>NZ_OZ409823.1:925000-6819656 GCF_979257995.1 Variovorax sp. AC194 | reverse complement strand
TATCAGACCGAGAAATACAGCGTCAAGGCGACCACCTACAGGCTGTACGGCGAGATCAGCCTTTTCTACACGCCCCGCAAGACGATCAACGCCAAGGACGAAGACTGGCTGCAGAACGGCTTCCTGAAGTGGTCGAACAGCACGGTCAGGGTGGTCGTTGCCGCGACCGACTTCTACGGGTTCAAGTTCCAGGCCAGCGGCAACAACACGCAGATCAACGGTTGGTTCATCAACAAGGCGCCGTTCTTCATGCTCGACGCGCCGTTCGCGTTCGAGCTCGTGGGGCGCAAATCCGATAAGCGAGGCCTTCACCTGGGCATCACCAAGTTGCGGCTGTCGCACAACTTCAAGTTGAGGAAGAGCTGATGCGCGCGCAACACCAGGCCGTGGCCCGAGCAGTCGAGAAGAAAGGCGAGATGCGATGAACCGGACAGTGAAAGCCCACTCTCCGCTGGGCGGGGATCAATTGCTCTTTCGTTCGATGCATGGCAGCGAGGGGCTCTCGCGCTTGTTCGAGTTCGAGGTCGACCTGCTGAGTGCCAGCACGGCCATCGACCCCAAGGAGGTCCTGGGCAAGCCGCTGACGCTGGAGATCATGACGGCCGCCGCCGAGCCCAGGTACCTGGACGGGCAGATCGTGAAGTTCTCGCTGGTCGGTCGCGAGGGCGGCATATCGCGCCACACCGTATACCGGGCCGTGGTGCGGCCGTGGCTGTGGTATCTCACGTGCGCCAGGGACAACAGGATCTTCCAGAACAAGACGGTGGTGGACATCCTCGAAGCGGTGTTCGGGGTCTACGGCTTCGCGTTCGAGAAGAAGCTGGGTGGCAGCTACCGGACGTGGGAGTACTGCGTGCAGTACGACGAGAGCGACTTCGCGTTCGTGAGCCGGCTGATGGAGCTGGAAGGCATCTATTACTACTTCAGGCACGAGAAGGGCCGGCATACGCTGGTGCTGGCCGACGACATCGGCGCGCACGAGGCGATGCCCGGCTACGCAACCATCGACCGGTTCGCGACGGACCGCGATGCCGCCGACGACATGGAGGCCATCGACGACTGGCAGGTGACCGAGGAAATCAGTCCCGGCAGCTACGTGGTGGACGACTTCAACTTCACTACGCCCCGGGGCGACCTGGCGAGCACGCGCAGCCGGCCGGGGGCGTACGAGCACGGCGGCCACGAGATGTACGAGTGGCTCGGCGACTACACCGACGCAGGGCAGGGCGAGCACTATGCGCGCGTGCGTCTGGAGGAAATGCAGTCGCTGGCGGTGCGCAGCGCGGGACACGCGACGGTGCGCGGCATGGCGCCCGGCTACACGTTCAACATGCGCAACGCCGCGCGTGCCGACGACAACCGTGAGTACCTGATCGTCTCGGTGACGTACGCGCTGCGCGAGGGCGGCTACGCCACCGGCAGCGCTTCGGGCAGCTATGGATTCGGCTTCATGCTGCAGCCGGCGGACACCCCGTTCCGCGCGCCTCGACAAACGCCCATGCCTCGCACGACAGGGCCCCAGACGGCGACGGTCGTCGGTCCTGAGGGTGAGGAGATCTGGACCGACCAGTACGGCCGGGTGAAGCTGCAGTTCCACTGGGACCGCGAAGGGCGGCGCAACGAGAGCAGCTCGGCGTGGGTTCGCGTGTCGCAGGCATGGGCGGGCGAGGGCTACGGCACCCTCCATCTGCCGCGTGTTGGCCAGGAAGTGGTGGTGGACTTCATCACGGGGCGCATCGATCGGCCCATCGTCATCGGCAGGGTCTACAACGCCGACCAGATGCCGCCATTCGACCTGCCGGGGGAGGCCACCAGGAGCGGAATCTTTTCGCGCTCCACACCCGGCGGTTCCCCGGCCAATGCCAACACCCTGGCATTCGAGGACCGCACAGGCGCCGAGCAGATCCTGGTGCATGCCGAGCGCAACCTGGACGTGGAGGTGGAGGGGGACGAGACGCACACGACCGACAAGACGCGCACGACGCTGATCAAGGGGCACGAGTCGGCGACCTACGAGTCGGGCGAGGAGCGGCACATCACGGGCGGCGCGGTGGAGACCATCGACGGCGGCGAAGAGCGCACGGTGACGGGTGGCGCGAGCGAGACGGTGACGGGTGGCGAGGAACGCATGATCACGGGCGGGGCGACCGAGACGATCACGGGCGGGGAGACGCGCACGGTGGTCGGTGGTATCACCGAGACCGACAACGGGGCCGTGGTCGTGACCATCAACGGATCGGTGCTGCGCCTGGTGAGCGGTGCCGATATCCGCGTCACGGGGGGCGGGCGGATCGAGATCATCAATGCCGTGGACTTCACGATCGTGCAGGGACCGCACCTGACCACGGTGACCGGACCGAAGCTGATCTTTGCGCCGACCATCCTGGAAGTCGGCAGCCAATACCGGCTCGACGTTCCCGGCACCTTCACGCTCAAGGCGGCCTCGCTCAGCGTCGTCACCACCCCCACGCAGACGGTCAACGCCATGGACACGCGCTGGTGGGCCCATGCGATCCAGGAAGGCATCGGCCATCAGGCCCTTTGCATCCTCGCAGCCGCCGACAGCTACGGCAGCAAGATCCAGCTGACGGTGTTCAACAAGCTGCTGCAGGCGGGGTCTTTCGTCAATCTGTCGGCCGCCAACTGGGTGCAGGCGATCGACCGGCAATTGATCGGCGGCTACGAATTCAGGCTCAGGAAGGCGGCCATCTCCGGCTCGGCCACCCAGACGACCAAGAGCGGCGTCGAAGTGGAGAAATGATGCACGCCTGTAGCGACAAGGGCGGTTTGCGATGACCTGGCTGGAAGGTGCCGTTGCCGTGGCGGGTGTGGTGGTCGCCATCGTGTCGGGCTTCACCGGCCCGCGGTATTTCAAGGCGGGCAGCAGGACCAAGGCGGCGCACATGAAGGAAGAGGCCTGGTGGGAGGAGCTGCGTCACGCCGGCCGCCACGCGGTTGCCGACATCGTGGGGCTTGCGCGCCCCGGCTTTCGGCTGGTCACGTGGCGCAACGGGTCGCCGAACATGGCGGCGGCGGAGCTGTTGATCGTGTTCCGGGATGCCGACGACCACGAGCGTCGCGTCTGCCTTCGAACTTTCATCGACCAGGAGCTGCTGGCCAACTTCAGCACCGGCAGGCAGGTCCCCATCGTCTATTCCCAGGACGCACCGCTGCGCGTCGCGATCGATCGCGACCGCACACAGCTGGAAATTCCCTCCACGTTCGACGCATGAAAATCATCAAGCCGCTGAGGCTGGGCATGTTGACCCGGCCGTTCATGAGGGACGAGCGCCACTGGCTGGCGGTGACCATCATCGCCATGACCGACAGCCTCGGGGCCGATGCCAGGCTGGTGCCCGAGCCCGACTGCTGGCAGACCTTCGGCGCCGAGTTCGGTGCCGGGGCGGCATTCGACCTCGCGATGCCCAAGGCGCATCCGGAATTCGTCGTCACAGGCCAGGCCTACACCCACCATCAGCAGGACAAGACGCAGTGCGCGGTGCGCGTGCGCGTCGGCCCCCGGCAAAAGGACCTGCTCGTCTTTGGCGACCGCTTCTGGGTCGACGGCCGATCGAGCGCGCCGCAGCCCTTCGAGTCCCGGCGCGTCGATTGGCCGCATGCGTTCGGCGGGCCCGACTTTCCCGAGAACCCGATCGGCACGGGACGAGAGGACGAGACGGTCAATGGCGTGAGAACCCGTCGCCTGCCGAGCATCGAGGACCCCCGTGCGCGGCTGCAGCGGTCCGACCAGGTCGTCGCGCCGGTGGGACTGGCGCCCGTCGACGCTGCGCGGCCTTCGCGCGCGCAGCGGCTGGGGCGCCAGTACGACGAGCACTGGAGCAACCACATCTTTCCCGGTTTCGCGCAGGACATGGACTGGCGCTACTTCAACGCGGCACCGCCCGACCAATGGCTCGCGAGCGAAGACGGCGAACTGCCCGGCATGGACTTCGAGATCTGGAACATGCATCCCGACAAGCCGGTCCTGCACGGCCGCATTCCGGATTGGCGAGCACGCTGCGTGGTGGTGCGCGGCCCCATCAACAGCCTCACGCTCGGCGAAGGCACGCTGGACGACATGCCGATGCGGTTGACCACGGCCTGGTTCTTCCCGCACCTGGAACGCATCGGGCTCATCTACCACGGCTTCCTGCCCGTCGAGGAAGACGATGCGGCCGACATCACCCACGCGATGATCGCGATGGAAGACAGCGCCCTGCCGCCCCAGGGGCTGGACGCGTGGCGCGAGCTCCTCGCGCTGCGCTGCGAGTCGCAAGACCGTGTGCTCTACGGCATGCGCGACGACCTGCTGCTGCCCGAACCCATCATCGGACCGTGGCCCGAACTGGACGAGGAGTTCGAGGGATCGCCGCTGCGGGAGAACATGAAGGTGCGCGCCGCCCACGAACGCACGCAGATGCGCGCGTCATTCAAGGCGGCCGGTCTGGGGCCGGAGGTCGATGCCGCGGAAGATCGCGCGACCGTGCCCGACATGGAGAAGGTCCCGACGATGCAGGAGATGCCTGCCTACATCGCGCGGCGCAAGGCCATCGTCGCGCAAGAGCAACTGAAGATGGACGAGGCGCGCAAGAAGATGGACGAGGCCGCGCAGGCCAATGCCGTCAATTCGCGCCAGGCCGGCTTCGACACCTCGGCCTTCGGTGCGCAGGCGCAGACCGCCAGGCCGAAGGGCCCGCCGAAGGTGAATTTCTGGCCGCGCGTGGAGGCCATGGCGCGGGGTGACGGCACGCCCGGCTATTCGCCGTCGGCCGAGGACATGGCGCGCATGCGCGAGGTGCACGACGAGTCCGCCCGGCAGCTGCTGGCGAGCTACCGCGAAAGCGCGCAGCACCAGGACGCCGCAGACCGCATGTCGACGCAGGCGTCGGCGCTTGCCCGCGCCGTGGTTCAAGAGAAGCTGGCCGGGACGCGGGACCTCTCGGACATGGACCTCACGGGTGCCGACCTGTCGGGTATGGACCTGCGCAACGCCCGCTGGCACCGCACGCTGCTGGAGAGCGCCGATCTCGGCGGCAGCGTGCTCGACGGCGGCGACATGCGCGAGGCGGTGCTCGTGCGCGCGCGTTTCGCCGGCACCTCCATGCGCGATGTGGACCTGACGGGCGCGAACCTCGCGCTGGCCGTGTGCGACAACGCCGCCTTCGCGGGTGCGCGCTTCGAGTCGACCGATCTCGAACAGCTGGTCGCACGGAACTGCGACTTCAGCGGCGCGTTCTTCGACACCGGCGAGGTGACGCAGGTCACGCTCCAGGACTGCCGCTTCGATCACGCGCAACTGCTGAACCTGAGCTTCTCCGAGGGCAGCCGCCTGCACGGCCTGTGCTTCGACGGTGCGCGCCTGCACAAGGTGACCTGGGCGGAATGCCAAGTCGGCGGCCTGCGTTTTCCGGGTGCGGTGCTGGACACCTGCGATTGGACCGACACCGACTGCATGGAGGGCGTGGATTTCTCCGATGCCCAGCTGATCACGACCTGCTTCGTCGGCAGCAGTTGCCTGCGCAAGGCCAATTTCCAGGGGGCCGCGCTGGTCGACTGCAATCTTCGCGAGACGATGCTCGACGAGTCGGACTTTCGCGATGCCAAGCTCGACGGCACGGATTTCACCGACGCCTCGATGCGCGGCGCCAACCTTGCGGGAGCGAGCGCGCACGGTGCCGAGTTCGTCCGCTGCGACCTGACGGCGGCTTCGATGGTGGACGCGAGCCTGATCGATGCAGATCTGCGAAAGGCCATCCTGGTGGCGACCGATTTCCACCGGGCCAACCTGTTCCAGGCAGACCTGTCGCAGTGCCTCATCGACGAGACGACGCGCTTTGACCAGGCCTACACCGCACAGGTGGTCACCGTGCCAAGGCGCAAAGCCCAAGAGGGCGCTCGATGACGCCGAAGGACGTGCAAACCATGGTCAAGCGCGGACAGGAGATCACCCGGCAATCGCTGCAGGGAATGGACTTTCGCGGCCTTGACCTCGCCGGCGGCATGTTCATGGACACGGACTTTTCTGGCGCGGACATGTCGGGCGCGTCTTTGAGCGGAAGCGTCTTCCTGAAATGCCGGTTCACGAATACCGTGCTCGAGCGCGCCAGCCTGAACCAATGCAATTTCCATGAAGGCGATGCGACCGGGGCGAAGCTGGCGGGAGCCGCAATGGACCACGCGAACTTTCACGGCATGCCGCTCGTTGCCGCGTGCATGGACGCCGCCGAGGGGGCGGTCATCGGCTTCTCCGACTGCGACCTGAGTGGGGCTTCGCTGCGCGCGCTGAAGTCCGAGCTGCTGGTGTTCTACAGGTCCAAGCTGGAACGCACGGACTTCTCCGGGTGCCTGCTGGACGGCGCCACCTTCTACCAGGCTGACGTGCGCACCGCGCGCTTCGATCAATGCCATTTCGACAGGGTCATCTTCATCGAATCGGACCTGTCGGGCCAGGTGCTGAGCGAGCAGGTGTTCGAGGGGTGCCAGTTCACCGATGCCAACTTGACCGGCTGCAATTTCGATGGCGCGACGCTGAACCAGTGCAACTTCAAGGGGGCGAAGCTGGAAGGCGCTTCGCTGCGGCGCGTGTCCGCTCCCCAATGCGTGTTCGTGGCCGCGCAACTCGGTGGCGTTGCATTCAACGGCGGCGACTTCCACCAGGGCGTATGGGTCGATGCGCGGCTGCGGGGCGCCGACCTGTCGGGCGCCAACCTGGAGCAATGCGTCTTTCACCGAACGCAATGCGCAAGCGCCAATTTTTCGCACGCGCAGCTGACCTACGCGGACTTTTCCTATGCCGACCTGAGCGATGCCGACTTCCGCGGAGCGACGCTGATGCGTACCAAGGTGCATCGTGCGGTGCTCGGCGGCACGCAGTTCTCGGACAAGGGCGGTCTGCTGCTCGAGGAGCCCGGCCTGTACGAGGCCGAGGCGTTCTCGGCGCGGCGACCGAGGCATCGCGACCTGCCCGAAAAGCGGGGCCGCTCCGGCGACGACATCGTCCAATGAGGGATTCAAGATGATCACCCACTCTCATCTGCCGAACGCCGCGGTATCCGGCGACGAGCCGCGCGCGCGGGCCGCGGCACCCCGGCCCGCCGTCGGCGGCGTTGTGAATGCCCTGGGCATCGTCACGACGATCCTGCCCGGCGGCATCCACAGCGTTTCGCACGAAGGCCGGACATTGCGTTGCATGCGGGCCGCAAGCTGCCTGCTGCGGCCCGAGGTCGGCGACCTGGTGCTCGTCAGCGGACCGGACGAGCAGCGGCTCTACCTCACCGCAGTGGCGGAACAAGCCAACCCGGGCACGGCGCACATCCAGGTGGCGGGAGACCTCACGCTCGCTTCCGAGAAAGGGGCGGTCAGCGTGGAGAGCGCCACCGAGTTGCGCCTGTCGGGGCCGCAGCGGCTGCATATGGGCTCCGCGCAACTGCAGATCAATGCGCAGGCCGCCGACTGCCAGGTCGGACACATGACCTACCAGGGCGTGGAGGCGCGCGCGACGGTGTTGAACATGCGTATCATCGGCCGCGTCTACGAGGCCATCGTCGATCGGCTGGTCCACCTGAGCAAGTCGGCGTTTCGCATGACCGAGGGCGTGGACCAATTGCAGGCCGGCCAGATCGACTACCAGGCCAGCGAACTGGCCCGCCTGCACGGAAGAAACACGGTGGTCACGGCCAAGGATCTGATCAAGGCGGATGCCAAGCAGATCCACATGGGCTGATTTTTTCGAACTTGTCTTCAAGGAGTGCCGAATGTTTTCAGCTTGCCAGGGCCCCAGCCTCGACATCGCATTTCCGGACGTTTGCAAGACGCCGGCCATTCCCATTCCCCATGTGGATCTGGGGCTGGGTTTCATGGCGATTCCGAACGTCACCAACATCCTCTGGCAGTGCCTGCCGGCCCACAACAAGAAAACGAAGATCCCGCTGACCTTCGGCGACAACGCGGGCATCGGCCTGGGCGTGCGCAAGCCTCGCGTGATGAGCGAGTCCAAGAAGATCACGGGCTCGAGCACGTTCCTGATCAAGGGCTCGCCGGCCGTGCGCCTCACGAGCCTTACGCAGCAGAACGGCGGCAATGCCAACGGCATGCTGCTGACGCCGCCGCAACTCAAGTGCGTCAACCTCTGCGCGTGATGCGCGACGAGATGAGCTGAAGCGAAGAGGCCGCGCGCAGACGGCTTCCGATCGCTGACCGCTGCCGTTACCCGCGAGATGCCGCGGGCGCAGCCGTCCCCGCCAGCGTCACCTGCTGCGGCGCCCCCACCCACACCGCCAGCGCCGAATAGTTGTCCTGCAGCGCATCGGCCTTCGCTTCCGCCGCGCGGCGCAGCAGCGCCAACCATTCCTCCGCGCTGGCGGCCAGCTGCAATGATCGCTCCATCACCTGCTGAGAGATGAGTTGCCAGAGCCCGTCCGTGCACAGCAGGAACGCATCGCCATCGGCCAGCTGCTGCGATGCGGACACCGTGGTCTCCGCCGTCGCGCGCGCACCGAGCGCGCGGTACAGGAGGTTGGTCTTGACCAGGCGCTCGCCGCCATTCGCGCCGTTGCCCATCGCGGCTTCGCCCGAACGCTCCGACAGGCTGTGGTCTTCGGTGCGCTGCATCAGCGCGCCGCGGCGGAACCAATAAAGGCGGCTGTCGCCCACGTGGGCCCACGTGGCCTGGCCGCTCGCGCGGTCGACGAACAGCGAGACGATGGTCGCGCTCATGCGGCTCTGGTCGGCCAGTTCGCGCTGCCTTGCGAGGATGGCGTCGTTGGCCGCCTTCACCGCGTGGCGGATGTCGTCGGCCGCGACCGAGGGGTGGTCCACGAAGGTGTTGAGCGCGGTGTCCACTGCGATGCGCGCGGCGAGCTCGCCGCCCGCGTTGCCGCCGACGCCGTCGCTCACCACGAAGCACGCGTTGTGCTCATCCAGGTGGTAGCCGATGGCGTCCTGGTTGCCGGAGCGTTCGCCCACGCACGAGAACTGCGAGGTCGAGATGGGAACCGCGAAAGCGGCGCGGGTGGCTTCAAGCACGGCGCGCCTCCTTCAAGCGTTCCATCTCCCGGTCGTAGGCCTGCTGGAACGCGCGGCCGAAGACGGCCTGGAAATCGTCCTCGACGGCCGCGGTCGTTTCCGCGTGCAACTTCCGCAGCTCGCGCCACAGGCGCGCCTCGCGGCCGCCGGGCAGCATCTTCTCGGCGAGGCTGCCGTCGTGCGGCGTGGTGCGGTTGAGCGTCGCGGGGTCGAAGCGCTGCAGCACCGTGAGAAGCGCCGCGCGCATGCCGGCCACCATGCCCAGCTGGTGCGACTGCAGGTCGCCGAGCGCATCGTGCACGGCGGCCTCGGGCGTGAGGAAACCCGGCATGCGCGCGCCGAACATCTGCATCAGCACGGCGCGGCCGTTGGGCAGGATCTTGAACGGGTTGTTCTCCTCGTCCACGATCATCGTGATCTCGGCGCGCACTTCGCGCTTGAGCATCGCGCGCGAGGACAGGAGTTCGATGGTGCCGTCGGTGAACGCGCGCATCAGCCGGCCGAGGTGGCGCATGGCGTCGGCATCGAACGGCTGCTGGCCCGCGACGTCGGGCACGCCGGCGCCTTCGAGGAACGCCCTGAACAGTTCGTCGGAAGAAGCGGGCGACGACGCCGTCGTCGTGGGCGGAAGCGCTGCGGCCACGGCGGACGGCGCGGTGGACACCGGTTCGGGTTCGGGCTCGGCCGGTTCCGGTGACGCGATCTCGACTGGCGGAACGAGCTCTGCGGGTGCCGTTGCGACAGGTCGTACAGCGGCGGGCGTTTCCGGTTCAACGACAGGCGCCGGTGCCGATGCTGCTTGAGGAGGTGGCGGCGGAGGTGGCGGCGGAGGAGGCGGCGGTGGTGGCGGTGGTGGCGGCGGTTCAGGCGGCGGACTCGCCTCCACCTTCACCGGCTTCGCCTCGGACGCATCGAACGGCACCGGATTCGGCGGCCTGAACTGTGCCCCCACTTCGCGTGCGTGGTTCGCGTGGTTGTACCCCTGCGCGGCGGGCGGATTCGTCAGCAGGTCTAGGGCCGGGTGCCTGTCGCTGAGCGGGTCTTCGTGGGTCAGCGCGGTGGGCCGCGGATCGGACAGCGGCGAGGGCGCGTTGCTGTCGGCCGCGAAGAACGAGAGCGGGTCCATGCCGCGCTTGAGCGCGATGTCGGACATGCCGTCCGCCGCCTCCGGGTTCAGCTCCGCGAGCGGATCGGCGGGGTTCCTTCGCGCCTGCGACGGCAGCTCGAAGGGCTCGTGCGCCAACGGGTCGGGCATCGGCGCCGGCGTGCTGTCGACGCGGCGCGGCGCATTCGCGAGGATGGCGTCCCAGTCGGCGGCGGAAGGGATCTGCGACGTGACCGGTGCAGCCGGCTTCGCGAACGGCGACGGGGGCGGTGCCGTCGTGACCGCGGGCGCGGCGAACTGTTCCCTGGGCGGCGGTGCAACGACCGGCGCCGGTGGCGGTGCTGGAACAGGTGCGGGCGCAGGTGTGGGTGCGGGTGCAGGCATCGCCACGGTCGTCGGCGGCGCATCGCCGATGGGCAGCGCGCCCGCGCCGAAGAGGTCCGAGAACACATCGGAGACCGGTGTCTCCGGCAGCAGCGCATCCATCGAATTGGGCTGTGCCGATGGCACTGCAGGTGAACGCAGCGTTGCCGGCACATCGATCAGCGGCGGCAGTGATGGTGATGGTGTCGGCGGCGAAGGCGGCGGCATCGCTGCAACGCCCGCCGCGCGCTGCGCACTCGCAGCCTCCAGCACATAGCTCCCGATGGCCACGCGGTCGCCATCCGCAACACGCGACTCCTCTTCATGCAGGAGCGTGCGCCCGTTCACGCTGATGGGCAACACCGCGCTCATGTTGCGCAGCACCGCGGCGCCTTCGTCGTCGAAGCGCACGGTGGCCTGCAGGCGCGAGATCTGCCGCTGCTCGTCGGGCAGCACGAGGTGGTTGTCGGGGCTGCGTCCGATGGTGCCTCCGGGCGCTGCAAGCAGTGCCGAAGGGCCTGTTGTCACCGGCCTGCCGGCATGTTCGATCACGGTCCAGCGCATGGCGTCTTCCTGTTGATGGCGAGCGTCGTCGATGGTGTCGGTGTCGGCCGTGGCGGCCGCGCTGGTCAGCGCTTCATTCGCTTGGCCGCCTCGAAGGCGGGACCCCACACCGGGTGCTTGCGCTCGGCGACGTTGAGTTCGAAGTTCGGAAATACATCCAGGATCTTGCGAAATTGCGTGCGGCATTCCGGGATCTGGTTGCTCACGCAATAGCTGAAGGCTTCCAGCTTCATTGCGCTCTGGCGCGTGGCGGGCTCGGCGCCTTCGAACACCGACACGCCGCCGCTCTTGAGCGTGGTGATGGCCTTGGCGTAGTCGCCTTCGTCATAGGCCTGCTGCGCGCGCTCGAGCGTGTCGCGCGCCACCTTCTGGCTCAGGCGTTCGGGTTGCGGTGGCGGCTCGGGCGTGGTCTGGCAACCGGTCGCCAGAAAGAGCGTGAACGCCAGAGCAGGCAGACATGACTTCAATCTTCTCTCCTACCTTGCGAAGGGCAATGAAAGGCAATGCTTGAAAGGGTGTGCCGCGTAATTGCCGTGATTGCGATTGGTAGCGACAGTCGCGGCACCAGCACACGATGCGTCGTCGCCGATGTGCACGACTTCGATAATATAGGCCGCGAACCTCTGGGGGAGATCTCATGCAGCGACGAAGTTTGCTTCAAGGCGCACTTGCAACCACACCGTTGTTTGCGGGCCTCATCAGCGGATGCGCCTCAACAGCGAAATCCCTGCCCACACCTTATGCGGTCACCGTTCGTATCGACGACGGCGTGAACCCCGATGGGCGCGGCCACGCGGCGCCGATTCTCGTGAAGGTCTTCGAACTGAAATCTTCCGGTAACTTCGAGACGGCAGACTACTTCGCACTTCAGGACCGCGACCGCGAGACGCTCGCGACCGAGCTCGTGAATGCGGACCAGGCCATCATGCGAAGCGGCGAAGAGCGCGTCTTCAAGCGGGAAGCGGGGCTTGATTCGCGCTCCATCGGCATCATCGCGGGCTATCGCAAGCTCGAGGCCGCGCGCTGGCGCATCGTGCTGCCGCTGAAGGAACCCAAGCAAACCAATCTCTACAAGGTGTGGCAGTTTTCGCCGAGCGAACAGGCCGTGCGCATCGCCATCCGAAAGACGGGCATCGAATTACTACCAAGTCGTTAACCGGCCGGCAAAGGTAGTCAAAAAGTGCGAAGAATTGGCGCGTGAAATGCGGTGCAAAACGCAACAAGCGGCGTGTAGCATCAGAGCAGACCGATCGATCGGGAGGCCGTTCATCAGCGCATCTCCCGCTTCCGTGTGAGCACTCCCCAGGAGGTTCTTTGGTGACAGTTCGCAACTCGGGCTCCGCACGTTTGGGCGCCCATCCGCAGGCATTGGGAAATCGCGTGGTGTGGTCCGAGGGCATGTACCTGAGGCCCCAGCATTTCCAGCAACTGGAGCGCTACGTCGAGCAGTACGTCACGCGCCGCACCGCGGGCCTGCAGGGCGCTTATTGGGGCTGGCTGCACCTGGACATCGACCGCGATGCCTATGCGCTCGGACGCGTGTCGCTGCTCGGCGGCGCGGGCGTGCTGCCCGACGGCACGCCGTTCTCCTTCGGCATCGAGGACGCGCCGCCGCCCTACGAAGTGCCCAACGACCTGACCGACGAACTCATCGTGCTCGCGCTGCCGCTGCGAAGGCCCGGCAGCGAAGAAGTCATCTTTGCCGACGACGAAGGCTCGGCCGCGCGCTACGGCGTGATCGAGCGCGAGGTGGCCGACGGCAATGCGGTGGCGCTCGGCCCCGCGGTGCTGCAACTCGCCGCGCCGCGGCTGCGTCTGGCGCGTGCCTCGTCGCTCACCGCGGAGTGGCAGGCCATCGGCGCGGTGCGCGTGATCGAGCGGCGCACCGACCACAAGCTGGTGGTCGATGCCAACTACATTCCGCCGGTGCTCGATGCATCGGCGCACGCGATGCTGCGCAGCATGATCGCGGAGCTGCACGGCCTGCTCACGCAGCGTTCCGAGGCGCTGGCTTCGCGCCTCTCGCAGCCCGGCCGCGGCGGCGTGAGCGAGGTGTCCGACTTTCTCCTGCTCGAACTGGTGAACCGTTATCTTGCGACCACCTGGCATGCGCAACAGGCGGTGCAGGTGCACCCCGAGCAGCTCTTCACCGACTGGCTCAAGCTGGCCTGCCATCTCGCCACGCACACCTCGCCCACGCGGCGCCCGGTGCTGTGGCCGGTGTACGACCACGACAACTTGAACGAGAGCATCCGTCCGCTGATGGAGGAGCTCCGGCGTTCGCTCTCGGCCGTGCTCGAGCAGAGCGCGATCGCCATCGAGCTGGAGGAGCGCAGCCACGGCGTGCGCGTGGGCCGCATGCCCGACCCGGTGCTGGTGCGCAACGCGGGATTCGTGCTCGCGGTGCATGCGGACCTGCCGGCCGATGCGATCCAGCAGCGCTTTCCCACGCAGGTCAAGATCGGCTCGGTCGAGCGCATCCGCGACCTCGTGCAACTGCAACTGCCGGGCGTGACCGTGCGGCCGCTGCCGGTGGCGCCGCGGCAGATTCCGTACAACGCGGGCTACCACTACTTCGAGCTCGACAAGAGCGGCGACATGTGGCGCCAGCTCGAGAAATCGGGTGGCGTCGCGATGCACCTGGCCGGTGACTTCCCGGGTCTGGCCATGGAGTTCTGGGCCATCCGTCCGTGAGGGAGCCTATGAATGGTGTCAACGACATGGCCGTCGGTGCCGGCGGCTTCGTGCCGCCCAATCCCGGCGGCGGCAACAACAACAACAACAACAACGGCGATCCGTCCACGCTGCGAGGCCTCGGCCAGCAGCCCGAATCCTTCACCGCATGGCACGACGCGCGGCGCCCGCACGCGGGCGATACCGCGCTCGCGGGCAACAACCCCCTGGTGGCGGCGGCCAATCCGCTGCTCGACCTGATCCCGCAGATCCGCGCCACCGGCCACCACGATGCGCCCGCGCAGTTGCGCGAGCACCTGGTCGACGAAGTGCGGCGCTTCGAGACGCGCGCGCAGCAAAGCGGCATCTCGCCCGAGGTGATCATCGGCGCGCGCTATTGCCTCTGCACGGCGGTGGACGAGGCCGCGGCGCTCACGCCGTGGGGCGGCAGCATCTGGTCGTCGCAGAGCCTCCTGGTGATGTTCCACAACGAGACCTGGGGCGGCGAGAAGTTCTTCCAGCTGCTCTCGCGCCTGGTGCAGAACCCGCAGCAGCACCTGCACCTGATCGAGCTCATCTACTTTTGCCTGGCCATGGGTTTCGAGGGGCGCTTTCGCGTCATCGACAACGGCCGCACGCAGCTGGAAACCCTGAAGCAGCGCCTGCTGCAGATCATTCGCCAGACGCGCGGCGAAATCGCGGTGCCGCTGTCGCCGCACTGGCAGGACGCGACCGCGCCGGTGCGCCGCACGCGCAACTGGCTGCCGCTGTGGGCCGTGGGCGCGGTGGCGGCGGTGCTGCTGGTGCTGACCTTCGCGGTGCTCACCTTCAACCTCGCGGGCAGTTCCGATGGCGCGTTCGCTGCCGTCAATGCGGTGCGCCTGCCGCAGACCGCGCGCGCTGTGGTCATGCAGGCGCCGCAGCCGCGCCTGCAGCGCTTTCTCGAGCCCGAGATCCGCGACGGCCTGCTGACCGTGCGCGACGAGGCCGACCGCAGCGTGGTCGTGTTGCGCGGCGACGGGCTCTTCGCCTCGGGCTCGGACCGCGTGCTCGACCGCTATGCGCCGGTGCTGAGCCGCGTGGCCGATGCGCTGAATTCGGTGGAGGGCAACGTGCTGGTCAGCGGCTTCAGCGACGACCAGCCGATCAGGAGCGTGCGCTTTCCTTCCAACTGGCAGCTCTCGCAGGCGCGCGCCGATTCGGTCAAGAAGATGCTGGCCGCGCGCATCACGCGGCCCGAGCGCCTGCGCGCCGAAGGCCGGGGCGATGCCGATCCGCTCGCGCCCAACGACTCGGCGGCCAACCGCGCGCGCAACCGGCGCGTGGAGGTCACGCTGCTGGTGGCGCCCGTGGCGCCTTCGGCATCGGCAGCACCGGTGGCACCGCAAGGGGGAACCCGCTGATGCTGCGTTCCATCTTCCGTTTCCTCATCGGCCGCGACCTGTGGATTTTTCTCGGCCTCCTGGCCGTGGCGTTCCTGATCTGGGTCATCGGCCCCGTCATCGCGGTGGGCCGCTACCGGCCGCTGGAGAGCGAGTTCGTCCGCATCGTGGTCATCGCGCTGATGTTCGCGATCTGGATCGTGCGGCTGGTCTATCGCAAGTGGCGCGAGAGGCGCCTGAACGCGCAGCTGCTCAACCAGCTGCGCGTGCCTTCGAAGAAGGAGAAAGAGGCCCGGCCCGAAGACGCGCCCGAGATCAAGGAATTGCAGAGCGGCTTCACCGACGCCACCGCGATCCTGAAGAACATGCGCTTCGGGCAGGGCACCGACGGCAAGCCCGCGAGCCGCTTCTCGGTGTTCGACCGGCAGTACCTGTACCAGCTGCCCTGGTACATCTTCATCGGCGCGCCGGGCTCGGGCAAGACCACGGCGCTGGTCAATTCGGACCTGGACTTTCCGCTGGCCGATCAGCTGGGCAAGGCCGCGGTGCGCGGCATCGGCGGCACGCGCAACTGCGACTGGTGGTTCACCAACGAGGCGGTGCTCATCGACACCGCCGGCCGCTACACCACGCACGAGAGCAACCGCGAGACCGACGAGGGCGAGTGGAAGGGCTTTCTCGACCTGCTCAAGAAATTCCGCCCGCGCCAGCCGATCAACGGCGCGATCCTCACGATCAGCATCGCCGACCTGCCGCTGGCCGACGATGCGCAGCGCGCGCGCCACGCGATGGCATTGCGCAAGCGCCTGCTCGAATTGCGCAACGACCTGGGCATCGACTTTCCGGTGTACGTGCTGGTCACCAAGACCGATCTGCTGGCCGGCTTCAACGAGTACTTCGGCTCGCTGGGCCGCGCCGAGCGCGCGCAGGTGTGGGGCTTCACCTTTCCCATCGAAGGCAACCCGGCGGACGCCGCGAAGGCTGACCTTCGCGAGCGCTTTCACCAGGAATACAAGCTCCTGCACCAGCGCCTGGACGAGCGCCTGCCCGAGCTCATGGCGGCCGAGCCCGACCCGATGCGCCGCGCGCAGGCGTACCTGCTGCCCCAGCAGTTCGCGAGCTTCGAGGACATCCTGGGCACCTTCCTGGCCGACGTGTTCAACCCCTCGAAGTTCGAAGCCGCCTCGATGCTGCGGGGCGTCTACTTCACCAGCGGCACGCAGGAGGGCACGGCCTTCGACCGCGTGATGGGCGCGATCAAGCGCTACCTGCAGGTCAACGCGCCGCCCGCGCCGCCGCCGGGTCCGGGCAAGAGCTACTTCCTGAAGGAGCTGCTGCAGCAGGTGATCTTCCGCGACGCGGGCGTGGCCGGCACCAACCTGCGCTGGTACCGGCGCCGCCGCGCCATCGACATCGCGGGCTACAGCCTCATCGGCGTGCTGCTGGTGGTGCTGCTGGGCGCCTGCGTGAACAGCTGGCGCAACAACAAGGACTACGTGGCCGAGGTCGACAACAACGCCAAGGCCTTCAACAAGGCCGCGGCGCGCGGCGAGCTGCCGACGGTGGTCGATGCGAGTGGCGACCTCGCGAGTTCGCTCCTGATCCTGGACCGCCTGCGCGACCTGCCGAAATCGGGCCAGTTCGACATCGGCGATCCGCCCGTCTCGCACCGCTTCGGCCTCTACCAGGGCGAGAAGCTGCAGGCCGCGACCGACGGCGTCTACCAGCGCGCGCTGGAGAGCGTGCTGCTGCCGCAGGCGGCGCAGCGCATCGAGCAGTCGCTGCGCGATGCCGCCAGGATCGATGCGGAGTACAGCTACGAGGCGCTCAAGGCGTATCTCATGCTGTACGACGCCGAGCGCTACGACGCCGACTTTTTGCAGGCGTGGCTCCTCACGGACGTGGACCGCAAGATCGGCGCCTCGCTCACGCGCGAGCAGCGCACCAACCTCGAATCGCACCTGAAGGCGCTGTTCGCGGGGCGCGTGGTGGCCTCGCCCTTCGCCAAGGACGACAAGCTCATCACCCAGACGCGCGAGCGCCTGGCCGGCGTGCCGCTCGCGCAGCGCTCGTATGCGCGGCTGCGCCGCATCCTCCTGCAGACCAGCCCGCCCAATGCCTTCACCATCGCCGAGATGGCGGGGGCCGAGTCGGCGCTGGTGATCCGGCGCGCGAGCGGCAAGCCGCTGACCGACGGCATCCCCACGCTCTTCACCTACCGCGGCTACTGGGACATCTTCGACAAGCGCATGGCCGAGACCACGCTGTCGCTGGAGCAGGAAGACCGCTGGGTGCTGCAGATCCGCGCGCCGGGCATCACCGACGTCACCTCGCGCGAGTTGCTGCTGCGCGAGGTGCGGCGGCTCTACCTCACCGACTACATCCGCGTGTGGGACGAGTACCTGGCCGACGTGCGGCTGGCCGAGAGCAAGTCGCTCCTGCAGAGCATCCAGATGACGCGCGTGCTCTCCACCGGCGAGTCGCCGATGTCGCGGCTCATCCGCGGCGCCGCGCGCGAGACCGACCTGCTGCGCAACCACGACGAGGCCGCGCGCAGCCTGCTGGACCAGGCGCAGAACCGCGTGGCCAGCACGCGCGAGCGCATCGAGCAGCTCATCGGCCAGCCCGACGGCAGCCAGCGCCGCAACACCGCGCCCGACCGCCCCGAGTCGCTGGTGGACAACCACTTCGAGCCGCTGCGCCGCATGGTGACCGTACCCAAGGCCGGCGGGCAGACGCCGCTGGATGCGACGGCCGCGCTCATCAACGAGCTCTACACCTTCCTCACCGCCACCGACACCGCGCTGCGCAGCGGCAACATTCCCCCGTCGAGCGATGCGGTCACCAAGGTGCAGGCCGAGGCGGGCCGGCTGCCGGTGCCGTTCCAGGGGATGCTGAACGACCTGTCGGCCACCGCGTCGTCCAAGGCCGCGGCGGTGACGCGGCAGAACATCGGGCAGAACGCGGCGGCGACCATCGGGCAGTTCTGCAACCAGGCGATTGCGGGGCGCTACCCGTTCACGCGCGGCTCGCCGCGCGACGTGGCGGCGGGCGACTTCGCGCAACTCTTCGCGCCGGGCGGGATGATGGACGACTTCTTCCAGAAGAACCTCGCCTCGCAGGTCGACACCTCGGTGAACCCGTGGACCTTCAAGCGCGGCGTCGATGGCAGCGCGGCGGGGCGCTCGGCGTACCTGGATTCGTTCCAGCGCGCGCAGGCGATTCGCGACGTGTTCTTCACCGGCATGGCGGGCGGGCGCACGCCCTCGTTCACCATCGACCTGCGGCCCGAGGACATGGACGCGGCCATCACCCAGTTCACGCTCGACGTTGATGGCCAGACGGTGCGCTACGCGCACGGCCCGCAGGCGCCGAGCACCGTGAAGTGGCCGGGCCCGCGCAACAGCAACCAGGTGCGCCTTCAGGTGACCACCGCCAACGGCACGCCGGCCGGCGGCATCGTGACCGAGGGGCCGTGGGCGCTGCACCGGCTCTTCGACAAGGCCTCGATCTCGGCGGGCGGCGCGCCCGAATCGTTCAACGCGACATTCGACCTGCAGGGCAAGAAGGTGGTGCTGGCGGTGACGGCCAACAGCGTCTACAACCCGCTGCGCCTGAACCAGATGAGCGGGTTCTCGTGCCCCGGGAAGTCCTAGGCCATGAACAGCAGCATTCCCCCGCAGGCCTGGGTGCCCGTCGACGAGCAGATCGGCTGGTACGGCAAGCTGCCCGCCGCCGGCGACTTTCTCTACCGCCGCATGCCGCGCGAGCTGCAGGCCTGGTGGGACCGCTGGATGCAGAACGGCCTGGGCAGCTTCAAGCGCTGGCCCGACGCGATGACGCGCCACTACGCGGTCGCGCCGGTCTGGAACTTCGCCATTCCCGCGACGCACGGCGTGGACGCGGTGCAGTTCGGCTGCATCGCGCCCAGCTGCGACCGCGTGGGCCGCTACTACCCCGTGTGCGTGACCTTGCAGGTGTCGGCATCGAACTACCGCCCCGCCGTGCTCGAAGGCTCGGCCGCGTGGTACTGGCAGTGCGGCAGCGCCTTGCTGCAGGCCATTCGCCACGGCGTGGCGCCCGACCAGTTCGACGGCCAGATCCTGGCCGCCGCGCGCGAGGGCTTTCGCACGGCCAGCGGCGGCTCGGACGACATCCTCTCGATCCTGGGGCCTACAGCTGCTGGCGCGGGCGCCCAACAGCGCCTGGGCTGGCCCGAGCTTCCACTGTGTTTCGACCCGTTCGGCAGCACCAGCTACTGGTGGACCAACCAGGCCGACGGGTCACCGTTGCGGACCGCGGCCCATGGCGGCGGCCTCAACACACCGCTGTTCTCGAAATTGTTTTCGCAGGGGCACGTGCCATGGGCATGAAAAACCAGCTCCCTGCGGCAGGAGGAGATGCATGACGACGCACGGCACTGGCAACGGCGGCGGCGCAAGTGCGCCGTCCGATGCACAGGACACATCGGAGAAACCGCACCCGCTGGGCACGGGCCACCGGCTGGACGAGTTCGAGCTGCTGGAGGTGATCGGCGAAGGGGGCTTCGGCATCGTCTACCGCGCCTACGACCACTCGCTGCAGCGCGAGGTCGCGATCAAGGAGTACATGCCCGCCATGCTCGCGCGCCGCGTGGGCGACAACAGCGTGCACGTGCGCTCCGAGCGCCTCACGGCCACCTTCCAGGCGGGGCTTCGCAGCTTCATCAACGAGGCGCGCACGCTCGCGCAGTTCAGCCATCCGGCGCTGGTGCGGGTGCACCGGTTCTGGGAGTCGAACTCCACCGCCTACATGGCGATCCAGCTCTACAAGGGCCGCACGCTGCGCCGCCTGGCCGACGACGAGCCCGCGAAGATCACCGAGCCGTGGCTTTTGAACATGCTCGGCCCGCTGCTCGGCGCGCTCGAGACGCTGCACCGCAACCAGTGCTTTCACCGCGACATCGCGCCCGACAACATCTTCGTTCAGCACGACGACCTGCCGGTGCTGCTGGATTTCGGCGCGGCGCGCAAGTCGATCGCCGACCTCGTCGACGAAGTGGCGGTGATGGTGAAGTCGGGCTACTCGCCCATCGAGCAGTACGCCGACGACAACACGCTGCTGCAGGGCGCCTGGACCGACATGTATGCGCTGGGCGCCGTGCTGTACCGCGCGGTCACCGGCCACCCGCCGCCCTCGGCCGTGGTGCGCAGCGTGCAGGACGCCTACGTGCCGCTCGCCTCCATGGGCCGCGCCGACCTGAGCCCGGGCTTCTGCGCCGCGGTGGACCACACGCTGGCCGTGCACAGCAAGGACCGCACGCAGACCGTGGCCGCGTTCGCGGCCGAGCTGGGGCTCGTGAAGCTGGGCGACATCTACGTGAACGCGATGGCGGCGCCGACAGTGATCATTCCGTCCGCGCCGGTGGCGGCCACGCCGCCTCCGCCGCCGCTGTCACCGGTGTCGCCCGTGTCGCCGGTGTCGGCGCCGGCGCCGCTCGAAACGGCGGCCTTCGCTTCGCCACCCGTGGCAGCGGCCGAGCCGGTGGTGCGTCCCAAGCCGCCCGCATCGTCGCCGAGCGCCGGTGCAAAGCGCGCCGACCGGCATCGGCCCGCCGACGGAAAGAAACCGTCGCGCAGGCCGCCGTGGGGCATGGTCGGCGTGCTGTTCATCGCGCTGGTGGCGGTCGGTTGCTGGATCGGCCTGCACCTGACCTCGGACAAGCCGGACACGACCACCGCCATGGCGCCGGTGCCGCCGCCCTCAGCGCCGATGTCCGACCCCAGCGCGCCGCCGGCCGCGATGCCGCAGCCGGGCACGAGCGCCGCGCCCGGCGCATCGTCGGGCACAACGCCCGGCGCAACACCCGGGACAACGCCTGCGATCGCCGATGGCACGCCCACCGGTGTGGCCACGGTCATCGCCGGTGGCGCCACGCCGCCCGCATCGCCTGCCAGTGCACCAGCGGCAGGGGCGCCGATGGCTCCGCCGCCCGAGAGCACGCCCGCTGCCGCGCCGCCGCCCGAACCCCCGGTGGCCGTGGCCACGCCCACCGTGCTGCCCGAAGCCGCCCAGGCCACCAGCGAGGTCGAGGACTGGAACCTCGCGCAGGCCGAGAACTCGCGCGAAGGCTACGAGGCGTACCTGCGCCGCTACCGGCGCGGCCCGCACGCGCGGGAAGCGCGCAACGCCATCGCCGAGCTGAACCGGCTGTCGCCGACGATGCCCGCGCCGCCCACCTCGGCGGCCTCGACGAACAACGTGCCGACCGTGGTGGCGGGCGGCGCATCGCCGACTGCTTCGGCCTCACCGGGCATGGGCCGCGTGCAGTTCAACATCCGGCCATGGGGCCAGGTGCTGGTCGACGGCGCGGACCGCGGGGTGAGCCCGCCGCTCAAGTCGCTGTCGCTGCGGCCGGGGATCTACAACATCGAGGTGCGAAATGGCGACCTGGAGCCGTACCGTCAGCGGGTGACGGTGCAGGACAGCCGGTCGGCGCCGGTGGTGGCGCACGAGTTCAAGTAGTTGAATTGCAGGCGGATCGAATTTGAGTTTCGCCAATCAATTGAGGTTGGCGGTTTTTTCGATATTGGCTCGTGCAATTGTTCACTGACCTTTAATTTGACTGCCGCGCGTGGTGGCTGCACGCGAGCAGGCGGTCAATGTCGATCTCGGAAGAATCCCGAATTTGGCAAAAAAGCCTTCTTGCCCTGGCAGGACGTCGGCATAAATTGCGGTGTGGCCGTGTGAATTCAAGAATTCCCGCATAAGGATGGACCCCAATCCTTTTCCTTGGAAATCGCGGTGAACGGCCAACTCCGCCAGCCATGTGACGGAATAATCATCTCCAAAAGCCCTGACAATTCCCGCGACCGTGCCGGATGATCGCAGGATGGCGTGATAGCCCTTGGCGTACATCGCGTTTATTTCGCCATGGGAATGGTCGCCGCCCCATCCGATGGAGTTATAGATTTCGACAATGCCATTGCACTCCGACGAGGATGGCGGCTCGCATATCTTCAGAATCACGTCTGTGGTTTGCAATTCGAATTCCTCTGTTTTTGGCTGATGGGTAATTCGCGAACTTAAATTGATATTTTTTGACGTCAGTTCCATTGGCATATCAACGAACGCCGCGAATCTGTCGGTCACGCGACGGCGTGCAACCCCCTGCGGTATTGCACCGCCTCCGCCACATGCGCGATCTGCACCGCTTCCGATGAATCCAGATCCGCAATCGTGCGCGCCACCTTCAGCGCGCGGTGCGTGCTGCGCGCCGACCAGCCCAGCTTGGCCGCGGCGTTGTAGATGAACTTGAGCGCCGTGGCGTCCAGCGCCGCGTGCGTGTCGATGGCGTTGCCCTGCAGGTTCTGGTTCGCGTAGCCCTGGCGCTGCATGGCGCGTTCGCGGGCCGCCACCACGCGACCGCGGATGCTTTCGGTCGATTCGCCCAGGGGCGAGTCGAGCAGCTGCTGCGCCGACACGGCGGGCACTTCGATGTGCAGGTCGATGCGGTCGAGCAGGGGGCCGCTGAGCTTGCCCTGGTAGCGCGAGACCTGGTCCGGCGTGCAGCGGCACGGCTTCAACGACGAACCGAGGTAGCCGCAGGGACAGGGGTTCATCGCCGCGATCAATTGAAAGCGCGCGGGGAATTCGGCGCGCCGCGCGGCGCGAACGATGGTGATGGTGCCGGTCTCCAGGGGCTCGCGCAGCGCCTCCAATGCGGAGCGCGCGAATTCGGGGAATTCATCGAGAAAGAGCACGCCGTGATGCGCGCGTGAAATCTCGCCCGGCCGCGGTGGCGAGCCGCCGCCCACGAGCGCCACCGCGCTGGAGGTGTGATGCGGCGCCGACGTCGGCCGGCACATCCACCGCTCCGTCGCGAAGCGACCGCCCAGGCTGGCCACGGCGGCGCTTTCGAGTGCTTCGTCGATGCTCATCGCGGGCAGCAGGCCGGCAAAGCGCTGCGCGAGCATCGACTTGCCCGAGCCCGGCTCGCCCACCATCAGCAGGCTGTGGCCGCCGGCCGCGGCGATCTCGAGTGCGCGCTTGGCGCCGGCATGGCCCTTGACCTCGGCGAGGTCGGCGTACGGCGATGCGGCGACGTCCGGCGTGACATGGATTCGCGCCCAGCCATCGTCGGGCGGCTCGGGCGTCGTGGCCTTGTCGTCCTCGGAGAGGAACTGCCGCACCACATCGAGCAGGTGCTTCGCGCCGTAGACCTCGCCGCCGGGCACCAGCGCCGCTTCCTGTGCGCTCTCGATGGGCAGCACCAGCTTCGTCGCGACGCCGCGCGTGTACAGCGCGAGCGCCATGGCCAGCGCACCGCGCACGGGCCTGAGTTCCCCCGAGAGAGACAGCTCGCCCGCGAACTCGTGCCCGGCCAGCCGCGCGCCCTGGATCTGCCCGCTGGCGGCGAGGATGCCCAGCGCGATCGGCAGATCGAAGCGGCCGGAATCCTTCGGCAGATCGGCCGGCGCGAGGCTGACCACGATCTTCTTGTTGTTCGGAAACTCCAGCCCCGCGTTCTGGATGGCCGAGCGCACGCGGTCGCGCGATTCCTTCACCTCGGTTTCCGCCAGCCCGACCAGCGTGAAACTGGGCAGCCCGTTCGCCAGATGCACCTCGACCGTGACATCGGCCGCTTCAAGCCCAAGCAAAGCACGGCTTTGCACCAAAGACAGACTCATTCTTCTCCCTCTCCCCAAGATGGTGCGTCCATCTTTTTGTTGGCCCACGGCCGCGCGGCACGCTGGTGCCTGCAACCGATCGAAACATTCCTTGTAACGAATTGGCGCTCATCGGCGGGCGCTCGTTCCCTCTCGGGCGGCCGTATTCGTGCACTTTGGCACGCTCCCTGCTTTGAGGGTGTCAGGTCCCACAACACTTTCTTACTTGCGAGGAGTTTCCCGATGACGCACCGTTCCGCCGTCCAGGCGCTGATCGTTCTGGCCACTGCATTGACCGTGTCGGGCGCCGCCCTGGCGCAGACGGCACCGGCAGACCCGGCGCCCGCCCCGGCCCCCTCGCTGACCGGCAATATCTCGCTGACCACGAACTACAAGTTCCGCGGCCAGGACCAGGACATGATCGGCCGCAACGACTACGCCAAGACCCGGGGCCTGAAGCCCGCCGTCCAAGGCGGCTTCGACTACGCCTTCGGCGACAGCGGCTTCTACGTGGGCAACTGGAACTCCAGCGTCAACTGGCTCAAGGGCAACAGCATCGAGACCGACCTGTACGGCGGCTACAAGTTCAAGGCCGGCCCGATCGACATGGACGTCGGTGCGCTGACCTACATCTACCCGGGCAACTCCGCGGGCAACACGACCGAGCTGTACCTGGGCGCCACCTACGCCAACGAAACCTTCGGCTCGTTCACCGCCAAGTACTCGCACACGGTTTCCAAGGACTACTTCGGCTACGCCGGCAACAAGGCCGGCTCGGGCCTGAAGGGCCGCAACACCGGTTACCTGAACCTGGCGTACAGCAAGGAAATCGTGCCCAAGGTCACGCTGAAGGCGGCCGTTGGCTTCACGAACATGTCCAGCGACATCCGCAGCCTGGGCTACAAGAGCTACGTGGACTACAACGTCGGCGCCTCGTATGACTTCGGCAACGGCCTGTCGCTCACGGGCTCGGTGCAGGGCGCCAACAAGAAGACCAACTACCAGGTCGTCGCGAACCCGGGCATCGACATCCCCGACTTCGGCACCTTCGGCACCACGTACTACTCGCCGAACAAGGCGCGCTTCATCCTCACGCTGACGAAGACGCTCTAAATAAAACAACGAGGTGCGGCCCAAGTTGCCGCACCATTTCATTTCCATCCAAAGGAGAAGTTCACATGAAGCTGGTCACAGCCATCATCAAACCGTTCAAGCTCGACGAGGTGCGTGAAGCACTCTCGGCGATCGGCGTGCAGGGGATCACCGTCACCGAAGTGAAGGGGTTCGGTCGCCAGAAGGGCCACACCGAGCTCTACCGCGGCGCGGAGTACGTGGTCGACTTCCTGCCCAAGGTCAAGATCGAAGCGGCCGTCTCCGACGACCTGGTCGATCGCGTGATCGAAGCCGTCGAAGGTGCTGCCCGCACCGGCAAGATCGGCGACGGAAAAATCTTTGTCTACAACCTCGAACAGGTCGTACGCATCCGCACCGGCGAAACGGGCCGCGAAGCCCTCTGATCGAGTCTGGCCCGAAAGAACAACGACTATGAAAAAACTGCTTGTCTCTCTTGCGCTCGGCTTGAGCGTTCTCGCCGCCGGCACGACCGGCTTTGCGCAAACTCCCGCCGCACCTGCTGAAGCGCCCGCCGCATCCGCGCCTGCTGCTGCAGCGCCCGCGGCCGCCCCGGCTGCCGCTGCGCCCGCCGCTGCTGCTGCAGCACCCGCTGCCGCTGAAGCCGCACCCGCCGCAGCGCCCGCGCCGTCCTTCAACAAGGGCGACACCAGCTGGATGATGCTGTCCACGCTGCTCGTGATCATGATGACCATCCCGGGCCTGGCCCTGTTCTACGGCGGCCTCGTGCGCAGCAAGAACATGCTGTCGGTGCTGATGCAGGTGATGGTCACCTTCTCGCTGATCGTGGTGCTGTGGCTCATCTATGGCTACAGCCTCGCCTTCACCGAGGGGAACGCCTTCTTCGGCGGATTCGACCGGCTCTTCATGAAGGGGATCTTCGATCCGGCCACCGGCGTCTTCGCACCCGGCGCGACCTTCAGCAAGGGCGTCTACATCCCCGAGCTGCTGTTCGCCGCCTTCCAGGCCACGTTCGCCGGCATCACCTGCTGCCTGATCGTGGGTGCCTTCGCCGAGCGCGCCAAGTTCTCGGCCGTGCTGCTGTTCATGGTGATCTGGTTCACCTTCAGCTACGCGCCGCTGGCTCACATGGTCTGGTTCTGGATGGGCCCGGACGCCTACACCGCCGCCAACGTGGTGGATGCCAACAACGCCAAGGCCGGCCTGATCTGGCAATGGGGCGCGCTGGACTTCGCAGGCGGCACCGTGGTGCACATCAACGCAGCCGTCGCCGGCCTCGTGGGTGCCTTCGTGATCGGCAAGCGCGTCGGTTACGGCAAGGAAGCCTTCACGCCGCACTCGCTCACGCTCACCATGGTCGGCGCCTCGCTGCTGTGGGTCGGCTGGTTCGGCTTCAACGCAGGCTCGGCCCTGGAAGCGGGCACCAGCGCCGTGCTCGCCTTCATGAACACCTTCTCGGCCACCGCCGCCGCCGTGCTCGCATGGTGCATCGGTGAAGCGCTGATGCGCGGCAAGGCCTCGATGCTGGGTGCCGCCTCGGGCGCCGTTGCAGGCCTCGTGGCCATCACCCCGGCCGCCGGCAACGTCGGCCTGATGGGCGCCCTCGTGATCGGCTTCATCGCCGGCTTCGCCTGCCTCTGGGGTGTCAACGGCCTCAAGAAGCTGCTCGGCGCGGACGATTCGCTGGACGTGTTCGGCGTGCACGGTGTCGGCGGCATCGTCGGCGCGCTGCTCACCGGCGTGTTCAACACCCAGGCGCTCGGCGGCCCCGGCCTCGTGGGCGACTGGGTCACGGCCAGCGTCGTGTCCAACGGCATCGGCGCCCAAGTGTGGATCCAGCTGAAGGGCGTGCTGCTGACCATCGTCTGGTCGGGCGTGGTGGCCTTCATCGCCTTCAAGATCGCCGACCTCACCATCGGCCTGCGTGTGTCGGAAGAAGAAGAGCGCGAAGGCCTCGACATCTCCGCCCACGGCGAGACTGCATACAACCGTTGATTCCCCACGGGGACGCCCTTCGGGGCTCCCCGGCCGGATGACCACCATCCTCTTTTTTCACAAGAACAATTCTTCGTAACGAGTTTTTCAAGCGAGGTCTCCTTTGGATGTTCAGCCCGCGAGCGCTCCGGCGCCAGCGGGCTTTTTTTTGCCCGTCGCCGCCATCGCGAGGGGCACAATCGCCACACCATGTGGACCTCCCTCGAAGACAGCCTCTGCGCGCTTGGCGAATCGCCGTTCTGGCACCCTGACGAACGCGCCCTCTACTGGATCGACATCCCCGGCCGCGCCGTGTTGCGAACGCGCGGCGAAATCGGAACGGCATCCGCCACGGTCGAGCGATGGGCCCTGTCCACCGAGCCCGGCTGCATGGCGCCGGCCCGAAGCGGCGGCCTCGTGATCGCATTGCGCGACGGCATCTACCGCGCGCGCGAATGGGGCGGCGAGCTGGTCGCGATGGCGCGCGTGGAGCACGACGTGCGCACCATGCGTTTCAACGATGGCAAGTGCGATCCGCTCGGCCGCTTCTGGGGCGGCTCGCTCAACGAGGCGAAGGACCGCGCCAACGCCGCGCTCTATTGCTTCGATGCGCGGCCCGGCACCGACATCTCGCCCACGCTCTCGCAGATGGCCAACGAGTCCACCACCGCCAACGGCCTCGCGTTCTCCCCCGATGCCCGCACCCTGTACTGGGCCGATACCGCCGCGCACGTGGTCTGCGCATGGGACTGGGACGCCGAGGCCAACGCGCTCTCGCACGCCCGCGTGTTCCATCAGTTCGAGACCAAGCCCGAAGGCTGGACGCCCGATTCGTCCGTTCGCTACGAAGGCCGCCCCGATGGCGCGACGGTCGATGCAGAGGGCCACTACTGGGTCGCGATGTTCGAAGGCGCGCAGTTGCTGCGCTTCGCGCCGTCCGGTGACATCGTGGCCTCGGTGCCCGTTCCCGTGCAATGTCCGACGATGCCGTGCTTCGGCGGCGATGACCTCAAAACGCTCTTCGTCACCAGCGGCCGCAAAGGCCGGCCTGCCGCGGAAATCGAACGGCTGCCCGCATCGGGCACGGTGATCTCGATGCGCGTCGATACGCCGGGGTTGCGCGTCAACTTCTTCGAGGACTGAAGTGGGTCGTTCAGGGCGCGATCACGCCGACGGGGTACCTTGCTCCGCGAATGTCCCCCGCCTTCGGCTCCTCCTTGATTTCGCTGCGCAAGGCACCCCGTCGGCGTGCTCGTTATCCAGCGCAGTCGCTGATCGGCCAGCACCACGACAGCGCTCGGCGTGCGCAGGGCATCGGGTGCTCCCCGCAGCGAAATCAAGGAGGAGGGCGAAGCCCGGGGGACATTCGCGGAGGGGAGTACCCGGTGGCCTGTGCACGTGCCCTGAACAGAAGTTCAGAGGGTAAGACCAAGTGGCCCTCCAACACATCCCACCGATTCAGTGCCTGCTGACCTTCGAGGCCGTGGCGCGTTTGCGAAACGCAAGCCGCGCAGCCGATGAACTGTGCGTCACCCCCAGCGCAGTCAGCCACCGCATCCGCCAACTCGAAGCGCACGTCGGCTTCAAGCTTTTCGGCCGCGGCGATTTCAGCCTCACGGCCGACGGTGCGGCGTATCTCGCGAACGTACGCACCGGCCTCGCCGCATTGCAGGCCACGCCGCTCGCGAATGCCGCACCGCGCGCCACGCGCCTGCGCATTGCTGTCACACCCACCTTCAGCCGCCAGTTCCTGATGCCCAGGCTCGAGCTGTTCCGCAACATCTATCCGGACATCGAACTCGTGCTGCAGGTGTCGATCCCGCTGCTCGACGTGACGGCTGAGCAGGCCGATCTTGAAGTGCGCTACGGCACCGGCGCGTATGCCGACTGCGAGCACCGCCTGCTGCTCGAAGAAGAGGTGGTGCCCGCCTGCAGCCCCAGCTACCTCAACGAGTTCGGCCCGTTCGATGGTTTCCGCACTGCCGCCGAGATCGCGAGCGCGCGGCTCATCCGCAGTCCGCTCGAACCCTGGGGCACGTGGTTCGCGCACTGCGGCATCGACCAGCCCGAGCCGCACGTCGGCTCGCAGTTCAATGACCTGGGGCTCGTCTACGACGCGGCCGCGAGCGGCTTCGGCGTGGCGCTGGTGCGCCAGAAGATGGGCGCCGCGTGGTTCGAATCGGGGCGGCTCGTGGCGCTGTCCGACTGGGCCGTGCCGTCGCCGCACCGGCACACCATCTGCTGGCAGCCCGGCACGCTCGAGCGCTGGGAGTGCGCGGCCTTCGTCGACTGGCTCGCGCAGAGCCTGCGCTGAACGGCCCGGCTCGCCGGCAAAGTTCTCTCAAGCGCCGCGCGAAAAAGCTTCAACCCGGCGCCGCCGCATTTCCGTAGAGTGCGGTACACCACGAGACATCCCGCCAGAACAAGAGAAAGACGAGGCCGCCGAATGAATGCGCCGCTCACCGCCGTCCAGCACGGCTCGCTACAGAAAACGGAGCGCCAGTCGCAGGTCGTGCGCGCACTGCAGGCGCACCTGCCCGCGCGTGCACTGATCTGGCACGCCGAGGACACCACCCCCTACGAGTGCGACGGACTCACCGCCTACCGGCAGCGGCCGCTCGTCGTGGCGCTGCCCGAGACCGAGGCGCAGGTCGCCGCCGTGCTCAGGACCTGCCACCAATTGGGCGTGCCCGTGGTGGCGCGCGGCGCGGGCACCGGGCTCTCGGGCGGCGCGATGCCGCATGCGCTGGGCGTGACGCTGTCGCTGGCCAAGTTCAACCGCATCCAGAAGATCGATCCGGTGAGCCGCACGGCGGTCGTGCAGTGCGGCGTGCGCAACCTTGCGATCAGCGAGGCGGCCGCGCCGTTCAACCTCTACTACGCGCCCGATCCGTCGAGCCAGATCGCCTGCACCATCGGCGGCAACGTGGCCGAGAACTCGGGCGGCGTGCATTGCCTGAAGTACGGCCTCACGCTGCACAACGTGCTGCGCGTGCGCGGTTTCACCGCAGAGGGCGAGGCGATCGAATTCGGCGGCGAGGCGCTCGATGCGCCGGGCCTCGATCTGCTCGCGCTGGTCATCGGCAGCGAGGGCATGCTGGCCGTGACAACCGAGGTCACCGTCAAGCTCGTGCCCAAGCCGCAGCTCGCGCGCTGCATCATGGCCAGCTTCGACGACGTGCGCAAAGCCGGCGATGCGGTCGCGGCGGTGATCGCGGCCGGCATCATTCCCGCGGGCCTGGAGATGATGGACAAGCCCATGACCGCCGCCGTCGAGGACTTCGTGCGCGCGGGTTACGACCTCGACGCGGCGGCGATCCTGCTGTGCGAATCCGACGGCACGCCCGAAGAGGTCGAAGAAGAAATCGGCCGCATGACCGCCGTGCTGCGCGGCTGCGGCGCCACCGCCATCGCGGTGAGCAACAGCGAAGACGAGCGCATGAAATTCTGGAGCGGCCGCAAGAACGCCTTTCCGGCGTCGGGCCGCATCAGCCCCGACTACATGTGCCTGGATTCGACCATCCCGCGCAAGCGCCTGGCGGACATCCTGCTCGCGATCCAGGAGATGGAGAAGAAATACAACCTGCGCTGCTGCAACGTGTTCCACGCGGGCGACGGCAATCTGCATCCGCTGGTGCTGTTCGATGCGAACGACCCCGACGAGCTGCATCGCTGCGAGCTCTTCGGCGCCGACATCCTGGAGACCAGCGTCGCCATGGGCGGCACGGTGTCGGGCGAGCACGGCGTGGGCGTGGAGAAGCTCAACAGCATGTGCGTGCAGTTCACCGCCGGCGAGAACGAACAGATGTTCGGCGTGAAGCGCGCGTTCGATCCGGCCGGCCTCTTGAACCCCGGCAAGGTGATCCCGACGCTGCAGCGTTGCGCTGAGTACGGCAAGCAGGTGGTGCGCGGCGGGCAGTTGCCGCATCCCGATCTGCCGCGCTTCTGAGAACGACGAGAACAAAAAAAGAGACCATGGATTCAGCTCTCCACCAGATCGTCGAGCGCATCCGCGCCGCGGCGGCCGATGCCACGCCGCTTTGCATTCGCGGCGGCGGCACCAAGGATTTCTACGGCGAGGTGTTGCAAGCCGACATTCTCGACACCACCGCGCTCACAGGCATCACGAGCTACGAGCCGAGCGAGCTCGTCGTCACCGTGCGCGCCGGCACACCGCTCGCCGAACTCGAAGCCGCGCTGGCCGAGAAGGGGCAGTGCCTGCCCTTCGAGCCGCCGCATTTCGACAACGGAGGCACGGTGGGCGGCATGGTCACGGCAGGCTTGAGCGGCCCCGCGCGCGCCAGCGTCGGCGCGGTGCGCGACTACGTGCTCGGCGCCACGCTCGTCAACGGCCGCGCGGACGTGCTGAGCTTCGGCGGACAGGTGATGAAGAACGTCGCGGGCTACGACGTCTCGCGCGTGCTCGCCGGCTCGCTCGGCACGCTCGGTTTGATCGCCGAGGTGAGTCTCAAGGTACTTCCCGTTGCGCCCGCCGAGGCCACGCTGGAATTCGCCTGCGGCCAGGCCGATGCGCTGCGGCTGCTCAACGAGTGGGGCGGGCGGCCGCTGCCGCTGAATGCGAGCTGCTGGTTCGAGAACGCCGGTACCGGTGCGCTCTACCTGCGCCTGCGTGGCGCGGTCGCGGCCGTGGAAGCGGCATGCACGCATCTGGGCGGCGAGCGCAAGGACAACGCACGCGCCGCCGCCGATTGGCAGGCGCTGCGCGATCAGCAGTTGCCATGGTTCGATACGGCCAACGGGCCGCATGCACTCTGGCGCCTCTCGGTGCCGCAGACCGCGCCCGTGCTCGCCATCGATGGCATCGCGCCGCTGATCGAGTGGCACGGCGGACAGCGCTGGTACAAGGCGCCGCCAGATCGAGCCGCACGCATCCGCGAGATCGCGCGCGCGGCGGGCGGACACGCCACGCTGTTCAGGACATCGGCCTCGAACGTCCCCCGCTTCGATGCGATGAGCGCCCCCATCGCCCACATCCACCGCGCGCTGATGCGCGAGTTCGACCCGCACCGCATCTTCAACCGCGGCCGGCTTTTCGCAGACGAATAAAAAGAGACGACACCCCGCGATGCAAACCGAACTCGCCCCCGAATTCCGCGACACCGACGAAGGCCGCGAAGCCGAAGCGATCCTGCGCAAGTGCGTTCACTGCGGCTTCTGCACCGCCACCTGCCCGACCTACCAGCTGCTGGGCGACGAGCTGGACGGCCCGCGCGGGCGCATCTACCTCATCAAGCAGGTGCTCGAAGGCAAGGCACCGACGCGCAGCACGCAGTTGCACCTGGACCGGTGCCTCACTTGCCGCAACTGCGAGAGCACCTGCCCGAGCGGCGTGCAGTACGGTAACCTCGTGGACATCGGCCGCAAGATCGTCGATGAGAAGGTGCCGCGTCCCGCAATGGAGTCGGCCACGCGCTGGCTCTTGAAGGAAGGGTTGCCCTCGCCGCTCTTCGGTCCCGCGATGAAGCTCGGTCAATCGGTGCGCGGCTTGTTGCCCGATGCGATCAAGGCCAAGGTGCCCGCCAAGCAGGAGGCCGGTGCATGGCCCACCGCCACGCATGCGCGCAAGGTGCTGATGCTCGCGGGCTGCGTGCAGCCGTCGATGATGCCCAACATCAACAGCGCCACCGCGCGCGTGCTCGATGCAGCGGGCATCCAGGTCGTGATCGCGAAGAAGGCCGGCTGCTGCGGCGCGGTGAAGTTCCACCTCAACGACCAGGAGGGCGGCAAGGCGCAGATGCGCGCCAACATCGATGCGTGGTGGCCGCAAGTGGAGCGCAACGAGGTCGAGGCCATCGTGATGAACGCGTCGGGCTGCGGCGTCACCGTGCGCGAGTACGGCCACATCCTGCAGCACGATACGGCCTATGCGGCGAAGGCGGCGCGCATCAGCGAACTGACGCGCGACCTGAGCGAGCTGCTGCCCGATCTGGTGCCGGCATTGAAGGCCCGCGTGTGCGCGCCCGAAGGCGTGATCGCCTACCACCCGCCGTGCACGCTGCAGCACGGCCAGAAGCTGCGCGGCGGCGTGGAGACGCACCTGCGCGCGCTCGGCTTCGACGTGCGCGTGGCCATGAACGAATCGCACCTGTGCTGCGGTTCGGCGGGCACGTATTCGGTGCTGCAGCCCGAGCTGGCCTACCCGCTGCGCGACCGCAAGCTGGGGCACCTGAAGCAGCTGCAGCCCACCGTCATCGCCTCGGCCAACATCGGCTGCATCACGCACCTGCAAAGCGGCAGCGCAGAGACGCCGGTGCGTCACTGGGTGGAGCTGCTGGACGCCGCGCTGGACGCCGCACTGGGCGCGCGAGGGTAGGGCCTGATCGCACAGCAGCGCAGGGCGCGGTCCGACTCGCGCGGCGGGCGCTGGCGGCGCATCATGGCGGCACCGAATCTGCAAGGAGCCTGTGCCATGTCCCACGTTACCCAACTTCCGCTGCGACGCGTTCTGCTGGCCTGCGCTTGCATGGCCGGTGCCATGGCGGCGCACGCCCAGTCCGCAATGCCCGCGTGGCAGGGCGCGGGCCCCACGCGCTACGTGTGCGGCGGCATCGGCTCCGACGAATCGAACGCCATGCGCGCGGCGATGAAGGAGCATCCGCTCTCGCTGCTGTTCGCGCGCGCCGACGGCGCCTACATGGCCAGCGTGGACGTCACGATCAAGGGCGGCGATGCCGGCTCGTCAGCCGCCATGGCCTTCCGCGCCGGCGGCCCGGTGTGCCTGATCGACATCCCCGATGGGCGCTACACCATCGACGTCACCACGCCCGGCGGGCAGGCCAAGAGCCAGGCGGTGACGGTGGGCGGCGGCGCGAAGACCGCCAGTTTCCGGTTCTAACGAGAGCCGTCGGCCTTCAGCCGGCCGCCAGCGCCGCCTCGACATCGCGCGTGAGCGAGGCGGGCGTATCGAGCGGCGCATAGCGCTTGAGTACCGTGCCGTCGCGCCCGACGAGGAACTTGGTGAAGTTCCACTTGATGGCCGTCAGGCCCAGGAGGCCCGGCTTCTCCTTGGTGAGCCACTGGTAGAGCGGCGCGGCGTTGCTGCCGTTGACGTCGATCTTCTCCATCATCGGAAAGCTCACGCCGTAGTTCTTGGTGCAGAACGCGCCGATTTCCTCGTTGGTCCCTGGGTCCTGCGCGCCGAACTGGTTCGAGGGAAAGCCCAGCACCGCGAGGCCCTGGCCGGCGTACTTCTCGTGCAGCGCCTCCAGCCCGGCGAACTGCGGCGTGAAGCCGCATTTGCTCGCGGTGTTGACGATCAGCAGCACCTTGCCCTTGAAGGCGGAGAGCTTCACCGGCTTGCCGTCGATCTGGTTGGCCTCGAAGTCGTAGACGCTGGTCATGATGGGTGTTCCTCAGGTGGACGCAGAGGCGCGATCATCGCCCCGCGCGGGCGATCGCGCAAACGCGGCCCAGACGGCGCCCAGCACGATCAGCGCGCCGCCCACGAGGATGCGCGGGCCCATCGTGGAGGCGCCGAGCGCGACCGACGAGACGCTGGCGAACAGCACCTCCGACAGCATGATCACCGAGGTGGCGCTCGCCGCAAGGCGCGCCGCGCCGTACTGCAGGCACACGTTGGCGACGACGAAGCCCGTGCCCAGCAACGCGGCCCAGCCGAGCCAGCCGGGCGTGGCCTGGAGCGGCGAAGCGATGGCGCCGATCGCGGTGCCGCCGAGCGCCGCGACGCCCGCTACGAATGTGCAGCCGCAAAACATCGCGAGCGCGCGCGATTCGCCCGGTGCTTGCCGCAGGTGGCGCAGCACGATGTTGGTCACCGCGAAGCCGAAGCCGGCCGCAAGGCCGAGCCAGTCGGGCAGGCTCGAGGGCACGGGCCAGTCGGTGCCCGGCGTCTTGAGCACCACCACCACGCCGGTGAGCGCCAGCGCCACGCGCGCGAGCGCGCTGGCCGTAGGCCGCTCGCCCAGGAGCAGCCAGCCCAGCAACACGCTCCACAACGGCATCAGGTAGAACAACAGCACCACGCGCACCACGTCGCCCTGCGTCACCGCCCAGTTGAAGCCCACGTTGGTGAAGCCGGCCGCCAGACCCAGCACCGCGAGCATCGGGTAGGCCGCGAAGCCCTTCCATGCGTGGCGGCGCACGAGGGCCATCACGAGCGCCATCACGAAGGTGATAGCCAGGTAGATGAGGCAGGTGGTCCAGAGCGGATGCAGGCCGTGCCGCTCGATGTGCCGGAAGGGAAACCACGACAGCCCCCAGACGAAGGCGTTGAAGATCAGTGCGAGCGCGGGCATGGTGGCGTTGGAAAAATGAAGGCTTCGGCGCTCGGCGCGCCGGCCGTCTCACCAACGCAGTCGCGCAAGGTCAGTGATGTTTGTCGCTGCGGGCGATGGCCAGGAGGTGCTCGACTTCTTCGGGGTACTTCTTCACGTTGTTCTCGTGCCAGCGCTTGATGAGCCACATGCAGCCCGCCACCACGAGACCGAAGGCGCTGATCGCACCGTAGGCCGAGAGGCCCAGCCCCGTGCACACGCTGTAGAAGCCGCCCAACAGAAGAATGCAGGCCTGCTCGTTGAAGTTCTGCACCGCGATCGATCGGCCCGCGCCCATGAGGTTGTGGCCGCGGTGCTGCAGCAGCGCATTCATCGGCACCACCAGGAAGCCGCCGAGGCCGCCCAGGATGATGAGGAACGGCACCGCGAGCCACACGTTGCCGATGAAGTTCATGCAGATGACCATCAGCCCCATCGCGATGCCCATCGGGATCACGCGGGTGGCCATGTCCAGCCGCATGCGCATCGAGGCCACGATGGCGCCCACGGCCGTGCCGATGGTCACCACGCCGGTGAGCGCCGAGGCCTGCGTCGTGTTGTAGCCCAGCGCGAGCGAGGCCCACGCGAGCACGATGTACTTGAGGTTGCCGCCCGCGCCCCAGAAGAGCGTGGTGGTGGCCAGCGAGATCTGGCCGAGACGGTCGCGCCACAGGCGTGCGTTGCAATGCCAGAAGTCGGGCAGCAGCGCGGCGATGTTGCGCACGAAGCCGTGCTCGGGATTGGAGCGCAGCGGGCGCATCTCCACGCCCGTGTGCGGGATGCGCGTGTTGAACCAGGCCGCCAGCGCGTAGACGAAGATCAGCACCGAGATCGCGGCCTCGGCCGGCGAATCGATGCCGGTGTCGATCATCGGGAAATCGAAGGCCAGCAAGTGGCTGGAGACCGCATGGCCCACCAGCGTGCCGCCGAGCACGATGCCCAGGAGGATGGAGGCGATGGTGAGCCCCTCGATCCAGCCATTGGCCTTGACCAATTGGGAGGCGGGCAGCAGTTCGGTGAGGATGCCGTACTTGGCCGGCGAGTAGGCCGCCGCGCCCAGGCCCACGATCGAATACGACAGCAGGGGGTGCGAGCCGAACAGCATCATCAGGCAGCCGATCACCTTGATCGCATTGCTGATGAACATCACCTTGCCCTTGGGCAGCGCATCCGCGAAGGCGCCCACCAGCGGCGCGAGCACCACATAGAAGACCGCGAAGATCGGCACCAGGGCCGCGCGTTGCCATTCGGGGGCGCCCGAACTTCGCATGAGATCGACGGCAACAACGAAAAGCGCTTGGTCGGCCAGCGACGAAAAGAACTGGGCCGACATGATCGTGTAGAAACCGCGCTTCATCGATGGGCTGGCTGGCCAGAGGGTCTGCTGGCGGTAGTGAAAAAGTGTCGCGTCCGGAGCGAATGGGCGGTTATAGCATGGGGGTACGACGCGGAAATGGGCATCCCTTCCGTATTCGACCCCATTCCCGGAAATGCTAAAACGTGGTCTGAATTTGCCCTTCATCCGTTTGCAGTCCGATCGCAGCCCGCACAGAGCACCTATGCCGCGCCCCATTCTCGCCACCGTCCACACCGCAGCCCTTCGCAACAACCTGGAGCGCGTTCGCCGCTCGGCCCTGGACGCCCGCGTCTGGGCGGTGGTCAAGGCCAATGCCTATGGCCATGGCATCGAGCGGGTCTACGAGGGCCTGCGCGGCGCCGACGGCTTTGCGCTGCTCGACCTGGCCGAGGCCGAGCGCGTGCGCGCCCTGGGCTGGCGCGGCCCCGTGCTGCTGCTCGAAGGCGTGTTCGACGCGCGCGACCTGGAGCTGTGCTCGCGCCTGGACCTCTGGCACACCGTGCATTGCGACGAGCAGATCGACATGCTCGCCGCGCACAAGACCCTCAAGCCGCAACGTGTTTTCCTGAAGATGAACTCGGGCATGAACCGCCTGGGCTTCACGCCCGAGCGCTTCGCCTCGGCCTGGACGCGCCTCAATGCATTGACGCAGGTCGACGAGATTTCGCTGATGACGCACTTCAGCGATGCCGACGGCGCCCGCGGCATCGCGCACCAGCTCGAAGCCTTCGAGCGCGCGACGCGCGACCTGCCGGGCGAGCGCTCCATCGCCAACAGCGCGGCCACCCTGCGCCACCCCGACCAGACGCGCGGCGACTGGGTGCGCCCCGGCATCATCCTGTACGGCAGCGCGCCCGACTTTCCGGTGAACGACGCGGCGCACTGGCAACTGCAGCCCACCATGACGCTCGCCACCAAACTGCTCTCGGTGCAGACGCTCAAGGCCGGCGACACCATCGGCTACGGCTCCAACTTCACGGCCGAGGGGCCGCTCACCATCGGCGTGGCCGCGGTGGGCTACGGCGACGGCTATCCGCGCCACTGCAACACCGGAACGCCCGTGCTGGTGAATGGCGTGCGCACCCGCATGGTGGGCCGCGTGAGCATGGACATGATCACCGTGGACCTCACGCCCGTGCCCGATGCGAAGTTCGGCACCGAGGTCACGCTGTGGGGCCGCTCGACGGTCACCGATGCGGTGCTGTCCATCGACGAGGTCGCGCAGGCGGCGGGCACCGTCGGCTACGAACTCATGTGCGCCGTGGCGCAACGCGTGCCGTTCGCGCCCGCCGAAGCCGACCCAGACACCCAGCAATGAAGGTTCTTTCCAACTGGCGCTCCATGCGCCTTTGGGAAACGCAGATCGAGCGCGACCTGCACCGCAACCACAGCCTGCGCACGCACGGCATCCTGATCGGCACCTTCATGCTGCTGCTCATGTGGGGCGTGTCGGCACTGCAGATGCACCTGCTGCATGTGGACTCGCTGGCGGTGCGCTACTGCCTCACGCTGGGCGTGGGGTACCTCGGCTACCTGCTGGTGCTGCGCTGGTGGGCCCGGCGGCTGGTCGAGAACGGGGTGGGTGTCAGTCTCGATACGAGCGGCGGCGAAGCGGTCGACGTTGCCGATCTGGCATTGGATGTGGCCAGCAGCGCGAGCGACGCCGGCTTCGGCGGCGCGGCCGACATGGCCGGCGGCGCGCTCGAACTGGCGGGCGAATCCGACGAAGGCGCGATCATCGTCGTGCCGGTGGTCGCCATCTTCCTGATCTGCGTGGCGGTGCTCTTTGGCGCGGGCTCGCTCGTGCTGCTGTATTTCAGCTGGGACGCGCTCCTGGCCGTGGCCATCGAGGTGGCGTTCTCGTATGTGTCGGCGCGCGCCGCGGTGCGCGTGGCGCGCGAGGGCTGGCTTGTGGCGGCAGTTCGGCTGACCTGGAAGCCGCTGCTGGGCGCGGTGATCTCCGCCGTGATCCTGGGCGCGCTGCTCGACCACTTCATGCCGCAGGTCAATTCGTTGCCCGAGGCGGTGCGCGTCCTGTTGAAGACGCACTGAGGCCGCCCGCGCGGAACGGGCGGCCCGGCTTCAGTACAGACCGAGCTGGCGCGTGCGCAGGCGCGCCAGTCCCAGCAGCGCATCGGTGAACGGCGTGGCCACGCCGGTCAGTTCGCCCAGCTCGCGCACCACCGTCACCAGCGCATCGAGTTCCACCGAGCGCCCGGCTTCCACGTCCTGCAGCATCGAGGTCTTGAACGCGCCGAGCTTCTTTGTCACCTCGTGCCGGTCTTCGGGGCTCTGCGTGATCTCGATGCCGATGCGCCGGCCGATCTCCTTGGCCTCCAGCATCACGGCCGAGATGAACCCGCGCACGTAGTCGTCGCCCATGATGAGGTCGGTGGTGGCACCGGTCAGCGCGCTGATGGGGTTGACCGTCATGTTGCCCCAGAGCTTGAACCACACGTCCTTCTGGATCTGCGGCGACAGCGTGGTGTTGATGCCCGCGCGGGTCAGGAGCTCGACCAGCGCCTGCACGCGCGGCGTGGCCTCGCCCGAAGGCTCGCCCACGATCAGCCCGTTGCCGAAGTGATGCCGCACCACGCCCGGCCCGTCGAGCGAGCAGCTCGCGTGCACCACGCAGCCGATCACGTTGTGCGCCGGAATGGCCTTGGCGATCGCGCCGTCGGGGTCCACCGCGGCCAGCCGGTGGCCCGTGATCTCGCCGCCGAAGCCGCCTTCGAGAAACCACCACGGCACGCCGTTCATCGCGACCAGCACAAGGGTGTCGCGCCCGATCAGCGGCCCGATGCGTTCGGCCACGGCCGCCAGCGCGGGCGCCTTCACGGCGATCACCACAAGGTCCTGCACGCCGAGCGCCTCGGGGTCGGCCACGGCGTTGACGGGCACGCGCGTGCGCACGTCGCCGCGCATCAGCGAGAGGCCGTCCTGCTGCAGCACCTGGAGCGTCGTGCCGCGCGCCACCACGTTGAGCCGTTCGCCGGCCTGCGCGAGGCCGGCACCGATCCAGCCGCCGATCGCGCCGGCGCCGTAAATGCAAATCTTCATGGGAATGCTCGCCTCGATCTTTTCAGTTTCTTCAATTCCGGTACCCCGGATCGATGCGGTCGACTTGCCGCACCAGCGCATTGAACACGTCCTGCCCGGCGCCGTGCGCGGGGCTGAACTGCAGCGCGTCGCGCGTGCAGCGCTGCGCGATCTCCTCGCTCACCGGAATGGCCGCGCCCATCGAGAAGGTCGCCATCTGGATCTCGCAGGCGCGCTGCAGCGTCCACAGGATCGCGAAGGTCTGCGGCAGCGTCTGGCCCCAGGCCAGGAGGCCGTGGTTGCGCAGGATCACCGCGTTGCGGTTGCCGATGCTCTTCAACAGCCGCGGGCCTTCGTCGGCATGGATCGTGATGCCCTCGAAGTCGTGGTACGCCACCATGCCATGCAGCTGGGCCGTATAGAAATTCGTCTGTTGCAGGCCACCTTGCAGGCACGCCACGGCCACGCCGGCCGTGGTGTGCGTGTGCATCACGCAGTGCGCGCCCGGCAGGCCGTCGTGGATGGCCGCGTGCACGGTGAAGCCGGCCGGGTTCACCGGGTACGACGAACCGTCGAGCACCTTGCCGTGCAGGTCGATCTTCACGAGGTTGCTGGCGGTCACCTCGCTGTAGTGCAGGCCGAAGGGGTTGATGAGGAACTGCTTCTCGCCACCGGTCACGCTGTCGGGCAGCCGCACCGTGATGTGGTTGTAGATCATCTCGACCCAGCCCAGCATCGCGAAGACGCGATAGCAGGCCGCGAGCTCTTCGCGCGCGGCGCGCTCGTCGGGGTGGATCGAGGGATGGACCAGCGCCGAGGGCGTGGTGGCGAGGGGGATGTTCATTGCAGTTCCTTCATGTGGTTAACCCTCTGCGGTGAAGCCGACCTCTTTCACGATCGGCGCCCACTTGGCGGTGTCTTTCTTCAGCAGTTCCGTGAGCTCCGCGGGCGTGGACGACATGGCCTCCAGCCCGAAGGTGCCCAGGCCGTCGATCACGTCCTTCTGCGCCAGCGAGTTCTTCATCGCGGTGTTCAGGCGCGCGACCACTTCGGGCGATGCCTTGGCCGGCAGGAAGAAGGCGAACCATTCGCTGTGCGCCATGTCCTTGATGCCCTGCTCGCCGAAGGTGGGCACATCGGGCGCGAAGCGGCTGCGCTTGGCCCCGGAGACGCCCAGGATGCGCACCTTGCCCGTCTGCAGGTGCTGCGTGATGTCGCCGATCGGGCCCGAGACGGCCGAGATGTTGCCGCCCAGGAGGTCGAGCATCGCCGGCTGCGTGCCGCGGTAGGCGGCGTGCTTGAGTTCCACGTCGCCCTTCTTGCCCAGCAGCGCGCCGATGAAGTGCGGCGTGGAGCCCGCGGCCGGCGAGCCGAAGTTGGCGCCGGCCGGGTTGGCCTTGGCCCAGGCCAGGAACTCGGGCACGCTCTTCACGCTGGCCGGCACCGAGGGGCCCACGGCAAAGCCGAAGTCGAAGATGCAGCCGATGGTGACCGGGGTGAGGTCCACCATCGGGTCGTACGGCAGCTTCTTGTAGATGTGCGGGTAGATCGTGAGGATCGAGGTCGGCGTCTGCAGGATGGTCACGCCGTCGGCCGGCCGGCCCTTCACGTAGGTGACCGCGATCTGGCCGCCCGCGCCGGTGCGGTTCTCCACCACGGCCGCCTTGGCGTATTCGGGGCTGAGCTTCTGCGCCACGCGGCGGCAGATGGTGTCCGAGGTGCCGCCGGCCGCAAAGCCGGTGACGATGGTCGCGGTCTCGATGCCCGCCTGCGCATAGGCCTGCTGGCCGATGCCCGCGAGCAGCGCCGAGGCGCCGGTGGTCTGAAGGATCTGGCGGCGTGTGAAGCTCATGATGTGTCTCTCTCCGGGTGGTGGTGGTTCGGGAGCGCGTATTTTTCCAGCAAGGCGCAGCGCGGGACCCCCGCGTTTACCTCACGTTCGACACGTTGCGACACGCTTTTCCCGACCGGAGAGGTCATGGTCAGAACATTCCGTTGCCGTTTGCGGCCGTTTCGGGCACGGGCTGGTTCACGTCCCAGTGCTCCACGATCTTGCCGTTCTCCAGCTTGAAGATGTCCACGATGGCGCTGCCGCGCGTGCCCGGCTCGCGCACCGCGTGCACATGCAGGATCACGTAGTCGCCCTCGGCGAAGGAGCGCTTGATCTGGCTGTGCGACTTCGGAAACTTCTCGCGCAGGAAGGCGACGAACTTGCGAAAACCCTCGGGGCCGTCGGCCGCCGTGGGGTTGTGCTGCACGTAGCGGTTGCCCACGTACTGCAGGGCGGCCTCGGCGTCCTTCTGGTTCAGGCCCTTCTCGTAGAAGGCGAGCACGGCCTGGCGGTTGGCCTCCTGCTGCGCCTGCGCCTGGGCGACCGGGCGGCCGCCCGGCTGCGCGCAGGCTGCGAGGAAGAGGGTGGCGGCGGCGAACATCGCGGCCAGGATGGTGCGTTTCATCTGGGGCTCCCGGTGTGAAAGGACTTCAGTAGCCGTTGGGCGTGGTGGCGCTCGTGGCGCCCGCGGCGCTCTTGTACTTCGCCGCCAATTGCTTGGCTGCGGCCGTGAGCACGATGGTGTCCACGCCCACCGCCACGAACAGCGCGCCGGCCGCGAGCCACTTGCGCGCCTGCTCCTCGGTGGTCGACAAGATGCCCGGCGCCTTGCCGGCTTTCAGGATGCGCGCGATGGCGTCGGCGATCACCGCCTGCACCTCCGGGTGGTTGGGTTGGCCCACGAAGCCCATCGAGGCCGACAGGTCCGCCGGTCCGATGAACACGCCGTCCACGCCCGGCGTGGCCGCGATGGCGTCCAGGTTCTTCATCGCCTCGACCGTCTCGGCCTGCACCAGCAGGCAGGTCTGCGCGTTGGCTTCGTGCAAGTACTGCGGATAGGCCTGCCAGCGCGAGGCCCGCGCGAGCGCGCTGCCCATGCCGCGGATGCCTTCGGGCGGATAGCGCATGCCCTGCACCATGCGCGCGGCCTGCTCGGCGGTATCGACCATCGGCACCAGCAGCGTCTGCGCGCCGATGTCCAGGTACTGCTTGATCAGCGTGGTGTCGCCCGTCGGGATGCGCACCACCGGATGCGAGCGCTCCGCCTCGGGCTGCGCCGACCACGCGCTGGAGATGCCCTGCAGCTGCCCGAGCACCGAGCGCACGTCGTTGGGCGCGTGCTCGCCGTCGACCAGCAGCCAGTCGTAGCCGCAGCCGGCGAGGATCTCGGCGACGTAGCTGTCCGCGAGGCCAACCCAGAGGCCGATCTTCTGCTCGCCGGCCTGCATGGCCTGCTTGAAGGTGTTGATGGGGGTGTGCATGAGCGTCTTTCTTTCAGGCAAGGCGAAACGAGATCGCGCCGAGAGGGCCGTAGTCGGCATGGAAGGTGTCGCCGGGCAGCGCGGTGGTCGGGCGCGTGAACGAGCCGGCCAGCACCACCTCGCCGGCCGCGAGGTGTTCGTCCCACGGCGCGAGCTTGTTCGCGAGCCACGCCACGCCGGTGGCCGGGTGATTGAGCACGCCCGCGGCCACGCCGGTCTCCTCGATCACGCCGTTCTTGTAGAGCAGGGCGCTCACCCAGCGCAGGTCCACCGCATCGGGCTTCACCGGCCGCCCGCCCATCACGATGCCGGCGTTGGCCGCGTTGTCGGAGATGGTGTCGAACACCTTGCGCGGCGCCTTGGTGTGGCGATCGAACTGCTCGATGCGCGCATCGATGATCTCGATGGCGGGCACCACGTAGTCGGTGGCGGCCAGCACGTCGAAGATCGTCACGTTCGGCCCCTGCAGCTTCTTGCCGAGGATGAAGGCCAGCTCCACCTCGATGCGCGGCGCGATGAAGCGCGCAAAGGGAATGTCGCCGCCCTGCTCGAAGAACATGTCGTCCAGCAGCGTGCCGTAGTCGGGCTCGTCGATCTGGCTGGACTGCTGCATCGCGCGCGAGGTGAGGCCGATCTTGTGGCCCTTCACCGTGCGGCCCTCGGCGATCTTGTGCTTCACCCATTCGCGCGAGATGGCGTAGCCGTCCTCGACGGTCATCTCCGGAAAGCGCTTGGAGAAGTGCTCGACCTGCACGCGCGATTTCTCGCTCTCGTGCAGCTCGGCGGCCAGTTGGGCGATGGTGGCTTGGGGCAGCATGGCGGCTCGCTTCTTCTCGTGTCTTACGACTTGTTGAACAGGGGATGCAGGTTGCTGTGCTTGCCGTCGTACACCTGCCCGGGGCTCTCGTCGATCTGCAGCGTGATGCCGATGTGGCGCTTCTCGAAGACGGGCGCGAAATGCGCGCGCACGTCGGCGAGCAATTCGTCGCCGGCCTTTTTCTTCACTGCCTCCGAGCGGCCCGCGGCCATGCGGATGTTCAGGTACACGAAGGCGTAGTCGGCCTTGCCGTCGGCCACCGCGTAGTGCGCGGCCGGGTAGGCCAGCACGCGCGTTCCGCCGATGGGGAAGACGGGCTTGTCCGACTCGTCACGTTGCTTGAGCATCGTGTCGGCGAGCGTGCGGCACAGGGCCGACATGTCGGTCTCGGCTTCGATGTTGGGCGTGTAGAGGATCACCAGGTGCGGCATGCGCGTCTTCCTTCTTGTTTCGGTCAGGCCACCGACATGACCGCGGCCGTGCAGGTCACCGCGAAGATCGGGATGGCCTTCATGTGGAAGATCTCGCCCTTGCCGCGCGCGGCCGCGGCCACGCTCAGGAAGGTGCGGATCTCGAAGCCGCCCTGGCCCGCTTCGCGGTAGGTGGCCTCGTCGTTGTAGTCGTCTTGCGAGAGCAGCGCCTCGCGGTCGTTGGCGCACCAGCGGCGCATGAACTCGGCGTCCCACTCGGCATTCACCTTGCCCGAATCGGGCGTGGCCGGCCAGTGCGAGATGCCGCCCGTGCCCACCAGCGCGATGCGCTCGGGCGCCTTGTCGCAGGCGCGGCGCAGGGCCTCGCCGAAGGCCCAGGCGCGGTGCAGCGGCGTGAGCGGCGGACCCTGGCAGTTGATATTCACAGGGATGACCTTGGTGTCGAAATCCGGCGTGAGGAAGTGCAGCGGCACCATGATGCCGTGGTCGAACTTCCACTCTTCCGCGTAGGCCACGTCCACCGTCTGCATCACCTCGCGGATCAGGCGCTGCGAGAGCGCGGCATCGCCGGGCACCTTCGTCTTCTCGATGCCCAGCCACTTCGGGTCCTCGATCGGGCCCTCGTAGCTGTCGGCCATGCCGATGGCGTAGGCCGGCATGTTGTTCATGAAGAAGTTGGCGAAGTGCTCGGCGGCGATGACGATCACCGCATCGGGCCTGGTCGCGCGCATCGCCTCGCCGAAGCGGTGGAACTGGGCGTGGAACGCGTCCTTCACCGCCGGGTCCGCCAGATGCGCGCGGCCGGTGATGCCGGGGGCGTGGCTGCACACGCCTGCAAAAACCAAACTCATACGCCTGCCACCTTTTCGTCTGTGCCGGTTGTCATCGCGTAGATGCCTGCGCGCACGGGCCCGTACTTGCGCACGCCGTCGCGCATCGCTTCGAGATAGTCGGCCCATGCAATGCCCAGCAGCGGCGCGAAGTGCATCAGCAACTGCCCGTTGCAACCCAAGACATAGAGCTTGCCGATGTCGCCGCTGTCGATGGCTTCGCGTTCTTCATCGTTCAGGTCGTAGCCGGCGAGCAGCGCGGCACGCGCGTCGCCGCCTTCCGCGTACCCGCGCTGCACTTCGGCATCGCGGTTCAGCGCGAAGAGAAATTTCTGCATCGCATAGAGGCTCATCGTTCAGCCCTCGATCTGGATGTTGGCCTTGCGGATCACATCGCCGTACTTCGCGATCTCGCTCTGGATGAAAGCCGCGAAGCGCTCGGGCGTGCCCGACAGCGACGCGATGCCGCCCTTGCGGAAGGCCTCTGTCACGGCAGGGCCCGCGAGCGCGCGGTTCACCTCGTCGTTCATGCGCAGCACGATGGCATCGGGCGTGCCGGCGGGCGCCAGCAGGCCGTTCCACGAATTGGACTCGATGGCCACGCCCTGTTCGGCCAGTGTGGGTATGGCGGGCGCGTACTGCGAGCGCTGCGCGGTCGCCATGCCGAGCGCGACCAGCTTGCCGCTCTGGATGTGGCCGCGGAACTCGGGCCAGTTGCCGAACATCATCGTCACCTGCCCGCCGAGCAGGTCGGTGAGCGCGGGCCCCTGGCCCTTGTAGGGCACGTGCACGATGTCCAGGCCCATCTGCAGCTTGAGCATCTCGCCCGAGAGGTGCGCCGAGGTTCCGTTGCCGAAGGAGGCGAAGCTCAGCGTGCCGGGCTTGGCCTTGGCCAGGTTGCGCAGGTCGGCCAGTGTCTTCAGGCCGCTCGATGGATGCGTGGCGAGCACGTGCTCCGACATGCCCATGAGCGCGACCGGGCGCAGGTCTTTCTGCGTGTCGTAGGGGAGCTTGCGCACCAGCGTCTGGTTGGCCGTGAAGCTGTTGGCCACGCAGACGAAGCTGTAGCCGTCGGGCGCCGACTTGGCGACCGCATCGACACCGATCACGGTGCCTGCGCCGGGCTTGTTCTCGACGATCACGGCCTGCTCCAGCGTCTTGCCGAGCTCGACCGCCACGAGCCGCGCGACGAAGTCGGTGGTGCCGCCGGGCGTGAAGGGCACGACGATGCGCACCGGCTTGTTGGGCCAGTCGCCGCGTGCGTGCGCGAATGTCGCGAACGGCGCCAGCGAAGGCAGGGCCGCGAGTGCGGCGGCGCCCTGCAGCAGCGCCCGGCGGCCGGTGTTCACGCCACGCCCCAGTGCGGAATGTGGTGCGAGCCCAGCGACACGGCAACGTTCTTCGGCTCGCAGAACACTTCGTAGCTCCAGGTGCCGCCTTCGCGGCCCGTGCCCGAGGCCTTCGTGCCGCCGAAGGGCTGGCGCAGGTCTCGCACGTTCTGGCTGTTGACGAAGCACATGCCGGCCTCCACGGCGGCGGCCACGCGATGCGCCTTGCCGATGTTCTCGGTCCATACGTAGCTCGAGAGGCCGTAGGTGATGTCGTTGGCCAGGCGGATCGCGTCGGCCTCGTCCTTGAACGGAATCAGGCAGGCGACCGGGCCGAAAATCTCGTCCTGCGCGATCTTCATGCGGTTGTCGACGTCCGCGAAAACGGTGGGCATCACGTAGTTGCCCTTCTTCACGCGGTCCGGCAGGTTCGACGGAGCCTCGAGTCCACCGCACAGCAGCGTCGCGCCTTCCTTCGGGCCGAGCTCGATGTAGCTGCGCACCTTGGCCAGGTGGGCCTGCGAAATCATCGGGCCGACGATGGTCTTCTCGTCGAGCGGATCGCCCACCGTGATGCGCTTGGCGCGCTCTGCGAACTTCGCTGCGAAGTCCGCATAGATCGACTGCTGCACCAGGATGCGCGAGCCGGCCGTGCAGCGCTCGCCGTTGTTGCTGAAGATCATGAACACGGCCGCATCGAGCGCGCGGTCCAGGTCGGCATCGTCGAAGATCACGAAGGGGCTCTTGCCACCCAGCTCCATGCTGAACTTCTTGAGGCCCGCGCTTTTTACGATGCGGTTGCCCGTGGCGGTGGAGCCGGTGAACGAAATCGCGCGCACGTCGGGGTGCGCCACCAATGGCTCGCCCGCTTCCTTGCCGTAGCCGTGCACGAGGTTCAGCACGCCGGGCGGAATGCCCGCTTCGAGCGCGAGCTCGCCCAGGCGCGCGGCCGAAAGCGGCGAGAGCTCGCTCATCTTCAGCACCGCGGTGTTGCCGAAGGCCAGGCACGGCGCCACCTTCCAGGTGGCCGTCATGAACGGCACGTTCCACGGGCTGATGAGCGCGCACACGCCCACCGGGTGGAACAGCGTGTAGTTCAGGTGCGTGGGCGTGGGGTAGGTGTGGCCGTCCACGCGCGTGCACATCTCGGCGAAGTAGTAGAAGTTGTCGGCCGCGCGCGGCACCAGCTGCTTGCCTGTTTGCGCGATGACCTGGCCGCAGTCGTTGGTCTCGGTCTGCGCGATCTCGGGCACGTTCGCGGCGATCAGGTCGCCCAGCTTGCGGATGAGCTTCGCGCGCTCGGGCGCGGGCATGCCGGCCCATTTGGGGAAGGCTTCCTTGGCGGCGGCGACGGCCGCGTTCACCTCGGCCTCGCCGCCCGAGGCGACCTCGGCCAGCACCTCCTGCGTGGCGGGGTTGACGGTTTCGAAGTAGTCCTTGCCGGCAACGCTCTTGCCGTTGATCAGGTGATCGACTCTCATGCTTTTCCTTGGATGGTCTCGATGGTGTTCATGAGCGCGCCGATGTGCTCGATCTCGGTGACGACGACGTCGCCCGGCTTGCAATCGACCACGCCGTCGGGCGTGCCCGTGAGGATCAGGTCGCCCGGCGAGAGCGTCATGAAGCGGCTGAAGTACTCGATGAGAAAGGGCGCGTCGAAGATCATGTCGCGCGTGTTGCCCTGCTGCGTGACGGTGCCGTTGACGGTGGTGCGCAGCGCGAGTGCCATGGGGTCGGGTACATCGGCCGCGTCGACGAACCAGGGCCCCAGCGGCGTGCAGGTGTCGCGGTTCTTCACGTGCAGGTTCGGGCGGTACCAGTTCTCCAGGTAGTCGCGGATCGCGTAGTCGTTGGCCACGGTATAGCCGCCGATGAAGTCGTAGGCGTCGTCGCGCTTCACATGGCGCGCGGTCTTTCCGACGACGATCGCGAGCTCGCATTCGTAGTGCATGAACTGCACGCCGGCCGGGCGGTGCGTGAGCTGGCGGTGGCCGATCAGCGTGCTCTGGCCCTTGACGAAGACCAGCGGTTCCTCGGGCGCCTTGAATTCGAGTTCCTTCGCGTGGTCGGCGTAGTTGAGGCCGAGCGCGAGGATGGTGCGAGGGCGTGCGGTCGGCGCGAGCGGGGGCAGCCAGGTGAGCTGCGCTTGCGGCACGATGCGGCCGTCGTCCAGGCGCACGGCGGCGTCGGGCTGGCCGTTGAATTCGTGCGCGGTGCCGGTGTGTTCGCGGCCTTCGTGGATGACGCGTGCGTGCTTCATGCGGCGGTCTCCTGCACCAGCGTGTGGGTCAATGTCTCGAAGCCAGGCGCCGAGATCTCGATGCGGTCGCCGGCGCGTGCGAGCGGACGGCCCGCGTCGCAGCCGAGCATCAGCACGTCGCCGTGCGCGAGCGTCATGAATTCGCCGACGTCGGCGAGCAGCTGCTGCGCCGGGCGCACGAGCTGCGAGAAATCGATCGACTGCTTGAGCTCGCCGTTGATGCGCACCTCGGCGCGGAAGTTCGCGGGGTCGGCCACGTCCTGTGCATCGCGCAGCGCGGGGCCGATGGCGAGGAAGCCGTCGAGGCACTTGAACTTCACCGGCGGGCGGAAGAAGCTCGCGTGCGGAATCGACAGGTCGTTCATCAGCACGAAGCCTTCGACGTCGCCCTCGGCGCCGATCACCATGCCGATGCTCGCGCCGATTTCCACTTCGGGCACCGATGCTGGCACCGCGATGGCGCTGCCGTGCGGGCTCCAGGTGTTGGCGGTCTTCACGTAGAGCACCGGCGCTTTCGGCGGCGCCTTGTAGGGCGGTGCGCTCATCTGCGGCGCGAGCGCCTCGACCTCGGCGCGGAAGTTCAGCAGCGTGCCGTACACGGTGCCGGTCGGAAGGAAATGTGCGGTGCTCATGCGGGCTGCTCCAGTGCTATGAGTTCGTCCAGCAGGCCGTAGAGCTGCGTGAGCTTGGCCTTGCCGAGCGACTTTTCCATCCAGTCGTAATGGGCCTCGATGCTGCTGCCCAGGCGCTTGACCAGCTTCATGCCGTGCGGCGTGGCTTCGACCACGGTGCGGCGCTGGTCCGCGGGGTCGCGGGCGCGGGTGATGAGGTTGTCGCGCTCCATGCGCGCGAGCACGCCGGTAAGGCTGGGCCCGAGGATGAAGGCCTCGCGCGCGACGCGGCCGGTGTCGACCGCGCCGTGCTCGCCGAGCACGCGCAGCACGCGCCATTGCTGGTCGGACAGGGCGTGCTCGCGCAGGCTCGGCCGCGTATGGGCCATCACGGCTTCGCGGGCCTGCAGCAGCAGGCGCGGCAAATTGCGGTGGGTGAACGTGGTGCTCAAGAACGGTGCCTTCTACGATTCTGCAAATTACTTAACATGTTAAATGATTGGCGGTTTCTTTCAAGCTGCCGGCCATCAGGGTTTGTGCGGACACCTAAACTCGACGGATGGCCAAGGACAAATCTCTTTTCGTCTGCAGCGAATGCGGCGGCACCAGCCCCAAGTGGCTCGGCAAATGCCCGAGCTGCGGCGCCTGGAACACATTGATCGAACAGGTGGCGGGCAGCAACGCACCGGCCAACAACCGCTTCGGCACGCAGTTCTCGCCGCTGGCGGGCGTCTCCGAACTGGCCACGCTCTCGGAGATCGAGGCGACCGACATCGCGCGCACGCCCACCGGCATCGACGAGCTCGACCGCGTGCTGGGCGGGGGCATCGTCTCGGGCGGCGTGACGCTCATCGGCGGCGACCCGGGCATCGGCAAGTCGACGCTCTTGCTGCAAGCGGTCGATGCGCTGCAGCGCGCGGGACAGAACGCGCTCTATGTGACGGGCGAGGAAAGCGGCGCGCAGGTGGCGCTGCGCTCACGCCGGCTCGGGCTCGACCACTCGCAGGTGCAGGTGCTGGCCGAAATCCAGCTCGAGAAGATCATCGCCACGCTGGACGCCACGCGGCCGGCGATCGCGGTGATCGACTCGATCCAGACGGTGTACTCCGACCAGCTCACCTCCGCGCCCGGCTCGGTGGCGCAGGTGCGCGAATGCGCCGCGCACCTCACGCGTTTTGCCAAGACCAGCGGCACGGCCGTGGTGCTGGTGGGCCATGTCACAAAGGAGGGCGCGCTCGCGGGCCCGCGCGTGCTGGAGCACATGGTCGACACGGTGCTGTACTTCGAGGGCGACACGCATTCGAGCTTTCGCCTCGTGCGTGCCATCAAGAACCGTTTCGGCGCGGTCAACGAGATCGGCGTGTTCGCGATGACCGAGCGGGGCCTGAAAGGCGTGGCCAATCCGAGCGCGATCTTCCTGAGCCAGCATGCCGAGCCGGTGCCCGGCAGCGTGGTGCTGGTCACGCTGGAGGGCACGCGGCCGATGCTGGTGGAAATCCAGGCGCTGGTCGACAACGGCGGGCCGAGCCCGCGGCGCCTCTCGGTGGGCCTGGACCGCGACCGCCTCGCGATGCTGCTGGCGGTGCTGCACCGCCACGCGGGCGTGGCCTGCATGGACCAGGACGTGTTCGTGAACGCGGTGGGCGGCGTGCGCATCAGCGAGCCCGCGGCCGACCTGGCCGTGATGCTGGCCATCACCTCGAGCCTGCGCGGCAAGCCGCTGCCCAAGGGCTTCATCGCCTTCGGTGAAGTGGGGCTGGCCGGAGAGGTGCGCCCCGCGCCGCGCGGGCAGGAGCGTCTGCGCGAAGCCGCCAAACTGGGCTTCAGCATCGCGGTGGTGCCCAAGGCCAACGCACCGCGCAAGGGTTCGAAGGAGATCGAAGGCCTGACCATCCACCCCGTCGAACGCATCGAAGAGGCGATGGACGTGGTCCGCCGCCTCGATTGATTCAGCTCGGGAAAAAAATGCCCGGCGCGTCAGTGACGCGCCGGGCCACCCTCCCTATCCCCCGATGTGCATCGTGAACGCCGGCCCGCTGTTGAGCACGCATTGGCCGCTGCCCAACGTGGCTGAGTTCATCGTGTACTGGCAACTCAGGTTGCCGCCGCGATTGCCGCTGGCGTTTGCCACACCGGCGCTTCGCGAGCCGGCAACCCGGGTCGCCTCTCCCTGAAACTGTTCACCGCCGATCAGTGCGTTGAAATGGCCGCGGCCGTTCATGTCGTTGGTCACCGTGCCTGCCACGGTTCCGTAGCGCGCCGCTTCGGCGTTCGACGGATACAGGCGTGCACTGAAGCTCTGCGCGATCGGTCCCGGTGCAACGGCATAGGCCTGCGAAGGCGGCGCCGCGGGTGCGGGTTGTGCGATGGGCACCACGTAGCAACCGCTGAGGACGGCGGCCGTGAGCGTGGCGGCGAGAGTGAGACGAAGGAAGGTGACGGAACGCGGAATGGTCATACGCTTTTCTGTGGCCCGGGTTGATGCCCGTGCGGTGAAATGTGCCGTCTCGCGCCACCATGGCATGTGCATTTCGGGGTGAGTACCGTTTTTCGCTCCCGCTGGTAGCCACGGCCGATACAGCAGAATCGCGGCCTCCGTCGATGTGTGAACTTTCGAATGAAGACAACGCCTTCCCCCATTGCCGCAGTGATGATTCATGTCTCCGACGTGGAGCTCGCGCTGCGCTGGTACCAGCGCGCGCTTCCCGAAGCCGAGCGCGTGTCGATCGGTTCGCCGGCCTTCGAGTGCCTCTCGCTCCACGGCGTGCTGATCGAAATCGTCCCGCAGGACGAGAAGGTCGGCTCGGGTGCTTTCGGCTCGGTCGTCTATTGGCAGGTCGATGACTTCGACGAGGCAGTGGCCAGGCTTCAATCGCTCGGCGGGCGGCTGTACCGCGGCCCGTTGCAACTCGAGGACTTGGAGTGCATGTGCCAGGTGCAGGACCCGTGGGGAAACTGCATCGGCCTTCGCGGCCCGTCATCGGAAAGCGGGCCGGCCGCGTGACCGGAGTCCCCGCGGTCAGGTCGCGAACAGCCGGGCGGCGACAATGCGCGCCATGAATTTCCAGAAATTGCTGGTGCCCGTGGGCGGCATCGTTCTTCTCGCGCTGGCGTGGCGCAGCTACGGCTGGGCCGGTGTCGCGCTCACCGGCGGGGTCATCGTGATGTTCCTGCTGCTGCACTTCAACCGCGCGATGCAGGTGCTCAAGCGCGCTGCCGACCGGCCGGTGGGCTATGTCGCCAGCGCGGTGATGCTCAACGCCAAGCTCAAGCAGGGCGCGACGCTGATGCACGTCATCGCCATGACCCGCGCGCTCGGCGAGCTGCGTTCGCCCCCGGACACGCAGCCCGAGCTGTACCGCTGGACCGACACGGGCGGCTCGTACGTCGATGCCGTGTTCAACGCCGGCAAGCTGCAGAGCTGGGCGATGACGCGGCCCGAGACGCCGCCCGACGAAGAACCGCAGACGCCCGCAGCCTGATCGGCTCGGCGCGCCTCGGTCCTTCGCTTTTCATCCCGCGCGCGCCTTGCGCCCCGGCTGGCGCCAGGGTGGATTCGCTTTCGCGTGGTGCCGCGCCTCCTTGGCGAACTCCGCGCACGCATGCGTCATCAGGTCGGCCGAGCGGTAGACCAGGAACACATCGAAGTCCGGCAACGCGTCGGTGATCGGCAGCTTCTCCAGCAGGCCGGGCTGCAGCCGCAGCGGGCCCGCGCCGTGAAAGACGAAATCCGACCACATGCTGATCATGTCGGTCTGCGTGGCCAGCTGCAGGCCCAGGAGGTTCGAGGCGCTCTGCACCATGCGCCGCGGCATCCCCAGGCCGTGCATCTGCATCGTGCTGACCAGCGGGCTGCCCGCGTCGTCGATCGGGTCGAGCACCAGCCAGTCGGCGTCCAGCAGCGGCTGCAGCTTGCGCACGCGCCGCAGCGGATGGCCCGCGCGCACCGACAGGTGCATGGCCACCGAGAAGAGCGGCTCCCATTGGAATGCGTTGGTGCCCGGCCCGTTGCAGGTGGAGATCAGCGCGAGGTCCAGCCGCCCCTCGCGCAGTCCCTCGAAGATCTGCTGCGGACGCAATTCGAAGCAGCGCATCGCCACATTGGGAAAGCGCGGGCGGAACGACGCGATCGCATCGGGCAGCGGCCCGCTCGATGCGACGGCGGTGAAGCCGATATTGAGCTGCGCCTGGTCGTGCCCGCGGATCGCCTCGATGTCCTCGAGTGCGTGCCGCAGTTCCTGCTCCACCAGGCTCGCGCGCTTGACCAGCGCCACGCCGTAGGCCGTGAGGCTCACGCCGCGCGTGGAGCGCGACATCAGCGTCACGCCCAGTTCGCGCTCCAGTTCCGAGATGGTCTTGGAGAGCGCCGGCTGCGTGGTGTGCAAGCTGCGCGAGGCCTCGTGGATGCTGCCGTGCTGTGCCACGGCCAGCAGGACGCGCAACTGTTGCAGCTTCATCGTGGTGCCGCGTTCTCGAAAAAAGGGCGCGAAAGCGCGGCCTGGGGGGTTCCCCCGATGGCGTCGCGGGCCTCTTTCTGTCGGGGATTCCGTTTGGTTATCGGCATGAAAATTTGTGATTCTTCGCTGCTGCGCTTTGCCTGAATACTCCGCCGCAAAGGGCCCTGCCGGGCTCCTGTGCAAACCAGTCCTGGAGAGATTAGATGAGCGAAGCCACCTTGCCTGCAAGCCCGATACGGGGTTCTTCTTCCAGCGCTTCCCATGCCGAGGCCAGCGCCAGGGCGAAGGCGCCGCAGGGCCAGTTCCGCCTGATCGCGGCCTGCTCGCTGGGCAATGCGCTGGAGATGTACGACTTCACGGTCTACAGCTTCTTTGCGCTCCTTATCGGCAAGCTGTTCTTCCCCTCCGACAGCGCCTACGGCTCGCTGCTGCTGGCCGTGGCCACCTTCGGCATCGGCTTTGTGATGCGTCCGCTGGGCGGCGTCATCATCGGCAACTACGCCGACCGCAAGGGCCGCAAGGCCGCGATGACGCTGACCATCGGTCTCATGGTGCTGGGCACGCTGTGCATCGCGTTCGCGCCCACCTATGCATCGGCCGGCGTGTTCGGCTCGCTGATGATCGTGGCCGGCCGGCTGCTGCAGGGCTTCTCGCTGGGCGGCGAAGTGGGCGCGGCCACGTCCATGCTGATGGAGGCCGGCGGCGTGAAGGGCCGCGGCTTTCGCGTGAGCTGGCAGCTCGCGAGCCAGGGCATCTCGGCGCTGCTGGGCGCGCTCACGGGCGCGGCGCTCTATGCCGCGCTGCCCCAGGCTTCGCTGGAGAGCTGGGGCTGGCGCCTGCCGTTCCTGCTCGGCCTGCTGATCGCGCCGGTCGGCCTCTACATCCGCGCCAGGCTGGACGAGACGCACGTCGCCGGGCACGAAGAATCCAGTCCCGTGGTGCGCCTGCTGCGCGCCCATGGCGGCACGGTGCTCAAGGGCATCCTGGCCACCACCGCGGGCACGGCCACGATGTACCTGGTGGTGTTCTTCATGCCCACCTACATGATCCGCGTGCTGCACATGCCGCCGTCGCTCTCGCTGCTGTCGGGCTGCGTCACGGGCATCACGCTCTTCGTGGTGTCGCTCGCGGCGGGGCGCCTGGCCGACCGGCTTCCGAACCGCAAGCCGCTGGTCGTCGCTTCGCTGCTGTTCAGCGTGGTCGCGGTCGTGCCGGTGTTCTGGCTCATCAGCCACTACCCCAGCGTGCCCCTGGTGCTGGCCCTCTCGGCGCTGTTGACCGCGAGCGTGAACATCGGCACCACGCCCATGTTCCTCATGCTGCTGGAGATGCTGCCGCCCAGCGTGCGCGCGAGCGGCATCTCGGTGATCTACAGCGTGGGCGTGACCATCTTCGGCGGCTCCTCGCAGTTCATCGTGACCTGGCTGCTTGCGAAGACGGGCAACCCGCTGTCGCCGGCGTTCTACATGATGGCCTGCGGCATGCTGAGCCTGGGCGCGCTGCTGAGCCTGCGCGAGCGCAAGGCGGCCTGACACGCGAACGCAAAGCCGATCTCCCACTCGTTAAGAAAACGGACTCTTCTTCCATGACACGCGAACTCAGTCTCCAGACCACCCGGCTCCTGTCCCGATTGCTGCCGCAGGCCGACATTGACACCCAGGCCTTCGTCGACATCCGCCGACAGATCCATGCCAACCCGGAGCTCGGCTTCGAGGTGGGCGCGACCGCCGGACTGGTCGCGAACCTGCTGCGCGAATGGGGCTACGAGGTGCACACGGGCATCGGCAAGACCGGCATCGTGGCGCAGATGAAGGTCGGCAACGGCACGCGGCGGCTGGGTATTCGCGCGGACATGGATGCGCTCCCTGTCGTCGAGGCCACAGGCCTGCCGTACGCGAGCAAGACCCACGGCCGCATGCACGCCTGCGGCCACGACGGCCACACCGCCATCCTGCTCGCGGCCGCCAAGGCGCTGGCCGCGCGCCGCGATTTCGACGGCACGCTGAACCTGATCTTCCAGCCCGACGAAGAAAACCTCTGCGGCGCGCGCGCGATGATCGAGGACGGCCTCTTCGAGCGCTTTCCCTGCGACGCGGTCTACGCGCTGCACAACGCGCCGGGCGTGCCGGTCGGCAGCTTCCTGGTGATCGAGGGGCCGGTCACGCTGTCTTCGGATGTGGCCGACGTCACGATCAAAGGGGTCGGCGGGCATGGCGCCATGCCGCACCTCTCGCGCGATCCGGTGCCGGCCGCCGCCGCGGTGGTGACGGCGCTGCAGACCGTGGTGGCGCGCAACGTGACGCCGGGCGACACGGCCGTGGTGTCGGTCGGCTTCATCCGCGGCGGGGCGACGCACAACGTGATTCCGCAATCGGTGGCGCTCGGCCTCAATGTGCGGGCCGCGCGGCCCGAGACGCGCGCGGCGGTCGAGCAGCGCATCCGCGAGATCGTGAGCCTCACGGCGCAGGCCCACGGCGTGCAGGCGGAGATCGACTACCGCCAGCTCGTGCCGCCGGTGGTCAACACCGCGGCCGAGTGCCGGTTGATGGAGCAAGTCTGCACAGAACTCGTGGGCGCGGAGCACGTCGTCACCGAGGCGCCCAAGGGCTTTGCGGGCAGCGAGGACTTCGCCTGGATGCTCGCCGCGGTGCCGGGCTGCTATGTGCTGCTGGGCAACGGGGAGGGCGAATTCGGCGGGTGCATGGTGCACAACCCCGGCTACGACTTCAACGACCAGGTGCTGCCGCTGGGCGCGGCGTGCTGGGTGCGCCTCGCGCAGACCTACCTGGTCGCCTGAGCGCCGTCTTCAGAACGGCGCGTCTTCCTCTTCCTCGGCGGCATCGGCCGGGGTGGAGGTGGTGGGTGCGGCCGCTTTGGCTGCGGGCTTCGGCGCTTCGTCCGCCGGTGCCGCGCCGAACGCCGCTTCGCCACCCAGCGCATCGAGCAGCGCCGGCACGAGTTGGCCGAGCTCGCCGGTGGCGATCGCCACGTCGGCGTCGTAGTTGTCTTCCTTCTTGCCGCCGGCTGCGCCGTCGCCCGTGCCTTCGAGGAACACGATCTTGCGGATCAGCATGCCGTGCGTGAGCTCGAACGACACGCGGTCGTCCCAGGTGAGCGCCAGACGCGTGGGGCGCTTGCCGTCGGTGATGTGCTTTTGCACTTCCTCGATGTCGAGCGGGTGCTTGGCGTAGCGCACCACGGCCTTCGAGTCGTCCGAGGCCTTGAGCTCGCACTCGCGATCGATGGTGAAGCCGGCCGGCGGCTCCTGCGTCAAGAGCCAGTCGGCCATGGCGGCGGCCGGCTCGATCTGCGTGTTGATGAGCGCCACCGCAAAGCCGTCGAGCGACTTCACCAGGCTGGTGACCACCTCGTCGGCGCGCGAGGCGTTGCCGCTGTTGATCACCAGGCGGTTCTCGGCCTTGTCGATCCACACCGCCACGCGCGCGCTGCGGGTGAAGGCCATCGGCAGCAGCTCCAGGGTGATGTCTTCCTTGAGCTCCTTCTTTTCCTTCTTGCCGGGCTTGCGGCCGGTGGTGGCCTCGATCTGCGCGCAGCGCTCGTCCAGCTTCCTGCGCACCACGGAGCCGGGGACCTGCTTGCTCTCGATCATGTATTCGACGAGCCACTGGCCGTCGATGGATTCGACCAGCGGGCCGCCGGCCTCGCCGCGGGGCTCGGCCCAGCCGGCGGACTTTTCCTGCGAGGGGCCGCAGGGCTCGAAGCGGTGCTTGCCCAGCCCCTCTTCCGCCTCGGCCAACGTTTGGGACCAGGCAGGTTCGATGCGATAGACGATGACGTTCTTGAATACGGACACGGAAACCCTTTTTCCACTGGTTTGCACAACCGGCCATTGTCGGGCACCCCGTTCCGGGCGCCGCCGTAAAATCGAAAGCTTTTGCGACTGCCTCCCGGTCGCACCCCACACCGCTCCCAAAGGAATCAGGAAATGAGCTCGATCCCCCCCTCGCTGGACGACCGTGACGGCAAGATCTGGATGGACGGCGAACTCGTGGACTGGCGCGACGCCAAGATCCACGTGCTGAGCCACACGCTGCACTACGGTTGCGGCGCCTTCGAGGGCGTGCGCGCCTACAAGACGGCCGACGGCGGCACGTCCATCTTCCGCCTGGCCGAGCACACCGAGCGCCTGTTCAACAGCGCCAAGATCCTGCGCATGAAGATCCCCTTCTCGCAGGAGCAACTGAACGAAGCCCAGAAGCAGGTCGTGCGCGAGAACAAGCTGGAGAGCTGCTACCTGCGTCCCCTCATCTGGATCGGCTCCGAAAAGCTCGGCGTGAGCCCCAAGGGCAACAAGATCCACGCCATGGTCGCGGCCTGGTCCTGGGGCGCCTACCTCGGCGAAGAAGGCATGCGCCGCGGCATCCGCGTGAAGACCTCCAGCTACACCCGCCACCACGTCAACATCACGATGACGCAGGCCAAGTCGGTGAGCAACTACACGAACTCGATCCTGGCGAACATGGAAGCGCTGGACGACGGCTACGACGAGGCGCTGCTGCTCGATGCGAGCGGTTTCGTGTCCGAAGGCGCGGGCGAGAACATCTTCGTGGTCAAGGGCGGCGTGGTCTACACGCCCGACCTCTCGGCCGGCGCCCTGAACGGCATCACGCGCAACACGATCCTGCACATCTGCAAGGACCTTGGCATCGAGCTCGTGCAGAAGCGCATCACGCGCGACGAGGTCTACATCTCCGACGAAGCCTTCTTCACCGGCACGGCAGCCGAAGTGACGCCCATCCGCGAACTCGACCGCATCGAGATCGGCAACCGTGGCGACGGCGGCTCGCGCGGCCCGATCACCGAGAAGATCCAGTCTGCCTTCTTCGACATCGTGAACGGCAAGAATCCCAAGTACGCCCACTGGCTCACGAAAGTCTGAATCCCATGTCTACCAATGCAGTCGTCGAACTCCTGGCCAAGGAACTCAACCACCAGGGCGGCGTGTTCTGCCCCAGTCCCAAGGCGGACATGCAGCTCTGGAACAACCATCCCAAGGTCTACCTGGACGTGGCGCGCACCGGCGAAGCCAAGTGCCCGTACTGCGGCACGCTGTACCGGCTGAAGGCCGGCGAAGCGGTCTCTGCACGCCACTGACCTGACGTGACGCTTCGCGGCCTGCTGTGGCGCTTTGCCGCGGCGTACCTGGTGCTGCTGATCGTCGTTGGCGTCGCGCTGAACCTCGCGGGCGCCAGTTCCAGCACGGGCGGCAATGTGGCCGCCCTGCTGGCCGCCGTGACCTGGGTGTGCATGGACTTCGCCAAGAAGAATGGCCGCTACTTCACGCGCGAGGAAAAGCAGCGCGCCGTCATCGGCATGCTCGCCATCGACATGGCGATGCAGGCAGTCGTGACGGTGGCGATCGGCCTCTTCGCCGGCGCATCGGGCCTGTCGCTGGGACCGGCCTTGCTGGTGCTGCTTTTCGTCGGCGTGCTGCACGCGCTGGTCATCTGGTTCTTCGTCGGCTTTGCCGGCAAGCAGCACGCGGCAGCCGAGGCCCGGCGCAAGGGCTGAGCAGCGCGCCGGCGCGCCATTACTACCGGTATCGGTGATGGTGCGAGACGGGCGCCATTTCTAGCATCGACCCACTGGCGTTTAGACCAGATAGGAGTCGATTTGCGATGAAGAAATCTTTGGGTAGTTTTGCCGTGAGCGCGCTCGTGCTCGCTCTTTCGGGTTGCGGCGGCGGTGGAGGAGGAGGCGGCGGCGGTTTTCCGTTCATTCCCTCGGGCGTCGCCCCGCCCCCCGCCGATACGAACGTTGCGGTCTCGGGCACCGCCGCCACCGGCGCGCCGGCTGCCGGCAGCCTCGTGTCGCTGCGCTGCGCGAACGGCGTGGGCGCCTCGGCCACCACGGCCGCCGGCGGCACGTGGTCGGCGAAGCTCGATGCACCGGTGTTCCCGTGCGTGGCCACGGTCTCGGGCGGCTCGCTGCCCGCCGGCCAGAAACTGCATTCGCTGTTGCGCGCGGCCGGCTACGTGAACATCACGCCGCTGACCGAGCTGATCCTCGCGCGCGCCGCCAGCGCGGCGCCCGGCAGCATCGAGACGGCCGACGCCGCCGCACTCGCGGCGCTGGCCGCGAAGCTGGAAGCGGCCCAGGCCGACATCGTCGCGTTGCTGGCCGAGTCGGGCTACGGCGCGTTCGCGTCGAACCCGTTCACCGCGCAATTCACGGCGACCGCTGGCGATGCGTACGACGACCTGCTCGAACACCTGGCGCTGTCGCTGGCCGACGGCGACACCACGCTGGACGGCATCGTCGCCGCGCTGCTGGCAGCGGGTGAGGACGACGGCTTCGACCTGCCGATCACGCGCACCCTCACGAGCGCCGAGCTCGCGGCCCAGCCGCAGCTCAACAAGGCGCACCTGAGCAGCACCGCGGGGGTGCTGTCGATGAAGCTCGACGCCGGCGGCAACCCTGGCGGCGCCTACGTGGGCGGGGGCACCGGCAACAAGGCCGTCCTGCAGATGCCGGGCCTTGCGGGCGTGAAGGTCAAGGACCTCCAGCAGATCGAGCTCGAGCTCAAGGGCAATGGCTCGGGCATCGGCCTCGGCCTGCCGTACGCGTACCTGAACATGACGGTGGACCTGCACTGCGACGCCACGCCGCTCGCGGCCAACGCCACGCTGGACCAGGTGCGCGCGCGCCGCCGCATCCTGGTCTTCGACACCTTCTACAACTTCATCCAGAACTCGACCGCGATCTCGACCACCGAGTTCAAGTCCATCGCCATCACGCCCGCCACGCCGGGCTGGCGCATCTCGGCAGGCATGCCGGTGGGCACGGTGGCGGTCAACCCGGCGTACAGCGGCAACGAGACGCTCGCGGGCTTCGACTACACCGCGTATCCCGATGCCTGCATCGTCGACGGCATCACCGGCGACGGCGGCATGCCGCGCAATGCCGCGGCCGATGCGGCGTGCGTCGGCACCACCGGCCTGCCGGGCTCGGCGCCCGCGGTCTGCGGGGCGAGCTACAAGGGGCCGATCCTGGTGCTGGGCGACAGTGGCACGGTCACCGCGTCGGAATGGAGCGTCAAGCGCGTGAAGGTGGCGGCAAAGCGCAAGCAGACCTTCCGCTTCGAGTAGCGGCGAGCGAGGCGCGATGGCCGCAGTGTCGCGGCCGTCGCGGCCATCGCGGCTCCAGGGCGTCGCGGCTCAGGGCGCCAGCACCAGCGGCAATTTCTTCTGCCCGCTGATCCATTCGCCGCGCAGGCCCGCGCCATCGGGCGTGAGCCGCAGGCGCGTGTCGTTGGATTCCTCCAGCAGCAGCACGCCGTCGCGGTACTTGCCGAACACCGAGATCGACTGGCGGTAGCGGTCGTAGAAATACGTGGCGGCGGCGGAGCCGTCGCTGCGCAGCGGCTCCAGCCGCAGGGTGACCGGCAGGCGCGCGTCGATGGTGCCGTGCAGCACCTGGTCGAACGGCGATGCCGGCGCGGGCGCCGCGCCTTCGCCCAGCAGCAGCGCGCGGCCGTAGGCGGTGAGCGACGGCCCGAGCTGCTCGGGCGTGAAGCGGGTGCTGAAGCCGTCCAGGTCGTCCAGCGCGCGCATCGCGTGGTTGCTGCAGCGGCCCTGCGTGAACAGCACGCCCTTCGCATCGATCTCCATGCGGCCCATGCGCTCGATCTTCTGGTAGCCCGGGTCCTGACGCGAGGTCAGGCACTCGGTGTAGAGCTCGATCTTGTCCTCGCGCTCCTCGTCCTTGCTGCGCGCCTTGCTCCCGAGCGCGGCGATCTCCTTGCGCAGCCTCGCGGCGTTGTTCGCGTGGACCTTGCGCGCGATGTCGGCAAGGCCCTCGGCCGTGAACAGATCGCCCGGCGAGAGATGGCGCCCGGTCGCCACGTCGAACGCGTGCCCGGCGGTGAAGCTCTCGCAGTACGCGCCGCAGCCTTCGCCTTCCAGGCGCAGCGACAGCACGCGGGCGTCGTTGCGCAGTACCGCGTAGCCCAGGTTCGGCAGGCGCTGCCAGTTCTGCGCATCGATGCCGCGCAGGCCCTCCGCCGCGCGCGCCGGTGCCATGGCCTCGAAGGTGTCGATGAACAGAAACTGGTTGATGCGATCGGCGGCCTTGGCGTCGTCGGTGCGCACCCACGGAAAGCGCTGCGCTTCCGGGCCCGAGCCGTGGACGAGGCCCTGGACGACGGCCGGCGCCGCGTGCGCGCCGAAAGCGCAGGCCAGGAGAAGAGAGGCGAGGAGGCGTCGCATGGTTGTCATGCCGTGGGGTTCGGGTTCAGGTTCGGCCGTTTCCACGGCCACAGGTCGCGCCAGGGCGCGGGGTCGTGCGTTTCCTGCGCGAGCCGCAGGTACACCATCGCGATCCAGAGCAGCGCCAGGCCGATCTGCGCATCGCGCATCGCCGAGTTCACGCTCGAGGCGATCAGCGCAATCAGCGTCGCGGCCAAGGCATAGCGGCCCGCGATGTCGGGGCGCTTCCAGGCCTGCCACACGGCGGCCACCATGATCACGAGCAGGCTCAGCAGCGCGGGCAGCCCGCCCTGCGCGCCGACCCAGAGGAAGTCGTTGTGCGGCATGTTCGACTCCGCGAACATGGCCGGGCCGCGTTTGTGCCACTGGTCGGTCCAGCCGCCGATGCCCCAGCCGGTGAGCGGCCGGTCGGCGATCATGCGGCCGGTGTCGCGGTACATGTAATAGCGGATGACCCAACTGCCCTTGAAGACCGCGCCGGCCTGCGCCTCCTCGAGTTCCTGCACGCCGGTCTCGACCTTGTGCTGCAGCTGCGGCAACTGGTAAAGCGCAGCACCCGTGACCACGGCTCCGAGCACCAGCGCGCTCACAAGCATCTTCAGGTGGTTGCGCCACTTGTGGATGCACACCGCTGGAATGACCAGCAGCAGCGCGAGCACCGAGGTGCGCGAGGTCAGCGGCAGTGCGACCACGAAGCCCAGCCCGAGCACCAGCGTGAAGGCCGCAACGGCGCGCAGCGGCTTGTGCGCGACGATTTGCGCCAGGCCCCACACGGCGGCCGTGGCGGCCACCACGCTGAACAGCAGCGCGTTGCTGATCGACTTGTTGCCCACCTCCATCACCACCGCGCGCAGCGGCGACCAGACCGGAAAGCCGATGGCGTAGTGCAGGACGATCAGCAGGATGTTCAGCGCCGCGATCAGCAGGAAGCCGCGCAGCGCCCAGATCGCCTCCTCGCGCGTGAGCGCCATCGCCATCAGGATCGTGAGGCCGATGCGAAGGCCGTGGAAGAGGTTGGAGCCTGTCTCGGGATAGTGCCGCCCGAAGGCCAGCACGAGGAGGGTCCAGGCCAGGTAGGCCACCACCGGCCACCACAGCGGGTTGGCACGCAGGCGCGCGTAGCGTTCGCTGTAGCCGCCGGCGACCAGCATCGTCAGCATCAAGAGGATGGCCGACAGGTAGGTGACGCCGACCGGCATGAACACCACCAGCCCCCAGAACATGGCCGCGGGCCGAACGATGTGCGATCTCTGCATAAGCGCCGGATTTTAGGTGGGGCTTGTGGCGCCCACCTGACTTCGCCCGCAGCGCGAGCGCTGCAGGGTCAACGATCAGTGGGCAGGCGCTGCCACCGGCAGCCGGATCACGAAGCTCGCCCCGCCTTGCGGCGCGTCTTCGCAGCGCACCGTGCCGCCGTGCCGCTCGGCGATCGACTTCACCAGCGCCAGTCCGAGGCCCACGCCGCCGTTGCGCTCGCTCGCGCCGGGCAGCCGGTAGAAGGGTTCGAAGATGCGTTCGCGCAGGGCGGGCGGCACGCCGGGTCCGCGGTCGTTCACGCGCACGGTGGCGAAGCCGTTGGCGCTGCCCAGCTCCACGCTGATCTCGCCGGCGCCGTAGCGGCGGGCGTTTTCCAGCAGGTTGCGGATCGCGCGGCGCAGGAGGCGCGAGACGCCGGGCACGGTGAGCGTCGCGTTGTCGGTGCCTTCGGCCAGGTCGAGCTCGGCGTTCACCTGCGAGCACTCCTCGGCGGCCAGGCCCGTCAGGTCGACCGCCTCGACGGTGCCCATGTCGGCTTCGCTGGCGTCCAGCCGGCTTGCGAGCAGGATCTCGTCGATCAGCTGGTCGAGCTCGCCGATGTTGCGCGAGATTTCTTCTCGCGCCTTGGGGCTCGGTCGCTCGCCCATCAGCTCCAGCCCCATCCGGATGCGGGTGAGCGGCGAGCGCAGCTCGTGCGATGCGTTGGCCAGCAGCGACTTGTGCGAGCGCACCAGCTGTTCGATGCGTTCGGCCGACGCGTTGAATCGTTTGGAGAGATCGGTCACTTCGTCCTGCCCTTCTTCGGTCACTCGCACCGAGAGATCGCCCTCGCCCCATCGCTGCACGCCGCGCTGCAGCGATTCCAGCCGCTGCGTGATGCGCCGCACGATCGGGTAGACGCCCAGTGCCACCGCCACGCCCACCAGCGCGATCATCCAGCCCAGGCCGAAGGGCGTGCGCCACGGCGCGAAGCCGCCGCTGCCGGTGGGGCGCTCGCGCGGCGCCACGCGCAGCGTGATGGCCTTGCCGTCGCTGAGCGTCACGTCGAATTCGAGGCCCTGGCCCGGCACGCGCAACGCGGTGCCCGAGCCGATCGTTTTGTCCTGCGCATCGAGCACGACCACGTTGCGCGGCACCGGCGCCAGGCGCTCGCGCTCGGCCTCGGCGGCCTCGCGCACGATCCAGTTGGCCATCAGCGTGAGGATGACCACGCCGCCCACCACCGCGAGCCAGATGCGCACGTAGAGGTGGCGGGAATAGAGGCTGCGCAGCATCGCGCGCTCAGTCCTGCTGCTTGGCGAAGACGTAGCCCACGCCGCGCACGGTGAGGATGCGCTTGGGGTTCTTCGCGTCCACCTCGATGGCCGCGCGGATGCGGCCCATGTGCACGTCGATCGAGCGGTCGAAGGCCTCCAGCTCGCGGCCGCGCACGGCCTCCATGATCTGGTCGCGCGTGAGCACGCGGCCCGCGCGCTCGGCCATCGCGACCAGGAGGTCGAACTGGTAGGAGGTCAGGTCCGCCAGCGCGCCGGCCACCGACACGGTGCGCGCGTTGCGGTCGATCTCCAGCGTGCCGAAGCGCATCACGGTGGAGGCTTCGCTCTCGGTGGCGTTTTCGCTGCGCCGGCGCAGCACCGCGCGGATGCGCGCGAGCAGCTCGCGCGGCTCGAAGGGCTTGGGCAGGTAGTCGTCGGCGCCGATCTCCAGGCCGATGATGCGGTCCATCGGATCGCCCTTGGCGGTGAGCATCAGCACCGACACCTTGGAGATGGGGCCGGGCAGGGCGCGGATGCGGCGGCAGACTTCCAGGCCGTCGGTGTCGGGCAGCATCAGGTCCAGGATCACCAGGTCGGGGGCGTGCTGCTGCAGCTGCTCCAGGCCGCTCGCGCCGTCACCGGCGTGGTTGAAGGCGAAACCCGACTGCGTCAGGTACTCGCCCACCATCTGCGCCAGGCGGGCGTCGTCTTCGATCATCAGGAGTTGGGGGGTGCTCATGCGCTTCATGGTCGTCCACAGGGAGCAAGCGGGCTTGAACGCTCCGTAAAGTTGGGTAAACCTCAGGCGTGCGTGTCAACCGGAGGTGCTGCGAAAAGCATAGCGCCGCGGACTGTTGCCGCGGGCGGTACCCGGAGATTCTCTTCGAGGAGCGCGCACAGGGCGCCGGCTTCCACGGCCGGATCGGCGGCGCGTGCCCGGGCCAGGATTTCGGCGGCCAGCTGCCGCAGCATGGCTGTGGACGCCCGGATGCGGGCCTTGAAGCCCGCATCGTCCAGCGTGTCCTTCAGGCTGCGATTGAGCTCTGCGAACCACGGCATCGCGGCCTGGTCGAGCATCACGGCCGGATTGCGCTTGTCGCTCGAGGCCGACCAGTCGCGCATCAGCCGCTGCACCGCGACGTTCAGCCGCTGGCAATGCTGCAACTCGTCTTTCAAGGCGCCGAGCGCAGGCAGGTCGGTCAGGCGCCGCTGGAAGAAGATCTGCGCGAGCACGCCCCAGTAGTAGGCGTAGTCCCAGATCACCTTCACCGGCAGCACCTCGGGGTCGCCGAAGAGCGGGTACTGGTCCTGGTAGAGCGCGAGCGTGCTCTCGTAGAACGAGTGGTAGATCTGGTCGTAGAGCTGGGCGCGCGCTTCAAGCGGCCGGCCCGCGCGGTCCTGCGCGACGAGGTCGGTGATGTAGGTGTTGGCGATCGCGATGAAGTCGCTGCCGGGCGAATAGAAGGGGTCGAGAAAGAGCCCGGCCTCGCCCGTCATCGCCCAGCGCTCGCCCGAGAACACCTGCTTGCAGCCGTGCGAGAAGTGCTTGAGGAACGCGAAGTCCTGCAGCAGGTGGCGCTTGTCGTCCAGCGCCTCGAAAAGCCGCGGCTGATAGGTGGCGAACCACGCCATCGCCTTCTCGAAGGTGTCCATGGTGTCCAGCGGATGCAGCTTCGGGTCGGCCACGATGCCCACCGAGTGCGAGCCCGAGGCCAGCGGAATGAGCCACGCCCAGTAGCCGGCGCCCACGAAGTGGTTGGTCGAGAGCCAGCGCGCCTGCGGGTCGCAGCGCTCGCGCCATTGAACGTTGTCGCTCCAGTCGTCCACAGCGATGCGCTCGCCGATGCGGAACCACACCGCGTTGACGTCGTGCGCGTTGGACTCCACGAGGCCGAGCTTGCGCTTGAGCATGCCGGCGCGGCCGCAGGCGTCGATGAGCCAGCGCGCCTCTGTGGCGTGGGTCTCCTCGCCGCGGGTCCATTCGATGCGGTGCGGCGCCCCGGGATTTTCGGCGTTGTCGGCGAGATCGATGCGCCGCACCAGCGCGCCGTCCACGAAGCGCACGCCGCAGCGGGCGGCCTCTTCGGCCAGGAAGTTCTCGAAGATGCCGCGGTCGATCTGGTAGCTGGGCACCGAGAGGTAGCGGCTTGCGCCGATCTCGGTGACGTTGTCGATGTCGCTGCGGCCCTCGCTGAAGAAAAAGCGAAAGCCGAACTTGCGCAGCTGCGCGCCGTCCATGTGGGCTTTGAGGCCGAGCACCGTGTCGAAGTAGTGCGCCCCGATTTCCACCGACGATTCGCCCACCTTGTGGGCCGCGTGCGGCACCGGGTGCGTGCGGCGCTCCAGCACCAGCACCTTCAGGTCGCCAAAGCGCTGGCGCAGCTGGATGGCCAGCGTGAGCCCGGCCAGACCGCCTCCCATGATCACTGCGTCGAAAGAATCCTGCGCAGCGTCGGTCATGGTGTGTCGGTCCTTGAAGGCCCTGGGGCTTTAGGGGGCGGCCGCAGTTGCAGCCGCAATGACAGGGTGGGCGAGAGCTGCAACCCGACCGGCGGGCCCGCGCCGTCGTCCAGGTGCGCGAGCGCCTCGAACAGGCCGAGCGCCTGCGCCATCGGGTTGATGCCCGAGAGCGACTTTGCAGCCTCCGAGCGCGGCGGCGTGTAGGTGGAGGCCGCATCACCGGCGTTACCAGGGTCACCAGGGTTACCGGCCAGCGACCACTCCAGCGCCGCCACGGTGCGCTCGCTGCGTTCCGGCGCAATCACCATCGCCACCGCCAGGAGGCCGCGGCTGTCGGTCACCGAGGTCAGCGGGCCGACCGTGGGCGTGTCGTAGCCCACCAGCAGCACCGGGCTCTGGTCGGCCGCGCACTGCACGGCCGCCTCGAGCAGGCCGGTCGCAAAGCTGTACTCGAAGGCCGAGACCGAATTGCTGGCCGCCATGCAGCCCGTGCCGATGGTCCAGTAGCCCACGGCGGCGTTGTGCACCGAGTTGTGAAAGCGCGTGGGCGACAGCACCGTGGGGTCGGTCGCGAGCGTGCTGCACATGTAGTCGTTGATCGAGAGGTCGCCGTGCGCCGAGATGAACACGCAGGGCACGTCGGCCGCGTTGCGGCCCGAGGCGGCCATCGCGGCGGCGGCCACCTCGAGCGCCAGCGCCACGGTGTCGGGCGCGCGGCGGCGCTCGGCGGGGGCCAGCACCTGCGGCGACGGGCGCTTGGCCGGCGGGTCGGCGAGCGTGCCTTCGCCGCGGAAGGCGGCGCGTGCGGCGTCCCAGCCCGGGAGCGTCGGCGTCCAGAAGGCGGGGCCTTCGATGTAGAGGGTGGGGGGCGTGGCGGCGGCGCTCATGCCGCGTCCGCCTTGCCGAACACCAGCGAGCAGTTGTTGCCGCCGAAGCCGAAGGAGTTGGAGAGCGCGTAGCGCACCTCGCCATGCGCGGGCTCCAGGCGGATCTGCGGACCGAAGCCCTCGTCGATCGCGCGCGTGTTGACCGTGCCGGGCTTCAGGCCGCGCTCGATCGCCAGCAGGCTGATCACCGCCTCGACGATGCCCGCGGCGCCCAGCGTGTGGCCCATGAAGCCCTTGGTCGAGCTGGCGTGCGTCGAGGCAGGGAAGCGGCGCGCCACCAGCGCGCCTTCGACCTCGTCGTTCTTCTGGCTCGCGGTGCCGTGCATGTTGATGTAGTCGATGGCCTCGGGCGCGAGGCCCGCGCGGGCCAGCGCCTCGTCGAGCGCGCGCTCGGCGCCCAGGCCCTCGGGGTGCGGGGTCGACATGTGGTGCGCGTCGCTCGCCTCGCCGTAGCCCAGGAGGCGCAGCGGCGACGCAGCCGCGCCCGCGCCGGTCTGCACGCGCTCGACCAGCGCGAAGCCCGCCGCCTCGCCCAGGCTGATGCCGTTGCGGCCGGCGTCGAACGGGCGGCAGGGCTCCTTGGACACCAGCTCCAGCGAGTTGAAGCCGAACAGCACGCTGCCGCAGAGCGTGTCCGCCCCGCCCACCACGGCCGCATCGGCCAGGCCCAGGCGGATCAGCCGCTCGGCCGAGGCGAACACCTTGGCGCTCGAGGAGCAAGCGGTCGAGATCGTCTCGCTCGGGCCTTCCAGCCCCAGCACCTGCTGCACGAACATCGCGAGCGAATGGGGCGTGTGCACTTCGGCGCGGCGCTGGTCCTGCGGGAACATGCCGCCCGCGTCCAGCTGCGTGTAGGCCAGCTCGGTCTCGCCGATGCTGGAGGTGGAGGTGCCCAGGATCAGCGCGACGCGCGTGGCGCCGTACTTCTCGCGCGCCGCGGCCACCGCTTCGATGAAGCCGTCGGCCTGCAGGCCCAGCCAGGCCAGCCGGTTGTTGCGGCAGTCCCACGAGGCCAGCGCCTCGGGCAGGCGGATGTCTTCCAGGCCCTCGACGCGGCCGATCCAGGTGGGCAGCGGCGCATCGCCGAAATCGTTGGCGCGCAGGCCGCTGCGCGAATGTTCGAGCGCTTCGGCCAGCGGCGCCTTGCCGACGCCGACGGCCGAGGTGGCCGTGTAGGCACTGATCTGTAGGGGGGAAATACGGGAGAGCACGATGAATCTTGGGGCTGGCGGGCAAGCGGAAGAACGTCGGTGTGACGACAGGCGTAATTTTCACGCAAAGAATGTCACGCAGCCTACCAGCAGTGCACGCGCCTCAGCGTCGGCTGTTTCCCATAGATGCAGCCTAGGGCCCGGGCCCTATTGACGGTCGGCGGCGCCTGTGGTCGCGGTCGGGGTCGTGCTCGTGCTCGTGCTCGTGCTCGTGGTTGCCGTCGTCGTGAGCCGCGAGGCCAGCGCCACCAGCAGCAGCACCGGCACCCCCAGCAGCGCGGTGCTGGTGAAGAACTGGCTGTAGCCGTAGGCATCGACGAAGGCGCCCGAATAGCCGGCAATGAACTTGGGCAACAGCAGCATCAGCGAGCTGAACAGGGCGTACTGCGTGGCCGAGTAGCTGATGTTGGTGAGGCTCGACAGGTAGGCGATGAACGCCGCCGAGGCGATGCCGCCGGCCAGGTTGTCGGCCGAGACCACCGCGATGAGCGCCGTCAGGTCGTGGCCGCGCGAGGCCAGCCAGGCGAACAGCAGGTTGCTCGCCGCGCTGAGCACCGCGCCCAGCATCAGCACGCGCATCACGCCCAGGCGCATCGACAGCACGCCGCCCACGAAGGCGCCGGCCAGCGTCATGACCACGCCGTAGATCTTGCTGACCGTGGCCACCTCGTCCTTGGTGAAGCCCATGTCCACGTAGAACGGATTGGCCATGATGCCCATCACCACGTCGCTGATGCGGTAGATGGCGATCAGCGCCAGGATCAGCGCGGCCTGCCACTTGTAGCGGCGGATGAAGTCGGCGAAGGGGTCGAAGAAGGCCTTGTCGATCCAGGCCGCGAAGGGCACCAGCTGCGGCGGGGCGGGCACGCGCAGCCCCTTGCGGGCGGCCCACAGCATCATCAGCACGTAGAGCGCCAGCACCGGAAGGAACACCGCGCCCAGGAAGAAGAGGAGCCCGGTGTCCGCCGGCCGCAGCCGGAACAGGGCCACGAAGAAGAAGGTGCCGATGAACATCAGCACGCCGTACACCGGCAGGCCGGTGGCGGCGAACAGCGCGCGGCTGGCGGCGATTTCCGCGGCGGAGTGCCGGCCCTCGTTCGGCGCGGGCTCGGCCGACAGCAGCACCGTGAGCACGCCCACGCCCATGGAGGCGGCCATCACCAGGTAGGCCGTTTTCCAGGCGCCGTTCTGGTAGGCGGCGGCACCGCTCGCTGCGCCTGCGGCCATGGCGGGCGCCACCTCGGCCCAGGCCGCGACCCACAGCACGCCGGCGCCGGCCCAGATCATCGCCAGGCGGTAGCCCGTCTGGTAGGCGGCTGCGAGCGCGGCCTGTTTGCGCGTCTCGGCCGATTCGATGCGGAAGGCATCCAGCGCGATGTCCTGCGTGGCCGAGCCGAAGGCCGCCAGCAGCGCGCACCAGACCAGCGGCGTGAGCCCCTGGCGCGGATCGTTCAGCGCCATGCCGACGAGGCCCGCGATCACCATGCACTGCGCCAGCAGCAGCCAGCCGCGGCGCCGCCCGAGCAGCGTGGTCAGCGGTGGCAGCGGCAGCCGGTCGACCAGCGGCGCCCAGACCCACTTGAAGCCATAGGCCAGGCCCACCCAGCTCAGGTAGCCGATGGTGGTGCGGTCCACGCCCGCTTCGCGCAGGCGAAAACTCAGGGTGCCCAGCACCAGCAGCAGCGGCAGCCCGGCCGAGAAGCCCAGCGCCAGCATGCGCAGCGTGGCCGGCTCGAGGTAGACCTTCAGGACGTCGCGCCAGGGCGGTGAAGGGGCGGTGGGGGTTTCGAGCGGCGGGGCGGACATGAACCCCGGATTGTCCATGAGCCGCCACGGGAATCAGCCGGCCCGTTTGTCTTCATTTGTTCCTATGATCCGCCCCCATGTGCACACGCTGCGATCGCCCCATTTCCGCCACTTCCATTGCCTCGCCCTGGCAGGTGCGCAGGGCCTTCCTGCTGATCGCGGCCGGCGTGGCATTCAGCCGGCCGGCGCTCTCGCAGGTGAACGTCGGCAACGCCTCGGTGGCGCGCAACCTCGTGCCGGCGGACAAGATCGAGGCGGCGGGCGTGCAGCAGTACGGCCAGCTGCTCGCGCAGGCCCGCGCCAAGAATGCGCTGGCCGGCGACAACAACGCGCAACTGCAGCGCCTGCGCGCCATCGCGCAGCGGCTCATTCCCTTCGCCACGCCCTGGAACACGCGGGCGCGCGAATGGAAGTGGGAGGTCAACCTGATCGGCAGCAAGCAGATCAACGCCTTCTGCATGCCCGGCGGCAAGATCGCCTTCTTCACCGGCATCCTGGAGCAGCTCAAGCTGAGCGACGACGAGGTCGCGATGGTGATGGGCCACGAGATGGCCCACGCGCTGCGCGAACATGCGCGCGCCCGCATGGCCAAGAGCGCGGGCACCGGCGCGGCGCTGTCCATCGGCGCGCAGCTCCTGGGCCTCGGGCAAGTGGGCGATCTCGCGGCGCGTGCCGGCACGCAGCTCATCACGCTCAAGTTCAGCCGCGGCGACGAGACCGAGGCCGACCTCGTGGGGCTCGAACTGGCGGCGCGCGCGGGCTACGACCCGAAGGCCTCGGTGTCGCTGTGGAACAAGATGGCGACCGCCTCGAAGAACCAGGGCGGGTTGAGCTTCCTGTCGACGCACCCGAGCGGAACGGACCGCATCGCCAAGCTCGAGGCGAACATTCCCAAGGTGGAGAGCCTTTACCGCAACGCCAAGCGCAGCTGAGCGCAGTTCCCCTGCATGACTCCCTCTTCCTCTGGGAGAGGGCGGGGGTGAGGGCAACGGCTTTCCTTTAAGAGCCGCGCTTCATCGACGGCACCGCCCTCACCCCAACCCTCTCCCCGAGGGGAGAGGGAGCAAACCCCTAACGCCGGTCCGCATCACCGCCTTCGTTCCGGCTGGCACATTGCTTGCATCTCGACTTGTACACAAGTTTGGATGCCTGATGATGGTGCATGACCCCAACCCGCTGACCGCCGCCGCCTGGATCGCGAAATTCGCGGCGCCCGTGGCCGGCGCGCAATCCGCCGACACCCCGGGCGTGACCCTGCCGCTCGCCGGCCTGCGCTTCGCGGTCAAGGACAACATCGACGTGGCCGGCGTGCCCACCACCGCGGCCTGCCCGGCCTTCGACCGGCGGCCCACGGCACACGCAGCCGTGGTGCAGCAGCTGCTCGAAGCCGGTGCATCGCTGGCCGGCAAGACCAACCTGGACCAATTCGCCTGCGGCCTGAACGGCACGCGCTCGCCGTATGGCGAAGTGCCCAACGCGTTCGATGCGCGCTATGTCTCGGGCGGCTCCAGTTCCGGCTCGGCCTATGTGGTGGCCGCGGGCGAGGTCGATTTCGCCCTCGGCACCGACACCGCCGGCTCGGGCCGCGTGCCCGCCGGACTCAACAACATCGTCGGCCTCAAGCCCTCGCGCGGACTGCTCAGCACCTTCGGCGTGGTGCCGGCAGCGCAGAGCGCGGACTGCGTGTCGATCTTCGCGCGCACCGTCGCGTTGGCCGTCGAGGTGATGCTCGCTGCCGCCGGCCACGACCCGCGCGATCCGTACTCGCGCGACATCGCGATGCGCCGCCGCCCGCTGCCCGCGCGCTTCTGCTTCGGCGTGCCCGACACGCTGAGCTTCTTCGGCGACACCGCGGCCGAAGAAGCCTTCCGCGACGCGCAGGCGAAGCTCATCGCGCTGGGCGGCACGGCCGTCACCATTCCCTACGCGCCGCTCGCCGAGGCCGCCGCGCTGCTCTATGAAAGCGCCCTCGTCGCCGAGCGCTACGCCGCGGTGCGCGAATTCTTCGACGCGCATGCAGACGAGGTGATCGAGCCGGTGCGCGGCATCCTCGCGAGCGGAAAGAACTACGTGGCCGCCGACGTCTTCGAAGCGCAGACGCGCCTTCGCGCCATCGCGCAACAGGTCGAGCCGATGTGGCGCGACATCGACGTGCTGCTGGTGCCCACCGCGCCCACGCACTACACGCGCGAGCAGATGCGCGCCGACCCCGTCGCGCTCAACCGCAACCTCGGCGCGTACACCAACTTCGTCAACCTGCTCGACTACGCGGCGCTCTCGGTGCCCAGCAGCCTGCGCGCGGACGGCCTGCCGTTCGGCATCACGCTGATCGCACCGAGCGGCAGCGATCTCGCGCTGGCCGACCTGGGCCAGCGCTACCACCACGCGACCGGTCTTGCGCAGGGCGCGACCGGCCAGCCGCTGCCCGCGCCGCGCCCCGTGCCGGGCCTTGCTGCACCGGCGCCGCAGACGCTGCCCATCGCGGTGGTCGGCGCGCACCTCTCGGGCATGCCGCTCAACGGCCAGCTCACCGAGCGCGGCGCCACGCTGCTGCGTGCCACCACCACATCGCCCGCCTACCGCCTCTTCGCGTTGCCCGGCACCACGCCGCCCAAGCCCGGCCTGCAGCGCAGCGCGCAAGGCGGCGGCGCCATCGTGCTCGAGATATGGGCCATGCCGATCGCGCAGGTCGGCAGCTTCCTCGCATTGATCCCGCCGCCGCTCGGCCTTGGCAGCGTCGAGCTGGCCGACGGCAGCTGGGTCAACGGCTTCATCTGCGAGGGCCACGCGCTGGCCGACGCGCAGGACGTGACCCACCACGGCGGTTGGCGCGCCTACGTCGCGAGCCGCGCCACAACCGTTTCTTCCAACTGACCGACCGATCCAGGAGTCCCGATGAGCATCCTCGAAAAATCTTCCGCTTCGCGCCGGCAGTTGCTGCAGGCCGGCATCGGCGCGGCGGGCCTGGCCGTGCTGGCCGCGCCGGCCATCGTGCGCGCGCAGGCCGCGCCCAAGCTGCGCATCGGCTTCTGGCCGGTGGCCGCGGGCCTGCCGTTCTTTGCGGCGGTGGACCGCGGGTACTTCAAGGAAGCGGGGCTCGACGTGGAGCCGCTCAAGTTCGCCGGCGCGCAGCAGGTGATGGAGGCGATGCTCGCGGGCCGTTGCGACGGCAGCGCCAACGGCACCGGCTCGGCCAACCTCGCGATCGGCGAGATCGCGCAGCCCGGCCTCTTCAAGATCTTCTGCACCAACCCGAGCAACGCCAAGTTCGTGCTCGACGAATTCATCGTCGCCAAGGACAGCCCCGTCAAAACCATGGCGGAGCTTGCTGGCAAGAAGATCGCCTCGGGGCCCGGCATCCAGAACGTCACGCTGTGCAAGACCATGCTGGAGCGCGCCGGCGCCAAGGGCGCGGTCGTGAGCGAGTTGCCCATCGGCCAGCATGTGGCAGCGCTGGTGGCGGGCCAAGTCGATGCCTGCTACACGCTGGAGCCCACAGGCACCGTCGGCCGCATGAACGGCACCACGCGGGTGATCGAGGCGGGCGTGGTCGCCAAATACATCCTGGGCGACCCGATGGCGCCGTGGCACGGCGGCGCGGCCAGCCTCACCACCGAGTTCATCAAGAAGAACCCCGAGGTCGCGAAGAAATACATCGCGGCGTATGCGCGCGGCGTGGAGCTGGTGCGCACCAAGCCCGACGATGCGCGCCAGCACATGAAGGGCTACACCGCCATCGAAGGCAAGCTCACGGCCGAGGTGCCGCTCGCCTCGTACATGCTCTACAACGAGTTCAAGCCGAGCGACGTCGCGTACTTCCAGAAGTTCTACGACCTGTTCACCGAGAAGGGCATCTTCGAGAAGAAGGTGCTGGTGGACGGCCTTCTCTACAAGGCATGACCATGGCCGACGCAAGCACGACCACGGCCGCGCCGTGGACACCGCCGGCCAGCCTCAACGCCGCCCCGCCGAAGGCGCCGCTGCGCGAGCGCCTGCTGCCCTTCATCGGCCCCGTGGTGCTGTTCATCGCGTGGGACCTGGTGGTGCGGCTGGGCTTCATCAAGCCCATCCTCCTGCCCACGCCGGCCGACACCATCGCCGCGCTGATCACGGGGCTGGCGGGCGGGCCGCTGCTCACCGACTTCGCGATGACGGTGTGGCGCACGCTGCAGGCCTTTCTCATCGCGGCGGTGGTCGGCGTGCCGCTGGGTGTGCTGCTCGGGAGCAACGAGAAGGCGTACCGCAGCGTCGAGTTTTTGATCGACTTCTTCCGCTCGACGCCGTCGTCCGCGCTCATCCCGCTGTTCCTGCTGATCTTCGGCGTGAGCGACGTGAACAAGATCGCGATCGCGGCGTTCGGCGCGCTCCTCATCGTGGTGTTCAACAGCGCCTACGGCGTCATCAATGCGAGGAAGCAACGCGTGATGGCGGCCAAGGTCATGGGCGCCTCGCGCTGGCAGGTCTTCAAGGACGTGCTGATCTGGGAGAGCCTGCAGCCCAGCTTCGTGGGCCTGCGCTCGGCGGTGTCGATGGCGCTGGTGATCGTCATCGTGGCCGAGATGTTCATCGGCTCCGACACGGGCCTGGGCCACCGCATCATCGATGCGCAGCAGGTGCTCAACGTCAAGAGCATGTACGCGGCGATCCTCGCCGCGGGTGCGCTCGGCTACGCGCTCAACATCCTCTTTCTCGTCGCCGAGCGCCGCATCGTGCACTGGAGCGGACGATGAAAGTCACGCAAGACATCGTCGTCAACGGCCCGGTGTATGCCGACGTGCCCAAGCCGGTCTTCAAGCCCGGCCCGGCCGGCACGCACATCACCATCCGAGGCCTGACCAAGTACTTCGCGGGCTGGCCGCTGTACGAGAACTTCGACCTCGACATTCCCAAGCGCGCCATCGTCTCGGTGTTCGGGCCCAACGGCTGCGGCAAGTCCACGCTCATCAACATGATCGCGGGGCTGGTGCCCATCGATGCGGGCGAGATCCTCTTCGACGGCAAGCAGCGCAAGGACACCAAGATCGGCTACGTGTTCCAGAACTACCGCGAGGCGATGTTCCCGTGGATGCGCACCATCGACAACATCGCTTACCCGCTCAAGCTCGAAGGGCGCAGCAAGGCCGAGGTGGACCGGCGCATGGAAGAACTGGTGGCATCGTTCGACGTGAAGTTCGACCTGAAGCGCTTTCCCTACGAGCTCTCGGGCGGCCAGCAGCAGACCGCATCGATCATGCGGGCGCTCGCGCCCAACCCCGAGGTGCTGTTCCTGGACGAGCCGTTTTCCGCGCTCGACTTCGAGATGACGCTCTTCATCCGCGAGAAGCTGCAGGAGGTGTTCATGCAGACCGGCACCACGATGCTGCTGGTGTCGCACGACCTCGAAGAGGCCGTGTACCTCGCCGACGAGGTGCTGCTGCTGACCAAGCGCCCGACCAAGGTGGCCGAGATCCTGCGCTACGGCGACGCGCGCCCGCGCACCATCGAGACGCTGAGCACCGAGAGCTTCGTCGCGACGAAGAAGCTGAGCCTGGACATCTTCCAGCGCGAGGTGCGCCGATGACGCCGGAGATCAACATCCCCGAGGTGCACGCCGAAGTCAGCGCCGTGTTCGCGCGCTACGAAGAAGCGCTCGTGACCAACCAGCGAGACATGCTCGACGAGCTCTTCTGGAACAGCCCGCACACGCTGCGCTACGGCTTCTCGGAGAACCACTACGGGCACGCCGATATCAGCGCCTTCCGCGCGTCGCTGCCTGTGCAGAGTCCTCCGCGCGAATTGCTGCGCACGGTCATCACCACCTACGGCCGCGACTTCGCGACCGCGAACGTCGAGTTCCGGCGCGAAGGCAGCCGCGAAGTCGGCCGCCAGAGCCAGACGTGGCTACGCACGGCCGAGGGTTGGCGCGTCGTCGCCGCCCACGTGAGCATGCCGGCCTGAACGCGGCACATCGCACACGGCACATTTTTTGCACCTCCTTCAACTCTTCCGAAAGAACGCCATGACCAGTCAAATCAATCGTCGCGATTCCCTCAAGTCCCTAGCCGCGCTCGGCGCCGCCGGCACCCTCGGCGGCTGGAGCGCCTTGGCCAATGCACAGGCCAAGCCGCTCACCGTCGGCGTGATCTACGTCGGCGCGCGCGACGACTACGGCTACAACCAGGCGCACGCCATGGCCGCCGCCGAAATCAAGAAGCTGCCCGGCATCAAGGTGGTCGAGGAAGAGAACGTGCCCGAGACCGCCGCGGTGCAAAAGACCATGGCCGGCATGATCTCGCAGGACGGCGCCAAGCTTCTGTTCCCCACCTCGTTCGGCTACTTCGATCCGCACATCCTGGCCGTCGCGCCCAAGTACCCCGACGTGCGCTTCTCGCACTGCGGCGGCCTCTGGACCGAAGGCAAGCATCCCAAGAATGCGGGCAGCTTCTTCGGCTACATCGACGAGTGCCAGTTCCTGAACGGCGTGATCGCCGCGCACATGACCAAGAGCAACAAGATCGCCTTCGTCGCCGCCAAGCCGATCCCGCAGGTGCTGCGCAACATCAACGCCTTCACGCTCGGCGCGCGCTCGGTCAAGCCGAACATCACCTGCAGCGTGATCTTCACCGGCGACTGGTCGATGGCCGTGAAGGAGGCCGAGGCCACCAACAGCCTGGCAGACCAGGGCTGCGATGTGTTCACCATGCACGTCGATGGTCCGAAGGTGGTGGTCGAGACGGCGGCCAAGCGCGGCAAGATGGTCTGCGGCTACCACGCGAGCCAGGCCAAGCTCGCGCCGAACGCATATCTCACCGGCGCCGAGTGGAACTGGCTCACCGCGTACAAGACCGCCATCGAAGCCGCCCAGACCGGCAAGCCGCATCCCAACTTCCTGCGCGGCGGCCTGAAGGAAGGCTACGTGAAGATGTCCGCCTACGGCCCGATGGTGCCGGACGCCGCGAAGAAGCAGGCCGACGACATCAAGGCCAAGATGATCGCGGGCACCTTCGACATCTTCAAGGACGGCATCAAGGACAACAAGGGCGCGGTCGTGGTGCCGGCCGGCAAGGTCCTCAAGCAGACGGACCTGGAGCTGGAGAAGATGAACTACCTCGTCGAAGGCGTCATCGGCCAGGCCTGAGGTCCAGGTTCATGCGCAGCGCCCTCAAGGAATTCGCCCTGCCTGTGTTCGCCATCGCGGCGGCGCTGCTGCTGTTCGGCGTGCTCGTGGCCTTCGCCGGCGTCGATCCGGTGGAGGTGTGGGCAACGCTCTTCAAGGGCGCGTTCGGCGACTGGTTCTCCTGGCAGAACACGCTGCAGCGTGCGGCGCCGCTGATGCTCACCGCGCTGTGCGTAGCGCTGCCGGCACGCGCGGGGCTGATCGTCATCGGCGGCGAAGGCGCGCTGGTGCTGGGCGGCCTGGCCTGCGCGGCGCTCGCGCATGCGGTGCCGCTGCCCGGCAACGTCGTGGGCACCGTGGTCATCTGCATCGCGGGTGCGCTCGCCGGTGCGCTGTGGATCGTTCTCGCGGGGTGGCTGCGCCAGTACCGCGGCATCAACGAGACCATCAGCAGCCTGCTGCTGGCCTACATCGCGATCGGCATCTTCAAGCACCTGGTCGAAGGGCCGCTGCGCGATCCGGCGAGCCTGAACAAGCCATCGACGTACGCGCTGAACGACGGGCTGCTGATCGGCGGCATCGGCGGCTCCGACGTGCACTGGGGCCTCGCGATCGGCGTGGTGGCGTGCCTTGCGCTCGGCTGGTGGCTGCGCGCGACCGCCTCGGGCTTTTCGGTGCGCGTGGTCGGCGGCAATCCGCGCACCGCGCAGCTCGTGGGCCTGCCGGCCACGCGGCTCATCCTGGGCAGCTGCGCGCTGGGCGGCGCATGCGCCGGGCTCGCGGGCGCGGTCGAGGTGGCGGCGGTGCACACCAACGCCAACGCCTCGCTGATCGCGGGGTACGGCTACGCGGGCATCCTCGTGTCGTTCATCGCGCGGCACAACCCGGTGGCCATCGTGCCGGTGGCGATCCTGTTCGGCGGCTTCGGCGCGGCGGGGAGCCTTTTGCAGCGGCGGCTCGGGTTGCCCGATGCGTCGGTGCTGGTATTGCAGGGCATCGCGTTCGTGCTGATCCTGGCGAGCGAGGGCCTGCGCATGATCGACTGGAAGGCGCTGCGCGCGCGCATGTTCCGCGCTTCGGGGAGCCCGGCATGACCGCCGACCAATGGATAGCGCTCGTGGCCGGCATCGTCGGCGGCGCGCTGCGCGTGGGCGCGCCCTTTCTTTTCGTGAGCCTGGGCGAATGCCTCACCGAGAAATCGGGCCGCATCAACCTCGGGCTCGAAGGCGTGCTGGTGTTGTCGGCGATGGCGGCCTTCGGCGGCGCGTACCTCACCGACTCGGCCTGGCTCGGCGTGCTGATCGGCGCAACGGCGGGCGCGGTGCTCGCGCTGCTGCACGGCCTCCTGTGCTCGCTCGATCGCGTCAACGATGTGGCGACCGGCATCGCGTTGATGCTGCTCGGCACGGGCCTCGCGTTCTACCTGGGCAAGCCGCTGATCCAGCCGCAGGCGCCGCAGATCCCCGCGATTCCGCTGGGCTTCTGGAGCGACAACACGGTGGTGCGCTCGGCGCTGCAGCTCAATGCGCTCGTGCCCATCGGCGTGGCGCTCGCGGTGCTGCTCTGGTGGGGCTTCGCCCGCACGCGCGCGGGCCTGCTGGTGCGCATGGCCGGCGACTCGGCGCAAGCGACGCGCGCGCTCGGCTACTCGGTCTCGGGGCTGCGCATCGCGGCGACGACAGCCGGCGGCTTCATCGCCGGGCTCGGTGGCGCATCGCTCACGCTGTTCTATCCGGGCAGCTGGAACGAAGGCATCTCGAGCGGCCAGGGCCTCATCGCCGTCGCGCTCGTGATCTTCGCGCGCTGGAGCCCGCTGCGCTGCGTGGGCGCGGCCTTTCTCTTCGGCGGCGCGGGGGCCATCGGGCCCGCGCTGCAATCCATCGGCATCGGCTGGGGCTACCACCTCTTCAACACCGTGCCCTATGTGCTCACGCTGGTGATCCTGGTGCTCACCTGCAAGCCGGGGAGCGCCGCCATCGGCAGCCCCGGCGAACTTTCATCGACAAGGAACTGAACACCATGAGCGGTCTGGGTGGCCTCAACAAATCGGCGCACGGCGTCGTCGTCGGGCTGGTGCAATTGCAGTTGCCGAACGTGAAGACGCCGGCCGACCTCGCGGCGCAGACGCGGCGCATCTGCGAGATGGTGGGCAAGGCGCGCCGCAACCAGTCGACCATGGACCTCGTGGTGTTTCCGGAGTACGCGCTGCATGGCCTCTCGATGAACACCAGCCCCGAGATCATGTGCACGCTCGATGGCCCCGAGGTCGCGGCCTTCAAGCGCGCGTGCGTCGAACACCGCATCTGGGGCTGCTTCTCGATCATGGAGGCCAACCCCGGCGGCAACCCGTACAACAGCGGGCTCATCATCGACGACCAGGGCGAGATCAAGCTCTACTACCGCAAGCTGCACCCGTGGGTGCCGGTCGAGCCCTGGGAGCCGGGCAACCTCGGCATTCCGGTGTGCGACGGGCCCAACGGCAGCAGGCTCGCACTCATCATCTGCCACGACGGCATGTTCCCCGAGATGGCGCGCGAGGCTGCGTACAAGGGCGCCGACATCATCCTGCGCACGGCCGGCTACACCGCGCCGATCCGCCATGCGTGGAAGATCACCAACCAGTCGAATGCCTTCTGCAATCTCGCCTACACCGCGAGCGTGTGCCTCACCGGCAGCGACGGCAGCTTCGACTCGATGGGCGAGGGCATGTTCTGCAACTTCGACGGCACGGTGCTGGTCGAGGGCGGCGGGCGCGTGGACGAGATCATCACCGCCGAGCTGCGGCCCGACCTCGTGCGCGAGGCGCGCACCGGCTGGGGCGTGGAGAACAACATCTACCAGCTCTACCACCGCGGCTACGTCGCGGTGAAAGGCGGCGCGCAGGACTGCCCCTACACCTACATGCACGACATGGCCGCCGGCACCTACAGGCTGCCGTGGAGCGCCGACGTGAAGGTGACCGACGGCACCGGCTGCGGCTTCGCGCCGCCGGAACGCAACTACCAAGGATGAACACGGCCATGACCACTGCAATCGCCGAACGCCACGTGGCGGCCGAGCCCTACGCCTGGCCCTACAACGGAGACCTCCGCCCCGGGAACACCGCGCTGATCGTGATCGACATGCAGACCGACTTCTGCGGCAAGGGCGGCTACGTCGACGTGATGGGCTACGACCTTTCGCTGGTGCAGGCGCCGATCCAGCCGATCGCGCGCACGCTCGCCACCTTGAGGCCGCTGGGCTTTCACATCATCCACACGCGCGAAGGCCACCGGCCCGACCTCGCGGACCTGCCGGCCAACAAGCGCTGGCGCTCGCGGCAGATCGGCGCCAACGGCGTGGGCATCGGCGACGACGGCCCGTGCGGGCGCATCCTCGTGCGCGGCGAGCCGGGCTGGGAGCTCATTCCCGAACTGGCGCCGCTGCCCGGCGAGGTGGTGATCGACAAGCCCGGCAAGGGCTCGTTCTATGCGACCGACCTGGAGCTCATCCTGCGCACGCGCGGCATCGAGAACCTGATCCTCGCGGGCATCACCACCGACGTGTGCGTGCACACCACGATGCGCGATGCGAACGACCGCGGCTTCGAGTGCCTCTTGCTGTCGGACTGCACGGCCGCCACCGACCACGGCAACCATCTTGCGGCGCTGAAGATGATCACGATGCAGGGCGGCGTGTTCGGCGCGCACACCACCTCGCAGCAACTGCTGACCGCGCTGGGCTGATGCACGCATGAGCGCAGTTCCCCACGCCATCGGCGCACTGCCTGCGGGCAGTGGCGCCCTCGCGCTCGACACCTACGAATTGACCAAGCGCTTCGGCGCCTTCACCGCGATGGACAAGGTGACCATGCGCGTCGAGCCCGGCACAGTCCACGCATTGCTTGGCGAGAACGGTGCAGGCAAGAGCACGCTGGTGAAATGCGTGGCCGGCTTCCAGCGCGCGGAGGAGGGCAGCATCCTGATCGACGGGCGCGAGCAGGACATCGCCAACCCCATCGTCGCCCGCGCGCTGGGCATCGGCATGGTCTACCAGCACTTCACGCTGGCGCCGGGCATGACGGTGGCCGAGAACCTGCTGCTGGCCGGCGGCAAGACGCCCGCATTGATCGACTGGAAGACCAAGCGCGCGGAACTGAAGGCGTTTCTCGCGACCACCCCCTTCAGCCTCGACCTCGATGTGCGGCCGTCGGAGCTCGCTGCGGGCGAGAAGCAGAAGCTCGAACTGTTGAAGCAGCTGTACCTGAAGCCGCGCCTTTTGATCCTCGACGAACCCACCTCGGTGCTCACGCCGCAGGAGGCCGACGAGGTGCTGGGCCATGTGCGCGAGTTCGCGCGCAGTGGCCTCTGCACCGTGCTCATCATCACGCACAAGTTCCGCGAGGTGATGGCGTATGCGGACAGCGTGACGGTGCTGCGAAGAGGCAAGGCGGTGCATCACTGCCGCGTGGCGGACACGAGCCCGGCGCAGTTGGCCGAGGCCATGATGGGTGGCGAAGACGCGGCCGTTGCCGCGCCGGCTTCATCGCCTGTCGTGAGGAAACCCGTGGCCGATGCGGCGCCCGTTGCACTGAAGGTCGAGGGCCTGAAGGCGCAAGGCGACCGCGGCACGCTCGCGCTGCATGACCTGAGCCTGTCCGTGCATGCCGGCGAGATCCTCGGCGTGGCAGGCGTCTCCGGCAACGGACAGCGCGAGCTGGTCGAGGCCCTGGTCGGCCAGCGCCCACGATTGGCCGGCCGCGTGACCGTGATGGGCCAGCCCTACAACGCACGCCGCGCCGAGAACCGCAGCCTCAAGGTGCGCAGCCTTCCCGAAGAACCACTGCGCAATGCCTGCGTCGGCGACCTCAGCGTGGCCGAGAACATGGCACTGCGTGATTTCGACAGGGCGCCCCTGTCGCGCGGCGGCGTGCTGAACTTTCCCTACTGGCGCAGTCGTGCGCGCGAATGGATCGCCGAATACGGCGTCAAGACGCAGGGCGAGGGCGCGCCGATCCGCAGCCTCTCGGGCGGCAACGTGCAGCGCGCGGTGCTGGCGCGCGAACTGGCCGGCGACATCAACGTGCTGATCGCCGCGAACCCCGTGTTCGGCCTGGACTTCGCCGCCGTTGCGGAGATTCACGCGCGCATCGTGCAGGTGCGCGAGAAGGGCGGGGCGGTGCTGCTGGTCAGCGAAGACCTCGACGAGCTGCTCGAACTGGCCGACCGCATCGTCGTGATGAGCGAGGGAAAGATCGTGTTCGAGACCCCGGCCGCCGGTGCCGAGCGCCATGTGATCGGCGCGCACATGGGCGGTGGACACCACTGAACGGAGCCAGCATGCGCATCGAAGCCAACCCCTTCGCCTACGAGTTCGCGTTGAAGAAAACCGCGCTGGTCCTCATCGACATGCAGCGCGATTTCATCGAGCCCGGCGGCTTCGGCGAAACGCTGGGCAACGACGTGTCACTGCTCGAAGCGATCGTTCCTGCAACCAAGGCCGCGCTCGCGGCGTGGCGCAAGGCCGGCGGCCTGGTGGTCCACACGCGCGAGGCGCACAAGGCCGACCTCTCGGACTGCCCACCCGCCAAGCGCAACCGCGGCAACCCGAGCCTGCGCATCGGCGACGAAGGCCCGATGGGCCGCATCCTCGTGGCCGGCGAGCCTGGCAACCAGATCATCGACGCGCTCGCGCCGGTCGAGGGCGAGCTCGTCATCGACAAGCCCGGCAAGGGCATGTTCTACGCGACCGATCTGCACGAACTGCTGCAGCAGCGCGGCATCACGCACCTGCTGTTCGGCGGCGTCACCACCGAGGTCTGCGTGCAGACCAGCATGCGCGAAGCCAACGACCGCGGCTACGACGGCCTGCTGCTGGAGGACTGCACCGAGAGCTACTTCCCGGCCTTCAAGGCGGCGACGCTCGACATGATCCGCGCGCAGGGCGCCATCGTCGGCTGGACCGCGCCGAGCGCGGCGTTGCTCGCCGCGCTGAACCACGCGGCGTGAAGCCGGCGCCAGCGACTACCATCCCCCACGTGTCTACCGTCCGACCCCGCCCAGCACCCCCCGCGCCCGCAGCCGCCGCCGATGCGGCCGTTTTTCGTACACGCGCCGACGAGGTCTACGCGCAGCTCAAGCGCGACGTGGCCGAGTTCATCCTCGTGCCCGGCGACCGCTTCACCGAGAACGAGATCAGCGACCGGCTCGGCGTGTCGCGCACGCCGGTGCGGCAGGCGCTCTTCCGGTTGCAGCAGGAGGGCTTCGTGGAGGTGCTGTTCCGCAGCGGCTGGCGCGTGCTGCCGTTCGACTTCGACCAGTTCGAGCAGCTCTACGATTTGCGCATGGTGCTGGAGACCACCGCGGTGCACCGCATCTGCGAGGCCGACCACCGCGTCGACCGCAGCCTGCTCGACACGCTGGCCGGCATCTGGCTCGTGCCCGCGGCCGAACGCAGCACCGACACCGCCCAGGTCGCGCAGTGGGACGAAGCCTTCCACTGCTCGCTCGTGGCGGCCGCCGGCAACGCCGAGATGGCGCGCGTGCACAGCGACGTGACCGACCGCATTCGCATCATCCGCCGGCTCGACTTCACGCAGCAGCCGCGCATCGAGGCGACCTACGAGGAGCACGCGAAGATCCTCAAGGCGATCCGCGCGAACCGCGGCGATCAGGCCGCGATGCTGCTGCGCGCACACATCGAGACCAGCCAGGCGGAGGTGCGCAAGATCACGCTGCACCAGGTGCATCTGGCGCGGCATGCGGGGCGCGCGCCGCGCTGATGCATCACACCCGAAGATGCATGCCAACGTGTCTACGGAGGGCCGAGAGGAATGAACGAAATCAGGGGATCGTTCGTCAGGCCGATCGCCATCATTCCGTCCGGTGTGACTGCCAGTTGGCGGTCAAGAATATTTCTCGCATAGCCTGCGAGCTTGAAGGACTTCAGCAAACGTCCATCGGGTGAGTGGATCCAGAGGTCGGCGTTTGTGTGCCAGTCGTCGATGCCGCATAGCACGCGGCCATCGCTGGTGATTTCGATATTGGTGGGGAAGGAATTTCCGCCCGGAAGGTTTGCAATCAAGGCGAGATTGACAGGATTCAGAGAGTAACAACGGGAGGGGTTGGCCGATGCCACATAGAGCGCGGTCCCCTCTGCATTCACTGCGAGGTCCTGCCCGTTCGACGAGGAGTTCGCGTTCCATTTCGTTGCGCTGGACGTTATCCCCAGAGCCCCGCCCCGCATTGCCGAATAGTCGACATCGAAGGCCATCACGGTGGCGGGGCTGAGGCCCATGTCCTGCGCGAAAACCCGTCGGCCGTCGGACGATGCGGCGAAAACCCAGGTGCCGGAGGAACTCGATATCGGCAGGGTGGCGACGTTCCGGCCGTCCACGTACGCATAGCCGTCGCCGACCAGAACGATGTCCTGGCCATTGGTGCGGATCGCCAGCAAGGTCAGGGCCGAGTGGACATATCTTCCTTTCAGCGGCCAGGTCCCGATCTTCGACGCAGTCGCCAGATCGATGACGGCGACGGTGTCGTTGCTCGTATCTCCCACGTAGAGCTTGCTGCCGTCGGGTGCAACGGTCATTTCCGCCAGCGTGGTTCCGACATCCGCGATGGTGCCGGCCTTCGTGCCGAGATGCGCGTTGTAGATGTCGATGGACGTGCCGCCGTTGTGCGCGTAGACGTAGGGCCGGATCTTGTCGGCGACAAGGTTCGTATAGCCCATGGGCAATGTGGTCACGGTGGTCAGTTCACCGTCGGAACGCCACAAGCCAACCTGGACGGTCGCGGGGGCCACGTTGGGATCGGAGGTCTTCAAGGTAACGGTCGCGTAGCTGATCGCGTCCATCGCCGCCAGCTGGGGGTTCGCGGTGAGCACCAGGCCCGGGTCGGTGCTGGTCGTTCCGCTGCTCGTCACGGAAAGCCAGGGCGCGCTGGATGTGGCCGTCCAGGACAGGGCGCCGTCGCGGTTGCCAGCGACCCGCAGCGTTCTCGTGAGCACCGACCCGCTGCGCGTGCTTGCAAAGCCGACGCCCCATTCGGAAGGAAGAATCCGCCGCTTGTGCCTCAGCGCAGCCCGGTCAGTCAGGGAGGCCGGATCGAAGTGCGGCCCCGATGAAGCGGTGCTGGCCGCCAAGCCACTGATCGTCACGGAATTCGACGCCTCCGGCGCAACGGTTGCACCAGCGCTGTTCGCGTCCGTGAAAGAGAAGGCCTTTGTGGTGCCCTGCGACTGCGCAAGTGGCATTTCGGGCTTGGCCTCCTGGCCGTTCGTGCCGGCGGCAGGGCTGGAGGCACCAGCAGGCGCACCCGCAGAGGCGGAAAAACCTCCGGTCCCGCTGCTGCCCCCGCTCCCACCACATGCAGCCAGCACCAGGCAAAAGCCAACGATGGCTGTGAATTTCAGCGTCATGTCCCTCTTCCCTCATCGTCTCTGTCGCTCGAAGCCGCACAGCCATGCGATGCATTGCTGCAAGCAAGGCGGCTAATACTTATTGATTGCCGAAAGTATCGCAGCTTCGTGTGACGAATATCTTGACTGTTGTGTGACGAGCGATGTTCGTGCGGCCCGGCGAGCAAGGAGGAACAAGGGCCGGTGCGTTCAGTCCGCGGTGATGTTCCCGCGCTTGACCACCCCCGCCCACCGGTCCGCATCCTTCTTCACCAGCGCCCCGAAGTCCGCCGGCGTCGAGCTCGCCGGCACCATGCCCTGCGACTCGAAGGACTTCGCCACGTCGGGTTGCTTCAGCACCGCGGCGATCTCCTTGTTGAGCCGTGCCACCACTTCGGGCGGCGTGCCCTTGGGCGCGAGCACGCCGTACCACATGTCCACGTTGTCGGCGGTCACGCCGGCCTCGGCGAGCGTGGGCACGTCGGGCAGTTGCGGCAGCCGCTTGCTGCTGCCGGTGGCGATGGCCTTGAGCTTGCCGACCTGGATGTGCTGCAGCGCCACGTGCACCGGCAGGAACATGTAGTCGATGCGCCCGCCCAGGAGGTCGGTCACCGCGCCGGCCGTGCCCTTGTAGGGCACGTGCAGCAGCTCGGTGCCGGTGCCCTGCATCAGGAGCGCCATCGACAGGTGGTGCGGCGTGCCCACGCCCGGCGTGGCGTAGGTCAGCTTGGCCGGCTCCGCCTTGGCCGCGCTCACCATCTGTGCGACCGACGTCGCCTTCTGCACGTTCGGGTTGGTCACCAGCAGCAGCGTGCCCCACGAGGTGAGCGACACCGGCGCGAAGTCGGCCACCGGGTCGTAGCCGAGCGACTTGTAGAGGCTGCGGTTCATCACCAGCGTGTTGACCTGCACCATCAGCGTGTAGCCGTCGGGCTTGGCGCGCGCGACCTTCTCGCTGCCGATGTTGCCGCTGGCGCCTGCCAGGTTCTCCACGATCACGGGCTGGCCCAGCAGCGCGGGCAGGCGCGCGGAGAGCTGGCGCGCGACCAGGTCGATGCCGGTGCCCGGCGTGTAGGGCACGACCAGCGTGATCGGCTGGTCGGGCCAGGCATGGGCTGCGGCGGCACTCGCCGCGACGAGCAGGGTGGCGAGGGTCTTGGCAAGGGGCTTGGCAATGAATCGCATGGGTTGGTCTCCGTCTTGTTCTGTGATCGAGAAGTGCCGGCGCTCAGAGGTACGAGGCGCGCGCTTTCAGCGCCACCGGGTCGTAGCCGGCCACGCGCTTGTAGTTGTCCGAAATGGCCTGCAGCTCGGCGCGGCTCACCACGTCCTCGATCTGCCCGAAGCGCTTTCCGCCCGAGCGCTCGAACACTTCGCGCAGGATCGCGTCGGGCGGGTTGCTGCGGTTGGTCAGCACCACGTTGGTGGTGGCCTTCACGCGCACGCGGTCGTAGTCCTCGAGCGCCGCGGTGCCGACGCCCAGGTCCTTGAGCGCGCCTGCGAGAAAGCGCGCATCGATGATCGCCTGCCCCGCGCCGTTGGAGCCGCGCGGCACCATCGGGTGCGCGGCGTCGCCCAGCAGCGTGAGGCGGCCGTGCGTCCAGCGCGGCAGCGGATCCTGGTCGACCATCGGGTACTCCAGGATGGTGTCCGAGGCGCGGATCAGCGCGGGCACGTCGAGCCAGTCGAAGTGCCAGTCGGCGAACGCGGGGAGAAAGTCCTCGAGCCGGCCGGCACGGCTCCAGTCGCGCATCGCGGGCTGCGGCGCGTGGATCTCGGCGACCCAGTTCACCAGCTGGTGGCCTTCGGCGTCGATGTCGTTGCGGATCGGGTAGATCACCATCTTGCCGACCGCGAGCCAGCCCGCGCGCACCATGCTCGCGCCCGAGAGAAAGGGCTTCCAGCGCGCGGTGCCGCGCCACATGTTCACGCCCGAGTAACGCGGCGCGCCTTCGTTCGGATAGAGCTGCTTGCGCAAGGCCGAGTGGATGCCGTCGCAACCGATGGCCACGGCGCCGCGCACATCCTGCACGGTGGGCGCATCGGCGAAGTGCACGGTGACGCCGCCCGCATCCTGCGCGACGCCGGTGCAGCGGTGGTTGCAGACCACGCTGTCGGGGCCCAGGCGCTTGAGCGTCTCTTCGAGCAGCACCGTCTGCAGGTCGCCGCGATGGATCGAGAACTGCGGCCAGTCGTAGCCCGCGTGCTCGCCCGCGGCTTCCTGGAAGATCAGCTGGCCGTGCTCGGTGAAGAAGATCGACTCCTTCGTGCGCACGCCCACCTTGTCCAGCTGCGGCAGCAGGCCGAGTTCGGTCAGCTCGCGCACCGCATGCGGCAGCAGGTTCACGCCCACGCCCATGGGCTTGAGTTCGGGCACGGCCTCGTACACGCGGCAGGGAATGCCGGCCTGGTGCAGGCTCAGCGCGAGGGTCAGGCCGCCGATGCCGGCGCCCAGGATGATCACTTGCTTGTCGTTCATGGCTGTCGAATGGGTTGCGTTTGTCTCCAGCCGTATTGGGAACGGAAGTTCGCCATTTGTGAAATTTAGATGTGCTATGGATTTATCATGAATCCTTATGAACCTTTCGACCCGCCAGATGCGCGCCTTTCTGCAGGTCGCGCGCCTGGGCAACTTCACGCGCGCGGCCGAGCAGGCGCACATCACGCAGGCGGGGCTGAGCATCCTGATCCGCGAGATGGAAAAGCAGCTGGGCTGCCGGCTCTTCGACCGCACCACGCGCGTGGTGAACCTCACGCCCGCGGGGCGGCGGTTGCTGCCGGTGGTGGAACGGCTCGTCACCGACCTCGACGACGTGGCCGCGCAGCTCGGTGCCGAAGGCGACGAAGCGCGCCAGACCTTGCGCATCGCGGCCACGCCGCTGGTGTCGTCGCACCTGCTGCCGCAGGTGTTCACCACGTTCCGCCAGGCGCATCCGCAGGTGAGCCTGCGCCTCTTCGATGCCGACCTGCGCGATGTCGAGGCGATGGTCGCGGCCGGCGATGCCGATGTGGGCCTCGGCTTCTTCTTCAAGGCCGCGGCGGGCCTGGAGCGCACGCCGGTCGGACGCTTTCACCTGATGCGGGTGGCGGCGTCTGCAGATGAGGCCGATGAAGCGCCGGCCATCGGCACGGTGCCATGGTCCGCGCTGCGCACCGCCGAACTCATCGGCCTGCCACCGGGCAACCCGATCCAGAAGGTGATCGACCAGCACCTGGTGGCCACCATCGGCCGCGCCGATGCGCAGCGGCCCACCTTCAATTTCTTCGGCACGCTGATCTCGATGGTGGAGGCTGGCTTCGGCACCGCGGTGATGCCGACCTTCGCGCTCGCGGCCTGCAGGCGGCACCGCGTGCGCACCGACGTGCTGGTCAAGCCGAAGGTGGGGCTGGACTTCTACCGCATCGCCAAGCGCGGCGCGCACGAGACGGAGGCGATGCAGGCTTTCGTGGCGACGCTGGAGAAGGCGCTGCCCGCGCTCTCGCGTTAATCCTCGCCGGAGGGTTCGACCAGCCGCTTGCGCAGGAACTCCGCGAACGCATAGGCGATCACCGGCAGCTGCCGCCCGCGCAGGCTGGCCAGCACCAGTTCGCCGCGCGGAAAGCCGCGGTCCTCGATATCACGGGCCACGATGTTGGGGTCGTCGGTCCAGGTGCCGATGGCCATCTGGAACGAGATCGATTGGCCGTCGTACAAGCAGCCGCGCAAAAATTCGAAGCTGTTGCTCTCCACCATGGCGCGGATCGAGGTGGAGCTGCGCGCGAGAAAGCGCTCGAGCAATTGGCGTCCACCCGTGTCGCGGTTCGGCAGCACCACCGGGAAGTCGGCGCAGTCGCGCAGGCGCAGGGTCTTGGCCTTCGCCAACGGATGGCGCCTGTGCATGATCGCCATGAGCTTTTGCTCGACCGCGCACACGCGTTCGATGTCGGCCTCCGGCGCGAGATTGAACACCAGCGCGAGGTCGGTCTCGAAACTGCGCAGCGCGCTCGCGGCCTGCACGTGATCGCCGATGCGCGCATCGAAACCCACCAGCGGATGCGTCCGGCCGAAGTCGTTGATGGCAGCCGGCAGGAAGCGCGGCGCGAGCGCCTGGCTCGCCACCAGCCGCACCGCGCCGCGCCGCAAGCCCTGCAGCTCCTCGATCTCGGAGCGCACGCGGTCCAGTTCCGACGCGCGGCCGCGGATGTAGCGCACGAACAGCTCGCCCGCCGCGGTGAGCCGCATGCCGCGCGGCAATCGCTCGAAGAGCGGCGTGCCCAGCTCTTCCTCCAGGTCCTGGATGCGGCGGTTGACGGCCGAGGGCGCGACATGCAAGCGCTCGGCCGCCTGGCGGATGGAGCCGGCGCGGGCGACCTCGTCTGCGTAGCGCAGGAAGCGAAGGTGGTTCATGCCCGCTGCAGTTGCACGAAGCGCGCCACGAATGCCGCGCTGCGTGTTGCCGCAACGGCAACGCACAGTACGTGATTCGGTACGGATCGAGAGCACCTTCTGGCACGTCGGCTGCGTGCCCGCATCGCATGACACGCCGATCCGCACCTTCGCGCACCAACACCGAGCAACCGTCCGCCCGCTTCGGCCCGGTGCCCCACAACGCATGGACGCTGGCCGGTGGCCGCGTCAGCCTGGTGCGCGCACCGAAACGGCCGCTGCCGGTGCAGATGCCCGCCGAGCCGCAGCCGATCGAGTTCGACCTCGCGCGCAGCGCGCTCGTCGTGATCGACATGCAGAACGACTTCTGCCACCCCGAGGGCTGGTTCGCCCAGAAGGGCATCGGCATCCGCGCGGCGCGCAAGCCGATCGCGGCCATCGCCCGCCTGCTGCCGGCGTGGCGCGCGGCCGGCGGCGCGGTGGTGTGGCTCAACTGGGGCATCCGCGCGGACCGCCTCAACCTGTCGCCCACGGTGCAGTTCAAGGGCAAGCGCAGCGCCGATGGCGTCGGCTACGCCGAGCATTCGCCCATCGACCACGGGCCTTCGCTGGTGCAGGGCGAGTGGGGCGCGCAGGTGATCGACGAGTTGGCCGGCGCGCCCGGCGACATCACCGTCCACAAGCACCGCCTGAGCGGCTTCTGGGACAACGAGCTCGACAGCATCCTGCGCCAGCAGGGCATCACCACGCTGCTGTTCGCGGGCATCAACACCGACCGCTGCGTGTTCTCGACGTTGCAGGACGCGAACTTCCTCGGCTACGACTGCGTGCTGCTGAAGGATGCGTGCGGCACCTCGTCGCCCGCCTATGTCACGCGCGGCATTCATTTCATCGTGCAGCAGCTGCACGGGTTCGTTGCGACCGCCGAGTCGCTGCTCGATTCGCTTTCTTCTTTGTCCTCTCCCTCCAAGAAACGCTAGGAGTCCTTCGCATGCCGTTATCTTTCTTTTCCAAGCCGCGCCTCGCTCGCGCGCTCGCTTCGCTGGGCGCCGCCGGCCTGGCCTTGGCGGCCACTTGCGCCGCCGCGCAGGTGCCGCTCAAGCTCGTGCTCAACTGGAAGTACGAAGGCCCGCAGGCCTGGTTTTTCGTGGCCCAGGACAAGGGCTACTTCAAGGCCGAAGGCCTGGACGTGCAGATCGACCAGGGCGAGGGCTCCGCCGCCTCGATCCCGAAGGTCGCGGCCGGCGCCTACCAGGCCGGCTTCGGCGACCTCAACGCGCTGATCGATCTCGCATCCAAGCGCCCGGCCGACGCGCCGGTGGCGGTCTACATGCTCTACAACACGCCGCCCTTCACGATCGTGGTGAAGCAGGACAGCCCGATCAAATCGCCCAGGGACCTGGAAGGAAAGACCGTCGGCGGTCCGGCCAACGACGGCGCGCTGAAGCTGTTCCCGGCCTTCGCCAAGCTCGCAAAGGTCGATGCGGCCAAGGTGACCATCACCAACATGGCGCCCAACCTGCGCGAGCAGATGCTCACCCGTGGGCAGATCGACGCCGCCTTCGGCTACGTGACCACCGTGAGCTTCAGCGCCAAGGCGATGGGGCTCGATCCCGCGAAGGACCTGCGCTTCATCCGCTACGGCGACAACGGCATGGACCTGTACTCCAACGCCGTGTTCTTCTCGCGCACCTTCGCCAAGGAGAACCCCAAGGCGGTGCAAGGCTTCGTGAAGGCGCTGAACCGGGCCGTCAAGGAAGTCATCGCCGATCCGGACATGGGCATCGACCACGTCATGAAGCGCGAGCCGCTGCTCAAGCGCGAGGTCGAGAAGGAAAAGCTCTTCGCCACGCTGCGCAACGACATGAGCCACCCCGAAGTGGCGCGCATCGGCCTGGGCGACGTGGACGACGCGCGGCTGAAGAAGTCCATCGACATCGTGGTGGACGCCAACCAGCTGCCGCGCACGCCGGCACCGGCCGAGGTGTTCGACCGCGGCTTCCTGCCCGCGCGCGCCGAGCGCCCCTCCAAGACATTGAACGCATCGAACTGAAAGCGAGAAACGACATGGACCTGCAACTCAAAGACAAGGTGACGCTCATCACCGGCCCGGCCAAGGGCATGGGCCGCGCCGTGACGCTGGCCTTCGCGCGCGAAGGCGCCAGGCTCGTGCTGGCCGGGCGCGACACCGGCGCCATCGAGCCTGTGGCGGCGGAAGCCCGCGCGCTCGGCGTCCAGGCGATCGTCGTGCCCTGCGACCTGACCGTGGGCGCGCAGACCGAGGCACTGGCGGCGCATGCGCTGGAAGCCTTCGGCCGCATCGACGTGCTGGTGAACGTGGCCGGCGGCTCGGGACCCATCGGCAAGACCGGCTGGGAAACCACCACCGAGGAGTTCGACGAGATCGTGCAGCTCAACATGACCGGCTGCTTCAACACCATGCGCGCCGTGCTGCCCGGCATGGTCGCGCGCCAGAGCGGCAAGGTGGTGAACGTGGGCGGCACCTTCGGCATGCGCGGGCGCGCCGGCCGCATGGCCTACTCGGCCTCCAAGTGGGGCCTGCGCGGCATCACCAAGAGCTTTGCGCTGGAGGCAGGGCCGCACGGCATCAATGTGAATTGCGTGGCGCCCGGCATGGTCGACGGGCCGCGCTTTCGCGAGAAGGTGTGCGCCAACATGGCCGAAAAACTCGGCATCACGCTGGAAGAAGCGATGACGCGGCACGCGGCCGACTACGCGCTGCGCCGCGTCTCCACCGATGCGGACGTGGCCAACGCCTGCCTCTTCATGGCCAGCGACGTGTCGCGCCAGATCACCGGCGTCGACCTGCCCGTCGATGGCGGCTGGGCAATGCTCTGAGGAGGCCACGATGCATAAAGAAGTCGACCTTGTCATCCGCGGCGCCCGCGTGGTCTCCGCGGACCAGATCATCGAAGCCAGCGTGGCCATCGCCGGCGAGCACATCGTGGCCGTCGGCCACGACGACACCATGCCGCCCGCGCGCCAGGAGATGCGTGCCGACGGCCTCTACCTGCTGCCGGGCGCCATCGACAGCCACGTGCACTTTCGCGACCCCGGCTATCCCAACAAGGAAACCTGGAAGACCGGCTCGGCCGCCGCCGCGATGGGCGGCGTGACCACGGTGTTCGAGATGCCCAACACCAACCCGTCGACCGGCACCGTCGAGGCATTGCGCATCAAGCAGAAGGCGGCCGAGTCGTCGTACTGCGATTTCGGCATCCACGGCCTGCTGGGCGACGACACGGTCGATCGGCTCGAAGAGCTGCTCGATGCGGGCGTCACCAGCTTCAAGGCCTTCGTCGGCAACACCTTCGGCAATTTGCCCGCGCCCACGGACGGTGCGCTGCTCGAAGGCTTCGAGACGCTCGCGCCGCTGGGCATTCGCACGGTGGTGCATGCGGAGAATTCGTCGATCCTGCAGCGCCGCCAGAAGAAGATGCAGGCGGCCGGCCGCATCGATGCCATGGCCCACCTGGATGCGCGGCCCGCCGTGGCCGAGATCGAGGCCATCGGCCGCGTGCTCACGCTGGCCGAGTGGACCGGTGCGCGCGTGCACATCGCGCACCACAGCGCGGCCGATTCGCTGTTCCTGCTGCGCGAAGCCAAGCGCCGCGGCGTCGACGTGACGGCCGAGACCTGTCCGCAGTACCTGCTGTTGAACACCGGCCACATGCTCAAGCTCGGCGGCGTGATGCGGCTGAACCCGCCGATCCGCGAGGCGCGCCACAACCAGCCGTTGTGGGACGCGCTGCTGGACGGCACGCTCGACATGATCGCCACCGACCACGCGCCGCACACGCCGGAGGAGAAAACCCGCGAGAGCATCTGGGACTGCGACTGCGGCTTCCCGGGCGTGGAAACCCAGATGCCGCTGATGCTGACCGAGGTGAACCGCGCGCGCGCCACCTTGATGGACTACGTGCGCTGGAGCGCGGTGAACCCCGCCAAGGCCTGGGGCCTGTACGGCACCAAGGGCGTGATCGCACCCGGCGCGCACGCGGACATCGCGATCGTCGACATGCAGCGCGCGGGCACGCTGTCGCAGAACAAGCTGCAGAGCATCAGCAAGATCTCGCCGTGGAACGGCCGCGCGGTGCAGGGCTATCCGCTGCACACGCTGTTGCGCGGGCGCTTCGTGATGCGCGAGGGCAAGCTGGTGGTCGACGCGGTCGGCTGGGGCCGGTCGGTGAAGGGCGTGCAGAAGATGCCCGCCCCGAAGCCGCGCAACACCGAGCACTACAGCCGCGCGATCCTGCAGACGCCGCCCGGGGTGCCCGCGACGGCCGTGCCCGTCGGCGCGGTGGATTGGGACGCGGCATGAGCACCGCCGCGCGCGTGCAGCAGGTGCAGGTCTGGCGCATTCCGTGCAGCGGGCCGGGCGACCTCGGCGGCGTGAAGGCGCTGATCGATGCGGGCGAGATCGTAGCGGCCGACATCGTGGCCGTGATGGGCAAGACCGAAGGCAACGGCTGCGTCAACGACTTCACGCGCGAGTACGCATCGACAGCGTGGTGCCACTTGCTCGCCCCCGCGCTGGGCTGTGCGCCCGAAGCGGTGCATGGGCGCGTGGCGCTGGTGATGTCGGGCGGCACCGAGGGCGTGCTGTCGCCGCACTTCACCGTGTTCGCGCGGCGCTGGGTGTCCGGTGCATCGGCCGTCCGGGGCAAGCGCCTCGTGGTCGGCATCGCGCAGACGCGCGATTTCCTGCCGGAAGAAATGGGCCGCGCCGCGCAAATCGACGCCACGGCCGACGCGGTTGCAAAGGCCATGCGCGATGCCGGCATCCAGAGTGCGAGCGATGTGCACTTCGTGCAGGTCAAGTGCCCGCTGCTCACCTCGGCCAAGGTGTCGGCGGCGCTGGCGCGCGGTGCTTCGCCGGCCACCCACGACAGCTACGAGTCGATGGGCTATTCGCGCGGCGCATCGGCGCTCGGCGTGGCGGTTGCGTTGGGAGAGGTCGCGCGTGAAGAGATCGGCGACGCGAGCGTGATGAGCGACTGGCGGCTGTTCTCCGCGCGCGCCTCGGCGTCGGCCGGCATCGAGCTGGAGGGCAATGTCGTCATCGTGCTCGGCGAGGCGGAGGGCAGCGCGTCCGCGTTTCGCATCGCCCACACGGTGATGCGCGATGCGATCGACGCCGCGAGCGTGCGCGCGCTGCTGCGCGATGCCTTCGGCCTCGATGCGGAACGCGATGCGCAGGCGCTCGCCGCGCGCCTGGTGAACCTGCTCGCGAAGGCCGAGGCCAGCCCGGACGGCCGCGTGCGCGACGCCCGCCACACGATGCTCAACGACTCCGACATCCACTCGACGCGCCATGCGCGCGCCGTGGTGGGCGGCGTGCTGGCCTCGGTGGCCGGCCACACCGCGCTGTACGTGTCGGGCGGCGCCGAGCACCAGGGGCCCGCGGGCGGCGGGCCGGTGGCCGCGATCCTGCGGATGGACGACGACACGGCTTCTTCCACTTCACCCGTCTTTTCCTGAAGGACCCCATGGGCAACGCATTCATCCAACTGTCCGACGTGATGCTGCGCTACGGCGGCGGCACCATCGCCCTGGACCACACGACGCTGGACATCGAGAAGGGCGACTTCGTCGCGCTCGTGGGCCCGAGCGGCTGCGGCAAGTCGACCATCCTGAAGCTGGTGGCGGGCCTCTTGCGGCCGAGCGCGGGCGCGGTGATCGCCGGCGGGCGCGAGGTGGGCGCGGCCGGCACCGCGGTGGCGGCGGGCGCGCATGCATCGCCCGCGCCGCGGCTTCGCATCGGCCTGGCGTTCCAGAACCCGACCATGCTGCCGTGGCTCACGATCCGCGAGAACGTGATGATCCCGCTGAAGATCGTCGAGCCCTTTCGTCAGCACTACCGCAGCAAGAAGCGCGGCGAATACGCCGAGCGCGCCGACGCGCTGCTCGCGCAGGTGGGCCTCAAGGGCTTCGGCGACAAGCGGCCGTGGCAGCTGTCGGGCGGCATGCTGCAGCGCGCATCGCTCTGCCGCGCGCTGGTGCACGAGCCCGAGCTGCTGCTGCTGGACGAACCCTTCGGAGCGCTGGACCAGTTCACGCGCGAGGAGCTCTGGGACATCATGCAGACGCTGTGGATCGCCAAGCGCCCGACCGTGCTGCTGGTGACGCACGACCTGCGCGAATCGGCCTACCTGGCCAACCGCATCTGCGTGATGAGCGCGCGGCCGGGGCGCATCCTGGAGACGCGCGACGTGGGCTTCGCGCGGCCGCGCACGCTGGAGAGCAGCTACGCACCCGAGTTCGCGGCGCTGGTGCAGCAGCTGCGCATGCGCATTGCACAGGCGCGTCGCGAGAGCGATGCCGTGCCTGTGGCGCCCGTACAGGCTCGGACGCGCTCGCTCGAAGAGGTGGCCGCATGATCGCGCCGCTCGCACGGCAGCGCCTTCTTTCCGCCAGCGCGCTCATCGGCTTCTTCGTGCTGTGGGAGGTGGTCTGCCTGGCCTTCGGCGTGTCCGACCTGATCCTGCCGCGCCCGAGCCAGATCGCGCTGGTGCTCCTGCAGAAGATGCCGCTCCTGTGGCCGCACACCGTGCAGACGCTCTACACCACGCTCGCGGGCTTCGTGCTCGGCGTGGGCGCGGGCATCGTCATCGGCGTGGTGATCGGCTCGTCGAAGCTGGCCTACGACGTGACCTATCCGCTGCTGGTGGGTTTCTCCAGCATTCCGAAGGTCGCGGTGGTGCCGCTGTTCGTGGTGTGGTTCGGCGCGGGCACGGTGCCGGCGATCCTGACCTCGATGGTGATCAGCGTCTTTCCGGTGGTGGTGAACGTGGCCACCGGCCTTGCGAGCACCGAGCCCGAACTGGAAGACGTGCTGCGCGTGCTCGGCGCGAGGAAGCGCGACATCCTCTGGAACGTGGGCCTGCCGCGCGCACTGCCTTATCTCTTCGCTTCGCTCAAGATCGCGATCACGCTGGCTTTCGTGGGCACGGTGCTGAGCGAGACCGTAGCGGCCAATCAGGGCATCGGCACGGTGATGATGATCGCCAGCGGCAACTTCGACGTGCCGATGGTGTTCGCGGGGCTCTTCCTGCTGGCGGCGATGGGCGTGGCGCTGTATGCCGTTTCCTCGCTGGTCGAGCGGCGGATGACGGGCTGGGCGCAGCGCAAGACCGACATGGCGATGGCATGACGAACGACCTCATCCGCATCACCGCCGGGGGCCTCTGCTTCGTGGCGCAGACGAACCCCGACGCGCCGCTCACCGTGGCGGCATTTCGCCAGTTGCTGCCTTACCGCCAGAAGCTCATCCACGTGCGCTGGAGCGGCGAAGGCTGCTGGGTGCCGCTGGGCGATTTCCAGCTGGGCGTGGGTTTCGAGAACCACACCAGCCACCCCTCGGTGGGCGACATCCTGTTCTACCCGGGCGGCTACAGCGAGACCGAGATCATCCTGGCCTACGGCGCCTGCAGCTTCGCCAGCAAGATGGGCACGCTGGCGGGCAACCACTTCCTCACCATCGTCGAAGGACGGGAGCACCTGCGCGCGCTCGGCACCAAGGTGCTGTGGGAAGGCGCGCAGGACGTTCTCTTCGAAACCATCTGATCCACCCAAGGGAGCCTCGCATGTCTTCTTCTCCAGTGTCCCGCCGCGCGGCGGTGGTCGCGGTGTCCGCCGCATTGGGCGCATCGCTCGCGTCGCTCGCGGTGCGCGAAGCGCGCGCGCAGCAGCAGCAGCCGCTCACGCCCATCAAGTTCGTCCTCGACTGGAAGCTGCAGGGCATCCACGCCTGGTACTACCTCGCAGAAGACCGGGGCTACTTCGCGGCCGAGAAGCTCGCGGTGGCGATCGACCAGGGCGACGGTTCCGCGGCCACCGTGACCAAGGTGATGGCCGGCGCCTACGACGCGGGCTTCGGCGACGTCAACGCGATCGTGCAGAGCGCGGCCGCCAGGCCCGGCGCCGCGCCCGTGATGGTCTACATGGTCTACAACCGCGCGCCCTTCGCCCTCATCGTCAAGTCCGGCAGCCCGATCAGGACGCTGAAGGACCTGGAGGGCCGCACGCTGGGGTCGCCTGCGGGTGGCGCCGCACTGCGCATGTTCCCGCTGATGGCGGCCAGGAGCGGCGTGGACGCGAGCAAGGTCAAGTGGACGAACATGGCGCCCAACCTGCAGGAGCAGATGCTGCTGAAGGACCATGTCGAAGGCTCGGCCGTGTTTTCGGTGACCAGCTACATGAACCTGGTGGCGCAGGGCGTGGACCCGGACAAGGACATCCGCTGGTTCCACTACGCGGACCACGGCGTCGACCTGTACGGCAACGGCGTGGTGGTGTCGCGCCAGCTCCTGAAGGACAAGCCGCAGGCCGTGGCCGGGCTGGTGCGTGCCGTCAACAAGGCGGTGCGCGACACCGTGGCGGACCCCGACGCCGCCATTGCCGCGCTCATGAAGCGCGAGCCGCTGCTCAACGCGGCGCTGGAGAAGCGGCGCCTGCTCTACACGCTGCGCACCGTGATGCTGACGCCCGAGGTCGCCGCCGCCGGCCTGGGCGACGTGAACGACGCGCGCATGGCGCGCGCGATCCGACAGGTGAAGGAGGCGTTCGACCTCGCGAGCGCGCCAGCCGCCGGCGAGGTGTTCGACCGGCGCTTCCTGCCGCCGCTGGCGGAGCGCAGAATCGCCGCGCCGTAGGCCCAGGAACAGACACACGCAACCCGACGACGAAGGAAACGCCATGCCCGCTGCGATGCACGAAGGCCCGATCGACTGCGCATGGCTGCTGGCTGATCCCGGCGCTGAGCCTGCGCAGCCCGACATGCGCATCGAACTGGCGGGCGACCGCATCGGGTCGATCGCTCCACTGGCGCACAAAGCCGCCATCGGCACCGGCGGGCCGCGCCTGCTCGCGCTGCCGGCGCTGGCCAACGCGCACGACCATGCACGCACCTTTCGCAGCGCCACGCTCGGCGCCTTCGGCCAGCCGCTGGAAAGCTGGTTGCCGTTTCTCGGCGTGGTGCCGGGCATGGACCCTTACCTGTGCGCCGCGACTTCGTTCGCGCGTTCGGCGCGGCACGGCGTCGCGAACCTGATGGTCCACTACACGCGCGTGCAGGGCGGCATGGCCTATGCCGACGAAGCCGAGGCGGTGGCGCGCGCGGCACGCGATGTCGGCGTGCGCATCGGCTTCGCGATCGCGATGCGCGACCGCCACGGCATCGCCTACTGCGACGACGCGAGCGTGCTGTCGGCCCTGCGCCCGGACATTCGCGACGCGGTGGCCGAACGGCTCGCGGTGAAGCCGGTGGCGCCCGCGCAGCAGCTCGCGCTGGTCGAGGAGGTCGCGCGCAGGATGGAAGAGGCCGGCCACGGCGAGCATGTGACCGTGCAATACGGACCGACCGGGGTGCAGTGGTGCAGCACGCCGCTGCTCGAAGCCATCGCGCAGGCCTCTGCCGACACGGGCCGCCCGGTCCACATGCACCTGCTCGAGACGCGCTACCAGCGCGCTTGGGCCGATGCCAACCACCCCGGCGGCATCGTTCGTTTTCTCGACGACATCGGCCTGCTCACGCCGCGCCTCACGCTCGCGCATTGCGCCTGGGCGCGGCCGGAAGAGCTGGCGCTGATCGCCGAGCGCGGCGCGGCCATCGCGGTCAACACCAGCTCCAACCTGGGCCTGAAGTCGGGCATCGCGCCGGTGCCCGAGATGCTCAAGCACGGTTGCCGCGTGGCCATGGGCCTGGACGGCATGGCCTTCGACGAAGACGACGACGCGCTGCGCGAGATGCGGCTGGCCTATTCGCTGCACCGCGGCTGGGGCTACGACACCACGATGACACGCGAGCAGCTCTGGGCCTTCGCCTCGGGCAACGGCCCGCGCAGCGTGCGCGGTGGGCTGGCCCGGGGCGGGCGCATCGAGCCCGGTGCGCTGGCCGACATGGTGCTGCTGGACTGGGACGCGCTCGACGACGACGCGCTCTTTGCGGAGACCGACCCGCTCGACCTGCTGCTGGCGCGCGGCAACGGCGGCCATATCGCCAAAGTGCTGGTCGGCGGGCGCATGGTGGTCGACGGGGGCCGCGTGCTGGGGATCGACGAGCCAGCGCTGCGCGCCGAGCTGCTGGCGCGCATGCGCGCAGCGCTGGCGGCCGATGCCGGCGGCGCCCTGTCGTGGCGCGAGACCGTCAAGGCGCTGGCTGACGACCTCGGGCCGTTCTACCGCAGCGGGCGCATCGGCGGCTGCTGCGGCTAGCGCGGCTGGCTTTCCTCTACAGCGTGAAGTCGTAGTCCACCGTGATCGGCGCGTGGTCGCTGAACTTGATGGTCTTGTAGATCGCTTCGGTGCGCGCGAGCGCGGCGGTCTTCGGCGTGGCCAGGTGATAGTCCAGCCGCCACCCCACGTTGTTCGCATAGGCTTGGCCGCGGTTGCTCCACCAGGTGTAGGCCTCGGCGGTGGTGTCGGGCTTGAGCATGCGGTAGACGTCCACCAGGCCCGCGCCCTCGGCGCCGGCGTCCAGCAGCTTCGTCATCCAGGCGCGCTCCTCGGGCAGGAAGCCGCTGTTCTTCTGGTTGCCGCGCCAGTTCTTCAGGTCGATCTCCTTGTGGGCGATGTTGATGTCGCCGCACAGCACGAACTCGCGCTCTTTCTTGAGTGCGATGAGGTACGGAAAGAAGCCCTTGAGGAAGCGGAACTTGGCCTGCTGCCGCTCCTCGCCCGAGCTGCCGCTCGGGAAGTAGCAGCTGATGACCGAGAACTTGCGCTCCGGCGTGTCGAAGCGCAGTTCGAGGTAGCGGCCCTCGGCGTCGAACTCGGCATCGCCCCAGCCCACGATGACCTGGCTCGGCGCATGCTTGGTGTAGATCGCGGTGCCGGCGTAACCTTTCTTTTCGGCGAAGTGGAAGTGACCCTTCAGGCCCGCCATTTCCTCGAAGCGGCCTTCGATGTCGCTCGCCTGGACCCGGATCTCCTGCATGCAAATACAATCCGGCGCAAGTTCGGCCACCCAATCGGCGACGCCCTTGGTGGCCGCCGAACGCAGGCCATTGAGATTGAGACTGGTCAGTTTGAACACAAGGAATTTCCCGATGGCTGTAGATGGTGAAAAAAGCAGCGCGGTGGCGCAGGACTTCGTCCAGTTCGCGCTCGACGCCGGCGTGCTGCGCTTCGGCGAGTTCAAGACCAAGGCCGGGCGGATGAGCCCTTACTTCTTCAATTCGGGGCTCTTCGACGACGGCGCCAAGATCGCGCGGCTCGCGGGATTCTATGCAGACCGGCTCGTCGAGAGCGGCCTGGAATTCGACATGATCTTCGGCCCCGCCTACAAGGGCATCCCGCTGGGCGCCACGGTGGCCGCCGAGCTGGCCCGGCGCGGCCGCAACTACCCCTTTGCCTACAACCGCAAGGAAGCCAAGGCGCACGGCGAGGGCGGCAACCTGGTGGGCGCGCCGCTCAAGGGCCGCGTGCTGATCGTGGATGACGTGATGTCCGCCGGCACCGCGGTGCGCGAATCGATCGCCGCGATCGAGGCCGCGGGCGCCACGCCGCACGCCGTGGCCATCGCCCTCGACCGGCAGGAAAAGGCCACCGAGAACGGCGTCGATGTGGACCACAGCGCGGTGCAGTACGTGCGCAACCAACTGGGCCTTTCGGTGATCGCGATTGCCACGCTCGATGACCTGCTGAGCTTCCTCTCGGGGAATGCCGCCGCCGACCTGGGCGCGCACCGCGAGCGCGTGCTGGCCTACCGCGCGCGCTACGGCGCCCACTGAGGATCGCAGCAATGCGTATACGCGATCACGGCAAGCCCACTCGCCTGCTGGCGGTGGCATCGTTTCTCCTGGCGAGCCTCGCCCTCTGCGGCGCCGTGCATGCACAGGGCAAGGATGCGCCCGCCGGCGGCATCTACACCTGCACCGACGCGCAAGGCCGCACGCTCACGGCGGACCGCCCGATCGCCGCCTGCAGCGACCGCGAGCAGCGCGAACTGAGCCCGAGCGGCCTCACGCGCCGCAAGATCGAACCCACCTACTCGGCGCGCGAGATGGCCGAGCGCGAAGACCGCGCCCGCGAAGCCGCCGTGCAGGCGGCCAAGGCGACCGACGAGCGCCGCCGCGAGCGCGCGCTGCTCGTGCGCTACCCGAGCGCCGCCTCGCATGACCGCGAGCGCAACCAGGCGCTGTCGCAGGTCGATGCGGTGATCCAGGCGGCGCAAAAGCGCATTGCGGAATTGGCCGACGACCGCAAGAAGATCGACGAGGAGCTCGAGTTCTACAAGGCCGACACGAGCAAGGCGCCGGGCGCCACGCGCCGCAAGCTCGAAGACAACACGCAGAGCATGACGGTGCAGAACCGTTTCATCGCCGAGCAGGAAGAAGAGAAGAAGCGCGTGAATGCGCGCTTCGATGAAGAGCGTGCGCGTTTGAAGCCGCTCTGGGGTCCGGCCCCGAGCACGGCCGCCGCGGCGCCGCGCTGATCCGCCGGGGCCGCGCTGGCCCCGGGGGTTCATCGATCATCAGCCCAGCTTGGCTTTGAGCAGTTCGGTGACCTGCGCCGGGTTGGCCTTGCCGCCGCTGGCCTTCATCACCTGGCCCACGAGCCCGTTCAGCGCCTTTTCCTTGCCGGCGCGGTACTCGTCGACGTTCTTCTGGTTCTTGGCGATGACCTCGTCCAGGATCGCGTCGAGCGCGCCCGTGTCGGCCATCGGCTTCAGGTCCTTGGCTTCGATGATCGCGTCGACATCGCTGCCTTCGCCGGTCCAGAGTGCGTCGAACACCTGGCGCGCGGCGTTGTTCGGCAGCGTGCCGTCGGCAATGCGCTTGATCAGCTGGCCCAGCTGCAGCGCGCCGACCGGCGCGGCCTCGATGCCGATCTCTTGTGCGTTGAGGCGGCGCGCCATCTCGCCGGTGATCCAGTTGCTCGCGAGCTTGGGCGTGGCGCCGGCCTTCACCGCGTCGTCGAAGTAGCGTGCAAGCGCCGTGCTCTGCGTGAGCTGCGCCGCGTCGTATTCCGAGAGGCCGTGGTCGCCCACGTAGCGCTCGGCCATCGCGCGCGGCAGCTCGGGCATCTCGCTGCGCACGCGCTCGATCCAGTCGGCCGCAATCACCAGCGGCGGCAGGTCCGGATCGGGAAAGTAGCGGTAGTCGGCCGAGTCTTCCTTGGCACGCATCGCGCGCGTCTCGCCGGTGTCGGGGTTGAAAAGCACCGTGGCCTGTTCGATCTGGCGGCCGTCTTCGATTTCTTCGATCTGCCAGCGGATCTCGTAGTCGATCGCCTGCTGCATGAACTTGAAGCTGTTGAGGTTCTTGATCTCGCGCCGCGTCCCGAGCTTCTCGCCGGGCTTGCGCACCGACACGTTGGCGTCGCAGCGAAAGCTGCCTTCCTGCATGTTGCCGTCGCAGATGCCGATCCACGTCACGATCTTGTGCAGCTCCTTCGCATAGGCCACGGCCTCGGCGGTGGAGCGCATGTCGGGCTCGGTCACGATTTCAAGCAGCGGCGTGCCCGCGCGGTTCAGGTCGATGCCGCTCTGGCCGATGAAGTCCTCGTGCAGCGACTTGCCCGCGTCTTCCTCGAGGTGCGCGCGCACGAGGCGCACGGTCTTCTTCTCCTCGCCGAGGAAGAACGACACCGAGCCGCCTTGCACGACCGGAATCTCGAACTGGCTGATCTGGTAGCCCTTGGGCAGGTCGGGGTAGAAGTAGTTCTTGCGCGCGAACACGCTGCGCGGCGCGACGTGCGAGCCGAGCGCCAGGCCCAGCTTGATGGCGCGTTCGACCGCGCCCTTGTTCATCACCGGCAGCGTGCCGGGGAGCGCGAGGTCCACCGCGCAGGCCTGCGTGTTGGGCTCGGCGCCGAAGGCGGTGGAGGCGCGGCTGAAGATCTTGCTCGCGGTCGAGAGTTGCGCGTGCGTCTCGAAGCCGATGATGACTTCATAGCCGCGCACGAGCGGGCCGGTCGGGCGGCCTTGTTGCTGTGCTTCGAAGGTGTTCACGGTCTCGCTCATTTCAGAAGCCCTCCGGCGTGCGCGTGTGCCAGTCGGTGGCTTGCTGGAAGCGGTGGGCTGCGTTGAGCAGCTTGACTTCGCCGAAGTAATTGCCGATCAGTTGCAGGCCCACGGGCATGCCGGCATCGAAGCCGGCAGGCACGCTCATGCCGGGCAAGCCGGCCAAAGATGCGGGCAGCGTGAAGATGTCGGCGAGGTAGTCGGCCACCGGGTCGTCGCCGTGTTCGCCGATCTTCCATGCGGTGGTCGGCGCGGCGGGGCCGGCGATCACGTCGCATTGCTTCAAAGCCTGCTGGAAGTCGTCGGCGATCATGCGGCGCACCTTCTGCGCCTGCAGGTAGTAGGCGTCGTAGTAGCCGTGCGAGAGCACGTAGGTGCCGATCATGATGCGGCGCTTGACTTCGTCGCCGAAGCCTTCGGCGCGCGTGCGTTCGTACATGTCGGACAGGTCCTTGTACTGCTTGGCGCGATGGCCGAACTTCACGCCGTCGAAGCGGCTCAGGTTGCTCGACGCTTCTGCGGCCGCGAGGATGTAGTACACGGGAATCGACAGCTCGGTGCGCGGCAGCGACACCTCGACGCGCCTGGCGCCGAGCTTCTCGTACTGCGCGAGCGCCGCGTCGATCGCTGCGCGCACGCCGGGTGCCACGCCTTCGCCGAAGAACTCCTTGGGCACGCCGATGCGCAGGCCCTCGAGCGAGTCGTTCAGCGAGCGGCCGAAGTCTTCGGCGGGCTTGTCGATGGAGGTCGAGTCGCGGTCGAGATCGGGGCCGCAGAAGGCCGACAGCAGCAGCGCGCAGTCTTCCGCCGAGCGCGCCATCGGGCCGGCCTGATCGAGGCTCGATGCGAAGGCCACCATGCCGTAGCGCGAGGCGCGGCCGTAGGTCGGCTTGATGCCGGTCACACCGCAGAACGACGCGGGCTGGCGAATCGAGCCGCCGGTGTCGGTGCCCGTGGCCGCGGGGGCCAGGCGTGCGGCGACGGCCGCGGCGCTCGCGCCCGAGGAGCCGCCCGGAATGCGCTCGCGGTTCCACGGGTTCTGCACCGGCACGGCCTTGTCGTGGCCCACGGCGGGCACGGCGACGTTCTCGTTGGCCGAGCCCATCGCGAACTCGTCGCAGCTCAACTTGCCCAGCGTGACCGCGCCGGCCCCGGCCAGGCGGCGCACCACGGTGGCGTCGAAGGGCGAGCGGTAGCCCGCGAGCATCCTGGAGCCGGCGGTGGTGGCGAAATCGGTGGTGACGAAGATGTCCTTGTGCGCGATCGGCACGCCGGCCAATGCCGGGGCATTGCCTGCTGCGAGGAGCGCGTCGGCCTTGCGAGCCTGGGCGAGGGTGACTTCTTCGTTCACGTCGACGAAGGTGCCCAGCGATTCGTGGGCCTTCATGCGGCCGAGGAACGCCTCGGAGGCTTCGACGGCCGAGACCTTGCGTTCGGCCAATGCCTTGGCCAGGGCGACCACGCCCATCTGGTGCAGTTCGCCGCTCATTGCTCGATCACCTTGGGCACGAGGAAAAGGCCGGCTTCGACGGCCGGGGCGCTCTTCTGGTTGGCCTCGCGGTTGTTGGGTTCGCTCACCACGTCGTCGCGCAGGCGCAGCGTGATGTCCTCGATCGCGGCCACCGGATGGGCCAGGGGCTCGATGCCCGTGGTGTCGACCGAACGCATGCGTTCGACCAGGTCGAAGAAGCCATTGATCTGGCTGAGCATGCGCTCGCTTTCGTCGCAAGCGAGTTGCAGCCGCGCCAGGGAGGCGATACGGGCGATATCTGAAGCGTCAAGGGACATGGGTCGGACCGGTCAAAAAACCGAAGGTAATCGCACGCCGAAGAGGGTGCTAACACGGGAATCAGAGGGGATTCGGGTATTATCCCGCCTTTGCCGCAACCCCCGCGAACGCGCCGGCTTTTGCGCCAAAAACGATCAATTCACCCCGTCAAACGACCCAAAAATAGAGCGACGACCTGCCGATGCGCAGGCCGTGCTCAGAGGATTCCGCACATGTTTGGAGCTTTCCGTCGGTACTTTTCCACCGACCTTGCGATCGACCTCGGCACCGCCAACACCCTGATATTCGCCCGCAACAAGGGCATCGTGCTGGACGAGCCCTCGGTGGTCGCGATCCGCCACGAAGGCGGCCCGCACGGCAAGAAGGTGATCCAGGCCGTCGGCCGCGAGGCCAAGGCCATGCTGGGCAAGGTGCCCGGCAACATCGAGGCGATCCGCCCGATGAAGGACGGCGTCATCGCCGACTTCGTGATCACCGAGCAGATGATCAAGCAGTTCATCAAGATGGTGCACCCGCGCACGCTGCTCACGCCGAGCCCGCGCATCATCATCTGCGTGCCCTGCGGCTCCACGCAGGTCGAGCGCCGCGCCATCAAGGACGCGGCCGAAGCGGCCGGCGCCACGTCCGTCTACCTCATCGAAGAACCCATGGCCGCGGCCATCGGCGCGGGCCTGCCCGTGAGCGAAGCCTCCGGCTCCATGGTGGTGGACATCGGCGGCGGCACCACCGAAGTGGGCGTCATCTCGCTGGGCGGCATGGTCTACAAGGGCTCGGTGCGCGTGGGCGGCGACCGCTTCGACGAAGCCATCATCAACTACATCCGCCGCAACTACGGCATGCTGATCGGCGAGCCGACGGCCGAAGTCATCAAGAAGACCATCGGCTCTGCCTTCCCGGGCTCCGAAGTCAAGGAGATGGAAGTCAAGGGCCGCAACCTCTCCGAAGGCGTGCCGCGCAGCTTCACCATCAGCAGCAACGAAGTGCTGGAAGCCCTGACCGATCCGCTCAACAACATCGTCTCGGCCGTGAAGAACGCGCTGGAGCAAACGCCGCCCGAACTGGGCGCCGACATTGCCGACCGCGGCATGATGCTCACCGGCGGCGGCGCCCTGCTGCGTGACCTGGACCGCCTGCTGGCCGAGGAAACGGGCCTGCCCGTGCTCGTGGCCGAAGATCCGCTGACCTGCGTGGTGCGCGGCTGCGGCATCGCCCTGGAGCGCATGGACCGTCTGGGCAGCATCTTCACGAGCGAGTAAAAGGCGAAAGCCATCATCGGCCGGCCTCTGCTTGCATAGGCCGGCTTTTTGTTATTTGATTCCGCACCACCGCCGGGTCTGAATTCATGCCTCTGGGCACGCTCGATCGCACAGCGCCACCCCTGTTCAACCAGGGGCAGTCGGCACTCAGCAAGCTGATCTTCTTCGGCGCGCTCTCCCTGTTCCTCATGGTGGCCGACGCACGCTTTCACATCGTCCAGCCGATCCGCGCGACCCTGGGCGCGGTGCTCTATCCGGTGCAATGGGTGGCGCTCAAGCCCGTGCAGATCATGATGGGCGGCGGGCGCTACCTCGAAGACCTGCAGACCGCCCAGCGCAACGAGGCCGACGCCCGCAAGGCGCTCATGATGCAGGCCGAGCGCGCGAGCCAGGCCGACACGCTGGCGCAGGACAACGCGCGCCTTCGGGAGCTCCTCGAGCTGCGCCAGACCACGCAGACGCCGGGCCGCGCGGCCGAGGTGCTCTACGACGCGGCCGACCCCTACACCCGCAAGATCGTCATCGACCAGGGCCTCACGCAGGGCGTGGCGGCCGGCTCGCCGGTGATCGATGCGCGCGGCGTGCTCGGCCAGGTCACGCAGGTGCTGCCCTTCACGAGCGAGGTCACGCTGGTGATCGACCGCGACCTGGCCATCCCCGTGCAGAACACCCGCACGGGCGTGCGCAGCGTGGCCTTCGGCGACGCCTCGGCGCACGGCGGCGGGCTGGAACTGCGTTTCATGGCCGCCAATGCCGACCTGCAGGAGGGCGACCTGCTCTCCACCAGCGGCGTCGACGGCATCTACCCGGCGGGCCTGCCGGTCGCCAGGATCGAGCGCATCGAGCGCCGCGCCGATTCGGCCTTTGCCCGCATCTACTGCGTGCCGCTGGCCAGCGTGACCGCCGCGCGCTACGTGCTGGTGCTCGAGCCCACCGGCGCCCCGACCGCGCCGCCCGCCGCTCCCGCGACCACGCAGAGAAAGCGTGCAGAAGGCAAGCCGGGTGCCGGCAAGAACGAGAAGAAACCCGCCGCACCCGCAGCATCCGCAGGAGGTGGCCGATGATCAAGCGCCCCGGCCAGCAGCAGCTCCTGCTGCCCGTCAGCCCGCTCTTCATGTGGACCAGCCTCATCGTGGCGCTCCTGGTCAACATGATCCCCATCGGCCGTGCCGCCTGGATGCCCGACCTCCTGGCGCTGGTGATCGTGTTCTGGGGCGTGCACCAGCCCTCGCGCGTGGGCATCGGCGCGGCCTTCGTGTTTGGCCTCTGCATGGACGTGCACCAGGCCTCCATGCTCGGCCAGCATGCGCTGTCCTACACGACGCTGGGCTTCTTCGCGATCACGATCCACCGGCGGCTGCTCTGGTATCCGGTGCTGTCGCAGGCGCTGCAGGTGCTGCCGCTCTTTGCGCTGTCGCAGCTGATCGAGGTCATCACGCGGATGATCGGCGGCGGCGTGTTCCCGGGCTGGACGGTGCTGATCTCGCCGGGCGTGGAGGCTGCGCTGTGGCCCTTGGCCTCGGCCCTTCTGCTCGCGCCCCAGCGCCGCACCCCGGAACCGGACGAGAACCGCCCCCTCTAAGCCGAGTCCTTCGCGCATCCGCCATTGCACTTGACTTGCACTAGCACGCGCCTAAGCTCCCACCGCCATGACCGAAATCCGCAACGTCGCCGCCGACCTCGCGCGCTTCAAGCGCCGCGTGATCGTGATCGGGCTGGCGGTGCTGTTCGCGTTCAGCCTGCTGAGCGCGCGGCTGATCTACCTGCAGGTCACGCGGCATGAAGACCTGGCCGAGCAGGCCGAGAGCAACCGCACGGCCATCGTGCCGGTGGTGCCCAACCGGGGGCTGATCCTCGACCGCAACGGCATCGTGCTGGCCTCGAACTACTCGGCCTACACGCTGGAGATCACGCCGTCGAAGGTGAACGATGTCGAGGAAACCATCGACAACCTCACCCAGGTGCTCGAAGTCTCGCCGCGCGACCGCCGCCGCTTCAAGCGCCTGCGCGAGGACTCCCGCAGCTTCGACTCCATCCCGATCCGCACCCGCCTGAGCGACGAAGAGGTCGCGCGCTTCGCGGCCCAGCGCTACCGCTTCCCGGGCGTGGAGATCAAGGCGCGCCTGTTCCGCAACTACCCCAACGGCGAGACCGGCTCGCACGTGCTCGGCTACATCGGCCGCATCAACCAGCGCGAGAAGACCGCGATGGAAGACTGGGAAGAAGAAGAGCAGGCCAACTACAAGGGCACCGACTACATCGGCAAGCTGGGCATCGAGCAGAGCTACGAGAAAACGCTGCACGGCCAGACCGGCGTGGAGCAGATGGAAACCTCCGCCGGCGGGCGCGCCATCCGCCGGCTCGCCAGCCACCCGGCCACGCCCGGCAACACCGTGATGCTGTCGCTGGACATCAAGCTGCAGAAGCTGGTGGAAGACATGTTCGGCGACCGCCGCGGCGCGCTGGTGGCCATCGACCCCAAGACCGGCGAGGTGCTGGCCTTCGTGAGCAAGCCCACGTTCGACCCCAACCTCTTCGTCGAAGGCATCGACACCGAGAGCTGGAAAGAGCTGAGCGAATCGCTCGACAAGCCGCTCCTGAACCGCGCGCTGCGCGGCACCTACCCGCCCGGCTCCACCTACAAGCCTTTCATGGCCATGGCCGCGCTGCAGACCGGCAAGCGCGGCGCCAGCGTGGTGGTGAACGACCCCGGCTACTTCAATTTCGGCGGCCACCGTTTCGGCAGCCCCGAGGGCAACCTGGGCGGCGTGGACATGCGGCGCTCGATCCAGCTGTCGAGCAACATCTACTACTACTCGCTGGCCAACGAAATGGGCGTGGACCTGATCCACGACTTCATGAAGCCGCTGGGCTTCGGTCAGATCACCGGCATCGACCTGGGCGGCGAGGTGCGCGGCGTGCTGCCCAGCACCGAGTGGAAGCGCAATGCCTACAAGCGGCCCGAGGCCAAGAAGTGGTATGCGGGCGAGACCATTTCGCTGGGCATCGGCCAGGGCTACAACGCCTTCACGATGCTGCAGCTCGCGCAGGCCACGGCCATCGTGGCCGACGGCGGCATCAAGCACAAGCCGCACCTCGTGCTGGCCACGCGCAACACGGTGAGCGGGCAGGTGGTGCCGCTGCCGCAGCCGCCGGCGGAAAACCTCGGCTTCACCGCGGCCAACGTCGCGGTGGTGCGCGAGGGACTCACCAGCGTGGTCACCAGCGGCACCGCGCGCGGCGTGTTCGCGGGCGCGGGCTACCAGGCCGCCGGCAAGACCGGCACGGCGCAGGCCGTGACGCAGGCGCAGAACACCAAGTACAACGCCCGCGCGCTCGAAGAGCATCAACGGGATCACGCCCTCTTCATGGCCTTCGCGCCGGTCAACAACCCGAAGATCGCCATCGCGGTGATCGTGGAGAACGCCGGCTGGGGCGCCGGCGCCGCCGCTCCCATCGCGCGCCGCGTGTTCGACTACTGGCTCATGGACCAGTACCCGAGCGAAGCGGACATGGCCGCCATCAAGATCGGCAAGGCCACCGCGCCGATGGGCAAGCCTCGCGTGGCGAGCGAAGTGGCGTGGCCGGTGGCGGCGACGATTGCCGCTCCGGCACCCTGAACCTCTTGCTCCCTCTCCGGAGGGAGAGGGGACAACACAAAGCCTCAGGCCACCACGGTGCCGCTGACCTCCCCCAGGCCGATGCGCACCGTCCCCGCGCGCTCGCAGTAGCCGCGCATGACCAGCGTGTCGCCGTCTTCCAGGAACGTGCGCTTCTCGCCGTTCGGCAGCGTGATCTGCTGCTTGCCACCCAGCGTGAGTTCGATCAGCGAGCCGGCCTCGTCGGGCTTCGGCCCCGAGAGCGTGCCCGAGCCCAGCAGGTCGCCCGGCTGCAGGTTGCAGCCGTTCACCGTGTGGTGCGTGACCAGTTGCGCGGCGGTCCAGTAGGCGGCCTCGGTGGTATTGCCGCGCGTGAGGCGCGCGGGCGCTTCGCCGGCCGCGCGCATCTTCGCGGTCTGCAGCAGCACTTCGAGCGTGATGTCGAGCGCGCCGGCCTCGCGGTTCGATGGCGCATCCAGGTACGCGAGCGGTTGCGGATCGCCTGCGGGCCGCTCGAACTTCGCGCGGAACGGCGCGAGCGCCTCCATCGTCACGATCCACGGCGACAGCGTGCTCGCGAAGTTCTTCGCGAGGAATGGGCCGAGCGGCTGGTATTCCCAGGCCTGCAGGTCGCGCGCGGACCAGTCGTTGAGCAGCGTCACGCCGAAGAGGTGGTCTTCGGCCTCGCCGATGGCGATCGGCTCGCCCAGCGCGTTGCCGCGGCCGACCAGAAAGCCCAGCTCCAGTTCGTAGTCCAGGCGCTTCGAAGGCCCGAAGCTCGGCTCGGCCGCATCGAGCGCCTTGGTCTGGCCCTGCGGGCGCTTGAAGACCTGGCCGCTCACACCGATGGACGAGGCGCGGCCGTGGTAGCCGATGGGCACCCACTTGTAGTTGGGCATCAGCGGCTGGTCGGGGCGAAAGAGCTTGCCGATGGTGGTCGCGTGGTGGATGCCCGTGTAGAAGTCGGTGTAGTCGCCGATGCGGCAGGGCACGGTGAGCTCGGCCTTGCCCTGCGCGAGCAGCGCCTTCGACCACGCGGCCTCCTTGCCGCTGCCTTCTGCGAGGCCGGCGGAGATCGCAGCGCGCAGGGCCTGGCGATCCTTCGCGCTCGCGCTCATCAGCGTGTTCATGTCGTCGGTCTCGACAAGGCCCGCGGCCTTCAGGTCGAGCACCTGGTCGCCGATGGCGACGCCGATGCGAAAGGCCTCGCTGCTGCCCGCGCTGCGAAAGCGCCCGAAGGGCAGGTTCTGGATCGGGAAGTCGGTGCCGGCGTCGTTGGCCGATGCGACCCAGCTGCGCAGCTTCGGGTCGTGGGTGGCGTTCAGTGCGATGGTCATGTGTGGCTTTCGTTTCTGTGTTCGGTTCGGTGGCGAAACCGTTCGGACTGAGCTTGTCGAAGTCTTGCGCGGCGCTTCGACAAGCTCAGCGTGAACGGTTGTTGGGGGTGTGCTTCAGTCCGCGGTCATGCCCGCTTTTTTCGCCACATCGCCCAGGCGCTGGTACTCGGTCTGCGTGAGCGTCGCCAGCTCCTGCGCGCTCGAGCCGCGCGGCGAGAAGCCGGCCTGCTGCAGCTTGGCCTTCACGTCGGGCATCGCAAGCGCTTCGATGAAGGCTTCGTTCAGCGCCTTCACGATGGGTGCCGGCAGGTTCGCCGGCCCGTACACGCCGAACCATGGATCGAGCGCATAGCCCTTCAGGCCCGCCTCGGCCATCGTCGGCACGTCGGGCAATGACGGCGAACGTGTCGGCCCGGCGACCGCCAGCGCGCGCAGCTTGCCGGCCTGGATGTGCGGCAGCGACGCGGGCAGGTTGTCGAACATCACGCCGATGGTGTTGCCCAGCATGTCGGTGATGGCCGGGCCGCTGCCCTTGTAGGCGACGTGGGTGAGCTCGGTGCCGGTCATCTGCGCGAACATCACGCCCGCCAGGTTCATCGACGTGCCCGCGCCTGCGGTGGCGTAGGGCAGGCCCGGGTTCTTCTTGGCAGCGGCGATCAGGTCGGGCACCGACTTGATCGGCGATGCCGCCGGCACTTCGAGCACGATGGTCGAGGTGCCCAGCAGGCTGATCGCGGTGAAGTCCTTCCGCGGATCGAAGGCCATCGACTTGTAGATGTGCGGGTTCAGCGCATTGGTCGAGATCGCGCCGAAGCCGATCGTGTAGCCGTCGGGCGCGGCCTTGGCCACGGCGTCCATGCCGATGTTGCCGCCCGCGCCGCCGCGGTTGTCGATGAGCACCGGCTGGCCGAGCTTTTCCGACACCTTCTGGCCGACGGTGCGCGCCACCAGGTCGGTGGTACCGCCGGGCGTGTAGGGCACGATGAAGCGGATCGGCTTGGACGGAAAGTCCGCCGCGTGCGCGAGGAACGGCGCGGCGAGCAGGGCGATGGCCGCCGCGCGGCGGGTGAGGGCGAAGGCGAAGGCGTTCTTCATCATGGCTTGAATTGATCTTTCAGGCCGGCCCAGCAGTCGGCGTAGTCGGTGTCGAGCGCCGGGCTCTTCAGCGCGAAGTTGGTTGGAATGAAGCGGTAGCGGCTCTCGAACATGAAGGCCAGCGTGTTGTCCAGCTTGTGCGGCTTCAAGTCCGCGTGCGTGGCTTTGTCGAAGGCTTCCTCGTCGGGCCCGTGCGGCACCATGCAGTTGTGCAGGCTTGCACCGCCGGGCTTGAAGCCGCCTGGCTTCGCGTCGTATTCGCCCAGCACCAGGCCCATGAATTCGCTCATGAGGTTGCGGTGGAACCAGGGCGGGCGGAAGGTGTTCTCCATCACCATCCAGCGCGGCGGGAAGATCACGAAGTCGCAGTTCGCGGTGCCCGGCGTGTCGCTCGGCGAGGTCAGCACCGTGAAGATCGACGGATCGGGATGGTCGAAGCTGATCGAGCCGATCGCCATGAAGTGCGCCGTGTCGTACTTCACCGGCGCGAGGTTGCCGTGCCAGGCGACCACGTTGAAGGGCGACTGCTTCGTCGGCGCCTTCCAGAAGCGGCCGGCGAATTTCTTGACCAGCTCGTAGGCGCCGCCGTCTTCTTCGAACGCCGCCACGGGCGCCTGGAAATCGCGCGCGTTCGCCAGGCCGTTCGAGCCGATCGGGCCCAGCTCGGGCAGGCGGAAATGCGCACCGTAGTTCTCGCAGACGTAGCCGCGCGAGAGACCATCGGGCAACGCCACCTTGAAGACCATGCCGCGCGGCAGCACCGCGATTTCGCCGGGCTTCACGTCGAGCACGCCGAGCTCGGTCGTGATGATGAGGCGGCCTTGTTGCGGCACCACCAGCATTTCGCCGTCGGCGTTGACGAAGGCGCGCTTCTCCATCGAGCGGCCGGCCAGGTACATCAGCGAGCCGATGCCGACCTGCGATTCGGCATCGCCGTTTGCCGCCACCGTGCGCATGCCGTCGACGAAGTCCGCTTCGGCCGCGCCGTCCAGCGGCATCGGGTGCCAGCGCATCGGCTCAGGCGGCAGCGCGATTTCGCGGTCGCCGCCGGTCGTCCAGTGCGGCTGCGCATAGGGCTGGTAGCGGCCGGACACCACCGAGGGCTGGCGGCGGTAGAGCCAGGTGCGGCGGTTCTCATGGCGCGGCGCGGTGAAGGCGGTGCCCGAGAGCAATTCGGTGTAGAGGTCGAACGGTCCGCGCTGCGGGTTGTTGCGGCCTTGCGGCAACGCACCGAGCACGGCCTCGGAGGCATGCTCGTTGCCGAAGCCGCCCAGGTAGCGCCGTTCGGTGGCGTGAATGTCGGTCATGGTGTTCTCTTTCGAAAATCGCGATGAGATTTGGAATGCGTGCCCGGCTCAGCCGCGCGCCGCCTCGAAGGCCTCGCGCAGCACGGCGAGCGAGCCGATGTGGTTGGCCAGCACGAGCACCAGGCGCGCGTTGAAGGCGTGGCTCTCTTCTGTCGAAAGCCCTTGGTGCGCCTCGATGAGCGCCTCGTAGAAATCGTCGGGCGCCTCCAGGTTTGGCGCGGTGTTCAGGTGTTGCATGTTCATGCTTTTGCGCGGGCGTGGTCGATGGCGGTGCGGATGTCCGCGGCCGTGGGTTGCCGCCACCGGGCGCACACGTGCTGGTCGGGGCGCAGCAGGTAGACGGTGCCGGGCTGCGCGTCGTAGCGCTGGGTGGCGAGCTCGCCCGCAGGTGTCGCGTCCTGCACGCGCACCATGTGCAGCGCGCGGTCGCTCGCCTTCAGCGCCGCTGCGCTGCGCTCGGCGGCTTCGCCCGCGCCGAACACCAGCGCGGTGAACTGCGCCACGTGGCATTCGCGCAGCAGCCAGCCGGTGCTGCCGTCAGCGCGCACCGTAGGTGCGTCGGCAGCTGCCGCACCGGGCACCATCGCGCCCTTGAACGCGTCGGCATCGGGCGTGTTCAGCGGCGAATCGCGCAGCACCGCCGGCACCGAGAGCCGGCCGCTGTTGACCAGCGTGCGCGCGAACGCGTGGTACTTCGTCAGCTCGAGCACCGCGTCGCGGAACAGGCGGCTCACGTCGCTCTTGGGTGTGATGAAGTCGGTCGCGCGCGTGGAGTGGCGGATGTTCTCGTCGGCCGCGAATTCGCGCTCGCTCGCGTAGCTGTCGATGAGCGCGTCGGGCGCGTCGCCCTGCAGCACCGCGGCGAGTTTCCACGCGAGGTTGTCCGCGTCCTGCACGCCCGAGTTGGCGCCGCGCGCGCCGAAGGGCGACACGCCGTGCGCCGAGTCGCCCGCGAACAGCACGCGGCCGTGGCGAAAGCGCGCCATGCGCTGGCACGCAAAGGTGTAGACGCTGGCCCAGCCGATCTGGAACTGCACGTCCGCAAAGCCGATGCTGTCCAGCAGCGCGCGCACGCGCGGCGTGATGTTCTCGGGCTTGCGTTCTTCGACCGGTTCGGCGTCCCAGCCGAGCTGGAAATCGACGCGCCACATGCCGTCGGCCTGCTTGTGCAGGAGCACGCTCTGGCCGGGGTGGAACGAGGGGTCGAACCAGAAGCGGCGCTCGGTCGGCAGCTGCGCATCCATCGTGATGTCGGCGATGAGGAAGCGGTCGCGAAAGGTGCGGCCCTTGGCCTCCTGGCCCAGCAACTGGCGCAGGTTGGAGCGCGAGCCGTCGCAAGCCGCGACATAGGCGGCCGACAGCGGGTAGTCGCCCTCGGGCGTCTCCACGGTCAGCACCGCGCCGTTGTCGCGCTGCGCGATGCCCGTCACCTTGTGGTTCCAGCGCAGGTCGATGAGCGGCAGCGCCGCGGCGCGCTCCACGAGGTATCCCTCGACGTAGTACTGCTGCAGGTTGATGAAGGCCGGCCGCTCGTGGCCGGGCTCGGGCAGCAGGTCGAAGCGGTAGACCTGCTCGTCGTGGAAGAACACCTTGCCCACGTTCCACGAGACGCCCTTGTCCACCATGCGGTCGCCGCAGCCCAGGCGGTCGAACACCTCCAGCGTGCGCTTGGCAAAGCAGATCGCGCGCGATCCGCTGGAGAGGGTGTTGTCGTTGTCCAGCAGCACGACGGGCACCTGGCGCAGCGCGAGGTCGATGGCCAGCGTGAGGCCGACCGGGCCGGCGCCCACGATCACCACGGGGTGATGGGCGGGCGCCGCGGCGTCCTGGTCGGCGTGGCGGCGGTAGTCGAAGCGCAGACTTTGATAGTCGATCACGTGTTGTCTCCGTGTCTTTGTCTTTCCTGCGCCGATGGGCGGCGCGGGAAGCAAATGCCTCAGCCTTCGAGCGCCTTCCACATCTCGATGTCCCGCTCGGCCGTCCACACGCGCGGATCGGCATGGCCCGAGGCCTCGTCGTACGCGCGGCTCACGTCGAACGGCATGCAGTGGTCGAAGATCACCCACTGGCTGTACTTGGGCTTGAGCTTCGCGTAGGTGTCCTTGTAGACCGTGTTCAGGTCGCGCCCGGCCTTCACGCCTTCTTGCACGCTGGCATACACGTCGGAGATGAAGTTGCGCGTGCCCGTGAGGCCCTCGGCCACCTCGGCCGGCGTGGTGAGCGCGGCGCCGCGGCCCGGCACCAGCGCGGCGGGCTTGAGCGCGGCGATGTTGTCCAGCGTCTGCGGCCAGTCCTGGAAGTAGGCGTCGCCGGCATACGGCGTGGCGCCGAATTCCACCAGGTCGCCCGAGAGCAGCGTGCGCTCCGCCGGCAGCCAGACGACCGTGTCGCCCTTGGTGTGGCCGCGGCCCAGCTGGATCAGCTGGACCTCGAGCTTGCCCAGCCACAGCGTCATCTTGCCGGTGAAGGTCATGGTCGGCCAGGTCAGGCCCGGGGGCACGGTTTCCACGTTCTGGAAAAGGCGAGGGAAGCGGCCGATTTCGCTGGCCTTGTCGGCCTCGCCGCGCTCCACGATCAGGTCGCGGGTGTCCTGGCTCGCGAGGATGTGTCCGGCGCCCTTCTCAAAGTACCCTGCCGCGCCCAGCACGCGCACCGCGTGGTAGTGGGTGAGCACCACGTACTTGATGGGCTTGTCGGTCACCTCGCGGATGCGGCGCACCACGTCGGCCGCCATGGCGGGGGTGGCTTGCGTATCGGCGACCAACACGCAGTCGTCGCCGATCACGATGCCGGTGTTCGGGTCGCCCTCGGCGGTGTAGGCCCAGGCGTGCTCGGAGATCTGGCTGAAGGTGATCTTCTTTTCTTCCATGTCGGCCTGGCTGGCGAACTTCTTGGCTTGGCTCATCGTGTTGTCTCCGTCGGGTGTGGGTGGAAATTGGATTCGTCTAAGGCGAACGAATTTGCGGTTAACGAATTTTCGGAGTGTAAGTCGCAGATCAGTTAATGTCTAATCCCTTCTTCATGAACGAACGATCGGCAGCCCTGTGACCAAGGACTCCAGCCACAACAGCGACAGCAGCGAGGCTCCGGACACCGACCGCGCCGCCCAGCGCGGCATCCAGAGCATCGAGGTCGGCGGCCAGCTGCTGCGCGCGCTGGTGCACCACGGCCGGCCGATGGCGCTGAAGGACCTGGCGCGCGAAGCCGACATGACGCCCGCCAAGGCCCACCCCTACATGGTGAGCTTCGGGCGGCTCGGGCTCATCGAGCAGGACCGCGCCAGCGGCCACTATCTGCTCGGTCCGCTGGCCTTGCAACTGGGGCTCATCAGCCTGCAGCAGGCCGACCCGGTGCACCTGGCCACCCCGCTGCTCAGCCCGCTGGCGCAGCAGATCGGGCACACGGTCGCGCTGGCGGTGTGGGGCGCGCGCGGCGCGACCATCGTGCGCACGGCCGAGTCGCCCTCGCCGGTGCACGTGACCATGCGGCACGGCACGGTGTTCTCGCTGACCAACACGGCCTCGGGCCGCATCTTCGCGGCCTACCTGGCTGCCGACGCGGTGCGGCAACTGCTCGAGGAAGAGCGCCAGCGCCAGAAGCCGCGCAAGGGCGCCGCCGAGCCCGCCGCACGCGCCGGCATGCCGCCGGTACAGCCGCTGCCCTCGTGGAGCGACTTCGAACGCCAGCTCAAGGAGGTGCGCGCGCACGGCATCAGCCGCTCCGACGGCGAGGTGATCGAGGGCGTGAGCGCCATGGCCGCGCCGGTGTTCGACCACACCGGCGCCATCGTGCTGGCCGTGACCGCCATCGGCCCGGCCGGCGTCTTCGAGACCGCGTGGGACGGCGAGCTCTCGCGCGCACTCAAGGCCTGCGCGGGCACCGTGTCGCAGCGCCTCGGCGCGCCCGCCGCGGGGGCCTCCGGATCGTCTAAACCCGAGCGATGACGCGACCCGACGCAACCGACGCCACCTCTTCTTCCCCGCTGGACGCCGCCATCGCGCTGCTGCGGGGCGCCCGGCGCATCGGCGTCTTCTCGGGCGCGGGCCTGTCGCGCGCCTCCGGCATCCCGACCTACCGCGACGCGGACGGGCTCTGGAAAAGCCAGAACGCCCTGCAGTTCGCCCACGCCGAAGACTTGAAGCGCGACCCGGCGGGTTTCACGAAGTTCTGGGCCCGGCGCATGGCGGTCGTCGAATCGGCCGCGCCCAACCCGGGCCACCGGGCGCTCGCGCAGTTGCAGCGGCTGCGCCCGGCGACGCGCCTCATCACGCAGAACGTCGACGGCCTCCTCACCCAGGCGGGCGGGCTCGACGTGCTCGAGCTGCACGGGTCGCTGCGCCGCTGGCGCTGCGACCACTGCGGCAACCGCAGCGGCCCGTGGCCCTTTCACCGGTGCCTGCGCTGCGGCTCGCACGCGCGGCCCGACGTGGTGATGTTCGGCGAGATGCTCAACCCCGGCGTGCTGCTCGAAGCGCAGGTGGCGGCGCAGGAGTCGGACCTCTTCCTGGTGGTGGGCAGCACGGCCATCGTCTATCCGGCGGCCGAGTTGCCCGAGCTGGCAATGGCGCGCGGCAGCCGCCTCGTCACGCTGAACCTGGAGCCGCTGCCGCACCTGGACGATGCGGCGGCGGTGGTGTTGCGCGGCGCTTCGGAAGACCTGCTGCCGCAATTGCTGGCGGGGATGATGGCCGCCTAGCTTCGCGCGCCTTCAGCCCCTTCAGTCAGTTGATGCGCGCGTTGGTGAGCTGCATGTCCTCGAACTGGCTGCCGGTGAAGTCGACCTGTTCGCCCTGCAGGTCGGTCGCGCTCACTTGCCGGCCTCTGCAGTCGAGCAGCTTCACCTGCGACCAGTGGCTCGCGTCGAAATTCAGCGCGGTCCAGTTGCATCGGGTGAAGGTGCAGTGGCTGAGCGTGCTGGCTTTCAGGAGCGATGCATCGAAGGTGCAGCCCACGAAGGCGCAGCCGCTGATGCTGATTCGCTGCATGTCGCACTGGCTGAATGTGCAGGCGCTGAACTGGCACGAAGTCAAGGCAGCATCCAGGAAAGTGGTCGATGTGAAGCTGCTGCCGCTGAACGTGCTGGACGCGAAGGTGATCAGGTTGAGATCGAGGCCGGCATAGGCATTGCCGTCGCTCTCGCCTGCAAGGCCCGCCGGCGCGCCCCCGATGCCTTTGCGCCATTTGTCGTGGTTCTGGATGATCTGAAGGGCGCTCATGCGGTGGCCCTTCCGTGTGCAACCGACGGCATCACCGTGGTGCTGGTTGCGATGGTGCGCGCTCGCGCGGCATGGAATGCGGACATGTGTTCCTCCCGTGAACCCGCTCCCGTGGATCGGGAGTCGCGGCGGATTATGGGAGGGCGCTCGCGGCGAAAAAACGCGGGAAATGATCCGGCAACCATTGCGCCACGCGCGGCGTGACGTATTGCCTGGGGCTCGCGGTGCGCTGGGCGCTCAGCCCTTCTTGCCGCCCAGCAGCACCAGCGCGCCGCCCACCACGATGGCGGCCACGCCGGCCCAGGCGGGGAAGTTGACGGTCTGCTTTTCCTTCACCGAGAACTCCAGCGGCCCGAGCTTGGCCTGATGGGTTTCCTTGGTGAAGCTGAAGCTGCCCATGCCCAGCGCGGCGATGCCCGCCACGATCAACAGGATGCCGACGATGCGTGTCGCGTTCATGGGGCGGGTCTCCTCGTGTGTGGGTGCCGCAGCTTACTGCCGCGGCTGCCGCTGCAGCGCATCCATCCACTGCGTGACCTCGGCCACGGCCGCATCGCTGGCGGCGGCGAGCGCCTTCACGCCGCCGGGCGCGTCGGCGCTCGGCGCGGGGCGGCGCACGGTGATGGTCTTCTGGCCCAGCACGCGGTCGCCGCCGGTGGTGCCGCGGATCAGCGTGGCGCGCAGCCGCACGAGACCCACGCTCGCCGTGGGCGAATCGAAGTAGTGGCTGAATTCGTCCAGCGAAATGCGCAGCGTGTCGGGCACCTCGCCCTTGCTGCGCGCGATGGTCGCGCTCTCTTCCGGGCCGAGCACCATGCGGCGCTCGGCGAGGCTGTCGCGCAGCCGCTGGCGCAGCAGTTGCGCGGGCGGCTGGCTCCAGCGCGACTGGCCGTAGGGGCGCAGTTCGTTGACGTCCGCGTAGCCCAGGCGGTAGAGGATCTGCGTGCCGTCCAGGCGCGTGTTGCTCTCGAACTCGGCCAGCGCCAATGTCGGCAGCGCCGCGGCAGTGGGTGCGGCGGCCGCAGCGGCCGCCGTGGCGGTGAGCCCGGGGCCGAAGTCGTACAGCGTCGCGCGCGCGGGCTTGTCGGGCAGCGCGCCGCAGCCGGCGACCAGCAGCGCCATGCCTGCGAAGGCAGCGGCAAGGGAATGGGTGGTTGTCTTCATGCTCATCACCTTCGATCAAGGACGCGCGGCCGGCGCGGAGAAACCCGGCTCGCCCGGCCCTGCCGCGGCGCCGCCGTTGCCGAACAAGAGCGACTGCGGGTTGTCGTTGATGCTGTCCGCCGCGCGGCCGAGGCGCCGCACGGCGTGCGAGGTGTCGTCGGCCACGCGGTTCACGCGCGGCAGCGTGGCCGCGTTGAACGAATCGACCGCCTGCGCGAGCGCCTTGGTGCCGTCGCTCAGCCGCTCGACCGGGCCGTCGGGCGCGTTCAGCCGGCCCACGGTGGTGTTGAAGTTGTTGGCCACGCGCGAGACGTCGCTGGCCGCCTTCTTCACCGTGCCCAGCGTGTCGGGCAGCTTCTCCAGCGCCGGGTTCAGGCCCGTCTTCACGGTGTTGTCCAGCGTCTTGAGCAGCGTGTTGGCGCTGGCCGAGGCGGCGGCGATGTTCTCCAGCGCATCGGCCGCGCGCTTCTGGTTCGGGTCGCTGAGCAGCTGGTTGGCGCGCTTGGTCACTTCCTCGACCTGGTTGATGATGGCTTCGCCGCGGTCCTGCAACTGCGCGAGCATCGAGGGCTTGAGCGGAATGCGCGGTGGATCGTCGTTGTTGGGCTTGAGCGAGACCTTCGATTCGCCCTTGTCGTCCAGCGCGATGAAGGCCAGGCCCGTCACGCCCTGGTAGCTCAGCGTGGCGAAGCTGGAGGTGGTGAGCGGCACGCGCTCGTCCACCGTGATGCGCACGCGCACATTGCCCTTGACCTTCGGGTCGAAGTCGATCAGCACCACCTTGCCCACCGCGATGCCACGGTAGCGCACCATGGCCTGCGGCTGCAGGCCGCTCACGGCGTCGCGGGTGGACAGCTCGTACACGTTGCGCACGGTGTCGTCGCGCGTGAACCAGATCACCAGGCCCACGAGCACGGCCAGGAGGCCGAGCACGAAGGCGCCGGCGGCGAGGGCATGGGCCTTGTTTTCCATGGTGGCTACCTACCTTTCGGCGCGCGCGGCTTCGGGCCGCGGCGCATGTTGTTCTGTGGCTGGCTTGTCATGCAGCGCTTCCAGGGCGCGCTGGCCGCGCCCCCCTAGAAAGTATTCGTGGATGAACGGATGCGGGTAGGCGATGACCTCGCGCGCCGTGCCGCTCACGATGACCTTCTGGTCGGCCAGCACCGCGATGCGGGTGCTCAGGTCGAACAGCGTGTCCAGGTCGTGCGTGACCATCACCACCGTGAGGCCGAGTTCCCGGTGCAGGCCGCGCAGGAGATTGCAGAAGCTGTCCGAGGCCTCGGGGTCCAGGCCCGCGGTGGGCTCGTCCAGCAGCAGCAGCGGCGGGTCCATGATGAGCGCGCGCGCCAGCGCCACGCGCTTGATCATGCCGCCCGAGAGGTCCGACGGGCTCTTGTTCGCATGCTGCGGCTCCAGGCCCACCATCTGCAGCTTCACGAGCGCGGCGTGGCGGATCAGCTCGTCGGGCAGGAGCTTGAGCTCCCGCAGCGGAAAGGCGATGTTCTCCAGCACGCTGAAGGCCGAGAACAGCGCGCCGTGCTGGAACAGCATGCCCACGTTGGCCGCGCCCGAGGCGCTGAGCTCGCCCGGCTGCTGGCCCAGCACCTCGACCACGCCCTGCGTCGGCTTCTCCAGCCCGAGGATCTGGCGCAGGAGCACCGTCTTGCCGGTGCCCGAGCCGCCCACCAGCGAGAGCACCTCGCCGCGGTCGATGTGCATGTCCAGGTTGCGATGCACCACCTGCTCGCCGTCGGCGCTCTTGAACACCGTCCAGAGCTTGCGGATGTCGACCACGGTCGGGTCGTCGCGGGTGTTCGTCGCTGCGTTCATCCGCGGAACCCTATGCCTTTGAACAGCACCGCGAAGAGCGCGTCCACCAGGATCACCGCAGTGATCGATGTCACCACCGAGGAGGTGGTGCCGCGCCCGAGGCTCTCGGTGTTGGGCTTGACCTTCATGCCGAAGTAGCAGCCGATCAGCGCGATCAAAATGCCGAACACCGCCGACTTGGCCATCGCGAGCCAGAGGTTCGAAATCGGCACCGCGCGCGGCAATGCCGAGAGAAAGTACGCCGGCGAAATATCGAGCGCCGCATCGGCCGCGAGCATGCCGCCCAGGAGCGCCGCCATCGAGGTCCAGAGGCTGATGAGCGGCATCGCGATCGCCAGCGCCAGCACGCGCGGCATCACCAGGCGAAAGCCGTGCGGGATGCCCATGACGCGCATCGCGTCGAGCTCCTCGGTCACCCGCATCACGCCGATCTGCGCGGTGATGGCCGAGCCCGAGCGCCCGGCAATGAGCACCGCGGCCAGCACCGGCCCGAGCTCGCGCACCAGCGAGAGCCCCAGGATGTTGACCACGAAGGCCTCGGCGCCGTAGTTGCGCAGCTGCTGCGAGATCAGGTAGGCCAGCACCACGCCGATCAAAAGGCCCACCAGCGCCGTGATGTGCAGCGCCGTCGCGCCGAACTGGTAGAGGTGCCCCGAGAAATCGCGCCACGGCGCGCGGTGCGGCGCGCGGATGAGCGTGCCGACGTCGATGGCGAGCTGGCCGATCAGCCCGATGAAATCGCGCGCCACGTACATCGCGCGCGGCCCGTTGTGCGAGAAGGTGCGGATGCGGTCGGCCAGCGTCTTGGGCGGCTCGTCCGGCGTGGCGACGGTGTACTGCGCCACCTGGTCGAGCACCGCCTTGTGCTGCGCTTCCATCTCCAGCGTGGCGGGCCATTCATGGCGCCAGTGCTCCCACAGGAGTTGCGCGCCGATGTGGTCGAGCTGCTCGATCGGACGCAGGTCCCACGCGCGATCGTCCGCGGGCGGCGCGGCTTCCAGGCTTTTGGAGAGCGCCTGCCAGGCGGGAAACGACGACATGCCCAGCGCGGTCCAGCGGCCGCTGGCCACGGTCCAGGAGCGGCCGTCCTGCTCCTGCTGCGCGACACGCGGCAACGCGCTGTCGGCGGCTCGGGCGTCGGCAGTCGGGGTGGCGGAAGGCATGGGACGGATGAGCAGGAAAGTAAACAAAAACCGGGTTCGGGGGATGCGCGCATCGTAACCGGGTGCATCCGGCACCCATGTGCTCCAGACCCCTCATTCACGTAGGGCGGCGCCCCGTTTTCTTCAGTTTTTCTTCAGCCCCAGGCCTTGCCCAGCGCGTCCCAGGCGCTGGCGATCACCGGCTCGTCGCGCCGCGATGCCAGCGACACGAAATTCAGCGCGCAGTCCAGTTGCACGCGGTCGGCCATCGCGAGGCCGTGGGCCTGGCATTCGCGGATCGCGATCGAGTCGCGCACGAGGCTCAGGCCGATGCCGGACTTCAAGAGGTCGAGCATCGACGCCTCCTGGTCGACCAGCGCCACGCGCCGCGGCGAAAGGCCCAGCGGCGCGAACACGCGCTCCAGCAGCCGATGGTGCGCCGACTCGGGCGGCGTCCCGAGCCAGGGCAGCGCGGCCAGCGCCTTCCAGTCGCGGCCCTGCACCTGCGGGCCCCAGCCGGCGGGCGCGACCACGCGGTAGGTGAAGCGGGTGAGGGTGCGGACCGCGAGCGAGGGCGTTGCCGCCGCCTGGCTGTCTTCGTCCGGGTCCAGGTGAAACCCCACGTCCAGGTCCCCGCGCAGCACCTGCGCGAGCACGCTGCCGCTCATGCCGTGGCGCAGCTCGGTCTCGATCTGCGGCGCGGCCTCGACGAGCTCCCGCAGGAACACGCCCAGCCGGGTGAATTCCGGATCGAGGATCGTGCCGATGCGCAGCGCCCCGCGCACCGTGCCCTGGAGCTTGCGCGCGGCCTGCTGCAGGTCGCCCACGGCGGCCAGCACCCGCTCGGCCTGCGGCAGCATCGCCGCGCCGTCGGCCGTGAGCGCCAGGCCGTGCGGCGTGCGCGTGAAGAGCGCGAGCCCGGTTTCCTCGGCCAAGCGCTTGAGCTGCAGGCTCACCGCGGGCTGCGTGAGGTGCAGCCGCTCGGCGGCGCGCGAGACGCTGCCTTCCTTCGCCGCGAGAACGAAGGCGCGCAAAATCTGCAGGTCGATGGCGGCGGCAGTCATATAAGACCGATTTATAAGCCACTAGCGCCGAAATCATTGGCCTTTCATTCGGAGCGCGGGCTAAATCCTGGTCTGAAGCCCTCATCATGTCCATGAATACTGGAAATATCGACGCACCCGAACCGATCGCCGGCCGCACCGGTCTTGCGGGCGGCATCGAGTCGTTCACGCTCGACCGCCAACGCTTCTATTTCGGCTACGACCACAAGCAAGGGCGGGTGCTGTCGCCGGCGATCGACGACGCCGCGGCGATGGCGCGCTTCGCCAGCCGTCACATGCAGGCGATTTTTCCCGGGCGCCTGTTCGGGTTGCTCGGCAAGACGGGACCGAAGGACGAGGCCTTCTGGGCGGAGTTGGTGACGTGGTCCGAGAACGCCTCCGACCTGCGACCGGACCCGCCCGACCGCGCGCTGACTCGCATGCGGCTCGTCGCGGGCGTGTCGAAGCTCGCGCTGGCGATCAGGGAGAACCGCGTCGTGTACGAGTTCGCGCTCGACATGCTGCCGTGCGACCTGCTCGTGGCTGCGGGAGACGGCATGCCGGCAACAGCCGATGGCCAGGAAGACATCGAGGCACAGATCGCCATCGTCTCGGGCGACACACCCCTGCCGCCGGGCCGCGAGGTCGCCGACGTGGCACGCGCGCTGCAGGCCCGGCTGAACGCACTGGTACAAGGGGCGCACGGCAATTGGGCGGAGATGTTCCCGATGCTGGAATCCTGAGCGGCGCGCATGGCGGCCGACCGCAACAAGAGATCGATGACCGTGCAACCCTGAGCAACCAACAAGAACCATGCGAGACAACGACAACACCTTCGACTACATCATCATCGGCGCCGGCACCGCCGGCTCGCTCATCGCCAACCGCCTGAGCGCCGACAAGACCAAGCGCGTGCTGCTCATCGAGGCCGGCCGCAAGGACGACTACCACTGGATCCACATTCCGGTCGGTTATCTCTACTGCATCGGCAACCCGCGCACCGACTGGCTCTACAACACCGAGCCCGACGCGGGCCTCAACGGCCGGGCGCTGCGCTATCCGCGTGGCAAGACGCTGGGCGGGTGCTCCAGCATCAACGGGATGATCTACATGCGCGGCCAGTCGCGCGACTACGACCAGTGGGCCGACCTCACCGGCGACGACAGCTGGCGCTGGCAGAACGTGCTGCCGGCCTTCAAGAAGCACGAGGACTTCTACCTGGGCGCCGACGAACTGCACGGCGCCGGCGGCGAGTGGCGCGTGGAGAAGCAGCGCCTGCGCTGGGACATCCTCGATGCGTTCGCCGAAGCCGCGGTCGAGGCCGGCGTGCCGCACACCACCGACTTCAACCGCGGCAGCAACGAAGGCGTGGGCTATTTCCAGGTCAACCAGAAGAACGGCTGGCGCTGGAACACGGCCAAGGCGTTCCTCAGGCCCACCTGCTACGGCCGGCCCAACTTCGAGCTGTGGACGGGCGCACAGGTCTCGCGCCTCCTCTTCGAGAAAAACGACGACGGCACTCAGCGCTGCACCGGCGCCGAGGTGTGGAACGGCAGCGAGATGAGCACCGCGCGCGCCGAGCGCGAAGTGATCCTCTCCGCGGGCGCCATCGGCTCGCCGCAGATCCTGCAGCTTTCGGGCATCGGCCCGGCAGAGCTCCTGCGCCAGCATGGCATCGACGTGGTGCTCGATGCGCCCGGCGTCGGCGCCAACCTGCAGGACCACCTGCAGATCCGCGCGGTCTACAAGATCGACGGCGCGCCCACGCTCAACGTGCTCGCCTCGTCGATGGTCGGCAAGGCGAAGATCGGCCTGGAATACCTGCTCAAGCGCAGCGGCCCGATGAGCATGGCGCCCTCGCAACTGGGCGCCTTCACGCGCAGCTCCGATGCCTACGAGTGGCCGAACCTGGAGTACCACGTGCAGCCGCTCTCGCTCGATGCCTTCGGCGATCCGCTGCACAGCTTTCCGGCCTTCACCGCGAGCGTGTGCAACCTCAACCCGACGAGCCGGGGCTCGGTGCGCATCAAGAGCAAGCGCTTCGAGGACGCACCGGCCATCGCCCCCAACTACCTGAGCACCGACGAAGACCGCAAGGTGGCCGCCGACTCGCTGCGCGTGACGCGCCGCATCGCCTCGCAACCCGCGCTCGCCAAGTACAAGCCCGAGGAGTGGAAGCCCGGCGTGCAGTACCAGAGCGACGAAGACCTCGCGCGCCTGGCCGGCGACATTGCCACCACCATCTTCCATCCGGTGGGCACCACCAAGATGGGCGCCGACGGCGATGCGATGGCGGTGCTCGATGCGAAGCTGCGCGTGCGCGGCATCCAGGGCCTGCGCGTGGTGGATGCGGGCGCGATGCCGACCATCACGAGCGGCAACACCAACAGCCCCACGTTGATGATGGCCGAGAAGGCTGCGGGCTGGATCGTCGAAGCCAACCGCTGAAACGGCGCTCTTTTCGGCGCTCTCAGCGGCGCGCCGCCGGCTTGCGCGGCGCGGCCTTCGGCTTTTTTTCCTCTTTGGTTTTCTTGCTGGCCAGGCGCGCCTTCGCGCCTTCGAGCATGAGCTCCACGCCGACATCGAACATCGCATCGGGCCCGGCCTTGCGGTAGCTGGCGAACGCCTCGGCCAGCAGGGGGCGCGAGGCCGCGGCGGCATCGAGCGTCTGCTGCCGCACTGGCGCGTCGTCGGGCGTGGCCTGTTCCTCGAGTACGCAGCCCACGGTGTAGCGGCCCAGCGCAATCATCAGCGTCATCGCCTGCGCCGCAGGCAGGCCCCGGCTGACCACGCCGGCGAGCTGGGCCTCCACCATTTCGAGGTCGCCCGGATCGGGCTCGGTGCCCGCGTGCAGTCGCGCGCCGTCGCGCCGCGCGAGCAGCGCGCGCCGGAAGCTGCGCGCGTTCTCCAGCAGGAACGCCTCCCACGATTCGCCTTCGAGCGGCAGCCGGCGCTCGTGCGCGCGGCGCAGGATCTGGCCGCTCATCGCATCGAGCAGCGCGCGCTTGTTCTTGAAATGCCAGTACAGCGCGGGCTGCTGCACGCCCAGGCGCTCGGCCAGGAGCCGCGTGCTGAGCTTGTCCATGCCGACCTCGTCGAGCAGCGCGAGCGCCGCCTCGAGGATCGTTTCGCTATCCAGTTTCATGCCGATGTCCGTGCCTGTGATCCAAGCCTGTTTCCGGACCGATGGTACGGGGACTTCCCAGCCAGGAATTTATCGCTGATAATTCCTTATCAATGATAAATTCCAACACATCTTTTTCGGTTGTCGCCGCGGGCAGCCGCCACGCGCAGGGGGTGATCCTGGCGATCGTCACGCTCGACGCCATCGGCATCAGCCTGGTCATGCCCATCCTGCCGAGCCTGCTGCGCGAGGTCGGCCACACCGGCGACCTCGGCTGGCACTTCGGCGCCTTTCTCTCGCTCTACGCGCTGATGCAATTCCTCTGCGCCCCCGTGCTCGGCGCGCTCAGCGACCGCTTCGGCCGTCGGCCGGTGCTGCTGGTCTCGGTGGCCGGCGCGGCGATCGATGCGCTCTTCATGGCCTTCGCGCCCTCGCTGTGGATGCTGTTCGTGGGCCGCGCGATCGCGGGCATGACGGGTGCGAGCATGGCGGTGGCCTCGGCGGCCATCGCCGACCTCACGCCCGAGCACCAGCGCGCGCGCTGGTTCGGCCGCATGGGCGCGTGCTTCGGCCTGGGCTTCATCGCCGGTCCGGCGATCGGCGGCGTGCTCGGCGACCACGGCGTGCGGCTGCCGTTTGTGGCGGCGGCGGTGCTCAACGGCATCACCTTTCTCGTCGGCCTGCTGGTGCTGCGCGAATCGCGTCCGCCCGCGCTCGCGTCCAAGCCCTTCGACCGCGGCGTGCTGCATCCGCTCGCACCGCTGCGCTGGGCCGCAGGCTTTCCCGCGCTGCTGCCGATCCTCGGTGTATTCCTGGTGCTCGTGCTGGTGGGCGAAGTGGCCGGCACGACCTGGGTGATCCACGGCGAAGACCGCTACGCCTGGAACGGCACCACGGTCGGCCTTTCGCTCGCGGGCTTCGGCCTCATCCATGCGCTGGTGCAGGGCGTCCTGGCGGGCCCGCTGGTGGAGCGCTGGGGCGAGCGCGCGGCGATCGCGGTCGGCACGCTCTCGGACTGCACGGCCTACGCGTTGATCGCCTTCGCCTCGCAGGGCTGGATGGCGCTCGCGCTGCTGCCGTTCCTGTGCATGGGGGGCGTCGGCCAGCCCGCGCTGCAGGCCATGCTCTCACGGCGCGTGGGCGAGGCCGACCAGGGGCGGCTGCAAGGCGTGCTCGCGAGCATCTCCAGCCTGGCATCGGTGGCCGGCCCGCTCATGATCAGCTCGCTCTACTTCGCGTTCCGGGTGCGCTTCCCGGGCATCGTGTGGCTGGCCGGCGCCGTGCTCTATCTGCTGTGTCTGCCGGTGCTGATGCGCAAGGCGAAGGCATAGTTGCGCGGGCTCGCCCCTTCGAGAACACCGAGGAACCGGCTTCGCCGGGCCTCAGGTGTTGCCCCCGGTAGGGGGTTGGCGAAGCGACACGAAGTGCGCGCAGCCTGGGGGCGAGCCTATTTTTCAATGGTCTTGTTCCAGCGCGAATTCCAGGCGGGCCGGTTCGCGTTGATGCTCTCCCAGTCGATGGTGATCGCGGTCTTCATCCACTTGTTGATGTCCGCCACCTGCGTCGCGCCTTCGCCCACGGCGGGCGCCTTCGGGTTGGTCGGGATCTGCGCGCCGTACTGGAGCACGTTGGCCTGCGCGAGCGGGCTGAGCAAAAACTCGGCGAGCTTCTGCGAGAGCTCGGGCTCGCTGTTGTTGGCGATCACGCACTGGCCCACCATCAGCACCACCGCGCCTTCCTTGGGCGGCGCGTACTCCACCGGAATGCCCTTGGTCTTGAGCGCGGCCACGGCCGTGGGCGTGAGCGGGAAGATCGCCGCCTCGCCGGTCTGCACCATCTCCGAGAGCTTGGCCGAACTGGGGATGTACTCCAGCACGTTGGGGCCGACGGTGGTGGGCCAGGCCTTGAAGCCGGGCTCCACGTTCTTGTCGTTGCCGCCCTGGATGCGGTTGAACATCAGGAAGCCGTGCAGCCCGAACGACGACGAGGACATCGACTGGAACACCACCTTGCCCTTGAACTTCGGGTCGGCCAGGTCCATCCACGAGGTGGGCGCGGCCCAGCCCTTTTCCTTGAACATCTTGGCGTTGTAGGCCAGGCCCGTCATGCCCAGGCTCACGCCGCTGGCCATGTCGTCCTTGAAGCGCGCGGCCGGGTAGATCTCGGCGAGCGAGGGGTTGGGCTTTTGCTTCTGGCACAGGCCCATGCCGATGGCGCGCACCATGATGCCGTCGTCCAGGAACATCACGTGCATCTGCGGACGGTCCTTGTTGGCCTGCGCCTTCGCGAGGATGTCCGACGAGGTGCCCGGCACCACCACCACCTTCGCGCCGTACAGCTTCTCGAAGGCCGGGAACACGTACTGCGTGTACGCCTTCTCCATGGTGCCGCCGTTCATGCCGATGTAGAGCGTCTTGGTCTGCGCGCTGGCCGCGCCGGTGGCCGCGAGCAAGGACACCGCCGCCGCCCCGAGCAGGGTCCGGCGAAGGGAAAAGGTCTTCTGGGAACAGGACATGGTGCGGGACATGGTGGTTGCCTTTCAGGGGAGGGTGGGGACGGAAGTGGAACTGGAGACGGATGAGGAAGGGCTTTGTTCTTCGTCCGCGCCTTCTCCCTCTTCGTCGGGAAAGGAGCGGTCGACCGCGAACGCATCGATCGGCGTGCTGCTGCGGCCATCGCGCACCAGCTCGGCCAGCACCTCGCCCGCGGCGGGGCCGATCTGGAAGCCCGCGCCCGAGAAGCCGAAGCCATGAAAGAGGCCGGGCGTCGTGCGGCTGGGCCCGAGCACCGGCTGGCGGTCGGGCATGTTGCCCTCGGTGCCGCTCCAGGTGCGGATGAAATGCGCATGGCGCAGCGCGGGCAGCAGCTCGATGGCCTGCATCGCGAGCGTGGCGATGGCGTCGCGATCGACACGGGCGCGGTCGGCATCGAGCGCGAAGCCGCGGCCGCCGCCGAGCACGAGGTTGCCGCGCGCCACCTGCCGGCCGTAGATGCCACCGCCCTCGACACCGAGGCTCCAGTCCATGAAGTGCGGCATCGGCTCGGTCACCGCCATCACGGGATGGCTCGCGCGCAGCGGAACGACCTCGCCGAACTGGGCGGCGAACGGCGCGGCCCACGCGCCCGCGCAGTTGAGCAGCACCGGCGCATGCACCTGGAGCGCATTGCCCGAGCGCAGCATGAACATCGCGCCGTCGTGCGCGACTTCGTCGACCGGGTGGCGCTCGAAGATCTGCGCGCCCGCGCGCTGCGCCGCGAGCGCGAACGCGGGCGACACGAGACGCGGATTGGCCTGCCCGTCTTCCACGCACAGCGAGCCGCCGACCGCGCGCGGGCCGAGCCACGGGCAGCGCTCACGCAGGCGCGCCGCGGAAATCAGCTCGAGCCCGAGGTCGAAATCGAGGCTCTGCGCGCGGTAGCGCTCGAGCGAGGCCATGTCCGATTCGCTGCGCGCGATCTTGAAATGGCCCGAGCGCAGGTACTCGCCGTCGGTGCCGAGCAGCGAGGGCAGGCGGCCCCATATCTGGTGCGCGCGCTGCGCGAGCGGCAGTTGGCTCAGCGGCCGCCCCTGGCGCCGCACGCCGCCGAAGTTCACGCCGCTGGAGCGCGAGCCGCAGAGGTCGCGCTCCAGCAGCGCGACGCCGATGCCCATTTGCCGCAGCGCGAGCGCGGCCGACGAGCCGACGATGCCGCCACCGACGATGGCCACGTCGGTGCGCAGCGTCCGAATCGAACTCATGCGCCGGCTCCTTCGGCCGATGCGTGCACGGCGAGATGGATCGGAATCGGCTTGATCGGCGCCTGCCCGCGCAGCCGGCCCACCTGCTGCAGCGGCTGGCCCGTCGCATGCGCGAGGATCTCTGCCGCTGCCACGCCGCACATGCGGCCCTGGCAACGGCCCATGCCGACGCGCGACAGCGCCTTGAGGCGGTTCATCTCGTCGGCGCCGTTGGACGAGACCGTCTGGCGCAGCGTGCCGGCGGTGACGTTCTCGCAGCGGCAGACGACGAGGTCGTCGGGCGCGTTCGCGGCCCAGTCCTGCGGCAGCGGAAAGGCGCGTTCCAGTCCGCGGCGAAAGCCCGTCAATCCTTCGAGCTTGCGTTCGAGCGCTTCGGCGCGCCCGGCATCGACGGCCACACCGCGATCTGCGAGCAGCGCGAGCGCGGCACGTTCGCCCGCCCACTCGGCCGCATCGGCGCCCATGATGCCGGCGCCATCGCCCGCGACGTACACGCCGGGGGCGCTCGCGCGGCCTGCCGCATCGCGCACCGGCAGGTGGGCGCGGTGCATCGGCGCGAACTCGAAGCGGCAGCCGAGCAGGTCCGCGAGCTGCGTTTCGGAGCGCAGTGCGTAGCCGAAGCCGACGGCGTCGCAATCGAGCGTGCGCTCCTCGCGGCCGTCGTGCCACGCGACGCCGGTGACGCGGCGTGCGTCGGCATCGCCGGTCACGCGCAACGGACGCACGCCGCTGTGCAGCGGCACGCCGTGCGCGCGCAGCCACGCGACGAAGTACACGCCCTTCGCGAACACCGCCGGTTGGCGCAGCATCGCGGGCGTCGCGGCGATCTGGTCCGAGAGGCGCGCGGTGTCGAGCACGGCCGCGACCTTCGCGCCGGCCTTCGCATACTGGTAGGCCACGAGGTACAGCAGCGGCCCCGTGCCCATGAACACCACGCGCTGCCCAATTGCGCAGCCCTGGAACTTGAGCGCGACCTGCGCGCCGCCGAGCGTGTAGACGCCGGGCAAGGTCCAACCCGGCACGGGCAGCACGCGGTCGGTGGCGCCCGTCGCGACGATCAACGCGCCATGCGGCACGCGCGTCGTGGTGCGCGTCGGGTTGTGCAGCACGTCGAGCACGCCGGCCTGTGCGTTCCACACGAGGCTGTCGGGGCGGTAGTCGATGCGATCGCGCAATGCATCGAAGGCGGCATGCACCGCGTTCGCGCGCGAGGCTTCGAAGCCGTAGAGCGTGGCCGCGGTGCGCTGGATGAAGTTGGCGGGCGGGCGGCGGTAGATCTGTCCACCGGCACGGGCGGCCTCGTCGATCACGAGGGGGCGCAAGCCGTGCGCGACCAACGCTTGTGCTGCGCGCACGCCGGCCGGTCCGGCGCCGACAATCACGGGTTGAAGTTCTGCATTCGTCATGCGCCGCTCCGCCCGGTCACGAGCGCCATGCCCGGCGCGATGAAGGTGGAGCAGGCGCGCAGGCGCTCGCCTTCGGCGGTCGCGATCCAGCAGTCCTGGCAGGCGCCCATCATGCAGAAGCCGGCGCGCGGCGTGTCGCTGAATTCGTTGCGACGAAGTTGACTGCCCTGCGTGAGCACGGCCGTGAGCACCGTGTCGCCGGCGAGCGCCGAAGCGGGCTCGCCATCGAGCGTGAAGGCCACGGCCGCGCGGCCGGTCTCGGCCACGCGATGCAGCAGCGCGTGCGATGCGGTCGATGCCATCTACTTGCGCCCCACCAGCACGCGGTCCAGCCCGTAGAGCCGGTCCAGGATCACCATCGCGATGGCGGTCACCGCCACCATCAGCGCCGAGACCGCCGCCATCAGCGGATCGATCGACTCGGTCGCATACATGTACATGCGCACCGGCAGCGTCACCGTGCTCGGCGAGGTCACGAAGATCGACATCGTCACTTCGTCGAAGCTGTTGATGAAGGCCAGCATCCAGCCGCCCGTGACGCCCGGCAGGATCATCGGCAGCGTGATGCGCCGGAACACCGTCGCCTGGCTCGCGCCGAGCGAGAGCGCGGCCTGCTCCGCGCTGCGGTCGAAACCCACGAGCGCGGCCACCACGAGCCGCAGCGTGTAGGGCGTGACGATGAGCGCATGCGCCATCACCAGCCAGCCGAAACTGCCCGTGCCGCCCACCAGCGCGAACAGGCGCAAGAGCGCCACGCCCAGCACCAGGTGCGGAATGATCAGCGGCGAGAGAAAAAGGCCGTTCAAGAAATCGCGCCCCGGAAACTCGTAGCGCGTGATCGCCATGCCGGCCGGCACCGCCAGCAGCGTCGCGATGGTGGCCGAGGCCAGCGCGAGCCACAGGCTGTTCCAGAACGACTGCATGAAGTCGGGGTGCGCGAACACCGCGGCGAACCAACGCAGCGAGAAGCTGGTGGTCGGAATGGTCAGCGTGTTCTCGGGCGTGAAGGCGACGATGCACACCACCAGCAGCGGTGCCAGCATGAAGGTGATGACGAGCGCGTTGAACGCGAGGGCGAAGGGGCCGTTCTTGCTCATGGCTTCAGCCCAGCGCTTTCTTGTAGCGGCCTTCGACCAGGCGGTTGTAGCTCAGCGTCACGATCAAATTCGCGGCGAGCAGCGTGAGCGCGATGGCCGCGCCCAAGGGCCAGTTGAGTTCGCTCAGGTACTCGTCGTAGACGACCGTTGCGACCATCTTTAGGCGACGCCCACCGAGCAGCCCCGGAATCGCGAACGAACTCGCGGCGAGGCCGAAGACGATCAGGCTGCCCGAGAGGATGCCGGGCATCACCTGCGGCAGCACGATGCGGCGCAGCGTGGTGAAGGGCGAGGCCTTGAGCGAGAGCGCGGCGTTCTCCACGCCCGGGTCCAGCTTCTGCAGCGAAGTCCACACCGGAATGACCATGAACGGCAGCATCACGTGCACCAGCGCGACGATCACTGCGATCTCGGTGTAGAGCATCTTCACCGGCCCGAGGCCCACGAGGCCCAGCAGCGAATTCACGGCACCCTCGGGCCCGAGCAGCATGCTCCAGCCGAAGGCGCGCACCACCACCGACACGAGCAGCGGCGCGAGCACCACCAGGAGCAGGATCGAGCGCCACGGGTTGCGCATGCGGCTGAGCACATAGGCCTCGGGCGCGCCGATGACCACGCAGATCAGCGTGACCAGCGCCGAGATCCAGAAGGTGCGCCAGAAGATGCCGTGGTAGTACGAGTCGGTGAACACCTGCGCGTAATGCGCGAGCGTGAATTCGCCGGCCTTCGGACCGGTGGCCGGGTCGTACACGTTGAACGACAGCACGGCGGTGAGCAGCAGCGGCACCAGCAGCAGCGCGGTGAAGAGCAGCAGCGCGGGGCCCGAGAGCCACCAGGGCGCCGCCCTGTTCCGGATGCCGCTCATGCCGCGACCGCCTCCTCGGCCGGCAAGAGGCGCGTGCAGTGCGCGGGCCAGTCGATGCCGACCGCGTTGCCCTCGTCGAGCGCATCGCGGCCGTCGTTGGGGCTCAGCACCATCAGGTCGCCGGCGGGTGTGGCGATGCGGTAGAGCCACTGGCTGCCGAGGAAGAAGCGCTCCTGCACCGTGCCGTCGAGCCGGCCGCGGCCCGTGGTGACGAGCTGGAGCTTTTCGGGCCGCACGCTCATGAGCACCGCGGCGCCGGCCTTGAAGCCGTCTTCGTCGACCTGCACCGCGAGCGGGCCGACCTCGACGCTGCAGCTGCCGGTGCTGCAGGTGGTCACGCGTCCGTTCAGCAGGTTCGCCTTGCCCACGAAGGTGGAGATGAAGCGCGTGCTCGGGTGTTCGTACACGCGGTGCGGATGGTCGATCTGCGTGGCGCAGCCGCCTTCCATCACCACCACGCGGTCGCTGATCGACATGGCCTCGCTCTGGTCGTGCGTGACCATCACCGTGGTGGTGCCGACCTTGCGCTGGATCTGGCGCAGCTCGAACTGCATCTCCTCGCGCAGCTTGGCGTCCAGGTTGGAGAGCGGCTCATCGAGCAGCAGCACCGGCGGCTCGATGACCAGCGCGCGGGCGAGCGCCACGCGCTGGCGCTGGCCGCCCGAGAGCTCGCGCGGGTAGCGCGTGGCGTGCGGCTCCAGGTGCACCAGCGCGAGCGCCTGCTTCACGCGTTCGGCGCGCTCGGCCTTGGGCATCTTGCGCATCTCCAGGCCGAAGCTCACGTTGTCGGTCACCGTCATGTGCGGAAAGAGCGCGTAGCTCTGGAACACGATCCCCAGGCCCCGGGTGTTGGCCTTGGCGTTGGTGATGTCCTTGCCCGCGAGTTCGATGCGGCCGCTGGAGACCGCCTCGAAGCCCGCGATCATCTGCAGCGTCGTGGTCTTGCCGCAGCCCGAGGGGCCGAGCAGCGAGACGAACTCGCCCTTTTCGACCGTGAGGTTCATCGCCGACACCGCGCGGGTGCTGCCGTAGAACTTGGTCACGTCGGTAAGCCGTAGGAATGACATGGAAGCGCCTTTCGTGGGGACCGGAAGATGGCGTGCGACACCTTGGTGCAGGCCATGGACCGCTGAGTACTTTCAATTCACTCTATTGCAACGATTGCGCCAGAACGCCTCGGGTATTCCATTAATCAGAATCTTTCTCTGATTTATTCCATTCATTGGAATATCGAACCTAAAATCAATGCAGAAAATTCCACAGGAGCAAGGTATGGAAACCCCTTCGGAGGCCGCTTCGGCATCGACCGCATCCAGCGGCGGCGTGCCGCGCGTCTTTTCGGTGATCCGCGCGCTCGGCGCGGTGCAGGCCGAAGGCGGCCGCGTGACGCAGATCGCACGGTCCGTGGGCCTCACGCAAGCCACCACGCACCGTTTGCTGCAGGCGCTGATGGCCGAGGGCATGGTCGAGCAGGACGAGCGCACCAAGCTCTACCGCCTGGGCATCGATTTTTTCGCGCTCGCGGCCAACGCCGGCAACCCCGGCGACCTGCGCGCGATCTGCCGGCCGGTGCTGCTGCGTTTGTGCGCGAGCCTGGGGGACAGCATCTTTCTCCTGGTGCGGAGCGGCTTCGACGCGGTGTGCCTGGACCGCAGCGAAGGGCCGTTTCCGATCCGCTCGTTCACGGGCGACATCGGCGGGCGCATCGCGCTCGGCGTGGGGCAGGGGGCGCTCGCGATCCTGGCGTTTTTGCCGGAGGCGGAGCGGGAAGAAGTGATCCGCTTCAATCTTTCGCGGGTGCGCGAGTACGGCGTGTACGACGAGGTCTATCTGCGCACCGAGATCGAGCGCGTGCGCCAGGCCGGCTACGCGGGGCGCAACACCGGGCTGCTCGAAGGCATGGCGGGCGTGGCGGTGCCCATCCTCGATCGCGAAGGGCGCGCGGTGGCGGCGCTGAGCGTGGGCACGATCGCCGACCGGCTCAATGTGGACCGCATGCCCACGGTGGTCGAGTTGCTCAAGCGGGAAGCGGCGGCCATCGGGCCGAAGATCAATCCCTTTGATGCGACGCTCAGGCGGCCGGCGCAGAGCCTCGCGGGCTCACCGGCAGGCCAGAAGATCTCGCTGCCCGACGCGCCCGCGCCGGGCTGATCACTTCAGCTTCCGGTCTTCGCTCTTGGCCTCTTCCATCGCCTCGGGCTCCAGCTCCTCGGCATAGCGGTTCAGGCGGATGAAGAGGCCCCAGCCCGCCATCAGGAGGCCCACGGCGCCCAGCATCGCGGCGGCGTGCAGCATCAGCTCGGGCGCCTCGCGCGCCTTGAAGGTGGCGACCAACCCTTCGACCGCGACGGCCACCACGATCACCACCATGAAGCGGGAGAGGAAGCGGCGCACGCGCGTCGGTGCGCCGATGTGCGCGTCGCGCACCACTTCTTCCTCGAGCACGGTCTGCGAGATCTGCAGCGCCACCACGCCGGCCGCAAGCAGGCCCACCGCTTCGATGATCGCCTCGGCCGCCGGCAGGTCCAGGCCGTGCATGACCGCACCCCAGCCCGCGCGCGCCGCGATCACGACCAGGACGATCGAGGCCACCGCGAAGGCGAGCGCCATCAGCGCGTGGATCGCGGCATAGAGGGAGTGGATGAGCTTCATGGCGCGTTCGGGGCGGGAAGTGAAGGTGCGGAATCTTCGGCGCCCACGGCGGCGTCGTGCGTAGGCGCGCAGCCCGACGCGCGGGGAGCGGACGCCGAGTTCATTCCGCAAACGCATCAAGTCCTTCCAATTTTTCACTATGCAACGGCGCGGGATTCGCACATATTGGCCCGGTTCCGCCGTTCCATTTCCTCTCTCTTCTTCTCCTTCCTCCACCCCGGAGCGTCCATGTCAGAAGCCCAGACCCCCGTTTCCCTCCCCACCGAAGTCGAACAACTGCTGCAGCGCCTGGGCGTGCCCCGCGCCGCCCACACCGGCGGCGAGTTGACGGTGCGCTCGCCGGTCTCCGGCGAGGTGATCGCGCAGGTGCCGCAGACCACGGCCGCGGAGGCCACCGCCGCCATCGGCCGCGCGCACGAAGCCTTCAAGGCCTGGCGCAACGTGCCGGCGCCGCGCCGCGGCGAGCTGGTGCGCCTCCTGGGCGAAGAGTTGCGCGCCGCCAAGCGCGACCTCGGGCGCCTCGTCACGCTGGAGGCCGGCAAGATTCCGTCCGAAGGCGCGGGCGAGGTGCAGGAGATGATCGACATCTGCGACTTCGCGGTCGGCCTCTCGCGCCAGCTCTACGGCCTCACGCTGGCCACCGAGCGCGCCGAGCACCGGATGATGGAAACCTGGCATCCGCTGGGCGTGTGCGGCGTGATCTCGGCCTTCAACTTTCCGGTGGCCGTGTGGTCGTGGAACGCGGCGCTCGCGCTGGTGTGCGGCGACTCGGTGGTGTGGAAGCCGTCTGAGAAAACGCCGCTCACCGCACTGGCCGTGCACGCCATCGCGCAGCGCGCCATCGAGCGTTTCGGCGATGCGCCCGAAGGCCTGCTGGGCTTGCTGCTGGGCCAGCGCGACATCGGCGAAGTGCTGGTGGACGACCACCGCGTGCCGATCCTCTCGGCCACCGGTTCCACGGCGATGGGCCGGCAGGTCGGGCCCAAGCTCGCTGCGCGCTTTGCCCGCGCCATTCTTGAACTGGGCGGCAACAACGCCGCCATCGTCACGCCCTCGGCCGACCTGGATCTCACGCTGCGCGGCATCGCGTTCTCGGCGATGGGCACGGCCGGCCAGCGCTGCACCACGCTGCGGCGCCTGTTCGTGCACGACAGCGTGTACGACCAGCTGGTGCCCAAGCTCGCGAAGGTCTACGGCAATGTGCAGGTGGGCGATCCGCGCGAGGCTGGCACGCTGGTCGGTCCGCTGATCGACCGCGCGGCCTTCGAGGGCATGCAGAAGGCCTTGGGCGAAAGCCGCGAGCTCGGCGCCAAGGTGCACGGCGGCCAGCGCGTGGACGGCATCGGCACGCAGGAGGCCTACTACGTGCGGCCCGCGCTGGTGGAACTCAAGTCGCACGACGGCCCGGTGCTGCGCGAGACCTTCGCGCCCATCCTCTACGTGGTGCGCTACAGCACGCTGGATGAAGCCATCGAATGGCACAACGCCGTCGGTGCGGGCCTGTCGTCGTCGATCTTCACGCTCAACGTGCGCGAGGCCGAGCGCTTCATGTCCAGCGCGGGTTCTGACTGCGGCATCGCCAACGTCAACATCGGCCCGAGCGGTGCCGAAATCGGCGGCGCCTTCGGCGGCGAAAAGGAAACCGGCGGCGGGCGCGAAGCGGGCTCGGACAGCTGGAAGGCGTACATGCGCCGTGCGACCAACACCATCAATTACTCGACGGCATTGCCCCTCGCCCAGGGCGTGACCTTCGATATCGGCGACTGATCGACCCCGGCCCGTTGGTCTTGCCGCGCAGCACTTCGCCGCAGCGGCAAGGCGGCGGCCGCGCGCATCCAAGAAAAACTACCAGGAGACAGAGAAGATGAAAAAGCAAATGAAGAAGACCCTCGCCACCGCCGCGCTGCTCGCGCTCGCATTCGGCGGCGCCACCGCGCAGCAGGCGCCCACGGGCGGCACGCTCGACAAGATCAAGGCGAGCGGCAAGGTCGTGCTCGGCGTGCGCGAGGCCTCGCCGCCGATGGCCTACATGCTGGGCGCGGGCGAGAAGTACGTGGGCTACCACGTCGAACTCTGCGAGCGTGTGCTCAAGGACATCACGCCCAACGCCAAGCTCGAATACATGGCCGTGACCGCGCAGAACACCATCCCGCTGGTCCAGAACGGCACGCTCGATATCGGCTGCGGCCCCACCACCAACAACACCGCGCGCCAGCAGCAGGTGGCTTTTGCACTCACCACGTATGTGAGCGAAGTGCGCATGGCCACCAAGGTCGATTCGGGCATCACCACGCTGGACCAGCTCGCGGGCCGCAACGTGTCGGCATCGACCGGCACCACCGCCGTGCAGTTGCTGCGCAAGCGCGAGCGCGCGCAGAACGTCTCGTACAACACGATGCTCGGCAAGGACCACCTGGAGAGCTTCCTGCTCATGGAGTCGGGCCGCGCCGATGCCTTCGTGCTCGACGACAACCTGCTCGCCGGCATCATCGCGAACTCCAAGAACCCGGCGGCCTACCGCATCGTGGGCGATGCGCTGGGCTCGGAGCCGATCGCGCTCCTGTTCCGCAAGGACGATCCGGCCTTCAAGACCGCGGTGGACGAGTCGCTGCGCAAGCTCATGAAGAGCGGCGAGCTCGAGAAGATCTACACCAAGTGGTTCGTGGCCGCGATTCCGCCGAAGAACACGAGCCTCAACCTGCCGATGAGCCCGGCCCTGAAGCAACTGCTGCTCGAACCCAACGACAAGCCATTGGAAGCCTACGCGAAGTGACAGACGCCGCCGTGTTCTCGCCGGCGCAACGCGTGCGCGCCATCCATGTCTCGGAGATCCTGCGCATCACCGACCATGCACAGGCGCTCAAGCGCGCCGGCCGCCCGGTGATCGTGCTGGGCGCGGGCGAGCCCGACTTCGACACGCCCGAGAACATCCGGCATGCGGCCTCGCAGGCGATTGCGCGCGGCGACACGCGCTACACGGTGCTCGACGGCAGCCCGGCGATGAAGGCGGCGGTGCAGCTGAAGTTCAAGCGCGACAACGCGCTCGAATTTGCGCTCGACCAGATCAGCGTGAGCGCGGGCGCCAAGCAGGTGATCTTCAATGCGCTGATGGCGAGCCTCGACCCGGGCGACGAAGTGATCCTGCCCGCGCCGTACTGGACCTCGTACGCGGACATCGTGCAGATCTGCGGCGGCGTGCCGGTGTCGGTGGCGTGCGGCGAGGAGAACGGCTTTCGGCTGACCGCGGCGCAGCTGCAGGCGGCCATCACGCCGCGCACGCGCTGGCTGTTTCTCAACTCGCCCTCGAACCCGAGCGGCGCGGCCTACAGCGCCGAGCAGCTCAAGCCGATCACCGACGTGCTGCTCGATCACCCGGGCGTCTGGGTGCTGGCGGACGACATCTACGAACACATCCTCTACGACGGCCTCGCCTTCGCGACGCCGGTGGCGGTCGAGCCGCGCCTGTGCGAACGCACGCTCACGGTGAACGGCGTGTCCAAGGCCTATGCGATGACCGGCTGGCGCGTGGGCTACGGCGCCGGGCCGCGCGCATTGATCGCGGCGATGGCCGTGGTGCAGAGCCAGTCGACCTCGTGCCCGTCGTCGGTGAGCCAGGCCGCGGCGATCGAGGCGCTCACCGGACCGCAGGGCATCGTGGCAGAGCGCTGCGCATCGTTTCAACAGCGCCGCGACTTCGTCGTGGCCGCACTCAACCGCACGCCGGGCCTGCATTGCCGCGTGCCCGAGGGTGCCTTCTACACATTCGCGAGCTGTGCCGGCGTGCTCGGCAAACGCACCGCTGGCGGCGCGCTGCTGCAGACCGACAGCGACTTCTGCCGCTACCTGCTGCAGGACTTCGACGTGGCCGTGGTGCCGGGCAGCGTGTTCGGGCTCGCGCCGTATTTCCGCATCTCGTATGCGACGTCGATGGCGCAGCTGGAAGAGGCCTGTGCGCGGATCGCCGCTGCCTGCGCCGCGCTCTCCTGAACATCTTCATTCCACTGGAACCCACATGACTTCCTCCCGCACCGGCGGCCAGATCCTGGTCGACCAGCTCATCACCCACGGCGTCAAGCAGCTCTTCTGCGTGCCCGGCGAAAGCTTCCTGGCCGTGCTCGACGCGCTGCACGATGCATCGATCGACGTGACGGTGTGCCGGCAGGAGGGCGGCGCCACGATGATGGCCGAGGCGCAGGGCAAGCTCACGGGCAAGCCGGGCGTCTGCTTCGTCACGCGCGGCCCCGGCGCCACCAACGCGGCGGCGGGCGTGCACATCGCGCACCAGGACTCGACGCCGCTCCTGCTGTTCGTCGGCCAGGTCGCGCGCGACGCGATGGGCCGCGAAGCCTTCCAGGAGCTGGACTACAGCGCGGTGTTCGGCACGATGGCCAAGTGGGTCGTGCAGATCGACGACCCGGCGCGCGTGCCCGAACTCGTCTCGCGCGCTTTCCATGTCGCGACCTCGGGCCGGCCCGGTCCGGTGGTGATCGCGCTGCCGGAAGACATGCTGACCGAAGCCGCCGTGGTGGCCGATGCGTTGCCCTATGCCGTGACCGAAACCCATCCCGGCGCGGCACAACTGGCCGAGCTGCAGCAGCGCCTGTCGCAAGCGCAACGGCCCGTCGTCATCCTGGGCGGCAGCCGCTGGTCCGAAGCCGCGACGCAGCAGTTCGCGCAGTTCGCCGAGGCCTATGCGCTGCCCGTCTACTGCTCGTTCCGCCGCCAGATGCTGATGTCCGCCGAGCACCCCTGCTACGCGGGCGACCTGGGGCTCGGCGCGAACCCGCGCATGCTGGCGCGCGTCCGCGATGCGGACCTCGTGCTGCTGGTGGGCGGGCGTCTGTCGGAAGTGCCGTCGCAGGGCTATGAGCTGTTCGCGATCCCGCAACCGAAGCAGGCGCTGGTGCATGTGCACGCGGATGCCGACGAGCTCGGCAAGCTCTACCGCCCGGCGCAGGGCATTCATGCCACGCCGCAGGCCTTCGCTGAAGCCGTGTCCACGCTGCGCCCCGCGTCACCGCCCGCGTCACCGCCCGCGTGGCAGGCCGAGACGAAGACCGCGCGCGAAGAGTTTCTGCGCTGGAGCGACCCGGCGCCCATCCGCATTCCCGGTCCGCTGCAGATGGGCGAGGTCATGCAGCACCTGCGCGAGGTGCTGCCGGCCGACACCATCTTCTGCAACGGTGCGGGCAACTTCGCGACCTGGGTGCACCGCTTCTGGCCGTTCCGCGCGTTCGCGAGCCAGCTCGCGCCCACCAGCGGTTCGATGGGCTACGGCCTGCCGGCCGGCGTCGGCGCCAAGCGCCTGTGGCCCGAACGCGAGGTGGTCGTGTTCGCGGGCGACGGCGATTTCATGATGCATGGCCAGGAGTTCGCGACCGCCGTGCAGTACGGCCTGCCGATCCTCGTGGTGCTGCTGGACAACGGCATGTACGGCACGATCCGCATGCACCAGGAAAAGCACTACCCCGGCCGCATCAGCGCCACGCAGTTGAAGAACCCCGACTTCCGCGGCTACGCCGAGGTGTTCGGCGGCCACGGCGAGCGCGTGACCACGACGGAAGAATTCGGCCCCGCACTCGCGCGTGCACGGGCCAGCGGCAAGCCGGCGATCCTGCACTGCCTGCTGGACCCCGAGGCGATCACGCCGGCCAGCACGCTGCAGTCGATTCGCAAGGCCGCGCTGGCCGCGAACTGAGGCGTCATCAGAGCGGTCGTTATCGGCCGCTCATTGGCAGCGCCCACCAGTGCGCAGGGCATCGGGTGCTCCCCGCAGCGAAATAAAGGGGGAGGGCGAAGCCCGGAGGACATTCGCGGAGGGGAGCACCCGGTGGCCTGTGCACCCGCCCTGAACGCCAACTAAAAACGTCAGCGCAACCCGCCGACATAGCGAGGCGGCGGCGTAGGCGGCGTCCCATCGGGTTGCCGCGCCGCGAGCCGCGCCGCCCGAGCAAGAGGCTCCATCGCCAGCTCCAGCCGCGTCGCGAGCTGGTCGAGCTCCTCGTCCTTGGTCTCGGCGGCATGCAAGCGCGTCATGCGCACGATCTCGGCGGCGTACTCGGCATTGGTGGCCATCCATTCGGTGTCGGTCACGCGCCCGTGCTTTCGCCGCAGTGCCACGTGAAGGCGGGCTGCAAGCGCGATGCGTTCGCTTTCGGACATGGATGGCATGGCGTCTCCCTCGGTGGTCAGGCTCCCAGGTGTTCACGGTGCTGAGCAAGATCGAGGCCCAGCTGTTCGCTTTCGGGGTCGACGCGCAACCCGACCAGCACGTGCACCAGGAACAGCACGATCGCCGTCCCCGCCGCGCTGTAGATCGCCACGCTGCCGACCGCGATCGCCTGCGTCAGCACATTGCCCGCCGCGCCCGAGATGCGTGCATCGGCGAACACGCCCGTGAGGAGCGCCCCCACGATGCCGCCGATGCCGTGCACGCCGAACACGTCGAGCGAATCGTCCGCGCCGAGCATGTGCTTCAGGCCCGTGGCGCCCCAGTAGCAGGCCAGGCCCGCGATGGCGCCGATGGCCAGCGCCGAGAGCGGCGTGACGAAGCCGGCGGCCGGCGTGATCGCCACCAGCCCCCCCACGAGGCCCGAGCACAGGCCCAGGAGCGAAGGGCTGCGCCGCACGATCCACTCGCCGATCATCCAGCTCATCGCGCCGGCCGCGGCAGCGATGTGCGTGACCAGCATCGCCAGGCCCGCGCGCCCGTCGGCTGCCACCGCCGAGCCCGCATTGAAGCCGAACCAGCCGACCCAGAGGAGGCCCGCGCCCATCATCGTCATGGCCAGGCTGTAGGGCTCGAAGGCCTCGCGCCCGTAGCCCTTGCGCGGGCCGAGCGCATAGGCGCACACCAGCCCCGCGATGCCCGCGTTGACGTGCACGACCGAGCCGCCCGCGAAATCGAGCGCGCCCATCTGCGCGAGCCAGCCGCCCGGCTCCCACACCCAGTGCGCGATGGGCGCATACACCAGCACGCTCCACAGCAGCGCGAACCACAGCACCGCCGAGAAGCGCATGCGCTCGACGAAGGCGCCCAGCACCAGCGCGGTCGTGATGATCGCGAAGGTCAGCTGGAACATCGCATAGACCGATTCGGGCACGTTGGGCGCGATGTGGCTCACGGCGACCTGCCCGGCTTCCTTCAGGTACTCGAAGCCCGAGAACCAGAAGCGCCCGGTGCCGCCGAGCCACGGCCAGCCGGCGGTGAAGGCCAGCGAATAGCCCAGCGCGAACCAGGTGAGCGAGACCGCCGCGGCGATCGCCACGACGGCCGCCATGGTGGCCAGCACGTTCTTGCGCCGCACCATGCCGGCGTAGAAGAGCGCGATGCCGGGCAGCGTCATCAGCAGCACGAGGGCGGTCGAGGTCATCATCCAGGCGGTGTCGGCCGCGTTGATGGAGGCTTGCGGGACCAAGGCCATGGCGGTGCGCTTCTTCGAGTTGTAGGGTGTGGCCTTACGTGCACGAGTCGTGCCACGTCGTTAACTACCAGAAACACTTTGGTTTGCGAATCGGCCGTTCGCAGTAAGGCAAAGCGGGTAATTCCCAATGCACTGGTGCGGTGCAGCACATAAAGTCTGCGCACTCGCGAACGGGCCCTGCTCGTGCTGCCGAGGGTCCGAGGAGACAATTTCCCCTTCAAAAAGAAAAATCCTTCAAGGCTCCGTACGAGATGCCGGTTTGAACTTGAAAGGCGCCGCTGGTCGGCGCCTTTTTTATGCCCGCGCGAAGGGCGTTGGCAGGTTTTTTCTTCTGATCAAATCTCCTGGGTCGCCCATATACCGCGGTACTTCATTGCTAGCTTTTCAGTAGCAATCTGGGTCAAGCAATCTCCTCATTGCAATGCGGTAACTATGGGCACCTTGCTGCTCGCGGGATTTGTCGAATCGATCGACACGGACGCGGATCGATCGTGGAACCGTCGCGCTTTGCATCTTTTCGGGCGCACCACCGGCGACGCTGCCTGGCACCAACAAGAGCGCGTCGATATGGGGCGCGGCCACCGCCGTGGCGTCCTGGAATGAAAAAAGCCCCCGCGCTTTCGTGCAGGGGCTCGTTCAGGGAACGCCGGGACGAGCCTATTCCTCGACGAAGGCCTCTTCGCGCTTGGCCTTGATCGAGGGCAGCAGCACGATGCACAACAGCGCCGCCGCAGCCACCAGCAGCCCCGCCGACAGCGGCCGCGTGACGAACACGCTCCACGCACCGCGCGACAGCAGCAGCGCGCGCCGCAGGTTCTCTTCCATCATCGGCCCGAGGATGAAGCCCAGCAGCAGCGGCGCCGGCTCGGTCTTGAGCTTCAGGAACAGGTAGCCGATGAAGCCGAAGATCGCGACCATCCACACGTCGAAGGTGTTGTTGTTGGTCGAGTACACGCCGATCGCGCAGAAGAGAACGATGGCGGGGAACAGGAACTTGTAGGGCACCGTCAGGAGCTTGATCCACATGCCGATCAGCGGCAGGTTCAGGATGATCAGCATCGCGTTGCCGATCCACATCGAGGCGATCAGGCCCCAGAAGAGCTCGGGGTTGCTGGTCATCACCTGCGGGCCGGGCTGGATGTTGTGGATGGTCATCGCGCCCACCATCAGCGCCATCACCGCGTTGGGCGGAATGCCCAGCGTCAGCAGCGGAATGAAGGAAGTCTGCGCGCCGGCGTTGTTGGCCGATTCGGGCGAGGCCACGCCGCGGATGTTGCCCTTGCCGAAGGGCACTTCGCCCGGGCGCATCTTGATCTTCTTCTCCAGCGCGTAGGCCGCGAAGGCCGCCAGCAACGCGCCGCCGCCGGGCAGGATGCCCAGTGCCGAACCCAGCGCCGTGCCGCGCAGCACCGCGGGCGTCATGCGCTTGAAGTCGTCCTTGGTGGGCCACAGGCCCTTGACCTTGTGCGTGAAGACTTCGCGCTCGTCGTCGGGCTGCGAGAGGTTGCCGATGATTTCGCCGTAGCCGAACACGCCCATGGCGATCACCACGAAGCCGATGCCGTCGGTGAGCTCGGGGATGTCGAAGCTGAAGCGGGCGACGCCCGAATTGACGTCGGTGCCCACGATGCCCAGCAGCAGGCCCAGCACGATCATCGCCACCGCCTTCAGGAGCGAGCCCGAAGCCAGCACCACGGCGCCGATCAGGCCCAGGGTCATCAGCGAGAAGTACTCGGCCGGGCCGAACTTGAAGGCCAGCTCGGTCAGCGGCGGCGCGAAGGCGGCCAGGATCAGCGTGCCGACGCAGCCCGCGAAAAACGAGCCGAGGCCCGCCGCCGCGAGCGCGGGGCCCGCGCGACCCTGCCTGGCCATCTGGTAGCCGTCGATGCAGGTGACCACCGAGGACGATTCGCCCGGCAGGTTCACCAGGATGGCGGTGGTCGAGCCGCCGTACTGCGCGCCGTAGTAGATGCCGGCCAGCATGATCAGCGCCGAGACGGGCGGCAGCGCGTACGTGGCGGGCAGCAGCATCGCGATGGTCGCGACGGGGCCGATGCCCGGGAGCACGCCGATCAGCGTGCCCAGGATGCAGCCCAGGAGGCAGTACAGCAGGTTGGTGAAGGTGAAGGCAACGCCGAAACCGATGGAAAGGTTGTGGATCAGGTCCATGGTGCGTGCTCCTCAGCCCGAGATGAAAGTGGGCCAGACCTGGATCTGGAGCTTGAGCGCCCAGATGAAGGCCACGTAGCTGCCGGCCGCCAGGATGGTGGAGAGCACCAGCACGTCGCGCAGCTTGAACTGCGTGCCCGCCATGCTGGAGATGATCGTGAGCGCGTAGATCGCGATGATCATGCCCATCGCCGGCAGGCCGATGCTCGGCAGGCCCCCTAGCAGGATGCCGAACGCGAGGTTGGCGCCGAGCACGAAGGCCAGCGGCTTCCAGGCCCATTTGCCGATCTTGTCGCCGTCGGTGGTCTCCACCACCATGGCCTGGAACATGATGACCACCCCGAGGATGGCCAGGAGGATGCCCAGCATGAGCGGGAAATAGCCGGGGCCCATGCGGGCGCCGTTGCCGACGGTGTAGGTGGTGGCGCCTATCGCGAAGGCGCCCCCCACGGTGGTGAACATGACCCCTGAAAAGAAGTCCGCCTGACTCTTGATCTTCATCGCCTCGACCCTCTGTTTTGGAGAGGTGAGGGTCGTCTTGGGCGGCTGACCGTTGGCTGACCGCTCCGGTAAGGACAAATGCTTAGGCCAGGATTAGGGTTCTCCCCGGAGCGACGTTTTTTTGGCCCGTGGAGCCGGTTTTTCGGGCTTCCTGCAACAGAGGAAAAGGAACGGCCGGAAACGAAAAAAGCTCCCGAAGGAGCTTTTCATTCATTCAGAGAGCCGGAGCTCCCTGACTGTGGATGAGGGCTTAGTAGCCGCCGCGACCACCGCCGCCGCCGCCGTAACCGCCGCCGCCACCGCCGCTACGGCCACCGCCGCCGCCGCCGTAACCGCCGCCGCCGCCACCACCACCGTAGCCGCCGCCACCACCGCCAGCGCCGCCGCCGTAGCCGCCACCACCGCCGGTGCGGGGGACGAGCTTCCATCGGACGAGCTTCGTTCACCGTCAGGGCACGGCCCTGGAGCGAATGGCCGTTCATGGCTTCGATGGCTGCGAGTGCTTCAGCATCCGAACCCATTTCGACGAAGCCGAAGCCCTTCGAACGGCCGGTATCGCGTTCCATCATGACCTTGGCGCTGACGATCGAGCCGAACTCGCCGAAAGCCTGTTCCAGGTCGTTGTCACGCACAGAGTAGGCGAGGTTGCCTACGTAGAGTTTCTTGCCCATGGAGGGACTCCTAATTCAAACCAACAAAACAAAGCGATGGAGTCCCAGAATCACAACAAACAAGTGCGCTGTGGCGCGAAACTGACCGATCACCGAATTACGTGCACGGGAGACAAGCTCACAGACACGTGGGGGGAATTATCCCGGTCCTTTGCAAAAAAGCGTGGGAAATCGTGTGTTATTGAGAAACATCCCGGCGCGACGGGCGGTTTCGCAACGGTTTGAGCAGGTCCGACAGCCCGTTGTGGTCTATTTCATGCATCAAATGGAGCAGCCGGCCGATTTCTCCCGAGGGAAAACCCTCGCGTGCGAACCAGGTCAGGTAATTTCCGGGCAAATCGGCGATCAGCGTGCCCTTGTGCTTGCCGAAAGGCATCTCCAGGGTGACGAGGCGCTGCAGGTCTTCGGGCTTCATGCGATTCAGCCTCCCGCGCGCTTGACCGTGTGGCCCTGCTTCACGAGGGCCGCGATCACCAGTTCGCGGTGATCGCCCTGGATCTCGATGATGCCGTCCTTCACCGTGCCGCCCGAGCCGCAGGCTGTTTTCAGCTGCTTGCCCACCGCCGAGAGCGCCGCGGCGTCGAGCGCGAGGCCCTTGACGACCGTCACGCCCTTGCCTTTGCGGCCCTTGGTCTCGTGCGATACACGCACAATGCCGTCAGTGGCCGGCGCGCGCGCCTTCAGTTCCTTGCAGCGGCATTGCGCCATCGGCGCGCCGCAATCGGGGCACATGCGGCCGCCCGCCTCGGTGGAATACACCAGCGCGCTGGCCTGATTGCTTTTCGTCGTCGCCATTCGATCCATCTCTTCTCTATATCCGGGTTTCTCTCTCTGTCTGCTCACATGCCATTCGACTCACTGGGCCTGGCCCCCGCGCTCGTGCAGGCTGCCGCCGAAAGCGGCTATGCCGCGCCGACCGCCATCCAGGCCGCGGCCATTCCCGCAATTCTGCAGGGCCGCGACGTGCGGGGCTCGGCGCAGACCGGCTCCGGCAAGACCGCCGCATTCTCCCTGCCGCTGCTGCAGCGCCTGGCCGCCGAAGCCGTGTCATCGCCGCGCCGCGTGCGCGCCTTGGTGCTCGTGCCCACTCGTGAACTCGCGGCGCAGGTCGGCGAGACGATGCGCAGCCTCGCGCAGCACCTGCCCGAGCGCCTGAAGATCGCCATCGCCTTCGGCGGCGTCTCGATCAACCCGCAGATGATGAGCCTGCGCGGCGGCGCCGACATCGTCGTCGCCACGCCCGGCCGGCTGCTCGACCTGGTCGAGCACAACGCGCTCAAGCTGGGCGCGGTCTCGATGCTGGTGCTCGACGAGGCCGATCGCCTCTTCGATCTCGGCTTTGCCGAAGAGCTCGGCCGCATCCTGGCGCTGCTGCCGGCGCAGCGACAGAACCTGCTCTTCTCGGCCACATTCCCGCCCGCCATCCAGTCACTGGCCGACGGCATGCTGCGCGACCCTGCGGTCATCGACGTGCAGGGCGAGCCGGGCACCGAGCCGAACATCGTGCAGCGCGTGATCGAGGTCGATGCGAACCGCCGCACGCAGCTCCTGCGTCATCTGCTGAAAGAGAACGAGTGGGAGCGCGTGCTGGTGTTCGTCGCCACGCAGCACGCGGCGCAGACCGTGGCCGAGAAGCTCTACAAGAACGGTGTCTACGCGGTGCCCTTCCACGGTGACATCGCGCAGGGCACGCGCACCGGCATCCTGGCGCAATTCAAGGAGAGCCGGTGGGACGTGGTGATCGCCACCGATCTCGCGGCGCGCGGCATCGACATCGCGCAGCTGCCGGTGGTCATCAACTACGACCTGCCGCGTTCGCCCACCGACTACATCCACCGCATCGGCCGCACCGGCCGCGCGGGCGAGAGCGGCCTGGCGATCAGCTTCGTGAGCGCATCGACCGAGGCGCACTTCCGCGTGATCGAAAAGCGCCAGGGCCTGAGCTTGCCGCGCGAGCGCATCGAAGGGTTCGAGCCAACCGAGGCGGCCGTGCCGCTTGTCGACGCATCGGGCACCGGCGGCATCAAGGGCAAGCGGCCGAGCAAGAAGGACAAGCTGCGTGCCGCAGCGCAGGCCGCGCCGCGGAGCGAATCGGAAAAGAACGACTGACCGGCGGCGGTCAATCCGCCGCGTAGTCGACCTGGTGCCGCGCGATCCTGAGGTCGCCCAGCTCCTCGCGCACCCGCAGATGCGCGGGGTGCGTCGCATAGCCGTCGAGCGATGCCTGGCTGTCGAACTCGCTGTAGAGCACCACGTCGCAGGCGTAGGCGATGCGGCTCGAATCGACGCCCACTTCGATGTGCAGCAGCCCGGGAATCTGCCCGCGCAGCGATTCGAACTTGCGCTTGAGCAACTGCGTGGCCTGCGCTTTCTCTTCGGGCGATTCGCCGCGCAGGTCCCACATCACGATGTGCTTGAACATGGTGCGGGGCGCGATCATTCGGCGGAACCGGGTTTGTCGAAGAGATGGAAAACAAGGATCACGGCGGCTCCGGCTTCATGCGGTTGAAAGGGCGCGGAAGCAGCCCCGGTGTGCGGCCGATGGTAAGCAGGCCCCGCGCGAAAGGCCATGCGCCGCATGCCTCGCCGGTGAAGAACAGTTTTCCGCTGGAGAAAATGCGAGGCGTGGTGAGGCGGTGCGCTAGAGCCAACCCAGCTGCCGCGCCGCCAGCTCCTTCATGATTTCCTCGGCGCCGCCGCCGATCATCATCACCTTGACCTCGCGGTAGACGCGCTCGCTCACCGTGCCGCGCATGAAGCCCATGCCGCCGAGGATCTGCACCGCCTGGTCGGCGCAGAACTGCATGGTCTGCGTCGCATGGTTCTTGAGCATGCAGACCTGCGCGACCCATTCGGGCGCGTTGATGTGGCCGGCCGCTTCGAGCGCATCGCCTTCGGCGCTCACCGCCTCCAGCCATGCCTCGGTGGACGCGATGCGCATCTGCATGTCCACCAGCTTGTGGCGCACCGCCTGGTGTTCGATGAGCGCCGCGCCGAAGGTCTTGCGCTCGCGCGACCAGGCCAGCGCTTCGTCCAGGCATGCCTGCGCGAAGCCGAGCGCGCCAGCCGCGAGGCCGATGCGCTCGCCGTTGAAGTTGCCCATGACCATGCGAAAGCCCGCACCTTCTTCGCCCAACAGGTAGCGCGCCGGCACGCGCACGTTGTCCAAGTGCAGCGTCGCGGTGTCCGAGCACCACCAGCCCATCTTCGTGAGCCGCGTGCGCGCGAGGCCGGGCGCATCGCCGGGCACCAGCAGCATCGAGATGCCACTCGCGCCGCGACCTTCGCCGGTGCGCACGGCGACCGTGATCCAGTCGGCGCGCATGCCCGAGGTGATGAAGGTCTTCTCGCCGTTCAGCACGTAGTGATCGCCGTCGCGCCTTGCGGTTGTGCGAAGTGCCGCGACGTCGGAGCCGCCGCCGGGTTCGGTGATCGCGAGCGCCGCGATCTTCTCGCCGCGCAGCACGGCGGGCACGACCTCTTGGCGCACGTCGTCGCTCGCATGCAGCACCACCGGTGGCAGGCCGATGTTGTGCGAGAACAGGCTCGCGAGCACGCCGCCGCTCTTGCCGTGCCGCGCGAGCGCGATCCATGCGGGGAGCTTGAGCGAATACGAAGCCGGCGTGCCGCCGAGCGCCTCGGGATAGCCGAGACCGAGCAGCCCGAGTGCCGCGGCGCGCGTGTAGAGCGCGCGCGGAAATTCGCCCGCGTCGTCCCACGCCTGGACATTCGGCGCGATCTCGCTCTCGGCGAATCGCCGCACCGTGTCGGCGAGCGCTGCGCGATCGGACTGCAGTTCGGGGTCCATGTGCACCTCAGCCGCGTTCAACCACGTTCAGCCCCGTGGAGGCCGCTTGGCGATGCCCATCGTCTTGGCGAGGATGCCCAGCATCACCTCGTCCGCGCCGCCGCCGATCGAGCCGAGCCGGCCATCGCGGTACAGGCGCGCCACGCGGTTCTCCAGCGTGAAGCCCATGCCGCCCCAGAACTGCAGGCAGGTGTCGGACACCTGACGCGTGAGGCGCCCGGTCTTGAGCTTGGCCATCGAGGCGAGTTCGAGCACGTCCTGGCCCTGCACATGCAGGTCGCAGGCGCGGTAGGTGAGGGCGCGCAGCGCTTCCACCTCGGTCTTCAGTTCGGCCAGCTTGAACTGCACCCACTGCTGGTCGGCCAGCGTGCCGCCGAACATGTGGCGCTGCTGCGCCCATTCGATGGTCTGCGCGATGCAGTCTTCCATCGGTTCGAGCGAACTGGCCGCGGCCCAGAGGCGCTCTTCCTGGAACTGCTGCATCTGGTAGATGAAGCCCTGGCCCTCCTCGCCGATGCGGTAGCGCTGCGGCACGCGCACGTTGTCGAAGTAGATGAGCCCCGTGTCGCTCGAGTTCATGCCGATCTTGCGGATCTTCTTCGCCTTCTCGATGCCCGGCAGGTTCATCGGCACCATCACGAGCGACTTGTTGCGGTGCACGGGGCCGTCGCTGGTGTTGACCAGCATGCACATCCAGTCGGCCTGCAGGCTGTTGGTGATCCACATCTTCTGGCCGCTGATGAGGTAGTCGTCGCCGTCCTTGCGCGCGTGACTCTTCAGGCCCGCGACGTCGCTGCCCGCGCCGGGCTCGCTCACGCCGATGCAGCCGACCATGTCGCCCGCGATGGCGGGCGCGAGGAATTCGCGGCGCAACTCGTCGCTGCCGAAACGCGCGAGCGCGGGCGTGCACATGTCGGTCTGCACGCCGATGGCCATCGGCACGCCGCCGCAGCTCACGTGGCCGAGCGCCTCGGCCATCGCCATCGCATACGAGTAGTCCAGGCCGGCGCCGCCGAAGGCTTCGGGCTTGTTCAGGCCCAGCATGCCCAGGTTGCCGAGCTTCTTGAAGACCTCGTGCGCGGGGAAGATCTCGGCCTCTTCCCATGCGTCGACGTGCGGGTTGATCTCCTCGTCGATGAAGCGGCGCAGCGTCTTCTGGATCTCGAGGTGTTCGTGGGTGTACTGCATGTCGCCTTGTCTCCGGTCAGTCGTTCGTTTCTTTGTCCTGGAACACGCGCGGCGTCTGCGCGAGGTGAAAGCCCTCGAAGGGCCGCACCGCCGGGCGCTGCTGCGCGGCTGCATCGGGCAGCGCCATCGGCCAGCCCATGCGCACCTGCGGCCGCGCGCCGTCCACGCGTAACACGCTGCCGCTGATGAAGCTCGCCGCGGGGCTCAACAAGAAGGCGATGGCCGCGGAGGTCTCGGCCTCGTTGCCGAAGCGGCCCGCGGGCACGGTCTTGCGCATGGCGCGCAGCATGTCGCCGGCCTCGGGCGGGTAGTGGTCCATGCCGCTCGAGGCGATGTAGCCGGGCGCCACCGCGTTCACGCGCACGCCGCTCGCGGCCCATTCGAGCGCGGCGGTCTCGGTGAAGCTCACCATGCCCGCGCGCGCCGCGCCGCTGTGGCCCATGTGGGGCATCGAGCCCCACATGTCGGCCACGATGTTGACGATGGCGCCGCCGTTGGCCTGCATGCTTTGCACGAAGCATTCGCGCGCGACGAGGAAGCCGCCGGTGAGGTTGGTGTGGATCACCGCCTCCCAGCCCTTGGCCGAGATGGCCGCGAGCGGCGTGATGTACTGGCCGCCGGCGTTGTTGACGAGGCCGTCGATGCGGCCGTGCGCCGCGACGACCTCGGCGATCGCGGCACGCACGGCGTCTTCGTGCCGGATGTCGAAGGCCTGCGTGCCGGCCCTGCCGCCAGTCGCTGCGATTTCGCTCTGCACTTGCTGCAGCTTCTCGGTATTGCGGCCGACGAGCACGACCTGCGCGCCGAGCGATGCGAGCTCGTGCGCGGTGCAGCGGCCGATGCCGGATCCGCCGCCGGTGACGACGATCACCTGCCCGTCGAACAGGCCGGGCGAGAACACGGAGCGGTAGTGGGAAGGGGCGTTCATGCGAAAGGCTTTCAGGAAATCGGGACGTCGGTAATCTCCGCGACGACATGGCGCGCAGCCACCTGCGCGCCCACCGCGACATGCAGCGCGGCGACGCGGCCGGCGCGCGGTGCGCAATGCACGTGCTCCATCTTCATCGCTTCGAGCGTGACGAGCGGCTGGCCGGCGGCAACCGTGTCGCCCTCTGCGGCCAGCAGCGCGATGACGCGGCCGTTCATCGAGGCGCGCAGCAGGCCGTCGCCGCCCGTGGCACCAACGCGGGGTACTGCCACGTGCTTGAGATCTTCGAGTTCGAAGGCCTGGCCACGGAAGTGAATCCACAAGCGATTGCAGGCTTCGCGCACCGACATGGCTTGCTCGGAAACACCGCTGCACGAGAAGCGCACGACGCCGTCACCGGGCAGCGCGAGCAGTTCGATGCGTGCAGGCGCGGTTGCATCGAGCGCGACTTCGAAACGGCCCGCGCCCCGCGGCGTCACGCGCGCCGCATGCACCTTGCCATTGAGTGCGAAGCGCAGGGCATTGGGCAACGTGTGCGCGAGCGGCGAAGGCCAACCGCGTTCGCCGAGTTGGAGCAGCAGTGCGGCCAGCAATGCAGCGTGGCCTTCCGTCGCGGCGTGGGATGCGAGCAGCGTATCGGCGTGCTCGGTGATGAACGCCGTCGTCGCGTCGCCCTTGGAAAACACCGGGTGTGACAGCGCGCGCTGCAGAAACTGCTGGTTGGTCGCGATGCCGAGTGCCACCGTGTCTTGCAAGCCTGCAATCAAGCGTTGCCTCGCTTCATCGCGGGTGCGGCCGTGCGACACCAGCTTGGCGATCATCGAGTCGTAGAACGGCGGCACGGCGGCGCCATCGCGCAACGCATGTTCGGTGCGCAGCGCCGGCGACGGCCGCCACGCGGCGAGCGTGCCGCTCTGCGGCATGAATCCCTGCCGCGGGTCTTCGGCACACAGGCGCACTTCGATCGCGTGGCCGCGCATGCGCACGTCCGACTGCGTGAGCGGCAGCGGCTCGCCGGCCGCGACGCGCAACTGCAGTTCGACCAGGTCGAGCCCCGTCACCGCCTCGGTCACCGGATGCTCCACCTGCAGCCGCGTGTTCATTTCCATGAACCAGTACCGGCCCTCCGCATCGAGCAGAAATTCGAGCGTGCCCGCGCCTTGGTAGGCGATGGCTTTCGCCGCGGCAACGGCCGTCGCGCCCATGCGTTCGCGGAGGTCGACGGACACGGCCGGCGAGGGCGATTCCTCGATCACCTTCTGGTGGCGCCGCTGCACCGAGCAGTCGCGCTCGCCGAGGTGGATGGCGTTGCCGTGGCGGTCGGCGAACACCTGGATCTCGATGTGGCGCGGCGCGACGATCGCGCGCTCCAGGATCACGGTCGCATCGCCAAAGGCGTTGAGCGCTTCGGACTGCGCGCTCTGCAGCAGTTCGGCAAAGGCCGCGGCCGATGGCACGAGCCGCATGCCGCGCCCGCCGCCGCCGGCGGTCGCCTTGATCATCACGGGCCAGCCGATGCGCGCGGCTTCGGCGGCCAGCGTGGCCGGGCGCTGGTCTTCGCCCTGGTAGCCGGGAATGCATGGCACGCCGGCCGCTTGCATCAATCGCTTCGCGCCGGCCTTGTCGCCCATTGCGCGAATGGCTTCGGGCGAGGGGCCGATGAAGACGAGGCCGGCATCGCGGCAAGCCTGTGCGAACCCGGCGTTCTCGGCGAGAAATCCGTAGCCCGGATGCACGGCCTGCGCGCCGCTCGAACGCGCGGCCTCGATGATCGCGGCGATGTTCAGGTAGCTCTGCGCGGGCAGCGATTCGCCGATCCACACGGCTTGGTCGGCTTGCCGCACATGCTCTGCATCAGCGTCGGCGCTCGAATAGACCGCCACGGTGCGATGGCCCATGGCGCGCGCGGTGCGCATCACGCGGACGGCGATCTCGCCGCGGTTGGCAATGAGGATCTTGTCGAAGATGCTCATGGCCGTGCTACTGAAAACTGCATCGCCTGCGGCACGCGCGCATCGGCGTCGCGGCACACCGAGAGCACCTCGGCCAGCACCGCGCGCGTGTCGCGCGGATCGATCACGCCGTCGTCCAGCAGCAGCGCGCTGGTGGTGAACACGCTCATCTGCCGGTCGAAGCGCTCCACGATCTGCTGCTGCATCGCGTCGATCTTCGCGTGGTCGACCGCGCCCTTGCGGGCCATGCCCGCCTCCATGACGATGGCCATGGTCTTGGCGGCCTGCTCGCCGCCCATGACAGCGGTGCGCGCGTTGGGCCACGAGAAGCAGAAGCGCGGCGCGAAGCCGCGGCCGCACATGCCGTAGTTGCCCGCGCCGTACGAGGCGCCGCAGTGCAGCGTGATCTGCGGCACGGTCGCGTTGGTCACGGCCTGGATCATCTTGGCGCCGTGCTTGATGATGCCGGCCTCCTCGTGCGCGCGGCCCACCATGTAGCCGGTGATGTTCTGCAGGTAGACGATCGGCGTGCGCGACTGGCAGCAGGCCTGGATGAAGTGCGTGGCCTTGGTCGCGCCGTCGGAATCGATCGGGCCGTTGTTGGTGACGATGCCCACCGCATGCCCTTCGAGCCGGATGTGGCCGCAGACGGTGGCGCCGCCGTAGTGCTCGCTGAATTCGAGGAACTCCGAGCCGTCGGCGATGCGCGCGATGACTTCGCGCATGTCCACCGGCCGGCGGCCGTCGCTGGGCATGATGCCCAGGAGGTCTTGTGCGTCGCAGCGCGGCGGCGCGAAGGCGCGCGGCGCTTCGTCGCGGGGCCAGTCGATGCCGCCGAGGATCGCGCGCGCGATGCGGATGGCGTCGCGGTCGTCTTCGGCCAGGTAGTCGCCCAGGCCCGAGACGTGGGTGTGCATGACTGCGCCGCCGAGTTCTTCTTCGGTGGCGATCTCGCCGGTGGCGGCTTTCAGCAGCGGCGGGCCGGCGAGGAAGGCGCGCGTGCGGTCGCGCACCATCACGATGTAGTCCGACAGGCCCGTCTGGTAGGCGCCGCCCGCGGTCGAGGAGCCGTGCGTCACCGTCACCACCGGCAGCCCCGCGGCCGAGAGGCGCGCGAGGTTGCGAAAGATGTTGCCGCCGCGCACGAAGTCCTGCACGCGGTACTGCATGAGGTTGGCGCCGGCGCTCTCGACCAGCTGTACGTAGGGCAGCTTGTTCTCAAGAGCGATCTCCTGCACGCGCAGCTGCTTGTCCAGGCCCATGGGCTGCAGCGCGCCGGCGTCGATGCCGGAATCGGAGGCGCTCACCATGCAGCGCACGCCCGCGACCTGGCCGATGCCGGAGATCAGGCCGCCGCCGGGCACGCTCTTCGAGAGATCGGGGTTGTCATGACCGAGGCCTGCGAGCGAAGCCAGCGGCAGGAAGGGCGCGCCGGTGTCCAGCAGCAGCGCGATGCGTTCGCGCGGCAGCAGCTGGCCGCGTTGGGCGAATCGCTCGGCCGAGGCGCCCGATGCGGCCGCGGCGCGGGCCTCGTGCGCACGCACCTCGTCCAGCAGCGCGAGCATGGCGGCGCGGTTGGCCTGGAAGGTGTCGCTGGCCGAGGACAGCCTGGATTCGATGACGGGCATGGGGTCTGTGCAGGTCGCTGGTTTTTCGCTCTGCACAGACTTTAGGGACGGGGCCTTCCGCCCGCTTGCGCCAACTAGCTGGTGCGGGGGCGGACGCGCTGCGGCGTCGGCGCGTCGAGGCTGCTGCCGGTGGCCACCCAGTAGATGAAGATCAGCACCGCACCGGCCGTGCCGAACACGGACAGGCCCATGTAGCTGCCGCCGATGGCGAGCGCATCGGTCGGCGCCGCGGCCGTGCAGATCATGCTGGCGGCGGTCATGCCCACGTAGTGCATCGTGCAGACCGCCACGCCCATCACCGCGGCGGCCCCGATCTGGTGGCTGAGCTTTCGCAGGTTGAAGGCCAGCCACAAGGCGGCCGCGGCGGCGGTGATCGCGATCACCACCGACAGCGCGACGGTGCCCGTGTCGAACTCCATCGTGGCGCGCATGTTCATCGCGAACATGCCCATGTAGTGCATCACGCAGACGCCGATGCCGGCCAGCAGGCTGCCTGCCGCCCAGCCGGGTTTGCTGAACTTGCGCCGGCCGCCGGCCAGGTAGAGGGCGATACCCGAGATCAGGATGGCCGCCACGAGCGACACGATGGTCAGCGGCATGTTGTACGAAATGGCCACCGGCAACCGGTACGCCAGCATGCCGATGAAGTGCATTGACCAGATGCCGATGCCCCCGAGCGCCACCGCGGCGCAGGCCACGAGGGCGAGGTTGGGTTTGCCGTCCGCGTTGACCATGCGGCCCGCGCAGATCAGCGCGACCAGCGATCCCGCGAACGAGATGAGGAACGAAAGCGCCACCAGCCCCAGGGAGTACTCGGGCGACAGCAACTGGCCTACGACGAGGGGAGTCATGCGTTTTTCCTTTCAGAGAGAACGCGCAGGAGGCCCCGAAAACCGGATGTGATCGGGACACCGCGCGGCGTCCCGGCCAGTTTGTAATATTTGTTTTTAAAAGTAAATCGAAATCTGTACTTATCGTTACCCTACCTTACAGCGCGAATTCGATATATCGCATTGTTGCGATCGGCGCTCACGTAAACGGTGCCGTCGCGGCCCACGGCCACGCCCGTGACCACGTAGGGCGGCGGCAGTCCGGGCCCGGGCGCAAGACCGATCGGCAGGTTGTCGGCGATGGTCCGGCGGGTGCCGCTGACCGGATCGATCTCCACCAGCCGCTGCGCCGCGCTCTCGGCCACGACGAAAGTGCCCCATGGCGTTTGCGCCACACCCTCGGGCAGCGCGAGGCCGTCGGCGATGGTGCGCAGCGGCGCGCTGGCGTCCAGCGGAATGCGCAGCAGCTTGCCCGCGGCCTCGGTGACGTAGAGCGCACCGTCCTGGCCGATGACCATCTGCACCGGGCCGTTCAATCCGCTAGCGAGCACTGACTTTTCCGCAAACTTCGGCCCGCTGGCGCGCGTGATGCTGCCGGTGGCGAGCTCGGCGTAGATCACGCTGCCGTCGGGCATGGGGATCGCGTCGAACGGCGCCTTCAAGCCGTGGATGATGTCGACGGTCTTGAGCGTCTGGCGATCGACCAGTTGGACCGTGCCGGTGAACCACGAGGCCAGCGCGAAGCGCGTGGCCGAGAGGCCGACCGCGAAGGGATAGTCGAGCTCCGGTTCGCGCTGCATGCGGAACACGTCGCGCACTTCGCCGGTGCGCACGTCCACCTGCCGGAAGCCGAAGACATCGGCCACCCAGAGGTCGTTGCCGTCGATCTTCAGGCCCGCGGGCACCGCCACCTTGCCGGTGGTGAGGGTGCGCAACTCGCCGGTGGCGGGGTTGAAAGCCTGCACCTCGTTGTTGGCCATGTTCGACACATAGATCGTCCCGTCCGGCGCGATGGCCAGGTTGTCGAGCGAGGGCCGAAGCTGTTTGGCGACCGTCTTGTTACCGGTTGCCAGTTCCACCCGCACCAGTTCGCCGCTGCGCGCATCGACCACCCAGAGGTTGCCCTTGCCGTCCAGATTGGCCGCGGCCGGGATCTTGAAGCCTTCCGCGATCACGGTCATGTGGCCGTTGGCCGGGTCGATCTTCACGACCTGGCCCTTGAACCACAGCGGCCCGTAGAGCATGCCGTCGGGCCCGACCTCGAAGCCGTTGAAGCCGCCCATGTCCTTCTTGATGAGCCGCGGCGGCTTCTGGCCGGCGCGGTCGATTTCCCAGAGCGCATCGCCCAGGAACACCTGCGAGGCGTAGAGCTTGCCGCTCTTGCGGTCGAAGTCGAGCGAGTTCAGGCCGGGCAGGTCCTTGGCGAGCACGCGCATCGGCGCGGTGTCGCTCTCGCGGTAGCGCAGCATGCCCATGAGGTAGTTGGTCCAGGCCAGTTCGCCGTTGGGGCCGACCGCGATGTCGTCGGCCTGGCCTTCGGGCGCGTCGATCAGCACTTTCGCCGCGCCGGTGGTGCGGTCGACCTCCCACAGCGTGTTGCCGAGCACCGAGCCCGCGAGCAGCCGGCCCTTCGCGTCGATGGCCAGGCCGTGCACGCCCGAGAACGACGACGGCGGCACCAGCGCCTCGGGCGCGGCCCACGAAGCCGGCCGGGTGGTGAGCGGTGCCGATGGCGGTGAGGGCGTCGGCGCGGGCGCAGGCACGGGCCTGGACGCAGGCGGCGCGACGGTGCTGCAGGCACCCAGCAGGGCGAGCGTGGCGATCAGCGCGGCGGCGGTGCGCAGCGGGCGACGGGGCATGTCTTCTCCTTCTTGTGGGTGCGCGCGCAGTCTAGAAGGAGGCGGGGGCGTTGGCGCGGTCTCTCGCGAGACATGCGCACTTTCATCCGCTGCGGATTACCCGAAGCAACGGATCGGCCGGATCAGCCGCGCAGCAGTTGCGTCACGGTGTGGATCGCAAGCCCCACCAGCCCGCCCACCAGCGTGCCGTTGATGCGGATGAACTGCAGGTCGCGCCCGATGTGGCGCTCCAGCTCCACCGTCATCTCCTCGGCGTTCCACTCGCCCACCCGCTCCTCGATGTAGCGGCGGATGTCCTCGCGGTAGCGCTCGATGGCCAGCGGCGCGGCCGCCTCGATCTGCTCGTTGATCCAGTGGCGGATCGCCTCGTCGGCCTGCAGCCGCGTGCCCAGCGCGCCGGCCATCGACGCGATGCGCTGGCGGATCGTCGAATCGCTGCGGCGCAGGTCGCCGTCCAGCCACGCGAGCAGCTCGCCCCACAGGCCGTGCAGGTAGTCGCCGAGAGCCGGGTGCGCCATCAGCTCGGCGCGGATCTGTTCGCCGCGCTGCTGGAACTCGGGGTCGAGTTTCAGCCGCACCACGAAGTCGTCGACGAAGTGGTCGAAGCGCTTGCGCATCGGGTGGTCCGGCTCGGCCGCGAGCTCGCCGATGGTGTGCGCCACGGCGGCCACGATCTTGCGCGTGGCGAGCTTGGCCGCGACCTGGTCCAGGCCCACGTAGCGCAGCGTCTTGATCTCGCGCGCAATCGCTTCGGTGATGTGCGCCTGCACCTCGTCCCCTTCGAGGAGGCCCGCCACCTGCTGCAGCACGTCGTCCAGCAGCGCCTGGTGGCGCCCGCCCGCGGTGAGCGCATCGAGGGCTTGGCCGGTCAGGCGCGAGAGGTCGATCTTCGCCAGGCCCGCGGCGGCGGCGCGGCCCATGAAGTCGCGCACCCGGTCGTCGTCGAAGGCGGCCAGGCCGTAGCGCGTGGCGGCCACACCCCATTCGCCCAGCTTTTCGCCACTCGCGGGGCGCGCGAGCCAGTCGGCGATGCGGCTGGCGGTGTCGAACTCGCGCAGCTTCGCGAGCACCTGCGCGGTGCTCAGGAAGTTGTTGCAGATGAAGCCCGCGAGCTTGGCGCCAATGCGGTCCTTGTTGCTCGGGATGATCGCGGTGTGCGGAATCGGCAGGCCCAGCGGATGACGAAACAGCGCCACCACCGCGAACCAGTCGGCAATCGCGCCGACCATCGCGGCCTCGGCGAAAGCGGCCACGTAGCCCCAGGCCGGATGCTGCGCATGCAGCGCGCTGGCCACCGCATAGAGCAGCGCCGCCGCGCACAGCAGGCCGAGCGCAACGCGCTTCATGCGCCGCAGCGCGGCGCTGCTTGGGTCTTCTTCAGCCAATGGTGTGCGAAGTGGCGAGGCGCTCCATGAACAGCTCGCAGCGCGCGAGTTGTTCGAGGCTCACGAACTCGTCGGGCTGGTGCGCCTGCTCGATGCTGCCCGGGCCGCACACCACCGTGGGGATGCCGGCGTTCTTGAACAGGCCCGCTTCGGTGCCGAAGGCCACCAAGGTGGTGCGGTCCTCGCCCGCCAGGCGCTGCGCGAGCAGCGTGACCGGGTCGCTCGCCGCGCCGAGGAAGCTCGGGATCTCGCAGATCGTCTCGAACCTGAAGCCCGCATCGGGCGCGACCTTCTTCATCGCGGGCTCGATGCTCGCGGCATAGGCCAGCACGTCGGACTGCATGCGCTTGGCGTCGGCGGTGGGGAGGTCGCGGAATTCGTAGCGGAACTCGGCGTCGCGCGGCACCACGTTGTCGGCGATGCCGCCGTGGAACTGGCCCACGCTCGCGGTGCTGAAGGGCACGTCGAAGCCCTCGTAGCGCGGCTCGCTGCGCTCGAAGTCCTCGGCCATGTCGCGCACCTTGCCGATCACGCGCGCGGCCATCTCGATGGCGTTGACCGACTTGGGCGTGAGCGACGAATGCGCCTCCTTGCCGCGCACGCAGCACTTGTAGCGGTACACGCCCTTGTGGGCGATGGCCGGCACCATGCTGGTGGGCTCGCCCACGATGCAGGCCAGCGGCTTGATGCCCGCGTCGCGCATGTCGGCGATCAGCTCCTTCACGCCGAAGCAGCCGATTTCTTCCTCGTAGCTGAAGGCGAAGTGCACCGCGAAAGGGGAGTCGCTTTCAAGAAACCGCTTGGCATTGGAGAGCGCAATCGCGATGAAGCTCTTCATGTCGGCCGAGCCGCGGCCGTAGAGGCGCTCGTTCTGCACCACGGCCGAGAGCGGATCGACGCTCCAGTCCTGGCCGTCCCAGGGCACCGTGTCGGTGTGCCCCGAAATGATCACCCCGGCCGGCTTGCCCTCGCCCAGCGTGGCGAACAGGTTCGCCTTGGTGCGCTCGGCGTTGTAAGTGATGCGGCTTTTGACGCCGAGGGTGGCCAGGTGGCTCTGCGCGAGGTCGATCAGCTGCAGGTTGCTGTTCTCGCTGACGGTGTTCATGCGCACCAGCGACTGGGCCAGTGCGAGGCTTTGGGGGGAAAGCGTATGGGGCATGCAACAGATTGTCCAAGAAGTCGATGCCCCGCGTCCGCGGTTGTTCCGACTGTCATCCGCAGCGGGTACCCTGCGCCTCTTTTGGATGGAGAAAAAGACCATGCGCACCCTTCAGATCGCACTGACCGCCACCGCCGCCCTGTGCATCGCGGCCTGCAGCGGCACCGGCCCCTCGGGCCCAGCCAAGCTGCTGACGCTGGACGGCAACCCGCCGCTGGTCATTGCCCACCGCGGCGCCTCGGGCTACCTGCCGGAGCAGACGCTGGAGGCCTACACGAAGGCCATCGAACTGGGCGCCGACGTGATCGAGATGGACCTGGTCTCCACCAAGGACGGCGTGCTCATCGCCCGCCACGACCCCAACCTGGCCATCAGCACCGACGTGGCCAAGCACCCCCGCTTTGCCTCGCGCAAGAAGACCATCAAGGTCGACGGCGAAACCCAGACCGGCTGGTTCAGCAACGACTTCACGCTGGCCGAGATCAAGACGCTGGGCGGCATCTCCACGGACGCGGAGCGCCCGCAGGAATTCAACGGCAAGTTCAAGATCGTGACCTTCCAGGAGATCATCGATTTCGCCAAGGCCAAGTCGAAGGAAACCGGCCGCACCATCGCGATCTACCCGGAGTCGAAGAATCCGACCTATTTCCGCGACCTCGGACTGCCGTTGGAAGACAAGATGATCGCCGCCATCGACGCAGCCGGCTGGAACAGCAAGACCGCGCCGATCTACGTGCAGTCGTTCGAGCCGGGCAGCCTCAAGTACATGAAGGGCAAGGGCCTGAAGACCAAGCTCATCCAGCTGATCGACGGCGACGGCATCGACATGAAGACCGGCGCCATGACGTACGCCATTCCGGTGGACCGCCCCTACGAATGGACCAAGGCCGGCGACAAGCGCAACTTCGACGTCATGGTCACGCCCGCGGGCCTGGCCGAGATCAAGACCTACGCCGACGGCATCGGTCCGTGGAAGCGCTACATCGTGACCATCAAGGGCAGCATCGGCGCGGACGGCAAGCCGATCGACGTGAACAAGGACGGCAAGGTCAACGACGCCGACGCCACCTCGGTCTCGCCCACCACGCTGATCGCGGACGCCCACAAGGCGGGCCTGTTCGTGCACCCCTTCACCTTCCGCAACGAGTCGCGCCGGCTGGCAGCGGACTACAACAAGGACGGCAAGAACGAGTACGCGATTTACTACAAGCTCGGCGTGGACGGCGTTTTCACCGACTTCACCGACACCGCGATCGCCGCGCGCGCTGAGTATCTGAAGAGCCTCGGCCGCTGATTTCGGTCTTGTGCGCACCCTCGTGGTATCAAGAGGGTGCGCGCTTCGGATCCGAGGCCGTCCGGTACCTCGACAGAGAGTCGAGAGTTGATTTGAAATTCGCGGTATCTTGGGCGGAAAAAGAAGAGCACGTTGATGCGGCAATGCCATTGCCCCGATTCAATTGAACGGCTGTCACACATAAAATATCCGGGCCGACTGCCCCGTTATTTCCTCGATAGCCAATAACTTCCGCATATATTTTCCATCCTTTTTTCGCAAGTAATTCAATTCCTTGCGTAGATAATGGATGGCGTTCCTCAATCATGAAGGAGAACGGCGGAGCTACGAGTCTTGTTTCATATCCCTTGCCATTTTTGCCGACCCCAATTGTCATAAGCAACTGCTTGGTATTTTGGCTGCAAGCAATTGCCAACGTGGGGCGCTCCTCTTCCTCGGAGTTCGGGTATGGTTTGTCCCCGGAAAAAATCGTAATGTCAATTCCATCAATTGATGTATGGTTTTTTTCGACCATGCCCGGGACAGATGCATTCGATGAGCACGTGTCGTTTCCTGCATATGCCTCGGGCGCAAATAAGGTTGCGAGCGCCAAAAGCATTAAATGGAAAGCGCATTTATAAAGCATCGTTTAACCTTGGCCATATGCTGTTGAAAACATTTCGCCTGTCCATATCATGAATCGGTATTCTTGATGCACTTCCTCGATTGATTGCGCCGCCAACTCGAGTTATTTGGCCTGGCGTTGCCCCTGCATCTGCTTCCCTGTTGACTTTTTCTCGCGTCCAGTAAAAGCCAGAGGCGTCACAGGCATTGGCATCGTTGCTGGCCAGTAGATCTGCATTTGTGTTTGATGACGTGAAATCTTGGCCGCGATAATTGCCGTAGCCTTTGTAATTCCTTCGCCCTGTTATTTGCAAAAAGCCACGGCCCCGAAATCTCTCCCCGTCACCCGCCAATCCTCCATTTGCAGAATTTGCGGCACCGTTGTCCATCCCCGCAGCCTTGGTCAAAATCTGCGCGGGACGCGTTGACATATATGCTGTGCGAGTTATTGTTGAAGGATTGACTCCGGACGGAAGATTTCTGGCGCGTTGAACAGCGCGATCGTAGTCAGAGCCTGCTTCCGCGGGAGTAATGATTTCATACATCGTCCTCCAGTAGTTCGGCTCACCTAATTCCCTCCGGTATAGCCACCATCCAGTTTCGTGGCCGACTTGGGCCAAAAAATGCGCTTGACGCAAACGGCTATCGGAAATCGAATACTTCCGCAGCACCCGATTCATGGGAATTCTCAATCCCTCGGCGCGCACTCGACCTTCAACTGGCGCTGCGGCGAGGACTCTGGCCAGCTCATCCGTGCTCAACCACCCACACATCCTGAGGTGGCTGATGAACTCCCTTGGATGGAAGTGCCAGTGCTTGATCGTCAGGCGGTTCTTGTCTTCGGCAGGCAGGTCTTCCCAGAAGCAGAGCTTCTGCGCGAAGTCCGCCATTTCCGTGAAGTCGGTTTCGTCTTCCAGCGGGTACGGCATGTGCGGATTGCCGGTCTCCCTTGTCCACGCCCAGCGCTTGCGCACTTCATCCTTTGCCCATTCGGTCGGAAACTTGCAGATCGCCCTGGCCAATTTCTCCTGCACGTCGGATTTGCACAGGTTTTGCATCCGATCGGCTGCCTTCTGCGCTGGTGTCGGAACCACCGTGGCGCCGGGTTGAAGCGGCGAGGTCAGCATCGCGTCAATCGCCGTTGAGTCACAGCGACTGTTGTCGTCGGCAACGTCGTCATCGATCAGCTTCCAGCCTGCCCAATGCGGAAAATCGGCGTCGCTGAATTTCCTGGTATTGGCGGCATTCAGATTGATCCAGACGCCGCCCGGCTGGCCCGGCACGGCGACCTTGCGCCAATGGGCTGCATTCGCAGGTAAGGGGTCGGTGCCCAGATTGCGGCCGAAGCGCAGCAGTTCGTACCAGCCGCTGGGGCTGCTGACGAGTTGGTCGGCTGTGCTCAAGCGGCGATGGCGCGCGCTTGCTTCGGCATAGAGGTTGTATTCGGCATCGGTTTCTCGGGGCGCCGTACCCACGATGTCGCCGTTGAGCTTGTAAGTGGTGAGCGTGGCGCTACCTGCTTCATATGCAATGCCAACGATCAAGTCGTCGTTGCCGCTGTCCCCTGCAGTCGCCGGCAGGTGGACGCCGATTGGCTGCGCGCTGTAGCAGGGGCTCTTGGCGGGCACCAGCACGTACGCCTGGCCGTAGATCGCGTCAGTGCGGCCGTTGCCACCGAGGGCCAACTCACCCGTGGTGCGGCCGACGAGCCTGAGGGTGTCGGCGTCGCCCGCGATGATTTCCAGATGAATGCGGTCGCTCTCGCCGTGGATGGTGCCAGCCAGCCCGAGCCTGTCCTTGCGATAGATGGCCCTGCCGACAGGGGGCAGAGCGTGGTCCAGTTGCCGCAGGTGTTGGGTGATGGAGTAGTAGGTCACGGTGACGGGCGTGGTGCCCTGTGCGCCGATCTCGGTCACGTGGCGGATCACGACGCAACCGGTCGAGTGGTCCTCGTTGTCGTAGCGCGCGTTGCCCGCGGCGCGCCTGAAAATCACGATGCCGTCGGCGATGGCGCGCACGGGCTCCATGTTGGTCGGCGCATGGATGTGAAGGCCGCCGTGCCAGCCCATGGCCTGGCTGACCGGATACGCGCCGCTGCCAACGATGCCACCGGGCATGACGTCCTTGACGCACTGCCCGTCGTAGACGGGGATGTCGCTGAGCGAGAGAAAAGGGGGGCTGATGATCATGTCGATCGAGCTTCAGACAGAGAAACGAAACTTGCCGTTTTTCTTCGGCAGCACCTGGGGCAGGTCGAAGGAGGCGATGGCCACAGGCAGGCTGTCGGGCCCTGCAAAGCTGTGCGTGGCCGCATGCTCGCGCCAGATGCCTTGGGTGCCGTGCACGATCCCCGAGGCATTCCACCGCGTGTAGCTGCTTGCCCCGTTGATCAGGATCTCTTCCTTGGCGGTGATGCTGATCCGGTTGGCCTCCAGCTTGATGTCGAGCTTGGCCATGAGATTGATGCTGTCCTGCAGCGCCACGATGTCGATGCCGGCTGTGGCCGCTGTCAGGCGAATGGCTTTGTACGCAAACAGGCGAACAGCGTCCCTGACACTGGCCAGCAGGCTCTTGCCCGCGCTGATGCTGGTATGCCCGCCGCTGCTCAGCGCGGTGTGCTCGATGCTCGCGATGTGCGTTGTCGTGCCGGCGGTGCTGTGAATGCCTGCCGGGCTGGCAAGCACCAGATGGGGTTCCTCGAGTTCCGGGAACTGCCCTTGCGCCGCGTTGCCGCCCTTGCCCTTGATCGCGCTGTTGTGCGCCTTCAGTTTCGTCGTGACAGCATCCTGATCGCCTGTGAGGTGCCCCTTTGCTTGCTGTGCCGTATCGCTCAGCCCTTCATGCAAATCGCGCGCGGCTGTCAGCCGCGCGACGGTCTCTCCCAGATCGGTGATGTGCGCCTGCGCATTGGGCCGGCCCTCCGTGGTGACCAGCAAGCCCTTGGCTGCGCGGACGGCGCCATGCCCGTCGGTGCGCAACTCCACGCCCTGGCCGCGGTCGTCCTTGCGGCCCGCCGTGTCCTCGATGCGCCCGATGTGCCCGAGGCTCAGGCTGCTGCTCAGGTGATCGCTCTTGAGCTGCGCCTGGATCTTGCCGGGGTGGTCGTCCAGTTCGAGATGGTTGCCGCGCGCGCCGAGCCCGCTGCCATCCGCACTCAGCTCCCTGCTGCGAAAGCCCGACAGATTCTTCTGGCCGGGCAGTTGCCGCGGCGGCATGTTCAGCCGGTTGTAGACGCGGCCGGTGACGATCGGCCGGTCGGGGTCGCCGCTCTCGAAGTCGACGATCACCTCCTGGCCGATGCGCGGCACCTGCATGCCGCCGAACTGCGAGCCAGCCCACGGGGAGGCGACGCGAATCCAGCAGGAGGCGTTCTCGTCCTTCGTGCAGTACCGGTTCCAGTGGAAGCTGACCTTGATGCGGCCGTATTCGTCGGTCCAGATTTCCTGATTGGCAGGGCCCGTGACGATCGCCGTCTGCGGCCCCGTGGTGCGGGGCTTGGGCTGCGTCTGCGGCGAGCGAAAGATCTTGCTGGCGGGCTGGACCTCGAAGTCGGTGTGGCAGGCGTAGGCTTCCTCGCTACGGGCCTCGCCACTGGCCTGGCCACTCGCTTGACCGCTCTCGTGCAGCCGCAGCGTGCTGGCGATGACGAGGTAGTCGAGGTTCGCCGCGTCCTGCGGGTAGTTGACCAGCGAGAAGGTGCAGCCTGTCACCACCGCGCGCAGGTTGCCGCTGCCCCGGCCGCGGCTGCCGGGCGCGCCGGTGGCTTCCATGCGGGTGCGCGCCAGGTCGCGGCCTTCGTCGGGGTCGCTGTAGTCGCCCGGCCACTGGTACATCTCCTGCGTGTTGTGGCCGGTGTTGCGCGGCATGCTGGCCGTCTGCCGGAGCCTCGCGCGGGGCTTCGTGAAGTCGAAATCGTCGGTGACCCATCGGCCCGATGCGAGGTTCTCGATGCTCTGGAAGTGGCTGCAGTGCTCCTCGTCGATCCTGTGGCCCGGCGGGTAATAGCTGATGGCGTGGTACGCCTGGCTCTCGAACTTCCGGTGAGCCCCCGCGTCGTCCACCAGCACCAGCCGGTGCGCGCCGTCCCTGTGCTCGAAGAAGTAGTAGATGCCGAACTCCTGCATCAGCCGCGTGATGAATTCGAAGTCGGTCTCGCCGTACTGCACCTGGAACACGCGCTGGGGATAGCGGTGGGTGACGCGCTTTTCCGTCGGAAAGCTGTAGTCGGCGAGCACCTCCTCGATGATCTCCAGCGGGGTCCTGTTCTGGAAGATCCGGTGGTCGCTGGTGCGGGTCGCAAGGATCAGCCAGGGCCGCAGCACGATCTCGTAGAGGCCCCGGCGGTTCTCGTGCTGCACGAAGCGCGCGCTGGTGACCAGGCCGTTGATCTCGCGGGTGCCGGCGCCCGTGCGCGCCGTGGGGCCGAAGCCCTTGCCGTCGAGTTCAATGCGGATGCCGAACTCCTTGCCGACCAGTTGCTTGACCGGCACGTTGGCCGTGACGTACCCGGTGAGCATCGGGCTGTCGGGCGTCTGCAGGCGGACGGTGTATTCGAAGAGTTCGCCCAGCGCCTCGGTGCCGTCGAGCGACTTGAATTCCAGCGCGGGGCTGCCCAGCAGGCTGGGCATGGCGGGGCTGTCGACGCGGACGGTGCGCGAGGCGCTGAAGAGGGAAGAAAAAGACACGCGATGGACCTTGAGGAATGACCTTCCAAAAAGTCTGAGGCCTGCGTGCCCAGCACCATTGCAAACAATGGTCGCCTGACAGTCATCACCGAACAAACCAAAAAAGAGCGTGAAGTAAGTTGCAGAGTCCGTGGCGCTCAGACTCGTGCATTCAGGTTTCCAGACCAAGGCAGCATGGGTGACCGCCGTTTGCCGCCGCAACCTCAGCGACTCGCGATGGCCGTTGAACTGCTACCTACGTAGCCTCCAGGCGCACAGGCTCGAACAGGGGTTGAACTGAAGTCATAGCCGCGGGCGTGTTTTTTGCCTAGACTTTGCCCCATGAAACTCATCGATTCGCTCGTCACGCAGGCGGCCGGCATCGCCGCCGTCCGACGTGACCTCCACGCCCACCCCGAACTCTGTTTCCAGGAAGTCCGCACCGCCGACGTGGTGGCAGGCAAGCTCACCGAATGGGGCATTCCCATCCACCGGGGCCTGGGCACCACCGGTGTCGTGGGCATCGTCAAGAACGGCACCAGCAGCCGCGCCGTGGGCCTTCGCGCCGACATGGACGCACTGCCCGTCACCGAGCTCAACACGTTCGATCACGCCAGCAAGCACCACGGCAAGATGCACGCCTGCGGCCACGACGGCCACACCGCGATGCTGCTCGCAGCCGCCCAGCACCTGGCGAAGAACCGCAATTTCGACGGCACCGTCTACCTGATCTTCCAGCCGGCCGAAGAGGGCGGCGGCGGCGCCCGCGAAATGATCAAGGAAGGGCTCTTCGAGCAGTTCCCCATGGACGCCGTCTTCGGCATGCACAACTGGCCCGGCATGAAGGCCGGCCAGTTCGCCGTGAGCCCCGGCCCGGTGATGGCGTCGGGCAACAAGTTCCACGTGAACGTGATCGGCAAGGGCGGCCATGCGGCGCTCCCGCAGACGGGCATCGACCCGGTGCCGATCGCCTGCGAGATCGTGCAGGCCTTCCAGACCATCCTCACCCGCAAGATGAAGCCGACCGATTCGGCCGTGATCTCGGTCACCACCATCCATGCGGGCGAAACCAACAACGTGATCCCCGACAACTGCGAGCTCTCGGGCACGGTGCGCACCTTCTCGATCGAGGTGCTCGACATGATCGAGGCGAAGATGAAGCAGATCGCCGAGCACATCTGCGCGGCGCACGACGCGACCTGCGACTTCCGCTTCGATCGCTACTACCCGCCCACCGTCAACACCGAGGCCGAGGCCAACTTCGCGCGCGGCGTGATGAGCGGCATCGTCGGCGCGGAGAACGTGTTGAAGCAAGAGGCCGCCATGACCTCCGAGGACTTCGCCTTCATGCTGCAGGCCAAGCCCGGCGCCTATGCCTTCATCGGCAACGGCGATGGCGCGCACCGCGACGTGCACCATGGCGAGGGCCCGTGCACGCTGCACAACGCGAGCTACGACTTCAATGACGACCTGATCCCGCTGGGCGCCACCTGCTGGGTGCAGATCGCCGAGCAGTTCCTGAACAAGCCCGGCGGCAACGTCTCATGATCGGCATCGGCGAGGCCTTTTCGCCGCGCTATGCCCAGGCGCGCCAGAAATTCCTGCAGGGTTGCGTCGCCGCGGGCCTCACCGTGGAGCCGCATGCGCATCCGCTCAAGGGCCGCGACGGCGAAGACCTCTCGATGGACGTGGCCCTCGATGGCGATGCGAACGCCGAGCGCCTGCTGGTCGTCACGAGCGCCTGCCACGGCGTCGAGGGCCATTGCGGCAGCGGCGTGCAGGTGTTCGCGCTGCACGATGCCGAGTGGCGCGACAAGGCCAAGGCGCAGGGCGTGGCGGTGCTCTACGTGCACGCGCTCAACCCGCACGGTTTTTCCTACGGCCGGCGCGTGACGCACGAAAACGTCGACCTGAACCGCAACTTCATCGATTTTTCGCAGCCGGCGCCGGTCAACGAGCCCTACGCCAAGCTGCATCCGCTGCTCTTGCCCGACACCTGGCCGCCCACGCCCGAGAACCAGGCGGCTGTCGAGAAGTGGATCGAGAAGCACGGCGCCACCGCCTACCAGGCGGCGGTCACCAGCGGCCAGTACCAGTTCGACGATGGCCTCTTCTTCGGCGGCAAGGCGCCCACCTGGAGCAACAAGACCATCCGCGGCGTGCTGCGCCGCCATGCGGGCAACGCCAGGCGCATCGCCTGGATCGACCTGCACACGGGGCTCGGCCCCAATGGCCTGGGCGAGCGCATCTACGCAGGCAAGGACGACAAGACCGCCTATGCCCGCGCGAACGCCTGGTGGGGCACGCCCGCTGCGCCCGTCACCTCGATCTACGACGGTTCATCGACGTCGGCGCTGCTGCGCGGGCTGATGTGGGACGCCGTCTACGAGGAGTGCCCAAAGGCCGAATACACCGGCATCGCGCTCGAATACGGCACGCTGCCGATCCTGGAAGTGACCGGTGCCCTCCGCGCCGACCACTGGCTGCACAAGCACCCCGATGCGCCGGCCGACCTGGCCGACGGGATTCGCGCGCGGATGGTCGAGGCGTTCTATACGGACACCGATGCCTGGCGCGGGCAGATCGTCAGCCAGGCGCGGCAGGCGATGTTCCAGGCAGTGGATGGGTTGAGCGGTTGAGTCGTTTGCCGCTGTTCAGGGCGGCACTCCCGCCGACGGTGGGCTCTGTTTCGCGAATGTCCTCCGGCCTGCGGCCTCCCCCTTGATTTCGCGAAACAGAGCCCACCATCGGCGCGAGTGTTTCAGATCGGTCGTTGATCGCCGAACACCATCAGCGTGTCCATGTGCGCAGGGCATCGGGTGCTCCCCGCAGCGAAATCAAGGAGGAGGGGCGAAGCCCCGGGGGACATTCGCGGAGGGGAGTACCCGGTGGCCTGTGCACGCGCCCTGAACAACGGCGCCAAGAACTAGGTCCGAACCCGCCCATCCCCAGTCAGCATCGACAGCTCGACGAATTTGGACCCCACGTGGTTCTTCGCCGAGAACGACACCTCGAACCCACCGAACTGCTGCCGGTCGATGCTCTCCAGCCCTCCGACAAGACTCTCGCGCGTGACCTTGCCCGAGGCCTTGCGCAGCCCCTCGGTCAGCACCTTGGCGGCCAGGTAGCCCTCCATGCTCGAGAAGTTCGCGCTGGCCCCGCCGCCCGCCTTGCGCACTGCATCGACGAATTCGCGCGTGATCGCATTGGCCGGGTTGTAGGGCGAGGGCACCACCTGCGTCACCATCACGCCCGCGGCCTCCTTGCCGAGCTCGTCGGCCAGCGCCTGCGTGCCGACGAACGACAGGTTGATGAAGGTGCCGCCGTAGCTCGCCTTGCGCGCCTCGCGGATGAACGCGGCGCACGCCTTGTATGCGCCCACCTGCACCACCGCATCGGGCCGCGCGCCCACGATGGCCTTCACCGCCTGCGCCACGTCGGCCGAATTGCGCTCCACCGTGGCCATGGCGATGGGCTTCAAGTCCAGCTGCGAGAGCGCCAGCGTCACACCGTCGAGCCCGGCCTTGCCGTAGGCGTCGTTCTGGTAGAAGACCGCGATCTTCTTCAGGCCCAGGTGGGTGAGCTGCTTGACCATCAGCGCCGTCTCGTCGTTGTACGAGGCGCGCAGGTGGAACACGTTCTTGTGGAAGGGCTCGCGCAGCGACATCGCGCCGGTGAACGGCGCGATGAACGGCACCTTGTCCTTCACCGCGAGCGGCAGCGCGGCCAAGCTGGTCGGCGTGCCGATGTAGCCGAAGAGGGCGAACACGTCTTCCTCGATGAGTTTTTGCGTGTTCGCGGCGCAGCGGTCGGGCTCGTAGCCGTCGTCCAGGTTCTTGATCACCACGTTGCGGCGGCCGGCCTGGGCGTTGTACTGGTCCAGGAACACCTTGGCGCCCTGGTGGAACTGGATGCCCAGCTGCGCGGCCGGGCCGGTGAAAGGCGCGGACTGGCCCAGCACGAGGGGAGCCTCGGTCTGCGCCTGCGCGATCCGGAAGCTGCCCAGCGTGGCGGCGGCGCCGACGGCCAAGGAAAAATGCCTGCGATTCACCATGGTGAAAAACTCCCTCTGCGCGTTTTTCCGCACTCAAATTAGACTTGCCCGATGCCCCACGCACCGGACGCCCTGGAAGCCACGACTTCCGCCCCACCAGCCTCCCAGACGGTCACCGTGCTGGGCGCCTGTCCGCACGATTGCCCCGACACCTGCGCGCTGGTCACTACCGTCAAAGACGGCGTGGCCGTGAAGCTGCAGGGCAATGCCGCCCATTCGCACACCGGCGGCGTGCTCTGCACCAAGGTGTCGCGCTACATCGAACGCAACGACCATGCCGAGCGGCTGGTGCAGCCCCTGAAGCGCGTCGGCCCCAAGGGCAGCGGCCAGTTCGAGCCGGTCTCGTGGGACGCCGCACTGGACGACATCGCCGCGCATCTTCGGTCATTGCAGACCGATCCGGAAACAATTGTCCCCTACTCTTATGCGGGCACCATGGGGCTGGTGCAGGGCGAATCGATGGACCGGCGCTTCTTCCACAAGCTGGGCGCCTCGCTGCTGGACCGCACCATCTGCTCGATGGCCGGCGGCGAGGCGATGGTCCACACCCTGGGCGGCAAGGTCGGCATGCGGATCGAGTTCTTCGCCGAGGCGAAGCTGATCCTGATCTGGGGCAGCAACTCCATCGCGAGCAACCTGCATTTCTGGCGCCACGCCCAGGCGGCCAAGCGCGCGGGCGCGCGGCTGGTGTGCATCGATCCGCGCAGGACCGAGACCGCCGACAAGTGCGACGAGCACATCGCGCTCCTGCCCGGCACCGATGCCGCGCTGGCCCTGGCGCTGATGCACGAGCTGATCGTGCACGACTGGCTCGACCACAACTACATCGCCAGTCACACGCTGGGCTGGGAACAGCTGCGCGAGCGCGCGCTGCAGTGGCCGCCTTCGCGCGCGGCCGAGGTCTGCGGCATTCCCGAGGCGCAGATCGTGGCGCTGGCCGAGGCCTACGGCACCACCAAGCCCGCGGCCATCCGCCTGAACTACGGCATGCAGCGCGTGCGCGGCGGTGGCAACGCGGCGCGCGCCGTGGCCTGCCTGTCGGCGCTCGTGGGCGCCTGGCGCGACCGGGCGGGCGGATTGCTGCTGAGCAGCTCGGGCCACTTTCCGGTCGACCGCGCCGCACTGCAGCGCCCCGACCTCCTCGAAGGGCGCCGCCCGCGCACCATCAACATGAGCACCATCGGCGATGCGCTGCTCGACGCGGCGAAGCCGGTGAAGGCCATCGTCGTCTACAACAGCAACCCGGTGGCGGTGGCGCCCGATTCGGCCAAGGTGGTGGCGGGCTTCGCGCGCGAAGACCTCTTCACCGTGGTGCTGGAGCAGTTCCGCACCGACACCGCCGATTACGCCGACTACCTCTTGCCCGCCACCACGCAGCTGGAGCACTGGGACATCCACACGAGCTACGGCCACACCGACGTGCTGCTGAACCGCCCCGCGGTCGCGCCGCGCGGCGAGGCCCGCAGCAACGCCTGGGTGTTCCGCGAACTGGCGCGCCGCATGGGCTTCGACGAGCCCTGCTTCTCGGACGACGACGAGGCGCTGTGCCGCACCGCGTTCGCCGCGAACGCCATCGATTACGCGCAGATGCTCACGCAGGGCTTCACCAGCGTGAAGCTGCCCGAGGCGCCGTTTGCCGAAGGCCAGTTCCCCACGCCCTCGGGCCGCTGCGAATTCTTCAGCGCGCGCCTCGAAGCCATGGGCATGGATGGCCTGCCCGACCATGTGCCCAACTGGGAGCCGGCCGGCAGCTCGACCGAGTTTCCGCTCGCGATGATCTCGCCGCCCGCGCGCAATTTCCTGAATTCCACCTTCGTCAACGTGACGAGCCTGCGCGCCATCGAGGTCGAGCCGCTGCTCGAAATCCACGCGGCCGATGCCGCCGCGCGCGGCATCGAGGACGGCGCGATGGTGCGCGTGTTCAACGGGCGCGGCGAGCACCGCTGCCGCGCCGAGGTCTCGCGCCGCGCGCGCCAGGGCGTGGTGCACGGCATGGGCATCTGGTGGCGCAAGTTCGGCGGCGACGGCACCAACGTCAACCAGCTCACGAGCCAGCGGCTGACCGACATCGGCCGCGGCCCGACCTTCTACGACTGCCTCGTCGAAGTCGAACCCTTGTGAGAGCGCGTGTGAGAGCGCTTCCCGTACTGACGCTGGCCGGCGCCCTGTTCCTCACGGGCTGCGCGGACCTGGGCTACTACTGGCAGTCCGCCAGGGGCCACATCGGCATCATGCAGGCCGCCAAGCCGGTGCCCGAATGGCTCGCGGACCCGGCCACCTCGGCGCCGCTGAAGGCCAAGCTCGAACTCACGCAGCGCATCCGCCGCTTCGCCTCGAGCGAACTCGGCCTGCCCGACAACGCGAGCTACAAGTCGTATGCCGACCTGCACCGCCCCGCAGCCGTGTGGAACGTGGTGGCCGCGCCGCCGTATTCGCTCACGCTCAAGAGCTGGTGCTTCCCGGTGGCCGGCTGCGTGGGCTACCGCGGCTACTACAGCGAGGATGCGGCCAAGGCCGAAGCCGAGGCGCAGCGCGCACTCGACCTCGAAGTGGCCGTGTACCCCGTGCCCGCGTACTCCACGCTCGGCTGGATGAACTGGGCCGGCGGCGATCCGCTGCTCTCCACCTTCATCGGCTACCCCGAGGGCGAGCTCGCGCGCATCGTGTTCCACGAGCTCGCGCACCAGGTGCTCTACGTGCCGGGCGATACGGTGTTCAACGAGTCGTACGCCACTGCGGTCGAGCGCATCGGCGGCGGCGTGTGGCTGCAGCGAGAAGCCGGCGAGGCGGCGCGCCGCGAGTACGCGCAGTTCGACGGCCAGCGCCAGGAATTCCGCGCGCTCGCGCTCAATACGCGCCGCGCGCTCACGCTGGTGTACGAGTCGCCCGAGGCCAAGGCCAGGGACTGGACCGCGGTCGAGACGATGAAGAAAGCCGCGATGGCCGACTTCCGCGCACGCTATGCCGAGCTGAAGAAAGGCTGGCCCGGCCCGCGCCAGGGCGCCTACGATGGCTGGGTGGCGCGTGCCAACAACGCGGCCTTCGGCGCGCAGGGCGCCTACGACGACCTGGTGCCGGCCTTCGAGGCGCTGTTCGCGCACGAGGGCGGCGACTGGCCGCGCTTCTACACTGAGGTGCGGCGCATCGCCGCGCTGCCGACCATGGAAGAACGCCGAAGTGCCCTGCAGGCCGCCACGGGCATCCTGCAAACGCATTCCAGCGACAACAACAACGGAGATCACGGTGCCTGACATCCATATCGAGAGAAACCACACGCTGGGCATTGCCGGCGCCCGCGAAGTCGCGCGCCAATGGGTGCAGCAGGTCGAGCAGGACTACGGCCTGGAGTGCACCTACACCGAAGGCAAGACCTGCGACGTCGCCCAGTTCAGCCGCTCCGGCATCGACGGCACGGTCGAGGTGACCGCCGACACCTTCAAGCTCGAAGCCACGCTGGGCTTCCTGTTCAGTAGCTTCAGCGAGCAGATCGAGCAGAAGATCTCGCGCAACCTCGACGCGCTGCTCGATTCGCCGAACGGCGGCACGCGCTTCGCCTGATCGATCGGGGTCAGACGATCGTGTAGCCCCCGTCGACCGGCAGCGCCGCGCCGCTGACCATCGACGCGCCATCGGAGAGCAGGAAGAGGATCGGTGAGACCACCTCCTGGACCTCTGCAAACCTTCCCATCGGAATGTTCCTCAAGGCCGCCGCGCTCTTGGCCGGATCGGCCCACGCCTGCGCGGCCATCGGCGTGAGCGTCACGGTCGGGTTCACGCTGTTCACGCGAATGCCGTGCGGCCCGAATTCGAGACACAGCGAGCGCGTGATCGCATCCATCGCGGCCTTCGATGCGCAGTAGCAAAGGTGCGCATCGAGCGCGACCAGCGCGGCCTGGCTCGACACGTTGACGATGCTGCCGCGCACGCTGGCCGCGATCATCGCCTTGCCGCAGCGCGAAGCGACCAGTGCCGCGGCGCGCGCGTTCACGGCCATCACGGCATCGAAGCTTTCGGCCTGCAGGTCGAGCGCGGATTCGAGCAATGCGATGCCGGCGCAGTTCACCACGAGGTCGAACGCTGGCAAAAGTGCGAGCGCGCGTTCCAACGCAGCCGCGTCGCCCACGTCGACCACGAGAGGCGTGCAGCCTGCTTCTGCGTGCAGGGCGTCGAGCGCTGCGATGTTGCGGCCGATTGCCGTTACCGCTGCGCCTGACTGGGCGAGCTGCACCGCTACCGCGCGGCCGATGCCGCTGCTGGCGCCGGTCACGAGGGCACGTCGGGCGGAGAAATCGAAGGTTGTTGTCATGGTCTGTTGTCTTGTTTGGAGAGGCATGTGTTCAGGGTGAGTGCACAGGCCACCGGGTACTCCCCTCCGCGAATGTCCCCCGGCTTCGCCTCCTCCTTGATTTCGCTGCGGGGAGCACCCGATGCCCTGCGCACACAGAGCGCTGTCGTGGTGCTGGCCGATCAACCAGTGCTCCGAAAAACGAGCACGCCGATGGGGTGCCTTGCGCAGCGAAATCAAGGAGGAGGGGCGAAGCCCCGGGGGACATTCGCGGAGCAAGGTACCCCGTCGGCGTGGGCGTCGCCCTGAACCTGCGGTCGACTCAGGAAGCGAATTTCATTTCAGCCGATGCATCGCATCGCGCAATGCGGGGTAGAGGGATTTGTAGATGTCGAAGCGCTCGCGGTAGATCGCCTGCGCCGCGGGCTCGGGCCGCGCGCGTTCCACCAGCGTGACCCAGCCGCGCTCCGCAGTCGCCGCATCGACCAGCCCCGCGCCGAGCGCCGCGAGCATCGCCGCGCCGAGGGCCGCCTCGACCTCTTCCTCGATGGTGAACACCGGGTAGCCGGTGATGTCCGCGACGATCTGCATCCAGAGGTCCGAATGCGCCGCGCCGCCGACCACGATGAGGCGGTCGTCCAGCGGCTGGCCGCTCTGCCGGCCCGCTTCGATGTTGTGCTGCAGCGCGAAGCTCACGCCTTCGAGCACGGCGCGATAAAGGTGCGCGCGGCTGTGCGCGAGCGAGAGGCCGATGAACGCACCCTTGGCCTGCGCGTCCCAGATCGGGCTGCGCTCGCCCATCAGGTAGGGCAGGAAGACCAAGCCTTCCGCGCCGGGCGGCACGTCGACGGCCTTGCGCTCGATCAGCGCGTGCGCGTCTTCGCCGGTGCGCGCGGCCTCGGCCACTTCGGCCTGGCAGAAGGCTTCGCGAAACCAGGTGACGGCCGCGCCCGCGGTGATCGCGCCGCCGAACACATAGCTGCGGTCCGCGCCGCGGTAGACGTGCGGCATCGTGATGAGCCGGTGGCGCGCGTCCACCGCCGGGCTCACGAAGCCCCAGCACATGCTGGTGCCGATCATCGCGACGTGGTCGCCGCTGCCGGTCACGCCCGCGCAGAACGTGGCCACGGCCGCATCGACGCCGCCGGCCATGAGCGGCATGCCTTCGGCGAGGCCGAGCTTCGTTGCCCATTCGGCACCGAGGCCGCCGACGACATCGCTCGATTCGAGCAGGCGCGGCGGCATCATGCGCGCCGGTATGCCCAGCATGCCGAGCGCTTCGAACGACCAGCGGCGCTGCGCCGCGTCGTACACGCCGCCGATGTTGCCGGCCGAGCTGTGGTCGACCGCAAGCTCGCCGGTCAACCGCCAGTTGATGTAGCTGTTGGGCGGCAGGAACCAGCGCGTCTTCGCCCACACCTCGGGCAGGTGCTCGCGAATCCACAGCATCTTGGTGAAGCCGTAGTAGCTGTCGACGCCGTTGCCGGTGATCGCCTGCAAGCGCGCCACATCGAGCGTCGCGTTCACCGCATCGACCTCGGCGGTGGCGCGGCGGTCCATCCAGATGAGGCACGGGTGCAGCGGCTGCATGGCCTCATCGACCGGGATGCCCGCGCCGCCGTAGAGGCTGCTCACGCACATCGCGGCGATGTCCGCGGGCGCGACGCCGCTCTTGGCCACGCAGGCGCGCACGCTCTCGCAGACTGCGTCGAACCACACCGCGCAGTCCTGCTGCGCCCACAACGGCTTCGGCGTCTCGGGCTGGTAGGCCGCGCTCGCCTGCGCATGCACCTTGCCGTCGATGCCGACCAGCAGGCACTTGGTGCTCTGCGTGCCGATGTCGACGCCGATGACGTATTTCATGGCGCCGCGTTCCGCTGCTGAGGCTGCGGCTTGAGCAGCACCTTGATCGAGTCCAGTGAATTGGCCAGCGCGAACGCGCGCTCCCACTCCGTGAGCGGAAAGTCGTGCGTGACGATGCCCTTGGACGTGACGAGCCCGCGCGCCAGCAGGTCGATGGCGATCGGGTAGCAGTACGGCCCCAGGTGCGCGCCGCGCACGTCGAGCTCCTTGCGGTCGCCGATGATCGACCAGTCGGCGCTGGTCTCCGAGCCGAACACGCTGAACTCGACGAAGCGGCCGAGCTTGCGGATCATCTCCAGCCCCTGCGTCACGCCGATCGGCGCGCCGGTGGTCTCGATGTACACGTCGCAGCCGTAGCCTTCGGTGAGGCCCTTGACGATGGCGTCGGCGTTCTCGGTCTTGGGGTTGATCGTCACGTCGGCGCCGAACTGTTTTGCGAGGGCGAGGCGCTCGGGCACGAGGTCGATCACGATCAGCTTCTTCGGCGTCTTCAGGGCCGCGGCCTGCACCATCATCAGGCCGAGCGGACCGGCGCCTGCGATCACCACCACATCATCGAACTGGATGTCGCCGCGGTTCACCGTGTGGATCGCGCACGAGAGCGGCTCGATGATGGCCGCGTCTTCCAGCGAGATGCCGTCGGGAATCCTGTGCACGCGCGACGTGGGCGGCAGCCGCATGTAGTCGGCCATGCCGCCGTCGGCCACGATGCGCTGGAAGCCGAAGATGTTGTGCACCTCGCACATCCAGTACTTGCCGGTGGTGCAGAAGCGGCACTTGCCGCAGGGCACGATCTGCTCGGCGATCACGCGGTCGCCTTTCTCCACGCCGAAGTGCTCGGCGGCGCCTTCGCCGAGTGCCTCGACGTAGCCGAAGAACTCGTGGCCCGGGATCACGGGCGCCTTCACCCACGAGGGCTGGCCGTCGCCGCCCCAGAACATCTTCGCGCCCGAGTGGCACTTGCAGTCGGAGGCGCAGATGCCGCAGGCGGCGATGGAGATCAGCAGTTCGTTGCGGCCGATGGCCGGCATGGCGACGGTTTCGAGCCGGTAGTCCTTGGGGCCGTGGCACACGACGGCCTGCATGGCGGCCTGCACTGCGGAGAGTGCGCCGATGGCGCCCGAGGCGCCGGGCTGGAGCTTTTGATAAGACATGGGTTCCTTGTGATCAGGAGGTGTGAAGGGAAGGTGGGGTGGGTCAGCGCTTGGCTTCGCGGCTGATGAAGATCGCAAGGAGCACGATGCCGCCCTTGATGATCAGTTGCAGGTACGGCGACACGCCGATCATGTTGAGACCGTTGTTCAGCACGCCCAGCAGCAGCGCACCGACCAGCGTGCCGACGATCGCGCCGCGTCCGCCGGCGATGGACGTGCCGCCCATCACCACCGCCGCGATCGCATCGAGCTCGAAGCCCACGCCCACGCCGGGCTGCCCGCTCGTGACGCGCGCCGCCTGCACGATGCCGGCGATGGACGCGGTGAGGCCGCTCAGCGCATACACGAGCAGCTTGTAGCGGGACACGCGCACACCGGACAGGCGCGTCGCTTCCTCGTTGCCGCCGATGGCATACACGTAGCGGCCGAACGGCGCCATGTTCAGCAGCACATACGCCACGAGGTACGTCGCCAGCATGATGAGGATCGGCACCTTGATGCCCGCGAGCACGCCGCCGCCGAGGAAGGCGAAGGAGTCGGGCAGCCCGTCGATCGGATAGCCGCCGGTGTAGATCAGCGCAATGCCGCGCGCGATGCCCATGGTGGCCAGCGTCACGATGATCGGCGGCATGCGCAGGTACGCCACGCAGTAGCCGTTGAAGAGGCCGATCACCACGCCCACCGCGAGCCCGAGCGGCACGGCGAGCATCGGCGGCAGCCCGAACTGCACCATCATTCCCGAGGCCAGCGTGCCCGACAGCGCCACCACCGCGCCCACCGAGAGGTCGATGCCGCCGGTGAGGATCGCGGCCGTCATGCCCACCGCGATGATCGCGTTGATCGACGACTGCAGCGCGATGTTCTGCAGGTTGCCCCACGAGAGGAAGTTGTCGGTCGCCACGATCATGAAGACCGAGATCGCGATCAGCCCCACCAGGGGGAGAAAGGCCGTCGAGCGGCGCAGCTGCGTGAAGAATCCCCCGGTGGGAGCCGGCGGCGTGGGATGGCTGGCGGTGGCATTCATTGCGAACCCCCTGTGGTTGCGTGGCGCATGATGTCGCCCGAGTTGATGGAGTCGCCTTCGAGCGTGGCCACGATGGACCCGCCCGAGAACACGGCGACGCGGTCGCACATGCCGACGATCTCGGGCAGCTCGCTCGAGATCATCACGATGGCTTTGCCCTGGCGCGTGAGTTCGCGCATCAGGCTGTAGATCTCGGCCTTGGCGCCGACGTCGATGCCGCGCGTGGGCTCGTCGAAGATCAGCACCTCGCTCGCGTGGCCGAGCCAGCGCGCGATCACCACCTTCTGCTGGTTGCCGCCCGAGAGCGTGGCCACGCGCGTCTCGATGCTCGGCGCCTTCACGCCGACGCGCCTGGCGAGCTCGCCGGCCGATTGCTTCTCGGACTTCTGGCTCACGAGCCCCGCGCTCTTGTGCTTGCCCAGGTTGTTCATCGAGATGTTGAAGCGGATCGTGAAGTCGGTGATCAGCCCTTCGATCTTGCGGCTCTCGGGCAGGAGGCCGATGCCGTTCGCGAGCGCCTCGGTCGGGTCGTTCAGGCGCACGGGTTGGCCGTTGCGCAGCACCGTTTTCCGGTGCACGCGGTCGGCGCCCATCATTCCGAGCGCGAGCTCGGTGCGGCCCGACCCCACGAGCCCCGCGAAGCCGAGGATCTCGCCTTCGTGCAGCTCGAAGCTGTTGACGGGGCCGCCCTTGGCCAGCTGGATCTCGGGCACTTCCAGCACCTTGCGGCCGCGCGGCGCGGGCTGCGGCTTGGGTGGAAAGTTGTGCGCGATCCGGCGGCCCACCATCATCTCGACGAGCGCATCCACATCGGTCGCGCCCACGTCCGCATGCCCCGCGTTGGCGCCGTCGCGCAGCACGCTGATGCGGTCGCACACCTCGAAGATCTCGTCCAGGTGGTGCGAGATGAAGATCATCGCCACGCCCTTGGCACGCAGCTCGCGCATGATCCTGAAGAGATGCCCGGCCTCGTTCGGCGTGAGCGTCGCGGTCGGCTCGTCGAGCACCAGCAGGCGCGCCTTCAGCGACAGCGCCTTGCCGATTTCCACGAACTGCTGCTGCGCCACCGAGAGCCGGCAGATCGGCACGCCCAGGTCGATCTGCACGCCCAGCTCGTCGAAGAGCTGCTGCGCCGAGCGCTTCATCGCCGCCTTGTCCATCAGCCCGAAGCGGTTCTTCGCATAGCGGCCGAGAAAGATGTTCTCCACCGCGTTCAGGTACGGGATGAGGCTGAACTCCTGGAAGATGATGCCGATGCCCGCGGCGATCGCGTCGTTGTAGCCCGCGAACTTGCGCTCGCTGCCTTCGATGAAGATGCGGCCCTCGTCGGCCTGGTAGATGCCGCCGAGGATCTTCATCAGCGTCGACTTGCCCGCGCCGTTCTCGCCGAGCAGCGCGTGCACCTCGCCCTTACGGATCGAGAGGTCGATGCCCGAGAGTGCCTTCACACCCGGAAAGCGCTTGGAGACGCCTTCCAGCCGGAGCATTTCTTCTGCGGAGTTCATGGCCTGGTCCTGAGCCGTCGTGCCGTTGCGCCGTTACCAGGTGAAGGTCTTCGCGCCCTCGGCGTCGATCAGCTTCACGTCCACCGGCACCGCGGCGGGTACGTTGGCGCCCCACTTCTTGGCGAGCGCGATGCCGATGGCCAGGCGGATCTGGTCGCGCGGGTACTGCGCTGTGGTGGCGATGAACTTGGAGCCGGGCTTCTGCATCGCCTTGATGGCTTCGGGCGCGCCGTCCACGCTGGTGAGCTTCACGTCCTTGCCGCTCGCCTCGATGGCCGCGAGCGCGCCCATCGAGCCGCCGTCGTTCACGCTGAAGATGCCCTTCAGGTTCTTGTTGGCCTGCAGGATGTTCTCGGTCACGGTGAGTGCGGTGGCGCGCTCCTGCTTGCCGTTCTGCGTGCTCACCACCTTGATGCCGGGGTACTTGGCGAGCGCCTCGCGGCAGCCCTTCACGCGCTCCAGGATCGGCACGACGGGGATGCCGTCGAGGATCGCCACGTCGCCCTTCTCGCCGATGCTCTTGGCGAGGTATTCGCAGGCCAGGCGCCCCGCGTCGGTGTTCTTGGAGCCGACGAAGGAGTCGACCGGGCCCTGCGCATTCGCATCGACCGCCACCACGACGAGCCCCGCCTTCTTGGCCGAGCGCACCGCCGACTGCACGCCGGTGGAGTCGGTCGGGTTCAGCAGAAGGATGTCGACCTTCTTCTGGATCATGTCTTCCACGTCGCCGATCTGCTTGGCCACGTCGTGGCGCGCGTCGGTGGTGACGACCGTCGCGCCGATGGTGGCCGCGGCTTCTTCCAGCGCCTGCTTCATCGTCACGAAGTAGGGGTTGTTCAGCTCCTGGAAGGTCATGCCGATGCGCAGCGGCTGCTTGGGCGCCTGCGCCTGGGCGGCGGTAGCGGCGCACAGCAGTGCGGCGGTGAGGGCGGTGGCGTTGAGAAGGTTCTTCATGGTTGCGGTCTCCTTGGGTTCGTGTGGACTGTCGAAAAAGCGCGGGCAAAGGCGTGCCCCGCGCGGCGCCCGATGCGCCGCGCCGGTAACGACGCGGGGAACGAAAAACCGAACGCCGGCTACGGCGAATTGGCGGCGCGCGAGGCCGCGGCCTGCATGCGATGGAAGTTGCGGAACTTGGTCGGCGGCATGCGCTTGTGCAAGAGGAACTGCCGGTTGAAGTTCGAGACGTTGTTGAAGCCCACGTCCATGCAGACGTCCAGCACCGGCTTCTCGCTGTTGGTGAGCAGCTCGCAGGCGCGGCTGATGCGCAGCCGGTTCACGTAGCGCACGAACGACTGGCCCGTGTGCTTTCGGAACGACCGCGAGAACGCGCTCGGGCTCTGGCCCACGAGCTCGGCCAGCATCGGTTCGCGCAGCTCGTCGCCCAGGTTGGCCGAGATGTGCGCGAGCACGTTGTTGATGGCGTGCGACATGAAGGCCTTCGGGTCGGGCTTGAACGCGGGGCTCGCGAGCCGCTGGCGGTCGTGGCTGTCGACCAGCAGTTCGAGCAGCGAGAGCAGCAGGATCACGCGGCGCAGGCCCCGCGCCTGGAGCAGCGACTCCATGACCGGCTTGGCCGCGAGCGCCGTCTCGGCGGAGAACAGGAGGCCCGAGCCCGACTCGGCCAGCAGCGGCGCGATGCGCTCGAATTCGGGGAAGGTGGCCGCCATGTTCTTCACGAGGCCGGCCGGGAACTGGATCACGATGCCGCGCCGCTCCACGCTCTGGCCCGCGGGCACGTCGCTGATCCAGTTGTGCGGCAGGTCCGGGCCCATGAGCACGAGGTTGCCGGGCTCGAAGTGGCCGACGTGGTCGCCCACGAAGTAGACGCCCCGGGTTTCGACGATCAGCTGGATCTCGTACTCGGGATGGAAGTGCCAGCGCACCGTGCGGTACGGATAGCCGTGCGCCCAGGCGGTGAACGATTCATCGCTGCGGACTTCGACGATTTCCAGATCAGGCTGCATGAGCGGGTCCCTTTCCTTGTCTCTTTGTTGTGATTGCGACGCGTGACAGTGGAGCGGACTGTACGAATCGCCCAGGACGTCAACAACCAGACTCGGGGTCCGAAGTTGATACTTTTTTGACCTTGGCGCCAGCGGGTTGGCAAAGGCATTGCGGTGCAGCAAGCGCCTTTCTCCTCGGGAGAGAGGTGCAACCGGCAAGCGATTGCTGCGGTGCGGAAAGTGCCGGATGTGCGGCGTCAAGAATTCATAGGTGTTTTCCCGCCCCGCGGAGCGCGCGCCGCGACACGGCACACTCTGGCGCCATGACGAATACCGCTTCTTCCCAGGCCGCGCCGACCGCCGCGGGCCCGCTGGCCGGCCTCAAGGTCGTCGAGCTCGGCCAGTTGATCGCCGGGCCTTTCGCCGCACGCACGCTGGCCGATTTCGGCGCCGAGGTGGTGAAGATCGAGCCGCCCGGCGCGGGGGATCCGTTGCGCACCTGGCGGCTGCTGAAGGACGGCACCTCGGTCTGGTGGCAGGTGCAGTCGCGCAACAAGCGCTCGCTGGCGCTGGACCTGCGCGAGCCCGAGGCGCAGGCCATCGTGCGGCAGCTCGTGGCCGAGGCCGACGTGCTGATCGAGAACTTCCGCCCCGGCGCGATGGAAGGCTGGGGCCTCGGGCCCGACGCGCTGCTGGCGGCCAACCCCGGCCTCGTGATGCTGCGCATCAGCGGCTACGGCCAGACCGGCCCCTACCGCGACCGCCCCGGCTTCGGCGTGGTGGCCGAGGCGATGGGCGGGCTGCGCCACCTCACGGGCGAGCCCGGCCGCGTGCCGGTGCGCGTGGGCGTGTCGATCGGTGACACGCTGGCCTCATTGCACGGCGTGATCGGCGTGCTGATGGCGATGCAGCACCGCCACGCGACGGTGAGCGCCGAATATCCGAAGGGCAAGGGGCAGGTGATCGACGTGGCGCTTTACGAAGCGGTCTTCAACTGCATGGAAAGCCTCCTGCCCGAGTACGGCGCGTTCGGCGCGGTGCGGGAGGCGGCCGGCAGCGCACTGCCCGGCATTGCACCGACCAACGCGTACCGCTGTGCGGACGGCGGCTACGCGATCGTCGCGGGCAACGGCGACAGCATCTTCCGCCGGCTCATGGAATGCATCGGCCGCCCTGACCTGGCCGCCGATCCCGCGCTGGTGGGCAACGCGGGCCGCGTGGCCCAGGTGGAGATGCTCGATGCCGCCATCGGCGACTGGGCGGCCGCGCGCACCGTGGACGAGGTGCTCGCCGCCCTCGACGCCGCGCATGTGCCGGCCGGCCGCATCTACACCATCGCCGACATCGCGGCCGATCCGCACTACGCCGCGCGCGGCATGCTGCAGCAGGTGCAAATGCCCGACGGCAGCGCGCTCGCGGTGCCCGGCTTCGTGCCCAAGCTCTCCCTCACGCCGGCGAGCCACCGGCACAACGCGCCGGCGCTGGGCGCGGACACGGATGCGGTGTTGAGGGAGATCGGCCTGAGCGCCGGGCAGATCGCCGCGCTGCACGCGCGCGGGATCGTGGGTTGAAAAGGCAAATCCGTTCGCGCTGAGCTTGTCGACGCGTCGCGCAGGGCTTCGACAAGCTCAGCCCGAACGGTTCCTGGCGCGGGGTCAGGCGCGCAGGGATTCGATGAGGTCGATGTACTTCTGCTTCGCCTCATCGGCGCTCGCGCCCTTCTGGGCGGTCCACGCATCCCACTTGGCACGCGCGACGATGTCGCTGAAACTGGGCTTCTTGGCCGTGTTGTCGCCTTCGGTGGCCTGCTTGAAGAGGCCGTAGATCTTCAGCAGCGTCGGGTTGTCGGGGCGCTCGGCCAAGAGCTTGGAGTTGGCCTGGGCGGCTTCGAATTGGGCGTTGAGGTCGGACATGGCGGGTGGGAAGAAGATGAGTCGAAACGGCAATCTTAATAACCGCGAGCGCAAGGGACATTCATGAAGAAGACATCCATACGCTGGTGTGCCGCGCTGCTTCAAGTGCTGCTGCCGCTGCTGGCGGCCACGGGCGCGCATGGCGCGCTGCGCGAGGAACAGCTCGACGTGCCGGTGCAGGTCAGCGACATCTACGGCAAGCGCGTCGAGCAGTCCATCCGGGTGACGGTGTTCTCGGACGACGCGAACCCGGTACCGGCCCCGCTGATGGTGCTCAACCACGGCCGGGCGGCGCAGGCCGCGGAGCGCGCGGCCATGGGGCGCGCGCGTTATTCAGTGGCGTCGCGCTTTTTCGTGGCGCAGGGCTTCGTGGTCGCGGTGCCGACCCGCATCGGCTACGGCGTGACCGGCGGCGAAGACGTCGAAGCCAGCGGCCAGTGCGGCGCCAGGCGCTACGGGCCGGCCTACGAGGCGGGGCTGGCGCAGACGCTGCGGGTGCTGCAGCTGATGCGCGCGCGGCCCGATGTCGATCCGGCGCGCGCGGTCATCCTCGGGCAGTCGTTCGGCGGAACCATCGCCATCGCGGCCGCCGCCCAGAACCCCGCGGGCGTGGTGGCGGCCATCAACTTCGCGGGCGGCGGTGGTGGCAATCCGAAGACCCAGCCGCAGCGCCCGTGTTCGCCGGAGGCCATGGAGCGCCTGTTCGGCCAGTACGGCAAGACGGCGCATATGCCCACGCTGTGGATCTACACCGAGAACGACCAGTACTTCGGGCCGACCTATCCGCAGGAGTGGTTCAAGGCCTTCAGGGATGCGGGCGGCAAGGGCGAGTTCACGCAGTTCCCGCCGTACGGCGAGGACGGGCATGCGCTGTTTTCGCGCTATCCCGAAGTGTGGCAGCCGCGCGTGCGGGCGTTCCTGGAGCAGGTCGGGGTGACGCGCCAGAGACGGTGATGCGGTGACGCGCTGACGCGCTGACGCGCGCGCAGGTCAGTCCGACAGCCCCGCCCGCGCCAGCTCCACGTCCAGCCGCTCCCGCGCATCCGCGGGCTTGAGCGCCGCGGCCTTTTCGTAGAGCTGCGTGGCCTCGCCCATGCGCGAATCGCCGTGCAGCATCAGGAGGGCGCGGGCGTATTCCATCATTCCCGCGGCCGAATGCGGATGCAGTGCGAGGCCGCGCTCGAAGAGTTCCACCGAGGTCTCGGCGCGCACCCCGTAGGTCATGCGCCCGACCAGCGCGCCCACTTTGTCGATCACCTCGGCGTGGAACGCGGCCAGCGCGACGTGCGCGTCGGCGTGGTTCGGCTGCAGCGCGATCACATGCTCCAGCGCGCCCTTGAGCTTGCTGCCCAGTCCCTGCGCCAGCGCGCGCGCCACGCTGATGCCCTGGCTGTAGCGGCCCAGCGCGTAGGCCTGCCAGTAGAGCGCCTGGCAGTTGTCGGGCTCGGCGGCGACCTGCGCGCCGGCGCGCTCGATCACCTGGCGGAACAGCGCGAGCCGGGCGCCCTCGCGCGGCTCGACGTAATTGGCATAGATGGCGGTGGCCTGGTTGGCCAGCACCAGGCCTTCGGAGCCGTGCAGGAGGCCGATGGCGGCGGCGCGTTCGAATTCGCCGCTGTGGTACAGCGCCCAACCCTCGGCCAGCGGCGCATCGGCGTCCGGCGGGGGCAGGTGATGGCCGGCGTGCAGGCGCGTCCAGTGCGGCAGCACGCTGCGCGCGTCGAAGCGCGGCACGTCGGGGTAGGGGAGCGGCTTCCACGGTTCCGCGTTGGCGGCGACCGGGCCGGCGGACATCAGCGAGAGCGGTTTGAAATCGGGGTGGGGCATGGGTTGAACAGGCCCTAGGCCGCCATGTCGACAGTCGGAACCACGTGGTGCGTGGCATCTTCGCCGTTGTAGGCATTGCTCAGTGTCAGCAGATGCCGCCGTTGTTCGCGTCCCAGGTAGGGGGCGAGCAGGTGCAGGGTGTGGTGGCCGCCGCGCATCAGCGCGCCTTGCGCATGCGCCGGCTCCAGCGCTTCGCGCGGGTTGCGCACGTATTCGTAGCTCAGCCAGTAAGTCAGCACCACGACCATGCTCTGGGCCAGCGGATCGATCTCGTGCGCGTCGATGTCCAGGTGGCCGGCGCGGCCGAGGCCGGCGATGAGCTGGCGGATGGCGCGTGCCTTGTTTTTCAGCACCAGCTGGAACTGGGTTTCCAGGTGCCGGTTCTTGCTCAGCAGGTCGTTCAGGTCGCGGTAGAGAAAGCGGTAGCGCCAGATCAGCTCGAAGAGCGTGTGCATGAAGAACCACGCGTCCTCCACGTCGTGCACGCCTTCGCTCGCATGCAGCAGCTCGTTGAGCTCGGCCTCGTAGCCCTGGTAGAGCTTGTTGATCAGCTCTTCCTTGGCGGGGTAGTGGTAGTAGAGATTGCCCGGGCTGATGTTGAGCTCGCCCGCGATCAGCGTGGTCGAGACGTTCGGTTCCCCGAAGCGGTTGAACAGGTCCAATGCGGCTTCGAGGATGCGTTGCGCTGTGCGGCGTGGCGCCTTCTTTGCCATGTCGGTGCCCCCGGTGTGTCTCTTGGTCTTGGGAACACTCTAGCGTATGTGCACTGCACCATGAACGGTGCGGGACATGTTTTGCGGCGCCGACTTTTTTGTGCAGCGCCGCAATTGGGGAGAGGCAGGTCAGCCGGCCTTGGGGCGGCGCAGCGTCTTCTTGGCGGCGGGCGCTGCCGCGGTCTTGCGTGCGGTGGTTTTGCGGGCGGTCGCTGCCGTCTTCGCGCTGCCCTTCAGTTGCGCTTCGAGGGCCTCGACGCGCGCCTGCAGCGCGGCCATGTCGGCGGCCGATGGGGCGCCGAGCTTTTCGAGGGCGCGCGCCACGCGCTCTTCGAAGATGTTCTCCAGCTTGCCCCACTGGCCCGCGGCCTTGGTGCCGAACTCGCTGGCGAAGCCGGCCATGCGCTGCTGGGCCTGGGCGAGGGTTTCTTCGGCGGCGGTCTGGGTCTTCTTCTGCATGCCGGCGCCGTCCTTGACCAGCGCCTCGAAGGCCTTGCTGCCTTCCTGCTGCATCTTGGCGAAGGCGCCCAGGCCTGCGAGCCAGATCTGTTGTGCGGAGTCCTTGATGCGGTCGGAGGACTTGTTGTTGCTGTCGTCGTCTTGAGTCGCCATGCGCGCTGTTCCTGTGAAAACAATCGGCTGACTCTAGCCGCTGGGCATCGCTCCCGTTAGAGCTTCGCCTCTACCTGGGGCGGCTCAGGGCGTGGCGCCGGCCGCGCGGCTCGCGTCCAGGTGCGCCTTCGCGCGCTCGGCCAGTGCCATTTCGCCGGGCGTGCCGGGCACGAAGGCTTCCACCGGAAGCGGCCGGCCGTGCGAGTCGACCGAGACGAAGACGATCAGGCACTCGGTGGTCTTCTCCATCATGCCGCCCTTCATGTCGCCACTGCGCACCTCCACCGAGATGTTCATGCTGGTGGTGCCGGTGTAGGCGAGGCGGGCTTCGACCTCGACGAGGTCGCCGATCATGATCGGCCGGTGAAAGCGGATGCTGCCGATGAAGGCGGTGACGCAGTAGCGCTTGGCCCAGCTGGTGGCGCAGGCGTAGCCGGCCTCGTCGATCCACTTCATGACCGTGCCGCCGTGGACCTTGCCGCCGAAGTTGACGGTGCTGGGCTCGGCCAGAAAACGCAGGGTGATCGAAGACATGGGGCGCCGCCTTTGTTGGATGGGCTGTGGTGGGGAGCCGCGATTATGCGAGCGGGCGCCCGCTGCCAGCCGCGCCGCCCGTCGCCCGGACGTGCACGCTCAGCTGCCGCTGAAGAGCTGGGCCAGCGTGCGCCGCAGCCACGCGTTGCCCGGGTCGGCGTGGAAGCGCTCGTGCCAGTGCTGCTTGACCGCGTAGTCCGGCAGCGCGAAGGGCAGCTCCAGAAGCTTCACCGGCTCCTGCGTGGCCAGCACCTTGCCCAGGATGCGCGGCACCACCACCAGCAGTTCGGTGTGCGCCACGATCCGCGCCACGCTCAGGAAGCTGGAGAGCCGCACCACCACGTCGCGCTTCAGGCCCAGCCGCGCGATGGTCGTGTCGACGATGGCATGCCCCGTGCCGGACGTGGACACCACCGCATGCGCCTCCGCCTCGAAGCGCTTGCGCGTGAGCCGGGCGCCGATGCGCGGGTGGTTCTGCGCGGCCAGGCACACGAAGTTCTGCATGAAGAGCGTCTGCTGGTAGAAGCCCGCGTCCAGCTGCGGCATGAAGCCCACGGCCAGGTCGACCTCGCCGTCCTGCAGGCGGCGGCCGCTGTTGGTGGAGATGATCTCGGTCTCGATGTGCACACCCGGCGCCACGTGCCGCAGGTGGTCCAGCAGGCCGGGCAGCAGCACCACCTCGCTGATGTCGGTCATGCAGATGCGAAAGCGCCGCTGCGCCTCCGCGGGCTCGAAGCTGCTGCGGTTGCCCCGGGCCTGCGACAGCTGGGCCAGCACCTCGCGCAGGTTCGGGTAGATGCGCTCGGCATGCGGCGTGGGCTGCATGCCCTGCGCGGTGCGGGTGAAGAGGCGATCGTCGAAGTGCACGCGCAGCTTGTTCAGCGCGGTGCTGGCCGCAGCCTGCGCCATGCCCAGCCGCTCGGCCGCCTTGGAGACGTTGCCGGTCTTGTAGACCTCGTCGAACACGGCGAGCCATTCGAGATCGAGCTTGGACATGGTGTGTCTTTCCGGCGGTCTTTGCTTAGGGCGAAAGGCACCATTATCGAATTTCCGAATTCCGTGTATTGGCTACCGGTCTTGAGGAAATAGTGGGGCGGCTCAACAATGCCCGCGAACGGAGACAACCACGCATGAACCCCGCTTCCCAGAGCCCCGCAAAGAGCGCCTCGGCCAACGCCGCCGAACGCCGCGACTACTACGCCCGCATTCGCCCGCTGAACCTCACCCCGCTGTGGGAATCGCTGCACGCCCTGGTGCCGCGCGAGCCGCAGACGCCGTGCGTGCCCGCGCTCTGGCGCTACGACGAGATCCGCCCGCTGCTGATGGAATCGGCCGAGCTCATCACCGCCGAGGAGGCCGTGCGCCGCGTGCTGGTGCTGGAGAACCCGGCGCTGCCGGGCAACTCGTCGATCACGCAGTCGATCTACGCCGGGCTGCAGCTCATCATGCCGGGCGAGGTGGCGCCTTCGCACCGCCATGTGCAGTCGGCGCTGCGCTTCATCGTCGATGGCAAGGGCGCCTACACCACGGTGGGCGGCGAGCGCACCACCATGTACCCGGGCGACTTCATCATCACGCCTTCGTGGGCCTGGCATGACCACGGCAATGAAGGCATCGAGGGCGTGAGCGAGCCGGTGGTCTGGCTCGACGGGCTGGACATCCCGATGCTGCGCTTCTTCGACGCGGGCTTCGCCGAGAACGACGACGCCAAGGTGCAGCACGTCGCGCGTCCCGAGGGCCACAGCCTCGCGCGCTTCGGCCACAACATGGTGCCGGTGCGGCATGACCACACGTCGGCCACCTCGCCGATCTTCAACTACCCGTATGCGCGCAGCCGCGAGGCGCTCGCGCAGCTGCAGAAACAGGAAGCGCCCGATGCGTGGCTGGGCCACAAGCTGCGCTACATCAACCCGCTGACGGGCGGCTCGCCGATGCCGACCATCTCGACCAACCTGCAGCTGCTGCCCAAGGGCTTCGCGGGCAAGACGCACCGCGCGACCGACGGCGCGGTCTACAGCGTGGTCGAAGGCCACGGCATCGCCGAGATCGCGGGCCAGCGCTTCGAGTTCGGCCCGCGCGACACCTTTGTCGTGCCGTCGTGGGCGCCGCTGCGGCTGCTCTCGCCCATCGCCGACGTGGTGCTCTTCAGCTTCTCCGACCGCCCCGTGCAGCAGGCCATGGGCGTCCTGCGCGAAGCCTTTTTAGAAGACGCCTGAGCGGCGGCCGATCTCTATTCATTTCATCGTTTGACCGTGTGCCGCTTCGTGCGGCAGGAGCCCCTCATGTCCTTCGTTTTCACACCCCCTTCCATCGTCGGCCTGCCTATCGCCGATTCCGACAAGCTGTTCCCCGTGCGCCGCGTCTACTGCGTCGGCCGCAACTACGCGGCGCATGCGCGCGAGATGGGGTTCGACCCTGACCGCGAACCGCCTTTCTTCTTCTGCAAGCCCAACGACGACGCCTCGGTGGTGCCCGTGGCCGAAGGGCAGACCGCCGCGATTCCCTACCCGCCGCTCACCAGCAACTACCACTACGAAGCCGAACTCGTGGTCGCCATCGGCAAGGGCGGCAAGGACATTCCGATCGACCAGGCCTCGGCCCACATCCACAGCTACGCCGTGGGCCTGGACATGACGCGCCGCGACCTGCAGATGAAGATGCGGGAGCAAGGCCGTCCGTGGGAAATCGGCAAGGCCTTCGACTTCTCGGCCCCCATCGCGCCGCTGCGCACGCTGGCCGACGTGGGCGAGATCAACGCAGGCGCGATCACGCTCACCGTCGATGGCGAAGTGCGCCAGAACAGCGACATCACGCACCTGATCTGGTCGGTCAACGAAGTGATCGCCAATCTCTCGACGCTCTTCACGCTGCAGCCCGGCGACCTGATCTTCACCGGCACGCCCGAAGGCGTGGGCGCGGTGAAGGCGGGCCAGACGATCAAGGTGAGCATCGAGCGGCTGCCCTCGCTCACCGTTCGCATCGACTGATTTCCACCGAAGTGCAAAGGCCACCCCGATGAGCACATCTCTCACGAAGAACCCGCCCACTGTGCTGCTCGTCGGCGGCGGCATCGGCGGCATGGCCGCGGCGCTCGCGCTCGCGCGCCTCGGTGTTTCCATCGACCTGCTCGAGCAGAGCGGGGCCATCGGTGAGATCGGCGCGGGCCTGCAGTTGGGCCCCAACGCCTTCGCCGCGCTCGACGCGCTGGGCGTGGGCGAGGCGGTGCGCCGGGGCTCGGTGTTCACCGACCGGCTGGTGATGATGGACGCGGTCGATTGCGGCGAGGTGGCCTCGGTGCCCGTGGGCGAAGCCTTCCGCGCACGCTTCAAGAATCCGTATGCGGTGAGCCACCGCGCCGACCTGCATGGCGCGATCCACGAGGCGGTCAGGCAGCATCCGCTGATCCGCTTTCACACCTCGGCGCAGGTCGAGTCCATCGACAGCGGTGCGCACGGCGTCACTGCGGTCACGCGCGATGGCCGGCGCTTCCAGGCCGATGCCATCGTGGGCTGCGACGGCGTGAAGTCGGTGGTGCGCGCCAGGCTCATCGGCGATGCGCCGCGCGTCTCGGGCCACGTCGTGTACCGCGCGGTCGTGCCCGCGGCCGACATGCCGGCGGACCTGCGCTGGAACGCGCCTGTCGTCTGGGCCGGACCGAACTGCCACCTGGTGCACTACCCGCTGCGCCACGGCGAGCAGTACAACCTGGTCGTCACCTTCCACAGCCGCGATGAAGAAGAGTGGGGCGTCACCGACGGCAGCAAGGAGGAAGTGCTGTCGTACTTCGAGGGCGTGCATGCGCGCCCGCGCCAGCTGCTCGACCGCCCCACCTCGTGGCGCCGCTGGAGCACCGCCGACCGCGACCCGGTCGACCGCTGGAGCGACGGCCCGGCCACGCTGCTGGGCGATGCGGCGCATCCGATGATGCAGTACCTCGCGCAGGGCGCCTGCATGGCGCTCGAAGACGCGGTGACGCTGGGCGCCGCGGTGAAGGCCTGCGATTTCGACATGACCGCCGCGTTCAAGCTGTACGAAGCCGCGCGCATCGCCCGCACGGCGCGCGTGGTGCTGTCGGTGCGCGAGATGGGGCGCCTGTACCACGCGAAGGGCGTCGAGCGGCTGGTGCGCAACAGCCTCTGGGTGGGGCGCACGCCGGAGCGTTTCTACGATGCCGTCGAGTGGCTCTATGCATGGCGGCCCGAGCACTGCCTGGACGATGCGCCGGCCTCGCTGCATCCTGCCGCCGCCGAGCTTTCGTTGCATTGAAACGAATTTCTTTCATCATCACCATTCGAGGCCGAAGGCCCAGGAGACAAGCACCATGAATTTCTCGCGCGCATTGCTCACGGGCGCTCTCGCCCTCACCGCCACCGTCGCCGCCACGGGCGCGCTGGCGCAGGCCGGCGACTTCCCGAACCGGCCCGTGACGCTGGTCACGCCCTTCGCCGCCGGCAGCGGCCCCGACGCGGTGCTGCGCCTCGTGTCCGACAAGCTCTCGCGCCTGTGGAACCAGCGCGTGGTGATCGACAACAAGCCCGGCGGCGGCGGCTTCATCGCCATCGACCAGGCCCGCCGCGCCGCGCCCGACGGCTACACGCTGCTGCAGCTGGACAGCGAGCACGTCGCCGCGCTGCCGCACCTGTACAAGTCGAAGAACTTCGTGACACTGCAGCACTTCGACCCGGTGGCTTCGCTCTTTCGCACGCCCTTCTTCGTGGCGGTGGGCACCGATTCGAAGTGGAAGACCATGGGCGACCTGATCGCCGCCGCCAAGGCCGAGCCCGAAGGCGTGGTGTACGGCTCGTGGGGCGTGGGCAGCCCCGGCCACCTGGGCGCGCAGCAGCTGGAGGCGCTCACCGGCATCCGCATGCGGCACGCGCCGTACCGCGAGGTGTCGCAGCTGTACTCCAACGTCGGCACGGGCGATGTGCCGTGGGCCTTCGCGAGCATTCCGTCGAGCCAGGGCATCTACAAGGCCGGCAAGCTGCGCTACATCGCGGTCGCCGCGCCCAAGCGCATTCCCCAGATGCCCGACGTGCCGACCATGGCCGAGGCGGGCGGGCCGGCGTCGCTCGAAGTCAATTCCTTCGTCTCGCTGCTCGCGCCCAAGGGCGTGCCGGCGGCCGTGAAGGCAAAGATCAACGCCGACGTGGCCAAGGTCATCGCCGACCCCGAGATCCGCGCGCGCTTCGACACCTTCGCGTTCGAGCCGCTCGCGTGGTCGCCCGAGGAGATCCAGCGCAACGCCGAGGCCAAGTCGAAGGTGTACGGCGAACTGGTGCGCAGGGGCAACATCAGCCTCGAATAGGCGGGAGCGTTTCTTGCCCCGCGTTCCCCTCGGCAGTTAAGCTGGCCCTCTTCAGTTTTTGTTAACTTTCTCACTTCTTTTCGTCATGCACGCCAACAAGAGAGCCCTTTTGATCGCTTGCGGCCTGGCAGCCGCCACCATGCTGCCGCTCGCCGCCAGTGCACAGAACAACGCCTGGCCGACCAAGCCCATCCGCCTCCTGGTGGGCTTCCCGGGCGGCTCCACCCCCGACATCGCGGCACGCACCATCGCCGAGCCGCTGGGCAAGGCGCTGGGCCAGCCGATCGTGGTGGACAACAAGGCCGGCGCCTCGGGCAACATCGCCGCCGACCAGGTGGCCAAGGCCACCGACGACCACACGCTGGGCATCGTCATCAACGGCAACCTCACCTCGTCGAAGATGCTGTACCCGAAGCTGCCCTACGACCCGGTCAAGGACTTCACCTACCTCTCGCTGATCGCGACCGCGCCGCTCGTGCTGGTGGCGCAGAACAACCTGCCCACGGGCACCGCCTTCTTCGACGCCGCGCGCAAGGCCGGCGACAAGTGGAACTACGGCTCGGTGGGCATCGGCTCGGTCGGCCACCTGGGCATGGAACTGCTCAAGAGCCGCGTCGCCGGCTTCAAGCCCGAGCACGTGCCCTACCAGGGCAACCCGCAGGTCATCACCGGCATGCTGGGCGACCAGGTGCAGATGGGCCTGATCCCGCCGGGCGTGGCCATGCCGCAGATCAAGGCCGGCAAGCTCAAGGCCGTGGGCCTGACGGGCGGGCGCAGCGCGCTGGTGCCCGAAATTGCGCCGCTGTCCGAAGCCGGCGTGAAGGACTTCAACCTCGAGGTGTGGGTGGCGCTGCTCGGGCCCGCGAACCTGTCGAAGACCGCGCAGGCGCGCATCGGCCGCGAACTCGAAATCGTCATGAAGGACCCGGACGTTCGCCGCAAGCTCTTCGAGCAGGGCTGGCAGGCTGTGGGCACCTCGCCGGACGGCATGCGCACGCGCGTGACCGAAGAGGCGGCCATCATGAGCAAGATCATTTCCACCCGCGGCATCAAGTTGCAGTAATGACAGTCCAGCCAAAGACCCTGACCGAACCGGCACGCGAGCTGCCCGTTTTCGGCGAATACGACGTGGTGGTGGTCGGCGGCGGCCCCGCCGGCATCGCCGCCGCCGTGAGCGCCGCGCGCCATGGCGCCAACACGCTGCTGGTGGAGCGCTACGGCTTCCTCGGCGGCATGGGCACCGCGGGCGGCGTGACCAACTTCGCGGGCCTCTACGGCAAGCGCAATGGCGAGATGACGCTGCTGGTGCGCGGCGTGGCCGACGACCTGCTCGATCGCATCGGCGCGCTCGGCGGCCTGAACAAGCCACAGGACGGCATGCAGGGCCGCATCCGCGTGCGCTCCTACGACACCTCGGCCTACAAGATCGCGGCCGACCAGTTGCTGCTCGATGCGGGCGTGCACCTGCTGTTCCATGCGTGGGCGGCGGCGGTGATCCGCGAGGGCGACCGCATCGCGGCGCTCGTGGTCGAGACCAAGTCGGGCCGCCAGGCGATCCGCGCCAATGCCTTCATCGACGCGAGCGGCGACGCCGACGTGGCCGCTTTCGCGGGCGTGCCCTTCGAGGTGGGCGACGGCCACGGCAGCGGCCTCTTTCCGACCACGATGTTCCGCGTCGGCCAGGTCGATGCCGAGCCCGCGCTCGCGGCCGTGGGCGAGTTCAAGGCCATCAACGACCTGATGGCCCAGGTGCAGCAGCGCAAGCCCGGCACCTACAAGTTCCCGCGCGAGGGCGCGATCCTGCGGCCCAACATCGACCCGCGCGAATGGCGCGCCAACGTCACGCAGATCCGCAACGCGGCCGGCCGCGCGATGAACGGCGTCGATGCGCGCGAGCTCACCGAGGGCGAGCTCGAAGGCCGCCGCCAGATTGCCGAGTACTTCAAGTTCATGAAGGCCGAGGTGCCGGGCTTCGCGCACTCGGCCATCGTGGAGATCGCGCCGCAGGTGGGCATCCGCGAAACGCGCCGCATCGAGGGCCTCTACGCGCTCGCGGGCGAGGACATCCTCTCGTCGGCGAAGTTCGACGACAGCATCGGCATCAACGCCTGGCCGATGGAGATGCACGCCGACGGCCGCATCGAGTGGGCCTTCCCGCGCGACGACAACCGCACCTACAACCAGCTGCCCTGGCGCATGCTGGTGCCGCGCAAGGTCGACAACCTGCTGGTGGCCGGCCGCTGCGCCGCGATGACGCACGAGGGCCAGTCGGCCGCGCGCGCGAGCGGCGGCTGCTTCGTCATGGGGCAGGCCGCGGGCACGGCCGCGGCATCGCTGGGCGGCGCGAATTTCTCGGATGTCGACGTGCCGGCGCTGCAGAAGAAGCTGCTGGCCGACGGCGCGGATCTCGACCGCTGAATGCCCGGAACGCAGGTATGACGCTAGAGTCCGGGGCTTGATGAACTCCAACCCCGGACGAAAAGTGCACTTCCTTTCGTTGTCGACCACCGCGCGTCGCATCCTCCTGGCCCTTTCCTGCGCCGCGCTCGGCCTGATGCAATGGGGCTGTGCCAGCACCCCCGAAGGCGAACCCGTCCACGGCAAGGACCAGGTGGTGAGCTTCCTGGCCGCCAAGGACGGCCGCAAGGTCGTCATCGCCGCGGAGAAATACCACTACGTGTTCGACGGCGACCCGTCCGTGGCCGCGCTGCTGCGCTGGGACGGGCGCGCCAAGGTCACGCCCAGCCTCAACGGCGAACTCAAGGTGGCGCGCAACAACAGCTTCGAAGGGTCGTACACGCTCGTCGCCTTCGATGCCGACCTGACGCCCGAAGACCGAACTTTCCTGATCCAGACCGGTTTTGCCAAGACCGACATGAAATACGGCGACCGCACCGGGCCGGCGCTGCGCTACTTCGGCACCGTCTACGGCACGCGCTACGCGGCCGCGCCGCTCAAGCCGGCCGACACGCTCGACTTCTCCCGTTCGTTCTTCATCAACTACGTCGAGCAGGAAACCGCCACCGGCGCCGCCGCCAGGCCCGCGCCCACGCCGCTCATCTACAACGACGACGGCAAGCCGCTGCTGGCCGGCGCGCCCATGTTCCTGGTCCAGGGTGGCACGGACTACCGCTGCCGGGCCCGCTTCATGGACATCTGCTTCTACAAATAGCAGCGCCTGGCTGACCGGGCCGCGACAGCGCGCCGGCCCGTCCTTTGCTAAGGTCGAAGGCTGCTTTTTCTGCATTGACCGCCCCGACCGATGACCACCGATCCCGCCACCGCTGCCCGCCTCGTCGACGAACTCGTCGCCCTCATGCAACTGGAGCCGCTCGGCGGCGACCGCTTTCTCGCCCAGAGCGAAGACATCGGCACCCCCGCCGTCTTCGGCGGCCAGGTGCTCGGCCAGTCGCTCGCGGCCGCGAGCCTCACGGTCGGTGCCGACCGGCCGGTGCATTCGATGCACGCCTACTTCCTGCTGCCGGGCGAGCACGCGCCCATCGAGTACAGCGTCGACCGCGTGCGCGATGGCCGCAGCTTCACCACCCGCCACGTGGTGGCGCGCCAGGGGGAGCGGATCATCTTCGAAATGTCGGCGTCGTTCCAGACGGTGGACGACGGCGTCGAGCACCAGCTCGCGATGCCCGCCGTCGAAGGCCCCGAAGGCCTGGTCAGCGAACTCGACCAGCGCCTGGCCCTGGGCGAGCGCCTGCCCGAGCGCTGGCGCATCAAGGGCCTGGAGCCGCACGGCATCGAGTACCGCCGCGTCGAGGCCGACGACCTGCTCACGCCCATCGTGCGGCCCTCGGAAAGCGCCATCTGGATGCGCGCCATCGCGCCGCTGCCCGACGATCTGGTGGTGCACCGCGCGCTGCTGGCCTACGCCTCCGACCACGGCCTCTTGCGCGCCGCGATGCTGCCGCACGGCCTGAGCTTCATGAGCGGGCAGGTGCGCCCCGCGAGCCTGGACCACGCGATGTGGTTCCACCGCGATTTCCGCATGGACGACTGGCTGCTCTACGTGCTCGATTCGCCCAGCGCGAGCGGTGCGCGGGGCCTGTGCCGCGGGAGCCTCTTCACGCGCGACGGGCGGCTCGTGGCCTCCACGGCACAAGAAGGCATGCTGCGCATCGTGCGTTGAAAACCGCAACCCAAGGACACACCGAATGAAGATCTTCCACTCGCCCGCTTCGCCGTTCGTGCGCAAGTGCATGGTCGTCGCGCACGAGCTCGGCATTGCCGACCGCATCGAGAAGCTGCCCAGCGCGGCCGGCCCGGTGAAGCGCGACGCCACCATCCTCCCGAAGAACCCGCTCGGCCAGGTGCCGACGTTCCTGTGCGATGACGGGCAGGTCCTGTACGACAGCCGAGTGATCTGCGAGTACCTCGATGCCACGCATTCGGGTGCGCTGTTCCCCAAGAGCGGGACCGAGCGCTGGGCCCGCCTCACCGAACTGGCCCTCGCCGATGGCATGACGGCCGCCGCGCTGCTCGCGCGCTACGAAACCATGCTGCGCCCCGAGCCGCTGCGCTGGAACGACTGGACCGAGGGGCAGCTGGCCAAGGTGCGCACCGGTCTCGAATGGCTGGAGACGGCGGCGCCATCGTTCGGCGATCGCGTCGATATCGGGACCATCGCTTTCGGTTGTGCGCTGGGCTACATGGACTTTCGCTTTCCCTCGGTCGACTGGCGTGGCGATGCGCCGGACACGGCGAAGTGGTTCGGGGTGTTCAATCAGCGGGCTTCGATGCAGGCGACGCTGCCGCCGACTGCCTGAGTCCGTTCGGGGCGGCACTCCCGCCGACGGTGGGCTCTGTTTCGCGAATGTCCCCCGGCCTGCGGCCTCCTCCTTGATTTCGCGAAACAGAGCCCACCATCGGCGGGAGCGCTTTCAGAGCGGTCGTTGATCGCGGTTTACTCAGAGCGTGCCCATGTGCGCAGGGCATCGGGTGCTCCCCGCAGCGAAATCAAGGAGGAGGGGCGAAGCCCCGGGGGACATTCGCGGAGGGGAGTACCCGGTGGCCTGTGCACACGCCCTGGAACCTTGGGCTAAAAATGCACCCCTCGCATGAATTCCAACCAAGGACCCCCGCATGTCTTCTGAAGCACAGCAAAAAGTAGCCATCGTCACCGCCGGCGGCAGCGGCATGGGCGCCGCGGCGGCGCGCAAGCTCGCGGACGACGGCTTCCGCGTCGCGATCCTCTCGTCATCGGGCAAGGGCGAAGCGTTGGCCCAGGAGCTCGGCGGCATCGGCGTGACCGGCTCGAACCAGTCGAACGACGACATCAAGCGCCTGGTCGACAAGGTGACGGACACATGGGGCCGCGTCGACGTACTGGTCAACAGCGCGGGCCACGGCCCCCGCGCGCCGATCCTGGAGATCACCGACGAAGACTGGCACCGCGGCATGGACGTCTACCTGCTGAGCGCCGTGCGCCCCAGCCGCCTCGTGGCGCCGCTGATGGTCAAGCAAGGCGGCGGCACGATCATCAACATCTCCACCTTCGCGGCATTCGAGCCCGACCCGGTGTTCCCGACCTCGGGCGTGTTTCGCGCCGGTCTCGCCGCGTTCACCAAGCTCTTCGCCGACAAGTACGCGGCCGACAACGTGCGCATGAACAACGTGCTGCCCGGTTTCATCGACAGCCTGCCCGAGAAGGCCGAGTTCCGTGGCCGCATTCCGATGGGGCGCTACGGCAAGATGAGCGAGATCGCGGCGGTGATCGGCTTCCTCGCCTCCGAAGGCGGGGGCTACATCACCGGGCAGAACCTGCGCGTGGACGGCGGCATCACGCGCTCGGTGTAACGGCTGACGCGGAGGCGCTCTCTACAATCGCGCCCATGTGTCCGAGGATGCCCCGCTTTCCCATCCGCCGCAGGCAGTCCGGCTGCTCGCGGCCGACGCCTCCTTGACGACGGCGCAGTGACGCGCCGTGGCTCTGCCCACGGCGACACCTGAGGCCGCAGCGCCGGCCATCTCTCCTTGCCCCTGACCCGCATCGCCTCGCCGGCGTGTGCGGGCCGCATTGCTTTTTCCCCATGTCCTCCCCACACAGCCGCCTGCGCACCGAGTGGTGCCCGAGCATTCCGCGCGAACTGATGGCCGGCGCCGTCGCCACGTTCGCGCTCATTCCCGAAGTCATCGCCTTTTCTTTCGTCGCGGGCGTCGATCCGGCCGTCGGGCTGTTCGCGTCGTTCGTGATCAGCATCGTCATCGCCTTCACCGGCGGGCGCCCGGCGATGGTGTCGGCCGCCGCGGGGTCGGTCGCGCTCGTGGCCGCGCCGCTGGTGCATGCGCACGGGCTGCAGTACCTGCTGGCGGCCGGGGTGCTCGCGGGCGCGATGCAGATCGTGTTCGGCCTGCTGCGGCTCGGTGTGCTGATGCGCTTCGTCTCCACCTCGGTGCGCACGGGCTTCGTCAATGCGCTCGCCATCCTGATCTTCGCGGCGCAGATGCCGCACTTCATCGGCGCCAACACGGCCACCTGGGCGATGGTGGGGCTGGGCCTCGTGGTCATCTACCTGCTGCCGCGCATCACGCGCGCGGTGCCTTCGCCGCTGGTGTGCATCGTGGTGGTGACGCTGGTCGGCCACTGGCTCGACCTGCCGCTCAAGACCGTGGCGGACCTGGGGCACCTGCCCGATGCGCTGCCCGCGTTCGCGTTCCCGTCGGTGCCGTTCACGCTCGACACGCTGCGCATCATCGCGCTGCCCGCGTTCGCGATCGCGATGGTCGGCCTGCTCGAATCGATGATGACCGCGAGCGTGGTGGACGAGCTCACCGATACGCCCAGCTCCAAGAACCGCGAATGCAGTGGCTTGGGTGTGGCGAACGTCGCGGCCAGTTTCTTCGGCGGCATCGCGGGCTGCGGAATGATCGGCCAGACGGTGAGCAACGTGCGCTACGGCGGGCGCGGGCGGCTGTCCACGCTCTTCGCGGGCGCCTTCCTGCTGATCCTCATGGTGCTGCTGAAGCCCTGGGTGTCGCAGGTGCCGGTGGCCGCGCTGGTCGCGATCATGGTGATGGTGTCGGCATCGACCTTCGACTGGGGGTCGCTGCGCACGCTGGTGCGCCATCCGCGCATGTCCAGCGCGGTGATGCTCGCGACGGTGGCGGTCACCGTCGCCACCGACAACCTGGCCGCGGGCGTGGCCGTCGGCGTGCTGCTGAGTGGCGTGTTCTTCACCTTCAAGGTGGCGCGGCTACTGCATGTGCATGCCGAGGTGGGCGAGGGGGGCCTGCGCATCTACCGCATCACGGGCCAGGTGTTCTTCGCTTCGGCCGACATGCTGGTGGATGCCTTCGATGTGCGCGAGATCGACGGCGCGCCCGTGCACATCGACGTGGCGCAGGCGCATTTCTGGGACGTGACCGCCGTGGCCGCGCTGACCAAGGTGGTCGAGCGGCTGCGCAAGCACGGCAGCGTGGTGGACGTGACCGGGCTCAACCAGGCCAGCCGCGACCTGATCCTGCAGCTGGACGCCGCGCCCGAGTAATGCTTGGGTCCTAGGTAGTTTTCCCGTGAACCGGGTGATGCGTTGGACCTAGCCTTTCCGGTCCCGTCGGATGTCCGAGGGGCGGAAAGGCGCTCATGAAAATTCCCGCCCCGGTGCGCGAGAACATGCACCGCACCATCGCGTCTTACGAAGCGTCCGCGCGCGAATACAACGCGATCGTGGCAGGCCATCGCCCGCCCGAGATCGTGGACGCGCTGCGCCGGATGATGCAGTTCGTGCCCGCGGGCGGCAGCGTGCTCGAGATCGGTTCCGGATCGGGGCAGGACGCCGACTTCATCGAGTCCCTCGGCGGCATCGTCAGGCGCACCGATGCGGCGCAGGCGTTTCTCGACCTGCAGGCCGAGCGCGGCAAGGAGGGCGAGCTGCTCAACGTCGTCACGGACGCGCTGGGCGGGCCCTACAGCGCGATCCTCGCGATGGCGGTGCTGATCCATGTCGATCGCGCGCAGGTCGCACCGGTCTTGCGCAAGGTGTTCGATGCGCTCGAGCCCGGCGGCGTCTTCTTGGCGGGCATGCGCATCGGCGAAGGCGAGACGAACGGCGACTACCAGACCGTGTACTGGGCGAAAGACCGGTTCGCCGAAGCGCTCGAAGCGGCCGGCCTGCGCCTGCAATGGGACACGCAGTGGATCGGCCGCAAGGACGTGGCGTGGGCCGGCTTCCTCGCGTGCCGTCCGCGGGAATAACGCTGGAATGACGCGGGCCTAAACGCCCAGGTAGCGCGTCCAGAGCGACCGGTCGGCATCCAGCGCGGCCGAGTCGCCTTGCCACACCACGCGCCCGCGTTCGAGGATCACATGCCGGTCGGCCAGCGGCAGCAGGCGCTGCACGTACTTGTCGACCACCAGGATCGCTTCGCCCTCGGACTTGAGCGTGGCGATGCAGTGCCAGATCTCCTCGCGGATCACCGGCGCGAGCCCTTCGGTGGCTTCGTCGAGGATCAGGAGGCGCGGGTGCGTCGAAAGCGCACGCGCGATCGCGAGCATCTGCTGCTCGCCGCCCGAGAGCTGGTTGCCCGCGTTGGCCTTGCGTTCCGCGAGGCGCGGAAAGAGGCCGTAGAGCGCCTCGACCGTCCAGCGCGGCGCGCTGCCGGGGCGTGGCCGCGCGAAGGCGCGCAGGTGCTCGTCCACGCTGAGGTTCGGGAACACGTGGCGCCCTTCGGGCACGATGGCCACGCCGCGCCGTGCGATCGCATCGGGCCGCATCGACTTGTTCGGACCGCCGATGGCATCGCCGCCGAAATGCACGTCGCCGCGCATCGGCGAGAGCGTGCCGGTGAGCACCTTCAGCAGCGTGCTCTTGCCCATGCCGTTGCGGCCCAGCAGCGCGAGCACTTCGCCCGCGCCGATCTTCAGATCGATGCCGAACAGCACCTGGCTCGCGCCGTAGCCGGCCTCGATGGACTTCGCCTCGAGCAGAGTCCTTGTTGTCGTTGCGGTGCTCATGCGTGTCCTTCCGCTTCCGTTCCGAGGTACACCGCCTGCACGTCGGGATGCCCGCGCACTTCGTCGGCCGTGCCGCTCATCAGCACGCGGCCCTGCACCAGCACCGTGAGCCGGTTGGCCAGGCGGAACACCGCGTCCATGTCGTGTTCGATGAGAAGGATGGCCATCGATTCGCGCAGCGATTCGATCAGGTCCACCATGCGCGCCGATTCGTCGGGGCCCATGCCGGCCATCGGCTCGTCCAGCAGCAGCAGCTTGGGTTCGGCCGCGAGCGCGAGCGCCACGTCGAGCGCGCGCTGCGCGCCGTGCGGCAGCGTGCCCGCGATGCGGTCGCGTTCGCCGCCCAGGCCCACGCGGTCGGCCAGCGCGATGGCGCGCTGCACCAGGTCGCGCTCGCTCGCGCGCGGCGCCATGAAGCGCAGGCTGCTGCCCGCATGGGCCTGCGCCGCGAGCATCAGGTTGTCGTGCACGGTTTCCTTGGCGAACACGCGCGTCACCTGGAAGCAGCGCGACATGCCGGCCGCCACGCGCTGGTGGTCGCGCAGCTTGGTGATGTCGATCTCGTCGAGCAGGATGCGGCCCGCGTCGGCCTTCAAAAGGCCGGTGATCAGGTTCACCAGCGTGGTCTTGCCCGCGCCGTTGGGGCCGATCAGCGCATGCACCTCGCCGCGCTCGACGGTGAGGCTCACATGGTCGGTCGCCAGGAGGCCGCCGAAGCGCTTGACCAATCCTTCGATTCTGAACAGGCTCATGGTGTTGCCTTGGTGAGTGGCGCCGCACGGCGGCGGCGCGCGAGTGCTGCCAGTCCCTTGGGTGCCCACAACGCGACGGCGATCAGCAGCAGGCCCAGCGGCATGTGCCAGTGCTCGGTGTGTTGCTTTAGGAACTCCTCCAGCAGCAGCCACACGATGGCGCCCACGGGCCCGCCCCAGCTGCGGCCGAGGCCGCCGATCACCACCATCACCAGCAGCGTGGCCGACTGCGTCCAGTGCATCGTCGCGGGACTGACGAAACCGTTGCCGCCTGCAAGAAGCGCACCCGCCAGCCCGGCGATGGCGCCGGCGATCGCGAAGGCCACCAGCTGCAGCCGGAACACCGGATAGCCCAGCGCGCGCATGCGCGTCTCGTTGTCGCGGATGCCCATGAGCGCATGGCCGAAGCGCGATTGCGTCGCGCGATGCAGCCACCCGAGCGCGAGCGCCACGATGACCAGCACGACCCAGTAGAAGTTCGATTCGTTGCCCAGGTCCAGGCCGGGCAGCAGCGTGGGCCGGCTCATGAGCGTGTAGCCGTCGTCGCCGCCATAGCGGCGCAGCGACACCACCACGAAGTACAGCATCTGCGCGAAGGCCAGCGTGGTCATGATGAAGTAGACGCCGCGCGTGCGCAGCGCCACCGTGCCGATCAGCGCGGCGACGACGCCCGCGACCAGCGCGGCCAGCGGCCACATCACCCACGCAGACATCACGCCCGCGTCGCTGAGCGCCACCACCGTGTACGCGCCCATGCCGATGAAGCCCGCATGCCCGAGCGCCACCATGCCGCCGAAGCCGAGGATGAAATTCAGGCTCGCCGCGGCCAGCGCCACGATGAGCACCCGGCGCACGAAGCCGATGTAGAAGTCGAGCCCGAAGAGCGGCGCGACCAGCGGAAACGCCGCGAGCAGCACGAAGACCAGGCCGAGGCCGATGTAGCCTGAGGATGAGGAAGGAGTCTTCATGCGCGCGCCGAGAAGAGGCCCGAGGGCCGGAAGATCAAGACGATCACCATCAGCGCATACATCGCGACTTCGGCGAAGAGCGGCCCGAGGTCGGCCGCGGTGGCCGGCGGCAGCGTTGCGCGCAGCAGCATCGGCACGAACGCGCGGCCGACGGTGTCCACCACGCCCACGAGCAGTGCGGCCACGAAGGCGCCGCGCACCGAACCGATGCCGCCGATCACCAGCACCACGAGCGCCGGAATCAGGATGGCTTCGCCCATGCCCACCTGCACCGCGACGATCGGCCCCATCAGCGCGCCGGCCAGTGCCGCAAGCGCCGCGCCGAGCAGGAACACGCCGTTGAAGATGCGGCCCACGCGCACGCCCATGAGCTCCGCCATCGGCCGGTCGGACGCGCCCGCGCGCACCCGCATGCCGATGCGCGTGTGGTTCACCAAAAGGTAGAGCGCGAGCGCCACCAGCAGCCCGCCCACGAGGATCACGAGGCGGTAGGCCGGGTAGGGGAGGCCCTCCATCAGGTTGACCGGCCCCGAGAGCGCGGCGGGTGTCGGCGCCATCACCGGCGAGGGGCCCCAGGCCATCGTCACGATGTCGTCGGCCACCAGGATCACGCCGAAGGTGGCGAGCACCTGCGCGAGGTGGTCGCGTGTGTAGAGGCGGCGCATCAGGAGCACTTCGAGCAGCAGCGCCACCACCACGGTGACCACCACCGCGATGACGATGGCCGCCGCGAATGAGCCGGTCCGCGTGTGCGCCTCGGCCGCCACGTAGGCGCCCGCCATGAACAGCGAACCGTGCGCGAGGTTCAGCACGTCCATGATGCCGAACACCAGCGTGAGGCCCGCAGCCAGCAGGAACAGCATCAGGCCGTAGCCCAGGCCGTTGAGCAGTTGCTCGAGAACAAGAATTCCACTCATAGCATCAAAAGGATGACCCGCATTGATTCGAGAAACACCGCGGAACCGGCTGTGCCGGGCCGCTGGTGTTGCCCCCGGCAGGGGGAGGAGAAGCGGACACGAAGTGCCGCGCAGCCTGGGGGCGAGCTACTTGAGCGGGCACTTGTCGGCGTAGGAGTCGCCGTAGTTCGTGAGCACCGTGTTGATCAGCTTGTTCGTGACCTTGCCCTGCGCATCCTTGCCGATCACGCGCAGGTAGAAGTTCTCGATCGGGTAGTGGTTGTTCGCGTACTTGAAGGCGCCGCGCGTCGACGCGTAGTTGGCCTTCTTCAGCGCGGCGACCACGGCTTCGCGGTTCTGCGCGTTGCCGCCCGATTGCTTGACGGCCGCGTCCATCGCGAGGATCGCGTCATAGGCCTGCGCCGCGTACACCGACGGGTAGCGGCCGTTGTATTCCTTGCGGAACGCGGCCACGAACGCCTTGTTGGCGGGGTTGTCCAGGTCGTGCGCCCAGTGCGAGGTGTTGAAGAGGCCGAGCATCGGCTCGCCGACGGCGCCGATCACGTCCTCGTCGGCCGAGAAGCCGCTCGTGACGAGCGTGATGTCTTTCGACAGGCCCGCGCCCACGAACTGCTTGATGAAGTTGATGCCCATCGCGCCGGGCAAAAAGAAGTAGATCGAGTCGGGCTTGGCCGCGCGCAGCTGCGCGAGCTCGGCGGCGTAGTCGATCTGGCCGAGCTTGGTGTAGAGCTCGTCGGCCACCTGGCCCTTGAACTGGCGCTTGAAGCCGCCCAGCGCATCCTTGCCGGCCGGGTAGTTGGGGGCGATGAGCACGGTCTTCTTGAAGCCGCGGTCCTGCGCGAACTTGCCGGCCGCCTCGTGGAACTGGTCGTTCTGGTAGGCGGTGCCGAAGAAATACGCATTGCACTGGGCACCGGCGAACTGGCTCGGGCCGGCGTTGGCCGAGAGGTAGGGCACCTTGGCGTTGAAGAGCGTGGGGCCCACGGCCAGCGCCACGTTGGAGCCGATGGGGCCGCTGAAGATGTCGATCTTGTCGCGCTGGATCATGCGGTCCACCAGCTGCTTGGCCTGGTCGGGGCTGCCGGCCATGTCGGCCTGCACGAACTCCACGTCCTGCCCGCCGAGCTTGCCGTTCAGCTGCTTGATGCCGAGTGCGAAACCGTCGCGCGCCTCGGCGCCCAATGCCGCGAAAGGCCCCGAGATGTCGAGGGCCAAGCCCACCTTCACGGGGGCGGCCATGGCCGTTGCTGCGGTACCAAGGGCCGCGCCGCACAGCAGCAGCGAGACGAGGGTGCGCGGCAGCGCGGGCGACTTCGGGGACAGGTGGCTCATGGATTCTCCGAGGGAGGAAGGATGAAACGACGCACTGGCGCTGCGCCATGCAGCACCGGCACCATCGAACCGTTGATAGCTAAATACTTTAACCATAAACGATTCAGTGTCAACGGTGCTAGCACGAATGGTGCCAGTGGAACGTGTCACTTCCTGGTGCGCGGGCCCCGTTTTTCAGGGGCCGCGGCACTCGGTCAGCCGAAGGGATTGGCCGTCGCAAACCAGAGGCCGATGCCGGTGGCGATGATGAATGCGCCGTCGGTCACGCCCGCGATCAGGAAGAACTTGGTCTGCAGCACGTCGACCATCTCGGGCTGGCGCGCCGTGCTCTCCAGGAACTTCTGGCCGACCAGCCCGATGCCCAGGCACGAGCCGAGCGCTGCGATGCCGATCAGCAGGGCGACTGCGAGGGGAAGGATGTTGAAGCCGGACATGGTGTTTTCTCCTGGGGGTTGGTTGATCGATGGACGTACTTTCGCGCAACGGGTGCGCACGGTCCATGACGTGGGAGGTCATGGGCCAGACGAAAAAAAGCCGGCCGCGCGAGGCGGCCGGCTTTCGGAGGGGCGTCAGACGGTCAGGGCAGTTGCGTCCAGGTCTGGTTGGTGCCGCCGTTGCAGGTCCAGGTGATGAGCGCCGTGTCCTGCGTCGTCGAGCTGTTCGGCACGTCCAGGCACGAACCCGAGGCGCGGTTCTTGATCGCACCGCCCGCCAGGCTCCACTGCGTCGTGTCGCCGGCCGAGCAGGCCAGTTGAACGACAGGAGCGTTCGTCGTCGCCGTGCCGCTCTGCGCCAGGCACAGGCCGCTGTGCTCGGCCTTGAACTGCACGTAGCCGCCCGCAAGGCTCGTCACCGTGAACCGCTCGTTGTTCGCATTGCCGCACGGCCACTGCACCGCCGTCGCGCCGCTCGCGGTCGACACGGCCTTGATGTTCACGCACAGGTTGCTCAGGTTCGAGCGGATGCGCGTGATCGTGGGCGTCGGGTCCGTGTCCTGCGACCGCACGTACTCGCGGATCGCCACCACGTCGGCCGCCGGCAGGCTGCTGGCGTTGCCGTGGCCGCCGGCGAGCACGTCCTGCAGCGTGGCCGCCTGGCCGTTGTGGAAGAAGGCCGCGGTGTTCCAGGTGCCCACGAGCGTCGGCGTGTCGAAGCCCACGCCCGCCAGCGGCTGGTTGCTGCCCTTGCCCGACGAGAGCTGGATGGTGCCCACGTCGTGCCGCTGTCCGTCGCGGAATGTCGCGCCGGTGTGGCAGGTCACGCACTGCGCCGAGGCGAACAGCGCCTGGCCTCGCGCCGCATCGACGCTCAGGCTCCCGTCGGCGTTGCGCGCGGGGCTGCGCATGTACTTGTTCAGCGAGGTGAGGTAGGCCGCCAGATCGTCCAGCTGCGCGTTCTTGCCGGCCTTGGGTGCGCCCAGCGGGTCCTGCGTGGCCGTGAAGTCCGCGTTGCTCAGGAACCCGGTGCCGCCGAACTCGTTGCGGATGTCGTTCTCGAAGTCCTGCACCTCGTCGAAGTTGGCCGTCCAGTGCAGCTTGCCGTGGCCCAGGCCCCGCTTGCCCATGAGGCTGATGGTGCGGCGCAGGCCCTCGCCGCGCTGGGTGAAGTCCCACACCATGCCGTCGTCGCCGGCATCCGCATGGCAGCTCGCGCAGGAGATGTAGTTGTCCTTGCTCATGCGCCGGTCCGACGCGTTGTAGAACACCTGCTTGCCGCGCAGCGCCGCGGGCGACATCGGCTCCTGCGCGACCGTCGAGACGTTCTGCAGGAAGATCGGCGCCGCCGTCTCCGAGGCGAGCACCGAGGCCACGTCGTGCACCGACACCGAGCGCGCGAGGAAGTTGTTCACGTAGAGGCGCTTCCTCGCCGCGTCCAGGTACAGGCCGTGCGGCGCGCTGCTGGCGTTGATCTCGCCGCGCACCGAGCGGCTGTACGGATCGACGATGGCCACGCGGTTGCCTTCCATCTGCGCGACGAACAGGTAATCGCCCGACGGCGAGTACAGCGCGGCGCGCGCGGGGGCCCGGTCGTCGAAGTCGATCTGCTCGCCGAACACTTCCGCGGCCGTCTGCAGATTCACTTGCGAAAGGATGGAGCGCACCGTCTGGTCGTGCACCAGGTTGTTGCCGTCCCTGAACTTGCCGCGCACGATGTTGTCCTTCTTCGAAGGCAGCACCGCCCGCGTGCCGTCCGGCGAGATGATCACCTGGCTCAGGTAGTTGGCCACGCCGCGCGCGCGGCTCTCGGTGTCCACCGTGGTGGTGTCCACCGGCAGCGCGATGGTGGTCATGGCGCTCATGCTCTGCAGGTTCACCTTGTGCAGCTGGCCGCCAGTCATCTGCGACTTGAAGCGAGTGACATACGCCACCTGCGCGTCGGAGCTCACTGCGATGCCGCGCAGGTTGCCTGCGAGCGCGACCGCGCCGGTGGTGGCGCCGTTGCTCGGGTCGAAGCTCATGAGCACCGACTTGCTCTCCAGCGTCAGGAGGCCCCTGGCGCCATCGGGCGTGAAGGCCACGCCGTAGGGGCCGCTGCCGTAGGCGAGCGGCACGGTGGCCGAGACGCTGCCGTCGGCCGCGCTCAGCGCCACCAGCTTGTCCTCGCCCTGTACCGTGACCCAGATGCGGCCGTCGGGGCCGACCGCCAGCGTCTTGGGCTCGTCGCCCACGCGCACTTCCCAGCGCTTGGCCAGCGTCTGCGCGTCGATGGCGGCGACCGTGCCGCTGTCGGGGTTGACCGAGTACACCGAGTTCGCATCGCCCGCGATGTTGGTGGTGTGCGTGGGCGCCCGCGCCGTGGTCGGAACGATCACGGTGAGGTTGTAGGTGTAGAAGGTCTCGCGGCCCGACGCATCCTTCACCGTCAGCGTCACCGTGAAGTGGCCGGGGCGGTTGTAGGTGTAGGTGTAGTTCGGCTGGTTGGAGTACGCGGTCTGCGTGCCGTCGCCGAAGTTCCAGCGGAACTGCGCGCCGCCGCTGCCGAGCGTGCCGGGGTTGAACACCAGCTGGCCGTTCACGAGCTTGGGCCCGCCGCCGATGCCCGGGTCGCCGATGATGGCCTGCCCGCGCAGCGTGTTCACCTCGGTGTCGGTGAGCACGCGGCCGTAGACGCGCACCTCCGCGAGCGTGCCCTTGAAGAGCGCCGCGTTGCCCTGGATCTGGCCCAGCACGTTGAACTTGTTCGTGAGGCCCTTGGTGCCCGTGAGGCCCGCCGAGGTGGTCTTCACGCCGTCGACGTACACCGCCTGCGCGCCCGAGGCCGCATCGCGCGTGAGCACCACGTGGTGCCAGTTGCCGTCGTTCACCACCGCGTTGGAGGTCGTGCCGCCGTCGTTGCCCACCGAGAGCTTGATGCGCCCGTTGTTGTCCAGCCAGCCCCAGAACACGTCGTCCGCGCCGCCCGACTGGTCGCGCCCGAAGATGCCCGGTGCGGTCCACGAGTTGGGCCCGCCCGCCTGCGTGGTCTTCATGTAGAAGCTCAGCGAGGCGGTGCCGCCGAGCACGGTGGCCACGCTGTCGTTCTTCAGCGGTACACCGGCGGTGCGGTTCGCGAAGTTCATGCCGATGCTCTCGAACGCATCGCCCGCGGCCGGCGTGCCGCCGTTGTTGCCGATCTGGTCGGAGAGGTTGCCCGCCAGCGTCCAGTAGTGCATCAGGTTGATGTCGGTCGCGTTGCCGGTGTTGAAGGTGGAGCGGTAGTCCGCGCCGATCGCGTTGCCCGCATAGTCCTTCAGGCCGTTGGCCGGCAGGAACACCTCATAGCTCGTGCCCGGCAGCAGCGGCTGCTCGGGGTGGAAGTTGACGATGCCCAGCTGCACGCTGTAGGTACCCGCCAGCGTGTTGCCGCCCACCGGGCGCACGATGAAGGTGTTGGAATTCACGCTCTCGGGCCGGATGTTGTCCGTCATGCCCAGGCCGATGCGCGAGGTCAGCGCCTGCTGCCTGGCGCCGTTGGTGGGCGAGACCTGTTTCACTTCGGGCTTGACGATGTCCGGGTCCACCGAATGCACGACGAAGCCGCTGCCCGAGCCGTGGTCGTTGCCCACGAAGACGAGGTTGCCGAAGATCGCGACCTGGCCGTTGTCCGAGTGCGTGAAGTTCGGGTCGTCCTCGCGCAGGATGCTGCCGCGGCCCACCTCCACGTGGTTCAGCGGATTGCTCACGTCCACCTTGTGGATGCGGGTCTGCGCGCCCTGGATGACGTAGTTGTCCTGCGTGGCGCAGTAGAGCTGCTCGTCGATGACAAGACGGTTGTCTTCCGCCACGAAGCGCGAGCGGTCCGAGAGGTCGTAGCTGTACATCTTCGCGCCGCTGTTGCGCGTGGAGACGTGCAGGTTCCGGCCGTCGAAGCAGGTCGCGTAATAGAACGGCGTGGTGCCCACGATGGAATCGAGCACCTTGGGGTTGAGCGGGTCGGAGATGTCCAGGCTCGCGAAGCCGCCGTTGCTCTCCATCGCGGTGAGCACCATGTGGTTACCCATGGTGAAGATCGGTCCGATGCGGAAACCGCCGAGCTCGCCCGTGGGCACCGGGTTGGGCTTGCCGGCGCCGCGGTTGGCGACCACGGCGTTCGCCGGGTCCCTCGCGTCGACGATGAAGATGCCCCGGCCCGCCGAGGCCACGTAGAGGTAGGGCGCCTGCCACCAGAGCTGCCAGGCGACGTTCTCGTAGTCGCCGGCGTTCACGCCCGGCAGCGCGAGCTTCTTGACCTGCTTGATGTCGTTGATGTCGCTGAAGTCCCAGAACTCCACGCCGTTGATGCTGGGCAGCACCACGTAGGTCTTGCCGCCGATCTTGGCGGTGCCGAAGGAGTGCGTCTCGCGAAACTCCTTGGTGCGCGCCTCCGGTTCGTAGATTTTCTTCACGAGCTGGATCTGGCGCGGGTTCGACACGTCGTACAGCAGGAAGCCGCCCGGGCCGAGGCCGCTGTCCGGCGCGAAGGAGGTGAGGAAGTAGCCGTTGACCATGATGCCGGCGTTCATGCCGTAGTCCTTGCGGCCCGGGTAGGTGGCGGGCACCTCGCGCGACTCGTAGGCGCTGCTGTGCGCCGGATCGAGCGGGTGCGCGGGGCTGGTGATCATCGACACCGGCTTGAACAGTTCGGCCGAGGTGTAGGTGAGGTTGCCAAGACCCGGCCCTTGCAGCGGGAGCGGATCGGCGACGGCCGCGGAGACCGCTGTCGCCATGTTGCCGAGGGTCGTCATCGGACTGACCCCGGTGATTGCCGCGTGCGTCAGCAGTGTGACGAACGGCACCATCAATGCCATCACGTAATACCGGATCTTCATCGTTGCCTCCAAGTTGTTAGAAGTTCGCAGGGGGACCCACTGACTCGTTTCTTCTCTGGCTCGACTTGCAAAGTGCGCGCGCAGGACGCACCCCGGCAGGCGACGGGTGATCGCCTGCCGTGAAAACCTCTCCCTTTGACAGCAGCGTTACCTGCCTGGCTTCGCGCCGCCCGATTCGTAGATGTCCCAGGCCGCCTCGGCGCTGGCATCGCGGTGGATCATGGCCATCAGCGCACTGACCACCGCCGACGGATTCGCGTGCTGGTACACGTTGCGTCCGTACACCATGCCGACCGCGCCCTGGTCCAGCAGCGCGCGCGAGCGCGCGAACACCTGCTGCAGTTCCTCACGCCCGCCGCCGCGCACGAGCACGGGGCAGCGCGCGGCCTGCACCACGCGGTGGAAGTCCTTGGGGTCGCCGGTCGGGTCGGCCTTGACGATGTCGGCGCCCATCTCGCGCGCCAGGCGCACGAGCGTCACGATCTTCTCGGCGTCGCCATCGACCATGTAGCGGCTGCCGGGCGTGGGCGACTGCATCACCAGCGGCTCGATCATCAGCGGCATGCCGTAGCGGTCGCAGTCGGCACGCACGCGCGCGATGTTCTGCACGCACTGGCGAAAGAGATCGGGCTCGTTCGGCAGCATGAAGAGGTTCACGACCACGCAGGCCGCGTCGCGCTGCACGGCCGGCAGCACCGGGTCGTGCTCGTTCTGCAGCTGCGCCCACATCACGCGGTGCAGCGTGGCGTTGTAGGGATTGCCCATGTCGATGCGCATCACCAGCGCGGGTTTGTCGCGGCCGGGCCGGTCCTGCAGCAGGTCGGACTGGCCGTAGTTCAGTTGCAGCGCATCGGGCGCGGCGGCCACGAGCTTGTCGATGACCTGGGGCATGTCCTCCAGGCCGTCGAGGAACGAAGGCTCGTTGCACACGCCGTGGTCCAGGGCGATGTCCAGGCAGCGGCCGTTGGTGAGCAGGCGGTTCAGCCGTGCTGTCTTGTCTTTCGACATGGGAAAGAACTCCTTGTGGGGGTCGGAAATGAAGAGGGGAGGTATCAGGCGAGCGCCGAGAGATGGCGCTTCGCCGCGGCGTCGATCAGGCGCAACGCTTCGTCGCCCAGCGCGACCGCGCCGGCACCGGCGTTCTCGATGGCCTGCTGGCGCACGCGCGCGCCGCAGAGCGCGACGGACACGGTGCCGCGCGCGACGGTCCACGCGATCATCATCTGGCCGAACGAGCAGCCGAGCTTTGCGCGCACGGGCTCGAGCTCTTCGAAGAAGGCCTTGAGCGTCGCGCGGTTGGCGGCGCTGAAGCGCGGGTTGCTCGCGCGCTGGTCGTCGCCCTTGAACTCGCGCTCGGGGTCGATCGGGCCGGCGAGGAGGCCGAGCGCCAGCGACGAGTAGCCGAGCACCGCGACGTCGTGCTCGCTGCACAGCGGCGCGAGCGTCGTCTCGATCTCGCGGTCGACGAGGCTGTAGCGCTCCTGCGCCGCATCGACCGGGCCGTAGCGCAGGTATTCGGCGAGCGTCTCGGGGCTCACGTTGCTCACGCCGATGGCGCGGATCTTTCCCTGCTTCTTCAACTCGAGCAGCGCGTCCATGGTCTCGGCCACGGGCGTGGTGCTGTCCTGCCAGTGCGTGATGTAGAGGTCGATGTAGTCCGTCTGCAGGCGCTTCAGGCTCTCTTCGCACTCGTGGAAGATCGACTCGCGCCCGAGAAAGCGGTACACCGGGTGGCCGTCTTCTTCGAAGAAGTGCGTTCCCTGTTGGGTGTGCCAGACGAGGCCGCATTTGGTGGCGATCACCGCGTCCTGCCGGCGCCCCTTGAGCGCGGTGCCCACGATGCTCTCGGAGCGGCCGAGGCCGTAGGCCGGCGCGGTGTCGATCAGGTTCACGCCCGCATCGAGCGAAGCCTGGATGGCGATGACGGCGGCCGCGTTGTCCCCGCCGCCCCACATCCAGCCGCCCATGGCCCAGGTACCCAGGCCGATGGCCGAGCATTCGATGCCCGAGGGGCCCAGCGTTGTCTTCTTCATCTGCGTCATCTGCGTCATCTGCACTTGGCTCATCGCGTTTTCTTTCTCGTGTTCATGATGTGGTCGATGGTCACGGCCGCCAGCAGGATGAGACCCTTGATCACGTCCTGCCAGTAGGGCGAGACGTCCAGAAGGATCAGCGAGCTGGTCACCACCGAGAGGAGCGCCAGACCCAGCACCGCGCCGAGCACCGTGCCCGAGCCGCCCTTCAGGCTCGCGCCGCCGATCACCGCGGCGGCGATCACGTTCAGCTCCATGCCCATGCCGAAGGTCGGCGTGGCGGCGCCGAAACGCGCCGTGTAGATCACGCCCGCAAGACCGGCCGAAGCCGAGCACAGCACCGTGACCCAGAACTTCACGCGTCCCACGCGAATGCCCGAATAGAGCGCCGCCTTCTCGTTGCTGCCCGTGTAGAACACGCGGCGCAAGAGGGTCGAGCGGCGCAGCACGAAGTCGCTCACCACCACGATCGCCAGGAAGATCAGGATGACCGCCGGAACGCCGAAGAGCGTGCCCTGCCCGATGAACTTGAACTCCGCCGGCAGCGAGAAGAGCGACTGCGGCGTGCCCTGCGTGAGCGCGAGGCACAGGCCCCGCACGATCACCATGAACGCCAGCGAGGCGATGAAGTGGTTGAGGCCGATGCGCGTGACGCAGCCGCCGATCATCGCGCCGATGAGCCCGCACATGCCGATCGCCACGAGGCTTGCGAGCCACGGGTCCACGCCCATCAGGAAGAGCTTGCCCGTCACCACCATCGCGAAGCACACCACCGAGCCCACCGAAAGGTCGATGCCGCCGACGATCAAGAGGATCGTCATGCCCACCACCACGATGCCTTCGATGGAGAAGGACAAGAGCATCGCGCGCACGTTGTCCCAGGTGAGGAAGTAGGGCGATGCGAAGCTCATCGCGATGCACAGCACCGCGATGATCAGCAGCAGCCCTGCTTCGCGCATGCTCGTGAGTTTGTTGGCGGGCTTTCCCGGATCGCCGCCGGACTGGCCGGTACGCCGTGGAGGGAGGCCCGCATCGAGTTGTGCCGGGTAGTTCATGCTGTTTCCTGTTCGCAGAGTCCGGAAGCCAGCCGCAGCAGGGCCTCTTCCGTCATGTCGTTCGATTCGAGTTCGCCCGCGACCTGGCCGTCGCGGATCACCAATGCGCGGTCGCACAGGCCAATGATTTCGGGCAGCTCCGACGAGATCACGATCACCCCCACGCCCTGGGTCGCGAGCTCGCGCAGGATGTGGTGGATCTCCGATTTCGCGCCCACGTCGACGCCGCGCGTGGGCTCGTCCATCAGCAGCACCGACGGGTTGGTGGCCAAGAGCTTGGCGATGGCCACCTTCTGCTGGTTGCCGCCCGAGAGGCTGGAGACCTCGATGGCGACGCCGTCCGATTTCAGGTTCAGCTTGGCGCCGAGCGTCTTGGCGAGCTTGTGCTCGGCCGAGCGCTGCAAGAGGCCCCAGGCCGAGCTCACGCGGCCGAGCGCCATCGACGAGACGTTCTGCGCAATCGGGAGATCGAGGAACACGCCGGCCGCCTTGCGGTCTTCGCTCAGGTACGCGATGCCTTCGCGCAGCGCGTCGCTGTACTTGCGGATGGCGAGGGTCTTGCCGTTCAGGCGCACCGTGCCGCGCTTGGCAATGCGCAGGCCGCAGATGGTTTCCGCGAGCTCGCTGCGGCCGGCGCCCATGAGGCCGGCGATGCCGAGGATCTCGCCGCGCTTGAGCGTGAAAGAAACGCCATGCACGCGCTCGCCGTCGGCGATGTCGGTCACTTCGAGCACGGGGCCGGAGGATTCGGCGACCGCTTGCTTGGGCGGGTAATAGTTGCCCATGTCGCGCCCGACCATGCGGCGCACCAGCTCGTCGGGCGTCAATTCGTGCAGCGGTCCGCAGTGCACGTTGCGCCCGTCGCGCAGCACGGTGACGCGGTCGCCGTGCGTGAAGATCTCGGCCATGCGATGGCTGATGTAGATGATGCCGATGCCCTGCGCCTTCAGGTCGTGCAGCACGCGGAACAGCGCCGCCGATTCGTTGTCGGTCAGTGCGGCCGTGGGCTCGTCCAGGATCAGCACCTTGCAGTCGAGCGTGAGCGCCTTGGCGATCTCCACCAGCTGCTGGCTGGAGATGGAAAGGTCGCGCACCGGCATGGCGGGGTCGATGTCCTGCCCCAGCCGGTGCAGCACCTTGGCCGCGCGTTCGTTGAAGCTCGCGTAGTTCATCCACGCCGCTTTTCCGGCGTTGATTTCCGGCATGAAGATGTTCTCGGCGACGGTCGCGTCGGCGCACAGCGCGATCTCCTGGTGCACGAGGCCGATGCCCAGGCGCATCGCGTGCGCCGGGCCGTCGATCACGACCTTCTGGCCGTTCAGCAGGATCTCGCCCTCGTCGGGGCGATGGATGCCGTCGATGATGTTCATCAACGTCGACTTCCCCGCGCCGTTCTCGCCGCACAGGGCGTGGATCTCGCCCGCGTGCAGCGAGAAGTCCACGCCCGAGAGCGCGCGCGAAGCGCCGAAGCGCTTGCTGATCCCCTTCAGTTCGAGCAAGGCGCTCACTCGCCGATTCCCTTGGTGCCGCGGCGCGCGAGGTACTTGTCCCAGTAGAAGTCGTCGGCGTTGGCCTTGCTGACCACGGCCAGGCCGTTGTCCAGGAACGGCACGGCCATCGGGTTGGTGCCGTTGCGCTTGGCGTCGTTCATCGGGTCGATGAGCGAGGGGTTCTTGGCCAGGAACAACATCATCATGCCCATGTAGCCCTGCATGCCCTGGTTCGGGTTGATGGCGCCGAACACGTCGCCGGACTTGATCATGTCCAGGATCTTGGCGTTCACGTCGCAGCACATCACCTTGATGTTCTTCTTGGTCTCGACCTTGGCCTGCGCCGCGCCGAGCGCCGAGTTGGCCTCGGGCATGAAGAGCGCGCCCAGGTTCGGGTTGGCTTGCGCGAGACTCAGCACCGCCTGGTAGGCCTTGTTCGGGTCCTGGTTGCTGGCGGCGCGGCCCACCAGCTTCATGCCCGTGTGCTTGGTCTTCATGCGGTTCACGAAGGCGGCGATGCGGCGGTCGTGGTTGTCCTGGCCCGGGTTCTCCAGCACGGCGTATTCGCCCTTGCCGTTGAGCGACGCGGCGATCGCGTCGGCCGCCTGCGTGCCTTCGCGGTCGTTGTCGGAGGTGACGAACGAGGTGCGCTTCGAATTGGGCGAATCGGCCGCGAAGGTGACCACCGGGATGCCCATCGCCGCGGCGCGGTTGATCGGCTCGATGAAGGGGTCCGGGTTCATCGGGTGCAGCAGGATGCCCGCGGGCTTGCGCGCCAGTTCCTGCTCGAACGACGCGAGCTGCTTGTTCACGTCGTACTCGGGCGTGCCGGTGTAGCGCGTCTTCACGCCCAGCGTGCGGCCGAGCTGCTTCATCATTTCGTAGACCGGAAACCAGTACTCCACGCCGGAGACCATCACGTTCATCACGTAGACGTCGCTGGCATTGCCGCGCAGGCCCGTGCCTGCGGCAGGGGCAGCTGCTTGCTGTTGCGCGAACGCGCTCGCACCCGCCAAGCCGATACCGGCGGCGGCTGCGGACTTCAGGAAATTACGCCTCATTCTTTGTCTCCTCACGTTGACTGGCAGAGCTTGCGACCTCTCTTTTCGAGCAGGTCTTTGGAACCTCAATGTCACATCAGTTGTTATGACAGGCTAGAATGTAATCCCGGCCCGATTGGGTGGAGTACTAGGGGAAACGCTACTGGCGATGTGCTTTTATTCCGCCGAAGCTGTTATGACATGATGCCAAACATACTGATCGGCGTGGACATGGGCTCGAGCAGCCTGAAAGCCCTGGCCCTCGAAGCCGGAAGCGGCCGCGCCGTGGCCCTGTCCCGCATGCCTTTGCCGCACGACCGGCTCGCCGGCGGCGGCTGCGAAGTGCGCGCCGCGGCCATCCGCGCCGCGCTCACCCACGTGCTGCGCGACGTGGCCCACCAGCTCGGGCCGCGCGCCGCAGAAGTCCGCGCCATGGCCTGCACCGGCCACGGCGCCGGCCTCTATGCGCTCGATGCGAACAACGAACTGGTCGGCGGCCGCGCGGTGGCATCGACCGACCAGCGCGCCGACGCCCGCGCACGGACATTGGCCAGGAGCCAGGGCGCGCGGCTCTTCGAGGACGTGGGCTGCGGTCCGTGGCCCGGCCAGCCGACGGTGATCGCCGCCGAGCTGCTGGGCGCCGATGCCGTGCAGCGCGGCGAACTGCGCCGCCTCCTCTTCGCGAAGGACTACCTGGGCTTCCTGCTCACCGGCGAGATCGCCACCGACGCCAGCGACGCGAGCACCGCCGGCCTCGTGTCGCTCGCCGCGGGCGGCTGGTCGCAGATCGCCTTCGATGCCTCGGGCCTCACGGACCTGGGTGCGCACAACTTCGGCCCGATCCTGCCGAGCGGCACGGTGCTCGGCAAGCTGCGCGCCGCAGAGGCCGCGCTGTGCGGCCTGCCCGCCGGCATTCCGGTCGCGATGGGCGCCATCGACCTGCTCGCCTCGATGACGGCGATCTGCGCCGAGCGCCGCGGCCGCGCGGTGCAGGTGTTCGGCACGTGGTGCGTGAACGCGGTCATCGGACCGGTGCTCGCGCCCAAGCCCGCCGTGGCCTCCATCGTGAATTTCGGCCGCACGCACGAGCGGCTCTACATGGAGAACAGCCCGTCCTCGATGGCCAACATCGCGTGGCTCGCCGGCGTGCTCGCGCTGCCCGATGCGCGCGCGGTGGTCGACCTCGCGATGACCGTGCCGCTCGGCGCCAACGGCCTGCGCTTCGCGCCCTTCATCAATGGCGGCGGCGGCGTGACGGCGGGCTTCGTGGGCCTCAAAAGCCACCACACCCGCGCCGACATGGCACGCGCCGTGGTCGATGCCGTGGCAGCGCTGCATGTGCGCCAGACGGCGCGCCTGGCAGCCGGCGGCCTCGCGGTTTCCGCCTCGACCGTGCTGGGCGGCGGCGCGAGCGATGCGCGCCTCGTGCGCCTGCTTGCCTCGCTCCTGGGCCGCCCGGTCGAACGCTGCGCCGACGACGAGACCGGCGCGCGCGGCGCCGCGCTCTACGCGGCCCTGTCGCAGGGCCTGGACGACGCGGCCGAAGGCAGCGCGCTGCTCGCGCCGTGCGACCTCATCGAACCCGATGCAAGGGACGCGCGCGCCCATGCGGATTTCAACGCCGATTTCAACGAACTGATCGACAGCATGTCACCTGTATTCACCCACATCGCGGGCGGTGCGCAGAGCGCCGCACGGCCGCCCGAAGGCGCTCGCACCGCAGCGCGCAGCGCGGAGGTTTCTTCGTGAGCGCATGGCAACTTCCCTTCGTGCGTCCGGCCTCTTTGGCGGACCGCCATTTTTCGACCGTGATCGTCGGTGCCGGCATCAATGGCGTCGGCGTTTTTCGTGATCTTTCATTGCAGCGCGTGGATTGCCTCATCGTCGACAAGGGCGACTTCGGCGCGGGCGCCAGCAGCGCGCCTTCGCGCATGATCCATGGCGGCCTGCGCTACCTGGAGAACGGCAGCTTCTCGCTCGTGGCCGAGGCCACGCGCGAGCGCAACCTGCTGCTGCGCAACGCGCCGCACCTCGTGCGCCCGCTCAAGACGGTGGTGCCGCTCGCGAACTTCTTCGGCGGCCTCATGAGCAGCGCGCTCAAGTTCTTCGGCCGCACGCCGCCGCAGCGCACGCGCGGCCTCCTGGCGGTAGCGCTGGGCCTGCGGCTCTACGACATCCTGGGCCGCCGCCAGCGCGTGATGCCGGGGCACCGCATCAGCCGCGTGCCCACGAACGACCGCAGCCTCTTTCGCGCGGCGATCCGCTGGACCGCGACCTTCTTCGATGCGTGGATCAGCCATCCCGAATGGCTCATCCTCGAACTCATCGGCGACGCCTGCCGCGACCAGCCGCGCTCGGCCGCCGCCAACTACTGCCGCGTGATGGGCTGCGCGGGCAACATCCTCACACTGCGCGACGAGCTCACCGGCGCATTGGTGCGCGTGACGGCCGACACCGTGGTGAACGCCACCGGCGCGTGGCTGGACCGCAGCGCCGCGGTGCTCGGCGGCGCGGGTCCGCGCGTGATGGGCACCAAGGGCTCGCACCTCGTGCTCGACCATCCCGCGCTGCGCGATGCGCTGGACGGCCGCATGGCGTATTTCGAGGCGGTCGACGGGCGCGTGTGCATCGTCTATCCGTTCCTGGACCGCGTGCTCGTGGGCTCGACCGACATCCCGGTGGAAGACCCCGACCAGATCGTCACCGAGCCCGCCGAGGTCGACTACCTCATCGACGTGTTGCGCGAGGTGTTCCCCAACATGGCCTTCGGCCGCGACAACGTGGTCTACACCTACGTCGGCGTGCGGCCGCTCGCGCGCTCCGATGCCGACAAGCCGGGCCAGATTTCGCGCGACCACTCGGTGGTGATCGATCCGCCGAACGCGACGCGCGACATTCCCATCGTCGGCCTCGTGGGCGGCAAGTGGACCACCTTCCGCTCGCTCGCCGAAGAGGCGACCACCGAGGTGCTGCAGCTCTTGGGGCGCTCGCGCACCGCATCGACCGAGCTGCTGCCCATCGGCGGCGGCGCGGACCTGCCGGCCGACGCGGCCGCGACCGAACGCTTCATCGAGAAGATGACGGCCTCGGGCATGGGCCGTACGCGCGCGCTCACGCTGCTCGCGCGCTACGGCTCCAAGGCGCTGCCGCTCGCGCAGCGCCTCGTGGCTTCGGGCGACGTGCCGTTGCAACACGCGCCCGATTACTCGGCCGCCGAGCTCTCGTACCTGTGCCTGGAAACCGGCGTGGTGCACCTGGACGACCTCGTCATCCGCCGCACGCTGCTGGCGATTCGCGGCCTCGTCACCGACGCCGCATTGGCCGAAATCTCGGGCATCGCGGCCGAGGCGCTGGGCTGGGACACAGACCGCGCACACAAGGAACTGAGCGCCTGCGCGACCGCCCTGCGCGAGCGCCACAACGTGCGCCTGCAGGCCGTGGCGCCCGACGTGGAACCCTCATTCGATGCATCATTGATGGCCAGCTCCGCCCTCGGCCAGTCCTAAAAGTGAACAGTCCCAACGACAACATGTCGACCGTGCTCGACCGCAACTCCGAGTCCCCGCTGTGGGCCCAGTTCCGCGATGCGATCCGCCTGCAGATCCTGCAGGGCGTGCTGCCCATCGGCGCCAAGCTGCCGTCCGAAGCCGAGCTGGGCGACCAGTTCGGCATCTCGCGCATCGTGGTGCGCGAGGCCCTGGCCGACCTGGTGCGCAACAACCTCATCTACAAGATCAAGGGCCGGGGTGCCTTTGTGTCGGCGCGCGAGCGCGACGAGGATTTCGTCTCCACCGTGCTGGGCTTTTCCGACGAAATGGAGCGCAAGGGCCGCTCGGTGCGCACGCAGATCCTCACGCAGGAACTGCGCGCGCCCACCGAGCAGGAGGCCGCGTCGCTGGGGCTCACCGAGCCCGAGGCACTGGTCGTGGCGCTCAAGCGCCTTCGCAGTGTCGATGGCGAACTGCGCCTCCTGGTCGAGACGGTGGTGCCCGCGGACCTCGCGCCCGGGCTGCACCGCACGCGGCTGGATGACCGCTCGCTCTACGACGTGCTGCGCCGCCAGTACGGCCTGCGCCTGGTGCGCGCCGAGCGCTGGATCGATGCGGTGCTGCCCGATGCCGCGACCTGCAAGCTGCTCGACCTGCCGCAGCCCGAGCCGCTCTTGCGCATCGAGTCGATCGCCTACGGCGCGAACGGCCGGCCGCTGGAGCACTACCGCGCGCTGCACCGCTGCAAGGAAAGCCGCCTGCACGTGCAGACGACGACCTGAGGTTTCTGCGTCAGGCCTTGGCGGTGTTGCTGCGCGAAGGCCACAGCACCGAGGCGATGGCCACCATCATCAGCGCGACCGCGACCCAGTCCTGCCAGTGCACGACCTCGCCGAGCCACACCGCGCCGCTGAACACGCCGAGCACGGGAATGAACATCACGCTCAAGGTCGAAGCCACCGGCGGCAGCCCGCGCGCGAGGTAGAACCACGCGGCATGCGCGAAGCCGAAGATCAGCACCGCGTTGTAGAGGATCGACCCCCAGGTCACCGGACCCGGCCATTGCCACGGGCCGCGCTCGAAGAGCAGCGAGAGCACCGTCATCACAACGGCCGTCATCGCGGTCATCCAGAACGAGAGCGTGAGCGTCGGCAGACCGATGCGCGTGTGGCGCAGGAGCTGCGTGCCCAGCGCCCATGTCGCCGCGGCCACCAGCGCCAGGGCCACGTAGCCGGGGCGCCCCGCGAGGTCGGTGAGCTCGTGCCAAAGCAGGAGGCCAACGCCGACCGCGCAGGCGCCCACGCCGATCCATGAACGCCGCGTGAGCACCGCCGAGAACAGCACCGCGCCGATCACCGCCGAGAACACCGGCATCGTGTATCCCAGGATCGCCGCGCGCCCGCCCGACAGCGCCTTCACCGCAAGGATGATGCAGGCGTGCCACACGAACATGTTGGTCGCGCCCAGCCACACCAGCTCGGGCCAGGCGCTGCGCGGCACGCGGAACGGCACCTTCATCCACACCAGCGCGAGGCCCAGCACCGGCAGGCCCAGCCAGATCGAGATCGCGCGGAACGCGAGCGGCGGATAGTCGGCCACGCCCAGCTTCATCACCGGCCAGTTGAACCCCCATGCGAGGGTCAGGAGGACGAGCAGGACGAACTGGCGCGGGGTGAAGGAAGGCATGAACAGGCCTGGGGCTTACAGCAGGCGCTTGAGGTACCGCCCCGTGTGGCTCGCCGCGTTCGCCGCGATGTCCTCGGGCGTGCCTTCGCCCACCACCGTGCCGCCGCCCGCGCCGCCTTCGGGGCCCATGTCGATGAGCCAGTCGGCCGTCTTGATGACGTCCAGGTTGTGCTCGATCACGACGATCGTGTTGCCCGCGTCGCGCAGCTGGTGCAGCACCTTCAGCAGCAACTCGATGTCGGCGAAGTGCAGGCCCGTGGTCGGCTCGTCCAGGATGTAGAGCGTGCGGCCCGTGTCGCGCTTGCTCAGTTCGAGCGCGAGCTTCACGCGCTGCGCCTCGCCGCCCGAGAGCGTGGTGGCCGACTGGCCGAGCTTGATGTACGAGAGGCCCACGTCCAGCAGCGTGCGCAGCTTGCGCTCGATGGTCGGCACGGCCTTCAGGAACTCGTGCGCGGTCTCCACCGTCATCTCCAGGATCTGCGCGATGTTCCGGCCCTTGTACTGGACCTCGAGCGTCTCGCGGTTGTAGCGCTGGCCGTGGCACACCTCGCAGGGCACGTACACGTCGGGCAGGAAGTGCATCTCGACCTTCACCACGCCGTCGCCCTGGCAGGCCTCGCAGCGGCCGCCCGCCACGTTGAAGCTGAAGCGGCCCGGGCCGTAGCCGCGCTCGCGCGCGGTGTTGGTCTCGGCCATCAGTTCGCGGATGGGCGTGAACAGGCCCGTGTAGGTCGCCGGATTGCTGCGCGGCGTGCGGCCGATGGGGCTCTGGTCGACGTTGATGACCTTGTCGAAATACTCGATGCCCTCGATCGACTCGTGCGCGGCCGGCTCCTCGTGCGCGCGGTACAGCGTGCGGGCCACGGCGGTGTAGAGCGTGTCGTTCACCAGCGTCGATTTGCCCGAACCCGAGACGCCGGTCACGCAGGTCAGAAGGCCCACCGGGAAGGCGACGCTCACGTTCTTCAGGTTGTTGCCGGTGGCGCCGATCACGCGGATTTCCTGCAGGTCGGTCTGCGAGGCGATGTGGGCCGCTTCGCGCGCGGCGCGCCGTTCGGCGGCGGGGCTCTGCGGAAAGCGCGAGGGCTTCTTGCCTTCGTTGAAGGCCGGCTTCTTCACCACCGGCAGCCACGCGGTGCGGTGCCTGGGCACCTCGATCTTCTTGGTGCCCGAGAGGTACTGGCCGGTGAGCGAATCGGGGTTGGCCGACACCTCGGCATAGGTGCCCTGCGCCATCACGCGGCCGCCGTGCACGCCCGCGCCGGGGCCCATGTCGATCACGTGGTCGGCGGCGTGGATCATGTCCTCGTCGTGCTCGACCACGATCACGCTGTTGCCGATGTCGCGCAGGTGCTTGAGCGTGCCGATGAGCCGGTCGTTGTCGCGCTGGTGCAGGCCGATGCTGGGCTCGTCGAGCACATACATCACGCCCGTGAGCCCCGAGCCGATCTGCGAGGCCAGGCGGATGCGCTGCGCCTCGCCGCCCGAGAGCGTCTCGGCGCTGCGGTCCAGGCTCAGGTAGTTGAGGCCCACGTCGTTGAGGAATTTCAGCCGCAGGCCGATCTCGCGCACCACCTTGTCGGCGATGTCGGCCTTGGCGCCCCGCAGCTTGAGCGTCTGGAACCACGCGAGCGAATCGCGCAGCGTGAGGTGGCTCAGCTCGAAGATCGCCATGCGCGGTGGCTCGCCGCCATCCGCCGGGCGGGCCGACTCGTCCACCAGGAACACGTTGCGCGCTTCACGCCGAAGCCGCGAGCCGCCGCAATCGGGGCAGGGCTGGAGGTTGCGAAAGCGCGCGAGGTCTTCGCGCACCAGCACCGAATCGGTCTCGCGGTAGCGCCGCGTCATGTTGGGGATGATCCCCTCGAAGGGGTGCTTCTTCGTGAGCTTCTTGCCCGCGAAGTTGCCCGACTCCATGGTGTAGTTGAACTTGATCTCTTCGGCCGCCGAGCCGTTGAGCAGCACCTGCTGTACCGACGCGGGCAGCGATTCGAAGGGCGCGTCCACGTCGAACTTGTAGTGCTTGGCGACGCTCTCGATCATGCTGAAGTAATAGCCGTTGCGGCGGTCCCAGCCCTTGATGGCGCCGCTGGCGATCGAGAGCGACGGGAAGGCCACCACGCGCGCCGGATCGAACACCTCGCGGTGGCCGAGGCCGTCGCAGCTGGGGCACGCGCCCACGGGCGAGTTGAACGAGAAGAGGCGCGGCTCGAGTTCCGACAGCGAGTAATGGCAGATCGGGCAGGCGAACTTGGCGTTGAACAGGTGTTCCTTGTCGGCTGCGCCTTCGGCGCCCAGCTCCAGCGCGATGGCGCGGCCTTCGGCCAGGCGCAGCGCCGCCTCGAAGCTCTCGGCCAGGCGCTGCTGCATGTCGGGGCGTGCGCGCAGGCGGTCGATGACCACGTCGATGTCGTGCTTCTCGGTCTTCTTGAGCTTGGGAAGGTCGTTGTATTCGTAGGTCTGCCCGTCGACGCGAAAGCGCACGTAGCCCGCGGCCTGCATCTCGGCGAAGAGCTCCAGGAACTCGCCCTTCTTCTCGCGCGCCACGGGCGCAAGGATCAGCAGGCGCGGCTCGTCGGGAATGGCCAGCGTCGCATCGACCATCTGCGAGACCGTCTGCGCCTGCAGCGGCAGGTGGTGGTCGGGGCAGTAGGGCGTGCCGGCGCGGGCATACAGGAGGCGCAGGTAGTCGTGGATCTCGGTCACCGTGCCCACGGTGGAGCGCGGGTTGTGGCTGGTGGCCTTCTGCTCGATGCTGATCGCGGGCGAGAGGCCCTCGATCACGTCCACATCGGGCTTGTCCATGAGCTGCAAAAACTGCCGCGCATAGGCCGAGAGGCTCTCCACGTAGCGCCGCTGCCCCTCGGCATACAGCGTGTCGAACGCCAGGCTCGACTTGCCCGAGCCCGACAGGCCGGTGATCACCACCAGCTTGTTGCGCGGGATGTCCAGGTCGACGTTCTTCAGGTTGTGGGTGCGCGCACCGCGGATGCTGATGCGCTGCTGCGCCAGCACCGCGCCGAGGTAGGTGTCGCGTTCGAGTTGCGCGTCGCGTGCGCTTTCCTCGTGGGCGGCGATGTCTTCAGTGGCTTTGGAATTCAAGGGGGCGATCGTCCGAGGGCAACCGGACATGATAGACCGCCGCGGATTTCATGGCGAGCGGGCGGTTTCCGGCGGTGCGGGCGTGGGGGCTTCCGCCAGCGGATGCACCGGCTCGCTGCTGCCGATCGCCTTGCCCACCATATGCTCGGCCAGCGTGTCGTACAGCGGGCGGCTGATCATCCGCGAGACCAGGCTGGCCAGCATCGCCGCGGCCATGAGGCTGAGCACCATCGAGTGGCCGTCGACCATCTCCATGACGATGATGAACGCGGTGAGCGGCGCCTGCGTCACCGCGGCCAGGAAGCCGGCCATGCCCATGGCGATGAGCGCCGGCCCCAGGTCGCTGCTGGCCAGGCGCGCCACCGCGTCGCCGATGCCCGCGCCGATCGACAGCGACGGCGCGAAGATGCCGCCCGGCACGCCGCACCAGGCCGTGAGCCAGGTGGCGACGAATTTCAGCACCGTGTAGAGCGGCGTGAGCTCGTCGTGGCCCTGCAGCATCTGCTTGACCGCCTCCGAGCCCGCGCCGAAGGTGACGCCGCCCGTCGCGAGGCCGATGACGGCCACCGCCAGCCCCCCGCAAGCCGCGAAGCGCACCGGAAAGCGCGCCCGCCAGCGGTTCAGGCGCCCGGGCGCCCCGGTCAGCGAAGCGATCAGCAGCCGGGCGAACAGCCCGCCGGCCGCGCCGCTCAGCACGGTGACCAGGAGGCCCGGCCAGAGCGCGTCCCAGCCGAGATGAGGCACCCGGATCACGCCGAAATAGCTGGTATTGCCGAAGGCCGACACCGCCACCAGGCCCGCGAGCACGATGGCCGTGATGATGAGCCCGCTGGAGCGCGCCTCCAGCCGGCCCGACAGCTCCTCGATGGCGAACACCACGCCCGCCAGCGGTGCATTGAAGGCGGCTGCGATGCCGGCCGCCCCGCCGGCCACCAGCAGCGCGCGGCCGTCGATGGTGGTGTGGGGCGAAAGCCAGCGCCGCGCGTGCTGCATCACGCCTGCCGCGACCTGCACCGACGGCCCTTCGCGCCCGATCGACAGGCCCGCCGCGAAGCCCGCGACGCCCAGCCCGATCTTGGCGACCGTGAGCCGCAGCGACGCGAAGACGAAGCGCCGCTCCTCGGGCAGCGCCGGGTGCAGCGCCGCCTTGATCTGCGGAATGCCCGAGCCGCCCGCGCCGGGGAAAAAGCGCAGCGTGAACCACACGATGGCCGCGGTGATGAGCGGCGTGGTCAGCAGCACCGCCCAGGGCCAGGCGCGGTAGAAGCGATGGAACTGGCCGAAGACCCAGTCGCTCGCAAAGGTGAAGCCCACCACGAAGAGCCCGGCCGCGATGGCGTAGCCCAGCACGATGGCCCGGTCCAGCCAGACGCGGCCGCCGCGCAACTCGGCGCGCAGATGCTCGAAAAAGTCAGGTTCTCGGTTCATCGGTGCGGTCCATTCTGGCATCCGGGCGCGATGGCGCAGGCTCCGGCCGGCTGCCTTGGGGCACAATCTCCGGTTCTTTTTCCTCCTCCTTCATCTACTTATCAGGGGCAGTGCATATGGCATCGGTCAATAAAGTCATCGTCGTCGGCAATCTGGGGCGCGACCCCGAAATGCGTACCTTCCCGAGCGGCGACCAGGTCGCGAACGTCACAGTGGCCACCACCGATCGCTGGAAAGACAAGCAAAGCGGCGAAATGCGCGAAGCCACCGAATGGCACCGCATCGTCTTCAACGGCCGCCTGGCCGAAATCGCCGGCCAGTACCTGCGCAAGGGCTCGCAGGTCTACGTCGAAGGAAGCCTGCGCACGCGCAAGTGGACCGACAAGGACGGCATCGAAAAATACACCACCGAAATCCGCGCCGACCAGATGCAGATGCTGGGCAGCCGCCAGGGCCAGGGCGGCCCGTCGGGCGGTCCGGAAGACGACGGCGGTTATTCGCAAGGCGGCGGCGGTGGCGGTGGCTACTCGCAGGGCGGCAACGGCGGTGGTGGCGGCGGCGGCGGCTACGCCCCTCGCGCGCCCGCAGCGGCACCTCGCGCACCCTCGGCCGCGCCGCGCCAGGCACCGGCCAAGTCGTCGTCGGGCTTCGACGACATGGACGACGACATCCCGTTCTGATCCGAACGTCTCCCCTTGCATGACCGAAGCCGCAGCATCGCCGCTTCGGACATGCGTTCTGCCCGGGGCCTCCGCGCCCCCCGGCAATGCCCTGAACCCCGCCCCGCAGCCCGCACCCCGATGAACATCCCCCTGGTGCGCCAGCTGCATGCGTGGTTCTTCGAAGGCCTCTCGAAATACCGCGCCGCGCCGCTCTGGGCCAACGTGGTGCTGGCCGTCTCGCTCGCCTTGCTGGCGGTCATGATCGTCTTCTTCGGCGGATCGTCCGGCGCACCGGGCGCCGCGGCCACGCAGATCACCCGCGCCGACTGGCAGACCACCGAGGCGCCGGGCTTTCGCGAGCCCTCGCTCACCATGGACAGCCGCGCGCTGCCCGATGCCTGGCACCCCGCCGAGCTGCCGCTCTCGCCGCCCATCGAGCTGCTGCGCCAGGCCGATGGCCGCGTCTCCGACAGCGCCACGCGCACCACCTGGCTGCGCGTGGCCGTGCGCGAACTGCCCACGCATGCCGGCCCGCTCGCGCTGTACGGCGTGCGCATCAAGACCGACGGCACCATCGCGGTGTACGCCGACGGCCGGCTGGTCCACCGCGCGCAGGAGAACGGGCCGCTGTGGAACAGCACCCGCACGCCGCTGTGGGTGGTGATCGAGAAGACGCCCGACGCGGTGCCGCTGAAAGAAATCCTCATCCGCCTGGAGCACACGCGCCATGCGCAGGTGGCGGTGTCGCCGCTCTGGCTCGGGCCGGTCGATGCGCTCAAAGACCGCTACAGCAAGCGCCTGTGGTTCCAGCAGGACCTGCCGGCCATGCTCGGCGCGGCCTTCATGGCCGTGGGCCTGTTCGCGCTGTTCGTGTGGTTCCGGCGCCGGCATGAAACGGGCTATCTGCTCTTCTTCAACCTCGCGACCACGTCGTTCCTGCGCAGCCTGCACTTCTACGTGGGCCTGCCGGTGGCCAACGACTGGTTCGCCTGGCTCACGGTCAATTCGCTGTTCTGGCTGGTCGCGGTGGTGCACTTCGCGCTGCGGCAGCTGCACGGCCGGCCGCTCAAGTGGCTGACATTTGGCGTCGTCGGGTGGACCGTGCTCACCGGCGTGCTGACGCTGCCGGGCCTGGGCATCCTCACGAACACGCCGCAGGTCACGCCGCTCATCTACGTCGGCGCGGCCTTCATGGGCGGTGCCGTGGCGCTGGTGGGCGGCATCAGCGCCTGGCGCCGCTCCAACGAGGGGCGGCTGGTGGCGGTGGGCATCGGCGTGTGCGTGCTGCTGGGCCTGTCGGACTGGTTGCTGCAGAACAACTTCGTGAGCCCCGAGGGCTGGTACCTGGGCGCCTACACCAACGCGGTCACCTTCAGCGTCTTCGGCACGCTGATGTACCGGCGCTACGTCAACGCCATCGCCGAGGTGGAGCTGGTCAACGCGAGCCTGGCCGAGCGGCTGCGCTCGCGCGAGGCCGAGCTCGACGAAAGCCACCGGCGCCTGCGCGAAGTGGAGCGGCGCCAGACCATCGGCGACGAGCGCCAGCGCCTGATGCAGGACATGCACGACGGCCTGGGCTCCTCGCTCATCAGCGCGATCCGCTCGGTGGAGAACGGGCGCCTCACCAGCGAGAAGGTGTCGCACATCCTGAAGAGCTGCCTGGACGACCTGAAGCTCACCATCGATTCGATGGAGCCGCTGGAGGAAGACCTGCTGCTCCTGCTGGCCACGCTGCGCTATCGCCTGGGCGCGCGGCTGGAGAGTTCCGGCGTCGCGCTGCGGTGGGAGGTGCAGGAGATCCCGCCGATCGAGTGGCTCGACCCGACCAGCGCGTTGCACATCCTGCGCATCGTGCAGGAGAGCATCGCCAACATCCTGCGCCACACCCGCGCCACCGAGATCCGCGTGGCCACCGTGCCCGAGGGCGAGGGCGTGCGCGTGAACATCCAGGACAACGGCCAGGGCTTCGACGTGGACAAGGCGATGGCCGAGGCCGGCGGGCGCGGCATGCAGAACCAGCTGCGCCGCGCGCAAGCCATCGGCGGGGGCGTCAGCTGGCGCTCGGGGCCGGACGGCACGCTGTTCACGCTGTGGCTGCCCCTGCAGCGCAAGCCGCGCAAGGCCTGAAGCCCGCGCTCAGCCGGCGTCTGCGTGCCCCTGGTGCCGGGGCAGGTCGTCGTGGATGGCGAACCACGGCGCCTTCGAGCCGACGAAGATGTGCGCGCTGGGCCGGATCGACGGATCGTCCACCAGCGTGCCCAGCGTGACGTGCACGAACAGGCCGTCGCGCACCACCGAATAAAGGAACGAGCCGCACTTGCCGCAGTGGATGTCGCCGGCGTCCGGCTCGCCATGGATCAGCAGCTGGTCGTCGCCTTGCGTGAGGGCCAGCTTGTGCCGCTCGATGCCGGCAAAGGGCTTGAAGGCCGAGCCCGTCGCGCGGCGGCAGTCCGCGCAGTGGCAGTTCAACGCATAGGTGAATTCGTCGGCCACCGTGTAGTGGACGGCGCCGCACAGGCACCGGCCGGCGAGGTTGCGGGCGGGGTGCGTCACCGAGGCCTTCCGCAAGCGGTAAGGGCCTCAGCCCGCGAGGCCGACAAAAACGTTCTGCACATCGTCGTTCGCGTCGATGGCCGCGAGGAACACTTCGACTTCCTCCAGATCCTCGGCGCTCAGGCTCGCCGGATCGACCGGGTTCTTCGGCTTGTAGCCCAGCTTGGCCGACAGCACCGTGAAGCCCTGCGCCGGCAGCGCGCGGCTCACGAGGTCCAGGTCGGTCGGGTCGGTCAGGAACACGGTGGCGTTGCTCTCGCCGGCGGGCTCGAAGTCCTGCGCGCCGGCTTCGATGGCGGCGACCTCGGGGTCGGCCGTGGCGTTCGCGGGCTCCGCCTCGATCATGCCGACGTGGTCGAAATCCCACGACACCGAGCCCGACGTGCCCAGCTGCCCCTTGCGGAACAGCACGCGCATTTCAGGCGCGGTGCGATTCACGTTGTCGGTGAGGCACTCGACCATCACCGGCACGCGGTGCGGCGCAAAGCCTTCGTAGATGACGTGCTCGAAATGCACCGCCTCGCCCGTCAAGCCCGCGCCCTTCTTGATGGCTCGGTCCAGCGTGTCCTTGGGCATCGAGACCTTGCGGGCCTGCTCCACCACCAGCCGCAGGCGCGAATTGGAGGCCGGGTCGGCGCCGTTGCGCGCGGCCATCATGATTTCCTTGGCCAGTTTTCCGAAGAGGCGGCCCTTGGCATTGGCGGCCAGGTCCTTGTGCTTTGCTTTCCACTGTGCGCCCATGGCTGATGTTCCTTCGATTCGGGGCGACTACTGTAGCCGCAGCGCGAGGGGCGGCCGCAGTTTTCTCCAAGTTCCGGAGGCGGGGCGCCGCTACGCTGGACTCATTCCCTCCACTCATCGACACAGACGACGCACCATGCCCTCCACCGAAACAAGACAACGGCAAACCGAAACCTTTCACGGGCTGCACACCGGCCCCGATCCGCTGGTGCTCGTGAACTCGTGGGACGCGGTCAGCGCGCGCATCGTCGAGCGCGCCGGGGCGACGGCCATCGCCACCACCAGCGCGGGCATCGCCTGGGCGCTCGGCTACGCGGACGGCGAGCGCATGCCCGTCGATGAAATGCTCGCGGCCACCGCGCGCATCTGCCGCGTGAGCCGCGTGCCGGTCACCGTCGACATCGAGCGCGGCTTCGGCGACAGCACCGGGGCGGTGTGCGACGTGGTGCGCGCGCTCATCGACATGGGCGCGGTGGGCATCAATATCGAAGACGGCACGCTCCCCGGCACGCGGGACCTCGCGCCGCCGGAGATCCTGTGCGAGCGCATCGAAGCGCTGCGCCGGCTCGATGCGCGCTTTTTCATCAATGCGCGCACCGACACCTATTTCGTCGCCAACGACGATCCCGCCGCCCGCTACGAAGACACGCTGCGCCGCGCGCGGCTCTATGCGGCAGCGGGCGCCGACGGCATCTTCGTGCCGGGCATGGCGAGCCTTGCGGAAATCGCGGGCCTCGCGGCCGCGGTGCCGCTGCCCGTGAACGTCTATGCCGGCACCACGCAGGCGCCGCCGGTGCAGGTGCTCGCGGATGCCGGCGCGCGCCGCATCAGCCTGGGCTGCGGGCCGTTGCAGTCCGCGCTCGGCTTGCTCGGTCGCATCGCCGGGGAGGCCTTCGATGCAGGGCAATTCCGCGCGATGGGCGAGGGCATGCTCGCGGCGGGCGAGGTCAACGCGCTCTTTTCCGCGCTGTCCTGATCGGTTGCCGAAACCTAGAATCCCGGGAGCGTTCGAAACGCACCAAGCGCAAGGGGAGCCGGTTGGCGAAACGAAAGGGCTCATGGATTCGCCACACAGCACGCGCGACGACTCCGCGCTCATCCGCCAGGCACTGGGCACCACCGAAGCCTTCGCCGCCTGGCCTGCGGCATTGCTGGACAGGCTGCTGCGCGTGGCCTGGCTGCGCACCTGCGCACGCGGCGAGCTGGTCTACAGCGAGGCCGTGGGCGAACCCGTGGTCCTGCTCGTGGTGTCCGGCCATCTGTTGATGAGCCGCCTGGCCGCCGGCGGTCCGGGCGTGCCCATGTCCCTCATGGGGCCCGGAACGCTCATCGGCGTGCCGCGCGCGCTCGACGCCAAGGGCGAGGCGCGCTGCATCTACGGTGCGCACGGCGACGCGGTGATCGCCGGTCTGCCCGCGCGGGAAATGCTCGACGTGCTGGACGCCGAGCCTTCGCTCTGGAAGAACCTGACCCTCATGCTGCTGCGCCAGCACCGCCAGATGCTCACGGCCATGATCGACCAGCTCGGCGGCAGCCTGCGCCGGCGGCTGGCCGCCACCATCGCCCGCCTTGCGCAGGTCTACGGCGTGGACGGCGCCGCGATGACGCTGCGGCTGCGCCTCTCGCAGGAAGACATGGCCGGCCTGCTGCAGGTCTCGCGCGGCGCCATCAACAGGGAACTGCGCGCGATCGAGGCGCTGGGGCTCCTGCGCGCCGACTACGGCACCGTGACCGTGCGCGACCTGCCCGCGCTGCTCGCGCTCGGCGGCATCGCCAGCCGGCCCGCGCCCTTCGAGCCGGAAAGCCAGCCGGGCCATGCGCCGGCCGACGTCGCGCTCATGCGCCAGGGCCTGGCGCTCGTCGCGCGCTTCGCCGCGTGGCCGCCCGCGGCCATCGAGGCGCTGTTGGCCTCGGCGCAGCTGGGCCGCTATCGGCGCGGCGCGCGCGTGCGCATCGAAAGGAGCGACGGCGAGCCCGAGGCGCTGGTCGTGCTCTCGGGCCACCTGCTGGCCAGCCGCGTGCACGCGGACGGGTCGTACACGCCGGTGTTCGTTTTCCATCCCGGCCTGGTCGCCAACATGTACAAGGTGCTGGATTCGCAGCACCACCTGCACGACATGTACGAGGCGCTCGACGAGCTCGTCGTGGTGCACCTGGGGGGACGCGCGATCGTGGAGCGGCTCGATGCGCAGCCCGCGCTCTGGCGGGCCATGGCGCCCCCGCTGCTGCTGGGCGCGCGCGCCGTCGGCAGGACCCTGATGGACTACCAGACCGGCAGCACCCGCCAGCGCCTGGCCGCCACCATCGCCCGGCTGGCGCAGCTGTACGGCGCGGGCGACGGCAGCCCCGGCTTGCGGCTCGCGCTCTCGCAGGACGACCTGGCGACCATGCTGCAGGTCTCGCGCCAGTCCATCAACCGCGAGATGCGCGTGCTCGAAGCGCAGGGGCTCGTGGGGAGCGAATACGGCGCGGTCAGCGTTCACCAGCTTGCGGCCCTGCGGCAATTGGGGATGCAGGGGCAGGACGAACAGGGCGCACAGGAAGCGCAACCCTGAATTTTCAATCGTTATTAAGTTACGAATTCAACTCGATTAAATTGCCCGCCGGCCAATCCGCAGTGAATTGCGGATTGAAATTAAATGTTGGCGATCATTTTCAAAGCAATTCAATTCCGAATTCATGAAATGAACCGCCGCACAGGGTGGCATCGTGAATTCGTCGGAAAAATCCGCGCAGGACATGGCGCTCCTGCTCCAGGGGCTGGGCACCGTTCAGGCATTTGCGCCATGGTCGGCCGCCGCGCTGCGGGAATTGCTGCAATCGGCCCGTCTGGGCCGGTATGACCGGGGGGCATCGGTCCATCGCGAAGGCCGTGGCGGGCCCGAAGCGCTGGTGGTGCTGTCGGGCTACCTGATGATGGGTTGGTCCGGGCCCGCCGGCGAGCCCCTGTCGCTCACGCTGGTCGGGCCGGGTACGCTGGCGGGCATCGGCGAACCCGAATTGCATGACGAAACCCGCTATGCGTACCGCGCGCACGACGACGGCACGCTCGTCGCGCACCTGCCGGCCCCGCTCCTGCTCGGCATTCTCGATGCGGAGCCGTCGCTCTGGAAGGGCATGGCGCCCTTCCTGCTGAGGCAGCAGCGGGCAGTGCTCACCACTCTCCTGCACCAGCTGAGCGGCCCGGTGCGCCAGCGCCTGGCGGCCACGCTAACCCGGTTCTCGCAGATCCTGGGCGGCAGCGACACCACCCGGATGCTGCGCCTGCGCCTGTCGCAGGAAGACCTCGCGGCCATGTTGCAGGTCACGCGCCAGTCCATCAACCGCGAGATGCGCGCCTTCGAGCAGCGCGGGCTCCTCAGCGCCGAGTACGGCAGCGTGATCGTGCGCAACCTCGCCGCGCTGCGCGCGCTGGGGCGCGGCGCCTGAGCGCCTGTGGCGGTTTTGCCGCCTGGAATTGATGGCGAATGTGCATTTATTTGCACGATGCAAATCTCATTGCCCTCAATTGTCGCGAACATCACTTTTCAATGGAATTGAGTTGAAAGCGGGATTGCCAATTCCGGAGTGTGCAATTGTTTGCACTCGCCGCAATTGCTTCTCGGGTAATGTCTTAAACATTACTTTCCGAGCCATTTAGCGCTCGCTCGTTGGGCAATGCCCTTCTAAAGTCCGCCCCGGATCGCAATGACACCGGGTCAGCGCTCCATTCCGGCGCCATGGGAATGATTTCTGAATTGGCGCAATTCGTTATTTGCTCTTTCAAAGGGCAATCCATCGGTAGACACGGCATCCCCGGGTGCCCAATTTCTGGAGTAAACAATGAATGGAACACGGGCGCCATCTTCCGTGGCCCTTGTCGACAGCGCCGAGGTCCAGCGCCTGGGCTTGGCCACCCGGCTGGAGCGGCGGGGCTACTGCCCGATGCTGTTTGCCGGCGTGTCCGAACTGCTGGCCGCGCTGGCCAGCGGCCGGCAATTCGAGGCCCTGCTGCTGGTGGACGACGGCACCGCGGCCTGGGGCCGCCTCTCGGCGGTGTGCAGCGTGCTCGGCATGCCGGCGCTGCTCCTGACCTACGAAGCCCGCTGGCGCACCCGCACCGAGCTCGACCACGACGTGCTGCTGGCGCCGCTCTTCGACTTCGCGACCTCCGACAGCACCGACATCGAACTGGACGCGCGCCTGCGCAACCTGATCCAGCGCGCCCGCGCCAACGCCAACGGACGCCGCTACGCCCAGGTCCACGAAACCACCATCGGCGGCTACGAGTTCCTCGAAGGCCCGCAGATCGTGGTGCACAAGGGGCGCGAAATCATGCTGCAGCCGCGCCAGTTCGAACTGGCGCTCGAACTCTTTCGCAACGTCGGCCGGCTCGTTACGCGCGAGTGGCTGTGGAACTCGTTCTGGGGCCCGGTGCTGCCGCGCGAAGGCGTGCGCGCCCTGGACGTGTGCGTGGCCAACGTGCGCCGCAAGCTCGATCTGCGGCCCGAAAACGGCTTCACGCTGCGCGCTGTCTACAAGCGCGGCTACCAGCTGCGCACAACGCCGCCGCGCGTCCGCACCGATGCGGGGCTGGCGCCGGCGACTGCATCCAGGCCGCCGGGTTTCGCACGCGCCGATGGCGCCCTCAACGGACTGGCCCTCGGGCCGGCCGCTCCGCTCGGCCCGGACATGGGCCTGCAGCTTTCCTGACGCTCGAGGCGAATTGAACCGAACCGAACCGTCGGCGCATCCGCGCCGCACGCGCGATCGAGGCTGTGGGGAGGGGCCCTCGATCCGTTTTTTTGTCCATCCCCCCCGTCGTTAGTTAGTTTTAAAACTGTTGACCAACATGAATAAATCACATCGCTCGGTATGGAATGAATCGCTCGGCGCCTGGGTGGCCGCTTCCGAAACCACCAAGGCGCGCGGCAAGCGCAGCAAGTCCGCCCGGCTGGTGGCCGCCACGTTCGCGGGCCTGGTTCTGGCGGGTGCCTCGATGGGAAGTGCTTTTGCGGAGGATGCTCCTGCGGCAGAGGAAACGGCTGCCGCGGCACAGGATGCTCCGGCGTCCGAAGACACGGCTGCCACCACGCAGGAGCGGCCTTTTGATCGCCTTGAGGGGGGTAGTTTGCGAGAAGACAGGCAACGCCTCATAGAACAAACTGTTCCGACTGCTTACAGCGCGGACCGTCAATTTGAAGAAAACCGGGCAGCAGCGCTTGCAACAAAAGATGGCCCGGCACAAGTGAAGGCTCAGTCTGCTCCCCGTGCGGCAACTATGTCCGCCACCGCATCCGGCATTTTTGCTGCATCTTTGAACAACGGCAGTTCGGCCTTCGGCGCTGGCACCCTGGCTGCTGGTTACGCATCTACTGCTCTGGGGGCTTACAGCTTGGCCAAGAGTGAGTCTTCCACGGCAGTGGGCGATAGCGCCGAGGCCCAAGGCTTTGCATCGACTGTCGTTGGCACCTATAGCTTGGCTATGGGCGATCTAGCTTCGGCTTTCGGTATGCGCGCAAAGGGCGATGGAGAGCGCGCTATGGCGCTCGGGTCCGAGGCTGCCGCGGTCGGACTCGCATCCACGGCCGTTGGCGATCAAGCGTTCGCAAATGGAGAGGGCACATCAGCTATTGGCGCGCAAGCTATCGCCGAGGGCGTAAGTGCTGCAGCCTTCGGTAATTTTGCAAATGCCACCGGCGACAACACGGTTGCAGTAGGTCGCGAGGCAGCTGCAACACAACAGAACGCCGTGGCTGTGGGTAACCTCGCCGAGGCTAAAGGGATGAGATCTGTGGCAATCGGCGATTCCTCCACCGCAGACGGGGAGCGTGCCGTGGCGCTGGGTAGTGCCGCAACCGCTACCGGGCTAAACGCCACGGCAATCGGCCATTCGTCAATCTCCAACGGGTCGGCTTCGTTGGCCGCTGGCTATAACTCGGGGGCTAACGGCGAAGCTGCTGCAGCCGTCGGCAGCAATGCGCTTGCCGAGGGAAAGGCCGCCGCAGCCTTCGGCTCAGACTCCTGGGCGCAGGGAGACAATGCTCTGGCCCTTGGCCAACAGTCGCTTGCGCAGGGCACTGGCGCCGTGGCATTGGGTTGGGATTCTTGGGCGAGCACGGCAGGTGGAGTGGCGCTGGGCTCGGGTTCGTTGGCCTCCCGCGCTGGCGGCGTGGCGGGCTATGTGCCCGAGGGCGCCACGGCGGCACAAAGGGCTGCCATCGCGGCAACGACCAGCACTGTCGACTTGGACGGTAATGCGGTGGGTGCGGTATCGGTCGGCGACGAGGCCGCGGGCCTCTATCGCCAGATCACCGGCGTCGCAGCCGGCTCGGCCGACACCGACGCAGCCAACATCGCGCAGCTGAAGGCCGCCGCCGAGAACGTCAAGGCCGGTGCCGTGCAGTACGCCACCAACCCCGACGGCTCGGTCAACTACAACCAGGTGACCCTGGGCAACGGCCAGGCACCGGGCGGCACGCGCATCTCGAACGTCGCGCCGGGCGTGGTGGGCACCGATGCCGTGAACGTGAACCAGCTCTCGGCCGTCTCGGCCGCGTCGGAAAACCGCTACCGCCAGTTGGACAACCACGTGCGCGACGTCGCCAAGAAGGCCTACGGCGGCGTGGCCGCCGCCATGGCGATGGAAAGCGCGCCGTACGTGCCGGGCAAGGTGTCGTACTCGGCTGCGCTGGGCCACTACCAGGGCGAATCGGCCGTGGGCGTGTCGCTGCGCAAGACCTCGGACGACGGCCAGTGGAGCATCACGGGCGGCGTGTCGGCCGCATCGTCGGGCGGCGCCGGCGTGCGCGTGGGCGTGAGCGGCGTGTTCTGAGCGTTCGCGGCTGAAGCGCCGTGCCGCAGAGCGCCCGCCGCAACGGCGGCGTGAGCGGCACAGGCAAACCACCCTGAAGGGGTCGGCAACTGCACGGGGGCGCCCCAGAGCCCCTTTGCCGTAGCCGACCCCTTTTTTCACGTCCTGCGCAGGGACGCGGACGCAATGCCCGCGCGCCTCGGGCGACGAAACGCCTGGGGTACAGTGGCGACCCCTTGCCGCAGCCCACACCCACCGATCCTCCCGTTCCGCACAGCATCCGCCTTGAATCGGTCACGCTGGTTCGCGGCGAGCAGCGCGTCTTCGACGGGCTCACGCTCAGTCTCGACGAAGCGCGCATCGGGCTCGTCGGCGACAACGGCGCGGGCAAGAGCAGCCTGTTCCGCCTGATCAGCGGGCTCGACCAGCCGCAGCACGGGCGCGTCGTGGTGCATGGGTGCGATACCCAGACGGACCGCCGCGAACTCTCGCAGCACGTCGGCCTGATGTTCCAGAACCCCGACGACCAGATCATCTTTCCCACCGTGGCCGAAGAGCTCGCGTTCAGCCTCACCGCGCGCGGCCAGACGCGGCATGCGGCGCGCGAGCGGGCGCGCGAATTCCTCGCGGAGCGCGGACTCGCGGCGTGGGCCGGCCGCGCGATCGGCGAACTCAGCCAGGGCCAGCGCCAGCAGGTGTGCCTGCTCGCGCTGCAGATCAGCCAGCCCGCGACGCTGCTGCTCGATGAACCGTTCGCGAGCCTCGACCTGCTGAGCCAGGCGCGGCTCGCGGCGCAGCTCGAAGCGACGGGGCAGCAGATCGTCGTTTCCACGCATTTGCTCGAGCACGTCCACGACTTCGAGCGCGTGCTGTGGCTCGAGCAGGGCCGGGTGCGCGCCGACGGGCCGGGCCGCGAGGTCTGCGAGGCCTATGCCGAAGACGTGCGCCGGCGCGCCGAAGCGGAGCGGCATGCGTAGCCTTTACTCGTCGCATCCGACTTGGCTGCATGCGGTGCCCGCGTGGGTCAAGCTCGCAGTGCTGTCGGTGTGCGGCACGTTGCTGGTGCTGGTCGCGCGGCCCGTGCACTTGGGCATCGCATGCGCGGTGGTGCTGCTGCTTTTCGCATCGCTCGGGCGCACCGCATGGCTGCGCAAACGGATGCTGGTGGGCATCGCGATCGGCTGCGCGCTGATCGTGGGCTTTCACTGGTTCCTCGGCACGACCGCGCTCGGCGTCGCGAGCGCGCTGCGCCTGGCGAGCGCGGCCGTGCTCGCGCTGATGCTCACGCTCACCACGCGTTTCGAAGACCTGCTGGCCGTGCTCGAAACCGTGATGCAGCCGCTGCAGCGCCTGGGCGTTCCGACCGAGCGCATCGCGCTGGGCATCGGCCTCATGCTGCGCTTTGCCGAGAATTTCTACGTGCAGTGGCAGCGATTGGACGACGCGTACCGCTCCCGCGCGGGCCACGGCGGCGGCATTCGGCTGCTGGCGCCGCTGACCATCCGCACGCTGCAGACCGCCGAGCGCGTGGCCGATGCGCTGGCCGCGCGGCTTGGGCGATAGCCCAGGCAGCGCGGCGCAGAATCCGACCACACCCCTCTCCCGAATCCCGACATGACCACCACCGGCTCCCTCACCTCGTCCCGCTCGCTCTCGTACATCGCGCTGTTCGCGGCGTTGATGGCGGTGTTCGGGCTCATCCCGAAGGTCGACCTGCCGTTCGGCGTGCCGATCACGCTGCAGTCGCTGGGCGTGATGCTGGCCGGCTGCCTGCTCGGGCCGCGGCGCGGCTTTTTCGCGATCGCGCTGTTCCTGCTCGCGGTGGCGCTCGGTCTGCCGCTGCTGCCGGGCGGTCGCGGCGGGTTGGCGGTGTTCGTCGCGCCGGCCGGAGGCTTTCTGTTCGGCTGGATGTTCGGCGCTTTCGTGTGCGGGCTCCTGATGCGCCGCATGGCCGGCGCCACGGGCAAGGGGCTGCTGGCCGCGGCGTTCTTCGCGTCGATGGTCGGCGGGATCGTGGTGGTCTATGCGTTCGGCATCGTGGGGCTCTCGCTGATCGCCCACATGTCGCTCTCGCAGGCGGCGCTCGCGATGCTGGTGTTCATTCCGGGCGACCTCATCAAGTGCGGCATCTGCGCGATGCTCGTGCAGACGGTGATGCGCGGCATGCCGAGCTGGCGGCTCGATCGCGACTGATCGCGTTCAGGTGCCGCGCCGCTTGAACACGGTGCGCGAGAGGTAGTCCTTGCGCGGGCCCTTCACGAGGTGCTCGATGACGAAGGTGCCGTCGGCCAGGAAGCGGTAGACGCTGTCGTACTGGTCGGCCACGCAAAGGTGGCCGGCCGCGCCGACCAGCGCGTTGCCTTCGCGCACGATGGCGATGTCGTGGAAGAGGCGCAGCTGGGTCTCGGCGAAGAAGACCGAGAACCCGCTCGGGCTGCGCTCGTAGACGTATTCGCGGTGCCCGTCGAACGACTGGCCGTCGGGCAGGCGGATGCGTCCGTCTTCGCGGTACTTCAGCTGGCCGGTTTCCAGGCGCGTGAACCCGGCCGTGCCAGTCATCGTGGCCTTGCTCTCGATGGTGCGGTCCAGGTCCCAGGCGCCTTCGAGCCGGGCGAAGACCGTGTCCGGCGTGCCCCAGAAAGCGAGGGGCGGCAGGGGCGTCGTTTCCATGCGCGAACTGTAGGTCAAACGGAAGTTCGCTGACCTTTGGGCATTGATTGTTTCCGTTCTGTGAACGCCGCGGTTCGTTTTGCTACGGGTTTTTACCTAGATGGCGTCGCACAATACATCCACAGACCGGCCGAACAACACGAACAGCCGATCTGGGTGAACAGGGCCCCGAGCGAGGTGGCCGCCCCCCGGAGGGACGGTGACCCACCCAAGACCGGTTCGAATCATCCAAGCAAAAATTGAACTGAATTGAAGGAAATCCAAATGACCGCCTCGAAGATCCTCTCCGCCGTTGCTGTTGCCCTGATGGCTGTTGCCGGTGCCGCCCACGCTGAAAGCTATGACGGCGTGCACCAACTGACCTCGGCCGCCGCCCGCGCCGACGTCGCCAGCCAGGCCGTGGTTGCCGCGCACAGCGCCAACCCGTACGCCACCGGCGCCAACGCAGGCCCCGCACCGGTCTTCGTGTCGTCGGTCAGCCGCGGTGCTGTCCGCGCCGAAGCTGTCGCCGCTGCACACAGCGCCGACCCGTACGCCGAAGGCGCATCGGCCGGCGTGGCTCCGCTGGTCGCCAGCACCGTGGACCGCAACGCCGTCCGCGCCGCAGCCCGCGCTGCCGCTCGTGGCGACGCACTGCCGCTGTAATCCGCCGAGAGCGTCCCGCTCTTGCAAAAGCCGGCCCTGCGAAAGCGGGGCCGGCTTTTTCTTTGCCGCGCCATGTCCTCATGACACCGTCAGACTGCCTTCGTACCATCGCCTGATATGCAACCCCTCGCCTTCGACCCCCGCCAGACCGCCCTCATCTCCATCGACCTGCAGCGCAGCAACGTCGGCCGCCCGCTGGCGCCGCACGCCCCGGCGGACGTGGTCCAGCGCAGCACCCGCATCGCCGATGCGCTGCGCGCGGCCGGCGGCACCGTGGTGTGGGTGCGCGTCGATCTCGCCGGACTGCTGAGCCTGCCGTCGGACACGCCGCTGCGCCCGCCCGGCTCGCCCGTGCCGCCGCCCGAACTCTCCGAACTGGTGCCCGAAGTGCGGGTGCAGGAGAGCGACGTGCGGATCATCAAGCGCCAATGGGGCGCCTTCTACGGCACGGACCTGGACCTGCAACTGCGCCGCCGCGGCATCAGGACGCTGGTGATGAGCGGCATCGCGACCAATTTCGGCGTCGAATCGACGGCGCGCGCGGCGTTCGACCGCGGCTATGAACTGGTGTTCGTGGAAGACGCGATGACTTCGCTGGCCGCCGAGCCGCACGCCTTCACGGTCAAGGAACTGTTCCCGCGCATGGGGCGCGTGCGCTCGACGGACGAATTCCTCGCCGCCATTGCCACGGTTGCCGGCAAGAACTGAAACTGCTCAGCGCGCGGCCAGCAGCCGCAGGCCGGCGACGATGAAAGGCGCGCTGTCCGGCGCGGCCGTCTCGTGCAATTCGACCGTCCACTGCGAGCGCGCGTCGTCGGATGTGGGGCGCGCGCAAAGCTCGCACGCATAGAGCACCCGGCCGGCACGCGTCGTGTCGTCGCGCGCGGCCACCGCCTCGTCGCAGCATTCGTCCACCACGCGCCAGCGGCCATCGGCTTCGTGGCACACCGACCGCCGCATCAGCCGCACGGCGATGCGCTCCGGCGCCGCCGTGCGCTCGCCGTCCTGCGCCTCGGGCACGGTCGCGAGCAGGCGCACGTCGAGCGGCTCGCCGACGCGAAAGCCTTCGCCGCGCTCCAGCGAGAGGCCGCTCAACGCCACGCGCACGCGGCGCCGCTCGCGCCAGCCCGTGGCGACGAAGACCACCGTCAGCACCGAGAACATCGCGAACACCGGCAGGCCGACCGCCATCCAAAGCCACTGCCATCCGCCGGCCAGCGCCCAGGTCATCGCGTTGAAGCCGAAGACCGCGAACAAGACAAGCACCGCGAGCGCGATGAGCCACGCCGCCCAGTCGCCGATGGATTTGCGCACCCGCTCCGTGGCCTGCGGCGCTTCGGACGTCCATTCGGCGGGCAGCGTTTCGTCGACGGGCGGCAGGCCGGCCGTTCGCGGGTCGGGCCACGGCGACCAGAAATCGCCCGCCGCGTTTTCCAGCGCGATCCATTGGAGATCGGTCCAAGCCGGCAGGTAGGCCGTGGCGGTTTCCTCGCCTTCCACCCGCAGCGCGGTGCCCGTCGCGCCATCGGGCGTCGCCGCCTCGAAGCCGCGCGGGTACACGCCGGGCGCGCGGTGCATCCGCCGCTCGCGCACATCGACGATCAGCGTGTCGCCGCCGGCTTCCACCGCCTGGTAGCGGCCGTCGGGCGAGATGCACCCGTACCCCGGCGCGTGTCCGGACAGATGGGCGATCAGTGCAACGGACGGATGAAGGTGGGGCATCGGGGCACGGGGGAGGAGCCACCGAGCATAGCCATGCGGCCCGAGGCGCCGGCGGCACCACGCCGGTGCGGCGCTCGGCCGAAAGTACGCCTGGACAGGCTGCGCGACAGGCCCTGGCTGCGCCAAAAGGCGCATTGCCTTGCCGCAGCGCATCAATCATGATGGCGGCGCGGAAGGGACGACCGCCCGACTTCATGCTTTCGCATTACTGCGCCACGGGTGGTGCGGGCACGCGAAAATACGACGACGTTTCCGCCAGGAAAAATGAAAGCATGATCCGTCGCCCCCGATGCGACAACCCAACACGCATGGCTCTAACTCTCGACCCTGAAGATACGCGCGGACGCATTCACGATCTCGTGTGGTGCGGCTTCTATCCCGATGCCGATGTCGAGTGGATGGTCACCGACGAGTATCTGGACCCCGACGAACTCACGAGCGAAGACCGGGCCTGGGTCAAGGCCGAGGCGGCCGGCATCTGCGCTGCCAAGCGCGCGGCCGAGGCCGAGTGGCCGGCCGAGACGGAGTACGACCGGCTCGAAGCCGTATTCGCGCAACTGCGCAACGAAAAGATCATTGCGCTGCACCGCGCGGGCAACACGCTCTCCGACGGCCACGACGACGTGCGCGAACACTGGCGTGCGGCGGGGCGCCTGGCCTCGGGCATCCGGGGCTGCTGCTTCTATCACTCGCAGGACCTGGACACGGCCGTGCGCACCGGCCGGCTGCACCTGGCATTCAGCGGCGGCATGATCCCCGAGATCGAGCAGCGCGAGGCCAACACCGTGGTGGTGGGCCACCGCATCGTCGAGCTGCTGCGCGCCGCCGGCTTCGAGGCGCACTGGAGCGGCAACATCAACGAGCGCATCGAAGCCGAACTCGGCCAATGGCGCAAGCGAGGCCCCTCGGTGTGAGCGCGCCGGCCTGGCTGCCGCCGCGCCGCATCGATGCCATCGATTTCTGGCTGCGCTCCCGGCTGCTGGCCAGCGCCCATTCGCTGCGCGAGGCGCTGCGGCCCTCGGCGCGGCGATGGCAGGGCGGCACGCACGCATTGGCCGATGCGCCGGTGCTTGCGCAGTACCGCACCGCGCTCTGGTCCGACGGGCGCGCGGACGAATTCCCCCTCGTGGCCGGCAAGGTGCAGAACCTGCGCGTGGCGCGCCGCGCCTTCGATGCGATCGAGGTGCCCGCCGGCGAGGTGCTGAGCTTCTGGCGCCAGCTGGGCCGGCCGGGCGCGTTGCGCGGCTTCGTGCAGGGCCGCGAACTGCGCGGCGGTTGCGTCGTCCCGACGCTGGCCGGGGGCCTGTGCCAACTCTCGAACGCGCTCGCCACCGTGGCCGCCCGCGCCGGGCTGGAGCTGGTGGAGCGCCATGGGCACACGGCACGCATCGAACAGGCCGCCGACGCGGCGGGCGATGCGGTGGATGCCACGGTGTTCTGGAACTACGTCGATCTGAAAGTGCGCGCCAGGCATGCCTGGCGGCTTGAAGTCGAGCTGACTTCCGACGAGCTGGTATTGCGCATCCGCGCGCGCTCGCCGCTTGCGATGCCCGTGACGCCGATGGCACTGCGGCGGGCGAGCGAGGAGGGCGTGGGTGCTCCGATGCCGCTGGCGCGCGGATGTTTGAGCTGCGACCAGACCGCCTGCTTCCGGCATCGCGCACGCCCCGCCGTGGCGCAGCAGGGGCGCACGGCCATCCTGCTCGATGCGTGGACGCCCGAGTTCGCGCGCTATCTCGCCGAACACCACGCCGGCGCCGACCGCATGCAGCCCGCGCCGGTGCGGCTCGCGTTCTGGCGCGCCGGCCCGGCCACGGGCTGGCATCGGGAAGCCGTCGCAGATGTTCGATCGCCGTGGTGGGCCAGCCTGCGCCGTGCCGTGTGGCAGCGTCTCTGGGCGCGCCATGCGGGCAAGCGGCAGGGCAGCCTGATCGACGGCCAGCGCTGGCTGGCGCTCGCCTTCGCCGCGCGCCTGAAGCCCGAGCACACGCAGCTCGTGATCGACCAGGCGCTGCTGCCGCATCTGCAACAGATCGGCGCGCTCGATGGGCGCCGTGTCACTGTGCTGGCCAGCGCCTTGCCGATGGCGGAGATCGAACGCCGGCTCGATGCAGCCGCGCAGCGCTGGCCGGACGACGCGACGCTGCGCGACTTTCGCGCCGACCCGGCGCTCGTGCGCGCCGAGACCGCGGCGTTGGCGCGCGTTGCGATGGTGGTCACGCCGCATGAGGAGGTCGCAACCCATCTGGCGGCGATGGCGCCGCAGGCGAAAACGGTGCGACTCGATTGGGTGCTGCCTGCTGTTCGCGCCGCCGATGCCGCACGCCATGCGCCCCCGCTGATCGTCTTCGCCGCGAGCGCGCTCGCGCGAAAGGGCGCGCGCGAACTGGCGGCGGCATTGCAGGGCTGGCCCTGCCGCCTGCGCGTGCTCGGTTCGCCATCGGACGACGCGCAGCTCTGGCGCGGCATCGACAGCGTCGCGCACATGCACTGGCGGGGCGATGGGTTGAGCGGCGCCCGCGTGGTGGTGCTGCCCGCGCACATCGAGCACGCGCCGCGCGCGCTCCTGCGCGCCCTGGCGGCCGGCGTGCCGGTGGTGGCATCGGGCGCCTGCGGCCTCGCCGGATTGCCCGGCGTGCGCGAAGTTTCAGCGGGCGATGTGGAGGGTCTGCGCGCGGCATTGAGGAATGCCTGCAGCGCGGACGACAACAAGAACGACGAAAGCATTTCATGACCATCGATCTCCAGACGCTCAAGTGCGGCGAATGCGGCAGCAGCGCGCTCAAGCGCACGGGCCTGAACGAATACACCTGCGACCACTGCGGCTCCGTCACGCTGGTGGAAGACAACGTCTCCGACCGGCTCGAGCGCGTGCTCAACCAGGTCAAGAACGAAGCCGGCCGGCGGCTCGCGGCCGAGCAGGCGCTGCGGCAGAACTTTGTGCTGCGCAACATCGGCATCGCGATCATCGGCGTGCTCGGACTGGTGCTGGTGTGGCGCATCGTCGCCGCGCTCGTCGAGCCGCGCCGGCCGGACGACAGGCGGCCCGTGGTCGCCGCGGTGGTCGACCGCAGCATTCCCACCGACGGCCTGAAGCTGGGCGAGCCGCGGCAGGTGCTGGTGGGCAGCGGCAGTTCGGCGCAGCCCAAGCTGCTGGTGGTGGCGCGCAACGAGACCGGCAAACCGCTGTCGCGCGCGGGCATCCGCGCGACCTACTACGACGGCGACAGCAAGGTGGACGAGCGCACCGAGACGCTGCCGATCTACGTGCTGGAGCCCGGCGAGAGCGCGCCCGCGCTGATCGACATGCCGAACGGAAAGAACGTCACGCGCCAGGAGCTGCAGGTGCAGAAGCTCTCCGCGCCGTACAACGCGGTGCAGGGCCCGCGCCTCGCGTTCACGCGTGTGCGGCTGGTGCAGCAGGGCGAGCGCGTGCGGCTGGTGGGCCGCATCGACAACACGCGCAAGGACGCGGCCACGCTCGGCGGCATCGACGTGCTGGCCACGCTGTACGACGACGCGGGGCAGGTGATCGGCTTCGGCCACGGCTATGCGCAGGCGAGCGAGCTCAAGCCCGGCGCGCAGACCTCGGTGGACGTGAGCGTCGCGCGCTTCGGCCGCGCGACGGCGATCGCGGCCTGGGACTACCGCATCGGCTACAACACCGTCGACGCCGCGGGCGCGCGCACGCCGGTGCTCAACGCCGAACGGGTGGTGCGCACCGCGGCCGGGCCGGAGAGCTTCAACCCCGACCTGCGGCTGGGCACCGAGGACCTCCTGGCCGAGGACAGCGAGCGCTTCGATCCGAAGGACCTCGAACTGCTGCCGCTGGTCGATGGGCGCAACAACATCCAGCAGCGGCTCTTTCTCGGCGAACTGGTGAACCGCAGCACCGACGCGATCGTGCTCGCGCCGGGCGGCGTGATCTCGCGCTTCAGCGGGAGCAAGGCGCACGGCACGACGAACATCACGGGCCTCGCGTACCTGTACCCGGGCGAGCGTTTTCCGATCTTCCTGGAGTCGCAGGACGTGGAGCGCTTCACATCGACGCGCATCGAATGGAAGCCGATGCGCCGCGCCGCGCTGCCGGGGCCGCGCAAGCCGCTGGAGGTGAAGGTGACCGGCACCAAGGCCGAGCTGGGCAGCGTGCTGCTGAACTTCAGCCAGCGCTTCACCTACAAGAGCGTGGAGGTCACGGGCAGCGTGAAGAACCCGGGCAACGCGATCCTCGGCAAGGTGCGGCTGTGGGTGAGCCTGCGCGACCGCAACGGGCAGCTCACCGGCTTCAAGCTGGTGGACAACCTGCCGGCCATCGCGCCGGGCGAGAGCGTGCCGTTCCAGGTGAACGTGGAGCAGAACGGCCGCGACTTCGCGAGCGTGACGACGCTATACCAAACCGAATAGCCCCTGCCGTGGCGGCGGCGTACGGATCGCGCCATGATGGCGCCCATGATTCCGTTCTCGATCCTCGACCTCTCCCCCATCACCGAGGGCAGCGACGCCGCGCAGTCGTTCCGCAACTCGCTCTCGCTGGCGCAGCACGGCGAAAAGCTCGGCTACACGCGCTACTGGCTCGCCGAGCACCACGGCATGCCGGGCATCGCGAGCGCGGCGACCGCGGTGCTCCTGTCGTACATCGGGGCGGGCACCACGTCCATCCGCATCGGCGCCGGCGGCGTGATGCTGCCGAACCACTCGCCGCTGGTGATCGCCGAGCAGTTCGGCACGCTGGCGTCGCTCTACCCGGGGCGCATCGACCTGGGGCTCGGACGCGCGCCGGGCTCCGACCAGCGCACCGCGCGCGCCCTGCGCCGCAACCTCGAATCGGACGCCGACCAGTTCCCGCAGGACGTGGTCGAGCTGATGGATTTCATGTCCAAGACGCCGCAGCAGCCCGTGCGGGCCGTGCCCGGCGAGGGGCTGGAAGTGCCGGTGTGGATTCTCGGCTCCAGCACCTTCGGCGCGCAGCTGGCGGCGCACCTGGGCCTGCCCTATGCCTTTGCCTCGCACTTCGCGCCGCAGCAGATCATGCAGGCCATCCAGATCTACCGCGAGACCTTCAAGCCCTCGGCGCAGCTGAAGAAGCCGTACGTGATGCTGGGCTTCAACGTGTTCGCGGCCGACACCGACGAGGAGGCCGAGTTCCGCGCCACCTCGTGGCAGCAGGCCTTCGTCAACCTGCGCAGCGGCCGGCCCGGCCGCCTGCCGCCGCCGGTGGAGAACTACCGCCAGAAGGTGGGCCCGGCGGAGAACGCGCTGCTCGACTCGGTGCTCTCGTGCTCGGCGGTCGGCTCGGTCGAGACGGTGCGCCAGGGCGTGGAGGCCTTCGTCGCGCGCACCGGGGCCGACGAGCTGATGATCACCTCGCAGGTGTTCGACCACGCGGCGCGGCTGCGCTCCTACGAGCTGCTGGCCGGCATCCGCTAAGGCGCACCTCGGGGCATCCGGGGGCGCATTTCCCCCACGCCGCAAGCCGCTACCCCGGGGCTGGGACAATGGCGGGCTTATGGCAAAGCAACGGATCGTGGTCGGACTGAGCGGCGGAGTGGACTCCGCCGTCACCGCGCACCTGCTCAAGCAGCAGGGGCACGAGGTGGTCGGCATCTTCATGAAGAACTGGGAAGACGACGACGACAGCGAATACTGCTCGTCGAACATCGACTTCATCGACGCCGCCAGCGTGGCCGACGTGCTGGGCATCGAGATCGAGCACGTCAACTTCGCCGCCGACTACAAGGACCGCGTGTTCGCCGAGTTCCTGCGCGAATACAAGGCCGGCCGCACGCCCAACCCCGACGTGCTGTGCAACGCGGAGATCAAGTTCAAGGCCTTCCTGGACCACGCGATGCGCCTGGGCGCCGAGAAGATCGCCACGGGCCACTACGCGCGCGTGCGGTTGAACGAAGCCACCGGCCGGCACGAGCTGCTCAAGGGGCTCGACCCCGCCAAGGACCAGAGCTATTTCCTGCACCGCCTGAACCAGGCGCAGCTCTCGAAGACGCTGTTCCCGGTCGGCGAGCTGCACAAGACCGAGGTGCGCCGCATCGCCGAGGAAATCGGCCTGCCCAACGCGAAGAAGAAGGACTCGACCGGCATCTGCTTCATCGGCGAGCGGCCGTTCCGCGATTTTTTGAACCGCTACATCTCCAAGGAGCCGGGCCCGATCAAGGACGACCGCGGTCGCAAGCTCGGCGAGCACCAGGGGCTGAGCTTCTACACGCTGGGGCAGCGGCAGGGGCTGGGCATCGGCGGCGTCAAGGAGAAGGGCGCGCAGCGCGGATCGGGCGACCATTCGCCGTGGTTCGTGGCGCGCAAGGACGTGGAGAAGAACACGCTCTGGGTGGTGCAGGGACACGACCATCCGTGGCTGCTGTCGTCGGCATTGAATGCGGACGATGCGAGCTGGGTGTCCGGCGAGGCGCCCGCCGCGGGCAGCTACGGCTCGAAGGCGCGCTACCGGCAGGCGGATGCGGGGTGCGAACTGTCAGATGGCGCAGATGGCACCGATGGCGCGAGCGGCGCTTTCAGCCTGCGCTTCGGCGCGCCGCAATGGGCGGTCACGCCGGGGCAGTCGGCCGTGCTCTACGACGGCGAGCGCTGCCTGGGGGGCGGCGTCATCGTCTGACCGGCGGGGTCCGCACCGATTCGTCGATGTGGATCAACTCGAGCGGGTGGCGCTGGCCGGCCAGGTAGTCTTCGACGCACTGCAGCAGCAGCGGGCTGCGATGCCGCGCGACGCTCGCGCGGATTTCGTCGGGCGTCATCCACAGCGTGCGCACGATGCCTTCGTCGAGCGCGCGGCCTTCTTCCTTCGCGCCGAGCATGCCGGCAAAGGCGAAGCGCATGTAGGTCACGTCTTCTCCCTGCTCGGCCTTCGGACGCGAGCGCGCCATGTAGACGCCGACAAGCGCGGTCGGGGTGAAGTGGTGGGCGGTCTCTTCAAGTGTTTCGCGGACGCAGCCTTCGGCCGGCGATTCGCCGGGGTCGAGGTGGCCTGCGGGCGTGTTGAGCATGAGGCCGTCGCCCGCATGCTCCTCGACCAGCAGGAACCGGCCGTCCTGCTCGATCACCGCGGCGACGGTGACATTGGGCTTCCAGCGCGTGGCCATGGCTGGCTCCCGGCTATCGCAGCACGTAGCCGGCGAAGCGCCAGGTGCGGTCGCGGTCGAGGTGGAAGCTCACGAGCTCGCGCAGGGTGCCCTCGGGCTTGTTGGCGAAGCGGGTCTCGTATTCGACGCTGACGTACTGGCCGGCCGTGTCCGCATCGGCGTCGGCCACGACCTGGCGGTTGACCGCCACCCAGGTGCGCTGCTGAGGCGCCCCGAGCGACGCGCGGTTGCTGGCGACCTTGCCCGTGAAGTCGGCGCGGGTCACGCGCTTGCGGGTGGCCGGCGTGGCACCGTCCCAGAGTTCGCCGGCCTTGCCTTGGTCGATCATCTGGATCGCCTGCATGCCGCCGCGCACCATGTCGCTGGCCTCGACGATGTCCTGTGCGGCCGCCAGGCCGGTGAAGCTGCTCCAGAGCAGCGTGGCGGCGAGCAGCAGCCGGGTCGTGCGGTTCATCGTCTCATTCCTTTTTTGGGTGCCGGGGACGCCGTTGGAGACTGTAGCTCGGCGGAGATTCCCGGCCTGTCGGGTGGGCGCACTAGCGCGCGGATGCGGGCAAGGTGCTCGCCTCGATCGTTTCGAGCCGGTAGCCCAGCCCGTAGATGGCCAGCAGCAAAAAACCGTTCTTGGGTCGCAGGTCGAGCTTGGTCCGAAGGCGTGACACGTGGGTGTCGAGCGAGCGCGAGAGCGCCTCCACGCCCAGCCCCCACACCGCTTCGTGCAGGTGTTCGCGCGAGAGCAGGCGCCCGAGGTTCTGGAACAGGAAGAGCGCCAGTTCGTACTCGCGGTTCTTCAGCTCCACCGGCTTGCCCTTGACCTTCAGGATGCGCGCGGGCGGGTAGAAATGGTAGGGGCCGAAGATGAGTTCCGCCTCGTGCTTGGACGGATACGAGCGGCGCAGCAGCGCGTTGACGCGGGCCTCGAGTTCGCCGGCCCGGATGGGCTTGGCCATGAAGTCGTCGGCGCCGCTGTTGAGGCCCGCGACCATGTCGGCCTCGTCGCGCCGGTCGGTCACGAAGAGGATGGGCAGGCGGCTCTTGAGCGCGTGCCGGATGGTCTTCACCACGTCCAGGCCCTTCATGTCGGGCAGGCCCCAATCGAGTATCAGCAGGTCGAAAGTCTGCCGGCGCAAGGACTGCAGCAGCGTTTTTCCTTCGGTGTAGACGTGCGGCTCGTGCCCGAGCCGCTTCATGGTCTGTTTGATCAACTTGAGCTGTTCCGGCCCGTTGTCCAGTACGGCAATACGCATTCCATCCCCTTTTTCCTCCCTTCGCCAACCTCAGTGAGCGGGCGATTGATCAGAAGTGTATCTATCTGCGTCTGACGTAAAAAATGGAGATTCCAACTAATGCACGCATATTGCGTTTTTCAGGGGAATACCGGGGAGAGATAGCTACAGTTGAATACAAATGCTGTTATTCCGGCCACCATCGTTTACGTCCGAGCCCTGATCCGCGGGTTCTTGATCGGGATCAAGACGCCGATCCGGTCTTCGGGAGAGACTGCCCCCATCCGACCGGCAAATACCCGAAGTCGCTATAAATTAGATAGCTATATCAATAGCACGCATGGGGCTTGGCAGGCAAATTCGCTGCGACATTCCTGCGACACGGGCCGCTGTAATCTTGCTGTAAGCTCTGCCCGCATTCCGTGCTGCCCCTTCCCCTGAGGAGATCTCTATGCTGATAGGCGTGCCTGCCGAAACCGCGGCTGGCGAAACCCGAGTGGCCGTGACACCCGAAACGGTGAAGAAACTGGTCGCTTCCGGGCACATCGTTCGTGTTCAGTCGGGGGCCGGCGTCGCAGCCAGCGTCACCGATGCGGCTTACCAGACCGCGGGTGCGGAAATCACCGACCAGGCCGGCGCGCTGTCCGCCGACATGGTGCTCAAGGTGCGCACGCCCAGCGATGCCGAGGCTTCGCTGATGAAGCCGGGCGCCGTCGTCATCGGCATGCTCAACCCGTTCGATGCCGCGGGCCTGCAGCGCCTGGCGTCGGCCGGCGTGACCGGCTTCGCGCTCGAGGCGGCGCCGCGCACCACCCGCGCCCAGAGCATGGACGTGCTCTCCTCGCAAGCCAACATCGCCGGCTACAAGGCCGTGATGATCGCGGCCGACCGCTACCAGCGCTTCTTCCCGATGCTCATGACGGCCGCCGGCACCGTGAAGGCCGCGCGCGTCGTCATCCTGGGCGTCGGCGTGGCCGGCCTGCAGGCCATCGCCACGGCCAAGCGCCTGGGCGCCGTGATCGAAGCCTCCGACGTTCGCCCGAGCGTGAAGGAACAGATCGAATCGCTCGGCGGCAAGTTCATCGAGGTGTCGTACGACACCGATGAAGAAAAGGAAGCCGCCGTCGGCGTGGGCGGCTACGCCAAGCCGATGCCCCCGAGCTGGCTCGCGCGCCAGCAGGTCGAGGTGGCCAAGCGCGTGGCGCTGGCCGACATCGTCATCAGCACCGCGCTCATTCCCGGCCGCGCCGCGCCCACGCTCATCACCGAGGACATGGTCAAGTCCATGAAGCCCGGCTCGGTGATCGTGGACATCGCCGCTGGCAAGGGTGCCGTCAATCCCGATGGTGGCATCGGCGGCAACTGCCCGCTGTCGGAAGCCGACAAGACGGTGGTCAAGCACGGCGTGACCATCGTGGGCGAAACCAACCTCGCGGCGCTCGTGGCGGCCGACGCATCGGCGCTCTATGCGCGCAACGTGCTCGACTTCCTGAAGCTCATCGTCACGAAGGAAGGTGCGCTCAAGATCGACCTGGAAGACGACATCGTCGCCGCCTGCCGCATGACGCAGGACGGCCAGGTCACGAAGAAATAAGCGAACAGCGAACCCGCCGAGGAGAACAAGCGCCATGGATCCCGTTTCCCACACAGTCATCAACCTGATCATCTTCGTGCTGGCCATCTACGTGGGCTACCACGTGGTCTGGACCGTCACGCCCGCGCTGCACACGCCGCTGATGGCCGTGACCAACGCGATCTCGGCGATCGTGATCGTGGGCGCCATGCTGGCGGCCGCGCTCACCACCACGCCGCTGGGCAAGACCATGGGCGTGCTGGCCGTGGCCCTGGCCGCGGTGAACGTCTTCGGCGGCTTCCTGGTCACGCGGCGGATGCTGGAGATGTTCAAGAAGAAAGAGAAGAAAGCAGCCGCACCCAAGGCTGAAGAGGGAGCTTCCAAGTGAGCATGAACCTCGTCACGCTGCTGTACCTGGTTGCCAGCGTCTGCTTCATCCAGGCCCTGAAGGGCCTCTCGCATCCCACCACCTCGATCCGCGGCAACGTCTTCGGCATGACCGGCATGGCCATCGCCGTGCTCACGACCATCGCGCTGATCCACGGACAGGCGCGCTCGCTCAACGTCGACTTCGGCACCGGCATCGCCTACGTGCTCGCGGCCGTGGTGGTCGGCGGGGGTCTGGGGGCCTTCATGGCCAACAAGGTCGAGATGACCAAGATGCCCGAGCTGGTCGCCTTCATGCACAGCATGATCGGCCTGGCGGCGGTCTTCATCGGCGTGGCCGCGGTGGCCGAGCCCTGGGCCTTCGGCATCACCGCCGCGCCCGTGGCCGCGCTCATCGGCGCGCAGACGCCGGACGGCGCCGTCATCCTGGACGGCTTCGTGCGCTATGCCATTCCCGCGGGCAACCGGCTGGAGCTTTTCCTGGGCGCGGCCATCGGCGCTATCACCTTCAGCGGCTCGGTCATCGCCTTCGGCAAGCTCTCGGGCAAGTACAAGTTCCGCCTGTTCCAGGGCGCGCCGGTGCAGTTCAAGGGCCAGCACATGCTGAACCTCGTGCTGGGTCTCCTGACCGTCGCGCTGGGCCTGGTGTTCGTCTTCACCGAGAGCTGGCCCGCGTTCTTCGCGATGCTGGCGCTGGCGTTCGTCATGGGCGTGCTCATCATCATCCCGATCGGCGGGGCCGACATGCCGGTGGTGGTGTCGATGCTCAACAGCTACTCGGGCTGGGCGGCCGCGGGCATCGGCTTCAGCCTGAACAACGCGATGCTGATCGTGGCCGGTTCGCTGGTGGGCTCCTCGGGCGCGATCCTCTCGTACATCATGTGCAAGGCGATGAACCGCTCGTTCTTCAACGTGATCCTGGGCGGCTTCGGCGGCGAGGCGGCCACCACCGGCGGCGCAGCCAAGGAACAGCGCCCGGTGAAGACCGGCAGCGCCGACGACGCGGCCTTCGTGCTCGGCAATGCCGAGACCGTGGTGATCGTGCCGGGCTACGGCCTGGCGGTCGCGCGCGCGCAGCACGCCGTCAAGGAACTCGCGGCCAAGCTCACCGAGAAGGGCATCACCGTCAAGTATGCGATCCACCCGGTCGCAGGCCGCATGCCCGGCCACATGAACGTGCTGCTGGCCGAGGCCGAGGTGCCCTACGACCAGGTGTTCGAGATGGAAGACATCAACGGCGAGTTCGGCCAGGCCGACGTGGCGATCATCCTGGGCGCCAACGACGTGGTGAACCCGGCCGCGCACACCAAGGGCAGCCCGATCTACGGCATGCCCATTCTTGAAGCCTACAAGGCCAAGACGGTGATCGTGAACAAGCGCTCCATGGCCGCGGGCTATGCGGGCCTGGACAACGAACTCTTCTACATGGACAAGACCATGATGGTTTTTGGGGATGCGAAGAAAGTAGTGGAAGATATGGGCAAGGCCATCGAATAGGCCGACGATCCCGGGCCGCGCTGCAAGGCGCGGCCAGATCATCGCGGCGCCATTCGAGCGCCGTTTTCGTTTCAGTTACCCGCAAGTTCCAAGACCTGGAGGAGACACATCCATGACCGACCGCCCCTGGCTCAGCAGCTACCCGCAAGGCGTGCCCGCCGACATCGACGCTTCGCACTATTCCTCGCTGGTCGGGCTCATGGAAGAGAGCTTCACCAAGTACGCCGACCGCACGGCCTACAGCTTCATGGGCAAGGACGTGAGCTACGCAGAGACCGACAAGCAGAGCAAGGCGTTCGCTGCCTACCTGCAGGGCCTGGGCCTCGTGAAGGGCGACCGCGTGGCCGCGATGATGCCCAACTGCCCGCAGTACCCCATCGCGGTGGCGGCCATCCTTCGCGCGGGCCTCATCCTGGTGAATGTGAACCCGCTCTACACGCCGCGCGAACTGGAGCACCAGTTGAAGGACTCGGGCGCCAAGGCCATCGTGATCATGGAGAACTTCGGCACCACGCTGCAGCAATGCATCGCGGCCACGCCGATCAAGCACATCGTGCTCACCTCGATGGGCGACCGCCTCGGATTCCTGAAGGGCGCGCTGGTCAACTACGTGGTGCGCAACGTCAAGAAGATGGTGCCGCACTACAGCTTGCCGGGCGCCGTGCGCTTCAACGAGGCGCTTGAAAAAGGCGCGGCCCGCAAGCTCCAGGCGCCGGCCATCGGCCCCGACGACGTGGCCGTGTTGCAGTACACGGGCGGCACCACGGGCGTCTCGAAAGGCGCGGTGCTGCTGCATCGCAACGTGATCGCCAACGTGCTGCAGTCCGAGGCCTGGAACGAGCCCGTGATGGCGCAGGTGCCGGCCAACGAACAGCCCACCGGCGTGTGCGCGCTGCCGCTCTATCACATCTTCGCGTTCACGGTCGGCATGATGCTGGGCATGCGCACGGGCGGCAAGCTGATCCTGATCCCGAATCCGCGCGATCTCGCGGGCGTGCTCAAGGAGTTGTCCAAGCACACGATCCACAGCTTCCCCGCGGTCAACACGCTCTTCAACGGCCTGGCGAACCACCCCGACTTCAACACCGTCAACTGGAAGAACCTCAAGGTCTCGGTGGGCGGCGGCATGGCGGTGCAGGCCGCGGTCGCGAAGCTCTGGCTCGAGAAAACCGGCTGTCCGATCTGCGAAGGCTATGGCCTCTCGGAGACCTCGCCCTCGGCCACCTGCAACCCCACGAACAGCAAGGCCTATACGGGCACCATCGGCGTGCCGCTTCCGAGCACCTGGCTCAAGCTGCTCGACGACGACGGCCACGAAGTGCCGCCGGGCCAGCCCGGCGAAATCGCCATCAAGGGCCCGCAGGTGATGGCCGGCTACTGGCAGCGCCCCGACGAGACCGCCAAGGTCATGACGCCCGACGGCTACTTCAAGAGCGGCGACATCGGCGTGGTCGACGAGCGCGGCTTCTTCAAGGTGGTCGACCGCAAGAAGGACATGATCCTGGTGTCGGGCTTCAACGTGTATCCGAACGAGATCGAAGACGTCGTCGCACAGATTCCGGGCGTGCTCGAATGCGCGGCGGTGGGCGTGGTGGACGACAAGACCGGCGAGGCCGTCAAGCTCGTGATCGTGAAGAAAGACGAGTCGCTCACCGAGGCGCAGGTGCGCGAATACTGCAGAGCAAACCTTACGGGTTACAAGCAGCCGCGAATCGTAGAGTTTCGTACGGACCTGCCGAAAACACCGGTCGGAAAAATCCTCCGACGCGAATTGCGCGACGCCAAGAAGTAAGGGTTCGGCCCGGGTAGGGCCGCGGCATCGATCTTGCATATTCGCGGGTCGATGTTTAAGTTCATTTGCGTTCGTTTAAGTTTGCTCGTGCCGACCTTCATCGGCATGACGCTGCTGGCCTTCTTCCTCATCCGGCTGGTGCCGGGCGACCCCATTGAAACCATGGCCGGCGAGCGCGGGATCGATCCTGCGCGCCATGCCGAACTGCGCACCGCCTACGGCTTCGACAAGCCGATCCTCGTGCAGTACGGCATCTACATCGGCCGCGTGCTGCATGGCGATCTCGGCAAGTCGATCATCACGCAGGACAAGGTGATGAGCGAGTTCCTCGCGCTCTTCCCGGCCACGGTCGAGCTCGGCGTGTGCGCGATTCTTTTCGCGCTCTTGCTCGGCCTGCCCGCCGGCATCCTCGCGGCCGTGCGGCGCAACTCCATCTTCGACCACGGCGTGATGGCCACCTCGCTCACCGGCTACTCGATGCCGATCTTCTGGTGGGGGCTGCTGCTGATCCTGTTCTTCTCGGTGCAGCTCGGATGGACGCCCGTTTCCGGGCGCATCGCGGTGCAGTACTTCATCGAGCCCGAGACCGGCTTCCTCTTGATCGACTCGCTGCGCGCCGGCGACACCGATGCCTTCTGGTCGGCGCTGCACCACCTGATTCTTCCGGCCATCGTGCTGGGCACCGTGCCGCTCGCGGTGATCGCGCGCATGACGCGCTCGGCCATGCTCGAGGTGCTCGGCGAGGACTACATCCGCACCGCGCGCGCCAAGGGCCTGTCGCGCTTTCGCGTGGTGGGCCTGCATGCGTTGCGCAATGCGCTGATCCCGGTCGTCACCGTGATCGGCCTGCAGGTGGGTGTGCTCTTCACCGGCGCGATCCTCACCGAGACGATCTTCTCCTGGCCCGGTGTCGGCAAGTGGCTCATCGAGGCCATCGGCCGGCGCGACTATCCGGTGCTGCAGGGCGGCATGCTGCTGCTGGGCGGCATCGTGATGCTCGTGAATCTTCTGGTCGACGTTGCCTACGGCGTCATCAACCCCCGTATCCGACGCTGATGAACACTACCTCGACTCCCATCATTCCGACGACCGGCGCGGGCGCCGCGCCGCCCGGCCCCTGGCGCGAGTTCTGGACCGCCTTCTCGGCGAATCGCGGCGCGGTCATCGGGCTCGTGACCATCGTCGTGCTGCTGCTCGTCGCGCTCCTCGCGCCGTGGATCGCACCGCACGCGCCCAACGAAACCAACAGCGCCGTTTTCCTGCAGCCGCCCGCATGGCAGCAGGGCGGAACGTGGCGCTACCTGCTGGGCACCGACGCCATCGGCCGCGACATCCTGTCGCGCCTCATGTACGGCGCGCGGCTTTCGCTGTCGATCGGCGTGGCCGTGGTGGCGCTGTCGGTCGTGGCGGGCGTGGTGCTCGGCCTCATCGCGGGATTTTTCCGCGGCGTGCTCGAGATCGCGATCATGCGGCTCATGGACATCGTGCTCACGCTGCCGAGCCTCTTGCTCGCCATCGTGATCGTCGCGATCCTCGGCCCGGGGCTCGTCAACGCGATGCTCGCAGTGGCCATCGTGGTGCTGCCGCACTATGTGCGCATCACGCGGGCCGCGGTCATCGCCGAGGTCTCGCGCGACTACGTGACCGCGGCCCGCGTGAGCGGCGCCGGTACGCTGCGCCTCATGTTCCGCGAGGTGCTGCCCAACTGCGCGGCACCGCTGATCGTGCAGGCCTCGCTCGGCATTTCCACCGCCATCCTCGATGCGGCCGCGCTCGGGTTCCTGGGTCTCGGCGCGCAGCCGCCATCGCCCGAGTGGGGAACGATGCTGGCCGATGCGCGCGAGTTCGTGCTGCGCGCGTGGTGGGTCGTGACCTTCCCGGGTCTGGCGATCCTCGCGGCGGTGCTGGCTTTCAATTTGCTGGGCGACGGTCTGCGCGATGCGCTGGACCCCAAGCTCAAGCGCTGATTCAATGCAAAGGAGAGAAACGATGCCTTTGCTGGACATCAAGAATTTGCACGTGGAATTTCCCACGCAAGGTGGCGTGCTGCACGCCGTCGACGGCGTGAGCCTCACGCTCGAAGAAGGCGAGGTGCTCGGCATCGTCGGCGAATCGGGCTCGGGCAAGAGCGTCACGATGATGGCGCTCATGGGCCTGGTCGGCTTTCCGGGCCGCGTGCGCGCGGACCACATGCGCTTCGCGGGCAAGGACCTCTTGGGCATCTCCGACAAGGCGCGCCGCTCGCTGGTCGGCAAGGAGGTCGCGATGATCTTCCAGGAGCCGACCACCAGCCTGAACCCCTGCTTCACCATCGGCTTCCAGCTGATGGAAGTGCTGCGTCTCCATCTGAACCTGGACAAGCGCACCGCGAAGAAACGCGCGACCGAGCTGCTGGAGCAGGTGGGCATTCCCGCCGCATCGTCGCGCCTCGCAAGCTATCCGCACCAGCTCTCGGGCGGCATGAACCAGCGCGTGATGATCGCGATGGCCATCGCCTGCAACCCGCGCCTTTTGATCGCCGACGAGCCGACCACCGCGCTGGACGTGACCATCCAGGCACAGATCCTGGACCTGCTGCGCGACCTGCAGAAGGAGCGCGGCATGGCGCTGGTGCTCATCACGCACAACATGGGCGTGGTGAGCGAGATGGCGCAGCGCATCGCCGTGATGTACGCGGGCCAGGTGATGGAGCACCAGCGCGTCGACCGGCTCTTCGCATCGCCGCAGCACCCGTACACCGAGGCCTTGCTCGCGGCATTGCCTGAACGCGCCGCGCCTGAAGGGCGGCTTGCCACCATCAGCGGCGTGGTGCCCGGCGTGCACGACCGGCCCTCGGGCTGCCTGTTCGCGCCGCGCTGCAGCTACGTCACCACGCGCGCCTGCAACGTGCGCCCCGCATTGCGCGAGTGGCAGGGCGCGGAGGTGCGCTGCCACTATCCGCTCGGCGAGCCGGGCCGCATCGTGGCCATCGAGCAGGACCGGCCGCAGCAGGTGCCCGCGGCGGAGGCGCTGCAATGAACAACGACAAGGGCGCGCCCGGCGACATCGTGGTCGAGGCCACCAACCTGCAGCGCACCTACGACGTGCGGCGCGGGCTCTTTCGCGCGCCGGCGCATCTGCGCGCGGTGGGCGACATCTCGTTCCGCCTCGAGCGCGGCCGGACGCTGGCGGTGGTCGGCGAATCGGGCTGCGGCAAATCGACGCTCGCGCGCATGGTCGCGCTGATCGAGAAGCCGACGGCGGGGCAGCTCACGCTCGTCGGCGCCGATGCGGTGAACCCGCCGGCCGAGCGCAAGCGCGAGCTGCGCCAGGCCGTGCAGCTGGTGTTCCAGAACCCCTACGGCTCGCTCAATCCGCGCAAGAAGATTTCGGCCGTGCTCGAAGATCCGCTCGCGATCAACACCACGCTGGGCAAGGCGGAGCGTGCCGCCAAGGCGCGCGAAATGCTCGCGCGCGTGGGCCTGCGCCCCGAGTACGCGAACCGCTATCCGCACATGTTCTCGGGCGGCCAGCGCCAGCGCATCGCGATCGCGCGCGCGCTCATGCTGTCGCCGCGCCTCTTGGTGGCCGACGAGCCGGTGTCGGCGCTGGACGTGTCGATCCAGGCGCAGGTGCTGAACCTGCTGGCCGACCTGCAGGCGGAGCTCGGGCTCGCGTACCTCTTCATCTCGCACGACCTGGGCGTGGTGCGCCACATCGCGCACGACGTGCTCGTGATGTACCTGGGCCACGCGGTGGAGCAGGGCCCGAAGGGGCGCATCTTCGCGCGGCCGCTGCATCCGTACACGCAGGCGCTGCTGGCCTCGACGCCCGGGCTCAGCAGCCAGCGCATCGTGCTCAAGGGCGAGCTGCCGTCGCCGCTGAATCCGCCCACGGGCTGCGTCTTCAACACGCGCTGCCAGCACGTGCAGCAGCGCTGCCGCGAAGAGCGTCCGCTGCTGCGCGCGCTCGACGAGCGGCTCGTGGCCTGCCACTACGCGGAGAAGTTTCTCGATGGCGCGCCGCCCGTGCGCGCCGATGGTCCCGTGCTCGCCGCTGCGGCGGCGGCGAATCCCTGAGTTCGTTTTCCCTTTTTTTCAACCGTGTCTGAAGGAGTCCTCATGAAGACCCAACCCTCCGTTTCGCGCCGCTCACGACTGCTGGCGCTCCTGGCACCGACAGCGCTTGCGGCCCTTACCCTGGCTGCGGGCGCGGTGTCGGCCAAGACGCTGGTGTATTGCTCCGAAGGAAGCCCGGAGAATTTCTATCCGGGCATGAACACCACCGGCACGTCGTTCGACGTGACCACGCAGGTCTACAACACCATCGTGGAGTTCGAGCGCGGCGGCACCAAGATCACCCCGGGCCTCGCAGAAAAGTGGGACATCTCGGCCGACGGCACGGTCTACACATTCCACCTGCGCAAGGGCGTGAAGTGGCACACCACGAGCAAGAGCTTCAAGCCCACGCGCGACTTCAACGCCGACGACTTCATCTTCATGCTCGAGCGCCAGTGGAAGGAGAGCGATCCGTTCTTCAAGGTGACGAGCCAGAACCACTCGTACTTCAACGACATGGGCATGCCCAAGCTCCTGAAGTCGGTGGACCGCATCGACGACTTCACCGTGAAGATCACGCTCAACCAGGCCGAGGCGCCGTTCCTGGCCAACCTGGCGATGCAGTACGCGGGCATCCAGTCCAAGGAATACGCGATCGCGATGCTCAAGGCCGGCACGCCCGAGAAGGTGGACCAGGACCCGATCGGCACCGGCCCCTTCTACCTCGTGCAATACCAGAAGGACGCGATCATCCGCTTCAAGGCCTTCCCGCAGTACTGGGGCGGCAAGGCGAAGATCGACGACCTCGTGTTCGCGATCACGCCCGATGCGTCGGTGCGCTGGGCCAAGCTGCAGAAGGGCGAGTGCCACGTGATGCCGTACCCGAACCCGGCCGACCTGGACGCGATCCGCAAGGACCCGAACGTGCAGGTGCTGGAGCAGCCGGGCCTGAATGTGGGCTACCTCTCGTACAACACGACCAAGAAGCCCTTCGACGACGTGCGCGTGCGCAAGGCCATCAACATGGCGATCAACAAGAAGGCCATCATCGACGGCGTGTACCTCACGACCGGCGTGGCCGCGAAGAACCCGATCCCGCCGACCATGTGGTCCTACAACGACGCGATCAAGGACGATCCGTACGACCCCGAAGCCGCCAAGAAGCTGCTCGCGCAGGCGGGCTTCCCCGACGGCTTCTCGACCGACCTGTGGGCCATGCCGGTGCAGCGCCCGTACAACCCGAACGCCAAGCGCATCGCCGAGCTGATGCAGGCGGACCTGGCCAAGATCAACGTGAAGGCCGAGATCAAGAGCTTCGAATGGGGCGAGTACCGCAAGCGCCTGCAGGCCGGCGAGCACCAGATGGGCATGCTGGGCTGGACCGGCGACAACGGCGATCCGGACAACTTCCTCTACACGCTCCTGGGCTGCGCTTCGGCCAAGTCGGCCAGCGGCAGCAACATCTCCAAGTTCTGCTACCAGCCCTACGAAGACCTCGTGGTGAAGGCCAAGAGCACGGTCAAGCAGGCCGACCGCGATGCGCTCTACAAGAAGGCGCAGGTCATCTTCAAGGAGCAGGCGCCGTGGTTCACCATCGCGCACGCGGTGCAACTCAAGCCCGTGCGCAAGGAAGTGATCGACTTCAAGCTCAGCCCGTTCGGGCGCCACACCTTCTACGGCGTGGATATCAAGTAGTAAACGGTGGCTGCGCCCATCGCCATCGTCGCGGCGATGCACGAGGAACTGAAGGCGCTCCTCGCGCAGATGCCCGACGAGCAACGCGTGCGCATCGCCGGGCGCGACTTCTGGGTGGGCCATCTGCATGGCCAGCCCGTGGTCGCGGTGCTGTCGCGCATCGGCAAGGTGGCGGCGGCGGTCACGGCGACGATGCTGCTCGAACGCTTCGCCGTGCGGGGCATCGTGTTCAGCGGTGTTGCGGGCGGGCTCGCGCCGGGCGTGAATGTGGGCGATGTGGTCGTGGCGACCGAACTGCTTCAGCACGACATGGACGCCTCGCCCCTCTTTCCGAAATACGAAGTGCCGTTGATGGGCCTTTCGCGTTTCGCGACCGACGCTGCGATCAGCGATTCGCTGGTTGCCGTGGCCGAAGAGGCGCTGCGCGATCCGGTGGCGTTGGTGGGGCAGGGCGCCGTCGATGAGTTCGGCCTTCGTTCACCGAAGGTGCATCGCGGTTTGCTGATCAGTGGTGATCGTTTCGTCTCGACCGCTGCCGAGAGCGAAGCGCTGCGTCGCCAACTGCCCGATGCGCTCGCCGTGGAAATGGAAGGCGCCGCGGTGGCGCAGGTGTGCCACGACTACGGCGTGCCCTTCGCGGCGATGCGGACGATTTCAGACCGCGCCGACGACGAAGCCCATGGCGACTTCGCGCGCTTCGTCGCCGAGGTCGCGAGCCGCTACAGCCTCGCGCTGGTCGGCGCGTGGCTCGCGCGGCAACCGGCTACTTGAGCCAGCCGCGCCGGCGGAAATACCACATCGGCACCAGCGCGCTCGCGGCCATCAGCACGATGGCGTACGGATAGCCCATGGCCCAGTCGAGCTCGGGCATGAACTTGAAGTTCATGCCGTAGATGCTCGCGATCAGCGTGGGCGGCAAGAGCGCCACGCTCGCCACCGAGAAGATCTTGATGGTCTTGTTCTGGTTGATGTTGATGAAACCAACGGTCGCATCCATCAGGAAGTTGATCTTGTCGAAAAGGAACGCCGTGTGGTTGTCCAGCGATTCGATGTCGCGCAGGATCTGCCGCGCTTCCTCGAACTGCTCGGCGTTGAGCATCTTGCTGCGCATCATGAAGCTGACCGCGCGGCGCGTGTCCATCACGTTGCGGCGGATGCGGCCGTTCAAGTCTTCCTGCCGCGCGATGAGGCCGAGCACTTCGCCGGCCAGCTCGTCGGTGACGTTGCCCGAGAGCACTTTCTTGCCGGCCACTTCGAGCTCGTCGTAGATGTTCTCCAGCGTGTCGGCCGAGTATTCGGCGTCGGCGTCGAAGAGCTTGAGCATCACTTCCTTCGCGTCTTCGATGAGCCCCGGCGCGCGACGCGCGCGCATGCGCAGCAGACGGAACACCGGCACGTCCTCGTCGTGGATCGAGAACAGCACGCCGCGGCTGCGCAAATCGGTGTTGTGCTGGTTGAGGATGAACGCCACGCGCACCGTGCGCGGGTCTTCGTCGTCGTCGATCAAAAAGTCGGAGCGGATGTGCAGCTCGCCGTTGTCTTCCTCGTAGAAGCGGGCGGATTCCTCGATGTCCTCGTCCATCGCGTCTTCGGGAATCGAGAGGCCGTAGTACTGCTTGATCCAGCGCTTTTCTTCGAGCGTGGGCGATTCGAGATCGACCCAGATCGGCTGGAACTTGGAGAGCTCTTCCAGCGACTCGATCTCTTCCTGGACGAGGCGGCCGTTGGCGAGCGTAAAGATATTGAGCATGGGCTCACTCCCGGGGATGACTGAACGGTGGGCGAGGGAGGGGCGCTTTCAATTCCCGGGCCCGGCGCGAGCGCGTCAGAGGGGAGTTGAAAGCTGCCGAGACGGGGCGGTTTCCATGGGGAGTCTCCGGTTGCAGCGAGGCGCGATTATGTCACCGGCCACAAGGCGGAAACCTGACCGAACTGGACGGACATACAGTAAAGTCGTGTCCCATGCAGACCGCTGCGACCCCCGTTTTTTCCGCTGCGCCAAAGACGCAAGCCGAGCGCCTGGCCGCGGCGTTGGCCACGCTCAACGACGACCAGCGCGCGGCGGTTGAGCACGGCGTGGGCGCTGCGGTGGCCGACGATCACCGCCCGCTGCTGGTGATTGCCGGCGCCGGCTCCGGCAAGACCAGCACGCTGGCGCACCGCGTGGCGCACCTGATCGCGGACGGCGTCGATCCGCAGCGGCTGCTGCTGCTGACCTTCTCGCGCCGCGCCGCACAGGAGATGGAACGCCGCGCGGGCCAGGTGCTGGCGCGCGTGCTCGGCCTCAAGTCGGAGCGGCCGCCCGCGTTGCCGTGGGCCGGCACCTTCCATGGCATCGGAGCGCGCCTCTTGCGCGAGTACGCGCCGCAGATCGGCCTGGACGAGAGCTTCACGATCCACGACCGCGGCGACGCCGAGGACCTGATGGGGCTGGTGCGCCACGAGCTGGGCCTGTCGTCCACGGTGAACCGCTTCCCGCGCAAGGGCACGTGCCTGTCGATCTACTCGCGCTGCGTGAACACGCGCGCCTCGGTGGCCGAGGTGCTGAAGGAGGCCTTTCCGTGGTGCGGCGAATGGGAGGCCGAGCTCAAGAGGCTGTTCAGTGCCTACGTCGAGGCCAAGCAGCAGCAGAACGTGCTCGACTACGACGACCTGCTGCTCTACTGGGCCGAGATGGTCGCGGAGCCCGCGCTGGCCGAGGCCGTGGGCGCGCGCTTCGACCATGTGCTGGTCGACGAGTACCAGGACACCAACCTGCTGCAGGCCTCGATCCTTCTCGCGATGAAGCCCGACGGGCGCGGCGTCACGGTGGTGGGGGACGACGCGCAGTCGATCTACTCGTTCCGCGGCGCGACGGTGCGCAACATCCTGGACTTTCCGGCGCAGTTCAGCCAGGCCGCGCGGGTGGTCACGCTGGAGCGCAACTACCGCTCGACGCAGCCGATCCTCGATGTATCGAACCGCGTGATCGCGCAGGCGGCCGAGCGGCACGCCAAGACGCTCTGGACCGACAAGCCCTCCGCCGGCAAGCCGCAAATCGTGCTGGTGCCCGACGAAGCGGGGCAGGCGCGCTGGGTGGCCGACAAGGTGCTCGCGCACCGCGAGGGTGGGCTTGCGCTCAAGTCGCAGGCGGTGCTGTTTCGCACCTCGTCGCACAGCGCGGCGCTCGAGCTGGAGCTCGCGCGCCGCAACATCCCGTTCGTGAAGTTCGGCGGCCTCAAGTTTCTCGAGGCGTCGCATGTGAAGGACCTGCTCGCGGTGCTGCGCTTCGCCGAGAACCCGCGCGGGCGCATGGCGGGGTTTCGCGTCACGCAGTTGATTCCGGGCATCGGGCCCGTCACGGGCACGCGGTTGCTCGATGCGATGGACCAGGCGGCCGACCCGGCCGCGGCCGTGCGCGACTTCGTGCCGCCGTCCGCGGCGCGCGAGCAATGGGTGGGCTTTGCCGAGACTTATGCCGCGCTGCGCGCGCCGTCGCTGGCGTGGCCGGCCGATGTCGAGCTGGCGATGGACTGGTATTTGCCGCATCTGGAGCGCCTCTACGACGACACCTCCGGCGTGCGCCGCCAGGACGTGGAGCAACTGGTGCGCCTGGCCGTGGGCTACGGCTCGCGCGAGCGCTTCCTGACCGAACTCACGCTCGATCCGCCCGAGGCCACGAGCGATCGCCCCGGGCCGCCGCTCCTGGACGAGGACTACCTGATCCTCTCCACCATCCATTCGGCCAAGGGGCAGGAGTGGAACTCGGTGCATGTGATCAACGTGGTCGACGGCTGCCTGCCGGCCGACGTGGCGCAGAGCGCGCACGAACTGGAGGAAGAACGGCGCCTGCTCTATGTCGCGATGACGCGGGCCCGCGACCACCTGCACCTCTTGGTGCCGCAGCGCTTCTACATCACGCAGCAGGCGGTGCGGGGCGACCGGCACCTGTATGCGAACCGCACGCGCTTCATCACCGAATCGGATCTGGCGGGGTTCGAGCAGCAGACCTGGCCGCCACCGCCGGTGCGCGCGCCCGCCGTGCCGCCGCCTACCGCCGTGATCGACCTGCGCAACCGCATGCGCGCGGCCTGGCGCTGAAGCGGCTGGCCCTTCGCCCGGCAGGGTCACCGGGCAAGAAGCTCGTTAACACTTGCTGGCAAAGCGCCACGAAGGCGGGCCAACATGCGCGGGCAGCTATGGAATCCATAGCGGATTGAAGCAGGCTCCATGCACGCTCGCCACCCGGAGAACCCAGGTATTGCAATACCGTGACAGCTTGGGCATAGTGAATCGAACGCCCCCTCTTTCTCCTCTTCTTCTCTCCCTCTCCCCCGCACCACACCTCTCGTTTCGCCGGCCACGCTCCATCCTGGAGCGGGGTCATTTCCCCAACCGTCAATTCTCAGGAGGTCATTCATGAATTTGACGATCAGCGGTCATCACCTCGACGTCACCCCTGCCTTGCGCACCTACGTCACGAGCAAGCTGGACCGGATCACACGGCATTTCGACCAGGTGGTCGATGTGAAGGTGATCCTCACGGTGGAAAAGCAGAAGGAAAAGGAACGCCGCCAAAGGGCGGAGTGCAACATTCACGTCAAGGGCAATGACATGTTCGCGGAGTCGAGCCACGCTGATCTCTACGCTGCGGTCGATGAACTGGTCGACAAGCTCGACCGCCAGGTGGTTCGCCACAAGGACCGCCTGCAGGACCACCATCACATGGCGCCCAAGCGCGTGATGTGAGCACCGGGCGAGGCCCTTCTTGGGGCCGCTCGCACCAAAGGCCGCCTTCGGGCGGCCTTTTGCTTTTCCGACTGTGGCCGTGGGACTTTGGGGTTTCTTTCTGGCTTCTGCCTAGGCGCAGCGAGGCCTCCGGGCAACATGTAAACAGAAAGTAGGTAGGGCGACTGGGGGTTTTTACCAACCGGGTGCATAATCGCCCCCGCTCTGCCCCCACCATGAATCGCCTCGCGTCCATCCTGCCGCCCGCCCAAGTGCTTGTGAGCGTTGACGCTACCAGCAAGAAACGTGCTTTCGAAGAAGCTGGCCTTCTGTTCGAAAGCCTTCACGGCCTGGGACGCGCCCTGATCACCGACAGCCTCTTTGCGCGCGAGCGCCTCGGCTCCACCGGCCTGGGCCACGGCGTTGCGATTCCACATGGCCGCATCAAGGGCCTGAAGGCGCCGATGGCCGCGGTGTTCCAGTTGGCCAACCCCATCGGTTTCGATGCGCCTGACGAGCAGCCCGTCGCCCTCCTGATCTTCCTCCTGGTGCCCGAAGCGGCCACGCAGAAGCACCTGGAAATCCTCTCTGAAATCGCCGAGCTGCTGAGCGATGCCAGCCTGCGCGAACAGATCAAGTCCAGCACCGATGCAGCCGCGCTCCACGGCCTGATCGCCGGCTGGCAGTCGACCCAAGTCGCATAAAGGTGACTCGCCCCCAGGCTTCGCGCACTTCGTGTCGCTTCGCCAACCCCCTTCCGGGGCAATACCAGCGGCCCGGCAAAGCCGGTTCCGCGGTATTCTGGCCTGCTTCCAACTAGGCGCCCCGCGCCGCCTCCTGAACGCATGAAGCCGACCGTCATCAGCGCCGATGCCATGTTCGAGGAGTTCCGCGGGTCGCTCCGCTGGGAATGGCTCGCGGGGCTCGGTGCTTCGGAGCGCCAGTTCGATCCCGAAGTCATCAGCCGCGCCCAGTCGGCCGCCGACCTGGTCGGCTACCTCAACTACATCCACCCGTACCGCGTGCAGATCCTGGGCGCCCGCGAGGTGGCCTACCTCACGCGCGGAAGCCCCGACGACTGCGCGCGCCGCATCGCCCGCATCGTCACGCTGGAGCCGCCGATGCTGGTGCTGGCCGACGGCCAGGCGCCGCCGGACGAACTGCTGTCGATCTGCGAGCGCGCGCAGCTGCCGCTCTTCGCCACGCGCGAATCGTCGGCCTTCGTGATCGACCTGCTGCGCGCGTACCTGTCCAAGCACTTCGCCGAGCGCACCTCGATGCACGGCGTGTTCATGGACATCCTGGGCATGGGCGTGATGATCACGGGCGAGTCGGGCCTCGGCAAAAGCGAGCTCGGCCTGGAGTTGATTTCGCGCGGCAACGGCCTGGTGGCCGACGATGCCGTCGACCTCTACCGCATCAACCAAAACACTATCGAAGGGCGTTGCCCGGATCTGCTGCTGAACCTGCTGGAAGTGCGCGGCATCGGCCTCCTGGACATCCGTGCGATCTTCGGCGAGACGGCGGTGCGCCGGAAAATGCGCCTGAAGCTCATCGTGCACCTGGTGCGGCGCGACAGCTTCGAGCGCGACTACGAGCGCATGCCCTCGGCGCCCCTCACGCAGGACGTGCTGGGCATTCCGGTGCGCAAGGTCATCATCCAGGTGGTGGCGGGGCGAAACATCGCCGTGCTGGTCGAGGCGGCCGTGCGCAATTCGATCCTGCAGCTGCGGGGCATCGACACCTATGCGGATTTCGTGGCGCGCCACCACAAGGCGATGGAAAGCGGGCGCGACGGCGACTGACGCCGTTTTCGTCGACCGTTCAGCGCTTCGCTACGCAGTCGCCGCAAAGGCCATAGAGCGACATGGCGTGGTCCTGCAGGATCCAGCCCTTGTCCTTGGAAATCATCTGCTGGCGGCGCTCGATCTCGGCGTCGTAGAACTCCTCGACCTTGCCGCACGAGGTGCAGATCAGGTGGTCGTGGTGGGTGCCTTCGTTGAGCTCGTAGACGGCCTTGCCGCTCTCGAAATGGCTGCGCTCCAGGATGCCGGCCTGCTCGAACTGCGTGAGCACGCGGTAGACGGTGGCCAGGCCGATGTCGGAATGCTCGTTGAGCAGCACGCGAAACACGTCTTCGGCCGTCATGTGCCGCTGGCTGCCGGTCTGGAAGATTTCCAGAATCTTCAGGCGTGGCAAGGTGGCCTTGAGGCCGGTATTCTTGAGTTCGTCGATATTGGCCATTGATGGTTCCTGCGCCCTGTGCTGCGGTCAGGTCCTGAAAAGGTCAGCCGCTACAATGGCCGATCATATCGCTACCCCCTTTTCCTCCCATGCCTGCCATTCTCCAACGCCGTCCCTGGCTGCTGGCTGCTGCCGTCGCCGCGACGCTCTGCCTCGGTGCCTGCAGCGGTTTCAGCGATCGCACGCGGGGCGCGCTGTCCGCGATCACGCCCTACAAGGTCGAAGTGGTCCAGGGCAATTTCGTGTCGAAGGAACAGGTCGCGGCGCTCAAGCCCGGCATGTCCCGCCAGCAGGTGCGTGAAATCCTCGGCACTTCGCTGCTGAGCGACGTGTTCCACGCCAACCGCTGGGACTACGTGTTCACCATCCGCCGCCAGGGCGTCGAGCCCCAGGAACGGCGCCTGACGGTGTTCTTCAACGGCGAGCTGCTGGACCGCTTCGAAGGCGGCGAGATGCCCAGCGAAGAAGAATTCGTCGCCACGCTCGATACCCGCAAGAAATCCGGCAAGGTGCCCCCGCTGGAGGCCAGCGAAGACGAGCTCAAGAAATTCGCGCCGGCCAAGGACGAGAAAGCCGACGCCGCAGCATCGGCCGCCGTGCCGCCGCTGCCGGCCGCCTACCCCCCGCTCGAAGCCGCGCGCTGAGCGCAGCAGGAGCGGGCGGCGCCCGCCGAGTCAGGCGGCGTCCGTCCGGTGCCCTTCTTGGTTCCCAGTGGCCTGCGGGCCACCTTGAAGACTGAATCCGCGTGACCGAACCTACCTCTTCCTCTCTTTCCGCCACCCCCGCGCTGCGCCGCATCGCCATCGCCGGCGCCTCGGGCCGCATGGGCCACATGCTGATCGAGGCCGTGCGCAACGCCCCCGACTGCCGCCTGGCCGGCGCCCTGGACATCGCCGGCAGCGAGGCCATCGGCGCCGACGCCGCGGCCTTCCTGGGCTTCACGAGCGGCGTGCCCATCGTGGCGGACCTGCGCACGGGCCTTGCGGACGCGCAGGTGGTCATCGACTTCACCCGCCCCGAAGGCACGCTCGCGCACTTGGCGATCTGCCGCGAGCTCGGCGTGCAGGCGGTCATCGGCACCACCGGCTTCAGCGATGCGCAGAAGGCCGAGATCGCCGAGATCGCCAAGGACGTCGCGATCATGCTGGCCCCCAACATGAGCGTGGGCGTCAACGTCACCTTCAAGCTGCTCGAGATGGCCGCCAAGGCGATGTCGACCGGCTACGACATCGAGATCATCGAGGCCCACCACCGCCACAAGGTCGATGCGCCCTCGGGCACCGCGCTCAAGATGGGCGAAGTGATCGCCGATGCGCTCGGCCGCGACCTGAAGGACTGCGCCGTCTATGCCCGCGAGGGCATCACCGGCGAGCGCGACCCCTCGACCATCGGCTTCTCGGCCATCCGGGGCGGCGACATCGTGGGCGACCACACGGTGCTCTTCGCCGGCATCGGCGAGCGCATCGAGATCACGCACAAGTCGTCCAGCCGCGTGACCTACGCACAGGGCGCCCTGCGCGCGGTGCGCTTCCTGGCCGGTCAAAAGTCCGGCCTCTTCGACATGTACGACGTGCTCGGCCTGCGCTAAGGACTGCCGATGAGCGTGCTCCAACTGCTGACCCAGGGCGACGGCGTCAGCCGTTCGGTGGCGGCGCTGCTGCTGGCGATGTCGATCGCCAGCTGGGTGGTGATCCTCTGGAAGGCGTGGCTCTTGCGCGGCGGCACACGCGACGTGCTGCGTGGCATCGCGGCGTTCTGGCAGTCGGCCACGCTGGCCGATGCCGAGCAGAAGCTCAAGGCCTTCGACCGGGCCACGCTGGTGCTGCCGGCGGTCATTGCCCTCAAGAACGCGGCGGCCGCCAACGTCAATGGCACGCTCGGTGCGACGGGCGACCGCAACCAGCGCCTGACGCGCGCGCTGCGCGATGCCTTGCACGGCGCGCTGCGGCGCCTGCAGGCCGGGCAAATTCTTCTCGCGACGGTCGGCGCCACTGCGCCCTTCGTCGGCCTTTTGGGCACGGTCTGGGGCATCTATGGTGCGCTCACGGGTATCGCGGGCCAGACCGGCGGCTTCACCATCGACAAGGTGGCCGGCCCCGTCGGCGAGGCGCTCGTCATGACGGCATTCGGCCTCGCGGTCGCGATTCCGGCCGTGCTGGCCTACAACGTCTTCGGCCGCGTCATCGGCCGCATCGAGGCCGAGCTCGAAGGCTTCGCGCACGACCTGCTCGGCAGCTTCGGCGACGCACCGGCACCCGCCGCGCCGCCGCCGGCGCGGCCGATGCCCGTCTGACCGGGGAGCGCACGCACCATGGCCTTCGGACGCACTTCGCTCGGCAGCAGCGCGGCAGGCGGCGGGCGCGCCACGGGTGCCGGCGGGCAGCGACCGCTCTCGGACATCAACGTCACCCCGCTGGTCGACGTGATGCTGGTGCTGCTGGTGATCTTCATCATCACGGCGCCGCTGATGGCCAGCTCGATCAAGCTCGACCTGCCGCAGACCGATGCGGGCCAGCCCAACGACACGCCCAAGTTCGTGAGCCTCTCGGTCGATGCATCGGGCAAGGTCTTCCTGAACGACAAGCCCGTGACCGACGAAGAGCTGGCCGCCCAACTCGAAAAGGCCGCCGCGGACAGCAAGGACACCGAAGTGCAGCTGCGCGCCGACCAGACCGTGCCCTACGGCAAGGTGGTGGCGCTCATGGGCATCGCGAACAAGGCGGGGCTGAGCCGCATCGGCTTCGTGACAGAGGCTGAAGCGGCCCCCGAAAAGCCGCGCTGAACTTGTCTTGCTCCTTCCCCCTTTGGGGGAAGGTTGGGATGGGGGCAAGCGGCGTTCGTTCAGCGCAAGGCTTCATCAGCCGCCGCGTGCCCCCACCCCGGCCCTCCCCCGGAAGGGGAGGGAGAAATACCGAAGACTCAGCCGAGGACCACGGGCTTCGTGTTCCAGATCTCGTGCGCGTACTGCGCGATCGTCCGGTCCGACGAAAACGCCCCCATCCCCGCCACATTGAGAATCGCCATCCGGGTCCACGCGTCCGAATCGCGGTACAGCGCATCCACCTCGGCTTGCTTGGCGACATAGCTCGCGTAGTCCGCCAGCAGCAGGTAGTGGTCGCCCCAGTTCACCAGCGCGTCGTAGATGCCCTGGAAGCGCGAGGGCTCCCCGGGCGAGAACGCGCCGTCGCGGATCGCGTCGAGCACGCGCTTCAATTCCGCGTTCTCCTCGTAGATCTCGCGCGGCTGGTAGCCACGGGCGCGAATGTCCGCCACCTCCGGCGTCGTGTTGCCGAAGATGAAGATGTTCTCCGGCCCCACGTTCTCGCGCATCTCCACGTTGGCGCCGTCCAGCGTGCCGATGGTGAGCGCGCCGTTCAGCGCAAACTTCATGTTGCCGGTGCCCGAGGCCTCGGTGCCCGCGGTGGAAATCTGCTCCGAGAGGTCCGCTGCCGGCATGATGATTTCCGCCAGGCTCACGCTGTAGTTCGGCAAAAACACCACCTTCAGCAGCTTGCCCACGCGCGCATCGGCGTTGATGGTGCTGGCCACATCGTTGATGAGCCGGATCACCAGCTTGGCCATCACGTAGGCCGACGCCGCCTTGCCCGCGAACACCACCACGCGCGGCACGATGTCGATGGGCGTACCGGCGGCCTGCGCGTCCAGGATGCGGTGGTAGCGCGCCACCACGTGCAGCACGTTGAGCAGTTGCCGCTTGTATTCGTGGATGCGCTTGACCTGCACGTCGAACATCGCGTCGGTGTCCAGGTCGATCTTCAGGTGCTCGCCGACCCAGTTGGCCAGCCGCAGCTTGTTCTCGCGCTTGGCGTGGCGGAACGCGCGCACGAAGGCGGGTTGCGCGGTCATTGGTTTCAGCGCCTCCAGCTGCGACAGGTCGCGCCGCCAGCCCTTGCCGATGCGCTGGTCCAGCAGCCCGGCCAGCGGCGGGTTGGCCTGCGCGAGCCAGCGGCGCGGCGTGACGCCGTTGGTCTTGTTGTTGAAGCGCTCGGGAAAGATCTTGTCGAAGTCCGCGAAGATCGACTGCTTCATCAGCTCCGAATGCAGCCCCGAGACGCCGTTGATCGAGTGGCTCGCGAGCACCGCCACGTACGCCATGCGCACGCGCCGCTCGCCCGATTCGTCCACCAGCGAAAGCCGGCGCATCAGCTCCACGTCGTTGCCCACCTTCTGCGTCACGGTGGCCAGGAACTTCGCGTTCATGTCGTAGATGATCTGCAGGTGCCGCGGCAATATGCGCCCCAGCATCTCCACCGGCCAGGTCTCCAGCGCCTCGTGCATCAGCGTGTGGTTGGTGTAGCTGAACACCTTCTGCGTGTGCGCCCAGGCCTCGTCCCACGCAAGGCCGTGCTCGTCGAGCAGAAGGCGCATGAGCTCGGGCACCGCGAGCACCGGGTGCGTGTCGTTCAGGTGGATGCTGACCTTCTCGGAGAGTTGGTCGAAGGTCTTGTGGCTGCGCAGGTACCGGCGCAGCAAATCCTGCACGCTCGCGCTGCAGAAAAAATACTCCTGATGCAGCCGCAACTCGCGGCCCGAGGGCGTGGAGTCGTCGGGGTAGAGCACGCGCGAGACGTTCTCCGACTGGTTCTTGCTTTCCACCGCGCCCATGTAGTTGCCGCGGTTGAAGGCCGAGAGGTCTATCTCCTCCGTGGCGCGCGCCGACCAGAGCCTGAGCGTGTTGGTGGCCTGCGTGCCGTAGCCGGGAATGATGGTGTCGTAGGCCACGGCCAGCACGTCGTGCGTGTCGACCCAGTCGGCCGCGCCGTAGGGTGCATTCAGGCCCTCGCGCTTTTGCACGCGGCCGCCGAAGCGCACGCGGTAGTTCACCTCGGGCCGCTGGAACTCCCACGGGTTGCCGCGCGTGAGCCAGTAGTCGGGCGTTTCCACCTGCTGGCCGTCGACGATGCGCTGGCGGAACATGCCGTACTCGTAGCGGATGCCGTAGCCCATGCCCGGCACGCCGAGCGTGGCCATCGAATCGAGGAAGCAGGCCGCGAGCCGCCCGAGGCCGCCGTTGCCGAGTGCCGCATCGGGCTCGCGCTCTGCGAGCGCCGCCATGTCCACACCGAAGTCGGCCAGGGCTTCGCGCACCGTGTCGTACAGGTCCACCGCGAGCAGCGCGTTGGTGAAGGTGCGCCCGATGAGGAACTCCATCGAGAGGTAGTAGACGCGCTTCAGGTCCTGCGCGTAGTTGGCGCGCGTGGTCATCATCCAGCGCTCGACCAGCTGGTCGCGCACGGCCTGCGAGGTGGCGTTGAGCCAGTCGTCCTGGCTGGCGGCGACCGGGTCCTTGCCGACCGCGTAGATCAGCTTGTTGGCCACGGCGCGCTTGAAGGCCGCGACGTCGCGGTCGGGGTGGTCGTAGGCGAAGTCTTTGATCGTCATGGTTGTGGCGCTCTCGGGTGAGTGGTGTGGTGTCGGCCGTGCGTGGGTCAGGCGGGGGCCGATGCTTGTTGGTAGACGTCGATGTACTGCGCGGCCGCGGTGGCCCAGTCGGCCGGCCGCCGCATGGCGTTGCCGCGCACGCGCCGCCAGTCGGGCGCGCGCTGGTAGAGGGCGAAGGCGCGGCGCAGCGCGCGTTCGTAGTCGTGGGCGTCGAAGCGGTCGAACACGAAGCCGGTGGCCTCGCCGCTGGCCAGGTCTTCCAGCGTGCTGTCGACCACCGTGTCGGCGAGGCCGCCCACGCTGCGCACCAGCGGCAGGCAGCCGTATTTGAGGCCATACATCTGCGTGAGGCCGCAGGGCTCGAAGAGCGAGGGCACCAGCGTCACGTCGCCGCCGCCGAAGAGCTGGTGCGCGAGCGTCTCGTTGTAGCCGATGGTGACGCTGACCGATTCGGGCGCCGCCGCCGCGCGCTGGCGAAAGGCCTCTTCGAGCCACGCCTCGCCGCTGCCCAGCAGCGCGAGCTGGCCGCCCTGGGCGAGCAGCGCGTCGATGCTGCCGAGCACGAGGTGCAGGCCCTTCTGCTCGGTGAGCCGGCTCACCAGGACGAAGAGCGGCGCATCGGGCCGCTCCGCCAAGCCCAGCTGGTGCTGCAGCACCGCCTTGCAGCGCGCCTTGCCCGCCATGTGGCGGCCTTCGGGCGTGTGATAGCCCTGCACCAGCGCGGCGTCGGAGGCCGGGTTCCAGACCTTGTCGTCCACCGCGTTCAGGATGCCGGTGAGCGCGCCGCTGCGCTGGCGCAGCAGGCCATCGAGGCCGCAGCCCTGCTCGGGCGTCTGGATCTCCAGCGCGTAGGTCGGGCTCACGGTGGTGAGCCGGTCGGCGAAATACAGGCCGGCCTTCATGAACGAGACCTGCCCGTGGTACTCGAGCCCGTTCATGTGGAAGGCGGGACCCGGCAAGCCCAGGTCGGTGAAATTCCACGGCGCGAAGATGCCCTGGTAGGCCAGGTTGTGCACCGTGAACACGCTGCCCACGCGCGGCCCTCCAGCCTCGCGCGCAAAGGCGATGTAAGCGGGTGCCAGCGCCGCATGCCAGTCGTGCGCATGCACGACCTCGGGCCGCCACGCCGGGTCGAGCCCTTGCGCCAGCTGCGCCGCGGCCCAGCCGAGCAGCGCGAAGCGCCGGTGGTTGTCGGCGTAGGGCTGGCGCGCGGTGTCTTCATAAGGATTGCCGGGCCGGTCGTACAGCGCCGGCGCGTCGATCACGTAGGCGCGGATCGACGGCGCACCCTCGGTGGCGATGTGCCCTGCGCGGAGACTGAAGCGCTCGCCCCAGGGCGCATTGAAATCGGCCACCGGCGCCAGGTCGCGCACGCCGGCCACGATGGCCGGAAAGCCCGGCAGCAGCACGCGCGCGTCCTGCCCCGCGGCCATGAGCGCCAGGGGCAGGGCGCCGGCGATGTCCGCCAGTCCGCCGGTCTTCAGGAGGGGAAAGAGTTCGGCGCTGACCTGGAGGATTCGCATCGTGGGGGGGTGCGGCCTCAGGCGGCCAGCCTTTTCAGCATTTCGCGCGTGACCAGCACCACGCCATTCTCGGTGCGCTCGAAGCGCGCGGCGTCGGCGACCGGATCTTCGCCGATCACCATTTCGTCGGGAATGACGCAGGCGCGGTCGATCACCACCCGGTTGAGCCGGGCGCCGCGGCCCACTTCCACGTCGGGCAGCAGCACGGCCTCGTTGATCTCGCAGAAGGAGTGGATGCGCACGCCCGAGAACAGCACCGAGCTGCTCACCTTGGAGCCCGAGACGATGCAGCCGCCCGAGACGATGGTGTTGACCGTCATGCCGTGTTGCCCATGGCGGTCGAGCACGAACTTGGCCGGGGGCAGTTGCCGCTGGTAGGTCCAGATGGGCCAGTCCGTGTCATAGATGTCGAGCTCCGGGGTGATCGAGGCCAGGTCGAGGTTGGCTGCCCAGAATGCATCAATCGTGCCCACGTCGCGCCAGTAGGCCTTGGCGTCGGGCCCGCGCGAGGCCCGCGTGACGCACGACATGCCGAAGGGATGCGCCAGCGCCCGGCCCTGCGCCACGGCGCGCGGAATGATGTCCTTGCCGAAGTCGTGGCTCGAATCGGGGTTGGCGTTGTCTTCCTCCAGCAGCTGGTAGAGGTAGGCGGAGTCGAACACGTAGATGCCCATGCTGGCCAGCGCCACGTCGGGGTTGCCGGGCATGGCGGGCGGGTCGGCGGGCTTCTCGAGAAAGGCGGTGATCTGCCGCCCGTCGTCGATGGCCATCACGCCGAAGGCGGTGGCTTCCATGCGCGGCACCTCGATGCAGCCGACCGTGCAGCCCAGGCCTCGCTCGGCATGGTCCTTCACCATGATCGAGTAGTCCATCTTGTAGATGTGGTCGCCGGCCAGCACCACCACGTAGTCGTGCGGCGTGGAGCGGGTCTGGATGATGTCCAGGTTCTGGAACACCGCATCGGCCGTGCCGCGGTACCAGTGCTCGTCGCCCACGCGCTGCTGCGCGGGCAGCACGTCGACCATCTCGTTGAGCTCTGCGCGCAGGAAGCTCCAGCCGCGCTGCAGGTGGCGCATGAGCGAATGCGACTTGTACTGCGTGACCACCGCCATGCGCCGGATGCCGGAATTGAGGCAATTGGAGAGCGCGAAATCGATGATGCGGAACTTGCCGCCGAAGTACACCGCCGGCTTGGCCCGCCGGTCGGTCAGTTGCTTCAAGCGTGAGCCCCGGCCGCCGGCCAGCACCAGCGCGATGGTGCGGCGTACCAGTTGATGGGCTTGCAAAGGCGCCTGAAGAGGGGCCTGCAGGGGTGCCGGTGAGGCGGGCGTGCCGGGTTGGTTGTCCATCCTGTGTCTCCGTTCGTTTGTTGGAATGCGCCGTCAGAGTTTCTGCATCGAGACTAGCACCGCGCCGTGCGCGTGGCTCCTACGTTCTTGCAACCCGGATGCTCGAAAAAGGCACTTCTGCCGCATACCCGAGCGCCTGTGGCGAGGCGCCGTGGTCCTGCGCGGGATCGGTCGAGAGACAACTGCGCCAGGCGCCCGGGGGCAGCGCGAAATTCACCGTCTCCGCGCCCGAATTCACCAGCACGAGCCATGACGATGCATCCGCGCCTTCGCAGAAGTGGATCGCAAGGGCCGTGCCCGCGTGCCAGTCGTCCGGCGTCATCGGCTGGCCGTCGGGGCGCAGCCAGCGGACGGACGGTGCACCCCCGGACGGATCGGCCGGCCACCAGCGCGTGCTGCGCAGCACGGGCGCTTCGCGGCGCAACGCCGTGAGCCGCGCGACGAAATCGCTCGTGCGCGCCATGTCGCTTGTGGGGTCGGAGGCGCCGATCCATGCGAGCCAGGTGGTCTCGTTGTCCTGGCAGTAGGCGTTGTTGTTGCCCTGCTGGCTGTGGCCCAGTTCGTCGCCCGCCAGCAGCATCGGCGTGCCCTGCGAGAGCAGCAGCACCGCGAGCAGCGCGCGCTGCAGGCGGCTGCGTTTCGCCAGCACGGCCGCGTCGTCGCTCGGGCCTTCGGCGCCGCAGTTGTTGCTCAGGTTGTGGGCATGGCCGTCGCGGTTGTTCTCGCCGTTGGCGAGGTTGTGGCGCTCTTCGTAGCTCACGAGGTCGCGCAGCGTGAAGCCGTCGTGCGCGGTGATGAAGTTGACGCTCGCCACCGGCGCGCGGCCGTGGTGGGCGAACTGCGTGCTGGAGGCCGTGAAGCGGTGCGCGAAATCGCCCAGGCCCGCAGCGCCATCGCGCCCTTGCCGCAGCCAGAAACCGCGCTGCGTGTCGCGGTAGCGGTCGTTCCATTCGAGCCAGCCGGGCGGGAATTCACCGAGGCGGTAGCCGCCGGGGCCGATGTCCCACGGCTCGGCGATCAAGAGCGTGCGCGAGAGCACCGGGTCCTGCGCGATGGCCGCGAAGAAGGGCGCGCGCGGGTCGAACCCCGTCTTCGCATCGCGCCCGAGCACCGGCGCGAGGTCGAAGCGGAAGCCGTCGACGCCCATCTCGCAAGCCCAGAAGCGCAGGCTGTCCATCACCAGCTGCAGCACGCGCGGCTCGCCGAGGTTCAGGCAGTTGCCGGTGCCGGTCCAGTTCTCGTAGAGCGCGCGGTCGTCTTCGCGCAGGTGGTAGTACAGGGCGTTGTCGATGCCGCGCATCGAGAGCGTCGGGCCGTCCTCGTCGCTCTCGGCGCTGTGGTTGTAGACCACGTCGATCACCAGTTCCATGCCGCGCGCATGCACCGCGTCGGCCATCGCGCGGAACTCGCTCGCGGGCGTGGTGCCGGGGCGGCCGCTCCAGTAGCGCGCCTCGGGCGCGAACCAGCCGATGGTGTTGTAGCCCCAGTAGTTCGTGAGGCCCCTGGCGAGCAGGCGCTGTTCGTCGGCGCGGTGCTGCACGGGCATGAGGCTCAGCGTGGTGACGCCCAGGCGCTGCAGGTGGTCGAGCACGGCGGGCTCGGCGAGGCCGGCGTAGGTGCCGCGCAGCGCGGCGGGGACGCCGGGGTGCAGGTGGGTCTGGCCGCGGACGTGCAGTTCGTAGAGCACGCGGTCGCCCGGTGCGATGCGGACGTGGCCTGGCGATGCGGCGGCATTCGCGTTCGCCGTCACGCGCGCCTTGAGCGCGACCGCGCCGTTGTCGCGCCCGTCGGGCCGATCGGGATTTGCCGGATCGTGGCCTAGGAACAGGTCGCCGCCGTCGTACCGCCCGACGATCTCTCGCGCATACGGATCGAGCAGCAGCTTTGCGGGATTGAAGCGCTGGCCTTCACACGGCGCCCACGGGCCGTGCACCCGATAACCGTAGACCAAGCCTTCGCGCCCGCTTGGCAGCAGGCCGTGCCAGACGCCATCGGTGCACGCAGGTAGCTGCAGGCGTTGCTGTTCGTTCTGCCCTGTGTTGTCGAAAAGGCAGAGTTCTACGGACTCGGCCGTGGGGGCTGCGATGGCGAAGTTGATGCCTTCTTTTGATGGGGTTGTGCCCAAGGGGAATGGCGTGCCTGGGCTCAGCATTCTTGTTGCCCTTGAATTGGTTTTTTTCCCGAGGCCGGGTCTCGCCCCGGCAGGCGACCTACTTTTCTTTGCTTCGCCAAAGAAAGGTAGGCAAAAGAAAGGCGACCCCACTGTCTGCGACCCTTCGCTGCGCTACGGGCAACCTGCGGTGCTCGCGTTTCGCGGGGTCTCGCCGAACTCGCTTCGCTCAGACAGCGGCGAGCCCTGATCCGCGAAACGCTGCGCTCCTCGGCGCAGCCAGAGGGGAGGGGGCAACCAACGGGCCATTGCTCCGCTCGGCACGAAGGGCGGACACGCGCAGCGTGTCCGCCATGCATCGGCAGTTCGGGTTGTGATTTGTTGGATGCACCGAGGCCGAGCAAAGCGATGGCCCGTGATGTCTTGAACGCCGAGCGCAGCGATGGCGCGCCCGAAAGCCCTTCTGTATGCGCCGAGGAGCGGAGCGTTTCGCGGATCAGGGCTCGCCCTTGTTTGAGCGAAGCGAGTTTGGGCGAGACCCCGCGAAACGCGAGCACCGCAGGTTGCCCGCAGCGAAGCGAAGGGTCGCAGACAGCAGGGTCGCCTTTTCTTTGCTTACTTTCTTTTGGCGAAGCAAAAGAAAGTGAGTCGCCCGCCGGGGCGAGACCCGGCCTCGGAAAGCAAAACGATTCAAGCCCCATCAAACAACCACCCACATCACGGTAGCCAGTGGCGGCACGCTGACAACAACCGAGTCCGCCTTCCCATGCCAGGAGACAGGCGAGCTTTCGACGATCCCGTTCCCCACACCACTCCCGCCATACACGGCACCATCCGTATTGATGATCTCGCGGTAAGCCCCCGCAACCGGCACGCCCAGCCGGTACGAATGCCGAGGCAGCGGCGTGAAGTTGCACACGACGACAACGAACGCCCCATCCCGCGCCCTGCGCACAAAGGCAAACACCGACTGGTCCGCATCGTCATGCACGATCCACTCGAACCCGCCCGCATCGTTGTCCAGCTCATGCAACGCCGGAAAGTGCCGGTACACATTGTTCAAATCGCGCACCAGCCGCCGCATGCCCTGGTGCGGCGCATGTTCCAGCAGGTGCCAGTCCAGGCTGCGGTCCGCATTCCACTCGGCCACCTGCGCGAACTCGCCCCCCATGAACAGCAGCTTCTTCCCCGGATACCCCCAGAGGTAGCCGTACAGGTTGCGCAAGCCCGCGAACTTCTGCCACTCGTCGCCCGGCATGCGCCCGATCATCGAGCCCTTGCCGTGCACCACCTCGTCGTGCGAGAGCGGCAGCACGAAGTTCTCGGTGTGCGCGTACATCAGCCCGAAGGTGATCTGCTGGTGTTGGTGCTTGCGATAGACCGGGTCGGTGCCCGCGTAGGCGAGCGTGTCGTTCATCCAGCCCATGTTCCACTTGTAGTGAAAGCCCAGGCCGCCGTGCTCGGGTGGCCGCGTCACGCCGGGAAAGCTCGTCGATTCCTCGGCCAGCGTCACCGCGCCGGGTCGCTCGATGCCCACCACGCGGTTCATGCGGCGAAGGAAGTCGATGGCCTCCAGGTTCTCGCGTCCGCCCTGCGCATTCGGCACCCACTCGCCGGCCTTGCGGCTGTAGTCGCGGTACAGCATCGACGCCACCGCGTCCACGCGCAGGCCATCGACGCCATAGCGCTCCAGCCAGTACAGCGCATTGCCCACGAGGTAGTTGCGCACCTCCGTGCGCGCGAAGTTGAAGATCAGCGTCTGCCAATCGTTGTGAAAGCCCTCGCGCGGATCGGCGTACTCGTACAGCGCCGTTCCGTCGAAATTTCCAAGGCCGTGCGCATCGGTCGGAAAGTGCGCGGGCACCCAGTCCAGGATCACCCCGAGGCCCGCCGCATGCGCGGCCTCCACGAAATGGCGGAAGTCGCCGGGCGTTCCGAAGCGCGAGGTCGGTGCGTAGAGGCCGATCGGCTGGTAACCCCACGAGCCGTCGAACGGGTGCTCGCTGATCGGCAGCAGCTCGATGTGCGTGAAGCCCATGTCGCGCGCATACGGCACGAGCGTGTCGGCCAGTTCGCGGTAGTCGAGCCACTCGTGGCCGTTGTTCTTGCGGCGCCACGAGCCCAGGTGCACTTCGTAGATGCTGATGGGCGCATGGCGCTCGTTGGCCTCGGCGCGGCCCTCGGGCAGCTTCACCGCGGCCGGCAGCGGCGCCACCACGCAGGCCGTCTCGGGCCGCAGCCGCGAGGAGAACGCGAACGGGTCGGCCTTGCGCAACACCTCGCCCTGTGCCGAAAGAATCTCGAACTCGTAGCTGTCGCCGGTGGCCACGTGCGGCGCGAAGATTTCCCACACGCCGCATTCGCGGCGCAGCCGCATCATGTGGCGCCGGCCGTCCCAGTTGTTGAAGTCGCCGACCACCGACACGCGCCGCGCATTCGGCGCCCAGACCGCAAAGGCCACGCCCTTGACGCCGTCGATCTCGCGCAGGTGCGCGCCCAGTTGCTCCCAGGGCCGCAGGTGCGTGCCTTCGGCCAGCAGCCACACGTCGGTCTCGCCGAGCACGAACGGAAAACGGTACGGGTCTTCCAGCCGCGAAGTGTGCGAGCCCCACTCGACCTGGAACGAATAGCCCAGGCGCGCTTCCGCGGCCGGCACCAGGCCGCTGAACAGGTCGGAGCCCTCCTGCCGCGTGAGCATCGCCAGCGGCCAGCCGGTGCGCGAATGCATCACCGCCACGCCCTGTGCGCCGGGCATCAGCGCGCGCACTTCCAGCCCCTCGCGCGTTTCGTGCGGCCCGAGCACGGCGAACGGATCGCCGTGTTCGGCGCGCATCAGCGCGTGGACTTCGGAGGCGGGCAGGGAGTTCGGCGGCATGGTGATCAGCTTTGTCCTTCGTCGTCGGCGGGTGTTCCGAAAAAGACGCCGTAGGGCGCCAGGGCCAGCATGCGCTTATCGCCATCGCCCTGCACGGTGGCGGCGCCGGCCAGCGGATGGCCCGGCAGCGGCAACAGCGCTTCGCGCAACGGGATCGCAACGGGCTCGCTCCCCATGTTGAAGACGGCCTGCAGCGATCGCTTTCCGTCGTGCCGCTCGAACCACAGCACGGGCTCGGGCGCATCGAGGAACACGATGCCGCCGGTGCGCAGCAGCGGCTGCGTGCGCCGCCAGCGCAGCAGCGCACGGCTGAAGGCCAGCATCGAGTGCGGATCGTCGGCCTGGTTGTCGATGGCCAGCGGCAGGTGCGCGCCATACACCGGCAGCCATGGCGTGCCGGTGGTGAAGCCGCCCTGCGGCGCATCGGCCTGCCACGGGATCGGCGTGCGGCAGCCGTCGCGGCCCTTGAACTCGGGCCAGAAGGCGCGGCCGTAGGGGTCCTGCAGCAGTTCGAAGGGCACCTCGGCTTCGGGCAGGCCGAGCTCTTCGCCCTGGTAGATGCTGGCGCTGCCGCGCAGCGTGAGCAGCAGGGCGAGCCAGAGCCGGTCGCGCCGCGTGTCGGGCGCGCGGCCGTCGCTCCAGCGCGTGGCCACGCGCGGCACGTCGTGGTTCGACACCGCCCAGCAGCCCCAGCCGCCCGTGGGCGCGAGCGCGAGGTCGAGCGTCTCGACCTGGTGGCGCAGGTGCCTGGCGCTGTGCTCGGCCGTCAGCAGGCTGAAGCTGTAGGCCAGGTGCAGGCGCTTGCCGAGCTCGGTGTACTGCGCCATGACGGGCGGCGCGTTCTCGTCGCCGACCTCGCCCAGCGCGACTGCGCCGTAGCCGTCGAGCAGCTGGCGCAGGCGCTCCAGGAACACGAGGTTCTCCTGCTGGCTCTTGTCGTACAGGTGCTGCTGCATCGCATAGGGGTTGTCGGCGCGCACCGTGCTGACCTCGTCGATCGACGCGAGCGAGGCCGGCGGGTTGTCGCGCAGCAGCGCGTCGTGGAACTGGTGGTTGCAGGCGTCGAAGCGAAAGCCGTCCACGCCGCGCTCGCACCAGAAACGCACCTCGCCGAGCAGGGCGTCCTGCACGGCGGCGCAGTGGAAGTTGAGGTCGGGCTGCTCGGCGAGAAAGCTGTGCAGGTAGTACTGCCTGCGGCGCGAATCCCACTGCCAGGCCGAGCCGCCGAAGACCGAGAGCCAGTTGGTGGGCGGCGTGCCGTCGGGCCTGGGGTCGGCCCAGACGTACCAGTCGGCCTTGGGGTTGTCGCGGGAGCTGCGGCTTTCGGCGAACCACGCGTGCTGGTCGGAGGTGTGCGAGAGCACCTGGTCGATGATGAGCTTCAGGTCCAGCGCATGCATGCGCGCGAGCATCGCGTCGAAGTCGGCGAGCGTGCCGAAGAGTGGATCGACCGCGCGGTAGTCCGAGACGTCGTAGCCGAAGTCCTTCATCGGCGAGCGGAAGAAGGGCGAGACCCAGACCGCATCGACCCCGAGGCTGGCCACGTGGTCGAGCCGGGCGGTGATGCCCGGCAGGTCGCCGATGCCGTCGCCGTTGCTGTCCATGAAGCTGCGCGGGTAGATCTGGTAGATCACCGCGCCGCGCCACCATTCGCCCTTGATTCCGTCGGCGTTGTCGGTGTTGTCAGTGCTGTCGATGCTGCTGCCCATGCCTGCCCCTGTGGTCGGAATTCATTGTGGCATGCGAGATTCGGGCCAGTCATACGCGCTTGCGGGCGACCGTGCGCGATTCGGCAGGCCGCGAAGCTTTCTACACTGGGCGCTGTTTCCGGCTCTCCAAATGACATCAGATTCCGTTTCCTCCCTCGCCGTGCTCGAGGCGCGGCTCGCCCAGGACCTCGAGTACCTTGGATTCCCCGGCAAGCAATGGATGCCCGTGCGGCAGAAGGACGGCCAGGCGTTGCTCGACGTGGCCGTGATCGGCGGCGGGCAGGCCGGCCTTGCGGCCTGGGTGGCGCTCGCGCAGCAGGGCATTCGCGCCGTGGTGTTCGACCGCTCGCCCGCCGGCCGCGAAGGCCCCTGGGCCACCACCGCGCGCATGGAAACGCTGCGCTCGCCCAAGGAGCTCACCGGCCCCGCGCTGGGCCTGCCGGCGCTCACCTTCCGCGCGTGGTTCGAGGCGCAGTTCGGGCGCCGGGCGTGGGCGGCGCTGGACAAGATCCCGCGCCTGCAGTGGATGGATTACCTCGGCTGGTACCGCCGCGTGATGAACGTGGACGTGCGCAACGACACCGCGGTCACCCGCATCCAGCCGCTGCCCGATGGCACGGCGGTGCGGCTCGATCTGCGCACGCCGGCCGGCGCCAGCAGCGTGCTGGCGCGCCGCGTCGTGCTGGCCACCGGCCGCGACGGCCTCGGCGGCCCGGCGGTGCCGGCGTTCGTCGATGCGCTGCCGCGTTCGCAATGGGCGCACTCGTCCGACGAGATGGACTACGGCCGGCTCGCGGGCCTGCGTGTCGGCGTGATCGGCGCGGGCTCGTCGGCGATGGACAGCGCGGCCACCGCGCTGGAGGCGGGCGCGCGCAGCGTCGAACTGCTGATCCGCCGGCCCGACCTGCCACGCGTCAACAAGGGCAAGGGCGCGGGCGTGCCGGGGCTCACGCAGGGGCATTTCGATCTGTCCGACGAACGCAAGTGGCGCATCCGTCACTACATCAACGCGCTGAACGTGCCGCCGCCGCATGGCAGCACGCTGCGGGTGTCGGCATTTGCGAACGCGTTCTTCAACTTCGGCTGCCCGGTCCTTGCGGTCGCGCCGCAGGGCGATGCGATGCGCGTCACGACGCCCAAGGGCGATTTCGAATTCGACTTCCTGATCGTCTCGACCGGCTTCAAGGTCGATTGGCCGAACCGGCCCGAGTTCGACGCCATCGCCCCCCACATCCTCACGTGGAAGGACCGCTTCGTGCCCGCGCCCGGCGATGAAGACCAGGAGCTGGCCGATTCGCCCGACCTCGGTCCCGTCTTCGAATTCCAGGCGCGCACGGCGGGCGAGTGCCCGGGGCTCGATCGCATTCACTGCTTCTGCTACCCGGCGGCGCTCTCGCACGGCACGGTGTCGGGTGACATTCCCGCGATCAGCGACGGCGCCAAGCGCCTGGCGAGCGGCATCGCGAGCCTCTTTTATCGCGAGGATTTCGACCATCACTTCGCGAATCTCGAGGCCTACAGCGAGCCCGAATTGTTCGGCGACGAGTGGACGCCCGCGCCGCCGCCCGGCGAGCGCAGCTGAACCTTCTTCTTCAAGGACCCGCATGACGAATCTTTCCGTGGCGCTGCCGGCCATCGACGTGGTCGATGACGCCGTGCCCCTCGCGCCGAACCAGCCGACCTGGGCGCTGCGCCAGCGCCGCGACAAGATCGTGGCCGCCACCCAGAGCAGCCACGACGCGATGTTCTCGCACGCGGTGGAGGGGCTGACCCGCACCGAGCGCCTGCTGGTCGCGCTGCATGCCTGCCGCGTCTCGAACGCGCCGAACCTCGCCGCGCACTACCGCGAGGAACTGGCGGCCGAGAACGCCGACGCTGCGGTGGCCGACGCCGTGGAGCGCGGCGACATCGCCTCGCTCGCCGATGCGCGGTTGCGCGCGATGCTGGACTTCGCGGGCAAGCTCATCGCGCGCCCGATCGATGGCGACCGCGCCGCCATCGAGGCGCTGGCGGCCCACGGACTCTCGACGCCCGCGCTCGTGGCGTTGAGCCAGTTGATCGCCTTTCTCTCCTACCAGGTCCGCGTCGTCGCGGGGCTCAAGGCGCTGGCCGCTGCGGAGGCTTCGGCATGACGCTCCCGATCCGCATCCAGGGCTTCACCAACGAGGTGCTGAAGTGGAAGCCGTGGCTCGACATGGTGAACGTCGACACCGCCACGCCGGCCCAGCTGGCCGCGCTGGACGAGATGAGCCCCCAGGCGCGCAGCTCGCCGTATTTCCTCGTGCTCGCGCACCAGCCGGAGATCTTGCTGCAGCGCTCCATCGCCTTCAACGCGATCATGTTCGCGCCGGGCGGCATGCCGCGCGCCGAACGCGAGCTGGGCGCCACGGTGGAGTCGCGCGTCAACGGCTGCGTGTACTGCGCCTCGGTGCATGCGCAGCGCTTCGAGCAGCTGGCCAAGCGCAGCGACGTGATCGAACAGGTGTTCGAGGCGCCCGCATCGGCCGGTACCACGCCGCGCGAGAAGGCGATCGTCGCGTTCTCGATCAAGCTCGGCGCCGAGCCGGACACGGTCTCGGCCGAGGACGTTCGCGCGCTGAAGGCGGTCGGGCTGGACGAACTGGAGATCCTCGACCTGGTCCATTCGGTGGCCCTCTTCGCCTGGGCCAACCGGCTGATGCTCAACCTGGGCGAGCCGGTCTTTCCCGCGGACGGGTCATAGGCGCGCGAGCAGGCCTTCGACGGTTTCGCCCGTGAGGCCCAGCGGCGCGAGCAGGTCGTTCTGCGCGCGAAAGTCGACGCCGTTGACCAGCGAGGCAGCATCGACGATGGTGCGGGTCGCGGGCGTGGGCACGCCCGCGATCTGCCCCAGCGCCTCCACGAAAGCCAGGCCGTAGGGCATGTCCTCGGTCACGTAGCGGGTGTCGGTGCGCATCGGCCCGGGCGGGCCGCCGCGCTGGGCATGCAGTTCGGCCGCGATGTCTTCGAGCCGCGCCGACGCGGTGCCGAAGGAGCGCGCGAAGTGCTCCTCGATGGGGCCGAGCGCGATGCCGAAGGCCTGCGCCACGGCGCGCCGTTCCAGGTCCAGCGCCTCGATCGCGCGCGACACGCCGGGCGTCATGCAGTGGTACTGCGGCCAGTTTTCCGCGCGCTCGATGCGGGTCCAGTTGAAGACCGCGAGCGGGCCGTGCGACTGCGGGTTGACGTTGGCGAGCGCGCTCGCGAGCACGCTGTGCTGCGGGAAGAAGCTGTCGCCGAACAGCGCGGTGCAAAGCGCCACGGCCTCGGCGACGTTCGCGCCCGGCAGCGCCGAGACGCCGACGGCCTTGCGCCGCGTCATCACGCGGACCTGCGTGCCCGATTCGCGGCGCGCGGTCAGCACGGTCGTGCCGAAGCTCGCGACAGTCACCTGCTTGCCGGCGCGCCGCGCGGCTTCGTGAAGATAAAGAGACGACAGCGAGGCCATCGAGCTGACGATCACGGTCTGGCCGTCGCGCAAGGAGGGCAGGAGCGCGTCCATCACCTGCTTGTGGCCGTTGACCGGCAGGGCGAGCAGCAGCACGTCGGAGGCGTGACACAGCTGCGCCGCGTCGTCGGCCACCTCGACCGTCACGGTGCAGGGCTGCACGCCGCCAGCTTCGAGCGGCTGCGTGCGCAGGGCCTCGGCGCCCCGGCCACCCGGCGACCAGAGCGTGACGCCGTGGCCCGCCTGGCGCAGCCATGCGGCGCTGGCGAGCGCGATGGCGCCGGTGCCCGCGATACCGACGCGGTACTTTTCCGTGGAAGCCTCAGTCAACCTTGATTCCGCCTTGCTTGATCACTTTCGCCCAGCGCTGGCTGTCTTCCGTCACCACCTTGCCGAGCGCCGCCGCGTTGCCGCAGGTGTTGACCGCACCCAGCTGCGCGAAGCGCTGCTTCGTCTCCGGCAGGTTGCACACCTCGACCAGCGCGGCGGAGAGCTTGTCGATGCCCGCGGCCGGCATGCGCGCCGGGGCCATCACGCCGACCCACACCGGCACTTCCATGCCCGCGAGGCCCGTGGCCTCGCCGACGGTCGGCGCCGAGCCCATGCTGGCCAGCGCCGCGCGCGAGAAAGTGCCGAGCACGCGCGCCTTGCCGGTCGCGACCATGGGCTCGATCGAGGCGACGCTGGTGACGATCGTCGCCACCTGCCCGCCCAGCAGGTCGGTCAGCGCCGGCGCCGCGCCGCGGTAGGGCACGTGCAGCAGGTTCACGCCGCTCGCCTGCGCGAGCAGTGCGCCGGTGAGGTGCGACACCGTGCCGTTGCCGGTCGAGGCGTAGGTGACCTGGCCCGGCCGCGCCTTGGCGTCGCGCAGCACGTCGGCGATGGTCTTGTAGGGGCTTTCGGCGCGCACGGACAGCGTCATCGGCGTGTCGGCGACCAGCGCCACGGGCACCAGTTCGTGCACCGGGTCGTAAGGGAGCTTGGACTGCAGGTGGGGCGCGATGGTGACCGCGCCGCCCGTGGCCAGCAGCACGGTGGCCCCGTCGGTCGCCTTGGCCACCGCGTCGGCGGCGACGATGCCGCCGGCGCCGGCCTTGTTGTCGATGATCACCGGCGTGCCGAGCCTGTCGGTGAGCTTGGCGCCCAGGTAGCGGGCGATGACGTCCTGCGCGCCGCCCGGGGCGAAGGGCACGACCATGCGCAGGGGCTTGTCGCTCGCCTGTTGCGCCCACAGCGGCGTGGCGGTGGCAAGGGTGGCCGCGAGGCCCAGGGCGAGGTGTTTCCAGAGCAGTTTCATGGCGTTCAGGCAGTACGAAAGCAGACGTTACCCAGGCAACATGCAGGTTGCGTGCCCCAAGTCTAGGGTCTGCCGCGCGGAGGGCATCGGCCGGGCGCGATAATCCGCCTTCCCCGGCCAGCCCGCGCCGGGCCTTGCCGAGCCGTTATGAACCCCAGCTACAAACCCAGCGACGTCGAGTCCGCTGCCCAGGCGCAATGGAGCGCCGCCGATGCCTACCGCGTCACCGAGGACGCGAGCCGCAAGAAGTACTACGCCTGCTCCATGCTGCCGTACCCCAGCGGCAAGCTGCACATGGGCCATGTGCGCAACTACACGATCAACGACATGCTCACGCGGTACCTGCGCATGAGCGGCTACAACGTGCTGATGCCCATGGGCTGGGACGCCTTCGGCCTGCCGGCCGAGAACGCGGCGCTGAAAAACGGCGTGCCGCCGGCCAAGTGGACCTACGAGAACATCGACTACATGCGCGGCCAGCTCCAGGCCATGGGCCTGGCGATCGACTGGAGCCGCGAGATCGCCACCTGCGATCCGAGCTACTACAAGTGGAACCAGTGGCTGTTCCTGAAGATGCTCGAGAAGGGCATCGCCTACCGCAAGACCCAGGTGGTGAACTGGGACCCGGTCGACCAGACCGTGCTGGCCAACGAGCAGGTGATCGACGGCAAGGGCTGGCGCACCGGCGCCACGGTCGAGCGCCGCGAGATCCCGGGCTACTACCTGAAGATCAGCGACTACGCCGAGGAGCTGCTCGATCACACCCAGCACAAGCTGCCGGGCTGGCCCGAGCGCGTGAAGCTCATGCAGGAGAACTGGATCGGCAAGAGCGAAGGCGTGCGCTTCGCCTTCACCCACGACATCCAGGACGCGAGCGGCAAGCTCATCCAGGACGGGCGCATGTACGTGTTCACCACGCGCGCCGACACCATCATGGGCGTCACTTTCTGCGCCGTGGCGCCCGAGCATCCGCTGGCCGCGCACGCGGCCACGCTCGATCCGAAGGTCGCGGCCTTCATCGAGGAATGCAAGAACGGCGGCACCACCGAGGCCGAACTGGCCACGCAGGAGAAGAAGGGCGTGCCCACGGGCCTCACGGTCAAGCACCCGATCACCGAGGAGCAGGTGCCGGTGTGGGTGGGCAACTACGTGCTCATCGGCTACGGCGACGGCGCCGTGATGGGCGTGCCCGCGCACGACGAGCGCGACTTCGCCTTCGCCAACAAGTACGGCATCGAGATCATCCAGGTCGTGCTGGTCGATGACGAGCCGCACTTCGACTATCACAAGTGGCAGGACTGGTACGGCGACAAGCAACGCGGCGTGACCATCAACTCCGACAACTTCAGCGGCATGACCTACAAGGAGGCCGTGGCCGCCGTGGCGCATGCGCTGGGCCAGAAGGGCCTGGGCGAGCTGCAGACCACCTGGCGCCTGCGCGACTGGGGCGTGAGCCGCCAGCGCTACTGGGGCACGCCGATCCCGATCATCCATTGCGACGAGCACGGCGCGGTGCCGGTCCCCGAGAAGGACCTGCCCGTGGTGCTGCCCACCGACTGCGTGCCCGACGGCTCCGGCAACCCGCTGAACAAGCACGAGGGCTTTCACGCCGGCGTGGTGTGCCCGGTCTGCGGCAAGGCGGCGCGCCGCGAGACCGACACGATGGACACCTTCGTGGATTCGTCGTGGTACTTCATGCGCTACTGCGACCCGAAGAACGACCAGGCCATGGTCGCCGAGGGCGCGGACTACTGGATGCCGATGGACCAGTACATCGGCGGCATCGAGCACGCGATCCTGCATTTGCTCTACGCGCGCTTCTGGACCAAGGTGATGCGCGACATGGGCCTGGTGAAGGCCGACGAGCCTTTCAGCAAGCTGCTGACGCAGGGGATGGTGCTCAACCACATCTTCTACAAGCGCAGCGAGAAGGGCGGCAAGGACTACTTCCCGCCGTCGGAAGTCACGCCCGTGCTCGACGCGCAGGGCCGCATCACCGGCGGCACCACGGCCGACGGCACGAAGGTCGAATACGGCGGCGTCGGCAAGATGGGCAAGAGCGAACGCAACGGGGTCGATCCGCAGGACCTGATCGAGAAGTACGGCGCCGACACCGCGCGCCTGTACACCATGTTCACCGCGCCGCCCGAGGCCACGCTCGAGTGGAACGACGCGGCCGTCGAAGGCAGCTACCGGTTCCTGCGCCGGGTGTGGAACTTCGGCGTGGCGCAGGCGGACGTGGCGCCGGCCAAGGCGGGCGGGCAGACGTTCGGCAAGGGCGCCCAGGCGCTGCGCCGCGAGGTGCACACGGTGCTGCGCCAGGTCGACTACGACTACCAGCGCATGCAATACAACACCGTGGTGTCGGGCGCAATGAAGCTCCTGAACGCGCTCGAGGGCTTCAAGCCCGACGGCAGCGCGGGCGATGCGGCCGCGCTGCGCGAGGGCTTCGGCATCCTGCTGCGCTGCCTGTACCCCGCCACCCCGCACATCGCCCAGCAGTTGTGGAGCGAGCTCGGCTACGACAAGGACCTGGGCGGCCTGCTCGACGCGGCCTGGCCGACGGTCGACGTGCAGGCGCTGGTGCAGGACGAGATCGAGCTCATGCTGCAGGTCAACGGCAAGCTGCGCGGCAAGCTGCTGGTGCCGGCGGGCGCCTCCAAGGACGAGATCGAGAAGCTCGCGCTCGCCTGCGACGACTTCGTCGCCTTCGCCGAGGGCGCGCCGCCCAAGCGCGTGATCGTGGTTCCCGGCCGTCTGGTCAACGTGGTCCTTTGAACGATAGAAGCATGAACAAACGCAATGCCTCGTTGCCGCGCCGCGGCTTTCTCCTCGGTTTGACGGCCGTGGGCGCCAGCGTGGGCCTGGCCGGCTGCGGCTTCGAGCTGCGCAAGGCGCCGGTCTTCGCGTTCAAGACGCTGTCGGTCGAGGGCAATTCCGCGCTGATCAACCAGGTGCGGCGCGAGCTGCGCGCGGCCGGCACGGTGACGCTGGTGCCCAAGGAAGACGCCAAGACCGCCGACGCGGTGCTGGTGGTGCTCGGCGAAGACCGTGACCGCTTCGTGATCTCGACCAATTCGGCCGGCGCGCTGCGCGAATTGCAGCTGCGCCTGCGCGTGCGCTTCAGCCTGAAGACGCCCGGCGGCAAGGAGCTGCTCTCGGCCTCCGAGGTGTCGCAGACGCGCGACCTGAGCTTCAACGAAACCAATGCGCTCGCCAAGGAAGGCGAGGCCGAACTGCTGTTCCGCGACATGCAGTCCGACATCGCGCAGCAGCTGATGCGCCGGCTGGCGGCCGTCAAGGAACTCTAGGCGCCCGCGCCAGCGTTTTTCATGCAACTTGCCAGCGCCCAACTCGGGGCCCACCTGCAGAAGGGGCTCAAGCCGCTCTACACGATCCACGGCGACGAGCCGCTGCTCGCGCAGGAGGCGGCCGATGCCATCCGCGCCGCCGCGCGCACGCAGGGCTACACCGAGCGCAGCTCGTACACCGTGGCCGGCGCGCATTTCGACTGGAGCGCGGTGCTGGCGGCGGGCGGCTCGCTCTCGCTCTTCGCCGACAAGCAGATCGTGGAGATCCGCATCCCCTCGGGCAAGCCCGGCAAGGACGGCAGCACCGCCCTGCAGCAGCTGGCCGAGGCCGCGCCCGGCAACGACAGCACGCTCACGCTGGTGATGCTGCCGCGCCTGGACAAGGCCACGCGCACCGGCGCATGGTTCTCGGCGCTGGAGAACAACGGCGTGAGCCTGCAGGTCGACCCGATCGAGCGCGCCGCGCTGCCGCAGTGGATCGCGCAGCGCCTGGGGCTCCAGGGCCAGCGCGTGATGCCGGGCGACGAAGGCCAGCGCACGCTGCAGTTCTTTGCCGACCGCGTCGAGGGCAATCTCCTGGCCGCGCACCAGGAAATCCAGAAGCTCGCGCTGCTGCACCCGGCGGGCGAGCTGAGCTGGGAGCAGGTCGAGGGCGCGGTCAACAACGTGGCGCGCTACGACGTGTTCAAGCTCTCCGAAGCGGTGCTGGCGGGCAACCCGCAGCGCGTGGCGCGCATGCTCGACGGCCTGCAGGCCGAGGGCGAGGCCGAGGTGCTGGTGCACTACACGATCGCCGAGGACATCCGCGCATTGAAGCGCGTGAAGGACGCCATGGCCGCCGGCCGGCCGTTGCCGATGGCGCTGCGCGAGAACCGCATCTGGGGCCCGCGCGAGCGCGCCTTCGAGCGCGTGCTGCCGCGGCTGGACGACCGCATGCTGGCGCGCCTGCTGCGCGCCGCCCACCTGGTGGACGGCATCTGCAAGGGCCTGAAGCAACCCGACTGGCCCGCCAGCGGCTGGCAAGCGCTGCAACGGCTGGCGCTGATGCTGTGCCGCGCGTGCAGCAGTGCGCCGGCTGCCGCGCGCCGCGCCTGATTTGATGGCTCCAGGCACCAAAAGGCTTGCGTAAGCCGGGCTACAGGTCCGCGTGGGAAAATGCCGACATGAATGCGTTCAACGTCAGCGAGCACATGCAGGCCCTCGGGCTGCAGGCAAAGACCGCTGCTTTCCTCATGGCCCGTGCGGATGCAGCTACCAAAAACATAGCGTTGAAGGCGCTCGCGCGGCGCCTGCGCGAAGCCGGCCCGGTGCTGGCGGTCGCCAACGAGAAAGACCTGGAACGCGCCACCGCCGCCGGCCTCTCGGCCCCGATGGTCGATCGCCTCAAGCTCACCCCGAAGGTCATCGAGACCGTGGCCCTGGGCTGCGAGCAGCTGGCCGGCATGGCCGATGTGATCGGCGAAATCATCGGCATGAAGCAGCAACCCAGCGGCATTCGCGTGGGCCAGATGCGGGTGCCGATCGGTGTCTTCGGCATGATCTACGAGAGCCGGCCCAACGTGACCATCGAGGCCGCGAGCCTGGCGATCAAGAGCGGCAACGCGGCCATCCTGCGTGGTGGCTCCGAAGCGATCGAGTCGAACAAGGCGCTGGCGCTGCTGGTGTCCGAGGCGCTGGCCGAAGCGGGCCTGCCGGTCGAGGCGGTGCAGCTGGTGCAGACCACCGACCGCGAGGCCGTGGGCCAGCTCATCGCCATGCCCGAATTCGTGGATGTGATCATTCCGCGCGGCGGCAAGGGGCTGATCGAGCGCATCAGCCGCGACGCCAAGGTGCCGGTCATCAAGCACCTGGACGGCAACTGCCACGTCTATGTGGACGACACGGCCGAATTCGGCATGGCGCTGCGCATCGTGGACAACGCCAAGACCCAGAAGTACAGCCCCTGCAATGCGGCCGAAGGCCTGCTGGTGTCCGAGACGGTCGCGGAAGACTTCCTGCCGCAGATTGCCGCCATCTTTGCCGCCAAGGGCGTCGAGATGCGCTGCGATCCGGCCGCGGCGCAGATCCTGCGGGCCAGCGGCGCTGCCGATCCGGCCGCCAGGGTGGTCGACGCGGTCGAATCCGATTGGTCCGAGGAATACCTGGCCGCGGTGATCAGCATCAAGGTCGTGGCCGGCGTCGATGAGGCCATTGCGCACATCAACCGCTATTCGAGCCACCACACCGACGCCATCGTCACGCGCGACCACGTGCATGCACAGCGCTTTTTGCGCGAGGTCGATTCGGCCAGCGTCATGGTCAATGCGAGCACCCGCTTCGCCGATGGCTTCGAGTTCGGGCTGGGTGCCGAAATCGGCATCAGCACCGACAAGTTCCACGCGCGCGGCCCGGTCGGCATCGAAGGGCTGACTTCGCTCAAGTACGTGGTGCTCGGCCAGGGCGAAGTGCGAAGCTGATGCGTGCTGCTCCCGCGGTCTTGTCATCGGGGCATGCACCCCCAATTCCTACAATTCCGCTCCACCTTTAAGTAAAAATCGAAGAAGGCCGCCGCATGGTTCCGCATCTCGTCACCGCCCTGACCGGCCCGATCAACGAATTGGAGCAGCGGGTGCTCGACTCGATGCCAGCCATCGAGCGCTGGTTCCGCCTTGAATGGATGGAGCACACGCCGCCGTTCTACAGCTCGGTCGACATCCGCAACGCGGGCTTCAAGCTCGCTCCGGTCGACACCAACCTGTTCCCGGGTGGCTGGAACAACCTCACCAAGGAAATGCTGCCGCTGGCGGTGCAGGCCGCGCAGGCGGCCATCGAGAAGATCTGTCCAGAGGCGCGCAACCTGCTCGTCATTCCGGAAAATCACTCCAAAAACACCTTTTATCTCGCCAACATCGCGCAACTTGTGCGCATCTTCCACATGGCGGGGCTGAACGTGCGAATCGGCTCCGTCGATCCGGCCATCAAGTCGCCCAAGAAGATCGAACTGCCCAACGGAGAGACCGTGACCCTCGAGCCGGTGGTGCGCGGCAAGCGCCGGCTGGGCCTGAAAAACTTCGATCCCTGCACAATTTTGCTCAACAACGAGCTTTCTGCAGGAACGCCCGGCATCCTCGAGGATTTGCACGAGCAATACCTGCTGCCGCCGCTGCACGCCGGCTGGTCGGTGCGCCGCAAGAGCAATCACCTGCACAGCTATGAAGAGCTGTCCAAGCGCTTGGGCAAGCTCCTGGGCATCGACCCCTGGCTCATCAACCCCATCTACGCGCGCGCCGAAGGCGTGGACATCGCCGAGGGCCGTGGCATCGACGTGCTGACCAGTCACGTCGATGCGGTGCTCACCAAGGTGCGCCGCAAGTACAAGGAATACGGCATCAACGAGAAGCCGTTCGTCGTCGTCAAGGGCGGCCACAGCGGCAGCGGCAGCCCGGGCGTGGTGACGGTGCGCGATGCCAAGGAGGTCGAGGCGCTGATCGGCAAGTCGCGCACCAGCACGTCGTCGGCGGCCAAGACCTCCGCCGGGCGCGATCTGCGCGAACCCACCGAGCTGATCGTCCAGGAAGGCGTGCTGACCAACGAGCGCGTGCACAACGGCGTGGCCGAGCCGGTCGTCTACATGATGGACCGCTATGTGGTCGGCGGCTTCTACCGGGTGCACGCCGAGCAGGCGGCCGACGAGAACCTGAAGCTGCCGGGCGCGAGCTACGTGCCGCTGGCTTTCTCGGAAAGCACGCACATGCCCCAGCCCGGCGCCAAGCCCGGCGCGAGCGCCCCGAACCGTTTTTACATGTATGGCGTGGTCGGCCGCCTGGCCATGGTCGCGGCCAGCTACGAGATGGAAGCGACCGACCCGGACGCCGAAATCTACGAATGATTGGGGTTGTCGGGTTGCGGGGTCACCCGGCAACGGCAAAATAGCGGCCCCACAGCAACGGAAACAAAAGGGCGGGAGGGGCGGCGCGTGGTGGAACGAATGTTCCGCCGCCACGACGCCCCCGCGTGTCTGACGCGTCGATCCCCAACGGCCAGCCCTTTTCCCCATCGACTTCGTGTCAGCCCCCAAATCAATCTCTGCCGGCCTGATCGTCGGCGCCATCGGCGTCGTCTATGGCGACATCGGCACCAGCGTGCTGTACGCGGTCAAGGAAGTGTTCGGCCACGGGCACGTGCCGTTCACCGTCCAGAACGTCTACGGCATCCTGTCGATGTTCTTCTGGACGCTCACCGTCATCGTCTCGATCAAGTACGTGGTGCTGGTGCTGCGCGCCGACAACGAAGGCGAGGGCGGCCTCGTTGCCATGCTCGCGCTGGCCTCCCGGGCGGTGGCCGACAGGCCGCGCCTTCGCCACGTGCTCCTGGTGATCGGCATCTTCGGCACCTCGCTCTTCTACGGCGACGGCGTCATCACGCCGGCCATCTCGGTGCTGTCGGCGGTCGAGGGCCTGGAGGTGGTGTCGCCGCACTTCAAGCACTACGTGATCCCGATCACCCTGGTCGTGCTGTTCTGCCTCTTCGCCGTGCAAAAGCGCGGCACCGCGGGCATCGGCAAATTCTTCGGGCCGGTCACGCTGGCGTGGTTCGCGGCCATCGCGGTGCTGGGCGTGTGGCAGATCCTGCACCACCCCGAAATCGTCAAGGCGCTCAACCCCTGGTATGCGCTCAAGTTCATCTGGGACAACCCGGGCACCAGCTTCATCCTGCTGGGCGCGATGGTGCTGTGCGTGACCGGCGCCGAGGCGCTGTACGCCGACCTCGGCCACTTCGGCAAGAAGCCGATCCGCATCGCGTGGTTCTCGGTCGTGATGCCGGCGCTGACGCTCAACTACCTCGGCCAGGGCGCGCTGCTGCTGGAGAACCCCGAGGCGGTGAAGAACCCCTTCTTCATGATGGCGCCCGAGTGGGCGCTCGTTCCGCTGGTGATGCTGGCCACGCTGTCCACGGTGATCGCCTCGCAGGCACTCATCACCGGCGCGTTCAGCGTGACGCGCCAGGTGATCCAGCTGGGCTACCTGCCGCGCCTGAACATCGAGCACACCAGCGTGCGCACGGCCGGGCAGATCTACATCCCGCTGGTCAACTGGGGCTTGTTCGTGGCCATCGTGCTGGCGGTGGTGATGTTCCGCACCTCGAGCAGCCTGGCCGCGGCCTACGGCATCGCGGTAACGACCGACATGCTGATCACCACGATCCTCACCTTCTTCGTGATCCGCTACGCGTGGAAGCTGCCGCTGGCACTGTGCATTGCATCGACCGCAGTCTTCTTCGTGGTCGACTTCCTGTTCTTCGCCTCGAACCTGCTCAAGCTGTTCGAGGGCGGCTGGTTCCCGCTGCTGATCGGCGGCTTCGTGTTCACGCTGATGATCACGTGGAAGGAAGGCCGGCGCCTCATGGGCGAGGCGCAGCACGCCGACGCCATCGACCTCAAGTCGTTCCTCGATTCCGTGTTCGTGAGCCCGCCGGCGCGCGTGGACGGCACGGCCGTGTTCCTCACCGCGGAGCCGGGCGTCGTGCCCAACGCGCTCCTGCACAACTTGAAGCACAACAAGGTGCTGCACGAGCAGAACATGTTCGTCACCGTGCGCAACCACGAGGTGCCCTGGATCCCGATGGACAAGCGCATCGAGATCGAGGCGCTCGGCCACCACTGCTGGCAGGTCATCGTGCACTACGGCTTCAAGAACGACATCGACCTGCCGCGTGCGCTCGAACATGCACGCCTGCGCGGCTGCCAGCTGGAGCCGATGGCCACGAGCTACTTTCTCTCCCGCGACGTCGTGATCCCGACGCTGGGCAGCGGCATGGCGCCATGGCGCGAGAAGCTCTTCGCGCAGATGCACCACAACGCGAGCGGGGCGGCGGCGTTCCTGGGGCTGCCGAACAATGCGGTGGTGGAGTTGGGGTCGAAGATCGAGATCTGAAGCGGAGGAAAGGGCCGCCGCCTCTTCAGCCGAAGTCTTCCGGCCGCTCCGCCGCCAGTTTCGTCATGTGCCCCGCGATCGCCCCCGGCGTCGTGAACCAGATATCCCCCCGGTCCCGCGCCCGCGCCAGGTGTGCGAGCGCCGTGCGCAGGTGGCGCACCCGGTACGGCTGGCCCACGATGTACGGGTGCAGCGCCAGCCCCATCACCAACGGCTGGGCACGCGACTGCGCGAGCATCTCGTCGAAGTTGTCGACCACCATCGCGCTGAAATCCTTCGCGTCCATCAGGCGGCCCACGATCATCGGGATGTCGTTGAGCTCCTGCGGATACGGCACCGACCAGATCGAGCCGCCGCGCGTTCGCATGCGCACCGGCTGGTCGTCGTGGCACCAGTTGAGCGTGTAGCCGTAGCCGGTTTCGCCGAGCAGGTCGGGCGTCGTGGCGCTTTCCGAGATCCACGGCGACAGCCAGCCCGCGGGCGCCTGGCCGCTTTCGCGCAGCATGCGTTCGCGGCAGCGCAGCAGCAGGGCGCGCTCGTTTTCTTCGTCGAGCGCGCCCTGGCGCTCCGCGTTGCTGTGGCCGTGGCCGATGAGTTCGTCGCCGCGCGCCACGCAGGCCTCGACCAGTTCCGGGCAGTGGTCGTAGAGCGCGGTGTTGATGAGCGCGCCGGTCGGCAGCGCCAGCGCATCGAACAGCTCGAGGCAGCGCCACGCACCCACGCGGTTGCCGTATTCGCGCCAGCCGTGGTTGAGCACATCGGGCTGCGGCGAGGCCGGGCCGATGCAGGCGCCCAGGCCGTCGCCGAAGACGAAGTGCTCGATGTTGAAACCCAGGTACACAGCCAGCCGCGCGCCGTTCGGCCAAGCGTAGTCGGGGCGCCGCGTGATCGGGCGGTAGTCGAAGCGATCGTGCGAGGGCAGGAGGTCGGGCCAGCGTGTCGTCATGCGTTGTGCCTCACAGCACCGCGAGGCCGGCGCGCACCAGCAGCCATTCGGCGCTGTCGTTCCACACGTCCATCTGCACGATGAGCCCGTGGCTCACCACATAGCGGTCGACGTACCGGTTGCCTTCGAAGGCCGTGCCGTCGGGCCAGGCGCCGTAGAGCGTGCCCAGGCTGTAGACCACGGTGGCCTCGGGCGTGCCGCCGGCCACCGTTTCGGTGCGTTCGATCTTCTTCTTCACCCAGGCGTAGCGCTTCGCGTTGAAGGCCGAGGTGTCGCCGGGCGCGTGCATCGCGCGGTTGCCGGTGAAGCGGATGCGGATGTCGGGCGCGGTGAAGCGCGAGGCCGATTGCGGGTCGGGAATCATCACGAGCCGGAGGAATTCGTCGACCACCGCGGCGGGGGCGGCGGGGTTGGGGGGAGCTGAAGTGTTCATGGGGTTCTCCATCGTTGAGGCCACGGCGGTGCATGGCAGTGCGTGGCGGTGCATGGTGGAAACCTCCGCAATTCCTGTGCCGAACGGGCCTCGCCCGGGCCTTCGGGCGCCCGGCACAATCGCGCGATGTCATTTTTCAAGGACCTGAGCCTTTCGGCCTTCACCGCGGGCTTCGTCGCCGTGCTCGTGGGTTTCACGAGTTCGGTGGCCATCGTGTTCCAGGCCGCGCAGGCCTTCGGCGCCACGCCGGAGATGGCGGCCTCGTGGATGTGGGCGCTGGGCATCGGCATGGGGCTGGCCTCGGTGCTGCCTTCGCTCTGGTGGAAGAAGCCGGTGATGATCGCCTGGAGCACGCCGGGCGCCGCCGTGCTGGCGGTCGCGGGCGTCGGCCACAGCATGGGCGAGGCGGTGGGCGCATTCATCGTCTGCGCGGTGCTGATCGTGCTGGCCGGCGCCACCGGATGGTTCGAGCGCGTGATGAACCGGATTCCGATGGCGATCGCCTCGGCGCTCCTGGCCGGCGTGCTGGCGCGCTTCGGCATCTCGGCCTTCGTCGCGGCGCAGACGGCCTTGCCGCTGGTGCTGCTGATGCTGGGCACCTACCTGGTCGGCAGGCGGCTGCTGCCGCGCTATGCGGTGCCGCTGACGCTGCTCGTGGCCATCGTCTTCGTGGCGGCGCGCGGCGAACTCGCGTGGTCGTCGGTGCATTTCTCGCTGACCTGGCCGGTGTTCACGATGCCGGTCTTCAGCTGGCAGGCGGTCGTGAGCCTGGCGCTGCCGCTCTTCGTCGTGACCATGGCCTCGCAGAACCTGCCCGGCGTGGCGGCGATCCGCGCGAGCGGCTACAGCGATTTACCGGTCAGCAAGCTCATCACCCTCAGCGGCCTCGCGACGCTGGTGCTCGCGCCCTTCGGCGCGTTCGCGCTGAATCTGAGCGCGATCACGGCCGCCATGTGCATGGGCCGCGAAGCCCACGAAGACCCGGCGCGGCGCTATACGGCGGCGGTGACCTGCGGTGCGATCTACGTGGTGATCGGGCTCTTCGGCGCGGCGGTCACGGGGCTGCTCACGGCGTTTCCGAAAGAGCTGGTCGCGGCCATCGCGGGCCTCGCGCTGCTGGGCACCATCGGCGGCGGGCTCGCGGCCGCGGTGCGCGACGAAACACACCGCGAGGCGGCGCTGATCACCTTCCTGGTCACGCTCTCGGGCATCACGCTGGCAGGCATCGGCTCGGCCTTCTGGGGCGTGGTGGCCGGGGCGGTGGCGCTGGCCGTGCAGCAGGTGGGGCGACAGCAAAAAGCCCCTGTCGGCAAAGAGATGGCCGCTTCCGGCAACATCGCCCCAGAAACCAATGTGGCCGCCGCACCCGGCGCCGGAAAGAACGTCCCGTGAAAAACATCCTCTTCGTCGCCGACCCGCTCGATCACTTCAAGATCTACAAGGACACCACCTTCTCGATGATGCGCGAGGCCCAGCGGCGCGGCCACCGCATTGCGGCCTGCCTGCCGCAGGACATCCAGTGGAAGTCGGGCGGGCTGGTCACGGCCACGGTGCAGCAGATCACGCTCACGGGAGACGCCAAGGACTGGTACACCGTCGACATCACCGAGTCGAAGGCGCTGAAGGACTTCGACGCGGTGCTGATGCGCAAGGACCCGCCTTTCGACGCCGAGTACATCTATTCGACGCACCTCCTGCAGCAGGCCGAGCGCGAGGGCGCGCAGGTGGTCAACTCGCCGCGCGCGCTGCGCGACCACCCCGAGAAGCTCGCGATCATGGAGTTTCCGCAGTTCGTGACGCCCACGCTGGTCACGCGCAGCGCGCAGGCCGTGCGCGACTTCCATGCGGAGCACGGCGACATCATCTTGAAGCCCCTCGACGGCATGGGCGGCATGGGCATCTTCCGCGTGAAGCAGGACGCGCTGAACCTGGGCTCCATCGTCGAGACGCTCAACAAGGACGGCGCCGAGACGATCATGGTGCAGCGCTTCGTGCCCGAGGTGGTGCAGGGCGACAAGCGCATCCTGATCATCGCGGGCGAGCCGGCGCCCTTCGTGCTGGCGCGCATTCCGCAGGGCACCGAAGTGCGCGGCAACCTGGCCGCGGGCGGCAAGGGCGTGGCGCAGCCGCTGACCGCGCGCAACCGCGAGATCGCCGAGGCGATCGGCAAGGTGCTGGCACCGCGCGGGCTGCTCCTGATCGGGCTGGACGTGATCGGCGACGCGGTCACCGAGATCAACGTGACCAGCCCGACGTGCTTTCAGGAAATCACGGAACAGACCGGCTTCGATGTGCCGAAGATGTTCATCGACGCGCTGGAGAAAGCGCTGCGTCCTGCCTGAGCTCGGAGGCGGACGCGAGCACAGGCGCCGCCGCGCGGGCTTCGCGCTCGCGCCGGGCCTGCAGCCGCCGTGAGCGCAGCTTGCGCGCCCAGATGACGATGCCGGTGATCGACAGCATCGCCACCACCAGCCCGAGCGCCGACATCATGATGCGGCCCGGCATGCCCAGGATGCGCCCGCCGTGCAGCGGCAGTTGCAGCTGCGCGAACACGTCGGCCGCCGTGCCGTGCCATGGCCGGTTGCTGCCGATGAGGTGGCCGTCGCGCCCGTCCAGGTAGAGGTTCGACAGGCCCATGCCGTCGCTGTCGTCGTGCGTGGCGTGGTCGAAGAAAGAGATGTTGTAGAAGCCGCCGCGCGCGTTGTAGAACGCGCCGCCCGGCGGCGTCGTCCAGCCGCGGCGGCGCGCCTCGGCCTCGGCCTGCGCCACGATCTCGCGAAAGCCGATGGTGGGCTCGATGCGCGTGCCCAGCGGTGCGAGCGGCACCAGCGCCGAGGGGCCCGGCGTGGTCTTGGAGACCAGCGAGAGCATCGGGTGGAACACCTCCTTGTAGAGGTTCAGCGAGAACGAGGTGAAGGCCACGACGATGATCAGCCCCCAGATCCACAGCCCGCCCGCGCGGTGCAGGTCGAAGTTGAGCTTGTAGCCGCCTGCGGCCCAGCGCACCGTCCACGCCGGCTTCCAGCGCTGCCACCAGGCGGTTGCAGGCCGGTGCGCCGGCTGCACGGTCTTGCGCAGGCGCCGGGGCATCGTGAGGTAGAGCGCAACGAAGCTGTCGATGAGCCACACCAGCGCCACCGTGCCCATGATCCACCAGCCGATGCGGTCGGTGCCCCACATCGCGGGCACGTGCAGCATGTAGTGCAGCTTGCGCAGGAACGGCATCAGCGTCTCGGGCTTGAGCGAGATCGCTGTCGAGTCGCGGCGCCCGCGCACCTCGGCGGTGACCGAATCGACGAAGACCTGGTTGTAGCCGAGCTTGAAGGGCTTGCCCGTGGCTGGATCGGTTCGCGGCTGCACGAAGTAGCCGGCCGTGTGGCCTTCCTCGAAGCCGAGCGGCATGTAGGCGACCCGCGCGCGCGGGTCATTCGCCTCGACCGCGGCGGCCAGCGCGAACGGGTCCCTGAAAGGGCCGCGGCTCTGCGTGTCGTAGAGCTTGCGGTTGAGCCAGCCGTCGATCTCGTGGTCCCACGAGATGACGGCGCCGGTCAGGCCCGAGACGATGAGGAACAGCGCGACCGCCAGGCCCGCCCAGCGGTGAATGGCCGTCGCGAACGCACGCATCAGAAGTCGATGGTGCCGCTCACCGAGACGGTGCGCGGTGCGCCCATCACCAGGTAGTTGGAGCCCTGCGTGCCGCCCACCGAGCCCCAGTACGACTTGTTGAACAGGTTGTCGATGCGCGCGCGCAGCGTGAGCGCGCGGCCGTTGCCCAGATCGACCAGGTAGCGCGCGCCGATGTCGAAGCGCGTCCAGCCCGGAATCTGCTGCGTGTTGGCGGCGTTGGCGTACTGCTTGGAGGTGTACAGCAGGCGCGCATTCAGCGACAGGTTGCGCACGCCCGGCACATCCCACTCGGCGCCCAGGTTGGCCTGCTGCTTGGCCACGCCGATGGCGGTGAGGCCGTCGGTGGCGCCGCCTTGCGTGTTCTTCTGCTTGGCATCGAGCAGCGTCAGGCCGCCCAGGAGGCGCAGGCCCTTGGCCGGCTGGCCGAACACCGAGAACTCCAGGCCCTGGTTGCGCTGCTTGCCGTACAGGCCGTAGGACTGGCCCGAGTACTGGTAGACCGGCTGGTCGGTGGTGAAGAACGCGGCGCTCGCGCCCAGCGTGCCGCCGTCGTACTTCACGCCGATTTCCTTCTGCTTGGCCTGGTACGGCGCGAACACCTCGCCGGCGTTGGTGACCGGCCGGTTGTTCACCGTGCCGGGTGCCACGTTGCCCTTGACCAGGGCTTCGATGTAGTTGGCGTAGGCCGACACGGTCGGCGTGATCTTGAACACGACGCCGGCCACCGGCGTGGTCTTGCTCTTGTCGTAGGCGCTCGATTCCGTGATCGTGTTGTAGGCAAAGCTCGTCTGCTTGATGGTCTGGCGGCGCGCGCCGAGCGTGACCAGCAGACGGTCTTCCATGAAGGACATGGTGTCGGCGACGGCGATGCTCGAGGTGTCGATCTTGTCGGTCAGGCGCGGGTCTTCGAGCGTGTTGCCGGTGAAGTTGTTGGCGACCGGGTAGGGCGAGAAGAAGGGCGCGTAGATGTTGTTGAGAACGGCGCCGCGCGAGATCGTGTAGGCGTTGTCGCGGTCGTTGCTGTACGTGGCGGCCGAGGCCACCACGGTGTGCTTCACCGGGCCGGTGGTGAAGTTGCCGCGCACGCCGATCTCGGCGGTGCCGATGCGGTCCTTGCGCGTGTTGCTGAAGCGCGTGTTGCTGGTGTTGCCGAACGAATTGACCAGCGTCGGGTTCGACAGCACGTTGTCTTCGTCGCTGCGGCGCACGCCGCCGGCGGCCCAGGCCGTGATGTTGTCGGTGATGTCGACCTCGCCGCGGAAGGTGGCGAACTTGTCCTTTTCCTTCGAGTAGGTCCAGGGCTGGGCGAAGTTGCTCTTCGCGTCGGGCGCGCGTGGGATCGGCAGCGTCGAGGAGGGCGTGAGGCTCGGGCGGCCGTCCTTCAGGTCGAAGTCCTGGTAGCCGAAGTCGGCCGACAGGCGCACGTTGCGGCTGTGCCAGTCCAGGCCGACGCCGAAGGCGCTCAGCTGCTGGCTTTCCTTGAAGACGCCGGTGCCGCCTTCGCGGCGCACGGCGTTCACGCGAACGCCCAGGCTGTCGTCGGGACCGAAGCGGCGCGCCAGGTCGAGGTTGACGAAGCCCTGGCCGCCGCTCTGCACGCCGAAGCCGACACGGGTGAGCGGGTCGTTGGGCGCGCGCTTGGGCAGCAGGTTGATCGCGCCGCCGATGCCACTCCCGCCGGGCGCGGCACCGTTCAGGAAGGTGTTGGCGCCACGGAACACTTCCACGCGCTCGAAGAATTCAGAGGCGATGTACTGGCGCGGCAGCATGCCGTAGAGGCCGTTGTAGGAGACGTCGTCCGAATACACGGGGAAGCCGCGCACCACGTACAGCTCCTGGAAGTTGCCGAAGCCGCGCGCCTGTCGCACCGACGGATCGTTGAGCAGCACGTCGGCCACGCTCTTGGCCTGCTGGTCCTGGATCAGCTCGTTGGTGTAGTTGGTGCTGGAGAACGGCGTGCTCATCATGTCCTGGTTGCCGAGGATGCCTACCCGCCCGCCGCGCGCCACCTGGCCGCCGGCGAAGGGTTTGGCGAGGCCTTCGGCCGAGGCGTCGGCGCTGGCTTCGACGGTGATGGGGGCCAGGGCAGCGCTCGGTGCAGGCTCGGCCGCGGGGGTCTGGGCCATCGCCGTCAGGGCATTGAGGGCGAGGAGCGACGCGATCGCGGTCGGGCGAAGAGGGAAAAATGGAGCGGGCATGGAGGGTCGGATGTGCGCAAATGAGAACCGTTATTATTCTCTCGCGCAGCCCCGCCATCGATACTTTCTTGCACTGTTGCAAAAAAGTGTCAGTAAAAAGTCTTCGTCAAGTCTTCAGCGGACCGCCCGCTGCCCGTCCACGAACACATGCAGTTCGCCCGGCGCGAAGGGCGTCCACGTCTCGTTGGTGGTGAGCGGCGTGGTCACCACCACGGCCACACGGTCGGTCGGCGTGGTGTGCTGGGCGAAGTCGATCTCCAGGTCTTCGTCGGACAGCTGCGCCGTCACGAACGGATGCCGCCGCTCCACGTACCAGAGGTTGGTCGACGCATGCGCCCAGAGCGCCTGCCCGTTCGACAGCATGAAGTTGAAGGTGCCGTGGCTCGCGAGCTGCGGCGCCAGTTCGCGCAGCGTGAGCGTCAGCTCCTCGATGCTCGGCACGCCCGCGTGCGACTTGGCCAGCTCCTGCATCAGCCAGCAGAAGGCGTGCTCGCTGTCGGTGTTGCCCACGGGATGGAAATTGCCATGCAGGCGCGGCCGGAAATCCTTCAGGTCGCCGTTGTGCGCAAACACCCAGTAGCGCCCCCACAGCTCGCGCACGAACGGGTGGCAGTTCTGCAGGTTGACCTCGCCCTGCGTGGCCTTGCGGATGTGCGCGATGACGTTGCGGCTCTGGATCGGATAGCGCCGGATCAGCTCCGCCACCGGCGATTCGCTGGCTGGCTGGTGGTCCACGAAATGGCGCAGGCCCCGGTCCTCGAAGAACGCGATGCCCCAGCCGTCGGCATGGTGGTCGGTACGGCCACCGCGCTGCGCGAACCCCGTGAAGCTGAAGGTCACGTCGGTCGGCGTGTTGCAGTTCATCCCTAGCAATTGACACATGCAGGCGATTAGACCGCGATTCGCGCCGCCCTCGCGCGCAGCTAGCGGATGAACTTGCCCTCCTTGGTCACGCGCACCATCTCGATGAAGCGCGAGCCCGTGTTGCTCGCGCCGGTGAAGTCGATCTCCATGCCGCCGATGCGCAGCTTCATCGCCTTGAGCGCCGCGTGCAGCTTGGCGCGCGTCAGGTCGCGGCCGGTGCGGCGCAGGCCCTCGATCATCACGAGCGCGTTCACATAGCCCTCGTAGCTCAGGTAGCCCAGGTCCACCTTGGCGCGTTCGGCCAGCTGGCGGAATTCGCGCGCGGTGGCATCGACCTCGCTCCACGGGTACGGCACGATCTGCGAGATGGCCAGCCCGCTGGTCTTGTCGCCCACGAGCTTGGCGGTGACGTCGCCCGGCACGATCGACATGCCGTAGAACATCTGCCGCCCGCCGGCCGCCCAGGCGGCTTTCATCACCTCGCCGCCGATGCCGCCGCCCAGGTACATGATCACGGCCTGCGCCTTGCTGTCCGCCAGCGCCTTGCCGGATGCCTCGTTGCCCGAGCCGTCGCCCTTGACGGCCACCGCGGCCTCGGGCTTGAGCTTGAGCGTGTCCAGCGCGGCTTCGACCAGCTTGGCGACTTCCGCACCGCCGGGGTTGTCCAGGTAGGCCACGGCGATGCGCGACACGCCGATGGTCGTCAGGTGCTGCACCAGCGCCTGGGCTTCGCGCGCGAAGGTGGCGCGCACGAAATAGCCGGCGGCGCCCATCTTCTCGCGGGCCGAATCCGACACCGCATAGCCGCCCACCGTCGGCGCGCCGCTCTGGTTCACGACCTTGGCGCCCGCGGCGGTGGTGCCCGAGCCCACGCAGCCGAAGAACGCGAAGACGCGGTGCTCCGCCAGCAGCTTCTCGTAGTTGGCCAGGGCCTTCTCGGGCTTGAGCTCGTCGTCGAGCGAAACCACCCGGATCTTGCGGCCCGACAGCCCGCCCTGCGCATTGACCGCATCGAAGGCCAGGCCGGCGCCGGCCATCACCACCTTGACCGGCACGCCGAGCGGACCGCTCAGGATGCCGGTGTGGCCCAGGACGATCTCGCCGTCGGTGACGCCGCTCTCGGCGGCATGGGCCGAAAAGGAAAGAGGGCCGAGTCCGGCCGCTGCCGCAGCCGAGGCGGCAATGAAATTTCTGCGATGCATGGAACCGTTTCGTTATCAGATACAACTGATAACAATTGAATGCGAAAGCGCCTTCCAGGTCCGCCGGTGTTTACCCCGTGTTGCGTGCTGTCCCGTCGGCCTGTTTCGGTCCTTCGCGCAGCTGCCACGCCGCGCAGATCGCCAGCGCGCACAGCCCCGCCAGCATCGCGAACACCTCGTCGAACGCCGCCAGCCGCGCCGGGCTGCTCACCGGATTGGCCAGCGAATCGCCATGCGCGGCAATGCGCCACTCGAGCACGATCGCGCACAGGCTCACGCCGGCCGCGCCGCCCAGCATGCGCACGAAGTTGATCGCGCTCGCGCCCTGCGGAATCAGCGGCTTGGCCAACGGACGCATCGAGCCCAGGTTGAGCGACGGCAGGATGAACCCCAGCCCGATGCGCCCGATGATCGCGAACGCCACCAGGAGCCACATCGCGCTGTCCAGCCTGAGCACCATCATCAGCGCGAACGAGGCGGCCAGCAGCGCAAGGCCCACGGTCACCAGCACCCACGTCGGCTGCCGGTCGGCCAGCCGGCCCACGCCGGCGATGGTCACGGCCAGCACGATGCCGGCCGGCAGAAGAATGGTGCCCACGTGCGACGCCGACAGGCTCAGCCCCACCTGCATGTACACCGGCAACAGGTAGGTCGAGCCGAAGAGCGCCGTGCCGTAGATGAACGCCACCACGCTCCCCATCGCGAACTGGCGGTACTTGAAGAGCGCGAGGTTCATGAGCGGCGTGCCGCCCGAGGCCGCGAGCCGGCGCTGCCACCAGACGAAGGCGGCGAACGACACCAGCGCGCCGCCCAGCAGCAGTGCGGCCTGCAGCGGCGAATCCCCGCGCAGCTCGACCAGCCCGTTCAGGAGGCACAGCGTGCCGACCGTGCCCAGCGCGAGGCCGCGCGCATCGAGCCCGCCGCCGCGCACCGCGGCCACGCCGCCCGGCGCCGTCCTGGGCACGAACTTGTAGGCCAGCCAGATCGAGGCCAGGCAGAACGGCACCACCATGAAGAAGATCGAGCGCCAGCCGAACAGGTCGACCAGCACCCCGCCGATGCTCGGCCCGATGGCCGGCGCCAGCACCACGCCCATGCCGAAGATGCCGCTCGCGCGCCCCTGCTCGTGCGGCTCGAAGGCGCGCAGGATGATGATGGCCGGAATGGGCTGCACCACGCCCGCCGCGAGCCCTTCGGCCACGCGCGCGAACAGCACCAGCGAGAAGTTGTTGGCCAGCCCGCCCACGATGCCGCCCACGAGCAGCAGCAGCATCGTGCCCACGTAGGTGCGGCGGTAGCCGTAGCGCGAAAGCAGCCACGGCGTGGTGAGCATCGAGACCGTCATCGCCACCATGAAACCCGAGCTCACCCACTGCGCACGCTCCTGGCCGAGCGAGAAGTGGTGGCTCATGCCGGGGATCGCGACGTTCACGATGGTCGAGGACATGATCGAGGCCATCGTCCCCACCATCACCGACATCAGCAGATACCAGCGGTAGCGCTCGCCGTAGCGTTCGCGCAGGATGCCCATGGAGGGCGGCGCCGGCGTGGGCGCGGTTTCGGGCGTGGGTGGGGCGGTCATGGGGCGGCGGAATGTCTCGGGGTCCGTCGTCCTACAAGCATATCGGTGTTTGCGCGGCGAAGGCCGCAACGGGCGGTCGCACAATGCAGCGGCTGTCCCCTCCGCGTCAGCGCCAAGAAGACAACAACATGGACTCCCCGATCAACGATCCCGTCAACGAACAGCCCGCCAACGGCGAGCCGGAAGCCGCGCCCACGCTCGCGACCGAGCTCGCCGCGCCGACCGTGAGCCGCGCCTACCGCTGCCAGTGCGGCCGTCCCGTGTTCCTGCGCAACAGCGAGTGCCTGGCCTGCCACACGCCGCTCGGCTACGTGATCGATCGCCTGGGCGTCATGCCGCTCGCGCCGGCCGACGGCGAGGGGGCGCTGCCCGACACCTTCACCGTCTTCGGCGATCCGCACGGCAAGACCTACCACCGCTGCGCGAACCTCATGACGCCCGCCGCCTGCAGCTGGATGATCGAAGTGCCGCGCGAAGGCGAGACCATTCCCCCCGACGACCAGGGCCTCGCGCCCGGCTACTGCCTCGCGTGCAGCGTCACCCGCACCATTCCCGACCTCTCGGTGGAGAGCAACGGCGAACTCTGGCGCAAGCTGGAGACCGCCAAGCGCCGCCTCGTCTCGCAATTGCTCGCGCTCGGCCTGCCGGTGGTGAGCCGCCATGCCGATCCGGTGCACGGCCTCGCGTTCGATTTCTTGAGCAACATGCCCGGCGGCCCGCACGTCATGACCGGCCACGAGCACGGCGTGATCACGCTCAATGCCGAGGAGGCCGAAGACGCCGTGCGCGAACGCATCCGCGCCGAGATGCGCGAGCCCTACCGCACGCTGCTGGGGCACTTCCGCCACGAGATCGGCCACTACTACTGGGACCTCCTGGTGCTGCCCACGCCATGGATCGACGACTTCCGCGCGCTCTTCGGCGACGACCGCGCCGACTACGCCGCCGCGCTGCAGACCCACTACGAACAGGGCCCGCCGCCCGACTGGGCCGACCGTTTCGTGAGCAGCTACGCGAGCACGCATCCGTGGGAAGACTGGGCCGAGACCTGGGCCCACTACCTGCACATGGCCGACACCGCGGATACCGCGATGAGCTTCGGCGTCGATGCGACGAACGTCGAGTTGACGAGCGACCTCTTCACCGCCGAAGACCTCTGGCAGCCCGAGCATCCCGATGCCGCGAAATTCCTGGACTTCATCAACGGCTGGGTGCTGCTGACCAACGTGCTCAACGAACTGTCGCGCAGCATGGGGCAGCCCGACTACTACCCCTTCGTGCTGCCGCGCGCGGCGGTGGGCAAGCTGCAGTTCATCCACCGCGTGATCACCGAGCAGCGGCCCGGATCGGCGCCGACGATGGTGGTGGCCAGCGATGTGGCGGCAGCCGAGCCGGTCGAGACTGCGCCCGAACAGGGGCAGTCGCAATCCCAAACGCAATCGCAATCGCAATCCCAGGGCGGCGTTCAGTCCTGAGGCGGCGTTCCCGCGGCGCAGCGTGCGCAGATGCAAGCCAAGCCGCGCATCGCCTCCGGCAGTTTGGCGAGCGGCGCGTTGCTGAAGTCGACCTGCATGCACCAGCAAGGCGGCTGCGCCTGGCCCGTCTCGCGTTCGACTTCCATCGCGCAGCGGTTCGATTCGCCGCACAGCGGGCAGCGTGTGGCGTCGATGACCGCGGCGGTGGTGGCTGTCGTCATGCGAGTTCGAAAGCCGGCAGCTTTTTGGCCACCGCGACGTTCTGCAACGTCACATACACCGGCAAGCCATCGCGGTATGCGGGGTAGTCCTCGCCCTCGATCAGCGGCAGCAGGTAGCGCCGGCATTTCTCGGTGATGCCGTAGCCGTCGTCCGAGATGAAATCGCGCGGCATCGGCTTCTCGACATTGGCCACCGATTCGAGCGGCGCGCTGCCGAGGGTGTACGCGTAGGGCACGTCGGAGGTGCGCTCGATCGTCGGCATCACCGCGTTGCGGCCTTCGAGCGCGAGCTCGACCGCGCGCTGGCCCAGCTCGTAGGCCTGCTTCACGTCGGTGGCCGAGGCGATGTGCCGCGCCGCGCGCTGCAGGTAGTCGGCCACGGCCCAATGGAACTTGTGGCCGTGCGCGTCCTTGATCATCTGCGCCACCACCGGCGCGGCGCCGCCGAGCTGCGCATGGCCGAACGCATCGCGCGTGCCCTGTTCCGCGAGGAAGGTGCCGTCGGGGTAGTGGCACCCCTCGGACACCACGACCGAGCAGTAGCCGTGCTGCTTGACCAGCGCATCGACGCGCGCGAGAAAACGCGCCTTGTCGAACTCGATCTCGGGGAACAGCACCACCACCGGAATGCCCTGGTCCGCGGCGAGCCCGCCGGCCGCGGCGATCCATCCCGCATGCCGGCCCATCACCTCGAGCACGAACACCTTGGTCGAGGTGGCCGCCATCGAGCGCACGTCGAACGAGGCTTCGAGCGTGGACACCGCCACGTATTTCGCGACCGAGCCGAAGCCCGGGCAGCAGTCGGTCAGCGGCAGGTCGTTGTCGATGGTCTTGGGCACGTGGATCGCCTGCAGCGGATAGCCGAGCGATTGCGACAGCTGGCTCACCTTGAAGCAGGTGTCGGCCGAATCGCCGCCGCCGTTGTAGAAGAAATAGCCGATGCCGTGCGCCTTGAACACTTCGATGAGCCGCTCGTATTCGCGCCGGTTTTTTTCAAGGGACTTGAGCTTGTAGCGGCACGAACCGAACGCGCCCGAAGGCGTGGTGCGCAGCGCCGCGATGGCTTCGGCCGATTCGGCGCCCGTGTCGATCAACTCTTCGGTCAGCGCGCCGATGATGCCGTTGCGTCCGGCGTAGAGCTTGCCGATGCGGTCCGGGTGTTTTCGTGCCGTCTCGATCACGCCGCAGGCCGACGCATTGATGACCGAAGTGACGCCGCCCGACTGGGCGTAGAAGGCGTTGAGGATGGGCATGCGGGCATTCTCCCGCAGCCCTATGTCAGGCGCCAGTGCCGGCAGTTTTCAGGGTGTCAGGATGTCAGCGGCTCTCGAACGTGGGCGGCCGCTTCTCGAGGAACGCGCTCACGCCTTCGCGGAAGGTCGGGCGGTCGATCAGCTCGCGCTGGCGTTCGCTTTCGTAGTGCAACTGTTCCTTCAGCGTGTGGCGCTCGGAAGCCTCGAAGGCTTCGCGCGCCTCGATCACCGCATGCGCTGGCAGGCGTGCGAGGCGCTGCGCGATCGCGCGCGCATCGTCCATCAATTGCTCGTCGTCGGCACAGGCCCAGATCAGGCCCCACTGCACCGCGCGGCCCGCGCTAAGGCGTTCGTCGAGCAGCGCCATGCCCATCGCGCGCGCCTTGCCGGCGCGCCGCGGAATGGCCCAGGTGCAACCCAGGTCCGGCACGATGCCCAGCTTCGGAAGGAACGGAAGATAGAAGTACGCGCTGCGCGCCGCGATGGTCACGTCCGCCGCGAGCGCCAGCCCAACGCCCGCGCCGGCTGCCGCGCCGTTCACCGCGGCGACCACCGGCACCGGCAGCGTGCGCAGCGTCTCGATCAGCGGATTGCTCAGCGACTGCATCCATTCGGCCGTCTGCGTGCCGAGCGACTTGCCTTCTTCACCGGGCGCCATCGCGCTCAGGTCGGCGCCCACGCAGAAGGCCTTGCCCGCGCCCGTCAGGATCACGGCGCGCACCGCGCGGTCGTCGCGGATGCGCTCCAGCGCGTCGCGCAGTTCGACCTGCAGCCCGTGCGCGATGGGGTTCAGCTTGGCCGGCAGGTTCAACGTGAGCGTCGCGATGCCGTCGGCGAGCTCATAGAGGATCGGTGATTGGGAGTCCATGGCATCGAGGGTCGACGCCGATGGCACGCCGGTCAAGCCGGGGACAACCCGTGGGGCCGAAGTCGCCAGGGCGACCACGCGCGCGCCGGCTTCGCGAGCGGCATCGCGGCGGGCTGCGCGTCCGATACGGTGATGCACGACGCCGTCAGCGCCGACACCAGGATGCGCCGGTGCTCGGTGCCGTCGAAGCGTTCGCCGGCCTCGAGCACGATGTCGCGCGGATCGCGGTCCAGCGTGACCCAGACGGTGCCGCTGCGGCACTCGATGCCCACGCCCGCGCCGTCGGGCACGGCGAAGACGGTGCGCGTCGGCAGGCTGACGTGAAAGCGCGAGGGAGCGGGCGGGCGGGTATTCGGTTGGGTGCTCATGGCAAGCTCCATTGCATTCGGGATACGAATGAATATAGTGAGTCGTCCCCTTCCTTACACGCGGTCATTCGGAACTCGTTGCATGCATCCAGAGAATGCGAAAGCCTCCAGAACCCCGAGCGGCGAACTCCCGCCGCTGGAATTGCTGCGCAGTTTCGAGGCCGCCGCGCGCCAGCTCAGCTTCACGCTCGCGGCCGGCGAGTTGCACCTCACGCAGTCGGCCGTAAGCCGGCAGATCCAGCAACTCGAAGCCAGCCTGGGCGTGCTGCTGTTCGAGCGCCGCCATCGCGCGCTGGCGCTCACCGAGGCCGGCGGCGTGTTGCAGCGCGCGGTCACCGACAGCCTGGAGCGGCTGCGCGATGCCACGGCCCGCGTGCGCGCGAGCGCCGCGCCGCGGCAGGTGGCGATCACCACCACGCCGGGCTTCGCATCGCTCTGGCTCATTCCGAAACTGGCTCGCTTCACCGGCACGCACCCGCAGGTGGACGTGCGCGTGTCGGCCACGCTCGATGTGCTCGACCTGGACGTGAGCCGCCTCGATCTCGCGGTGCGCTTCGCGCCCATCGGCCGCGGTGTGGGGCCGGCGCTGTTCGAGGAGTCGGTGATCCCGCTGTGCTCGCCGCAGCTGGTCGCGTCGCTGCGGGAGCTCTCGGACTTTTCCAGGCTCACGCTGCTCACCGTCGAATACCCGGACCACAGCGAAGCCCCGACCGCCGATTGGGAGCCGTGGCTCAAGGTGATGGGGCTGCAAGACCTGCGCATGAAGAGCACGCTGCGCTTCACGCAATACGCCGATGCGGTGGCCGCCGCGGTGGCGGGGCAGGGCGTGGTGATCGGGCGCTTGCCGTTGCTGCGCGAACTCGTGCGCGACGGCCGGCTCGTGGCGCCGCTCGGCGAGGGCGCCGCATCGCACCGCGGCTACTTCATCGAGATGTCCAGGCGCGCCGCGAGCAATCGCGACGCGCAGGACTTCGCGCAATGGCTGCGCGACGAAGCCGAGGCGGCGCAGCGGACCTGACGCAAGTCCGCTGCATCGAGGGCGATCAGCCCGGCAGCAGCACCTTGTTCACGACGTGGATCACGCCGTTCGACTGGTACACGTTGGCGATCGTCACCATCGCGGTGCCGCCCTTGGCATCGGTCACCATCACGTTGCTGCCGCTCATCGTCGCGGTGAGCGTGCCGCCGCTGGCGGTCTTGAGCACGGCCTTGCCGCCGCCCGCGTTGATCGCGCTCATGAGCGCGGGGCCGTCCATCTTGCCGGGCACCACGTGATAGGTCAGCACCTTGACCAGCGTGGGCTTGTTCTCGGGCTTGAGCAGCGTGTCGACGGTGCCTGCGGGCAGGGCCGCGAAGGCCGCGTTGGTCGGCGCGAACACGGTGAACGGGCCGGGGCTCTTGAGCGTGCCGACCAGGTCCGCGGCCTTGACGGCGGCGACCAGCGTCGTGTGGTCCTTCGAATTCACGGCGTTGTCGACGATGTCCTTCGTCGGGTACATCGCGGCGCCGCCGACCATCGGGTTGGACGACATGCCGGAGCTGCCGCTGCCGCTCATGCCCATGCCGCCCGCGCAAGCGCCGAGCAGGACCGAAACGCCGAGTGCGATCACGAGTTTTTTCATGGAAGTCTCCTGGAAAGAAATGGTTGTCGAGGTTTTCTGTGGAACCGCCAACAGCTCGGAGGCGCGATGCGCTTGAAACCAATACGGCAGGCCCGCGCAACTGGATTCACCGCGCATCGGCGCGTCGGCTTTGCGCCACAGCGTTGCAAGTGGCGCTTGCGCATCGCGCAGCGGCTCGACAGAATCCGCCCTTCGTTTTTCAGCAACAGTTTCTTTCCACCGCGCCTGGCGACTACCGACCTCCCGGGCGACAAACCAATTCAATGAACCGTTTCCTGAACACCTGACCCGCACACCGACCGCCCCGGCCGGATGTGCATCCATGCACCCGCCGAGGCCTTGTCGACAAAGGCCCCGCGCAGCCATTCGCCGGGGCCTTTTTGTTTCTGGAGTGTGCGCACATGAGTGCTCAACGAAAGGCTCGCGACGACGACAAGCGTCTGGGCCGGTTCTACTTTTCGGTGCCGTCCACGGCACCTCGCAATCCCGTGGTGGCCGCGATGGCGCGCCGCGAATCGAGCCAGGGTGCCGGGCGCCACCTGCGCACCCACCGCGCGGAGCGGCGCGCGCAGAAGGTCGCGTTGCAGAAGGCCGCGCGCAGCGTGGGGCGAGGAGGCGACGATGCGTGAAGACATGGACAAGGTCATCGTCGAACGCCCGCGCCGCGGCTGGCGCGTGCAAGGCGACGGGCGTGGTTTTCGCAACAGCCGCGAGCGCGGTTCGCACCTTGGCATGAAGCGCGGCTACGACCACCCGAAGTGGCTCAACGAGAACCTCGCACCGCTCAAGCGCTGGCTGCACAAGCAGGTGCACCGGCCGTGGGACAAGGTGTATGCCGAACTCAACAGCGGCATCGACCGCCGCAGCACGGTACAGGCGCACATCTTCCAGCACATCGACGACTTCGTGGAGCGCCGTGCCGAACTGCGCGACGGCGAGGTCTGCGTGCCGCCGCATCGCTGGGGCACGCACCGCAGCGTGCCGTTGCGCGAGGCGCCGAATGTCGAGCTGTTCGTGCATCCGGTCACCGGCATCCTGCTGCCCAACCGGCGACTGGCTGAGGCGAAAGCTGCACGACGCGCCGACCGCAAGACGTGGGCCGCGCAGCGCGGCGACGTGCCGTACGCGGTCTATCACGTGATCGACGAGACCACGCAATGGCACTGCGTCGACAGCTGCTGGTTCGAGATCAAGCTCGCGCAGTTTCCTGAAAGGGCTGGCGCGACGCAGCCGGAGGAGAGGCGCTACGACGTGCTGCGCCGTTGCCTCGTCACCCGCAGCGGCGCCGCGCAGCGCCCCGCGCCCGGCATGCCCACCCACTGCGGCTTGTACGGGCGCAACGATGTCTACGCCGCAGCCAAGCGCCAACTGAGCCGCCGCGAAGTGCGCGCGCGTCTTGGCGATGCCGCCTGAGGCGGCGCACCACCGCTACGGGCTGTCGAGCTCGCGCTTGATCGACGCGTTGCCGATCTTCTTGCGGCACTGCAGCCGGCGCGCGCCCGGTCCCACAGCAATGCCCAGGTCGAGCAACAGCCAATCGCGCAGGCGAGCGTCCCCGTGGCGCAGCGACTTGTCGATCGCATCGACCCTGGCGAACAGTTCGTCGAACGGGTCGTCGCCGTCGATGGAATCGGGTCGCGGCCCCTTGGCATAGGCAGTGACCAGCAGTTCTTCTTTCAGCCCAGGTGCCGTTGCAAACAGCGTCGCATGCGCCGCGATCCACGCGCGCATCGTCGCCACATCCACCGTGGCCGCATAGGTGCGCATGGCCGTCGCGCGATAGCTGTCGCCGAAACCCTGGGTCTCTTCGCTGAAGCGCAGCGCCGCATCGAGGCCTTGCTGCGTGGCCATCTGCTCGACCAGCAACGCGCGCGCATCGAGCAGCGTGTGGCGCTCCTGGCGCTGGCTGGCCTTCTTGTGCTTGCGCAGAAAAGCGTCGACATCGCCGCGACGCGCGTATTCCATCAACAGCACGCGGTCGGCGCGGTGCGCCATGTCGGGGCGCAGGCGCGGCGTGATCTCCTCTTCGACGCGCGCCATATCGCCTTCGATCGCGAGATCGGCCGCGATGTGCAGCAGCAGATGGTCGCGCAGGATGTCGTCTTCCACCTGCAGCGTCCAGGCCAGCATCTCCGTCGCGTCGAGGCCGGCCGTGTCGAACAGGACTTCGAGGCGATCCTTCCAGCTCAGGCTGTGGCTGCTGCGGCTGTCCCGCAGCCGATACATCATGGCGGCCCACGGCGTGCGATAGCCGCGATGTCCGAGATACCCGCAACCCAGCCCCTTGCCTGCGTAGGGCTCGGCGGCGAGCGCCTCGATCAGCGGTTGGATCCCTATGGCCAACGCATCGAGCTGTGCCTTCTGCTCGGCGCTCGGGTAGTAGCCGAAGGCGTTGTCGAGTTTGATCGCGTGGAGGCAGCGCGTGAGCGCGTCGTGAATGCGAGGGTCCATCGGCAGGATGATAGAAGCGGGAGCGCCGCTCCTGGTCCTGCGATCAGGCGCCGGCCTGTGCCTGCATCTGCGCACGAGGCAGCAGGGCGAACGCAAGCGTCCCCGCAGCCAACATTCCCGCCACCGTGAGAAACACCGCACGGAACGGCTCGACCCCATGCGCCACGCCCCACGACGCCGCCACGCCGGTCGTCCATTGCATCAGCGACACGCCAAGGAACATCGCCATGTTCATCAGCGCCATCGCACGCCCCGTCATCGCGGCGGGGTAGCCGTTCTTGGTGTACGCGTACTGCAGCACGCTGTAGCCGGAGATGAGCCCGTAGACGATCGGCAGGCCGATGTCGACCGCGCGCGAATGCGTGAACGCCATCGCCGCGAACATCAGCGCGCCGGCCGAGGCGCAGCCCATCATCCAGCGCGTGCGCCGCGTGGGGCCCGGGTCCAGGCGGCCGAACAGCGCGGGGCTGATCATGCCGGTGACCGTCATCACCAACGCCACGTTGCCGCTCGCGACGAGCGAGAGGCCATGCCGCTCGTGCAGCACCGGCCCGAGCCAGAGGCCGCGCAACGTGATGAAGGCCGCATACGACACGCACGCAAAGCACAAGAGGCCCAGCGTGTGCGGCATCGCGAACAGCGGCAGCAGTTCGCGCACCGCCTTGCGCAGCGACTGCCGCTCCGCCGGCGCGGACTGCGGCGCAGGGTCCGCCGCGCGCGCCGGTTCGCGCACGCGCCAGAAGATGATGATCCACGACAGCACCGCGAACGCGGCCAGCACCGTGTAGCCCGCGCGCCATGACGCGGCCTCGATCAGCAATGCGAGCGGCGTGCCGGTGAACACGATGCCCAGGCCCGCCAGGCTCATCACCAGTCCCGACATCGCGGTGAAGCGCGAGGCATCGAAATGCCGCGCGATGAACACCGTGCACGCGAGGAAAGCGGGTGCGCAGCCGACGCCGATCAGCGCCTGCCCGAGCAGCAGCATGTGAAAGCTCGACGCCACAGCGCAGAGCGCCGCGCCCGCGATGGCCAGCGGAAATGCGGTGAGCACCGTGCGCCGCACGCCGAACATGTCGATCGACACGCCCATGGCGAGCTGCAGGATCCCGAACATGAAGTGAAAGGTGCCGGCCCACGTGCCCAGTTGCTGGGGCGAGAGGCCGAAGTGGGTGCTGAGCGGCGTGGCCATCATGGCGCCGACGGTGCGGAAGGCCTGGCTCAGCGCGAAGGCCGAGGCGAGGGCCACAAGCATGGCGGCCGCGGAGGTCGACCAGCGCGAAGGCCGAGGCGAGGGCGGCGGTGCCGCGTTCGTGTTCATCGAGAGGGGAAGATCCGAAAGAAGAGAGAGCGGCACGAATGCTAATGGCATGCCGCCCCTCATGCAGAACGGCGCCCTCGGGCGCCGTTCGTTCATGCCCGGCAGAGTGCCGGACAGATGCAGATCAGGCTTCGCCCTTGACCTTCAAACGCCATGCATGCAGCAGCGGCTCGGTGTAGCCGCTCGGCTGCTCGATGCCCTTGAAGACCAGGTCCTGCGCCGCCTTGTACGCGGCCGAGGTCGCGAAGTTGCCGGCCATCGGCTGGTAGAGCGCGTCGCCCGCGTTCTGCTCATCGACCACCTTGGCCATGCGCTGGAAGGTCTCGTCGACCTGCGCCTTGGTCACCACGCCGTGCAGCAGCCAGTTGGCGATGTGCTGGCTCGAGATGCGCAGCGTCGCGCGGTCTTCCATGAGGCCCACGTTGTGGATGTCGGGCACCTTGGAGCAGCCCACGCCCTGGTCGATCCAGCGCACCACGTAGCCCAGGATGCCCTGCACGTTGTTGTCGATTTCCTGCTGGCGCTCCTCGGCCGTCCACTTGGCTTCGGGCGCGATCGGCACCTGCAGCAGCGCGTTGAGGATGTTGTCGCGTTCCGCGTCGGCGTCGATCTTCTCCAGCTCCTGCTGCACCGCAGTCACGCTCACCTGGTGGTAATGCAGCGCGTGCAGCGTGGCGGCGGTGGGCGAGGGCACCCAGGCGGTGTTCGCGCCGGCCTTGGGATGGCCGATCTTCTGCTCGAGCATCGCGGCCATGAGGTCGGGCATGGCCCACATGCCCTTACCGATCTGCGCCTTGCCGCGCAGGCCGCACGAGAGGCCGACCAGCACGTTGTTCTTTTCATAAGCGCCGATCCACGCGCTGGACTTCATGTCGCCCTTGCGGATCATCGGGCCGCCCTGCATGGCGGTGTGCATCTCGTCGCCGGTGCGGTCCAGGAACCCGGTGTTGATGAAGGCCACGCGCGCGGCGGCTTCGGCGATGCAGGCCTTCAGGTTCACGCTGGTGCGGCGCTCCTCGTCCATGATGCCCAGCTTCACCGTGTTGGCGGGCAGGCCCAAGAGCTGCTCGACGCGGCCGAAGAGTTCGCTCGCGAAGGCCACTTCGGCCGGGCCGTGCATCTTGGGCTTCACGATGTAGATGCTGCCGGTGCGCGAGTTGCCCTTGCGCTTCAAGTCGATGGTGGCGATGGTGGTGGTCACCACGGCATCCAGGATGCCTTCCGGAATTTCCTTGCTGCCCGCGTACAGGATGGCCGGATTGGTCATCAGGTGGCCCACGTTGCGCAGGAACATGAGCGAGCGGCCGTGCAGCTTCACCGGCTTGCCGTCGGCGCCGGTGTATTCGCGATCGGCGTTCAGGCCGCGCGTGAAGGTCTTGCCGCCCTTGGCGACTTCTTCCGTCAGCGTGCCTTCGACGATGCCCAGCCAGTTCGCATACGCGACCACCTTGTCGGCCGCGTCGACCACGGCCACCGAGTCTTCCAGGTCCAGGATGGTCGAGAGCGCGGCTTCGAGCACCAGGTCGCTCACGCCGGCCGCATCGCTCTTGCCGATGGCGGTGCTGCGGTCGATGCGAATGTCCAGGTGAATGCCGTTGTGCTTGAGCAGCACCGAAGACGGCGCCGCGGCATCGCCTTGATAGCCGATGAACTGCGCGGCGTCGGCCAGGCCCGTGCTGCTGCTCTGCAGCGCGACGACCAGCTTGCCGTCCTTCACGCTGTAGCCGGTGGCCATCTTGTGCGAGCCGTTTTCCAGCGGCGCGGCCTGGTCGAGCACGTTGCGCGCGAACTCGATGACCTTGGCGCCGCGCGCCGGGTTGTAGCCCTTGCCCTTTTCGGCGCCTTCGGATTCAGGAATGGCATCGGTGCCATAGAGCGCGTCGTAGAGCGAACCCCAGCGCGCGTTGGCCGCGTTGAGCGCATAGCGCGCGTTCAGGATCGGCACCACCAGCTGCGGGCCGGCCTGCAGCGCGAGTTCGGAATCGACGTTCTCGGTGGTGGCCTTGGCGCCCTTGGGGGCCGGCAGCAGGTAGCCGATCTTTTCCAGGAAGGCTCGGTACGCGGGCATGTCGGCGATCGGGCCGGGGTTCTTCTTGTGCCAGGCGTCGAGCTCGCTCTGCAGGCGGTCGCGTTCGGCAAGCAGCGCGATGTTCTTGGGCGCGAGGTCGCTCACGATGGCGTCGAAACCCTTCCAGAAGACATCGCTGGCCACGCCGGTGGCGGGCAGGACTTTTTCTTCGATGAAGCGGTGGAGTTCGGTCGCGACCTGGAGTCCGTGGGCGGGGGTGCGGGCAGTCATTTTTCTCTCCTGGAAAATCGGAATACGGCGGAATACGGCGGAATACGGCGGAATGCGGCGGAATGCGGAATCGAAAGACGTGGGTGTCGCAATGACGTAGGTCAACTTTATTCGATACTTTACGAACGAGTAAGAGCCGAAAGCGGGATTTATCAATGACAAAAATGAAGGTAATGGCGCTGCAACGCTGCTTTTCGCTCAAAGGGTAGGCACTGATAGAGGTGCCGCGGCCGCGGGATATATTTAACTTCTTAAATAATCCGCCGTCCGCCGAAATGATCCTCCTGGCTTCCAACGAAAACCCGCTCGGCATGCCCGAGTCGGCCCGCCGCGCCGCCGCTGCCGCCCTCCAGGGCGCGGGCAACTACCCCGACAGCAACGGCACCGCGCTCAAGCATGCACTGGCCGCCCGGCTCGACGTGTCGCCCGAGTGGCTCACGTTGGGCAGCGGATCGAGCGAAATCCTCGAGCTCGCCGCGCAGGTGAGCCTGAAGCCGGGCGAGAACGTCGTCTATTCGCAGTACGGCTTCATCGTCTATGCGCAGGCCACGGCGCACGCCCATGCGCGCGCCACCGTCGTGCCCTCGCAAGATTTCGGCCACGACCTCGATGCGATGCGCGCCGCCATCGCCGACGACACGAAGCTCGTGTTCGTCGCCAACCCGAACAACCCCACGGGCACCTTCATCGATGCTGCGCCGCTGCTGGCCTTCCTGCAATCGGTGCCCACGCACGTGACGGTGTTGCTCGACGAGGCCTACACCGAGTACCTCTCGCCCGCGCAGCGCTACGACAGCATCGAATGGGTGCGGCGCCTGCCGAACCTCATCGTGGCGCGCACCTTCTCCAAGGCCTTTGGCCTGGCGGGCATGCGCATCGGCTACGGCGTGTCGCAGCCGCCGCTCACGGCGCGCATGAACGCGCAGCGCCCGCGCTTCAACGTGACGACGCCCGCCCAGGCGGCTGCGGTGGCCGCGCTGGGTGATGCGGAATTCCTCGCGCGCACTTACGACCTCAACACCGCCGGACGCGACCAGCTCGCCGCCGGCTTCACCGAGCTGGGCCTTACGCACATCCCCTCGTCGGGCAACTTCCTGATGGTGCAGGTGGGCGATGCGCAGGCCGTGCACGCGCGCCTCCTGGCCGCCGGCATCGAGGTCTCGCTGCTCGGCCCCTACGGCCTGCCGCAGTGGCTGCGCGTGAGCGTCGGCCTGCCCGAGCAAAACAAGGCACTGCTCGCCGCGCTGCGCTGAGCGGCGATCGCGCCCGCCCCCATTTCCACCACGACCCCCGAGGAGACAGAAGCATGAAACGCCGCCAGTTCGCAGCGCAAGCCGCTGCCGTCATTGCCGCCACGGCGCTTGCGCCATCGGCCTTCGCGCAGGAGCGCACCACGCGCATCCTGATCGGGTTTCCGCCGGGCGGCTCGGCGGACGTGGTGGCGCGCCTCCTGGCCGACAAGATGCGCGTCTCGCTCGGGCAGAACGTCATCATCGACAACAAGCCCGGCGCGGCGGGGCGCCTCGCGCTGGCCGAACTCAAGCGCTCGCCGCCGGACGGCAGCGTGCTGGTCTTCTCGCCGAGCGGCGCGATGGTGATCCACCCGTGGCTCTATGCGAACCTCGGCTACGACCCAGCGAAGGACTTCACGCCGATCGCGCTCGGCAGCACCTTCGACTTCGCGGTGACCGCCGGCCCGGGCGCGCCGCCCGGCGACCTGAAGACGGTGCTGGCGTGGATGAAGGCCAACCCCGCCAAGGCCAACTACGCGACCTCGGGCGCGGGCACAGTGCCGCACTTCGCGGGCCAGCTGCTGGCGCAGGCGGCGGGCGTGCCGATGACGCACGTGGCCTACCGCGGCGGTGCGCCAGCTGCGCAGGACCTCATCGGCGGGCAGGTGCCGCTGATGGTCGACACCGCCTCCGAAACCATCGAGCACCACCGCGCCGGCAAGGTGCGCATCCTCGCGGTGACGGGCGAGCAGCGCAGCCGCGCGCTGCCCGAGGTGCCGACGCTGAAGGAGGCGGGCATCAACGTGACGGCCGATGCGTTCTTCGGGCTCTACGGCCCGCCGGGCATGTCGCCCGAGGTGGTGGCGCGCATCGACAAGGCCGTGGCCGACGCGCTGCGCATGCCCGATGTGCAGGACCGGATCTATGCGCTGGGGCTCGTGCCGGCGCACGCGGGGCCGGCTGAGCTGGCGGCCATCCAGGCGGCGCACCTGAAGCGCTGGGAAATGCCGATCAAGAATTCGGGCTTCAAGGCGGAGTCCTGAACTTCACACCTGCCCGCTGAGCTCCTTGGCCGCGGCGCGCACGGGCTCGATGTAGCCCTCGTCGTAGCGGTGCGTCGGCATCGTGAGCGTGACTGCCGCGGCGAGGCGGCCGTCCGCATGGAACACCGGCGCCGAGATGCCCGCGAGCTCTGCCGTGCGGTCGCCCACCAGCGCGCAGAAGCCTTGCGCGCGGATCGCGTCGTAGAGCTTGCGTTCCTTCGCGCCACGCGGCCGCTCGGCCTCGGGGCCGAACGCGATCAGCACGCGCGCGCCGGCGCCGCGGTCGTTGGGCAGAAGGTCGCCCGCGCGCACGTGGTCGCGCACCACATGTGATGAGTCGACGCGGAACTGGCACAGCCGCACCCAGCTCTCGCCCTGGTCCTGCCGCACGTGGTACGCCGCGCTTTCGCCAGTGGCGGCGACCAGCGCGCGCAGCACCGGCAGCACGATGCGGTCGAGCGACTGCGACGCGGCGTAGAGCCCGTGCAGCCGCGCGATCTCCATGCCGAGCGCGTAGCGGCCGTCGTCGTGCCGCCGGATCAACCGCGCGTGTTCGAGCGATGCCAGGAGCCGCAGCACCGTGCTCTTGTAGAGCTGCGTGCGCTCGGCGAACTGCGCGAGCGACAGCGCCTCGTCGCCCGCCTGGAACGCCGACAGCAGGCTCAGCGCGCGATCGACCGCGGCGGCGCCGCCGGGAGCGGCGTTGAGGTCGGAAACCGATTCGGTCTGGGCTTTGCGGGGCATGGGCGTCGCTTGACAGGGAAAGTCGATCGGCGGTTTAATTCTGTTAAACGGAATCTAGTTCTGTCTAATAGAACTGTCAAGCGATCACCACGATTTACCCCGGATCGCTCCAAGGAGACGAAGTCGATGACACCCCCCGACGTCCTCATCAGCGAGGTCGGCCCGCGCGACGGCCTGCAATCGGTCAAGGCCACCATGCGCACGGCCGACAAGCTGCGCTGGATCGACGCGCTCTACGCCGCCGGCGTGCGCGAGATCGAGGTCGCCTCGTTCGTGCCCGCCAAGCTGCTGCCCCAGATGGCCGACGCCGCCGACGTGGTGCGCCATGCGATCACGTTGCCCGGCCTCGTCGTGATGGCGCTGGTGCCCAACCGCAAGGGCGCCGAGGCCGCGCTCGCGGCGGGCGTGCACAAGCTCACGATGCCGGTGTCGGCGAGCGTGGCGCATTCGCTGGCCAACGTGCGCAAGACGCCAACGGAAATGGTCGAGGAGGTGCGCGCCATCGCCGACCTGCGCCGCGCGATCGCGCCGCGGGTGAAGCTCGAAGCCGGCATCTCCACCGCCTTCGGCTGCACGCTGCAGGGGCCGGTGCCGGAAGACGACGTGATCCGTCTCGCCGCGCAATGCATCGAAGCCGGCGCCGAAGAAGCGGGGCTCTCCGACACCGTGGGCTACGCCAATCCGGCGCAGGTGCGCCGGCTCTTCAAGCGCCTGCGCGCAGAAATCGGCACGCACGCCGGCGCGGCCCACATGCACAACACGCGCGGCCTGGGCATCGCGAACTGCCTGGCCGCGTGGGACGAGGGCGTGCGCACCTTCGACGCCTCGCTCGGCGGCCTGGGCGGCTGCCCCTACGCGCCCGGCGCCTCGGGCAATGCGGTGACCGAAGACCTCGTCTTCATGTTCGAGGCCATGGGCGTTCGCACCGGCATCGACATCGAGAAACTCATCGCGGCGCGCGCGCCGCTCATGGCGGGCCTGCCCGGCGAACCGGTCTACGGCATGACGCCCGAGGCCGGCCTGCCCAGGGGCTTTGTCCAGGAACACAACGCACATGTCTGAAGCCAATCCTCCGCACCCTTTGCCCTATTCGGGCATCCGCGTCGTCGAATTCACCCACATGGTCATGGGCCCGACCTGCGGCCTGCTCCTGGCCGACCTCGGCGCCGAGGTCATCAAGGTCGAGCCCATCGAGGGCGACAACACGCGCCGCCTGCTCGGCTCGGGCTCGGGTTTCTTTCCGACCTTCAACCGCAACAAGAAGAGCATCGCGCTCGACCTGAAGCAACCCGAAGGCGTCGAAGCCGCGCTGCGCCTGATCGCCACCGCCGACATCGTGAGCGAGAACTTCAAGCCCGGCACGATGAAGAAGCTGGGGCTCGACTACGAGACGCTTTCCAAGCTCAACCCGCGCCTCATCTACGTGAGCCACAAGGGATTCCTGCCCGGCCCCTACGACCACCGCACGGCCCTGGACGAAGTGGTGCAGATGATGGGCGGCCTTGCCTACATGACCGGCCGCTCGGGCGACCCGCTGCGCGCGGGCACCAGCGTGAACGACATCATGGGCGGCATGTTCGGCGCCATCGGCGCGATGGCCGCGCTGCGCCAGCGCGATGCGACGGGCAAGGGCTGCGAGGTGCAGGCGGCGCTCTTCGAGAACAACGTGTTCCTCGTCGCGCAGCACATGATGCAGTTCGCCGCCACCGGCAAGGCCGCCGACCCGATGCCCAGCCGCATCTCGGCCTGGGCGGTGTACGACGTCTTCACGGTGAAGGACGGCGAGCAGATCTTTCTGGCGGCCGTCAGCGACAAACAGTGGGCCATCTTCTGCAAGGCCTTCGGCCTGGAAGACATGCTGGCCGATCCGCGCCTGAAGACCAACAACGACCGCGTGCGCGCGCGCGAATGGATGATGCCGATCCTGCGCTCGCACCTGGCCGGGCGCAGCGCGGCCGAGCTCGCCGCGGTGTTCGAGCAGAACGAGCTGCCCTTCGCGCCCATCACCAAGCCGCAGGAGCTGTTCGACGATCCGCACCTGAACGCCACCGGCGGTCTCGCGCCCGTGCGCATGAACGACGGCCACATGGCCAAGGTGCCGCTCGCGCCGTTCACGCTGGGCGGCCAGCGCCCCGGCATCCGGCTGCAGCCGCCGCACATCGGCGAGCACAGCCATGAGCTGCTCAAGGAAGTGGGCTACAGCGACGAAGAGATCGCGGCCCTCAAGTCACACCACATCACCCTCGGAGACTGATCCCATGTTTCTCACCCCACGGCGCGCCTTGCTGGCCTGCGCCGCAGCCGCTGCATGCCTTTCCGTTCTTCCGGCGCTTGCGGCGGACACCGCCGCCTGGCCCGACAAGCCCGTGCGTCTCGTCGTGCCCTACACGCCCGGCGGCGCCACCGACATCGTCGCGCGCCTGATCGCGCAGAAGGTGACCGACGACACGAAGTGGACCTTCATCGTGGACAACCGCGCGGGCGGCAACGGCAACATCGGCATCGACGTGGTGGCCAAGGCCAAGCCCGACGGCTACACCATCGGCCTCGGCCAGACGGCGAACCTCGCGATCAACCCGACGCTCTTTCCGAAGATGCCCTACGACGCATTGAAGGACGTTGTGGCCGTGTCGATCGTCGCGGCGCAGCCGGTCGTGCTGGTGGTGCGCACCGATGCGCCCTTCAAGACGCTGGCCGACGTGGTGGCCGCCGCCGAGGCCAGGCCCGGCGAGATCAAGCAGGCGCTGGCCGGCACCGGCACGCTCGGCCACATGGCCGGCGAGGTGCTCGCCAAGCGCGCGGGCTTCAAGGTGCTCAACGTGCCGTACAAGGGCGCCGCGCCCGCCATCACCGACCTCTTGGGCGGCCAGACCGACTACATGTTCGCCACGCCGCAGGGCGCGCTCGCGATGGTCAAGGGCGGCAAGCTGCGCGCGCTGGCGGTCACCTCGGCGCAGCGCCTGCCGGTGATGCCCGACGTGCCGACCGTGGGCGAGAGCTACAAGGGCTTCGAGGCGGTGGACTGGAAGGCCGTCGTCATGCCGGCCGGCACGCCCGCCGACATCGTGAAGAAGCTCAACGCCGCCATCGACAAGGCGCTCGCCAAGCCCGCGACCATCGCGCAGCTGCAGGCCGAGGGCAGCGTGCCGGTGGGCGGCAGCCCGGAGCGGGCGGCGCAGTACATCAAGGCGGAGCACGAGCGCTGGGGCGCGGCGGTGCGCGACGCGGGCGTGAGGCCCGAATAAGAAGAGAACGTTTCCTGCGGCGGGCGATATAGTTCCCGCCCCATGGACCGCCTGAAGCAACTCGAATCCTTCGTCTCGGTCGCCACGCGTGGCAGCCTCACGGCCGCGGCCAAGGCCGAGGGCGTGGCGCCCGCGATCATGGGGCGGCGGCTCGATGCGCTGGAGGAGCGGCTGGGCGTGAAGCTCCTGGTGCGCACCACGCGGCGCATCACGCTCACGCACGAGGGCAGCGCGTTCCTCGAAGACTGCCAGCGGCTGCTCACCGAATTCGCGAATGCCGAGGCCAGCGTGAGCGCCGGCGGCGTCAAGGCGAGCGGGCACCTGCGCGTGACGGCGCCGGCCGGCTTCGGACGCCGCCACGTCGCGCCGCTGGTGCCGCGCTTTCATGCGATGCACCCGGAAGTGACCATTTCGCTGAACCTCAGCGACCGCGTGGTCGACGTGACCGGCGAGAGCTTCGATTGCGCGGTGCGCGTGGGCGACCTGCCCGACTCCTCGCTCGTGAGCGTGCGCCTGGCCGACAACCGCCGCCGCTGCGTGGCGACGCCCGATTTCCTGCGCCGCCACGGCACGCCCAAGCACCCCGGCGACCTGTCGCGCTTCGCCTGCCTCACGCTTTCGAGCGATGCCTCGCAGACGCGCGGCTGGGCCTTTCGGGTCACCAGCGAGGCGGGCGTGGAAGAGCTGATCCACCTGCGCCCGAGCGGCCCGCTCGACTGCTCCGACGGCCAGGTGCTGCACGACTGGTGCCTGGCCGGCCACGGCATCGCCTGGCGCAGCACCTGGGAGGTGGAGGCCGAGATCGATGCGGGCCTCTTGGTGCCGGTGCTCGACGAATTCGCCGCGCCGCCCAACGGCATCTACGCGGTGTTCGCGGGCGCCAAGCACCTGCCGCTGCGGGTGCGACTGTGGCTTGATTTCCTCAAGGACCAGTACGGACAACCGGAATTCTGGGGACGAACGGCCTGAAGCGGCCTGAAGCGGCGTTAGCGGCGTCACAATCAGTTTGCATTTGCAACCCGTTTCGGAAGAAAGCCATCGATGACCCTCGAAGCCATCCTCGCCTACGTGCACTTGCTGGCCATCCTCACCATGGTCGTGTTCATTTCCAGTGAGGCCGCCTTGTGCCGCGTGCAGTGGCTCAACGCCGCCGTGGTCGAGCGGCTCGCCAAGGTCGACATGGTCTACGGCATCGCCGCCATCGCGGTGCTCGTCACCGGCATCGCGCGCACCTGGTGGGGCGTGAAGGGCACGGCCTGGTACTGGACCAACCCGCTCCTGCACGTGAAGCTGGGGCTCTTCATCATCGTGGGCGTGCTGTCGATCTTTCCGACGCTCACCTACTTTCGCTGGCGCAAGACGCTGCGTTCCACCGGCAAGCTGCCGGCGGAGGACGACATCAGGAAGACGCGCAAGCTGGTGATGGTGCAGGCCCACCTGATCGCACTGATTCCGCTGGTCGCGGTGTTCCTCGCCCGCGGCTTCGGCAAGTAAGCCGGCATGGGACCCGCCGGCATCCAGTTCCTGTTTGCCGGCACGATCTTCAGCAGCGCATTCCTGCTGTTCCTGGTCCAGCCGCTCATCGCCAAGCAGATCCTGCCGTGGTTCGGCGGCTCGGCCGCGGTGTGGTCGATCTGCATGGTGTTCTTCCAGGTCGTGCTGCTCGCGGGCTACGCGTATTCGGACTGGATCACGCGCCACCTGCGGGTGCGCGCCCAGGCGGCGCTGCATGTCGCGTTGCTGCTCGCGAGCGCGGCCTTCCTGCCGATCGTGACCAGCGCGCGCTGGAAGCCGACCGGCGCAGAAGATCCGACGCTGTGGATATTGGGCCTGCTGCTGGGCACCATCGGCCTGCCGTATTTCTTGCTCTCGACCACCGGGCCGCTGGTGCAGTCGTGGGTGGCGCGCACGCCGTGGGGCGCGCAGGTGTACCGGTATTTTTCGCTGTCGAACCTGGCGTCGCTGCTGTCGCTCCTGAGCTATCCGGTGCTGATCGAGCCGCGCAGTTCGCTGCTGCAGCAGGCGCACGGATGGTCGTGGGGCTACGGGGCGTTCGTCGCGCTGTGCAGCGGCACCACGCTGTACGTGGCGCGACGCTGGGCCGACGCGGCGCTGCCGCAAGCAGCCGGCGATGCGGCGGCAGCCCCTGCCGAGCAACCGCCGCGCGCCGCCGACTACCTGCTGTGGCTCGCGCTGCCCGCGCTGGGCTCCTGGCTGCTGTTGGCGGTGACCAACCACATCACCCAGAACGTGGCGGCCGTTCCCTTCCTCTGGGTGCTGCCGCTCACGCTGTACCTGCTGACCTTCGTGCTGTGCTTCGAGAGCGACCGCTGGTACCGGCGCGGCGTGTTCCTGCCGCTCGCGGCCGCGATGCTGCTGCTGTGCGCCTTCGGGCTGCAGGACGCCGTCGGCACCCACGTGAAGACGGCGCTGCCGATCTACGCGGCGGGCCTCTTCGCCCTGTGCATGTTCCTGCACGGCGAGATGGCGCGGCTGCGGCCGGGGCCGCGGTACCTCACGCGCTTCTACCTGATGCTGTCGCTGGGCGGCGCGCTGGGCGGCGTCGCGGTGGGGCTGGTCGCACCGCACGTGCTGCCCGCCTATTACGAGCTGGGCATCGGCCTGGTTCTCACGGCGCTGGTGGCGGCCGCGGTGCTGCGCCGCCGGCGCTGGTTGCAGGCGGCCTGCGTGGCGGTCGCGGGCTGCTGCGCGTGGTTCCTGGTGCTGCAGGTGCAGGGCGATTCGGCCGGCGCGCGCGTCATGCAGCGCAATTTCTTCGGCACGCTGGTCACCATCGATCACCGGCGCGACGACCCGGCCGACGATGTGCGGCAGATGTTCCACGGCTCGGTCAAGCACGGCGAGCAGTTCCTGCTGGCGGCGCGCCGCAGCGAGCCGACCTCGTACTACGGCCGCACTTCGGGCGTCGGCCGCGCGATCGCCGCCGCGCCCGCGGGGCCGCGCCGCGTCGGGCTGATCGGGCTGGGCGCGGGCACGCTCGCGGGCTACGGCCGGGCGGGCGACGTCTACCGCGTCTACGAGATCAATCCGCAGGTGTTCGCGCTGGCCGAGAGCGAATTCAGCTTTTTGCGCGACAGCCCGGCCCGCATCGAGCGGGTGCTGGGCGACGCGCGCCTGGCGCTGGAGCGCGAGCCCGCGCAGGGCTTCGACGTGCTGGCGGTCGATGCGTTCTCGGGCGACTCGGTGCCGATCCACCTGATCACCGCGGAGGCGATGGCGGTGTACCTGCGTCACCTGCGGCCCGGCGGCATCGTCGCTTTCCACGTGACCAACCGCTTCCTCGCGCTGGCGCCCGTGGTCGCGAAGATCGCCGAGCGCAAAGGGCTGCACGCGGTGCTGGTGCACGACGACACCGCCGACGTCGCCTGGCTGCGCGACACCGACTGGGTGCTGGTCGCGCGCGAGGCACAAACGCTGGCGCGCGAGCCGGTGGGCGCCGCGGCATCGCCCATTGCGCCGGTGGCCGGCGCCCGGCCCTGGACCGACGACTTCAACAACCTGCTGGGCGTGCTGAAGTAGCGGCCCGGCCGGCCATGAAAAAAGCCCGCGCGGGGCGGGCTTTGCTTTCAGAGTGGCGCGGGCTTCAGGCCTTGGCGTCTTTTTCGCACTTCTTGATGAAGCTGTTCTTGGCGGCGCCGGCCAGCGGCTTGCCGTTCTTGTCGATGGCCTTGGCGGCGCATGCGGGGGCAGCGGCGGCCTTGGTGTCTTTCTCGCACTTCTTGATGGAGCTGGCCTTGGCGGCGCCGGCCAGGGGCTTGCCGTTCTTGTCGATGGCCTTGGCGTCGCAGGTGGCGCCGGCGGCGGGCGCTGCGGCAGCGGGAGCGGCGGCAGCGGGGGCTGTGACGGGCGCCGGGGCCTTGTCTTGTGCCTGCGCGGCGCCGAAGGAAAGGCAGGCGCCCAGGGCGATCAGGGAAAGGAACTTCTTCATGGTGATATGTCCTTGCAAGGTGGAGTTGTGACAGGTGCCCCGCCCCGGGGCTGCCCATCGTAACGGGCGGCGGCAACGATCGGATGACCATCGTCAACTGCGTCGGGGTTTGCCCCCGGTAAAATTCGCAGATGCTATTGGTCAAACAGGAGCTGCTCGCGGCGCTCGCGAACACGCTCGAATCCCTCTCCCCCGGTGCCGGCGCCAAAGCCGCGTTCGAATCGCCCAAGGTGGCCGCGCATGGCGATTTCGCCAGCACGGCAGCCATGCAGCTGGCCAAACCGCTCGCGCGCAAGCCCCGCGAACTGGCCGAGCAACTGAGCGCTGCGCTGCTCGCCACCCCCGCTTTCGGCCAATGGGTCGAGGCCATCGAGATCGCCGGGCCCGGCTTCCTGAACATCCGCCTGAAGACCGCCGCCAAGCAGCAGATCGTGCGCGAGGTGCTGTCCGCGGGTAGCACTTTCGGCCAGCAGCCGGCCACCGGCGAGAAGGTGCTGGTCGAGTTCGTCTCGGCCAACCCGACCGGCCCGCTGCACGTGGGCCACGGCCGCCAGGCGGCGCTGGGCGATGCCATCTGCAACCTGCGCGCCTCGCAGGGCGAGAGCGTCTGGCGCGAGTTCTATTACAACGACGCCGGCGTGCAGATCCAGACGCTGGCCAACAGCACCCAGCTGCGCGCCCGCGGCTTCAAGCCCGGCGACCCCGAGTGGCCGAGCGGCGAAAAGGCCCCGGCCTACAACGGCGACTACATCGCGGATATCGCCGAGGACTTCAAGGCGAAGAAGACCGTCAAGTCGGACGACCGCGAATACACCGCGAGCGGCGACATCGACGACATCGATTCCATCCGCGAATTCGCCGTGGCGTACCTGCGCCGCGAGCAGGACCTGGACCTGCAGGCCTTCCGCGTGCGCTTTGACAACTATTACCTGGAGTCCAGCCTCTACACCAGCGGACGCGTCGAGGCCGCGGTGGGCAAGCTCGTGGCAGCCGGCAAGACCTACGAGGAAGAGGGCGCGCTCTGGCTCAAGTCGACCGACTACGGCGACGACAAGGACCGCGTGATGAAGAAGAAGGACGGCACGTACACGTACTTCGTGCCCGACGTCGCTTATCACATCGCCAAGTGGGAGCGCGGTTTCCACAAGGTCGTGAACATCCAGGGCACCGACCACCACGGCACGATCGCGCGCGTGCGCGCCGGTCTGCAGGCCGCGGGCGAAGGCATCCCCGAGGGCTACCCCGACTACGTGCTGCACACCATGGTGCGCGTGATGAAGGGCGGCGAAGAGGTCAAGATCAGCAAGCGCGCCGGCAGCTACGTCACGCTGCGCGACCTGATCGAGTGGACTAGCACGGACGCCGTGCGCTTCTTCCTCCTGAGCCGCAAGCCCGACACCGAATACACCTTCGACGTCGATCTCGCGGTGACGAAGAACAACGACAACCCGGTTTATTACGTGCAGTACGCGCATGCGCGCATCTGCTCGGTGCTGGCCGGCTGGGGTGGCGACGCCGCCACGCTCAAGGACGTGGACCTGTCGCCACTCGAGAGCCCGGCCGCGCAGGCGCTGATGCTGCTGCTGGCCAAGTACCCGGCCATGCTCACCGCGGCGTCGAAGGATTTCGCCCCGCACGACGTCACTTTCTACCTGCGCGAACTGGCCGCCAGCTACCACAGCTACTACGACGCCGAACGCATCCTGGTGGACGACGAAAAGGTCAAGCTGGCCCGCCTGGCGCTTGTCGCCGCGACCGCGCAGGTGCTGCACAATGGCCTCGCGATTCTCGGCGTCAGTGCGCCGAGCAAGATGTGAACCTCACTCCCATGAAGAAGACAACCAGACAACGCGGCAACATCGTCATCGGCCTGATCATCGGGCTGGTGCTCGGCCTGGGCGTCGCGCTGGGCATCGCGGTCTACGTGACCAAGGTGCCGATCCCGTTCGTGACCAAGACGCAGAAGGGCGGCGCCGAGCAGGACGAAGCCGAAGCCCGCAAGAACCGCGATTGGGACCCTAACGCACCGCTGGCCGGCAAGGCCGGCGCCGCCAGGCCGACGCCGCCGGCCGCCACCGGCCCGGTCAACCCGATCACCGGCGAACCCGCCACCAGCACCACCGCCGTCGCACCCGGCACGCCGCCCCCGGCCGCCGCGCCGGTGCCCGTGGTGGTCGCGCCCAGGCCGACGCGCGCGGCGCCCGTGCCGGCCGAAGCCAACGCGCTGCCGGCGTCGAACGATCCGCTGGGCGATCTCGCCCGGGCCCGCGCGGGCACCGGTTCGGGCAGCACGACAGTGGCGTCCGCCGCGCCGAGCAGCAGCAACAGCGCCGCGGCGGCGTCTTCCGGCGGTGCCGATCCGTTCATGTACTTCGTGCAGGCCGGCGCCTTCCGCACCACCGACGATGCCGAGGCGCAGCGCGCCAAGCTGTCGCTGATGGGCGTCGAGGCCCGGGTCACCGAGCGGGAGCAAGCCGGCCGCACGGTCTACCGCGTGCGCGCCGGTCCGTTCAACAAGAAGGACGACGCCGACCGGCTCAAGGAGCGGCTGGACGGCGGCGGTCTGGAATCGGCCCTGGTCCGCGTGCAGCGCTGACCGGGCTGCGGCTGCCACAAATAGCCTTTAAGCTTCGCCGCGCGGCGCTTGTCGCCGCCATTCACCGCCACCATTCAGCGCCCCGGGCGCGCCGTGTGTCCAGCTTGCGAGGAACTCCTCGCCGCGCGCCGGCTCAGTCTGCCGTACCAACAGGAGAACCCTTTCAATGAAACGTCGTGACTTTTCGCTGGCCGCCACTTCGCTCGGGCTGCTTTCGCTGGCCGCCAATCCGGCCCACGCCCAGGCGCGCACGCCCAAGGCCGGCTCCGAGTACCTCGTGCTCGACAAGCGCGTGCCGGTCGATGCGCCGGCCGGCAAGGTCGAGGTGGTCGAGTTCTTCTCGTACAACTGCCCCCACTGCAACGACTTCGAGCCCGCCCTCGAAGCCTGGGCCAAGACGGCACCCAAGGAAGTCGCCTTCCGCCGCATCCCGGTGCCTTTCGTGGGCAACGACGTCGAAGCCAAGCAGCGCCTGTACTACGCGCTCGAGGCGCTGGGCAAGGTCGACGAATTCCAGCCGAAGGTCTTCAACGCGATCCACAAGCAGCGCCAGAACGTCAACGGCGACGCCAACATCATTGCCTGGGTCGCGGCCAACGGCATCGATGGCGCCAAGTTCAAGGAAGTCTTCACCTCGTTCGGCGTGGCCAGCAAGGCCAAGCGCGCCTCGCAGATGACCGATGCCTACAAGGTGGCCGGCGTGCCGGCGATGGCCGTGGCCGGACGTTGGTACGTGGACGGCGAGACCGCCGGCAACATGAGCAACGTGCTGCAGGTCGTCAACTTCCTGGTCGGCGAAGCGAAGAAGGGCTGACCCCCCAGGCTGCGCGGCGCTTCGTGTCCGCTGCGCCTGCCCCCTTGCAAGGGGGCGACACTTGCGGTCCGGCGGCGCCGGTTGCGCGGTGTCTCCCGAGAGGGACACCTGGCCCGCTTTGGCGGGCCTTTTTCATCGGCGCTGGTAACCAGTGTTAATCCGCCGCATACAATGGTTCAGAGCAAGTTTCGTGCCTCTATGACATTGCCCTCCTACCCACACCACACCCCCCTCATTCGTCGCATCGGCCGCCTGGCCATCGGCGCGCTGTTGCTGGCCGGCCTCGCCTCGGGCGCCCTGGCCGAGACCGCCGACCGCACCAAGCCGATGAACATCGAGTCCGATGCGATGCGGTACGACGACCTGAAGCAGACCAGCGTGTTCACCGGCAACGTGCTGGTCACCAAGGGCACGATCATCATCCGCGGCGCGCGCCTGGATGTGCGCCAGGACGCCGAGGGCTACCAGTACGGCGTGGTCACGGCGGCACCCGGCAAGCGGGCCTACTACAAGCAGAAGCGCAACGCGCCCGACGAGTGGATCGAAGGCGAATCCGAAGTCATCGAGTACGACAGCCGCGCCGACAACGTCAAGTTCATCCGCAACGCCACCATGCGCCGCCTGCTGGGCGCCACGCCGAACGACGAGAGCCAGGGCGCGCTGATCGTCTACGACCAGAGCAACGACACCTACACCGTCAACGGCTCCACCGTGCCGCCGAACACCGCCGTGAACGCATCGACCCCCAGCGGCCGCGTCAAGACCATCCTCACCCCGAAGGCCGCCACCGCGCCCAAGCCCGGCGCCTCGGCCCCGGCCGGCGCGAAGCCCGCGGCACCGGCTCCCACCCCCGCGCCCGGCACCGGCCTGCGCTCGACCACTACGCTCGGTGGAGAGGGAGAAGGGCGCAAGTGATCGAACACGCCGGAATCCAGGAAGCCAACAACGTCCCGGGCAGCCGCCTGGTCGCGCGCGGCCTGAAGAAAAGCTATGGCAGCCGCACCGTCGTGAAGGACGTCTCGCTGGACGTGCAGAAGGGCGAAGTCGTCGGGCTGCTCGGCCCCAACGGCGCCGGCAAGACCACGTCGTTCTACATGATCGTCGGGCTGGTGCGCGCCGATGCGGGCGAGATCACCATCGACGGCGAGCCGATCGCCCACATGCCGATCCACCGCCGCGCCCGCATGGGCCTGAGCTACTTGCCACAGGAAGCGTCGATCTTCCGCAAGCTCACGGTCGAGGAAAACGTGCGCGCCGTGCTCGAGCTGCAGCGCGAGCCCGACGAGAGCGGCAAGGTGGTGGCGCTTTCGAAAAAGCACATCGAAGAGCGCCTGTCCGAACTGCTGACCGACCTGCGCGTGGATCACCTGCGCGATTCGCCCGCGCTCGCGCTCTCGGGCGGCGAGCGCCGCCGCGTGGAGATCGCGCGCGCGCTGGCGACGCAGCCGCGCTTCATCCTGCTGGACGAGCCCTTCGCCGGCATCGACCCGATCGCGGTGATCGAGATCCAGCGGATCATCAGTTTCCTGAAGGAACGTGGCATCGGCGTGCTCATCACCGACCACAACGTGCGCGAAACGCTGGGCATCTGCGATCACGCTTTCATCATCAGCGACGGGCACGTGCTGGCACAAGGCACACCCTCGGAGATCGTCGACAACGCCGAGGTACGCAGGGTGTACCTGGGCGAACACTTCCGCATGTAAGGGAGGGTCGGGTCTTCATGAAGCAAGGGCTGTCCCTTCGCGTCTCGCAGCATCTGGCGCTCACGCCACAGCTGCAGCAGTCGATCCGCCTGCTGCAGCTCTCCACGCTCGAACTGAGCCAGGAGGTCGAGCAGATGCTGGACGAGAACCCGTTCCTCGAACGCACCGCGGAAGAAGCGGCGCGCGAGGAATTCGGGCTCGACGCCGTCGACACGCCGCCCCCGCGCGACGACGTGGGTGAAAACGGCGAGAGCGATTTCGCCTCGGCCCCACCCAGCAGCGCGACCACTTCCAGCGAAACCACCTCGACCCCCGACACCGACGGCCCCGCCGCCGAAATCGCCGAGCGCGAGCCCGACTGGGAAGGCGACGGCACCGTCGACATGGCGCCCGACGACAGCGAGTGGGGCAGCGACGCCCCCGCGCGCCAGAACAACCTGGGCGACGACGAACGCGCCGACGCCACCGAACTCGCGCGCAGCCAGGAGTCGCTGCAATCGTTCCTGCACCGCCAGGCGCTGAGCTTGCGCCTGAACGAGAACGACTGGGCCGCGCTGCGCTTCTTGATCGAATCGCTCAACGACGACGGCTACCTGGAAGACTCGCTCCCCGCGCTGGCCTCGGGCCTGGCGGGCGACGACAACGACCAGTTCGACGAACTCGTGCACCACTTCCAGGTGGCGCTCGGCCTGCTGCAGAGCCTGGAGCCTGTGGGCGTCGGCGCGCGCGACCTGGGCGAGTGCCTGGGCATCCAGCTGCGCGCGCTCGCGAGCGAAGACGAGACCGAGGACGAAGAGCTCGTTCGCAAGACCGCCATCGCGATCTGCAAGCAGCCGATGGAGCTGCTCGCGCGGCGCGACTTCAAGCGCCTGGCCACGCTCACGCGCACCAACGAAGAGCTGGTGCGCTCGGCGCTGCAGATCATCGCGCGCCTGGAGCCCAAGCCGGGCCGCCGCTTCGTCGACGTCGAGCGCAACATCGTCATTCCCGACGTGATCGTCACCAAGACCGGCCGCGGCACCAACATCAAGTTCCGCGTCATGCTCAACCCCGAGGTGATGCCGCGCCTGCGCGTGCACGACATCTACGCGGGCGCGCTCAAGTCGCACAAGGGCGAGGGCAGCCAGGCGCTGTCGCAGCGGCTGCAGGAGGCGCGCTGGTTCATCAAGAACATCCAGCAGCGCTTCGACACCATCCTGCGCGTGAGCAATGCCATCGTGGAGCGCCAGAAGAGCTACTTCGTGCACGGCGAGCTCGCGATGCGCCCGCTGGTGCTGCGCGAGATCGCCGACGAGCTGGGCCTGCACGAATCGACGATCTCGCGCGTGACCACCGCCAAGTACATGTCCACGCCGTTCGGCACGGTCGAGCTCAAGTACTTCTTCGGCTCGGCGCTGGGCACCGAGACCGGCGGCAATGCGTCGAGCACCGCGGTGCGCGCGCTCATCAAGCAGTTCGTGAGCTCCGAGAGCATCAAGAAGCCGCTGTCGGACAGCCAGATCTCCGAGATGCTCAAGGAGCAGGGCATCGAGTGCGCGCGCCGCACCGTGGCCAAGTACCGCGAGGCGCTGCGCATCGCGCCGGCCAACCTGCGCAAGGCCCTGTAGAAAGCCGCCGATGACCCGTCGCCTGCTGTCGCGTTGGTCGCGTTGTGGGCATTGGGTCTTCGCCATCGCAACCGCGTTGCTGTTCACCGGCTGCGCCACCTTGCCCGACGAGGCGCCGCGCGCGCCCACCAAGGCCATTGCTGCCTCGACCGATACCGCGCTCGGCCGCATCGCGCTGGCCTCGCAGCCCGATGCGGACCTGAGCGGCTTTCGCCTGATGCCCGGCGGCGACTTCGCCTTCGACACCCGCATCCAGCTCGCGCGCCGCGCCCAGCGCACGCTGGACGTGCAGTATTACCAGATCGAGAACGACGAGACCGGCCGCTACCTCCTGCGCACCCTGCGCGATGCGGCCCGGCGCGGCGTGCGCGTGCGCCTCCTGATGGACGACCTGTACACGTCGGGCGAAGACGAACTCCTGCGCGGCCTGGCCGCCACGCCGAACGTGGAGCTGCGCCTGTTCAATCCGTTTCCGGCCGGGCGCGGCAGCCTGCTCAAGCGCTTTGCCGCGTCGCTGTTCGACTTCAGCCGCGTCAACCGCCGCATGCACAACAAGCTCTTCATCGCCGACGGCGCGATGGCGGTGGCGGGCGGGCGCAACATCGGCAACCAGTACTTCACGCGCACGGCGGGCGAGAACTTCCTCGACCTGGACACCTTCGTGGCCGGCGCGCTCGTCCCGCGCCTGGGCGTGCTGTTCGACCAGTACTGGAACAGCATCTACGTGCGGCCGGTCGAGGCGGTCGTCGCGAGCGACCTCTCGCGCGAGGAACTGCAAAGGCGCTTCGACGCCGCCACCGGCCCCGACACCACGCCCCCGCCGCCCAGGCCCGCGCCCAACGACCTCTTGGGCTACAGCCCGATGGCCGAGGACCTGAACGCCGGCAAGCTCGACCTGATCTGGACGCTGGCCGAGGCGTATGCCGATTCGCCCGACCGCGTGATCGGCAAGACCGCGTCGTACGGCGGCGTGCCGCTGCTGGACGTCGACAGCGTGCGCTACAACGTGGTCGAGCAGATGCGCCGCGCGCGCAGCGAGGTGACCATCGTCTCGCCCTACCTCATCCCGGGCGCCGCGGGGCTCGAGGTGATGAAGGAGATACGACGGCGCAACGTGAAGATCAGCGTGGTCACCAATTCGCTCGCGGCCACCGACGAGCCGCTGGTGCACACCGCCTACCGCCGCTACCGGCCCGAGATGCTCAAGCTCGACGTCGACCTCTACGAGCTGAGCACCACGCGCACGCGGCGCAGCGTGCGGCTCGGGTTGTTCGGCACTTCGGTGGGGCGGCTGCATGCGAAGTCTGCCGTCATCGACCGCAGCATCCTCTTCGTCGGCTCGATGAATTTCGACCCGCGCTCGGAGACGCACAACACCGAGATCGGCCTGTTCATCCGCAGCCCCGAGATGGCGCAGCAAGCGCTCAAGCTCATCGATGTGCTCAAGCAGCAGGGCGCCTACCGGCTGCGCTTCGTCGAAGGCAGCGGGCAGGCGCACATCGAGTGGATCAGCGAAGAGGGCGGCAAGACCACCGTGCTGAACGAGGAGCCCGACTCCGGCTTCTGGGACCGCACGATGCTCGAGTTGCTGGCACCGCTGACGCCGGAGAGCCTGCTGTGATCCCTGGCGGCTTGCTTGCAAAAGTGCCGTTCACGCTGAGCTAGTCGAAGCGCCGCGCGAGGCTTCGACAGGCTCGGCCCGAACGGGTGGGGCCTCAGCTTTCGCGCACGGCCGACCACACGAGCCGCAGGCCCAGCAATCCCATCACGCCGCCGGCCGCTCGGTCGATCCAGGCCTTGTAGCGCAGGTACGCCGAACGCGGCGCCGCCGACGACAGCGCGAGCGCGACGATCGCGTACCACCCCGTCTCGATGCAGAAGATCACCACCGGGACCGCGAGCGCCAGCACCAGCGGCACCTCGCGCGGCAGGAACGCCGCGAAGATGCTCGCGTACACCACGGCCGTCTTCGGATTGCTGACCTGCGTGGCCAGCCCGAGCAGGAAGGTGCGCCCGCCGCGGCCCTGCGGCCGGCTCGACGAGGCATCGGCGTCCTGCGTCATCGCGAGCGGCTGCCGCGCGCCGCGCCAGATGCGAAATCCCAGGTAGATCAGGTAAGCGCCGCCGAACCCCTTGATCGCGAGGTAGAGCCCCGGCACCGCGAGAAACGCCGCCTGCAGCCCCGCGAGCGCCGCGATCGCGAACACGAGGCCGCCCGCGCCCATGCCCAGCGCCGCCGCGAGCCCGTCGCTGCGCGACGCCACGGCCGTGCGCGCGACCATGACGAAGCTCGGGCCGGGGCTCATCGCGCCCACGGTCATCGCGCCGGCGATGCCGAGCAGGGAGAGGGTGGTGTCCATCATCGCGTGCGTCCTTGCGTCGTCATTGCTGCACGTTCACCGCTTCGACCTGCACCAAGAGCTTCACCTTGTTCTCGAAGCCGAAGTTCAGCCCCCAGTTGATGCCCCAATCGCTGCGCTGCACGGTGGTCTCGAAGTCGCCGCCGCACACCTGGCGGTTGATCAGCGGATTCAGGTAGCAGTTGAAGCGCACGGCCTTCAGCGTCACCGGCCTGGTCTGGCCCATCAGCGTGAGGGTGCCCGGCACGTCGACCACCTTGTCGCCGCTGAAGTCGATGCGGTCGGCCACGAAGCGGCCGGTCGGAAACTCGGCGACGTTGAAGAAATCCTTGCTCTGCACGTGGCGGTTGAGCAGGTCCACGCCAGTGTTGATGGTGCCGATGTCCATCGTGATGTCGACCTTGCCGCTGGCGCCCGTGCCGTCGATCTGCACCGAGCCGTCCTTGGTGCTGAAGCGGCCGCGGTTGGTGGTGGTGCCGTAGTGGCCCATCTCGTACATCACGAAGGTGTGCGTGGGGTCGATCACGTAGTTGCCGTTCTTCACGGGGCCGCCCGCGGGCTTGGCGGCCACGGCGGGGGCCGTGTATTCCTGCGCGACGACGGCGAACGGCAGCGCCGTGGCCGACAGCGCCGAGGCGAGGAGGAGCTTCTTCATGGCGGTGGGAATGTGGGACATGGAATGAGGGACATGGAATGTGAGAGCGGGGTGTGCAATCGAAAGGGTGAAATCTCAGAGCGGCCCGAGGCCCGCGAGCGTGAGCTTGAAGCGCACCTGCACGTCGTTGCCGACCACCGAGGTGTCGGTCCACTCGCCGTCGCCCACCTTGTAGTCCAGGCGCTGGAGCGTGAAGCTGCCGGTGGCCACCGAATAGTTGCCGCCGGCCGGCGCGATGGCGAAGGGCACCGTCACGTATTTCGACGTGCCCTTGATGGTGAGCTTGCCCGCCATCTCGAACCTGCCCTCGCCCAGCGCCTTGATGGCGCTCGACTGGAACGTGGCTTGGGGAAATTTCTCGGCGTCGAACCACGGCGCCTTGGGCAACTCGGCATCGCTCATCGCCACGCCGAAACCGGCGCCGGCGATGGCTATCTGCAGCGCGATGCTGCCGCCTTCGGGCTTCTTCGGGTCGAAGGCGATCTGCGCGTCGAACTTCTTGAAGGCGCCTTCCATCGGCACGCCCATCTGCTTGCTCACGAAGGCGATCTGGCTCTTGTCGGCGACCAGCTTCGCGGAGGGATCGGCCGCGGCGGGCATGGCCGCCGCGAAGGCCAGTGCCGCGAGGCTCGGGAAAAAGAGGCGCGTCATCGGGCGGATTTCCTTCAGTGGCGTGGACGGTCGGATGCGGGCCACATGCGTTTCAAAAGACCGTCGCGGTCGATCCAGTGGTGCTTGAGCGCCGCCGCGGTGTGCAGCAGCGCCACCGCGGCCAGCGTGAAGGCGCTCGCCTTGTGCAGCGGCTTGAGCAGGGCCTCGGCGAGGTCCTTGTCGAGCGGCATGAAGTCGGGCAGCGGCAGCACGCCGAACCACACGACCGGAATGCCCAGCGCCGAGGTGTAGGCCCAGCCGGCGAGCGGCACCGCGAAGAACAGCAGGTACATCAGCGCATGGCTCGCGCGGCGGCCCGCGCGCTGCCAGCGCGGCATGGCGGCCAGCACCTGCGACGGCATCGCGGGCGGACGGTGCGAGAGCCGCCACAGCAGCCGCAGCGCCGACAGCAGAAGAATCGTGACCCCGGCCCACTTGTGCCAGTTGTAGAGCCTGATGCGCTGCGGCGAGAAGGGCAGGCCGGTCATGTAGAGCCCCACGCCCAGCGAGCCGACGATCATGGCCGCGAGCAGCCAGTGCAGCACGATGGCCACGGTGCCATAGCGCAGGCTGGCGGCTTGGGGGTGAAGAGGGGTGTCGGCGGACATCGGGTGCAGGGGAGGGCCTGTGCGCGGAGCATATCCCGGAGGTCAGGCAGGCCGCTGGGCCCGCAGCAGCACGCCGCGCAATTCGTCCGGCTGCACGGGCTTGCGCAGCGCATGCCAGCCGCGCTCGGCGGCAAGCCGTTGCGTGGCCTCGTTGATGTCGGCCGAGATCAGCGCGATGGTGAGCGCCGGGTTCTGCTTTTGCAGCCGCTCCGCGAGCGCGACGCCGTCGAGCGCCCCCGGCAGGCGGATGTCGCACAGCGCCACGTCGATCGCCTGCAGGTCGGCCAGCGCCAGCGCCTCGGCGGCGCTCGCATAGACGCGCGGCTGCGCCTCCCATTGCCGCAGCAGCGCGAACAGGCTGTCGGCCACCACCGCGTTGTCTTCCACCACCAGCACCGCGAGGCCCGGGCGCAGCGCGAGCGCGGCGCCGGGGGCGGTCAACGGCGCGGGGGCGATCTGCGTGGCCGCCGCCCCGAAGCCCAGCGCCGCGGGCAGCTCGAAGCCGAACACCGACCCCCGGCCCGGCGCCGAGCGCAGCGACACCTCGATGCCCAGCTGCGCCGCCAGCCGCCGCACGATCGCCAGGCCCAGGCCATGCCCGTGCTGCAGGTTGCGCTCGGCATTGCCGATCTGCTCGAAGTCGTTGAACACGCGCTCTTGCGAATCCGCCGCGATGCCGATGCCGCTGTCGCGCACCTCGACGCGCCAGGCCCGCTCGGCGCCCCGGTGCCGCGCCCGCACCGCCAGCAGCACGCGGCCGCGCGGCGTGAACTTGACGGCGTTGTCGACCAGGTTGGCCAGCACGCGGCGCAGCGACACCGCATCGCTCCACGCGACGGCCCCGGCCGGGCAGCGCACCGTCACGCGGCCATCGCCGGCCTGGCGCGCCAGGTCCTGCAGCAGCGGCGCCAGCGCCACTGCCACCGGCCGCAGCGGATCGACGGCCGCCTCGATGCGGCCGATTTCGAGCAGCTGGTTGGTGAGCCCTTCGAGCGCCTGCTGCGCCCGCGCGAGCGACACCACCGTGTGTTGCACGGCGCCGGCGTCCGCGCCGGTGTCCAGCTGCTGGCGCAGCACCTCGGCCTGCAGGCCGATGGCCATCACCGGCTGGCGCAGGTCGTGGTTGGCGGCCGAGAAAAAGCGCAGCCGCTCGGCCTGCGCCTGCTCGGAGGCGCGCAGGCCCGCGAGCGCCTGCTCGCGCAGCGTGCGCTCGTTCAGGCGCAGGCCGATGTTTTCCTCCAGCTGGCGCGAGCGCTCGGCCACCAGCTTCCACATCATGGCCGTGAGGCCGATGCCGATCACCGAGACGGCCATCATCGTCGGCGCGCCCAGCGTGAGGCCGGTGACGATCACCGGCGCGAGCAAGAGCGTGATCGCCAGCTGCGTGGCCGGCGTATAGAACGACACCGAGAACGCCGACGACAGCGTCATGCCCATCAGCATCAGGCCGAGCAGCAGTTGCTGGTCGGGCCGCTCGGGGTTGAAGAGCAGCACGCCGGCCAGCCCGTGCGCCAGCTCCCAGATGGCGGTGCGCAGCGCGTGCACGCGCTGGGCGCGGCGCAGGCTCGGGGGCGTGAAGGGGTCGGGCAGGCGCTGGGGGAAGAAGCCGCGCATCACCGTCACCCCGGTGATGAGCGCGATCCACACCAGCGCGCGCGTGAGCGAGTACTGCCAGGCAAAGAGCGCCGCCACGCCGCAATTGAGCAGGTACTGCACCAGCAGCACCGGCCCGATGGGCCGGATCGAGAGCCGCAGCACCTCGCACTGGATCGCAAAGCGGTCGCTGCTGGCATCGGCGGGCGGGGCGACCATGGGTGCGGGGGTGGGATTCATCGGCAAATCGACTATATAGAGAAGCTCTGTGACGCGGCGACAATGCAGGCCCCTAGTCGGGCTTCCCGATGGCCAACTTTCCGTGAACGATCTTTCCTTTTTCCTGCCTTGCGCCGCCGGCGTCGAGGAATTCCTCGCCCAGGAGGTGCACGCCCTCACCGGCCGCGTCGGGCAAGACCTGCTCACGCTGCGCGGCGGCGTGAGAGTGCGCGCCGACTGGCGCGACGCCCTGAAGCTGAACCTGCACAGCCGGCTCGCGCAGCGCGTGCTGGTCGAGCTGGCCCATGCGCCCTACCGCAACGAGAACGACCTGTACGCGATTGCGAGCGGCGTGGCCTGGGAGATCTGGTTCACGCCCAAGCAGACCTTCAAGATCGAGACCACCGCCCAGCACAGCCCGCTGCAGAGCCTGAATTTCGCCACCCTGCGCATCAAGGACGCCATTGCCGACCGCTTCCGCGCCAAGGCCAACGGCGTGCGCCCCAGCATCGAGACCCAGTGGCCCGACACCCGCGTGTTCGCCCACCTGACCACCGACAGCTGCACGCTCTACATCGACACCTCGGGCGAGCCGCTCTTCAAGCGCGGCTGGCGCCAGGACAAGGGCGACGCCCCGCTGAAGGAAACCCTGGCCGCCGCCATGCTGGCGGCCAGCGGCTGGTGGAACCCCGAGACGGGCGCGGTGGCCGATGAGCCGCTGTACGACCCCTGCTGCGGCAGCGGCACCATCGCCATCGAGGCGGCGCAGATCGCGCGCGGCATCGCGGCCGGTTCGCTCAGGCGCTTCGGTTTCGAGAAGCTCTTGCCGTTCCAGGCGCACGTGTGGGACGCGATCAAGAAGGAAGCGCAATCGGCCGTGAAGCCGGGCAGCGTCGCGATCTTCGGCTCGGACGTGTCGCACCGCATGGTCGACTTCGCCGAGCGCAACGCGGAGCGCGCCGGCGTGGCCGAGGCCATCGAGTTCCGCGGCGGTGACGCGCTGCAGCGCATGCCGCCGGCCGAGGGCGGGGTGATCATGCTCAATCCGCCCTATGGCGAACGGATCGAAGTCGGTGGCGTGGCGCGTGCGGGCGCGCGCGAATCCGCGCAGACCGAAGAGGGCGATGGCAGCGATTTCTTCCCTCAATTGGCCACCCACTGGAAGAAGAACTATGCCGGGTGGACGGCCTGGGTCCTGACGCCGGACCTGAAGCTGCCCAAGCAGATGCGGCTGAAGGAATCGCGCCGCGTGCCGATGTGGAACGGTCCTATTGAGTGCCGGCTGTTCCGCTTCGACATGGTCGCGGGGTCTGCGCGGAAATAGGCCCCTTCAGGGCGGCACTCCCGCCGACGGTGGGCTCTGTTTCGCGAATGTCCCCCGGCTTCGCCTCCTCCTTGATTTCGCGAAACAGAGCCCACCATCAGCGGGAGCGCTTTCAGAGCGGTCGTTGATCGCCGATCACCAGCAGCGTGCCCAAGTGCGCAGGGCATCGGGTGCTCCCCGCAGCGAAATCAAGGAGGAGGGCGAAGCCCGGGGGACATTCGCGGAGGGGAGTACCCGGTGGCCTGTGCACACGCCCCGAATGAATCAGCCCAGCGCAACACTTGGCCTAGTCATTTAGACAAATAGACGCGCCCCCTCGCGAGTTTCACCATGCGTCCCGCGGCCCGTCACGGCCAGCATGAAGGGGAAGCGGCATGGACATCCTGATGAGCAAAGGCAGCGTCGGCGAAGACGTCGAACGCCTGCGCAAGGCCCTCGCAAAAGCACTCGGCAGCGACGCGGACCTGTTCGCGTCGCTCGCCCGATCCGGCACACCGATCGACGACGACTTCGACGCCGCCATCCGCCGATGGCAGGCGGGCGTCGGGCTCATCGGCGACGGCGTCATCGGGCCGCGCTGCCAGGTGCTGCTCGGGCTCATCGCGCTGGACAAACGCGCGTTCGAACTGGTGCTCGACGTGGGGCACGTGAGCAAATTGTTCCCCGCCACCAAGGCCGCGAACATCGCGCGCTACCTGCCCTACATCGAGGCCGCGCTCGGCGTCGCGAAGCTCACCGACCGGCCGATGATCCTCGGCGCCCTGGGCACCATCCGCGCCGAGACCGAGGGCTTCGTGCCCATTTCCGAAGGCATCTCCAAGTTCAACACGCCACCCGGCGGCGCGCCCTTCAGCCTCTACGACATGCGCACGGACCTGGGCAACGGCCAGTCCGGCGATGGCGAGCGTTACCGCGGCCGGGGCTTCGTGCAGCTGACGGGCAAGGACAACTACCAGCGCTACGGCCAGCGCGTGGGCCTGCCGCTCGAGGCGACGCCCGATCGCGCGAATGCGCCGGAGATCGCGGCGGTGCTGCTCGCGCTGTTCCTGGCCGACAAGGCGGTGAAGTTTCGCGACGCGATCCGCAACGACGGCGTGGGCGGGCGCGACGGCCTGCGCGAAGCGCGCCGGCTGGTCAACGGCGGCGCGCACGGCCTGGATCGTTTTCGCGACGTGTTCGAGCGCGCGAAGACGGTGTGGAGCGATGTGCCCGCGGTAGCGCACGCAGGCGCCGCAGCGGCGGCCAAGCCGAAGGCCCCCGCGCGCCGCACCACCGACCTGCGCACCCGCAAGGACGCCGCGGATCTGCGCGATCGCCTCTACCAGCCCGCCGCGATCAGCCTGCCCGACGAGTACCCGCCGGTGGAGGAAATGCGCAAGTACCTGCCCGCCTACGACAAGGCCGGGCTCATCCTCGACCAGGGCCAGGAGGGCGCGTGCACCGGCTTCGGCCTGAGCTGCGTCGTCAACTACCTGCGCTGGGTGAAGGCGCACACGCCCGCGAAGATGGAGTCGGTGAGCCCGCGCATGCTCTACACGCTGGCGCGCCGGCATGACGAGTACGAGGGCGAGAACTACGAAGGCTCGAGCTGCCGCGGCGCGCTCAAGGGCTGGTTCAACAACGGCGTGTGCCTGGAGCCGGACTGGCCCTATTCGAGCGAGAAGTCGAGCGCCGCGACCTACGGCTTCGCCGCGCGCGCGGCGAACGTCACCCTGGGCGTGTACTACCGCATCGAGACCTCGTCGATCACCGACATGCAGGCCGCGATCGCGCAGCACCGCGCGGTGTTCGTCTCGTCTTTCACGCACGCGGGCTGGAACGCGGTGAAGCTCTCCAGGACACCGAAGACGCATGCCGACCTTCCGCTCATTCCGTTCGACGGCCGGCGCTCCGAAGAAGGCGGCCATGCCTTCGCGCTGATCGGCTTCAACGCGCAGGGCTTCATCCTGCAGAACTCGTGGGGCAATCGCTGGGGCGCGGGCGGCTTCGCGGTGATCGGCTACCTCGACTGGCTCGCGCATGCGATGGACGCCTGGGTGGTCTCGCTCGGTGTGCCGGGCGTGGTGGCCGGCCGGCTCGCGGTGAACGGCGCCGCCGCCACCGAGGCGCGCGGCAGCGCATCGGCCGCGGACCGCAACAAGTGGTGGGACACGGGCCTGGCCTACCAGCACAGCGTGGTGCTGGGCAACGACGGCCGCGTGAGCCGCTACCTCACCGAGGACGAGCAGCCGCGCAAGCTCCAGCAGCAGGCCTGCGTGCTGCCCGACGACTGGTTCCGCCGCCAGCCCTCGCCGCGCAAGCGCCTGGTGCTCTACGTGCACGGCGGCCTCAACAACGAAGACAAAGCCATTGAGCGCGCCTGCGCCATGGGGCGCTACTTCGTGGGCAACGGCTGCTATCCGCTGTTCCTGGTGTGGAAGACGGGGCTCTTCGAATCGATCGGCGGAATCATCGCGGGCAAGCTGCCGTCGCTGCCCGCAGGCGGCGGCGTGGGCGAGCGCATCACCGACAAGACCGATCTCCTGATCGAGAAAGGCATCGGCCGCCCGCTCGCGCGCCCGATCTGGAGCGAGATGAAGGAGAACGCCGAGCTCGCGTTCGCCGACCGCCGCGGCGGCGACCTGCTGCTCGATGCGCTCCAGGCGCTGGCCTCCAACTGGAGCGACCAGTTCGAGCTGCACCTGGTCGGCCATTCGGCCGGCTCCATCGCCATCGGCCACCTGCTGAGCGCGTTGAGTGCACGCAAGCGCGCCGGGCGCGACGGCGGCCTCGGCGAGCGGCTCGCCTCGGTGAACCTCTACGCGCCGGCCTGCACCGTCGCCTTCGCGAACCGCCACTACGCGAGCAACGCGGCGGTGATGGAACGGCTGCACCTGGACGTGCTCTCCGAAAAGATCGAGTCCGACGACAACGTCGGCAAGGTCTACCGCAAGTCGCTGCTGTACCTCGTCTCGAACGCGCTGGAGGCCGACCTGCACACGCCGATCCTGGGCCTGGACCGGGTGAACGACGAGGCTTATTCGGGGTGGGACGGTTCGTCCGACACCGGCGAGGCGCTCTCGGTCTGGCGCAACTCGGCCAAGGCCGCGAAGCTGGACCGGCGCACCCAGCGGGTGAAGGACGACCGCATCCAGGTCGCGCTCGACGCCAACGGCAAGCCGGTGCTGGAGACGGCGGGGCACGGCGGCTTCGACAACGACATCGGCGTCATCGGGCGCACGCTGGAGCGCATCACCGGCGCGGCCCTCGCGCTGCCGGTGGACGACCTGCGCGGGTTCTGACTATTTGCTGCTGCCGACGTTGCCGACGCTGCAGGCGGCGTTGACCGTGCGCGCGGCCAGCTCGGGCGGCGCGCCGGGCAGCGTCAGGGGGCGGACGTCGTCGTCCTCGAAATGCTTCACGGCCACGGGCTCGCCGACGAAGTTCGGCAGGCTGAAGTAGGTGGCGCTCACGTAGCGCGCGGTGCGCGCCTCGCAGTCGACGCTGGCCCGGGCCTCGAACGAGCGCAGCTTGAAACCGTCCTTGCCGATGACGTCTTCCGCCAGGCTCATGCGCAGGGTCACGCCGCGGCGCGCGCCGTCGACTTCGATGCGGGTCGGGTCGACCTGCACGTAGCTGCTGGCCGCATCGCCGGGCGTGCCGCTCAGCGTCAGCCATTCGGCGCGCGCGACCACGCAGGCAAGCAGGGCGAGCGGGGCGAGGCAGAGCAGCGGCAGTCGTTTCATGAAGGAGGGCGAGGAGGGCGTGGTGCGCGCCGCAGCATTGTGGGGCGTTGCGCCCGACCTGCGGCTGACCGGGGTCGCACATGGTGCAACATCGGCGGTCATCTCCACGCCGCCATGACCCTTCCAGAATCCGGCCTCGTCGTCATCGACACCAACATCGCGCTCGACCTGTTCGTGTTCGACAACCCCGACTGCGTGCCGCTGGCCGCGGCGCTCGCGGCCGGCACGCTGCGCTGGATCGCCACCGCGCCCATGCGCACCGAGCTCGCGCGGGTGCTCGGCTATCCGCTGATCGTGCGCCGGCTGGCCCAGCGGCAGATGGACGCAGCCAGCGTGCTGGCGGCTTTCGACGCCCGCGCGCATCTCGTGGCCGACATGCCGCCGCGCGCGCCCTGCGTGTGCAAGGACCCGGACGACCAGGTCTTCATCGACCTGGCGGTGGCGCAGCGCGCGCTGCTCATCAGCAAGGACCAGGCGGTGCTGACCATGCGCAAACGTTTGGCATTGCAGGGCGTGGCGGTGATGACGGTGCTGGCCGCGGCTTGAAGCGATGAAATGCAGCGTCGGGCAGGTCGTCTAGACAGGTGACCCATTGCCCCTGTTGCAAGCGCATGCCGCGCTGGCGCGCCACCGTAAAAACCCGCTGTCTAGACAGCACCGGCGGCGCTAATTTGGCGCTTGCCGTGCGCGCATACGAATCTTCGTAGTTCGCATAGGGTCTGGCAATTGCAAGGGCCAAACCATATCGTCCGCGGCGCGAACCCGATCCCTGCGCTTGCCGCTGCCTGCCAGTGCGCCCGCGGACATGTTCGCCCCCGAAGATCGCCAATTCGTTGCCGTGTCGCCCGTGCGCCCCAAGATGGCGGGCGTGTTGTTTCCTGTCAGTCCAACAGAAAGTCATGACGAGCTCCAGCCAACGATCGCCGCGCCAGTTGCTCCCCGAACTCGAGGTCGAGCGCGCCCGTTCGCCCGACCTGGGCTACGAGCCATCGACCGAGGTGGGACTGGTGCGCTGCCTGGAGCACGGCTTTCCCACGCCGCTGGCGCGCTGGCATTGCCACGAGGAGTACGAGCTGCACCTGATCGTCGCCACCTCGGGCCAGGCCTTCGTGGGCGACTGGATCGGCGCGTTCGAGCCGGGGCACCTCGTGCTGTGCGGCCCGAAGCTGCCGCACAACTGGATCTCGCTGGACCTGCCGCCCGAAGGCGTGCCGCAGCGCGACCTGGTGATCCAGTTCCTGCACGATCCGATCTTCGAGGCGGCCGAGCGCATTCCCGAACTGCAGGAGGCGGTGCGCATGCTGGAGCGCGCGCGCTACGGCATCGAGTTCTTCGGCATGGCCGCCAGCGCCGAGGCGCACTGGCACCGCGTGAAAGGCGCGCGGGGCTTGAAGCGCTTCAGCCTCTTCTGCGACTTCCTGGCCGACCTGGCGGTGTGCACCGACTACCGGCTCCTCTCAGGCATGCAGACCGACGGCGACCACGGCATCGAGGCCATCGACGACGTGGTCACGCGCATCGCCAACGACCCCGCCAAGGACCACAGCGCGGCCGACATTGCCGCCGAGCTCGGCATGAACGCGGGGCGCTTCAGCCGGCTCTTCCGGCGCGCCACGGGCCACAGTTTTCTCGGCTACGTGAACGAGGTGCGGGTGAACAAGGCGTGCCTGCTGCTGATGCAGAGCGAGCGCTACGTCACCTCGATTTGTTACGAGGTCGGCTTCAACAACGTCTCGAATTTCAACCGCCGGTTTCTCGAGATCAAGGGCGTGACGCCGACCGAATTCCGCAGGCAGAGCCAACTGCGTTTCGAAGGCGCGGGCAGTTTGGAGAACTAAAGAATTCGGCTGATTTGTGACTGTTTGACGAATGTTAATTTGTATCGGGATTCGCAAAAACTGTATCGAACACGCGACGCAACCGTCCCTACGATCCGCCTGTTCTTTCAGCCACCTTTCAGGAACTTCTCCCATGCAAATCCATCGTCTGACCCAGTTGAGCAGCCAAATTGCCTCGAAGATCAAGATCCGCGGCCAAGGCATGACCGAGTACCTCGTGATCCTGGGCCTGATCGCCATCGCCGCGATCGCCGTGTTCAGCTTCTTCGGCCAGACCATGCGCAACCAGGTGGCCGGCATGGCCAAGGAAGTGGGCGGCCAGTCGGGCGCCACCGAAGTCACGAACGCGCAGACCGCGGCCGGCAAGGCATCGACCAACGCCCAGGTCAACATGAACATGAGCACGTACACCAAGGGCGGCGCGGACGCCACGAAGTAAGGCGCTTCCCGACGTCTTGACGCCTTGATGTTTTGACGGCCTGACCGACATCGCGCGATGCCCCCAGCCGCCGCCTCGCTCCCCCTGGCCCCTGCCGGCGCGTCCGCGCGCCGGCGCCAGTCGGGCCAGGCGATCGTGTACCTGGTGGCGATGCTGCCGATCATCTTCCTGAGCGTGCTGGTGGTCTACAACACGGCCACCGCAGCGCGCGAGAAGATGAAGCTGCAGAACACGGCCGACGCGGCGACCTACAGCGCGAACGTGCTCACGGCGCGCGCGCTCAACTACATGGCCTACACCAACCGCGCGATGGCGGCCAACGAGGCCAGCATCGCGACGCTGGCGAGCGCGCAGACCTCCATGGCCATGCTCATCACGAGCGCGGCCAACATCCAGGAGGGCCTGGTCGTGGCCGAGGCCATGAAGGGCATCCGCAACCTGGAGAGAAGCCGCATTCCCGTCGTGGGCTGGATCTACTTCTTCCAGTACCTGGGCAACATCGCCAAGGCGAACCGCCTGCAGCGCACGGCCGACCGCATCGCCGGTTTCGTGGAACCCTCGGCCAAGCCGCTGCAGATCGGCGCCGACATCCTTCGCGCGTTCAACCAGGGCATCTCGGCCAGCCAGGTCGCGATGCTCGTGGGCACCACGGCGCAGTTGCCGCAGCTGGTGAAGGACGTGGTCAATTCGAACGACCCCGACGCCTCGGTGCCGGCGGCCGAGACCGCGATCTTCGTCATCAAGTTCGTGGCCGACGTGGGCACGTATCTCAGGACCTACCACCAGTCGGGCAGCCTCTCGTTCGATGACGACGAGTTCAACGAGGTGCTGCGCTTCGCGCACGCTGCGCAGGCCACGCGCGACGACTGGACCAAGAACCGCCGCTTCCTGCCCAACGTTCTGGGCTGGGTCGCCTCGGGCATGTCCGGCGCCCTGCAGGGCATGATCTCCAGCAGCCCGACCTCGCCGCCGGGCTTCAGCGACATCACCGGCGACATGATGGGCGGCCTGCTCGAATGGAAGGGCGGCACCGAGCTGGTCGCCACCGAAGCTCCCGTGGGCGACGAGACCGGGCGCATCCGCTGGCAGTCGGCCGATTCGATCGAGATCAAGCTGCCCATCGGGGTGCTCTACACCGATCTCATCGGCGGCTGGGACGACATCCTGCGCGGCCGCTTCGGCCTGGGCGCGGGCGCCGCTGCAGCGGGCGGGCCCAACTACATGAAGAGCTGGGAAGGCCAGCGCCTGACGCTGCGCAGCTACGCCCGCGAGGGGCGCACCTACGGCGGCCTGAACGGCGAGATCGGCGACACCGCGTACATGGAGCGCGAATCCTTCGAGCGGGCCGCGCGCGACAGCAACGGCGAGATCCTGGTGGCCCCGCTGGCGGTGCTGGTGTTCAACGCCAAGCTGCACTACAGCCCGCGCACCGACATCGGCCTGGTCACCAAGAGCTGGGCGATGCCCCGCTTCACCGAGATCAAGGACCACCCACCGATGGTGGCCAACGAGTCGGACAACTGGCTCGCGGAGAACGGCTTCAAGGGCGCCAACCCGCTCAAGTGGGGCAAGAACACCGACAAGGGCCCGGCCTTCACGCTCGTGGTGCAAAAGGGCGGCGACAAGGTGCGCACGGGCGAGGTCGCCGGCTTCGGCAACTCCGCGGCCGACGGCAAGGCGGGCCTGCGCGACAACTTCCAGGGCCGCGAGATCAAGGCGCTGTCGACCTCGCAGGTGTACTTTCGCCGGCCGCAGGACCGCTGGGCGCGCCGCGACAACGCGGTGGCCGACCCATCGACGATCGGCAAGTACAACGTGGGCTTCGCCGGCGGCTACATCGAGCACCGCAGCCTCTTCAGCCCCTACTGGCACGTGCACAACGTGGAGCCCTCGCTGTGGGCGCGCGCCATCGCCATGGGCGGCACGGCCGTCGGCGGCTCGGCCGACGAAGACAACGGCAACTGATGAAGAAAGCCCGCGCATGACCCGCCCGCATCGACGCCCGTCCGGAGGCCTGGCGCGCGCGAGCGCTGCCGCCGCTTCCACCGGCCACGCGATGGTCGAGACCCTGCTCGTCGTGACCTTCGCGGCCGTCACGCTGGCCGCGATTCCGGCCATCGCCGAATACGGCACCAAGCGCATGCAGACCGTGGCCGCCGCCAAGCTGGTGGCCTGGCAGCGCACCGTGTGGATGCCGGAAGAACAAGGCATCACCGCCGCGGAAGCCAAGGGCGCCTCGGGTGCCATCAAGAAGACCGATGCGGAGGTCACGCGCGACCTGCGCCGCCACATCTTTCGCGACCGCTCGGCGCCCGGCATCTCCATCCACGCCGCGGACATCGCCGAGTTCGAGCCGATGCTGCCGGCCATCGACCAGCGCACCACGGCGGTCACCGCATCGAGCACGGCCGCGCCCATGCCGTCGCTGCTCAATGCGAGCGACGTGGTGTTCGACGGCATCCGGGTGGCGCAGGCTGCGCTCGGCGCCAACGCCATCACCGGGCCGCTGGGCAAGTTCCAGATGGTGAGCAGCGGGTACCTGCGCCACGAGGTGAAGGTGAGCCAGACCTACACCAAGTTCAAGGACGTTCCCGCGCTGGACATGAGTGAGCAGGTCACCATGCTCACCGAGGCCTGGAACGCCGGCGGCACGAACCGCGAGGAATCCAAGATCCAGGGCCTGGTGCCGATGAAGCTGCTGGACGGCGCCTTCTACCAGCAGCTGCGCGGCGGCATGCACCAGACGGCCTACCAGATCAAGCAGATCTTTCCGGCCTTCGACATGAACAACCTCACCATGGGCTTCACGCCGGGCGATGCGCTGGAGAAGACGCCGCTGGACCGCTTCGAGCGCATCCCGCCCGAGGCGACCGGCGAGACCGGCGGCGACGGCGAGGCGAACGGCGGCAGCGTGAAGGACCACTTCCGCTACTACCGCGCCTTCCCGCCGACCCCCGTGGTCAACACGCTGCCCTGATGAGCCTGCCCGCGCCGTTTCTGCGATGGATGCTCGCCGCCGCGTGGCTGTGCCTGTGCGGTGCGGCCGCAGCGGCGCCGCCGCAGCGCGACTGGCCCGCGATTCCGTCCCCCGCGAGCGCCAAGACCTTCTGGATCGCCGAGTACATCGAGCAGAACACCATCCCCATGCAGATCCGCGGCATCGAGTCCAAGGACCCACTGGAGGTCGTCTCGCGCTTCTACGAAAAGTGGCTGGCCGACAAGGCAGGCTACGGCGTGAGCAATGTCGGCCCGATGCGCGTGCTCGGTGCGCGCTTCGGCCTGTACCAGGTCACCGTGCAACTGCGCGCGCGGCCCGAAGGCACGGCGGGCCGGCTGGTGGCGGCGGTGATGTACGACGAGGTCCAGAGCGAGCAGGCGCTGCGCGAGCGCGCCGAGCGCATCGGCAAGGGCTTCCCGCGCCCGGCCGGCTCGCAGGTGGTCTCGGACACGCTCTCCTACGACGAGGGCCAGCGCAACCGCACCATCGTCATCACCAACAACGTGAGCGTGGAGACCAACGCGCTCTACCTGCGCGAACAGATGATCCGCCTGGGCTGGACGCTGCAGCAGGACCGCACCGTCGATGGCGGCACGCGCTCGGCGCTGGTGTTCCGCCGCAACAGCGAGGAGATGGTGGTGACCATCTCCAAGCGCGACGACGGCTACTTCATCGTGGCCAGCCAGACCACGCCGGAATGAGCGCGACCGACATGCGTGCACGCCGCCATCGTTCTCACCGTTCTTCTTCCCGCCGCGCCCAGCGCGGCCAGGTCATCGCCGAATACGTGATCGTCGCCGGCATCCTGGCCGTGATGCTGTTCGCCACCTTCCCGGGCGCCGACCGCTCGGTGATCGGGCTGCTCATCAAGGCCTTCCGCGACGCCTGGTCGACCTACTCGTACACCCTTTCCTATCCTTTGTAGCCAGGCATGAAATCATCTCCGGGACTCCTCAAGTTCAAGCAAAGCGTCAAACGGCTGTCCCCCCTGATCGGTGCCCTGATGCTGGGTCTCCTGGCCGCGGGCCTGGGCTGGTACTACCTTCGGGCCAGCGAGCGCGAAATCGCCGCGAGCCTGGAGAAAGACGCCGACAGCCAGCGCCGCGACGTGGTCGTGGCGCGCCAGCCGCTGGCCGACGGCACCACCGTGCTGCCGAACATGGTGGCCAAGCGCTCGGTGCCCAACGAGTACGTGCACAACGACGCGCTCACGCCCGAGACCTTCGCGCAGTTCTCGGGCCGCCAGCTCTCGGTGCCGGTGGCCGCCGGCAAGCCGCTGCTCGCGTCGTTCTTCTCGGCGCCGCGCAAGGTGTTCGCGCAGGAGATCGAGCAGGGCGTGCGCGCCATCACCATTCCGGTGGACGAGATCAGCTCCATCTCGGGCATGCTGCGCGCGGGCGACCGCATCGACTTCATGTACGTGGTCGAGAAATCCGCGGCCAACGATCCCTCGGTGGTGATTCCGCTGCTGCAGGACGTGGAGGTGCGCGCCACCGGCCAGATCACCTCGGAGCAGTTCGCCGCGATGCGAAAGCGCTCCGACGTGTCGGCCGACACCGACCCCTACGCGCAGCAGCGCTACTCCACGGTGACCGTGGCGATCCAGCCGCAGGACGCGCAGAAGCTCATCCTGGCGCAGCGCCTTGGCAAGATCATCGCCACGCTGCGGAACCCCGAGGACCGCGCCACCATGACCAGCGGCGTCGACGCGGTCGACCTGGACGCCATCGTGGCTGGCTTCAGGCCGCAGCGCTCGCATGCGATGGCCGTGGCCAGCGGACCCTCGGGCCCGAGCGTCGAATACATCGTCGGCGGCACCGGCAGCCGCGGCGCGCCGCCTGCGCCCGGCCTGGGTGCCGCGCTGCCCACCGGCGGCGCGTTGCCGCGCTGAAGTCCTGCCGCCCCGAACGTTGCCCCGCGGGGCGCACCCGTTTTACTGATCTCCAGAAAAGTTCGATGAACCTCAAGCGATGCACCTTGGCAGCGACGGCGCTGTGTCTTGTTTTCCAGGCCGAGGCGCAGGGTCCGTACCCCGGCGCGCCGGCGGCATCGCCCGTGCCGCTGGGCACCGTGGCACCCGCGCCTGCCCCGGCGTTCGCGTCGCCGGGCGGACCGGCGACATCTCGCCCCGCCGAAACTTCGCCGGGCATCCGCCCGCCCGCGCCGCCGCCGCCGGCCGCCATCACCGAGGCCGAACTGCAGCGCATCGCCGCGCGCGCCACCGTGATGCAGCGCCTGCCGGAGGCGCTCACGCTCTATGTCGGGCAGATGGTGCTGGTCAAGATGCCGGGCGTCTCGCGCGTGGCCATAGGCAACGGCAAGGTGCTGGAGGCGCGCGTGCTGGACGGCGCGAACATGCTCATCACCGCGCAGGACGCGGGCGACAGCACGCTGCATGTCTGGGACAAGAACGGCACCGTGCGCAAGCTCAAGGTGCGCGTGAACGTGGTGGACCTGGACCGCATCGCCGACGAGCTGCGCGAGATCACGCGCGGCATCTCGGGCGTGAACATCCGCCGCATCGGCGAGCGCATCATCATGGACGGCAACAGCCTGGACCCGGCCGCGGTGGAGCGCCTGAACACCGTGGCCCAGTTGTATGCGCCCGCGGTGGTGTCGCTGGCCACGGCCGACCGCATCCGCGTGGACCGCATGGTGGACATCCAGGTGCGCATCGTCGAATTCAGCAAGACCGCGCTCGATGACCTGGGCGTGCGCTGGCAGAGCTCGGGCGACGGCTTCAACTTCGGCCTGTTCTCGGACATCGCCTCCAGCGGCAGCTACCGCATCCTGCCCGATGGCTCGGCCTTCAACACCTCCACGCCGCAGGGCACGGCGTTGCTGGGCCAGAACCGGCGCATGCCCGAGGCGTACTTCGGCATCGGCCTGAGCCTCACCTCGCGCATCAACCTGCTGGTGCAGCGCGGCAATGCCTTTTTGCTCGCTTCGCCCAACCTCTCGACCCGCAGCGGCGGCGAGGCCAAGTTCCTGGCCGGCGGCGAGATCCCGTTGCCCGCGCTCAGCACGCAGGGCGCGGGCTCGGTGGAGTTCAAGCCCTACGGCGTGCGGCTGAACATCAAGCCCATCGCCGACGGCGAGGGCAACGTGTCGGGCAGCATCCTCACCGAGGTGAGCAGCATCGACCGCAGCGTCGCGGTGCAGGGCATTCCAGGTCTTCTCATCCGGCGCACCGACACCGAGTTCAACGTGAAGGCCGGCGAGACCATCGTGCTGTCGGGTCTCTTGAGCCGCGAATCGACGCGCTCCAGCGACGGCGTGCCGGGCCTGCGCAAGGCGCCGATCATCGGGCGCGCCTTCCGTGCGGACAACGACACCGACAAGGAACAGGAAGTGGTGGTGTTCATCACGCCGCGCGTGGTCGTCCCGGCGGACAGCCGCTCGCGCATCGAGCGCTCGCGCCAGCTCGAGCAGGACGTGGGAAGCAACTTCGGCACGCTGACCGAGGACAAGTCGGACCCGTACGGTTCGCGTCCGCCGCCCGCCGCCGCGGACATCGGCGGCATTCCCGCCGGCACGCCCGGCCAGCCTGTCGCCCCTTGAGATAGCGCCACCATGCACAAGGTCTTCGTCAATTCCCCGCAGCAGGTCGTGCGCGAGATCCCGATCGACGTCGCGGAACTCCAGGTCGGCAAGGATGCCGGCAACCACATCGTGCTCTCGGGCTGGAACGTCGCCAAGCTGCACGCCCAGTTCGTTCTGCACGACGAGGAGGTGTTCGTGCAGGACCTGGGCAGCCTCTTCGGCACCTGGGTCGACGGCAACCGCGTGACGCGCTTCGGCCCGATGAAGGGCGGCGAGGAAATCATCATCGGCGGCCACACGCTGGTGGTGTCGATCGATATGGCGCTCCAGCCCGCGGGCGTCGATCCGCAGGAGGCGGCCGAAGCCGCGCAGTACGCCGAGGCGGCGCTCGCCATCGAGGACCCGCTCCTGCAATGGCGCCGCTCGCTGCACCGCACGCTGCTCCAGCAACTGGACAACCGCCGCATCGACACCGCGCAGATGAAGGACGAGGAGCTGCGCTCGAACATCCGCGCGCTGATCGCCGAGATCATCCGCGACACGCGCGACATGCCGCCCGAGCTGGACCGGGCGCTGCTGAGCCAGCAGCTGCTGGACGAAGCCATCGGCCTGGGCCCGCTGGAGGTGCTGCTGAAAGACGAGAGCGTGACCGAAGTGATGGTCAACCGCTTCGACGAGATCTGGATCGAGCGCGCGGGGCGGCTGGAGCGCACCAACGTCGCCTTCACCAGCAACATCGCGGTGCTCGGCGCCATCGAGCGCATCGTGACGCCGCTGGGCCGGCGCATCGACGAGAGCTCGCCGATGGTGGATGCGCGCCTGAAAGACGGCTCGCGCGTGAACGCGATCATTCCGCCGCTCGCGCTGCGCGGGCCCAGCGTCACGATCCGGAAATTTCCGAAGAACCGCATGGGCCACGAGGGGATGATCCGCACCGGCTCCATCACCGCGCAGATGGTGGACTTCATGCGCATCGCGGTGGAGGAAAAGCTCAACATCATCGTCTCGGGCGGCACGGGCACCGGCAAGACGACGCTCCTGAACATGGTGTCGAACTTCATTCCGTCCAACGAGCGCATCGTGACCATCGAGGACGCGGCCGAGCTTTCGCTCGGCCAGCCCAACCTGGTGTCGCTCGAATCGCGGCCGGCCAACATCGAAGGCAAGGGCGCCATCGCGATCCGCGACCTGGTGCGCAACTCGCTGCGGATGCGGCCCGACCGCATCGTGGTGGGCGAGTGCCGCGGCGGCGAGGCGCTGGACATGCTGCAGGCCATGAACACCGGCCACGACGGCTCGCTCACCACGCTGCACAGCAACTCGCCGCGCGATGCGATGTCGCGGCTGGAGGTGCTGGTGACCATGGCGGGCATGAACATCCCGGTGGCGGCGATCCGCGAGCAGATCGCCTCGGCCGTGGACCTGATCGTGCAGCTCACGCGCTTTCCGTGCGGCAGCCGCAAGGTCACGCAGATCACCGAGATCACGGGCTTCGCCGACGGCACGATCCAGATGCAGGACGTGTATGCCTTCCGCAAGACCGGCGTGGACGAGACGTTCAAGACCGTCGGCCATTTCACCGCGGCGGGCACCGTGCCCGAGTTCTTCACGCGCCTGCAGGAGCACGGCCTGAAGCTGGACCTGGAATACCTCTTCGGGGAGACCGTGCCATGAAGGGAATGATCCTCCTGGCCTCCGTGCTCTGCGGCATGGGCTTCATCACGCTGTGCGGCTACCTGCTCCTGCAGCGCTCGCCGGAGCTGGTGGGCAAGATGATGTCCAAGCTGCAGGCGAGCGGCCGCCGCACGCTGAACCTGTCGGAGTTCCAGGCGCAGCACGCGGTCGCGTTCGCCTCGGGGCACGCCTTTCTGGTGGCGCTGTGCGGTGCGATCGGCTGGCTCATCTCGGGCAACCTGATCGGCGGCGTGGTGGCGGCGGTGGTGCTCTACCTCTTGCCCGCGCGCTGGTTCGCATGGCAGCGCAAGAAGCGCCGCCAGCAGATCGAATCGGAACTGCCCGATGCGCTGCTCTTCATTGCCAGTGCGCTGCGCGCGGGCAGCGCGCTTTCGGTGGCCATCCAGGTGCTGGTGCGCGACCAGGTGGGGCCGCTCGGCCAGGAGTTCGGTCTGGTGCTCAAGGAGCAGCGCCTGGGCGTGAGCTTCGACGATGCGATCCAGAAGATGTCGCAGCGCCTGGGCATTCCCGACTTCGTGCTGGTGGTGGTGGCGCTGCGCGTCTCCAAGGAAGTGGGCGGCAATCTCTCGGAGCCGCTGCAGGTGCTGGCCGAGACGCTGCGCCGGAAGGCCATTCTCGAAGGGCGCATCAAGGCGCTCACCGCGCAAGGCCGCATCCAGGGGCTGGTGATGACGCTCTTTCCGCTGCTGCTGATGGGCGTGCTGTACCTGATGCAACCGACGATGGGGCTCCTCTTCTCCACGACGATCGGCTGGGTCGTGCTGACGGTGATCGCCATCATGCTGATGCTGGGCTACGCGATGATCCGCAAGATCGTGGCGATCGACATCTGAAGATCCGGGATTGCCATGCGCTCGCTGATCCTCCTGGCCATCATCTTCCTGTGCGCGACCACGGGCGTGATCCTGCTGCTCTACATGATCTCGCTGATCCGCAAGGCCCGGCCTTCGGAGCGCACCCACATGGACCCGCTGCCGCGCATGCTGCGGCTGGTGTGGCCGGTGGTGAACATCCTGCAGTTCCATGTCTCGGAGATCGCGCCCACCTCGATGCTGGTCAAGCGAAAGCGCCAGCTGCAGCTCGCGGGCCTGGAGTTCGTGCTCAAGGCCGAGGAGTTCATCGCGGTGCAGTGCGTCTCGATGCTCGTGGTGGCCGCGCTCGGCCTCTGGACCGCGGGCCTGCTCGATGCGATGGCGGGCACCAAGATCTGGGTCACGCTGGCATCGTGCGTGACGGGGTGGCTCTACCCGGTGATGTGGATGCGCGACCGCCGCAAGCGCCGCGAGAAGGACATCCTGCGCACGCTGCCCGGCTACCTGGACATGATCACGCTGTGCTGCCAGGCGGGCCTGAGCCTGACGGGCGCGATCGCGCAGGCGGTGCAGAAGGGCCCCGGCGGCGCGCTCGGCCAGGAATTCGACCGGATGATGCGCGAGATGCGCACCGGCGCGAGCCGCATGGACGCGCTCAATGCGCTGGCCGACCGGCTGGACAACAAGCACATCAAGAGCCTGGTGTCGAACCTCACGCAGGCCGAGTCGCTGGGCGCGAGCCTGGCCGACACGCTCTCGGCCATTTCGGACCAGCGCCGCACCGAGCGCTTCCAGATGGCCGAGAAGCTCGCGATGGAGGCGCCCGTGAAGATGATCGGGCCGCTGGTGATCTTCATCTTCCCGGTGACCTTCATCATCATTTTCTTCCCGCTGGTGATGCAGTTCCTCGAAACCCAGAACCACTGATCCCCACCCACTCGACACATTGAATCGCCGATGCGCATCGTCTCCCTCCGCTCTCCCCAGGCCCAGCCCTTCGGTCCCGTGCGCGTGGCCGAACGCGGCTGGGACCGCACGCGCGGGCTGCTCGGCCGGCCGCGCCTGGCCGCGAGCGAGGGCCTCCTGATCATGCGCTGCAGCTCGGTGCACACGGTGGGCATGCGCTACCCGATCGATGTCGTCTTTCTCGATCGGCACGGCGGCATCGCGCGCGTGGTCGAGAGCCTGCGCCCGATGCGCATGGCCATGTGCCTGGGCGCGGCCAACGTGCTCGAACTGGCCGCGGGCCAAGCGAGGCGGCTCGCGCTGCGTCCGGGGTTGAAGTTGTCGGGCTGGTAACCACACACAGAGGAGAACAGCAATGCATTCCACTCTTGAGCAAAACCAGAAGCGCCGCCTCGCATGGCCCCGTCGCAGCCACCGCGGCCAGCGCGGCCAGCGCGGCGTCTCCATGACCGAGACCATGATCGCGCTGCCGGTGCTGATCCTGTTCGTGATGTGCGTGGTGCAGTTCGGGCTCATCTACCGCGCGCGCCTCACGCTGGAGTACGCCGCGCACGAAGCGGCGCGCGCGGGGTCGCTGAACAACGGCATGCCGTTGCCCTTCATCTTTCGCATCGGCAACTCGACCACGCCGGGCCTGTCCACGCTCAACAGCGCGGCGCTGGAGCTCACCACCAATGCGCTCACGCGCGGCAGCGTGTGGCAGGGGCTGGTCAAGGGGATGATGCCGCTCAACGTGCGCGACGCCAGCGTGGGCGGCATGTTCAAGGGCTGGATCGACACCAACACCGACCTGATCGAGTCGGCCTGCATCGAGTACCTGAACCCCACGCAGACCACCTTCATCGACTGGGCGTTCATCGAGAACTTCGGCGAGAACCGCTGGATCATGCAGATCCCCAACGACACCATGCGTTACCGCAAGCCCCTGCCCTACGACTTCAAGGCCAAGGCCATGAGCACCACGGTCGGCATCGGCGATCCGCTGCCGCCCGACGCGGAACTGCGCGGCAATGTGTCGAACAAGACGCTGGGCGAGTCGAGCGTGCTGCACTTGCGCGTGCACTACGGCTATCGCCTGGGGATTCCGGTGGCCAACAAGATCATCCTCACCGCGCTCAAGGGCTACCAGTTCGTGGGCGAGGCGTGGTTCAAGCTCATGTCGGTCGATGGCGCCACCGCGCCGGGCACCGATTTCCGTCTCAACCAGCTCGATGCCTACTACATCGCCAACGGCAAGATTCCGCTCGCCGCCGACGGCGTGGTGGGCATGGAGTCGCCGATGTACTGGCACCCGTTCTATTCGTTCGGACCCAAGAGCGACCGCAGCATCGACCTGCAGTGGGACCCGGCGTGGAGCAACAATACGGGCATCAACGTGCTGGAGAAGCCGCAGGACGCCATGACCAACATCTTTGCTTTCGTGCGCAACAACAGCACCGAGTGGGCCTCGCAGCTTTTGGCGCGCGGCGTCGATGCGCTGGCCGACAAGGTGGGCGACGGCAACTCCTTCTGCCCGGCCATCTGGGACGCCTCGGTCAAGGGGCAGCTGGACAAGGTGCCGAACCCGGGCACAGCGCCCTGATGCGCGAGGCCGCGGACGCAATGCCTGTTGCGCATGTTGCGCACGATGTGGGCGCATCGGAAGCGCCGCGCGGCGCCGGCGCGCTGGCGCTCTGCGCCTCGACCATCTTCGTCTCGGCTTTCCTGCTGTTCCTGGTCCAGCCGCTGATCGCGCGGCAGATCCTGCCGTGGTTCGGCGGCTCGGCCGCGGTGTGGACGCTGTGCCTGGTGTTCTTCCAGGTGGTGCTGCTCCTGGGCTATTTCTACGCCGACTGGCTCTCGCGCCGCCCGCTGCGCATGCAGGCCGTCGTGCATGCGCTCCTCTTGCTCGCGGCCTGCGCGATGCTGCCGGTGATTCCCGATGCGGCGTGGAAGCCGACGGGGCAGGGCGACCCCTCGGCCGGTGTGCTCGCGGTGCTGGCAGCCACCATCGGGCTGCCCTACCTGGCGGTGTGCACCACCGGGCCGCTGGTGCAGAGCTGGGTCGCGCGGCTGCATGCGGGCGATGCGCCGCGGCAGGCGAAGGTCTACCGGCTGTTCGCGCTGTCGAACCTCGCGGCGTTGGCGGCGCTTGTCGTGTATCCCTTCGTGCTGGAGCCGGTGTTCGCGCTGCGCGCGCAGGCCGTGGCGTGGTCGGTGGGCTTCGGGCTGTTCGCGGTACTGGCGATCGTGTCGGTGGTGGCCGTCGGCAAGGCGCGACCCACGCAGACTGCTGCGGAAGCGGTCGCAAGCGCTGCGTCGCCAGCGCCCCTGTCGTGGTCCGAGCAACTGCTGTGGCTGGTGCTGGCCGCGCTCGGCACGGTCGCGCTGCTGGCGGTGTCGGCCTTCATCACGCAGGACATCGCCTCGGTGCCGATGCTGTGGATCGTGCCGCTCGCGCTGTACCTCTTGAGCTTCGTGCTGTGTTTCGACAGCGACTTCTGGTACCGGCGCCGGCTCTTCTGGCCCGCGGTGGTGGTGCTCACGCCGGTGATGGGCTGGTACCTGAACACGCCGCAGCGGTCGCTCCCGATCGCCGCGGCCATCGGCCTGTACTGCGCGGGGCTCTTCGCGATCTGCATGTTCGCCAACGGCGAGCTCGCACGCGCGCGGCCCGGACCCGCGCGGCTCACGCGCTTCTACCTGCTGCTGGCATTGGGCGGCGCGGTGGGCGGCATCTTCGCGGGCGTGGTCGCGCCGCATTTCTTCAACGGCTACTGGGAGCTGCCCGCGAGCCTGGCCGCGCCGGGGCTGATCATGCTGTGGCTCGTGCGCGGGCGCCAGCAGTGGGTGTGGTTCGCCTTCGCGCTCGCCGTCGTGGTGGGGTTCGCGGCGTTCCTGCGGATGGACGCGGTCTCGGTGTCCAACAACGTCTTTCACGCATCGGTCGCGGCGCTCACCTGCTTCGCGGCGGGCTACGGCGCATGGCGCGCGCGTTCATGGGCCGCGGGCGCGGGCCTGGCGGGTGCGCTGGCCGCGGGGGCGGTGGCCTGGCTCTCGATCGCGAGCGTGCTCGAGGCCGACAACCGCACAGTGCTGCGCGTGCGCAACTTCTACGGCGCGCTGCGCGTGGAGCAGTTCGGCATTCCGGGTGGCCTCACCGCGTCGCGCCGGCTGATGCACGGCGTGATCTCGCACGGCGAACAGCTGCAGGGCGCGGTGCAGCGGCGCCTGCCGAGCACCTACTACGGGCCGAAGTCGGGCGCCGGATTGGCGCTGCTCACGAACCGCAGCCAGACGCAGCGCGTGGGCGTGATCGGCCTGGGCGTGGGCACGCTCGCGGCCTTCGGGCGCAGCGGCGACACCTACCGCTTCTACGAAATCAACCCGCGCGTGACAGAGGCCGCGCGCTCGCATTTCACTTATCTCGCCGATTCGCCGGCGACCGTCGAGGTGGCGCAGGGCGATGCGCGCCTCCTGATGCAGCAGGAGCTCGATGCGCACGGCTCGCAGCGCTTCGACGCGATCGTGGTCGATGCCTTCTCGGGCGATGCGATCCCGATGCACCTGATGACGCGCGAGGCGCTGGCGCTGTACCGCCAGCACCTGCTGCCCACGGGCGTGATCGCCTTTCACATCAGCAACCGGCACCTGCTGCTCGCGCCGGTGGTCAAGCGCCTGGCCGAGGACGCGGGCATGCAGGCGCTGCGCGTGCACTTCGAGCCCGCGCCCGGCAATGCCACGCTGGAACACTCCTCGGAGTACGTGCTGCTGACGAACGACGCGCGCTTCCTGCAGGATGCCGCCGTGCGCGAGCGCGGCGAGGCCATCGATGACGCGGGCGTCAAGACGTGGACCGACGACCACAGCAACCTGCTGGGCGCACTGCGCTGGACGGTCAAGCCCTGAACTGAAGAAGAGAAAGAAGGGTCAGGCGCTCGCGTCGTGCCAGCGCCCGAGCAGCCGCGCCACCGCGCGCACGCGCTGCGTGTCGCGGCCCCAGCGGCGGCTGGCGGGCAGCTTGCGCGCCCACTTCATGCGCCGCGCCGCATTCGCGATGCGCTCGCGCACCTCTTCGTTCACCGTGGCGAGCGCCGCGTGCCAGTGCTGGCCGGCGGCCTGCGGCGCGGCGGCCTCGAGCATCATGGCCGTGGAGTGCAGGTAGCTGAGCCAGTCGCGCGCCTGGCATTCGGCCAGCGTCATGACCTCGGCGGGGTCGTCCTCGAAATCGATGTAGCCGATCACGCCGTCGGGGCACTGCACGAGGTTGCGGTCGAAGGCCTGGCTCAGGTGCTGGCCGCGCACGTGCACGGCCGCGATGGCGGCGAGACCTTCGCGCCACACGGCGAGCAGCGCGGCGGGGCCTGCCGCAGCGGCCTGGTCCAGGCGCTCTTGCAGCACGACGGTGGCACGGCCGCTTTCGCCGAGGTCGGAAATCAGGAGGCCATCGGGCTGCTGCGCCAGCACCGTCGGCACGCGCAGGCCCGCGGCCGCGAGCTGCTTCAGGCGCCGCGCTTCAGTGGCGATGGCGGCTTCGCCGCCGGGGTTGGGCACCGGCTTGATGATGTCCAGCCGCGCCATGCGCGCGACCGCCGCCATCACGCGGTAGCCCCACTTGCCGTGGCGCGGTCCGGCCTTCTTGAGCCACACGCGCTCGCTGCCCAGGCGGTGGCTGGCCACGTTCTTCTCCTGCTTCGGAAGCGTGAGGCGAAGGAACTCGGCGTAGTCGCCGGGCGATGGGGGCGTGTGCAGCGCGTCGAGCGGCGCCGGCGCCGAAGCCGCGCCTTTCGCGCTGTGCAGGCGCGTCGAAGCGCCTCGTCTCAGTGGATTCATGCGGCCATTGCAAAGCCCGGAACGAGGCCATAAGGCCCCTGCGTCACAGGCTGGAAACTCTCGGCACTGGCCAGCGGCCAGTAGGTACGGAAGACATTGTGCTGCGCGTCCAGCGGCCCGAGCAGCGCACCCGGCTGCACCTGCATCACCAGGTTGCTCAGGAGGCGCACCTCGGTGTCGGAGATGCGGCGCACGATGTGGTGAGCGGTGATCTGCTGCGGATGGTCCAGCCCCGCGGCCTGCACCAGCTCCTGCAGCGCATGCAGCGTGCTGCGGTGGAAGTTGCGCACCCGGTCGGCCTTGGTCGGCACCACCAGCGCCTGCTGGCGCAGCGGGTCCTGCGTGGTCACGCCCGTGGGGCAATGGCCGGTGTGGCAGCTCTGCGCCTGAATGCAGCCCAGCGCCATCATGAAGCCGCGCGCCGCGTTGCACCAGTCGGCGCCCAGCGCCATCATGCGGGCCACGTCGAAGGCGGTGATCACCTTGGCCGCGCAGCCGATCTTGATGCGGTGGCGCAGGTTCACGCCGATGAGCGTGTTGTGCACGAGCAAGAGGCCCTCTTGCAAGGGCGCGCCCACGTGGTCGCTGAACTCCACCGGCGCCGCGCCCGTGCCGCCCTCGGCGCCGTCCACCACGATGAAGTCGGGCGTGATGCCCGTGGCCTGCATCGCCTTGACGATGCCGAACCATTCCCACGGATGGCCGAGGCAAAACTTGAAGCCCGTCGGCTTGCCGCCCGAGAGCTCGCGCAGCTTCGCGACGAAATGCATCATCTCGGTTGGCGTGGAGAACGCGCTGTGCGAGGAGGGCGAGATGCAGTCCACGCCCACCGGCACGCCGCGCGCGGCGGCGATTTCGGGCGTGACCTTGGGGGCGGGCAGTACGCCGCCGTGGCCGGGCTTGGCGCCCTGGCTCAGCTTGATCTCGATCATCTTCACCTGCGGGTCGCGCGCGTTGGCGGTGAAGCGCTCGGCGTTGAAGGTGCCGTCGTCGTTGCGGCAGCCGAAGTAGCCCGAGCCGATTTCCCAGATCAGGTCGCCGCCGTGCACCCGGTGGTGCTGCGAGATCGAGCCCTCGCCGGTGTCGTGCGCGAAGCCGCCCATCTTGGCGCCCTGGTTGAGCGCGAGGATCGCGTTGGCCGACAGCGCGCCGAAGCTCATTGCCGAGATATTGAACACGCTGGCGTTGTACGGCTGCGTGCAGACCTGTGCGGGGTTCGCGCCGACCGGCTGCGGCGTGCCGCCGATCACGATGCGGAAGTCGTGGTTCGCAAGCTTGGTCGGCTGCATCGAGTGGTTGATCCACTCGTAGCCCGCGATGGTCACGTTCAGCTGCGTGCCGAAGGGGCGGTTGTCCGGCTCGCCCTTGGCGCGCTGGTAGACCAGCGAGCGCTGCGCGCGCGAGAAGGGCGCCGCTTCGGAGTCGCTCTCGATGAAGTACTGCCGCATCTCGGGGCGGATGAATTCGAGCAGAAAGCGCAGGTGGCCGATGACCGGGTAGTTGCGCAGGATCGCGTGGCGCGGCTGCCGCAGGTCGTGGATGCCGGTACCTGTGAGTACCGCGAAGACCACGACGCCGGTCCAGGCGAGCCAGAGGTGCGGCGACACCAGCCCGAAGGCCAGGCAGGCGACCAGGCCGACCACGCACAAGGCAAAGGCGCTGTAGCGCGCCGGAAACGGAATAATCGTGGGCATAGAAATAGATGACTCCGGGAGCCTGCTGCATCATAGAGGGCTGCCCCGAACCTGCCATGACGACTTCTCCCGACACCTCTTCTCCCCCCGCCCCCGCCCAGGAACCCTTGGGCCCCGACGATTTCGACGCCTTGGACACCGCGCTGGACGCCATGCGCGAGCACGACGAGGAAATCCCCCAGTGGGAGTTCTGCGAGGGCTTCATGGCCGCGCTGATCTGCACCCGCCGGCCCATCGCGCCCACCGAATACTGGCCCGTGCTGCTGGGCGACAGCTTCGTTGCCGCCCAGCACATGGAGTTCGTCTGGAACTGGAAGCGCCGCTGGCGCGAGATCGAGGAGGGCCTGGACGCCCCCGTCGAGACGCTGGACGACGAACGCAGCTGGCAGCCCGAGGTGCTCGACACCCGCGGCGCCATCGCCTCGCTGCCCGAGGAAGAGCGCGCCGAAGTGGCCGGCGAGGAGATTCCCTCGTTCGCCCAGGTCTGGGCGCTCGGCTTCATGTACGCGGTCGAGAACTGGCCCGAGGACTGGGCCACCCCGCGCGACAAGGACGCTGCGCAGATGCTGGACGACGCGCTCGACAACATCGTCGCGCTGACCGAAGACGACACCGCCAAGCCCACGCTCTCGATGTACAGCGACGACGCGCCGCCCAGCGTGAGCCAGCAGCGGCTGGACGACTTCGGCGCCGCCATCTGGGCGGTGTACGACCTGCGCCAGCTCTGGAAGAGCCTGGGGCCGAAGGTCGAGACGATCCGCAAGGAAGCGACGCCCGGTCGCAACGATCCTTGCCCCTGCGGCAGCGGCAAGAAGTACAAGAAGTGCCACGGTGAGTGACTGGGGGCTCCGTTCAGGGCGCGATCCCGCCGACGGGGTGCCTTGCTCCGCGAATGTCCCCCGGCCTTCGGCCTCCTCCTTTATTTCGCTGCGCAAGGCACCCCATCGGCGTGCTCGTCATGCAGTGCGGTCGTTGATCGGCCAGCACAACGACAGCGCCCTGTGTGCGCAGGGCATCGGGTGCTCCCCGCAGCGAAATCAAGGAGGAGGCGAAGCCGGGGGACATTCGCGGAGGGGAGTACCCGGTGGCCTGTGCACGCGCCCTGAACAAGAGCGCCCCCAATGACCCCCGCAGCAGAGCCCCTGACACCCCGCGCCGCCTGGGTCATGGTCCTCGCCCTGTGCGCAGGCGTCGCACTCAGCCAGGCTTTCCGCACAGTCGGCGCCATCATGGCGAGCCCGCTGCAGACGGATTTCAAGCTCTCCGCCCAGGCCCTCGGGATCTTCTCGGGGGCTTTTCATTTCGCGTTCGGCGCGATGCAGCTCTTCATGGGCATCGGCATCGACCTGCACGGCGTGCGCCGCACGGTGCTCGTGGCCTTTCCGATCGCCATCGCCGGCGCGCTGCTCTCGGCGGTGGCGTCCAACTACCTGGTGCTGGTCGCGGGGCAGGCGCTGATCGGCGTGGGCTGCGCGCCGGCCTTTCTGGTGTGCACCGTGTTCATCGCCAGGCACTTTCCGGCGGCGCGCTTCGCCACTGTCTCGGGCATGGTGCTGGCCATCGGCGGCATCGGCATGCTGGCCACCGGCACGCCGCTCGCGTGGCTGGTCCAGGCGTATTCGTGGCGCGCGGGGTTCCTCGTGCTGGCCGTTGCCGCGGCGCTCGCATGGCTCGCGATCTGGCACTGGGTGCACGAGCCCGCCTCGGCCGTGCCGCAGGTGAAAGAGTCGATTCCCGAGGCGATCCGCCAGTTCGGTGCCCTCTTCGCGATGCCGCACACGTTGGGCATCATGGTGCTCGGCGCGGTCACGTATGCCGCGTTCATTTCGCTGCGGGGCCTGTGGCTCGGGCCGCTGATGATGGAGCGCCACGGCTACTCGCTCGTGCAGAGCGGCAACGTCGCGCTCGCGGTGTCGGTGATCTCGCTCGTCGGTGCGCCGCTCTTCGGGCGGCTCGATCGCGACGGCGCCGCGCGCCGCCGCTGGATCGTGATCTGCGGGCTGGTCTACGCCGCGCTCTTCGCGCTCATCGCCGTGCTGCACTCGGCGTGGCTCGACATCTTCGGCATGGTGCTGATCGGCGTGCTCTCGGGCTTCATCGTGTGGCAGTACGCCGACGTGCGCGTGGCGTATCCCGTGACGCTCACCGGGCGCGCGATGGCCGTCTTCACGATGGCGATGTTCCTGGGCGTCGCGCTGATGCAGTGGGGCACCGGCGTCGCGGCTTCCATCGCCGCGGCGCATGGCGGCGATCCGCTCACCGCCGTGCTGGGCACCATCGCCACCTTGCTGGTGCTGGGCATCGCGGCCTTCGCGTGGCTGCCCGCGCCGAAGGCCGTGATGACCGTCAGATCTTGAAGGCGCGCTGAATGTCCGGCCGCACGAGGTCGGCGTATTCGCGGTGCTTGCGGATGTACCCCGCGATGAACTGGCACACCGGAATCACATGCAGCCCCTTCGTGCGCGCCTCGCCGAGCACATGCTTGGCGATGCCCGAACCCACGCCCTTGCCTTCGAATTCAGGCAGCACCTCGGTGTGCGTGAACATGATCGCGTCGGTCAGCAGGTTGTATTCGGCGTAGCCCGCGAGCTGGCCGCCGATGGTGGCTTCGTAGCGGTGGGCCGCTTCGTTGGAAGTGAAGACGATGTCGTTGCTCATGAGGGTTGGCTCGATAGAAATTTGGAAAGATTGCCGGCCGCCGTGGCGCGCACCTTCTTGCGCAGCATCGGCGTCCAGCCCAGCAGAAGGCCCGGCGTGCCGAGCGCCTGGCGCGACCAGGTCCAGAACGGAAACGTATCGCGGTGCGTGGCGATCAGCCCCTCGGGCGTGAAGGTGAAGCGCGCGTCGATGCTGTTGTCCACCAGCCTGCCCGTGGCGCTGAAGCGGTAGTGCGCGTCCCAGTGGGCGCTGCCCGTGGTGTCGTCGGCCTGCACGTCGCGAAAGCTCATGCGCCACACGTCCGCGCCCTTGGCCTTGGTGGCGGTGGCCAGCATGCGCCACATGCCGCCCACCTCGCGCCGCCCGCGCAGGGAAAAGGCCTCGTCGTCGAACGCCGCATCGGGCGCATAGCAGGCCTCCATGGTGGCGGCGTCGAGCTGGGCGAACGCGCTGTAGAAGCGCTCGATGGTCTGGGCATTGGTGGCTGCTGTCATGAGGCCTCTTGGAGTTTTGGGGAAGTCAGATCGACACCGGGACGTTGCGCGCGCGGAAATCATAGACGGCGCGGATGCGCCGGTCTGTTCGGTCTCGCGGTGCACCGCGAGCCAAACCGGCAGCGAAGGGATCAAAAGTTGACGCATTGTGAATTGAATGGCGCCTTTCGATAATGCCGGCAATGGATGAAAGAAGAAACTTTGTCCGGCTGCTGGGAGGCGGTGTTGTGGTGGCGGCAGGCGCGGTTGCTCTGGCAACCTGGTGGCTTCACTCCGACATTCCGGCGGCCGCGCTCGAGATATGGAACGGGCCCGGCAACGAGCCCGATCCGCGCAGGCGCGCCGTGGCCTATGCGGTCACCGCGCCCACTGCGTACAACTGCCAGCCGTGGCTGGTGGACCTGCGCGAGCCCGATGCCATCGTTCTCTACTGCGACCGCGAGCGGCTGCTGCCCGAGACCGACCCCTACGGACGGCAGGCCCTCATCGGCCACGGCGCCTTCATCGAACTCCTGGTGATGGCGCTCGCGCAGCAGGGCATCCTGGCCAGCGTGCAGCTGTGGCCGCAGGGCGAACTGCCGAGCGAGCCGCGGCAATGGCCGCACATTCCGGTGGCGCGGCTGCGGCTGTCGGGTGGCGGCGCGCCCGATCCGCTCTTCGCGCAGGTGCTCCGGCGCCGCACGCCGAAACAGCGTTTCGACATGGGCCGGCCGGTGTCGGCCGACATGCTGCAGGGGCTCACCGCCATCGCGCCCGCGGGCGGTGTGGTGCGGGCCGACGGCACGGTCGACATGCCCCGCGTGCGGGTGCTGCGCAAGCTCTGCGCGGCTGCCGCGCGCGTGGAGATCGTCACGCCCGGCACCGCGCTGGAAAACCTGCGGATGCTGCGCGTCGGGCCGCAGGAGATCCTGGAACACCGCGACGGCTTCTCGCGCAACGACCCGGCGCTGCGCCTGGCGATCGCGCTCGGGCAGTTCGACCGCAACGTGCCCGCGCCGGAAGACAGCGAGTCGTTCAAGGAGACCCTCCAGGTGTTCGAGGACCAGGCCCACACGGCCATGGGCTTCGTCTGGCTCAGCACGCGCGGCAACAGCCGCACCGACCAGGTCGCCGCGGGCCGTGCCTATGTGCGGCAACAACTGCGCGCTACCGAGCTCGGCGTGGGCCTGCATCCGATGAGTCAGCCGCTGGAGGAATTCGCCGAGATGGCGCCGCACCACGCGGCGGCGCACGACCTGCTGCTGGGCGCCGAACCCCCGCGCAATGCGCGCAGCCCGACGCTGCAGATGATGTGTCGCCTCGGCTATCCGATGGCGCCGGTGCAGGCCGCGCCGCGCCGTGCCATCGGTGATTTCATGATGGCCTGAAGGCCAGCGCCGGGCTCAGTCGCCCAGCAGTTCCACCAGCGTCTGCAGCGCGTAGTGCACCGTGGCCGCGCGCACCGTGGCGCGGTCGCCGTCGAAGCGGCGGCGCTCGGTGCGCAGCTGCCCGTCGACCGACCAGCCGAACCACACCGTGCCGACCGGCTTCTCGGGCGTGCCGCCCGTGGGGCCGGCGATGCCGGTCACCGCGATGGCCGCGCGCGACGGAGCCGAGCGCGCGATGGCGCCCACGGCCATGGCGCGCGCCACCGGCTCGCTGACCGCGCCGTGGGCATCGATCGATGCCGCATCGACGCCCAGCAGCTCGGTCTTGGCCGCGTTGGAGTACGTGATGAAGCCGCGCTCGAACCACGCGCTGGAGCCGGCCAGCTCGGTGCAGGCCGCGGCGATCAGGCCGCCGGTGCAGCTCTCGGCGGTGGAGAGCAGCCAGCCTTTTTTCAGCAGCCGCTGAGCCACCGCGGCGACCAGCGCGGGCGTGTCCTGCTCGGAGAGCGGCAACAGGGTCGAAGAAGAATCCATCAGGGGTTCACCATGCGCGCCAGAGCGCAATGACCAGCAGCGTGCAGAAGGCCGCCACGAGGTCGTCCAGGATGATGCCGAAGCCGGCGCGCCACCAGCGCACTTGGGTGGCGTTGCGCTGCTTGAACAGCGCATCGGCCCAAGCCACCGGGCCGGGCTTGGCGGCATCGAAGAAACGGAAGAGGCCGAAGGCGATCGCCTGCGCGATGAGCCCGGCCGGCGTGACCAGCCAGAGCACGATCCAGAAGGCGACGACCTCGTCCCACACGATGGCGCCGGGGTCGGCCAGGTTCATGTCGCGCGCCGTCACCGTGCAGGCCCACCAGCCGATGGGCAGCGACGCCAGGATGATCCAGCCGATGGTGGCCGGCGTGAACCACAGCTGCATCACCGCGAAGGCGACCCAGGCCCAGAGCGTGCCCACGGTGCCGGGCGCAAAACGCGGCAGGCCCGAGCCGAAGCCCAGCGCGATGGCGTGCGCGGGGTGCCCGAACAGAAAGCGCAGGTTGGGGCGGCGGATGGAAGGTTGCGGCATGGCGCCGGACAGTGGGGCGTGGGAGGAAGAAGGAGAAGCGGCTTGCATCAGGCCCGAAGTGTCGCGCATCCGGGCGCCGGACTCCTCGGGCGGTGGATTTTATTTATCAAAGCAATAACTTGTTTAATTGAGTGACGGCGCCTAGTATCCGGGCTCCTTTCCAGTCTTTCGGGTCCGCCATGCCGCCTGCCGCCGTTTCTTCCTCCTCCGCCGATCCTTCCACGCCTTCCCCGATCTCGCCACCGGCCACGGCCGGGTGGGGCGAACTCTTCACCGGCCGCAACGGCTGGCGCGCGCTGGCGCTCACCGGCGGCGTCGCGTTGCACGCGGTCAACGTGCACATCGTGACCACCGTGCTGCCTTCGGTGGTGCGCGAGATCGGCGGGCTCGATTGGTACGCATGGAGCACCACGCTCTTCGTGGTGGGCTCGATCCTCGGGGCGACGCTCTCGGTGCGCCTCCTCGCGATGCTCGGCCCGCGCGGCGCGTGCCTGGCGGCCTTGGCCGTGTTCACCGCCGGCTCGATGGGCTGCGCCCTCGCGCCGGCGATGCATTGGATGCTCGCCGGCCGCACGGTGCAGGGGCTGGGCGGCGGCATGCTCGCGGCGTTGAGCTATGCGCTGATCCAGCTGGTGTTCGCGCCACGCCTCTGGCCGCGCGCGGTGGCGTTGGTGTCGGGCATGTGGGGCGTCGCCACGCTGTGCGGGCCGGCGGTGGGCGGGCTGTTCGCGCAATCGGGGCACTGGCGTTGGGCCTTCTGGTTCCTGCTGCCGGTGGCCGCGGCGCAGGCGCTGCTGGTGGTGGTGCAGTTGCGGCCAGGCGCCGGCGTGCGGCATCTGCGGCCGGCGCGCATGCCGCGCATTCCGGCGCTGCAGATCGCGTTGCTCGCGGCCTCGGTGCTGGTGATCGCGGCGAGCGGGCTGCTGTCCGACCTCGCCTTGCAGGCGGTGGGCGTGGTGCTGGGCCTGGCCATCGGCGTCGTCGCCACGCGCGTCGATCGCCGCGCCACGGTGCGGCTCCTGCCGACCGGCGCCTACGCATCGAGCGCGCCGCTGGGCGCCATCTATGCGAGCGTCGCGCTGCTGCTGGTCGGCACCACCACCGAGATCTTCGTGCCGTACTTCCTGCAGTTGCTGCATGGCCATTCACCGCTCGCGGCGGGGTATCTGACGGCCGCGATGGCCGGCGGCTGGAGCGCGGGCTCGCTGCTGTCGTCGGGGCGCAGCGGCGCGGGCGCCGACCGCATGCTGCGCGCCGGCCCGGTGGCCTGCACGCTGGGGCTCGTGGCGCTCGCGCTGCTGCTGCCGTTCCCTGCTTACCTGGGCGCGGGCGTGGAGACCGTGTTGATCGCTGCGGCACTCGCCGTCGTCGGCCTGGGCGTGGGCATCGGCTGGCCGCATCTGGTGACGCGCGTGCTGTCGCTGGCGCCCAAGGGCGAAGAAGGGCTGGCCTCCGCCTCGATCACGACGATCCAGCTCTACGGCATGGCCGTGGGCGCGGCGGTGGCGGGGCTGGTGGCCAATGCGGCGGGGCTCACGCTGCCGGGCGGCGTCGAGGGTGCGCAGTCAGCCGCGGCGTGGCTGTTCGCGAGCTTTGCGCTCGCCCCTGCGCTGGCCGTGTGGCTGGCGTACCGCGTGGTCGCGGCACGGCGCTAGGCAACGCTCAGGCCGCGGCGACGCCTTCCCACGCGAGCGCCCGCTTGCGCTCGCGCACCCGCTTGGCATCGCCGCGCAGGATGGCCACCAGGTCGTACACCTCGAACGGCAGGTGCGCGCCGCGCCAGGCGACGTGCTGGTCCGAGCGGCACAGCACCAGGCGGTGGGCGTAGGCCTTGGGTACTTCGGCGGTCTCGATGTCCAGCACCGTGAGCGGCATGTTGTAGGTCTGCGCGGCGCGCTCCAGCGGCCGCACGTCCACGCTGCGGTCGAAGCGCAGCAGCGTGTAGCCCGGGCCGAACGCGTCGTAGAGCGATCGGCCGTCGGCCAGCCAGAAGTGCGGTGCGCGGCAGCCCGGCACGGTGGACGGCGTGAAGTCGCCCATCGAATAGGGCGGCGCCGTGTGCTCGCCGTCCGCGATGATGATCGGCGAGCCCGTGTAGAAGTAGCCGAAATTGAGCCCCGCGCAGCAGAACTGCTGCACGTTGAGCGCGTAGGCCTCGCTGCCGATGTCCGCGCGCAGCGCCTCGCCCTCGGGGCCGGGCGCCTCGATGTTCTGCGGCACGGCGCGGCGCGCGCGGATCATCTTCTGCGCATGGTCCATCGCGAAGTTCGACACCTGCTCGGTGATCGGCTGGCGCTCGGCCTCGTAGGCGTCCAGCATCGACTCGTCGCCCCAGCCCTGCACGCAGGCACCCAGCAGCCACGAGAGATTGAGCGCATCGGCGATGCCCGCGTTCATGCCGTAGCCCGCGTACGGCACCCACAGGTGCGCCGCATCGCCCGCGAGGAACACGCGGCCTTCGCGGAAGCGGTTGGCCACCAGACGCCGGCCGATCCAGTCTTCCTTGCTGATGACTTCATAAGTGAAGTCGGGCCCGACGCCCAGGATGTCGCGCAGCGCCTGGTCGCGGTCGACCGAATCGAACTCGGGCTCCTCGGCGTTCAGGTGGTTGTGCACCAGCCAGGTCTCGTGCCCGTCGATGGCGAACATCGTGCCGCAGCGGCGCGGGTTCATCGCGTAATACGACCACGCGGGCTTGCCGGGAATCATCGCGCGCAGTTGCGGCGCGCGGATGAAGGTGGACTGCACGCGCTGGATGACCGCCGTGCCTTCGAGCTTGGCGCCGATCTGCTTGCGTACCGCCGAGCTGCCGCCGTCGCAGCCCACCATGTAGCGGCAGCGGATGCTGCGCGTGACGCCGCCGTCCATCTCGGTGGCGATGGCGGTCACGCCGTCCTTGTCCTGCGTGAAGCCCGCGAACTGCGTGCGGTTGAGCAGCTGCACGCCCGGCAGCGCCGCCGTGTGCTTGAGCAGGATGGGCTCCAGGTAGATCTGGTTGATGCGGTGCGGCGGCTCGGGCGTGGGCCACCACGCGTCGGGGCCCTCGGTCTCGGTGTAGCGGTCGCGCCGGCACGGAATGGGAATGCGCGTGAGCTCGGCGCCCGTCACCGTGGTGCGGAACACCACGTCGTTGGGGTAGTCCGCGGGCAGGCCCGCATCGCGCAGCTTCTGCGCGACGCCCAGGCGCCGGAACTGCTCCATGGTGCGCGAGGCCACATGGTTGCATTTCACGTTCGGCGGCTCGGCGAAGCGGCGCGTCTCGCAGATGATCACCGAGACGCCGCGCGACGCCAGGTCCATGGCGAGCGTGAGGCCCACGGGGCCCGCGCCGACGATGAGAACGTCCGCCTTCAATGTCGTGTCGCTCATGGTGGGTTCTTGCCTGTTGTCTCTGTCTTCGGTTTTGTCAGTCGAGCCGGATGTTGGCGACCTGGATCACCTTGGCCCACTTCTTCGTTTCGCTGCGGATGTAGGCCTCGAAGGCCTCGGTCGAGCTCGGTGCGGGTTCCGCGCCGAGGTTGCGCATCGCGGCCTTGATCTGTTCGTCGCCCAGCGCGGCGTTGATCTCTGCATTGAGCCGCGCCACGATGGGTGCGGGCGTGCCGGCCGGCGCCACCACGCCGAACCAGCCTGTCGAGTCGTAGCCCGGCAGGCCCGCCTCGGCCACGGTGGGCACGTCGGGCAGCATCGGCACGCGCTGCGCGCTGGTCACCGCGAAGGCGATCAGCTTGCCGGCCTTGATCTGCTGCAGCGACGCGGGCAGATCGACGAGCGCCAGCTGCACCTGCCCCGCGAGCGCATCGAGCGCCGCCGGGCCCGAGCCGCGGTAGGGCACTTCGATGAGTTTCACGTCGGCCATCTGCGCGAAGAGCGCGGTCGACAGGTGCATCGCGGTGCCGTTGCCGCCATGGCCAATGGAGAGCGTGCCCGGCTTCGCCTTGGCCAGCGCAATCAGTTCGGGCAGCGTGCGCGCGGGCACCGAGGGATGCCCCACGATCACGAACGGCGTGGCGGCCACCATGCCGACCGGCTTGAAGTCTTTCACCGGGTCGAAGGGCATCTGCGCATAGAGGCTCACGTTGGCGGTGAGCGCGCCGGCTGCGCCCAGGCCGAGCGTGTAGCCGTCGGCCGGCGCCTTGGCCACCAGCGAGAGGCCCACGTTGCCGCCGGCACCGGGGCGGTTGTCCACCACCATCTGCTGCCCCAGATTCTCGTTGAGCCGGGGCACCAGCATGCGCACCACGGCGTCCGCGCTGCCGCCGGGCGGAAAGGTCACCACCATGCGGATCGGGTGGGTGGGGAAATCGGGGGTGGGCGCTTGCGCGAGGGCGGCGGTGCCGAAGAGGGTGCAGGCCGTGGCCAGCAACAATTGCCTGCGAAGCTTGGGCGCCTGGCGGGCGATCGGTGCTGTCATTCGGACTCCTTGATTGTTTCTTTTACTTGGTTTCGAGCGATTGAACGCTGCGGAAATTCATTCGTAAATCGAGAAATTTCGTATCAAATATCAGTTCTCCTTATGAATGAAAACTTCAGTCCTACGTTCAGCCCGACGATTCGCCAGCTGCGCGCGTTCCTCGCGGTGCACCAGCTGCGCAAGCTCAGCGCGGCCGCGCAACGGCTCTTCGTCACCCAGTCGGCGGTGAGCATGCTGATCCGCCAGCTCGAAGAGGGGCTGGGCACGCGCCTGTTCGACCGCACCACGCGCTCGCTCAAGCCGACCGCGGCGGCCGACGAAATGCTCGCCACCGCGGAGCGCATCCTGCGCGACGTCGATTCGCTCTCCATCGGTTTTCGCGAGCTGACCACGCTCGAGCGGGGGCGCGTTTCGCTGGCCATCACGCCCACGCTCGCCACCTTTCTCTTGCCCGCGGCGATCCGCAGCTTCAGCGAAGAGCACCCGAAAGTTCGCGTGATGGTCAACGACTGCGCGCCCGACCAGTTCATCTCGCGCATCCTGGGCGAGCACGTGGACTTCGGCATCGGCACCCCCGAGCGGCCCGGCGCCGAGGTCGAGGTGCAGCGGCTCATGCGCGACCACCTGGCGCTCGTGTGCCGAAACGACCATCCGCTGGCCAAGGCGCGCGTGGTGCGCTGGACCGACCTGGGCGGCCACCCCGTCATCACCGTGCGCCCCGGCTACGGCGTGCGCCCGCTGATCGACGGCACCGCGGCGGACGCGGGCGTGGCGCTGGACGTGGTGAACGAGGTGTCCTTTCTCTCCACGGCGCTCTGGATGACGGCCAGCGGCATGGGCGCATCGATCATGCCCTCGGCCTTCGCGCGCGATGCGAACGATCCGTCGCTGGTGATCAAGGTGCTCAGCGCGCCGCGCGTCTCGCGCGACATCTCGGTGGTCACCAAGCGCGGCCATTCGCTGTCGGTCGCGGCGCGCGCGCTGATCGATGCCATCAAGCGCTCTCTATAATTTTTAGATCCACACAAAACCGGGGAGGGCCCGTCCCATGAGAGCTTTCATTCAACGCATGGGCGCCCTGTCGCTCGTTTTGGCCTTCAGTCTCGCGCTCGCGGCCTGCGGCAACAAGGAGGCCGAGCAACGCACCGCCTTCATCGAGTTCCTGCAGACCCGCGTGCTCGACAAGCCCGGCCTTCGCGTGCCGTCGCCCAGCGAGGAGCAGAAGACATCGTTCGGCGACTACGCCAAGCACTACGCGGTGATCACCGATTTCAACGAAGGCATGAACAAGTCGGTGAGCCAGCCGATGGGCGACGTCATGGCCAAGGGCGCGCTGCGCTCCATCGGCGACCTGGCCACGCGCCGCGACGACCTGAAGGCCGCCAAGGAGGGCCTGGCGGGCCTGCGCACCGCGCTCGACCAGCAGCTGGCCAAGGCCGATGCCGCACGCGCGCAGTTGAAGCAACCCGATGACCTGAAGCAGGTCTACGACAAGGCCTACGAGAAGACCGTCTCGGCGCCGGCCGCCACCTTCAAGGAGGTGTTCCCCGCGCTGGACACCACGTTCGACGGCGCGCTGGCCGTGGGCGATTTCCTGCAGCAGAACAAGTCGAAGATCCAGATTTCGGGCGCCTCGGTCACCGTGACCGATCCGGCCGTGCAGGCCGAGCTCAACAAGATGCTGCAGAACCTCAATGGGCAGTCGGCAGCGATCAATGCGGCCCAGCGCAAGATGCAGGCGATGGTGCGCGGGAGCTGATCAGACGAAGTGGTCGAACGAGCCGAAGCGCTGCGCCACCGGCGCGCCGCCCGCGTCCACGATGCGCAGGCCCGCATCGGCCTCGATGCGGCCGATGCGCGTCACGCGCGTGGCGCTGTCCTTGCCGGCCTGCTCGACCGCCGCGCGCGCCGAGGGCGGCGCGGTGAACACGAGCTCGTAATCGTCACCGCCTGAGAGCGCGCAGGTGCGCAGCATCTCGGTGCCCAGGCCCGCTGTGCCCGCCGCCGCAACCGTGCCGACGGCCGCATCCACATCGAGCGTTGCACCCACTTGGCTCGATCCGAGGATGTGGCCCAGGTCGCCCACCAGCCCATCGCTCACATCCACCGCCGACGAGGCGATGCCGCGCAATGCCTGCCCCAGCGCCACGCGCGGCGTGGGTTGCTCCATGCGCATGCGGGCCTGTGCGAACGCGTCAGCAGGCAACGCGACCGTGCCGCGGAACACCTCGAGCGCCAGCCGCGCATCGCCCAGCGTGCCGCTGACCCAGATGTCGTCGCCGGCCCGCGCGCCCGAGCGCAGCAGCGCCGCGCCGGCAGGCACTTCGCCGAAGACCGTGATGCAGATGTTGAGCGGGCCTCGCGTGGTGTCGCCGCCCACGAGTTCGCAGCCGTGTCCGTCCGCGAGCGCGAAGAGACCGCGCGAGAAGCCTTCGAGCCAGTGCTCGTCGATGCCCGGCAACGCGAGCGCGAGCGTGAAGGCCAATGGCCTGGCGCCGCAGGCCGCGAGGTCGCTGAGGTTCACCGCCAGCGCCTTGTGGCCCAGCCGCGCGGGTTCGACGGTCGAGAGAAAGTGCCGCCCCTCGACCAGCATGTCGGAGGACACCGCCAGCTGCATGCCCGGCGCGGGCGCAAGCAATGCGCAGTCGTCGCCCACGCCCAGCGGGGAGCGCTTGGCGGGGCGTTTGAAGTAGCGTGTGATCAGGTCGAATTCACCCATGGGGGCTGTGCTGAGCTAAGGGTCAGTCCGCGAGGATGAAGCGGGCATCTAGGCGATCCAACATGTCGAAAGTATTGATGCACTCGACACCGTAATGTGCGCAGACATTAGGAATCAAAAACTTCCGACGGTCGTTTGCATTCAGTCGCTCATGCGTAACCACTGTATGACCTGTGACGCGAGCCTTGGCAATCAGCCAGGGATCTGCACCGCCAAGAAACTCTTCGAGTGCTCCAACCTTCATGATTGCTGCCTGACCTGCAATATGTGCCGCAATCTCTGCAAACGCGCTTTGTGTCGCTTCATCGGATTCCGGTAAGAACAGGTTGGCTTGTGTTGTCACCCATTGCGCGAGTTCATCATTGCCGCGTCGCAACTCTGTGCTGACGCTTTCCACGCTTGCCAGTCTTCCCGCTTCTTTCGTTCGAGTCAGCCAAGTCCAATAACCTGGACAGAAACGCATTTGGTAGTAGCGATTCTTCGCCTCGATAAGAGTGTTTGAATCAAGGAGATAACTCATACGCCGATCTGATCCGCAAATTCTCGAATCTTGTTTGGCTGCACTCCTAGCAGGCGGCCTGCTTCTCGGAGAAGCAAGCGGCCACTGAGCGCTTCACTTACGACGGCTTGTGCGAACCGAGTGCTGTTTTTTGCACCTGCAGTGCGATAAAAATTCCCGCCACTACTCTCTTGATTTCTAAATGCTGCGAGGACTGCCAGATAGTGATTGTTGTACGTTGCTTGATCTACCAAGCCTAGATCGAATGCGCGGCGCATGATGACTAGGCGACTGACGTGAAACCGCCGAGCCAACTCTGCCACTCGTAGATCCAGCTCTACAGGGCCTCTTTGCCAGTGCGGTAGAAATATCTCTTGCGGAACAAGAAACTCTCCAGCTACCGCATTGCAGAAAGCTTCCTCACGGCGGCTGTTACCGGGGACGCCGCTCGAAACACCACTGGTGCCGATCCAAATGTGCGCCAGTTCGTGCATCAGCGTGAATAGTCTCGCTGCGGGCGCGTCTGCCGAATTGATGAAGACTACGGGCGCTAAAGGGTCGCTGATTGCGAATCCTCGGAACTCGCTGACGTCGAGCTTGCGACGGGTATTGTTTCCCACGATGCCGCTGCGCATTACCAAGATGCCAGCGTGTTCTGCGGCTTCTATGAGTTCTCGGAAATAGACTTCCCAAGTCCTCTGACCTTGCTCGACGGTCACGTTCAAAGTGTTTCTGATGTCCGCTGCGACTTCGACCACAGGCGAATCCAATCTGAAGCGACCAACAAACAGCAGCGGTTTGAGGCCGTGATCCTTCTGGTAGTCGAGATACCACTCGAGCCGCTGCAGTGCGATGCGTACCGTATCCAGCAGATCAATACTGGGCCGCGGTACCGGAGCTCCGCCTACCGTTCGCAGATCGGGTAACGGAAGAGGCTCAGCAGGCGGCTCCTGAAGAAACAGGTAACCAAAAGGAGCGTGATAAACATGCGCGAGATTCTGAGCTTGGCGGAAGGTAGGGCGACTCTCCCCTTTTTCCCAAGACTCTAGCTGTGTTGGCTTAACGTTGGCACTTAGCGCAGCGTCTTCGAGATCAAGACCTGCGCGTTCCCGTGCCCAACGCAGAAGCGTCGGGTTGATGAGTGCTTGGGTCGCCATGGGCTAAGGATAAGGGATGCCGTCCGCAGAATGGTCACGAGTGCCATCCGAATCTACAGGTCATGCCGCCGTCTCATGGAGCGCAGTGGCTCCCGCTCCCCTTGGATCCTCCGCTCAGGCCGCCCCGCGGAACCTCAGCGCCGCCTGCCGCACCACCTCCGCCAGCAACCGCTCCTTGCCCTGCTTCTCCCGCAGCCATCGCGCGTCGTTGCGGTTGGCCTCCACGCTGGTGCGCAGCTCGCCCAACGCCTGCGTGGCGTTGAGCGCCTCGCTGTGCCATTCGAGCTGGGTCATCGTCATGAGGATGTGCTCGCGCAGCGGCATGTGCTGGCCGCTGGCCGGGTCGACATACACCGCATCGAGCCCGAAGCGGCAGGCCTGGAAGCGGTTGTAGGTGTAGACGAGGTAGTCGTCCTCCGTCGGCTCGAAGGGCTGCTCCTGCAGGAACCAGGCGGCCAGCGACTGCACATAGCCCGCGAGCGCGGCGGCGCGCTCCACCGTGAGGGGCGTGTCGAACACGCGGATCTCGATGGTGCCGAATTCGGGCTTGGGACGGATGTCCCAGTAGAAGTCCTTCATGCTGCGCACGACGCCGGTGCGGGTCATGCGCTCGAAATACGCCTCGAATTCCTTCCAGCTCAGCGTGAACGGCGCGCGGCCCGAGAGCGGGAACGCGAACACCGAGTTCAGGCGCGCCGAGTCGAACTGCGTGTCTTGCCCCTGCACGAACGGCGAGGAGGCCGACAGCGCGATGAAGTGCGGGATGTAGCGCGACATGCGGTGCAGCATCAGCAAGGCCGCGTCCGCATCGGGGCAGCCGATGTGCACGTGCTGGCCGAAGATGGTGAACTGCTTGGAGAGGTAGCCGTACAGCTCCGAGAGCTCGCGAAAGCGCGGCTTGTCGTAGATGCGCCGCTCGTGCCATTGCTGGAACGCATGCGTGCCGCCGCCGACCACCGCGATGTTGAGCTTGTCGGCGTTCCTGATGAGCGCCTCGCGGATCGGCGAGAGCTGCTTGATCACGTCGGCCGCCGAGTGGCAGATGTCGGTGGAGATCTCGATCATGCTCGAGGTCATCTCGGGCACCACGCTGCCCGGCAGCGGCGTCTGCGCCATCAGGCGCAGCATGTCCTCGGCGTAGGGCGCCAGGTCGTAGTCGTGCGTGTTCACGAGCTGCAGCTCCAGCTCCACGCCGAGCGACAGCGCCTCGGACTTGTTGAACGGCTCGAGCTTGACCGCGCGGCTTTCGGGGTCGCTGGGCAACGGGGCCGAGCGCACGTCGTCGCTGTCGGGATCGATGGTGGTGGTGTTGGGGAGGGCGGTGCTCATCGCTGCGTGTCCTCGGTGGTGCTGAAGGCCTGGGGCGCCCAGGGCACCGAACTCTCGCCGACCGCATGGATGGCCACGGTGGCGAGCACGGCGCCCACCACCTCCATCAAGAGGATCGAGGGCAGGGCCACCTGCGTGATCATGGTGCCCAGCAGCGGCGACGCTGTGGCGAAATTCGATGCGATCAGGAGGGCGATCGACGACAGCGGCGACATCGCGCAGCCGACCCAGAAGGCCTGCTTCCAGCTCGCGCCGCTGCCGGGGTTGGCGATGGCCACGCCCGAGATCTTGGCGACCATGCGCACGCCGATCACGGCCAGCACCACGCTGGCCACCGGCAAGGTCCAGTCGGCCTGCGCCGCCACGATGGACACCAGCACGAACATCAGCATGGTGAGCAGCGAGGCCGCCGTGCCCAGCTGCCGCTGCCAGGCCCAGGGCTTGGGGTTGAGGGTTTTGAGCAGCACGCCGCCGATCAGCGCCGCGAGCGGCGCCGAGCCGCCGATGTGCGCGGTGAGCGCCGCGCCGGCCGCGATGATCGCCAAGAGCAGGATCGAGGTGTTCTCGCTCGTCGGGCTCATCACCCGCAGCGCGGTGCGAAGGGCCAGCGCCATGATCGCGCCGACCACGAACGACAGGCCCAGCACCACCGCGACCGGGTAGAGCTTTTGCAGCATGGTCTGCGGCGCGCGTTCGATGAGGCCGGCCTGCGCATAGCCGAGCGCGAGCGCATAGAAGGTGTTGAGCGTGGCCAGCGTCATCGCGCGCTCGGTGACGGGGCCCGCGGCGCGGGTGTCGATGATCACGCGGCTGAGCACGGCCGGCGAGGCGACGATGGCCATCAGCGCGATCGGGTTGGCCACCGGCTCGGGCAGGCCCAGCAGCGTGAGCACCCAGTACACGCCGAAGTAGGTGAGCGTGGCTTCCAGCAGGCTCTGCACCAGCACCATCGGGTTGTGGCGGAACCAGCGCAGCGGCAGCCGGCCGCCCGCCTCGAACAGCACCACGGCCACGCCCAGCTCCAGCAGGAAGAGGCTGATGCCGCGCAGCGGCCAGATCGCGCCCTCGAAGCCGGCAAAGCCGACGACCGCGCCGACCAGCGAATAGCCGATCACCTTGGGCAGCCCCAGGTAGCGTTGCACCAGGTGGCCGGAGGCGGCGGCCGCTGCCAGCAGCAGCGACCACAGCACGGTGGGCAGGCCGGCCGAGGGGCGCACCCATTCGGACCAGAAGCCCAGCAGATCGTTGATGAAGCTCGTCAAATTCATGCAGGTAAGAAGAAGCTCACAGGCCGGCTGCGCCAGCGCGCCCAGATGGCGCCGCGGATGCGGGCGCGGTCACCGGGGCTCACGCTGTGCGCACGCAGCGCGAGACGGAAAGCGAAATAGAAACTCACGCTCACATTGAGCGCGCCGATCACCGGAATCGCCGCCACCGCCCACCAGAGGGCGGGCTGCTGCAGCACCGACAGGCCCGTGGAAGCCGCGGCCGCGGCGATCTGCCCGGCCGAGAGTGTCACGTGGCGCACATCCAGCCCGAGCCCGAAGAAACCCGCGAACGCGGGCAGGAGGCCCAGCATGAGTCCCAGCGAGATGTTGGAGGCGAAGCCTGAGATGTGTGTGCGCATGAAGGTGGCCCAGCGGCGAGCCCGGGCGGCACCCAGAAAGGCGCCGATGCGTGGGTTGTAACGCATGGCGGAGTCCAGGCGATGCAGGACAAAGGCGTTTTCTGTCCAACCGGCGACGATGCTGGCCGAAAACAGCAGGATGCCGGTGATTGCCGCGAAAAGGGCGGTCGGGCCGGCGAGCGAGAGCGAATTCAGCGTGGCCGCCGCGTGCGCCGCGTCCAGCAGCGGCCGCCCGAGCGCGTACTGCACGAGGAGCGCGAGCGCGACCATCGCCGGTACCACCACCAGCACGTTGCCCAACACCGCGGCCACCTGCGAGCGCACGAGATTGGCCACCTCGTCGACGAAATCGTCCACCGCCCCGTCCGCCTTGATGTCGCGCAGCCGCGCCGCGAGCGCCGGCGCCGTCATCGCGGGCTGCTTGGTGGCGAGCGTGAGGTGCAGCAGCTGGATCGCGACGAAGCTCGCCGCATACATCAGGCCCGAGGCCAGGCCCGCCCAGAAGGCCGACAGCGCCAGCGCGTAGATGCCGAACTTCAGGAGCACCGTCAGCGCCGTGAACGCGCCGCCGCCCGCGGCCTTCTTCACCATCTGCAGGTAGCTCGCGCGGTCGCGGGTGATGTAGTGCTCGCCGGTCTCGGCGCTGCGCTCGGTCACCTTGGCCGCGAGCATCGAGGAGTTCGAGGCGACCAGCGCGCGGATGCTGTTGCGCTCGCCGCCCGCGAGCACCAGCTTGCCGACGAGCCGCGCCACGCTGGGCGCGGGCACGGGCGACATCAGGCAGTCGAGCAGTTCGCGGATGCGCAGCACGCGCTCGCGCAACTGGCGCAGCCGGAACACCAGGCCCACCGAGATGCCGTTGTCCTCCAGGTGCGTGTAGACCGACGAGGCGCTGGCGCGGCAGGCATCGAGCCGGTCGCGAAAGGCCACGAAGGCGGCCTGCAAAGCCTCTTCGCTTTCCGCGCCCGCGGGCTGCTCGAACATCTGCTCGCGCAGTTCGTCGAGGTCGGCCATCAACGCGTGGAAAGGGCGCGCTTCGTGGTGCTCCGCGCTGATGCGCAGGCGCAGCTCGGGCGAGAAACCGGCCGCCACCACCTGGCTGCCGCAGTAGGTGACCGCGTCCATCACGGTGTGGCGCCAGCGCGGCGAGCCGTCGGCGTCCACCGTCGCATCGGCCAGCAGCGTGCCGATGCGGGCGAGCTGGGCTTCGTCGAGCAGCGCGATCCAGCCCGCATCGAACACGCCGGGCAGCACCATGCGGAACAGGTCCGACGCATCGGTGGTCTCGGGCGTGCCGGGCAGGATCTTGCGGCGCAGGCGCTCGCTCAGTTCGCTCACGAACGCGGTGCGCGGCGCGAAGCCGTAGTCGGCCAGCAGCGTGGTGAGGTCCACCGACTGCGTGAACGCGCGCCACCAGGCGCGCATGCGCTCGCGCAGCTCGGGGCGCGCCTCGACGGCGTCCAGCAGCAAGGAAACGCGGCCGATCGCCGCCTGGGGCGAGGCGCGGTCGCCGCGCAGCCAGTCGAAGAGGTTGATGAGCCAGATGTGGCGCTGCGCCACATCGGCCGTGGGGTCGAGGCCGGCAAGCAGCCCCTGCAAGTCGCGCGATGCGGCAGCCATGGGGAGCGGGGGAGAGGAAAGGGGCGTGCCTAGTGCAGCACGCGAGAGACCGGGGCGCCCCCGATGTCGGCTTCGAGCACGAACATCGGCACGGGCACGTCGAAGCGCTCCCCTTCCTCGGTCACCACGAAGAAGCTGCCATGCATCGTGCCGCTCGCGGCCTGCAGCCGGCAGCCGCTCGTGTAGCGGAACGATTCGCCGGGCGCCAGCAGCGGCTGCTGTCCGATCACGCCCAGTCCCTTGACCTCCTGCGGATGGCCCGACGCATCGTTGATGAGCCAGTGGCGCGCAATCAGCTGCGCCCCCACCGTGCCCACGTTGGTGATGGTGATCGTGTAGGAGAAGGTGTAGACGTTGTCCTTCGGGGAGGACTGGTCGGCCAGGTAGCGCGGCTCGACCTGGACGCTGAAGGGGCTGTGTGACATGGGGCGGATGGTAACTGGCGGGCTTCGGGCCGCCGGGAGATGACGCTTACTTGCCGGGCTGGGCCGGGGACCGGGCCTGGGCCAGTTGCCCGCAGATCGCCTGCGCCAGCGCATCGCCCTGCGTCCCCGGCTCGATGGGCTTCATGGCAGCGGCGGCTTCCGCATGCGTGCGGACCATTTCACCCACCACGGCGCCGCGGCCCTGGGCGCTTTCGTACTTGGTGATCTTCTGATCCGCCACCGTCCGGCGCTCGCAGTCGAAGCGGGTGTAGCGCACATCCGAGAGGTAGGGCTTGCCGTCGAAGCGCTTGGCCCGGGTGTCGTCGAACATGATCTTCGCGTAGACCGCACCCTCCTTGGCGGCGACGCTGGCCGGCTCGAAGAACGTCCCGGCCTTGGGGTTCCCAGCCGTCTTCCATTCCTGGGCCGCGGCGGGCGTGGCGACAACCGCGCAGGCCATCCCGAGGAGGGCGAGAGGGGCGAGGCCGGCGGCGCGCCGTTGTGAAGTCGCGAGGGTGGTCATTCGATGCCATGAGAAAGCCGGCGCCGGGTGGCGCGCGATGCCCGAATGTATCGGCAGGCAGGAAACCCCCAAAGGCTGGAAGCGCGGCACCGGAGCGACAATCGCAGGCATGAGCACCCCGTTCCGCATCGCCCCCTCCATCCTCTCCGCAGACTTCGCCCACCTCGGCCAGGAACTGACCGACGTGATCGCCGCCGGCGCCGACTGGATCCACTTCGACGTGATGGACAACCATTACGTGCCGAACCTGACCTTCGGCCCGATGATCTGCCAGGCGCTCAAGCCCTACGCCAAGACGGCCGACGGCACGCCGGTGCCGATCGACGTGCACCTCATGATCCACCCGGTCGACGCGCTGGCCGCCTCCTTCGCGCAAGCGGGCGCAGACTACATCAGCTTCCACCCCGACGCATCGCCCCACGTGCACCGCAGCATCCAGGCCATCAAGGCCGCGGGCTGCAAGGCGGGGCTGGTATTCAACCCGGGGCTGGGGCTCGAAGCCCTGGACTGGGCGATCGACGACATCGACCTCATCCTCATCATGAGCGTGAACCCCGGCTTCGGCGGCCAGAGCTTCATCGATTCGGCCCTGCGCAAGATCGAACTTGCGCGCAAGCGCATCGAGCAGAGCGGGCGCGACATCCGCCTGGAAGTGGACGGCGGCATCAAGGTGGACAACATCGCGCGCGTGGCCTCGGCCGGCGCCGACACCTTCGTGGCCGGCAGCGCGATCTTCAACGCCAAGGACTACGGCGCGGTGATCGGCGACATGCGCCAGCAGTTGGCCGGCGTCAGCGCTTGACCTTGTCGTTGTAGACGCGGTCGGTCACCGGGCCGCGGTCGGTGTCGACCACGCCGCGCTCCACGTCTTCGTGTGCCTGGCGGCCCACCTCGGGCGGATTCCCGTCCTGGGTTTCCTGGCTGTCCGACGACTGGTCGCGCTCGTGCGGCAGGCGCGGCGCCGATTCGCCGCCCTGCTCGACCTTGGTCTTGCCGCCGCCCGCGTCCTTCGTTGCGTCCTTCGGGTCGGTGGGCGGGGTCTTGGTGGTCTTGGCTTGGGTCATGCAATGGCTCCTTCGTGGCGTTGGGCTCAGCCTGCGCCGAAGGGGCCGCCCCCGCGGTAGGACATGCAAGGCAGGCCCTGTAGGTGGCCGCTCGGCGCTATGAAAGCCATAGCGGCTTTGCCTCCGGCGAGGGCCCTCCGCAATAATCCCCGCATGTCTTCCGATCCTTTTGCCGGCGTGGCGACCGACAGCCTGCGCATCCACACCTTCGCCTCGCTGCAACCCGGTCCGCGCCTGCTCGTGGTCGGCGGCGTGCACGGCGACGAGACCTGCGGCACCGCGGGCATCGCGCGCATCCTGGCCGAGTTCGATGCCGGCACGCTGCAGCTGCAGCGCGGCGAGCTCACGGTGGTGCCGGTGGCCAATCCGCTCGCGCGCCGGCGCCTGCAGCGCGAGGGCGAGCGCAACCTCAACCGCCTGTTCCGGCCGACCGAGGCGCCCGCCGACTACGAAGCCCGCATCACCAACCGCCTGGCGCCGGTCATCGCGCGCCACGAGGTGCTGCTGGACCTGCACTCCTTCCAGAGCGAGGGCGAGGCCTTCGCGATGATCGGCCCGCGCGACAACGCCGGCACGCTGGAGCCCTTCGCGCGTTCGTACGAAGAGGGCCAGCTCGCGCTGCACATCGGCACGCCCATCGTGGTGGAAGGCTGGCTCGACATCTATGCCGCGGGCCTCGCGCAGCGCGCGGGCGGTGCGGGCGGCGCGCCGGTCGACGAGGCCGCGCTCGACTTCGGCCGCGGCACCAACGAATACATCCGCAGCTGCGGCGGCTACGGCGTCACGCTCGAATGCGGCCAGCACCAGGACCCCGAGGCGCCCGAGGTGGCCTGGCGCGCCATCCGCCGCACGCTCGCGCTGCTGGGCATGGCGCCGCTGCCGGCGGGCCTGGCGGCCGCATCGGCGCAGCCCAGGCTGCTGCGCCTGGCCAGCGTCACCGACCGCCTGCATGAAGAAGACAGCTTCGTGCGCGACTGGGCCACCTTCGACGAGGTGCGGCGCGGCGAGCCGATCGGCATGCGCCACGACGGCACGCTGCTGCGCGCGCCCGAGGACGGCTTCATCGTGTTCCCCAATGCGCTCGCGCTGCCGGGCGCCGAGTGGTTCTACTTCGCCCGCCCGAGCGAACGCGTGCTCGGGCCGGTGGCCGGCACGGCCTGACGCCGCGTTCCTACACGGCCCGGACCCGGGCGACGCACATTCCACGGTTGAAGGAGTGTGCCCATGCCCGTCACGAAAAAAGCCTCCGCGCCGCGCGTCCTGTGGAAGGGCGCGATCAGCTTCGGCCTGGTCCACATCCCGGTGGCGCTCTACTCGGCCACCACGAACCACGGCATCGACTTCGACTGGCTCGACAAGCGCTCGATGGACCCGGTCGGCTACAAGCGCATCAACAAGAAGACCGGCAAGGAAATCGCGCGCGAGAACATCGTCAAGGGCATCGAGTACGAAGACGGCGAGTACGTGGTGCTCAGCGACAAGGAGATCGCGGCGGCCTACCCCAAGACCACGCAGACCATCGAGATCGAGGCCTTCGTTCCGGCCAACGGCATTCCGTTCGTCTACCTGGAGCGGCCCTACTACGTGGCGCCGATCAACCGCGGCGCGAAGGTCTATGCGCTGCTGCGCGAGACCCTGCAGCGCAGCGGCCGCGTGGGCGTGGCCCGCGTCGTGATCCAGACCAAGCAGCACCTGGCGGCGCTGGTGCCCGTGGGTCCGGGCCTCGTGCTGAACCTGCTGCGCTGGGGCGCCGACATCCGCCCCTGGGACGACCTGCCGCTGCCCGAGGAAGACGCGAAGAAGGCGGGCCTGACCGAGCGCGAACTGAAGATGGCCCAGGAGCTGGTCGAGGACATGAGCGCCGGATGGGCGCCCGACGAATTCAAGGACGAGTTCAAGGACGAGATCCTGCGCCTGGTCGAACGCAAGGTGAAGGCGGGCCAGACCGAGACGGTGACGCAGCCCGAGCCCGAGGAAGGCGCGTCCGAACGCGGCGGCGCCAAGATCATCGACCTGACCGAGCTGCTGCAGCGCAGCCTCCGCGGCAAGGGCGGCGCCAGGAAGGCCGCTCCCGTTCAGGATGACGACGAGGAGGAGGAAGAACCCGCACTCCGCGCCCGGCCTCCCGCCAAGAAACGCAAGCCCGCCGCGAAAGCCGCATCGAAGACCCCGGCGAAGGCGAAGCCCCGCGCCCGCCGTGCGGCCTGAGGCGCACCGGTCATGGGCACCACCGCATCGACCGCGCGCAAGGCGCTCTCGCGCTACCACGGCAAGCGCGATTTCTCGCTCACGCCGGAGCCCAGGGAGGGCGGGCGCGCGGGCAAGGGCGTGCTGTCCTTCGTCATCCAGAAGCACCACGCGAGCCACCTGCACTACGACTTTCGGCTTGAACTCGACGGCACGTTGAAAAGCTGGGCCGTGCCCAAGGGCCCGTGCCTCGATCCGACGGTCAAGCGCATGGCGGTGCACGTGGAAGACCACCCGATCTCGTATGCGGATTTCGAGGGCACCATTCCGCCCAAGCAGTACGGCGCGGGCACCGTCATCGTCTGGGACCGCGGCGACTGGCTGCCGGCCGGGGGCAGCGATGGCGATGCGCGCAAGGCGCTCGCGGCCGGCAAGCTCAAGTTCGAATTGCGCGGCGAAAAGCTCAAGGGCCACTGGACGCTGGTGCGCATGCGCGGCAAAGGCGACAAGGCGCGCGAGGGCCACGAGCCGTGGCTCCTCATCAAGGAGCGCGACGATGCGGCGCGCGATCTGGCCGACTACGACGTGCTCGAAGCGCAGCCCGCGAGCGTGCTGACCGGCCGCGGCGTGGACGAGATCGGCAGCCCGCCCAAGAAAGCAGAAACAACGGCGGCCACGGCACCCGCGACGAAAGTCGCGCGAAAGAAAGCCACGACTCCGAAATCCGCACCCACGAAGAAGGAAACGGCACTCCCCATGGCCCAGAAGCAGAAGATCACCCACGCCGAACGCGTCATCGATGCGCACAGCGGCATCACCAAGGGCCAACTGGCCGCCTATTACGCCGCGGTCGCCCCGCAGATGCTGCCGCACCTGCGCGGGCGGCCGGTGGCGCTGGTGCGCGCGCCCGACGGCGTGGGCGGCGAGCTCTTTTTCCAGAAGCATGTGCAGAACCGCGAGATCCCCGGCGTGCGCCTGCTCGATCCGGCGCTCGACCCGGGGCACGATCCGCTGCTGCAGATCGACACCGCCGCCGGCCTCCTGGGCGCTGCGCAGATGAACGTGATCGAGCTGCACACCTGGAACGGCACCTCGCGCGCGCTCGACCGGCCCGACCGCATGACCTTCGACCTGGACCCGGGCGAGGGCGTCGAATGGGCGCAGATGCAGGAGGCCGCGCTGCTGGTGAAGACGCTGCTCGACGAGCTCGGCCTGCCCAGTTTCCTCAAGACCAGCGGCGGCAAGGGCCTGCACGTGGTGGTGCCGCTCAGGCGCCGGCACGGCTGGGACGAGGTCAAGGGCTTCTCGCAGGCGATCGTGCAGCACCTGTCGCGCATCCTCCCCGAGCGCTTCGTGGCCAAGAGCGGGCCGCGCAACCGGGTGGGCAAGATCTTTGCCGACTACCTGCGCAACGGCTTCGGCGCGACCACGGTGAGTGCATGGTCCGCGCGGTCGCGCCCGGGGCTGGGCGTCTCGGTGCCCGTGGACTGGGACGAACTGCCCGAGCTCACGGGCGCCGCGCAATGGACGGTCGCGAACATCGCCGAGCGCATCGCCGTCGGCAACACGCCGTGGGAGGCGATGGAGCGCAGCCGCACGGGCCTCGCGGCCGCGATGAAGATGCTGGGCTACATGTAGGCCACTCTTGCTCCCTCCCCTCCCGGGGGAGGGTTGGGGTGGGGGCACGACGGCGTTCGCGGCAGCGCGGCGCCTCATCGAAGGCCTGCCCCCATCCCGGCCTTCCCCCGGAAGGGGAAGGAGAAATACCCAACCGCCTACTGCAGCACTTCCTCGGTCGTCACCTCGAAGCGCGCCAGCGTGTTCGCACCGAACACCATCGTGATCGGCACGTCCGCCGCGTCGCGGCCGCGCGCCATCACGATGCGGCCGATGCGCGGCGTGTTGTGGCGCGCGTCGAAGGTGTGCCAGCGGTCGCCCAGGTACACCTCGAACCACGCGCTGAAATCCATCGGGTAGCGCACCGGCGGAATGCCGATGTCGCCGAGGTAGCCGGTCACGTAGCGCGCCGGAATGTTCATGCAGCGGCACAGCGTGATCGCCAGGTGCGCGAAGTCGCGGCAGACGCCCGTGCGTTCGCGATAGCCTTCCAGCGCGGTGCGCGTGGCGCGCGCGTTCTGGTAGTCGAAGCGCAGGTGCCCGTGCACGAAGTCGCAGATCGCCTGCACGCGGCCCCAGCCCGGCGGCACGGACAGGAAATTGGCCCAGGCGAATGCCAGCAGTTCGCTGTCGACCTCGCAGTAGCGGCTGGGCAGCACGAAGGGCAGGGTGGCCACCGGCAAGTCGGCGGCGGCGTGCTCGATGGCGCCCAGATCGACCGGGTCGGGCGCGCCGGTGTCGAACACGGTGGCCTGGTTGCGCAGCCGCACACTGCTCACACCCAGCGGCACGTGCACGCGCGCGCACTGGTTGTCGAAGCTGTCGCGGTAGTGGTCGGTGACCAGCGGCGGGCTGATCGTGATGTTCTCGCTGCCCTGGATGTCGCCGGCGCGCGAGGGGTGCACCTGCAGCATGTAGATCAATGCCGTGGGCGCGGTGACGCCGATTTCGATGTCGTAGCCGATCCGGATCTGCATTGGATTGTTTCTTCCCTGGTGAGCCGGTGAATGCGCCGGTGCGCGAGGCACAAAGAAGACGACAAGCACGATCGGTGCCGTCTTCGCCCCATGCTATGCGACGGCGTGCAAAACCCCGCGCGGCCACAACCCGCGAAGCGTCGTAGTCCGCCGCGATGCGCTGTAGTCGCGCTCCTACCGCCGGGGCGCACGATCTCCCACATCCGAGGGAGGGGGGCCACTACGGGTAACAGTCGGTTCAAAACCTAACCTTGCAGGTCTCTGTCATTCGGATATTCCTTGGAGGGAAATCATGGAGCTTTCATCGCTGTTCAGCTCGCTCGGCGGTTCGCTGGGCGACGAAATCCTCGTGTGGGCCGTTGCCGCGGTCGCGGGCTGCATCTGCCTGGTCGCCGTGGTGAACGTGCTGGACATGTTTCTCGACAACAACGAAATGGGCTGACGCCCGCGCCCCTCTCTCTCGCTCTCTCCTTCTCTCCTGTCCATGAAAGATCCCAGGTCCCCGATGACGCCACAGAACAAAGCCGCCGCAGGTCGCCGCGCCCCTACCGCCAAGTCCGGTGACGGCCGCAACGCCAAGCAGCTGCAGTTGGACGGCTTCACCACCGAGCATCCCGCGCACCTGACGACCAACCAAGGCCTGCAGATCCCGGACAACCACAACTCGCTGAAGGCGGGCGTGCGCGGACCCACGCTCCTGGAAGACTTCATCCTCCGCGAGAAGATCACGCACTTCGACCACGAGCGCATTCCCGAGCGCGCCGTGCATGCGCGCGGCTCGGCGGCGCATGGCTATTTCCAGGTCTACAAGTCGATGTCGCAGTTCACCTCGGCCGACTTCTTGCAGGACCCGGACGTGAAGACGCCCGTTTTCGTGCGCTTCTCGACCGTGGCCGGCGAACGCGGATCGGCCGATACGGTGCGCGACGTGCGCGGCTTCGCCGTCAAGTTCTACACCCGCGAAGGCAACTACGACCTGGTGGGCAACAACATCCCGGTGTTCTTCATCCAGGACGCGATGAAGTTCCCCGACCTCATCCACGCGGTCAAGCCCGAGCCGCACCACGCGATGCCGCAGGCCGCGAGCGCGCACGACACCTTCTGGGACTTCGCCTCGCTCATGCCCGAGAGCACGCACATGCTGATGTGGGCGATGAGCGACCGTGCCATTCCGCGCAGCTACCGGATGATGGAAGGCTTCGGCGTGCACACCTTCCGCTTCGTCAATGCGCGCGGCGAGAGCCACTTCGTGAAGTTCCACTGGAAGCCCAAGCTGGGCATTCACGGCCTGGTGTGGGACGAGGCGCAGAAGATCGCCGGCAAGGACGCGGACTTCCACCGCCGCGACCTCTGGGAAGCCATCGAGAACGGCGACTTCCCCGAATGGGAGCTGGGCGTGCAGATCGTGCCGGCCGACAAGGAGCATTCGCTGGGCTTCGACCTGCTGGACCCGACCAAGCTCATCCCCGAGGAAATGGTGCCCGTGCAGAAGATCGGCAAGCTGGTGCTCAACCGCAACCCCGACAACTTCTTCGCCGAGACCGAGCAGGTGGCCTTCCACCCGGGCCACGTGGTGCCGGGCATCGACTTCAGCAACGACCCGCTGCTGCAGGGGCGCCTTTTCTCGTACACCGACACGCAGATCTCGCGGCTGGGCGGCGCCAACTTCCACGAGCTGCCGATCAACAAGGCCGTGTGCCCGTTCCACAACTTCCAGCGCGACGGCATGCACCGCCAGACCATCGCGCGTGGCCAGGTGGCCTACGAGCCCAACACGCTGGGCAGCGGCACGGAGTTTCGCGTCGACGGCGGCAGCAACGGCTTCCAGTCGTTTCCCGAGGAGATCGACGCGCCCAAGGTGCGCCGCCGCAGCCCCTCGTTCGACGACCACTTCACGCAGGCGCGCCTGTTCTTCAACAGCCAGAGCGCGGCCGAGAAGGAGCACATCATCGCGGCCTTCCGCTTCGAGCTCTCCAAGCTGGAAGTGCCGGCGATCCGCCAGCGCATGGTGGACAACCTCGCGCACGTGGACGAGAAGCTCGCGCGCCGCGTGGCCGAGCCACTGGGCATCGGCGAGCCCGATGCCAAGGCGGCGGCGGGCCGCGCGGGCTTTCGCGATCACCGCATCGCGCTGCCCATCGACGAGTCGCCCGCGCTCAGCATGGCCGACACCGGCGACGGCTCGATCCGCACGCGCAAGGTCGCGATCCTGGTGGCCGACGGTGTCGATTCCGCGTCGCTCAAGCCGATCCGCGATGCGCTGGAGCAGGCCGGCGCGCAATGCAAGATCGTCGGCCCGCGCCTGGGCACAGTGGCCAGTGCATCGAAGCGCCAGATCGATGTGGACATGACGTTCACGAACACGCCCTCGGTGATGTTCGATGCGGTGCTGGTGCCGGCCGGCGCCGACAGCGCGGCCGCGATGGCCGGCATGGGCGACGCGGTGCACTTCGTGCTGGAGGCCTACAAGCACAGCAAGGCCATCTGCACGGTGGGCGAGGGCGTGAAGCTGCTCGCTTCGCTGGGCATCGGCGCGGACAGCGATGCGCCCGCGGGCGTGGTCGTGGCGGCCACGCCGGTCACCAACCTGGGCGACAGCACCGCGGCCACGCAGATCGCGCACGACTTCATCGCGGCGATCGCCAGGCATCGCCACTGGGACCGCGCGAACGTCGACGCCGTGCCCGCCTAACGGCGGCGCCTCGCGCGCTTCGATCCGATCCGGTTTTCGTTCACGCCGCCGCGCCGTCATGTGCCGGCGGCGGAGTGCCCGTGTGCCGGCGGCACAGTGCTGCGTGCGCCGGCGGCACAGTGCCGCGTGCGCGCAGTCACCCAAGTGAAATCGGGGTTACTCGGGGGTGACACACAAGGAACATAGAAACAGCCGCTGCGCGCCCGCTGTTTCTTATCTCCTTCAAGAAGTTCCCACATGACGCATCCGGCATCGAGGCCCATCCGGCATCTCAAATTCCTGGCGCTGACCCTGGCGCTCGTGCTGACCGCCTGCGGCGGCGGTGGCAGCGGGGGCGGTGCCTCCTTTCCGCTGATCCCTCCGTCCTCGGGCAATGCGCCGCCGACGACACCCCCGACAACGCCCCCGACAACGCCTCCCACGACACCGCCGGAAACGCCACCCGGAACGCCGCCGGAAGAACCGCCCGTCACACCGCCCGTGACGCCCCCGGTCACGCCGCCCACCTGCTCGGCCGCTGTGCCGGCCAGCGCGCCGCTCACGGCCATCTCGGCCATCCAGGGCACGGGCGACCTGAGCCCCATGGCGTCGCAGGCCGTGACCGTGCGCGGCGTGGTCGTCGGCGACTTCCAGAACACCGGCACCACCGTCGTGAAGCTCAACGGCTTCTTCGTGCAGCAGCTGGTGCCCGACGCCGACCCGGCGACCTCCGAAGGCATCTTCGTCTACGCGCCGGGCGCTGCCACCCGCGTGGCCGTGGGCGACTACGTCCAGGTCTCGGGCGCGGTGACCGAGTTCGGCCAGACCGCCGGCGCCGGCGCCAAGCCCGATGCCATCACGCAGATCGCTGGCACCGGCGGCGATCCGCTGGCCATCAGCGTCTGCGGCAGCGGCATCACCATCGCGCCCACGAAGATCACGCTGCCGGTGGCCGACGAGTCCACGCTGGAGCGCTACGAAGGCATGCTGGTGGAGATCGCGCAGCCGCTGGCCGTGACCGAGCTCTTCGAGCTCGGCCGCTATGGCCAGATGGTGCTGTCGCTCAACGGGCGCCAGTTCAACACCACCAACGGCAACGCATCGGCCACGCATGCGCAGAACCTGCTCTCGCGCATCGTGCTGGACGACGGCGCCTCGCCGCAGAACCCGAACCCCATTCCCTACCTGAGCGCGCCCGGCACCGACGGCACGCGCCGCATGGGCGACACGACCCAGAAGGTCACCGGCATCCTGAGCCACAACTTCGGCGCCTACCGCATCCAGCCGACGGTGGCGCCGGTGTTCGCACAGGCCAATGCGCGCCAGCCGACCGCACCGGTGGTGAGCGGCACGCTCAAGGTCGCGAGCTTCAACGTGCTGAACTACTTCACCACGTTCCTGAACGGCGAAACCGCCTCGGGCCAGACCGGCCAGGGCTGCTCGTTCGGCACCGGCCCGGCCGCCGCGGGCAACTGCCGCGGCGCCAACAACCTCAATGAGTTCCAGCGCCAGCAGGCCAAGATCGTGGCCGCCATCGCGGGGCTCGATGCCGACGTGGTCGGGCTCATGGAGATCCAGAACACCGACGTGGCGACCGACGACCTCCTGGCCGCGCTCAACGCCAAGGTCGGCGCGAACACCTATGCCGCGGTGCACAGCGGCGTGTTCGGCACCGATGCGATCAAGGTGGACATCCTCTACAAGCCCGCAAAGGTGCAGCGCGTGGGCAACGTGGTGCTGCCCACGGGCGCGGACCTGGCGAACTACACCGCCGCGAGCGGCCGGCCGCCGCTGGCCCAGCGCTTCAGCACCGTGGGCAACAACGGCGGCTTCTGGTTCGTGGTGAACCACTTCAAGAGCAAGGGCAGCTGCCCGACCTCGGGCGACATCGACCAGGGCCAGGGCTGCTTCAACCTGGCGCGCATCGAGCAGGCGAAGGCGCTCAACAGCTTCGTCGCCAAGCTCAAGCTCATGGGCGCGCCGCAGGTGGAGAACGACGTGTTGATGATGGGCGACTTCAACAGCTACCTGCTGGAAGACCCGACCCAGCAACTGGAAGCCGCCGGCAACGAGAGCCTGCTCAAGCGCATGCCCGCCAACGACCGCTACACCTACGTCTTCGGCGGCGAGACCGGCGCGCTGGACCATTCCTACGCGTCGGCCTCGCTCAAGACGCAGGTCACCGGCGTCAGCGTCTGGCACATCAACTCCGACGAGCCCACCGCGCTGGACTACAACACCGACTTCACCACCGACGACCGCTTCGCGCCCACGCCGTTCCGCGCGTCGGACCATGACCCGGTGCTGGTCGGCCTCACGCTCACGGCCGATGCGGCGGCGGTGCAACCCATCGTCACCGCGTCGATCCCGGCGGCCGTGAAGGTCGGCGAGACCTACAGCGTGAACATCTCGCAGGCCACGCCGGGCGGCGCGACCACGCTCACGTCGCTGAGCGTCGACTGGGGCGACGGGACCGCCGCCACGACGGCGCCGGGCACCAGCGTCGTCACGCACACCTATGCGGCCGCGGGCACCTTCAGCGTCGTCGTCACGCTCACCAACTCCGCGGGCCAGACCGCGGTGCAGTCGGGCAGCGTGAACGTGAGCACCGTGGTGGTGGTCACGCCGCCGGGCGCGCCGGACCTCTTCTTCAGTGAGTACGTGGAAGGCTCGGCGACCAACAAGGCGCTGGAGATCTACAACCCGACCGCGGCCGCCGTGGACCTGAGCCTGTACACGCTGAACCTGTATTCCAACGGCGCGGCCGCGCCGGGCAGCAGCGCGCCGTTGACCGGCACCCTCGCGGCCGGCGGCGTGCTGGTGCTTGCGAACAATGCCGCCACGGCGGCCTTCAAGCCACCGGGCACGGTCATCAACAGCAGCGTCGTCAACTTCAACGGCGACGACGCGCTGACGCTGGAGAAGTCGGGCGTGGTCATCGACCGCATCGGCCAGGTCGGCACCGACCCCGGCACCGAATGGACCGGCGTGGGCGGCGTCAGCACGCTGAACCAGACGCTGCGCCGCAAGCCCGCCATCAAGGCCGGCGACCGCAACCCGGGCCTGGCCTTCGATCCGTCGGTGGAGTGGGACAGCTTTCCCATCGACACCTCCGCGGGCCTCGGCGCACATACGGTGAATTGAGGGTGAATTGAGCCCACGGCGAAGAACCAGCGAAACCGGCCCGAGGGCCGGTTTCGTTTTCATGACTTAGTCCTTTTGCGCTAGACCGTATTGCGAATAGGCGCGCGAGGTACCCCCTCCTAGACTTTCCCCACGAGGCCTGAACGGCGCGCACTTCCGCGGCGTCGAGCATCTGCAGCAACAGGGCAGGTGCACCGGCCGCGTGCGGGGGTCCAATGGCGTGGTTTTCAAGTTGGGGATGGGAGCGCCCTGCACGTGCGCGTGCGGGTTTCGCAAGCGCACTCGGTCTGGCCGGCCTGCTTCTGCTGGCATACGGCCCTTCTGCGTCGGCGCAGCCACAGGCGCCTGATGCCGAGGCCGCGGCCAGCAAGGCCGAGCAGGCAAGGCTCGCGGACACCGACACCTTGCTGGCACTGACCAGCGAGGGTTCCGTGCTTTACGGACAGGACGCGGTCAAGCTCTCGGGCTACCAGTACTGCAGCCAGGCCGTCGCGCTGGCCGAAGCGGGCGAGTTCCGCCAGAGCATTCGCGCCGCGAGCAAGGCGCTGCACCTGGCCAACGCCACGCGCGACCCGAACCTCATGGCCATGGCCAACCGCGACCTGGCCATCGTCTACAGCTACTCGGGCCAGCTGGAGAAGGCCGAGGAGTTCGCCCGCGAGGCGCTCAAGCACCCGGCGCGCGACCCCAAGCTCGTCGTGGGCCCGGTGCAGAAGGTGATCGGCGACGTGCGCACGCGCCGCGGCGATTTCTCGGGCGCCGTCATCAGCTACGACGAGGCGCTGGCCAACAGCTCGCCGCGCTATGCGCCGCTGGTGCAGGCCTCGCTGGTCAACGCGCTCATCGAAGCGGGCGAGGCCGTGCGCGCACGCGAAGTGCTCGGCACCATGGCGCCGCCCAAGGACGCACCGCTCACCGCGCAGCTCGATCGCACCCGCGCCCGCCTGCTGCTGGCCGAGAACAAGCCGGCCGAGGCGCGCGACATGTACCGCGCGCTCACCGCGCGCCAGGTCGGCGCCGACACCGAGTACTACCGCCTGTGGGCCTGGGACGGCGTGGCGCGCAGCGAGATCGCGCTCGGCCAGAAGCAGGCCGCGGCCGAGGCCGTGGGCCAGGCGCTGGGCGGCGTGGACAAGGTGCGGGCCAAGTTCCGCAGCGAAGAATTCAAGATGGGCCTGTTCTCGGACCTGCAATCGGTGTTCGAGCGCGGCGTCTCGGTCTACAGCGATGCGGGCGACGCGCGCGCCGCCTTCGAAGTGAGCGAGCACAGCCGCTCGCGCGCGCTGCTCGATGCGGTGCGCGGCCGCGCCAAGATCAGCGAGCAGGCCACCAGCACCGTCGATCTCGCCACGCTGCAGCGCACGCTGGCGGCCGACGAGCGCGTGGTGCAGTTCCATTCGCTGCCCGACCGGCTGGTGGTGTGGGTGGTGAGCCCGAGCGCGATCCAGGAAAAGACCGTCGCCGTCAAGCGCGAGGAGCTCAACGAGCTGGTCGAGACCTTCCGCAACTCCATCGTGCGCGGACGCCGCACCGCCATCACCAACGCCGACAAGCTCGGCGCCGCGCTGCTCGGGCCGCTGGGCCTCGCGCCGGGGCAGCGCCTGATCATCGTGCCGCACGGTCCGCTGCACTACCTGCCGTTCCAGGCGCTGCGGCTGGATGGCCGCTACGTGATCGAGACACACCCGGTGTCGGTCGCGCCGTCGATGAGCATCGCGGTGCAGCTGGCGCAACGCACGCCGCGTGTGAACGCCTCGCTGGTGGCCTTCGGCAATCCGCGCATCGAGGACAAGTACGACCTGCCCGGCGCCGAGACCGAAGTGAAGCAGCTCGCGCAACTCTTCCCGCGCAACGCCGTGTACATGGGCGCCGCCGCCACCAAGACGCAGTTCCGCGACGTGGCCGCGCGCTCGCCGCTGATGCACGTGGCCGCGCACGCCGAGGCCGACGCGGTCGATCCGCTGTACTCGCGCATCCTGCTGGCCAACGAAGGCGGCAAGCAGAACTTCCTCGAGGCGCACGAGATCCTGGGCATGCCGATGGACGGCACCGCGCTGGTCACGCTCTCGGCGTGCGAATCGGGGCTCGGGCGCATCGCGCAGGGCGACGAGGTGCTGGGCTTCACGCGCTCGTTCCTCTCGGCGGGCAGCTCCAGCCTGATCGCCTCGCTCTGGCCCGTGTCGGACGACGCGACCGCGGTGCTCATGAGCACGCTCTACGGCGAACTCTCCAAGGGCCGCGACCTGCAGAAAGCCATGCAGGCCGGGCAACTGGCCGTGCTGAAGGACCCCAAGATGTCGCATCCCTTCTTCTGGGCGCCGTTCAACCTGATCGGCAACTGGCGCCTGACGGTCGGGAGCTAGAAATGTTGCTCGCCCCCAGTCTCCCCGCACTTCGTGTCGGTCCGCCAACCCCCTACCGGGGGCGGGCCGGCCGCTTCGGGCGGCCGTGCGCGGCGGCCCTCACGAAAAAGAAGAACTGCCATGGTCACTGAGATGCGCTTTCGCCAACGGTCCACGCCCATCGCGCTTGCGGTCACGGCTCTGGTGAGTGCGACCTTGCTGCTTGCGTCGCAACGCATCCACGCGGCCGAGGCAGGCACCGACGCCACCGAACTGCTCCCCACCAAGGACCCGTGCGGCACCTGCGACCGGCCGCTCGCGCAAGCGACCGGCGCCGTCGCGCCGCAGAGCCTGCCCGCGCCGCCGCGCCCCGCCGGCACGACGTTCAGGCTCAACGACCTGCGCCTCAATGGCGTGAAGGCGCTGAGCAACGAAGAGCTGCAGTCGATCACCGCGCCCTACATCGGCCGCGACGTCACGCTCGGCGATCTCGAAGGGCTCGCGCAGGCGATCACCGCGCGCTACAAGGAGCGCGGCTACTTTCTCGCGCAGGCCATCGTGCCGGTGCAGACGGTGCGCGACGGCATCGTGGAGATCAGCGTGATCGAAGGGCGCCTGGGCAAGGTCGACGTGGTCGTCGCGCCCGATGCGCCGCTCAGCGAAGCGCGCGTGCGCGGTTTTCTCGCGCCGCTGCAGCCGGGCGAAGCCGTGAGCGCGCAGAGCTACGAGCGCTCGATGCTGCTCTTGTCGGACCAGCCCGGCGTGAAGGTGTCGTCGGGCCTGCAGGAAGGCACGTCGCCCGGCACCACCGATCTCTCGGTCGAAGTGGCCGCCGCGCCACGCTGGGCCTTCACGGCCGAGGCGGACAACCACGGCACCAAGGAATCGGGGCGCTATCGCGTGGGCGGCACCGCGCGCTGGCTGAGCCCGTTCGGCATCGGCGACAACCTCGATATGCGCCTGATGGTGTCCGACAGCAACGACCTGCAATTCGGCCGCATCGCCTACGAAGCGCCCATCGGCACCAGCGGTCTGCGCGCGGGCGTGGGCCTGGCGCGCGTGAACTACGAGCTGGGCGGCCAGTTCGCCGACTACGAGGCGCGCGGCCGCGCCAACGTGCTCGACTTCTCGCTCAACTACCCGCTGATCCGCCAGCGCCAGCAGAACCTGTTCTTGCGCCTGGGCGCCGACATCAAGGACCTGACCGACGAGGTCGGCATCGCGAACACCAATTCGCGCAAGCGCGTGAACGGCCTGAGCGTGGGCTGGACCTGGGAGCGCCGCGACGAGGTGTTCGGCGGCGGCTACTGGGCCAGTTCCGGAACGCTCTACCACGGCAATCTTTCGATCCGCGATCCGGAGAGCCGCCTGGCCGACCAGAGCCTGGGCGGCCACGACACCGAAGGCGGCTTCACCAAGCTGAGCTTCCAGCTCTCGCGGCTGCAGGCCATCATGCCGCGCCATTCGCTGTACCTGTCGGTGGGCGGCCAGTGGGCCAGCAAGAACCTCGATGGCTCCGAGAAGCTCGCGCTCGGCGGCGCGCGCGCGGTGCGCGCGTACCCCTCGGGCGAACTGCTGGTGGACCAGGGCGTGATCGGCACGGTCGAGTGGCGCTGGTCGCTCAACGAAGAGCTCACGCCGTTCCTCTTCTACGACGCGGCCCACGGAAAGATCGTGCGCAACCCCACGGCCTTCGACGGCGCCAACAGCCACAGCCTGCGCGGCTACGGCGTGGGGGTGAGCTGGTCGCGGCCGGGCAATTTCTCGATCAACGCCACGCTCGCCTGGCGCGCCGGCACGCCGCCGGCGCAGACCGACGGCGGTGGGCGCAATCCGCGCCTCTACGTGCAGCTCATCAAGGCGTTCTGACCATGAAGCAACGCAACCTCTCCCGCCAACGTGCCCGCCACCATCGCGGCCTGCAACTGCGGCCCCTGGCGATCTCGCTCCTGTGCGCGGGCCTCTCGCCGGCCATCGCGCAAGTGCTGCCCACGGGCTTTCTCCCCATCGCCGGCGGCGTCACGATGACGCAGAGCGGCGCGGTGATGAACATCAACCAGCCGCTCGCGCGCGGCATCGCCAACTGGCAGACCTTCTCCATCGGCGCGGGCGGCATCGTCAACATCGCGCAGCCGAACGCGAGCAGCGTGCTGCTGAACCGCGTGACCGGCAACGAACTCTCGACCATCGCGGGCCAGCTCCACGCCAACGGGCGCGTCATCTTGGTCAACCCCAACGGCGTGATGTTCAGCCAGGGCGCGACGGTGAACGTGGGCGGCCTCATCGCCTCCACGCTGGCGCTCACGACCAGCGACAAGAGCTTCATGGACGGCGCCACCAAGCTCACCTTCGAGCGCGCCGATGCCAACTCGGCCGCGGTGCGCAACCTCGGCAACATCACCGCGACAGGTGGCGGCGAGGTGGTGCTGATGGGCGCGGCGGTGGGCAACGGCCGCACCGGCACCATCACCGCCGACAACGGCACGGTCGCGCTGGCCTCGGGCCGCAGGATCACGCTGGACCTCGTGGGCGACGGGCTCACCAACCTCGTGATCGCGCCCGACGCCATGGCCACCAGCGCGGCCGTGGGCAACAGCGGCACGATCCAGGCCGACGGCGGGCGCGTGGCGCTCGTGGGCAGCTCCGTCACCGTGGGCGAGCTGGTGGTCAACCAGACCGGCACGGTGCGCGCGCGCAGCATCGGCACGCGCAACGGCGAGATCTTTCTCGGCGGCGGGCGGGACAACCAGGTCGCGATGACCGGCGGCACGCTGGACGCCACCGGCGCCGCGGCCGGCGAGCGCGGCGGCACCATTCGCATCGCGGCGGGGCAGGTCAAGCTGGAGGCCACGACCGAAGGCCCGCCGGCGCTGCTCGATGCCAGCGGGCAGGCGGGCGGCGGCACGGTCACGGTGCGCGGCTACGACGTGGCGCTCTCGTCCGGCTCGGCACTGCGCGCCAGCGCGACCGGCGAAGGCGCGGGCGGCACCATCGACGTGGGCACGGCCACGGGCCAGGTGCTCGCGGACGGCCTGCCTGCACCGGCGCGCGAATCGCACGCGCAGGTGTTCGGCGAACTGAGCGCGCGCGGCGCGGGCAGCGGCAAGGGCGGCGCGATCACCACGAAGGCCGATGGCCTTCGGATCGGCGATGCGCGCGTCGATGCGGGCGGCGGCGCCAATGGGGGAAGCAACGGCAGCTGGCGCATCGACACGCCCACGGGCAGCCTCGCGGTGGCCAACGCGGCCGACATCGCCGCGTTCGACCCGGCCTTTCCGGACCTGGAGCCCGGCGCGCGCGTGCATGCGGGCAGCGTCGGCAACGCGCTCGGCCGCGGCACCGACGTGACGCTCGCGAGCGGCGCGATCGGCGACCAGCGCGGCGTGCTGTTCGGCGAGGGCGTGCAGGTGGTCAAGCAGGAAGGCGGCACCGCCACGCTGCGGGTGGATTCCGCCGGCAACATCCGCATGGACAACGGCTCCTCGATCGTGTCCAAGCAGGGCGCGCTCCACGTGGACTTCAACGCCGACTCGACCGGCGCCATCGCGGCCCGCGCGGCGGACCCCGCGCAAATTTCCGTGAGCGGCGGCGATCCGAACTTCGGCACCGACTACGCGGGCGCGATCCGCCTCACGGGCGCGACCATCGACGCCAACGGCGGCAACATCCGTTTCTTCGGCCAGGGCGATGCGCTCAACGGCCGCGCGGTGGGCGGCTCCTCGTCGCATTCCGACGAGCAGTGGATCGCCGGCGTTTACCTGAGCGAAAGCACGCTGGCCACCAACGCCGGCGGCATCGTGAGCCTGCGCGGGCAGGGGCGCTCGTGGGTGGCGACGGACGACGGCGGCAACCCGCGCTTCTCGTCGAGCGAGGGCGTCGCGCTCTGGTACAGCACGGTGAAGGCCGACGGCACCGGCACGGTGAGCGTCGATGGCGTGGGCGGCGTCGGCGGGAACGGCGTGAACGTGGGCTACGGCAGCACCATCGCCGCGACCGGCGGCGACGTGACGCTGACCGGGCGCGGCGCCGACTGGACCGCCGAGATGCCGGTGGGCAGCATCTTCAGCCAGACCGGGGTGGACATCAGCAGCAACGCCAGCGTCCTTGCGGGCGGCGACGTGCGCATCGCAGGCACCGGCGGCAACCTCGACGCGATGCGCCAGAGCGCGGCCTTCGCCGGCGCCAACCGTTTCGCGGGCAGCTCGAACGGCGTGTTCATCGGCGGCAACGTCACGGCCGGCAACGGCCGGCGCATCGACATCACCGGCAAGGCGGGCGGCGAAGGCTTCACCGCCAACCTGGACACCGGCGGCGCCATCGTCATCACGCCGGACGGCAGTTCGGCCTGGGGCGTGCAGGTGAGCACCGACACCGGGCAGCCCAATGCGCTGCGCACCGACGGCGGCACCGTGGCCATCGACGCGCAGGGCACCGACGTCTCGCTGCGCGTGAACTCGTTCTCGGACTTCAGCGCGCTCGATGCGGCGCCACCGGCCAACGCGGTGCCGCCGACCGGCGCGCTGATCTCGGTGGCGAGCAGCACCGGCAAGGGCGGCAGCATCTCGGTGCGCGGGCGCAATGTGGTGGTCGACGGCGTCGACTTCGGAGACGGCGATGCCGTGCTCGCGCGGCTCGATGCCAGCGGCGCCACCGGCGGCGGCAGCATCGACATCGCGGCCACCGGCGCCATCGCCGTAGGCAGTGCCACCCGCCTGCAGGCCGACGCTGCGCAGAGCGGCAATGGCGGCAGCGTGAAGGTGGTAGCGGGCGGCGCGCTGCGCGCCTTCGGCACGCTCTCGGCGCGCGGCGGCGCAGCGGGCGGCAACGGCGGTTTCGTCGAAACCTCCGGGGCGCACTTCGACCTGACCGGCGTTCGCGTCGATGCCTCGGCGCCCGTGGGCAGCGCGGGCTCCTGGCTGATCGATCCGTTCAACGTGACCATCGCGCACGGCACGGCCGCGGGCAGCCTCACGGGCAACCCGTTCGATCCGATGGCGACGTCCACCATCCAGGACGGCGACATCAACGCCGCCCTCGACAAGGGCTCCAGCGTGACGATCACCACCGGCACCGGCGGCACGGACCCGGGCAACATCACCTTCGACAGCGGCGTGGTGATCGAGCGCACCGTCGGCGCGACGGCGCTCACCTTCCAGCTGGATGCGGCGAACGCCATCGGCCAGAGCTGCCCGAGCTTTCCCTGCACCTATGTGCCTACGATCATCCGCTCCACCACCGGACCGATGGACGTCGTCTTCAACGCCAATGGCCAGGGCGGGGGCTTTTCCACCGGCATCTTCTTCACCGGGCAGATCCTCACCAACGGCGGCAACGTCACGATGAATGCCGACACCGGTCCCACCTCGGGCACCACGGCCATCCAGCTGACCAACACGACCATCGACACGCGCACCACCGCGCTGGGCGATGCCGGCGCCGGCGGCTTCGTGCAGATCACCGGCAAGCGCGCAGCGCCGACGTTCTCGGGCTTCAACGCGACCATCGACCTGAGCAACATCACCATCCAGAGCAGTACGGGCGACGTGTCGATCACCGGCATCACGCCCGGCGGCGCGGGCGTGCGCATGAGCGCGACCGGGCCGGCCAACCAGATCCTCACCACCAGCGGCGACATCTCGATCGTGGGCACCGCCCGCGGCGTGACCGACCCGAGCACGGGACCGATCTCGGTGCAGGCCGTCAACCTGGCCAACACGCAGGTGCGCAGCGTGGACGGAAACATCGCCGTGCGCGGCCTGGTGACGGCCGGCCCCGCGAGCGCCACCTCCGGCGGCGTGCTGCTGGCGGCCAACACGCTGGTCACCACGCTGGGCGTGGGCAGCATCGACATCGCGGGCGAATCGGGCGCCAACGGCACGGGCGTGGCCATCGCCACCGGCGCGCGCGTGGACGGCAACAACAACGTGGTGCTGCGCGCGAGCAACGACGGCTCGGTCGATGCGCTCGCGATCGACGGCACTGTGCGCGCGGGCAATGTGCTGAACCTGCGCCCCGGCGGCGTGGACGCGGCGGGCAATGCGCTCGACCGCACGGGCAACGCGATCACGCTGGGCGGCACGGCGGCCAACGGTTTCGCGGTGTCGGCGGCCGAGTTCACGCGGCTCGATGCGCCCACCATCGTGGCGGGCAGCAACGCGCATGCGGCGGACATCAACGTCGTCGGGCCGCTTGCGCTGCCTTCGGCGCTGACGCTGCAGAACGAAGGTGGTGGAAACATCAACCTGGGCGGCGCGCTCACGGCCTCGAAGATCGGCCTGCTCTCGCGCGGCAACATCACGCAGACCGCCGCCGCGCCGATCACGGCCGGCACGCTGATGGCGCGCTCCACGGGCGGCAGCGTGCTGCTCGATACGGCGGCGAACAACGTGAGCGCGGACACCGTCGGCGGTGGCGCGGCAGGTGCGTTCCGGTATGTCGATGTCGATACGGTGCAACTCGGTTCGGTCTCGGTCACCGGCTACGACGCCGCGGGCAATGCGCCGCAGGTCGCGTCGGCCACCTCGATGGCGGCCGACACGGTGTTCGTGCGCACGCTCTCGGGCGACTTGCTGCTGGGCGCGAATGTGAGCAGCGGCAGCGGCGCCGATCTCGTGGCGGCCTCGCGCTTCCAGAACCTGGGCGGCTACACGATCGGTGGTGCGCCGTGGCGCGTGTGGGCCGACACCTGGATCGGCGAGAACCGCGGCGGGCTGCGCGGCTCGGGCCTCTTGCCCAACCTGTACCACTGCGCGTACTCGGGGCTGTGCGCGGTGAGCGTGTCGCCGGGCGACAACCACTTCATCTATGCGCAGCAGCCGGTGGCCACGGTGTTCATCAACAACGCGAGCCGGCCGTTCGGCGCGGCGAATCCGTTCTTCAGCTATTTCATCGGCGGGCTGATCCTGGGCGACACGGGCGCGGGCTTCAACGGCGCCGCCGGCTCGACGGCCAACGCGGCGAGCCTGCCGGGGAGCTATCCGATCAACGGCAGCTTCACGTCGGCCGAAGGGTATGCGGTGAACGTGGTGCCGGGCACGCTGCAGGTGTCCACGATTCCCAACTTGCCGCGCCCGGACGTGCTGCGCGAGCTGCCGTCCACCTGGCTGTACGACCGCAACATGGGGCCGCCGCCGATGTGCTTTGCGACCGGGGCGCTCGAAGGCGATCGCGCATCGCAGGGCGGCGACATCCTGGCGCGCGAATGGTCGCGCGTTCGGTCGCGGCCGAATCTTTCGAGTTGCGTGGATACGGAGAAGCGCAATGGGTGTGCGGACTTCTGAGGTTGTTTGAGCGCTCTGGTTTTCAGGGCGCGTGCGCAGGCCACCGGGTGCTCCCCTCCGCGAATGTCCCCCGGCCTGCGGCCTCCTCCTTGATTTCGCTGCGGGGAGCACCCGATGCCCTGCGCACCTGGACACGCTGATGGTGTTCGGCGATCAGCGATCGCCGCCCCGAACGCTCAGACCCCCCGCGCGCGGCGGTTGGACATGACCACGTTGTCCTTCGCGATGACCTGGCCTTCCTGCATCGCGGTGATCCACGCGGCGGTCGTCGCCACGGCTGCGAAGTTGCTGTGGAACACGACGCTGAAGACGCGGTGGATTTCTTCCGCGGTCACCTTGCCCGCGGCGTTTTCATACGGCAGCGCGCCGCTCGCATCCACGAGGAACTCCACGTTCAGGCCGCGGTGCATCGCCTCGAACACCGTCGATGCATCGCAGTTCTGCGTCATGTAGCCGGCCACGCTCAGCGTGTCGATCTCGTGGCGGGTGAGCCAGTCGGCGAAGTCGGTGCCGGTGAACACGCTCGGGAAGGTCTTGGTGACCAGGTGGTCGCGCGGGCGGTTCGCCACCTCGGGGTGCAGCTGGCCGTTGTGGGTGTCGGCCTGGAACACCGGCGCGCCCTTGGGGGCGTGGTGACGGACCACGACGACCGGCACGCCGGCGGCGTGGGCCGCGTCCATGGCCTTGGTCACGTTGGGCAGCGTGTCCAGGATGGGCGGGTACTCGATCGGGAGGCCCCCGCCTTCGAAGTATTCGTTCTGCACGTCGATCACGACGAGGGCGCGGCGCGGGGTGGGGGTGTTGCTCATGGTCTGCTCCTTCTCGGTGGGTATGGGCTCGATTGTTCGCCTTCCGGCGGCTTGCCGAAAGTGGCCCGATAGCCATTCATCGATAAGATCGGGCCATGCCCCATCCAGCTGCGGAAACCATTGCCGAGACCATTGCCATTGTGGCCTTCGACGGCATCAGCCCCTTTCACCTGTCCGTGCCCTGCATGGTGTTCGGCGAAGACCGCACCGACACCGGCGCGCCCCGTTTCCGCATGCGCGTGTGCGCGCCGGAGCCGGGCGCGCTGCAGACCAACGCGGGCTTCGAGCTCGTGGTGCCGCATGGGCTTCAGGCGCTTCGCCGCGCGCAGATCGTGGTGGTGCCTTCGTGGCGCGACGACGGCCGGCCCGCGCCGCCCGCGTTGATCCGCGCGCTGCAGGCCGCGCACCGGCGCGGCGCGACCGTCGTCGGCCTGTGCCTGGGCGCCTTCGTGCTGGCCGAGGCGGGGCTGCTCGATGGCCGGCCGGCCACCACGCACTGGAACCTCGCCGCCGCGTTCGCCAGGCAATACCCGAAGGTGAAGCTGCAGCCCGAGGTGCTGTATGTCGACGACGGCGACGTGCTCACCTCCGCAGGCACGGCCGCGGGCATCGATTGCTGCCTGCACCTCCTGCGCGTGCGCTACGGCGCCGAGACGGCGAACCGCGCCGCGCGGCGCATGGTGGTCGCGCCGCACCGGCAGGGCGGGCAGGCGCAGTACATCCAGCAGCCCATGCCGGCGACGGCCGAGCGCGACCGGCTCGCGCCATTGCTCGAATGGCTGGGCAAACATCTGGATGTGCCGCACGAGCTGGACACGCTCGCGCGCCGCGCGTTGATGAGCCGCCGCACCTTCACGCGGCGCTTTCGCGAATCGACGGGCACGACGGTAGGGCAGTGGATCCAGAACCAGCGCCTCGCACTGGCCCAGCGCCTTTTGGAGACCACGAACCATCCGGTCGAGCGCATCGCAACCGGCGCGGGCTTCGGCTCGGCGGTGTCGCTGCGCAAGCACTTCACCTCGGCGTTCAAGGTGTCGCCGACGGTGTATCGGCGGCAGTTCTCGCGCGCAGAAGAAGCGGCTTGAGGCACCACCACCACCGTTCGGGCTGAGCTTGTCGAAGCCTCGCGCGGCGCTTCGACAAGTTCAGCGTGAACGGACCTGTGGGGGATTGCCTTCGCGAGCGCGGCCTGAACTTCAGGCTACCGGCGCGTGGCGCCGCGTCGTGAGCAACGCCCGCAACTTCGCCGGCGGCACCGGCTTGGTCAGCAGCATCACCCCGCCATGGCGCAGCCGCTGCAGCACCTCGGGCCCGGTCGCACCCGAGACCAGCACCGCGAGCGCGTCGGGCTGCAGGCGCTTGGCGGCTTCGATCACGTCCACGCCATCGCCTTCGCCGGCCAACTGCAGGTCGCACAGCACTGCGTCGAAGTGGATGTCGCCGGTGCCCAGTCGCGCGATGGCCTCGGCGCCGGTGGTGACGCATTCGACCTCGCAGCCCCATTGCGCCAGCAGCGCGCGGCTGCCGTCGAGGATGGCGGGGTCGTCGTCCACCACCAGGCAGCGCAGGCCCGCGAGCGGCGCGAGCACCACGGGCGCGGGCTCGGGCAGCACGACGTCGGCGGCGCGCGCCGCGGGCAGCGTGAAGGCGAAGGTGCTGCCGGCCTGCAACGCCGAGCGCACGGTGATGCGGGTGCCCAGCAGCGTCGCGATGCGCGCGCAGATCGCAAGACCCAGGCCGAAGCCCCGGCGGCGGTCGCGTTCGGTGTTCGCCACCTGGTAGAACTCCTCGAAGATGCGGCCCTGGTGAATGGGCGCGATGCCCACGCCGTTGTCGCGCACCTCGATGCGCACACCGGCCGCGCTGCGCCGCGCGGCCACAAGCACGGTGCCGCCTTCGGGCGCATGGCGCAGCGCGTTGGCCACCAGGTTGTTGACGATGCGCTGCAGCATCGCCGCATCGGTGCGCACCGCCAGGCCCCGGTCGCTCCAGCGCAGCCGCACGCGCGCCTCGATGGCGGCGGCGGCATGTTGCGCATCCAGCTGGTCGAAGAGGGCGGCCAGCGAGATGCGGGTGATGGCCGGCGTGAGCACCTGCGCATCGAGCCGCGAGATCTCCAGGAGGTCGTCCAGCAGCACGCCCATGAACTCGGTGCTCTCCTGCAGCCGCAGCACGGCGGGGCGCTGCGCGGCGGTGGCGGTGGGCAGCAGGCCGTCGATGAAGAGGCCCATCGCATGCAGCGGCTGGCGCAGGTCGTGGCTCGCGGCCGCGAGAAATCGCGCGCGCGAGAGCGCGGCCTGCTCGGCCTCGGCCATGCGCTGCAGCGCGACGGCGGTGGCCTCGCGCACGCGCTCCTCGCTCACCTGGCGGTTGTGCTGCAGGCGCTCGGCGAGGCGGTCGATGTCGTGCGCGAGCACGGCCAGCTCGTGGGTGCCGCGGGTGCCGCCTTCGATCACCTCGCAGCGCATGTCGAAGTGGCCCGCCTCCAGCGCGGCGACGGTGCGCGAGACGCGCCGGAGAGGCCGCGCCACCGTGCGCGCCATGTGGCGCACCGAGGCCCACGCCGCCAGCAGCGCCACCAGCGCGATGCCGATGCCCGCGATGAGCGAGCGGCTGCGCTCGCGCGCATAGGCGGTGGTGTCGCGAAAGGTCTGCACCAGGCCGATGGGCGTCTCGCCCGCGGCGGTGGAGCCGGCGGGCGCGAAGGCGCTGGCGCGCGAGGCTTCGCGCAGCGTGACCGGCGAGGTGAACATGCGCAGCTGCGCGAGCGATTCGGTCTTGGGCCCGGCCGTGACGTACACGCCCGCGCTGTTGCTGATCTCCACGCGCATCACCTGGCCGCCCCGCAGCGCCGCGTTGGCCACGTTCTGCAGCGCCGGCACGTCGCCCGCGTAGAGGCTCAGGTCGCTCATCGCCGCCACCTGGCGCGCGACGGCCTGGCCTTCGGCGTCGAACTGGGCCTCCAGCGTCTGCAGCCGGTTGTGGGTGAACCAGCCGGTGAGGGCGAGCGCCACCGCCGCGCAGGGCACCACGCCCAGGCGGAACAGGTCGCGCTGCAGGTTGCCGCGCACCACCAGCGCGGTCGCGGCGCGTGGCGGCGCCGCGCCATCGCCGGCCGGCGCCGGTGCTTGCGGGGAGTCCGCGGCGCTCATCGCGGGGCCGCGAGCCGGTCGGTCAGTTCCCGTTCCTCCGGCAGACGCAGGCCGAGTCCGCGTGCCACGGTGGCGTTGACGCGCACGGTGGCCGGCGTGGCCGCCTCCACCAGCGGGCTGTTGTTGTTGGCGTTGCCCGCGCTGGCCACCTTCTGGCCGAGCAGGCGCGCCTGCTGCGCGAGTTGCGAGGGCGTCGAGACCGCGGCCGCGAGACCGCCCGAGCGCACGAGGCCCTCGCTCGCGCCGAACACCGGCAGGCCCGCGCCCGCGCCCGCGCGCAGCACCGAGAGCGTGGCCGCCTGGTTGTCGCCGATGAGGTCGGGCAGCACCATCAGCGCGTCGCTCATCGGCACCACGGTGCGCAGCGCGGCGGCGAGCGACTTGGCATCGGGCGCGTATTCGACGCGCACGTCCCACGCCGGATTGGCGCCCTGCGCGGCGCGCTGCAGTTCGCGCACCAGCGGCTCCGACTCGGGCGTGGCGACCACGCCGATGCGGTGCTTCTGCGGCAGCACCGCGCCGATGAGCGCGAGCTGGTCGGCCATGGCGGGGTCCCGCAGCAGCACGCCCACGCGGCGGTCGCTGCGCTTGAAGGCCGGGCTGGCGGCCTTCAAGGTCTCGTAGTCGAGGCGGCTCAGCATCGCGAGCACCAGCGGCTCCTGGCCCGGCCGCTCGACGGCGGCGCGCGCGGCCGCGACGCCCACGGCCATGGTGACGTTCGCATCGGCGGCCGAGGGCCGCATGCTGCGCGTGCGCACGCCCGCATTGGCGCGCGGTTCGGTGTCGGCGCCTGCCGTCTCGATGGTCTGGGGCATCTCCCCGGTCGGCGACAGGCGCACCAGCTCGAAGCGGCTGCCGGGCTCCTGGCTCGCGCGCAGCTGTTGCACGAATTCCGAATGCGCCGCGTTGTCGTCGCTCATGAGCACCGTGAGGCTGGCGGCCGCCGCGGCGCGGCTGCCCGTGGACAGGCCCGCAAGGCCGATCGCCAAGCCCACGGTCAGCCCGAAGGCCAGCACCGCGCGCGCAGCGCCGTTCAGCCTTCCGCGGAAGGGTGTGGAGGGATGTGGCGCGGCGACGGACATGTGACTGCTTCTGCAGCGAGGGTGCATGACCCAATGTAAGGACGGGGCCCGCTTCGCGCGATAAGGCGGAGGGGCTATGTCAGCCGCCGCGACCCCGTGCCAGCGTGACGAACTGCACGGCGCAGCGGCCGCACGGTCTATGTCCGATGGTCTATGCGTTGGTGTGCAGCAATGCGGCGGCGCGCTGGGCCTGGATCGCCTGGCGCAGCACGCGCGGGGAGACCGGCTTGTAGAGCACGGTGATGCCGGCGCTCGCCACTTCGCGCAGGCGATCGGGCTTGGTCTCGCCGGTCACCAGAAGGCGCGCCGTGCCGGCGCCGATGCCGCGCGGGTGGCGCTCCAGCGCCGCGATCACGTCCAGCCCGTTGTCGCCGCCCTGCAGCAGCAGGTCGCTCACCACCACGTCGGGCGGCTGCTCCCACGTGTCGGCCAATGCGAGCGCCTCGGCGCGGGTCTGCGCGGCCATCACCTCCGCGCCCCAGTTGGCCAGCACCACGATCAGTCCTTCGAGGATGGTGCGCTCGTCGTCGATCACCAGGATGCGCAGGTTCGCCAGGCTCGCCTCCTCGTCCTCGATGCCGGCGGCCACGGGCGAGGGAACAGGCGCCGGCAGCGCGGCCGGCGCCGAGCGCACCAGCACCCGCACGCAGGTGCCCTTGTGCAGCCGGGAGCTGAGCTCCACGCGCGTGTTCAGCAGTTCGGCCAGCCGCTGCACGGTGGCCAGCCCGAGGCCCATGCCGCGCGCGCCGCGGGCCGACTGGCGGCCGGTGGGCTCCACCTGGTAGAACTCCTCGAACACCCGCGTCTGGTGGTGCGCGGCGATGCCCACGCCGGTGTCCACCACGTCGATGCGCACGCCCTTGCCGCGGCGCCGCGCGCCGATCAAAACGCCGCCTTCGATGGTGTGGCGCAACGAGTTCGACACCAGGTTGTTGAGGATGCGCGAGAGCATCACGTAGTCGCAGCGCACCCACAGCTCCGTCTTGCGCGCCACGAGCCGGAGGCCCTGCTGCTCGGCCACCGATCGGAAGTTGCGGCTGATCTCGTCGAAGAGGCGGTCCAGCGGAAAGTCGGCCCACTGCGGCTGCAGCACGCCCGCATCGAGCTGCGAGAGATTGAGCAGTTCCGAGAAGAGCCGGTCGAGCGATTCCACGCATTCGCGGATGTGGCCGATGCGCTGCAGCTTGACCGGATCGGTCTCGCCGTTGGCCAGCCCGTCGGAGAAAAGCGTGAGCGCATGCAGCGGCTGGCGCAGGTCGTGGCTGGCGGCGGCCAGGAGGCGCGTCTTGGCCTGGCTGGCCACCTCGAGCAGCGCGTTCTTGCGCGCGAGTTCGGAGGTAGCCTCGTTGACGCGGCTTTGCAGCAGCCGGCGGCTTTCGGCCAGCGCGCGCGCCGCCTGGTTGAAGCCCAGCTGCAGGTGCTGCACCTCCAGCGTGCCCTCGATGGCCACGCTCGCGTCCTCGCCCGCGCCCAGGCGGTCGACCGCCTTTCCCAGCGCGCGGATCGGCTCGCTGATGCGCCGCGCCGCCCACCAGCCGGCCAGCCCCACGCCCACCAGGCTGAACCCGAGCACCACCGCCACGTTGAGCCACACCGAGCGCCGGGCGTTCTGCACCGCCGACAGGCCGATCTCGACCATCACCTTGCCGTTGTGCCGCCCGTCGTCGGCCACGATCGGCACCACCACCTGCAGGCCCTCGCCGCGCGCGCGGTCTACGGTTTCGGAGTTGGCGACGATCTCGCCGTCCTCGGTCCAGATCTGCACCTGCTGCACGTGCGGCTGGTAGGTGCCCGACTGGGCCGTGCGCTGCAGCGCGCGCTTGTCCATGCGCGAGAGCGGCGCCTGCGCCACCGTGGCCACCTGCAGCGCCACCGTCTGCGCGTTGGCGCGCATCAGCTCGGTGAGGTTGCCCAGGTGCTGGCGCGTGAGCACGGCGATCGCCGTCAGCGTGGCCGCGGTCGCCGGCACCAGCGCCAGCAGGATCAGCTGCTGGGCGAAGGTGAGGCGCGCAAGCTTGCGCAGGACGCGGAAGTTCCAGTTCATCGATGCATTGAACCCATGGGGCGCGAGCTTATGGGCGCGGCGGCGAACATGGAAGACAGGAAAAACATCACGAAATTAACTTGTATTTGCTATTTAATGGCGTCCGATTCGCCCATGTTAGACCCGCTGGTCCGCAGCGGCCCTACGCCTTTCGGCTCCCAAAATGCTGGTTTCCCTGCGCTTTACTGCCGTTTTCCCCGCCGTTTTTCCTGCTGCGTTCCGGGCGGCGGCCTTGGCGTTTTTTGTCGGCCTGCCATTGGCGGCCGGCGCCCAGGCCGCCCCGTCCGCACCGCCTGATACGGCCCCCGTGCGCTTCGGCATCCTCCCGCTGGGCGGCGCCTTCGAGTCGCGCAGCGACTGGGACCCGCTCCTGGCCGAACTGAGCCGCGCCATCGCCCGCCCGGTGAGCGTGCTCTCGGTCAATTCGTACGAGGCGCTGGAGCAGGCCATCCAGCGCGACGAGGTCGACATGGCCTTTCTCTCCGGAAAGATGGCGCTGGACGCCGTGACCCAGCGCCGCATGAAGGTGGTGGCGCAGGTCGTGCGGCACGACGGCCTGCCCGGCTACCGCGCGCTGCTGCTCGCGCGCAAGGCGCCGCCCCTCAATACGCTGAAGAGCCTTTTGGACCAGCCCGACCGCTGGCGGATCGCGCGCGGCGAGAAGCAGTCGGTGTCGGGCTTCATCGTGCCGCAGCTGCAGCTCTTTCTGCCGAACCACATCGCGATGGAGACGCGCTTCCTGAGCGAGGTCGTGGGCACCCACCAGACCAACGCGCTGGCCGTGGCCAACAGCGAGGCCGACGTGGCCACCAACAACTCGGCCGACTTCGAGCGCTTCAGGCTGCGCTTTCCGGCCGAGGCCCAGCGGCTGCAGGTGCTGTGGGAGTCGGAGCTCATTCCGCACGCGCAGATCGTGGTGCGGCGCGAGTACCCGGCCGAGCTGCGCACCCGCGTGCAGGCCTTTCTCACCGCCTACGGCCGCGGCAAGGGCGCGCGCGGCGATGCCGAGCGCGTGGTGCTCAAGTCGCTGCACGACCTGGCCGGCTTCGTGGCGGCCGACAACAGCTCGCTGCAGCCCGCGGCCAAGCTGGCCTATCAATTGGCCAAGCAGAACGCCGTGACGGCCCAGTGGGTGAACGACGCGGCGCGGCAGGCCCGGCTGCAGCGCATCGAGAGCGGCTATGCGGAGCAGGTCAGCGTGCTCAAGGACGTGACGCCTTGAGGTGAAGCCTGCACGCAACCCGCAAGGTGGCGTCTTGCTTTTCCGTGCGCCGTGTTGTGTGATGCGCCAGGTTCGCAGCGTTATCGCGGTGTGCGGTGAGCGTCGATCGAACCACAGCGTCCCCCACAAGCCAAGCCGCGAGACATGCTCCCCGTACTCAAGCATCTGCTGACCGCAACGCTCGCCGCAGCCACCGTGCTGCTTGCGCCATCGCCGGCCCTGGCGCAGGTCACGCACGAGAAATCCGCCCCGTCGCTGCAGGCCATCCGCTTCGGCGTGCTGCCGCTGGGCGGCACCGTCGAATCGCGGGCGCTGTGGACGCCGTTCATGGCCGACATGAGCCGCTCGCTCGGCATCCCGGTCAACGCCTATTCGGTGCCGTCGTACGAAGAGCTGGACCGCGCCATCGGCCGCGACGAGATCGACATGGCCTTTCTCTCGGCCAAGATGGCGCTCGATGCCGTGATGCAGCGGCGCATGAAGGTGGTGGCGCAGATCGCGCGGCGTCCCGGCATGCCCGAGCACCGCGCCGTGCTGCTGGCCCGCAAGAGCGGCCCGCTCAACACCCTGGAAGGCATGCTCGCGCAGCCCGAGGGCTGGCGCCTCGCGCGCGGCGACAGTCGCTCGGTCACCGGCTTCGTCGTGCCGCAGAGCCAGCTCTTCCTGCCCAACAACATCGAGATGGAGACGCGCTTTCGCAGCGAATTCATCGGCACCCACCAGGCCACCGCGCTGGCCGTGGCCAACGGCGATGCCGACGTGGCCACCAACAACACCACCGACTTCGAGCGCTTTCGCCAGCAGTTCCCGATCGAGGCCGAGCGGCTGCAGGTCATCTGGGCGTCCGAGCCGCCGCCCGGCGCGCCGATGGTGGTGCGGCGCAACTACCCGCCCGAGTTCCAGGCGAAGCTGCAGAACTTCCTGGTCACCTACGGGCAGGGCAAGGGGCCGCGCGCCGAGGCCGAGCGCGAAGTGCTCAAGAACCTGCGCGCCACCTACGGCTACGTCGCGGTCGACGACAGCGCGCTGCTGTCCGAGGCGCGGCTCGAATACCAGCTGGGCAAGCAACGCGCCATGGCCGCCGCGTGGGTGAACGAGGCGGCGCGCGCGCAGCGGCTGCAACGCATCGAAAAGGCCTACGCCGAGCAGGTCGAGACCTTGCGCGCCGGCGGCCGCTGAGGCACCGGCCGCACGACGGCGCCTCGGCGCCTAGTCCCTTCGCCGTAGCTCCAAACCCCTTCGTCTAGGCCATTAGGCGGATTTGCCCGCCGCCCGCCGCGCCGGAAACTTCGTGTTTCTTTCTGGCAACCCTTGCCGTTGACGGAGTGCGGATGAGTTGGCGAACAAAAGTGGTCTGGAGCGAGGGGATGCTGTTGCAGCCTCAGCACCTGCAGCAGAGCGAGCGTCATGCCGATCATGCGAGGCATGTGCTCTTGCGTTCGACCACGCCCTACGCCTGGGGCTTTGCCGAACTGGAGATCGACCAGGCGGCGCTCACGCTGGGCAAGCTGGCGCTGGTGCGCGCGGTCGGCATCTTCGGCGACGGCACGGTGTTCGACATGCCGGCGGTCGATCCGCTGCCCGAACCCATCGACATTCCTTCTTCCATGCGCGACGAGGCCGTGGTGCTCGCGCTGCCGCTGCGCCGCGCGGGAGCCCGCGAGGCCGACGCCGAAGACTATGAAGAGCTGGTGCGCCACCGCGTGCTCGAGTCCGAGGTGCCCGACTCCAACACCGCTGGCGAGCGCACCGCCATGCTGCAGCTGGGCCAGCTGCACACGCGCCTCATGCGCGCCGGCGAAGCCACCGACGCCTGGACCACCATGGGTGTCGCCCGCGTGGTCGAGCGCCGCACCGACAACCAGGTGCAGCTGGACCGCGGCATGCTGCCGCCGCTGCTCGACGTGGCCGGCCATGCGGTCATCCGCGCCTGGCTCGACGAGCTGCTGGGGCTCCTGCGCCAGCGCGGCGAGGCGCTGGCCGGCCGCATGACCCAGGGCGGCACCGGCGGCGTGGCCGAGATCGCCGACTTCATGCTGCTGCAGGCGGTGAACCGCAACGAGGCCATCTTTGCGCACCTCGCAAAGAGCGCGATGCTGCACCCGCAGCACTTCTTCGAACATGCGCTCGGCCTGGCCGGCGACCTCTCCAGCTTTCGCGATTCGCGCCGCGTGGCGCGCTTCGGTCCTTATGTGCACGACGACCTCGCGCTGAGCTTCCGCCCGGTGATGGACGACCTGCGCCGCAGCCTCTCGATGGTGTTCGAGCAGTCGGCCATCCGCATCGAGCTGCACGACCGCAAGCACGGCGTGCGCGTGGCGATGGTCACGGACGTGGAGCTGCAGCGCAAGGCCACCTTCGTGCTGGCAGTGAACGCCAACATGCCCAGCGAGGCGCTGCGCGCGCGCTTCCCCACGCAGGTGAAGATCGGCCCGGTCGAGCGCATCCGCGATCTCGTGAACCTCGCGTTGCCGGGCGTCACGCTCACGCCGATGCCGGTCGCGCCGCGCCAGATTCCGTTCCACACGGGCGCCAACTACTTCGAACTCGAAACGCGCAACAGCGACCTGTGGCGCCAGCTCGAGCAATCCGGCGGCATCGCGATGCACATCGCCGGCGACTTTCCCGGCCTCGATCTCGCGTTCTGGGCCATTCGTTCATGAAGCCGCAAGCCACCTCCTACTCCGTTCGCCCTGAGCTTGTCGAAGGGCTGGGCGCGGCGTGCAAGGCTTCGACAAGCTCAGCCCGAACGGCTCTGTTGCTGCCCAAGTGGCCGTTGCCGCATGGACGGCCCGAGGTAACCCCATGAGCACACCCCCCGATCCCTTTGCCGCCTTCGAGTCGGAGCGCACGGTCATCAAGCCCAAGCCGCGCACGCCGGCCGGCACGCCGCAGGCCGCGGCGCCCGCGCCGTTCTTCGGCGGCGCCGATCCGACGCCCGCGGCCGAGGTCGGCGACATCGGCCTGCTCAATCCGCTGGTGTCGGCGGCGGGCAAGCTGCTGGTGCTGATCGGCAAGCTGCGCAACCTCGCGCAGCCGCCCAACGTGCCGGCGCTGCGCGCCTCCACCGCCGACGCGGTGAACCAGTTCGACGCCAGCGCGCGCCGCGCGGGCGTGAGCAACGAATCGGTGCTCGCCGCGCGCTACGTGCTGTGCACGGCGCTGGACGAGGCCGTGGCCAACACGCCCTGGGGCGTGCAGGCCGGCTGGAACAAGCAGAGCCTGCTGGTGCAGTTCCACAACGAGACCTGGGGCGGCGAGAAGGTGTTCCAGCTGCTGGCCAAGCTCGCGCAGGACGTGCCCACGCACCGCCAGCTGCTCGAGCTCATCTACAGCGTGCTTGCGCTCGGCTTCGAGGGCCGCTACCGCGTGGTCGACAACGGCCGCGCGCAACTCGACTCGGTGCGCCAGCGCCTGGCCGACCTGATCGCCAAGGACCGCCCGCAGCTCGAACCCGAACTCTCGCCGCACTGGCGCGGGCAGGGCGCTGGCACGGTGCGGCTGCGCGAATCGCTGCCGCTGTGGGTGTTCGCGGCAGGTTTCGCTTTCCTGCTCGCGCTCGCGTGGGTGGGCATGCAGATCCTGTTGAACAAGCGCTCCGACACCACCTATGCGGCCGTGTCGGGCCTGCGCGTTCCCAACATCCAGATCGCCCCGCCCGCGCCGCCCGCCAAGACGCCGCGGCTCGCGCGCTTCCTCGAACCTGAAGTCAAGCAAGGGCTCGTCACCGTGACCGACGAGGCCGACCGCAGCGTGGTGCGGCTGCGCGGCGATTCGTTCTTCAGCTCCGGCAGCGCCGAGCCGATGGCCGCGTCGCTGCCGGTGCTGCGCCGCATCGGGCAGGCACTGGCCGAGGTGAAGGGCGACGTGCTCATCACCGGGCACTCCGACAACCAGCCGATCCGCTCGCTGCGCTATCCGTCGAACTGGCACCTCTCGGCTGCGCGCGCCGATGCGGTCAAGGGCGCGCTCACCACGCTGGTCGATCCCGCGCGCATGCGCTCCGATGGCAAGGCCGACGCCGAGCCCGTGGCCGCCAACGACACGCCCGCCAACCGCGCGCGCAACCGGCGCGTGGACATCGTGCTGCTGACCGAACCCGAGCGCGTCGCCTCCGCCGCACCGACGGCACCGGCTGCGGCTGCTCCCGTTCCAGGAGCGACGAAATGATCAAGAAAATCTTCGGCTTCCTGTTCAGCCCGCTGCTGCTGACGCTGCTCGCGCTCATCATCATCGGCCTCCTGATCTGGTGGATCGGCCCGCTGGTGAAGATCGGTTCGCTCGCGCCGCTGGAGAGCGAGACGGCGCGCTGGATTCTCATCGGCGCCATCGTGCTCATCGTGGTGCTGCGCATGCTCTGGCGGCGCTGGCGCGCGCGCCGCGCGAGCCAGCACCTGACCGACGGCCTCATGAAGGCGCCGGCCGCCAAGACCGATGCACCGGTCAACGGCGAACAGAAAATTTTGGACACGCGCTTCAGCGAAGCCGTCGCCACGTTGAAGCAGATGCGCCTGCATGCGGCCGGCAAGAAGCCCGGCTGGCGCGACTGGATGTCGATCTCGGGCGGCAGCTACCTGTACGACCTGCCGTGGTACGTGTTCATTGGCGCGCCCGGTGCCGGCAAGACGACGGCGCTGGTCAATTCGGGTCTCTCGTTCCCGCTCGCCGAGAAGTTCGGCCCCGGCGCGATCCGCGGCGTGGGCGGCACGCGCAACTGCGACTGGTGGTTCACCGACGAGGCCGTGCTCATCGACACCGCCGGCCGCTACACCACGCAGGACAGCCACCAGTCCGAAGACAAGAACGCATGGGAAGGCTTCCTCGGCCTCTTGAAGAAGGCGCGCCCGCGCCGGCCGCTCAACGGCGTGTTCCTCACGGTGAGCGTGGCCGATCTGTTGAGCCAGGGCCCCGAGCAGCGCACGCAACTGGCCGCATCGATCCGCGCGCGTTTGCTCGAACTCGATTCGAAGCTCACCACGCGCCTGCCGGTGTACGTGCTCGTCACCAAGAGCGATTTGCTCTACGGCTTCACCGACTACTTCGACGACCTGGGCAAGGAGCAGCGCGCGCAGGTCTTCGGCTTCACGCTGCCGGCCGACGAGAACGTGCAGACCGAGGAGAAGGGCCTCTCCACCGCCTTCCACCGCGAGTTCGCGCTGCTGCACAACCGCGTGAACGACGGCCTCATTCCGCGCATGCAGCGCGAGACCGACGGCACGCGCCGCGCGGCGATCTTCGGCTTTCCCGCGCAGTTCGGCTCCATCGGCTCGCTGCTGTCGGACCTGCTGGACCAGGTGTTCACGGGCTCGCGCTTCGCGCAGCCGCCGTGGGTGCGCGGTGTGTACTTCACCAGCGGCACGCAGGAGGGCAGCCCCATCGACCGCGTGATGGGCAGCCTCTCGCGCAGCTTCGGCATCGAGCGCGCGATGCTCGCGCCGCAGAAGTCGAGCGGGCGCAGCTACTTCCTCACATCGCTCCTGCGCGACGTGGTGTTTCCCGAGCAACGCCTGGCCGGCGCCGACGTGAAGCTGGAGCGCCGCCGCCACCTGCTGCGCATGACGGGCGTGGCCGCGATGACGCTGGTGACCGTCGGCCTCATCGCGGGCTGGGGCTACAGCACCTGGCAGAACATGAACTACCTCAAGTCGGTGGAGGCCCGCGCCGAGCCCGCGCAGAAGACGCTCGCCAACCTGCCGGTGCAACTGCAGAACCTGGTCGAGGTGGCGCCCGTGATGCAGGGCGTGCGCGACATCTGGAAGACCCCCGAGAACCGCCAGGGCGACGAGCCGCTGAGCATGACGCTGGGCCTCTACCAGGGCGACAAGCTCGACGCCGCCGCGCGCCTGGCGCACCAGCGCGCGCTCAACGACGTGTTCCTGCCGCAGATCGCCAAGCGCATCGAGGACCAGCTGCGCACCGCGCAGAAGGACAACCTCGAATACACCTACGAAGCGCTCAAGAGCTACCTGATGCTCTACCAGCCCGAGCACTTCGACCCCGATGCACTGAAGGCCTGGATCACGCTCGACTGGGCGCGGAACCTCGACCGCGGCATCCCCGAAGACCAGCGCACGGCACTCGAAGACCAGCTCGATGTGCTCATCGCGCAAGGCCCGCCGCGCTCCCCGCTCAAGATGGACGAGAACCTCGTGCGCAGCGTGCGCGCCGTGCTCGCGAGCTACCCGCTGGAGCAGCGCGTGTTCAGCCGCCTCAAGCGCCAGCGCGCGACCAAGGACATTCCTGGCTTCAGCGTCGCGACGGCCGCCGGCCCTTCGGCGCCGCTCGTGTTCGAGCGCATCAGCGGCAAGCCGCTGACCGAAGGCGTGCCGGGCATGTTCACCTACGACGGTTATCACAAGCGCTTCCAGAACGAAGTGACGGTGCTCACCGGCCTGCTCGCTGCCGAAGACCCCTGGGTGCTCGGCCAGGACAAGGGCGCCGCCGACCGCCTGCGCGACGTGGCCGCGCTCGGCGCGCTGACCGACCGCGTGCGGCGCCTGTACCTTGCCGAATACGTGAAGCAGTGGGAAGCGCTGCTCGGCGACGTGCGCCTCATCCGCGCGACGGGCCTGGAGAAAAACATCGAGGCCGCGCGCATCCTCTCGGGCGTGAGCTCGCCGCTCGCGAACTTCCTGCGCGCCGTGGTGAAGGAGACCACGCTGATCCCCGCCGACCAGCCCAAGGACGTGGTGAGCAAGGCCACCGCCACCGTCGCCAGCACCCGCAAGGGACTGGAAGACCTCTTCGGCGGCGACCCCAACAAGCCGGTCGCGAGCGGCAAGCGCATCGAGAGCATCGTGGACGACCGCTTCGAGCCGCTGCGCCGCCTCGTCACCGCCGCGGCACCCGGCCAGCCCGCGCCGATCGACGATGCGCTCAAGCTCTTCAACGAGGTCTACGTGTACCTCAACGCGGTCGACACGGCCGTGAAGGGCCGCACCTCGCCGCCGCCCGGTGACGTGGCCGGCAAGCTCAAGGCCGACGCGGGCCGCCTGCCCGAGCCGGTGCGCTCGATGGTCGAGAACCTCAGCCAGTCGGGCGCCGCGCAGGCGCAGGTGGCCGAGCGCGGCAACCTGAGCCAGGACCTGCGCCCGGTCACCGAGTTCTGCACGCGGGCGATCGCGGGCCGCTATCCGTTCTCGCCCACCAGCAAGCGCGACGTGCTGCCCGAGGACTTCGGCCAGATGTTCGGCGCCGGTGGGTTGATGGACGAGTTCTTCCAGAAGCGCCTCGCTGCACTGGTCGACACCAGCACGCGCCCGTGGCGCTACAAGCCCGTGGCCGAGCGCGGCGCGATCACCACGCAGGCGCTCGCGCAGTTCGAACGCGCCGCGCGCATCAAGGACATCTTCTTCCGCGCCGGCGGTAGAGGCCCTTCGATGCGGCTCGATTTCAAGCCGGTGGAGATGGACGCGGGCATCACCCAGTTCATCCTGGACGTCGATGGCCAGCTCGTGAAGTACGCGCACGGCCCCGTGGTACCGATGGCCGTGCAGTGGCCCGGCCCCAAGGGCAGCAACCAGGTGCGCATCCAGGTGAGCCCGCCCTCGACCACGGGCAGCTCCGGCTCGGCGGTCGACGGGCCGTGGGCGCTCTTCCGTGCGCTCGACGACGGGCAGCTCGAAGCGGGCGATGCGCCGGAGAAGTTCTTCATCACGTTCCAGATCGGCGCGCGCAAGACGCGCTTCGAGGTGACCACGAACAGCGTGCAGCATCCGATCCGCTTGCGCGAGCTGCGGGAGTTTTCTTGTCCGGAGGGGCTGTGAGCCTGGCTGCCTCTTCTCCTTCTTCTCTCTTCGCTTCGGCCGAGTTGCCGGGATGGTTCGGCAAGTTGCCGGGGATGGGGGACTTTGCGCATCGGCGCTTGCCGGAGTCGTTTCGCGCGGTGTGGGACCAGTGGCTGCAGCGCGGTCTCGCGCGGCTGCGGGATCGGCATGCGGACTGGACCACCTACTACCTCGAGGCGCCGATCTGGTGCTTTGCGCTCGGGCCGCAGGTGGCCGGCGAGCGCGCGTGGATCGGGGTGTTGATGCCTTCCGTCGATGACGTTGGACGGTACTTTCCGTTCACTCTTGCTGTCGAGCTGGGGGATGTTTCGGATGTGCTCCAGGGGGAGGCACTCGGTGCGGCGCTGCACTGGTGGGCATTGGGGACTCAGGCTGCGCTTGAAGGGCTGGATGGGGATCTGGATGCGCTCAGGTTCGATGCGGTTCTGGGGCGGCTGTTCGTGACGGCCGCCGGCGAAAGCGTCGCCGGTGTCGAGTCGCTGGAAATGCCTGCGGTGGGGGCTTCTTTGTGGCTGGGTGATCCGGCTGTTGAAGGTGGGGTTCGGATGCTGGCGACTGGGCTGCCTCGCGATGCGCAGTTCGAGGCTTTGTTTCTTGGGGGTGGGGAATGAAGGCTTCCTTGCTTTCTTTTCTTTCCCGAGGCCGGGTCTCGCCCCGGCGGGCGACTCACTTTCTTTTGCTTCGCCAAAAGAAAGTAAGCAAAGAAAAGGCGACCCTGCTGTCTGCGACCCTTCGCTGCGCTACGGGCAACCTGCGGTGCTCGCGTTTCGCGGGGTCTCGCCGAACTCGCTTCGCTCAAACAACGGCGAGCCCTTGTCCGCGAAACGCTGCGCTCCTCGGCGCAGACAGAAGGGGTGGGAGCACGGACACGCCATCGCTTCGCTCGGCGGCGCCATCGGGCCATCGCTTTGCTCGGCTTGGTCGAAGCCAATACCACCCACCAACCAATTCAAGGCTGACACGCGAAGCGTGTCAGCCCTTCGGGCCGAGCGAAGCAAAGGCCCGTTCGGTATCCACCCCCCTCTGTCTGCGCCGAGGAGCGGAGCGTTTCGCGGACAAGGGCTCGCCGTTGTTTGAGCGAAGCGAGTTCGGCGAGACCCCGCGAAACGCGAGCACCGCAGGTTGCCCGCAGCGAAGCGGAGGGTCGCAGACAGTGGGGTCGCCTTTCTTTTGCCTACCTTTCTTTGGCGAAGCAAAGAAAAGTAGGTCGCCCGCCGGGGCGAGACCCGGCCTCGGAAAGCAAATTCAAAAAAGCGTTCAACCCGCAGGAGCAAGTCGATGACCGACTCTCCCTCCAACACGCCACCGGAAGACGACCGCACAAGAGTCGTCTCCCGCCAGGCTCCGCAGCCGGTGACTGGCGGCGACACCGCCGCAACCGTCATCAGCGCCGGCGTGACAAGCCTGCACAACGTCCCCGTCACCAACCCGGCATCGAGCACGCACGAAGCCGGCCTCCTCCCCGTAGGCAGCCGCCTCGCAGAATTCGAGATCACCCGAGTCATCGGCCAGGGCGGCTTCGGCGTCGTCTACGAAGCCTGGGACCACGACCTCGAACGCGTCGTGGCCGTCAAGGAGTACCTGCCAACGTCTCTCTCGACAAGGCAGAACGACGGCACCGTCGTCCCCCTCTCGGAAAGACACCGCGAAACCTTCGACCTGGGCATGCGCAGCTTCATCAACGAAGCCCGCCTCCTCGCCCAGTTCGACCACCCCTCGCTCCTGAAGGTCTACAGGTTCTGGCAAGAGCGCGGCACCACGTACATGGTGATGCCCTTCTACCGCGGCGACACCTTGAGGGAAGCACTGGTCGCCATCCCCGCGGGCGTCGACGAGTCATGGCTCATCCGCATCATGGACGGCGTGACCCAGGCATTGGGCGTGATGCACAACGCCAACTGCTACCACCGCGACATCGCGCCCGACAACATCATCCTGCTCGAAGGCTCGGGCCGACCGGTGGTGCTCGACTTCGGCGCCGCGCGCCGCGTGATCACCGACAAGACGCAGGCGATCACCGTCATCCTCAAACCCGGCTACGCGCCCATCGAGCAGTACGCCGAGATGCCCGACATGTCGCAGGGCGCATGGACCGACGTCTACGCGCTCGCGGCCGTGATGCACGTGGCCGTGTGCGGCCGCGCGCCGCCGCCGTCGGTGGCGCGTCTTTTGTCCGACAGCTACGTGCCGCTCGCGGGCAACGACATCCTGCGCCAGCGCTACAGCCTGAAGCTGCTGCAGGCGATCGACGCGGGCCTGGGCGTGCGGCCCGAGCAGCGGCCGCAGTCGATGGCCGAGCTGCGCGCGGCGCTCGACCTGGAAGTCGGACACAGCATCGCGCCGACACCGCGCACGCAGCCGCCTTCGGGCGCACGCACGGGCGGCAACAACAGCAACTCGAATGCGAACGCGGCCACGGTCATCGGCGGCAAGAAGGCACCTCCGCCGGCGCCCGCACCCGGCAGCGGCAACAGCGGCGCGGGCAAGGGCAAAGCGGTTGCGGCCATCGCCTCGATCGCCGTCGTCGCGGCCATCGCCGGCGGCGGCTGGTGGTGGTACCAAGGCCGAGCCGCCAGTGTGGGTGGTGATGTGGCCGACGGCAAGGGCAAGGCGACCGACATCACGACCGCGCCGCCACCGCCGCAGCAGGACATCAAGGTGACGACCGCACCACCGCCGCCGCCGCCACCGCCACCCCCGCCTCCCGCGCCGCGCACGCCGCTCGAATCGCTGCAGTCGCTCGCGGCGGGCGCCGCGCCCGGCTTCGAGGTCACGGCCACCGCGAAGAAGCCCGAGGTCAACATCGGCAAGGACAAGCTCGCGTTCGAGGTCCGCAGCAAGCGCGACGGCTTCGTCTACGTGTTCCTTCTGTCCAGCGGCGGCGAGATGTTCCTCCTGTTCCCCAACCTGCTGGACAAGTACAACAAGATCACCGCCAACAGCGCGCTCGCGCTGCCGCGCGCCTCGTGGCCGATGGACGCGGGCGGCCCCGCCGGCACCAACCAGTTCGCGGTGCTCGTGAGCGAGCACGAGCGCGACTTCAGTGCTTCCGGCGTGCAGAACGACGGCGTGTTTCCGCAGTTCCCGCTGCCGGTGCTCTCGGCGCTCGAAGCCACGCGCGGCACCGGTGCGTCGCCGCTCTTGGGCAAGCCGACCTGCGCGCCCGGCGCTCCATGCAACGACGTCTATGGCGTCGCGAATTTCAAAATCGTCGAGAAGTAATCGTCTGTAGAGCGTTGGCCCTGCGATGGGCCGCTTTTTCCGGACAAGGAGACTTTCATGCATACCTCACAGTCGCCACGCTTGACCACCACGCTGCTTCGCTGGGCCGCCTTCGCGGCCGTCGCATCGCTGGCAGGCTGCGCCAACACGCCACCGGCCGCGACCTCCACCGCCACGGGCGCCACCGACACGACCGCCACCGGCACCAGTTCGCGCCCGGCCTCCACCGGTGCGAGCGTGGCCGGCCAGGCGCGCACCTTCTCCACCCAGCTGGCCACCTACACCTCGGTGAGCTTCGATGCGATGCCGGGCTGGTCGCGCGACGATTTCTCCGAGACCTGGCCCGCGTTCCTCGGTAGCTGCAAGGTGCTCACTGGCCGGGGCGCCGAATGGAAAGAGGTGTGCGACCGCGCCGCCAAGGTCGATGGCAAGAACCGCAACGCCATCCGCAGCTTCTTCGAGAGCGAGTTCTCGGCCTACCAGATCCGCGACGACGACCGCAAGCCCGACGGCGTGGTCACCGGCTACTTCGAGCCCGAGATCGCGGGCAGCCGCACCTACGGCGCGCCGTTCATCTACCCCGTCTACGGCCAGCCCGAAGACATGCTGTTCGCCGACGCGCGCAAGCTCCCGGCCGGCAGCGGCACGGTGGCCGCGAAGGTCGAAGGCCGCAACGTGGTCGTGCAAACGGGCCTGAGCACGCGCGACATGGGCGCGCCCGGCCTCTACGCGCTGGACCTCTCGGCGATCACCCGCGACACGCTGGACCGCAAGGTGCGCATGCGCATCGAGGGCAAGCAGCTGCTGCCGTACTACACCCGCGAAGAGATCGAGACCAAGGGCGCACCCAACGCCAAGGTGCTGGCCTTCGTGAGCAGCGCCACCGCGCTCTACGAGATGCAGATCCAGGGCTCGGGCCGCATCAAGCTGGCCAACGGCGACACCATTCGCGTGGCCTACGCCGAGCAGAACGGCCAGCCATTCCGCCCGACGATCGCGCAGGCCGCCAACGGCAAGCCGCGCAGCGCGGTGAAGGTGCGCGGCTCGTCGATCGAGCTGCAGCTGGACGATGGCGACGACGACGATGTCGGCAGCGTGGACAGCAGCGTCATCCGCACGCGCGGCTTCACGCTCGCACGGCCTACCGCCAGCGGCGCGGTCGTGGTGCCGGGGCGCCGCACGGCCGGCGCGGTGACCGGCTCGGGCATCAAGGACCCGAGCTATGTGTTCTTCAAGGAATCGACCTCGCCCGTGGGCGGGCCGGTCGGCGCCTTCGGCGTGCCGCTGTCGGCGGGGCGCTCGATCGCGGTCGATCCGCGCAGCACGCCGCTGGGCTACCCGGTGTTCGTCTCGACCCGCACGCCCGGCAGCGGCGCGCCGATGCAGCGCCTGACCATCGCGCAGGACACCGGCGGCGCGATCCGCGGCGCGGTGCGCGCCGACTATTTCTTCGGCAACGGCCAAGCGGCCGCGACCAACGCGCGCCGCATGAAGGAACGCGGTCAGCTGTGGATTCTTCTGCCGCGCGGCCTGGCCGTGGCGCAGGCCGCGGTGTCGTCGGCGATCCGCACGCGCGGAGGGCCGGTGGGCGCGGGCCTGGCGCAATGTCTCGTGCCGAGCGAAGGTGTGTGCGTGGACGACTGATCTGGCCTTGACCTAGCTCTTGTCCCTTCATGCAGGAAACCCTCTCGTCCGCGGAAAGCACGGAACTCGTCCGCCTCTGGCGGCGGCGGCAGACGCTGTCCTCGAACGACATGGGCACCATGTACCGCATCGTGGGCGATGCGCTCGTGGCCTGCAATCCGCCCGAGCTGCAGGTGCTGGGCGAGAGTCGCAAGGAGCTCGTCGCGCAGTTCATCTATGTGAAGGTGCTGCGGCTCGATGCCGATCCCGATGAAGCCGACGAACGCGCAAGCCACAGCGCACCTTCGACCGCCTTCGCGCTCTGCGCGTATTTCCGGCGCTACCTGATCGACTGCACGCGTGCGAGCTCGTTCCGCCGCAAGCTCTCCATCGGCGACCAGATCACCGAGGCGCAGCTCGAAGACGAGATCGGCGCCGGCGACGACCTCGACGGGTGCCTGGCCGAACACGGCCTGAGCGCGCAAGCCGTGCAGCTGGCCGCGCGCGCCTTCATCGCCGAACTGCCCGAGCCCGAGCGCATCCTCCTGTGCGAGGGCTTCGGCAAGGAAGCCGAGGGCGGGCTCTCGGGCATCGCCTCGCGCCATGCCATCGCCTCGTACCACTACCGCGCGGGGCGCCTGGGCCTGGTGCACAAGCGCGAGGGCCTCACCGCCGACTACGCCAAGACCCGGCTGGGCGGCTGGCTCCAGCAGACCCTGGGCATCGCCATCGAGGCGGAAAACATGGCAGCGATCCTGCAGGTTTTCAAAATCCTCGGTGCTGAAGCGTCTTATGCCTGAAGACATAGCCATTCAGGAACAGACCGCCATGAACACCGAACTCTGGCCCCCGCTCAGCGTGATCCGCAACGCGTTCGAAACCGGCGCCGCCGCCGTACCCGACGTTGCTGCGGGCGTGGCCACGGTGGCCATGCCGGGGGCCGCGCCCCCCACCACGCCGCACGCTGCACCGGTGGCGACGCCCGCGCTGCACGACCTGCTGCTCCCTCTCACCGAATTGGCCCGGCGCCGCGAGGCTGTCGCCCAGCGCGCCTTCACCGCACGCTGGGCGCCGGGCCGCCTCGTCAGCGTGCTGCACGACGGGCGATTGCTCGGCGTGCTGCTGGACCGCTGCATCCAGGGCGACGTCTGGCAGGGCTGGATGGCCGCGGGCGAGGCCGACTGGGCCGGTGCCTTCGACGTGCTGCTCGAGCCCGACGACGAACCCTTCGAGCCGGCCTTCGGGCTCATCCAGGCCTGGAACGTGCTGACGCTCGAGCCCAGCCCGCAGCTGTGCGCGCGCGTGCTCGGCGAGGTCTCGGCCACGCGGCTCGCGGCGATCCGCGCGGTGCACGACGAGTGGGCCGCGCAGAAGGCGCTGGCCATCGCGCCCGAGCCCGGCCGCATCGCGCTGCGCACCGTGGGCGGCGTGTTCTCGGTGCTTTCCGGAACGCCGCTCGGCGCGCAGGACCCGCGCGCCGATTACCAGGCGCTGTACCGCACCGTCGGCCTGCAGCTGGGCTCGGCGCCGACGCAGTCGGCCAAGGCGGCACCCACTGCGCCCACTTCGCCCGCGTCCCCGCGCGCCCGGCCGCAGGCGCGGCCCGAAGGCGGCTGGTGGGGCAGCATTCGCCGCTGGTTCGGCGCCGATGGATGGATGCGGCCGGCGTTCGCGGTGCTCGCCCTGTGCGTCGTCGTGCAGAACGTCGGCCTGCTCGGTGGGCGCGGATCGCAAGAGGACGACGTGCGCTTTCGCAACGTGCCCACAGCGCCCGATGCGAGCGCGGCAGCGCGTGCCAACCTGGTCGTGCGCTGGAAGGACGGCGTGCGCATCGACGAGGCCGACCGGCTGCTGCGCACGATGTCGGCTGAAGTGGTCGGCGGGCCGGGCACGAACGGCGTGTGGCGCCTGCATGTGGAGGATCCGGTCGGCGGCCTCTCGCTGCTCGCGGCCTCGCCGCTGGTCGAATCGGCCGGGCCGGCCTCGGAGCGGCTATGACCCGCGCCGCGCGTTGCCTGCGGGTGCTGCTGGCGCTGATGCTTCTTGCATCCGGCGGCACCGCCTTCGCAGTTCAACGCGCGCTGCTCGTCGGCGTCTCCGAACTCGTCAACCAGCCGCAGGCCCTCTGGCTGCAGGCGCCGCGCAACGACGTGATGCTGATGCGCGACGCGCTGCTCAAGCAGGGCTTCGCGCCCGCCGACATCACCGTGCTCGCCGACGGCGTGAGCGGCTCCGCGCTGCCCGAATCGCAGACCATCCACGAAGCGCTCGGCCGGCTGCTCGCGCAATCGAAGAGCGGCGATTTCGTGCTGCTTTATTTCTCCGGCCACGGCACACGCCTGCGCGACAGCAACAAGCGTTACCAGGAGCCCGACGGCCTCTCCGAGAACTTCCTCGCGCGCGACGTGCGCGGCACGCTCGGCGCCGACAACGCGCTGACCGGCGACCTGCGCGATGCCGATTTCGACGCGTGGATTCAAGCCTTCCTCGCGCGCAACGTGTTCGTCGCCTCGGTCTTCGACACCTGCTCGGCGAACTCGATGACGCGCAGCACGAGCGATGCACCGGCCATCGCCGAAGGCCCGCCCGGTGACGAGGTGCGCTGGCGGGGCCTGCGCACCACGCAGCTGACCGGCGCGCCCGGCGCCGCGGCGCGCGCGGTCATGACGCGCCCCACCGCGACCGACCCGGTGCCGCGCGCCCGCTACGTCGCGCTCTTCGCGTCGGAAAGCCACCAGATCACCCCCGAGCTGCGCCTGCCGCGCAAGAATCGCAACGCGCGGCCACAGGGCCTTCTGACCTGGGCCGTGGTGGAGGCGCTCTCTCGCAAGCCCGCCACCTGGCGCGATCTCTTCGACGGCGTGCTGGCCGTCTATCCGCCGGTGATCGACGAACTGGCACAGCGCTTTCCCACGCGCGAGCTGCCGTCGCCAGTGGCGGAGGGCAACCTCGACGCGCCGATCTTCGCGAACCGCGCGCAGGCCGTGTCGACGCGGCCCGTGTGGCGCGCGCAACGCTCGGGCGACACGCTCACGCTGCAGGCCGGCCAGCTCGACGGCCTGGTGGTGCAGCAGCCGCTGCGCGTGCTGGCCACGATGGACGACGGCACGGTGCGCAGCGCCGAAGGCACGCTGGCGCAGGCCTTCGCCGACAAGGCGCGCATGGCCGTGCCGCCCGCGCTGCGCGAGCTGCCCGGCGCCGCGCTCTGGAACATCACGCCGCTGGGCGAGCCGGCCGCGGTCGCGCTGCGCGTGCGCGCGGAGCAGGGGCTGCCGCCGGGCCTGAGCCTGGAATACCCCGCCTCCGTCATCGCGGTGAACGATGCCGATGGCGCCGACGTGCGATGGAGCGGCGCGCGGCTCGAAGTGCTGTCGCCATCGCTCGGCGCGGGCGCGAAGCCAGCGCCCACCGATGCCGCAGCCGCGCGCCGCCGCCTCGAAACGCTGGCCCGCCTCAAGTGGCTCAACCAGCTCTACACCATCGCCAAGGACGCGCAGTTCGACGGCTTCGATGCGGTGTTCGAAGTCTGGAGCGGCGACCGCCTCGTGCGCAGCGGCTCCGCGCAGCAGGTCGACGCGAAGCTGCTGCCGCTGCGCAGCGGCGAGCGCGCCGTGCTCAACGTGCGCAACACCAGCGCGCGCTCGGTGGACCTGGTCATCGTCGGCATCGACCCGCAGGGCGGCGCGCGCCAGGTCTTCCCCGAGGACCCGGGCGAGACCAACCGCTTCAAGCGCGGCACGCGCGAGGCGCCGGCCGTCAAGCGCTTCGAGCTGCCGTGGTTCAACGCCGAGGGCGGCCGGCTGCTGGTGCTGGCCACGCCCGCGGCGCCCTACAGCGCGCCGCGCCTGTTCGGCACGGGCGCGGGCGATGCCGTCGCGGGGGGTGCGGGGGGCGCTGGGATCGCGGAAGTGCGCGTGCGCGGCGCGCTGCAACCCGAGGGCGAGCGGCAGACCTTCGCCGCGATGGTTCATTGGGCGGGCGAAGTCTCGGCCGCCAAGTAGCGACGACGCATCACCCGTTCGTCACCGAATTTTTCTCAGGAGATCGACATGAGCTGGACCTACGATGGAAAACTGGACCCCGACGAGGCCCTGCGCCTGCTGGACTACCTGTCGGGCGAATCGGGCAACGACTTCTCGATGATGATCGAGAGCAAGGGAACGCCGATCGAGGGCGAATCGGTGCGCACCTACGAAGACGGCAAGCAGCGCATGGACATCGGCGGCTACTCGTACAAGTCCGACGTGGTCATCCCGCCCGGCTCCAGCAAGGGCAAGCTGCGCAACTACTCCTTCATCGTGATCCGCGACTGCGATGCGGCCACGGCCTCCATCGCGAGCCTCTTGAAGAGCCAGGACGCGGACCTGAAGGTGACGGTGTCGGTCTTCAAGGCCGGCGGCGACAGCTCGAAAGACCTGCAGTCGCATCTTGAATTCGTGCTCGAGGGCGCGCGCGTGAACTGCCACGCCATCGTGACCGGCGGCACGCCCAAGCGGCCCTGCGACCTCATCTTCTTCGACTACACGAAGCTGGAGATCCGCTCGGCGCCGCAGCAAAAGACCGGCGCGCGCGGGGCCGTGCGCACCTGCACCTTCACGGGCAACTGACATGACCACGTCCGCCGAACTTTTGAAGTCCGCCGACCCCGTGGCCGCGCTCAAGGCGCTGAGCGACGAGGTGCGCGCCAAGCCCTCGGACAGCAAGCACCGCGTCTTCATGGCGCAACTGCTCTGCGTCATGGGCCAGTGGGAGCGTGCGCTCAACCAGCTCACCGTCGCGGCCGAACTCGATGCGCTGGCCGTTCCGATGAAGCAGGTGTACGGCGACGCCGTGCGCTGCGAGGGCCTGCGCGCCGAGGTGTTCGCCGGCACGCGCACGCCCATGATCTTCGGCCAGCCCGACGAGTGGCTGGCGCTGCTCATCGAGTCGCTGCTGCGGCAAGGGCGTGGCGAGAGCGAGCTGGCCGAGGACCTGCGCCAGCGCGCGTTCGACGGCGCGCCCGCCATCGCGGGCACCATCGACGGCGTGCCCTTCGAGTGGCTCGCCGATGCCGACATGCGCCTGGGCCCCGTGCTGGAAGCCTTCGTTAACGGCAAGTACTACTGGATTCCCTACGCGCGGCTCGCGCACGTGAAGATCGAGCCGCCCGAGGACCTGCGCGACTGCGTCTGGATGCCCGCGCACCTGCAGTTCGAGAACGGCGGCGAAACCCTCGCGCTCATTCCCACGCGCTACGAAGGCACCGAGAAGAGCGAGGACGGCGAGCTGCGCCTGGCGCGCAAGACCGAGTGGCGCGAACTGCGCCCCGAGGTGTGGGCCGGCACCGGCCAGCGCGTGCTCGGCAGCGATGCCGGCGAGTACGCGCTGATGGACGTGCGCGAGATCCTCTTCAACCCGGTGGCCTCCGCCGAAGAAGCAGCACCGGAGGAAGGCACCGAAAGCGGAGGCGGCTGAGGTGGCCGAACTCACCGCCCAGGAGCGCCTGCAGCCCTCGCTGCTCGATCGCCTGGTCGACAACGCGCCGACCGAAAAACGCGAGAGCGACGAGAAGCGCACGCTCACCAAGCAGGCGCTGCGCGCGGCCGTGCTGCGCGACCTGAGCTGGCTCTTCAACGCCACGGGCTTCGGCCTCGCGATGGACGACAAGCAGTACCCCAATGCGGCACGCTCGGTCATCAACTACGGATTGCCTATGCTGTCTGGCCAGTTCACCTCGTCGGTGCAGCGTGTCAGCATGGAACAGGCTTTGAAGAACGCAATCCTGCAGTTCGAGCCGCGCATTTTGTCCCGCACTCTCGAAGTGGAACTCGTCATGGAAGGCTCGGCACTGGACTCGCACAACAGCATCGGCCTGCAGATCCGCGGCATGCTGTGGGCGCAACCCGTGCCGCTGGAGTTCCTGATGCGAAGCCGTGTAGACCTGGAAGAAGGACGCATCGAGATCGTGGACATGGCGCAAAGATCATGAGCCCCCCGGCTGTTCACTCCGCTGCGCTCCGTGTAATTCGCCACCCCCCGGGGGGAGGCGCGGCCTGCCTTGGGGCGGCCCGGCGGCAGCCGCATCAAGGTAAATCCTGACATGGACCCTCGGCTGCTGAACCTGTACGAGCAGGAACTGCGCTACTTCCGCGAGAGCTCTTCGGAGTTCGCGCGCGCCTTTCCGAAGATTGCGCATCGGCTGGGTATCGAGGGCCAGGAGGTCGCCGACCCCTACGTCGAGCGCTTGATCGAGGCCACGGCCTTTCTCTCGGCGCGCGTCAACCTCAAGCTCGATGCCGAGTACCCGCGCTTCACGGGGCACCTGCTCGACATCGTCTATCCGAATTTCCTGGCGCCGACGCCCGCGATGGCGGTGGTGTCCTTCGCGCCCGATCTCGACGACGCCAATCTCGCGACCGGCCCGAAGCTGCCGCGCGGTGCGGGCCTGCGCGCACGCCAGGCCGTGGGGCAGAACACGCACTGCGAATTCCGCACGTCCAGCGCGCTGCGCATCTGGCCGATGGAAGTGCAGCGCGCGCAGTACTTCACTTATGCGCCCGACCTGCCGCTGGCCACGCACCCGCAGTCGCGCGCGATCCGCGGTGGTTTGCGCATCGCGCTGCGCGCGACGGCCGGGCTCAAGTTCAACCAGATCGCGCTCGACGACCTGGTGCTGCACCTGGGCGGTGCCGAAGACGTGGCGTGGCAGCTGCAGGAATGCGCGCTGGGCCAGCCCATCGGCGTGATGGTGCGGCCGCTGTCGCCGACCGGCGCGCTGCAGGGCGCGGCGCAGAGCCTGCCCGCGAGCGCGATCCAGCCCGTCGGTTTCGAGGACGACGAGGCGCTGCTGCCGGTCACGGCCACGGGCTTCTCGGGCTTTCGATTGCTGCAGGAGTACTTCGCGTTTCCGCAGCGCTTCCAGTTCCTGCGCATCGCGGGGCTGCAGGCGCTGCTTGCGACGATGCCGGTCACCGAGATCGAACTCGTGCTGCTGTTCTCGCGCGGCGATGCGGCGCTGGAGAAACTGGTGAGCGCCGAGAACGTGCAGCTGCACTGCGTGCCCATCGTCAACCTGTTCAACAAGCGGCTCGATCGCGTGCCGCTCACCGAAGGCGTGAGCCAGTTCCACCTGGTGCCTGACCGCACGCGGCCGCAGGACTTCGAGGTGCACACCGTCACCGAGGTCATCGGCCACGGCGCGCCCGGCAAGGACGCCGAGGCGGCCGAGCAGCCGTTCCGCCCGTTCTACTCGGCCTTCCACGGCACGCGGCACAGCCACCCCGCGTACTTCACGACCACGCGCGAGCCGCGCATGCTGTCGGTGCGCCAGCGTACCGAGGGGCACCGCAGCAGCCACATCGGCTCCGAGGTCTACATGCAGATCGTCGATCCGCAGCAGGCGCCGTATTCGGCGATGCTGCGGCAGCTCGCGGTGAGCGCGCTGTGCACGAACCGCGATCTGCCGCTCCTGATGCCGCTCGGGCGCGACAACGATTTCGATTGCGTCGACTCCTTTCCCGTGCAGCGCGTGCGCATGGTGCGCGGCCCTTCGCGGCCGGTGTCGCCGGTGGTGAGCCAAGGGCTGGGCTGGCGCGTGGTCGATCACCTCGCGCTCAACTACCTCTCGATTTCCGACAGCACGCCCGAGCAGGGCGCCGCCGCGCTGCGCGAGACGCTGATGCTCTATGCGACGCACGCCGATGAGATGCGCCAGGGCCAGGTGCGCGGGCTCCTTTCAGTGAAGAGCAAGCCCGTGGCGCGCCGCCTGCCACTGAAGGGGCCGATCGCCTTCGGGCGCGGGCTCGAGGTGACGCTGGAAGTCGACAAGGACGCGTTCCACGGCCACAGCGTGTTCCTCTTCGGCGCGGTGATGTCGCGCTTTCTCGCGCGCCATGTGGAGGTCAATCACTTCGTGGAGACCGTGCTGCGCGTGGCGGGCAAGGGCGAGACCATGCGATGGAGGCCGCTGTGCGGGACCCGGCAGATTCTGTAGGCACGCGCGTCGACAACGCGCTGCGCGGATGGTCCGCGGAGCCGTGGTCGTTCGATTACTTTGCGGTCATGCGCCGGCTGGAATCGGTGGCCGGCACCACGCCGCGCTGGGGCCGCGCGCTGCTGCCGAGCGCCGAGCCGGTGCGCGTGGGGCAGGAGCCCTCGCTCTCGTTCGCGCCGGCCAGCTTCAGCCGCTTCGAGCCGGCGACCGCCTATTCGCCGCCGCGCCTGCGCCAGCATTTCTTCAGCTACGTCGGCCCCAACGGCCCGCTGCCGGTTCACCTGAGCGACTTCATCCGCGAGCGCAGCCTGAACCATGGCGACCCGACGTGGCTCGCGTTCCTGGACAGCTTCCTGCATCGCTTCTCGCTGCACTTCTACCGCGCATGGGCGCAGGCGCGGCCCGCGGTCGCGCTCGACCGGCCGGGCGAAGACCGCTTCCGGCTGCAGGTGGGCGCGTTCATCGGCACGGGCACGCCGGGGCGCATCGGGCGCGACGAGGTGCACGACGATGCGCGGCTGCATTTCTCGGGCTGGCTCGCGCGCCGCGTGCACAACGCCGAGAGCGTGGAGTCGGTGCTGTGCAGCTACTTCGGCGTGCCGGTGACGCTGGAGCGCTGGGTCGGCCACTGGATGCGCGTGCCCGCGGACGAGGTCACGCGGCTCGGACGCGGCGAGAGCTCGCGCTCGATGGGCATGGGCGCGATGCTCGGCACCCGCGCGTGGGACCGGCAGCACCGCGTTCGCCTGCACATGGGGCCGCTCACGGTCGAGCAGTACCGCATGTTCCTGCCGACCGGCAATGCGCGCCCGGTGCTGCAGCGCTGGATGCAGCAGCTGCTGGGCGACGAACTCGAATGGGATGCCGAGCTGATGCTCGAGAAGGCCGAGGTGCCGGTCACGCGCCTCGGACAGAAAACGGGCAACGCGCCGCGCCTGGGCTGGGTCTCGTGGCTCGGCGAGCGCAAGCGCGCGAAGGACGCGGCGGACGTGCGCATCGGCAACAGCTCGATGACGGTCCGGACTGCTGCGGGAGCTGCGGCATGACGACGACGACGCCCGGGTGTGCAGGCACGGCGGCGCACGCGGCCGCACTGGTGCAAGCGGCGGACCTGATGAAGGCGGGGAATCTCGAGGCGACCGACGAACTGCTCGCCCGCATTCTGGAAGCCGCGCCCGGCGACCCCGATGCCCTGCACTACCAGGGCTTGCTGCGCCATGCGCAGGGGCGCGACGCCGAGAGCATCGCGTTGATCGGGCGGTCGCTCACGCTGCAACCCGCGCAAAGCGGCGCCTGGAACAACCTGGGCAATCTGCTGGTCGATGCCGGCCGCGCCGACGATGCGATGCGTGCCTATGAAAACAGCGTGTCCTTTGCCAAGGGCGATGAAGGCGCCGACGCGCTGAGCAACATCGCGACACTCGAATGCGGCAAAGGCCACTGGCAGGCGGCCGAGCGCGTCAGCCGCCGTGCGATCGAACTGCGGCCGACGTCCAGCGAGGCCTGGTACAACCTGTCGATCGCGTTGATGGAGCAGGGGCGCATCCAGGAGAGCGTCATCGCCAACAGCCGTGCGGTGCTGCTGCAGCCGCGCAACCTGAGCGCGCGCTCGAAGGTGATTCGCGCGCTGGAGCTGCTCCGCGAGAACGAGCAGGCCACCCGCATGTACCGGGAGTGGCTGGCCGAAGATCCAGGCAATCCCGTGGTCGCGCATCTGCTGGCCGCCTGCGAGGGGCATGCGCCCGAGCGCGCCAGCGACGGCTATGTGGAGACGTTGTTCGACAGCTACGCAGGAAGCTTCGACGCGAGCCTGGAGAAGCTGCACTACCGCGCCCCCGAACTGGTGGCGCGCGCGGTGCAGGACATGTATGGCCCGCCCGCCGCGCATCTGGCGGTGGTCGATGCCGGCTGCGGCACCGGCCTGTGCGCCCCGCTGCTGCGGCCCTGGGCCTCGCACCTGGCCGGCTGCGACCTGTCGGTCGGCATGCTGCAGCGCGCGGAGCAGCGCGGCGGCTACGACGTGCTGCACAAGGCCGAACTCACCCACTACCTGCACACACAGCCCGCCCGGTTCGACCTGGTGGCATCGGCCGACACGCTGTGCTATTTCGGCGATCTGCACGAAGTGCTGGCGGCCGCCGCACGGGCACTGCGTCCCGAGGGCGGCGTGGTGTTCACGGTCGAGGCCATGGACGGTGGGCGCGACGACTTCAGGCTCGAGGGCAGCGGCCGCTACCGCCATGCGGCGGCGCATGTCGAGGCCTGTCTTGCGGCCGCTGGTTTCGGCGGCGTTCGCATCGCGCCGATCGTTCCGCGCCGCGAGGCGGGGCGGAACGTGCAGGGCTGGCTGGCCAGCGCAAGGCTCGCGGCCCCACCCTGAATTCGCCCACGCATCGCCGAACGTCCTTCATTCAAATTTCCCGGCATGAATCGTCTTCAACAGAGATACGGAGTCTTCCATGAGTGAAATCAGTCGCACCGCCCTTTTCGGCAAACTCAACTCGCTGGCCTACAAGGCCATCGAAGGCGCCACGGTGTTCTGCAAGATGCGGGGCAATCCGTACGTGGAACTGGAGCACTGGTTCGCCCAGCTGCTGCAGGCGCAGGACTCCGACCTGCACCGCGTGATCCAGCACTACGGCCTCGATGTATCGGTGATCGCGAAAGACATGACCGCCGCGCTCGACCGCCTGCCGCGCGGCGCAACGGCGATCAGCGACTTCTCGCCGCACATCGAGAACGCCATCGAGCGCGCATGGACCTACGCCACGCTGCAGTTCGGCGAGGCGCAGGTGCGCACCGGCTACATCCTGGTGGGCATGCTCAAGACGCAGAGCCTGCGCAATCCGCTGTTCAACCTGTCCAAGCAGTTCGAGAAGATCAAGGTCGAGGACCTGGCCGACAACTTCCCCAAGATCTGCGACGCCTCGCCCGAATCGCAGATGCGCGCGCAGGACGGCACCGGCATGGGCAGCGGTGCGCCCGGCGAAGACTCGGGCGCGATGGCACCGGCCGCGATGGGCAAGGGCGATGCGCTCAAGAAGTTCGCGGTCGATCTCACCGAGAAGGCCAAGAAGGGCGAGATGGACCCGGTGACCGGGCGCGACGAGGAGATCCGCCAGATCGTGGACATCCTCATGCGCCGCCGCCAGAACAACCCGCTGTTGACCGGCGAGGCCGGCGTCGGCAAGACCGCGGTGGTCGAAGGCTTCGCGCAGCGCCTGGCGCGCGGCGACGTGCCGCCGCAGCTCAAAGACGTGAAGCTGCTCACGCTGGACATCGGCCTCCTGCAGGCCGGCGCGAGCATGAAGGGCGAGTTCGAGCAGCGCCTGCGCCAGGTGATCGACGAGGTGCAGAGCTCGCCGACGCCGATCATCCTTTTCATCGACGAGATCCACACGCTCGTGGGCGCGGGCGGCGCGGCGGGCACCGGCGACGCGGCCAACCTTCTGAAGCCCGCGCTCGCACGCGGCAACCTGCGCACCATCGGCGCGACCACCTGGGCCGAGTACAAGAAGTACATCGAGAAAGACCCGGCGCTCACCCGCCGCTTCCAGGTCGTGCAGGTGCCCGAGCCCGACGAGGTGAAGGCGATATTGATGCTGCGCGGCGTGGCCAGCGTGCTGGAGAAGCACCACCGCGTGCAGCTGCTGGACGAGGCGATCGAGGCGGCCGTGAAGCTCTCGCACCGCTACATTCCCGCGCGCCAGTTGCCCGACAAGGCTGTGAGCCTGCTCGACACGGCGTGTGCTCGCGTGGCCGTGTCGCAGCATGCGACGCCGCCCGAAGTGGAAGACTGCATGCGCCGCATCGAGGGCCTGACGGTCGAGCAGGAAATCATCGGCCGCGAGGCCACCATCGGCATCGACGTGACCAAGCGCTCGACGCAGGTGGAGGCGCTGCTGATCGAATCGAAGCTGCAGCTCGAAGCGCTGAATGCGCGCTGGCAGGAAGAGAAGGGGCTGGTCGACCGGCTGCTTGAATTGCGCAGCAAACTGCGCGCGGGCAACAAGCCGGTGGATGCGCCTGCCGATGCGGCCGCGGACGCCGCTGCCGCCGCCGCGCCCGCGCACGACCGCGCCGCATTGCTCGCCGAGCTGCACGAGCTGCAGGCCAAGATCCACGCGGTGCAGGGCGAATCGCCGCTGATCCTGCCTTCGGTCGACGAACAGGCCGTGGCCTCGGTGGTCGCGGACTGGACCGGCATTCCGGTCGGTCGCATGGTCAAGAACGAAGTCGAGGCGGTGCTCAAGCTCGCGGACACGCTCAACCAGCGCGTCATCGGCCAGAAGCACGGCCTGGAGATGATCGCGCGCCGCATCCAGACCTCGCGCGCGCGCCTCGATAACCCGCAAAAGCCCATCGGCGTGTTCATGCTGTGCGGCACCTCGGGCGTCGGCAAGACCGAGACCGCGCTGGCACTTGCAGAAGCGCTCTACGGCGGCGAGCAGAACATCATCACCATCAACATGAGCGAGTTCCAGGAGGCGCACACCGTCTCCACGCTCAAGGGCGCGCCGCCCGGCTATGTGGGCTACGGCGAGGGCGGCATCCTGACCGAAGCGGTGCGCCGCCGCCCCTACAGCGTGGTGCTGCTGGACGAAGTGGAGAAGGCCCACCCCGACGTGCACGAGATCTTCTTCCAGGTCTTCGACAAGGGCTGGATGGAAGACGGCGAGGGCCGCATGATCGATTTCAAGAACACGATCATTCTCCTGACCACCAACGCCGGCAGCGAGCTGGTGATGAGCATGTGCCGCGACCCCGAGCTCCTGCCCGATTCGAACGCGTTGGCCGATGCGCTGAAGGCGCCGCTCATGAAGGTGTTCCCGCCCGCGCTCCTGGGCCGCATCGTCACCATTCCTTATTACCCGCTGTCGCCGGACATGATGAAGAAGATCGTGCGGCTGCAGCTGGGCCGCATCAAGAAGCGCGTGGAAACCAACCACGGCGTGCCCTTCGAATACACCGAAGCGGTGATCGAGCAGGTGGTCGCGCGCTGCCAGGACCCGGAGTCGGGCGGCCGCGTGATCGACGCGATCCTGACCAACACGGTGCTGCCCACGATTTCTGTCGAGTACCTGCAACGCCTGGCATCGGGCGGCGAGATCCGCCGCGTCGCGCTGGACGTGAAGGACGCCGACTTCACCTACGCGTTCGACTGACATGAAGCACACCCCCAGTCTTCGAGCACTTCGTGTCGCTTCGCCAGCCCCCGTGCAGGGGGCAACACCAGCGGCCCGGCAAAGCCGGTTCCGCGGTGTTCCGCGAACTGGCCGCGACGACTGACACCGCACTTACGCAAGAGACCAAGACATGGCCGACCACGAGTTCCGCATCGAGACCGATTCACCCGCCAAGGACGACTTGATGTTCTGGCGCATCGTGGGTCACGAGGCCCTTGCGCGCCCGTCGGCCTACGAGCTCACGGTGCTCTCGAAGAACAAGGCGCTCGATGCCAAGGACATCCTGGGCCGCGCGTTCGACGTGGTCATCGAGTTCCAGGACAAGGGCGGCGCCAAGCACGAGCGGCACTGCCAGGGCCACGCGGTGCGCTTCGTGCGCGCGGGGCATGTGGGGCGGCATTTCGAATACCGCATCACGCTGCGCTCGTGGTTCTGGCTGCTCACCAAGCGCACCAACTCGCGCATCCTGCAGGACAAGAAGGTGCTGGAGGTGCTCGACGCGGTGTTCGAGGACAGCGCGATCAAGCGCTTCAAGAAGACCAAGGCCGGCAACGTGATCGGCACGCACAACCCGCGCCGCTACTGCGTGCAGCACCAGGAGAACGACTACCAGTTTCTCTCGCGCCTGCTGGAGGACGAGGGCATCTACTACTGGTTCGATGCGCACGATGCGCCCGGCACCATGCACCTGTCGGACGCGAGCGACCTGGCGCACGAGAAGCTGCCGGCCGAAGGCACGCTGAGCTACATGCCCAGCGACGCGAGCGAGGCGCGGCACAACGAGATCTCCCGCTGGGTAAGTTCGCGCCAGTTCGACACCGGCAAGCAGGCCTCGCGCGACAGCGACTTCAAGGCGATCAAGAAGAAGCTGGGCGCCACCATCGACATGAAGGACGACCACGAGCTGGCCGACTTCGAGGAGTTCGAATTTCCGGGCGGCTACTTCACCGGCGACGACGGCGAGAACCGCACCAAGCTGCGCGGCGACGAACTCAACGCGCGCCGCGACCGCCACTGGGCGCTGACCACCTGGCCCGACGTGACGGCGGGGCGCAGCTTCAAGTTCGAGGGCGACCCCGACGGCACGCGCAACGGCGACTACATCATCGCGGCCTGCACCTTCATGGCGAGCCACCCCGGCTACGAGAGCGTGAGCGCCGCCGCGGCCGCGCCGCAGCAGGTGCACACGGCGCTGGCCGACGTGCTGCGCGACGACGCGGTGAACGCCGACACGCTCGAAGTGCTGCAGGACCTGATCGCCAGCACGCCGATGCTCGACACCTCGCAGCCGGGCGCAAGCGCGTTCCTCATCACCGCGATTCCGCTGGAGCGCGCCTACCGGCCGCCGCGCCTCACGCCGCGCGTGACCATGCCCGGCCCTCAGACGGCCATCGTGGTCGGCCCCGCGGGCGACGAGCTGCATGTGGACGACCACGGCCGCGTGAAGGTGCACTTTCACTGGGACCGCTACGACGAGAGCAACGAGAAGTCCACCTGCTGGGTGCGCGTGTCGCAGCCCTGGGGCGGCAAGGGCTGGGGCGGGTACTTCATTCCGCGCATCGGCCAGGAGGTGATCGTCGACTTTTTGAACGGCGACCCGGACCGCCCGGTGATCGTGGGGCGCGTCTACAACGACGACCAGCCCATTCCGTACAAGTCGCCCACGCAGAGCGGCTTCAAGACCCGCTCCACGCCCGGCGGCGGTCCCGCGAACTTCAACGAGATCATGTTCGAGGACAAGAAGGGCGAGGAGAACATCAACATCCACGCCGAGCTGGACATGAGCCGCAGCGTGGAGCGCGACGACTCGACCACGGTGGACCGGGACCAGTCGGTGACCGTCAAGCGCGACCAGACCGAGCACGTGGACCGCGACCGCAAGAGCACGGTCACGCGCAACGAGACCACCATGGTGGTGGTCGACCAGAAGAACACGGTCAAGGGCAACCAGAACAACCAGGTGGTGGGCAACCGCGACACCTTCATCGACAGCAACGACATGCTGAAGGTGACGGGCACCGGCACCCACGAGGTGATCGGCGCGCGCAGCGACATCTCGCGCGCCGGCGAGACCCGCAGCGTCACCGGCGACCAGACCATCACCGTCAGCGGCAACGTGACCTACAAGGCCGCCAAGATGAGCTTCGAGGCCGGCCACATCGACTGGCTGGTGACCGGCGCGAGCTCCAAATACATCACGGTGCCCACCGGGCCGCTGCACCTGATGGCCAACAAGATCAAGCTCCTGAGCAACACCGGCATCGAGATGATGGCGGTGGGCAGCATCGATGCGACCTCGTGCGGTTCCAACACGACGATCCTGGGGCCCAACACGAGCGGCTACATCGGCAGCAACAGCGAGGCCAACCTGGGCATGGCGCGCTCGACCTTCATGGGCATGAGCATCGACAACGCGCTGTCGCTCGCCGTCAACAATTTCGTGGGCGTGGCGATCGAGACCGCGCTGGGCGTGAAGTTGTCCTCGGGCGTCGCGCCGGAGATCCACGCCTTTCCCATCGAGGTGAAGCAGGCGACGCTGCACACGTTTTCGCCCGGCGCCGGCGCGGGCGGTGCGGGCGGCGCCGCGGTCGCCGGCCTGCTGGGGTTCGTCGCAGGCCTGGCGAGCGCCAAGAAGGACATTGCCGCCACGCTCAAGCAGTACGAGGAGGCGGCCCAGCAGCTCAGGGACGCCGCCGCGGAGGCCGACCTCGTGGGGCTCACGGGCCTCGGAGACCGGTTGAGGGCGCTGTCGCGCATCACCGAACGGCGGCGCATCGAAGGCATCATCGCCATGATCCCGGTGGTCGGAACCGTCCCGGTGATCCTGGCCGAGGGTCTCATGACCGTGGCCGAGATCAAGACCGGCGCCGAACGGCGCGCGGAGGATACGTCCACGCTGGCCGACAACACGGCCGCGCCACCGCCACCGCCTCCGCCGCCGGAAGGCGAAGCCGCCACGCCGGGACCGGCGCAGGAGTGGTCGCCTACGCCGCCGCCGCCGCCGCCGCCGCCACCGCCGCCGCCGCCACCGCCACCGCCACCGCCGCCGCCGCCGCCACCACCGCCGCCACCGCCGCCACCACCGCCACCGCCACCGCCACCACCGCCACCGCCGCCACCACCGCCACCACCGCCACCGCCACCGCCACCGCCACCACCGCCATCCGATCCGATGGACGGCGGAGTGCTGCCGAGCGGTGGGGTGCCATAGAGAGAGAACGCCGGACGCGACCATGCAAGTCATCAAACCCCAGGCGCTCGGCCTGTCGACGCGCCCCATCGAGTTCCGCAAGCGCTTCGGCCTGAGCGTCAGCGCGTGCCTGCACCTGCCCTTCGCGCAGGGCGAGCGCGGCTCGCTGTGGGCCGAGCAGTCGATGTGGTCCTTCCTTGCGAAGGAGATGGCCACGCCTTTGATCGACGAAGGCGTGGCCAAGCTCACGCCGGAGTTCCTGGTGCACGGCAGGGCCTTCGCGCCGCCCGAGCGGCCCAACGCGTGCGCCGTGCGGGCCCGCTTCGGCACGCGCGAGAAAACTCTGCTGGTGTTCGGCGAGCGGCACTGGGACGGCGCGCGCGCCACCACGCCGGTGCCTTTCGAGCAGATGCCGCTGGATTGGTCCAAGGCCTACGGCGGCCCGGACTTCGCGCTCAACACCGCCGGGCGCGGCCGCCAGAAGACCGACGGCACGGCCTGGCTGCCCAACACCGAATTGCCGCACGACCGCCTGCTGCGCCCCGACCAGGTCGTTGCCCCGGCCGGCTTCGGTGCGCTCGACGTGATGCATCCGCAGCGCGTGCAGTACCGCGGCACCTACGATGCCGACTACCTGAAGCAGCACGCGCCGGGCTTCGCGCCCGACACCGACTGGCGCTACTTCAACCTCGCGCCGGCCGACCAGTGGATGGAGTCGGCGCTCGTGGGCGACGAGCCCTTCTCGTTCGAGAACATGCATCCGCACAAGCCGCTGGTCGAAGGCCGGCTCCCCGGCATGCGTGCGCGCGTCTTCGTGGGCTACCGAATGGAAAACGCGGAGCCCAAGATCCGCGAAGTGCCGCTGCGCCTGACGACCGTGTGGTTCTTTCCGCATGCCGAGCGCTGCATCGCCATCTTCCAGGGCCTGGCCGAGGTCGGCACCGACGATGGTTCCGACGTGGTCAGCCTCATGGGCGCCGTCGAGCGCGTGGGCGAGCCCAAGGCCGATGCCCACTACCTGGATGCCGCGGCCAAGCGCGCCGATCCGGCGATGGGACCGGTCTACGCCATCGTCGACAGCGACCTGCTGCCCGAAGGCGTGAGCACCGCCGACCCCGACGTGGAGGCCGCCAAGGCCCCCTTCGCGAGCGAAGGCCTGCAAGGCGAGGCCCAGCGCCGCCGCGCGGAGGCCGACGTGGAGATCGCGCGCGAGAAAGCCATCGCCCTGGGCCAGGACCCGGACGCGCTGGGCATCCGCATGCCGCCGCGCGAGAAGGTGCCCACCGGCGACGAGCTGCCCGCGTACCTGCTCGCGCAGATGAAGGAGGCCGAGGCGCAGAAGTGGGCGTCGATCGAAGACGCCGTGACCGCCATCGAGAAGGCGCTCGCGTTCGCCGAGGAAAAGAAGGTCGACATCGCCGCGCTGCAGCACCGCGGCCCGCCCACCTACGACCCCGACAGGCACCTGGCCCAGATGCAGGCGATGGTGGGCGGCACCACCCAGGCGCTGGACCTCAAGCCGATGTACCCGCAGCTGTGCCGCATCGAGGATGCCGACCGCGCGGGCTACCTGCAGGCCGCCCACATGCAGCCACCGGCCTTCGCCATGCCGCCGGACGAGGCCGCCAGGCTGCGCAGCGAGGTCGCGCGCGCCAGCGCGGCGGGCGTCAAGTTCTTCGCGGGCATCGACCTCACCGGCGCGGACCTCTCGGGCCTGGACCTGCGGGAGGTGAACTTCGAGGGCGCGTGGCTGGAGAGCGTGAACTTCGCGCACACCAACCTCTCGGGCGCCAACCTCGCGGGCGCTGTGCTCGCGCATGCGAACCTGGAAGGCGCGATCGCCATCGGTGCGAAGTTCGGCAAGGCCAACCTGGGCCGGGCGCTGCTCGCGCGCGGCGTCTTCGACGATGCGGACTTCTCCGAAGCAACGCTCATGCATTGCGACTTCGCGGGCACGCAGATGCGGCGCGCGAATTTCACCAAGGCCAACCTGCTGGAGACGACCTGGGGCGATGCGGACTGGACCGGCGCGCTGCTGTCCGGCCAGCTCTTTCACAAGCTCGACCTGCGCGGCATGCGCTGGCCCGAGGCGGACCTGTCGGTCTGCAATTTCCTCACGTCGGACCTCTCGGGCGTGGACATGCACGGTGCGAACCTGGCCGCTGCCACCTTCGCGACCTGCAGGCTCGATGGCGCCAGGCTCATGGGTGCGCAGTGCGTGGGCGCCGTGACCGTGAAGAACACCAGCCTGGCCGGCGCGGACCTGAGCCAGGCCAACCTGCGCAACTTCAACTTCGGTGGCTGCGATCTGCGCGGCGCGAAGTTCGTGCGTGCGGTGCTCGACGGCGCCAACCTGTGCGAGGCGCAGCTCGAAGGCGCGGACCTGCGGCTGGCCAGTGCCAAGGGCGCGCTGCTGCGCAAGGCCGGCTGCGCCAACGCGCTGCTGTCGGGCGTGGACTTCAGCGATGCCGTGCTCCAGGGGGCCAACCTGCGCGGCGCCGACCTGCGCCGCAGCAACCTCTTTGGCGCCGACCTGAGCCGCGTGCGCCTGGACGGCTCGACCAGCTTCGACGGCGCGCTGCTCAAGCGCGCGCGCACCTGGCCTCGCCTCACCCCCGAAGAGCAGGTGGCGGCATGACCCCCAGGCTGCTGGCCATTGCCGTGGGCGTGGGCGAGACGCTGGAAGGGCTCGACCTGCGCAAGGGCGCCTACGCGGGGCTGGCGCTGGGCGGCGGCGTGTTCTCCAACGTCAACTTCGCCGAGGCCGACTTTCGCGATGCCGACCTGCGCGAGACCGTCTTCGAACTGTGCGACCTGCGCGGCGCCATCGCCTCGGGCGCGAACCTGCGCAAGGCCGTGTTCAATCGCTGCATCCTGGACCATGCGGACCTGCGCCAGTGCGACCTGCACGGCGCGGTCTTCACCGAATGCGAGATGTCGCATGCCCAGCTGGCCGACGCCTCGATGACGATGGCCACCGTGGCCCGCTGCCGGCTCGACCACGCGGGGCTGCGCGGCGTGAAGCTCGACTCCGCCGTCATCAGCCAGTCGGTGCTGCTGGACGTGTGCGCCGACGGCACCAGCTGGCAGTACACGACGGTCAACGAATGCGACCTCTCGCACCTGAGCTGGGCCGGCGCGCGCATGCTGCGCAACGTGTTCTTCAAGACCTCGCTCAAGGGCATGTCGTTCGCGGGACTGGCGCTGGAAGGCTCGCAGTTCTCGTCGGCCGACCTGAGCGGCGCCGACTTCAGCGGCATCGCGCTGCAGCAGTGCAACTTCCAGGGCGCCAGGCTGGACGGCGCAAGGTTCGCGCAGGCGGTTGCGCCGCTGGCGATCTTTTGCGAGGCGGCGGGCCAGGGCGTCGATTTCTCGGGCGCGCGGCTGCGGCAGGCGCTGTTCACGGGGGCGTCGCTGCCGCGGGCCAACTTCGCGGGCTGCGACCTGTACCAGACGCACTTCGCGGGCGCCAAGCTGCAGGCCGCCAACTTCACCGGCGCGGAGCTCACCTATGCCGACTTCCGGCATGCGGACCTGGCCGCGGCCGACCTGCGCCGCGCCACCCTGCTGCGCACCGTGCTGCACGGCGCGATCACCGAGAACGCACAGATGAGCGATCGCGCGCGCGCCATCGAATCCGATCCGGACCTGCAGGCGTCCGAACGCTGGCAGCCGCTGGCTGCCTGACGCAATCGCATGAATGAATGAACGAACAGAGAGAGCAAAAGGGGAACGCACCATGAACGCAACGCTGAAGAAATCCGCCGGTGTGCCGGCCCGCAAACACCGGACGGCCAAGGCCATTCCCGGCGAATGGTGCGTGGGCATCGTCGATGGCGCCGCTGGCGTCGGGAGTGCCGGTGCCGGCGCGAAAAGCGCGCTCGCCGTGACCAGCGGTGACCTGCGCCTTCGTGCCACGCGCGCCGCCAGCTGCCTGCTCGAGCCGGCCGCCGGCGACAGCGTGGCGTGCCTGCGCATCGCCCCCGACGAAGTCTGGGTCATGGCGGTGCTGCAGCGCGAGGAGGGCACGCCCAACATCGTGAGCTGCCCGGGCCAGATGCGCATTGCCGTGGACGGCGGGGCGCTCGAACTGGCGGCCGCGCGCGTGGGCCTGCGCTCGGACGAGCTGGACATCGCCACGCACAAGACACGCATGGCCACCGACACCGCGGACGTCGTGGGCCGCCAACTCAGCGTGGTGGCCACCAGCTTCAAGCTCGTGGGCTCGGTGCTGTCGTCGGTGATGGACCGCGTGCAGCATTTCAGCAAGCACTACCTGCGCACCACCGACGGCATCGATCGCGTGGCCGCCACGCACCTGGAGTGCGAAGCCAAGCAGCTGCTGCGCCTGGAAGGCGAGCACACGCTGGTGAACGGCCGCGATCTCATCAAGGCGCGCGGTGCGCAGATCCATTTCGGTTGAAGACAAGAAGAAAGACGCCGTCATGTTCGCCAACTGCCAGCTGATGGGCACCGACATGGGGTTTCCCGATGTCTGCATCACACCCGCCGCACCGTCGCCGATCCCGGTGCCGTATCCGAACATCGCGATGGGGCCGATGGCGATTCCGAACTGCCCCACGGTCCTGGTCATGGGCGCGCCGGCGCACAACCTGGGCACCACCATTCCCATGACCAACGGCGACAACTCCGGCGTGCTGCTGGGCGTGGCCTCGGGCACGGTGATGGGGCCGAGCCGCCACATGACCGGCGCATTCACCGTGCTGTGGATGGGCATGCCCGCCTCGCGCCTGACCAGCGTCTCGCTGCAGAACAGCACCAACTGCCCGGGCGTGCGAACGGTGCCCAGCCAGCCGCTGGTGCTGCTGCTGGCGCCGTAGAGAAACTTCGGCAAAGACCGGCGCCCCAGCGCCGCGGAAGGGGAGAAGGCCAATCCATGGCTGATCACGAGTTCCGTATCGAAAGCGATTCGCCCGTCAACGGCGAGCTGATGTTCTGGCGCATCGTGGGCCACGAGGCGCTCGCGCGCCCGTCGACCTACGAGCTCACCGTGCTCTCGAAGAACCGCGCGCTCGACGCCAAGGACATCCTGGGCCGCGCGTTCGACGTGGTCATCGAGTTCCAGGACAAGGACGGCGGCGCGCACGAGCGCCACTGCCAGGGGCACGCGGTGCGCTTCGAGCGCACCGGCCACGTGGGGCGCCACTTCGAATACCGCATCGGCCTGCGCTCGTGGTTCTGGCTGCTCACCAAGCGCATCAACTCGCGCATCCTGCAGGACAAGAAGGTGCTCGACGTGCTCGACGCGGTGTTCGAGGACAGCCCCATCAAGCGCTTCAAGAAGACCGAGACCAGCAACGTCATCGGCACGCACAACCCGCGCCGCTACTGCGTGCAGCACCAGGAGAGCGACTACCAGTTCCTATCGCGGTTACTGGAAGACGAAGGCATCTACTACTGGTTCGACGCGCACGATGCGGCCGGCACCATGCACCTGTCGGACGCGAGCGACATGGCGCACGACAAGCTGCCGGTGGAAGGCACGCTGCGCCACGTCGCGACCGACACCACCGAGGCGCGTCACAACGAGATCTCGCGCTGGGTGAGCGCGCGGCAGTTCGACACGGGCACCTACGCTTCGCAGGACAGCAACTTCAAGTCGATCAAGAAGAAGCTCGAAGCCGCGGGCGGCGCGCCCGACAAGCACGAGCTCGCGGAGTTCGAGGCCTTCGAATTCGCGGGCGGCTATTTCTCGGGCGGCGACGCGGACGACAAGGGCAAGCTGCGCGGCGAGGAGATCGTCGCGCGCCGCCAGCGCCACTGGGCGCTCACCACCTGGCCCGACGTCGCGGCCGGGCGCAGCTTCAGCTTCGAGGGCGATCCCGACGGCGCGCGCGATGGCGACTACATCATCGCGGCCTGCACCTTCGCTGCGAGCCACCCGGGCTACGAGAGCATTCCGCACAGCGCGCCGCGCATGCCGATCGAGCGGACGCTGCGCGAGGCGCTCGCCGATGACGCCGTGAACCCGGTGAACGCCGAGGCGCGGCCCGCGCTCGACGCGCTGATCGCCAGCGCGCCCGCGCTGCGCACCGACCCGCAAGGCACGAGCGCCTTCCTCATCACCGCGCTGCCCATCGACGTGCCGTTCCGCCCGCCGCGCCTCACGCCGCGTGTGGTGATGCCGGGGCCGCAGTCGGCCATCGTGGTGGGGCCGGCGGGCGAGGAGATCCATGCCGACGACTTCGGCCGCGTGAAGGTGCACTTTCACTGGGACCGCTACGACAAGAGCGACGAGAAGTCGACCTGCTGGGTGCGCGTGTCGCAGCCGTGGGCGGGCAAGGGCTGGGGCGGGTACTTCATTCCGCGCATCGGCCAGGAGGTGATCGTCGACTTTTTGAACGGCGACCCCGACCGGCCGATCATCGTGGGCCGCGTCTACAACGACGACCAGCCGATCCCGTTCGGCTCGCACACGCAAAGCGGCTTTCGCACGCGCTCCACGCCCAAGGGCAGCGCCTCGAACTGCAACGAGTTCCGCTTCGAGGACAAGAAGGGCTCCGAGCAGGTGTACCTGCACGCCGAGAAGAACCAGGACATCGAGGTGGAGAACGACGAGACCCACTGGGTGGGCCACGACCGCACCAAGACCATCGATCACGACGAGACCACGCACGTCAAGCACGACCGCACCGAGACGGTGGACAACAACGAGACGATCACCGTGCACGGTCAGCGCACCGAGACGGTCGACAAGAACGAGACCATCACGGTCCACATGAACCGCACGGAAACGGTGGACCTGAACGAGACGATCTCCATCGGGCAGAACCGCACCATCACCGTCGGCGCGAGCGAGGCGGCCACGGTGGCGCTGCAGCGCACGCACACGGTGGGCATCAACGAGACCATCACCGTCGGCGCGGCGCAGGAGATCACCGTGGGCGCGATGCAGGCGGTGACGGTGGGGGCGAGCCAGACGATCAATGTGGGGGCGACGCAGAACGTGACCATCGGCGCCGACCAGACCGAGTCCATCGGCGCCAACCGCGCGATCAAGGTCGGCGCCAAGCTCGCGATCAACGTGGGAAGCGATGCGGCGATGACGGTGGGCGGGGGCCGTTCGTCGAGCATCGACAAGGACGACACGGTCAGCGTGGGCAAGAAGTTCGTGGTCGATGCCGGCGACGAGATCTCGCTGACCACGGGCAGCGCGAGCATCGTGATGAAGAAGGACGGCTCCATCACGATCAAGGGCAAGGACATCCTGATCGAGGGCTCCGGCGCGGTGAACGTCAAGGCCTCGGGCAACGTGGTGGTCAAGGGTTCGAAGATCACCCACAACTGAAGGAGCCGACATGAGCGGACGCGATGAAGCACTGGCGCGGCTGATGCCGGCCACCGGCGACAACCCCGGCGCGATACAGCTGGGCGTGCGGGTGGCGCGGCTCGTCGCGCTGACCGGCGCGGGACCCTGGGTGCGCATGGAAAAGGAAGAGGAAGAGGAAGAAGAAGAAGAAGAAGAAGAAGGCGCATCGCCGCTGTGCGCACGCACCACCGTGCATCTGGGCGATGAAGACGTGGGCGGCGATGTCGTGGTGGCCTTCGACCGAGGCGATCCGCAGCGGCCCTTGATCCTGGGGCGCGTGTTGTCGGGGCAGGAGGCACAGGAGGGCGTCGTGCATGCGCAGGCGGACGGCGACCGCCTGGTGCTGTCGGCGCGCGAGCGCATCGTGCTGCAGTGCGGCGGCTCCAGCATCACGCTCACGCGGGCGGGCAAAGTCCTGATCAACGGCCATTTCGTGCAGACCCGCGCCACCGGTGTGAACTCGCTCAAGGGCGGGTCCATCGAGCTCAACTGAGCGCGGCGCCAACCACCCGGGATGCCCCGATGTCGCTGACCGTCTACGCCGAAGGCATGGGCCTCTTTCACAAGGGAAGCGGCGGCAAGGGCGTTGCGCCGGGCGATGTGTGCCTGACGCCGCCGCCGCCGCCGGGCGGCCCGCTGCCTGTGCCCTACGTGAACGTGTGCAGCGCGTCGGACCTGTCCAAGGGGAGCAGCTCGGTGCTGATCGACGGCGAGCCGACCGCGCTGGAGGACGCCTCGGAGGTCAGCACCAGCACCGGCAACGAAGCGGGCACGCAGGGCGGCAACGTGGTCACGCACAAGACCAAGGGCAAGGCGGTCTTCTCGAACTGGTCGCACACGGTCAAGGTCGAGGGCAAGGGCGTGTGCCGCCACGGCGACCCCATGGGCCAGAACTGCGCGACGCCCCCGGTGGGGATCATCGAGCCGGCCGCGCTGGTGCGCGTGGCGAATGCCCATGGCTGGAATGGAACCGAGCCCTGCAAGAACCGCTACAAGCGCCCCAAGGAGGGCAAGCCCAATGCCGCGCAGCGCAAGAAGATCGCGGGCAAGAAGTGCTGGAAGTGCAAGTGGCGCAACGCCACCGTGCCCGACCACCAGCCGCCGCTGATCGTCGCCTGGTACCGGGGCGGATGCAACGCCGTGGCCAAGTTCAAGGAATGGGCCAAGTCCACGGCGGCCACGTCCAAGGGCCACTGCAGGCCGTGTTCGAGCAAGCAGGGCGGCACGGTGTCCAGAAGGCACGGGACGGCGCGCGTGAACGCCTTCCTGAACAAGATCAAGTAGCAGCCACCAACCGAACCCGAAGGAGAAGCCGATGAGCGACTACAAGGAATTGTTCGACGACTACGTCGTCGAGATGCGCCAGGCCAGGGCTGTTGCGCTGGCCTGGTGGCAGGCCCTGCTGCTGGGCGAGACGCAGGCCGGTGCCGATGCGTCGGCCGCGCAGGAGGCCGTCGACAGGCGCTGGCCGCTGGGGCCGGTGTCGCACCCGTTCGTGATCGCGGTCTTTCGCAAGTACGCGCTGGAATGCCAGCGGCTGAACGACGCGGCGGAGGAGGGCGAGGACGATGGCGATGGCGATGAAGCAGACCTTGACGAATCCGATGAAGCCGATTGGGGCAGCGAAGACATCGACGAAGAGGACGAGCAAGCCGACCTGGAAACGCTGGAGGCGCCGGTCGAGCCGCGCGAGCTGCTGATCGAGATGCTGCCCAACCGCGTGGAGGACCTGGCGGAATTCATGGCGGACTTCGTCTTCACGCCGCTGGGCCTCGACAAGAACGAGCGCTGGATCTGAAGGGTCCGGTTTCGCCATGCACACCGATGCACATCGAATGAAGGAATTCCCATGAAGCCGAAGTACATGACAGAAGAGGGCATGAACGACGGAATCGCCAGGCTGCTCGTCGCGCCGCGCGATCTGGCGCTCAGCGGCGCGGCCGTCGTTCATGTTTCGCCCGCGCGCGGCGAGGCCTCGGCCGCGCACCGCGCGCTCTTCACCAAATACCGCAAGGACCTGAAGAAAGTGCTGGACGAGGCGGTCGAGTGGTGGGCCTATCGCACGCAGTCGCTGGAAGAGGAACTGGGCTCGGCCAAGCAGGCGCGGGTCGCGAACTGGGCCGAGTTTCCGGCGGGGCCGGCGTCGGACCCGAACACGGTCGCAGTCATCCGCAAGTACTGGCTCGCCTGCAGCGCGCTCAATGCCAAGGAGGCGCCGCCGGTCGCCCCCGAGTCCTTCCTGCTGCAATGGGTGGTGGACGAAGGCGACATGGAAACCGCCGAGTTGCTCTCGGCGATGCCGTACTGGCCCGTCGGACTGGACGGCGCCGGCCACTGGACCTGACACGGTGCCCCCGCATGACGCCCGCGATCTTCAACACCACGCCCTTCGCGCAGCAGTGCATGCTGCTGATGGACCGGGACGGGCAACTGTTCTTCTGCATCCTCGTGTGCGCGACCTACGGCTTCGATGACGCGGGCGAGCCCTTTGCCCTGCCCGAGCAGGTGCCGCCGCCGCTGGGCGACGAGCCGGGCGGCGTGCCGGGCCGGTCGTCGCTGCGGCGGGCGAGCGCGGCGACCGCGGCCAAGCCCGCGGTCGATTTCATCCTCAACGCCACCGCCCACGCGCCGCACGGCAAGGCGGTGACGGAGATGGCCGTGGGCGTGCGCGTCGGCGGCTGGCGCAAGGTGCTGACCCTCACCGGCGACAGGCAGCGGGCCGGACTCACCGGCACCCGCTTCTCATCGCCGCAACCCTTCGTCGCCATGCCGCTGCGCTACGAGCGCGCGTTCGGCGGCAGCGTTCGCGACGCCGCGGACGCGGTGAGCGCATGCCATCTGGAAAACCCCGTGGGGGTGGGCTGGCGCGGTGCAGCCTCGTCGGACCCGTCGGTCGCCAGCGACCTGCCCAACATCGGGCCTTTCGGACACATGATGGGCGCTTCCGACACCGCGTTTCCGGTGGCCGGCTTCGGCGCGGTCGCGCCCAATTGGACGCCGCGCCTGAACCATGCCGGAACCTACGACAAGGCCTGGACGGATTCGCGCTGGCCGTTGCCGCCGGTCGATCTGGACCCGCGCTTCGCGCAATGCGCGCCGCTCGATCAGCAGTGGCCGCACGCGATGCCGGACGAGGAAGTGCAGCTGGCCAACCTCACGCCCGAAGGCCTCTGGCGCTTTCGCATGCCGGCCCCCGACATCGGCGTGACCGTGCTGCACTCCAAGGGCATGGTGCAGCACCGCCTGCGCACGGACACGGTGTACGTGGACGCCGAGGCGCGCACCGTGTCCGTGCTGGCGCGGCATTGCCTCACCGGGCTGCGCACGCTGGGCCTGGTGCGCGAAATCGTCATCGGCGATGTTTCGCCGGCCTGGCTGCGCGCGCAAGAGCGCGGCAAGCGCTATGTCGGGCGCGACGCGCCGGCGCTCGCCCACTGAACCGGCCGGACCCGGGCGCCGCGTCATGCAACTGATCTACGCCACCGGATGCGTCACGGCCGTCGGCATGGATGCCGCGCAGACCTGCGCCGCCATCCGCGCCGGGCTGAGCGGCGTCGAGGCGGTGCTGCCCGACACGGGCGATCCGCTGCTGGCGGCGCCCGTGCCCGCGGCTGGGAAGTTGAAGCCCTCGCAGGAGGCCTGGCTGCGCAAGATGCTGCTGCGCGCGGTGCGCGAATGCCTGGCCGCCTATGCCGGCGACATCGCGCGCTGCGCGCTGTTCGTGGCCCTGCCCGAGCCGTTTCGCCGCCACGCGATCACGCTGGACGGCACGGGCCACGCCTTCATCGCGCGGGCGATGCGCAGCCTGGGCCTGCGGCCCTCGCAGCACTCGCGCGTGCTGCTGGAAGGCCATGCATCGGCCGCGGGCGCCATGGAACTTGCCGATGCGCTGCTCGCGCGCAACGAGATCGATGCGGCGCTGATCGGCGGCGTCGATTCGATGCTCAACGACGAGGATCGCGAACGCCTGCACGACAGCGGACGCCTGCACGAAGCCGCCAACCCGTTCGGCCTGATCCCCGGCGAGGCGGCCGCCTTCTTTCTGACGGGCCGTGCCTCGGGGCCTTTCTCCGAGCCCGCGATGGCCTGCGTCTTGGGCGCGGCCCAGGCGCAGGAGGCCGACAGCCTGCGCACCGACCGCTATTCGGTGGGCAGCGGGCTGCAGCGCGCGATCGATGCGGCGCTGCGCCGGGCCGGGGCGGCCGAGGAACAGATCGAATGGCGCATCACCGACATCAACGGCGAGCGCTACCGCGCGTGGGAGTCGACGGCCCTGCTCGCGCGGCAGTACCGCGCCTGGCGCGACGGCCTGCCGTGCATCCACCTGCCGGCATTCACGGGCGACGTGGGATGCGCCACCTTGCCCCTGCAGGTGATCGTCGGGGCGCACGCGATGTACTGGGGCTACGCGCCAGGCGCCGTCGCGGTGTGCGAGTCGTCCTCCGAAGGGGAGATGCGCGGCGCCTGCCTGATCGCGCCGGCCGACGGCGCGCGAACGCCTCCCTTTCGCGCCTTCGCTCGTGCGGACGGTGCCGCGCCGTCGGCGCGGGCCGTGGTCGCGCGGCAGATCGAGCGGCTCCCGCACGAACTCGCATGGCTGGTCCAGCATCGCGCGAGACTGGTCGGCGGGCGGGACACGCTCAAGCGGCTCGCCGGCTTCGACGAGCGCATCGACGCGCACATCGCGTTGCTTCGCACCACCGAGGCCGAAGGCTGGAAGGCCTGCATCGCGTGCGCCGAAGATGCCGGCCCCGGCGGGCTGTTCGCGCCCACGGTGCTGGCGGTGGAGTCGGGCGACACGATGCATGTGCGGGAGGTCCTGGCAGCGGCAGCGGGCGTGCAGGTCGAAGACGAGGTCTGCAACGAGAGCCTGGTGGGGGCGTTCGGCTGGGTTTCCAGCAAGGCCCTGCAGGGGCTTGTGGTGAAGATGGCCGCGGCGGACGCGCCGCTGGCGCGCTACCTGGCCACCGCCGCGATGCACCTGCACCGCACGCCGCCCGGCGACTTGCTGTGGGCGCTGCTGGACGACGGCGATGACGCGGTTCGCGCCCGGGCGCTGCAACTGGCGGGCGAGGTCGGCGTCGTGGGCAGTATCGATCGGGTGCGCGAGAACCTCGGGCACGGGAGCGCGCGGGTGCGCCTGCGCGCCGCGGGCGCGGCGTTGTTGCTGGGGGATGCGCATCCCGCCATCGAGGTGCTCCAGCAGATCGCCGAGGGCGGCACGGCCGAGGCGCCCGAGGCGCTGGCGCTGTTCGTGCGCGCCGCCGAACTGCCGCGGGCGCGCCATGTGCTCGGGCAGATGGCACAGGCCATACAGGGCGCCGAGGGACGCCCGGCGCTGCGCCGGCTCATCGAGGCCTGCGGCGCCGCGGGCGATGCGCAGCTCGTGCCGTGGCTGATCAAGCAGCTGGACCATCCCGAGTCGGCGCGGATCGCGGCCGAGTCGCTGCGCACGATCACCGGACTTTCCGTGCAGGCATCCTCGCTTGCAGGGGCATCGGCCGGGCGCGGCAGCCGCGGGCTCACGGACGATCCGGACGACGACAACGTCGCCGAGGACGAAGACGCCGATCTGCCGTGGCCCGACGCCCCGGCGATCGCCCGCTGGTGGCAGGCCGACGGCCATGTCTTCACGCCTGGCGTTCGCTACTTCCTGGGCCAGCCGCCCGGGCTGGCGCACTGCGTGCGCGTGCTGCGCCATGGCCATCAGCGCCAGCGCGCGGCGGCAGCCCAGCACCTGGGTCTCCTGCAACCCGGAACCGTGTTGTTTCCCGTTGGTGCCCCGGCCTGGCGGCAGCAGCGCTGGCTCGATGCGCTGGCGGCTTGAAGAGATGCAAGCCCGCTACATCCTCGCTGCGCTGGCTGTTGTCTTCCTGATCGCGGCCACGGCGCGATGGGCGCGGCATGCGCCGCGGCGCCTGGATGCCGCCGTGCGCACCTGGCTCCTCATCGCCTTCATCTTCACCGCCGTCGCAGCCTGGCTGCAATGGCATACCTCTTAAGGCGAGATTGCCAACGTGCCCCACGGAATGAATACTCCTTCTGAGTTTTTTCGCCCTTGCACGCCGTGCGCGCACGGGCTGTGTACGGGCATAGAAAGGCCTAGAGCCTCGGGGGCCGATTCATGATCCATATCGCTGTCATCACCCGGCAAGGCGCTCCGGCGGGGCAGCCCATCGCCGCCGATTTCGGGCCCAACGGGGGCACCATCGGCCGGGCCGACACCAACACGCTGGTGCTGGACGATCCGGACCGCACCGTCTCGCGCGTGCATGCGCAGGTGCTGTGCCGCGACGGCCAGTATTTCGTGATCGACCGGGGCAGCAATCCGATGCAGTGCAACGGCGTGTCGCTGGGCTCTGGCAAGGAAGCGCCGCTCACCGATGGCGCGCGGCTGGTCGTCGGCAGCTTCGAGCTCAGCGTGCGCATGACGGCCGCGGCGCCGCCGTCGCTGGCGATTCCCAACACCATCATGTCGGCACCGGCCGGTGCTGCTGCTGCTGCCGCGAGCACGAGCGACGATCCGTTCGCCGACCTGCTCGCAGGGCTGGGCTCGCCGCCTGCACCCGCGCCCGCTTCGTCCGGTGGCGCCAGGGCGCCGGCACCGGCCAGCGCCGAGTCGCTGCTCTTCCCCGACCCGATGGAGACGGGCTCGCGCAATGCGCAGGCCGCGCAGGTCGATCCGTTCGCGAATCTGCTCGGGACCACGCCGAGCTCCGCGCCGTCCGCGGGCATCGGGGCGCTCGACGATTTCTCCGACCTCGGCGCGCCGCCCGCGCATGGCAAGGCCTCGGGCATCGACGAGCTGTTCGGCGGCATGGGCGGCGGGGGCGGCATCGGCGGCGATCCGCTCGCGCTGTCGCCGCTGGCCGATCCGCTGCTGCAGCCGAACACGGCGTCGTCCGCAGATCCGCTGGCTGCGCTGCAGAGCGCGGCGCCGCCCACGCCTACGCCGCGCTCCGACCACCTGCCGATCGACCAGTTCGGCTTCACGCCGCCGAAGGCGGTGACGCCACCACCTCCTTCGCCTCCACCACCACCACCACCCGCGCCCGCACCGGTGGCCGCGGCACCCGCGGAGGTGCTGCCGCAGTTCGACGACATCACGGGCCAGCCGATCCGCATCAGCGGCCCCGAGTTGGGGAGCCGGCCGCTGGAGTCGCTGCCTCCATTGCCGCCTCCACCTGCGCCACCACCTGCGCCACCCGTTCCGCGCGCGGCCGCGCCGCGTGCCGAACGCGCGGCCTCCGACGACGAGCTGCTCGCCGCGTTTTTGCGCGGCCTGGCCAGCACGCACCAGCCGCCCGAGATGCTCACGCCCGGCCTCATGGAGCGCATCGGCTCGATGCTGCGCAGCGCCACCGAAGGCACGCTGCAGCTCCTGCTCACGCGCCAGGAGTTCAAGCGCGAGGTGCGCGCCGAGGTCACGATGATCGCGGCGCAGGCCAACAACCCGCTGAAGTTCTCGCCCACGGTGGAGGTGGCGCTCGCGCACCTGCTCGGGCCGGGCGTGCGCGGCTTCATGCCGCCGGAGGCGGCGATGCGCGATGCCTTCAACGATCTGCGCGCCCACCAGTTCGGCGTGATGGTGGGCATGCGCGCGGCGCTCGCGCATGTCATCGGGCGCTTCGAGCCCGAGGAGCTCGAGAAGAAGATCAGCGCGAAGTCGGCGCTCGACGCCATCTTCGCGGCCAACCGCAAGGCAAAGCTCTGGGACCAGTTCGTGGCGCTGTACGGCGGCATCGCGAGCGAGGCGGAAGACGATTTCCACAACCTCTTCGGCAAGGCGTTTCTCCAGGCCTACGAAGAGCAGATGGCGCGCCTGAAGTCCGACGGTCAGTGACGCAGAAGAACAAGAGCAAAAAGCAAAAAAGCAGAACGACGGCCTCGGTCGAAGCCACCACAACAACACCAGCACACGCGAGGCACCCCGCTTGGAAATCGAAATCGTCACCTTGTCCCGACAGGGCGGCCGCACCTACAACGAGGACGTCCATGGCCACTGGCACGACGAGCGCTATGTCGCCTGCCTGGTGGCCGACGGCGCGGGCGGCCATGGCGGCGGCGACGTGGCCGCGGCCACGGCGCGCACGAGCATGCTGGGCGGCTTCTCGGCGGCGCCGGGGCTGGACGAATTCACGCTGCGCACGCTGGTCGAGCAGGCCAACCGCGACGTGGTCGCGCGCCAGGCCGAGGGCGGCAAGCTCGCGGGCATGCGCTCCACGGTGGTGTTCGCGGCCATCGACCTGGAGAACCAGGCGCTCGCCTGGGTGCACAGCGGCGACAGCCGCGCGTACCTCTTTCGGGGCGGCGCCATCGTGGCGCGCACCACCGACCACAGCCTGGTGCAGCAGATGGTGGCGGGCGGCATGCTCGACGAAGAGGGCGCGCGCCTGCATCCGCAGCGCAACATGCTGCTGTCGGCGCTCGGCTCGATCGAGGAGGCGCCCGACATCGCGGTGTCCGACCGCATGCGCCTAGTGTCGGGCGATGTGCTGCTCCTGTGCAGCGACGGCGTGTGGGAGCCGCTGGGCGACGAGTGCCTGGTCGATACGCTGCATGCCTCGCGCACGCCCAGCCAGTGGACCGAGCAGCTCGATACGCAGATCAAGGCCCGCGCCAAGCCGGGCCACGACAACTACACCGCGCTCACGCTGTGGGTGATTGCCGATGACATCGACGATGCGACGCGGCTGATGCCGGCGCTCGAGGAGGTGACGATGCCGGCGCCGATCGACGAGCCTGCGGCCGCGCCCGGCAAGCCGGCGGACTAGCGGCGAATCGGAAAAGAAGCCGGGCCTTTGCGGGCCCGCGCATCTCTGTTCGTTTGCAAGGTCAAGGGATCAGGGCTTCTTCGGCCGATAGGCCTTGAGTGTCCCGCTCACCGTCACGTCCACCGTGACCACCACGAGGGCCGATTCCATCTTGCCGTTGTCCTGCCGCTTCATCTGCTTGCGGCTGGTGGTCGAGGTGGAGCTGCCCTTCCACTGGATCGTGCTGGAGCGCACCGCTTCCTTGTTGCCCTTGTAGTTCTGCTCCAGCACCGTGATGGCGCCGTTGCCCGGGTTCCTGGAAAGGATGGACGTGTGGTGCGGGTGGCCCACCATCACCGAGGGGTCTTCGACCCAGCCCGAGTCGTCCGCGAAGGTGACGTCGGTGGTGGTGGTGGTGGTCATCTCGTAGTCGCGGTACTGCAGGATGTCGCCGGGCAGCGCATCCTTGAGCGCGACTTCGTCGCCCCAGATGTAGTCGTCGTCGTCGCCCATCGGACCGAAGTCCGACGAGGTGCCGGCGCCGGCCTGCAGCAGGGCCTTGTTGGCCAGGTCCCAGCATTCGCGCGCGCCGATGTGCTTGCCCACCTGGGCGCTGGCCCATTGCAGGACCTTGGGGTTGAGTGTTGCCATGCGTGTCTCCGGCTGAAGGCAATCGAGAGCGGATGAAGCGGCCCCCGGCCGCTGGCGGCAGCCGGAGAAGCGCGTCAGACCTTCTTGTTGGCCGCGATGTCCCAGCCGGTTTCCTTGGTGCCGTCGCCGGAACCGTCGGCCTTCTGGGGCGTGTACTCGTACTTGAACTTGGAGAAGTTCAGCTGGATGTTCTCGGTCAGGCGGTCTTCGCCGCCGCTGCCGCCGGTCTGGATGCTGCTCACCAGGATGTCTTCCATCGTGAGCTTGATGTACTCCAGCGGCGTCGCGCCGGCCTTGCGCACCACCAGCGTGCCCTTCTTGATGTGCTGGCCGTTGCAGCAATCCAGGAGCAGCAGGTGCGAGGCGGAGTCCACGTACTTGGTGATCGAGACGTCCTGCACGCTCACCTTGCCGGCGCCCGAGCCGCCGCCCACGTGGCCAGTGCCCGACTGGCTGGCGCCCCAGCTCCAGGCCAGGATGTCGATCTCCTTCTTGTGCGAATCGTCCTTGGATTCGCCGTCGACGCCTTCGAGCTTCAAAAACATGTCTGCAGCCATGATGCTTACCTTTCAGTTGTGTGTGAATCAGGAAAAAAGGGCTTCCGTGCGGTGCCTAAGCGTTGGTGCCCGGGAGCTATCAGGAGAACGAGCGGAGGGCCGTTTTTTCAAAGGCCCACCGAAGGCATATGCCTTCGTTACTTGCCGCCCTTGGCCGAGGGCAGCTTGGACACCAGCCGCAGCGACACCGTGAGGCCTTCCAGCTGGTAGTGCGGGCGCAGGAAGAACTTGGAGGTGTAGTAGCCGGGGTTGCCCTCGACCTCTTCGACCACCACCTCGGCCGCGGCCAGGGGCTTGCGCGCCTTGGTTTCCTCGGACGAGTTGACGGGGTCCCCGTCCACGTAGTTCATGATCCATTTGTTGAGCCAGCGCTGCATGTCGTCGCGCTCCTTGAAGCTGCCGACCTTGTCGCGCACGATGCACTTCAGGTAGTGCGCAAAGCGGTTGCAGGCAAAGAGGTAGGGCAGGCGCGCCGCGAGGTTGGCGTTGGCCGTGGCGTCCGGGTCGTCGTACTCGGCCGGCTTGTGCAGCGACTGCGCGCCGATGAAGGCCGCAAAATCAGAGTTCTTGCGGTGGATGAGCGAGAGCAGGCCCGCCTTGGAGAGCTCGGCCTCGCGCCGGTCGCTGATGGCGATTTCGGTCGGGCACTTCTGGTCCACGCCGCCGTCGTCGCTCGGGAAGGTGTGCAGCGGCAGGTTCTCCACCGCGCCGCCCGATTCGATGCCGCGGATGCGCGAGCCCCAGCCGTAGAGCTTGTACGAGCGGTTGATGTTGGTCGCCATCGCATACGCGGCATTGGCCCAGGCGTACTTGCTGTGGTCGGCGCCGGCGGTGTCTTCCTCGAAGTCGAACTCCTCCACCGGGTTGGTGTTGGCGCCGTAGGGCGTGCGCGCAAGAAAGCGCGGCATGCACAGGCCCAGGTACTTGGCATCGTCCGAATCGCGCAGCGACCGCCAGCCGGCGTACTCGGGCGTGAGGAAGATCTTGGTGAGGTCGCGCGGGTTCGCCAGCTCCTGCCACGACTCCATCTGCATCAGGTTGGGGCTTGCGCCGGTGATGAAGGGGGCGTGCGCCGAGGCCGCGATCTTGGACATCTCGCCGAGCAGCTCGATGTCCGGCGGGCTCTGGTCGAAGTGGTAGTCGCCCACCAGCGCGCCGAAGGGCTCGCCGCCGAACTGGCCGTATTCCTGCTCATAGATCTTCTTGAACATCGGGCTCTGGTCCCAGGCCGCGCCCTTGAACTTCTTCAGGCTCTTGGCCAGATCCACCTTGGAGATGTCCATCACCCGGATCTTCAGGTGCTCGTCGGTCTCGGTGTTGTTCACCATGTAGTGCAGGCCGCGCCACGCACTCTCCAGCTTCTGGTAATCAGGGTGGTGGATGATCTTGTTGACCTGGTCCGTGAGCTTGGCGTCGATCGCGGCGATCATGGCCTGGATCGATTTGGTCACGTCCTTGCCGATGACCGTGCTGTTGCTCAGCGCCTGCTGCGCGAGCGTGAGCACGGCGGCTTCGACGGCGCTCTTGGCTTCGTCGCTGCGCGGCTTGAATTCCTTTTGAAGGAGCGACGAAAAGTCGCTGCCCGCATAGGCAACGTCCTTGAGTGCGCTCTGCTCGAGTGCTTCGGCCATGGTGGTTTCTCCTCGTGTACCGGTGTGTCAGGCGTTGGGGTTTCGATCGGCTCAGGCGGCCGGCGGCGTGGCGGCGTCGTCGGGCTTGGCGGTGGAGGCCAGCGATTGCAGCAGGGCCGGGTCTTCCAGCACCTTGGCCAGCAGTTCCTCGGCGCCGTTCTTGCCGTCCATGTAGGTCACCAGGTTGGACAGCTGCGTGCGCGCTTCCAGCAGCTTGTTGAGCGCGCCCACCTTCCTGGCGACGGCGGCGGGCGAAAAGTCTTCCATGTTCTCGAAGGTGAGCTCCACCTTGAGCTCGCCCTCGCCGGTGAGCGAGTTCTCCACCGCGAACGCGGCGCGCGGCTTCATGGCCTTCATGCGCGAGTCGAAGTTGTCGACATCGATCTCCAGGAACTTGCGGTCGGCCACGGGCGCGAGCGGATCGGTGGGCTTGCCCGACAGGTCGGCCAGCACGCCCATCACGAAGGGCAGCTGGATCTTTTTCTCGGCGCCGTAGAGTTCGACGTCGTATTCGATCTGCACGCGGGGCGCCCGGTTGCGGGCGATGAATTTCTGACTGCTCTTGGCCATGGCGATGCTCCTTGCGGGGGTAGATGGGGCGGTTCGATCAACAGAGGAAAAAAAGAACGAAGGGAAGCGGCGGCTATTCGGACGAGCGCTTGCCGGTCACGGTCTCGATCGTGTCCAGCGCGCCGGGCGCGAGGTTGGCCATGATTTCGAGAAAGCTCACGCCGATGAGCTTCTTGGCGCGGTCGATCAGGAGCGGCGCGGGGTTGCCGGGCTCGGTCTGTTCGAGAAAGCGGATCACGCGGTCCAGCGTCTGCAGTGCGTCCTGGCGGCTCTGGATTTCGCCGCGCGCGGCAGCAGTGCGCGGTGCGCCGCCGGCCGGTGCGCCGTCGCCTTCCGCGCCTTCGACTTGCGCTTCATCGGGCGCGCCGATGGCGGCGCTGCAGGCCTTCTGCAGCATGCGGCCGATGGTGCGCAGCGGGGCCAGGTCGATCACGTCGGCGCGGCCGGTTCGCTCCACCAGCAGGGCTTGCAGCTTTTCGACGAGGCCGGGCACGCCGATCGCGGCCTGGATCAGCTCGGGCCGCTCGGCATGCAGCGCTTCGAGGCCGCCCTGGATCTGCGCGGGCGAATAGGTGGCGTCGCCGCCCACCGCGTTCAATGCGTTGTTGGCCACCGCGATGTCGCGCACGCGGATCGCGCCCACGCCCGGCGCCACGCCCACCTGCGCGTCGTAGAGGTCTTTCAGCACCATCGCCTCGTCACCCAGCGGCGCCAGCGCGTTCAGGCGCATGGTCGGGTCGTTGTCGTCGTCGGCATCGAGCTTTGGATGTATGCCTTCCCAGAACCGGTCGAGCAGGCCGGTGAGCAACTCGAGCCCGGCGACGAAGCCGGTGATGCCCTGCAGGCGCGTCGATGCGCGCAGCAGCAGCACCGCGGGACGCACGTCCTTGCTGCGGCGCAGGAGCGCATCGGACTGCTCGGCCACCTGGCGCCACTCCGGCTCCACCGCCGGGATGACGGTGTCGCCGAACTGTTGCTCGGGCTTGCCCAGCGCGGACGTGGTGAGCGCGGTGAAGTCCGCGTCGTACTCCAGATCGTCCCCGCACGGCGATGCCTCGCCTATCGGCGTGAGCAGTGCTTCTACAAGTTCGTGAGTCAGCATGTTGCCTGTTCGAGTTCGCTGGTGATAATCAAAGATGCGTCAGGACCGGTCAATGCAACGAAGGGAATAGCATGCGCACGCTGGGTACACACCATTCGTCCTATGAAGGCTTCTTCGCTGCGGCATCGCGGCGCCGCGTGGCGGGTCTCGGGCTCGCCATTGCGGCTCTGGCAGGGTTGACCCTCGCTGGCTGCGCGAGCAAACCGGTGGTCACGCCGGTGAGCATCACGCTGGTGGCCGGCGCCGATGCCAACCCCGATGCGCGCGGCCGCGCATCGCCGCTCACTGTGCGCGTGTATGCGCTCAAGTCGCCCGGACCCTTCGAGGGCGCCGACTTCTTCTCGCTGTTCGAGAAGGACCAGGCCACGCTCGGCGCCGAGCTCGTGCAGCGCGAAGAGATGCTGCTGCGCCCCGGCGAAAGCAAGAAACTGGACCTCACGCTGCCGGCCGATGCGAAGGCCATCGCGGTGATGGCGGCGTTCCGCGACCTCGACCGCGCGCGCTGGCGTGAAGTGCGCCCGGTCACGCCAGGCCAGGCGCAAGTGTTGACCGTCAACTTCGGCGCGCGCCAGATCCGTATCGACGCCAAGTAAGGTCGGCGCGCCGTGCGTCATGGCGCACCCGCCGCGTTGTTGGGCGACGGGCGCCCCGGCCGCACCAGCGGTTGATCGGCGGGCAGGAAGCGCTCGAAGAGATCCGTCACGAACGCCCCGCCGCTCGCATCCGATGCGGCGGCCGTGAAATAGAGGCCGCGCCAGCGCGGCGCGCGCGCGCCCTTGCCGTGGCCCTCGAACAAAACCTCGGCCACCTCGCGCAACGCGGGCTGCAGCCCCTGCAGCGCCTCTACGAACCCATGGATCGCGAGCCGCGCCGCGGCCCCTTGCTGCTCGCGCAGCAACGCCATGCGCAGGCCCTGCAACTGCGTGGCGATGGGGTCGAACTGGGCATCGAGCCGATCGCCGGCCGGTGCGTTGGGCGCGGCGAACGGGTCCGGCAGGCGATGGCCGAGCGCCTGCGCCAGCACCTCCGGCGGCAGCGCGCCGCGCAGCGTGGCGTAGCCCGTGAGGTGCTCCAGGCCGGTGACGACGAGGTACACGGGCAACTGCAGGCGCAAGGTGTCGCCCGTCTCGTCGAGCAGCCGGCGCATCTTCGCGGCGAGCGGCCGCAGCTCCTCGGCATCGGCCTGCAGCAATTCGCTCGCGGAAAAGCACATCACCACGCCGTTGAGCGGCAGCCGGTCGCGCCGCTCGGCGAGCGCCAGCAGCGCCTGCAGCCACAGCCCGTGCGTGCGCGGCGCGTGGGCCGCGTCACCGATCGCGACGGGGTGGATCTGGATGGCCGCCAGCGCGCCGGTCAGCCACCAGCGCCAGCAGGTCTCGCCGGTGGCGTCGCTTTGGGGCAGGGCCGGGCGCTCGCCTTGCGCGGTGGCCAAGAGCCCGGGCAGGTCGGCCGCCGCATCGCCGAGGAACAGGAACCACGGCACGGGCGCGGCCGGCCGGCGTGAAATCCGTGGTGGCCGCAGCGCCTGGCGCGCCTGCGCCATCGATTCGCGCAGCGCACCGACGGCCGCGTCGTCCACCGGCGCATCGAGCGTCTCGATGCGCCGCAGCAAGGCACGCCGCCGCGCGCCGCGGCCCGCGTCGTGCACCATCGCGTACAGCAGCACGAAGCCCAGCAGGCACAGCGCGAGCAGTGCCCAGAAGAAGTGGGTGGGCGAGAGCAGGGCGGTCATCGCGACACCGTCTCCAGGAACACGAAATCGGCGATCAGCCGCTCGCTGTTCTTGCTGGCCGCGAGCGCCTCGCGCAGCCGCAGCAGGTAGGCCGAGGCGAGCTCGAACGGCGGGCGGTCCGAGGTCTCGGTGAACGGCATCGGCGCCGAGAGCACGGTGATCAGGACGCTCCCGAACGGTGGGCTCACGAGCCAGCTCGATGGAATGTCGCGGCCCAGCTCCAGCGTGGCGCCGGCCTGCAGCGGCGTGGGCGTCTGCCCGGCGTTGAGGTGCATGACCGAGCCGTCGGCGGTGTAGTAGTCGACCCAGATGTAGCTGTCGTGCCGCGGCGCCACCACCTGCACGCGCACGTTGTCGCCTTCGCGCAGCTGGCGGTTGCGGGCCGTGGGGGCGTCGATGTCCAGCCCGTAGTGCTTCTCCTGGTTGCGCGCCTGGTAGGGCTTGAGGATGGCGAACACCTCGCAGTGCGGCCACACGCGAAGGCCCACGTCGAAGCGCGGCGCAGCCACGCCCGGCATGGCGCTCACCTCGCGCGCCACGCGCGGCAGGTCCTCGGGCAGCGAGACGAAGCCGCTCACCTGCGTGTGGCCGTCCTTGCCGACCGAGGCCGAGAGGTCGGCGCAGGCATAGGTCTGCAGGTGCTGGTCGATGCGCTGGGCGAGCGCGGTCTGGGTGGTCGCGGGCCCGGAGGTCATGAACCACAGCAGGTAGAGGAGCGGCAGCAGCAGGGCCAGCGCCGCGCTCGCACGCAGCAGCGCCCGGTCGCGCCGCTGCGTGTCGTTGGGGCCGCGCGGATCGGCCACGCCGTAGGGCTGGGGCGTGATGTGGTCCTGCACGAGGCTGCCGAGCGCGAGCGGCCGCAGCCGAAGCTGGCGGCCGTGCAGGTCCTTGAGCTTGCCCAGCTCGCCCTGGTCGCCGTCCTCGAAGTAGTACTGGCCCTTGAAGCCGTGCGCGAGCGCGTGCCAGTAGACCTCGCGCAGTTGGTCGTCATGGTCGTCCTGCGCGCCCAGCGCCGAGAGGTGATGGAAGAACTCGCTGTGCGCGTTGTTGGAGTTGAAGAGCTGCACCTGCAGCGGCGCCGCGCCGGCCTCCGCGCCGGGGTGGCGCGCGAGGACCTCGTCGATCCAGGCCACCATCGCGAACACCGCCGATTCGACCTGCGCCGCGGGGGCGCCCGAGGCCTCGGCCTGGGCGCGCGCCGCGTCGAGCAGCCGGCGCGCCTGCTGCTGCGCCGCGTCATGCGAGAGGGCAGGCCGGCCGGTCGCGATGGAGGCGTCCAGCGCGAGGCCGAACGAGAGGAAGGACGAAAAGCAGTCGAGCAGCCGGGCCATGGAGGTGCCCGTTCAATCGTGCATTGCGAAGGATGCCTTGCACCGGCGTCTGCGTCGATGGCACATGCCCATGTCCCCGGTTCCTTCGAGTGGAAGTTCATTCTTCCAAAGGGGTCCCGGCGGGCGCCATACCGCTTGGGGTCTATGCCGTTGGTGGGGCCGGGCGGCCTTGCTGCGCGGGGCAATCGCCGTTATCGTCAGCAATCGCTGACTTCAACGCAGCTGGGACTACGGAAAACCAAGCCATGAAAATCCTGATCGCCGACGACCACCGGCTCGTCATCGAGGCGGTCAAAGCCAAGTTGTCGGAGCTCGAGCCTGGCATCGAATTCGTCCTGGCGATGAGCGTGGACGAATTGCTCGCAGGCGCGAACGACGACCTCGACCTGGCCGTGATCGATCTCAACATGCCTGGCGCGGACGGCCAGGCGCACATCGACGAAATCCGGCGCCGGCATCCGGCCGTGCCGGTGATCGTGCTGTCGGGCTACGAAGACCCGGCCATCATGCGCAGCGCGCTCGAACGCGGCGTTCTTGGATTCATTCCAAAAGCTTACTCACCAGAAGTCATGCTTTCGGCCGTGCGGCTGGTGCTGGCGGGCGGCGTGTACGTGCCGCCGATGATGCTCACGGCGCTGCCGCCCGGCATCGTGGCGGGCGTGGCACCGGAGGCGCGCGGCACCGAGGCGCTCACGCGCGGCGGCGGCGCCGGCCAGACGCTGGAGCACCTGCGCAGCGTGCTGACGGAGCGGCAGGTCGAGGTGCTGCAACTGCTCTCGCAGGGCAAGCCGAACAAGCTGATCGGGCGCAGCCTGGGGATCAGCGAGGGGACGGTGAAGATCCACCTGGCTGCGATCTTCCGGGCGCTGAATGTGCGCAACCGGACCGAGGCGGTGGTGGCTGCGCAGGCGTTGACCGAGGCGCAGCAGGCCTGAATTCGCGGACCTTTCGGGGCGGCGTGCACAGGCCACCGGGTGCTCCCCTCCGCGAATGTCCCCCGGCCTTCGGCCTCCTCCTTGATTTCGCTGCGGGGAGCACCCGATGCCCTGCGCACTGGGGCACGCTCTGGGTGAACCGCTGATCAACGATTGCTCTGAGCGAGGCGCCTAGGCTGCTCGCAGTGCGGGCGCCGAGGGTGCCTCCATTTCGCTCCCACGCAATCCTGCCTTTCTCTCTTCGATCGCTTCGGCGAGAAACTCCGCGTCGCGTGCCACGCCCGAGAAGCGGCCCGAGCCCCAGGTGTGCAGCCACGGCAGGCCGAGGAAATACAGGCCGGGCTCGTTCGTCACGCCGCGCCGGTGCACCGGCGCGCCGCGGCCGTTGAAGACCGGCGCGTCCACCCAGGCGAAGTCGGGCGAGAAGCCGATGCACCAGACCACGCTCGTGATGCCCGCCGCCGCGAGGTCGAGCCGGGTGCGTTCTTCGGCCGGCTCCCACACGGGCGTGTAGACCGAGGGCGGCGGCGCTTCGAGGCCTTGCGATGCGATGAACCTGTCGATCGATGCGTTGATGCGGTTGTAGGTGTCGTCGGCGCTGTCCAGGTTCTCGCGCAGGTTGGGTTGCAGCTCGAAGCTGCCGCCGTCGAAGCCGCTCAGGAGGCCGTAGAGCTCCATGCCTTCGCGCGCGAAGCGGCGCAGGTCGATGTCGCGCCCGCCGTCGCGGCCGGTCACGTAGTGGTTGGTGTTGTCGCGCACGCCTTCGCGCAGCGGGTGCTCGGTGACGGGCATGTCGTAGTACTTCATGTCGGCGAGCCAGTCGACCACCTCGCGGCCGCGGTAGAAGCGCGCGCAGCGCGGCGCGTTGCCGGTGGCCAGGTGGACCTTGCGGCCGGCCAGGTGCAGGTCTTCGGCGATCTGCGCGCCCGACTGCCCGCAGCCCACCACCAGCACCGCGCCCTCGGGCAGCTGCGCGGGGTTGCGGTATTGCGCCGAGTGGTACTGCGCGACGGTGGCCGGCAGCTTCTCGGCCAGGCGCGGCACGATCGGGCGGTGGTAGCCGCCCGAGGCGACCACCACCTGGTCGGCGGTGTAGAGGCCCGCGTCGGTCTGCACGATGAAGCGGTCGCGTTCACCTGCACTGGCGCCGGTGCCGGGCACGCGGGACACGCGCTCGACGGTGACGCCCTCGATGGCCGGCGCCTTCACCTGCGCGACGAAGCCGGCGAGCCAGTCGTTGATCTGGTCCTTGATCATGAAGCCGTGCGGATCGTCGCCGAGGTACCCCCAGCCCGGCAACTGGCATTGCCAGTTGGGCGTGACCAGGCAGAACGAATCCCAGCGCTGGGTGCGCCAGCTGTGCACGAGGCTGCGCTTTTCGATCACCAGGTGGTCGATGCCGCGCTGATGCAGGCAGTGGCTCAGCGACAGGCCGGCCTGGCCGCCGCCGACGATGACGACGCTGTAGTGGCTGCGTCCGCCGTAGGGATAGGACATGGGGTCTTCTTTCTTTCTCTCTGGATGCAGGGGCGTCAGTCGAAGGCGACGACGGTGACTTGGGCATCTGCCGTGCCGATGAATCGGGTGGCGATGCGTTCGATTTCGGCGAGCTGGTCCATGGCTTGCGAGCACGCGAAGCCGTACTTGGCGCGCACGCGTTCGGATGCGATGCCCAGGGCTTCGCGGGTGCGCAGCAGGAAGTCTTCGAGCGCGTAGCGTTCGCCGGGCGCGAGGAAGTCCTGCACCACGAGCGAGGGCGAATAGCAGCGCGTTTCGCTGGCGTCGGGCCAGCGCACGTGGAAGTGCATCACGGGCATGGGCAGGTTTCTTTCAGGTGTGCGCGGTAGAGCGCGATGTGGCGCTCGGCGCTGGCGGTCCAGCTGAAGCGCTGCGAAAGGCGCGCGGACGATGCGGCGATGCGCTGCGCATCGCGGGTTGCGAGTGCGTGGGCCAGCGCTTGGGCAATCGACGCCGCGCTTTCCGGATCGGCCCAGCTCACATCCGTCTCGGCCAGGTAATCGGTGAACGGCGCGATGCGCGAAGCGACCACTGGCACGCCGCTCGCAAGCCCTTCGAGCACCACGAGGCCGAAGCCTTCGCGCAGCGAGGGCATGGCGACAACGTCGGCCAGGCGGTAGAGCGCGGCGATGTCGGCATCGGGCAGCGGACCGGTCACGCGCAGCGGCTGCCACGGGCCTTCATCGAAGCCGAACGCCTGCATTTGTGCGCGGAAGGCCTGGGTGTAGCCGGCATGGTCGAGCAGGCTCGCGCCGCCCGCGATCACGAGTTGCGCGCGCGGATGCGCGGCGCGCAGCAGCGCGAAGCCGGCCAGGAGGCGTGTGGTGTTCTTGCGCTCTTCGATGCCGCCGATGGCCAGTACCACGGGTGCGCTGGTGGCGATGCCCAGGCGCTGTGCGAGTGCCGCATCGCCCGCTTGTGCGACCGGAGAGAAGCGTTGGGTATCGACACCGTTGTTGATTTCGTGGGCCTCGATGCCGTACGCGTCGCGCAAGTGATCGCACCACAGGCGGCTGCCGCTCAGCACGAGGCTCGCGCGCTCGAAGGCGTTGCGTTGCCAGTGCGTGAGTTGCGGATCGTCGAAGGTGTCCAGGTGGTGCACGGTGCGCACGAAGCCGTCGATGCGGCCTTCGTCCTGCAGCTGTGCGAGCGCGTTGCCGCCGATGGAATCCTGCGTGTGCAGCACGTCGAAGGTCTCGCGTTGCAGCAGGCCGTGCAGATGACCGACGAAGGCGTCGATGCGCGAACGCACCATGCCGACGGTGTCGCGCGGCCTGTCGTTCACCGGCGCCAGTTCGACCTTGCAAGGCGGCGTGCGGAACATCGCCTGTCCTGGCGCGGCGGGCGCCATCACCGTCACCGCGTGGCCCGCGGCGTGCAGCGCGGTGGCCAGTTCGAGCGTGTGCACCACGCCGCCGCGCGGGTTGACCGAATGCGTGAGCAGGCCGATGCGCAAGGGGCGATCGCGCTCAGACATACACCGCCTCCGCGCGCTCGGCGGACGTGTGCGGCTGGATGAAGGCGTCGCTGCCGAAGTCCCACAGCAGCGCTTCTTCGCCGCCGGCCTGCAGCCGCACCTGCCGCGTCGCGTCGACTTCGCCGACCACCGCGCAGGCGATGTCGCGCGCGGCGAAGCGGCCGAGCACCGGCGCGACCTGCGAAGGCGGCACGCTGAGCACGAAGCCGTAGCTCGGAAACGACGTGAGCCAGCGCAGCAGCGGCACGCCGTCGGGCCGCGGCAGCGCGTCCAGGTCGATGTGCGCGCCGACGCCCGAGCACTCCAGCAGCATCATCGCGGTGCCGACTGCGCCGGCCATGCTGATGTCTTTCCCTGCGCGGCAGAGACCCTCCTCGGCCAGCGAAGGCAGCACTTCGAGGTCGGCGCGCAGCCGCGCGGCCGGCGCGGTGGTCGATGCGTTCCAGTACGGAAAGGGCTCCTCGTACGCACCGCGCAGGTCGGCCGCCATCACCAGCAGGTCGCCGGGCTTCGCATCGAAGCTCGTGAGCAGCTTGCGCGCATGGCCGAGGATCGCGACCGCGAGTTGCGGACGCTCGCTGCGGTTGTTGCTGTGCCCGCCGACGATGGGCACGCCATAGCGCACGGCCGCCTCCGCGAGCCCGCGCAGCACGTCGTCGGCCGGGTTCATGCCGGTGCTCCACAGCGCATCGACCACGGCCGTCGGGCGCCCGCCCATGGCGTAGATGTCGCTCACGTTGACCATCACGCCGCAGTAGCCCGCGAACCAGGGCATGCGCACGATGAAGTCTTCGACCAGCCCTTCGATGGCGAACAGCAGGTAGCCGCCATGGCCATCGGGAATGGCGGCGCAGTCGTCGCCGATGGGCACGGCCTGCGCGAGCGCGGCATGGCCGCCGGGCAACGAGTGGCCGAGGGCCGACACCACATCGCTGATGTCGCGCTTGTGGGCGAAGCCGCGCGTGGCGCGCAGGGCTTCGGCGATCTCGTGCACGTTGCTGCTGGTCATGCCATCACCTTGGCGCGCGTGACGAAACCGCTCACCGGGTCGTGGCAGGGCGGGTACCAGTCGAGGTCGGCCTGCATGCGCGCATGCGGGCGGCCGTGCACGGTGATCTCTTCGAGCAGCTGCCAGCCGATCTTGCGGAACAGCGGCACGTTCTGCATCTGCACCTGCGCGAAGAAGGCGGTGCAGCCCAGCGCATTGGCGCGCGAGACGGCCAATCGGATCAGCGTCACGCCCAGGTGGCCCTGGCTGCGGAACGCCGGGTGCACCGCAAGGCGCGAGCCCCACCATTCGCCGGCCTTCCCGCTGGCTTCGCCGCGATGGATGCGCACCGTGCCCACCACCTGCTCGGGCATGCCGCCGTTGCACGACATCGCGACCAGCAGCTGCGCGCGGTCGTCCGTCGCATCGCGGTCGTCGCGCGCGAAGATGCCCTGCTCGATGCAGAACACCGCGCGGCGCAGCGCCATCGCCTCGTCGCGCTCCCACTGCTGCGCGGCCTCGCGCACCAGGTATTCGACGGGCGCGTAGTGCAGGTCGAGTTCGCTCAGGTCGTCGATGCACAGCATGGTCAGCCTTCGCTTTCTTTTTCGTAGATCGAAAGCGACGAGCACGCGCCGCACTTGCCGCAGCCGGCCTTGATGTCGGCCGAGCGCAGGCCCGCGGCCACCACGCGCTCGCCCAGCGGCGCGAGCAGCGACTTCATGAACTCGGGCGAGGGCGCGGGGTGGTCTTCGAGCGGCGTGCCGCTGATCGGCACGAACGGCACGACGAAGGGGTACACGCCGCGCTGGAGCAATTGGTCGCAGGTGTCGAGGATCGCCTCGCGCGTATCGCCCAGGCCCGCCAGGATGTAGGTGCTGACCTGCCCGCGCCCGAACACGCTCACGGCGGCCTCGAACGCGCTCATGTAGCGCGAGACCGGCACGCTCGCCTTGCCCGGCATGAGGCGCTCGCGCACTTCGGGCGTCACCACTTCCAGGTGCATGCCCAGCGTGTCGATGCCCGCGGCCTTCATGCGGTGGAACCACTGGTCGTCGTCGGGCGGCTCGCACTGGCCCTGGATCGGGATGTCGACCGCCGCCTTGATCGCGAAGGCGCTCTCGCAGAGGACGGCCGCACCGCGGTCGGTCGCGTTGGGCGTGCCGGTGGTCATCACCATGTGCTTGACGCCATCGAGCAGCACGGCGGCGCGGGCCACTTCGGCCAGCTGCTCGGGCGTCTTGCGCGCGATGGTGCGGCCCGCTGCGAGCGACTGGCCGATCGCGCAGAACTTGCAGCTCTTCTTGCGGCTCTCGTAGCGGATGCAGGTCTGCAGCACCGTGGTGGCGAGCACGTCGCTGCCGTGCAGCGTGGCGATGTGCGAATAGGGCACGCCGTCGAAGGTCTGCATCGCATAGAAACGCGGCTGCTTCGGAAAGCTGATGCTGGCGATGGGAATCGCGCCGCGCATCACGCGGCTCATGCCTTGCGCGTCGGGCGCTTCCGCCGTGAAGGGCGAGTGCCACGCGGTGGAGGTGTGGACCGGCACCATGATCGTGTGGCCGTCCACCGTCACGGCCTTGTGGTCCGAGGGGCCCGCGCCGCCGCGGCGGCTCGCGACGCCCGCCGACGGATCAACCAGCCGCAACCCGAAGGACTGGAGCTCGGTCATCAGCTGCCGGCTGTCTTGCTGCTGCGTCGTCGTGGTGGTGGTCATGTTCCGGGCTCCGTTGAAGGTGTTGGGGTTGCGTGAGATGCATCGGCACCATGGTCTCTGCCGGCCGGTCGTTGATGGCGAGCGACAGCAGCTCGGGCCGCGCGTAGTGGCCGACCGAATCCATCATTCGCTTGCGCTTGGCGATGAGCGCCATGTCCATGTCGGCGACGACCATGCCTTCGCCCTCGGTGAGCGGCGGCGCGAGGTGCTTGCCCTCGGGCGAGACGATGGCCGTGTGGCAGCCGCCGCGCAGCGCCTTCTGCAGGCCTGCGTCGGGCGTGACGGAGCGGATCTGCTCGTCGGTGAGCCAGCCGGTCGCGTTGACCACGAAGCAGCCCGATTCGAGCGCGTGGTGGCGGATGGTCACTTCCATCTGCTCCGCGAAGATCGGCCCGACCAGCGAGCCGGGGAACTGCGCGCAGTGGATCTCCTCGTGCTGCGCCATCAGCGCGTAGCGCGCGAGCGGGTTGTAGTGCTCCCAGCAGGCGAGCGCGCCGAGGCGGCCGATGGCGGTGTCCACCACCTTCAGGCCCGCGCCGTCGCCCATGCCCCAGACCATGCGCTCGTGGTAGGTGGGCGTGATCTTGCGGCGCTTGAGCGCGAGCGTGCCGTCGGCATCGAACACCAGCTGCGTGTTGTAGAGGCTGCCGTGGTCGCGCTCGTTCACGCCGAGCACCACGACCATGTTGCGCGCGCGGGCCCGTTCGGCCACGGCCTGCGTGACCGGGCCGGGCACGACCACTGCGCGCTCCACCAGTTGCAGGTGCGGCGCGCCCTGCAGCACCGGCGGCAGCACGAAGCTGAAGTAGGGGTAGTAGGGCACGAAGGTCTCGGGAAAGACCGCCAGCTGCGCGCCCTTCGCCGCGGCCTCGTCGATGGCGCTGCACACCCGCTCGAGCGTGCCGTCGGGGCGCTCGAAGTCGGGCGCGATCTGGATCGCCGCGGCACGCACGATGCGGGGTGGGGAAGCCATCGCTCGGGTCCTGCCTTACAGCGTCCAGGTGTCGAGGATGACTGCGCCGGCCTTCTTGTGCAGCAGCACGATGTCCAGCACGTCCAGCGGGTTGATCGGCTTGATGCCCTCGATCAGCGCGCCTTCGCCGTGGCCGTACAGCGCCTGCAGCGCGAAGCGGCAGGCATACACCTTGCCGCCTTCTTCCATGAACTTGACGATCTGCTTGTTGAAGTTCTGGTGGCCCGGAAAGGCCTCGTCGCCCAGCGTCGGAAAGCCGCGCTGCACGCCCAGCGTGACGCCGGGGCCGTACAGCAGCACCGAGGTGTCGTAGCCCTTGCGCTTCAGGCGCGTGGCCTGCAGCAGGTTCACGAAACCGATGGAGCCTTCGAAGGCCACGGTGTGGAAGGTGACCAGCGCCTTCTCGCCGGGCTCGGCCTTGACGTCTTCGAACACCTTCTCTTCGTAGTCGACGAGGAACTCGCCTTTCTCGTTGCGGGGGCGGGTGACTTTGGGCATGGGGGACTCCGGTTGGGTGGTTGGACACGCAGGTCTTGCGTGCCTTTTCCTTTGCAGGCGATGTGCCAGCGCGCGGACCGGCTCGTGCAATCAATGCGCGATCAATGCGCAGCGGTGCGGGCCGCGTGCGGATAAAAAATTTTCGGGCGACCGCAAACACGGAGACGGGGAGCGTCCGGCGGCCGGTTTCTGCACCGGGACGACGCATCCGGCATGCGATCAATGCACCCGATCAATAGGGTTGATCGCACCTGATCGAAGCATCCGGCTCCTCTGAGGCGGGCGCGATTCATGCATGTTGATCGGTGGCCCGATGCAATCAATGGATGCAATCAACTCCGCACGATGACCACCATCACCGCCCACTGGCGAAAACAACTGCGCAACAGCGACCGGCCCGCCTACCTGCTGCTGGCCGAGCTGATCGCCGACGACATCAAGACCGGCCGCCTGGGCGTGCGCGACCGGCTGCCCACGCTGCGCGAGCTGGCGGCGGACCTGGACCTCAACTACACGACGGTGGCGCGCGGCTACGCCGAGGCGCGCAAGCGCGGGCTCATCGATTCGCGCGCGGGCACCGGCACCTTCATCCGCTCGGGCAGCCCGAGCCTGCGCCTGCGCGGCGGCAGCGGCGCCGAGATGACGATGAACATGCCGCCCGAGCCCGACGACGAACACCTGATGGCGCGGCTGCACGAGAGCGCGAGCCGCGCCTTCGCGGAGATCGATTTCCACGACCTGCTGCGCTACCAGGATTTCGGCGGCACCGCGCACGACCGCGAGGTGGCGATGCAGTGGCTGCGCCCGTTCGTGCCGCATGCGGGCGTGGACCGCATCCTCGTGTGCCCCGGCATCCACGGCGTGCTCACGGCGCTGTTCTCGCAGCTCGCGCGGCCGGGCGAACTCATCTGCGTGGAGTCGCTCACCTACCCGGGCGTGAAAGCCATCGCCGCGCAGCTGGGCGTGCAGCTGCATGCATTGCAGCTCGATGACGACGGCCCGATCGCCGATGCCTTCGAGCACGCCTGCAAGACGCTCAAGCCCAAGGCGCTGTACTGCAACCCGACGCTCCTGAACCCGACCGCCGGCACCGTGTCCCGCGCGCGGCGCGAGGCGCTGGCCGACGTGGCGCTGCGCTATGCGATTCCGATCATCGAGGACGACGCCTACGGCATGCTGCCGCGCCAGACACCGGGCGCCATCGCCACGCTCGCGCCCGCGCTCACCTACTACGTGAGCGGGTTTTCCAAATGCTTCGGCGCGGGCCTGCGCAGCGCCTACGTGTGCTCACCGACGGTGGTGCAGTCGCAGCGCCTGGCGGGCGCGATGCGCGCCACCACCGTGATGGCCTCGCCGATCACCAACGCGCTCACGACGCTGTGGGTGGAAGACGGCACCACCGAGGCGATGCTGCAGGCCGTGCGCGCCGAATCGGTCGCGCGGCAGCTGCTCGCGATGCGCCACCTGGGCGAGAGCGGGCTGCAGGCGCATCCCGAAGGCTTTCATGCGTGGCTGCCGCTCACGCCGGGGTGGAGCCCGGTGGAGTTCGCCTCGTACCTGCGCACGCAGAACGTGGGCGTGGTGGCGAGCGCGGCGTTTTCAACGGACGGCGACCCGCCGGACGCGGTGCGCATCTGCCTGGGCGGGCCGATGTCGCGGGAGCAGTGCGATCAGGCGCTGCGGCTCATCGCCGATACGCTGGCGCACCCGCTGCATCCGCATGCGACGCTGCGCGCGGGCGGTGGATGAAACCGTGTGACGGGGCGATCCATGCGATGGCGTCGTTCGTGCCGGTGGTCGTCACGTCGGGGCCTGTGAAAAGCATGCGCGCTTCGACCAGCAGGAAGGACGGAGCCGCGTCGCTGCGCTTCAACATCCGAAGCGTGGCGCCGCCGAGGTCCAGCGCGTCGCCGGGCCAGTCGGATTGCGCCGTGACGGTCCAGCGCACGGGGCCGGGGGCGGCGGCGCGAAGGGCGTCATCGAGTGGCGCGGCCCCGATCGATGCCCAGCCTTCCGATCCGCCGACGAGGTAGCCGTTGTCGCCGGCGCTGCCCACCACGCGAATCACCCTGTCGGACAGCCGCGTGACGAGGCCCGCCTCGAGCGCATAGCGCGCATCGCCGCGGCCCTCGGGATCGAGAAGGCCGATCTCGTCGTACGCGGGCTCCTCGATGTTCACTGCACGGCGGCCCTCGGGGCCGTCTGCGAGCCTCGGCATGTTCAGCGGAATCTCGCGCAGCTGCCGCGCATGCGCCATGAATTCGTCGGCGCGGTTGAACGCATCGAGTTGCTGCAGCACCCGCCGCGTCACGTTCATGAGCTTCAACCCACGCGCCGGGTCCAGCGCATCGGCTGGGCGCAGCCACATGTGCTCGACGGTCTCGCGGCCGTCGGGGCGCACCTCCTGCCCGGCAGGCATCAGCGCGACGAAGAAGCGCGTGTCGAAGCGGCGCGGCATGCCGGGCGGCGTGAGCCAGTGACCGAAGTAGACGACGCGGTCGCCGGCCAGCCGCCAACCGCGCTGGCCGCACATCGCGAGCAGCGCATCGGTGCCTTGCTCGGCGGCATCGCGCATCGCGGCGAGGTCGCCGGACGGGAGGTCGACGAGCCGCACCGGCTGGTTCCGTGCGTCGTTCGCGAAGAGAAGGCCGGCCTCCTCGAAGCACTCGCGGATCGCGGCCGCGTAGAAGTCGAGCCCGCCCTCGGGCACCGCCAGGCGCGCGCTGGCCGTCGCATCGTCCAGGCCCGCGCACAGCAGATGCAGGTGGCGGTCGTGCGCATCGAGCACGCCGCCCGGAAAGACACTGGCGCCGCTGTTCTGGTCATTGGCCTTCTCGGCGCGGCGCAGCATCAGGGCTTCGAGGCCTTCGCTGCCGTCGCGCAGGACGACCAGCGTGGCGGCGGTGCGGATGGGGCGAGGGGCAGGGGCGGAGGCGGGCGTCAAGGCGGTCATGCGGCGGTATTGTGTCCTGCCGCACAAGGCAGAATGCGCGGCTTCCTGCATCGCTTCCGCTCCATACATCGTCAGGCTGCCTGTTTTGAACTCCCTTCGCTCGGACCTCCCGGACCTCTCCCGCTTCGACGCCGCCATCGTCGACCTCGACGGCACCATGGTCGACACGCTCGGCGATTTCGCCGAATCCCTGAACCGCATGCTGCGCGACCTCCACCTGCCGCCGGTGGCGCCCGCCGCCATCGAACGGATGGTGGGCAAGGGCTCCGAGCACCTGATCCATTCGGCGCTCGTGCATGTGATGACCGCCGATGGCACGGCCGACGCGGCGGGCGCGGAAGCAAAAGCGAAGGCGCTGTTCGACCGCGCCTGGGACCGCTACCAGCACCACTATCTCGCCATCAACGGCCAGCACTCGGCGCTGTACCCGGGCGTGATCGAGGGGCTGAAGGCGCTGCGCGCGCGAGGCCTGAGGCTGGCGTGCCTCACCAACAAGCCGACCTCATTCGCCAGGCCGCTGATGGCCGCGAAAGGGCTGGATGGGTTCTTCGAGCTGGTGTTCGGCGGCGATGCCTTCGAGCGCAAGAAGCCCGATCCGCTGCCGCTATTGAAAACCTGCGAGGCGCTGGGCACCGTGCCGGCGCGCACGCTGATGATCGGCGATTCGAGCAACGACGCCCGCGCGGCGCGGGCGGCCGGCTGCCCGGTCGTGCTCGTGACCTACGGCTACAACCACGGCGAGCCGGTGCGCGGCGTGGATGCGGACGGGTTCGTGGATTCGCTGGCCGACCTGTAGACGCCGGCCAGGCGGCTAGGACTTGCCGAGCAGCGCGTCCTTCAGCTTCCAGTCGGCCGGGCTCGGGCCGAGCCAGATGCGCAGCAGCGCATTGAAGAAGGCCGGCTCCTTCACCGGATCGGGCTGCGGCACCCCGCGCACGGTGATCACCGTGCCGGTGCCGGGCAGCCAGTCGATGGTGAAGGTGTCGCCGGTCTTGAGCTGCTTCTGGTCCGCGAACATCTGGCCCATGCGCAAGAGGCCCGGGATGAGGTTGACCATTTCGCTCTTGGGCGAGTTCTCTTCCACGCCCTTGGTGAAGAGCTTGCCCAGCTCGTTGGCGTCGATGTCGCGCAGCATCGTGATGGCCACGCGCTTGGGACCGGGGGCGGCCAGCGCCTCTTCGGGGGTGGAGACCTTCTTGCCGACGTACAGGCCCGCCGTGTAGACCTTGAAGATCGCCTTGAAGCGCACGCCTGCGCCGTTCAGCTGCAACGGCGTGCCGCGCAGGTCGAGGTGGTCTTCCAGCTTGACGCCCGCGACATCGACCTGCGCGGCGGAGGCGCCGAGCGCCGTCGTCGTCAGGCAGGCCAGCAGGGCGAGACGCGAGAGCGCGGTCGGGATGGAAAGTGCGGGCAAGGGGGTCTCCTCGAATTTGCGAACGGTCGTGCGAATGTATCTTTTTGTTTTACGTTTCGACCTTCGGGGGAACCCTGAAACCTGCGTTGCCGTGCAGAAGTGCGTTTTTCGTGGGCTAAACTCGCGCTTCCATGTTCGTTCATCACATCATTCAAACAGGTCAAGGCAGCCGGGGAGCCTGGCCCTGGCGTAGCCATACTTCGCTGACTGTTTGATTGCACGGCGCACGCCGTGCGCCCGCGGCGCCGGATCGATCCTCTCGACTCCGGGCCACCAGTGAATGACCTTGCCACCGACCGAAGGAGCGTCGGGCGGCAATTGGAGAACGAATCCGTGATCACCGAACTTGAATTCAAGAGCCTCAGCGCCCAGGGCTACAACCGCATCCCGCTGATGGCCGAGGCCTTTGCCGACCTCGAGACGCCCCTTTCCCTGTACCTGAAGCTTGCCCATTCGCAGGGCGGCGGCAAGCACAGCTTCCTGCTCGAATCGGTCGTGGGCGGCGAGCGCTTCGGGCGCTACAGCTTCATCGGCCTGCCGGCGCGCACGTTGCTGCGCGCGAGCGGTTTCGGCGCCGACGCGGTGACCGAGGTGGTGACCGACGGGCAGGTCGTCGAAACCGCCCCCGGCAATCCGCTCGACTTCATCGCCGAATACCAGAAGCGCTTCAAGGTGGCGCTGCGGCCTGGTCTTCCGCGCTTCTGCGGTGGCCTTGCGGGCTATTTCGGCTACGACACCGTGCGCCACATCGAGCGCAAGCTCGAGAAGAGCTGCCCCCCCGACACGCTCGGCTGCCCCGACATCCTGCTCCTGCAGTGCGAGGAGCTCGCGGTCATCGACAACCTCTCGGGCAAGCTCTATCTCATCGTCTACGCCGACCCGAAGCAGCCCGAGGCCTACGCCAACGCCAAGCGGCGCCTGCGCGAGCTGAAGGAAAAGCTCAAGTACTCGGTGAGCGCGCCGATCGTGAAGCCCACGCAGGCGCATCCGCCCGAGCGCAGCTTCGCCAAGGCCGACTACCTCGCGGCCGTGGATCGCGCCAAGGAGATGATCGCCGCCGGCGACTTCATGCAGGTGCAGGTGGGCCAGCGCATCAGCAAGCGCTACACCGAGTCGCCGCTGTCGCTGTACCGCGCGCTGCGCTCGCTCAACCCCTCGCCCTACATGTACTACTACCACCTGGGCGATTTCCACGTGGTGGGCGCGTCGCCCGAGATCCTGGTGCGCCAGGAGAACACGGGCGAGGGCGAGCAGAAGATCACCATCCGCCCGCTGGCCGGCACGCGCCCTCGCGGCGCCTCGCCCGAGCTGGACAAGGCGGCCGAGGAAGAACTCATCAACGACCCGAAGGAGCGCGCCGAGCACGTGATGCTGATCGACCTGGCGCGCAACGACATCGGCCGCATCGCCAAGACCGGCACCGTGAAGGTGACCGAGGCCTTCGCGGTGGAGCGCTACAGCCACGTGATGCACATCGTGAGCAACGTCGAAGGCACGCTCAAGGATGGCATGACCGCCATCGACGTGCTCAAGGCCACCTTCCCGGCCGGCACGCTGACCGGCGCGCCCAAGGTGCATGCGATGGAGCTCATCGACCAGTTGGAGCCCACCAAGCGCGGCCTCTACGGCGGCGCCTGCGGCTACATCAGCTATGCCGGCGACATGGACGTGGCGATCGCGATCCGCACCGGCATCGTGAAGGACCAGATGCTGCACGTGCAGGCCGCGGCCGGCGTGGTCGCCGACTCGGTGCCCGAGCTGGAATGGAAAGAAACAGAGGCCAAGGCGCGCGCACTCCTGCGTGCGGCCGAACTGGTCGAGGAAGGCCTGGAATGAGCACCGCACCGGATATCCAAAACGATTTTTCGCACGAGATCATCGGCGCCGCCGTCGAAGTGCAGCGCGTGCTCGGCACGGGGCTGGACGAAGGCGCTTACGCGGCCGCACTGGCCATCGAGCTTGCCGAGCGCGAGATCGGCTTCACGCGCGATGTGGCGCTCGCGGCCACCTACAAGGGCCGCTCGCTGGGCGAGGTGTACCGCGCGGGCTTCGTGATCGAGCAGTCGGTCATCGTCGAGCTTAAGGCGGTCGACGTGCTGACCGACCTGCACCGCGCACAGGTGCTCGCGGCGCTGCGGCTCTCGGGGCTCAAGCTGGGCCTTTTGATCAACTTCAACGTGTTCCCCGTCGTGAAGGGCGTGCACCGGATTGTGAGCAAGCCATGAAACTGCTGATGATCGACAACTACGATTCCTTCACCTACAACATCGTCCAATACTTCGGCGAGCTGGGTGCGGATGTGCAGGTGCACCGCAACGACGAGATCACCGTCGCGCAGATCGGCGAACTGATCGCCTCGGGCGTGACGCGACTCGTGGTGTCGCCTGGGCCGTGCTCGCCGGCGGAGGCGGGCGTGTCGGTGGCGGCCATCGAGGCCTTCGCGGGCAAGCTGCCCATCCTGGGCGTGTGTCTCGGCCACCAGGCCATCGGCGCGGCCTTCGGCGGCAAGATCGTGCGCGCGCAGCAGCTCATGCATGGCAAGACCAGCGAGATCACGACCACGCAAGAGGGCGTGTTTGCGGGGCTGCCCGAGAAGTTCATCGTCAACCGCTACCACTCGCTCTCGATCGAGCGCGAGAGCTGCCCTTCGGCCCTGGCTGTCACCGCGTGGACCGACGACGGCGAGATCATGGGCGTGCGGCACACCGGATACGCGCACGACGTGCGCATCGAAGGCGTGCAGTTCCACCCTGAATCGATCCTCACCGAGCACGGCCACGCCATGCTCAAGAACTTCCTGGACTGACTCACCATGACCGAACGCTCTTCCGTCGTCGATCTGCGCAGCGACACCGTCACCCGACCCACGACGGCGATGCGCGAAGCCATGATGGCCGCGCCGCTCGGCGACGACGTCTTCGGCACCGACCCGAGCGTGAACGCGCTGCAGGAAAAGATCGCCGCGCTGCTGGGTTTCGAGGCGGCGATGTTCGTGCCGACCGGCACGCAGAGCAACCTCTGCGCGATCCTCTCGCACTGCGGCCGCGGCGACGAGTACATCGTCGGCCAGCAGGCGCACTGCTACCGCTGGGAAGGCGGCGGCGCCGCGGTGTTCGGCAGCGTGCAGCCGCAGCCGCTGGACCACGCGCCCGACGGCACGCTGCCGCTCGCGCAGATCGAGGCGGCGATCAAACCCGACGATGCGCACTTCGCGCGCACCAGGCTGCTCGCGCTGGAGAACACGCTGGGCGGCAAGCTGCTGCCGTTCGAGTATGTGCAGGCTGCGACGGATCTGGCGAAGCGCAAGGGGCTGCAGCGGCATCTGGATGGGGCTCGCCTCTTCAATGCTGCGACGGCGCAGGCCGCGCGGAACAAGCGCAGCGACGTCCGTGCGGAAGCCCGCCGCATCGCGCAGTGCTTCGACAGCGTGTCGGTGTGCTTCAGCAAGGGCCTGGGCGCGCCGATCGGCTCGGCGCTGGTCGGTTCGCGCGAGTTCATTGCGCGTGCCCACCGCATTCGCAAGATGGCCGGCGGCGGCATGCGTCAGGCGGGCCTGCTGGCTGCGGCTGCGTCGCATGCGCTCGATCACCACGTCGATCGCCTCGCTGACGACCATGCACTGGCCCAGCGCCTCGCGCAGGGGCTCGAAGGCATCGAGGGCCTCGGGGTCGAGGCGCCGGACACGAACATCGTGTTCGTCGACCTCACGGGCGCAGCGCAGGCGCGTTCGGCGGAACTGATCGCGAGCCTCAACGGCCAGGGCATCCTCGCGACGGGCCTCTACCGCCTGCGCTTCGTGACGCACCTGGATGTCGACGCGGCCGGTGTGGACCGGGCCGTGGCCGCGATCCGCGCGTTCTTCAAGTCCTGAATGCCGCGAGGACGCGATGCCTGATCTTCCCCATCTGCTCGCCTTCATCGCCGCCGGCTGGCTGCTGAACCTCACGCCGGGGCCCGACGTGCTCTACGTCGTGACGAATTCGCTGCGCGCCGGCGTGCGCGCGGGCATCGTCGCCGGGCTTGGCATTACCGCCGGCTGCTTCGTCCATATCTTCGCGGCGGCGGTCGGCGTCGGCACGCTGATGGCCACGTCCGCGGCGGCCTTCACGGTGCTCAAGTACATCGGTGCGGCCTATCTGCTGTACCTGGGCGTTCGCATGGTGCTGTCGCGCGCGCCGCCGCCCACCGATCTCGACGCGGCCGCTGCCGCAGCGGGCGGGGAACGCAGCCTCAAGGCGATCTTCCTCGGCGGCTTCTGGACGAACGTGCTCAACCCGAAGGTGGCGTTGTTCTTCCTGGCCTTCGTGCCGCAGTTCATCGCGCCCGGTGCCGACGACAAGGCGCTGTACTTCGTGCTGCTGGGCGTGCTCTTCAACCTCAACGCCATCCCCGTGAACGTGGGGTGGGCCGTGGTGGCGGGCTGGATGGCGCGCCGCGGCGCGGTGCAAAAGGGCATGCACTGGCTCGACCGCGCCGCCGGCGTTCTCTTCATCGGCTTCGGCCTCAAGCTCGCGTTCACCGACGCACCGGCCCTTCGCGCCGGCCACTGACGACAGACAAACACTCAGGAGACTTCTCATGATCACTCCCCAGGAAGCGCTGCAGCGCACCATCGAGCACCGCGAGGTCTTCCACGACGAGATGCTGCACATCGTGCGGCTCATCATGAGCGGCGAGTGCTCGCCCGTGATGATGGCCGCGCTGATCACGGGCCTGCGCGTGAAGAAGGAAACCATCGGCGAGATCACCGCCGCCGCGCAGGTGATGCGAGAGGTCTCGACCAAGGTGCCGGTCGCCGACACCACCAACCTCGTGGACATCGTGGGCACCGGCGGCGACGGCTCGCACACCTTCAACATCTCGACCTGCTCGATGTTCGTCGCGGCCGCGGGTGGCGCGAAGGTGAGCAAGCACGGCGGGCGCAGCGTGTCGAGCAAGTCGGGCAGTGCCGACGTGCTGGAGTCGCTGGGCATCAACATCAACCTGAAGCCCGAGCAGATCGCGCGCTCCATCGAGCAGTGCGGCATCGGCTTCATGTTCGCGCCGAACCACCATCCGGCGATGAAGAACGTCGCCCCGGTGAGGAAGGAACTGGGCATCAAGACCATCTTCAACATCCTCGGCCCGCTGACCAACCCCGCGGGCGCGCCGAACATCCTGATGGGCGTGTTCCACGCCGACCTCGTGGGCATCCAGGTGCGCGCGCTGCAGCGTCTGGGCACCGAGCACGCATTGGTGGTCTACGGGCGCGACGGCATGGACGAGATCTCGCTGGGCGCCGCCACGCTGGTGGGCGAATTGAAGAACGGCGAGATCCGCGAGTACGAACTGCACCCCGAGGACTTCGGCTTCGCGATGTCGAGCAACCGCGCGCTGCGCGTGGAAACGCCCGAGCAGTCGAAGGCGATGCTGCTGGGGGTGCTCGACAATCAGGCGGGCCCCGCGCTCGACATCGTGCTGCTGAACGCCGGCGCCGCGCTGTACGCGGCCAACGTGGTCGACTCGGTGGCGGCGGGCGTCGAGCGCTCGCGCGAAGCGATTGCGTCGGGTGCGGCGAAGACCAAGCTCGCCGAGCTGGTCAAGGCCTCCGCGACCGTTTGAGCCCTGCAGAGACAACCGAAAGCATCACAAGCCATGTCCGACATCCTCGACAAGATCGTTGCCGTCAAGCGCCAGGAAGTGGCGGCTGCGCTGAAGCGCGCGCCGCTCGAAGCCGTCCGCTTCGACGCCGAGAGCCGCGTGCTCACGCGCGATTTCGAAGCCGCGCTGCGCGCCAAGATCGCGGCGGGCCAAGCCGCCGTGATCGCCGAAGTCAAGAAGGCCAGCCCGAGCAAGGGCGTGCTGCGCGAAGACTTCATTCCCGCCGATATCGCGCAGAGCTACGCCGAGGGCGATGGCGTTGTCAGCGCGGCGTGCCTCTCGGTGCTGACGGACAAGCAGTTCTTCCAGGGCGGCGTGGACTATCTGAAGCAGGCCCGCGCCTCGTGCGACCTGCCGGTGCTGCGCAAGGACTTCATCATCGACGCGTACCAGGTGTACGAGTCGCGCGCGATGGGCGCCGATGCAATCTTGCTGATCGCCGCGTGCCTGGACGATGCGCAGATGAAGGACTACGAAGCCATCGCGCGCGGGCTCGGCATGGCGGTGCTGGTGGAGGTGCACGATGCGGCCGAACTGGATCGCGCGCTCAAACTCAAGACGCCCCTCATCGGCGTCAACAACCGCAACCTGCGCAACTTCGAGGTGTCGATCCAGGCCACGATCGATTTGTTGCCGAAGCTCCCGGCCGATCGCCTGGCGGTGACCGAATCGGGCATCACCACGCGCGAAGACGTCGCCACGCTGCGCGCGGCGGGCGTCAATGCATTCCTGGTCGGCGAGGCGTTCATGCGCGCCAAGGAACCCGGCGAGGCTCTCGCTGCGTTGTTCCAATGAGCCGGCAGGATCAGCTGTCGAGCAGCGATCCTGCCGACTGGGCGGTGGCGCCGGGTTGGCAGCCGCTGATCGATGAATTCTTCGCGGGGGGCGTGGGGACGAAGCTGCGGGGCTTTCTGCGGGAGCGTCTCGATGCGGGTGCGGTGATATTTCCGCCGCAGCCGCTGCGTGCGCTGGAGCTGACGCCGCCCGAAGACGTGCGCGTGGTCATCCTGGGCCAAGACCCGTACCACGGGCGCGGGCAGGCCGAAGGGCTCGCGTTCTCGGTGGCGCCCGGCGTCGCGCTGCCGCCGTCGCTGCGCAACATCTTCAAGGAGCTTCAGCGCGACCTGGGCACGCTGCCGCCGCAGTTCCCGAATCCGGGTGGCAGCCTGGTGAAGTGGGCGACGCATGGCGTGCTGCTGCTCAACACCTGCCTCACCGTGGAGGAAGCCCAGCCGGCGAGCCATTCGGGCCATGGCTGGGAGGTGCTAACCGATGCAGTCATCCGACATGTATCGGGCGGCGCCAAACCTGTTGTTTTTATGCTCTGGGGCTCGCACGCGCAAAGTAAGCGTGCGTTGATCGACGTTGGGCGCCACAAGGTGCTGATGTCGAATCATCCGTCGCCGCTTTCGGCCCTGCGCCCGCCCGTGCCGTTCATCGGATGCGGACATTTTGGCGAAGCACGCGCCTGGCGGGAGGCGAACCAGGGAGGCGGCTGAATTCGCGGATAATCCCGGCGGTTCCCGCCTCGTGCAGTTCTCTGGCTTCTTCTTGGTGCTGGGGGTTCTGTGTAGTCACAAAACCGTGCTATATTTCGAGGTTCGCCGGAGAGGTGGCCGAGTGGTTAATGGCAGCAGACTGTAAATCTGCCCTCTTACGAGTACGCTGGTTCGAATCCAGCCCTCTCCACCAGCGATGAATTTGGTTTCTAAGAGCGATTGGATCTAGCGCTTTGGGTGCCTTGAAGTGCCCCCGATGCGGGAGTAGTTCAATGGTAGAACCCCAGCCTTCCAAGCTGATGACGCGGGTTCGATTCCCGTCTCCCGCTCCAGAGACCCGGTTCGACGCCGGAATGCGATTGGTTAGACAAAAAGCCCTTTTGGCTCAGTGGTAGAGCACCCCCTTGGTAAGGGGGAGGTCGCGGGTCCGATTCCCGCAAAGGGCACCAGTTTTTGGGGGTTGCAACGGCAGGTTTGCAGCCCATATGCATACGTTGAAATCGTTTTTTTCGGAGTCGAAAAATGGCAAAAGGTAAATTCACCCGCACCAAGCCGCACGTGAACGTGGGCACGATCGGTCACGTTGACCACGGCAAGACGACGCTGACGGCGGCGATCGCCACGGTTCTGTCGGCCAAGTTCGGCGGCGAAGCCAAGGCTTACGACCAGATCGACGCAGCGCCCGAAGAAAAGGCCCGCGGCATCACGATCAACACCGCGCACGTCGAGTACGAAACGGCCAACCGCCACTACGCTCACGTGGACTGCCCCGGCCACGCCGACTATGTGAAGAACATGATCACGGGCGCCGCTCAGATGGACGGCGCCATCCTGGTGTGCTCGGCTGCCGACGGCCCGATGCCCCAGACCCGTGAACACATCCTGCTGGCTCGCCAGGTGGGTGTGGGCTACATCATCGTTTTCCTGAACAAGTGCGACATGGTCGACGACGCCGAGCTGCTCGAGCTGGTCGAAATGGAAGTGCGCGAGCTCCTGGACAAGTACGAATTCCCTGGCGACGACACCCCGATCATTCACGGCTCGGCCAAGCTCGCCCTGGAAGGCGACAAGGGCAAGCTGGGCGAAGAAGCCATCATGAAGCTGGCCGAAGCGCTGGACACGTACATCCCGACGCCTGAGCGCGCCGTGGACGGCACGTTCCTGATGCCCGTGGAAGACGTGTTCTCGATCTCGGGTCGCGGCACCGTGGTGACCGGCGCCGTCGAGCGTGGCGTGATCAAGGTCGGCGAGGAAATCGAGATCGTCGGCATCCGCCCGACCGTCAAGACCACCTGCACCGGCGTGGAAATGTTCCGCAAGCTCCTGGACCAGGGTCAAGCTGGCGACAACGTCGGCGTGCTGCTGCGCGGCACCAAGCGCGAAGAAGTCGAGCGCGGCCAAGTGCTGTGCAAGCCCGGCTCGATCAAGCCGCACACGCACTTCACCGCCGAGGTGTATGTGCTGTCCAAGGACGAAGGTGGCCGTCACACGCCGTTCTTCAACAACTACCGTCCGCAGTTCTACTTCCGCACGACGGACGTGACCGGCGCGATCGAGCTGCCCAAGGACAAGGAAATGGTCATGCCTGGCGACAACGTCAGCATCACCGTCAAGCTGATCAACCCGATCGCGATGGAAGAAGGCCTGCGCTTCGCCATTCGTGAAGGCGGCCGTACCGTGGGTTCGGGCGTCGTGGCAAAGATCCTCGACATCTAAGCCGAGCGAAAAGAGTACCGGAGGGGTATAGCTCAATTGGCAGAGCGTCGGTCTCCAAAACCGAAGGTTGTAGGTTCGATTCCTACTGCCCCTGCCACCTAGGTGGCACTCCGAAAAAAGCCCGTCGTGTCCCGACGGGCTTCGGCGTCTCAAGAGACGCATTGAATTGAAGGTCGAAAGACCACAGGAAATCAGCCAAACATGGCCACTTCTCAAATCGAAACCGTGAGCACGGGCGCCGACAAGGCCAAATTGGCCGCGGCCGTGGTGCTGGCAGTGGGCGCCATCGTGGCGTTCTACCTGCTGTCGCGCCAGGGCTCGCTGGTGCAATGGGCTGCGCTGCTGGTCGGCCTGGCCGCGGCCGTGGGCGCCTTCGGCAGCTCGGAGAATGGCCGTCAGTTGTGGGCCTTCGGCCGCGACTCGTGGCGCGAGGTCAAGAAGGTCGTCTGGCCGACCCGCAAGGAAGCGATGCAGATGACGGCTTATGTGTTCGCTTTCGTGGCGATCATGTCCGTCTTCCTCTGGCTCACCGACAAGACGCTCGAATGGGTGTTTTTCGACCTCATTCTGGGCTGGAGAAAATAAGCAATGACCGACGACGTAGTTGAAACCACGCCGGAAGAGGAGAACACTCCGATCCTGGCTCCCGCCGCCAACCCCGATCTGCGTTGGTACGTGGTGCATGCCTATTCGGGCATGGAGAAGGCCGTCGAGCGCAACATCACCGAGCGCATCAACCGCGCCGGCATGCAGGACAAGTTCGGCCGCATCCTGGTCCCGACCGAAGAAGTGGTCGAGATCAAGAATGGCCAGAAGCGCACCACCGAGCGCCGCTTCTTCCCCGGTTACGTGCTGGTCGAAATGATCATGGACGACGAGAGCTGGCACCTGGTGAAGCACACCAACAAGGTGACGGGTTTCGTGGGCGGCGCCAAGAACCGTCCGGCCCCGATCTCGCAGAAAGAGGTCGAGGACATCGTCAGCCAGATGCAGCAGGGCACCGAGAAGCCGCGCCACAAGGTCGAGTTCACCGTCGGCGAATTCGTGCGCGTCAAGGAAGGCCCGTTCACCGACTTCAATGGCACGGTGGAAGACGTCAACTACGAGAAGAGCAAGGTCAGCGTGTCGGTCATGATTTTCGGCCGCTCCACGCCCGTCGAACTCGAATTCAGCCAGGTCGAGAAGACCTGAGCCCCAGGCCGAAAGGCCTGAACCATTTCCGGCTGCGCGCTATCCGACTCGGTGCGCGGCCTTGAGCAGAAGAGTCGTCTAACCCCGGGGAGCTGCGGCGAAAGCCAAGGCGATATCACCCGCAAGGAGCAAAAAATGGCGAAAAAAATCGTCGGCTTCGTCAAGCTGCAAGTACCAGCTGGTAAGGCCAACCCATCCCCACCGATCGGTCCCGCACTGGGCCAACGTGGTTTGAACATCATGGAGTTCTGCAAGGCGTTCAATGCGCAGACGCAGAGCTACGAGCCGGGTCTGGCGCTGCCGGTGGTCATCACCGCGTTCGCCGACAAGAGCTTCACCTTCATCATCAAGTCGCCGCCCGCCGGCGTGCTGATCAAGAAGGCGATCAAGCTGGACAAGGGTTCGGCCCGTCCGCACCTGGACAAGGTCGGCAAGATCACGCGCGCTCAGCTCGAAGAAATCGCCAAGACCAAGATGAAGGACCTGACGGCCGCCGACATGGACGCCGCGGTTCGCACCATCGCCGGTACTGCCCGCTCGATGGGCGTGAATGTGGAGGGCGTGTAAATGTCCAAGATCACCAAGAAGCAAAAAGCGCTCGAAGGCAAGGTCGACAGCAACAAGCTGTACGCCCTGGCTGAAGCCATCGGCCTCGTCAAGGAAGCCGCCACCGCCAAGTTCGACGAATCGATCGACGTGGCCGTGCAGCTGGGCATCGACGCGAAGAAGTCGGACCAGGTCGTGCGTGGCGCCGTCGTGCTGCCCAACGGCACGGGCAAGACCAAGCGCGTGGCTGTGTTCGCCCAAGGCGCCAAGGCTGAAGAAGCCAAGGCCGCCGGCGCCGACATCGTCGGCATGGACGACCTCGCCGCGATGGTCAAGGCTGGCGACATGCCTTTCGACGTCGTGATCGCTGCCCCTGATGCCATGCGCGTCGTCGGTACGCTCGGTCAGATCCTCGGCCCGCGCGGCCTGATGCCTAACCCCAAGGTTGGCACCGTGACCCCGGACGTCGCCACGGCCGTGAAGAACGCCAAGGCTGGCCAGGTCCAGTTCCGCGTCGACAAGGCCGGCATCATCCACGGCACGATCGGCCGTCGTTCGTTCGACACCGACAAGCTGCAAGGCAATCTGGTCGCGCTGATCGACGCGCTGGTCAAGGCCAAGCCGGCCACCAGCAAGGGCGTGTTCCTGCGCAAGGTGGCAGTTTCGTCGACGATGGGTCTGGGTGTCCGCGTGGACACGCAAACCATCTCGGCAAGCTAAGAGAAGAGATTGGCCCGGCGCCGAAAGGCGCGGGGCGAATGTGGTGGGTCGCGGCAGCTTCGGTTGCCGTGAGCCATCCAAGACCGCTGGTGTGCAGGGTGCCTGCACTTAATTGCCGGACCTTTTGTCCGGCCATCAGCGCAGATGGCGACCCCGCTGCAAGGAATTTGTTTTTGTTCCGAAACAGTTGGTCGCTGCATGAAAGCGCGATCCGAGGCCCCGGCCGACGGTCGCATTAAAAGGAGTAGACCTTGAGTCTGAATCGCAGTGAGAAAGAAGCGGTCATCAGTGATGTGACCAGCCTCGCCGCAAAAGCTCAAACGCTCGTGCTGGCGGAATACCGTGGCATCACGGTTGCCGATATGACCAAACTGCGTACTGAAGCACGCAGCAAGGGTGTGACTCTCAGCGTGTTCAAGAACACGCTGGCACGCCGTGCTGTGGTTGGTAGCGCATTCGAAGTCATTGGCGACCAGATGACCGGCCCGCTGATCTACGGCTTTTCCGAAGACGCAGTGGCCGCCGCCAAGGTGGTGGCCGACTTCGCGAAGACCAACGACAAGTTGGTGATTCGCGGCGGTGCGTTTGGCGGCAAGGTCCTGGACGTGAACGGCGTGAAGCAACTCGCAAGCATCCCTTCGAAGGAAGTGCTGCTGGCGCAATTGCTGGGCTTGATGCAATCCCCGATTTCCCGTACGGCACGCGTTCTCGCGGCGCTGGCCGCGAAGCGTGGCGAAGGCGAAGCAGCACCCGCAGCCGATGCACCGGCAGAAGCCGAGGCGCAACCCGCATAAGCCGGCTTGCGTTTGAAATATTCAACCCAATTGTTAGGAAACAAAAATGGCATTCGATAAAGACGCATTTCTGACCGCGCTCGACAGCATGACGGTCCTGGAACTCAACGAACTGGTGAAAGCCATCGAAGAGAAGTTTGGCGTGAGCGCTGCCGCCATGGCAGGTCCCGCAGCTGCCGGCCCCGCCGCAGCAGTGGCCGAAGAACAAACCGAATTCAACGTCGTGTTGGCCGATGTCGGCGCGAACAAGGTGTCGGTCATCAAGGCCGTGCGCGAAATCACCGGCCTGGGCCTCAAGGAAGCCAAGGACCTGGTGGAAGCCGCTCCCAAGGCTGTCAAGGAAGCCCTGTCCAAGGCTGACGCTGAAGCCGCCAAGAAGAAGCTGGAAGAAGCCGGCGCCAAGGTGGAACTGAAGTAATTCAGACCCCCTAGAGGGCTGGAGGCGCCTGAAAAGGCCCTCCAGCCTTTGCCGCTTTCAGAGCGCACCCGAAAGACGCCATGCCCATGCGTTTTTCGAGTGTCTTCTGACCCCGACTGCAGAAGACCCCTTGGTTCGGGCGATGTGCAACGCATCGCTGTCCGCCAACGGCTGGTAGTGGCCAGCCGCCAAGCAGTGGTGCCGTTCGTCCGGCATTGCTGACAAGTCGCTGAAGATCTCAAGCTCCGGAGCTCTCATGGCCCAATCGTCCGCGTACAGTTACACCGAACGCAAGCGCATCCGAAAAAGTTTCGGTAATCGCGACAGCGTCGTCGAAATCCCCTACCTGCTGCAGATGCAGAAAGACGCGTACACCGCGTTCCTGCAAGCCGGCATCGCCCCCAAACAACGCACCGTCGAAGGCCTGCAGGCCGCGTTCGACGCCGCCTTCCCGATCGTCTCGCACAACGGTTTCGTCGAGATGAAGTTCCTCGAGTACAACCTGGCGAAGCCGGCGTTCGACGTGCGCGAGTGCCAGACCCGCGGTCTGACCTTCGCCTCGGCCGTGCGCGCCAAGGTGCAGCTCATCATCTATGACCGCGAGTCGTCGACGTCGCAGTCCAAGGTGGTCAAGGAAGTGAAGGAACAAGAGGTCTACATGGGCGAAGTGCCGCTCATGACCGAGAAGGGTTCGTTCATCATCAACGGCACCGAACGCGTGATCGTGTCCCAGCTGCACCGCTCGCCCGGCGTGTTCTTCGAACACGACAAGGGCAAGACGCACAGCTCGGGCAAGCTCCTGTTCTCGGCCCGCGTGATTCCCTACCGCGGTTCGTGGCTGGACTTCGAGTTCGACCCGAAGGACATGCTGTACTTCCGCGTGGACCGTCGCCGCAAGATGCCGGTCACGATCCTGCTCAAGGCCATCGGCCTGAACCCGGAATCGATCCTCGCGAACTTCTTCGTGAACGACAACTTCCGCCTGATGGACAGCGGCGCGCAGATGGAGTTCGTCTCCGAGCGCCTGCGCGGCGAAGTCGCGCGCTTCGACATCACCGACAAGTCGGGCAAGGTCGTGGTCGCCAAGGACAAGCGCGTCACCGCGCGCCACACGCGTGAACTGGAGCAGTCGAACACCACGCACATCAGCGTGCCGGAAGACTTCCTGGTCGGCCGCGTGATCGCCCGCAACATCGTGGACGCCGACTCCGGCGAAATTCTGTCCAAGGCCAACGACGAGCTGACCGAAGCGCTGCTCAAGAAGCTGCGCACGGCCGGCGTGCAGGACATCCAGGTCATCTACACGAACGAACTGGACCAGGGCGCGTACATCTCGCAAACGCTGCGCATCGACGAAACCGTCGACGAGTTCGCAGCCCGCGTGGCCATCTACCGCATGATGCGCCCCGGCGAGCCGCCGACGGAAGACGCGGTGCAGGCCCTCTTCCAGCGCCTGTTCTACAACCCGGACACGTACGACCTGTCGCGCGTGGGCCGCATGAAGTTCAACGCCAAGGTCGGCCGCGACGAATCCACCGGCCCGATGGTGCTGACCAACGAAGACATCCTGGCTGTCGTCAAGATCCTCGTGGACCTGCGCAACGGCAACGGCGAAGTCGACGACATCGATCACCTGGGCAACCGCCGCGTGCGTTGCGTGGGCGAACTGGCCGAGAACCAGTACCGCACGGGTCTGGCACGTATCGAGAAGGCCGTGAAGGAACGTCTGGGTCAGGCCGAGCAAGAGCCGCTGATGCCGCACGACCTGATCAACAGCAAGCCGATCTCGGCCGCGCTGAAGGAATTCTTCGGCGCCTCGCAGCTGTCGCAGTTCATGGACCAGACGAACCCGCTGTCCGAAATCACCCACAAGCGCCGCGTGTCGGCCCTTGGCCCGGGTGGTCTGACGCGTGAACGTGCAGGCTTCGAAGTGCGCGACGTGCACGTGACCCATTACGGCCGCGTGTGCCCGATCGAAACGCCTGAAGGCCCGAACATCGGCCTGATCAACTCGCTGGCCCTGTACGCCCGCCTGAACGAATACGGCTTCATCGAGACGCCGTACCGTCGCGTGGCCGACAGCAAGGTCACCAACGAGATCGACTACCTCTCGGCCATCGAGGAAGGCAAGTACGTCATCGCCCAGGCCAATGCGGCCCTGGACAAGGACGGCGTGCTGACCGGCGACCTGGTCTCGGCGCGTGAAGCCGGCGAATCGATCCTGGTGGGTGCCGAACGCATCCAGTACATGGACGTGTCGCCCGCGCAGATCGTGTCGGTGGCTGCCTCGCTCGTGCCGTTCCTGGAGCACGACGATGCGAACCGCGCGCTGATGGGCGCCAACATGCAGCGTCAGGCCGTGCCCGTGCTGCGCCCCGAAAAGCCGATGGTCGGTACCGGTATCGAGCGCGTCTCCGCGGTCGACTCGGGCACCGTGGTCACGGCCACCCGCGGCGGCATCGTCGACTACGTCGATGCAACGCGCGTCGTGGTGCGCGTGAACGACGCCGAAGCGGCTGCCGGTGAAGTTGGTGTGGACATCTACAACCTGATCAAGTATCAGCGTTCGAACCAGAACACCAACATCCACCAGCGTCCGATCGTCAAGCGCGGCGACAAGATCGCCAAGGGCGACGTGATCGCCGACGGCGCATCGACCGACCTGGGCGAACTGGCCCTCGGCCAGAACATGCTGATCGCGTTCATGCCCTGGAACGGCTACAACTTCGAAGACTCGATCCTGATCTCCGAACGCGTCGTTGCCGAAGACCGCTACACCTCGATCCACATCGAGGAGCTGGTGGTGATGGCTCGCGACACGAAGCTGGGCGCCGAGGAAATCACGCGCGACATCCCGAACCTGGCCGAGCAGCAGCTCAACCGCCTGGACGAATCCGGCATCATTTATGTCGGCGCCGAAGTGCAGCCGGGCGACACGCTGGTGGGCAAGGTCACGCCGAAGGGCGAGACCACCCTCACGCCTGAAGAGAAGCTGCTTCGCGCCATCTTCGGCGAGAAGGCTTCCGACGTGAAGGACACGTCGCTGCGCGTGGACCAGGGCTCGCAAGGCACCGTGATCGACGTGCAGGTGTTCACCCGCGAAGGCATCACGCGCGACAAGCGCGCGCAGCAGATCATCGACGATGAGCTCAAGCGCTTCCGCCTCGATTTGAACGACCAGCTTCGCATCGTCGAAGCCGACGCGTTCGACCGTATCGAGAAGCTCCTGACCGGCAAGGTCGCCAACGGCGGCCCCAACAAGCTGGCCAAGGGCACCAAGCTGGACAAGGCTTATCTCGCGTCGGTCGAGAAGTTCCACTGGTTCGACATCCGCCCGGCGGACGACGAAGTGGCCACGCAGCTCGAGTCGATCAAGAACTCGCTGGAGCAGACGCGCCACAGCTTCGACCTCGCGTTCGAAGAAAAGCGCAAGAAGCTCACGCAGGGCGACGAGCTGCCCGCGGGCGTGCTCAAGATGGTCAAGGTCTACCTGGCCGTCAAGCGCCGCCTGCAACCGGGCGACAAGATGGCCGGCCGCCACGGCAACAAGGGTGTGGTGTCCAAGATCGTTCCGGTCGAAGACATGCCCCACATGGCCGACGGCACGCCGTGCGACATCTGCCTGAACCCGCTGGGCGTGCCTTCGCGGATGAACGTGGGCCAGGTGCTCGAAGTGCATCTGGGCTGGGCCGGCAAGGGCATCGGCCAGCGCATCGGCGACCTGCTGCAGCAAGAGGCCAAGGTGGCCGAAGTGCGCAAGTTCATGGAGCAGCTGTACAACGGCTCGGGCCGTCCGGAAGACCTCGCCCAGCTGAGCGACAGCGACGTGCTCGCCATGGCGGCCAACCTGCAAAGCGGCGCGACCTTCGCCACGCCGGTGTTCGACGGCGCCTCGGAAGAAGAAATCCGTGGCATGTTGAAGCTCGCCTACCCGGACGACATCGCCAAGCTCAAGGGCCTGACCGATACGCGCACGCAGGCGTACCTGTACGACGGCCGCAGCGGCGACCAGTTCGAGCGTCCCGTCACCATCGGCTACATGCACTTCTTGAAGCTGCACCACTTGGTCGACGACAAGATGCACGCCCGTTCGACCGGCCCGTACTCGCTCGTCACGCAGCAACCGCTGGGCGGCAAGGCGCAGTTCGGCGGCCAGCGTTTCGGGGAAATGGAAGTGTGGGCGCTGGAAGCTTACGGCGCCGCCTACGTCCTGCAGGAAATGCTGACCGTGAAGTCCGACGACGTGCAAGGCCGTACCAAGGTGTACGAAAGCATCGTCAAGGGCGAACACTCGATCGAAGCCGGCATGCCGGAATCGTTCAACGTGCTGGTCAAGGAAATTCGTTCGCTGGGGCTCGACATCGAGCTCGAGCGTTCTTAATTTGAAAAGGGAAAGAGTCTTATGAAATCGCTACTCGACCTGTTCAAGCAATTCACGCCCGATGAGCATTTCGATGCCATCAAGATCGGCATGGCTTCGCCCGAGAAGATCCGCTCGTGGTCTTTCGGTGAAGTGAAGAAGCCCGAGACGATCAACTACCGCACGTTCAAGCCCGAGCGCGACGGTCTCTTCTGCGCCAAGATCTTCGGCCCCATCAAGGACTACGAGTGCCTGTGCGGCAAGTACAAGCGCCTGAAGCACCGCGGCGTGATCTGCGAGAAGTGCGGCGTTGAAGTCACGCAGACCAAGGTGCGTCGCGAGCGCATGGGTCACATCGACCTGGCCGCGCCCTGCGCCCACATCTGGTTCCTGAAATCGCTGCCGTCGCGCCTGGGCCTCGTGCTCGACATGACGCTGCGCGACATCGAACGCGTGCTGTACTTCGAAGCCTACGTGATCACCGACCCCGGCATGACCCCGCTGAAGAAGTTCGGCATCATGTCCGAGGACGACTACGACGCCAAGCGCAAGGAATTCGGCGACGAGTTCGTTGCCAAGATGGGCGCCGAAGGCATCAAGGACTTGCTGGAAGGCATCGAGCTCGACAGCGAGATCGAGCGCCTGCGTGGCGACCTGACCGGCTCCGAAGTCAAGGTCAAGAAGAATTCCAAGCGCCTGAAGGTGCTGGAAGCCTTCCGCAAGTCGGGCATCAAGCCCCAGTGGATGGTGCTCGAGGTGCTGCCCGTGCTGCCGCCGGACCTGCGTCCGCTGGTGCCGCTGGACGGCGGCCGCTTCGCGACCTCCGACCTGAACGACCTGTACCGCCGCGTCATCAACCGCAATTCGCGCCTGCGCCGCCTGCTGGAGCTGAAGGCTCCGGAAATCATCGCGCGCAACGAAAAGCGGATGCTGCAGGAAGCGGTCGACTCGCTGCTGGACAACGGCCGTCGCGGCAAGGCCATGACGGGCGCCAACAAGCGTGCGCTCAAGTCGCTGGCCGACATGATCAAGGGCAAGAGCGGTCGTTTCCGCCAGAACTTGCTGGGCAAGCGCGTGGACTACTCGGGCCGTTCGGTCATCGTGGTGGGCCCGACGCTCAAGCTGCACCAGTGCGGCCTGCCCAAGCTGATGGCGCTCGAGCTGTTCAAGCCTTTCATCTTCTCGCGCCTGGAAGCCATGGGCATCGCGACGACGATCAAGGCTGCCAAGAAGGAAGTCGAATCGGGCACGCCGGTGGTCTGGGACATCCTGGAAGAAGTGATCAAGGAACACCCGGTCATGCTGAACCGTGCGCCTACGCTGCACCGTTTGGGCATCCAGGCGTTCGAGCCGATCCTGATCGAAGGCAAGGCGATCCAGCTGCACCCGCTGGTTTGCGCGGCCTTCAACGCCGACTTCGACGGCGACCAGATGGCCGTTCACGTGCCGCTGTCGGTGGAAGCGCAGATGGAAGCCCGCACGCTGATGCTGGCCTCCAACAACGTGCTGTTCCCGGCTTCGGGCGAACCGTCGATCGTTCCTTCGCAGGACGTGGTGCTGGGTCTGTACTACACGACCCGCGACCGCATCAACGGCAAGGGCGAGGGCCTGATCTTCTCCGACATCGGTGAAGTGCAGCGCGCGCTGGACGCCAACGAAGTCGAACTCACCGCCAAGGTGGCAGTGCGCATCACGGAATACACCAAGGACAAGGAAACCGGCGTCTTCACGCCGTCGACCTCGCTCGTGGACACCACCGTGGGCCGCGCGCTGCTGTCCGAGATCCTGCCCAAGGGCCTGCCGTTCTCGAACATCAACAAGGCGCTGAAGAAGAAGGAAATCTCCAAGCTCATCAACGTCTCGTTCCGCAAGTGCGGCCTGAAAGAGACCGTCGTGTTCGCCGACAAGCTGCTGCAAAACGGCTTCCGCCTGGCGACCAAGGCCGGTATCTCGATCGCGATCGACGACATGCTGGTGCCCGCCGAGAAGCACGGCATCATCGAGCGCTCGGCCAAGGAAGTGAAGGAGATCGAACAGCAGTACGTCTCCGGTCTCGTGACCTCTGGCGAGCGCTACAACAAGGTGGTGGACATCTGGGGCAAGGCCGGCGACGAAGTGTCCAAGGTCATGATGGCCAAGCTGTCCAAGCAGAAGGTCATCGACCGTCACGGCAAGGAAGTCGAGCAGGAGTCGTTCAACTCCATCTACATGATGGCCGACTCCGGCGCCCGCGGTTCCGCAGCGCAGATTCGCCAGGTGGCCGGTATGCGGGGCCTGATGGCCAAGCCGGACGGCTCGATCATCGAGACGCCCATTACCGCGAACTTCCGCGAAGGCCTGAACGTGCTGGAGTACTTCATCTCCACCCACGGTGCCCGCAAGGGTCTGGCCGACACGGCGCTGAAGACGGCGAACTCGGGTTACCTCACCCGTCGTCTGGTCGACGTGACGCAAGACTTGGTCGTGACCGAGCAGGACTGCGGCACGCACGGCGGCTACCTGATGCGCGCCATCGTCGAAGGCGGTGAAGTGATCGAGTCGCTGCGCGACCGAATCCTGGGCCGCTCGGCTGCGGACGACGTGCTGCATCCGGAAAACCGTTCGGTGCTGCTGAAGGCCGGCGAGATGTTCGACGAAGACAACATCGAAGTCCTGGAAGCCCAGGGCGTCGACGAAGTCAAGGTCCGCACCGCGCTGACCTGCGAAACCCGCTTCGGCATCTGCGCGACCTGCTACGGCCGGGACCTCGGCCGCGGCGGCCTGATCAACATCGGCGAAGCCGTCGGTGTGATCGCGGCGCAGTCGATCGGCGAACCCGGCACGCAGCTGACGATGCGTACGTTCCACATCGGTGGCGCGGCATCGCGTGCAGCGGTGGCCTCGAGCGTCGAAGCCAAGTCCAACGGCGTGATCGGCTTCAACGCCACGATGCGCTATGTGACCAACAGCAAGAACGAGCTGGTGGTGATTGCACGTTCGGGCGAGATCGTCATCCATGACGAACACGGCCGCGAGCGCGAACGCCACAAGGTGCCGTACGGCGCGATCCTGGCGGTCAAGGCCGACCAGCAGATCAAGGCCGGCCACGTGCTCGCCAACTGGGATCCGCTGACGCGCCCGATCATCACCGAGTTCGCCGGCAAGACGCAGTTCGAGAACGTCGAGGAAGGCCTCACGGTTGCCAAGCAGGTGGACGAAGTGACCGGTCTGTCGACCCTGGTCGTGATCGACCCGAAGCGCCGCGGCGCTGCCAAGGTCGTGCGCCCGCAGGTCAAGCTCATCGACGCCTCGGGCGCCGAAGTGAAGATCCCGGGCACCGACCACTCGGTGACGATCGGCTTCCCGATCGGCTCGCTGGTGCAGATCCGCGACGGCCAGGACGTGGGCCCCGGCGAAGTGCTGGCGCGTATTCCGGTCGAAGGCCAGAAGACCCGCGACATCACCGGCGGTCTGCCGCGCGTTGCCGAGCTGTTCGAAGCCCGTTCGCCGAAGGACAAGGGCATGCTGGCCGAAATGACCGGTACCGTGTCGTTCGGCAAGGAGACCAAGGGCAAGATCCGCCTGCAGATCACCGATCCCGAAGGCGGCGTCTACGAAGACCTCGTGCCGAAGGAAAAGAACATCCTGGTGCACGAAGGCCAGGTGGTGAACAAGGGCGAGTCCGTGGTCGACGGTCCGGCGGACCCGCAGGACATCCTGCGCCTCCTGGGTTCGGAAGAACTGGCGCGCTACATCGTGGACGAAGTGCAGGACGTGTACCGCTTGCAGGGTGTGAAGATCAACGACAAGCACATCGAGGTGATCGTTCGCCAGATGCTGCGCCGCGTCGTGGTCGACAACATCGGCGAGACCAGCTACATCTCCGGCGAACAGGTCGAACGCAGCGAAATGCTCAACACCAACGACGCCCTGCGCGCCGAAGGCAAGATCCCCGCGACGTTCACGAACCTGCTGCTGGGTATCACGAAGGCGTCGCTGTCGACCGACTCGTTCATCTCGGCTGCTTCGTTCCAGGAAACGACGCGCGTGCTGACCGAAGCCGCGATCATGGGCAAGCGCGACGAGCTGCGCGGTCTGAAGGAAAACGTCATCGTCGGCCGCCTGATTCCCGCAGGCACCGGCATGGCGTACCACCAGGCACGCAGGGCCAAGGACGCGATGGACGACGCCGAGCGCCGCGCCATCGCCGAATCCGAAGCCGCCGAACTGGCGGGTTCCTCGAGCGATGCGACGAGCACGGCCGACGCCAGCGAAGGCGCAGCGACCGAATAAGCGGCTAGCATCACCGGCCATGACCGGTACCCCACGCCCCCCGACCGCCCCCGGTTGGGGGGCGTTTTTCTTTGTGCTTGGATGAGGTGTCGTTTCCGATGAGCGTGTTGCCCGAATCGCTGGCCAGCTGGATCGTCATTGCGGTGCTGCTGTTCTGGTTTGTCGGCGCCTACAACCGGCTGGTGCGCCTGCGCGCGGCGGTGCTGCAGGCCTATGCGACGCTGGACGCGGCGCTGGGCCGGCAGCTCGATTTCGTGCAGGCCAGCATCACCGCGGCGCCGCAGGCCAATCCACCGTCGCAGGAGCTCCTGTCGTCGATCGCGCCGCTGCAGGCGGCCACCAACCAGTTGGCGACCCTCTTGGGCGCCACGCGGCTGCACCCGCTCGATGCCGGCGGCATGGCCGCGCTGGGCACTGCGCTGCAGGTGCTGGTCTCGGCCTGGCAGCGCCAGCATCCGGATGCGGTGACGGTCTTCGATGCCGACGGAACGCTGTCGCGCCCGATGCCGGCGCAGCCCGGTGCCGTTGCCGCGCCGAACGCGGCCGAGCCGATTGCCTGGCCCGAACCCTCGGCGGCCGCGGAAATCGCGCGCAGCCAGTTCAACTTGGCGGTGGGGCACTACAACGACGCGATCGTCCAGTTTCCGGCGCTGCTGGTGGCATGGGCCGTGCGTCTGCGTCCGGCCGCGCCGCTGCGCTGACAGGACGCCTGGACGCCTTTTCCTTCTTTACATTGCACGGCGTAGTGCCTTTGGCCCGCCCGTTACCATCCGCCCCAACTTGTCAGAACTACCTTCCGATCCCCCCGGCAACGCAGCGCCCTCGCTGCAGCCGCCGCTCTGGCGCCAACTGCAACTGACGGCGGGCGCGCTCGCGTCGATCCGCGCCGGCACCTCGGGCTCCGTCGCATTCGAGGCCGTCGAGCCCGCGCTGCGGCCCGGCGTGCAGGCGCTCGGCTTCCAGGTGCTGCGCTGGCTCGGCCGCGCCGAGGCGCTGCGCCGCCACTTGGCCAAGCGCACGCCGCCGCCGCTGCCCGACGCCTTGCTCTGCACCGCGCTGGGTCTCGCCTGGGACGCCGAACGCGCGCCCTACGAACCCTTCACGCTGGTCGACCAGGCCGTCGAGGCGGCCAAGCGCAATCCGGCGACGCGGGCGCAGGCCAGCTTCATCAACGCGTGCCTGCGGCGGTTCCTGCGCGAGCGCGATGAACTCGTCGCCATCACCGACCAAGAGCCGGTCGCGCAATGGAACCATCCGCGCTGGTGGATCGAGAAGCTCAAGCGCGACCACCCCCGCGACTGGCAGCGGATCTTGCATGCGGACAACGCGCAGGCGCCGATGACTTTGCGCGTCAACACCCAGAAATCCACGGCCGCTGCTTATCTGCTGGCGCTGGAAGCCGCAGGGCTCCCGGCCACGCGCGTCGGCGCCAGCGGCCTCCAGCTGGGGCGCGCGCGGCCGGTGCAGCAGTTGCCCGGTTTCGCGGAGGGCGCCTCTTCGGTGCAGGACGCGGCCGCGCAGATGGCGGCGCCCCTGCTGCTCGAAGGCCTGCTCCCGGTGAATCCCGGCGCAGCGCCCTTGCGCGTGCTCGACGCCTGCGCCGCCCCCGGCGGCAAGACCGCGCACCTGCTCGAACTGGCCGGCCCCGGCGCCGCCGAGGTGATCGCGCTGGAGGTCGACGCCTTGCGCAGCCGCCGGATCGACGAAACCCTGAGCCGTCTCGGCCTGCAGGCCAAGGTGGTGGTGGCCGATGCGGCGCGCCCCGCCGACTGGTGGGACGGCACGCCGTTCGACGCCATCCTGCTCGATGCGCCGTGCACCGCTTCGGGGATCGTGCGCCGCCATCCGGACGTTCGCTGGCTGCGCCGCGAGAGCGACACCGCCCAGTTGGCGGCCCAGCAGGCCGCGCTCCTGGCCGCGCTCTGGCCGCTCGTGCGGCCCGGCGGCCGGCTCCTTTACTGCACCTGTTCCGTCTTCCGGGAAGAGGGCTCGCAACAAATTGATGCGTTCCTTGCACACAACACTGACGCACGATTGCAACCGTCCCCGGGCCATTTGCTGCCCCAAAGCGGGGGGAATGTCCGTGGCGTCCCGGACAATCCCTCAGGTGACCACGACGGCTTCTTCTACGCCCTGCTTGAAAAACGCTGAGTCCGCTCGGCCGCGCCGAACGGTCCTGATGGCCGTATTCCTGCTGGTCTGGGCGATGCTGCTGGCGTGGCTTCCGGCCCCGGCGGCTGCGCAGAACCGGCCGGGCGCGGCGATCACCCAGATGCGACTGGAGCAGGCCGACGACGGCGTGTATCTCAGCGCCGGCGTGCAGTTCGAGCTGCCCTCGCTGGTCGAGGAGGTGCTCGACAAGGGCATCGCCATCTACTTCGTGGCCGACGCCGAGATGTACCAGGAGCGCTGGTACTGGACCGACCGCAAGGTCGCCCAGGTCACCCGCCACATGCGGCTGGCCTACCAGCCGCTCACCCGCCGCTGGCGGCTGAACGTGTCGCCGGTGCCGATCACCGGCGCGGCGGGCTTCGGCATTTCCCTGAACCAGAATTTCGACAGCCTGGGTGACGCGCTCGAAGCCATCAAGCGCATCGGCCGCCTGCGCATGGGCGACGCCGCCGAGATCGGCGACGACCCGCTGCACCAGGTGACGTTCCGCTTCCGCCTGGACACCTCGCAGCTGCCGCGGCCGTTCCAGATCGGCGTGGTCGGGCAGGCCGACTGGAACATCTCGGCCGAGCGCACCGCCAAGCTCGCGCTGGAGAAGCAGCGGTGAGCAGCAAACCGCGCAGCGGCGCAGCGGCCACACCCGCCGCACGCCGCTCGCGCGCGATGCGCTGGGCCGTGGGCGTCGGTGCGGCGATGGTCACGGCCATCGGCCTGGTGCTGATGTTCCTGCTGGCCCAGGCCACCAACAACCGGGAGCTGTACGAGCGCTATTACGTGCGCCTGTTCGGCATCAACGTGGTGGTGGCGGTGCTGCTGGTGCTGGTGATCGGCTGGGTCGCCTTCCGGCTGCTGCGGCGGTTGCGCCAGGGCAAGTTCGGCAGCCGGTTGTTGATCAAGCTGGCGGCCATCTTCGCGTTGGTGGGCGTGGTGCCGGGCGCGCTGGTGTACGTGGTGTCCTATCAGTTCGTCGAGCGCTCCATCGAGAGCTGGTTCGACGTCAAGGTCGAGGGCGCGCTCGATGCCGGCCTGAACCTGGGGCGTGCCACGCTCGATTCGCTGTCCGACGACCTCGCGGCCAAGACCCGCGTCGCCAGCGCACAGCTGTCCTCGGTGTCCGATGCGAGCGCCGGTCTCGCGCTGGAGCGCATCCGCGACCAGCTCGAGGCAAGCGACGTGGTGCTGTGGACGGGCAGCGGCCAGCTCATCGCCGGCGCGGGCACCTCGCGCTTCCAGCTCAACCCCGATCGGCCGACCGCGCAGCAGTTTCGCCAGGTGCGCCCCGACCGGCCGCTCGCGCACGTCGAGGGCCTGGACGAAACCGCCGCGCCCGGCGCGACGCCGCCCGTGGCGAGCGTGCGCGCGCTGGCCATGGTGCAGCGGCCGGGCTTCGACTTCGACACCGCGCCGCGCTACCTGCAGGTCACGCGGCCGCTGCCGCCGGCCGTGGTCAAGAACGCGCTGGACGTGCAGGAAGCCAATCGCGAGTACCAGGAGCGGGCCCTTGCGCGCGGCGGCCTTCGCCGCATGTACATCGGCACGCTCACGCTGAGCCTGTTCCTCGCGGTGTTCGGAGCGGTGTTGCTGGCCGTGCTGTTCGGCAACCAGCTCGCGCGGCCGCTGCTCGTGCTGGCTGACGGCGTGCGCCAGGTGGCCGCCGGCGACCTGCGGCCCACCGCCGTGCTGCAGGGCAAGGACGAGCTGGGCGGCCTCACGCGCTCGTTCGCCGTCATGACGCAGCAGCTGGCCGACGCGCGCGGCGCGGTCGAAAAGACCATGGGCCAGCTCGACGCGGCCCGCGCCAACCTGCAGACCATCCTGGACAACCTGACCTCGGGCGTGATCGTGCTCGACGCCAAGGGCACCGTGCTCTCGACCAACCCGGGCGCCACCCGCGTGCTGCGCGCGCCGCTGGCCGCCTACGAAGGCCAGGCGCTCATCGACGTGCCGGGCCTGGCCGACTTCGGCGCCAAGGTGCAGCAGCAGTTCGACGAGTTCCAGGTCGAGCGCATGCAGCACGGCCTGGACCACTGGCAGCACGCCTTCGAGCTGCACGCCACCGGCATGGACCTGCCGCAGCAGGACGGCGCGATCAACATCGTCGCGCGCGGCGCGGAGCTGCCCGGCGCGGCGCGCCTCCTGGTGTTCGACGACATTTCGGAGATCGTCTCGGCCCAGCGCGCGCAGGCCTGGGGCGAGGTGGCGCGGCGCCTGGCGCACGAGATCAAGAATCCGCTCACGCCGATCCAGCTTTCGGCCGAGCGGCTGGAGATGAAGCTCTCGGGCAAGGTGGCGGCGCCCGAGCAGGCGATCCTGGTGAAGTCGGTCAAGACCATCGTCGACCAGGTCGATGCGATGAAGCGGCTGGTGAACGAATTCCGCGACTACGCGCGGCTGCCCGCGGCCGACCTGAAGCCCGTCGACCTGAACGCGCTGCTGGCCGACGTGCTGCAGCTCTATCACGCGGAGAACCTGCCGATCGTGCTGCGCTCGGAGCTCGACGTGCGCTGCCCGCCCATCCGCGGCGACGAGCAGCAGATCCGCCAGGTCATTCACAACCTGCTGCAGAACGCGCAGGACGCCGCCGAGGCCGCCGCCAGCAGCACGGGTCGGGCGGGCGAGGTCGTCATCCGCACCCGGCTGGGCGATTCGGGCCAGCGCGTGCGCCTCACGGTGCAGGACAGCGGGCCGGGCTTTGCAGAAAATATCCTGAAGCGCGCGTTCGAGCCCTACGTCACGACGAAAACAAAAGGTACCGGTTTGGGGCTCGCGGTGGTCAAGAAGATCGCCGATGAGCACGGCGCCCGCATCGAGCTTTCCAACCGCGTTGTCGACGGGGCTGTGGCAGGGGCGCAAGTCTCGCTATCATTCGCGCTGGCAGGCGAGCCGCGGGCAGCGGCCGCTCACACCGAAGACTCGAAGTCTTCCACCGCCTGAGCGCCAACAAAATCCAGCGCGAGGGCGCTGGACGGGCCAGCGGACCAACACCTACCAGCGCATACAACAAGCAGCACTCATGGCAAACATTCTCGTGGTCGATGACGAGCTGGGCATCCGGGACCTGCTCTTCGAAATTCTCAATGACGAAGGCCACAACGTGGAGCTCGCGGAAAACGCCGCCGAGGCACGCGCCGCGCGGCAACGCGCGCGGCCCGATCTCGTATTGCTCGACATCTGGATGCCCGACACCGACGGCGTCACGCTGCTCAAGGAGTGGTCCACCGCCGGCCTTCTGAGCATGCCCGTCATCATGATGAGCGGCCACGCCACCATCGACACCGCGGTCGACGCGACGCGCATCGGCGCCTTCGCCTTCCTCGAAAAACCGATCACGCTGCAGAAGCTGCTCAAGGCCGTGGAGCAGGGCCTGGCGCGCGAGAGCGCACGGCGCGCCGCGGCGGGCGTGGTGCCCGCGCCGGCCGGCGGCCACCAGGCAGCGGCGATCACAACGACGGGCGACAGCTTGCTGATGGCATCGCTCGCTTCGGTGCCGGTGCCCGATGCCGGTCCGCAATCGACGCAGAGCTTCGACCTCGACCGCCCGCTGCGCGACGCACGCGACGGCTTCGAGAAGGCGTACTTCGAATTCCACCTGGCGATGGAGAACGGCTCGATGACCCGCGTCGCCGAGAAAACCGGGCTGGAACGCACCCATCTTTATCGCAAGCTCAAACAACTTGGCGTCGATCTTTCAAGAGGGCGCAGAAGCGCTGTATAATCTAGGGCTGCACACAATGGCCCGGTAGCTCAGTTGGTAGAGCAGCGGATTGAAAATCCGCGTGTCGGTGGTTCGATTCCGCCCCAGGCCACCACCCATCGCTGCGCAGGCTCTTCCAGAGAGCCCTGCGAAGCCAAAAAGCCCTAAGCAAATCAACTGCTTAGGGCTTTTTGCATTTCTGGCCGGCCGAAAATTTTGGCGGAGAAGCATCTCCCGTCATCCGCGCTGCCCATGCACCCGCCCCAGAAAATCGCGCATCAGCGCCACCATTTCATCGAGGTGCGTCTCCAGCAGCCAGTGCCCGCCGTCCAGCAGATGGAACTCGGCATCCGGCAGGTCCCGAAGATAGGCGCGCCCCGATTTTTCCGGCATGTAGTGATCCTGCGGCCCCCACATGATCAGCGTCGGCGGGCGGTGCGCGGCGAGGTACCGGCGGTGCTGCGGGAACCAGGCGCGGTTCTCCTTCAGCCCGGCTATCAGGCTGATCGCGATCTCCTTGCGCTCCGGCGTGACCAGCGACCAGTGCAGCTTCCACAGATCCGGAGGAATGCGCTCGGCAAGCTCGGGCCTCACCGCGTTGAGGAACTCCTCCTTGAACACTTCTTCGGTGATCGCCTCTGCCAGCTTCGCGCGCATTTCTGCGACCGGCAGCTTCCAGGTGCTCTCGATCTCGGCGTACTTCGGTCCCAGCGCGTCTTCATAGGGGATATCGCCGTTCTGGATGATCAGGGCCACCACGCGCTCGGGCGCCTGGATGGCCAGGCGCGCGCCGATCGGCGATCCGAAGTCGTGCAGATAGAGAGCGAAGCGATCGATGCCGAGCGCCTTCACGAAGCGATCGAGAAATTCCGCATAGCCATCGAAGCTGTAGTCGAAGTCCTTCGGCGTTGCGCTGTAGCCGGCGCCGGGATAGTCCGGCGCGACCAGCCGCCAGCGGTCGGCCAGGCGCGGCATCAGGTTGCGAAACTCGTATGACGAGCACGGATAGCCATGCGGCAGCAGGACGACGGGTGCATCGGCCGCGCCCGCCTCGCGATAAAAGGTTTCGACATCGCCAACCCGGATGCGGCGGTGTCGCATGTGCGTGTCCATGCGCTTCTCCTGTTCGTTGGCCGGCCGGACCCATGTCCGCCGCGGCATGGCAGGAGGTTAAAAATTCTTTGGCGCGTGTCGACGGTCGGCGTGCACCGACGGATTTCGTAGGCCGAGACTGAGAAGCCGCAGGCGTGCTGCGCCTCAGGCCCGCTTCTTGAAATGCATCGAAGCGCCGCTCGCGCGCGCCAGCGCTTCCGCCGATTCGAGCAGCACCGGCTCCAGCGCCAGCATGCGTTCCTCGGTCAGGCGCACCAGCGGTCCCGCGATCGTGATGACGCCGATCACCGCGCCGTTGTGGCTGCGCACCGGCGCGGCCATGGCCGTCATCGCGGGGGCGAACACTTCGCTGATCATCGAGAAGCCGCGCTTGCGCGCCGCGCGCAAGAAAGCCAGCAGCGCCTTGACGGTGGTGGGCGCCTTCGGGCCGAAGTCCTCGGGCTGTCCGAAGCCTTGCCGGGCGACCAGTTGGAGTGCCTGTTCGTCCGTCATCGTCGAGAGCCACGCGTGCCCCGCGGAACTGCTCGAGAGATTGACCGACAGGCCCATGTCCGGGTCGTAGCGCAGGCCGCGCGTGGCGCCCTGCGCCTTGGCAACGAAGGTCAATTCGTCGCCGTCGACCACGGCAAGCCGCACCAGTTCGCCCGAGTTCGCCGCGAGCCTGTCGAGCAGTGGCTGGGCGATGTCCACGATGCCGCTGTTGCTCAAAAAGCTCAGGCCGAGCGACACCAGCTTGATCGTGAGCATGTAGTCGCCATGGCTCTGGTCCTGCCGCACATAGCCGCAGCGCACCAGTTCACTTAGCAGGCGATGGGTGGCGCTCAAGGGCATCTGCAGCTCGGCGGAAAGCGCCGACAGCGCGCGGCCTTCAGGGTGGCCGGCCAGGTGTTCAAGCACCTTGAAGCTGCGTTCGAGTATGGCGGTCATGCGGGCAACTTTAGCATTTTGCCAAGCGTTTTCACTAGTAGAAAGATTTTCCACTAGCCGATTAAGATCGCGCCGCCAGAGGTCGGGGCGCCAGTGAATGGCCTCGACATGCACCCCTCACATCGAAGCTGGAGATCCAATCTTGAGAACGCTTTACCGCTCGCTGGCCACCGCCGGCCTCGCCCTCGCACTGGTCGTTCCCGCCTTGGCACAGGCGCAGCAGGATCGCGTGATCCGCTTCGGCCACCTGAACAACGCCGACCACCCCGTGAGCTTCGGCGTCAAGCGATTCGCGGAACTGCTCGCAGCCAAGAGCGGCGGCAAGATGAAGGTGCAGGAGTTCCCCGCCTCCCAACTGGGCAACGAGATGCAGCAGCAGTCGGCGCTTCAGGGCGGCGTGCAGCAGATGTCGGCACCGGCCACCACTTCGCTCGCGGGCATCGTGAAGGAGTTCGGTCTTGTCGACTTTCCGTTCTCGGTGAATTCGTTCGCGCAGGCCGATGCATTGCTCGATGGGCCGCTCGGCCAGGCGCTGATTGCCAAGCTCCCCGAGAAGGGGCTCGTTGCCCTCGGCTACTGGGACCTGGGCTTTCGCAACGTGACCAACAGCAAGCGCCCGATCACCAAGCCCGAAGACCTCGAAGGCTTGAAGATCCGCGTGATTCCGAACCCCGTGTTCCTGGAGACCTTCAAAGCCTTCAAGGCCAACCCGGTGCCGATGCCGTTTGCAGAGCTCTATGGCGCGCTCGAATCGAAGGCGGTGGATGGTCAAGAGAACCCGTATGCCGTGATCCTCTCGAACAAGTTCTACGAGGTGCAGAAGTTCGTGAGCGCCACGAACCACGTGTACGCGGCCAACATCGTGCTGGTGAGCAAGAAGTTCTGGGACTCGCTCACGCCCGCCGAGCAGAAGATGATGAACGACGCGGCCAACGAGGCGCGCGGTTATCAACGGCAAGTGAGCCGCGCCGCAGCGCAGAAAGCGGTGGGTGATCTCCAAGCCAAGGGCGCGCAGTTCAACGAGCTCACCCCCGCCGAACAAGCCCGCATGCGCACCATCGCCCAGCCCGTCATCGACAAGTTCGCCGCCCAGTACGACCCCGCCATCGTCAAGCTCTACAACGACGAACTCGCACGCATCCGCAAGCCATGACCGCCCGGCCATTCGCGCTCGCCGCGAACAACGCCACGGGCTGAACGCCGCCGCTCCCAGGCCGGCAACCCTCGCCCAAACGCTGCTCCTGCCGGCCGCCGCCGAGCAGCCCATCCGCTCTCGGGGACGTGTCCCCGCGGGTCCCGCTTCGACCAAAAAAAGGAGACACCCTTGAAATCTTCCAGATCATTTCTCTTCGGACTTGCATCGACCGCGGCGCTCGCGCTGGCGGTGACCGCGTGCGGCGGTGGCAGCGGCGGCGGCTCGTCGTTCGCGGGCTTTCCGATCCAGCCCGTCGCGCCGGCCGCGCCCACCTCGCCCACCGCGCCGACCGACGAAGTGCCGGCGCAGCCCACCGACCCCGTGGCCGAGGCGGACGACAGCTTCGACACCTACTACAACGTGTGCCGCGGCACCAACCCCAAGTGCTACAACAACTGGGGCGCGTTCGACACCACACCCGATCGCGTGCTGGTCTACTCGCGCACCGCGGGCCCGCGTCACGCCGTGCTCGGCACGCCGATGGGCGCCGGCCTCAACCCGGTGATGAACCCCGACAACATCATGCAGGCCGGCCTCGTGCGCATGCTCACGGCCGAAGGCATCACGGTCGACTGGACCGAAGACGTCGCGGTGCTCGGCAGCCGCATCAACAACTACAAGGCCGTCATCTTCGCGAGCTCGAACCGCGACACCTTGTGGAACGGCGCGGTCACCACGAGCCAGGACGCCGCGCGCACCGCGCTTCGCAACTACATGCGCCGCGGCGGCGGTTTCGTCGGCCTGCACAACGCGTTCGGCGCCGAGTACAACTGGCCCTACTACGAAGGCCTCCTGGGCAACGCGAACTTCTACAACCACGGGCCGAACCGCGCGGGCGATGTCGAGATCGTCTCGGACGACCCCTCCACGAAGGACGTGCCCAAGCGCTTCTCCTTCCAGGACGAGTGGTACAACCTCACGCCCTTCCCCACGAAGGTGAAGTTCCTCGCCAAGGTCGACACGTCCACGCTGAAGCCCTTGACCTCCGCGCCGCACCCCGGCCACGCGGACTTCCATCCGGTCGCCTGGTGCCAGTACTACGACGGCGGCCGCGCCTGGCTCACGACCCTCGGCCACAACGCGCACTCGTTCACCGCGGACCTCTCGGGCGTCGGCGCCATCGAGTTCCAGAAGCTGGTCGTGCAGGGCGTGAAGTCCGCGATGGGCCTCACGCCCTTCTGCACCGAGTGACGGCGACCGCCACGCTCGAACCCATCCGTTCCACCTTCAACGAGTAGAGACATCCATGAAGAAAAAATCATTGGTCACGCTGCTTATTTCCTGCGGCGTGCTCGCATCGCCGTTGCTGATCACCGCGTGCGGCGGATCGTCGGGCGGCGGCACGCCCGCGTTCCCCGTGGTGCCAGCGCCGCCGCCACCACCATCCGGTGGCGGCACGCCGCCACCCCCGCCGCCCGCACCCGCCACGCCCTCGGCCAACCTGTCGGACTGCTGCACGGCAGGCGACAAGGACTTCCCGAAAGTCGGCGGCAACCTGGGCAACCAGAACTACTCCAGCCTCGCGAAGATCGACAAGGCCCAGGTCGCCAGGCTCGGCGGCGCCTGGGTCAACCAGATCGAAGGCGGCATGGCCACCGGCAACAACCAGAGCACGACGGTGGTGGTCGACGGCACGATCTACATCGAGTCCGCGGTGGGCAACGTGATCGCGGTCGATGGCAAGACCGGCCTCACGAAGTGGAAGTGGACCACGCCCTACGGCGCGATCACGCGCCGCGGCGTGGCGGTCGCGAAAGACCTGGGCCTGGTCTTCACCGTCGCCACCGGCAACCGCTTGGTGGCGCTGCGCACCGACACCGGCGCCATCGCGTGGATCAAGCAGTACCCCAGCAGCGCCACCGACCCCGACTACCAGGGCGCGCTGCAGAAGGTGGCGCTGGTCTATCACGACAAGCGCCTCTTCCTCGGCACCAACGACGGCAACCGCGGCGCCGCGTTCTCGGCCGATGCGCTCACGGGCAAGGTGCTCACGTCGTTCTGGGGCGTGCCGCGCGCCGGCGAGATCGGCTACGACACTTGGGGCGGCGCGGCCGAGTCGGACCGCGCGGGCGCTACGCCGTGGATCCACCCCGCGGTGGACCCGGAGCTGGGCCTCATCTACTGGACCTTCGGCAACGTGCGCGGCGGCTCGTCGCAGAACGGCTCCACGCGGCCGGGCCTGAACCTGTTCGCCAACTCGCTCGTCGCGCTCGACCTGAAGACCGGCGAATACAAGTGGCACTTCCAGTCGGTGCACCACGACATCTGGGACATGGACAACGTGATGTCGCCCGTGCTCGCCGACGTGAAGATCGACGGCAAGGACCGCAAGGTCGTCATCTACGGCAGCAAGACGGGCATGTACTACATCCTCGACCGCAAGGACGGCAGCGCGCCGTTGGGCATCGACGAGGTGCCCGTGAAGCAGGACGCCCGCCAGGCCAGCTGGCCCACGCAGCCGCTGCCGCGCCAGGGCGCATGGACCGAGACCTGCATCGTCGACCAGCCGCTGGGCACCGCCATTCCGGGCGACCCGAACCGCGCCGTGCCCAACTACGTGAAGGGGTGCCTGTACGACGCGCACTGGGACGTGCCGATCCTCTCGATCCCCGGACACGGCGGTGGCGCGAACTGGAACCACCAGGCGTTCAGCCAGCACACGGGCCTCGTGTACACCGGCATGGGCTACGTGTCGGCCGCGCACTCGCTCACCGAGTCGAGCAACGGCCTGCGCCCGCCGGGCACCTACATGACGGGCGCGGTGGTGGCGGTCGATCCGAGCACCAACCTCGTGAAGTGGAAGAAGCAGATGCCGTACTCGCTCGCGCACGGCAACGGCATCCTCACCACTGCATCGGACCTGCTCTTCATCGGCCAGCCCGACGGCAACCTGCTCGCGATGGATGCCAACGACGGCAGCGAACTATGGCGCTTCCAGACCGGCGCTGCGATCAGCGCGAGCCCGATCACCTACGAGATCGACGGCGAGCAGTACGTGGCCGTGTTCGCAGGCGGCACGAGCATTCCGTACGGCGATTCGGCACCGCGCGGCGACCGGTTGTGGGCCTTCAAGGTCGGCGGCACGGTGATGCCGCCCGCAACGCCGACGCCGCCCGTCGTGCGACGGCCGGTGTCCGGCTCGGCGGTGGAGGGTGCGGCGCTGCCGACACTCAACACCGTGTTCCTCGCGCGCGTGCAGACGCCGGCGAACGCGCCCGGCACGGCCGAGTCGACGGCGGTGAACGCGATGACGCCGACCTTCATGCGCGTGCCGGCGAACACCACGGTGACCTTCACCAATCCGGCCGCCAACGCCAACACGCACTGCGCGACGCAGTTCTTCGAGGGCAGGTTCGATTTCAGGTTGGCCCCGGGCCAATCGGCGACCCACACCTTCGACACACCCGGCGAGTACTTCTACAACGACTGTCATAGCCCGCGTCCTACGGGCAAGATCGTCGTATATTGATACCGTCCCTCTGTCCCCCAACCACTGAAGGAGCAATGCGATGAAATGGTGCAAGCCTGAGTTCGAAGAGCTGCGTTTCGGCTTCGAGATCACGATGTACATCTCCGCTCGCTGAGAGCGGACCACAACGGCACCGGCCTCCACCGGTGCCGTTTTTCTTTGGGTCGTATGAAGCTATTGGTTCTAGGTTCGGGGGCGGGCGGCGGCTTCCCGCAATGGAATTGCAACTGCCGCCTGTGCGCGGGCCAGCGAACCGGCCAGGTGCGGGCGAGCCCTCGCACCCAAAGCTCCATCGCGGTGTCCGCCAACGGCGACGACTGGGTGCTCCTCAATGCATCGCCCGACATCGGCGCGCAGTTGCGCGCATCGAAGGCACTGCAGCCGCGTCACGGCGTGCGCCATTCGCCGATCCAGGCGGTGGTGCTGATGGACTCGCAGATCGATCATGTCGCAGGCCTTCTGAGCCTGCGCGAAGGACCTCGGCTGCAGCTCTACTGCACGCCGCAGGCTTACGAAGACCTCACCGGCAGCCTGCCCCTGCTGAACGCGCTCGACAAATATTGCGGCGTGACCTGGCATCCGATGCCGCTCGAGGCCGGTGGCGGCGCATGGCACGAAATCGCCGGCCTGCGACTGCAGGCGGTGCCGGTCCCCGGCAAGGCGCCGCCGTATTCACCACGCCGCCAGACCGAGGCACGCAGCGACAACGCCGCCGTGCTCATCGAAGACCCGTCCACCGGCAAGCGCGTGCTCTACGCGCCGGGCCTTGCGCAGGTCGGCGATGCCGAGCGAAAGAGCCTCGATGCCTGCGACTGCGTGCTGGTCGACGGCACCTTCTGGACCGAAGACGAAATGCTCATCGCGGGCCTCGGGACCAAGCGCGCGGCCGACATGGGCCACCTGCCGCAATGCGACGGGCCGCACGGCCCCGGCATGCTGAAAGCGCTCGACGCCTGCGCCGCAAAACGCAAGGTGCTCATCCACATCAACAACAGCAATCCCATCCTCGACGAAGACGGCGCGGAGCGCGCGGAGCTCACGCGCCGCGGCATCGAGGTCGCCTTCGACGGCATGGAACTGGAGATCTGAACACGTGACGCAGCTACAGCACCAGGACGCGTGGTCTCCGCAGGTCTTCGAAGCGAACCTGCGCGCGATGGAGTCGCGCTACCACAGCCATCACCCGTTCAATCGCCGCCTCAACGCGGGCGAACTGCAACCGTTCCAGGTGCGCGGCTGGGTGGCCAACCGCTTCTATTACCAATGCCGCATTCCGGTGAAGGACGCGGCCGTCCTCTCCAACTGCGACGATCGCGCGACGCGCCGGCGCTGGGTCGTGCGCATGCTCGACCACGACGGGCATGACGGCCATGAAGGCGCCAACGCGGGCGGCATCGAGATCTGGACGCGCCTGGGCATCGCCACCGGCCTCGCGCGCGAGACGCTCGAATCGCATGCGTTGGTGCTGCCCGGCGTGCGCTTCGCAGTCGATGCGTATGTCAACTTCGCGCGCACCGCGCCGTGGCAAGAGGCGGTGATCTCCTCGCTCACCGAGATGTTCGCGCCGCGCATCCACAAGGACCGGCTCGCGGGCTGGCCCACGCACTATCCGTGGATCGACACCTCGGGCCTGGACTACTTCCGCAGCCGCATTCCGCTGGCCGACCGCGACGTGGAGCACGGCCTGGAGGTCGCGATGCAGTGGTGCACCACGCGCGAGCGGCAAGAGCGCGCGCTGCAGATCCTGGGCTTCAAGCTGGACATCCTCTGGGCCATGCTCGATGCCATCGAGCGCGCCTATCCCGACGATCTTGCGAAAGAGCAGCAGCCATGACGCAATGGACCGACAGCGCGCAACCGTCGCTCGCCACGATGTATCGGCTGCAATGGGAGGACGCGCAGCAATGCCATGTGCTGCTGTTTCCCGAAGGCATGATCAAGCTGAACGGACCGGCCGCGGAGATCCTGAAGCGCTGCGACGGCAAGACCTCCGTGGCCGCGCTCGTCACCGACCTGGAGACCACCTTCGGCGAAGCCGGCCTGCGCGCCGACGTGATCGAGTTCCTGGAGCAGGCCCATGGACGCCACTGGGTCCGGTGACCTCCAGCAGCGCGCGGTGGCCGCGAAGCCGCCGCTGTGGCTGCTCGCGGAGCTGACCTACCGCTGTCCGCTGCATTGCGCGTTCTGCTCCAACCCCGTCGACTACACGCAGTACGGCAACGAGCTCGGCACGGACGAATGGATTCGCGTGTTCCGCGAAGCACGCGCGATGGGCGCGGTGCAACTGGGCTTCTCGGGCGGCGAGCCGCTGGTGCGCGACGACCTCACGGAGCTCGTCGCGGCGGCGCACGACCTGGGCTTCTACACCAACCTCATCACCTCGGGCGTGGGCCTCACGCCGCAGCGCGCCGAGGCGCTCAAGAAGGCGGGGCTCGACCACATCCAGCTCTCGTTCCAGGATTCGAGCCGCGAACTCAACGACTTCCTCAGCTCGACCAGGACCTTCGACCTCAAGCAGCGCGTGGCCCGCACGATCAAGGACCTGGGCTACCCCATGGTGCTGAACTGCGTGATGCACCGCTACAACCTGCCGCACGTGGGCCGCATCATCGAGATGGCCGAGTCGATGGAGGCCGATTTCCTCGAACTGGCCAACGTGCAGTACTACGGCTGGGCCTGGCGCAACCGCGAGATGCTGATGCCCACGCGCGCGGCGCTGGCCACCGCCGAAGCCGTGGTCGACGAACACCGGCCGCGGCTGGACGGCCGCATGAAGATCCTCTGGGTCGTGCCCGACTACGCCGAGGGCAAGCCCAAGCCCTGCATGGCCGGCTGGGCCAGCGTGTTCCTCGTGGTCGCGCCCGATGGCGTGGCCCTGCCGTGCCACAGCGCGCGCATGCTGCCGGGGCTCGACTTTCCGAGCGTGCGCGATCACTCCATCCGCGAGATCTGGCAGGAGAGCCCCGCGTTCGGCGCCTACCGCGGCACCGGCTGGATGAGCAGCACCTGCCAGAGCTGCGAAGACAAGGAGAAGGACCACGGCGGCTGCCGCTGCCAGGCGTTCCTGCTCACTGGCGATGCGGCCGCCACGGACCCGGTGTGCCCGAAAAGCCCGCGGCATGCAGAGGTCGAGGCGATGGTCGCCGCGGCGGCCGACCCGCGCGATGCCGGCACGCCGATCCGCTTCGTGCCGGGCGCGCGGCGTGCGGGCGAACTCGTCTTTCGCACCGATGCCAATGCGCGCGGCTGAGCCGGCCCGCACATGACGATCGTCCATCGGTTGCCGTTGAGCGGTGGCCATGTCATGCACGTCGAGGAGCACGGCAATCCGCGCGGGCTGCCCGCGCTGGTGCTGCACGGCGGGCCCGGCTCGGGGAGCTCGCCGCTGTTGCGCAGTCACTTCGATCCCACGCGCTACCGCATCATCTGTCCCGACCAGCGCGGCGCGGGCCGCAGCACACCCGCGGGATCGATCGCACACAACACGCTCGCCGACCTGCTCGATGACTTGCGGCGCATTCGCGATCATCTGCAGGTCGATCGGTGGCTGGTGGTCGGCGGATCGTGGGGCGCCACGCTGGCGCTGCTGCATGCGCTGGACCAACCATTCGCCGTTGCGGGGCTCTTGCTGCGCAACGTGTTCCTCGCACGCGGTTCGGACATCCACGATTTCTTCGCAGAGACCGCGCGGCATGGCGGCGGCGAATGGCAAGCGCTGTGGAACGAAGCAGAACGCCGGCAATGCCCGATCACGACGGTGCTCGCGGACATCTTCGCGCACGGAACGTGGGAGCGGCAGCGGGATGTCGCGCGCTGCTGGTTCGACTGGGAGCAGCGCATGTCAGGCGGGAGTGCCGCACCGCCGGGCGATGACGCTGCGTTGCAACGGCTCGTGTCGCGCTACCGTGTGCAGAGTCACTACCTGAGCCACGGATGCTGGCTCGACGCGCCCACGCTGCTCGAGCGATGCGCCGCGCTGCCTGCCGTCCCCACGCTCATCGTGCACGGGACGCGCGACGCCCTGTGTCCACCGCAAGGCGCGCAGGCGCTCGCGGACATCCTGCACGGCCGGGCCACCCTGCAATGGGCACAGGGCGCGGGGCACGACCCCACGCATCCCGCGCTCGCCGCCGCGATGCAGCAGGCGTTACGCGACTACGCGAACACGCAGGCCTTCAGCGCAAGCGCTCCTTGAGCGGATCGCCGATCAGCGCCACGCGGCCGTCCTTGCGGCGCGTCCACAGCCGCTCGTTGCCGTGGCCGTCGTCGGCGGCGAAGAGCACCGCATCGCCGAGCGCGCGAAAGCCCAGCGGCAGCGCGTTGCGCGCACCGGCCGCCACGTCGGCGACCGCGCGCGTGCCGGCCGTGGTGCCGTCGCTGGTCCACGGCTCGACGCCCGTCGCGCCGCCGCCGCTCGCGGAGAACCACAGTGCCGAGCCGATCGCCGCGAAGCGCGCGGGCGATCCGCTCTCTGGCCCCGGTGCGATGTCTTTCACCCGCACGGTGCCCTTGGCGGTGCCGTCGCTGCGCCACAGTTCCGCGCCGGACGCACCATCGGTCGCAGCGAAGTAGACGCGGCCGCCCATCGTTGCGAACGGGCTCGAGATGGAACCGCCCGAGCCCGCGCGGATGTCCTTCACCAGCGTCGTGCCGCCTTCGGTGCCGTCGCTCTTCCAGAGCTCGGTGCCATGCACGCCGTCGTCCGCCGCGAAGTACAGGGTGCGGCCGACCGCGACCAGGTGCGAAGGGCGCGAAGGGGATGCGCCTTGCCGGATGTCCTTCACCATGCGCGTGCCGCGTTCGGTGCCGTCGCTCTTCCACAGCTCGATGCCGTGCTCGCCATCGTGCGCGGTGAAGTAGAGGTCGTCGCCCACTGCGGTCAGCGACTGGATGCCCGCGTCCTCGGGGCCCGCACGAACGTCCTTCACCACACGCGTGGTCTCCGGCGTTCCTTCGGTGACCCAAAGCTCGTGGCCGTGCTCGCGTGTGGTCGCGGTGAAGAAGAGGCGCTTGCCCGCAACCGTGAGCTGCCGCGCCACCGCGCGCGGCCCCGCGTCGATCGACGAAACGCGCGTGGTCGTTTCCGCCGTGCCCGAGGTCTTCCACAACTGGAACCCGGTCTTGCCGTCGTCCGCGACGAAGTACAGCGCGTCGCGGAACACCGTGAGTTCGCTCGGCATCGCGCCTTCCTCGCCGGGCCGCAGGTCGATCACCCGCGTGGTGCCCGCGGCCGTGCCGTCGGTGCGCCAGAGTTCGAGGCCGCTCGCGCCGTCGGTGGCCGTCGTGTAGACGTGGCCCTTGAACAGCGTCTGCCCTGCAGGGAAAGAACCGCGGAAGCCGGGGCGGATGTCCTTCAGCATGCGCGTGCCGGCGCTGCTGCCATCCGTGATCCACAGCTCCTGGCCCGAGGCGATGTGGAAGGCGCTGAAGAGCATCTTCCCGTTGAGCGGCACGAGGCCGGTGGGCGAGACGAAGGCCAGCGCCTGGCGCTGCTCGGGCAGCACTTCGCGCTCTGGGTCTTGCGCGACGGCGGGCAACTGCACCCCCACCAGCAGCGCGAGGGCGGCCAGCCACGCGGGCCGCATGGCGCACAGAGGGACGCGCCGCATCTCAGCCTCCGAACCACCGCGCCGGCGCGATCACCAGCTGCGGAAACGCCACCATCACGAACAGGATCGCGAACTCCGCGATCATGAACGGCACCACGCCGCGCGTGACGTCGTCCATCGATATCTTCCCGACGCCGGCCACCACGTTGAGCACCGTGCCCACCGGCGGCGTCACCAGCCCGATCGAGTTGTTGATGATGAACAGCACGCCGAAATACACCGGATCGATCCCCGCGGCCTTCACCACCGGCATCAGCACCGGCGTGAGGATCAGGATGGTGGGCGTCATGTCCATCGCGGTGCCCACGACCATCACGATCACCATGATCGCCACCATCAGCAGGATCTGGTTGCCCATGAAGGGCTCCAGCAGGCCCACGATCTTGGAGGGCAGGTCGGCCACCGTGATGAGCCAGGCGCTCACCATCGCCGCGGCGATCAGGAACATCACGATCGCGCTGGTCTTGGCCGCGCTCACGAAGATGCCGTAGAGATCGCGCCAGGTGATCTCGCGGTAGATCACCGTCGAGACGAAGAGCGCATACACCGCGGCCACCACCGCGGCCTCGGTCGGCGTGAAGACGCCCATGCGCAGGCCCACGAGGATGATCACCGGCAGCATCAGCGCCCAGGTCGCCTTGCGGAACGTGGCGAAGATCTCGGCCGACGATTTGCGCGGCGGCGGCACGATCTTCTCGCGCCGCACGAGCCACGCCCAGGTGAACCACAGCGCCGCGCCGATCAAGAGGCCCGGCACGATGGCCGCGAGGAACAGCTTGGAGATCGACACGTTGGCCGCCACCCCGAAGATCACGAGGCCGATGCTCGGCGGAATCACCGGCCCGATCACGCCCGTGGCCGCGATGAGGCCCGCCGCGCGCGGCTTGTCGTGGCCGGCCTTCACCATCATCGGCAGCAGCAGCGCGGTGAGCGCCGCGGCGTCGGCCACGGCCGAACCCGAGAGCGCCGAGAGCAGGCAGCCGGCCATGATGGTCACGTAGCCCAGGCCGCCCTTCACATGGCCGACCACCGCGAGCGCGAAGTCGACGATGCGTTTCGAAAGGCCGCCCACGTTCATGATCTCGCCGGCCAGCATGAAGAAGGGCACCGCCAGCAGCGGAAAACTGTCGGCCCCGCCGATCACGTTCTGCGCGAGGATCTGCGCGTCGAAGAGGTCCAGGTGCCACATGAGCGCCACGCCGCTTGCGAGCAGCGCGAACGCGATGGGGATGCCCATCGCCATGGCAAGAAGGAGGGAGCCGACAAAGACGAGGATGGTCATTTGCGCGCTCCCGGGGTCCCGTCCTGCTGCGAACCCAGGATCTGCTGCAGCTGCACCGCTTCCTCGGACTCCTGCACCATCACGAGATCGCTCTCGGCGATGCGCCCCATGAGCAGGCGCAAGAGGTCCAGCGCGAGGATGAAGCCGGCCAGCACCGAGAACACCACGCCCGAGGCGTACACGATGGCCATCGACGCGCCGGTGACCGGTGCCGTCACGTCCCAGTTGATGCGCGCCTGCGCGACGCTGCCCTGGAACAGCAGCCACACGATGTAGAGCATCACCACGTGGCCCACGGCCAGGCAGATCTTCTTGCCGATGGGCGGCAGCTTCTGCACCACCATGTCCACGCCCAGGTGGCCGTGCTCCTTGAGCGCGACCACTGCGCCCAGGAAGGTCATCCAGATGAAGAGCCAGCGCGAGACTTCTTCGGACATCGTGATGCCCGAGTTGAAGCCGTAGCGCAGCACCACGTTGCCGAACACGAGCACCACCATGACCGCGAGCGCGGCCGCGATCAGCGCCTCGATGCCGGTGCAGCAGCGATCGATCCAGCGGTTCATGGCGCGGCCGCGGCCAAGGCTGTTCTTTGCATCTCCACCAGCGCGCGCAGCGCGGCCAGGTACGACAGCGGGCCGAGCCCCTGCACCGTGCCCTTGACCGCCGGCGAGATGATCGAGTGCGCGCGCCACGCCTCGCGCGCGGCGATGTTGGACATGTGCACCTCGATGGTGGGGAAGGGCATCGCCTTGATCGCGTCGTGCAGCGGCACGCCGTGCTGCGTGAGGCCCGCCGGGTTGACCAGCGCGCCCTGCGCATCGTCGATGTGCGTGTGCAGGAAGTCGATCAGGTCGCCTTCGTGGTTCGACTGGATCGTCTCCAGCGTCACGCCGAGTTCGCCCGCGAGCGCCTGCAGCTGCGCGTTGATTTCGGCGAGCGTGGTCTTGCCGTAGATGTGGGGTTCGCGGCGGCCGAACAGGTTGAGGTTGGGGCCGTGGAGGACGAGGATCTTCATGGGGAGCTTCGGTGAGGGGCTGGCTTGTTTACTTGCGGATGCGTGCGAGTTCGGCGTTGTAGAGCTTGACGGTGGCGGGGTCGTACTGCGCGGCGAACTTGTCGATGACGGGCTGGGCGATGGTGCGCATGCGGGCCTGCTCGGCGGGACTGAGCTCGTTGAACTGCGCGCCCTTGGCCTGCAGGTCGCCGACGGCCTTCTGCGCTGCTGCGCGGCTGACCTGGCGTTGATAACCGCGCGCCTCATTGGCCGCGTCGTTCATCATCTTCTGCTCGGCGGGCGTGAGCGAGTCCCAGAACTTCTTGCTCACCAGCACGATGTTGGCCGCGTAGACGTGGTTCGTGGCGCTCACGAACTTCTGCACTTCGTAGAACTTGTTCGAGAGGATCACGGCGTACGGGTTTTCTTGGCCATCGACCGCCTTCGATTCGAGCGCGCCATAGAGCTCCGCAAAAGGCATCGGCACCGGGTTGGCCTTGAAGGCCTTGAAGGTCTCCAGAAACACCGGGTTCGGAATCACGCGGATCTTCAAGCCTTCGAGGTCTTCGGGCTTGGTGATCGGGCGCTTGCTGTTCGTGACGTTGCGAAAGCCCAGGTCCCAGTAACCGAGAGCGACGAGGCCCTTCTCGGGGAGCTTGGCGATCAGCGCTTGCCCGAGCGGCCCGTCGAGCAACGCATCAGCCTGCGCGAACGAATTCACCGAGAACGGAAAGTCAACAAGACCAAACTCCTTGACGATGCCCGCGAGCGATGTCGTGGCCGGCGCCGACATCTGCTGCACGCCGCCCTGCAGGGCCGACTGCTGCTGCATCTCGTTGCCCAGTTGGGAGGCGGGGAACTCCTGGACCTTCATCTTGCCGCCGCTCTTGGCCGCGAGCAGTTCTGCGAATCGCTTGACGCCGAAGCTCACGGGATGGTCGGCGTTATTGAGGTGGCCGAAGCGGATCACGCGATCCTGCTGCGCCCACGACGGGGCGGCGAGGCCGACGCAGAAGCTGGCGATGGCAAGCGTACGAAGAAGTTTCACGAGGGGGTCCTCAGCAAAGATGGAAAAACCGGACTGGGCGCGATCATAGATTTGCTTGGAAAGCGTTTCCACTATGGAAATCCCTTCCTTCCATCTGTTAGGCTTGCGCCGGGCAAGATCGCCGGTGTCTGTGAAACGAATTCGGAGAGAGCGATATGAGCGGGATACTGGAGCGCAGCTTCAAGGTGCTGGAACACCTGGCCGAACATCCGGAGGGCTGTGCGCTCTCCACATTGGCAAGCGAATTGGAGATTCCGCTGAGCGCGTCGCACCGCCTGCTCACGGAACTCATCCGCTGCGGCTACGTGCGGCAGGACCCGCGCGATGGGCACTATGTGCTGACCATCAAGCTCGTCTCGATCAGCCTCGCGTTCCTCAGCCGCTCGGGCATCGTCGACATCGCGCAGCCCCTGCTCGACGAGCTCGCCTCGGCCGCGGGCGAGCTGGTGCGGCTGGGCGTGGTCGATGGCGACGACCTGACCTTCGTGGCCAAGGCGCAGGGCGCCACGCGGGGCCTGCGCTACGACCCGGACATGGGCCTGTCGGTCAATCTCTCGTGCAGCGCGGCCGGCCACGCATGGCTCTCGACGATGAGCGAGGACGCCGCCACCGTGCTCGTCGCGAAAAAAGGACTGGGCACGCCGCAGGACTACGGCCCCAAGGCGCCCACATCCCTGAAGGCCGTGATGGCCTACGTGAAGGCCGCGCGCGAGCGCGGCTTCAGCATGATCAACGAAGTGTTCGCGCCGGGCATGACGGCCATGGCCGCGCCGGTGCTCGGCGCCGACGGCACGGCCATCGGCGTCGTCACCATCGCGGGGCCGCTCAGCCGCCTGACGCCGCAACGGATGGAGGCGCTCGGACCGGCGCTTCTTCAGACCGCCGAAGACGTCGCGCGTGCCAGCGGCGCATCGGCGCTATTCAAGAAAAGAGCCTAGGTCGGCTCACATAAAAGGAGACACAAGCCATGAAGAGACGTTCGATGCGGAAACTGCTGTTGGCCACCGTTGCGGCCGCGGCCCTGTTCGCCACCGGCGGCGCGTTCGCGCAGGTCAAGGAGCGCACGCTCAAGTTCGCGTTCCAGAACCAGACCGGCCATCCGCAGGCGCAGGGCGCGCAGAAATTCGCGGACATCGTCGCCGCGAAATCCGGCGGCAAGATCACGGTGAAGCTGTTCGCGGGCGGCTCGCTCGGCGGCGATCTGCAGACCGTGTCCGCGCTGCAGGGCGGCACGGTCGAGATCACCGTGCTCAACGCCGGCATCCTCTCCGCGCAGGTCAAGGAGTTCGCGGCCTACGACTTTCCGTTTCTCTTCAACAGCGGCAAGGAAGCCGATGCCGTCACCGACGGCCCCTTCGGCCAGAAGCTGATGGCCAAGCTCGAGGACAGGGGCCTGCACGGCCTGGGCTACTGGGACCTGGGCTTTCGCAACCTCACCAACAGCAAGCGGCCGATCGTGAAGGCCGACGACATCGCGGGGCTGAAGATCCGCGTCATCCAGTCGCCGATCTACATCGATCTCTTCAGCGCGCTGGGCGCCAACGCCACGCCGCTGCCGTTCCCCGAGCTCTATCCGGCCCTGGACCAGAAGGCGGTCGACGGGCAGGAGAACCCGAACACCACGATCCTCTCGTCCAAGTTCGCCGAGGTGCAGAAGTACATCACCCAGACGCGCCACATCTACAACCCGCAGGCACTTCTCATCAGCAGGAAGACGTGGGACGGCATGAGCGCAGAAGAGAAGAAGATCATCACCGACGCCGCCGCCGAGTCGACCGCGTTCCAGCGCCAGGCTTCGCGCGGCGCGGCCGACAGCGCGCTCGATGCGCTCAAAAAAGCGGGCATGACCGTCTCCGAACTGCCGCCCGAAGAAATGGCCAAGCTCCGCGCGAAGGTCAAGCCCGTCATCGACAAGTACTCGGCCTCGGTGGGCGAAGCCACCGTCAAGGAACTGATGGCCGAGATCGAGAAGGCGCGCAAGTAGGCGCGTTCGGGCTCAGACGATCCGCACCGACAGGTTCGGCAGCCCGTCGATGTGGATCTCGATCAGGTCGCCGCGCACCACCGGCCCCACGTTCTCGGGTGTGCCCGAATAGATGATGTCACCGGGCATCAGTTCGAAGGCCTGCGACAGGCGGCTGATCTGCTCGGCGACCGACCAGATCATGTACTTGAGCGTGGCGTTCTGCTTGGTTTCGCCGTTCACCTTGAGCCAGATCGCGCCGTCCGCGAAATGGCCGACCTTCGCCACCGGATGGATCGGCCCGATGGGCGCCGAGTGGTCGAAGCTCTTGCCGATTTCCCACGGCTTCTTCTGGTCGCCCATCTCGCGCTGCAGGTCGCGGCGCGTCATGTCCAGGCCGAGCGAATAGCCGTACACATGGTCGAGCGCGCTCGCCGCCGGAATGTTCCGGCCGCCCTTGGCGAGAGCGACGACCAGCTCCACCTCGTAGTGGTAGTTCTTGGTGAGCGTGGGGTAGGGGTGGTCGGCCACCTTGCCGGGCGTCACGACCTGGATCGCGTCGGCCGGTTTCTGGAAGAAGAAGGGCGGTTCCCGCGTCGGGTCCGAGCCCATCTCGCGCGCATGCGCGGCGTAGTTGCGGCCGATGCAATAGATGCGGCGCACCGGAAAGACCTGTTCGCTGCCGACGATGGGCACCGTCGATGCGGACACGTCGAACGGCGTGGGCGCCGTGCGCGCGGCGCCCGCGGGCAGCGCGCAGCCGGCGAGGGCGCCGGTGGCCATGGCGGCCGAACCGGCCAGGAGGCCGCGGCGCGAGGATGGGCTGGACATGGGTCTGTCTCCTTCTGGTTGAGTCTGAAAGCGATCGATCGATCCTGGAAGATTCTGGTGTGGCACACGGCCGCCGCGCCGCACGCATCTACGCAAAAACAGGACACAGGCAACATGTTCGAGGCCACCGCCGCGCTCGGTACCATCGCGCCATGACGGCGCCCCCTTCCAGCTCCCGCCTCTACGGCATGCAGGAGCGTGCGAACCATCTGGACTTCGACATCCGCTTCGAAGGCGCGCGCGATGTGCTCGCGCGCCCGCACCGGCACGAGTACTTCCAGATCCAGGTGAGCATCGAGGGCGGCGGGCAGCAGCTCGTCGGCGGCGCGGTGCGCACGTTCCGCGCGGGGCACCTGAGCTTCGTGCTGCCGTACCGCGTGCATGTGGTGCCGCATCCCGTGGGTGCGCGCTATGCCATCGTGAATTTCGACCAAGGTTTTCTCTGGCCCGAACTGGCCGTCGAGCCGCTGGACCTCGAGGAGGTGCCTGTCGCACGGCATCCCGAACTCGCGCCGTTCCTGTTCCAGGAGTACGTCGACTTTGCATTCGACGAGGCGGATTTCGCACGCATCCTGCGCTGGCTCGACGAACTCTCGGCGCTCAATCGCGAGCGCGGTTTCGCAGCGGTCGGCGCGATCCGCGGCATCCTGCTGCAGCTCATCTCGCTGGCCTGCCAGCGGCACGAAGCACCGTTGCGCGAACAGGCCGCGCGTCACAGCGGACGCAGCTCACGGCGCGACGCGCTGCAGCGCGTGATGCGCTACGTGCGCGAGCACCTCGGCGAAGAGATCTCGCTCAACGACGCGGCGGCTGCGGCGATGCTCTCGCCTAACTACCTCGCGCACCTGCTCAAGAAGCAGACCGACCGCACTTTCACCGAACTGGTCACCGAGCGGCGGCTGGAGCGCGCGAAGGAACTGCTGCTGACCTCGAGCCTTCGCATCGGCGACATCGCGCTGCAATGCGGCTTCAGCGATGCCGACTATTTCAGCCGGCGCTTCCGTCAGCAGATCGGCGTCACGCCCCGGCAATTCCGCCATGGCGCGAGCGCTGCCGCAACGCTTACTTCTTCATCGCCTTGATGTCGGCCTTGCCCTTGCTCTCTTCGGCCTTGGCCTGCTTCACGCAAGCGGACTTGGCGTCGCCCTTCTGGTCGTCGCACTTTTCCTTGGCGATGTCGTAGGCCGCTTCGACCTTGGCCTCGGCCGCCTTGCGCGCGTTGCTGTCGCTCGGGCGCACCTTCTGGTCGAGCTCGGCCTTGGCGATCTTTTCCTTGCCCTTGGCTTCCTCGTTGCAGACATCCTTGGCGTTGTCCTTCATCGCATCGCAGGCGGCCTTGTCGGCCTTGTAGTCGGCGGCGATCTTGTCGCGGCCGGCCTTGAGTTCCGCCACGGCGGGGTCCATCGTCGCCGCGGGCGGCGGGGTCGTTTGCGCATGCGCCGGAAGCGCCATGAGACACGAGGCGGTCGCGCAGATCCACAGGAACTTTTGCATGGTCATCTCCTTGACGCCGGTGTTGGTTGTGACATCGGGTCCGGCGCCTGGAAAACATCCTAGGAAACGGCGATGCGCGGGCGGTAGGACGCCTCGGGAACCATCCGTAAGCACATGCTGACGCGCTCTTGCCGAGCGCATGCGCATGTGTGCGCCGCCCCGGCAGAAGGGACAGCGGAGCTGGCGAAGCCGCCGCGCTTCAGTGCGCGCCGGCGGCAATGTTGCGTATTTCGCTGTGCAGGGCGCGTTGCCCCGAAGCCAGTGCGGCCTCGTAGCTGTCGGCGGGGTCGAAAGCGCTGCGAAGCACGGTCGGGTTCGCGCCGTTCGCATCGGTCTCAAGCAGCCGCCAGACAAACGAACCGGGCACCGGCTCATCGATGATGAGTTCGATCGGATGTGTCATGGCCCGACCTTCCGCGCTCGCCCGGCGGGTGTCTGTAGGCCAAGTTCGAGAGTTCCGGTCCCACCCGAAAGAGGCAGGGCGCCGTCCCGCTGTGAAACGTAGTGTGTTCGGCCGGCCCCGCATACACACAGGCATACGCGATGCGGGCCCGAAGGGGCGTGCGCGCCGAACAATCCGCTCGTTCTTTTCGCACCCGACTCTTCTCCTTCAAGGAAATCGCCATGAGCATCCGATCCAATGCAGTTCTCGCCGTTGCGGCGATCGCGGCCTCCGTGGCCGTTCTCACATTCGCCGCGCCGCCGCCCGGCGGCGACGTGCCCGCGAGCGCCGCGCAGCAGGCGCCCGAATTCCAGAACATCGACAAGTGGCTCAACTCCGAGCCGCTGAAGCTGCAGGACCTGCGCGGCAAGGTCGTGCTCGTGGACTTCTGGACCTACACCTGCATCAACTGCCTGAACCACCTGCCCTACGTCAAGGACTGGAACGCGAAGTACAAGGACAAGGGCCTGGTCGTCGTGGGCGTGCACACGCCGGAGTTCGCCTACGAGAAGTCCACCAAGAACGTGCAGGACGCGATCAAGCGCCTGCAGATCCAGCACGCCGTGGCGCAGGACAACAGCTACGGCACCTGGAAGGCCTTCAACAACCAGTACTGGCCCGCGATCTACCTGATCGACAAGCAGGGAAAGATCGTCTATTCGCACTTCGGCGAAGGCAGCTACGGCACGACCGAGAAAAAGATCCAGGCGCTGCTGGCCGAGCCGTCGCCATCTCCGGTCACTTCGGCTGCTGCCGCCGGAGAGTGATGTGAAGAAGCTCTGGTTCGCGCTCCTGTTCTTCGCCGGTGGCTTCGCGCACGAAGTCCGCAACCCGGTGAGCTGCCAATGCATCACGGCCCGCGAGTTCGCGGGTCCCCGAAAACGCGCCCGCGCATGACGCGGGAAGAAAGCACCTCCATGTTCAAAGAGATCCAGAATAACCGCCGCGGCTTCCTGGCCACGGCCGCCGCGGGCGTCGTCGCCGCGCAGTTCGCGTCGATGCGCACGGCCCACGCGGGCGCGGCCTTCCAGCTCGGGCCGGTGCGCCAGATCAAGGCCGGCGTGCTCGATGTCGGCTACTTCGAAGCCGGGCCCACCGACGGGCCGCCGGTGCTGCTGCTGCACGGCTTTCCCTACTCGGTCGACAGCTTCGTGGAGGTCGCGCCGATGCTCGCCGCACGCGGCGCGCGCGTGATCGTTCCATACCTGCGCGGCCATGGGCCCACGCGCTTCATCGACAGCGCGACGCCGCGCTCCGGGCAGCAGGCGGCCATCGGGGTCGATGTCGTCGCGCTGATGGATGCGCTCAAGCTCGACCGCGCGGTGCTCGCCGGCTACGACTGGGGCGGCCGCGCGGCCTGCGTCGCGGCGGCGCTGTGGCCCGAGCGCGTGGCAGGCCTCGTGTCGGTCAACAGCTACCTGGTCCAGGACATCGCGAAGGCGAGCCTGCCGGTCGCGCCGTCGGTCGAATCGGGCATCTGGTACCAGCACTACTTCCTGAGCGGGCGCGGCCGCGCCGGGCTCGTGGCCAACCGCCGCGAGATCGCGCGGACCATCTGGCTGCGCAACTCGCCGAACTGGCATTTCGACGACGCCACGCTCGCCCGGCACGCCGCCGCGTTCGACAACCCGGACTACGTCGACGTGGTGATCCATTCGTACCGCCACCGTCTTGGCGCGGCGGACGGCCATGCGGTGTATGCGGAGGTCGAGCGCCGGCTCGCGGCGCTGCCCGCCATCTCGGTGCCCACCATCACGCTCGACGGCAAGGCCGATGGCGTGGTGCCGGCCACCGATGGCACATCGACCGCGGCGAAGTTCACCGGCCCGCGCTCGCACCGCGTGGTCGAGAACGCCGGGCACAACCTGCCCGAAGAAGCACCGAAGGAATTCGCCGAAGCAACGTGGGAACTGCTCTCGGCGCGGCGCGCCGGATGAAGCGGCAGCGGGGCGGCGCTCAGTCGTCCCGCGCTTCGACGGCCGAGGCGAAGACATAGCCTTCGCTGCGCACCGTCTTGATGTAGCGCGGCTCGCGCGCATCGTCGCGCAACCGCTGGCGCAGGCGGCTCACCAGGAGGTCGATCGAGCGCTCGAAGAGTTCGGCCTCGCGGCCCTGCGTGAGGCTGAGCAGCTGGTCGCGGCTGAGCACCTTCTGCGGATGGTCCAGGAACACGCGCAGCAGGCGGTACTCGGCACCGCTGAGCGCGACCATCGTGCCGCTGTCGTCCAGCAGGTGACGCGCCACCGTGTCCACGTGCCAGTCGCCGAACGCGAGCTTCTGCGAGGGCTCGACCGCACCCATGTTCGGCGGCAGCATGCGCGTGCGCCGCATCACCGAGCGGATGCGCGCGAGCAGTTCGCGCGCCGAGAAAGGCTTGGCCAGGTAGTCGTCGGCGCCCATCTCCAGGCCCAGGATGCGGTCGGCCTCCTCGCTGCGCGCGGTGAGCATCAGGATCGGCGTGGCCTTGTACTTGCCGGTGCGAAGGTCCCGGCACAGCGTGAGCCCGTCTTCGCCCGGCAGCATGAGGTCCAGGATGATCAGGTCGAACGGCCCCGACTCCTCCAGTGCCGCGCGCATGTGCCGCCCGGTGGGCACCGCCACCACGCGCAGGCCGTTCTTGACCAGGTAGGTCGTGAGCAGTTCGCGGATCTCACGGTCGTCGTCGACGATGAGGATGTGGTCGGAGGTCTTTGGGGTCATGGCAGTGGGTGAGGTGTGAAGTGCGCCGCAGCCGCAATGTATCCCGCCTGCCGCGAACGGGCCGGGGGTTTGTATGCGCAAGTATCCGCAGGCGGAGGGCGCGACACTATGTTTCGCGCGCCCCCGCCCCGTCATGCCGCTAGCGCAGCGACCGGAACGCGGCCCGGATCTCCACCGCGAACAGCTCCGGCTGCTCCCACGCCGCGAAGTGCCCGCCCTTGTCCACCTCGTTGAAATAGATCAGGTTGCGGTACGCCCGCTCGGTCCAGCTCTTGGGTGCGCGGTAGATCTCGCCGGGGAACACCGTCACCGCCGCGGGGATCGAGATATCGACCGCGTTGAAGTTGTTGGCGTTGTTCTCCCAGTAGAGCTGCGCGCCCGAGGTGGCGGTCTTCGTCACCCAGTAGAGCGTGATGTCGTCCAGCATCTCGTCGCGGGTGAAGGCCTTGTCGGCATCGCCGCCGCTGTAGGTCCACTCGTTGAACTTGTCGTAGAAGAAGGCGGCCAGCCCGGCGGGCGAATCTTCCAGCGCATAGCCCAGGGTCTGCGGGCGCGTCACCATCATGGCCGCGTAGCCGCCGCCCTTGGTGTAGAGGTACTTGAGCGATGCGAACGCGGCCTTCTCCTTCTCCGAGAGGCCGACCGGCGCGGGCTCGCCGTTGTTGAGCGCCTTGGCCACGTCCGGCGGCACGGTCGCGGGCATGTTCACGTGGATGCCCAGGAGCCCCTGCGGCGCCTGGCGCGCCATCTTGTCGGCCACCACCGAACCCCAGTCGCCGCCCTGCGACACGTAGCGCGTGTAGCCCAGGCGCTTCATCAGCAGGTCCCAGGCGGTCGCGATGCGGTCCGCGCCCCAGCCCGTGCTTTGCGGCTTGCCCGAGAAGCCGTAGCCGGGCATCGAGGGCAGCACGAGGTGGAACGCGTCTTCCGCGCGGCCGCCGTGCGCCGTCGGATCGGTGAGCGGTCCGATGACCTTCAGGAGCTCCATCACCGAGCCCGGCCAGCCGTGCGTGATGACCAGCGGCATCGCGTTCGCATGGCGCGAGCGCACGTGCACGAACTGGATGTCGAGGCCGTCGATCTCGGTGATGAACTGGGGCAGGGCATTGAGGCGCTTCTCCACCTTGCGCCAGTCGTAGCCCGTGCCCCAGTAGCGCACCAGCGGCTGCAGCTTCTCCAGCCGCACGCCCTGCGTCTGGTCATTGACCGTCTCGCGGTCGGGCCAGCGCGTGGCCTGGATGCGGCGGCGCAGGTCGACGAGCACGGCCTCGGGCACGTGGATGCGGAAGGGGCGGATCGACGTGTCGCCGGTCGGCGCGCGGGGCTTCGTCGTGGCGGGAACGCCGGTGGCCGCGGCGCCCGAGCCCTGCGCGAACGCCGGCGTGGAAAGCAGGCCGAAACCGGCGGCACCCGCCACGGCGGTGGTGGCGAAGAAGTGGCGCCGCGTGGGCGCTGGAGACACAGAAGACATGGTGATCTTTCGTCGAGTGAGGATGAAGCGAAGAGGCCTTGCGGGCCGCCCGAATGAACGGACGGGCGCATCTTTGGCCGCGCTTCCCCTCGGCGATCCGAAGGCTGTATGCCTGTGTATCGACGCGAGAAATCCACACACTACGTTTCAACGGCGGCGTGTTTTCCTCTTCGGCGTGCGCGCGCTTGCGAACACCGAGAAGCCCTGCCGTATCTCCGCGAGCAGCCGCTCGGCGGCCACCGGCAACGGCCGCCCCTGGCGCACCATCAGCCGCACCTGCGCCGACTTGCACAGCGGATGCGCGAGATCGAGCGCGACGAGGTGCCCCGCCTCGATCTCCGGCGCCGCCGCGAGGCCCGCGCCGATGAAGGTCACGCCGTCGGTGGACCGCACGAAGCGCTTGAGCCCGACCACCGAGTTGCTGCGCAGGCTGGGGTGCAGCTTCACGTGCTCCGCGTATTCGAGCAATTCGACGAGCCGCCCCACGCCGTAGCCCGGCGGCATCAGGCCCAGCGGGTAGCCGGCGATCTGTCGTATCTGCAGCGGGCCCGCGATCTTCGTGAGCGGATGCCCTGCGCGGACCAGCAGCTTCGCAGGCGCGGCGGCGCTCGCGACGAATTGCAGTTGCGCATCGGACTGCGGGTTGTAGGCCAGGCCGATGTGCGCCGCGTCGCTCACCACCTCGGCGATCAGCTCGCTCGCGGGCAGCGCATCGAGCACCACCGAGAGCTTCGGGTGCGCCGCGCAGAACGGCGCCACCACCTGCGCCAGCAACCCGTCGACGAAACCCTCGCTCGCAACGATGCGCACCGTGCCCGCATCCATCGACTCGATCGCGCGCAGCCGCTCGGTCAGTTGCTCCTGGTGCGCCTGGCAGCCGCGCCAGTACTCGAGCAGGTGAAAGGCCGCGTCGGTCGGCGCGACGCCGCGCGCCTGCCGCTCGAAGAGCAGCAGGCCCAACTCTTCTTCCAGCAACGCCACCTGCCGCGTGATGACCGAAGGCGCGGTGTTCAGCGCATCGGCCGCGCCGCGAATGGAGCCGTGCACGAGCACTTCGTGGAAGTACTTCAGCCGCTTCTGGTTGATGTCGCGCATGGCGTTCGCTCCTCGCAAGCGTTGCCCGATGGGCAACGAAGTGGTCAAAAAGTTGCTGTTGCTCGAACAGATGCTACGCCGAACAATTTGTCCAACGCGATTCCCCGCGTCCATCGCCCCCACGCCGTCTGGAAAGAAGAGGACCCCATGAGAGACATTCCGAAGACCCCCATCGCCCGCGCGTTCGCGGGCCTCGCCGCCTTCGCCGCCGTTGCCGCCGCGCTGCTCGTCAACGCGACGGCCGCCGGCCCGGCGCTCGCCGCGGAGACGTTCCCGTCCAAGCCGGTGACCATGCTCGTCGCGTTCCCGCCCGGCGGCCCGGCCGACGTGCTCGCGCGCGCCATGCAGCCGTCGATGGCGAAGGCGCTTGGCCAGCCGCTCATCATCGAGAACCTGCCGGGCGCGGGCGGCGCGCTCGCCGTGCAGCGCCTCCTCGCCAAGCCGGCCGACGGCTACACGCTCATCATGGGTTCGCCCAACGAGGCGATCCTTGCGCCGCTGTCCAACGCATCGGCGAAGTACAAGCCCGAAGAGCTCGCGCTGATCGCGCCGATCTCCACGCACCCGCTGGTGGTGATGGCGCGCAACGACCTGCCGTATGCGTCGCTGGAGCAGCTCATCGCCGCCGCGAAGAAGCCCGGCAGCCAGAGCCTGACCTTCGGCAGCCCGGGGCACGGCTCGATGTACCACATCGTCTCCGAGTACCTCGCGCAGACCACGGGCGCCAAGCTGCTGCACGTGCCCTACAAGGGCGCCACGCCGATGATGCAGGACCTGGTCGGCCAGCAGATCGACATCACGATCCTGCCGAACCTGGGCGCGTCGATCCAACTGCTCGAGAGCCACAAGATCTAGGCCATCGACGTGCTGGACACGCAGCGCATGCGCACGCTGCCCGACGTGCCCGCCATCTCCGAGAGCGGCATCGCCAGGAAGAGCGAGTTCGTGCATTCCATCTGGCTGGCCGTGATGTCGAAAGCCGGCATTCCGGACGACCGGCTTCGCGTGCTGCTGGAGGCCTCGCAGCAGGCCATCCAGTCGCCCGAGATGGTCAAGGCGCTGGCGCTCTCGGGCACCGTGCCGATGAAGCCGCAACCCCTTGCCGACTCGGCGAAGTTCTACGTCCAGGAGACGGAGAAGTTCAAGAAGATGGCCCGTTCCATTCAACTGACTGCCCAATGATGATGAACATCCTCGTCGCCGGTTTCCAGCATGAGACCAACACCTTCGCGCCCACCGTGGCGTCGTACGACAGCTTCGTGCGCGGCGAAGATTTCCCGGGGCTCGTGCGCGGAGAAGGGTTCTTCGACCTGCTCAACGTGAACCTGCCCGCGAGCGGCTTCATCAACTTCGTGCGCGGGAAGGGGCACGCCGTCACGCCCGTCATCTGGGCCGGCGCGGGCGCTTCGGCGCATGTGACCACCGATGCCTACGAGCGCATCGCGGGCGAGATCGTGGAGGCTGTGAAGACGGCGTCGTTCGATGCGATCTACCTCGACCTGCACGGCGCGATGGTCGCGCAGCACCTGGACGATGGCGAAGGCGAACTGCTCGCGCGCATCCGCGCGGTGGTGGGGCCGCGGATGAAGATCGTGGTCTCGCTCGACTCGCATGCCAACGTCACCACGCAGATGCTCTCGCTCGCAGATGGCCTCGTGGCCTACCGCACCTATCCGCACATCGACATGGCCGACACGGGCCGTCGCGCCGGCGAGCTGCTGCTCGCGCTCAGCGGCAGCGACAGGCCGGCGCACCGCGTGGCACGGCGCGTGCCGTTCCTCATTCCGGTGAACAGCATGTCCACCATGATGCAGCCCGCGCGCGGCATGTACGACCTGCTCGAAGAACTGGAGGAGCCGGAGCGGGAGGGCGTGCTCTCGCTGTCGTTCGCGCCGGGCTTTCCGGCCTCCGACTTCGCCGAGTGCGGCCCGGTGGTGTGGGGCTACGGCTTCGACGCGGCGCGCATCGAGCGCGCCGTCGATGCGCTGTTCTCGCGCATCTGCCATCCCGAGCACCAATGGGCGGTGCACTTCGAGGAGCCCGATGCCGCGGTGCTGCGCGCGATGCAGGTCGCAGAGACGGCCACGCGCCCAGTGATCCTCGCCGACACGCAGGACAACCCCGGCGTCGGCGGCGACTCCAACACCACGGGCCTCTTGCGCGCGCTGCTCAGGCACGGCGCGCAGGACGCGGCGCTCGGCCTCATCTGCGACCCTGCCGCCGCGGCGGCCGCGCACGAAGCGGGCGTGGGCGCGTGGATTGACATCGGCCTCGGTGGCTGCCCGCAGGTGGAGGGCGATGCGCCGCTGCGCGGGGCGTTCCAGGTCGAGGCGCTTTCCGACGGCAAGTTCGTCTACGGCGGTCCGATGATGAACGGCAAGGCCTCCGACCTCGGGCCGATGGCGTGCCTTCGCATCGGCGGCGTGCGCATCGCGGTGAGCTCGGCCAAGGCGCAGCTGCTCGATCGCAACATGTACCGCACCGTCGGCATCGCGCCCGAGCAGATGAAAATCCTGGTGAACAAGAGCTCGGTGCACTTTCGCGCCGACTTCGCGGCCATTGCCGAAGAGATCCTCGTGGTGCGCTCGCCTGGCCCCTTCATCGCCGATCCGTCGCAGCTGCCGTGGAAAAACCTGGCCAGCGAAATGCGCACGCGGCCGCGCGACGCCGCCTGAAATCCACCCGGCCGTGAAACGTACTGTGTGAGTTTCTCCGGCAGATACAGAGACATACGCAAGGTGCGTCGAGGGGGCGGGGGCGGCCCAACAATCCGGTTCGTTCCCAACCAATCCTTCCAAGGAAACACCATGACCTCCACCGAAAAGATCCTCTACACCGGCAAGACCCACACCACCGGCGGCCGCGACGGCGCCTCCACCAGCAGCGACGGCCGCCTGGACGTGAAGCTCTCGTCCCCCGGCGGCCCGGGCACCGGCACCAACCCCGAGCAGCTCTTCGCCGCCGGCTGGTCCGCCTGCTTCATCGGCGCCATGGGCCTGGCCGCCGGCAAGCTCAAGGTCAAGCTGCCCGCCGACCTGGCCGTGGACACCGAAGTGGACCTGGCCAACACCGACGGCGCCTACTTCCTGAAGGCCCGCCTGAACGTCAGCGTGCCCGGCATCGAGCGCGATGTCGTGCAGTCGCTGGTGGACGCGGCGCACCAGACCTGCCCGTACTCCAAGGCCACGCGCGGCAACATCGACGTGACCATCAACGTGGTCTGACCGGACGTACAACGGGGCCGAACGGGTAATGTTCCATGTCGCTTCTTGCTGCTGAACACACTGCGATACATGCGATGGGCTTTCCGGCCAGGCCGGGGTCTATAAACGAGGCCATGTCCACACCCGCCAGCCCCGTCGCCGTCGTGACTCCTCCTGCTGCCGGCACCGCCGGCAGCCTGCGCCGGCTGGTGCCGCGATCGCTCTTCGCCCGCGTGACGCTGATCATCGTGGTGGGCCTGGCGATCGCGCAGCTGCTCACCTTCGCCGCCATCCGCTACGAGCGCGACATGGCGATGCGCGAGCTGATGATGACCGGCATCGAGCGCGACATCGCCAGCTCGGTCGCCATCCTCGACCGCCTGCCCGCCGCCGAGCGCCCCGCCTGGCTGGAGAAGCTGGAGCGGCGCAACTATCGCTTCGTGCTGGGCGGCATGGCCGAGGGCGTGGCGCCCCAGTCGCTGCTGTCGCAGCAGTTCGCCACCGCCATCGTCGAGGCGATGCGCCCGTTCGAGATCGTCAAGGTCGGACAGGTGCCCCGGCCGCCCGAGGGCCTGCAGATCCAGGTGCGGCTCTCCGACGGCTCTTCCGTGGTGGTGCATGCCATGCGGGTGGGCATGCCGGTCTCGCGCTGGGTGATGTGGGTGCTGGTGATACAGCTCCTGGTGCTGGCCGTGTGCGCCTGGTTCGCCGTGCGGCTGGTCACGCGGCCGCTGGCCGAGCTGGCCGCCGCGGCCGACGACCTGGGCCCCGACCTCAAGGCGCAGAAGCTCGCGGAAGAAGGCCCCACCGAGGTGGCGCACGCCGCGCGCGCCTTCAACGCGATGCAGCAACGCATCGGCGGCTACATGTCCGAGCGCGTGGAAATCCTCGCGGCCATCTCGCACGACCTGCAGACGCCGATCACGCGGATGCGGCTGCGCACCGAGATGATGGACGACGAACACGACCGCACCAAGTTCCGCCAGGACCTGGACGCGATGAATTCGCTGGTGCGCGAAGGCGTGACCTATGCGCGCACCCTGCACGGCGCCACCGAGCCGCCGCTGCGCATGGACGCCGATGCGCTGCTGGAGAGCATGCAGGCCGACTACGAGGACGCCGGCAAGACGGTGCACCTGGAAGGCAAGGCGGGCGCGCCGATCGTGGGCCGCCCGAACGCGATGCGCCGCATCGTCATGAACCTGATCGACAACGCGCTGATCTTCGGCAGCGATGTGCGGGTGCGCGTGCAACCCGGCGACGGGCAGTTGTCCATCGCCGTCGTCGACAACGGCCCCGGCATTCCGCCCGACGAGCTGGACGCGGTGCTCAAGCCCTTCTACCGCGTCGAGAGCTCGCGCAACCGCAGCACCGGCGGCACGGGCCTGGGCCTGGCCATCGCGCACCAGCTGGCGATGGCGATGGGCGCCGAGCTCAAGCTGCAGAACCGCCCCGAAGGCGGACTGGAGGCACGCCTGACCATGCCTACGCGAATCACCTAGAGGCGCTTGCGCCCCTGCGTTTGCTTCAACCCGCGGCTCGTGCGTCGAGACCGCATAAGACCCCGCACGCCCCGAGGGCGCGCTTCGACCCTACAGACGAGACCCGAACCATGCTGCTGCTCCTTCTCATTGCCTACCTGGGCGGGGTGCTCACCATCCTGAGCCCCTGCATCCTGCCGGTGCTGCCCTTCGTGTTCGCGCGGGCCGACCGCCCGTTCCGCTCGCACGGCTTGCCGATGCTGCTGGGCATGGCGGTGGCCTTCGCCGCCATCGCCACGCTGGCCGCGGTGGGCGGCGGCTGGGTGGTCACGGTCAACGAATACGGGCGCTATGCGGCGATCGCGATGCTCGCGCTGTTCGGCGTGACGCTCCTGTTCCCGAGCCTGGCCGATCGCCTGAGCCGGCCGCTGGTCGCGCTGGGCATCCGCCTGGCCGAAGCGCAGCCCGACGGCCAGAACGCCAAGGCTTCGGTGTTCTCGCCGCTCTTGCTGGGTGTCGGCACGGGCCTCCTGTGGGCGCCGTGCGCGGGGCCGATCCTCGGCCTCATCCTGACGGGCGCAGCGCTCAACGGCGCGAGCGCCGGCACCACGGTGCTGCTGCTGGCCTACGCGGCCGGCGCGTGCACCTCGCTGGCGGCGGCGCTGCTCTTCGGCGGGCGCCTGTTCGCGGTCATGAAGCGTTCGCTGCACACGGGCGAATGGGTGCGCCGCGTGGCGGGCGTGGCTGTGCTCGTGGGTGTCGGCGCCATCGCGCTGGGGCTCGACACCGGCGTGCTCAGCCAGCTCTCGGTGGGCACCACGTCGGCCTTGGAGCAGGCACTCGTGGAGAAGATCGACATGCGAAAGCAGCAACCTGCGCCCATCGGTGAATCGGCGCCGCCGCAGCAAGACCCCGCCCTCATGAAGACCGCCGCCGTCCTCCCCGAACCGACGCCCGTGCGCAAGCTCGGCATCGAAGGCGACTTCCCCTCGCTCGCCGGTGCGACCGAATGGCTCAACTCGCCGCCGCTGACCCCCGAGGCCCTGCGCGGCAAGGTCGTGCTGGTCGACTTCTGGACCTACTCGTGCATCAACTGCCTGCGCACGCTGCCCTACGTGCGCGCCTGGGCCGAGAAGTACAAGGACGCGGGCCTCGTCGTGCTCGGCGTGCACTCGCCGGAGTTCGCGTTCGAGAAGCGCCCGGCCAACGTGCGCAAGGCGACGAAGGACCTGGGCATCGATTTCCCGGTGGCGCTGGACAACGATTTCAAGATCTGGCGCGGCTTCGACAACCAGTCGTGGCCCGCGTTCTATTTCATCGACGCGCAGGGCCGCATCCGCCAACACCAGTTCGGCGAGAACCGCTACGACAAGGCCGAGCAGATCCTGCAGCAACTGCTCGCCGAGGCCGGCCGGCACAACCTGCCGGCCGGCCTGGTCGCGCCGAAGGGCGAGGGCACGCAGGCCGCGCCGGGCGACGAGCTCGCGATGTCGGGTGAGACCTATGTGGGCACGGAGCGCGCGCAGGGCTTCGCATCGCCCGGCGGCCTCGTGAACGGCCGCGCGCACGTCTACCAGTCGCCCGCATCGCTGCGCACGAACCAGTGGGCGCTCGGTGGCGAGTGGACCGTGGAGCCCGAGCGCGCCGTGTCGAACCAGCCGAACGGGCGCATCGCCTACCGCTTCCAGGCGCGCGACCTGCACCTCGTGCTTGGTCCCATGGCGGACGGCAAGCCGGTGCGCTTTCGCGTGTTGGTGGACGGCAAGCCGCCGCTCGCGGACCACGGCGCCGATACGGACGAACAAGGCTACGGAACCATCGAGGCGCAGAAGCTCTACCAGCTCGTTCGGCAGGCGAAGGGCGAGAAGGCGCGGCTGTTCGAGATCGAGTTTCTTGATGGCGGCGCGCAGGCCTACGCGTTCACGTTCGGCTGAAACCGTTCGGGGTGGCACTCGCGCCGACGGTGGGCTCTGTTTCGCGAATGTCCCCCGGCTTCGCCTCCTCCTTGATTTCGCGAAACAGAGCCCACCGCCAGCGCGAGCGCTTTCAGAGCAGTCGTTGATCGGTGTTTCACCCAGAGCGTGCCCCGGTGCGCAGGGCGTCGGGTGCTCCCCGCAGCGAAATCAAGGAGGAGGGGCGAAGCCCCGGGGGACATTCGCGGAGGGGAGCACCCGGCGGCCTGTGCACGCGCCCCGAACGCCCCCGCTTTCAGAGCAACCCGAGCGTCAACCCCTTCAAGGTCGCCGCAGCCCGCGTCGTGCATTCGAGCTTGCGAAAGATGTTCTCCAGATGCGCACGCACCGTGCTCGGGCTGATGCCCAACACACGCGCCGCTTCCTTGTTGCTGTCGCCAAGACTGATGCGCCCGAGCACTTGGATCTCGCGGCTGGAGAGAAGGGCCGCCGCCTCGCCCGATGGCGCATGCGCGGTGCCGTTCTGCGGATGCCCCGTCAGCACAGCAACAGCCGCCGCATCGAGCCGCCCGAGTTCCGCCTCGCGTTTCAGCGCCGCGATCGCATCGGTTTCGTCGAGCGCAGGTTGTCCCGGCCGGCTGGTGCGCAACAACACCCAGTGCGCCGCGACGGCCAGCACGCGTCCCGCGACGTCGATGGCCGGCCCCTTGATGCCGCGGAAAAATCCGGAACCGTCGAGCCGCTCGTCCACGAACGAGGCGATCTCCGCTTCGGTGCGCAGTGTGCCGATGCGGCGCGCCGCGCGGTCCGTCCAGTAGGGCACGAGCCGCAGGCGCTCCTTGTCGGCTTCGCTGCGCACACTGGGCGAATCCCACACCGCGTTCGGCACCGATGCGCGGCCGATGCCGTGGATGAGCGCCGCGCGCCGCACCTGCCCCTGCTCGGTATCGCCCAGCCCCACGCCGGCGGCGCACGCGAATGCGGCGTCGGCCACGCGGCGCGAGAAGCCGGTCATCCACGGCAGCTTGAGGTCGATCACGTCGGCGATCAGTTCGAGCGATGCGGTCGTCTCGCGCAATGCGTCGGAGGGCGACTGCATGTCGGCGGTCGCGCCTTGCTCCAGCGCATGCAGCCAGTCGACCGCGTGCTGCTGCACTGCATCGACCAGGAAGGCCGGATAGCGCGCATCGGCGCGGTCGGCGATGTAGCGCAGCGCGTTGCCCAGGCCATGCACGCGCGAGAAGATTTCAAGATCGCCGGCGACCGAGACGATGAACACTTCCTCGGGAATCTGCGAGGCGCGCAGCCCGTGCGGCTTGCCGTGTCCGTCGAAGGTCTCGAACATGTGGCGCAGCGTGCGCTCGACCTCGGGCGGCATGCCCAGCGTGCGCGCGATGTCGCCCGACACTTCGCAATGGATCTCCGCCATCGGACCCACGGAGCCCGCGAACTCGGCCGCGGCATGGGCCGAAGCGGTCGAGAGCATCGCGCGGCGCCCGCCGACGTCGTCGCCCATCAGGTCGGAAAACTCGGGCGCGTTCGCGGTGCAGCCCGACCATCGCAGCAGCGACGCGCAGGCCGCATGGCCTTGCACCGCCTGGTCGCGGCCGACGGCGGCGGCCAGCTGCGAGGCGATCCATGCAGTGCGGGCCGAATGGTCGATGGGTTGCCCCATGCTCAGGTCGCCGACGAACGCAAGGGCCTTGATGGCGTCGAAGACCGGGATGTGGGGCGCAGGCTGCACGGGTGGAACCGAAGAGAAAAAGAAAGATGGCGTGCCGGCCGCAACCGGCAGTTCGGGCACTTCGGGCACGCCGGGCACCTTACTTGGATTGGTTCACCGCGTCCAGAATCACCTGCGCCACCTTGGCCGGCTGCGACTGTTGCGGCACGTGGCTGCTGTTGACCGTGCTGACGGTCGCGCCGATCTTCTTGGCCATGTCGCGTTGCAGCGCCGGCTGGATCATGTGGTCGGCGCTGGTGACCAGGAACCACGAGGGCTTGGTCTTCCAGGCGGCCACGGTGAGCTTCTGCTCGAACGACTTGCCCAGGATCGGGCCTTGCGTTGCGGTCATCACTGCCGTGGTGGCAGCCGGGAGGTCCTGCGCGAAGTGCTTGGACATGCCTTCCTTCGTGAGCGAGAGGAAGCCCGAGGCATCGGCCTTGATGTGCGCGAAGCCGGGCGCGGTCGGGTAGTCCTTGCCGAGCTCGGCCGCGTTCTGGCCCGCATCGGGTGCGAAGGCCGCGACGTACACGAGCGAGGACACCTTGTCGTTCGCGCCGGCCTCGGTGATGACGGCGCCGCCCCACGAGTGGCCGACCAGGACGACCTTGCCGGGCTGCGCATCGATGGCGCGCTTGGCGGCGGCCACGTCGTCTTCGAGCGAGGTGAGCGGGTTCTGCACCGCCACCACGTTCAGGCCCTTGGCCTGCAGCAGCGGGATCACCTTGGCCCAGTCGGAGCCGTCGGCGAACGCACCGTGGACGATGACCACGCTGGGCTTGTCAGCAGCGGTGGCGCCCGTTGCGAAGGAGAGGCCGATGGCGAGGGCTGCGGCGGCGAGCTTGAAGCGTTGAGCGGTTTTCATGGGGGTCCTGGAGAGTGAGTTGAAGCGGAGCCCGTACTGTCGGCGCAGCGGGCCTTCAGCGCCATCGGACGAATGTCCAATGGCACCACCCCGTGGAGGAACCCGCTCAGCGCACCAGCAGCTTCATCATCCGCGCGAAGGTCTTGCCGTAGGGCGGCTTGAAGAGGCCCACGCCGTTGAAGGCCGACTGCTGGAAGATCGGCTTCATCTTCGAGAAGGTCCGGAAACCGTACTCCCCGTGGTAGGCGCCCATGCCACTCGCGCCGACGCCGCCGAAGGGCAGGTCGTCCTGCGCGATGTGCAGGAGCGTGTCGTTGATCGACACGCCGCCGGCCACCGTCTCCTGCATCACCCGGTCGATGGTCGCGCGGTTCTTCTCGAAGAGGTAGAGCGCGAGCGGACGCGGGTGCGCGTTGACGTACGCGATGGCGTCGTCGACCGCGCCGTACGCCACCACCGGCAGGATCGGGCCGAAGATCTCTTCCTGCATCACGCGCATGCCGTCCTGCACGCCGGTCAGCAGCACGGGCGGAAAGCGCCGCGTCGCGGCATCGGGCGCCATGTCCGAGAGCGGCACGGCCAGGGCGCCCTCGGCCTGCGCGAGCGCCGCGAGCTCCTGAAGGCGCGAGAAATGGCGCGGGCTCACGATGCTGGTGTAGTCGGCGTTGCTCGCGATGTCCGGGTACATCGCCGTGAACACGCGCCGCGCGACGGCGGCGAAGCGCTCCTGCTGGCCCTCGGGCACCAGCACGTAGTCGGGCGCGATGCAGGTCTGGCCCGCGTTGAGCGTCTTGCCCACGAGGATGCGCTCGACGGCCTTCTCGAAGTTGGCCTCGGGCCCGATGATCGCGGGCGACTTGCCGCCCAGCTCCAGCGTCACCGGCGTGAGGTTCTCGCTCGCGGCGCGCATCACGTGGTGGCCGACGGCGGTCGAGCCGGTGAAGAGCAGGTGGTCGAACGGGAGGCTGGAGAATTCGCGCGCCGCTTCGGCATCGCCGTTGACCACGGCGATCTCGTCCGGCGCGAAGCGCGCATGCACGAGCGTGGCGAAGAGCTCGGCAAAGCGCGGCGTGAATTCCGACTGCTTGACCATCACGCGGTTGCCCGCGGCCAGCGCGGCGGTCATCGGGCCCACCGCGAGGTTCAGCGGGTAGTTCCACGGCACCACGATGCCGACTACGCCCAGGGGCTGCGGCATGATCCGCGACGACGCGGGCTTGAACCAGAGGCCGGTGGAACGGCGCTGCGTGCGCATCCACTTCCTGCCATGACGCAGCGCATGGCCGATGCCCTCGACCGCAGGGAACACCTCGGCCAGTTCGGTCTCCTGGAACGGCCGGTTGAAGAAGTCGGCGCTGATGGCGGCGGCGATGTCCTTGCGGTTGTCCAACACCAGCGCGCGCAGGCGCTTGAGGCGGTCGGCGCGCACGCTCCACGGGGGCGTCTGCGCGCGCAGGCTGGCCGCGCGCATCGCATCGAAGATCTGTCTCATGGTGGGGGTCATGGCACCTCGTCGATGGGCTTCCAACGCGTTGGTCGATACAGCGGCCAGCGCCGCGGTTTGTGCTTCAGCCGCCGGCGTTCGCGGGCGGCGGCTCGACCGGCAGCGCGCGCTTGTGCGCGCTCTTGCGGTGCGTCGCAAGGATGATCGCGCGCGCCGCGGCCGACACCGGCTTGCCTTCGAGGAAGTCGTCGATCTCTTCGTAGGTGACGCCGAAGGCGTCTTCGTCGGGCTTGCCCGGCACCAGCGATTCGAGGTCGGCGGTAGGCACCTTGTAGACCAGCTCGTCGGGCGCGCCGAGCAGCGCCGCCACGGCGCGCACGCGGCGTTTGTTGAGGCCCGTGAGCGGCGTGATGTCGGCCGCGCCGTCGCCGAACTTGGTGAAGAAGCCCATCAGCGCCTCGGCCGCATGGTCGGTGCCGATGACGATGCCGTCGTGCGCGCCGGCCACCGCGAACTGCGCGACCATGCGCTGGCGTGCCTTGATGTTGCCGAGCACGAAGTCCTCGTGCGCCGCATCGCGGAACTTCAGGTCGCCGGCCTTCAGCGCAGCGAGCATGCCGTCGGCCGCGGGGCGGATGTCGACGGTGACCGTGCGGTCGGGCTTCATCACGGTGAGCGAGCGTTGCGCTTCGGCTTCGTCCTTCTGCACGCCGTAGGGCAGGCGCATCGCGATGAAGGTGGCGTCGTAGCCGCCGGCGCGCAGCCGCTCGACGGCGCGCTGAGCGAGGCAGCCGGCCGTGAGCGAATCGACGCCGCCGCTGATGCCCAGCACCAGCGTCCTGAGGCCCGTCTGCTTCAGGTAGCTGGCGAGAAAGTCGATGCGCCGCTCGAGCTCGGCGGCGGCATCGAACACCGGGGCCACGTGCAGCGCCGCGATGATCTCGCGCTGCGTGGCGTCGACGGGGGACAGGTCGTGATTCATTGGGCGATCCTTCCGTTCAGTCTTTCAGTGGAACACCGCGGAACCGGCTTTGCCGGGCCGCCGGTGTTGCCCCCGGTAGGGGGTTGGAGAAGCGACACGAAGTGCGCGAAGCCTGGGGGCGAGTCAAAAATCGACGAGGCTCAGGCCGATGCTCAGAACCGTTCGCTTGCGGTTGTAGTCCACCAGCGTGTCGCCGTAGCCATGGAACAGCTGCGTGTGGAAGCGCAGGTTGCTCTTGGTCGGATCGCCGATGGCCTTGAGCCACTCGAGCTTCACCGAGCCGCGGCCGCTGTCGCGCAGGTTGTTGCGCACCGTCACGCCCAGCGTGTTGTCGCGGTTGAGGTTCCAGCGGCCGGTAATTTCGGCGCGGCCGATGTAGTCGGCGATGTCGGGGTTGTCGTCCTTGGCGGCATCTTCGGAGATGCGCTTCCAGATGCGCCCGGTGATCTGGAATTCGTCGCCCAGCTCGGCGCCGCCCATCAGGTAGACGCGGTTCCAGCTGCGCGACAGCGGCAGCGTCTGGCCGTTCGACTGGTGCACCAGCCCCACGCCCGCATAGCGCCAGCGCCAGCCGCCGGGCAGCTTGAAGTCGGTCGGATAGACATACATCAGCTCGGGCTCGTGGTCGGTGGTGCGGAACGGCCGCGAGATCGCGCCGTTGAACAGCTGCCAGGTCGACTGCTGCGAGTAGGCGAACCACAGCGAGTCCTTCTTGACCGGATCGTTCTGCGTGAGCAGGCCCTGCGCGAGCTTGGTGCGCACCGACAGGCCGATGCGCATCTCGTTGGCCTGGTAGGCGATGGGATCGCCGGTGTGATCGGGCGAGGGCGAGGTGGGCACCTGCGGCTTCTTGGTGGCGGCCGAGACCGAGACGTTGAGCGGCCGGTAGCCGCGAAAGCCGAAGGTGCCGCAGTCGGTCGCGTTCTCCAGTTCCCAGAAGCGCGAGAGCGCCGAGTACTGGCGGTCGCGGCAGCCCTCGGTGGTGGCGACCGAGATCACGCGCGTGGCGGGCATCGCGCCGTCCACCGGCGGGGCCTGCGTGCTGGCCAGCACGGGCGGCGCGACGGGCACCGACACCGAGGGCAGCGTCTGCTGCTGGGCCCAGCGGTCGAAGCAGGCCAGGCGCGCGTCGTTGTTGTTGCCGAGCGCTGCGCATTGCTGCCAGGTGAGCTGCGCATCGGCCAGTGGGCTCGCGGGTTTGTCGACGGCCTGCGCGCCGGCGGCCGCGCTGCCCAGGGAGGCCGCGAACGCCATGAACGTGGCAGAGAACGCGTGTGTGCGAGTCGTGGTCATTGCTTTCCTTCCATACCGACCGTTTTGGTGAGCACGAACGGGTGCGTGCTTTCGTCCGCGGCATTGCGCCACGTTCCCCTGAATTCGCGGCCGCAGGAGCGCGGCTGCAAGGTGCCGGCCCAGTTGCCGCTGATGGCGCGGCCGTCCAGCGATTCGTCGATGGAGAGGGCGCCTTCGTCGTCGACGTCGCCGGCCAGCTGCGCCACCGAAGGCTTTGCGCCGCCGTCCGCGTTGCGCGTGATCGTGCCGCGCACGCCGGCGTAGTCGGGGTGCTTGCCCAGCTGCACGACGGCCACGGCGGGCAGGCCGTCGAAGCGCGCTTCCCAGCGGCCGTAGAGCGATGTCAACGGCAGGTCGCGTGCATCGGCGGGACAGTTGGGGTCGACCGCGGCGCAGCCCGTGACGGCGAGCGCGACGAAGACGGCGAGCAGCGCCCTCATGGCGCCGCCGCGGCGGCCGCCTTCGCAGCCGCGCTGTCCTGTGCCTTGCGCGCGAACTCGGCGCGCAGCGCCTTGAGTTTCTCGCGCGGGTCTTCCTTCGTGGTGGCCTTGTCCAGGCCCATCTCGGCGATGAAGCGGCTGGGCAGGCACGGCACCATGTCGCGGCCTTGCTTGCGCTTCTTGGTCCAGCTCACGGCCAGGCTGCGCTGCGCGCGGGTGATGCCCACGTACATCAGGCGGCGCTCTTCCTGCAGGCGCTGCGTGGTCTCGTCGCTCACCACCTTCTGGCGGCCGTTGTCGTCGTCCAGCTTGAAGGGCAGGAGCCCTTCGGTCACGCCGATCAGCAGCACGTGCGGCCACTCCAGGCCCTTGGAGGCGTGCAGCGTGGAGAGCGTGACCACGTTCTGGTCTTGCTCGCGCTCGCTGATGGTCGAGAGCAGCGAGATGGTCTGCGCGACTTCGAGCAGGCTCTTGCGTTCCGTCTCGTCGTTGTCGTTCGCGCCCGAGGCGTCGTCCAGCGATCCGCCGGCGCGCTGCGACATCCAGTCGACAAACTCCAGCACGTTGTTCCAGCGCGTGGCGGCGGCCGCTTCGCTGTCCTCGCCCTCGTAGAGATGGCGCTCGTAGTCGATTTCCTTGAGCCAGTCGAGCATGAAGGTGCGCGAGTCTTCGGCGCCCATGGTGCGGCGCGCGCGGTATTCCAGGTCGTTGATGTAGCGGCCGAACTCGTGCACGCCTTCCAGCGTGCGCTTGGGGATCACGCTCGGAAGCGACGGGCTGAAGAGCGCCGCGAACAGGCTCAGCTTGTACTGGCTGGCGAAGGTGCCCAGGCTCGCGAGCGTGGTGTGGCCGATGCCGCGCTTGGGCGTGGTGATGGCGCGCAGGAACGCGGGGTCGTCGTCGTTGTTGACCCAGAGGCGAAACCAGCCGCACAGGTCCTTGATCTCGGCGCGGTCGAAGAAGCTCTGGCCGCCCGAGACCTTGTAGGGAATCTGCGCGCGGCGCAGCGCCTGCTCGAAGATGCGCGCCTGGTGGTTGGCGCGGTACAGGATCGCGAAGTCGCGGAACTCCTTGTATTGCGTGCCTTGCGTGGTCGCGTCGCCCGCGCGCAGGCTCACGATGCGCGCCACCGCGCGCTCGGCCTCGTGCAGCTCGGTGTCGGCATCGACGATGCGCACCGGCTCGCCTTCGCCCAGCTCGGAGAACAGCGTCTTGGGAAAGAGCTTGGGGTTGGGGCCGATCACGTTGTTGGCCGCGCGCAGGATGGCGCTGGTGGAGCGGTAGTTCTGCTCCAGCTTGATGACCTTGAGCGTCGGGTAGTCGATCGGCAGCTTCTTCAGGTTGTCCAGCGTGGCGCCGCGCCAGCCGTAGATCGATTGGTCGTCGTCGCCCACCGCGGTGAAGCGGGCTCGGTCGCCGGCCAGGGCCTTGAGCACTTCGTACTGCGTGGCGTTGGTGTCCTGGTATTCGTCCACCAGGATGTGGCCGAGCGCGGCCTGCCACTTGGCGCGCACTTCGGGAAAGTCGTGCAAGAGCTTGAGCGGCATGCCGATGAGGTCGTCGAAGTCCACGCTCTGGTAGGCCTGCAGGCGCTCTTCGTAGTGGCCCATGACCTCGGCGGTGATGCGCTCGTTGTCGTCCACCGCGGCGGCGGCGGCCTGCCGGGCCGTGAGGCCCATGTTCTTCCACTTGCTGATGGTCCACTGCCAGATGCGGGCGGTGGCGGTGTCGGTGGTGCCGCCGGCGTCCTTCAGGATCTTGGTCACGTCGTCGCTGTCCAGGATGCTGAAGGCGCGCTTGAGGCCCAGCACCGCGCCGTCTTCGCGCATCATGCGCACGCCCAGCGCGTGGAAGGTGCAGACCACCACCTTGCGCGCGTCCCGGCCGATCAGGTCTTTCGCGCGCTCGCGCATCTCGGCGGCCGCCTTGTTCGTGAAGGTGATGGCCGCGATGCGCTGGGGTTCCATGCCGGCCTGGATGAGGCGGCCGATCTTGTGCGTGATCACCCGCGTCTTGCCCGAGCCCGCGCCCGCCAGCACGAGGCAGGGACCGTGCATGTAGTTGACCGCTTCTTGCTGCGCGAGATTGAGACCGTGGGACATGGGGGATGGAGAACGGGAACACGCCGTGGGGAACGGCAGGCGCAAAGCGGGCAATGATACGGGGCCGGACCCCCCGGACGTTGTAGGCGGCGCGCCCAGGACGGGCACGGCAGCCGCGGGCCGGACGCAACGACAATCGGGCGGTGCTGCCTGTATTCCTTGTTACCTTCCCTTTCTTCGCGCTGATCGCGGCCGGCTACGCCGCTGCCCGCGCCCGCCTCCTGCCGCTGGAGGCGATTCCGGGCCTCAACACCTTCGTGCTGTATTTCGCGCTGCCTTGCATGCTGCTGCGATTCGGCGCCGGCACGCCGATCGCGCAGTTGCTCGACGGCAGCGTCGCACTCGTCTGGGGCGTGTGCGCGCTGGCCCTGGTGGCGGGCGTGGTGCTGCTGACCCGCAACGCGCGCATCGGCTGGAACGATGCGGCCTTCGGCGCGCTGGTGGCGGCCTTTCCGAACACGGGCTTCATGGGCGTGCCGCTGCTGGTGGCGATCCTGGGCGCGCAGGCGGCCGGGCCGATGATCATCACGATCGCGTTCGACCTGGTGGTGACCTCGTCGCTGTGCATCGCGCTGTCGCGGCTCGACGGCGCCGGCGAGGCCGGCGGTGGGGGGCGGCATGGCGCCTCGCAGGCGGCGCGCAAGGCACTGCGCGGCATCGTGGTCAACCCGATGCCGTGGTCGATCCTGCTGGGCGTGCTGCTGTCGGCCGCGCGCTGGCAACTGCCGGGGCCCATCGAGCGCACCATCGCCATGCTCGCGGATGCGGCCTCGCCGGTGGCGCTCTTCACCATCGGCGCGGTGCTGGCGCGCTCCGCGTTGCTGGCGCGCGAGCACCAGGCCAGCGCGGCCGTTGCGGAAGCCATGGGAACGGGCCGCACGCCGGTGGCCGAAGCACCGCTGGCCGACGTGCTGCCGGTGGTGGCGGTGAAGCTGCTGCTGCATCCGTTGTTGGTGTGGGCGCTGGGCGCCGGCGCCATCGCGCTGGGGCTGCCGCTCTCGCGCGCGGCGCTGGTGGTGATCGTGCTGGTCGCGGCGCTGCCGAGCGCGAGCAACGTGTCGATGCTGGCCGAGCGCTTCGGCGCCGACAACGGGCGCATCGCCCGCATCATCCTGTGGACGACGGTGGCGGCCTTCTTCAGCTTTCCGCTGGCGGTCGGGCTACTGCGCTGAGGCGAATGCCTACGGCGTGAGCACGCCGAGCTTGTAGGGGTCCGCGTCGGACAGCCGCTCGCACTTCGAAAAATCGCGGCCCTGCGTGCCGTCGCAGTAGTAGGCGTTGTAGATGCGCCCGAAGAGCGTGGGGCTCGCGGTGAAGAGCACGCCGTGGTCGGGCTGCCAGTTGTCGCCCCGGGTGTCCTTGGGGGGCGGGACACTGGCCTCCACCGGTTTCGCCGTCGCCGTGCCCGCCGTGGTGGCGGTTGCGGGCGTGAAGTCGGCCAGTGTCTTGTGGGCTTCCTCGCCGCGCCAGCGCACGGCCAGCTCGGCCGCCGTGGGCCGCGCGGCCACCGGCAGCAGGATGCCGTTGACCTGGAAGCCGTAACCGAATCGGTGGGTCTTGCCCGCCAGGAACGCGTAGGCGCAGGCGGCCATGCACTGGCCGCGGATCTCGGTGTCCACGCCGCTCGCACGGATGGCGTCGGCAAAGGCGCCGGCCGCATCGGCAGTGCCGCCGGAGAGGTCCTCGAACACCACGGTGCGCACCGTGCCGCTCGCCAGAAGGTCCGTGAAGCTCTTGATCGCGCTGCCGTCGAGCATGCCCGAGACCACCAGCTCGCGGCCCTGCAGTTCGATGTCCGCCGCGGCGGCGGGTGTGCCGACCACGGCGGCGATGCACGCAAATGGGAGTACCCAACCAAGAAGAGACGACGATTTCACGGCGACCTTTGCGTGTAAACGAGCTTGCCTGGAACGCGAAATCCGGGAAGGAGTCCGCGCGTTTACAGCTTGAGCAGCGTCGCCGCGCCACGTCAACTCTTTTTTCCAATTATTTCCAGGTAGTCCAAGGGCAGGCCGTAAGTCATAGGGATCGGGTATCTCTTCAGATGAATGCTTGAGTTTGCAGATGCGCTGCTACAGTGGTCCCAGGTCAAAGATGTGAATGGGGGTGTGCGATGGCAATACTGGTTCGCATCATGGTGTGGATGGCCTGGCTCGCGGGCGTGGGCTGGGTCTGGCATGTCGGTGTGCTCGGCACCGCAACGTCGATCGCGCTGGCTGCATTGAGCCTGGTGGTGTTCGCATGGCCCGGCAGCATTGCGCGGCGCCGGCATCACCGCGAGTTGCGCTACGTGGACATGGGCAAGGAGCCCACGGGCTACCACTGATCGACTGAGTTCTTGGAATGACCGCGTCGCGTCAGGACGCGGCCGGCTGCTGCATGCGCTGGAACTCGTGGCGCTTCATCGTGAGGTAGTCGCTCTTCTCGATTTCGTGAAGCTGCTTTGCATACTGCTCTGTCGCATCGAACCACGCCGCCAGGCGCTGCGCCAGCTGCGCCTGGTCGGGCGCATCCAGGTAGCTGTCGATCGCCAGGTAGTAGCGCATGGTGTTGCGCTCCACCACGCCCCGCACGCCGCCGATGTAGCCGCCTTGCCCCGCGGGCGTGAAGCCGACCTTGTCGCTGCCCAGCGTGGCGAGATAGCCCTTCATCGCGAGCCGCGCCGCGGTGCCGTAGGCATACGCATAGCGCAGGTGGATCGCGGTCTTGCCGCCGTCCACCGGCGAGGCTTCGAACACGATGCTGTAGTCGCGCGTGGAGAGCGGGCCGGTGTCTGCGCTCAGGCGAACGTTCAGGTAGTCCGCATCCGCCTTGCCCAGGGTGTAGGCGAAGGCGATGGTCTGCGCGTCCGCGAGCGGCTGGTCGAACTTGCGGCCGATGGCCACCGCCAGCGTGGTGCCGCCGCTCTTGACCGCGCAGTGCTTGGTGTTGAGGTGAAGCATCAGCACCTGGCACCACGCGGCCGGCTCCCGCAGCGCGCCGCTCACGCGGGCGAAGGGATGGTCCACCAGCGCATAGACGTCACCGCTCAACCGGTCCGCGGCCTCGCTCGATTCGAGCGCGAGCGGACGGCGAAAGGCGTTGCGTTCCAGCTGCGGCGCGAGCGCCTGCAGCTTGGCGCGCAACTCGGCCGCCGGGCCTGTGGCTGACGGCGCGGGCGATGGCTGCGCCAGGGCCAGCATCGAAGCCGCCAGCAGAAAGACGCCGGCACTCATCCGGCGGGCCGTGATGGCGACAGTGGCGATGGAAGTGCTCATCGAATCACCTTGGCGCTCCCCGCTCACGCCCCATGCAGGACAACCGGCTCAGATGCTGTGCGGATCGACGTCGACCAGCCAGCGGATCACGCCCTTGCCCTCGGGCGTGCGCCGCAATTCATGCAGCAGCGGCTGCCAGTTCGCGAGCATGCGCTGCAGCGCGGCGCGCGAGGGGCTTTCGATCAGCATCTGCGCGCGCTCCACGTTGGCCACGCGCTGGATCGACAGCGGCACCGCGGGATAGCGCGTGACGATGTCGGCGCCCGGCAGAGCCTCGGCCGCATCGGCCGCGATGTTCAGGAAGGCCTGCGCCACCGCCTGCTCGCGCGCATCGGCGCGCAGCAGCGCCTGGAACGCGAAGGGCGGCATCGCGGCGGCCTGGCGCTCGTCCAGCTGCTGCTTCGCGAACGCGGCGTAGTCGTGCTTGCGCAGCGCCATGAAGAGCGGGTGCTGCGAGTGGAAGGTCTGGATCCACATCTCGGCGGTCGCGCCCTGCGCGGCGAGGTAGGCGGCGTCGCGCCCGGCGCGGCCGGCCGATTGCATCAAGAGGCTGAACAGCCGCTCGGGCGCGCGGAAGTCGCTGGAGAACAGCGCGCCGTCGGGGTTCACCGCGGCCACCAGCGTGATGCGGCGGAAGTCGTGGCCCTTGGCGATCATCTGCGTGCCCACCAGCACGTCGACCTCGCCCGCGTGCACGGCCGCGAGCTGCGATTCGAGCGCGCCTTGCTTCTTCGTGCTGTCGGCGTCGATGCGCGCGATGCGCACCGCGCTGCCGTCGGGCCGCTTCACGTCCACGAACAGCTCGGCCAAGTGCTCCTCGAGCCGCTCGGTGCCGCGGCCCACGGGCGCGATGTCGGGGTTGCCGCAGGCCGGGCAGGCGCGCGGCACGCGCTCGGTGAAGCCGCAGTGGTGGCAGCGCAGCGTGCGGTCGATCTTGTGGAACACGCGGTAGGCGCTGCAGTGCGGGCATTCGCTCTTCCAGCCGCAGTCGCCGCAGGCCAGCACCGGCGCGTAGCCGCGGCGGTTCAGGAAGATCATGCTCTGCTCGCCGCGCGCGATGCGCTGGCCGATGGCATCGAGCAGCGCGCCCGAGAGCACGGTCTTGGGCGGCTGCAGGTTCATGTCGACCAGCCGCACCGCGGGCAATTCGCCGGCGCCGATGCGCGAGGGCATCTCCAGCCGCACGTAGCGACCGCCCGGGTCGTCGCCCTCGGCGGGGCGGCTCTGGTGCCAGCTCTCGAGCGAGGGCGTGGCCGAGCCGAGGATCACCTTCGCGCCCTCGCGCTGGCCGCGCCATACGGCCAGGTCGCGCGCCGAATAACGCGCGCCTTCCTGCTGCTTGTAGCTCGGGTCGTGTTCCTCGTCGACCACGATGAGCTTCAACCCCGGGATCGACGCGAACACCGCCATGCGCGTGCCCAGCACGATGCGCGCGGCGCCGCCGTGCGCCGCGAGCCAGCTTGCCAGCCGCTGCGGATTCGTCATGCCGCTGTGCAGCGACACCACCGCCTCGTCGCCGAAGCGCGCCTTGAAGCGCGCTTCCAGCTGCGGCGTGAGGTTGATCTCGGGCACCATCACCAGCGCCTGCGCCTCGGGGTCGCGCGCGAGCAGGTCGGCCACGCAGCGCAGGTACACCTCGGTCTTGCCGCTGCCGGTGCTGCCCACCAGGAGGAAGGTGCCGCTCTCGGCCTCGATGCGGGCAAGGGCGGCCGTCTGCTCGGGGCTCAACGCGATCAGGTTGGCGGCTTCGGCCGTCTGGGCGACGGGGCCGGTCGTCGTCTTGCGCTTGAGGCGGCGCGCGAGCTGCGTCGTCGTCAGGTCGCGCAGTTGCGGCGGGAGGGACGCCAGGGCGATCTCGCCGATGGAGCGCTGGTAGTAGCGCGCGGCAAAGGCCACGAGATCGCGCCAGGCCTCGCCGAGCGGCGCCAGCGCGTCAAGCGCGGCGCCCACGGGCTTGAGCGCCATGTCGGGCTCGGCACCCTCGAGCGAGGTGGGTGGATTCCACACCACGCCCAGCACCTCGCGCCGGCCCAGCGGCACCCGCACCAGCGTGCCGGGCACGAGCGGCGCCGCGCCGGCGTAGCTCAGCAGGTCGCCGAGCGCGGCGTGCGCCGGCGTCTGCACCGCGATATCGAGCCGCCATGCCTCGCTCGCCGGCGCGCTTTCGGGCGGCGGCGGAGGGGAGTTACCCGGGGTCGGGGCGTCCGTTTCGGGGGCGGGGCCGGCAGTGGAAATGGAAGACCTTCTTGGCAACGGTTGTTAATGCGACTTTGAGCAAATCCACTTAAGTTGTTGATTTTTCAGTGCTTTGCCAGCCATCCAGAGTTTCTGTGGATAACTTTGTTGACAACAAGGCTCGACACGCTGGGGAGCCTTGAAAATCAAGGCTCTCGCTGGATTGCCCCAAAAAAAAGCAAAGTTCAAATCCTATATAAATCAACAACTTACGCGTGCTATTGGTTTGGGAGCAAAGACGCCGGTACCTCAGATAATCTTGCGCACTGCAACACGGGTTTTGTGCATAAGTCGGACCCACTAGACCGTTTTTAGGCTTGACAAACGGCGGCGGACCGATTTTCCAGGGCGCCCCGCGCTTCCACGCGGCGGCCCGCAAGTCACAGTTTTAACCGCGCAGGGCGCGCGACTGCGTGTGCACCGCTTCGACCAGCGCCGCCACATGGTCGGGCGGCGTGAACTGGCTGATGCCATGGCCCAGGTTGAAGATGTGCGTCGGGCCTTGCGCGGCGCGGTCTGCGTGGGGTCTGCCGAATGCCTTGAGCACCTTCGCCACCTCGGCCTCGATCTGCGCGGGCGGCGCGAACAGCACGTTCGGATCGATGTTGCCCTGCAGCGCCTTGGCCTGGCCGTCGGTGCCTTCGGCGACCTGGCGGCGCGCGGCGGCGAGGTTCACGGTCCAGTCCACGCCGAGCACTTCGCAGTCGAGCGCGCGCATCGCTTCGAGCCAGAGGCCGCCGCCCTTGGTGAACACGATGCGCGGCACGGGCTGGCCGTCGGCGCCGGTGCGTTTGAGGCCCGCCAGCACGCGTGCCGTGTAGGCGAGGCTGAATTCCTGGAAGGCGCCGTCGGCCAGCACGCCGCCCCAGCTGTCGAAGATCATCACGGCCTGCGCGCCCGCGTCGATCTGCGCGTTGAGGTACGTGGCCACCGAATCGGCATTGACCGCGAGCACGCGGTGCATCAGGTCGGGGCGGCTGTAGAGCATGCTTTTCACGAGCCGGTAGTCGCTGGAGCCCGCGCCTTCGACCATGTAGCAGGCCAGCGTCCATGGGCTGCCCGAGAAGCCGATGAGCGGCACGCGGCCGTCGAGCGCGCGGCGGATCGAGGCCACGGCGTCGAACACGTAGCGCAGCTTTTGCATGTCGGGCACTTCGAGCGCGGCGACGGCCGCTTCATCGCGCACCGGGCGGGCGAAGCGCGGGCCTTCGCCGGCCTCGAACGACAGGCCCAGGCCCATCGCGTCGGGCACGGTGAGGATGTCGGAGAACAGGATGGCCGCATCCAGCGGATAGCGCGCGAGCGGCTGCAGCGTGACTTCGGTGGCGTAGTCGGTGTTGGTCGCGAGGCCCATGAAGCTGCCGGCCTTGGCGCGCGTGGCGACGTACTCCGGCAGGTAGCGGCCGGCCTGGCGCATCAGCCAGACGGGCGTGTGATCGGTGGCCTGGCGCCAGCAGGCTCGCAGGAAAGTGTCGTTTTGCAATGGGGCGAAAGGCATTTCCCGATTGTCGCAGGGGCCCCGCGCACCGGATCAACGCACGGGTTTGCCGCCAAAAACCTCGTGGATCAGCGAAATGAGCCACTGCAGGCCCAGGTCGCCGTCGTGAGCGGCCGTCCACAGGAGCGACACCTCGTAGCTGGGCGAGTCGAAGGGCAGCGGGCTGACCGCCAGCCCCAGCGCATCGCGCCAGGTGGCCGCCGCGAAGGTGGGCACGGTGGTGATCGCGGGCATCTGCCGCACGATGAAGGGGCTGGTGGCGAAGTTGCGGCTCGAGAACACCACCTGGCGCGCGAGCCCTTGTTCGCGCAACAGTTCGTCGACCAGGCCGCTCAGGTCGGCGCTGAACGAGGTGAGCAGGTGTGGATGGCGCAGGTACTCCTTCAACGTCACCCGCTTGCCGCGCACTTTCACGAGCGCGGGGTTGTAGACGCAGACGAAGTGCCAGTCGAACAGCGCCCGCCGGCGGTGCCAGGCGGCGCATTCGGTGAAGACGCCCACGGCCAGTTCGATCTCGGCCGCGTCGAGCATGCCGGGTGCATTGGCGCGATCGGCAGCACGCGCGATGAGCCGCACGCCCGGCGCCTCGGCCGCCAGGCGCTGCATGAGCTGCGGCATCAGCGCGACTTCGAGCGCATCGCTCAGGCCGATGCGGAACACGCGTTCGGCCTTCGCGGGGTCGAACGCCGGCTTCGCATGCAGCGCCTGCTGCAGCGAGAGCAGCAGCGGTTCGATGACGCGTGCGAACTCGACCGCGCGGGGCGTGGGCGTCATGCCATGCGAGGTGCGCACGAACAACTCGTCGCCCAGCGCCACGCGCAGGCGCTTGAGTGCGCCGCTCAGCGCCGGCTGGCCGATGAAAAGGCGCTGCGCCGCACGCGTGACGCTGCGTTCGTGCAGCAGTGCGTGGAACACCAGCAGCAGGTTCAGGTCCAGCCGCCTGAAATCACTTTCGTTGATGTGGCTCATGGTTTCAAACGATTTGAATGATAGAGCGGCGCTCCTTAACCTGAAGGCTCATCAGGCAAGCAAAGGATTCGACATGGCTTTGGAACAACAGACAGTGGTGGTGGTCGGCGGCTCGTCCGGCGTGGGCCTGGAGACCGTGCGGCGGCTCGCGGCGACGGGGGCGCGCGTCATCGCGACAGGGCGCGACAACGGCAAGTTGCAGGAAGCGATCGGCGGCATGGGCGCGAAGGTGAGCGGCGCGGCCTTCGATGCCTGCGACCGCGGTGCGCTGGACGCCTTCTTCGAGACGACCGGGCCGATCGATCACCTCGTGCTCACGTTGAGCGGCGGCGAGGGCGCGGGCGAGTTCGCCGAGCTCGACCTGCAGTCGCTGCGGCGCGGCTTCGAGGCGAAGTTCTGGCCGCAGCTCGAAGCGGCGCAGGCGGGGGCGCGGGTGCTGCGCAAGGGCGGCAGCATCACCTTCGTGACGGCGATCTCGGCGCGCAATTCGCTGCCCGGCACCGCGGGGCTCGCGGCCATCAACGGCGCGCTCGAAGCCATGGTCGGCAGCCTGGCGCGCGAACTCAAACCGAGCCGGGTGAATGCCGTGTCACCGGGCCTGGTCGACACGCCCTGGTGGAACCGCATGCCCGCCGCGATGAAGGACGACCTGTTCCGCCAGCAGGTCCAGATCCTGCCCGTCGGCCGCGTGGGCCGGCCAGAGGACGTGGCGCATGCGATCCAGTTCCTGATCGAGAACGGCTACACCACGGGCACGGTGATCGAGTGCGACGGCGGGCTTCGATTGGTCTGAAGAAACTCAGACCACCGGCACGCGCCGCGAATCCGCGGGGCTCACGTTGCGCCGGTAGAGCACCAGCGTGGCGATGAGGCCGCAGATGGCGGCGGCCGTCATCCACAACCCCGGCGCGCCCTTGTCGCCGGTCATCTCGATCAGCCCCGTCGCGATGGCCGGCGTGAAGCCGCCGAACAGCGCCGTCGCCAGGCTGTAGGCCAGCGAGAAACCGGCGGTGCGCACATTGACCGGCATCACCTCGGTGAGCGCCACCACCATCGCGCCGTTGTAGCTCGCGTAGAGGAACGACAGCCACAGCTCCACTTCGAGCATGCGCGCGAAACTCGGCGCGCCCACCAGCCACTTGAGCGACGGGTACGCGGTAAGGATCGTCAGCACCGTGAACAGGATCAGCAGCGGCTTGCGCCCCACGCGGTCCGACAGCGCGCCCATGATCGGCAGCCAGATGAAGTTGGAGACCGCCACGCACAGCGTGACGACGAGCGCATCGGTCGTGCTCAGGTGCAGCACCGACTTGCCGAAGGTCGGCGTGTAGACCGTGATCAAGTAGAACGACACGGTGGTCATCGACACCAGCATCATCCCGGCGACCACCAGGCCCCAGTTGGCGACCATCGACTGGAAGATCTCGCGCGCATCGGGGCGGTGCTTGCGCGCCATGAACTCCTCGGTCTCCTGCAGCGAGCGGCGAATGACGAAGAGCACCGGCACGATCAGGCAGCCGACGAAGAAGGGCACGCGCCAGTAGAAGTCGCCGATCTCCTGCGAGGAGTAGGTCACGTTGAGCCAGTAGCCGAGCGCGGCGGCCACCACGATGGCCACCTGCTGGCTGGCCGACTGCCAGCTCACGTAGAAGCCCTTGCGGCCCGGCGTGGCCATCTCCGAGAGGTACACCGACACGCCGCCCAGTTCCACGCCCGCCGAGAAGCCCTGCAGCAGCCGGCCGATGAGCACCAGGAGCGGCGCGATGACGCCGATGGTCGCGTAGGCCGGCACGCAGGCGATGAGCAGCGTGCCCAGCGCCATGAGCGCGAGCGTGACGATCAGGCCCTTGCGGCGGCCGACGCGGTCGACATACGCGCCCAGGAAGATCGCGCCCAGCGGACGCATCAGGAAGCCCGCGCCGAAGGTCATGAAGGTGAGCATCAGCGAGGCGAACTCGTTGCCCGCGGGGAAGAACGCCTTGGAGATCTGCGTGGCGTAGAAGCCGAACAGGAAGAAGTCGAACATCTCCATGAAGTTGCCGCCGGTCACGCGCAGGACGGTGGCGAATTTCGAGGAGGAGGCGGAAGAGCCTGCGGCGCTGGCGGCCGGGCCTTGCTGCGCAGCGGAGGGCGCGGAGTTCATCTGGTTTGTCCCCTGAGCGATGTGGTGTTCGCCAAGGGTAGGTCGGTCTTCCCGACCGCTAGCTGACGCCGGGGGTCAGGTAGCTGTCACTCGGGGGTGACGACGCGATGCGCGCCAGATCCTGCGTCAGGTCTTGTACTTGATCGAGCAGCCGTAGGGCCGCGTCGTGGCCGCCGAAACCGGCTTGCCGCCGAAGGCCTCGCCCAGCGCCTGGTTCACGTAGTTGGTCGCGGTCTTGATGTCGTCCGCGCGCGCCGACGCGATGCTGTCGATGCCGCCCGCGTACACCAGCATGCCCTTGGGGTCGATGATGAAGATGTGCGGCGTGGTGCGCGCGCCGTAGACCTGGCCGATGACGCCGTCCTCGTCCATCAGCACGGCGGTGGGCGCGGCCGATTGCGACTTCATCCAAGCATCGAGCGCGTCGGCCTTCAGGTAGTCGCTCGCGGCGCGCTCGGTGGAGTTGATGGCCAGCCAGACCACGCCCTTGTCGGTCGCGGCCTTCTGCGTGGCGGGCATGTTGCCGCTGCCGTAGTGCTTGCGCACGAAGGGGCAGCCGGGGTTGGTCCATTCGAGCACGACGAACTTGCCGGCGAAGTCCGAGAGCTTGTGCTTGGCGCCGGTGGTGTCCACGGCCACGAAGTCGGGCGCCTGCTGGCCCACGGCCGGTGCTGCGAAGGCGTTGGTGCCCATCAGGAAGGCCCCGCCGAGCGCGACAGCGGCGGCGACGACGGCACGGCGGGAGGCTCGGCTCAGGGCGGCGCGGGCATGGCGCGCGGCACGAAGGGAACGCGAGTCGGAGGTTGGCGAGAGAGACATGGCCAGCTTGAGCTCCATTAGAAAATTCCAAACGACAACCGCAGCTTAGAACCGTTTCTTCAAGTGCATGTGACAACCCATGTCACGCAGGTGGTCAAAGCGCGGCGAGCGCGGCGCGGACCTCGTCCTTACCCAAAATTTCGGTCAGCACGACCGGCGCCTTGCCCGGCGCCTGCAGCACGTAGACCGGCACGCCGCTGCGGCCGAGCGCGGTGAGCGCGGCGGTGATGGCGGGGTCGCGGCGCGTCCAGTCGGCGCGCAGCATCGCGACCTTCTTGGCATCGAAATCGGCCAGCACGTCGGCGTCGGCCAGCGTGCGCTTCTTGTTGTACTGGCAGGTCACGCACCAGGCGGCCGTGAAGTCGATGAACACCGGCTGGCCGGCACCCGAGAGCTCGCTCACGCGCTCGGCCGACCACGGTTGCCAGCGCTGGGTCGCGGTGCTCGCGGCGAGCTTGGCCGGCTCCACCACCTGCAGCACGTTGCGCCCGATGGCGCCGGTCAGCATGGCGGTGAAGGCGATCAGCACCGTGGCGATCACCAGCCGCGTGCGGCCGCGCAGCGTGAAGGCCCAGACGATGGCCGCCATGCACACCAGCAGCGCCAGCAGCGTGCCCGCGCCGTCGATGCCGCTTTGCTGGCCCAAGATCCAGACCAGCCATGCCACCGTGGCGAACATCGGGAACGCGAGCAGGCGGCGCAGCGTGAGCATCCACGGGCCCGGCTTGGGCAAGAGGTGCGCGATGGCGGGCACGAAGCCGGCCACCAGATACGGCAGCGCGAGACCCAGGCCCAGCGCCGCGAACAGGAGCAGCGCCTGCGCGGCCGGCAGGCCGATCGCGAAGCCGAGCGACACGCCCATGAACGGCGCGGTGCAGGGCGAGGCGATCACCACGGCGAGCACGCCGGAGAGGAAGTCGTTGGCCAGCGGATGCTTGGCTTGCGCGCTGCAGACCGACGAAGGCGCCGCGCGGCCGAACTCGAACACGCCCACGAGGTTCAGGCCGATCAGAGTGAAGAGCCCCGCCAGCACCGCCACCACGCCCGGCGACTGCAGCTGGAAGCCCCAGCCCAGCTGCGCACCGGCCGCGCGCAGCGCGAGCATGGCGCCGCCGAGCGCGAGGAACGACAGCATCACGCCGCCGGTGTAGGCCAGGCCCGCCTTGCGGTGCGCGCTGGCGTTGCCCGCCTGCCGCGCGAAGCCCAGCACCTTGATCGCCAGGATCGGGAACACGCAGGGCATGAGGTTCAGCAACAGGCCGCCGAGCAGGGCGCCCAGCAGCGCCATGGCGAAGGTGCCGGTGGGTTGGGCCGGCAGGTCGGTGGACGATGCCGAGGCGGCGGCATTGGCGGCATTGGCGGCATTGGCAGTGAGCGCGGCCTGCAGTGCGGGCGACACCTCGGCGCGCGCCGGCGTGGCAGCGGCGGGCCAGGTGCCCGCGACCGGCGCTTCCGCGCGCCAGGCCACCGGCTGGCCCGGCTGGCGGTCGGCCTCGGCGAGCGCCACCACCACCGGCATCACCGTGGGGCTCGCGCTGCGCTGGTCGGCCAGCGGCATCGTCGCGGTCCAGGTGCCGCCTTGCCAGCTCTGGGTCCAGTCCGTGCCGGAGACGGCCGCGGTGCGGATCACCTCGGGGGTCTCTGGGAAGAACGCCAGCGTCTTGCCCTGCACGGCGGCCGGCAGGCCCTCGAGCTTGACTTGCAGGTTGTTGCCATTGACCTCGATGCCGCCCGGTTTTGCGAGCGGCTGGGGCTGGGCGGCTTGCGCCGTGTCGAACTCGGCCTTGTGCAGCGCGGTGGAGCCCTGCAGCGGCAGCGAGAGCGTGAATTCGCCCTCTTCGGGAATGCATTCCTTGCGGCAGACCAGCCAGGAGGCCTTGAGCTTCACGTCCATCGCGGGCGTGCCGCCTGCGAGCGCCATCGGCGGTTTGTAGAGCGTCGAGATCTCCAGCGGCACCGGCAGCAGCACGGTGTTCTCGTAGCCGTAGTTGGCGAGGTTGCCGACCGCGATCTTCTCGGGCACCGGCCAGGCGATTTCGCCGGTGGAGACGCCGGCCGGCAGCGTCCAGGTCAGTTCGGTGGGGAGGCCCGAATCGCCGGCATTTTTCCAGTAGGTGTGCCACTCGGGCTGATGGGTGATCTGCAGGCCGACCCAGGCCTGTGCGCCCGGCGAGACGCCGTCCGGCGCATGCGCGATCAGTTCGGCGCGCACATGGGGGGTGGTGACGACGGCCCCGGTCTTGGAAGCCAATTGCGCCGCGGCCGGCATGCTGGCTGCGGCGGTTGCTATCAGAAGCGTAGCGAAATGGATGCGCGAGAAGATCATGCCGTCAGTCGGAGCATTGGGGCGGGGCTAAGTTCCAGAATGTTTCAGGCGGCCGCTGCGGCCCAGCCCAGCACCACGCGCCGGCTGTTGGCGCTTTTCTTCTCGATCTTGGTGACGACTACCGCCCCGACCTCGGCGGTGTTTGCAACATGCGTGCCGCCGCAGGGCTGGAAGTCGATCTGCGCTTCGCCTTCGCCCGCGCCGCCGATGCGGATGGTGCGCACCGTGCCCGTGCCGCGCGGCGGCTGCACGCTCATGCTCTTGACGAGGGCCGGGTTCGCGTCGAGCTCCTCGTCGGTGATCGCACCCACGGTCAGCGGATGGGCCGCCTCGACCAGCCGCGCAAGGCCGGCCGTGAGCGTTTCCTTGTCCAGCGGATCGGTCATGTGGAAATCGATGCGCGCGTAGTCGGGCGTGATCGAGCAGCCGTTCACCGGCACCGGCACGAGGTGGCACAGGAGGTGGGAGGCGGTGTGAAAGCGCATCAGCCGGTGGCGGCGTTCCCAGTCCAGGCGTGCGGTGACGGTGTCGCCGGGCTTCAGCGCGGCCAGCAGGTCGGCCTGTTCGGGCGCCGGCACATGAAGGAATTCGTTGGTGGGCAGGCCTTCTTCGTTCTTGGCCTTGCGGGTGTCGGCGATGACGACTTCGCGGCCGTCGGCCAAAGCCAGCACGCCGGCGTCTCCAGCCTGCCCGCCGCCCAGCGGATAGAACACCGTGCGGTCCAGCACGATGCCGGTCTCGTCGATGCGCACGATGCGGGCTTCGCAGGCGCGCAGGTAGGCGTCGGCACGGAACAGGTCGTCGGTCATGCGGCGATGGTAGCGGCGATGCGCGATTGGGGTGCGCCCACGCCAGAAAGCGCCCACGACCGACAACCGCCGGGCCGGGCGGCCGGGGATGATCCGCCCGGTACGCGGCCTTCGCCGCGCAAGGATCACCGCATGAAAGCTCCGCAGCAAGCACCCACCCGCATGGCCGCTTCGATCTGGCAGTTTTCCGCGCTGGCGGTCGCGGCGACATTGCTCGCCGGCTGCGGCGAGGCCGCCAAGCTCGCCCCCGAGGTCACGACCGGCCCCCGCCCGCAACTGGCCGAGCCGAACAAGACCCTGATTCCCACCGTCAACGTCGCAACCGCCGTCGGCTGGACCGACACCGCCGCGCCTACGCCCGCCGAGGGCCTGCGCGTGACGGCGCTGGCGCGCGGCCTGGACCACCCGCGCTGGGTCTACACCCTGCCCAACGGCGACGTGCTGGTGGCCGAGAGCAACAAGCCGCCCAAGCCCGGTGGCAGCAACGACGGCGGCAGCGGGCCGATCGCCAAGATCCGCAACTGGGTCATGGGCAAGGTCATGGGGCGCGCGGGCGCGGGCGTGCCCAGCGCCAACCGCATCACTCTCTTGCGCGATGCCGACGGCGACGGCGTGGCCGAGGTCAAGCAGGTCTTCATGACCAACCTGATGTCGCCCTACGGCATGGCGCTGGTGGGCAACGAGCTCTTCATCGCCAACGCCGATGCGCTCGTGAAGGTGCCCTACGTCGAGGGCGAGACCTCGGTGAAGGTCAACCCGACGCTGGTCACGCAGCTGCCCGCGGGCATCAACCACCACTGGACCAAGAACGTGATCGCCAACGCCGATGGCACCAAGCTCTACGTGACGGTCGGCTCCAACAGCAACATCGGCGAGAACGGCCTGGCGGCCGAAGAAGGCCGCGCCGCGATCTGGGAGGTTGATGCGAAGACGGGCGAGAAGCGCCTCTTCGCGAGCGGCCTGCGCAACCCCAACGGCATGGGCTGGGACCCCGACACCAACGCCCTGTGGACCGTGGTGAACGAGCGCGACGAGATCGGCAGCGACCTCGTGCCCGACTACCTCACCTCGGTGAAGGAGGGCGCCTTCTACGGCTGGCCCTGGACCTATTACGGCGGCATCGTCGATGCGCGCGTGACGCCGCAGAACCCGGACATGGCGGCCAAGGCCATCGCGCCCGACTACGCGCTCGGCTCGCACGTCGCGCCGCTGGGCATGACCTTCTCGCACGCGCGCGGCATGCCGCCGGAGTTCGCGAGCGGCGTCTTCATCGGCGAGCACGGCTCGTGGAACCGAAAGCCCAAGTCGGGCTACAAGGTGGTGTTCGTGCCCTTCATCGGCGGCAAGCCGAGCGGGCCGCCGGTGGACATCCTCACCGGCTTTCTCACCGCCGACGAAAAGGCGCAGGGCCGGCCGGTGGGCGTGGCGCTCGACAAGAGCGGCGCGCTGCTGGTGGCCGACGACGTGGGCAACGCGGTGTGGCGCGTGTCGCGCGCCAAGCCGAACTAGGCTGACTGGCCGCGGCGCGCGGACGACTCGCGCGCCACGAGCTGCGCCACCGGCCCTTCGACGCGGTGGCGGCTCCTGTCGCCGCGCAGGTGATCGAACAGCAGCGCGATGGCCTGCTGCGCGACTTCTTCCAGGTGCAGGTCCACCGCGGTGAGGGGCGGCACGCAGGTGCGCGCGCGCGGCCCGTCGTAGCGGGTGGCGACCATCACGTCCTCCGGAATGCGCCGGCCCGATTCGGCGACGGCCGCGACCGCGCCCGAGGCGAAGGCGTCCACCGGAATGCAGAAGGCGTCGATGTCGGGGTGGGCCGCCAGCAGCGCCAGCGCGGCCTCCCTGCCGCCGCGCTCGCCGCTGGCCTCGTCGATCAGTGACAGCAGCGCGGGCTGGCCGCGCCCGGCGGCGAAGCGCTCGTACGCCGCCCGGGCCTCCACATAGGAATTGCGCTGCGCGGCGCCCAGGATCATCGCGACCTTGCGCGCGCCCTGTTCATGCAGGTGGTCGAGCAGCAGCTGCGTCGTCCGTGCGGAATGGATGTCGACATACGGCGGCATGGCGGGGCCTTCCGCCGGCTTGCCGATGGCCACGACCGGGAGGCCCCGGCGCACGAGGTATTCGAGGTTCGCGTCGCCCGCGGAGGGCTCGATCACCAGGGCGCCGTCCACGTCCAGCAGTTCCATCGGCATTCGCCCGCTTTCCATGGGCGGCGCCAGCACCAGCGCGAGGCTGCGGTTCAGCGCCTCGGCGGCGGCCACGGCGGCCACTTCCATCATGAAGCCCAGGCGCGACGGGCCGCCGGCCACCGCGAAGGGCATCGATGACAGCAGCACGATCATGTGCGCCTCGCCCGTGCGCAGCCGCTGGGCATTCCGGTTGGGGCGGTAGCCCAGCTTCAGGGCGGCCTGCTCGATGCGCGCGCGGGTCTCGGCGTCGACTTGGCCGCGGGCGTTGAGCGCGTGGGACACGGTGGTCGGCGACACGCCGGCTTCCCGGGCCACGTCCTTGATGTTTGCCCGCGGCGATGGATTGGTGCTCATCCCGTTGACCTTTTCCAAAAGCGGTGATTCAATTCCCAAATCGTTTTGGGCGACTGGCCCGGAATGTACTCCACCGCCCCAGGCGGCTTTTTTTCCTTCGTCACCCAAATCGATTTGGGCGAGAGCCCGGTCAAAGGAATCGATCATGTCCCGTGTTTCCGACGCCCCTGCCGTCGACGCCGTGCTGCCCGTTTCGCAACTGCTGCTGTTCGGCCTGCAGCATGTGCTGGTGATGGCGGCCGTGCCCATCACGTCCGTGTTCCTCGTGGCCAAGGCGCTGGGCCTGCCGGCCGCGCTCACCGTCAACCTCATCAGCGCCACCTTCCTCCTGTGCGGCGTGGGGACGCTGCTGCAGTCGTTCGGGCCGTGGAAGTTCGGCGCGCGCCTGCCCTTCGTGATGGTGCCGGGCGGCGCGCCGATCGTGATGTTCGTGACCATCGCGCAGCAGCGCGACCTGCAGACCGCCTCGGGCGCGGTGATCCTCACGGCGCTGTTCTATTTCCTCGTGCTGCCGGTGTTCGCGCGGTGCCTTCGGTACTTTCCGAAGATCGTCATCGGCACGCTGCTGCTGCTGGTGTCGATCAACCTGGTGAAGGTGTACGGCGGCATCATCGCGGGCAAGGCCGGCACGCCCACCTTCGCGGACCCGGTGAACATCGGCCTGGCGCTCGCGACCATCGGCTTCACGGTGCTGTTCGCGCGCCTGTTCAAGGGCACGCTGGGCCAGCTCGCGGTGCTGCTGGGCCTGCTGGCCGGCACGGTGCTGGCGGCCGGTTGCGGGCTGATGGATTTCGGCACTGTCGCCACAGGCCCCTTCTGGAGCCTGCCGACGCTGCTGCCCTTCGGCATGCCGCGCTTCGACCTCGTGGCGGCCGTGCCGCTCCTGGTCTTCAGCGTCATCTCGATGGTCGAGGCCACCGGCCAGACCGTGGCGGTGGCCGAGGTGGTGGGCCGCAGGATCGATCCGCGCGACGCCGTGCCCCGCACCATCCGCGGCGATGCGCTGATGTCGCTGGCGGGCGGTTTCTTCGGCACCTCGATGATCATCACCAGCGGCGAGAACATCGGCATCGTGCGCGCCACCAACGTGCGCTCGCGCTACGTCACGGCGACGGCCGGCGCGATCCTGATCCTGATCGCGCTGTCGGCGCCGCTTGGCCGGCTGGCCAGCGCCATTCCCGCGGCCGTGGTCGGCGGCACCGCGATGGTGGTGTTCGCGATCATCGGCACGATGGGCATCGACATGCTGCGCAAGGTCGACCTGCACGAGCGCGGCAACATGTTCGTGCTGGCCGGCGCGCTCACCATGGGCCTCCTGCCCATCCTCGTGCCGGGCCTGTACAGCCGCTTTCCGGACACGCTGCAGCTGGTGCTGGGCAACGGCCTGGCCATGGGCTCGCTCACGGCGGTGCTGCTGAACGTGATCTTCAACCGCACGCACGCCGAAATGTCCGCGGCGGCCGAGCCCGCCGAGCCCGCCGAGATGGCCTCGGCGCCGCACTGAGTCGCCACGTTTTCTTTTCTTTTTCTTCGCTCCCGTCTTCTTTTTTCACCATGTCTCCTGAACTCGATGCCGCGCTCTTCGCGGCCGACGAGCTGCTGCTCGTTCCCGACCACCTCATGCTGCGCGACGGCCCTGTGATCGGCCATGCCGTGCACGTGGCCGGCGGGCGTTTTCGCGACGTCGGCCCCGCCGAGGTGCTGGCCGCGCGCCATCCGCACCTCGTGCCCGTGCTGCTGCCCGGCAAGCTGCTGATGCCGGGAATGATCGACGCGCACCACCACCTCACGCAGTCCTTCGGCAAGTCGCTGGCCTACGGCGAGCCCTCGGAGATCTTCCGGCGCGTGTGGGTGCCGCTCGAGTCGAGCCTGGACGACGAGTTCGTCTACCTGGCTTCCAAGCTCGCGGCGCTCGAGTCGCTGCGCGGCGGCTTCACCACCGTGTGCGACGCGGGCACGCGCGCGCCGGGCGACATCGGCGCGGTCGCGGCGGCCGTGCAGGAGGCGGGGCTGCGCTGCGTGCTGGGCCTGATCTGCAACGACGGCGGCAACGACAGCAGCGCGGTCGAGCGCGAGGCCATCCGCTCGCACGCCGCGCGCTTCCTGGCGCAATGGTCGAACGCACCGCTGGTGCATCCGTCGCTCGCCATCTCGGTGCCCGAGGCGGCCTCCGACGAGATGCTGGCCGGCGTGTCCGAGCTGTGCGCCGAGGCGCGCACCGTGTTCCAGACGCATGTGAACGAGCACCTCGCGTCGGTCGAGCGCTCGGTGGTGCAGCGCGGCCGGCGGCCACTGGAGTTGCTCGCGCAGCTCGGCGCGCTCGGCCCGCAGGTGCTGATCGCGCACGGCACGCTCGTCACGCCGTCGGAGCTCATGCTGCTGCGCGACACCGACACCGCCGTGAGCTACAACCCCGTGGCCAGCCAGTGGAAGGGCAACGCCGTGGCGCCCGCGAACCTGATGGCTGCGCTGGGCATCCGCTTCGGCCTGGGCACCGACGCCACGCGCAGCGACGCCTTCCGCCTGATGGACGCGGCCGAGGCCGCGCAGAAGCTGGCCTTCGGCATGGCCATCGGCGATGCCTCGAGCGGCGGCGGCTGGACCTGGCTGGACCACGCAACGCACGAGGGCGCGCGCGCCGTAGGGCTCGGGCATCTCACCGGCGAGATCGCCGTGGGCAAGGCGGCCGACTTCCTCGTCGTGGATGTCGACACGCCCGAGATGTGCACCTCCGTCGATCTCACCTGGGACCTGGTGCGCCTGGGCAACCGCGACCAGATCACCGCCGTGTTCGTCGACGGGCGCCTGCGCCTGTGGGAGGGCTGGCCGCCCGACTGGGACGCGCGGGCGCTGCAGCAGCGGCTCGCGCGCGCGGCGCATGCGGCCATCGAACGCGCGCCCATCGTGCGCCTGCACCCCACGGCGGCCGAGCATCGCCGCCTGTCCGCGAACCGCATGGACGGCGCCACCGGCGCCCGGAACGTTCAGTGAGCGCGCAGCACCTTCTCCTCGTCTCGCTCGCCGTGCTGTTCGCCGCCTTCGTGCAGGGCGCGACCGGCGTGGGTTTCGCGCTCATCGCCGCGCCGGTGATCGGCATCGTGCGCCCCGACCTGCTGCCGGTGTGCGTGCTGGTGCTGATGCTGCCGCTCAACTTCTACGTGATGTGGCGCGAGCGCGGCGCGATCGACCGCACCGGTGCCCGCTGGATCACCGGCGGCCGCGTCGTCGGCACGGCAGGCGGCCTGTGGGTGCTGGCGGCGCTGAGCGCGGGCCAGCTGTCGCTGTTCGTGGGCGCATCGACCATCGCGGCGGCGCTGGTCACGCTGATGATGCCGGCCTTCTCGCCCGGGCGTTCGGCCTTCGTGGCGGCGGGGTTGGTCACCGGCATCACAGAGACCGCGACCGGCATCGGCGGGCCGCCGCTGGCGCTGGTCTACCAGCACGAGCGCGCGCCCACCATGCGCTCGACCATCGCGCTGTGCTTCCTGGTCGGCGAACTGGTGTCGCTCGCCACGCTGATGGCGACCGGCCGCATCGACGGCTCGCAGCTGCGCGCCGCGGCCCTGCTGCTGCCCGCGCTGGCGGTGGGCGCCGTGCTCAGCCGCGTGGTGCATCGCCGCGTCAACGGGCGCGTGCTGCGGGTCTTCGTGCAGGTCTTCGCGATCGTCTCGGGCGTGGCGCTGCTGTTGCATTCATTCTGAAGCGGCGTGCGCGGCGGCCCATGCCGCGCGGCCCAGACGGTATAGGCGGTGGCGGCGCAGCGGGTGGCCCTCGGGCACCAGCGGATGGTCGAACGCACCGGCCACGTCCTCGTGCATGCCCAGCCGCTCCATCACCGCGGCCGAGCGCAGGTTGCCGATTGCGGTAAAGGCCACGATCTCGTCGAACCCGAGGCGCTCGAAGCCCACCTGCAGCGCCCCGCGCGCGGCCTCGGTCGCGAAACCCTGGCCCCAGGTGTGGCGCGCGAAGCGCCAGCCGATCTCGACGCAGGGCGAGAAGGGCAGCGTGGCCACCGGCACGTTGAGCCCTGTGAAGCCGATGAATTCGCCCGTGGCCTTGTGCTCCACGGCCCAGAAGCCCCAGCCGTTCTCGGCGATGCGGGCTCTGACGCGTTCGACCATCGCATCGCTGTCCGCGCGCGTGGGCAGTGGCAGCAAGAACTCCATGACCTGCGGGTCGGCGGCCATGGCGGCGAAGGGGGCGCAATCGCTCTCGCGCCACTGGCGCAGGCGAAGGCGGTCGGTGTCGAATTCGATCAGGGGCGCATTCATGCCGCGATTGTGAATCAGCGCATATGCATCATGCTGTGATGTAATTCGAGCTGCTCCGAACATCCCCTCCATGACTCCTTCTCCCCATCCCCCGCGCGGCGACTTCGCCCTCAACGCCCGCCTGCTGCGCATCACCGCCATGGCGATCGTCATCGGCGCCATCAGCACCGTGGCCGCGCGCGTGCTGCTCGACCTGATCCGCTTTTTCACCAACCTGTTTTTCTTCCAGACCTTCTCGCTGGCCGACCGCTCGCCGGCCACGCACACGCTGGGCGCCTGGGTCATCGTGGTGCCGGTGATCGGGGGGCTCATCGTCGGCCTCGTCGCGCGCTACGGTTCCGACAAGATCCGCGGCCACGGCATTCCCGAGGCGATCGAGGCGATCCTGTTCGGCAAGAGCAAGATGTCGCCGAAGGTCGCGGTGCTCAAGCCCTTGTCTTCGGGCATCGTGATCGGCAGCGGCGGGCCGTTCGGCGCCGAGGGGCCGATCATCATGACGGGCGGTGCCATCGGCTCGCTGATCGCGCAGTACTTCCATCTCACCGCGGCCGAGCGCAAGGCGCTGCTGGTGGCGGGCGCCACCGCCGGCATGACGGCGGTGTTCGGCACGCCCGTGGCCGCGGTGCTGCTGGCGGTCGAGCTGCTGCTGTTCGAGCTGCGCCCGCGCAGCCTCTTGCCGGTGGCCGTGGCGTGCGCGGTCGCGGGCTTCACGCGGCCACTGCTGATGGACGCGGGACCGCTGTTCCCGCTGCAGACGGCCGTGCCAGGTCCGCTCGCGATGCTCTCGTGCATCGTCGCGGGCCTCCTGTGCGGCATGCTGTCGGCCTCGCTCTCAATCTCGCTCTACAAGGTGGAAGACCTCTTCGGCAAGCTGCCGATCCACTGGATGTGGTGGCCGGCCATCGGTGGTCTGGCGGTCGGCATCGGCGGCTACTTCGAGCCGCGCGCGCTGGGCGTGGGCTACGACGTCATCGGCGACCTGCTGCACAACCACCTCGCGCTCGGCGTGGTGGCCGCGCTGCTCGCGGTGAAGGCGGTGATCTGGGTGATCTCGCTGGGCTCGGGCACTTCGGGCGGCGTGCTCGCGCCGCTCTTGATGATGGGCGCGGGCCTCGGTGTGGTGCTCTCGCACGTGCTGCCGGGCAACGACCCGATGCTGTGGCCGCTGGTGTGCATGGCCGCCACGCTCGGCGGCGTGATGCGCGCGCCGCTCACCGCCACCATCTTCGCCTTCGGGCTCACGCACGACAGCAACGCGCTGCTGCCGCTGCTGACCACATCGGCCGTTGCCTATGGCTTCACCGTGCTCACGATGCGCCGCTCGATCCTCACCGAGAAGATCGCGCGCCGCGGCTATCACATCTACCGCGAATACGGCATCGATCCGCTGGAGCGCCACTCGGTCGAGGAGGTGATGACGCGCGAGGTGCGCAGCATCGATGCGGCACTGCCCGTGGGCGATGCGCTCGCGCAGTACTTCGGCGAAGGCCAGGTGCACCGCGCGTACCCGGTGTTGCGCGGCAGCGCGGTGATCGGCATGGCCGACCGCGCGATGCTCGCGGCGTTCAGCGTCGGCACGGTGGGCGATGCCTGCGAAGGCTCGGCACCACTGTTCGCACTGGCGGGCGAGAACTGCCGCGTGGTGGCCACGCGCCTCGCGCGCCACCGGCTCGAGCGGCTGCCGGTCGTGAAGGACGCGCAGTCGCTCGCGCTCGTCGGCCTCGTCGCGCGCAGCGATCTCATCAAGCCCTCGCTCGCGCACTTCGACGAAGAGGAAAAGCGCGAGCGCATGCGCGGCCTGCCCTGGCAGGCCAGCTAGCTCAGAACCCCGCCAGCACGACCTTGCCTTGCGCCTTGCCGCTCTCGATGAGCGCATGGGCCTTCTTCAAATTCGCGGCGTTGATGGTGCCGAAGCTCGCGTTCGCCGTCGTGCGGATGCGGCCCGCATCGACGAGTGCGGCCACCTCGGCCAGCAGCGCGCCCTGCTCGGCGATGTCGGGCGTGGTGAAACGCGAGCGGGTGAACATCATTTCCCAGTGCAGCGAGATGCACTTGGTCTTCAGCGGCATCGCGTCGAGCACCTTCATGTCGTCGATCACCGCGAGCTGGCCCTGGGGCTTGAGGCTCTCGACGATCTGCGCGTAGTGCTGCTCGGTCTGCGTGAGGCTGGCGACCATGTCGACCTCGCCGATGCCCGCGGCCTTGAGCTCGGCGGCGAGCGGCTTCGAATGATCGATGACCGCGTGCGCGCCCAGCGCCAGGCACCACTCGCGCGTTTCGGGGCGCGAGGCGGTGGCGATCACGCGCAGCTGCGTGAGCTGGCGCGCGAGCTGGATCAGGATCGAGCCCACGCCGCCCGCACCGCCGGTGATCAGCAGCGTCTGGCCCGCGCCGCCGCCCTTGGGCACCTGCAGGCGGTCGAACAGCAGTTCGTAGGCGGTGATGGTCGTGAGCGGCAGCGCGGCGGCCTGCGCGTCGTCCAGGCTCTTGGGTGCGATGGCGGCGATGCGCTCGTCCACCGCATGCAGTTCCGAATTGGCGCCGGGTCGGATGATCGAGCCCGCGTAGTACACGCGATCGCCGACCTTGAAGTTCTGCACCTCGCTGCCGATGGCCTCGACGGTGCCGACTGCGTCCCAGCCCAGCACCTTGGCCTGGCCGGCTTCGGGCGCGGCGTTCTTGCGGACCTTGGTGTCGACCGGGTTGACCGACACCGCCTTCACGCGCACCAGCAGGTCGCGCGCGCCGGCGACGGGCGCGGGCAGTTCGATGTCCTGCAGCGATTCGGCGTTGTCGATGGGAAGGGGCTGGTAGTAGCCGATGGCTTTCATGGCGGATGACCTTTCAGAAACGATGCCTCGACTGTAGGATGGCAACGGCCATTTGATAAGTAGGCCTTCAACAGCAACACTTTCAAATGAAGATTGAAAATACCTCCGACTTGCGGGTGCTGGTGCACACGGCGCGCGGCGGCACGCTCACGGCCGCGGCCCATGCGCTGGGCATCACGCCCGCAGCCGCCAGCGCCACGCTCAAGCGGCTGGAAACGCAGCTGGGCGCGCGCCTCTTCGAGCGCTCCACGCGCGCGATGCGCCTCACGCCGCAGGGCCAGACGCTGCTGGACTACGCGGTGCGCGCCTTCGAGCTGCTCGACGAGGGCGAGTCGCTGGTCACGGCCGACCGCGGCGAGCTGGTCGGCACCTTGCGCGTCGCCGCGCCCTCGGACCTCACGCGCAGCACGCTGCTGCCGTGGTTCGACGAATTCCTCGCGCTGCACGCGGGCGTGCAACTTTCGCTCTCGGTGGGCGACCGTCCGCTGGACGTGATGCGCGATGAAGTCGATGTGGCGCTGCGCTACGGCGCGCTGGCCGATTCGAGGCTGGTGGCGCGGCCCTTCGCGATGACCAATCCGCTCCTGACCGCCTCGCCGGACTATCTCCGTCGCCATCCCGCGCCGAAGACGCCGCAGGACTTGGTGCACCACAACTGCCTGATCTTCAACCGTGGCGGCCGCCGCCACCGCATCTGGCGCTTCGCGCAGAACGGGCAGTGGACCGAGGTGCGGGTGAACGGTAACCGCAGCGTGGACGACGCCTCGCTCGCGCGCGAGTGGGCGGTGGCGGGGTATGGCATCACGCTGAAGTCGGCGCTGGACGTGCGCGACGACATCCGCAGCGGCCGGCTGGTGCACCTCATGACCGATTGGCAGACCGAGCCCTATCCGCTGCACGCGCTGCTGCCGAGCGGGCGCTTCGTGCCGGCGCGCGTGCGGGCGTTCGTCGATTTCCTTGCGCTGAAGTTCGAGGCGCTGACGGCCGTCAGATCAGCGGCGTGACCGCGCCGTCCATCGCGACGGTCGCGCCCGTCACGTAGCTCGCCCTGGGCGACGCGAGGAACACGACGGTGTTGGCGATTTCCTCCGGCGTCGCGATGCGACCGAGCGGCAGCCGCGCGGTCGCGCGCTTCAACGCCTCGTCGGTGTCGATGCCTTGCAGCTTCGCATCGGCCTTCATGCCTTCCTGCAGCCGCGCGGTCAGCGTAAGGCCGGGGTTCACCGCGTTCACGCGCACGCCCTTGGCTGCATAGGCCGCGGCCATGCCGGCGCTCACCAGCATCAGCGCCGCATTGGCCGCGCCGCCGGCCATGTGCACGGGGCTGGCGACCTTGCCGCCCTGGCCGATCACGTTGACGATCGCGCCGCGGCCGCGCTGGCCCATGCGCTTGACCACCGGATCGATCATGTGGATGTAGGTGAAGTACTTGGCGGCCATCGCGTCGTGCCACGCGGTGGGCGTCAGGTCGTCGGGCGGGGTGCGGCGCGCGGCGCCGGCCGAGTTGACGAGCACGTCGACGGGCCCGAAGGCCTTCTCGGCCGCGTCGAGCGCGGCCACGGCGCCGGCCGGGTCCTTCAGGTCGGCGGCATGCACAGAAACCCGGCCCTCGGCCTGGGGGAAGTTTTCCATCAGCGTCTGGCGTCCCTGCTCCAGGTTCTGCAGGTCGCGCGAGACGAGGCTCACGCGCGCACCTTCGCGCAAGAAGCCCAGCGCGCATGCGAGGCCGATGCCCTTGCTGCCGCCGGTGATGAGAACGTGCTGGTCCTGGAGTTGGAGGTCCATGAAAAAGTCCTTGGGAGGGGTTGTGGGTCGGCCGCGATTGAAGCACCGCCGCGAAACCCCTGCACGGACGCGGCTGTCCGCCGCGGCGCCGCAGCCCCTCATCGCCCCTCATCGCCCCTCAGCGCCTGTCGTTGGCGCGGCGCAGCGCCGGCTCCAGCGCCGCGGGCGCGGTGTCGGTCGCGTCGCGCAGTTGGCCGTCATGGTCGTGGTGCACCAGCAGTTGCCGCGCCCGCTGCCAGGCCGACAGGCGCGAGGGCGGCACCTCGATGTACGACGCCAGCGCGAACAGCGACGACTGCTCCTGGTCCGGCGGCGTCTCGCGCTCGTGCTGGCGGCGGCGCAGCGGCGCCATCATCAGCATCGAGCCCAGGATCGCGCCGATCACCACGGCGTAGAAGCCCAGCAGGTGCAGCACCTCGGGCTGCGAGCGCGCGCCCAGCACATAGGGCCAGGCGTACCAGACCGCGCAGAACCAGCTGGCCAGCGTGAGCGCCGGGCGCAGCACGCGCAGCCACAGGTACATGGCCAGCGTGCGCTGCGGCGAGCGGCCGCTGCCGAAGGCGCGCAGCGAAATGCGCGCGGCATCGATGATCGGCTCGTCCCCCTCGGGCTGGCCCCACGAGCGGCGCCGCGTCGGCGGCGCGGCGTCGGCATGGGCGGCCGCCTGCAGGACAAAGGAATGGGCACGGGATTCACGAGACATCGGAGACTCCTCGGTCGGGGCTCGTCCACACCGCGCGTTTGCCGCGGCGGCGTATCAGAGCATTGGGAAGGGCGATGACGGTGGTCGCCATCGTGATGGTCCAGAAAGCGATCGGGTACCAGATCGTTCCGGCGAAATAGCGCATCAGGTCGCGGTCGTAGCGGCGATCGATCCACAGGCTCAGGAGCATCTGCAGGATGCAGGTCATGGCCAGCAGCGTGCCCTGCCAGTGCGGCAGCAGCGCCGAGTGCCAGGACGAGTTCTCGGGCAGGAAAGGCCGCACGAGGCTGATGGCGAGCACCAGCGCCATCGTGTAGGCCCACACCACGCTCACCATGTACTCGGTGTAGACCAGCCACAGGCGCCACTGCCGCGGCCTGAGGATGCGCGGGGTGTAGCGCAGCATCGTCTGGATGCCGCCGATGGCCCAGCGCAGCCGCTGCTTCCACAGGCCCCGCAGCGTCTCGGGCATCAATATCCAGCACAGCGCGCGCGGCTCGAAGCGCAGGCGCCAGCCGCCCAGCTGCAGCTTCCAGCTCATGTCGATGTCTTCGGTCAGCACGTCGGGGCTCCAGAAGCCCACGTCGATCACCGCGCGGCGGCGGAACATCGCCAGCACCCCCGAGACCGTGAAGAGCGTGCCCACCAGCTGCTGCGAGCGCTTGATGAGCCCGATGATCGAGGAGAACTCGCCCACCTGCATGCGCCCGAGCAGCGTGGTGCGGGTGCGGATGCGCGGGTTGCCCGTGACGGCGCCGATGCGCTCGGAGCGCAGCATCGGCTGCAGCATCCAGGCGATGGCGTTTTCGTCCACCAGCGCATCGCCGTCGATGCCCAGGATGTACTCGCCGCGCGCGAGCTGGCAGGCGGTGTTCAGGCCCACGGCCTTGCCCTGGTTGCTCGCGTTGTGGATCACGCGCAGGCGGCTGTACTCGGCGGTCATCGCGTCGAGCAATTCGCCGGTGCCGTCGGTGCTCCCGTCGTTCACCGCGATCACCTCGTAGTGCGGATAGCGCGTGCGCATCAGCTGCTCGATCACCTCGCGCAGGTGCGGCGCTTCGTTGAAGCACGGCACCACCACCGTCACCAGCGGATGAAAGGGCAGCAGCGCGAGCGGATCGGCATCGACCTCGCGCTTGCGCTCGAACACCCACGCATGCGAGAGGCCGCCGGCCATCCACACCCAGGCCATGAAGAACGGGTAGTAGAAGACGAAGCCGAACAGCACCGGCGGCAGGTGCTGGATGAATGCCTGAAGCGTGTTCAGCGTGTTCATGGCGATCCGCTCTTTTCTGCGGCCTGCGGCGGCGGGTTTTCCTGCCGCAGCGGACGCGACAGCAGCGCGCGCACCGAGATCGCGCGGCGCACCACCTCCAGCGAGGGCTGGTTGTCGAGAAAGTCGTCGGGGTAGTAGCCCAGGTGGCGAATGCCGGCGCGCTGCAGCAGCGTCCACTGGCGCGCGAGCTCTTCATCGGGCACCGGTTTGCCGCTGCGCCAGTCGCGCGCCTGCAGTTCGAACACGGTGCCGTCCAGGCCGCGCGGCGTCTCGGCGGCGCGGCGGGCCAGGCGCGCGAGCCAGGCGTCGCTCTCGGCGGCGCTGCGCGCTTCGCCTTCCATGCGCGGCATGGCCATGAGGCCCACGTAGTCGTAGGCGGCGAGCGCGGCTTCGTAGTTCTGCGCGAACCACTGCTCGGCCGCGGGCTCGAGCACCGGGCGCGCATACAGGTTGCGCGCGGTCTCCAGGCCAGGGCGCCACGCGCCGACGCGCGCCGCGAGTTCCTGCGTGAACTCGGTCAGGTAGCGCGTCTTGCCGGCGGTCCAGCGCGCCATCAGCGCCGGGTCTGCGCGGATGGCGGCCACGTCGGGCGGCAGGCCCCAGCGCGCGTAGGTGGCGAGGGCGGCGGGGCTCGCGTCCTCGTCGTCGGAGAGCATCGCGTCGTCGTGGAACAGCAGGCCCTCGAAGAAGGCGTGGCGGCCGAGGTCTTCGTAGAGGTCGCCCACCAGCGTGCGCACCGCGGGGTCGAAGGGCGAGAGGCGGTGGTAGCGGTCCGCCGGCGTGGTGCCGGCCTGCGTGCGCACCGTGTGCGTCGCGAGCGGGTCCGTTGCGGGGAGGCGGAACGCCATCACCGGCATCCATGCGTAGACCTTCACGCCCGCGCGGCTGCGCAGCTGCCAGGCCGCGCGGCCGAACAGGTCGGCGCGCATCGGCAGATGGCGGTTCGGAAAGTAGAGCGCGTCGGCCACGCCGTCGCCATCGGCATCGGCATACGCCTGAAGGAACACCGAGCGCGGGCGCACCGCCGCCACGCGCTCGATCAGCGCCGAGAGGTTGCGCTCCTGCTGCGCCGGGTCGGGGTCGTAGACATAGTCCAGGTCCACGTGCATCACGCGGTTGGTCGCGCGCAGTTCGCCGCCCACGGGGCTGCGCAAAAGTCGCGCGTACTCGGGCGCCTCGTTGTCGTAGGCCACCAGCGCTCGGCGGATCTGCGAGAGCGGCACCGCGGCCGTGTTCGGCCCGTCGTCCAGCGTGAGCGTGATCGGCATGCCCGCGCGTTCGGCGGCCTTCAGCGCCGCGGCGTTGTAGGCGCCGTAGGGCCAGACCATCGCGCGCACCTTGGCGCCGGTGCGCGCCTCGATGATCTCGCGGCTCGCGCGCAGGTCGGCCTCGATGCGGCGCACGTAGGCGCCGTCGTCCTCGTAGCGGCCGGAGGCGGCGTCGTAGCGGTGCGTGGCCGCGGCCGGCAGCATGTTGCCCTGCGGGTTGGCCGGGATGCCGGTGTGCATCGCGTCGCTGTGGCTCGCGAGTTCGACCAGGCCCGAGCGCGCCATCTCTGCGGCCTCGCTCCAGCGCAGGAAGCTGTCGCGCGGCGCGGGCTTGTCGCCCCAGTGCACGAGCTGGCCTTCGGGCACTTCGAGCCAGCTGGTCACCAGCGCCAGCACCGCCGGGTACCGGTAGCGCTGCAGCAGCGGAAAGACCTTCGTGTACGCGCTGCGGTAGCCGTCGTCGAAGGTCAGCAGCACGGGCCTGGCGGGCAGCGGCGTGCGGCCGGCGCGCGCATCGGCGATCTGCTGCAGGCTCACCGGGTGGTAGCCGTTGTACTGCAGCCAGGCGAACACCTCGGCGAGCGTGCGCTCGTCGATCGCGGTCTCGTCGGGCGAGGTCTCGAAGCTCGCGCGCACGCCGGTGCGCACGTCGTGAAAGGAGAGCACGCGAAAGCTCACGCCGTCATCGGGGTCGGCGGGCGGCAGCGGCTGCGCGAGGGCCGGCAGCGCGAGCGCGAGCAACAGCGACAGCAGGACCGCACGCAACGCATGGAAGACAGGGAAGTGGGTGTTGTGCGGCATCACTGCAAGGGCGTCGAAAGGTTCAGGAAGACGCCGCGCTGTCGTTCGCGCACGCCGTCGTAGGGATGGGCCGAAATGCTCACGCCGTAGCGCAGCGTCATGCGCGGGCCGAGGTTCCAGCGATGCTCGTAGCGCACGCTCCAGAGCGCGCCGGTACCGAAGCCCGCCTGCCGGTAGCCGCCGCCGCCGATCTCCACGGCCTGGAAGAACTGGCGGTCGTCGCGCTTCCAGTTGAGCCACTGCGCGCGCACGCTCAGTTGCGCGCTGGCGTCGCTGGACGGGCTGAAGTACGCGACGTCCTGCGCGCGGCTGCGGCTGGCATCGGCGCCCAGCCGGGTCTCCAGCTGGAAGCGCGGCGTGCTGATCCAGCGCTCGCTCCAGCTGAAGTCCAGGCCGTTGCGCAGGTTGCCATCGCTGAAGTCCAGCTGCTTCCACTTCAGGTCGAAGCGGCGCGATTCGTCGACCACGTAGCCCACGCTCGCGCCGGCCTCGCGCGCGCCGACGCCGGTGACCTGCGCCTTCCACGGCAGCTCCTTGCTGTCGCCGTCGTAGGTGGCCGACAGGCGCCAGGCATCGCCCGCGCGGTAGTCGACTCGGCCCGCCACGCTGGTGCGGTAGGGGCCGGTGTTCGCGCGCTGCACCTCGCCCTCGGCCAGCCAGCGGCCGCGCTGCCAGGCCAGGCCCAGGCCGCCGCGCGCGCGGTTCGCATCGCCGAGGGCGGTGTCGCCGCGGCCGAGCGACTGGTCGTAGAACACGCGCCACTGGTCGTCGATGAGGCCGGAGCTGAGCCGGCTGTCCAGCCGCCATTCGCGGTCCGCGATGGCGGCGCCGCCGGTCGATGCGCCGGCGTCGATCTCCAGTTGCGCGCCGGTGATCGCGCGGCGCTTGCGCGCGAGGTCGCGCACCTCGGCGGCGTCGGGCGCGTCGGCCTCCAGCGATTCGGCGCGGCGCCGCGCCTCGGCGAATTCGCCCGCATCCATCAGCGCCTCGACATGGCCGGCGCGCGCGCTGATGTCGAAGGGCTGGTTGGCCGCCTGCGCCTGGAAGCGCGCGAGCGCGGCCTCGGGGTGGTCGCGCAGCCGCTCGGTGAGCGCCGCGCCGTAGGCGTAGCCCGCGTTCAGCGGCGCCTCGTCGATCAGCGTTGCGAAGCGTTGCTGGGCGAGTGCCGGTCGGTTGCCGTAGAGCGTCAGCAGGCCGCGCATGCCGCTCACGTCGGTGTACTGGGCGTTCGGCCGGCGGGCTTCGGGCGCCAGGCGCAGGAAGGCGGGCGTGGCGGCTTCGATGCGCTGGAGCAGCGCCTCGGCGTCCTCGAAGCGGCCGGTGTCCTGGTAGGCGTAGACGAGGCCGAAGTGGATCTCGTCGGGCATCGGCAGGTCGGCACCGGCCCGGGCGACGGCGGCTTCGTACAGCGGCACGGCATCGATCGAGCGGCGCTCCTGCGCGAAGGCGCGGGCGGCCGCGGCGAGTCCGTACGGCGGGAGTTCGGCGCCGGCCGCGCGCAGCGTGTCGTAGAGCGCGATGGCATCGGCCGGGCGGCCACGTTCGACCAGCGCCAGCACGCGGTCGGCCTGCAGGCGGATGCGGACGGTGCGCCACGCCTCGGCGTCGGCCGGCCCGGCATTCGCCGCGGCGGCATCGAGCCGTGCCAGCGCCGCGTCCTGGTCGGCGAGCACGCGGTCCAGGGAGGTCGTGCGCGACTGCCCCATGCGCTCGTCGCGGTCCTGCACGGCCCAGCGCAGCCGCTGGGCCAGCGCCTGCTGCTGCAGCGTGGAGAGCGACAGCGCGGAGAAGGTGCCGGGGTGCGCGCGCTCGGCCGCCTCGGCATCGTCGAAGGCGGTGGACGCGGCGCCGCTGGCGGCCAGCACGAGGTCGGCCTCGCGGCGCGCATCGGCGCGGCCGGGCTGCAGCGCGCTGGACGCGGTGTAGGCGGCGAGCGCCTGGAGCGTGTCGCCGCCGGCGCGTGCCACGGCGCCTCGCAACTCCAGCAGCGCGATGCGGTCCGAGGCATCGGTCGGCGCTGGTGTCGAGAGCGCGCGGTACAGCGCATCGGCCCCGGCGACGTCGCCGCTGTCCAGGTGCCAGAAGGCTTCGTGGATGCGCGCGTCGCGCGAGGCCGGCTGCCGCGCGCGCCAGGCGGCGATGGTCTCGCCCTGCAGCGCGAGGTCGCGCGTGCGGCGCGCCGCCACGGTCAACGGGCCCAGCGCGTAGTCGAGCAACTGCGCGGGCGGGAACCGGCGGGCCAGCGCGACGGCTTCGGCGAAGCGGCTGTCGCCGGCCGCGATGGAAATCGCGTCGGACGCCACGCGACGGCGCTGCGCATCGTCCAGCGGCGCCGCGAGCCAGGCGTTCAGCTGCTGCAGCGCCTCTGCGGGCGTGATGCGGCCTGCGCGGCGCGCGACGATCAATGCGTCGTGCTGCTGCGCGTCGTAGGCGGCCGCGCTGCGATCGGCGGCGGGTGGGTTCGTGGCGCGCGCATCCGCATCCGTATCCGCGTGCGCCTGGGACACGCCCAGCGCCAACGCGCAAACGATCGGTGGCCAGCCCCGCGCAATGCGAACGACGCGCGCGAGGTTTCGAGGCGACGAGCCGGCGAGCGCTTCATTGCGCCCGGCCGCGGCCGTGCCTCCATCTTTCTTGTGGATCGACACTCTGCTCCCTTTGACTTTTCCTTCTGCCGACCGGCTTGCGGTGCAGAAGAGAACCCTCCATGGCCGTGACAAGCCGTAGCGGAAAGTTCTTAAAAATTCACTTTAGACCAATTGATTAACAATCGACAACAAAGGTCGCGAAGATGGTTCATGACTGTGAATAGGTTCGCGATTTGCGCCATCTCTGTCGGCAACTTGTACGCAAGTGCAACTTTGGAGGGCCGGGTGCGCCGGCCTAAGATCGCGAAATGAACGCCCCTTCGTCCCCGTTGCGAACCCTTCCCCGTTTCTGGTCCCAGCTCACCACGCGCGATTTCGCGGCGCTCGATGCGGCCGCCACCGTCGCGGTGCTGCCGTTGGGCGCGACCGAGCAGCACGGGCCGCATCTGCCGCTGGGCGTGGACACGGTGCTGGCCGACGGGATCGTGGCCGCGTCGCTGCCGCTGCTGCCAGCGGAACTGCCGGTGCTCTTCCTCCCCACCCAGCAGATCGGCCTGAGCCCCGAGCACGCGCGCTTCGCGGGCACGCTCACGCTCTCGGCGGAGACGCTGATCCGCGTCTGGAACGAAATCGGCGCGGGCGTCGCGCGCGCGGGCGTGAAGAAGCTGGTGCTCTTCAACGCGCACGGCGGCCACGTGGGCGCGATGGACATCGTGGCGCGCGAACTGCGCGCGACGCACGGGCTCATCGTTTACAGCGTGAGCTGGTTCAACCTGCCGCTGGGCGATGCGGGCGCGCAGTTCAGTGCCCAGGAGCACCGCTTCGGCGTGCACGCGGGCGAGGTCGAGACCTCGATGATGCTGGCGCTCACGCCGCAGCGCGTGCGCATGGGCGAGGCGAAGGATTTCCGCTCGACCTCCGAGCAGCGCGCGGCCGACTACGCGATCCTGGGCAACGGCAAGAGCGCCAAGCTCGGCTGGGCGATGGAGGACTACAACGCCCAGGGCGCGGCCGGCAATGCGGCCGCGGCGACGGCCGCCAAGGGGCAGGCGGTGATCGACGCCGCCGCGCAGCAACTGGCGCTGCTGCTGGCCGAGGTGTCGCGCCTGCCGCTGGACACGGCCAACACCCAGCCGCTGCCCTGATCCGCCTTCAGGAAGAAGCGCTGCGCGCGAGCACGCCGGCGAACATGTCGGAATCGACATTGCCGCCGCTCACGCTGATGCCCACTGTCTTGCCGCGCCAGCGCGCCTGCTGTTGAAGCGCGCCCGCCAAGGCGGCGGCACCCGCACCTTCGGCCACGTTGTGCGTGTCGGAAAAGAGGATGCGCATCGCCTCGGCCACTTCGTCGTCGGTGACGGTGATCACGTCGTCGGCTTCGCGCAGGATCACCTCGACCGATTCGGGCACCGGCACGCGGCAGGCCATGCCGTCGGCCAGCCGCGTGCTGACCGGCGACTCGACCGGCTTGCCCGCGCGGAAGGAGTCGCGGTACGCGGTGGCGTGCGCCGACACCACGCCGATGATCTTTGTGGTCACGCCGCAATGCGCGCGCGCCACGGCCGCGCCGGCAAAGCCGGAGCCCAGGCCTATGGGCACGAACAGCACGTCGGGCGGCGCATCCTTGAACGCGCTGAAGAACTCGACATACGCGGTCGATACGCCGCGCACCAGTTCGCGATGGAACGACGGCACGCGGTGCAGCGCGTCGCGCTCGGCCAGCAGCGCCGCGTGCTCCGACGCCGCCTGGAAATCGTCGCCATGCTCGACCAGCGTGACGCCCAGCGCGCGCATCGCCGCGTTCTTCTCCTGCGAGTTGCCGTGCGGCACGACGATGGTGGCTGCCAGTCCATGCCGCCGCGCCGCGAAGCCGAGCGACTGGCCGTGGTTGCCGCGCGTCGCGCTGATCACGTGGCGCACCTCGGGGTGCTCGCGCGCAAGGGTCTCGAAATAGGTGAGGCCGCCGCGGATCTTGAAGGCGCCGACGGGGGTGTGGTTCTCGTGCTTGGCCCAGAGCGTCGCGCCCAGGCGCTGCGAGAGCAGCGGCCAGGTGTATTGCGGGGTCGGCGGCATCGCCGCATGCACGGTGCGCTGGGCGGCGTCGATCTCTTCGCGGGTGAATTTCACGGGCGTCCTTTTGTTGTTTACTTGCGTTCGGTCAGGGCGACCCGCACCGCCAGCGCGGCCAGCACGCTGCCCATCACGTAGCGCTGCGCGCGCAGCCAGCCGGCGCTTTGCGAGAGCACCGCCGTGATGCTCGCGGCGCCGAAGATCATCACCGTGTTGACCGTCGCGCTCGCCGCCATCTGCGCCATGCCCAACTGCACGCTCTGCAGCAGCACCGAGCCGCGCTCGGGATGGATGAACTGCGGAAAGAACGACAGGTAGAACATCGCGACCTTCGGGTTCAGCAGGTTCGTGAGAAAGCCCATGCGAAACAGCTTGCCCGGTGGATCGGCCGGCAGCGCGCGCGCCTCGAACGGCGCATTGCCGCCGGGGCGCACCGCCTGCCACGCGAGCCACAGCAGGTAGGCCGCGCCGGCGATGCGGATCGCATCGAACGCGAGCGGCACCGCCAAGAGCAGCGCGGTGAGCCCGAGCGCCGCGGCGAACAGGTGCACGAGAAAGGCCATCAGCACGCCGCCCAGCGAGACCATTCCCGCGCGGCGGCCCTGGATCAGCGTGCGCGAGACGCAATAGATCATGTTCGGCCCCGGCGTGAGCGCCAGCAGCAGCGAGGCGAGGGCGAACCAGGCGATTTCGGTGAGGGTCAGCATGAGGGTCAGAGTCCCTTGGATTCGAGCGTGACGGGGCCGCGCGGCGTATCGAACACGGCGACAAGGTTCGGCGGGCCGGCGTCCACCGGCAGCGCTTTCATGCCGATGGCCGAGAGCGCCGCCGACAGCGCGGGCGCGCGCGGGTGTGCGACGCGCAGCGAACGCAGCGCCAGGCCCGATGCGGGCATGGCATCGACCGGATGCACCGGCCCCCACTGGATCAGCGTCGGCAGCGCACCGTAGAACAGGCGCTGGCCATCGTCGCGCAACGTGATCTGCCATTCGAGGCGGCCGGCCGGCGTGTCGCGCGAGGCTTCGATGAGGTGGCCGCGGTCGATGTGCGCATGCTCCTCGCGGGCCAGCGCGCGCGTTGCGGCGGCGGCGTCGGGCACGCGCGCGACGAAGTGGATGAGCCGCGGGCCGTGCTGCGCGAGGCCCGCCTGCAGCGCGGTGTCGTCCATGTCGAACCAACGGCGCGTGCCGGGCCGCGAGGGGTGCTTGCCGGGCTCGATCGCGATGATCTCCGCGTAGGCCCGCGGGAACGCATCGCTCGCCACGTTCAGCAGCCGGTTGTGCGTGCCCATGAGCGGATGCGCGCCGCCGGGCCCGGGCGTGACGCCGAGCGTTTTTTCGCACCACGCCACGCCCTCGGCCAGCGAGGCGGCGGCGATCACCAGGTGGTCGAGTTCGGCGTGCATGCGCGGGCTCCTCCTGGCTACAGCGTGACGTTGCCGTCGACGCAGGTCACGGCATCGCCGCCGACCCAGATCTTTCCCTCGGCGTCGCGCTCGATGTACACGCGGCCCGCGCGGCCCAGGCACTGGCCCTGCGCCGCGAGATAGCGCTCGGGCATGTGGCCGTCGGCGATCAGCCATTCGGCCAGGCTCGCGTTCAGGCTGCCGGTGACCGGGTCTTCCTGCACGCCGATCGGCTCGGCGAAGGCGCGCACTTCCAGGTCGATCTTCGCGCCGTCGTCGTTCGGCGTCGCGGGGCGGTTGCCGAAGGCGCGCGCCTCGCGGTTGGAGCGGCCGATGAGCAGCGACGTGTCGTGCGCCGCGGGCACGCCCGCCACGCCGGCCTTCACGCCCAGTTCCTTGAGCGCGCGGTGGTCGGGCTGCAGCGCGAGCACGGCGTCGGCATCGTTCAGCAGCAGGCCGAACCAGACCGGGCCGTTGTCCAGCACCTGCGCCGCGATCACCTGCTGCGCCTTCAGGCCCAGCGCACCGGCCACCTTGGCAAGCAGCGCGGGGCTCGGGGCGCTGCGCTTGAGCGGCGGCGCGGCGAAGGCGAGGCGCTCGCCCTCGCGGCGCAGCGGCACGAGGCCCGCGCCGCACTGCTGCACCACGCGGCCCGCCACCTTGGGCTTGCCGCCGGCCTCCAGCCACGCGTGGCAGGTGCCGATGGTCGGATGGCCGGCAAAGGGCAGCTCGCCGCCGGGCGTGAAGATGCGCACGCGGTAGTCGGCCGTCGGCTCGGTCGGCGGCAGGAGGAAAGTGGTCTCGGAGAGATTGGTCCACTGCGCGAAGCGCTGCATGGCGGCGTCATCGAGGTCCTGGCCATCGATCACCACGGCGAGCGGGTTGCCGTAGTACGCGGTGGCGGTGAAGACGTCGACTTGCTTGAAAGGGCGGGATTTCATCGGATTCATTCGAGGGAGAGATCAAGCACGCCGCGCGTGCCGGGCCGGGAGAAGAGGTCGGCGTACCAGCGCTCCAAGTTCGGCCAGCTCGGCCGGTGGTACTCGGCGGCCGGCAGGTTGAACCAGCGATGTGCCTCGCAGCCGACCGGAATGTCGGCCATGGTGAAGCGCTCGCCGGCCAGGAAGGGCTGGCGCGCCAGGTGCGCATCGAGCACGGCGAAGAGCGCTTCGCTCTGGCGCACCGAGGCGTCGATGAGCGCGGCCTGGCGCTCGGCGGGCGGCGTGCGCACCCATTGCACGAAGGCGTCGCGGCTCGCGCGGTTGAGCGTGGTCTGCTGCCAGTCCATCCAGCGCTCGGCGTCGAAGCGAGCGGGCAGCTCGCTCGGATAGAGCGTGCCGTGCGAATGCTTCGCGCAGAGGTAGCGCACGATCACGTTCGATTCCCAGAGCGTCACGCGCTCGGCGCCTTCGCCGTCGTCGATGGTGGGCACCATCGCGTTCGGATTGAGCGCGAGGTACTCGGCCGTCTGCACCACGCCGAACTTGCCGCCGGCCTCGGTGCGCTGGAAATCGAGCCCGAGCTCCTGCGCGCACCACACCACCTTGCGGACGTTGATCGAGCTGATGCGGCCCCAGATGTTGAGCATGGTGTCAGTGTCCTTGTGGAGGCAATGCGGCCATCGGGGCCACGGGTCGGTCGAGCATCAGGAGGCGAATGGCCAGGCCGACCATCACCAGCGCGAGCAACGTGCGCTGGAATTTCTCGGCACCGGGCCGGCGCTGCAGCCAGCGGCCGACCTGTCCGCTGCAGGCGCCCAAGAGCGTGTTGAAGGCGAGCGCGGCCACCGACAGCACCACGCCCAGTTGCACCAGCTGCAGTGCCACGCTGCCGTGCGACGGATCGACGAACTGCGGCAGGAACACCATGAAGAACAGCAGCGCCTTCGGATTGACGAGGTTGTTCACGAGCGCCATGCGCACGATGCGTCCGAACCCCGAGGGCTGGGCCTGCGCATTCATGCGCAGGCCGCCACTGCGCAACGCCTGCACCGCGAGCCACACCAGGTACAGCGCGCCCGCATAGCGCAGCACGTCGAACGACGGCGGCCAGGCGGCCACCAGCGCGGTGACGCCGGTCGCCGCGAAGAGCGTGTGCACCAGGTCGGCGGCCGAGATGCCGACGGCCGCCGCGAATCCGCCGCGCGGCCCGTGCGCCACGCCGTGCGAGAGCACGAAGGCCATGTTCGGCCCGGGCGAGAGGAACAGCGCCAGCACGGCGAGCAGGAAGAGCGAGAGCGTCGCGATGCCGATCATCGTCCCCGCTCCCTCACACCGGTGCGGGCGCGAGCTTGTGCTCGCCCAGCAGCGCCAGCTCTTCGCGCAGCGTGAGCGCAAGCGCTGCGATGGCGGTGTCGATCTCTTCGACGCTGGCCGTCACGAACGACAGGCGCAGCGTGCGCGGATCGCCCAGGCCCGCGTAGAACGGCGCGCCGGGCACGAAGGCCACGTTGCGCTCCACCGCCTTGGGCAGCAGCTTGACCGTATCGACGCCCTCGGGCAGCCGCGCCCACAGGAACATGCCGCCCTTGGGCGCGTTGAACTTCACGTCCAGGCCGGCCATCTCGCGGGTGAGCGCGGCGATCATCGCGTCGCGCTGGCGCTTGTAGAGCGCGCGGATGGTGGGCACGTGGCGGTCGAGGAAGCCGTCCTTCATCACGGCCGACACCATGCGCTGCGTGAAGATCGGCGTGTGCAGGTCCACCGCCTGCTTGGCCTGCAGGAGCTTGGGGTAGATGGCCTTCGGCGCCACCAGGAAGCCCAGGCGCAGGCCGGGCGCCAGCACCTTGGAGAACGAGCCCAGGTAGATGCAGCCCTCGGGGTTGCGCGCGGTCAGCGGCAGCGGCGGGGCTTCGTCGAACCAGAGCTCGCCGTAGGGGTTGTCCTCGACGATCGGCACGCCCGCCTCGGCGGCAGCGGCCGAGACGGCGGCGCGGCGCGCCTCGGTCATGGTGCGGCCCGTGGGGTTCTGGAAGTTGGGCAAGAGGTAGACGAAGCGCGCGTCCTTCGCTTTCTCGACCAGGTCCGCGACGATCACGCCGTCTTCATCGCTCGCCACGCTGACCGGGTTCGGCTCCATCGGGCCGAAGGCCTGCAGCGCGCCGAGGTAGGTGGGCGTCTCGACCAGCACCTTGCTGCCCGGATCGATCAGCACCTTGGCCACGAGGTCCAGGCCCTGCTGCGAGCCGGTGGTGATGAGTACCTGCGCGGGGTCGACGTTCCACGGCAGCATGTCGGCCACGGCCTGGCGCAGCGGCGCGTAGCCTTCGCTCGCGGCGTACTGCAGCGCGGCCTGGCCGTCGTTGTGCAGCACCTCGGCGCAGGCGTCGGCGAAGGCCTGGATCGGGAAGGTCTTGGGCGAGGGCAGGCCACCGGCCAGGCTGATGATGCCGGGGCGTTCGGTGACCTTGAGGATTTCACGCAGCACCGACGGGTTCATCTTGGCGGCGCGGGCGGCGAGTTTCCAGTTCATGGCGTTCTTCTTTCAGGCGGGTGAGGTGAGATTCGATGGCAGGTCGCCAAGGGATGCAACAGGGATTTTGTTGCAGCCGGCGTGATGGGGTGCGGTCATCGGCTTCTTCCGGCCGCGACGCCATTGCCCGCAGGCAGCGGCGCAGCGGCGGGCGCCGCCTGCGGTTGCGACAGCTTCTTGCCGATCACCACCGTGGCCACCACCGCGATCGCGAAGCCCAGCGTCACCACGTCCAGCGGCTCGCCCAGGATCGGGATCGACGCGAGGATCGACAAAAAGGGCTGCAGCAACTGCGTCTGGCTCACGCGCAGCGCGCCGCCGAGGGCGAGACCCCGGTACCAGGCGAAGAAGCCGATCCACATCGAGAACATGCCCACGTACACGAAGCCCAGCCACGATGCCGTGGCGATGGGCTGCGTCGGCCACAGCGCCAGCGTGGCCGGCAGCGTGAAGGGCAGCGCCATCACGCAGACCCAGCAGATCACGCGCTCGGCGCCCAGCGAGGGCGTGACCTGCGCGCCGTAGATGTAGCCGAAGGAGGCCGCGATGACCGCGCCCACCAGCAGCAGGTCGGCCCATTCGAAACCGAAGCCGTGGCCCGCCTGATTCGCGCGCAGCACCGAGAACGCCACCACCAGCAGGCTCCCCGCGACCGCGCAGAGCCAGAAGCCCAGCCGCGCGCGCTGGTGCAGCACCCAGGCCGCGACCGCGGCCGTCACCAGCGGCAGCAGCGCCGTCACCACGGCCGCATGGCTGGCGGTGACCACGCGCAGCGCGTAGGCCAGCAGCAGCGGATAGCCGACGCAGTTGCCCAGCACCGCCATGCCCAGCGGCCGCCACTGGTGCGGCGCGGGCCGGGGCGAGCGCGTGACCAGGAGGAAGACCGCCGACAGCACGCCGGCCAGCGCCGCGCGCCCGAGCGTGACGAACCAGGGAGAGAGCTGCGGCGCGGCCTGCGTGCCGGTGGCCAGCCGCGTCATCGGCAGCGTCACCGCGAAGAGCGCCACACCGATCACGCCGAGCCACATGCCCAGCGTTTCGTCCTTGATGTCGAGGCGGCGGCTCATTGCGCAGCCTCCGCGCTGCGCGCTGCGGCATTCGCGTGGGGAGCGGCCCGGCGGCTCATACGCTCACCATCCACCAAGCCGTGAGCACGAGCACGAGGCCCATCGCGCGGTTGAACCACAGGAGGCGCTTGCCCTTGGCGAGCCAGTCGCGCAGCAGCGCGCCGACCAGCGCATAGGCGAAGTTGCTGACGAAGGCATAGAACAGCATCACCGGCGCGACGATGGCGAAGCGCGAGAGCGCGTCGGGCTGGCCGGCGATCCATCCGGCCACCAGCGTGAGCGCGAGAAGCCACGCCTTGATGTTGACGAACTGCAGCATCACGCCCTGGCCGAAGCCGACGGTGAGTTTTGCGCTGTCGGCACGGCCCAGCGTGCCGCTGCCGCTGAGCTTGTACGCGAGCCACAGCAGGTAGGCGATGCCCAGTCCCTTGATCGCCAGGCGCAGCGGCGGCACCGCCACCACCAGCGCGCCCAGGCCCGCCGCGCAGATCGCCAGCAGCAGCGTCCAGCCGATCGGCACCGCGACCACGAAGCGCATCGCGCGCGGCAGGCCGCCGTTGGCCGCCAGGGCGGTGGAGAGCGTGGTGTTGGGGCCGGGCGAAAAACTCATCGCCGTGGCCAACACCAGCAGCGCGGTGAATTCTTGCCAGTTCATGACACACACTCTAAACTTGAGACCATTACAGTTCCAGTACAGATGGCCGGACAAACAAGGCATCTGTATTGGTGACCCCATCGACACAGCACCTCGACACAGCATGCTGACACGAACCTCCACCCAGTCGTTGACCGGCCAGCTCGCAGACCGCCTGGCCGAGCGCATCCGCACCCGGCTGCTGCCGCCTGGCGCCCGGCTGCCCTCGGTGCGCGAATGCGCGCGGCAGCAGGGCGTGAGCCCGTACACGGTGGTCGCGGCCTACGACCAGTTGCTCGCGCAGGGGCTCGTCGAAGCCCGCCGGCAACGCGGCTTCTACGTGCGCGATTCGGCGCAGGGCCAGGACGGCCGTCCGGGCAAACCCGCCGACGCCGTCGGCGTGGGCGACATGCCCGCGGCCATGGCCGTGCAGATGATGGCCTCGCGCGTGCCGGCCGATGCGAGTTCGCTGATCCGCAGCATGTTCCACCGCCCGAGCGACAAGCCGCAGCCGGGCATGGGCGTGTTTCCGCCGGACTGGATGTCGTCCACCTTCATGCCCACGGCCGTGCGGCGCATGACCAGTACAGCCGTGCTGCAGGAGCTGTCGCTGCAATACGGCGAGCCCGCCGGCGACATGAGCCTGCGCCGCAGCCTCTCGCAGAAGCTGGTGGGCATCAACGTGCCGGCCGCGCCCGACCAGATCATCACCACCATCGGCGCCACGCATGCGCTGGACATCGTGAGCCGCACGCTGCTGCGCCCGGGCGATCCGGTGATGGTCGAGGAGCCGGGCTGGGCGCTCGAATTCGCGCGGCTGGAGGCGCTGGGCATGCGCATCCTGCCCGTGCCGCGGCGCGCCGACGGGCCCGACCTCGACGTGATGGCGCAGTACTGCGCGCTGCACAAGCCCAAGCTCTTCGTGAGCGTGAGCGTGCTCCACAACCCGACCGGCTACAGCCTCACGCCCGGGAGCGCGCACCGGGTGCTCAAGCTGGCGAACGAGCACGACTTCCACATCGTCGAGGACGACACCTACAGCCACCTCGCGCCCGAGCACGCCACGCGCCTGTGCGCGCTGGACGGCCTGCAGCGCACCGTCTACGTGAGCGGCTTCGCCAAGATCATCGCGCCCAACTGGCGCATCGGCTTCCTGGCCGCGCCGCCCGCGCTGAAGGACCGGCTGCTGGAGACCAAGCTGCTGGCCACGCTCACCTCGCCCACGCTCTTCGAGCGGGCGTTGTCGTGGTGCATCGACCAGGGCCAGCTGCGCCGGCATTCGGAGCGCGTGCGCATTCGCCTGGAGGGCGCGCGCGGGCGGTCGGTGAAGCTTGCGATGTCGCACGGCTGCACCTTCGCCTCGGAGCCGGCGGGGCTTTTCGGCTGGGTCGACACGGGCGTGGACACCGACGCGCTCACCCAGCGCATGCTCGACCAGGGCTACCTGCTCGCGCCGGGTTCGCTCTTCCACGCGCGCCGGCCACCGAGCACCATGATGCGGATCAACTTCGCAACCTCGCAGGACGCCACTTTCTGGAAGGTCTTCAGCAAGGTTCGAAGCGAGCTCTGACGGCGGGTAAAAGGCGGCGCCTGGCGGGCCAAAGCCCAGGGGCTTGGAGTAAGCTGGCAGCACAAGAAAACCCAGCCTGGAGACCTCCCGCATGACCAACGCCAGCCAACCCTTCAACTTCAGCCAGTTCGTCCCCGGATTCGACTTCCTGAAGAACCTGGCCGGGGGCGCCGCGGCGGGCGCCGGCGCGGCATCGGCGGTGCCGGGCATCCCGAGCCTGGCGAGCTGGGTGGCGCCCACGCTGAGCGTGGAAGAAGTCGACAAGCGCATCCAGGAACTCAAGACCGTGCAGTATTGGCTCGAGCAGAACGGCCATGCGCTCAAGGCCACGATCCAGGCGCTCGAGGTGCAGAAGATGACGCTCTCGACCCTGCGCGGCATGAACGTGCGGATGGAAGACCTGGCCAGCGCGTTCACCAAGCAGGCGGCAGCCGCCGCTCCGGCGCCCGCGCCCTTCGCAGCCGCCGCCCCCGAACCCGAACCGGTCGAGGAAGAAGACGAGGCCGAGATCGAGGAAGAAGAAGCACCGGCACCGAAGAAAAAGCCGCGCAGCAAGGCTGCCGCCGCCGATGGCGCCGGCGTGGTCGATCCGATGCAATGGTGGGGCTCGCTGACCGAGCAGTTCCAGCAGATCGCCAGTTCGGCGCTGCAGGACGCCGCCCAGCTCAAGGTCCCCGCCATGGCCCAGCCGCTGGCCGATGCGGTCGGCAAGGCGATGGGCAAGACGGCCGCCGCCAAGAAGCCCGCAGCCAAAACCGCGGCAAGAACCTCGGCCAAGAAGGCGGCAACGCCCGCCGCAAAGAAAAAGACGTCGGCCGCCGCCCGCAAGCGAACCACCGGCCGCCGCTGACGTCACACACATTCCACTTTTGAAGAGAACGGGTTGGCACGCATCATGAAGTTGTTTCCCACGGGTCATGCCACCCATCCGCAATGGCGCATGGCGGCCGGCCTCGTGCTGGCCCAGTTGCGCGCGCAAATGGCCTTGCCCGACTACGCGTCGTCGCCCACGCTCGGGCTCCTCTACATCACCGACCACTACGCGGCCGAGGCGCAGGAGATCCTGGATCACCTCGGCGCCGAGCTGCCCGAGGTGACCGACTGGTCGGGCACCGTGGGCATCGGCGTCTCGGCCAACAACGCCGAGTACTTCGACGAGCCCGGCATGAGCCTCATGCTCTGCGCGCTGCCCAGCGACCAGTACCGCGTGTTCTCGGGCGTGGCGCCGCTGGGCAATTCGGAGATGAGCGGGTTCGAGGCGCACACCGCGCTCGTGCACGCCGACCCCGCGACGCCCGATCTCACCGAGCTGATCGGCGAGATGGCCGGCCGCGTCGACACCGGCTACCTCTTCGGCGGCCTCTCGTCGGGCCGCGGCGGCGCGCTGCAGTTCGCGGTCGGCGGCAACGGCAACATCCGCGGGCACGGCGCTGCGGGCGGCGTGTTCTCGGGGGGCCTGTCGGGCGTGGTGTTCGGCGAGGGCGTGCGGCTGGTGTCGCGCGTCACGCAGGGCTGCCAGCCGCTGCGCTCGGGCGTGCGCGAGCGCGAGATCACCGAGGCCGACGGCAACCTCTTGCTCAAGCTGGACGGCGAGCCCGCGCTGGACGTGCTGCTGGCCGACCTGCAGGTGTCGCTCGAACGCCCGCAGGAGGCCATCGACGCGGTGCGCAACACGCTGGTCGGCCTGGCCGACGCGGGCAGCGACGGCGTGCGCCGCACCGGTGACCTGGGCGCCGACGTGCTGGTGCGCCACATCATCGGCCTGGACCCGACGCGCCGCGGCATCGCGATCGCCGACACGGCCGAGGCCGGCATGCGGCTGACCTTCTGCCGCCGCAACGCGCAGGCTGCGCGCGCGGACCTGATGCGCATCTGCGCGGAGATCCGCGAAGAGCTGGAGCCCGAAGAGCAGACGCTGGCCACCGCCCGCGCCGTCGCCGCCGGCGAAGCCGAAGCAGCGCCGCACCCGGCGCGCCGCATCGCGGGCGCGGTGTACGTGAGCTGCTCGGGCCGTGGCGGCCCGCACTTCGGCGCACCGGGCGCCGAGCTGCAGATCGTGCGCCACGCGCTGGGCGATGTGCCGCTGGTCGGCTTCTTCGCCGCGGGCGAAATCGCCCGGCACCACCTGTATGGCTACACCGGTGTGTTGACGGTGTTCACCAGCAAGGATTGACGGGCCGCGGTCAGGCCGGCTGCAGCACGCGCGGCTGCGGCGCCGGCATGCCGGTGAACGCAAAGTCCACCTCCGGCACGAGCCCGCTCACGATCCGCGCGATCGACTTGCCCGAGCCGCACGCGTGCGTCCAGCCGAGCGTGCCGTGGCCGGTGTTCAGGTACAGGTTCGGCAGCTTGGTCTTGCCGATCATCGGCACGTTGCTCGGGGTCGCGGGGCGAAGGCCCGTCCAGAACTGGGCTTGCGTGGTGTCGCCGGCGCCGGGGAAGAGCTCCTCGACGCGGCGCACGATGGCTTCGCAGCGCACGCGGTTCAGGTCGCGGTCGTAGCCGTTGAGTTCGGCCGTGCCGGCGATGCGGAGGCGGTCACCCGACTCCGATGTGTAGCGCGAGAACACGAGCTTGAATTCGTCATCGGTCAGCGAGACCTGGTGCGCCTTCGACGCGTCCTTCACGGGCAGCGTCACCGAATAGCCCTTGGCCGGATAGATCGGCAGGCGGATGCCCAGCGGCGCCGCGTACAGCGGGCTGAGCGATCCCATCGCCAGCACGAAGGCATCGCCGCGGATGCGCTGAAAGCGCCCTTCGCTGTCGGTCGCCTCGACGTGGTCGATGCTGCCGCCGGCTTCGCGCAGCGCGGTCACCGTGTGGCTCATGAGGAACTTCACGCCGGCCGCGGCCGCGAGGCCGACCAGCTCGCGCGCGAAGCGGTTGGCGTCGCCGGATTCGTCTTCGGCCGTGTAGGTGGCGCCGGCCAGCTGGGGGCGGATGTGGGCGAGCGCGGGCTCGATCTTCACGGCCTCGTCGGCCGAGATCACCAGCCGTTCGCAGCCGAGAGCGCGCATCTGCTCGGCCGGCTTGAGCGCGCCGTCGAACTCCTTTTGCGTCGTATAGAAATGCAGGATGCCCTGCGTGCGCTGGTCGTAACTCAGGCCCGTGTCGCGGCGCAGTTGCTGCAGCGTGTCGCGGCTGTAGGTGCCCAGGCGCACGATCTGTTCGATGTTGTGCCTGGTGCGCGCCGGCGTGCATTCGCGCAAAAACTGCAGGCCCCAGAGCCACTGGCGCATGTCGGCGCGGATGCGAAAGAGCAGCGGGGCGTCTTCCTTGCCGAGCCACTGCAGCACCTTGAGCGGCGCGCTGGGGTTGGCCCAGGGCTCGGCGTGGCTGACTGATATTTGCCCGCCATTGGCGAAGCTGGTTTCGGCGGCCGGGGTGGCCTGCCGGTCGATCACGGTCACTTCGTGGCCGAGTTGCTGGAGGTAATAAGCCGAAGTCACGCCGAGCAGGCCGGCGCCAAGAACGATCACGCGCATTGCAGGTACCTTTGAGGTGCAGCGCTTGAATGGCGGGCAAGATGCTGTTGGGTGCTATTGGTTCAATAGCAAGCAACCGGACGTCCGCCGTCCAAGTTGCCGCTCCCCCTGTCCTCGGTACCTGAGAGATTCACCTCTGTTGCACCTTGCAACGGGTTTGCTCCTTCGGTGCATCGCGACACCTTTGCGGGTGCGATGGCTCTCCAGACGGCGTTCGATGTGATGCAGTACTGACCCCCTGTTCGGGCCGACCTGAGCGTTTATGGGAGTTTGCGCCTTCGGTAGGGCCACCGGGGTGGCCCGCTCTCCTGCAGTGGGGCGATTGTAGGTGGGGCTTTCGAGGGCACCAAGCCTGGATTTCGGCCCTGCGGGCCAGTGGGATAATCTTCTATTCACATTCGCCGAGGGCGATCGTTCAGACAAACAACAGGGAATCCCATGATCCTGGTAACCGGCGGCGCCGGCTTCATTGGCGCCAACTTCGTGCTCGACTGGATTGCGCAAGGCAACGAGCCGGTCGTGAACCTCGACAAACTGACCTACGCGGGCAACCTGGAGACGCTCGCGTCGCTCAAGGACAACCCCAGCCACATCTTCGTGCAGGGCGACATCGGCGACAGCGCACTGCTCGATCGCCTGCTGGCCGAACACAAGCCGCGCGCCGTCGTGAACTTCGCGGCCGAATCGCATGTCGACCGCTCGATCCACGGCCCTGAAGACTTCGTGCAGACCAACGTGCTCGGCACCTTCCGCCTGCTCGAATCGGTGCGCGGTTACTGGAGCGCGCTGCCGGCCGACCAGAAGGCCGCCTTCCGCTTCCTGCATGTGTCGACCGACGAGGTCTACGGCTCGCTCTCCAAGACCGACCCGGCCTTCACCGAAGAGAACAAGTACGAGCCCAACAGCCCGTACTCGGCCAGCAAGGCCGCCAGCGACCACCTCGTGCGCGCCTGGCACCACACCTACGGCCTGCCAGTGGTCACCACCAACTGCTCGAACAACTACGGGCCGTTCCATTTCCCCGAGAAACTCATCCCGTTGATGATCGTCAACGCGCTCGCAGGCAAGCCGCTGCCCGTGTACGGCGACGGCATGCAGGTGCGCGACTGGCTCTATGTGAAGGACCACTGCAGCGCCATCCGCCGCGTGCTCGAAGCGGGCAGGCTCGGCGAGACCTACAACGTGGGTGGCTGGAACGAGAAGCCCAACATCGAGATCGTCAACACCGTCTGCGCGCTCCTCGACGAGCTGAGCCCCAAGGCCGACGGCAAGCCGTACAAGGAACAGATCACCTACGTCACCGACCGCCCCGGCCACGACCGCCGCTACGCCATCGACGCGCGCAAGCTCGAGCGCGAACTCGGCTGGAAGCCCGCAGAGACCTTCGACAGCGGCATCCGCAAGACCGTCGAGTGGTACCTCGCGAACGGCGAGTGGGTGCGCAACGTGCAAAGCGGCGCGTACCGCGAGTGGGTCGAAAAGCAATACGACGCCGCACCGGCCGGAACTGCCGGATCTGCGAAAGCCACCGCATGAAGCTGCTGCTGCTGGGCAAGGGCGGACAGGTCGGCTGGGAACTGCAGCGCAGCCTCGCGCCCCTGGGTGAACTGGTCGCGCTCGATTTCGACAGCACCGACTTCCACGCCGACTTCAGCCGCCCCGAGCAGCTGGCCGAAACGGTGCTGAAGGTGCACCCGGACGTCATCGTCAATGCCGCCGCGCACACCGCGGTCGACAAGGCCGAGAGCGAGCCCGACTTTGCCCGCAAGCTCAACGCCACCTCGCCCGGCGTGGTGGCCGAAGCGGCGCAGCAGATCGGCGCGCTGATGGTCCATTACTCGACCGACTACGTCTTCGATGGCAGCGGCAGCGAGCCCTGGAAAGAAGACGATGCCACGGGCCCGCTCAGCGTCTACGGCAGCACCAAGCTCGAAGGCGAGCAGCTGGTGGCGCAGCACTGCGCCAAGCACCTGATCTTTCGCACCAGCTGGGTCTACGCCGCGCGCGGCGGCAACTTCGCCAAGACCATGCTGCGCATCGCCAAGGAGCGCGACAAGCTCACCGTCATCGACGACCAGTTCGGCGCGCCCACCGGCGCGGAACTGCTGGCCGACATCACCGCGCACGCCATTCGCGCGACGCTGCAGGACCCGGCGAAGGCCGGGCTCTATCACGCGGTGGCCGGTGGCGTGACCACGTGGCACGGCTATGCGCGCTTCGTGATCGAGCAGGCCAAGGCCGCGGGCGTCGAACTCAAGGCCGGCCCCGAAGCGGTCGAGCCCGTGCCCACCACCGCATTCCCGACGCCCGCGACGCGCCCGCACAACTCGCGACTGGACACCAGCAAGCTGCAATCGACCTTCGGCCTCGTGCTGCCCGAATGGCAGTCCGGCGTCGCCCGCATGTTGCGCGAGACCTTCTGAGCGCAGCGCAAGACCCGAGCAAGACAAGAGACACGAACATCCCATGACCAAGACGACGCAACGCAAGGGCATCATCCTCGCCGGCGGCTCGGGCACCCGCCTGCACCCCGCGACGCTCGCCATGAGCAAGCAGCTGCTGCCGGTGTACGACAAGCCGATGATCTATTACCCGCTGAGCACGCTGATGCTGGGCGGCATGCGCGACATCCTGATCATCAGCACGCCGCAGGACACGCCGCGCTTCCAGCAACTGCTGGGCGATGGCAGCCAGTGGGGCATCAACCTGCAGTACGCAGTGCAGCCGAGCCCGGACGGGCTGGCGCAGGCGTTCATCATCGGGGACAAGTTCGTGGGGAATGACCCGAGCGCGTTGGTGCTGGGGGACAACATTTTTTATGGGCATGACCTTGCCCATCTGCTGGCCGATGCGGATGCCAAGACGTCGGGCGCGACGGTGTTCGCGTACCACGTGCAGGACCCGGAGCGCTATGGCGTGGTGGCGTTCGATGCCAAGGGCAAGGCCAGCAGCATCGAAGAAAAGCCATTGAAGCCGAAGAGCAACTACGCGGTGACTGGGCTTTACTTCTACGACAACCAGGTCGTCGATATCGCCAAGGCCGTGAAGCCGAGTCCGCGCGGCGAACTTGAAATCACGGCGGTCAACCAGGCGTACCTGGATCTCGACCAGTTGAACGTGCAGATCATGCAGCGCGGCTATGCATGGCTCGATACCGGCACGCACGACAGCCTGCTGGAAGCAGGGCAATTCATCGCCACGCTGGAGCATCGGCAGGGTCTGAAGATCGCGTGTCCCGAAGAGATCGCTTGGCGCAATGGCTTCATCACGACCGAGCAGCTCACCAAGCTCGCCGCACCGCTGGAGAAGAGCGGCTACGGCAAGTACCTCAAGCACCTGCTGAACGACGAGGTGCGCTCATGAAAGCCACGCCTACTGCGATCCCTGAGGTGATCGTGATCGAGCCGAAGGTGTTCGGCGATGCACGGGGCTTCTTCTTCGAGAGTTTCAACCAGAAGGCCTTCGACGAGGCCGTCGGCAAGCACGTTGACTTCGTGCAGGACAACCATTCGCGCTCAGTCAAAGGCGTGCTGCGCGGGCTGCACTACCAGATCCAGCAACCACAAGGCAAGCTCGTGCGGGTGGTGCGCGGTGCGGTGTTCGACGTGGCCGTCGACATCCGCAAGTCGTCGCCGACCTTCGGCCAATGGGTGGGTGTCGAGCTGAACGAAGACAACCACAAGCAGCTCTGGGTGCCGGCCGGATTCGCGCACGGCTTCCTGGTATTGAGCGAGACCGCGGAATTCCTCTACAAGACCACCGACTACTACGCGCCTACCCACGAGCGCGCCATTGTCTGGAACGACCCGCAGCTGGCCATTGAATGGCCCGCGACCGGCGTCGAGCCGCAGTTGTCGGGCAAGGACGCCGCGGCGTCGCTGCTGGCGAACGCCGCGCTGTTCGACTGATCGATCAATGCGGCGCCTGCGGGCGCTGCGCCTGCTGCGCACCGTCCAGCGGCGGCAACTGCAGGTGCAATGCCTGCGTCGGCTGGCCCGACACGTCGTAGTTGAGCCAGGACAGCAGCAGCTGGAATCCCAGGATGATCGGCAGGGCCGATGCCATCACCGTGCCCGCGGAGGCCACGCCGCCGCTGATGCGGTTCGACAGCAGATGCTCGGCGCCGTAGATGATGCCGAACGCCAGCAGCGGCACTGCGAACAGGAGTTCGAGCGAGGCGAGCGAAAAATCCGAGACGAAGTAACGGTAGAGCACGCGCTTGAAGAAGTTGCGCGTGTTGCCCTTGAGGAATGGCGCGATCACCTTCATCGGGCTCAGGCTCGAGGGCTCGCCATCGTAGGCCGCCTTCATCGGCATCTCGGAGACGACCGCCCGCAGCAGGTTCAGCCGGAACAGCATGTCGGACTCGAAGAAGTAGCGCTTCGCGATCTTTTCGGTGTCCAGTTCGGCCAGCACCCGCGTGTGGATCGCGGTATACCCGTTGGTCGGATCGAACAGCTGCCAGTACCCGCTCGACGCCTTGGTGATGAACGAGAGCGCGACGTTGCCGATCAGGCGAAGCGGCGGCATTGCGGCGACCCCGCCGGCGATGTGGAACCGGTTGCCCTTCACGTAGTCCGCCTGCCCCGAAAGGATCGGGCTGCACAACTGCGGGATGCGCTCCGGCGCCATCTGCCCGTCGCCGTCGATCTTGACGATGACCGAGGCCTCCGTCTTCAGGGCCGCGTTGTAGCCCGTGATCACGGCGCCGCCCACGCCCTGGTTCTCGGCGTGGAAGAGAACGGTGACCCGCGGATCGGTGCTGTGTTCGAGCACCGTCCGGCCGGTCTGGACCGGGCAGCAGTCGTCGACGACGAAGATCCAGCCGACCTCCGGCCCGACGCGCTGGATGACTTCCAGCGCCAGTTCGCCCGACCGGTAGCACGGGATGACGACCGCGATGGCGCGCGAGGGGGCGATGTTCGGTGTTGGCGTCATCGGTAAACCCAGGTCTTTGAAATGAAGAACGAGACGAAGGCCAGCACGAGTTCGACGCCGAGCTTGGCCGCCAGCAATCGATGGTCCGAGACGTGGTGGCTCGCCAGCGTGACCAGCTCGGAGCTCACGAAGGTCAGGGCCAGCCATAGGACCAGCAGCCTGACGAAGCTCTTCTTTGAGGTCGATGCGGTGTTGTCGGGCTGCCTGAACGTGATTGCACCGTTCAGCGCGAACCCCAGCAGAAGCGCGAGAAACCGCGAGATCGCGTTCGCGATCCACGGCGTGACCGACAGCTTGAGCAGCAGGTAGAAGATGATCGTGTCGGCGACGAGCTGCGTCACGCCGATCACGCCGAAGAGGACCAGTTGCCGCATGGCTTTCAGAACAGTCGGAGCCGGGCACTCAGGTCCCGGGTCTTGTACAGCGTATCGCCGGTCGCCGGCGGCTGCGGCTTGCACAGGCAATAGAGCGTATGGGTCGGGCCCACCAGCTCCGGCACCGCCTCGGCAAGCAGCACGGCGTTCAGCGCGGGTCGAGCGGCCGGATCGTTCTTCGCGAGCACGAAGCCGATGCCGTTGAGCGAAAGCAGCTGCTTCCAGCGTTCGCCGGTGAGATCAGCGTCCGCCTCGGTGCCCGCCGTCGAAAAGTAGGTGTCGTACCAGCTCTGCGCGAAGGCGCGGCCCGCGAACGGCGCCGTGAAGGGGCGCTCCTTGTCGGCAAGGAAGACGGCCTTGGCGTCGGGATTCTTCAGCAGGTGTGCAGCGGCGACAGCCTCGAAGGCAAAGGTTCGCAGAATCTGCTCGTTCGCGTCCCCCTTCGACTTCTTGACCAGGGAACGCAACTGCGCATGAAGCAGCCCCTCCCGGGGCAGGTAGATCGATGCCGGAATGAGCACCAGGTTGGCGGCAACCAGGAGGACGATGGCGCCCTCCGCAACCTTCGGCGCCACGTATCTGTGGACGGCGAACAGCGCGATCGGAATCGAGACGACCAGCAAGGGCGCGATGTAGCGCAGGTACTGGATCGCCGCGAACATGCCCACCAGCGCGAGCAGCAGCCAGAGCGTCGTGCGGCGCAGCGCCGGAAGGGCCAGCGTCGCGAGCAACGGGACACTCAGCGCCAGTACCGAAAGCCCCGCACCGCCGGCCTCGACCTCCTGGTACTTTTGCGTCGCGAACGTGAGGTCCCATACGCTGCGCCAACTCAAGCCTTGCGACCAGCGCATGTCGTGGAAATTCGTGGCCGGGAAGAACGGCGACTTGAAATAGGCGTTCAGCAGAGGCAGCAGCGGATTGCCGGTGAGAACCCAGGCATAGACGTAGCTCGAACTGCCGAAGACGAGTGCGATGGCCACAGCGATCAGCAGCTTGCGCGGCTCGGCCCTGAGGAACGCGGGCGCACAGACAAGAACCAGGGGCGCTATCACCAGGGCTTGCGACGCCTTCAGCGCGGCGAACAGCCCGGCCAGGATCACGAGCGCGTAGATCGCGTTCGCGTCCTTGTCCCTGCAGATCCGCACGCAGAGGATGGCCAGCGCCAGCGTGAGGGGAACGAGTTCGTTCTCCACCTGCGCGGTTCCGAAGAGGCCGCTGATGTAGGGCTGGCTCGCATAGAGGGCAATGCCCAGCCACTTCCACTTGTCGTTCAGGCCGATGAGCGCGCCGAACCGCCACAGCGCACAGCAGGCGAGCCAGAACCATCCGACGTTGACGGCGCCGCGGGATTCCGTGTTGGCCAGCACGCTCACCACGCCATGGACGATGTCGGAGGCCCACGGTGCGACCGCCCAGACCTGCGTGGCCACGTCGAAGCGGTAGAAGCCCAGGTGGATCAACTGCGCCGGCAGCATCGAGTGATAGGCGAGGTCGTCGAAAAAGACGTTCGGCCGCCAGGCGACGGACAGCGACGCGATGGCGACGACTAGGGCAAGACCTGTCGCGGTCTTCGATCCAGTGAGGGCCTGGACGCAGCCGCGCCATGTCACGACCACCACCTCGCGCGCCGCGTCGCGCTCCAGCCAGAGCAGCCCCGCCAGCAGGACCGTGTAGACGAAGCGCGTGTGGATCTTGTAAGGAAGCGTCCAGCCGACGAGGCCCGTCAGAACGAAGATGCCGATGAACGTGGCGAGGAGCAAGTCGTCCACGCCGAAGCGCCGCGCGATCCTTCGTCCCACGACGGCGGAAGCCAGAAAGAAGGCGGGCACCGCGACGACCGCAGACAGCTCGAAGAACTGGACGGACAGGATGGCGAACAGCGCCAGCAAAAGCGCGGCGGGGTTCGCGCGCCGCCATGCGCCTAGGATGGCCACGCCCGCGAGCGCTACTGCAAACAGCACATACGGCTTGGCGTTCGCCACCGTCTGGACGGAGGGAATCTCGGACGCCACGAGTCCGGCGATCAGGCCGAGGAAGACTCCGACGCAGGCAACGGTCGGCCAGAGGGAGCGCCGGGCATTGCCGAGGTTCATTTGAACGTCAGCATCCGGTGCCCGAAGTAGCTCGTGACCGCTGGCACCAACACCCCCACGAGGTGCGCGATGGCTTCGGCATGGTTCACGACGCCGAAGGCCGGGAACACCCAATGCACCAGCACCAGGCTGATGGCGAGCGTCTGCAGCACTGCGAAGACATTCACCACGACGAACTTCGCGACCTGCGCGCGCAGGTCGCCGGCCTTGGCGTCGAAGACGTGGTGCCGCATGAGCGCGAACGCGACGATCATGCCCACCAGGTAGGCCAGCACGATCGCCGTGCTGTAGCTCAGCCAGATGCTGAAGACGAAGCGCGATCCGTAGTTGGCCGCCGCCGCGATGCCGCCGGCGACCAGGAAGCGCAGGAACTGGGGAATCACCACGTCAGGCTTCTCACGCGGCGTGGGCGGTCTGCAGCGTGTCGAGGGCCGCGGAGGTCGCCAGCTGGCGGCCGAATCCGATGCTCTCCGAAATGCCGCGGTCCTCGGGATAGTAGTACGACGTGTCGGCCACCCACAGGCCCTTGACCGGCAGCGCGGCCGGCGGCAGGTGGTCGAGATAGCCGGGGTCGCAGATCGGCTGCGCGTAGCGGTAGCGGCTCGCGCGCATGTCGACGAAATCGTCCACCGCGAGGCTCGGGTTGATCTTCATGCAGTAGGCGCGCACCTTGGCCAGGAACACCTCGTCGGCGTCCTGGAACTTGGGGTGTTCGCCCGGCATGTAGAACGGCACGTACAGCACGTGCGGGCTCAGGGGCCGCAGGTTGCTGTATTCCACGAGGCCCGGGATGTCCATTTCGGGGTCGTTGATGTTGAGCCAGAAATTCTCGGTCAGCGGCTTGCGCAGCTTGGCGATCACGCAGACCACCGCGATGTTCTTGAGGGCCGCGAAGGACGCAAGCACATCGGGCGGCAGGTCGGGCATGAGGCGCGGCACGTAAGGCAGCGGCACCGTGCTGATCACCTTGTCGAAGGCTTCCATGCCGGCCGCGGTTTGCACGCCCTTGACCACGCCCGCTTCGATCACGACCTTGGAGGCCGGCGACGACAGGCGGATCTCGCCGCCCTTGCTTTCGATGGCGTTCTTCATCGCATCGAGCAGCGTCTGCGAGCCGCCTTCCAGGTAGCCCAGCTTTTCCTTGAAGAGGCTGTAGCGCGAGCGCCCGATGCGCCGGATGCGGCTCCAGATCCAGGCGGCCGAGAGGTTCGAACTGTAGTCGTAGAACTTGTAGTCGAAGAGGCGCCGCCAGAGCACCTCGTAGGCCTCGGCGCCGACCCAGCGCTTGATCCACTGCGTGGCGTCCTGGCGGTCCAGCGGCTTCCAGTCGTTGCGCTTGGTGGAGAGAAAGGCGTGCAGGCCGTAGCGGAACTTGGCAACGAGGCCCAGGCCCTTGAAGCGCAGCAGCGCCACTGGGTTGCCCCAGGCCTGCAGGCGGTTCTGGTACCAGTAGCCCATCTTCGTGGCGACCCAGTTCATCTTGGAGCCCAGGCCCAACTCGTCCAGCACCTGCAGGAAGGCCGCGTCGGAGATGCAATGGAAGTGGTAGTAGCGCTCGATCTTCAATCCGCTGAAGTCGAACGCGGCCGTCATGCCACCCACGCGGTCGTCGGCCTCGAAGACCACGGGGCGATGGCCTTCGAGCGTCAGTTGATACGCCACCGCCAGGCCCATGGGCCCGGCGCCGAGCACCGCGATGCGCTGGGACGGCGTGGCTGAAGTCGGGGTGGTCGTGGAGATCGAAGTGGAAGGCGCCGTCATTCAGAACTCCAATGCAACCTGGCTGTAGACCGGGTGGTTGAAGGTTTCCTCGATCGCCTCGGCGAAGGGCGTGCTGCGCACGCCGAAGATGCCGGGCCAGTCGATGACCTCGAATTCGTCGCGCGCCACCAGCGCCTGCAGCTGCTGCGTGGTGAAGGGCGGGTTGCGGTCGAAGAGCGACCACACCCACAGCAGCGCATAGAAGAGGCCGTAGGGGATCTTCACGATGTGCGCCCTGGCCTTCGTCACGCGCTTGATCTCGCGAATGATGTCGATGTAGTCGACCTGCTCATGACCCGTGATGTTGAAGATGCCGGTGCGCACGTCGTTCTCGATGCAGCTGATGATCACGTTGCAGAAGTCGCCCACGTACAGCGGCTGGCGCATGAACTTGCCGTTGCCGGGAATCGGGAACACGGGCATGCGCGCCATGAAGCGCGACAGCCAGCCCAGGTGCTTGCGGTCGAACCAGCCGAACATCAGCGTGGGGCGCAGGATCGGGCATTCGATGCCGCTCTCGCGCACGATGCGCTCCTGCTCCTTCTTGCTGCGCGTGTAGAAATCGTCCGCCACCGACTCCACCACCGACGAGCTGATGTGGACCAGCTGGGGAATCCTGTTCTTGCGGATTGCTTGGAGGATGAGCTCGGTCGAGGACACGTTGTTGTCCTCGAACTCCTTGTAGTCGATGCCGCCGATCTGGGCCTGCAGCATGACGACGGTGTGCGCGCCTTCGAAGTGCCGTTGCCAGGCGCCGGGCTGGGCGAGGTCGGCATGTTCCACGGTGATGCCGTCCTGCGTCTTGCGCAGAACGGCGAGGTTGTGCTCGTGCTTGTCGAGCACGACGATGTCCGTGTAGCCGCGGGCGCGCAGCCGCGCCACCAGGTTCTGGCCCACGAGGCCGGCGCCGCCGGGCAGTACGATTTTCTTGTTCATGCGTTTTGCGTGATTTGTCTTTGGTGCGCAGTGCGCGTCAGAGGCTCAGGCGCTTGAAGACCAGGGTCGGGATGCTCTTGATGATCAGCATGATCCAGCGCCAGAACCAGCGCGTGTAGAGCACGTCGCTGCCGCGCGCCACGGCGCGCTGGATGTCCTGCGCCACCTGGTCGGCCGAGGCCGTCAGCGCGGCCGGCAGTTCCAGGTGCGCCGTCATCGGCGTGGCCACGAAGCCCGGCTTGATGAGCAGCAGGTGCACGCCCAGTTTGAAGAGGCTCGCCCTGAGGCCCGATGCGCAATCTTCCACAGCGCCCTTGGCGGCGCCGTACACGTAGTTGGTCGGGCGGCCGCGGTCGCCGGCCACCGAGCCGATCACCGCGAGCGTGCCATTGCCCTGCTTGCGGAAATGCTGGGCGAGCGCCAGCATGCAGACGACGGCGCTCTCGCCGTTGAGGCGGAACTGTTCGACGGCGTAGGCCAGGTCTTCCTCGGCACGCGCCTGGTCGGGCAGCGAGCCGTGCGCGATCAGCGCGAGGTCCACCGTCCCGAGCTGCTGCCACGCGCTGGCGATCGTTGCGCCGGCCTGCGACACGTCGTTCGCGTCCCACGGCAGCACAAGGACACGCGCCGCGCCGCGCGCCGCGAGGTCGCTGGCGATGACGTCGAGCTTGGCCGTGTCCCTGCCCACGAGCACGAAGCTGCAGTTCGATGCGGCATAGCGGCGCGCCACGGCCTCGGCAATGCCAGAGGTCGCGCCGATGATCAGGATGTTTTTTATCGTCATGAGGTGAGGCCCTGTTGGGTGACCCGCTGCCAGAAGCGGGATTGCAGATGGCGGTCGCGAAGCGCCTCGACGCGGGGCCACGCGGGATAGGCCTTCTGGAAATGGGCGGCGCCCATGTGCGCATCCTTGGCCGGATAGAGGCGCCCGCCCGCCTCGTCGACCAGCGCATCGAGCCGGGCGAACAGGGTGGCGTTGGCGGCGTCGCGCTGGGCGAAGTCGAGCGCGAGCGAAACGCCCTCCAAGGGAAAGGAGAGCAGCCCCGGCGAGCGGATGTCGCCGCAGCGCTTGAGCACCGCGAGGAAGGAGCCGCTGCCGCTGCGCGCGATTTCCGCGAGCATCGCGCCGATTGCGTCGCGGGCGTTGGCGTGAGGGATGACGCACTGGTACTGCTGGAAGCCGCGGCGCCCGTACATGCGGTTCCAGTGCAGCAGGCCGTCCAGCGGATAGAAGAAGGGGTCGTAGCTGACGACCGACGTCACGCGCTGGTTCTGCTGGCGGTGGTAGTAGAGCGTGTTGAAGGCCTTGAGCGTCAGCCCGTTGACCAGCGAGAAGGGCGGGTCCACCGGCATGCTCCTGGGCCGCGGCGGCGCGATCTGCAACCGCCCGTCGGTGGCGTGGTTGCCGACGATGTAATGGCCCCGTCCCGCCTGCTGCCCCGTCGCCAGGCAGTCGACCCAGGCGACCGCGTATTCGTGACGGGCATCGAGCTCTTCGGACAACGCGAAGAATTCGTCGAGGCCGCCGAACTTGATGGCGCACTGGTCGACATACGCCGATGCGACGCGGCGCAACTGCAGCTCGACTGCCAGCACGATGCCGGTGAGTCCGAGCCCGCCGACGGTCGCCTCGAACAGTTCGGCGTTGGCCTCGGGCGAGCACTCGACGACGCCTTCGTCGGTGCGCAGCAGCGACAGGCGCCTGACGTGGCGCCCGAAGGTGCCTGTCACATGGTGGTTCTTGCCGTGCACGTCGTTGGCGACCGCGCCGCCGAGCGTGACGAACTTGGTGCCTGGCGTGACGGGCAGGAACCAGCCGCGCGGCAGGGCCATGTCGATCAGCGCGCCGAGGGTCAGGCCCGGCTGGGCCACGATCGTGCCGCTGTTCCAGTCTGCCGAGAGCACCCGGTCGAAGCCGGCCGTGGCGACCACGTGGTCCGAGGCGGCCATGCACGAATCGCCATAGCTGCGGCCCATGCCGAACGCCAGGGTGCCGCCGGTGCCGGCCGTGAGCGCTTCGGCCACGGCACCTTCGACCTCCGAAGGCCACTGGACGGGATGGACCGTCTGCGGATGCTGCGGGTACCTTCCCCAGGACAGGCGGGTGCGTGCGTTCAAAGCGAGGCGAGGATGAAGGTGCTTGCGAACGCAAGGCCGATCAACTGGCTCACGCGGTCGCGCAGCGCGAAGACGATGGGGTCGTCGTTCATCTGGCCGCGGTGCGCGATCAGCCAGACCCGGCTCAACCAGAACAGGAGCAGCGGGCAGGCCATCCACAGGAGCTTGGGATGCCCGTACAGGGTCAATGCCGAGGTGTCGTTGATGTAGAGCGCCAGCACCAGCACCGACAGGTAGCCCGACGAGCCGCCGAGCGAGGCGAGCAGTTCGAAATCCTGCAGCTGGTAGCCCCGGCCGGGCACCGCGTCGCCCTTGCGCTGTTCCTTGGCGTCGTAGAGCTCGGTGTAGCGCTTGACGAACGCGAGGCTCAGGAACATGAACATGCAGAACGCGAGGATCCAGAACGTCAGCGGCGCGACGATCGCCGCGGCGCCGGCAATCACGCGCACCGTGTAGAGCATGGCCAGCGTGATCACGTCGAGCATCACCAGGCGCTTGATCCAGAGCGAGTAGCCCAGCGTGAGCACGTAGTACGCGCCGAGCACGAGCGCGAAGCGCCAGGGCAGCAACAGCAGCGCCAGACCGAATGCCAGCACGAGCAGCGCCGCCATCCAGACCATGGCGTGCACCATCGGGAAGGTCCCGGCCGCGAGCGGCCGGTTGCGCTTGGTGCGATGTTGCCGGTCGTCCTTCAAATCGAGCAGGTCGTTCAGGATGTACACGCTCGAGGCGCACATGCCAAAGCAGACGAATGCCAGCACGCCGTTGAGCAGCAGGTCCAGGTTCATCAGCTGGTGGGTGGCCAGCAGGGGCACGAACACCAGCAGGTTCTTGGCCCACTGGTGCAGGCGCAGCGCCTTGCGCAGCACGCGCAGGTAGCTGGCGCGGTCGTCGAACACCTGCCCCGTGCGCCCCATCCGCCGCGCGCGCGCGAGCACGCCGAACTCGGGGTTCACCACGTGCACGACGCTCGCGGAGCGCCACACGTTCAGGTCGGCCGACGAGTTGCCGACGTACTCGAATCCCTGCTCGCCGTAGCGCGCGACCAGCGCCTTGCGCTTGTTGGCGGATGCGAGGTTCTCGTTCTGGGTGCCCAGGACCTCGTCGAAGAGGCCCAGGTGGGCTGCGACCTCCCTGGCAAGCCGCGTCTCGGACGCGGTCGCCAGCACGAGGCGCGCGCCGGTTTTCTTCTGCGCCTCGAGCCATGCGATGAGCGGCTGGTTGTAGGGCAGCGTCTGGACGATGGGTGAGACCGCATCGGCGATCCTGCGCTTGAAATAGGCCTTGCCCTTCAGGACCCAGAACAGGGCCTTCACGAAAAGCAGAGGGTGGTATCGGAGCAGCAGGAAGACGCTCTCGACCAGGAGGTCCGAACGGATCAGTGTTCCATCGAGGTCGACCGCGATGATCCGTTGGCCCGCCATCGCGGGGCCGGTGGGCGACGCGGAGGAAGCCGGGGAAGAGGGCGTGCCAGCGTCATCCGGCACGTGTGGCAAGGCGCTCATGGCAACGGGTCGGCCTTGGCGTCCCGGGGACGTCGCGACGGGTTGACGGGCCGTGGCTGCAAGACTGGAGTTTCAGCGACGGTACACATGTTCGCGGGATGAGATGCAAAAGCGAGGATTCTATTGGCATTGCCAGAGGGAAAAGCCCTCGCGCGGCCCCCCGCAGTGGGGGCTCGCACGGCCTCTCACACGCGTCAGCGGGGCCTGAAACGGTTCCGTAGAACCCGGATCCCGCGGCCCGCCCGGCGCAGGGGCGCGGTGAATTTCCACGAACGGCTGTTGCGAAGGGCGGTCAATTCGGCCATCGCCGCTTCGTGCTGGTTCTTCAGCGTATCGAGGTACGCGTTCGCGTGCACGAGGTCGCTCGTGGCGTCTGCGAGCTGGAGGCCGACGCGGCCCTGCGCCTCGAGCGCCTGCGTCAACCGCGTCGTCAGCGCACCCGTCCGGCCCACTGCCGCATCGAGCGCGGATTGCAGCGCCTTCAGTTCGGCCTGCAGCCTTTCGCGCGTCTGCGAAGCCGCCTGCGCGGCCTGCGCCGCGGCCTGCAATGCGGCAGCCTGGGCGCGCTGCGTGGCCTGGGCCGCTTGCACTTCGGCCTGCAGGTCGGACAGTTCGCCCTCGAGCTTCAGGCGGGCCTGCGCCGCAGCCTGTGCAGCCGGCGAGGGATAGGAAAGGCCCGGCCCCTGGGTCCTGTTCGCGAGCCTCAAAACCTCGTGGGGGTACTGCGGCTTGTGGAGCATCACAGCCGCGATGTCGTCCGCGTTGTCGATCGGGAACACGCGCGGCAGGCCCTCGGGCAGCGCCCGCCCGGCCGGCAGCAGCAGGAGGTTGAGCTCCTTGCCGCCATCGAAGATGCTGTGCGCCTGGCCGTTGAAGTTCTCCGGATTGAAGGCGTCGGTCAGGTGCCCGAGGCATTCGTAGCCGCTGGCCTGGCACCACGCGAGGATCTTCAGTCCGGCGGCGATCGAGTTGGCCTCGGCGAACACCGCGGGCTTGAAGGACGCGATCGTCTCGCGCGCGCCATCGAGCACCTGCCTTTCCATGCCCTCGACGTCGATCTTCAGCAGCCCGACGGCCGCAAGCGCAAGGCTGTCGACCGTCACGAGCGGCACCTCGTAGGCGGGCCCCGAGGCCGGGCCGCCGTCGTCGTCGAGCGCCAAGCCCGCGAAGTTCGTCGGCGCGCCGGGTGGCATCCGGTGCAGCGTGATGCTGGCCGGCGCGTCGGAGACGCCTTGCTGGCGCAGCTGCACGTTCGTGCGCTGGTTGTCCTGCACGTTGCGGGCAAGCAGGTCGAAGGCCTCGGCGCGCGGCTCGAACGCGATCACAGTGCCCCGATCGCCCACCAGCGTGGAGAAGGCCAGCGTGTGCGTTCCGATGAAGGCGCCGATGTCCAGCACCGCCGATCCCGGCGCAATGAAATGGGCGAGGAAGTCGATCTCCCGCTGGGCCCATTCGCCGTACAGCGCCAGCGACTCCGACACGATGGAATCCCGCCCGAGGAGATGCATGCGGCCGTAGCGCGTGGCGACGAGGTGAGGGGTGTTCGTGGGCATGAAGGCGAAGATGTGCGGGTGTTCGGATCGACAGGGTGCGTGGCTACCGAATGACGGTGACTTGCGTCACGTACACACCCAGCTCTCGCGTGTCGGCACTGAGCCCGAGTTGCGCGGGTGCGTGCGGCGAGTCGACCTGGATGCGCAGGGCCGCCAATCCATCGGGCATCTGTGAGCGCTCGAGGTCCACGCGAAGGTTGTCCGTCGGTTCGGCTTGGGACACTTTCCCCCGCCCGATCGTGTCGCCCTTGGCATTCAGGATCGTGACGTTCTGCGGCGGCAGCGACGGTGCTGCCAATCCGCGGAATTTCAGGCGCACGGAAAACCGCTTGGGCAGGTCGGCCGACGGGATCATCAATACCGCTTCCTTGCCGACTGTCCAGCGGCCTTCGGTGCTGCCGGTCGCAGCCCATCCGCTGGCATAGGTCACCTCGGACTTCACCAAGCTGCATCGCGCCGCCGTCTCGGCATCTGCGGGGGCGTCCGTGCTCAGCGCCGTATGCCCGAAGCAGATCGTCGCGGACGGGAACTTGTCCCGGTCCCGGGCGTGAAGCTTGACGGACATGGGATTGCGCTGCGCGTCGCAACGCAGGTAAGGCGGGTACATCGAATGCCAGGTCTCGGCGACGATGCAGAAGCTGCGCCGCGCCTGGCGCTTGTCCAGCGAGGCCAGGGTTGCCATGTCGAAGATCACCTGGAAGTTCACCATTTCCACGTCGACCCAGGCATAGGTGCCCGGTGGGGCGGATGCCTGGACGCCGGCCAGCGCGGCCGGAAACTCGCCCTGCGGCTGGCCCTGGGGCGGCGTGAGCGAAGAAGCGGGCACGGACACGACGGCCACGATCCCCACGATCGCGGCGATCACCGACTGGGCCGCGCGCGCGCCGCAGGACCTGATGAGCCCGAGCACGGCAATCGCCGCCGAGCCGCCCACGAAGATCGTGGCCCAGTACAGCGGGTAGAGGTATTCGACGGTGTCCAGTCCGCGCAGCACATAGAAGATCGCGGCCGGCAGGCCGGTCGCCAATGCAACGGCGATGGCTGCCTTCGTACGGGGATTGCCGAGCCGCGAGGGCAGCAGCAAAAACGCGGGGATGGCCAGCAGCGAGAACTGGAAGAAGCGCCCCAGGTAGGCGAGGCTTGCCATGGTGCTGTCGGTCTTGTTCTGGCCTGCGAAGCGGAAGTACTTCGGGATCTCTCCCGGGAAATGCAGGATCGTGTTCGCCACGATGGGAAGGGCGAACAGCGCCACGACGACCACCGACGCGACCACGACGGTGCCCGGCAATGCCTTGAACGACAACGGCGCCCACCCGCCGCGGTGAAGGGCCCACAACGCAGCCGCGCCAGTCACCGCCATGATCGGGGCGAGGCCTACAAAGCTGGCATGTCCATGCCCGAGCATGCACAGTCCCAGTATGGCCACGGGCAGCCACCGCCAGCCGCTGGTGGTCATGCCGATGCACGCGGCGAACACGAACATCGATGCCGCCATGTAGAGATAGGGCATCCAGAGCCCGGTGAAGAAGGCCGGTTCCGCGTCGATCATCGCCCGGCAGATCGCCAGGGTCGCGACGGCCCCGACCACGCCGAAAAGGCGGGATTCGAACAACTCGCGCAGCGCCAGGTACACGGCGGCAATCGAGGCGGCGTGCAGCAGCGCGGCCGAGAGCGAATGCGCGCCGATGGGTGACGCGATCACGCCCATCACGTCGACGCCCAGCCATTCAACGGTGGCCATCAGCTGCAGGAAAAACGGCCCCGGATGAAAGAAGCCGATCTTGCTGTAGTTCCCATGCAAAAGAGCGAACCGCTTTGCGTCCTGAATCAGCAAATCGTTGGCCGAGAAGTCATAGCTGGGGATCAGGCCGGGCTCGAACAGCAGTTCCCGGTTGAACACCGCGAAGACGATCACGCAGGCAAGGAAAACGAGCAGCGTTTCGAGGAACTTGATAAAGGCTGGGCTGCGCGACGGCAAACCCGGAGATGAAGATGTCATTGAATCTTGTATTGGACCTGCGCGAAATTCTGAAAACAAAAAAAGGCTCGCCGTGCGCATCGCGATCAACGCGCGAAATATTCTTCGGATTTATCCTGCAACGCTAACGCCAAAGCGATTTTTTGCTGAATTCGTTTCAATTCTATTGAAACGGTGGATTTTCCAATGGTGGCGACTTTTACAGTTTGTGGCGTAAAAGTCCCGCCTGTCGAATATATCCCTGTCTGGACGAGATTTCCGCAAGTGGGCGGCCGGATGGCGTGGGTTATACCTGAAGCCGAATCGCGGTCTGAAGATCGCCGGGTGTCATCCGGCGTCGGGAGCGCCCAACGCAGATTTTTCGCTGATCGTGTGCATTGTTGCCTAAGGTTGTCACTCATCATCCATCGCCTGCGGTCAAGCCTCTGCGGTGCTCCGGATGATCAAAGTCAGGCTGCTATGATCGTCAACGATCGTAACTTGCCCTCGCTGCATGTGGATCGTTGCCCATCAACACTGTCACATGATGGGCGGCAAGGTGCAGCGTGCTGCAGCGAGGCTTTGTTCGAATGAATCGGGGTCGGGCCATTTGGCCATTTGGAGTGAATTGATTTGCTGAATTCGATCTCGATTTGGATGGATGGATTTGTCGATGTCATCAATCCGGTGGGTTATCCGATTTTCAATTGCATCCCGGCCTTCGCTCCAGTCGAGCGATTTGAATGAGCCGGGATTTTTCATTCAGCCGAGAATGCATGCCGCGCCCGGGAGGCGGCATTCAAAAAATACAATCGTCAATCTGAATTTCTCTGCATATAAATCGCCGACCTGTACGGATCGGCCTGCAGGCTGAAGAATATGAAAAAAAATCCAATTCATTGGTATCGCCGGTTGAAATCCATTGCCGGCCGGGTGATCGGCCGGGCGACCGGGGGGCGAATTTCATTCGGCGAAAAGACATTGGCGGAACCGCATCCGCTGTTCGACGCGAATTGGTACGGCACGCGCAATCCGGACATCGTGAAGGCCGGATTGAACCCGATGCGCCACTTCCTGCGCTTCGGTTGGAAGGAAGGGCGCAATCCGCATCCGCTGTTCGACGTGGCGTGGTACCTGGAGCAGAACCCGGACGTCGCCAAGGTCGGCTGGAACCCGCTGCTGCACTACATCGACCTCGGCTGGAAGGAAGGCCGCAACCCGCATCCGCTGTTCAACACGACCTGGTACCTGGACCAATACCTCGACGTGAAGGCGGCCGGCGTCAATCCGCTGATCCACTACGTGCTGTTCGGTGCGCCCGAGCGCCGGGTGCCGCATCCGGCGTTCGACCCCGAGTGGTATTGCGCGGCTCATGGGGACGTCGACGATGGCGTCGATCCCCTCACCCATTTCCTCGCGCACCGGCACGAAACCTTGAGGAACCCGTCTTCGGCCACCGACCTCATCGAGCATGCGAAGAAGTTTCCGGCGGCGGGGGCCGACAAGGTCCATGAACTCGCGCATTTCCTGGTGCAGGAAAGCTGCTACGCGGTGGACGGCGACTACGCCGAGGCGTTTGCCAAGGATGGCATTCCGCGTGCCCGGATGCACGAAGGGCTGGCGCGCGTTGCGAACGGCAAGTGGGAATGGGCCCGCTACGGCGCGATGCGTGCGCGCCTCGCACAGGCCGAGCAGCGGCGCACGGAACAGTACCCGCGCGCCGAGACAACGATGCCCGCGGTCGGCAAGGACGCCGAGCGCGAACCCGCTGCGGCCCTCGTGATTCCGTCCTTCGACCAGCCGCTCGTCTCGATCGTGATTCCGGTCTACAACAAGGTGGCATTGACCCGGGCGTGCCTGCGCACCATCGTCCAGAGCAACTGCCGTGCGTCCTATGAAGTGATCGTCGCGGACGATGCATCGGTCGATCCCGATTGCCTCGAGCTGGCCAACGTTTCCGGCCTCACCTTCCTGCGCTCGGAAGAGAACCTGGGCTTCGGCGGCAACTGCAACCGGGCCGCGGCCACGGCGCGCGGCAAGTTCGTGCTGTTCCTGAACAACGACACGCTGGTCCAGGACGGTTTTCTCGATGCCATGGTGGCGGCGCACGAAGCGGGCGTGGGCATCGTGGGCCCGCAGGTGCTGTATCCGTCCGGCCTGCTGCAGGAAGCCGGTGGCCGGATTCGCGTGGACTGCTCCGCGGCGCTGGTCGGACATGGCGCGAGCCCCGAGGACCCGCGGTTCAACTACCGCCGCGACGTGGAATACATCTCCGGCGCGTGCCTGCTGATCGAGCGCGCGCTGTTCGACGAACTGGGCGGCTTCGATCCCCTGTTCCACCCGGCCTACTACGAGGACGTGGACCTGTGCTTCCGCGTGCGCGCACGCGGCCTTCGCGTGGTCTACGAGCCCAAGGCGCGCATCGTCCACCTGATGAGCGAGACGATGTCGTCGCTCGCGCCGGCCTACAAGCACGGGCAATCGGCGCGCAGTGCGCAGAACTTCGCCGAACGCTGGCAGGCCCAGCTGGAAGCCAACAACGCGGTGAAGGCGATCGCCTTCTACCTGCCGCAGTACCACATGGTCCCGGAGAACGATCTCTGGTGGGCGCCGGGCTTCACCGAGTGGACGAACGTGTCCAAGGCCAAGCCCAACTACCCGGGGCACGACCAGCCGCGCCTGCCGGCCGACCTCGGGCACTACGACCTCACCAACCCCAAGAGCATTCGCAAGCAGATCGAGCTGGCCATGCAGTACGGGCTGCACGGCTTCTGCTTCTACTACTACTGGTTCAACGGACGCCGCATCCTGGAGGCGCCGCTGGAGCTGTACCTGGAAGACAAGTCGCTCGACTTCCCGTTCTGCCTGTGCTGGGCCAACGAGAACTGGAGCCGGCGCTGGGACGGCCGCGACCAGGACCTGCTCCTGAAGCAGGAATACTCGACCGAGGACGACAAGGCCATCATCCACGACCTCATGCGATTCATGGGCGACGCGCGCTACATCCGCGTGGAGGGCAAGCCGTTGGTGATCGTCTACCGCTGGGACCTCCTGCCTTCGATCGCGGACACGGTGAAGGTCTGGCGCGAAGAGTGCCGGCGCGCCGGCATCGGCGAAATCTTCGTGGCGAGCGTGGACTCGTTCGACCTGGCGTGGAAGCTCAAGGACGCGGCGGACTTCGGCCTGGATGCGAGCATCGGCTTTCCGCCCCACAACATGGGTTCGCCCGTTCCCAAGAAGCCGTCGGCGGTCAGCCCGAGCTTCACGGGCACCGTCGACGACTACGAGACGGTGGGCACGCGCTATGCGACCGAACTGCCCCTGCGCCCGCACACCCATTTTCCGGGCGTGCTGCCGGGATGGGACAACACACCGCGCCGGCAGGATGCGCCCTACATCCTGGACAACCCGAGCCCCGGTGCATTCCGTGCGTGGCTGGAGCACGCGCTGGAGTTCTCGCGCGACTTCAACGCGCCGGAGCGCCGGATGGTGTTCATCAACGCCTGGAACGAATGGGGGGAGGGCGCCTACCTGGAGCCCGACCAGCGCTATGGCCACGCCTATCTCACGGCGCTGCGGGATGCGCTCGAATCACACAAATACCAGAAGAGAAACGGATGAGCATGGCGGCAACTGACCACTCCAGGAATCCGGACTGCCTGATCGTCGGCCACCCCTACACGGCGATCGGCATGGGGGCCCACTGCAGGGGCGTGGTGCGCTCCCTGGCCGCCGCCTACGGCAATCTCTCGGTGCACGATGTCTACAAGTACACCCAGCCCATGCCGCGCGAAGCGCGAGAGTTCGGGCCGCTGCTGACCGAGCAGTTCACAGCGCCCGTGCGCATCTTCTGCATCAACGGGGACGAGGTCGAGCCCGTGGTCGGCAAGATCGAGCAGAAGCAGCCGGGCGCGTTCGCCAGCGGCTACAACATCATCTATCCGATGTGGGAGCTGCCGAGGTATCCGCAGGAGTGGGCGCGCCAGCTCGAAAAATTCGACGAGGTGTGGTCGCCCTCGCTGCATGTGGATGCGGCCTTGCGGGCCACGGTCGACAAGCCCATCGTCCACCTGCCCATCGCGGTCGAGCCGCGGGTCCACGAGCTCTTCGACCGCAAGTACTTCGGCATTCCGGAGTCGCGCTACACGCTGCTCTTTTTCTTCGATGCGCTGTCATTTGCCAGCCGGAAGAATCCGTGGGCCGCGATCGACGTTTTCAAGCGCGTGCTTGCAAAGCGGCCGCTGGCCAAGCTGCAACTGGTGCTGAAGGTCAACAACTCGGCGCGCGACGCGAAGTCGCTGCAGCGGCTGAAGGCCGAGATCGAACCCATCCGCGACCGCGTTACGCTGATCGACAAGACGGTGTCCGAGGAAGAGGTCAAGAGCCTCGTGCGGGTCTGCGATTCCTTCCTCTCGCTGCATCGCGCCGAAGGCTTCGGCCTCGGGCCGGCCGAGGCCATGTTCTTCGACAAGCCGGTCGTCGTGACGGCCTGGTCCGGCAACATGGACTACATGACGGCGGACAACTCGCTGGGCATTCGCTACAACCTCGTTCCGCTGGTCGAGGGCGACTATCCGCACTGGCAGGACCAGGTGTGGGCCGACGCCGACCTGGACGACGCCGCCCAGAAGGTGCTGTCGCTTTTCGAGGACCCCGAGTTCGGCCGGCAACTGGGCAACCGCGCCGGTATCCACATGCGCACCCACTTCTCGCACCGCAGGCAAGGCCTGCGCTACCGAGAGCAGTTGCAGCGAATCGCCTCGACGCTCGCGAAGGAGCGCTGAGCGCCCCCGGCGGCCCCGGTTCCCGGGTCGCCGGCCCCTCGAAAAACAGTTGTGCGTACCACGTATGTGCAACTTGCCGGTGCGCTCTCGCTCCAAACGCGAGCCCCATCCGTGATGGATTACTGAAAACCAAGGTTCACGGATAAACTGCGCGTAACAAAAAACAACTGTCAACGAGATGTTTCCTGACACTCAGAACGCTATCGCCGTTGTCATTCCCACGTTCAATCGTCGCGAGCGCCTTGAGCGCGCCGTGGAAAGCGTGCTGCAGGAGACGCGGGTCCCGATCGTCCTGCACATCTTCGACAACGCTTCCGCGGACGACACCGAGCGCTACGCGCGCGAGCTTTCGGCGCGCGATGCGCGGGTGGTCTATTCACGCAATACCTCCAACATCGGCGGTCACTCGAACTATGCGAAAGCGCTGGACAGCGTCGAGGCGGAATATTTCGTGCCGCTGGCCGACGACGACTACCTGCTGCCCGACTTCCTGCACGACGCCTACCGGATCCTGGAGGCCCACGAGAGCGTGTGCGCTGCCGTGTTCGTGACGCAGACGCGCACCGACGGCGGCGCCATCGGGATGACGTACCCCGAGCATCCGGAAAAGATCCGGCTCGGCCTGGTGAATCCGCATGACCACATGCGCGACTGGCTCACCTACGGGCACTACAGCTGGAGCTCGGTGCTCTGGCGCTCCAAGGTGCTCGCCGAGGTCGGCGCGCCCTACCTGCACGTGGGGCTGCCCAGCGACGTCGATTTCCAGACCCAGATCTTCTGCACGTATCCGGTCTACATCGTGAACCAGCTCGGCGCCGTCTACACGCAGCACGAGGACCAGGCGAGCATGGGGTACGACCTGTCGCACATCAAGTCCTGGGGTGCGCTGTTCAAGCGGCTGGACCGCGCGGTCCTGGACCGCGGCCTCTTCTCGGTGGAGGAGTACCTGCCGCTGCGCGCGAAGATGCAGCAGCGCTACCGCAGCACCTGGAACATCGCCGCCAAGGAAGAACTCGATTCCCGGCAATTGGTGTCGTCCGCCTCCGCGGCCGGGTTCCGGCTGGGCGATTGGCCGCTGGCTTTTTCGCTCATCGACACCCTCGCCGCGAAGCCCCGCGCGCCGGGGGCGGATGGCCCAGACGACACCTCGGTCCTGTTGCTGCCCGAAGACGTGGTCACCGAGGGCGCGACGCCGAACCGTCCGCAGGGATTTCTCGCCTCGGTGCTGTGGAGCTTCAAGGCCGCCAGTGCGGTGATCGCCGCCGCGAAAAGCACCGCGGTGCAGTTGGAGGCCACCTGCTCGACGCAGGAGCTCGCCTTGTCCGAGCAGAAGACGCTGGCTGCGCAACTGCAACAGAAGTGCGCTGCAGTAGAAGCCGGCCTCGCCGACCAGAAGGCGCAGACCGCCGCCACCCGCGCCGAGGCCGATGAATGGCGCTCGAAATTCGAAGCCGTCGATGCGAGGGTGTCGGCGCTGCAGGGCAAGCTGCTTTTCCGAATCCTGCGCAAGCTACGCCTCATGCGGATCTAGTGCCGGAAAAAGCGCGAACCGCGGTCCGCGTCCGGCGCACAATGTCGCCCCATGAAATCCGTGAACACGACAAGAACCGCTGGCGGCGTCCGCCATCCCGCGAAAGCGCTCCCGCGATGAAGGCCGTCATCCTCGCGGGCGGGCTGGGCACCCGCATCTCGGAAGAGACGCACCTCAAGCCCAAGCCCATGGTGGAGATCGGTGCCAAGCCCGTGCTGTGGCACATCATGAAGCTCTACTCGGCCTACGGCATCAACGACTTCGTCATCTGCTGTGGCTACAAGGGCTACATGATCAAGGAGTACTTCGCCAACTACTTCCTTCACATGTCCGACGTCACCTTCGACATGCGCAGCAACGAGATGCATGTCCACCAGCGCAAGGCCGAGCCTTGGCAGGTGACGCTGGTCGACACCGGCGAAGACACCATGACCGGCGGGCGGCTCAAGCGGGTCGCCGAATTCGTGCGCGATGAAGAAGCCTTCTGCTTCACCTACGGAGACGGCGTCGCGAACATCGACATCGGCAAGCTGATCGCATTCCACGGTGCCCACGGCCGCCTGGCGACGGTCACCGCCGTCCAGCCGGCCGGGCGCTACGGCGCGCTGGAGCTCGATGGCGATGCGGTGCGTGGCTTCGTCGAGAAGCCGCGCGGCGACGGCGGCTGGATCAACGGCGGCTTCTTCGTGCTGTCTCCCCAGTGCCTGGACTACATCGACGGCGACCGCTCCAGCTGGGAAGGCGAGCCCTTGGCGCAGATCGCGAAGAACGACCAGTTGCGCGCCTTCGAGCACGCCGGCTTCTGGCAGCCGATGGACACGCTGCGCGACAAGATGCACCTGGAGCAATTGTGGGCAACCCAGGCCGCCCCCTGGAAGGTGTGGGCGTGAACCACGCGTTCTGGCGCGGCAAGCGCGTCCTGGTCACGGGGCACACGGGCTTCAAGGGCAGCTGGCTGGCGCTCTGGCTCCAGGCCGCGGGCGCCGAGGTCCACGGTTATTCGCTCGCGCCGCCAACGGCAACCAATCTGTTCACGCAGGCCCGCGTCGTGGATCTCCTGGCGGGGCATACGCTGGGCGACATACGCGATCTCGCGGGGCTGCAGCGGGCCGTTCAACAAGCCGCGCCGGAGGTCGTCTTTCACCTGGCCGCGCAATCCCTGGTGCGTCCTTCCTACCGCGACCCGGTGGAGAGCTATGCCACCAACGTCATGGGCACCGTGCATCTGCTCGAAGCGGTGCGTGCCTCGGCTGGCGTCCGCGCTGTGGTCAGCGTCACGACGGACAAAGTCTATGAAAACCGCGAATGGCATTGGGGCTACCGCGAAGACGAACCCCTCGGCGGACTGGACCCCTACGCCAGCAGCAAGGCCTGCGCCGAGCTCGTGACGGCAGCCTACCGTGCATCGTTTCTCGCGCAAGCCGGCGTGGCCGTGGCCACGGCGCGCGCCGGCAACGTGATCGGCGGAGGCGACTGGGCCGACGACCGCCTGGTCCCGGATTTCTTCCGCGCCACCGACAAGGCCTTGCCCCTCGAAGTGCGCCATGCCGGCGCCACGCGGCCCTGGCAGCACGTGCTCGAACCGCTGGGCGGTTACCTGTTGCTGGCCGAGCGCCTTGCCAGCGGCGACGCGGCCTTTGCGCAGGCCTGGAACTTCGGTCCCGGCGACGACGATGCGGTGCCGGTGCGCGACCTGCTGGACCGCCTTGCGCGCCGCGTGCCCGGCGCGCAGTGGCGGGAAACATCCCCCGGCACCGTGCACGAGGCCAACTACCTGAAGCTGGACAGCAGCAAAGCCCGCGCCGGCCTGGGCTGGCGGCCCCGCTGGACACTCGACGCTGCGCTCGACCGGACGGTCGAGTGGCACCGCGCCTGGCGCGCGGGTCAAAACATGCAGAAGGTCTGCCAGTCGCAGATCCTGGCCTACCAGGGCGGCGGCGAGCATGGCCAGGTTTGACGTTCGCGCGACGCCGCTCGCGGGCGTGATGCGGATCCAGCGCCAGAAGCTGGAGGACCCGCGCGGTTTCTTCAGCCGCTTCTTCTGCGCGGAGGAGCTGGCCGCGGCGGGTTTCCGCACGCCCGTCGCCCAGATCAACCACACGCTGACCCGTCGGCGCGGATCGGTGCGCGGCCTGCACTTCCAGCATCCTCCGCATGCGGAAGACAAGCTGGTGAGCTGCCTGCGCGGCGAGATCTTCGACGTCGCGGTCGACCTGCGCCGGGGCTCGCCGACCTTCCTGCAGTGGCACGGCGAGATACTGAGCGCCGAGAACGCCACGAGCCTGCTCATTCCCAAGGGCTTTGCCCACGGGTTCCAGACGCTCGGCGACGACGCCGAGTTGCTGTATCTTCATTCGGCACCGTATGCCGCGGCGGCCGAGGGCGCACTGAACGCCCGCGACCCCGCACTTGCCATCGCCTGGCCCCTCGCATTCGCCGACGTGTCGGACCGCGATGCCAGCCATCCCTTCATCACCGCCGAGTTCAAGGGTCTTCCTGGATGAAATGCCGCCACTGTCACGCCGAGCTGAGTCTGCCGTTCATCGATCTTGCGACGGCACCGCCTTCCAATGCGTACCTGCACGCCGATCGGCTGAACGCGCCTGAAAAGTGGTACCCCCTGCGTGTCTTCACCTGCACGCAATGCTGGCTGGTGCAAACCGACGACTACGCGCACCACGCCGATCTTTTCTCCAGCGAGTACGCCTACTTCAGCTCCTTCTCGTCCAGCTGGCTCGCACATTCGCAGCGCTATGTCCGCGACATGGTCCAGCGCTTCGCACTGGACCGCAGCGCCCACGTGATAGAAGTCGCGGCCAACGACGGCTACCTGCTGCAGTACGTGCGCGAGGCCGGCATCCCGTGCCTGGGCATCGAGCCGACGGCCAGCACCGCGAAGGCGGCGCGCGAGAAGGGCATCGAGATCGTCGAGGAATTCTTCGGCGTGGCCCTGGCCGAGCAGCTCGTCGCGGCCGGCAAGAGCGCCGACCTCACCGCCGCGAACAACGTGCTGGCCCACGTGCCGAACATCAACGACTTCGTGGCGGGCTTTGCCACGGTGCTCAAGCCGGAGGGCGTGGCCACCTTCGAGTTCCCGCACCTGCTGCGGCTGGTGTCGGAGTGCCAGTTCGACACGATCTACCACGAGCACTTCTCGTACCTCTCGCTCACCTCGGTGTGCCGGATGTTCGAGGCGAACGGGCTCGGCGTGTTCGACGTCGAGCAGCTCGAAACCCACGGCGGCAGCCTGCGTGTGTTCGCGCAGCGGCGGGATGCGGGCAAGCGAGCGGTTGAACCCGCCGTGTCCCGGGTGCTGGCCATGGAGGACGCGGCGGGCGTTGCGACTTCCGCCTACTACGCGGGCTTCCAGCAACGTGCGGACGATGTGCGCGACGGACTGATGTCGTTCCTGATCGAGGCGCGGCACGCAGGCAAGCGCACGGGCGCCTACGGCGCCGCGGCCAAGGGCAACACGCTCCTCAACTACGCCGGTGTGCGCGCCGGCCTGCTGCCGTGGGTGGTGGACCGCAACCCGGCCAAGCAGGGCCTCTTCATGCCCGGCAGCCGCATTCCGATCGTCGACGAAGCGCACCTGAAACGCGAGCGGCCGGACTACGTGCTGATCCTGCCGTGGAACCTCAAGAGCGAGGTCATGGAACAGCTGGCCTACGCCCGCGATTGGGGCGGTCGCTTCGTGTGGGCGGTGCCCGGGATCGAAGTCGCATGAAGATCGCGGTCACCGGCGCCAGCGGCTTCGTGGGACGTCACGTGCTGCAGGCGCTTGCCTGCATCGGCGGCGTCCAGGTGGTGGCCGCATCGCGCGGCCCTGCCGGCGATTGGCTGCCGGCCGGCATGCGGCATGTCGTGCTCGACATCACGGTGCCGACCCCCGATGCGTTCTCCAGGCTCGGACGCCCCGACGTGGTGATGCACCTGGCCTGGGACGGCCTGCCCAACTACCAGGCGCTGCATCATTTCGAGTTGCAGCTGGGCCAGCAATACCGATTCCTTCGCGGTCTCGTCGATGCTGGACTGCCGTCGCTGCTGTGTACTGGCACCTGTTTCGAGTACGGCATGCAATCGGGCGAGTTGCACGAGTCGCTCGCGACGGACCCGCGCAATCCCTACGGCTTTGCCAAGGACGCCCTGCGGCGCGAGCTTGAGTTCCTGCGCGATGACACTGGGCTCCAACTGACCTGGGCACGCCTTTTCTACATGCATGGCGAAGGGCAGGCGCCCAACTCGCTCTACAGCCAGTTCATGGCGGCGGGCCTTCGCGGCGACGATGTCTTCAGGATGTCGGGCGGCGAACAGCTGCGCGACTACCTGCATGTGTCCGAGGTCGCTTCTGCGCTGGTGGCACTGGCGCGCCGCACGACCGGAGCGGGCGTCGTCAATGTCTGCTCGGGACGCCCTGTGTCGGTCCGTGCGCTGGTCGAGGGGTGGCTCGCCGCCCAGCAGTGGCCCATGAAACTGGCGCTGGGACATTTCCCCTATCCCACCTACGAACCCATGGCGTTCTGGGGAAGCAACGCGCGATTGACGCAATGCCTGGAGAACCATTGATGGACCGTGAATTGCTCCGCGTCGAAGACCTGCCGGTGCTTCAGAACAAGGTTTACCCGAACGCCGAAGCGGCGCGCAGCGCGCCCAGGGGGCGCATGGTGCTGGCCCAAAGCCAGGCGAGCGGCCTGATTTTCAACAGCGCATTCGACCCCGACCTGCTGAGCTACGACGCCGACTACCAGAACGAGCAGGCCTGCTCGCCCGTGTTCCGGGAGCATCTGGACAACGTCATGACCATCGTCCGGCGTCATTTCCGCACGCCTTCGTTGATCGAGGTCGGCTGCGGCAAGGGCTACTTCCTGGAGCACCTGCGCGCGGCCGGCTACGACGCCACGGGGATCGATCCCGCCTACGAGGGCGACAGCCCGCATGTCGTGAAGGCGGCCTTTTCCGAAGCGCTCGGCATGACCTCGGATGCCATCGTGCTGCGGCACGTGCTGGAGCACATCCAGGATCCGCTGTCCTTTCTGCGGGCAGTGGCGCGTGCCAACGGCGGGCAGGGAAAGATCTACATCGAGGTGCCGTGCTTCGACTGGATCTGCGAGCGGCGCGCCTGGTTCGACATCTTCTACGAGCATGTGAACTACTTTCGCGCGGCGGATTTCCGGCGCATGTTCGGCCAGGTCGACGAGATGGGACATCTCTTCGGCGGACAGTACCAGTACGTCGTGGCGGACCTGTCGAGCCTGCGGGATCTGGCACCCGAAGCCAACGCGTTCGCGCTGCCCGAAGATTTTCTGGATGGCATTGAACGCAGCAAGGCGCTCGCGCGCGGCACGCCGGGCCTCAAGGCCATCTGGGGCGCGTCGTCCAAGGGCGTGATCTTTGCGCATCATCTGGAGCGCGCGGGCATCACACTCGACCTCGCGATCGACATCAACCCCGTCAAGCAGCAGAGGTACATGGCCGGCACGGGCCTTCGAATCCTCTCGCCGGCAGAGGCGCTCGAGGCCCTCCCCGAGAATTCACTGGTGTTCGTGATGAACTCCAATTACTTCGATGAGATCGCCCAGCAGTCTCATCACCGATTCCATCTCGTCAAGGTAGATCAACATGACTTTTGAAGCAGAGGTCGCACAACGCGTCGCGGCCAACGAAACCAACCTGACACTCAAGAAGGATGCGCAGAACCTGATGAATTCGTCCATCAGGGCGGGCTATTCGTACAACTTCTCGTGGATGGGACGGCCGGTCATCCAGTACCCGCAGGACTTGGTGGCGATGCAGGAGATCATCTGGCGGGTGCAGCCTGACCTGATCATCGAGACGGGCATCGCGCACGGCGGCTCGCTGATCTTCTCGGCCGCGATGCTCGAGTTGAATGCGGCCTGCGGCGGCCCGGCGGATGCGAAGGTCCTGGGGCTCGACATCGACATCCGCGCGCACAACCGCCAGGCGATCGAGGCCCACCCCATGTCGCGCCGCATCACGATGATCGAAGGCTCCAGCACGGCGCCGGAGGTGATCGAGCAGGTGCGTCAGTTCGCGTCGGGCAGCAAGAGCGTGCTGGTGTGCCTGGACAGCAACCACACCCATGCCCACGTGCTGGCGGAACTGGAGGCTTATGCGCCCCTGGCGACGGTCGACAGCTATTGCGTGGTGTTCGACACCATCGTCGAAGACCTCCCCAAGGAGATGTACCCCGATCGCCCCTGGGGTCCCGGCGACAACCCGAAGACAGCGGTCCACGAGTACCTGAAGTCGCATCCGGAGTTCGAGATCGATCATGCGGTCGACCACAAGCTGATGATCAGCGTGGCCCCCGAGGGATACCTGAAACGGGTTCGCTGAGTCGGGGTCTAAGGCGAAAGACCGAAGGATTTGGCAAAAACGTCACATGTATTACGTTTTGCTGATGGCTCGCCGGTCGTACAGGCGCGTTGCTGACAGGGGACCGGTCTTGCGAGCGTATTCTGGCCGTCCACGTTGACGTGGCGCTTCGGCGGGGAGCGCAATGCATTACGGCACAATTACAAGCCCCGCCCCTGAATTGAAGAAGATTTGAGATCGCACATGAAAAAGCACGCAGTAGTCACCGGTATTACGGGTCAGGATGGCGCCTATCTGGCCCAACTGCTCTTGAGCAAGGGCTATGTCGTGCACGGCACATTCCGCCGCACCAGTTCCGTCAATTTCTGGCGGATCGAGGAACTGGGCATCCAGGACGACCCCAACCTCGTGCTCGTGGAGCACGACCTCACCGACCTCGGCAGCTCGTTGACGCTCATCAAGGAAGCCAAGCCCCAGGAGGTCTACAACCTGGCAGCCCAGAGCTTCGTGGGCGTGAGCTTCAACCAGCCCGACGCCACGGCGCAGATCACCGGCATGGGTGCGCTCCACCTGCTCGAAGCCATTCGATTGACCGACCGGAGCATCCGCTTCTACCAGGCGTCCACCTCCGAGATGTTCGGCAAGGTGCAGGCCATTCCCCAGGTCGAGGAAACCCCTTTCTATCCCCGCAGCCCCTACGGTGTCGCCAAGCTCTTCGCGCACTGGATGACCATCAACTACCGCGAAAGCTACGACATCTTCGGCAGCAGCGGCATCCTGTTCAATCACGAGAGCCCGCTGCGCGGCCGTGAGTTCGTGACCCGCAAGATCACCGACGCGGTGGCCAAGATCAAGCTGGGCAAGCTCGAAGTTCTGGAGCTGGGCAACCTGGGCGCCAAGCGCGACTGGGGCTTCGCCAAGGAGTACGTCGAAGGCATGTGGATGATGTTGCAGGCCGAAGAGGCGGACACTTTCGTGCTGGCCACCAACCGGACCGAGACGGTGCGCAAGTTCGTCGACCTCGCATTCAAGGCGGCCGGCTACGAACTGCGTTTCGAAGGCGAAGAGCAACACGAAGTCGGCATCGACATCGCCACCGGCAAGACGCTGGTCAGGGTGAATCCGAAGTTCTATCGCCCGTCCGAAGTGGACCTGCTCATCGGCGACCCGTCGCGGGCCAAGCGCAAGCTCGGCTGGGAGCCCACCACGACGCTCGAGGACCTGTGCACGATGATGGTGGAAGCGGACCTTCGCCGCAACAAGAACGGTCACTCGTTCTGACAGTGGCCGGATCGGCCGGCCCGTACGTCCGCAACGCGGAACAGGCGCATCAAGACGCCAAAGGGAAAGAACAGTGATCAACGAACTCAAGAAGGTTGTGCGACGCTTGGGAAGAGGAGCGCGCAGCCTGGGAAAAAGCCTTGGCGCCAGGGCTTCCGTCGTTCGTGGAATCCGGGAGCAGGGGCTTTTCGACGCCGATTTCTACCGCCGCGAGTACCCGGTCGTTGCCGCTGCGGCCGCCGACCCGCTGCAGCATTACCTCGCCCATGGGTGGAAGCACGCCATGGAGCCTTCGGACCGGTTTTCGGTACGCGCCTACCTCGGCAGGAATCCCGACGTGCGTGAGGCCCGGCTCGATCCGCTCGCGCACTGGGTGCGCTACGGCAAGACCGACGGCCGCATCCTTCCGCAGGCGTCGAGCGCCGAGACTCCCTGGTTCGAGAACGGCAGGCTGTACCCGCTGCCCGACGACGCGGTGCACTACGAGCTGATGGCCGGCCGCGCGTACTTCGGCGGCGCGGGCTTCGACTTCGCGCAGCGCGAAGCCGGCGCCACGGTCGCCGATGCGGCCAGGGCGATGGCGTCGCGCACGCCGCTCCTCACCATCGACGCGGTATCACCGAAGGTCTCGATCATCATCCCGGTGTACGGGCAGACGCATTTCGCGCTGAACTGCCTCGACTCGCTCGCGCGGCTGCGCTCCAGGTATTCGGTCGAGGTGATCGTCGCGGACGATGCGTCGCCCGCGGCCTCGCGCACGGACGTGCTCCAGGCCATCCCCTGGATCCGCTGCGAGCGGCGCGCCGAGAACGGCGGATTCCTCGAATGCTGCAACTCGACCGTGCAGCTGGCACGGGGCGAAATCATCGTCCTGCTGAACAGCGACACGCGCGTCGTCGACGGCTGGCTGGACGAACTCGTCGAGGCGTTCGACCTGTTCCCCAAGGCCGGCATGGTCGGCTCGAAGCTCTTCAACGACGACGGCACGCTGCAGGAAGCCGGCGGCATCTTCTGGCGCGACGGCTCGGCCCACAACCATGGCCGGGGCGACGACCCCAACCGGCCGCAATACTGCTTTGCGCGCCAGGCCGATTTCATCTCCGGTGCCTCCATCGCGGTGCGCAAGTCGGTCTGGGACGCGATGGGCGGGTTCGATCCGGTCTACAAGCCGGCGTACTGCGAAGACGCCGACCTGGCGTTTCGGCTGCGCCGTGCCGGCCACGAGGTGTGGTTCGTTCCGACCTCGCGCGCCATCCACTACGAAGGCATCACGCACGGCCGCGACGTCACGCAAGGCATCAAGGCCTACCAGGTCACCAACCTGCAGAAGTTCGCCGAGCGTTTTCGCGCCGAATTGGTCGCGCACCCGCAGCCGGGCTCCAGCCCGGTGCGCGCGGCCAACTGGCGCAGCAGGCAGAACATTCTTTTCGTCGATGCGCTGACGCCGACGCCGGACCAGGATTCGGGCTCGATCGTGACCAACGAGGTCATGGCCACCTACCGCGAGGCCGGATTCGGCGAGAGCTTCTTTCCGCTGCATTCGCCGTACTGGTCGAAGAAGTACACGGCCGCCCTGCAGCGCCGGGGCGTCTGCTGCCACTACAAGCCGTTCTCCAACGACATCGCCGAAGCGCTCGCGCTGGACAACTGCTTCGACTATGCGCTGCTCTATCGCTACAACGTGGCGCAGGCCGTCCATGAAGAACTGCGCGCGAAGGCGCCGGCCACGCGCGTGCTGTTCGCCAACGTCGATCTTCATTTCCTGCGCGAGGCGCGTGCCGCCGAAAACGCCAACGATCAGCTGGCGTTGCTGCGGTCCGAGTCCACCCGGAAGAGCGAACTGGAGATGTTCCTGCGCGCGGACGCCTCGTTCGTCCACACCCAGATCGAGAAAGACGTGATCCAGTCCTGGCTGCCTCGGCCACTCGAGAACGTGGTCGTGCTGCCCTGGATCGCGGAGGTGTTTCGCGACACACCGGGTTTCGCGGACCGGGCGGACATCATGTTCCTGGGCAACTTCCCGCATGCGCCCAACGTCGATTCCATGCTGTTCTTCATGCAGTCGATCTGGCCCGCGCTGCAGCGCGACCTGCCGCCGCACGCCAGGCTCCTGGTCGTGGGCAACCAGCCGCCCAAGGAAGTGCAGGACCTGGCGTCGGAGCGCGTCGTCGTGACGGGCTTCGTGGAAGAACTCGAACCGTATTTCCAGGCTTCCCGCGTGTTCGTGGCACCGCTGCGATACGGCGCCGGCATCAAGGGAAAACTGGTGACGGCGCTCGCCCACGGTGTGCCGAGCGTGGCAACCCACATCGCCGCGGAGGGCATCGCCACGCTGCAAGAGGGCCACCTTTCGATCACGGACGATCCCGCGCAATTTGCCGCGCACGTGCTGCGCATCTATGGAGACGAATCGGCGTGGTCGCACATGCGCGAGGCCGGGCTGGCTTACGTCGAGCAGCACTATTCGAGGGCGGCGACCCTGAAGACCTGCATGCAGGCACTGGCCATCGCCGACAAGGTCTGGCTCGCGCGGCAAGCGCACCGGCAGCAGCGGTTCTTCGAAGAGATCATGAGGGAAAACGGTGAGCTCGAACCGACCCGGACCGATTGAGAAATTCGTGCGTTTTCACCTTCGACTCGTCACGCCTTTTCAATGAACAAGAACGAATCGAACCAGGTCCGTCCCGCCCTCCAGGGGCCAACGGCAACCGATGACGCCGAGAAGATCGAAGGCGGCAGCGCGTCCGCGTTCGAGGCCTTGCTCGAAGCGGCGAACGAGCGGGCGAATGCCGCGCTGACGCAGCAGCGCGAGATCCAGAACTCGATCTCCTGGCGCATTACCGCGCCGCTGCGCAAGGCCGCCGACGCGATGCCGCAGCCCATGCGCGCCAACCTGCGACGCGGCGCCAAGGCCGCATGGTGGGCGCTGACGCCCTGGCGCATGCCCGAGCGGCTGCGCGCGCTGCGCATGAAGCGACCCGAGGAAGCGTCGCTCGGCGGCACGTCGGACCCTGCGGACGCCTACGGCATGTGGATCGCCGGCACCGAGACCCGATCGCCCGTTGCCGGCGATGGATCTCAGGCGCCGCAGTTGTCTTTTCTCCTGGCTGCGGGTCGCGATGCCGAGCCGCTGCTGCGAACGCTCGCCTCGCTGCGCTCCCAGGCCTCCAGGCGCTGGGAGGCGTTGGTCGCGGTGGAGGCCGGCGATACCGAGGCGGCCATTCAGGCCGCGCTCGACACGCTGGCCAAGGACCCGCGCATCGTCCGCGTCGCGGTCCCGCAGGGCTCGCACTCGCGGAGCCTTGTCGCCTGTGCGGCGCAGGCCACGGGCGAGTTCATCGCCATGCTTGACGCTGGCGACATCGTGGCGGCGGGTGCGCTCGATGAAATCGCCTCTGCACTGGCGCGCGCGCCGCACAGCGACATCCTCTACGGCGACGAGGACGAGATCTCCGCGGAAGGGTTTCGCCAGCACCCGTACTTCAAGCCGGGCTGGTCGCCGGACCTGCTCTACGCCTTCAACTACTTCGGCCGCCTGACGCTGCTGCGCGCGAGCGTGGTCCAGGCGGTGGGCGGCATCGATCCGGCCCTTGAAGCCGGCGTCGAGTGGGACCTCAACCTCCGGGCGAGCGAGCAGGCCGGCGTCGTCACGCGCGTGCCGAAGGTGCTGTGTCACCGCAGGACGGGAAGCGCGCGGGAACGCGCCGGCCCGCTGACCGAAGAGGCCGCCGGCCATCGCGAGGCGCTGCGCAAGCACTGGAGCCGCTACGGCGTCGATGCCGCCGTCGAGACGCAGCCTGACGGCACGCAGCGCGCCACCTGGGCGCTGGCCCGCCCGCCTCTGGTGTCGATCGTCGTCCCGACCAAGGACAAGGTCGATCTGCTTCGCGTCTGCATCGACGGGCTGCTCAAGGGCACCGACTACGACAACATCGAGATCATCGTGGTGGACACCGGCTCGGTCGAACTCCAGACCGAGGCTTACTACGAAGAACTGCGGCGTCACGCGCAGGTGTCGATCGTTCACTTCAGCAAGAAATTCAACTACTCGGCCGCCTGCAATCACGGTGCATCGTTCGCGCGCGGCGAGCTGCTGCTGTTCCTCAACAACGACATCGAGGTCCTGTCCCGCGACTGGCTCCTGGAAATGGTGCGCTTTGCCCAGCGTCCCGGGGTCGGCGTCGTGGGCACGCAGCTGCTCTATCCCGATGGGCAGTTGCAGCACGGCGGCGTCGGCGTGGGGATCCACCTGTGCGGGCTCATGTACCGCGCGGCCGAGCGCGACGAGTGGGGCGTGTTCGGTTCCGCGGACCATCCGCGCAACTGGCTGGCCATCATGGGCGCATGCCAGCTGGTGAGCCGCGAGGCCTTCGATCGCGTGGGCGGATTCGACGAAGCCTACCTGGTGGCCTGCAGCGACGTCGCGCTGTGCCTGAACCTCTGGCGCGCGGGCTACCGCACAGCCTATGCGCCGCATGCGCGGCTGCGTCATCATGAAGGCGCGACGCGCGGCACGGTCAACCCGACGTCCGACATGCAACGCCTGGCCGACGACATCCGTCTGCTGGGCATCGACGAAGACCCCTACCTGCACCCGGAGCTCGACGCCCGCCAGCCGATTCCCGCGCTCCGATTGGGCGGCGCGCCCACAGTGCGCGAAAGCCTCACGGCCGACACGCGCGCGATCGGCTCGTTGATGCTGCCGGCAACGGTGCTGGACCTGTCCAACGATCGCACCTGCCTGGAGGCCGCGGGCCTGCCCAGGGAGGACGTGGTGTGGACGCCGGAGCCGTCGCACCGCATCGCCGACACGTGGTCCGCCGCGCGCTGGTGCCTGGACCTGCTGCGCACCCGCCCTGACATCGCCCGGCGCTTTCCGGTGGCGCTGTCCGGCGGCACCGACGGCGAATTCGGTCGCTGGATCGCGAACGAGGGCGGCCAGGCACTGCACTTGTCCAACAGCGCGAGGGCACTGGTGGCCGGTTGCCTGTCGATGGACCTGGGCGCCCGCGCGCGCCAGGCCTACCTCTTTCACGACGACATCAAGACCCCGCTGCCCCACGGCCTGTTGCCCATGGGCCAGTTCGAGCTGTTCCGGTGGTTCATGCGGCAGGGGCGCCAGCTCACGGGCCTGCGGCTCGAGGAAATCTGGTGGCTGCTGCGCGAGGCGTCGGAGCAACCCGCGGTCGAGCTGCTGCGGGCCTATGCCTTCGCCCCGGCCTGGCAAACGCTCTATCCGGACGGGCTCACCGTTTTCGGCCGGCGCGCCTTCGCGGCCTGGTTCGGCGCGACCTACCGCGTGAAGGACGCGTGGATCGATCCGGCGCAGTGGCACGTGGGGATGACGCCTGCGGGCCAGGTCCGCATGGCCTACCTGGCCCGCGAGGACTGGCGCCTGCGGCATCCCCAGGCGCTGGACGAGGCGCGCCATGCCGCCGCGCTGATCGAATGGCTCGCCACGCCGGCCGCGGCGCAACCGCCGGAGGTCGCCGCATGGTGCGCCGCGCTCGATGTCCCGCAGGTCGCGGCGCAGATGGTGGCGCCGGGTATCAACGTGATCGGGCACTTCTCGTATCCCTCGGGACTGCGCGTCTCGGTCGAGGCGCTGGTCGAGGGCCTGCAGCGCGTGGGCGTGCAGACCTCGCTGCGCGACCTGAAGACCGACCGCAAGGACGATCCGACGCACGCGAAATTCGATGGCTTCGAGGATTTCGAGACCACGCTGATTCACGCGCAGCCCGAGCCCTTCTTCGACCAGGCATTCAGCCGCAGCGATCTTCATGAGCGCTCGCCGCGCACCTACCGCGTCGGCTATTGGTACTGGGAGTTCGATTCCATTCCCGACGCCTGGGTGGCGCATGCCGAGAAGGTCGATGAAGTCTGGGCCGCCACGGAGTTCGTGGCGCGAGGCCTTCGCGCGCGGCTGGCGCAGCCGGTGCGCACATTGTTCCCGGGCGTGAAGCTGGGCCCGTTCGAGCGCCGTTCACGCTCGTTTTTCGGCCTCCGGGACGAGCCCTACACGTTCCTCTTCACCTTCCACATGATGAGCGTCATGGAGCGCAAGAACCCGATCGGGCTGATTCGCGCCTTCACGCGTGCCTTCGGCGCCGACGACACGGTGCAGCTGGTGCTCAAGACATCCTTCGGCGATCGCCATCCGCAGCAGTTCGAAGCCTTGCAGGCCGCGGCAGCCACGGCCGCCAACGTGACGATCATCAACGAGGTCTACAGCCCCGAGGACGTGCTCTCGCTGATGGACGCCTGCGACGCCTACGTGTCGCTGCATCGCAGCGAGGGCCTGGGCCTCACCATGGCGGAGGCCATGCTCATGGGCAAGCCCGTGATCGCCACCAACTTCTCGGGCAACGTCGACTTCATGGACAGCAGCAACAGCCTGCTGGTGGACTACGAGCTCGTGAAGCTGGGCAAGTCGATCCCACCCTACGACGCGCACCTCGAATGGGCCGAGCCCTCCGAGGCGCATGCCGCCGACCTGATGCGGCGCGTGTTCGACAACCAGGGCTGGGCCGCCGAGCTGGGCGCCGCAGCCAAGGTCAGCGCCGAGAGCGCCCTGTCGCTCGACGTCGCAGGCCAGAGGGCGGCGAGCCGGCTGGCCGAGATCCGGGCGCAGCAGCGCGACGCCCGCAACGGGCGCCGCGACGACTGATCAGGAAACCTCGACGATCCGCCCGTGTTCCAGGTGGATCACGCGGTTGCATTCCTTGGCGATCAGCTCCGGCGAGTGCGATGCCAGCACCAGGATGCCGGACTTGGAGACCACGTCGCGCATGCGCTGTTCGGCTTTTTCGGTGAACTCGGCGTCGCCGACCGAGAGCCACTCGTCCATCAGCAGGATGTCGGCCTCGACGCTGGTGGAGATCGAGAACGCCAGCCGCATCATCATGCCGGTGGAGTAGGTGCGCACGGGCATGTTGACGTATTCGCCCAGACCGCTGAACTCGCAGATCTCCGGCGTGAGCCGGTCGACCTCTTTCTTGCTCATGCCCATCACGAGGCCGCGCAGCATGATGTTCTCTACGCCGGTCGCGTCCATCTCGATGCCCAGTGACGGATCGATCAGGCTGGCCACCGAACCTTGGCGGGCGAATTCGCCGGCCGACGGTTCGTAGACGCCCGCGAGCGTGCGCAGCAGCGTGGACTTGCCCGCGCCGTTGTGGCCGATCAGGCCCAGCCGGTCGCCGCTCTTGAGTTCGAGATTGATGTCGCTGAGCGCCTGCACCACGGTGACGCCGGTTTCCTTGCCGAAGCGCCCGCCAGTGACAGAGGCGGCCAGCGTCTTCTTCAGCGACGCCGCACCGGCGCCGTAGATGGGGAAATTGACGGCGACGTTTTTGAGAGAGATGAATGCCATGGATCAGAGCCAGTAGACGACGCGGCGGCGGTATTTGGCGAACAGCAGGGTCGCGGCCACGAGGCTCACTGCTGTCCAGCACAGGATGCCCCACCAGTTGTGGATGTCGGCGACACCGCCCATCAGCGGCGTGCGCAGCAGGTCCAGCATCTGCGCGAAGGGATTCCAGAGAATGTATTTGGCGCGCTCGGGCAGGCTCGAGGGCACCCAGAACACGGGCGTGAGGAACATCAGCATCTGCATCACGCTGGTCACGATCTGGGTCACGTCGCGATAGCGTGTGCAGATCAGGCCGAGCAGGAGCCCCAGGGCGTGCGCATTGACGACCAGGATGAGGAAAGCCGGCAACACCAGCAGCGCCGACCAGGACAGCGAGATGCCCGCCCACAGCGCCACCGGCACGTACAGAACGATCTGGTGGGCGAACTGGATCAGGTTGCGCGCCAGGCTGCGCCAGACGAAGAGGCTGATCGGGAAGTAGCCCTGCTTCAGGTAGTTGGACGACCCGACGAAGGCATTGCAGGCGTCCGTCACCACGCTGGAGAAGAAGGCCCAGAAGATGACACCGAGCGCCAGGTGCGGGAAGAATTCGTTGAGCTTGGTGCCGAAGAGCGATGCGTACAGCGGCCCCATGCCGCTGATCATGACGCCCATGCTCAGCGTGAGCCACAGCGGCCCGAGCATGGAGCGGCGATAGCGCAGCACGATGTCGAACCAGGCAAGCGTCCACCAGATGTCGGTGCGGCGGGTGCCTTCCCACCAGTCGGAAATGGCGCTTCGATGCAGATTGGAGTGAACTTGGCTCATGCGCGTCCGTAAGTGTCTGCGAGGCGAACGATGTCGTCCTCGCCAAGGTAGCCGCCGCACTGGACTTCGATGAGAACCAGTTCTTCGTCGCCGATATTGGTCAAGCGGTGTTTCTCTTTCAAGGGGATGTAGCGGTACTGGCCGGGCAGGGTTTCGTGCTCGACATCGCCGATCTGGACGATGCCGCGGCCCTGCACCACGACCCAGTGCTCCGCGCGGTGGTGGTGATATTGCAAGGACAGCGATTCTCCCGGCATGACCGTGATGCGCTTGACCTTGTAGCCTTCTTCTTCCTTCAGTGCCGAGTAGGTGCCCCACGGACGGTTCACCACGGCGGGCGAGTGCACCGTCTCGTGCCTGCGGGCCTTCAGCGTGTCGACGACCTTCTTGACTTCCTGGGCGCTGTCCTTGTGCGCCACGAGCAGTGCGTCGGGCGTGTCGACGATGACCAGATCATGCACGCCGACCGTGGCGACCACCTTTGGAGAGTGGCTGTCCACCTGCACGTGGGTGCCGGTGGTGTCGATGGCCACGACGTTCGCGGGCATGGTGTTGCCGCTGGCATCGGGCGTGAGCGCGTTGGCCAGCGCGGGCCACGAGCCGACGTCGCTCCAGCCGAACTTGGCGGGCACCACGTGCACGTTGTCGGCCGGCTCCATGACGGCGTAGTCGATGCTGATGTCCGGCTGTAGCCCGAAGGTGTGCAGATCGAACTGGATCGTCTCGCCCGCCGCCTGCGACGATTCGAGCGCGCGGCGTGCCGCGGCCAGCAATTCGGGCGCGTGGCGCTCGAAGGCCGCGACGATGGCGTCGGCGGTGAAGCAGAACATGCCGCTGTTCCAGTAGTAGCGGCCGGTGGCCAGGTACTCCTGCGCGGTCTGGAGGTCGGGTTTCTCAACGAAGCGCTTGGCCGCCTGGCTTTCGCGCGAGACCTTGGCCACCTCGATGTAGCCGAAGCCCGTGTCGGGCCCCGTGGGGTTGATGCCGAACACCACCAGCTTGCCCTGCGTGGCGAGGCGGAACGCCTGGTTGGCGCTGGCCACGAAGGCCTCCACGTCGGGCACCAGGTGGTCGGCCGACAGCACGAGCATCACGGTGTCGCCGCTGAACTGCCGGATGCACTGCAGCGCGGCCAGTGCAATCGCCGGCCCGGTGTTGCGGCCCCGGGGCTCCAGCAGCAGCGTGGCCTCGGGCGGGTCGGACATCTGGCGCAGCACGTCCTTGGTGAGAAACAGGTGGTCCTTGTTGGTCACGACCATCAGGTCGCCCGTGCCGCAGGCCTGGCCCCGCTCGATGGCCTGCTGGAGCAGGGTGGTGCCACCCAGTTTCATGAAGGGCTTGGGAAAGGCTTGCCGAGACGCTGGCCAAAGCCGGGAACCTGCCCCCCCTGAAAGCACAACTGAAAGGACGCGCATTTTTTTATAGGTTGTGATGAGGGGATAATTTTACCGGCCCCCACGGTGCAGCCCCGTAACGATTGGAAGCGTCTATTTTCGTGATCTCGAGCAATGTTCAGTAAGCCTACGCTGCCGCCTGCGCAGCCTTCCCCCCGGCGGCGCGGGCTCGATGTCGCTTCGAGCAATGCGCAGCTGCAGCGGCAGATCGGTTTGCTGGAAGTGCAGATCAAGGCCCTGGATGCGCAGGTGCGCAGCATGACGCAGTCCAGCAGCTGGCGCCTGACTGCCCCTCTGCGGTGGCTGGGCGGTCATTTTCAGCGCATTGTGCGGGGTGTGCCACAGGCGGCTGTTCCTGTCCATCGCGGCACCTATGCCGACTGGGTGGCGCGCTATGACGGCCCCGGAAGCGACACCCATGAAGAAAGCCGGCGCGTGGAGATGGCCAAGTGGCCTGTGCATCCGCGCTTCCTGGTGTTGACCGGCACCTCCGGTGCAAATGCAGCGTCGTTGCAAGAAACCACCCGGTCCCTGGCGGCGCAGGCCTATGCGCAGTGGAAGCTTCATACGGGGCCCCTCGCCGGTGCGGTGGATGCGGACTGGGTCGTCTGGCTCGAACCCGGCTGCACGCTGCCCACCCACGCGCTCTTCGCTGTCGCGAAGGAAATCGTCGCGCATCCCGAGGCTCGCATGCTGTATGCCGACACGGACGCGATCGACGCGGAAGGCCGCCGCGGCGACCCCTGCTTCAAGCCCGACTGGAACCCGGACCTGTTCCTGTCCCGCAATCTTTTCTCGCCGATGGGCGTGATCCAGGCCCGCCTGTTCGAGGAGGCCGGGGGGCTGGATGCGGCCGCCGATGGCGCGCAGGGATTCGACCTGGCGTTGCGTTGCGTGGAGCGCGTTCACCCCGACCAGATTCACCACATCCCGCGCATCCTCAGCCATTCCCGCGCGCCGCTCGCAGCAGTGGGCGTGGCCGATGTGCAAGCGCTCGACCGTCACTTCCAGCGCACAGGCACCGCGGCCTCCGCCGAGGCCATGCCTCACGGCCTGCGCACACGCTATGCATTGCCCGAGGTGCCGCCCTTCGTCTCGCTGGTCATCCCGACCCGCAACGGCGTGAACCTCGTGCGCCAGTGCATCGAGAGCATCGTCCTGGAGACCGCCTACCCGAACTACGAGATCCTTCTGGTCGACAACGGCTCGGACGATCCCGAGGCCCTCGCGTACTTCGCAGCACTCGACGCGCAGCCAGGCATCACCGTGATTCGCGACGACCGCCCCTTCAACTACTCGGCGCTCAACAACGCGGCCGTGGCGCAAGCCCGCGGGGAACTCGTCGGCCTCCTCAACAACGACATCGAGGTCATCTCGCCGGACTGGCTCCACGAGATGGTCTCGCTCGCGCTGCAACCCGGCGTGGGCGCGGTCGGCGCGAAGCTGCTCTACCCCGACATGACCATCCAGCACGGGGGCGTGGTCCTGGGCATCGGGGGCATGGCGGGGCATGCGCACAAGCACCTGCCATCGACCATCGCGGGCCATGGCGGCCGCGCGCAGCTGGTGCAGAACTTTTCCGCGGTCACCGCGGCCTGCCTCGTCGTGCGCAAGGCGCTCTACGAACAGGTCGGCGGGCTCAATGAAAAAGAACTCGGCGTGGCCTACAACGACGTCGATTTCTGCCTGCGCCTGCGCGAGGCCGGCTATCGGAACGTCTGGACGCCTCACGCCGAGCTGCTGCACCACGAGTCGGCCAGCCGCGGCCTGGAGGTGGCGGCCGAATCGCGCGACCGGCTGGCGCGCGAATCCGCCTTCATGCGAAGCCGCTGGGCCGACCTGATCGACCGCGACCCCGCCTACAACCCCAGCCTCACGCTCGACACCGAAGATTTCGACCTGGCGTGGCCACCGCGCCCCACAACCTCTTCATGAACGCTCCCCGTCCCCTCGAAGTCTCCGTCGCGCTGTGCACCTACAACGGTGCCCGGTTCCTGCGCGAGCAGGTGCGCAGCATCTGCCTGCAGACCCGGCCGCCGGTGGAGATCGTGCTGTCCGACGATGCCTCGCGCGACGGGTCGGTCCAGGTGGTGCGCGCCGCCGTCGCCGAATGCGCGGCCGAGCGCCCGGGCCCGCCGATCGCGCTGCGGGTCTTCGAGAACCCGGTCGCCCTGCGCGTCGTCAAGAACTTCGAGCAGGCCATCAGCGCCTGCACCAGCGAGCTCGTCGCGCTCAGCGACCAGGACGACGTGTGGATGCCCGACCGGCTCGAACAGATGGTGGCCCGCTTCGAGCAGGACGCCGACCTGCTGCTGCTGCACACCGATGCGCGGCTGGTCGACGCCGAGCGCCGCGACCTGAACCAGACGCTGTTTCACGCACTCGAAGTCACGCCCTCCGAGCTGGCGCGCGTGCACGCCGGCAATGCCTTCGAGGTGCTGCTGCGACGCAACCTCGTGACCGGCGCGACCACGGTCTTTCGCCGCACGCTGCTGGCCGACGCGCTGCCGCTGCCGGTCGAGTGGGTGCACGACGAGTGGCTGGGCATCGTCGCCTCGACGACGGCGCGGGTCGACCTGCTGGAGCAGCCCTTCATCGAATACCGCCAGCACGAATCCAACCAGATCGGCGCGCGGCGCGACACCTTTGCGGAAAAGGTGCGCAAGGCACTGGCCTCCCGGGGCAACACGCACGTCGAGCGGGCGGTCAAGGCCGAGCTTCTGCTCGCGCGGCTGGTGCAGCTGGGCGACCGGGTCCCGCCCGAGATCCTTGCCAAGGTGCGCAGCAAGATCGAGCACCAGCGTTTTCGCGCCGCCTTGCCCGCATCGCGCCTCGCGCGCATCGTGCCGATCGCGCGCGAAGCCTTGACCGGCCGCTACGACAAGTTCGGCCGCGGCGTGCGCGGCGTGGTCCGCGACCTTTTCGAATCTGTGTAGGCTCCGCCCCCAAAGAACCATGAACCCAATGAACGCCTCTCCAGATTCCACCCTTGCAGCGCAACCGACGGCATGGCCGAGCGTCGTGGTGATCATCCCGTTCTACAACGGCGCCGATTTCATCGAGCGTTCGGTCAAGAGCGTCTTCGAGCAATCGGTGCCCGCGGCCGAGGTGATCGTGGTGAACGACGGCTCGCGCCCCGAGGAGCGCGCCGCGCTCGACGGCCTGGCCGCGCGCTATCCGTTCCGCATCATCGACAAGGAAAACGGTGGGCAGGGATCGGCCCGCAACGCCGGTGTGAAAGCCTCCACCTCGGACTTCATCTGCTTTCTAGACCAGGACGACTTCTACCTGCCCAACCACATCGAGACGCTGGCGGCCTCGATCCCTCCAGGCGACCGGCTGTTCGGCTATGTCTACGCCGACCTGTACGAGGCCGACGCCGACGGCAACGTGATTCGCACCGGTGTCATCAAGGAGCACGCGACGCACCCCAAGCGCAACATCAACGACCTGCTGCGCAACGACATGTTCGTGCTGCCGTCGGCCGCGCTGGTGAGCCGCAAGGCCTTCGAGGCCGTCGACGGTTTCGATTCGCAGTTCATGGGCTTCGAGGACGACGACCTGTTCCTGCGCATCTTCCGCAAGGGGTTCAGCAACTACTTCGTGGACAAGGCCGTGACCGTCTGGTGCATCCACACGGCGAGCACGTCGTTCGGCATCCGGATGATCCGCAGCCGCTTCAAGTACTTCAAGAAGCTCACCCAGATGTTCCCCGACGAGCACCTGCGCGGGCGCTACTACTTTCGCGATTGCTTGGTGCCGCGGTTCCAGCCGTACTTCGTCAACCACGCGATCGAGTCGATCAAGAACGACGACCAGTACCGCACGGAGATGAGCGCGATCCTCAACGAGTACGGCGCGATGGTGCTGGCCAACCCGTATGTGGGGCGCAAGAAGAAGCTGCGCCTGCGGATCACGCTGTTCCTGCTCAACCATTGCCCGCCGGGCGTGGTGCGCCTGGTCGGCGCCATCACGCGCCTGCCTGGCATCCGAAGCCTGCGGCGCCTGTACGCCTAGCGCTTAGCGAGCAGGGGTCGCGGCCGGGGCAGCCGCTGCCGGCTGCTTCGGCGTGGTCATCGCGGGGTCGATGTAGGTGGCGAACTTGCTCACGTACTGCGCCCGCAGGTGCCCCGCATCCTTGTAGATCGGCGTCGCATCGGCATCCGCCCGCGTGCACCAGTCCTTCTCGCACAGCGTCGGAATCGGATCTATCACGATGGCCCCGCTGCGCTTGGCGATTTGCCGCATGCGCTCGTGCAGCGCCTTCTGCTCCGGCACCCAAGGCGCGGTCGGCGACATGCGCCCGACGGTCATGTTGCCCAGGCGCCCGCCCTTGACGAACTCCTCGGGGCCGAAGCCTTCGCCGACCGGGTTGTCCAGCAACAGGTAGACCTGCTTGTGCTTGGACAGCGCCGTCATCACGGTCTCCAGCGTGTTCAGCGCGAAGTCCGCGCCGCCGCCGCCCATGAAGCGGCGCTTGTTCTTGCCGTCCAGGTAGTAGTAGCGGTCGGCCGCGGCGTTGTCGGCGTTGGGCTTGCCGGTCTCCGAGAAGTAGCAGTTCCAGCAGCCGCCGAAGACCACCGCATCGAACTTGTCGCTCACCGCCAGGCGCATGCCGCCGTCGCGGCGTTCCGCGCAGAGGTTGTTCTGTTCGTCGACCACGTTGGGAATCGGCGGGCAGGCGCCCCAGGTCGCAAAAGACAGCGAATCGAGCGTGTCGGGCGCGGTCTTGCTCAGCTCCACCGCGCGCGGGCCGTACTGCTCGATGTGGCTGTCGCCGAAGAACAGCACCCGGCGCTTGCCGTGGCCGATCTGCTGCAGCACCTCGCCATCGACCTTGATCGGGCTCAGGCCATCGGGGTAGCCCCAGTCCTTGGCCGCCGCCGCCGTCTTGTTGAAGTACGGGTCGCTGTGGCGTCCGACGTAGTAGCCCGAAGTGGCCAGCAGGCCGAGCACGACGAAGCCCACCATCGCGGCCACGAGGCCCGAGGTCACCGTGGGGTTCTCGGTCTTGCGCGTGTAGCGTTCGATGAAACGGTAGGTGAGCCACGCGAGCACGAAGGAGGCGACCAGCATCAGCGCGCGGATGCCGTCGGAGGGCAGCTTGCCCTCCAGGATGCGCGCATACGCCAGCAGCGGCCAGTGCCACAGGTAAAGCGGATAGCTGATGAGCCCGACCCACACCATCGGCCTGGATGCGAGCACGTAGCGGTTCAGCACGCCGGTCGGACCGGCAGCAATGCAGAAGAAGGCGCCCAGCGTCGGCAGGATCGCCCAGAAGCCCGGGAACGCCTTGCCGCCGCGGATGAAGCACAGGCCCAGCACGATCAGCGCCAGCCCGGCGATGGACTGCGCATGGCGCCCCCAGCCCGGCTTGGGCAGCGGCCGGTGCAGCCGCATGTACGCGAGCATGCCGCCGATCATCAACTCCCAGAAGCGCGAGAGCGGCGAATAGAACGCGGCCTCGCGGTGGCTGTGGATGGTCGTCACGTTCAGCAGGAACGACGCCGCCGCCACGACGCCCACCACCCAGAGCACGCGCCACTTGCGCTTCCATGCGAGGCCCAGCAGCACGGGCCAGAAGATGTAGAACTGCTCCTCGATGGCCAGCGACCAGAGGTGCAGGAGCGGCTTGGTCTCGGCCGCGTTGTCGAAGTAGCCGGCCTCGCTCCAGAACGCGAAGTTCGAGACGAACCCGGCGCCCGAGGCCACGTGCTTGCCCAACTGTTCCCATTCGTTGGGCAGGAGCGCATACCAGCCGAAGGCCAGCGTTGCCGCCAGCACCAGCGCGAGCGCCGGGAAAATCCGCTTCACGCGCCGGGCGTAGAACTCGCGGTAGCTGAAGCCCTCGCCCTCGAAGCTGGCCAGGATGATCGTGGTGATCAGGAAGCCGGAGATGACGAAGAAGATGTCCACGCCGATGAAGCCGCCCTTGATCCACTGCGGGAACGCGTGGTAACCCAGGACCGAGAGCACCGCCACGGCGCGCAGCCCGTCGATGTCCGGGCGGTATTTGGGGTGAACCAGGTGGGCGTGTTCGTTGTGGAACGTCGGGCTCGTCGTTGTCGTCGTCATCGTCGGTGTTGAAAGCGCGCTTGCTTTTTTGGTTCCCGATTGTCTTCGCAAACGCTTTTCGCCCTGATTGACACCCTCCTCAGGCGCCGGGCGGCTGCATCCGCCGGTAGCGCCAGAAGGCGCCCGAGCGCCACACTTTCAGCAGGCTGGTGACGTGCCAGTACAGATAGCGCTTGCTGCGGTGGCTCGCGCGCTGGGCGTCGTGCCGCGCGAGCAGGTCTTCGCCGACCTGCAGCTTCCAGCCCGCCAGGCGGGTGCGGGCGCAGATGTCGAAGTCTTCGCCGTACATGAAGAAGCGCTCGTCGAAGCCGCCGACCTGGCGGTAGGCGTCGCTTCGAAACAGCATGAAGAGGCCCGGAATCCACGCGGGCACTGTCGGCCGCACATAGCCCGGCTTGTTTCGCCCGAAGATCTCCAGGGGCGTGAGCAGCGCCCGGTGCGGCTCGGGCGCGGGCTTGCCGGGCTCCAGGATGCGCGGGGTCATCAGGCCGGCGTCAGGCGCGGCCTGCAGGATCAGCGGCGCGAGCACGTCGCTGTCGACGCGGATGTCCGGGTTGAGCACCAGGAACCACGGCGTGGCGCAACGCTTGAAGGCCTGGTTGTGATTGGCGCCGAAGCCCAAGGGGCTCGCGTTCTCGATCCGCTCGACCTCGAAACCCCAGCTTTGCCCCGCCAGCACGTCGGGCTCCGGGATGTTCACCGTGAGCACGACCTTGGCGATCGACGCGCGGCTGTGCCGGTCCAGCTGGTCGAGCAGCGGCTGCACCAGGGCGAGCTGGCCGTGGCTCACGATGGAAATGGTGATCGGGGGCAACGGCGGTGGGGAGACGGGGGAGGGGGGCGTTGGCATGGTCTAATTTCGCTCGGGAATTCTAGGGTTCCCCAACTCCCACACATGATTGCCCTGATCGTCATCAGTTTCTTCGTCGCCGCCTTCGCGGTCCAGCTCTTCATGCGCCGGGCGCGCAGGCACGCGCGGCTCTATGGTGCCGACATGCCGCAGCGCTTCCACAAAGGCCACGTGCCGCGCCTGGGCGGTGCGGGCATCCTGCTCGGCATGGGGGCCGCCTGGCTGGCCGCGGGCATCACCGGCACCGACCCCTTCAACGTGTCGTGGCCCGTCAAGACCTCGATGCTCACGCTGCTGTGCATCGCGCCCGCGGTGCTGGGCGGCATCGTCGAAGACATGACGCAGCAGGTGAAGGTGCGCTATCGGCTGGGCCTCACGATCGGCTCGGCGCTGCTGGTGTGCTGGCTGCTCGGCCTGGGCGTTTCGCGCACCGGCGTCCCGCTGGTGGACGGCTGGCTGGCCATGCTGCCGTATGCCACGGTGCTGTTCGCGGCGCTCGCCATCGGCGGCCTGCCGCATGCCTTCAACATCATCGACGGCTACAACGGCCTGGCCGGCACGGTCGCCGTGCTGGTGTGCCTGGCGATCTCGCACGTGGCCCTGCAGGTGGGCGACCGGCAACTGGCGGCGATGGTGATCTGCCTGGTGGGCGCGACCTTCGGCTTCCTGGTCTGGAACTACCCGCGCGGCAAGATCTTCGCCGGCGACGGCGGTGCCTACGTCTGGGGCATGGTGATCGCCGTGGCCTGCGTGACGCTGGTGCAGCGCCACCGCGTGGTCTCGCCCTGGTTCCCGATGCTGCTCTTGATCTACCCGGTGTGGGAGACGCTCTTCTCCATCTACCGCAAGCTCGCGCGCGGCCAGTCGCCCGGCACGGCCGATGCGCTGCACTTTCACCAGTTGATCTTTCGCCGCATCGTGCGCGTGGCGCTGGCGGACGACGAGGCGCGGCAACTGCTCGCGCGCAACAACCGCACGTCGCCCTACCTCTGGATGTTCGCGGCGCTCTCGGTGGTGCCCGCGGTGCTGTTCTGGAACAACACCATCGTGCTGGTGCTGTTCTGCCTGCTGTTCGTCACGACGTACGTGGGTGCGTACCTGATGATCGTGCGATTCAAGGTGCCGCGCTGGCTGCGACCTTGAGAGAATTTCCGTTCGTTCCCATCGTTCAACTTGGAGCCTGACCGCCCATGACCGACCCCGTCCTCAACATCCCCCCGCGCGACAAGGCCGAGATCCTGGCCCAGGCGCTGCCGTACATCCGCAAGTTCCACGGCAAGACCATCGTCATCAAGTACGGCGGCAACGCCATGACCGATCCGGCCCTGCAGGCCGACTTCGCCGAAGACGTGGTGCTGCTCAAGCTGGTCGGCATGAACCCGGTGGTGGTGCACGGCGGCGGCCCGCAGATCGAGGCGGCGCTCAATCGCCTGGGCAAGAAGGGCAGCTTCATCCAGGGCATGCGCGTGACCGATGCCGAGACGATGGAAGTCGTCGAATGGGTGCTGGCCGGCGAGGTGCAGCAGGACATCGTGGGCCTCATCAACCAGGCCGGCGGCAAGGCCGTGGGCCTGACCGGGCGCGACGGCGGCCTCATTCGCGCGCAGAAACTCAAGCTGGCCGACCGCACCGATCCCAATGTGCACCACGACGTGGGCCAGGTCGGCGACATCGTCTCCATCGACCCGAGCGTCGTGAAGGCGCTGCAGGACGACGCCTTCATTCCCGTCGTGAGCCCGATCGGCTTCGGCGAGGAGAACGAGAGCTACAACATCAACGCCGACGTCGTCGCCGGCAAGCTGGCCACCGTGCTCAAGGCCGAGAAGCTCATGCTCCTGACCAACACGCCCGGCGTGCTCGACAAGAACGGCAAGCTCCTCACCAACCTGAGCGCCCGCGAAATCGACGACCTCTTCGCCGACGGCACCATCTCGGGCGGCATGCTGCCCAAGATCGAAGGCGCGCTCGACGCGGCCAAGAGCGGCGTGAACGCGGTGCACATCATCGACGGCCGCGTGCCGCACGCGATGCTGCTCGAGATCCTGACCGACCAGGCCTACGGGACGATGATCCGCGCCCGCTGAAGCGGCTGCCGGTGCGCTGGTTGCGCTGTGCGAGAATCAATTGATTACATCTTTGCACGCGCTCCCATGCAGAACGAAGAGACAGCTGCTCCCGGCGTAGAGACCCCAGCGGAAACGCCAGCCCCCGCCACGCGCAAGCGTCCGAAGCCGGGGGAGCGGCGCGTGCAGATCCTGCAGGCGCTGGCCGCGATGCTGGAGCAACCCGGCGCCGAGCGGGTCACGACCGCCGCGCTGGCCGCGCGGCTCGAGGTGAGCGAGGCCGCGCTCTACCGCCATTTCGCGAGCAAGGCCCAGATGTTCGAGGGCCTGATCGATTTCATCGAGCAGAGCGTGTTCACCTTGGTGAACCAGATCCTCGAGCGCGAAGGCGCCACCGGCGCCCAGCAGGCCGCCAAGATCCTCACGCTGCTGGTCCAGTTCGCCGAACGCAACCCGGGCATGACGCGCGTCATGGTCGGCGATGCGCTGGTCTACGAGAACGAGCGCCTGCAGCAGCGCATGAACCAGTTCTTCGACAAGATCGAAGCCACGCTGCGCCAGGTGCTGCGCGGCGCGGCCACCGCCGAAGGTTCGGCCACGCCCACCGTCGATGCGCAGGTGCGCGCCGCGGCGCTCACGGCCTTCGTGGTCGGGCAATTGCAGCGCTTTGCGCGCTCGGGCTTTCGCCGCGCGCCTTCCGAACACCTCGAAGCCACGATCGCGCTGATCGTCTGAGCGCGGGGCCTTCGGGCCAGTCCACTGCGGCTGCGGGTCTATCGATGCGATAGCCGAATCTGATGCCATGTCGCCATGTTCATTGACAAAATCGATGGACCCCGACAACTTCATCAGAGGACAACGCGCATGACAGACACCCGCAAGCTCACCACCGAAAGCGGTGCCCCCATCGAGAACAACCAGCAGTCGCAGACGGCTGGCGTCAACGGTCCCGTGCTGATGCAGGACCACAACCTCATCGAGAAACTGGCACGCTTCGACCGCGAGCGCATTCCCGAGCGCGTGGTGCATGCCCGCGGCTCGGGCGCCTTCGGCACCTTCGAGCTCACGGCCGATGTCTCGAAATGGACCAAGGCGAAATTTCTCGGCCAGGTCGGCAAGAGGACCGAGGTGCTGGCCCGCTTCTCGACCGTGGCGCTCGAACTCGGCTCGGCCGATACGGTGCGCGACCCGCGCGGCTTCGCGCTCAAGTTCTACACGGAAGACGGCAACTACGACCTCGTGGGCAACAACACGCCGATCTTCTTCATCCGCGATCCGCTCAAGTTCCCCGACTTCATCCATTCGCAAAAGCGAGACCCCTACAGCCACGTGCAGGAGCCCAACAACGCGTGGGATTTCTTCTCGCACTCGCCCGAGGCCACGCACCAGTTCACCTGGCTCTTCGGCGACCGCGGCATCCCGAAGACCTACCGCCACATGGACGGTTTCGGCTCGCACACCTACCAGTGGGTGAACGCGAAGGGCGAGGCCTTCTGGGTCAAGTACCACTTCAAGACCAACCAGGGCATCGAGACCTTCGTGGCCGAAGAGGCGCAGCGCGCGGGCGGCGAGAACCCGAACCACCACCACCTGGACCTGCTGCATTCCATCGAGCGCGGCGAGTTCCCGAGCTGGCGTGTGCAGGTGCAGATCATGCCGGTGGCCGAGGCGCAGACCTACCGCTTCAACCCCTTCGACCTCACCAAGGTCTGGTCGCACAAGGACTATCCGAAGATCGACATCGGCATCCTCACGCTCGACCGCAACCCCGACAACTACTTCGCCGAGATCGAGCAGGCCGCCTTCAACCCGGCCAACTTCGTGCCCGGCATCGGCCCCTCGCCCGACAAGATGCTGCAGGGGCGCCTGTTCAGCTACGGCGACACGCAGCGCTATCGCCTGGGCATTAACCACACGCAACTGCCGGTGAATCGGCCGCACGCCACGACCGCGCAGAACTACGGCCGCGACGGCGCGATGCGCGGCGACGGCAACGGCGGACGCGGCCCAAACTACGAGCCCAACAGCTTCAGCGATGCGCCCAAGCAGACGAACGAGCCGGTGTACGCGCCGCTGGAAATCCACGGCTGGACCGGCAGCCACCAGTGGCAAAAACACGAGGCCGACACCGACTTCGCGCAGGCCGGCGACCTCTATCGCCTGATGGATGAAGCCGCGAAAGAGCGCCTCATTCAAAGCATCGCGGGCGGTCTGGGCGCGGTCACGCGGCAGGACATCATCGACCGCTCGGTGAGCTACTTCCGCCAGGCCGATGCGGACTACGGTGCGCGGCTCGAGAAGGCGATCAAGGCAGTGCAGGCGAAGATCAAGGGCGAGGATGTGAGCGTGCAGATCGGCAAACCGGCGCACGAAAGCAGCAACAGCTGAAGTCGGCGGTCTTTCACCCTCCCCCTCTGGGGGAGGGCAGGGGTGGGGGCCAGCGGCGTACCCATCGGGCGCTCTGCATGCCCCCATCCCAACCTTCCCCCAGAGGGGAAGGAGCAAGAAGGGTCAGGCGCTGACTGTCACGCCCATCTTGGCACCTGCCGCGACGATCTCTCCCCACGTCGCGTCGTCCACCCAGATACCTTCTTGCCGGCGCGCCGCACGCGCCTTGCGCTCCGGCTCGCCCGCGATCTGCACCGCGTCGAAGCCTTGCCCCGGCGGGCTCTGCCGCAACCAGTCGATGAACTCGCGCGCCTCTTCGTCGAAGGCCTTCTGCGTCCCGAGCTTCACCGGATCGATCAGCACCGTCAGCATCCCGTTCAACACCGAGCGCGCCGTGTCCGCCGGCCGGTGCCAGGTGCCGCCGCCCGTGAGCGCGCCGCCGAGCAGCTCGCACGCGACCGCCATGCCGTAGCCCTTGTGCTCGCCGAAGGTCATGAGCGCACCGAAGAGCCCGTTGCCCTGCGGCACGACCACCACGCCGGGGTCGTTGGTCGGTGCGCCTTTTTCGTCGATCAGGTAGCCGTCGGGCACCTGCTCGCCCTTGTTGTGGGCCACGCGCATCTTTCCTTGCGCCACGCGGCTGGTCGCGTAGTCGAGCACGAAGGGCTCCGCGCCCGCGAGCGGCACGCCGATGCAGCACGGGTTGGTGCCGAAGCGCCCGTCGCCACCGCCCCATGGCGCGACCACGGGCCGCGACAGCACGTTGACGAAGTGCATCGCCACCAGCCCCTCGCCCGTCGCCATCTCGGCGAAGTGCCCGATGCGCCCCAGGTGGTGCGCATGCGAGAGCGTGAAGATGCAGCTGCCGTGTTGTTTGGCCCGCGCGATGCCCAGTTCCATCGCCTGCACGCCGACGATCTGCCCGTAGCCGTGCTGGCCGTCCAGGCCCATCAGCGTGCCGATGTCCAGGTTGACCTTCACGGCCGCGTTGGGCTTGAGCCCGCCCTCGGCCACCGCATCGATGTAGCGCGGCAGCATGCCCACGCCGTGCGAGTCGTGCCCGCTCAGGTTGGCCAGCACGAGGTTGGCGGCCACTTGCTGCGCCTCGGCGGCGCTGCTGCCCGCGGCTTCGAGGATGCGGGCGACGTTGGTTTGCAGGCCCTCGGCCGGCAGTGTTCTGGGCATGGATCAGGCTCCCTTTGCGTTCAATGTGATGGCGTAGAGCGACGTCGTCGCGCAGATGAAAAGGCGGTTGCGCTTGGGTCCGCCGAAGCAGACGTTCGCCACGCGCTCGGGCAGCAGGATCTTGCCCAGCAGCGTGCCGTCGGGGTGGTAGGCATGCACGCCGTCCAGCGCGCTGGTCCAGATGCGGCCTTCGGTGTCGAGCCGGAAGCCGTCGAACATGCCGCTCGTGCATTCGGCGAACACCTCGCCGCCGCTCAGGCTGCGGCCGTCCGCGCCCACCTTGAAGCGGCGCATGTGGCGCGGCCCGTCCTTCAGGTGGCTCGCGCCGGTGTCGGCGACGTAGAGCAGCGATTCGTCGGGCGAGAACGCCAGGCCGTTGGGCTTGACGAAGTCGTCGGCCATGCGCTCGACGTCGCCGCTCGCGGGGTCGATGCGGTAGACGTGGCAGGCGCCGATCTCGCTCTCGGCGCGCACGCCCTCGTAGTCCGAGAGGATGCCGTAGCTCGGGTCGGTGAACCACACGCCGCCGTCCGAATGCACCACCACGTCGTTCGGCGAATTCAGGCGCTTGCCCTGCCAGTGCGAGGCCAGCACGGTGATCGATCCGTCGTGCTCGGTGCGCGTCACGCGCCGCGTCAAGTGCTCGCAGCTCACGAGCCGGCCTTCGCGGTCCACCGTGTGGCCGTTCGTATTGTTCGACGGTTCGCGGAACACGCCGACCGTGCCGTTCACCTCGTCGTAGCGCAGCATGCGGTTGTTCGGAATGTCCGACCACAGCAGCGTGCGGTGCGCGCCGAACCACACCGGCCCCTCGCACCAGCGCGCGCCGGTCCACAGGCGCTCCACGCGCTCGGGGCCGGGGATGCAGGGGTCGAAGCGTGGGTCCAGCCGTTCGAAGCCGGTGCCTTCCAGGAAGCCGAAGGGGAGGTCTTGCAGAGGTGCCATGGGTGTCGTTTCTCTTCTTGCGAAAAAGCAATAGGCGGCAGCGGCTTCAGCGGCCCGGGCGACCGCTTGCCAGCACGATGACCGCGATGATGATGACGCCGGTCAAGAGCATGCGCAGCCCCGGCCCGGCGCCGACGGCGTTGAGCAGCGCCACCAGCAGGAACATGAACATGGCCGCGCCCCAGATGCCCGGCACGCTGGGCCGCCCGCCCGCCACGGCCGTGCCGCCGATGACCACCACGGCGATGGTCATGAGCAGGTACTCCTGCCCCTGGTCCAGCGAGTTGCCGCCCGAGAAGCCCGCGATCAGCGCGCCGGTCAGGCCCGCGAGGCCGGCGCAGATCACGTAGGCCAGGAGGCGCGTGCGTTCCACATGGAGGCCCGCGAGCTGGGCGGCCCGGCGGTTCTGGCCCACCGCGGCGATCGAGCGGCCGAGCACCGTGCGCTCCAGCATCACCGCCACCAGCACCGTGACGGCCAGCGCCACGATCGCCACCAGCGGGATGCCCGCCACGCGCTGCGCCATCAGGTCCGAGAACAGCGCGGGCGGCTTCACCTTCAAGCCGCGCCCCACGTTGATGGCCACCGACATCACGATCAGCGAGGCCGCGAGCGTGGCGATGATCGGCGGAATGCGCAGCAGCCGGATCAACCCGAAGTTGAACAGGCCCACGCCGATGCCCACGGCGCCCGCCGCCAAGAGGCCCGGCACCAGCATCGCGTTGCTGCCGTCCATCACGATCATCGCGGCCGCGCCCGAGAGCGCGATGGTCGATGGAATCGACAGGTCCGCATTGCCCGGCCCGACGCTGATCACCAGCATCTGCCCGAGCGAGACCAGCACCGTGAAGGCCGAGAACGCCAGCGCCGCGGTCAGCAGGTCGCCCGAGCCCTGGCCGTGCCCGCTCCATACCGTCGCGCCCCAGGCGAGCACCGCGGCCACGCACGAGCCCAGCCACGGGCGGTTGCGCGCGAGGCGCTTCCATCGGGCAGGCGTCGAGCCGGCAGCTGCAGCGGCGGCGACGCGTTCGTTCGCCGCGCTCATCGCTTGCCCCCGAGCAGGTCGATGGCGGCGCGCAGCGCGAGCACCGCCACCAGGATCAGGCCCTGCATGCCCACCTGCCAGTCGGGCGCGATGTTCAGGAAGGTCAGGAACGAGGCCGCCAGCGTCACCGTGAGCGCGCCGATGACCGCGCCCACCGGCGCCACCTTGCCGCCCGCGAACTCCGCGCCGCCCAGGATCGCCGCCGCGATCGCTACCAGCGTGTAGCGCGAGGCGATGTTGGCATCGGCCGAGGTGGCCTGGCCCACCAGCATCAGGCCCGAGCAGACGCCGAAGACGCCGGCGATCGCATACACGCCGGCGCGCACGCGCACCATGTTCCAGCCCGCGCGCGCAATGGCGCCGGGGTTGCCGCCCAGCCCGCGCACCAGCGTGCCGAAGGCGCTGCGCGTGATCAGCAGGTGACCCACGATGGCCGTGGCGATGGCCATCCAGATCGGCATCGGCAGGAGCGGCGTGCGCCAGCTCATCGCGGCGCGCAGCCACTCGGGTGCCGTGCCGCCGGGCGTGGGCAGCAGCAGCACGGCGCAGCCCAGCCATACGAACGAGAGCCCGAGCGTGACCACGATGGACGGCAGTTGCCTGGCCTGGATCACCGCGCCCGCGAGCGCATAGACGCCTACCGCCGCGACCAGTGCCAGCACCGCGAGCGCCGGCTGCGCGGGCATCAGCGTGGCGCCGATGCAGGCCACCAGCGACACGAACGGGCCGATGGACAGGTCCAGGTCGCTCACCGCCAGGATCATCATCTGCGCGAGCGTGGCGAACATCACCGGGATCGCCAGGTTCAGCAGCAGGTTGATGCCGAAGTAGGACATCGCGCGCGGCTGCTTCAGGAACACCGCCGCGAGCAGCAGCGCGAGCGCCACGGCCGGCAGCAGCGCATGCAGGATCGCCACGCGGCGCGCGGGATGGCGGCCGTTGCGCGGAGCAACCGCGGCAACCGTGGGGACTGCCGGAACCGCGCTCACGCCGCGGCCTCCTCGAAGGAAAGTGCCACCACGCGCTCCTCGCTGATGTCGTCGCCGGCCAGTTCGCCAACCACGCGCCCGTTGCTGAACACATAGACGCGGTCGCAATGGTGCAGCTCGTCGAATTCGGTCGTGTACCAGACGAAGGTGCGCCCGCCCCGGGCCTCCTGGCGGATGAGCGCGTACACGTCGCGCTTGGTGCCCACATCGACGCCGCGCATCGGGTCGTCCATCAAGATCACCGGCGCCCGGGAGCCCAGCGCCCGCGCGAACAGCACCTTCTGCTGGTTGCCGCCCGAGAGCGAGCCGATGGGCAGGTCCATGTCGGGCGTGACCAGGCCCAGGCGCTGGCGCCATTGCTGGGCCTGCTGCAGCTCCTGCTTCAGGTCGATCAGCGGGCTGCGGGCGCGCAGTTGCGCGAGCCAGCCCACCGTCATGTTGCGGGCGATGGACCAGAGCGCGAACACGCCGTCGGTCTGCCGGTCGCCGGCCACGAAGGCGGTGCCGCCCTGGACGCGCATCGCGTCCGTGTTCCTGTGCTGCGAGGTTTCCTGCAGCGCGAGCAGCATCTCGGTCTGCCCGTGCCCGGCCAGCCCCGCCAGGCCGATCACCTCGCCGCGCGCCGCGCGCAGGGCGATGCCGCGCTGCGGGGAGGCTCGCACCTGCACCACGTTCTGCACCGCGTCCTGCACGGTTTGCGCGTGGCCTCCGCCCGTGCGCGTGCGAGCCGCCGCGGCCTGTGGCACGTCGTTGACCACCGCCTGCCCCATCGCCGAAACCAGCCGCTCGCGGTCGGTCTCGGCGGTCGGCGTGGCCTGCACCACCTGTCCGTCGCGCATCACGACCAGCCTGTCGGTCACCGCGAAGATCTCGCGCAGCTTGTGCGTGATCAGCACGCAGGTCTTGCCCTCGGCCACGAAGCTGCGGATGTAGGCCAGCAACTGCGCGGCGGCCTGCCCGTCGAGCGAGGAGGTCGGCTCGTCCAGGATCATCAATTCGAGCGGCTGCGCGCCCGGCGTGAATGCGCGCGCCACCTCCACGATCTGGCGCTTGCCGATCGGCAGCTCGCCCACCACGTCGTCGGGCCGCAGGCCGTGGCCCGGGAAGATGCGCTCCAGCGTGGCCATCAACTGCGCGCCCGCGCGCTTGCGCCAGGCCCACTCGGCCGACTGCGGCTGCGCGATTCGCATGTTCTCCGCGAGCGTGAGGTTGTCGCACAGCGACAGTTCCTGGAACACGCAGCGCAGCCCCCAGCGCCGCGCCTCGCGCAGGCTCCACGCGGCGCCGTCCGCCGGCCGGCCGGCAAAGTGCAGCTCGCCACGGTCCGGTGCCAGCGCGCCGCACAGGATGTTGACCAGCGTGGACTTGCCCGCGCCGTTGTGTCCGACCAGGCCCACGCATTCGCCGCGCCGCAGTTGCAGGTCGACACCGCGCAGCGCCTGAACGGCGCCGAAGGCGCGCGCGGCGCCGCGGACATCGGCCAGCACCGAGCCCGCGAAAGCTTGCGATGAGACTTGCATCGCGGCTTACTTGGCCTTGGCAATGAAGTCGATGACTTCCTTCTGCGAGTACTCGACGTTCACCACGCTGCCGACTTCGGTCTTCTTGACCGCATCGTCCAGCGTCTCTTGCGTCACCACGCTGATCGGCAGTTTCATGTCCTTGGGCACCTTGGCGCCCGAGAGGATCTGCTGCGCCACCCAGAAGGCGAAGGTCGAGGCGCCCGGCGCGATGCTGGCCGACATGGTCTGGTACTTGTTGGCGTCGCGCTGCTCCTTCCACCACGCAAGCTCGTCCTGCCGGTTGCCCATGAAGATCACCGGCGTGGGCCGGCCCGCGGCCTTGAAGGCCTGCGCCACGCCGTAGCCGTCGCCGCCCTGCGTGGCCACCGCCGTCACCTGCGGCAGCGTCGAGAGGATGGCCGACACCTCCTTCTGCGCCACGGTCTGCGTCCAGTTGCCGTGCACCGAGCCGACGATCTTGTACTCGGGCCGCTTGGCCACGGCCGCGGTGATGCCCTGGTGGATCTCGTCGTCCACGAACACGCCCGCCAGGCCCCGCACCTCCAGCAGGTTGCCCTTGAGCCCGCGGCTGGCGAAGTAGTCGATCTGCATCTGGCCCAGTTGCTTGAAGTCCACCGCGATGCGGTAGGCGCAGGGCTCGGTCACGATGCCGTCGAACGACACCACCACGATGCCCGCGTCGCAGGCCTGCTTGACCGCGCCGTTCAGGGCGGTGGGCGATGCCGCATTGATCACGATGGCGTCGAAGCCTTGCAGGATCATGTTCTGGATCTGCGCGGCCTGCTCGGTGGCCTGGTTCTCCGAGGTGGTGAAGCTGGGCGCCTGGGCCACCACGCCCTTGGCGACCGCGTCCTTGGTGACCTTGTCCCAGCTCTTGAGCATGGCCTGTCGCCACGAGTTGCCCGCGAAGTTGTTCGACAGCGCGATCTTCCTGGCCTTGGTGTCGGCTGCGCTGGCCGGCAGGTGCAGTGCGGCGGCGCCCAGCACGAGCGCGGCGGCCAGTGCGGTGGATGAGAGTCGGATCTTGTTCATGGGGTTGTCCTTCTTTGGCTGAAGCCGCTGTCCCGACTCCAGTTGTCTCCTGCGGATGCCCGTGGTGCGATGACGCGCCGGCCAGAGCGCGGCATCAAGGCGGTGTGGGGTTACATGACGGCGCCGACCTGCCACGGCACGAATTCGTTCTGCCCGTAGCCGTGCTGCTCGCTCTTGGACTGCGTGCCCGAAGCGGTGGCCAGCACCAGCTCGAAGATGCGCTGCCCCATCTCCTGGATCGAGGCCGTGCCGTCGACGATCTCGCCGCAGTTGATGTCCATGTCCTCTTCCTGCCGCTGCCACAGCGCCGAGTTGGTCGCGAGCTTGAGCGAAGGCGAGGGCGCGCAGCCGTAGGCCGAGCCGCGGCCGGTGGTGAAGCAGATCAGGTTCGCGCCGCCGGCCACCTGGCCCGTCGCGCTCACCGGGTCGTAGCCGGGCGTGTCCATGTAGACGAAGCCGTGCGCGGTCACGGGCTCCGCGTATTCGTACACCGCCTCCAGGTTGCTGGTGCCGCCCTTGGCGACCGCTCCCAGCGACTTCTCCAGGATCGTGGTGAGCCCGCCCGCCTTGTTGCCCGGCGAGGGGTTGTTGTTCATCTCGCCTTCGTTGATCTCGGTGTAGTGCTCCCACCACTTGATGCGGTCCACGAGCTTCTGGCCCACTTCGCGCCTCACCGCGCGGCGCGTGAGCAAGTGCTCCGCGCCGTACACCTCGGGCGTTTCGCTCAGGATCGCCGTGCCGCCGTGCGCCACCAGCAGGTCGACCGCGGCGCCGAGCGCCGGGTTCGCGCTGATGCCCGAGTAGCCGTCCGAGCCGCCGCACTGCAGCCCGATGGTGATATGCGCCGCGCTGCACGGCTCGCGCTTGACTGCATTGGCGCGCGGCAGCATCTCGTTGATGAGCGCCACGCCCTTCTCCACCGTCTTGCGTGTGCCGCCCGTGTCCTGGATGTTGAAGGTGCGGAAGTTCTCGCCTTCGGCCAAGTGGCCGGTCGCAAGCCACGCGTTGATCTGGTTGGCCTCGCAGCCGAGCCCGACCACCAGCACGCCCGCGAAGTTCGGGTGCGTGGCGTAGCCCGTGAGCGTGCGCGAGAGCACCTGCATGCCCATGCCCTCGGTGTCCATGCCGCAGCCAGTGCCGTGCGTCAGCGCGACGATGCCGTCCACGTTGGGGAATGCTGCGAGCGCGGAAGGATTGGTCCGGCGCGAGAAGTGATCGGCAATGGCGCGCGCGGCCGTGGCCGAGCAATTCACGCTGGTCAGCACGCCGATGTAGTTGCGCGTGGCCACGCGGCCGTCGGCGCGCTTGATGCCCATGAACGTCGCCTCGCGTTGGGCGGGCGCGGGCTTCACGTCGGCGCCGAAGGCGTAGTCGCGCGCAAAGTCCCCCTTGTCCGGCCCCATGTCCAGGTTCTGCGTATGCACGTGTTCGCCGGGCGCGATCGGCTTGCTCGCGAAGCCGATGATCTGGTTGTAGCGCCGCACCGGTTCGCCCTGCGCAATCGCGCGCATCGCGACCTTGTGGCCCGGCGGTATCAGGCCGCGCACGGCCACGTCCTCGACGAGCGTGCCGCCGAGCAATTGAGCGCGCGCGATGACGACGTCGTCGGCGGGATGGAGTCGGATGTAGGGGGTCATGGTCAGAAGAACATCTTGGGCAGCCACAGCACGAGCTTGGGCATGTAGGTGATCACGCCCAGGCTCAGCAAGAGCGGCACCAGCCACGGAAGAATCGCCATCGTCGTGCGCTCGAAGCTCAGGCCCGCCACGCGCGCCAGCACGAACAGCACCATGCCCATGGGCGGGTGCAAGAGGCCGATCATGAGGTTGAGCACCATCACCAGGCCGAAGTGGATCGGGTCCACGCCCAGCTGCGTGGCAATGGGCAAGAGGATGGGCACGAGGATCGTGATGGCCGCGGTCGGCTCCAGGAAGCACCCCACGAAGAGCATCAGCAGGTTGGCCAGCAGCAGGAACACCCAGGCTTCCTTGGTGAAGCCCAGCACCCACGCGGCGATGTCGGTGGTCACGCCCGTGGCCGTGAGCATCCAGCCGAAGATCGATGCCGCCGCCACGATGAAGAGCACCGTGCTCGTGGTCTCGATGGTGTCCAGGCACACCTTCACGAACATCTTCCACGAGAGCGTGCGGTACCACGCGAACCCGAGGATCATGGCCCACACGCAGGCCGCGATGGCGCCCTCGGTGGGCGTGAAGAGGCCCGTGGTCATGCCGCCGATCAGCAGCACCGGCGTCATGATGGGCAGCAGCGCCTCGAAGTTGAAGATCTTGTCCAGCACGAAGAGCGATGCCAGCCCCGCGAACACCGTGAGCTGCGGCGGCGTGCCCAGCTTGACCACCAGCACCCACAGCAGCATGGGCCAGCCGATCACCACGGCCAGTTCCATCAGCGCCTTGAAGAGCCGGGTGCGCGAGAACTTCACGTCCGCGCCCCACTTGTTCTTGTGCGCGTAGTAGGCCACCGTGAGCATCATGAGGACGGCCAGCATCGCGCCGGGCAGGATGCCCGCCAGGAACAGTGCGCCCACCGACACGTTGGCCATCATCCCGTAGATCACGAAGGGCAGGCTCGGCGGAATGATCGGGCCCAGCGTGGCCGAAGCGGCCGTCACGCCCACGGCGAACTCGGTCGAATAGCCGTGCTCCTTCATCGCCTTGATCTCGATGGTCCCCAGGCCCGCGGCATCGGCGATGGCCGTGCCGCTCATGCCCGCGAAGATCACCGAGCCCAGCACGTTCACGTGGCCCAGGCCCCCCTTGAGCCAGCCCACCAGCGCGAGCGCGAAGTTGTAGATGCGGGTGGTGATGCCGGCGTTGTTCATCAGGTTGCCGGCCAGGATGAAGAAGGGCACCGCGAGCAGCGGAAAGCTGTCGATGCCGCTCACCATCCGGTGGATCACCACGAAGGGCGGCAACGTGCTGTCGCTCACCAGGATGTAGACCAGCGAGGCGCCGGCCATGGCGATGGCCACGGGGATGCCGCCGGCCATGAAGAACAGGAAGATGATTTTCAGCATGGGTCTTTTTCTTGGCGTTGCAGTGCGTGGTCAGCGGTCGCGGTCAGCGATCGGACAGCGTCGACTCGGGGCGCTCCAGCACGCTGTAGCCGCGCTTCCAGTGGATGCGCAGCACCTGCAGCGAGCGCCACGCCATGGCGGCGAAGCCGAAGACGCACAGCGCGTACACCACGTTCATCGGCAGGTCCACGATGGTCATGCGCGTCTGGTTGCCGATCTTCATCATCATCTGGATGGTCATCACCACGGCCGCCACGAAGAAGGCGGTGCGCAGCACGTCCACCACCATCGAGAGCACGCGCCCCATGGCGCGCGGCATGTGGCGGTAGAAGAAGTCGACCTGGATCTGGTTGTTCTTCGCCACCCCCACCGCCGCGCCGATGAAGACCACGCCGATGAGCATGTAGCGCGCCACTTCCTCGGTCCAGGCGGCCGAGTCGTTCATCACGTAGCGCGTGACGAACTGGTAGAACACCGTGAGGCCCAGGAGCCAGAAGATGGCCAGCGAGATCCAGCTCTCGGCGATGGTGTCCGACAGGTCGACCACCTCGTCCTGCGCATGGAAGTGGCCTTCGTCGTCGATGATCTTTTGTTCAGTCATACAGATCCAGATGGTGCGATGGGTGTTTCATGGGGATACCGAGGAACCGGCTTTGCCGGGCCTCAGGTATCGCCCCCTGCAAGGGGGTTAGCTCACTTGATGGCGAGGATGCGGTCGTAGTCTTGCTGGCGGTAGCCTTGGTCGGTGGGCTTGGTGGCTTTCAGCACCGCTTCGCGGAACGCGTTCTTGTCGACCGTGATCACGTTGTTGCCCTTCTTCTTGAACTCTTCCACCAGGCGCGCCTCGGAGGCGATGATTTCGCGGCCGGTCTTCTCGGCGGCCTCCTGCATCACGTCGGTGAAGATCTTCTTTTCATCCGCCGAGAGCTTCGCCCACAGCTGCCCCGAGCAGATCGTGAGCAGCGAATCGACGATGTGGCCGGTGAGCGAAATGTTCTTCTGCACCTCGAAGAACTTCTTGGCCTCGATGGTGGGCAGCGGGTTCTCCTGCGCATCGACCGTGTTGTTCTGCAGGGCCAGGTACACCTCGGCGAAGGCGATCGGCGTCGGGTTGGCGCCCAGCGCCTTCGGGAAGGCGAGGTACGCCGGCGCGTCGGGCACGCGGATCTTCAGGCCCTTCATGTCCTCGGGCTTGCTCACCGGCCGCGCGGCGCTCGATGTCACGTGGCGCGCGCCGTAGTAGCTCAGTGCGGTGATGTGGTTGCCGCTCTTGTCGTCGTAGCCCTTGGCGAGCTCGTTGAACACGTCGCTCTTGGCGTACTTCAGCTGGTGCTCGGCATCGCGGAAGATGAAGGGAAAGTACGAGATCGCCAGCGGCGTGTAGGTGCGCCCCGCGAAGCTCGCGCCCGACAGGATGATGTCCACCGTGCCCAGTGTCAGGCCCTGGTTGATGTCGGCTTCCTTGCCGAGCGTGGAGGCCGGGAACACCTGGATGTCGTACTTGCCGTTGGTGCGTTTCTTGATCTCCTCGGCCGCCCACACCGAGTACTTGTGGAAGGGTTCCGAGGTCTCGTAGACGTGGGCCCACTTGAGCTTGGTCTGAGCCGAGGCGATGCCCGAAACGCCCAGTGCGCCGGCCGCGAGGGCGCAGGCGGCCAGGGCCTTGAGGGCGGTGCGTTTGCTGTTCTTGCTGCTGTTGCTGGTCATGTGGCTTGTCTCCGTTGTAGTCATGGCAGAAAAAATTCAGGTAAACCGCTGGCGAAAAAATCAGGAAGGCTTCGCGCGTCGCCAGCTCGCGCTGAATCGCTGGTGCGACTTGTCCATGTGCGCGTGCATCGCGGCACGCGCCCCCTCGGCGTCGCGGGCGGCCACCGCATCGCGGATGGCCTCGTGCTCGAAGATGGCCGAGCGCCAGGAAGAAACGTTCTCGAAGTAGCCGCCCAGGCGCGTGAAGATCGGGCCCTTGCGCGAGTCCCAGAAGTTCTGCACCGTCTCCACCAGCACCGCGTTGCCGCTGGCGTTGACGATGGACAGGTGGAAGGCGCGATCGCCCTCCAGCGGCATCACCTTGCGGTCGGCCATCTCGCGCATCACTTCGATGGCGCGCGTCATCGCATCGACGTCCTTGCGCTTGCCGGCGAGGGCGGCGATGGCGGCCGTCTCGCCCTCGATCACGCGGCGCGCGCGGATCAGCTCCAGCGGCCCCCATTCGGTGGGCGCGACCGGCGCGGCGGCCCGGTGCGAGCGGTCGAGCACGTACACGCCCGAGCCCGTGCGCACCTCGACCCAGCCCTCGACTTCGAGCGCGATCAGCGCCTCGCGCACCGAGGGGCGGCTCACGCCCAGCTGCTTGGCCAGGTCGCGCTCGGCCGACAGGCGCGCGCCCACGGCGAACTCGCCCTTGGCGATCAGCGCGCGCAGCTGGTCGGCGATCTGGCGATAGAGGCGCTGGGGTTCGACGGTCTGGAGGGGCACGAGGAGGCGCGAGGGGGCGGGTGAACGAACAGGGTTAAGGGTTGTCCTGAATTGGACAAGTGGTAAGGCCAATTCAGAATACGATGTGTCGCCCGTGTCACCCATCGGGCCAAACCCGAATTGGAGACAGACACCATGCGATTGAAGGGAAAGACCGCGCTCGTCACTGCGGCCGGCCAGGGCATCGGCCACGCGAGCGTGCTGGCGCTCGCCGCCGAGGGCGCCCAGGTCTGGGCCACCGACGTCAACGAGAAGCTGCTGGAGCGCTACGCCGGCGTAGCGAACGTCACGGCCGTGAAGCTCGACGTGCTCGACAAGGCTGCCATCGGCGCGCTGTTCGCAAAGCTTCCCGCGCTGGACGTGCTCTTCAACTGCGCGGGCGTGGTGCACAACGGCACCATCGAGCAGGCGAGCGACGACGACCTGGCCTTCGCCTTCGCGCTCAACGTGCGCGCGCAGATGTGGACCATCCAGGCCGTGCTGCCCGGCATGCTCAAGGCCGGGCGCGGCAGCATCATCAACATGGCGAGCGTGTGCTCCAGCATGAAGGGCCTGCCCAACCGCTTCGTCTACGGCACGACCAAGGCCGCGGTGCTCGGCCTCACCAAGAGCGTGGCGGCCGACTACGTGACCAAGGGCATCCGCTGCAATGCGGTGTGCCCGGGCACGGTCGATACGCCGTCGTTGGGCGACCGCATCAACGCCAACGCCGACCCCGAGGAAGCCCGCAAGGCCTTCATCGCGCGCCAGCCGATGGGCCGGCTCGCGCAGGCCGAAGAAATCGCGCCCGTGGTCGTGTTCCTCGCGAGCGACGAATCGATCTTCGCGACCGGCCAGTTCTTCACCGTCGACGGCGGCATCACGATATGAACCAGCTCGATTTCACCGGCCGGCACGCGGTCATCACCGGCGGCGCCACCGGCCTGGGTTTGGGCATCGCGCAGCGGCTGGTGGCCTCGGGCGGCAGCGTCACGCTGTGGGACCGCGACGAGGCGGCAGCCAACCAGGCCGCCGAGGCGCTCGGCGACAAGGCCTTCGCGCTGAAGGTCGACGTGTCGCAGCAGCCCTCGGTCGCCAAGGCCGTGGCCGCGACGCTCGCGCACGCGGGGCGCATCGATGCGCTGGTCAACAGCGCCGGCATCACCGGTCCCAACGTCAAGCTGTGGGACTACCCGGTGGACGACTGGCGCCAGGTGATGGAGGTCAACATCAACGGCGTGTTCCTCTGCTGCCGCGAGGTGGTCGGGCAGATGCGAAAGCAAGGCTACGGGCGCATCGTCAACATCGCCTCGGTGGCAGGCAAGGAGGGCAACCCCAACGCCAGCGCCTACAGCGCGAGCAAGGCCGCCGTCATCGGCATCACCAAGTCGCTCGGCAAGGAACTGGCCGACACCGGCATCCGCGTGAACTGCGTGACGCCCGCGGCGGTGAAGACCGCGATCTTCGACCAGATGACGCCCGAGCACATCGCGTTCATGCTGTCGAAAATACCCATGGGCCGTTTCGGCGCGGTGGAGGAGGTGGCCGCGATGGTCGGCTGGCTCTGCACCGAGGATTGCTCGTTCTCCACCGGCGCGGTCTTCGACCTGTCGGGTGGCCGCTCCACTTATTGATCATTCAATGCACTGAAAGGAAAGCATGAAACTCGTCCGTTACGGCAACCCCGGCAAGGAGAAGCCCGGCCTCATCGACGCAGACGGCAAGCTGCGCGACCTGAGCGCCATCGTCAAGGACATCGGTCCCGACCAGCTCGGCGATGCCGCCATCGCCAAGCTGCGCAAGACCAAGCTGGACAAGCTGCCGCTGGTCAAGGGCAAGCCGCGCCTGGGCAGCCCCGTGGCCAACGTCGGCAAGTTCATCGCCATCGGCCTGAACTATGCGGACCACGCGGCCGAATCGGGCCTGCCGGTGCCCAAGGAACCCGTGGTCTTCATGAAGGCCACCAGCTGCATCCAGGGCCCGAACGACCCGGTGATGCTGCCCAAGGGCTCGGTCAAGTCCGACTGGGAAGTCGAGCTCGGCGTGGTCATCGGCACCCAGGCGCGCTACGTCTCGCAAAAGAGCGCGCTCGACTACGTGGCCGGCTACTGCACGATCAACGACGTGAGCGAGCGCGAATTCCAGATCGAGCGCGGCGGCACCTGGGACAAGGGCAAGGGCTGCGACACCTTCGGCCCGCTCGGCCCGTGGCTGGTGACGCGCGACGAAATCGAGAACCCGCAGAAGCTCTCGATGTGGCTCGACCTGAACGGCCAGCGCGTGCAAACGGGCAGCACCAAGACCATGATCTTCACGGTCGCGAAAATCGTGAGCTACGTGAGCCAGTTCATGACGCTGATGCCCGGCGACGTGATCACCACCGGCACGCCGCCCGGCGTCGGCATGGGCATGAAGCCGCCGCTGTTCCTGAAGAAGGGCGACGTGATGACGCTGGGCATCGAGGGCCTGGGCGAACAACGCCAGGAAGTAGTTCCCTTCAAGCTCTGATCCTCTGCGATCATCCGGCGGATGAAGACGCCGCCGGACCATCGATCGCAGGTGTTCGGCACGCCCTGGGAGGGCGTGCACGGCACCGCGATCGAAAGTGCCCGCCACTACGGCCGGCACTGGCATGCCACCTATGGCCTGGGCCTGCTGGAGCAGGGCGCGCAGCGCTCGGCCAGCGGGCGCGGCAAGGTCGATGCGCATGCCGGCGACCTGATCGCCACCAACCCCGGTGAAGTGCATGACGGCCAGCCGCTCGGCGGGCCGTCGCGCCGTTGGCGCATGGTGTATTTCGATGCCGGCGTCATGGCCGCGATGAATGGCGATGTCGGCGCCGATGTGGCGTTGACGCGTCCCGTCATCCAGGACGCAAGGCTCGGCGACACATTGCGCCGCCTGTTCACCCGGCTCGACGATTGGCGCGCCGCATCGCCTGACGCGCACCGCGCCGAATCGCTCGCCTGCGAGGAATCGTTGGCCGAAGTCTGCGGCCTGCTGCGAGACAACCATTCCACCGCCGCGCCTTCGCGCGAAGCATCCGCCGACGTGCGCCAGGTGCGCGAGCGCCTCGCCGACGAACTGCTCGCGCCGCCCACGCTCGCCGAACTCGCCGCGATGACGGGCCTGAGCACCTACCAGGTGCTGCGGCGCTTCGAGAAAACCTACGGCGTGCCCCCGCACGCATGGCTCGTGCTGCAGCGCAGCGAACGCGCGCGCCACCTGATCCGCCACGGCGCCGGTCTTGCGGAGGCCGCGGCGGCCAGCGGCTTCGCCGACCAAAGCCACATGACGCGCATCTTCACGCGCCAGTTCGGCTTCACCCCCGGCGCCTGGCAGCGCGGCCTTCGGTTTTAAATGTCCCATTGACAGAACATTGAAACTGCAAAAACATCAAAGGCATGTCGCAAATGCCTTTGCCGAAATACCACCAGATCTATCTGGTCCTGCGTGAGCAGTTGCACGAGGGGCGTTTTGCGGAGGGCCTGCCCGGCGAACTGGCGCTCATGGCGCAGTTCGGCGTGGCGCGCGTCACGGTGCGCCGCGCGCTCGAGCAGCTCTCCTCCGAAGGGCTGATCGCACGCAACCCTGGCCGCCGCACGCGCGCATTGCCGCCACCGGCCGCCGGTGAACAGCCGGGCGCGAAGAACCTGGAGCGCGCCAACCTGCGCGGCCTGCTGGAGAACCTGGTCACCATGGGCCTGCACACCTCGGTGAAGGTGATCGAGGTCGCGACCATCACCGCCTCCACGCAGGTGGCCGAGGCGCTGCAATTGCAGCTGGGCGATGCGGTGCAGAAGGCGGTGCGCGTGCGTGCCACCAAGGAGGGGCCGCTCTCCCACATCACCACCTACGTGCCCGACACCATCGCGCGCCGCTTCGGCCGCCGCGAGCTCTCCAAGAAGCCGATCCTCGTGCTGCTGGAGGAGTCGGGCGTCAAGGTGGGCCGCGCGCATCAGACGATCTCCGCGCGCCTGGCCGACAACGTGATCGCGCAGCACCTGGATGTCTCGGTCGGCTCGGCCCTGCTCGCGGTGCGCCGCCTCATCTACGACGAAGACGAGCGGCCCGTGCAGTGGCTGCACGGCCTCTACCGCCCCGACCGCTACACCTACGAAATGCAGCTCTCCCGCGTGGGCAGCATCGACGCGAAGGTGTGGGTCAGCAAAGACGTGTCAGCCCAGTTCAACTGAAGAGAAAAAGGAAAGCCCACCATGCAGAACCGCCGCAGTTTCGTGTCGCAGTCCGCCGCCCTGGCGACCGCCGTTGCCTTCCCGCTCGTGGCCGGCGCGCAGCCCAAGGCCGTCAAGGTCGGCGTGCTGCACCCGGTCACCGGTGCGCTCGCCTATTCGGGCCAGCAGTGCCGCCTCGGCGCGCTCATGGCCATCGAGGACATCAACGCGGCCGGCGGCATCAAGTCGCTCGGCGGCGCGAAGCTCGAAGCCCTGCTGGGCGATGCGCAGTCGCAGCCGCAGGCGGGCGCCGCCGAGGTCGAGAAGATGAACGAGGCCGGTGTCTCGGCCATCGTGGGCGCTTACGCCTCGGCCATTTGCCTTGCAACCACGCAGGCCGCGGCCAAATACAACCTGCCGCACGTGGTGGACGTGGGCGTGGCCGACCAGATCGTGGAGCGCGGCCTGAAGAACACCTTCCGCTTCGGCCCGGGCTACAAGAAATCGACCGAGGTGGCCATGGCCAACCTGCTGGTGCTCAACAAGGCCGCGGGCAACCCGGCCAAGACCGTGATGATCATCCACGAGGAGTCGCTCTTCGGCGCCGGCACCGCACAACTGCTCTCGCGCGAACTGCCGGGCTACGGCTTCGAGGTGAAGGAAGTGGTCAAGCACGCGAACCCCACGCGCGACTTCAACAACATCGTGCTGCGCATGAAGTCGATCAACCCCGACATCGTGATCCCGGCCAACTACTACAACGAGTACGCGCTGCTCGTGCGCACCATGCAGCAGCAGAAGGTGGTGCCCAAGGCGATCTTCTCGGTGCTGGGCGGCGCGGCGTCCAGCTACAAGTTCGTGAAGGAATTTCCGGACGCGGCCAACGGCATCATTGATTGCAACCACTGGTTCAACCCGAAGGACAAGCGCGCGCAGGACCTGCGCAAGCGCGTGGAGGCCAAGGGCCAGTTCTTCAGCTACGAGGTCTTCATGACCTATGCGTCGATGTGGCTCCTGGCCGATGCGCTGGAGCGCGCCAAGTCCACCGAGCGCGCGGCCATCGTCGATGCGCTGGAGAAGAGCACCTTCTCGAACCACTTCATGCCCTACGGCCCGACCAAGTTCGTCAACGGCCAGAACGAAGGCGCGCAGCCGCTCATGACGCAGGTGGTCAAGAACGACATCAAGGTCATCATCCCGCGCGACTACCGCGAAGTGGACCCGGTGTTCCCGCTGCGCGCGGCCTGAGGCGGAAGGCGGGATGTTCGATTTCGGCATTCTTTTCCCGTCGGTCCTGAACGGGCTGACGACGGGCGCGGTGTACGCACTGATCGCGCTGGGGCTCACGCTGATCTACGGCGTCCTGCACATCATCAACTTCGCGCACGGCGCCAGCCTGATGCTGGCGCTGTACGCGGTGTACTTCCTGAAAGAGAAGCTGGGCATCGATCCGTACCTGGCGCTGCCCATCGTCGTGCTGGGCATGTTCGCGCTCGGCTATGCGCTGCAACGCGTGGTCATCAACCGCGCGGGCCACGGCAAGGACGAGAACATCCTGCTCGCGACGCTGGGCATCGCGATCGTCATGGAGAACCTCGCGCTGCTGTTCTTCAAGTCCGACACGCGCAACATCGACACGGCCTATTCGCTCACCACCGTCGCCATCGGCCCGGCGATGATCGCGGTGCCCAAGCTCGTGGCCTTCGCGGGCGCGCTGGTGGTCTCGGGCATCCTGTTCTGGATCATGGGCCGCACCGACCTGGGCCGCGCGATCCGCGCGGTGGCCAAGGAGAAGGAGGGCGCCAAGCTCATGGGCATCGACGTGGACCACGTCTACGCGATGAGCTTCGGCATCGGCCTCGCGTGCCTGGGCGCGGCCGCGTGCTTCCTGCTGCCGGCGTACTACGTCAACCCGCAGGTGGGCGGCGGCTTCGTGCTGGTGGCCTTCACCATCGTCGTGCTCGGCGGCATGGGCAGCTTCGTGGGGGCGCTGATCGGCGGCTTCCTTGTGGGCATCGTCGAATCGCTCGGCGGCCTGTACCTCGGTGAATCGCTCGGGCAGATCGGCATCTTCGCGATCTTCATCGGCGTGGTGCTCTTCAGGCCGCAGGGCATGTTCGGAGCCAAGGCATGAACGCGGGCGCAAAGCAACTCGCTGGCATCGCGCTCTTCGCGGTGCTGGTCGCGTGCGTGCCGTTCGTCACCAAGTCGGGCGTCACGCTCAACTTCGTGATGATGGCGCTCTATGCCACGCTCATCGCGCAGGCCTGGAACATCCTGGGCGGCTTCGGCGGGCAGTTCTCGTTCGGGCATGCGCTGTTCTTCGGCACTGGCGCATACATCCAGGCGATCGCGCAGCTGCAGGGCGGCATCAACGCCTGGGTCGCGCTGCCGCTGGCCATCGTCGGCGCGGCACTGGTGGGGCTCTTCATGGGCGCGCTCACCTTCCGCTATGGCCTGAAGGGCTCGTACTTCGCGCTCGTCACGCTGGCCTTCGCCGAGGTGTTCCGCATCCTCGCGCTGTCAGTGGATTTCACCGGCGGCGGTGTCGGGCTCATGGTGCCGTTGCGCGAATCGGTGGGCAACCTGCAGTTCTCCTCGCGTGCGGGCTATCTGTGGGTCGTGCTCGCGATGGTGGTCGCGGCGCTGCTGGTCACCTGGTGGCTGCGCAACGGCCGCTTCGGCGCCTACCTGCAGGCGGTGCGCGACAACGAAGATGCGGCGCGCGCCGTCGGCGTCAATCCGTTCCGCGTGAAGCTCGGGGCCATCGGCCTGTCGGCGGCGTTCATGGGCGCGGCGGGCGCGTTCTACGTGCAGGTGTTCCAGTACATCGACGCGGGCATCGCCTACGGCCCGGCCGTGTCGATCGAGGCGCTGGTCGCGGCCATCGTCGGCGGCATGGGAACGATGTGGGGCCCGGTGCTCGGCGCGGTCGTGCTGCACCTGCTGTCGGACCTCACGCGCAACCTCTTCGGCGAACTGCCGGGCATCAACATGGTGATCTACGGCACGGTGCTCGTGCTCATCGTCATCTTCGTGCCGCGCGGCATCGCGGGCATCGGGCTGTCGGTGCGGCAGCTGTGGAAGCCGAAGGGAGGCCGCCATGACTGACGCCCTGCTGGCCATCGACGGCCTCTCGCGCTCCTTCGGCGGCCTCAAAGCCGTGCAGAACGTGAGCCTCTCGGTGCGCGAGGGCAGCCTGAGCGCGCTGATCGGCCCTAACGGCGCGGGCAAGACCACGCTGTTCGCGCTGATGTCGGGGTTCTTGAAGCCCGACACCGGCACCGTGCGCTTCGCGGGCGAGGACATCACCGGCCGCGAGCCGCACCGCAACGCCGCGCTCGGCATGACCCGCACCTTCCAGATCGTGAAGCCCTTCGCCGCGCAGACCGTGCGCGAGAACATCGCCGTCGGCGCGCACCTGCATGTGCGCGGCCGCGCCGAAGCGCTGCGAAACGCCGAGGCCGTCGCGTTGCGCGTGGGCCTCGCGCCGCAGCTGGACAAGCCCGCATCCGACCTCACCGTGGCCGGCCGCAAGCGCCTCGAGCTGGCGCGCGCGCTCGCCACCAAGCCGCGCCTCCTGCTGCTCGACGAAGTGCTCGCGGGCCTGAACCCGCAGGAGATCGCCGAGATGATGCCGGTGGTGCGCGGCATCGCCGACAGCGGCGTCACCGTGCTGATGATCGAGCACGTCATGCAGGCCGTGATGCACCTGGCCGAGCACGTGTGGGTGCTCGCGCAGGGCCAGCTGATCGCCGAGGGCAGCCCGGCGCAAGTGACCTCCGACGACAAGGTCGTCGAAGCCTATCTGGGGCATGGCACCGCGGCACGGTTGCGCAAGGCCGCATCGGGAGCCACGGCATGAGCGCACTTCTGGAGATTCAAGGCTTGCGCGGCGGCTACGGCCGCGTCGAGGTGCTGCGCGGCGTCGATCTCACTGTGAACGCGGGCGAGATGGTCGCGCTGCTCGGCAGCAACGGCGCGGGCAAGTCCACGCTCAACAAGATGGTCTGTGGCCTGTGTCCCGCCTGGGGCGGCGCGGTGCGCTTCGACGGCAAGGACCTGAGCGGCGCGCACTACCGCGACGTGGTCAAGGCCGGCCTCATCCAGGTGCCCGAAGGCCGCAAGGTGTTTCCCAACCTGAGCGTGCTGGAGAACCTGGAGCTGGGCTCCTTCACCCGCGCCCGCGAGCGGCGCGCGGCCAACGTCGAGAAGATGTTCCACATCTTCCCGCGGCTGCGCGAGCGCATGGCGCAGCACGCCGGCACGATGAGCGGCGGCGAGCAGCAGATGCTGGCCATCGCGCGCGGGCTCATGGCCGAGCCGGTGCTGCTGATCCTGGACGAGCCTTCGCTCGGCCTTTCGCCGTTGCTGGTCGAAGAGATGTTCTCGCTGATCCGCAACTTGCGCGACGGCGGCCTCGCCGTGATGCTGGTCGAGCAGAACGTGGGCCAGTCGCTGGAGATCGCCGACCGCGCCTATGTGCTGGAGAACGGCAGCGTGCGCTTCTCGGGTCTGCCGGGCGAACTGCTCGGCAGCGACGAACTGCGGCGCGCCTACCTGGGGCTCTGACCCCTGCGAACTACCCCCGATTTCCCCGGAGAACAACACATGAAAAGACGCGACATCCTCCTCTCGTCGCTGGCCGCGGCATGGGCCGGCGGCGCCTTCGCGCAGATCGGCAATGCGCCGGTGCGCATCCTGGTGGGCGCGCCCGCGGGCGGCTCGACCGACACGCTGGCGCGCTCGCTCGCCGTGAGCATGGGCCCGGCGCTCGGCCGCACGGTCATCGTCGAGAACCGGCCCGGCGCGGGCGGCAACATCGCCGCCGATGCGGTCGCCAAGGCCGCGCCCGATGGCAACACGCTCCTGATGAGCTTCACCAGCCACGCGATCAACGCCACGCTCTACCCGACGCTGCCCTTCGACCCGGTGAAGGACTTCACCGCGCTCACCTGCGTGGCGACCTCGCCCTCGATCCTCGTGGCGCATCCGTCGTTGCCCGCCAAGGACGTGCGCGAACTCATCGCGCTCGCCAAGGCCAAGCCCGGGCAGCTGAACTTCGCGATCGGCGCGGTGGGCTCCTCGCTGCACATGGCCGGCGAGGCCTTCAAGATGCAGTCGGGCGTGGACATCGTGAACATCCCCTACAAGGGCACCTCGCCCGCCGTGCAGGACGTGCTCGCGGGCCAGGTGCAGCTGATGTTCGCGGCCGTGGGCAACGTGAAGGCGCACATCCAGGCCGGCAAGCTCAAGGCGCTGGGCGTGACCACGGCCAAGCGGCTGCCGGCCTTTCCCAACGTGCCGGCGATTGCCGAGGCGCTGCCCGGCTACGAATCGAGCGCGTGGTTCGGCCTCTTCGGCCCCGCGCACATGCCCGCGGATCGCGTGAAGCAGATCGGCGATGCCGCGCGCCACGCGCTGCAGCAGGCCGACATGCGCCAGCGCTTGGACACCGAAGGCGCGATTCCCGTCGGCAATTCGACCGAACAGTTCTCCGCCTTCGTGCAGAGCGAGATCACGCGCTGGGCGAAGGTGGTCAAGTTCTCGGGAGCCAAGCCGGAATGACATCGATGGCTCCAACCCGCGCGCCGGCGCACGCGCAGAAGCAGACGCTGGCGCAGAAGCTCATCGCACGCGCGAGCGGACGCGAGCGGGTGTCGGTGGGCGAGATCGTGACCTGCGGCGTCGACCTGGCGATGTTCCACGACTCCTCGGGCCCGCGGCGCCTCAAACCCATGCTCGAGGAACTGGGCGCGCAGATCTGGGACCGCTCGCGCGTGGTGCTGGTCATGGACCACTACGTGCCCGAGCGCGACGACGACTCGCGCCGCATCGTGCGCATCGCGCGCGACTGGGCGCGCGACCAGCAGCTGCCGCACGTGTACGACAGCCAGGGCATCTGCCACGTGGTGGTGCCGCAGCACGGCCACATCCGCCCCGGCATGCTGTGCGTGGGCGGCGATTCGCACTCGCCCACGGGCGGCGCGTTCGGCGCCTACATGTTCGGCATCGGCAGCACCGAGATGCTGGGCGTGATGGTGACCGGCGAGATCTGGCTGCGCGTGCCCGAGACCATCCGCATGTGGTGGGACGGCGCGCTCCCCGCGGGCGTGACCGCCAAGGACATGATGCTGCACATGATCGGCCGCTTCGGCATGAACGGTGGGCGCTACCAGGCGGTCGAGTTCGCGGGGCCGGCGGTCGTCGCGCTGTCGATGCAGGAGCGCATGACGCTCTCGAACATGAGCGCCGAGCTGGGCGCGCAGGCCGGGCTGATCGCGCCCGATGCAACCACCGCCGAATTCCTGGCCGGCGCCGGCGCGCCGCCCGTCGACATGGCGCCCTGGTTCACCGACGAAGGCGCGGCGCTCTCGGACCATCGCTTCGATGCCTCCACGCTCGAGCCCTACGTCGCCGCGCCGCACAGTCCGGCCAACGCGCACGGCGTGAGCCGCTACGTGGGCACGCCGGTCGACGTGGCCTACATCGGCGCGTGCACCGGCGCCAAGCTCGACGACCTGCGTGCCGCCGCGCAGGTGCTGCGCGGCCACAAGGTGGCGAGCGGCATCCGCCTGATCGTGGCGCCCGCCAGCATCCGCGACCAGGAAGCGGCGCGCGAGGAGGGCGTTCTGCAGGCGCTGATGGACGCCGGCGCCGAGCTCTTTCCGACCGCATGCGGCGCCTGCTCCGGCTACGGCGACCCGATGGGCGACGACGTGACCGTCATCTCCACCACCGCGCGCAACTTCAAGGGCCGCATGGGCTCGCCGAGCGCGCAGGTCTACCTGGGGTCGCCCTACACGGTGGCGGCGGCTGCATTGCGCGGCTGCGTGACCGATCCGCGCGAGGTGCTCGCATGAACGATCAGACCCTGCACCGGGTGTGGCGCCTGGGCGCCGACATCGACACCGACGCGCTCGCGCCCGGCCATGCGATGAAGCACGGCATCGACATCATCGCGAAGCACTGCCTCGAAGCCATCCGCCCCGAGTTCGCCAGCGAGGTGCAGCCGGGCGACGTGATCGTGGCCGGCCCCAACTTCGGCATCGGCTCCTCGCGCGAGCAGGCCGCGGCCGTGCTCGTGCAGCTGGGCGTGGCGGCGGTGATCGCGCCGTCGTACAGCGGGCTCTATTTCCGCAATGCCTTCAACGTCGGCCTGCTGCTGCTGACCTGCGCAGAAGCCGAATCGCTGGTCGATGGAGAACGCATCGCACTCGACATCCGCACCCCCGCCGTGCGCAATGCCGAAGGGCGCACGCTCGCGTGCGAGCCCGTGCCGGGTTTCCTCATGGACATGGTCGATGCGGGCGGGCTGCTGCGCCTCCTGCGCCAGCGCATGGCCGCGAAGAAAGAAACCGATGCAGCCTGAAGCCGACGCACAACGCGCGGTGCTGCAGGCCGTGGTGGCGCTGCACGCGGCACAGCCTGCGTCGGCCGACGCTGCGTTGCAGGCGCGGCGACTGCTGGTCGACACGGTCGGCTGCGCGCTCGCGGGCCGGCATGCGGACGAAGTGCGGCGGCTCGAAGCGGCGCTCGCGGCCTGCGAGCCCGGCGACTTCGCTTTCCCCGGCGGCGCCGCGATGGGCGTGCAGGCGGCGGCGCAGGTGCTGGCCATGGCCGCGACCTGGGACGAGGCCTGCGAAGGCCACGCGCTCGCGCACGGCCGCCCCGGCGTGCCGCTGGTGGCGGCGCTGCTGCCGCTGGCGCTGCGGCGCGGTGCGCGCCTCGGCGATTTCGTCGATGCCTTCGTGCTCGGCTACGAGGTCGGCGCGCGCTGCGGCGCGTGGCTGCGCATCCGGCCCGGCATGCATGTCGATGCGAACTGGCCCGCGCTGGGCGTGGCGGCGGGTGTCGCGCGCCTGCTCGGCCTCGCGCCGGCGGGCATCGTGCAGGCCATCGACATCGCCGCGTGCCAGCTCGCAACCAGCCTCTATCTGCCGGTGCGCGAAGGCCGCACCGCGCGCAACACCTACCTCGGCCACAGCGCATCGCTGGGACTGCAAGCGGCGTTCGCGAGCGCGGCCGGCATCGATGCCCCCGAAGGCGCGCTGGCCCACTACGCGCAAACGCACTCGGCCGCGACCGCGCAGCCGTTGCCCGATGCGGCAACGTCGCTGCTGCAGGACGCCTACATCAAGCCCTTCGCGGCCGTGCGCCATGTGCACTACGGCGCGACGGCGGCGCGCGAGATCCGCGAACAACTGGGCGGCGACACCGCGGGCATCGAAGCCATCGTGCTCACCGTGTACGACGAAGCGATCGTCTACTGCGGCAACCGCGCACCGCGCACGCCGATCCAGGCGCAGTTCAGCCTGTCGTTCGGCGTCGCGGCGATGCTGCGCTTCGGCGATGTCGATCCCTCGGTCTATGCCGCACCGCGCTTCGACGACGCCGAGCTGCGGCGGCTCGAAGCGCTGGTCGTGCTCCAAACCGATGCGGACCTGACAGCGCGAAAGCACCGCGGCGCCACGCTCGCCGTGACACGCGCGGGCGGCACGCTGCAGCACACCGTGGGCACCATCGCAGGCGATGCGGCGCAACCGCTCGACCGCGCGGCGCTTGCCGCCAAGTTCACGCACTACGCCGCGCACAGCGTCGCGGGCCCGAGGGCCGCGCGCTTTTGCGACACCGCGCTCGATGCGCCCGCCGGCACCGCCCTGCGCGCGCTCTGGCAAGCGCTCGCGGCCTGACCCTCTTCCCACTCTTGCAGCCCACCCCCATCATGAAACTCCTGCGCTATCTCGCGAGCACGCTCCTCGTCTGCCTGCCGCTCGCCGCGGTCGCCCAGGCGGGCGATTTCCCGACCAAGGCGATCCGCCTCGTCGTGCCGTTCCCGCCGGGCGGCGCCACCGATGCGGCGGCGCGCCTGGTGGCGGTGAAGATGAGCGAGCACTGGGGCCAGCCCGTGCTGGTCGACAACCGCGCGGGCGCGGGCGGCAATGTGGGCTCCGACATCGTCGCCAAGTCGCCGGCCGACGGCTACACGCTGGTGATGGGCGTGACCGGCTCGCACGCCATCAACACCTCGCTCTACAGCAAGATGCCCTACGACCCGGTGGCCGACTTCGTCGCCGTGAGCCAGGTGGCCGTCGTGCCCAACGTGCTGGTGGTGCATCCGTCGGTGCCGGCGAAGAACCTGGCCGAGCTCGTGGCGCTCGCGAAGAAGGAGCCCGGCAAGCTCAACTACGCGTCGCTGGGCAACGGCACGGCCGCGCACCTGGGCATGGAGATGCTCAAGGCCGATGCCGGCGTGGACATCACGCACGTGCCCTACAAGGGCAGCGCGCCGGCCGTGTCCGACCTGCTCGCGGGGCAGGTGCAGATGATGGTGGACGGGCTCCCGTCGGCGCTGCCGCACGTCAAGGCCGGCAAGCTGCGCGCCATTGCGCTCACGAGCCTGCGCCGCTCGCCGTCGCTGCCCGATCTGCCGACCATCGCGGAAACCTACCCGGGCTTTTATGCCGACGCGTGGTCGGGCCTCTTCGCGCCCAAAGGCACGCCGCAGCCAGTGGTGGACAAGCTCTCGGCCGAGGTGCAGCGCATCCTGAAACTGCCCGACGTGCGCGAGAAGCTGGCCGCGCTTGGCGCCGAGCCCGTCGGCTCCACGCAGGCCGAATTCACCGCTCACGTCAAACGTGAGATCGACAAATGGGCCAAGGTCGTCAAGGCCAGCGGCGCGAAAGTGGACTGAACATGAACAACACCCTGGACCCCGTCACGCTCGCCGTGCTGCGCGGCCGCCTCGAACAGGTGGCCGACGAGATGGACGCGACGCTCTACCGCAGCGCGTTCAACCCCATCATTGCCGAGGCGCACGACGCCTGCCACGGCCTGTACGACGCGGTGAGCGGCGACACGCTGGTGCAGGGCAAGTCGGGCCTGCCGGTGTTCGTGGGCGCCATGGCCTTCGCCGTGCGCGCGACCGCCAAGGCGGCCGGGCCGCGCGGCGGCATGAAGGACGGCGACATCTGGATCAGCAACGACGCCTACGACGGCGGCACGCACGCCAACGACTTCAAGCTGGTCAAGCCGTTCTTCCGCAACGGCAAGCTCTATTGCTACATGGCTTCGGCCGCGCACTGGCACGACGTGGGCGGCGCGGTGCCCGGCAACTACAACCCGGCCGCCACCGAGTGCTGGCAGGAGGCGGTGCAGATTCCGCCGGTGCGCATCGTGCGTGACGGCGTGCTCGATGCGGACGTGCTCGCCATCCTGCAGGCCAACACGCGCCTGCCCGACAGCCTCTGGGGCGACCTGAACGGCCAGCTCGCGGCGCTGGAGCTCGGCGAGAAGCGCCTGAACGGCCTGCTCGACGAATACGGCGACGACCTCGTGCTGAACGCGCTGGGCGAACTGCGCGGCCGCGCGCTGCGACTCATGCGCTCGCACATCGCGTCGCTGCCCGACGGGCGCTACAGCTTCGAGGACGTGCTGGACAACGACGGCATCACCAACGAGCCGCTCACCATCGCGCTGGACATGACGGTGGCGGGCGACCGACTCCTGCTCGACTTTTCGCGCACCTCGCCGCAATGCGCGGGGCCGGTGAACATCTCGCGCGCCACCGCGGTGGCCGCGTGCTACGTCGCGCTCAAGCACCTGTTCCCCGATGTGCCCGCCAACGCCGGCGTGCTCGACGCGGTGGACTTCAATATTCCCGACAAGCTGGTGATCAGCTGCGAGCGCCCGCGCCCGGTCGGCGGCTACACCGAGACCATCCTGCGCATGATCGACGTGATCTTCAGCGCCGCCGCGCAGGCCGACCCGACGCGCGCGGTGGCGCAGGCCTACGGCACGATCAATGCGCTGTCGATCGCGGGCCACCGCAGCGACAAGGGCCGCGAAGGCCAGCGCTGGGTGATGTTCAGCTTCTTCGGCGGCGGGCATGGTGGGCACTCGGGCGGCGACGGGCTCTCGCACGGCAACGCGCCGATCTCGACCGCGACGATTCCGCCGCTGGAGATCCTCGAAGCCGCTTACCCGGTGCGCTTCACCGAGTGGTCGTTGCGCGCCGATTCGGGTGGCGACGGCCGGCACCGCGGTGGCCTGGGTGCCGTGTATGAAATCGAACTGCTGGAGAAGGACGCCGAGGTGTTCGTCTTCGGCGAGCGCGGCACCTCGCCGCCCAAGGGCATCGCGGGCGGCGGCGAAGGCGCGGTCAACAGGTTCAGCTACGAGAACGACGGCACGTGGCACACGCCGCCCATGGTCTCGAAGATGCGCGGCATCCAGCTCGCGCGCGGCGAACGCGTGCGGCTCGAGACGCCCGGCGGCGGCGGCTGGGGCCATGCGGCCGAGCGGCCCGCGCCGCAGCGCGACGCCGACAGCGCGATGGGTTATGTGACGACCGGCACCCCCGCCGGCAGCAGCGACAAGAAAGCCTCCGAATGACTTCCACTGGTAAATCCCTTGTCGTCGGCGTCGATGTCGGCGGCACCTTCACCGACCTCTTCGTGCTCGACGAAGCGAACGGCACCGCGCGCATCGTCAAGGTGCCCTCCACGCGCGGCGAGGAAGCGCGCGGCTTCATGAACGGCGTGGCGCGCGTGGCCGATTCGGCCGCCGACATTTCCACCATCGTGCACGGCACCACGGTCGGCACCAATGCGCTGCTCGAACGCAAGGTGGCACGCACCGGCATCATCACCACGCGCGGTTTCCGCGACGTGCTGGAGATGCGCCGCCGCGACCGCCCCGAGACCTGGGGCCTGCGCGGCAGCTTCACGCCCGTGGTGCCGCGCGACCTGCGCCGCGAGGTGGACGAGCGCGTGCTGGCCGACGGCACGCTGCACACCGCGGTCGACCTCGAACAGGTGCGCGCCGAGGCGCGCTCGTTGCTCGAAGCCGGCTGCGAGGCCGTGTGCGTGTTCTTCATCAACACCTACGCGAACCCCGAGAACGAGCGCCTGGCCGTCGCCGCGGTGCGGGAGCTCTGGCCCAACCCGCACGTCACCTCGGCCAGCGAAGTGCTGCCCGAGATTCGCGAGTTCGAGCGCTGCTCGACCGCCACGCTCAACGCCGCGCTGCAGCCCGTGGTGGGCAGCTACCTCGGCCGGCTCGAGTCCGACCTGCGCGGCCAGGGCTTCGCGGGCGAACTGCTGGTGGTGCAGAGCAACGGCGGCGTGATGTCGCGCCAGACCGCGAGCGACCTGCCGGTGCGCACGGCGCTCTCGGGCCCGGCGGCCGGCGTGATCGCCTGCGCGGCCATCGCGCGCGCGGCGGGCTTTCCGAACGCGATCACCGGCGACATGGGCGGCACCTCGTTCGACGTCTCGCTGGTGGCGAACGGCGAGGCCGCACTGGCCGCGCAGACCGCCATCGAATTCGGCATGGTGATCCGCTCGCCGATGATCCAGATCGAGACCATCGGCGCGGGCGGCGGCTCCATCGCCTCGGTCGATGCGAGCGGCATGCTGCAGGTGGGCCCCGAGTCGGCCGGCAGCGTGCCGGGCCCGGCGTGCTACGGGCGCGGCAACATGCGCCCGACGGTGACCGATGCGAACGTGCTGCTGGGACGCATCGCGGCGGACCGTCCGCTCGGTGGCGGCCTGCTCGCGGCACTGGATGCGGAGAAGTCGCGCCAGGCGATCGAGGCGCACGTCGCGCGCCCGCTGGGCCTGGATGTGCACGCCGCGGCCGAGGCGATCCTCACGGTGGCGAATGCGCGCATGGCGGGTGCGATCCGCCTCGTTTCCATCGAGCGCGGCCACGACCCGCGCCGCTTCGCCTACATGCCCTTCGGCGGTGGTGGTGCGTTGCATGTGTGCGCGATGATGCGCGAGGTGGGCGTCGCCACGGGCATCGTGCCGCGCTACCCCGGCGTGACCTCGGCGCTCGGCTGCGTGATCGCCGACATGCGCCACGACGCGGTGCAGACGCTCAACAAGCCGCTGACGGAACTGGACGTGGGCGACGTGCAGCGCCGCATCGACGAACTGGCGGCGAGCTGCCAGCAGCGCCTCGATTCCTCCGGCGTGCGCTTCGACGAAGTGCGCGAAGTGATCGCGCTCGACATGCTCTACGCGGGCCAGACGCACACGCTGCCCGTGGTGCTGGCCGACGCAGGCAAGGCGCCGATCACGGCCGAGTCGATTCGCGCCGCATTCGAGGCGAGCTACACCGCCGCCTTCGGCCGCGTGCTCGAAGGCATTCCGATCCGCGTGATGAACCTGCGCTACGCGCGCATCGGCGTGCGGCCCAAGTTCGACCTGAAGGTGCTCGCGCCCGAAGGGGAGGGCAGCACCGCGCCGCTGGGCACGCAGCGCGTGTTCCACCACGGCCAGTGGCACGAGGCCGTGCGCTATGCGCGGCTCGCGTTGCCGGTGGCCGCGCGCATCGAAGGCCCCGCGATCCTGGAGCAGGCCGACACCACCGTGTGGCTCGAACCCGGCTTCCATGCCGAGGTCGATGCGCACGGCAACCTGCTGGTGAGGCTGTCATGAGCGAAGCGGCGAAACCCATTGCAGCAAAGACGGCGCTGGTCGTCATCGACCTGCAAAACGATTTTCTCGATGCCAACGGCGCCTATGCGCGCGGCGGCGACACCAACCCGCCGGCGCTGCTGCTGCCGGCGCACGTGGCCGGAGTGGCGCGCGCCCTCAAGGCGGCAGGCGGCCTCGTGGTCGCGAGCCAGTTCACGCTGTGGCCCGATGCGGGCGGCGAGCCGATGGTCTCGCCGCACCTAAAGGCATTGCGCCCGTACCTGAAGAAGGGCGACTTCGCGCCTGGCAGCTGGGGCCAGGCGAATGTCGATGCGCTGGCCGGGCTCATCGACGTGACGGTCAGCAAGGTCGCTTACTCGGCCTTCTTCAACACGCAGCTGGACTGGGTGCTGCGGCGCGCGGGCGTCGACACCGTCGCGGTGTGCGGCATCGTCACCAACGGCGGCGTCGCCAGCACGGTGCGCGATGCGCACATGCGCGACTACCGCACGCTGGTGCTCGCCGATGGATGCGCCGCCTTCGGCGAGGAGCGCCACCAGACCTCGCTGGCCGACATGCGCAACGTGGCCGAGGTGACGGACTGCGCGGCCTTCACCGCATCGCTCGCATGACGGCAAGCCCTTCGCGTCTCATCCGCCGCGCGGCACAGGGCGAGGCCGATGCGCACGTACCGGTCGCCATCGTCGGCGGCGGCGCCTGCGGGCTCACGGCCGCGCTGATGCTGGCCGATGCAGGTGTGGAGTGCGTGGTGCTGGAGCGCGACGCGTTGCCGAGCGGATCGACCGCGCTGTCATCGGGCTTCATCCCCGCGCCGGGCACCCGCACGCAGCGCGCCCACGGCGTCCACGGCGTGCACGACGACAGCGCCGGACGCTTCGCCGCCGACATCCAGGCCAAGGCCCACGGGCGCGCGGCGCCTGCGCTGGTCGAGGCCTATGCGGGCGCCATCGGGCCGGCGCTCGATGCGCTGCAGGAGCGGCACGGGCTGCAGTGGATGCTGCTCGACGGCTTTCTCTATCCGGGGCACAGCGTGCATCGCATGCACGCGCTGCCGCAGAAGACCGGTGCATCGCTGATGGCCGCGCTGCAGTCGGCGGTCGAGGCCGCAGGCATTCCCGTGCTGACGCAGGCGCTGGTCGACACGCTGGTGCTCGATGCCGAAGACAGCGTGCTCGGCATCGACTACGCCCGGCCCGACGGCAGCCGCGAGACGCTGGCCTGCGACGCGCTGCTGCTCGCCTGCAACGGCTTCGGCGGCAACACGCAGATGGTCCGCGCGTTGCTGCCCGAGATGGCCGAGGCCACCTTCGGCGGCCACACAGGCAATGACGGCAGCGCGATCCTCTGGGGCGAATCGCTGGGTGCGCGGCTGCGCGACCTCGGCGGCTACCAAGGGCACGGCTCGTGGGTCACGCCGCAAGGGGCGCTGATGTCGTGGGCCGTGATGATGGAAGGCGGCGTGCAGATCAACTGCGAGGGCCGGCGCTTCCATGACGAGACGCTGGGCTACTCGGAAGCCGCGGTGCATGTGCTCGCGCAGCCGGGCGGCATCGCGTGGAATGTGTTCGATGCGCCGTTGCTTGCGTTGGCACGCGTCTTTCCGGATTTCTACGAGGCCGAAGCGGCGGGTGCGTTGCGCCGCTGCGAATCGGTCGCGGCGCTGGCGGACTGCATCGGCTGCGAGCAAACCGTTCTGCAGGCCACGCTCGATGCCATGCGTGGCAACGCGGCATCTTCCGATGGCCGCGTCTTCGCACGCGGACTCGACGCCCCGTACTTCGCCGTGAAGGTGACGGGCGCGCTCTTCCACACCCAAGGCGGCCTCGACACCGCGCCCGACATGCGCGTGCTGCGTCACGACGGCACACCTTTCGCCAACCTGCTCGCCGCCGGCGGTGCGGCGGGTGGCGTCTCGGGCGATGCGGTGTGGGGCTATCTCTCCGGCAACGGCCTGCTGAGCGCCGTGGCCGGCGGCTACATCGCGGCGCGCACCGCCGCTGCATTGATCCATTCGACGAAAGCGTCCCCATGACGAACACTTCCTTCAAGACCCGGCTCGCGCGCAACGACATCGTGCTTGCGCCCGGCGTGTACGACGCGCTCAGCGCCCTCGTGGCCGAGCAGGCCGGCTTCGAGGCGCTGTATCTCTCGGGCGCCTCCATCGCCTACACGCGGCTGGGCCGCTCCGACGTGGGCCTGACCACCTTCACCGAGGTGGCCGACACGCTCGCGCGCATCACCGAGCGCGTGAGCCTGCCGGTGATCGTCGATGCCGACACCGGCTTCGGCAATGCGCTGAACACGCAGCGCACCGTGCGCGGCTTCGAGCGCGCGGGCGCGGCGATGGTGCAGATCGAGGACCAGACCTTTCCCAAGCGCTGCGGCCACCTCGATGGAAAAGCCGTGGTGCCCGAGCGCGAGATGGTCGGCAAGCTCAAGGCCGCGCTGGACGCGCGCGCCTCGAGCGACACGCTGATCCTCGCGCGCACCGATGCGGTGGCGGTCGAAGGGCTGGAGGCTGCGCTCGACCGCGCCGAGGCATACCTCGCCTGCGGCGTGGATGCGCTCTTCATCGAGGCGCTGCGCTCGCCCGAGCAGATGGATGCGGCCTGCCGGCGCTTCGGCGACCGCGTGCCGCTGCTGGCCAACATGGTCGAAGGCGGCAAGACGCCGATCCAGGATGCGGACGCGTTGCACAAGCACGGCTTTCGCATCGCGATCTTCCCGGGCGGCACGGCGCGCGCGGTGGTGCACACGCTGCAGGGCTACTACGCGAGCCTGCACAAGCACCGCACCACGCAGCCGTGGCGGCCGCAGATGCTGGACTTCGATGCGCTCAACGACGTGATCGGCACGCCCGAGCTGATGCGCACCGGCCAGAAGTACGACTGACGCGCCGCGTCTTCAGCGCAGCACGCGGATCAGTTCGTCGTACACCAGCCGCACGCGTGCCGGCACGGGCGCGCGCTGCGGGCGGTAGACGCTGATCGGCCAGGGCTCGGGCGCATCGGCCTCCAGCACCTCCACCATCGCGCCCGATTGCAGCCATGGGTCTGCCAGCGGCCCGATGAGCTGGCCGAAGCCGACACCCGCGAGCACCGCGGCGCATTCGGCATCGATGTTGTCCGTCACGAACGCGGGCGACGACACGGTGAAGACGCGCTTCTTGCTGAACGCCCAGGGCCAGGGACGGCCCGAGCTGCGATCGATGAGCGCGGTCACCGGCAGCGAGGACAGCGCATCGATGCTGCTCGGCGCGCCGACCCGGTCGATGAGCGCCGGCGAACCCACCACGCGCAGCGGCATCTTGCCCACGCCGCGCGCGACGAAACGCGCATCGCGCATCGGCCCGACGCGCACGCCGACGTCGATCTGCTGGTCGACCACGTCGGCATGCTGCTCCGACAGCCGCAGATCTAGCACGAGACCCGGGTGACTCGCCAGCAGCGGCGCGAGCGCCTGCGGAATGAGCCGGCCGTACATGTGCGGCGCCGTGACCCGCACCGTGCCTGCGTGCTGCGACAGCGTGCGCCGATCGATGCGGTGAAAGAGCTCGTCGACGCCGCCCACCGCGATGCGGGCGCGCTCGGCGAGTTGCCTTCCGAAGTCCGTGAGCTGCACGCCGCGCGTGCTGCGGTGAAACAGCGGCTCGCCCAGCTCTTCTTCGAGTTCGCGCACCGCGCGCGTCACCACCTGCGGTGACACGGAAAGCCGCACGGCCGCCTCGCGGAAGTTGGCGGCATCGGCGGCGGTGAAGAACACGCGGAGAGCCTCGAGGCGGTTGGACATGGAGTGTTTCCTTTGTTCCTGGATGCGGAATTCTGAAGTCGCCAGAGTTTCATTTACTGGAACGCCTGGATTTTCCACACTGCATGCACTTCTTCAACACAACCGAAAGGAATTTCCCATGACATCCGTTCAAGACAACATCAAGGGCAAGGTCGCCATCGTCACCGGCGCGAGCAGCGGCATCGGCGAATCCATGGCGCGCCACCTGGCCGCGCGCGGCGCCAAGGTGGTGCTCGCGGCACGCCGCACTGACCGGCTCGAGAAGGTCGTTGCTGAAATCCGCGAAGCCGGTGGCGAAGCGGTCGCCATCGCCACTGACGTGTCCAAGCGCGCCGACCTGGAAAAGCTCGCCGCCGCGACCGTCGAAGCCTTCGGCCGCATCGACGTGCTGGTCAACAACGCGGGCGTGATGCCGCTGTCGCCCATCGAGAAGCTCAAGGTGGACGAGTGGGACCGCACCATCGACGTCAACATCAAGGGGGTGCTCTACGGCATCGCCGCAGTGCTGCCGCGCATGCAGGCGCAGGGCAGCGGGCACATCCTGAACGTCGCGTCGATCGCCGGCATCAAGGTGTTCACGCCGATCGGCACGGTCTACAGCGCCACCAAGCATGCGGTGCGCGCCATCTCCGAAGGCCTGCGCGTGGAGATGGGCAACAGCGGCGTGCGGGTGACGGTCGTGTCTCCGGGCGCGGTCGAGTCGGAACTGAAGTTCGGCAGCACCGACGCCGATGCCGCGGCCGGCGTGAAGGCGTTCTACGACGCCAACCAGATTCCGGCCGATGCGATCGCCCGTGCGGTGGTCTACGCCGTGGAGCAGCCGGCGAACGTGGACATCAACGAAGTGGTCGTGCGGCCCGTGTCGCAGGACTTCTGATCGGGGCGGGGCCAGCACAGCCCCGCTTCGCATCATTTAACCTTCAGGAATAGAAGGTCATTTGCGGCCAAAAGTGCAAAGCTCCCGCAAAATAGAACGACCGTTCGTTTTATTCGGAGCTCCACGATGTCTGTCAATGCCGTTCCCGCCAAGCCGGCCCGCGCCGCCCAGAAAGGCCAGCAGACCAAGGCCGTGATCGTCGACGCCGCGCTGGCGCTGGCCGCGCAGATCGGGCTCGAAGGCCTGTCGATCGGCGCCGTGGCCGAGATCACCAAGATGAGCAAGTCGGGCGTCTTCGCCCACTTCGGCTCGCGCGAGGAACTGCAGATTTCCGTGGTGCGCGAGTATCACGCACGTTTCGAGCAGGAAGTGTTCTTTCCTGCGCTCTCGGCGCCGCGCGGCCTCCCGCGCCTTCGCGCCATGTTTGCCAACTGGATGAAGCGCACCTCGACCGAAATCGACTCGGGCTGCATCTACATCAGCGGCGCCTCCGAATTCGACGATCGCCCCGGCCCCGTGCGCGATGCGCTGGTCGAGTCGGTCAGCATCTGGCAGGCCGCCGTGCTGCGCGCCATCGTGCAGTCGCAGACCGAAGGCCACCTGCGCGCCGACGCCGACGAGCGCCAGGTCGCGTTCGAGATCCACGGCCTCATCCTCGCGCTGCACTACGAAGCGCGCTTCCTGCAGGTGCCCGGCTCCATCGGCCGCGCGACCGTCGGCTTCAACAACATCCTCGCGCGCAGCGCCACGCCGGAGGCGCCCGCTGACGAGAACGCTGCGCCCGCACCGGCCGGCCGGCGCCTGAAGCCCGTGCGCTGAGCGCGCGGCACTGTTTTCGTTTTTTCGATTCCCCCCTTTTTTCTTTCTTTCTATCTAGCTTCGACCAGGAGAGTCCCGGATGCCTACCTACAACCCACCCGTGCGTGACATGCAGTTCGTGCTGCACGAAGTGCTCCACGTCGCAGACGAACTCAAGGCCCTGCCGGCCCACGCCGAAACCGACGCCGACACCATCAACGCGGTGATCGAGGAGGCCGGCAAGTTCGCCGCCGAAGTGACCTTCCCGCTGAACATCAGCGGCGACGAAGAGGGCTGCGTGCTCGACAAGACCACGCACGAAGTCAAGACGCCCAAGGGCTTCAAGGACGCCTACGCCAAGTACGTCGAAGGCGGCTGGCCGGCGCTCTCGTGCGACCCGGCCTTCGGCGGCCAGGGCCTGCCGTTCGTGGTGAACCAGTGCCTCTTCGAAATGCTCAACAGCGCCAACCAGGCCTGGACCATGTACCCGGGCCTCTCGCACGGCGCGTACGAAGCGCTCGTGGCGCACGGCACCGACGATCAGAAGAAGACCTACCTGCCCAAGCTCACGAGCGGCGAATGGACCGGCACCATGTGCCTGACCGAGCCGCACTGCGGCACCGACCTGGGGCTCCTGCGCACCAAGGCCGAACCGCAGCCCGACGGCACCTACCGCATCACCGGCAGCAAGATCTTCATCTCGGCCGGCGAGCACGACATGACGGACAACATCATTCACCTGGTGCTGGCCCGCCTGCCGGACGCGCCCAAGGGCAGCAAGGGCATCAGCCTGTTCGTGGTGCCCAAGTTCCACGTCAAGGCCGACGGCTCGCTCGGCGGACGCAACCCGATCTTCTGCGCGGGCCTGGAGCACAAGATGGGCATCCACGGCAACGCCACCGCGCAGATCGTGATCGAAGGCGCCACCGGCACGCTGGTGGGCGAGCCCAACAAGGGCCTGGCCGCGATGTTCGTGATGATGAACGCCGCGCGCCTGGGCGTGGGCAACCAGTCGCTCGGCCTGACCGAAGTGGCATACCAGAATGCATTGGCCTACGCGAAGGACCGCATCCAGATGCGCTCGCTCTCGGGCGTGAAGGCCAAGGACAAGGAAGCCGATCCGATCATCGTGCACCCCGACGTGCGCAAGATGCTGCTCACGGCCAAGGCGTATGCCGAAGGCGGCCGCGCGCTGCAGATCTTCTGCACGCTGCTGCTGGACAAGGAGCACAACCATCCGGACGAGAAGGTGCGCAAGGACTCGGGCGAACTGGTCGCGCTGCTCACGCCCATCGTCAAGGCCTTCATCACCGACAACGGCCATATCGCGACCAATTCGTGCATGCAGGTGTTCGGCGGCCACGGCTTCATCAAGGAATGGGGCATGGAGCAGTTCGTGCGCGACAACCGCATCAACATGATCTACGAGGGCACCAACACGATCCAGTCGCTGGACCTGCTGGGCCGCAAGGTGCTGGGCAACAACGGCGCCTCGCTCAAGAAGTTCGGCAAGCTCGTGGCCAGGCTGGTGGAAGAAGAAGGCGTGAACGAGAAGATGGCCGAGTTCATCAACCCGATCGCGATGCTGGGCGACCAGCTGACCAAGTTCACGACCGAGATCGGCTTCAAGGGCTTCCAGAACCCCGACGAAGTGGGCGCCGCCGCGGTGGACTACCTGCGCGTGGCCGGCCACTTCGTGTTCGGCTACCTCTTCGCCCGCATGGCGCAAGTGGCGCTGCGCGAGATCGCCGCCGGCAACACCGACCCGTTCTACGTCGCCAAGCTGCAGACCGCGCGCTTCTACTTCGCCAAGCTCTTCCCGGAGACCGCGACGCTGATGCGCACCGCGCGCGCCGGCAGCAAGGTGCTGATGGACACCGACGCAGCGCTGGCCTGAAAAGAACCGACTGTCTTTCTTCTTCGTTCTCACCGGGAGCCGCTCATGAAATCGACGCTTGCAGCCATCGTCCTCGCCGCCACTTCTTTCACGGCCATGGCCCAGACCACCCCGGTGGGCCTGTGGCGCAACGCCGACGACAAGACCGGCGAGGTCAAGGCCGAGATCCGCATCGCCGAGACCAACGGTGCGCTCACCGGCCGCATCGAGAAGTCGCTGAAGAAAGACACCAAGCCCGACGCGACCTGCGACGAGTGCGCCGATGACCGCAAGGGCAAGCCCATCACGGGCCTGGAGATCATCCGCGGCGGCAAGAAGGCCGAGGGCAAGGACGTCTGGGAAGGCGGCAAGATCCTCGACCCCGAGAACGGCAAGGAATACCGCGCGAGCTTCACGCCGATCGACGGCGGCAAGAAGCTCGAAGTGCGCGGCTATTTGGGGCCTTTCTGGCGCACCCAAACCTGGACCCGCGCACAGTAACCACAACCCGTTCGCCCTGAGCTTGTCGAAGGGCCGGGCAGAGCGTGAAAGGCTTCGACAGGCTCAGCCCGAACGGTCGGCTGTTAGACAACGAGTAACTCAATGACAAATCCCCGATTTCAAGTGAAGAAGGTCGCCGTGCTCGGCGCCGGCGTGATGGGCGCGCAGATTGCGGCCCACCTCGTCAACGTGCGCGTGCCCGTCGTGCTGTTCGACCTGGCCGCCAAAGACGCGACCGGCGCTGTCGCGCAAGGTGCAGCGAAGAACGGCATCGTCACGCGCGCCATCGACAACCTCAAGAAGCTCAAGCCCGCGCCGCTCGGCGACGTGGCCGATGCGGGCCTGATCGAGCAGGCCAACTACGACGACGACCTCGCCAAGCTCGGCGAGTGCGATCTCATCATCGAAGCGATTGCCGAGCGCATGGACTGGAAGCTCGATCTCTACAAGAAGATCGCGCCGCACGTGGCCAAGCATTCGATCCTGGCCTCCAACACCTCGGGCCTGTCGATCACCAAGCTGAGCGAAGCATTGCCCGAAGCGTTGAAGCCGCGCTTTTGCGGCATCCACTTCTTCAATCCGCCGCGCTACATGTTCCTGGTGGAGCTGATCAATACGCCCACCACGCAGCCTCAGGTGCTCGATGACCTGGAGGCCTTCGTCACCAGCACGCTCGGCAAGGGCGTGGTGCGCGCGCACGACACGCCCAACTTCATCGCCAACCGCGTCGGCATCGCCGGCATGCTGGCCACGCTGAAGGAAGTGGAGAAGTTCGGCCTGACGCCCGACGTGGTGGACGACCTCACCGGCAAGAAGCTGGGCCGCGCGAGCTCGGGCACCTTCCGCACCGCCGACGTGGTGGGCCTGGACACGATGGCCCACGTCGTGAAGACGCTGCAGGACAACCTGAACGCCGAGAGCGATCCGTTCTACGCGAACTTCTCGACGCCGCCGGTGCTCGCCAAGCTGCTCGAGCTGGGCAACCTGGGCCAGAAGACGAAGGCCGGTTTCTTCAAGAAGGTCGGCCGCGACATCCTGCGCTTCGACCTGGAGAGCGGCGAGTACGTGCCCGCCGGCGCGAAGGCCGACGAGGTGTACGGCCGCATGCTCAAGAAGCCCGCGGGCGAGCGCCTGAAGCTGCTGCGCGAGAGCGAAGGGCCGCAGGGCCAGTTCCTCTGGGCGATCCTGCGCGACGGTTTCCACTACGCCGCGGTGCACCTGGCCGACATCGCCGAGAGTGCGCGCGACATCGACTTCGCGATGCGCTGGGGCTTCGGCATGAAGCAAGGGCCGTTCGAGCTCTGGCAGGAAGCAGGATGGGCGCAGGTCGCCCAGTGGGTGCAGGAAGACATCGACGCAGGCAAGGCACTGAGCACCGTGCCGCTGCCCAAGTGGGTGTTCGAAGGCGCCGTGGCCAAGGCCGGTGGCGTGCACACGCCCGAAGGCTCGTGGAGCGCCTCGCAGGGCCAGTTCGTGCCGCAGCGCAAGCTCCCGGTGCACGACCGCCAGCTGTTCCCCGAGAGCGTGCTCGGCGCGAACGCGCCCGATGCCAACACCGCCGGCACCACGATCAGCGACGAAGGCGATGTGCGCGTGTGGACGCTCGATGGCGATGTGCTCATCGCGAGCATCCATTCGAAGATGCACGCCATCAGCCCCGACGTGGCCGAGGCGCTGGGCGCCGCGGTCGAGCTGGCGGAGGCCGAATACAAGGGCCTGGTGATCTGGTCGCCCGACGAGATGTTCTCGGTCGGCGCCGACCTGCAGGCGATGCTGCCGGCCTTCGTGGTCGCGGGCATCGGCGCGGTCGAGGGCGCGGAAGAAGAGCTGCAGAACGTGATGCTCAAGATCCGCTACGCCAGCGTGCCGGTCGTCTCGGCCGTGCGCGGCATGGCGCTGGGCGGCGGTTGCGAGCTGGCCGTGTATTCGGCCAAGCGCGTGGCCGCGATGGAAAGCTACATCGGCCTGGTCGAAGTGGGCGTGGGCCTGATCCCCGGAGCGGGCGGGCTGACGTACATCGCACGCCGCGCGGCCGAGAACGCATCGGCCTCCACGGGCACCGACCTGCTGCCTTTCCTCACTGAAGGCTTCACCGCCGCGGCGATGGCCAAGGTCGGCACCGGCGCGCTCGATTCGAAGAAGCTGGGCTACCTGCTCGAGAGCGACGTGATCGTGCCGAACAAGGACGAGCTGCTCTACGTCGCGCTGCAGCAGGCCAGGGCCATGGCCGACGCCGGCTACCGCGCACCGCTGCGCCGCACCTTCCGCGTGGCCGGCCGCAGCGGCGCCGCGACGATCAAGGGCCAGCTGGTGAACATGCGCGACGGCGGCTTCATCAGCGCGCACGACTTCCACATCGCCAGCCTGATCGCGAACGTGGTCACCGGCGGCGACGTGGACGCGGGCTCGCTCGTGACCGAGGAATACCTGATGACGCTGGAGCGCAAGGCGTTCTGCTCGCTCATCGTGCACCCCAAGACGCAGGAACGCATCATGGGCATGCTCAGCACCGGCAAGCCCGTGCGCAACTAAGGACAGATTTCATGAGCAGCAAGCAAGTACAAGACGCCTACATCGTCTCCGCCACCCGCACGCCCATCGGCAAATCGCACCGCGGGTACTTTCGCAACTACCGTCCCGACGACCTGCTCGCGACCACGCTGAAGGCGGCGCTGGCCGCCGTGCCGGGGCTCGATCCGAAGGCCATCGAAGACATCATCTGCGGCTGCGCGATTCCCGAATCGCAGCAGGGCCTGAACGTCGCGCGCATCGGCGCGGTGCTCGCGGGCCTGCCCACCAGCATCGGCGGCATCACCGTCAACCGCTTCTGCGCCTCGGGCCTGTCGGCCGTGCAGATGGCGGCGGACCGCATTCGCGTGGGCGAGGCCGACGTGATGATCGCGGCCGGCGTCGAGAGCATGAGCATGGTGCCGATGATGGGCAACTCGCCGTCGCTGTCGCCTTCGATCTTCGAGCGCGAAGGCGACGTGGGCATCGCCTACGGCATGGGCCTCACGGCCGAGAAGGTCGCGCAGCAGTGGAAGGTGAGCCGCCAGGCGCAAGACGAATTCGCGCTCGCCTCGCACCGGAAGGCACTGGCCGCGCAGAAGGCCGGCAAGTTCGCCGACGAGATCACGCCCATCGAAGTGACCGACCGCTCGCCCGACCTGGAAACCGGCGAATCGATCGCCAAGACCCGCACCGTGAGCCTGGACGAAGGCGCGCGCCCCGACACCAGCCTCGAAGGCCTGGCCAAGCTGCGCACCGTGTTCGCCGCACGTGGCACGGTGACGGCCGGCAACAGCTCGCAGACCTCCGACGGCGCCGGCGCGCTGATCCTGGCGAGCGAGAAGGCGGTCAAGCAGTACGGCCTCACGCCGCTCGCGCGCTTCGTGAGCTTCGCGAGCAAGGGCGTGCCCCCGCACATCATGGGCATCGGCCCGATCGAGGCGATTCCGGCCGCGCTGCGCTATGCGGGCCTGAAGCACGAGGACATCGACTGGTTCGAGCTCAACGAAGCCTTCGCCGCGCAATCGCTCGCGGTGATCAACACGCTGGGGCTCGATCCGTCCAAGGTCAACCCGATGGGCGGCGCGATCGCGCTGGGCCATCCGCTCGGCGCGACCGGCGCGATCCGCGCGGCGACCGTGGTGCATGCGCTGCGCCGCGAGAACCTGAAGTACGGCATGGTCACGATGTGCGTGGGCATGGGCCAGGGCGCCGCAGGCATCTTCGAGCGGGTCTAGCGGCTACTGCGCGGGCGATCTGCGGCGTTGCGGGACCCGTCGGGAAATTCTCACGGCCTTCGGGTCGCTCCGGTTTCCCGCCACCCGCGCCTTGCATCTCATTCCCGCTCGCTGCGCCGCGGGGCGGTGGTCGATCAACGAAGAAAGAGGCAAACGCATGCAAGCGCAACAACTCCCGGTCGATGGCGGCGCGCAGCAACTCGCGGTGCGCCGCTACGAGCCCGCCGGCGCACCGCGCGCCAGCATCGTGATCGGCGGCGCGATGGGCGTGCGCCAGTCGTTCTACGAACCCTTCGCGCAGTGGCTCGCCCAGCAGGGCCTGCGCGTCTGGACCTTCGATTACCGGGGCTCGGGCGATTCGCGCGGCGGTGCGCCGCTGCGCGGCTTCAAAGCCGACCTCTTCGACTGGGCGCGCGACTACGAAGCGGTGATCGACACCGCCAAGGCCGCGCTGCCCGCTGAACCGCTCTACCTGCTGGGCCACAGCCTCGGCGCGCAACTGCCGGGCTTCCTGCAGCGTCCCGAGCAGGTCGCGGGCCTCGTGAGCATCGCGGCCGGCAGCGGCTACTGGCGCGAGAACGCGCCGAAGCTGCGGCGCAGCATCCTCTACTTCTGGTTCGTGCTGGTGCCGCTGGTCACGCGGTTGTGCGGCTACTTCCCGGGCCGCAAGTTGAAGAAGGTGGGCGACCTGCCGCGCGGCGTGATCCTGCAATGGCGGCGCTGGTGCCTGAACCCGCGCTACAGCCTGGGCGCCGAAGGCGACATGGCCGCGCGCAGCTACGGGCGCGTGCGCTTCCCGGTGCTCGCGCTGTCGATCACCGACGACGAACTCATGACGCTCGCGGGCACCGAGAGCCTGCTGAGCTTCTACGCGGGCGCGCCGAGCGCGGTCGAGCGCATCGCGCCGGCCGACGTGCAGGCGCGGCGCATCGGCCACTTCGGCTTCTTCCGCGAGCAGTTCAGCCAGAGCCTCTGGCCGAGCATGGTGGACAAGCTGCACCGGCTGGCCGCACTTACCGCACCTGTTGCACTTGCCGCGCCTGCCGCGGTGCAGCACGCCAACGTCCCGCACACGACTGCGTGACGCCATCCTCCGGAGGCACACTGCAAGCACCATGAGCAGCACGCAACACCCCTTCGACAAAGCCCTGGCCCTGCAGCACAGCGACATCCGCGCGGGCCACTTCACCGGCAGCACCAGCCCCGACTACTGGAACATGGTCGGACCGTTCGGCGGCACCACGGCGGCCCTCGCGCTGCAGGCGGTGCTGCGGCATCCGGACCTGCTCGGCACGCCGATCGCACTCACCGTCAACTACGCGGCCGCAATCGAGGCCGGCGCGTTCGACATCCAGGCCACGGCCGTGCGCACCAATCGCTCGACGCAGCACTGGACCGTGCAGATCACGCAGGCCGGCGCGAGCGGCGCGCCCAACATGACAACAACCGCCACCGTGGTGACCGCCGCGCGCCGCGACACCTGGGGCGAGAGCGACATGCCGATGCCCGAGGCGCCCGCCCCGGAAACGGTCGATCGCATGAGCATCGGCCCCTCGGGCGTGGCGTGGATCAACCAGTACGAGATGCGTCCGTGCAGCGGCGGCATTCCCGCGAAGTGGGATGGCAGCCTGCAGCACAGCGAGACCCGCATCTGGCTGCGCGATGCGCAACCGCGGCCCCTGGACTTTCCTTCGCTCGCCGCGATGAGCGACATGTTCTATCCGCGCGTGTGGCTGCGCCGCGCCAAGCACGTGCCGGCCGGCACCGTGTCGATCACCACCTACTTCCACGCCGGGCCGCAGCAACTGGCCGAAGTCGGCACGGGCTACCTGCTGGGCCGCGCGGCGGGACAGCAGTTCTTCAACGGATTCTTCGACCAGACGGCGCATCTGTGGAGCGAGAAGGGCGTGCTGCTCGCCACCTCCAACCAGATCGTCTACTACAAGGAATAACACCATGGCGCTCACCAAGGCCGCACTCATCGTCGGCGCGGGCGACGCGACTGGCGGTGCCATCGCCCGCCGTTTCGCGCGCGAAGGCTACGCCGCCTGCGTCACGCGGCGCAGCCTCGACAAGCTGCAACCGCTGGTCGCGCAGATCGAGGCCGATGGCGGCCGCGCCCATGCGTTCGCTTGCGATGCGCGAAAAGAGGAAGAGGTCGTCGCGCTCATCGAGGAGATCGAATCCACGGTCGGCCCGATCGAGGTGATGGTGTTCAACATCGGCGCCAACGTGCCCGAGAGCATCCTCACGGAGACCGCGCGCAAGTACTTCAAGGTGTGGGAGATGGCGTGCTTTTCGGGTTTTCTCAACGGGCGCGAAGTGGCCAAGCGCATGGTGGCGCGCGAGGTGCCCGAGGGCGCGCATCGCGGCACGATCATCTTCACCGGCGCCACCGCATCGCTGCGCGGCGCCGCGAACTTCGGCGCGTTCTCGGGCGCGAAGATGGCTTTGCGCGCGCTGGCCCAATCGATGGCGCGCGAGCTGGGGCCGCAGGGCATTCACGTCGCGCACGTGGTGGTCGACGGTGCCATCGACACCGAGTTCATCCGCAGCAATTTTCCCGAGCGCTATGCGTTGAAGGAGAGCGACGGCATCCTGAATCCGGACCACATCGCCGACAGCTACTGGATGCTGCATTCGCAGCCGCGCGACGCGTGGACGCACGAGCTCGATCTGCGGCCGTGGTCCGAGAAATTCTGAAGAATTCCAAAGACATCGAGATGTGGAGACACCCATGACCAAGACCGTCGAGTTCTATTTCGACTTCGGCAGCCCCGCCGCCTACCTGGCCGCCACGCAGTTGCCGCACGTGTGCGCCGACACCGGCGCCGAGTTGGTGTGGAAGCCCATGCTGCTGGGCGGCGTGTTCCAGGCCACCGGCAACCATTCGCCCGCGGAGATCAAGCCAAAGGGCCCGTACATGAACATCGACCTCAAGCGCTTCGCCAGGCGCTACGGCGTGCCGTTCGTGCACAACCCGCACTTCCCGATCAACACGCTGCTGCTGATGCGCGGCGCGACCGGCCTGCAGATGAAGGAGCCCGAACGCTTCAGCGCGTATGTCGATGCGATCTTCCACGCGATGTGGATCGAGCCGCGGAACCTCAACGACCCGGCGACGGTCGGCGCGGTGCTTCAGAATGCGGGCTTCGACGCTGCGGGCCTGCTCGCATTGGCCGGCGCGCAGGAGACGAAGGACCGCTTGAAGGCCGTCACGCAGGAGGCCGTGGAGCGCGGCGTGTTCGGCGCCCCCACCATGTTCGTTGGCGACCAGATGTTCTGGGGCCAGGACCGCCTGGATTTCGTGCGCGAAGCCCTCGACGCCTGAGCGCATCGCCAGCAGCCACCGTTTTTACCCAAGGACCATTCCCATGAGCGACATCCTCGTGCACACCGAAGCCGGTGTGATGACCATCACCTTCAACCGCGTCGACAAGAAGAACTCGATCACCAGCGCCATGTACGCCGAGCTGGCCGATGCGCTGGCCACGGCCGAGAGCGAAGCGGCCGTGCGCTGCGTGCTGATCCAGGGCGACCCGACGATCTTCAGCGCGGGCAACGACATCGGCGACTTCCTCAACGCGCCGCCCGCCACCCAGGAGTCGCCGGTGTTCCGGTTCCTGCGCGGCATCGCCACCTTTCCCAAGCCCATCGTCGCGGCCGTCTGCGGCCCGGCCGTGGGCATCGGCACCACGATGCTGTTCCATTGCGACCTGGTCTATGCGGGCGACAACGCGGCGTTCTCGATGCCTTTCGTGAACCTGGGCCTGTGCCCCGAGGCGGCGTCGAGCCTCTTGGTGCCGCAGATGCTCGGCTACCACCGCGCGGCCGAGGCGCTGCTGCTGGGCGAGCCCTTCATGGCCGAGGCCGCGCTCGAAGTGGGCCTGGTCAACCGCGTCGTCCCTCCGACCGAAGCCAACGGCATCGCGCAAACGCAGGCCCGCAAGCTCGCGGCCAAGCCGCTGAGCGCGCTGGTCGAGACCAAGCGCCTGCTGAAGAAGGCGCAACTGCCCGCCGTGCTCGAACGCATGGGCGAAGAGGGTGCGAGCTTCGGCCGCATGCTGCGCGAGCCCGCCGCCAAGGAAGCGTTCGGCGCCTTCATGGAGAAGCGCAAGCCCGATTTCTCCAAGCTCTGAGGGTTCCTCCCGCGTTGGCCCGCGGACAGTGCCCCCTTACACTGTCCGCCGTGCAAGTTTCCGAGACAAGACCGCTTGAAACGCCCGGCCAGTGGGCATGCGATGCTACTGAAAAAGTAGCAGTCGACCCCGCGCGCAGGCGTACTTTGGGCTTGCTTGCGGGCACTTTGGCGGCCCCTTCGGTGGTCCTCGCGCGCATTCGCCCGTTGCGCATCGGCGTCATCGGTTCCTGGTCCGGCCCGTATGCGGGCGGCGGGCGGCAGTTCGATGCGGGCATGTCGGTCTGGCTGGCCGCGCACAACCAGCAGATCGCGGGGCGGCCGGTCGAACTGCTGCGCCGCGACGTGCCGGGCAGCGCGCCCGAGCATGCGCGCCGCCAGGCGCAGGACCTCGTGGAGAACGAGCGCGTCGATCTGCTCGCGGGCCTGGACTTCAGCTCCAACGCCTACGCCGTCGGCACCATCGCCGCGCAGGCGAAGCTGCCGCTGGTGGTGATGAACGCGGCCTCTTCGGGCATCACGGCGCGCTGCCCTTATGCGGTGCGGCTGTCGTTCACCATCGCCCAGGTCACGCTGCCGCTCGCGCGCTGGGCGCTGCAGCAGGGCCTGCGCGACGTGTGCACCGTGGTGGCCGACTACGCCTCGGGCGTCGATGCCGAAAGCGCCTTCGTCGCGGGCATCACCGCCGGGGGCGGGCAGGTCGGCGCGATGCTGCGGGTGCCGCTCAACACGCTCGATTACTCGGCCTACATGCTGCGGCTGCGCGAGCTGAAGCCCCAGGCGGTGTTCTTCTTCCTGCCCTCGGGGCAGATGCCCGCGACGTTCCTGAAGTTCTGGCGCGACCGCGGCATGGCCGACACCGGCATCCGGCTGCTCGCGACCGGCGACGCCACCGACGACCATTACCTCGAAGGCATCGGCGAGCTGGCCGATGGGCTGGTGACCAGCCACCACTACTCGTTCGACCACGATTCGCCGGCCAATCTCCGCTTTACGGGCGTGTTCGAGACGGAGTACGGCAGCCATCTGCGGCCGGGCTATTTCGCGGTGGCGGCGCACGATGCGCTCGCGGCCATCGATGCGGCGATGAGCTCGCCGTCATTGCGCGGCAACGCGGGTGGAGAGCGGCTGGTCGACGCCTTCCGGGGCCTGAAGTTCGAGAGCCCGCGCGGCCCGATCGAGATCGATGCCCACACCCGCGACATCGTGCAGACCGTCTACATCCGCCGCACCGAGCGGCGCGAGGGGCGCTGGGTCAACCGCGAGTTCGAGCGCTTCGAGCGGGTGCGCGACCCGGGGGTCTGATGGGATGCCGCAGAGCCGTTCGCACTGAGCTTGTCGAAGTGTGGGCGCAAGGCTTCGACAAGCTCAGCCCGAACGGTTTCGGCAAGCTCAGCCCGAACCGTTTGGGTTCTCAGGCGGGCTGTTCGATCACGCGCGGCCGGCCGTTGTCGTCGATCGCCACGTAGGTGAACGTGGCCTGCGTCACCTTGATGTATTCGCCCTGCGCCCGGAAGCGTTCGGCGAACACCTCGACGGTCACCGTGACCGAGGTGCGCCCGATGCGCACCAGCTTCGAATAGAACGAGAGGATGTCGCCCAGGCGCACCGGCTGCTTGAAGATGAACTCGTTGACCGCCACCGTGGCCTGCCGGCCCTTGGCGTAGCGCGCCGGAATCACCGAGCCGGCCAGGTCGCACTGCGCCATGACCCAGCCGCCGAAGATGTCGCCGTTGGCGTTGCAGTCCGCGGGCATCGGAATGACCTTGAGCACCAGCTCCATGTCGGTGGGCAGGCTTTTGAGGGTCGCTGCGACGGCAGCACTGGAAGTATCTGACATGGGCACAATCTGCAACAAACAAGCAACCACGATTGTCCCTCATGCGCCGCAGTGGTGAAGCCATTTCTCCCTCCTCTCCCTCCCTCACCGTCTCCGGCCATCCGCCGGCGAAAAGCGACCGCTCCGACTGGGCGACGCTGCGCCGGCTCTTTCCCTACCTCTGGCAGTACAAGTGGCGCGTGATGGCCGCGCTCGCGTTCATGGTGGGCGCCAAGGTGGCCAACGTGGGCGTGCCGGTGCTGCTGAAGAACCTCGTGGACACGATGACGCCCAAGCCCGACGTGGCGCAGGCACTGCTCATCGTGCCCATCGGCCTCCTGCTGGCCTATGGGCTCCTGCGCTTCTCGACCGCGCTCTTCGGCGAGCTGCGCGAGCTGATCTTCGCCAAGGCCACCGAGGGCACGGCGCGGCAGATCGCGCTGGAGGTGTTCGGCCACCTGCACGCGCTGAGCCTGCGCTTTCACCTGGAGCGCCAGACCGGCGGCATGACGCGCGACATCGAGCGCGGCACGCGCGGCGTGCATTCGCTCATCTCGATGTCGCTCTACAGCATCGTGCCCACCATCATCGAGCTGGTGCTGGTGCTCACCATCCTGGGCGTGAAGTTCGACTCGCTGTTCGTGTGGATCACCGCCGCTGCGCTCGTGCTCTACATCACCTTCACCGTCACGGTGACCGAGTGGCGCACCCAGTTCCGCAAGACCATGAACGAGCTCGACTCGACGGCCCAGAGCCGCGCGGTCGATTCGCTCCTGAACTACGAGACGGTCAAGTACTTCAACAACGAGGAGTTCGAGGCCAAGCGCTACGACGCGAGCCTGGACCGCTACCGCAAGGCCGCCATCAAGAGCCAGCGCACGCTGAGCATGCTCAACACCGGGCAGCAGCTCCTGATTGCCGTGAGCCTGGTGCTGATGCTGTGGCGCGCGACCTCGGGCGTGGTCGAAGGGCGCATGACGCTGGGCGACCTGGTGATGGTCAACGCCTTCATGATCCAGCTCTACATACCGCTCAACTTCCTGGGCGTGATCTACCGCGAGATCAAGCAGAGCCTGACCGACCTGGACAAGATGTTCGTGCTGATGGAGAAGGAGCGCGAGGTGCGCGATGCGCCCACGGCGCAGCCCTTGGCCGGCGCCGATTCCACCATCCGCTTCGAGGATGTGAGCTTCGCCTACGAGCCCGCGCGCCCCATCCTCAAGCACGTGAGCTTCGAGATCCCGGCCGGCAAGACGGTGGCCGTGGTCGGGCCTTCGGGCTCGGGCAAGTCCACGCTGGCGCGGCTGCTCTATCGGTTCTACGACGTGCAGCAAGGCCGCATCACCATCGGCGGCGAAGACATCCGCGAGGTCACGCAGTCGAGCGTGCGGCGCGCCATCGGCATCGTGCCGCAGGACACGGTGCTCTTCAACGACACGGTCGAATACAACATCGCGTACGGGCGCCCCGGCGCAAGCCGCGAAGAGGTGGAAGGCGCCGCGCGGGCCGCGCGCATCCACGACTTCATCTCGGCCACGCCCCTGGGCTACGAAACGACCGTGGGCGAGCGCGGCCTGAAGCTCTCGGGCGGCGAGAAGCAGCGCGTGGCCATTGCGCGCACGCTCCTGAAGAACCCGCCGATCGTGATCTTCGACGAGGCCACCTCGGCGCTCGACTCGGCCAACGAGCGCGCCATTCAATCGGAGCTCAAGAGCGCCGCGCAGGACAAGACCACGCTGGTGATCGCGCACCGCCTGTCGACTGTGGTCGACGCGCACGAGATCCTGGTGCTCGAATCCGGCGTGATCGTCGAACGCGGCACGCATGGTGAACTGCTCGCCAAGCAGGGCCGCTACGCCCAGATGTGGGCTTTGCAGAAGAGCGAAGCAGCGCCTTTGCTCTAGCCCGATCATTCAACCCTTTCCCTCTCGATCCAGGAGTTCAGACGTGTCGACCAAGATTCCCCTGCTGGTGCTCAACAGCCTCTCGAGCGCCCACCAGGCCCAGATTGCCGACGTCTACGACGTGACCTACGCCTTCGACCCCGCCGCGCGCGCGGCCGCCATTGCCGAGCGCGGCAAGGCATTCCGCGCGGTGCTGACCATCGGCGTGATCGGCATCACGCCCGAAGAGATTGCGGCCATGCCGGCCGTCGAGCTGATCTGCTGCCTGGGCGCCGGCTACGAAGGCGTGCCGCTCGAGGTGACGCGCGCCCGCGGCATCGTGACCGCCAACGGCGCCGGCACCAACGACGACTGCGTGGCCGACCACGCCTTCGGCTTGCTCATCGGCATCGTGCGCGAGTTCCGCAAGCTCGACCGGTTGTGCCGCGAAGGCGTGTGGCGCGAGGCCATTCCGCAGCCGGCCAACGTGTCGGGCAAGAAGCTGGGCATCCTGGGCCTGGGCACCATCGGCCAGAAGATCGCCAAGCGCGCGGCGGCGTTCGACATGGAGATCGGCTATCACAACAGGAAGCCGCGCGAGGGCGCCGCGCACCGCTACTTCGACGACCTGAAGTCGCTCGCCGCATGGGCCGACTTCCTGGTGCTCGCCGCGCCGGGCGGGCCGGCGACGAAACACCTGGTCAACGCCGAAGTGCTCGATGCGCTCGGGCCGCAGGGCTACCTCGTGAGCATCGGCCGCGGCAGCGTGGTCGACACCGAGGCGCTGGGCGCCGCGTTGCGCGAGCACCGCATCGCGGGCGCGGGTGTGGATGTCTACGAGAGCGAACCCAAGCGCCCCGAGCCGCTCGTCGGCCTGGACAACGTGCTGCTCACGCCGCACATGGCCGGCTGGTCGCCCGAGGCGACGCAGAAGTCGGTGGACCATTTCCTTGCGAATGCCCAAGGGCACTTCGCAGGGCGCGGTGTCTTGACGCCGATCTGAAGGTCTTGCTCCTTCCCCCTCTGGGGGAAGGTCGGGATGGGGGCAGACGGCGCTTGCATGCAGGCAGCGCGCGATCGACGGCCGCTTGCCCCCACCCCAGCCCTCCCCCAGCGGGGGAGGGAGTCAAGCCAAGGCCGAAGGACGGTGCGCGCCCCAGCCGCAGGCCTGGTCGTACGCATGCCCGAGCCGCAGCACGTCCAGGTCCGCATGGATCGGCCCGGCGAGCTGCAGGCCCATGGGCAGGCCGCCTTCACCGAAGCCGGCGCGCACATTCAATGTCGGCAAACCGGCCAGCGTGAACGGCGTGACGATCTCCATCCAGCGGTGGTAGGTGTCGCTCTTCACCCCATCCACCTCGGCCGGCCAGTGCAGTTCGGCATCGAACGGAAAGACCTGCGCGGTCGGCGCGACGACGAAGTCGAAGCGCTCGAAGAGCTTGAGGAACGCGCGGTACACGTTCGAGCGGTAGAGCGAGGCCTGGTACAGCGAGGCCGCGTCCAGGTGCCGGCTCTGCTCGATTTCCCACTGCGCCTCGGGCTTCAATTGCGCGAACAGCTTCGGATCGCTCAGGTACGCGCCGAGCTTGCCGCCCACCAGCAACTGCCGCAGCCGCAGCCACGCGCTCCAGTTGTGCGCGCGCGGCACGTCGAGCGTGCAGGGCTCGACCTCGCAGCCGATGGCGCGGAAGGTGTCGAGCGCTTTCTCGCCGAGTTCGCGGATGCCGTGCGCGAGCGGCAGGTCGGGCCAGATGCTGCCGAGCCAGCCGATGCGAAGGCCCTTGCCGTCGCCTTCGAGCGCGATGTCGTCGGGCGAGGGCAGGGCGTGCGGCGACGAGAGCGGCACGCGCCCGTCGAAGCCCGATTGCACCGCGAGGAGGCGCGCCGTGTCTTCCACCGTGCGCGCCATCGGGCCTTCGCAACCCAGTTGCTGGAAGAACAGCTCCTGCTCCGGGTCGCCGGGCACGCGGCCGCGCGAGGGCCGCATGCCGATCACGTTGTTGAAGGCGGCGGGGTTGCGGAGAGACCCCATCATGTCGCTGCCGTCGGCCACCGGCAGCATGCCCAGGGCCAGCGCCACGGCCGCGCCGCCGCTGCTGCCGCCCGCGATGCGCTCGGGCGCGTAGGCGTTGCGGGTGATGCCGAAGACGGTGTTGTAGGTGTGCGAGCCGAGGCCGAACTCGGGCGTGTTGGTCTTGCCGATGACCAGGGCGCCGGCCGCGCGCATGCGGGCGACGTGGAGGCTGTCGGTGCGCGCGGGCGAGCGCGGCGACAGGGGCGAACCCATCGAGGTCGCAAGGCCCGCGGCGTGGCTCAGGTCCTTCACCGCGAGCGGAAAGCCGTGCATCCAGCCGCGCCGTTCGCCGCGCGCCAGGTCTGCATCGCGCTCGTCCGCTTCGGCCAGCAGCTGCTCGGGCTCGCGCAGCGAGACGATCGCGTTGAAGCGCGGGTTCAGCGCCTCGATGCGGGCGAGCGAGGCCTGCATCAGTTCGCGGCAGGACACGTCGCGGGCCGCAATGCGGCGCGAGAGCGCGGTAGCGCTGAGGGCGAGCAGGTCGTCTGAAGGCATGGCGGATGCGGGAAAAGGAGGGGGCGCCCAGTATGGCGCGGCGCTCGCATAATCGCCGCGTATGGAAACAAAGTGGCTTGAAGACTTCATCAGTTTGGCAGAGACCCGCAGCTTCAGCCGCTCGGCCCAGTTGAGGCACGTGACGCAGCCGGCGTTCTCCCGCCGCATCCAGGCGCTGGAAGGCTGGGCCGGCACCGACCTCGTCGATCGCAGCTCCTACCCCACGCGCCTCACGCCCGCGGGCCAGACGCTCTACAGCCAGGCCATCGAGATGCTGCAGTCGCTGCAGAGCACCCGGGCCATGCTGCGCGGCCACTCGGCCGCCGGGCAGGACGTGATCGAGATCGCCGTGCCGCACACGCTCGCCTTCACCTTCTTCCCCTCGTGGGTGACCAGCCTGCGCGAGCACTTCGGGCCGATCAAGAGCCGGCTCATCGCGCTCAACGTGCACGATGCGGTGCTGCGGCTGGTCGAAGGCAGCTGCGACCTGCTGATCGCCTACCACCACCCCTCGCAGCCGCTGCAGCTGGACAACAACAAGTACGAGATGGTGAGCCTGGGCGAAGAAACCGTCGCCCCCTGGGTCAAGGCCGATGCCGACGGCGCGCCGCGCTTCCGGCTGCCGGGCCGCCCGGGCCAGCCGCTGCCCTACCTGGGCTATGCGCCCGGCGCCTACCTGGGCCGCGTGGTCGACCAGCTGTTGAAGGAATCGGGCACGGCCATCCACCTGGACCGTGTCTACGAGACCGACATGGCCGAGGGCCTGAAGGTGATGGCGCTCGAAGGCCACGGCATCGCCTTCCTGCCGCAGAGCGCGGTGCGCAAGGAGATCAAGGCGCGCAAGCTCGTGAGCGCGCTGCCGCCCGAGATCGACAGCCTGGAGGCGACGATGGAAATTCGCGCCTACCGCGAGCGCCCGAGCGCGCCGGCGCCGGTGAAGACCGGCAACGGCCGCTCCGCCAAGATCGCGGCGGTGTCCGAGGGCATCCAGCCCAAGCGCACGGCCGATGCGCTCTGGTCGTACCTCGTCGGCACCCAGCCTGCGTCCCTTTGATGCGGATTTGTGCGCCGCACAATCTATAAATGTCGCGCATGAGGCACCCCGCTTTCAGCATTGGCGTCATGAGCACGGCGGTACTACAGTCGCGGCAGTTTTTCACCGCTGTCACAGCATCCTTCCGGGCACGCGCCACTCGCGTGCTTTTTTTTAAGCCGAGGAACCCCGTATGAGCTCCAATTTCCGGACCGAACACGACTTCCTCGGCGAGAAGCAGATTCCCGCCGCCGCCTACTGGGGCGTGCACACCGCGCGCGCCGTCGAGAACTTCGCGATCTCCGGCACCCGCATCTCGGCCATGCCCGACCTCATTCGCGCGCTGGCCTTCGTGAAGAAGGCCGCCACCCGCGCCAATGCCGACCTGGGCGCCATCGACCGCGACCGCGCCGCCGCGATCATCCTGGCCTGCGAGGACCTCATCGAAGGCAAGCTGCTCGACGAATTCGTGGTCGACGTGATCCAGGGCGGCGCGGGCACCTCCACCAACATGAACGCCAACGAGGTGATCTGCAACCTCGCGCTCGAAAAGCTCGGCCACGAGAAGGCGCGCTACGACGTGCTGCACCCCAACGACCACGTCAACGCCTCGCAGAGCACCAACGACGTGTACCCGACGGCGGTGCGCCTGGCGCTGTGGTTCGCCATCGGCAAGCTGCTCGAAGCCATGGCCGCGCTGCGCCGCAGCTTCGAAGCCAAGGCGCTCGAGTTCAAGGACATCCTGAAGATCGGCCGCACCCAGCTGCAGGACGCGGTGCCGATGACGCTGGGCCAGGAGTTTTTGACCTACGCGATCATGATCGGCGAGGACGAGGCGCGCCTGGGCGAGGCGCGCGCGCTCATCGAGGAAATCAACCTGGGCGCCACTGCCATCGGCACCGGCATCAACGCGCCGCACGGCTACGCCAACCTCGCCTGCCAGTACCTGGCCGAGCAGACCGGCGTGCCGCTCAAGCAGGCGGCCAACCTCATCGAGGCCACGCAGGACACGGGCGCCTTCGTGCAGCTGTCGGGCGTGCTCAAGCGCGTGGCCACCAAGCTGAGCAAGACCTGCAACGACCTGCGCCTGCTCTCCAGCGGGCCGCAGGCCGGCTTCGGCGAGATTCGCCTCCCCGCGCGGCAGGCGGGCTCCTCGATCATGCCGGGCAAGGTCAACCCGGTGATCCCGGAAGTCATGAACCAGGTGGCCTTCGAGGTGATCGGCAACGACATCACCGTGACCATGGCGTCCGAGGCCGGCCAGCTGCAACTCAACGCCTTCGAGCCGATCATGGGCTGGAGCCTGTTCAAGAGCATCAAGCACCTGGGCAACGCCTGCAACACGCTGCAGCTCAATTGCATCGACGGCATCGAGGCCAACCGCGAATTCCTGGCCAAGCGGGTGCGCGAGTCGGTCACGCTGGTCACGGCGCTCAATCCGCTCATCGGCTACGAGAAGGCCGCGCTCATCGCCAAGACCGCGCTGGCCACCGGCGGCCCCATCGATCTGGTGGCCGAATCGCTCGGGATCATGACGCGCGCCGAGATGGAGGCGCTGCTCGTGCCCGAGAACCTCACGCAGCCGGTGCGCCTGTCGGCCGCGCCGGTTCCGCCCGCCGCCGAGCCTTCGGGCACAAAGGCTGCTTAGTGAAAGTCGGACAATGCCAGGAGGCAGGATCGCACCAGGCTGGCGCTGCAATGCGCGCGGCCGGTGCAACGCACGGCGGGATGCCCCCCGGATGCACCGGGTTGGTCCGGGTATCACGCAAAATATGAATGTCTAGAATTTCGTTGTATCTGTTTCAGTCACCCTCAGGAGTTTTCTGCATGAAAAAACAAGCAATGGCATTGGCAATCGCGGCGCTCGCCACCAGCGGCGCCTTCGCACAGGCCAATGACACCCTGGCCAAGATCAAGGCTTCGGGCACCATCACCGAAGGCGTGCGCGAATCGTCGGGCCTGTCGTACACCTTGGGCAACGGCCAGTACACCGGCTTCCACTACGACGTCTGCGCCAACATCATCAAGGACCTGGAGAAGGCCGCCGGCAAGAAGCTCGAAGTCAAGTACCAGCCGGTCACCTCGCAGAACCGCATCCCCCTCGTGCAGAACGGCACCGTGGACATCGAGTGCGGCTCGACCACCAACAACGCCACCCGCCAGAAGGACGTGGCCTTCGGCGTGACCACCTACGTGGAAGAAACCAAGATCGTCGTGAAGGCGAACTCGGGCATCAACTCGCTGGCCGACCTGAAGGACAAGACGGTCGCCACCACCACCGGCACCACGCCGCTGCAGACCGTGCGCAAGCAAAAGCGCGCCGAGAACCTGACCTTCAAGGAGGTCTACGGCAAGGACCACTCCGACAGCTTCCTGCTGCTGGAAACCGGCCGTGCCGACGCGTTCGTGATGGACGGCTCGATCCTGGCCGCGCTCGCCGCCAAGTCCAAGGCGCCCAAGGACTACAAGATCCTGAACGACGTGCTGGCCGTGGAGCCCATCGGCATCATGATCCGCAAGGACGACCCGGCCTTCAAGAAGGCCGTGGACGACAGCATCAAGGCACAGGCCAAGTCGGGCGAGCTCGCCAAGCTCTACGACAAGTGGTTCCTGAAGCCGATTCCCCCGGCCAACGTCGTGATCAACCTGCCGCTGGGCGAAGCCACCAAGAACGCGTGGGCCAACCCGAACGACAAGCCCGCGGAAGAGTACGTCACCAAGGAATAAGCGCGCGTCGCTGCGTGAATGACGCCCACCTTTCGCGGTGGGCGTTTCTTTTCAAGGGACGGTTTTGTCGACGACGGTGAAGGAGTAAGAAATGGGAAACTGGGATTGGCAGGTGTTCCTGCAGGACCCGGGGGGGACTATCCGACCTACTGGCAGTGGATGCTCTCGGCCTGGGGCTGGACGGTGTCCGTGGCGCTGCTGGCGCTGGTCGTGGCGTTGGTGCTGGGCTCGCTGATCGGCATCATCCGCACGCTGCCCGACAGCCCCTGGCTGGTGCGGTTCGGCAATGCATGGGTGGAGCTGTTTCGCAACATCCCGCTGCTGGTGCAGATCTTCCTCTGGTACCACGTCATTCCGGCGCTGATCCCGGTGATGAAGGGCGTCCCGAGCTTCATCCTGGTGGTGCTGGCGCTGGGCTTCTTCACCTCCGCGCGGATCGCCGAGCAGGTGCGCTCGGGCATCCAGGCGCTGCCCAAGGGCCAGCGCTACGCGGGCATGGCGGTGGGCTTCACCACGGTGCAGTACTACCGCTACGTGATCCTGCCGATGGCCTACCGCATCATCATCCCGCCGCTCACGAGCGAGACGATGAACATCTTCAAGAACTCGTCCGTCGCGTTCGCCGTCTCGGTCACCGAGCTCACCATGTTCGCCATGCAGGCGCAGGAAGAAACCTCGCGCGGCATCGAGGTCTACCTGGCGGTGACGGCGTGCTACGTGGTCTCGGCCCTGGCCATCAACCGGCTCATGGCATTCATCGAGAAGAAGACCCGCGTGCCGGGCTTCATCGTCTCGGCCAGCGCCGGCGGCGGAGGTCACTGACATGATGAATCTCGACCTGTCCTTCTACAACTGGGACGTCATCAGCAACTTCGTCGTCAAGGGCTTCTACTTCAGCATCATGCTGACGGTGGTGGCCACGATCGGCGGCGTGATCTTCGGCACCATCCTCGCGCTCATGCGCCTGTCGGGCAAGAAGTGGCTGGACACGCCGGCCGCCATCTACGTCAACGGCATGCGCAGCATTCCGCTGGTGATGGTGATCCTGTGGTTCTTCCTCCTGGTGCCGGCGTCGTTCTATTCGCTGTTCGGCTCGCTCGGCTCGAACTACCGCTCCGAAATCTCGGCCGTGATCACCTTCGTCGCGTTCGAGGCGGCGTACTTCTCCGAGATCATGCGTGCGGGCATCCAGTCGATTCCGCGCGGCCAGGTGAATGCGGGCCAGGCGGTGGGCATGACCTACGGCCAGAACATGCGCCTGGTGGTGCTGCCGCAGGCGTTCCGCAACATGCTGCCGGTGCTGCTCACGCAGACCATCATCCTGTTCCAGGACACCTCGCTGGTCTACGCCATCGGTGCCTACGACATGCTCAAGGGCTTCGAGACGGCGGGCAAGAATTTCGGCCGCCCGATCGAGGCGTACCTGCTCGCAGCCGTCGTGTACTTCGTCATGTGTTATGCCTTGTCGTGGCTCGTGAAGCGCCTGCACAAGAAGATCGCCATCATTCGCTGAGTGGCTGAACCGGAGAGAAAGAAATGTCCGAAAAAATGATCGAAATCAAGAACGTCTCCAAGTGGTATGGCCCGGTGCAGGTGCTCAACGACTGCTCGGTGAACATCTCCAAGGGCGACGTGGTGGTGGTGTGCGGCCCCTCGGGTTCCGGCAAGTCCACGCTCATCAAGACCGTGAACGCGCTCGAACCCTTCCAGAAGGGCGAGATCACCGTCAACGGCATCCCGCTGCACGACCCCAAGACCAACCTGCCCAAGCTGCGCTCCAAGGTGGGCATGGTGTTCCAGCACTTCGAGCTGTTCCCGCACCTGTCGGTGACCGAGAACCTCACGATCGCGCAGATCAAGGTGCTGGGCCGCACGGCCGACGAGGCCAAGACCCGGGGCCTGAAGATGCTCGACCGCGTGGGCCTCATGGCGCACAAGGACAAGTTCCCCGGCCAGCTCTCGGGCGGCCAGCAGCAGCGCGTGGCGATCGCCCGTGCGCTGTCGATGGACCCGATCGTGATGCTGTTCGACGAACCCACCTCGGCGCTGGACCCCGAGATGGTCGGCGAAGTGCTCGACGTGATGGTGGCCCTCGCCAAGGAAGGCATGACCATGATGGTGGTCACGCACGAAATGGCCTTCGCCCGCAAGGTCGCCAGCCGCGTGATCTTCATCGACGTGGGCGGCAAGATCCTGGAAGACTGCCCGAAGGACGAGTTCTTCAACCACCCCGAGAACCGTCAGCCGCGCACCAAGGATTTCCTGAACAAGATCCTGCAGCACTGATCGATTCGATGCGGCGCAAAGACAAAAGCCACGCTGTTCTGCAGCGTGGCTTTTTTCATGGCGGCGCGCGCAGTCTGGGCATCAGGGCATCAGGGCATCAGGGCATCAGGGCATCAGGGCATCAGGGCATCAGGGCATCAGGGCAGCCGCGAGATCCGCTGCGTCAGCAGATCGAAGAACCCCTGCGCATCGCCCTCGGCGATCCAGTTCACGTTGGCCGGGCGCTTGAGGCCCCCGTACCAGTCGACCGCCGTCTGCCCGAAGCCGACGCCTTCGCGGCTGTCGACTTCCACGTTCACCCGCCTGCCCTTGAAGAGCGAGGGCTGCAGCAAATAGGCGATCACCGTGGCGTCGTGCACCGGCCCGCCGGGCAGGCCGTAGTACTGCATGTCGTGCTGCACATAGGCGTCGAGGATGTCGGCCACCGTCTTGCCCGCCTGGTTGCCCAGGCCCCGCAGCTTGGCGATGCGCTCGGGGCTCGTGAGGATCTTGTGCGTCACGTCCAGCGGCAGCATGGTGATCGGCACGCCGCTTTTCAGCACGATCTCGGCTGCATGCGGATCGGCGAACACGTTGAACTCGGCCGTCGGCGTGATGTTGCCGCCGTTGAAGTGCGCGCCGCCCATGAGCACCAGTTCGCGCAGGCCGCGCACGATGTCCGGGGCCTGCGTGAGCGCGAGCGCGAGGTTGGTCTCGGGCCCGAGCATCGCGAGCGTCACGCTTTTCTCGGGCGCGGCACGCAACGTGCGGATGAGGTAGTCGACCGCGTTGCCCTCGGCCAGCGGCTGCTTCGGCTCGAACACCTGCACGCCCGTGATGCCTTCGCTGCCGTGCACGTCGGCCGCGTAGATCGGCGTGCGCAGCAGGGGACGCGGCGCGCCGGCGTAGACCGGAATATCGGGGCGCTTCGCCCACTCGCGTGCGAGGCGTGCATTGCGCGAGGTCTTCGCGAGCGGCACGTTGCCGGCCACCGTGGTCAGCGCCTGGATCTTGAGCCGCTCGGGCGATGCCATGGCGAACAGCAGCGCGATCACGTCGTCGGCGCCGGGGTCGGTGTCGATGATGAGCGTGTGCACCGTGGTGGCGTCGGCGGCGTGCGCTGCGGTCGGGGCGATGCTGGTGGTCATCAAGAGGGCGAATCCCGCGAGAAGGAACGAGAAAAGATCGGCTTTCCAGCGCGAAGAGACGGGCATGAATGGTTTCCTTGAAGCGCGAAAAACGCGCGGTGAAAACCAGTCTGCCAGAGCAATTCGCGTCGGCGGCATGAAATCGAGGGCGTGTTTTTCGCCGCAGCCAGAGGGCATCGGGCGGTCCGCAAACCAAGGATTTCGCCCGCCATTTTCGTTGCAGTCGGAAGTGCGCAACCGGCAAAGAAAAAGCCCCGCAAGCGGGGCTTCGGCGCGGCCATCGAAGGCCGCGCAGTGTTGTGAAAACGCCGCTTACTTCTTGCGCGCGGCGATCGCCTTCTCGGCCTGCGCCACCAGGTCCGCGCCCACCGTCGACTTCCACTTGTCGTACACCGGACGCGTCGCCTTCACGAAGGCATCGCGCTCGGCCGGCGTGAGGCTGGTCACCGTCACGCCCATGCCTGCGATGTCTTTCAGCACCGGCTTGTCGGCTTCCACGAGGCCCTTGCGCGCGATCGCGATTTCCTGCTTGCCCGCATCGACGGCGGCCTGGCGCACGATGGCCTGGTCGGCCGGCGTCCACGAGGCCCAGATCTCCTTGTTCACCACGAACACGAGCGGGTCGGCCACGTAGCCCCAGGTGGTCACGAACTTCTGGCCCACGGTGTGCATCTTGAGCACGGTGAAGAGGAAGAGCGGGTTCTCCTGCCCGTCCACCGCGCCGCTCGCGAGCGCCGGCTGCGCATCGGCCCAGCTCATCTGCGTGGGGTTGGCGCCGAGCGCGGTGAACATGTCCGAATAGATCGGCGAGCCGACCACGCGGATCTTCATGCCCTTCATGTCCTCGGGCGACTTGATCGGCTTCTTGGAGTTGGTGATCTCGCGGTAGCCGTTCTCGCCCCAGGCGAGCGGCACCACGCCGGCCTTGTCCAGGGTCTTGAACATTTCCTTGCCCACGTCGCCCTGCGTGAGCGCGTCGATGGCCGCGTAGTCGGGCATGAGGAAAGGCATCGAGAAGAGGTTCAGCTGCTTGACCTGCGGCGACCAGTTGATGGTCGAGCCCACGGCCATGTCGATCACGCCCTGGCGCAGCGCGCTGAACTCGCGCGTCTGGTCGCCCTGGATGAGCGAGACGCCCGGGTACAGCTTGATGTTGATGCGCCCCTGCGTGCGCTCCTTCACGAGGTCGGCCCAGATCTTTCCGGCCTGGCCCCAGGGCGTCGGCGGGCCGAGCACCAGCGACATCTTGTACTCGGGCTTGTAGGCGGCCTGCGCCATGGCGCCGGTGGAGAACATGCCCAGGGCGGTGGCCACGGCGGCGAGGCCCAGCAGGGTGCGGCGGAATTTCATGGAAGGTCTCCTCTTTGTAGATGGAACGAAAAAATCAGTAGCCGAGCTTGCGCGGCAGCCAGAGCGCCAGCTCGGGGAATGCGATGACCAGCACCATCACCACGAACATCGAGAACAGCATCCAGCCGACCCAGCGCACGGTCTCTTCCATGCGCACCTTGGCGATGCGGCACGAGACCATGAGGTTCACGGCCAGCGGCGGCGTGAACTGGCCGAGCGCGACCTTGAGCGTGAGGATCACGCCGAACCACACCGGGTCCCACTTGTAGTGCTGCACGATGGGCAGCAGGAGCGGCACGAAGATGAGGAAGATCGACACGCCGTCGAGGAACATGCCCACGGTGATGAGCAAGAGGATCAGCAACGCCAGGATGCCGTATTCGCCGAGGCCCGAATTCACGATGGCCCGCGTCACCGGATCGATGATGCCCAGCGTCGAGAGCGAGTACGCGAAGATGCCCGCGAGCGACACCACCAGCAGGATCACCGCCGAGAGCTCGCCCGACTCGCGCAGGATCACGAAGAGGTCGCGCACCTTGATGGTCCGGTGGATGCACATGCCCACGAAGAGCCCGTAGAACACTGCCACCACCGCCGCTTCGGTCGGCGTGAACCAGCCTGCGCGCATGCCGCCCAGGATCAGCACCGGCGCGGCGAGCCCCCAGATCGCTTCGCGAAAACTCTTCCAGAACGGCGGGCGCGGCAGCGTCGCTTCGAGCGCGCCCATCTTGTGCGTGCGGGCCAGCCACACGGCCGGAATCATCAGCGCGAGGCCGGCCATGATGCCGGGGATCATGCCGGCCGCGAACAGCGCCGGCACCGAGGCGCCGGGCACCAGCACCGAGTAGACGATGAACGCGACCGAAGGCGGAATCAGGATGTCGGTGGCCGCAGCTGCGCCCACCACGCTCGCCGAGAACGCGGCCGGGTAGCCGGCGCGCGACATGGCCGCGATCATCACCGCGCCCACCGCGGCGGCGTTGGCCGGGCCCGAGCCCGAGATGCCGCCGAGGAACATCGCCACGGCGATCGCCACCAGCGGCAGCATGCCGGGGCCGCGCCCGACGATGGCGACCGCGAAGTTCACCAGCCGCAGCGCCACGCCCGAGCGGTCGAAGATGGAGCCGACCAGCACGAACATCGGAATGGCCAGCAGCGGGTATTTGCCCAGACCCGCATAGAAGTTCTGCGGCACGGCCAGCAGGCCGAACCACTGCGCGTCGCTGTTGGCCAGCGCGATGCAGGCGGCGCCCGCCAGGCCGAGCGCGGCGCCGATGGGCACGCCCACCAGCATCATCAGCACGAAGGCGACGAAGAGCAGGGTGGCGATCACTTGGCGTCGCCTTTTTTGTTGTTGCTGCTGTCGTCGGACGCGTAGTTCGTCTTGCGCCCGCGCCGGACCATGAGCCCGATGGCCCGCCCCGCGATGGCGAAGGACACGATCGGCAGCCACATCGAATACCACCAGGCCGGCAGCCCGATGCCCGGCGTGGTCTCCTCGAAGCGGTAGTCGTCCCACACCATGCGGATGCTCAGCGCGCCGATCAGGCCGAAGAGGATCGCGATCATCAGCGCGCCGAATTGCGCGAGGCGCTTGCGCCGCGCCATCGAGCCGCTCTCGGAGAAATATTCGATGCGGATGTGCCGGTCGCGCGCCACCGCTGCCGAGCCGGCCACCAGCGCCAGCATGATCATGAGGAACACCGAGAACTCCTCGGTCCACGCGAACGATGAGCTGGTGAAGTAGCGCACCAGCACGTTGGCGAAGGTGATGAGCGCCAGCGCGCCCATGATGATGACGGTGAGCCAGTCTTCGATGGCGAGCGGCACCTTGGTGGGTTCGTCGGCGGCTTCGATGTCGGGGGGAGGGGGCTGGCGGCGTCCAGCGTGGGGCCGGACTCGGGAGGAGTTGTCATCGCAGGAAGGGCAGGTGAGGCAGGCGCCATGTCACCGGGCGGACGCCGGGACGCGGTCCGTACACCTCGACAAGGGGGAGCAGCCGCCGATGCTAGAGGGTCGATGACCATTCATGTATCGGGGGTTTCCTTAGCTGGGCTCTCCCTTTTGGGGCTTGCGCGAAGGCGCATTAGGGGCGCGTGCACAGGGCGCCGGGTACTCCCCTCCGCGAATGTCCCCCGCCCTTCGGGCTCCTCCTTTATTTCGCGGAGGGGAGCACCCGGCGCCCTGTGCACGATGAGTGCGGCTGTGGGGTTGGCGGTTCGACCGCTTTGGCGGATTGCAGGCGGACGTGCGGGGGCGTACTACTGAGCGTTCGTGAGAGACGGGCGGTGAACAAGCAGAAGTCCGAAGGGTTGGTGTGGGTTGCGATCGACATTGGCACGACTACGTTCAATGTTCGCTTCAGACTGATTCCGCCCGTCAGTTTTTCCATTGACTGACCGTTTGAACTGGAAACTGAAGCGGGGCGCGGCACACGCATGCCAAAAGAGCCTGACCCTTAGTACGTCGGGTGATAGAGGTACGAATGAGCGACCTGTGCCTACGGGGCGCCTCCCGAGAATTCTGGCCGGCGGCGAGCGGCCCTGAAGATCGCTGGCAAAAACCCGAAAAGAGCCGTGGTTAGTTCGGGTTCGTTGACTGCGAGATCAAGAACTCTTCGCGGGCCACATGGCGGGGGGTCTCGGTCGCATGCTCGCGGTACAGAAGCGTTGCCCACCTGGCAAGGTCGGCTTGGCTCTCCGCGATGCCGCACAGCATCTGCCATTTCTCGCAGAAGGTCTAATTCCACGAGAAGTAATGTGGCACAGCGCAGCCTTCAAAGCTGTTGGCGATGTCATCGGCGCGGTCTAGGCTTCCGTAAAAAACTCAAGATGAAATTTTGGAGATAACTGCATGCCCACTCTTTTCTTCATGCCATGGACCGCCATGAATGGACCAGGCCACATCGGCCCAATCTCGCTGGTCCCATACACGCGCGGCTCTGCGCCTGGAACGCTCGGCAAGACCAGCCAGGAGGGCCTTGATGCCATCATTGGAAACTACGCTGACCGTGCTTTCGTGCACGACGGAGACTCGACTGTGCCCGTGAAGAGGGCCGTTATTCTGCGCTGGCCGGGTGATGACGAGCGCGAGACCATCCTCGCCGATGACGAGGTGCAGGAGCGGCTTGAGCAGACCCAGTTGCTCGTTTTCGCTGCTATTTCCAAGCGGCGGTACGGCTGGTTCTTGGATTACTGCAACTCAGACGGCTTGCTTGTCACAGCGCAGCACTACCATGAAGACAACCCTGCTTCGACAGCGATCCGGACACGGCGGCGCGACGGCGGCGGCATCAACTACATGACCGGCACGCAAGGGAGGCCTGTGTTCTTGCGTCCGCTGCATGTGTCGAACAGGTACTGCTTCGACCTAGACGGAGAACTCGCTCTTGCCCTATTGAATGTGCCGGCCGGACCGCTTCGAAGCAGGATTAGGGACGCTGTCACGATGTTCATTCGCGCCAACACCGACGCCAATGAAGTGCCTGAGTCCGCCGAAATTGTCTTCACGCGGGCCGCCCTTGAGACGTTGGTAAACGCCACGCACCAGACTGCCGACCTCAAGCAGAAGCTGATGGCGCTGATGGCTCCGCACCTCGGACCCGCAGAGTGGCATGACGTGCACATCGCGCCTGAGAAGTGGCGGGAGCGCTGGAAGAAGTACAAGCCGACGCGCCCATTCGAGGCGTGGATTGATGACTTCTGCCACTCGCGCAACGAGGGCGCGCACGGCACGGGAGGGACGCAGACGTATGAGCCGGCCGTTTGGTCGCTCAGCAACCACCTCATGTTCACGAGTTGGTTTACTTCGCGAATCTTCAAATGCTTGCTTGCCGCGGAAGCTTTCTACACGCTGACGGAAGAGGACAAAGACGAACTGCGCAACAGCGAGCTGTTCTTCACGTACGACATCCTGGCGCAGGACGACAGCAAGCAGTTGTACTGGCACGCCGTTCTCGGCCACGTGCAGACCCTCCAGCTTGCTAACTACCTACGCGAGGCGACGAAAGATTGGCCGGAAGCAACTGAGGAGGAAGACGACTAGCCGCGCTTCTGTGCCTCAGTCTTGTGCGCTTTGCGGTGTGCCAGAGTTTCGTCGACGGACGTTTGCAGGTCTTTGGGGAGTGGCGGTAGCTCGTCGGCGTTGTAGCCGGGCTCTCGTCTAGGCCGCAGCTTCGAGAGCATGTCCTCAATGGTCGCGTCGTGTCGCATACGGTAGGCGTAGCCGACGCGGTAGCGCCATGTCTGCTTAAAGTGGTCGCGGAGGGCATCCCGAAGCGAGGTGAACGCCTTCAGGTACACCGCTTCGTTCTCGGCGGCTCGCAAAGCCAGGCCCTCTGCCAGCATGTGCAGTTCGGCGATGTACGCCTTGCCGAGGATGGCCTCGACTTCCGTGAACGTCGCGCCGACCTTCCCCTCCTTCGCTGCGAGCCGTTGCGTTTCACGTGCGGTGCCGGTCCGGTGCTCGTCCATCTTGATGAGGTCGTGGTGCAGGATCTGCGTGTGCTCGATGTCGTCGAAGGCCGCAGGCCGAGCGCCGCCCTCAAAGAGGAACGCCACTTCTTTGTAGTCGAATTCGTAGTCGCCGTACCGCATGAAGCTCGGTCGGACCAGTGCCCACACGGGCTCGTCGCCCTGCAACCCGATTCGCCGACAGTCTTGGTGGAAGCCGAGCCTGAACAGCAGGAAGTCGTTCAGCTGGTTCTTAATGGAAAGCAACGCGAGGTTGCCTGCCGAGAGCCGTTCGTTGAAGCGCTTGTTCGCGTCGTACAGGCGCGCAAGCGCGAATGCCAAGCACGCACCCACGAACGGGCCAATGATGTATGTCCACGGTGAAGCGCCCATCTTCTCTCTTCCGCTGTTTGCGGAATGATGACATGGCAGCGCCCGGCCGCGTTGGGCATGCAGAAAAGCAGGGAGAACACAAGCAAAGCTCGTTCGGGGAAGTCGGCGATTTGTTCCATTTGCCCCTCGGACAGAAGCTCGACCGCAAGCCAGTTGTATCGCATTTGCGCCTTGACGTCGGATGACTGCTTCTGGCAGCGAGCATCCATCCGAACGCAGATCGTGAATGGCAGCAATCGCAGCAAAGCGGAAGCCCGCATTGCCTGCCGACGATCAGAATGGAACACATAGCTGTCACTGAGGCTCACCCCACAAACCTCAACAGAACCGAATCCCCTTCACCACGAAGGCTTCAGGCGGGCTGCAAAACCGCAGCCCGCAGACCAGCTACTAACCGCCAGTCTCAGGCGCCCCACGTCGCGCCTTCTCGCTCAACTGAAACAGCTCCCCAGCCTTGCGAGCAAGGTCGGCCGCAAGCCAGAGCAGGTTGTCCAGTTGTCGAGGCCCGTCACCGCTGCACCAGTTGATCTCTTCACCGTGGCAGATCCACAGGAGAGCTTCGAGTTGCGAGAGGGTGTTTTCGAGACGATCCGCCGGGTCTTGGGCGTTGTCTTCGGAAGCTACCGGCGTGCGACGCCGGGCTATAGTCTTGGTAGCCATTTTTGTGCGGTCCTTTCTAGGGTGTTGCACGAACTTGGTTAGACGGCTGGGGTGCTCTAACACCCTGGCCGTCGCCTTTTGATACCTCGCATTTGCATCGCTGCTTTCGCACCGACAACCTGCCGCGAGGCAAGCAGCCTTCAAACATCTGGGTGGTGGGTGTGTTGCGCCTTTCTTCTTCCCTTGGTGGGATATCGAGTGACAGGGGCATCCACTTTAGAGAAGAGCCCGGCGAAGTGGCCGTTCCATGCCGCACGAAGTCTCGGCAATCGCCAACAAATGCAGCTTCCGCAGTGCGCCGCGCGCGTGCCTCAGGGGCCGTGCGGTCTCAGTGCGCAACTGCGCTGAACGCTCAGGCCGATGGGGTGCCTTGCGCAGCGAAATAAAGGAGGAGGCCGAAGGCCGGGGGACATTCGCGGAGCAAGGTGCCCCGTCGGCCTGAGCGCCCCCCGGATGCGAGCAGAAAGACTCAGCCCATCCAGCCGCGCGCCCGCTCCAGATGCTCGCGGCATTCGCGCACCATGCGCTCGATCAGCTCCGCGCAGGTGGGAATATCGTCGATCAGTCCGATGCACTGGCCGGCCGAGACCACGCCGTTCTGCACCTCGCCCGACTCCAGCGCCGCGCGGCCGCGCGCGCCGGCCACCAGCGGGCGCACCTCCTCGAACTCGCAACCGCCGGGTCGGCTCTCGGTAGCCACCACCTCTTCGGAGATCGCGTTGCGGAACACGCGCGCGGTGTTGCGCATGGTGCGGAACATCAGCTTCGTGTCGCGCTCGGTCGCGTTGACCAGCGCCTCCTTGATGTTCGGATGGATCGGCGCCTCCTGCGTCACGCAGAAGCGCGTGCCCATGTTCACGCCCTCGGCGCCCAGCGCGAGCGCAGCCGCCATGCCGCGCCCGTCGGCGATGCCGCCCGAGGCGATGATCGGAATGCGGAGCTTCCGCGCCGCGATGGGCAGCAGCACGAGGCCGGGCACGTCGTCCTCGCCCGGATGGCCCGCGCACTCGAAGCCGTCGACCGACACCGCATCGACACCGTTGCGCTCGGCCGAGAGCGCATGGCGCACCGAGGTGCACTTGTGCACGATCTTCACGTCGTGGCGCTTCAACGCTTCGATGAAATCCTTCGGGCTGTTGCCCGCGGTCTCCACGATCTTCACGCCGCTGTCGATGATGGCCTGCACGTACTGCGCATACGGCGGCGGCTTCACCGCCGGAAGGATCGTGAGGTTCACGCCGAAGGGCTTGTCGGTCAGCGTGCGGGTGCGCGCGATTTCATGACGCAGATCGTCGGGCGTGGGCTGCGTGAGCGCCGTCACGATGCCCAGGCCGCCGGCGTTCGACACGGCCGCCGCCAGCTCGGCGCGGCCCACCCACTGCATGCCGCCCTGAATGATGGGGTAGCGGATGCCGAGCAGTTCGGTGATGCGGGTCTTCATCGGCTCAGAGCGCCTTCACCAACTCGGGCACCGCCGTGAACAGGTCGGCGACGAGGCCGTAGTCGGCCACCGAGAAGATCGGCGCCTCTTCGTCCTTGTTGATCGCCACGATCACCTTGGAGTCCTTCATGCCGGCCAAGTGCTGGATCGCACCCGAGATGCCCGCTGCGATGTACAGCTGCGGTGCGACGATCTTGCCGGTCTGGCCCACTTGCCAGTCGTTGGGGGCGTAGCCCGCATCGACGGCAGCGCGGCTGGCGCCCAGGCCCGCGTTGAGCTTGTCGGCAAGAGGCGCCATCACTTCGGTGAACTTCTCGGCGCTGCCCAAGGCTCGGCCGCCGGAGACGATGATCTTGGCGGCGGTCAGTTCAGGGCGTTCGCTCTTGGTGACCTCGCGGCCGACGAAGGTCGATTTGCCGCTGTCTGCGACGCCTTCAGCGGTTTCGACCGTTGCGCTGCCGCCCGTTGCGGCTGCGGCGTCGAAGCCGGTCGTGCGCACGGTGATCACCTTGGTGGCATCGCTGCTCTGCACCGTGGCGATCGCGTTGCCGGCGTAGATCGGGCGCTCGAAGGTGTCGGGGCTGTCGACCTTGGTGATGTCGCTGATCTGCGCCACATCGAGCTTGGCGGCCACGCGCGGGGCGACGTTCTTGCCGTTGGCGGTCGAGGGGAACAGGATGTGGCTGTAGTTGGCTGCGATCGCGAGGACTTGGGCGGCGACGTTCTCGGCGAGGTTCTCGGCCAGGCTCGGGCTGTCGGCGGCGATGACCTTGGTGACGCCCACGATCTGGGCGGCAGCCTTGGCGGCTTCAGCGGCGTTGGCGCCAGCCACCAGCACGTGCACTTCGCCACCGCAAGCGAGGGCTGCGGTCACGGTGTTCAAGGTTGCCGGCTTGATGCTGGCGTGGTCGTGTTCGGCAATAACAAGTGCGGTCATGTTCAGATCACTTTCGCTTCGTTCTTCAGTTTGTCCACCAGCGTTGCAACGTCCGGCACCTTGACGCCGGCGCCGCGCTTGGGCGGTTCGCTGACCTTCAGGGTCTTCAGGCGGGGCTTGACGTCCACACCCAGGTCTTCGGGCTTGAAGACATCGAGCGTCTTCTTCTTGGCCTTCATGATGTTGGGCAGCGTGACGTAGCGCGGCTCGTTCAGGCGCAGGTCGGTCGTGATGACGGCCGGCAGCGTGAGGGAGATGGTTTCCAGGCCGCCGTCGACTTCGCGCGTGACCGTGGCCTTGTCGCCGGCGACTTCGACCTTGGAGGCGAAGGTGGCTTGGGGCAGGTCGGCCAGTGCAGCCAGCATCTGGCCCGTTTGATTGGCGTCGTCATCGATGGCTTGCTTGCCGAGGATGATGAGCTGGGGCTGTTCCTTGTCGACCAGCGCCTTGAGCAGCTTGGCCACGGCCAACGGCTGCAGCTCTTCGGTCGTCTCCACGAGGATGCCGCGGTCGGCGCCGATGGCCATCGCGGTGCGCAGGGTTTCCTGGCACTTGGCATCGCCGCACGAGACAGCGATCACCTCGGTAACCACGCCCTTCTCTTTCAGGCGAACCGCTTCTTCGACAGCGATCTCGTCGAACGGGTTCATGCTCATCTTGACGTTGGCAATGTCCACCCCGGTGCCGTCGCTCTTGACGCGCACCTTCACGTTGTAATCGACGACCCGTTTGACAGGTACAAGAATCTTCATGGTTGTTCCTTCAAAAAATTACGAGAGATGAGGTTCACTCGAGCTTCGCGCCCGATTGCTTGATGAGCCGCTCCCACACCGGCCGCTCCTGCTTCCACGCGGCGGCGAAGAGTTCGGGCGAGCTGTCCTTCAGCTCGAAGCCCATGGCCGCCACGCGCTCGCGCACGTCGGGCTGTTGCGTGGCCTTGCGCACTTCCTCGGCGATGCGGTCCACGATGGGCTTGGGCGTTTTCGCGGGCACCGCGAAGGCGAGCCAGCCGGTCACGCGGTAGGCCTCGTCCTTCAGGCCCTGCTCGGCCATCGTCGGCACGTTGGGCAGCGCGGCCATGCGGCGCTCGCCGCTCACGCCGATGGCCCGCACCTTGCCCGCGTCGATGTGCGGCTTGGCCACGAGCGCGCTCGCATAGGCCATCTGGATCTGCCCGCCGATCAGGTCCTGCATCATCGGCGCCTCGCCCTTGTAGGCGACGTGGTTCATGTCGGCCTGCTGCGTGAGGCTCATGTGCGCGCCGGCCAGGTGCGGGTAGGCGCCCACGCCGTAGGAGCCGTAGGCGACCTTGCCCTTGTTCGCGGCGACGTACTTCAAGAGCTCCGGCGCGGTCTTCACCGGCACGCTCGGATGCACCACCAGCACCAGCGGCCCCATCGCCACCTGGTAGACCAGCGTGAGGTCGCGCTGCGTGTCGTAGGGCAGCTTCTCGTAGAGGAATTCGTTGGTCAGCAGCGCGTTGCTCAGCGAGAAGACGAGCGTGTAGCCATCGGGCGCCGACTTGGCGACCGCATCGGTGCCGATGATGCCGGCCGCGCCGGGCTTGTTGTCGATGACGACCGGCTGGCCGAAGCCGGCCGACATCTTCTGGCCCAGCACGCGCGCGAGCACGTCGGTCGCGCCGCCGGCCTGGAAGGGCACGACCATGCGGATCGGCTTGTTGGGGTAGGGCGCCTGCGCATGCGCATGCGCGGGTGCCAGTGCGAACAGCGCGGCGGTCGATGCGGCAGCGCACAGCAATGCGCGACGTGAATGGGCCATGGTTTTGTCTCCCTTGCGTTTCAGAAATTCTTGAAGAGGCAGCGATTCACTTCAGCGCAATGCGCGTCTTGAAAGGCAGTGGTGCCAGCGCCTTCTGCAGCCGCTCCTGCAGCGTCGCGGCGAGCGCACCTGCCGCGGCGGCATCGATCTGCACATGCACGAGGCTTTCGCCTTCGGTGGTCACCGCGGGCCGCGCCGCATCGTTCGCGCCGAGTTCGGCGCACAGCTCGGCGACCGTTGCGGCCACCACCTGCCGCGCGGCCATCGCGCGCAGCTCGGGCTTGTAGATCTTGCCGACGTTGGTCATCGGCATCGCGCCGATCACCGACACCCACTTGGGCTTGGCGGGCGCTTCGTCCACGCGCGCGGCGGTGAAGGCGAGCAGTTCTTCCTCGGTCGCCGAGGCGCCGGGCACCAGCGTGGCGAAGATCACGGGCAGCTCGCCCGCATACGCATCGGGCGCGCCGACCGCCGCGCACAGCTGCACCGCCGGGTGCGCGCCGAGCGCGTCCTCGATGGTCTTCGGATCGATGTTGTGGCCGCTGCGGATGATCAGGTCCTTCGAGCGGCCCGTGAGGTTCAGCCGCTCCTCGCTGTCCATCCAGCCCAGGTCGCCGGTCGCGAGCCAGCCGTCGGCGGTGAAGGCCTTGGCGTTGTCCGCCGGATCGACGAAGCCCGAGAACACGTTGGGCGACTTGAACAGCACCATGCCCTGTTCGCCGGGCGCCACGTCGCGGTCGCTCGCATTGCCGCTCTCGTCCAGCGCGACGATGCGGACCTGCGAATACGGCAGGCGAAAGCCCACGCATCCCGCCGGCCCGTTCACGCCGGGCGGCGTGATGGTCGAGATGCCGGCCATCTCCGTCATGCCCAGGCTCTCGTGCACATGCAGGCCGAACAGGCGCTCGAAGCGCGCGGCCAGCTCGGGCGCGAGCACCGCGGCGCCGGTGCGGCAGTAGGTGATCGATGAGATGTCCGCGCCATCGAGCGGCACGTTCGCGAGCGCCGCGAGCACCGTGGGCACGGCGGAGAGCGAGGTCGGCCGGTATTTGGCGACCAGCTTCCAGTAGTTGGCCAGCACCTCCTTGTTGCGCAGCAGCGAGGGCGTCGGAATGATCACCTCCACGCCCGCCGACAGCGACGAGAGCGAGGCCGGCAGCACGCCCGCCACATGGAAGAGCGGATAGCCGTTGATCGAGATGCCGTGTTCGTTCATGCCCGCCAGCTGCACGCTGGCCCACGCGGTGAACACCTGCGCGCCGTGGCTGTGGCGCGCGAGCTTGGGCGCGCCGGTGGTGCCGCCGGTGTGAAAGTAGGCGGCGATGTCGGAGGGCGCGATGTCGCGGCCGCTCACGAGGCGATCGTTCGGTTGCGCCGCGCGCAGCACGTCGAACTCGGCCACGCCTTCGGGCAATGCGCCCGCGGCGCCGGGTGCTTCGTCGTGCGGCGCCACGCGCAGCACGGTCGTGAGCGTCGGCACCTGGCCGCGCAGGCGCATCGCCTTGGACCACATGCCCGATTCCGCGTCCGAGCCGTAGGCGATCAGCACCTTCGCGCGCGCCGCGGTCATCAGCGCGACCAGCTTCTCGTCGGTCAACAAAGGGTTGAGCGGCTGCACGATGCCGGCCGCTTCGCCGCCCCAGAGCGCCAGGTGGTATTCGAGGCAGCCGGGTAGCAGCACCGCGACCGCGTCCTGAGGCCCCACGCCCAGCGTGTGCAGCAGATTCGCGGTCTGGTGGATGCCCGCGAGCAGCTGGGCATACGACCAGCGGATCGGCTCATCGGCCGGATTGCCGCTGCGCAGAAAGGTCAGCGCCGTCTTGTCGCCGAAGGCCGCGCCGGAATTGCAAAAGAGCTCATAGGTGCTGCGCACCGTGAGCGCTTCTTCGAGCGGCGTTTCTTCCAGCCGCCGGATGTCGGCGAGGCCGCGCACCGGGAACAGGGGGCGGAACGGCGCACCGGCCGCATTCTTCTTGTCATTGCCTGTCATGTTGTCTCCTTGATGTCGTCTTGCGGGCCGCGCGCGAAGCGCCCTGTTTTACTGGTTCGTGATCTTGTTGTCGCGAATGACCTTGCCCCAGCGTTCGAAGTCCTGCCGCATGCGAACGCCGGTCTGCTCGGGCGTGCGGTAGGCCGCGAAGGAGCCGACGCTCTCGAGCTTTTCCTGCACCTGCTTGTCGGCCAGCGCGGTCTTCAGTTCTGCGCTCATGCGGTCGATCACGTCCTTGGGCGTGCCGGTCGGCGCGAGCAGGCCGCCCCACGAGGTCGCGTCGAAGCCGGGAAAGCCCTGCTCGGCCACCGTCTTCACATCGGGCAACAGGCTCACGCGCTGGCCCGAACCCACGGCGATGGCGCGCAGCTTCTCGGCGCGGATGTGCGGCAGCACGGCCACGAGGTCCGAGAACATCGCGGGCACCTGGCCGCCGATGAGGTCGGTCACGGCCGGCGCGCTGCCGCGGTAGGGCACGTGCTGCATGTCGAACTTGCCGATGGTTTTCAGCTGCTCGGTCGTCAGGTGGCCGAAGCTGCCGGCGCCGGCCGTCGTGTAGTTGAGCTTGCCGCCCTCGGCCTTGGCCTTGGCAATGAGGCCTTGCAGGGTGGTCACCTCGGGCAGCGATTTCGGGTTCACCACCAGCACGATCGGCAGGTCGTACACCGAGCCCACGGGCGTGAAGTTCTTGAAGATGTCGTAGCTCGTGGGGCCGTAGAGGTGCGAGGCCAGCAGCGTGGGCGTGGCCAGCATCACGAAGGTGTAGCCGTCGGGTGCCGCGCGTGCCGCGGCGGCGGCGCCCACGGTGCCCGAGGCGCCGCTGCGGTTGTCGATGACGATGTTCTGCTTGAGCGCGGCGGACATCTTCTGCGCCACGATGCGCGAGGCCACGTCGGTCGGGCCGCCGGGCGGGAAGGGCACGATCAGCGTGATCGGCTTGGCGGGCCAGGCCTGCGCGAAGGCGCTGCCGGCGATGAGGGGAAGGGCCAGGGCGAGGAGTGCACGGCGAACGGGATTGCGGAGGGAACGGGAAACGAGGGAGGCCATGGACTTCAGTTGCTACTTCTTCAGGGGATCAGGAAATGCACAGGCGTCTTCTTCAGACGACGCCGCTTGTTTTCAGCGCGGCCAGCTTCTCATCTGACAGGCCGAGCAGGGACTTGAGCACGTCGTGCGTGCCTTCGCCCAGGGTGGGCGGCGCGCTGCGCACCGGCAGGCGCTCGCCATCGAAACGGTAGGGCGGCGCAAGCACGTTGACCGTGCCGGCCACCGGGTGCGGCTGCTCGGTCACGAGGCCCGCATCGGTCGCGCGCTTCGACTGCAGCGCTTCGAGCAGGCCCAGCACCTCGCCGCACGGAATGCCCGAGGCGGTGAGCTTGGCGAGCAGGTCCGCGCGCTGGCGCTTGGCCAGCTCGGCGTGCAGCTCGGGCAGCAGCACCGCGCGGTTGGCCGAACGCAGGATGTTGGTCTTGAAGCGCTCGTCGGCCGCGAGGTCGGGCCGCTCGATCACCTCGGTGCAAAAGCGCGCGAACTGCGCGTTGTTGCCCACGGTGATCACCAGCGGGCCGTCGGCCGCATCGAACACGCCGTAGGGCACGATCGACGGGTGCGAGTTGCCGTAGCGCGGCGGGTCTTCGCCCATCAGCAGCGCTTCGAGGCCGTAGTAGGCGGTGATCATCAGGCCGCAGTCGAAGAGCGCCATCTCCACATGCCGGCCCTTGCCGGTCTTCTCGCGCTGGTAGAGCGCGGCGAGCACGGCCTGCGCCGAGTACATGCCGGTGAACAGGTCCACCGCCGCCACGCCGAACTTCAGGGGCGGCTGGTTCGCTTCGCCGTTGAGCGCCATGAGGCCCGCCTCGCCTTGAACGACGAGGTCGTAGCCCGGGCGCGCGGCCTCGGGGCCGGTGCGGTCGTAGCCCGAGATCGAGCAGTAGATGAGGCCGGGGTTTTCCTTGCGCAGCTGCGCGTAGCCCAGGCCCAGCTTGTCGATGCCGCCGAACTTGAAGTTCTGGATCACCACGTCGCACTGCTTGGCCAGATCGCGCGCGATCTGCTGGCCTTCGGGCGTCTGCAGGTCGAGCGTGACCGAGCGCTTGTTGCGGTTCACGCTGTTGAAGTAGGCGGTCTCGGTCTTGCCCACGCGCAGGCCCCAGTCGCGCGTGTCGTCGCCGCGGCCCGGGTGCTCGACCTTGATGACTTCGGCGCCCATGTCGGCCAGCACCATGCCGCACCAGGGGCCCGCGAGGATGCGGGACAAGTCGAGGACGCGCACGCCGGCGAGCGGCAGCGAGGAATTCAGCAGTGGCATGAGGGCTCCAGGAAAACGTGAGAGCGAATGGGTTCCATGAAATGCGCCAGAACCGTTCACGCCGAGCTTGTCGAAGCGCCGCGCGAGGCTTCGACAAGCTCAGCCCGAACGGTTCTTGTTCGGAGTGAATCAGGCAGAGGCGTCAGGGCGCGTCCTGCTTGTTGTGACGCAGCGCGCTGAAGTCCGCCTTGCGCTTGCCGAGGAAGGCGCCGATGCCTTCGGCCGCTTCGGTATCGGCTTGCGACTCGACCATGAAGACGGCCTCGGCGTCGAGCTGTTCCTCGAGGGTGGCACTGTGCGCCTGGCGGCACAGCGTCTTGATGCGCGCGCTCGCGCGCTGCGGGCCGCTCGCCACCTTGGCCGCGAGCGCGATGGCTTCGGCCAGCGCCGCGCCCTTGTCGGTCAGGCGGTTGACCGCGCCCAGCGCGTGCAGGCGCTCGGCCGGCATGCGGTCGCCGGTGAGGCACATCTCGGTGAGCACCTGGCGCGAGACGAACTCCGCGAGGAACGCGGTCGCGCCGCCGTCCGGCGTGAGGCCGACCTTGACGTAGGCCACCGTGTAGAACGCATCGCGCGCCGACACGAGCATGTCGCAAGCCAGCGCCATCGAGAGGCCCGCGCCGGCCGCGCCGCCTTCGACGGCCGCGATCACCGGCTTGCCGCAATCGCGGATCGCGCGGATCAGGTCGTGCAGGCCTTCGAGCTTTTCGCGGCGCTCCGAGGCGGGCAGCTCGCGGCGCTTGGCCAGCAGGTTCAAGTCGCCGCCGGCGCAGAAGAAATCGTCGGCGCCGGTGAAGACGATGGCGCCCACTTCGGGATCGTTCTGCGCATCGGCGAGCGCGGCCGAGAGTTCGGCATACAGCGTCGGCGTGATCGCGTTGCGCGCGGCGGGGTTGCTGTTGGTCAGGATGCGCACGGCGCCTTCCTGCGAGATCAGGACGGTCTTGTCCGTCATGCCGCAACCTCCTTGGCGGACTCTTTGCTCAGGGCAATGTAGCGCTGCAGGTGATGGTCTTCGTCGCCCAGCTGGTGGTCGATCATCACGAGCCGCTTGGCGTAGTGCGGCAGCGGCAGCTCCCACGTCATGCCGATGCCGCCGTGCATCTGGATGCTCTCTTCGGCCACCAGCGCGCCGATGCGGCCGATGCTGAACTTGGCGGCCGACAGCGCACGCTCGCGCGCCACGCGGTCGGTGCCGTCGATGGCGGCCGCTGCGTTGATGACCGCCGAGCGCGCTTGCTCGATCTCCAGCAGCAGGTCGGCCATGCGGTGCTGCAGCGCCTGGAAGCTGCCGATGAGGATGCCGAATTGCTTGCGCGTGCGCAGGTACTCCAGCGTCGCGGTCTTGGCGGCTTCCATCGCGCCCAGGGCCTCGGCGCACAGCGCGAGCACGCCGCGGCCGATGGCGCGTTCGAGTGTCGCGGCACCTTGGCCTTCGGCGCCGAGCAATGCGTCGGCGCCGAGCTTCACGCCGTCGAATGCGAGTTCCGCGACGCGGCCGCCGTCGATGGCGGGGCAGCCGCGCACCGTGAGGCCGGCAGCCTTCGCGGGCACGAGGAACAGCGAGATGCCGGCTTCGTCGTCCACGTTGTCCGAGGTGCGGGCCGAGACCAGGAACAGGTCGGCCTGCTCGCCTTGCGGCACGACGGCCTTGGCACCGTTCAGCACCCAGCCATCGCCGCTGCGCTCGGCGCGGGTCGCCACATGCGTGCGTTCGTAGTGCGTGTCGGCTTCGTCGTGCGCAAAGGCCGCGACGGCGACGCCGTTGATGATGTCGCCGAGCTTTTCCTTCTGCGCATCGCTGCCGGCTGCAACGAGCGCTTCACCGACCATCACGGCGCCCAGCAACGGCTCGACCACGAGCCCGCGGCCCAGCGCCTCGAAGACCACGGCGATGTCGAAACCGCCGCCGCCGAAGCCGCCATCGGCTTCGCTGAAGAGCGCGCCGATCACGCCCAGTTCGGCGAACTGCTGGAAGATCTCCTTGCTGAACCCGTGCGCGGACTTCGCGATGCGGTCGCGCGCGTCGAAGGCGTACTGCTCGGCGATGAAGCGGTTCAGGCTGTCGGCGAGCATGCGCCGGTCTTCGGTGTGTTCGAAGTTCACTGCATGTCTCCTTACAGGCCCAGGATCATCTTGGAGATGATGTTCTTCTGGATTTCATTGGAGCCGCCGAAGATCGACAGCTTGCGGTTGTTGAAGTAGCGCGCGGCGGCGGCCTTTGCGTAGGCGGGGCCGAAGGTCTGGCCGTCGAAGCCGTCGTGCAGCGCTTCCTCGACGAAGGGCCGGCCATAGACGCCCATCGCACGGCGCGCGAGAGAAGAAATCTCCTGACGGATTTCCGTGCCGCGGATCTTCAGCATCGAGCTCTCCGCGCCCGGCACGCCGCCGCCGGCCACGGCCGCGATCACGCGCAGGTTCGTCGTCTTCATGTTCTCCAGGTCGATTTCCACGCGCGCCATGCGTGCGGCGAACGACGGGTCTTCGGCGAGCGGCTTGCCGTTCTTGGTCTGCGTCGCAGCGATGCCCTTGAGCTGTTCGAGCGCCGCTACCGAGAAGCCCACGCCCGCGATGTTGGTGCGCTCGTAGGTCAAGAGGTACTTGGCGCAGGTCCAGCCCTTGTTCTCTTCGCCCACGAGGTTCTCGGCCGGCACGCGCACGTCGGAGAAGAACACTTCGTTCACTTCATGCTCGCCGTCGAGCGTGATGATCGGGCGCACTTCCACGCCGGGCGAAGTCATGTCGATCAAGAGGAAGCTGATGCCTTCCTGCTTCTTGGCCTCGCGGTTGGTGCGCACCAGGCAGAAGATCATGTTGGCGTGCTGGCCGAGCGTGGTCCAGGTCTTCTGGCCGTTCACGATGTAGTGGTCGCCCTGCGCGTCGATGCCGCGCACGGCCGAGGTCTTCACCGCCGCGAGGTCGGAGCCCGCGCCGGGCTCCGAGTAGCCCTGGCACCACCAGTCCGAGCCGTCGAGGATGCGCGGCAGCCAGCGCGCTTTCTGCGCCTCGTTGCCGTACTTGATGAGCACCGGCCCGAGCATGTTCACGCCGAAGGGCACGATGCGCGGCGCGAAGGCCACTGCGCATTCGTTCTCGAAGATGAACTTCTCCACCGCCGTCCAGCCCGGGCCGCCGTACTGCTCGGGCCAATGATTGGCGAGCCAGCCGCGCGCATTGAGGATGGCGTGCCATTCCTGCATGTCGGCCTTGCTGAGGATCTGGCCGCCGCTGACTTTCGCCGAAAGGCGGGCGGGCAGCTTGTCGGCCAGGAAGGCGCGCACTTGCGCACGGAAGGCTTCTTCTTCGGGGGTGAAGTTCAGGTCCATCGCTGGCTCCTCAATAGATTTCGAACAGGCCCGCCGCGCCCATGCCGCCGGCGATGCACATCGTGACCACCGCGTACTTCGCGCCGCGGCGCTTGCCTTCGATGAGCGCATGGCCCGTCAGGCGCGCGCCGGTCATGCCGAACGGATGGCCGATGGAGATCGCGCCGCCGTTCACGTTGAGCAGCTCCGACGGAATGCCCAGCGTGTCCTGGCAGTAGATCGACTGCGAGGCGAAGGCCTCGTTGAGTTCCCAGAGACCGATGTCCTCGACCTTCAGGCCGTGGCGCGCGAGCAGCTTGGGCACCGCGAACACCGGGCCGATGCCCATTTCGTCGGGTTCGCAGCCGGCCAGCGCGAGGCCGCGGAACGCGCCCAGCGGCTGAATGTTGGCGCGCTCGGCATCCTTGGCTTCCATCAGCACGCAAGCCGAGGCGCCATCGGAAAGCTGCGAGGCGTTGCCGGCGGTGACGAACTTGTCCTCGCCCATCACCGGCTTGAGCTTGGCGAGCGCCTCGTAGGTGGTGCCGCGGCGGTTGCAGTTGTCTTCGGTGGCGGTGACTTCGCGGTAGGTGACCTCCTTGGTCTCCTTGTCGGTCACGGCCATCGTGGTGGTGCAGGCGACGATCTCGTCCTTGTAGCGGCCGGCGAGCTGGGCCTCTTCGGTCCGGCGCTGGCTCTCGGCGGAGAAGCGGTCCTGCGCCTCGCGGCTGATGCCGTAGCGCTTGGCCACGATGTCGGCGGTCTCGATCATCGCCATGTAGAGGTCGGGCTTGTGCTGGACGATCCACGGGTCCATGCCGCTGTCGCCACTGTCGGTGACGCTGCGGCTGCGGATCTGCGAGATGCTTTCGACGCCTCCCGCGATCATGGCCGGCGCGCCGTCCACCACGATGCGGCCCGCGGCCATCGCGATCGCCTGCAGGCCCGAGGCGCAGAAGCGGTTCACGGTGGTGCCGGCGATGCTGATCGGCAGGCCCGCGCGGATGACCGCCTGGCGCCCGACGTTGCGGCCGGTCGTGCCTTCGGGGTAGCCGCAGCCCAGGATCGCGTCCTCGATGAGCGCCGGGTCCAGCCCCGAGCGCTCGACCGCGGCCTTCACCGCGAAGGCCGCCAGCGTGGGGCCGGGGGTGATGTTGAATTCGCCGCGGTGCGCCTTGGTGAGCGGGGTGCGGGCGGTGGAAACGATGACGGCTTCGCGCATGGATGTGCTCCTGTTTATTCGGATTGATTGAGGCTCGAGAAATCAGCGCCGCGTTCGACCAGTTCGACCAGCAGCGGCGACGGCTTCCAGAAGATCGGGTCTTCCTTGGCGAACTCGCGGATGTCGGCCAGCACCTTGGCCAGGCCCACGGTGTCCGCGTACTTCATCGGGCCGCCGCGGTGGCGCGGAAAGCCGTAGCCGTAGAGGAAGGTCACGTCCACGTCGAGCGGGCGCAGCGCGATGCGCTGGAGCACGACGTTGGCGCCCTCGTTGACCATCGCGGCCATGTAGCGGCGGATGATTTCCTCGTTCGTGAAGCTGCGCCGCACGATGCCCGCGCGCTCGCGCTCGGCATCGATGATGGCCAGCACCGCCGGGTCGGGCGAGCCGGTGCGCGCGCCCTCGGGGTACAGGTAGTAGCCGCGCTGGGTCTTCTGGCCGAACCAGCCGCGCTCGCAGATGCGGTCGGCGATCTGCACGTAGCGCGCCTGCGGGTCGCGCGTGGCGGCCTTGCGCTTGCGCGTGGCCCAGCCGATGTCGCCGCCCGCGAGGTCCGACACCTGGAACGGGCCCATCGGGTAGCCGAACTCGCGCACCGCCTCGTCGATCTGGTAGGGCGAGGCGCCGTCTTCCATCATGTGGTCGGCCGCCTGGCGGTACACCGCGAGGATGCGGTTGCCGATGAAGCCGTCGCACACGCCCGCGCGCACCGGCACCTTCTTCAATTTCTTGGCGAGCTCGAAGCCGGTGGCCACCACGTCGGCGCTCACCTTGGCGGGCACCACGATCTCCAGCAGCTTCATGATGTTGGCCGGCGAGAAGAAGTGCAGGCCCACCACGTCCTGCGGGCGCTTGATGCTCGCGGCGATCTCGTCGATGTCCAGGTACGAGGTGTTGGTGGCGAGCACCGCGCCGCTCTTGCACACGCGGTCGAGCTCGGCGAACACGGCCTTCTTCACGCCCATCTCTTCGAACACGGCTTCGACCACGATGTCGACGCCGGCCAGCGCGTCGTACGACGTGGAGCCGCTGAAGCGCGCCATGACGGCGGCCTTGGTCTCGGGCGTCATGCGGCCCTTGGCGATGAGGCCGTCGTACACCTTCTCGACGTGCTGGCGGCCGCGCGCGAGGCTGGGTTCGTCGCGCTCGATCATGGTCACCGGCAGGCCCGCGTCGAGCATCGCCACCGCGATGCCCGCGCCCATGGTGCCGCCGCCCACGATGCCGGCCGACTCGAGCTTGCGCGGGCTCGCGGACCGGGTCTCGGGCGCCTTGAGCACTTCGCGCTCGGCGAAGAAGGCGTGGATGAGGCCCGCGCGCTGCGGGCTGTCGATGCACTGCAAGAAGAGCTTGCGCTCCAGCGCCATGCCTTCGTCGAAGGGCAGCGTGAGCGCGCCCTCGACGGCTTCGATGATCTTCATCGGCGAGAAGAGGCCGCGGCTCTTCTTGGCGGTGTCGGCGCGCGCGGCGTCGAGCGCGGCGCGGGCGGCGTCCTGGTCGGCCAGGCCCGCGGCTTCGCGCGTGCGGCGCACCGGGGCGTTGCCGGCGATGAGTTCCTGCGCGTAGGCGAGGCCTTCGGCGCGTGCGTCGGCGTCGGTGCCAAGGCGATCGACGAGGCCGAGCGACAGCGCTTCCTTCGCGCCCGCGTGGCGGCCGCTGAGCATCAGCTCGAGCGCGGGCTTCACGCCGATGAGGCGCGGCGCGCGCTGCGTGCCGCCCGAGCCGGGCAAGAGGCCCAGCGCCACTTCGGGCAGGCCCAGCTTGGCCGTGGGCGAGGCGATGCGGTAGTGCGCCGAGAGCGCCACCTCGAGCCCGCCGCCGAGCGCCGCGCCATGGATGGCGGCGATCACCGGCTTCGCGCAGTTCTCGATCGCGAGGCACACCTCGGGCAGCGAGGGCGACTGCGGCGGCTTGCCGAATTCTCGGATGTCCGCGCCCGCGATGAAGTTGCGGCCCGCGCCGACGATCAGCACCGCCTTCGCGCCGCTGTCGCCCTCGGCCGCCGCGATGGCGGCCACGAGGCCGCGGCGCACATCCACGCCCAGGGCGTTGACGGGCGGGTTGTCGATGGTCACCACGAACACGTCGCCATGACGCTGAAAGGTGACGGGACCGGAAGACGTGGGGGTGCTCGGGGTGGTGGTGGCCATGTGCTTGTCTCTTGCGTTGGCGGGCCCTGCTGCGTGAGGGGCCCGAGGCTCTGGGGTGAACCCCGCATTCTTGGCCCGCATCGGCGCTTTGACAATTGCATAGACGGTTGACAGACTGTCAAAGGATTTTTGACACAATCGTCACATGGACCTCCAATCGCTCACCCTGCTGGTGGAAATCCTTGACGCCGGCAACCTGAGCGCCGCCGCCCGCCGGCTCAAGATGAGCCGCGCCAACGTCAGCTACCACCTGAACCAGCTGGAGCGCTCGGTCGGCGCGCAACTCGTGCGGCGCACCACGCGGCGCGCCGAGCCGACCGAGATCGGCCTGCGCCTGTACCAGCACGGCGTGGCCATCCAGACCGAATTGATCGCCGCGCGCGAGTCGGTCACCACGCTGGGCGAAGGCCTGCAGGGCCGCGTGCGGCTGAGCGTGCCCAGCGGCTACGGGCAGCTGGTGATGGCCGACTGGCTCATCGACTTCAAGCGCCAGTACCCCGGCATCGTGCTGGACGTGGTGTTCGAGAACCGCATCGAGGACCTGCTGCGCGACGAGGTGGACATCGCGGTGCGCGTGATTCCCGAGCCGCCGCAGAACCTCGTGGCGCGCGACCTGGGGCCGGTGCGCTACGTGGCGTGCGCCTCACGCGCCTATGCGGAAAAACATCCGCTGCCCGTGCAGCTGGACGAACTGCAGGGCGCGCCCGTGGTCACCGCCGCGGTCATCGGCCGGCAGTTGCGCGTGTCCGCCTACCAGGGCGAAACGCGGCGCGAGGTGATCCTGGAGCCGACGCTGATCTCGGAAAACTTTTTGTTCCTGCGCCAGGCGATCCTCGCGGGCCTGGGCATCGGCCTCGTGCCCGACTACGTGGTGCAGGAAGACGTGCGCAAGGGCGAGGTGCTGACCACGCTGGACGACTGGCGCCTGTCCATCTTCGGCACGCAGATGTTCATGCTCTACATGCCCAACCGGCAGCACACGCGCGCAATCCGCACCTTCATCGACTTCATCCTGGAGCGGGTGCGGGCGGCCGGCGCGCAGCCGGGCGGTCAGTCAGTCGCTCAGTCGCAGCGGTAGGTGACTTCGCTGTCGGGCGCCAGGCGCGCCGCCTTCGGGTCGAGGTAGCGCAGCGGCGCGCCGAAGTTGCGGCAGTAGGCCTCGGCGTCTTGTGCGGTGGGCGACTTGAAGACGCCATCGCCCAGGAAGCTGACGCGCGGCGCGGGCCGCGAGGAGGCGCAGCCGGCGGCGATGAGCGCGATGGGAAGAAGAGCCAGGAGTGCGGTGAAGCGGCGCATCGGTGGATGCGCATCGCTGCGCATGTGTGACGTGAAAGGAGCCTGCGACTTTAGCGGCTGTAGAGCCCGACCACGCTCTGCCCGCCCAGCGCGTGCCCCTTGAGCGCCGCGAGCAGCGCATCGCGCGTGAGCCCCGCCGGCAGCGCGCCCGGCGCGAGGTCGGAGGCCACCACGGTCAGCACGTAGTGGTGCGGATGGTCGCCGACGGGCGGGCACATGCCGCGGTAGGCCGCCGCGCCCGCCACGTTCGGGCCCACGGTGAAGCCGCCCGTCTCGTTCGCCTTCAACTGGCCGCGCTCGGCCGGGATGTTGTAGGCCACCCAGTGCGAGACGCCCAGGCCCAGCGCGCCGTCCGGGTCCGACAGCAGCACGGCGACCGATTTCGCCTTGGCGGGCAACTGCGTCCATGCCACGGGCATCGAGACGTTCTTGCCGCCGCAGTCGCCCACGCCCGCATGTTCGGCCGGGATGACGGTGTTGTCGGCGAAGGCGGTCGAGGTGACCTTCAGGCCGGTCGGGGTCTTGCCGCCGGTGGCCGGCGCCATGGCGCCGCAGCCGGAGAGGAGGGCTGCGACGGCGAGGGTCGAAAGGGAGAGGGTACGCATGTGTTTTCCAGGGGTGGTTGTTGTCAATCGGTGAGCCACACGCTGCCGTCCGCTTCTTCGCGGACCGCGAGCGGTGCGAGCCGCGCGCCGCGGCAGGGGCCGCCGACGCACTTGCCGGTGTCCGGCTCGAAGATCGCGCCGTGCCGCGCGCACATCAGGAAGCGGCCGGAGCTTTCGAGGACCTGGCCTTCGAAATCGAGCGGGCCGCCGGCGTGCGGGCATTGGTTGAGGTAGCCGTAGACGGTGCCGTGCCAGCGCACTGCGAAGGCCGGCGCGCCGTCGGGCGTCGTGAATGTGGCCGCGAGGCCGCCGTCGGCGAGGCTCGGGGAAATCAGGCGGGGGGTTGCGGTATCGCTGGGGGCAGGTGACGTCATCTGCCGCCGAGGGTAGCCGAGGGGTCGGCCCCTGCGCAATGCAACGCGGCCAGCTTGCGCCTTCTTCCGACATGGGGATTTGAAAACTGTATATTCATACAGTATTTTCCAGCTCGAACCTCCCGTGGACCTCCAGCGCAAACTCGCCATCCTTGCGGACGCCGCCAAATACGACGCCTCGTGCGCGTCCAGTGGCTCGCAGCCGCGCGATTCGCTGGGCGGGCGCGGCATCGGATCGACCGAGGGCGCCGGCATCTGCCACAGCTACGCGCCCGACGGCCGCTGCATCTCGCTGCTGAAGGTGCTGCTCACCAACCACTGCCAGTACGACTGCCTCTACTGCGTCAACCGCGCATCGAGCAACGTGCCGCGCGCGCGGTTCCGCGTCGAGGAGGTGGTGCAGCTCACGCTCGATTTCTACCGCCGCAACTGCATCGAGGGGCTGTTTCTTTCGAGCGGCATCATCAAGTCGCCCGACCACACGATGGAGCAGGTGGTCGAGGTGGCGCGCCAGCTGCGCGAGGACCACGACTTTCGCGGCTACATCCACCTGAAGACCATTCCCGACGCGAGCGACGAACTCATCGCGCGCGCTGGCCGCTATGCCGACCGGCTCAGCATCAACGTCGAGATGCCCACCACCGAGGGCCTGCAGGCGCTCGCGCCCGAGAAGGACGAGAGCGCGATCCGCCGCTCGATGGCGCGGCTGCGCCTGCGCATCGACGACACGCGCGAGGAGGCGCGCCGCGTGGTGCCGATCCGCGCGCTCCCCGGCGCGGCGCCCGTTGCCGCGAAGCCGCCGCCCTTCGCGCCCGCGGGCCAGAGCACGCAGATGATCGTGGGCGCCGACGCCACCGACGACCGGCACATCCTGGCCTCCAGCGCCACGCTCTACGGTGCCTACAAGTTGAAGCGCGTCTATTACTCGGCCTTCAGCCCGATCCCCGATGCGGCGCGCGCGCTGCCGCTGGTCGCGCCGCCGCTGATGCGCGAGCACCGGCTCTACCAGGCCGACTGGCTCATGCGCTTCTACGGCTTCGAGCACCAGGAAATCGTCGCCGCGCCCGACGGCCTGCTGCGGCTGGATGTCGATCCCAAGCTCGCCTGGGCGCTCGCGCATGCCGAGCGCTTTCCGGTCGATTTGAACCACGCGCCGCGCGAGATGCTGCTGCGCGTGCCGGGGCTCGGCGTGAAAGCCGTAGAGCGGCTGCTGCAGGCGCGGCGCGTGCGCCGGGTGCGCGCGGACGACCTGCGGCGGCTGCATGTGCCGGCACGCAAGGTGCTGCCGTTCGTGGTGGCCGACGGGCACCGGCCCGCGGCGGGCGCGATGGCTGCAGCGGCGCCTGTTGCGCAGCCGCCAGCGGCGCAGGCGTCGCTGTTCTGAATGCGACGCCATGCACGTGCGGCTCGATGACCCGATCGATCTCGACGCCTTCCGTCGGCATGCGCGGCAGTTGCTGACCGAGGGCGTGCCGCCGGACCGTGTCGAATGGAACGGGGAGCGGGGTGCCGGACTGTTCGACGAAGCGAACGACGCCGCGCCGGCACCACCCATCGTTGGCGCGCCGCACGCCGTGCCCGCCTCCTTCGTCGCGCTGTGCGGCGACGTCATCCTGCACCGCGACCCGCAGCGTTTCGCGCTGATGTACCGCCTGCTCTGGCGCCTCGCGCACGAGCCCGCGTTGCGACACGACCCGCTCGATGCCGACATGCTGCAGGCGCAGCAGATGGCCAAGGCCGTGCACCGCGACATCCACAAGATGCGCGCCTTCGTGCGCTTCACCAAGGTCATGGGCGAAGACGGCCTGGAGCGCCACGTCGCGTGGTTCGAGCCCGACCACCACATCGTGGAGGCTAACGCGCCGTTCTTCGCGCGCCGCTTTGCGCAGATGCGCTGGGCCATCCTCACGCCCGAGCGCTGCGTCGAGTGGGACGGCCAGGCGCTGGCTTTCGGCGAGGGCGCCGACCGCCGAGAGAAGCCGCCGCCCGATGCGGGCGAGCAGCTCTGGCTCACCTACTACGAGCACATCTTCAACCCGGCGCGGTTGAAGGTCGCGATGATGCGGCGCGAGATGCCGCGCCGCTACTGGCACAACCTGCCCGAGGCCGCGCTGATCCAGCCGCTCACGGACGCGGCCCAGGCGCGCAGCCAGTCGATGATCGATGCGCCGCCCACGGCGGCGCGGCGCATCCGCGCGCCGATGCCGCTGCACCTGCGGCCGGCCGATGGCGTGGCGCCCGCCGACCTGGCCGAACTGCGCGCCGCCGCGCACGCCTGCCGCGATTGCCCGATCGGCGCGCTCGCCACGCAGGCCGTGTGCGGCGAAGGCCCGCTGGCGCCGCAGCACATGCTGGTCGGCGAACAACCCGGCGACCAAGAAGACCTGGCCGGCCGCCCCTTCGTCGGCCCGGCCGGCCAACTGCTCGACCGCGCGATGGCGCAGTTGGGCTGGGCGCGCGAGAGCGTTTACCTGGCCAATGCCGTCAAGCATTTCAAGTACGAGCTGCGCGGCAAGCGCCGCATCCACAAGACCGCGGCGCAGCGCGAGGCCGACGCCTGCGCGCACTGGCTCGACAGCGAGATCTCGCTCGTGAGGCCCCAGGGACTGGTGGCGCTCGGCGCGACCGCGGCGCGCGCGTTGCTGGGCCGGCCGGTGGCGGTGCAGGCCGAGCGCGGGGCGTGGCTGCATGAGCGCCGCGATGGCCGGCCCGTGTTCGTGACCCTGCATCCTTCCGCGTTGCTGCGCCTCGCGGACGGCGAGCGCGCCGAAGCCTATGCCCGCTGGCTGGATGACCTCGAACGCGCGCGCGGCACGGTTTCTGCTGCAACTGCGCCATGAACGACGAATCACCCGCCGCCGCGCTGCGCGTTGCGCAGCCGCTGACACCGAAGGCCTTCGCGCCCTACGGCACCGTGATCGGCGCGCCGGCCGGCGAAGGCCGTCCGATCAACGGCGGCAACGCACGGCGGTTCGATTTGCTCGGCGATCTGCAACTCGATGCCGAAGGCGGCCGGCCGCTGCTCGCGCTGTTCCGCGCCCAGGCGCGCAGCTTTCCGCACGAGGTCACGGAGATGGAACGGCATGCGCTGGGCAGCCAGACCTTCGTGCCCTTGGGCGAGCGCCGCTTCGTGATCGTGGTGGCCCGGGCCGGCGATGCGCCTGTGTCGCACAGCGACCTCGCGGCCTTCGTCACCGACGGGCATCAAGGCGTGGTGCTCGCGCCCGGCACCTGGCACCACGCGCTGCTCGCGGTCGATGCGGGGGACTTCGTGGTGATCGAGCGGGCTGCGGCGGGTGTCGATTGCGAGGTCTGCCGGCTGCGGGAGCCCGCCCGCGTCATGACCAGCTAGAGCTCAGACCGGACGCAACTGCTCGGCCAGCGAGCGCGTCTTCTCGGTGACCGTGCTGCCGGTGTGCAGCGTGGTCTTGCGCTCGATCAGCATCAGGTGGCATTCCTCGTCGGCGACCGGGTTGTGCCGCACGCCCTTGGGCACGACGAACATCTCGCCCTCGCCGAGTTCGACGGGGCCGGCTTCCATCTCGATGCGCAGGTGCCCCTTGAGCACCATGAACAGCTCGTCTTCGTCGTCATGGCTGTGCCACGCGAGCGAGCCGTGGACCTTGGCGACCTTGATGTACGCATCGTCGACTTCGGCGACGACGCGCGGCGACCAGAATTCGGTGAGCGAGGCGGCGATTTCCTTGGGGGTGGTGACCTGAGTGGTCTGGGTGGTGTTCGGCATGGGGCTTTTGTGCAGGACGTGGGAGCGTCAGGCTAACCCAGGCTGGACGACCCTGCACTACCCTCCGCTACCCGGCGATGCGCTCGGCCAACGCGACCAGCGACCGGTCCGACCCCGCCGGCCCGAGCAGCGAAAGGCCCAGCGGCGCGCCCTCGCGCGTGGCCAGTGGCATCGAGAGCTGCGGAAAGCCCGCCAGCCCCGCGATGCACAGCATGCGGATCGCGCGGTTGCGGTAGTCCTCCAGCGAGGCCTCGCTGTCGCTGCGCAGCGGCGCGATGTCGGGCATGGTCGGCAGGAGCAGCACGCCGTCGGTGCCGAGCAGGTCGCTCAGGTGCGCGCGAAAGGCCGTGCGGAAGACGCGTGCCGTCGCCACCTGCGCATCGGTCACTTCGCGCGACCACGCGAAGCGCTCGGCCACGCCGGGGCCGAGCGGCGGCGCGTAGCGCTCGATCAGCGGGCCGTCGGTGAGCCAGGCCTCGCGCGATTGCAGGTAGCGAAAGTGCCAGTACATCGCGTCGAAGGATTCCATCGCCACCGTCGTGCCCTGCGCGGGGCCGAGCAGGCTTTGCACGCGGTCGGCCGCAGCCTGGAGCGCATCCGTCGCGGCGGGCGCAGCCAGCGCCCACACGTCGTCGGGCCGCAGCAGCCGCACGCGCTCGGGCAGGGCGGCCAAGGGGGCCGCGTCGGCGCCCAGCAGCACGTCGGCCACGCGCGCGAAGGTGCCGACATCGCGCGCGAACCAGCCGCAGGTGTCGAAGCTCGGCGCGAGGTCGAGCGCGCCTTCCAGGCTCACGCGGCCGTGCGTCGGGCGCAGGCCGTACAGGCCGCAGTGGTTGGCCGGCGCGCGCACCGAGCCGCCGGTGTCGGTGCCGAGCGCGAAGTCGCACAGATTCGAAGACACCGCCGAGGCCGAGCCCGACGACGAGCCGCCCGTGATGCGCAGCGGCGCCGCGCCGTTGAGCGGCGCGCCGAAGTGCGCGTTGTTGCCGTTCATCGAGAACGCGAGCTCGTCGGTCACGGTCTTGCCGGCGAAGCGCGCACCGGCATCGAGCAGCTTCTGCACCGTGGGCGCGGTGCGGGTCTTGATGCCCGACATCGCCAGCACGATCGGGTTGCCGCCGCCGGTGGGGTAGCCGGCCACGTCGAACAGGTCCTTGGCCGCGAAGCTCAGGTCCGACAAAGGGCCGGTGCCCGCGCGCGGCACCGGCGCATCGGGGTAGGGAACGAAGGCGTGGGCGGGGTCGTGCAATGGCATGGCGATGGCGATGGCGATGGCGATGAATGAGAAGGAGAAATTCAGGCAACCAGCACGGGCGCAAGGGCCGCGGCGGCCGCCGTGTGGATGCAGCGTACACGGTGGTTCGGCGCCAGTTCGATCACCGGCGGCTGCGCGGCGCGGCAGGCATCGCTCGCGAGCGCGCAGCGGTCGGCAAAGGCGCAGCCCGGCGGCAAGGCCGAAAGATCGGGCGGCGCACCGCCGATGGTCTCCAGCCGCGTGCCGCGCGCCAGCGCCCCGTGCGCCCGGCTCTTGAGCAGTGCGATGGTGTACGGATGCCGGGGCGAGCGGATCAGCTCGCGCGCCGTGCCCTCCTCGACGATGCGCCCCGCATACATCACCGCGATGCGGTCGGCCACCTCGACGGCCGCGCCGATGTCGTGCGTGACGAAGATCACCGAGAGGCCGAGGTCGCGCTGCAGCTCGCGCAGCAGCAGGAGGATCTGGATCTGCACCGTGGCATCGAGCGCGGTGGTCGGCTCGTCGGCCAGCAGCAACTGCGGCTTGCAGGCCAGGGCGAGCGCGATCATCGCGCGCTGGCGCATGCCGCCCGACATCTCGTGCGGATAGGCCGCAAGCCGTCGCTCGGGGCTCGGAATGCGAACGCGCTCGAAGAGGGCCAGCGCACGCGCTTGCGCCTCGGCCTGGCGCACGGACTCGTGGCGCCGGATCGACTCGACGATCTGCGCGCCCACCGAGTACACCGGGTCGAGCGCGAGCAGCGGCTCCTGGAAGATCATCGAGGCGACCTTGCCGCGGAAGCCGGCCAGCTCGCGCTGCGGCATCGCGAGCACGTCGCGGCCCGCCACTTCCACCTGCCCGCCCATGCGCGTGCGGCGCTCGGGGTGCAGGCGCAGGAGCGTGCGCAGCGTCACGCTCTTGCCCGAGCCCGATTCGCCGATCAGCGCGACCACTTCGCCGCGCTGCACTTCCAGGCTCACGCCGCTGACCGCATGCACGGGCTTGCGGCCGCCGCTGAACGTGACGCTGAGGTCGCGCAGCCGCACCATGGGGCTGGGGCCGGGGGTTTGCGTCGTCGCTGCTGCGCTCATGCGGCCTGCCTTTGAAAGGGTTGCGGCTGTGCCATCGGATGCCCGCTGCCCGGCTCGTGCACCAGGCAGCTCACCGCATGCTGCGAATTCATCGCGATGCGCTCGGGCACGACCTGGCTGCACACCGGCGCCGCGATGGAGCAGCGCGGGTGGAAGCGGCAGCCGGTCGGCGGGTCGATCGGGTTCGGCGGATCGCCCGCGAGCGCCGCCACTTCGGTGCGGTGGTCCGGGTCCATGGAGGGCATCGAGGACAGCAGTGCGCGCGTGTAGGGATGCGCGGGTGTCTCGTACAGCGCATCGGCCGGGCCGATCTCGGCCACCTGCCCGAGGTACATCACCATCACGCGGTCGCTCACGTAGCGCACCACGTTCAGGTCGTGGCTGATGAACACGTAGGTGAGGCCGAACTCGGTCTTCAAATCGAGCAGCAGGTTGATGACCTGCGCCTCCACCGATTTGTCGAGCGCCGAGACGGCTTCGTCCAGGATCACCATGCGCGGCTGCAACGCGAGCGCCCGCGCGATGTTCACGCGCTGCCGCTGGCCGCCCGACAGCTCGTGCGGATAGCGCTCGGCAAAGCGCTGCGGCGCAAGGCCCACGCGCGCCAGCAGGTCGCGCGCCCGCGCCACCGATTCGCGCCGCGAGAGGCCATGCACCTGCGGCCCGAAGGCGACCGAGTCCTCGATCGTCAGGCGCGGGTTGAGCGAGGCGTAGCTGTCCTGGAACACCATCTGCACCTGGCGGCGGAATTCCTTCAGGGGCAGGTCGCGGCTGCCGACTTCGCGGCCGTCGAAGATCACCTCGCCGCGCGTCGGCTCGATGAGCTGCATCAGGAGGCGCGCGGTGGTCGACTTGCCGCAGCCCGATTCGCCGACCACGCCGAGCGTCTCGCCCTTCATGACGTCGAAGTCCACGCCGTCCACGGCGCGCACCACGCCGCCGCCGCGGCCCAGCGGGTCTTTCTTGAGCGGGAAGTGCTTGACCAGCCCGGTGATAGTGAGCAGCGGCTGCGCGGGGCCGCCGATGTCTTTCAGAGCTTGCATCGTCTCAGCCCTTGTTGTCCATGGCCGAGCGAAGGCCGTCGGACAGGAGGTTGAAGGAAATCGAGGTGATGAAGATCATCGCCCCCGGCAGCGCCGCCACCCAGGGCTGCACGTAGATCGCGGTGCGCAGCGTGTTGAGCATCAGGCCCCATTCGGGTTCCGGCGGCTTCACGCCCAGGCCGAGGAACGACAGGCCCGAGGCCAGGATCATCGACACCGCGATGAGGCCGGTGGCGTAGACGAAGATCGGCCCGAGCACGTTGCCCAGCACATGCACCCGCACGATGGTGAAGGGGCTCGCGCCCGAGGCGCGCGCCGCTTCCACGTAGTCGCGGGTGCGCACCTGCGTGGTCACGCTCTCGGCCACGCGCGCGATCTGCGGAATGAACACGATGGTCAGCGAGATCAGCGAATTGACCACCCCCGCGCCCAGCGTGCCCGACAGCGCGATGGCCAGCAGCACCGAGGGGAACGCGTAGAACACATCGATGGTGCGCATGATCAGCGTGTTGGCGATGCCGCCCGCGTAGCCCGCGACGATGCCGATCACCGTGCCCAGCGCAAACGCGCAGAGCACCGGCGTGATGCCGATGAAGAGCGACAGCCGCGCCCCGACGATCAGCCGCGAGAGCATGTCGCGGCCCAGCTCGTCGCTGCCCAGGGGCAGGCCCTCGGTGCCGATGGGCTTCAGGCGCTTGAGCATCGACGACTGGTACGGGTCGGACGGCGCGAGCCATGGACCGAACACCGCAAGCGCGATCAGCAGCAGGACGACGATGGCCGCGCCCACGGCCACAGGGTCGCGGCGAAAGCGCAGCCAGACCGAGGCCCAGTAGCCGCGGGAGCGCTGCGCCGGCAGCGGCTCGACGGCGGCAGCGGCGGAGGATGGAGAGGAGGAGGAAGAAGAGGCGAGCACGGTGGACATGGCGTGGCGGTTCTCTTTCTTCAGGCGCGCGCGATGCGCGGATCGAGCAGCGTCTGCAGCACATCGACCAAGAGGTTCAGCACCACGAAGAACATCGCCAGCACCAGGATCGTTCCCTGCAGCAGCGGCAGGTCGCGCTGGAAGATGGCCGAGTTCAAGAGGAAGCCGGTGCCCGGCCACGAGAACACCGTCTCGATCAGGATCGAGCCGCCCAGCAGGTAGCCCAGCTGCAGGCCCATCACGGCGAGCGCCGTGGGCGCCGCGTTCTTCACCATGTGGCGGAACACGCCGAAGTGCGTGAGCCCCTTGGCGCGCAGGCCCACGATGAACTCCTGCTCGAGGATGTCGGCCACCAGCGCGCGCACCGTGCGCGCGATGATGCCCATCGGAATCACCGACATGGTGAGCGCCGGGAGCAGCAGGAACTGCAGGTGCTCCCAGTCCCAGGCCCAGTCGCTCGAGCCGCTCGGGCCCGCGCCCGTGGCCGGCAGCCACATGAGCTGCGAGGAGAACACGATCACCATCACCATGCCCAGCCAGTAGTGCGGCACGCTCACGCCGAGCACCGAGAACATCGAGGCGAGGCGGTCGATCCACGAGTTGCGGAAATACCCCGCCACGAAACCGAAGAGGCAGCCCAGCACGAAGCCGATGAAGGTGGCCACCACCGCCAGCCGCAGCGTGTTGCCCACGGCGGTGAACACCTCGCCGGCCACCGCGCGGTTGCTCGCGATGGACACGCCCAGGTCGCCGTGCACCGCGCGCCAGACCCACATGGCGAACTGCTCGGGCAGCGAGCGGTTGAAGCCGTAGAGCTCGCGCAGCTGCGCCTGCAGGTCCGCCGAAGCGTCGGGCGGCAGGATCGACACCAGCGGATCGCCGGGCGCGATGTGCACGAGCAGGAAACACACGAGGGCCACGCCGATCATGATCGGCACGGCGTAGATCACGCGGCGCAGGAGGTAGGTGAGCATCGTGGGTTCGTCGTGGGTACGTCGTGGGGTTTGGCAGGCAATCGATCGGGAACCGTTCGGGCTGAGCTTGTCGAAGCCTCGCGCAGCGCTTCGACAGGCTCAGCGTGAACGGTTCGGGTTTCAGCTCTTTGAGCGCATCTCGGGCATCAGTCCATGGTCATCGTCGCGATGTCGATGAACCAACTGCGGGGCTGCACCACGTTCTTCACCTTGGCCGACATGGCGCGCGGGCCCACGTCGTGCGCGATCCACACGAAAGGCGCGTCGTCCACGATGTGCGTGTGCAGCCTGGCCAGCGCGGCATCGCGCGCCTTGTCGTCGAAGCTGGTGCGCGCATCGGCCACCAGCTTGTCGACCTCGGGGCTGCCGTAGTAGCCCCAGTTGTTCGACACCGGCGGAAAGGCCTTGGTGCTCACGAAGCGCACCATCGCGAAGAACGGGTCCATCGCCGCGAAGCTGATGTTGACCGCGTTGGCGCCGTTGGCCGAGGGGTCCTTGGCGCCCTTGCGCCAGTTGGTGAAGAGCGTGTTCCATTCGATCACGTCGAACTGCACGTCGAAGAAGCACTGCTTGAGCGACTGCTGCGCGAATTCGTTCATCGGCAGCGGCTGCATCTGGCCCGAGCCCGAGGCAGAGATCTGCACCTTCACCTTGATCGGCTTGGCCGCCGAGTAGCCGGCCTGCGTCATGAGGGCCTGCGCGGCCTTCACGTCGTAGCGGATGTCGAAGGCGGGCTTGCCGAACCACGGGTGGCCCGGCGGCACCGTGCCCTTGGGCTCGGCCATCATGCCGCCCAGCAGTTGCTTCATGCCGCCGCGGTCGATGCACAGGTTGGCCGCCTGGCGCACGCGCTTGTCCAGCCAGGGCGAGCCCTCGGCGAACGACAGCTGCCAGGGCCACACGTGCGGCTGCGCGTTCGAATAGATCTTGAAGCCGCGCTGCGTGATCTGCGCCATGGCGTCGGGCGAGGGCGCCTCGATCCAGTCGACCTGTCCGCCCAGCAGCGCGGCGGTGCGCGCGTTGGCCTCGGGCATGGGGATCATCACGACCTTGTCGATCTTCGGCACGCGCTTGGCGTCCCAGTACGTCTTGTTGGCGGCCAGCTCCAGGCGCTCCCGCGCCACGAAGCGCGTGACCTTGAACGGGCCCGAGCCGGCCGGGTCGGCGGCGAACGCGGTCCAGGCGGCCTTGGCCTTGTCGGCGGGCGTGGCGCCGGCGGCGGCGTCGAATTTCTTCTGCCAGTGCGCCGGCGAGGCCATGAACAGGTTCGACAGGTTGATCGGCAGGAACGCATCGGGCTCGCTGGTGACGAGCTCCACTGTCATGTCGTCGATCTTGCGGGCCGACTTGAGCGTGGGCATGCGCGAGGCCGTCACGCCGACCTGGCTCGCGTCGAACTGCGGCGCGTCCTTGTCGAGCACCTTCTGCACGTTCCACACCACCGCATCGGCATTGAAGGCCGAGCCGTCGTGGAACTTGACGCCGGGGCGCAGCTTGAAGACCCAATGGGTCTTGTCCTTCGCATCGACCGCCCACGAAGTGGCGACGCCGGGAATGAGCACGCTGGGCGCGTCGGCCTTGGACAGGTCCCACTGCGTGAGCGCGTCGTAGATCGGGATGCCGGTGAAGCGGTTGCCTTCGAAGCCCTGGTCGGGCTGGCCGAGGGTGCGCGGAATGTCGGCCGCGGTCATCGCGATGCGCAGCGTTTTTTCCTGCGCCAGCGCGGCGGGCGACGTGAGCACCAGAACGGCGAGCGCCGCGCAGGCGGCCAGGGGGTTCAGGCGTTTCAGGCGTTTCAGGGACAGGGCGGGGGCGGCACGCTTCACATGGAACTCCGGTTGGGGGATGACGGAAAGGCGAAGGAAGCGCTCAAGCACGACATGTGCCAACCGGCACAGAGTCCCCAGGCATGCGCTGGTCATTGCGGCGCGTTGCGACGTCGCCATCCCGGCTATGCCGTCCGACCGATAGACGCGGCGCGGCGCCGGTTTCCACAATGCAGCCACGCCCCGCTTCGAAAGCCAGCGCCGCGTGGGCGAGGGGGCAAGAACCGATGACAACACTGAGGCAAGGCTCGCGCGGGGCCGATGTACGCAGGCTGCAGGAGGCCCTGAACAGGAAACTCCAGCCGGCGCCCGGGCTCGTGATCGACGGCGACTACGGTCCGTTCACCCGGATGGCCGTGCGCCGTCTGCAGGCCGTGAACTGGCTCGTCGAGGACGGCGAGGCCGGCCCCTGCACGCAGCGCGTCGCGTTCGGCAGCGAGGGCTGCGCGCCGATCCTGCATCCCGTCGCGCTGATCCCGCAACCCGGGCCGGCGCTGTGCTGGGCCGCTGCCACCGCGATGGTCACCCGCTCCACCGTGCAGGCCGTGGTCGCGCGCACGCCGCCCGAGCTCGTCGCCGAGGACGGCGGGCTGCGCACCTTTGCGGACACCGACGACGCGATGACGGCCGATGCGCTCTTCGCGTCCGCGCACGGCCTGGCGCTGCAACCGACGGCGCCGGCGGCGCCGTGGACGGTCGGCGCGATGCGCGCGGTGCTGCAGCACGGGCTACTGATGTTCGACCTGCGCTGGGGCGCCAAGGCCTGCGTCGAGCGCGTCGGCAGCCCGGGACACATGGTGGTCGTGGCCGGCATCCGCGGCGATGGCGACGCCGGCACCACGCTGCGCATCTTCGATCCCTGGCCGCCGAACAAGGGCGCGCGGTGCTCGGTGAACCATGCGAAGTGGCGCCGGCAGGCGGACGGCGCCATCTGCCGGGTGTTCCTGCACGCGTAGCCCGGTGCGGGATGCGGGCAGCGCCCCGGGGAGGCGGTGCGACAATCCCCGCGCCATGACAGACACCCTCACGATCACCCGCCCCGACGACTGGCACCTGCATGTGCGCGATGGCGCCGCGCTCGAAGCCGTCGTACCCCACAGCGCGCGCCAGTTCGGCCGCGCGCTGATCATGCCCAACCTGCGTCCCCCCGTGACCACCGCCGCGCAGGCCCTGGCCTACCGCGACCGCATCCTTGCCGCCGTGCCCGAAGGCAGCGCCTTCGAGCCGGTGATGTCGCTGTACCTCACCGACAAGCTGCCGCCCGAGGAAATCGCCCTCGCCGCCGAAGCCGGCGTGCGCGCGCTCAAGCTCTACCCGGCCGGCGCCACCACCAACAGCGATGCCGGCGTGACCGACATCCGCAAGACTTACAAGACGCTCGAAGCGATGCAAAAGCACGGCCTGCTGCTGCTGGTGCACGGCGAGGTGACCGACCCGGCCATCGACCTGTTCGACCGCGAAGCGGTCTTCGTCGACCGCGTGATGATTCCGCTGCGCCGCGACTTCCCCGAGCTCAAGGTGGTGTTCGAGCACCTCACCACCAAGGAGGGCGCCCACTACGTGCGCGATGCCGACCGCTTCACGGCCGCCACCATCACCGCGCACCACCTGCTCTACAACCGCAACGCCATCTTCACGGGCGGCATCCGCCCGCACTATTACTGCCTGCCGGTGCTCAAGCGCGAGACGCACCGCGTGGCGCTGGTCGAAGCGGCCGCGAGCGGCAGCGACCGCTTCTTCCTCGGCACCGACAGCGCGCCGCACCCCGCGCACCTGAAGGAGCACGCGCTCGGCTGCGCGGGCTGCTACACCGCGCTCACGGCCATCGAGCTCTACGCCGAGGCCTTCGACAGCGTGAACGCCCTCGACAAGCTCGAAGGCTTCGCGAGCTTTCACGGCCCCGACTTCTACGGCCTGCCGCGCCACACCGACACCGTCACCCTGAAGCGCGAAACCTGGACCGTGCCGGAGACCGTGCCCTACGGCGAAGCCACGCTCAAGCCCCTGCGCGGCGGCGAAACCATCCACTGGAAACTCGTATGACACCGACGCTGCGCGTGATGCTCCTGATCGATGCCGACAACGTCTCGGCCGACGTGATCGAGCAGGCCGTGCAGCGCACGATGGACGAGTACGGCGCCATCCACGTGCGCCGCGCTTATTGCAATGCCGAGATGGCGGTCAACCGGCAGGGGCTCTTCAAGCAGCTTTCGGTGCGGCCGATGGTCAATCTGTCGGCTGGCAAGAACAGCACCGACATCGCGCTCGCGGTCGATGCGATCGACCTGGTGATCGCCGAGCGGCCCGACGTGGTGGTGCTGGTGTCCTCGGACTCCGACTTCGCGCCGCTCGTGAGCCGGCTGCGCGAGAAGGGCTGCCGCGTCTGCGGCATCGGCCAGCAGGGCAAGACGGGCGACGAGACGGTGGGCATCTACGACACCTTCATCGATCTGGCGCACCACAGCGCGAAGCCGGCGGCCCGCACCACGGCCGCAAAGAAGGTGGCGGCAAAGGTGCCTGCGGCGAAGACTGCGCGCGCCAGGAGCACAGCGGCGCCCGCAAAGAAGACGGCGACGAAGACCGCTGCGCGCAAGACGGCGCGGGCCGCCGCAGAACCGGCTCAGCAGCCGGTCTCGGAAGCCGCCGAGTTCATCCTCGCGGCCGCGCCGGCGCTGCGCAGCGGCAAGGACGTGCCGCTCAACGACGTGGCCAAAGCCCTGCGCACCGCGGGCCTCCTGAGCAAGAGCGGCAGCTCGCTCAAGCTCTTCGACAAGCTCACCGCGGAGTTCGCCGTGCTGCAGCACCCGGACCGCATCCGCTGGACGGGTGCGCCCGCCGCCTGATCCGATGCTGCCGGCGGTCGACTGGGCGCAGCCCTGGCTCGCGCCCTATCGCGCCCACGGCGAAGCGGCGGCGCGGGCCGCGAGCGGCGCATCGGTCGCCTCGGCGCTGCAGGCCCTCAAGCCGTCCCCGGCGCCCGACTTCGTGCACCAGGACCATCTGCCCGCCGGCCAGGCCTACGAAGCGCATATCTTCCAGACCCGCACCGTGCCGACGCGCGACAACCTGCACGACTTCTTCAACGGCCTCGTCTGGCTCGCCTTTCCGCAAGCCAAGCGGCGCCTGAACGAACTGCAGGCCGCCGAGATCGCCCGCACCGGCGTCGGCGCCACGCGCGGCCCGCTGCGCGACGCGCTCACGCTGTTCGACGAGAACGGCGCGGTGCTCGATGCGCCGACCGCGCTGTGGGAGGCGCTCGCGGCGCGCGACTGGCAGGCGCTGTTCGTGACGCGGCGCGCCTTGTGGTCCGAGGCGCGGCTGCTCGTCTTCGGCCACGCGCTGCTCGAAAAGCTCGTCGCGCCCCGCAAGGCTGCGACGGCGCACGTGCTGCTGCCGGATGCGGCGCGCTCGAACGCCCTCGACGATGCCGCGCTGGCGCGGCGCCTCGACCCGGAATGGCTCGCGCAGAAGCCCTTCGTGCCGCTTCCAGTGCTGGGCGTACCGGGGTGGTGTGCAGAAAATGTGTCGGCCGAGTACTACGACGATCCGAAGGTCTTCCGGCCCCGTCCGTAGAACTTTTGCTCCTATCATTGCTCTACCCGCAGCCGCCATGCCGGGGCCGCGTCAGTATTCCAACAACAAAGAAGCGCCCGCACACCGCATGGCTTGAAGAGGGCCCGCCGGCCCTCATCTGAGCGGCAGTTCCCCCACGGAGAATTCAACTTGAAACGTATCCTTCTGTTCGTTTTGACCAACGTGATGGTCGTCGCAGTGCTCGGCATCGTCGCGAGCCTGCTCGGCGTCAACCGCTTCCTCACGGCCAACGGCCTGAACCTGACGGCGCTGCTCGGATTCGCGCTCATCATGGGCTTCGGCGGCGCGTTCATCTCGCTGCTCATCAGCAAGCCGATGGCCAAGTGGACCGCGGGCCTGCGCATGATCGACAACCCCCAGTCGCCCGATGAGGCCTGGATCGTGGCCACCGTGCGCAAGTTCGCCGACAAGGCGGGCGTGGGCATGCCCGAGGTCGCGATCTTCGAGGGCGAGCCCAATGCCTTCGCCACCGGCGCCTTCAAGAACTCCTCGCTCGTGGCCGTGTCCACGGGCCTCCTGCAGAACATGACGCGCGAAGAGGTCGAGGCCGTCATCGGCCACGAGGTGGCGCACATCGCCAACGGCGACATGGTCACGATGACGCTGATCCAGGGCGTGATGAACACCTTCGTCGTGTTCCTCTCGCGCGTGATCGGCTATGCAGTGGACAGCTTCCTGCGCCGCGGCGACGACCGCTCCTCGGGCCCGGGCATCGGCTACTACGTGAGCACCATCGTGCTGGACATCGTGCTGGGCTTTGCCGCCGCGATGGTGGTGGCCTGGTTCTCGCGCCAGCGCGAATTCCGCGCCGATGCCGGCGCCGCCGCGCTCATGGGCCAGAAGCAGCCGATGATGAACGCGCTCGCGCGCCTGGGCGGCCTGCCCGCCGGCGAACTGCCCAAGGCGGTGGAAGCCATGGGCATCACCGGCAGCATCGGCAAGCTGTTCGCGACGCACCCGCCGATCGAAGAGCGCATCGCCGCGCTGCAGAACGCGCGCTGACACGGCCGCGGCACTGCCGCCGGACGAAAAAGACCGCCAGCTTTGCGTGGCGGTTTTTTTATGGGCCGTTGCGGCCCGGGGGCGCCCGGCGTGTCAGTCGGCGGTGGGTTCGGTGGGCTCGACCGGTGCAGCCGGTTCAACCGATTCAGACGCTTCAGCAACGGCAGCAACGGCAGCAGCCGGTGCCTGCCGCTCGGCGCGCGCGTGCTGCAGCGTGCGCGCCACCTCGCCCGGCTTCATGCCGTACATCTCGGCGAACTCTTGCTCGGTGCGGCCGCTGGCCTCGAAGGCGCGCAGCAGCGCTTCGCGCTTGGCGGCCTGCTGGGCGAGTTCGGCCAGTGCCTCGTCGACCACCGCGTTGGTGTTCGCGTCGCGCGAGCGCACGAGCACGGCATAGGCTTCGCGGTCCAGGCCCGAGGCTTCGATCGCCTTGGCGATGCGCGCGACGAGCTGCGGGCGCAGGTCCTCGCCGGGGTTGCGGTGCATGCGGCGGCGGTGCAGCTCGAGGATGGCGTGGTGCACATGCTCGGGCGCGACCGGGTCGAGCGCATTGCCGTCGAGGTCATGGCGCGCGAGGCCCGCGGCCACGCTTTCCAGGTAGCGCGTGGAGCGTGCGTGCTGGCCCATCGCGATCTTCAGGTCTTCGGCCTTGAAGTCTTCGGGATGGCGCGCGATCAGCTCCTCGTACACGCCGAGCTTGAGCGGCACGAAGCGCGCGCCGAACAGCTGCGGGTACAGCTCGAACAGGCGCTCGAGCACCGGGTTGACCTTGCGCGGCGCGCGCTGCGGTTGCTGCTGTGCTTGCGCCTGGGGCTTGCGGGCCTGCTGCTGTTGCCGGGGCTGCTGCCCCTGGCCTTGCCCCTCTCCCCGTCCCTGTTGCGGACGCGGCTTCTTCTCGCGCGGCGGGCGCTGGTCTTGCTGCTGCCGCGGCGGCTGCCCGGCGGGCGATTCAGCGCCGGCCCCGGTGTCGGCACTGGCGCCGGCCTTGAGCTGCTGCAACTGCTCGGCGAGGTCCGGGCGCTGGCGCCGTGCGTTGCGCGCGTTCGGCGCGTTCGTGTTCGGGGCGGCGGTGGATGCGTCGGTCATACGTGGGATCGGCGGTGGGCGCGATGGATGGAAAGAGGAACAACAGGAAGCCGGTGGCGCGCGGTCAGCGCGGCCGGAACATCCTGAACATATTGTCGGGGCTGATCTCGAAATAATCGGCCGGACCGCCGCCGCGCAGGATGGGCTGCGCCGCCGCGGTGTCGTAGATGCCATTCCTGAGCAGGTGGCGCGCGATGTGCACACCCACCACTTCGCCCAGGATGAGCCAGGTCTGCACCGGCACGCCGTCGACGCCTTCGAGCTGGATCAATTGCGTGAGACGGCATTCGAAGGACACGGGGCTCTCGGCCACGCGCGGCACGGCGATCTGCCTGGAAGCCACGGGCGTGAGGCCGGCGAGCTCGAACTCGTTCACCTCGGGCGGCACCATCGCGCACGACTGGTTCATGCGCTCGGCCAGCGGGCGCGTGGCGAGGTTCCAGCCGAACTCGCGCGTCTGGCGGATGTTGTGCAGGCTGTCCTTCGCGCCGATGCTCGCGAAGCCGACGATCGGCGGCGTGTAGTTGAAAGCGTTGAAGAAGCTGTAGGGCGCGAGGTTGAGCACGCCGTGCTCGTCCTGCGACGAGATCCAGCCGATGGGGCGCGGGCCGACCATCGCGTTGAACGGGTCGTGCGGCAGGCCGTGGCCCTTGGCCGGTTCGTAGTAGTGGAAATCGTCGCTCATCATGGCTCTCAGTGACTCAGGGCCGAGGTGCGCGCGGCCTGCCGGCCGATCAGCAGCCGGAACGGCAGCAGCATCAGCACGCCCACGCCCAGCTTCACCGCGAGATCGCCCGCGGCCCAGGTGAGCCAGGGCCCATCGGTGCCCGCGAACGCGATGCCCCAGAACACGACGCTGTCGAGCACCGCCGCGATCACGGTGGCCACCAGCGGCGCGCGCCACCAGAGGCCGCGGCGCAGGCGGTCGAACACGCGGATGTCGAGCAGCTGCGAAGCGATGAAGGCCAGGCCCGAAGCGAGTGCGATGCGCACCGGCGCGAGCAGCAGCGAAGCCACGATGGCCACCGCGAAACCGACCCACGCCACGCGGCGCGCCATGCCGGGGCCGAAGCGCCGGTTGACCAGGTCGCTCACGAGGTACGCCACCGGGTAGGTGAAGGCGCCCCAGGTGAGCCAGTCGTTGAGCGCGAACTGCACCAGGATGTTGGAGGCGAGCACGACCGCGGCCATCGCCAGCGTGGCGACGGCGAACTGGCCGGCGGTGGGGCGCGCGAAAGAGGTGGGCTGCATCAGGCGTTCGCCGTGCGCTCGCGTTCGGCCGCGGCGAGCACGTTGCGCGCCACCGCCTCGGCCACCTTGATGCCATCGACGCCTGCCGAGAGAATGCCGCCCGCGTAGCTCGCGCCTTCGCCCGCGGGGTAGAGGCCGCGCACGTTGAGGCTCTGGAAATCGTCGCCGCGCGTGATGCGGATCGGCGACGAGGTGCGCGTCTCCACGCCGGTGAGCACGGCGTCGTGCGTATCGAAGCCCTTGATCTTGCGGCCGAAGGCGGGGAAGGCCTCGCGCATCGCCTCGATGGCGTAGGCGGGCAGCGCTTCGCGCAGGTCGGTCGGCGTCACGCCGGGCTTGTACGAGGGCGCGACGCTGCCGAGCGCCGTGGAGGGCCTGCCGGCTACGAAATCGCCGACCAGTTGGCCCGGCGCGTGGTAGTTGCTGCCGCCGAGCACGTAGGCGTTCGATTCGAGCTCGCGCTGCAGCGCGATGCCCGCGAGCGCATCGCCGGGGAAGTCCTTCGGATCGATGCCCACCACGATGCCCGCATTGGCGTTGCGCTCGTTGCGCGAGTACTGGCTCATGCCGTTGGTGACCACGCGGCCCGGCTCGCTGGTGGCCGCGACCACCGTGCCGCCCGGGCACATGCAGAAGCTGTAGACCGAGCGGCCGTTGCTCGCGTGATGCACCAGCTTGTAGTCGGCCGCGCCGAGCAGCGGGTGGCCCGCATGGCGGCCCCAGCGCGCGCGGTCGATGAGGCCCTGCGGGTGCTCCACGCGAAAGCCGATGGAGAAGGGCTTGGCCTCGATGTACACGCCGCGTTCATGCAGCATCGCGAAGGTGTCGCGCGAGCTGTGGCCCAGGGCCATCACGACGTGGTCGGCGCGCAGTTCGCTCGACTGGCCGGTGGTCTGGTCGAGCACCGTGAGGCCGCGCAGCTGGCCGTCTTCGATCCGCACGTCGGTCACGCGCTGCTCGAAGCGGATCTCGCCGCCGAGCGCGACGATCTGCTCGCGGATGTTCTCCACCACCTTCACCAGCTTGAAGGTGCCGATGTGCGGATGCGCGACGTAAAGGATTTCGGGCGGCGCGCCGGCCTTCACGAACTCTTCCATCACCTTGCGGCCGAGGAAGCGCGGGTCCTTGATCTGGCTGTAGAGCTTGCCGTCGGAAAACGTGCCCGCGCCGCCTTCGCCGAACTGCACGTTCGACTCGGGGTTGAGCACGCTCTTGCGCCACAGGCCCCAAGTGTCGCGGGTGCGCTGGCGCACGGTCTTGCCGCGTTCGAGCACGATGGGCTTGAAGCCCATCTTCGCGAGCATCAGCGCCGCGAAGATGCCGCAGGGGCCGAAGCCGATCACCACCGGACGGCTCGTGCCCTCGGGCGCATCGGCCGGCGGCGTGTAGCGCATGTCGGGTGCGGGCTGGATGTGCGGATGGCCGGCGTGCTTGGCGAGCAATGCGGCTTCCAGCTTCGCATTGGCCAGCTGCACATCGCAGATGTAGACCGTGAGCAGGTCGACCTTGCGCGCGTCGAAGCTGCGCTTGAAGACGGTGTGGGAAGCGATCGCTTCGAGCGGGACGTCCAGCGTCCGGGCGATCAGGGTGACCAGCGCTTCAGGCGCGTGGTCGAGCGGGAGTTTGAGTTCGGAGATTCTCAGCATGGCGGTGGCTTGTGTTTATCAAGCAGACCGGGGATTTTACGCGCCGGGGCGCTATGAAAGCGATAGCTGGCGTGACACCGAAATTCAGGCCCGAATCGGGCCCGGACTCAGGCCGGCAGGAAGCCTTCGACCGACAGGTACCGCTCGCCGGTGTCGTAGTTGAAGCCCAGCACCACCGCATCGGGCGCGAGCGAGGGCAGCTTCTGCGCGATGGCCGCGAGCGTCGCGCCCGAGGAGATGCCCACGAGGATGCCTTCTTCCTGCGCGCAGCGGCGGGCCATTTCGCGCGCCGGCTCGGCATCGACCTGCAGCACGCCGTCGAGCAGCGAGGTGTCCAGGTTCTTCGGAATGAAGCCCGCGCCGATGCCCTGGATCGGGTGCGGCGACGGCGCGCCGCCGGAGATGACGGGCGAGGCCACCGGCTCCACCGCGAACACCTGGAGCTTGGGCCACTTCTTCTTGAGCACCCGCGCCACGCCGGTGATGTGGCCGCCCGTGCCCACGCCGGTGATGATCACGTCGATGCCGTCGGGGAAATCGGCCGCGATTTCCTCGGCCGTGGTGCGCACATGCACCTCGACGTTGGCGGGGTTGTTGAACTGCTGCGGCATCCACGCGCCGGGCGTGCCGGCCACGATTTCCTCGGCGCGGGCGATGGAGGCCTTCATGCCGCCGGCGCGCGGCGTCAGGTCGAAGGTGGCGCCGTAGGCCAGCATCAGGCGGCGGCGCTCGATCGACATGCTGTCGGGCATCACCAAAATCAGCTTGTAGCCCTTGACGGCCGCCACCATCGCGAGGCCAATGCCGGTGTTGCCCGAGGTGGGCTCCACGATCGTGCCGCCGGGCTTGAGCGCGCCGGACTTCTCGGCGTCCTCCACCATCGACAGCGCAATGCGGTCCTTGATCGAGCCGCCGGGGTTGGCGCGCTCGGACTTGATCCAGACCTGCTGCTTCGCATTGCCGAACAGCCGGTTGATGCGGATGTGCGGCGTGTTGCCGATGGTCTGGAGGATGTTCTGGGCCTTCATGGAATGGATCTCCTTATGCGGTTGTTCAGGCGGACAGCGCGCATTGTGAGACCAGCCCGTGACCCGTTCAGCGCAAGGGTGTTGCAGCCGGCAACAGGCGCCCCTGCAGCAGCAGCGCGAGCGTCTTGAACGCCAGGAATCCGATGATCACGTTGGCCGCCGCGAAGGCCACCGGCGCGACCCATTCGACAGGCCCCGTGGCGCCCGCCGCGACCAGGCGCATGGCCAGCGTCGGCAGCGCCGCCACGCCGAAGGTGAAGGCCCAGTACGACGGCGTGAAGGGCTGCCTGGCGATCCACGGCAAGAGGCGCAGGAGCAGCAGCGCCTGGAAGAGGCCGTAGCCCAGCAGCACCTGCGCGAACAGGTCGGGCGCGCCGTGGTTCAGGCTCATGTACGTGACGCCGCCCACCACCGGCGGTGCGAGCTGGATTCCCAGCACGGGGCGCAGCGCCTCGGGCAGCGGCGCCTGCGTCGCCGCGCGGCCCAGGATCAGCGATTCGATGGCCAGCCACGAGAAAAGCCCCGCGCCGAAGAACCACATGCCCAGTTGCGGCCAGCCGAAAGCGGCCGCGGCGGTGCCGGCCACGAAGTTCTGCCCGACTGCCGGCAGATAGAAAGCCGGCGTGACGAGTTCGGGCGCAAGTCCGCCCTGCCCTCCCTGCCATGAGCGCCCGTAGAGCCACAAGCCGAGCGCGAGCGACGCGGCGATGGACACCACGAACACGGCCATCGCCACGGCCCGCGCGTAGGGCAGCAGTGCCATCGCCGCGAGCATGCTGGCCAGCGGGACCAGCGAGGCGAACGACGACTGCACCGGGTGGTTCATCTCGGCGCGCGCGGCGTCGCCGTGGCGCAGCCACTTGTGGGCGTAGAGCGCCAGCAGCGCGAGCCATACCGCAAGGCTGCTCCATGTCGCGACATGGGCGATGTCCTGCGGCAGATGCCACAGCGGCACCGCGACGCGCCAGGCACCGCCCAGCGCCAGCGCACCGACGGCAATGCCGAAATAGGAAACGGGAATGGGGGCACGCGCGGAAGTCATTCTTTTCACCTGAAAGGAGGATCGGGAGATCGTTGAATGCATTCTGGGCGCCGGAGGTAAGATTTTGAATGCTCCACAGCCTCTGGAAATTGCTCCATCGTCTCAAATGAACCCGCACGCCGATCCTTTGAGCGAACTGGTCGACTGGCTGGGCCTGCGCGGCCGCATGGACCTGCACTGCCTGTTCGGCGAGGACTGGGCGGCGCCGCACGCGGCCATCGGCCCGTGGCGCGCGCCCTTTCACATCGTGCTGCGCGGGCGCTGCGAGCTCTGGCTGCCCGAGAGCCGCACGCTGGTGCCGCTGGAGGCGGGCAGCCTCGTCATCCTGCCGCGCGGGCCGGCGCACGTGCTGCGCACCGCCGGGCTGCAAGGCGAGGGCCGCGCGATCCGGCTGCGGACGGGCGAGCTGATCGATCTCAAGACCAATCTGCGGCGCCCCGAGAAGGCGGACACCGACATCCTCTGCGGCGAGTTCGAATTCCCCGGCCGGCGGCGCAGCGTGCTGCTCGAGGCGCTGCCCGAACCCATGGTGATCGCCTTCGCCGACCGCCCCGGGTTCGCGTGGCTCGAAGGGTTGGTGCGACTCATGGCAGAGGAGATCGCGCAGCAGCGCGCCGGCGCCGCGGCCATCGTGGCGCAGCTGTCGGGCACGCTGTTCACACTGGCGGTGCGCGCGCACCTGGAGACGCGGCCCGAGCTCACCGGCGTGCTCGGCCTCATGGCCAGCCCGCGCCTGGCGCCAGGCCTGCAGGCGATGCTCGCGCAGCCGGAGGCGCCCTGGACCGTGGCGTCGCTGGCCGCGCGCTGCCATCTTTCGCGCGCCACCTTCGCGCGCGAATTCACGCGGCGCGTGGGCACCGGGCCGCTCGAATTCCTGACGACGCTGCGCATGGAGCTGGCGTCGCGCCTGCTCGCGCAAGGCGGGCAGGGCGGGCAGGGCGCACAGGACATGGCCAGCATCGGCGAGGCAGTCGGCTACCGCTCGGAGGCCGCGTTCAACCGCGCGTTCGCGCGGCACGCGGGCATCACGCCGGGGCGTTTCCGGCGTTCCTCGAACGATGTGGCAACCGCCTGATCAGGCCGCGCCCGGCGTGAACTTCATCGCCACGCCGTTCATGCAGTAGCGCAGGCCCGTGGGCTTGGGGCCGTCGTCGAACACGTGGCCCAGGTGCCCGCCGCAGCGGCGGCAGTGCACCTCCGTGCGAAGCATGCCGAAGGTGCGGTCCTCGGTCTGGCCCACGGCGTTGTCCAGCGGCTGCCAGAAGCTGGGCCAGCCGGTGCGGCTGTCGAACTTGGTCTTGGAGGAAAACAGGTCCAGCGCACAGCCGGCGCAGGCGAACTTGCCGGCGCGGTGCTCGTCGTTGAGCGGACTCGTGTAGGGCCGCTCGGTGCCTTCCTTGCGCAGCACGGCGTAGGCGTTGGCATCGAGCAGCTTGCGCCATTCGGCGTCTGTATGAGTGACTTCGAATTTCGCCGCTTCCGCAGTCTCGGCCGCCTCGGCCGGGCGCGTGCCCCAGCCGAATGCGTGGGCGATGGCCAGGCCCAGCGTCGATGCGCCGGCGGCGATGGCGAAGCGGCGTCCCGTGGTTTGCGTCATGACAGCCCTTTCATGGAAAGTTGGCGGAAACGCACTTTCGATGTATCCGTTGGAACATAGCGATGTACATTCGCTCCGGCGATTTCGGCGTTTACGTCTTTAGTTCGTCCGGCAAGGCCGGCGGGTTACAGGGCCGGCGCACGAATTTCGCTGTGTCTGAATAAATATATCGATATGGAGATTCGAGCTATGCGCTGGTCAACAGGACTTGTTTCGGGGGTTGCCGCGCTCGCGCTGGCGGGCTGCGGTGGCGGAGGCGACAACGGGGGCACGTTCTTTCCGATCGTGCCGCCGCCCGCACCGGCGCCCGCGCCGCCACCACCACCGCCTCCCCCACCTCCTGCACCGCCGCCGGCGCCCGCGCTCCAGGTGGGCGGCGCCCTCGACCGCCCGGCGGGCTTCACCGTGGCCGACCTCGCGGCGCGCGCGGCCGTCACCCAGACGGTGACCTTCACCAGCGGCGGCAGCGGCGCGCAGACGCACACCTACACGGGCGCCGATCTCTGGTCGCTGCTCGGCGATGCGGGCATCCAGACCAATGCCACGCCGAAGAACGACATCCTCAACCGCTACGTGCTGGCCACCGGCGCCGATGGCTACAAGGTGGTCTTCACGCTGGGCGAGCTGAGTCCGGATTTCGGCAACAAGCAGAGCGTGGTCGCGTACGCGGAAACGACCGCGGGCACCTCCGCGCCGCTGAACGCCACCGACGGCCCGTTCCGCGTGACTGCGCCGGGCGACATCAAGGGCGGGCGCTACGTCTCGAACATGACGCGGCTGGACGTGAGCGCCTCGCCGGCGGCGACGGCCGGTGTCGGCGGCGGCGTGTCCTCGGGCTTCGCGGTCTCGGGCCAGGTGAACACGCCGATGAGCTTCGACATCACCGCGCTGCAGGGCCTCCCGGCCACGAGCGTCACCGTCGGGCCCAACAGCTACAAGGGCGTCACGCTCTGGACGCTGCTGAACGGCATCGGCCTGCGCCTGCCGGCGGGGAAGAACGCATCGCTCGGCATGTACGCGGTGGCCACCGGCAGCGACGGCTACAGGGCCGCGGTGTCGCTGGGCGAAATCGATCCGGGCTTCGGCAACAAGACCGCGCTCATCGCCTACGAGATGAACGCCGCGCCGCTGGGCGCGAACGGCGTGGCGCGCCTGGTGGTGCCGGGCGAGGTGAAGCAGGGGCGCTCGGTGTCGAACCTCATCGCCATCGAGGTGTTCGCCGCGGGCACGCCGTAGCGCTGCGCCGGGCCATCGGCGCGCCGGGCGATAATCGCCCTGTGAAGCACGCCAGACCGCCGCTGGTGCAAGCCCGAAAGGGACGATCTGCCTTCGGGCATCGTGTCGAAAGACCGCACTGGAGGAACGTCCGGACTGCACAGGACAGCGCAGGAGTTAACGACTCTCCACCGTGAGGTGAGGATCAGAGCAACAGAGACGAGCCGATTGAGTTCGGGTGAAACGGGCAATCTCTGCGCGCAGCAACACCAAGTAGGCCAGTATCGAGGTGGTTCCGCTGAGCTGGCGGGTAGGTGGCATCGAGCCGTTTGGCGACAAACGGCCCAGAGTAATGGCGGTCACGCCGAGGGCTTCGCAAGAGGCCTTCGGTGCACAGAATCCGGCTTATCGGCGGGCTTCACACTTTTCTTCTTTCCCCCGTTTTTTCTTTGACCGGTTTTCCGGCGCCCGAGGCGGGCGCCAGCGTGGCCGCTGCACGGATCGGTATTAACCCGTATAATCGATAGCAAGCTAACTAATTGCTATCCAAAGTGCCCGCCTCCAGAAACACCCAGACCCGCGAACACGCGCTCATGCACCTGGGCATGTCGCTGTCCACGTTGCAGCGCGCCTACCGTGCAGCGGCCGACAAGGCGGTGGCCCACGTCGGCGTGTCGCAGACCCTGGCCTGGCCGATCGTGATGATCGGCCGCATGGGCAACGGCATGCGCCAGGGCGTGCTGGCCGAGGTGCTCGGCATCGAAGGGCCGTCGCTGGTGCGCTCGGTCGATCAGCTGGTCGAGGCGGGCTTCGTGCAGCGCCTGGAAGACCCGGCCGATCGCCGCGCCAAGACGTTGCACCTCACCCCGACGGGCGTGACCGCCTGCGCCACCATCGAAGCCGCACTGAGCGAGATGCGCGGCACGCTGTTCGAAGGCATCGGCGACGACGACATCGCCGCGTGCCTGCGCGTCTTCGCCACGCTGCAGGAGCGCCTCGGCCGCAACGCCCCGGCAACGCAGGAAGGGCGCAAGTAGATGACCGCGCTCCGCCTGCCGCGCTTCAGCCGCGCGGAGCTTCTGTTCTCCGTCAAGAGCTTCGCCGCCGCGATGCTCGCGATGTACCTGGCGAGCCGCGCCGGGCTGCCGCGCCCGTTCTGGGCCTTGATGACCACCTACGTCGTCGCGCATCCGCTCGCAGGCGCGGTGCGTTCCAAGGCCGTGTACCGCTTCGTCGGCACGCTGATCGGCAGCACGGCGACGGTGCTGCTCGTGCCCGCGCTCTCCAACGCGCCCGAACTCCTGACGCTGGTGCTCGCGCTGTGGGTGGGCCTGTGCCTGTGCATCTCGCTGTTCGACCGCACGCCGCGCTCCTACGTCTTCATGCTCGCGGGCTACACGGCCGCGCTCATCGGCTTTCCGTCGGTGCAGACACCGCTCGTGCTGTTCGACACGGCCGTCGCGCGTGTCGAGGAAATCGGCCTGGGCATCTTCTGCGCGACGCTGGTCCACAGCCTCGTGCTGCCCACGGGCCTCGCGCCCACGGTGCTGGGCCTGCTCGACCGCACGCTGGCGGACGCGCGCAAGTGGCTCGGCGACCTGCTGCAGCCCGTCGGCCGCAAGAGCGATGCCGAGCCCAGGCGCCTGGATGCCGACCGCCGCCGCCTCGCGGGCGACATCACGCAGCTGCGCCTGCTCTCCACCCACGTGCCCTTCGACACCACGCACCTGCGCTGGACGGCCGGCGCGATCCGCGCGATGCAGGACCGCGTCGCCGCGCTCACGCCCGCGTTCTCGGCCGTCGAAGACCGGCTGCTCGCGCTCGAACAGGCCGAAGGCGCGCTCGCACCCGACGTGGCCGCCGTGCTCGCGCAGGCCGCGCAATGGCTGCGCGAAGAAGCCGAGCCCACGAGCGAGGGCATCCCGCGCGCCGAACGCCTGCAGGCCTTGCGCAACGCGGTCGCCGCACTGAGCGCCACACCGCCATCCGACACCGGCGCACCACCCACCGCCTGGGGCCGCGCGCTGCGCATCGGCCTGGCCGGCCGCCTCGAAGAACTGGTCGACGGCTGGACCGCCTGCGCCCAGTTGCGCCTCGATATCGACGAAGGCTTGAAGGGCGCTGCCCCGCTGCGCCGCACCGCCGCGCTCGGCAGCCGCGCGCTGCACCGCGACTACGGCATGGCGTTGCTCTCCGCGCTCGCGGCCGTCATCGCCATCTGCCTGTGCGGCGCGTTCTGGATCGTCACCGGATGGACCATGGGCTCGGCCGCCACCATGATGGCCGCGGTCTTCTGCTGCTTCTTCGCGACCATGGACGACCCGGTGCCGGCGATCCACGGCTTCCTGAAGTGGACGCTGTGGTCCATCCCGATCTCCGCGGTCTACGTGCTGGTGCTCATGCCCACGGTGCAGGACTTCGGCATGCTGGTCGCGATCTGCGCGCCGCTCTTCCTGCTGCTGGGCCTGTACCTGCCGCGGCCGACGCACTTCATGCCCGCGATGGCGATGGTCTTCGGCGTGGCCGGCACGCTCGCCATGCACGACACCGCCAGCGCCGACCTCGTGAGCTTCATCAACAGCATGATCGGCCAGGTCGTCGGCGTGGTGGTCGCGGCGCGCGTCACGCGCCTTGTGCGCTCGGTGGGCGCCGACTGGAGCGCGCGCCGCATCCAGCGCGCGACCTGGCGCGAGCTCGGCGAAATGGCCGCGTCGTCGCAACCGCAGTACGCGCAGAGCGACGCCTACGCCGTGCGCATGCTCGACCGCATCGGCCTGCTCGCGCCGCGCATCGCGCAGGCCGGCGGCAGCGTCGAGGGCGTGGCCGCCGACGATGCGCTGCGCGACCTGCGCATGGGCGCCGACATCGCGGTGCTGCAGCGCGTGCGCGCGCAGTTGCCGCTGGCCACCTCGGCCGCGCTGCTGGGCGGCATCGCGCGCTTCTTCCGCCAGCGCGGCGAGGGCCGCATGACGCCGCGCCCGCAAGGCCTCTTGCCGCAGATCGACGAGGCGCTCCACGCGGTGCTCGCCGCGCGCGACACCTCCCTGGCATCGCGCGCCGCCGTCACCGCGCTGGTGGGCCTGCGCCGCAACCTGTTCCCCGACGCGCCGCCTTCGCTGGCCGCGGTCCCTCCCGCTGTCCCTCCCCAAGTGCTTCAAGGAGCTTCCGCATGATCGGCGAAGCCAGTTTCTACGGCCTCTACGTGCCATGGCTCATGGTGCTGGCCGCTGGCGCGCTCGTCGCGCTCTGGGGCGTGCGCCGCCTGCTCGCGGCCACGGGCCTGTACCGCTGGGTGTGGCACCCGGCGCTGTTCGACATGGCGCTCTACCTGCTGCTGCTCTATGCGCTCAGCCGCCTCACCTCCCACCTTCAATGACGAAGAGATTCCCATGACAGCCAGTTCTTCTTCCGCAGACAACCCCCGGGTACAGCGCCTGGTGCGCGTCCTCCTCACCGTGGCCGTGGTGGCCGCGGCCGTCTGGGCCGGCTTCCGGCTCTGGGACCACTACGAGCTCGCGCCATGGACGCGCGACGGCCGCGTGCGCGCCAACGTGGTCCAGATCGCGCCCGACGTGTCGGGCCTGGTCACCGCCGTGCCGATCCAGGACAACCAGTCGGTCGCCGCCGGCACGCTGCTGTTCGAGGTGGACCGCGCGCGCTACGACCTCGCGGTGCGCCAGGCGCAGGCCGCGCTCTCGGCGCAGCGCGCGATGAGCGCGCAGGTGCAGCGCGAGAACGCGCGCAACACCGGCCTGGACGAACTGGTCTCCAAGGAAGCGCGCGAACAGACGCGCTCCCGCGTCGAGCAGATGCAGGCCGCCGTCGCGCAGGCCGAGGTGGCGCTCGATTCGGCGCGCCTCAATCTGCAGCGCGCCCAGGTGCGCGCGCCGGCCGCGGGCCTGGTCACCAACCTCGATCTGCGCCAGGGCAGCTACGCCGCGGCCGGCCGGCCGGTGCTCGCGCTGGTCGATGCGCAGTCGTTCTACGTCGAAGGCTATTTCGAAGAAACCAAGCTGCCGCGCATCCACCTGGGCGACCGCGTGCGCGTCACGCCGATGGGCGGCGGCGCGGTGCTCGAAGGCGCAGTCGACAGCGTGGCCGCGGGCATCGCCGACCGCGACCGCTCCACCAGCGCCAACCTGCTGCCCAGCGTGAACCCGACCTTCAACTGGGTGCGGCTCGCGCAGCGCATTCCGGTGCGCGTGAAGCTCGATCCGCTGCCCGAAGGCGCGCGGCTCGTGGCGGGCCAGACCGTGACCGTGCAGGTGCTGGACCGTGTCGCCGCCCGCGCTGCCGCCGCACCGCAGAAGGGATGACGCCATGACGACCCGCTTCGCTTTTCGCCTGGCCTCGTTGGCCGTGGCTGCCGGGCTCGCCGCGTGCGCGGCGGTCGGCCCCGACTACAAGCAGCCCGCCGACGCGCTCGCCAGCCAGCCCGCCGCCGCCAAGCCCTTCGCCGAGGCGCCCGCGAACGCCGCGCCGCTGCCCCTGCACTGGTGGCGCCTGTACCACGACCCGCTGCTCGACAAGCTCGTCACGCAGGCCCTCGCGCACAACACCGACCTGCGCCAGGCCGTCGCGAACCTCGAACGCGAACGCGCCATCGAATCCGAAGTGGCCGGTGCCGAGCGCCCCACGCTGGGCGTGAGCGGCGGCCCGTCGTTCGGCCATGTGTCGGGCCTCTCGCTGCTGCAGAAGGGCTACGAGCCGCCGAGCCGCTTCAACTACAGCGCGGGCGCATCGCTCTCCTACCAGGTCGACCTGTTCGGCCAGATCCGCCGCAGCATCGAAGCGGCCGGCGCCAGCACCGAAGCCGCCGCCGCCGCGCTCGACCTCGTGCGCGTGAACGTCGCCGCCGGCACCGCGCGCGCCTATGCCGAGGCCTGCTCCACGGGCCTTCGCCTGCAGATCGCGCAGAAGTCGATCGCCCTGCAGCAAGACGCGGTGAACGTCACCGACCGCCTGCAACGCGCAGGCCGCGCGGGCGCCATCGACACGGGCCGCGCACGCGCGCAACTGCAGCAGTTGAACGCCACCGTGCCGCCGCTGAAGGCCGAGCGCCAGGGCGCGCTCTACCGCCTCGCCACGCTGACCGGCGCACTGCCGCAGGACTTTCCACGCGAGGTGGCCGACTGCACCGTGCCCCCGCGCGTGGCCGGCACGCTGCCCGTGGGCGATGGCGCGGCGCTGCTGCGCCGCCGCCCCGACATCCGCCAGGCCGAACGCAGCCTGGCCGCCTCGACCGCGCGCATCGGCGTGGCCACGGCCGATCTCTATCCGAAGGTCACGCTCGGCCTCTCGGCGTCGTCCGCCGGCACGGCCGCCGACTTCGGCCGCAAGGACACGATGAGCTTCAGCATGGGCCCGCTGATCTCCTGGACCCTTCCCAACACCGGCATCGCGCAGGCCCGCATCGCCGAGGCCGAGGCCGGCACGCGCGGCGCGCTCGCCAGGTTCGACGGCACCGTGCTCACCGCCCTGCGCGAAACCGAAACCGCGCTCGGCACCTACGCCCGCGAACTCGACCGCCGCGCCGCATTGCAGGCTTCGCGCGACGAAAGCGCGAAGGTCGCGGCGCAGGCGCGCCAGCTCTACCAGAACGGCCGCACCGCATACCTCGACGCGCTCGATGCCGAGCGTTCGCTTGCGGCAAGCGATGCGGCGTTGGCGGCCAGCGAGGCGCAATTGGCCGACGACCAGGTGATGCTCTTCATGGCGCTCGGCGGCGGCTGGGAGCCCGATGCATCCAGCGCCGTCGCGCTCGACAAGAACACAACCACCGTGAAGCAATGAGCTCTACAGAAGCGCCGTCGCCACGCCTGCACGCGCCGCTCTGGCTGCTCGCGCTGGTCACCTTCAGCGGCACGCTGGCCATGCACATCTTCGTGCCCGCCTTGCCCATCGCCGCGAAGAACCTCGGCGCCGGCATGGGCGCGATGCAGATGACGGTGAGCCTCTACATCTTCGGCCTCGCGGTGGGGCAGTTGCTGTACGGGCCGATGGCCGACCGGTTCGGGCGGCGCCCCGTGCTGCTGTTCGGCCTGGGCCTCTATTCGGCCGCGGGGCTGGTCGCCGCGCTCGCGCCCGACGTGCACTCGCTCATCACCGCGCGGCTGTTCCAGGCGATCGGTGGCTGCGCCGGCCTCGTGCTGGGCCGCAGCATCGTGCGCGACACAGCCGGGCCGCAGGAGGCCACGCGGCGCCTCGCGCTCATGAACCTCATGGTCACGGTGGGGCCGAGCATCGCGCCGCTGGTGGGCGGTGCGCTGGCCACCGCGCTCGGCTGGCGCTCGATTTTCTACGCGCTCTTCGCGCTCGGCATCGTCGGGCTGCTCTTCACCTGGCGCCTCCTGCCCGAGACCGGCACGCCGGGCACGCGGCTCGATGCCTCGGCGCTCGCGCGCAACTACAAGCAACTGCTCGGCTCGCCCGCGTTCCTCGGCTTCTCCATCGGCGGCGGTTGCGCGACCACCTCGATGTACGCGTTCATCGCATCGGCGCCGTTCATCTTCGTGGACCAGCTGCACCGGCCGGCTCACGAGGCGGGCATCTATCTCGCGATCCTGGTGTCGGGCGTGTGGCTCGGCAGCTTTCTCACGAGCCACCTGATCCAGCGCGTGCGCGTGGACCGCCTCATGATCCGCTCGAACGCGCTCAGCGTGCTCGCGGCCTTCGTGCTGCTGGGCGGGGTGCTCGCGGGGCACCTCTCGGTGGCGCTGGCGGTGGGCACCATGTTCCTCTTCACCGTCGGCGCGGGCATGGCCTCGCCGGCGGCGCTCACGCAGGCGATCAGCGTGAACCCGCAGGTCATCGGCTCGGCCTCGGGCCTCTATGGATCGACGCAGATGGCGGTGGGCGCGCTGTGCACGGCGCTCGCCGGCATGGGGCACACGAACCCGGCGCTGGCCGCGGCGCTCGTGCTGGCCGGGGCGGGCATCGTGGCGCAGTTGTCGTTCGCGGTGGCGCTGCGCCACCAGAAGAAGCTGGCCGGCGCGACGACCACAACGACCGCGCCCTGAAGAAGAACGCTCAGCGCGTGAAGAGCCACCCGCCCTTGGGCTGGCGCATCAGCTCGTGGCGGCGGATCGAGTGCTCCTCGCCGTCGTCGCCCACGTAGACCACTTCGAAGCGCAGCAGCTTCGGCGACACCATCTTCCAGTTCTGGATGCGCTTGACGGTCACGCAGGCCGTCCTGTCGTGGTACTGCATCTGCAGCATCGGCCCGCCCTGGAAGCCCGTGCCGTCGAACAGCCGCCCTGGCGCGGCGAACGGGTTGAGCACCGCGCCGTTGCGCGCGGTGATGCAGCCTTCGGTCCGCACGAACGACTCGATGGTGGGCGCCGCGCCGCGCACCACCTTGGTCACGGCCGGGCTGGGCGTCTTGCCGCCGATGGCTTCGCGGATGCGCTCGACCTGCTCGCCGGTGATCGGCGCGAGGCCGTCCCTGGACACCACGGCGGGCAGCGGCGCGGGCGGGGTGGACCCCGCGGCGGGCTCGGGCGCCGGCTGCAGCGATGCGAAGAAACTACAGCCCGCGAGCAGTGCCAGGGGGACGGTCGAGGCCAATGCGGCGGCCGTGGTTCTGGTTCTTTTGAAGTTCATGGCTCGGTCTCCCTCTCGGCGGCTCGGGCCGCTTGCTGAAATGGCAGGCCGCACGCACGAGGCATGCGGCGCGTCGTCTTCTCTCTTTTTCTCTTTTTCTCTCTCTTGCTCTTCGATCAGAAACGCTCGTGCGGCGCCAGGTAGCGCCACTGGCCGGGCTGCAACCCCGCGAGCGGCACGCGCCCGATGCGGATGCGCCGCATCGCGACGATGGTCAGGCCAATCTGGTCGCACAGGTGCGCGATCTGCCCGGGCCGCGCGCCCTTGAGCGCGAAGCGCAGGCCCGTCTGCTGGCCGTCCTCGGCCTGCCGGCCGATGCTCACGCGCGCGGGCGAACGCTCGAAGCGCGCGAGCACCTCGGGGGCCACCGTGCCGGCCACGTCGACCATCACCTCGTGCTCGAGGATGCCCGCATCTTCCTGGAGCTTGCGCTCGATGCGGAACTCCTGCGTGTACGCCACGAGGCCGCTCGCTCCGGTCTCCAGCGGCGTCATGCAGTGCTGCCCCTTCACGTGCGCGGGCAGGAAGCGCTGGCCGGCACGTTCGGGCTCGTGATGGTTCGCGGCCACCAGCAGCTTGAAGGCGTTGTCGGTCGGCATGCCGGCCGGTTTGTACAAGAGCATCGTGACGGGCACGATCGGCTCGGGCTTCGCGCCGGCCGCGATCTCGACCTGCTGGTGCGCCTGCACGCGCGACTGCGGCAGCACGGCTGGCACGCCGTCGACGCGCACCGCGCCGTTCTCGATCAGCAGTTCGGCCTCGCGCCGCGACACGCCCGCCAGGGCCGCCACGCGCTTGGCGAGGCGGATGCCTTCGTCTTCCGGAGCGTTGTTCCTCATCGGGCGCCCGCCTGTTGTTGCTGCTGCTTTTGCTGGATGCGCGCCACATGCGCGGCCAGCGAACGCGCGGCCACCGGCCACATGCGCTCGGGCACGTCGTCGTAGGCGAGCGGCAGCCATTGCTCGGGCGTGCCGTCGGGGAGCCTCTGCATGGCCGCGACGATCTTGGCCTCGCGCTTCAGGCGGTGCGCCTTCAGGTGCGCGATGGCGTTGCGCGCGAAGCCGATCACGTAGCCATGCGCCGGCAGGATGAATTCGACGACGCCCGCGGCGCACGCCACGTCGAGCGTGTCCAGCGAATCGAGGTAGGCCGTCATGTCGCCGTCGGGCGGATCGACCACCGTCGTGCTGCCGTTCAGGATGTGGTCGCCCGAGAAGAGGAGGCCGTCCTCTTCGAGCACCAGGCACAGGTGGTTGGCCGCGTGGCCGGGCGTGTGGATCACGCGCAGCGTGTGGGCGATGGGCTCGCCCTCGGCGGTGGTGCCCGAGAGCGTGAGGCGCTCGCCGTTCTCCAGCGAGCGCTCGGGCGTGAAGCGCGCCGTGGCGCGCGCGGTCGGCGCCGAGGGCAGCCCGAGGATCGGCGGTTTCTTCGCCTTGCACAGCGCCTGCAGCGGCGCGGCGCCGGGCGAATGGTCGGCATGCGAGTGCGTGCAGACGATCATGCGGATGTCGCCGCGCGTCGCGCGCCAGAGGCGGCCGATGTGGTCGAAGTCGTTCGGGCCCGGGTCGATCACCAGGTAGCCCGTGGCCGCGTCGCCCACGATGTAGGTGTTGGTGCCCGGGCCGGTCATGGCGCTCGGGTTGGGCGCGGTGAGGCGCTGCACGTTCTTCAAAAGCGCCACCGGCTGCTCGCTCTGCCAGTCGAGCGCATGCACCACCTGGCCGTCGGGGCACACCAGCGCGAGCTCGCCGTAGGGCGCATCGCTTTCCATGTAGCGCACGTCCTCGCCCTTGAGGAGGCCGGCGCGGGGGCAGCTGGTCCAGAGCGGGGCCTCGGCGGTTCCGCCATTGCCGCCGGGCGCGCAGGCCGCCAGCACCGCATCGACCGTTGCATAGGCGGCCATGCGCTGCAGCGTGCGCACGGTCGGGAAGATCATGAAGAAGTTGCCCGCCGCATGCCGCGCGAGCGCATCGGCGGGGCGCACCCAGCTGGGCTCGAACTGCTCGCTCTCGTCGGCTGTGGGCACCTGGCCCTCGGGCATGCGTGCCACGAGAAAGGGCACGTCGAAGCGCTTGGGGAGGTCGCGGTCGGTGATCCAGTGCGCAAAGGTGAACACCTGGTCCGAGGCCAGCACCAGCCCGCGCGCGGCGCACTGGTCGGCGAAGCCGGTGCCCGCGGTGGCGTTGCGGTCCATCGCGGCGATGTCTTCGGCGCTCACGGGGCTGCCGTCGGCGCGGTGGGCGAGCAGCACGCCCAGTTCCTCGAAAGCCTCGCGGATCGCCGCGATGGCCTGGGTGCGCTGGGCGCGGCTCTGGGTGGCGCGGCGGGTGGCGATGCGCTTGGCGGCCTCGTCGGCCGCATCGATGTGGCCGCCGGGGAACACATAGGCGCCCGGCGCGAAGCTCGCGGTGGCCGAGCGGCGGGTCATCAGCACCTCGATGCCGGCGGGCGTGTCGCGCAGCAGCAGCACGGTGGCGGCGGCGCGCACGGGCGCGGGCTCGCGTGCGGGGTGGATCAGTTGGGAGAAGCGGACCATGGGGTGATTATGGGGAGCGGGTGCGGTGCACGTGTGTCGCGGTGCATAAGCTCATGGGGAAACGGGCATGAGCCGCGCGCCACAATCCACTTTTTGCACCGTCTGTATCGTCTGTACCGTCGATCCCGAAGAAAGACAGTCATGGCCCATTCTCCGTCCTCTCCCTTCTCCTCGTTTTCACGTCGTTCGCTGCTCCTGGCCGCGGCCCTCTGCGCCGCCGCCTCGCCGGCCGCCTTCGCCCAGCACGACTGGCCGCAGCAGCCCGTCACGCTGATCATGGGCTTTCCGGCCGGCTCGGGCGTCGACGTGGTCGCCCGCACCATCCAGGAGCCGCTCGCAAAGCAACTGGGCCGGCCGGTCATCATCGACTACCGCTCGGGCGCTGCCGGCAACATCGCCAGCGAATACGTGGCGCATTCGAAACCCGATGGCTACACGCTTTCGTTCGGCACCGCGGCTACGCATGGCAGCAATGCGGCGCTCTACAAGAAACTGCCGTTCGACGTGGAGGCGGACTTCGTGCCGGTGGCGCCGGTGCTCGACGTGTCGAACGTGCTCACCATCAATTCGGGCGTGATCGACGTGAAGACCTTGAAGGAGTTCGTCGATCTCGTCAAGGCCAACCCGGGCAAGTACAACTATGCGTCTACAGGCAACGGCGCGGGCACGCACATGGCGTTCGCCGAGTTCAATTCGCGCCTGGGGCTGAATATGGTGCACGTGCCCTACAAGGGCGGGCCCGAGGCCATCACCTCGGTGGTGCGCGGGGAGACCTGCTGCATCATGAACCAGGTGCAGACGGTGCTGCCGCACTACAAGGCGGGCAAGGTGCGGTTGCTGGGCGTGACGACGGCCACGCCGGTGGCCGCGGTGAAGGAGGTGCCCACCATCGCCTCCAGCGGTGTGCCGGGCACCAAGGGCTTCGACAGCTCGATCTGGTTCGGCATCTTCGCGCCCAAGGGCACGGATGCGCAGATCGTGGACAAGCTCAACGCCGCGGTGAAGGCGGTGCTCGAGCAGCCGGACATTCGCGAGAAATTCGAGGCGCAGGGGAACACCATCCGCATCGAGTCGCCTGCGCAGTTCAAGAAGACGGTGCATGAGAACCGCGTGAAGTGGGCCGAGGTGGCGAAGGCTGCGAATATCAGCATCGACTGATTGATGCAGCTTGCGTTCGGGGCGCGTGCGCAGGGCGCCGGGTGCTCCCCTCCGCGAATGTCCCCCGGCTTCGCCTCCTCCTTGATTTCGCTGCGGGGAGCACCCGACGCCCTGCGCACAGGGGCACGCTCTGGGGGTGCGGCGATCAACGAGCGCTCTGATTGCTGCTGGTCCTACAGCGTCTTGGTCAGCGTGACGATGAAGCGTGCCTTGTTGGGCGAGTAGGTCGTCTGGCCGAAGGTGCCGAAGCCGAAGTCCACGCCGGGGTTGCTTACCGCGGTGTATGCGCTCTTCTGGTTCGCGCCCTGCACCGAGCCGGCCAGCGAGAGGCCGTTGCCAAAGTCGTACGAGGCGCCCACGTTGTAGTCGACGTAGTTCCTGTAGCCGAGGCTTCGGATGTCGCTCGACATGTTCGTGTAGCCCACGGCCGCCTTCAGCGTGAGCTTGGGCGCGATCTCCTTGCTGTACGCAAGATTCAGGTAGCCGGTGTTGGTGCCCTTCAGGCCCGAGCCGGCCTTGTTGCCCGCGTAGCCGAAGTAGTCCTTCGACACGGTGTGCGAGTACTTCAGCGTGAAGGAGCCGATCGCCTCGTTCGTGTAGCCCGCGCTGCCGTAGAGCTCGGTCGTGTTGCCCGACGAGTTGCCGGGGTAGACGTAGGTGAGCGCACCCACATCCATGTCGAGCGGGCCGGCCTTGAACTTGTAGCCGCCGTAGAAATCGCTCTCCAGGCTGTTGCCCTTGAGCCAGTTGACGCTCGAATTCCAGTTGCCCACGTAGAAGCCGCTGTCGCCGAAGGCGTAGTCCAGGCCGCCCTGGATCGCGGGCTTGAAGCCGCTGGTCTTGGCGTAGTCGTTGCGGCCCAGCATGTCCTGGTCCTGCCCGCGGAACTTGTAGTTGCTGGTGAGGGCGACGTTGCCGCTGAGTTGCGCGCTCGCGAGCATCGGCAAGGCGGCGAGGGTGGGGAGGACGAGCATCGGCAGGGCGATGCGGAGAAGGTGTTTCATCGAAGGAAATCGCTAACGGATGGAGAAGCCGAAAGCGTAGGAGCGCCCGTCTAAAGGCCCCGTAAAAAATGAGGCCCGGGGCGCAAAAGTTTTGTCGCGGCGCGGTGCGTCAGCTTCGCGGTCCGGTCAGCGGCAGCGGCGCGCGGGCATCGTCATCGCGATCACGCCGGCCACGATGCATGCGAGCCCGATCCATGCGGTGGGCGAGAGCGCTTCGCCGAGGAACACCACGCCGATCGCGACGCCGATGGGCACGCGCAGGTAGGCCTGCGCGGCGGTGGACATCGGCCCGAGGGTCTTGATGAGTCGGAAGTAGAGGGTGAAGGCGAGCGCCGTCGAAAGCACGGCCAGCGCCAGCACCGCCATCACCGATGCGGCCGAGGGCGCGAGGGTCCACGGCCTGTCGATCGCGAGGCTCGCGGGCAGCAGCATCGCCGCGCCGCTCAGGAGCGACCCGGCGGCCGGCACCATCGGGTCCAGCCCCTTGAACACGCGGCCGAACATTGCGGCGCAGCCGTAGCAGACAGCCGCCGTCACCAGCGCGATCTGCGCGAGCAGCGAATGCCCGAGGCCGTGCAGCGCCTCGAAGCCCACGATCAGGCAGATGCCCGCGAGGCCCGCGCCCACGCCGAAGAGGCGGCGCAGCGTGGGCCTGTCGGCACCGCCCATGCCAAGGCCCAGCAGGAAGATGAAGATCGGCGAGGTCGAATTGAGGATGGTCGCGAGCCCGGCGTCCACGCTGCGCTCGGCCCACGCGATGAGCGTGAACGGCAGCACGCTGTTCAGGCACGCCTGCAGCGCGAAGCACCCCCACATCGCGGGTGCCGTCGGCAGCTTCACGCCGCGCATGCGCAGCACCGCGAGCAGCAGCAGGCCGGCGACCAGCGTGCGCGCGGCGATCAGCGTGATGGGCGGCAGCGTTGCAACGCCGATCTTGATGAAGGTGTACGAGGCGCCCCAGCAGGTCGCGAGCACCGCGAGCAGCGCCCATTCGAAGGCGAGGTGGGGCGCGGCCTTGCCGGCGGTATCGAGTGCGGTGATTTGCATGGTGCGCCGATCATCGAGAGAGCGCGCGGGCAACACTTCGGCCTGGAGCGAACTGTGCGGTACGCTGTTCATGACATCCGCCCGAGCCTTCCAGAGAAGAACCATGTCCACGCTCCTCATTCGCAACGTTCGCCCCATGGGCGCTTCCCCCATCGACGTGCTGGTGCGCGACGGACGCATCGCAGAGATCGGCGCCGCGCTGTCCGCGCCCGCCGATGCGACGATCGAAGAGGGCGGTGGCGCCTTGCTGCTCCCCGGCCTCGTCGAAGGCCACACGCACCTGGACAAGACGATGTGGGGCATGGACTGGTACCGCAACGAAGTCGGCACCAACCTCGTCGACAAGATCGAGAACGAACGCGCCTTCCGCCACGCGAGCGGGCACGACGCCGCCGCGCAGTCGCTCGCGCTCGCCAAGGCCTTTCTCGCGCTGGGCACCACGCGGCTTCGCACGCATGTCGATGTCGATACGCAGGCGGGCCTGCGCCACCTCGAAGGCATGCTGCGCACGCGCGAGGCGCTGCGCGAGGTGCAGCAGATCCAGGTCGTCGCATTCCCGCAATCGGGCTTGCTCGGCCGCCCCGGCACCGCCGAGCTGCTCGATCAATCGCTCGCACTCGGCGCCGACGTGCTCGGCGGCCTCGACCCCTGCGCCATCGACGGCGACCCGGTGAAGTCGCTCGATGTGCTCTTCGGCATTGCCGACAAACACCGGCGACCCATCGACATTCACTTGCACGAGCCGGGCGCGATGGGCGCGTTCTCGCTCGACCTCATCCTGCAGCGCACCGAAGCGCTGGGCATGCAGGGCAAGGTCGCCGTGAGCCACGCCTTTTGCCTTGGCGACGTGGCCGAACGCGAGCGCGAGACGCTGCTCGCGCGCATGGCCCGGCTCGGCGTGGTGCTCGTCACCAGCGCACCGCCGTCCCGCAGCGTGCCCCCGCTCCTGGCTTGCCGGCAGGCGGGCGTGACGGTGGTCGGCGGCAACGACGGCATCCGCGATGCGTGGACGCCCTACGGCAACCCCGACATGCTGGAGCGCGCGATGCTCATCGGCCTGCGCTACAACCTGCGCCGCGACGACGAGGTCGAAGTCGCTGGACACCGTCACCCATTCGGCCGCGCACGGCTGCGGCTTCGAGGCCTATGGGCTCGTGCCGGGCAACCGCGCGGACCTGGTGCTGGTCGATGCACAGACGCTGGCGCATGCGGTGGTGGCGCGGCCGGTGCGAAAGCTGGTGGTGGCGGGTGGGCGGGTCGTGGCGCGCGATGGGGCGTTGCTGGCGGAGGTGGCGGCGTTGTGAACGTCGCCATCGCGAGGCTTGGTCCTCACGGCACGCGGGGCTGCGGCTGACAAGGTGGAGCGGCCCCGGATGCAACCATCGGGTCTCATTTCAATAGCCGGAGGAAACCCCATGAACAAGACCCTGATCGCACTCGCCACTTCGCTCACCCTGCTCGCAGCCGGCACGGCCAATGCGCAGATCGGCAAGGCCGCTTCCGAGGCGACCGATGCCGCGCAGCACAAGATCGACGAGAAGCAAGCCGACAGCAAGGCCAAGAAGAGCGGCCCGGTCGGCAAGGCGGTGAACAACGTCAAGTCGGGCTATCACAAGAACCGCTCCAAGAGCTCGGCCGACAAGGCCAAGCAGTCGCTGAAGAACGCGGGCTGATCAAGAAGCCGCGCGTTATTTCCGCTCCCGGGCCAGCTGCATCAGCGCGAGCCCGGCCGTGACGAAGGAGCGCACGGGTCCCTTCTTGCCCGTGAGGTGGCCGTTCATGTAGGCCCCATCGAAAAGCAGCCCCAGCTGGTCCGCCAACTCTTCGGGCTTGCGCACGCCCGCCTTCTTCGCCAGCGCGGCGAGGCGGCGGTGCAGTTCGAGCTTGTGCCGCGTGGTGATGGCGCGCGCAGGGTGCGCGGCATCCGGAAACTCCGTGGCCACGTTGAGGAACGGGCAACCGCGGTACGTGGGCTTGAGGATGTGATTGGCGATCCAGCGGATGTGCGCTTCGAGTTCCGCCGCTGCGTCGCCCTTCGCCTTTTCGGCCACGTCGTCCCAATCGCGCCAGTACTCGGCGTCTTCCTGCTCGAGGAACGCCACGACCAGGTCGTCCTTCGTCGTGAAGTGCCGGTAGAGGCTGGTCTTCGCGACGCCCGAGCGCTCCACCACCAGGTCCACGCCGACGGCCCGCACACCCTCCCGATAGAACAGCGCCGCCGCCGTTTCGAGGATGCGCGCCCGCGCAACGGAGGGGCTGCGTTCGCTGGCGACTGCTTCGGTGGTCGCGACCGTGCGTTTGTTCATGCCGGCAGTTTACCTTGACACGCTACAGATCTGTACTCTAAGCTCCGCGCCGAGGAGTACAGATCTGTAGCGTTGTGCCGCGGATGGCTCTGCATCAGAGGAATTCCGTGGTCACATCCAATCAATCCGTCGTCGTCTATGGCGCCTATGGCCACACCGGCCGCTTCGTCGTTTCGGAACTGCGCAAGCGCGGGTGGGCGCCCGTGCTTTCGGGGCGCGATGCACGCAAGCTCGCCGCGCTGGCCACCGAATATCCAGGGCTCGTGGTGCGGTCCGCATCGGTCGATGAACCTGCGTCGCTCGACCGCGCGCTACAGGGCGCAGCGGCGGTCATCAACTGCGCCGGCCCCTTCGCCAGCACGGCCGGACCAGTCATCGAAGCGGCATTGCGCACACGCATTCCGTACCTCGACGTCGCCGCCGAAGTGGAGGCCAACATCGACACCTTCACGCAGTACGCCGACCGCGCACGCGAGGCCGGCATCGTCGTCGTGCACGCGATGGCGTTCTACGGGGGCCTCGGCGACCTGCTGGCGACCGCGGCCATGGGCGACTGGGCATCGGCCGATGAAATCTCCATCGCCTACGGCCTCGATAGCTGGCTCCCGACCGCCGGCACCTTGGCCGCAGGCCAGGTCTCCCGGCAGCGGCGCGACGGCCGCCGCGTTGTCTTTACGAACGGAAAGATCACGCACGCGACGGGCGCCGCGCCGGTCGTCGAATGGGAATTTCCCGCGCCCCTGGGCACGCAGCAGGCCGTCTCGGAATTCACCATGGCCGACACGGTGACGATCGCGCGCCACATCGATGTGCCCGAGATCCGCTCGTACATGACGCTCGCCGCCGTCAAGGACCTGATCGATCCGAGCCCGACGGCGCCCGTGGCCAGCGACGAAAGCGGCCGCTCGTCGCAGACCTTCGTCGTCGAAGTGATCGCGCGCAAGGGCGGCGAAGAGCGCAGGGCGGTCGCGCGCGGGCGCGACATCTACGCCGTCTCCGCGCCGCTCGTCGTCGAAGCGCTGGCGCGCGTCCTCGGCGGGCAGGTCAGGACGCCCGGCGTGCTGACGGCCGGCGAAGCCTTCGATGCACGCGACTTCCTCGCATCGCTCGGCCCCGAGCACCTGTCGATCGAGATCCACTAGGGCGCTCACTACACTGGCTCCGATGAGCCAACGCCACACGTCCTACTTCTGGAGCGGCACCACCCTGCGCAGCCGCAGCGTGGGCGGCGTCGTGCTGTCGGGCACGGTCGATGTGCCCGCGCCGCCCGCGCGGCTCGTGGCCGATTGGGAGCGCGACATCGCATCGACGCTCTTCCTGGAACCGGGCGACGTCGAGCCCTTGCCGCTGGCCCGCGCCCGCATGCGCTGGCCCGACTACAAGCAGTGCGTGCGGGCGATGGCCGAGTGGACGCGAACGCTCGGCCTCAAGGATGTGATCGCGTCAAGCGACATCGCCCTCATGGCCTGCCGCGGCGCGCGCTACCACCACGACGGCGAGCAATACGGCAGCGCGGCCTTCTGCAATCTCTTCGTGAGCGAGGACAAGGGGCTCGATGTGCACTTCCCATCGACGGGCGACCGCATCCCGTTGGCGCGGGGCACGGTGCTGATGTTCGACACCGCCCAGCCGCATGCCGTGATCCGTCGTGGCAGTGCGGGCTTCGATGCGGCCCACTTCGCGCCCGACGTCGACTGCAGCCAGCTCTTCCTCACATGGGAGCTCCCCATCGAGAACGCCGACGTCGCACGCGCACTGCGCATCGGCTTCGACACCGACCCCTCGACCGCATCGCAACTGAACGAAGAGCAGGTCTGGCTGAACGGCGCGCGCGCCAGCGTGTGCCCCGACACGGGCGCGTGGCGCGCGGCCGGCTGAGCCGAAGCGGTCTCAGCCTTCCTTGGTGCGCAGCAGCTCCGCCTTCTGCGCCAGTGCCACGGCCTCGACGATCTCCTCGGTGGAGAGCGGCCCGGTCAGTTCGACCTCGCCGGCGAGCACGCCGTCCAGCGCGTCCTTGCCCGCACCGCTCGTGAGCCACGCGAACACCGAGATGATCGATCCCCCGCCGAACCTGGCCTTCAGCGCCTTCGATGCCGCGCGGCTCACCTCGGCGAACGCGGCGTGGTCCGCCGCCGACGAAGCCGCGCGAACGATGATGCAGAACGCTTCGAGCTTGTCGGCCTCGGTGCGCAGGCGCCGTGCCTTGCCCGCGCTCTGCACGGCGCGCGTCGGAGCGGCCGGCGCGGATGCATCGGCTGGCGGTTGATCGGTGGGGGAAGAAGAAGGCGTGCGGGGTTCGGTCGACATGGATGCATTCGTTTGCAGGGAGTCACCCATTGTCCCAGCACCTCGTCATCGCCGATCGCAGCCGATTCACGACGATGTTGTTACTCCCTGCCGCGCGCCCACATCCCTAGAGTCGTGATGCGGCGCCATCTGCAGTGCGCCACGAGGAGCCTGCAATGACCATCACGAGAAATGACGACCAAGCGACGGCGCAAACACCTGTCGAGCGCGCATTCGCCATCCATCGAAGCATCGCCGCATGCCATGCGCACATCGCGCGCGGCGACGGCGTTCATGCACTCACCGCTGCACTGATGCTTCCGTGCTACGAGGCCGGATTCCACCGCATCGCGCGATCGCTCGATCATGCGCAAGCGCGCGAACTTAGGACCTCGCTCGATGCGCTGCACGCGCCCGTATGACGATGCTTCGGAGGGACCGATATCTTCCGCGGCATTCGGAATTACGCAGATGGATTGAACGGGATTTCACGCGTAGACGATGCATGCGCCCAAGGCCGAGACTTCGCTTCCCCAACCCGGGGATTCAATGATTTGAAAGGAGCTGGTCATGGCAGAGCCTGGAAAAAAATTCACCATCCTCTCGTTCGTCGGAGGCGGCATACGCGGGCTGATGTCCGTCACGGTCCTCAAGAAGTTGCAGGCGCACTTTCCGGATCTCGTTCGGCACACCGACCTGATCGCGGGGTGCTCGACGGGGTCGATCATCACGAGCGAACTCGTCGCGGGGCTGCCGACCACGGAGATCATCGATTTCTTCAAGAACGGCGAGATCGAGTTCTACGACAACATGGACACGGACCCGGACACGCCCGCGTACGACATCCAGAAGGTCTACAAGTCGCAGCACGCGCTGCACGGAGACAAGCTGGTCTCCGACCTCGCGCGCAAGGTTCTCTTCGTGACCTTCAATGTCGGCGGACTCGAAACCTTGGAAGGTGTGCAGACGCCCATTCCGTGGAAGCCGATCATGTACACGAACATGATCCCGGCCCATGGCAACGTGTCCATCGCCGAGGCCGCCACCTCCAGCGGCGCGATGCCGGGGCAACTGGGCTCGTACCTGGGCAATGTCGATGGGGCGTTCTTCAACCACGACCCGACCGTGGCCGCCATCGCGCTGGCCGTGCGGGCAGGGCACAAACTGGAGGACATCTGCGCCATCACCATCGGCACCGGGATGATGCACGACTGGATCGCCAGCGACACCAGCGAGTGGGGCGCCAACCAGTGGATGAACGGCGATGCCAACCCGTTCAACAGCACGCCGCCGTTCCTCATGAACCAGAGCAAGCCCGGGCCCATCCTGGACATGTGCCTGAACGGCACCTCCACCGAGCTCATGCCCACGCTGGCCGGCTTTCTGCTGGGCGATCGCTACGCCAACATCAACCCGACGCTGCCGTTCTTCATTCCGGAGAACACCACCTATGCGCAGGCCATCCAGCTGCTGCAGGACAAGGGCGAGAAAGCCGACACCGCCCACGCGGAGGCGCTGATCGACGCCTACTGGTGGAACCACCTGCCGGACGGTCCCTTCGAGGGCGAGAGCCGCAACGCCGCCGCCCGCCGCTGAGCGGCGCCTTTCCACGAACGCATCCTCACGAACACATTCCCTCGAAAGGAGCAACGATGTCGACCGCTGAAAAAGTCATCTCACCGCCGCCGCTCACGCCGCCGCTGACCGACGAACTGAACCTGGGCCCGTACTTCATCCAGCGCATGCTCGGAAGCCACTACGTGCTCGACGTGGACAGCGGCAGCACCAGTTCGGGCACCCAGGTCATCGCGTATCCGCGCAAGACCTCGGGCACGGGCAACCAGCTGTGGCAGTTCGTTCCGGCGGGCCCCCTGAATCCCGGGTGGTGGTTCCTCAAGTCGATGATGGGTACCGGCTTCGTCATGACGCTGCGGCCCTACGCCCAAGACGAGCCCACGCGCGTCGTCATGATGGCCAAGGACCTGGCCGAGCCCCCCGAGCAGCTGTGGTGCCTGCAGTCCACCGAGAAGCTCGGCTACTGGTACATCCAGAGCAAGTTCGGCGCGAGCAATTCGCAGGCGCCGCGGGTCATCGGGGTGGCGGGCGAGCAGTCCGCGGCCCCCGCCGTGGCCAGCGCGATCAGCTTTTCCGAGTTCGAGCAACAGGCCTGGGGCTTCGCGCCCGGGTCGTAGCCCCGCCGAAAAAAAAAGAGGAGGTGCCGGCGTTCACGCGCGCGAAAGCTCAGGGCGCGCGCGTGAACCTTCTGGTGTTGCATGGGGCGTGACGCGAGACGCGCACGCCTTCGCGCCAACGGGAGCAGATCATGACGATCATGGAAATGAGAGACGAAGCCGATGCGCGGCAGCGCCTGCGGGACTTCTACGGGCTCGAGGGCCACGACGCGGCGCCTTATGTGCAGCTGCTGGGCTTGCTGTGCGGCTTCGAGGGCTATCCGAACTTCGCCAGGGAACTGGAGAAGCTCTCGGTCCTGCTGTGGGCGGAGTACCGAAAGCCGGGCATGGCAGACCGGTCCAATCGCTACTCGCGATCCATCATCAACCTGGCCAATCGCGAGATGGGTTTCTCAACGCAGGACAACGTCGTCTTCGCAGGACCTCTGGGCGGCGCAGCCTTCGGCAAGAGAGTGCGTGCCAAGGTGCTGTGGAAGGACTCGTTCGCGCTCGGGCATGGCGAGTTCTCGCATTCCTACCAATGGCTGGTCGCGGGCCTGGCCTTCAATTGGGGGCCCGCGACCGGGCAGCACTACGCCAACGTGGCCGGGCGCATGTCCAAGGTTCCCTTGTTCACGAAGGACAACGACGGCATCGCCTATCGCCGCTCACCGCTGTGGGAATACCTTGTCGATTGCACGCGCTGGCAGGACTGGTTCGACAACCCGGCCGGCTTGACGTCGGCCATCAACACCTGGTCGAAGAAGCAGGCCCAGCCCCCGCATCCCCAGGAGCTGGATGCGCGTCTGAAATCGCATCCGACCGCCAACGCGCTGACGAAATTGACGCTGCGATCCGCGAACAACGTTGCCTCCCTGGTTGCCAAGCAGGACAAGTGGTTCATCAGCTTTTACGAAGCGCGACGAGCGGCGGTCCTCAAGCAGGCGCAGGCGCGCGGAAAATCCTTGATCGAACGGTTCTCGATCTCGCCGATGCAAAGGTCGCTCGACATCGCGACGCGAGACGCGGGTGCGCGCGGCGGCTACGAGAAAACTGCCGAATACACCCATCGGGTCGACAAGAACGCACGCCGCGCCGTCGACCACCCCATCGAGCGAATCAAGGCCGACCGCGCATGGCACTACAGCATCGACAAGGGCGACAGGTATTCGAGCCCGGACAAGTACGTGCATGAAAAGCCCATCCTGGAGCTGGAGCGCATGCAGCACAAGGGACAGTACTGGCTGGAGTTCCACGGCGAAGCTGGCTTCGTCAATGCCCGGCCCGGGCTCGTTGTCTGAGCGGTAGCTACCGCGCGAAGCCGCACGCGCCGCGCAACCAGGTCGAGGTGGCCGGGCTGGGCGAGGCCCGGTGACTTCGGTGCGCTGTTTCAGCCGGCCGAGCTTTCCCTGGCGGGTGCGACCAGCGCCCCCTCGATGCCATGCCGCGCCATCGCATCGGCGACGAACCCCGTCGCCTTCATTTCCTCCACGAAGCCGCTGAGGAAATTCGCCGCCTCCACACCCCGGCTGCGCGGCAGCCCCATTGCCTGCTGGATCACCATGAACCGCCCCGGCAGCAATCGCAGCCCCGGCAGCCGCGCCGCATCCGCGGCCAGTTGCTGGCGCACGCCCGCGGCCACTTCGACGCCTTGCGCGATGAACTCGTCCACCACCGCTGGCGATGTGTTCGCACGCACGATCGCGGCGCGCTTCAATTCGCGGGTCAGGTACAGGTCGTAGGCGCTGCCCTTGCCGACCATGACGCGCACGCCCTCGGCATCGACCTCTTCGTTGGCCTTGAGGGCCGAGCCCTCGCGCACGAGATAAGCCCCTTCGATCAGGATGTACGGCGCCGTGAACAGCAGCCCTTCGCCGCGCAGCGGATCGACCGCGAAGAAGCCCACGTCGGCCTCTTCGCCGGTCACGGCCGCGACCGATTTGCCCGCGGCATCGAACACCACGGGCTGCAACTCGGCGCCGAGCCGGCGGGCCAGCTCGTTCGCGAGATCGACCGAGACGCCGCGCGCCCGGTTGTTCTTGGCATCCCAGTTCGCAAGGATCGGGTTGCCGAGATTGATCGATGCGCGCAGCACGCCGGTGGGCATGAGCGCGGCGCGGAGGGCGTTGTCGACAGCCATCGCCGTGCTCATGCGTGGGCCGCGTGCTGTTCGAGCAATGCGCGCACGGCCGGGTCCAGCGCGAGGCCGTCGCGACGGTGGCGCGCGAGGTTGTCCAGCTCGATCTCGCCGGGCACCAGCACCGGGCGCGATGCATCCGCCGGCGGACTGTCGTGCAGGATCGCCGCGAAGTCGTTCATGCGCTCGGCCAGCCACGCGGTGGAGCCCAGGTGCCGCGTGTCGATGAGGATGAAGAAGTGCCCCAGGTTCTGCGGCTCGTCGGGCGCATCGACCCACGACTTCACATGCGTGAGGTACGCCGCGCCCGAGAGCAGGCCCGCGAACATGTCCACGATCAGTGCGAGGCCGTAGCCCTTGTGTCCGCCGATGGGCAGCAGGAAACCGTCGAGCGCCGCGGCCGGGTCCGTCGTCGGGCGGCCGGCCTTGTCGGTGGCCCAGGTGTCGGGGATCGCCTCGCCGCGCTTGAGCGCGTTGCGGATCTTCGCGCGCGCCACCACGCTGATGGCCATGTCCAGCATGAAGGGCCGCCCGCCCGGGTTCGGCACGCCGAAGCCGACGGGGCTGTTTCCCAGGCGCGCATCGCTGCCGCCCCAGGGCGCGATCGTCGTGGTGGCGTTGCTGCCGATGATGCTCGCGAAGCCCGCCTCCGCCGCGATGAGCGAGTAGGGCGACACGGGCCCGAAATGGTTGCTGCCGCGTGCGAAGGCCACGCCCACGCCCGTCTGCTTCGCGGTGGCCATGGCCGCTTGGAGCGCGCGCATGCCCACCAGCGGGCCCACGCCGTTGTCGCCATCCACGCGCACCAGCGCGGGTGCCACCTGCTCGACCGTGATGTGCGGCCGCGCCTTGATGCCCTTGACGGCCAGCCGCTCGCCATACGACTCGATGCGGCTCAAGCCATGGGTGGAGAGGCCGAAGAGATCGGCCGTGACCAGGATGCGCGCCACGTCGCGCGCATCGTTCTCTTCGAGGCCCAGGCCGGTGAAGGCGCGGGTGCCGAGCGCCATGAGCTCGGATTCGCTGAGCGTGGTTTTTTCTGCGGTGAGGGTGTTCATTGGGTGATTGCGTTGATGTCGATTTGAAATTCGGGTCACTCGGCCTTCAGGCCGGCCTTGCGCACCACGGCGCTCCACCGCTCGCGCTCTGCCTTGATGAACTTCGCGAACTCCGCGGGGCCCATTGGCGAAGCGGTGCTGCCGTCTTCTTCCAGGCGCGCGCGCACCGCGGGCACGTTCAGCGCCTTGACGGCCGCGTCGTGCAGCCGCGCGACGACGTCGGGCGGCGTGTTGGCCGGCGCGAGGATGCCGAACCACTGCGAGCTGTCGAACCCCGGATAGCCGAGCTCGGCCACCGTGGGCACGTTGGGCAGCGCCGCGAGCCGCTGCGGCGAACCGCTCGCGATGATCTTGAGCTTGCCCGCCTTGGCCTGCGCGACGAAACCCGGCGGCCCCGCGGAGGCCGCATCGGTGCTGCCGGCCAGCAGGTCGTTCAGCTGCGCGCCGGTGCCCTTGTAGGGCACGTGCGTCACGTCGATGCCGGTGGTCACCTTCAGCATCTCGAACGCCAGGTGCCCCGCGCTGCCGTTGCCCGCGGAGCCGTAGTTCAGCTTGCCGGGCTGCGCCTTGGCCAGCGCGACGAATTCGGCCAGCGTCTGCGCCGGAACCTTGGCGCCGACCGCGAACACCATCGGCACCTTGGCCAGCAGCACGACGGGCGCGAAGTCTTCGTCGCGGTAGGGCAGCTTGGCGAACATCGCCGGGTTGACCGCCAGCGTGCCCACGTGGCCCAGCACCACGTTGTAGCCATCGGGCGCGGCGCGCGCGACCTCCTGCATGGCGATGATTCCCGAGGCGCCTGCCTTGTTGTCGATGATCACGGCCTGCCCGAGCGTCTTGCCCATTTCGTTGGCCAGCAGCCGCGCGATCACGTCGGAGCTGCCGCCGGGGCCGTAGGGCACCACCAGGCGCACGGGCCGCTCGGGCCATGCGGCGTGGGCCAGGGGCGCGATGGCCGTCATCACGGCGATCGATGCCAGCCCGATCACGCGGCGCGCGATGGGCGAGAGAAGCGGGCGCCGATGGCGAAGGCCCGCGCGGGTCGAAATACGCATTCATGTCTCCTTGTCGTTCATGCAGCGCTTCATGGCGCTGCATCTGCTTGTGCGATCGAAGACTGAATGATCGTGACGACCGCTCCCGGTGTAAATTGCAAATATTCGCTCTACTCTTGCAGCCGACGCATGAATTTCGATCTCGCGGACCTCCGCGCCTTCCTGTCGGTGGCCGACTTCGCGAGCTTTCGCGCGGCCTCCGACAACCTGCACCTGTCGCAGTCGGCGCTGTCCCGCCGCATCGACAAGCTCGAAGCGGCGCTGGGCGTGAAGCTCTTCAGCCGCACCACGCGCAAGGTCGAGCTCACCACCGTCGGGCGCGCGTTCGTGCCCCGGGCGCGCAACGTGATGCGCGAGCTCGAAGACGCGCTCGTCGGCATCAAGGACACGACCGAGCGCATCTCGGGCCAGGTGACCATCGCCTGCGTGCCCTCGGCGGTCGGCTACTTCCTGCCGGTGGCCATCAAGCGCTTTCACGCCGCGTACCCGCGGGTGCGCATCCGCCTCATCGACGAGTCGTCCGCGGAAATCCTCGTGGCCGTGGCGCGGGGCGATGCCGACTTCGGCCTCACCTACATCGGCACGCAGGAGTCGGACATCGACTTCGAGCCGCTGCTCGAAGAGCGCTTCGTCGTCGCCTGCCCCGCGGGCCATCCGCTCGCCAGGCACAAGCGCGTGACGTGGGCGGAGCTCTCGGCGCACGAGTACGTCACCATCGCGCAAGGCAGCGGCAATCGCTTTCTCATCGACCAGGCGCTCAGCCACGTGGAGAACAAGCCGCAATGGATCTGCGAAGTGCGCCATGTGCCGGCATTGGTGAGCCTGGTGGAAGCGGGCCTTGGCCTCGGCGTGGTGCCGCGTTTGGCGATGCCGCCCAAGGGGCATTCGGGGCTCATCAGCATTCCGCTCGAAGACCCCAAGGTCACGCGCGTGATCGGCCTCATCAAGCGGCGCGGCCGCGAGCTGATGCCCGCCGCGCGACTCTTTCACGACATGCTGCTGCACGCCCGCCGCGACAAGCCTGCGGCCGCCGCGCCGGCGCGCAAGAAGGCGGCCGGCCGCTGAGGGGCCGCGCTGGTTGCAGCGGCCGCAAGCGCCGCACTTAAACTGAGCCCATGCAGCGCCCCAGCGAAGCCCAGCCCCTCCAGCCCGTCGTGGAACTGCGGGGCGAGGGCGCGACGTTTGCGTACGCCGTGCGCGCGCCGCGCTCCAAGGGCGTGATCCCCCCGAGCTCCTACAAGAACGGCGGCTTCGCCACCCTGCCCGAGTGCCTGCGCGACGTGGCCAAGGCGCTGGGCGGCAACTTCAGGCGCATCTACGTGCGGCTCGATGGCCATTGCGTCGGCGAGCGCGACATCGTGGAACTGCGCGTGGCGCCCGAGAAGGTCGCGGCCGAGTTGAAGACCGAGTGCGATGCGCTGAACGCGCTGCACATCAAGCCCGCCGCCATCTCCGCGCAGAAGAAGGCGGGCCCGGTGGTTGCCGGATAAGCGACGCACCCCTTGGGTAAGGTGGGCCTTCACTGACACGGAACCGCGACGCGGCCCGACCCGGCTGGCAAGGCGAAGCCCCTCTATTGAAGTCTTCAACCACTTCTTTTCAGAGGCTTCAGACATGAACCGAATCGCGACCACATTCCTTGCAAGTTGCATCGCCCTGGGCGCTGCGTCCGCCATGGCACAAGCAGGCGGGGGAGGGGGAGGCGGCAGTGGCAGCGGCGGCGGCGGCCCGGGCCTGAACAGCCCGGACAGCAGCGCCATGCAGCAAAAGCCCGCGACCGGTGGCACCGGGCCGACGAACCCGAACGGCACGATGACCGCGCCTTCGGCTCAGGGCAATTCGAGCGCGGAGGGCAACCTGTCGGGCAGGGCCAAGTCGTCTGGCGGCGCGATGAAGTCGGAGCGAAAGTCAGACAAGAGGGGCGCGGCCGGCAACACGCAAGGCACCGGACAAGCACAAACGCCGAGTCCGCAGTAAGGCCGCACGCGAAGCCCGCCAGCGGATATCAACGCCCGGGATTCAGCGATCGCGCATGTGCTCGGCGCAGAAGGCATGCACGATTTCAAGGGCCGGTGCCTCCGTCACGCCTTCCAGCGTGATGAAGGCGAACTGCGAAGTCAGCCGCAGCGGCTTGGGCATGCGCAGTTCCACGAGCTCGCGCGCATCGATCAGCGTGCGCGCGGTCTCGACAGCCCCGAGAAAGATCGCATCGCTGCTTCGCACGAGCTCGAGCAGGCACCACGCCTCGTCCGATTGGAAACGCACCGCGTCGCTGATGTGCATTGCCTTGCCGAAGTACGCGTCGAGGCTTTGCGTGGCCTCGCGGCTCAGCCCGATGCCGCTCGCAGCCAGCGGATAGTCGCGCAACCGGGACAGCGACACGGCGTTGGCACCGCACAGCGGGTGATCGCGGCGGCACACGAAGCCGATGCGCATTTCGGGCAGCAGCCTCACGTCGAGATCGTCGGCCGGCGGCAGCAGCCGCTTGTGCACCACCATCGCATCGACCGCGCGATCGCGCAGCGCCGCCAGCTGCTGCTCCGCGGGCCCCCCGACCAGCTGGACCTTCAGGCGCGGATAGGTCTCGGCGACGTGCCGCAGCAGCGGCAGCGCCAGCACCGCGGTGGGCGCCGAGCCGAGCGCCAGCCGCACCGCGCCCACCGCGAGGTCGGCGAGCAGTGCCGCGCTGCGCTTCATTTCCGAGACTTCGATCGTCACGCGGCGCGCCCGCGAAGCGACCAGCGCGCCCAGCGGCGTCAATCCCTTGCGCTTGCCCGCGCGGTCGATGAGCGCGCCGCCCAGCTCTTCTTCCATCGCCTGGATGCTGCGGCTCAACGCGGGCTGCGTGAGGTGCAGCCGCTCGGCGGCGCGGCTGAAAGAGCCCGTGTCGATCACGGCGAGGAGGTGTTCGAAATGCTGCAGGTTCATCGCGCGGCCCTTCTGGTGGCATGAGTTCAGGTAATGCCGATTTGACTGAGTATGCATTGGACGTTCTGTGGCACGAGGCCTAGCATCGCCAGCGATTTCACTCATCGAAAGCGGCCCATGAACTGCAGAGCCCTCTGTTCCACCGTTGTCGTGGCGTGCGCGATGGCCTCGTCCGGCGTAGCCGCGTGGGCCCAGCCCGCGTACCCCTCCCGCGCGATCACGCTCGTGGTCCCGGTGGCCGCGGGCGGCGCCGCCGATGCACTGGCGCGGTCCTGGGCCGAGCACGTCGGCGCTGCGCTGGGGCAGCCCGTGGTGGTCGACAACCGCCCCGGCGCGAACGGCAGCGTGGCGGCGAGCTATGTGGCCAAGCAGGCCCCCAATGGCTACACCGTCCTGTTCGCGAGCACGTCGAACATGTCGCTCAATCCGTTCTCGTACAAGTCGCTGTCGTACGACCCGGTGAAGGACTTCGATCCCGTCTCGATGCTCGCGGGCACATCGCAGGTGCTCGTGACCAGCACGGCGACAGGCATCCGTTCTCTCGACGACCTGGTCAAGGCCGCGAAGACCAAATCGGGCGGGCTCGATTTCGGCTCTGCGGGCAAAGGCAATTCGACCCACCTCAATGTCGAGTTCGTCGCGCAGCACTACGGCCTGAAGATGACCCACGTGCCCTACAAGGGCGCCGCGCCCGCGATGGTCGGCCTGATCGGCGGCGAGACGCAACTGGTCGCCGACGCCGTCGTCAGCGTGGTGCCTCAGGTGAAGGGCGGGCGCGTGGTGCCGCTGCTGATCTTCGGCAGCCAGCGCTCGAAGGCTTTTCCCGACGTGCCCACGGTGTTCGAGGCCGGGCTCAAGGACTATCCCGCCGGCGGCTGGTACGGACTGATGGTGCCCAGGGGAACGCCCAAGGAAGTGGTCGCGCGCCTGAACGGCGAGACCGCGAAGTTCTGGGCCGACACCGGCGTGAAGCAGCGCATGGACGCGCTCTACATGGACCCGCCCAGCGCGCTCGGCCCCGATGCGGTGACGCAGACCATGAAGAAAGAGGCCGCGGTGTGGGGGCCTGTGATCACGCGCCTTGGCATCCAGAACGATTGAAGGATGGCTCACGCGATGAACGAACCCGGCCTCGCCTTGCCCCGCACCCATCTGCCGCGCGGCGAAGATTTCTTGCTCTGGTCGCCATGCCTGCAGTCGTACGGCTACCGCATCGTCGACCGGCTTTTTGCGACACGCACCATCCAGCGCGGCGTCGCGCGCCCTTTGGTTCGCGGCCGTGAACTGCAACTGAATTACCGCCACGACGGCGAGGCGCGCACCGTCGAAGACTTCATGGACCGCAACAGCGTGGCCGGCCTTCTGGTGGCGCGCGACGGCAAGGTGCTGCTCGAACGCTATGGCCTCGGGCTCGCGCCCGGCGAGCGCTGGAGCACCATGTCGACCGTCAAGTCGATGACGGGCATGCTGGTCGGCGCGGCGGTACGGGGTGGCGCCATCGGGTCCATCGACGATCCGGTCGTGCGCTACCTGCCGCAACTCGCGGGCTCGGGCTATGCGCGCGCCACGGTCCGTCACCTGATGACCATGTCGTCGGGCGTGGGCTGGTCCGAGGTCTACGCCGACAAGAACTCCGACGTGAACCGCTACAGCAAGTCGCTGGCGGACAAGGTGCCCGGCGGCGTGCTGCAAATGCTGCGCGAGGTGCCCGCATTGCACGAGCCCGGCACGCACTGGCACTACAACACCGGCGACACCTTCCTGCTCGGATGCGTGCTGTGCGCGGCCACCGGCCGCACGCTGGCCGACTTCATGGCCGAGACGGTCTGGAAGCCCTGCGGCATGGAAGACGAGGGCTACTACACGCTCGAATCCGAAGGCGGACAGGAAATCGCGGGCAGCCGCGCGGGCATGTCGCTGCGCGACCTGGGCCGCTTCGCGATGCTGGTGGCCGCGGACGGCGTGCTCGATGGGGCGCAAGTGTTGCCAGCGGGCTGGGTCGAGTCGGCGTCGCAGCGCGCGTTTTCGATTCCCGCGGAATTCCATCCGTCGCGGCTCTCCCTGGGCGTGACCGGGTATGGCTACGGCTGGTGGCTGACCGACGACGGCGCCATGCTGGCGCTGGGCCATTCGGGCCAGCGCATCTATGTGCATCGGGAAGAGCGCCTGGTGGTCGTGAACCTGGCCGTGTACCCCGAGCCGCGCTATGTGAGCGGGGCGGAGCACGACCGCGACGCCGAGCTGAACAGCTTCATCACGGCCTGCCGCGCGGCCTGAAAAGAGATGCGAAAAATTCTTTCGATGGGCACTAGACGACCGGTCTATTTCTCGCATAGACTTGCGCCATGCCCAAAGCAATCGCATCCGAATCCACCGACACCCGCGACAACATCCTCGCGGCGGGTCAACGGATGATGGCGGCCAAAGGATTCACGGCCGTCGGCCTGAACGAAATCCTGACCACGTCGGGCGTACCCAAAGGGTCGTTCTATCACTACTTCAGCTCGAAGGAAGCCTACGGCGAGGCCGTTCTCCACGGCTACTTCGATGAGTACCTTGCCGACATCGACAAGACCCTCGCAGCGCCGGAGCAGACCATGGCGCAGCGCCTGATGAACTACTTCGCCAGCTGGCGCGACACGCAGTCGTTCCTCGACTGCCAGGGCAAGTGCCTGGCCGTGAAGCTCGGCGCCGAAGTGGCGGACATGTCCGAACCCATGCGGCTGGCCATGAAGCAGGGCACCTCCGGCATCGTCGAACGACTGGCCAAGGCGATCGAAGCCGGCGTTGCCGAAGGCTCCCTCTCGGTCGACGAAAGCGCCGAAGAGACGGCACAAAGCCTCTATCAACTCTGGATGGGCGCGAGCGTGATGGTCAAGATCGCGCGCCATGGCGACCCCTTCGAAACCGCCCTCAAAACCACACGCCGGATCCTTCACCTGTCCCCCTGAACGGACAGGCCCTCGGATGCACTTCAAGCCGAAGTGCTTTTTTCTCGCCGTGTCACTAGTAGACCGGTCTATTGTTAGTAGTCAACGTTTTTTTGGAGAAGCAAATGAAAGTCCTGATGGTCCTCACCTCGCACGACGAACTCGGCAACACCGGCCGCAAGACCGGCTTCTGGCTCGAAGAGCTCGCCGCGCCCTATTACGCGTTCAAGGCAGCCGGCGCAGACATCGTGCTGGCCTCGCCCAAGGGCGGCCAGCCGCCGCTGGACCCCAAGAGCAACGAGCCGTCGTTCCAGACCGACCTGACCCGGCGCTTCGAAGCCGATGCCGAGGCCTCGGCGCAACTGGCAAGCACCGTGCGCCTGGACAGCGTTTCCCAAGCCGATTTCGACACCGTCTTCTACCCGGGCGGCCACGGTCCGCTGTGGGACCTCGCCGAAGACCAGCACTCGATCGCCCTCATCGAATCGTTCATCGCGGCGGGCAAGTACGTGGCCCTCGTGTGCCACGCGCCCGGTGTGCTGCGCCATGTGAAGCGCGCCGACGGAAGGCCGCTTGTCGAAGGCAAGCGCGTGGCCGGATTCACCAATTCCGAAGAAGAGGGCGTGGGCCTGACGAACGTCGTGCCCTTCCTCGTGGAAGACGAACTCAAGGCCAAGGGCGGCGTGTATTCCAAGGGCGAGGACTGGGCGCCCTACGTCGTCGAAGACGGACTGCTCATCACGGGACAGAACCCCGCGTCCTCCGCCTCTGCCGCCACCGCGCTGCTGGCGCACTTCGCAAATCCCGCCGACGCCAGCCGGTAAACCGCTCGCCAACCGATCCGACCCAACCTCACATTCACTGGAGATCCCTCATGAAAATCCGCACCGTTCTCTCTTCCGTCGCCCTCGCCACCGCAGCCTTGCTCGGCGGCAATGCCTTCGCAGCCGACTTGCCTTCGGTCGTTCTCGTGCACGGCGCATTCGCCGACGGCTCCGACTGGGCCAAGGTGATCCCGCTGCTGCAGGCCAAGGGCATCCACGTGACCGCGGTGCAGAACGGCCTCGCGTCGCTCGCCGGCGACGTCGACGCCACCCGCCGCGCCATCGACAACCAGAAGGGCAAGGTCGTGCTGGTGGGCCACTCCTGGGGCGGCACGGTGATCACCGAGGCTGGCGAGAACGACAAGGTCGCCGCGCTCGTCTACGTCGCGGCCTTCGCGCCCGATGCGGGACAAACCTCCGCCGAACTGGGCAAGGACTACCCGCCGTCGCCCGGCATCAAGCAACTGGTGGCCGACAAGAACGGCTGGCTGACGCTGCCGCCCAATGCCATTGCGCAAGACTTCGCGCAGGACGTGCCGCCCGCGCAGGCCGCCGTCATGGCCGTCACGCAGGGCCCGCTCCAGGCCAAGGCCCTCGAAGACAAGACGACCGTGGCCGCGTGGAAGACGCGCCCCTCCTGGTTCATCGTGAGCGCCAACGACCGCATCATCTCGCCCGACCTGGAGCGCGCCATGGCCAAGAAGATCGGCGCGACCACGACGACCTTGCCGACGAGCCACGTGCCGCAGCAGTCGCGGCCGAAGGACGTTGCCGCCGTGATCATCGCGGCGGTCAATGCCAGCGCGAAGTGACCTGTGGGTGCGCTGCGCTAGGGCTTGTCATGGCGAAACTCGTCGCCGTAGCGCCAGCGCTGGATGCGCTGTCGCAAGCGCGTGAGCATGCGCGTCACGAGGTACTGGCCCTTGACGTCCACGGCCGCGCTCGCGACCAGTTCAGCCCTGGTCACCACGCCGGAAATCCCGTAGCGCCAAAGGAGCACGGGCACCCGTGGCAGCCGCACGAAGTAATAGCCGGGATAGCGCAGCACGTCCCGCAGCACCCGGGTCCATAGCGATGCGTTGCGTGCACCTGCCGCCTTGTGGTCGCGCCCGGGCGATTGCCGTTGCTGCGCAGCAGTCTGGCCTCGGCGCAGACCCGACACCTGATCGAGGCGATCCCGCATGGCGGGTCCGACGACGCTGGCGGAAAAGTTCGCCGCCATGGTCCGCTGGCCGGCCAGCGCGATCTGTGCGCGCCATGCCGCGTCCAGCCACACGCGCCGCAACAGCCCGGCTGCGGCGTCGAGCCTGGGCTCAGCCCACAGCGTGCCCGCCGGATAGGGCCCATGGGCAACGGCGCTGGGCACGAGATCGAAAGGCACGAGCGCGGCGTTGCCGGCGTGCGTGAAATCGACGTTGCCGCTCCAACCGGTCGCCACCACCGGCAGGCCGTAGGCCATCGCTTCTGCAATCGAGAGACCGAAGCCTTCGGCGCGGTGCAGCGAGACGAAGCTGTCCACCGAGGCCAGCAGCCGGAAACGATCGTCGCTTTCCATCGCTGCGGTGAGGAACGACACGCGGTGGCCTGCGGCCGAATCGCGCAGCGACTGCACCAACGACGGCGCCGCTTGCGCATTCAGCGCCTTGACGATCAAACGCACCGCAGCGGATGGCGCGAACGCGCGCACGAACGCGGCCACGACCCCTTCGGGGTTCTTGCGGAACGGGACCGAAGCGACATCGAACTGGAACAGGAAGACGAACTCGTCGGGCGTGGCCTCCGGCAGCATGGCGGCAAGCCATTGGCGGTCGCGCTGCATGGGCGGGGGCATCACCATCGGCGGCATCACATGGACCGGCAGGCTCGTCTTGCGGCGAATGGCATCGGCGATGAATTGCGTGCCGGCCCAGATCTCGTCGACCAGTTCGAAACGATCGGCCCAGTCGCTGGGGAAGTCGGGCGTTTCCCAGTACCAGCAGCCGATGCGGTAGGGACCCAGGAGCTCGGCCGGAAGCTTCGACAGCACGTCGGGCAGCATGTCCGCATTGCAGCCCAGGATGGTCGCCGTGGGAGGCCCGGCTGCCCAGCGGGCGGCGGGGAGGGCGTAGCTGCCCGTCGGCGCCGAGGTGTCGAACGAGATGTCGTGGCAATGCACCGCCACGCCCGCCGCATCCAGCGCCGCGACGCTGTTGCGCGCGGCCTCCCCGACACCCAGATGCGCATGGAGGTAGCCCACGTAGTTCACGTTTGTGCGCTGCGCCTTGCCGGCCATGCCGAGGCGCTCCACGAGCTTGGGCTCAAGACCGAGTTCGCGCACGCCCGAGGTCCGCATCCAGGCCATCAGGCCCACGGTGTCCCGGCCGTCGGCGAAGGCGGCCACGAGGTCGCCGCGCATGTGCAGTACCGCGCGCAGGTATCGCGTGAGGTGATCGCCCGGCGCTTCGGCGCCCGCCCATTGAAGAAAGTCCGGGTCTTCCAGTGGGTCGCGCAGCTCGACGCTCTCGGCCAGCGCCTGGCGGTAGACCGCGCGGCATGCCCGGTCCCACCCGGTGCCGTCTGCAAAGGCCACGTGCGGAAGGCCGAGCGCGCGAAATCTGCGGAAGCCGGCGTCCAGCAGCGATTGCGCGTATTCGCCGAACAGCCGCTGCGCGTCGCCCGGCAGGTTCCAGCCGAAGCGGTTCTCGTAGCGCGAGAGCTGCTTCAGGTCGGGGTTGAAGCCGCTGAAATGAAAGAGGACCAGGTCCTGCGTATCGCCCGTGTCGCCGCTGTCGCCGCTGTCGCCCGCGTCGCCCTGCATCCGCCAGCGCTCGCCCAGCCATCTGGGCGTGCGCTCGTGGAGATTCCAATACGCCGCATTGAAGCCCTTGTGCCGCAGCACCAGCGCACCCGGCACCAGCAGCGGCGCGTAGTCCATCCATTTCTGGTCGGTGAAGACGCCGGTATGCACGTCCTCCAGGCAGAGCGTGCGCAGCTTGTGGTCCCACCACTGCAAGAGGTTGCGCACCCGCGGTGTGTCCCGCAGCGCCGCGAAGCCGAGGTTGTAGAGGCCCGCGCGCAGGATGACGAGATCGTCCGGCATGCATCCATCGTCAGGCAGCGGCGACAGGGCATGGGGCGTGAGCACCAGTTCGGGATCGTTCGCGCCGCCCTCCCAGAACAGATCCACGCGCTGGAACACGCGGATGTCAGGGTCCAGATAGACCGCGCGCGTCGCGCCCTGGTCGAGCAGGTAGCGAAAGCAGGCCGGCTTCACGCTCGTGGCGAACTCCAGCAGGCTGTAGTGGCTGCGGCGGTGGTTCCATTCCTTGAGTTCGAATGCCATCTCGGCCGCCAGCAGGACCACGTGGTCCGGCAACTGCGTGCCTTCGGGGGGCTCGTCGAGCAGAAAAACGAGCAGCGTCGCGCCAGGCTGATGCTTTCGCAGCGAGGCGCCCAGCACACAGGCGTGCGCAAGATAGTTGCTCGCGCAGATGGTGAAGACGGCGAGATCGGTCGGTGTCGAAGACCGATCGAGGAAAGGACGGCGCAGCATGGCAACCCCAGCCGCTTTGCGGCGAGAACTCGTTACTATAGTTTACAAAAGGCATAATTCCGCCCCACAGAACCTCCGCCGACGCACGGCAATTGGCACCGAGAAAGCATGGCGATGAGTGGAAACGGGCCCGCACCGTCGGGCAGCAGCACGGAGCGAAGACCGCGAGCGAAGCTTCCACTTCACGATGTGGCGATCGCGTGTGTGCTGGCATTGGCCGCTTTCCTCGTCTTCAACGCCAACGGCCGCCTGATTGCGGCCGCCGACACCTTCGCTGCGCGCCATCTGCCGTTCTCCATCCTGCGCAACCACACCGTTCTGCTCGATCCGATCGCCGATGCGGTCGCTCTCGGACGTTCTGCGCCGAACGCCGGCCACAACGGCACCGCCTTCTGGATACAGCAAGGACGCGACGCACACCTGGTCTCCAAGTACCCCCTGGTCGTGCCGCTGGTCGTCGCGCCGCTGTACCTCCCCGCGCTGCATTACCTGGACAGCGTCGGCTGGGACCCGCACATCGCCGACAAGGTGGCGCGCGCGATGGAGAAGCTGTGCGCCTCCCTGATCGCTGCGGCCTCCGTCGCCCTCGTGTTCATGCTGTTGCGCCGGCGCTGCGATGCGCGCACCGCCGGCGTGCTCAGCCTCGCCTACGCGTTCGGCACGACCACCTGGGTGATCAGCAGCCAGGCGTTGTGGATGCACGGCCTGGCGCAACTGCTCATCGTTGCGACGCTGTGGCTGGTCACCGGCCCGGCGACGCTGGCGCGCGTGGCGATGGCCGGCTTCCTCTGCGCGCTGATCGCGGCGAACCGCCCGCCCGATGCGCTCCTGGCCGCCGCGCTGGGCCTGTGGGGTTTGCGCTGGGCCGGGAGCCGCTGGCCCTGGCTCATCGTGGCCGGCGGCGTCCCGGTTGCCCTCACGCTGGCCTACAACCTGGGCGCGGTCGGGCATGTGGCCGGGGCCTATGCCCTGAGCGTGCATGCCAGCGATTTCAACGACAACGTGCTGGAAGGCATCGCCGGCCTGCTGTTCAGCCCGACGCGCGGGCTGTTCGTCTTTTCGCCCTTCCTGCTGTTCGTGCCGTGCCTGTTTCTCCTGGCGCTGCGGGACCGCGACACGCGCGGACTCACGCTGGCCCTGGCCGTGGCCATCGCGGTGCAGGTCCTGGGCTATGCGAGGGTCGACTGGCGGCAAGGCATTGCCTGGGGTCCGCGCTGGCTCACCGACATGGTGCCGCTGCTCGTGTGGATGCTTCCGCCCATCGTGGCGCGCCTGTCGCGCCCTGCGCGCGTGCTGTTCGCCGCCGCATGCGTCGCGTCCGTCGCCATCCAGGCGATCGGCGCCTTCTGGTACACCGGCGCGGTCGACACGGCCGTGCTGACCATGAAGACCGACGACCGGATGCGCCCCATGTGGGCGTGGCGCAATGCGGCCTTCGTGGCGGAGCTCTCGCATCCCCGCGTGCAACCCGATCTGCTGGCGGACCTGCGCGGGAACATCGACCTGATCCAGCCGCTCGACGTGCCGGTGCACGACGCGGCAGCGGGCGATCGCCTGGAACGCCAGCTCGATGTGGCCGGATGGGCGCTCGTGGATTCCTCGTCGCCCCAGGACATCGCGGTGCTGATCGACGGGCGCGAGGTCGCGGGCACGAACCACTTCTTCGATCGCCCCGACGTGGCCCAGACGCTGGCCGAAAAGAGCCCGGCCGGATGGCGTCTGCATGTGCCCCTCGGGGACCTGCAGGCCGGGCGCCACAAGCTCTCGGTGCTCGTGCGTCCCTATGCGGGCGGCGAGGTGCGGCTGCTGCGCGAGCGGTTCTTCGAGTTGCCGCCGGCAGGACCGGGCGATGCTGCAGAGCGCTTCCTGCAGTACGCATCGCGCCAGGCCGTCGAGCGCATCGCGCAAGCCCAGCAGGCGCCCGGGTACTGGCTCACTTCGTTCACCAGCGGCACGCGCTTCGAGCAGCCGCAGCCCGAACTCAATACCTACCTGAACGCGATCATGATCGACCTGGTGGGGCCGATCGCGCATGTTCCACGGATGGATCCGATGCTGGCGCGCGCGCAAGGCTTTCTTGCCAGCCAGATCGAGGACGACGGGCTGGTGCGCTATCACGGCAGGCCCGACGCATCGACCATCGGCGTGCTCGGATGCGCGATCACGCCCGATTCGGACGACACCGCGCTGGTGTGGCGCGTGGCGCCGGCAGCAGACCGCGCGAAGCTCGCCGCGGCAATGCGGACCCTGCGGCGCTTCACCACCGGCGACGGGCTCTACCGCACCTGGCTCGCGCCGCGGGCGGACTACCGCTGCCTCGATCCGGGGGCGGACCCGAATCCGGCGGACATCGGCATCCAGATGCACATCTACCTGCTGCTCGCCCAGGAGGACCCGCCCGCCGCGCGCGCGCTCTGCGCAACGCTCAAGCGGCGCGCCGACGACGACAGCCTCTGGGTCTACTACGCCGGCGCGCCGCCGGTGATGAGCCTGCGGCTGGCGGAGGTGCAGCGCGCCGGCTGCGCGCTCGAGGTGCCGGCATCGCGCCTGCAACCGGCGGTGCCCGCCCAGGCCGTGTGGGCGCAGGTCGCCTCGCTCGTGGCCCGGCTGCAGGACACGGCGCCCACCGCCGCGCAGAAAGCCGAAGCGACGCGGCTGCTGCAGGCTCTCGCCTCGCATGAATTCGCTGCGCTGGCCGGCAATCCGCCCCTGCTGTATCACAACGACATGAGCGCCACCGTGCGGCGCTTCTACTGGTCGCAGGAAGTGGGCTATGCGCTCTGGTTGCGGCTCTACCACGCCACGCGCGGCGCGCAGCTTCCGCCGGACCCAGCCCATGCCGCTTCGCCGAGGAGCGCTTCATGACGCGGCCCGAAGCCAAGACGGCCATCGCGCCGCAACGCCCCGCCTCGCTCGGGCGCCTGGTGTCGTGCATCCGCCTGGACGAGGTCTGCGTGCTGCAGGGCGCGCCGCTGATCGGCGCCTGCTTCGCGATGGCCGATTTCCGCGTGGCGACGTTGCTCTCCATCGCCGCGCTGGTCGCCGGCAACCTCCTGCTCGTGGCGCATGTGTTCGTGCTCAACGACTGGGCCGGCGCGCAAGGCGATCTCAACGACCCGACGCGCGTGGGCGCCACCTTCCTGGCCAAGGGAGAAAACGCCTCCAGGATGGCGGGGCTGGCCTGCGCGCTGCTCGCGCTCGCGTTGCTGGTCTTCGCCCTGGTGGGCCAGGCGCCGTTCGCGATCGCGCTGTGCATCGCCGCGCTCAGCGCCATCTACTCGTTCCCCGGCGCGCAAGGCAAGGGCGTGCCGGTGCTCAACTCCCTGCTGCACATGGTCGGCGGCACGCTGCACTTTCTTCTGGGGTATGTCGCGCTGTCGCCCGTGACGCCGCAGATGGTGGTCCTTGCCGGCTATTTCGGGCTCGTCTTTGCCGCGGGGCACCTGGTCCACGAAACGCGCGACCACGACAGCGACGCGCGAAACGGCATCCGCACCAACGCCGTCGCGTTCGGCAAGAAGGCATCGTTTCTCGCGGGGCAAGTGCTCTTCAGCATCGCCTACCTCACGCTGACCGTGCTCGCGCTGCGCGGGGTCGTTCCCCCCGTCCTGTCGCTGGCCGCGGTGTTGTATGCGGTGCACCTGCGCGCGGCATGCCGGGCACTGCGCGACGGGCTGACCTACGCGAGCGTTCGCCGGCTGCAGACCGTCTACAGAAACATTCACGTGCTGATCGGCCTGGCCATGCTGGCCACCGTCGCGCCCTGGTAGTTCGACCGCTCGCACCGGTTTTTTTCCCGCACCCTCATCAAGCCGCCCATGCTCTCCATCGTGATTCCCGTGCTCAACGAAGTCCGCACCCTGCCTCGCGTGCTCGTTGCCGTGTCCCGCGTGCTCCCGGAAGTCGACAAGGAAATCATCCTGGTGGACGACGGCTCCACCGATGGAACCCGCGAATGGATCCAGGCCCAGGTGCCCCAGGGGCTGCGCACCGGGGCGCACCCGGTCGGCGGCAGCGACGGAACGCTCACCTGGGCCGACGAGCCCGCGGCTTCGCGCCTCACCGTGCGGGCGCTGTATCACGCATGCAATCGGGGCAAGGGCGCCGGCGTTGCGACCGGCCTGGCCGCGGCCACCGGCAATGTCGTCGTCATCCAGGATGCCGACCTCGAATACGACCCCGCCGACTGGACCCCCATGTACGACCTGATCGCGCACCGCAAGGTCGCCGATGTGGTGTACGGCTCGCGCTTCGAGGGACAGCGAAACGGCAGCGCCAAGTTCATTTCGCTGTCGCAGGTCTCGGCCAACTGGCTGATCTCCAGGCTCTTCGGCATCCTGTACGGCAAGCGCTTCTCCGACATCGAGGTCTGCTACAAGATGTTTACCAAAGAGGTGAACGACACCCTGAATGTGACCTGCCCCGACTTCGGTTGCGAGATCCAGATCAGCGCCCAGATCGTGCGGCCCGGCCGATGGCGGATCAGCGAGCTGCCCGTGAGCTACCGCGGCCGTGGTTTCGACGAGGGCAAGAAGATCAACTGGCGCGACGGGGTCAAGGCACTGGGGTACCTGCTGTGGTTCCGCGTCTGTGCCCAGCCGGCCCGCTCGGCGCCCTTGCCGCTGTCCTCGCGCAACCCATGAAGATCTCCATCCTCGGCGCCGGCTATGTCGGCCTCGTCACCGGCACTTGCCTTGCGGAGACCGGCAACGATGTCGTCTGCTTCGATATCGACGAACGCAAGGTGCAGCGATTGCTTTCGGGCGACGTGCCGATCCACGAGGAAGGGCTGCCGCAGCTCATTGCGCGCAACGTGCTCGCCGCGCGCCTGGCGTTCACCAACGACGTCGCGCACGCCATCCACCACGGAGAGTTGATCTTCATCGCCGTCGGAACGCCCGCCGGCGAAGATGGACGCGCCGACCTGCAGCACGTGCTGGCCGCGGCGCGCGACATCGGCCGCCACATGCAAGATTCCAAGGTGGTGGTGGCCAAATCCACCGTGCCGGTCGGCACGAGCGCGCAGCTGCGCGCCGTCATTGAAGAGGAGCTCGCCGCGCGTCGCAGGCGCGACCTTGCGTCGGACGCCCGCCTGTCGATCGTCTCGAACCCCGAGTTCCTCAAGCAGGGCACCGGCATCGCCGACTTCATGCAGCCCGATCGCATCGTGGTCGGCAGCGAGCCCGGCGCCGCGGGCCAGCATGCGCGTGACCTCATGCGCCGCATGTATGCGCCCTTCAACCGCGACCGCGACCGCACCATCCACATGAGCCTGGAGGCGGCCGAATTCACCAAGTACGCAGCCAACGCGATGCTCGCCACGCGGATCAGCTTCATGAACGAGCTCGCGAACCTCGCGGAGAACGTGGGCGTGGACATCGAGCAGGTGCGCTGCGGGCTGGTGGCCGACCCACGCATCGGCAACAGCTTTCTGCAGGCCGGCGCCGGCTACGGCGGCAGCTGCTTTCCGAAAGACCTGCAGGCGCTGGTCCACACCGCGGCCGGCCACGGACAGCGCCTGCAACTGCTGGAGGCCGTGCGTGCCGTCAACGACGCGCAGAAGTTGCGGCTGGTCGACAAGATCGTGCGGCACTTCGGCCCCGACCTGCGCGGGCGCCGTTTCGGCGTGTGGGGATTGGCCTTCAAGCCCGGCACCGACGACATGCGCGAGGCGCCGAGCCGCGTCATCATCCAGGCGCTGCTGATGCGCGGTGCGCAGGTGGTTGCGCACGATCCGGTGGCCATCGAGGAGGCGCGCAAGACGCTCGCCAAAGACCTGCAAGGCCGCGCCGACGAGGCCGCCCGCCTGAGCTTCAACGACCAGGCCCTGCAGGCGGCGGAGGACTGCGATGCGCTGGTGATCCTCACCGACTGGAACGAGTTCAAGAATCCGGATTTCGACGCGCTGAAAATCGCGCTCAGGCAGCCGCTGATCTTCGACGGCCGCAACCTCTACGATCCGTCGATACGCGACCAGGGCATCGACTACCGGGCGGTCGGCCGCTGAAGAACGCCCGAGGTCCTTGCATGCATGACGACAACGCACCCCTGCGAACGCTCGTGACCGGCGGCGCCGGCTTTCTCGGCAGCCATCTGTGCGAACTGCTGCTCTCCGAGGGCTGCGACGTGCTGTGCGTGGACGACTTCTCCACCGGCGCCCGGCGCAATGTGGCGCATCTGCTGGGGCACCCGCGGTTCACGCTCGTCACCCACGATGTCACTCATGACATCACCCGCCATGTCACCCACGACGTCACTCGCGACCTTGCCACGCCGCTCGGTGCGCACGTCGACCGCATCTACAACCTCGCCTGTCCGGCCTCGCCCGTGCATTACCAGCGCGACCCGGTGCAGACCACCAGGACCTGCGTGCTCGGCGCGCTGAACATGCTGGCGCTGGCCCAGCGCGAAGGCGCGCGCATCCTGCAGGCATCGACCAGCGAAATCTACGGCGACCCGCAGGTGCATCCGCAGCGCGAGAGCTACTGGGGCAACGTCAATCCTGTCGGCGTGCGCAGCTGCTACGACGAAGGCAAGCGCTGCGCCGAGTCGCTGTTCTTCGACTATCACCGCCAGCACGGCGTGCAGGTGCGCGTCGCGCGCATCTTCAATACCTACGGCCCGCGCATGCATCCGCAGGACGGGCGCGTCGTCTCCAACTTCATCGTGCAAGCCCTGCGCGCGGAGCCGCTCACGGTCTACGGCGATGGCCTGCAGACCCGCAGCTTCTGCTTTGTCGACGACATGGTCGCCGGCCTGCACCGGTTCATGGAGGCCGAGGCGGGCGGCGCCGGGCCGGTGAACATCGGCAATCCGCAAGAGTTCACCGTGCGCGATCTCGCCCGGCTGGTCATCGAACTCACCGGCTCCTCGTCGAAGCTCGTCTTCGCGCCCCTGCCGAGCGACGATCCGACGCAGCGCCGGCCCGACGTGCGCCTGGCCGAGCAGATGTTCGGCTGGGAGGCCCGCGTGGGCTTGGTCGAAGGCCTGCAAAAAACCATTGCCCACCTGGACGCCCTGCTGTCGGCCCCTGCGTCCCGCGAGTGACCGTCGCGGCCCGCCCGGCGCCACGGCGCACCCGGCTTCGCATGAAAATGCCCGACACCTCACCAACGGCACCAACCGCACCAACCAATGAACGACGATCTGGAGGCCCGCATCCGCTCGGGCCAGGCACTGAGCGAATCGATGGGCAATTTCCACGTGACCGGGTGGGCGCCCGAGAGCAAGACGCTGCAGGCCGCCTTCACCGTGCGGCGCGAGTACTGCCACACCAACGGCACCATCGCCCAGGGCGGCTTCATCACCGCGTGGCTCGATGCGGCCATGGCCCATGCCGTGATGCACGACACGGCGCAGCAGCAGACCGTGTTCAGCCTGGAGATCAAGGTGAGCTTCTACGAGAAGGTCGGCCCTGGCGAGGGGCGCGTGGAAGCGCGGGTGATCAAGCGGGGAAAGCGCATCGCCTTTCTCGAGGCTGCGCTCTACAACGCCGACGGCAAGCTGGCGGCCGAGGCATCTTCGACCGGTTTGCTGGCGAGCCTCTAAGCGCTCGGCGGAAGTACCGTTTTTCCGTTCCGCCGACCGCGCATTTACTTGCGCCGGTTCAGCCAGTAGCGGACGAGGCCAAGTACGCAAAGGCCGGCGATCCAGCCCAGAACAGTCGGATTGATCGAGTCGAGATTCAAGAGGTTTCCCCAGCCGCGTCAGCGCTTGAGTTTTTGAAAAGATCGCCAGACGGATGACCGTTGGAGCAGCGCAGCATCGCCGCATAAAACGCCCGCGATCGAAGTGCACGAGCGTGCCACAGCGGCTGCCCGCAAAGCCATAAAGGCCCACAGCGCGCACGTGCGATCCGTTGTCCTACTCGCGCTCTGGAATTCGGGCGGCAGCGCCGCATCGTGTGCGGCGCAAAAACCGCGCCATGGCCACCTACGAGTCCATCCTCCACGTCACCGGCCGCTTCGAGGTCGTCGATGCGCACGAGCGCCCGGACGAGGTGCTCGAATACACCGAGTGCCTCTACCGCGTGAGCGTGACCAAGCGCTACCCGGTGACGCGCGGCCCGGTGAGCTACCGGCTTCGCGACGGCACGCCGCTGCGCCGCTCCAGCAAGGGCTACTTCGACACGCTCGACGGTGTGCGGCGGCTGTTCACGGTCGAGGCGGTCGAGAAGTCCGATGCGGGGTGCTGACAAACGCGCACCCCGCGTGATCGATCAGTCCCAAGCCGGCGAGAGGCCGGCCGGATCGGTGAGCCGTTCGCCACGGTCCAGCGCCGCCATCTGCGCCATCTCCGCATCGGTGAGCTTCAACTGCTGCGCCTTCAGATTGCCTTCGAGGTTCGCGCGCTTGGTGGACGACGGAATCACCGCGTAGCCCAGCTGCATCGCCCACGCGAGCGTGACCTGCGCGGTCGTCGCGCCGTGCGCCTTGGCGATCGCCTCGATCACCGGATCGGCGATGACCTTGCCGTACGCGAGCGTCATGTACGAGGTGATGTGGATGCCCTGGCTCTTTGCGAACTCCGCCACCTTGCGGTTCTGCAGGTACGGGTGCAGCTCGATCTGGTTGGTGGCGATGTTCTCCGCGCCCACGGCCGCAATCGCTTCCTTCATGAGCGCGATGTTGAAGTTCGACACGCCGATGCGCTTCGTGAGCCCCTGCGCCTTGGCCTCGGCCAGCGCGCCCATGAACTCGGCGACAGGCACCGCGTTGCCGGGCGAGGGCCAGTGGATGAGCGTGAGGTCGACGTGATCGGTGCGCAGCTTGGCCAGGCTCTCTTTCAGGCTGGGCACGAGCTTGGCCTTGGCGTAGTTGTCGGTCCAGATCTTGGTGGTGATGAAGAGCGCATCGCGCGCCACGCCGCTCTCGGCAATCGCCTGGCCCACCTCGGCTTCGTTGCCGTAGATCTGCGCGGTGTCGATCGCGCGGTAGCCCACGTCCAGGCCGTTCTTCACCGAATCGATCACCACCTGGCCCTTCAGGCGAAAGGTGCCGAGGCCGAAGGCGGGGACGGGTGCGTTGCTGTTGCTGTTCGTCGTTGTCATGGTCGTGTTGTCCTTGTGCGTTGAAAAAAAAGAGAAGAGAAGAAAAGAGAAACGAATCGGGTCAGTGACCAACCGGCACCGGCCCCGAGGCGCGAACCGGAATCCCGGCGCGGCGGTCCAGCGCGCCGCTCCACTGCGTGAGGGCCAGCGACACCAGCACCACCAGCGCGCCGATCCAGGGCGTGTGCATGAGGCCCAGGTGCGTCACGATCAGGCCGCCGGCCCAGGCTGCCAGCGCAATGCCCAGGTTGAAGGCCGCGATGTTCAGGCCCGAGGCCACGTCCACTGCTTGCGGCGTGAAGCGCTCCGCCTGCTTGACCACATACACCTGCAGCCCCGGCACGTTGCCGAACGCGACCGCGCCCCACATCAGCACCGCCACCAGCGCCAGCCACTTGTGCGGCGCCGCGAAGTTGAAGACCAGCAGCACGGCGGCCAGCAGCGCGAAGATGATCTTGAGCGCCGGAATCGGCCCCAGGCGGTCGGCCAGCTTGCCGCCCCAGATGTTGCCCACCGCCACCGACACACCGTACACCAGCATCACCCAGCCCACCGCGCCCGCGCTGAAGCCCGACACGTCGGTAAGGATCGGCGCGAGAAACGTGAACGGAATGAACGAGCCGCCGTAGCCGATCGCCGTCTTGGCATACACCAGCAGAAGCCGCGGCTCGGCCAGCACTTTTGCCTGCTGCGCGAGCGAGGCCGGCGCCGTGTGGCGGATGTTGTTGGGCACGAAGACCCAGCTGCCGATGAAGGCGACCACGCCCAGCGCCGACACGGCCAGGAACGTCTCGCGCCAGCCGAAATGCTGCCCGATGAACGTGCCCAGCGGCACGCCGGTAACGAGCGCCACCGTGAGCCCGGTGAACATGATCGCGATGGCGCTGGCCGCCTTCTCCTTGGGCACGAGGCCCGTGGCGATGGTCGAGCCGATCGAGAAGAACACCCCGTGCGCGAGGCCCGTGAGGATGCGCGCGGCCACCAGCGATTCATAGCTGGGCGCCTGCCACGCCAGCAGATTGCCGAGCGTGAACAGCGCCATCAGCCCGAGCAGCAGCGCCTTGCGCGGCAGCTTGCCCGTGAGGGCGGTGAGCACCGGCGCGCCGATGGCGACGCCCAGCGCGTAGAGGCTGACCAGCAAGCCCGCCGAGGGCAGGCCGATGGCCAGGTCAGCAGCGACGGTGGGGATGAGGCCAACGATGACGAACTCGGTCGTCCCGATGGCGAAGGCGCTGAGGGTCAGCGCGAGTAGGGCGATGGGCATGAGGCACTCCTTGAGGGGTTAGGAGGAGTGTCTTGGGGATACCTTTGCAGATAAATGGGGTGCTGGGCAGAAGATAGTTGCGCCTGAGTCAATGAATGGGCCGCCGATTCTTTTTAGCCTAACTAGTCAATTAGCTTAATAGGTAGAAGAAACAGGTTGGAATTCCAGATCCGTGAAGCGCATGCTCATCCAAGATGATTTTCCTTACACTCGCGTCCGCGTTAATGGAAGTCGATCCCGCTGCTTTGCGCGAGTTATGGGTATTTTTGGCGCGCTTGAAAATTGAGGGTAGTATTAAATTAAACACGCATGCCTTGTTCAATTTAAAGAGAAAAGAGTGCATGGAGCAAAAATAACCGGATTCTTTTAGGCTTTATAAAAAAATATCGTTCGACTTGAATTCGATGAGCAGGTTAATACTGCTGCCCGAAAAGAAAATCGAACGCTCGCGAAGTAAATAGGCAAGGCGTCTCAAATCGGCAGTCAGAGGTTAAAGCGATTTAATGCAGCCCGCTACCAGATGATTTAATGGGGATCCTTTGGAAAAATAGTCCAAGAGATAATTTCGCTCCGATTTTTTTAATGTTCTGGCTCCTGCTGCTGATGCCCAGGTTAGCCAGTGGGATCCCCCGGATTTGAGATGGCCATCCCGGATTTCTTTGAAACCATGATTTTGATCTGGTATTTCTAATATTTTGGCTTTGGCTATTGGAAAATTGTTCGCTCTTTCGTATAGGCGGTTCATGATGTCTCCATACTTCTTTGATTTCATAAGTCGTTCTTCGCATAAAACGGCAATCCAGAAGAGCTGAAATTCGATTAGATGAGTTGGACTCGAAACTAAGGTGAATATCTCGCTGGCAAGCGCTTCGGTGTCAGATATCCCGGCGCAGATAATGTTGATTTGCTTCGCGACACTGGGAAAGCGCTGGAGCAGTTGACCGATAACGCCGCTCAAGCTATCCGAATGGTCTTTTAAGATCGTCAGAATTAGTTCCACATCAGATTCTTCAGCTCTTTCGTCAATCAGTAGATCGAGTAAACGCGAAATTTGCTCATCACTTAAGTTTGCTATTATTTGATGTTCTTCGACTCCGAAAGAAGAAACGCCCTGAAAAGTTGGAATTTCGACGAATTCAATGAGCTCCGCTTTAATTTCGGAAACTTCGTCTTTCACCGTAGATGCGCCTGCCCCCGCAGCCGTTTTTGATGGATTGATATTCAAGGCCTTGGAGCCAAGTAACTCTTGAATTCTGAGAAAATCCATCGCGATGGTTGTTTCGTTGTTGTCGAATAAGTAGAAATCGTCCATGAAACGACACATCTGGCTCGATTTTATTTCTTTTGTCATGTCGACGAATTTTAAAAATTCGCTGCCAATCATTTTGCTTGGATAAAGACCGTGAGGTAATAAATCTATCGATCGGCCTGAGTTTATCTCTCTTAGGAACTTGCCAAATCCCTCATTGTCTTCGATGGACGTTCCCTGAAGAGACTCAAACCAATGCGTCAAATCATGGTGATATATTGAATTGAAGTATGAGGCGATGTAGAATTTTAGCGAGTGCTTGTTAAATATGTAGCCGCCATCGATGTCATCAAGAAACTCCGTGTAAGCTACATGAACGGGGATCGGCGTTCCATTTTCGAATCGATAGCCGTAGCTTTTTCTTTTTTCGCTTACGGGTTTGCGAAATGAATTTCTATTTCGATAAACCAAATCGTAAAGATAATACGTGGCAACCGGGTCGAGGCTGACGGTTCGCCTTAAATGATTTCGCGGCTTTGCTGCGAATACTCTTTGTTGAGGCAGGAAGCAATGCCCCTCATTTTCTGGAGCGTTGGAGAGAATTTTTTTATAGATATAGCTAGATAACTCAGCGCTATGGTTGGCGATGAGTAATGCGGTTGTCTGCAAAGGAAAAAGCGTAGACGCGAAGTCTGCGGCAAAAAAATCTTTGGTTTTCATTTTTCTAATCTCAATATTTGTTGTCGAGTTGCCGATTATTGAAAACTAAACGTGAATATATGTTGATTAATAATTGAATGCGTAGACTATCCTTGTCGCAACAATTGAATTTATTTTTTGGCTGTAGCGCGTCATGGATATACTTTCGCCTGTCGCGCTAGGTGGCGCGACCGGGTTTGGAAGCCTGATGAAACTCTTGGCAAAACTTGGAGACCATCTCATGGCTGAATCTGTTTGCGCCAGCGCGCAATCCCGTATCTCTACAGAAATTTCCGAACCTCAACCTCTCACCCTCGACACCCTCGCCCTCCAAACCTGCGACGACGCCGAAAACCTCAACGAGGTCCTGCGCGCCTACACCGCGTTCGAAAAGCTCATCGAAACCGGCGCCCCGAACGACAGCGAGGCGCTCGCCCCCACCCGCAGCGAACTGAGCGCCTTGCTGGGCCTCATCAACGAAGCGCTCGTGGCGCGCATCGGCGCCGTCAACGCAGCGGCTGGCGACGTTCGCCGGGCGCTGCAAGGCGGCACCATCGGCATCGGCAGCAGCAACAGCCTCCTGCCCTCGGCGGCGTAAGCAAGAAAGCGCCGGGCCGTCGGTGAGCCCGGCGGCCTTTTTTGTCTATTCGCGCTTTCCGTCCCCCCTCTCTTTTCGCCAGCGCTTGCAAGCTGTCTTGCGCCGCCAGCGCCCGGCCACTCACACGCCTGCCACGGGTGCATCGCGCACCCACCGCGCGCGTCCCGGGCTCACTCGCAGGCCTTCCTCTTTCTGCCGGGCCTTTCATCGCCGCTGCTCCTGGGGGTTGTAGAGCGGGTCGCCCATCTGGCACGGACACTCATGCGGGCAAGCAGGCAGAAAGTCGAGTTGCACGCCTCTGACGCCTTGGCTCTTGTCCCACTTCTTCATAGACGCAGGCGCGGGCTCCTCGACATGGCTGCGGCTCGGCAATTCAATCTTCGCAGCAGGAAACTGCAGGTTCTTCTGGAGCACGCGTGCGACGTTGCGAGCGCGCTCCATGCCCAGACCGCCAGGCGCGTGCTCCCCGGGCTCCGTGGACGCCCCGATGTAGATGGCTTGATGGTTCGCATACCGCTCGCGAAGATCGGCCATCCAGTTCGCCAGCCTCGACACCTGTGCGGCCGCTACCGTCGAAGAGTCGCGCTCGAAGTAGAGGCCGATCACCTTGATCGGGCTGCATGCGTGTGCGGCGGGAGCGGCCAGCACTGCAAGGGTGGCGGCCAATCCGCACAGGGTTGCGCTGCGACTTCTCATGCGACGCCAAGAATGTAGGCGCAGATGCTGTCCGCGTTGGCCAGAAGAGCGGCGTGGTTCTCTCTGCGCACTTGTCTTCTCGCGTCGATGGTGCCGTACCACGTGTCGTTCGAGCTGAAGGTGTCGTCGAAGTGCGTGACCTCGTGAATCAAGACCAGAAGCTGCGAGTCGCCATCGATGGCTTCGCCGGTGTCGAAGTTGGTCTTGTTGTCGCTGTAGCCACAAAAAGGAAGGCCGATCGCAATCGTGTGCATCGTGGTGTCCGTCTTGCATGCGGCGGCATCGGTCCCTCGTACGCTGCCCATGACGCAAGTCGCCAGTTTTCCGCCTTCGATGAAGCGGACGAAATTCCTGGCTTCCAGATCTCTCAGCACGCGCACGCATGCGGCCAAGCCCTTGTGCAGATGCTCGCGCGTGCGCTGGTCGGCGACGGCAAACCATGTCCTCACGCGGGCCTGGGCTTCTTCGTCCCAGCGTTCCAACTCGGGAAGCCGTTTTCTCGTGATGTAGTCGATCGCTATATCGCGCAGCCTCAGCGCCAGGGTGGTGAATTCCTTGTTGGTCATGTTCGGGCAGATCCTCTCGATCTGTTCGGCCTCGGGCGGATGCGTGACCGTGTCGTCCACTGTCTTCTTGAAGGCCGCCATCTCGGATTCGGCGGCATTGGCTGCGCTCGTCGTGCCTTCGGCTGCCCACGTGTCCGCATCGTCATAACTCGCCGATTGCTGCAGCACAGACAGCAGCATCTGCGGCACAGGGCAGTGGCAAACCACCACATCCCCCTCCAGCGCTGCCTCGGATATGAACTGCGGCCTCCGCGGCCCGCCGGCCTTCGCGATGATGCCGACGCTGTGGCACCCCTCGCAATACGCCCTGCTGCCGATCAACGCGACCCGATGGCCATGCAGTTCATACATCGGTCCGCCATAGGGCAGCACGCGGCCGCCAGGGGCCGGCGGATCGCCGACCACGAGAATTTTTCGCATCATCTTCAGAGCTCCCGGTTGTGGTCTGGGAGTTCTAGAGGGATGCGGCCGATGACACTGTGGACTAGTGTGAACCGGCTCGGAATTTGTCACGCTGATCGCCGGTTTCGAATTTCGCGGCGGCTTGTTGCAGAAGGTCCCGTGGAATCCGCGCCCGGAAAATATTTCGCACCCCCTGCATCCAAACGCGCATCTGGCGTGTAGACCCTTCAGCAGCGAGGAGCTGCTGACCCTCTACAACCCAGGAGCAATTCCATGCACACCTCCCGTTCGATCGCCGTCCTCGGCGCCATCTCCGCAGCCGCCGTCCTCACCGCCTGCGGCTCGATGTCGATGGCCCCCGCGTTCAACCAGTCCAGCCTCCCCCCACCATCCAGGTCCCCGCCGGCAACAAGGTCGCCATGGAAACCGTCGGCATGGGCGACATCACCTACGAATGCCGCGACAAGGCCAACACGCCCGGTGCGACCGAGTGGGTGTTCGTCGGCCCCGACGCCAAGCTCATGGACCGCAGCGGCAAGCAGGTGGGCAAGTACTACGGCCCGCCGGCCACCTGGGAGTCGATGGACGGCTCCAAGCTCACCGCCACGCAACTGGCCGTCGCACCCTCGGGCGCGACCAGCCTGCCGTTCCAGCTCGTGAAGGCCAACCCGGCCGTGGGCTCGGGCGCGATGACGGGCGTCACCTACATCCAGCGCGTGGCGCTGCAAGGCGGCGTGGCACCGGCGGCCGTGCCGTGCACGCCCGCCACCAAGGGCCAGCGGCAGGTCGTGAAGTACCAGGCCGACTACATCTTCTACAAGGCGTCCTGATGATCCGGGGGTGAATCTGCGGCGGCGTGTGCCGGTGCCACTACGATGGCGCCATTCACCACCCGCCGCCGACCTTGCCGCCCCCCACATCCACCGCCCCCTTCGACTACGACGCCGCGCTCATGGCCTGCGCCCGCGGCGACCGTCAGGCGTTGCAGCAGCTCTACCAGCGCGAAAGCCGGTACCTGATGGGGGTGGCGCTGCGCATCGTGCGCCAGCGCCAGCAGGCCGAAGACGTGCTGCACGATGCCTTCATCAGCATCTGGCAGCGCGCGGCGAGCTTCAACCCCGCGCTCGGCGAAGGCCGGGGCTGGGTCTACAGCGTGGTGCGCCACGCGGCGCTGAACATGGTGCGCAGCGGCGCGCGGCAGGTGAGCCTGGACGAAGACGCAGCCGTTGCGGTCGACGATCAGGCCTCGCTCGCGGCGTACGCGGCCGCGGGCGATCCGTTCGAGCTGCGCGCGGACCTGGGCCGGCTGCACGGCTGCCTCTCGGGGCTGGAGCCGGCGCGGCGCGACTGCATCCTCTATGCGTACGTCGAAGGCTGCTCGCATGGCGAAATCGCCGAGCGGCTGCACACGCCGCTGGGCACCGTGAAGGCCTGGATCCAGCGCGGCATGCGCGCGCTGCGGGAGTGCATGGGATGAGCACCGCTGAAGACAGAGACACCGACGACATCAACGACATCGACGGGCTCGCCGGCGAGTACGTGCTGGGCACGCTCTCGGCCAGCGCGCGCGCGGCGGTCGAGGTGCGCCTGCGGAGCGAACCGGCGCTGCAAGAAGCCGCGCGTGCCTGGGAGGCGCGGCTGCAACCGCTCACGGCACTGGCGGAGCCGGCCGAGCCGTCGCCGTCGCTGTGGACGCGCATCGAACGCAGCGTCGATGGGCTGGGCAAGGCGTCGAAGGCGCAAGCCGCTGGCGCGATCAGTTGGTGGAACAACCTCAAGCTCTGGCGCGGGCTGGCCGCGGGCGGTTTCGCCACGGCGGCGCTGCTGCTCGCTGTGGTGGTCACGCGCGTCGCGGCGCCGCCGGCCACGCAGTACATGGTGGTGCTGGTCGCGCCCGAGAACAAATCGCCCGGCTGGGTGATCCAGGCCAACTCGTCGCGGCAACTGAACCTCGTGCCGCTGGGCACCTTCGAGGTGCCGCCGCAGAAGACGCTGCAGTTCTGGACCAAGGCCGACCAGTGGCGCGGGCCGGTGTCGCTCGGCCTCGTGAAGCAACAGGGCCAGACGCTGCGCATCCCCATCGACAAGCTGCCGCCGCTGGAGCCCAACCAGCTCTTCGAGCTCACGCTGGAGCCGGAGAACGGCTCGCCGATCGACCGCCCGACGGGGCCGATCCAGTTCATCGGGCGCGCGGTCAAGGTGATGTAGGGCGAAGTCCGATTCGGCGCGAAAAGCCAGTTTGCAACTGGCTTGCAATTGAGGCGCGCAAGCTGCGAAGAATTTAACGGCGCAGCGCCGATCGACCGGCGGGCGCAGGCGGTTGCGGGCCATCGGCGCACAGATACTGGAAGCGACGTCACAAGCAGCCCCATGGACATCGCCTCGCAGTCTTCGCATCGCGTGCGTTCATGGTTTTTTCGATTCCCGGATCGCCCGAATCCATCCCATGACCGACACACCGAAACCACAGCCCTCGAAGGCACAAGTTCCCGCCCTCACCACCTCCACGACCCCCTCCGACGCGAACGAAATGACCGTGCGCAGGCTGGCCGCCAAGCTGCAGTCGCAGCAGGTCGCGCACCAGGCGCAGGTCGCGGTGCTCACGAAGAAGCTCGATGAATGCAGGGATCGCTACGCGCGGCAAGGCGCGCTGTTGTCCAACCAGATCGCCACGATCCTGGAGCGCATCGATGCCATCAGGCGGTCTCTGCCGCCATCCGGCAGGCCCGGCTGAGCGGGCGGATCGCATCGCCACGAGGGAGTGGCGGTCGTGGTCATTGGCGCTGAAGATAATCGGGCCATGATCGCCCTCGACTGCTACTACAGCCTTTCTTCCCCCTGGGCCTACCTCGGTGGGCCGCAACTGCAGGACATCGTGCGCCGCCACCATGTGCAGCTCACGCTCAAGCCCTACGACTTCCAGGCCGTGGTGCCGCAGACTGGCGGCATTCCGCTGAAGACGCGCCCCGAGCCGCGCCGCACGTACCACGCGCTCGAACTCGCGCGCTGGAGCGAGTACCTCGGCATGCCGATGAACCTCGCGCCCGCGTACTACCCGAAGGGCGCGCCGACCGATCCGAACTGGAACAAGTACGCCGGCTGGATGGTGATCGCCGCCCAGCTGCAGGGGCTCGATGCGCAGCCGCTTTCGCACGCGCTGCTGCGCGCGCTCTGGGCCGAGGAGCGCGACACCGCGCAGGCCGAAGTGCGCATCGCGGTCGCCGACGAGAACGGCTACGACGGCGCTTCGCTGCAGGCGCTGGAGCAGGGGGCCGAAACGCTGGCGGTGTACCGCGCGAACAGCGCGGAGGCCGTGGAGGCGGGCGTCTTCGGCGCGCCGACGTTCATCCTGAACGGCGAGCGCTTCTGGGGGCAGGACCGGTTGGCGTTTCTCGACCGGGCGCTGGACAAGCTGCGCGCCGGCCGCTGAGCGCCGGGCCCATCGCTTCACGCTTTCAGAGAAACGACCGCGGCAACAGCGCCGGCACCAGCGTGCGGTTCATCCGCTCGCGCCACCAGCGCAGCGCCTGCCCCTTCGCACCGGTCTTCCACGCGAGCCAGAACGCCTCGGGCGCGCGCGGCTCCTCGGTGGGGAGCTCGACCAGCGTGCCGCGCTTGAGCTCGTTCGCGATGCACGCGCGCGGCAAGAAGCCGTGGCCCAGGCCCGCCACCTGGCAGGCCACTTTCGCGGCCATCGACGGCACGGTGATGCGCGGCTGGCCCGCCAGGAGGCCCACGGTGCGGTCCGACAGCGTGCGGGCGCTGTCGCCCACCACGATGGCGTTGCAGTCGAGCAGGTCGCCGCGTTGCAGCGGGCGCGCCAGGCGCGTGAGCGGGTGCGTGGCCGCCACGCAGAACGCGAACGCCAGGCTCCCCACGGTCACGGCCTGGTAGCCGCCGCCGGCGGGCCCCTCGCCCGCGGCGATGACGATGTCCGCGCGCCCCTCGCGCAGCGCCTCCCAGCTGCCGGTGAGCGCCTCGCAGCCCACGCGCAGCCGCGTGCCGCAGCGCAGGTCCTCGAAGGCGCGGATGTCGTCGATGAGCGCCTCGGTCGGAATGATCGAGTCGTGCACCAGGCGCAGCTCCGACTCGTAGCCGGTGGCGATCTGCCGCATGCGCGATTCCAGGTCGCTCGCGGCACTCAGCAGCCAGCGGCCTTCTTTCAGCATTTCCTCGCCGACGGGGGTGAGCGTCACGCGCGGGCCGTTGCGCTCGAACAGCAGCATGCCCAGCTGCTCCTCGAGCTTGCCGACCGCGTACGAGATGGTGGAGGGCACCTTGTTCAGGCGCGTGGCGGCGGCGGCGAAGGAGCCGTGGCGCGCGATGGCGTCGACGACCTCGATGGCTTCCAGGCTGAGTTTGAGCACGCGGCGGTCCTTGAAGAAAAGAAGGCGGGAAAGGGGGCGGGAAAGAGGGTGGAAGCCAATGATCGAAAACTTCGATCGTCAAGGCTGAAAAGTTTCGTCAATGCCTGGGGCGTGGGCCGCGATGATTCAGCCCATGCCTAGGAGATTCGCTCCGAAAGCGATTGTGAAACGAATCGATCATTCATTCAACCCCGAGGAGCCTTTCATGTCCATCCAAGCCACCACCCCCGTCGCCACCGCCACCGCGGGTTCCAAGCTGCTCACCCCCGCCGACCACACGCTGGTGATGATCGACTTCCAGTCGCAGATGGCCTTCGCCACGCACTCGATCGACGCGGTGAACCTGCGCAACAACGCCGCGCTGGTGGCGCAGGCGGCGGCCGGCTTCAAGGTGTCCACGATCCTCACGACGGTGGCCGAGAAGAGCTTCTCGGGCCCGATGTTCAGCGAGATCACCGACGCCTTCCCGGGCCAGAAGATGCTGGACCGCACCTCGATGAACACCTGGGAAGACGCGGCCGTCATCGAGCGCGTGAACGCCATCGGCAAGCCGCGCATCGTTCTGGCGGGCCTGTGGACCAGCGTGTGCATCGTGGGCCCGGCGCTCTCGGCGCTGGAGCAGGGCTTCGAGGTGTACGTGATCGCCGATGCCTGCGGCGACGTGTCCGCCGAGGCGCACAACCGCGCGATGGACCGCATGGTGCAGGCCGGCGCGCGGCCGATGACCTCGCTGCAATACCTGCTGGAGCTGCAGCGCGACTGGGCCCGCGGCGACACCTACGAGCTCACGACCGGCATCGCGAAGAAGGTGGGCGGCGCCTACGGCATCGGCATCAACTACGCAAAAAGCATGTTCGGCGCCCACGAAGGCTGAGCGGACGAAGAACGAAAGAGAGCGCCGGCCATGAAGCCTTATGTCGTCTCCCTTGCGCTGGGCCTTCTGGTCGGCGTGATCTACGCGCTCTTCCAGGTGCGCTCGCCGGCGCCGCCGGTGATCGCCCTGGTGGGCCTGCTGGGCATCCTGCTCGGCGAGCAGCTGCCGCCGCTGGTGCGCCAGGTGCTGGACCGTCGGGCGGCCACCTCGTGGCTGCACCACCAGGTCAAGCCGCACGTGTTCGGCGAGTTGCCGAAATGCGTGAAGCCCGAGGCGGTGAAGACTGCCGCGAGCCGCCCGTCCGACAGGAGCGACGCATGAGCGCTACCGATCCGCAACGCCGCCACTTCGTGGGCGCCCTCGGCGCCTTCGCCGCCACCTCACTCCTACCCGCAACGACCATGGCCGACACCCTGAATCCGACCCCCGACCTCATCCTGCACAACGGCCGCTTCACCACGCTGGACCGTGCCAATCCCACGGCCGACGCCGTGGCCATCAAGGAGGGCCGCTTCACCCGCGTGGGCCGCGCCGAAGAGGTGATGGCGCTCGCCGGCAGCCGCACCCGCGTCATCGACCTCGGGGGCAAGCGCGTGCTGCCGGGCCTCATCGACAACCACCTGCACATCATCCGCGGCGGCCTGAACTACAACATGGAGTTGCGCTGGGACGGCGTGCGGAGCCTGGCCGATGCGATGTCGATGCTGCGGCGGCAAGTGGCGATCACGCCCGCGCCGCAGTGGGTGCGGGTGGTGGGCGGCTTCACCGAGCACCAGTTCGCCGAGAAGCGCCTGCCCACCATCGCCGAGCTGAACGCGGTCGCGCCCGATACGCCGGTGTTCATCCTGCACCTGTACGACCGCGCGCTGCTCAACGGCGCCGCGCTGCGCGCCGTGGGCTATACCAAGGAAACGCCCGCGCCCCCCGGCGGCGAGATCGTGCGCGACAGCGCCGGCAACCCCACGGGCCTGCTGCTGGCCAAGCCGAACGCAGCGATCCTCTACGCCACGCTCGCCAGAGGCCCGAAGCTGCCGTTCGACTACCAGCTCAATTCGACGCGCCATTTCATGCGCGAGCTCAACCGCCTGGGCGTGACCGGCGCCATCGACGCGGGCGGCGGCAACCAGAATTTCCCGGACGACTACGAAGTGATCCGCAAGCTCCACGACGACGGGCAGCTCACCATTCGCCTGGCCTACAACCTCTTCACGCAAAAGCCCAAGGCCGAGAAGGAAGACTTCCTCAACTGGACGGCGAACTCGACGTACAAGCAGGGCGACGACTACTTCCGGCACAACGGCGCGGGCGAGATGCTGGTGTTCTCGGCGGCCGACTTCGAGGACTTCCGCCAGCCGCGCCCCGACATGGCGCCCGAGATGGAGGGCGACCTCGAAGGCGTGGTGCGCATCCTCGCCCAGAACCGCTGGCCCTGGCGCATGCACGCGACCTACGACGAGACCATCAGCCGCTCGCTGGACGTGTTCGAGAAGGTGAACAAGGACACGCCGCTCGCGGGCCTGAACTGGTTCTTCGACCACGCCGAGACGATCTCCGAGAAGTCGATGGACCGCATCGCCGCGCTGGGCGGCGGCGTGGCGGTGCAGCACCGCATGGCCTACCAGGGCGAGTATTTCGTGGAGCGCTACGGCGCCGGCGCGGCCGAGGCCACGCCGCCGGTCAAGCGCATGCTCGAGCGCGGCCTGAAGGTCTCGGCCGGCACCGACGCGACGCGCGTGGCCTCGTACAACCCGTGGGTGTCGCTCGCGTGGCTGGTCACGGGCAAGACGGTGGGCGGCATGCAGCTCTACCCGCAGCGCAATTGCCTGGACCGCGAAGGCGCGCTTCGCATGTGGACCGAGAACGTCACCTGGTTCTCGAACGAGGAGGGCAAGAAGGGCCGCATCCAGGCCGGCCAGCTCGCCGACCTGGTGGTGCCCGACCGCGACTATTTCGCGTGCGCCGAATCGGAGATCGCCGACACCACGGCGCTGCTCACGATGGTGGGCGGCAAGGTGGTCTATGGCGTGGGCCCGTTCGCCGCGCACGACGAAGGCGCGCCGCCGCCGGCCATGCCCGACTGGTCGCCCGTGCGCACCTTCGGCGGCTATGCGGGCTGGGCTGACACGGCAGAAGGCGCACCGCTGCAGAAGGTGATGCGCAACGCCGCCATGTCGTGCGCCTGCGCCAACGACTGCAACGTGCACGGCCACCAGCACGCGACGGCCTGGAGCAGCAAGCTCCCCATTGCCGACCTCAAGAGCTTCTGGGGCGCGCTCGGCTGCGCCTGCTGGGCGGTGTGATCATGAAGACGATGCACTGGACCCTTTCACCCGCCGTGCGCTGGGTTGCCTTGCTGTTGCTCTGCGCGGCCTACCTGCAGGGCGGGCTGAACAAGGCGATGGACTTCGGCGCCGCCATCGGCGAGATGAACCATTTCGGCCTGTCGCCGGCCGCGCCGTTCGCGGCGGCGGTGATCGCGCTGGAACTGGGCGCCGCGGCGCTCATACTCACCGGCTTCTGGCGCTGGCTTGGCGCGCTGGCGCTCGGGGCCTTCACGCTGATGGCTACCTTCGTGGCGCTGCGTTTCTGGGAGATGCCGGTGGGGCAGGAGCGCTTCATGGCGGCCAACTCCTTCTTCGAACACCTGGGCCTGGTCGGCGGCTTCTTGCTCGTCGCCTGGCTCGACCTGAAAGAGCGTGCCCATGTCTGAACCGCAGAAAACTGAGCCCCAAAAAACCGCCGGCGCCTTCGCGCCGCTGCGCCAGCCGGTCTTCGCCGTGCTGTGGGCCGCCACCGTGCTCGGCAACATCGGCAGCTTCATGCGCGACGTGGCCAGCTCGTGGCTGGTGACCGACCTCTCGGCCAGCCCGACGGCGGTGGCGCTGATCCAGACGGCGGCCACGCTGCCGATCTTCCTGCTGGCGATTCCGGCGGGGGTGCTCTCGGACATCCTCGACCGGCGGCGCTTTCTCATCTTCGTGCAGGTGATGCTGGCGGCCGTGAGCGGCACGCTGCTGGTGCTCTCGCAGAACGGCGCGCTCACGGTGGAGTACCTGGTCGCGCTGACCTTCGTGGGCGGCATCGGCGCGGCGCTGATGGGGCCGACCTGGCAGTCGATCGTGCCGGAGCTGGTGCCGCGCGGCGACCTCAAAAACGCGGTGGCGCTGAACTCGCTGGGCATCAACATCTCGCGCGCCATCGGGCCGGCGGCCGGCGGGCTGATCCTCGCGAGCTTCGGTGCGGCGGCCACCTACGGGCTGGATGTGCTGAGCTATGTGTTCGTGATCGCGGCGCTCTTGTGGTGGAAGCGGCCGGCGGCGGTGGACAGCGGTCTCTCCGAGAACTTTCTCGGCGCCTTCCGCGCGGGCATCCGCTACACGCGGGCCAGCAAGGAGTTGCACGTGGTGCTGCTGCGCGCGGCGGTGTTCTTTCTCTTCGCGAGCTCGGTGTGGGCGCTGCTGCCGCTGGTGGCGCGCCAGATGCTCGGCGGCACGGCGAGCTTCTACGGCATCCTGCTCGGCGCGGTGGGCGCGGGCGCCATCGGCGGCGCGCTGGTGATGCCGCGGCTGCGTGCGCGGCTCGACGCCGACGGCATGCTGCTCCTGGCGGCGCTCTTGACCGCGGGCGTGATGGGCGCGCTGGTCTTCGCGCCGCCGCAGTGGCTGGCGGTGGCCTTGCTGCTGCTCCTCGGGCTGGGCTGGATCATCGCGCTCACCACGCTCAACGGGGTGGCGCAGTCGATCCTGCCGAACTGGGTGCGCGGGCGCGGGCTCGCGGTGTACCTCACGGTGTTCAACGGCGCGATGGCGGCCGGGAGCCTGGGCTGGGGGCTCATCGCGCAGCAGATCGGCGTGCCGTTCACGCTGGTGGCGGGTGCGGTCGGGCTGGTGGTGACGGGGCTCGTCTTCCATCGGGTGCGCCTGCCCGCCGGCGAGGCCGACCTGCAGGCCTCCAACCACTGGCCCGAGCCGCTGCTGGCCGAACCCGTGGCGCACGACCGCGGGCCGGTGATGATCCAGGTGGAGTACCGCATCCGCAAGGACGACCGGCCCGCGTTCCTGGAGGCGATGAAGAAGCTCTCGCTGGAGCGCCGCCGCGACGGGGCCTACGCCTGGGGCGTGCACGAGCACACGGCCGATGCGGAACGGGTGATGGAGTGGTTCCTCGTGGAGTCGTGGGCCGAGCACCTGCGCCAGCACCACCGCGTGTCGCACGCCGATGCCGACCTGCAGGCCGAGGCGCTGCGCTTTCACATCGGGCCCGGGAAGCCCGAGGTGCATCACTTCCTGGCGCTGTAGAGAGTTTGGCGGGTTTACCAGCGTGGGGTCGTCGTCGGCGGTGCCGGTGGCGATAATCCCCCGATGCGAATCCGCTTTACCAAGATGCAGGGAGCCGGCAACGATTTCGTCGTGCTGGACGAAACGCGCGGCACGCTGGGCCTCACGGCCGCGCAATACCGCTTCCTGGCCGACCGCCATTTCGGCGTCGGCGCCGACCAGATCCTCACCGTGCGGCCCCCACCCAAGGACGCGGCCGAGGACATCGACTTCCAGTACGTGATCCACAACGCCGACGGCGGTGAGGTCGAGCAGTGCGGCAACGGCGCGCGCTGCTTCATGCGCTTCGTCAAGGAGCACAAGCTCACCGACAAGAACGAAGTGCGTGTGCTGACGCTGGCCGGCGTGATCGCGCCGCGCATGGGCGCCGACGGCCGCGTGACGGTCGACATGGGCGCCCCCATCTTCGAGGCCGCGCGCGTGCCCTTCGACACCGCCGGGCTCGATGCGCAGCCCGACGGTTCGTGGGAAAAGTGGCACCTCGCGCTGGGCACCCGCGCCGGCAGCGCCATCGTTTCGGTCGCGGTGCTCTCGATGGGCAACCCGCACGCGGTGCAGGTGGTCGACGATGTCGATACCGCCCCCGTGGCCGAGCAGGGCCCGCAGATCGAGCACCACCCGCGCTTTCCGCAGCGGGTGAATGCGGGCTTCATGCAGGTGGTGGACCGCACGCACATCAGGCTGCGCGTGTTCGAGCGCGGTGCCGGCGAAACGCTGGCCTGCGGCACGGGCGCCTGCGCGGCGGTGGTGGCGGGCATCCGGCTCGGGCTGCTGGATCAGCGCGTCGACGTGCAGACGCACGGCGGCATCCTCACGATCGAATGGCAGGGCGAGGGCCAGCCGGTGCTCATGACGGGCCCGGCCACGACGGTGTTCGAGGGCGACATCGAAGTACCCGACGTGCCCGACGTACCTGACATTGCGGAACAACCATGACCCATCCCACCCACGACAACGACGCCATGAACCCGATCACCGAAGACGACATCGCCAATTACCTGGCGAACACGCCCGACTTCTTCGAGCGCCATGCCCAGTTGCTCGCGCAGGTGCAGCTCACCAGCCCGCACGGCAACCGCGCCGTGAGCCTGCAGGAGCGCCAGGCCGAGATGCTGCGCGAGAAGATCAAGGCGCTGGAGCATCGCCTGATGGACATGGTGCGCCACGGCACCGAGAACGTCGTCATCGCCGACCGCCTGCAGCGCTGGACCAATGGCCTGCTGACCACGCGCGATCCGCGCAGCCTGCCGTACCGCATCGCGGTCGATCTGCAGTCGCTGTTCCTGGTGCCGCAGACGGCCATCAAGGTGTGGGACTGCACGAGCGACTACCTGAACGAAGCCTATGCTCAGTGGGTGAGCGACGACGTGAAGGCGCTGGCCACCTCGCTCACCTCGCCGTACTGCGGCCTGAACTCGGGCTTCGAGGCGGCCAACTGGCTGCCCGAGCCGCAGGCGGCCATGTCGATCGCGCTGATTCCGCTGCGCGCCGATGCCGAATCGCCGGCCTTCGGCCTCCTGGTGCTGGCATCGCCCGACGCGCAGCGCTTCAACGCCGAGATGGGCACCGACTTTCTCGAGCGCATCGCCGAGCTGGCCTCGGGCGGCCTCTCGCGGCTGCGTCCTTGATTCGCCCGCGCTGGCTGCGGCGGCCCTGGCAGGCCGCGCTTTTCGGTGCGGTGCTGGCCTTGGCGGTCGTCACCGGGGTGGCCTACGTGGCCATCGGCGTGCTGATCTGGTGGCATGGCGAAGCGGTGCTCGCGCATGCGCCGCAGCGCCCGGCCGATGCGGCGCTGGTGCTCGGAAGCCGCGCCTTTCTCGACGGCAAGCCGCATCCCTGCCTCACCGGGCGGGTCGATACCGCGCTCGCGCTGGCGCAGGCCGGGCTGGTGAAGCAGTTCGTGTTTTCCGGCGGCGTGGATTCCGAGGACGGCCGCACCGAGGCCTTCGTGATGCAGCAGCATGCGCAGGCGGCGGGCTTCGCGGGGCCGATGGTGCTGGAGTCGGCATCGACTTCCACGCGGCTCAATCTCTCGCTCTCGCGGCCGCTGCTGCTGGCGGCGGGGGTGCGTCGCGTGGTGATCGTGTCGGAGCCCTATCACCTCTGGCGCATCGAGCGGCTGGTGCGCATGAGCGGTTTCGACCAGAGCTTCGACGTGCAGTACGCCGGGGCGGCCACCTCGTGCTGGCGCGCGCTCGGCCCGTTGTCCAAGGGCGCATTGCGCGAGCCCGCGGCGATCGTGAACAATGCCTTCCGTGGCCTCCTCTTCTGAATCCCATGGGGATCCGGCCTCCGCGGGCTGGATCGACAAGTACCTCGCGCATGTGCGCGTGGAGCGCCGGCTCGCGGCGCGCACGGTCGAGCTCTACGCCTTTCATCTGCAGGCGCTGAAGGAAAACGCCGCCGAGGCCAACTTGCCGCTCGATCGCGTGCAGACCGCCCACATCCGCCGCTGGATGGCGAAACTGCACAGCGCCGGCCGCGAGCCGCGCGGCATCGCGCTGGTGCTGTCGTGCTGGCGCAGCTTCTACCGCTGGCTCGGGCATGAAGGCTTGATCGGCTTCAACCCGGTGCAGGACGTGCATGCGCCCAAGGCCGGCCGCCCGCTGCCCAAGGCGCTGGGCGTGGACGACGCGGTGCAGCTGGCCGAGCTGCACGACGAAGAGGCCGACCCGTGGATCGAAGCGCGCGACCGCGCCATCGTCGAGCTGCTCTACGGCTGCGGCCTGCGCGTGAGCGAGCTCACGGGGCTCGACGCGCAGGCGAGCAACACGGCGCTGGGCTGGGTCGATCTCGATGCGAAGGAAGCCAACGTGCTCGGCAAGGGCAGCAAGCGCCGCATCGTGCCGGTGGGCGGCAAGGCGGCCGAGGCGCTGCAGGAATGGCTCGACGTGCGCGGCGACCGGCCCGCGTCGGCGCTCTTCATCAGCGCCAAGGGCGCGCGGATGTCGTCGCATGCGGTGTGGAAGCTCTTGCGCGAACGCAGCCTGAAGGCGGGGCTCGCCGCGCCTGTGCATCCGCACATGCTGCGGCACTCGTTCGCGAGCCACGTGCTGCAATCGAGCAGCGACCTGCGCGCGGTGCAGGAGCTGCTGGGGCACGCGAGCATCGCGACGACGCAGATCTATACGCGGCTGGATTTCCAGCATCTGGCGAAGGTCTATGACGCCGCGCATCCGCGCGCGAAGGCCAAGCCCGAGCACGACAAGTAAGCAACAAAAAACATGAAAACCCTCCGCCTCAAACCCGGCAAAGAGCGCTCGATGCAGCGCCGCCACCCCTGGGTCTTCGAATCCGCCATCGCGCGCGGCGGTGCCGACTCGGGCGAGACGGTGCGCGTGGAATCCCACGACGGCGCGTTCCTCGCGTGGGCGGCGTTCAGCCCGATCTCCAAGATCCGCGCGCGGGCCTGGAGCTTTGTCGAAACGCAGCGCATCGACGCGGCGTTTCTCGCATCGGTGTGCGAGCGCGCAGTGCGTGCGCGGGGCCTCTTCGACCTGCAGAGCGACGGCGTGCGGCTGGTGCATGGCGAGGCCGATGGGCTGCCGGGGCTGATCGTCGACCGCTACGGCGATACGCTGGTCGCGCAGTTCCTCTCGGCCGGCGTCGAGCGCTGGAAGGACGTGCTGGCCGATGCACTGCTCAAGGCCACGGGCCTCGCGAAACTCTACGAGCGCTCCGACGCGAGCGGCCGCGAGCGCGAAGGGCTCAAGCCCGTCACGGGCTGGCTGCGCGGGGAGGGCGCCACCGCGATCACGATTCGCGAGCACGACTGGCAACTGTCGCTCGACATCGCGACCGGCCACAAGACCGGCTTCTACCTCGACCAGCGCGACAGCCGCCAGCGTTTTGCGGAGCTCGCCAAGCACCGCCGTTTCCGCCGCGTGCTCAACTGCTTTTGCTACACGGGCGGCTTCACCGTCGCGGCGCTCGCGGGGCTGAAGGCCGCGGGCGCGCTCGAAGGTGCCGAGCTGGTGTCGGTCGATTCGTCGCAGCCGGCGCTGAATTTCGCGCGCGCCAACATCGCGCTCAATGGCTTCGGCGGCGAGGGTTCGGGCGTGAAGACCGAGTTTCTCGACGCCAACGTGAACACCGTGCTGCGCGAGTTCATCGACCAGGGCCGCACCTTCGACGCGATCGTGCTCGACCCGCCGAAATTCGCGCCCACGGCGGCGCACGCCGAACGCGCGGCGCGGGCCTACAAGGACATCAACCGCCTCGCGCTCAAGCTCCTGGAGCCGGGCGGCGTGCTGCTGACGTTCTCGTGCTCGGGCGGCATTGGCGCCGACCTGTTCCACAAGATCGTGGCGTCGGCCGGACTGGACGCGAACGTGGACGGTTACATCAGCGAACGTCTTGGAGCAGCGCCGGACCATCCGATGACCATCGAATTCCCGGAAGGGGAGTACCTCAAGGGGCTGGTGGTGGTGAGAAAACCCGCTTGACCCCTTCGCCAACGCAACTCAGTGGCATTGGCTAAACTGCCCGCCACCCCCCGTTTTTTTCGTTTTTCGCTCGGAGCTTTCCTCATGGCCCTCATTCCCGCGACCATCCTCACCGGCTTTCTCGGCTCGGGCAAAACCACGCTGCTCAAGCGCATCCTGACCGAGGCCCATGGCCAGAAGATCGCGGTCATCGAGAACGAGTTCGGCGAAGAGAACATCGACAGCGACATCCTGGTGACCGAATCGAAGGAGCAGATCGTGCAGATGAGCAACGGCTGCGTCTGCTGCACCATCCGCGAAGACCTGCGCGAAGCGCTGCAGATGCTGGCCGCCAAGAAGCGCCAGGGCCTGCTGGATTTCGACCGCGTGGTGATCGAGACCACGGGCCTTGCAGACCCCGGCCCCGTGGCGCAGACCTTCTTCATGGACGACGAGATCGCCGAGAGCTACCTGCTCGATTCGATCCTCACGCTGGTGGACGCCAAGCACGCGCCGCAGCAGCTCAACGACCGCCAGGAAGCGCGCCGCCAGGTGGGCTTTGCCGACCAGATCTTCATCAGCAAGAGCGAGCTGGTGTCGGCCGAGGAAACCGAGGCGCTGATTCATCGCCTGAAGCACATGAACCCGCGCGCGCCGCAGCAGAAGGCGCATTTCGGCGACGTGCCGCTCAAGGACATCTTCGACCTGCGCGGCTTCAACCTGAACGCCAAGCTGGACATCGACCCGGACTTCCTGAAGGAAGACGACCACGATCATGACCATCACGATCATGACCACGCGCATGGCGAGGCGTGCGACCACCCCTCGCACAAGCACGAAGGCCACGGCCACCACCATCACACCGACGACGACGTCAAGAGCTTCGTCTACAAGGCCGACCGCGCGTTCGATCCGGCCAAGCTGGAAGACTTCCTGGGCGCCATCGTCAACATCTACGGCCCGCGCATGCTGCGCTACAAGGGCGTGCTGAACATGAAGGGCACCGAGCGCAAGGTGATCTTCCAGGGCGTGCACCAGCTGATGGGCAGCGACCTGGGCCCGGAGTGGGGCAAGGACGAGAACCGCCAGAGCCGCATGGTGTTCATCGGCATCGAGCTGCCGCGCGAAATTCTCGAGCAGGGGCTCGAGCAGTGCCTGGTCTGACGACGGCCTGCTGATCCACAAAAAAAGGCGCTGCCCCGCGAGGGTCAGCGCCTTTTTCGTGGCCTTTTCGTGGCTTCGGCCGGGGCTTACTTGCCCAGTTCGGTCAGCGGCTTGCCATTGACCTTCAGGCTGCCTTCGCTGAATTCGATCTGCCCGGTGACATGCTCGCCGTCGCGCTTGACGAAGCCCTTTTCCTCGCCTTGCTCGACCAGGCCCGCCACCATTTCGGGCGGCGGCGTCTGGCCGCTTTCGGCGCCGGTCGCGGCGATCTGCTCGAGCCATTGCACCGGCAGCCGCGCGTTGGCCTTGAGCACGCCGCGCTTCATGAGGAGCGCCATGCCCGGGGCCTGCAGGTCTTCGTCGGTCACGCCGACCATGCCGGCCGTATAGCTGATTTCGCCGCGCTTGCCGCCGATCTCGACCACCATCTTGTCCAGCCCGAACTCGGGGCTGTACTTGGCCATGGCCTTCAGGTCCGGGGCGAGCTGGTCGGCCAGCGCCTTCATCGCGGCCTGCGTGGCCTTGCTGCTCTTGCCGCAGCCGGCGGCGGCGCTGGACTGCAGGTAGGCGTCGGCCAGCTTCTTGTAGCCGGCGGCGTGGATGCGGCGGGCGCCGCTCGCCATCTCGAACTTGTCGATGCTGGTCTCGCCGATCTTGCCCTGGCCCTTGAGGGTGGCGTCGGAGGCGTAGAGGCCGTCCTTGATGCTGGCTTCGCCCGTCAAGTCGATGTTCTGCAGCAGCACCTTCACGGGCTTGTGCGCGCCGGCCGGCGCATCGGCATCGGCGCCGCCCGCGAGACCCTTGGTGGCGGAGAGCTCGAAGGCTTCCAGGCGCCCTTCGGTCTTGCCGGTGGCCAGGAACCAGCCCGCGCTGTTGTCCATGTCGGCCTTGGCGGTGAGCTTGCCCATCTTCATCTGCACGCCCTTGGCCGCATCGTTGAAGTCCAGGCCGGGCATCGTCATGTCGTAGCGCGCCTTGGTGCGTCCGGAGTTCACCTCGATGTGCGCCTGCGCGCCCTGCCAGGCGAGCTGGCCCTTGCCTTCTTCGGTGAACTTGGCGGGCGCGACCGCCATGTCGATGGCATAGCTGCCGTCGAAGTTGACCTTGGTGAATGCCGTGAGCGGCTTGGCCTTGCCGAAGAGCTTCTCGGCCTCGGCCTGTGCCTTGATGTCGAGCACCAGTTCGCTGTCGATGGTGGCGGCCGCGAGCGTGCCGCCGGCGATCGGGCCGTGGCGGATGGTGTCGCGGATGGTGATGCGCAGCGGCTTGGACGGCTTGGCTTCGGTCTCGCCGCGGTCTTCTTCTTCCTCCGGCTCCTCGCCTTCAGCGGGCTTGGCGGGCGCCTGCGCCACGGCGGGAGCGGTGGCGGCATCGGCCGCGCAGCCGATCTCCAGCGTGACGGTGCTCACGGCACCGAAGAAACTGCGCTCGTACTTGCGCTCGGTCACGCGGACCAGCGCGGTCTGCTTGGGCATCTCGTCGAGTGCGGTCTCGTAGATCGAGCGGACCTTCGATCCGGTCCACCAGGTGCTCCCTCCGTAGGCGACGACGATGGCCGCGGCCACGGCTCCCAGAACTGCTTTCTTGCTCAAGGCTTGCTTTCTTTTATCGAATGATCGGATGGGCCCGCGGCGCCCAGGGGCAAGGCGGGCCTCGCGTCACCCCCTCCGGCGACGCCGGCCGATGCTAACGGACGCGAACGTCACGCAGACACATCGCCCGCGTATTCGAGTTCTCTATACAATCGCGCGCCTGTTCCGCAAGGCATACCTCGTTCGATGGACGGGATGTGACTTCCGGCACGGGGCGCCGCACGTTTCTGCAGGGCTTTCGGGGGTATAACCCCGGGGTTCGCAAACCGCGAGCAGCCCGACAACGTGGAGCCCGCGCGGCACGAAAGCTGCGAGTGGCTCCCATGGGAGGAGACACCCAGTGAAAGCGCGTTCCAGTTCGTCCAAGGAGCCAGTCACCGTGAAGAAACCCGCCGCCAAGGCCACGCCAGCATCCAAGCCCGCCGCAAAGAAGGCGCCGGCTGCGAAGGCTGTACCCGCGGCGAAAAAGGTTTCCGCCACCGCGAAAGCGCCTGCTACGAAGGAGAAAAGCGCGTCCAAAAAGCCCGCAGCACCACCGGCCAAGGCCGTTGCCACTGCTGCGACAAAGAAGTCCGTCCAGCCCGCCAAGCCTGCAACCGCAACCAAGACCGCAGGCACGGGTCCATCGTCATCCAAACCCGTCGGCCGCCCTGCTGCCGTTCCTTCCGCTCCCCCGATCCCCATGAAAAAAACGGCTGCCGCCTCCTCTTCCGCCCCGGCGACACCCTCGATGCCCGCTCAAACCGCCACGCCCGCACCCGCCGCGCGTGGGGGCCGCGTGTCCCGGCTGTCGCAACTGACCGTTCCCTCGATGCCGCAGTCCGTGGCGTCGACCGCCGCCAAGTCCAGCTTCTCGCAGGCGCCGTCCACCGCGCTGGTGCCGCCGCCGCCGCTGGCCGTCAAGAAAGACCCCAAGCTCGCGAACAACTGGAAGACCAAGTCGCCCGCCGAGCTGACCGATGCCGAAGTCATCGCGATGCCCGACACCGAGTACATGAACGAAAAGCAGATGGCGTTCTTCCGCCTGAAGCTCGAAGAACTCAAGCGCGGCATCCTGGAGAACGCCGGCGAGACCACCGAGCACCTGCGTGAAGACACGGTGGTCGTGCCCGATCCGGCCGACCGCGCCACCATCGAGGAAGAACACGCCCTCGAACTGCGCACGCGCGACCGCGAACGCAAGCTGCTCAAAAAGATCGAGCAGTCGATCCAGCGCATCGATGGCGGCGACTACGGCTATTGCGACGAGACCGGCGAGCCGATCGGCGTCGGCCGCCTGCTGGCCCGCCCGACCGCCACGCTGTCGCTCGAGGCGCAACAGCGCCGCGAGCTCAAGCAGAAAATGTTCGGGGATTGAACCGGGTCACGGTAGATAAAAACCAGCCCGCTCGATAGTCTTCGCCGAATGCCAAAGGAAGAATCGGGCCGCCTTTTTTCGAAGGTGGCCAAGTTTGTCCGCAATCCGCTCAAGGATTGGTCGGAGCTGGATGCGCCTTCCGCCGCGACGTCGGACTCCTCGCTGCCCGATCAGACCTACAGCCGGGAGATGCTCAAGGAAATGATCGAGCGGCGCCAGCGCAACGACTTCGTGCGCCGGCGCGAGTTCGACATGCTGCGAAAGCTGCGCCAGCGCGAGGCCGCCGCCCACGCCTTCGAGGCAACGGTCACGCCCTCGTCGTTCAACATCAACAGCTCTTCGGAAAAGTCCGAGGGGCGCGCGCTCACGCTCAAGAAGATCGACGAGATCGAAGAGCAGATGTCGCAGCAGTGGTGGAAGGGGCGCGGCCCGAACGGCGAAACGCTGGTCAACCCGCCGCCCGATGCCGGCGCCGAGACGCTGCCGCCCGTGCATGTGGACGACCTGCTCCAGCCGCCTCCCGTGCATCGCGCCGTGGCGGCCGTGGCACCCGTCGAAGTCGCGGGTGCCACCGCCGGTGTTGCCGGCGCCAGCGGTGCGCCGCCGCTCTTGTCTTCCCGGCTCGCGCACGACGGCGCGATGGAAGAGGCGGTGATCCGCTTCGCGCACGGCGACGATGCCGGCGCCGAGGCCATCCTGCTGCAGGCGCTGGCGTCCGACACCCCGCCGGGCACCGACGCGGAGAACGACGCCGCGTCCGAGCGCGACGACAGCCGCTGGCGCACCCTGTTCGACCTGTACCGCGCCACCGGCGACGCCGCCAAGTTCGCGGCCGCCCGCATGCGCTACGCGTCGCGCATGAAGCGCATGGGCCCCGATTGGGTCTCGCTCGAAGAGCTGGCCCGCAGCGTGAAGGCGGTGACCGCCAGCGAAGACGCCGAGCAGGGCGGCGACAGCGGCGCCATGGCCGACTGGAACAGCCCCGCGCGCCTGGCCCGCGACGGGCTGATGAGCCTCACGCGCGCGCTGTCGCAGGCCGGTTCGGTCTGGACGCTGGACTGGCGCTCGCTCACGGCCATCGAGCTGGAAGCCGCTGCGCCGATGCGCGTGCTGCTGACGCACTGGGCCGATTCACCGGTCAAGCTGCGCTTCATCGGCTCCGCGCAACTCCTGGCCGTGCTGGCCGAGGCGGCGCCCAACAACGAGCGCGGCACGGACGACGTCTGGTGGCAGCTGCACCTGGCCGCGCTGCGCGTGATGCACCTGCCCGACGACTTCGAGCTGGTGGCGCTGAACTACTGCATCACCTACGAGGTGTCGCCGCCGTCCTGGCAAGACCCGCAGGGCGAATGCACCGCGCTCGCCGCGCCGCCGCCGAGCAAGGGCAGTTCGGTGTGGTCGCTGCTGTCGAGCGCCGAATCGGAGAGCTTCCCTTCGCACGACACCGGCTTTGCCGCGCTGGCGGGCGACCTGCGGGGCGAATCGCTGTCGTCCTGGCAGCGGCTGGACACGGACCTCCGGCACACCACGGCACCCGTCATTTCGTGCGCGGCGCTGCTGCGCATGGACCTGGCCGCGGCCGGCACGCTGCTCAGCTGGGTGCGGGCGCGGGACGCCAATGGCGAGCGGGTGCAGTTCGTCGATGCGCACCGGCTGATCGCCGCGCTGTTCGGTCTCGTGGGCATTGCCGATCACGCGACCGTAGCCGTTCGAAAGAACTGAAACCGGCCCTGTTCCGGGGTTGCATTGCCATCGGCCATCCCCAGATGGCTTCGATGGAACAGTTTCACGGCACCACCATCGTGAGCGTGCGCCGCAAGACCCCCCAAGGCGACCAGGTCGCCATCGGCGGGGACGGGCAGGTCACTCTCGGAAATATCGTCATCAAGGGCACGGCGCGCAAAGTGCGCCGCCTCTATCACGGCAAGGTGCTGGCCGGCTTTGCCGGCGCCACCGCCGACGCCTTCACGCTCTTCGAGCGCTTCGAGGCCAAGCTCGAGAAGCACCAGGGGCACCTCACCCGCGCGGCGGTCGAGCTCACCAAGGATTGGCGCACCGACCGCGTGCTGCGCAAGCTCGAGGCCATGCTGGCCGTGGCGGACGCCACCACCTCGCTCATCATCACCGGCAACGGCGACGTGCTGGAGCCCGAAGACGGCGTGATCGCCATCGGTTCGGGCGGCGCGTACGCGCAGTCGGCGGCCAAGGCGCTGATCGACAACACCGACCTCTCGGCCGAGCAGATCGTTCGCAAATCACTGGCGATCGCCGGAGAAATCTGCATTTACACGAACATGAACCACACGGTGGAAGCGCTCTGACCATGTCCATGACCCCCCAGGAAATCGTCTCCGAGCTGGACAACCACATCGTCGGCCAGCCGGCCGCCAAGCGCGCCGTGGCCATAGCTCTGCGCAACCGCTGGCGCCGCCAGCAGGTCGAGGAGAAGCTGCGCAGCGAGATCACCCCGAAGAACATCCTCATGATCGGCCCGACGGGCGTGGGCAAGACCGAGATCGCCCGCCGCCTCGCGCGCCTGGCGGACGCGCCCTTCATCAAGGTCGAGGCGACCAAGTTCACCGAGGTGGGCTATGTCGGGAAAGACGTCGATTCGATCATTCGCGATCTCGCCGAAATCGCCGTCAAGCAGACCCGCGAATCCGAAAGCGCCAAGGTGCGCGCGCGGGCCGAGGACGCCGCCGAGGACCGCATCCTCGACGTGCTGCTGCCCCCGGCGCGCGGCGCCGACGGCTCGACGCCTGCAATCGACGGACCCAACCCGACGCGCCAGGCTTTCCGCAAGAAGCTGCGCGAGCACCAGCTGGACGACAAGGAGATCGAGCTCGACCTGGCCGAAACGCGTGCCCCGCTCGAGATCATGGGCCCCGCCGGCATGGAAGAGATGACCGAGCAATTGCGCGGCATGTTCGGCCAGATGGGCGGCGGCAAGCGCAAGACGCGCAAGCTCAAGATCGCCGAGGCGCTGCGCCTGTTGATCGACGAAGAGGCTGCGAAGCTCGTCAACGAGGACGAGATCCGCGCGCAGGCGATCACCAACGCCGAGCAGAACGGCATCGTTTTCATCGACGAGATCGACAAGGTCGCCACGCGCAGCGAAGCGCAGGGCTCCGACGTGTCGCGCCAGGGCGTGCAGCGCGACCTGCTGCCGCTGGTGGAGGGCACGGCCGTGACCACCAAGTACGGTGTGGTGCGCACCGACCACATGCTGTTCATCGCGAGCGGCGCGTTCCACCTGAGCAAGCCGAGCGACCTGATCCCCGAGCTGCAGGGGCGCTTTCCGATCCGCGTGGAGCTGCAGTCGCTCTCGGTGTCGGACTTCGAGAGCATCCTCACGCAGACCCGCGCATCGCTCGTGAAGCAGTACCAGGCGCTGCTCGCGACCGAGGGCGTGACGCTCGATTTCCAGCCCGACGGCGTGACGCGCCTGGCGAGCATCGCGTTCGAGGTGAACGAGCGCACCGAGAACATCGGCGCGCGCCGTTTGTCCACCGTGATGGAGCGCCTGCTCGATGAGGTAAGCTTCGACGCGGCCCGCATCGAAGGTCAGACGATCCGCATCGATGCCGCTTACGTCGACGAGCGCCTTGCGGCACTAAGTCACGACGAAGACCTTTCGCGCTTCATCCTCTGAAGCTGCTTCTCTTCCCCCTGTAACGGGGGAATGCTTCACGCATTACTTTCATTGCGTGAGCTAAGTACTTAATTTTCAACGAAATTCGCCGATTCCGAGGTTTTGGAATCGGCGCTAAGTCGTTGATTCCATTACAAAAAATACCACCAACGGCCAGTTGCGCCCCAAGTGTTTCCTGCTACAGTGCAAAAAAGTGCAGTTAAGTGGGAAAAAGTGCGGATAGTGCCTCTTTCGGGCATTGCAGCACCTCCCAACACAGGGGTTCGTGGTCGTGTTTCAAGGCGCTTCATCGCTCAGTCTGGATGCCAAGGGGCGGCTCTCCGTGCCGACCCGGCACCGTGACGTCCTGAGCGCGACGGCAGGCGGCCAGCTCACGATCACCAAGCATCCGCACGGGTGCCTGATGGTGTTCCCCCGTCCCGAATGGGAAAAATTCCGCGAGCGCATCGCCGCGCTGCCGATGTCGGCGCAGTGGTGGAAGCGCGTGTTCCTGGGCAACGCGATGGACGTGGAGATGGACGGCACCGGCCGCGTCCTGGTCTCGCCCGAGCTGCGCGCCGCCACCGGCATCGCGCGCGACACGCTGCTCCTCGGTATGGGCAACCACTTCGAACTCTGGGACAAGGCCACCTACGAGGCCAAGGAGGCCGAGGCCACCCAGGGCGAGATGCCGGATGTGTTTCAGGACTTCGCGTTCTGAGGACCCACGTGAACACCCCATGGACCCATACGACCGTCTTGCTGAACGAAGCGGTGGAAGCCCTTCTTTCCGGCAGCGCGGCGGCCGCCGGCACCTATGTCGATGCAACGTTCGGCCGGGGAGGACACGCGCGGGCGATCCTCGCGCGGCTCGCGCCGGAAGGCAGGCTGATCGCGTTCGACAAGGATGCGGAAGCGGTGGCCGAAGCAGCGCGCATCTCGGATGCGCGTTTTTCCATCCGCCACCAGGGATTCCGCTCGCTGGGCGAGCTGCCCGACGCCAGCATCGCGGGCGTGCTGATGGACCTGGGCGTGAGTTCGCCGCAGATCGACAACCCGGTGCGCGGCTTCAGTTTTCGATTCGACGGCCCGCTCGACATGCGCATGGACACCACGCGCGGCGAGAGCGTGGCCGAGTGGCTGGCAACGGCCGAACTTCAGCAGATTGCAGAGGTGATCCGTGACTATGGCGAAGAACGGTTTGCTGTTCAGATTGCAAAGGCGATTGTTGCTCGCCGACAAGAACGGGGCGCAATTTCAACCACCACCGAACTGGCCGAGCTCGTGGCTGGCACGGTCAAAACCCGCGAGCAGGGCCAGAACCCTGCAACGCGCACATTTCAGGCTTTTCGGATTTTCATCAACGCCGAGCTTGAAGAGCTGCAACAGGCGCTAGAGGCGAGCCTGTCCGTGTTGCAGCCCGGCGGCCGGCTCGCGGTGATCAGCTTTCACTCGCTGGAAGACCGCATCGTCAAGCAGTTCATCGCCAAGCATTCCAAGGAGGTCTACGACCGCCGGGCGCCTTTCGCCGCGCCCAAGGTGATGAAGCTCAACGCGCTCGAGCGCATCAAGCCGTCCGAAGACGAAGTGCGCGGCAATCCGCGCTCGCGCAGCGCGATCCTGCGGGTCGCCGAACGCACCGAGGCCAACTGACATGGCCCGCCTGAACCTGCTCCTGCTTCTGGCCGTCATCGCGACGTCGCTCTATCTCGTCCATACGCAGTACCGCTCGCGCCAGCTCTACACCGAGCTCGATCGCGTGCAGCAGGAGGCGCGCCGCCTGGAAACCGACCACGACCGCCTGCAGGTCGAAAAGCGCGCCCAGGCCACGCCGCTGCGCGTGGAGAAGCTCGCCAAGGAGCAGCTGCAGATGCGCACCACCACGCCGGCCATCACGCAGTACGTGCGCCCGGACGGCACGGTGATCCCGGCCGTCGCGCCGCTGCCGCCCGTGACCCCTCCCAAGCCCGCCGCCACCACCGCCAGGGGGGCTGCGCGATGAGCCGCCGCGACCGCAGCGTGCGCTACACCACCAGCCCCTTGCTCGCGAGCAAGACGCCGGTGTGGCGCAGCAAGTTCATCGTCGCGGGCATCGCCTTCGGCTTCGTCATGCTGGCCGGGCGCGCCGCGTACGTGCAGGTCTTCAACAACAGCTTCTTCCAGCGGCAGGGCGAAGTGCGCTTTGCGCGCACGCTGGAGCTGCCGGCCAACCGCGGCCGCATCCTGGACCGCAACGGCCTCATCCTGGCCTCCAGCGTGGTGGCGCCCAGCATCTGGGCCATTCCCGAAGACATCGAGCGCGACGACCCCGAGGTGCGCGCCAAGCTCAAGCTGGTGGCCAAGCTGCTGGAGATGCCGCAGAAGGACTTCGACAAGAAGCTGCAGGACGAGGACAAGACCTTCGTCTGGATCAAGCGCCAAGTCGACGAGCCCGTCGCCAAGCAGATCGCCGCGATGAACTTGAAGGGCATCTACCAGCGCAAGGAATACAAGCGCCAGTACCCCGAGGGCGAAGCCGCCGCGCACGTGGTCGGCTTCACCAACGTGGAAGACAGCGGCCAGGAAGGCATCGAGCTCGCGTTCAACGGCGACCTGGCCGGCAAGGCGGGTTCCCGCCGCGTCATCAAGGATCGCCTCGGCCGCGTGGTCGAGGGCGTGGGCGACATCGTGCCGCCGCTGGACGGCAAGGACATCCAGCTGAGCGTGGACAGCAAGGTGCAGTTCTTCGCCTACCAGAAGCTGCGCGACGCGGTGACGGCCCGCAAGGCCAAGGCCGGCAGCGTGGTAGTGCTCGACTCCATCACGGGCGAGGTGCTGGCGCTGGCCAACTACCCGAGCTACGTGCCCGACAAGCGCCAGAACCTCACCGGCGAGCAGCTGCGCAACCGCGCCGTCACCGACACCTTCGAGCCCGGCTCGACGATGAAGCCCATCACCGTCGGCATGGCGCTGGAAGCCGGCCGCGTGAAGCCCTCCACGCTGATCGAAACCGGCCCCGGCCGCTACCAGATCGGCGGCTTCACCATCAGCGACACCCACAACTACGGCACGCTGACGGTCGAGGGCGTGATCCAGAAGTCGAGCAACGTCGGCGCGCTCAAGATCGCGCAGAAGATGACCCCGCACGAGATGTGGGACACCTACACCGCGCTCGGCTACGGCCAGAAGCCGCAGATCCAGTTCCCCGGCGCGGTCACCGGGCGGCTGCGCCCGTGGAAGACTTGGAAGCCGGTCGAGCAGGCCACCATGGCCTACGGCTACGGCCTGTCGGCGTCGCTGTTCCAGATGGCGCATTCGTACACCTCGTTCGCGCACGACGGCTCGATCATTCCCGTCACCATCCTCAAGACCACCGAGGCGCCGGTCGGCGTGCGCGTGTTCTCGCCCTCCAACGCGCTGGCCGTGCGCAAGATGCTGCAGATGGCCGCCGGCCCCGGCGGCACCGGCACGCGCGCGCAGACGGTCGGCTACTCGGTCGGCGGCAAGTCGGGCACGGCCCACAAGCAGGTCGGCAAGGGCTACGCGAGCAACAAGTACCGCGCCTGGTTCACCGGCATGGCGCCCATCGAGAAGCCGCGCATCATCGTCGCGGTGATGATCGACGAGCCCAGCGACGGCCAGTATTTCGGCGGCGTCGCGGCAGCGCCCGTGTTCAGCGAAGTCGTGCAGCAGACGCTGCGCATGATGAACGTCGCGCCCGACCTCGCAGTCAAACCCCTTGTGATGACGCAGGGCGTCGACGAGAGCTTCTGAGCATGCTGACACTCACATCCCCCCAACTGGCCGCGCTCTGGCTCAAGGAGCGCGTGCAGGGTGCGCTGCATGCCGACAGCCGGCCGGTGGGCGCGGGCGACGGCTTCATCGCCTGGCCCGGCGCCGCGACCGACGGGCGCAAGCACGTGGCCGCTGCGCTGGCGCAAGGCGCCGCGGCCTGCCTGGTCGAGTACGAGGGCGTCGATGCCTTCGGCTTCGATCAAGGTGAATACAGCGACCGCATCGCGGCCTACCCGGGCCTGAAGGCGGCCACCGGCCCGATCGCCTCGGCCTTTCACGACAACCCCTCGGCGCTGCTCGACGTGCTGGCCGTGACCGGCACCAACGGCAAGACCTCCACCGCCTGGTGGCTGGCCGAATCGCTTTCCTCGCTGCGCGCAGCCGGCGGCGTTCGCGCGATGCGGCCCGACGGCACCATGGAGCGCGGCGCGCCGTCGCCCTGCGCCGTGATGGGTACGCTGGGCATCGGCGTGCCGCCCGAGCTCACCTACACCGGCCTCACCACGCCCGACCCCGTGATGATGCAGGGCGCGCTGCGCGACATGGTCGCGCACGGCTTCGGCGCCTGCGCCATCGAAGCCTCGTCCATCGGCATCGCCGAGCGCCGGCTCGACGGCGCGCAGATCGCGGTCGCGGTGTTCACCAATTTCACGCAGGACCACCTCGACTACCACGGCAGCATGGACGCCTACTGGGCGGCCAAGGCCGAGCTCTTCCGCTGGCCCGGCCTGCGCGCCGCGGTGATCAACATCGACGACATGCACGGCGCGAGCCTGTGCGCGAACCTCGTGGACGCCGGCATCGGCGCGCTCGACGTCTGGACGGTGTCGGCCGGCGGCAAGGCGGCGCGCCTCGCGGCGCGCGACATCGGCTACGACGCGCAGGGCCTGCAGTTCTCGGTGGCCGAGCACGGCACCGCGTCGGTCGAGCGGCTCTCCACCGGCCTCATCGGGCAATACAACGTGGCGAACCTGCTCGGCGTGCTCGGCACGCTGCGCGCGCTGGGGCTTTCGCTGTCGCGGGCGGTGGCGGCTTGCGCCAATCTCACGAGCGTGCCCGGCCGCATGGAACGCGTGAGCGTTGGCGGCGCTGCACCGCTGGCCGTGGTCGATTACGCCCACACGCCCGACGCGCTCGACAAGGCGCTCGCCGGCCTGCGCCCGCTGGCGCAGCAGCGCGGCGGCGCGCTCTGGTGCCTGTTCGGCTGCGGCGGCGACCGCGACCCGATCAAGCGCCCGATGATGGCCGCCGTCGCCGAGCGCCAGGCCGACCATGTCATCGTGACCAGCGACAACCCGCGCAGCGAAAAGCCCGACGCGATCATCAGCCAGGTGCTGCGCGGCTTCTCGCGCTCGGACGCCGCCCAGGTGCAGCCCGACCGCGCCGCCGCCATCGCCGATGCGATCGCGCAGGCCGCGCCGCAAGACGTGGTGCTGATCGCCGGCAAGGGCCACGAGGCCTGGCAGGAGATCGCGGGCCAGCGCCTGCCGTTCTCCGACAGGGCCCACGCGCTGGACGCCCTGACGAAGCGGGGTGCGGCATGAGCGATATGACGCCGCTGAACTTGACGCTCGCCCAGGCGCAGCAATGGATTCCCGGCGCGCGCCTCGTGGGCGACCCGGCGACGGTCATCGCGCGCGTGCACACCGACACGCGCACGCTGGCGCAGGGCGACCTGTTCGTCGCGCTCAAGGGCGAGCGCTTCGACGCCAACGATTTCCTGGCGCAGGCCCGGGAGCAGGGCGCGGTCGCGGCCATCGCCCACCACGGCCTCGAAGCCGCCGGCCTCGCGGGCCTCGAAGTGCCCGACTCGCTGGCCGCGCTCGGCGCCCTCGGCGCGGGCTGGCGCGCGCAGTTCGAGCTGCCGCTGATCGCCGTCACCGGCAGCAACGGCAAGACGACCGTCACGCAGATGATCGCGGCCATCCTCGTCGCCTTCCGCGCCGACCGCGCGCTCGCAACCGCCGGCAACTTCAACAACGAGATCGGCGTGCCGCTCACGCTGCTGCGCCTGCGCGCGCGCCACCAGCACGCGGTGCTGGAGTTGGGCATGAACCACCCGGGCGAAATCGCGCGGCTGGCCGCCATCTCGCGCCCGACCATTGCGCTGGTCAACAACGCCCAGCGCGAGCACCAGGAATTCATGGCCACCGTCGAGGCCGTGGCCATCGAAAACGCAGCGGTGTTCGCAGTGCTGCCCGACGACGGCACGGCCGTCTTCCCTTATGGCGACACCTTCACGTCGCTGTGGACCGACATCGCGCACGACGGCGGCGCGCGCCGCTGCCTCACGTTCGGCGAAGACGCGGATGCCGACATCTCGCTCGACAGCGCTGAATGGAAGCAGGGCGCCTGGGCCGTGCGCATCCGTACGCCGCTGGGCGCCTTCGACGCGCAGCTGCACATCGCCGGCCGCCACAACGTGGGCAATGCGCTGGCCGCCACCGCCTGCGCGCTGGCCGCGGGCGTGCCGATCGATCGCATCGCCGAGGGCCTGTCGGCCTTCGAGCCGGTCAAGGGCCGCTCCAAGGCCAGCGAAGTGGTGCTGTCGAACAAGCACACGCTCACGCTGGTGGACGACAGCTACAACGCCAACCCCGATTCGGTGATCGCCGCCATCGACGTGCTCGCGGGCCTGCCCGGTCCGCGCCTGCTGGTGCTCGGCGACATGGGCGAGGTGGGCAACCGCGCGCCCGAGTTCCACGCCGAGGTCGGCGCCTGGGCCAGGCAGCGCGGCATCGAGGCCGTCTACACGCTCGGCACCGAGACCGCGCACACCGTCGCGGCCTTCCAGGGCGCGGACAACGGCCGCCATTTCGGCGATTACGAAGCGCTGCATGCCGCCGTGCTCGCGCGCCTGCCGCTGGTCGGCAGCGTGCTCGTGAAGGGCTCGCGCTTCATGAAGATGGAACGCGTGGTGCAAGCCATCGGTGGCCTTGCGCAGTCGCAACCCAAAACAACAACAAAAGGAGGCCGGTCATGACGCATGAGCCGCGCGATACACCATGCTGCTGACCCTTGCCCAATGGTTGCAGACGCTCTCGCCCGAGTTCGGGTTCTTGCGCGTCTTCCAGTACCTCACCTTCCGCGCGCTGATGGCCGCGGTGACCGCGCTCGTGGTCGGCCTGGTGGCCGGCCCGTACGTGATCCGCCGCCTCGCCGCGCTCAAGATCGGCCAGCCGGTGCGCGGCTACGGCATGGAAACGCACCTCACCAAGAGCGGCACGCCCACCATGGGCGGCGTGCTGGTGCTGTTCGCCATCGCCTTCGCCACGCTCCTGTGGTTCGATATTTCGAACCGCTTCGTGTGGATCGTGCTGTGGGTGACGATGGGCTTCGGCGCCATCGGCTGGGTCGACGACTGGCGCAAGGTGGTGCGCAAGGACCCCGAGGGCATGCGCTCGCGCGAGAAGTATTTCTGGCAGTCGGTGGTCGGCCTGCTTGCGGGCTTCTACCTGCTTTTCAGCATTTCCGAGAGCTCCAACTGGCGCGTGCTGCAGCTGTTCTTCGCGTGGGTGCAGTCGGGGTTCGATCTGGACTTTCCGCCCAAGATCAACCTCCTGGTGCCCTTCTTCAAGGAAGTGAGCTATCCGCTGGGCGGCATCGGCTTCGTGATCCTCACGTACCTGGTGATCGTGGGCGCGAGCAACGCGGTCAACCTCACCGACGGGCTCGATGGCCTGGCGATCATGCCGGTGGTGATGGTGGGCTCGGCGCTGGGCGTGTTCGCCTATGTCACGGGGAGCGCGGTGTATTCCAAGTACCTCCTGTTCCCCAACATCCCGGGCTCGGGCGAACTGCTGGTGTTCTGCTCGGCGATGGCCGGCGCGGGTCTGGCGTTCCTCTGGTTCAACACGCACCCGGCGCAGGTCTTCATGGGCGACGTGGGCGCGCTCGCGCTCGGCGGCGCGCTGGGCACCATCGCGGTCATCGTGCGCCAGGAGATCGTGTTCTTCATCATGGGCGGCATCTTCGTGGTCGAGGCGATCTCGGTGATGGCGCAGGTCATGTACTTCAAGTACACGAAGAAGCGCTACGGCGAGGGCCGCCGCGTGCTCAAGATGGCGCCGCTGCACCACCACTTCGAGAAGAGCGGCTGGCGCGAGACGCAGGTCGTGGTGCGCTTCTGGATCATCACGATGCTCTTGTGCCTCGTGGGTCTTTCGACGTTGAAGCTGCGGTGAGAAAGAACCGATGCGCCATCTGAAAGACCTCCCCGTCCTCGTCCTGGGCCTCGGTGCGTCCGGGCTGGCGATGGCGCGCTGGTGCGCGCGCCACGGTGCGGTCGTGACCGTGGCGGACACGCGCGAGGCGCCTGCCGCGCTTGCGACGCTGCAGGCGGAGTTGCCGGGGGTGACGTTCATCGGCGGGCCGTTCTCGGCCGCGCTGATCGAGGGCACGCCGATTCGCGCGGTGTACCGCTCGCCGGGGCTGTCGCCCGAGACCATTGCGCCCGTTGTCGACGCGGCGCGGGCCGTGGGCCTGACGGTCGGCGGCGAGCTGGATCTCTTTGCGCGCGCGCTGCTGGATCTGCGAACGGTCGTAGTGCCGGCGGTGGAAGCCGCCGAGGCCGAACCGGAGGCCGTGGTCGAACCAGCAGCCGAAGTGCCTGCCGAACCCGTGCTGCCCGACGCTCAGGCCGAGCTGGCCTTGACCGTCGAGCCGACCGAAGCTGCGCCTGTCGAAGCGGTCGAAGTGCCCGTCGCACCGGAAGTCCCCGCGGCGACTGAACAGGTCGAAGCCGAAGCGCCCGCGTCTGCCGAGACGACCGAAGTTCCCGAAGTCCCCGAAACCGTCGAGACGGCTGAAGTGCCTGCGCAGACTGCCGCGCCTGTTGCATCGACCGCAAACACGGAAGCTGCCGAGCCGGTCGAAACAGCACCCGAATCCGCAACCTCCGCGATGGCCGAGGCCATGCCGCGCGATCCCTCGCTGAGCGTTCCGGTTTCGCCGCCTGCGGAAGAAGGCGCACCGGTTGCAGAAGCCGCAGCAACGACCGACGCCGCACCCGAATCGACGGTGCCGGCAGCCGCGCCCGCCACCGGCTCCCGCCTCCCCGCCACCGGCAAGCCCTACGTCCCCACGGCCGCCCGCGAGGCCGCCGAGTTCGTCGCCAAGATCGCCGAACTCTCCGCCACCAACCCGGCCTCCGCCGCGGTGGAAGAAGAGCCCACGGCCCAACTGCCGCTGGTGCCGATCGAAGAGCCCCGGGCCCCCAAGGGCTACACCCCCGCGGTGCTCGCCATCACCGGCACCAACGGCAAGACCACCGTCACCGCGCTCACCGGCCAGCTGGTCGAGCGCGCGGGCAAGAGCGTCGCTGTCGCCGGCAACATCGGCCCGACGCTGCTGGACACCCTGGCCGCGCACATCGATGCCGAGACGCTGCCCGATGTCTGGGTGCTCGAACTCTCCAGCTTCCAGCTCGATGGCGTGCAGGGCTTCGAGCCCACGGCGGCCACCGTGCTCAACCTCACGCAGGACCACCTCGATTGGCACGGCGACATGCCGGCCTACGCGGCGGCCAAGGCGCGCATCTTCGGCGCGCAGGGCCTGATGATCCTGAGCCGCGACGACGCGGGCGTGATGGCCATGCTGCCGCCGCCCGTGCGGGTGAAGCTGCAGCGTCCGCAGATCCGCACGCACGTCACCTTCGGCGGCACGATGCCGCTGCGCCCGGGCGACTACGGCATCGAGCGCATCAACGGCATCGCCTGGCTGGTGCGCGCACTGGAGGCCGACGAAACGCAGAAGCGCAAGCGCGGCGCGGTGGTGGAAGAAGAAATCTTCTTCCAGCGCCTGATGCCCGCCGACGCGCTGCGCATCCGCGGTGGCCACAACGCCATGAACGCGCTGGCCGCGCTCGCGCTCGCCACCGCCGCCGACTGCCCGCTCGGCCCGATGCTCTACGGCCTGCGCGAATACCGCGGCGAGCCGCATCGCGTGGAGCCGATCGCGCTGATCGACGACGTGGAGTACTTCGACGACAGCAAGGGCACCAACGTCGGCGCGACGGTCGCCGCGCTGAACGGCCTGGGCGAAGACCGCCGCGTGGTCGTGATCCTCGGCGGCGAGGGCAAGGGGCAGGACTTCGAACCGCTCGCCGCCCCCGTGGCGCAGCACGCGCGCGCCGTGGTGCTGATCGGCCGCGATGCGCCGCTGATCGAAGCCGTGCTCGCCAACACCGGCGTCTCGCTGATGCATGCCGCCTCGATGGACGAGGCCGTGAAGCTCGCGGCCGCGCGCGCCAACCCCGGCGATGCCGTGCTGCTGTCACCGGCCTGTGCGAGCTTCGACATGTTCAAGAACTACGGGCACCGCGCCGAGGTGTTCCGCGAGGCCGTGCAGGCGCTCGCGGACAACCCGCGCGGCATGTCGGCCGACGGTTCGTCCCCGGAGGAAACACTGTGAACTCCGCTGCTGCAGGCGCCTCGACGCCCGACACCCGCACCAGCCGCTTCGGTGGCTGGTTCAGGCGCGCCCGCAGCGGCATCGATTCGCTGCCCGTGCACCTCCCGGTGCGCCTGGGCGGCGCCGGCATCGCGCAGACCAAGGCCACGCCGATGCGCGTGCTGGGCTTCGACCAGGCGCTGGTGTGGGTCACCGTGGCGCTCCTGACCTGGGGCCTGGTGATGGTGTATTCGGCCTCCATCGCGCTGCCCGACAACCCGCGCTTCGCGCGCGCCGGCTACAGCGCCTCGTTCTTCCTCACGCGGCACGCGGCCTCGGTGGCGTTCGCGTTCATCGCGGCGCTGCTGGCCTTCCAGATCCCGATGAAGACCTGGGAGCGCGCCGCGCCCTGGCTTTTCGTGGCCTCGCTGCTGCTGCTGGTGGCGGTGCTCATTCCGCACATCGGCATCAACGTGAACGGCGCGCGCCGCTGGCTGCCGATGGGCTTCATGCGCTTCCAGCCCTCGGAGCTGGCCAAGCTCGCGATGGTGCTCTACGCCGCCAGCTACATGGTGCGCAAGATGGAGATCAAGGAGCGGTTCTTCCGCGCCGTGCTGCCGATGGGCATCGCGGTGGTGGTGGTCGGCATGCTGGTGATGGCCGAGCCCGACATGGGCGCGTTCATGGTGATCGCGGTGATCGCGATGGGCATCCTCTTCCTGGGCGGCGTGAACGCGCGCATGTTCTTCGTGATCGCCGCGCTCGTGGTGGTGGCCTTCGGCACCATCGTGGCGAGCAGCCCGTGGCGCCGCGAGCGGATCTTCGCGTACCTGGATCCGTGGAGCGAGGAGCATGCGCTCGGCAAGGGCTACCAGCTGTCGCACTCGCTGATCGCCATCGGGCGCGGCGAGATCTTCGGCGTGGGCCTGGGCGGCAGCGTCGAGAAGCTGCACTGGCTGCCCGAGGCGCACACTGACTTCTTGCTCGCCGTGATCGGCGAGGAGTTCGGCCTGATCGGCGTGCTGCTGATCATCGGTCTCTTCCTCTGGCTGACCCGCCGCGTCATGCACATCGGCCGCCAGGCGATTGCGCTCGATCGTGTGTTCTCGGGCCTTGTCGCTCAAGGCGTGGGCGTGTGGATCGGTTTCCAGACCTTCATCAACATGGGCGTGAACCTGGGCGCGCTGCCGACCAAGGGCCTGACGCTGCCGCTGATGAGCTTCGGGGGCTCGGCCATCCTGATGAACATGATCGCGCTGGCCATCGTGCTGCGCATCGACTACGAGAACCGGGTTCTCATGCGCGGAGGCCGCGTATGACCGGGCGCACCGCACTCGTCATGGCCGGCGGCACCGGCGGCCACATCTTCCCGGGCCTCGCGGTGGCGGAGGCCTTGCGCGAGCGCGGCTGGCGCGTGCACTGGCTGGGCGCGCCCGGCAGCATGGAAGAAAAGCTCGTGCCGCCGCGCGGCTTCGCGTTCGAGCCGGTGCAGTTCGGCGGCGTCCGCGGCAAGGGACCGCTCACGCTGTTCCTGCTGCCGTTGAAGCTGCTGCGCGCCTTCTGGCAGAGCTTTCGCGTGGTGCGCCGCGTGAAGCCCGATGTGCTGGTGGGCCTGGGCGGCTACATCACCTTTCCGGGCGGCATGATGGGCGTGCTGCTCAACAAGCCGCTGGTGCTGCACGAGCAGAACTCGGTCGCGGGCCTGGCCAACAAGGTGTTGGCGGGCGTGGCCGACCGCGTGTTCACCGCCTTCCCCAATGTGCTGAAGAAAGCGCAGTGGGTGGGCAACCCGCTGCGCGCGGCATTCACTTCGCAGCCCGATCCGGCTTCGCGCTTCGCGGGCCGCACCGGTCCGCTCAAATTGCTGGTCGTGGGCGGCAGCCTCGGCGCGCGCGGCCTCAACACCGTGGTGCCGCAAGCGCTGGCGCGCATCGAACCTTCCACGCGCCCGCAGGTGCTGCACCAGAGCGGCACCAAGCAGATCGACGAGTTGCGCGCCAACTACGCGGCCGCGGGCGTCGAGGGCGAACTCACGCCGTTCATCGAAGACACGGCGCAGGCCTATGCGGACGCCGACATCATCGTCGCGCGCGCCGGCGCCAGCACCGTCACAGAAATCGCGGCCGTCGGCGCAGCAGCGCTGTTCGTGCCTTTCCCCTCGGCGGTCGACGACCACCAGACCACCAACGCGCGCTTCCTCGTGGACGCGGGCGGCGGCTGGCTGGTGCAGCAGGCCGACCTCACTCCTGAATTGCTGGCTGATTTGCTACAGAAAACCGAGCGCACCGCGCTGATCGAGAAGGCCGCCAAGGCCAAGACCATGCAGAAGACCGAAGCCGTCGAGGCCGTCGTCCGCGCCTGCGAGGAGCTTGCCAAATGAAGCACGCGATTCGCCACATCCATTTCGTCGGTGTCGGCGGCTCGGGCATGAGCGGCATCGCCGAGGTGCTGCTGAACCTGGGCTACAAGATCACCGGCTCGGACCTCTCGGACAGCGCCACGCTGCGCCGGCTCGCGGGCCTGGGCATCGGCACCTTCGTGGGCCATGCGGCCGCGCACATCGACGGCGCGGACGCAGTCGTCACTTCCACCGCCGTGCAGCCGGACAACGCCGAGGTGCTGGCCGCGCGCGAAAAGCGCATTCCGGTCGTGCCGCGCGCGCTGATGCTGGCCGAACTGATGCGCCTGAAGCAGGGCATCGCGATCGCCGGCACGCACGGCAAGACCACCACCACCAGCCTCGTGGCGAGCGTGCTCGACGCCGCCGGGCTCGATCCGACCTTCGTCATTGGCGGTCGCCTGAACAGCGCCGGCGCGAATGCGCAGCTGGGCAGCGGCGACTACATCGTGGTGGAGGCCGACGAATCGGACGCCTCGTTCCTGAACCTGCTGCCGGTGATGGCGGTGGTCACGAACATCGACGCCGACCACATGGAGACCTACGGGCACGACTTCGCGAAGCTCAAGAAGGCCTTCGTCGACTTCCTGCACCGCATGCCGTTCTACGGCGTGGCGATCCTGTGCACCGACGATCCGGCGGTGCGCGACATCGTGGCCGACGTCACCTGCCCGGTCACCAGCTACGGTTTCGGCGAGGACGCGCAGGTGCGCGCGATCGACGTGCGCGCCGTCGGCGGCCAGATGCACTTCACCGCGCAGCGCCGCAACGGCGTGACGCTGCCCGACCTGCCCATCGTGCTGAACCTGCCGGGCGAGCACAACGTGCGCAATGCGCTGTCGGTGATCGCGGTGGCCGTCGAGCTGGGCATTCCCGACGAGGCGGTGCAGCGCGGCCTCGCCGGCTTCAAGGGCGTGGGCCGCCGCTTCCAGAGCTACGGCGAGGTGCGCGTGCCGGGCGGCGCGGGCAGCTTCACCGTGATCGACGACTACGGCCACCACCCGGTCGAGATGGCGGCCACGATCGCCGCCGCGCGCGGCGCGTTCCCGGGCCGCCGGCTGGTGCTGGCCTTCCAGCCGCACCGCTACACCCGCACGCGCGACTGCTTCGAGGATTTCGTGAAGGTCATCGGCACGGCCGATTCGGTGCTGCTCGGCGAGGTCTATGCCGCCGGCGAGGCGCCCATCGTGGCGGCCGACGGCCGCACGCTGGCGCGCGCGCTGCGCGTGGCCGGCAAGGTGGAGCCGGTGTTCGTGGACGACATCGCGGCCATGCCGCAGGCGGTGCTGGACAACGCCCGCGCGGGCGATGTCGTGCTGTCCATGGGCGCAGGCTCCATCGGCGCGGTGCCGGGCAAGGTGGTCGAGCTCGGCGGTGCGGCCGCACCTGCAGCGGCAGCAGCGCCATCGTCAACAACATCGGAGCGCACCGCGCGCAAGGGGAGGGCATCGTGAGCCTTCAGGATCCAACACTTTTCGGCAAGGTCGCCGTGCTGTTCGGCGGCAGCTCCGCGGAACGCGAGGTCTCGCTGATGTCGGGCACCGGCGTGCTCGAGGCGCTGCGCTCGCGCGGCGTGGATGCGCATGCCTTCGATCCGTCCGAGCGCGAGCTGGTCGAGCTCAAGCGTGAAGGCTTCGCGCGCTGTTTCGTCGCGCTGCATGGCCGCCATGGCGAAGACGGCACGGTGCAGGGCGCGCTCGAGCTCCTCGGCATTCCCTACACCGGCTCGGGCGTGATGGCCTCGAGCGTGGCGATGGACAAGGTCATGACCAAGCGCATCTGGCAGGCCGACGGCTTGCCCACGCCCAAGTACGTGCGCCTGGCCTTCGACCAGCAAAGCCGCGAGCAGATTCGCGCCGTGCCCGACGTGCTCGGCCTGCCGTTGATCGTGAAGCCGCCGCGCGAGGGCTCCTCCATCGGCGTAACCAAGGTCGAGGGGTATTCGCAGATGCAGGACGCGGTGACGCTCTCTGCCAGATACGACGCCGACGTGCTCTGCGAGGAGTTCATCGAAGGCGAGGAAGTCACCTGCGCCGTGCTCGGCCAGGGGCTCGACGCGCGCGCGCTCCCGGTGGTGCGCATCGCCGCGCCCGAAGGCGCCTACGACTACCAGAACAAGTACTTCACCGACGACGTGAAGTACCAGTGCCCGAGCGGCCTCGCGGCGGCCGAGGAACACGAGATCCAGCGCATCACGCTGGCCGCGTACCACACGCTCGGCTGCCGCGGCTGGGGCCGCGCCGACGTGATGATCCGCGCCAGCGACCGCAAGCCCTTCCTGCTGGAGATGAACACCTCGCCCGGCATGACCAGCCATTCGCTGGTGCCGATGTCCGCGCGCGCGGCCGGCATTCCTTATGAAGAGCTGTGCCTGCGTGTGCTGGCCTCCGCCTCGCTGGACTCCAAGGGAGGCGCGCAATAGCCATGGCCGACAGCATCCCCGCGCCCTTCGACGTCAAGCTCATGAACATCGTGGCGAACCTCGCGTTCGTGGCGGTGGCGTTCATGCTGCTGGCGGCGGGCGCCTGGTGGGTGCTGCGCCAGCCTTTCTTTCCGCTCGCGGGGATCAAGGTGGACGGCGAGGTGACGCACAACAACGCGGTCACGCTGCGCGCCAACGTGGCGCCGCAGCTGTCGGGCAACTTCTTCACCATCGACTTGGCGCGTGCGCGCACCGCTTTCGAGGCGGTGCCGTGGGTGCGCAGCGCGGTGGTGCGGCGCGAGTTCCCGAACAAGCTGCGCGTGACGCTGACCGAGCAGGTGCCCGTGGCCAGCTGGGGCGACGAGGCGGGCTCCAAGCTCATCAACGGTTTCGGCGACGTGTTCGAGGCCAACGTGGCCGAGGTGGACGAGAACCTGCCGCGCCTGGACGGTCCGATCGAGCAGGCCGGGCAGGTGCTGGGCATGTACCGCGTGCTCGCGCCGCAGTTCCAGCCCTACGACTTCGGCATCGACGAGCTCACGCTGTCCAGCCGCGGCAGCTGGAAGGTGGTGCTGGACAGCGGCGCGCAGATCGAACTGGGCCGCGGGCAGAGCGAAGAGGTGTCGGCCCGGCTGCAGCGCTTTTTGAAGACCGTGACCCAGGTCGCGGGCCAGTACCACCGCACGGTGGCCGACGTCGAAGGCGCCGACCTGCGCCACAACGACGCGTATGCATTGCGGCTGCGCGGCGTCACCACGGTCTCGCCCGAGACCCCAAGAAGAATCAAGTAGCGAATATCGAGGACATATTTCAATGCCCAAAGAATACAAAGACCTGGTCGTAGGCCTGGACATCGGTACCGCCAAGGTGATGGTGGTCGTGGCCGAGGTGCTGCCCGGCGGCGAGCTCAAGCTCGCGGGCCTGGGCATCGCGCCGAGCAATGGCTTGAAGCGCGGCGTGGTGGTGAACATCGACGCCACGGTGCAGAGCATCCAGCAGGCGCTCAAGGAGGCCGAGCTGATGGCCGACTGCAAGATCAGCCGCGTCTACACCGGCATCACCGGCAGCCACATCCGCGGCATCAATTCGAGCGGCATGGTGGCGGTGAAGGACAAGGAGGTGACGCCCGCCGACGTGGCCCGCGTGGTGGAGACCGCGCGCGCGATCAACATCTCGAGCGACCAGCGCCTCCTGCTGGTGGAGCCGCAGGAGTTCGTGATCGACGGCCAGGACGTGAAGGAGCCGATCGGCATGAGCGGCATGCGGCTGGAGGCCAAGGTGCACATCGTGACCGGCGCGCAGAGCGCGGCCGAGAACATCATCAAGTGCGTGCGCCGCTGCGGCCTGGAAGTCGACCAGCTGATGCTGAACCCGCTGGCCTCGAGCCAGGCGGTGCTGACGGAAGACGAGCGCGAACTGGGCGTGGTGCTGGTCGATATCGGCGCGGGCACGACCGACGTGGCGATCTTCACCAACGGCGCGATCCGCCACACCGCTGTGATCCCGATCGCGGGCGACCTCATCACCAGCGACATCGCGATGGCGCTGCGCACGCCCACCAAGGACGCGGAAGACATCAAGGTGGAGAGCGGCTATGCCAAGCAATTGCTGGCCGATCCCGACCAACAGGTCGAGGTGCCCGGTCTTGGCGACCGCGGCCCGCGCATGCTGAGCAAGCAGGCGCTGGCGGGCGTGATCGAGCCGCGCATCGAGGAGATCTTCTCGCTCGTGCAGCAGGTGGTGCGCGAATCGGGCTACGAAGAGGTGCTCTCTTCGGGCGTGGTGCTCACCGGCGGCAGCGCGGTGATGCCGGGCATGGTGGAGCTGGGGGAAGACATCTTCCTGAAGCCCGTGCGCCGGGGCATTCCGAAGTATTCGAGCGCGTTGTCCGACATGGTGGCGCAGCCCCGCGCGGCGACCGTGATGGGTCTGCTCGAAGAAGCGCGCTTCGCACGCATGCGCGGCTTCAAGGTCGCGCAGAAGAACGGGTCGGTAAAGACTGCGTTCGGACGTTTCAAGGACTTCATCGTGGGGAACTTCTGACCATGAACCACTCCCCACTCTGGCTCGCACGCGGCAGTCCCCCGTTGCATTTCAACGAGCGATGGCGACGAACCGGTCCACCATCGCGGCGACGCTCTCGTTGAACACGTCACGGCAAAAGAATTATTCATAGATACAAAACGGCAACTGCAATATTCAAGGAGTTAGAAATGACCATCGAAATGATCGAAGTCGAAGAATTCAACCAAGGCACGCAGATCAAGGTGATCGGTGTGGGCGGCGGTGGCGGCAATGCAGTCGCCCACATGATGGAGCGTGGTGTGCAGGGCGTGCAGTTCGTCTGCGCCAACACCGACGCACAGGCGCTCACCCGCAGCAATGCGAACAAGATCATCCAGCTGGGCACCAGCGGCCTGGGCGCCGGCAGCAAGCCCGACAAGGGCCGTGAAGCGGCCGAAGCCGCGGTGGACGAAATCCGCGCGGCCATCGACGGCGCGCACATGCTGTTCATCACCGCCGGCATGGGCGGCGGCACGGGCACCGGCGCCGCGCCGGTGATCGCGCGCGTTGCCAAGGAAATGGGCATCCTCACCGTGGGCGTGGTGACCAAGCCCTTCGACTGGGAGGGCGGTCGCCGCATGAAGAATGCGGACGACGGCCTGGCCGAACTCGAAGCCAATGTCGATTCGCTGATCGTTGTCCTCAACGAGAAGCTGCTCGACGTGCTGGGAGAGGACATCACCCAGGACGAGGCCTTCGCGCACGCCAACGACGTGCTCAAGAACGCCGTGGGCGGCATCTCGGAAATCATCAACGAGTACGGCGGCGTGAACGTCGACTTCGAAGACGTGCGCACCGTGATGGGCGAGCCGGGCAAGGCCATGATGGGCACGGCCGCGGCCGCGGGCCCGGACCGCGCGCGCATCGCCGCCGAGCAGGCCGTGGCCTGCCCGCTGCTCGAAGGCATCGACCTCTCGGGTGCCAAGGGCGTGCTGGTGCTGGTGACGGCATCGAAGGGTTCGCTCAAGCTGAACGAGTCGAAGCTCGCGATGAACACCATCCGCGCCTACGCCTCGCCCGATGCGCACGTGATCTACGGCGCTGCTTACGACGAGGCCCTGGGCGACGAGATGCGCGTGACCGTGGTGGCCACGGGCCTCTCGCGCGCGGACGCACGCCGCCAGGCGCCGACGCTGGAAGTCATTCGCACCGGCACCGACAACATCCCGTTCAACGTGCCGACCATGGGTGGCGTCGGTCACGCCGGCGGTCACAGCGGCGGCGGCAGCCAGCCGAACTACGACGGCATGGCGGTCCCCAGCGTGTGGCGCACCAACCGCACGATGGCCGCGGCCAAGGTGGATGCGCTGTCGTCGGGTGGCATGGACGACTTCGAAATTCCCGCATTCCTGCGCCGTCAAGCTGACTGACTGACGGAAGGCAACCGAACGCTCAGGGCACGAAGGTTCGCAAGGGGTACAGGGAAGACCTGAAAGGGACTTCCGCTGGCTCTAGGCGCTGCGTTCACTTCGTGCCCTTTGCGTCCATCGCCGGGATTGCATAGAACCGATGTCTATCGCTGCCATAGCGAGGGGATTAGGCCGCCACGCCCGTGGCGCGCCTAAAATCCCCGGCGTGCTGCAACAACGAACCCTCAAGTCGATCAGCCGCGCCGTGGGCGTGGGGCTCCACAGCGGGCAACGCGTGGAACTGACCCTGCGACCGGCTCCGGCCGACACGGGCATCGTGTTCCGCCGCGTCGATCTGCCCGAGCCGGCTGAAATCCGCATGACCGCCGAAGCGGTCACCGACACGCGCCTGGCTTCCACGGTCTCCACCGGCGGCGCGAAGGTGCAGACGGTCGAGCACCTGATGTCGGCCTGTGCGGGCCTGGGGATCGACAACCTCTACATCGACATCACGGCCGACGAAGTGCCGATCCTGGACGGCTCGGCTTCGTCCTTCGTGTTCCTGTTGCAAAGCGCGGGCATCGAATTGCAGAAGGCGCCGCGCCGCTTCATCCGCGTGACCCGCAAGGTCGAGGTGCGCGAAGGCGAGGGCGCCAACGAGAAATGGGCGAGCCTGGAGCCGTACCACGGCTACAAGCTGAGCTTCGAGATCGACTTCGATCACCGCGTGGTCAACTCCACCGGCCAGCGCGTGGAGTTCGACCTGGGCACCGATTCGTACAGCCGCGACATCGCGCGCGCGCGCACCTTCGGCTTCACGAAGGATGTCGAGTACATGCGCACAAAGGGCCTGGCGCTCGGTGGCGGACTCGATAACGCGGTCGTGATGGACGACACCAAGGTGCTCAATGCCGGCGGCCTGCGCTATGACGACGAGTTCGTGAAGCACAAGATCCTCGATGCGATGGGCGACCTGTACATCATCGGCAAGCCGCTGCTCGCGGCCTACACCGCGTTCCGCTCGGGCCATGCGCTCAACAACAAGCTGCTGCGCGAGCTGCTCTCGCACAGTGATGCCTACGAGGTCGTGACCTTCGACGACGAGAAGCGCGCACCGCGCGGCTTCGGCGAAGTGGCGCGGGCCTGGTAAGGCAGCCCTTCGCTCGATGCTGCTCTTCCGCTGGGCCATCCTGCTGCTTCTGCTGGTGGCCGGCGTGTCGTTCGCGTTCTATGCGGGCACCGGGCAGGCCAAGTACCGGCGCGTCGGCTGGATCGTGCTCAAGTGGACGCTGCTCGCCGCGTTCGGCTTCTTCGCGGTGCTGATCGCCGAGCGCGTGGCCTAGTTTTTTTTCTTCTCCGTTCGCATGTCCGGAAACGGCATGCGGGGCGAGCTGCGCGGGCGCACGATGGCGCCATGAACACACACCCTGAACACCCCACGAGGAATCCGTTCGGCGTGCAGGATGCCCCGGACCCGGACGGCCTCGATGTGGACGCGTTCGCCGACAGCGTCGAACTGCGCGGCGACAGCGACGATCCGAATGCGCAGCCATGGGGCGCGGTGGTCGATGAGGTTCCGGACTCGATCGCGGGCGCATGGTCCAGCCGATGGAACGGCGGCGCGGACCCGGCCGTTCCCGGCGACAGCGCAGAGGCCTGGAAGGAAGGCAAGGCGATGGCCAAGGTGGCCGGCGGCCGCTTCTACCTGATGTTCGACTGGGGCAACGGCGAACGCCATGCCCTGCTCGATGTCCGCTACATCGCACCCGACACGCTGGTGGGCCGCTACATCAACCTGAGCAGCCCGGACATCACGCGCCCGTGGGTCGGCCTGATCGTGGACAACCGGCGCATCGACGGGCGCTGGACGAACGGGCGCCTGGACTTCCGCAGGTAGTCAGCGCGAGCGCCCTTGCCGGTACGTGCCGGCATGGGTCTTGGACAACTCCGCGGCCTGGGCCAGCCGCGCCATCGACCGCCCCACCTGCGCATGCGTGATCGCGATGCCCAGCGCGTCGGCCGCGTCGGCGCCGGGCAGGCCGGGCAGGTCGAGCAGCCGTTTGACCATCTCCTGCACCTGCGCCTTGGCGGCCTGGCCGTGGCCCGCCACCGCCTTCTTCATTTGCAGCGCGGTGTACTCGGCCACCGTGAGGTTGTTGTTCACCAGCGAGGTCACGCACGCGCCGCGCGCCTGCCCCAGCAGCAGCGTCGACTGCGGGTTGACGTTCACGAAGATGATTTCCACCGCCGAGGCATCGGGCTGGTAGCGCTGCGCGATTTCGGCGATGCCGTCGAACAGCACCTTCAGGCGCGCGGGCAGGTTGCCGCTGCCCAGGTGCCGCGTGCTGATGGTGCCGCTCGCGACGTAGCGCAGCGCATGGCCGTCCGCATCCACCACGCCGAAGCCGGTGGTGAGAAGGCCGGGGTCGATGCCGAGGATGCGCATGTCTGTCAGGCGTTGAAGTACCAGCGGATCGAGTGAAAGAAGATCGGCGCCGCGAAGCACAGCGCATCGACGCGATCCAGCAGGCCGTTCGCGCCGGTCACGCCCACGCCCTTCTTGCCCCAGTTCGGAATGCCGCGGTCGCGCTTGAGCGCCTTCATCACCAGGTGACCCATCGAGCCGGCGATGCAGGCGATGACCGACACCGCGAGCGCCTGCCCGAACTTGAACGGCGTGATGAACGAGAAGAGCGCGCCCACCAGGCTCGCCACCACGATGCCGATGGCCCAGCTGGTCCAGTTGAAGCTGCGGCTCACATTGGGCGCGAACGGCGTGCGCTGCGTGCGGCGCGAGATCACGTGCTGTACCAGCACCGAGGTCTGCACCACGAACACCAGGAAGAACACGAGGAACGCGCTCTTGCCCTCGTAGCCCGGAAAGCTCAGCAAGAGCAGCGCCGGCACATGGCTCATGCCGTAGACGCAGACCATGATGCCCCACTGCAGCTTGGCGTTGCGCTCCAGGAAATGGCTCGGGTCGTTGGCCAGCGCGCTCGCCACCGGAATCGCGAGGAACACGTACACCGGGATGAACACGGTGAAGAGATCGAAGCGCGCCGTCGCCACCAGCCAGAACTGGATCGGCAGCACCACGAAGAACGCGAGGATCAGGCTGCGGTGGTCGCCGCGCCGCGTGGGCGAGAGCGTGATGAACTCGCGCAGCGCGAAGAACGAGATCAGCGCGAAGAGCACCGTGGCCACCGTTTCGCCGAGCGCCCAGCCGATCCAGAACACGATCACCATGAACCAGGTGGTGCCCAGGAGCGCGCGGTAGTGCGCGAGCTCGGCCTGCCAGGTGGCGTCGTGCACCGGGTTGCGCTTCTCCCGAAAGCTCAGGAAGAAGGCCGCGGTGCTGATGATCACCAGCACGCCGAAGACGATGAGAAAGAGCGCCGCGACCTGCTGGGTCGGGGAGAGGCTGCGCAGGAACTGGTTCATGTCGTCAAACGTCGCGCAGGGCGATCACCGCGGCCCGCGCGCGGTCGAGGAAAGGGCGGCGCTCTTCGCCCTCTTCGACACGCAGCGGCGCGCCGAAGGTGACCGAGCAAAGGATGGGCACCGGCACGATCTCGCCCTTGGGCATGACGCGCTGCACGTTGTCGATCCAGGCCGGCACGAGCACCACGTCGGGGAACATCGTCGCGAGCGTGTAGAGGCCGGACTTGAACTTCTGCGGCTCGCCCGTGTGGCCGCGCGTGCCCTCGGGAAAGATGATGATCGAGTCGCCGCTGCGCAAGGCCTCGACGAGCGGCGCGAGAGGGTCGGCGGGCGGCGATGCGGGTTCGGCTTGTGGCGCCGGTTCCGCAACGAACGGCGGCGGCGCGATGGATGGGGGCGGCGGCGGTGGCGCTGGCAGATCGAGTTCGCCTTGCAGTTCGTTCACGGCTTCGGCGACCGGCGGCGCGACCGGCAGCAGCGGCTCCATCGACGGCTCGATGCGTTCGGCAGGCGCCGCAACCACAGCGGATTCAGGTGCCGGTTCGGGCACAACGGCTGCCGCAGCAGCAGGCGCCGTGGCCGCGCGCTCCACATACACCGCGTTGAACACCTCGGTCGTGATCCACCGCTTGACCGGCGTGTTGGCCCAGTAGTCGCGCGCCGCGATCGGCCGCGTGATGCTGCGCAGTTCCTCGGGCAGGGCCGCCCAGATCATCACGAGGTCGGCGTGGCTCTGGTGGTTGGCGAAATAGATGCGCTGCTCGGCCTTCGGTGGGCAGCCGTACCAGCGCGCCTGCGCGCCGGTGAGCAACCGGACGATTCCCAACAACAACCAACCTGTGAGCTTTGCCAGCATATGGGCGCGATGATACGGGCCATGCGATGGCGTTTCGATCCTCTTTCACTGGCGTGGGCGGTGGCCCTGTTCATTGTTCTTGCGCTGCTGGCCACCGTCGGCGCGCGTTGGGGGTGGCTGCGAAGTTTCTTCGGCGATGTGCTGGCCGTGGTGTGGGTGTATTTCGTCTTCAGGACCTTCATCGCCGCGCGCGTGCTGCCGCTCGCATTGGCCGCGCTCGGCGTGGGCTACGCGGTGGAACTGGGCCAGTTCCTCGCATCGGCCTGGCACCTGCACATTCCGAACCGGGCCCTGCGCATCGTGCTCGGCAGCACTGCGGATTGGTGGGATGTGGTGGCCTACACGATCGGCTTCGCGGCCGTGCTGGCACTCGAAGCGCTGCGTGCGAAGCTCGGCAAGGTCAAGGCAGCTCGGCCGACGGCATCCGCGCCACGACCGTCGACGCCCGCCCGCTGAGGTACGGCGAGCCGGGGCGGCGCTCGAAGAACTTCGGGCTCGGCAGCATCACCGCGAGCCGCGCGGCCTCGTTGGCGCCCAGGCGCGAGGCGGGCTTCCGGAAGTAGTACTGCGACGCGGCCTCGGCCCCGAACACGCCTTCGCCCCACTCGACGTTGTTCAGGTAGATCTCCAGGATGCGGCGCTTGTCGAGAAACACCTCCAGCAGCGTCGCGAGCACCAGCTCCTGGCCCTTGCGCAGCATCGTGCGCTCGCCTGAAAGCAGCAGGTTCTTCGCCAGTTGCTGCGTGATGGTGGAGCCGCCGCGCAGGCGCACCGGCTGCACCGGCTTGCCGCGCGCCGCGGCGCGGGCGGCGCGCTTGGCGGCCAATTCCTCGGCCTTGGCGTTGCGCTGGCGTGCGCGCTCGATGGCTTCCCACTCCACGCCGTTGTGATCGACGAAGCCGGCGTCTTCGCTCGCGATGACGGCGCGCTTGAGCGTGTCGTTGATCTGCGCATACGGCACCCACTCCTGGCGCCAGCCGCCCTCGCTGCCCTTCTGGAGCGCGACCTGCCAGGCCGCGGAGCGCTGGAACGCGGTGCTCTGCGGATCGATCACCGCCATGGCCGCGATGCGCACGACGAAGAACAACTCGAGCGCGATGCCCGCCACCGCGAGGCAGGCAATGAGGCGCAGCACGGCCTTCATGGGTTCAGTGACCGGCGGCGAGCGACGCGCGCAGCTCGGCCAGCACCTGGGCCGACGGCGGGCGCACGCCGCGCCAGATCTCGAACGATTCGGCCGCCTGCTCGACCAGCATGCCGAGCCCGTCGCGCGGCACCGCGCCATGCGCCTCGGCCCAGGCCATGAAGCCCGCGGCCGCGGGGCCGTACATCATGTCGACCGCGAGCGCGCCGGGGCGCAGCACCTTGGCGCTCACGGGCACCGCATCGCCGGCGAGGCTGGAGGCGGTGGCGTTGACCACCACGTCGAAGGCGCCCGGCACTTCGTCGAGCGCCCAGGCTTCGAGCGTGGCGCCGTGGCCGAGCGCGAGCGCCGCATGGCGCTGGACCACCGCGATCGCCTTGTCCACGGTGCGGTTGGCCACCACGATGCGCGAGGCGCCCGCATCGAGCAGCGGGCCGAGCACGCCGGCCGCCGCGCCACCGGCACCGATCAGCAGCAGTTCCTTGCCTGCGAGCGGCACGCCCGCATTGCGCACGATGTCGTTGACCAGGCCGATGCCGTCGGTGTTGTCCGCGTGGATGCTGCCGTCGGCCTCGAAGCGCAGCGTGTTGACCGCCTGCGCGAGCGTGGCGCGCGCGCTCGTGTGCTCGGCCAACGCGGCGGCCTCGAACTTGAAGGGCACGGTGATGTTGCAGCCGCGCGCGCTGTCGCCGCGCTCGGCGGCTTCGCGGCGGAATGCGGCGATGCCTTCGGCGAAGGCGCCCAGCGGAATCAGCCGGCGGCCATAGTCCATCTGCTGGCCGCAGAGTTCGGCGAAGCGGGCATGGATGCGCGGCGAGCGGCTGTGCTCGACGGGGTTGCCCATGACGCAGTACAGGTCCATTGCTGCGGTCTCGCTGCTTCTGCTTATTGAGAGATTTCCATCGTGCCGTCGCGCGCGAAGCGGAACGTGCCCTGGATCACCATCTGGTCGGCCTGCTCCTGGCGCATCGCGGTCGTGAACTTGCCGAAATTGCCGGTGCTGCGGACGATGGCCTGCGCGCGGCGGTCGAGCGCGATGTTGCCCGAGCTCTGGTCGACCACGGTGGCGAGCACGTTGCCGTCGAAGTTGACGGTCAGCGTCATCTTGAGCTCGCCGTACAGCTTCTTGCCGGCCAGTTCGGGGAAGTTTTCGGCGGCGCGCGCCTCGACGCGGCGCAGCATGGTGTCCACATACACCGCGAAGGCGGCCTCGCGCGTGGAGGGGCTGATGTAGCGCTTCTTGGGACGCGAGTTTTCCTCGTTCACGCGGCGCTCGATCTGAGCCAGCAGCTCGACCATCTGGCGGCGCTTTTCTTCCTGCGCGGCGGCTTCGGTCGGCTCGCCCGCATTGCGCGGATCGCGCACCGGCATGGCGGCGATGTCGCGCCGCAGCTGCGTGATCATCTGCATCTGCTCGGCCTGCAGGGCGTCGACCTGTTTGCGTGCGTCTTCGAACGAATCGCCCACGGCGGTGAAGCTCGATGGCGGCAGCGGGCTGGTCGCGCGGCCCTTGTCGAGGTCGCCGCCGCCCGCGAGCGAGGTCTGCGCCATCAGCTTGGCGTTCGCATCGGGCCGCTCTTTGGTCTTGCTGTTGACCAGGATCACCTCCAGCGGCGTGTCGGTGAACGCACGGTTGAACGACTCGGGATCGACGAAGCGCACCGCCAGCAGCGCGGCATGCGCAATGACCGACACGCCCAGCGCAATCTGCAGCGTGCTGAGGTCCTTGAAGTTCATTCTCGAAACTCCTCCAGGGGGCGCACTTCTCCGGACGTCTGGCCGAAGTTCATGCAGGTGTGGGTGTGTTCTCCGGCGCGGCTTCGCTGTCGCTCAGGTCGACGGCAATGGCGATCGGGCCGGCGACTTCTTCTTCGTCCTCGCCGCTCTCGTCCTCGGCCGAGGCATCGGCCTTCGGTGCGTCCAGGCGCTCGAGCACGGTGCCGCTCACGTCCAGCGCGATCTCGTCGATCTCGCCGAGCTTCACGCGCAGGCGCGCACCGCGCTCCTGCTGGCCGGCGACCGGGAACACCAGCGGCAGCGCATCGGCACGCACCAGCGCGCCGTTGGGGATGTCCTTGATGACCGTCGCTTCGAGCTCGGTGATGCCCTGCTGCTGCAGGTACTTGAGCGTCCAGAAGCGTTCCATGCCGCCCTGGTAGCCGTTGTACGTGGCATAGGCGGCGTCGAAGCCCGAGAGGATCGAGAACAGGTCGGCGTCCTTCGGCTTGAAGGGCGCGGCCAGCGCGGCGGTCTTGCCATGGCGGGCGGCCGCGATGATCTGCCACTGGTTCACCAGGTCGGTGTAGCGGCGCAGCGGCGAGGTGCTCCATGCATAGCTCTTCACGCCCAGGCCCGCGTGCGGCAGCGCGCGCGTGCCCATGCGCACCTTGATGCCGGGCGCCAGGCTCGCTTGGCTGCGGTAGAGCCCGGGCACGCCGAGTTCGCCGAGCCAGCCGCCCCAGCTGCTGTTGGCCAGGATCATCGCTTCGGAGACGATCAGGTCGAGCGGCGCGCCGCGCTGGCGCGTGGTGATCTGCACCTGCTCGTTGCCGGTGGGCTCGTTGCCGTCGTTGCCGACGAGGCGGAAGTTGTAGTCGGGCCGGTTGAAGTTCTCGGGCTTGCCGCGCACCACTTCGCGCTGCGCCTTCAGTTGCTTGGCAAGGCGGAACAGGAAGGAGAGCGGGGCGCGCAGGTTCGCGGCGGCGTCGGGCGTGTTCTCGCTCGTGACCGCGGCGTCTTCGAGCCAGGGCTGCGTGACGACGCTGTCGAGCTGGTCATGGCGCAGGTTGGCGACGATCGGCACGCGTTCGAGCTTGGTCTCGGTGCCTTGCAGCTCGAGCGTGGCTTCGTCGAAGCGCGCGTAGAGCGACACGGCCGGGCGGTCGGCGCCTTCGAGCAGCGTGTAGGTGTTGACCACCTCGTCGGGCAGCATCGTGATCTTGTAGCCCGGCATGTAGACCGTCGACATGCGCGCGCGCGCCACGTTGTCGATGGCGCTGCCGGGCGTGAGCGCCAGGGCCGGCGCCGCGATGTGCACGCCGACCGTGACGGTGCCGCTGCCCAGGCCCTGCACCGAGAGCGCGTCGTCGATTTCGGTGGTCTGCGAATCGTCGATCGAGAAAGCCGCAACGCCGGTGGCGACGGGCAATTCGTCCGCGATGGCCGGTGCCGCGAGCGCGGGAAAGCCGGTGCCCTTGGGGAAGTTCTCAAAGAGGAAGCGGCGCCAGTGGAACTGGTAGGGCGAGTCGATCGCGCCGGCTCGCTCCAGGAGGTCGAGCGGCGGACGCTGCGTGGCGCGCGAGGCATCGACCACGGCCTTGTATTCGGGGGCGTTCTTGTCGGGCTTGAACAGGATCTTGTAGAGCTGCTCGCGGATCGGCGGCGGGCACACGCCCTCGGCCAGTTGCCCGGCCCATTCGACGATCTGCGCCTGGACGGCCTTCTTCTTCTCGATGGCGGCGAGCGCCTGCTGCACGATCTCGGCCGGCGCCTTCTTGAAGCGCCCCTTGCCCGCGCGGCGGAAGTAGTGCGGCGCCTCGAAGAGCGCGAACAGCGCGGCCGCCTGCTGGGCGAGCGATGGCTTGTCGCTGAAATAGTCGGCCGCCAGGTCGGCAAAGCCGAATTCGCCTTCGGCGGCGAACTCCCAGGCCAGGTCCAGGTCCATCGCGGCGGCGAGCGTGCGCGCCTCGGCGATCAACTCGGCCGGGGACGGTTTCTCGAAACGCAGAACGATGTTGGCGCCCTTGACCTTGACGCGCTTGCCGGTCTCGAGCTCGACCTGCGCGGAGGCTTCGGCCTCCGACAGGACACGGCCGCCGAGGTACTTGCCGGCTTCTTCAAACAATACAAACATGAAGCGATTGTCCCACGCGGAATCGAAGGGGATTCCATTCCAGGGATGCCGCGGAACCGGCTTTGCCGGGCCGCAGGCATCGCCCCCTGCAAGGGGGTTGGCGCAGCGACACGAAGTGCGCGCAGCCTGGGGGTGTGCTCTATACCGGGTTGATGAACGCCATCACGTCATCGAGGTGTGCCGTCTCGAAATCCGACAGCGCATGGTCGCTGCCTTCCAGCAGCTTGATGTTGCTGTCCGGATAGCGGGCCGACATCTCGTGCCAGTCGAGCGCCTCGTCGCCCTTGGCGATGACGGCGAAGACGCGCTCTGGCCGCGTGAGCGAGCCGACTTCCATGGCGCGCAGTTCGTGGATGTATTCGGGCCGGAAATAGAAATGCTCGGCCGGGTCGTGCCAGACGGTCTGGTCGCCGATGTAGCGCGTGAGGTCGCGCGCCGGATGCACGGCCGGGTTGAGCAGCACCGCGCGGCAGCGCGTCATGCCCGCGACGTAGGTGGCATAGAAGCCGCCCAGCGACGAGCCGATCACGGCCATCGACTTGCGCGGCCAGTCCGCGATGCCCTTCATCACCATGTCGATGGCGTCGTGCGGCGACGGCGGCAACTGCGGGCACCACCACTGCAGGTTCGGATGCGCCTTGGCCACGCGCTGCGCCACGAGCCTCGCCTTGGTCGAACGGGGCGAGGAACGGAAGCCGTGCAGGTACAGCAGATGGGTGGTTTGCGGGTCCATGGGGGGAAGGACGGGAAGAGCGGGAAGGTGCGAACGCCGCACCTGGCTGGCCGAAGCGCGGTGATTTTGCATGAGGTCCGTGCCCGCAAAACGGCTTGCGGGATTCAAAAACCCTGCAGCAAGTGGCTCTTGGGGAAAGCGATAACTCATAACGACTTACATCGCATGAACACCTCGCCGGCCTGGGCCCGGCGTCGGCCGTCCGGCTGGAATTCGAAAGTATTCATGGTCTGCTCCTCGTTGCCGCCGTCGCACGCGCGGCGGTGGACCAGCTGCAGAAGAAAAAATGAAAACGCCCGATTCTCGGGAGGCGATTGGCACTGCGCATCCCATGAAACGGGTATGCATGTACGCCATTCGGCGGAGCATCGAGGCTTATGCTTCTGCCCATGAACACAGAGGCACTGGATGACGGGACGCTGCGCCGATGGGGCGTGCTCGTGGTCGAGGACGACAGTCGCGCGCGCGCTTTCTTCGAGGCGAGCGTGCAGCGCAGCCCGCACCTTTTCTGGCTCGGGAGCGCGGGCACGGTGCAGGAGGCGCTCGGCTGGCTGGCGCGCACCGCGACGATCCCCGACGTGCTGCTGGTCGACCTGGGCATGCCCGACGGCACGGGCCTGGACGTGATCCGCGATGCCGTCGCGCGCTTTCCCGGCTGCGAGCCGTTGGTGGTGTCGGTCTTCGGCGATGAAGAGAACGTGCTCGCCAGCATCGAGGCCGGCGCCGTGGGCTACATCCACAAGGACGCCGCGCCCGAGGACATCGCGCAGACCATCGTGGAGATGAAGGCCGGCGCATCGCCGATCTCGCCCATGATCGCGCGCCGCGTGCTGGCCAAGTACCGCAGCCTGCAATCGGCCAGCATCCTCGGCTTGGGCGCCGCCGCACCCGAGGCCGCCTTCGACGAGAACGAGCGGGGCCTTCTTTCCGCGCGCGAGCACGAGGTGCTGACGCTGATCGCGCGCGGCTTCTCGTATGCGGAAATTGCGCGGCTCAAGGGCCTGAGCGTGCACACGGTGCAGACCCACATCAAGAACCTCTACGGCAAGCTCGCGGTGCATTCCAAGAGCGAGGCGGTCTTCGAGGCCACGCGCCTGGGCCTGCTGCCTCACCCGGGCTGAGGACGGATGCTGGCGAGGCTGGTGTCTGTGCGCTCGCTTGTCTCGCTGTGGCTGGCCGTGCTGTTGGCGGGCGCCGCGGGTTTCGCAGCCGCGGCGGCGGAGCCGCTCCAGGCGGCCGATGGCTCCATCGAACTGCGCCGCGGCACCATCACGACGTCGGTCGACGGCATCACCCGCACCGGGCCGGTCGAGCTCTCCTACCACTGGGACCGCCAGCACCGGGGCCGCCCCGGCCTTGCGAGCTTCGACCTGCCGTTCACGCTTACGGCCGCGCCGGACACGCCCTGGGGCATCTTCATTCCCCGTGTCGGCAATGTCTTCGAGGTGCAGCTGAACGGGGCGCTGCTGCAGGTCTACGGCGACATGAGCGTGGGCAACGAGGCCGACTACGCCAAGGCGCCCATCTACGTGCCGGTGCCCGGGCGCCTGCTGACCGCCGGCGAGAACCACCTGCAGATCCGCCTGCGCGCCGACAGCGCCCGGCGCGCAGGGCTTTCGCGCGTCGTCGTCGGCCCGGCGACGCCGGTGCGCACCGAGCTCTTCGAGAGCGCCTATGCCTGGCGCTTCACCGGATCGGTGCTGCTCACGGCCTTCAGCCTGATCGTCGGCAGCATTGCGCTGGCGCTCTGGCTCACGCAGGTGGACACCGGCGCCGTGGGCCGCCACCGGCGCGACGGCATCTATCTGTGGGCGGCGCTCGCCGAGTTCTGCTGGGCGATCCGGGTGGCCGACGGCGTGATCGCCGAGCCGCCACTGCCCTGGGTTCCGTGGGGCGTGCTGATGGCGGCCTGCTATGCGGGCTGGGCGGCGTCGGCCATGATGTTCTGCTACCACCTCGCGGGGTGGGCCCGCAATCCGCGCCTGCAGTGGCTGCGCTGGCCGCTGGCCGCGGTCGTCGCCGGAACGGTCGTGGCGAGCACGCTGGCGCTGCAGCGCGAGCAACCGGTGTGGCTCACCGGCTGGCTCGCCATCGAGATCGTGGTCATCGGCGTCTTCGTCGGCGGCTTCGTGGTGGCGACCGTGCGGCACCCGAGCACCGAGCGGATGCTGGTGGCCATCGCGGCGCTCGTCACGGTGACCTTCGGCATGCGCGACTGGCTGGTGATACGTCTGAGCGACGCCTACGGGGAGACCACCTGGGTGCGCTATTCGTCGATCTTCTTCGGCATCGCGCTGCTCCTGATCGTGCTGCGGCGCTTCCACGCCGTGAGCACGCAGGCGCGCGGCTGGGTCGCTGCGCTGGCCGACCGGGTCGCGCAGCGCGAGCGCGAACTGGCGCTCACCTATGCCGAGCTCGAACAGGTGGCGCGCGACCAGGCCCGCACCCACGAGCGCGAGCGCATCCTGCGCGACATGCACGACGGCGTGGGCTCGCACATCAGCTCGGCGATCCGGCAACTGCAGTCGGGCCAGACCAGTTCCGAGGAACTGCTGCGCACGCTGCGCGACTCGCTCGACCAGCTCAAGCTGTCGATCGACTCGATCCACCTGCCGCCGGGCGACGTCGGGGCGCTGCTGGCGGCGCTGCGCTACCGGCTGGAGCCCCGGCTGGCGGCGGCGGGCATCGAATTCGAATGGGCGGTGGACGAGGTCGCGCCGGTGCAACTGCTCGACGCGCACGCCATGCGGCAACTGCAGTTCCTGCTCTTCGAGGCCATCTCCAACGTGCTGCAGCACGCCCAGGCGAGCGTGCTGCGGATCGAGGCCGACATGCAGGGCGACACCGTGCGGCTGCGGGTGATCGACAACGGCCGGGGCTTCGACGCCTCGCAGGTCCCGAGGGCGCTCCTGGAGCGGGCCGGCGCGATCGGCGCGGTGCTGGCGGTCGAAAGCCGAGCGGGGCGCACGGTCGTTCAACTGGCTTTTGGCTGAAACGGGTTTCGGGGCGCGGATAATCCGCCCCCATGTCCGCCGTGTTCAATCAGCCCTCCCTGGCGCGCCGCATCGCGCCCATCTTCCAGGGCTTCGACGGCTTTCTGGCCTTCGCCGTGCTGCTGCTGGCCTTCGCCGGGCTGCTGACCATGTATTCCTCGGGCTACGACCACGGCTCGCGCTTCGTGGACCATGGCCGCAACATGCTGCTGGCCGGCTTCATCATGTTCGTGGTGGCGCAGGTGCCGCCGCAGCGGCTGATGATGTTCGCGGTGCCGCTCTACGCGGCCGGGGTGGCGCTGCTGATCGCGGTGGCGCTCTTCGGCATCACCAAGAAGGGCGCGCAGCGCTGGATCAACGTCGGCGTGGTGATCCAGCCGAGCGAAATTCTCAAGATCGCCATGCCGCTGATGCTGGCCTGGTGGTTCCAGCGGCGCGAAGGCCAGTTGCGGCCGCTCGACTTCGTGGTGGCCACGGTGCTCTTGGCGGTGCCGGTCGGGCTCATCATGAAGCAGCCCGACCTGGGCACGTCGCTCCTGGTGCTGGCTGCGGGCATGGCGGTGATCTTCTTCGCCGGGCTGCCCTGGAAGCTGATCGTGCCGCCGGTGCTGATCGGCGCGGTGGCGGTCACGCTGATCGTGGGGTTCGAGTCGAAGCTGTGCGCCGACGGCGTCGACTGGCGCGTGCTGCACGACTACCAGAAGCAGCGCGTGTGCACGCTGCTCGACCCGAGCAAGGACCCGCTGGGCAAGGGCTTCCACATCATCCAGGGGATGATCGCCATCGGCTCGGGCGGCGTCGGCGGCAAGGGCTTCATGCAAGGCACCCAGACGCACCTGGAATTCATTCCCGAGCGCACCACCGACTTCATCTTCGCCGCCTATTCCGAGGAATTCGGACTGGTGGGCAACCTGGCGCTGATCTCGGCCTTCATCCTGCTGATCTTCCGCGGGCTGGCCATCGCGACCAGTGCGGCGACGTTGTTCTCGCGCCTCCTGGCGGGGGCGGTCACGATGATTTTCTTCACCTACGCCTTCGTGAACATGGGCATGGTGAGCGGCATCCTGCCGGTGGTGGGGGTGCCGTTGCCGTTCATCAGCTACGGCGGGACGGCGATGGTGACGCTGGGGCTGGGGCTGGGCATCCTGATGTCGATCGCCCGGGCGAGGAAGCTGGCGCAGAACTAGTGCCCTTGGCGGCGGCGCGGAGCAGGGTGGCTGCCTAGAATGGTGGTCATGATCTCTCGCGAACCCACCATCGAGCGCCTGGCAACAGCCCAACAACTCTTGCTCACGCCGTTCGGCCTGGACGAATCGCACCTGAGCAAGGCCCTGGCCGAGATCGCCTCGCACAAGGTGGACGACGCCGACCTCTACTTCCAGTACACGCGCAGCGAAGGCTGGAGCCTCGAAGAGGGCATCGTGAAGACCGGCAGCTTCAGCATCGACCAGGGCGTCGGCGTGCGCGCGGTCAGCGGCGAGAAAACCGCCTTCGCCTATTCGGACGACATCTCCGAAGCCTCGCTCCTCGACGCGGCCCGCACGGTCCGCTCGATTTCCTCCGCCGGCCGCACCGGCCGCGTGAAGACGCCCACCCGCAAGATCGCCTCGAGCCGCTCGCTCTACAACGGCGTCGATCCCATCTCCACGCTCGACAGCACGGCCAAGGTCAAGCTGCTCGAGAAGACCGAAAAGCTGGCGCGCTCGCGCGATCCGCGCGTGGCGCAGGTCATGGCGGGCCTGGCGAGCGAATACGACGTGGTGCTCGTGGCACGCGCCGACGGCACGCTGGCCGCCGACGTGCGGCCGCTCGTGCGCCTGTCGGTCACGGTGATCGCCGAGCAGAACGGCCGCCGCGAAGTCGGCTCCGGCGGCGGCGGCGGGCGTTTTGGCCTCGCCTATTTCGACGACGAGCAGATCGCCGAATACGTCGACCAGGCCGTGAAGGCCGCGCTGACCAACCTGGACGCCCGCCCCGCGCCGGCCGGCGAAATGACGGTGGTGCTCGGCTCCGGATGGCCCGGCATCCTGCTGCACGAGGCCATCGGCCACGGACTGGAAGGCGACTTCAACCGCAAGGGCTCCAGCGCGTTCTCGGGCCGCATCGGCCAGCGCGTGGCGGCCAAGGGCGTCACGGTGCTGGACGACGGCACGATCGCCGACCGCCGCGGCTCGCTCAACGTCGACGACGAGGGCAACGCCAGCCAGCGCAACGTGCTGATCGAGGACGGCATCCTCAAGGGCTACATCCAGGACTCGATGAACGCCCGCCTCATGAAGGTCAAGCCCACGGGCAACGGCCGCCGCGAGAGCTACGCCCACGTGCCGATGCCGCGCATGACCAACACCTACATGTTGGGCGGCGACAAGGACCCCCAGGAAATCGTGGCCAGCATCAAGAAGGGCCTTTACGCCACCAACTTCGGCGGCGGGCAGGTCGACATCACGAGCGGCAAGTTCGTGTTTTCGGCCAGCGAGGCCTTCTGGGTCGAGAACGGCAAGATCCAGTACCCGGTCAAGGGCGCGACCATCGTGGGCAACGGCCCCGACGCGCTCACCCGCGTGACCATGATCGGCAACGACATGAAGCTCGATTCGGGCGTGGGCACCTGCGGCAAGGAAGGCCAGAGCGTGCCCGTGGGCGTCGGCCAGCCGACCCTTCGGATCGACGGGCTGACTGTGGGTGGAACGGCCTGAAGGCTTGTTAAGCTGCGCTCCTTTACAAACCGAAGGAAGGAGCATTCGATGAGGAACAACAGAATCAACACGTCTGCGGCCCTGTGGGCTGCGGCTGCCGTGGTCGTGCTGGCGAGCGCCGGCTGCGCATCGCGCGGCGGCTCGGGCGCCAGCCAGCCTGGAGCGGCACCCGCCGCCGCTCCCGCGGCACCGGCGCGCAGCGGTCCGGGCGCCGGCATGGACGCCCGCGGCAACGTGACCGATTCCTCCAAGGTCGAGGCCGGCAGCGGCCGCACCGTCAAGGGCCTGAACGGCTACGAAGGCGAGATCACCGGCAATCCGGCGCGCAACAGCAAGTTCACCCGCCTGCAGATCGGCATGAGCGCCAAGCAGGTCACCGACATCGCCGGCGCGCCAACCGACCAGGGCGCCTACGTGACGGGCAAGGCCTTCATTCCCTTCTATTTCGGCAGCGACCGCCACCGGTTCGAAATGACCTACAAGGGCCAGGGACGGCTGATTTTCGCGGGCGGCGGCATGGGTGAATACACCAGCGGCAACCTGATCTGGATCATCCACAACGCCAACGAATCGGGCTACCGGTAAACCATCCCCCGGACCCGGCCGCTTGACCGGGTCTTTATTTTCCGTGCTACATTCCGCCCCTATGTCCGCCCTCCGCGCTTACTTTTTTGCCTACTTTTGGTTCCCGGTTTCCGGCGGACGAGAGGCGAGCGCGTAAAGCAAACGAACACCCTCCCAAAACCGCCGGCGCCTCCAGCCCCGGCGGTTTTTTTATGCCCTGACGATTTCACTCCAACAAGGAAGAGCACCATGAGCACGAACACTGCCCCGGCCAGCGACAGCTGGTATGCGAGCGTCGAAAAAACCAGCAAGACCGACGACGAACGCATCAAGGACATCAACGTGCTGCCCCCTCCCGAACATCTGATCCGCTTCTTCCCGATCCGCGGCACGCCGGTCGAAACGCTGATCGAGGGCACCCGCCGCAACATCCACAACATCATGGCCGGCAAGGACGACCGGCTGCTGGTGATCATGGGCCCCTGTTCGATCCACGACCCGGCCGCCGCCGTCGAATACGCCAGGCGCCTGAAGGTCGAGCGCGAAAAATACGCCGGCACGCTCGAGATCGTGATGCGCGTGTACTTCGAGAAGCCGCGTACCACCGTCGGCTGGAAGGGCCTTATCAACGACCCGTACCTGGACGAGAGCTTCCGCATCGACGAGGGCCTGCGCATCGCGCGCCAGCTGCTGATCGACATCAACCGCATCGGCCTGCCGGCGGGCAGCGAGTTCCTGGACGTGATCTCGCCCCAGTACATCGGTGACCTGATCGCCTGGGGTGCCATCGGCGCGCGCACCACCGAAAGCCAGGTGCACCGCGAACTGGCCTCCGGTCTTTCGGCGCCCATCGGCTTCAAGAACGGCACCGACGGCAACATCCGCATCGCGACCGACGCCATCCAGGCGGCCGCGCGCGGTCATCACTTTCTCTCGGTGCACAAGAACGGCCAGGTCGCGATCGTGCAGACCAACGGCAACCGCGACTGCCACGTGATCCTGCGCGGCGGCAAGGCGCCGAACTACGACGCGGCCAGCGTCGAAGCCGCCTGCAAGGACCTGGAAGCCGCCAAGCTGCCGCCCACGCTGATGGTCGACTGCAGCCACGCCAACAGCTCCAAGCAGCACCAGAAGCAGATCGACGTGGCCAAGGACATCGCAGCCCAGATCGCCGGCGGCTCCAACCGCGTGTTCGGCGTGATGGTCGAGAGCCACCTGCAGGCCGGCGCCCAGAAGTTCACGCCGGGCAAGGACCAGCTCTCGGGCCTCGAATACGGCAAGAGCATCACCGATGCCTGCATCGGCTGGGACGATTCGGTACAGGTGCTCGAGACGCTGTCGCAGGCCGTCAAGGCCCGCCGCGGCTGAAGCGAAGGGGAAAGGGCCGGGGGCTAGAGCATCCCGGCCAGGTCGGGCCAGTGGTGCCGCATCGACGCCGCCTCGTCGCTGTCGGGCGGCACCATCGAGAAGTCGGCGAAGTCGAAGCCCGGGCCGACCATGCAGGCGACCAGCGTGTAGTCGCCTGACGAATGGCCCTGGATCGGCCGGGCCGCCTGCCACTGGCCGGCCGGCACCACATGCTGGGGGCGCGTGCCGTGCGCGTCGACCGGGCCCAGTCGCACATGGGCCGGCGCCGTGCGCATCGCGGCATCGCAGGTCCAGAGCGCCAGCGGCACGCCTTCCAGGTGCACCCAGACTTCGTCGGACAGCACCCGGTGCCAGCGCGAATGCTGGCCCGCTTCGAGCAGGAAGTAGATGCTGGTGAGCGCGCTGCGCGCATCCCGGCCATCGGTCGGCAGCACGCTGGCCGTAGAGCGAAACACCTCGCTGTACCAGCCGCCTTCGGGATGCGGCTGCAGCCGCAGGGTTTCGACCAGTTCGCGGGCACGTGTAAGGGGCATGGCGGTCATGATGCGGCTGCCGCGCGGAGCGCCGCAAGCAGTTTGTCGTGCACGCCGCCGAAGCCGCCGTTGCTCATGCAGACGATGTGATCGCCCGGCCGCGCGGCCGCGACGATCTGCGCGACCAGCGGCTCCACGGCCCCTGCGACCTGCGCGCGGTCGCCCATCGGCGCCAGGGCTGCGGCGGCATCCCAGTCGAGCCCGGCCGTGTGGCAGAACGAGAGGTCGGCGGATTCCAGGCTCCACGGCAGCTGCGCGGCCATGACGCCCAGCTTCATCGTGTTGCTGCGCGGCTCGAAGGCCGCGAGGATGCGCTCACTTTGCTTGCCGGCGTCGTCGAGCTTCTTGCGCAGGCCCTCCAGCGTGGTGCGGATGGCGGTGGGGTGGTGCGCGAAGTCGTCGTAGACCGTGATCGCGCCGCCGCTTCGCTCGACCGTGCCGCGCAGTTCCATGCGCCGGCGCACGTTGCGAAAGCTGCCGAGCGCGCGCGCCGCGTCGGCCGGCGAAACGCCCACGTGGTCGGCGGCGGCGATGGCGGCCAGCGCATTCATCTGGTTGTGCAGGCCAGAGAGTTCCCACTCGACCCGGCCGACTTTTTCGCCTCGCCTGAGCACATCGAAGGCGTCGTGCGAGCCCACCGCCAGCCATTCGCTGTCCGGGCCGCCCGCGCCGAATCGCGCAAGCTCGCTCCAGCAACCCTGCGCCAGCACGCGCTGCAGGCTTTCCTCGGTGGCATTTACCACCAGCCGCCCGGTGCCGGGCACGGTGCGCACGAGGTGATGGAACTGGCGCTCGATGTCGGAAAGGTCGTCGAAGATGTCCGCGTGGTCGAACTCGAGGTTGTTGAGCACCGCGGTGCGCGGCCGGTAGTGCACGAACTTGCTGCGCTTGTCGAAGAAGGCGGTGTCGTATTCGTCGGCCTCGATGACGAAGGCGGCGCCGTCGCCCAGCCGGGCCGACACGCCAAAGTCCAGCGGCACGCCACCCACCAGGAAGCCCGGCGCCTTGCCGCCTTGCTCGAGCGCCCAGGCCAGCATCGAGGTGGTGGTCGTCTTGCCGTGCGTGCCGGCCACCGCCAGCACGTGGCGGCCCAGCAGCACGTGCTCGGCCAGCCACTGCGGGCCGCTCGTGTAGGGCTTGCCGGCGTCGAGGATGGCTTCCATCAGCGGGAACTTCGGGCTGCCGTCGGGCAGGCGAGCCCTCGAAACCACGTTGCCCACCACGAACATGTCGGGCGCGAGGGCGAGTTGGTCGGCGCCGAAACCTTCGATGAGATCGATGCCGAGGGCGCGCAACTGGTCGCTCATCGGCGGGTACACGCCGGCATCGCAGCCCGTGACCCGGTGGCCCGCTTCGCGCGCCAGGGCGGCCACGCCACCCATGAACGTGCCGCAGATACCCAGAATATGAATGTGCATCGGGCGATTCTAGGGAGGCGGAATGCGGGGCTCGGCAGGCGAGCCCGGCCTTCGCCCCGAGCTTCGTGTTGATTTCGTGTGCGTGACGCCTACTGCGGGCAAAATGCCCCGATGGACACGTCCAAGCGCGAAATCGCCGCCACCGCAGCCCGCCTTGTCGTCGAGGAAGGGCTGGAATACGGCCCCGCCAAACGCAGGGCCGTGCGTGACCTGGGCCTGTCGGCGCGCACTTCGCTGCCGAACAACGACGAAGTCGAGGCCGAGGTGCGCGACTACATTGCGCTTTTCTGCGCCGACACCCAGCCCCAGGAACTGCGTGCGCTGCGCCTGCTGGCGCTGGAATGGATGGAGCGCATGGCGGCCTTCCGGCCGCACATCGGCGGCGCCGTGTGGCACGGCACGGCCACCCGGCTGTCGGACATTTACATACAGATGTTCTGCGATGATTCCAAGTCCGCCGAGATCGCCCTCATCGACCACCACGTGGACTACGAGCCGCGCATGGTCACCGGCTTTCACGGCGAGCAGGTCGAGGCCTTGAGCGTGCATGCGCCCAGCCGCGCGCTCGGCGAGGAAATCGGCGTGCACCTCTTGGTCTACGACCTGGACGACCTGCGCGGCGCCTTGAAGCCCGATGCCCAGGGTCGTACGCCGCGCGGCGACCTGCCTGCCTTGCGCCGGCTGATTGAAAGAGAAAAGGACAAGTGAATGACTTCTTCGCCGACACGACGCGGCATGCTCTATGGCGGCGTGGCGGCGGTGGCCGCCGCTGCCGGGGTGGGTGGCGCCTGGTGGCGGGAACGCAGCGCCGGCAGCAATGCGGGGGGTGGCGAGCAACTGGACGCGACCTTCTGGGCCCAGAAATTCGAACGGCCGGAGGGTGGTGACCTCGTCCTGTCGAGCCTGCGCGGCAAGCCGCTGCTGCTCAACTTCTGGGCCACCTGGTGCCCACCGTGCGTCGAAGAAATGCCGATGATCGACGCTTTTTTTCGTCAAAACGGCGCCAATGGCTGGCAAGTGGTTGGATTGGCCATCGATCAGCCCAGCGCGGTGCGCAAGTTCCTGCAGCGTACCCCGGTAACCTATCCGACCGGTCTGGCGGGCCTGCAAGGCACGGAACTCGTCAAGAACTTGGGCAATACGGGAGGCGGTCTACCGTTCACATTGGTTGTCAACGGTAACGGTTCGGTTGCAGCTCGTAAAATGGGCAAGCTCGAAACCGCCGATCTGGAGACATGGCGGCGTGAACTTGTTCATGGTTAGAATCGGCCGCCCAAGCTGGCGTTAGCCACCAAACGCTGAAAATCGCCGATTTTCAGCTCAGTTATATCCGAATGACCGGCAAAGCCGGCACTGGAGTCCCATGGATCTGCGCAAACTCAAGACACTGATCGATCTGGTGTCCGAATCGAATATTTCCGAACTGGAAATCACCGAAACCGAAGGCAAGGTTCGCATCGTCAAGGGCGGCGGTGCCGCCCCGGTGCAGTATGTGCAAACACTGGCCGCGCCGCCCGCCGCAGTCCCGGCCGCAGGTGCGCCTGCCGCTACGGCCGCCGCCAGCGCCCCCGCGGTCGAAGCCGCACCGGCCGGCCACGCGGTCAAGTCGCCGATGGTGGGCACGTTCTATCGCTCGTCCAGCCCGGGCGCCGCTGCTTTCGTCGAAATCGGCAGCAAGGTGAACGAAGGCGACACGATCTGCATCATCGAAGCGATGAAGATCCTCAACGAAATCGAAGCCGACAAGTCCGGCACGATCACCCAGATCCTCGGCGAAAACGGGCAGGCGGTCGAATACGGCCAGCCGCTGTTCATCATCGAGTGACCATGTTCAAGAAGATCCTGGTTGCAAACCGGGGGGAGATTGCCCTCCGGATTCAGCGCGCCTGCAGCGAGATGGGCATCAAGGCCGTGATGGTCTATTCCGAAGCCGATCGCGACGCCAAATACGTCAAGCTGGCGCAGGAAGCCGTCTGCATCGGCCCGGCCCCTTCGGCGCTGAGCTATCTCAACATGCCGGCGATCATTTCGGCGGCCGAAGTGACGGACGCCGAAGCCATTCACCCCGGCTACGGTTTCCTGAGCGAAAACGCCAACTTCGCCGAACGCGTGGAGCAGAGCGGTTTCCAGTTCATCGGCCCGACGCCGGACAACATCCGCACGATGGGCGACAAGGTCTCGGCCAAGCAGGCCATGATCAAGGCCGGCGTGCCTTGCGTTCCCGGCTCCGAGGGCGAGCTCTCGGACGACGCCGCCACCAACAAGCGCATCGCCCGTGCGATCGGCTACCCGGTCATCATCAAGGCGGCGGGCGGCGGCGGTGGCCGCGGCATGCGCGTGGTGCACACCGAGGCGGCGCTGGTCAACGCGATCCAGATGACAAAGGCGGAAGCCGGCGCGGCCTTCAGCAATCCGGCCGTGTACATGGAGAAGTTTCTTCAGAACCCGCGCCACATCGAGATCCAGATCCTCGCCGACAAGCACAAGAACGCGGTCTACCTGGGCGAGCGCGACTGCTCCATGCAGCGCCGCCACCAGAAGGTGATCGAGGAATCGCCGGCCCCCGGCATTCCGCGCAAGCTGATCGAGAAGATCGGCGAGCGTTGCGCTGCCGCCTGCAAGAAGATCGGCTACCGCGGCGCCGGCACCTTCGAGTTCCTCTATGAGAACGGCGAGTTCTACTTCATCGAGATGAACACGCGCGTGCAGGTGGAGCACCCGGTGACCGAGTTCACCACCGGCATCGACATCGTGAAGACGCAGATCATGGTGGCCGCCGGCGAGAAGCTGCCGTTCACCCAGCGCCAGATCGAGATGCGCGGCCACGCCATCGAGGTGCGCATCAACGCCGAAGACGCCTGGAAGTTCACGCCATCGCCGGGCCGTATCACCATGTGGCACCCGCCGGGCGGCCCGGGCGTTCGCGTCGATTCGCACGCTTACACCAACTACTTCGTGCCCCCGAACTACGACTCGATGATCGGCAAGATCATCGTGTACGGCGACACGCGCGAGCAGGCCATGGCCCGCATGCGCACGGCGCTGAACGAAACCGTGATCGAAGGCATCCAGACCAACATCCCGCTGCACCGCGAGCTGATGGTCGATGCCAAGTTCATGAGCGGCGGCACGAACATCCATTACCTGGAAGAGTGGCTCGCGGCGCACAAGCGCTGATCCACGAGACGACGCCATGTTCGAACTTCGCCTGATGGCACCGGAAGACCGGGTCGAAATGCTCAGCGACGCGCTCGATGCACTCGACGCGCTGAGCGTTTCGGTCGAGGACGCCGACGCGCAGACCGATGCCGAGCAGGCGCTGTTCGGCGAGCCCGGCATGCCGCCGCCCAAGGAGGGCTGGCAGCGCTCGCGCGTGATCGCGCTGTTCGCCGACGAGGCGCTCGCGAACGAGGCCGCATCGCTGCTCGCGCTGCAGGACTTCTTCGACGGCTGCGCGGTGCTCGGTGTTGCGCCGGTGCCCGAGCAGGACTGGGTGCGCCTCACGCAATCGCAGTTCACGCCGGTCGAGATCACGCCCGAGTTCTGGATCGTGCCGACCTGGCACGAGCCGCCCGCAGGGGCCAAGCAGGTGATCCGGCTGGACCCGGGCCTGGCCTTCGGCACCGGCACCCATCCCACCACCCGCATGTGCCTGCGCTGGATCGCCAGGCAGGGCCAAGGCGCCTTCGGCACGCAGCGCGTGCTCGACTACGGCTGCGGCTCCGGCATCCTGGCGATCGGCGCTGCGAAGTTCGGCGCGCTCGACATCGATGCCGTCGACATCGACGAGGCTGCGGTCTCCTCGACGCTGCTCAATGCCGAGGCCAATGGCGTCAGCCTGAACGCGGGCCTGCCGGACGTGGCCAAGGGCGCCTACGACACCGTGCTCGCCAACATCCTGGCCACGCCGCTCAAGTTGCTTGCACCGCTGCTGCGCAACCACGTGGCGCCGGGCGGATCGCTGGTGATGGCCGGCATCCTCGAGCGCCAGGCCGACGAGCTGAAGGAGGCCTATGCGCCGTATGCGGCCCTCGAAGTCAGCGACAGCGAGGACGGCTGGATCCTGATGACGGCGCGCTGCTGAGCAGCGCGGCCGGGTTGTCGCGCCACCGCGCACCGTTCGCGCCATTCATGCGACGGGGGCCCAACCCTACAATCGCCCGGTCATGAGCCTCGTCACGCGCTGCCCCGCCTGCACCACCACCTTCAAGGTGGTGCGCGACCAGCTTCGCATCTCCGACGGGTGGGTGCGCTGCGGCCGCTGCAGCCACGTGTTCGACGCGACGCTCGACCTGCACGAATCGACCGATGGGGCAGCCGCACCGCCGCCGGCGGCAGGCTATTCGCCCGCGCTGGTCGAACCGTCCTCCGAGCGCCGGGCCGACACGCCGCCTGCGTCATCGCAGCCTTCCCACGCCTCTGAAGATGCGGACTTCTTCGATGACGAGCCCGAAGCGCATGCCCATGCCGAGGTGGCGCATCCGCCGCCAGCGCCGGAAGAGCCCGAGCCCGCTGCGCAAGTCACGGTCGAGCCGCCTGAACCGCAGCCACCCGCTCCATCCCCGCCGGCCCCGGCGCTCGCGCTGCCCGCGCACGGCATCGTCGCGGACGAGCCGTGGTCCGACCTGGATGTCAGCGAGCCCGCATGGCGGCCGCCGGCGAGCTCCCTGCCGCCGTTCCCGAACATCGATCTGAATCTTGCGGCCCCGCCGCCATCGCCGCCTCCGCCGGCCCCTCCGTTGCCGGTGTCTCGCGCCAAGACGCATGGACTGGTCGAGCCGACCCTGGACGAAGACGCCGAGGAAAAAGAAGAAGGCGACGAGAAGGACCACGACCAGGTGCAGATGCAGAAGGCGCTGCGCCGGGCACGCATCAAGTCGGCCAAGATCGCGAGCGCCAACAAGTCGCGCGAAGCCAGGGCCGCCGCCAAGGCCGCGTCGTCGTCGATGGTCCGGGAGGCGAGCGAGCCGGAGAGCGCCGCCTCGCTGCCGCCGATGTTCGCGGAGCGCGAGGAGGAGCACGCCTTCGGCGACGACGAAGAGCACGACGCCCACGCGCCCGGCTTCTGGCAGCGCAAGGGCGTTCGGCGCTTGCTGGTCCTGCTGGCGGTGCTGGCCGCACTTCTGCTTATCGTGCAGATCGTTCGCCATGAGCGCGACGGCATCGTCGCGCGCCAGCCGGGCCTGCGTCCGGCGCTTGCGGCGCTGTGCCAGTACACCGACTGCGAGCTCTCGGCGCTGCGCCAGATCGGCGACATCATGATCGAGGGCGCCGCCTTCGCGCGCGAGAAGAGCGGCGGCAACGACTATCGCCTCAGCTTCACCTTGCGCAACGGCGCGACCGTGCCGCTCGCGATGCCGGCCGTGGAGCTCTCGCTGCTCGACACGCAGGAGCGCGCGGTGGTGCGGCGTGTGCTGACGCCCGCGGACTACGGCGCGCCGTCGGTGCTCGCGGCGCGCGCCGACCGCGCCGCTTCATTGCCGCTGACGCTGTCGCCGAACGAAGCGGCCGCGCTGCCGCCGATCGCGGGCTACCGCGTGGAAGCCTTCTATCCCTAGCCGGGCGCCTGCACGCAAGCGTCCTTCTTCCATTCATCTTCTTTCAACGAAAACGGTCCACCCATGGCAGCAGTGATTTGCGGTTCCCTCGCGTTCGACACCATCATGACTTTCGAGGGACGGTTCGCCGATCAGATCCTTCCGGACCAGCTGCACATCCTGAACGTGTCGTTCCTCGTGCCCGGGCTGCGCCGCGACTTCGGCGGCTGCGCCGGCAACATTGCCTACAGCCTCAACGCGCTGGGCGGCACGGCGCTGCCGATGGCCACGCTCGGCAGCGACGGCGCCGACTACCTGGAACGCATGCGCTCGCTGGGCATCGACACCGAGTTCGTGCGCCAGCTCGACGACACCTTCACCGCGCAGGCGATGATCATGAACGACGTCGACAACAACCAGATCACCGCGTTCCATCCCGGCGCGATGCAGCAGGCGCACATCACCAAGGTGGCCGCGCGGGACGACATCAAGGTCGGCATCATCGCGCCCGATGGCCGCGAGGCGATGCTGCAGCACGCCGAGCAATTCGCCGCCGCCGGCATTCCGTTCGTGTTCGATCCGGGTCAGGGCCTGCCGATGTTCGACGGCGATGCGCTCAAGCACTTCGTCGAGCTCGCGAGCTGGGTCGTGGTCAACGACTACGAAGGAAAGATGCTGTCGCAGCGCACCGGCTGGAGCCTGGCCGAGATCTCCAAGCGCGTGCGCGGCCTGGTGGTCACGCTGGCGGCCGAGGGCTGCGAGGTCTGGACCGATGGCGAGCGCGAGCATGTGCCGGGCGTGACGCCCACCGCCGTGGTCGAGCCCACGGGTTGCGGCGACGCATGGCGCGGCGCGCTGTTGTTCGGTCTGGAAAAGGAATGGCCGCTCGCGCAATGCGCAGCGCTGGGCAATCGCATCGGCGCGCTCAAGATCGCGCAGCGCGGACCGCAGAACTACCAGGTCGACCGCAAGGCGCTGGGCCTCTAAGAAGCCGCTTTTTCGAGCGCCCATAAAAAAACCCGACACCGTGAGGTGCCGGGTTTTTTGCCGTCAAGGGCGCTTTGAAGCTCAGGGCTTGCTGGCCGTGGGAAACGGCCAGGCTGCCTGGGGATTCAGCGTCGTTTGCGCGGCAGGGGCAGGTGCTACAGCAGCCTTGGCGGGTGCCTTGGCAGCCTTCTTCGCAGCAGGCTTCTTGGCAGCAGCGGCAGGCTTGGCAGCGGGCTTTTTCGCGGCTTTCTTGGCCGCAGCCTTTTTCGCAGGAGCCTTCTTGGCGGCGGCCTTCTTTGCAGGGGCCTTCTTGGCAGCTGCCTTCTTGGCAGGAGCCTTCTTCGCCGCAGCCTTCTTCGCAGGCGCCTTCTTGGCAGCGGCCTTCTTCGCCGGAGCCTTCTTCGCAGCAGCCTTCTTGGCCGGTGCTGCCTTCTTCGCTGCTACCTTCTTGGCAGGAGCCTTCTTGGCGGCGACCTTCTTAGCAGCAACCTTCTTGGCCGGAGCCTTCTTCGCTGCTACCTTCTTTGCCGGAGCCTTCTTGGCCGCGACCTTCTTTGCCGGAGCCTTCTTTGCAGCGGCTTTCTTAGCCGGCGCTTTCTTTGCAGTTGCCATTTCTATTTCTCCTTGATCAAGTTGAAAAAATCAACCTATTGAAGCACTCCACGCACGTTGGGAGCGTGAAGCGATTCATGGCGTTGGAATCTGAGCCCCAGCACCATGAACACCTGAGCCCTCGTCCATGCCGCGCTCTTTGGCGCGATCGGTGGCAAAGGCAATTCTTGAATTCATTAATTCTTATCGGAAAGATTCAATCCCAGGAGAGCGCACCACCCGACTGGTACTCGATCACGCGGGTTTCGAAAAAGTTGCGCTCTTTCTTCAGGTCAATCATTTCGCTCATCCAGGGGAACGGGTTTTCTTCGTTCGGGAAGAGCGTTTCGAGGCCGATCTGCTGTGCGCGCCGGTTGGCGATGTACCGCAGGTAGCCCTTGAACATGGAGGCGTTCATGCCGAGCACGCCGCGCGGCATGGTGTCTTCGGCGTATTTGTATTCGAGCTCGACGGCCTTCATGAAGAGGTCCTTGATCTCGGCCTTGAACTCGGGGGTCCAGAGGCCGGGATTCTCGAGCTTGAGCTGGTTGATCAGGTCGATGCCGAAATTGCAGTGCATCGACTCGTCGCGCAGGATGTACTGGTACTGCTCGGCGGCGCCGGTCATCTTGTTCTGGCGGCCGAGCGCAAGGATCTGCGTGAAGCCGACGTAGAAGAAGAGGCCTTCCATCAGGCAGGCGAACACGATGAGCGACTTGAGCAGCGTCTGGTCGGTCTCGTGCGTGCCGGTCTTGAAGTGCGGATCGCTGATGGCCTCGATGAACGGGAGCAGGAACTGGTCCTTCTCGCGGATCGACTGCACTTCGTTGTACGCGTTGAAGATCTCGCTCTCGTCCAGGCCGAGCGACTCGACGATGTACTGGTACGCGTGCGTGTGGATCGCTTCCTCGAACGCCTGGCGCAGCAGGAACTGGCGGCACTCGGGGGCCGTGATGTGGCGGTAGGTGCCCAGCACGATGTTGTTGGCGGCCAGCGAATCGGCGGTCACGAAGAAGCCGAGGTTGCGCTTGACGATGCGGCGTTCGTCTTCGGTCAGGCCATTCGGGTCTTTCCACAACGCGATGTCGCGCGTCATGTTCACTTCCTGCGGCATCCAGTGGTTGGCGCAGGTGGCGAGGTACTTTTCCCAGGCCCACTTGTACTTGAACGGCACCAGCTGGTTGACGTCGGTCTGGCCGTTGATGATGCGCTTGTCGGAGGCCTTGACGCGTTGCGCCACGACGGGAACCGAAGCGGGAGCAACCTGACGCAGCGGTGCGGCGGCGCCGTCATCGAGCGTGCGCGCGGCAGACGATGCGGGTTGTGCAATCGACGAAGTCGGAGCGTCCACCGAACGGCCTGCGGGCAAGCCGCTGGTCGATGCGTTGTGGTGCTGCAATCCTTGTTGCATATCCTTTGGTAAGGAGGGCTTGACTTCTTCGTCCCAGGTCAACATAGAAAAATCCAATGCTCAAATTATCGGAGTAACGATGTGAGTTGCAAAGTGCTCGTTCACATCGCGCTCCATTTATGTGGTTGTTATGTTGCTCGCATGCATCGCGCGATGTCAGTCAATGGCTTCATTGCTTGAACGTCGCACGACTTTCGCATGCACCTCACTGACTCAACTGACTCTGTCTTGTCGCGAGCATCGGCGCGTTGCACCGGTTGTCACTGGCACGCTTCGCAGGTCGGATCGTCCACACCGCAGAACGCGATGTCGGTGGCGGGCATCGCGCTCATCTGTGCCTTCGCTGCAGCAGCGGCGGCTTCGAGTGCGCTCATGCCCGAGGGTGCGTCGTTGCCCGACGACACCGCGTTGAGACGGCCCGATTGCACCGTCGACTTTTCTGCGTGCGTCGCGCTCTGCGTGCGCAGGTAGTAGGTCGTCTTCAAGCCGCGCAGCCATGCGAGCTTGTAGGTGTCGTCCAGCTTCTTGCCCGATGCGCCGGCCATGTAGATGTTGAGCGACTGCGCCTGGTCGATCCACTTCTGGCGACGCGAAGCGGCTTCGACGAGCCACGTGGTTTCCACTTCGAACGCGGTGGCGTAGAGCGCCTTCACGTCCTGCGGCACGCGGTCGATGGGACGCAGCGATCCGTCGAAGTGCTTCAGGTCCATCACCATCACGTCGTCCCACAGGCCCAGGCGCTTCAGGTCACGCACCAGGTAGTGGTTGATCACGGTGAACTCGCCCGACAGGTTCGACTTGACCGAGAGGTTGCCGAAGCACGGCTCGATCGAGGCGTCCACGCCGATGATGTTCGAGATGGTCGCCGTCGGTGCGATGGCCACGCAGTTCGAATTGCGCATGCCGTCGGCTTTGATCTTGGAACGCAGCGCGTCCCAGTCGAGCGTGGCCGAGCGGTCCACTTCGACGTAGCCGCCGCGTGCCTGCTCCAGCAGGTCGAGCGTGTCGATCGGCAAGATGCCCTTGTCCCACAGCGAGCCCTTGTAGCTGGAGTATTTGCCGCGTTCCTTGGCGAGCTCGGTCGATGCCCAGTAGGCGTGGTAGCAGATGGCTTCCATCGACTCGTCGGCGAACTGCACGGCTTCCTGCGAGGCGTAGGGAATGCGCAGTTCGTACAGCGCGTCCTGGAAGCCCATGAGGCCCAGGCCCACCGGACGGTGGCGCAGGTTCGAGTCGCGCGCCTTCTTCACGGCGTAGTAGTTGATGTCGATCACGTTGTCGAGCATGCGCATCGCGGTGGAGATCGTCCGCTTGAGCTTCTCCTGGTCGACCTTGCCATCCTTCAGATGCTGCAGCAGGTTCACCGAACCCAGGTTGCAGACGGCCGTTTCGGTGTCGCTGGTGTTCAGCGTGATCTCGGTGCAGAGGTTCGACGAGTGCACGACGCCGGCGTGCTGCTGCGGCGAGCGCACGTTGCAGGCGTCCTTGAACGTGATCCAGGGATGGCCGGTCTCAAACAGCATCGTGAGCATCTTGCGCCAGAGGTCCGACGCCTGGACGGTGCGGCTGGGCTTGATGTCGCCGCGGGCGGCCTTCTCTTCGTAGGCCACGTAGGCCTTTTCGAAGTCGGCGCCGAACAGGTCGTGCAGGTCAGGCACGTTGGAGGGCGAGAACAGCGTCCAGGTGCCCTTTTCCATCACTCGGCGCATGAAGAGGTCGGGGATCCAGTTGGCCGTGTTCATGTCGTGCGTGCGGCGGCGGTCGTCGCCGGTGTTCTTGCGCAGTTCCAGGAACTCCTCGATGTCCAGGTGCCACGATTCCAGGTACGTGCAGACGGCGCCCTTGCGCTTGCCGCCCTGGTTCACGGCCACGGCCGTGTCGTTCACCACCTTCAGGAACGGCACCACGCCCTGCGATTCGCCGTTCGTGCCCTTGATGTGGCTGCCGAGCGCGCGCACGCGGGTCCAGTCGTTGCCCAGGCCGCCCGCGAACTTGGAGAGCAGCGCGTTTTCCTTGATCGATTCGTAGATGCCGTCCAGGTCGTCGGGCACGGTGGTGAGGTAGCAGCTCGAGAGCTGCGAGCGCAGCGTGCCGGCGTTGAAGAGCGTCGGCGTGCTGGACATGAAATCGAACGACGACAGCACTTCGTAGAACTCGATGGCGCGCGCTTCGCGGTCGATTTCGCCGAGCGACAGGCCCATGGCCACGCGCATGAAGAAAGCCTGCGGCAGTTCGATGCGGGTCTTGCGCACGTGCAGGAAGTAGCGGTCGTACAGCGTCTGCAGGCCCAGGTAGTCGAACTGGTTGTCGCGCTCGGCCTTCAGGGCCGCACCCAGGCGGGGCAGGTCGTACTGCAGCAGCTTCTCGTCGAGCAGGTCGTTCTCCACGCCCTTCTTGATGAACTGCGGGAAGTAGTCGGCGTAGGCGGTGGCGCGGTCCACCGGCATCACTTCGCGGCCGACGATCTCCTTGAAGATCGTGTGCAGCAGGAGGCGCGCGGTGGCGAAGGTGTAGTCGGGGTCTTTCTCGATCAGCGTGCGGGCCGCCAGGATCGAGGCCTTGTACACCTCGTCGAGCGGCACGCCGTCGTAGAGGTTGCGCATCGTCTCGGCGACGATCGGCTGGGCGGTGATGCTGTCGCCCAGGTTCTCGCAGGCCGATTCGATCAGGCCCTTGAGCTGGTTCAGGTCCAGCGCGACGCGTTCGCCGTTGTCCAGCACGTGCAGCGTCGGCGTGGCCGGCGCTTCCTGCTCGACCTGCTTGGAACGCTCCTGCGTGCGGCGTTCGCGGTACAGCACGTAGGCGCGTGCGATCTCATGATGGCCGCCGCGCATCAGGCCGAGCTCGACCTGGTCCTGCACGTCTTCGATGTGGAAGGTGCCGCCGCCCGGACGCGAACGCACCATGGCGCGGATCACGCCTTGCGTGAGCACGTCGACCGTCTCGCGCACGCTGGCCGAAGCCGCGCCCTGGGTGCCGTGCACGGCCAGGAAGGCCTTCATCATCGCGATGGCGATCTTGTTCGGCTCGAAGGGAACGACGGCGCCGTTGCGGCGGATGATCTGGTAGTGCGCAAGGTTCTGGCCGGCGGGGGAGCCGGCCGTGTCTCGCTGCTGTTGGGGTGGCGTGGAGGGAACGGCACGCGGGGTCGATGGGGTGTTCAGGGCAGTTTGCATTCGCTTCCTCTCGGTTGGCAATTCTTGTTGGGTGGCGACGCCTTGGCTGGGCGCCGCGCCGGCGTTGTTGACCGGACGGAGGACACTATATCTAGGGTGCCAGGGGTCTACAAGCCACTACAGGTAGTGTTTTGTGAGTGATTCACCTACTGCGGGTATCTCTCTAGGCATAGGCCATGGCTGGCGATGCCGCGTGAATACTGGCCTATGGTTGCGCAACCCGCATGGGACGTGGCTTGCGAGCTGATTTGAGCCTGCAAGCCGCATGGTTGCTGCGGTTCACATTTGCGTATTCGAAAGCGATGCGGCCGGAGGGCAGGGCATCGCGGGGCGTCACGCGATTGAAAAAATTAGCGCTCCATCACAGATGGGGGAAACATCTGTGATTTCCACCCCAGTTGCGCGTGCAGCAAATGCCAATCGAAGCCCGTGCCGGGGTCCTGTTTTCGGCCCGGCGCGATGTGCTCGTGACCGGCGATGTGGGCGATGGCGTAGTGCTGCGCGATCGCGGGGCAGAGGCTGGCGAGCGTTTCGTACTGCGCGGCTTCGAAGGTCTGGCCTTCGAGGCCTTCGAGTTCGATGCCGATCGAGTCGTCGTTGCAGTTGCCGCGGCCGCGCCATGACGACACGCCCGCATGCCAGGCGCGTTCGTCGCAACTCACGAACTGCCAAAGGTCGCCATTGCGGCGCACGTAGAAATGCGAGGACACCTCGATGCCGCGGATCGACTGGAAGTAGGGATGCGCATCCCAGTCGAGCTGGTTGGTGAAGAGCCGCTGCACCGCATCGCCGCCGTATTCGCCGGGCGGCAGGCTGATCGAATGCAACACGATCAGATCGGTCTGTGCGCCGGCGGGGCGCGGGCCGAAGTTCGGCGAGGGCAGGGCTTTCGCGAAGCGGTACCAGCCGGCCCGCCAGAGCCCGTCGTCGGCGGGCGGCGTGTCGTGCGCGGAGAGTTCAGTCGTCGACATGGCTCGCGGCGCCATCGTCGCCGTTGGGCGTGGTAATGCCCAGCCGCGCGATGCGGTAGCGGATCTGGCGCAGGCTCATGCCCAGGCGCGCGGCGGCCGCAGTGCGGTTGAAGCCGCTCTCGTGCAGCGCGCGCACGAGGATCTCGCGCTCCTGCTGGTCGAGGTAGGCCTGCAGGTCGGAGGGCAGGGGCGGTGGCGCCGACTTGAGTTCGGCCACCGATGCCGGTGCCGGGGCAACGACAACCGGCGCGTCGCCGCGCGGCGCAAGCTGCGAGGGCGTGACCGAAGCCACGTCGGCAGCCGCCATCGTCGTCGCGACATTGCCGCCCATCAGATCGAGGTGCAGTTCGTCGCCGTCGTTGAGCGCGACTGCGCGGTGCAGCAGGTTCTCGAGCTCGCGCACGTTGCCGTCGAGCGGATGGAGCGCAAGGCGGCGCAGCAGCTCGGCCGACAGGTGCGGCACCGGCAGCCCGCCGTCCTGCGCGATGCGCGCGAGCAGCGCGGCGCACAGCGCGGGCAGGTCTTCGCGGCGATCGCGCAGCGCGGGCACTGCGATCTCGATCACGTTGAGGCGGTAGAAAAGGTCTTGCCGGAAGCGGCCGGCCTGCACCTCGGCGTGCAGGTCTTTATGGGTGGCGCTCACGATGCGCACGTCGACCGCTTCTTCCTGCGTCGAGCCGATCGAGCGCACGCTGCGCTCCTGGATCGCGCGCAGGAGCTTCGATTGCATGGCCAGCGGCAGGTCGCCGATTTCGTCGAGGAACAGCGTGCCGCTGCGCGCGGCCTGGAAGTAGCCGTCGCGGTCTTGCGAGGAGCCGGTGTACGAGCCCTTCTTCGCGCCGAAGAATTCGGCTTCGAGCAGGTTCTCGGGAATCGCGCCGCAATTGACCGCGACGAACGGGCCGTCGCTGCGCTGGCTGCAGGCGTGCACCGCGCGCGCAACCAGCTCCTTGCCGGTGCCCGACTCGCCGCGTACCAGCACCGGCGCCATGCCGCGCGCCACCTTGGCGATGCGCGACTTGACCAGGCGCATCGGGTCCGAATCGCCGACCAGGCGATCGAGCGCCGCAACGCCGCTGCTGCCGGTGCCCGATGCGGACTCGGCGCGTTCGCTGGTGCTTGCAGCGGCTGTTGCCTTCTCCGGCTTGACCTGCACGGCGGGCGCCCGCGTGGCCTGCACCGCGGAAGCGACCACGGCGCGAAACTGCTTCAGGTCGACCGGCTTCGTGAGGTAGTCGAACGCACCGGCCTTGAGCGCCTCGACCGCGTTTTCCGCCGAGCCGTAGGCCGTCATTACCACGCAGCGCTCGCTGCGCTGGTTCTTCTGGATGCGGTGGATGATCTCCATGCCCTGTCCGTCGGGCAGCCGCATGTCGGTGATCACCGCGTCGAAGCGCCCGGCCTCCAGGTGCTGCCAGGCCTCGGACACGCTGCCCGCGGCCTCGACGTGATAGCCCTCGCGCAGCAGCGTCAGTTCATACAGCGTGCGCAGGTCGGGCTCGTCGTCGATGACAAGGATCTGCGCAGGACGCGGGGCGGAAGACAGTGGGGTGCTCACGACGCTATTGTGTCAGCCGGTTCTCGCTGGCGGCAAAGCTCACGAAGAATTCATTGCCCTCGGGGCCGCCCGCCGCGAGCGCCCGCCGCTCATAGCCGATGGTGGCGCCATGGCGCCGGCACAGCTCGCGGCACAGGAACAGGCCCAGGCCACTGGAGCGGCTCTCGGACGAGAAGAAGGGCTCGAACAGATGACGCTGGACCGCCGGCTCCAGCGGCGCGCCGTCGCTCCACACCTGCAGGGCCGGGCGGTTGGTGCCCGCGCGCTGCAGCGTGGTGATGACCTGGATCGCGCCCTCGCCCTTGCCCGCATAGCGCGATGCGTTGTCCAGCAGGTTCACCAGGAGGCGGCGCAGGTGCTCGGCGTCGAAGCGCACGTCGATGCCGGGCGCATCGAGCGCGATGAGAACGCCCTTGCGCTGCGTCTGGCGCACCCATTCGTCGGCCAGCACCTGCACCGCGGGGTCGAGCACCACCTGTTCGCCCAGCGAGAGCACGCGTTGCTGGCGCGCGCGCGAAACGTCGAGCACGTCGTCCACGATGCGGGCCAGGCGCTGCGCGTTGTGCTGGACCATGTCGGTGAGCTTGCGGTGCGCGGGGTCGGTCAAGTCTTCGCTGAGCAGCGCGCTGGCCTGCGCGATGGCGGCCAGCGGGTTGCGGATTTCGTGCGCCACGGCGGCGGACATGCGGCCCATCGCGGCCAGCTTCTCGGTGCGGATGCGGGCCTCGAGCTCGCGCAGGTCCTGCAGGAACATCACGCAGAGGCTGTCGGCGCGCTTGTCGCTGGTGGGCGTGAGCCGGGTGCGCACGCGCACTTCGCGCGCGGCGCCGCGGGCCTGCGCGACGGGAATTTCTTCGGACTGCGGCGCGCGGCGTGCGAAGGTCTGGCGCGAGAGCGCGGCCAGCGCATGCCAGGCGGGTTGCGCGTGCAGCGCGAATGGCAGCGAGAGTTTCGCCAGGCCCTGGCCGAGGATCGCGTCGGCCGCCGGATTGGCCGCATGCACCATGCCTTCGGCATCGATCACCAGCACGCCTTCGGCGAGCGTCTCGATCACCAGGTCGTTGACCTCCGCCTGCATCTGCGCGCTGCTGCGGTTGCGCTGCGCCACCGCCTCTTCGCGCGCGAGCCGGCGCGCCAACTCGTGCGCGAGCAGCGCCACCACGAAGAGGCCGGTGCCGGTGAGCGCCGCCTGCACGAAGCGGGCCGACGAATCGCCCGGCTGCTGCAGCCAGTGCCATCCCGCATCGGCCAGCAGCAGCAGCGTGACGGTGGCCGTGGTGCCCAGGCTCACGATCACCGTGCCGAGCACCGCGCTCATGAGCACCGGCAATGCAAACAGCGGCGTGTAGTTGACGTTGCCGCCCTGCAGCACCTGCAGCGCGGTGAAGGTGGCCAGGTCGACGCCGATGGTCACGAGCCACATCGTGGAGAAGCTGCGGATCGGCGGCTCGAAGTGCGCATAGCGCATCTCCAGCCAGGTGGCCACCAGGTAGCTGGCCGAGATGGCGATGGCCGCCGCCTGCATCGTCTGCCCGAGCGCGAAGGCCACGCCCTGCAGCACCACCAGCACCAGCGCGACGAAGCAGCGCGCGGCCATGAAGCCGCGCCACAGGCGCAAGAGCGCGGTGCTCTCGCTGCCGCCTTGCTCGAGCACGTCCCAGTCGGTGACCGGCTCGCCGCGCGACCAGAGGGGGGTGCTCATGGAGCGGAAGGCGTGCTCAGCCGCGCGCCGCGACGGCGGCCTGACGGTGCGCGGTGCTGCAGTAGACCGCGTCGTCGGGCCCGGCGATGGCATCGCTGGCAGGCAGGTGCAGGCCGCAATGGGCGCAGCGCACCATGGCCTGCGGGGCGCCGACGGCGGTCGGCGCGGCCGGCCGTTGTTGCGCCTTGGCCATGCGCTCGCGCTGCGCGTCGCGCATTTCTTCGCGCCGGTTCTTGCGCCAGAGCCAGATGGCGATCCAGAGCACGGCGAGGACGAGGAGGTATTTCATACGGGAGGACGTGCCAGCACCACTTCGAGCACGAAGCGGGAACCCACATAGGCCAGCAGCAACAGGGCGGAGCCGGCGTACAGCACGCGGCGGGCCGTGCGGCCGCGCCAGCCGAAGCGCGCGCGGCCGATCAGGAGGACCGCGAAGGTGACCCAGGCGAGCACGGAGAAAGTCGTCTTGTGGTCCCACTTCCAGGCGCGGCCCGCGGCGCCGTAGAGCTGTTCTGTGAACAGCAGGCCGGCCAGCAGGGTGGCCGACAGCAGCACGAAACCGGCGGTCACGAAGCGGAAGGTCAGGCGCTCCAGCGTGAGCAGCGGCACGCCGCCTTCGGGGGCCGTGCCGGTGGTCAGGCGGATCTGCTTTTCGGCACGCGTGATCAGCCAGGCATGCACCACGGCCGCGCCGAAGAGGCCATAGGAGGCGATCCCCAGCGCGAGATGCAACGGCAGCCACGGCGAGGCGGTGACATGCAGCGGCGTGCCCGGAAACAGGATGGCCAGCAGCACCGCGGCCGCTCCCAGCCAGGCGAGCGCCCGCCGCACCTTCAATTGGGGATACATGCGGCTTTCGATCGCGTAGACCGTGAGCACCAGCCAGGCCGTGACCGAGAGCGCGGGGGCAAAGCCGAAGCGCGGCTCGCTGCCGATCAGTCCATGCGCCAGCACGGTCGCATGCAGAAGCCACGCAATTCCGAGGGCCCACTGGACGGTTTGACGGCTGAGCCGGGCACCCGCAGCAGCGGCAAAACCGTAGGCCGCCGCGGTGGCGATGCCCAGCGCCACGCCGAGTGGGGAGGGGATCGCTAAAATCATCGGCCGGAGTGTACCGGCTGGACCTTGCGTTCCCCGCGCCCGACTTCACGTTCTCCCCTCGTCTTTCAGACTTTCCATCCGGCCCGCCGCAGCGGGCAGCAAGGCATCCCCGCTCATGGCCACCGCCCTTACAGAAAAGTTTTCCCGCCTCGTCAAGACGATGAGCGGCCAGGCCCGCATCACCGAAAGCAACGTGCAGGACATGCTGCGCGAGGTGCGCATGGCGCTGCTGGAGGCCGACGTGGCGCTGCCCGTGGTGCGCGATTTCGTCGCCCGGGTGAAGGAGAAGTCGCTGGGCCAGGAAGTGCTGGGCTCGCTCAAGCCGGGCCAGGCGCTGGTGGGCATCGTGAACCGCGAGCTCGCGGCCACCATGGGCGAGGGCATTTCCGACATCAACCTCGCGGCGCAGCCGCCCGCGGTGATCCTGATGGCGGGCCTGCAGGGCGCGGGCAAGACCACCACCACCGCCAAGCTGGCCAAGCACCTGATCGAGAAGCGCAAGAAGAAGGTGCTCACGGTGTCGGGCGACGTGTACCGCCCGGCCGCCATCGAGCAGCTCAAGACCGTGACCAGGCAGGCCGGCGCCGAGTGGTTCCCGAGCACGCCCGACCAGAAGCCGCTGGACATCGCGCGCGCCGCGCTCGACCACGCCAAGCGCCACTACTTCGACGTGCTGCTGGTCGACACGGCCGGCCGCCTCGCGATCGACGAAGTGCTGATGACCGAAATCAAGCAGCTGCACGCCGCCCTTGATCCGGTCGAGACGCTCTTCGTGGTCGATGCCATGCAGGGCCAGGACGCGATCAACACCGCCCGTGCCTTCAAGGAGGCGCTGCCGCTCACCGGCATCATCCTGACCAAGACCGACGGCGATTCGCGCGGCGGCGCGGCGCTGTCGGTGCGGCAAGTCACGGGCGTGCCGATCAAGTTCGCGGGCACGAGCGAGAAGATCGACGGCCTGGAGGTGTTCGACGCCGAGCGCCATGCGGGCCGCATCCTGGGCATGGGCGACATCGTCGCGCTGGTCGAGCAGGTCACGGCCGGCGTCGACGTGGTGGCGGCGCAGAAGCTCGCGGCCAAGGTCAAGAGCGGCGCGGGCTTCGATTTGAACGACTTCCTCGGCCAGCTGCAGCAGATGAAGCAGATGGGGGGCCTTTCCAGCCTTATGGACAAGCTCCCCACGCAGATGGCCGCCAAGGCGAGCGAAGCCGACATGACGCGCGCCGAGCGCGACATCCGCCGCAAGGAAGGAATCATCCAGAGCATGACGCCGCTGGAGCGCCGCAAGCCCGAGCTACTCAAGGCCACGCGCAAGCGCCGCATCGCGGCCGGCGCGGGCGTGCAGGTTCAGGAAGTGAACCGCCTGCTCAACGAGTTCGAGCAGATGCAGGGGATGATGAAGAAGATGAAGGGCGGCGGCCTCATGAAGATGATGAAGAAGATGGGCGGCATGAAGGGCATGGGCGGCATGGGTGGCCCCGGCGGTCCCAAGCTGCCGTTCTGAGCCGCGCACATCGCTGGACAGCCAGACGCAAATAGACAGAAGCCCGCCGGGGACTGCCCCGGCGGGCTTCTTCGTTTTCAGGCCAGTGCACCTCATGCAGTCTCGCGTGCGCCTCGATGGACTGCGCGCAGCGCCCAGCGATGCAGCATCCGCTCCCTCGATCCATGAAAAAAGCCGGCCCTGAGGCCGGCTTTTCGTGGGTGCTGTGTCTTCAGCGCATCAGGCCATTTCAGGCCGCAGCCAATGCGGGGCGAGCCAGGCGCAGCGCATGCATCCAGGCGCGGCGCAGCACGGCCGGCGAACGCGATTCCTCGGGAATCAGCAAGAAGCCGCGGTCGCGAAGCGTGGTGCCCAGCGCGATCTGGCTGGTCAGCACGGTCAGCGGGATCGCCAGGAGCAGCGGCAGGCCGACAGGCATGAGCCAGATCAGCGCGCTCGGGTCGATCATCGCGACGCCGACGGCCAGCATGCCGATCACCAGCGTCATCGGGGCCAGTTGCGTGGCAGCGATCTTCCAGGGCACGGCGTTGGCTTCACGCGGGGGCGACTTCCAGTCGAGCTTGATGCCGGTGAGGGCGACCAGCACGAACAGCGAGTGGGCCAGCATGCGGACCGGCGCCTGCACGATGGCCAGGGCGCTTTCGAGCACCGAGCTCTTCACCAGGCCCCAGGTGCCGCCGTACTGGCGTTGCTCGCCGCGCATCAGCACGGCAGCGATGCCCAGCACGCGCGGCAGGAACAACAGGCACAGGGTCCAGACCCAGAGGCCGGCCAGTTCGGCGGGCAGCACGCTCCAGCTCGACACGAGGCTCGAGCCGCTCAGCCACAGGGCCGTGCCCAGCGTGAGGAACGCGAGCCACAGCGGCGCGGACACATAGGCCATGGTGCCGGTCACGAACATCGCGCGGTGCACCGGGTGGATGCCGGGCTCGGCCATCAGGCGGGCGTTCTGCAGGTTGCCCTGGCACCAGCGGCGATCGCGCTGCAGCTCGGCCAGGAGGTCCGGCGGTTGCTGCTCGTAGCTGCCGACCAGGTCGGACACCAGCCACACGTTGTAGCCGGCACGGCGCATCAGCGCGGCTTCGACGAAGTCATGCGACATGATGCCGCCCGACATCCCGCCGGTGCCCTTGATGGAGGCCAGCGCGCAATGCTTCATGAAGGGCTCGACGCGGATGATCGCGTTGTGGCCCCAGTAGTGCGATTCGCCCAGCTGCCAGAACTGCATGCCCAGCGTGAACAGGCGACCCGTCACGCGCGAGGCGAACTGCTGTGCGCGGGCGTGCAGCGTGACGTGGCCGATGGCCTGCGTCGCGGTCTGGATGATGCCGGCGGTGGGGTTGGCTTCCATCAGCTTGACCATCGAGGTCAGGCAGTCGCCGCTCATCACGGAGTCGGCGTCGAGCACGACCATGTAGCGGTAGTCCTTGCCCCAGCGGCGGCAGAAGTCGGCCACATTGCCGGCCTTGCGGTGCGTGCGGCGGGTGCGCAGGCGGTAGTACACCTCCACTTGCGGCTGGTTCGGGCTGTCGGCGAGCGCGGCGCGCAGGTCTTCCCAGGCGGCGCGCTCGGCGGCGGCGGTCTCGGGGTTGTAGCTGTCGGACAGCACGAACACGTCGAACTGCCTGGCGTGGCCGGTGGAGGCGACCGATTCGCACGTGGCGCGGAGGCCCGCGAACACCGTGGCAACGTCTTCGTTGCAGATCGGCATGATGATCGCGGTGCGTGCCTCGGGGTTCATCGGGTGGTTGGCGACCTGCTTGGCCGACAGCGCGTGCTTGTCACCGCGCACCGAGACGTAGAAGCCCATGAGGGCGGTCACGAAACCGGTCACGACCCAGCCCGAGAGCAGGCCGTAGAGGCCGATCTGGCCGTATTCGAGCCAGACGTTGTCGTAGTCGGGTTGCACGCCGGCAAAAAGCGTCGAGGCGATCACGGTGCTCAGCACGGTGAGCAGCATGAAGGCGTTGCGGCGGCGGGCCGCGGCGCGCTGCCACGGCTGCTTGACCTGCTGGGCCGATTCGGCGGATTCAGCGCCTTCACCGTCTTCAGCCGCACGGCCTGCGCCGAGCTTGACCAGGAGGGCGGTGCCGATGCTGTTCCAGAAACCGCGCCAGGGGCGGGGCGTCATCGAACCGCGGTTGACGGGCGGTGCGGTGACCGAATTGGGATGGCGTTCTTCGCGGACCGGGCTGCGGTGCGAGAAATCGGCTTCGGTCAGCACGTTCAGTTGGGAGAAGTCAGTGGGCTTCATGTGATTTACCAACGTTGCTTGTCGAGGGAAGGGGTGTCGCCAATGGCAGGAAAGCGCTTGATGACGCAATCCGGCTCGGCGCCGCCGGCGCTGGCGAGCGCCGCTTGGGAATAGCCCGCGGCGCGGGGCCGCGAGAGGGAAAACTGCTTTTGACGCAGGCCGTCGCGCTGCGGGCGCAGTGCGAAAGATGGGCTGGTAAGTGCTGTCATGCTAGTACAGGGGCAAACCCTGTGCCAGCCTGGAAAAACGCTTTCAGATCAACGACTTGGAGCGATCTGGGTGCGGTTTTCGGTGAGGAGGCCTGCCGCAGGCCCTCAAAACCCCTGTTTTTGTCGCCGAATCCCGACAAGCCTTGGAGGCCGGTGGGATATGTCTTTTGAAATCAACGACTTAGGGGCGTCGCTACTCGGCGACAGGGTCCGACCCAGGAGCGACAGCGTCGGCCTTGAAGTGGCCCGGCGTGAGCTCGTGCTTCTGCAAAAGACGGTAGAACTCGGTCCGGTTGCGGTCGGCCAGACGGGCCGCATCGGCGACGTTGCCGTCGGTCAGCTTGAGCAGGCCGACCAGGTAATCGCGCTCGAAACGCTGCTTGGCGTCGGCGTAGGTCTGGACCTCGACCGTCGGCACCCGCAGCGCGCGCTGCACCAGCGCCAGTGGAATCAGCGGCGAGCTCGACAGCGCGCACACCTGCTCGACCACGTTGAACAGCTGGCGCACATTGCCCGGCCAGGCGGCCGTGGTCAGCGCCTTCAGCGCCTCGGGCGCGAAGCCGGAGAGCCGCTTGCCGTATTTCGTCGACAGGCGCTGCAGGAAGTGGTTGGCCAAAAGCGGAATGTCTTCGCGCCGCGCCGACAGCGGCGGCAGCGTGAGCGTCACCACGTTCAGGCGGTAATAGAGGTCTTCGCGGAACTGGCCCGCCTCCATCGCGGCGTCCAGGTCGCGGTGGGTGGCCGAGACGATGCGCACGTCGACCTCGATCGACTGGCTCGCGCCCAGCGGCCGCACGGCGCGCTCCTGCAGCACGCGCAGCAGCTTCACTTGCAGCGCGGGCGGCATGTCCCCGATTTCGTCCAGCAGCAGCGTGCCGCCGTCGGCCTGTTGGAACAGGCCCTTGTGGTTGGCGTGGGCGTCCGTGAAGGCGCCCTTCATGTGGCCGAACAGTTCCGACTCGAGCAGCGCCTCGGGAATGGCCCCGCAATTGACCGCCACGAACGGCTTGTCGGCGCGTGCGCTGGCCTTGTGGATGGCGCGCGCGAGCAGTTCCTTGCCGGCGCCCGAGTCGCCGCGCAGCAGCACCGAGGCGTCCGACTTGGCAACCATGCGCGCCTCGGCCAGCAGCTCTGCCATGCGGTTGCTGCGGCTCACGATCTCGGCGCGCCAGCTTTCGTCGCCGCCCTTGGCCGGCGTGCTGGCGGGGGCGCCGAGTGCCAGCGCCTGCCCGATCTTGTCGAGCAGCTCGCGAGCGTCGTAGGGCTTGGTGAGATAGGTGAACACGCCGCGCGCCGTGGCCTCTACCGCGTCGGGAATCGTGCCGTGCGCGGTGAGCAGGATCACCGGCAGCGAGGGGTGGCGCTTGCGAATCTCATCGAAGAGCGCGAGGCCGTCGCGCCCCGGCAGGCGCACGTCGCTCAGAACCAGCTGCGGGTGCTCGATCTCCAGTTGGGTGAGCGCGGTTTCGGCCGAGGTCACCGCCGTGACCTGGTAGCCCGCCGACACCAGCCGCATCGAGATCAGGCGCAGCATGTCCGGATCGTCGTCGACCACCAGGAGGCGGGCGCCGGAGGTACTCATCGGAAAACCTCCGCGCTGCGCACTGCGGCGCGCGTACCTTCAGGCGGCCGGGCGGTACTCATGGACTTGTCCTGGTTCCGTTGGTCGCCGGTGCAGGCGCGGCTGCGGGTGCCGGCGTGGCGGCGGGCCGCGCGAAGCTGCGCTCGATGGCGCGCAGCGCTTCGATGCGGTCGTTGAGCTGGTCGATGCGGCGCTGGCTGTCGCGCAGCTGCTGCACCTGCTTGTCGCGGTCGTCCTCGACGCGGCGCTGCTCCAGGTAGCGGGCGGCCAGCGCGCGTGCGAGCGGATGCAGGGGCTGCGCCTCGGGCGACGGGTTGGCGATCACGCGCTGCAGCAGGCCGAGCGCACGCGCCAGGTCGGCCGGCACGCGCGTCTGCGACAACAAGATCGCCAGCTGCATCTGCGTGGTGGGCGAATCGCCGGGGTCGCCGATGCGCGCGATCTCCCCGCTCAGCTCGCCGCCGCCGAGCGGCCGCACCTTGTCGGCATACGACAGCATGGCCGCCTGCGGCCCCTGGGTCATCAGCGTGAAGAGCGACGCGGGCTGCGTGGCGGGCGCGCGGGGCTCGGCCTCGACCGGCATGACGCGCGGCACGACGGCCGGCGGGGGCAGCGCATCGGCCTCGGCGGGAGGCTTGGGGCTTGTGGCGCAGGCGGCCAGCAACAGGGCGAAAGGCATGGCCAACGCCGCTGCGAGGGTGGGACTGCGGACGAACGAAAAAGACATGGGTCGAAAAAAGGGGCGAAGGGGTGCGAAGCGGTGAATCAGAGCGGGGCGTGCCGGCAAAGGTGGGGCAGCGGTCAGGCCGTGCGCGGCAACTCGATGCGAAAACGTGCACCGGGCCCGCCAGGCTGCAGCGTGATGCGGCCCCCGTGGGCTGCAATGTACTCCTGCACGATGGAAAGTCCGATGCCGGTGCCTTTGACCGTGTGCTCGGGCTGGCGCTCGCCGCGAAAGAACGGCTCGAAGATCCGGTCGCGATCTCCCTCGGCAATGCCCGGCCCGGCGTCGTTCACGTCGATATAGACGGCTTCGGGCGTGGCCGATACCGCCAGCGTGATGACACCCCCCGTTACCGAAAAGCGGATCGCATTGGACAGCAGGTTGGCAATCGCCGTGCCCAGCTTGGTGCGATCGACCGTGAGCGCGAGCGGCTCGCCCTCGGCGCGCACCCGCAAGCCATGGGCCTGCCATTGCAGCCGCTGGGCTTCGATCTGCTCCTCGATGAGCGGCAGCAGCTCGATGCGCTCGCGGCGCAGTTCGCGCGCCTCGAAGGCGGCGGCGTTGAAGCGCAGCAGCGCCTCGATCTGGCTTTGCAGCGAGACGGTGTTCTGGTTCAGGATCTGCGCCACCTCGAGCTGCGCCGGATTCAGCGGACCCGTCACGCCGTCTTCGAGCAGCGAAACGCCCTCGCGCAACGCGGCCAGCGGCGTCTTGAGTTCATGCGACACGTGCCGCAGGAACCGCGCCTTGTCGGCGTCCAGTTCGGTCAGGCGTAGCCGCAGCCATTCGAGCTGCTGCGACACGCGCCGCACGTCGGCCGGGCCGCGGATGTCGATGGGCACGTCCAGCCGGTTCTGGCCGAGGCCGACGATGGCGTGCTCCATGCGCTTGAACGGGCGCGCGAGCCAGATGCCGAAGGCCAGCGCCAGCACCACGGCCAGCACGCTCGCGGCCACCACTTCGCGCATCAGCCGGCGGCGCGCGTTCTCGATGCGCTTGGCGAGCGCGTCGTTCTGCGTTTCGATGAGGAACTGGGCCTGCTGCGCGAGGTTGGTGTTGAGCGTGTCGAGTTCGCGGAACTGCATGGCCATGTTGCTCTCGCGCGTGAGGGCGCTGTCGGCGCTGCCGCTCATGAGCCCCTCGATCACGCCCAGCTGCGCGCGCCACATCTCGATGCTGGCGGGCATGAGGCCGTTCTTCTCGAGCCGCTCGAGCACCTGGTGCGATTCGCGCGCGGCCTCGTCGAAGCGGCGGCGCAGCACCGCGTCGTTGAGCACCAGCGACTGGCGCCCGGCGCGTTCCATGGCCGCGCTGCGTTCGGCCAGCGACTGGGACGCGCCCGAAAGCCGAAGCGCGCGTGCCGCGGCATCGCGGCTCTGGGTCATGAGCGCGTCGTACTGGAACACCGAGCGCAGCGCCACGCCCACCAGGAGCGCGGTGATCAACAGAAAGGCAAAAAGCAGGAGCTGCTGGAAAGAGCCCCGGATCGACGGTCGCTTCGCCATCAGTGGGCGAGCGCCACGGCGGGCTGCTGCAGCACCGGCGACGATTCGCGCGTCACCACTTCGCCGCGCAACGTGTAGGCCAGCGAGCGCGTGATGCGCAGGTCGGTCATCTGGCCGACCAGGCGCGCGTCGCCCTCGAAGTTCACGACGCGGTTGCAGGCGGTGCGGCCCATCAGTTCGTTGGCGTCCTTGCGCGAAGCGCCCTCGACCAGCACGCGCTGCGTGCTGCCCACGAGCGCATCGCCGAAGCGGCGCACGTTGCCGTCGATCACGCGCTGCAGCGTCTGCAGGCGCGCGAGCTTCACTTCGTGCGGCGTGTCGTCCTTGAGCGCCGCGGCCGGCGTGCCGGGGCGCGGGCTGAAGATGAAGCTGAAGCTGTTGTCGAACTGGCAGTCGTCGATGAGCTTCATCATCTTGGCGAAGTCGTCGTCGGTCTCGCCGGGGAAGCCGACGATGAAGTCGCTGGAGAGCGCGAGGTCGGGGCGGATGGCGCGGAGTTTGCGCACCGTGCTCTTGTATTCCATGGCGGTGTAGCCGCGCTTCATGGCCATCAAGATGCGGTCGCTGCCGTGCTGCACCGGCAGGTGCAGGTGGCTCACCAGCTGCGGCACCTTGGCGTAGGCCTCGATGAGCCGCGGCGTGAACTCGTTCGGATGGCTCGTGGTGTAGCGGATGCGCTCGATGCCGGGGATCTCGGCGACGTATTCGATGAGGAGCGCGAAGTCGGCGATTTCCGCGGTGTCGCCCATGCGGCCGCGGTAGGCGTTCACGTTCTGGCCGAGCAGCGTGATCTCGCGCACGCCCTGGTCCGCGAGGCCCGCGATTTCCACCAGCACGTCGTCCAGCGGACGGTTTACTTCCTCGCCGCGGGTGTAGGGCACCACGCAATAGCTGCAGTACTTGGAGCAGCCTTCCATGATCGACACGAAGGCGGTCGCGCCCTCCACGCGCGCGGGCGGCAGGTGGTCGAACTTCTCGATCTCGGGAAAGCTGATGTCCACCTGCGGGCGGTTCAGGCGCTCGCGGTCGTTCAGCATCTCGGGCAGGCGGTGCAGCGTCTGCGGGCCGAACACGATATCGACGTAAGGCGCGCGCGCGATGATGGCCGCGCCCTCCTGGCTCGCCACGCAGCCGCCCACGCCGATCTTCACGCCCTTGGCTTTCAGGTGCTTCACGCGGCCGAGGTCGGAGAACACCTTTTCCTGCGCCTTCTCGCGCACCGAGCAGGTGTTGAACAGGATGAGGTCGGCCTCGTCCACGTTCTGCGTCGGCTCGTAGCCCTGCGCGGCGTTCAGCACGTCGGCCATCTTGTCCGAGTCGTACTCGTTCATCTGGCAGCCGAAGGTCTTGATGAATACTTTTTTCATGGGGTGCTCTCTGTGCCCTCCGGGAACGGAAGGCGCGGCGGGCGCGGAAGGACCGCGCCGCCTCTTTTTCCTGCAGCGGATTACTGCGTATTGAGGGTGTCGTTCGTGGTGAACGGCCAGATGTTCAGGAACGGCTTGTTCAGCGATTCACGGCTGGCCACGGCTTCCTCGGGCGTGAGGATCCAGATCTCGCGCAGCAAGCCGGCGGCATCGCGCGTGTAGTTCACCAGGTACTTCTGGCCAATGATCGCGCCGGGCATCACCAGCATGTTCTGCGGGTTGCGGATGCGGGCGCCGGCGCCCAGGCGGTCGGCATTGCCGTCGAGTTCGACGTCGGGCGCGCTGGTCACCATGAACTTGCCGCGCAGCGTGCCGATCGGGAAGTTGCGCCCGCCGTTGAGCGATTCGTTCTGGGTCTGGGGACGGGGCACTTCGTCCTGCGCGCTGGCTTGCAGGGGGAAAAGGGCGGCGCTTGCGGCGAGGGCGCAAAACGCGGTCAAAGCGAGGGCATTCGTGGTTTTCTTGCAGCGGTTCATGGGGTATATCCAGAGGCTGTGGAGCGGCGATTTTAACGAGGGGTCGATGGTCCCCTTTTGCCGTCACAGCAGGTTGAGCGCGGGCTTGTCGGTTGACCTGCTTTACATTTCTTTACGGGAACCATGAACGCCGTGAGTCGGGCGCTGATTCAATAGCCAGTGTCAGCCCAAAGTGCACAAGAACCCCATGAAGAAAAATGCTGCCATTGCCCTTGCGGGTGTGTTGATCGTAGCCGTCGCAGGCGGGTGGTGGAGCATGTCCGGAGACAAGCTCGGGTCAAAGAACGCGAAGACGACCGCTGCCGCAGGCAATGGCGCCCCGGGCGGCGGCGGCGCCCCCGCCCTGGTGACCCTGGCCACCGCCGAAAAGCAGGACGTGCCGGTCACGGTGCAGGTCAACGGCAGCGTGGTGTCCCTGAACAGCGTCGACCTGCGCCCGCAGGTCACCAACACCGTCAGCGCCGTGCATGTGAAGGAAGGCCAGTTCGTCAAGGCGGGCCAACTGCTCTTCTCGCTGGACGACCGCAACGACCAGGCCAACCTGGCCCGCGCCCGCGCCCAGCAGCAAAAGGACGAGGCCACCATGGCCGACCTGGAGCGCCAGTACAAGCGCAGCCAGGACCTCGTCGCCCAGAACTTCATCGCCAAGAGCGCCGCCGACGCCACGCTCTCGCAGCTCGAGGCGCAGCGCGCCGCCGTGGCGGCCGACCGCGCCGCCGTGCAATCGGCGCAGGTGGCGCTTGGCTACGCAACCCTTCGCGCGCCGATCGCCGGGCGCATCGGCGCCGTCAACATCTACCCGGGCACGCTGGTGCAGCCGACGCTCTCGCTGGTCACCGTCACGCAGCTCGACCCGATCGCAGTGAGCTTCCCGGTGCCCGAAGGCAACCTGCAGGACCTGCTGGAAGCCGCGCGCAGCCGCTCGCCGGTCGAGGCGCTCGTCACCGGGCGCAAGACGCCGCTCATCGGCTCGCTCGATTTCGTCGACAACACCGTCGATCCGCAGATCGGCACCGTGCGCGCCAAGGCTGTGTTCGCCAATGCCGACCAGGGCCTGTGGCCGGGCCAGTTCGTCGGCACCCGCATCACCGTGCGCACGCTGAGCGGCGCCACCGTGGTGCCCGCCGCGGCGCTGATGATGCTGTCCGACGGCACCTCGCTCTACGTGGTCGACCAGGCCAAGACCGCCACCCGCCGCAAGGTGAAGACGCTGCACACCTTCGGCACCAAGGTGGCCGTGAGCGGCGTGGAGCCCGGCGAGCAGGTCGTGATCGAGGGTAGCCAGAACGTGCGCCCGGGTGGCAAGGTCCGCGTCGATGCGAAGACCGGTGGGGCGGGCGGCCCGGGCACCGCCCCCAACGGCACCACGGGCGTGACGCCCGGTAGCGCGGCCTCGTCCGACGGCACCGACGTCAAGCCGGCGCAGCGGGAACGCGCATGAACATCTCGGAGCTCTGCATCCGTCGTCCCGCGATGACGGTGCTGCTGTCTGCCGCGGTGGTGGTGGTCGGCATCTTTGCGTACTTCAGCATCCCCGTGGCGGCGCTGCCCAGCTACAACACGCCGGTCATCAACGTCAACGCGCAGCTGCCCGGCGCCAGTCCGGACACGATGGCGTCATCGGTCGCGCTGCCGCTGGAGAAGCAGTTCTCCACCATCCCGGGCCTGCAGACCATCAGCTCGGTCAACACCCAGGGCGTGACCTCGCTCACGCTCGAATTCGTCAGCAGCCGCGACATCGACGCCGCCGCCGTCGACGTGCAGGCCGCGCTGCTGCGCGCCCAGCGCCAGCTGCCGCAGGAGTTGACGCAGCTTCCCTCGTACCGCAAGGTGAACCCGGCCGATGCGCCGGTGCTCTTCATCGCGCTGATCTCGCCGTCGATGAACCCGGCCGAGCTCAACGACTACGCCGAGAACCTCATCTCCCCCACGCTCTCGACCATCGACGGCGTGGCGCAGGTGGGCGTGTACGGCCGCAAGGCCTTCGCGGTGCGCATCAAGGCGAACGCCGACCTCCTCAACGCCCGCAACATCACGCTCGACGAACTGGCCAAGGCGGTGAATTCGGCCAATGCCAACACGCCCGTTGGCGTGCTCGACGGCCCGCGCCAGACGCTCACCATCCAGGCCAACCGCCAGCTGGTGAAGGCGGCCGATTTCGCCAAGCTCATCGTCGGCCAGCGCAACGGCGCGCCGGTGCGGCTGGACGAAGTGGCCACCATCGAGGACAGCTTCGAATCGGTGAAAACCGCCAGCAGCTTCAACGGCCAGGACTCCATTTCGCTGGCCGTGCAGCGCCAGCCCAATGCCAACACCGTGCAGGTGGTGGACGCGGTGCGCGCGCTCATCCCGCGCTTCAGGGCGGAGCTGCCGCAGTCGGTCGAGATCCAGATGGTGAACGACCGCTCGCTCTCCATCCGCGAGGCGGTGCACGACGTGCAGCTCACGCTCCTGGGCACCATCGCGCTGGTGGTGCTGGTGATCTTTCTCTTCCTGCACCGGCTGGTGGCCACGCTGATTCCGGCGGCGACCATTCCGATTTCGCTCATCGGCGCGGTGGCGCTGCTCTACGCCTTCGGCTACAGCCTGGACAACGTCTCGCTCCTGGGCATCACGCTGGCCGTGGGGCTGGTGGTGGACGACGCGATCGTGGTGCTCGAAAACATCATGCGCTACGTCGAGAAGGGCATGGAGCCCTTCGCCGCCGCGCTGCGCGGCGCGCGCGAAGTGGGCTTCACCATCGTGTCGATTTCGATCTCGCTGGTGGCGGTGTTCATTCCGATCTTCTTCATGCCGGGCGTCATCGGCCTCCTGTTCCACGAGTTCGCAGTGGTGGTGGCGCTGGCGGTGCTGGTGTCGGCCATCGTGTCGCTCACGCTGGTGCCGATGCTCGCGAGTCGGCTTCTGAAGCACGTGCCGCGCGAAGAGGGCGCGCTCGATCACGAAGAGGAACACCCCGAGCCCGGCACCGCCATCGGCCGCGCCTTCGAGCGCGGCTACCGCTGGGTGCACAGCAACTACATGCGCACGCTCGACTGGACCCTCGCGCACCGCTGGGTGATGCTCACGGCCGCGGGCCTCACCTTCGTGGTCACCGCCTGGCTCTTCGTCACCATTCCCAAGGGCTTCTTCCCTGAGGAAGACATCGGCCAGATCCAGATCACCACCGAGGCGGCCGAAGACATTTCGTTCACCGCCATGAAGGTGCTGCAGGACCGCGTGGCCGCGACGCTGAAGGACGATCCGAGCGTCGATTACGTGAGCTCCTTCGTCGGCGTCGGCGGCCCGACCGCCACGCAGAACTCGGGGCGCCTCTTCGCCGTGCTCAAGCCGCGCAGCGAGCGCCCGCAGATGGCCAAGGTGCTCGAGTCGCTGCGCCAGCGCTTTCGCGAGATCCCGGGCATCGCCGTCTACATGCAGCCGGTGCAGAACCTGCGCCTGGGCGGTCGCCAGAGCAAGGCGCGCTTCCAGTACACGCTGCAGAGCGTGAACGCCGGCGAAATGGTGCCCTGGGCCACGAAGCTCATGGAGCGCATGCGCGCCGATGCGGCCTTTCGCGACGTGACCAGCGATTCGCAGAACCGGGGCCTTCAGGCCACGCTGGAAATCGACCGCGACAAGGCCGGCGTGCTCGGCGTGGCGGTGGGGGACCTGCGCACCGCGCTCTACAACGCCTATGGCGACCGGCAGATCGGCAGCATCTACGCGGCCAGCAACACCTACCAGGTGATTCTTTCGGCGGCCGACAACGACCGCCAGTTCGAGGACGACGTCTCGCGCCTGTCGGTGCGCAGCACCTCGGGCAAGCTGGTGCCGCTGTCGGCCTTCTCCACCATCAACCGCACCGTGGGGCCGACCTCGGTCAACCACCAGGGCCAGTTGCAGGCGGTGACGGTGTCGTTCAACCTCGCACCCGACGTGCCGCTGGGCAACGCGACCGCCAAGATCGACCAGTTCAAGAGCGAGCTGAACATGCCGCAGTCGATCATCACCACCTACGGCGGCGATGCGGCGGTGTTCCAGAGTTCGCAATCGAGCCAGGCGGTGCTGCTGGTGCTCGCGGTGCTGGTCATCTACGTGCTGCTGGGCGTGCTGTACGAGAGCTACATCCACCCGCTGACGATCCTGGCGGGCCTGCCCTCGGCGGCCGTGGGCGCGCTGCTGTCATTGAAGATCTTCGGCTTCGACCTCACGCTGATCGCCACCATCGGCATCCTGCTCCTGATCGGCATCGTGAAGAAGAACGCGATCATGATGATCGACTTCGCCCTCGATGCGCAGCGCACCGAAGGCATGAAGCCGGTCGATGCGATCCGCGAAGCCTGCCGGCTGCGCTTTCGCCCCATCCTCATGACCACGCTGGCCGCGCTGATGGGCGCCCTGCCGCTCGCGCTCGGCCTGGGCGCCGGCGCCGAACTGCGCCAGCCGCTGGGCGTGGCGGTGGTGGGCGGGCTGATCTTCTCGCAGGTGATCACGCTCTACATCACGCCCGCGATCTATCTCGCGCTGGACCGCTACAGCGGCACCGGGCCGATGGTCGAGCTGCCCGGGGAGGCGAAGGCCCAGGCAGAGGCCGGTGCCGCGGGGCACGCGGCCTCGCACGCGCAGGCCTGATCAGGCCACCCTTACTTCGGTGGGAACGGCGATTGGCCGGCGATGTTGCCGGCGGGGCTGTAGTTGCACACGAGGATGGTGCCGGCGCCGAGGTCCTTGCCGTCCTGGTCGGTGATGCCGGTGCATGCCTTCTTTGCGCAACCGACGGCCGTGGTGCTGTGCCAGACGACCTGCGTGTAGTGCCCGCAGACCTGGCCGGGATAGCACCTCATGTTTTCGGGACGGTTGGCGCCGGGATCGTAAAAGTTTTTCTCGAGCATCCAGCTATCCACGGCGCTGGTGGCGCTTGCGGACAAGCCCGTCGCCATGTACAGGTTCTGCCCCTGGCCGGCGGGAACCGAGTGAGAGAACTTGCACTGGTCCGCCCAAGCCTGCGCGTCCGCTTGCAGTGCCGCGGACCACGTCAGACTCGAAAGCACTGGGTGCTGCTCGGCCCGCGCCTTGTTGTGCGCATCGAGCGCCTCTTGTTCAAAGGCGTTTCGGGGCAGGTCGGTGGAGGACGTGGCGGGTGGCGGTACCGGTGCGACGATCGGTGCTGCTGGTTGTGTCGCCGGCGCAGGAGTGGATGGCGTTGCGGGTGCTATCGGTGCCACCGGTGCCGTTGATGCTGCTGGTGCTGCTGCTGCTGCTGGTGCTGCTGCTGCTGCTGGTGCTGGTGCTGGTGCTGGTGCTGGTGCTGGAGCTGGTGCTGGTGCTGGAGCTGGAGCTGGAGCTGGAGCTGGAGCTGGTGCTGGAGCTGGTGCTGGAGTCGCCGGTGCTGCTGTCGGTGGCGCGGTGGCCGCTGCAGTGATGGGTGCGGCCGCTCCTTCCTCATGCGGCCTGGCCGGCAGCGCGGCGGGTGGCGTGGCCAGTGGTGCGATCGGTGGCCTCTCGACGGGAACCCTCGGCGGCGTCGAAGTCACTGCTTCGGGCGGCGTTGGCTGCGCTGCCGCAACCGTCTCAGCCGGCGCCGTGGCGCCCGGCGGCGGCACCATCACGACCGGAAACGTCGGCCCGTCCGATCCGCCGCCGCCGCATGCCACGCACAGCGCGCCCACGATCAGCGCGAGCGCCCCGGTTGCGAACAACTTCGGTGACCTTCTTGAATTTGTATTCACAATAATCTCCCATTGATAACGATGATCTATCGAGCGCCGTTGATCGATTGAAAAACGGCGAGCGATTGTCGGGAGCTGCGGGGCGCGGCCGGCGGCTCTGTGCCGATCAAAGGGAGCGCGGATGTGGCGGATCGCACCGAACGCGAGGATTTGCGGACGCGCGCGCTGCGGCGGCGTCGGCTCGGTCGCCGGGAAGCGTCAGGCGCGCGTTCAGCCTGCTTACGTTGGGAAATAAAGGCGAAGCGCCACCCACGGCCAAGGCGGGCGCGATGCAGATCCGGACCCGCAGATAAGCGCCGCGCTACAGCGGCACCGGCCCGATGGTCGAGCTGCCCGGCGAGGCGAAGGCCGCGACCTCAGCGGGCGGCCCCGCCGCCTCGCACGCCTGAGGGCGATCCAAAAGATGCCGGATGGCCATGAGCGTGAGCCATCCGGTCAGAAAGGACTTTGGCAGTCCTGCGAAACGTCACACCCGGGCCGTCGCCAACTGAAGGCGGGCCTCTTCTTCAACGGCTCCTCCCGTTCCCTCCTCCGCTCTTCGCATCCATGTGTGTGACGGAATGAATGATGGCGACGGGTGAAGGTCTCGACGGTATCCAGCGATACAGGAAGTGGGCTTTTTCCTTACGGTGACGCGTCGCGGAAACACCGCAAGGCCGGCGCATTCGGGATGCTGACCTGCCGGGCCCGCGTTTCGATGAGCCCCTGTCCCACCAGCGCATTCAACGTGCGGGTGACGGTGACGCGGCTCAATGCCGTCATGGCGCCGATCTGCTCGTGCGTCAGATCGACGGTGAGTTGTTGCGATGACTGCGCCGATGGCAGGCGCGCCACGCGCAGCAGCAGATCGATGATCCGCTCCCTGGGCGCCGCCGAGGCCACCCTGGCAAGCTTGGCGACGATCATGTGATTCTTGAAGCCGAGCAGCTGGATCAACGAGGTCGCGAGCGCGGGACGCCCAGAAAATTGCTGCGCGACATCCGCCGGGCGATAGCGGCTGAGAACGGCCGGCGCGACCGCCCGGGTCGTCGTGGGCCGAGGACTGTCGGCAAACGCCGGGCCTTCGCCAAAAATCGCACCCGGTCCGAAGATCTCGAGCAGGAACTCCGAGCCGTTGCTTCGCTGGATCGTGGAGTGAACGAACCCCGATCGCAAAAGATAGAAGTAGTCGTGCCGTTCGCCTTCGCGCGCAATGGTGTCGCCGGCCTCCAGCGTGACGAAGCTTCCCAGATGCGTGGCGTCGGTCCACGGCGCAGACAGCGTCTGGGATGCATCCCAGCTGGCGTACGGCGAGGGGCGCGAATGTGTTCTTTTCATGGGAGCGTCTTGCCCGGGTCGGAGAAAGGCAAGCGGCCCATCGTGCCGTCGCTAGGTCGTGGTCTCGTCGAGCGGCGTGTCCGCCACCAGGTGGGCGATGTCGCTCCAGCCCACGAGGCTGAAGCCCTCGGGCGTCCACAGCATCCGGTTGATGGCCGCATTGCCCAATTGCCAGGTGCGCGGCGCCTGCAGCGCCTGGCGGGTGGCGGCGCGGTAGAGCACGTCCATCACCCCGCCGTGCGCCACCAGCGTGACCAGCTGGCCCGGATGGCGCGCCGCCAGCTCGGCCGCCACGTGCGTGACGCGGTCGCGGAAGGTCAGCAGGCTCTCGCCGCCGACGGGTTCGAATTCAGGGTCGCGCTCGCGCCAGCGACGGGCGTCTTCGGGCAGCGTCGATTCGATCTCCGCGAAGCTCATGCCCTCCAGGTGGCCGAAGGCGCGCTCGCGCAGGCGCGGCTCGGGCTGCACGACGAGCCCGTGCGGCCTGGCAATTTCCTCGGCGGTCTGCCAAGCGCGGGAGAGGTCGCTCGCATAGATGACGCCGATGTCCTCGTCGGCCAGCGCCCGGCCCGCGCGCTGCGCCTGCCAGAGCCCGGTGGCGTTCAGGCCGATGTCGATCTGACCCTGGATGCGGGTGTCGACGTTCCAGGCGGTCTCGCCGTGGCGAACGGCGATCAAACGGGTGGCTTCTTGCATCCGCTCGATTCTAGAAGTGCGTCATTTGCGGCCGGTAGCGCGTCACTTCGCCGCCGGCTTGTTCGCCGTGGCCAGGTCGATGTTCACGCGGCGCTCGCCTTGTGGCGGGTTCGGAAAGCCCTGCAGCGCGGCCTGGAACATCACCGGCAGGATGGCCGCGCTCGCGTTGTAGGGGCCGTCGTTGCGGGCCCGGGTTTCGTAGACCACGCGGTTGGAGCCCGCCTCGCGCAGCACGATGCTCACTTCGCGTTCGTACCAGGGGTTGGCCGCCGGCGGAAAGTAGGCCGGGCCGCCGTACCAGCCGCCGCCGTAGAAGCGGCGGCCGTAGCCGTATCCGCCGCCGTAGCCATAGCCCCAGGGGCCATTAAAGAGCCACGGATCGGCCCAGGGCGAGAGGCCGGCGGTCACGCGGGCGCCGATCTGCGCGCTGTACTGCGGCTTGGCGTCGTCGCGGCGCAGGCCCACTTTGTCGAGCGCCGCGGCGGCCATCGCCTCGAGCGAGTCCTGCCGGGCGGTGTCGGCCTGCTGCGAGGGCAGGCGCTCGAAGCGGTAGGTGGCGCCGGGCGGCACGGTGGAGAGCGAAGAGAAACTCTTCACGTCGCTGTCGACCACCCAGGAGGTGGCGCAGCCGCCGAGGGCGACTGTTGCTACTAAAAGAAGAGCTGGGAATGCACGTTTCATGAAGGGTCTCCGGGCAGCGATGCCCCAAATTCCCCTGGGTAGCCGGATCAGCCCTGGACGATGCGAAGGGCTGCGGGTGCCTGGGAGAGCAAGTCGTAGGAGGGCGTGTCGAAGGCCTTGTCGCCGTCGTCGTCGGCCACGCCCGTCGCCTTCAGACCCTTGAAGTCGTGCCGCGTTCCGTCCAGAAGGTGCGATGGCACCACGTTCTGCAGCGCGGTGAACATGTTCTCCACGCGGCCGGGGTGCTTCTTGTCCCACTCGCGCAGCATTTCGCCGACCTGCTTTCGCTGCAGGTTTTCCTGGCTGCCGCACAGGGTGCAGGGAATGATCGGGAATTCGCGGTGCTGCGCCCAGCGCACCAGGTCTTTCTCGGCCACGTAGGCGAGCGGGCGGATCACGATGTGCCTGCCGTCGTCGCTCACCAGCTTGGGCGGCATGCTCTTCAACTTGCCCGCGAAGAACATGTTGAGGAAGAAGGTCTGCAGCATGTCGTCGCGGTGGTGGCCCAGCGCCACCTTGGTCGCGCCCAGCTCGTCAGCCACGCGGTACAGGATGCCGCGGCGCAGGCGGCTGCAGAGGCCACAGGTCGTTTTGCCCTCGGGAATGACGCGCTTGACGATGCTGTAGGTGTCCTGGTTCTCGATGTGGAAGGCCACGCCGAGTTCGCTCAGGTACTTGGGCAGCACCTCTTCGGGAAAACCGGGCTGCTTCTGGTCGAGGTTGACCGCGACGATGTCGAAGTGGATCGGTGCGCGCGCCTTGAGCTTGAGCAGGATGTCCAGCATCGCGTAGCTGTCCTTCCCGCCCGAGACGCACACCATGACCTTGTCGCCCTCCTCGATCATGTTGTAGTCGACGATGGCGCGGCCGACTTCGCGGCACAGGCGCTTCTCCAGCTTGTGCGTTTCGCGCTCGATCTTCAGCGAGTTGGTGGGCGCGGCGACGGTCGCGGCGTCGGCAGGCGCTTCGTCGATCCAGACGGCATTCATTGGTGGGCTACTTCAGGCAATTCGGGGGAAAGACCCCCAATTTTGCCTTGGATCACCATTCCCCGGCTTCCATGCGGATCGCCACTTCGCAGTCGTCGAAGATTTCGAGCTTGGCGATCTTCACCCGCACGCCCAGCACGCCGGGCAGTTGCAAGAGGCGGTGCACCACCTTGCCGATCAGGCTCTCCAGCAGGTTGACGTGCTCGGCCGTGCACTCGTCGATGATGATCAGGCGCACCTTGCCGTAGTCCAGCACGTGGAAGATGTTGTCGTCCTGCGGCAGCAGCGGCTGCTGGCCCATGCTCAGTTCGGCATCGACCTGGATCGGCTGCGGCGCGACCTTCTCGTGGTCCAGGATGCCCAGGTTGGCGTTGAAGCGCAGGCCCAGCAGGGTGAGGGTCTGGCGGCCGTGGGTGTGGGGGGTGTGGGCGGAGGACATGGTGGTTGCTCGCAGTCGTTCTTCACATGAGCGAGAAATCGCGCTCGAATTTCATCAGGTGCTGGCCGCCGTCCACCAGCAGCGTGGTGCCGGTGATCGAGCCGTTCTCCAGCGCGAACTTCACCGTGGCGACCACGTCGGCCGGCGTGGAGGAGCGGCCCAGCGGCGACAGCTTGTGCAACTGCGCGAACTTGTCGTCGTCCAGCATGTGGCTGGGCAGCGTGAGGCCGGGCGCGACGCCCACCACCCGCACGCGCGGCGCCAGGGCCAGCGCGAGCATCGGCGTGGCGGCTTCCAGCGCGGCCTTGGAGAGCGTGTAGCTCAGGAAATCGGGGTTCGGGTTCCACAGCTTCTGGTCGAGCAGGTGCACGACCGCGCCCTGCGCATCGCGCCGTGCGAGGTGGTCGTGCAGCGCTTGCGCGAGGAGGATGGCCGCGCCCGTGTTGCTGCGGGCATGGCGCTCCATGAGCGCGTAGCCGAAGCTGGCGGTGTCGTCGTGCTCGAAGAGGGCCGCGCTGTGGACCACGGCATCGACGGTGCGAAAACGCGCCGCCACGCGGGGCAGCAGCGCGCGCGTGGCGTGCTCGTCCTCGAGGTCGGCTTCGAAGAGCGCCGAATCGCCCGAGCGCGCGGCGCAATCGGCGGCCGTCTTCTCGGCTTCGGCGCGCGAGCTGCGGTAGTGCACCGCCACCTGCCAGCCGCCCGCCGCGAGCGCCAGCGCGATCTCGCGGCCCAGCCGTCGGCCCGCACCCGTGACGAGGACGGTGCGGCGGACGGAGGGGAGGGGGGCGGTACTCATGCGAGGAGAGGCGAGGAGAGAGAAAGACAGAGGGAGAATGGGGGGGTGACGACCAAGACCCCGAACAGTTTACCCACCGCCCTGGACCACCTGATCGCCCGCTCCGTCGAGCGCGCGGGCGGCTGGATCGGCTTCGATCGCTTCATGGCGCTCGCCCTGTACGCGCCGGGCCTGGGCTACTACGCCAACACCTCGGCCAAGTTCGGCCACATGCCTTCATCGGGCAGCGACTTCGTGACCGCCCCCGAGCTCACGCCGATGTTCGGCCAGACGCTGGCGGCGCAGGTGGCCGAAGCGCTGGAGAAAACCGGCACCGACACCGTCTGGGAATTCGGCGCGGGTTCCGGCGCGCTGGCGGTGCAGTTGCTGCACGCGCTCGACGAGATGGGCCGCAGCGACGTGCGCTACCGCATCGTCGATCTCTCGGGCACCTTGCGCGAGCGCCAGCAGCAGGCGCTGGTGCGCTATGCGGACCGCGTCGAATGGCTCGGCGAGCTGCCCGAGAAGATGCAAGGCGTGGTGGTCGGCAACGAGGTGCTCGATGCGATGCCCGTGCAACTGCTGGCGCGCGTGAAAGGCCAGTGGTTCGAGCGCGGCGTGGTGCGCAATGCGGGCAACGACGGATGGACCTGGGCCGATCGCGCGACCGACCTGCGTCCGCCGGTCGATGTGCCCGGCGAGTACGACTACCTCACCGAAATCCACCCGCAGGCGCAGGCCTTCATCGCCACGCTGGCAGACCGGCTGGACAAGGGCGCGGCCTTTCTCATCGACTACGGCTTTCCCGAGAGCGAGTACTACCACCCGCAGCGGCACATGGGAACGGTGATGTGCCACCGGGCGCACCAGGCCGATGGCGATCCGCTGGCCGACGTGGGCTACAAGGACATCACCGCGCACGTGGATTTCACCGGGATCGCGCTGGCGGGGCAGGATGCGGGGCTCGAGGTGCTGGGGTACACGAGCCAGGCGCGGTTTCTGCTGAACTGCGGGTTGCTGTCGAAGATGGAGCAGGGGACGACTGCGGAGCGGGCGATGGCGGCGCGCCTCATCCATGAGCATGAGATGGGGGAGCTCTTCAAGGTGATTGGTTTCGCAGTCGGCGCGCCGTGGGACGCGATGGGGTTTGTTGAAGGGGATCGCAGCCATACGCTGTGAAGTTCTCTTTGCTGCTTCGTTGGCTTCCCCGACCCGGCTTTCGATTCAAAAACAAAAAACAAGTCATAAGCTAGCAACGAAGAGTTCGTTGGGAAACGAAAGGCCGGCCCCTACATTCCCGGCATGACTGCCGCTCTCTCCCACGAACCCGAGGCCGCCGCGCAGCACTTCGAAGTGCGCCCCTTCGCCGCCCCGGTCGGCGCCGAAATCGTCGGCCTCGATATCTCCAAGCCGATCAACGCCGAAGACTTCGCCCGCATCCACCGCGCTCATCTCGACCACCACGTCGTGGTGTTCCGCGACCAGCAGGTCACCCCCGCCGAGCACATCGATTTCAGCCGCCGTTTCGGCCCGCTCGAAATCCATGTGCTGCATCAGTTCCAGCTCCAGAACCACCCCGAGATCCTGATCGTCTCCAACATCAAGGAGAACGGCGAGCCCATCGGCCTGGGCGATGCGGGCGTCTACTGGCACTCCGACATCTCGTACAAGCCCAAGCCGAGCCTCGGCTCCCTGCTGCATGCGCAGGAACTGCCGAGCGAAGGCGGCGACACGCTTTTTGCCGACCAGCATCTCGCATGGGAATCGCTGCCGGCAGATCTGCAGCAACGCATCCTCCCCCTGAAGGCCGAGCACAGCTACCTCGCCAAGTACGACGAGCTGCGCGCGAAGAACCCGTGGCGGCCCAAGCTCTCGCAGGCGCAGATCGACCAGGTCGCGCCCGCCGTGCAGCCGGTGGTGCGCACGCATCCGGAGACCGGCCGCAAGGCGCTCTTCGTGAGCGAGCACTTCACGACGCGCATCGTCGGCCTGCCGCAGGACGAGAGCGATGCGCTGCTGGCCGAGCTGTTCGCGCACAGCGTGAAGCCCGAGTTCGTGTACCGCCACACCTGGGCGCCGCACGATCTGGTGTTCTGGGACAACCGCTCGCTGATGCACCTGGCCGCAGGCACGCCCGACCACCTGCGCCGGCGCCTGAACCGCACCACCATCGTGGGCGACACGCCTTTCTGATTTCTCTTTTTCCGGGACCGTTTCTCATGAACCGCTTCACACGCAAGGCCGCTGCATTGGCCGCCGGCCTCAGCCTTTTCGCGGGCAGCTTCGCCGCGCACGCCGAAGGGCAGATCCGCATCGCCGAGCAGTTCGGCATCGTCTACCTGCTGCTCAACGTCGCGCAGGAGCAGAAGCTCATCGAGAAGCACGCCAAGGCAGCGGGCGTCGATGCCAAGGTCGAATGGATCAAGCTCTCGGGCGGCTCGGCGGTGAACGATGCGCTGCTGTCCGGCAACATCGAGATCGCGGGCGCGGGCGTCGGTCCGCTGCTTACGCTGTGGGACCGCACCAAGGGCAAGCAGAACGTCAAGGGCGTGGCGTCGCTGGGCAACTTCCCGTACTACCTGGTGAGCAACAACCCGAACGTGAAGACGATCGCCGACTTCACCGAGAAGGACCGCATCGCGCTGCCCGCGGTGGGCGTGTCGGTGCAGTCGCGCGTGCTGCAGTTCGCCTCGGCCAAGCTCTGGGGCGACAAGGAGTTCAACCGGCTGGACAAGATCAGCGTGGCCATTCCGCACCCCGACGCGGCCGCGGCCATCATCAAGGGCGGCACCGAGATCACCGGCCACTTCGGCAATCCGCCGTTCCAGGAGCAGGAGCTGGCGGGCAATCCGAATGCGCACATCGTGCTCAATTCGTACCAGGTGCTCGGCGGTCCGGCCTCGGCCACGGTGCTCTATGCCACCGAGAAATTCCGCAACGAGAACCCCAAGACCTACAAGGCCTTCGTCGATGCGCTCGACGAGGCGGCGAAGTTCGTCACGGCCAACCCCGAGAAGGCCGCCGACATCTACCTGAAGGTGAGCAACGCCAAGCTTGATCGCGAGCTGCTTCTGAAGATCATCAAGAACCCCGAAGTGCAGTTCAAGACCACGCCGCAGAACACCTACGCGCTGGCGGAGTTCATGCACCGCGTGGGCGCGATCAAGAACAAGCCGGCGTCGGTGAAGGACTATTTCTTCGACGATGCGCAGAACGCTTCGGGGAACTGAGTGAGCAACGCGGCCGTCCTGGATTCGCGGGGTGGCTCCCTCTCGCATCGGGAGAGGGCGGGGGTGAGGGGCGAGCCTTCGGCATCGCCACCGGCCCTCGGCCCAACCCTCTCCCGCGAGCGGGAGAGGGGGCAAGACCAGGAAGCGCCGCTGCTCCAGGTCGACGGCGTGAGCCTCGAATACCGCACCCCCGAACGCGTCGTGCGCGCCACGCACCGCGTGAGCTTCGACGTGCACGCGGCCGATCGCTTCGTGTTGCTCGGCCCCTCGGGCTGCGGCAAGTCCACGCTGCTGAAGGCCGTGGGCGGGTTCATTTCCCCGGTCGAAGGCGAGATCCGCCTCGATGGCCAGCGCGTGACGCAGCCCGGCCCCGACCGCATCGTCGTGTTCCAGGAGTTCGACCAGCTGCCGCCGTGGAAGACCGTGAAGCAGAACGTCATGTTCCCGCTGCTCGCCTCCCGCACGCTCGGCAAGAAGGAAGCCGCCGAACGCGCGCTGCACTACCTGGACAAGGTGGGCCTGGCCAAGTTCGCCGACGTGCATCCGCACCAGCTCTCGGGCGGCATGAAGCAGCGCGTGGCCATCGCCCGCGCGCTGGCGATGCAGCCGCGCGTGCTCTTGATGGACGAGCCCTTCGCCGCGCTCGATGCGCTCACGCGCCGCAAGATGCAGCAGGAGCTGCTCGAGCTGTGGGACGAAGTGCGCTTCACGCTGCTCTTCGTCACGCATTCCATCGAAGAGGCGCTGGTGGTGGGCAACCGCGTGGCGCTGCTGTCGCCGCATCCGGGGCGCATGCGCGCGGAGGTCAACAGCCATGGCTTCACGCTCGCGAGCCTGGGCGGTGCGGAGTTTCAGGGTACGGCGCAGCGTATCCACGACATGCTGTTCGAGGAAGAACACGCGGAGGCGGCGGCATGAGCGCCGTCGTTCCGCCGATCCGCCCCGAGTACGAGCGCACGCTCGAGCCCTTCACCGAACTGGCCGTCGAGCGCACGCTGCCACTCGGCGTGCGCATCTGGTCGCAGGCCTGGTTGCGCAAGGGCCTGATCCTCGCCGTCATCGCCGTGCTCTGGGAGCTCGCGGCGCGCTGGCAGAACAACGACCTGCTGCTGCCCACCTTCACCGCCACCGCATCGGCGCTGTTCGAAGGGCTCGCGAGCGGCGAGCTGATCGAGAAGGTGCGCATCTCGCTGGCCGTGCTGCTGCAGGGGTACCTGGCCGGCGTGCTGCTGGCCTTCGCGCTCACCACGCTGGCGGTATCGACGCAGATCGGCCGCGATTTGCTGGACACGCTCACGTCGATGTTCAACCCGCTGCCCGCCATCGCGCTGCTGCCGCTCGCCTTGCTGTGGTTTGGCCTGGGCCGCGGGAGCCTGGTGTTCGTGCTGATCCATTCGGTGCTGTGGCCGCTCGCGCTCAACACCTACGCGGGCTTCCAGGGCGTGCCCGAGACGCTGCGCATGGCCGGGCGCAACTACGGGCTCAAGGGCCTGCGCTACGTGCTGCAGATTCTGGTGCCGGCCGCGCTGCCGTCGATTCTTTCGGGCTTGAAGATCGGCTGGGCCTTTGCGTGGCGCACGCTGATCGCGGCCGAGCTGGTGTTCGGCGCCTCCTCGGGCAAGGGCGGGCTGGGCTGGTACATCTTCCAGAACCGCAACGAGCTCTACACCGACCGCGTGTTCGCGGGTCTCGCGATGGTGGTGCTGATCGGCCTCCTGGTGGAAAGCCTGGGCTTCAAGACGCTGGAGCGGCTGACCGTGCGGCGCTGGGGCCAGCAGCGCTAGAGCGGCTGCTGGCTCAACCGCTCGATTTCTTCGCCTGCTGCCGCAGCGCGCGCAACTCGCTGTTGAGGAACTCGTTGGCGTCGCGCACCGCGCCGTTGTCGAGCTTCACCTTGTAGGCCTGCCCGGTCATCTCGGAGCGCGAGGCGCAGCGCTCGATGAAGTCTTCGGCCGTGGCCAGTTCCTTTTTGAAGTAGTCGTACTTCGCCTGCATGTGCTTGGCGGCATCGGCGGCGTTGTATTCGTTGCCGTTGCGCAGGAACACCATGGCGCTCATCCTGGAGACGCGCTGGATCAGCGTGTCGATCAGCTTTCCCTCGGCGTCGGAGGGCGTGGCCTGGGCCAGCGCGGCGAAGGCGCCAAGGAGCAGGGTGAGGAGCGCGGCGCGCAGGAATCTTAAGGAGGCCATTGGTTCTATCCCTGGCAATTTTCGCGCCATGCTAGGGCGACAGCCCTTGTCGTGTCAAACCCGCGTGGGCTCGGGTCTAATCGCAGTTTTGGCACGCGTTCACTCTCTCCCATGAGCTCTCCCACTCCCGATCTGTCATCGATTGCAGAGGCGCTGGCCGATGCGGCCGCCGCAAAGGCGCTGCACTATTTCCGCACGCCACTGGACATCATCACCAAGGCCGACGAGAGCCCCGTCACGCTGGCCGATCGCGCGGCGGAGACGGCGATGCGCGAGATCCTCGGCGCGCGCGTGCCGGCGGACGGCATCTACGGCGAGGAGCACGGCGCCGAGCGGCTGGACGCCGGACGCATCTGGGTGCTCGACCCGATCGACGGCACGCGCAGCTTCATCACCGGCTCGCCGCTCTGGGGCACGCTGATCGGCGTGCTGCAGGGCGAGCGCGTGGTGCTGGGCATGATCGACATGCCGGTGCTGAAAGAACGCTGGATCGGCCGGGCCGGCCAGGGCGCCACGCGCGACGGCCAGCCGGTGCGCGTGAGCAACTGCACCGAGGTGGCCAAGGCCCGCATCGTCACCACCTCGCCCGACATCTTCGCGCCGGCCGACTGGCAGGCCTTCGACCGGTTGAGCCGCCAGTGCGCGATGCGCCGCTTCGGTGGCGACTGCTACGGCTACGCCCAACTGGCCGGCGGCACCATCGACCTGGTGGTGGAAACCGGCCTGCAGCCCTACGATTACCTCGGCCCCGCCGGGCTGATCGAAGCTGCGGGCGGCGTCATCACCGATTGGCAGGGGCAGCCGCTGAACCTGAAGTCCGACGGCCGGGTCATCGCGGCCGCAACGCCCGAACTTCACCGACAAGCCATGGCGATCCTCGCGGCCTAGACTCTCCCCATGTTCCGCTGGCTGATCGTCGTCGTCCTTGCGCTGCTGCTCATGAGCGGGCTGACCGCCTGGCTGCGCCGCTTCGGCTTCGGACGGTTGCCCGGCGATTTCGAGTTTCGCGCCTTCGGCCGCGACTGGCAGTTGCCGATCGGGAGCACCGTGGTGCTCAGCATGATCGCGGCGCTGGTGGCGCGCCTCCTGTAGAGAAAAGACAAACCGCAATGAGAGCCTGCGTTGACATCGGCGGCACCAAGGTCGCCGTGAGCCTTTCCCCCTCGAGCGATGCGCCGCTGGTCGGCCGCCGCAGCGAGCCGACCGCCAAGACCGGCGACAACGACGCCGTGGCGGTGCAGATCATGCGGATGATCGACGAGGTCTGCGCCGAGCAGGGCGTCGATCCGGCCGCGATCGACCGCGTGGGCGTGTCGTCGACCGGGCCCTTCGAGTTGCGCGACGGCATGGTCGAACTGGCCACGCCCAACATCTGCGGCGGCATCGCCGGCCCGGCTCGCGGTCTGCCCAACCAGTGGATGACCGCGATCATCGAAGCCCCGTTGGCGCAGCGCTTCGGACAGGTGCGCGTCGAGAACGATGCGGTGGCCGGGCTCGAGGCGGAGCGCCACTGGGGCGCGCTCAAGGGATTCGATCACTGCGCCTATGCCACCTGGAGCACCGGCGTCGGCGTGGGCCTGTGCGTGGACGGCCGTGCGCTGCGCGGCAAGAACGGCAATGCGGGCCATGCGGGACACAGCTTCGTGGCCGACGATGCAAGCGGCGCCCTGTGCGGTTGCGGCAACCTGGGCGATGTCGAAGCGCTGGTCGCCGGCAATTCGATCTCGCGCCGCTTCGGCCAACCCGCTGCGGACCTGTTCTCGGCCGCCTCGGCCGGCGAGCCGCATGCGCTGGAAATCGTCGATGCGCTGTGCCGCGTGATGGGCCGCATGCTCTACAACATGATCATCACGCTGGACCTGCAGCGCATCAGCCTGGGCGGCAGCGTGTTCTGGCACCACCGCGATTTCCTGTTGCCCCGGCTGCAGGCGCAGATCGACGGCAAGCTGATGCCGCTCACCCGCGGCGTGCTGCTCGTGCCCGCGGGGCTCGGCGAGAAGGTCGGCGACTACGCCGCGCTGGCTTTGCTGGACTGAGCGGCCGCGCCGCAATACCCTCGGCGAACCATGCGCATCCCGACGCCCCGCCGCAAGCCGTTCGCCTACCTGCTGTTGCTGGTGGGCGGCTTCCTCGGGGCGCATCGGTTCTACCTGCGCAGCTACCTGGGCGCGGCGGCGCAACTGCTGCTGTGCCTCTTCGCAGCGACCGGGCTGCCGGGCGCGCGCGTCGGGCTGGCCCTGCTCCTGTCCTGGCTGCTGGTGGACATCTACTGGGTCTACGTCCAGCTCAAGCGGCAGGAAGCGCTCGACGCCGCCCGCCACCGGGCCGCCAAGGCCTACGACCTCCAGGCGCTCGGCCAGGCCGACGAGTTGCGCGAGCGCTTCGTCGCCGCCGCCGAAATGCACGACTGGGCCCGGGCCGTGGCGCTGGGCGAGCTGATCGTCGCCAACGCGCGCAAGGTCTTCAAGGGACCGCACCAGAACCTGGCGATGTCGCTGTGCATGCACGGCCAGGCCTGCTACCAGTTCAAGGCCTTCGACGAGGCCAAGGCCAGCCTTGAAGAAAGCCTCGCCATCGGCCGCCAGATCGGCATGCCGGCCGAGGACATGGAGATCGTCCGCAAGGCATTGGCCATGACCCTGGCCGGCATCGGCGAGCATGCCGCCGCGCGCCGGCGCCGTGCGCACCTGCCCGCGAACCTCCCCGCACACCTTTCCACGGACGGCCGCACCGGCGACGACACCGTGCTGCTGGGCCTGCTCGAAGACCAGGAGCGGCGCTACAAGGCGGCCTTCGAGCGGCGCGACCTCGCGCTCGCCGAGCGGCTCTGCGCCGAGGCCGTCCACACCAGCCGCCAGCTGTGCGGCGGGCTCGGCGAAGCCGTCGTGTTCCACCTCGTGAGCCATGCCGAGTTCTGCCGGCAGCTGCAATGGCACGACAAGGCCGTCTCCCTGCTGGACGAGAGCCTGGCCATCATCGATCAGCTGGGCCTGGACGACAGCTGGCGGCTCGGCCCGAGCAACACGCTCGCGCTGCTGCACGCCGGCGCGGGGCGCTCGGACGAGGCGGAGGTTCTCTACAAGAAGACCATTGCGATGGCCGTCGCGCTGAGCAAGGGCAACTCGACCGACGAAGTGGTGCGCGCCTTCAACAACCTCGCGTTTCTCTACGCCAACACCGACCAGGACCAGAAGGCCGAGCTCTGCTATGCGCGGGCCATGGTGCACCTGGACAAGCTCGCGTCGGAAGACAAAGGGGAGGGCGATGCCGACCTGCACGCCGACCTCCTGATCAACTTCGCCCAGCTGCACATGGCGCGCAACGAGTCCGAGCATGCCAAGCCCCTGTTCGAGCGCGCGCTGGCCATCCAGGAGCGCAGCTGCCGGGGCATTTCCACCAGCGCGGCGACCGCGCACAACGACCTGGGCCTGATCGCGCAGGACGAGGGGGACCTGCGCGAAGCGCTCAAGCACTTCAAGCGCACGCTGCTGCTCAACCAGATCTGCGCGCCGGACCACTTGGGCAACCTCGCGAATGCGCAGCGCAACATCGACAACGTGAGCCTCGCGCTGGCGGCGGTCGCGCGGGCCGCGCGGCTGGAGCCGAGCACGTGAGCATCGGGGGCGCGTTCTACGCCTTCGACCGCTACCGGCTGCGCGAACTGGTCATCGATCCGTCGAGCGTCTCGGGCTTTCTCTTCCACACCCCAGCGAACAAGGGCGGCCCGCACGCCACCCAGACGGTCGAGCAGGCCTGGGACGTGGTGCGTGTGCTGCTGCCCGAGGCGGTGGACGGCGAGCAGCTCGAAGGCACGGAAGGCCTGGGCTGCATCTACCTCACGGCCAGCCACGTCGAGCGCGTGGCCGCGCGGCTCGCGCGGCGTAGCGTGCCGGACGCTATGGCGCGCTTCACCGGCGAGCCGGCGCAGTTCGCCGAGCTCTACTGGGCGAAAGCCTGGCAAAGCGGCACCGAAGACCTCGCGGACTTCCTGGAAGGCGTGAAGCGTTTCTTCGCCGAGGCGGCCGCGCGGCGCGACGCCGTTGTCTTCTACATCGTCTAGGCAGGTTGGCAGGTCAGGCAGCTGGCGCGCGCGGCAGCTTGCGCGTGGCCGACACGATCTCGCCGAGCCGCTGCAGCCCCGCGTCCACCGCCTTCGAATACGGCCAGCCGCAGTTGATGCGCAGGTAGTTGTCGAAGCGCCCTGAGTTGGAGAACTGCGCGCCCGGCGACACCAGCATGTGCTCGCGCAACGCGGCCTCGAACACGGTGACCGACGAGCGCTGCTCGGGCAGCTCGACCCACAGCTGCAGGCCGCCGCGCGGCAGGTTCAGCCGCGTGCCCGGCGGAAAGTACTTCGCGATGGCGTCCGCCGTCTGGTCGCGCTGCACGTGCAGCCGGTCGCGCAGGCGCCGCAGGTGCCGGTCGTAGGCGCCGCTCGCGATGAATTCGCCCGCGGCGATCTGCGCCAGCGCCTCGTTGTTGCGCGTCTGCGCGTACTTGAGCATTTCCACCTGCGCGTGCCAGCGCCCGGCGGTGATCCAGCCCAGGCGCAGGCCCGGCGCGAGCACCTTGTGCAGCGAGGCGCAATAGATCACGTTGCCCGTGCGGTCCCACGACTTCACCGCGCGCAGCGGCACCTCGGTCTCCACCAGGTCGCTGTAGGTGTCGTCCTCGACCAGCGCGATGCCGTGGCTCTCGCACAGCTGCACGAGCCGCTGCTTGTGCGCATCGGGCATCACGCTGCCGATGGGGTTCTGCAGGTGCGGCACCACCACCACGGCCTTGATGTCGTCGTAGGTGTGGATGGCCAGGTCCAGCGCCTCGATGGAAATGCCGGTCTGCGGGCTGGTCGGAATCTCCAGCGCGCGCATGCCCAGGCTCTCGAGCACCTGCAGCAGGCCGTAGAAGGTGGGCGACTCCACGGCCACGGTGTCGCCGGGCTTGGCGACCGCGCGCAGCGCGAGGTTCAGCGCCTCGATGCAGCCGTTGGTGACCAGCACCTCGTCGGGCGACACCGTCATGCCCACGCGCAGGTTGCGCTGCGCCACGGCCTCGCGGAATTGCTCGTGGCCCTTCTGGGACGAGGCGGTGGTCAGCAACTCGGGCCGCTGGCGCAGCGCCCGCGTCATCGAATTGCGAAGGGCCTCGGCCGGGTACAGCTCGGGCGCGGCGCGCGCGATGGCGAAGTTGAGCTTCACGCCCGCGTGGCGTCCGCGCGCCATGAAGTTGGCCATGCGGGTGCGCATGCTGACGAACTGCGCGGGGTCCGGCGGCACGTCGGCCACGGGCTCCTCCATCGGCGCGATGGCCAGGCGCTGCGGCCGGCGCACGAAGTAGCCCGAGCGGTCGCGCGCCTCGACCCAGCCGTCGCTCTCCATCGCGCGGCACAGCTGCAGCGCGGTCGAGAGGCTGATGTCGTGCAGGCGCATGAGGCCGCGCAGCGAGGGCAGCTTGTCGCCCTGCTTGAGCGAGCCGGTGTGGATCGCGTCGACGTAGTGCGCTGCGAGTTGCCGGTAGAGCGGTAGCGAGTCCATGGCGTCGATGCTCCCCCAAACGGGCATCCGAAAACAGATGCAGTTGAACGGGAAAACGACCATAACAGATGGGCCGGCGCCTGGCTGTTCCGGTGCGAATAGCCGATGTTTGTGCCTGTTTTTTGAGCGCCGGAATTTCTACGATCTGGACTCGCCGAACCGCTTCTTCATCCGCTCGTTCACTCACTCACCTTCGAGGCCCGCCATGATCACCACCCTGTCCCAAGCACCCGACTCCATCGTCCTGGAGGCCGGCCAGTCCCTGCGCACCTGCGTCGACGCGGGCACCTGGCTGCAGGTGGCCGAAGGGCGCGTGCGGCTCGTGTCGCCGCCGGGCTGGTTCGGCGGCACGGTGTTCATGAGCGAGACGGCGCTCGATGAAGGCGACGTGCATCGCCTGACGCACGGCGGGTGGATCGAGGTGTCTGCGCTGACCCCTGCACACCTGCGGGTGCATGCGCCGAAGGTGTCGCCGGCTTCTGCTTATTCGGAGGCTCGCCCGGTGATGCGCTTCGTGCGGCTGCTCACTGGCTGGTAAGGGGCATTCAGGGCGGCGTGCGCAGGCCACCGGGTACTCCCCTCCGCGAATGTCCCCCGGCCTGCGGCCTCCTCCTTGATTTCGCTGCGGGGAGCACCCGATGCCCTGCGCACTTGGACGCGCTGCTGGTGTATCGCTGATCAACCAGTGCTCTGAAAGCGAGCGCGCCGATGGGGTGCCTTGCGCAGCGAAATCAAGGAGGAGGGCGAAGCCCGGGGGACATTCGCGGAGCAAGGTGCCCCGTCGGCGCGATCGCCGCCCCGAACAGCAAACCTCAGCGTTCGCTGGCCGCCTCGCGCAACGCGTCGAGGAAGGTCCGCCGCCACCAGTGGATGTCCTGCTCGCGGATGCGCGACAGCAATTTCTGGTGCCGCTCGCGCCGCTCTTCCAGCGGCATCTGAAGCGCCTGCTGCACGGTCTCGGCCGTGCCGTGCGTGTCGTACGGATTCACCAGCAGCGCCTCTTTCAACTGCTCCGCCGCGCCGGCAAAGCGCGATAGCACCAGCACACCCGGATCGGCCGGGTCCTGCGCCGCGATGTACTCCTTCGCGACGAGGTTCATGCCGTCGCGCAGCGGCGTGACCAGTCCGACCGCCGCAGCGCGGCACAGGCCCGGCACGCGCTTGCGCGCCACCATGCGGTGGATGTAGCGCACGGGCATCCAGTCGAGTTCGCCGTAGTCGCCGTTGATCGCGCCGCACAGCGATTCGAGCTCGCGCCGGATGTCGCCGTACGCATCGACCGTCTCGCGCGTGGGCGAGGCGATCTGGATCAGCGTGGCGCTGCGGCGGTTTTCGGGGTAGTTGGCGAGCAGCTCGCGGAACGCGCGCACGCGCTGCGGAATGCCCTTGGAGTAGTCGAGCCGGTCGATGCCCAGCAAGAGACGCCGGCTCGAATACTCGCGCTTCATGGTCTCGTACATGTCGCGCGATTCCTTGGCGTGCGTGAGCGCGGCGAATTCGTCGACATCGATGCCGATCGGAAATGCGCTGCAGCGCACCGTCTGCCCGTAGGCGCGGTACATCTCGTTGCCCAGGTACTCGCCGTGCGCTTCGTTGCGCACATAGTGCTCGAAGTGCTGCACGTCCTGCTGGGCCTGGAAGCCGATCAGGTCGTAGGAGAACAGCGAGCGCATCAGCCACTCGTGCTGCGGAATGGCCGCCACGATGATCTGCGGCGGCAGCGGAATGTGCAGGAAGAAGCCGATGCGCTGCCTGCAGCCCATCGCGCGCAGCTCGGCGGCCAGCGGCATCAGGTGGTAGTCGTGGATCCAGATGACGTCGTCGTCCTTGAGCATCGGCAGCAGCTTGCGTGCGAACAGCTGGTTCACGCGCCGGTAGCCGCCGATGAAGCCGGCCTCGAAGTGCGCCAGGTCCAGGCGGTTGTGGAACACCGGCCAGAGCACGTCGTTGCTGTAGCCCAGGTAGTAGCTGTCGTGGTCCTCGCGGCTCAGGTCGATGGTGGCGAGCGTGACCTTGCCGGCCTGCTGCTTGTGCAGTTCGCCCTCGCCCGTGGGGCCGTCCTCCACGATCTGCCCGCTCCAGCCGAACCAGAGGCCGCCACTTTGCTGCAGGCTCTCCCCCAGGGCGACGGCCAGGCCGCCGGCGGCGGGCTTGCGTGGGTCTGCCACGCGGTTGGAAACGACGACGAGGCGACTCATGGCGCCTCCTTGCGGCCGCCGCCGGGCCGCCCCAAGGCGGGCCGCGCCTCCCCCCGGGGGGTGGAGTTACAGGAGCGAAGCGAGTGAAAAGCCGGGGGGCTGTTGTTGTCATATGCAGGAATCCCAGGGGGCGGACAGACGCACAGCCGCATTGATGATGCCGACCATCGAATAGGTCTGCGGAAAATTGCCCCACATCTCGCCCGTGACCGGGTGGGTGTCTTCCGACAGCAGGCCCAGCGGATTGCGCGCGGCGAGCATGGTCTCGAAGATCTGGCGTGCCTCGGCCTTGCGGCCGATCTTGGCGAGTGCGTCGATGCGCCAGAAGGTGCAGATGTTGAAGGCGGTCTCGGGCTTGCCGAAATCGTCGGCCGCTTCGTAGCGGCGCATGTAGGGGCCGTCGCAGAGCGATTTTTCCATCGCATCGACGGTGGAGATGAAGCGCGGGTCGCGCGCGTCGATCAGGCCCACCTCGACCATGAGCAGGATGCTCGCATCGAGCTCGTGGCCGCCGAAGCTCTCGGCGAAGGCCTGGCGCTCTTCGCACCACGACTTGGCGAGGATCTCTTCCTTCATGCGCGCGGCGTGGCCGTGCCAGTAGGCGGCGCGCTCGGGCAACTCCAGGGTGCGCGCGATCTTGGAGAGCCGGTCGCAGGCGGCCCAGCTCATCAGCGCCGAGCTGGTGTGCACGCGTGCGCGCGTGCGCAGCTCCCACATGCCGGCATCGGGCGTGCCGTAGACGCGCACCGCCTGTTCGCCGACCGCCTCCAGGTGCGGAAACTCCGCCACCCCCGCGCGGGCGAGCAGCCGGTGGTCGTGAAAGGCCTGCGCCGCGCCGAGCACGATGTTGCCGTACACGTCGTGCTGGAAATGCTCCTGCGCCTGGTTGCCCACGCGCACCGGGCCCATGCCGCGGTAACCGGGCAGGCCCTCGACGAACGACTCGGGCAGCTCCCGCTCCAGCCCGATGCCGTAGAGCGGCTGGATGTGCTCGCCGTGCGAGCCGATCACCACGTTGCCCAGCCAGCGCAGGTAGTCCTCCATCGTGCCCACTTCGCTCAGCGAATTGAGCGCGCGCACCACGAAGAAGGCATCGCGCAGCCAGCAGTAGCGGTAGTCCCAGTTGCGCTGGCTGCCCGGCGCCTCGGGGATGCTGGTGGTCATGGCCGCGACGATGGCGCCCGTGTCCTCGTACAGCGAGAGCTTGAGCGTGATGGCCGCGCGGATCACCGCGTCCTGGTACTCGAAGGGGATCGCCAGGCGCTTGCTCCAGGTGCGCCAATAGGCGATGGTTTCCTGCTCGAACTTGCGCGCGGTGTCGGCGATGCCGTCCAGCAGCGTTTCGTCCACGCCGAACATGAAGTTGTACTCGCGCGAGATCACGAAGGGCTGGCGCGCGAGGATGTGCGAGATCGATGCGTCGGTGTTCAGGCGCAGCGTCACGTCGGGGCCGACGTAGCGGATGTGGTTGCTGCCGCGCGTGACCTCGATGGGTTCCGAAGCACCCCACTGGAAGCGCGGATCGAGCGACACGCGGATGCGCGGCGCGCCCGCGATCGGCCGCACGCGGCGCACCATCATGAGCGGGCGAAAGTAGCGCGAGCGGCTGTAGAAGCGCGGCGCGAAATCGGTGATCTCGATGCCCTGGCCGGCGCTGTCGAAGAGCTGGGTGCGCAGCACGGCCGTGTTCGGCTCGTACCACTGCTTGGCCTCGGCGAAGTCCTCGATGTCGATGCTCCAAGCGCCCGCGCCGTCGCCGGGATGCAGCAGCGCGTTGAACACCGGATCGCCGTCGAAGCGCGGCAGGCAGCACCAGACCGCGCGGCCGCGCGCATCGATGAGCGCGCTGTAGGCGCAGTTGCCGATCACGCCGACGTTGAGCGACGGCTCGGCCGGCGGCGCGAAGCCGCGCGGGCCGGGTGCGGCGGCGGCCTTCACGTCGACCGGCGCGCGGTCGTCGGGACCGGCGGCGTCGGCCAGCGCCTCGCCGGCGCGGTCCTCGGGCGCCTTCGACAATTGTTCTTCGCTCATCCGGGGCTCCTGGGGTCTTCGGTTTTCTGTTCGGTGTTTTCTTCGACCCTGGAGTCAGGCGGCGGGGGCGGCGTCGGCGGCGCGGGTGGCGCCACGAGCATGTCGCGCGCCTGCACCAGCCACTCGTACACCGCGCGCGGCGATTCGAGCCGGTGCAGCGCCAGACTCGGCCCCGAGCCGACCTTGATCGCGATGCCGCCGCGCGGCTGCACGACCGCGAAGCCGCTCTCGTCGGTGGTGTCGTCGCCCGCGAAGACTGGCACGCGGCCCGCGAAGGGCGCCTCGGTCATGAAGGCGTCGATGGCGATGCCCTTGTTGACGCCCGCGGGCTTCACTTCGAAGACGAACTTGCCGTGCATCAGCTCGAGCGCCGGGCGGCCCTCGATGGCGCGCGACATCGCATCGCGGCACACCGCCTCCAGCTGCGGCGCGAGCCGGTAGTGCAGGGCGATGGCGGCGTGCTTGCGCTCCACCAGCAGGCCTTCGTGCACGCGCGCGAGTTCGTTGGCGATGTCCAGGATGGGCACGAGATCGGGCGCGTGCTGCTCCTGCATGTGGCCCTTGGCATCGCGACGCTGCACGCCGTGCTCGCCGGCCGCGGGCAGCCGCAGCGGCGCGAGGAAGCGGTCGATCGAGTCGATCTGGCGGCCCGACACCACGGCCAGCGCGCCGCCCAGCTGGTCGCGCAGGTCGCTCAGGAGAGCGACGAGCGCGGGGGGAATCTCGATGGCCTCGGGGGTGGGCGCAAGGCCGACCAGCGTGCCGTCGAAGTCGAGGAAAAGGGCGGCGTTCCGGCCCAGCGGAGGGGGCAACTGCACGTTGCTGTCGGAGGACTTTGGCATTGGGAAAAACCATAACACGGGCGTCCGCCGCCGCGTGTCGGCCAAAACCGGAAGCGCGCGGACGCTCCTCCGGTGCGGTGCTTCATCAAAAGGCCATGCACCGCGCGGGGCAGGGCAGCGCCTTTCGCCTCTTCCCGTCGCCTTGTTCAGGCCATCGACGCGGCGACCGCGTCGATGCGCGCGCGGTGGATCGCTTCGCCGATGCGCGGACCGGTGGCGCCGGACTGCTGTGCCTTGCGCGCGACCACGTCGGTGGGCACGGCCGCGGCGGTGGCCAGCACGGCGAGCAGGCGCTCGCGCTGCGGATAGGGCCTGTCCTCGAAACCGAGCCGGCCGCGCGCATCGCATTCGCAGGCCAGCAGCACCTCGGCAAAACGCGCGGGCTTCCTGAAGGCGTCGCAGCGCTCCAGGAGGCGCACCAGCGGCGCCGCATCGAGCTCGCCGCTGCGGTGCACGTTGCCGTGCTCGCGCGCGACCACCTCGGCCAGCTCGCGGATCTCGACCGGCACGCGCCAGCGGTCGCACACCGCGTGCAGCAACTCGACGCTGCGCTTTTCGTGGCCGATGTGGCGCGGCAGCACGTCGGCGGGCGTGGTGCCCTTGCCCAGGTCGTGCATCAGGCAGGCGAAGCGCACCGGCAAGGTGGCCGCAAGCCGCGCGCTGGTGTCGATGACCATCATCAGGTGCACGCCGGTGTCGATCTCGGGGTGGTGCGCCTCGGGCTGCGGCACGCCCCAGAGGCGGTCGACTTCGGGCAACAGCACGGCGAGGGCGCCGCATTCGCGCAGCACCTCGAACATGCGCGAGGGGCGCGTTTCCGCGAGGCCGCGCGCGAGTTCCTGCCAGACGCGCTCGGGCACCAGCGCATCGGCCTCGCCGGCGTGGACCATCTCGCGCATCAGTTGCATGGTTTCGGGCGCGACCGAGAAATCGTCGAAGCGCGCGGCGAAGCGTGCCACCCGCAGGATGCGCACCGGGTCTTCGCGGAAGGCGTCGGTCACGTGGCGCAGCAGCCGGGCCTTGAGGTCGCGCTGGCCGTGGAAGGGGTCTGCCAGCTTTTCGGCATCAGGTTCGAACTGGCCGTCGGCACCCACCAGTTCCGCGGGCAGCGCGATGGCGTTGATGGTGAGGTCGCGCCGGGCGAGGTCCTCGTCCAGCGTCACGTCGGGCGCGGTGTGGATGGTGAAGCCGCGGTAGCCGGGGGCGCTCTTGCGCTCGGTGCGGGCGAGGGCGTACTCCTCGCGCGTCTTCGGATGCAGGAACACCGGAAAGTCGCGCCCTACGGGCAGGTAGCCGCGGCGGGTCATGTCTTCGGGCGTGGCGCCGACCACCAGCCAGTCGTGGTCCGAGACCGGTCGCCCGAGCAGCCGGTCGCGGACGGCGCCGCCGACGAGAAAGATTTTCATGGCCGCAGTGTAGGGATGCAAGAGAGATGGGGCGATCGCGAATGAGCCAGGAATTAGCCCGGAATTAGCGCGGGATGCGGGATAGGGATACCCCGCACCCACTAAATAGAACGAGCGTTCGATAATTCGAATTGCAAACAGAACGAACGTTCGTTTATTTGCTCGAATGCAGCGCCCGCCACGGGCCGGCACTGCATTGGCGGGGATTTTTCAACCAAAGGAGCATTCACATCATGAAGAAAACAATGTTTGCGCTGGCGGCTCTGGGTGCCTTGGCGTCCGGCAGTGCGTTTGCGCAAAACGCCGGCGACTGGGTCGCGGGGGCAGGCTGGTTCCACCTGGCGCCTCAGGACTCGAGCAAGCCGCTCACAGTCACGGCGCCGGTGCAGAGCGTGCTCCAGGGTTCGGGCGCCAGCATCAAGGATTCGGACACGCTCGGCCTGAGCCTGGCCTACTTCCTGGACAGCCACTGGGCCGTGGAAGGCGTGCTGGGCGTTCCGCCGAAGTTCAAGCTCGAGGGCACCGGCACGCTGGCCCGCGTGGGGGAACTGGGCGAAGCCCGCCAGTGGAGCCCCACGGTGCTGGTCAAGTACAACTTCAACGAAGGCAACGACGCCTTCCGTCCGTTCGTCGGCTTGGGCGCCACCTACGTCTGGTACAGCGACGTGAAGCTGACCTCGAACCTGCAGGGCGCGCTGGCCAGCCAGTTCCGCCAGTCGCCGTACTCGGTGAACACCACCGCCAAGCTCGACAGCTCGTTCGCGCCCGTGCTCAATGCCGGTGTCTCGTACCAGTTCGACAAGCACTGGGGCATCTCGTTCTCGGTCTCGTACATCCCGCTGAAGACCAAGGCCAAGCTGACGACGACCTCGATCACCGGCCTGCCGGTCGCTCGCAGCGAAGCGAGCCTGAAGCTCAACCCGATCGTCACCTTCCTGTCGGCAACCTACCGGTTCTGACCGGCCCCCGGCACCTGCTCCGAAAGCCTTACCGCCCCGTGCGGTAGGGCTCTTCGAACTGCAGGAAATCCTTCTCCGCCAGCGCTTCGTCGATCCAGGCCTTCACGCCCGGCAGCGCCTGCACGCGTTCGATGTAGGCCGAGATGGCCGGCGGCACCGGCAACCCGTAGGTCTTCAGGCGCGTGCCGATGGGCGCGAAGTACGCATCGGCGATGGTGAATTCACCGAACAGCAGCGGGCCGCCATGGGTGCCGAGCAGGTCGCTCCACATCTGGACGATGCGGTCCAGGTCGCTGCGCACGGCGGGCTCATCCTCGAGCAGCTTCGCGCCGACTTCCGGCAGCGACGCCTCGATGTTCATGCCGCAGTGCCCGCGCAGGCCCCCGAAACCCGAATGCATCTCGGCGCAGATGCTGCGCGCGCGCGCCCGGTCGGCCGCGGCCTTGGGCCACAGCTGCTTCTCGGGAAAGGTCTCGGCCAGGTATTCGGCGATGGCCAGCGTGTCCCAGACCACCAGGTCGCCATCGACCAGCACCGGCACCTTGGCCACGGGGTTGAGCGGCGCGATGGTGTGCTTGAACTGCGACTCCGCCTCGAACGAATCGAAGCGCACCATCACTTCGTCGAAGGCGATGCCGGCCTGCTTCATGAGCACCCAGGGGCGCATGGACCACGACGAGTAGTTCTTGTTGCCGATGTAGAGCTTGCGCATGGGGGTTCCTTCGGTTCGGTTCGGTGCAAAGCCTTCGATGCTAGCCGCGCGGCGCGCGGCCATTGATGCCGAACGCGGCGCGAATTGATGCGGGCCGGCGCGGTCAGCCGCCGCGCGGCTTGTCGTCCGTCGATGCGATCACGCGCGGCGCATCCTGCGCGTCGTCGCTCTTCGCGACGGTGCGCTCGAGCAGGCTCACCAGCCGCGGCACCAGCGACAGCACCGCCAGCGCCAGCAGCGCGCTGAGCACCGCAGTCGCCTCGCGGCCCAGCCCGCAGGCCATGCCGATGGCCGCCGTCATCCAGAGCCCCGCGGCGGTGGTGAGGCCCTGCACGTGCGATTCGTCCTTGCCCTGCTTGAGGATGGTGCCCGCACAGAGAAAGCCCACGCCCGCCACCAGCCCCTGGATCACGCGGCTCATGTCGGCCGGCACGATGCCCGTCTGCTGCGGGATCAGCACGAACATCGCCGAGCCGATGGCCACCAGCATGTGCGTGCGCACGCCGGCCGCCTTGCCCTGCTGCTCGCGCTCGAACCCCAGCACAAAGCCCAGGATGGCCGCGAGCATGAGGCGAACGACGATGCGCGTGAGCTGCGCGACGTCCGTCACGTCCGAGAACTCGGAGGCGATGGTGTCGAGCACCTCGTCGTGCCAACTCATCTCAGGGAAGGTCCTTGTTTGGTTCCGGTTCGGCGGCGTCGCGCGGGCCGATGCGGCCCAGGCGTTCCTTCAGCGACTGCGGCCGGCCGCTGATGATCGCCGCGTAGTTCGTGGTGTTGGCCAGCACCTTCTTCACGTAGTCGCGGGTCTCGGTGAAGGGCACGTTCTCGGCCCAGATCGCCGCGTCGAGCACCGGGCCGTTGCGCCAGTTGCGGGGGCGCCCCGGGCCGGCGTTGTAGGCGGCGGCGGCCAGCGCCATGGAGCCGTCGAAATCGTCCAGCGCCAGCTTCAGGTAGTTGGTGCCGATGGTGATGTTGGTTTCGCGGTCGTTGATCTGGCCGGGCGTGAAGTCGGCCATGCCGATCTTGCGGGCCGTCCAGCGCGCGGTGGCGGGCATGACCTGCATCAGGCCCGAGGCGCCGACGCCCGAGCGCGCGTCCATGATGAAGCGGCTCTCCTGGCGGATGAGGCCGTAGACGTAGGCCGGATCGAGGCCGATGTCCTGGCTCTTGCGCAGCACCGTGTCGTGGAAGGGCATCGGAAAGCGCTGCTCCACGTCGATCGCGCCCTTGGTGCGCTCGCTGGTGTTGATGCAGCGGTCCCACACCTCGCGCTGGCAGGCGAAGTCGGCCGCGGCCAGCAGCGCGCGGTCGTCCATGCCGCCCTTGTCGTGCAGGTTGGTGGCGTAGTTCCACTCGCGCGTGCCTTCGGAGCGCAGGCCGATCGCGATCGCGTAGAGGCCGCGGTTGAGCGCGAGGTTGCTGCGCGCGGCGGCCTTTTCCTCGGGCGTGAGCGGTGCGGGCCGGGTGGCCGTGACGACGCGCTCGCCCAGCTCTTCGAGCGCGAGCATTTCGTAGAAGCCGCGCGTGCCGGCAATGCTCGTGTAGAGCTCGCGGGCCTGGGCGCGGCGCTCGTCGCTGCGTTCGGTGGCGAGCGCCCGGGCCTTCCAGTAGACCCAGGTCGGATCGAGCTGGGCGGTCTCGCTCATCGCGTTGATCGCGGGCGCCACGTCCTTCCACTGGCCGGCGCGCAGCGCGGCGCGCACGCGCCAGCCGAGCATGTCGTCCGAGAGGTCGCCGTTCTTCGTGACGTTGGCGAAATAGCCCACGGCCTGCGGCGAGAGCTTGTTGGCGGCCGCGCGGCCGATGGCGCCCCAGAGCCAGTTGCGCTCCTCGGCCGAGAGCATCGGGCCCCATTTGCTGTCCAGTTGCGAGGCGGCCATGTCGGGGTCGGCGATCGCGACCTTGATGAGCGCGAGCACCACCAGCTCCTTGCGCGACTTGGCGGCCACGAAGGCGCGGCCGGTGAGGAACTTGGCCGAGCTCGCGTTCAGTTCCTCGAAGAGCGGCAGCGCATCGGGCGCGGCGATGGTGACGGCACCGCGCGCGGCCTGCGGGCGGTTGGCCTCGATGGCCAGGCGCGCCTTCTTCCAGGCGTCGTTGGGCGACATGAGGCGGGAGGCGACCATGCGGTCGGCCGCGGTGAGGCAGCCGTCGTCGGCCTCTTTCTGGCCGAGCCAGGCGCGGCGCACGTCGTCGGCCTGGGCCTGCGTGGCGGTGCCCGAGCGCAGCGTCTCGGCCAGGATCGCGTAGCAGCGCACTTGCGCGTCGTCGCCCATGCGGTAGCCGGCCACGTTGGCGGCAAAGCCGTCCCAGTCGCGGCGCTGGCCGAGCAGCAGCAGCCAGTCGTTGCGCAGGCGGTCTTCCTGGTAGGTGCCGGGGTAGCGGGCGTAGAAGTCCTGCACTTCGTTGGGCTGGGCTTCCTGCAGGCGGGCCTTCAGTTCCCAGTAGGCGGCCCAGGGCTCGAGCGCGTGGCCGCGGGCTTGCGGCAGGAGGGCGGTAAGGCGGGCCTTGTCGCCGCGCCCGAAGGCCTGCTTCATCTGCACCAGCACGTCGTCGTTGGTGTTGGTCTGTGCGCTGGCGGGGGGGTGAAAGAGCAGTGCGGCGGCAGTCAGGACGAGGGAAAAAGCAACGGCTGGCGTTGCGTTGCGCGGGCGGTTGCGCGTGGATGCCAAAATGCTTGGGAACTGCATCGGGGGATTATGGACAAGTCAAAGGGTGCCGACACTTCGGCGACGGCGAGTTTTCTGAAGGACCAACTGCGCAAGGCCTTGATCGAACAACGCCTGGCCATGCCGGATCGGATGACGCGCGCCGACCTGCTGCAGCGCGTCATGCGCATCTGGCTGGTCGGCCGGCCCGACACCGTGATCGGCGCCTACTGGCCGATCAAGGGCGAGTTCGATCCGCTGCCCGCGCTGCACCGCTGGAAGGAAGACGGCGAGCTGATGGAAGAAACCCAGCGCCGCCGCATCGGACTGCCCGTGATCGACAAGGTCCACAAGACCCTCACCTTCCACGCGTGGTACCCCGGCTGCCAGATGGAAGAAGACGCCTACGGCATTCCCAAGCCCAAGGACACCGAACTGATCGTGCCGACCCTGCTGTTCGTGCCCTGCGTGGGCTACAGCGCCGGCGGCTACCGGCTGGGCTACGGCGGCGGTTTCTACGACCGCACGCTGGCGGCGCTGGAGCCGCGGCCGTTCACGGTGGGGCTCGGATTCACGCACGGCTTCCTCGACGATTTCGAGCCGGAAGCGCACGACCTGCCGCTGGACGCGATCCTCAACGACAACGGCGTCGTCTGGCCGACGAGCTGAAAAACCTCAATCGATATCGTCGATCGTGTCCGGATCGGGCACCTCGCCGATGGTCCCGCGCGTGGTGCCGGCCTGCAGCAGCAGCCAGTCCCAGAAGGCCTTGATCTCGGGCCGCAACGCATTGCGCGGACCGGCAATGAGCCAGTAGGACATCGGTGAATCCATGCGGTGCTGGGGCAGCACCTCGATCAGGTCGCCGTTGGCCAGGCTCTCGGCGATCAGCGAGCTGCGCGCCAGCACCACGCCCTGGCCGGTGAGCGCGGCCTGCACCATCTGGTAGGCGTAGTTGAAATAGAGCCAGCGCTTGGGTTGCGCGCGTTCCAGGCCGTTCACCTCGAACCAGCGCCGCCACGTCAGCCATTCCAGGTGCGTGCGGTGCGCGTCGCCCGCCTCGATCAGCGTGAAGCGGGTGATGTCTTCCGGCGTCTTGATCGGCGGGCTGCTCTTGATGAGCCAGGGGCTGGCCACCGGCGTCAGATTTTCGCCGAACAGGCGCACGGCGGTGGGCGGCATGGCCTCGCGCGGGCCGTAGCGCAGGGCGATGTCCACGTCGGCTACTTCCAGGTCCACCGCCACGTCGCTCGCGTCGATGCGGATGTCGATCTCGGGGTTGTCGCGCTGGAAGACCTCCAGCCGCGGGATCAGCCACATCGAGGCGAACGACGCGAACGTGGTGAGCGACACGCTCTTGCGCCCCGCGCTCTGGCGGATCTGGCGCACCGCCATGTCGATGCGCGGCAGCGACTGCTGCACCGAGAGCAGCAGCTGCGCCCCCGCGCTGGTCAGCTCCACCGCCCGCGTGTGGCGCAGGAACAGCGACACGCCCACTTCCTCTTCCAGCGACTGGATCTGCCGGCTCACGGCCGACTGGGTCAGCGCCATTTCCTCGGCCGCGGCGCGGAAATTCAGGTGCCGGGCAACAGCCTCGAAGGCGCGCAGGTGCCCGGCCGAGATGGGGCGGGAGCGCAGGTGGGTTTGCGAATGTTGCATGGATGGGGCTTCCGGGGGCGGCCCGGCGGTCGGGTCGATTGATGCGGTATCAGCATCAGTAGGCTACTTCGTTTTCATTGGACCCACAACGCCATAGAAACGATCATTCATTCCCGAACTGCGCCATTGCCACCGTCCTGGCATCGCACTTCGGCACAGCCCAAGGAGTCTCCATCATGTCCACCGCCGTCTGCACCACTGAATCGCTCGCTTCCCTGTCCATTCCCGCCCGCACCGCCGTCGCCGTGCCTGCGGCCGTGCGCCGCGGCGCCTGGCAGATCGCTCCCGGCGAGGCGATGAGCCTGAAGGCGCGCGCGGCCAGCGTCCTGCGCGTCAAGCAGGGCCGGGTGTGGATCACGCCCGACGCCACGCTGGCCCACCCCAGCGAAGACCTGGTGCTCGCACCGGGCGAATCGATGGCGGTGGCCGCCGGCCAGCGCATCGTCATGGAAGCATGGGATGGCTACGGTGCCACCTACACATGGGACCAGGCCTGAACGGCCACGCGCTCCCATGGACGGGAAAGGCGGCTTCGGCCGCCTTTTTCTTTTTGCGCGGGGCCTTCGCCCCGTTTTTTCTTTTTCAGCCGTTGATGTCGAAGCTGGAGCGCAGCGCCAGGAAGTGCTTGAGGGCCGCCTCGCCCTCCAGGGCATGCACGCCGGCCATGAGGTCGGGGCCTTCGCTCTCGGCCAGCCCCATGCCGAAGCCGCTGTAGCGGCGCGCTTGCAGCGGGCCTTGATGGACCACCCGCACGTCGATGTGCCGGGGGTCCGCTTCGATGCGCTGCATCAATGCCGCCACCGCTTCGCGCGGACCCTCCAGGTGCTGGCAGAACCGCAGGCCGTCGAAGACCAGGAGGCCGGTGATGCCCTGCGCCGCGTTGCGCGCGCGCGCCTGGCTGACGATGGCGCCCACGGCGTTGGCGGGCAGGTCCTGCGCGAGCACGCTGCAGTAAAAAATCTCGTGAAGCGTCTGTGGTTCTGTCATGCGTCTGGAAGGGGAAAGCGGTGCGCAGTCTAGGCAGCCGCGACGTACGGGGAAATGTAAAAAGACATGGCCGGAGCGCCTATAGTGAGCCGTGCGATTCGACGACTACCCCGCAGCCGCTTCCCCGCCGCAAGGTGCCAATCCCTGCGACGACTGCGCACTGCGGCGGCTCGATGCGTTCCTGCCCGCGTCGCAGGAAGAACTCAAGACCATCCAGTCGTTCCGCGTCGGAGCCCGGCGCGTGGCGGCGGGCGGCGCCATCGTCGAGGAGCACCGGCCCAGCGCGCAGCTGTTCACCCTCTATTCGGGGTGGGCTTTCCGCTACAAGACATTGACCGACGGGCGCCGGCAGATCCTGAGCTTCCTCCTGCCCGGCGACTTCATCGGCCTGCAGGACGAGTTCGCCGAGGGCCAGACGCACGGCGTCGAGGCCGTCACCGACGCCACGCTCTGCGCCTTCTCGCGCGACCGGCTCTGGCCGCTCTTTCACGCCCAGCCCAAGCTGGGCTACGACATCACCTGGCTGGCCGCGCGCGAGGAAAAGATGGTGGACGACAACCTCGTCACCGCCGGCCGGCGCAACGCGGGCGAGCGCATCGCCATGCTGCTCATGCACCTGTACCGCCGCGCCGAGCGCGTGGGCATGGTGCGCGACGGCTGGGTGGAGTTTCCATTCAACCAGCAGCACATCGCCGATGCGCTGGGGCTCTCGCTGGTGCACACCAACAAGACGCTGCGGCGGCTGCAGCGCCTGGGGCTCTACAAGCTCGATGCGGGGTGGCTGCGCATCCTGGAGCCGCATGCGCTGGAAGCGCTGGGCGATTACTTCGAACGGCCCCTGCGGCCCGTTCCCCTGATCTGACGCAAAAGTGCCCGCGCCGCGGCCTCAGCGCGCGGCCACCAGCTGGCGCAGATCGCTCTGGTAGGCCTGCAGCCGTCGCACCGCCTGCTCGCGCTGGCTGGCGCTGGTGCCGTTGTGCAGGGCCGCGAGGTTGCGGCAGCCTTCTTCCAGCAACGCCTGCTGCTGGTCGCGCCAGGGCCCGGGCGGCGGTTCGGCGATGCGCAGCAGGTAGGCGTGCAGCGCCGCGCGCGCCTCGGCCGGCGACGGCTTTTTCGCATTGAATCCGCGCAGCATCGCCAGCGCCTCCTGCTGGCGCTTGCGGCGCTCGGCGTCCGCGAGCTGCGGGTTGAACGCCGACTGCGCGACCTGAAGCTTCAGCAGATCGCGCTGCTCGGCCGTCAGGCGGCCGTAGAAGTCTTCCATGCGGTCCAGGAACTGGTCGTAGCGCTTGTCCTGCACCTGCGCGGGCGTGCGGTCGAGCCAGTCCTTGCGGTACTCGTTGTTGAGCTTGGTGTACTTGCGCTCGAGCTGCTGCAGCTGCGATTCGCTCAGGGTCAGCGCGAGGTCAGCGGTTGCAGGCTCGGCGTGCTCGACCGCGGCCAGCAGGCGATCGCGAATGCCGTCGGCGAAGCTGCAGGCCTGCGCGGGCGTCACCTCGCCAGGCGCCAGGCCTTGCGCGTCCTGCAGCAGGGCGATGACCTTGGGCAGTTCGTTCTGCCGGTGCCAGGCCAGCAGCTGGGCCAGTTCGTCGTGCACCTTGGGCGTCTGCGTGCTGTCGAAATCGAAATAGCCGTCGAGCCACCAGTAGCTCACCTCGGGCAGGTTGTTGTAGGCCAGCTTGATCGCGCTGCAGGCGCCCAGCGCGGCGACCAATGTCAGCACGCCGATAATCCGCGCGAGCTCCGCGCAACGAATCCGGAAAGAAGAAAGCATGAATCAGACTCCGCAGCAGCAAGACATCCAGGGGCCGATCGACGTGGTCATCATGGCGGCCGGCAAGGGCACGCGCATGAAAAGCAGACTGCCCAAAGTGTTGCATCGTTTGAGCGGCCGCGCACTGATCGCGCATGTGGCCGACACCGCCGCGCGCATCGGCGCGCGCCACGTGGTGGTCGTGACCGGCCATGGTGCGGCCGAAGTCGAGGCGGCCATGGATGGCACCAGGTTGCGCTTTGCGCGTCAGGAGCCGCAGCTGGGCACCGGCCACGCCGTGCAGCAGGCCGTGCCGCTGCTGCCGGACGACGGCACGGTGCTCGTGCTCTCGGGCGACGTGCCGCTGATCGGCGAAGACACATTGCGCGCCCTCGTGGCCGCGAGCGCGGGCCAGCGGCTCGCGCTGCTGACCATCGAGTTCGACGACCCGACCGGCTACGGCCGCGTGATCCGCACGTCGGCCGGCGGCACGGTGACCGCCGTCGTCGAGCAAAAGGATGCCACCGACGCGCAGCGCGCCATCCGCGAGATCTACAGCGGCGTGATGGCCGTGCCCGCGCGCCTGCTCAAGGGCTGGCTCGCGCGGCTGGACAACCGCAACGCGCAGAACGAGTACTACCTGACCGACGTCGTGAAGCTCGCCGCGGCCGACGGCGTGCCGGTGGTGGCGCACATCACGACCGATGCGCTGCAGGTGGCGGGCATCAACAGCCCGGCGCAGCTCGCGGCGCTCGAGCGTGCCTGGCAGCTGCGCCAGGCCAACGCGCTCATGGAGCAGGGCGTGCGCTTGGCGGATCCGGCGCGCTTCGACCTGCGCGGCACGCTCGAATGCGCGGCCGATGTCGAGATCGACGTCAACTGCGTGTTCGAAGGCCAGGTGTCGCTGGGCGAGGGCGTGCGCATCGGCGCCAACTGCGTGATCGCCAATGCGCGCATCGAAGCCGGCGCGGTGATCCATCCGTTCACCCACATCGAAGGCGAAAAGGCCGGCGTGACGGTGGGCGAGCGGGCGCTGATCGGCCCGTTCGCGCGGCTGCGGCCCGGCGCGCAGCTCGGCGCCGAAGTGCACATCGGCAACTTCGTCGAGGTGAAGAATTCGACGCTCGCGGCCGGTGCCAAGGCCAACCACCTGGCCTACCTGGGCGATGCCACGGTGGGCGAGCGCGTCAACTACGGCGCGGGCAGCATCACCGCCAACTACGACGGCGCGAACAAGCACCGCACGGTGATCGAAGCCGACGTGCACGTGGGCAGCAACTGCGTGCTGGTGGCGCCGATCACCATCGGCGCGGGCGGCACCATCGGGGGCGGATCGACCGTGAACAAGTCGACCGAGCCGGGCGCGCTGACCGTGGCGCGCAGCAAGCCGGTGAGCTTTCCCAACTGGAAGCGGCCACAGAAAAAGCCCAAGGCCTGACGGAAAACCGGGGCCTCAGCCCAGCGGCACCGCGGGTTCGAATTTCGCGCGCTTGAGGCTGAAGAAGGCCTTGACGTTGCGCACGTTGGCGTCGGCGGTGAAGAGGCGCTGCGTCAACGCGCCGTAGCCCGGCATGTCGCGCGCCGCGACGATGAGGACGAAATCCGGGCCGGGCGAGACGCGCCAGCACTGCTGCACCGCGTCGTCGGCGATCACGCGCGCTTCGAAGGCGTCGAGCGCGCCAGCGTCCTGCCGGTCCAGCGAAATCTCGACCACCGCCTGCAATCCGTGGCCCAGCACCGCGGCCAGCCGGTCGGGCGAGAGCAGCGCGACCTGGCGCTCGATGAGGCCTTCGTCCTTCAGCCGCTGCACGCGGCGCAGGCATGTGGGCGGGGAGATGCCCACGTCGGCGGCCAGCCGCTGGTTGGTCTGCGAGGCGTCGCGCTGGAGGGCGTCGAGCAATCGGAGGTCTATTGCATCGAGGGAGATTGATTCCATATATCTATAAATTATGGAATAAAAATCCAAATCAAAGAAATGGTGAAATAAAACTCCGAAATCTATCGAATTTCGATGGCATATTTTTCTTTCCCCTACCTACCATCGACCGATCCTCTTCATCCAAAGGCAGCTCACCATGTGCGGCATCGTCGGGGCAGCGTCCCATCGCAACATCGTTCCGGTCCTCGTGCAGGGCCTCCAGCGGCTCGAATACCGCGGCTATGACTCCTGCGGCGTGGCGGTGCATGCAGGCGGCTTGACGCGGGCGCGCACCACCTCGCGCGTGGCGGACCTCGTCACGCAGGTGCGCGACGACAAGGTCGAAGGCCTCACCGGCATCGCCCACACGCGCTGGGCCACGCACGGCGCGCCGGCGGTGCACAACGCCCATCCGCATTTCAGTCACGGCCCCGGCGCCGACGCGCAAGGCACGCGCCCCGGCCGCATCGCGCTCGTGCACAACGGCATCATCGAAAACCACGAAACGCTGCGCGCCGCGCTCGAAGCCAAGGGCTACGTGTTCGAGAGCCAGACCGACACCGAGGTCATCGCCCACCTGGTGGACAGCCTCTACGACGGCGACCTGTTCGAGGCCGTGAAGGCCGCGGTGCTGCAGCTGCACGGCGCCTACGCCATCGCCGTCATCTGCCGCGACGAGCCCCAGCGCGTGGTCGGCGCGCGCGCCGGCTCGCCGCTGATCCTCGGGGCGGGCAAGGAAGGCAACGAGAACTTCCTCGCGAGCGATGCGATGGCCCTCGCCGGCGTGACCGACCAGATCGTGTACCTCGAAGAAGGCGACGTGGTCGACCTGCAACCGGGCAAGTACTGGATCGTCGACAAGAACCACAAGCCGGTGACGCGCCAGGTGCGCACCGTGCAGGCCCACAGCGGCGCGGCCGAACTCGGCCCGTACCGCCACTACATGCAGAAGGAAATCTTCGAGCAGCCGCGCGCCATCGGCGACACGCTCGAGGGCGTCGCGGGCATCGTGCCCGAGCTGTTCGACGGCATCGGGCAGGACGGCGCCACAGGCGCGAGCGCGCACCGCGTGTTCAAGGACATCGACAAGATCCTCATCCTGGCCTGCGGCACCAGCTACTACAGCGGCTGCACCGCCAAGTACTGGCTCGAGGGCATCGCGAAGATTTCGACGCAGGTGGAAATCGCGAGCGAATACCGCTACCGCGAATCGGTGCCCGACCCCAAGACGCTGGTGGTCACCATCAGCCAGTCGGGCGAGACGGCCGACACGCTCGCCGCGCTCAAGCACGCGCGCTCGCTCGGCATGGAGCAGACCCTCACGATCTGCAACGTGGCCACCAGCGCGATGGTGCGCGAGTGCAAGCTCGCGTACATCACGCGCGCCGGCGTGGAGATCGGCGTGGCATCGACCAAGGCCTTCACCACGCAGCTGGCGGGCCTGTTCCTCTTGACGCTGGCCATCGCGCAGACCAAGGGGCGCCTCACCGAAGCCGACGAGGCGCGCTACCTGAAGGAAATGCGCCACCTGCCGGTCGCGCTGCAGTCGGTGCTCGCGCTGGAGCCGCAGATCATCGGCTGGGCCGAGGACTTCGCGCGCAAGGACAACGCGCTCTTCCTCGGCCGCGGGCTGCACTACCCGATCGCGCTCGAGGGCGCGCTCAAGCTCAAGGAAGTGACCTACATCCACGCCGAGGCATACGCGGCCGGCGAACTCAAGCACGGCCCGCTCGCGCTCGTGACGAGCGAGATGCCGGTCGTCGCTGTCGCGCCGAACGATGCGCTGCTCGAAAAGCTCAAGAGCAACCTGCAGGAAGTGCGCGCGCGCGGCGGCGTGCTGTATGTGCTGGCCGATGGCGACACGAAGATCAAGAGCAGCGAAGGCCTGCACGTGATCCGGATGCCGGAGCACTATGGCCAGCTGTCGCCGCTGCTGCATGTGGTGCCGCTGCAGTTGCTGGCGTATCACACGGCTTGCGCGCGGGGGACGGATGTGGACAAGCCGCGGAATCTGGCGAAGAGCGTGACGGTGGAGTAACGCTTTTCTGAAACGGTCCCGTCTGGCTGGCGTGCTGCGAGCACGCCAGTGAGAGGTGGCGATGAAAGCGTGAGCCGAACGCCCGCCGCTACGGCCGCCCGGCCTTGAAAGCCCCCAGCCGCGCTTGCCGCTCCGCATGGAACGACCCGCTCAGCTTCGCGGAAAGCTCCTCCCTGCGCATCGTCTTCCCGCAGGACTGGCAGGCGGGGCCGAGGCCGGGGTCCTGCCCGCAGGGGATGTGGATGTAGTGGATGGCGACTTCCTCGTCCTCGGACTTGAACCATGTCTCGCCCCAGGCGCGCAGTGCCAGGAACACCGGGTGAAAGGCGATGCCCATCTCCGTCAGGTGGTACTCGTGCCGCGGTGGCCTTTCGCTGTAGGGCCGGCGCTCGATCAGGCCCGCCGATTCCAGCTTCTTCAAGCGGCTGGCCACCATCTGCGGCGTGGCTTGCGTGTGCGCCTGGATCTCCTCGAAGCGGCGCGTTCCGAGGAACAACTCCCGAAGCACCAGCACGGTCCAGCGGTCGCCGACAACGTCCTGCGCGCGCGCGACCGGGCACAGGGTCGGGCTGGAATTTGGGCCCGTCGTCTCGCCATCTGCGGATGAATTTCTCGGCGTCTTGGTCATTTCCGGCATCATACCTGTTGTCACTATGAAAATCATAGGTATAGTCGCCAGCGTTCGCGGGGCGGCTTGCAAACCTCCTCGCGCACCGCGGAATCCATGGGGCTTTCCGTGAACATCCACTGAACCACATCGAAAGGTTTCTCATGTCTGAACCTGTCAAGCTGGACCTGGCCGCCATTGCCGATCGCTACGCCGCCGCGTGGCTCTCGCACGATCCCAAGGCCATCCTTGCGCTGCACGCGCCCGACTCGACCTTCCAGGCGCACGGCCGCGGCGCCGAGGTGCGGGGGGAGGCCGCGTTGCTGCAGGAGTTCGCCGGTGTCTTCGAGCGCTATCCCGGCTTCGGCGTGGAAACCCACCGCCTGCTCCTGGGCGACGGGCACTGGACGCTCGACTGGACCTTGACCTTCCAACCCCCTGGCAAGGAGCGCCGCGGCTTCCATGCGCTGGACGTCGTCGAGGTGGACAGCGCCGGCCTCATCACGCGCAAGGACACGTTCTTCGACTACGCGCAAGTCAAGGCCGCCTCGAACTGACGCCATGAACGCCATCCTCACCACGCAACCGCTCTTGGAGCAGCCACTGCGCGAAGCGATGCCGATCAGGCACCTGTGCGATCTGCAGGTCGACCTCGAGACGCCGATCGCCATCCCCACGCCGCGCGGCACGCTGGTCCCGTACATCGGCAAAGGCGGCCGGCTGGAAGGGCCGAAGCTGCGCGGCGAATTCCTGCCGGGCAGCGTCGACTGGGTCGTGATCGGCGCGGACGGCATCAGCCGGCTCGACATTCGCGGTGCGATCCGCACCGACGACGGCGCGCTCGTCTACTTCGAAAGCAAGGGCGTCGCCAAGCTGCCGCCGGACGGCAGAAAGCGGCTGGCCAAGGGAGAGCGCCTGGCGTTCGGCGAGACCTACCTGCGCACCACGCCGAAGCTGGAGACCTTGGACGAGCGCTACCTGTGGGTGAACGAACTCGTTCTCCTGGGCTACAACGAAATGTCGGCAGGGCGGATCGACTTTCGCATCTATCAGGTTCTCTGAAGGCGCCTGAACGCGCTGAAGTGCCGTATCGCCATCTGATGCCTCCCGGTCTGCGCACAGAGCAGGGCGGCATTCCGATGCGCATCGAGGAGGTCCGGCTGCAGCCGCAGCGCCTCTTCGTAGCTTGCCAATGCGCCGTCGAGGTCGCCGATGCCCTCGCGCGCCACGGCCTGGTTGAAATGCATCAGCGGATCGTCGGCGCAGAAGTGCAGCGCGTCTTCGTAGAGCGCCGCCGCCGCCTCGCACCGGCCGGATTCGCACAGCATGAAACCCAGGTTCAGGTACGCGTGGGCGTACGAGGGATCGTCTTTCAGGATGCGCCGGTACAGCGCCTCGGCGGCCCCGGGGCTGCTTTCCTCCAGCGCCTGGGCTTCGGCAAAGCGCGCATCGAGCGCGGCCGCATCGACGACCGGCTCGTGCGGCCGCGGAAAGAAGCGCAATGCGCTGTCGCCGCCAGCAGCGATCTGCAGATCGAGCACGAACTGCCCGGTCTGCGGTTCCCATTGCGCATCGCCCCACCTGACGGTGACGCGGTCGCCCTCGGCGGTGATCCGCATGCCCTGCAGCGGTTGCGCCTCGGGCAGCGTGGCCCGCAGCTGCCGCAGCGCCTTGAGGATCTGCCGCGTGGGAATGCGTGCCGCGCGCAGCTCATGCGCGGAACGCAGGACGACCAGGTCCTGGAAGGAAAACTTCCAGACCTTGCCCTGCAATTTCACGGGCGCCACGAAGCCGAGCTCGATGAGCTTGCCGACCGCATGGCGCGACAGCCCGAGCGACTGCGACACCCCGCGCAACGACTGCGAAAAATCGGCGGATGCTTTCATCGAGACGCTGCCGGACGGCGCGGCGAAGAAGCGGCGCTATGCCGCCTTCCGGGCCTTGGCGGTGGTCTTGCTGGTCTTCTTCGATGCGGCCTTGTGCGCGGTTCCGCCCGACTTGGCCGCAGCCCCCGCACTGCGCTTCTTGCTCGCCGGCGTAGTGGCCTTGACGGCCTTGGCAGCCTTGCCGCCCTTCAAACTGCGCTTGAGCAGCTCGGTGAGGTCGATCACATTGGAGCTTTCTTCCGGCGCCTCTTCCTCCGGCTGGATGACGGTCTCGGTGTCGCCGGCCTTCACCTTCTTCTGCACGATCTTCATCACCGCGTGCTTGAACTCGTCGGTGAAGTCTTCCGGTTTCCATTCGCCCGACATGTCACCCACCAGCTGTTCGGCCATCTTCATTTCCGCCGCGGTGATCTTCGCGCCCTTGACCCCGGCGGCGGGCAGGTCGAGCCCTTCCAGCGGCTTCACCTCGTCGCCCCATCGCAGCAGGTTGAGCACCAATGCCTTGCCCGACGGCACCAGCACGGCCAGGTGCTGCTTGGTGGAGATGACCACCTTGGCGAGCCCGACCTTGCCGGTCTTGATGAGCACTTCGCGCAGCAGCGCATAGACCTTCTGCCCCTTGTTGACCGGCGCCACGTAGTAGGGCCGCTCCAAGTACACGAAGGGAATCTCGTTGGCGTCGATGAAGCGCTGGATCTCGATGGTCTGCGTGGTGCGCGGATACGCCGCCTCGATCTCGTCGGGCGAGATCACCACGTACTTGCCGTCCTCGTACTCGAAGCCCTTGACGATGTTGTCCTTGTCGATCTCCTTGCCCGTCTTCTTGTTGATGCGCTTGTAGCCCACCGGGTCCATGCTGCGCTTGTCGAGCCAGTCGAAATCGATGCCCTGTTCGCTGCTGGCCGTGTGCAGGCCCACCGGGATGTGAACCAGCCCGAAAGTGATCGCGCCTTTCCAAAGGGTCCTGCTGCCTGTGGCCATGGGGTTCGTCCTTAACGCTGAAAAGAAAACGGGGCCGGCGAAGACCGGCGAATGCAAAGCGTGTCTTGCGCTGCATGGGCGCGGTGTGGGACATGGCCAATGCCGCCGGGAGGACGCGGCGCACATCGGGACTCTCATCTGGCGCTCCCAGCGTTGGCAGGGGTGTGCTACTTCATCAGTCCGAATCCGAAGGCGCTTCCCGTGGCGGGCCTCTTCTCAGGCTCGGGCTTCGCTGCCTTGCGGGCGGGGTGCTTGCCGGCTCGCAAGGCTTTCGAATCGGGCTCGCTGTCGGTCGGACGTCGTGGTCCCGCATCCAGGTCGTCGATGAGCGATTGCAGCGCGAGGAGGCCATCGGCCATCGATGCCTTGTAGGTGTCGGCCGCCTTGCGGGCGCGCTTCAAGGATCGCCACGGCCCCTCGTGTCCGTCCCCGTCCTCGTCGTCGTCGGCTTCGCTGAGCACCCACTCGAATCCACCGGACGGCGCTTGCTCCACATGGACCGCGATCCGGCGCAGGACGTCTTGCGTGCCCGTGCTCATGGCGCCGCGGCCTGGCCGAAGCGGGCGTCGTTCCCCGGCGCCGCGCTTTCCCGCCGCTTGAGCGCATCGAGGTAAGCCTGCACGCGCTCCACCGACGTGCCGACGGCGCGCATCGCGATCCTGAGTTCGGCGACGGAGCACCCCAGGTGGTCGGCCCACGCCTTCGCCGCGGCGGGCGTGGGGGTCGAGATGCTTTTCGCACCCGGTCGGATCGCGCGCGTCATCGCACTTCGCGCGGCTCGCGCATCGCCTGGATGGTGCTCTTGCCCGGCGAGCCGGAGAGAAACTGGAAATCGAGCGCGCCGGAGCCGGCGGCGCGCTCGCGTTGTACGGCAAGGTGCAACAGCGCCATGGTGGCGATCAGGACCGCCACGGCGACCAGGAGCCAGAACTCCCCGCGCGGCGGTTGTGGGTGCTGATGACCTCGTGGATCACGGCTGCTCATCTCTCGGTCCTCCAATGTTGAAGGCGGCAGTCTGGTTCTTTGCGCGCGGGGCCGGCGTCGGACAAAGCTGAACCGTGCTGTATCCCGGCGTCTGATAACGCGATGGCGATGGCGATGGCGATGGCGATGGCAGAGGCGCTCAGCCGTGCACGCGGGCAGCGCTCGGCCTGCGGCGCAGCGGAGTCACATAGTCCGGATGAAAGCAGCGCTGGGTCCCGTCCTCGAATCCGACGGTGATCGACGTCGCGTCCGAAGCGATGACCACGCCGGGCCCGAAGCGCCGGACACGCACCCGATCGTCGGCGGCGAAGGCCGGCGGTGTGCGTGCGGCAGGCCCGGCGTCGTTGCCATTCATCACGATGGGCTGCGCCATTTCTTTTTCATGGGCCGCGATGCGCCGGCAGTTGTCGCACGTGCCGCAGCGTTTCGTCTCCGCCGCCCGGTCGAGATCGCTCAGCAGCAACTGCCACCGGCACTGGCCCGACTGCGCGTACGACACCATGCGCTCGAGCGTCTCGCGGTCCTGCTGCCGCCGGGTCTTGTAGGCATCGAGCACCGCCGTGAAATCGACGTTGCCGGCCGCGCGCTCGCGCACCGAGAGGCGCCCGCGCCGGTCGGCCTGGAGCACCTGCGCTTGCTTGAGCACCGCGATGCCCGACTGCATCCGGGTGCGCGGCCGGTCCAGCGCGTCGAGCAGGCTGGCGGCCGTCCATCCATCGGTTTGCGCCTCGAGCGGCTCGGCAAGCAGCTGCCGGTAGATCGCATCCAGGTCCTCCAGCTGCGGATATTTTCCGGCCAGGAAGAACTGCTGCACCGTGCGGTCCTTCGCATGGAACAGCAGCAGGCAGCGCGCCTCGTCGCCATCGCGTCCGGCACGCCCGGCCTCCTGGTAATAGGCATGCAGGCTCGCCGGCATCTGGCAGTGCAGAACGAAGCGGATGTCGGGCTTGTCGATGCCCATGCCGAAGGCATTGGTGGCGACCATGACGCGCACCTCGCCCGCCATGAATGCCTCCTGCGCGGCGTTGCGCTCGCGCGCGCCGAGCTTGCCGTGATAGAGCGCCACGGATTCATCCTGCGCCTTCAACGCATCGAACGCATGCGCCGCGGCCTTCACCGTGGCGGCGTAGACGATGCCGCTGCCCGGCGCTTCGCGCACGAATTCCAACGTGCGGCGCAGGCGCTCCTTCTCGTTCGCGAGCTGTTCGACGGCAAAGCGCAGGTTCGCGCGGTAGGCGCCGGTATCGACCAGCCCCGAGCGCGGAATGCCCAGCAGCTTCATCACATCGGCTGCCACCTCGTCGCCCGCGGTCGCCGTCAACGCGAGCACGGGCGGGTTGCCCAGCGCCCGGATGGCGGGGCCGATCTCCAGGAAGGCGGGCCGGAAGTCATGGCCCCATTGCGAGATGCAGTGCGCCTCGTCGACCGCGACCAGCGCCACCGGGTGCGCGCCCAGGCGCCGCAGGAACTCCGGATCGGACAAGCGCTCGGGCGTCGTCAGCACGATGCGCGCGCGGCCCGCGTCGATGTCGGCTTCCGATTGCGCCAGTTCCTCAGCGCCGAGCGAACTGTTGACCTGCACCGCGCGGATGCCGAGCGCCCGCAGCCGGTCGCACTGGTCTTTCATCAGCGCGATGAGCGGGGAGACCACCACGGTCTGCCCTTCGAGCAGGACCGCGGGCAACTGGTAGCAGAGCGACTTGCCGGCGCCCGTGGGCATCACCGCGAGCGTGGACAGGCCGGCCAGCACGCGCTCGATCACCTCGGCCTGGCCGGCGCGCAGACGGCTGTGGCCGAAGACGCCGCGCAAGGTCGTGGCCACGCGGCGCGCAGGCGGTATTTCCTTGGGCGGTTTGCCGGCGGGCCTGGCGGGCATCAGGCGTTCTCGGGCTCGCCGTCCTCGCTGTCTTCGCTGCTGCCGTTGTCCTCGGCAAGGTCCTCGACGCGGGCCGCGTCCGGATCTTCGGTGGCCGTGTCCACTTCATGCGCCGCGTCGGGGATCACGCCGACGCGGTCGGGAAGGATGTCCGAATCGGTCGGCTCCTCCAGGCCCGCCTCGGCGGCCGCGCGGTTGCCGCCCGTGCCCGCGGCATCGCTGCCGCTGTCGCTGGAATCGGAGGGGCCGAGCGTGTCTTCGTCGGTGCCCTTGGGTTCGATGGGCGCGCGTTCGCCGCCCAGGATGCTGCTGGTCGCCATGTTCGGATTCCTCTGTGCTTTCAAACTTTCGTGCCGGCCTGGCGATCGACTTGCGCCTCGGCTTCGAGCCAATCCTCTGTCTCGTGACCGGCTTCGCCGCCGCGGCGCTGGTATGCGTCGTACGCGGCGCGGCGGATGGCTTCTTCGCGGGAGTCCGGGCGGGAGTCAGGGTGGGGGAGAGGTGCGGGTTCGGCGGGCTCGCGGTTGCTGTCGGGCGTCAGGTCCTCGGTGAGGCCGAACGCGGCGGAGTCGTCGTGCTTCGTGGCCTCCACGTTCTTGCGCTTGTCCTGCATCCGCTCTTTCGGCGCGGGGCCGGAGACGTCCTCGCCCGCGGCGGTCTTCTTGCCGGAAAAGCTCTCGGCACCGCCCATGTTGTCCACGCCGCCGCTGGTGGCGGGGCGGGTTCCGTCGCCTGAACCGGTGGGGGGTCTGTCGCTCATTTCGATCTCCTTGTGAGGCTGGATGGGGCTGGACTTACTGGGGGACGGGCTTGGTCGTCGTGCCGGCGCCCCTGGCACCTGCGGCACCTGCGGCACCAGCGCCGCTACCCGTGCGACCGGGCGACTTGTCGGGCGGGCCCACGTTGGCCGGCGACGTCATCGTCTGCGAGCGGCTCTGGACTGTTTCCTTGTCCGTCACGATCTTTCCGCTGTCGCCGAAGCCGCCCGTGGGGCTGCGCGAAGCCGGGGCCTTCTGTGCATCGCTGGTCGGCGGCGCCACCGAGCCTTTGGGATTGCCGGTGGACTGTGCCGCGGCCGATAGCGCGAGGCCCGCCGCGATGCTGAAAACGGCAATGCCGCGAAGCGCGAAATGGGGGTTGGAAGGGTTGTTCATGAATGCAGATTCAGCGGAATGAATTCGCAGCCACGTAGGAGCACTTCAGCATCGGCTGTCTGTGCATGCTGTATGTGCACGGGGCGGGTTGCCGCCGCGGGCCCGCGAAGGCGCGGCCCGCGGCGCCGGCTCAGTGGAAGAACAACGCGATCAGGATGATGACCGGGATGGGTACGCCAAGAAAAAGCAGCAGAAGTGAGCGCATGGAAATCTCCTTGAATTTGAAAGTGGGTGGATGCCGTTCAGAGGTCGCGCCGGCGGCCGCCATAGGTGGCCGCGAAGCTCGCGACGAAGGCGCCGATGAGCATCGAGATCACCAGCCACAGCGAGCCATAGGCCGATGCCTTGCGCGCCGCATCGGCGGCCTCCTTGGCCTTCGCCTGCGCATCCTTGAGCGCGGCCTGGGCCTTCGCGTAGGTGTCGGTCACGCGCTTCTCCGCGTCCTGCTGGCTGAGACCGGTGCGCTGCGCGACGACCTGCCCCACATACCGCGCATCTTCGGGCGGCAGCGCGCCGGTGCGGATGCTGTTCAGGAAGATGCGGCTGACTTCCGCATTGGTTGCGGCAGCAGGGCGATCGGGCGCTGTGGTCGCGGGCGCGGCGCTGGCGTCGCCCGGGGTTGCGGGCGTGGCGCTCGCATCGCGGCGGAACAGCGAATCGATGAAGTAGTTCATCGGGCCGGGGCCGGCCTCCGAAGTTGATTGCGATCCCGAAGCCGCGGCACCGGCACCCGCGGCACCCGCAGCACCTGCTGCGGTCGCGGCCGTCGCCGCACCGCCGGCCACCGTGGCGCCCGCTTGCGCGCCGGCGCCGAGGATCGAGCCCACGACCGAACCGAGCAGCGCCGCCGTCAGCAGCGTCGCCACCGACCAAGCGAGAAAGCCGTGGGCCGTGTCGCGGAAGTACACCTCGTCGGTGTGCACGCCGGCCCACTTGGTGCGCAGCCTCCCGGCCAGGTAGCCGCCCATGCCCGAGGCGGCGATCTGCGTGAACGTGAGCCACAGGATGGTCGCGACGCCGATGGTGGCGGCGCTCGCGCCCTGGCTCGCCCACGGGCTGATCGACGACATGCCCAGCCCCGTGCCGAGCAACAGAAGAATGAGCGACAGCGATGCCGCGCCCGCGGCGCCCGCAAAGATCGCCCCCCAGGACACACCGCTCTGGCTGGCGGACCCTTCGATCACGCCGACTGGTGAATTGACGCCGTACTGGGCCATGGCTGCTCCTTGTGCACTTTGTTGTGGTGCTGGAAATCTTTCGCCGGCGCGTGTGCGCTTCAGTCGGTGCCCGACGCAAGGCGGGGTAGGCAGTGATCCCGTCCGGCCCGCGTCCAACCGTGCGGGCCGTCGATGGCCGCGGTTTGCTTTTGCCTACAAGAGATGCCCGTTCCACCCGACACCCCGGTGTGCATCGCGTCGCCCAAATAGCTCCTTCGCAAATCCTGTTGCTCCTTTCGAAAGACCGCCATGGCAGACGACCCGAAGACCCCCTCCCAACTCGCCGACGAAGCACGCCGGGCCGGACGAGACGCATCGGCCGCAGCCAGCGGCCTGGCCGGCGAGGCGAAGACGATTGCCCGCGACACGGCCCAGGCCCTGCGCTCGAGCGCCACGGACGCGAAGGCGACCGCCGGCGAGGCGCTCGACACCGCACGCGGCATTGCCGCCGATGCGAAGGACGTCGCCTCGGACGCCGCCGACACCGGCCGGGCCTACGCCCGGAGCGCCGTCAACGAGGCCGGTAAAAAGATCGGGGGTTTCAAGGAGCGCGCCGCCGGATGGCAGGCCTCCTGCGTGAAACAGATCGAAGCCGAGCCGGTGAAGGCGGTGCTCATCGCCGCGGCGGGCGGCGCACTGCTCGCGGGCTTGCTCCTGGCGTTCGACCGATCCGAGCGGCGCTACTACTGATCGGTCCGGTCGGTCTGCGCCTTCTCAGCGCCGCGACGGCGCCGCGCCCGACTTCGCGCCCATCAGGTGCCCGAGCGGCAGCGCCACCTCCGACTTGATCTCGCGCAGCACGATGCTCGAGCGCACGTGCGTCACGCCCGGCAGGCTGAAGAGCACCTCGTGCAGGAAGCGCTCGTAGTGCTTCATGTCCGGCACCGTCACGTTCAGGATGTAGTCCGCGGGCCCCGTGGCCGAGACGCAGCGGATGATCTGCGGGCTCGCCGCCACCACCTCCTCGAAGCGCTGCACCATCGCCTCGCTGTGGCGGTCCAGGTTCACCTCGGCCACGGCCGAGACGTGCAGGCCCACCAGTTCGGGATCGACCCGCGTGGTGTAGCCGCGGATCACGCCGGCCGCCTCCATGTCCTTGATGCGCTTCCAGCAGGGCGTGGGCGAGAGCCCGACGGCCTCCGAGATCTGCTGCACCGTCTGCCGCCCGTCGTGCTGCAACGCAGAAAGGATCTTGAGGCAATGCTCATCCAGAGAAACAGAACCGACGTTCATGGTGGTTTTCGAGTGGATTCTTCTTCAAACAAGGGTCTGCGCCAGTGTATTGAAGAAACACTTACTCGGGGTGCGGCAGAACAATTCCGGGCATGAACGCCCCCCACAAGACGGCCGCGCTGCGACGGCCCGACTACCAGCTCTCCGACAACCTCTGGGCCGATGCCGGCTCGGTCTTCCTCACCGGCACGCAGGCGCTGATCCGCATCCTGGCGATGCAGAAACAGCGCGACGCGGCGCGGGGTCTCCATACCCAAGGCTTCGTGAGCGGCTACCGCGGCTCGCCGCTGGGCATGGTCGACCAAGCCATCTGGAAGGCCGGCGAGCGCTTCAAGCAGACCGGCATCCGCTTCGTGCCCGCCGTGAACGAGGAGCTCGCGGCCACGCAGGTGCTGGGCACCCAGCGCGTGGAGTCCGACCCCGAGCGCACCGTCGATGGCGTCTATGCCATGTGGTACGGCAAGGGCCCGGGCGTCGACCGCGCGGGCGATGCGCTCAAGCACGGCAACGCCTACGGCTCGTCGCCGCACGGCGGCGTGCTGGTGGTGGCGGGCGACGACCACGGCTGCGTGTCCTCGTCGATGCCGCACCAGAGCGACCACGCCTTCATGGCCTGGCGCATGCCCGTGATGCAGCCCGCGAGCGTGGCCGAGTACCTGGAGTTCGGCCTCTACGGCTACGAACTCTCGCGCTATTCGGGCGCATGGGTCGGCATGGCGGCGCTGTCCGAGATCGTCGAGAGCGCGGGCACCGTGGACCTCGATGCGGTGAACGTGCGCGTGGCCGCCTGGGAAGACGCCGACGCCGTGCGCGCCGCCACCGGCCACGCCGCGCCGCCCGACGGCCTGCACTACCGCTGGCCCGACCTGCCGTCGCTGCGCATCGAGTCGCGGCTGGAAGACAAGCTCGCCGCCGTGGCCGCGTTCACGCAGCGCAACAGCATCGACCGCCACGTCATCGTGAGCCCGCACGCCAAGGTGGGCATCGTCACCTGCGGCAAGGCGCACCACGACCTGATGGAAGTGCTGCGGCGCCTCGAACTCTCGCCCGAACAGCTCGCGCGCGCCGGCGTGCGGCTCTACAAGGTGGGGCTGAGCTTTCCGCTCGAGCAGACGCGCCTGAAGGAATTTGCGCAGGGGCTCGGCGAGATCCTCGTCGTGGAAGAGAAGGGCGCGGTGGTCGAGACGCAGCTGCGCGACATCTTCTACAACGCGCCGCCCGATGCGCGCCCCGTGCTCGTGGGCAAGCACGACCGCAAGGGCCAGCCGCTCGTCTCCGCGCTCGGCGAGCTGCGGCCTTCGCGCCTCATCGAGCTGGTCGCGCACTGGCTGGCCGTGCACTTCCCTGACAACCACGACCTCGGCGACCACCTGCAGCATGTGCGCGATTTCACGCCGCCCGACCTGCTGGGCAACGCGAGCGATGCCGTCAAGCGCGTGCCGTACTTCTGCGCCGGCTGCCCGCACAACACCAGCACCAAGGTGCCCGAGGGATCGACCGCGCGCGCGGGCATCGGCTGCCACTTCATGGCCAACTGGATGGACCGCAGCACCGCGGGCCTCATCCAGATGGGCGGCGAGGGCGTCGACTGGATCTCGCACGCCATGTTCACCAAGACGCCGCACGTGTTCCAGAACCTGGGCGACGGCACCTACTACCACTCGGGCTATCTCGCGATCCGCCAGGCCGTCGCGGCCAAGGCCACGCTGACCTACAAGATCCTCTTCAACGACGCGGTCGCGATGACCGGCGGGCAGCCGGTGGACGGCGTGATCAGCGTGGACGCGATCGCGCGGCAGGTGGAATCGGAAGGCGTCACCAAGGTGGTCGTGGTGAGCGATGCCATCGACAAGTACGACGCCATCAAGAACAAGTTTCCTGCGGGCACCGAGTTCCACGACCGCGCCGCGCTCGACGCGGTGCAGCGGCGCCTGCGCGAAATGCCCGGCGTGACCGTGCTCATCTACGAGCAGACCTGCGCTGCCGAGAAGCGCCGCCGCCGCAAGAAGGGCGAGCTGGCCGATCCGCCCAAGCGCCTCTACATCAACGAGGCCGTGTGCGAAGGCTGCGGCGACTGCACCGTGCAGAGCAACTGCGTGGCCGTGCTGCCGCACGAAACGCCGATGGGCCGCAAGCGCAAGATCGACCAGACCAGCTGCAACAAGGACTACTCCTGCGCCAAGGGCTTCTGCCCGAGCTTCGTGGGCGTCACCGGCGGCAAGCTGCGCCGCAAGAGCGGGGCGCTGGCGGCGGGGCGCGATGCCTTCCTGCACCGCGTGGCCGCGCTCGCGCATCCCGCGCCGCATGCGTGGACCGGCCCCTACGATCTGCTGGTGACCGGCGTGGGCGGCACCGGCGTGGTGACCGTCGGCGCGGTCATCGCGATGGCCGCGCACCTCGAAGGAAAATCGGCCAGCGTGCTCGACTTCATGGGCTTCGCGCAGAAGGGCGGCTCGGTTCTGAGCTTCGTGCGGCTGGCCGACACGCCCGAGCGGCTGAATCAGGTGCGCATCGACACGCAGCAGGCCGACGCCATCCTCGCGTGCGACGTGGTGGTGGGCGCCTCGCCCGACGCGCTGCAGACCGTGCGGCACGGGCGCACGCGCGTGCTCGCGAACATCCACGAGATCCCGGTGGCCGAGTCGCTGCGCAATCCCGATGCCGACCTGCGTGTCGATCTGCTGCTGGAGAAGATGCGCTTCGTCGCGGGCGAAGAACAGGTCGAGACCTTCGACGCACAGAGCCTGGCCGAAGAGTTCCTGGGCGACACGCTGGCCGCGAACATCGTCGCGACCGGCTATGCGTGGCAGCGCGGCCTGGTGCCGCTGAGCCTGGAGGCGCTGATGCATGCGATCGAGCTCAACGGCGTGGCCGTGGCGGCGAACCAGTCGGCGTTCTCGCTGGGCCGGCTTGCGGCGGGGAACCCCGCGGCGCTCGACCAACTGCGTGCCGCACCGATGGACGCACAGGCGCAGCAGGCCGACGAGCGCCCGCTGGACGCGCTGCTCGCCGATGCGCGCCGCCATCTCACCGGCTACCAGAACGCCGCATGGGCCGCGCGCTTCGACCAACGCATCCGCGCGCTGCAGGCGGCCGAAGCCGCGCTGCCGGGCGGCGATGCACGCCTGCCGCTCACGCGCAATGCGGCGCGCAGCCTCTTGAAGCTCATGAGCTACAAGGACGAGTACGAGGTCGCGCGCCTCTACACCGATGGCGCATTCCTGCAGAAGCTCAAGGACCAGTTCGAAGGCGAGCTGAAGCTCGAATTCCACATGGCCCCGCCGCTGCTCTCGCGCCCCGCGAACGGCCAGGCACCCGCGAAGATTCGCCTCGGCGCCTGGATGCTGCCGATGATGAAGTGGCTCGCGCACGGCAAGCGGCTGCGCGGCACGGGCCTGGACCTGTTCGGCTACACGCAGGAGCGCCGGACGGAGCGCGCACTCATCGCCCGGTTCGACCAGCGGCTCGATGAACTGGCCGCCGAACTTTCAGCGGCCAACCAGCAGCTCGCCGCGCAGATCGCGGCGCTGCCGCTCTCGATCCGCGGCTTCGGGCATGTGAAGCTGGCCAACCTCGCGCTCGCCAACGAGCGCGAGGCGGAGTTGCTGCACCGCTTCTCGCCGGAGCGTTATCCGCGGCCGGAAACGAAGGAGAAGGCGCAGGCAGGGCAGTTCAAGGGAATCGCCGTCGTCTCGCACTGAGCGCACTCAGCTGCTCTGCCGCACCATCAGCTCGAAGCCCAGGTCCAGCGTGCGCTCGGGCACGGTCTCTTGGCGCATCAGCGCGAGCAGCATGGTCGCCGCGCGCTCGCCGATTTCCTGGCGCGGGGTGCGCACGGTGGTGAGCGGCGGCAGCATCTGGTCGCTGCCGCCCAGGTCGTTGAAGCCCGCGATCGCCACGCGCCCGGGCACTTGCACGCCCGTGCGCAGCGCGGCGAGCAGCGCGCCCTGGGCGAGGTCGTCGTTGCAATAGAAGATGGCATCCACGTCGGGGTGGCGCGCGAGCAGGTCCTCGAACTGCCGGCCGCCCAGCGCCATGGAGGTCGGCCCCGGCACGAGCAGTTCGAGCGCCGGGTCGTGGCAGCCGGCCGCGCGCAGCGCCTCGCGGTAGCCCTCCAGGCGCAGCATGACGCGCGGGTCGAGCTGGCCCGCGGCGTAGGCGATGCGGCGGCGGCCGCGCGCGAGCAGGTGCTGCACGATCGCGCGGCCCGCGTCCTGCTGCGAGAAGCCCACGCTGTGGATGCCGGGCGCGGCCGACGTCTCCATCAGGTACACGCAGGGCGCATGGCTGCGCTCGAGCATGCGCAGGGACGCGGCACTGCGATCGAACCCGGTCAGCAGCACGCCGGCCGGCCGCTGCGAGAGGTAGCTGCGCAGCAGCGCCTCTTCCTCGGCGGGGTCGTAGTGGGTCACGCCGATGAGCGACTGGAAGCCGTGCGGCGCCAGCGCGTCCTGCACCGCCTCGAGCAGTTCCACGAAGAGCTGGTTGGTGAGCGACGGAATCAGCACCGCCACGTGCGAGCTGCGCGCCGAGGCGAGGGCACGCGCCGCCACGTTGGGCACGTAGCCCAGCGCATCGACCGCCGCCTGCACGCGCGCCTTCAGCTCGGGCGCCACGTTGCGCGCGCCGCGCAGCGCACGGGAGACGGTGATCGCGCTCACGCCCGAGACGCGCGCCACGTCGTCGAGGGTCACGTGACTGGAAGAACGGGAGACAGAGCGGGAACGGGGGCGCTCGGGGACGTCGGCCATGGTCGTTGGTCGTTTCTCAGGGTTAATACCAAGATTGAATCGGACAGCGCTGTCCTAGGATAGCGCTGTCCCAGCCCTTTGCCGACCGGAGAAACCCGGAACTGCCAGCGCTGGTTTTTTTGGATTGTGCGGGATAGCGCTGTCCCCGCCGTCGTTCCACCCACCGGGCGCCCTCGCAGCCCCCGGACTCAGGAGACAAGACATGTTCGGAATGTTCGGAATGAGCAAAGAGGTTTTCCTGCTCGTCGACGCCTTGGTGGCGATCCTCGGGCTCATCCTTCTGATCACGCGCTGGCGCGTGCATCCCTTCATCGCGCTCACGCTGGCCGCGGGGTTCCTGGGCCTCACTTCGGGCATGCCGGTGGACCTGGTGATGAAGTCCTTCCAGGACGGCTTCGGCGGCGTGCTCGGCTTCGTGGGCATCGTGCTGGGCCTGGGCACCATGCTGGGCAAGATGATGGCCGAGTCGGGCGGCGCCGACCGCATCGCGCGCACGCTGGTGGACGCCTTCGGCCGCGAGCGCGTGCACTGGGCCATGATGTTCGCGGCCTTCCTGGTGGGCATTCCGCTGTTCTTCGAGATCGGCTTCGTGCTCCTGATTCCGCTGGTGTTCATCGTGGCGCGGCGCACGGGCGTGTCGCTCATCCGCATCGGCATTCCGCTGCTGGCGGGCCTGTCGGTGGTGCACGGCCTCGTGCCGCCGCACCCGGGGCCGCTGCTGGCCATCGGCGTGTTCGGCGCCGACATCGGCAAGACCATCTTCTACGGCCTCATCGTCGGCCTGCCCACCGCGATGATCGCGGGCCCGATCTTCGGCAAGTTCATCTCCAAGTACGTGCCGGGCGAGGCATCGCCCGAACTGCTGGCGCAACTGGCGCGCGAGCCCGAGGCGCGCGAGCTGCCGGGCTTCGGCATCACGCTGGTCACGGTGCTGCTGCCGGTGGCGCTGATGCTCCTGAAGACCTTCGCCGACGTGGCGCTGGACGAGAAGAACATCGTGCGCCAGTGGATGGACTTCATCGGCCACCCGATCACCGCGCTGCTGGCGGCGCTGCTGCTCTCGCTCTACACCTTCGGCACCGCGCGCGGGTTCACGAGCAAGCAGATCATGAAGTTCGTGGACGACAGCCTCGCGCCCACCGCGGCCATCGTGCTCATCATCGGCGCGGGCGGCGGCTTCAAGCAGATGCTGGTCGCGAGCGGCGTGGGCAACGCGATCGGACACATGGCGCTGCAGGCGCAGGTCTCGCCGATCCTCTTGGCCTGGCTGGTGGCGGGGGTGATCCGCATCGCCACGGGTTCGGCCACGGTCGCCACCATCACGGGCGCGGGCATCGTCGCGCCGCTCGCCACCATGGTGCCGGGCGTGAACCGCGAGCTGCTGGTGCTGGCCACGGGCGCGGGCTCGCTGATTCTTTCGCACGTGAACGACGCGGGCTTCTGGCTCGTGAAGCAGTACTTCAACATGACCGTGGCCGAGACCTTCAAGACCTGGACGGTGATGGAGACGCTGATCTCGGTGGTGGCCATCGTCTTCATCATGCTTCTGGGCATGGTCGTCTAGCATGGCCGGCTGAACGCCATCGCAAGCAAGGAGACCAACGCCATGGGCCGCATCGTCATCGGGGTCGACATCGGAACCACCAGCACCAAGGCGGTGGCTTTCACGCCGGCCGGGCGCGTGCTGGCGCACGACGCGGCCGAGTACCCGCTGCTGCAGCCCGAGGCCGCCGCCGCCGAGCAGGACCCCGAGCAGATCTTCCAGGCCGTGCGGCAGACCATCGCCGGCTGCGTGAAGGCCTGCAAGGCCGCGCCGGGCGACGTGCTCGCGGTGTCCTTCAGCGCGGCGATGCACAGCCTCATCCTGGTGGACGCCGCGGGCGCGCCGCTCACGCGCAGCATCACCTGGGCCGACCACCGCGCCTCGGCCTGGGCCGGACGCATTCGCGCCGAGTGGGACGGCGACGCGATCTACCGCCGCACCGGCACGCCGATCCATCCGATGTCGCCGCTGGTCAAGCTGGTGTGGCTGCGCCATGAGCGCGCCGAGCTCTTCGCCAGCGCGGCGCGCTTCGTCGGCATCAAGGAGTACGTGTTCTTCCGGCTCTTCGGGCAGTGGCAGGTCGATCATTCGATCGCCTCGGCCACGGGGCTCTTCAACCTGGAGCGGCTCGACTGGGACGAAGGCGCGCTCGCGCTGGCCGGCGTGCGCGCCGAGCAGCTGCCGCGCCCGGTGCCGACCACCTGGCACATCGAGGGCCTCGCGGCGGACGTCGCGGCGCAGCTGGGGCTCGCGACCGACACGCCCTTCGTCATCGGCGCCAACGACGGCGTGCTCTCCAACCTGGGCGTGAACGCGGTCGCGCCCGGCGAGGTGGCCGTGACCATCGGCACCAGCGGCGCGATGCGCACCGTGGCCGACCACCCGATGACCGACCCCGAGGGCCGCACCTTCTGCTACGCGCTCGCCGACCGGCGCTGGGTGGTGGGCGGTCCGGTGAACAACGGCGGCATCATCCTGCGCTGGGTGCGCGACGAGTTCGCCTCGGCCGAGGCCGAGACCGCCAAGCGCCTGGGCATCGACACCTACGAGGTGCTCACGCGCATCGCCGAGCGCGTGTCGGCCGGCTCCGAGGGGCTCGTGTTCCACCCCTTCCTCACCGGCGAGCGCGCGCCCTACTGGAACGCCGATCTGCGCGGCTCCTTCTTCGGCCTGGGCATCCACCACCGCAAGGAGCACATGATCCGCGCGGTGCTGGAGGGCGTGATCTTCAACCTCTACAGCATCCTGCCGGCGGTCGAGTCGATCGCGGGGCGCAGCGCGCACATCAAGGCCACGGGCGGCTTCGCGCGCTCGGGCATGTGGCGCCAGATGATGGCCGACGTGTTCGACCGCGAGGTGGTGGTGCCCGAGAGCTTCGAGAGCTCGTGCCTGGGCGCCGCGGTGCTCGGGCTCTATGCGCTGGGCCACGTCGATTCGCTGGACGTGGTCGCGGGCATGGTGGGCGCCACGCACCGCCACACGCCCAACGCCAAGAACGCCGCGCTCTACCGGCAGCTCTTGCCGGTGTACCTGTCGCTGCCGCGCAAGCTGGGCGAGGAGTACCGGCTGCTCGCCGCGTTCCAGCAGCAGACGGCCGCGCCGCCAACGGCGCGCCAGGGCTGACGCGGCCCGTCGCTTTCGCTGCAGATTGGAGATGCGGTCTTGCTGAACACGGTCCACTGCGAACCCGCCGTCGCGCTCCCGCTCACGCCTTGCGCGCACGAGCCGCGCTGCCTGCACGACCACGAGCTGCACCTGATCGGCACGATGCCCGCAAGCCTTCGCATCGGCAGCGGCGCGCGCAAGGAGACGCACCGCTTCGCGCCCGGCACCGTCGTGCTGCTCGGCCCGCACCTGCCGCACACCATGGCGTTCGCGCACCGGGCGATGTCCGGCGGCGATGCGGACGGCATCGTGCTGCGCTTCGGCGACGAGCCGCTGCGCCGCGGCATGGTGCTTTTTCCCGAGCTCGGCGATGCGGGGCCGCTCCTGGCGCGCGCGCGCCGCGGCGTGCAGTTCGTGGGCCTGGGCGAAGGCACGCTCGCGCGGCTGCGCCGCATCGCATCGCTGCAGGGGCTTGCGCGTTTTTCCGAATTCACGGTGCTGCTGAACGAACTCGCGCAGTGGACCGACTACCGGCTGCTCGCCGACGAGGCGCCGGCGCTCCATGGCGAAGGGGCCGACGAGCACGGCCACGCGGTGCGCATCCACAAGGCGATGGACCACATCCGCGACAACTACGCCGAGGCGATGTCGCTGGGCGAAGTGGGCGCGATCGTGGGCATGCGGGAGAACGCGTTCTCGCGCAGCTTTCGCCGCGCCACCGGCCAGACCTTCACCGATTTCGTGATCGGCCTGCGCGTGGCCACGGCCTGCCGCCTGCTGGCCTCCACGCGCCAGCAAGTGAGCAGCATCTGCTACGAGGTGGGGTTCAACAACATCTCGAACTTCAACCGCCACTTCCGGCGCCTCCAGGGGATGACGCCGGGCGAATTCCGCGCCTCTGCGCGGGCGTGAGCGGCGGCGCGGCATGCGCAGTCAGGCCGCATGCAGGTTGCCCCGGAATACTCTGTAGGCAGCGTCCCGGAACCTGCCTATCCTTCACTTTTCTTGAGCTATCCTCTCGCACCCGACACGCGTAGCGATTTTTTACACATCCTGGGGCTGACGCGTGCCCGAGCGAAGGGGGAGAGACAGATGCGCTTGATCTTCATCGAATTGCTGTTGGCCTTGGTGCTGCTGCCACTGAGCGGCCTGTTCTGGTGGTGGGCCTTCGGCATGGGCGGCTGGGCGCTGGCCGTGTTCCTGGTGCTGGTCGGCATCACCCTGTACCTGGTGCTGCGCGGCGTTCGCGCTACCAAAGACCAGCTCGGCCAAGGCGGCAACGACGAAGAGCAGTAAGCCGCGCCCCTGTTCCGCCACTCGCTCGCCGGAACATCCCCACCCAAGGCCTCCTCGTGAGGCCTTTTGCATTTATTGGCCGCGGCCGAGCGCGCCCAATTCCCGGAAATGCGCCATTCCATTGCGGTGCACCGGCGTTGAATTCTTTTTCATGCCTCCTCCTGTCATTGCCCCGATTAGACGGGTTTTGCATGACGGAATTACGAAAATTCCGTGGCATTCGAATTACCGGAATTGAAATAACACTACGAAAGTTTCAATTCAAAATGAATCTGAAATCATTCATTTTATTTCGTGTGCAATCGTTGCACGATCCTGGTGCTACCCCCGCCCGCAGCCGCATCAATTCGAAGTAGACCGAAGAACCTACAGCAATTCAAAACCGGGCGGAAATGGCCATCGAGGTGCCCCTTGTGGTGCCGCCGCACCCGGTTCGCGAACAGGGTACCCCAAGTTCACGGGCGCGCTCCATTCGAGGGGTTGCACGAAAATACAAAATCTTACAAAAACGGGACGCAAGGTCAAAAACCCTTGAATCCAGGATTTCGTGGTCTGAATGCGACGATCGCCCCACGCGCCGGGGTAATTAATAAGTCGCCATTTCAATCGCCTCAATTGCATTCCGGAATGCTGTTCCAGCGGCCGTTTTCCCAATGAAAACGACATTCCGGAGAGTGCGATGAGAGATAACCCCGCGCAGCGCAGGGTTGCGCCACGAATAGACACGATTTTTGCGCCTCTGCGACGAAAAAGGAGGTCTTCGGCCGCAGCGACAATTGGGTTTTCGACCGCGTACCGATAAAGCACAGGCTCGCTTTGAAGTGCGCCGCGATCCAAAGGCGACCTCCCGCATCAATCGGGCTCGACCTTTGCATATGAACCGCAGTGGTTGAAAAAACCAGTTTTGCAATGGAGATCAATTTGACACGCTACGTGTACCTGATGGGGTGGAGCGTCGCCCTGGCCGGCGCGATGTTGCTCCAGGGCTGCGCACCGGGTTTCGGCACCCTGGCGGCCTCCGAGCCCGACCCGACGCCCGCCCCCGCGCTGTCCGCCGACGGTTCGCCCGAAGGCGCGCTCACGCCCATTTCGCCGGCGCTCATCCGCGCGATGGCCGATGCGCAGCCCACCGCGGTGCCCTCCGACGTGAAGGCGCTGTTCGGCGAGGCCGCCCCGTACACCATCGGGCCGGGCGACGTCGTGGGCGTCATCGTCTACGACCACCCCGAGCTCCTGCCCAACGCCGGCGCGGTGATCACCCAGCAGGTCGACCCGACCGGCATCAGCGTGGCGCCGGGCTTCATCGTGGGCGCCAACGGGGAGATCAGCTTTCCCTACATCGGCCGCGTGAAGATGCAGGGCCTGACGGAAATCGAGGCCTCCGACCTCATCGCCAGGCGCATCGCGCGCTACATCAAGGAGCCGCAGGTCACGGTGCGCATCCAGTCGTTCCGAAGCCGCCGCGCCTTCGTCGAGGGCGAGGTGCGCACGCCGGGCCTGCAGATCTTCACCGACGTGCCGATGACGCTGGCCGAGGCGCTCAACCGCGCGGGCGGCATCACCGCCAACGGCGACCGCTCGTTCGTCACGCTCACGCGCGGCGACCGCACCACGCTGGTCGATCTCACGCGCCTGCAGGACCTGGGCAACGGCGCGGGCGACATCCCGCTGCAGAACGGCGACGTGGTGCAGGTGCGCAACCGCGACGAGAGCAAGGTGATGGTGATGGGCGAGGTGCTGCGCCCCTCGGCGCTGCTCATGCACAACGGGCGCCTCTCGCTGAACGAAGCGCTCGGCGAAGCCGGCAGCGCCAACCTGGGCACCGCCAACCCGGGCCAGATCTACGTGGTGCGCAACACCGCCAAGGGCACGCCCGCGGTGTTCCACCTGAACGCGAAGAACCCCGCCGCGCTCGCGCTGGCCGACCGTTTTCCGCTGCAGCCGCGCGACGTCGTCTACATCGACTCGGTGCCGCTGGTGAGCTGGAACCGCGTGGCCAGCCTCATCCTGCCGGCCGCCCAGGTCATGGACATCGGCGACCGCATCTACATGAACCACCGATGAGCCGCCGATGAAAACCGTGCTCACAGTCTGCATCGGCAACATCTGCCGAAGCCCCATGGCGGAGGGCCTGCTCGCGGCGGGCCTGCCGCACCTTCGCGTGGTGTCCGCGGGCACCGGCGCGCTGGTGGGCAAACCCGCCGACGCCACCGCGCAGGCGCTCATGCGCGCGCGCGGCATCGACATCTCGGGCCACGTCGCCCAGCAGGTCAGCCAGATGCTGTGCCGCCAGGCCGACCTCATCCTGGTGATGGACCTGGCGCAGCGCCGCTACCTGGAGTCGACCTACCCGTTCGTGCGCGGCAAGGTGTTCCGCATCGCCGACACCATGGCCAAGGACGTGCCCGACCCCTACCGGCAGGGCGACGCCGCGTTCGAGCGGGCGCTGGCCCTCATCGACGCCGGCGCACGGACGTGGATCGACCGCGTCCTGAAGATCACAAAACCTGAGCAGCAAACCACATGAACGCATCCCCGCAAGCCGCCCCAGCGATGCAAGCGCTGGACGACGACGGCGAGGGCATCAACCTCGCGGAGTACTGGGACATCCTGGTGGACAACCGCTGGCTCGTCGCGGCAGTGGTCGTCGTTTTTCTCTTCCTGGGCACCGCCTATGCGCTGCTGGGCAAGCCCGTCTACGAAGGCAACCTCGCGGTGCAGGTGGAAGACTCGGGCAACTCCGCGGGCAGTTTCCTCGGCGATGCGGCCTCGTCGCTGCTGAGCGTGAAGACGCCGGCCGCGGGCGAAATCGAAATCCTCCGCTCGCGCGCCATCCTGGGCAAGGCGGTGGAGAACACCAAGCTCTACATCAGCGCGCGGCCGCGCTATGCGCCCTTCGTGGGGAGCTACCTCTCGCGCCGCGCGACCGGGCTGTCGGAGCCGGGCTTCATGGGGCTCTCGGGCTACGTCACGGGCACCGAGAGCATCCTCGTGCCGCGCTTCGATGTGCCGCCCGACTTCGAGGAGCAACCGTTCAAGCTCACCGTCGGCACCAACGGCCAGTACGAGCTGAGCCACCCCGACATCGAGACGCCGATGAAGGGCACCGTCGGCACCTTGCTCTCGGCGAACATTCCCAACGTCGCGAACGGCAGCCTGAGCCTCATGGTCACCAGCCTCGGCGGCAAGCCGGGCGCGCAGTTCCAGCTCGTGCGCTCGTCCACGCAGAAGACGCTGCTCGCGCTGCAGGACGCGCTCAAGGTCGTCGAAAAGGGCAAGCAGTCGGGCGTGCTCGACGTGAGCTGGAAGAGCGCCGACCCCGAGAAGCTCACGCAGTTGCTCAACGAGATCGGCACGCTCTACGTGCGCCAGAACATGGAGCGCAAGGCGGCCGAGGCCGAGAAGACGCTGGGCTTCCTCGATACGGCGCTGCCGCAGTTCAAGACGCAGCTGGAGCAGTCCGAGGACATCTACAACCGCTACCGCAACCAGAACGGCACGGTGAGCCTGGACGACGAGGCCAAGAACGCGCTCACGCAAACCGTCGATCTGCAGTCCAAGCTGCTGGAGGCCGAGCAGAAGCGCCGCGAGCTCGCCGCGCGCTTCACCGACGAGCACCCGGCCATCCAGACGCTCGACACGCAGGTGAGGGCCTGGAAGAGCGCCATCGCCGGCATCGACGCGCGCATCCGCAAGATGCCCGAGCTGCAGCAGAACACCGTGCGCATGCAGCGCGACATCAAGGTGAACACCGAACTGTACGTGTCGCTCTTGAACAGCTCGCTGCAGATGCGCCTGGCCAAGGAGGGCAAGGTGGGCAACGTGCGCCTGCTGGACGAAGCCATCGTGCCCGAGGAGCCGGTGTGGCCCAAGCGCCCGCTGGTCGTCGCGCTCGCACTGATCCTCGGGCTGGCCGCCGGCATCGGCGCCGCGGTGGCGCGCAGCTCGTTCTTCGGCGGCATCCGCAACCCTGGCGAAATCGAGACGCACACGGGCCTGAACGTCTACAGCAGCATTCCGCTGAGCGCCGCGCAGCGCACGCTCGACCGGAACATCGAGAACAAGGTCGCCGGCCTGCACGTGCTCTCGCACCTGCAACCCGAAGACCCGGCGGTGGAGAGCCTGCGGAGCCTGCGCACCGCGCTGCAGTTCGCCATGCTGGAGGCGACCAACAACCGGCTGCTTATTTCGGGTGCGACGCCCGGTGTAGGCAAAACGTTTATTTCGGTGAATTTCGCGGCCATCAGCGCCGCGACCGGTAAAAGAGTTCTTTTGATTGACGCCGATTTGCGAAAAGGCCGCGTCAATCAATTCCTCTCGATTCCGCGCGCCGGCGGATTGTCGGAATTGATAGCAGGAACGCTCGATTTCGAGAAGGCCGTGCGCCCGTCGGTGCTGCCGAACCTGGATGTCATCACCACCGGCGTGCTGCCGCCCAATCCGGCCGAATTGCTGATGAGTGAGTCTTTTGTCCACGTTCTGGACAAGCTGTCGCCCGCCTACGACCTCGTGATCGTCGATACGGCACCGGTATTGGTGGCCGCGGATACCGCCTCGGTGGCGCCTCTGGCGAGCACCTTGCTGCTGGTCGCGCGTGCGGAAAAGACACAGCTTGGGGAATTAAATGAAACCGTCAGAAGGCTTGCGCATGCGGGCCGTTCGGTGAACGGCGTAATTCTGAATGCTATTGACCTATCGCGCCGCCATGCGGGCAGTGGGGGCTATAAGTACGGCGCTTACAAGCATTTACAATACACATATAAATCCAACAGGGATTCCACCTAGACCGTGAAAAATTGGAGTTAAATTCAATTCGATGCGCTTGACATTCTGGCGGGCGCATCGAGCTCATACTCAAATTGTATTCACTCAAAAAAATGTAGTACCAATGAATAATCATTCATTTTTCCTACATTTTCCGTAGTCCGTTGGCCGCGCAATAGCTTCTGCAATGCAGGAGCCATGAGGCAGTTGTGCGGGTCGTGTCGGCCACAAAAAATCAGGGCCATAACCGAAGAGATGCAGGCTATTGAAATTGCCCGCATGAGGAAAGGTGCGTCGCCAATGAAATACCTTCCGAAAGAAATTCTTTCGCGTTTCAGATCTGGATGGAGAAAGCCATGAGAAACCTCCGCCCCGAAGAATCACTGGTCCCACAAGGCTGGGACAATTCGGAAAACCACCACAGCGAATCGCCGTACGACATCGGGCAGAACCGGGTCAATCACCCGGTATTGCTCCGCGTCGGCAAAAGATCGGTGGACATTGCCGCCGCGCTTTTCTTCTTCATCGCCTTCGGCTGGGTGTTCGTGCTGATCGGCCTGTGCGTGATGGTCAGTTCCGGCGCGCCCGTTTTCTATTCGCAGCCGCGCTATGGAAAAGACGGGAAGGTATTCCGGTTCTGGAAATTCCGCTCGATGACGGCCAATTCGGCGCAGGTGCTCGAGGAGCACCTGAAAAACAATCCCGAGGCGCGGCGTCAATGGGACGAATACCAGAAGCTGGAAAAAGACCCGCGGATCACGCCTTTCGGAAAATTCATCCGCAAGACCAGCCTGGACGAATTGCCGCAATTCTGGAATGTGCTCATGGGCGAGATGAGCCTCATCGGCCCACGCCCCTGCATGCTCGAGCAGAAATCGCTCTACGGGCACGACTGGAGCCACTACTGCGCCGTGCGGCCGGGCATCACCGGCCTCTGGCAAGTGAGTGGCCGCAACCAGCTGACCTACAACGCCCGCGTCGCCCTGGACGTGCGGTATGTGGAGACGCTGTCCGTGGTGAAGGACGTGGACATCTTCATCAAGACGATCTGGGTGGTGGCCGTGGGGCACGGGTCGCGATGATGAATTTCGCCGGGCCGCACGAATAGAAATTCGTCGGCTGCGGCCGCAAAGGGCGGCCGCGACAACCAAAGAAGAATAAAAAAACCAGCGCTGGAAAGCGGCCGGTGCAGGGGAATTTTTGTCTTCGAAATGTTCGGAATGGAATCCATATGCTGACGAGTCCTGCCATTGCGGGAAGACCGCCCGGCCCAATTGCGCCTCGGAGAAATATGCCCAGGCCCGGAAGGGGCCGGCGTTTCAATCAATATTCGATCGCGGGCATTGCGCTCGTGGTCGTGTACGTGCTGATCTACGCTTTTTTCCGGGAATCGCTGCCCGAAAAATGGAGCGTCGATTCGGCCAAGATCATCGAAATCCTGAATTACGGCGGCGCGGGCGGCGACCTGGACAATTCGTTCGCGGTCACCGCGGCATTGTTCGGCCTCATCGGCGTGGACAACCTGGATATCTTCACCTGCCTGGTGAGCGCGCTGTTTCTTTTCTTCGCGACGCACGATATCCGCCGGGCCGGCGATTTCTTTTCGCGGCTGCTGCTGATTGCGCCGTGCATCATGCTCAACATGTTTGCGCCGTCGAAAGAAACCGTGGTGCTCATCATGACGATGTTCATCACCGTGTCGGCGATCTATTTCCGGACCTCGAAGAAATTCACCTTCGCGTCGTTCCTCTTTCTTTACGTGGTGTACGGGATCTTCGTACGCCAATACTATTTGCTGATCGTCGGCGTGTTCTTCGGCGTCTATTGGCTCTGGCGCCGACCGCTCAAATACCATTTGCTGGCGGCCATTGTTGCGGCGGGCGCCATCATGGCGGCGCCGTCCAGCGTTTTGCAGACGCTGCAATCGCCACGCGACACGTCCAATGCCTATGCGGAGCAAATCGGCAGCGACAACCGCACGGCCTTCACCAATATTGCATCCCCGGCCACCGGCCCCGGATTCCTGGTCAATTACGTCTATGCCGGAACGGTATTGATCACACCAGTCCTGTATTTCCAGACGGCGAGCGATTTCTTCATGCAATTGATGATCGGCGCGATGCTGGTCATTCTTTACCGCGCCCGAAAAAAAGCCCGGCGCGGGCATGACCGGTTCGAAGTCAGATTCTTTGCCAGCCTGTTCATTGCGCACATCCTGGTGCAATTGATCTTCGAGCCCGATCTGGGGAGTTTCACCCGGCATTTGACTTCGGTGCTGCTCTATCTCATCGCCATCAAGGTCGCAGAGAGAAAACCATTCCTCCCATGAAAAAAATCCTGATTTGCGCTGTGCCATTCAGCGACAACCTGGGCGACGGGGTCATTGCCGCGTCGCTGGCGCACATTGCCGGCCTCAAATACCCGGACGCCCGAATCGAATTCCTCGACATTGCCGGGCGGCACGGATTCGACGAAGACAACCTGCGCGGCGGCGGCGCGTTCGGCGTGTTCCAGAAGCTGCCGGCGCTCGTGCGCTCGGCCATCGTGTTCGCGTACTGCCTGAAGAACTACGTCCAGCGCTGGCGCCCGCACTGGAAGGCGGCCGTGAGCGATGCGGACCTGGTCATCGTCGGCGGCGGGCAGCTCTTCTGCGACGTGGCGCTGAACTTCCCGGCCAAGCTGTTCCTCTTGAGCCGGCTGCTGCGCGGCAAGCGCGTCGCGGTGGTGTCGGTGGGCGTCACGGCCAAGTGGTCGTACTGGGGCAAGGTGCTGGTCAACAAGTTCTTCAAGAACGCGGCGCCGGTTTTCTTCGCGACGCGCGATGCGGAGTCCGCGAAGAACCTGCACGACATCTTCCGCATCCCCCGGCCCGACATCCGCGTGGTGCCCGACCCGGCGCTGGTCTGCGAGAGCGCGTTTTCCGAGGAGCTTTCGCCCGAGAAGAAGTGGGACGTGGGCATCTGCGTGAGCAGCCTCGATGCGCTGGTCATGAACTCGGAGTACGGCGACGCGAACGCCATCGGCTCGGCCGATTTCTTCGCCAACCTGGCCGAGGCGCTGCAGAAGGAAGGCGCGCGCGTTCTCTACTTCACCAACGGCGCGGCCGAAGACAACCGCGTGATGGCCGAGATTTCCGCGCGGCAGGCCGGCGAGAACGCGGCGGAGAACGCCGCCTTCCTCGTGCCCAAGCGCCCCGACGACCTGGTGGCGCTCATCAGCGCGTGCTCGTGCATCGCGGCGCACCGGCTGCACGCGAACATCGTGGCCTACAGCCTGAACATCCCGTCGGTCGGCATGAACTGGGACAAGAAGGTCGAGTCGTTCTTCCGCCTCACGGGGCGCACGCAATACCTGTTCGACCTGTCGCCGCGCCCCGACCAGCTCAAGGCCTCGGTGCTGCAGCTGCTGCAGGACAGGAGTGCAAACCGCGAGCGGCTCGATGCGCTGAAAGGCGAAGTCATCGCCGGCACGCACGCCCTCATCTGATGCGAGGCGCGCCATCATGAAAGTACTGCACGTTGCCGAGACGCTCAAGGGCGGGCTGGAGACGTACCTGCGCATCGTCTCGCGCTACCAGAAGACCTCGCCGGAAATCAGCCAGGTGAAGTTCGTGCTGCCCGGGCAGGTGGACTGGCTGGGCGCGGAAAACACCCACGTCGTGCCCACGGCGCGCAAGGCCTCGGCGCTGCTGGCGTATGCGAGGGACGTGCGCCGGATCATCGCGACCGAACGCCCGGCCGTGCTGCACCTGCACAGCTCGATCGCCGGCGGTGTCGTGCGCGCCATGGCATTGCTCGGGCAGGTGCCGCGCGGCGTGAAGATCGTCTATTGCTCGCACGGCTGGGCCTTCGACCAGACCGGCCCCGCCTACAAGACGCTGGCCTACCGCTGGATCGAGCGAATGCTCTCGTGGCGCAGCGACGCGATCATCTGCATCAGCGACCACGAGACGAGGGTGGCCGAGAAGTTCGGCATCCAGCATGTGCGCTGCATTCCGAACGGCATCGACCAGATCGAAGGCAGCGAGCCGGCGTCGGCCCAACTGGCGCTCGCCGAACCGCGCAAGGTGCTGTTCGTCGGCCGGCTCGACAAGCAGAAAGGCATCGATGCGCTGCTCGACGCCTACGTGCGCGTGAAGCCGAATTTCAAGCTCATCGTGGTGGGCGATTCCGTGCGCAAGGACCTGACCCTCGCGCAGTCCGACCAGGTCGAATTCAAGGGCTGGCTGGAGAAGGACGAACTCGACGCGGTCTACCGCGCATGCGACGCCACCATCGTGCCATCCCGCTGGGAGGGCTTCGGCCTCGTCGCGGTCGAGGCCATGGCGCGCGGCAAGCCGGTGTTCGCATCGGCCGTCGGCGGGCTCGTCGACATCGTGGCGCACGGCACCAGCGGCCGGCTCTTTTCGCTCGAACAGATGGACCAGACGCTGCGCGACATCGACGGCCTCTCCGACGCGGCCCTGCGCCAGATGGGGCAGGCCGGCCGGCGGATCTTCGAAGAGAAGTTCACCTCGCAGCGCATGAACACGGCCATCGTCAACCTCTACAAGGAGTCGGTTCTCCGATGAAGATTTCCAGAAACCGAACCCGCCGCCTGCTGCAAGCGGCGCTGCTGTCGTGCGCGTGCATATCCGCTGCCTTCATGAGCCCCGCGCAAGCGCGCGGCGTGAGCGGCATCGACACCGATTACCCGGTCGCGCTGAGCGTGCAGATCGACCCGGCCACCATCACCGATGCGGACCTCAACGACATCCGCGCGGCGGGTTTCGAGTTCGTGCGCTTCGGCGTGCGGCCGCCGCTCAAGAGCGTGAACCCGAACCTCATCGACTACCCGCGCCTGATCCAGCGCGTGCGCAACGCGAAGCTCGACGCGATCGTCACGCTCTTCGGCGGCAGCGCGATCTGGGGGTTGGGCCCGAAGGACTGGCGCGAGGGCGCGCGCAAGGAGAGTCTGTTCTCCGATTTCGCGGTCGGCTTCATGAAGGCGCACACCAGCGACGTGGCCGTGTGGGAGGTGTGGAACGAACCGGACCACAAGACCTTCCTGAACCCCGCGCTGCTCGCGGACTTCGAGACCGCGTCGTCGGAGCTGTGCGCCAACATGGCCAAACAGAAGGTGCAGCCGAACATCGTGGTGGGCTTCGGTTTCGCGAACCTGCCCTTCGTGGGCGGCAAGGTGCCCACGCAACTGGAGAACGCGTTCGTCTCGGCCGCCAAGTCCGATTGCCTGACCGACATTTCCATCCACCCCTACCGCCCGGTGCCCGAGACCGCCTTCGGCGACTACGAAAAGCTGCGCGCCCAGCTCGACAAGCGCGACCTCAGGAAGACCGGCATCGCCGTCTCCGAATGGGGCTATGCCTCGTACCTGCCGGTGCGCAGCCAGAGCACGCAGGCCTCGCTGGTGTTCCGCGAGTACCTCATCAACGCCGCGGCCGGCATCAAGCTCTTGAACCTGTATGCGTGGCGCGACCGCGGGCGCTCGTCGTTCTCCAAGGAAGACAACTTCGGGATCATGTCGAACGCGGGCGAGAAGAAGGAGGCGTTCTCCGCGCTCACCGAATTCCTCAAGATCGCCCGGCATTCGAAGAAGGTGTCCTACGACGACGCGAAGGGCGTGAACCAGCTGGTCTTGAAGCGTGACGACGCGCTGCTGCACGTGCTGTGGACGCAGGACAACGAGAAGTCCGTCACCGTGCCCGTCGCCGAAGGCAAGAAGTGCACGCGCGTCGATTTCTTCCCGCAGGTGCGCCGCGGCAGTTGCGGTCCTCGCACGGACGGCGGGTTCTCCGCGAAGGCCTCGGCCTATCCCGTGCTGCTGTCGATCTCGGACTAGACGCGATGGCGCGTCTTTCCGGCATCCGCAAACGTCTGGGCGGCCCCGTCTTCGCGATTGCGGACCAGTGCATCTACAGCGCGAGCCAGCTGCTCTTGAGCTTCGCGCTCGCGCGTGTGCTGTCGCCTTCGGATTTCGGCGTGGCCTCCGCGTTCCTGGCGGTCGTGAGCTTCCAGTACATCCTGCACACGGCGATGGTGCACGAGCCGCTGCTCATCCGGCGCTTCTATGTGAGCCGGTCGGCCGCGTGGACGAGCTGGACGCTCGTCGCGCTCCTCTCGCTCGCGGGGTACCTGTGCTGGCAGCTCATCGTGTTTCCGGGGCGGGTGCGCTGGGTGGGCGTGGCGCTCATCGTGGGCTACGAGATCTTCTGGCTCTCGCGCAGCCTGCTGCTCACGGGGCGGCGCTACGCGATGCTGTGCGCGACCGGCGTGCTGATCTGCGTGGGGTATGTCGCGGTGCTCGGCGTGGAGAAGCCCGCGACGTGGGGCGAGGCGCTGCTGCTGGTCTCGCTGCTGCAGCTGCCGTTCGTGATCCTCGTGCTGCTGAACCTGCGCAACGTGATGCCCGCATTGCCCGCCGCGCGCGACGCGCAAGGCCTCACCGTGCGCGAGTCGATGGCCTACGGCTGGAAGGCCAGCCTCTCGCAGTTCATGAGCTGGATCATGACGGGCGGCGCCATCCTGCTGCTGGGCTCGTCGGCCGATTCGGAGCAGGGCGGGCTGCTGAAGATCTACATCACCTTCTTGTTGCCGATGCAGTACGTGCTCGCGGCGCTGGGCTATTACCTGCTGCCGCAACTGGCGGCGCGCTGGCATGCCGAAGACCGCAAGAGCGTGCACCGGCTGTTCGTGATGTTCGTGCTGCTCGGCTTTGCGATCGCCGAAGTGGGCGGCGTGGTGCTGGGCCTCGTCGGGCCGCACCTCGTGGTGCTGGCCTTCGGCGAGAACTACCGGCACATGGACTTCTCGCCGTTCTACTACGCGCCTGCCATCTTCGGTCTCACCATGTGCCTGCGCACGGGCTTCCGTGCCGCGGCGCGGCCGGGCGCGCTGCTGTTCTGCTCGGTCGTGGGCGCGGTGGTGTTCGGCATCGCGATGCGCATGGCGAACGCGCCGATCTCGTACATCCAGACCATCCACGCGATGACGTTGGGCTTCGCATGCATGGCCGCGTTGATGATCGGCTGGCTGTTCTTCTTCATGCGAGCGCCCGGACAGAGCCCGAGAGGCTGAGAGGCCATCCTGGAGAACGCCATGAACAACCCCTTGCTTCGCGACGTCCGCCTGGACGAGCGCCTGCGCTTTCTGCGGGACGGCGTGGTGTGCCTGCGCCAGATCATCTCGCCCGAGTGGGTGCGGCGCGCGCAGGACGGCGTCGAGCACGAGCAGGTGATGTTCGAGACCGGTGCCGGCGAGGTCGCGCGGCAGCTGACCGTGACACGGCGGCTGCGCTGGATCTACGACCAGTTCTTCGATGGCGATGCCATCGGCGCGACGCCCTGGCACCAGGACACTTCGTATGGCCTCGCGGACAGCCACCGCATCGTGCGCGTGTGGATGCCGGTGGACCACGTGCCGCGCGAGACGGGCATCGAGGTGGTGCGCGGCTCGCACCTGTGGAAGGCCGAGTACGGCTGGGCCGGCCGCTTCGAGGTGCGCGACATCGAGGCCAACCGCCGCGCCTTCGACATCGTGGGCTACGAGGTCGATGCGGGCGACGTGGTGGCCTTCAACTACCGCGCGCTGCACCACGCGGGCGCCAGCGTGAACTTCAGCGAGAAGCGCAAGGCCTTCGCGATCCTCTATGCGGACGACGCGATCAACCTCAGGCGGCCGATGTCTTCATCGCCCGTTTTCCGCCCCGCGTAGTTCAGCCTAGGCGCCCAGCTTGCCGCAGAACTCGGGCAGCCAGTGGAAGCTGCGCGCCTGGTAGTTGCGATCGAAGATCACCTTGTACTGGCAGGTCGTCACGCCGTTGCCCGAGCGGAAATGGAAGATGTAGTCCCACTCGCGCACGGCCGCCATGCCCTCGGAAAAATGCGGTCGGCCGATGAGTTCGTAGAGCTGGTTCTTGGTCGCGCCGGGGCCGATGGCGCGCAGGTTCTCGCGGTTCGGAAAGCTGCCTTCCTTCTGCCATGCGTCGTCGGCTTTCGGCCAGACGACTTCGGTGGCCTTGCCTTCGTCGGTGATGCCGCGGCTCACGTAGGAAGTGCAGCCTTGCAGCGCGAAGAGCGCCGCGGTGGTGCCGATCACGGCGATGGAAGTGCGAAGCATGCGTGGTTGTTTTGCTTGTGTCATGAAAGGTCTTTTGAATTTCTTGTCGCTCACCACTGGAACCCGGCACCGGCGGTCAGGCCGACGCTGCCGCGCGAGTTGGCCGAGCCGGTGAGCTTCATCACCCAGCGGCCGTTGTCGGTGATGCTCGAGTAGCCGATGGCGATCGCGTTCTGGCCTTCGTAGCCCGCCACGCTGGCCGCGACCATGTTCTTGCCGGGGATGTACGCCTGCGGCATGCCGCTCATCGCCATCGCGCCGGCGGTGCCGGCATTGGCATCGCGCTGGGTCGCGCGAATCTCGTTGCGCAGCTGGTTGTTCTGCGCGTTGACCTGGCTGCCCTGCGCGTTCAGCTGGTTCACGTTGACTGCGTCGGTGCCGGCCACGCCGGGCGCGACGTTCGAGATGGTGGTGCCGCCCGGCGCCTGCCCGTTGCCCAGCGTGACCTGGTTGTAGTTGACGCTGCCATCCACGTTGGTGCTGTAGTTCACCGCGCGCGACTGCACCGCCTGCAGCTGCCGCACGTTGACCGCGTCGGTCGCCTGCGTGCCGCCCGCCACATTCGTGATCTGCCGCTCGCCGCCCGCGCTGCCGACGGAGATGGCGCCCTGCGTCGAGTTCACCGCGGTATTGGAGAACAGCTCGGCCTTGCCGCCCATGCCCGCGCGGTCGGCGATGGCGCCCGCGCCGAGCGCCACGCCGCCCGTGCTGCTGGCGATGGTGCCGGTGCCCAGCGCGATCGCCGACGTGCCCGATGCCATGCTCTGCAAGCCTACGGCCACGCTGGAGACGGCGGTGGCCGTCGCGAAGTCGCCCACGGCGAGCGCACTGTCGGCCAGCGCCTGGCTGTTGGCGCCGAGCGCCGCGGCGTTGATGCCGTTCGCGTTCGCGCGGTCGCCGGCTGCCAGGCTGCTTTTTTTCTGCGCCTGCGTGTTCGCGCCGAGTGCGGTCGCATTGATGTCGCTCGCGGTAGCGCGGTCGCCCGCGGCCAGGCTGCTGGTGGCCACCGCAGTGGTGTTGGCGCCGAGCGCTGTCGCGTTGGTGCCGAAGGCCTGCGCCACGTTGCCGACGGCGGTGCTGCTCACGCCTGCGGCCGTGCTCGTGGCGCCCAGCGCGGTCGCGTAGGTCTCGGTCGCCTTGGCATCGATGCCCGTCGCCACGCTGCCGTAGCCGGTGGCCTTGGTCGTGGTGTCGCCGAGCAGCACGGCGCTGTTGCCCAGGTTGCCGCTCACGATGGTCTGCAACGCTGCCGCGTCCGGACCGCCATTGACGGGATCGCCGGGCACGCCGCTCACGAGCGCGATGCCGCCGTTGCCGTTGGGCACCTGGCACGACCACGTGGGCCCGGCACCGGTCGAACTGCATACGGCGCCCGAGCCGGCGACGTAGGTGTTGCCGCCGATGGTGACGTCGGCCCATGCGCTTGCGGTGAGCACGCCTGCCGCCAAGACGACAGCACGCCTGAATCCTCGATCCATGATTGTTTCCCCCTGACGCACCCTTTGGATGCGTTAATTTATGAAGGTCACAAATGTATGAACCGAGGCCGTGCCAACAAAGGACCTAATTCACAATGACTGTGAACGAACAGCTACCAAATGTTTACGAACCATCACTGATTCAGGAGATTCGATGAAGCCCCAACCGATCGACTACGCGAACGCTTCCGCCGAGGTCAAGGCCGTGTTCGACGACATCAAGACCTCGCGCAACGTGCCCGATGTCAACAACTTCTGGAAGTACCTGGCCAACGATCCGGTCTCGCTCCAGCGCACCTGGTCGAGCCTGAAGGAAGTGATGGCGCCCGGCGCGCTCGACCCGGTGGTCAAGGAAATGATCTACCTCGCGGTGAGCGTGACCAACGGCTGCGGCTACTGCATCGCGAGCCACCACGCGAGCGCGGAGAAGGCGGGCATGACGAACGAGATGTTCGGTGAGCTCATGGGCGTTGTCGGGATGGCGAACGAGACGAACCGGCTGGTCAACGGGTATCGGGTGCCAATCGATCCGGCGTTCGACAAGTAGGAACGCTGAGTCATTCAGGGCGGCACTCCCGCCGACGGTGGGCTCTGTTTCGCGAATGTCCCCCGGCTTCGCCTCCTCCTTGATTTCGCGAAACAGAGCCCACCATCGGCGAGAGCGCTTTCAGAGCGGTCGTTGATCTGCGATCACCAGCAGCGTGGCCCAGTGCGCAGGGCATCGGGTGCTCCCCGCAGCGAAATCAAGGAGGAGGGCGAAGCCCGGGGGACATTCGCGGAGGGGAGTACCCGGTGGCCTGTGCACCCGCCCTGAACTGCGGCCTCACCCGATCGTCATCAAACTCGCATTGCCCCCCGCAGCGGCCGTGTTCACGCTCAAGGCACGCTCGACCACAAGGCTTTCAAGCGGAATGCCCGCATCCCCCGGCGCGAACGCGCGCACGCCGACGATAGGCCCCGGCCGCGACGCGACCTGGTGCGCGACGCCCGAGAGGCTCGCCGCATCGCCGTGATGAAGCACGGCATCGAAGACCACGGTCTCCGAAGTCCAGTCGCGCGCGATGGCGATCGACTGCTGCACCTCGACGGGCAACGCTGCGAGCAGGCTCTGCGCGCCGGCATCCGCGGGCCATATCGCGGTGCTGCCCACCGAGAGCACGGCCGCCAGTTGCGCGAGGCGGTCGGCTTCCGCATCGGCCAGGCACAACACGGCTTCGCGCGGCTGCAGCGTGTAGACGTTGCGCTCGCCGGTCGGGCCGGCCAGCGTGCGCGAACTGCCTGAGCGTGAGAGCTCGCTGAAGCGTTGGCATTGCGTTGCCAATGCATGGCGGCTCGTTTCGTTCGCCCATCGCGCCAAGGCCGACAGGGCGGCATGTGGTGCGCCGGCCTGTGTCGGCGATGCGTTGCCCGGGTCCGCGTCTGCAATGGCGCGCACGAGCACATCGTCCGGCCGCTTCGACAGCATGCGGTACATGTAGAGCGGACCGCCTGCCTTGGGCCCCGTGCCCGAGAGGCCTTCGCCGCCAAACGGCTGCACGCCCACGACCGCGCCCACGATATTGCGGTTCACATAAACATTGCCCGCCTTCGCGTGCGACACGATCTGCGCAATGGTCTCGTCGATGCGCGTGTGCACGCCCAGCGTGAGGCCGTAGCCCGTGCCGTTGATCTGCCCCACGAGCGCCCCGAGGTCGCGGCGGCGAAAGCGCACCACATGGAGCACCGGCCCGAACACCTCGCGCTGCAGCTCGGCGATGTTGTCGAGTTCGATGAGCGTCGGCATCACGAAGGTGCCCTGGCGCGTGTCGTGCGCGAACTCGCGGCCCTGCCGGTAGACGCGGCGGCCGCGGCTGCGCAGGGTGGCGATGTGGCGCTCGATGTTGTCGCGGGCTTCGGCGTCGATCACCGGGCCCACGTCGACGGCCAGCCGCGCGGGGTTGCCGATGCAGCTCTCGGCCATCGCGCCCTTGAGCATCTCGATGAGCCGGTCGGCCGCTTCCTCCTGCACGCACAGCACGCGCAGCGCGGAGCAGCGCTGGCCGGCGCTGTCGAAGGCCGAGGCCATCACGTCGGTGACGACCTGTTCGACCAGCGCGGAGGAGTCCACGATCATCGCGTTCTGCCCGCCGGTCTCGGCGATGAGCGGCACGGGCATGCCGTGGGCACCGAGCCGCGTCGAGAGCGTCTTCTGCAGGATGCGCGCGACCTCGGTCGAGCCAGTGAACATCACGCCCTGCACGCGTGCATCGGCGACCAGCGCGGCGCCTACTGTCTCGCCGCGGCCGGGCAGCAGCTGAACGGCCGCGTGCGGAATGCCCGCCTGCCACAGCACGCGGATCGCTTCAGCGGCGACGAGCGGCGTCTGCTCCGCGGGCTTGGCCAGCACCGGGTTGCCGGCCGCGAGCGCGGCGGCCACCTGGCCGGTGAAGATCGCGAGCGGAAAATTCCACGGGCTGATGCACACCATTGGCCCGAGCGCGCGGTGCGTGTCGTTCGCGAAATCGGTGCGTGCCTGCGCCGCGTAGTAACGCAGGAAGTCCACCGCCTCGCGCACTTCGGCGATGGCGTTGGCGTACGTCTTTCCGGCCTCGCGCGCGAGCAGGCCGAGCAGGCGCGGTTGCTGGGCTTCGAGCAGGCCAGCCGCGCGGTCGAGGAGTGCGGCGCGATCTGCGGGCGGCGTCGCGGCCCACGTCGTTGCAATGCCCTGCGCTTGCGACACGGCGGATTCGACGTCGGCCAGCGTGGCTTCGCGCACCTGCCCGACGACATCGCGATGGTCTGCGGGGTTCAGTACGGCGGCCCATGGAAGGGAGGCGTCGTCACTCGATTCGCTTGCAGCGAGCATCGGCTCCGCGCGCCATGGTTCGGTGGCCGTGGCGCGTAGTGTTTCACCGAGCAGGCGGAGGCTGTTGTCGTTCGCGAGGTCGATGCCTTGCGAGTTGAGGCGCTGCTTGCCGTAGAGCGCGGCGGGCAATGGAATGGCCGGATGCGGCAGGCCGACAGCGCCTTCGTCCAGCGCCATGCGCTCGACAGTCGCGACAGGATCTTCGACCAGCGCTTCGAGCGGAATCGTCGGGTCCGCGATGCGGTTGACGAACGAGGTGTTCGCGCCGTTCTCCAGCAGCCGCCGCACGAGGTACGCGAGCAATGTCTCGTGCGTGCCCACCGGCGCATAGATGCGGCAAGGTCGGCCGAGCGGGCCGACCACCTGTTCGTAAAGCGGCTCGCCCATGCCGTGCAGGCACTGGAATTCGTACTGCCCCGGCATGTAGCGCGACGGGTCCGCCATCGTGTAGATCGCGGCGAGCGTGTGCGCGTTGTGCGTGGCGAACTGCGGGTAGATCGCGCCGGGCGCATCGAGCAGCTTGCGCGCGCAGGCCAGGTACGACACATCGGTGTAGGCCTTGCGCGTGTAGACCGGATAGCCCTCGAGCCCTTCGATCTGTGCGCGCTTGATCTCGCTGTCCCAGTACGCGCCTTTCACGAGGCGCACCATGAGCCGGTGGCGGCTGCGGCGCGCGAGGTCGATGACGTAGTCGATCACAAACGGGCATCGCTTCTGGTAACCCTGGATCACGAAGCCGATGCCGTTCCACCCCGCGAGCGCGGGCTCGAAGCACAGGCGCTCCAAGAGGTCTAACGAGAGTTCGAGGCGGTCGGCTTCTTCCGCGTCGATGTTGATGCCGATGTCGTACTGCTGCGCGAGCAGCGTGAGCGCGCGCAGCACCGGGTACAGCTCGTCGATCACACGCGCATGCTGCGCGCGGCTGTAGCGCGGGTGCAGCGCAGAGAGCTTGATCGAGATGCCTGGGCCCTCGTACACACCGCGGTGGTTCGAGGCCTTGCCGATCGCGTGGATCGCGTCTTCGTAGGCGATGCGGTAGCGCTTCGCATCCTCCGCCGTGAGCGCCGCTTCGCCGAGCATGTCGTACGAATAGCGAAAGCCTTCCGCCTCCAGCTCGCGCGCGTTGTCCAGCGCCTGCGCGATGGTCTCGCCGGTGACGAACTGCTCGCCCATCATGCGCATCGCCATGTCCACGCCTTTGCGGATCAGCGGCTCGCCGCCCTTGCCGATGAGGCGCGTGAGCACTGTGGAGAGGCCCGTCTCGCTGTGCGTGGCCACCAGCTTGCCGGTGAGCAGCAGGCCCCAGGTCGCGGCGTTGACGAACACCGAGGGGCTGCGGCCTGCGTGCGACTGCCACTGGCCGTGCGCGATCTTGTCGCGGATGAGCGCGTTGCGCGTTTCGGCATCGGGGATGCGCAGCAGCGCTTCGGCGAGGCACATCAGCGCGACGCCTTCCTGCGAGGAGAGCGCGTATTCCTGCAGCAGGCCTTGTACGAGGCCGGCGCGGCCGCTGGCGTTCTTGCGGTTTCGCAACTGCAGTGCGATTCGGTGGGCGAGGGCATGGGCCGCTTCGGCTTGTGAGGCCGGAAGTCGCGCCTGTTCGAGCAGGGGCGGCAATGCCTCGGGCTCGGGGCGCCGGTAGGCGGCGGTGATCGGGGCGCGCAAGGCCGAAGGTCGGGCAAGTCCATCGGCGAAGTCGATGAACGAAGAAGGCAGGGGGTCGGGGTCGTTGGCGCTCATGTCAGGTCCATGCTGGTGATATGTTGAATGATCGCAATCTGTCTCACGAATATTCGTTCGAAGAATTGGCATCGCACCGAACAAATGACGGGTTGACGCAGGTTCCCTTTTATTGGATATTTTATCCAATATGACGGAATCAACGCCAACCCCTCCGGCGGCCACCCTCAACGACCGCATCGCCCGGCGCGTGCGCGACCTGCGCGCCTCGCGCGCGCTGTCGCTCGATGCGCTGGCCACGCACTGCGGCGTCAGCCGCTCCATGATCTCTCTGATCGAGCGCGGCGAGAGCAGTCCGACGGCCGTGCTGCTCGAAAAACTCGCCACGGGCCTGGGCGTTCCGCTCGCCTCGCTGTTCGACGATGCCGAGCCCACCGCCAGCCCCGTCTCGCGCCTCGCGGACCAGTTGCAGTGGCGCGACCCGCACTCCGGCTATGTGCGCCGCAACGTCTCGCCCGGTGGCGCCATCTCTCCCATCCAGATCGTCGAGGTCAACTTCCCGCCCAAGGCGCGCGTGGCCTACGAGACCGGCGCGCGCGAGCCGCGCATCCACCAGCAGGTGTGGGTGCTCGAAGGCCGCATCGAAGTCACCGTGGGCGACGAGCTCCATCGCCTCGACGCGGGCGACTGCCTCGCGCTCTCGCTCGACCATCCGACGAGCTATCACAACCCCACGCGCAAGACCGCGCGCTATGCCGTCGTGATCACCACGGCCCCCACCTCCTGGAGATGAACGAAATGACGACGACCGAAACACCCCGCATCCATGCCCTTGCGACGGTGAGCGATGCGCAGGTGCAGGCACTGGCCGATCTGCTGATCGATTGCGTCGAAGGCGGCGCGTCGGTGAGCTTCATGCTGCCGATCACGCGCGAGCGCGCCCTCGCGTTCTGGCGCAAGGTGGCCGACGGCGTGGCGCGCGGCGAACGCGTGCTGCTGGTGGCCGAAGACGACGAGGGCCTGCTGGGCACCGTGCAGCTCGTGCTCGACCAGCCCGAGAACCAGCCGCACCGCGCCGAGGTCTCCAAGATGCTGGTGTTCCGCCGGGCGCGGCGACGGGGCATCGGCGCGCTGCTGATGCAGGCGGCCGAGGACGCGGCGCGCGAGCATCGCAAGACGCTGCTGGTGCTCGACACATCGAGCGCCGAGGCCGAGCGCCTGTATGCGCGCATGGGCTGGCAGCGCGTGGGCGTGATCCCCGGCTTCGCGCTGCTGCCCGAGGGCGAGCCGTGCGGCACCACTTTCTTTTATCTCGCGCTGGAGGCGCGCGGATGAGCAGCTTCGAGCAACTGTTGCGCGATGCGGATGCGCGGCCGCTCGTCGGATGGGACCTGTCGTGCGACGGCCGCATCACCACCACCGCCACGCCGTGGAACTTCGAGGCCGCGGTCGTGCGGCATGCGCGCGAGTCGCCAGACATGCTCGACATGGGCACGGGCGGCGGCGAATGGCTGAGCGCGCTCGCGCATCGCCCGGCGCGCACCGTCGCGACCGAGGGCTGGGCGCCCAACGTGGCCGTCGCACGCGAGCGCCTGGCGCCGCTGGGCGTGGAGGTGGTCGAGGTCGAAGGCGCCGACGACAACGCTGCGCAGGCGCCCGGCGATGAAGCGGCGCGACTGCCGTTCGCGGATGCGTCGTTCCATCTGGTCGTCAATCGCCACGAGTCTTTCGTCGCGCGCGATGTGCATCGCATCCTTGGGGCGGGCGGGCGCTTCGTCACGCAGCAGGTCGCGTCGGACTTCAACGCCGACTGCCATGCGCTGCTGGGCCTGCGCATGCCCGTGCTGCCGCGATGGCAACTGGACACCGCGGTCGATCAGCTCACGCGCGCGGGCCTGGTCATCGAACAAGGCGAGGAGGGCGCCGAGCTGCTGTCGTTCGACGACATCGGCGCGTTCGCGTGGTACCTGAAGCACGTGCCGTATGTGTGCCCCGAATTCGCCATCGACGGATGCCGCGCCGCGCTGGAGCGGCTGCACGCGCGCATCCAGGACGACGGGCCGCTCACGATGCGGCAGAAGCTGTTCTGGCTGGAGGCCGTCAAACCAGCGGCAGGCTGAGCCGCGCAGATTTTTCGGATTTTTGTACCGTACCGTGTCTGGCACCCCGACAGATACGGAACACGACGATTCAGTGTGTGTCTCGACACACAGGACGGCACCTGTCGCGATGGAATGGGCGCTCCATCCACTCGACACGAAGCCCGCCATGACCCAGCCCTCGTTCCATCGTCCAGGCCGCGCATTCAGCGCCGTCCTGCTGTTCGCCGCAGCCTTCGCGGCGCAGGCGCAATCCGCTTCGGCCGCCGATCCGCGCGGCCGCTGGATCACCGCGAACGGCAACCTCGAAGTGGAGGTCGCGCCCTGCGGCGCCGCGCTGTGCGGCACCGTCACCAAGGTGCTGGGCAACCGCTCGATGGCACCCGGCGGCGGCGACATGCAAGCCGCCGATGGCCGCCCCGCGCTGGGCATGACGCTGCTGAAGGACTTCGCGCCCGTCGATGCAAGCGACGCCGCGCGTCCGTCCACCGAATGGGCCGGGCAGATCTACAACCGCGAGAACGGCAAGACCTACCGCTGCAACATGTCGGTGAGCACCGAGGGCAACGCGGCGGGCGAGCTGGTGCTGCGTGCGTATGTCGGGCTGCCGCTGTTCGGCAAGACGCAGCGCTGGGTGCGTGTGGCGTCGAACGACTGATGCGGCCGTCGATCAGCGCGCCCCGAACGCCGCGTTCTCGAACAGATCCTTGAACTCCCGCGGCTGCGAGCGCCAGTACTGGTGCGGCGCCTTCACCTGCGCGCCCAGCTCGGCCGCCGCATGCCAGGGCCAGCGCGGGTCGTAGAGGATCGCGCGGGCGAGCGACACCGCATCGGCCTGGCCCTTGGCGATGATTTCCTCCGCCTGCCGCGGCTCGGTGATGAGGCCCACGGCGATGACCGGCATGCCGACCTCGGACTTCACGCGTTCGGCGAACGGCACCTGGTAGCCCGCGCCGAGCGCGATGGCCTGCCTGGGCGATACGCCGCCGCTGGACACATGGATGGCCGCGCAGCCGCGCGCCTCGAGCGCCTTGGCGAACGCGACGGTGCCCTCGAGGTCCCATCCATCCGGCACCCAGTCGACGGCCGAGACGCGCACCCACACCGGCTTGTCGGCGGGAAAGGCCTCGCGCACCGCATCGAACACCTCGAGCGGAAAGCGCATGCGGTTCTCGAGGCTGCCGCCATATTCGTCGGTGCGGTGATTGGCCAGCGGCGAGAGGAACTGGTGCAGCAGGTAGCCGTGCGCCGCGTGGATCTCCAGGCCATCGAGGCCCAGCCGCGCCGCGCGCCGTGCGGTGTCGACGAATGCATTGCGGATGCGGGTGAGGCCCGCGGCGTCGAGTGCGATCGGCACGTCTTCCGTCGGCGAGTGCGGCACGGCCGACGGCGCGTACGCCTTCCATCCGCCGGGCTCGCCGGGCGCAATCTGTTTGCCGCCTTCCCACGGCGCGCGGCTCGATGCCTTGCGCCCCGCGTGCCCGAGCTGCATCGCGATCCTGATGGGCGAATGGGCCCGCGTTGCCGCGAGCACGCGGGCCAGGCCCTCTTCATTGGTATCGGAGTAAAGCCCGAGATCGCCGGGCGAGATGCGCCCTTCGGCCTCCACCGCCGTCGCCTCCAGGATCATGAGTCCCGCGCCCGAGAGCGCGAGATGGCCCAGGTGGATCAGGTGCCAGTCGCCCGGCGTGCCCTCCACGGCGGAGTACTGGCACATCGGCGCGATGACAATGCGGTTGTCCAGGCGGAGCGCGCCGAGTTGCAGGGGCGTGAAGAGGTGGGCTTGGCTCATGTCATGAAGTGGCGGTGCAGGTGCCGGGATTCTGGAGCGGCGGCACGGCCTGCGCTGCCGGCGCCGCAGAAGCCTTGCGCCCGGCCGCGGTATGGATCAGCAGCGCGCCGATCACCATCGCCATGCCGACCGCCTCGTTGGCCGTGGGCATCTTGCCCATCGCCATGCTCATCAAGAGCGCCGACACCGGCACGAAGTTGAAGAAGGCCGTGCCCGTCACGGCGCCCAGCTTGCTCACGCCGAAGTTGAAAGCCAGCACCGCGATGGCCGAAGACACCAGGCCCACGTAGAGCAGTGCCTCCCACGACAGGCTAAGGCCTTCCAGGCTCGGCATCTGCGAGAGCCCCAGCACGCTGGCCCCGACGGCGCCGGCCAGCAGCAGCGGCCAGGCGGCCAGCACGGTGAGCGCGCTGTACTCGATCACGTCCAGCCCCGGAAAGCGCGCGGCGCCCCGCGTGTACCAGACCCAGCCCAGCGTGCCGACGAAGGCGACGGTATCGCCGAAGAGCGTCGATTCGCCCGCCGACGCATCGCCGAACAGCAGCCCCGAGACGATCGCCACGCCCAGCAGCGCGAGCGCCGAGGCCAGCAGCGTCGTGCGCGAGGGGCGCACGCCGTCGAGCGCCCAGCGCAGCAGCTGCGTGGTCATGGGCGTGGTGGCCACGATGACCGCGCCGTGCGAGGGCACCGAGTGCGCCAGGCCGAGCAGCAGCATCACGCTGAAGACGCCGAAGCCCGCGAACCCGCGCAGCGCCAGCGGCCCCGCGTGCAGCCGCAGCTTGCGCCAGGGCGCCATGCCGCGCGGAAGGATGAGCAGCACGAACAGCAGCGCGGACATGCTGTAGCGGATCAGCGTGAACCACACGGGTTCGACGTGGTGCAGCACGCCCTTGCTGACGAGGAACATGCCGCCCCAGCTGGAGGTGGCGAGCAGCAGCGCGGCGATGCCGAGCAGGCGTTGGCGAGGGGACAGAGAGAGTGACACGGGGAGCCTTTTGCAATGAATCGATGGCTCCAAGGATCGTGCTTCGGTGCTCCGATTTCCATTCGCTTCTTTGGACGGGGCCCTCCAAAAAAGCGAATGGCCGAATCGCGCCGAAGCGCCCACAATTTGTGCCATGGAGCTCTACCAACTCAAGACCTTTGTCGCCATCGCCAGGGAGGGCAGCCTGACCCGCGCCGCCGAGCGCGTGTTCACCAGCGCCCCGGCGGTCAGCGCGCAGCTCAAGGCGCTGGAAGACGAACTGGGCGTGAAGCTGTTCGACCGCACCCCGCGCGGCATGGTGCCCACCGAAGCCGGCCACAGCCTCCTGGACGAAGCCGAGCGCACGCTGGCCTCGGCGACGCGCATGCGCTCGGCGGCCGAGCAGCTGCGCGGTGCGGCGCAGGGCGTGGTGCGTTTCGGCACGGTGGTCGATCCGGTGTCACTGAAATTGGGCGAGGTGCTTGTCAAGCTCGCGCAGCGGCATCCGCAGGTCACGCTGCAGCTGAAACAAGGACTGTCGTTCGAGACGCTGGCCGGCGTGCAGCGCGGCGACCTGGACTGCGCCTATGTGCTCAGCGACAGCGAGCAGTCCGAGGGGCTGGAGCTGCGCCGCCTGAGCGTGGTCGACCTGGCCGTGGTGCTGCCGTTGCCGGTGGCCCAGGCACATCCCGATCTTTCGCTCGACGAACTCGTGAACCTGCCGTGGGTGGGCACGCCGACGTCCTGCATCCTGCGCGTGCACCTCGAAAAGCTCTTCGCGAGCGCGGGCCGCGAGTACCACCAGGGCCGCACCGCCGACGGCGAAAGCGCGATCCGCAGCATGGTCGCCAGCGGCATGGGCGCGGGGGTGATGCGGCTCGACCAGGCCGAGCAGGGCGCGCGCAATGGGGAGCTTGCGATCTGGAATGGGTGGCGGTCGCACACGTGGCTGTGCTGGATCGCATCGGTGGATGGCAAGCGGGCCGTGTCGGTCGATGCGGTGCGTGGGGCTGTGATGGAAGCCTGGGCCTGACACTCATTCGGGTGCATTCAGGGCGGCGATCCCGCCGACGGGGTACCTTGCTCCGCGAATGTCCCCCGGCCTGCGGCCTCCTCCTTTATTTCGCTGCGCAAGGCACCCCATCGGCGCGCTCGTCTCAGAGCACTTGTTGATCGCCGCACACCAGCAGCGTGCCCAAGTGCGCAGGGCGTCGGGTGCTCCCCGCAGCGAAATCAAGGAGGAGGGGCGAAGCCCCGGGGGACATTCGCGGAGGGGAGTACCCGATGGCCTGTGCACACGCCATGAACGCCCCTTCCGCGACTTTCACATCAGCCACAACGGAAAACGACATGGCTCATCTTCCATCGCCGATGTCCGCGCGAAGAACCGTCGCGTGGAACTGCCGAGGCTGTAGACCGGGTACCTGAGCAGCACCTGAACGGCACCCGGGCCGTCATGGATCGCCGGGATGGCAGGGTGCGCTGCGGCCTGTCATCATTCGCGGTGGAATGACGCACGACCCCCACCCCCTCGCCGATCTGTTGAACCGTGCCAGGCTCGCCCTGGCGGATGCCGAGGGCGCCTTGCCCCTTGCGTCGCCCGCCACCCCGGAGGCGGGGTGCGTGGTGTTCTTCGCCCTGGGCGAAGGCGAGAGTCGCGCCCGCGTGGTGGCCGGACGCGGCCCCGACATCGAGGCCGCATGGCAGCGCGCCGCCGATGCGGCTGGTGTGCAAGCCAAGCGCGGCGACCGGCCTCCGGAGCGCCTGCGCGCGGAAATCGTCGACACGGTCACGGCCATGAGCTGGGGCGCGTTGAAGGCGAAGTTGGCGCAAACCAAGCGCAACTATTTCAACCAGGGCATCGCCTTCGATGCGCACTTCAAGCACGCGATGCTCGCGCAGGAGATGCAGGGCGCCGCAGTGCTCTACAGCGGCGAGGTGGAGCATGCGCTGCCCAACGCCACCAACCTGCGCCTGCATGCCAAGCGCCGCTTCGGCGCCGAGATCGACTTTCCCGCCGACGATGCGGCGCCCGTCTGGTGCTTCACCACCCGCGCGGTGTACGTGGACGCCGAGGGCGCCTGGCCCCTCACCGCCGAAGGCCAGGCCGCGGGCTACCGCCGGCTGGACCACTGGAACATGCGGCAGGTCCGCGCGATGATCGATTCGGCAAGCGACTACCTCGCCGAGCAGGTCAAGCCCACGGGCGAATTCCACTACGGCTGGTTTCCCTGCTTCGACCGCGCCATCCCCACCTACAACACCCTGCGCCACGCCAGCACCACCTACGCGATGCTGGAGGCCTGGGAGCTCACGCGCAGCGCCGTGCAGAAGGCGGCCATCGACCGCTCGCTGGGCATCCTCACGCAGCGGCTGATCCGCCAGGTGCCGCTGCCCGACGGCACGCGCGCGGCGCTGCTGGTGGACGTGGGCAACGAGGTCAAGCTCGGCGGCAACGCGGTCTGCCTGCTCGCGCTGGTGAAGTACACCGAGCTCACCGGCGACCCGCAGTACCTGCCATTGATGGAGCAGCTCGCGCTCGGCATTCGCGCGATGCAGGACCAGAAGACCGGGCGCTTCGTGCACGTGCTCAATTTCCCCAAGCTCGACATCAAGGATGCGTTCCGCGTCATCTACTACGACGGCGAGGCCGCCTTCGGATTGATGCGCCTCTATGGGCTCACGCGCGACGAGCGCTGGCTCGCGGTGGTCGAGAAAGCCTTCGACCATTTCATCGCCGCCAAGCACTGGCAGGCGCACGACCACTGGCTGAGCTACTGCGTCAACGAGCTCACGCGCTACCGGCCCGAGACGCGCTACTACCAGTTCGGCCTGCAGAACGTGGCGGGGTACCTGGACTTCGTGCTGGAGCGCATCACCACCTTTCCGACGCTGCTCGAACTGATGATGGCGGCGCGCGAGATGGTGCTGCGCATCGAAGCCGATCCGGCGCTGCGTCCGCTGCTCGACGGGTTCGATCGCGAGAAGTTCGACCGCGCACTGGAGCACCGCGCGCGATATCTCGCCAACGGCCACTTCTGGCCCGAGCTGGCGATGTTCTTCCGCAACCCGGACCGCGTGGCCGGCTCGTTCTTCATCAAGCACCACAGCTTTCGCGTGCGCATCGACGATGTGGAGCACTACCTCTCGGGCTACGTGGCGTACCACCGGCTGCTGCAGAAACGCGAGGCGCAGCAGGCGGAGGCCGGCGCCGCGGAAACGGCCGCCGCACCGGGCCCGCGCGGTGTCGCGGCCTGGGGCGGCGACGTGAACCTGGGCCGGCGCCAGCACTACCGGATGGCCGAGCTGGGCGGCCCGCAGGCGATGCTCGGCGGCATTGCGGCGCTGCGCGATGCGGACCTGCGCATCGTCAACCTCGAATGCGTGGTCGCGACCACCGGCGAGCAGGGCGCCGACAAGGACGAGACCGGCGCCTACTACTACCGCGCGCGCCCCGAGATGATCGACGTGCTGACGGCCGCGCGCATCGACCTGGTGAGCACCGCCAACAACCACAGCGGCGACTACGGCCCGCAGGCTCTCCTGGAACAGAAGACGCTGCTGGACGCCGCGGGCATCGGCTCGGCGGGCACCGGGCCCGACCTCGAAGCCGCGCTGCAGCCGGTGATGGGCCGCGCCGGCGACGTGCGCGTGGCGCTGTTCTCGCTCGATGCCACGCAGCCGAAATTCGCGGCCACGGCCTGGCACCCGGGCGGCGCCTACCTGCCGCTGGCCGATCCCGCCGAATGGACCGCGACGCTCGCGCCGCGCATCGCGAGGGCGCGCGCAGAGGCCGACGTGGTGCTGGTGGCGGTGCACTGGGGCGACAACCTGGAGACGGTGCCCTCGCGCGCCGAGATCGCCGTGGGCCACGCGATCATCGATGCGGGCGCCGACGCCATCCTGGGCACCTCGGCGCATGTGCTGCAGGGCATCGAGGTCTACCGCGGGCGGCCGATCATCCATGACGCCGGCGACCTGCTGTTCGACGCGATGCGCGGCGATGCGTGGAACGCAGGCATCTTCTCGCTTGCGCTCCATGCGCACGGCGTCGAGCAAGTGAAGTTCACGCCCATTCGCGTGGACTTCGGATTCTCCGAACCGTACGAAGGCGATCGCGCGCGCGCCGCGAGCGAACACTTCGCCGCCCAATGCCACGCGCTGGGCACGCAGGTCTTTCCGACGCCGGAGGGCGGCTGCGTGCTGCACCTGGCGCCGCCCGCGCGGGAGGTGCTGCCGCAGCAGCTGCAGCAACCGTTGGTGAACGCTGATGCAACGGTGGCTCGCCGCGCCTCGCCGCCCTTGCGCACCGCAAGGCCCGGCTGGGTCGTCGATGCCGTGCCCGCGGACGCGGCCATGGCGCCGGTGAAGATCGGGCCGCTGCGCCTGGTGGGCATGCGCTGCACGCCCAACCAGGTGTTCGGCCGGCAGCTCTTGTGGGTCGAATCGTTCTGGACGGTCGATGCGCCGGTCGATGCCGACCTGCGCCTGCAGTTCCGCGCGCTGCCCGTGCGCAGCAAGACCATGCCGGCCTGGGGCGAGGGCATGGACCACGACCCCTGCGACTGGATGTGGCCGACCAGCCGCTGGACGCCCGGGCGCATCTACCGCGACCGCTACGGCCTGCGCCCCCCGCTCGCGCGGCAGATGGAAAGCGACGTGCTGCAGCTCGAAGTTCGCCTGCGCGGCGCGCCGGACCTGCCGGGCGCGCGGCGGCTTCCCGTGTGGTGCGGCCTGCGCATGCCCGGCGTGCCGGCGCCGTTGCCCGAGACCCGCGCGCCGGTGCTGTCGGTCAACCTCCCCGGCGCGAGCCGCGAGCCCGGGCCGGTGTGGACCGCCGAGCAGCTCGCGCAGATCACCGGCGGGCAATGGCTGGTGCCGCCGCCCGCGGGCTGGTCGGTGCAGTCGGTGGTGCGCCTTCCGATGCACCTGAAGGTGCGGCCGGGGCCGGCGCTGTTCGTCGCGTCGGACTACCGCACGCTGGCCGCGCACGAGAACTTCAGCCGCGCGCCCGAAGAGTGGGACCAGCACGACGACCTGCAGCGCCTGCACACCCAGTGCGCGGGCGCGATCGTGCAGCATGCGGTCGAAGGGCTGCCGCCGGACTTTCCGCTGCTGCAGGTGCCCGACCCGATCCGCGCGCTGCTCTCGCTCGGCGCGGCCGCGCGGGCGCGCTACAAGGGGCTGGTGGTGGGCGTGACCGGCACGGTGGGCAAGTCGTCCACCATCGCGATGGTGCGCGACCTCTTGCCGCCGGGCGCGCGCGTGCTCACCACGGTGGAGAACAACAACTCGCGCGTCGGCGTGCCCGGCGCCATGGCCAGCCTGGGGCCCGACGTGGACGTGTGCATCCTGGAGATGGCGCAGAGCGCGCTGTGGATGGACCGCGGCCCGATCTCGCTGGAGGCGCGCCCGCACGTGGCGATCCTCACCGAGGTGGGGCTTTCGCAGACCGCCAAGACCGACACGCTGGAGAAGACGGCCGAGTACAAGTCGCGCGCCTTCCTCGGGCTGGAGCCCGGCGGCATCGCCGTCGTGAGCGCGCACATTCCCCATCTGGCGAAGGTGGTGAAGGCCGCGATGCGCACGGCCGCAAAGGTGTGGACCGTGGGCACCGGGCCGAACGACAACGTGCGCCTGCTCGATGCGCGCCCCGAGGCCTCGGGCTGCCGCGTGCGGCTCTCGTTCAAGGGGCGCATCCACGAGTACCTGTTCCCGGTGGCCAGCATCGGGCTGGTGCGCAACTCGGCGCTGGCCTTTGCCGCGATCGTGGCGATGGGGTTCGATGCCGAGGAGGCCAGCGCGCGCATGCCCCACGTGCGGCTGCCCGCCTCGGTGATGCAGGTGGAGCCGCTGCGCACCGGCACCGGTGCGCTGGTCACGCTGGTGGACGACAGCTGGAACGCCGAGGTCATGTCGATGCGCAACGCGATGAGCTTCATGCGCAGCTACCGCGCGCCTGCCGGCAACCAGCCGGTCGCACGCAAGGTCGGCGTGCTCGGGCGCATCGTCAACCTGGGCGAGCAGGCCGAGGCGATGCACCGCGGGCTGGCCGAGCCGCTGCTGGCCTCGGGCATCGCGCATGTGGTGACGCACGGCGACGAGATGCGCTGGCTGCGCGAGGAGGTACCGGTGAGCCTGCTCGGCCCGCATTTCGACAACGCGGCCGACCTGACCCTGTACCTGGGCGAGTACCTGCGCGACGGCGACCTGCTGCTGGTGAAGGGCGACCGCGACCGCTCGGACTTCGGCACCATTCCCGCGCTGCTCAAGAAGCTGTGACGACGCCGTCTTTCATGCCCGTCCTGCGGCGGCACTGCCGTCTCGCGTTCGTGCTCCTGTTCGCGCTGATGCAGGCGGCCTGCGCGCAGCGCGCCGGCGCCGACCTGCGCGGCCCGGCGGCACGGGCGGCATCAGGCGTGGCCGCCGAGGACGCGGTGCTGCACTGGAACCAGCCGGCCGTGCGCGCCAACTGCCCCGACCGCCGCGGCTACCTCTGGGTGCAGGCTGTCGAAGGCCCGGCCTGCATCCGCTATTTCGCGAGCGACGAGATCGACGGCGCGCGCGTGGCGATCGTGCAGTTCTCCGGCGACCGCGACGGCGTGATGGACCAGCCGCCCACGCGCATTCCCGGCAACACCGAGGCGCTGCGCACGCTCGATGCACAGCGCAGCCGCGACCGCGCGGGCGTGCCGTGGATCTTCATGGCGCGGCCCGGCACCTATGGCTCGTCGGGCGACCACAGAAGGCGCCGCGAGCCCGTGGAGTTCCACGCGCTCGACGCCGCGCTCGATGCGCTCATGCAGCGCCACCAGCTGCAGCGCATCGTCATCCTGGGCCACAGCGGCGGCGCGACCGCGGGCGCCGCGCTGCTCACCATGGGCCGCACGCGCGTGGCCTGCGCGGTGCTGACCTCGGGCGCCTACGGGCTGCTCGAACGCGCGCGCATGCTCGGCATGTCGAAGGACGGCCGCACCGACACCACCGGCAGCACGCAGTTCTACGATCCGCTCGACCATGTGAGCGGCATCGTGCGCGACCCGGTGCGGCGCATCGTGCTGATCGGCAACCGCGACGACAGGAACACGCCCTTCGCCCTGCAGCAGCGCTTCGGCGATGCAGTGGCGAAGGCGGGGCACCGCGTCGAGGTGAAGACCCATGCGGCCGAGCCGCCCACTTATCACGACCTCACGGACCGCATCGGCCTGCACGCCGCATCGCAGTGCGCGCTGGAGGCGTTGTTTCCGCCCACCCCTGGAGCCGAATGAGCAGCATCACCTCACGTGAATACGGCCGCATGCCCGATGGGCGCGCGGTGACCGAATACACCCTGGACAACGGCCGCGGCCTGCGCCTGTGTGCCATCAACCACGGCGGCATCGTCACCGCGTTGCATGTGCCCGACCGGCATGGGCGCAGCGCGAACATCGTGCTGGGCCTGCCGTCGCTGGACGACTACCTGAAGCCGCATCCGCACTTCGGCACCATCGTCGGGCGCTATGCGAACCGCATCGCGGCGGGGCGCTTCACGCTCGACGGCGCTGTGCATCAAGTGGGCATCAACGATGGCGCGAATTCGCTGCACGGCGGGCCGAAGGGTTTCGGCACGCGCTTCTGGGACATCGCGCCGGTGTCCGCGGAAGACGCGCGCGGCGACGTCGCGATCGAGTTGCGCTACACAAGCGCGGATGGCGAAGAGGGCTATCCGGGCGAAGTGCGGCTCGCGGTGCGCTACGCGCTCTCGGCGACCGGGAACACATGGCGCATCGACTACCGCGCCGAGACCGACAAGCCGACGGTGCTGAACCTGAGCCATCACGACTATTTCAACCTGGCGGGCGGCGGCGATGTGATGGACCACCGGTTGACGCTGCCCGCGAGCCGCTTCTGCCCGGTCGATGCGCAATTGATTCCGCTCGGTGTGGCCGAGGTGGGCGCGACGCCGTTCGACTTCCGCACGCCGGTGCGCATCGGCGAACGCATCCGCGAAGGGCACGAGCAGCTGCTGCGCGCGCACGGCTACGACCACAACTGGATTCTTGACGGCGACCGCAACGGCGGCGGCCTCGCATTGGCCGCGCGCGTCGAGCACGAAGGCTCGGGCCGCGTGATGGAAGTGCACACGACCGAACCGGGCGTGCAGTTCTATTCGGGCAACTTCCTGGACGGCAGCCTCATGGGATCGCAGGGCGCGAGCCTGCGCCAGGGCGACGGCCTCTGCCTGGAGACGCAGCACTACCCGGATTCGCCGAACCAGCCGGGATTTCCGTCGACCGTGCTGCGGCCGGGCGAGGTGTTCGCGAGCACCACGGAGCACCGCTTCAGCGTCGGCTGAGTAGCGCGAGACGTTCAATAACAACCGTTCACGCTGAGCTTGTCGAAGCGCTGCGCAAGGCTTCGACAAGCTCAGCCCGAACGGTGAGGGGCTCAGCCCGAACGGTGAGGGGACTCAGCCCGAACGGTGAGGGGACTCAGCCGGCGAACAACGCCGCCGGAACGCCCGGGCTGCCGATGCGCACGGCGAAGAGGCCGCCGGCCAGCGGCTCGCTTTTCAGCTGTTCCTCGGTGCGGCCGTTGCGCGCGGTCGTGATGTAGAGCGTCTGCATGTCGGCGCCGCCGAAGGCGCAGTCGGTCACGTTGCTCGCGGGCAGCGTGATGCGGCCGAGCTCCGCCGCGGTCACCGGGTCGTGGCAGGTGACGCAGGCGCCGTCCCAGTGCGCGATCCACAGGCGCCCGGCCGCGTCGGTGGTCATGCCGTCGGGCAGGCCGTCCGGCTTGGGAAAGCGGTGCCACACCCGGCGGTTCGACACCGTGCCGGCTTCCATGTCGAAGTCGTAGGCGTAGAGGTTGTTGAGCACCGTGTTGTTGAAGTACATGGTGCGGCCGTCGGCCGACCAGGTGGGCCCGTTGGTCACCTCGAAGCCATCGTCGTGCTTCGTGCACTTGCCATCGGCGTCGTAGCGGTAGAGCGCGCCGGTGGGCGCCTTGCAGTCGAAGTCCATGCTGCCGCCCCAGAAGCGGCCGCGGCTGTCGCACTTGCCGTCGTTGAAGCGGTTGTTCGTGCGCTCGGGTTCGGGCTGGTGCAGGTAGCGCGGCTTGGCGCCGGCGCCCGGCAGCTGGGTCGTGTCGAAGAGCGCAAAGCCGCGGCGCAGCGTGAGGACCAGGCCCGGTGCGTTCGCGCGCTCCGAGATGGCGGTGATCTCCTCGTCGAACTGCCAGGCCCGCCGCGCGCCATCGGCGGGCCGATACCAGAACAGGCGCGGCGTGAGGATGTCGATCCAGTAGAGCGCCTGCTCGCGCTCGGACCAGAGCGTGCCTTCGCCGAGGTTCGCGGCCGCGGGCCAGATGCATTCGGGGGTGCCCTCGATCGAGGGTGCGGTGTAGCTCGTCATTGTTTTCCTTGTCATGTCTCCTTGACGCGGCGGATCGTATCAAGGCATATTGATATTTGAAATCAAACAATATGGAATAGATCGATATGCATTTTGCAATGTCACTTTGCCATCCCACTGGAGACCCTTCTTGAATTCCCCCCAACTCTCGATCCATCCGAGCCTGAAAGGCCGCACCGTGTTCGTCACCGGCGGCGGCAGCGGCATCGGCGCGGCCATCGTCGCCGCCTTTGCCGCGCAGGGCGCGCGGGTGGCGTTCGTCGACATCGCCGAGAGCGCCAGCGCCGCGCTCGCGCAGCAGATCGTCGCAGACGGCCACGACGCGCCATGGTGGCGCGCCTGCGACGTGCGCGACATCGGCGCGCTGCAAGGCGCCATCGCCGATGCGGCCGCCGAGTTCGGCGACTTCGCTGTGCTGGTCAACAACGTGGCGAGCGACGACCGCCACACGCTCGAATCGGTCACACCGGATTACTACGACAACCGCATGGCGATCAACGAGCGGCCGGCGCTGTTCGCGATTCAATCCGTGGTGCCGGGCATGAAGCGCCTGGGCTTCGGTTCGGTGGTGAACCTTGGCTCGACCGGCTGGCAGACCAAGGGCTCGGGCTACCCCTGCTATGCGATCGCGAAGTCGTCGGTGAACGGCCTCACGCGCGGCCTCGCGGTCGATCTGGGCAAGGATCGCATCCGCATCAACACGGTGTCGCCCGGCTGGGTGATGACCGAGCGGCAGGTGAAGCTGTGGCTCGACGAAGAGGGCGAGCAGGCGCTCAAGCGCAACCAGTGCCTGCCCGACAAGCTGATGCCGGAAGACATCGCGCGCATGGTGCTGTTTCTCGCGTCCGACGACGCGAAGATGTGCACCGCGCAAGAGTTCACGGTGGACGCGGGCTGGACCTGATCAGTCCATCTCCAGCTTGCGTCCGTAGACGCTCATGCTGGCGGTCTTGAGGGCCTTCATCATCACGCGCGCCGCGGGCGACAGCAGCCGGTCGGTGCGCGTGATGATGCCGAACTGGTCCATGTGGCAGGGCATGTCCAGCGGCAGCAGCGACACGATGCCGTGCGCCGCGTAGTAGCGCGCCACGTCGGTCGCGAGCACGGCCACCATGTCGCTCTGCTGCAGCATCCGCGTGATGAAGAGCAGCGCCGAGCTCTCGATGGTGTTGGTCGGCGGCGCGAGCCCTTCCTCCTGGAACATCAGCTCGAAGCGGTGGCGCAGCACGCTGCCCGCGGGCGGCACGATCCAGCCCGCGCCGACCACGTCGCGCAGCGTGAGGCCGCTCTCGCCGAGCATCGGATGGCCCGGCCGCACCAGCGCGCACACCGGCTCCTCGCTCAGCGCCTCGTAGCGCAGTTGCGACTTGTCGTGCTCGGCGAAGAGCCGCGCCACGAGGATGTCGAGCTTGCCCTGCTCCAGCCGTTCGATCAGCACCGGGCTGGTTTCGATTTCCAGTGACACGCGCAGGTCCGGCTGCTCGCGCTTGACCATCGCGACGGCCGGCGGCAGCAGCGCCAGCCCCGGCGCGGTGATGGCGCCCACGCTCACCTGGCCGAAGCGGCCGGCCTTGAGCGCGGTGAGCTCGTCATGCGCCTGGTTCAGGCTCGCGAGCGCGACGCGGGCGTGGCGGATCATCGTCTCGCCGTACCAGGTGGGCCGCATGCCGCGCGGCAGGCGGTCGAAGAGCGGCACCTCCAGCACGTCTTCCAGGTCCTTGAGCAGCTTGGAGGCGGCCGGCTGCGTCATGTTGAGCACCTGCGCCGCGCGGTGGATGTTGCCTTCCTCGGCCAGCGCGACCAGCAAAAGCAGCTGCCGCGTCTTGAGCCGCGCGCGAATAAACCAGTGGTTGTAATTGGTCATGGCCTGTAGGAACTAAGGGCTGCTCGGGTTTTCCAGAATCCGGTGATCGATATGCATTTTGTCGAAAAAACGATTGGATCGATATCAATTCTGTTCCTAGACTCTGGCCAATTCAAACAAAGAGACAAGGTCGGCGCCTTCGTGATCCACGGCGAGATCCATCAGAACGTGCGGCAGTACATCAACGGCCGCTGGGAAACCAGCGCGACCACCGGTGTGAGCGCCAATCCGTCGGACACCGGCGAGGTGGTGGCCGAGTACGCACGCGCCGACCGCCGCCAGGCCGAGACCGCCATCCGCGCGGCCACCGAGGCCTTTCCGCACTGGAGCCACAGCACCCCGCAGCGCCGCGCCGACGTGCTCGATCGCATCGGTGCAGAGCTCATCGCGCGCAAGGACGAGCTGGGCCTCCTGCTGGCGCGCGAAGAGGGCAAGACACTGCCCGAAGCCGTGGCCGAGACGGCGCGCGCGGGGCAGGTCTTCAAGTTCTTCGCCGGTGAAGCACTGCGTGGCGGCGGCGGCGAGAACGTCGCCTCGGTGCGCGCGGGCGTGCAGGTCGATGTGACGCGCGAACCGGTCGGCGTGGTGGGCCTCATCACGCCGTGGAACGCGCCCTTCCTCGTTCCCGCCTGGAAGATCGCGCCGGCGCTCGCCCATGGCAACAGCGTGGTGTTCAAGCCGGCCGAGCTGGTGCCGGCCTGCGGTGGGGCGCTGGCCGAAATCATCAGCCGCGCCGGTTTGCCGGCGGGCGCCTTCAACCTCGTGATGGGCAGCGGCCGCGAAGTGGGCCAGGCGCTGGTCGACAGCGCGCTGGTCGATGCGCTCAGCTTCACCGGCTCGGCCGCCAACGGCGAGCGCGTGCTGCAGGCCGCGGCCACGCGCCGCGCCAAGGTGCAGCTGGAGACCGGCGGCAAGAACGCGCTCGTGGTGCTGGCCGATGCGGACCTGGACCGCGCGGTCGACTGCGCGGTGCAGGGCGCGTATTTCTCCACGGGCCAGCGCTGCACCGCATCGAGCCGGCTCATCGTCGAGGCCGCGGTGCACGACGCCTTCGTGGCCAAGCTGCGCCAGCGCCTGAAGACACTGAAGATCGGCCACGCGCTGGAGCGCGGCATCGACATCGGCCCGGTGGCCAACGAGGAGCGCCTGGCGATGAACCTCGCCTGGGTCGACATCGCGCGCGAAGAGGGAGCGGAGCATGTGTGGGGCGGCGAGGCGCTCGCGCGTTCGACGCCCGGCCACTACATGAGCCCCGCGCTGTTCCTGGCCAAGCCGTCGCACCGCATCGCGCGCGAAGAGATCTTCGGGCCGCTGGCCTGCGTGCTGCGCGCCGACGACTACGACCAGGCGCTGGCGCTGTGCAACGACACGCCCTTCGGTCTCTGCGCGGGCATCTGCACCAACTCGCTCAAGCACGCGATGCATTTCAGACGCCATGCCGTGGTCGGCATGACGATGGTCAATCTGCCGACCGCGGGGGTGGATTTCCACGTGCCCTTCGGCGGCCGCAAGGGGTCGGGCTACGGGCCGCGCGAACAAGGGCGCCACGCCGCGGAGTTCTACACGACGGTCAAGACCGGCTACATGCTGGCCTGACCGTTCGGCTTTTCAATCGCGTACGACAACACAACCACAGACTCATCAAGAAGGAGACAGCCATGACCATGAATCGCCGCACCCTCAACATCGCGCTCGTCGCAGCGTCCCTGGGCAGCCTGCTGCCCGCCTCCGCGTTCGCGCAGAAGAAACTCGTGCTCGGTTTCGCGCAGGTGGGCGCCGAGAGCGAATGGCGCACCGCCAACACCGAGTCGATCAAGTCCTCGGCCAAGGAGGCGGGCATCGAGCTCAAGTTCTCCGACGCGCAGCAAAAGCAGGAGAACCAGATCAAGGCGATCCGCTCGTACATCGCGCAGAAGGTCGATGTGATCGCGTTCTCGCCGGTGGTCGAGTCGGGCTGGGAAACCGTGCTGCGCGAAGCCAAGGCCGCCAAGATTCCGGTGGTGCTGACCGACCGCTCGGTCAACACCAAGGACGACACGCTCTACGTGACTTTCATGGGCTCGGACTTCACCGAGGAAGGCCGCAAGGCCGGCCGCTGGCTCACCGAGAAGATGAAGGACCAGAAGGGCGAGGTGAACATCGTCGAGCTGCAAGGCACCGTGGGCTCGGCACCGGCCATCGACCGCAAGAAGGGCTTCGAGGAAATCATCAAGGCCGACCCGAAGTTCAAGATCATCCGCTCGCAGACCGGTGACTTCACGCGCGCCAAGGGCAAGGAAGTGATGGAAGCGTTTCTGAAGGCCGAGGGCAAGAAGATCAATGTGCTCTACGCGCACAACGACGACATGGCCATCGGCGCGATCCAGGCGATCGAAGAGGCGGGCCTGAAGCCCGCCAAGGACATCACCATCATCTCCATCGACGGGGTGAAGGGCGCCTTCGAAGCCATGATCGCCGGCAAGCTGAACGTGTCTGTGGAGTGCAGCCCGCTGCTCGGGCCGCAGCTCATGCAGGCCGTGAAGGACATCAAGGCCGGCAAGACGCTGCCCAAGCGCATCGTCACCGAAGAAGGCATCTTCCCGATGGAAGTGGCCGCCAAGGAATTCCCGAACCGCAAATATTGAGAAGAGCACCTCCAATGAAACGCAAATTCCTCAAGGCCTCCCTAGCGGGCCTGGCCTTCGCCGTCGTCGGCTTCACGCCGCTCGCGAATGCGCAGGACAAGGGCCTGATCGCCATCTCGATGCCCACCAAGTCGTCGGCGCGCTGGATCGCCGACGGCGCGAACATGGTCAAGTACTTCAAGGACAAGGGCTACAAGACCGACCTGCAGTACGCGGACGACGACATCCCCAACCAGCTCGCGCAGATCGAGAACATGGTGACCAAGGGCTCCAAGGTGCTGGTGATCGCGGCCATCGACGGCACCACGCTTTCTGACGTGCTGCAGAAGGCGGCCGACAAGGGCGTGAAGGTCATCGCGTACGACCGGCTCATCAAGGGTTCGAAGAACGTGGACTACTACGCCACCTTCGACAACTTCCAGGTGGGCGTGCTGCAGGCGCAATCGATCGAGGCCGCGTTGGGCCTGAAGAGCGGCAAGGGCCCGTTCAACATCGAGCTCTTCGGCGGCTCGCCCGACGACAACAACGCCTTCTTCTTCTACAACGGGGCGCTCTCGGTGCTCAAGCCCTACATCGACAGCGGCAAGCTGGTGGTGCGCAGCAAGCAGATGGGCATGGACAAGGTCGGCACGCTGCGCTGGGACGGCGCGGTGGCGCAGGCGCGCATGGACAACCTGCTGTCGGCCTACTACACCAAGGACCGCGTCGATGCGGTGCTGTCGCCGTACGACGGCCTTTCCATCGGCATTCTTTCGTCTCTCAAGGGCGTGGGCTACGGCTCGGGTTCGCAGGCGATGCCCATCGTCTCGGGGCAGGACGCCGAGGTGCCTTCGGTCAAGTCGATCCTTCGCAAGGAGCAGACCTCCACCGTGTTCAAGGACACGCGCGAGCTGGCCAAGGTGACGGTCGCGATGGTCGACGCCATGCTCTCGGGCAAGACACCCGAGGTGAACGACACCAAGACCTACAACAACGGCATCAAGGTCGTGCCCTCCTACCTGCTCAAGCCCGTGAGCGTGGACGCCTCGAACTGGAAGCAGGTGCTGGTGGACAGCGGCTACTACAAGGAAAGCCAGGTCAAGTGAGCATGGCGAGTGCAGCAGACGCGCGCACGATCCTCGCGATGCGCGGGATCACCAAGACGTTTCCGGGCGTGAAGGCCCTGAGCAACGTCAACCTCGCCGTGCGCGCGGGGGAGATCCACGCGGTGGTCGGCGAGAACGGCGCGGGCAAGTCGACGCTCATGAAGGTCCTGAGCGGCGTCTACCCGTGCGACTCGTACACCGGGGAGATCCATTTCGAAGGCGAGCTGCGCCGCTTCAAGGGCATTGCCGACAGCGAGAAGCTGGGCATCATCATCATCCACCAGGAGCTCGCGCTGGTGCCGCTGCTCTCGATTGCAGAGAACCTGTTTCTCGGCAACGAGATCGCCACCGGCGGCGTGATCGACTGGTTCGCCGCCTATGCGAAGACGGGCGAGCTGCTGGCGAAGGTGGGCCTGAAGGAACTGCCCACCACGCTCGTGACCGACCTGGGCGTGGGCAAGCAGCAGCTGGTGGAAATCGCCAAGGCGCTCGCGAAAGAGGTGAAGCTGCTGATCCTCGACGAGCCCACCGCGAGCCTGAACGAGAACGACAGCGATGCGCTGCTGATGCTGCTGCTCGAATTGAAGCGCCAGGGTATCGCCTCGATCCTCATCTCGCACAAGCTCAACGAGATCGCCAAGGTGGCCGATTCGATCACCGTGCTGCGCGATGGCGCGACGGTGGAAACCATCGATTGCCGCAGCGACCCGATCAGCGAAGACCGCATCATCCGCGGCATGGTCGGCCGCGACATGGAGCACCGCTACCCGCAGCGCTCGCCGAAGATCGGCGAGACGGTGCTGGAGGTGCGCGACTGGCGCGTGCACCACGCGCTGCACGCCGACCGCGAGCAGATCAAGGGCGTGAACCTGCATGTGCGCCAGGGCGAGATCGTCGGCATCGCGGGCCTCATGGGCGCGGGCCGCACCGAACTGGCGATGAGCGTGTTCGGCAAGTCCTACGGCCAGCGCATCAGCGGCTCGGTGCACATGCACGGCAAGCCCGTGGACGTGAGCACCGTGCGCAAGGCCATCGACCACGGCATCGCCTACGTCACCGAGGACCGCAAGGGCCTCGGGCTGGTGCTGGAAGAAGGCATCCGCAAGAACATCAGCCTCGCGAACCTCGATGCGATCTCCGAACGAACGGTGATCGACGACGGCCGCGAGTTCAAGGTGGCCAACGACTACAGGAAGGCGCTGAACATCCGCTGCTCGGGGGTCGAGCAACTGGTGGTCAACCTGTCGGGCGGCAACCAGCAGAAGGTGGTGCTGAGCAAGTGGCTCTTCACCAAGCCCGAACTGCTGATCCTGGACGAACCCACGCGCGGCATCGATGTGGGCGCCAAGTACGAGATCTACACCATCATCGACCAGCTCGCGAGCGAGGGCAAAGGCATTCTCATGATTTCTTCCGAACTGCCCGAGCTGCTGGGCATGTGCGACCGCATCTACGTGATGAACGAGGGGCGCTTCGTGGCCGAGTTCACGGCGGCCGAGGCGTCGCAGGAGCGCATCATGCATGCCATCGTGAGCGCAGGGAGCTCTGTCCATGTCGCAGCCTGAAGCGAACGCGGTGCAAGGCGCCGCTCCTGTCGTTGCTCCGAAGCTCCACGTGGGCTTCCTGAAGAACAACCTGCGCGAGTACGGCATGCTGATCTCGCTGGTCGCGATCATGGTGCTGTTCCAGGTGCTGACCGACGGCACGCTCCTCAGGCCGCTCAACCTCACCAACCTGCTGTTGCAGAACAGCTATGTCGTCATCATGGCGCTGGGCATGCTGCTGGTGATCGTGGCGGGGCACATCGACCTGTCGGTGGGCTCGGTGTGCGGCTTCATCGGCGCGCTCGCGGCGGTGCTGATGGTGGAGTACGAATGGCACTTCGTGCCCACCGCCATCGTGAGCATCGCGGCCGGCGCGGTCATCGGCGCCGCGCAGGGCTGGTTCGTCGCGTTCCGCAAAATCCCCTCGTTCATCGTCACGCTCGCGGGCATGCTGGTGTTCAAGGGGCTCACGCTGGCGCTGCTGGCGGGGCAGTCGGTGGGGCCGTTTCCGGTGGAGTTCCAGCGGCTGAGCTCGGGCTTCATTCCCGATCCGCTCGGCGGAGACACCTTGCGCACCACCTCGCTGGTCGTGGGCGTGCTCGCGGCCGCGGCGCTGGTGTTCTTCAAGCTGCGCGGGCGCGCGAAGCTCAAGGCGCACGGCATGGAGCAGGAGCCCTATGCCTTCTTCCTCGTGAAGAACCTGTTCTTCGCGGCGATCATCCTGTTCTTCAGCTACCTGCTCTCCACCTACAAGGGCCTGCCCAACGTGCTGGTGGTGATGGCGGTGCTGATCGTGGTGTACGACTTCGTCACCAACCGCACGACCATCGGCCGGCGCATCTATGCGCTCGGCGGCAACGAGAAAGCGGCGCGGTTGTCGGGCGTGAAGACGCAGCGGCTCGCGTTCCTCACCTTCGTGAACATGGGCGCGCTGGCCGCATTGGCGGGCCTCGTGTTCGCGGCGCGGCTGAACACGGCCACGCCCAAGGCGGGCCTGGGCTTCGAGCTCGACGTGATCGCGGCCTGCTTCATCGGCGGCGCCTCGGCCTCGGGCGGCGTGGGCCGGGTGATGGGCGCGGTGATCGGCGCCTTCATCATGGGCGTGATGAACAACGGCATGTCGATCCTGGGGATCGGCATCGACTACCAGCAGGTCATCAAGGGGCTGGTGTTGCTGGCGGCGGTGTTCATCGACGTCTACAACAAGAACAAGTGAACGCATGACCGGCAGCAGCGTCACCCCCGTGCTGGAACTGCGGGGCATCCACAAGCAGTTCGGCGGCATCTCCGTGCTCAACGACGTGCAGCTGAAGCTCTACCCGGGCGAGGTCCATGCGCTGATGGGGCAGAACGGCGCGGGCAAGTCCACGCTCATCAAGGTGCTGACGGGCGTGCTGCCTTCGAGCGGCGGCGAGATGTTCCTGGGTGGCCAGGCCATCCGGCCCGGCTCGCCGCTGGAGGCGCAGAAGCTGGGCATCAGCACGGTCTACCAGGAAGTGAACCTGTGCCCGAACCTCTCGGTGGCGGAGAACGTGTTCGCGGGGCGTTATCCGCGCTGCGGCGCGCTGCAGGGCTTTCGCATCGACTGGGCGGCGGTGAATCGCCGGGCGGAGGAATTGCTCGCGCGCATCGGGCTCGACATCGACGTGACGCGCCTGCTGTCGAGCTACTCGGTCGCGGTGCAGCAGATGGTGGCGATCGCGCGGGCGCTCGGTGTGTCGTCGAAGGTGTTGATCCTCGATGAGCCCACATCGAGCCTCGATGACGACGAAGTCGAGAAGCTGTTCGAGGTGCTTCGGCGGTTGCGCGGCGAAGGGCTCGCGATCGTTTTCGTGACGCACTTTCTCAATCAGATGTACGCGGTGTCGGACCGCATCACGGTGCTGCGCAACGGCAACTGGGTGGGCGAATGGAAGGCTGCGGACCTCGGCCCGCAGGCGTTGATCGCCGCGATGCTGGGGCGCGAATTGGCGGCCCAATCCGCGCGGCCTGCGGCACTGCCGGCGTTCGATGAAGCCGCGCCCGCCTTGCTGCAGACCGAAGGACTGGGCCAGGCGGGGCAGTTGCAGGCGACCGATCTGCGCGTGCGTGCCGGCGAAGTCGTCGGCATCGCGGGGCTCTTGGGCGCGGGGCGCACCGAGCTTGCGCGCCTGCTGTTCGGGCTCGAATCGCCGGACCGTGGTGTGTTGAAGGTCGATGGCCGCGCCGTCAGCTTCTCGAACCCGGCCGATGCGATTCGCGAAGGTCTCGCGCTGTGCCCCGAAGAACGCAAGACCGATGGCATCGTGGCCGAGCTGTCGGTGCGCGAGAACATCGCGCTCGCATTGCAGGCCCGGCTCGGCACGCGGAAATTTCTTTCGCACGCGGAGCAGACCGCGATGGCCGAGCGCTTCGTCGCGTCGCTGGGCATCAAGACGGCGAGCGTCGAAACGCCCATTGGCCTCCTCTCGGGCGGCAACCAGCAGAAGGCCATGATCGCGCGCTGGCTCGCGACCGAGCCGCGCCTCCTGATCCTGGACGAGCCCACGCGCGGCATCGACGTCGCGGCCAAGCAGGAGATCATGGAAGAGATCCTGCGGCTCGCGCGCGCGGGCATGGCGGTGATCTTCATCTCGTCGGAGATGAGCGAGGTGGTGCGCGTTGCGCACCGCATCGTGGTGCTGCGCGACCGGCAGAAGGTGGGCGAACTGCCGGGCGGTTCGACCGAGGACGAGGTCTACGAAATGATCGCTGCAACATGACTCTCCCCCAGTCTTCGCGCACTTCGTGTCGCTTCGCCAACCCCCTTCCGGGGGCGACACCTGCGGCCCGGCAAAGCCGGTTCCGCGGTGTCTCCCGCATCGAGAGCACGCCGACATGAACCGCCTCTCGTCCCTCATGAGCCACCGCCTCGCCTGGCCCATCGTCACGCTGCTGCTCCTGCTCGCGATCAACACCGCGTTCAATGGGAGCTTCCTGCACCTCGAATGGCGGGACGGCCACCTCTACGGCAGCCTCATCGACATCCTGAACCGCGCGGCGCCGCTGGTGCTGGTCTCGCTCGGCATGACGCTGGTGATCGCCACGCGCGGCATCGACATCTCGGTGGGCGCGGTGGTGGCGATTGCGGCGGCGGTCGCGGCCTGGATGATCGGCGGCTCGGTCTCCAGCGACGTGAGCCGCTTCCCGATGTCGCTGGCGATCCTCGCGGCCATCGGTGTTGCACTGCTGTGCGGCCTCTGGAACGGGTTGCTGGTCGCCAAGGTCGGCATGCAGCCGATCATCGCGACGCTGATCCTCATGGTGGCGGGGCGCGGCATCGCGCAGCTCGTCGCGGACGGGCAGATCATCACGATCTACTACAAGCCCTTCTTCTTCCTCGGCAGCGGCTATCTGCTGGGGCTGCCGTTCTCGCTGTTCATCGTGGCGACGGTGTTCGTGTTGCTGTATCTCGCGATCACGCGCACGGCGCTCGGGCTCTTCATCCAGGCGGTGGGCATCAACCCGACGGCTGCGCGTGTCGCGGGCATCCAGGCGCGGCGGCTTGTGGTTGGCGCGTATGCGTTCTGCGGTGCTTGCGCCGGTGTGGCGGGCCTCCTGATCAGCTCGAACGTGAAGAGCGCGGACGGCAACAACGCGGGCCAGTTGCTGGAGCTCGATGCGATCCTCGCGGTCACGCTGGGCGGCACGGCGCTGACCGGCGGACGCTTCAGCCTCATGGGCAGCGTGATCGGCGCGCTCATCATCCAGACGCTGACCTATGCGATCTATTCGCTGGGCGTGCCGCCCGAGATCAATCTCGTGGTGAAGGCGGTGGTGGTGTTCGTGGTGATGCTGCTGCAGTCGCCGGAGTTCAGGGCGCAGGTGCGGTCGCTGGTGCAGCGGCCGGCGCATGAAGGGGGACGGGCATGAGCGCGGTGATCGAGACGAACGCTGCACCCTCACCCCAGCCCTCTCCCGCGCACGGGAGAGGGGGCAAGAGGGGGCTCAATCCGAAGTACCTGCCGCTGACCGCAACCATCTCGCTGTTCATGCTGATGGCGACGCTGGGCTCGGTGTTCTACGACGGGTTCTTCTCGGCGCAGGTGTTCCTCAACCTGCTGATCGACAACGCCTTCCTGATCGTCGTCGCGGTCGGCATGACCTTCGTGATTCTCTCGGGCGGCATCGACCTGTCGGTGGGCTCGGTGATCGCGCTCACGACGATGGTGTCGGCCTCGCTGGTCGAGAAGCACGGGTGGAGCCCGGCGATCGTGATTCCGCTGGTGCTGTTGATGGGCACTGCCTTCGGCGCGTTCATGGGACTGCTCATCGAGCGCTTCCGGCTGCAGCCGTTCATCGTCACGCTCGCGGGCATGTTTCTCGCGCGCGGTCTCTGCTATCTCATCAGCATCGACTCGATCAGCATCACCAACGCGTTCTATTCGGAGGTCTCGCAGATCCGCATTCCGATCTGGGGCGAGGCCTCGGTCTCGATCAGCGCGGTGATCGCCATCGTGGTGCTGCTGGCCGCGGTGTTCATCGCGCACTGCACGCCCTTCGGCCGCGCGGTGTACGCCATCGGCGGCAGCGAGCACTCGGCCATGCTGATGGGCCTGCCGGTGCGCCGCACGCTCGTGGGCGTGTACACGCTCTCGGGTTTCTGCTCGGCGCTCGCGGGCGTGATCTTCACCTTCTACATGCTCTCGGGCTACGGCCTGCATGCGCTCGGGCTGGAGCTCGACGCGATCGCGGCGGTGGTGATCGGCGGCACGCTGCTCACCGGCGGCGTGGGCTACGTGGCGGGCACGCTCTTCGGCGTGCTGATGCTCGGGATCATCCAGACGCTGATTTCCTTCGACGGCACGCTGAGCTCGTGGTGGACGCGCATCGTCGTGGGCGCGCTGCTCTTCGTGTTCTGCCTGCTGCAGCGCTTCTTCACCTCGCGCGCACCGCGGCGCTGACGCTCTTTTCTTTTTTTTCTCTCAGGATATTTCTCGCATGCCGGACACCCCTCCGAAGAAACTGCGCTCGACCGAATGGTTCGGCTCGGCCGACAAGAACGGCTTCATGTACCGCAGCTGGATGAAGAACCAGGGCATTCCGGACCACGAGTTCGACGGCCGGCCGATCGTGGGCATCTGCAACACCTGGTCGGAGCTCACGCCGTGCAACGCGCACTTTCGCAAGATCGCGGAGCATGTGAAGCGCGGCATCTCGGAGGCGGGTGGTTTTCCGGTGGAGTTTCCGGTGTTCTCCAACGGCGAGTCGAACCTGCGGCCGACCGCGATGCTCACGCGCAATCTTGCGAGCATGGACGTGGAAGAGGCCATCCGCGGCAACCCGGTCGATGCGGTGGTACTGCTCACGGGCTGCGACAAGACCACACCGGCGCTCCTGATGGGCGCGGCGAGCTGCGACATTCCCGCCATCGTGGTGACGGGCGGGCCGATGCTCAACGGCAAGCTCGACGGCAAGGACATCGGCTCGGGCACGGCCGTGTGGCAGCTGCACGAATCGCTGAAGGCGGGCGAGATCAACCTGCACCAGTTCCTCTCTGCCGAGGGCGGCATGTCGCGTTCGGCGGGCACCTGCAACACGATGGGCACCGCCTCGACGATGGCCTGCATGGCCGAGGCGCTGGGCACCTCGCTGCCGCACAACGCGGCAATTCCGGCGGTCGATGCGCGGCGCTACGTGCTCGCGCAGATGTCGGGCATGCGCGCGGTGCAGATGGCCAAGGAGGGGCTCACGCTCTCGAAGATCCTCACGCGCGAGGCGTTCGAGAACGCGATCCGCGTGAACGCGGCGATCGGCGGGTCGACCAACGCGGTGATCCACCTGAAGGCGATCGCCGGCCGCATCGGCGTCGATCTCGAACTGGAAGACTGGACGCGCATCGGCAGCCACACGCCGACCATCGTGGACCTGATGCCCTCGGGGCGCTTCCTGATGGAAGAGTTCTATTACGCGGGTGGGCTGCCCGCGGTGCTGCGCCGCCTCGGCGAGAACGGCCTGCTGCCGCATCCGGGTGCGCTCACGGTCAACGGCCACTCGATCTGGGACAACGTGCGTGAGGCGCCAAGCTTGAACGACGAGGTGATCCGTCCGCTCGACAAGCCGCTGATCGCCGACGGCGGCATCCGCATCCTGCGCGGCAATCTCTCGCCGCGCGGCGCGGTGCTCAAGCCTTCGGCCGCATCGCCCGAACTGCTCAAGCACCGCGGCCGCGCCGTGGTGTTCGAGAACCTGGAGCACTACAAGGAGCGCATCGTCGACGAGTCGTTGGACATCGATGCGAGCTCGGTGATGGTGCTCAAGAACTGCGGCCCCAAGGGCTATCCCGGCATGGCCGAGGTGGGCAACATGGGGCTGCCGCCGAAGCTGCTGCGCCAGGGCGTGAAAGACATGGTGCGGATTTCGGACGCACGCATGAGCGGCACGGCGTACGGCACGGTGGTGCTGCATGTCGCGCCCGAGGCTGCCGACGGCGGGCCGCTCGCGGCCGTGCGCGATGGCGACTGGATCGAGCTCGATTGCGATGCGGGGCGCCTGCACCTGGACATCAGCGATGAAGAGCTCGCATCGCGCCTCGCGTCGTTGTCCGCATCCGATGCGCAGCCGATGAGCACGCGCGGCGGTGGTTACCAGAAGCTCTATGTGAACCACGTGCTGCAGGCCGATGAAGGCTGCGACTTCGACTTCCTGGTGGGCTGCAGAGGCGCCGCCGTTCCCCGCCATTCACACTGAATCACAGACCATGACCCCCAGATACCGCGGCATCTTCCCGGTGGTGCCGACCACCTTCACCGAACAGGGCGCGCTCGACCTGGAAAGCCAGAAGCGCTGCGTCGATTTCATGATCGACGCGGGCTCCGATGGCCTCTGCATCCTCGCGAATTTCTCGGAGCAGTTCGTGCTGTCGGACGAGGAGCGCGAAGTGCTCACGCGCACGATGCTCGAACATGTGAACGGCCGGGTGCCGGTGATCGTGACCACCACGCACTACAGCACCAAGGTCTGCGCCGAGCGCAGCCGCCGCGCGCAGGACATGGGCGCCGCGATGCTGATGGTGATGCCGCCGTACCACGGCGCGACCTTCCGCGTGCCGGAGCCGCAGATCCACGAGTTCTATGCGCGGCTCTCGGATGCGGTGGGCATTCCGATCATGGTCCAGGACGCGCCCGCGAGCGGCACGGTGCTGTCGGCGCCGTTCCTCGCGCGCATGGCCAAGGAGATCGAGCACGTCGCGTATTTCAAGATCGAGACCGCGAACGCGGCGGCGAAACTGCGTGAATTGATTCGCCTCGGCGGTGACGCCATCGAAGGCCCGTGGGATGGCGAAGAGGCCATCACGCTGATGCCCGACCTCGACGCCGGCGCGACTGGTTCGATGACCGGCGGCGGCTATCCCGACGGCATCCGCCCGATCATCGAGGCGCACCGCGCGGGCGACCGCGACAAGGCCTTCGCGCTGTACCAGCAGTGGCTGCCGCTCATCAACTACGAGAACCGGCAGGCGGGCCTCCTGGCCTGCAAGTCGCTCATGAAGGAGGGCGGCGTGATCGCTTGCGAGGCGCCGCGGCATCCGCTGCCGGCGATGCACCCCGCGACGCGCGCCGGGCTGATCGAGACGGCGAAGCGACTCGATCCGCTGGTGCTGCGCTGGGGGAAATAGTCAAGTTGCTGTCCTCGACGAAGTAGGGCGCGAGGAGTCCGGCGAGCCAGTTCATCACCGCGAGCACGCGCGGCGCGAGCTGGCGCCGGTTGACGTACACCAGCGACACCGGCATCGGGCGCGCGGTGAACGCCGGCATCACCTGCACGAGCGAGCCTTCCGCAAAGCAGGGCGCGAGGCCGCCGACCGGCGCCTGGATCAGCCCGAGGCCCGCGATCGCCGCGGCGTTGTAGGCGTCGGTGCCGTTCACCGTGACGATGGAGCGCATCGCCTGCATCCGGTAGCGGCCCTGGGCCGCGTCGAAGTATTCCCAGCCCGCGTCGTTCGGCGAGAGCGTCTGCGCGAAGTGCACGATGCGGTGCTGCGCGAGGTCGGCCAGCGTCTGCGGCGTGCCGTGCGCCTGCAGGTAGGCGGGGCTGGCGGCATTGGCCATGCGCATGAAACCGAGCGGCCGCGCGACCAGTTCGGAATCGCCCAGCACGCCCACGCGCAGCACGCAGTCGAAGCCTTCGTTCACGAGATCGACGCGGCGGTCGGTGGTGCTGATGCCGATCTCCAGCGCGGGATGCCGCGCGAGGAATTCGGGCAGGCGCGGAATGACGAGGTCGCGCGCCACGGTGGCCGGCAGGTCGATGCGCAGGCGCCCCGTGAGGCCGCCGGTGTTCGAACGGAACATGGTGGCCAGCTGCTCGCCTTCGGCCAGGTAGTCCTTGCAGCGGTCGAGGAAGCGCGCGCCGTCTTCCGTGAGGCGCACGCTGCGCGTGGTGCGCTGCAGGAGCCGCGTGCCCAGGCGCTCTTCGAGTTGCTGCACGGCCACCGAGACGCGCGCGCGGGTCAGGCCGAGCTGGTCCGCGGCGCGGCTGAAGCTGGCGAGCTCGGCCACCTTGGAGAAGATGCGCAGTTCGTCGGTGGTCATGACGGCGGATTGTTTCGTTCCTGGATAACAGTGTGCCTAGTTTGGCGGAATTTATCTTTCTGCCGGTAATTTTTAAAGTCCTCCCATCGATCCACCGATCCACCACCGAGGACTTTGAAATGACCGCTTCCACCACCTCCAACCCGTCCCGCATCGCACTCATCACCGGCGGCAGCCGGGGCCTGGGCCGCAGCGCCGCGCTGTCGCTCGCCGCCGATGGCGTCGATGTGATCCTGACCTACGTGTCGAACGAAGCCAGCGCGCGGGCGGTGGTGTCGGAGATCGAGGCGAAAGGGCGCCGCGCCGTCGCGCTGCAACTGGACGTCGGCGACAGCAAGGCCTTCGCCGCGTTCGCCGAATCGGTGAAGGCGGCGCTCGCGGCCACCTGGCAGCGCGAGCGCTTCGACTTCCTGGTGAACAACGCGGGCGTCGGCCTGCACGTGAACTTCGAGGACATGACCGAAGCGCAGTTCGACACGCTCTACAACATCCACTTCAAGGGCACGTACTTCCTCACGCAGAAGCTGCTGCCGCTGATCAACGACGGTGGGCGCATCGTCAACGTGTCGACGGGGCTCACGCGCTTCGCCATGGAGGGCGCTTCGGCCTATGCCGCGATGAAGGGCGCCGTGGAAGTGCTGACGCGCTATCTCGCCAAGGAACTGGGCAAACGCGGCATCGCGGCGAACACGATCGCACCGGGCGCGATCGAGACCGACTTCAGCGGCGGCATGGTGCGCGACAACGCGCAGGTGAACGCGATGGTCGCGGGCTTCACCGCGCTCGGACGCGCGGGCAAGCCCGACGACATCGGCGGTGCGATCGCGGGCTTGCTCGGGGAGGGGAGTCGCTGGGTGAATGCCCAGCGCATCGAGGTGTCGGGCGGGATGCTGGTCTGAGCGACGCGTCCGCGCTCAGCTTTTTTCGAGTTCGGTGACTTGCAGGGACAGGTCGAACAGCTTGGACTTGCTGGCGTAGTAGCGGTCCAGGCGCCATTCCTTCAGGATGTCCATGGCGAGCTCGAAGCTCTTGTAGTCCAGGCTGTAGAGGGTGACCAGCTCGAAGCTGCGTTCGGACTCCAGGGCCAACACGAGCTGGGCCAGGATCTTGGCCGATTCGTTGGCCGGGTCCGTTTCTATGAATCGGCGAGCGACCTTGATGGCATTCATGGGAAAGAGTTCCTCGGTGGGCAGGGACCGAGAACTATAGCTAGCACGACTGTGTGTTTTATGACAGTCGTGTGACAAGCAAGGGCATCGCCGTCCCGCCGTGCAGGACGGGCGGCGGAGCCTTCGCAATCAGCGCAGAGGGGCCGGCATCGGTGCAGGACGCGGTGGCGGCATCATCGGGGCGGGCACCCGCTCCGCGGGCATCGGCACCAGGATCGGCGCCGGTGCGCGCTCCGCAGGCATCGGCATCGGCATCGGCATCGGCGCAGGCATCACGACGGTGGTGACCGATTCGCGGATCACGCCGCCGCCCATCACGCTGCCTTCGACGCTGGCGCTGGTGTTGCCCGCGCCGCCGAGCACGCGGGCTTCGCAGTCCCTGCGGTCACCGGGCGACTGCTGAAGGCCGCAGCGTGCGAGCGCGTTGGCGCGGTAGTCCGGCGCGCCGGTCAGGCCGCCACGTGCGGCTTCCTGGCGGGCGGCGCCGGCTTCGCGGATGCAGGCCGCGCGGTCTTGCTGGTTGTGGCCGCAGACCGAAAGCTCTTGCTGGTAGATGCCGCCGCGGCCGCTTTGCGCGGTGGCCAGGGTGGCGCTGGCCATGCCGCCAACGGCGAGCAGGGCGAGGACGATCGAACGGGTATTGCTTTTCATGATGTGCTCCTTGGCGTAGTCAGTCAGCAAATCAACGTGCCGGCGCAGGCTGCGCGGGCAAAGGCGTCACGGTTTCGCGAATGACGCCGCCGCCCATCACGCTGCCTTCGGTGGTGGTGCGGGCGCCGCCCTTGATGCGGGCTTCGCATTCGGCCTGGTCGGCCGCGGGCTGCTCGGCGCAGCGTGCCAGCGAATTGACCTGGCCTCGCGCCGGGCTCGGCGTGGTGAGACCGGCGCGGCCGGCTTCCTGCTTCGCGGCACCGGCTTCGCGCAGGCACGCCGCGCGGTCTTGCTGCACGCCGTCGCAGGTCGCACGTTCTTGCTGCATGCGGACGCTGGACCCGGGCGCCTGTGCGCTGGCCGTCTGTGCGCCGAAGACGATGAAGCCGCTGGCGGCGAAGAGGGCCGTGGCGGAAAGAAGGGAACGAACTGTTGTTGTCATGCGGGCTCCTGGTTGGGGCGCGTCCTCCAGGACCAGGAGGTGCGCGACCGGAGCCACAGTGTGGTGCCCGTCGGGGGCCGGGCCGTGTGGGACAGCCCCGTTCACCGGGCGGGCCGGACGCGCCCCTGTTTGTGGGACACGTCCGTCAACCCGGGTCTCAGCCTGCTGCGATGCGTTGCGCCAAGTGAGCGAGCGCTTCCTCGACCTGGTCGACGAGGATCAGAGACAGGTCGCCCGGCTGCAGGCGGGCCAGCGCTGCATCGATCGCCACGAATTCGCCGCGGATTTCGTCGATCTGGCGCGTGCGCGCCGCGCCCTGCAGGCCCTGGCGCAGCAGCGCCATCACCTCGCCGTCGGCACGGCCCCTTTGCGCCGCGTCCTGGTACAGGATCACGTCGTCGAAGGCTTCGCCGAGGATCGCCGTCTGATCGCGGATGTCCGAATCGCGCCGGTCGCCCGCGCCGCTGATCACCACCGAGCGCTTGTTGGCCGGCATCGTGTCCACGGCCGAGACCAGCGCGCGCATGGCGTCGGTGTTGTGGCCGTAGTCGGCGATCACGGTGGCGCCGCGGTAGTCCATGACGTTGAAGCGCCCGGGCACGCCGGCCGCGTCGTTCATGAAGCTCGCCAGGCCGCTGCGGATGGTGTCCCAGTCCAGGCCCACGGCCCAGGCCGCGGCCACCGAGGCCATCACGTTGTCGACCTGGAAGCCGATGGTGCCGTTGCGCGTGATCGGCACGTCGCGCAGCGCGATGCGCTCGCGCCACGAGCCTTCGGCGGCCACCAGCGTGTCCTGGTCGACGTACACGGTGCGCTTGCCCTGCGCGCGGTGCGTGGCCATCACCGGGTGCATGCGGTCGGCGGTGAAGAAGATCACGTGGCCGGGGCAGCCGGCGGCCATCGCGGCCACGTTCACGTCGGCCGCGTTGAGCACCGCGTAGCCGTCGGCGGCCACGTTGCGCACGATCACGCGCTTCAACACCGCGAGGTCTTCGACGGTGGTGATGTAGTTCAAGCCCAGGTGGTCGCCGCTGCCGATGTTGGTGACCACGGCCACCTGGCAGCGGTCGAAACCGAGGCCCTCGCGCAGCACGCCGCCGCGGGCCACTTCGAACACGGCCGCATCGACGTCGGGGTGCATCAGCACGTTGCGCGCGCTCTTGGGGCCGCTGCAGTCGCCGCTGTCGGTCTGCCGGCCATCGACGTACACGCCGTCGGTGTTGGTCATGCCGGTGCGCAGGCCGCTGGAGGCGAGCAGGTGATTGATGAGGCGCGCAGTCGTCGTCTTGCCGTTGGTGCCGGTGACCGCGACCACGGGAATGCGGCCGTCGTCGCCGTGCGAAAACATCGTGTCCATGACCGCCTCGCCGACCGCGCGGCCGCGGCCGAACGAGGGCGAGATGTGCATGCGAAGGCCCGGCGCGGCGTTCACTTCGACCACGCCGCCGTGCTGCTCCTCGAGCGGGCGCAGCACGTTCTCGCAGACCATGTCGACGCCGCAGATGTGCAGGCCCACCATCTGCGCCGCATCGACCGCGCGCGCGGCCACTTCGGGGTGCACGGTGTCGGTCACGTCGGTGGCGGTGCCGCCGGTGGAGAGGTTCGCGTTGTTGCGCAGCACCACGCGCTGGCCGCGCTCGGGCACGCTGTCGGGCGTGAGGCCCTGCGATTCGAGCCGGCCGATGGCGATGTCGTCCAGGCGGATCTTGGTGAGCGAAGTGGCGTGGCCCTCGCCGCGGCGCGGGTCGAGGTTCACGGTGTCCACCAGCTGGCGCACGGTGAGCTGGCCGTCGCCGATCACCTGCGGCGGATCGCGCCGCGCGGCGGCCACGAGCCGGTCGCCCACCACCAGCAGGCGGAAGTCGAAGCCCGGCAGGAATTTCTCGACCATCACTTCGCCGTAGACGGCGGCCGAGTCGTAGGCCGAGGTCAGCTGCTCCTTCGTGGTGATGTTGACGGTGACGCCCTTGCCCTGGTTGCCGTCCTGCGGCTTCACCACGACCGGCAGGCCGATTTCCCCGGCCGCCACCCAGCCGTCTTCAGCGCTCGCGACGGGGCGGCCCAGCGGCACCGGCACGCCGGCGGCGTTGAGCAGTTGCTTGGTCAGCTCCTTGTCCTGGGCGATGGCTTCGGCCACGCCGCTGGTGCTGTCGACTTCGGCCGCCTGGATGCGGCGCTGCTTGGAGCCCCAGCCGAACTGCACGAGGCTCCCGCTCGTGAGGCGCCGGTATGGAATGCCGCGCGCAACGGCCGCATCGACGATGGAGCCGGTGCTCGGGCCCAGGCGCTCGGACTCGTCCAGGTCGCGCAGGTCGGTGATGGCGGCGGTGGCGTCGAAGGGCGTGTCGGCGAGCGCCGCGGCGATCAGTTCATCGGCCAGCTCGATCGCGCGGCGGCCCACGGCCTCTTCGCTGTACTGGAAGACGACCTGGTAGACGCCTTCTTCCACCGTCGGCGAGGTGTGGCCGAAATTGACGGCGCAGCCGGCCTGCGCCTGCAGCGCCACGGCGGCGTTCTCCAGCACGTGGGCGAGCGCCAGCGGCTGGCCCAGCACCATCGGGTGCAGCTCGCCGATGGTCGGGAAGCGGGCGCGCAGGCGCGCCTCGAAACCGGCGAGCTTGCTGATGGCGTTTTCATCGCCTTCGCAGGCCACGACCGCCTCGATGGCGGTGTGGCGGCTCCAGAGATTGGGCCCGCGAAGGGCTCGGATGCGGGTGACTTTCATGGGGCTACGACAGCTTGCGTTCTGGCGAGAGGCGCAGGGGCCTCAAGCGAATTGGGGTTGAATGGGCTGGGTCTGCGACAGCTGGAGCGAAGCCAGCGCCGCCTGCAGGTCGGCTTCGAAAGCCTCCACGCCGGCGCCGATCAGGTTCAGCGGAATGCCCATGGCCCAGGCGGCGGCCACGGCGGCCAGCAGGCTTTCGAGGGTCACGCCGGCATGCGTGGCGCGCCAGATCGCGAGGCGCCCCAGGCCCGGCAGGAACGATTCGCTGCTGCCGTTGGCCAGCACCACGCGGTCCTGCCGCACGAGCACGGCCTTGCCGCCGGTGCTCTGGTGCGCGGTGAGCGCGGCGGCCTGCGGGTCGGCCGAATACAGGATGACCGCGCCGTCGCACAGCGGCGCGAGGCCGGCCACGCGCGCATCGGCCGCGTTCAGCACGGCCGTGCCTTCGCCCAGCACCACGTCGACCTGCGTGCGCAGCACCTTGACCATCTGGTCGCTCTCGGTGATGTCGTAGTCGGCGAGTGCCTCGGCGCCTTCCAGGTCGGTCACGATACCGACTTCGCAACGGTCGTAGGCCAGGCCGTCGCGCAGGATGGTCTCGGCGCCGTTCTCGATCACCACGGCCTGCACGGCGCGGTTCACGAGCAGGCGGTGGCCGGCTTCCCAGTTGGCGCTGTTGCGCGCATCGACGCGGCGGCGTTCCAGGAACAGGCCGTCGCGGCAGGCCAGGCCCGTGTGGCGCCCGCCCAGGTTGATGAGCCAGGCGACCAGGCGCGCGAGCACCGCGGTGTCCTGCGAGCCGGCCACGCCGACCACGGGAATGCGGCCGGGCGCGTCGTTGGGGAACAGGTGGTCGCAGATCGCGCGGCCCACCGGGCGCGGCGAGCCGACGGCCGGCTTCAGGTGCATGAGAAGACCCGGGCCGGCGTTGACTTCGACGATCGCGCCGCGCTGCGGGCCGAGCGGCTTGGAGATGTCCTGCGCCACGAGGTCGATGCCCGCGATGTCCAGGCCCACGACGCGCGCGGCCAGCACGGCGGCGTGCGCGACTTCGGGGTGGACCTGGTCGGTGCAGTCGTTGGCCATGTTGCCGTTGCGCTGGATCGTGACCACGCGGCCGGCGGCCGGCACGGCGGCGCCGTCCAGTTCCTGGCGCTTGAGCTCGAGCTGCAGCTTGGCGTCGGTGGCCAGCACGATCAGGTCGAGCGGGTACTCCTCTTCGGCGCCGCGGCGCGGGTCGCTGTTGAGCTGCTTTTCGATGAGCTCGGCCACGCTCGACTTGCCGTCGCCGGTCACGGTGATGATCTCGCCGCGTGCGGCCGCCACCACTTCGCCGCCCACCACCAGGAGGCGGTGTTCGTGGCCGCGGATGAAGCGCTCGACCATCACGTCGCTGCCTTCGGGCTCGGCGACCGCGAAGGCGGCCATGACTTCTTCGCGCGTCGTCAGCTCGAGCGACACGCCGCGGCCGTGGTTGGCGTCCGAGGGTTTCACCACCACCGGCAGGCCGATGTCCTCGGTGGCTTCCCAGGCTTCTTCGGCGCTGGCGACGATCTGGCCTTCGGGCACGGGCACGCCGCAGCTGGCGAGCAGGGACTTGGTCAGCTCCTTGTCGCTGGCGATCGATTCGCCGATGGCGCTGGTGTAGTCGGTCTCGGCGGTCCAGATGCGCTGCTGGTTGGCGCCGTAGCCCAGTTGCACGAGGTTGCCGCTATTGAGGCGCATGTGCGGGATGCCGCGGTCGGTGGCCGCGGCCACGATGGCGGCGGTGCTCGGGCCGAGGTAGCAGTCTTCGACCTTGGCCTTGACGGCATCGACGGCCTTTTGCACTTCGGCGGCGGTGAACGGGTCGTTGTTGATCGCGGCCATCAAGAGGCGATGGCCCTCGGCCAGCGCCACCCGGGCGACCTGCTCGTCGCGCGCCCGGAACACCATGCGGTAGACGCCGTGCTCCGAGGTGCTACGGGTTTGCCCGAATCCGGTCGGCATGCCGGCCAGGTTCAAAAGTTCGATCACGACGTGTTCCAGCACGTGGCCCGACCAGGTGCCTTCGGTCAGCCGCTGGATGAAGCCGCCGCGCTCGCCCACGCCGCAGTGGTGCTCGATGAGCGCCGGGAGCAGGGCCGTGAGGCGGTCGGTGAAACCGTCGATCTTGTTGGAGGGGAAGTCTTCCAGTTGGCCCAGATCGAGCCAGACTTCGAGCACCGGACGGTAGGTCCAGAGGTTGGGACCGCGCAAATAGTTGATGCGCAGCAGGCGGATGTCGTCGAAACGGGTCATGAAAACGTTCGATGTGCTTTGGCCGAGCACCACGGCGCCTTCAAGCGCGCCCATGGTGATCAGTCAGAATCGGCGCCCGACAAAGGACGCCATGACGCGGTCCCTGCGGCCCGCGACGGGCAAGAGTCAAAGAAACACAATGCAACATCACGATCCAGTCGGCACCCGGGAGGGCGAAATCGAGGCGGCTTCAGGCGCGCTGAAAAACCGGCTCGCAGTCGCGGAAAACGTTCTGGTAACACTCGCGGTTGACCTTGATTACGAACTTCGTTTCGCTTCCGGCCTAGTTGCCCTGACTGACCAGCGCCTGATTGCGCTGGAACCGGGCGGCCAATGGCGTGAGTGGCCACTCACAGAACCCGCGCTTCAATTGCTGCTGGCCGACCATTCAGGCGTCGGCACGCTCGACCTGACCGGCCCCGACGGCCGCCTGGCGCGCTGGCGCTACACCCTCGGCAGCCAGGCCAACGCACTGCGCCTCCTCAAGCTGTTCGGCCAGCGCGCGGCCGGTGTCACGGAAGCGACACCCGAAGCCGCCGACGGCGAGGAGCCGGCCGACACCGAGCTGCAGACCCCGCCTTCGACCTGGGTGCTGCTGCGCCTGGGCCGTTTCGCCAAGCCGTACCGCAAACAGCTCTTTGCAGGGTTTTTCCTGACCCTGCTCTCGACCGCCGCCACGCTGGTGCCGCCCTACCTGACCATCCCGCTGATGGACGACATCCTGATCCCGTTCCAGAACGGCAAGGAGATCGATCCGGGCCGCGTGGGCCTTTATCTCGGCGGCCTGCTCGGCGCGGCGCTCCTGGGCTGGGGCCTGGGCTGGGCGCGCACCTACCTCCTGGCGCTGGTGTCCGAGCGCATCGGCGCGGACCTGCGCACCAGCACCTACGAGCACCTCCTGACCCTGCCGCTGGACTATTTCGGCGGCAAGCGCACCGGCGACCTGATGTCGCGCATCGGCTCGGAAACCGACCGCATCAACGTCTTCCTGTCGCTGCACGCGCTCGATTTCGCCAACGACGTGCTGATGATCGTCATGACGGCGGCCATCCTGATCTCCATCAACCCGCTGCTGGCGGTGGTCACGCTGGTGCCGCTGCCCTTCATCGCCTGGATGATCCACGTGGTGCGAGACCGCCTGCGCACCGGCTTCGAGAAGATCGATCGCGTGTGGTCCGAGGTGACCAACGTGCTGGCCGACACCATTCCCGGCATCCGCGTGGTCAAGGCCTTCGCGCAGGAGCGCCGCGAAGCCGATCGCTTTCGCACCGCCAACGCCTACAACCTGCAGGTGAACGACAAGCTCAACCGCACCTGGTCGGTGTTCACGCCGACCGTGTCGCTCTTGACCGAAATCGGCCTGCTCGTGGTGTGGGGCTTCGGCATCTGGCAGGTTTCGCGCGGCAGCATCACGGTGGGTGTGCTCACCGCCTTCATCGCCTACATCGGCCGTTTCTACACGCGCATGGATTCGATGAGCCGCATCGTCTCGGTCACGCAGAAGGCCGCGGCCGGCGCCAAGCGCATCTTCGACATCCTGGACCACGTGAGCAACGTGCCCGAGCCGGCGAACCCGGTGAAGGTGGAGCGCGTGCAAGGGCGCATCGAGATGAGCGGCCTGGGTTTTCGCTACGGCTCGCGCGCGGTGATCCACGACCTCGATCTGGTGATCGAGCCCGGCGAGATGATCGGCCTCGTGGGCCACAGCGGCTCGGGCAAGAGCACGCTGGTGAACCTGATCTGCCGCTTCTACGACGTGACCGACGGCGCCATCAAGGTGGACGGCACCGACATCCGCCGCTTCGCTGTGGCCGACTACCGGCGCCACGTGGGGCTGGTGCTGCAGGAGCCGTTTCTCTTCTTCGGCACCATCGCGCAGAACATCGCCTACGGCAAGCCCGACGCCACGCGCGAAGAGGTGGTGGCCGCCGCCCGCGCCGCGCATGCGCACGACTTCATCCTGCGCCTGCCGCACGGCTACGACTCGCTGGTCGGCGAGCGCGGCCAGGGGCTCTCGGGCGGCGAGCGCCAGCGCATCAGCATTGCGCGGGCGTTGCTGATCGATCCGCGCATCCTGATCCTGGACGAGGCCACCTCGGCGGTGGACACCGAAACCGAGAAGGAAATCCAGAAGGCGCTGGACAACCTCGTGCAGGGCCGCACCACCATCGCCATCGCGCACCGCCTCTCGACGCTGCGCAAGGCCGACCGGCTCGTGGTCATGGACCGCGGCGAGGTCGTGGAGGTCGGGCCGCACGACGCGCTCATGGCCAGGCAGGGCGCCTACTGGCGGCTCTACCAGGCGCAGCTGCGCCAGGGCGACGACGACGCGAGCGAAGGCGCGGCCGACGAGCGCGCCGGCGCCCAGTTGCCGCTCATCAGCCACGCGGCACATCCGGCAGGCGACGCATGACCCCCGACAACACCATCACCACCACCTTCGCCTTCGCCCTGGCGCGCGACGCTTTCGGCCGCCTCGTGCTGACCGACGCGCAGGGCGAGCACCACGTGGGCATCACGCCCGTGCGCGCCTTTCCGCTCACGGCGCCCGGCGAGGGCATTTCGCTGGTCGGCGGCGACGGCCGCGAGCTGGTCTGGATCGACCGCGTGGAGACGCTGCCGTCGCCGACCCGGGCGCTGCTCGAAGAAGAACTGGCGGTGCGCGACTTCGCGCCCACGCTGCTGAAGCTGCACAAGGTCTCCAGCTTCGGCGTGCCCAGCACCTGGACCGTGAGCACCGACCGCGGCGACACCAGCTTCGTGCTCAAGGCCGAGGAAGACATCCGCCGGCTCGAAGGCGGCGCGCTGTTGATTGCGAGCGCGCACGGCGTGCAGTTCCGCATTCCCGATGCGAAGGCGCTGGACCGGCCCTCGCGCAAGCTGCTCGAGCGCTTTCTCTAGGCGTCCGTACGCAGAGACCGGCGGCATGCGTGGCCGGCGTGGCCATTCCGAGCCGCGGCCGTCATCGCGCCCGGTCCTGTCGTTTGAATGTCGCGTGATGGATTTCCAGGCGGCACTTTGCCGATCTCGAATCGGGTCAACGCGCCGCATACGGCGCAAGCCTCAGCACTTCGTCGGCCATCGCCACGATGTCCTCGTCATGCGTAATCACAATCAGCGTCGAGACATTCGCGGCAACGTATTGAATGATCTTTTTTGCCAAATCCTTGTCCAGAAAAGCGGTTGGCTCATCGAGTATCAAAATACGTTTGCCACGAAGCAGCGCCCTGCCGATCGACAACCGCTGTCTTTCCCCACCACTGAGTGCGCGACCTCCAACACCCAATCTCTCACCGAGATTCATCACGTTCATTGTCTCGGTGAAACTGCCGGAATAATCCAGCGCAGCAAGTAATTCCTGCATTTTTTGATCCGACGGAGGCTCGGTGCATCCGTATGCAAGATTGAAGCGGAGAGAGTCATTGAAGATGTGAGTTGCCTGAGGCGCAATCGAAACTTTCTCCAGAACGGTGAGGGTCGATTCAACATTGACCTCGACGCCATAAAATTCGATATGTCCCTTGCAAACGGGAAGAAGTCCAAGCATCGAATTGATCAAAGTGGTTTTTCCAAAACCGGATGGTGCCGATATGACGACAAATCGATCTTCGTAAAGACGGTACGACAGGTCGGAAAAAAGCAATCGATCGGCAGAGGCGAGGCTGACACCGTGCAGAGCAAAGACGACCTGACCATTTTTTGGTGTCGCCGGGTCCCTTTCCGTGATTTTCTGATTGGAAAATCGTTCTGGCCTGATGTATTTCACGCCCAGATCCAATGCGACCTGATGCCGCTTCAATTCTATGAAGGCGCCGGACAGCAATCGCAACTGCATCGTCAGCATACCCACGTACCCGGAAATCATGACGAAATCGCCGCTGGTGAATTTAGCAGCACCGTTCAAATTGACCGAATACGCGGTGAACACACCCAGCGCAACGCCGATGGCCAATGCCTGGCAGCCGAGATATGTTCCCATTCGAAGATTGGAACGCCAGATGGCTCGCGCCGCTTCATTCAGATGAGTGTCGAGTAGTTTTTCTTCCCTGGTCGATGCGTTGTTCACCCGGATATCGAAAAGTGCACCCAGTCGCTCGACCACGAACGCCTGCACCTTGTTTTGCGTTTGATAGATCCTCAGGTGAACGTCTCCATTTTTCAACGCGATAACGTACGAAATGATCGCCAATGCCGCGATGCATGCGCCAAAAAGAAATGCAAACTTGGCGCCAATGGCTCGATAAATTATTCCCATTGAAAAGAAAAATTCGAAGAGGATTGGGATGATTGTCCAAAATACCGCTGTCGTGACGGCTCCGAAACTGACAGCGGCGCGCGAAATATCCTGCGCCACCACGCCTGGATCAATCGTTCTCTGCGATGCATGCGAATAGGAAAATACATGCTGTATCAGGGTTTTGTGAAGCGCCGCGTCGGATCTGGCCAAGACTCCGGCCGAAAAAATTCCCTTGACGTTTTGGAGAACGCTAGCAAGCGTCCAGCAAATTGCATACGCAGAAGCGTATAAATAAAATTCTGATTTCTGCTCCTTTCCCACTTCGTTGGCCGCCTGCCGAAGCAAAAAAGGTGCATAGGATGCGATCGCGGCCACCAGCAGAAAAAGTGCTGAAATGAATAAAAAATGAAAAATAAACCGAGAATAGCCGGACGAAACGAGCCTGAATGTCGTTGCATAGTTTTTCAGGGAAGACCGGCCATCCTGCAGATCTTTTGTCATAGGATCAATCTAGGTTCGATTTTCAATATCGTTGGCATTGCGGTTGCCAAAGTGGGGTCATCTGCAATCACGCGGCCGTCAATTTCTATCCATGCGTGCGCCAAAAAATCGTATCGCTGTACACCCACTTTGAATGTGGTTCTGATGTTTGCAAGGCTTGCATAGGCATACAAGGCCAACGACGATTCAAGGCATTGAATCTTGCAGGGAAATTTCAGGCCGGCGCGATAAACTGCCGCAGCCATTTCCATGATTCTCCTGCTGTCAGCGGCAGAAGACTTCTCCTCTTTGGGTGAGGCTTTTACTGTCAATCGCCGTGCCAATTTCACGGTGGATCCGAATCCAAATACCGTGATCCAGATTTTGGTGCAGCTTATCAACAGCAGAGCCACTATATATTTGGCTTTCCCATAAACGCCGCTTCGATAATTTCCGACGTTTGCCCAAACATGATTTCCAATGCCGTGCTGTCGGCTCGGAAAAATGTTGATGCATTGGGGTTTCCGTCGCGACGCGATCAGCCCTGTCGATCTGCACTTCAACAATGTTTCGCTTGTTTTTCCACTGACGAGGCTGGAGAGCAATTGTTCGCTGTCGCTCACGTCAAGCAAAAGGTATTTGTCGTTTTTTTCGTCGAGCAATATAAACTCGCCGGCGATCAAAATATGATGGACATGGTCTGCGAACGTAAAATATTCCGCTTCTGGTGGGGCCATCATCGTGCGCGCATCATCAATTCAAAACAGATAATTTTCAACAGAATTTGATTGAATCCACCATAGCCCTGTGCGGACGCCTCAATCTTTTTCATGATGTTTTGGGTGTTTATTATTTGCCTGTTGGCAAGCATTCCATTGGCGATGATCTCGAAGATTTCTCTTTTCTTCATCTTCAAAGCCTGCTGAAATGCTCCCGTGATATGCCCTTTGACGCTTTTTGAAGGCGAGCCCGACTTGGCGAAACTGTTCATCGAATTTCGAAAAGGAATTCTGGTTCTATTTCTATCGAAAAAAGCCATTGGGTGAGCGTTCCAGACGGTGGCAATGATTTCCGGAGAGGTGAATGGCGTCGCAAGCAGCGTTTGTCTATCAAGCGGTGCAGTCGAATTTTGATAAATAGCTTGCTCTATCAATTCCTTGTGGATTTTTTTCGCACCTCGATTTTTTCCCTCTTCGTGTGGCCAGGCAAACGCTTCGAGTGCTTCTTGAGTAAAAAAGAACTCCATTTGCCTAGATGCATTTTCGCGTCGAAGCCATTTTCTTTTTAACAGGCGTAGATAATTTTCCCCGTAGAGAGAAGTCAGGCTTCCAAAAACCGACATCACGGATTTCAAGCCTCCTTGCCGATACGCATCGAATACGATTTCGAGCGGAACGGGATCCAGGTAGAGATGGTCCCCGCCATGACCATTCAACGCCAATGTGCCCGGGCCGAATTGTTCCAGTACATGTGAATTGAATATCTTCCGGAAACGATGGAACGCGATCGATGTGCTTACGTTGGGGGTCAGCTCGGTTTTTGCCGGCGGCTCGAAGATGTGCTTCGGGTCGATATCCAGGATTAAATGGGGAATGCCAAGCGCGTTGGTGAAATTGCGTGCCGCAATCAAATCCTCGTGTGCACTACCGCCGTCATAAGTCCACGTTGCTGCCGATACGGGGTACTGGCCGATGGACCTCGCCGCCAACAAAAGGCCCATGGAATCACATCCGCCAGAGAAATTGACATTGATGGAAGTTACAGCCCCGATGTTGGCGCGCCGCTTGATTTCGTTGGAAAGAAGATCCATAGGGTCGAGCATCGCGTCATGAAGATTCAGTTCTTCTTCTATTTGACTCGTTACTTCAATTTCAAAAATGCCACGCGGTGCCCTGACATGGAGAGCCGATCCAGGGGGGACGCATTTGACTTTTTTCCAAAGCGTCTCATGCCCGTAACGCTCGTTCTCTATGATGCTTCTTATGGCAAATGAGTAGTCAATCTCCGGAGATTCGGATTCGATCAGATCGGAAATTCGATCTGAAATAACTACCTGTTCCGGGTTCGAAAGTGCAAAAAATGCGCGCGCCGCGTGAAGAGGGTTTTTCACCACAACCAGCGCTCCTGATGCGCTGGCTATTTCTCCTTGCCAGGGTTGTTTCCTTTCTTCGATTTCTTTTGATGCCTCATGCCGGACCTGTAGCCCTTCTTCTTCATGAATGGTGATTTTCATTGGCTGCAAAATAAAAGCACAACACCTTGCGGTGTTGTGCGATTTGGGGCAACTACACCATTACCACTGCCGACCCAGGATGGACTCTGTGTTCATGTACACAGACCAACTGCCCTCGATGATTGCTCCGCCTCCGACACCGTTGGTCACTCGACTCGCACGAAGGGTATGAAAACTTGCCTCGTGATTCTTTTGTAGAAAAATATCGGCGAAAAATGATTTGATGGCTTGCATTTGAGTTATTCCCTTGAAAGCGAGCACACGCCCGCGAAATAACTATAGGCAGAGGCGAAGATGTACTTCAATACTCTCATGGCCTCCATTCAATACTTCCATCGCTTCAATTAATAACAATTGCAAAATGAAGAGTAATTGCAAGCCGAGGAAGACATCCGCCGGCTCGAAGGCGGCGCGCTCTTGATCGCGAGCGCGCACGGCGTGCAGTTCCGCATTCCCGATGCGAAGACACTCGACCGGCCTTCGCGCAAGCTGCTCGAGCGCTTTCTCTAGGCCGAAGCCTGGGTCAGAGCGGGCTGCGGCTCCTGGCCGGGTGCAGCGCCGCGGCGGCGTCGCAGCCCGGCAGCGGCGTCTTCAAAAGGGCCGCCTGCTTCACCGCCCGGGCCCAGCGGTGGCCCCAGTCGGTGATCGGCTTCTCGAACCAGCGGTAGAGCTGGTCGGAGAGCACCAGCGCCACGACGAACGAAAGAAAAAGCAGCGTGCCGCCCACGATGGTGGGGCCCGGCAGCATCGCGATCACCGCGTGCGCGGCGGTGTACTGCACCAGGTACATCGCATACGAGCGGTGCCCGGCGAACACCAGCGGCTTCGATGCCAGCGCCCGGGCGACCCAGGTGCGGGCGGCGAGCAGGGCCGGGATCAGCATCGCAATCAGCAGGCTGTACACCGCGAGGGCCGACGCATCGCCGATGCGCCCGGCGATCACCGGAAAGCGCCGGTGCACCACCAGCAGCGCCAGCACGAGCGCGATGGCCACGCCATGCGTCATGAGGCAGCGAACCCACCCGAAGGTGCGGCGCGAATTCATCAGGATGGCCAGCCCCGAGCCGAACAGCATGCCCACGTAGTTCTGCGCAAGCAACAGCCTCCACTGGAAATCGCCGATGGCGACCATGGCCAGCGCCGCGAGGCAGAAGCCGACGGTCGCCAGGCCCGAGCGCAGCGTGGTGCCGAAGACCACGAGCAGCGCGGGCCAGAGGAGGTAGTACTTCCACTCCACGCCCAGCGTCCAGGTCATGTGCAGGGGCGCCATGTCGGCCAGCTCGTTGAGGAGGGCGAGGTAGTACGGCGTGGCCGCCTTCATCTGCTCCCAGGTGCCGTCTTGCGCGAGGCGGCTCAGGCCCAGCACCGCCAGAAAGACCAGAAGGTAGAGCGGCAGCAGCCGGGTGGCGCGGCGGATGTAGAAGGCCTTGAGCGAGATGCGGCCGGTGCTGTCGCGCTCGCGCAGCAGCAGCGTGGTGATCAGGAAGCCGGAGAGGACGAAGAAGGCGTGGACGCCGAGCCAGCCCGAGAAGCGCGTCCAGCCGATGCCGCCGAAATGGTCACTGAAGACGAGGAAGACGGAGACGGCCCGCAGGCCATCGAGTGCGGCGAAATTGCGTGTGCCCTGAAAGTCTTCGAAGCTGATCGCGGTACCGCGCTCGCCCATCTTGTTGTCCCCTGCATCGTTGGTGCAGGATTTTGCCCTGACAAGGCGTTACAACCACCATGACTAAAGTCATAGTGTGGGACGAAATCAACGCGCGGCGTACCAGCGCAACGCCAGGGCGCCCGCCGCGGCCGCCACGCCGCTCACCAGCGTGCCCCAGGCGATGTCGATGAACGACAGGCCAAGCGGCCAGTTGCGGATGACCGCCAGGTTCGTCAGGTCGTAGGTGCTGTAGCAGAAAAGCCCGAAGAGCCCGCCCAGCACCGCCGCCCGCGTGACGCTCTGCGCATCGATGCCCGGCAGGATCGCGAAGACCAGGAGGCCGATGGGGTACAGGAGGTAGAACACCGCCGCGAAGGCCAGCCGGGGCTCGGGCGACATCAGGTCGCCCATCGCCTGCTGGTACATGTTCTTGGCGACGACGCCGAGCCAGAGCATGTCGATCACCAACAGCACGATGAAGGTGGCGGCCCATGCGACGAGGTGTTTGGTGCTCATCCGCGGGATCGTATCCGCGCCCCCGGCAGTGCCTGCGAAAATCGCGCCTTTGGACTACAGCGCCTTCCGCTGACGCACATACGCACATGCCCCTGCACACCACCGCCCTCGTCCTGTTCTCCGGCGGCCAGGACTCGACCACCTGCCTGGCGGATGCGCTCTCCAGGTACCAGCGCGTGGAGACGCTGGGCTTCGACTACGGGCAGCGCCACCGCGTCGAGCTGGACGTGCGCGGCACCATCCTCGCGCAGATGCGCGAGCGCTTTCCCGACTGGGCGCCGCGCCTGGGCGAAGACCACGTGCTCACGCTCGCGGCGCTGGCCCAGCTGGGCGGCTCCTCGCTCACCGAAGAGGTGGCGTTCGCCATGCAGGCGGACGGCCTGCCCAACACCTTCGTGCCCGGGCGCAACCTGCTGTTTCTCACGCTGGCCGGCGCGCTGGCCTACCGGCGCGGGCTGCAGGTGATCGTCACCGGCGTCTGCGAGACCGATTTCTCGGGCTACCCCGACTGCCGCGACGACACCATGAAGGCGATGCAGCTCGCGCTCTCGCTCGGCCTGGAGCGCCGCTTGGTCATCGAGACGCCGCTCATGTGGATCGACAAGGCCGAGACCTGGCAGATGGCACAGCGCCTGGGCGGTGAGCCGCTGGTCGAGCTGATCGTGGAAGAGACCCACACCTGCTACCTCGGCGACCGCGTGCATCGCCAGGCCTGGGGTTATGGCTGCGGCGAATGCCCCGCCTGCGATTTGCGCAAGAAGGGCTGGGAGCGTTACGCCAGCGACGCGGGTCAGGCGGCGGCGGGCTGAACCGCCGAGGTGTCCAGCCGGTAGCGCGCGCCGCCCGCGGTGCCTTCTTCCTGCGGCACCAGCGTCCAGCGCTGGTTATGGAAATCGCCGACCGCCGCGCGGTGCGCGATCGACACCATCGCGCCGCCCGCTGCATGCACCGTGTCCGAGAGCCGCTTGTAGAGCTCGCCTTCGGCCTTGGCATCGAGCGCGCTGGTGATCTCGTCGGCGAAGAGCCATGCCGGTTTCTTCAGCAGCACGCGTGCGATGGCCAGGCGTTGCTGCTCGCCGCCGGAGAGCTTCTGGCTCCATGAATCGCTGTCGTCCAGGCGGCCGGCCAGGTCGGGCAGCAGGGCGTCGGCCAGGGCCTGGCGCAGCTGGTCGTCGCTGAAGTTTGCAGCGGGGTTGGGATAGGTCAGCGCGTCGCGCAGCTTGCCGTCGGGCACGTAGGGGCGCTGCGGCATGAAGACCGCGTCGTCCGGCACCTGCACATGACCGCGCGAGAAAGGCCAGATGCCCGCGAAGGAGCGGAACAGCGTCGACTTGCCGCTGCCCGACGGGCCCTGCAGCAGCACGCTGTCGCCCGGCCGCACCGAGAACGCGGCGTTCGCGAGCAGCGGCGTGCCGTTGGGCAGGGAGACCGCCAGGTCGCCTGTCTGCAGCACGGCCGCCGGGTCGCGCTGCAGCGCGTTCTCCCGCGTCGCGTGGGCGCGCATGGCATCGTCGAAGGTGGTGAGACGGTCGGTGGTGGCACGCCACACGGCCACGCTGTCATAGTTGTCGACGAACCAGCTGAGGGACTCCTGCACCTTGCCGAAGGCCGAGCCGATCTGCATCAGGTGGCCCAGCTGGAACGCCCCGCCGAAGTACTGCTGCCCCGCCACGAGGAACGGAAAGATCACGGCGGCCTGCCCGAAGAACGAGGTGAAGGTCACCAGGTTCTTCTGCTGCTTGATCAGCTGCAGGTAGTTGCGCAGCACGTCGCCAAAGCGCAGGTCGAGTTGCTCGCGCTCGACCTTTTCACCGCGGTCCAGCGCGATGGCTTCGCTGTACTCGCGCACCCGCACCAGGTGGTGCCGGAAGTCGGCCTCGTAGCGCTGCTGCCTGAAATTGAGCCCGATCAGCGGGCGCCCGATGAAGTGGGTGACGACAGTGCCGGCAATCGAATACCCCAGCGCCACCCAGACCATCGCGCCGACGATCTGGTAAGTGGTGCCGCTGAACGTGAAGGAGAAATTGCCCGACAGCCCCCACAGCAGGCCGATGAAACTCAGGAGCGTGACCACGGCATTGAGCAGGCCCATCGACAGCGACATCGTGGCGCTGGTGAACATCTGCATGTCTTCCTGGATGCGCTGGTCAGGGTTGTCCGGCGTCTGGCCGTTGTTGCCCGCATAGCGCGCGAGTTCCAGGTGATAGAAGGTGCGGTCGGCGGTCCAGCGCGCAAGGTAGCTGCGCGTCATCCAGGCGCGCCAGCGCAGCTGCAGCAACTGGGTCACGTAGAACTTGAGCACCTGGACCGCGATGTTGGCGAACGCGATCCAGCCGAACACGCCGACCTCCCGCCAGAAGGTCACCGAGTCCTTGTTCTGCAGCGCGTCGTAGAAGCGCCCGTACCACTGGTTGCCCAGCACCGCCACGTACACATAGAAGAGATTGAGCGCCACGATGGCCAAGAGCATCGTGCGGGCGCGCCATTTCTCCTCGGACCGGAAATAGGGCGCCGCCAGCGTGAAGACGCGGCGCAGGACCTGGATGAACGAGCTCGCGCGCGCCGTGACGGATGAAGACATGCAGATTTCCTCAGAGGCGCAGGTGCGCCGGACATCATGAGGAAACCATAGTAGACAAATGTTTCTTAAACGGACCTGAAACCCGGCCACCGGGCCAAAAAAGCCTGGTCAGCGCAACAGGACCCGCGCAGCCGTCGCAAGAAAGTGCGCAAGCGGCGGCGTCTTCAGCCCCTCGGCCTTCGCCTCTTCATCCCACAGCCGCAGCCGCACCGCGTCGTGGGCCCAGCGGTGCTCGGCGAAACGCCCCGCCGCCGCCGCATCCATCACCCCGCCCTGCAGCGCGAGGCTGCGCACCGAATCGGGCGAGAGCTTCGAGAAATAGTCCGGCCGCGTCGCGCACAGGAAGCGCTTGGCATCCACATGCAGCCGGATCGGCTCGCGCACTTCGACGTCGAAGGCGCCGCGCAGCAAAGGCAATGCGATGTATTGATGACGGTCGTCGATGCCCAGCTCGGTGGGCGATTGCGCGAGCGTCTGGTGCTCGGCGATCAGCAGGTGCCCGAGGTCGTGCAGCAGCGCGGCCGTGACGAGCGCATCGCCCGCGCCCGCCCGCTCGGCGAGCCACGCGCATTGCAGCGCGTGCTCCAGCTGCGACACCGGCTCGCCCGCGTAGGCGACCCCGCCGCGTTCGGCGAACAGGCGGGCGATCTCTGCGAGGTCGAGTGTCATGGAAGTGAAACGGAAACGGAAACGGAAACGCGTGCGACAGCCTGCGAAGCGTCGTCGCGCGCCATGACATCCGTGTGACGCATCTGACAAACCCCTGTCACACGGCGCTGCGAGCATCGCCGCGTTCACGGTCACGCCGTGCGTACTTTCGTCCGCGTACTTTCATACATTCCCGAGGGATCTCCCATCATGTCGTTCCGCTTCATCCGCCGCGTTGCCGTGCCCGCCGCGTTGTTCTCGCTGGCTGTCGCCGCATCCGCGCAGGGCCGCACCGAACTGCTGGTCTACACAGCGCTCGAAGCCGACCAGGTGCAGGCCTACAAGGCCGCGTTCGAAAAGGAAAACCCCACCATCGAACTGAAGTTCGTGCGTGACTCCACCGGCATCGTCACCGCCAAGCTGCTGGCAGAAAAGGCCAACCCACAGGCCGACGTGGTGTGGGGCCTGGCCGCCACGTCGCTGATGCTGCTGGACAAGGAAGGCATGCTCCAGCCCTACGCGCCCAAGGGCCTGGACGCCATCAAGCCCACCATGCGCGATCCGGCGAATCCGCCCAAGTGGGTCGGCATGGACGTGTGGTCGTCGGCCATCTGCTTCAACACCGCCGAAGCCACGAAGAAGAACCTGCCCAAGCCCACCAGCTGGGCCGACCTCGCGAACCCTGTCTACAAGGGCCAGATCACCATGCCCAACCCCGCGGCATCGGGCACCGGTTACCTGATGGTGTCGGGCTGGATCCAGATGATGGGCGAAGAAAAAGCATGGAAGTACATGGACGCGCTGCACCAGAACATCGGCATCTACAGCCAGTCGGGCAGCAAGCCCTGCCGCCAGGCCGGCGCTGGCGAATTCGCGCTCGGCATGTCGTTCGAATACCGCGCCAACAAGACCAAGCGCGACGGCGCGCCGATCGACATCGTGCTGCCCAAGGAAGGTCTGGGCTGGGACATGGAAGCCACCGGCATCATCAAGACCAGCAAGAAGCAGGACGCCGCCAAGGCACTGGCCGACTGGGCCGTGACGAAGCAGGCCAACGAGCTCTACGCGAAGAACTTCGCCGTGCTCGCGCTGCCGGGCATCCAGGAGAAGCTCGAATTCGTGCCGGGCGATGTCGAGAAGCTGCTCGCCAAGAACGACTTCACCTGGGCTGCCGCGAACCGCGACCGCATCCTCACGGAATGGTCCAAGCGCTACGAATCCAAATCGGAAAAGAAGGCGCCGCTCTGATGCAACTCCGACCGTTCGGGCTGAGCTTGTCGAAGCCTTGCGCGTGCGAGGCAGCCCTTCGACAGGCTCAGGGCGAACGGTGATGGATTCAGTCCGAACGGCAAAAAGCACATGACGAGCTTTCTCTCCCTCCGCGACATCGGCAAGTCCTTTGGCGCCACCCGCGTGCTCGACGGCATCGACCTGGACATCGAGCCGGGCGAATTCGTGTGCCTGCTCGGTCCCTCGGGTTGCGGCAAGACCACGCTGCTGCGCATCGTGTGCGGCATCGAGCGCGCCGACAGCGGGCAGATCCTGCTCGGCGGCCAGGACATCGCGGGCCTGCCGCCCGCGGCGCGCGGCTTCGGCGTGGTGTTCCAGTCGTATGCGCTGTTCCCCAACCTTACGGCGGCGCAGAACATCGCCTACGGCCTGCATCCCACGGGCGCCCTCGCGCGCGAGATGGCCAAGCGCTCGCGCGAGATGCTCGACCTCGTGGGCCTCACGGCGCATGCCGACAAATACCCGGTGCAGCTCTCGGGCGGCCAGCAGCAGCGCATCGCGCTGGCGCGCGCGCTCGCGCCCAATCCGCGCCTGCTGCTGCTCGACGAGCCGCTCTCCGCGCTCGATGCGCAGGTGCGCGCGAGCCTGCGCAGCGAAATCCGTTCGCTGCAAAAGCGCCTGGGCATCGTCACCATCATGGTCACGCACGACCAGGAAGAAGCGCTCTCGATGGCCGACCGCGTGGTGCTCATGCACAACGGCCGCATCGAGCAGGCCGGCACGCCCGACGAGTTGTACCGCCAGCCCCGCACCCGCTTCGTGGCGGGCTTCGTCGGCCGCATGAACATGCTGCCCGCGACCGTGCTGGCCGACGGCAAGGTGCGCGTGCGCGACAGCGAACTGTTCTGCGCGCCGGGCAACCTCAACAGCTTGAGTGTGGGTTCGCAGGCCACCGTGGGCATCCGCCCCGAGCACGTGGTGGTCAAGCGCTTCGGCACCGAGCTGGGCACCAACAGCTTTGCGGCGCGCCTGCTCGACACGGAATTCTTCGGCAACCGCACCTCGGCGCGGCTGGCCTGCGAGCCGCTGGGCATCGAGATCGAGGCCGAGCTGCCGGCCGACGCACGCTATGGCGGCGACGAGCCGCTGGTGCCCAGCAGCATGGTGCACATCCAACTGCCCTTGAATGCGCTCTCGGTCCTCGCGCACTGAGAAGGTGTGAACGAATCCGCCATGCCCGCTCATCCCGCCCAGACACACCCGCTCGGCGTTGCAAATGCTCGCCATAGCGCGAGCTATGGCTGCGCTTTGCGCCTTGATCGGGTGCGCCTGGGCGGGCTGCTCGGGCACGCCGAATCCATTCACACCTTCTGAGCCATGAGCAGTTCTCCCGACGCCATCGCCGTCGTGCCGATGGCGATGCCGCGCACGAGCGCGTTCGACCGCGAGCGCTGGCTCACGGGCGCGGCCGTCGCGTTGATGGTGCTGCTGCTGGTGGTCATCGTCGCGCTGCCCGTCGGCGCGCTGGTCGGCCAGAGCTTCTTCGACCGCGCCGGCGCCTTCGTGGGCCTGGCGAATTTCGCGCGTTATCTCGACAGCCCGGCGCTCGTGCAGTCGGCCTTCAACAGCCTGTGGATCGCCGCGGTCAGCGCCGTGATCTGCACGGCCATCGCCTATGTGTTCGCCTACGGGCTCACGCTCTCGTGCATGCCGGCCAAGGGCCTGCTGCGCGCGGTGGCGCTCATTCCGCTGCTGGCGCCCTCGCTGCTGCCGGCCATCAGCCTTGTCTACCTCTTCGGCAACCAGGGCATCTTCAAGGGGCTGATGGGCGATGCATCGATCTACGGGCCGCTGGGCATCGTGCTGGGCTCGGTGTTCTGGACGCTGCCGCACGCGCTGCTGATCCTCACGACCGCGATGGCCACGTCCGACGGTCGCCTCTATGAAGCGGCGCAGACGCTGGGCGCTTCCCGCTGGCGCATCTTCCGCACCGTGACGCTGCCGTCCTCGCGCTACGGCCTCATCGTGGCCGCGATGGTGGTGTTCGTGCTCGTCATCACCGACTTCGGCGTGCCCAAGGTGGTGGGCGGGCAGACCGGCGTGCTCGCGACCGACATCTACAAGCAGGTGGTCGGCCAGCAGAACTTCCAGATGGGCGCGGTGGTCGGCCTCGTGCTGCTGATTCCGGCGGTGCTCTCCTTCCTCGTCGAGCGCTACGTGCGCAGCAAGCAGGCCGCGGCGCTCTCGGCGCGTGCCACGCCCTATCAACCGGAGCCCGTGAGGACGCGCGACCGCGCGCTGCTCGCGTTCTGCACGCTCACGGCCTGCGCCATCCTCGTGATGATCGGCATGGCGGTGTTCGCATCGCTCGCGACCTACTGGCCCTACAAGCTCACGCCGTCGCTGAAGAACTACGACTTCAGCAACATGGACGGCGGCGGCTGGGGCAGCTATTTCAACTCGCTGCGTCTCGCGCTCTGCGCGGCGGTGGCGGGCGCGCTCGTCACCTTCGTCTCGGCCTACCTGGTGGAGAAGCCGCGCCACTTCGGCCTGTTGCGCGAGCTGCTCAACCTGCTGGCGAACCTGCCGCTCGCGGTGCCGGGGCTGGTGCTGGGCGTGGGCTACATCTTCTTTTTCATCTCGCCGTCGAATCCGTTGAACGGCCTGTATGGCGGCATGACGATCCTCGTGATCTGCACGGTGGCGCACTTTTTCTCGGTCGCGCACCTCACCTTGCTCACCGCGCTGCGCCAGCTCGACCGCGAGTACGAACTGGTGTCCGAGTCGATGGGCGTGCCGTTCTGGCGCACGCTCTGGCGCGTGCACCTGCCGGTGGCGCTGCCGACGGTGCTCAACGTGGGCGGCTATTTCTTCGTCAATGCGATGACCACCGTGTCGGCCGTCGTGTTCCTCTACTCGCCGCAGACCACGCTGGCGGCCATCGCCGTGCTCAACATGGACGATGCCGGCGACGTGGCGCCCGCGGCCGCCATGGCCTCTCTGATCATGCTCACGGCCGCCATCGGCCGCGGCGTGTTCGCACTGGCCGGGCACTGGGCGCTCCAGCGCACCCAAACCTGGCGAAACCGGTGATGCCCGGTACCCCCGAGAGCAAAGACAGTTTCGACCTCATCGTCGTCGGCGCCGGCATCGTCGGCCTGGCCCATGCCTACACCGCGGCGCAGCGGGGCCTGAAGGTCTGCGTGGTCGAGCGCGACGCGGCCGCCATCGGCGCATCGATCCGCAACTTCGGCTTCATCACCATCACCGGCCAGGCGCCGGGCGACACCTGGCGCCGCGCGATGCATGCGCGCGAAGTGTGGCAGAGCGTTGCGCCGCAGGCGGGCATCGACATCGTGCACCGCAACCTCTGGCTCGCGGCTTACCGCCCCGAGGCGCACGCGGTGCTCGAAGCCTTCATGCGCACGCCGATGGGCGAGGCCTGCGAGCTGCTCGACGCCGCCGACGCGCAGGCCAAGGCGCCCGCACTGAGCCTGGCCGATGCGCGCTCGGTGCTGTTCAGTCCGCACGAGTTGCGCGTCGAATCGCGCACCGCCATCGGCCTCTTCGCGAAGTGGCTGGCCGAGGCGCATGGCGTCGTGTTCCGCTTCGGCGAAACCGTGCACGAGATCGAGACGCCGCGCGTGCGCACCTCGCGCGGCACGTTGCGCGGCGAGCGCGTGGTGGTCTGCACCAACACCGACCTGCACGGTCTCTTCGCCGACCGCATCGCCGCCTACGACCTCACGCTGTGCCGCCTGCAGATGCTGCGCGTGAAGCCCGAGGCGGGCTTCCATTTGCCGGGCTCGGTGATGATGGACCTGAGCCTCGTGCGCTACGAGGGCTACAGCACGCTGCCCGAGGCCGCCGCATTGCGCGCGCGGTTGCAGCAGGAGGAGGCCGCGTCGCTCCAACACGGCATCCACCTCATCGTGGTGCAGAGCGCCGACGGCTCGCTCGTGGTCGGCGATTCGCACCACTACGGCGATGCGCCCGAACCCTTCGCGATGGAAGAGGTCGACCAGCTCATCCTGCGTCACCTGCGCAGCACGCTCAACCTGGAGACCGCGCAGATCACCGAGCGCTGGACCGGCGTCTACCCCTCGTCCAGGACCACACCCTGCGTGATCGACGCGCCCGACGACGCCACGCGCGTGGTGCTGGTCACCAGCGGCAGCGGCGCGAGCACCGGCTTCGGCATCGCGCACGACGTTTTCGACGCCTGGTGATGCGCACCAGATGATTCATACCCGATCGCGTTCGGAAGATCCAACCGTTCACGCTGAGCTTGTCGAAGCGCCGCGCGAGGCTTCGGCAGGCTCAGCCCGAACGGGGTCTATCGATTGACCGATCGAAAATTCGTCCACTCCCCTCCATTTGTTGCCATGAACGCCCACAACCACTCCAAGCTCCAGGCCGTCGTCTTCGACTGGGCCGGCACCATCCTCGACTTCGGCTCCTGCGCGCCCATGGGCGCCTTCGTGAAGCTGTTCGAGCAGTTCGGCGTGGACATCACCATCGCCGAAGCGCGCGGCCCGATGGGCATGGCCAAGTGGGACCACATCAAGGCGCTCGGCACGCTGCCGCGCATCGCCGCGCAATGGGGGGTCAAGCACGGCCATGCCTTCAACGATGCGGATGTGGACCGCCTCTACGAAGTGTTCACGCCAATGAATGCCGCGAGCGCGCGCGACCACGCCGACTTCATTCCCGGCGCGATCGACGCGGTCAACACCGCGCGCGAGCGGGGCCTGAAGATCGGCTCGACCACTGGCTACAACCGCCCGATCATGGAAGTGGTCGTGCCCATCGCGGCGGCCGGCGGCTACGCGCCCGACAACCTCGTGTGCGGCGGCGACCTCGCCGAAGGCCGCCCGTCGCCGCTCATGATGTACCGCTGCTTCGCCGACCTCGGTGTGTGGCCGCCGCACACGGTGGTAAAGGTCGACGACACCGGCGTGGGCCTGCAGGAAGGCCTGAACGCGGGCACCTGGGCCGTGGGCCTGGCGATCAGCGGCAACTCGGTAGGGCTCACGCTGGCCGAGTGGACGGCGCTCGACGAGGCGCAGCAGCAGGCCCTGCGCGAGATCGCGACCACGCAGCTCGAGGCGGCCGGTGCGCACTACGTGATCGACAGCGTGGCGGACCTCCCGAACGTGCTCGAGGACATCGAGCGCCGGCTGCTATCCGGCGAGCGCCCGGCACTTGCCTGATACCGCCGATACCGCTGCGGCATCGCGTCCGACTTGACGCGCAAGGCGGCGGGCATAGCATCCGCCGCATGAGAAGCACAGCACTCGCTCTTCTGTTCTGCATCGGCCTCGTTGTGGCCGGTTGCGACGACAAGCCAAAGCCGGGTGGGCCGATGCCCAAGGCTGCGGCGAACGTCACGCTGCCGGTCGTGTCGGTGAGCTGATCGGCTGATCCGCTGATCCGCATCTGGCGGGCGAAGGCGGCCCCGCGCCGCCCGACGGTGCTCGCTCGCATCTTCGCGCCGGAGGGTATCCTCGGCGAGGAGAAAAACAATGAAGACATCCGAGACAACCGTCCACGCGGCGGATTCGCGCTACGCCATGCTGCGCCTGGCCCTCACGCTCCTGATCATGACGGTCGGCAGCAGCGGCATGTACGTGGTCTCGGTGATGCTGCCGGCGGTGCAGGCCGAGTTCGGCATCGACCGCGCCGCCGCCTCGCTGCCCTACACCTGGCTGATGCTCGGCTTCGGTTTCGGCGGCGTGCTCATGGGCAGGCTGGCCGACCGCTTCGGCGTGATGTGGCCGCTCCTCGGGGGCTCGGTCTTCCTCGCCGCGGGCTATATCGCCACGGGGCTGTCGGGCGGCATCGTCTCGTTCACCGTCGCGCAGGCCCTGCTGGTGGGCCTGCTCGGCAGCTCGGCCGCCTTCGCGCCGCTGGTGGCCGATACCTCGCTCTGGTTCGTCAAGCGGCGCGGCATCGCGGTGGCGGTCTGCGCGAGCGGCAACTATGTCGCCGGGGCCATCTGGCCGCCCATCGCGCAGCACTTCATCGAGACGGTCGGCTGGCGCCAGACCTACATCGGCATGGGCATCTTCTGCGGCATCGCGATGGCGCTGCTCGCGCTCTTCTTCCGCGCACGGTCGCCGGCAGTGGCCGCCGCGCCGGTCGGGCAGGCAGCGAATGCAGCGGCGCCGCGCGACATGACGCGGCCCTTCGGCCTGAGCATGGGCTCGGCCCAGGCCCTGCTGTGCGTTGCGGCGGTGGCCTGCTGCGTGGCGATGGCGATGCCGCAGGTGCACATCGTGGCCTACTGCGGCGACCTGGGCTACGGCCCCGCGCGGGGCGCGCAGATGCTGTCGCTGATGCTGGGCTTCGGCGTGGTGAGCCGGCTGGTGTCGGGCGCGATCTGCGATCGCATCGGGGGCCTGCGCACGCTGCTGCTGGGCGGCGTGCTGCAGTGCATCGCGCTGCTCCTGTTCCTGCCGTTCGACGGGCTCGCGTCGCTCTATGTGATCTCGGCGCTGTTCGGGCTTTTCCAGGGCGGCCTCGTGCCGGCCTACGCGATCATCGTGCGCGAGCACTTTCCGCCGAAGGAAGCCGGGGCGCGCGTGGGCACGGTGCTGATGTTCTCGCTGTTCGGCATGGCGCTGGGCGGGTGGATGTCGGGCAAGGTGTTCGACCTGACCGGCAGCTACCACGCAGCGTTCGTCAACGGCATCGGCTGGAACCTGCTGAACCTCTGCATCGCATCGTTCCTGCTCTTCAGGCTGTACCGCCTGCGGCTTCGGCCACCAGCCGGCCCAGTGTCCGCATAGCCTTCTCGCTCTGCGCGTTCCACGCGTGGCCGTAGTTCAGGCGCAGGCAATGGGTGAACGCGCGTGTCGCTGAAAAGATCGGCCCCGGCGCGACGCTGATGCCCAGTGCCAGCGCCTGGCGATGGATGTCCAGCGCGTTCACCTGCGGCGGCAGCTCGACCCACAGGAAGTAGCCGCCCAGCGGCCGCGTGGCGCGCGTGCCCTCGGGAAAGTAATGCCCCACCGCCTGCGCGAAGGTCGCCTGCTGCATCGCGAGCGTCTGGCGCAGCTTGCGCAGGTGCTTGTCGAGGCCGCCTTTCTCCAGGTACGCCGCGAGCGCCAGCTGCGCCGGCGCCGAGGTGCTGAGCGTGGACGTGAGCTTCTGCCGCGCCACCTTGCGCGCGAACCGCCCGGCCGAGGTCCAGCCGATGCGGTAGCCCGGCGCGAGGCACTTGGAGAACGACGAGCAATGCAGCACCAGCCCCTGCGTATCGAAGGCCTTGGCCGGCGCGGGACGCCGGTCGCCGAAGTAGAGCTCGGCGTACACGTCGTCCTCGATCAGCGGCAGTTCATGGCGCGCGAGCAGCGCGACCAGCGCCTTCTTCTTCGCATCGGGCATCAGGCTGCCGAGCGGGTTCTGGAAGGTGGTCATGAGCCAGCAGGCCTTGGGCTTGTGGGCCGCGATGGCCTGTTCGAGCGCGCCCAGGTCGATGCCTTCGCCCGGGTGCGTGGGCACCTCGATGGCTTTGAGGCCCATGCGCTCCAGCGCCTGCAGTGCGGCATAGAAGGTGGGCGATTCGACGATCACCGCATCGCCCGGCCGCGTGACCGCCGCGAGACACAGGTTGAGCGCCTCGAGCGCGCCGTTGGTGACGACGATCTCCTCGGCCGGCACCTGCATGCCGTCGGCGAGGTAGCGCAGCGCGATCTGCCGGCGCAGCGCCGCGCTGCCGGGCGTGAGGTCGTCCACCGTGCTCCACGGGTCGAGCGACTTGGCGCTCGCGGCCATGAACTGGCCCAGCCGCGCGAGCGGGAACAGCAGCGGGCTTGGAAACGCCGAGCCGAAGGGCACGACCTTGCGCGACATGCTGGCCTCGAGGATGTCGAACACCTGGTCGCTCACGTCGAGCGACATGGGGCCATCCGCCGGGCGGGAGGTGAGGGTGGATTCGGGCGGCGCGTCGCGCAGGCCTCCACCCGTGACGTAGTAACCCGAGCGGTCGCGCGCCCGCACGAGGCCGCGCGCTTCCAGCAGGTAGTACGCCTGGAACACAGTAGACGCGCTGACCCCGCGGCTCTGCCCGGTGTGGCGCACCGAGGGCAGGCGGTCGCCGGTCTTCAGCGTGCCGTTGCGGATCGAGGCCTCGATGTCGGCGGCCAGGGCTTCATAGCGCTTCATAAAGCTCCATCGCAGTCATTCGCCCGGACTTTATCTGCACCGGTGAATCGGGCGGGATCTGCATCTGTTTTTTGGGGGCTTTCTGGGGCACAGTCGGTGCATGTCCAATCTCATGCGCGCGGTGCGCGCCGTTCTCTGGAGCTTCATCGGGCTGGGCGGCCGCCGCGCAGACGCCGACAAGCGGACCGCGCAGGTCGGCATCCTGCCGCTGATCGGCGTGGCGCTGTTCGTGGTGCTGTTGCTGGTCGCGGGCCTGATCACATTGGCGCGCTTCGTCGCCGGCACATGACGGCCGGCCTTCGCTCCTTGGCGCTCGCGCTGCTGTTCCTCGTGCAAGGCGTGGCGAGCGCCGCGCCGCCGGCGACCGTGCCCGACACCATCGAGCAGCGCGTGGCCGCCTGCATCGCCTGCCACGGCCGCGAGGGCGCGACCACCAACGCGGGCTTCTTTCCGCGCCTGGCCGGCAAGCCCGCGGGCTATCTCTTCAACCAGCTCGTGAGCTTTCGCGACGGCCGCCGCTTCAACGCCGACATGGCGTACATGGTGCAGCACCTGTCGGACGCGTACCTGCGCGAGATGGCCGAGTACTTCGCGGGGCTCGACCTGCCCTATCCGCCGATCTCGTCCATCAGCGACGCCACGCCCGACCAGCTGCAGCGCGGCCGCAAGCTCGCGCTCGAGGGCGATGCGGGGCGCGGCATCCCGGCCTGCGTGCAATGCCATGGCGCGGCGCTCACCGGCGTGCAGCCGGCCATCCCGGGGCTGCTCGGGCTGCCGCGGCTCTATGTGTCGTCGCAGCTCGGTGCATGGCTCACGAGCGAGCGGCATGCGATGGCGCCCGATTGCATGGCCGAGGTCGGCCGCCACATGACCACGGCGGACATCAACGCGGTCGCGGGCTGGCTGGCGGTGCAGCCGATGCCGGCCAACACCAAGCCCGCGTCTTCATTGCCCGCACCGCCGCCTGGATCGCAGCGTGTGGCCTGCGGCGGCATGCCGAAGTGAGCCCGCGATGAAACTGCGACACCTCGGCTGGACCCTCCTGACGTTGATCGTGCTGGCCGCCGTGTGCGCCGGCGTGCTCGTGGCGATGAACCTGCGCGGCGAAGACCCGCTGCCCGAACAAGCCCAGGCCTTCGACGCCACGCCCCAGCAGGTCGAGCGCGGCCGCTACCTCGCGCTGGCCGGCAACTGCGCGGGCTGCCACACCACGCGCGGCGGGCAGCCCTATGCGGGAGGCCTTCCGATCGAGACGCCCTTCGGCACCATCTATTCGAGCAACCTCACCTCCGACGCCAAGGCGGGCATCGGCGGCTGGAGCAGCGCGCATTTCTGGCGCGCGATGCACAACGGCCGCAGCAAGGATGGGCGCCTGCTCTATCCGGCGTTTCCGTACCCCAACTTCACCAAGGTGACGCGCGAGGACTCGGACGCCATCTACGCGTACCTGCGCACCGTGGCGCCCGCACCCGCGCCGAACCTCGCGCACCGGCTGCGCTTTCCCTACGACACGCAGGCCGCGCTGGCCGTGTGGCGCGCGCTTTCGTTCAAGCCCGAGCCTTTCGTGGCCAATGCGGGCAAGCCGGCCGAGTGGAACCGCGGCGCGTACCTCGTCGACGGGCTCGGCCATTGCATCGCCTGTCACGGCGCGCGCAATTCGCTGGGTGCGACGGAGACCAAGCTCGGCCTTTCGGGCGGATTGATCGCGGTGGAGAACTGGTATGCGCCGTCGCTCACCGACAAGCACCAGGCCGGCGTGGCCGCATGGCCCACGGCCGATGTGGTCGCGCTCCTCAAGACCGGCACCGCGCCGGGCGGCTCGGTGATGGGGCCGATGGCCGACGTGGTGTTCCGCAGCACGCAGCACCTGAGCGAGGCCGACCTCACGGCGATGGCGGGCTACCTGAAAGACCTGCCCGACGTTGCCAAGCCCGAAGAGCCAACACGCTCCGCGGCCCCCATCCGCCGCGATGCCGGCACGATGGCGCGCGGCGGCAAGATCTACGACCAGCGCTGCGCCTACTGCCATGGCGACCAGGGCCAGGGCGCGACCGGCGCCTACCCGCCGCTGGCAGGCAATCGCGCGGTGAACATGTCGCCGCCGACGAACCTCATCCAGGTGGTCTCGCACGGCGGGTTCCTGCCTTCGACGGCGGGCAATCCGCGCCCTTACGGCATGCCGCCGTTCGGGCAGGTGCTCGATGCAGCGGAGGTGGCGGCGGTGCTCACCTACATCCGCGGTTCGTGGGGCAACGACAGCGCCCCCGTTACGTCACTGGACACCATGCGGCGCTGAGCGCCGTCGGATGTTCCCGAGGCTTGGCAATCGGGGTTCACGCGCAGTGCAAAGGTGCGCACTCGGCATCGATCACTAGGCCGTGTGCGGATGCCGCGCGCCGTCGTACAGCGTGCGCGCCAGCGCGCGGTGCCTCGCCAGCAGGGGCGGCAATTCGAGCGCCGTGAAGCGTCCGTCCCGGATGCGGACCTCCCCGTTGATCACGCTCAACGAAACCTCCCCCGGCGTGCAGAACACCAGCGCAGCCACCGGGTCGTGCCACGCGCCCGCGTGCGTCACGCCGCGCATGTCGAAGGCCACGAGGTCCGCCGACATGCCCGGCGCGAGCGCGCCGATGTCGTCGCGGCCGAGCACGCGAGCCCCGCCGAGCGTCGCGATCTCCAGCGCCTCGCGCGCCGTCATCGCCGCCGGGCCGTAGCCCACGCGCTGCAGCAGCAGGGCCTGCCGCGCTTCGCCGAGCATGTGCGCGCCGTCGTTCGATGCGCTGCCATCCACGCCCAGGCCCACGGGCACGCCCGCGCGGCGCATCGCACCGATGGGCGCGATGCCCGAGGCCAGGCGCATGTTCGAGCACGGGCAGTGCGCCACGCCCGTGCCGGTGCGCGCGAAGAGCGCGATGCCGGCTTCGTCGAGCTTCACGCAGTGCGCGTGCCACACGTCGCGGCCGACCCAGCCCAGGTCTTGCGCGTACTCGGCCGGCGTCATGCCGAACTTCTCGCGCGAATAGGCGACGTCGTTGTCGTTCTCGGCCAGGTGCGTGTGCAGCGACACGCCGCGCTCGCGCGCGAGTTCGGCCGACAGCCGCATCAGGTCGCGCGAGACCGAGAACGGCGAGCAGGGCGCGAGCACGATGCGGCGCATCGAATGGCGCGAGGCGTCGTGCCAGCGGCCGATGAGGCGCTCGCTGTCGCGCAATATCGCCGCTTCGGTTTCCACCACCTCGTCGGGCGGCAGGCCGCCGGCGCTGCGGCCCACGCTCATGCTGCCGCGCGCCGCATGAAAGCGCATGCCCATGGCATCGGCCGCCTCGATCGAATCGTCGAGCTTCGCGCCGTTCGGAAAAAGATAGAGATGGTCGCTGGTGGTGGTGCAGCCCGAGCGCATCAGCTCGGCCATCGCGGTCTGCGTCGAGACGCGGATCATCTCGGGCGTGAGGCGCGCCCACAGCAGGTACAGGCTCGTGAGCCAGCCGAAGAGCTCTGCGTCCTGCGCCTCGGGCACGGCGCGCGTGAGGCTCTGGTACATGTGGTGGTGCGTGTTGACCAGCCCGGGCATCACGACATGGCCGTGCATGTCGATGGCTTCGGCCTGGCCGTTGCGCAGCGCATCGAGGTACGCCGTGGGTAGCTCGGCGGTGGGCCCGGTCCAGGCCACCGCGGGCCCGTCGGTCACCACGGCGCCGTCGGCGATCTCGCGCCGCGCGGCGTCCATGGTGACGAGGATGTCGGCATGTCGAAGGATCAGCATGCCGGCATTTTGCGCGCGGGATCGCGCGCGACCACTCAGAGGTCGGGCATGCCCATCGCGGGGTCGCTCACCGTGTGCTTGCCGGTTTCCACGCGGCCGGCGAAGCGGCGGTAGTAGGCCGGGTCGGCATCGCACGTGACCGCGAAGTCGTACCACTGCCCGCTCGCCGCGAGCTCCCAGTGCTGGTCGGTGGTCGCACCGCCGTTGACGGTCGCGGTCCACGGGCCGTCGCCGCGGTAGGCCTTGGCGCGGATGGTGAACTTGCAGGCCGCCTTGCCGTCGTTGCGCATGCTCAGGTAGACGTTGCCGTTGGCGATGTCGTAGCACACGCGCACCTCGGGCAATGCCGTATCGCCCGCGCGCACCGCATTGAGGTCGCCCTGGAAGTGGCGATGGAATCCGTTCGGCCCGAGCACCCACAGGTCGTACTTGCCCGCGTTGTCGGCGGCCGCAGCCCAGGTGTCGTCGAGCGACTTGCCCGCTTCCACCATGTAGCGGCGCGGCAGGCGATCGAGGTTCAGCTTGTCGTAGACGTGGAACACGGCGGCAGCCTTGCCGGTGTTCGAGAACAGCAGCTGCACCTTGCCGCCGGTCGTGTCGACCTTGGCGCTCGCATGCAGTTCGTAAGGCAGCGCGCGCGACGGCCGCGTGCCCGTCACCTGCACGGGCAGCTTGCCGTCGCCCGGCGGCGTGACCTGCGGCAGCGCGTCCTGCGCGGCGCGCACCTGGTCGGCCTCGGCCTTGCTGCGGCGGCCCGCGAGCGTGGGCAGCGCCTCTTCATTCGGTGTCGCGAAATTGAAGGCGCTCGTGAGGTCGCCGTTCACCGCGCGGCGGAACGGGCTGATGTTGGTTTCCTTCACGCCGAAACGCGCCTCCAGGAAACGCAGCACCGAGGTGTGGTCGAAGGTCTGCGAGTTGACCCAGCCGCCGCGGCTCCACGGCGAGAGCACGTACATCGGCACGCGCATGCCCGGCCCGTAGACGTTGCCGTCGGGCGTGGGCTGCGAGGCGGTCATGCCCGGCGGCTTGGGGTGGTTGAAGTACTCGTAGCTCAGGTCCGCGTCCGACAGCGTGGTCTTGCCGGCGAAGGCTTTCACGCCCGGGTCGGCCGAAGGAATCGGCGAAGGCGCGGAGGCCGAGGGCACGTGGTCGAAGTAGCCGTCGTTCTCGTCGAAGTTGACGATGAACACCGTCTTGCTCCACACCTCGGGCACCGCGGTGAGCGCGTCCAGCACTTCCTGGATGTACCAGGCACCCTGCACGGGGCTGGACGGGCCGGGGTGCTCGGAGTAAACGTCCGGCGGAATGACCCACGACACCTGCGGCAGGCGCCCGGCCTTCACGTCGGCGCGGAACGCATCGAAGATCGCGCCCGCATCGAAGGCCGCCTGGTCGGCCACCGGCAGCGTGTTGGCCGTGCCCTTGTAGAGCGGGTTGCCGGCATCGTCGCCGGCCGCGTAGGCAGGCGATGCGCCCTGCGGCAGCGAGGTGCTCACCGGCTTGTTCGAAGCCTCGTTCGCCTTGCGGTAGGGCTTGAAACCCAGGAGCGGATTGCAGCCGTAGTTGTTCGGAATGTTCTGGTAGACGATCCAGCTGACGTTGGCTTCCTGCAGGCGCTCCGCATAGGTCTTCCACTCGTAGCCTTCGGTCGACGGACCGGTGGAACTCCACGGGTTGACGTTGTTCACGTAGGCCTGGTTACCGCCGGCCGCGCTGTTGGGGCCGTTGGTGCCGGTCCAGTGGAACGAGCGGTTGGCATGCGTGCCGGTGTGCATCGCGCAGTGATAGTCGTCGCAGATCGTGAAGGCATTGGCCAGCGCGAACTGGAACGGAAGCTCGGCCTCCGCGAGATAGCCCATCGACTGCGTGAAGGGCGCCTTGTTGCTCACCTTCTTGTACCGCGGCCACTGGTAGAGGCGGCCGCCGTCCCATGCGTTGTGCGAGTCGACCCAGGTGTGCGGCGTGCTGCTCACGCGCTGCGCGTTGCCCTTGGTCGCATCGAGGTGGTAGGGCACCACCTGCTTGCCGGCGTCGTCGAGTTGCTGCCACACCGCCAGGCCGTTGGGCAGCGGAATGGTCATGCGGTCGCCGAAGCCGCGCACGCCCTTGAGCGTGCCGAAGTAATGGTCGAACGAACGGTTCTCCTGCATCAGGATCACGACGTGCTCGACGTCCATGATCGTGCCGGTCTTGTTGTTGGCGGGAATCGCGAGGGCGCGGCGGATGCTCGGTGGAAAGGCCGAGAGCGCCAGCGCGGCAGCGCCGGTGGTGGCGGTGCCCGTGAGGAATTTGCGGCGTGAGGTCATGGTGTTGTTCTGGGTGTTTCTCGTCGTGCGATCAGGGCGCGCAGCGCATCTCGGGCTTCACGCCGGTGTCGGGCGGCGTCGTGACGGGCGGGGTCGTCGTGGGCGGCGTGCCGGCGCCGGGCAGACCGCCGAAGAAGCCACCGCCATCGCTGCCGCCACCGCAGGCAGAGAGCACGCAGGCCACGATCAACGCGGGTGCGAGCCGCATGGAATAAGAAAGAAGTTGCATCGGGAGAGATCCTCTTGGTGTTGTTGTGCGGGCACTTCACGCAGGTCGCGAAGGCCGCTGGACTCGAGGCTAAAAAATGCGCGTGACATCGCCATGAACGGGACGGGGGTGAGGTGTAAGCGTGCGAAACGCGTGGGGCGCTTTGCGATGTATTTCGTGTGCGCGTCGTGCGCTTGTTCAGGGCGGCACTCGCGCCGACGGTGGGCTCTGTTTCGCGAATGTCCTCCGCCTTCGGCTCCTCCTTGATTTCGCGAAACAGAGCCCACCATCAGCGCGAGCGCTTCAGAGCAGTCGTTGATCGCCGATCACCAGCAGCGTGCCCAAGTGCGCAGGGCATCGGGTGCTCCCCGCAGCGAAATCAAGGAGGAGGGCGAAGCCCGGGGGACATTCGCGGAGGGGAGTACCCGGTGGCCTGTGCACACCCCCCGGAACCTCTTCGCAAAAGATCAAAGATCGGCCAACCCCATCGCCGGATCACTCACCGTGTGCTTGCCCGTTTCCACGCGACCCGCAAAGCGGCGGTAGTAGCCGGCATCGGCATCGCAGGTGACAGCGAAGTCGTACCACTGGCCACTCGCTGCGAGCTCCCAGTGCTGGTCGGTTGTCGCACCGCCGTTGACCGTCGCGGTCCACGGACCGTCGCCGCGATAGGCCTTCGCACGCACGGTGAACGTGCAGGCGTTCTTGCCGTCGTTGCGCATGCTCAGGTAGACGTTGCCGTTCGCGATGTCGTAGCACACGCGCACTTCAGGCACCGCCGCATCGCCCGCGCGCAGGCGATTGAGGTCGCCCTTGAAGTGACGATGAAAGCCGTTCGGCCCGAGCACCCAGAGGTCGTAGAAACCGCTGTTGTCGGTCATCGCCGTCCACGCGTCGTCCAGCGTCTTGCCGGGCTCCACCATGTAGCGGCGCGGCAGGCGATCGAGGTTCAGCTTGTCGTAGACATGGAACACCGCCGCCGCCTTGCCGGTGTTCGCGAACAACAGCTGCACCTTGCCGCCGATCGTGTCGGCCTTGGCGCTTGCGTGCAGTTCGTAGGGCAGCGCGCGCGACGGCCGCGTGCCGGTGAACTGGCGCGGCAGCTGCGGATCGAGCGGCAGCGGCACCTGCGGCAACGCCTGCTGGGCGGTGCGCAGCTTGTCGGCATCGGCCTTCGTCGTGCGCCCGGTGAGCGTGGGCAGCGCCTCGCTGTTGGGCGTGGCGAAGTTGAAGGCGCTCGTCAGGTCGCCGCACACCGCGCGCCGGAACGGCGAGATGTTCGGCTCCTTCACGCCGAAGCGCGTTTCCAGAAAGCGCAGCACCGAGGTGTGGTCGAAGGCCTGCGAGTTGACCCAGCCGCCGCGGCTCCACGGCGAGATCACGTACATCGGCACGCGCGGGCCCGGGCCGTAGACGCGGCCGTCGGGCTTGGGCTGGCTGCCGCTGCCGGCCGGCGCCGGGTGCGTGAAGTACTCGGCGCCCAAGTCCGCATCGGGCAGCGTGGTCTTGCCGGCGTAGGTGCCGTCGCCGTTGGGCGAAGGCGCCGAGGGCGAGGGCACGTGGTCGAAGTAGCCGTCGTTCTCGTCGAAGTTGATGAGCAGCACGGTCTTGCTCCACACCTCGGGCACGGCGGTGAGCGCGTCCAGCACTTCCTGCAGGAACCACGCGCCCTGCACGGGGCTCGACGGACCGGGGTGCTCGCAGTAGATCGACGGTGCATTCATCCACGAGACCTGCGGCAGCTTGCCTTCGCGGATGTCGCGCTTGAAGGCGTCCAGGTAGGTCTCGGGCGTGGTGCCCGGCAGCGTGTTGGCCACGCCCTTGTAGAGCGGGTTCTTCGCGTTGTCGGAGGCCGCGTCGTAGGCGTGGTACGGCAGCGCCTGGCCGGTCAGCGCATAGGGCTTTTGCGGCGAGCCGCCGCTGGAGACCGGAAAGCCCGAGGCGAGATTCGCCTGGCGGAACTGCTGGAACGCGCCCAGCATGTTGTCGCCCCATTCGTCGGGCATGTTCTGGTAGCTGATCCACTTGACGCCCGCATCCTCCAGGCGCTCGGCATACGTCTTCCACGTGTAGCCGGTGTTGGCCGACGCGGGCAGGCCGTCGATCGCATCCCACTCGTTGCGCACGAACGCCACGCCTTGCGCGGTCGGTCCGTTGGTGCCGGTGATGTGGAACGAGCGGTTCGCGTCGGTGCCGGTGTGCATGCCGCAGTGGTACGCGTCGCAGATCGTGAAGGCGTTGGCCAGCGCGTACTGGAAGGGGACCTCGGCCTCCTTGTGGTACCCCATCGCCTTGTTGGTCTTGTAGCGCGGCCACTGGTACATGCGGCCGTTGTCCCATGCGTTCTGGCTGTCGTTCCAGTCGTGCGGCGTGCCGCCGTCGCGCTGGGCGTTGCCCGTGCGGCTGTCGAAGTGGTACGGCAGGATGGGCTTGCCGGTGGCATCGCTTTGCTGCCACACGTTCAGCCCCTTGGGCAGCGGAATGGTGAATCGATCGCCGAAGCCGCGCACGCCCATGAGCGTGCCGAAGTAGTGGTCGAACGAGCGGTTCTCCTGCATCAGGATCACGACGTGCTCGACGTCCATGATCGTGCCGGTCTTGTTGTTGGCAGGGATCGCGAGGGCGCGGCGGATGCTCGGCGGAAAGGCCGAGAGCGCCAGCGCGGCAGCACCGGTGGTGGCGGTGCCCGTGAGGAATTTGCGGCGTGAATTCATCGGTCCGTGTTTTTCGGTGGACGTCACGCTCACAGGTCGGCCAGGCCCATGGCCGGATCGCTCACCGTGTGCTTGCCGTTTTCCACGCGGCCGGCAAAGCGCCGGTAGTAGGCCGGGTCGGCATCGCAGGTGACCGCGAAGTCGTACCACTGGCCGCTGCCGGCCAGCACCCACTGCTGCTCTGCCTTGGCGCCGCCCGCGACGGTGGCACCCCACGGGCCGTCGTTGCGGTAGGCCTTGGCGCGCACGGTGAACTTCGCGGGGTTCGTGCCGGCGTTGAGCATCTCCAGGTACACGTTGCCGTTGGCGATGTCGTAGCACACGCGCACTTCGGGGTTCGCGCCGCTCGTGCGCAGCGCATTGAGGTCGCCCTTGAAGTGGCGGTGAAAGCCGTTCGGCCCGAGCACCCATAGGTCGTAGAAGCCGCTGTTGTCGGTCATCGCGCTCCAGGCGTCGTCCAGCGACTTGCCGGGCTCCACCATGAAGCGGCGCGGCAGGCGATCGAGGTTGAGCTTGTCGTAGACGTGGAACACGGCCGCGGCCTTGCCGCTGTTCTTGAACAGCAGCTGGATCTTGCCGCCGACCGAATCGGCGCGCGCGCTCACGTGCAGCTCGTAGGGGAGCGCGCGCGAGGGGCGGGTGCCGGTGGCCTGGCGCGGCAGTTGCGGATCGAGCGGCAGCGGCACCTGCGCGAGGGCTTCCTGGTCGCTGCGCGTCTTGGTGGCGTCGGTGCGCGTGGTTCGGCCCGCGAGCGTGGGCAGCGCCTCGGTGTTGGGCGTTGCGAAGTTGAAGGCGCTCGTCAAGTCGCCGCACACCGCGCGCCGGAACGGCGAGATGTTGGGCTCCTTCACGCCGAAGCGCGCCTCGATGAAGCGGATCACCGAGGTGTGGTCGAAGGCCTGCGAGTTGACCCAGCCGCCGCGGCTCCACGGCGAGACGATGTACATCGGGACGCGCACGCCGGGACCGTAGACGCGGCCATCGGGCGCGGGTTGCCGGGTGGTGCCCGGCGGCTTGGGGTGCGTGAAGCGCTCGAAGGCGATGTCGGCTTCGGGCAGCGTCGTCTTGCCCGCGGCCGAACCGTCGGGGTTCAGCGAGGGCGCGGCCGGTGAGGGGTAGTGGTCGAAGTAGCCGTCGTTCTCGTCGAAGTTGATGAGCAGCACGGTCTTGCTCCAGACCTCGGGCACGGCGGTGAGCGCGTCCAGCACTTCCTGTACGTACCAGGCGCCTTCCACCGGGCTGGACGGTCCGGGGTGCTCCGAATAGGTGGAGGGCGCGACGATCCACGAGACCTGCGGCAGCTTGCCGTTCTTCACGTCGTTGCGGAAGGTGTTCAGGTACTCATCCACATTGGCGCCGGGCATGGTGTTGGCGATGCCCTTGTACAGCGGGTTGCCGACGTCATCGCTGGCCGGGTCGTAGGCCGGCACCGTGCCGGTGTTCGTGACTGGTTTGCCCGATGCCTCGCTGGCCTGCCGATACTGCTTGAAGCCCACGAGCGGGTTGTCGCCGAAGTTGTCGCGCATGTTTTCATAGACGATCCAGCTGATGCCGGCCGCCTGCAGGCGCTCGGGGAAAGTCTTCCACTCGTAGCCGGTGGTCGAGGGCGGCGTGTAGCTGTCGTCCCACTCGTTGGTGACCGAGGCCACGCCCGCGCCCGTGGGGCCGTTGGTGCCGGTCCAGTGGAACATGCGATTCGAGTTGGTGCCCGTGTGCATGCTGCAGTGGTAGCTGTCGCACAGCGTGAAGGCATTGGCCAGTGCGAACTGGAACGGCAACTCGGCCTGCTTGAGGTAGCCCATGGACTGGGTGTACGGCGCCGTGCCCGTCTTCTTGTATTTGACCCACTGGTAGGCACGGCCGCCGTCCCATGCGTTCTGACTGTCGTTCCAGTCGTGCGGCGTGCCCGCAACGCGCTGCGCGTTGCCCTTGGTCTGGTCCAGGTGGTAGGGCAGCACGGGCTTGCCCGTGTCGTCGGCTTGCTGCCAGACGTTGAGCCCCTTGGGCAGCGGAATCGTGAAGCGGTCACCGAAGCCGCGCACGCCCATGAGCGTGCCGAAGTAGTGATCGAACGAGCGGTTCTCCTGCATCAGGATCACGATGTGCTCGACGTCCTGGATGGTGCCGGTCTTGTTGTTGGCCGGAATGGCCAGCGCGCGGCGAATGGCCGGCGGAAAGGCCGAGAGCGCGAGGGCGGCAGCGCCGGTTGTGGCGGTGCTCGTGAGGAAGTTGCGGCGCGAGTTCTTCATGGGCTTGTGGTTCTGCGGGTTCATGTCGCGGGAGTTCATGTCGCGCGGGGTCAGGGCGCGCAGCTCTTGACGGGGGCGACGCCGGTGTCGGGCGGCGTGGTGACCGGCGGGGTGGTCGTGGGCGGCGTGCCGGCGCCGGGCAGGCCGCCGAAGAAGCCGCCGCCGCCATCGCTGCCGCCACCGCAGGCGGACAGGGCACAGGCCACGACCAGCGTGGACAGCACGGGCACGAAGCGCGTGGCAAGGAATGGAATATTCATGATGGAGATCCTCTCGAGTCGTTTGTTGTCGGGGGGTGATAAGGGACGGTTCAGGGCAGCAGCAACATCAGCGGCTGGCCCGACTTGAAGATGCTTGCGAGCTCGTCGGTGGTGAGCGCGCGGTTCCAGATCGCGAACTCGTTGAAGTCCATCGCGCCGCGCGGCGAACTGGTCTCGCGCTGGTAGTACTGGCCGGTGCCGTCTTCGTTGAGGCCGATGCCGTTCTTCAGGCCGCCCAGCTGCGCGACCAGCGCGCTCGTGAGCGTGGCGCTGCCGGTCTGCATGGCGCGGGCCGAATCGAACACGTAGCCGGTGAGCTGGAGGTTGGCCTTGTCGATCACGACCGCCACATAGGCCCACTGGCCCGCGGTGAGGCCGTAGCCGTTGCTGTCGGCGCGCGCGCTGCCGGTGCCCACGTTGAAGCGGATCTCGCAGCTGCCGAAGAGGCCGATCGCCAGGCCCGCGTTCGCGCCGGTGGTGTAGTTCTTGTTGGCGAGCATCGAGGCGCCGTTGCTCACGCCCTGGCTGCAGGTGGCGTCGGTGCGCACCCAGAAGCCGAGGGTGTAGGCGGTGACGGCCGGGTTGGTGGCCACGTCGGTGGTCTGCAGCAGGCGGTAGCCGGCCGAGCCGCCCGCGTTCTTCACCGTGCTGTCCACGCGCAGCGCCTTGACCTTGTAGGGAATCTTGAAACCGTCGTCGACCACGGTGCCGCCGTTGGCATCGGCCGCCCACGGTGCGAGCGTGGAGGCGCTCTTCAGGTCTGCGCCGGGCAGCGTGTCCAGCGGGTAATAGTTGACGAGACCGTTCGCCAGCGTGGGCGCGAGCGTCGCGGGCTTCACGTAGGCCAGCTGCGCGGCGAGCGCGAGGCTGGCTTCGCCGGAAACGACGGTGTACTGGTAGGTGTAGACACCGTCGGCATCGGCCACGATGGGATCGCTGTACGCGGTCGAGCCGGCCGGCAGCGCGACGACCAGCTTGCCGTCGCGCAACACCAGCACCGGCGCGCTCGCATCGCCCGAGAGCGTCCATGCGAGGTCGATGCTGGTCTTGTCCGCGCCGGCCTTGGCCGAGAGATTGCGCAACGACGTCGCGGCCTGCAGCGCCTGTCCGTTGAAGGTGTAGTCCTGGGCGGCCGGCAGCGCGCCGAGATGGCGCAGCACGGTCGGCGCGATGTCGGTGGCCGCGGCGAGTTGCAGCAGCGCGGTGTCTGCTGGCGCTGCCGTGCCGACGCCCGGCAACGCGGCCAGTGTCTTGTTGCTCGCGATGAAGACGGTCTTGTTGTCGATCGTCTGCAGGCCGGTGGCGGTGCCGAAAGCATCCAGGCCGTGGCCGGTCGTGAGGATGACGAGCCAGTCCTCCTTCGCATCGTTGGCGGTGCGTTTGGCGATGCGTGCGAGCAACTGGCCGATGGCGGCCGAGGTGTTCGAGATCGCGCGCTGGTAGGCATCGCTCTTCAAGCCATTGCCGACGGCTGCGGCGGGTGCGCCGTATTGCGCGACCGTGAGGTCGTAGCCGGCATCGATGAACTGCGCGGTGCGCTCGGTCACGCAGGCATCGGCGCCCGCGCAATCGACGGCGCCGTCGACAGTGCCGCTCTCGCTGGCCATGAGCTGCGGATAGAGCACATTGGCCGTGACCGAAGCGGTCTTGTAGCCGGCCGCCTTGTTCTGCTTGGCGAGCGCGAAGACCGAGGGCGCGAGCTTCGCGTCGATGCGCTGGTCGGCCGTGTCCCAGCGCACGCCGTGGCGCGGCACCCAGGTGCCCGTGAGCAGCGTGGCCCAGCCCGGGCCGTCGGTGGTGCGCTGTTCGCTCGGCGTGCCATTGGCGCCGCCGGTCCATGCCGGTGCGATGCGCAGCGACTGCAGCGCGGGCACCTTGTTCTGCGCGATCGCATCGCGCAGGGCGGCGTGCGTGAGGCCGTCGATCTCGACGACGAGTGCCTTGGGGCCGCTCTTGCCCTGGTTCGTGCCGGATGCCGGCGGATTGGCGCCGCCAACACCACCACCACCATTGTTGGCAGGTGGCACGTTGACGAGCGGGAACGCGGGGCCACTGCCACCACCGCCGCCGCAGGCGGCAAGCACGATGGACGTGGCAAGGGGCAGGAGCCAGCGCGTGGAAAGCGGGGCGTGCGAAGGTGTGATCGGGCGCATCGGAGGAAGCCGGTGGGTCTGTCTGTCGGAGGGATGGAAGCCGGCGCGGCAAAAAAAAAGTGCCACAAGGGCACTGCGCACCGAACAGACAGCGAGGCTAAGAAGCGCGCGTTACGCCGCAATGAATGCGCGATGACAGAGCGAAGTCGTGCGCGTGACGACGCGCGGATTCAGCACTTCAAAGTTGGCGGTATCGTTCAAGGAATATCGCGGAACCGGCTTTGCCGGGCCGCAGATATTGCCCCCTGCAAGGGGGTTGGCGAAGCGACACGAAGTGCGCGAAGCCTGGGGGTCAGCCCTCGTTACTGATGCCGCTGGACACATGCCCCGCGGGCACATGCCGCGAAGCCGCATCGACGTGACCGGTCTGGTCGTCGAAGAAAAAATCAGGCTCGAACTCGCGCAGGAATTCGCCCTTGGGCAGGCCGCCGAGGAACATCGCTTCGTCCACGCGGATGTTCCAGTTCATCAGCGTGCGGATCGCGCGCTCGTGCGCCGGCGCACTGCGCGCGGTGACCAGCGCGGTGCGGATGCGCATCTGCGCATTGCCCGCCATCTGCAGCCGGTGCAGCGCCATCAGCAGCGGCTTGAACGGGCCTTCGGGCAGAGGCAGGTCGGCCTTGCTCAACTCGTGCGCCTGGAAGGCGTCGAGCCCCTCGGCCTGGAACACGCGCTCGGCTTCGTCGGAGAACAGCACCGCATCGCCGTCGAAGGCGATGCGCACTTCGTTGGGCCAGGCGTCGCTCGCCTTCACCGATTCGACCAGCACGCGCGCGGCCGGAAAGCCCGCGACCAGCGCCTCGCGCACGTCCTGCGCGTTGACCGAGAGAAAGAGGTGCGCGCGCAGCGGGCGCAGGTAGCCGAAGGGCGGGCGGCCCTGCGTGAACACGCCGCGCTGCAGCTTGATGTCGGCGGCCGCGCTCGACTTGAAGATGCGCATGCCCGAGACCGGGTCGTTGCGGGAAAGGATCACCACCTCGACGCGCTGCACGCCGTCGTCGTTGAAGCGCAGCAACTTGCGGATCAGCGAGTACGCGATGCCGGGGGCGGCCGGCACGTCGAGCCGGTCCAGCTGCAGCTTCATGTAGCCCTCGTTGTCGCCGGCCTCGAAGATGCGGTTTTCTTCTTCGAGGTTGAAGAGGGCGCGCGAGGAGATCGCGACCACGAGCTTGTCTTCGAGGGTGACTGGCATGGGGTGATTCAGTTCGCGTCGTTGGGCGCGTCATCGGGCGCGTAGTAGAGCGTATCCGACCAGTAGCCTAGTCCCAGCTCGCGCAGGGGCGCCTCGATGCTCTCCTGCGACGGCGCGAAGATGCGCTCCCAGAAGTTCTTTTTCTTCGGCGCGAGCCGGGCGATGGCGGCTTCGATCTCCGCGTCGATGTCCTGCACGTCGCGCAGCAGGCCGGCGGCCTGCTCGCCCAGCGGCTCGTCGCCCATGTCGAGGATCTCGGCGCACTCCAGTACGAAGTAGCCGTTGCGGTCGACGTGGCGGTTCAGGAAGTCGAGGGCCTCGTCCCGCAGCGGCGCGACCGAAGGGTGGTCGATGCGGGCGAGGAACTGCTGGAGCCGGTCGATGCCCGCGCCGGCACGGCCCGCGAGCGCGGTCGGTTCGTCCAGGCTGGTCCAGATCATCGAGCGGCACAGCTGCACGTCCGCGGACACCAGCAGCTGGTAGACCAGCGGTATGTCGTAGTTGCGCTCCGAGATGCCCTTGACCTGCCGCGGATCGTCCTTCGCGGGATCGAGCCCCGGCACGAACGGACTGGCGAACAGGTAGCTCCGATTTGCCATGGCGGCGAGCCTCCAGGGTTATTTGACGAACTGGTTCAACTGGATGATCGGCAGCATCACGGCCAGCACGATCAGCATCACCACGCCGCCCATCGCCACGATCAGGAGCGGCTCCAGGATGGTGGCCAGGTGCATCGCGCGCCGCTGCACTTCGGCGCCCAGCTGGTTGGCCGCGCGCTGCAGCATCAGCGGCAGCGTGCCGGTCTGCTCGCCCAGGCGCGCGAACATCGACACGAGGCCCGGAAAGCGTTTCTTCTGCGCGAGCGCCGAAGCGAGCGGCGCGCCTTCGCGCACGAGCACCAGCGCATCGAGCGCATCGGCGCGCATCGCGCGGTTGCCCAAAGTTTCGGAGGCCGCCTGCAGCGCGCGCAGGATCGGCACGCCGGCGGTGGCCAGCATCGCGAGCGTGCTGGCGAAGCGCGCCGCGTTGTAGCCGCGCGCGAGCTTGCCCACCAGCGGCAGCTTGAGCCAGGCCGCATCGAACTTCAGGCGGAAAGCCTCTTGCGCGAGCGCCACGCGAACGCCGATGGCGGTGAGCACCACGCCGCCCAGCATCCACCAGCCGTAGTTGCGCACGCCCGCGCTCAGCGAGAGCATCACGGTGGTGAGAAAGGGCAGCGAGCGCTTGGTGCCCGCGAACACCTGCGCCACCTGCGGCACCACGTAGCTCACGAGAAAGATCACGATCACGATCGCCACCAGCGTGACGATGGCCGGGTACAGCGCCGCGCCGATCAGCTTCTGCTGCAGCGCCTGGCGTTCTTCCAGGTCGTCGGCCAGGCGGTCGAGCACGAGGCCCAGGTTGCCGCTCTGCTCGCCGGCGCCGATCACCGCGGTGTAGATGGGCGAGAACTCGCGCGAGTGCGCCGACAGCGCGCGCGCGAAGGGCGAACCCGCGTTGACCTCGGCGCGCAGCGACGCGACGAGGTTGCGCTGCGGTTCGGACTCGGCTTCGTCGGTGAGCGCCGTGAGCGCGCGTTCGAGCGGCAGGCCCGAAGAGACGAGGCCCGCGAGCTGGCGCGTCCACACGGCCAGCCCCGTGGAATTGAACACGCGCTTGCCGCCGCCGAGCCACCGGCTCAGGCTGCTGCGCTGGCCGGTGCCGTTGATGTGGTCGCTGCCGACCGGCGTGACCGACAGCGGAATCAGCGCCTGCGCGCGCAAGAGGCTGCGGGCGCTGCGCGCGGTGTCGGCCTCGAGCACGCCTTCGCGCGACTGGCCGCTGGCGTCGATGGCTTCGAAGGAATAGGCGGGCATGGCGAGTGTGGCGAGGTGGGGCGCTGGCCGCTAGTCGCGTGTGACGCGCAAGAGCTCTGCGCGCGAGGTGATGCCCGCCTGCACCAGCCGTTCGCCGTCTTCGCGCATGAGCCTGAGGCCGCCGCGCGCGCCGGCCTGCAGCAGTTCGCTCTCGGCCGCCTTGCTGTGGATGAGGCCCTGCACGGTTTCGTCGGCCACCAGCAATTCGAAGATGCCGGTGCGGCCCTGGTAGCCCGTTTGCCCGCAGACGTCGCAGCCCGCGCCACCGCAGCTCGTGCAGACCTTGCGCACGAGGCGCTGCGCGAGCACGCCCAGGAGCGACGAGCTCAAGAGGAAAGGCTCGACGCCCATGTCGGTGAGCCGCGTGACGGCGCTCACCGAATCGTTGGTGTGCAGCGTCGCGAGCACCAGGTGGCCGGTGAGCGAGGCCTGGATGGCGATCTGCGCGGTCTCGAAGTCGCGGATTTCGCCGATCATGATCACGTCCGGGTCCTGCCGCAGGATCGCGCGCAGGGCCTTGGCGAAGGTGAGCTCGATCTTCGCGTTGATCTGCGTCTGGCCCACGCCCGGCAGCTCGTATTCGATGGGGTCTTCCACCGTCATGATGTTGCTGCGGCTCGCATCGAGCCGGGCGAGCGCCGCATACAGCGTGGTGGTCTTGCCCGAGCCGGTCGGCCCGGTCACCAGGATGATGCCGTGCGGCTGCGTGATGAGTTTTTCGAAGCGCTGCAGCGTGTCGCCCTGCATGCCCACCGATTCGAGCGTGAGTTTCGATTCGCTCTTGTCCAGCAAACGCAGCACCGCGCGTTCGCCGTGCGCGCTCGGCAGCGTGGAGACGCGCACGTCGACCGCGCGCGTGCCGATGCGCAAGCTGATGCGCCCGTCCTGCGGCAGCCGTTTCTCGGAGATATCGAGGTCGGCCATGATCTTCAGGCGCGAGATCAGCGCGGCGTGCAGCGCGCGGTTGGGCTGCACCACCTCGCGCAGCGTGCCGTCGATGCGAAAGCGCACGGAGGAGGTCCGCTCGTAGGGCTCGATGTGGATGTCGCTCGCGCCGTCGCGCGCGGCCTGCGTGAGCAGCGCATTGAGCATGCGGATGATGGGCGCGTCGCCGGCGCTGGCCAGCAAGTCTTCGACCGCCGGCAGCTCCTGCATCATGCGCGAGAGGTCGGCGTCGTTCTGCACTTCGCTCACCACCGCGGCGGCGCTCGATTCGCCCTGCGCGTAGGCCGCGCTGATGCGCTGCGCGAGCGCCGCGTCGGCCAGCACCTCGAAGGCCTGCACGCTGTACTTGCGCGCCACCTCGCCGACCGCGCTGCGCGCGGGGTGCGACGACATCCACAGCGTGTAGCGGCCGTCGTCGGCTTCTTCGAGAAGGAGTTGCTGGCTGCGTGCGAACGCGTAGGGAAGCGGGTAGCGCATGGGCATCAAGGCAGTTCGCGCGCGCTGACCGGGTCGGCGGTGGGCGGCAGGGCGCCCCGCAGGGGGCTCGGGGCGAGCTTGCGGTTGTCGGCCGGCAACGCGGGCGGCGGGATCAGTTGCGTGCCCTGCTCGCGCAGGCCGCCGCTGCGGCCGGTCGTGGTGCCCAGCGGCGGCGAGGGCGGCAGGATCGGCGCCGCATCGACGGAGCGCAGCATCACGTTGTCGGCATTGGGCTGCACCACCTGCTGCAGGCCGCGGATCTGGTCGTAGCGGTCGTAGGCGAAGGCCTCGGTCGATGCGGCGTCGCGCATCACCACCGGGCGCAGGAACATCATGAGGTTCTTCTTGCTGCGCGAGCGGTTCTCGCTCTTGAAGAGGTTGCCCACCACCGGGATGTCGCCCGCCAGCGGCACCTTGTCGATGCTGGTGCCGTAGGTGTCCGACAGCAGGCCGCCGAGCATCACGAGGCCGCCGTCGTCCACCAGCACGCTCGACTCGAGCGAGCGCTTGTCCGTCGTGGGGCCGTTCGGGTCGGTCAGCGTGCCGGCCGCGACGCTGGAGATCTCCTGGAAGATCTGCATCTTCACGGTGCCGTTCTCGTTGATCGTGGGGCGCACGCGCAGTGTGAGGCCCACGTCCTTGCGCTCCACGGTGGTGAACGGGTTGATGCCCACCGAGCCCGAGGTGCTCGCGTACGAGCCGGTGGGGAAGGGCACGTTCTGGCCGATCACGATCTTGGCCTCTTCGTTGTCCAGCGTCAGCAGGTTGGGCGTGGACAGCACGTTGGCGTCGTTGTCGTTGCTGAAGAAGTTGGCAATGGCGCCCAGGATGTACTGGCCGCCGATCTTGCCGGCGATGCCCAGGTTCAGGCCCTGTCCGAGCTGGATGCCGGCCGGGTTCTTGGTGGCGATGGCCTGCGTCAGCGCCAGGATGTTCGCGCCGCTGAGCGACGAGTTGGTGCCGATGAGCGCGTTGTTGCCCAGCGCGCTCTGCCATTGCACGCCGAAGCTGGCCGCCTTGGTGGCGTTCACCTCGACGATCAGCGCCTCGATCATCACTTGCGCGCGCCGGCCGTCGAGCCGGTCGATCACCGCGCGCATCTGCCGGTACTGCGGCTCGGGCGCCGTGATGATCAGCGAGTTGGTCGACGGGTCGGCCTGGATCTGGCCTCCGGTCGAAGGCTGGTTGGCGTTGTTCAGCGGCGCATTGGCGGCTGCGGAGCCGCCCTGTCCGCTGTTGCCGCTCAAGCTGTTCTGGTTGTTTTGCTGGAAGCTGGCCTGCTGCGGCGCGGGGCTGCTGCCGCCGCCGCCAGCGGCACCGGGCGAGCCCGGCGTGGACTGCTGGTTGGCCGCCATCGCGGCGCGCAGCGTGGCTGCCAGGCGCACCGCATCGGCGTTCTTCAGGTAGACCACGTAGATGTTGCCGGCCAGGCCGTTGCTGCTTTCCGCGGGCGCGCGGTCGAGCTTCTCGACCAGCGTGCGCACCAGCTGCGCGCGCGCCGGGTTGGCCGCGCGCAGGATCAGCGAATTGCTGCGCGGATCGGCCAGCAGCGTGGTGCGGAACGACGCATCGACCGCGCCCGGCGCAGCACCCGGTGCCGCGCCCGAACCGCTGCCGTCGACCAGCCGCTGCACCAGCGGCAGCAGGTCGCTGGCGACCGAGTGCTTCAGCTGGATGATCTCGATGTCCGACGCATTGGGCACGTCGAGCGCCGCGATGATGCGCGCCAGGCGGCGCATGTTGTCGGCGTAGTCGGTGATCACGAGCGAGTTGTTGCCCGGGTTCACGTTGATGGTGTTGTTCGGCGGAATCAGCGGGCGCAGCACTGGCAGCAGGCTGTTGGGCGATTCGTAGTTGAGCCGGAAGATCTGCGTGACGATCTGGTTGCTGCCCGACGATGCGGTGGCGCCGATCGAGGTGTTCACCGTGCTGCTCTGCAGCTTGGCGTCGGCCTCTGGCACCACCTTGTAGAGGCCGTCGGCCTCCACCACCGCAAAGCCCTGCAGGCGCAGCGCCGAGGCGAACTGGTTGAAGGCGGCGGCCGGCTGGATGGCGCGGTCGGTCACCAGGTTCATCGTGCCCTTCACGCGCGGATCGACCACCACGTCGCGCCCGGTGACCACCGCCATGGTGCGCGCCACGGCCTCGATGTCGGCGTTGGAGAAGTTGAGCGTGATCGGCTCGCCGCGGCGCGGCGCGTCGCCCTGCGCGAAGGCGGGCGGCAGCACCTGCAGGAACGACGCCGCGATCAGCAGGCGCGCCGCGAGCGCGACGATGCCCAGGCGAGCGCCGGGCGTGGACAGTGGCTTCATCATGGTCAACCCAGGGTGATGATCGAACGCGCGTTGTCGCGCCGTCCGATGATGTTCAACAAATTGGAAAGAGCGTCTTCGCGGCCGGCCGCGGCACTGGCTTCGCCGTTGAAGCGAAAGGTTGTGCCGTTCCAGCTGCCGCTGCCGTTCAGCTGCAGGCTGCCTTCGCGCGTGCTCAGCAGGAGCGTGGGGCTGTTGCCGCCTTCGAGCGAGAGCCGGTAGCTGCCCATCGGCTTGAGGGTCGACAGGCTGGAGGAAACATCCGTGGCATCGAGCGTGGCCTGGCCCGCGATGCGCAGCACGGGGCCGTCCCATTGCAGCGAGAAGGCCTTGGTGGAAAGGTCGAGCGCGCCGTCGAGCTTGAGCGTGTTCCACGGCGCGCCCAGGCCCGTGAGCATCGTGGCGGGCCAGCGCGAGCGGCCGTCCAGCCAGTCGACCTTCATGCCGTTGCCGCGCGGGCTGGCCTTGAGTTCGAGAGGGCGCGGGGCACAGCAGGGCAAATCGAGCGAGGCGAAGATGCCGCTGAAGCTGGGCCGCAGGCGCCAGTGCAGGAGGCCGGGGAGCGAGACGGCCTGCGCGCTGCCGGAGCCGCTGGCGAACACCACGGCGGCCGCGCCGTTCCAGACCGTGCCGCGCGGATTGACCAGCAGCAACCGGCCCTGGCTCCAGCTGGACAGCGCCGAGGCGAGCCAGCGCGCGGGGGCGAACAGCGCCACCGCGAGCACCGCGCCGATCGCGATGCCGACGAGGGCCCAGCGCCAGCCGCGCCGCGGCTTGGGCTCGGAGAGCGGGGAAAGAGGAGCGCGCGTCACCATGCCGGGCTGTTCATCGGGGGGCGGGCAATGCCATCACGACCGTGCCCTCCCAGCGGACCTGCGGAAGCTGCGGGGCGTCTTTGTTGCCCGGCGCCGGCGGGGTGGCGGGCGCGCGTGTCAGGTGCACTTCGCGCGGCACCGCATGCGCATTGCCGCGCGCCTGCGCGAGCCACTGGGCGACCGTGCTGGCGGGCGTGGCGCGCAGCGTGACGGTGGCGCCATCGCCGCCGGCCGTCATGAGTTGCGCGTTGTTGACGCCGAGACCTTCTCGCACCGAGGTTTCGAGCGAGCGCAGCGCGTCGTCGCGAGCCAGGCGCGGTTGCGACTGCAGCGCTTTCGCGCGGTTCTGCAAGGTGGCCATCTGCTGCAATTGCGCATCGAGCTGCGCGTGTTCGGCCGGTGCCGCGGCCAACGTGCGCAACGCGGGGGCGAGCGCAATCCACCAGAGCAAGGCCAGTGCCACGAGCGCGATGGCGCCGCCGACCATCTGGCGTTCGCGCATCGCGAGGGCGGCCCAGCGGGCCTTGAGTTGTTCGCTGAAGTTCATCGGGGAGTGGCCTCGGCCTGCACGAGCAGCAGATCGCCCTCGGTGCGCACGCTGTAGCCGCGCGGCGCCATCGCGCCGGTGATCTGCGAGACCTCCGACGGCTGCAGCCCGAGGCCGCGCAGGCGCAGCTGGCCACCGCTGTAGTCGACGGCCGACGGCGTGCGGCCGGGCGGAAGGTTGGTGGCGAGGGCGCCGACCATGGGTTCGAAATCGGTTGCGGCCACGTCGCCCACGGCCTGCTGCAGCGCCGCGACTTCGCGCGTCATCTGCAGTTGCGGGTCGATCACGATCTTCACCGAGGGAAAGGTCTGCGTGAGGACGGTCTTGGCGGCCTGCCGCTTGGCCTCGAGCGCGTTGCGCTCCTTCCAGGCCCAGGCATTGAGGCCGATCAATTGGGTCAGCAGCAGCACGACGACGCCCCAGCGCGCGGCGCGCCATTCGGGTGCGTAGCGCAGCGTCTGCAGCACCGATGCGAATTTCTTGCCGGCGCGCGCGCGGCCCGTTGCGGCGAGGTCGAACTGCGCGAGCTCCCACGGCGTGCGCGCGGCGTTGAGCCAGCGCTGCGGCGCCTGCACGATCGGCACGCGGCGCTCCAGGAGGTGCTCGGCCGCCTCGGCGACCGCGGGCTCGGTGGTGATGACCGCGGTGTCGAGCGGCAGGCCGCCCGAGAGCGCGAGCCCCGCGCCGGCGAGCGGCAGCGAGACCACGCCGTCGGCATCGCTCACGGTGAGCTGCGGGGCTTCCGGTTCGCCGGTGATCTGCAGCAGCGGCGGGCCGTCGGCCGTCTGCGGCGCGAATTCAGGAACGATGCGCACGACACGGCGGCCGGTCGCTTCGAGCCCCTGCACGATGCTGCGCAGCCAGATGCGGTTGCAGGCGGCCACCCACACCGGCCCGCCGGCCTTCGCGTCGGGTTCCAGCGCGAAGTGCAGGGCCTCGGGGTCGTCGAGCAGGTGCTCTTCGAGCAGGCCGTCGAGCACGGCGCGCAGCTTCGAGGCGCTGCCCATGCTGCCCTTGGGCAGCGTGACGCGGTGCCACGACAGCGCCGCCGAAGGAATGCCGAGCGTGACTTCGCTGCCCGAGGGCAGGAGCGCCAGCAGCGCGCGGCCCTGGTTGCGCAATGCAATGCCGTCGTCGCCGGCCTGGGCCCAGTCGTACTCACCCGCGGCGTCGGCCGGAGGCAGTGGGGCAATGAGCAGCAGCGGGGTCATGGAGGGGGTGTCGGAAAAGCCGGTGATTGTAGGAGGGCGTCTGACAGTCAATTGCTATTATTTAAATAGCGTACTCGACAGATGTGACGGGCGTTATAAGGCGTTTTGATCAATATATGTAAACCACACTCAGGGTTTGACCGGAGTGGTTGTTGCGCCGGCGCCGCGGGTGCGCCAGACCGTCGTCACCGTGACACCGTTGCGCTGCAGGAGCGAGTGCTCCTCGACCCAGGTGCGGTCCAGGCGCAGGCGCCCGTAGACCTCGAAGAACTGGGTGCCCACGCCGTGCTGGGCCGCGTTGAAGCGGGAGCCGCCGCTGGGCAGCCCGGCGTTGGCCTCGTCGATGGTCTTGAAATAGGAGCGGGTGCGCCTGTCCACCAGCTGCCGCGCGCTGGCGATCGGCAGGTTTTCCATGCTGGCGCTGATGGCCTCGGCGCTGGCGGTGTTGAGGTTGAGCGTGGTGCGCACCGGCAGGATCGTCACGTAGGGCTCGATGGCGGCAGCGGTCGAGGGCGAGAGCCCGAGCCACACCAGTTGCGAGACCTCCTGCGGCATCAGCGGCGCATTGCCCGCATCGCCGCCGCCCGAGGCCTCGTCGGTGCCGGTGGACAGCGCCCTGGCGAGCCCCGTGGTCATCTGGCTGAGTTCCGAAGCCGGCAGGCCCAGCAGGTTGAAGAGCCGGGTGAAAGTGGCGACGCTGGCCGGCACCGGCTTGCCCGCATCGACCAGCGTCAGCACGTTGAGCCTGGACTGGGCATCGACGATGCGGCCCGAGAGAAACGCGTCGGGCAGGCCATCGAGGTTGTCGCTCGCCACGTTCTTCTCGGCCGAGAGAAAGCTGGTGAGGCGCGCCTCTTCAAGCGGCACGGCCCACGGTTCGCCCAGGTGGTCGGGGCCGCCGGCGCGGCCGTCTTCGGCCAGGATCAGGCGCGACCAATCGAGCGCGCCGATCAGCACCCAGGCCGCCTGCACGCGCGCGCGCTCGGCGCCTTCGACTTCGGCCGCGCGCCATTGCTGCCACAGCGCTGCCGCGGAGAAGGTGGCCACGAGCATCACCGTCAGCATCGCGGCGAGCAGGGCGGCGCCGGACTGGCGGCGCGCACCGCATGCACCGCGTGCACCGCATGCACCGCGTGCACCGCGTGCACCGCGTGCACGGCGCATGAATGCAGGAACGCGCCTCGTCATGACCGCGCACCCCCCACGATCGGCTTGACCCAATCGCGCGTGAGCGTGCCCGACAGCCCGTCGCCGGGCGGCAGGCTGATCACCAGGCGCACGCCGTCGGGCATGTTGACGATCGGGCCCGCGGGGTTGGCCGGATTGGCCGGCGTCGTGGGCAGCGAGCTCGCGGGCGTCCAGGCGTTGTCGCGGAAGTAATAGAGCTGCCAGCCGCTGGTGGGCATGAGTGCCACGTCGTTGTAGCCGCCTTGCGTGCCGCCGCCGCCTTGCGCCCAGGAGGCCGCGAGGTTCCAGGCCTGCTGCCACTCGCCGCGCGTGGTGAAGGCCTGCGACTGCCAGCGCTGCCAGCGCGGGCCTTCGGCGCTCGCCCTGAGGGTCCAGGCCACCACCTGCATGCTGGGCGCCATCGGGTCGCTGCCGCGGCGCGTGAGCCGCAGCACGTTGCCGTCCCAGTCGATGGGGCGGGTCTGCGCGATCGAGGTCACCGCGTCGAGGTCGGCGCCCCACTGGGCGAGCGTGGCCTGCAGGGTGAGGATGGCGTCGGCGCGCTGCTGGTTCTGCGTGGTGGCGCGCGACATGCTGTCCAGCCCGCGCCAGCTCACGAGCGAGAGGAGCGCCATCACCGAGATGGCCACGAGCAGCTCGATCAGCGTGAAGCCGCGCGGCGCTTTCGCCTTCCTCTTCGTCTTCATCAGAAGCGCCCCACCACGGTCGAGATGCGCAGGATCGGCGAGTCGCCTTCGTCGCGCACCTGCACGTCCACGCGCCGGAAGTTCGGATTGAGCGTGGGCACGGTCGAGGTCGTCACGTTGAACGAAACGCCGGCCTGCACGCAGATGGAGCCCGAGTCGCCCACGGCCGGCATCTGCCGCGCGAGCCGGGCCTTGGCGAGTTCGTTTTCGGCGCAGAGGTCGGCCAGCACCAGGTCGGACTGGCGCTGCGCATTGCGCGTGAGCGACATGGTGGCCTGCGACCCCGCGGCCAGCGCGAGCGCGACGATGCCCAGCGCGATCAGCACTTCGATCAGCGTGAAGCCGCCGCTGGCCAACGTGCGCCGCAGTCTCATGGCACGGGGAAGACGGTGAAGGGGCGCAGGCCGTCGGTGGCGATGCGCAGCGCGCGCGCGGGCGGGCCGGCGGAATAGAGCGTGATCTGCTGCGCCGCGATGATCGGATCGGGCCCCAGCTGCAGCCCCGGAACCAGCGTGCCGTTGCCGAGCGCCGCCTGGGCGGTGATGCCTTCGGCAACCCAGCCGCTGGGGAGCGCATCGGCGGGAAGGCCATCGAAGACGAAGCTGCCTTCGACGGGGCGCCACCGCACGGCGACGCCGCTGGCCCGCGACTGGGCGCGGGCGGATTCGAGAAGGGCGGCGAGCCGGTCGGCTTCGCGGTCGAGCTTGGCCGCGTTGGTGTCGCGCATGGCAAAGCTCACGCTGGCGGTGGCGATCGCGATGATCGCGATCACGATGATCAGCTCGAGCAGCGTGAAGCCGCGCGATGTGCCGTTGCCGCTATTGCCAGCTGCCGATGTCGGCATTCTTGCCCTCGCCGCCGTTCTGTCCATCGGCGCCGAACGAGAGCACGTCGATTTCGCCCTTGATGCCCGGGTTCATGTACTGGTAAGGGTGGCCCCACGGATCGTTGGGCAGCTTCTCGACGTAGGGCTTCCAGTTCGGGGCGGCCGGGCCGACGGTGGGGCGCGTGAGCAAAGACTGCAGGCCCTGTTCGGCCGTGGGGTAGCGCTGGTTGTCCAGGCGATAGAGCTTGAGCGCCTGCATCAGGTTGTTGATGTCGGTGCGGGCGGCCGTCACGCGGGCGTCGTCGGCGCGCTCGATCACGTTCGGCACGATCAGCGCGGCGAGCACGCCGATGATGACCAGCACCACCATCAGTTCGATCAGCGTGAAGCCGCGCTGGGCGGTGCGGGAAGCGGCACGAAGGAATTTGTTCATAGGTTGGGCGACATGATTCGGAAAGCGCGCTGCATGATAATCCGCGCCCATGACAAGTCCTTACTCCGCTGCCCGCTGGCATGCCCCACTTGCAACGACGGGGCTTTGGGCGCTGGCCGCCGGTGCTGCGGTGTTCTGGGCCTTGCGCCTGTCTTCGCCGGTCGACGCAGTGGCCGCCGCGGCCGCGATGCCCAAGCCCTCGGTCACGGCGGATGCCGAGGCGGTCGGGCGGTTGCTCGGCGTGGTGTCCGCGCAGACGGCCGCGCCCGCAGCCCCCGAGGCGGCCAGCCGCTTCGCGCTGGTGGGCGTGGTGGCCGATCCGTCGAACCAGGGCGCTGCGCTGATCGCCATCGACGGCAAGCCGCCCAAGCCGTTCCGCGTCGGCTCGCGCGTCGGCGACAACTACATGCTGCAGTCGGTGGGCGTGCGCGCCGCGACGCTCGGTGCGCAGGTGGACGGGCCGCCGGCCTTCACGCTGCAACTGCCGGTGCGCGCGCCGATCAGCGTGGGGCTGCCGCCGCCGCCGATGTCGGGCGTGTCGCCGATGCCCGCGACGGCCCAGGCGCCGGCGCAGCGCTCGGCTGGGGTGTTGCCGTCCACCATGCCGGCCGTGGCGATGCCGCCGCCGGCGCCCCAGCCCGACGCGTCGCAGCAGCAGCAGCAAGGTCAGGCGCCAGCAGCAGCGCAGTAGCGTGCTGCCGCAACGATGAAAAAAAGCCGGCTGTCACGCCGGCTTTTTAGTTGCACGCGAACGTCGCCTCAAGCTTGCAGGAATAACCGGTAGGCCGGATTGGCCGTTTCCTCGACGCAGGGATAGCCCAGGTTCTCGAGGAACGCATCGAAGGCCGCGGCGTCGCCGGCCGGCACCTGCAGCCCGACCAGGATGCGGCCGTAGTCGGCGCCCTGGTTGCGGTAGTGAAAGAGGCTGATGTTCCAGTTCGGCCGCATCAGGCTCAGGAACTTGAGCAGCGCGCCGGGACGCTCGGGGAACACGAAGCGCAGCAGGCGCTCGTCGTGCGCAAGGCCCGTGCGCCCGCCGACCAGGTGCCGCAGATGCTCCTTGGCGAGCTCGTCGTGCGTGAGGTCGAGCGCGTCGAAGCCGTGGTCGCCGAAGCTCTTGGCGATGATGGCCGACTCGCCGCGGGCCGACGTCGTGAGGCCGACGAACACGTGCGCCTTGGCCGCGTCGCTGATGCGGTAGTTGAACTCGGTCACGTTGCGCAGCGCGCCGCCGGCCGATCCGGATTCCTTGGCATCGCTCGCGGGCAGTTCGCCGACCAGTTCGCAGAAGCGGCGGAAGCTGCCGCGTTCCTCGGGGATCGTGACGGCGAAGAGCGCTTCGCGTTCTTCGCCGACCTCGGCGCGCTCGGCCACGAAGCGCAGCCGGTCGAAATTCATGTTGGCACCGCACAGGATGGCCGCGTAGGTCTCGCCGTGGCGGCCGTGGCCGGCCACGTACTGCTTGATCGCTGCCACGGCCAGCGCGCCCGCGGGTTCGACGATGCTGCGCGTGTCGACGAAGACGTCCTTGATGGCGGCGCAGACCGCGTCGGTGTCGACGGCGATGTATTCATCGACCAGTTCGCTGGCGATGCGGAAGGTTTCCTCGCCGACCAGCTTGACGGCGGTGCCGTCGGAGAAGAGGCCCACGTCGGGCAGGTTCACGCGCTGGCGGGCCGCGACCGATTGCATCATCGCGTCGGAGTCGTTCATCTGGACGCCGATCACCTTGATCTCGGGACGCACGGCCTTGATGTAGTTGGCCACGCCGGAGATGAGGCCGCCGCCGCCGATCGCGACGAAGACCGCGTCGAGCGGGCCCTGGTGCTGGCGCAGGATTTCCATGGCGATGGTGCCCTGGCCCGCGATGACGTCCGGATCGTCGAAGGGGTGGACGAAGGTCAGGCTCTGTTGCTTCTGCAATTCGAGGGCGTGCAGGTAGGCGTCGGAATAGCTGTCGCCGTGCAGCACGATTTCGCCGCCGAAGCCGCGCACGGCGTCGATCTTCAGCCGGGGCGTGGTCACCGGCATGACGATCACCGCGCGGGTGCCGAGCTTGCGCGCGCCGAGCGCGACGCCTTGCGCGTGATTGCCGGCCGAGGCGCAGATCACGCCGCTGGCCAACTGGGCGGCGCTGAGATGGGCCATCTTGTTGTACGCGCCGCGCAGCTTGAAGCTGAACACCGGTTGCTGGTCTTCGCGCTTGAGCAGCACGGTGTTGCCCAGGCGCTCGCTGAGCGCGCGGGCCTTCTCGAGCGCGGACTCCACGGCCACGTCGTAGACCTTGGCGTTGAGGATCTTGCGCAGGTAGTCGGCGGGCGTGAGGGGGGCGAGGGGCGTCATGGGCGCCGGGGCGGGTGCGGTGCGCACGGTTTTTTCCAGGGGAGTTTTCATTGGCTAGCCGGCGATGATAAGAGGCGCCCGGCCGGCCGGCACTCGCGGCGCCCTGGGTGGCCCGGGGCGGTCCGGAAAGAAAAAAGCCCCGAGTTTTGCAACTCGGGGCTAAATCCACCAATTGGAAGGGTGGAGGAGACAACTGTGAGCGCAAACGTATGCGCGATGAAATAAAGTATATCGACTGTTTGTTGCGTTGCAACAAGCGAGTGATGCTTTTCCCACACAAATTTCCCATACAAATCGATGCCAGCGTGCGTTTTTGCCCGGCATCCCGACTGGAATCCGAAAAATCATGGAATGCACAGTAAGTTGGACCGGCGACGCGGGAACGCGTTCGGCCATGGGTTTCGTCGCCGAAACGGGCAGCGGCCACGTCCTGATGATGGATGGCGCCCCCGACGCAGCCAAGCCGGAAAACGGCGGCCAGAACCTCGCCGCGAGGCCGATGGAAACGGTGCTTGCGGGCACGGGCGGTTGCACCGCTTACGACGTCGTGCTGATATTGAAGCGCGGCCGCCACCGCGTCGAGCGCTGCAGCGTCAAGCTGACCAGCGAGCGCGCGGAGAAGGACCCCAAGGTTTTCACCAAGATCCACATGCATTTCACCGTGGCCGGCAAGGGGATTCCGGCCTCTGCGGTGGAGCGCGCGGTCGCGTTGAGCCACGAAACCTATTGCTCGGCCAGCATCATGCTGGCGAAGACCGCCGAGATCACCACCAGTTTCGATCTGGTCGAAACCTGAGGCGACCCGCTTGCGCTTCTAGATGCGGTGCGCCAACGTGGTCATCACGCGAGAGGCCAGGCGCATCAGGCCCTTGACCGGGGCCGGTAGTTCCGCGGCGCCCGCATCGATGGCTTGCGCCGCATGGCGCGCCTCGTCGAGCTTCATCTGCTCGACCACGACCCTGGAGGCGCTGTCGGCCGACGGAAGCCGATCCAGATGGCTGTCGAGATGGGCTTCCACCTGACGTTCGGTTTCTGCGACGAAACCCAGGCTCAGCGGATCGCCCAGGCGTCCGGCGACAAGGCCGAGGCCGAAGGCGCCGGCATACCAGAGCGGGTTCAACAGCGAAGGCCGGGCGCCGAGTTCGTCCAGGCGTTGCCGCGTCCAGGCCAGGTGATCGGTCTCTTCGTGCGCGGCTTCAACGAATTGGGCACGCAGGGCCGGATCGCGCGCCACGGCGGCCTGGGCGGTGTAAAGCGCCTGTGCGCAGACTTCCCCGACATGGTTGACTCGCATCAATGCGCCGGCCTCGCGGCGCTGTTCTTCGTTCAGTTCGCCGGGTGCCTGCGCCGGAGCGGGCATGGCCCGGGTTGCATGAGGACGGGCAAAAAGGGTGCGCAATGCCGCGTCTGCCGCGGTCAGGACGGGGTCTAACAAGAGCGTCATGCAGCTATTTGACCGCACCTCGGCAGGGCTGCAAAAAGTTACGGTTTTGTTCCGCATTGTGGTGTGGCGGATGGGCTAAGTCCTTTGTTGCAGGACTGCAACGAAACGCCGTGGACATCCGAGATTTCGGGCGATTTGTTTTGCCCTGCCGAAGCGGCTCTGGTGCAATAGCAACAACTTCCCAAAAGGAGGTTGGCCCGGGGTCCGGTGGGAGCACAAAGTGCCAGTCACGGTGAGCCCTTCGCACCGGAGCCCTATGTTTAACCTTGGAGAAACTTGCAATGAAAAAATCTCTAGTTGCTCTGGCTGCCCTGGCTGTTGCCGGTGTTGCCTCGGCTCAGTCGTCCGTCACTCTGTTCGGTGTGGTCGACGCGTCGGTCAGCGGCTACTCGTCCACCTCGCGTGATCTGAACGGCGCCACGTTCCTGAACCCGTTCTACGTGAACCGGGGCAGCGTCAAGGCAAGCCGCCGCGAACTGGCTAACTCGGGCTACAACTCCAGCCGTCTGGGCTTCCGTGGTACGGAAGACCTCGGTGGTGGCCTGGCAGCCAGCTTCTGGCTTGAAGCCCCGATCACCAATGACGACGGCCAGCAAGGCGTTTCGACGTTCGCTCGTCGTTCGACCGTGAGCCTGTCGGGTGGTTTCGGTGAACTGCGTCTGGGTCGTGACTACTCCGCCACGTTCTGGAACGACACCGTGTTCGATCCGTTCGGCACCAACGGCGTTGGCACCAACCTGGTCTTCACGGCTTCGTCGGGTTTCGCTAACTTTGCCGGTGCGGCTCCTGCAGCTGTGCCTGGCATCACCAATGTCAGCACCAGCAACTACACCCGTACCAGCAACAGCATCGGCTACTTCCTGCCGCCGAACCTGGGTGGTTTCTACGGCCAACTGCAGTACTCGTTCAGCGAAAAGACCAAGTACAGCCCTGGCACCGCTACGCCTGACGTCGCGAACAACTCGCGTCAAGGTCGTTACGTCGGTGGCCGCTTCGGCTACGCAAACGGTCCTCTGGACATCGCAGCTGCTTACGGCAGCAGCACCGTTGGCGACCAGTTCTACGTCGGCACGACCAACAAGGTCAACACCTTCAACCTCGGCGCTTCGTACGACTTCGGTCCTGTGAAGCTCTTCGGTGAAGTGTCGCGCTCGAAGAACAAGCTGGACTACGAAACCGAACCCTTCCTGGGCGGCCGTCCTGACGTTGACCTGACCGGTTACCTGCTCGGCGTGACTGTGCCGGTCGGTGCTGGCCTGATCCGCGCTTCGTACTCGGCTGTCAAGTACGACAACAACCAGCAAGAAGTGCTGTTCCAGCCGCGTATTGCTGACCCGAAGGCCAACAAGCTGGCAATCGGCTACGTGCACAACCTGTCGAAGCGCACGGCTCTGTACGCAACGATCGCTCGCGTGAGCAACAAGAACGGTGCAGCTCTGACCGTTGGCGGCCCGTCGTTCATCACCACCGGTGGCTTCACCCCGAAGACCTCGACCGGCTACGACTTCGGTATCCGTCACGCTTTCTGATTTGACGCTGGCGTAGGCCAGCATCAAAGCTAAAAGCTCAAAAGCCACTCGACGCAAGTCGAGTGGCTTTTTTCGTTTTGGCGCTGCAAAGAACAGAGTGTTGGCAATGAGCACCATGTGTGTGCACCCCCGGGGAACCCCCGTGCGGGCACGCACCTTGCACTGCTAGCATGCCCGATCACTTTGTTTGCTAATGATTGCCTTTGTACTGCGCCGCCTGATCCAGGCCGTGATCGTGATGATCGCGGTCGCGTTCATTGCCTTCCTCTTGTTCCAATACGTCGGCGACCCCGTCGTCTTCCTGCTGGGCCAGGACGCCAAGCCCGAGCAGATCCGTGAAATGCGCGCCGCCTTGGGGCTCGACCGTCCCTTCTTCGTGCAGTTCTGGCACTTTCTCGTCAATGCCTCGCAAGGCGAGTTCGGCCTGAGCCTGCGCCAGGGCGCCAAGGTGTCGCGCTTGATCGGCGAGCGCTTCCCGGCCACGCTGGAACTCGCGCTCGTCGCGGCCGCGCTGGCGCTCTTCATCGGCATCCCGATGGGCGTCTACACCGCCCTGCGCCGCGGCACGTTTTTGAGCCAGGTGTTCATGACGGTCTCGCTGCTCGGCGTGTCGCTGCCCACCTTCCTGATCGGCATCCTGCTCATCCTCGTCTTCGCTGTGCTGCTGGGCTGGTTCCCGAGCTTCGGGCGCGGCGAGACGGTGCAGTTCGGCTGGTGGACGAGCGGCCTCTTCAAGGTCGATGGCTGGCACCACATCGTGCTGCCGGCGGTGACGCTCGCGATCTTCCAGCTCACGCTGATCATGCGGCTGGTGCGCGCCGAGATGCTCGAGGTGCTGCGCACCGACTACATCAAGTTCGCGCGTGCCCGAGGCCTCTCGAACCGCGCCATCCATTTCGGCCATGCGCTCAAGAACACGCTGGTGCCGGTGATGACCATCACCGGCCTGCAGCTGGGCGGCCTCATCGCCTTCGCCATCATCACCGAGTCGGTCTTCCAGTGGCCCGGCATGGGTCTCCTGTTCATCCAGGCCGTGACCTTCGCCGACGTTCCGGTGATGGCCGCCTACCTGTGCCTCATCGCCTTGATCTTCGTCGTGATCAACCTCGTGGTCGACCTCTTGTACTTCGTGGTCGATCCGCGGTTGCGCGTGGGCAAGGCCGGAGGACATTGAACATGACGGCATCGGCTCCGCGCCTCACGGCATCCGGAAGGGCGTTCGCCCACATCGCGAGTTTCTATCCCGAGATCACGGCTTTCCGCCGCGACCTGCACGCACACCCCGAGCTCGGCTTCGAAGAGGTCTACACCGCCGGCCGCGTGCGCGAGGCATTGCGCGCCTGCGGCGTCGACGAGATCCACGACGGCATCGGCAAGACCGGCGTGGTCGGCGTGATCCGCGGCAAGTCCACTGCCAGCGGCCGCATGATCGGCCTGCGCGCCGACATGGACGCGCTCCCCATGCGCGAGGACAACGACTTCGGTTGGCGCTCCGCCAACGACGGCCTCATGCACGGCTGCGGCCACGACGGCCACACCACCATGCTGGTCGGCGCCGCGCGCTACCTGGCCGAGACACGCGATTTCGACGGCACCGCCGTGCTGATCTTCCAGCCCGGCGAAGAAGGCTTCGCCGGCGCGCGCGTGATGATCGAGGACGGCCTGTTCGACCGCTTCCCGGTCAACGCCGTCTACGCCATGCACAACTGGCCCGCGATGCCCGCCGGCACCGTGGGCATCAACCGCGGGGCGATGATGGCCGCGGCCGACCGCATCACCATCCAGATCAAGGGCAAGGGCGGCCACGGCGCGCATGCCTACCAGACCATCGACCCGGTGGTGGTCGCCGCGCACATCATCACCGCGGCGCAGACCATCGTCTCGCGCAACGTGCGCCCGATCGATGCGGCCGTCGTCAGCATCTGCGCGGTGCAGGCGGGCGACCTCGGCGCGATGAGCGTGATCCCCGGCGAGGCCACGCTGGTCGGCACCGTGCGCACCTTCAGCGCGCGGGTGCAGGCCCAGGTCGAGCAGCGCCTGACCGAGCTGTGCACGGCGATCGCCGGCGGCTTCGGCGCCACCGCCACCATCAAGTACGAGCGCATCTACCCGGCCACCATCAACACCGCCCCCGAGGCGATGTTCGCGGCCGACGTGGCCGAGTCGCTCGTGGGTGCCAAGAATGTCGACCGCAGCATGGAGCCCAGCATGGGCGCCGAAGACTTCTCCTTCATGCTGCAGAAAAAGGCGGGCGCGTACCTGCGCATCGGACAGGACGTGCGCGAAGGCGCGTTCCTGCACAACAGCCGCTACGACTTCAACGACGAGATCCTGCCGCTGGGCGCCGCGCTGCATGCCGGCCTCATCGAGCAGGGCATGCCGCTTGCTGCTACCCGCAGCACGCAGCCAGGGAAAGCAGCCGCCACCGCGGCATCGTGATGTGTTCGATTTCAACCCGAGGAGTGTCCCCATGAGTTTCAAGAAAAAAGTGGCCGCGGCCGCCGCCGTGTGCGCACTGGGCGCCGTCAGCCTGGTCGCGAGCGCGCAGACCATCCGGATCGCGAACCAGGGCGACGCGTTGTCGCTCGATCCGCACTCGCTCAACGAGTCGCTGCAGTTGAGCGTCACCGCCAACGTCTATGAAACCCTCGTGGGGCGCAACAAGGACCTGAGCCTTGCGCCGCTGCTGGCCACCAGCTGGAAGCAGACCTCGCCGAACGTCTGGCGCTTCGAGCTGCGCAAGGGCGTGGTCTTCCACGACGGCACGCCGTTCACCGCCGACGACGTGGTCTTCAGCTTCGCGCGCGCCCAGGGCGACGGCTCAGACATGCGCGCCACGTTGAGCGACATCAAGGCCGTGCGCAAGGTCGGCGACCTCGCCATCGAGATCGAGACCAACGGCCCGTTCCCGATCCTGCCCGACGTCATCTCGCTCACCATGATCATGAGCAAGAAGTGGTGCGAGGAAAACCAGGCCACCAAGCCCGTGGACCGCCGCAAGGGCATCGAGAACACCGCCTCCTTCAAGGCCAACGGCACCGGCCCGTTCCGCGTGCGCGAGCGCCAGCCGAACGTGCGCACCGTGTTCACGCGCAACGGCACCTACTGGGGCAAGATCGAAGGCAACGCGCAAGAGATCGTCTTCACCCCCATCGCCAATCCCGCCACCCGCGTGGCCGCGCTGGTCTCGGGTGAAGTCGACGTGATGGAGCCGGTGCCCGTGCAGGACATCGCGCGCATCAACGCCGCGCCCACCGCCCGCGTCATCACCGGCCCCGAGCTGCGCACCATCTTCCTGGGCATGGACCAGAAACGCGACGAGCTGCAGTACTCCAACATCAAGGGCAAGAACCCGTTCAAGGACAAGCGCGTTCGCCAGGCCTTCTACCAGGCCATCGACATCGCCGGCATCCAGCGCACCGTGATGCGCGGCGCCTCGCGGCCCACGGGCCTCCTGGTCGGCCCCGGCATCAACGGCTGGACCGCCGAGCAGGACAAGCGCCTGCCCTACGACGTGGAAGCCGCCAAGAAGCTCATGACCGAAGCCGGCTACCCCAACGGCTTCGAGGTCACGATGAACTGCCCGAACGACCGCTACGTGAACGACGGCCAGATCTGCCAGAGCGTGGCCGCCAACCTCGCGCGCATCAACGTCAAGATCAACCTGGCCGCCGAAACCAAGGGCACCTACTTCCCCAAGATCCTGCGCCGCGACACCAGCTTCTACATGCTCGGCTGGACCCCGACCACCTACGACGCGCACAACGCGCTGAGCTCGCTGACCGCCTGCCCCGACGACAAGGGCACGGGCCAGTTCAACCTGGGCGCGTACTGCAACCCGAAGCTGGACGAGCTGACCAAGAAGATCCAGTCCGAGACCGACAAGACCAAGCGCAACGAGCTCATCAAGGAAGCCTTCAAGCTGCATGCGGACGACATCGGCACGCTGCCGCTGCACCAGCAATCGCTCGCGTGGGGCGTGAGCAAGAAGGTCGAGCTGGTGCAACTGGCCGACAACTTCATGTACTTCAAGTGGATGAGCATCAAGTGATTCCCCCGGCCGCCCCTCGGGCGGCCTGACGGCCCGACCATGGGCCCGCTTCTTGCGGGCCCATTCCATTTGCCTCACGATGAAAATCAACCCCCACGCTCCCCTTGCTGCGCAATGTCCGCTGCCCCCCGAGGGGGCCATTTTTCATCTTGGGGCGGCCCGGCGATGAAAAAAACACTCGCCCGCTGGCTCGACAGCGACGTCGGCTACAGCTTTCGCACCTCGCCCGTGGCGATGGTGGCGGCGCTCATTGCGCTGGCCTGCCTGTTCTGCGCGGCGTTCGCCGGATGGGTCTCGCCGCACAACCCCTTCGACCTCGCGACGCTCGAACTCGGCGACGCTCGCCTGCCGCCCGCATGGAGCGCGGAGGGCTCGTCCAAGTACCTGCTCGGCACCGATGACCAGGGCCGCGACATCCTCTCGGCCGTCATCTACGGCGCGCGCATTTCGATGATCGTGGGCGTCGTCTCGGTGGTGCTCTCGGTCGTCGTCGGCGTGGTGTTCGGGCTCCTCGCCGGCTTTCTCGGCGGCTGGCTCGATTCGTTCCTCATGCGCGTGTGCGACGTGATGCTGTCGTTCCCGCCGATCCTGGTCGCGCTGCTCATCGCCGGCGTCGGCCGCGCGCTTTTCCCGGGCGCGCACGAGTCGCTCGCGTTCGGCGTGCTGATCATTTCCATCTCGCTCACGGGCTGGGTGCAGTACGCGCGCACGGTGCGCGGCTCCACGCTGGTGGAGCGCAACAAGGAATACGTGCAGGCCGCGCGCGTCACCGGCGTGGCGCCCGTGCGCATCATGCTGCGCCACGTGCTGCCCAACGTGATGGGGCCGGTGATGGTGCTGGCCACCATCCAGGTCGCGACCGCGATCATCACCGAGGCCACGCTCTCGTTCCTGGGCGTCGGCGTGCCGCCGACTTCGCCGTCGCTCGGCACGCTCATCAGCATCGGCAACCAGTACCTCTTCTCGGGCGAATGGTGGATCACGGTGTTCCCGGGCCTGATGCTGGTGCTCATCGCGCTCAGCGTGAATCTGCTCGGTGACTGGCTGCGCGACGCGCTCAATCCGCGCCTGCGCTGAAGAGAAAAGGACAACGCCACCATGACGCTGCTCCAGGTCCAAGACCTCGTCGTCGAATTTCCGCACCGCCGCGGCACGCTGCGCGCGATCGACCGCATTTCCTTCGACATCGCGCCCGGCGAGATCCTCGGCGTGGTGGGCGAATCGGGCGCGGGCAAGTCGCTCACGGGCGCGGCCATCATCGGCCTGCTCGAGCCGCCGGGCCGCGTGGCCAGCGGGCAGATCCTGCTCGAAGGCCGGCGCATCGACAACCTGAGTTTCGATGCGATGCGCCCCATCCGCGGCCGCAAGATCGGCGCGATCTTCCAGGACCCGCTCACTTCGCTGAACCCGCTCTACACCGTGGGCCGGCAACTCATCGAGACCATCCGCGCGCACCTGCCGGTGACCGAATCCGAAGCCCGCAAGCGCGCCATCGGCCTCCTGCAGGACACCGGCATTCCCGCGGCCGAGCAGCGCATCGACCACTTCCCGCACCAGTTCTCCGGCGGCATGCGCCAGCGCGTGGTGATCGCGCTCGCGCTCGCGGCCGAGCCCAAGCTCATCGTGGCCGACGAGCCGACCACAGCGCTCGATGTGTCGATCCAGGCGCAGATCATTCAACTGCTCAAGCGCATCTGCAAGGACCGCGGCGCGGCGGTGATGCTCATCACGCACGACATGGGCGTGATCGCCGAGACCTGCGACCGCGTGGCCGTGATGTACGCGGGCCGCATCGCCGAGATCGGCCCGGTGCACGAAGTGATCCACCAGCCCGCGCACCCCTACACCTCGGGCCTGATGGCTTCGATTCCCGACATGGCGAGTGACCGCGAGCGGCTCAACCAGATCGACGGCGCGATGCCGCGCCTGAACGCCATTCCGGCGGGCTGCGCCTACAACCCGCGCTGCCCGCGCACCTTCGCGCGCTGCCTCACCGAGCGGCCCGAGCTGCTGCACGCGGGCGCCACGCGCGCCGCCTGCTGGCTGCACGACGCGGCCGACCCGCACATGGGCCAGGCGGAGATCGCCGCGAAGCACCACGACGCGCTGGCCGCAGGCGAACGCGCCACGCCCGAAGCGGCCGAACCCATCGCCGAGGTGACGCGATGAGCGCCGTGATAGAACCCCGCAAGGAAACAACCGGTGAGCCTCTGGTCGTCGCGCACGATCTCGCGCGCACCTTCGACGTCTCGCCGCCCTGGCTCAACCGCGTGCTCGAGCGCAAGCCGCGCGTGCTGCTGCATGCGGTGGACGGCGTGAGCTTTTCCATCGAGCGGGGCAAGACGCTCGCGCTGGTGGGCGAATCGGGCTGCGGCAAGAGCACCGTCGCGCGGCTTCTCGTCGGCCTCTACGCGCCCACGCGCGGCGGCCTGCAGTTCGACGGGCAGGACGCGCATGCCGCGTTCAAGACCCCCGAAGGCCGGAAGCTGCGCCGCCGCATCCAGATGATCTTCCAGGACCCCTACGCGAGCCTGAACCCGCGCTGGATCGTCGAGGACATCATCGGCGAGCCGCTGCGCGAGCACGGCATCCTCAGCGGCAAGGCCGAACTGCGCGAGCGCGTGGGCGAACTGCTCAAGTCGGTCGGCCTCTCGCCGCTGGACATGAGCAAGTACCCGCACCAGTTCTCCGGCGGCCAGCGCCAGCGCATCTCGATCGCCCGCGCGCTCGCGACGCAGCCCGAGTTCCTGGTGTGCGACGAGCCCACCTCCGCGCTCGACGTGAGCGTGCAGGCCCAGGTGCTCAACATCATGAAGGACCTGCAGCGGGAGCAAGGCCTCACCTATCTCTTCATCTCGCACAACCTCGCGGTCGTGCGCCACGTGGCGGACCAGGTCGGCGTGATGTACCTGGGCCGGCTGGTCGAGGTGGCGGACAAGCAGAAGCTCTTCGCCGATCCGCAGCATCCGTACACGCGCATGCTGCTCGATGCCATTCCGCAGATGAAGCACACGGGGCGCCAGCGCACGCCGGTGCAGGGCGAGGTGCCCAATCCGCTGAACCCGCCGACGGGGTGCGCGTTCCATCCGCGCTGCCCGCATGCGAACGCGCGCTGCTCCGCGGAGCGGCCGAAGCTGCTGAGCCTCAAGGGCGTGCAGGTGGCCTGCCATGCGGTGGAGGAGGGGCGCATCTAGCACCGCGCCTTATTCCGGGTCGGCGCCGCGTGTTCGGCTTTGGGTCTATAACTCCTTGGTGCTTTCGTAAAAATCACACCAAGGAGAACAGCACATGTGGGCCCTGCTCCTGTTGCCCTTCGTGGGTCTGTTGTGGCTTCCGTTCTACAACAGCCCGTTGCCCGAGTTGTTCGGCTTTCCCTTCTTCTACTGGTACCAGCTGCTGTGGGTGCCGATCACGGCGCTCTTGATCTGGATCGTGTACCGCAGCGGGTATGAAGAGGGAGACGAATGATGGACGGCCACATCAACTGGACCGCGCTCTCGGTCTTCGTGTTCTTCTTCCTGCTGGTCACGGTGATGGGCTTCTGGGCCTCGCGCTGGCAGAGCGGAGGCAAGAACAGCAAGGGCGCCCATCTGGACGAATGGGGCCTGGGCGGGCGCAACTTCGGCACCTGGATCACCTGGTTCCTCGTGGGCGGCGACTTCTACACCGCCTACACCGTGATCGCCGTGCCCGCGCTGGTCTATGCCGTGGGTGCGTATGGCTTCTTCGCGCTGCCCTACACCATCCTCGTGTACCCGATCGTCTTCGTCATCATGCCCAAGCTCTGGCATGCGGCGCACAAGGCGGGCCACGTAACGGCGGCCGACGTCGTGTACGGGCGCTACGGCTCGCGCGCGCTGGAACTGGCCATCGCCGTGACCGGCGTGGTCGCGACCATGCCCTACATCGCGCTGCAGCTGGTCGGCATGGAGGTGGTCATCAAGGCGCTGGGCCTCACGGGCGAGCTGCCGCTGGCGGCCGCCTTCGTGATCCTTGCGCTCTACACCTATTCGGCCGGGCTGCGCGCCCCCGCGCTGATCGCCTTCGTCAAGGACCTGATGATCTACATCGTGGTGCTCGTCGCGGTCGTGCTGGTGCCCATGAAGCTCGGTGGCTACAGCAGCGTGTTCCATGCGGCCGGCGATGCCTTCGCGGCCAAGGGCGGCGCGACCGGCCTCACCCTCAAGCCCGCGCAGTACCTGCCGTACGCGAGCCTGGCGCTGGGCTCGGCGCTCGCGGCCTTCATGTACCCGCACACGCTCACCGGCATCTTCGCGGCCAAAAGCGCCAACACCATCCGCAAGAACGCCGTCTTCCTGCCGGCGTACACGGTGCTGCTCGGCCTCATCGCGCTGCTGGGTTACATGGCCTATGCGGCCCACCTCACGGTCAAGAGCAACAACGACGTGGTGCCCGCGCTCTTCAACGCGCTGTTCCCCTCGTGGTTCGCGGGCTTCGCGTTCGCGGCCATCGCCATCGGCGCGCTGGTGCCGGCGGCGGTGATGTCGATCGGCGCGGCCAACCTGTTCACGCGCAACTTCTGGAAGGCCTACGTCAAGCCCGACGTCACGCCGGCGGGCGAGGCCAAGGTCGCGAAGATCGTCTCGCTGGTCGTGAAGCTGGGGGCGCTGGTGTTCATCCTGTTCCTGCCCACGCAGTTCGCGCTCGACCTGCAGTTGCTGGGCGGCCTGTGGATCCTGCAGACCTTTCCGTCGGTGGTGTTCGGCCTTTTCTTCGGCTGGTTCCGCGCGCCGGCGCTGCTTGCCGGATGGGCCGTGGGGCTGGTGGGCGGCAGCTGGCTCGCGTTCTCGGACGGCATCAAGCCCGTGCACACCTTCGTGATCGGCGACGGCAGCTACACGCTGTACACCGGGCTGACTGCGCTGGTGCTCAACATCGTGGTGGCGGTGGTGGTGCAGTTGGTGGTCAAGGGCGGACCCTTGCGGGAGCCCGTGCTGGCGAGGAAATGAGACCGTTCTGAAAAAAGTGTGCGCAAAGGCACCGCCTTGCGCGGGAATCCGTTGCAGAGTGCGGGCCATGCCAATGACGACACTCGCCACTTCCGAACTGGGCCGCCGAGGCTTTCTGATGGGTACCGCGCTGGGCGCGACCGCCGTGCTGGCTTCCCTTGCTTGCACGGTGCAGGCCGCCGGTGCGCCGTCGCAGCGGATGCCGGTCATCTTCATCGGCCACGGCACGCCGATGAACGCCATCGCCGACAACGCATTCACGCGCCGCCTCTCGGCCTGGGGCCGGGAGCTGCCGCCGCCGGCGGCCATCCTCAGCGTGTCGGCGCACTGGCTGAGCCGCGGCGCGACCGGCGTCGGCATGCAGGCAAAGCCGAAGACGATCCACGATTTCGGCGGCTTCCCGCAGGCGCTGTTCGACGTCGAGTACCCCGCGCCCGGCCATCCGGCGCTGGCCCGCGAAACCGTCGGCGCGGTGAAGCAGGCGCCGGTGATCGCCACCGAGCAATGGGGCCTGGACCACGGCACCTGGTCGGTGCTCAAGCACCTCTATCCGAAGGCCGACGTCCCGGTCTTCCAGCTCAGCATCGACTACGACAAGCCCGCCGCCTTCCACTATGCAGTCGGCCGTGACTTGATGGCCCTGCGTGACAAGGGCGTGCTCGTGATGGGCAGCGGCAACGTGGTGCACAACCTGCGCGCCACCGACCGCGGCACCGCCGATGGCCCGAAGGCGAGCCGCCCCTGGGCGCAGTCCTTCGACGATGCGGTGAAATCAGCGCTCGCGGGCCGCGATGACCGCGCATTGATCGGCTATGAAAAGCTGGAGGGCGCATCCACCGCGGTGGCCATGCCCGATCACTACTTTCCGTTCCTCTACGCGCTCGGCGCCGCCGGCGCGGGCGAGCGCGCCAAGACGGTCTACGAGGGGTTCCAGTCCGGCACGCTCAGCATGCGCTGCGTGCAGTTCGGCTGAAGGCGCGAATGAACCTGCTGCGCACCCCGATCTCGCGCCTGCGGTCCTCGCCGTACGTCAGTACGGCTGCGGTCCTCGACGCGACCTCGGGGCGCTCGCGACGGTTCCTTCGCGCCTTCAGGGCCTGAGCTATTGCTCTTCGCCCCACGAGAAGCCGTCGCGCGCAATCATCGCGCTCGATGCGCTGGGGCCCCAGGTGCCGGCCGCGTAGGGCCGCGGGCCGCCGTCCGATTCCCAGCTCTCGATCAGCGGCTCCACCCAGCGCCATGCCTCTTCCTGTTCGTCGCTGCGCACGAACAGGTTCAGGCGCCCGTCGATCACGTCGAGCAGCAGGCGCTCGTAGGCGCCCACGCGCTCGACGCCGAAGCGCTTGTCGAAGTCCAGGTCCAGCTGCACCGGCGCGAGCTGCGCGGCGGCGCTCTGGTTGCCGTTGCGCTGCCGGTTGTCCTGCGCCTGCGCGAGCATGTGCAGCTCCAGGCCGTCCTTGGGCTGCAGGTTGATCACCAGCTTGTTGACGTTGCCCGCGGGCGCGCGGTAGATCGCATGCGGCGTCGGGCGGAAGTTGACCTCGATGCGCGCATCGCGCGAGGCCAGGCGCTTGCCCGTGCGGATGTAGAACGGCACGCCGGCCCAGCGCCAGTTGGCGATTTCGGTGCGCAGCGCGACGAAGGTCTCGGTGCGGCTGTCGGGGTCCACGCCCGGCTCGTCGCGGTAGCCCTGCACCCGCTCGCCGTAGGCGGTGCCGGCGGTGTACTGGCCGCGGATCGCGTGCAGGCTCAGGCTCTCGGGCGTCCAGGGCTTCAGGGCGCGCAGCACCTTCAGCTTTTCGTCGCGGATCGCATCGGCGTGCGAGTTGATCGGCGGCTCCATGCCGATCGCGCACAAGAGCTGCAGCGCGTGGTTCTGCACCATGTCGCGCAGCGCGCCGGTCTGGTCGTAGAAGGCGCCGCGCTTCTCCACGCCCAGGTCTTCGGCAATGGTGATCTGGATGTTGGCGATGTGCTCGCGGCGCCAGATGGGTTCGAAGAGCGCGTTGCCGAAGCGCATCGCGAACAGGTTCTGCACCGAGGGCTTGCCCAGGTAATGGTCGATGCGAAAGACCTGCTTCTCCTCGAGCACCTTGCCCACCGCGGCATTGATCGCGCGGTTCGAGGCGAGGTCGTGGCCGAGCGGCTTCTCCAGCACGATGCGGGTCTTCGGGCCATTCAGGCCGGCCGCGGCGATCTGCTCGACCACCTGCGTGAAGAGGGCGGGCGCCGTGGCCACGTACATCACGACCGTGGAGGCATCGCGCTGCTTGAGCAGCTCGGCGAGCTTGGCGTAGTCGTCGGGCTTGGACAGGTCCATGCGCAGGTAGTGCAGCATCGACGCGAACTTCTTGAACTCTTCCGGGGAGGGGCGCTTGGCGCCTTCGACCGCACTGAAGCGCGACTGGATGAGCTCCCGGTACTGGTCGTCCGACAGGTCGTCCCGCGCCACGCCGACGATGCGTCCGTCCTGCGGGAGGCTGCCGTGCCGGAAGGCCTGGAACAGCGCGGGCATGAGTTTGCGCCACGCGAGATCGCCAGTACCGCCGAACAGAACGAGATCGAAGCTCATGAGAAAACTTTCCTTTGTCTGAGTGCCTGGAGACGTCCGGGCCTGCCGGCGCGCCAGTCGCGATGGTACTTGTACCGATTCCCCCGACCTGTACTAAAGCTACGCTGCCCCCAGGCCGCAAGGCCTTTTTTTATGCACGAGGCAGGGAAATACCAAATGAAGAAGCTTTTTTGCGCAGCCGCGCTCGTGGGCCTGTCGGCCGCCGCATCGGCACAGACGGTGAACGTGATCTGCTCGGTCCAGGCCGAATGGTGCAACGTGATCTCCACCGTCTACGCCCGCACCACGGGCGTTCGCATCAACATGGCCCTGAAGGGCTCGGGCGAGGCGCTGGCCCAGCTGATCGCCGAGAAGGAGAACCCCAAGACCGACGTCTGGTTCGGCGGCACGGGCGATCCGCACCTGCAGGCGGCCGAGCAGGGCCTCACGCTCGAATACAAGTCGCCCACGCTCGCGCAGCTGCACCCCTGGGCCCAGCAGCAGGCCAAGCAGTCGGGCTACAAGACCGTGGGCATCTATTCGGGGCCGCTCGGCTTCGGCTACAACCCCGAGCTGCTCGCCAAGAAGAAGCTGCCCGTGCCCAAGACCTGGGCCGACCTGCTCAAGCCCGAGTACAAGGGCGACATCCAGGTGGCCAACCCCGCATCGAGCGGCACGGCCTACACCATGATCGCCACGCTGGTGCAGATGATGGGCGAGGACAAGGCCTTCGAGTACCTGAAGGCGCTGCACAAGAACGTCGGCCAGTACACCCGCTCGGGCACCGGCCCGATCAAGGCGGTGGCGCGCGGCGAGACCGCGATCTCCATCAGCTTCGTGCACGACGGCCCGGGCGAGAAGATGCAGGGCTTTCCGGTCGAAACCATCACGCCGAGCGACGGCACCGGCGCCGAGATCGGCTCCATGAGCATCATCAAGGGCGCGCGCAACCTGGACGCGGCCAGGAAGTTCTACGAATGGGCGCTCACGCCCGCCGCGCAGGAGCTGGGCGCTGCCAACAAGCAGTTCCAGCTGCCCAGCAACGTGGGCGCCAAGCTCGATCCGCGCATTCCCGACTTCAAGAAGATCAAGTTCATCAACTACGACTACGCCAAGTACGGCGCCAGCGCCGAACGCCGGCGCCTGATCGCGCGCTGGGAAAAGGACGTCAACTCGCTGCCGCGCTGAGCCAGTGGCTACCGTTGCTGCCGGCACCGGGCCGGTCAATCCGGCTTCAGTGGCCGCCGCCCGGCGCTCGCAGCGCTGGATCTGGGCCTGGGTCGCGCTGGGTTTTGCGGCGTATCTGCTGCTGCCCTGGTATGCGATCCAGGACGCGACCTGGTACGAGGCCGTTCCGCAGGTCTTCGGGCAGGCCGAGGGCGCCAACGGCCTGATGCAGGCCGCGACGCAGGGGCGCGGCTGGCTCTTCATCGGGCTGGCGGGTCTCTTGATGTGCGCGGTCGGCGCTTGGCTGCCGCCGGGCCGAGGCCAAGGGCGCTGGCTGCTGGCGGGCGGCGCGATCGGGGCCATCGGCCTCGCGGTCGCGGGCTTCACCATCGGCGCGCGCGGCTGGAGCTTCGCGGCGCTCAACACGCACTTCGGCGAACTGGCGATCAACCAGTTCGGCGTCGGCGCGGGCGGCTTCGTGGCGCTCACGGCGCTCGTGCTGCTGGCGGCCTTCGGCATCGCGCGGCTCGGGCGCTTCAAGGGCGATCTCTTCGTCGCGGCCGCGGTCATCGGCTGCGGCGTGCTGATGGCGTTGTTCATCGCCTACCCGGTGAGCAAGGCGCTCTCGGGCGCGTTCTTCAACGAAGACGGGCAGTGGTCGATCGGCGCCTTCGTCGCTCGCGTGTTCACCGAGCGCATCTGGGGCCTGGGGTGCCTGGCGGGAGGGGTGCGCTGCGGCGTGGCGTGGAACACGCTGGTGCTGGCCTTGCTCACGGCGGCAGGCACCACCTTCCTCGGCACGCTGATGGCGCTGATGGCCGAGCGCGGCAGCAAGCGCGGGCAGGGCGTGCTGCGGGTGCTGGCGCTGCTGCCGATCATCACGCCGCCGTTCGTGGTGGGCCTGGGGCTCATCCTCTTGTTCGGCCGCGCGGGCATCGTCAACCAGCTGCTGGAGAACGTGTTCGGCATCGAGCCGACGCGCTGGTTCTACGGCATGCCGGGCGTGCTGGTGGCGCAGCTCTTCGCGTTCACGCCCATCGCCTTCATGATCATGCGCGGCGTGGTGCAGGGCATTGCGCCCAGCCTGGAGGAGGCCGCGCAGATGCTGCGCGCCGACCGGCGCCGCACCTTCTTCACCATCACGCTGCCGCTGCTCAAACCCGGGCTGGCCAACGCCTTCCTGGTCGGCTTCATCGAGAGCATTGCCGACTTCGGCAATCCGGTGGTGGTGGGCGGGCAGTTCTCGGTGCTGTCGACCGACATCTTCTTCGCCATCGTCGGCGCGCAGTACGACCAGGGCCGCGCGGCCTCGCTCGCCTGGGTGCTCACGCTGTTCGCGCTCGGCGTGTTCGCGCTGCAGCGCGGCCTGCTGGGCAAGCAGAACTACACGACCGTGAGCGGCAAGGGCGATGCGGGCATCGCAATGGCGCTGCCCGACGGCGTGTGCCGCACCATCTACTGCATCGCGCTGCCGTGGATCGCTTTCACCGCGGTGGTCTACCTCTTCGCCTTCGCGGGCGGCTTCGTGCAGACCTGGGGGCGCGATTACAGCTTCACGCTCAACCACTTCAAGAACGCGTTCGCGCTGGAGTGGGGCCAGTTCGGGCTGGTGTGGGCGGGCACGGCGTGGAACTCGCTCCTCACCACGCTCAAGCTCGCGGGCATCTCGGCGCCGATCACCGCGGCGCTGGGCCTGCTGATCGCGTGGCTCCTGGCGCGCAACGAATTCAAGGGGCAGGGCATCTTCGAGTTCGGCGCGCTGCTGGCCTTCGCGATTCCGGGCACGGTGCTCGGCGTGAGCTACATCCTGGCCTTCAATGTGCCGCCGCTGGAGCTCACGGGCACCGGGCTCATCATCGTGCTGTGCTTCATGTTCCGCAATTTGCCGGTGGGCGTGCGCGCCGGCACCGCGGCCTTCAAGCAGCTGGACCGCTCGCTCGACGAGGCCTCGCTGATGCTGCGCGCCTCGACCTCGCAGACGCTCTTCAAGGTGGTGCTGCCGCTGCTCAAGCCAGCGCTCGTGGCCGCGCTGGTCTACAGCTTCGTGCGCGCGATGACGACGGTGAGCGCGGTGATCTTCCTGGTCACCGCCGAGAACGAGCTCGCCACCACGTACATCATCGGCCGCGTCGGCAACGGCGACTATGGCATCGCGCTCGCGTACTGCACGGTGCTCATGATCCTGATGTCGCTGGCGATCGCGCTGGTGCAGTTCGTGGTCGGGGAGCGCAAGCTGGGCCGGCGCGGGGCCACGCCCGATCACCAAGGGCATCACAAAATGGAAAGCCTCTCCGTATGAACGGCATCGAATTCCGCAACGTCACCAAGCGCTACGGCACCGACAGGAACGGGCCGATGGCGGTGAAGGGCATCAGCTTCGAGGTGCCGGTCGGCACGCTCACCACGATCCTCGGCCCTTCGGGCTGCGGCAAGACCACCACGCTGCGCATGATCGCGGGGCTCGAATCGCCGACCTCGGGTTCGATCTTCATGGGCGGACGCGATGTGACGACGCTCGGCCCCGCCGAGCGCAACGTGAGCATGATGTTCCAGAGCTATGCGCTGTTCCCGCACATGAACGTGATCGAGAACGTGGGCTACGGCCTGCGCATGAGCGGCGTGAAGAAGGACGAGGCCACGTCGCGGGCGCGCGAGGCGCTCAGGGGCGTGGGCCTGGTCGGCTTCGACGAGCGCCTGCCCAGCGAGCTCTCGGGCGGCCAGCAGCAGCGCGTGGCGCTCGCGCGCGCGCTGGTGCTCGAACCCGCGGTGCTGCTCTTCGACGAGCCGCTGTCCAACCTCGACGCGCGCCTGCGCCGCGAGATGCGGGAGGAAATCCGCGCGCTGCAGCAGCGGCTGAAGCTCACCGTCGCCTACGTCACGCACGACCAGAGCGAGGCGCTGGCCGTGAGCGACCAGATCATCGTGATGGACCACGGCGTGATCGCCCAGCGCGGCACGCCCGAGCAGCTCTACGGCCGGCCCGAGAGCGAGTTCGTCGCCGGCTTCATGGGCGAGGCGATGGTGTTCCCCGGCGTGGCGGAGGCCGACGGCAGCGTCACGCTCGGCCCGCTGCGACTCACGCCGCGCCACGCGGTCGCGCCCGGCACGGTGAAGGTGGCGGTGCGGCCCGAGGCGTGGGAAATCGGTGCGGCCGGTGGCCTGCCCGCCACCTTGCGCAAGGCCGCGTACCTCGGCAGCTTCTACGAATACGGCTTCGACACCACGTTGGGCCCGGTCTTCGTGGTCTCCACCGACCTTTCGCAACCCTTGGCCGCGGGCGCCGAGACCACCTTGTCCCTGCGAGCCCATGGCGTGAGCGTGGTGCCGGGCGCATGAAACAATGGCGCCATGAACGTGGTTTTCGACCTTGGCGCCGTGCTGATCGCATGGGAGCCCACCCGGCTGGTACAGGCCCATCTCGCGCCCCACGCGCCCACTGAAGCCGCCGCCGCGGCGCTGGGCCGGGCGATGTTCCATCACGACGACTGGACCAGTTTCGATTGCGGCACCCGCACGCTGGACGATGCCATCGCCCGCATGGCGGCGCGGCTCTCGCTGCCGGCGGATCGACTCGATGCCATGCTCGGCAACCTGGGCGAGCGCCTCGAAGCCATCGAGGTGACCGTCGACATGCTCGAGCAGCTGTTCGCCCACCGCGAAGCCGGCCAGCCGCTTCGGCTCTACTACCTCTCGAACATGCCCGCGCCGTATGCGCGCGCGCTCGAGCGGCGGCACCCATTCATGCGGCGCTTCGACGGCGGCGTTTTTTCGGGCGACGTGAAGTTCATCAAACCGGATCGTGAAATCTTCGAAGTGCTGGCAGTGCGCCATGCGCTCGGTGCCGCAGAAACGGTGTTCATCGACGACTCGGCCGCCAACGTCGAGGCGGCACGGGCCTTCGGCTGGCAGGCCATCCACTGCACCGCGCCGGAGATGCTGCCGGCGCAGCTCTCGCGCTACCTGCCCGTCAACACGACCTTGTCGGCGTCGAAGCCCAGGCTGCGCGCGTAGTCCAGCTCGACCTGCAGTGCCGCGTCGTCCAGGCGCGGCGCGCGCGACAGCACCCAGAGGTATTCGCGGTCGGGCGTGCCCACCAACGCCACCTGGTAGTCGCGGTCGAGCTTCAGGATCCAGTAGTCCGCCCACACCATCGGCAGCCAGCCGAGCCACGCGGGCGCAAAGCGCACCTCCAGGCGGCCCGCGCCGGGCTGGCCCGCCACCGGCACCACGCGTGCCGCGCCGATGGCCTCGTTGAAATTGCCGTCGGCCCGCACGCAGCGGTTGACCACTTGCACCGTGCCGTCGGGCTGCGGCGTGTACTCGGCGGTCACGGGGCCCGAACAGGTTTTCTGGAAGCGGTTGGGCAGGCGCGCCTGCTCGTGCCAGATGCCGGCATAGCGTTGCAGGTCCACGGGCGCCACCACCTGCAGCGGGGCGCGCATCAGCGGTGCGCCGTCGGCCGGGCCGGCCGGCTGCGCGCGGGCGGTGCGCGCGGCTCCCAGCGCGAGCCAGGTTGCCAGGCCGCCGACGACGAAAGCCGTGGCCATCGCGCCGATCGCCTGGCTGGTGCGGCGGTCGTCGAAAGCGGGGCCGGCGGGGGCTGCGGCGGGGCGTCGTTGGCGAGGGGACATGGGGCACTCCTGAGGGTAAGACGTTCGGCGTAAATCGCTCGTAACACTCAGGGTAGCCCTCGCCGACAGGGCCGCGTCGTCAGTCACGGACCACAGCGCCTGTAGGGCAGGGCGGCCGACAACCCTGCGGGCAGAAGGCCGATGGATGTGCGCGAAAACCCGTGCTACGGTGCGCATGAAAACATCGGCCGACGCGCAACTGCGTGCAGGACTTGTCACAACCCGCACAGGATAATGATTTCATGAACCAACTCGACGCCCTCCGCCAGTGGACCACCGTGGTGGCCGACACCGGCGACTTCAAGCAGCTCGCCATTTCCAAGCCGCAGGATGCGACCACCAATCCGTCGCTGATCCTCAAGGCCGTCCAGAAGCCCGAATACCGCCCCCTGCTGGACGAGATCGTCAAGAAGCACGCGGGCAAGCCGCTCGATGAAGTCATCGACCGCCTGCTGGTCAACTTCGGCACCGAGATCCTGCAGATCATTCCGGGCCGCGTCTCCACCGAAGTCGATGCGCGCCTGTCGTTCGACACCGCCGCCACCATCGCCCGCGGCGAGCGCATCGTGGCGCTCTACAAGGCCGAAGGCATCGACACCGAGAAGCGCCTGCTCATCAAGGTGGCCTCCACCTGGGAGGGCATCGAGGCCGCGCGCGCGCTGGAGCAAAAAGGCATCCGCACCAACCTCACGCTGCTGTTCTCGTTCGCGCAGGCCGTGGCCTGCGGCGCGGCGAAGGTGCAGCTGATCTCGCCCTTCGTGGGCCGCATCTACGACTGGTACAAGAAGTCGGCCGGCGCCAAGTGGGACGAAGCGGCCAACGCGGGCGCCAACGACCCGGGCGTGAAGTCGGTGCGCGAGATCTTCGACTACTACAAGCAGCACGGCATCAAGACCGAGGTGATGGGCGCGAGCTTCCGCAACGTCGGGCAGATCCAGGCGCTGGCCGGCTGCGACCTGCTGACCATCAGCCCCGAGCTGCTGGCCGAGCTGGCCGCGAGCAACGAGCCGCTCGAACATGCCCTGGCCAAGTCCGCCCCCAAGCCCGACGCCGAGAAGCTGAGCTACGACGAGCCGGCCTTCCGCTTCGCGCTCAACGAAGACGCGATGGCCACCGAGAAGCTCGCCGAAGGCATCCGCGCCTTCGCGGCCGATGCCGTGAAGCTCGAGAAGCTCATGCAGGAAAGCGGCAAGTAAACATGGCAATGACCCAACGCTGCGACCGTGCGCCGGCCTGGGCGCAACTGCAGTCCGCCTTCGAGACGGCGGGCCGCCAGTTCGACGTGCGCCACGCCTTCGTGGACGACGCGGGGCGCTTCGAGCGCTTCAGCCAGGAGGCGCCCTTCGTCTTCGCGGACCTGTCCAAGAACCTGATCGACGCGCGCACCGAAGAGCTGCTGCTCACGCTGGCCCGCGAGTGCGGCCTGGAGGCGCACCGCGACGCGATGTTCGCGGGCGAGCACATCAACAACACCGAAGACCGCGCCGTGCTGCACACGCTGCTGCGCGCCCCCGCCGATGCGAAGGTGGGCAAGACGGCCGACAAGCTGCGCGAAGTGCACGAGACGCTCGACGCGATGCTGGCCTATGCCGAGAAGGTGCGCGGCGACCACACGATCACCGACGTGGTCAACATCGGCATCGGTGGCTCCGACCTCGGCCCGCAGATGGCGGTGCTGGCGCTCGCCGAGTTCGCGGCCCCGGGCAAGCGCTTTCACTTCGTCTCGAACGTCGACGGCCATGAGCTCGCTGGTGTGCTGCGCGACCTGGCGCCGGAGCACACGCTGTTCCTGATCGCCTCGAAGACCTTCACCACCGCCGAGACGATGACCAACGCGCTCTCGGCCAAGCGCTGGTACGAACAATCGGGCGGCACGGACATCGCCGGCCACTTCGCCGCGCTCACGACGAATGTCGAGGCCGCGAACAAGTTCGGCATCGAGACCACCTTCGGTTTCTGGGACTGGGTGGGCGGCCGCTATTCGCTGTGGTCGGCCATCGGCCTGCCGATCGCGCTGGCGATCGGCGCCGACGGATTCCGCCGGCTGCTTGCGGGCGCGCATGCGATGGACGAGCACTTCCGCACCGCGCCGCTCGAGAAGAACCTGCCGGTGCGGCTCGGGCTGCTCGACGTCTGGTACCGCAACTTCCACAAGTTCACGAGCCGCAGCATCGCGCCGTACCACAGCGCGTTGAAGCGTGTGCCGGCCTACCTGCAGCAGCTGGAGATGGAGAGCAACGGCAAGCAGGTCGATGCGAGCGGCAAGCCCGTGGCGTTCGGCACCTCGCCCGTGCTCTGGGGCGAGCCCGGCACCAACGGCCAGCACGCCTACTTCCAGATGCTGCACCAGGGCACGGACGTGATCCCGCTCGAATTCGTGGCGGTGCGCGATGCGGCGCACGACCTCGAAGGCCACCATCCCAAGCTCCTGGCCAACGCGCTCGCGCAGGCGCAGGCGCTGATGGTGGGCAAGCTGGACGAGGGCGGCCACAAGAACTTTCCGGGCAACCGCCCGAGCACCTTCTTCGTGTTCGAGAAGCTCACGCCCGAATCGCTGGGCGCCTTCCTCGCGCTGTACGAGCACCGCGTGTTCACCAGCGGTGCCCTCTGGGGCATCAACAGCTTCGACCAGTGGGGCGTGGAGCTGGGCAAGGTGCTGGCGAGGGACATCGAGCCGCGCCTCGCCTCGGGCGACATCATGGGGCTCGACGCCTCGACGGCGGGCCTCCTGAAGCGCCTGAGTTCCTGAAGAACCTCAGGCCGCGGCGGTCTCGGCGGGCGCCTTCAGGGGCGCACCGCCGCTCGCCATCCGCACGCACAGATCGAATGCTTGTTGCAGCCCTTCGATCTGCGCGATGCCCTTGCCGGCAATGTCGAAGGCGCTGCCGCTGGCCGACGTGGCCACGGGCACGGGCAGTCCGCCGTGCAGCGTCACGCCCTGCTCGAAGCCCATGAGCTTCATCGCGATCTGGCCCTGGTCGTGGTACATCGAAACCACCGCATCCACGTCGCCGCGGCGCGCGCCGATGAACACCGTGTCGGGGGAGAACGGGCCGCGCGCGTCGTAGCCTTCGGCGCGCAGCTGCGCGATGGCCGGCGCGATGATCTCGATCTCTTCCATGCCGATGGAGCCGCCGTCGCCCGCGTGCGGGTTGAGTCCCGTCACCGCGATGCGCGGCTGCGCCACGCCCGCGCGGCGCAGCGCCTGCGCGATGATCTTCACCGCGTCGCCTACGCCCTCGACCGTGATGTGGCTCGCCACGTCCTTCAGCGGAATGTGCGAGGTCACGCGCGAGGTCCAGAGCGATCCGGTCAGGTTGAACTCGCAGACGAAGCCCGCGACCGCGAAGCGCTCCTGCATGTAGCGCAGTTCGTCCTCGTGCACGAGGCCGCCCAGGCGCAGCGAATGCTTGTTGAGCGGCGCGAAGACGATCGCGTCGGCCTGCCCGCGCCGAACCGTCACCGTCGCATATTCGAGCGCCTCGAACGAGGCCCGGCCCGAGCGCTCGTTCGATTCGCCGAGCACCGGCGCCTCGCCCTCCATCCAGTCGCGCAGGTACAGGCTGAGCCGCCCGTCCTCGAAGCGCAGGTCGTTCAGGCCCTCGACCTGCAGCGCATCGAGCTTCACGCCGGCCACGCGTTCGCCCTCGGCCAGCACGGTGGGGTCGGCGATGAGCAGCACGCGCGCGGCGTCCAGGTTGCGCTGGCGCGCGAGCAGCTTCACGGCCATCTCGGGGCCGACGCCGCTGGGGTCGCCCAGCAGCACGACGATGCGGGGCTTGGCGGAGATCACGCTCGGGGTTTTCGATGAATTGGACATGTCGTCGGATTGGAGTTGGAAGGAATGGAAGGAGGCCTCATTCGGCCTTGATGTTGGCGTCGCGCACGAGCTGGCCGTAGTGGTCGAACTCCTGCCTGTTCATCGCCGCGAAGGGCTCGCCGGTGAGCGTGCCGGTCTCGCCGCCCAGCGCCTTGATGCGCGCCTGCACGTCGGCCAGCTTGAGCGTTCGCACGAGCTCGGCGTTGAGCTTGTCGACCGCGGGGCGGGGTGTTCCGGCCGTCACGTAGAGGCCGTACCAGGTGGACACGTCGGCACCCTTGACGCCCTGCTCGGCGAGCGTGGGTACGTCGGGCAACTCGGGCGAGCGCTGGGGCGCGCTCACGGCCAGCGCGCGGAACTTGCCGGCCTTGATCTGGCCCATGGCCGAGGAGGTGCTGTCGAACATCATGTCGACCTCTCCCGAGATGATGTCGATGTGCGCCTGCGAGCTGCCCTTGTAGGGCACGTGGATCGACTTCATGCCGGTGGCCAGGTTGAAGGCCTCGCCGCCCACGTGCTGCGTGCTGCCGATGCCGGACGACGCGTACTTGAAGCCGCCGGGCTTGGCGGCCATGGCGGCCACGAGGTCCTTCACCGATTTGTAGGGCGAGCTGGCCGACACCACCAGCACGTTGGGCATCACGGCCACGAGGCCGATGGGTGTCAGGTCCTTCAGCGGGTCGTACTTGAGCTTGAGGATGTGCGGCGCCACCGCCTGCGCGGTGTTGGTGGCCAGGAGCAGCGTGGCGCCGTCGGCCGGCGCGCGCGCGGTGAGTTCGCCGGCGATGGTGTTGGAGGCGCCGGGGCGGTTCTCCACCGTCACGGGCTGCTTCAAGACCGGCGCGAATTTGTCGGCCAGAACGCGCGCGAGGATGTCGGTGCCGCCGCCGGGCGAAGCGCCCACCATGATGCGCAGGGGCTTGTCGGGATAGTTGGGCTGGGCGCCGGCTGCCGTTGCGGCCAGCGCCAATGCGGCGATGCCGGCCGCGCGGGCCAGGGAAGAGATGCTCATCGGGTTGTCTCCTGTTCTGTTTGGCCCGAGCCTACGGAGCTTCACCCTCGCAATCCAATCGTAAAAGCCCGAAGCTCCATATACTTTTGTGCATGACCGATGCAACCCCGGGCCTGACCGATGCCTCTCTGATGCTCCTCGTGCGGCCGCGCCAGTTGCTGCTGCTGGCCCGGCTCGACGCCCACCGCCACCTCGGGCGCGCGGCCGAAGCCATGAACATCAGCCAGCCCGCTGCAACCAAGCTGCTGCAGCAGCTGGAAGAGTCGCTCGGCGAAAAGCTCTTCGAGCGCCTCGCGCGCGGCATGGAGCCCACGCCCTACGGCGAGATCCTCATCCGCTACGCCCGCCGCGTGCTCAGCGACTTCGGCACCGCCCGCGAGGAAATGCTCGCGCTGCGCTCGGGCCTGAGCGGCGCGCTGCGCGTGGGCAGCGTGCCGGGCGCGGTGCCCGAGCTGCTGGCGCCGGCGCTGGTGGAGTACCACCGGCGCCATCCGCAGGTGGCCGTTTCGGTGGTGGTCGAGACCAGCGACGTGATGCAGGCGCAGCTGGAGCAGGGCGATGTCGATCTCGTGCTGGGCCGGCTCACCGACGGCCACGACGAGGCGAAGTACGCGAGCGTGCCGCTCTTGGGCGAGTCGCAGGTGGTGGTGGTGCGCGCGGCGCACCCGGTGCTCGAGCGCGCGAACGCCGTCACGCTGGCCGAGATGGCGGGCTGGTCGTGGGTGCTGCAGCCGCCGGGCTCGCCGCAGCGCGGGCGTTTCGAGGCGGCGATGCGGGAGGCGGGCATCCAGGCGCGGCTGGACATCATCGAAACGGCATCGCCCATCGCCATCACGGCGCTGCTGGAGAACTCCGACATGGCCGCCGTGATGCCGGCCTCGCAAGCCAGTCACTACGCCCGGCTGGGCGTGCTGCGCACCGTGCCGGTGGAACTGCCGGTGCGCGTGCCGCCCATCTGCCTCATCACCCGCGAGGACCGCGCGCTCTCGCCGGCGGCCGCGCAGTTCCGGCGCCAGCTGCTGGGCGGCGGTACCTGAAGTTCGCCTGAGGCCTTTGGCTTGCGGTTTTCCATGCTGTGTTGCACCAATTAGGGAATTCACTAGCCAACCGGTGCATGAAAGTACTGGAGGTAACCGACGAAGTACCAAAGCCGCAACTGAGTTTCTCCAGAATCCCCCCACGGCGACCCGACAACAGGCGGGCGTCGCTCACCTCTAGGAGACAACATGAAGCGTTTTCTGAAAGCGGGCCTCGTCCTCGCACTCCTCGGCACGGGGCTCGTGTCCCAGGCCGCCACCGAACTCGTGATCGCGACCGTGAACAACGGCCACATGATCGAGATGCAGAAGCTCACCCCCTTCTTCGAGAAAGCCAACCCCGACATCAAGCTCAAGTGGGTCACGCTGGAAGAAGGCACGCTGCGCCAGCGCGTGACCACCGACATCGCCACCAAGGGCGGCCAGTTCGACGTGATGACCATCGGCCTGTACGAGGCGCCGATCTGGTCGAAGAAGGGCTGGCTCCAGCCCATCGCCACCGACGCCGCCTATGACGCGGACGACCTGCTGCCCGCCATCCGCGCGGGCCTGTCGTACGAAGGCAAGCTCTACGCGGCGCCCTTCTACGGCGAGAGCTCGATGCTCATGTACCGCAAGGACCTGGCCGACAAGGTCGGCTTCAAGATGCCCGAGCAGCCCACCTGGGCGCAGGTGAAGGAACTGGCCGGCAAGATCCACGACCCGAAGGCCGGCGTGTACGGCATGTGCCTGCGCGGCAAGCCGGGCTGGGGCGACAACATGGCCTTCCTCACGACGCTGGTCAACACCAACGGCGGCCAGTGGTTCGACATGCAGTGGAAGCCGCAGATCGACACCAAGCCCTGGAAGGACGCGATCACCTTTTATGTTGATCTGATGAAGGCCTACGGCCCGCCGGGCGCCTCGGCCAACAGCTTCAACGAGAACCTGGCGCTGTTCAACGAAGGCAAGTGCGGCATGTGGGTGGACGCGACCATCGCGGCATCCTTCATCAGCGATCCGAAGCAATCGAAGGTGGCCGACAAGGTCGCGTTCGCGCAGGCTCCGGTGGCCGTGACGCCCAAGGGCGCCAACTGGCTGTGGACCTGGAACCTGGCGATTCCCGCCAGCTCGACCAAGGGCGCCGCTGCGCAGACCTTCGTGAAGTGGGCGACTTCCAAGGAGTACGTCAACCTCGTGGCCAAGGAAAGCGGCTGGGGCTCGGTGCCCACCGGCACGCGCAAGTCGACCTATGCGAACCCGGAGTTCCAGAAGGTGGCCAAGTTCGCGGCGGCCGAGAAGAAGGCCATCGACAGCGCCAACCTGAGCGACAGCACGCTGCCCAAGTCGCCTTACGTCGGCGTGCAGTACGCGGCGATTCCCGAGTTCCAGGCCATCGGCACCGGCGTGGGCCAGCAGATGAGCGCGGCGCTGTCGGGCAAGGTCACGGTCGACCAGGCGCTCAAGACCTCGCAGACCTTGGCCGAGCGCGAGATCAAGAAGTCGGGCCAGTACAAGTAAGCGCCTGTTTCCCTCTCCCCCGCGGGGAGAGGGCCAGGGTGAGGGGGCGGCGTGCCCATGGGAAGCGCCGCACGCCCTCACCCCAACCCTCTCCCGCGCACGGGAGAGGGGGCAGCAGCCAGCAGCCAGTGAGGAACACACAATGAAAAGACTCCTGCCCCGGGCCCTCATGGCGCCCGCCGTGCTCACGCTCTTCCTCTGGATGATCGTGCCGCTGTTGATGACGTTGTACTTCTCCTTCGTGAACTACAACCTCATGCAGCCCGGCGAACGCACGTTCGCGGGCATCGAGAACTTTCACTACTTCGTCACCGACCCCGACTTCTGGCCCGCGACGTGGAACACGCTGCTGCTCATCGGCAGCGTGATCGTCATCACCGTGGTGTTCGGCGTGCTGCTCGCGCTCCTGGTGAACGAGCCCTTTCCGGGCCGCGGCATCGTGCGGGTGCTGCTCATCTCTCCGTTCTTCGTCATGCCCGCAGTCAATGCGCTGCTGTGGAAGCACATGATGATGAACCCCATCTACGGCGTGCTCGCCGACGTGTGGCGCTTCTTCGGCGCGCAGCCCGTGGACTGGCTCACCGACGTGCCGCTGCTCTCGGTGATCATCATGGTGGCCTGGCAGTGGCTGCCCTTCGCGTGCCTCATCTTCATCACCTCGCTGCAGTCGCTGGACCGCGAGCAGATGGAGGCCGCGCGCATGGACGGCGCGAGCTCGTTCCAGCGCTTCTTCTATCTCACCATTCCGCACCTGGGCCGCCCGATGGCGGTGGTGATCATGATCGAGATGATCTTCCTGCTCAGCGTGTTCGCCGAGATCGCCATCACCACCAATGGCGGCCCGGGCAACGAGAGCACGAACATGACCTACCTGATCTTCAAGCAGTCGCTGATGAATTTCGACGTGGGCGTGGCCTCCGCCGGTGCGCTCTTCGCGGTGGTGCTCGCGAACATCGTCGCGGTGTTCCTCATCCGCATCATCGGCAAGAACCTCGACTGAAGGAACGACCATGCAACCCAGCAACTTCCTTCCCCAGCTGCTGCGCACCGTCGGCGCGTGGGCCGTGGCGCTGCTCCTGTTTTTCCCGCTCGGCTGGCTGTTCCTCACGGCCTTCAAGACGGAGTTGCAGGCGATCCACGTGCCGCCGCTTTTCATCTTCGAGCCCACGCTGGACAACTTCGGCGAAGTGCAGCGCCGCAGCGACTACCTGCTGTACGCGCGCAACTCGCTCATCACCAGCCTGGGTTCGACGATCCTGGGCCTGCTGATCGCGGCGCCCGCGGCGTACTCGATGGCGTTCTTCCGCACGAAGAAGACGCGCGACATCCTCATGTGGATGCTCTCCACCAAGATGATGCCGGCCGTCGGCGCGCTGGTGCCGATCTACGTGCTCGCGCAAACCGCGGGCATGCTGGATTCGCTCACCGCGCTCACCATCGTGTTCACGCTGTCGAACCTGCCGATCATGGTGTGGATGCTCTACAGCGCCTACAAGGACATTCCGAACGAGATCCTGGAAGCCGCGCGCATGGACGGCGCGAGCCTGTGGACCGAGTTCCGCCATGTCGTGATGCCGCTGTCGGTCGGCGGGCTCGCATCGACCGGGCTCCTGTGCCTGGTGCTGAGCTGGAACGAGGCCTTCTGGGCGTTGAACCTCACCTCCGCCAAGGCCGGCACGCTGGCGACGCTGATCGCTTCGTACTCCAGCCCCGAGGGCCTGTTCTGGGCCAAGTTGTCGGCCGCGTCGCTCATGGCCATCGCGCCCATCGTCGTGTTCGGCTGGTTCAGCCAAAAGCAGTTGGTGCAAGGCCTGACCTTCGGCGCCGTCAAGTAAAGAAAAGGGAGACATCTCATGGCCTACCTCGAACTCAAGAACATCAAGAAGAGCTTTGGTGACGTCAACATCATCAAGGGCGTCGATCTCGAAATCCAGAAGGGCGAATTCATCGTCTTCGTCGGGCCTTCGGGCTGCGGCAAGTCGACGCTGCTGCGGCTGATCGCGGGCCTGGAGCCGATCACCAGCGGCAACCTGATGCTCGACGGCAAGGACATCACCTGGGCGCCCTCGGGCAAGCGTGACCTCGCAATGGTGTTCCAGAGCTACGCGCTCTACCCGCACATGAGCGTGTACGACAACATGTCCTTCGCGCTCAAGCTCGCGGGCGTGGCCAAGGACGAGATCAGGACCAAGGTCGAGTACGCGGCCAAGACGCTGAACCTCACGCAGTACCTGGACCGCACGCCCAAGGACCTCTCGGGCGGCCAGAGGCAGCGCGTGGCCATTGGCCGCGCGATCGTGCGCGCGCCGAAGGTGTTTCTCTTCGACGAGCCGCTGTCGAACCTCGATGCGGCGCTGCGCGGCAACACGCGCGTCGAAATCCACAAGCTGCATCGCGCACTGGGCGCGACCACGATCTACGTGACGCACGACCAGGTCGAGGCCATGACGCTGGCCGACCGCGTGGTGGTGCTGAAAGACGGGCTCATCGAGCAGGTCGGCACGCCCCTGGAGCTGTACGACCGCCCGGCCAACCAGTTCGTCGCGCAGTTCATCGGCATGCCGTCGATGAACATGGTGTCGGCAACTGCCATTCCGAGTTTCTCCGCGGCCACCGGCGGGCGCCTGCCGAACGACGGCTTCCTCGGCGTGCGCCCCGAGGGCCTGCGCGTGCACCCGAAGCAGGGCGCGCCGGTGTCGGACGTGCTGGGCCGCGTGGAGCTGATCGAGGCATTGGGCGCGGACACGCTGATCCACGTCGACGTGGGCGGCGTGCCGCTCATCGCGCGCCAGAACGACCGCACGCCTTTGCAGGCCGGCGACGACGTGGCGGTCGAGCTCGACCCGTCGGTGCTGCATCTCTTCAACCGCGAAGGCCGTTCGGTCTCCGCTTGATCCCTCTCATTCCTTCCATTCTTTTCCGGACATTTCCCGTGACTCTCGCAGCAGCGTCTACCGCGCACACACCACCGGCTCCTTCGGAGTTCACGGTGCTTCACCTGGGCCTGGGTTCGTTCCACCGCGCCCACCAGGCCGTCTACCTGCAGCGGCTGATCGAGGCGGGGGATACCCGCTGGTCGCTCGCGGGCGCCAACATCCGGCCCGACATGGCCGAGGTCGTCGCGGCGCTGCGCGCGCAGGGCGGGCGCTACACGCTGGAGACCGTGTCGCCCGCGGGCGAGTACCGCTACGAGCAGATCGAAGCCATCCGCGAGGTGCTGCCCTACGAGCCGTCGCTCGCCGCGGTGATCGCGCGCGGCGCGGCGCCTTCGACGCGCATCGTCTCGTTCACCGTGACCGAGGCGGGCTACTACCTCGACGCGAAGGACAACAAGCTGGACCTGTCGTTCGCCGATCTCGCTGCCGACATCGAACGCGCGCGGCGCGGCGAGGCGGGCGAGACCATCTACGGCGCGGTGTGCGCGATCCTGCGCGCGCGCAAGGCGGCGGGCGCGGGCCCGGTCACGCTCCTGAACTGCGACAACCTGCGCCACAACGGCGACCGCTTCCACGGCGGCCTGCTCGAATTCATCGAGCGCGCGGGCGATGCCGACCTGCTGGCCTGGACCGTCGCCAACACCCGATGCCCGAACGCGATGGTCGATCGCATCACCCCCCGCCCGCCGCCCGAGCTGCGCGCGCGCGTGCTCGCAGCGACGGGCCGCGACGATGCCGCGCCGATCACGGGCGAGAGCTTCATCCAGTGGGTCATCGAGGACAACTTCATTGCCGGGCGGCCCGACTGGGGGCGCGTGGGCGTGGAATTGGTCGAATCGGTGCAGCCGTATGAGGAGGCCAAGATCCGCATCCTCAACGCGACGCACAGCTGCATCGCATGGGCCGGCACGCTGATCGGCCTGGAATTCATCCACGAAGGCACGCACGACGCGGCCATCCGCAAGATGGCCCACGACTACGTGACCGACGACGTGATCCCGTGCCTGAGCCCCAGCCCCATCGACCTGGCGGCCTACCGCGACGTGGTGCTCGACCGCTTCGGCAATCCCGCGATCCGCGACACCAACCAGCGCGTGGCGGCGGACGGCTTCTCCAAGATCCCGGGCTTCATCGCGCCGACCGTGCGCGAGCGCCTGGCCGCGGGGCAATCCATCGACAGCGTGGCGATGCTGCCGGCGCTGTTCCTGGCGTTCCTGCAGCGCTGGCACCGCGGCGCGCTGCCCTACGCCTACCAGGACCAGGGCATGGACGAGGCCGTGGCGCACGCGATCTGCGATGCGGCCGATCCGGTCGCGGCGCTGTGCGCCGACGCGGGCCTGTGGGGCGACCTCGCGGGCGATGCGCGGCTGGTCGAGGCGGTGCGCAAGGCCTGCGCGCGCGTCGTGCGCTTTGTCGAAGGCGACGTGAAATGACGGGTCGCCTGCAAGACCGCCATGTGCTGCTGACCGGTGCGGGCGGCGGCATCGGTCTTGCGGTGGCCGAGGCCTGCATCGCCGAAGGCGCGCGCTGCAGCGTGATCGACCGGTCGGGCAGCGCGCCCGACGCAGTGCGCGCTTTGCAGCAGCGGCATCCCGACCGCCTTGTCTACATCGCGGCCGACGTCACACGCACGCAAGACATTCAACGCTTGCTGGCCGAAGCGATCGCCGCGTTCGGCCCCGTGCATACGCTCTTCAACAACGCGGCCGTGTTCGATCTGGCCCCGCTGCTCGAGAGCGACGAGGCCTCGTTCGACAAGCTCTTCGCCGTCAACGTGAAGGGCATGTTCTTCGTGATGCAGGCGGTGCTGCGCCACATGGTCGAGGCCGGCGCGCAGGGTGCCTCGGTCATCAACATGGCCTCGCAGGCGGGGCGCCGCGGCGAGGCGCTGGTGTCGCACTACTGCGCGACCAAGGCGGCCGTCATCAGCTACACGCAGAGCGCGGCGCTCGCGATGGCGCCGCACGGCATCCGCGTGAACGGCATTTCGCCGGGCGTGGTCGATACGCCGATGTGGGACCACGTCGACAGCCTGTTCGCCAAGGCCGAGGGGCTGCCGCTTGGTGAGAAGAAGCGGCGCGTGGGACTCGAAGTGCCGCTGGGCCGCATGGGTGTGCCCAGCGACATCGCGGGGGCGGCCGTGTTCCTCGCCAGCGACGAGGCGCGCTACATCACGGCGCAGACGCTGAATGTCGATGGCGGCAACGTCATGAGCTGAAATGACCTCGGATAAAAAAGTATCGGCAGGGCTCCCTTTCGAGCGGTGCGTCGCAACCGGTGCGGTGCGAAGATCGGCGTCCCTTGCAGCCTGCGGCCCATGAACGACGATTTCCATCTCTACCTCGACAGCGCCGACCTGGCGGAGTTGAAGACCTGCCTGCCGCACCCGGTGGTCCACGGCGTGACGACCAATCCGACGCTGCTCAAGCGTGCGGGCGTCGGTCGCGGCGAGGTGCCCGGCCTGCTCAAGCGCTGTCTCGACCTGGGTGCGCGGCAGGTGCAGGCGCAGGTGTATTCGGGCGATGTCGACGGCATGCTCGAGGACGCCCAGGCGCTGCTCTCGCACTTCGACCGCGGCCAACTTGTCGTGAAGATTCCCGCCACGCGCCAGGGCTTCGATGCCGGCGCGCGGCTCATTGCGCAAGGCGTGCCCGTGACGTGGACGGCCGTGTACGCGCCCGAACAAGCGCACTTCGCCGCGCAGCTGGGTGCGGCCTATGCGGCGCCGTATCTCGGGCGGCTCGACGATTCAGGTGTCGATGGATTGGGGCGGATCGCGCAGATGCAGTCGCTGGTCGCGCAGCGGCCGTCGTCGGGCACGCGGCTGCTGGTGGCGAGCATCCGCTCGCGCGAGGCGTATCTGTCGCTGCTCGCGCTGGGCGTCGGCGCCATCACGATCCCGCCGCGCCTCTTTGCCGAATTGCTGGACCACCCCGCCACGCTGGCCGCCGAACGCGGCTTCCTGGCCGATGCGGATGAACTGAGCTGACCCACACGTTTCAAGAACCATGCGAATTGCACTCACGGGCGAAGCCCTGATCGATTTCACCGCCAGCGAGGCGGGCACCCTGGCGTTCCTCGGCCACGAGGGCGGCTCGCCGCTCAACACAGCCGTGGCTTGCGCGCGGCTCGGCGTGCACACGGGGTTTTTCACGCAGCTGTCGACCGACCTGTTCGGCGAGCGGCTGATGGAATTTCTCGCGCGCAACGGCGTGGACACCAACTTCATCCTGCGTAGCAACGCGCCCTCGACGCTGGCCTTCGTCGAACGCACGCCCAAGACCAACCGCTATGCGTTCTACACAAGCGGCAGCGCCGATGCGACCTGGTCGCCCGAGCCGCTGCCGCAGTTGCCGGCGGAGTGCCGCTTCCTGCATTTCGGCTCGATCTCGCTGCTGCAGGAGCCGGCGTCGACGCGCATCGCCGAACTCGTCACCGCGAATTCGGGGCGCTGCGTGATCGTGTTCGACCCCAATGTGCGGCCGAGCCTGATCCCGGACATGGCCGTGTTCCGCGAACGCGTGACGAACTGGCTCGCGCTGGCCGATCTCGTGAAGCTCAGCGACGAAGACGCCGAACTGCTCGCGCCCGGGCAGCCGGTCGATGCGCTGGCCGCGGAGTGCCTCCAGGCCGGCGCGCGCGCGGTGATCGTCACGCGTGGCGGCGCCGGGGCCACGCTCTGGCGCACGGGGCACGCGCCGCTCGCCGTGGCCGCGCCGCGCATCACCGTGGTCGATACCATCGGCGCGGGCGACACCTTCACGGCGGGGCTGTCGGTGTCGCTGCTCGCGCACGGCGTCGAGCATCCGGCCCAGCTTGGCGAACTGAGCGACGAGAGCTGGACCGAAGTGATGCGCTTCGCCGCCACCGCCGCCGCCCTGAACTGCACCCGCGAGGGCGCGGACCCACCCACCCTGGAAGCCGTTCACAACGCGCTCGCCCAGGCGGACAATTGAGGCTGCTTCCAGGCCTTGCCCTTCTGCCGCCATGACGACGTCCCCACGCAAACGTTCGGTCCCCCGTCAGCGCCAACCCGAGCTGGAGCGCGACTTCGCGCGCTCGCCCTCGCTGGGCTACGAGGCGCCCGAAGAAACCGGCTTGGTGCGATGCCTCGCGCACGGCTTTCCGAGCCCGCTGGTGCGCTGGCACTTCCATGAAGACTACGAGCTGCACCTGATCACCGAGACCTCGGGCAAGGCCTTCATCGGCGACTGGATCGGGCCGTTCCAGCCCGGGCACCTGGTGCTGTGCGGGCCGCGGCTGCCGCACAACTGGATCTCGCTCGACGTGCCCGAAGGCGGCGCCGCGGGGCGCGACCGGGTGATCCAGTTCCGCCACGAGCCGATCGAGCGGGCTGCTGCCGAGATTTCCGAGCTGCGCGAAGTGATGCAGCTGCTGGAGCGCGCGCGCCACGGCATCGAGTTCTTCGGCATGTCGCAGCAGGCGCAGGCGCACTGGGACAACATCAAGGCCGCGCGCGGCGTGCGCCGGCTCGGGCTGTTCCTGGAATTCATGGCCGACCTCGCGCAATGCACCGACTACCGCCTGCTCTCGAGCGTGCAGATGCAGGGCGTGCAGGGCAGCGACGGCGATGCGCAGGTCGACCAGATCAACGACGTCGTCAACCGCATCACCAACAACATGGCCGAGCCGATCTCGATGTCGGACGTGGCGGCCGAACTGGGCATGAGCGAGAGCCGCTTCAGCCGCTTCTTCCGGCGCTCCACGGGCAACAGCTTCACCGATTTCGTCAACCGCGTGCGCATCAACAGCGCGTGCCACCTGCTGATGCAGACCGACCACTACGTGACGGACATCTGCTACCAGGTCGGCTTCAACAACGTGGCGAATTTCAACCGGCGCTTCCTGGAGATCAAGGGCATGACGCCCAGCGAATTCCGGCGCCAGGCCGATACGCGCTTCGGCTCGGGCATTTCTTCGTAGTCAGAAAAGCAGGGAGCTCATCTTGTATCTGGGACTCGACCTCGGCACGTCCGAGCTCAAGGCGCTGCTGCTCGCGGGCGATCACCGCATCGTCGGCGTGGCGCGCGCGGCACTCACGGTCGAACGGCCGCAACCGCTCTGGTCGGAGCAGGCGCCCAGCCAATGGTGGCAGGCGCTCGAAGAGGTCATGGCGCAGCTTCGGGGTTCGCATGCGGAAGCGCTGTCGGCGGTGCGCGCCATCGGCCTGTCGGGCCAGATGCATGGCGCGACGCTGCTCGATGCGGCGGGCGAGGTGCTGCGTCCTGCCATTCTCTGGAACGACGGGCGCAGCGGCGCGCAGTGCGAGGCGCTCACACGCGCCGTGCCGCGCCTGGGCGAGATCGCGGGCAACCTCGCGATGCCCGGGTTCACGGCGCCCAAGCTCCTGTGGGTGCGCGAGCACGAGCCCGAGATCTTCCAGCGCACGGCGCGCGTGCTGCTGCCCAAGGACTGGCTGCGCTTCATGCTCAGCGGCGAGGCGGTCAGCGAGATGTCGGATGCGGCCGGCACGCTGTGGCTCGATGTGGGTGCGCGCGACTGGTCCGACGAACTGCTCGCGGCCACGGGGCTCACGCGCGACCACATGCCGCGGCTGGTCGAAGGCAGCGAGGTGTCGGCGACGCTCAAGCCCGAGTTGGCCGAGCGTTGGGGCGTGGGCAGTGGCGCCGTGCTCATCGCGGGTGGCGCGGGCGACAACGCGGCCAGCGCGGTCGGCATGGGGCTGGTCGAGCCGGGACAGGGCTTCGTGTCGCTCGGCACGTCGGGCGTGGTGTTCGTCTCGACCGATCGCTTTTTGCCGAATCCCGCGCAGGCGATGCATGCCTTCTGTCATGCGCTGCCCAAGCGCTGGCACCAGATGTCGGTGATGCTCTCGGCCGCGAGCGCGGTCAGCTGGGCCGCGAAGACATTCAAGTTCGCCGACGAGGCGGCGCTGCTCGAAGCAGCGGCGTCGGTGGCGCTGGCGGACCGGGCGCGTTGCCCGCTGTTCCTGCCGTACCTGTCGGGCGAACGCTCGCCGCACAACAACCCGAATGCGCAGGGCGCGCTGTTCGGCCTCACGCACGCGCATGGCCCGGCCGAGATCGCCTATGCGGTGGTCGAGGGCGTGAGCTTCGGGTTGCGCGACGGCTTCGACACGCTGCGGCTGCCCGCCGACATGCCGTTGCGCGAAGTGGCGTTGGTGGGCGGTGGTGCGCGCAGCATCTGGTGGGGGCAGTTGCTGGCCGACATCTTCCAGGTGCCGCTCACGCTGTATGCGGGCAGCGAGACGGGTGGTGCGCTCGGCGCGGCGCGGCTCGCATGGCTGGCCGATGGCGGTGCGGTGGCCGAGGTGTGCACGCTGCCGCCGGTCAAGCAGAAGCTCACGCCTTCGTCCGAAGGGGCCGATGGGCACAGGACGCGGCATGCGCGATTCCAGGTGCTGTACATGGCGTTGCGCGATCAGTTTCGATAACCGCCAACGCACGACAAACCGTTCGGGCTGAGCCTGTCGAAGCCTTGCGCACGGCTTCGACAGGCTCAGCCCGAACGGCTTTGAATGCGAGAGCAAACGAAAAAAGGGCCGCTTGCGCGGCCCTTTCGTTTTGGTGAGCAGTGCTCAGCCGGGCATTACATGCCCATGCCGCCCATGCCGCCCATTCCGCCCATGTCGGGCATGCCGCCGCCGGCACCCGATTCGTCCTTCGGTGCGTCAGCGACCATGGCTTCGGTCGTCAGCAGCAGCGAGGACACCGAGGCGGCGTTCTGCAGTGCGGTGCGGGTGACCTTCGTCGGGTCCAGGATGCCCAGCTCGAGCATGTCGCCGTACGTGTCGTTCGCAGCGTTGAAGCCGTAGTTTCCCTTGCCGGCCAACACAGCGTTCACCACCACCGAGGCTTCGCCGCCGGCGTTGTTCACGATTTCGCGCAGGGGCGCTTCGATGGCCTTGAGCACCAGCTTGATGCCGGCTTCCTGGTCGGCGTTGTCGCCCTTGACCGACTCGCCCACGGCTTGCTTGGCACGCAGCAGCGCCACGCCGCCGCCAGCCACGACGCCTTCTTCCACGGCAGCGCGGGTGGCGTGCAGTGCATCTTCGACGCGGGCCTTCTTTTCCTTCATTTCGACTTCGGTGGCAGCGCCGACCTTGATCACTGCCACGCCGCCGGCCAGCTTGGCCACGCGCTCTTGCAGCTTTTCACGGTCGTAGTCGCTGGTGGCTTCTTCGATCTGCACGCGCACTTGCTTCACGCGGGCTTCGATGTCGCCGGCAGCGCCGGAGCCGTCGATGATGATGGTGTTTTCCTTGCCCACTTCGATGCGCTTGGCTTGACCCAGGTCGGCCAGCGTCACCTTCTCGAGCGTGAGGCCCACTTCTTCAGCGATGACCTTGCCGCCCGTGAGGATGGCGATGTCTTCGAGCATGGCCTTGCGGCGGTCGCCGAAGCCAGGCGCCTTGACGGCCACGACCTTCAGGATGCCGCGGATCGTGTTCACGACCAAGGTAGCCAGGGCTTCGCCTTCGACTTCTTCGGCAATGATCAGCAGCGGACGGCCAGCCTTGGCGACTTGCTCCAGCACCGGCAGCAGGTCACGGATGTTGCTGATCTTCTTGTCGAACAGCAGCACGAAGGGGTTGTCCAGCAACGCCGATTGCTTCTCGGGGTTGTTGATGAAGTAGGGCGACAGGTAGCCGCGGTCGAACTGCATGCCTTCGACGACGTCCAGTTCGCTGTCCAGCGACTTGCCGTCTTCCACGGTGATCACGCCTTCCTTGCCGACCTTGTCCATCGCGTCAGCGATGAGCTTGCCGATGGTTTCGTCGCTGTTGGCCGAGATGGAGCCGACTTGCGCGATTTCCTTGGAGGTGGTGGTGGGCTTGGAAGCCTTCTTCAGCTCGGCGACCAGGGCCGTGACAGCCTTGTCGATGCCGCGCTTCAGGTCCATCGGGTTCATGCCGGCAGCCACCAGCTTGAAGCCTTCGCGGACGATGGCTTGTGCCAGGACCGTAGCGGTCGTGGTGCCGTCACCAGCGTTGTCGCTGGTCTTGGAGGCCACTTCCTTCACGAGCTGGGCGCCCATGTTCTGCAGCTTGTCCTTGAGTTCGATTTCCTTGGCGACCGACACACCGTCCTTGGTCACCGTGGGGGCGCCGAACGAGCGTTCGAGCACCACGTTGCGGCCCTTGGGGCCCAGGGTCACTTTGACTGCGTTGGCCAGGATGTTGACACCCTCGACCATGCGTGCGCGGGCTTCACCGCCGAAGACTACGTCTTTTGCTGCCATGTTTGTTTACTCCGAATGGGATGGAATGGATTACTTCTCGACGACCGCGAACAGGTCGTCTTCCTTCATGACGAGCAATTCGTCACCGTCGACCTTGACGGTCTGGCCGCTGTACTTGCCGAACAGGACGCGATCGCCGACCTTGACGGTCAGTGCGGTCAGTTCGCCCTTGTCGGTGCGCTTGCCCGGGCCCACGGCCAGGACTTCGCCCTGATCGGGCTTTTCTGCGGCTGCGTCGGGGATGACGATACCGGAGGCGGTCTTGGTTTCGCTGTCGATACGCTTGACGATCACACGATCGGCCAAAGGACGAAGTTTCATTGCATCTCCTGGATAAGAAACGGGGTTGGGGTCGGGCACCGGACTGAAGGTCGGCGGCCCATCGACTGGGAGCGAGGGCTTGTTAGCACTCATCATCAGCGAGTGCTAATCATAAGGGCAATCGGTGGCCTTTCAAGGCCTGGGGGTTGCCGGCGGGCGGTCGCTTACAACTGGTCCGTGGGCACGAACCACGAGAAAAGCAGCAATTGCAGCCGGGTCAGCATGCTGGAGTCGGGCTCGCTGTCGAGCACTTCGTTGGTGACGTCGCCGGTGCCGATCCACTGCACGTTCTGGCCGTCGGGCTTGAGCACGACGCGGTAGACGCCCTCGATGTCGTCCAACTGGTAGGCGAAAAGCAGCGCCTGCGTGAGGTCGAAGCTGCGCACCCGCACGCCGAACTCGGTGTTCAGCCGGGCCGAGCGCGGATCCAGGTTCATGGAGCCGAGCAGCACCCACTGGCGGTCGACCAGCGCCAGCTTGGCGTGCAGCCGGCCACGCGCCTTCTTGAGCAGGTCGCGGAACTGGCCGCTGCGGCGCAGCTGCTGGGTGCTGACCTCGTACAGGTTCACGCCCAGCTTGAGCATGTCGACGCGGTAGCGGTTGTAGTTGATGTTGACCAGCGGCTCGTCGCTGTCGGCGAGCGAATTGGTGATGACGGTGATGTTGATCCCGTGCTCGCGCCCCATGCGAATGCGCGCCATGCCCTCGTCGCCGGGGATGAAGTAGGGCGAGATCACCACCACGTTCGACTGGGCGGTGGCCAGCATCTCGTGGAAGCGCTGGGCCAGCGACTCGGTGGGGTGCGCCATCACGCCCAGTGCCTTGTTGGGGCTGTCGGCGGTGGCATGCGCTTCCGCGCGCATCCATTTCGCCTCGTCGATGTTCGCCAGCTGCGCGGCCAGCGGCGGGTCGCCCAGCAGATCGGTGGCGGGCAGCGGATCGGGCGGCGGCGCGTGGGCGGGGCCGGTGTCGGCATCGAACGCAGACTTCAGCTCGGCCGGCGTGCGGGTGGTGCCGGCGACCCGCTGGAGCGGGTAGACCACGTCGCTGTTCCAGTAGGTGTCGAAGATGGCGGCCGATTCCGGCACCACCGGGCCGGCCATGACCAGTTCGAAATCGATGAAGTTCGCGACTTCGCTGCGCTGGAAATACTCGTCGGCGAGGTTGCGGCCGCCCGCGATGGCCATGGCGCCGTCGGCCACGAACAGCTTGTTGTGCATGCGGTGGTTGAGCCGTCGGAAATCGCCGAAAAACTCCAGCCATCGCCCCGGCGAGTGGTCGCGCAGGTTGACGAAGGGGTTGAACAGCCGGACTTCGGCGTTGGGCTCGGCGGCCAGGCCCAGCAGGAGGCGGTCCATGCCGGCCGTGTAGAAATCGTCGAGCAAAAGGCGCACGCGCACGCCGCGCCGGGCGGCATCGCGCAACTCGCGCAGCAGGAGCCGGCCGGTCTTGTCGTTGCCCAGTTGGTAGGTCTGCACGTCGAGCGAGGACTGGGCGCGCCGGATGAGCTCCAGCCGCGCGTCGAGCGCATAGGACGACTCGATCAGCGGCCGGAGGCTGGAGAGCCCGTCGGGCGGCGTGTTCAAGCGGATGGCGGCGTGGCCGAGCGCGGTGGCGGGGGAGGCCGCGATGGCCTGGGTCGGCGGCTCGGGCGTGCGCGGCGGCAGTCCGGCGCAGCCGGTCAGCACCAGCGCGATCAGCAGCAGAACCGGGGCGCGCAGCGCAGGAAACAGAAGGGCGATGAGCTTGTGCATGAGGCCTGCCAGCACGGAAAAACGTGCCGCGGCATCGTAGCCGCTCTGCTCCGGGCCGAGGACGCGAATTCGCAACGCAACTCCCTTCGCCGAGCTTGGAAATGGGATGGATTGAGACTTTGTGACTATTACAATGAGAATGGTTCTTAATTGATATTTGGAGTGGAGCAGGATGAAGAGGACGTTGGTGCGGCGCAGAGCCGCTTCGGTGCTGGTGGGATGCATGGCCGTTTACATGCAGCACCAGGTGTTGGCGCAGACCGCCGCAGAGGGTTCGCTGTCTGAAATACGGGTCGATGCGAACGCCGCCCCCGAAACCGCCACCACCCCCGTCATCGGCTACCGCGCGAAAAACGCCACGACCGCCACCAAGACCGACACGCCGCTGTCCGAAACGCCCCAATCCGTGACCATCGTCACGCGCGACCAGATCGTCGACCAGGGCGCGACCAGCCTGCAGGACGCGCTCAACTACGCCGCCGGCGTGCGCTCCGACGCCTACGGCCTCGACTCGCGGACCGACTCGGTGCGCGTGCGCGGCGCCTACCCCGACGTCTACCTGGACGGCCTGCGCCAGGCCTACGGCTACTACACCAGCACCACCCGCACCGAGCCCTACACGCTGGAGCGGCTCGAAGTGCTGCGCGGCCCCTCGGGCATGCTGTTCGGCGCGGGCACGGCCGCGGGCGTGGTCAACATGGTCAGCAAGCGGCCGCTGCAGGAAGCCCAGCGCGAAGTGGGCGTGCAGTTCGGCAGTTTCGGCCGCAAGCAGATCCAGGCCGACCTGACAGGCCCGCTCAATGCCGACGGCTCCCTGTCGTACCGGTTGATCGCCCTGCAGCGCAAGTCCGACACGCAGGTCGACTACGTGCCCGACGACCGCAGCCTGATCGCCCCTTCGCTCACCTGGCGGCCCAGCGCGGCGACCTCGCTCACGCTGCAAGGCCTGTGGCAAAAAGACAAGAGCGGCAGCAGCTCGCAGTTCCTGCCGTGGGAGGGCACGCTGCTGCCGAACCCGAACGGGCGCCTCCCGGCCAGTCGCTTCATCGGCGAGCCGGGCGACTTCTACAACAGCGAGCGCAAGACCTTCGGCTGGCTGTTCGAGCACAAGTTCAACGACAACTGGACCGTGCGCCAGAACTTCCGCTACGCGCAGAACGAAAACGCCAACCAGTACCACTACGGCGCCGCATTCAGCGGTTTCGACAGCTGGTCCAGCGACCCCGTCTCCAAGCGCGTGCTCGGCCGCTACTTCGACAACCAGCTGACCCTGAACCGCACCCAGACGCTGGACAACCACGTCGAAGGCCATTTCCAGACCGGGGCGCTGAAGCACACGCTGCTCGTCGGCGCGGACTTCGCGCGCCAGCGCGAGAACGTCTGGAGCGGCACGACCGTCGACACCATCGACGTCTACGCGCCGGTCTACGGCCATCGCGACGTGCCCGAAGCCGTCGCGCTGCCGCGCACCCGCCAGCGCCAGACCGGCCTGTACTTGCAGGACCAGATCAAGCTCGATAACTGGATCGTCGTCGCGGGCCTGCGCCACGACAAGGCCGTCTCCAGCGCCGCCGGCAGCGACGAGCAAAAGAGCAGCGCCACCACCAAGCGCTTCGGCCTCATGTACGCCTCGCCCTCGGGCTGGTCGCCCTACGTGAGCTACAGCGAGTCGTTCACGCCGCAGTCGCCGCGCCAGGGGCGCATCTTCACGCCGCTGCGCGGCGAGCAATGGGAAGTGGGCGTGAAATACGAGCCCAAGGACCGCGCCCTGGCCTTCAGCGCCGCGGTGTACGACCTGCGCGAGAAGAACCAGATCGTCGAGGAGCAGCCGAACGTGTTCTCGCAGCGCGGCCTCACCAAGACCAAGGGCGTCGAGCTCGAGGCCAAGGGCTCGATCGGCCGCGACCTGGACCTGGTCGCCCACTACAACTACACCGATGCCGACGCGCAGATCGAGGGCCTGCCCAAGCACCAGGCCAGCGTCTGGGCCAAGTACCGCTTCTCGATCGGCGGCGTGAACGGCTTCTCGGCCGGTGCCGGCGTGCGCCTGATGAGCTCGTTCCGCGACACCCAGTTCGGCGTGGGCCCGCGCGTGCCGGGCATCGCGCTGGCCGACCTGGTGTTCGCCTACGAGACCGCGCAGTGGCGCTATGCGCTCAACATCAACAACGTGACGGACAAGGTGTACTTCAGCACCTGCCTGTCGCGCGGCGACTGCTGGTATGGCTCCCGCCGCAACGTCGTCGCGAGCGCGACCTACCGCTTCTAAACTCCGCCTTCAACCCACAGAGCACGACGACATGAACAGCCGAAAGATCAAGACCTGGGCCTGGGTGCACAAGTGGAGCAGCCTCGTGTGCACGGTGTTCATGCTGCTCCTGTGCATCACCGGGCTGCCGCTGATCTTCCACCACGAGATCGGCCACCTGCTGGGCACCGAGGTCGAGGCACCCAAGATGCCGGCGAACACGCCGCGGGTGAGCCTGGACAAGGTGCTGGAGATCGCCAAGGCCAAGCACCCCGATCGGGTGGTGCAGTTCGCCTCGCAGCCCGAGGACGACGACGGCCTGTGGTTCGTCACGCTCACGCCCACGCCCGAGCCCACCGACGACTTCAAGTCGGTCGCGGTCGACGCGCGCACCGGCGTCGTGCTGGCCCAGCCCAAGTTCGACGAGGGCTTCATGTACGTGATGTTCAAGCTGCACGTGGACCTGTTCGCGGGCCTGGCGGGCAAGCTCTTCCTGGGCTTCATGGGCCTGCTGCTGCTGGTGGCGATCGTCTCGGGCGTGGTGCTCTATTCGCCCTTCATGCGCAAACTCGATTTCGGCACCGTGCGCCGCGAGAAGCGCCCGCGCCTGAAGTGGCTCGACCTGCACAACCTCCTGGGCGTGGTCACGCTGGTGTGGCTGTTCGTGGTGGGCTCCACCGGCATGATCAACACGTGGGCCGACCTGGTCATCAAGTACTGGCAGTACGACCAGCTCAGCGCGCTGCTCACGCCCTACAAGAACGAGCCCATCGTGCCCGCGGCCGAGCGCGGCTCGGTGCAGCGCTCGATGGACGAGGCCATGCAGCGCACGCCCGGCATGAAGCTGTCGTTCATCGCTTTCCCCGGCACCTCGTTCTCCAGCCCGCACCACAACACCTTCTTCATGCGCGGCAACGAGCCCTTCACCTCCAAGCTCCTGCAGCCCGTGCTGGTCGATGCCAAGACCGCGGAAGTGACGGCGGCGCCGAAGATGCCCTGGTACCTCACGGCGCTCCTGGTGTCGCAGCCGCTGCACTTCGGCGACTACGGCGGCATGCCGATGCAGATCCTCTGGGCGCTGCTGGACATCGCCACCATCATCGTGCTTGGCAGCGGGCTCTATCTCTGGCTCAAGCGCGGCAACACCGTGCCGGCCAAATCGACCGCGACCGCGACCGCGACCGCGCCCGCCACGGAGCGCGCGCCACCCGCGGGATCGGGCCCGCAGCCCGACCCGGCACCGGCCATGAAGGTGCAGGCATGACGGCGCACCACAAGACGCAGCACCAGTCCTTCTGGCGCATGTGGGGCTGGCCGATCGTGCTCGGGCTCTTGACGAGCATCGGCCTCGTCTCCGCGCTCTTCAGCGACGGCGGGTTGGGCGACATGCTGGCCTGGGCGGCACTGGGCATTCCGGTCGCGGTGTGCGCCTGGTACGGCTGGCGCCGGTCGCCCGAGCGCTAGCCGCACGCCGTTTCCTTCTCGTCGGGTTCTCGCTAGGCGAGGGTGTTGGCGCGCCAACGCAGAATCGGTGCAATGAATGCCGCACTCGCCCACGCCGCCCGACTGTTGTTGCTGGGCGTTCCCATCGCGGCGAATGCCCAGCCGGCGCCAACGACCGAAGCGCCAGCGGGCCAACTGCCCCCGATCACCGTCTCCACGCCCCGCGGCCAGGTCGCGCCGTTCAACGTGCCCGGCTCCGTCGACCGGGTCGATGGCCAGGAAATGCGCGAGGGCCGGCTGCAGGTGAACCTCTCTGAAAGCCTGGGCGCCGTGCCGGGGCTGCAGGTGCAGAACCGGCTGAACTACGCGCAGGACCTGCAGCTCTCGATCCGCGGCTTCGGCGCGCGCTCGACCTTCGGCGTGCGCGGGGTGCGGCTCTATGTCGACGGCATTCCGGCCACGCTGCCCGACGGGCAGGGGCAGACGTCGAACATCGACATCGGCTCCGTCGATCGCGTCGAGGTGCTGCGCGGGCCGTTCTCGGCGCTCTACGGCAACTCGTCGGGCGGGGTGCTGCAGGCCTTCACCGCATCGGGGGAGGGCGCGCCGCGCCTTTCCTATTCCGCGGCCGGCGGCAGCTTCGGCACCTGGCGGCAGTCGGTGCAGTTGAGCGGCTCGCAGGGCGCGGTCGATTACCTGCTGGGCGCGAGCCGCTTTCACACCGACGGCTGGCGCGAGCACAGCGCCGCGCGTCGCGACATCGCCAACGGCAAGCTGGGCATCGCGCTGGACAACGGCGACAAGCTCACGCTCGTGCTCAACAGCGTGCGCATCGATGCGCAGGACCCGCTGGGCCTGACCGCCGACCAGTACGCGCTCGCACCGCGCAACGCACCGCTCGCGACGCAGTACGACACGCGCAAGACGGTCGAGCAGACGCAGATGGGCCTGCTCTACGAACGGCGCATCGACGCGACGCAGGGGCTGCGCCTCATGGTCTACGGCGGCGAGCGCAAGACCACGCAGTACCAGTCGATCCCGCCCTCGGCGCAGCAGAACCCGTTGCACGCGGGCGGCGTGATCGATCTCTCGCGGCAGTACGGCGGCGTCGACGTGCGCTGGACCGCCGCGCTGCAGCTGGTGGACCGGCCGCTCGACGTGGTGGCGGGCCTGGGCTACGACAGCCTGCGCGAGCGCCGCCGCGGCTACGAGAACTACTTGGGCAGCGCCGCGAATCCGGTGCTCGGCGTGCAGGGGCGCCTGCGCCGCAGCGAGCGCAACGAGGTCTGGAACCTCGACCCCTACGCGCAGGCGACCTGGCGCTTCACCGACCGCTGGACGCTCGAGGCCGGCGTGCGCCGCAGCAGCGTGCACTTCGCATCGAACGACCGCTACATCGTGGGCGCGAACCGCGACGACAGCGGCACCGCGCGCTACAGCAAGACGCTGCCGGTGGCGTCGCTGCGCTACCAGGCCACGCCCGATCTCGCGCTCTATGGGTCCATCGGCCGCGGGTTCGAAACGCCGACGCTCAACGAGCTCTCGTACCGCTCGGGCGGCGCGAGCGGCCTCAACTTCGCGCTGCGGCCGTCGGTCAACGACAGCATCGAGCTGGGCGCCAAGGCGCGGCTGGCGGGTGGGCTGCTGACGGCGGCGCTGTTCCAGACCCGCACGCGCGACGAGATCGTGACCGACACCAACGTTGGCGGCCGCGCCACCTTCCAGAACGCGGGGCGCACGCGGCGCAACGGCTTCGAGCTCGGCTGGCAGCACGAGACGGCGAACCACTGGCGCACGCAGCTGGCCTACACGTGGCTCGATGCGACGTACCGCGATGCCTTCTGCTCGCCGTCGCCCTGCGCCGTCGCCAACACGGTGGTCGGCGGCAATCGCATTCCGGGCATCGCGCGGCAGTCGCTCTTCGCGTCGCTGGGCTGGGTGCCGCCCGAGGGCTGGCGCGCCGGCATCGAGATGCGCGCGCTCGGGCGCATCCAGGCGAACGACGTCAACACGGCGAGCGCGCCGGGCTATGCCGTCGCGGCGCTGTATGCGGGGTATCTGAAGAAGTGGGAGCGTTGGGAGTTCAACGCCTTCGCGCGTGTCGACAACCTGTTCGACCGGCGCTACGTGGGCTCGGTCATCGTCAACGAGGGCAATGCGCGCTACTACGAGCCCGCGCCGGGCCGTAACTGGACGGTGGGCCTCGGCGGTGCGTACCGCTTCTGACGACCCACCGTCTTTTTCTATTTACTTGAGGCCGGCTGCCGCGCGCAGTGCGGGCGCTTGCGTGGTGGCCTCCCAGGTGAACTCGGGCTCTTCGCGACCGAAGTGGCCGTAGGCGGCAGTCTTCTGGTAGATCGGGCGCAGCAGATCGAGCATCTGGATGATGCCCTTCGGGCGCAGGTCGAAGTGCTCGCGCACGAGTTCGGCGATCTTCTCGTCGGGGATCACGCCGGTGCCTTCGGTGTAGACCGTGATGTTCATCGGCTCGGCCACGCCGATCGCGTAGGCCACCTGGATCTGGCACTGGCGCGCAATGCCGGCGGCCACGATGTTCTTGGCCACGTAGCGTGCGGCGTAGGCGGCCGAGCGGTCGACCTTGGACGGGTCCTTGCCCGAGAACGCGCCGCCGCCGTGCGGGCAGGCGCCGCCGTAGGTGTCCACGATGATCTTGCGGCCGGTGAGGCCGCAGTCGCCCTGCGGGCCGCCGATGACGAAGCGGCCGGTCGGGTTGATCAGGTAGCGCGTGTCCTTGAGCCATTCCTTGGGCAGCACGGGCTTGATGATCTCCTCGATGATGGCTTCGTTGAACGAGGCCTTCATTTTGGTGGAGGTCTCGCTCTGGTCGGGGCTGTGCTGGGTGGAGAGCACCACGGTATCGATGCTGTGGGGCTTGCCGTCCACGTAGCGCATCGTGACCTGGCTCTTGGCGTCGGGGCGAAGGAACGGCAGGCGGCCGTCCTTGCGCAGTTGGGCCTGACGCTCCACGAGGCGGTGGGCGTAGTAGATCGGCGCGGGCATCAGCTCGGGCGTTTCATCGCAGGCGTAGCCGAACATCAGGCCCTGGTCGCCGGCACCGGTGTTCAGGTGGTCGTCGGAGGCGTGGTCCACGCCCTGGGCGATGTCGTTGGACTGCTTGTCGTAGCAGACCATCACCGCGCAGCCCTTGTAGTCGATGCCGTATTCGGTGTTGTCGTAGCCGATGCGCTTGATGGTGTCGCGCGCGACCTGGATGTAGTCCACGTGCGCGTTGGTGGTGATCTCGCCGGCGAGCACCACGAGGCCGGTGTTGGTCAGCGTCTCGGCGGCCACGCGGCTGCGGGGGTCCTGCTCGAAGATCGCGTCCAGGATGGCGTCCGAGATCTGGTCGGCGACCTTGTCGGGGTGGCCTTCGGAGACGGATTCGGAAGTGAAGAGGAAGTCGTTCGCCATTTTTTCAAAGCTCCTTGAAGTGGTTTGGCGCGTTGCCAACTCTGCGGAGCCCTGGCGAACGCTTTAGCAGAGATGCCGGTGAATCGGCGGGGCACAATCGCTTCGCGCTTGTGTTTGTCGCCCTGCAAGTTGTTCCGTAACTCGGCGACAATTTGCATTCTATTCGAGCCGCGCAATACCATGCGCGCGCGTCCGTTTTTTGACTCCCCTCCCGTTTCAATGATCACCCTGTTCCGCCTGCTTGCCCGCGTGCCGATGCCGTTGATGCATCGCCTGGGCGCCATGCTGGGCTGGCTGGTCTGGTTCTGCGCGCCGGACTACCGCCGCCGATTCAAGGCCAATGCCGAAAGCGCGGGTTTCACCCCCGGCCAATACCGCCCCGCCATCGCCGCCGCCGGCCACATGGCGTCCGAACTGCCCTGGCTGTGGCTGCGCCCGCAAGGCGAGAGCGTGCTGCCCCGTGTCGTGCGCTGGGAAGGCGTCGAAGCCTTCGAGGCCGCCATGCGGGCGAAGAAGGGCGTGATCCTGGTGGCCCCGCACCTGGGCAGCTGGGAGATGTGCGGCCAGGCGATCGGCGAGCGCTTCTTCGAGGCCTTCGGGCCGATCACCGCGCTGTTCCGTCCGGCGCGCAAGAAATGGATGGCCGACCTGATCGCCGCGGGCTCGCGCGACCGGCCCGGCCTGCAGACGCTGCCGACCAACAACACCGGCGTGCGCGGCCTGATCCGCACGCTGCGAAGTGGCGGCTACACGGGCATCCTCCCCGACCAGGTGCCGCCGATGGGCCAAGGCGTCTGGGCGCCGTTCCTCGGCCGGCCGGCCTACACCATGACCCTGCTTCCGCGCCTCGCGCAGCAGACGGGCGCGGCGTGTTTCCTCAGCGTGTGCGAGCGGCTGCCGCGCGGCGCGGGCTACGTGATCCGCTTCGAACCCATCGTGGGCACGGCGCTGACCGATCCGAAGGCCAGCGTCGAAGACGCGGCAGCGGCGATGAACGACGGCATCGGCCGCCTGATCCGCAGCTTGCCCGGCCAGTACGTCTGGGACTACGCGCGCTACAAGGAGCCGCGCGCCGATCGTTCCGTTGCGGCCGCGACGGGGGAGCAGACGCCATGAGCCTCAGTTCACGCCTGGGCATCGGCTTCATGCGAGTGCTGGCACCGCTGCCCCTGCCGCTCGTGCGCGGTTTCAGCAAGGTCCTCGGCCGCTTGCTTCACACCATCGCCGTGCCGCGGCGGCGCGTGGTCGACCGAAACCTGGCCCTTTGCTTTCCCGAGAAATCGGAGGCCGAGCGCCGCGCCATTGCGCGCGAAACCTTCGTCTTCGTCGCGCAGTCGTGGCTGGACCGCAGCTGGCTCTGGCATGCACCGGAGAAGGTGGTGGCGAGCCGGCTGAAGATCGTGGGCTCGGCGTCGGAGATCGCCGAAATCGCCGAGGGCGACGCGCCGATGATCCTGTTCGCGCCGCACTTCTACGGCCTCGACGCCGCAGCCACCGCGCTCACCATGCACACGGCGCGCCCCTCGGCCACGATCTACACGACGCAGCGCGACCCGATGGTCGATGCCTGGATCCGCGAAGGCCGCACGCGCTTTGGCGACGTGGCGGCGCTCAACCGGGTGGACGGCATCAAGCCTGTGCTCTCGGGGCTGCGCAAGGGGGGCCTGCTGTACCTGCTGCCCGACATGGACTTCGGCCGCGAGCAGACGATCTTCGTGCCGTTCTACGGCGTGCAGGCCGCGACCGTGCCCTCGCTCTCGCGCTTCGCGCGGCTGGGCAAGGCCAAGGTGGTGCCGGTGGTGGCGAAGCTCACGCCCGGCGGCTACGAGATCGAAGTGAAGTCGGCGTGGCAGAACTTCCCCACCGACGACGTCGAGGCCGACACCGCGCTCATGAACGAGCGGCTGCAGGGGTACATCGACGCGATGCCCTCCCAGTACTACTGGGTGCACCGCCGGTTCAAGACACGCCCAGAGGGCGAGCCGAAGATCTATTGAGGGCCAAACCCGTTCACGCCGAGCTTGTCGAAGCGCCGCGCAAGGCTTCGACAGGCTCAGCCCGAACGGTTTGCAGGAATCAGTTCCGCTGCAGGAAGGCCTCGATCTCGCGCGCGACCAGTTGCGGCTGCTCGTGCACGATCCAGTGGGTCGCGTTCGGCACCTTCTTGACCTCGAGCTTCGGCACGTACTCTTCCAGCCCTTCGAGCAGGCCCGGCAGCAGCGCCGCATCGTCCAGCGCCCAGAACACGAAGGTCGGTACGTTCACCATGAGCCGTTCTGGCGGCAGCACCGGAATGCCGTCGATGGTCTGGCCCGGCAGCGGCGGCTTCATCGGCGTCACGCGGTAGAGGTTGCAGGCGCCGGTGAGGCCCGCGCTCCAGACCTCGCGGTACTGCTGCTTCACTTCTTCGGTGAGCCAGCCGAAGCCGTCGGGGCCGGCCTTCATCAGCAGGAAAAAGGGCCACATGCGCTTGAAATCGTCGGCCGCGAGCAGCGCCTCGGCGTCGGGTCGCGCGAGGAAGTTCATGTACGCGCTGGCCTGCTGCTGCGCCGGGCTGTTGCGCAGTTCGCGCGTGAAGGTGCCGGGGTGCGGCGAATTGATGATCACGAGCTTGCCGACCTGCGCCGGGAACGCGTTGGCGTAGCCCCACGCGAAGGCGCCGCCCCAGTCGTGCGCGACCAGCGCGGCCATCGAACCGTCGGCGCTTTCGGTGGCGACGAGCTGCTGGATGTCCTGGATCATCAGCTGCGGCTTGTACGCGGCCACCTCGGTCGGCGCACTGGACTTTTCGAAGCCGCGCAGGTTGGGCGCCACGCAGCGGTAGCCGCCGTGCGCGGGGTCCGCGAAGTAATCGAGCAGCTCGTCCCAGATGAACGCCGCCTCGGGAAAGCCGTGCAGGAACACCATCAGCGGCTGTCCCGGCTTGCCGGCCGCGCGGCAGCTCAGGGTGGTGCCGTTGGGCAGGCTGCGTTGGAAGGTCTCGGTCATGCTTCTCGTCTCCTTGGGTTGACTGTCGCTATTGTTTTGATAGTGAATGCAGCAGGCGGGACGGTCAATGCAGCCGTTCGGCCTCAGGTTTCTTCCGGAGGCTCCGGCGTTTCCTGTGGCTCCTGTCCGGCCGGCGCAGCGCCGCCTTCGGGGTGCACCCACTGCCACAGCAGTTGGGCCGCGTCGCCGACGCCCTGCTTCTTCAGCGCCGAGAACAGTTTGACCTCGCCGCCGCCGGCCTGGAGTCGCGTGATCGACAGCACCTTGGCGCCCTCGCTGCGCGTGAGCTTGTCCGACTTGGTCAAAAGGATGAGGAACTTGAGGCCTTGCTGCACGCGCGGGCGGATCACATCGAGCAGGATTTCGTCGAGCTCGGTCAGGCCGTGGCGCGGATCGCACATCAGGACAACCCCTCGCAGGCTTTCGCGCGTCATGAGGTAGTTGCCCATCACGCGCTGCCAGCGCAGCTTGGCTTCCTTCGGCACGGCCGCGTAGCCGTAGCCGGGGAGGTCGGCGAGCACCGCGTCGTCGACCTTCTGCTTGCCGATGCCAAAGAGGTTGATGTGCTGAGTGCGGCCCGGCGTCTTCGAGGCAAAAGCCAGGCGCGTCTGCTGGGTGAGCGTGTTGATGGCGGTCGACTTGCCGGCGTTCGATCGGCCGACGAAAGCGATCTCGGGCAGGTCCACGGGAGGCAGGTGTTCCAGCTGCGGAGCGCTGGTGAGGAAGTGGGCGGTGTGCAGCCAACCCAGTGCCACGCGCTCGCGTTCGGCGACCTGCGGGTCCGCGGCGGGGGCCGCGCGGGGAGGATAAGCGGCGGACTTGGCGCGCGGGGAGGTCATCAATGGGCTTTCGGAACGGGGCGCCATTGTAGAATCGCGGGGTTTTGCGCCATAAATCTAAGCCCCCGATATGAAGTTGTTTGCCAATATTCTGCTTGCGGCCCTCATGGGCGTCGTAGCCAGCGCGAGTTTCGCAGCCGATGAGCATGCCGCTGCCCCCGCAGCAGCTGTCGCCAAGCCGGCCAAGCCCGATCCCGCCAAGGGCGACACGGTGTTCAACGCGACGCCGGCCAACAGCCAGAGCTGCGCCTCGTGCCACAACGCCGACGGCAACTCGGCCATCGCGGCCAACCCGAAGCTGGCGCAACAACATCCCGAATACATCCTCAAGCAGCTGCAGGACTTCAAGTCCGGCGCCCGCAAGAGCGCGATCATGAAGCCGCTGGCCTCGGCGCTGTCGGACGAGGACATGCGCAACATCGCCTGGTTCGTCGGCTCCAAGAAGGTCAAGACGGGCTTCTCGAAGGACAAGGACACCATCGCCATGGGCGAGAAGATCTACCGCGGCGGCATCGGCGATCGACAGATCCCGGCCTGCGCCGGCTGCCACAGCCCGAACGGCGCCGGCATCCCCGCGCAGTACCCGCGCCTGGGTGGCCAGAACGCCGAATACACCATCGCCCAGTTGACGGCCTTCCGCGACAACGTGCGCAACAACAGCCTGCCGATGACGGGCGTTGCCGCCAAGCTCAACGACCGTGAAATCAAGGCCGTGGCCGACTACATCGCCGGCCTGCGCTGATTCCGCGCTTTCCAGCGTGAACTAACCGCCGACAACAACCCCAAACAAAGGGCGGGCCGATCCAGGAGGATGGCCCGCCCTTTTGCTTTTTTCCCCTTTTTCCAGCGCCCCACCCGATGTCAGTCTCCACCCATGGCCTTCGCGTGCATCGCGGCCCGCAAGTGCTTCGCGCGGCAGTGGAGCTGTTCTCGTCGATGCGCTTCGCGATCGCGCTGCTCACCGTCATCTGCATCGCCTCGATCATCGGCACGGTCATCAAGCAGCACGAGCCGATCAACAACTACATCAACCAGTTCGGGCCGTTCTGGGCCGAGTTCTTCCGGGCAGCGCGGCTCGATTCGATCTACAGCGCCTGGTGGTTCCTGCTGATCCTGCTGTTCCTGGTGATCAGCACCTCCTTGTGCATCGCGCGCAACACGCCGCGCATCCTGGTGGACCTGAAGACCTTCAAGGAAGACATCCGCGCGCAGAGCCTGAAGGCCTTTGGCCAGCGCGCCGAGAACACGCTTGCCGAAACGCCGGACGCCGCCGCCAACCGCATCGGCCAGCTGCTCGTGAGCGGTGGCTGGAAGGTCAAGCTGCAACAGCGCGACGGTTCCAGCGATGGCAAGGCAGCACCTGGCTGGATGGTCGCCGCGCGTGCCGGTGGCGCGCACAAGCTGGGCTACATCGCGGCGCACAGCGCCATCGTTCTCGTGTGCATCGGCGGCCTGCTCGACGGCGATCTCGTGGTGCGCGCGCAGACCTGGTTCAACGGCAAGAGCGTGTTCACCGGCGGCGGCATGATCGCCGACGTGGCCCCCGAGCACCGGCTCTCGGTCAACAACCCGACCTTCCGCGGCAACATCCTCGTGCCCGAGGGCGGGCAGGGCAGCGTGGCGATCCTGAACCAGGCCGACGGCGTGCTGCTGCAGGAATTGCCGTTCTCCATCGAGCTCAAGAAGTTCATCGTCGACTACTACTCCACCGGCATGCCCAAGCTCTTTGCGAGCGAGGTGGTGCTGCACGACCGCGAGACCGGCGCGCAGGTGCCCGCGCGCATCGAGGTGAACCATCCGGCCAGCTACAAGGGCGTGGAGATCTACCAGTCGAGCTTCGACGACGGCGGCTCCAAGGTGAAGCTCAAGGCGGTGCCGATGGCGGCCGCGGCCAAGCCCTTCGAGGTCGAGGGCGTCATCGGCGGCCCCAACACCGAGATCACCAACGGCAAGGACAAGCTCACGCTCGAGTACGCCGCGCTGCGCGTGATCAACGTCGAGAACTTCGCCGACGGCGGTGCCATGGGAAGCGGCGCCGACGTGCGCAAGGTCGACCTGCGCCACAGCCTCGAATCGCGCCTGGGCGCCGCCAACAAGACCAACAAGCCCAAGGTGCTGCGCAACATCGGCCCGAGCATCGGCTACAAGCTGCGCGACGCGGCCGGCCAGGCGCGGGAGTACCAGAACTACATGGTGCCGGTCGATACCGGCGACGGCCAGCCGGTGTTCCTGCTGGGCATGCGCGAGAAGCCCGAGGACCCGTTCCGCTACCTGCGCGTGCCGGCCGACGAGCAGGGCTCGATGGACGGGTTCGTGCGCATGCGCACGGCGCTCGGCGATCCCGACACCCGCGCGCGCGCCATCGAGCGCTACGTGGCCAAGGCGAGCGATCCGAAGCGGCCGGAGATGGCCGAGCAGCTGCGCGTGTCGGCCACCCGCGCGCTCGCGCTGTTCTCGGGCAGCGAGCGCGCCCGGGCCGATGCCACCACCGCCGGCGGCTGGCAGGCGATTGCCGAATTCATGGAAGTCAACGTGCCCGAGGCCGAGCGCGAACGCGCCGGCGCGGTGCTGGTGCGCATCCTCAACGACGTGCTGTTCGAAGTGCTCAATCTGAGCCGCGAAGGCGCGGGCCTCGCGGCCCTGCCGAGCGACGACAAGTCGCAGGCCTATCTCACCCAGGCGGTGCTGGCCATCAGCGACGCGCATTTCTACCCGGCGCCCGTCGCGATGATGATGACCGACTTCACCCAGGTGCAGGCCAGCGTGTTCCAGGTGGCGCGTGCCCCTGGAAAGAACGTCGTCTATCTCGGGTGTCTGTTGCTGATCGTCGGGATTTTTGCCATGCTGTACGTGCGCGAGCGGCGCCTCTGGGTGTGGCTGACACCCGATGGTGGCGCTTCCGAAGGCAGCGAGGGCGGCGCCACTGCCGCCACGATGGCCTTTTCGGTCAACCGCAAGACGATCGACAGCGACCGTGAATTCGAGCACCTCAAGCACAAGCTGCTCGCGCTGAACAAAGCAGAACCAGAGACACCATGAACACCACGACCCTCACGCTCAATGAAAGCTGGCTCTCGCGCCGCAACCTGTTCGACTGGGTGTTCGCGGCGCTGGTGCTGGCCGGCGGCCTGTTCGCCTTCACCCGCTATGCGGGATCGATGGACTATTACGAGAAGCCGATCCTCGCCGCCGCGGTGATCGCGATGATCTCCATCGGCTGGTTCTGGCGGCCGCTGCGGGTGCTGGCCATCGTGGTGGCAGCGGCTTCGCTGCTGGCGATCACCTCCTACCAGGGCGACCTGGCGCGCGCCGATTCGGTGTTCTGGCTCAAGTATTTCCTCTCGAGCCAGTCGGCCATCCTCTGGATGAGCGTGCTGTTCTTCATGAGCACGGTCTTCTACTGGCTCGGCTTCTTCGGCGGCAAGCAGGCCGACACCTTCGACGCGATCGGCTCGCGCCTGGCCTGGGCCGCCGTGACGATGGCGCTGATCGGCACCATGGTGCGCTGGTACGAGAGTCACCAGCTCGGCCCGGACATCGGCCACATCCCGGTGAGCAACCTGTACGAAGTGTTCGTGCTGTTCTGCTGGCTGACGGCCGCGTTCTACCTCTACTTCGAGGAGCGCTACAACACGCGCGCGCTCGGCGCCTTCGTGATGCTGGTGGTGAGCGCCGCGGTCGGCTTCCTGCTCTGGTACACGATCGTGCGCGAGGCGCATGAAATCCAGCCGCTGGTGCCCGCGCTGCAGAGCTGGTGGATGAAGCTGCACGTGCCCGCCAACTTCATCGGCTACGGCACCTTCTCGCTCGCGGCGATGGTGGCGTTCGCCTACCTCATCAAGGAGCAGGCCACCGAGACCCGCTGGTACAAGCTCACGCCGATCTGGCTCTTGGGCGTGGCCCTCTGCTTCGTGCCGGTGGCGTTTCGCCAGCGCGTGCAGGAAGCCGGCGGCAGCTACTGGGTGATCTACGCGGGCATCTCGGCGCTGATCGCCGCGGGCATCCTGCTTGGGCGCAAACGCATCGCGGCGCGCCTGCCGGCCAACGAGGTGCTCGACGACGTCATGTACAAGTCGATCACCGTCGGCTTCGCCTTCTTCACCATCGCCACCGTGCTCGGCGCCCTGTGGGCGGCCGACGCCTGGGGCGGCTACTGGAGCTGGGACCCGAAGGAAACCTGGGCGCTGATCGTCTGGCTCAACTACGCGGCCTGGCTGCACATGCGGCTCGTGAAGGGCCTGCGCGGCACAGTGGCGGCCTGGTGGGCGCTGGGCGGCCTGGCGGTCACGACCTTTGCGTTCCTGGGCGTCAACATGTTCCTGAGCGGGCTGCACAGCTACGGCACGCTGTAGGCGCAGGCTGCGCGCCTTTCGCGAAGAATTGAAACCGCGCGCCGCCACGGCGCGTAACCAAACCAGGGCATGTCACGAACTACCCTGAGACCAACGATTCACGCGAAAGGCCTGTCATGTCGTTCCATTCCCGCTCGCACCGCCGCGACACCAGCGGCTTCATCCATCCGCTGCCGAGCGAGATCACGCCGCGCGCCGCCTACGAAGGCCGGCGCGACCTGCTCAAGCTGATGGCCACGGGCGCGGCAGGCGCGGCGCTCGCCAGCTTTGCCGGCCGCGAAGCCTTCGCCCAGGCCACCGGCCCGCACAAGCTCGCGTTGCTGCCCGCGGTCAAGTCGACGGTACCGGGTGCGCAGAGCATGGAAAAGCTCACCGACTACAAGGACGCGTCGAGCTACAACAATTTCTACGAGTTCGGCACCGACAAGGGCGATCCGGTCAAGAACGCCGGCACGCTGAAGACCCGCCCGTGGACCGTCGAGGTCGAAGGCCTGGTCAAGAAGCCGGGCAAGTACGGCATCGAAGACCTGCTCAAGCTCAGTGCGCAGGAAGAGCGCATTTACCGGCTGCGCTGTGTCGAGGGTTGGTCGATGGTCATTCCATGGGTCGGCTATTCGCTGGCCGAACTCATCAAGAAGGTCGAGCCGCAGGGCAACGCCAAGTTCATCGAGTTCGTGACGCTCGCCGACCCCAAGACCATGCCCTTCGTCGGCTCGCGCGTGCTCGACTGGCCCTACACCGAGGGCCTGCGCATGGACGAGGCGATGCACCCGCTCACGCTCCTGTCTTTCGGCATGTACGGCGAGGTGCTGCCCAACCAGAACGGTGCGCCCGTGCGCCTGGTGGTGCCGTGGAAGTACGGCTTCAAGTCGGCCAAGTCGATCGTGAAGATCCGCTTCGTCGAGAAGGAGCCGAGCACGGCCTGGAACAAGGCGGCGGCGCAGGAATACGGCTTCTATTCGAACGTGAACCCGAACGTGGACCATCCGCGCTGGAGCCAGGCGACCGAGCGGCGCATCGGCGACGGCGGCGGCCTGTTCGCCAAGCGCAACAAGACGCTGATGTTCAACGGCTACGAAGCGCAGGTCGGCCAGCTGTATGCGGGCATGGACCTGAAGAAGAACTACTGAGCGCGCTGCGTCGCCCGGTCCTCACGCCATGAACAAGCTGCTCATGCACCCGGCGACCAAGCCGGTCATCTTCCTGCTGTGCCTGCTGCCGTTCGCGCGGCTGGCGTACGGCGCATTCACCGATGGGCTGGGCGCGAACCCCGCGGAGTTCCTGATCCGCGCCACGGGCGACTGGACGCTGCGCTTCATCTGCATCGTGCTGGCGGTGACGCCGCTGCGCGTCATCAGCAAATGGAATGCGCTCGCGCGCTTTCGCCGCATGCTGGGCCTGTTCGCGTATTTCTACGTGGTGCTGCACCTCTTGTGCTACAGCTGGTTCGACATGGGCTTCGAGTGGGGCGAGATCGCCAAGGACATCGCCAAGCGGCCGTTCATCCTGGTGGGCTTCTCGGCCTTCGTGCTGCTGACGCCGCTCGCGGCGACCTCGTTCAATCGCGCGATCAAGGCGATGGGCGCCAAGCGCTGGCAGATGCTGCACAAGCTGGTGTACGTGATCGCGGGGCTCGGCCTCTTGCACTTCTTCTGGATGCGCGCGGGCAAGAACAACTTCGCCGAGGTGTTCGTCTACGTCGCGATCATCGCGGTGCTGCTGGGATGGCGCGTGTGGAACTACGCGAGCAAGCGCAAGGCGAAGACGCTTGCCGCCGGTGCGCGCGGCGGCGAGAAGCCGCTGCGCAGCACCACCTAGAGAGCTTCAGAGCTGCTCGTTGCGCAGCTGATCTTCCATCGTCTCGCGGCGACGGATCAGCGTGGCGCTCCGGCCGCTCACCAGCACTTCGGCCGCGCGAGGACGCGTGTTGTAGTTGCTGGACATGCTCATGCAGTACGCGCCCGCCGACAGCACGGCCAGGAGGTCGCCGGCCAGCACGTTGAGCGCGCGGTCGCGGCCGATCCAGTCGCCGCTCTCGCAGACCGGGCCGACCACGTCGTAGGTCGGCGCATCGCCGGCGCGGATGCGCAGCGGCACGATCTTCTGGAAGGCCTGGTACATCGCGGGACGCGGCAGGTCGTTCATCGCCGCATCGACGATGCAGAAATTCTTGTCTTCGCCGGGCTTGGTGTAGAGCACCTCGGTCACGCACACGCCCGCGTTGCCGACCAGCGAACGGCCAGGCTCGATGACCAGCTTGCGCTGCCCGAAGCCGCGCGCATCGAGCTTGGCGAGCAACTGCTGCCAAAGGTCATCGGCCTTGGGCGGCACTTCGCCGTTGTAGTCGATGCCCAGGCCACCGCCGAAATCGAGGTGATGGATCGGCACGCCGGCCGCTTCGATCGCTTCGACCAGGTCGAGCACGCGGTCGCAGGCGTCCAGGTACGGCGAGGCTTCGGTGATCTGCGAGCCGATGTGGCAATCGATGCCCACGACCTCCAGGCCCGGCAGCTTCGCGGCGTGTTGGTATGCCTGGACCGCGCGGTCGTGCGCGATGCCGAACTTGTTGCCTTTGAGGCCGGTGGAGATGTAGGGGTGGGTCTTCGGATCGACGTTCGGATTGATGCGAATGCTGATCGGCGCGCGGCGGCTTTCGGCCAGCGCCACTTCGTTGAGCACGTCGAGCTCGGCCTCGCTCTCGACGTTGAAGCAGGCGATGCCGGCCGCGAGGGCCTGGCGCATTTCGGCGCGGGTCTTGCCGACGCCCGAGAAGATGATCTTCTTCGGATCGGCGCCGACGGCCAGCACCCGGGCGAGCTCGCCACCCGAGACGATGTCGAAGCCGCAACCGGCTTCTGCGAACACGCGCAGCACGCCGAGCGACGAATTGGCCTTCATCGCGTAGCAGATGAGGGCGTCGCGGCCCTCGAAGCCGCGCTGGTAGGCGGCCAGGGCGTCGAGCATCCACTGCTTCGAATAGACGAACAGTGGCGTGCCGTGCTCGCGCGCCAACGCATCGAGGGCCAGCCCCTCGACATGCAGGGCGCCGTCGCGGTGGGCGATGTGGGGGTGGCCGGGGAGGGAGGCGTTGGTCACTTGGGCGCTCCGCTGCCGGTGGTGGCTGCGGCCGGCGCACTGCTGGCGGCGGCAGGCTTGGGTGCGGCTTCATTGGAAGAAGCGCCGGAGCCGCCGGGGGTGATCAATTGCGGCAGGGTGGCCCGCTGGGCGGCTGCCGGATCGTTCGGCAGGTACAACGCACCGCGCTGGCCGCAGGCGGCGAGCCCGGCGGCCGCAGCGGCGATGCAAACCATGAGCACAGTGCGGCCGCGGGCGGTCACTAGAATTTGGCGAACATTCAACATAACGAAATTGTAATGACCGACACCGAGTACATGGACCGCGCCGAATCAGCGCTCGCTGCGATCGAGCAAGCCTGCGACCGCATCAACGACGCGACCGACGCCGACATCGACAACCAACGGGTGGGCGGGATGATCACGATGTCCTTCCAGAACGGGAGCCAGCTGATCGTGAATCTGCAGAAGCCGCTGCAGGAAATCTGGCTGGCCGCGCGGTCCGGTGGCTATCACTACCGGCACGACGGCCGGGCATGGGTCGATACCAAGACGGGCGAGGAGTTCTTCGGCAACCTCTCGCGCGAGGCCACGTTGCAGGCGGGCCAGCCGCTGGCGTTCGCGGCCGGCTGATCAACCGATTCGTCGTCGTCAGTTCCGGAAGAGATCGAGGATGCGGTTGCGCTCTTCCGGCGGCGCCGGCGGGCTCACCGGCACACCGGTCAGGGCTTCGACCGGTGCCACGGGCGCTGCCGCTTCCACCCCCAGGCTCGCCACGCCGCGTCCCGGCGCATAGTCGTCGTAGTACCACTCGCCGCCCACGTTCACGATGCCCGAGGGCGGCGTGGTCGACAGGTCGGTCACGGGCACGCCCTTGATGGCGGTCTCCATGTAGTTGATCCAGATCGGCAGGCTCAGGCCCCCGCCGGTTTCGCGGTCGCCCAGGTTGCGCGGCGTGTCGTAGCCGATCCACGAGATGGCCGTCATCGTGGGCTGGAAGCCCGCGAACCACGCATCGAGCGAATCGTTGGTGGTGCCGGTCTTGCCGTAGAGGTCGACGCGCTTGAGCGTGGCCTGTGCCTTGGCGGCGGTGCCGGCACGGGCCACCGAATTGAGCAGCGTGTCCATGATGAAGGCGTTGCGCTGGGGAATGGCGCGGTTCGCCTCGTTGAGGAGCGATGGCTGCTTGTCGACCAGGAGCTTGTCCTTGTGGTCGGTGATGCGGGTCACGAGGTAGGGATTGACGCGGTAGCCGCCGTTGGCGAACACCGAGTAGCCCACCGCCATCTGCATCGGCGTGACGGCGCCCGCGCCCAGCGCCATCGGGAGGTAGGCGGGGTGCTTGTCCTTGTCGAAGCCGAAGTTGGTGATCCAGTCCTGCGCATAGCGGGTGCCGATGGATTGCAGGATGCGGATCGACACGAGGTTCTTCGACTTCATCAGCGCCGTGCGCATCGACATCGGGCCATCGTAGCCGCCGCCGTAGTTCTTGGGCTCCCAGGGCTGGCCGCCGGTGGTGCCGGCATCGAAGAAGAGCGGGCCGTCGTTGATGACCGTGGCGGGGGTGAAGCCCTTCTCCAGCGCCGCCGAGTAGATGAACGGCTTGAAGCTCGAGCCCGGCTGGCGCCAGGCCTGCGTCACGTGGTTGAACTTGTTCTTGCCGAAATCGAAACCGCCGACCAATGCCTTGATGGCGCCGTCGCGCGGGTCCATGGCGATGAAGGCGCCTTCCACCTCGGGCAGTTGGGTGATTTCCCAAGTGTTCTTGGGCGTCTTCACCACGCGGATCACCGCGCCGCGGCGGATCTTGATGTTGGGCGGTGCCTTGTCGGAGAGGCCCGACTGCGCGGGCTTGAGGCCTTCGCCGGTGATCTGCACCGGGTCGCCGTTGCCGCGCACCGCGGTGATTTCCTTGGCATTGGCCTTGAGCACCACGGCGGCCATCACGTCGCCGTTGTCGGGATGGTCGGTGAGCGCATCGTCGACGGCTTCGTCCAGGTCCTTGTTGTCGGTCGGCAGGTCGACGAACTTCTCCGGGCCGCGGTAGATCTGGCGGCGCTCGTAATCCATGATGCCCTTGCGCAGCGCCTTGTAGGCGGCGGCCTGATCGGCCGCAACCAGCGAGGTGTAGACCTTGAGGCCGCGCGTGTAGGTGCTGTCGCCGTATTGCGCATACATCAGCTGGCGCACGGTCTCGGCCACGTACTCGGCATGCAGGCGGTTCGGGTCGGCGGCATCGCGCAGGTGCAGCTCTTCCTTCTTGGCTTCGGCTGCCTGCTCGGCGGTGATGAAGCCGGCTTCCTGCATGCGGTCGATCACATAGAACTGGCGGCCGCGCGCGCGCTGCGGGTTGTTGACCGGGTTGTTCGCGCCCGGTGCCTTGGGCAGGCCGGCCAGCATGGCGGCCTGCGCGATCGTCAGTTCCTGCAGGGGCTTGCCGAAATACGCGTCCGACGCAGCGGCGAAGCCGTAGGCGCGGTTGCCCAGGTAGATCTGGTTCAGGTAGATCTCGAAGATCTGGTCCTTGCTGAGCAGGTGCTCCAGCTTGAAGGTGAGCAGCACTTCGTAGACCTTGCGGGTCAGCGTCTTCTCGGAGCTCAGGTAGACGTTGCGCGCCACCTGCATCGTGATGGTCGAGGCGCCCTGGCTCTTCACCCGGTTCAGGTTGGCCAGGCCCGCGCGGACCATGCCCTTGTAGTCGACGCCGCCGTGATCGTAGAAGCGCGTGTCTTCGGCCGCGAGGACCGCGTCCTTCACCACCTTCGGAATGGCGGCGATCGGCGTGAGGTTGCGGCGCTCTTCGCCGAACTCGCCGATCAACGTGCCTTCTGCGGAAAAAACCCGCAGCGGCAGCTTGGGCCGGTAATCGGAGAGTTCCGAGATGTCCGGCAGGTTCGGATAGGCGACCGCCAGGGCCACCGCCACCACGCACAGGACCGACAGCACACCGGCCGCGGCAATGCCGAACCCCCAGAACACGATGCGCAACAGCCATCGGAGCCAGGCTGGGCGTGCGGGAGGAGGGGTCTTGGCTGGCCCTTTGGGGCGTGAAGTTTCTTGCATGGAGGGCCGGAGAGTCACCGGACATTATAAAAAGCCGCCCCTCCCGCGCGATCCGATCTTTGTTTCCGCGTGCAGTCCTAATCCAAAAGTTACAGAATGCGGCTTTGACGTCAGGTTTTGACAACGGTTGTCCGTTTTGTCCCCCTGCGTTGCTTGGTTGGCGTTACGCCTGCTGCTAGAGTGCAACCGAACGCATATTTTTCCATTGGTTACAAATACAGGGGGAGAGGGACCTAACTTGGCTGCTCTTGGAACATTGTTTCGTCGTCAGAATGCCCCCCTGCTCGGGCTGGATGTCAGCTCGTCCAGCGTCAAGCTGGTCGAACTCGGCCGTGATGCCAGCGGAAAGCTGGTTCTGGAGCGCTGCGCCATCGAGCCGCTCGAGCGCGGCTGGATCACTGACGGCAACGTCGAGAAATTCGACGAGGTGGCCGAGGCCGTCCGGCGTGTCGTGCGCAAGAGCGGCACCAAGACGCGCAACGTCGCGCTCGCGCTGCCGCCCTCGGCGGTGATCACCAAAAAGATCATTCTTCCTGGTGGCATGAGCGAGCAGGAGCTCGAGATCCAGGTCGAGTCCGAAGCCAACCAGTACATCCCCTTCTCGCTGGACGAGGTGAGCCTCGACTTTTGCGTGACGGGCCCCAGCACCACCTCCGCGGGCGATGTGGAAGTGTTGATCGCTGCGTCCCGCAAGGAAAAGGTCCAAGACCGCGAAGGCCTGGCCGAAGCGGCCGGGCTGAAGGCCATGATCCTGGACGTCGAGTCCTATGCCTCGCGCCTCGCGACCGCACGCCTGATCGAGCAACTGCCCGGCAAGGGCGTGGACTCGATCGTGGCGCTGTTCGAAGTGGGCGCTTTCACCACCAGCATGCAGGTGCTGCGCAACCAGGAAGTGCTGTATGACCGCGACCAGGCCTTCGGTGGCGCCCAGCTGACCCAGCTGATCGTCCGTCAATACGGTTTTTCCGCAGAAGAAGCCGAAGCCAAGAAACGCAGCGGCGATCTGCCCGACGACTACGGCTCGGGCGTGCTCAAGCCCTTCGTGGAAAGCATCGCGCAGGAAATTGCACGCGCGCTGCAGTTCTTCTTCACCAGCACGCCGCACAACCGCGTGGACTATGTGCTGCTGGCCGGCGGTTCGTCGTCGCTGCCGGGCCTGACCAGTGCCGTGACCCGCCAGACCTCTTTTGCCTGCTCGCTTGTCAATCCGTTCGACGGCATGGACTTCGGGCCGAGCATCCGCGAGAAAAAGGTGCGGCGCGAAGCGCCCTCGTACCTGACGTCTTGCGGCCTTGCCATGCGGAGGTTTCTGCAGTGATCCTCATCAATCTGCTTCCGCACCGCGAAGCCGCGCGCAAGCGGCGCCGCGAAGCCTTCTACGGAACGCTCGGCGGCGCTGCGCTGTTGGGCGGCCTGATCGCGGGCCTCGGCTACCTCTGGTTCGAGGCGCAGATCTCGACCCAGCAATCGAAGAACGGCTTCCTGCAGGCCGAGATCAAGAAGCTCGAAGTCGAGATCAAGGAAATATCGACGCTGCAGGATGAAATTGCGGCCCTGCGCGCGCGTCAGCAGGCCGTCGAAGACCTGCAGGGCGACCGCAACCTGCCTGTGCACCTGTTCAATGAGCTGGTCCGGCAACTGCCCGACGGTGTCTACCTGAGCAGCATGAAACAGGACAACCAGACCGTCACGTTGCAAGGCATGGCCCAGTCCAACGAGCGCGTGTCGGAACTGCTGCGCAATCTGGGTAACAACAGCCCTTGGTTGGTGAAGCCCGAACTGGTCGAGATCACTTCGACGAATGTGAACCTGAGCCAGCGCGACCAGCGTCGCGTTGCGAGCTTCACGATGCGCATCGGCCTGAAACGACCGACCGATGCCCAGAAGGCAGCTGCCGAAAAGGCACTGGCCGCAGCGGCGCAATCCAAGGGGTAACCGATCATGGCAAGCAATCGCCCCTCCCAAAAAGTAGACGTTGGCGCCGCACTGCGGAACGTCGGCGAGCAGTTCCGCGGACTCAATCCGAACGATCCGTCGATGTGGCCGGCGGTCCCGCGCTATGCGCTGTGTCTGGCCGTGACCGCGCTGGTGCTCGTGGCGCTGTGGTTCGTCTGGCTCACCAACTCCAACGACCAGCTCGAGAGCGAGCGGGGCAAGGAAGTGACGCTCAAGGCCGACTACCAGAAGAAGGTCGCCCAGGCGGCCAACCTCGATCTGCTGAAAAAGCAGCGCGAACAGGTGCAGCAGTACGTGACCCTGCTCGAGAAACAACTGCCCAGCAAGGCCGAAATGGACGCGCTGCTCTCGGACATCAACCAGGCGGGCCTTGGCCGCAGCCTGCAGTTCGAGCTGTTCCGCCCGGGCTCCATCTCGGTGAAGGACTACTACGCGGAGCTTCCGATCGCCGTTCGCGTCACCGGTCGCTATCACGACATGGGCGCCTTCGCGGCCGACGTTGCCAGCCTCTCGCGCATCGTGACGCTCAACAACGTGACGATCACGCCGCAAAAGGACAAGGACGTGCTGACGATGGACGCCACCGCGCGCACCTTCCGCTATCTCGATGAAGACGAGCGGGCCGCCCAGAAACGCGCCACGGCGCCGAAGGCGAAGAAATGAGGGCCGCAAGCAAAGTCCTGTGGCTGATGCTGGCCACGGCGGGCCTGAGCGCCTGTGATTCGGGGCAGGAAGACCTGCAACGCTGGATGGTCGAGCAGCGCGCTCAGGTGAAGCCTTCGGTGCCGCCGATCGCCGAGCCCAAGAAATTCACGCCGCAGGCCTACACCGAAGGCGCGTCTTTCGAGCCCTTCAACATGCTGAAGCTGACGCAGGCACTGCGCCGCGAATCGAACCAGCCGAGCACCTCGGAGCTGATCGCGCCCGAACTGGCGCGCCGCAAGGAATCGCTCGAAGCCTTCCCGCTCGATTCGATGGCCATGGTCGGCAGCATGAATCGCAACGGCCAGCCGGTGGCGCTGGTGCGTGTCGACAAGCTGCTCTACAAGGTGCGCGTCGGCGAATACCTGGGCCTGAACTACGGGCGCATTACCCGTATCAACGAAACCGAAGTCGCCTTGCGTGAAATCGTGCAAGACGCTGGAGGTGAATGGATCGAACGCGTGGCGACATTGCAGCTGCAAGAGAGTGCGAAATGAACCAAAAAAAATCAACGATGGCACAGTGGCTGCGCGCCGCCGGGCTGGGTCTGCTGGCCTTCGGTGCACTTGCCGTCGCCCATGCGCAAAACGCGATCGAGGCTGTCACCAGCTCGACGCAATCCGGCGCCGAGGTGATCCGGATCGATCTGGCCCAGCCGCTCACCGCGGTGCCGGCCGGATTCGCCGTCCAGACCCCGGCGCGCATTGCGCTCGACTTCCCTGGCGTGACGAACGCCATCGGGCGCTCCGCCATTGAGGTGAACCAGGGCAACCTGCGTTCGGTCAACGTGGTGCAGGCCGGTGAGCGCAGCCGCGTGGTGCTGAACCTGAAGCAAGCCACGGCTTACAAGACCGAGATCCAGGGCAAATCGCTGCTGGTGATCCTCGAGCCAGTGGCCGGTACGGCACTGGCGGCTTCCTCGGCCACCGTTTTTGCCGAGAACCGCAACCGCGACACGCTGCCGCTGCGCGACGTCGACTTCCGTCTCGGCGCCGACGGCACGGGCCGCGTCATCGTCGACCTGCCGAACAACCAGGTGGGCGTCGATGTCAAGCAGCAAGGCAAGAACCTCGTGGTGGAGTTCACCAAGTCGACGCTGCCCGAAGGCCTGCGCCGCCGTCTTGACGTGGGCGACTTCGGAACACCGGTCCAGCTGATCACTTCGCAGCAATCGGGCGACCGCGTGCGCATGACGATCGAAGCCAAGGGCGACTGGGAGCACAGCGCCTACCAGAGCGAAAATCAGTTCGTGGTGGAAGTCCGCGCCCGCAAGGTCGACCCGACCAAGCTGACCCAAGGGGTGGGCTACAACGGCGAGAAGCTCTCGCTGAACTTCCAGAACATCGAGATCCGCTCGCTGCTGCAGGTGATCGCCGACTTCACGAACTTCAACATCGTGACCTCGGACTCGGTGACTGGCGCGCTGACGCTGCGTCTGAAGGACGTGCCGTGGGACCAGGCGCTGGACATCATCATGCAGGCGAAGAACCTGGGCATGCGCAAGAACGGCAGCGTGCTGTGGATCGCGCCGAAGGATGAAATCAACGCCAAGGAAAAGCTCGAATTCGAGGCAAAGGCCGCGATCGAGAACCTGGAGCCGCTGCGTACGCAATCGTTCCAGTTGAACTACACGAAGGCCATTGCCATTGCGCAAGGTTTGACCGGCACTGGCGCCGGCAGCGGTGGCGGCGGTGGCGGCGGTACTACGACGCGTATCCTCAGCCCACGTGGCAGTGTGATTGCCGAGTCGCGCACCAATCAACTGTTCGTCTCCGATATCCCGTCGCGCCTGGCCCAGGTGACTGAGTTGATCCAGAAGCTGGACGTGCCCGTGCGCCAGGTCTTGATCGAAGCCCGCATCGTCGAAGCGTCTGACACCTTCGGCAAATCGTTGGGCGTGAGATTGGGAGGCGGTATCGCCGGAGAACGTGTTGCCTCCTCGGCAGGTAACCGGGCCTTCGGCAATCTTGGCGTCATGCCGATCGTTACCCCGGGCACCAACGGTGGGCCTAGCACGGCGAATACCACGTGGACCAACTCCAACTTCATCAACCTGCCCGCAGGTGATGCAGGCGGTACGGGTAACGCGGCTGGCAATTTCGCGATCTCGCTGTTCAACTCGAGCTTCTCGCGCATGCTGAACCTCGAAATCTCCGCGCTGGAAGCCGACGGCAAGGGCAAGCTGGTGTCCAGCCCCCGCGTCATCACGGCCGACCAGACCAAGGCGTTGATCGAACAGGGCGAGGAAATTCCCTACCAGCAGGCGACGTCCAGCGGCGCGACTTCCATCTCGTTCCGCAAGGCCGTGCTCAAGCTCGAAGTCACCCCGCAGATCACGCCCGAAGGCAACATCATCCTGACCCTGGACGTGAGCAAGGACGCCCGCGGCGTCAACACCTCGGCGGGCCCGGCCATCAACACCAAGCACGTGCAGACCGAGGTGCTGGTGGAGAACGGCGGCACGGTTGTCATCGGTGGTATCTTCGAACTTACCGAAACCAATGACGAGTCGCGCGTGCCGGTGCTGGGTGAAGTGCCCTACCTGGGTGCACTGTTCCGCAAGCGCGAACGCGTTGCCAACAAGACCGAAATGCTCGTCTTTATCACTCCAAAGATGATTACCGACCGCAACGCCGCGCGCTGACGCGCGGGCGTAGCAGCCACCGCGTGGCGGTCGCACTCGTCGGCTTGCCCGGCGCCGGAAAATCCGCAGTGGGCCGGCGCCTGGGGGCGCGGCTGAACACTCCGTTCATCGACACCGATCACGTGATCGAACAGCGCATCGGCTGCTCGATCCGTGACTACTTCGACCGCGAAGGTGAAGCGGTCTTCCGGGATCTCGAACAAACCGTCATCGCCGACTTGGCCGCGAACGCCCAGGGCGTGCTGGCCACCGGTGGCGGTGCCGTGCTCCGCGAGGCTAACCGCGGTCAGCTGCGCGATCACTTCCACGTGATCTACCTGCGCTCTTCTCCCGAGGATCTGTTCCGGCGCCTGCGCCACGACGTCAAGCGGCCGTTGCTGCAGGTGGCCGATCCGCTGGGCCGGCTTCGCGAGCTGCACGACGCGCGCGACCCGCTCTACCGCGAGACGGCCCACGACGTGGTCGATACCGGCCGCCCCTCGATCGCCATGCTGGTCAACATCATCGTGATGCAACTCGAACTCGCCGGCCTCGTCGCGCCGGGCGCCCATCCCGAAGAGCCCGCCGCCTGAGTCGACCCGGCCGCAGCGCCTAAACTCGCCGCCATGCCATTGTCAGCACAGCCCGTACTTTCCGCCCCGCCAGAACGCGTCGACATTCAGCTCGGCGAGCGCAGCTACCCCATCCTGATCGGTGCCGGCTTGCTGGACGATCCGGCAAGCTTCGCGGCCACGCCCGCGGCGGCCAGTGCGTTGATCGTCAGCAACACCACGGTCGCGCCGCTCTACGCCCAGGTCCTTCGGGCCGCGCTGGCGAATCGCTTTCGTACCGTGCACCTGCTCGAGCTTCCCGACGGCGAGGTGTACAAGAACCTTGAGACCCTGAACCTGATCTTCGACGCGCTGCTGGGCCACGGCAGCGACCGCAAGACCGTGCTGTTCGCCCTGGGCGGCGGCGTGGTGGGCGACATGACCGGCTTCGCCGCCGCCAGCTACATGCGCGGCGTGCCCTTCGTCCAGGTGCCGACCACGCTCCTGGCGCAGGTCGATTCGTCGGTCGGCGGCAAGACGGCCATCAACCATCCGCTGGGCAAGAACATGATCGGCGCGTTCTACCAGCCGCAACTGGTGGTCTGCGACCTGAGCACCTTGCAGACGCTGCCGCCGCGCGAACTCAGCGCGGGCCTGGCCGAAGTGATCAAGTACGGTCCGATTCACGACATGGCCTTCCTCGACTGGATCGAGGAGAACGTCGATGCGCTGGTCGCACGCGACCCGGCCGCGCTCGCCTATGCCGTCAAGCGCAGCTGCGAGATCAAGGCGCTGGTCGTCGGCCAGGACGAGCGCGAGACAGGCTTGCGCGCCATCCTGAATTTCGGCCACACCTTCGGCCATGCGATCGAGTCGGGCCTGGGCTACGGCGAATGGCTGCATGGCGAGGCGGTCGGCTGCGGCATGGTCATGGCGGCGCACCTGTCGCAGCGGCTCGGCGGCGTCGATAAGGCCTTCGTCGAGCGACTTACCCGCCTCATCGAGCGCGCGGGCCTGCCGATCGTCGGTCCGGCGCTGGGCGCGGATCGCTATCTCGAACTCATGCGCGTCGACAAGAAGTCGGAAGCCGGCGAGATCCGCTTCGTGGTGATCGACAAGCCCGGTTCCGCCGCGGTCAGCAGCGCGCCCGACGCGCTGGTGCGCGACGTGCTCGCGCAGTGCTGCGTGGAATGAGCCTTGCGGCTTTCGCCTGCCACCCCGCGCAGTCGCGCGGCCGCCGCCATGCCGAGCCGCCCGCACCCACGCGCGATGCCTTCCAGCGCGACCGCGACCGCATCGTGCACTCCACGGCGTTCCGCCGGCTGGTCTACAAGACCCAGGTCTTCCTGAACCATGAGGGCGATCTGTTCCGCACGCGGCTCACGCATTCGCTGGAGGTCGCGCAACTGGGGCGATCGATCGCACGGGCCCTCCGCCTGAACGAAGACTTGGTCGAGGCGATTGCCCTCGCGCACGACCTGGGCCACACGCCCTTCGGCCATGCCGGGCAGGACGCGCTCAACGCCTGCATGGCCGATCACGGCGGCTTCGAGCACAACCTGCAGAGCCTGCGCGTGGTGGATGCGCTGGAGCACCGCTATCCGCAGTACGACGGCCTGAACCTCAGCTTCGAGACCCGCGAGGGCATCCTCAAGCACTGCTCGCGCGCGAATGCCGAGCGGCTGGAGGCGGCCGAGCCGAACGGGGTGGCGCGCCGCTTTCTCGACCGCACGCAGCCTGGCCTCGAGGCGCAGCTGTGCAACCTGGCCGACGCCATCGCCTACAACGCCCACGACATCGACGATGGCGTGCGCTCGGGCCTGATCAGCGTCGAGCAGCTCGCCGAGGTGGAGCTCTTCGAGCGCTACCGCCGCGAGGCGCTGTCCGAATACCCCGAGCTCCAGGGGCGCCGCGTGCTCTACGAGACCATCCGGCGCATGCTGAGCGCGCAGGTCTATGACGTGATCGACGCCACGCGCGCCGCGCTGCAGACGCTGGCGCCCGCCGATGCCGACGGCGTGCGCCGTGCACCGCCCATCGTTGCCTTCAGCGAGACCATGCGGGCCCAGTCGGACGAGCTCAAGCGTTTCCTCTTCCGCAATCTCTACCGCCACCCACAGGTGACGCAGACGACCGACCAAGCCCAGCAGGTAGTGCGTGAGCTGTTCGAGGCGTACTTCGAGCGCGGCGCCGAAATGCCCGATTCCTACGCCGAGCGCCGCGACCGCCACCGGGCCGTGGCCGATTACATCGCCGGCATGACCGACCGCTTCGCGATGCGCGAGCACGAGCGGCTGACCGGCCGGCGGGGCATCGCGTGAGCGCGAACCCCGCGCCGCGCGTCCCGCTCGCGGCTTTCGCCGTCATGCTGGGCGGCGTCAGCGCCGCATTGCATCTGGGCAAGCTGCCGCCCGCCGTGCCGGCGCTGCAGGCTTCGCTCGGCATCGGACTGGTCGAAGCGGGGTTCCTGCTCTCGCTCGTGCAGGTGGCGAGCATGACGCTGGGCCTGGTGGCGGGTCTTGCGGCCGACACCATCGGCTTGCGCCGCAGCATGCTGACGGGGCTCGTGGTGCTGACCGCCGCGAGCCTGCTCGGCGGCGCGGTCGGCGCCGGTCTCATCGGCGGGGCACATGCGGTGCAGTGGTTGCTGGTTTTGCGCGCGATCGAAGGCATCGGTTTTCTGCTGGCGGTGATGCCGGGCCCCGGACTGATCCGCGCCCTCACGCCATCGGGCGCCGACAAGGCCGCGCTCGGCCTCTGGGGCGCCTACATGCCGCTTGGCGTAGCCCTCGCGCTGTTGCTGGGGCCCGCGCTGATCGCCTGGGGCGGCTGGGCCGACTGGTGGTGGGCGCTGTCGGTCGTGTCGGCAGCGGCCGCGCTGTGGGTATGGTCGGCGGTGCCGGCAGACCGGCTGCGTCCCTCCGCGGCCAGCGGCGCGAGCGAAGGCTGGGTCTCGCGCCTGCGCGCCACCGTCGGCGCGCGCGCACCCTGGCTGACCGCGCTGACCTTCGCCGTGTATTCCGCCCAGTGGATGGCGGTGATCGGTTTTCTCCCCGCCATCTACGCCGGCGCGGGCGTGCCGGCTGGCTGGAACGCGGTGCTCACCGCGATCGCGGCCGCGATGAACATCGTCGGCAACGTCGCGGGCGGCCGCTGGCTGCAGCGGGGCGTGGCGCCCGAGCGCTTGCTGCAATGGGGCTTCCTGGCGATGGCGCTGGGTGGCGTGGCCGCGTTCGCGCAGGTGGGGCAGGGCGCGGATGCGCTGGGCTTGCCGCCTGCGCTTCGCTACGCCGCGGTCTGCGCCTTCTCGCTCGGCGGTGGCATGGTGCCGGCCACGCTGTTCCTGCTCGGCGTCCGGCTGGCGCCCAGTCCCACCACGGTGTCCACGACGGTGGGGCTCATGCAGCAGGCCTCGTCGCTCGGACAGTTCCTCGCGCCGCCCGCGGTCGCCTGGGTGGCGCACCGCGTGGGCGGCTGGCACTGGACGTGGACCGCGACGCTGGCCTGTTCGCTGGCCGGCATGGCCGTCGCACGGCGCCTGGGCCGAATACGCCCTGCAGCGGAGGTGGCATGACCGCCCCGGCGACAATCGACGCCTTTCAGGCCGAAGCCGACACGCGGCGCTGGCTGGAGCGGGCGGTGATCGGTCTCAACCTGTGCCCGTTCGCCAAGGCGGTGCATGTGAAGGCGCAGATCCACTACGCCGTGCACCTGCCCACCGAGGAAGCCGGGCTGATGGAAGCGCTTCTTGCCGAAGCCAATGACCTCGCAGCCGTCGACGCCACCGTGCGCGACACGACCCTTCTGATCGCACCCAACACCTTGGCGGATTTTCTGGACTTCAACGATTTTCTCGGCCGCGCCGAACGCAAGCTCGCCCGCGCGGGCTTTGACGGCGTGTTCCAGCTCGCGAGCTTTCATCCGCAATTCCAGTTCGCGGGCACCGAGCCGGACGACATCGAGAACGCGACCAACCGGGCACCGTACCCCACGCTGCACCTGCTGCGCGAGGACAGCGTGAGCCGAGCGGTCGAGGCGTTTCCGGAAGCCGAGGCCATCTTCGAACGCAACATCGAGACGCTCGAAGCGCTGGGCCCCGAGGGCTGGGCGGCGCTCGACGTGGGCCCAGGGAGCGCCCGACCATGAACGCACACGCCACGGCCAACGCCACGAAGACGAACAAGGCCGCCAAGGCCGATGCCGAACTGGCCGAGGTGCTGCGCCCCGGGCAGTCCATCGAGCTGCTCAAGGAACTGCACATCCTCACGCGCGAGGGCCGTCTCAACCAGGACTCGCGGCGCAAGCTCAAGCAGGTCTACCACCTGTTCCAGTTCATCGAGCAACTGCTGCGCGAGCTGCCGGACGGGGGTGCGGGGGCCACGCTGGCCGACCACGGCGCGGGCAAGTCGTACCTCGGCTTCATCATCTACGACCTGTTCTTCAGGGCGCGCGAGGGCGGGCATGTCTACGGCATCGAGACGCGCGCCGAACTGGTCGAGCGCTCGCGCAAGCTGGCCGAGCACCTGGGTTTCGGCCGCATGTCGTTCCTCAACCTCACGGTGGCGGAGTCGGCCAACGCGAGCGAGCTGCCGGCGCAGATCGACGTGGTCACCGCGCTGCATGCCTGCGACACCGCGACCGACGACGCCATCGCCTTCGGCCTCGCGAAGAAGGCGCGCTGCATGGTGCTGGTGCCGTGCTGCCAGGCGGAAGTGGCCGCATGCCTGCGCGAGACCAAGGCGCTGGCCCTGTCGCGCACGCCGCTCGCGGAGCTGTGGCGCCACCCGTTGCACACGCGCGAAATCGGCAGCCAGCTCACCAACGTGCTGCGCTGCCTGTACCTCGAGGCCAATGGCTACAGCGTGACGGTCACCGAATTGGTGGGCTGGGAGCACAGCATGAAGAACGAACTCATCCTGGCGCGCTACACCGGCCAGCGCAAAGCCAGCGCGGCGACGCGGCTGGGCGAACTGCTGTCGCAGTTCGGGCTCGATGCGCTGGGCGACACGCGGTTTCGCCTCGGCTGACGAGTCCGCGTCTGGACGCTAGGCGGAGCGGGCTGTCCCGCGCGAGGCCACCAGGTCGGCGAATGAATCACGCGCCGGCCACGCCACTGTCTTCCAGGGGCTGAGGTCGTCCGCGAGAAGTTTCTCCGCCACCGAGGCCAGCAGCTTGCGCCCGACGATGTTGCTGCCCGGCGCGTTGCGCTCTCCGGCGAGGAAGCTCTGCGCGTAGTGGTCCCAGCCGCTGAAGCGCTTGATGGCGAGTTCCGCCGCAGGCTCCAGCCAGTCCAATGCTTCTTCGGCAGTCGAATGGCCGACTGCTGCTGCGCCGGTCGCCAGATGGGCGGCGCGGCCGATCCACAGGGCCAGGTCGTCGTTGCTGGCCTGCGCGGCGAGACCGTCGACGATCTCCGTCACCGCGGACTCGGCCTCGTCGCCGTTCGTTACCGAGAAGTCGCGGGCCAGCAGCTTCTTCCAGGCCTCGATCTCATCGGGAGGAATGCCGACGCACAACAGGTGCACGGCGCTGCGCTGCGCCTCGCGGGCTTCTTTGAGGTCGGGCGCGAAGGTCTGCCGGTACACCGCGGCGAGCGCCACGGCGAAGTTCTCGAAGCGCGAGGAGGCCGCAAGGCGCGCTGCCAGCGCGGCATTGGTTTCCTGCTGCGCGGCCTCGCGATCGGCTGTTTCCTGGGCCAGCTCGGCCCGTCCCTCGGCCATGCCTTCTTTCACCGTATCGACCAGTTCCTTGAAAAACTTGAACATTCGTTCCTCCCTGGGTGCATTGGTAAACCAGCCGCTTAGGATACAAGCCTCGCGCGTCACTTCATTCCATGGCCCGACTCCCCCGTCTCACGCTGGCCGACATGCCGCACCACGTGATCCAGCGCGGCAACAACCGCCAGCCGATCTTTGTCGATCGCGCGGACCACGAAAAGCTGCTCGGCCTCCTGGCCGACAACGCCGCGCGTTTCGGCATCGCGCTGCACGCCTACGTGCTGATGGACAACCACTTCCACCTGCTGGCCACGCCGAACAGCACCACCGGCCTGCCGCAGTTCATGCAGTCGGTGGGACGCAGCTATGTGCGCTACTTCAACGACCGCCATGGCCGCAGCGGCACCCTGTGGGAGGGGCGCTACAGGTCGACGCTGATCCAGACCGATCGCTACCTCATGACCTGCATGGCCTACATCGACCTCAACCCGGTGCGCGCCGGCATGGCGGTCGATGCCCGCGACTACCCGTGGTCGAGCCACGGGCACTACGCGGGACTGCGCCACGACAAGCTGCTCACGCCGCATCCGCTGTACTGGGAACTGGGCAACACGCCGTTCGCGCGCGAGGCGGCGTATGTCGAACTGGTGCGCGGCGGGGTGCGGGCGGCCGATCAGGCCGCGATCACAGAAGCCACATTGCGCGGCTGGGCGGCGGGCGATGGGGATTTTTTAGACTCATTGCAGAAATCGACCGAGCGTCGCGTGGTCAAGGCTAAGGCGGGCCGGCCGCCATCCGCTTCCAATTCCTGAGCTGAAATTGCCGGCTCCGCGGCGTGCTCTTGGCTCGTTGTGCTACCTTTTTTGATATGTCCCCAATTTAATCCCGATCAGATGACTCGACTTTTAATAAGAATCTGACCCCAATTAAAGTGTTTGGCATTCTTTGTGCATCGCAATATGCTCCCTTTCCCTGCGAAAACTGAAGGAGTGCGCCATGACGACGGCTGCCGAGATCGAACATCTCCAAAAACACGGTCTGTATTCCGGTGCCGACGAGCACGATGCCTGCGGCGTCGGCTTCGTGGCCCACATCAAGGGCGAAAAGAGCCACGCCATCGTGCTGCAGGGCTTGAAGATCCTCGAGAACCTGGACCATCGCGGCGCAGTGGGCGCTGACAAGCTGATGGGCGACGGCGCCGGCATCCTGATCCAGCTGCCCGATCACCTGTACCGCGAAGAGATGGCCAAGCAGGGCGTCACGCTGCCCCCGCCGGGCGAATACGGCGTCGGCATGATCTTCCTGCCGAAGGAACACGCCTCCCGCGAAGCCTGCGAGCAGGAGATGGAACGCGCCATCAAGGCCGAAGGCCAGGTGCTGCTCGGCTGGCGCGACGTGCCGGTCAACCGCGACATGCCCATGTCGCCCACCGTGCGCGAAAAAGAACCGCTGCTGCGCCAGGTCTTCATCGGCCGCGGCAACGATGTGATCGTGCAGGACGCGCTGGAACGCAAGCTCTACGTGATCCGCAAGACCGCCAGCGCCAACATCCAGCGCCTGAAGCTCAAGCACAGCAAGGAATACTACGTTCCGAGCATGTCCAGCCGCACCGTGGTCTACAAGGGACTGCTGCTGGCCGACCAGGTCGGTACCTATTACCTGGACCTGCAGGACAAGCGCTGCGTCTCGGCCCTGGGTCTGGTGCACCAGCGTTTCTCGACCAACACCTTCCCCGAGTGGCCGCTGGCCCACCCGTACCGCTACGTCGCCCACAACGGCGAAATCAACACGGTCAAGGGCAACTACAACTGGATGAAGGCGCGCGAGGGCGTCATGTCGTCGCCCGTGCTGGGCGCCGACCTGCAGAAGCTCTACCCGATCAGCTTCGCCGGCCAGTCCGACACCGCCACCTTCGACAACTGCCTCGAGCTCCTGACGATGGCGGGCTACCCCATCAGCCAGGCCGTGATGATGATGATTCCCGAGCCTTGGGAACAGCACGCCACCATGGACCCGCGCCGCCGCGCGTTCTACGAATACCACGCCGCGATGCTGGAGCCCTGGGACGGCCCGGCCTCCATCGTCTTCACCGACGGCCGCCAGATCGGCGCCACGCTCGACCGCAACGGCCTGCGGCCTTCCCGCTACTGTGTGACCGACGACGACCTGGTCATCATGGCGTCCGAGTCGGGCGTGCTGCCCGTGCCCGAGCAGAAGATCGTGCGCAAGTGGCGCCTGCAGCCCGGCAAGATGTTCCTGATCGACCTGGAGCAGGGCCGCATGATCGACGACGAGGAGGTCAAGGCCACCCTCGCCAACAGCAAGCCCTACAAGCAGTGGATCGAGAACCTGCGCATCAAGCTCGATAGCGTCAAGGCCGAGCCTGTTTCCGCGCCGCTCAGCCAGGTCGCGCTGCTCGACCGCCAGCAGGCCTTCGGCTACACCCAGGAAGACATCAAGTTCCTGATGAGCCCGATGGCGCAGGCCGGCGAAGAGGGCATCGGCTCCATGGGCAACGACAGCCCGCTGGCCGTGCTCTCCAACAAGAACAAGCCGCTCTACAACTACTTCAAGCAGTTGTTCGCGCAGGTGACCAACCCGCCGATCGACCCGATCCGCGAAGCGATCGTGATGTCGCTGGTGTCTTTCATCGGCCCCAAGCCCAACCTCCTGGACATCAACCAGGTCAACCCGCCGATGCGGCTCGAGGTGAGCCAGCCGATCCTGGACTTCGCCGACATGGCCAAGCTGCGCGACATCGGCAAGTACACGCAGGGCAAGTTCAAGAGCTACGCGCTGGACATCACCTACCCGCTCGCCTGGGGCGACGAGGGCGTCGAAGCCAAGCTCGCGTCGCTGTGCGCCGAAGCGGTGGACGCCATCAAGGGCGGCCACAACATCCTGATCGTGAGCGACCGCGGCGTGAGCCCGACGCAGGTGGCGATTCCGGCGGTGCTGGCCCTCTCGGCCGTGCACCAGTACCTGGTCCGCGAAGGCCTGCGCACCACGGCCGGCCTCGTGGTCGAAACCGGCTCGGCCCGCGAAGTGCATCACTTCGGCGTGCTCGCCGGCTACGGCGCGGAAGCCGTGCACCCGTACCTCGCGATGGAAACCCTGGCGGCCATGCACGCCGACCTGCCGGGCGACCTGAGCGCCGACAAGGCGGTCTACAACTACGTCAAGGCCATCGGCAAGGGCCTGTCCAAGATCATGTCGAAGATGGGTGTCAGCACCTACATGAGCTACTGCGGCGCGCAGCTGTTCGAGGCCATCGGCCTGAACACCGAGACGGTGAACAAGTACTTCACCGGCACCGCCAGCCGCGTGGAAGGCATCGGCGTCTTCGAGATCGCCGAGGAAGCCATCCGCATGCACAAGGCCGCGTTCAGCGACGACCCGGTGCTCGCCAATATGCTGGACGCCGGCGGCGAATACGCCTGGCGCACGCGCGGCGAAGAGCACATGTGGACGCCCGACGCCATCGCCAAGCTGCAGCACAGCACGCGCTCCAACAACTGGAACACGTACAAGGAATACGCGCAGCTCATCAACGACCAGAACCGCCGTCACTTGACGCTGCGCGGCCTGTTCGAGTTCAAGATCGATCCGGCCAAGGCGATTCCGGTGGACGAGGTCGAAGCGGCCGCGGACATCGTCAAGCGCTTCGCCACCGGCGCGATGTCGCTCGGCTCCATCAGCACCGAGGCGCACGCCACGCTCGCCATTGCCATGAACCGCATCGGCGGCAAGAGCAACACGGGCGAAGGCGGCGAAGACCCCGCGCGCTACCGCAACGAATTGAAGGGCATCCCGATCAAGCAGGGCGACACGCTCAAGAGCGTGATCGGCGCGGCCAACGTCGAGGTCGACCTGCCGCTGCAGGACGGCGACTCGCTGCGTTCGCGCATCAAGCAGGTCGCGTCGGGCCGCTTCGGCGTCACGGCCGAATACCTGCATTCGGCCGACCAGATCCAGATCAAGATGGCGCAAGGCGCCAAGCCGGGCGAGGGCGGGCAGCTTCCGGGCGGCAAGGTCACCGAATACATCGGCAAGCAGCGCTATGCCGTGCCGGGCGTGGGCCTCATCTCGCCGCCGCCGCACCATGACATCTACTCGATCGAGGACCTGGCGCAGCTCATTCACGACCTGAAGAACACCGCGCCGCACGCGAGCATCAGCGTCAAGCTGGTGAGCGAGATCGGCGTGGGCACCATCGCGGCAGGCGTGGCCAAGTGCAAGAGCGACCACGTCGTGATCGCGGGCCACGACGGCGGCACGGGCGCCTCGCCCTGGTCGTCGATCAAGCATGCGGGCAGTCCGTGGGAAATCGGCTTGGCAGAAACGCAGCAGACGCTGGTGCTCAACCGGCTGCGCAGCCGCATCCGCGTGCAGGCCGATGGCCAGATGAAGACCGGCCGCGACGTCGCCATCGGCGCGCTGCTGGGCGCGGACGAGTTCGGCTTCGCCACCGCGCCGCTGGTGGTGGAGGGCTGCATCATGATGCGCAAGTGCCACCTGAACACCTGCCCGGTGGGCGTGGCCACGCAGGACCCGGTGCTGCGCAAGAAGTTCTCGGGCAAGCCCGAGCACGTCGTCAACTACTTCTTCTTCGTCGCGGAAGAGGTGCGCCAGATCATGGCCCAGCTGGGCATCCGCAAGTTCGACGACCTGATCGGCCGCGCCGACCTCTTGGACACCCGCAAGGGCATCGAGCACTGGAAGGCCTCGGGCCTGGACTTCAGCCGCCTGTTCGCGCTGCCGAACGTGCCGGCCGACGTGGCGCGCTTCCATGTCGAGAACCAGGACCACGGCCTGGAGCGCGCGCTGGACGTCAAGCTCATCGAGAAGTCGCGTCCCGCCATCGACAAGGGCGAGAAGGTGCAGTTCATCGAGGTGGCGCGCAACGTCAACCGCTCGGTGGGCGCGATGCTCTCGGGCGCTCTGACCAAGGTGCATCCGCAGGGCCTGCCCGACGATTCGATCCGCATCCAGCTCGAAGGCACGGGCGGCCAGTCGTTCGGCGCGTTCCTGGCACGCGGCATCACGCTGTACCTGATCGGCGACGCCAACGACTACACCGGCAAGGGCCTCTCGGGCGGCCGCGTGGTGGTGCGTCCGAGCCTGGACTTCCGCGGCGAGGCGGTGCGCAACACCATCGTCGGCAACACCGCGCTGTACGGCGCGACCACTGGCGAGGCCTACCTCTGCGGCGTGGCCGGCGAGCGTTTCGCGGTGCGCCTCTCGGGTGCCACGGCGGTCATCGAAGGCACGGGCGACCACGGTTGCGAATACATGACCGGTGGCACGGTCGCGGTGCTCGGCAAGACCGGCCGCAACTTCGCGGCCGGCATGAGCGGCGGCGTGGCCTTCGTCTATGACGAGGACGGCCAGTTCGCCACGCGCTGCAACCTCTCGATGGTGTCGCTCGACAAGGTGCTGACCTCCGCCGAGCAGACCGCCAGCGTGCACCGCAAGATCTGGCACGGCGGCGAGACCGACGAGGCGCAACTGAAGAAGCTGCTCGAAGAGCACCACCGCTGGACGGGCAGCAAGCGCGCGCGCGAACTGCTGGACAGCTGGGCCGTCTCGCGCACCAAGTTCGTCAAGGTGTTCCCGAACGAATACAAGCGGGCACTCGCCGAACTGCACGACCGCAAGGTCGAGCTCAGCAGCAGCGGCAACAACGCGCACGTGGGCCTGGAGCCGCACGCACTGGTCGCACCGGCCACGACGGCTGCGGTCTGAGCGGCAACGAAAACGAAGAACAGAGGAAAGCACGATGGGAAAGATCACCGGCTTCATGGAGCATGAGCGCATCGAAGAGGGCTACAAGCCCATCGACGAGCGCGTCAAGCACTACAAGGAATTCGTCGTCGGCCTCACGCCCGAGCAGGCCAAGGTGCAGGGCGCGCGCTGCATGGACTGCGGCACGCCGTTCTGCAACAGCGGCTGTCCGGTCAACAACATCATTCCGGACTTCAACGACCTCGTATACCGCGACGACTGGCAAAACGCCTTCGCGGTGCTCGACTCGACCAACAACTTCCCCGAGTTCACCGGCCGCATCTGCCCCGCACCGTGCGAGGCGGCCTGCGTGCTCAACGTGAACGACGACGCGATCGGCATCAAGTCGATCGAGCACGCGATCATCGACCGCGCCTGGGACGAAGGCTGGGTCGCGCCGCGCGTGGCCAAGCACAAGACCGGCAAGAAGGTGGCCGTGGTGGGCGCGGGCCCGGCGGGCATGGCAGCTGCGCAGCAGCTGGCGCGCGCCGGCCACGACGTGACCCTCTTCGAGAAGAACGACCGCATCGGCGGCCTGCTGCGTTACGGCATCCCCGACTTCAAGATGGAGAAGACCCACATCGACCGCCGCGTCGAGCAGATGAAGGCCGAGGGCGTCATCTTCCGCACCGGCGTGATGATCGGCGCCGCGAAAGAGCCGCTGGGCAAGGGCTCCAAGGTGACCAACCTCGCCAAGGAAACCATCACGCCCGAGCAACTGCAGAAAGATTTCGACGCCGTGGTGCTCACCGGCGGCGCCGAGCAATCGCGCGACCTGCCGGTGCCCGGCCGCGACCTGGACGGCATCCATTTCGCGATGGAGTTCCTGCCGCAGCAAAACCGCGTCAACGCGGGCGACAAGGTCAAGGGCCAGCTGCGCGCCGACGGCAAGCACGTGATCGTCATCGGCGGCGGCGACACCGGCTCCGACTGCGTGGGCACCAGCAACCGCCACGGCGCCGTGAGCGTCACGCAGTTCGAGCTGATGCCACAGCCACCCGAGGAAGAGAACCGCCCGCTGACCTGGCCCTACTGGCCGATCAAGCTGCGCACCAGCTCCAGCCATGAAGAAGGTTGCGAGCGCGAGTTCGCCATCTCCACCAAGGAGTTCATCGGCGAAAAGGGCAAGGTCACGGGCCTGAAGACCGTTCGCGTCGAGTGGAAGGACGGCAAGATGCAGGAAGTGGCCGGCAGCGAGCAGATCCTCAAGGCCGACCTGGTGCTGCTGGCGATGGGCTTCATCAGCCCCGTGGCCACCGTGCTCGACGCTTTCGGCGTGGAGAAGGACGCACGCGGCAATGCCCGCGCGAGCGTCGACTTCATCGGCGGCTACGCCACCAACGTGCCGAAGGTGTTTGCTGCAGGCGACATCCGCCGCGGCCAGTCGCTGGTGGTTTGGGCGATTCGCGAGGGCCGCCAGGCCGCGCGCTCGGTGGATGAATTCCTCATGGGATTCAGCGATTTGCCGCGCTGATTTTTGTTTCAATTTCGCGGGGCCTGTCACGGCCCCGCTATCATTCGCGGAAACCGCATGCCGGGATGCCTGAAAAGGCGCCCGGCTTTTTTATTGAGATGGACCCAGCCGCACAGCCACAACCCTTCGTAGAGTTCCGTGACGTCACGTTCGGCTACGGCGCGCGCGCGATTCTCGACGGCGTCTCTTTCGCCGTCCCGCGCGGCAAGGTCACGGCCTTGATGGGCGCTTCCGGCGGCGGCAAGACCACCGTGCTGCGATTGATCGGCGGACAGCAGCGGGCGCAGCGCGGCGAGGTGCATTTCGACGGCCACGATGTCGGCAAGTTCGACAACGCGGCGCTCTACGCGGCTCGGCGCCGCATGGGCATGCTCTTCCAGTTCGGCGCGCTCTTCACCGACATGACCGTGTTCGACAACGTGGCGTTCCCGCTGCGCGAGCACACGCAATTGTCCGAAGCGCTGGTGCGCGACGTGGTGCTCATGAAGCTCGACGCGGTCGGCCTGCGCGGTGCGCGCGACCTGATGCCCAGCGAGGTGTCGGGCGGCATGGCGCGGCGCGTGGCGCTGGCGCGTGCCATCGCGCTCGACCCCGACCTCGTGATGTACGACGAACCTTTCGCCGGCCTCGATCCGATTTCGCTCGGCACCGCGGCGCGCCTCATTCGCCAGCTCAACGACACGCTCGGGCTCACCAGCATCGTGGTGTCGCACGATCTCGAGGAGACCTTCCGCATCGCCGATCACGTGATCATCCTGGCCAACGGCAGCATCGCCGCGCAGGGCACGCCGGCCGAAGTGCGCGAGAGCACCGACCCGCTGGTGCACCAGTTCGTCAATGCGCTGCCCGACGGGCCCGTGCGCTTCCATTACCCGGGCGTCAGCATCGAAGACGATTTCGGCAACGTCGAAGGAGGGCGCTCATGAGCTGGTGGAAGCCCGCCGACGTCGGTTTTTCCGTGCGCAGCCATCTGGCGAATCTGGGCTATGGCGCCAAGCTCTTCATGCGCCTGGTCGGGCCCGGCGCGCAGATCATGCGTCGCTTCAGCCTCGTGCGCGACCAGATCCATTTCCTGGGCAACTACTCGCTCGCGATCATCGGCGTGTCGGGGCTGTTCGTCGGCTTCGTGCTGGGGCTGCAGATGTATTACGCGCTGCAGCGCTACGGCTCGTCCGAGGCGCTCGGCCTCCTGGTGACGCTGAGCCTGGTGCGCGAGCTCGGGCCGGTGGTGGCGGCGCTGCTCTTCACCGGGCGCGCGGGCACGTCGCTCACGGCCGAGATCGGCCTCATGAAGGCCGACGAGCAATTGAGCGCCATGGAGATGATGGCCGTCGACCCGGTGCAGCGCATCCTCGCGCCGCGCTTCTGGGCCGGCGTCATCACCATGCCGCTTCTGGCGGCCGTGTTCAGCGCGGTCGGCATCATGGGCGGCTACGTGGTGGGCGTGCTGATGCTGGGCGTCGACCCGGGCGCGTTCTGGGGCCAGATGCAGGGCGGCGTCGATGTGTGGCGCGACGTCGGCAACGGCGTGATCAAGAGCATCGTCTTCGGCTTCACCGTGACTTTCATTGCGCTGCTGCAGGGCTACGAGGCCCAGCCCACGCCCGAGGGCGTGTCGCGCGCGACGACGCGCACGGTCGTGACGGCATCGCTCGCGGTGCTGGGGCTGGACTTCCTTCTCACCGCCATGATGTTCAGTATCTAAAGGAGCACCGCTCCCATCGTTCTAGAGAGTGCAAACCATGCAACGTACCAACAACGACATCTGGGTCGGCCTATTCGTGCTCATCGGCGCGGCCGCACTGCTGTTTCTCGCGCTGCAGTCGGCCAACCTGCTGAGCCTGAACTTCCAGCAGACCTACGCGGTCACCGCGCGCTTCGACAACATTGGTGGTTTGAAGCCACAAACCGCGGTCAAGAGTGCCGGCGTGGTGGTCGGACGTGTGGAATCCATCGCGTTCAACGACAAGGCCTTTCAGGCCGACGTCACACTGGCCCTGCAAAAACGTTACAGTTTTCCCAAGGACAGCTCGCTCAAGATCCTGACCAGTGGCCTGCTCGGCGAGCAGTACATCGGCATCGAAGCGGGCGCCGAGGAGAAGAACTTGCAAGCCGGCGACACCATCACCTCGACCCAATCGGCCGTGGTGCTGGAGAACCTGATCAGCCAGTTCCTTTACAGCAAGGCGGCCGAAGGGGGCTCGAATACGGCGCCGGGAACAGCCAACAAAAAATGAAATCACGATTCTTTGCATCGAATGCTATGAAAAGCATAGCTAATAGTGCCCGCTGGGCGATGGCAGCCGCCGCCTTGGTGATCGTCGCCGGGTGTGCCACCGGGCCCAACGCCAATCCGGCCGATCCGTTCGAGCCGTTCAATCGCGGCGTTTCTCGCTTCAACGACACGGTGGACGACGCCGTGCTCGTGCCGGTGGCCACCGCCTACCAGCGCGCGCTGCCCCAGATGGTGCGCACGGGTGTGAACAACTTCTTCAACAACCTGGGCGACGTCTGGAACCTTGCCAACAACGTGGTGCAGTTCAAGGTGCAAAACAGCGCCGAGACCTTCATGCGGCTCAACGTCAACACCTTCTTCGGACTCGGCGGGCTGCTCGACGTGGCCACCGAGGCGGGCATTCCGCGCCATGAAGAAGACTTCGGCCAGACGCTGGGCCACTGGGGCGTAGGCGCCGGTCCGTACGTCGTGCTGCCGCTGCTCGGGTCTTCGACCCTGCGCGACACGGCCGCGCTGCCGGTGGATCGCTTCGGCGACCCGGTCGCCCAGATGGACGACGTGGCCTGGCGCAATTCGCTCTCGGTACTGCGCATCGTCGACACGCGTTCGCAGTACCTGCGCGCGAGCCGCCTGCTCGGTGAAGCCGCGCTCGACAGGTATTCGTTCACGCGCGATGCGTTCCTGCAGCGCCGCCGCAGCCAGGTCTACGACGGCAATCCGCCGGACGACGGTGCGGGCAACAGTCCGGCCGACGACGGCGCCGAAAGCAAGTAAAAAGCGCGGGGCAGACGATGAAGCCGCTTGCATCCCGTTGCAAGGCTTCACCTGCGCTTCAGGAACCCGGTCGGCCCCGGGCCTGTCGAATCCGTTCTTGTCGCAGCACTCAAACGCCTTGCGCGACCTGGGTGCTTCGTCCATTTTCAAAATTCTGAGGGACTCTCCATGAACAACAAGATCTTGCAACGACGCGATGTGGGCCGGCTGGTTCTGGCCGGTGCCCTGCTGTTCGGCGCCGCCGTCGCCTTCGTCCGCCCGGCCTACGCTGCCGACGAGGCGCCCGACGCGCTGGTCAAGCGCCTGTCGAGCGACGTGCTCGAGACGATCAAGGCCGACTCGTCGATCAAGGCCGGCGACGTCAACAAGATCATGGTGCTGGTCGACAGCAAGATCATGCCCAACGTCAACTTCCAGCGCATGACGGCCTCGGCCGTCGGCCCGGCCTGGCGCCAGGCCACCCCCGAGCAGCAAAAGCGCCTGCAGGAAGAATTCAAGGCCCTGCTGGTTCGCACCTACGCCGGCGCGCTCGACCAGGTGGTCGACCAGACCGTCACCGTGCGTCCGTTCCGCGGCTCGGCCGACGACAAGGAAGTGCTGGTGCGCACCGAGATCCAGGGCCGCGGCGACCCCGTGCAGCTGGACTATCGCCTGGAGAAGACGCCGGGCCAGGGCGCGGGCTGGAAGGTCTACAACCTCAATGTGCTGGGCGTCTGGCTGGTCGATACCTACCGCACGCAGTTCGCGCAGGAAATCAACAAGAGCGGCATTGACGGCCTGATCACCGCGCTGGCCAGCCGCAACAAGAGCAACACCAAGGGCTGACCGGCCCACGGCAACGCACATGCTGGTCCTGCCCACCAAGCTCACCCACGACGAGGCCCCGGCCTGCATGCGCATGCTGCAGCAGGGGCTCAAGGGCCAGACGGATTCGTCGTCCACGGTGGTCGATGCCACCGCGCTGGCCCAGTTCGATTCGTCGGCGCTGGCGGTGCTGCTCGAATGCCGCCGCGAATCCAGTGCGCTGGGCCGCGGTTTCTCGGTCAAAGGTCTTTCGCCGCGCCTGCGCGAACTGGCTGCGCTGTACGGCATCGCGGGCCTTTTGCCCGCCGCGCCCTGACTGTTGGCCCCCCGGCTTTTCACTTCGCTTCGCTGCGTGTAATTCGCCACCCCCCGAGGGTGGGGCGCGGCCCGCCTTGGGGCGGCCCGGCGGCGGCCGCATGAGGGCAATCGAGCCGCTACGCGCCAGCTCGCGGGGGCGCCCCTTAAAATCGCGGGCTCCCATGCCCGCGATCTCATTCCAATCGGTCTCCAAGACCTACCCTCCCTCCAGACAGCAGAAAGCCCAAGGCAAACAAGGCTTGCGCGCGGTCGACGAGGTTTCCTTCCAGATCGAGCCGGGCGAGTTCTTCGGCCTGCTCGGCCCCAACGGCGCGGGCAAGACCACCCTGATCAGCATGCTCGCGGGCCTCTCGCGGCCCACGTCCGGCGCCATCAGCGTGCACGGCTTCGACGTGCAGCGCGACTACGCCGAAGCGCGCCGCCAGTTGGGCATCGTGCCGCAGGAGCTGGTGTTCGACCCCTTCTTCAACGTGCGCGAATCGCTGCGCATCCAGTCGGGCTACTTCGGCATCAAGAACAACGACGACTGGATCGACGAGCTGCTGCACAGCCTGGGCCTCACCGACAAGGCCACGGCCAACATGCGGCAGCTGTCGGGTGGCATGAAGCGCCGCGTGCTGGTGGCGCAGGCGCTGGTGCACAAGCCGCCCGTCATCGTGCTGGACGAGCCCACCGCCGGTGTCGACGTCGAGCTGCGCCAGACCCTCTGGCAGTTCGTCGCCCGGCTCAACAAGCAGGGCAGCACCGTGCTGCTGACCACCCATTACCTCGAAGAGGCCGAGGCGTTGTGCAGCCGCATCGCGATGCTCAAGCTGGGCCGCGTGATCGCGCTGGACCGCACCAGCGAACTCTTGAAATCGGCCGCGAGCAACGTGCTGCGCTTCAAGACCGATGCGATGCTGCCCTGGGCCATTGCCCAGCACGCGCGCATCACCGGCCGCATCGTGCAGCTGCCGGCGCAGAACGCTCATGAAGTCGAACAATTGCTGGCCGCGATCCGCGAAGCCGGCGTCGCGGTGGAAGACGTGGAAATGCGCAAGGCCGACCTGGAAGACGTGTTCATCGACCTGATGGCGGGCGAGCAGACGCCGCTGGAGGTGTCGCGATGATGGCCGTCACTGGGTGGCGCGCGCTGCTCTACAAGGAGACGCTGCGCTTCTGGAAAGTCGGCTTCCAGACCGTCGGTGCGCCGGTGCTCACCGCGCTGCTGTATCTGATGGTGTTCGGCCACGTGCTCGAAGACCATGTGAAGGTCTATGGCTCGGTGGGCTACACGGCCTTCCTGGTGCCGGGGCTCGTGATGATGAGCGTGCTGCAGAACTCTTTTGCGAACAGTTCGTCCTCGATCATCCAGAGCAAGATCATGGGCAACCTGGTGTTCGTGCTGCTCACGCCGCTGTCGCACTGGGGCTGGTTCTTCGCCTACGTGGGCTCGTCGATCATCCGCGGGCTGGCGGTGGGGCTCGGCGTGTTCGTCGTCACCGTGTTCTTCGCGATGCCGAATTTCGTGGCACCGGTGTGGATCGTCGTTTTCGCGCTGCTGGGCGCCGCGATGCTCGGCACCCTGGGCCTGATCGCCGGCCTCTGGGCCGAGAAGTTTGACCAGATGGCCGTCTTCCAGAATTTCCTGATCATGCCCATGACCTTCCTCTCGGGCGTGTTCTATTCGATTGGCTCGCTGCCGCCGTTCTGGCAGGGCGTGAGCCACCTGAACCCGTTCTTCTACATGATCGACGGCTTCCGCTACGGCTTCTTCGGCGTGAGTGACGCTTCGCCCTGGCTGAGCCTGGGCATCGTGGGCACCGCCTGGCTGGTGGTGAGCGCCGTCGCTGTCCATCTCCTCCGTATCGGCTACAAAATCCGGGGCTGAACGCCCCTTTCCAGACCCATGACCGCCGAACAACTCCAGGCCCTGATCCAGTCCCACCTCCCCTGCGAGCACATCTCGCTGGAAGGCGACGGCCGACATTGGTACGCGACCATCGTCTCGGCCGAATTCGAGGGCAAGCGCGCCATCCAGCGTCACCAGCGGGTCTACGCCACCCTCGGTGCGAAAATGCACACCGACGAAGTGCATGCGCTCTCGATGAAAACCTACACGCCGGCCGAATGGGCGGCGGTGGAAAAGTAACTTTCCGGCCCTCGGGCCACCCCATTTCGCTGGATCCTCGATGGACAAACTTCTGATTCGCGGCGGGCGCCAGCTTCGCGGCGAGGTGCTCATTTCCGGCGCCAAGAATGCCGCGCTGCCCGAGCTGTGCGCGGCCCTCTTGACCGACCAGCCCGTGACGCTGCACAACGTGCCGCGCCTGCAGGACGTGTCGACGATGCTCAAGCTGGTGCGCAACATGGGTGTCGTGGCCGAGCGCGACGACAACGGCACCGTTCAACTGAATGCCGGCGACCTCACGAATCCCGAGGCTCCCTACGAGCTCGTGAAGACCATGCGCGCCTCGGTGCTGGCCCTCGGCCCGCTGCTCGCGCGCTTCGGCCACGCCAAGGTGTCGCTGCCCGGTGGCTGCGCCATCGGCTCGCGGCCCGTCGACCAGCACATCAAGGGCCTGCAGGCGATGGGCGCCGAGATCGTGGTCGAGCACGGCAACATGATTGCCAGCCTGCCCGCGGGCCGCACCCGCCTGAAGGGCGCGCGCATCCTGACCGACATGGTCACCGTCACCGGCACCGAGAACTTCCTCATGGCCGCCGCGCTCGCCGAGGGCGAGACGCTGCTCGAAAACGCCGCGCAGGAGCCCGAGATCGTCGATCTGGCCGAAATGCTGATCCGCATGGGCGCGAAGATCGAAGGCCACGGCACGAGCCACATCCGCATCCAGGGCGTCGAAAAGCTGCACGGTTGCGAGCACGCCGTGGTGGCCGACCGCATCGAGGCCGGCACGTTCCTGTGCGCCGTCGCGGCCACGGGCGGCGAGGTGTTCCTGCGCCACGCCCGCGCCGACCACATGGACGCGGTGATCGACAAGCTGCGCGACGCCGGCTGCACGGTCGCGCGGGAAGAGGGCGGTGTGCGCATCAGCTCCAAGGCCCCGGCCAGCGAGCACCTGAAGGCGCAGAGCTTCAGCACCACCGAATATCCGGGCTTCCCGACCGACATGCAGGCCCAGTTCATGGCGCTGAACGTGATCGCGCGCGGCGCCTCGATGGTCACCGAAACCATCTTCGAGAACCGCTTCATGCACGTGAACGAGATGGTGCGCTTGGGCGCGACCATCCATGTCGAGGGCAAGGTCGCGATGGTCGAGGGCGTGCCCCAGCTCTCGGGCGCCACCGTGATGGCCACCGACCTGCGCGCTTCCGCCAGCCTCGTGATCGCCGGCCTCGTGGCCGAGGGCGAGACGCTGGTCGATCGCATCTACCACCTCGATCGCGGCTACGACCGCATGGAAGCCAAGCTGCGCGGCCTGGGCGCCGACATCGAGCGCGTGACCGGAGCCGCCGCATGATCACGTTGGCGCTTTCCAAAGGCCGCATCTTCGAAGAGACGATGCCTCTCCTGGCCGCGGCCGGCATCGAGGTCACCGAAGACCCCGAGAAGTCGCGCAAGCTGATCCTGGAGACCACCCGCCCCGACGTGCGCGTGGTGCTGGTGCGCGCCTCCGACGTGCCCACCTACGTGCAGTACGGCGGTGCCGACCTGGGCGTGACCGGCCTGGACGTCCTGCTGGAAAACGGCAACCAGGGCATGTACCAGCCGCTGGACCTGCGCATCGCGGCCTGCCGCCTGAGCGTGGCCGTGCGCGCCGACTACGACTACGCCTCGGCCGTGCGCCAGGGCTCGCGCCTGCGCGTGGCGACCAAGTACGTGGGCCTCTCGCGCGACTTCTTCGCGAGCAAGGGCGTGCACGTGGACCTCATCAAGCTCTACGGCAGCATGGAGCTCGCGCCGCTCACGGGCCTGGCCGACGCCATCGTCGACCTGGTCTCCACCGGCAACACGCTCAAGGCCAACCACCTCGTCGAGGTGGAACGCATCATGGACATCAGCGCCCGGCTGGTCGTCAACCAGGCCGCGCTCAAGCTCAAGCGCGAACCCATTCGCCGCATCATCGACGCGTTCGCGTCAGCCATTCCTCCCGCCCAATCTCCCGCCCCATGACTCTGAAAGCAGCCCCCGCCCGTCTCTCCACGACTTCAGCCAGCTTCGACGCTGAATTCAAGGCGCGGCTGCATTGGTCCGCGGACGCGGATGCTGCAATCGAGAAAGTGGTGGCCGACATCCTGGCCGATGTGCAAAAGCGCGGCGACGACGCGGTGCTCGAATACACCAACCGCTTCGACAAGCTCGACGCGAAAACGCTGCCCGAACTGGAGCTCACGCAAGCCGAACTGAAGGCCGCGTTCGAGGCCTTGCCCGCCGCCCAGCGCGACGCGCTCGAAGCCGCCGCGCGCCGCGTGCGCAGCTACCACGAGGCCCAGAAGAAGGCGAGCGGCGAGAGCTGGAGCTACCGCGACGCCGATGGCACGCTGCTCGGCCAGAAGGTCACGCCGCTGGACCGCGTGGGCATCTACGTGCCGGGCGGCAAGGCCGCGTACCCGTCGAGCGTGCTGATGAACGCGATTCCCGCGCACGTCGCGGGCGTGGGCGAAATCATCATGGTCGTGCCGACGCCCAGAGGTGAAAAGAACCAGCTCGTGCTCGCCGCCGCCTACGTGGCCGGCGTCACGCGCGGCTTCACCGTCGGCGGCGCGCAGGCCGTGGCGGCGCTGGCCTACGGCACCGCCACCATCCCCGCGGTCGACAAGATCACCGGCCCCGGCAACGCCTACGTGGCCGCCGCCAAGCGCCGCGTGTTCGGCACCGTGGGCATCGACATGATCGCGGGCCCGAGCGAGATCCTCGTGCTGGCCGACGGCACCACGCCGCCCGAGTGGGTGGCGATGGATCTCTTCAGCCAGGCCGAGCACGACGAGCTCGCGCAGAGCATCCTGCTGTGCCCCGACGCCGCCTACATCGACCGCGTGCAGGCCGAAATCGATCGCCTGCTGCCCGCCATGCCGCGCGCCGAAATCATCGCCGCCTCGCTCAACGGGCGCGGCGCGCTGATCCACACCAAAAGCATGGAAGAGGCCTGCGAGATCAGCAACCGCATCGCCCCCGAGCACCTGGAAGTCAGCAGCAGCGAGCCGGGCCGCTGGGAGCCGCTCTTGCGCCACGCCGGCGCGATCTTCCTGGGCGCCTTCACCAGCGAGAGCCTGGGCGACTACTGCGCCGGCCCGAACCACGTGCTGCCCACCAGCGGCACGGCGCGCTTCTCCAGCCCGCTGGGCGTGTACGACTTCCAGAAGCGCTCCAGCCTGATCGAGGTGAGCGAAGCCGGCGCGCAGGTGCTCGGCCCGATCGCGGTCACGCTGGCCGAAGGCGAGGGCCTGCAGGCGCACGCCGAAGCCGCCCGCATGCGCCTGCGTAAGATCTGAGGCTCCAACAACCCCGCTTCAGGGAGGAGCACGCCAGATGATTCAACGTCTCTATCGTTCGAGATTTTTCCGTTTCGCCACCGGCTTCGTGGCAGGCGCCGCCTTGCTGGCCGCCTGCACGCAGATGCCGCAGAACCGCGGCGAAACGGCTGCGATGTCCGCCACGCCCAGCGCCGCGCCGGCCGCACCTGCACCCGCACAACTTGGCACCCAATGGGGCGAGGGCATCGAGTCGAAGACCCGCACCGTCGTGGCCAAGCGGCTGTCCGAGCAGCCCGACGAAGTGGCTTCGGTGGGCTACAACGAAGCGTCCGCCGTGCGCCACGATGTGGGCAACAACCCCGAGCGCCGGCTCAACCTGCAGCTCGCCCAGGGCGACGTCGAATGGTCGGTGCTCGACGAGAGCAACCGCCCGCTGCCGCTGCAGCGCGCACGCCGCGGCAGTAGCAGCAGTAGCGGCAGTAGCAGCAGCGACATGTTCCGCCTGGCCGGCATCGAAGGCGCGCGCTACACGCTGCGCTTTCGCAACCTGAGCGACCGCAGCTACGAGGTGATCGCCACCGTCGACGGGCTGGACGTGCTCACCGGCAAGGCCGGGAGCCTGCGCAACGGCGGCTACGTGCTGCGCCCGCAGGAGACGCTGAACATCGAGGGCTTCCGCAAGAGCCAGAGCGAGGTCGCCGCCTTCCGCTTCGCCACGCCGGGCCGTGCCTACGCCGCGAACACCGAGGCCGGCGACGTGCGCAACATCGGCGTGATCGGCGCCGCGCTGTTCGAGCTCGAACAGCCCCAGGCCCCGCGCCGTCCGCGCCGCGATGCCACGCCGCCGCAGCCCAGCGCCTTCCCGGCCGACGGCGCCTACGCGCCGCCGCCGCGCTACCGCAAGTAAAAGCCATGAAGCGCACCGTTCGTCTGCCGATGCTGGGGTTCGCACTTGTGTTCGCGCTCGCGGCCGGCGTCGGTGCGCAGGCCATGACCCTGCGCGAGTTCCACACGCTCGAGGTCAAGGAAAAGAAAGAGGGCAAGGCCTACGCGAGCTACTACCTCGTGGGCGTGCTCGAAGGCCTGCGCGAAGCCAGCGACACGGCGCGGCGCACCGGCCAGAAGCCGCTGTTCTGCGTCGACGGCCGCCGGCTCGAGCCCTCGATGGCGCGCTCGCTCTTCCAGGCCGAGCTCAAGCGCAATGCGGAGCTCTACGAGGCCGACATGCCGGTGCAGCTGGTGCTGTCCAGCGCGCTGCAGAACAGCTTTCGCTGCGCATCCTGATCCCGCCATGTTCGACAAGTTGAAAAAGGCCCTGATGGGCGGTGCGGCAGCCGCGGCGCCGACGCGCGCCCAGCTGCGCCTGCAGGCCATGCTCGACGCGCTCGAAGACGAGCCCGAGCAGACCTTCCTGGACAGCGCCGACGCCGAGCACCGCGTCGACATCCACGCCTTCGGCCGCAACTTCGTCGAAGACAGTGAGGGTGAGGAGTTGGCCGACGACGAGGGCTACGTGCTCGTCACCAACGGCATGAGCGACCGGCTCATGCCCGCGCCGCCCCACGGCGTGCCCGAGGGCATGACGCGCGCGGCCGAGCTGGTCTGGTACGTGCGCGACCTGAACCCCGAATACATCTCGAACCTGCGCTGGCTCGCCAAGCTGCCGGCCTTCGACCGCTTCTTCCTGGCCAGCGGCCATCGCGTGCCGATCCCGAGCCGCCGCTGTCGTTCTGCGGGTTCCAGACCTTCTTCTTCCTCACGCCGATCTACGGGCCTGATGCGCGCATGCTCTCCGGCGTCACAGTGGACGAGGGCGAGGCCATCGCCATGCTGACCGTCAACCTCATCTCCGAAGCCGAATACGCGCTGGTCAAGCGCGAGGACGGCTTGGGCGAACTGCTCGACCTGTTCGACGCCAACGACCACCCGATGGTCTTCGACCCCCAGCGAATCTCCTATGTCTGACTCTCTCCCCGCGCTGCAGCGCATCCGCGCCGACGTGCGCGCCATGCACGCCTACGCCGTGCAGGACGCGCGCGGCTTCATCAAGCTCGATGCGATGGAAAACCCCTTCGGCCTGCCGCCCGCGCTGCAGGCCGAACTCGGCGCGCGGCTGGGCGCGCTCGCGCTCAACCGCTACCCGGGCGACCGCGGCGCCGACCTGCAGCGCGCGCTGGCCGCGCACGCGCAGATGCCCGAAGGCTTTTCGCTGATGCTGGGCAACGGCTCGGACGAGCTGATCTCGCTCCTGGCCATCGCCTGCGACCAGCCCGGCGCCACGGTGCTCGCGCCCGTGCCCGGCTTCGTGATGTACGCCATGAGTGCCCAGCTGCAGGGCCTTCGCTTCGTGGGCGTGCCGCTCACGGCCGACTTCGAGCTGGACGAGGCCGCCATGCTGGCCGCCATCGCGCGCGAGAAGCCCGCCATCGTCTATCTCGCGTACCCGAACAACCCGACCGCCAACCTCTGGGACGACGCGGTCGTCGAGAAAATCGTCCAGGCCCAGGGCGCGCAGGGCGGCCTGGTGGTGATCGACGAGGCCTACCAGCCCTTTGCCGCCCGCAGCTACATCGACCGCCTCGCGAAGCACCGCCACGTGCTCCTGATGCGCACGCTCAGCAAGTTCGGCCTGGCCGGCATTCGCCTGGGCTACCTCATGGGGCCGGCGGCGCTCGTCGCCGAGGTCGACAAGGTGCGTCCGCCCTACAACATCAGCGTGCTCAACTGCGAGTGCGCGCTGTTCGCCCTGGAGCACGCCGAAGTGTTCGAGGCGCAGGCGAAACAGATCCGCGAGGAGCGCGAGCGCCTGATGACGGGCCTGGGCCGGCTGCCGGGCGTGAAGACCTGGCCGAGCGACGCGAACATGATCCTTTTGCGCGTCCCCGATGCCGCCAAGACCTTCGAGGGCATGAAGGCTCAGGGGGTGCTGGTGAAGAACGTTTCTAAAATGCACGAACTGCTGGCAAATTGCCTGCGCCTGACCGTCGGAACGGCCGACGAGAATGCGCGGATGCTGGCGGCACTCGAAGCCTCACTATGACCACCCCACAGAGCACCGATCGCACCGCGTCGGTCACCCGCAACACCGCCGAGACGAAGATCACCGTCAGCGTGAACCTCGACGGCACCGGCAAGGCCAAGCTTTCCACCGGCATCGGCTTCTTCGACCACATGCTCGACCAGATCGCCCGCCACGGGCTGATCGACCTGGACATCGACTGCCAGGGCGACCTGCACATCGACGGCCACCACACGGTGGAAGACGTGGGCATCACGTTCGGCCAGGCCGTGGCCCAGGCCATCGGCGACAAGAAGGGCATCCGCCGCTACGGCCATGCCTACGTGCCGCTGGACGAGGCATTGAGCCGCGTGGTCATCGACTTCTCGGGCCGCCCCGGCCTCGTGATGCACGTGCCCTTCACCAGCGGAATGATCGGCACCTTCGACAGCCAGCTCACCTACGAGTTCTTCCAGGGTTTCGTGAACCACGCCTTCGTCACGCTGCACATCGACAACCTGAAGGGCGTGAACGCGCACCACCAGTGCGAGACGGTCTTCAAGGCCTTCGCCCGTGCCATGCGCGGCGCGCTGGAGCTCGATCCGCGCTCCGTTGGCGTCATTCCGTCGACCAAGGGTTCGCTCTGAAAGCCGCTGGCGAACAGCTATGAAATATGTAGCAACGAATTCCGTCGCCGTTGTCGACTACGGCATGGGCAACCTGCACTCGGTGTCGCAGGCCGTGCGCCATGCGGCCGACCAGGTGGGCGTGGAGGTGTTCGTCACCTCCGACCCGGACGTGGTGCGCAAGGCCACGCGCGTGGTGCTGCCGGGGCAGGGCGCGATGCCCGACTGCATGCGCGAGCTGCGCGACTCGGGTCTTCAGGAATCGGTGCTCGAGGCGGCGGCGAACAAGCCGCTCTTCGGCGTGTGCGTGGGCATGCAGATGCTGCTGTCGCGCAGCGACGAAGGCCCGACCGACGGCCTTGGCCTCATACCGGGTGAGGTCATCAAGTTCGAGCTGGCCGGGCGCCTGCAGGCCGACGGCAGCCGCTTCAAGGTGCCGCAGATGGGCTGGAACCAGGTGCGCCAGGCCCAGCCGCACGCGGTGTGGGCGGACATTCCCGACCAGAGCTATTTCTACTTCGTGCACAGCTTCTACGCGCGGCCGGCCGACGCCCGGCACAGCGTAGGCGAGGCCGATTACGGCGCGAGCTTTACCGCAGCCATCGCACGCGATAACATTTTTGCCACCCAGTTCCACCCGGAGAAGAGTGCGGACCATGGGCTGCAGCTCTATCGCAACTTCCTCCACTGGAACCCATGACTTGTTGCTCGCCCCCAGGCTGCGCGGCACTGCGTGTCCGCTTCGCCAACCCCCTACCGGGGGCGACACCGACGGCCCGGCAAAGCCGGTTCCGTGGTGTCCTTGAACAATTCCTCCCTCCTTTCTTGAACCTTCGCTTCTGCTGACCGGCACCATGCTCCTCATTCCCGCCATTGATCTCAAAGACGGCCACTGCGTTCGCCTCAAGCAGGGCGACATGGACCAATCCACCATCTTCAGCGAAGACCCTGCCGCCATGGCCCGCAAGTGGGTCACCGCCGGCGCGCGGCGGCTGCACCTGGTCGATCTGAATGGCGCCTTCGCCGGCAAGCCGCAGAACCACGCGGCGATCAAGGCGATCCTGAAGGAAGTCGGCGACGACATCCCGGTGCAGCTGGGCGGCGGCATCCGCGACCTGGACACCATCGAGCGCTACATCGACGACGGCCTGCGCTACGTGATCATCGGCACCGCCGCGGTCAAGAACCCGGGGTTCCTGAAAGACGCGTGCAGCGCCTTCGGCGGCCACATCATCGTGGGCCTGGACGCCAAGGACGGCAAGGTCGCCACCGACGGCTGGAGCAAGCTCACCGGCCACGAGGTGGCCGACCTGGGCAAGAAGTTCGAGGACTACGGGGTCGAGTCGATCATCTACACCGACATCGGCCGCGACGGCATGCTCTCGGGCATCAACATCGAGGCCACCGTCAAGCTCGCGCAGGCGCTGAGCATCCCGGTGATCGCCTCGGGCGGTCTCTCGAACATGGCCGACATCGACCAGCTCTGCGCGGTCGAGTTCGAAGGCGTCGAAGGCGTGATCTGCGGACGCGCCATCTACTCGGGCGACCTCGACTTCGCCGCCGCCCAGGCGCGCGCGGACGAGCTGGCCGGCGCCTGACGCCGTTCTTCAGCAGCGCGTGCTCTCCGCGCTCGCCATTGCTGGCTACCGTTCACTGCGCCAGCTGACGGTGCCTCTCGGGCGGCTCACCGTCATCACCGGAGGCAACGGCAGTGGCAAATCGAGCGTGTACCGCTCGATGCGGCTGTTGGCCGAGATTGCCAATGGGGGCGTGATCCGCTCGCTGGTTCGTGAGGGTGGGTTGTCTTCGACCCTGTGGGCCGGGCCCGAAAGCTTTTCGGCCGCGATGCTGCGTGGCGACGCACCGGTGCAGGGTTCGGGCCGCAACGGGCCAGTCGCCCTGCGGCTGGGTTTTGCGGGCAGCGAGGCCGACGACTTCGGTTATGCGATCGACATTGGCCTGCCGACACCGCGCAACACGGAGTTCGGGCACGACCCCGAAATCAAGCGCGAAGTGATCTGGAGTGGACCGTGGCTGCGCGCGTCGGCCCAACTGGTCGACCGCAAGAACGCCGCGCTGCGTCTGCGTGGCGAGGATGGCAAGAGCTGGCAGGCTGTGGAGCGGCCGATACCGGTCTTCGCCAGCATGATGACCGAGTACGCCGACCCGCGTACGGCCCCCGAGATGCTCATGCTGCGCGAGCAGATGCGCTCGTGGCGCTTCTACGATCACTTCCGCTCCGATGCCGAAGCTCCCGCACGCCGGCCGCAACTCGGTACCTACACGCCGGTGCTCGCCAACGACGGCGCTGACCTCGCAGCCGCGCTCCAGACCATCCGCGAGATCGGTGACAGCGATGCGCTCGACAGCGCGGTGGACGATGCCTTCCCCGGCGCCAGCATCGAAGTCCGCGTGGTCGACGATCGCTTCGAGACGCTGATGCATCAGCACGGCCTTTTGCGGCCTCTGACGGCCGCCGAACTCTCTGACGGCACCCTGCGCTACCTGTTGTGGATCGCGGCGCTCCTGACGCCCCGTCCGCCCGCGCTGCTGGTGCTCAACGAGCCCGAGACCAGCCTGCACCCCGACCTGCTGCCGGCGCTCGGCCGTCTCATCGCGCAGGCGGCGCGGCAGTCGCAGGTGATCGTGGTGTCGCATGCCGCACGTCTGATCGCCGCGCTGGACGACTGCGACGGCCTGCAACCCGTGGTGCTGGAAAAGCAGTTCGGCGAGACCCGCATCGCGAACCTGGACATGAGCGAGATCCCGCGCTGGGAGTGGCCAGCGCGATAGGTCTGTTGACCCCCTGGCTTTTCACTTCGCTGCGCTGCGTGTAATTCGCCACCCCCCGAGGGGGAGGCGCGGACCGCCTTGGGGCGGCCCGGCGGCGGCCGCACAAGGCCTACTCGGCCTTCACCGACATCGTCTGGATGATCGTCTCCAGCTGCGCGCTCATCGGCAGGTTGATGCTCTCGCCCGAAGGGAGCTTGCGCAGGAACCAGCGCTTGTACTGCCGCTCGATCTCGCCGTCTTCGGCCAGCACCTGGAAGGTGTCGTTGACCACCTTGGCCAGTTGCGCGTCGCCCTTGCGGTACATGATCCCGTAGGGGTCGTAGGAGAGGAAGTCGCCTACCACCTCGTAGTCGGCCTTGGCGGCGTCCTGCGCGATGAGGCCGTAGAGCAGCACGTCGTCGGTCGCAAACGCATCGGCCTGGCCGCTTTTCACGAGCCCGAACGATTCCGCGTGGTCGCGCGCCACCTGCAGGTTGATGCCGAGCTTGAACTTCTCCGAGAGCTCCCGCAGCGTCTTCTCGTTGGTGGTGCCTGCGGTCACAGCCACCTTCTTGCCGGCGAGGTCGCGGAACGACTTGATCGGCGCGCCCTTTTTCACCAGCACCTTGGTGCCCGAGACGAACATCGTGGGCGAGAAGGCGACGCGCTTCTGGCGCTCCAGGTTGTTGGTGGTGGAGCCGCACTCCAGGTCGACCTTGCCGCCGGCGACCGCGTCGATGCGCGAATCGGAAGTCACGGGCACCCACTTGATTGCGAGGCTCTTGTTCACCGCGTCCTCGATGGCGGTGACCAGCGCGCGGCACAGCTCGATCGAATAGCCGATCGGCTCCTTGCGCGCATTGAGGTACGAGAAGGGCACCGACGACTCGCGGTAGCCGATGGTGATGGCGCCCGACTCGCGCGCCTTGGCGAGCGTGCCGGTGAGCTGCTCCTGCGCATGCGCCGGTGCCGCGGCGAGCGAGGCGGCCGCCACCAGTCCGGCAAGGAGAACCGCGCGCGTGGCCTTGAGGTTCATGGCGCGCCTCACGCGTGGGCCGGGTGGGCGAGGGTGGCGTTGGCTTCCTCGTCGATCGCCTTCGCATTGACCTCGGCATCGCCCTCGGAGAGCAGCTCGCCCTCCCACTTGGCGACCACCGCGGTGGCGATGGAATTGCCCACCGCGTTGGTGGCCGAGCGGCCCATGTCCAGGAACGTGTCCACGCCCAGGATCAAGAGCAGGCCGGCCTCGGGAATGTCGAAGTGGTTGAGCGTGGCGGCAATCACCACCAGCGATGCGCGCGGCACGCCGGCCATGCCCTTGGAGGTGAGCATGAGGATCAGCAGCATGGTGACCTGCGTGCTGATCGGCATGTGGATGTTGTAGGCCTGCGCGATGAAGAGCACGGCGAAGGTGCAGTACATCATCGAGCCGTCCAGGTTGAACGAATAGCCCATCGGCATCACGAAGCTGGAGATCTTTCGCTTGACGCCGAAACGGTCGAGCGCCTGCAGGATCTTCGGATACGCCGCCTCGGAGCTCGCCGTGGCGAACGACAGCAGGAAGGCTTCCTTGATGAGCACCAAGAGCTTGAACACGCGCGGCCCGAGGAAGAGGAAGCCCGCCAGCACCAGCACGCTCCACAGCACGAAGAGGCCCAGGTAGAAGTCGCCCATGAACACGGCGAACTTCAGGAGGATGCCCAGGCCGTTCACCGCCACCGTGGCGGCCATGGCGGCCAGCACCGCCAGGGGCGCGAGCTTCATCACGTAGCCGGTGATCTTGAGCATGGCGTGCGAGAGTTCTTCGATGGCGGCCACCAGCGTCTTGGCCTTGTCGCCCAGCGAGGCGAGCGCCACGCCGAAGAACATCGAGAACACCACGATCTGCAGGATCTCGTTGTTGGCCATGGCCTCCACGAACGATTTGGGCACCGTGTGGCTCACGAAGTCCTTGAGCGTGAACTTGGAGGTGGCCAGGTTGGCCGAGGCGCCGATGTCCGGCAGCGGCAGCCCCAGGTTCTCGCCGGGCTTGAGCAGGTTGGCCATGATGAGGCCGATGACCAGCGAGATGAGCGAGGCGGTGAGGAACCAGCCGATCGCCTTGCCGAACACGCGGCCCACCGATTTGGCGTCGCCCATGTGCGCGATGCCCACCACCAGCGTGGAGAACACCAGCGGGCCGATCAGCATCTTGATCAGGCGCAGGAACACGTCCGAGACGATGGACACGTAGTCCGCGATTTCCTTGGCAGCCTTCTTGTCCGGGAAGCTGGAGAAGATCATGTAGCCGACGATGATGCCGAGCACCATGGCAATCAGGATCCATGCGGCCATCGGCAGCTTTTTCTTCATGAGATTCCCCTTTGGATGTGTGAGTGTTTTTTAGAGGGAGACAGGGTATCCAAGAAGGCCCCGGCCACGCAATGGGCCCCCGATGCCAATTCCGTGCCATGGCACGGGGGCTGCCTACAATTCCTCACATGGAAATCACCCCGATCGACTTGCGCGGCCAGCCCGCGATCCGTGCCACCGGCGCGGACGGAAACACCCTCGCGATCGCCCTGCACGGTGCGCAGGTGCTCTCGTGGACCACGGCCGACGGAGGGGAAAGGTTCTTTCTCAGCCCCCGCGCGGTGTTCGACGGCAAGACCGCGATCCGGGGCGGCGTGCCCATTTGCTGCCCGCAGTTCAACATGCGCGGCATGCTGCCCAAGCATGGTTTCATGCGCAATTTGCCTTGGGAACTCCAGGCCTCGGGCACCGCGCCGGGAACCCTGGCGTTCCGGCTGCGCGACAACGAGGCCACCCGGGCGCTCTGGCCGCACGCTTTCGAGGCACGCCTGGAAGCGACGCTGGCCCCCGGCCAGCTCCGCATCGCGCTCACGCTGACCAACACGGGCCCCGCGCCCTGGGCCTTTGCCGCGGCGCTGCATTCCTACTTGCACGTCGACGACATCGCCCAGGTGCGGCTCGAGGGCCTCGAAGGCGCCAACCGCTGGGATTCGCTGCGCGACGACCGCCATGTGGAGACCGCTGCCGCATTGCGGTTCGACGCCGAGTTCGACAGCGTCTATGCGGCGCCCGCAAAACCGCTGCGTCTCGTGCAGCCGAGCGGCACGCTCGAAATCTCGCAAAGCGCGAGCTGCACCGAAACCGTGGTGTGGAACCCGGGCGCCGAGCTCTGCGCCAAACTGACCGACATGCCGGCCGACGGCTACCGCCACATGCTCTGCGTCGAGGCCGCGCGCATCGACGAGCAAGTGACGCTGGCGCCCGGCGCCCAATGGCAGGGCTGGCAACAGCTCACCGTTCTCTGATTTCCTTCCGGTTCACATTCCCATGCTTGCCAAACGCATCATTCCCTGCCTCGACGTCACCGGCGGCCGCGTCGTCAAGGGCGTCAACTTCCTCGAACTGCGCGATGCCGGCGATCCGGTCGAGATCGCCGCGCGCTACAACGCGCAGGGCGCCGACGAGCTCACCTTCCTGGACATCACCGCCACCAGCGACGGGCGCGACCTGATCCTGCCGATCATCGAGGCGGTGGCCTCGCAGGTCTTCATTCCGCTCACCGTCGGCGGCGGCGTGCGCACGGTGGCCGATGTACGCCGGCTCCTCAATGCGGGCGCGGACAAGACCAGCTTCAACTCGGCCGCCATCGCCGATCCGCAGGTGATCAACGACGCCTCGCAGAAATACGGCTCGCAGTGCATCGTCGTGGCCATCGATGCCAAGCGCCGCACGCCCGAAGAGGCGGCCACGCGCGGCCCGGGCTGGGACGTGTACAGCCACGGCGGCCGCAAGAACACGGGCATGGACGCGGTTCAGTGGGCCACCGAGATGGCGCGCCGCGGCGCGGGCGAGATCCTGCTCACCAGCATGGACCGCGACGGCACCAAGAGCGGCTTCGACCTCGCGCTCACCCGTGCGGTGAGCGATGCCGTCAGCGTGCCGGTGATCGCCTCGGGTGGCGTCGGCAACCTGGACGACCTGGCCGACGGCATCCAGACCGGCGGCGCCGATGCGGTGCTGGCCGCCAGCATCTTTCACTACGGCGAGCACACCGTGGGCGAGGCGAAAGCCCGCATGGCCGCGCGGGGCATTCCCGTGCGAATCGACCGTTGATCGGCCGCTGAGGGGTCTTTGCCCCATCCCCGACAATACCGCCCATGAAATGGCTCGATGAAGTGAAGTGGGACGCGAACGGACTCGTACCCGTGATCGCGCAGGAACAAGGCAGCAACGACGTGCTGATGTTCGCCTGGATGAACCGCGAGGCGCTCGAGAAGACCGCTGAGCTGGGCCGCGCGGTGTATTTCAGCCGCTCGCGCAACAAGCTGTGGTTCAAGGGCGAGGAATCGGGCCACGTGCAGACCGTGCACGAGATCCGCATGGACTGCGACAACGACGTGGTGCTGCTCAAGGTCACCCAGCTGGGCCACGAGCCCGGCATCGCCTGCCACACCGGCCGCCACAGCTGCTTTTTCAGCAAGTACGAAAAGGGCCAGTGGACCGTGGTGGAGCCGGTCTTGAAAGACCCGGAATCGATCTACAAATGACCGGCACCGTGAACACCACCTCCAACACTTCCGATGGCCTCGCACGCCTGGCCGCGGTCATCGAGACCCGCCTGCCTGCCAACGGCGGCGACCCCGAGAAGAGCTACGTCGCGCGCCTGCTGCACAAGGGCCCCGACGCTTTCTTGAAGAAGATCGGCGAGGAAGCCACCGAGGTCGTGATGGCCGCCAAGGACGCCGACCACGGCGGCGACCGCTCGAAAATAGTGAACGAAGTGGCCGACTTGTGGTTCCACACCATGGTGGCGCTCGCGCACTACGGTTTCTCGCCGGCAGAAGTGGTCGCGGAGCTCGAGCGCCGCGAGGGCACCAGCGGCATCGAGGAAAAAGCCCTGCGCAAGGTGCAGGCCCGCGAAGCAAGCAACGATTGAAAGGACATTCCATGGCCAACGACATCGTGAACGTGGAACCCGACGAATCGCTCAAGACCTGGGGCTGGGTGAGCTACATCCTGCACCTGATCGTGGCCATTGGCGCGGTCCTCCCGGGGGCTCAGGCCTCCGTCGTCATCCTGCTCGTGGCCCTGGTGATCGATTTCGTCAAGCGCGACGACGCGGCCGGCACCTGGCAGGCCTCGCACTTCAGCTGGCGCATCCGCTCTGTGCTCTGGGCCGGCCTCCTGTACATCGTCACCTCGTGGCTGTGGCTGCTCTTTTTCATTCCGGGCTGGATTGCCTGGAGCCTGATTTCGCTGTGGTTCCTGTACCGGATCGTGAAAGGCATGATCCGCATGAACGACAACCGCCCGATGGAACCCAAAGATGTCATCTGATCCGAACTGCGTTTTCTGCAAAATCGTCGAAGGCAAGATCCCTTCGCGCAAGGTCTACGAAGACGAGGACCTGTTCGGTTTCCACGACATCGCGCCCTGGGCGCCGGTGCATTTCATGCTGGTGCCCAAGAAGCACATCGCCTCGATGGCGCAGCTCACGCCCGAGGACGCCGCGCTCATGGGCAAGATCATGACCCTGGCGCCCAGGCTGGCGCTGGAGCAGGGCTGCAGGCCCTATCCGGACGGCGGCTACCGCGTCGTCGTGAACACCGGCACCGAGGGCGGGCAGGAGGTTCACCATCTCCATGTGCACGTCATGGGCGGTCCCCGGCCATGGCTTCGCGGCTGACTTTCGTCAAGCCAAACTGTCACATTCCGACCGACTAAAATCGGACACATTCTTAGGAGTCTTCCATGGGTTCTTTTTCTATCTGGCACTGGCTGATCGTGCTGCTCGTCGTGGTCATGATCTTCGGCACCAAGAAGCTGCGGAACATGGGTTCGGACCTTGGAGGCGCCGTCAAGGGCTTCAAGGACGGCATGAAGGATGCCAACGGCAACCCCACCACCGACGCATCGGCGGCTTCGGCCCCCGCGGCGCAAGTGACCGGCCAGCCGGCCAACAGCGACAAGACGATCGACGTCGAAGCGCGTCAGAAGTCCTGAGCGCGGACCGCACGTGCTCGACCTCGGCATTGAGAAGCTGGCGCTGATCGGCGTCGTGGCGCTGATCGTCATCGGGCCGGAGAAGCTGCCGCGCGTGGCCCGCACGGTGGGCACCCTGCTGGGCAAGGCGCAGCGCTACGTGAACGACGTCAAGGCCGAAGTCAACCGCTCGATGGAGCTGGACGAACTGCGCAAGATGAAGACCACGGTGGAGGATGCGGCGCGCGACGTCGAGCACAACATCCACACCGGCGCGAGCGAATTCGAGAAGCAGTTCTCCGGCTCCGGCGAAACGCTCTCGGCCCTGGCCGAGCCCGAAGCCCCGGTGCCCGAGTACAAGCACCCCCGCAAGAACTGGCGCCTGAAGCAGGGCGCCACGCCGAATTGGTACAAGGCGCGCAACGGCGTGCGGACCAAGGCATTGTCGGGTGCGGCGCGGGTTGCGCGCTTTCGCCCCCACAAGATCAATTAGCGCTTCAACACCCCCGCGTTTCTCGCTTGCCGCACGCCGGCCGAAGCCACGCTCTTTCCTTTCCCCATGGCCGATTCCGACGACAAGAACAAAGACAAAGAAGACGAGCTGGCGGGCACCGAGCAGCCGTTCGTGCAGCACCTGGTCGAGCTTCGCGACCGGTTGCTCTACTGCGTCTACGGCCTGGCGATCGCCGGCATCCTGCTGTCCATCTGGCCCGGCCCGGGCGGGCTGATCGACCTGATCGCGATGCCCATCCGCGCGCACATGCCGCCGGATGCCAAGTTGATCGCCATCGGCGTGTTCTCGCCCTTCTTCGTGCCGCTCAAGGTGCTGATGATGACGGCCGTGCTGCTGGCGCTGCCGTGGCTCATGTACCAGGCCTGGATGTTCGTGGCGCCTGGCCTTTACAGCCACGAGAAGCGCTTTGCGCTGCCGCTGATCTTCTTCGGCAGCATGCTGGCTTATGCGGGCATCGCCTTCGTGCAGTTCTTCGTGCTGGACAAGATGTTCAGCTTCATCCAGAAGTTCACGCCCGCCGCGGTGGCTGCCACACCCGACATCTCGTCGTACGTGGAGGCCATCCTCTCGCTCTACATCGCGTTCGGCGTCGCCTTCCAGGTGCCGATCGTGGTGATGCTGCTGGTGCGCTTCGAGATGGTGACCATCGAGAAGCTCAAGTCCTTCCGCGGCTACTTTATCGTGGTGGCCTTCGTGGTGGCCGCGGTGCTCACGCCGCCCGACGTGGTGTCGCAACTCGCGCTGGCGGTGCCGATGTGCCTGCTGTACGAGGTGGGCATCATCGGCGCGCGTTACTTCGCGCAGAGTGGCAAGAAGCCTGAAGAAGAAAACGCCGACTCTTCAGCGTCAAGCTGAGGCCTTCACCGAATCCGCTTCGCCGGAAACACCGAGGAACCGGCTTTGCCGGGCCTCAGGTGTTGCCCCCGGTAGGGGGTAGGCGCAGCGACACGAAGTGCGCGAAGCCTGGGGGCGAGCCTTTTATTCCTGCTGATTGGGGACTTGCCGGACCGGGCTCTTCGGCCTGAGCCCCGGCGTCACGTCCAGCTCCATCTTGTCGCTGCCGCGCTGCAGCGCAAAGCGCGCGGTGTCGCCGGGCTTCAGGCCCGCCACGGCGGTCAGCAGCGCCTGCACGTTGTCGGTCTTCTTCTCGCCCACCGAGGTGATCACGTCGCCCGGCCGGATGCCGGCCTTGGCGGCGGGGCCGTTCTGCAGCACGCCGGTGATGATCACGCCCGCATCGGCCTTCACGCCGAAGGTCTCGGCCAGTTCGGGCGACAGGTCGTTCGGCTCGACCCCGATCCAGCCGCGGCGCACCTGGCCTTCCTTCACGATGCCCTCGAGCACGATCTTGGCCATCGACACCGGAATGGCGAAGCCGATGCCCATGCTGCCGCCCGAGCGCGAATAGATCGCGGTGTTGATGCCCTGCAGGTTGCCGTTGACGTCGATCAGCGCGCCGCCCGAGTTGCCGGGGTTGATGGCCGCATCGGTCTGGATGAAGTTCTCGAAATTGTTGATGCCCAGCTGGTTGCGGCCGAGCGCCGAGACGATGCCGCTGGTCACGGTCTGGCCCACGCCGAAGGGGTTGCCGATGGCCAGCACCTGGTCGCCCACGAGCAGTTCGTCGGAGTTGCCCAGAACGATCACCGGGAGCTTGTCGAGCTCGATCTTGAGCACCGCCAGGTCGGTGTCGGGGTCGGTGCCGATCACCTTGCCGCGCGCGTGGCGGCTGTCGTTCAGGGTCACCTCGATTTCATCGGCGCCCTCGACCACGTGGTTGTTGGTGAGGATGTAGCCGTCGGTGCTCACGATCACGCCGCTGCCCAGGCCCACCTGGGGCTGGTCGGCCTGGTCGCCGAAGAAGAAGCGGAACCAGGGGTCGTTGCTGCGCGGATGGCGCTGGGCCGCCTTGCTGGTGTTGATGCTCACCACCGCCGGCGAGGCCTTCTTGGCCGCCGCGCTCAGGCTGCCGACGGCGGGCACGCTCGGGGCGCCGGCCGGGGCCTCGACGATCGACACCACGCCGCCGAGCGAGGTCGCGCGCTTGTTGATCCATTCGGGCTTGAGCGTCGCGACGACGAAATAGGCCGCCAAGAGGACGGTCACGGCTTGGGCAAAGAGCAGCCAGGTGCGTTTCATGAAAACTTGATGAAAAGACGTTTGAAGACACCGCCTGCGACGGCGATGCGTGCGATTGTCCCTCAATGGGGTTGACCATAGACCGCGCCGCACGGTCGAGATTGGCCAAGCCCGGCTGCGTGAATACGGGATAACCCCTAGCATCGCGCAGCGATCCCACCCGGCTCCCACCTTTCCAGGCCTCCCGCGCTGCCCACCCGGCGGATGCGGCCAGGCGTTTCGTCAGCGCGCCATGTCCCGTTTTTCCCATCCGGTTTGGCGACGGCGCGCGATCACGATTTCCCTGCCAGCCATGACTTCAGAAGCAACCCTCGCGGACGGCGCAAAAAAGCCCGCTCCGGCCCGCACGCTCGACGCGCGCGACTACAAGACCCTCGCCCTCTCGGCCCTCGGCGGCACGCTGGAGTTCTACGACTTCGTCATCTACGTCTTCTTCGCCACGGTGCTGGGCGGGCTCTTCTTCCCCACCGACATGCCCGACTGGCTGCGGCAGCTGCAGACCTTCGGCATCTTCGCGGCGGGCTACCTCGCCCGTCCTGTGGGCGGCATCGTCATCGCGCATTTCGGCGACCTGCTGGGCCGCAAGCGCATGTTCACGCTGTCGATCTTCCTCATGGCCGCGCCCACGCTGGTGATCGGCCTTTTGCCCACCTACGCGAGCATCGGCGTGGCGGCGCCCCTCCTGCTGCTGGCGATGCGCGTGCTGCAGGGCGCGGCCATCGGCGGCGAAATGCCCGGCGCCTGGGTGTTCGTCGGCGAGCACGTGCCGGCCAGGCGCTACGGCCTGGGCATCGGCACGCTGACCTCGGGCATCACCGGCGGCATCCTGCTGGGGTCGCTGGTGGCGGTGGCCATCAACCGCCATTACTCGCCCGGGGAGGTGAGCGATTTCGCCTGGCGCATTCCCTTCATCCTGGGCGGCGTGTTCGGGCTGGTGTCGGTGTACCTGCGCCGCTTCCTGCACGAGACGCCGGTCTTCAAGGAGCTGGCCGGCCTGAAGTCGGTCGCCCGCGAGCTGCCGCTGCGCACCGTGCTGCGCGAGCACCGGCTGGCCTGCGTGTACGTGGCGCTGCAGACCTGGGTGCTGTCGGCAGCCATCGTGGTGGTGGTGCTGTACACGCCCACCTACCTGCAGAAAGTGCACCACATCCCGGCCGCGCTGGCGCTGGAAGCCAACGCGCTCGCCACGTTGACGCTGACCATCGGCTGCGTGATCGTCGGCTGGGCTAGCGACCGCATCGGCACGCGCGCGGTGATGCTCGTCGGCTGGGGCGGCCTTTTCGCCACGGCCTACCTGTTCTACACGGGCCTGCCCGGCACGCCGGCCACGCTGTTCTGGCACTACGGGCTGGTGGGCTTTTTCGTGGGCACCATCGCCACGGTGCCGATCGCGGGCGTGCGCGCCTTCCCCGCGCCGGTGCGCTTCACGGGGCTCTCGTTCGCCTACAACATGTCGTACGCGGTCTTCGGCGGGCTCACGCCGGTGATCCTCACGCTCTGGCTGCAGCGCGACCCGATGGCGCCGGCGCACTACGTCGCGGCCCTCGCGGCGCTGGGTTTCCTGCTCGCGCTGTGGCCACTGGCCGCACGCGGCCATGCCATGCGCGATGGCGTCGGGGCCCCGGGCGGCGCGACAATGTCGCGATGAGCACCACACGCCACGAACTGCTCCACGCATTCGACCTGTTGCTGGCCCCCGGACGCTTCAAGGACTACGGACCCAACGGCCTGCAGGTCGAAGGGCGCACCGTGGTCCGCAAGATCGTCTCGGGCGTGACCGCCAGCCGCGCGCTGATCGAGGCCGCGATTCACGCCGAGGCCGATGCCATCTTCGTTCACCACGGCCTCTTCTGGCGCGGCCAGGACGGCTGCGTCACCGGCTGGATGAAGCAGCGGCTGGGCCTTTTGCTGGGGGACGACGTCAATCTCTTCGCGTACCACCTGCCGCTCGATGCGCATCCGGAACTGGGCAACAACGCGCAGCTCGGGCTGCAACTGGGGCTCGTGGCGCACGGGGGTTCTGGCGGGCGGTTCGGGGAGCAGGAACTCGGCTTCCTCGGGGCGCGCGAGAACGGTGAGCACTTCGCCAGTGCCAAGGCGCTGGCCACGCACGTCGAGAAGGTGCTCAAACGCCCCGTGACGCTGCTCGACACGGCGCACCGCCCCATCAAGAACATCGCCTGGTGCACCGGTGGCGCCCAGGGCTATTTCGAGGCCGCCATCGCGGCCGGCGCCGATGCCTTCATCACCGGCGAGATCTCGGAGCCCCAGGCGCACTATGCGCGCGAGATGGGCGTGGCGTTCCTCGCCTGCGGGCACCACGCCACCGAGCGCTACGGCGCGCAGGCCGTGGCCGCACATGTGGCGGTGCAGCTCGGGCTGAAGCACGAGTTCATCGACATCGACAACCCTGCATGAGCGGAGCCATCGCCATCACGCTGGGCGATCCCGCGGGCATCGGTCCCGAGATCATCGCCAAGGCCTTCCGCGACGCCCCTGATGCGACCCGTGGCGCCTTCGTGGCCGGCGACGTGGCCACGCTGCGGCGCGCATCGCAATCGCTCGCCGGACCGGGACAGCCCGCATGGCCCGTCGCGCAGATCGAGACCGTGGCCGAGGCGGCAACTGTGCCGCCCGGCTGCATTCCGGTGCTGCAGGTGATCGCGCCGCCGGCGAACATCGTGCTCGGCCAGGTCAGCGCCGAGGCCGGCCGCGCGGCGGGCGACTGCGTGGTCTGGGCCGCGCGGGCGGCGCTGCGCGGCGAAATCGCCGCCATCGTGACCGCGCCGCTGCACAAGGAGGCGCTGGCCGCGGCCGGCTTTCCTTACCCCGGCCACACCGAGCTGCTGCAGGCCGAGGCGGCCGCGCACCTGGGCCGCAGTGTTACCGACGTGCCGGTGCGCATGATGCTGGCCAACGACGAACTGCGCACCGTGCTCGTGAGCATCCACATGTCGCTGCGCGATGCCATCGAGGCGGTGCATTTCGAGGGCGTGCTGCAGACGCTGCGCATCACGCACCGGGCGCTGTCGCATGCGCTGGGCCGCGCGCCGCGCATCGGCGTGGCGGGCCTGAATCCGCACGCGGGGGAGGGCGGCCTGTTCGGTTCGGAAGAGCGCGAGATCATCGCGCCGGCCATCGCCGCGGCGCGCGCCGAAGGCATCGACGCCAACGGGCCGCACGCGCCCGACACGGTGTTCATGCGCGCTCGCGCGAGGCACGGCGTGCCCGACAGCGGCGAGTTCGACGTGGTGATCGCGATGTACCACGACCAGGGGTTGATCCCGGTCAAGTACCTCGGCGTGGAGAAGGGCGTGAACGTGACGCTGGGGCTGCCGCTCGTGCGCACCAGCCCCGATCACGGCACCGCGTTCGATATCGCGGGCACGGGCCTGGCCGATGCGTCGAGCCTCGTCGAGGCGCTTCGCATGGCAAGGACGCTCGGGAGCGCCTGAAAGAACTCAGGGACGCTTGAGGCTGTCGCGGATTTCGCGCAGCAGCATGACGTCTTCCGGCGTCGCGGCCGGTGCGGCGGGCGCCGCCACTTCGGTTTTCCGCAGCCTGTTGACCTGCTTGACCATCATGAAGATGATGAACGCGAGGATCACGAAGTTGACCGCCACGGTGATGAAGCTGCCATAGGCCAGCACCGGCACGCCGGCTTTCTTCAGGTCGGCCAGCGTGTTGGCCACGCCGGCGGGTGCTGTGCCGAGCACCACGTAGAGGTTCGAGAAATCGAGCTTGCCGAACACCACGCCCACCAGCGGCATGATGATGTCGGCGACCAGCGAGTCGACGATCTTGCCGAACGCCGCGCCGATGATCACGCCGACCGCCAGGTCGATGACGTTGCCCTTGACGGCAAATTCCTTGAATTCACTGAGGATGCTCATGATTCAAAAGGCTGCTGGAGCTCTGCTGTTGAAGGAGAGCCGAGTATGCCCGCGATTGCTCACTTCTCCAGCGGCCGCAGCGCAACGCCGATGTGCTCCGGCGGCAGCCCTTCACGGCTGCGCGCGGCGATCTGTCGGAAGCCGTCTTCCAGGTGCCGCACGAAGCGCGGCGTGTCGAAGTAGCCGCGGCGCGCGGCCTTCGCTTCGGCCAGCCGGCCGCGCAGCACCGCCAGTTCGTCCGGATGCGTGGCGTAGTGCACGGCCTTCTCGACGTACTCGTCGTGGTTCGTCGCCACCAGCTCCGGCAGCCCGATGGCGCCCAGCAGGCTGCCCGCCATGCGCGAGACCATGGTCGTGCCCGTGAGCGCGAGCAGCGGCACGCCGGCCCACAGCACGTCGTTGGCGGTGGCGCCGCTGCTGTAGGGGAAGGTGTCGATGAACAGGTCGCCCAGGCCGATGCGCGCCAGGTGCCTGTCGATCGGCATGCGCGGCGAGACGATGAGCCGCTCGGCCGGCAGGCCCGCGGCCTCCCATTGCGCGCGCAGGTTGGGCTCGAAGCCGCTCGGGCCCTGCGCGAGCCAGAGCACCGCGTTCGGAATCCGCTGCACGATGCGCACCCAGGCCGCGAAGGTCTCCGGCTGGATCTTGAAGGACTGCGAGAAGTTGCACAGCACGAAGGCGTCCTCGGGCAGCCCGTGGTCGGCGCGCGTGGCCTTCGCGGGGCTGGTGGGGCGCTGCGAGTCGATCACCTGGAAGGTCTCGGGCAGGCGCAGCAGCTTCTCCGAATAGCAGTCTTCCGTGCCCGGCGGCGAGAGGAAGTTGTCGGACACCAGGTAGTCGTAGTTCGGCGTGCCGCTGGTGCCCATGTAGCCCAGCCACATGAGCTGCGCGGGCGCCGCGTGGTAGGCCATCACCTGCGGCTTGGCGCCGCGCGTGTCGCCCGAGAGGTCAATGAGGATGTCGACCTCGTCCTCGCGGATGCGCTCGGCCATCTGCTGGATCGACTGGCCCTGCATGTCCACGAAATGCTCCACCGACGCGGCGATGCGGGCGCGCGCCGGATGGCCGTCGTCGGGGCCGTAGGAGTACGCGAACACCTCGAAGTCTTTGCGGTCGTGCCGCGCGAAGAGCTCGGCCGTGAGGTGCGCGACCGGGTGGTTGCGAAAGTCGAACGAGTAGTAGCCCACGCGGATGCGCGGCGAGGTGCGGCGTGCGCCGGCATCGGCAAAAGCCTTGATGCCCGCGTTCCTGTCGGCCAGCGTGGCCGAGCGCTGCGTCCACGCCATGAGCCGGCGCGCGTCGTCGTAGTTCGACATCAGGATGAACGACGACACCGTCTGGTCGTTGCCCGGGTTGTCCAGCTGCGCGGCGATCTTCTCGCGCAGCTCGGGCACGCCGCGCCAGTCGGCGATGTGGGCCTTCTCGCCCAGCATCCACACCATGGCGGGCATGAAGTTCGGGTCGTCGCGCAGGCACTGCTCGAACTCCGCGATGGCGTCCTCCGACCGGCCGGCCATCACGTAGGTCACGCCCAGGTTGCAGCGCGCGAGCACCTGCTTGGGGTGCACGTCGAGCGCCTTCTTGAGCACCTCGATGGCGGTGTCGAAATGGCCGAGCCGGAAGTTCACCGTGCCCAGGTTGTTCAGCAGCAGCTCGTGCTCGGGCAGGCTCTCGAGCGCGAGCTTGTAGAGCTCGGCCGATTCCGCGAAGCGCATCGACACGCCCTCCAGCGCGCCGCACACGCCATAAAGCGCCGCCACGCCTTCGGGATCGGACAGCGCCTTGTGGCGCTCCTCGGCCGGCCAGTTGCGCATGGCGTGCTGCATGGGCGCGATGGCGTCCTCGGTGCGGCCGGCGCTGAGCAGCGCGCGAGCGAGCAGGTACGAAGCCTCGAAGTCGCTCGCATCGGCCGTGGCCTGTTGCAGCGAGGCGAGGGCGCCGGCCCAGTCCTTCTGGTGCGCGCGGATCTTGCCGATGTTCTTGTGGGCGGCGGTGTAGTTCGCGTCGAGCTTCAGGGCCTGCTGGAACTGCACGACGGCTTCGTCGAAGCGGTCTTGTTCCATGTCGATCGCGCCGGCGTTGTTCCATGCCGCAGGCACCTGCGGCGCGAGGCGCGTGGCATCGGCCGCGGCCTCGCGCGCCTGCCGGAATTTTTTCTGCTGGCGGTAGACCGCCGACAGGTTCACGTACGCCTCGGGGTAGTTCGCGAATGCCTTGATCGCGCGGCGCAGGTCCTGCTGCGCCTCGGCCAGGAGGCCCAGGTGCATGAAGATCGTCGCGCGGGTGTTGAAGTAGAAGTGATGCGCCGATTGCACGATCGCGCGGTTCACATAGTTGAGCGCCAGCCGCGGGCGGCCTTGCCGGTACAGCGCCTCGCCCGTCAGGTGCAGCGCGTCCGCGTGTTCGGGGAATCGGGCGAGCAGCGTTTCGTAGACCTTCAGCGCCTCGGCGAAGAGGCCCTGGCGGTGCAGCACGAGGCCTTGCTCCAGCAGGCCAGGCGCGTTGTCCTCGATGTTGTCTTCGGAGCCAAGGGGCGCGATGGAGGAAGTGGTCATGAGGCCATGTGATGGACGGGTCGAAAGGGCCGCCGAGAACACCGGCCCCGACCCCTTGCTGCAACGAAAAAGACCGGTCACCCAGTATAGGTGCCGGCCTTCGATTTCACCCTCGGGGGCACCCCTCGCGCATCGGCGCCGAGGGTGCCCGCGGGCGGATTACCAGGACCAGGAGGCGCCGATGCCGCCGCCGACCTTGCCGTTGTTGCCGCTGCCGAAGTTCACCTTGATCTGGGCCGATTCGCTCAGGCGGAAGCTGGCTGCCGCGGCGACCGCCGAGCGGCCGTCGTAGGAGCCCACACCCACGCCGATGCCGAAGCTCTTGCCCGCTTCGAGCGCCGGCACCGAGGCCGCAGCCAGCGCGATGGCCGCGCCGGTGCTGGCCGTCTTGCGCATGTCCTGCACTTCGCTGCGAACCTGGTTCAACTGCGAGATGTTGGCTGCGTCCGTCGGCAGGATGCCGGGCGCCACGTTCTGCACGCGGCCGTTGGCGACCACGCCGTTGCCTGCGGTGATCGTGCCACCCGCCGTCACGTTGCCGGTGACGTTCACCGTGCCTGCGTTCAAGGTGGTGACGTTGCCGGTCACCGCGTTGATCGTGGTGATGTTGCCGGTCTGCGTGTTCAGCACCGTGATGTTGCCGTTGGCGGCCGTCAGCGTCTGGAAGTTGCCGGTGTTGGCGTTGACGGTGGTGGCGTTCACCGTGCTTGCGTTGACCGTGCTGGCGTTCACCGTGGTCGCGGCCACCGTGTTGGCGGTCAGTGCATTGATGGTTGCGCTGGCTGCCGACAGGTTGGTGGTGCTCACGTTGGTGGCGCTGATCGTGTTGATCGTGGCGCGGCTTGCCGTCAGGTTGGTGGTGCTGACGTTGGTTGCGCTCAACGTGTTGATCGTGCCGTTGTTGGCCGACAGGTTGGTCGTGCTGACATTGGTGGCGCTCAGCGTGTTGATCGTGCCGTTGCTGGCCGACAGGTTGGTCGTGCTGACGTTGGTGGCGCTCAACGTGTTGACGGTGCCGTTGCTGGCCGAGAGGTTGGTCGTGCTGACGTTGGTCGCGCTCAACGTGTTGATCGTGCCGTTGCTGGCCGACAGGTTGGTCGTGCTGACATTGGTCGCGCTCAGCGTGTTGATCGTGCCGTTGCTGGCCGACAGGTTCGTCGTGCTGACATCGGTCGCGCTCAGCGTGTTGATCGTGCCATTGGAAGCCGACAGGTTGGTCGTGCTGACGTTGGTCGCGCTCAGCGTGTTGATCGTGCCGTTCGATGCCGTCAGCTGCGTGGTGCTGACGTTGGTCGAGGTGAGCGTCGAGATGCTGCCGGTGTTGGCCGTCAGGTTGGTCGTGAGGACGCTCGTCGATGTGACGCCGGTTGCCAGGACGTTGGTCGCGGTCACGCCGGTCGCCAGGATGTTGGTCGAGGTGAGCGACTGGATCGTGCCGTTGCCCGACGACAGGTTGCCGGTGGTCACATTGCCCGCGCTGACCGTGCCGGCCGTGATGCTGGTGGAGCTCAGCGTGTTGATCGTGCCCGTGTTGGCCGAGATGCTGGTGGTGGACAGGTTGTTGATGGTGCCGTTGGTAGCGGACACATTGGTCGCGCTGACGCTGGCGGCGCTGACGGTGCCGGCGCTCAGGTTGGTGATGGTGCCGTTGGTGGCCGAGACGTTGGTCGCGCTGACGCTGGCGGCGCTGACGGTACCGGCGCTCAGGTTGGTGATGGTGCCGTTGGTGGCCGAGACGTTGGTCGCGCTGACGCTGGCGGCGCTGACGGTACCGGCGCTCAGATTGGTGATCGTGCCGTTGGTGGCCGAGACATTGGTCGCGCTGACGCTGGCGGCGCTGACGGTACCGGCGCTCAGGTTGGTGATCGTGCCGTTGGTGGCCGAGACGTTGGTCGCGCTGACGCTGGCGGCGCTGACGGTGCCGGCGCTCAGGTTGGTGATGGTGCCGTTGGTGGCCGACACGTTGGCCGTGCTGATGCTGGTGGCGGTGACAGTGCCGGCACTCAGGCTGGTCGAGCTGATGCTGGTGGAACTCAACGTGCCGAGCGTGCCATTGGCCGCAGAGATGCTGCCCGAGCTGATGCTGGTCGCGGTCACGGTGCCGGCGGTGATGCTCGTGGCGCTCAGCGTGCGGATAGTCCCGTTGCTGGCCGTGAGCGCGGTGCTGCTGAGGCTTGCGGCGGAGAGCGTTGTCGTGGTGATGCCGCCTCCAGCATTCAGCACGCCGTTGTTGTTGGTGAGGGGGCCACCGGTGCCGAAAGGATTGCTCGGCGTGGCGATGGCGTTGCCACCGATGGTGACCTGCGCCTGTGCCATGGGCAACGTCATGACGAAGCCCGCACCCACCAGGACAGAAGCGAGGACGCGGCTGACACCCGTGTAGCGGGTGATGGTGATGGTGCGAACTGAACCGGCGTTCTTGCGTGTAGTCATTTGGACTGTTTTCCTTGATGGATAAGTGACAACTTCGCGAGCCCGACATGTCCCTCGCAGCCTCGAAGCAGGGTTGGGTTTCATTGAGTTACCCAATGCAACGAATGCTAGAAATCGAGTCCTCCGGTGAACATCACCGGTATCCGTAGTTCTCGGCCTATGTGGTTTGGCAGATACGCCGGCGGCGCGTTGGCCGATGGACCGCAAAGCCACTGCCCATGCGGCTTCGCGGGCATCACGTGAACATGGGATGGGCCCCTCGCGCAGCGTTTTGCGGCGTGTTCCGCGTGGCCCGGTGCTACGTAACACGCGTCGTCACAAGCGCGTAACAACGGCGCTAAAACGGCCTCGAAGAGGCCGTGTCGAGAGGGCGTTCAACGCCTCTTTTTTGATGAATTTCCCAATGAAATCAAAGTACTACTCGTCCTGACCCCGGTGTTCCGGTTGACGTGTTTCCGCGCGGGCATTGTTCCTGCGACATCTGAAACGAAAGTCAACATTTGGAAGCTACCTTGCGTAGCGAAGAGGGGCGAGCGCGTGGCCATCAATCTTTCCTGTCACCCTGTGAGAACAGCCCCGATGCCGTCGGCGTCGCAGCTGTCGTACGTGAGCATCTTTCATGGCGCATTGATCGTCGAGGACGATCCCGCGGTGGCCGACCGCATGCGACGCATACTGGGTAACCTTGCGCCGGGCCGCCGCGTCGTGGTGGCCTCCACGCGCTCCGAAGCGTGCAACCTGCTGGCCTCGCTGCCCTACGACCTCGTGCTGGTGGGCATGCGCCTGCCGCGCAGCGAAGGCGTCTCGCTGATCGCCCACATCCGCCGGACCTACCTGCAGATCGAGACCATCGCCATGTCGCCGTCGGACGATCACGAACTGGTGAACGCCGCGATCTCCGCGGGCGCTATCGGCTACCTGCTGACGGAAGCGGACGACATGGAGTTGTCATTCCTGCTGCGCTCGATCGAGCGCGGCGGCGCGCCGATGGACTCGCGCGTCGCGCGGCGCATCCTCGGGCTGATCGCGGCTTCGGCGAAGACGCGCACGATCGAGCCCATCCGCACCGAGCCGCGGATCGAGCCGCGCGCCGAACCGGCGCCGCGCTCCGTGCCGGCGCTGCTGTCCCCGCGCGAACTCAAGGTGCTGCGCCTGATCGCGCAGGGCTGGAGCAACCGGCAGATCGCCGAGGCGGTGTACCTCTCGGTCAACACGATCGAGTTCCACGCCAAGAGCATCTATCGCAAGCTCGCGGTCAAGTCGCGCACGCAAGCGGTCCACGAGGCGACGCAGCACGGGCTTCTGAACTGAAGCGCGTCCGGCGAGGGCCCTTGCTGCCCTTGCCGCCCTCGCCGTGGCATGGCCGGCGCTCCTCGGACGCGCCGCGCCGACCATCGGCCGCCGGCCACGCGCATGGCGCCCATTGAATATCCCTGCAGCGGCCCGCTACAATCGCGGGTTGACCCCTGCTCCAGCGAAGAAGACAAGAGGATCCCCATGAGTGACATGACCTCCGGCTCGCCCCGGATCGACACAAGCAAGCGGACGTGGTTGATCGCATCCAGCTGTGCCGGCGTAGCGGGTGGCGTGGCCACCGTAGTTCCATTTGTGAGCACTTTCCAGCCTTCCGAGAAGGCCAAGGCCGCCGGCGCCGCTGTCGAAGTCGACATCTCGGGCCTGAAGGTCGGCGAGAAAATGACCGTCGAATGGCGCGGCAAGCCGGTCTGGATCCTCAAGCGCACCCCGGAGCAGATCGCCGAGCTGCCCAAGCTGGACGGCCAGCTGGCCGATCCGCTTTCCAAGCGCCACCCCGACGAATTCACCCCCAAGTACGCGCAGAACGAGCACCGCTCGATCAAGCCCGACGTGCTGGTCGTGGTGGGCATCTGCACCCACCTGGGCTGCTCGCCGACCGACCGCTTCCAGGCCGGCCCCCAGCCTTCGCTGCCGGCCGACTGGGAAGGCGGCTTCCTCTGCCCTTGCCACGGTTCCACGTTCGACCTGGCCGGCCGCGTCTTCAAGAACAAGCCCGCCCCCGACAACCTGCCTGTGCCCCCGCACATGTACCTGTCGGAGACCAAGCTCCTGATCGGTGAAGACTCCAAGAAGGCCTGAGGCAGAAGAAGAACATGGCTGAATACCACGAAATTTCCCCCAATGCGCCCGCCGGCGCCAAGCTGCTCAACTGGGTCGACAACCGCTTCCCGCTGACCAAGCTCTGGAACGACCAGTGGGGCAAGTACTACGCGCCGAAGAACTTCAACTTCTGGTACATCTTCGGCTCGCTGGCGATGCTGGTCCTGGTGATCCAGATCGTCACCGGCATCTTCCTGGTGATGCACTACAAGCCCGACGCGAACCAGGCGTTCGCATCGGTCGAGTACATCATGCGCGACGTGCCCTGGGGCTGGCTCATCCGCTACATCCACTCGACGGGCGCCTCGGCGTTCTTCATCGTGGTGTACCTGCACATGTTCCGCGGCCTCATGTACGGCAGCTATCGCAAGCCGCGCGAGCTGATCTGGGTGTTCGGCTGCGCGATCTTCCTGTGCCTCATGGCCGAAGCCTTCATGGGCTACCTGCTGCCCTGGGGGCAAATGAGCTACTGGGGCGCCCAGGTGATCGTGAACCTGTTCGCGGCCATTCCGTTCATCGGTCCTGACCTGGCACTCCTGATCCGCGGCGACTACGTGGTGAGCGATGCCACGTTGAACCGCTTCTTCAGCTTCCACGTGATCGCCGTGCCGCTGGTGCTGCTGGGCCTCGTGGTGGCCCACCTGATCGCGCTGCACGAAGTGGGTTCCAACAACCCCGACGGCATCGAGATCAAGGCCAACCGCGGCCCCGACGGCCATCCTCTCGACGGCATTCCGTCGCATCCGTACTACACGGTGCACGACATCTTCGGCGTGGTGGTGTTCCTCACGATCTTCTCGGCGGTGATCTTCTTCGCGCCCGAAGCCGGTGGGTACTTCCTGGAGTACAACAACTTCATCCCGGCCGATTCGCTCAAGACGCCCAACCACATCGCCCCGGTCTGGTACTTCACGCCGTTCTATTCGATGCTGCGCGCGACCACCGACGACATGGTGAACGTGTTCGCCCTCATCATCGGCGCGGCTGCCATCCTGAACTTCGTCAAGGGCAAGTCGGGCACGGCGCTGAAGATCGCGATCGTCGTCGTGGCGGCCGTGGCCATCTTCCTGCTCAAGGCCTTCGATGCCAAGTTCTGGGGCGTGGTCGTGATGGGCGGCTCGGTCATCATCCTGTTCTTCCTGCCGTGGCTGGACCACAGCGAAGTCAAGTCGATCCGCTACCGCCCGAGCTGGCACAAGTATGTGTACGGCGTCTTCGTCTTCTTCTTCCTGATCCTGGGTTACCTGGGCATCCAGCCGCCCGGCGTCTGGGGTGAACTGGGCATCGGCTCGTTCAAGCTGGACATCGCCCAGACCATCTCGCAGATCGGCACGCTCTTCTACTTCGGCTTCTTCCTCCTGATGCCCTGGTGGAGCCGCAAGGGCGAATTCAAGCCCGTGCCCGAGCGCGTGGTCTTCGCCGCGCATTGAGACGAGACACGAGAAGTGCAAGAGCTTGAGAGAAACACGATGAAGAAAAGAATTTCCGGCTGGCTCGCGGTCATGGGTCTGGCGCTGGGGCTGACCTTTTCCGCCGCCGCATCGGCCGAATCGGGCGGCCTGGCCTGGGACAAGGCACCCAACAAGACGAACGACGTGCAGGCGCTGCAGAACGGCGCCAAGCTGTTCGTCAACTACTGCCTCAGCTGCCACTCGGCCGCCTTCATGCGCTACAACCGCCTGCAGGACATCGGCATCACCGAGCAGCAGATCAAGGACAACCTTCTGTTCACGACCGACAAGGTCGGCGAAACCATGAAGGCCAACATCGACGCGCGCCAGGCCAAGGACTGGTTCGGAACCACGCCGCCCGACCTCACGCTGGTCGCGCGCTCGCGTGCCGGCCACGGCGGCACCGGCGCCGACTACCTCTACACCTTCCTTCGCACCTTCTACCGCGACGACACCAAGGCCACCGGCTGGAACAACCTCGCGTTCCCGGCCGTCGCCATGCCCAACCCCCTGTGGGAACTGCAGGGCGAACGCCGGCCGGTCTACACCAAGGTCGAGCAGCACGGCCACGAAACCGAAGTGTTGACGGGCAAGTGGGAGCAGGTCACGCCCGGCACCCTGACGCCCGTGCAGTACGACAATGCGGTCGGCGACCTGGTGAGCTATCTGCAGTGGATGGCCGAGCCCGCGCAGAACACCCGCATCCGCATCGGCGTGTGGGTCCTGCTGTTCCTGGCCATGTCGGTGATTTTTGTGTGGCGACTGAACGCCTCGTACTGGAAAGACGTCAAGTAGTTCCGTCCACGCCGACCGGTCATGCCCCGTGCATCCGGTCCCACAGAGTGGGTTGCCAACGCGACCCACTCTTTTTGATTTTTAGGAGTCTCTCGCCATGATGGTCTTGTATTCAGGAACGACCTGCCCCTTTTCCCACCGCTGCCGCTTCGTTCTGTTCGAAAAGGGCATGGACTTCGAGATCCGCGACGTCGATCTCTACAACAAGCCCGAAGACATCAGCGTGATGAACCCGTACGGCCAGGTGCCGATCCTGGTCGAGCGCGACCTGATCCTGTACGAGTCGAACATCATCAACGAGTACATCGACGAGCGCTTCCCGCATCCGCAGCTGATGCCCGGCGACCCGGTCGACCGCGCCCGCGTGCGCCTGTTCCTGCTCAACTTCGAGAAGGAACTGTTCGTGCACGTCTCCACGCTGGAGAACCGCACCACCAAGGGCAACGAGAAGGCCATCGAAAAGGCCCGCTCGCACATCCGCGACCGCCTGACGCAACTGGCCCCCGTGTTCCTCAAGAACAAGTACATGCTGGGCGACAACTTCTCGATGCTCGACGTGGCCATCGCGCCGCTGCTCTGGCGCCTGGACTACTACGGCATCGACCTGAGCAAGAACGCGGCACCGCTTCTGAAGTACGCTGAGCGCATCTTCTCGCGCCCGGCCTACATCGAAGCACTGACGCCTTCCGAAAAGGTCATGCGCAAGTAAGCCTGCGCCCACCGTACCGTTCTCCGCAGTCTTTTTCATGATCAACGCGCTCGAGTCGTCCTCCACCCGCCCGTACCTCATCCGGGCGCTGTACGAATGGTGCACCGACAACGGGTTCACGCCCTATGTCGCGGTGCAGGTCGACGATTCCGTCCAGGTGCCGCGCGAGTACGTGAAGAACGGCGAGATCGTGCTCAACATCAGCTTCGACGCGACCAGCTCGCTCAAGCTGGGCAACGACTTCATCGAGTTCAAGGCCCGCTTTGCGGGCAGTGCGCGCGAAATCAGCGTGCCCGTGGGGCGCGTGATCGCGATCTATGCGCGCGAGAACGGGCAGGGCATGGCGTTTCCGGCACCGGCGCCGGCGCCCGCGGGCGACAACGGCGACGTGCCGGCCTCGCCCACGGGTCCCGCGCGCATGCCGCTGCGCGACGCCTCGCGTGGCACCGAAGGCGATGCCGGCAAGATCGTTCACCTGGTCACAGGCGAAGACGGCGGCGAAACGATCGATGCGGCGCCCGCCGACTCGGCCACCGGCCCCGTCGACGAGCCGCCGCGCCCGCCGGCCGGTGGCGGTTCGCGGCCGTCGCTCAAGCGCGTCAAGTAACAGGCGCCGGAAACGGCGCCTTTAGAATCACGCACCGAAGAAATTCAGCCGCTTTAGCTCAATTGGTAGAGCACCCGCCTTGTAAGCGGAAGGTCGTCAGTTCGATTCCGACAAGCGGCACCAAGCCCTCACAACCCTCCCGGTGGTCCACCGCCCGGAGGGTTTTTCTTTGAGCGGCAGACGGCGCGATGGACGGCCGCCTACGACAACGCCGTCTTCCGCTCCGCGCTCCCCGGCTCCGCCAGCTTGCGGTGCTGCTCCGCCAGCTTCGGCCCCGGCATCACCCGCGACAGCGCCACCTGCATCTTGTTGCGCCAGCCCGCGATCACGCCGCTCTCGCCCTTCATCATCGCGTCGAAGCCGGCCTTGGCCACGTCGGCCGGGTCGGCCTTGTCGCTCTGCTGGCCGACGCGCGTGTCCAGCATGTCGGCGCGGGCGAAGAAGTGGGTGTCGGTCACGCCCGGCATGAGGCAGCTCACCGACACGCCCGTGCCCTTCAGTTCGTTGCGCAGCGCCATCGCAAAAGAATCGATGAAGGCCTTGCTGCCGTTGTAGACCGCCTGGAAGCTCCCCGGCTGGAAGCCCGCGATCGAGCCGGTGATCAGGATGCGGCCCTGGCCCGCCTGACGCATCTCGCGCCCCACGCACTGCACGAGATAGATGGTGCCGGTGATGTTGGTGTTGATCACGTGCTGCACGTCGTGAAAGTCCTGGTCGAGAAAGCCATGGCCGAGGCCGTGGCCCGCGTTGGCGAAGAGCGCGTCGATGGGCCGGCCCTGGGTGGCGGTCAACAGCGCGTCGACGCCGTCGCGCGTGGCGAAGTCGGCGCGCACCGACGTCACGTTCGCGCCCAGCACGCGCAGTTCGGTCTCGGCCTGTTCCAGTGGCTCGTCGGCGCCGATCAACAGGTCGTAGCCGTTGCGCGCCGCGAGCAGCGCCAGTTGAAAGCCGATGCCGGACGAGGCGCCCGTCACCACCGCGAGCGGGCGAAGGTCTGTGGTTTCCATGTCGGTCTCCTGAATGAGTTGAGTAAACGAACGAAGCGCACACCGCTTCACACGGCGTCACACCGCGCCCACGCTTCCCGTCACCGGCAGCACGATCCCGGTGATGTAGCTCGCGCAACTCGGCGCGGCGAGGAACACATAAGCGGGCGACAGCTCTTCGGGCTGCGCGGGGCGCTTCATGTCGGTGTCCTTGCCGAAGTCCTGAACTTCCTCGGCGGAGCGGTCGGCCGGGTTCAGCGGCGTCCACACCGGGCCGGGCGCGATGGCGTTCACGCGGATGCCCTTGGCGAGCAGGTTGCTCGCGAGCGATTTGGTGAAGGCGTGGATCGCGCCCTTGGTGGTCGAGTAGTCCAAGAGCTGCGCGCTGCCTTCCAGGCCCGTGACCGAGCCGGTGTTGATGATCGAGGCGCCCTTGCCCAGGTGCGGCACGGCCGCGCGCGCCATCTGGAAATAGCCGAACACGTTGGTGCGCAGCGTGAGGTCCAGCCGCTCGTCGGTGATGTCCTCGATGGACGCGGCGTGCAGCTGGAACGCCGCGTTGTTCACCAGGATGTCCAGCTTGCCGAACGCCTTCACCGTGCGCTCGACCGACGCGCGGCAAAAGGCCGGATCGCGCACGTCGCCCTTGATGAGCACGCAGCGCGCACCTTCTGCCTCCACGTGGCGCCGGGTTTCCTCGGCATCGGCGTCTTCCTCCAGGTAAACGATGGCCACGTCCGCGCCTTCGCGCGCATAGAGCACGGCCACCGCGCGCCCGATGCCCGAATCGCCGCCGGTGATGAGCGCGGCCATCCCCTGCAGCTTGTGGCTGCCCTGGTAATCGGGCGCCTCGAAGCGCGGGCGCAGCGCCATGTCGGCTTCGTTGCCGGGCTTGCGCAGGTGCTGCGCGGGCACCGGGTTCTCCGGCTGCGGGCGCGGCCCCGCCTGCACGGGCTTTTTCTTCTTCGATGTGCCGGCCTCGGACGTCGCGCGGTCCTTCGCATCCTGCGCGCGCTGCACGGCGCGGTGCCGGGTGGCGACCTCGCTGGTCTTGCGGGCCTTCGGTTTCGAGGTGGTGGTGGATGCCATGGACGGTGCTCCTGCAATTGCGTGAGGTGTTGCGCGAGGTGGTTCGCGTTTGAGGAATCACCGTAGAACGCCGCGAGCGTGCGTGCGTAGGAATGCGTCCCGAACCTGCGCCCGTCACGGCATGCGCTTGCGACCCACGGCCACCTCGTCAAAACCACTCGCTGGCTTGGCGAAAGCCAGGTCTTTCCACCCATAAGAAGCAGCCAATTCGGCGGCGGCGAAACACGCGATCAACGCCCTGGCCCGTCAGTTATTTTTCCCAGTTGACTTAGTTATCTTTAGTAAAGTCATGGAATGGATGAACTGACCGAAGCCCGTCGTGCAGCGCTGCGCCGCTTCATCGACGGCGAAGGCGGCTACAGCAAGGTCGCGGCCAAATACGGCCTCACGCCATCCCACATGAGCTACCTCTCCCAATTGATCGCCAAGGGCTCCCGCGCCCCGCTGGGCGAGCGCAGCGCCCGCAACTGGCAGGAGCGCCTGAAGATCGAGGGCGACCCGATCCTGCACCCGTCGCTGGACCCGCAAGGCGGCGCCGCCGCGGTCTCGCTGCAGACCGTGATCGACCGGCTCGCGGAGTTCCTGCAGGCCGTGCCCACGGACCAGCGCGAAGTCATCGCTTCGGTCATCGGCGCGTTCGCGCGCAAGCCCCTGCCGGAATTGGGCACGGCGCTGGTCACGCTGCTGGACAGCGGGCCGGCCAATAGAAACTGGAATTCCTGAATTTCCCTGTTCGCGATTCCCGATTTTCCAGATTCCCAATTCAAAAAAAGAAGAAATACCTGTCGGAAATGTCAATGATCAACGTGTTGTTTGTAGAAGACCAGCCTCTGGTGTCGGAGGCGACCGCCGAAAAGATTGCGCGAAGTTCTCGCGTCGCCAATATCGACATCTGCAACAGCGCCGAAAAGGCACTGCTCGCATTGAAAGCGACGCCCGATCGCTGGGGTCTCATTCTTCTGGACCTGGACGTGCCTGGCGCCGTCGGTCTTTCGCTGGCCATGGAAATCAAGAAAATGGGCAAGGAAGCATTGACCTGCATCCTGACCGGAACGTATCGGGCCGATTACATCGCGCAAGCCAAGGCCAGCGGATTCCAGGGCTATATCCTGAAAGCCATTGAAATCAAGGAACTCGAGGCCAGCCTGGAAAAAGCCATTGCGGGTGAGAAAGTATTCCCTGATATTCCCGACCTGAGCGCGGATTCGGGTGCGGTGCGTTTGACCAATCGCCAATGCCAATGCCTGGAATTCGTCGGCGCCGGACATTCCACGAAAGAAATCGCGCGATTGCTGTCATTGCATCCCGGAACGGTCAATTACCACATCGACTCCGCCATGGAGGCATTGGGCGTCAAATCGCGCGCGCATGCGGTCCAGAAGGCATTGCAATTGGGGCTCCTCGCCGGATTTGCGGCAAGGAGCAGCGATGGAAATGCTTGAGAATTTCCGCCGCAATATCGCAAAAAACGCCGGAGCGATCGATGAATCGCTCATGGAAAATCAGGGAAAAGTCTCGCGCTCCCTGATCAATGTGACACTGGCGCATCGGCATCTGGCGCAGCGGCAATTCGTCGTCCAGCAAATCGCTTATTGGATCACCGTGCTCGGTTTGCTGGTGGCCGAGGCGAGCGCGCCTGTTCTTACTTCCACCTCGATGTGGATATGGCTCGGGGTGTCGGTCGGGACGTGGATTGTCCGGGTCAGCCTTTTCTGGCCATTGACGCAATTGCCGCCGGCCGTTGTCAAGAAATCGCTCTGGCTCAAATTGATTCCGCTCAGCATCAGCGTCATTGCGTGCCTGTATTGGATATGGACCATCAAATTGTTCGCGGGCCCGGTGCTCACGGTGCGCGAATTGATCATGTGCATCGGCCTGCTCAGCATCAGCGTGTCGATGACCGGCATGTGGCCGGTCACGCCGCTGGCCGTGGTCATCTACAACAGCGTGCTGTGGGGCGCTTTTTCGATCAGCCTGTACGCGAACGGGGTGGCGAGCTTTCCGGTCATCGTGGCGCTCGACGTGGGGGTGCTGGCCGTGCTCTGGCTCAATATTTTCATTGCCATCCGCCAGCTCAACGACCAGCTCGAGCGCACCCGCGAAACCAGCCAATTGGTGGTCGCGCTCGAAACGGCCAACAGCAAACTGGAACGCCTGAAGGACAGGGCCTACAAGACGCTGGACACCCGCTCCGAATTCTTTGCCGGCGCGAGCCACGATTTCCAGCAGCGGCTGCATGCCGCCAAATTGTGGGTGCTGTCCGCCATGGCGGCCACCAAGGCGAATCAATCCGCGGAATCGACGCTCGACCGGCTGGGCCAGGAAGTCGATGCGCTGCAGGTCTATATCAACAATATCCTGGAATTCGCGCGGATCGAATCGCTCGATGCGGGCGTGAAGATACGGGCGACGGAGATTCAATCGCTGTTCCAGAAGCTCGATTTGCATTTCGAGAAGATCGCGGAGCAGAACGGGGTGCAATTGCGTTTTCGCATGGCCCGCATCACCATCGGTACCGATGCATCGATGCTTTTGCGGATGCTCGAAAACCTGGTTTCCAATGCACTCAAATACACCAAGGGCGGTGTATTGGTGTGCGCCCGCAAGACTTCACGCGGCGTGTCCATTGAGGTCTGGGACCAGGGCAATGGCATCAAGCCCGAAGCGCAGCAGCGGATATTCGATGCGTTCCACCAGGAGGATTCGGGCGATCAGGGCCGCGCCAAGGGCGTGGGCTTGGGCCTGGCCATTGTCAAGCGCTTTGCGGCGCGCCTGAGTTACCGCATCGAAGTCAAATCGGTCATGGGCCGGGGCACGCTATTCAGGATTCTCATTCCCCGCGAATTCGTGATCGGCACGGTTTCCAGCGATTAACTGGTCAGGTCGAAAAACGTCACGCGCCAGCGGCGGTTTTCGGCGCGAGGCAATTCGATGGCCAATTTGTCGACGCGGTGGCGCGCCTCGGTAATCTGCTGGCCGATCACGGCCACGGCTTCCTGGAATTGGCTTTCGGCTATTTCCCGATAATCGCAGCCGAAATGCGATTTCAGTCTTTCCGTGCAATTGCGATGAAAACCCGGGTGCAGCGCCTTCGGCAGATTCTGCGCGGCCTGTTCCAATGCAATGCGCAATGCATCGAGCCTGGCGGCCGACAAAGGTCCGCCTTCGCCCTTGATGTGCCGCAGCGCGCCGAACTCGGCTTCGATGTCAGCGGCCAGCGGCGACAGATAAGAGGCTTTCGATTGTTGCGGGCTCTTTGCCATGCATCCTTGGGAACCGCGCCATCGTGAAAACGAAAAAGCGGGCGCGTGCGGCGCTTCAACGTGTGTCCATTGCAGCACCGCGGCCCGCCGGAGGGAATACGCAGAATTCACTGGTGTTGCGGGAAGTCGCGTAGCCGGAAGTTTTATCGGCCGGCCAAACGTCGAACTTTCAGCCTCCGGCAATTGCGATATTGACGGTGCGACTGGTATTAGTCATTAGTTGTTTCAAATTTAGTTTTCACTAAAGTCGCTGCATGCGCCTCATCGGACGGCGCGGGAGTGAAAGCAATGCAGGCCGCATCGAAGGCAATGATCCTGGGAGGGAGCGTGACGACTGTTTCCGTCCACGGGCGGGAGAGCGATCGCCTCGGCGCGGCTGGCTTGCGGGACAGGGAGGTGCTGTGAGGAGGGGGGTGGACGTGATGGACATCGACCGGTTGCTGATTCGGAATTCCGAGGCCCGGCAGGCGCATTGGCGCGCGACGGAAGACAGCCGCAGGGCGGCGGGCTTTCTCGTGGGCATGTGCGTGGTCGCGGTCTACAGCTGTGCGTTCGTGGTGTCGATGATCTGCCTGTGCGACGACCCGGCCGAGTGCGGATGCAGCCGGTCGGCCGTGGCGCTGATCGAACAGGCGGTCGGCTTGCGTCCGCCGGTCTGCGCGTGCCTGAAATGAGACCGCCGACGCGGCGAAACGCAGTCTCCCCCCTCTGATCAGGTTCTCCGGGCAGGTTCCCCGGGTCTTTTCCTCTAGAACTCCGCCCCTTCGACCAGGAAGCGCAGGCGCCGCACGCCCTGCCACTCGTCCGCATCGAGGCGGAACGCGAGCTTCACCTTCGGCGGCAGCGGCTCGGTGTGGCTGAACCAGATCGCATCGATCGGCTGCCCTTGGTGCCTGAGCTTGAGCGCCAGGTGCTTCTCGCCCACAAGGCGCTGCGACACCACTTCCACCTCTTCGCTGAAGGTCGGCGGCGCAAAGCCCTGGCCCCACACCTCGCGGTGCAGCGTGTCCACCAGGTCGATGCGCATGTACTCGCGCGCGATCGGCCCGTCGGTCTCGATCTGGCGCGTGAGCGCGGCCACGGCGAGCCATTCGCCCGCCACCTGCGCGAGCGCCTGCTCGAAGGTCTTGAAGTGCTCGCGTGCCACGGTGCAGCCCGCGGCCATCGCATGCCCGCCGAAGCGCAGCAGCACGCCCGGATGGCGCTTGGCCACGAGGTCCAGCGCATCGCGCAGGTGAAAGCCCGGAATCGACCGGCCCGAGCCCTTGAGCTCCTGCTCTTTCCCCGGCGCGCCGCTCGCGGCGAACACGAAGGTCGGGCGATGGAAGCGGTCCTTGATGCGCGAGGCCACGATGCCGACCACGCCTTCGTGGAAGTTCGCATCGAACACGCTGATGGCGGCCGGCGGCGCTTCGATGCCTTCACCGTCGGTGGCAAAGAGCGATTCGGCCAGCAGCAGCGCCTGGTCGCGCATGCCGCCCTCGATGTCGCGCCGCTCGCGGTTGATGCCGTCCAGCATGCGCGCCAGTTCGTCGGCGCGGCCGGCGTCGTCGGTCAGGAGGCATTCGATGCCGAGCGTCATGTCCGCGAGCCGCCCCGCCGCGTTGATGCGCGGGCCGAGCGCAAAGCCGAAGTCGAAGGTGGTGGCCGCCGACGCCGTGCGGCCCGCCGCTTTGAAGAGCGCGGCCACGCCCGCGGGCATCGCGCCCGCGCGGATGCGGCGCAGGCCCTGCGCGACGAGGCGGCGGTTGTTGGCATCGAGCTTCACCACGTCGGCGACGGTGCCCAGCGCGACCAGCGGCAGGAGCGCATCGAGCTTGGGCTGCGTCGCCACGTCGAACACGCCGCGCGCGCGCAGCTCGGAGCGCAGCGCGAGCAGCACGTAGAACATGACGCCCACGCCGGCGATGCTCTTGCTCTCGAATTCGCAGCCGGGCTGGTTCGGATTCACCAGCACGTCGGCGATCGGCAGCTCGGGGCCGGGCAGGTGGTGATCGGTCACCAGCACCTGCAGGCCGCGCGCCTTGGCGGCGGCCACGCCTTCGACGCTGGCGATGCCGTTGTCCACGGTGATCAGCATGTCGGCGCCGCTGTCGGCCACGCGCTCGGCGATCGGCGGCGTGAGGCCGTAGCCGTCGACCACGCGATCGGGCACAAGGTAGCTCACGTGCCTGGCGCCCAGGAGGCGCAGGCCCCGCACGCCGACCGCGCAGGCGGTGGCGCCGTCGCAGTCGTAGTCGGCGACGATGCACAGGCGCTTGTCCTGCGCCATCGCGTCGGCCAGCAGCACGGCGGCTTCGCGCGTGCCGCGCAGGGTGTCGGGGAGCAGCAGGCGGGCGAGCCCGTCGTCCAGCTCGTCCTTGGCCATGACGCCGCGCGCGGCGAACAGGCGCGCGAGCAGCGGGTGCACGCCGGCCTGCTCCAGCGCCCAGACGGTGCGCGGGGGAATGTCGCGGGCGATGATTTTCACAGCGACTCCAGCACCGTGCCGGCGCGCGTGCGGTCGAACAGGCTCCTGGCCCAACGCGCGAGGCCGCGCTGCTGCACGGTGTAGCGCTGCGCGGCGCGGTCGCCGCAGAGCGTGAGCGCGACGTCGGCGCCGCGCGTGTAGTCGGCCAGCAGCGAGGCGATCTCGCCCGCGTCCAGCGCCTGCCAAGCCTCGGCCCAGCCCGCGCCGTCGTCGCGCAGGGCCGGCACGCGCAGCGCGTCGCTCACGGCCGGTGCGGCCGCTGCCGGCGTGGCGCCTTTCAACGCGCCGGTGCCGCTGAGCCAGAAGGAGTTGATCGGCGGCACGCCGCGCGCGGCGCGGTCGTCGTTCACGCGCTGCGTGTAGAGCAGCATCTGCATCTCGTTCTGCAGCCGGCGCAGCGGCCGCGCCGAATCGCCCAGCGGCGACCACTGCGAGATCGGGTAGCCCACCGCGCGGTCGATGGAAGCCGTGGCCAGCCCATCGAAGATGTGCGCGCGCGCAAGCCAGCGGCCGGGCGTGGTAGAGGCGTGCAGCGCGATGCCGTCTTCCTCGAAGAAGGGCTTGGCGACGTCGAGCAGCGCGGCCGATTCGGCGGCGTCGATCTCGATCGCGGCCGGATCGCCCAGCGCCACGTCGTCGATGCCCACCTGCCAGTTGCACAGCGTGACGACGCCCCAGCCTTCGGCGTCGTCAGGGGTGGCGAGGCCGGCCTGGCGGGCTTCGAGCGCGGCCCAGGGGATGCAGCCGTCGGCAGCCGTGATGCCGAGTGCCTTGGCGAGCGCCCTCTCGTGTGGAGGCGAGCGCGTGCTTTCGTCCTGCGTGTCGGTGTCCGCGAGGGTGAGGCGGGAGAGGAGGGATTCGAGATTCGGGAGCTTCAGCGCCGGCAGTGCCGCGCGGCACGCCGGGGAACCGCGGCCGGCGAAAGGGATCAACAAGTGACGTGGGGGTTGTTCGGCCATCCCTCTATTGTCCCGGAAGCCCCCAGGTTTTCCGTGATGCCACAATTCCGCCCCTATGCGACTCCCTTATGAACTGCAGCTCGGCTGGCGCTACACGCGCGCAGGCCGGGCGACGCGGCGCAACGGCTTCATCTCCTTCATCTCCGGTGTCTCGATGCTTGGCATCGCCCTGGGCGTGGCGGCGCTGATCATTGTGCTCAGTGTGATGAACGGCTTCCAGAAAGAGGTGCGCGACCGCATGCTCGGCGTGGTGTCGCACATCGAGATCTTCTCGCGCGACGGCCAGGCGCTGCAGAGCCTGGACGAGATCATGGCCGCCGCGCGCAAGAACCCCGAGGTCATCGGCGCGGCCCCCTTCATCAACACGCAGGCGCTGATCGCGCGCGGCGAAGACATGAAGGGCGCGATCGTCCGCGGCATCGACCCCAAGCTCGAACCCGAAGTGACCGACACCGGCGGCATCGCGAGCAAGGGCACCTTCGACAAGCTGGTGCCGGGCGAATTCGGCATCGTGCTGGGCGTGGAGCTCGCGCGCTCGATGTTCGTGCAGCCGGGCGACAAGGTCACGCTGGTGGCGCCGGGCGGCCAGGTCACGCCGGCCGGCGTGGTGCCGCGCCTGAAGCAGTTCACCGTGGTGGGCACCTTCGATTCGGGCCACTACGAGTACGACTCGGCGCTCGCGATGGTGCACGAGCAGGACGCGGCCAAGGTGTTCCGCCTCGAAGGCCCGACCGGCATTCGCCTGAAGCTCAAGGACCTGAACGAAGCCCGCGACATCGCCGACCAGCTGGCCGTGAGCCTGCCTGGCGAATTCCTGATCCGCGACTGGACGCGCCAGAACAAGACCTGGTTCGCGGCCGTGCAGGTCGAGAAACGCATGATGTTCATCATCCTCACGCTGATCGTGGCGGTGGCGGCGTTCAACCTGGTTTCCACGCTCGTCATGACGGTGACCGACAAGCGCGCCGACATCGCCATCCTGCGCACGCTGGGCAGCTCGCCGCGCAGCATCATGGGCATCTTCGTGGTGCAGGGCGCGATGGTGGGCGTGATCGGCACGGTGGCGGGCCTGCTGCTGGGCCTGGGCATCGCCTACAACATCGACGTGATCGTGCCCTTTCTGGAGCAGCTCTTTCACGCGAGCTTCCTGCCCAAGGACATCTACCTGATCAGCAAGATGCCGAGCGACCCGCAGCAGAGCGACATCATGCCCATCGCGATCATTTCCCTCGTCCTGGCCTTCCTGGCCACGCTGTACCCGAGCTGGCGCGCCAGTCGCGTCAACCCCGCGGAGGCGCTGCGCTATGAGTGAAGTCGTATTGAAGGCACGCGGGCTCACCAAACGTTTTCACGAAGGACGCATCGACCTCACCGTGCTGCACGGCGTGGACCTGGACGTGCACGCCGGCGAAACGCTGGCCATCGTCGGCGCCTCGGGCTCGGGCAAGAGCACGCTGCTGCACCTGATGGGCGGGCTCGATTCGCCGACCGCGGGCAAGGTCGAGCTGCTCGGCAAGGACATCGCGCATGCCGATGCCGCGGAGCAGGGGCGCTTGCGCAACCAGCACCTGGGTTTCGTCTACCAGTTCCATCATTTGCTGCCCGAGTTCAGCGCGCTCGACAACGTGGCGATGCCGCTGAAGATCCGCCGCGTCGAGGCGGCGCAGGCCGCGGAGTCGGCCCGCAAGATCCTCGCGAGCGTGGGCCTCGGTGAGCGCGTGCACCATCGCCCGGCCGAGCTCTCTGGCGGCGAGCGCCAGCGCGTGGCGATCGCGCGTGCGCTGGTCACGCAGCCAGCGTGCGTGCTGGCCGACGAGCCCACGGGCAACCTGGACCGCAGCACGGCCGACACGGTGTTCGCGCTGATGCTCGACCTGGCGCATCGCCATGGCACGGCCTTCGTGATGGTCACGCACGACCAGGAGCTGGCCAAGCGCTGCGACCGCGTGCTGCAGCTGGTGGCGGGCCGGCTCGCGGGCTGACCCTTGCCTTTCTCCCTCCCCCGCTGGGGGAGGGCCGGGGTGGGGGCTCGCGGCCTCCAACGCCATGCAGCCTTCAAGGCCGCGCGTGCCCCCATCCCAACCTTCCCCCAGAGGGGGAAGGGGCTAATGCAACGCTTCTTCGGCCTGCCGCGCATCCAGCGGCAGCACGCACAGCACCTTGCCGCCAAGCGTCAGCACGAGCCCGAGCTGCCCGCCGATCTGCATCACCTGGCACACCACACGCGGTGCATCGGACTTGGGTGCGATCGCAGCCGACATGGAGAGCGCACGCGCCGGTGGCTGCGGCAGCATCGCGAACAGCGTGCTCGCATCGCAGTCATGCAGCGCTTGTCGATACACATGAAAGACCGCTTCAGAGCCGCCGTCTCCCGCGTCCTTGTTGTCCTGCCGCAGCCGCAGCAATGCGCGATGCAGCTGCTGCCGGCACGCCGCCTCTGTCTTGCCACCGGCCTCTGCAATTTCCTTGAAGCTGGCCTCGAACACTTCGCGCAGCAGCACCGCGGCGCCGTCTGCGGGACTCACCCGCGCGGCCAGCAGCCGCAGCGCCTGTTCGACCTCTTGCGCCAGCGCTGCGTGGGATTCGATGGAAGCAGCCTCGGCCGCAGGCTCCAGCGCTTGCGCATCCTGAAGCCAACGCTGCATCCAGTTGCGCCGCCGCAGCCGGTCGATGGCCAGGTGCTGCATCACTGTGGTGAGCCAGGCCTGAGCCGCATCGAGTGCAGGCCGGTCGCCTTCCTCGAGCGCGCGCAGGTACGTGTCCTGCACCACGTCCTCGGCCTCGGCCGTGTTGCCCAGGAGCCGTGCCGCGGCACGGACGAGCCGGCCGCGATGCGCCGGCAATTGCGACAGGTAGCGTTCATCGAGCATCGATGCAGCTTGCCACAGCCCCCGCAATGTCACGAAACTGTGGGCTTGTTCGTCAAGACAGTTCAACCACAGGAGTTTTTCTTGATCATGGAAACCGACGACGACACCAAGCCCGCGGCCACGGCCGAGCCGCGCAACTCCTACCTGGAGGAGAAGGCGTTCAAATCGCGCACGTTGCTGATCTTCGGCAGCATCACCGACGCGGTGGCCGCCGACGTGACGCGCCGCCTCATCGCGCTGGACGCGGACAACCAGCAACCCATCGACATCCTGGTGAGCTCGCCCGGCGGGCACCTGGAATCGGGCGATGCGATCCACGACATCGTGCGCTTCATCAGCGCGCCGGTGAACATGATCGGCACCGGCTGGGTCGGCAGCGCGGCGACGCACCTCTTTCTCGCGGCCCCGCGCGAGCGCCGCGTGTGCCTGCCGAACACGCGCTTCCTGATCCACCAGCCCAGCGGCGGCGCGGGCGGGCAGGCGACCGACATCGCGATCCAGGCACAGGAAATCATCAAGGCCCGCCAGCGCATCGCGCACGAGATCGCGCGCGAAACGGGCAAGCCCATCGACGTGGTGCTGGCCGACATCGAGCGCGACCGCTGGCTCTCGGCCGAGGAGGCGGTGGAGTACGGGCTGGTCTCGCGGATCATCCAGCGCAAGACCGAGCTGAAGTAACAGTTACTTGGGCTTGTAGGCCACCACGTCGATCTCGACCTTCGCATCGACCATGAGGCGCGCCTCGGTGGTCGAGCGCGCCGGCTTGTTCTCGCCGAAGTAGCCCATGTAGATGCGGTTGAAGGCACCAAAGTCGCGCGCGTCGTGCAGCCAGACGGTGCTCTTGCACACGTCGTCGAGCGTCGCGCCGGCCAGCGCGAGCACTTTCTTCAGGTTCTCCATCACCTGGCGCGTCTGCGCCTCGATGCCGCCCACCACGATCTCGCCATCGGCATTGGCCGGCACCTGGCCCGAGACGTAGATGAAATCGCCCGCGCGCACGGCCGGGGAGAAGGGGCGGGCCTGGCGGTCCGAGGCGACGGGCGGGGCGCCGAGGTATTCGAGGGGCATGGGAGGACTCCTGAAGTGGGGGAATGAAAGAAAAGCGGACCGCAAGTATCGATCCAATCTGAAAATCTATTTCAGAATAACCCTCGAACAAGGGTTAACACGGATGATTTGGCATGAATACTGCTTCAAAGTCCGGGCCGAAAAGAAAATTTCTTTCAAAAACCTGCCCGACCCCCATGAAGGAGTTCTCCATGCCCCACGCCGCCAACGCTGGTCTCGTCCAGCGCCTGCCCACGCTGTCCAAGCGCAGCCTGCTGGGTGCGTCTCTCCTCGCGATGCTGTGCGCCGCGCTGCCGTATCAACAGGCGCACGCCCAGGGGCCGCGCAACTTCGCCACGCTCGCGATGGTGGCCGAGCCGCAGACGCTCGACCCGATGGCATCGACCGCCGACCTGGTCGGAACCATCATGCAGCACGTGTACGAGACGCTCTACACCTTCGATGCCAAGTGGAACGTGGTGCCGATGCTGGCCGAAACCATGCCCAAGATCTCCGCCGACGGCAAGACCTACGCCATCACCCTTCGCAAGGGCGTGATGCTGCACAACGGCCGCGAGCTCAATGCCGACGATGTGGTGGCGAGCCTGCAGCGCTGGATGGACCAGTCGCCGCGCGGCAAGGCCGTGGGCAAGGAAATCGAGACGCTCAAGGCCAAGGGTCCGCTCGGCGTGGAGATCGTGCTGAAGGCGCCGTATGCGCCGCTGCTCTCGCAGCTGGCGCTGCCGAGCGGCATGGCCGCGATCATGGCCAAGGACTCGATCGCCTCGCCGCTCAAGGATTTCGTCGGCACCGGCCCCTACAAGTTCAAGGAGCGCCGCCCCGACCAGTTCGTGCTGCTCACCCGCTTCGACAAGTACGCCGCGCGCAAGGAGCCCGCGAGCGGCTACGGCGGCAAGCGCGAGGCGGCGATCGAGGAGCTGCGCTTCGTGCCCGTGCCCAACGCCAGCACGCGCGTCGAAGGCGCGCTCGCGGGCCAGTACGACTTCGCCGACCTGCTGCCGGTGGAGGCGCTGCCGCGCCTTGAAAAGTCGGGCGGCAAGACCGTGCCGATCATGACGCCGTCGTTCGGCTTTCCCTACCTCGTGCTCAACACCAAGGAAGGCGTGGCCGCGAGCCAGCCGGTGCGCCAGGCGATCCAGACCGCGCTCGGCGAAGGCGAGATGCTCGCCGCGGGCTTCGGCGACACGCGCTTCTTCGTGGCCGAGGGCAACCACTTCCCCAAGGGCTCGCCGTTCTATTCGACCGCCGGCGGCGACCAGTACAACCAGCGCAACGCCGCCAAGGCCAAGGAGCTCGCGGCCAAGGCCGGCTACAAGGGCGATCCGATCCGCGTGCTCACCAGCCGCCAGTACGACTTCCACTACAACATGTCGCTGCTGATGGCCGAGCAGTTGAAGCGCGCGGGCTTCAAGGTCGACCTCAACGTGGTCGACTGGGCCACGCTCGTGCAGCGCCGCAACGACTCCAAGCTCTGGGACATCTACGTGACCCATTCGGGCCAGTTCCCCGAGCCGATGCTCTCGCCGCCGCAGCTGGGCGACGGCGCGCCCGGCTGGTGGGACACGCCCGCCAAGAAGTCGGCGCTGCAGGCCTTCAATGTCGAGAGCGATCCGGCCAAGCGCGGCGCGCTCTGGGGCAAGGTGCAGCAGGTCGTCTACGACGAGGTGCCGTACATCAACGTCGGCAAGTTCAACGGCCTATCGGCCAAGAGCCCGGCGCTGGACAACTACCAGCCCGCGACCTGGCCGTTCTTCTGGAACGCGAAGATCAAGTAAGGCCGCAAAGGACATCCGCCATGCCATCGCGTCGCCAACTTCTGCAAGCCAGCGCACTGGCCTCCGGCCTCGGAGCCCTGGGTCTCACGACCTCCACCGCACAGGCCGCTGCGTCGGGTCCCGTGTATGCCTACGTCGGCACCTACAGCGACGGCGGCAAGCCGTGGCGCGGCGGGCGCGGCCTGGGCGTCCACCAGTTCGTGGTGGACGGCGCGACCGGCGCGCTCAAGCCCATCCCCGGCGCGCCGCCTGCGGTGGCGAGCACCGGCGATAGCGCCAAGCTGCGCAACCCCGCATCGCTCGCGCGGCACCCGAAGCTGCCGATGCTCTATGCGGCCAACGAGTTCGAGGCGGGCTCTGTTTCCGCCTTCCGCATCGGCACAAGCACCAGCGACCGTGGCGCGCTGTCGTTCGTGGCCGAAATGGCCTGCGGCGGCAAGGACCCGGCGTACATCAGCGTGCATCCCGACGGGCGCTTTCTCTTCACCGCGAACTACGCGAGCGGCGATGTGAGCGTGATCGCGCTGCGCACCGACGGCGGCTTCGATCCGGACGTCGCCGCCGTCGTCTACAAGGACGCGGCCGCCTGCGGCGCCACGCCCTGCAAGCCGGGCGCCGACGTGGTGCCGGCCGCGGCCCGCTCGCACGAAGGCTTTGCCACGAGCGACCACGACGGCCCGCATGCGCACATGGTGCACAGCGATCCGACCGGCAACTTCGTGCTGGTCGCAGACCTCGGCCTCGATCGCGTGATCTCGTACCGCTTCGACCGCATCACCGGCGTGCTCAGCGAGCCGAGCACGGTCGCCGTGTCCGAAAGCTCGGGCGCGCGCCACTTCGTCTTTCATCCGAACGGCAAGTGGCTCTACCTCGTGAACGAGGAAGCCTCGACCATCGCCTTCATGCGCTACGACAGCGCCACCGGCGTGCTCACGCTCGTGAGCGAAACCTCGGCGCTGCCCAGGGGCTTCAAGGGCACCAGCTACGCCTCGGGCATCCGCATGCTGCCGGACGGCCAGCACTTCGTGTCGCTCAACCGGCTGCACGATTCGATCTCGCTCTTCAAGGTCGATGCCCGCACCGGCGCGCCCACGCTCGTGCGCGAGGAGTGGACGCGCGGCAACTACCCGCGCAGCTGCACGCTCGATCCGAGCGGGCGCTTTCTCTACGTGTGCCACAACAAGCAGGGCGACAACGTCACAGTGTTCCGCGTGAAGAAGGGCGACATCCAGTTCACCGGCCAGTACGTGGCCGTGGGCAGCGCGGCCGCCATCGAGTTCTCGTCGTGATGATGAAGATGAAAAGTGCGCCGCTGCGCTACATCGCCTCCCGCGCGGGCGGCATGCTCGTCGTGCTCGCCATCGTGGCGGTGCTGGTCTTCGTGCTCACGCGCGCCGCGTCGGGCGACCCGGTCTCGGTGCTGCTGGGCGACCAGGCCACGGCCGCCGACATCGCGCGCGTGCAGAAGGAGTACGGCCTGGACAAACCGCTGCCCGTGCAGTTCGGCTACTGGCTGCGCGAAGTGCTGCAGGGCAACCTGGGCACGTCGATCTTCCTGCAGCGCCCGGTGACGCAGGCGCTGTGGGAGCGCGCCGAGCCCACCACGCTGCTCGCGCTCATGGCCGTGGCCGTCGCGGCACTGATCGGCGTGCCCTGCGGTATCGTGTCGGCGGTGTTTCGCGGGCGCGTGGTCGACCAGCTGTTCACCGGCATCGCGATGCTCGGCGCGAGCATTCCGAGCTTCTGGCTGGGCATCGTGCTGATCCAGATCTTCGCGGTGTCGTTCGGCTGGTTCCCGGTGTCGGGCTACGGCGCGCCCGATGCGGCGCTGGCCGAGCGACTGCATGCGCTGGTGCTGCCGGCCGCGGTGCTGGGCCTGTTGAACTCGGCGCTCATCATCCGCTTCACGCGCGCCTCGATGCTCGACGTGCTCGGCGAAGACTACGTGCGCACCGCGCGCTCCAAGGGCCTCTCCGAAAGCAAGGTGGTGCTCAAGCACGCGCTGCGCAATGCGCTGGTGCCCATCGTCACGGTGATCGGCCTCACGGTCGCGCTGATGATCGGCGGCGCCGTCATCACCGAGACGGTGTTCGGCCTGCCGGGCGTCGGCAACCTCGTGGTGAGCGCGGTGCTGCGGCGCGATTACCCCGTCATTCAAGGGGCGCTGCTCGTGATTGCCGCGATCTACGTGCTCATCAATTTCTCGATCGACCTGCTGTATGCCGTCGTCGATCCGCGCGTGAAGGTCTGAGGGAAAAAGAAAATGCAGATGCCAAGAATGCTCCGCCAGCTGATGCACCGCCGCATCGTGATGGTCTCCGCGCTGGTGCTGCTGGTGATCGCGGTGCTCGCCATCGGCGCGCCGCTGTTCGCCTCCATCGACCCCAACGACACAGCAGTGCTCGACCGCCTGAAGGCGCCGAGCGCCGCGCATTTGCTCGGCACCGACGAGCTCGGCCGCGACCTCTATTCGCGCATCGTGCACGGCGCGCGCTACTCGCTGGCCATCGCGGCGCTCACCGCGCTGGGCTCGGTCATCGCCGGCACGGTGCTGGGGCTGATGGCGGGGTTCTTTCGCCGGCTCGACACGCCGCTCATGCGCGTGGTCGACGCGATGATGTCCTTCCCCGACATCCTCCTGGCCATCGCACTGGTCGCGATCCTCGGGCCTTCGCTGATGAACACCGTGCTCGCGCTGGTGCTGGTGTACACGCCGCGCGTGGCGCGGGTGGTGCGGGCTTCCACGCTGGTGGTGCGGGAGCTGCTGTTCGTCGAGGCGGTGCGCGCGCTGGGCGTGCGCACCTCGCGCATCCTGTGGCGGCACATATTGCCGAACCTGATGTCGCCGATCCTCGTGCAGGTGTCGTTCATCTTCGCCTACGCGATCCTGGCCGAGGCGGGGCTCTCGTTCCTCGGCGTCGGCGTGCCGCCCGAGATTCCGACCTGGGGCACCATGGTCGCGGGCAGCCAGCAGTACGCGCACCAGGCCTTCTGGGTGGTGCTGTTCCCGGGGCTCGCGATCATCTTCACCGCGCTCTCGCTGCAGCTGCTCGGCGACGGCGTGCGCGACCTGCTGGACCCCAAGCTCAAGAAGACCTCGTGATGACGAACCCCACGAACCCCACGAACAACACACCGCGTTTGACGGTCAGCAACCTGAGCACCAGCTTCCCCACCGAGGACGGCCTGATCCGTTCGGTGGCCGATGTGAGCTTCTCCATCCAGCCGGGCAAGACGACCGCGCTGGTCGGCGAATCGGGCTCGGGCAAGTCGGTCACCAGCCTCACGCTGATGCGCCTCTTGCCCAAGACCGCGAACGCGCAGGTCAGCGGCTCGGCCGCTTTCGTCACGCGCGAAGGCAAGACGCTCGACCTGCTGCAGATCGGCGAGCGCGAGATGCGGTCGCTGCGCGGCAACCAGCTGTCGATGATCTTCCAGGAGCCGATGACCAGCCTGAACCCGGTCTTCACCATCGGCGAGCAGATCGCCGAGAGCGTGCGGCTGCACAAGGGGCTGGACCGCAAGGCCGCGCTCGCGCATGCGCTGCGCATGCTGGAGCTGGTGGAAATTCCGGCCGCGGCGCAGCGCCTGCACGAGTACCCGCACCAGCTCTCGGGCGGCATGCGCCAGCGCGTGATGATCGCGCTCGCGATGGCCTGCGACCCGACGCTTTTGATCGCCGACGAGCCCACCACCGCGCTGGACGTGACCATCCAGGCGCAGATCCTCGAACTCATGCGGCGGCTGCAGGCCGAGACGGGCATGAGCATCCTCTTCATCACCCACAACCTGGGCGTGGTCGCGCACCATGCGGACGACGTGGTGGTGCTGTACGCGGGCCGCGTGGTCGAGAGCGCGCCCGTGCGGCCGCTGTTCGCGCAGCCGGAGCACCCGTACACGCAGGGCCTCCTGGCGTGCCTTCCGGGCAAGGCGCGCGTTCCGGGGCAACCGAAGCCCAAGCGCCTGTTCGCGATCCGCGGGCAGGTATCGAGCCCGCTCGCGCCGCCGCCCGGCTGCGCCTTCGAGCCGCGTTGCGACCTGGCGCTGGCCGGCTGCAGCGCCGCGATCCCGCCGCTCATCGACATCCGCCCGGGCCGCCAGGCCCGCTGCATTCGCGTGCAGCCCGATGCCCCACTCGCGAGGGTCGCATGACCGCCATTTCTTCTTCCTCTTCTTCCTCTCCTCCCCTCATCGAAGTCCGCGGACTCAAGAAATACTTCGGCAGCAGCGACCGCCCGGTGCGCGCGGTCGACGACGTGTCGTTCGCGATCCAGCCCGGCGAAACGCTGGGCCTGGTCGGCGAATCGGGCTCGGGCAAGAGCACCATCGGCCGCACCGTGCTGCGGCTGGTCGAGCGCACCGAGGGCCAGGTGCTCTACCGCGGCGAGGACATCGGCGCGCTCTCGGGCGAGCGCATGCGCAAGCTCCGCAGCAAGCTGCAGATCATTTTCCAGGACCCGTATGCGAGCCTGAACCCGAAGATGCGCATCAGCGCGATCCTGGGCGAAGCGCTTTCCACGCATGGCCTGCACAAGGGCGCGGCGGCGCGCGACAAGCGCATCGCCGAACTGCTGGAGACCGTGGGCCTGCGCGCCGAGCATGCGAGCCGCTTTCCGCACGAGTTCTCGGGCGGGCAGCGCCAGCGCATCGGCGTGGCGCGCGCGCTCGCGGTGGAGCCCGAATTCATCGTGGCGGACGAGCCGCTGTCGGCGCTCGATGTGTCCATTCAATCGCAGGTCATCAACCTGCTGGCCGACCTGCGCGAGCGCCTGGGCCTCACCATGCTCTTCATCTCGCACGACCTGGATGTGGTCGAGTACCTGTGCGACCGCGTGGTGGTGCTGTACCTGGGCAAGGTGATGGAAGTGGCCGAGACCGACGAACTCTTCGCGCGCCCCGCGCACCCCTACACCCAGGCGCTGCTGGCCGCGAGCCCGAAGCCCGACCCCACGCTCGCCACCGAGCGCATTGCCCTGAAGGGCGATATTCCCAGCCCCATCTCGCCGCCCTCGGGCTGCGTGTTCCGCACGCGCTGCCCGCACGCCATCGAGGCCTGCGCGCAGACCGTGCCGCCGCTGGACGAAATTTCCCCCGGACACTACAGCGCCTGCATCCGCAAGGAACTGCTCTCCAACATCGCCGCATGACGACCATGACAGACACCGCAACTACCACCGCCACGAGCTTCACCGACCCGCTGCTGGGCAGCAGCTTCAAGGGCTACCCGCGCACCCAGCCGCCGCGCCTGCGCAGCGAGGTCGGCGCCGCCGGCTGGAACGTGCTGGCCGGCGACCTGCCGCTGCCGCTCGCCATCCTCAAGCGCGAGGCGCTGGAGCACAACCTCGCATGGATGCAGTCGCGCGTGCGCGAGTGGGGCATCGACCTCGCGCCGCACGGCAAGACCAGCATGTCGCCGCAGCTCTTCCAGCGCCAGCTGGACGCGGGCGCGTGGGGCCTGACCTTCGCGACCGTCACGCAGCTGGCCGTGGGCGTGGCGGCCGGCGCGCGCCGCACGCTCATCGCCAACCAGGTGGTGAGCGACGAAGACCTCGCGGGCATCCAGCTGCTGCTGCGCGCGAATGCGGGCCTGCGCATCGTGTTCCTGGTCGATTCGCTCGCGCAGCTCGGCCTCATCGAGGACTGGGCGAAGCGCCATCCCGCGAGCGTGCCGTTCGACGTGATGATCGAGATCGGCGTCGAAGGCGCGCGCACCGGCTGCCGCACGCACGAAGAAGCGGTGACGCTCGCCACGCGCCTGCGCGCGAGCGATGCCGCGAAGCTCGTCGGCATCGAGACCTACGAAGGGCAGGGCGCCACCGGCGTGAGCGAGCCCGACACCGCGTATGCCAACACGCTGATGGACCGCGTGGAAGCCATCGCGCGCCACTGCGATACGCAGAAACTCTTCGAGACCGACGAGGTGCTGGTCTCGGCCGGCGGCTCGGCCATCTTCGATCTGGTGGCCGGGCGCCTGAAGCCCGCGCTGGGCTCGCCGGTGCGCGGCCTCTTGCGCTCGGGCTGCTACGTCACGCACGACCATGGCTTCTACAAGCGCATGGTCAGCGCGGTCGATGAGCGCCTGGGCTGCGACTGCGGCGAGAGCCTGCGTCCCGCGATGGAGGTCTGGGCCACGGTGCAATCGCGCCCCGAGCCGGGCCTGGCGATCCTTGCCGTGGGCAAGCGCGACATCTCGTTCGACCTCTCGATGCCCGTGCCCATCGCGCGCGCGGCACGCGGCGCGCTCGAAGCGCAGGCCGTGCCCGCCGGCTGGAAGATCACCGCGCTCAACGACCAGCATGCGTACCTGCGCTGGGAGGCCAGCGAGGAGGCGGATGCGCCCAAGGTCGGCGACCGCGTGGGCCTGGGCATCTCGCACCCCTGCACCACCTTCGACAAATGGCACTGGATGCCCATCGTCGAGAACGACTACCGCGTGAGCGACGCCGTCGCCATGCACTTCTGAAAACGCGCACACCGATGGCCCCCTCCCTGCTCCAGAAGATCGCGCAGATCCGCAGCAGCGCCCCGGCAACGCGGCGCGCGATCCTGGACCTGATCCTGGAAGACCCCGACCGCGTGCTCGAAGAGAGCTTCGAGCAGCTGGCCGAGCGCTCGCGCAGCTCGGTGCCCACCATCATGCGCACCTGCCGGGACCTCGGCTTCGCGGGCCTGCGCGAGTTCAAGCTCGCGCTCGCGCAGGAGCTCGCGCTCGGCGGCTCGCCGCTGCACCGCCGCGTGAACATCGAGGACGCGGCCGACGAAGTGGTCGGCAAGATCGCGCGCAGCGCCGCGGCCTCGGTCTCGGGCGTGCGCGGCCAGCTCGACATGCAGGTGCTCGACGGCGCCGTGGCCGCCATCGCGGCCGCGCCGCATGTGGACCTGTATGGCGCGGGCGCCACCTCGTGGTTCATGGCCAACGACCTGCAGGCGCGGCTCTTTCGCCTCGGCCTCTCGGCCAACGCCTGGGCCGACTACCACCTGCAGCAGGTGGCCGGCGCGGCGCAGCGGCCGGGCGGCGTGGTGATCGCCATCTCGCACGTGGGCGGCATGCCCTCGCTGCTCGACGCGGTGGACATCGCACGCGGGCAGGGCGCCAAGGTGGTCGCGCTCACGCGGCCCGGCACGGCGCTCGCGGCGAAGGCCGACTTTTTGCTGGGCCTCTCGGTGCCCGACGACGCGGTGATGCACGTGGGCATCGATGCCTACCTCACGCACCTCACGGCCATCGAGATCCTCACGGTGCTGGTCGCGCAACGCCGCGGCGAGCCCGCGGTGCAGCGCCTGCAGCGCGCGCGCGAAGCCTTCCAACGCCATGGCATCGACGCCACCACGCACCCGCTGCAAAGCTGGGACGGCGGCGGCATCAACGAAAAGGGAGGGCGCGCATCGTGAGCGAGCCGAACGCCGTAAAGGCCATATTGCTCGAAGCCGGCCTCGTGGTCGACGGTTCGGGCGGACCCTCGTGGCCCGGCGACGTTCTGTTGCAGGGCGACCGCATCCTCGCGCTCGGCGAGGGCTTGCGCGGGCGGCTGCCCGAGGGCCTGAGCGTCGCTGATCTCGACATCGTCGACTGCCGCGCGAAAGTGATCGCCCCCGGCTTCATCGACGCGCACACGCACGACGATGCGATCGTGCTGCGCGACCCGCTGTGCCTGCCGAAGGTGTCGCAGGGCATCACCACGGTGGTGACGGGCAACTGCGGCATCTCGCTCGCGCCGTACCGCACGCCGCAATCGAAACCGCCGCTCACGCTGCTGGGCGCCGATTCGTTCAGGCACTCGACGATGGCCGAGTACCGCGCCGCCGTCGATGCGACGCAGCCCGCGCTCAATGTGGCCGCGCTCGTCGGCCACACCACGCTGCGCTTCGCGACGATGCAGGCGCTCGACCGTCCCGCGAGCGGCGAGGAGCTCGCGCGCATGGAAGCGCTGCTCGACAGCTGCATGGCGGATGGCGCGCACGGCATGTCCTCGGGCCTCTTCTACGAAGAGGCCTTTGCCGCGCCGGCCGAGGAAGTGACCGCGCTCGCGCGCGTGGTCGCGCGGCACGGCGGCGTGTACGCCACGCACCTGCGCAGCGAGATGCAGCAGATCATCGAGGCGCTGCACGAGGCCGGCGACTCGGCTTTCAATGCCGGTGTGCCGCTGGTCATTTCGCACCACAAGTGCGCCGGCCCCGCGAACTGGGGCCGCACGAAAGAGACGCTGCCGCTGATCGAATCGCTCGCGCAGCGCCAGCAGATCGCGATGGACGTGTACCCCTACGTGGCCGGCTCGACCGTGCTGCGCGAAGACCTGGTGGACGGCGTCATCGACGTGCTGCTGACCTGGTCCGATCCGCATCCGGAGATGACCGGACGCCTCGTGTCCGAGATCGCGCGCGAATGGGGCATCACCGAACAGGCGGCGTGCCTGCGCCTGAAGCCCGGTGGCGCCTGCTATTTCCAGATGCAGGAGGAGGACGTGGAGCGCGTCATCGCGCACCCGCTCACGATGATCGGCAGCGACGGCCTGCCGCACGACCGGCATCCGCATCCGCGCCTGTGGGGCGCGTTCCCGCGCGTGTTCGCGCGCTACTGGCGCCAGCGCCGCCTCTTCACGCTGGAGCAGGCCGTGCACAAGATGACCGGCATGACCGCGCGCAACCTGCGCATCGCGGACCGCGGCCTGCTGCGCGTCGGCACGATGGCCGACGTGGTGGTGTTCGACCCCGAGACCATCGCCGACACCGCGACCTACGACAAGCCGCACGGCGTGAGCGTGGGCGTGGAGCGTGTGTTCGTGAACGGCGTGCTCGCGTATCGCGGCGGTGAGGCCGAAGCGCGCGTGCTTGCGCGTGCCGGGCGGATGTTGACGCGCGGGGGCTGAAGTCATTCGGGGCGGGTGCGCAGGCCGCCGGGTGCTCCCCTCCGCGAATGTCCCCCGGCCTGCGGCCTCCTCCTTGATTTCGCTGCGGGGAGCACCCGACGCCCTGCGCACATGGACGCGCTGCTGGTTCGCGGCCGATCAACGACCGCGCTGAATAACGAGCACGCCGATGGGGTGCCTTGCGCAGCGAAATCAAGGAGGAGCCGAAGGCGGGGGACATTCGCGGAGCAAGGTACCCCGTCGGCGTGATCGCGCCCCCGAACAAGGCCGCCCGCACTCCCCAGTGGTTCAATCCTGCGCCTGGAACATGCGCGTGAAGTCGCAGCACTCCTGCGCCAGCATCACGATCGACGAGGTGAGCGCGCTGCGGTGCTCGCCCTTGTGCATCGCCACGTAGCGCACCACCGGCAGCGGCGGCGTCACTTCGATCACCGCGAGCATGCCGGCCGCCACCAGCGGCGCGAGGCATTCGCGCGGCAGGTAGCTCACGCCCAGTCCCGACACGGTGAGGCCGGTGAGCGCCACGAGGTTGCTCACCACGATCACGTTGGAAGGCTGCACGCCCTGGTCCTTCATCCATGCGTCGTAGGCGCGGCCGGTGCCCGAGTTGTTGCCCTGCACCAGCATGCGGTGGCGCGCCAGGTCGTGCAGGCGCACGGTGCCCGTCGCCGCGGCCGATGGAATCACGCCGGGCTTGCACATCCACGCGCTCTTCACCTTGCCGATGACCTTGCTCTGCATGCGCGAGTCGGCGAAGGTGTCGGGCACGATGACCACGTCGAGCGCATCGACCAGGAGCTTGTCGCGCAGCTGCAGGCTGTCGTCCACGTCGGGCTCCAGGATCACCTTGGGGTAGTGCTGCTGGATGAGGCCGACCAGGCGCGGCAGCCACGTCATCGCGGTGAGCTCGGTCACGCCGATGCGGATGCGCCGCTCCACCACGCCGGGCTTGCCGAACTGCTCGACCGCGGCATCGCGCTGCTCCAGGAGGCGCTTGGCGAGCACGAACATCTCCTCGCCCTTTTCGGTGAGGCGCGCGGTGCGCTGGCTGCGGTCGAAGAGCTCGGTGTCGAACAGCAGCTCCAGTTCGTGCACCCGCTTGGAGACGGCCGACTGGGAGGTGTGCAGCTGGTTGGCGGCCTGCGCGAAGCCGCCGAGCTGGCCGATCCAGTAGAGGGCTTCGAGTTGCTTGAAGGTCATCACGGTGCGGGTCTCCTGTGAAAACTGCCTGACAGAACGCTTTTGTTCATGCAATTCGATCACAAAAAATCGCTTTTAGAAATTCATCGAGACGCAGAAGATTCGCCCAGCCCACCCCTCCGTCTGCAAACCAAGGAATACACGCCATGGACTTCGTCAAGCTGCCTTCTGTCCTTGCCCTGGGACTCTCCCTCGCCTTCGCCTGCGGCGCCGCCAGCGCCCAGGACGGCGGCACCCTGCAGAAGATCAAGGAGAGCGGCACGATCCAGATCGGCGCGCGCGACAGCCAGATCCCGTTCTCCTACAAGCTGAGCGCCGACAGCGCGCCCATCGGCTTCACCAACGACATCTGCCTGAAGATCGTCGATGCGGTGAAGGCCAAGCTCGGCCTTGCGAAGCTCGACGTGCGCTACACGATGCTCAATTCGACCAACCGCATTCCACTCTTGCAGAACGGCACGGTCGACCTGGATTGCGCGACCACCACCAACACCACGCAGCGCCAGGCGCAGGTCGATTTCGCGCCGAGCCATTTCGTCACCAACATCACCGCCGCGGTGCGCAAGAGCTCGGGCATCAACACCCTGGCCGACCTCAACGGCAAGAACGTGGCCACCGTCTCGGGCAGCACCTCGATCCAGCTGCTGCGCGGTGCGCGCAAGAGCGGCACGATCGAAGTCAACGAGATCGCGGGCAAGGACACCTCAGACGGCTTCCTGCTGCTCTCCACCGGCCGCGCCGATGCCTACGTGCTGGACGACGTGCAGCTCGCCGGCATGGTCGCCAGCGCCACCAATCCGGGCGAGTACAAGCTGCTGAAGGAGTCGCTGCGCCAGGAGCCCTACGGGATCATGCTGCGCAAGGACGATCCGCAATTCAAGGCGCTGGTCGATGAAACGGTCACCGGCCTCATGAAGTCGGGCGCCATCGAGCAGCTGTATGCGAAGTGGTTCATGTCGCCGATTCCGCCGAAGAACGCGAACCTGAATTTCCCGATGTCCGACGCGGTGCGCGACATCTACAAGAACCCCAACAACAAGGGCGTCTGAGCACATGGCGACCACGCTTGACAACCACCCCCGCGGCCTCGCGTTTTCCGATGCGCTGATGCGCGAGGTGAAGGCGCGCTTCCTGCTCGTGGACCACGATCACCACGGCCGCGAGCGCCTCTACTTCGACAACGCGGGCGGCTCGTTTCGCCTGAAGGCTGCGGCCGAGCGCTTCGCACAGGTTGATGCGATTCCCGACAACGCCGAGCGCATCCACGCGACGGCGGTCGAGCTGCAGCAGATCCAGGCGAAGGCGGCCGACGACTTGCGCACCATCCTCAATGCAAAGGGCGGCAGCGTCTACGCCTCGCTCACCGCCTCGGGCGCCATGTTCGACATGGTGCGCGCGGTGGCCGAGAACGTGGCCGGCACGAACATGGTCACGACGGTGCTGGAGCACCCCTCTGCCTTCGATGCGATGAGCCTCTACGCGAGCCGGCTCGGCCGCGAGCTGCGCGTGGCGAAGAGCAACCCGGTGACGGGCGGCGTCGATGTCGAGGAGATCGTGCGCCTCATCGACAAGGACACCTGCCTCCTGAACGTGATCTACGCCTCGAACATCTCGGGCGCCAAGCTCGACATGGCCGAGATCGTGCGCCGCGCGCGCGCCATCAAGCCCGATCTCTACATCCTCGTGGACGCGGTGCAGCATGCGCCGCACGGCCTCATCGATTTGCAGAAGACGCCGGTCGATGGCATCAACCTCGCGCCCTACAAGTTCTTCGGCTGCCGCGGCTCGGGGCTCTCGTGGGTGTCCGAGCGCGCGGCCGTGCTGCCGCACCACAAGCTCGCGGGCAAGAAGCCGGACTACTGGGACCTGGGCAGTTCCGCGCCGTGGCAGTTCGCCGCGCTCACGGAGATCGTGGACTACGTCTGCTGGATCGGCGGCCAGTTCACAGATGCCACCGAGCGCCGCGCGCTGTTCGTCGAAGGCATCGGCCGCATCGAGCTGCACGAGCGCGCGCTGCTCGCGGCGCTGCTCGACGGCACGGGCGATGCGACAGGCCTGCGCGAAATGCGCGGCGCCCAGGTGTTCCTCGACCACGAAGACCTGACCCGGCGCGACCTGATCCTGGGCATCGGCTTCGACCGCATCGACTGCACGCAGGCGGTGGTCGAGTACGGCAAGCGCGGCGTCACCGTGTACGAGCGCGTGGCGAGCAGCATCTACTCGAAGCGGATGCTCGAATCCTTCGGGCTCGAAGGCACGGTGCGCGTCTCGCCGCTGCATTGCCACTCGATGGCGGACATGGAGAAATTCCTGCGGGTCACGCAGGAGATCGCCGCGTTGTAGCCGTACAGCCGGGCGAGTTCAGGCGGCGGGCGGCGCGGCGCTGACCACGCGTGCATCCACGCGCGCGTGAGCGATGTGCCCCGCGCCGGCCCGCTGCCGCTGCAGGCCGTTGGTACCCGCCGCGTCGTAGCGGGCCACGGTCTGTTCTCCGTCCAGGTCTTCCGTCAGCACCAAGCCGGTCTCCAGCAGCAGCGCACCGAGCGTCGCCGGATCGAAGCCCGAGAGAAACGCCTCACCCACGCCGGACACATCGCTGCGGAGTTTCCGGAACCCCTCGGTGCCCGCATGGCCGGGCTGCAGCGCCACTTCGTCGATGTAGGTGAAGACCAGCTCGCTCCCCGCCGGCGCAACGGTGGCGATGGCACGCAGCGTCGCGAGGTTGGCCTCGCGCGTGAGGTACACGGTGACGCCGAGCCACGAGAAGAAGGTGGGCTGCGCCGGATCGAAGGATGAGCGCGCGAGGGCCGACTGCAGCGTCTCCTCGGCGAGGTCCGCCGCCACGAAATGCACGTCGTCGGATTCGGCGATGCCGCAGTGCCGCAGGCGCTCGCGCTTCAACTGCTGCGTCGCGGGGTGGTCCACTTCGTAGACCTGCAGCCCTTCGGCCCAGGCCGGGCGGCGGCAGAGAAAACTGTCGAAGCCCGCGCCGATGAGCACGTACTGCGCGATGCCGCGCGCGACCGCGGCCTCCAGCATGTCTTCGGTGTAGCGGCTTCGCAAAATGACGCCGGGGTAAGCGGCGTTCGCGCGCATCGCGGCGTCCAGCACCCTGGCCGGCGCGGCCTCGGCGCGCTCAGCGGGGTCCAGCCGCGCCATCGCCCGGTCGCGCAGGCCGGCCTGCACGGACTCGGGCACGAGGCGGTCGCCCCACGGGTCGTCCAGCAGCGGCGCCGGGTCGCTGCGCGTGTGAAGCGCGCGCATCAGCGAGGTGACGAGGGCGGTGTAGCTGGCTTTCGAGGGTTCCATGAAGGGGCGCTCCGGGCAGAGGATGACGAAGGGCGGGCTTTGTGCGACGCTTGCCGCCGCTGCCGCCCCGGTTTCTACTTCATTCTCCGACGACTTCATGAACGCCTCCTCGTCCTCGTCCTTGTCCTCCCACCGCCGCCCCGTTCCGCTCGCCAAGGCCTACCGCCTGCTCAACCACGGCCCCACCGTGCTCGTGAGCGCCGCGCACGGCGGGCAGCGCAACATCATGGCCGCCGCGTGGGCGATGCCGCTCGACTTCGATCCGCCCAAGGTGGCCGTGGTGCTCGACAAGAGCACCTGGACGCGCGTGCTGCTCGAAGGCGCGGGCACCTTCGCGCTGCAGGTGCCCACGCGCGCACAGCTCGACCTCACGGAGGCGCTGGGCAACAGTTCGGGCCGCGAGATCGTCGAGACCTCGGGGCGCGACAAGTTCGCCGCGTATGGCCTCGAGACTTTTGCGGGCACCGCGACCGAGGCGCCGCTGCTCGAAGGCTGCGCCGCGTGGCTCGAATGCCGGTTGCTCCCCGAGCCGCCGATCCAGGAGCGCTACGACCTGTTCCTCGGCGAAGTGATCGCCGCGCAGGCCGATGCGCGCGTGTTCGCCGACGGGCGCTGGAACTTCACCGGCCACGACGACCTGCGCACGCTGCATCACGTGGCGGGCGGGCACTTCATCGTCGATGGCGAGGCGGTGGATGCGCGGCCGCTGCCGCCGGTGCAGCGCTAGCCCTGACGGCTCAGCGCCGGGGCTTGCCTGCCCCCGGCGTGACCAGCAGGCGCCGCAACGCCAGCGCACCCACGACGGCCGCCACAACGACCAGCAGCAGGGTCCACACCGCGTCCGCCCTGGACGCGTCCGTGGGCCAGTCGCCGACGAACAAGGTGCCGGTGTTGTAGGTGGCGTGCAGCGCGACGCACGGAATGAGCGAGCGGGTGCGCTCGTAGAGCCAGCCGAGCACCAGGCCCAGCACCAGCCCGACGAGGAACTGGTAGATGTTCAGGTGCGCGGCCCCGAACAGCACAGCCGAGCCGACGATGGCATGCCAGCGTGCATAGCGCTGCAGGAAGCCGCGCAGCACGATGCCGCGGAACAGCATTTCCTCCAGCAGCGGCGCCACGACGCACACCGCCAGCGTGGCCGCGACGCTGCCGTCGGCCATGCGGCTGAACAGCGACTCTTCCCACGGCGAGAGCGGCGCGACCAGCACCAGCAGGTTGAGCGCCGTGATCACCGTCACCATCAGCGCCGGCACGAGCAGCAGCACCGGGGGCACGACCATCGTGAGCGTCGCCCGCACGGACATCGGCGAGGCGTGGAAGAGCTGGCGGTAGGTGAGCTGCTGGTAGTGCATCACCACCGCGAACACGCAGCCGTTGCCCAGCACGGTGGAGAGCACGCCCAGCTGCATGCCGTTCAGCCCGAGCCAGCCGTTCGCATCGCGCAGCGCGGCGCCCACGACGAGCTCGCAGAGAAACAGCGCCACGAACAGCAGGACGGCCTGCACGGCGGAGGGAAAGGCCGTGCTTTTCGGGGAGGGCATGGGAGGGGCGCGAGGAGCGAGGGGCGGGGACGGGGGAGGTCGCGCATATTACCGTCGCCCCGCGAAACGACGGACGCATCCCGCGCCCGAATGGCCAACTACAGCACGAACGGAATGAAGCGCCGCGTGCGGCGCATGTAGTCGCGGTAGGTGTCGCCGAAATGCGAGATGCATTCCTTCTCGTCGCTGAGCGCCGTCAGCACCAAGAGCAGCGTGGCCGCCGCCACCAGCGCCAGCGTGAGCCAGGTGAACTGCTTGAGGAAGGCGCCCCAGGCCAGCAGCATCAGCGCGGTGTACATCGGGTGGCGGATGTAGCGGAAGGCGCCCGAGGTCACGAGCGAGGAGGTCTTCTCGAAGCCGTAGAGGGCCGGGTCGTCGTTGCGCGCATCACTGGGCTTGCCCTGCGCCTTGAGCAGGCGCACCGCGTGGATCGGCAGCCAGATCGACAGCGCCAGGAATACGCACGAAAGAATCTGCGTCGCCGAGAACGGATCGACATGCCACACCGGCAGGTTCACCACGATCAGCACCAGCATGCATTCCCACGCGAAGAAGCGGTAGAAGCCATGCGAGCCGGGCTGGCGCAACGGCCCGCGCGAGACGTAGAGCAGCGCGGCAGTGCCGGCGACAAGAAGGAAGATCTGGAACCAGAAGAGCATGGCGGCCGAATTTACACGGGCCGCCCGTCTTCAGCCAGAGATCGAAAACCCGCCATCGACCGGAATGGCGGTGCCGGTCACGTAGTCGGAAGCGGCGCTCGCGAGGAACACCGCGGTGCCCGCGATGTCGGCCGGCTGGCCCCAGCGGCCGGCGGCGGCGCGGGCCACCACGCGGTCGTACAGGCCCGGAATCTGGCTGCGCGCGCCGTCGGTGAGCTCGGTCTCGAACCAGCCGGGCAGGATCGCGTTGACCTGGATGTTGTCGGCCGCCCACGAAAGCGCGGTCGATTTGGTCAGCTGCACGATGCCCGCCTTGCTCGCGGCATAGGCCGGCGCATAGGGCGCGCCGAAGATCGACATCATCGAGCCGATGTTGATGACCTTCCCTCCGCCGGCCGCCTTCAGGTGCGGGTGCGCGGCGCGGCTGCACAGAAACGCGCTCGTGAGGTTGGTGTCCATCACCTGGTGCCATTCGGCGAGCGCGAGCTGGTCGACGGGCTTGCGCACCGTGGTGCCGGCGTTGTTCACGAGGATGTCGAGCCGGCCGCAGCGCGCGACCGCGTCGTCGAACCCCTTCTGAACGGATGCTTCGCTGGTCACGTCGACTTCGAGCGCGAAGCTGTCGCTGCCCAGGGCCTTCAGGGCTTCCACCGCGGCGGCCGACTTCTGCGCATTGCGCGCCGCGACGATGACGCGCGCGCCGGCTTTCGCCAGGCCCTGGGCCATGCCGAGACCTATGCCGCCGTTGCCGCCGGTGACGAGCGCGACTTTTCCCGTGAGATCGAACATCAGGTGGCTTCCGGTTTCTTGGAGACGAGGGTCAGGATATCGTAGCTCGCGACCACGTCGCCATCCTGGTTCGTCACCTCCACGTCCCAGGCCACCACGCCCTGGCCCTGGCCGCTCGCGTCCTTCTTGTTGCGGTCGATCTTGCGCTTGCATGTGAGGCGCGCGCGGATCGTGTCGCCGATGCCCACGGGCTTGACGAAGCGCAGCGTATCGAGGCCGTAGTTGGCCAGCACCGGGCCGGGCGCCGGCGAGACGAACAGGCCCGCCGCCGCCGAGAGCACGAAGTAGCCGTGCGCGATGCGCTTGCCGAACGGCGACTCCTTGGCCGCCACTTCGTCGAAGTGCATGTAGAAATAGTCGCCCGAGATGCCGCCGAAGGCCACGATGTCGGCCTCGCCGACGGTGCGGCGGTGCGTGAGCAGCGAGTCGCCGATGCGCAGGTCTTCGAAGTAGCTGCGGAACGGGTGCACATCGCTCTCGCGCACGGCCGCGCCGCGCACGTGCTCGCCGGTGATCGCGGCCAGCATCGTGGGCGAGCCCTGCACCGCGGCGCGCTGCAGGTAGTGCTTGACGGCGCGCAGGCCGCCGAGCTCTTCGCCCCCGCCCGCGCGGCCCGGGCCGCCGTGCTTGAGCTGCGGCAGCGGCGAGCCGTGGCCAGTCGATTCGGTGGCGGCTTCGCGGTCGAGCACCAGCAGGCGGCCGTGCCATGCGGCGGCGACCGGGATGGCCTTGGCCGCGATGGCCGGATCGCGCGTGACCAGCGTGCCCACGAGGCTGCCGCGGCCGCGTGCGGCGAGCGCCAACGCTTCGTCGATCCCGTCATAGGGCATCAGCGTGCTGACGGGCCCGAAGGCCTCGACGTCGTGCGCGGCATCGTGTTCGAGGGGCTTGCGGCTCAGGAGCAGCGTGGGCGCGAAGAAGGCGCCCTCGGCGACACCGTCGCCCACGGGCGAGAAGCCGTCGCGCTCGCCGTAGACCAGCTCGGCGCCCTGCAGCAGCATGGCCACGCGCTCGGCCACGTCGGCCTGCTGCGCGTGCGAAGCGAGGGCGCCCATGCGCACCTCTTCGCGCGACGGATCGCCGATGACCGTTTTCGCGAGCCGCGCGCGCAGGCGCTCGGCCACCGCATCCAGGTGCTGGCGCGGCACGATCGCGCGGCGGATCGCGGTGCACTTCTGGCCGGCCTTGGTCGTCATCTCGCGCGCCACTTCCTTCACGAAGAGATCGAACTCCTCGTCGTCGGGCGTCACGTCGGGCGCGAGGATCGCGCAGTTGAGCGAGTCGGCCTCGGCGTTGAACGGGATCGACTGGCGCACGATGTTCGGGTGCACGCGCAGCTTGGCGGCGGTGTCGGCCGAGCCGGTGAAGGTCACCACGTCGGGGCCTTCGAGGCGATCGAGCAGGTCGCCCGTGCCGCCGATCACCAGCTGCAGGCTGCCCTCGGGCAGGATGCCCGACTGCACGATGAGCCGCACGGCCGCCTCGGTGAGGTAGCTGGTGGCCGAGGCCGGCTTGCTGATGCACGGCATGCCCGCAAGGAAACTGGGCGCGAACTTCTCGAGCAGCCCCCACACCGGAAAGTTGAAGGCGTTGATGTGCACCGCCACGCCGCCGCGCGGCACCAGGATGTGCGTGCCCGCAAAGCCGCCCTTCTTGCCGAGCGGGAAGGCCGGGCCTTCGTGCACGAGGTTGCCCGAGGGCAGCTCGTTGGAGCCGATGCCCGCATAGGCGCTCAGCGTGCCCGCGCCGCCTTCGATGTCGATCCAGCTGTCGGCGCGCGTGGCGCCGGTGTGGGCCGAGATCGCGTAGAGCGTTTCCTTGTTCGCCGCGAGGTACTTGGCCAGCGCCTTCAGGCGCTCGGCGCGCTGCTGGAAGTCCAGCTTCATGAGCGCGGGAATGCCGGTGCGGCGCGCGTACTGCAGCGCCTCGGCGAAGTCGATCGCCTCGGCATGCGTCGCGGCCACGGGCTGGCCGTTGATGGCGCTGCGCAGCTGCTGCGCGCTCTCTTTGCCGATCCAGCGGCCGGCGATGTAGCTTTGAAGGGTGGTCATGGAGGTCCTTGAGCGTCCGGGGGTTCAGGCGACGGCGGGTTCCGCGTTGCGGTTGCCGATGCCCAGGTAGGTGTCGATGATTCGCTGGTCGTGCAACAGCTCGCGCGCGTTGCCTTCGAGCGCCACGGCGCCCATCTCCAGCACGTAGGCGCGGTCGGCCACCTGCAGCGCGGCGCGCGCGTTCTGCTCCACGAGCAGCACCGAGACGCCATGGCTTCGCAGTTGCGAGACCACGCGCAGCACTTCGCGCACGACCAGCGGCGCGAGGCCCAGCGACGGTTCGTCCAGCATCAGGAGGCGCGGCCGCGCCATCAGCGCGCGGCCGATGGCCAGCATCTGGCGTTCGCCGCCCGAGAGCGTGGAGGCCAGCTGGGGCTTGCGCTCGCGCAGGCGCGGGAAGATGGCGAACACCTCCTCCATGCGCGCGCGCTGGTCGCGCTTGCCCTTGCGCCATTGGTAGAAGCCGCCGAGCAACAGGTTGTCTTCGACCGACATCTCGCCGAACAGCTCGCGCCGCTCGGGCACGAGCGCCACGCCGCGCGCGACCATGGTCTCCACGCCGGGGCGCGCGATGCGCTCGCCCGAGAGCGTGAGCGCGCCGGTGGAAGGCAGGAGGCCCATCGCCGCGCACAGGAGCGTGGTCTTGCCCGCGCCGTTGGGGCCGATGACGGTGACGATCTCGCCTTCGTTCACATGCAGGCGCACGCTGTGCACCGCTTCGACGGTGCGGTAGGCGACGCAGAAGTCCTGGAGTTGGAGCAGGGGTGTGGTCATCGCGGTCATCGTGCGTCTTCCAGCAGTTCGTCGTCGGCGCCGCCGAGGTAGGCCTCGAGCACGCGCGGGTTGGCCTGCACTTCGGCCGGCGTGCCGGTGGCGATGACGGTGCCGAATTCGAGCACCGTGATGCGGTCGGCCAGGTTCATCACGAACTCCATGTCGTGCTCCACCACCAGGATGCCCAGGCCCTCGGCGCGCAGCTGGCTCAGCAGCACGGAGAGCGCGCGCTTTTCGAGGTGGCGCAGGCCCGCGGCGGGCTCGTCGAGCAGCAGCACCGACGGCTGGCCTGCGAGCGCGCGCGCGATTTCGACCACGCGCTGCTGGCCGAGCGAGAGCGATGCGGCCGGCGTGTCGGCGTGCGCGCCGAGGCCGCAGCGTTCGATCTGGCGGCGCGCCTCGGCCATCAGCGCGGCCTCTTCGGCGCGGTCCAGCCGCAGCATCGCGGCGAGCCAGCCGCGCTTGGCACGCAGGTGGGCGCCGAGCGCGACGTTCTCGACCACGCTGCGCTGCCCGAGCAGCCGCACGTGCTGGAAGGTGCGGCCCAGGCCCAGCGCGGCGAAGGCGCGCGAAGGCTTCGTTGCCATCGACTGGCCCGAGAGCCGCACCACGCCCGAGGTGGGATCGTCCACGCCCGAGATCATGTTGAAGAAGGTGCTCTTGCCGGCGCCGTTCGGTCCGATCAGCGCATGGATCTCGCCGGCCTTCAGCGTCATGGAGATCGCGTTGTTGGCCACGAGTCCGCCGAAGCGCTTGCTCACGTCGCTGGCCTCGAGCAGCAACTCGCCCGATGCGGGCAGCTTGCGTTGCACGAGCTGCATCGTGGAGGGGTGTACCAAGGCAGGCGCCGCCTTGCGCGCGTCGTCGCGCACCCAGCGGCTCGCCAGCCGCGAGACCGTGGGCCAGAGCCCGTCCGCAAAACGCTGCAGCACGAAGAGCATCAGCAGGCCGAACACGACCACCTCGAAGTTGCCGCTCGTGCCCAGCAGCGCGGGCAGCACGTCCTGCAGCTTTTCCTTGAGCAGCGTGATCAGCGCCGCGCCGAGCACCGCGCCCCACAGGTGCCCCGCGCCGCCGACCACCGCCATGAACAAAAGCTCGATGCCGATGTTCAGGTTGAAGGGCGTCGGGTTCACGAAGCGCTGCAGGTGCGCATAGAGCCAGCCCGACACCGCCGCGAGCAGCGCGGCCAGCACGAAGAGCTTGATGCGGTGGCGCGCCGTATCGACGCCCATCGACTCGGCCATGAGCCGTCCGCCCTTGAGCGCGCGGATGGCGCGGCCTTCGCGCGAGTCGAGCAGGTTGTGCATCGCCCACAGCGCGAGCAGCAGCACGCCCCAGATCACCACGCCGAGCGCGCGCGGCGTGGCGAGCGAGAAGCCCGCGACCACCAGCGGCGGCACGCCCGTGATGCCGGTCTGGCCGCCCAGGAAATCCATGTTGCCGAACAGGTAGTAAAGACTCAGGCCCCAGGCGATGGTGCACAGCGGAAGGTAGTGGCCCTGCAGCTTGAGCGTGACCGCGCCCAGCGTCCAGGCGAGCGCGAAGGTGAAGACCAGGCCGAGCGCAAGGCCCGCCCACGGCAGCAGCGCGGGGCTCACCGCGCCGCCCATCCATGCGGCGGCGGTGGGCGAGGTGCAGATCCACGCGGTGGCGTAGGCGCCCATGCCGACGAACGCGGCCTGGCCGAAGGAGGTCATGCCGCCCACGCCGGTGAGCATCACGAGGCCTGCGGCGACCAGCGCATAGAGCCCGATGTTGCTGAGCACGGACACGGTGAACTCGGGCAGGAAGCCCCAGGCCATCGCGAGCGCGACGACGAAGACCAGGGTGAGCTGGCGCGGCGTGACCAGCGGCTTGCCGGCGGGCGGAGCAGTGGCGGCGATGTTGTTGGATGGCGAGCTCATTCCTCGTCCTCCACATGATGGCTGCGCAGCGATCGCCACCACAGCACGGGAATGATCAGGGTGAAGACCAGCACCTCCTTGAAGGGGCTGGCCCAGAAAGAGGCGAAGGCTTCGAGCTGCCCCACCAGCAGCGCGCCGACGAGCGCCAGCGGATAGCTCGCGAGCCCGCCGACGATGGCCGCCACGAAGCCTTTGAGGCCGATGAGAAAGCCGGTGTCGTAGTACACGGTGGTGATCGGCGCGATGAGCAGCCCCGACACCGCGCCGATGAGCGCCGCGAGCGCGAAGCTCAGGTCGCCCGAGAGCTCGGTCGGAATGCCCGAGAGCCGTGCGCCCACGCGGTTGATGGCGGTGGCGCGCAGCGCCTTGCCCACCATCGAACGCCCGAAGAACAGGAACATCGCGATCACCAGCAGCAGCGTGACGCCCACCACCACCAGCGATTGCCCGCTGACGGGAATGCCGCCGATGTCGAAGCGCGCATCCGAGAAGGCCGTGGTGCGCGAGCCTTCGGCGCCGAAGAAGAGGAGACCCAGGCCCACCAGCACGCCGTGCAGCGCGACCGAGACGATCAGCAGCATCAGCACGTTGGCGTCCGCCAGCGGCCGGTAGGCCAGGCGGTAGAGCAGCGGGCCGAGCGGCATGATGAGGATGAGCGTGGTGAGCGTCTGCCCCGCCATCGAGGTGGGCTTGAGCAGCAGCACCAGCGCGGCGGCCGCCAGCGGCAGCACCACGCACCAGGCGAGCGCCGAGGCCCAGTCGACCACCGCGCCGCGCTTCCAGCGCCAGAACTCCACCACCAGCACCATCGCCGCGAGCGCGAGCAAGAGCCACAGCGTGGCCGGCACGCGGCCGGCCTGCAGCATCGCCATCGAGAGGGCCCCGAAGGCGACGAACTCGCCCTGGGGAATGAAGATGACGCGCGTGACCGAGAACACCAGCACGAGGGCGAGCGCCATCAATCCATAGACGGCACCGTTGACGATGCCGTCCTGCCCCAACAACAGGGCGATCTGCAAATCCATAAAGAACCTTTGGGCTCGGCCCGTGTATCGAATCAGTGTCTGCCGCCAACGCCGTCAGCCGCGCTGCATTGCGCCTTCCCCCTCTGGGGGAAGGTTGGGATGGGGGCAAGCGGCCCTTGTTCGGCGCAGTGCCTTGCCGTGTGCCGTCGTGCCCCCACCCCTGCCCTCCCCCGGGGGGAGGGAGTCAAGACATCAGGGCTGGTACTTCCAGGCGCCGTTTTCGATCTTGACCATCACGCGGGCGCGCTGGTCCAGACCGAGGTGATCCTTCTCGGTCATGCTGAACACGCCATGCGCGCCCGACACTTCCTTGACCTGCTCCAGCGCATCGCGCAGCGCCGCGCGGAATTCCGGCGTGCCCGGCTGCGCCTTCTTCAGCGCGACCGGAACGGCCGACGTCATCAGGAGACCCGCATCCCATGCGTGCGCGCCGAAGGTCGACACGCTGCCCTTGCCGTTGGCCGCTTCATAGGCCGCCACGTAGGTCAGCGCAGACTTCTTGACCGGGTTGCTGGCCGGCAGCTGGTCGGCCACGAGCACGGGGCCGGCGGGCAGGAAGGTGCCTTCCACGTCCTTGCCGCCCACGCGCAGGAAGTCGGCGTTCGCCACGCCGTGCGTCTGGTACATCTTGCCGGTGTAGCCGCGCTCCTTGAGCGTCTTCTGCGGCAGCGCGGCCGGCGTGCCGGAGCCTGCGACCAGCACGGCGTCGGCCTTGGCGGACATGATCTTCAGCGCCTGGCCGGTCACCGAGGTATCGCTGCGCGAATAGCGCTCGTTGGCCACGATGGTGATCTTCTTGAGCGCGGCGGCCTTGGCGAATTCTTCCGACCAGCCTTCGCCGTACGCATCGGAGAAGCCGATGAAGGCGACCGTCTTCACGCCGTTGGCGGCCATGTGCTCGGCGATGGCCAGCGACATCATGATGTCGTTCTGCGGCGTCTTGAAGACCCACTTCTTCTTCGCGTCCATCGGCTCGATGATGCGGGCCGAAGCGGCGATGGAGATCATCGGCACCTTGGCCTCGCTCACCACGTCGATCATCGCGAGCGAGTTGGGCGTGGTGGTGGAGCCCAGCACGATGTCGACCTTGTTCTCGGCGATGAGCTTGCGGGTGTTGGCCACGGCCGCGGTGGTGTCGGAGGCATCGTCCAGCACGATGTAGTTGATCTTCTGGCCGCCGATGGTCTTGGGCATCAGCGCGATGGTGTTCTTCTCGGGAATGCCGAGCGAGGCGGCAGGGCCGGTGGCCGAGACCGTCACGCCGACATTGACGTCGGCCCACGCCGCGGCGGCGGTGGCGCACAGCGCGGCGATCAGAAGGGGCTTGAAGAATTTCATTTGGGCTTGTCTCCGGGTTGAAAAATCGTTGAGGCCTGAAGTATCAACGCTCGTCGAAGGACAAGGTGACACGTTCGGTGAGGGGGTGTGCCTGGCAGGTCAGGACGAACCCCGCGGCCACTTCATTCTTGTCGAGCGCGAAGTTGCGTTCCATGCGGACTTCCCCGTCAACGCACTTGGCGCGGCAGGTGCCGCACACGCCCGAGGTGCACGAGAACGGCACTTCCAGGCCCGCGGCCGAGGCCGCATCGAGGATGCTGGGCTGGCCCTCGGTGAAGGTGATCTCGCGCTGCAGGCCGTCGCGCACGATGGTGATGCGGGCCTGCTTGGCGTCGCCCGGCAGCGGCTCGTGCACCACGGCGCCGACCTGTGTGGCCGAGGGCAGCGCGACGCCGAAGCGCTCGATGTGGATGCGGTCTTCCGGCACGCCGGCCGCGAGCAGCGCGGCCTCGGCCTCGTCGTTCATCTGGAACGGGCCGCAGACATACACGTGGTCGATCTTCTTGGCCGGCACCACCGACTGCAAAAACTCGCCGATCTTCTCGCGGTTCATCACGCCGAAGCCCAGGGGCGAATCGGTGTGCTCGTCGGAGAACACGTGCAGCAGCACGAGGCGCGTCATGTAGCGGTTCTTCAGGTCCTCGATTTCTTCCTTGAACATCGTGGACTGCAATTGCCGGTTGCCGTAGATCAGCGTGAAGCGGCTCGCGGGTTCGCGCGCCAGCACCGTCTTCATGATGGAGAGGATCGGCGTGATGCCGCTGCCGCCCGCGATGCCCACGTGGTGCCGCGCCGAGGCCGGCTCGATCGGCACGAAGAAGCGGCCCTGCGGCGCCATCACCTGCAGCGTGTCGCCCGGCTGCAGGTTCGCGTTGATCCAGTTGGAGAACACGCCGCCGCGCACCTTGCGCACGCCCACGCGCAGCTCGCCGTCGTCCAGGCCCGCGCAGATCGAATAGGAGCGGCGCAGGTCCTGGCCGTCGATGTCGTGGCGCAGGGTCAGGTACTGGCCCTGCGTGAAGCCGAAGACTTCCTGCAGATCGGCCGGCACCTCGAACGAGACGATGACGGCCTCGTGCGTGTCGGGCTCGATGGCCTTCACGCGAAGGGGGTGGAAAAGGGTACTCATGCCAGATGCTCAGGGTTGCCAGGCGTTTTTCCAGGGCTGCTGTGGAACCGGCTTTGCCGGGCCACTGGCAGCGCCCCCTTGAGGGGGGAGGAGAAGCGACACGAAGTGCGCGAAGCCTGGGGGTGGTTCTTCATATGGGCTTGAAGTGTTCGAAGGGTTCGCGGCAGGCCATGCAGCGGTAGAGCGCCTTGCAGGCCGTGGAGCCGAAGGCTGAGAGGCGCTCGGTGCGCTCGCTCGCGCAGCGCGGGCAGGCGATGCGTTCGCCGGCGATGCGCCCGAAGAGCTTGATCGGCATCGCGGTGTTGGCGGCGGCTTCGGGCGTGAGGTGGGCCGGCGGCGCGATACCGTAGGCCTTGAGCTTGGCGCGGCCTTCGTCGCTGATCCAGTCGCTGCTCCACGCGGGCGCGCGGCGCAGCGTGGCGCGTGCATGGCCCAGGCCCGCCTGCGCGATGGCCGCCAGCACGTCGTGCTCGATGGCCTCGGTCGCGGGGCAGCCGGAGTAGGTCGGCGTGAGCACGATCTCCAGGCCGTCGTCGTGCTCGATCACTTCGCGCACGATGCCCAGGTCGCACACCGACACGGCCGGCACCTCGGGGTCGAGCACCGTGTGCAGCACCGCCCACGCCGCGTCGACGCGCGAGGCCATGTCGGTGTTCACCACACGCCTCCGGGGAAGCTGCGCTGCAGGTGCTGCATCTCGGTGAGGATGTAGCCCATGTGCTCGCTGTGCACGCCCTGCTTGCCCGTGCTGCGGAAGGCGGCTTCCTTCGGCATCGCGAGGCCGGCCGCGTCGAGCACCTGCTGCATCTCGGCGAGCCAGGGTTCGCGCAGTTCGTTCCAGCCCGGGCCGAGGCCGCTGGCGCTCGCGGCTTCGTCCACCGCATCGCTCTCGAACAGCTCCGGCACGTAGAGCCAGAGTTGCTTGAAGGCCTTCTCGGTGCGGCGGCGCGATTCGTCGGTGCCGTCGCCCAGGCGCACGACCCAGTCGGCCGAGTGCTGCTGGTGGTAGCGCGCTTCCTTCACGGCCTTGCCGGCGATGGCGGCCACTTCGGCGTCGCTCGATGCCGCGAGGCGCTGCCACAGCAGCTTGAGCAGCGTGGCGACCATGGTGTTGCGCACCACGGCAAAGGCGAAGTCGCCGCGCGGCAGCTCGACCAGCGTGAGGTTGAAGTAGTCGCGCTCGTTGCGCAGGTACGCGAGCTGGTCCTCGTCGTGCGCGCGGCCCTCGCCCTCCAGCTTGCCGGCGTGCGTGAGCAGGCCGCGGGCCTGGCCCACGAGGTCCAGGGCGATGTTGGCCATCGCGATGTCTTCTTCCAGCACGGGCGCATGGCCGCACCACTCGCCCAGGCGCTGCGCGAGCACGAGGCACGTGTCGCCGATGCGCAGCAGGTATTGCACGGCGGGCGTGCGGTTCAGTTCGATCGATGCTTGCATGGTGTTGAATTCCTTTTGCGACTCCCGATCCGTTCGGCCTGAGCTTGTCGAAGGCTGGTGACCGGCTTCGACAAGCTCAGCCCGAATGGTTGGGGGCGAGCGTGTCTCGATCCGTTCATCCTGAGCTCGTCGAAGGGCGACAGGCTCAGCCCGAACGGCTGGGTGGGCATTACATGTGGTCGACCTGCTTGGGCAGCGCGTAGAAAGTCGGATGGCGGTAGACCTTGTCTTCGGCCGGATCGAAGTACATGTCCTTCTCGCCCGGATCGCTCGCCACGATCTGCTCGGAGCGCACCACCCAGATGCTGCTGCCTTCCTGGCGGCGCGTGTACACGTCGCGCGCCATCTGGATGGCCATCTTCGAATCGGCCGCGTGCAGGCTGCCGCAGTGCTTGTGGTCCAGGCCCGCCTTGCTGCGCACGAACACTTCCCACAGGGGCCACTCTTGCTTGGTCGTATCGGCGCTCATGCGGCCTCCTTCATTGGTTGCTTGTTGGCGTGGGCCATGGCGGCCTCGCGGACCCATTCGCCGTCTTCCCAGGCGTCGACGCGCGCCTGCAGGCGCTCGCGGTTGCAGGGGCCGTCGCCGCCCACCACGCGCCAGAACTCGCTCCAGTCGATCGTGCCGAAGTCGTGCGCCTGGCGCTCCTCGTTCCACTTCAGGTCGGGGTCGGGCAGGGTCACGCCGAGGATGGCGGCCTGCTCGACGGCCGCGTCGATGAACTTCTGGCGCAGCTCGTCGTTGCTGAAGCGCTTGATGCCCCAGCGCATCGACTGCGCCGAGTTGGGCGACTGGTCGTCCGGCGGGCCGAACATCATGATCGAGGGCCACCACCAGCGGTTCACCGCGTCCTGCACCATCGCCTTCTGCGCGTCGGTGCCGTGGGTCATCATGGTGAGCAGCGCCTCGTAGCCCTGGCGCTGGTGAAAGCTCTCCTCGCGGCAGATGCGGATCATGGCGCGCGCATACGGCGCGTACGAGCAGCGGCAGATCGGCACCTGGTTCATGATGGCCGCGCCATCGACCAGCCAGCCGATGGTGCCCATGTCGGCCCAGGTGAGCGTGGGGTAGTTGAAGATCGAGCTGTACTTGGCCTTGCCGCTGTGCAGCGCGTCGAACATCTGGTCGCGCGAGGTGCCCAGCGTCTCGGCGGCGGCATACAGGTAGAGCCCGTGGCCGCCCTCGTCCTGCACCTTGGCCAAGAGGATGGCCTTGCGCTTCAACGTCGGCGCGCGGCTGATCCAGTTGCCCTCGGGCAGCATGCCGACGATCTCGGAGTGCGCGTGCTGGCTGATCTGGCGCACCAGCGTCTTGCGGTAGTGCTCGGGCATCCAGTCCTTGGCCTCGATGAAGTCGCCGGCATCGATCTGCGCATCGAAGCGCTCCTCGAGCCGCATCTCGTCGGCCGAACGCACGGCCTTCTTGCCGTCGCCTGCGTCCTTGCCCATGGTGTCCATGGCTTGCGTGTACATCGTGGTTCTCCTTGCGGGTGAATGGGTGTGTGCCGGGCTGCGGTCAGTAGCTCAGCTGCTTGGTCGATTCGGCGTGGCGGTCCACTTCGGCGGGCGTCAGCGCCTCGCTCTTGCAGCCGAAGTCCTTGAAAAGCGTCATCTGGTCGGCGTAGTGCGCCGACTTGCGGCCGTCGGGCGCGACGAAGCCGCTCTGGCCGGGCGGCGCGGCGGTGCACAGCGTGACGCCGCGCGCACCGAGCACCACCTTGTCGTTCTGCGAGCCCCGGTTCATGAAGCTGGGCAGCGTGAGCAGCTCGTCGGCACCCGCCTGCGGTGCGCCGATGAAGTTGCTGGTGAGAAAGGCGTGCTTGACCACCGGCGTGCGCCACTTCGCGGTGTCCTTGCCGTAGCGCTTCTCCAGCGCGGCCATGGCCTCCGCGAGCGTGGTGCCCAGCACCGCGTTCCTGTCTTCGCCGTTGAAGAAGTCGTAGGTCTGCGGCACGCCGGCCTTCGCGCCGAGCAGCGCGTTGTAGACCAGCTTCATGCCGTTGCCGGGGCGGATGCTCGCCACCTGCGTGTCGCCCGCGTAGCCGTTGCCCGCATAGGCCGCGAACACCTCGGGCGGCAGGTCGTCGGCCAGCACCTTTTTGTAGAGGATGGGCAGCCAGTTCATCATCAGCGTGGTGGCGGGGCTGTCGTAGACGCCACGCTCGGCCGGGTCTTCGTTCAGCGCATTCCAGTCGGCCAGCATGCGGGCCGCGCGGCGTGCGGGGGCGGTGGCCGGCAGGTTGCGCGTGGCCTCGATGGCGAAGGGCACCATGTAGCGCGCGTTGGTGTCGGCGTAGGCGGTGGTGCGGTTGAGCGCCCACAGTTCCTCGGGCGTGAGCTTCGGCTTGGCTTCCAGGCGCGCGGTGAATTCGCGCACGCGGTCGACCACCGAGTAGTTGCCGCCGTCGCTCACCGCGCCCGGGGCGGACTGGTTGTTCCAGTTGGCCACGTAGCCCTGCGCCGGGTTGAAGGTCCTGGGGTCTTCGCTGAAGGGGCGGATGCCGAGCCATTCCATCGAGCCGTCGCCCAAGGCCGGCAGGCGGATGTCCTGCGTGGCCGGGCGGATCGGCAGGCGGCCGGGCGAGACATAGCCGATGTTGCCTTCGGTGTCCGCGTAGTACCAGTTGATGGTGATGGCCACGCGCGAGGCCTGTGCCAGCCACTGGTCCCAGTTCTTCGCCTGCATCGAGTGGATCCAGCCGAGCAGCGATTCGAGCTCGTAGCCGTCCCAGCTGCGCTTCATCGAATAGGCGGTGCCGTTGGGCAGGTCGAAGTTGGTGACGATGCCGTGCACGGTGGCGAACACGTCCACGCTCTGGTCGGGCTGGCCCTTGACCTTGATCACTTCGGTACGCTGGGTCATCGCGCGCATCGCGCCGTTGAACTGGTACTGGTGCGGGTTGGCCGGGTTGAGCTTCTCCTGGTACATGTCGTTCACGTCCAGCGGTCCGGCGGTGGCGCCCCAGGCGATCTTGCCGTTGGTGCCGAAGAGCACGACCGGGTGCGCGAACGGCGTGTTGCCCGTCACGTCGAAGCCGGCGCCGTGCAGGCCGATGCCGAACACGTAGGACGGGTTGAACCAGTTGAACTGCGGGCCGTTGATGAAGACGGTGCTGCCGTCGGTGGTCTTGGACGGGCCGGCGATCCAGAGGTTGCTGGCGATGGGCCGGGTCCACGGCTCGGCCACGCCGCGGCGGGCCGCGTCGATGTCGTTGCGCGCGACCAGCAGCTCGGGCGAGACGGGGGCCAGGCGGGCGACGGCGTCGCCGCCGGCCGGCTGCACGGCAGCAGCCTGTGCGCGCGCGCCGGTGCGCGGCACGGTGGTCGGCGCGAGCGGGTCTTCCACCCAGCGGATCTGGTCGAACAGCTGGCGGCCGGCGACGTCGCCGCGCGCCTTGCGCAGTTGCTCCAGGAGGCGCAGGTTGGCGACCTCGCTGCTCACGTTGGAGTAGCGGTTGGCCATGGTGCCGACCCAGATCATGGCCACGTCGTAGCCCGTCCAGTCGGCCTTCGGCTTGAACCCGGCGTCGGTGAACTGCTTGGGCAACAGCGTCGCCTCGGCCGCGAGCACTTCGTTGACGCGCGCGTTGAATCCCGCGGCATAGCCGTCGAAGATTGCCTTGTCGTCGGGCGACAGGCGCGCCATCTGCGCGCGGATGGAGGCGGGCGTGAAGCCGGCGCGGCTGCCCTTGTCGAGCGCGACGTAGGCTGGGCCCATCACTTCGGAGACCGTGCCGAGCACTGCGCGGCGGGCCATCTCCATCTGGAACAGGCGGTCTTCGGCGACCGCGTAGCCGAAGCCGTGGAACAGGCCGCGCACGTCGTTGGCATACACGTGCGGCACGCCGTAGGCGTCGCGCTTGATCGTGACCTTGCCGCCGGGCGCGGACGTCGTGGCGGCGCAGCCGGCCAGCACGAGGGCGGCGCAGGCGAGGGCGATCGGTCGGAAATTCAATGTCATCGGTTACGTTCTGTGGGAGGCGATGCGCTCAGCGCGGGCGCGTGTCGATCACGCGGCGGGCCTTGCCGGTCTGGGTACGTTCCATCTCGTTGGGCGCGTGGACCACCACGCGCGTGGAAATGCCGATGAGCGTCTTCACGCGGTGCTGCACCCAATCGCCGATCGCGGTGCGGTCGGCCGAGGCGGCGTCGGCGGGGTTGAGCTCGCAGTGCACCTCGACCTCGTCGAGCTTGTCGGCACGGCTCACGTGCACCTGGTAGAGGCCCGAGAGGCTCTTGTGCGCGAGCACGATTTCTTCCACCTGCGTGGGAAAGACGTTCACGCCGCGGATGATCATCATGTCGTCGCTGCGCCCGACGATCTTGCCCATGCGGCGGAAGGCGCGCGAGGTGGGCGGCAAGAGGCGCGTGAGGTCGCGCGTGCGGTAGCGGATGATCGGCATCGCTTCTTTGCTGAGCGACGTGAAGACCAGCTCGCCCTCTTCGCCGTCGGCCTTCAGCTCGCCTGTTTCGGGGTCGATGATCTCGGGGTAGAAATGGTCTTCCCAGATCACCGGGCCGTCCTTGCTCTCGACGCATTCGCTCGCGACGCCCGGGCCCATCACTTCGGAGAGGCCGTAGATGTCGACCGCGTCGATGCCGGCCTTGGCCTCGATGTCGCGGCGCATCGCCTCGGTCCACGGCTCGGCGCCGAAGATGCCGATCTTGAGAGAACTGTCTTTCGCGTCGAGGCCCTGGCGCTCGAACTGCTCGATGATCACCTGCATGTAGCTGGGCGTGACCATGATGATGTCGGGCTTGAAGTCCTGGATGAGCTGCACCTGCTTCTCGGTCTGCCCGCCGGACATCGGAATGACCGTGCAGCCCGCGCGCTCGGCGCCGTAGTGCGCGCCCAGGCCGCCGGTGAAGAGACCGTAGCCGTAGGCCACGTGGATCATGTCGCCCGCGCGGCCGCCCGCGGCGCGGATGGAGCGCGCGACGAGATCGGCCCAGGTGTCGATGTCGTTCTTCGTGTAGCCCACGACGGTCGGCTTGCCGGTGGTGCCCGACGATGCATGGATGCGCGCGACCTGCGTGCGCGGCACCGCGAACATGCCGAAGGGGTAGTTGTCGCGCAGGTCGGTCTTCACCGTGAACGGAAACTTCGACAGGTCGGCGAGCGACTTCAGGTCGTCCGGGTGCACGCCCTTGGCATCGAAGGCACGGCGGTAGTGCGGCACGTTGTCGTAGGCGCGCTGCAGCGTGGCGCGCAGGCGCGTGAGCTGCAGCGCGGTGATCTCGTCGCGGCTCGCGGTTTCGATGGCATCGAGTTCGCCGGGGGCGGGGTGTCGGGCGGTCATGGTGATTTCGTCTCTTCGGTCTCTTCGGTCTCTTCAGGCGGGGACGGCGGGCCGGCCCTTGGCGGTGTACGAACGGCCGCGGAACATCGCGATGCGCTCGCCGCGCTGGTTGGTGATTTCGGTGTCGTACACGCCGGTGCGCCCGGCCTTGGAGACTTCGTGGCAGCGCGCGGTGAGCACGTCGCCTTCGCGCGCGGGGGCGATGAAGTCGATCGAGAAGCCCGAGGCCACCGTCAGCTCGTTGTACGAGTTGCAGGCGAAGGCGAAGGTCGAGTCGGCCAGCGTGGCCATGAAGCCGCCGTGGCAAGTGGCGTGGCCGTTGAGCATGTCGGTGCGCACCCGCATCTGGATCGTGGCCTGGCCGGGGCCGACCTCCACGATGCGCATGTCCAGGCCCTTGGTGGCGTTGTCGTTGGCGAGCATGCCGTCGCGGACGTACTCGGCGGTCTGCTGCGGCGTGCGGTGGGTGTCGGTCATGTTCAGCGGTCCTTGAACACAGGCGCGCGCTTGGCGCGGAAGGCCTCGACGCCTTCGCGGTAGTCGTCGGCGTTGCCCATGTCGCGCTGCAGGCGGGCTTCTTCGGCGAGCGCGGCATCGAGGTCCATGTCCTGCGCGGCGGCCATCGCCTGGCGCGTCGCGACGAGGGCGCGGGTCGGCATGGCGGCGAGCTTCGATGCGAGCGCGGCGGCCGCATCGGCCAGCGCCGCGTCGTCCACGCACTGCCAGATCAGGCCGATGCGCGCGGCTTCTTCGGCGGGGAGCTTGTCGCCCAGCAGCGCGATGCCCATTGCGCGCGCCGAGCCCACGAGGCGCGGCAGCAGCCAGGTGCCGCCGGTGTCGGGCACGAGGCCGATCTTGGTGAAGGCCTGGATGAAGCTGGCCGAGCGGCCGGCCACCACGAGGTCGCAGCACAGCGCGAGGTTGGCGCCCGCTCCCGCTGCAACGCCGTTGACGGCTGCGACCACCGGTACCGGCATCGAGCGCAGGCGCGCGACGAGCGGGGCGTAGTAAGTGGAGATGACGTGGCCCAGGTCCTTGGGCGCAGCGCCGGGTGTGGGGTCCGGGGCGACCGAGGGATCGGCGAGGTCCTGCCCCGCGCAGAAGGCGCGGCCGGCGCCGGTGAGAACGACGCAACGCACGCTGTCGTCGCCGGCTGCCGATTCCAGCGCGGCCATCAATTCGGCATGCAGCGCGGTCGTGAAGCTGTTGAGTGCGGCGGGGCGGTTCAGGCTCAGCGTGCGGACCGCGCCAGCGTTGCTGGTGAGAACTAAAGGTTCTGACATGGGGCGTCTCTCATCCTTGTGTGGGTACGAATCGGCTCGCAAACACTATTGACCGACCGTTCGGTTGATTTTAGGATCGAGCTCAATCCCGACACAAGCGGGTTGATTCAGGGCAAACCCTGAGTTCCCAAAAAAAGGAGACCGACCGAATGCCCAGCTATTCCATCGACGGCGTGATTCCCGTCGTCGACCCGAGCGCCTACGTGCACCCCAGCGCGGTGCTGATCGGCGACGTGATCGTCGGCCCCCGCTGCTATGTCGGCCCCTGCGCGAGCCTGCGCGGCGACTTCGGCCGCATCGTTCTGGAGGAGGGCTCCAACGTGCAGGACCACTGCTGCATCCACGGCTTTCCCGACAACGACACGGTGGTGGAAGTCAACGGCCACATCGGCCACGGCGCGATCCTGCACAGCTGCATCGTGCGGCGCGATGCGCTGGTGGGCATGAACGCGGTGGTGATGGACGAGGCCGAGATCGGCGAGAAGGCCATCGTCGCGGCCTGCGCCTTCGTTCCAGCCGGCATGAAGGTGCCGGCGCGCTCGCTGGTGTCGGGCATTCCGGCGAAGGTCAAGCGCGAGCTCACCGAGGAGGAGATCGCCTGGAAGCTCGAAGGCACGCACGTCTACCAGGCGCTGACGGTGCGCTGCCTCGAGAGCCTGCACGAAGTGGCGCCGCTCGCGGCGGTGGAGGCCGGGCGCCCGCGCATGCCCGCCATCGACGTGCGCCCGCTCATCGCCACCAAGCGCGGCTGAACCGCGCCGCGCTTCATGCAAGATCGCGCGCTCCTCCCAACCGATTCATCCCAGGAACCCGACCGATGCCGCGTGGAAGATCCGCCACTTACGACGACCAGCGCGAGCTGATCCTCGCGCAGGCCGCCCAGCTGTTCGCGCGCCGGGGCTATCCCGCCACGTCGATGAACCAGGTGGCCGAGGCGTGCAACCTCTCGAAGGCCACGCTCTATCACTACTACAAGGACAAGAGCAGCCTTCTCATCAGCATCGCCGAGACGCACGTCTCCAAGCTCGCGGCGCTGGTGGCTGAGGAGGAGGCCTCGACGCACACCGATGAGCAGCGCCTTCGCCGCTTCATCTACCGCATCGTCGAGGAATACGCCGGCGCGCAGGACGCGCACCGCGTGCTGACCGACGACGTGCGCTTTCTCGACGACGAAGACCGCGAGCGCGTGCTCGACAAGGAGCGCGAGGTGGTCGCGGGCTTCGCGCGCGCGGTGTCGGCGCTGCGGCCCGGCGCGCCCAGCGACGACCTGGCCAAGCCGCTGACCATGCTGCTGTTCGGCATGATCAACTGGATGTTCACCTGGATGAAGCCGGGCGGAACGCTCGACCACGCGGCGATCGCGCCGATCGTGGCCGATCTGTTCCTGGGCGGCATCGGGGCGGTGAAGTCACCGGACTACGCGGCGATCGCGGCCGCGCAGGCCGCGATCGCCGCGCAGGCTGATCAGGCCGTCTTCAAGTAGCGCGCTGCCGGCTTGCTGGTCTGCGAGGCGCCGAACAGCGTGGCGCCTGCATCGACGAAAGTCGCGAGCAGCGCGGCGTCGTTCACCGACGGCAGGGTGATCGGCTCGCCCAGGTCGAGGCCGGCGATGGCCGCATCCACGCAGTCTTCGGCGGCCATGATCGTGCCCTCGGCCAGCGCCGACATCGGCACGCCTGAGAGTTCCCAGATGTCGGTGGCCGTCGCCGCCGGCAGCACCAGCTGCACCTTCACGCCGGTGCCCGCCACTTCGTCCTGCAGCCCGCGCGTGAACGCGACCACGAAGGCCTTGGTGCCGCTGTAGATGCTGCTGATCGGCAGCGTGTGGAAGCCCAGCACCGAGCCGATGTTCACCAGCGTGCCGCGGTCGCGCGCCTTGAAGGCGGCCAGCGCGGCGTGGCTCAGGTGCGCGAGGGCGTTGATGTTCACGTCCAGCATGCTTTGCAGCTGCGCGGTCGTGGTCTGCGCGACGGGCGCCAGCGTCGAGAGGCCGGCGTTGTTGACCAGCAGGGTGATCGACGCGTCGGTGGCGATGACTCGGGTGACGCGCGCGAGGTCGTCGGCCACGGCGAGGTCGGCCGCGAGCGTCTGCACCTTCACGCCGTATTGGGTGCGCAGGGCGGCCGCGACTTCTTCCAGCAGGTCGGCGCGGCGCGCCACCAGCACGAGGTCGTGGCCGCGGCGGGCCAGGCGGTCCGCGTAGATCTTGCCGAGGCCGGCCGAGGCGCCTGTGACGATGGCGGTGCCGAGGGTTGCTTGTTCGCTCATTTGGAATCCATTCAGGTTCAGTGGTGGTGGGTTTGGAGGGGTGTGGATCAAAGCATGATGACCATCATGTTTGAAGTGGCGAAGCATGATGGGTATCATGCTTAACGTCAACCGCGGTCCTGAAGTACCCCGGAACAGAAAGAGGTCACATGCGATACCCAGCAGCGGAAACCGCCGAAAAGCACCAGAAGATCCTTGCCGAGGCCTCGCGCCTGTTCAAGGAGCGCGGCTTCGACGGCGTGAGCGTGAGCGAGATCATGAAAGCCACGGGCCTCACGCACGGGCCGTTCTACAACCACTTCGACTCGAAGGAGGCGCTGATGGCCGAGTGCATCACGCACTCGGGGGACGCTGCGCTCGCCGACCTCGATGCGGCCGGCGAAACGCCCGAAGGCATGCGCACCTATGTGCGCGACTACCTCAGCCCCGACCACCGCGACGGCCGCGCCGACGGCTGCCTCGTGGCGGCGTTCGCCGCGCACTCGGGCCAGCCGGGCAGCGAGCAGGGTGTGGGCGCGCCGCTCACGGCGTACCTGAAGTCGGTCATCGACCGGTTCGCGAAGAACTTCCCGTGGCGCTCGAAGAAGAACGCGAAGGGCGATGCGATCCGCATGCTCGCGTCGATGTACGGCGGCGTGGTGCTGGCCCGCGCCGTGGACGACGAGGCCCTGTCCGAAGAAATCCTGCGCGAAGTGCTCGCGGGCCTGCAGGCCGCGCCGAAGGCCTGAGCTAGAGGATGCGGTTGAACCAGAGCAGCGACAGCCCCGCCGACAGCAGCGTGAGCACCGCCGCGCCGAGCGCGAAGAGCGCCGAGATTTCCGTTTCCTTCTTCTCCACGGTGAGCTTGGAGCTGAGCGTTTCGTAGACCTTCTTCAGGTCGTTCGCGGTGCCCGCGTAGAAGTATTCGGCGTTGGTCTTGTTGGCCACGGCCTTGAGCGTTTCCTCGTCCAGCCGCACGCGCATCGACCAGCCTTCGAAGCCGATGGTCTCGCCATCGACCGTGCCCACGCCCACCGTGTAGATGCGCACGCCGCGGTCGGCCGCGGCCTTGGCCGCGTCGAGCGGATCGACGCCGGTGGTGCGCTGGCCGTCGGTCAGCATGATGATCGCGGCCGAGGTGAAGGAGCCGGGCGCCACGGGGGTGAAATCCTTGAGCTTCTTGTCGGTCTGGTCGATCGGCGTTCCGCGCTGGCGGCTCGGTGCGCTGAACTGCTCGACGTCGATGCCCGCATCGGGGAACAGCGTGGCGAGCGACACCACGATGGCGTTGCCGGTGGCGGTCGCGCGCTGCAGCTGGAAGCTGTCGATGGCGGTCACCAGGTCGTCGTGGTTGGTGGTGGGCAGCTGCGCCACCTGCGCGCTGCCCGCGAAGGCGACGATGCCCACCTTCACGGTGCGCGGCAGGTCCTTGATGAAGCTCTTGGCCGCCTCCTGCGCCGCCACCAGCCGGTTGGGCAGCACGTCGGCCGCGCGCATGCTGCCCGAGACGTCCATCGCGAGGATGATGGTCTGCTGGTTCGAAGGCAGCATCACCACCGCCATCGGCCGCGCCGCGGCCACCAGCATCGCGGCCATGGCCAGCAGGAACAGCAGGGGCGGCACGTGGCGCCTGAAGCTCTGCCCCGCGCCCATGGCCTCGCGCACGATCGAGAGGCTCGCGTAGCGCACCGCGAGCTTCTTCTTGCGGCGGATCAGCCAGACATAGAGCAACACCAAAAGCGGCAACGCCGCCAGCAGCCAGAGGAATTGAGGCCAGAGAAAAGTCATGCTGCCACCGCCTTCACGTTGCCCGAACCCGAACTTGCATTGACGCGTGTGCGGCGCTTGCGCAGGTCGGCAAAACGAACGATGGCTTCCACCAGGTCGTCGCTGGTCGAAAGCTCCAGCGCATCGACGCCGGCCTTGGCGAGCGAGGCGCGCAGCGTCGCCTCGCGCTCGGCGGCCAGGCGCGCAAAGCGCTTGCGAAAGCCTGCATCGTGCGTGTCGACCCAGAGCTGCTCGCCGGTCTCGGCATCGCGCAGCGGCACGAGGCCGAGATCCGGCAGTTCGAGTTCGAGCGGATCGAAAAGCCGCACGGCGATCACCTCGTGCCGCTGCACCAGCTGCCCGAGCGGGCGCTCCCAGCCGGGTTCGCTCAGGAAGTCGGACACCACGAAGACGGTGGAGCGGCGCGGCATCAGCGTGGCGGCGGATTTCAGCAGGTCGTCCAGACGGGTCATTCCTTTCTGCGCGGGGCCGTCCGCCTTGTCGGCGCGGCGCTCCATTGAATGCAGCAGGTGCAGCACGTGGCGCCGGCCGCTGCGCGGTGGAATCACCGCTTCCAGGTCGTTGCCGTAGACCAGCGCGCCGACCCGGTTGCCGTGCCGCGTGAGGAGCCGCGCGAGCACGCCGACAAAGCCGGCCGAGATCTCGCGCTTGGCTTTCAGGCCCGAGCCGAAATCGACCGAGCGGCTGAGATCCAGCACGAACCAGGCGGCCATCTCGCGGTCTTCGGTGAAGACGCGCACGTGCGGCGTCTGCAGCCGGGCGGTGACGTTCCAGTCGATGTGGCGCACGTCGTCGTGGTGCTGGTATTCGCGCAGGTCCGCGAGGTCCAGGCCGCTGCCGCGCATGAGCGTGCGGTAGTCGCCCTGCAGCAGGCCATCGAGGCGGCGGATGACGGTCCATTCGAGCCGGCGCAACGCGCGCTCGGCTCCGCCGGCCACAGCCGATTCCGCTGCAAGCCGTTCGTCGTTCGCGGCCGCGGGGGCCTTACGCCACCAGCTTTTCATGTTCCAAAGGTTTGGGTGGTGCGGGGATCGCCCGCATGATCTTCTCGATCAGGCTGTCGGGCGTCAGGCCTTCGGACAACCCTTCGTAGGAAAGCGTCACGCGATGGCGCAGCACGTCGGCCACGAGCGCGGTCATGTCCTCGGGCAGCGCGTAGCTTCGCCCGCGCAGCAGTGCAAGGGCGCGCGCGCCCTCGGTGAGGCTGATGCTGGCGCGCGGGCTCGCGCCGAAGGTGATGAAGCGGCGCATGTCCTTCAGGCCGTGCTTCTCGGGCGTGCGGGTGGCCGAGACGAGCTTCACCGCGTACTGGATCAGCGAAGGATCGACGTACACGCGCCGCGCCTCCGCCTGTAGCGCCGCGAGCTGCTCGGTGGTGGCGACCGGGCTGGCCTCCACCGGCGGGCCGATCACGCGCTGGACGATGACGAACTCTTCCTCGTCGCTCGGGTAATCGACCAGCACCTTCATCATGAAGCGGTCGACCTGCGCCTCGGGCAGCGGGTAGGTGCCTTCGGTCTCGATGGGGTTCTGCGTCGCCATCACGAGGAAGGGGCGCGGCACCTTGTGCGTCTCGCCGGCGATGGTGACCTGGCGCTCCTGCATCACTTCGAGCAGCGCGCTCTGCACCTTGGCCGGTGCGCGGTTGATTTCGTCGGCCAAGAGCAGGTTGGCGAACACCGGGCCCAGCGAAGTGCTGAATTCGCCCGTCTTCTGGTTGTAGATGCGCGTGCCCACCAGGTCGGCCGGAACCAGGTCGGGCGTGAACTGGATGCGCTTGAAATGGCCGCGCACGGTGTCGGCCAGCGTCTTGATGGTGAGCGTCTTGGCCAGGCCCGGCACGCCTTCGACCAAGAGGTGCCCGCCCGCGAGCATCGCGACCATCACGCGCTCGAGAAATCGGTCCTGCCCCACGACCACGCGCTTGACCTCGTAGAGGATCTGCTCCATCAGCTCGGCGGTGGCGGGCGCCGTGGAGAAGCTGGACGGGATCGGGGTGGTCGGGTTCTCTGTGCTCATGCGAAGGGCTTTCGAAGGAAATCAGAAAAATCGGAACGGCGGCGAACCTGCAAATCAGAACGGCGGCGATCCCGCCGCGGAGGCCGCGTTCTCGATGGGCACCGCGAAGCCGATGCCGATGAAGGTGCGCTGCTGCGTGGGGTTCAAGATGGCGGTGACGATGCCCAGCACCTCGCCGTCCATGTTGATGAGAGGGCCGCCCGAGTTGCCGGGGTTGGCGGCCGCGTCGAACTGGATCAGGTTGCCCAGCTCCTGCTTGCCCTCGGGCGAGCGGAACGAGCGCTTCAGGCCCGACACCACGCCGGCCGACACCGACGGCCCGATGCCGAACGGAAAGCCCACGGCCGCCACCTGGTCGCCGGGGCGCAGGTCGGCGGTGGAGCGCATCGCGGCGGGAATCAGGTCGTCGGGAATCTTCTGCGCCTGCAGCACCGCCAGGTCGTTCTCGGGCTGCACGCCGGTGATGACGGCCACGGCTTCCAGCCCATCGGCGAAGGTGACCTTGATCTTCTCGGAGCCGGCCACGACGTGCAGGTTGGTGAGGATCACGCCCTTGTCGACGATCACCACGCCGGTGCCCACGCCGCGCTCGACTTCGCCGGGCGCCGCGCCGTCCAGCGGCGCTTCGGGCGGCTTGCCCTTGGCCATGTTGCGCCCGCGCTTCTGGGTCTTGGCTTCGGGCGTGGCCTTCTCGGGGCCGTAGCTCACCACGCGAACGACCGAGGGGCGAATGATGTCGGCGGCCTTGGCGGCGGGCGAGGGGAGGGTGGCGGTCTGCATCGTGCGCAGCACGGCCGCGTCGATGTCTTTCTGCGTGATCGCCTTGCCCTGGCGCGGCCACCACACGGTGCCGCCGGTGACCAGCGCCGCGCACAGCACGAGGAGGAGGGCGAAGCTCTTGCGTCCGGGCTGCCAGCCGGTCTGACCATGAGCGGTCGGCGGCTGCATGGCGCCACCTGCGCCTGCCGTGTCCGGCGATGCCGCGGCATCCGCCGGATCGGCCGCTTGTTCTGCGGCCGGCGGCGGCGTGCGGGGCGAACGGCTGTAGAAAGCGGGCCTGCGCATCGGAGAACCTCCGGCAAAAAAAGACGCGTGAAGGAGTTCACAGTAGCACGCTTTCCGCGCCTGCGCATCCCTTCGGGCATCATGGCGCGATGGCTTCGTTTGTCGATACCCACTGCCACCTGGACGCGCCCGAATTCGGTGCGGAGATGCCGCAGATCCGCGCCCGCGCCGCGGCCCGAGGGGTTTCCCTGTGCGTGATTCCGGCCGTGGCCGTCTTCAACTTCGCCGCCGTGCGGGAGCTCGCCCACAGGCAGGGCGATGCCTACGCCCTGGGTATCCACCCACTTTGCACGGGCCAGGCGGAGGATGCCGACCTCGAGGTGCTCGACGCGGAACTGACCGCGCGGCAGGGCGATCCGCGGCTCGTGGCGGTCGGCGAGATCGGCCTGGACTACTTCGTCGACGGCCTCGATGGCCCCAAGCAGGAGCGTTTTTTTCACACTCAGTTGCAACTGGCACGCAAGCACGGGTTACCCGTGCTCATCCACGTGCGGCGTTCGGTCGACAAGGTGCTCAAGCACCTGCGGCAGACCGCGGGCGGGCGGCCATGGCAGGGCATCGCGCATGCGTTCAACGGCAGCGAGCAGCAGGCCGACGCCTGCATCGCGCTGGGCCTTCGGCTCGGCTTCGGCGGCGCGGTGACCTTCGAGCGCGCGCTTCAGCTGCGGCGACTCGCGACCACGTTGCCGCTCGATGCGATCGTGATGGAAACGGACGCGCCCGACATCCAGCCGCACTGGCTCTACCGCACGCAAGCGCAACGCGACGCGGGCGAAGCGCAGGGCCGCAACGACCCTGGCGAGCTGCCGCGCATCGCCGAAGTGGTGGCCGGATTGCGCGGCATCGGCATCGATGCGCTGGCCGAAGCCACCACCCGGAATGCGGTCCAGACGCTGCCGAAGCTCGAAAGTCTGATGGCCTTGTCGGAACGTCCGCCGCACCCCGCGTAGGCCAATGTCCCGAGTTGCGTTTGGAGCGGCATGGGGCGAGTTTTTGCTGTCATCCTTGAAGTTCGAAGTGGCGTTGCTTGCACAGTGGCAAGTCCGTCACTCCAACACTTCACTCAAAAAGGAGTCTTCCATGACCACATCTTTCGTTCGCACCATGCCCGTCGTGCTCGCCCTGGCGCTCGCCTCCATCGGTGTGTCCGCCGTGGCACAGACCGCAGCCCCCGCAACGGCCGAGCCCACCACCACCGAGAAGGTGAAGGAAACCGGCAAGGACGCCGTGGACGCCACCAAGCGCACCACCAAGAAGGCCGTGAACGCCACCGAAAACGGCGCCGAGAAGGCCTGGGACGCCACCAAGAGCACCACCAAGAAGGCCGCCAATGCCACGGAGCGCGGCACCAAGAAGGCCTGGAGCGCGACCAAGAACACCACCAAGAAGGCGACCAACGCCACCAAGAACGCGGCCGCCAAGACCGGCGACGCCGTGGAAACCGCCGGCCACAAGACGGCCGACGGCATGCGCAGCACCGGCGCGGCCATCGGCGAGAAGATTCCCGGCACCGCCGAGAACGAAGCCGCCAAGAAGTAAGCCTGGGCTTCGGTCCGCGCGCTCTCGAAAAAACCCGCTTCGGCGGGTTTTTTCATGGGCGGGCTAGGCGCCTTGGAGCAGCTCGATCACCTGGTCCGCGAGGGCGTCAGGCGACAGATGGGTGCCATCGAGGCGCAGCTCCGGCTGCGCCGGTGCCTCGTAAGGAGAGTCGATGCCCGTGAAGTCCGCGATCTCGCCCCGCCGCGCTTTGCGGTACAGAAATTTCGGATCGCGCGCCTCCGCGATCTCGATCGGCGTGTCGACATGGATCTCGAAGAACGCGCCCGCCGGAAAGAGCGCCCGCGCCATCGCGCGGGCGCTGCGAAACGGCGAGATGAGCGCCACGATGACGACCAGGCCCGCCGCGCTCATCAGCTTCGCGACCTCTGCCACCCGCCGCGTGCTTTCCATGCGATCCGCATCGCTGAAGCCGAGGTCGCGGTTCAGCCCGAGCCGCATGTCATCGCCATCCAGCAGCACCGTGTGCTTGCCGAGCGCGCGAAGCCGCGCCTCGACCTTGCGCGCGATGGTCGTCTTGCCCGCGCCGGAGATGCCGGTGAGCCAGACGACGCAGGGCGCCCGGTCGTTCATGTCTGCAGCGGAATGCGGGCGAGCACGCCGTCGCCGTAGGCCGGGTAGAAGTCCAGGTCGCGCCGGTGCACGTAGCCGATGAAGCAGTCGCACTTGAACCGGCTGCAGGGCTGCTCCGCCAGCATGCCGTCGAGGTCGTCGGCATACAGGTTGCCCAGGCGCCGCGGAATGAAATGGCACCGCTGCACCTCGCCGTCGCCATCGACGGCGATGGCTTCGGAGCCCGCGCGGCAGGCCTTTCCGCGCGACGGCCCGGGCGAATGCTCGTGGACGAAGCGCGGGTCCATGGCATCGAGCCACTGCAGGTCCTGGGCCGTGTAGTAGCCGGGGCCGCGCCGGTCATAGGCGTTGAGCCAGAAGGGCGTCGTTTCAGGGAGCGCCGACTTCAGCGCGCGAATGGCCTCGTAGTGCGCCTGCATTGCCACGACGCCGACCGAGTGACCGATGCCCAGCACGGACAACTGTCGGGTGCGCTCGAGGAAACGTTCGAGCCGCGTCTGGTCGGGGTGATAGGTACACCACAGCGAAATCTTGCCGGCCGGCGCCTCGGCGAGCCACGACAGCGGTCCCGCCAGGTTGGTCTGCAGCGCCACCTGGGACACATGCGGCATGGCGGCGAGCGCCAGCATCGCGTGGCGATAGTGGCGCCGCACCATGGCTTCGCCCCAGGGCGTGAAGAGGATTCGCAGGGGGCGCGTCTGCCCGCCCGCCCACTCGACGAAGCGCGCCACCTCGGCGGCATCCCGCGCCAGTGCGGCCCGGGAGTCGCGCCGCTTGGCGAACGGGCAATAGCTGCAGCTGTAGTTGCAGCTCGCGAGGCTGCCCCGGTAGAGCACCGTCAGCATGGCGCGTCCGGCATCAGGCGGCGCACGGCCGTCGATGCGAGCCAGGGGCCGATGGTGTCGGAATAGGAAACGCCCTGCGCGCTCAACGTGAAGAGGCCCGCCTCGTCTGTCGCGAGTTCCAGGGCCGTGAGTTCCTGCAGCTGCGGCAGGTCTTCGAGCACCGACGCGCCGAAGCGCTGTTCGTAGGCGGCGTGCGAGAGGCCGGGGTCCGTCAGGAGCGACTGGATCACGAAGCGCCGGCGCTGTTCTTCGCCATCGAGTTCGAATCCGTAGGTCGCCTCCGCGAACTGCGCCTCGTCGCAGGCGATGAAGTCTTCGATGATGCTGCGCGTCGCGCTGCGCTGCACGGCGTAGCTGGAGGAGTAGTGAAGGCTGCGGGTGTACGACCGCGCACCGGCGCCGAACCCCACCATGCCGTCGTCCTGGCAGCAATAGACAGGGCCGTTGTCGCGGGGCGCGTGCGGTGCGCGAAACATGCGCATCGAGACCTGCTCGTAGCCCGCGGCCAGCAGGCGCGCCCGCGCTGCGGCGTACAGCGCCTGGCGGAAATCCGCGCCCTGCTCGGCCTTGCGGATCGCCATCTTTCCGAGCCCCGTCTGCTCGCGCACATAGAGCGGATAGAGGTAGAGCTCCTCGGGCGCGAACGCCAGCGCGCTCTCGATGGAAGACAGCCAGCTTTCCACCGTCTGCCCATCGATGCCGTAGATCAGGTCGAGGTTCATGACCGGAAACCCCGCCTCGCGGATCCGAGCGATCGCCTCGACGACCACGGCGTTCTGCTGCGGGCGCGCCAGCGCGCGAACTTCGTGCTGCGCGAAGCTCTGGATGCCCATGCTCACGCGCTGCACGCCCATCGCGCGGCACACGCGCAGGCGCTCGGGCGTCACGGTTTCGGGCGAGACCTCGATGCCCGACGGTGTGGCCTGCAGGTCGATGCCCAGGATGCGCTCGGCCGCGACGTACAGCCGCTCGAGCAGCGCGGCCGGCAGGTAGCTGGGCGTGCCGCCGCCCACCGCCAGCCGCGCGAACCGGCGCTCGCCGAGCGCGCGGTCCATGGCCCGCATCTGCCGCACGACGGCATCGACGTAGGACTCGACCAGCGCCTCGGCCGGCTGCGCCATCGCGAAGAGATTGCAGAAGCCGCACCGCATCGTGCAGAAGGGCACGTGGATGTAGGCGAAGAGCGCCGAGCGATCCTCCGTGGCCCAGGCGTCGCGCAGCGACCGGGCGGGCAGCGCGCGGTAGGCGCTCTTGTGCGGGTAGCTGTACGAGTAGGCCTGGTAGGCGCCTTGCTGGAGCCATTCGGCGAGCGAGGCTTGGATCACAGCTTGAGTCATGCGGCCCCCAGGAAGAAGTGCGCGTAGGGAACGGTCCACACGCAATCGTGGCCGATGCGGTGGCCGTGATAGCCGTCGTCGCCATACGCCGTGCCGTGGTCGGAGCACACGATCACGAAGGTGGGCCCGCGCGACGCGCAGGCATCGAGCAGGGGCGCCAGCGCCCCATCGACGTAGCGCAACGCGGCGGCATGCGTTTCGATGGAATCCTCCGTATGACCGGGGAGGTGCGCGCGATTCGGTGTGTGGATCGAGGACACGTTGATGAAGAGAAACACGCGCTGCGCATCGGCATTCAGCCGTTGCACGGCCAGGCTCACCTGGCGCTCCGTGGAATGGCGATGCCCCACACCCAACGTGGGATGCCAATGGCTTTCCGCGAACATCCCCGGAAACACCTGGCCCAGCGCGTTCTGCTTGTTGAAGAAGCCCACGCCGCCGATGCAGATGGTGCGGTAGCCGCGTGCGCCCAGGCCCTTGGGAATGCTCTCCTCGTCGAAGACGAAGGTGGTGCGCGCCGTGGTCTCGCTGCCGCGAAAGGCGGTAGCGAAGAGTCGCGGATGCGCGCCCGGCCGGGCCGGCGTCGGCAGGTAGCCGGCGAAGAACGCGTGGTGGGCCGCGTAGGTGAAGTTGCCCGGCGTGTGGCGCTTCTCCCAGCCTTGCGCGGGCAGGTGCCGCGAGAGCACCGGCAGTTCGCCGCGCTCGAACGCCGCCTGCGCCACGTCGTAGCGCAGGGTGTCGAGCGTGATCATCACGATGTCGTGGGTGCCGACCACCCGGTTCATGTCGACGGTCTCGTTCATCGCAGCGCGCCGTCGCAGAAGGCGGTGGCGTAGGTGTCCTTGCCCTGCCACAACCAGCCGGGCAACAGGTCGCCGAAGGCGTTGGCCTCCAGCACATGGGCTTGTCCCTGGCGCACCACGAGATCGAAGCCGACGACGTTGCTGCGCGGAAACACGCGCGCGGCGAGTTCGGCCGTCGCGGCGAGCGCCGCCTGGTCTGCGGACGCGAGCACGCGGTCGGGGTCGACGCGTTCGCTGTCCAGGTGGAGATTGGTCATCGGTCGTTGCGCGAGGCGCGCGATGCGGTGCGCGACGCGGCCGCCGAAGGTCACCGCGCGCAGGTCGAAATGCCCCGCGCCATGGCGCGGCTTGGGCAGCCATGCCTCCGCGTACGCGCCCTGGGCGCTCACGAGGTCGATCACGCGGCGCACCTCGTCGTGGCGCGTGTAGCAGGACACGCGTTTGACGTTGAACAACCGCCCGCCGTCGTGAAGCTGCGCGGTCGTGGTGGCCTGCTGCTGCCCGCGGCGATTGCGGCGGAATGCGACAACGCCGGACGCGGACGAGCCATAGCGGGCCTTCAGGAAAACGCGGTCCAGTCCGCTGCGATCGAGCAGCGCGACGAGATGCTCGTAGTCATGCACGAGCCCCAGCAGCGGCGCGGTGGGCACGGAGTGGGACTGCAGTTGCTGCTGGCACTCCAGCTTGTCGGTCATCGCCAGGATCTCCGCGGGCGCGTTGACGACCTGCACGTGAGGCATCGCCGTGAGCATGTGCGCAAGGCGTTTCATCGCAAGGCTGAAGCCCGCGAACCACGCATCGGTTTGCGCCAGCTCACCGCGTTCGATGGGGGCGCAGGGCGCGCGGCCCAGTTGCTCGCACCCCCTGTGCACGAGCGCCATGTGCACGGCTGCATCGTCCCCGGGGGGTTCGATCTTGAAGCGGCAGGGCTGCTTGAGCCGATCTTCGAGCTCGTGCGCGTCGGCCAGCCACGCGCGCCATTCGACGAGCCGCACGGACGCCCCCGTTTCCCGGGCGGCGGCAAGCAGGCCTTTCGTGCGCTTGCTCGTCGCAACGCCCAGCACCACCCAAGGGAGCATCGCCGGAGGCCTACTCGCCCACCGCCACGTAGCGGTTTCCTTCGTCCGGCTCCTGCGGATCGTCGAGCACCACGCCCGGGATGGCCGCGCGCAGTTGCGCCTGGACCGGCGCGCTGATGTAGTGGTGCGACAGATCGAGGTGCTTGAGCTTCGTGACGTGAGGGCTCGCGAGCAGAGCCTTGGCGCCTTCGTCGCCGAGCGTGCCGAGCGAGAGGTCCAGGGTGTCGAGTTCCGCGACCCAGTCTTCGGTCGCCAGCCACACTGCCACCTGGTCGGCGATTTCCGAATCGCGAAGGCCGAGGTGGCGCAGCTTGGGCGTGCGCAGTTTCTGCAGCACGCCGCGCAAGAGCTCGACGTCGCCGTCGAAGCCGTATTCGTCGGTGCCCAGCCAGAGTTCGAGGTGCTCGAGCGACGGCAGCGTGGATTGCGCCAGTGCCTCGCTGATCTCGCGCGGCAGGCCGCCGGATTCGATGACGAGTTCGCGGAGTGCGGAATGGCTGAACGCAGGCAGTTGCAGCGAGGTCGCGCCGCGGATGCGCAGCACTTCGAGCTGGGGAAAGGCCTGCAGCAGCGCTTGGTAGTTCCCCTGGATGATCCAGGAAATCTCGCAGTCCTCGAAGGTCATGTCGCCGACGAACAGCGCCTTGAGATTCTTCAGCTCGGCGGCGTGCTCGATCAGGACTTCGAACGCATCGCCGGGCCCGGTATCGTGCGGCTCGGACCACGGTCCGAGGACGAGGGCGTCGAGCGCGGACTTGTCGACCTTGGAGAGGTACTCCTCGAGCAAGGCGCCCATCGACTTGTCGTCGTCGTAGTCCAGACACAGGCGGTGAACGATGCCGGGGCCGCCGGCCACCTCGCCACCCTGATAGTCCTGAACACTCTTGCCGAAAAATGTCTCGGTACGGTCCGAGATGGTCATGCTGTTCCCTCCGCCACGGTGTGTCTGTGAAGCGGGGGAGAATAACTGACGGGCATGGCCTGTCCGTGACGATTCGGCGCCCGTTTCCGCTCTCGCTGCGACGCCCTGGCACGGGCAAAGGCCGCAGCGCCTGACGGCGGGCGGCGACAGTGCCAAGATGCAGCCCCATGAATCCATCCGCCGCACCCGACCCCGACAGCCTGGTGCTCACGGGGCTCGCTCCGATCGTGTCGCCGGCCACCGTCGTGCTGATCCTGGGCAGCTTTCCGGGCGTGCGCTCGCTCGCGCAGCAGCAGTACTATGCGCATCCCCAAAACCAGTTCTGGAAGATCTTGCAAGCCGTCTGGCCCGACCACCCGCTGCCGACCGGCGCAGACACCTACGCCGCAAAGAAGGCGTGGCTGCTCGATCGCGGCCTGGGCGTGTGGGACGTGTATGCGGCCTGCGAGCGCGAAGGCAGCCTCGATTCGGCGATTCGCGCGCCGGTCGCGAACGACATCGCCGGTCTCCAGTTGCCCAAGCTCGCCGCCATCGCGCACAACGGCGGCGAGAGCTTCAAGCACGCGCGCCACACGCGCACCCTCGGCGTGCCGGTCTACCAACTGCCTTCCACCAGCCCCGCCAATGCGTCGTGGAGCTTCGAGCGAAAGCTCGCGGCCTGGCGCGAGGTCTTCGACGCCCACAAACTCACCTGATGGCCACGCGCACCACCCTCGTTCTTCCCGAAGTCAATTTTTCCGACTGGGGCGACATCCGCTACCTGCACCTGGGCACCGAATGGGTCCAGGGCTCGATGAAGCTCGATGCGCCGTTCGAGATCGAGCTCGAATACGTGCAGCGCATGATGGCCTGGCTGCTCTTCGTCGACGGCAAGACCGTCGCCAGCCGCCATGCGATGCAGCTGGGCCTGGGCGCGGCCACGCTCACCAAGTTCTGCCGCAAGACGCTGCGCATGCGCACCACGGCGGTCGAGCTCAACCCGCAGGTGGTGTCGGCCTGCCGCGGCTGGTTCAAGCTGCCGGCCGACGACCCGAAGCTGCGCGTGGTGATCGCCGATGCGGCTGTGGAGATCCGCAAGCCCGAGTGGCACGGCACGGTCGATGCGTTGCAGGTCGACCTGTACGACCATGAGGCCGCCGCGCCGGTGCTCGACAGCGAAGACTTCTATGCCGACTGCCGCGCCCTCCTCACCGAAGACGGCTGCATGACGGTCAACCTTTTCGGCCGCTCGTCCAGCTACGAGCGCAGCCTGGAGAAGATCGCTGGTGCCTTCGGCGCCGATGCCGTCTGGGCCTTCAAGCCGACGCGCGAAGGCAACACGGTGGTGCTGGCGCAGCGCACGCCGAGCCGTCCGAAGCGCGAGGTGCTTGCCGAGCGCGCGCAAACGATCCAGACTCGCTGGAGTCTGCCCGCGCCCAAGTGGCTGCGGGTGTTCAAGCCCCTGAATACATCCATCACCCGAACCTCCAGCCCATGAGCGCTGTTCCCGCAGTTTCCGCCCCCGCACCCCTGGCCGCCCGCCACGAAGGCCCGCTCGAGCTGCGCCGCCTGATCGAATGGCTGGCCACCGACGGCGTGATTTCCCCCGTCGAAGCCAAGCGCACCATCGCGCGCTGCGCGCAGGCCGAGAGCCGGCAGGCGCCGCTGGTGCGCCTGGCCAACGTGGCGATGACGCGCGAGAGCGACAACAAGCCGCTCGACCTCGAAGCCCTCACGCAATGGCTCGCCGGCCGCGCGGGCCTCACGTACCTGCGCATCGACCCGCTCAAGGTCGACGTGGGCAAGGTGGCCGACACCATGAGCGCGGCCTACGCCGAGCGCCACAAGGTGCTGCCCGTGCAGGTGCTGCCCAACGAGGTGGTGGTGGCCACGGCCGAGCCTTTTCTCACCGACTGGATCGCCGAGGTCGAGCGCCAGTCCAAGCGCACGGTGCGGCGCGTGGTGGCCAACCCGGCCGACATCCAGCGCTACACGGCCGAGTTTTTCGCGCTCGCGAAATCGGTGCGCGCCGCGCAGAAGGCCGGCGGCAACACCGGCGGCGCGAGCTTCGAGCAGCTGGTCGAACTGGGCAAGAGCACCAAGCAGCTCGACGCCAACGACCAGAGCGTGGTGCAGGTGGTCGACTGGCTCTGGCAGTACGCCTTCGACCAGCGCGCGAGCGACATCCACCTGGAGCCGCGGCGGGAGCAGGGCGTGATCCGCTTTCGCATCGACGGCATCCTGCATCCGGCCTACCAGATGCCCATGGGCGTGATGAACGCGATGGTCGCGCGCATCAAGCTGCTGGGCCGCATGGACGTGGTGGAAAAGCGCCGTCCGCTCGACGGACGCATCAAGACCCGCAACATGCGCGGCGACGAAGTCGAAATGCGCCTCTCGACCTTGCCGACCGCCTTCGGCGAGAAGATGGTGATGCGGATCTTCGACCCCGACACCGCGGTGAAGGACCTCGACGCGCTCGGCTTCGCGCAGCACGACGCGCAGCGCTGGGAGCAGCTGGTCACGCGGCCCAACGGCATCATCCTGGTGACCGGCCCCACGGGCTCGGGCAAGACCACCACGCTGTACTCCACGCTCAAGCGCGTGGCGACCGAAGAAGTGAACGTGAGCACGGTGGAAGACCCGATCGAAATGATCGAGCCCTCGTTCAACCAGACGCAGGTGCAGCCGCAACTCGATTTCGGTTTCACCGAGGGCCTGCGCGCGCTGATGCGGCAGGACCCGGACATCATCATGGTGGGCGAAATCCGCGACCTCGCCACCGCCGAGATGGCGGTGCAGGCCGCGCTCACCGGACACCTCGTATTCAGCACGCTGCACACCAACGATGCGCCCAGTGCCATCACGCGGATGATGGAACTGGGCGTGCCCTCGTACCTGATGACCGCCGTGATGCTGGGCGTGCTCGCGCAGCGCCTGGTGCGCACGCTCTGCCCGCACTGCAAGCAGCCCGACGACGCCGTCACGCGCGAGAGCCTGGAGGCCATCGTCAAGCCGTGGCAGATCACCGGCTCCGTGCGCGCCTACAAGCCGGTGGGCTGCGTGGATTGCCGCATGACCGGCTACATGGGCCGCATGGGCCTTTATGAACTGCTGAGCGTGACCGAGCCGTTCAAGGACAAGGTCACCAAGGAGCCCAACCTCACGGGCCTCCGGCGCCAGGCCGTGATCGACGGCATGCGGCCGCTGCGCCTGGCCGGCGCGCTGCGCGTGGCCGAAGGCGTGACCACCATCGAAGAGGTGCTGAGCGCCACGCCACCCCTGGAGTGAGGTGTTGCCCTTTGGGTTAACCCTAAGCGTTCGGTTAGTGAAATCCACATCCGCCTGACCGCAAGCTGACTGGACAATCCCGCATCGAAACTTGTTCGAGGAGACTGTTCGTGAAAATCAAAAGTCAGAAAGACTTTTTCTCGGGACTGATGTTCACCATCGTGGGTGTGGGGTTCGCCTGGGGCGCCACCACCTACAGCGTGGGCAGCGGCGCCCGCATGGGTCCTGGTTACTTCCCATTGATGCTCGGCATCCTGATGTCCCTGATCGGCCTGGGGATCATGTTCAGCGGCCTGACCGTTGAAACGACCGACGGCGAAAAGATCGGCAAATGGGCCTGGAAGCAGGTGGTGTTCATCCTGGGCGCCAACCTCGCATTCGGCGTGCTGCTGGGGGGCCTGCCGAGCATCGGCGTGCCGGCCATGGGAATGATCATCGCGATCTACGCGCTCGTGATCATCGCCAGCCTCGCGGGCCACGAGTTCAAGCTGCCCACCGTGCTGATCCTGGCGACGGTGCTTGCCATCGGCAGCTACATCGCATTCATCTGGGCGCTCAAGCTGCAGATCCAGGTCTGGCCGACCTTCATCACCGGTTGAGAAGAAAGCTGCTCACATGGAATTGTTTGAACACCTCTCGATGGGTTTTGGCGTTGCCTTTACCTTCACGAACCTGCTGTACTGCCTGGTCGGCTGCATTCTGGGCACGCTGATCGGCGTGCTCCCGGGCATCGGCCCGGTCGCGACCATCGCGATGCTGCTGCCCGCCACGTATGCGCTGCCGCCCGTCTCGGCGCTGATCATGCTGGCCGGTATTTACTACGGCGCGCAATACGGCGGTTCGACCACCGCCATCCTGGTGAACCTGCCGGGCGAATCGTCCTCGGTGGTGACCGTGATCGACGGCTACCAGATGGCGCGCAAGGGCCGTGCGGGTCCGGCGCTCGCGGCCGCGGGCCTCGGCTCGTTCTTCGCGGGTTGCGTCGGCACGCTGATCCTGGCCGCCTTCGCGCCGCCGCTGACCGAACTGGCCTTCAAGTTCGGCCCGGCCGAGTACTTCTCGCTGATGATCCTGGGCCTGATCGGCGCCGTGGTGCTGGCTTCGGGTTCGCTCCTGAAGGCCATCGCGATGATCGTGCTGGGCCTCTTGCTGGGCCTGGTCGGTACCGACGTGAACTCGGGTGTCGCGCGCTATAGCTTCGACATCCCCGAGCTCACCGACGGCATCGGCTTCGTGGCCATCGCCATGGGCGTGTTCGGTTACGGCGAAATCATTGCCAACCTCTCGCGTCCGGACGACGAGCGTGAAGTGTTCACTGCCAAGGTCTCGGGCCTGTTCCCGACCAAGGAAGACTTCAAGCGCATGGTGCCCGCGGTCCTGCGCGGCACGGCGTTGGGTTCGGCCCTGGGCATCCTGCCCGGTGGCGGTGCGCTGCTGGCGGCTTTCGCGGCCTACACGATCGAGAAGAAGACCAAGCTCAAGCCGGGCGAAGTGCCCTTCGGCAAGGGCAACATCCGCGGCGTGGCGGCTCCGGAGTCGGCCAACAACGCCGGTGCGCAAACGTCCTTCATTCCGCTGCTGACGCTGGGCATTCCGCCCAACGCCGTGATGGCGTTGATGGTGGGCGCGATGACCATCCACAACATCCAGCCGGGCCCGCAGGTGATGACCAGCAATCCCGAACTGTTCTGGGGCCTGATCGCCTCGATGTGGCTGGGCAATGCGATGCTGATCATCCTGAACCTGCCGCTCATCGGCATGTGGATCAAGCTCCTGTCGGTGCCGTACAAGTTCCTGTTCCCGGCGATCGTGCTGTTCTGCGCGATCGGCGTGTACTCGACCAACAACAACACCTTCGACATCTGGATGGTGGGCATCTTCGGTCTGGTGGGCTACACCTTCTTCAAGCTGGGTTGCGAGCCTGCGCCGTTGCTGCTGGGCTTCATCCTCGGGCCGATGATGGAAGAGAACCTGCGCCGCTCGCTGCTGCTCTCGCGTGGCGACTGGAGCGTGTTCGTCACGCGTCCGATCTCCGCGAGCCTGCTGGCCGCTGCAGCGCTGCTGCTGGTGATCGTGCTGCTGCCTGCGGTGAAGTCGAAGCGCGAGGAAGCCTTCGTCGAGGAATAAGCGGGGCTTCGGTCCTCTTTGGAAAAAGCGGCGCCTTCGGGCGCCGTTTTTCATTTCTGTCGGGGTGGTTCGGGGCGTGTGCACAGGCCACCGGGTACTCCCCTCCGCGAATGTCCCCCGGGGCTTCGCCCCTCCTCCTTGATTTCGCTGCGGGGAGCACCCGATGCCCTGCGCACATCAAGCGCTCTGCTGGTGCGGGTCGAACGACCAGTGCGCTTGAAGATCGCGCTGGCGGTGGGCCCTGTTTCGCGAAATCAAGGAGGAGGGCGCAGCCCGGGGGACATTCGCGAAACAGGGCCCACCGTCGGCGTGATCGCCGCCCTGAATGCCTCTTACGGCTTGCTCGCCCGCAGCGGCTTCATGTGCTGCCGAGCCATCGCAAGAAACGCCAGAGCGGCAGGACTGAGCGGATGCTTGGCCAGCCGCACAGCAACCACCGGATATTCGAGCGTCGGACGCGTCACCGCCACGGCGCGCAGGTTGCCGGGCATCAGCACCTCCACATAACGCGGCAGCAGCGCCACGCCCGCGCCCGCCTGGATGAGGCCGAACGCCGTCGACAGCATCGACACGTGATGCACCACGTGCGGGTACACATTGGCAACGCTCGACAGCTGGCGGCTCACCGCGCGCCAGATGTTGGCGTCGGGGTTGACGTGGATGAAGGGCAGCGCGTCCAGGTGCTTCGCATCGACCACCACGCGCTGCGCGAGCGGATGGTCGTCGCGCACGAAGAGCGCCATGCGCTCCGTGAACAGCGGCTCGGTCGCGAGTTCGGAGTGCTTCTGCCCGATGTCCGAACCGAAGCCCAGATCGGCCTCCTGCGAGAGGATGCGCGAGATCATCTGCTCGGCCGTGCTGTCCAGCAGCGTGGTCGCGAGCGTCGGGTGCTTCTGCGAGAAGCGCCCGAGCATCGGCGGCAGCAGCGCGCCCGCCGTGAGGTGGCCCACGGCCAGCACCACGCGCCCCTCGCGCAGTTGCGATTGCGAGCGGCAGGCGCCAACGGATTCATCGATCAGCCGCAGCGCCCGCACGGCCGTCTCGACCATCACCTGGCCCGCGCTCGTGAGCTGGATGCGGCGCCCCCGCACGAGGAGCGGCTGCCCGAGCTGCTCTTCCATGCGCTTGACCAGGTGGCTGATGGCCGGCTGCGTGAGCTGCAGGCTCTCGGCCGCCAGCGTGAAGCTGCCCGATTCGGCGACCGCCGCCAGCGCCCGCAGCTGCTGCAGCGAGACCTCTTCGGTGGCGTTCTTTGTCATAAGCCGCGCTCATAGTTGAATAAGCTGGATTATCTGGCTTGATGCACGGCGGCTGCATAGCATGGGGGGTTTCCCCACCGGGCCAGAATCTAAGCACCATGAAAAGAATCCAGTTCCTTCAAGGGGCCGCCGTTGCGCTGCTGTGCATGGCCGCCTCGTCCGCCAGCTTGGCCCAGGGTTATCCGAACAAGCCGATCCGGCTCATCGTGCCGTTTCCCGCGGGTGGCGCCACCGACCTCTTCGCCCGAACGCTCGGCCAGAAGATGGGCGAGAAGCTCGGCACCCAGCTGATCATCGACAACAAGCCCGGCGCCGGCGGCGCCATCGGCTCCGACCAGGCGGCCAAGGCGCCGGCCGACGGCTACACGCTGCTGCTGGCCACCACCAGCACGCATTCGATCGGCCCGGCCGTGATGCAGAAACTGCCCTACGACACGGTGCGCGACTTCACGCCCATCGGCCACGTGGGCGATGCGCCCAGCATCATGCTGGTGCCGGTCACCTCGCCCGCCAAGACGGTGCGCGAGTGGATCGACTACGCGAAGAAGAACCCCGGCAAGCTGAACTACGCATCGAGCGGCAACGGCACCATCGTGCAGCTCACGGCCGAGCTCTTCAAGGCGCAGGCCGGCGTGTTCGTCACGCACATTCCCTACAAGGGCACGGCGCTCGCCATTCCCGACCTCATCAGCGGCAAGATCGACGTGCTGTTCGACTCGCTCCCCACCGGCATGCCGCACGTGCGCGACGGGCGCCTGCGCGCCCTGGGCGTGACGACGCTCAAGCGCTCGCCGCTCGCGCCCGAACTGCCGCCGATCGCCGACACGCTGCCCGGCTACGAGTCGAACACCTGGTTCGGCTTCTACGGACCGAAGAACCTGCCGGCCGACATCGTGGCGCGCGTCAACAAGGCGGCCAACGAGGCCATCGCCGATCCGGAAGTGAAGGACAAGCTCGCGCGCCTGGGCATCGAACCCGCCGTTGCCGGCACGCCCGAGCAGTTCGCCAAGATGGTGGCCATCGACGCCGCCAAGTGGAAAAAGATCGTCGTGGACCGCAAGATCACCAACGAGTAATCGGCTCGCCCCCAGGCTGCGCGCACTTCGTGTCGCTTCGCCTACCCCCTACCGGGGGCAACACCTGCGGCCCGGCAAAGCCGGTTCCGCGGTGTTCCCGGATTGTTCGAACCGTCTTTGAAGGCACAGCATGAAGTTTGACTACGCCAACCCCTACCTCTCCACGCGCATCCCGATCTTCGCGCGCAACGTGGTGTCGACCTCGCACCCGCTCGCCTCGCAGGCGGGCCTGCGCATCCTGCAGCAGGGCGGCAACGCCGTCGATGCGGCCATCGCCACCGCGGCCGTGATGACGCTGGTCGAGCCGGTGAGCAACGGCCTCGGGAGCGATGCCTTCTGCATCCTGTGGGACGGCAAGGAACTGCACGGCCTGAACGCCTCGGGCCCCGCACCGAAGGCCTGGACGCCCGAGTACTTCAAGGCCAAGTACGGCGCCGATGCCGCCACGCCGCCGATGCGCGGCATCGACTCGGTCACCGTGCCGGGCGCGGTGCGCGGCTGGGTCGCGATGAGCGAGCGCTTCGGCAAGCTGCCGTTCGCCGACCTGCTGGCGCCGGCCATCGACATCGCCGAGCGCGGCTACCTCGTGCCGCCGGTGGTGCAGGGCAAGTGGGCCGCGGCCACGCCGCTGCTGGGTTCGCAACCGGGCTTCGCGCAGACCTTTCTGCCCTGGGGCCGTGCGCCCGAGGTGGGCGAGCTGTTCCGCTTCACCGCGGCGGCGCGCGCGCTCAAGGCCATCGCCCGCACCAAGGGCGAGGCCTACTACACCGGCGAGATCGCCGAGGCGCTCGCGAAGTTCTCCGAGGAGCAGGGCGGCGCGCTCACCGTGGCCGACCTCGCGGCCTACCAGCCGGAGTGGGTGCAGCCCATCTCGCGCGACTACCGCGGCCATACGCTGCACGAGATTCCGCCGAACGGCCAGGGCATCGCGGCGCTGATCGCGCTCGGCATCCTGGAGAAGTTCGACATCGCGTCGCTGCCGGTCGACTCGGTGCAATCGCAGCATCTGCAGATCGAAGCGATGAAGCTGGCCTTCGCCGACGTGTACCGCTACGTGTCGGAGCCATCGTCGATGACGGTGACCCCCGCGCAAATGCTCGATGACGCATACCTCGCATCGCGTGCGAGACTCATCGACGTGAAAAAGGCGCAGGACTTCAAGGCCGGCAACCCCGTCAAGGGCGGCACCATCTACCTCACCGCGGCGGACGAGAGCGGGATGATGGTGAGCTTCATCCAGAGCAACTTCATGGGCTTCGGCTCGGGCTGCGTGGAGCCCGAATTCGGCATCAGCCTGCAGAACCGCGGCCATGGCTTCAGCCTGAAGGCCGAGAGCCCGAACGTGGTGGCGCCGGGCAAGCGGCCGTTCCACACGATCATCCCGGCCTTCCTCACCAAGGACGGCCAGCCGGTCATGAGCTTCGGCGTGATGGGCGGCAACATGCAGCCGCAGGGCCACATGCAGACGCTGGTGCGCATGCTCGACTACAAGCAGAACCCGCAGGCCGCCTGCGATGCGCCGCGCTGGCGCTTCAATGCGGGGCTGGAGATCAACGTCGAGGCCGCGATGAATGCCGATACCTTGCAGGGCCTGCGCGACCTGGGCCATCACCTGGACGTGATCAACGACTCGTACCAGGACTTCGGCGCGGGCCAGTTCATCTGGCGCGCGGGCGACCCGTCGGTCGAAGGCTACGTGGCCGCGAGCGACCCGCGCCGCGACGGCGTGGCGGCAGGGTTTTAACGGGCGCGCGATGATCGGGGGATGACCAAGACCGCCGCACAGACCGGCATCCCCCTTTCTTCCTCCGCCGGCGCAAAGAGCATCGCGCCCGGCCTCGTGCTCGCCTCGCTGGGCGCCATCGCGTTCAGCGGCAAGGCGATCATCGTCAAGCTGGCCTACCGCTACGGCGTCGACGCCATCACGCTCATCATGCTGCGCATGCTCTTCGCGTTGCCGCTGTTCGCGGTGATGGCGTGGTGGGCGGGGCGCGGCAAGCCGGCGCTCACCTTTCGCGACTGGCTCGGCGTCGTCGGTCTGGGCTTCTCGGGTTACTACCTCGCGAGCTTTCTGGACTTCGCAGGGCTGGCCTATATCTCGGCGAGCTTCGAGCGGCTGATCCTGTACCTCAACCCGACGCTGGTGCTGCTCTTCGGCTGGCTGCTGTACCGGCGGCGTGCCACGCGCCCGCAGGTGCTGGGCATGGTCGTGAGCTACGCGGGCGTGCTGCTGGTGTTCGGCCACGAGCTGTGGACCGGTGGCGGCGGCAAGGGCGGCGGGGCTGCGGCCTGGGGTGCGTTCCTCGTGTTCCTGAGCGCGGTGAGCTACGCGGGCTACCTCGTCTACAGCGGCGAGTTCGTCAAGCGCCTGGGGTCGCTCCGGCTCGTGGGCCTGGCCACCACCGTGGCCTGCGTGCTGTGCATCCTGCAGTTCGTGCTCACGCGGCCGATCAGCGTGGCGATGCAGCTGGCGCCCGAGGTCATCTGGCTCTCGGTGCTCAACGCCACGGTGTGCACGGCGGTGCCTGTCCTGATGGTCATGATGGCCATCGAGCGCATCGGCCCCGCGGTGGCCGCGCAAACCGGCATGATCGGGCCCCTGTCGACCATCCTCATGGGGGTGGTCATACTCGATGAGCCGTTCACCGCGTGGATCGCGGCCGGCACGGTGCTCGTCATTGCGGGCATCTTCGTTTTCACACGCAAGGGGCGCCAGGCCCCTGCAAGTTAGGAGCAACAAACATGGATCTGGGCATTGCGGGCAAGACCGCGCTGGTGTGCGGCGCGAGCAAGGGGCTGGGCTTCGGCTGCGCCGAGGCGCTGGTGCGCGAAGGCGTCAACGTGGTGATCGTGGCGCGCGGCGCCGAGGCGCTGGAAGCGGCGGCGAAGAAGCTGACCGAAGCGGCGGGTGCATCGGGCGCCCCGTTTGTCAAGCACGTGGCCGCCGACATCACCACCGAGGCCGGCCGCGCGGCCGTGTTCGCGCTGGGCCATGACTTCGACATCGTCGTCACCAACGCCGGCGGCCCGCCGCCCGGCGACTTCCGCAACTGGGACCGCGAGGCGTGGATCAAGGCGGTCGACGCGAACATGCTCACGCCCATCGAGCTCATCAAGGCCACGGTGGACGGCATGGCCAAACGCGGGTTCGGCCGCATCGTGAACATCACCTCCAGTTCGGTGAAGTCGCCCATCGATATCCTGGGTCTCTCCAACGGCGCGCGCAGCGGCCTCACCGGCTTCGTGGCCGGCGTGGCGCGCACGGCCATCGCGGCGCAGGGCGTGACCATCAACAACCTCTTGCCCGGCTCCTTCGACACCGATCGCCTCAAGGGCACCATGGCCGGCGCGGCGCAGAAGACCGGCCAGGACTTCGACACCGTGTGGGAAGCCCGCAAGAAGAACATCCCGGCCAAGCGCTTCGGCACGCCGGCCGAGTTCGGCGCCATCTGTGCCTTTCTCTGCAGCCTGCAGGCCGGCTACATGACCGGCCAGAACGTGCTGGCAGACGGCGGCGCCTACCCCGGCACCTACTAAGAGGCTGAGAGGCAATTCGACATGACCGCTCATCCCCCGCAAACGGCCCCACTCTGCGTTGCAAATGCTCGCCATAGCCCGAGCTATGGCTGCGCTTTGCGCCTTGATCGGCGCCGTTTGCGGGGGCTGCTCGGTCACGCCGAACTGCCTCTCAGCCTCTGAGCCGGCTCACGAGCGAAGGGAGGCGCTTCGTGAGCAACAGCAATCACCGGGCGTCTTTCGAGAAGATCACGCTCGTGTCGGTCACCGGGCTGCCCGATGCGCGCGGCGCGGCAATGGCCCTGCAGCACAGCCAAGCGCAGATGCCCGGCGCCCGCGCGCTCCTGTGCAGCCCGCAGGCGCCGCACGACCTCGCACCCGGCATCGAACACCTGTCGATCGCGCCGCTGAACTACCACGAGTACGGCTGGTTCATGATGTTCGCGCTCTGCCGCGTGGTGCCCACCGAATTCGCATTGGTGGTGCAGGAAGACGGCTGGGTCGTCAATGCGGACAACTGGCGCGACGAGTTCCTCGGCTTCGACTACATCGGCGCGCCGATCCACTTGGCGAAGATCGATTCGCCGCAAGGCACGTACTGGCGCAACCGCTTCGCGTGGGCCGACGAGATGGACAAGCCCGGCCACGTCGTCACGCCGATCCAGAACGGCGGCTTCAGCCTGCGCAGCCGCCGCTTCATGCGGGCGCTCATCGACCATCCGCACATCCGCGTGGAGATTCCGCCGCCCGATGCGGTCGAAGGCGATCCGCTCAGGATGCACTGGCAGCACAACGCGCTGCTCGAAGACGTGCAGCTCAGCGGCGTGCTGCGGCCCGCCCTCGAAGCGGTCGGCATGCGCTTCGCGCCGCTGGAGTTGGCGCGCAGTTTTTCCATCGAGCACGCGGGGCCGCAGCTGCACCATGGCTACAACGCGATGCTGCTGTTCGGGCACCACGCGAAGATGCGGCAACTCGCGAGCCTCTCGCCGCTCACGCTGCGTTCGCTGATTCCGCTGTCCGAGCTCGATGCCTGGTACGGCGAGCGCGACATCCTGCAGATGTTCGAGCGCAACGGCTACCGCATCGAATTCGCGCCCGAGCCCGTGGCCTCGAATGCCGCGCCCCGCAAGGTGTACGACTGCATCACGTACAACGGCGAGGCGGACATCCTCGCGGCGCGGCTGCACGAGTTGTCTGAAGTCGTCGATTGCTTCGTGATCGTCGAAGCCGACCGTACCTTCAGCGGCGAGCCCAAAGCGCTGCGCTTCGATGCCGCCGACCCGCGCATCGCATCGTTCCTGCCGCGCATCCGCTACATCGCGGTGCACGACATGCCGGTCGTCGACGAGGCGGCGGACGCGGTTCCGGTGGTGGGCGACTGGCACTCCGACACGCCGAAGTCCGGCTTCTGGATCCGCGAGAAATTCCAGCGCAACCAGATCGTGCGAGGGCTGCACGATGCGGTGCCCGACGACCTCGTGCTGATCTCCGATGCCGACGAGATTCCGCGCGCATCGGTGGTGCGCGCGATGCGCGACGACCGCCGGCACGCGCTCTTCGGGCTGTGCCTGGCCTTCTATTACTTCTATGCGAATTACCGCAACGTCGAGGGGCCGGAGGCGTCGTCGGTGTGGACCGTCGCGGCGACGCGCGCGCAACTCGATACACTCACGCCCGACCAGTTGCGCATGCGGATTCGCACCGGCGCGCAGCCCGCGCTGATCCTTGCGGACGCCGGCTGGCACCTCTCGTACCTCGCGATGGACGAGGACGCGGTGCGCGCCAAGGTCCGCGGCTTCGCACACCAGGAGCACAACGCGCCGGAATTCCTGGCCGCCATCGACATCGCGGCGCTGCTGGCTTCGGGGAAAGATCTCTACGACCGCCCGGGCTATGCGTGGCGCGTCGTCGGTCGCGACGAAGCGCCGCAGTGGCTGGCCAGCCAGCCGGCGCTGGCGCATCTGTTCGCCGACCCTTCGTCCGACGCCACGCGCTACGCCAAGGAGTCGTACGTCACCGTCGAGCCGAGCCCCTTCGGTTTCTGGGAGCGGCATGCGAACCGCCGCATCCTGCAGGCCTACGCGCCATTCATCCGTGGCCGGGTGCTCGACCTCGGCTGCAACCACGGCGCAAGCACCTACTGGCTGCGCGAGAACCCTGCGGTGACCGAGGTGATCGGCGTGGACCTGAATGAACAGGCCTTGGACCTCGCGCGCGAACTCTTCGCGTCGGTGCCCATGCCCAGCATGTTCGTCGGCCACGACATGACGGCCGACGGCCCGATTCTTCCGCCGGCCGACACCGTCGTGAGCTTCCATACGCTCGAGCACATCTATGCGGACGACGTGCCCGACTTTCTTGCATCGGCATGCCAGTCGCTGGCGCCCGGCGGCCACTTCGTCATCTCCATTCCCTACGACCGGGCCTACCCGGACCCCTGCCACGTCGGCTTCTACAACGAGGCCAGCCTGGCGCGGGCGATGGAGGCTGCGGGCCTCGAAACCGTCGAGTGCTTCAAGGACGACCGGTTCGACGAAAAGGACCTGCTGACGGGGTTGTTCCGCAGGCCCTGAACCTCAGCGCCGCGACGACACCACGATCCCGCCCACGATCAGCACGAACGCCACCCCGTGGTACCAGTGCGGCGCCTCGCGCAGGAACGCGGCCGACAGCAGCGCCGCGAACAGCGGCGTGAGGTTCATGAAGATGCTCGCCGCCTGCGGCCCCGCGCGCTGCACGCCGGTGCCCCAGCAGCGGTAGGCCACCACCGCGGGGCCGATGCCGATGAAGGCCATCGCGGCGACGAGCGGCCAGCCCAGGTCGATGTGGGCCGGGGTCAACGCCCACTCGCCGGCGGCCAGCGCGCCCGACCATGCGAGGCCGAACACCAGCTGCGCCATGAGGAAAGCGGCCCAGTCCTGCCGCACGGCTTTCGGCTCGTGCGTGCGCGCGAGCAGCCAGCTGTAGAAGGCCCAGGCGATGGTGCCCGCGATCATGTAGAGATCGCCCGGCACCAGCCGCAGCGCCAGCAGCTGGCGCCATTCGCCGCGGCTGAGCACCAGCAGCACGCCGAGCATCGAGAGCAGCGCGCCGCCGATCTCGCGCGCATTGGTACGGGCGCCGAAGAAGAGCATGCCCACCGCGAGCATCCACAGCGGCAGGCTGGAGCCCACCAGCGTCACGTTGATCGGCGTGGAGGTCTGCAGCGCCAGGTACTGGAAGGCGTTGTACAGACCGATGCCCAGCAGGCCCAGCACTGCATAGCGCTTCCAGTGCGCCCAGAGCGGGCTCGCTCTGCGCAGCACCGACGCCGCGAACGGCAGCAAAAGCACGAAGGCGATCACCCATCGCACGAAGTTCAGCGTGAGCGGCGACACCAGTTCGCGCACCAGCCGGCCGACGACGGCGTTGCCGGCCCACAGCAGCGGCGGCGTGGTGAGAAGAAGAACGGTGAGCGAGGTGAGGCGCGGCTGCGGTGTCGACATGGCCGCCGACTCTAACGGCCATCGCCCCTGGACGCCTTCGGAGGGCCAAACGTGGCACCATGCGCCTCTTCTTTTTCTGCGCGTGGAGACTGCAACGATGTTGAGCAAAGCTGTCCGTATCGACCGCCATGGCGGCCCCGAAGAACTGAAGATCGTGGAGGTGGAAGTCGGCGACCCGGGCCCCGGCGAGATCCGCATCCGCCACAAGGCCGTGGGCCTGAACTTCATCGACACCTACCAGCGCAGCGGGCTCTATCCGTTCCAGATGCCGCTGCAACTGGGCATGGAGGCTTCGGGCGTGGTCGAGGCGGTGGGCGAGGGCGTTTCGCACCTGGCGCCCGGCGATCGCGCCGCCTACGCGAGCGGGCCGCCCGGCGCTTACTGCGAGCTGCGCGTGATGCCGGCCAAGAACGTCTGCAAGCTGCCCGACGCCATCTCCTTCGAGACCGGCGCGGCCATGATGCTCAAGGGCCTGACCACGCAGTACCTGCTGAAGAAAACGCTGCCCGCCGAAGGCCTGCAGCCCGGCGACTTCATCCTCTTTCATGCCGCGGCCGGCGGCGTCGGCCTCATCGCCTGCCAGTGGGCCAAGGCGCTGGGCCTGCAGCTGATCGGCACCGCGGGCAGCGATGCCAAGTGCAAGCTCGCGCTCGACCACGGCGCGGCGCACGCCATCAACTACAGCACCGAGAACTTCGCGGCCCGCGTGAAGGAGATCACCGGCGGCAAGGGCGTGAAGGTGGTGTACGACTCGGTGGGCAAGGACACCTACGAGGGCTCCATCGAGTGCCTGCGCCCCTTCGGCCTCCTGGCCGTCTTCGGCAACGGCTCGGGCCCGGTGCCGCCGATCAGCCTGGGCACGCTGGCCTCCAAGGGCTCGCTCTACGTGACGCGCCCCACGCTGTTCACCCACATCGCCACGCGCGAGGCCACGCAGGCGATGGCCGACGACCTGTTCGCGGTGGTCGCGAGCGGCGCGGTGAAGATTCCGATCGACCAGCGCTACGCCTTGGCCGACGTGCAGCAGGCGCACCGCGACCTGGAAGCGCGCAAGACCACGGGCTGCACGATCCTCACGCTGTAAGGCGCAGGGTTTCAGGGGTGGGCAGGGCGGCCGCGCAGCCAGTCTTGTCCTACCCGCGGTGGGGTGTCATGCCTTCGACTTGTGGCGGGTGCACTTTGTAGGCTTGTGACCAAGCGCAAAGGCAGCAAGAAGTCATGACCACCATCCGCACCTTCATCGTCGAAGACAACCCCACCATCCGCGAGAGCCTCGTGGGCACGCTGCGCGAGGTGGCGCGCGTCGATCCCATCGGCGAGGCCGAGACGGAGGCCGAAGGCTCGCGCTGGCTCACGCGCAACCCGGCGCTGTGGGACCTGGCGATCGTCGATCTGTTCCTGAAGGACGGCACCGGCTTCCGGGTGCTCGAGGCCTGCCGCCACCGCGACCCGGCGCAGAAGATCGTGGTGCTCAGCAACTACGCCACGCCCGAGATCCGCCGCAAATGCGCGCACCTGGGCGCCGACGCCGTGTTCGACAAGGCCACCGAGATCGACGACCTGATCGACTACTGCCAGCGCCGCCGCCACGAGCGGTTCAGCTCGCAACCTGCACACTGAGGCGGGGCATTCGGGCGCCGGCCGGCAGCGACGCGGCGCTTCGCCGAAAATCACTCTCTACAGGGCGCGAGGAGCACGCGCCGGGCTCCGCAAATTGGCGACGAGATTCATGCGCGGAAATCACTCATCCATCTGCTGAATCTGCTGCCGCACGGGTCGTGTCGTGGGGCGCTCCTGTCCCGCCATGTCCCGCTCCCGCTTTCTTCCCGACAACTTCACCTTCGCGCTGGTCTCTGTCGTCACCCTTGCCAGCCTGTTGCCCGCGAGCGGCGATGCGGCTCACTTCTTCGAGCTGCTGACGACGGTGGCCATCGGCCTCCTGTTCTTCCTGCATGGCGCCAAGCTGTCGCGCGAGGCGATCATGAACGGCATCACGCACTGGCGGCTGCACCTGCTGGTGTTCGGCAGTACCTTCGTGATGTTTCCGCTGCTGGGGTTGGCGCTCAAGCCGCTGCTCTTGCCTTTGATGACGCCGGAGCTCTATACGGGGGTGCTGTACCTCTGCGTGCTGCCTGCCACGGTGCAGTCGGCCATTGCGTTCACGGCGATGGCGCGGGGGAACCTGCCTGCTGCGATCTGCAGTGCGTCGGCGTCCACGCTGCTGGGGGTGTTCATCACGCCTTTGCTGGTCAATCTCGTGGTGCTGCCGAACGGGGGGCATGCGAGTTCTTCGCTGGGGTCGATCGGGCGCATCTTGCTGCAGTTGATGGTGCCGTTTCTCGTGGGGCATCTGCTGCGGCCCTGGATCGGCAAGTGGATTCAGCGGCGTGCTGCGGTGCTGAAGTTCGTGGACCAGGGGTCGATCCTGCTGGTGGTCTATACGGCGTTCAGTGCGGCTGTGATCGAGGGGCTTTGGCGGCAGGTGCCTGCGCATGCGCTCGTCGGGCTGCTCATTGCATGCGCGGTGGTGCTGGGGCTTGCGCTGGGCATGACGACGCTGCTGGCGCGCAAGCTGGGGTTCGATCGGGAGGACGAGATCACTATCGTCTTTTGTGGGTCCAAGAAGAGCCTGGCGAGTGGGATTCCTATGGCGAAGGTGCTGTTTCCTTCGCACGCTGTGGGGGCCATCGTTTTGCCTCTGATGCTGTTTCATCAGATGCAGTTGATGGTTTGTGCTGTGTTGGCTCAGCGGTATGCGCGGCGCGGGCGTGTTGAGACTTCTGTCTTGAAGACGGCTGAGTAGGGTTTGTTTTCCGAGGCCTGGGCGAGACCCGGCCTCGGAATCAAAAAAGAAACCTACCCCTCGATCTTCCCAAGCCGCGACTCCCGCAACCGGCTTGGCGCCAAAGCCCCCGCCGATTCGAGAATCGGATAAGCAATGGAGCAGATGTGCGAATTGATCCGCTTCAAATCGCTGATCAAGTCGATATGCAGCGAACTCGTCTCGATGCTCAGCGTCGTCCGATCCGACAACCGATCCAGATGAGTCGTCGCATAGGCCCTTTCCAGATCCCGAAAGCGAGCCTTCTCCTCAAGCAGCTTCTGCGCATCCCGAACATTCCCGTTCAGGAACACGCTCATGCTCAACCGCAGGTTGGCCACCAGCCGCCCATGCAGCTCGACGATCTCCGCCATCCCGGCCTGCGAGAAATTGCGCTGCGGCTTGATCTTCTTGTCCTCGATGTCGATGATCACCCGCTCGATGATGTCGCCGATCTGCTCCATGTTGATCGTGAAGCTGATGATGTCCGTCCAGCGCCGGCTCTCCTCTTCGCCCAGCGCCTCGCGCGAGATGCGCGTCATGTAGTACTTGATGGCCGAATAGAGCTCGTCCACCGTGTCGTCCAGCTGCCGCAGCTCCTGCGAGAGCCGCGTGTCGTTGTTGCGGATCACGTCGAGCACGCCGATCAGCATGGTCTCCACGATGTCGGCCTGGTGCAGCGCCTCGCGCGCGGCGTTCGAGATCGCGAGCGAGGGCGTCGAGAGCGCCGAGGGGTCCAGGTGATGCGGGCGGCTGGTGCTGGAGGCCTGCGGCGTCGGCAGCATGCGCGTCACCAGCTTGGCGACCCATTGCGTGAGGCCGATGAAGCCGACGCTGATGATGACGTTGAAGGCCAGGTGGAACAGCACCACGCCGTGCGTCTGGTTCGGCAGCTCGGGCTGCACGTAGCGGATCCACAGGCCCACGAAAGGCGCGACGATCGCCACGCCCAGCGCCTTGAAGAGCAGGTTGCCCACCGTCACCTGCCGCACCGAGACGGCCGACTTGGCCGTGGTCAGCACGGCGAGCAAACCGCTGCCCAGGTTGGCGCCGAGCACCAGGCCCAGGGCCACGTCCAGCGGCACCACGTTCGACGTCGCCATGGCCGCGACCAGCAGCACCACCGCGAGACTCGAATAGGCCACGATGGCGAGCACCGCGCCGATGGTGATCTCCAGCAGCACGTCGCTGTTGATCGAGGCCAGCACCGCGCGCATCGCGGGGGCCGAGAAGAGCGGCTCCGTGGCTTCCACCACCAGCTGCAGCGCGAGCAGCATCAGCCCCAGGCCGATCAGCACCCGCCCCACGCGGCCCGCCACGGTGGCCGAGCGCGTGATGAACAGCACCACCCCCACGAAGATGAACATCGGCGAGAGCCATGACAGGTCTGCCGAGAACAGCACCGAGATCAGCGCCGTGCCCACGTCGGCCCCCCGCATCACCGCCAGTGCCGCCGGCAGCGTGACCAGGCCCTGCCCGACGAAGGACGAGGTCATGAGCGAGGTGGCGGTGCTCGACTGCACCAGCGCCGTCACGCCGATGCCCGAGAGGGCGGCCGTGAACCGGTTGCGCATGCTCTGCACGAGGATCTTGCGCAGGTTGGCGCCGAACACGCGCAGCACGCCGGTGCGAACCAGGTGGGTGCCCCACACCAGCAGTGCGACTGCCGCGAGCAGATTCAGGAGATGCTTCATGGGTGTCGGGTTCTGTCCTTTTCGTTTTGGTTCGTTTTGACCCCCATTTTCCACAAGTGGCGATTCAGTCGATCAGCGCCCCGTTGTCGTGGAAGGGGAAAGGGCCTTCGAAGCGGCCGGAGGCCGCCAGATGGGTGACGAGGCGGCCGCTCCGCGTGGACCACGCATGCACGCGGAAACCGGGTGGCTCCAGCGTCCATGCGGAGGGCGCACCGGGTGCCAGGTCCAGGCAGACCTGGTGCGCCGGCGCTGGCGAAGTCGATGCGATGCTTCCGCCGAAGCGCACATCGATGGCGCGGTGCAGGTGGCCGCAGATCACGCGCTCCACGTTGGGGTGGCGGGCGATCAGCGCTTCGAGCGCACCGGCGCCTTCGAGCAGGCCGATTTCGTCCATGTGGCCGATCAGCGTCGTGAAGGGGGGGTGGTGCATCGCGACCACGACCGGCTCGCCGCGGCAGGCGTCGAGCTGGGCCTCAAGCCAGCCCAGGCGCTTGTCGCACAGCGTGCCGTGGCTCGCGCCGGGCACGCAGGTGTCTAGGGTCAGCAGCCGCAGCGCGCCGATGCGCACCGAATACTGGATGAAGCCGGCCGTGTCGTCGCCGGTACCGAGGTACGCATGGCCGGGAAAGCTCCGGCGCAACTGGTCGCGGTCGTCGTGGTTGCCGGGCATCAGGTAGACCGGCATGGCGAGCGGCGCGAGCAGGCGCGCGAGGTGCTCGTACTCGGCGGCGCGGCCGAAGTCGGTCAGGTCGCCGGTGATCACCACCGCATCGGGTTGCTGCGGCAGCGCGAGCACCGACTGCACCGCCTGCTGGAGATACGGCGCGGTGTCGATGCGGCCATAGGCGAGGCGGCCCGGCTCGCGGATATGGAGGTCGGTCAGTTGGACCAGGAAGGTGTCTTGCGTTGTGGTCGTCATGCACTGGGCTCCTGCGACGTCATCAGGCGATCGGGGTGGACGCGCAGGCCCACCGGATCGCCCGGACCGAAAGGGTTGTCGCGCCCCACGTCGGCCACCAGCAGGGGCTGGTCGTGCACGCGCAGCTGAAGCTGCACGCGGTCGCCGAGGAAGGTGCGGCGCTCGACGATGGCAGTGCCCCAGTCGGGCTGGGGCGCGCTCACTTCGACGTCTTCGGGTCGCACCAACAGCATCGCATGGCCCTGCCAGGCGGGCGGGCAAGGCAGGGTGCTTCCGCCGAGTCGGACAACGCCTTGCGCGATGGCCTCGGGCGCGCGCTCCAGCCGGTTGACCCGGCCGAGGAACTCCGCGACGAAGGGGTGCGCGGGCGCGCGGTACAGGTCTTCGCCGCGGCCCACCTGCACGATGCGGCCGGCGCGCATCACGGCGAGCCGGTCGGCGATGGCGAGCGCCTCCTGCTGGTCGTGCGTCACGTGGATGGCGGTGATGTGCAGGCGGCGCAGCAGCTCGGCGAGCTCGTCGCGCAGCGACTCCTTGAGCTTGGCGTCCAGCGCGGCCAGCGGCTCGTCCAGCAGCAGCACGCGCGGGCGCACGGCCACGGCGCGCGCGAGGGCCACGCGCTGGCGCTGGCCGCCGGAGAGTTCGGCGGGGCGCTTGCCCTCCAGGCCGTTGAGGCGCACGAGATCGACCAGCTCGCCCACGGCGCGCTTTTCTTCATCGGCTGACACACCGCGAATGCGCAGGCCATAGCCGATGTTGGCCGCCACCGTCATCTGCGGAAAAAGCGCGTAGCTCTGGAACACCATGCCCACGCCGCGGTGCTCGACCGGGCGCTGCGTGACGTCCTGGCCGCCGAAGACGATGCGGCTGCCCGCGTCGGGCGCCTCCAGCCCCGCGATCAGCCGCAGCAGCGTGGTCTTGCCGCAGCCCGAGGGGCCGAGCAGCGCGAGCACCTCGCCGGCCTCCACGTGCAGGTCGGTGGGCTGCAGGCCGCGCGTGCCGTCGGCGTAGGTCTTCGCGCAGTTCGCGATGTCGATGGGGATGCGTTCAAGTTCCATGGCGTTTCTGCATCAGGTTGGCAAGGTACTGCAGGCCCCACAGCACCGGGAGAATGACCGCGAAGAAGACCAGCGTGTAGGCCGATCCGACCTCGATGCGCATCGAGGCGTAGCTGTCGGCCAGCCCCACGGGCAGCGTGCGGGTGAGCGGCGTGTGCAGCATCCAGGTGAGGTTGAATTCGCCCACCGAGAGCGTGAACACCATCAGGCTGCCGGCCACGATGGCGGGGAACACCGCGGGCACGAGGATGCCCATGAAGCGCTGGCGGAAGTTCGCGCCCAGCGAGCGCGCGGCCTCCTCGAGCGCGAGCAGGTCGTCGCGCTGGAAGGCCGAGCTCACGGTGCGCACCATGAAGGGCAGCGTGAAGACGATGTGGCCCACGAGGATGAAGGCGAAGCTCTGGCGGAAGGCGGTGAGCTGGCCGTAGGCGAGGATCAGCGCGAGGGCGGTGGCAAGGCCTGGCACGGCGACGGGCAGCGTCAGCAGTTCCTCGAAGATGCGAGCGGCCCGCGAGCGGCTGCGCGCCAACGCATAGGCGCAAGGCACGCCCAGCAGCACGGTGCTCATCACACAGGCGACAGCCAGCCCGATCGACCAGCCGACGGTGCCGCCGTAGTTCTCCCACACCTCGCCGAGCCAGCGCAGCGTGAGCCCGCTTTTCAGGCCCGCGCTGTAGTTGTTGACCAGACCCGCCATCACCGAGAGCAGCATCGGCGCGATCATGAAGAGGCTCACGAGCACGGTGATGGCCAGGAGGAAGGGCGCCTTGGGTTGCGATGTCGTGCGCATTCCGATTCCCTTTCAGCGCGCCACGGGGTTGGCCCCGAAACGCCGCGCGACGAACAGCACCAGCCAGGTCACGATGCCCAGCGAAATCGACAGCGACGCGGCGAGCGCGAAGTTGGCGTAGTTGGTGAACTCGTTGTAGATGGTGATCGGGATCACCTCGAACTTGCTGGCCAGCGTGAAGGCCGTGCCGAAGGCGCCCATCGAGGTCGCGAAGAGGATCGCGCCGCAGGCCAGCGTGGTCGGCGCGAGCTCGGGCATCCACACGTCGCGCGCCACGCGCAGGCGCGAGGCGCCGAGCGAGCGGGCGGCTTCCTCGAGTTGCACGTTCATCGCCTCGGCCGCCGCGGCGTAGGTGGCGATGGCGCGCGGCAGCGAGAAATACAGGTACGCGAGAAAGAGGCCGAGCAGGCCGTAGGCGAAGGTGATGCGTTCGCCGATGAGGCTGTCGCTCACGTCGGCCACGAGCCCTTGCCGGCCGCCCAGCAGGATGACGAAGAAGCCGATGATCACGCCCGGGAACGACAGCGGCAGCGTGAGCAGCGACAGCAGCACGCGCTTGCCGACGAAGGCGTGGCGCGCGAGGTAGATGCCCACCGCGGCGCCCAGCACCAGCGTTGCCAACGTCACCGCCACCGACAGCACGACGGTGTTGACCATGCTCTGCAGGTAGCGCGAGTCGGTCAGCACCGCGAAGTAGGTGGCCCAGCCTTTTTCCGCCGGCAGCGCCAGCAGGCGCACCACCGGCAGCAGCCAGAAGGCCGTGAAGAAGGCGGCTGCGGGTGCCACGCAGGCGAGCAGCCGCCAGCGTGGGTTCCAGGCGTTGGCGGGCTTCATCTCAAGGGCTACTGAAGATCAGCGCACCTCTTTGAGGTAGCGGTCGGAAAACGCGCGCTGCGCCTCGGCCATGCGGGCGTAGTCCACGCTCTTGGCGCGCGCGTATTCGCTGGCCGGCAGGAACTGCGCCTCGATCTCCTTGGGCATCGCGCTCGCGCGCACCGGGCGCAGGTAGGCCTTGGCCCAGATCGCCTGGCCTTCGTCGGACAGCGTGAAGTCGAGCACCTTCTTCGCGTCGGCCGCGTGCGGCGCCTTGGCGACCAGGCTCATCACGTAGGGCACGACCAGCGTGCCTTCGCCCGGGATGACGAAGGCGACGTTGGCCTTGTCCTTGTACTTGGCGCGGTAGGCGTTGAAGTCGTAGTCCAGCAGGATCGCGATTTCGCCCGAGAGCACGCGCGCGTAAGACGTCTGCTTCGGCACGATGGGCTCGTTCTTCTGCAGCGCCTTGAAGTAGTCGATGCCCGGCGTGAAGTTGTCCAGCGTGCCGCCGCGCGCCTGGTTGACCGCCACCGCGCCCACGTAACCGACGAAGGCCGAGGCGGGGTCGAGATAACCGATGAGGCCCTTGTATTCGGGCTTGAGCAGGTCGGCCCACGACTTCGGGATCGGCTTGCCCTTGAGGGCATCGACGTTGACCATGAAACCGAGCGTGCCCGAGTGGATGGTGAACCAGTTGCCGGCCGGGTCCTTCAGGCCCTCGGGAATGTCTTTCCATGCGGCCGGCTTGTAGGGCTCGACGAGGCCGTCCTTGGCGGCCTGCACCGCGAAGGTCACGCCCAGGTAGGTGACGTCGGCGACGGGGCTCGATTTCTCTGCCGACATCTGCGCGAGCGACTGGCCCGAGTTCTTGTTGTCGGGCGGCACGGTGACGCCGGTCTTGGCCTTGATGGCCTTGAGCTGCGTGCCCCAGTCGGCCCATTCGGTGGGGCAGTTGTAGCAAATGGCGGTCTGGGCCATGACGCTGCCGGCGGCAACGAAGGTGGCAGCGATCAGGCCGAGACGAGCGATGCGGGAAAAGCGGAGGGACATGAAGAAGCTCCTTGAAGGGATGAGAGGTGTAGCGGGGGGATCAATCGGTGGTGGCGGCGTCGCACGCGGATGCGCACGACTCGCCATCGCGGAAGGTGTGCGGCAGCAGCAGGCTCGCATCGGCCTGCAGCGTGGTGCCGCCGGCCATCGCCTGGACCAGCAGCTCGACGCTGTGGCGGCCGATGTCGCTGTTGGGCTGGGCGATGGTGGTGAGCGCGGGCGTGAGGTCTTCGCCGAGCGCGATGCCGTCGAAGCCGATCACGCTCAAGTCGTCGGGCACCGAGAGGCCACCCAGGTGCGCGGCGCGGATGCTGCGGATGGCGAGCAGGTCGTTCGAGCAGACGAGCGCGGTGGGGCGGTTGTCGGCCTGCAGCACATGGGCGAGCGCATCGACGGCGCTTTCGACGAAGGGCACTTCGATCAGCGGCGGTGCCTTCAGGCCCGCATCCGCCATGCCCTTGCGGTAGCCGCGCAGGCGCTGCTGCGCGCGGTCGGAGGCGGCGAGCGTGCCGCTGACCATCGCGATGCGGCGATGGCCGAGCAGCACGAGGCGCGCGACCGCATCGGCCACGGCGGCTTCGCTGTCTACGGTGACGCAGGGGTGGTCCGCATGGCGGTTGTAGGCGAGCACATAGGGCGTGCCGGTGGTGCGCAGCCGCGTGAGCGCCTTCGAGGTGGACGGGTTGGAGACCACGAGGATCAGCCCGTCGACGTTGCCTGCGAGCAGCAGCTGCACCGCGCGCTCTTCTTCGTCGAGCCGGTAGCCCGTGGTGACCGGAAGGATCGCGTAGCCGCCCGCGATGGCCGCGCGCGCGATGCCCTGAAGGCACTCGGCGAAGGTCGGGTTCAGCAGCGTGGGCAGCACCACGCCCAGGGTGCGGCTGCGCTGGGTGCGCAGGGTGCGCGCGCTGGCGTTGGGCACGTAGTGCAGCTCGCGCGCCACGCGCTCCACCAGCTCACGCGTGGCGGGCGTGACCTTGTCGGGGAAATTGAAGGCCCGCGACACGGTGGCCACGGAGACCTTGGCTTTGGCGGCTACGGCTTGGATGCTCATCGTGCGGTATTCATGTAATCGATTACATTGAACCGCCGCAGTATGACTTCGTCATGACATCGATTGAAGCGGGGAGAAACCCTCGGCGTGCCGCCAAAGGTGGAGCGCTTGCAAGCCGGGCCCAAAGAAAAAGGGCCCGAAGGCCCTTTGCATCACTTGGCTTACTTGCCCCGGCGAACCCGCCGGATCTCGTCCACGATGAGGCAGATGGCCCCGAGCGTGATCGCGCTGTCCGCCGCATTGAACGCCGGGAAATACCAGTTGCCCGCGTGAAAGCTCAGGAAGTCCACGACGTAGCCGTGCATCATCCGGTCGACCACGTTGCCGATGGCGCCGCCCAGGATGCAGGCCATCGCGAACGAAAAGAGCTTCTGGCCCGCGTGCGACCTGAGCATCCAGACGATGAAGATCGCCGCCGCCACGCCGATGGCCGTGAAGAACCAGCGCTGCCAGCCCGAGTGGTCGGCGAGAAATGAAAACGCGGCGCCGGTGTTGTGCGCCCGCACGACGTTGAAGAAGCTCGTCACGTAGGTCGCGTCGCCCAGCTTGTAGTAGCCCAGGATCAGCGTCTTGGTGAACTGGTCGATGATCACGATGATCACCGCCAGCCCGAGCCAGGGCCAGATGCCCAGGCTGCCGCCGCGCGAACGCGATGCCGATGCGGAACGTGTGGTGGCCATCAGGCAAAGCTCCGCGATTCGCCGGCGCCGAACAGGTTGCTCGTGCAACGGCCGCAGATCGTCGGATGCGCCGGGTCGTGGCCCACGTCCTCGCGGTAGTGCCAGCAGCGCTCGCATTTCTGCGCGGTGCTCGGCGCGACGGTGGTCGCGAGCGTGTCGCCCGCCGCCAGCGCGATGGCCGAGGTGATGAAGACGAACTTCAGGTCGTCGCCCAGCGTGCTGAGCAGCGCAAAGTCATCGGCCGGTGCGCTCAGCTGCAGGTCGGCCTGCAGCGAGGAGCCGACCTTGCCTTCGGCGCGCACGGCTTCGATGTCCTTGTTGACCACGTCGCGGATCTCGCGGATGCGGGTCCACTTGGCGAGCAACGCTTCGTCGGGCGCGGCGAACTTGCTGTAGGTCTCCGCGAAGATCGATTCGCCCGGCTTGCCGGTGCTCACGAATTTCCATGCTTCCTCGGCCGTGAAGCTCAGGAACGGCGCCATCCAGCGCAGCATCGCCTGCGAGATGTGCCAGAGCGCGGTCTGCGCGCTGCGGCGCGCGAGCGAGCCCGGTGCGCTTGTGTAGAGGCGGTCCTTCAGGATGTCGAGGTAGAAGCCGCCCAGGTCTTCCGAGCAGTAGATCTGCAGCTTGGAGACCACCGGGTGGAACTCGTACACCTTGTAGTGCGCAAGGATCTCGGCCTGGAACTGCGCGGCGCGCGCGAGCGCGTAGCGGTCGATCTCGAACAGTTGCTCGAGCGGCACCGCATCCTTGGCGATGTCGAAGTCGCTGGTGTTGGCCAGGAGGAAGCGCAGCGTGTTGCGGATGCGGCGGTACGAATCGACCACGCGCGCGAGGATCTTGTCGTCGCCCGCGATGTCGCCCGAGTAGTCGCTCGCGGCCACCCAGAGGCGGATGATTTCCGCGCCCAGCTTGCTGCTGATTTCCTGCGGGTCGATGCCGTTCTTGAGCGACTTGCTCATCTTGATGCCCTTGGCATCGACCGTGAAGCCGTGCGTGAGCAGGCCCCGGTACGGCGCGCGGTCTTCCAGCGCGCAAGCGATCAGGAGCGACGAATGGAACCAGCCGCGATGCTGGTCATGGCCTTCGAGGTACAGGTCGGCCTCGGGCCCCGTTTCGTGGTGAACGTTCGGATGCGTGCCGCGCAGCACGTGATAGAAGGTCGAGCCCGAGTCGAACCACACCTCCAGGATGTCGGTGCTCTTGGTGTAGCTGGGCGCGTCTTCGGCGCCCAGGATCTCTTCGGTCGTCACGCGGCTCCAGGCCTCGATGCCGCCCTTCTCGACGATGTCGGCGGCCTGGTCGAGGATTTCCATGGTGCGCGGATGCAGCTCGCCCGAATCCTTGTGCAGGAAGAACGGGATCGGCACGCCCCAGCTGCGCTGGCGGCTGATGCACCAGTCGGGCCGGCCGGCGATCATGTCGTGCAGGCGCGCCTTGCCGTTCTCCGGATAGAAGCTGGTCTGCTCGATCGCGTCGAGCGCGGTCTGGCGCAGCGTCTTGGGCGCCTTGTCCTTGGTGAACACGCCTTCGCCCTCGTCCATGCGGATGAACCACTGGGCGGCCGCGCGGTAGATCACCGGCGTCTTGTGGCGCCAGCAATGCGGGTAGCTGTGGGTGATGGTCTCGGTGGTCATCAGCCGGTTGGCGTCGCGCAGCGTGGCGATGATCACCGGCACGGCCTTCCAGATGTTCTGGCCGCCGAAGAGCGGGAAGTCGGGCGCGTAGCTGCCGTTGCCCTGCACCGGGTTCAGGATGTCGTCGTAGGCCACGCCATGCGCGATGCAGGAGTTGAAGTCGTCCACGCCATAGGCGGGCGAGGAGTGCACGAGGCCGGTGCCGTCGGTGGCGGTGGCGTAGTCGGCCAGGTACACGGGCGACAGGCGCTTGTAGCCGGCGTCCACGTCGTACAGCGGATGCTCGAATTCCAGGCCGCCGAGCGCCTCGCCCTTCACCGTGGCCAGCACCTTGCCGTCGAGCGCATAGCGCGTCATGCACATCTCGACCAGCGAGTTGGCCAGGATCAGGAGGCCGCGCTCGGTGTCCACCAGCGAGTACTCGATCTCGGGGTTGAGGTTGATCGCCTGGTTGGCCGGGATGGTCCACGCGGTGGTGGTCCAGATCACTGCGAAGATGTCGCCCAGGATCGTGTGGTCGGTGCCGAAGGCCTTGAGCACCTTCTCGCGGTCGTGCGCCTTGAAGGCCACGTCGATGGTCTGGCTCTTCTTGTCGGCGTATTCGATCTCGAATTCGGCGAGCGACGAGCCGCAGTCGAAGCACCAGTACACGGGCTTCAACCCGCGATAGACGAAGCCGCGCTCGATCACGCGCTTGAACGCGCGCAGCTCGCCGGCTTCGTTGGCGAAGTCCATCGTCTTGTAGGGATGGTCCCATTCGCCCAGCACGCCCAGGCGCTGGAAGTCGAGCAACTGCTGGGCGATCTGCTCGGTGGCGTAGGCGCGGCTCTTGGCCTGCATCTCGTCGCGGCTCAGGTTGCGGCCGAACTGCTTTTCGATGGCGTTCTCGATCGGCAGGCCGTGGCAGTCCCAGCCGGGCACGTAGAGCGCGTCGAAGCCTTCGAGCTGGCGCGCCTTGGTGATCATGTCCTTGAGGATCTTGTTCACCGCATGGCCCATGTGGATCTGGCCGTTGGCGTACGGCGGGCCGTCGTGCAGGATGAACTTGGGGGCGCCGTGGCGGGCATCACGCAGGCGGTGGTAGCGGCCTTCGTCGTTCCATTCCTTGACCCAGCCCGGTTCGCGCTTGGGCAGGTCGCCGCGCATCGGGAAGGGGGTGTCGGGCAGGTTCAGCGTGGAGCGGTAGTCGGTGGGGGAAGCAGCGTCAGACATGTTGGGAGTGCGAAACAGAGGGGCTTCGACAGGCTCAGCCCGAACTGCATTGAGCGGTCGGTGCGGAAGATATAGCCGTTCGCCCTGAGCTTGTCGAAGGGCGGCAGCACGGGGCGTGCAGGGCTAAATTCGGTCGCGCGTGGTCTGGCGGTGGACTTCCGCGTGGTGTTGGGCGTGGGTCGATGCAAAGAACGCGCGTGCGTCGCGCCCATCCTTGGCGATGCCCGCAGTGAGGGCCTCGAGGCTGGTGTAGCGCAATTCGTCGTGCAGTTTGTGCAGGAGTTCCACGCGGACGATTTTACCGTAGGCCCCTTCGGACCCCAGATGCGAAGGCCACTCCAGGCAATGCGTCTCCAGCAGCACCCGGCCGGCGTTGACGTCGTTGGCGTCCAGCGAGGGGCGAACGCCCAGGTTGGCCACGCCCGGCAAGGGCTTGTCGGCCAGGCCATGCACCAGCACCGCGAAGATGCCGCTGGCGGCCGGCTTCCAGTGCTTGAAGCGCAGGTTGAGGGTGCGAAAGCCGTCGTCCTGGCCCGGCGCCGAGGCGCCCAGCGCGCGGCCGAGCTTGCGGCCGTGGACCACGTGGCCCGAAATCGCGTAGGGCCGGCCGAGCAGCGTTTGCGCATCGGCCATGCGGCCCTCGGCCAGCGCCTCACGCACCGCCGAACTCGAGACGCGCAGGCCGTGCACCTCGTAGCTGTTCATGCGCGCCACGTCGAAGCCGCGCGCATCGCCGGCCGCATCCAGCATGGCGTAGTCGCCGGCCCGCTTGGCGCCGAAGCGGAAGTCGTCGCCCACCAGCACGTAGCGCGCGCCCAGGCCGTCGACCAGCACGTTCTGGATGAAATCCTCGGGCGACTGGGAGGCCAGCCGGCCATCGAACGGCAGCACGATGGTCTGCGCCACGCCGCAGGCCGCGAGTTCGCTCAACTTGTCGCGCAGGGTGCCGATGCGGGCCGGCGCGAGGTCGGGTTTCTTGGTGAGCGCGGCGAAGTAGTCGCGCGGGTGCGGCTCGAAGGTCAGCACGCAACTGGGCAGCCCGCGCTGGCGGGCCTCGGTCTGCAGCAGCGCAAGCATGGCCTGGTGGCCACGGTGCACACCGTCGAAATTGCCAATGGTGAGGGCGCAGGCCGGAGCCACGCCCGGGTGCCGGAAGCCGCGAAAAACCTGCATCGGTGAGTATCTTTTTGATAGCGCCTTGCGCCCGTCGAATGGGCGAATCAGGCCGTTTTGTCACAAAGCCGGTATATTGTGACGCAGTGCGTCGCCTGGCGTGGGTCTCCGATGCGCTCCGTGTCCCTGGTCTTTCCGTGTTCTCTCACTTTCTTGAGGAGGCGTGTGTGAAGGTCTTGAAGCTGTCGGCCCAAGGGCTGCCCCAGTCATGGATATCGCTCGAACAGGCGGTGATCCACTACGCGGCGGACGAAGTTCGCTGGGAAGTGGGCGCGCAGGTGGCGGTGTTTCGCGGGGGCCACAACGCCGTCACGGGCGAGCAGTCGCAGATCGCGATCAACAGCATCATCGGCACCAAGGGCGTGCCGCGCATCAATCCCTTCACCCAGCGTCCGGGGCTCACCAACAGCAAGCTGTTCTCGCGGGACCGCAATGTCTGCGCCTACTGCGGCGGCCATTTCCATGAAGATGAGCTCACGCGCGAGCACATCATTCCCTTCGCCCAGAAGGGCATCGACACCTGGATGAACGTGGTCACGGCCTGCAAGCCGTGCAACCACCGCAAGAGCAGCCGCACGCCCGAGCAGGCGAACATGCCACTCTTGTATGCGCCTTACGTGCCCAGCCTCTGGGAAGATTTCATTTTGCGCAACCGCCGCATCCTGGCGGACCAGATGGAATTCCTGATGGCGCACCTGCCGCAAAGCTCGCGGCTGCACGACACCTAGCCTTTCAGCGTTTCCAGTCCGGCGGGCGCTTTTCGATGAACGCCTGCACGCCTTCGAGCGCGCTCGCGTCCATCATGTTGCAGGCCATGGTCTGGCTGGCGTCGGCCAGCGCGGCTTCTATGCCGGTTTCCAGCTGGCGGTAGAACAGGGCCTTGCCCAGCGCCAGCGCCTTTCGCGGTTTGGCGACGATGCTGGCGACCAGCGCTTCGACGGCCGCATCGAGTTCAGCCGGTGTCGCCACCCGGTTGACCAGCCCCTTCTCCCGCGCTTCCTGCGCGCTGATGAATTCGCCTGTCACCAGCATCTCGAACGCTTCCTTGCGGCCGAGGTTGCGCGACAGCGTGACGCTCGGCGTGGCACAGAACAGCCCCACGTTGACGCCGCTGACGGCAAAGCGCGCATCGCTCGACGCCACGGCGAGGTCGCACACCGCGACCAGCTGGCACCCGGCCGCGGTGGCGATGCCGTGCACCCGCGCGATCACCGGCACGGAGAGTCGCTGGATCGACAGCATCATCGCGCCGCAACGCTCGAAGAGCGTTTGGTAGTAGCCGAGTGACGGTTCCGCGCGCATTTCCTTCAGGTCATGCCCCGCACAGAAGGCCTTGCCTTCGGCTGCGATGACGACTGCGCGCACGGTTTCGTCGGCTGCGATATCGCCCAGCGCCTTTTCCAACGCGCCGAGCATGCCTTCCGAGAGGGCGTTGAAGGACGCCGGACGGTTCAGCGTCAGCGTGACCACGCCGCGCGCATCGCGCGCCGCGAGCACGAAAGGGGAGGCCGTGTCGTTCATCTCGGTGATCCTCAATAGGTCAGTTCGAGCACGGTCACATGCTCCTTCACCGCGGGCCATGTCAGGCCGGTGAGGCGTTCGCCGTTGAACTCGCCGGTGACCGCGCGCTGCTGTTCGCTCGCGGCGATGCGCAACCTGGAGCTCGACACGCCCGAGCCCTTGGGCGGCACGCCGGCCGGCAGGCTTTGCCCGTCGAGGCGCATGGTGTCGCGCTCCGCGTCGAAATACCCGCGTGGCCGCGTGAAGACCACGATCACGTTGGCGCTGCCATCGGCCGGCGTGAGGCGCTCGGGCCGCAGGTTCACGACGCTGCTGCTGCGCGGAAACGGGCTGCGATAGATGTGCGTGGTGCCGTAGCCGGCCGCGCTCAGCACGAACTCGTACGCCGTGCCGCTGCGCGCGCTGAAAGGTCCCCATCGGCCATCGGCGCCGATGTTCTTGCTGTGCACCGCGTCGCCCTGACGCACGCCCGTGGCCGGATCGACGGCGTAGATGCGCAGTTGCCCGCCGTTCAGCGAGAGGTTTTCCGCGCCGATGGCGCGGCCGTTGAGCACGACGTTCGACTCGGCCACGACCGCCGTGGTGCGCGGCGCCTGGCCGGTCAGGAACTGCCACGTGGCTGCGAATGCGGCGGGTGAGAACGACGTCTCGCGGTGATCGGCGCGCGGCAGCACGACATTCGTCGCGCCCTTGAGCGCCGGCCCGTCGAAGCCGATGTTTGTCGGCTTGCCGGGTGCGCCGATCCACACGCCGTCGGGCTGCGCGTACTTGTCGTTGTTGTCCGAGCGCAGCGTGAGCCACTTCACGCCGGGCGTGACCTCGTCGCCGTTCGCGCCCTTGGGCGCATTGAGCTGCTGCATGAAGCCTGAGAGGCCGGAGAACTCGTTGTTCTCGCGGAAGCCCTTCACCGCCCAGATGCCGTGCGCCGGGTTGCCGCCCAGCACCACATGGCTCACCACGGCCGCGCCGCCGCCGTTCTGCACGTAGTTGCGGATCGTGTTGCCGCCGCGCGAGTTGCCGATCAGCACCACCTTGCTCGCGCCCGTGGCCTTGAGCACCCTGTCGACTTCGGCCTTCAGGAAGACGGCCGAATCGGTGGTCGAGCTGCGACCGGCTTGAGCAACCGCGTCATCGTCGCGGGCGACCGGGTTCGGCTGGTCGATCGCAAAGAGCCGGTCGCGCGGCCAGCCGTTCGATTCGAAGCGCCAGATGGTGGTTTGCCACAACGCCGCCGAATCGCCGTTGCCGTGCATGAAGACGATCGGCGGACGCTCGGTGTACGAAGGCGTTGGCGCCGTGGCGCAGGCGGTCAGCATGGCGGTCGATGCGAGCCCGAGGGTCAGGGGCAGTGCGAGGATGGTGCGGCGGGAGTGCATGTTTCGTTCCTGGCGGAGTCCAAGTGAAAACGCCCGCCGGCGCAAGGCGGGCGGGCGTTGGATGCTAGGGGAAAACGGCTCTCAGGCAAAAACGCCGGCCGTGTCCTGCATCCGGGCGGAGACTTCGCTCAAGTGATGCAGCGTGTCGCCGAAGGTCATCTCCAGCTGCGTGAGCTTGCGGAAATAGTGGCTGCCGATGTACTCGTCCGTCACCCCGATGCCGCCGTGCAGCTGCACCGAATTGGCGGCCACGTAGCGCATCGACGTGCCCAGCTGGTACTTGGCGCGTGCCAGCGCCTGGCGCCGTTCCTCGGCTGGGGCGTTGAGCTTGAGCGTCGCGTAGTAGCTCATCGAGCGCGCGAGTTCCAGCTGCATCTTCATGTCGGCGACGCGGTGGCGCAGCGCCTGGAAGGTTGAGATGGTCACGCCGAACTGCTTGCGCTGGTTCATGTATTCGACGGTGAGCGCGACGGTCTTGTCCATCACGCCGACCGCTTCGGCGCAGGTGGCGGCAATGCCGACATCGACCGCGTATTCCAGCGCGGCCAGGCCATCGGCCGTGACCAGCGTGGCGTCGGCCTTGTCGAACACCACCTCGGCCGCGCGGCCGCCGTCCTGCGTGCCGTAGCCGCGGGCCTCGACGCCGCTGGCGCTGCGCTCGACCAGGAAGAGGGCGATCTTGCCGTCCACCTTGGCCGGAACGAGGTACGCATCGGCTTCGTCGCCCACGGGCACCACGCTCTTGGCGCCGGTCAGCGACCAGCCGTCGCCGGCCTTGGCGGCATGGGCGTCGCACACGTCCAGGCGGTAGCGGGCCTTGCGCTCCTGGTAGGTCAGCACCACGATGGCCTGGCCGCCGGCGATGGGCGGCAGCCAGTTTTCCTTGGTGCCTGCGTCGGCATAGCCGCTGAGCACCGCGCCCGCGATCAGCGTCTGCGCGAAGGGCTCCAGCACGATGCCGCGGCCCAGTTCTTCCATCACGACCATGCCGGCCACCGGGCCCATGCCCAGGCCGCCGTCGTCTTCGGCGATGTAGAGGCCGCCCAGGCCCAACTCGGCCAGTTCGTCCCACGCCTCGCGCGAGAAACCGCCCTTGGCCTCGATGCCGCGGCGGCGCTCGAAGTCATAGCCCTTGTCGACCCATTTGCGGACGGCGTCGCGCAGCTGTTCCTGGTCGTCGGTGAAATTGAAATCCATATTTATCTCCGTTCGTCCTGAGCTTGGTCGAAGGGCTCAGCCCAGAACCGTCTGCGCGACGATGTTGCGTTGCACTTCGTTCGAACCGCCGTAAATGGTGGTCTTGCGCATGTTGAAGAAGGTCGATGCGAGCGGCGCGATCGCCGGGTTGCCGCCGGGGAAGTTGCCCTGCCAGCCGGCTTCCATCGCCTCGCGGATGAGCGGCAGCGCGTACGGGCCGCCCGCCAGCATCATCAGCTCGCTGTAGCGCTGCTGGATCTCACTGCCGCGGATCTTCAGGAGGCCCGCGACATCCAGCGAGTTCTTGCCCGAGGTGGCGGCCGACAGCACGCGCAGCACCATCATCTCGAGCGCGACGATGTCCACTTCGAGCTTGGCGATCTCGTCGCGGAAGCGCTGGTCTTCGTAGACGCCTTCGCTCTTGGCGATGCGCTTGAGGCGCTCGAGTTCGCGCTTGGCGCGGTTCACGTCGGCGATGTTGGTGCGCTCGTGCGAGAGCAGGTGTTTGGCGTAGGTCCAGCCCTTGTTCTCCTCGCCGATCAGGTTCTCGGCGGGCACCTCGACGTTGTCGAAGAACACTTCGTTGACTTCATGGCCGCCGTCCAGCAGCTTGATCGGGCGCACGGTGACGCCGGGCGACTTCATGTCGAGCAGGAGGAAGCTGATGCCCGTTTGCGGCTTGCCTTCGTTGCTGGTGCGCACGAGGTTGAACATCCAGTCGCCGTACTGGCCGAGCGTGGTCCAGGTTTTCTGGCCGTTGACGATGTATTTATCGCCCTTGCGTTCGGCCTTGGTCTTGACCGAAGCCAGGTCGGAGCCCGAGCCCGGTTCGCTGTAGCCCTGGCTCCACCAGACTTCGCCGCTCGCGATGCCGGGGAGGAAGCGCTTTTGCTGCTCGGCGTTGCCGAAGGCCATGATCACCGGGGCGACCATCACGGGGCCGAACGGAATGATGCGGGGCGCGCCGGCGAGGGCGGTTTCTTCCTCGAAGAGGTGGCGCTGGATGGCGGTCCAGCCGGGGCCGCCGAATTCGGTGGGCCATCCGTAGCCCAGCCAGCCCTTCTTGCCGAGGATCTTGGCCCAGTTCTGCAGATCGTCGCGCGTGAGTTCGAGCGTGTTGTGCACCTTGTGCGAAATCTCTTTGGGGAGGTTTTCCTTGACCCATGCGCGAATCTCTTCGCGGAACTTCTGTTCTTCGGGCGTGAAGCTCAAATCCATGCGTGCCTCGCTGTGTTGATCGGTCACCGCAGACGCGGTGTGTCTCCGGAACGTCGAGTTTTAGCACGGTCGTGCTGTGAATCGGTGTCCGCGCGGCGACAAGCGTGGCACGGATAATCCCGCCCTCCCATGAAGAACATCGTGATCCTGATTTCCGGCGGCGGCTCCAACATGGCGGCCATCGTGCGTGCCGCCGAGCGCGACCGCTGGGCCGAGCGCTTCGGCGCGCGCATCGCCGCGGTCGTGAGCAACAAGGCGGAAGCCGGCGGACTGGCGCTCGCCGCCGCTCATGGCATTGCCACCGAAGTCGTTCCGCACAAGGAGTTTCCGACGCGCGAGGCTTTCGACGAGGCGCTGGCGAAGGTCGTCGACGCGCATTCGCCCGATCTGGTGGTGCTCGCGGGGTTCATGCGCATCCTGACGCCCGGCTTCGTCGAGCGCTATGCGGGGCGGCTGGTGAACATCCATCCCTCGCTGCTGCCGGCCTTTCCGGGGCTGAACACCCACCAGCGCGCCATCGACGCCGGCTGCAAGGTGGCCGGCGTGACCGTACACCAGGTCACCACCGAACTCGACCACGGGCCGATCCTTGCCCAAGCCGTAGTGCCCGTGCTGCCCGACGACACCGCGGCCACGCTGGCGGGCAGGGTGCTGGCGCAGGAACATCAGTTGTATCCACGCGCCATTGCCGGATGGCTGGCAGATACATCACGTCACATTCGTAAATTTTGATTATATTGACGGGTTTTCGGGAGCTCGAAGTGAGGAAGAAAACCCCAACGCTGCTGGTCGCCATTGCCGGCGCCGCCCTTCTGGCCGGCTGTGCAGCGTCGTCGTCACCGGCATCCGCACCCGCCCAGGCTCCCGCCGCGCGGGCGGAGCCCGTCTACCAATGCAATGCCGATGGCGCCAGGTTCGCGGTCGGCCAGCCTTTGACGCCGCAGCTGGAAGCTGCGGCCCGGGTCCGGGCCGGCGCAGGAATCGTCCGTGCGCTGAAGCCGGGCGAGGCCGTCACGATGGAGCTCAACGGCGGCCGGCTCAACCTGGATGTCGATGCGCGCAACCGCGTGACCGACGTTCGCTGCGGTTGACCCGGGGCCCGTCAGCCGGGCTGGATCGGCGTGAACCTGCGCTGCATCTGGCCGTCGATCTCGATCGTTTCGCCGAACATCGCGGCGGGGCGGACCCAGAGGCCGTGGGCCCCATAAAGCGCGCGGTACAGCGTCATGGGCTCCAGGGTCTCGCTGTGGCGCACGGTGCCCAGGACGTCGTACTCGCCGCCCTTGTAGTGGCGGTAGCGGCCTGGCGGCGTTTCGATCAGGGGCGGCAGGTCGTTGTCGTTGTTCAACGGGAGCTTCTTTCTTTGAAAACGGTCAGTGCTTGATTTGACGGGAGTCGAATGGATCGCGCGGATTTTGTTCACCTGGTTCGACTGAGCGAGCATGCCAGCGCCGACAACAGCGCGCGCTACCGGCGCAGCGTGGCGGCGTTTGCCGCGCTCGGGTATGCGTGGGTGCTGGGCTGTCTCGGAATCGCGGTGGGCCTGATTGTCTGGGTGGTTTCGTCGCTCGGGCGCGAGCGCTTCAGCCTGACGCGCGGCTGGCTGCTGGTCTTTGCGCTGGGGCTGCTCTGGGCCACGGTGCGCGCGCTCTGGGTGCGCTTCGACGAGCCGGAGGGCAAGGAGCTCTCGCGCGCCGACGCGCCGGCGCTCTTTGAGGCGCTGGACCGCATCCGCGGCAAGATCAAGGGCCCGCCGGTCCACCGCGTTTATCTTGACGACGACTTCAACGCCAGCATCCGGCAGGTGCCGCGCTTCGGCCTCTTCGGCGGCGCGGTCAATTCCCTGAGCATCGGCCTCCCGCTTTTGATGATGCTGAACCGGCAGCGGCTGCTGTCGGTGCTGGCGCACGAGTACGGCCACCTGCGCGGCAACCACGGCAAGCTGAGCGCCTGGATCTACCGCACGCGGCTTTCGTGGCTCAAGCTGGACGCCAGTCTGCAGCGCGATGAAGGCGTGATGGCGCTGTTTTCGCTCGCTTTTTTCCGCTGGTACTTTCCGCGCTTCGCGGCCAAGACCTTCGCGCTGGCCCGGCAGGACGAATACGAGGCCGACCGCATCTCGGGCCGGCTGCTGGGCACGGCGGTGGCCGCGGCCGCGCTGACCGAGATTGCGATCAAGGGCAACTGGTACGCCAACGAGTTCTGGCCCTCGCACTGGGCCCGGGCCGAACTGGAGCCGCAGGCCCCAGGGCCGTTCGCGGCCCTGCGCAAGCTCGCCCACACGCCGCCGGACGACGATTTCGCCCGCCAGGCGCTGCGCGAGGCGATGCGCCGCGTGAGCGACCTGGACGACACCCACCCGGTGCTGCGCGACCGGCTCGAGGCGCTGGGCCAGAAGGCGGTTCTGCCGCCGTGGTCGGAGCGGCCGGCGCTCGACCTGCTGGCCGACAGCGCGAAGTGGATCGGCCATTTCGACAACCTGTGGCGCCGCGCCCACGCCGGCGACTGGAAGCAGCACCACGCGCACCGCTCGCGCATCCGCGAGCGCATCGCGGTGCTGGCGGCGCGCGGCGAGCGCAACACGCCCGACGAGATGGTCGAGTGGGCCGATTCGGAGCGCCGGCTCGATCCGGCGGCGCCGGTGCGCGTGCGCTACGAGAGCGCATTGCGCATCGCGCCGGAGCATCCGGGGGCGCTGCGGGGGCTGGTCCAGATGCTGCCTGTGAACGACCGCGCCAGCCGCCTTGATGTGCTGGAGCGGCTGCACCAGTCCGGCGCCGCGAGCCGCTGGTGGGCTGCCAGGAATGCCGTCGCTTCGCTGGAAGACCCGGATGCCGGTTCGCACGACGAAGACGCGCTCAGGCTGTGGCGCGGCCGGCTCAAGGAGGCGGAGGAGGCCGAGGCGCGCGCCTGGGAGGAAATCACCGAGACGCCGTTCTTCAGCCAGATCACGCGGCATGACCTGAACGACTACGAGTTGGGTGAACTGCGGGCGGACCTCGTTCGCTGCCTCCCCGCGTCGCGGGCCTGGCTGGTGCGCAAGACCCTGCGCGAATTTCCGTGGCGCCGCGCCTACATCGTGTTCGTCGAGCTGCCGGCGCTGGACGACGACGACCGCTGGCAGCTGTGCCGGCAACTCGAGCAGACGCTGACACTGCCGGGCGCGGCGCTGGTGCTCTGGGCCGGCCATTCGCCCACGCTGGCGGACATCGAGCAACACGCTTTCGGGGCGGTCTGGACGCGCGAGGCCTAGCACGGCGACCGCCTGAGACAATCGGGGGATGCACCCCAAAGCCCTGTTGGAGGCCACCGCCGATCTGGTGGGCCTTGTCCTGAAATTCGATCACCCGGCCGACCAGGTCGTTTCCCGCTTCTTTCGCGACCACCGCGAGTTCGGCCCGCGCGAGCGCGCCACGCTGGCAGAGACCGTCTATACCGTCCTGCGCAAGAAGCTCTTGTTCGACCATCTCTCGCCCTCGGGCAGCGGCTCGAAGGAGCGCCGCATGGCGATCCTCGGCTTTCACGGCCCGCGCGACTTCCTGAAGAGCGCGCTCAACGACACCGAAAAGCGCTGGCTCGACAACTGCGATGCCGTCAAGCCGGACGACCTGCTGGAGCGCCATCGCCACAACCTGCCGGAATGGCTGGTGACGCCGCTCAAGGCGCAACTCGGCGACGGCTTCTGGCCGCTGGTCGAAAGCCTGCAGCAGCCGGCGCCGCTCGATCTGCGCGTCAATGCGCTGACCGACAAGCGGGCGGAAGTGAAGGCGGAGCTTGCGAAGGCTGCTATCAAATCTGAAGTGACGCCGTTCTCGCCGTGGGGTTTGCGCATCGAAGGAAAGCCGGCGCTGACCAAGCTGGACGCGTTCGCCCGCGGCGCCGTCGAGGTGCAGGACGAGGGCTCCCAACTGCTCGCGCTGTTGCTGGACGCCAAGCGCGGCGAGATGGTGGTCGATTTCTGCGCCGGCGCAGGCGGCAAGACGCTGGCCATCGGTGCCACGATGCGAAATACCGGACGGCTTTACGCCTTCGACACCTCGGCGCACCGGCTCGACGCGCTCAAGCCACGGCTGGCGCGGAGCAAGCTTTCGAACGTCCATCCGGCGGCCATCGCCCACGAGCGGGACGACCGGATCAAGCGCCTGGCGGGCAAGATCGACCGGGTGCTGGTCGACGCGCCATGCTCGGGGCTGGGCACACTGCGGCGCAATCCCGACCTGAAATGGCGCCAGTCGCCCAAGTCGGTGGAGGAATTGACGGTCAAGCAGACGGCGATCCTGCAAAGCGCGGCTCGGCTCGTGAAGTCGGGCGGACGGCTGGTCTACGCCACCTGCAGCGTGCTGCCGGAGGAAAACGAGGCCATCGCCGAGGCTTTTGGCGCCGCCAACCCCGATTTCGAGCCCCAGGACGCCGCAGAACTGCTGCAGGGGTTGAAAGTGGAGGGTTTCGAGGCGCTTTGCGCTGGAGGGGCGGACGGCAGGCGCTATTTGCGCCTCTGGCCGCATCGCCATTCGACCGACGGTTTCTTCGCCGCCGTGTGGAACCGCAAATAGGGGCGGGACTCCAAACTAGGGTTAATCAGCGCTTTTCTTGAAGGGTAAACGGCCTCGTTTTGACCCTGTCGCTTTAAAATCGCCGGTTAGCTTAAGGCTGCACCTTCGTGTGGCTATGGAGTACCTGACTCAATGTTGCTTCCTGACTCTGCCGTTCTCAATGCGGCCATCCAATGGCTCGGACACGGCTTGTGGGACATCACATGGTGGCAAGTCGTGTTGTACACGCTCGTCACCACGCACATCACGATCGCTGCGGTCACGATTTTCCTGCACCGCACGCAAACGCACCGGGCCATGGATCTGGGCCCGATTCCTTCGCATTTCTTCCGTTTCTGGCTGTGGCTGGGCACCGGCATGGTGACCAAGGAATGGGTTGCCATTCACCGCAAGCACCACGCCAAGTGCGAAACACAGGAAGACCCGCACAGCCCGCAGGTCAAGGGCATCGACGAGGTGTTCTGGCGCGGCGCGGAGCTCTACCGCAAGGAATCGAAGAACAAGGACACGATCGATCGCTACGGTCACGGCACGCCCGATGACTGGATCGAACGCAACCTGTATTCGCGCTACAGCTGGCAAGGCGTGGGCCTGATGCTGGTGATCAACCTGGCGCTGTTCGGCACGCTCGGCATGGCCGTGTGGGCTGTCCAGATGCTCTGGATCCCGATCACCGCCGCCGGCATCATCAACGGCATCGGTCACTACTGGGGCTACCGCAATTTCGAGGCACCCGATGCCAGCCGCAACATCATGCCCTGGGGCCTGATCATCGGCGGCGAAGAGCTGCACAACAACCACCACACCTACCCGACGTCGGCCAAGTTCTCGGTCAAGAAGTACGAGTTCGACATTGGCTGGATCTACATCCAGGCGATGCAGGCTATCGGCTGGGCCAAGGTCAAGAAGGTTCCGCCGAAGATGCAGATGGGCGACATCCAGCCCGTGGCCAACGAGAAAACGCTCGAGGCCGTCATCGCCAACCGCTACGAAGTCATGGCCGGCTACGCCCGCGAAATGCGCCGTGCAACCAGCGAAGAGCTGGCCCTGCTGAAGACCAAGGGCGCCGACCTGTCGGTGCTCAAGGCGGCCAAGCGCTGGCTGCACCGCGACGACGACAAGGTGCCGGCATCGGCCCGCACACACATCGTGCAGGCGCGTGCCGCTCACCCGGTGCTCGACAAGATGGTGACGATGCGCGAAGAGCTGCGTCAGCTCTGGCTGAACACCTCGCAGTCGCGCGAGCAACTGGCGGCCGATCTGGCAGCCTGGTGCCATCGTGCGGAGGCCAGCGGTATTGCGGGTCTAAGGGAGTTCTCGACGCGTTTGCGCGCTGCACGCGCTTAAGAGATTCAGTCCTCAATAAAAAAAGCCGACCTTGGGTCGGCTTTTTTGTGCCCGTCGTATTTGCGTCTTGGTATTGCGCAATGGTATTGGGGGCAATGCAAATCGACAGGCAACAAAAAACCCGCTGGGTAAGCAGCGGGTTCTTCTTTGAAAATCAGGGCTGAATTACTTCAGCTTGATTTCCTTGTATTCGACGTGCTTGCGCGCCTTCGGGTCGAACTTCATGATCGACATCTTTTCAGGCATCGTCTTCTTGTTCTTGCTGGTCGTGTAGAAGTGGCCGGTACCCGCGGTGGATTCCAGCTTGATCTTTTCGCGTCCGCCTTTGCTCGTTGCCATGATTCAGCTCCTTAAGCTTGGCCGCGTGCGCGCAGGTCTGCGAGCACGGCGTCGATACCGTTCTTGTCGATCAGGCGCAGAGCAGCGCTCGAAACGCGCAGGCGAACCCAGCGGTTTTCAGTCTCGACCCAGAAACGGCGGTATTGCAGGTTCGGCAGGAACCGGCGCTTGGTTTTGTTGTTGGCGTGGGAAACGTTGTTTCCGACCATCGGGCCTTTGCCCGTTACGTCGCATACGCGTGCCATGTGGACACTCTTTCTTGAACAGCTGGCACCGGCGCAATCAAAGGTGATTGCAGGTGTTTTGCAGCTTGACCTCGCCAGAAACGGGTGGCGGTACCCCGGCTTTGCCTGAATGCAGCAAACCCCTGTGAGAGGGCCTTGTTTCGGCAAAGCCTCGGATTATAGCCCTTTTGGGCCGCACCCCGTTTAGAGCGTACCGTCCTGCTCCAGGAAGCGCTGTGCGTCCAGCGCGGCCATGCAGCCCGTGCCCGCACTCGTGATGGCCTGGCGGTACACGTTGTCCTGCACGTCGCCGGCGGCGAAGACCCCCGGAACGCTGGTCATCGTCGCGAAGCCCTGCAGGCCCGAACGGGTCAGGATGTAGTTGTCCTTCATCTCCAGCTGGCCCTGGAAGATGTCGGTGTTCGGATGGTGCCCGATGGCGATGAAGCAGCCCTTCAGATCGATCTGCTCGGTCTTGCCGGTCTGCGTGTTCTTGATCCGGATGCCGGTCACGCCCGTGCCGTCGCCCAGCACCTCGTCGAGCTCGTTGTGCAGCTTCAGCACGATCTTGCCCTCGGCGACTTTTTCCTTGACCTTGTCGATCAGGATCGGCTCGGCACGGAACTTGTCGCGGCGGTGCACCAGCGTCACCCTGTTCGCAATGTTGGCCAGGTACAGCGCTTCTTCGACGGCCGTGTTGCCGCCGCCGATCACGCAGACCTCCTGCTCGCGATAGAAGAAGCCGTCGCAGGTCGCGCAGGCGGAGACGCCGCGGCCCATGAACTTCTCTTCGGAATCGAGGCCCAGGTATTTGGCCGAAGCGCCCGTCGCAATGATCAGCGAATCGCAGGTGTAGGTGCCGCTGTCGCCGGTCAGGGTGAAGGGGCGCTTGCTCAGATCGACCTTGTTGATATGGTCGAAAACGATCTGCGTCTTGAAGCGTTCGGCGTGTTCGAGAAAACGCTGCATCAGCTCCGGCCCCTGCACGCCATGCACGTCGGCCGGCCAATTGTCGACTTCGGTGGTGGTCATCAATTGACCACCTTGGGCAATGCCCGTGATGAGCAAAGGCTGCAGGTTTGCGCGGGCTGCATAGACCGCTGCGGTATAGCCGGCGGGGCCGGAGCCGAGAATCAAAACCTTGGCGTGTTGGGGAGCGGACATGAGTAGAAAACCTAGGATATACGCTGCGTCAGCGTGTACATTTTCAGGGTGGTAGCGATATATGTGGAGTATCACCGCCCGGTTCAACACCGGGTGCACGGTGTTTTCAATGCGCGCGATTGTAGTAATCCATTGGCTTGCCTTTTGGACCAACTCCGCGCGCTGTATCAGGGATTGATAAATGTCGATGCTGTCCAACCTTGAATTGCTTCGGCGCGTTCCTTTGTTCGCGTCGTTGACAGCCACGCAGTCCGCAAGCATCGCGGACGCGATCATCAAGAAGCGCTTCAAGCGTGCCGAAGTCGTGGTGGAGCAGGGCAAGAAGTCCGATGCGCTCTACATCATCCTCACCGGGCGCGCCCGCGTGACCAGCGCCGACAGCCGGGGCCGCGAAGTCATCCTGGCCACGCTGAACCCCGGCGACTACCTGGGCGAAATGAGCCTGATCGACGACGAGCCGCACTCGGCCACCGTGCGCACCGAGATCCAGTGCGACGTCCTCATGCTGGGCCGCGACGCGTTTGCACGCTGCCTGCCCGAGAATTCCTCGATGGCTTACAACATCATGCGCGGCCTGGTGCAGCGCCTGCGCCACGCCGACCGCAAGATCGAGTCCCTGGCGCTCATGGACGTCTATGGCCGCGTGGCCCGCTCGCTGCTCGACTTCGCCGTCGACGACGGTGCCGGCAATCTCAAGGTGCGCGACAAGATTTCCCGCCAGGACCTGGCAAAGATGGTCGGCGCCTCGCGCGAAATGGTGAGCCGGGTGATGAAGGACCTGGAAGAGCGCGGTTTCGTTCAGACCCTGGATGACGGGGCAATGATCGTCAAGGAACGGCTCCTGACGCTCACTTGAGCCTTCGGGCCGGGCGCCGCGGGCGGCCCCGGCCTTTTGTTGTAGTGTTCGGGCGTCCGGCCTCCGATTCACAGGGCCGGGTGCCGTGTTTTTCATGACCTATTCGCTCAATACGCTTCAATCTTCTTCTGCCGCCGATGGGCAACCCGTGCGCCTGCGCGCCATGCGCTTCGCCCACGAAATCACGCTGATCGCAGGATTCGCAGCGCTGCTGTTCTGGCTGCTCGCCATGCTGAGCTTCACGCCTTCCGATGCCGCCTGGTCGACGTCGGGCACCGGCGGCGAGGTCAAGAACTGGGGCGGCCGCATCGGCGCCTGGCTGGCCGATGGCAGCTATTACGCGGCCGGCTATTCCGTCTGGTGGTGCCTTGCGGCCGGCCTGCGCGCCTGGCTCTCCTCGCTGGCGAACTGGCTGCGCGGCGGCGAGACCGCCCCGGCCGAGCAGCCGCCCCGCGGCCGCTTCAACCGCAGCCGCGTTGCGTTCTGGTTCGGTCTCATCCTCCTGCTGTGCGCGAGCGCCATGCTCGAATGGTCGCGCCTGTACCGGCTCGAATCGCACCTGCCGGGCTCGGGCGGCGGCGCGCTCGGCTACCTCGTGGGGCCGGCCAGCGTCCGCTGGATGGGCTTCACCGGATCGGCGCTGGTGGCCATCGCCGGCGGCGTGATCGGCTCGGCGCTGGTCTTCCGTTTCTCGTGGAGCCTGATCGCCGAGCGCATCGGCGCCCGGGCGTATTCGCTCTTCGAATCGCGCCGCGAAAAGCGCGAAATGGCCGCCGACATCGCCATGGGCAAGCAGGCCGCCCGCGAGCGCGCCGAGGCCGACGAGCCCTCGTTCACGCGCAGCGGCGATGCGGGCAGCAAGGGCAGCACGGGCGAGGGGCCCGCCATGACGACCGATTTCCCCGACGACGAAGAGATCCTCATCGAGCCGCGCCCCAAGCGCCGCCCGCCGTCGCCGCCGGTGCAGATCGAGCCCGCGATGACCGAGGTGCCCCGGAGCGACCGCGTCGTCAAGGAGCGCCAGAAGCCGCTCTTCAAGGAACTCCCCGACAGCAAGCTGCCGCAGGTCGACCTGCTCGATGCGGCGCTGGTGCGCCAGGAAACCGTCTCCGCCGACACGCTGGAGATGACCTCGCGCATGATCGAGAAGAAGCTCAAGGATTTCGGCGTCGAGGTGCGCGTGGTGCTCGCCTCGCCGGGCCCGGTGATCACGCGCTACGAAATCGAGCCCGCCACCGGCGTCAAGGGCTCGCAGATCCTGGGCCTTGCCAAGGACCTCGCGCGTTCGCTCTCGCTGGTGTCGATCCGCGTGGTCGAGACCATCCCGGGCAAGAACTACATGGCGCTCGAGCTGCCCAACGCCAAGCGCCAGTCGATCAAGCTCAGCGAAATCCTGGGCTCGCAGATCTACAACGAAGGCAAGTCCATGCTCACCATGGGCCTGGGCAAGGACATCATCGGCAACCCGGTGGTGGCCGACCTGGCGAAGATGCCGCACGTGCTGGTGGCCGGTACCACCGGCTCGGGCAAATCGGTGGGCATCAACGCGATGATCCTGTCGCTGCTCTACAAGGCCGAGGCACGCGACGTTCGCCTGCTCATGATCGACCCGAAGATGCTCGAAATGTCGGTCTACGAAGGCATTCCGCACCTGCTGGCGCCCGTGGTCACCGACATGCGCCAGGCCGCGCACGGCCTGAACTGGTGCGTGGCCGAAATGGAGCGCCGCTACAAGCTCATGAGCAAGCTGGGCGTGCGCAACCTGGCCGGCTACAACACCAAGATCGACGAGGCCAAGGCGCGCGAGGAGTTCATCTACAACCCCTTCAGCCTCACGCCCGACGATCCGGAGCCGCTCAAGCGCGAGCCGCACATCGTGGTGATCATCGACGAGCTCGCCGACCTCATGATGGTGGTCGGCAAGAAGATCGAAGAACTCATCGCCCGCCTCGCGCAGAAGGCGCGCGCCGCCGGCATCCACCTCATCCTGGCCACGCAGCGGCCCAGCGTGGACGTGATCACCGGCCTCATCAAGGCCAACATCCCCACGCGCATCGCGTTCTCGGTGGGCTCCAAGATCGACAGCCGCACCATCCTCGACCAGATGGGCGCCGAGGCGCTGCTGGGCATGGGCGACATGCTCTACATGGCCAGCGGCAGCGGCCTGCCGATCCGCGTGCACGGCGCCTTCGTGAGCGACGAGGAAGTGCACCGCGTGGTGGCCTACTTGAAGAGCCAGGGCGAGCCCGACTACATCGAGGGCGTGCTCGAAGGCGGCACCGTCGACGGCGACGGCGACGGCGACCTCCTGGGCGGCGGCGATGCCGAAAAGGACCCGATGTACGACCAGGCGGTCGAGGTCGTGCTCAAGAACCGCAAGGCCAGCATCTCGCTGGTGCAGCGCCACCTGAAGATCGGCTACAACCGCGCCGCGCGCCTGGTCGAGGACATGGAAAAGGCCGGGCTCGTGAGCGCCATGAGCGGCAGCGGCCAGCGCGAAATCCTGGTGCCCGCGCGCAGCGAATAATTGGTGCGGCGGCGGCTCGCGATTCCGGATCGCGCGAATCGCGCCAATCGCGCGGATTGCGGTTACCTGCTGAAAGGCAATTTGCAGAAGCGCTCGCCGGCATTGCAAATCTTCATGAAGACCTACACATGCCGCAATTCGCGGCGGGTAGGGTCGGTGCCCAGTGCAATAGCTTTTTTCCGAGCTTTTTCGAGGAATCCAAATTGAAAATCCGCCATTGGCTACTGATCGGCCTTCTCTGCTCCGCCAACGCCTGGGCCGGGGGGCTTGAAAGCCTCGAGACCTTCGTGAAGACGGTCAAATCGGGCCGCGCCGAATTCACCCAGACCGTGACCGCGCCCTCGCGCGAAGGCCAGCCCGGCCGCGTCAAGACATCGACCGGCACCTTCGAATTCCAGCGTCCCGGCAAATTCAAGTTCGATTACCGCAAGCCCTTCGCCCAGAGCATCGTGGCCGACGGCAAGACGCTCTGGCTCTACGACGCCGACCTGAACCAGGTCACGCAGCGCGCCCAGGCGCAGGCGCTGGGCTCCACGCCCGCCGCGTTGATCGCCGCGGCCCCCGACCTGCGCGCGCTGCAGGCCGATTTCACGCTCGAAGCCGCGCCCGAGCGCGACGGCCTCGAATGGGTCAAGGCCACGCCCAAGAACAAGGACGGCCAGCTGCAAAGCGTGCTGGTCGGCTTCCAGGGCGACGCGCTCGCGGCGCTCGAAATCCTCGACAGCTTTGGCCAGCGCTCGGTGCTCAAGTTCAGCAAGGTCGAAGTGAATCCGTCGCTCGCGGCCAGCGTGTTCGATTTCAAGGCGCCCGCCGGCGCCGACGTCGTCAAGCAGTAATCCCCCACAGGTTTGGCCACCAGCTCTCACCAACCCCTTGCCGAGCGCCTTCGCCCGAAGACGCTCGGCGAAGTGATCGGCCAGCAGCACCTGCTCGGCCCGGGCATGTCGCTGCGCATCGCCTTCGAGTCGGGCCAGCCGCATTCCTGCATCCTCTGGGGGCCGCCGGGCACCGGCAAGACCACCATCGCGCGCCTGATGGCCGATGCCTTCGACGCGCAGTTCCTGAGCATCAGCGCGGTGCTGGGCGGCGTGAAGGACATCCGCGAGGCCGTCGAGCGCGCCACGGCCGCGCGCGACGGCCTGGAGCAACGGCGCACCATCGTCTTCGTGGACGAGGTGCACCGCTTCAACAAGAGCCAGCAGGACGCGTTCCTGCCGCATGTGGAGTCGGGGCTTTTCACCTTCATCGGCGCGACCACCGAGAACCCCTCGTTCGAGGTCAATTCGGCCCTGTTGTCGCGGGCTGCGGTCTATGTGCTGCAGCCGCTCACCGAGGCCGATCTCAAGGAGATCGTCGCCAAGGCGCAGTCGATCCAGGCGGTCCCGGCCATCGAGGAGGCGGCCATCGACCGGCTCGTGGCCTATGCCGACGGCGACGCGCGCCGCCTGCTCAACACGCTCGAGACGCTGGCCGTCGCGGCCCGCGCCGAGAAGCTCGAGAGCATCGGCGACGAATGGCTGCTGCGCGTACTCGGCGAGCGCATGCGGCGCTATGACAAGGGCGGCGAGCAGTTCTACGACACCATCAGCGCGCTGCACAAGTCGGTGCGCGGCAGCGATCCCGACGCCGCGCTCTACTGGTTCGTGCGCATGCTCGACGGCGGCGCCGACCCGCGCTACATGGCGCGGCGCCTCGTGCGCATGGCGAGCGAAGACATCGGCCTGGCCGACCCGCGCGCGCTGCGCCTGGCGCTCGATGCGGCCGAGGTCTACGAGCGCCTGGGCACGCCCGAGGGCGAACTCGCGCTCGCCGAATGCGTGGTGTATCTCGCGATCGCGCCCAAGTCGAATGCGGTCTACAAGGCCTACAACGCGGTGCGCGCTCTCATCAAGAAGGAGAGCACGCGCCCGGTGCCCATGCACCTGCGCAATGCGCCCACCAAGCTCATGAAGGAGCTCGACTACGGCAAGGGCTACCGCTACGCGCACGACGAGGCAGGCGGTTTCGCGGCCGGGGAGAACTATCTTCCCGAGGGCCTGGAGGGCCAGGTGTTCTACGAGCCCGTGGAGCGGGGCCTGGAAATCCGCATCGGCGAGAAGCTGCGCGAACTGCGCCGCCTGAACGCTGAAAAGGGCGACTGATACCCCACCGATACCCTCTTGCGCGCCTTCGCTCGCCCTCGCGCGAGCCGCGCATGAACTTACGCCCATACAGCATGGCGTGAGCGGGTAAACCCCGGTCGCTGCGCACCAAATCAGCGCTGGTGCGTGCTTACAATCCCGCCCACAAATCCGCCTGCGACACATGCTGGCTGGTTTTTTGCTTGTCCAGCCAAGGGCGCCAAACCGGTGCCACGGTGGGTGAATGGCACCCCGCAACGGTGCAACACATAGGGAATCGCGTTATGGAAATATTGCTGCAGCAGATCATCAACGGTCTGGTACTCGGCAGCATGTATGCCTTGATAGCCTTGGGCTACACCATGGTGTACGGCATCATCAACCTCATCAATTTCGCGCACGGAGAAGTGCTGATGGTGGGGGCTCTCACAAGCTGGACCATCATCGGACTCATGAAGGACGGCATGCCCAACACACCGGGCTGGCTGGTCCTTCTCATCGCATTGATCATTGCCTGCATCGTCGCGGCCACGCTCAATTTCGTGATCGAGAAGGTGGCCTACCGGCCGCTGCGCAACAGCCCCAAGCTCGCGCCGCTCATCACGGCCATCGGCATGTCGATCCTGCTGCAGACGCTGGCCATGATCATCTGGAAGCCGACCAACAAGGCCTACCCGAACCTCTTGCCCACCGACCCCATCCACGTGGGCGGCGCGGTCATCTCGCCCACGCAGGTCATGATCCTGAGCGTCACGGCGTTCTCGCTCGTGGTGCTGATGTGGCTGGTCAACTACACCAAGCTCGGGCGCGCCATGCGCGCCACCGCGGAGAACCCGCGCGTCGCCGCGCTCATGGGCATCCGCCCCGACATGGTCATCTCGGCCACCTTCATCATCGGCGCCGTGCTCGCGGCCATCGCCGGTGTGATGTACGCATCGAACTACGGCATCGCGCAGCACGCGATGGGTTTCCTGCCCGGCCTGAAGGCCTTCACGGCGGCCGTGTTCGGCGGCATCGGCAACCTGGCCGGCGCGGTGGTCGGCGGCATTCTGCTAGGCCTCATCGAGGCCATCGGCTCGGGCTACATCGGCACCCTCACGGGTGGCGTACTGGGCAGCAACTACAGCGACATCTTCGCGTTCATCGTGCTGATCGTCATGCTCACCCTGCGACCGTCGGGCCTGCTCGGCGAACGCGTGGCGGACCGTGCGTAAGGAGCGAGAAATGAAGAACAGCAAAAACCTCGCTCTCTACGTCATCGGCGCCATCGCGGTGCTCGCGCTGCCCCTGCTCCTGCAGATGCAGGGCAACGCCTGGGTGCGCATCGCCGACATCGCACTGCTCTACGTGCTGCTGGCCCTGGGCCTCAATATCGTGGTCGGCTATGCCGGTCTGCTCGACCTGGGCTACGTGGCCTTCTTCGCGGTGGGCGCGTACCTCTTCGCGCTCATGGGCTCCTCGCACCTGACCGAGACCTTCCCGTGGTTCGCGCAGATGTTCCCGAACGGGCTGCACACCTCGCTGCTCATCGTGATTCCGCTCGCGCTCGTGGTGGCCGGCTGCCTGGGCGTGCTGCTCGGCGCGCCCACGCTCAAGCTGCGCGGCGACTACCTGGCGATCGTCACGCTCGGCTTCGGCGAAATCATTCGCGTGTTCCTGAACAACCTGGACCAGCCGGTGAACATCACCAACGGTCCGAAGGGCATCACGGCGATCGACTCGATCAAGTTCTGGGGCCTGGACCTCGGCAAGGCCTGGAAGTTCGACGGCTTCACCATCTCTTCGGTGTCGCTGTACTACTACCTCTTCCTTGCGCTCGTGATCGCCACGATCATCATCTCGCACCGCCTGCAGGTCTCGCGCATCGGCCGCGCCTGGATGGCCATCCGCGAAGACGAAATCGCTGCCAAGGCGATGGGCATCAACACCCGCAACATGAAGCTGCTGGCCTTCGGCATGGGCGCGAGTTTCGGCGGCGTCTCGGGCGCGATGTTCGCGGCCTTCCAGGGCTTCGTGTCGCCCGAGTCCTTCAGCCTGATGGAGTCGGTGATGATCGTCGCGATGGTGGTGCTGGGCGGCATCGGGCACCTGCCCGGCGTCATCCTGGGCGCGGTGCTGCTGGCGGCATTGCCCGAAGTGCTGCGCTACGTGGCCGGCCCGCTGCAGTCGCTGACCGACGGGCGCCTGGATGCATCCATCCTGCGTCAGCTCTTCATCGCGCTCGCCATGATCATCATCATGCTGGTGCGTCCGCGGGGCCTGTGGCCCTCGCCCGAGCACGGCAAGACGCTGACCCGCAAGGGCGGCGTGCCGGTCGACCCGGCCCATGCGGCCGTCGCCCCCGGCTCGCTGCAGACCCATGCGCCGGGCATCGATACGCCCGCCGACGAATTGCCCGGCGGTGCCGAGCGTCCCATGTCGATCAATCCGTGAGCCCAGGAGCAACCGACATGACGACAACTACCACCACCACCGACACCATCCTCGACGTCCGCGGCATCTCCAAGCGCTTCGGCGGCCTGCAGGCGCTCTCCGACGTCGGCATCACCATCAAGCGCGGACAGGTCTATGGCCTGATCGGCCCGAACGGCGCCGGCAAGACCACCTTCTTCAACGTGATCACCGGGCTCTACACGCCCGACAGCGGCACCTTCGAGCTGGCCGGCAAGCCCTACCAGCCGACGGCGGTGCACGAAGTGGCCAAGGCCGGCATTGCGCGCACCTTCCAGAACATCCGCCTCTTCGCCGAAATGACGGCGCTGGAGAACGTGATGGTCGGTCGCCACATCCGCACCCATTCGGGCGTGTTCGGCGCGATGCTGCGCACCGGCAGCTTCAAGGCCGAGGAAAAGGCCATTGCCGACCGCGCGCACGAGCTGCTCGACTACGTGGGCATCGGCAAGTTCGCCGACTACAAGGCGCGCACGCTGAGCTACGGCGACCAGCGCCGCCTGGAAATCGCCCGGGCCCTCGCCACCGACCCGCAGCTCATCGCGCTCGATGAACCCGCCGCCGGCATGAACTCGACCGAGAAGGTGCTGCTGCGCGAGCTGATCGACCGCATCCGCAAGGACGACCGCACGATCCTGATCATCGAACACGACGTCAAGCTCATCATGGGCCTGTGCGATCGCGTGACCGTGCTCGACTACGGCAAGCAGATCGCCGAGGGCACGCCGGCCGACGTGCAGAAGAACGAAAAAGTGATCGAGGCTTACCTCGGAACGGGGGGCCATTGAAATGAGCACAGCAACGATGACGAGCGAAGAAGAAACCCGCGCCACCGCGGTGCAGGCCAAGGCGGCCGGCAAGACGCTGCTCAAGGTCAGCGGCCTGAAGGTCGGCTACGGCGGCATCCAGGCCGTCAAGGGCGTGGACTTCGAGGTGCGCGAGGGCGAGCTGGTCTCGCTGATCGGCTCCAACGGCGCCGGCAAGACGACCACCATGAAGGCCATCACCGGCACGCTGCCTGCTGGCGCGGGCAACATCGAATTCCTCGGCCGCAGCATCAAGGGCCGCGGCGCCTGGGATCTCGTGGGCGAGGGCCTCGTGATGGTGCCCGAAGGCCGCGGCGTCTTCACGCGCATGACGATCACCGAGAACCTGCAGATCGGCGCCTACATCCGCACCGACAAGGCCGGCATCGCGAGCGACATGGAGCGCGTGTTCGTCACCTTCCCACGCCTTCGCGAACGCAAGGACCAGCTGGCCGGCACGATGTCGGGCGGCGAGCAGCAGATGCTGGCCATGGGCCGCGCGCTGATGGCGCGCCCCAAGGTGCTGCTGCTGGACGAACCCACCATGGGCCTGTCGCCGATCATGTGCGACAAGATCTTCGAGGTGGTGCAGACCGTGGCCGCGCAGGGCGTGACGATCCTGCTGGTGGAGCAGAACGCCAACCGCGCGCTGCAACTGGCCGACCGCGGCTACGTCATGGAGTCCGGCCTCATCACGATGGACGGCGACGCCAAGGAACTGCTGCGCGACCCGCGCGTGCGGGCCGCCTACCTGGGCGAGTAAATGACGGCCCCCCGGCTTTTCACTCCGCTTCGCTGCGTGTAATTCGCCACCCCCCGAGGGGGAGGCGCGGCCTGCCTTGGGGCGGCCCGGCGGCGGCCGCCTTTCAGTCGACCTTTGCGCCGGTGGCCTTGACCACCTTCTCATATTTGGCCAGTTCGGTCTTCATGAAAGCGCCGAACTGCTCGGACGAGTTGCCCACCGGCTCGGCCAACAGCGATGCGAAGCGGGTCTTCGTTTCCGGCGCATTCAGCGCGGCGACGAAGGCCTGGTTCAGCTTTGCGACCACGTCCTGCGGCGTGCCGGCCGGCGCAACGAGGCCCCACCAGGTGTCGATCGAGAAGCCCTTGAGCGTGTCGGCCACCGGCGGCACGTCGGGCAGCGAGGCGCTGCGCTGCAGCGTCGTCACCGCAATGGCCTTCAGCTTGCCCGAACGGATGTTCGGCGCGGCGGTCGCGAGGTTGTCGAAGTTGAAATCGACCTGCCCCGAGATCAGCGCCAGCTGCGCCGGGTTGCCGCCGTTGTACGGAATGTGCAGCGCGAAGATGCCCGCTTCCTTCTTGAAGAGCTCGCCCGCCAGGTGGCCGGCGCTGCCGTTGCCGCCGCTGCCGTAGTTGAGCTTGGCGGGGTTGGCCTTGGCGTAGCGGATGAGGTCGGCCACCGAATTGATGTTCAGGCGCCTGGCCGTGTCGGCGTTCATCACCAGCACGTTGGGTACGCGGACCATCTGCGTGATCGGTGCGAAATCGGTCGCGGCGTTGAACGGCATCTTGCTGTAGAGCCACGGATTGACCGCATTGGTGGCCGTGGCCGCGATGCCGATCGTGAGGCCGTCCGGCGGCGCCTTGGCCACCATATCGGAGCCGATGTTGCCGCCCGCGCCGGGCTTGTTGTCGATGATGACCGGGCCCAGCACGTCCTTCACGCGCTCGGCCAGCATGCGTGCGGTGACATCGACGGGGCCGCCCGCCGCATAGGGCACGACCAGGCGGATGGGGCGCTGCTGCTGCTGGGCCGCGGCGTGGCCCGCGGCCAGGGTTGCGGCGCCTGCGAGCAGGGTGAGGAGGAAGTGTCTCGTTTTCATTTTTCTGTCTGCGGATGGGAAATCGAAAAAATCAGGGCAAGGCCTTGTCGGCCTCGGTGGTGAACGCGTCGGCGAAGAACTCTTCTTCGGGCAGGCCCGCCATCGCCACGTAGTCGCGCTTGGCCGAATCGACCACGATGGGCGCGCCGCAGGCATAGACCTGGTGGCCCGACAGGTCTGCGAAGTCTTCCAGCACCGCCTGGTGGACGAAACCGGTGCGGCCGGTCCAGTTGTCGTCGGGCGTGGCGTTGGAGATCACGGGCACGTAGCGCAGGTTCGGCATCTGGGCCAATTGGCCGCGCACCCATTCGTCCATGTACAGGTCCTCGGGCCGGCGGCCGCCCCAGTAGAGCGTGGCAGGCCGGTCGATGTCCTTGAACTTCATGTGCTCCAGCAGCGCCTTGATCGGTGCGAAGCCCGTGCCCGAGGCCAGGAGGATCATCGGCTTGTCGGAGTCCTCCCGCAGGAAGAAGCTGCCGAACGGGCCTTCGATGCGCAGGATTTCCTTTTCCTTCATGACGCCGAAGACGTGGTCGGTGAACTTGCCGCCCGGCAGGTGCCGCAGGTGCAGCTCGATGCCCGTGCCCGGCTGGGCCAGCGTGTGCGGCGCGTTGGCCATCGAGTAGCTGCGGCGCGCGCCGTCGCGCAATATGAATTCCACGTACTGCCCCGCATGGAACTGCAGCGGCTCGCCGGCCGGCAGCTGCAGGCGCAGCATCATCACGTCGTGCGATTGGCGCGTGAGGGCCAGCACCCGCACCGGCATCTTGCGGATCGGCAGCGCCCCGGCCTCGGTGACCTGGCGCGATTCGAGCACCACGTCGCTCGTGGCGTGCGCGCAGCAGGTCAATACGTAGCCGGCGAGCTGCTCCTCGGCGCTCAGGGCCTTGCTCTGGTGGGGGCCGAGGGTGACCTCGCCCGAGAGCTTCTTGCACTTGCAGGAGCCGCAGGCGCCGTCCTTGCAGCCATAGGGCAGGCCGATGCCCTGGCGGATGCCGGCCGCGAGGATGGTTTCGTCGCCGTGAACCACGAAATGGCGCCCGCTGGGTTCGACGGTGATGGAAAAGCCGGCTTCGTGCGGCGGTGCAGCAGTCATCTGTATTCTTCGGCTTGTTTTTCAGCCTGGGTCTGAAACGGAAAGGGAACAGGATTTTGCCTTCAATCAATAGCCCCTCCGGCGCGCTGCCGGCGCGGTTCCGGCGCGAGCGCCTCCTGATCGTGGGTTGCGGCGACGTCGGCCAGCGCGTGGCGCGCGACCTGCGCGGCCGCGTGCAGCTGGTGGCGCTCACGTCCTCGGCCGAGCGGGTCGCCGCGCTGCGTGCCGCCGGCATCCGCCCGCTGGTGGGCAACCTGGACGAGCCGGCCACGCTGCGCCGGCTGGCGGGCATCGCGACGCGGGTGCTGCACCTGGCGCCACCCGCGCGCGATGGCGGCGCCGCCTGGTGGCGCGACCAGCGCACCACGGCCCTGGCGCGCGCCTTGAGGCTGCGCTCGGTTCCTTCGGCCCTGGTCTACGGCTCGACCAGCGGCGTGTACGGCGATTGCGGCGGCGCCCGCGTGAGCGAAACGCGCGCCGTGCGTCCCGACACGCCGCGCTCCCACCGTCGGGTGGACGCCGAGCGCGCCGTGTGCTGGCTCGGCCGCAGCGCCGGCGTGCGCGCGAGCATCCTGCGCATTCCGGGCATCTACGCGCCGGACCGCGAGAACGGCACGCCGCGTGGCCGCCTGCAGCGCGGCACGCCGGTGCTGCGCCGCGAGGACGACGTCTACACCAGCCACATCCATGCCGACGACCTGGCGCGCGCCTGCATCGCGTCGCTGTTCCGCGGCCGGCCGCAGCGCATCGTGCATGCCTCGGACGACACCGAGCTGCGCATGGGCGACTACGTGGATCTCGCGGCCGATCTCTACGGCATGGCGCGCCCGCCGCGCGTGGCGCGCGAGGAAGCCGAGCGCCAGTTGCCGCTGCAGTTGCTGAGCTTCATGGGGGAATCGCGCCGGCTCGACAACACGCGGCTCAAGCGCGAGCTGCGTGTGCGGCTCGCGCATCCGACGGTGCACACCGGCCTGCGCGCCGAGGCCTGACGGCGTGATGGCCTGATGGCCTGATGCCCAGCCTGCCCGCGGAAGCCTTTCACCGCGATTGAAGCGATCGGCTAGCCCTGTCTGGCGGGCGGCGCGCACTCGGGTGCGACTTGGTCGAGCGCCAGCACGAGCCGTTCCACGAGGCGCGTGCTGTACGGTTGCCTGGGATGGATGTCGTCCACCATGTCGGCGGTGTCGAAGCGCGCGGCGCCCCAGTCGGCAAACAGCACGCCTTCTTCCCGGGCCACGCGACGGGCCGTGGCGTCGTAGCCGTCCCGCTGCGGCATGCGGTCGGCCTTCACTTGCGAGAGGCCGGTGACGATCGATGTCTTGCCGGCTGCCTGGACGTAGTCGACCATCCCGCGCAGGGCCGGCTCGTACTGGTAGCCGTTGCCGGCATCGTTGATGCCGTACTGCAGCACCACGACGCGCGCCGGCATCGGCTGCAGCACGAAGCTCGGCAGGCGCTTGTGGGCGCTGTCGCCGGGCGTGCTGTAGTCGGCAATCGTCCAGGCGGGGCGAATGCGCTTGAGCGCGGCGGCCGGCGGCTCCTGGATGCGGTTCGTGAGCGACGCGCCGAACCCGCCGTAGAGGATCGAATCGCCCCACAGGGCGACGGTGCAATCGGGTGCGGCAACAGCGGACGTGGCACCCAGTGCCAAGGCCAGCCAGAGAAGAACGGGGAGGGTGCGCACGGTGCGGCGCGAGCGATTTCGCATGGCGTTCAGTGTGCCTTCCGCCGACGAAAGAGGAGCCCTTTTCCCATTTCGACAGCAAGGTATCGATGGTGCCCGGGGCCGGAATCGAACCGGCACACCTTTCGGTGGGGGATTTTGAGTCCCCTGCGTCTACCAATTTCACCACCCGGGCAGGGTTCTGAACGAAGCCCAAAATTATGGCACAGTGGCTGCCATGAATTATCCGACGATCGAAGACGCCATTGGCAAGACCCCGCTGGTCGCCCTGCAACGCATCGACGCAGCCGAAAATGCCAAGCGCGGCAACGTGATCCTCGGCAAGCTCGAAGGCAACAACCCCGCGGGTTCGGTGAAAGACCGGCCGGCCCTCTCGATGATCAAGCGCGCCGAGGAGCGCGGCGAAATCAAGCCCGGCGACACGCTGATCGAAGCCACCTCGGGCAACACCGGCATCGCGCTCGCGATGGCCGCGGCCATCAAGGGCTATCGCATGGTGCTGATCATGCCGGAGGACCTCTCCGTCGAACGCGCCCAGACCATGAAGGCCTTCGGCGCCGAGCTCGTGCTCACGCCCAAGAGCGGCGGCATGGAATACGCCCGCGACCTGGCCGAGCAGATGGTCACGCAGGGCAAGGGCCGCGTGCTCGACCAGTTCGCCAACCCCGACAACCCGCGCATCCACTACGAGACCACCGGCCCTGAGATCTGGGCCGACACCAAGGGCAAGATCACGCACTTCGTGAGCGCCATGGGCACCACCGGCACCATCACCGGCGTCTCGCGGTTCCTGAAGGAAAAGAACCCCGCGGTGCGCATCATCGGCGCGCAGCCGGCCGAAGGCTCGCGCATCCCGGGCATCCGCAAGTGGCCCACCGAGTACCTCCCAAAGATCTACGACCCGAGCCGCGTCGATGAAGAAATCAATGTGAGCCAGGACGACGCCGAGGAAATGTGCCGGCGCCTCGCGCGCGAAGAGGGCATCTTCGGCGGCATCTCCGCGGCCGGCGCGCTGTGGGCGGCGCTCGAAGTCGCCAAGAAGGTCGAGAACGCGACCATCGTGTTCGTGGTGTGCGATCGGGGCGACCGCTATCTGTCGACCGGCGTCTTTCCCGCATAAATCAACCGATCCCGCTGCAGCCCCGATCACCGGGCGCTGCAAGCCATAACAAGAGCAGCCCCATGCCCCACCCCAAGTTTTGCCAGGTCTGTGCCACGCCGCTGGAATGGATCGCGTTGATGGAAGACGGCGGTCCCAAGGAGCGCCTGCGCTGCCCGAACTGCGGCCACACGCACTGGAACAACCCGACGCCCGTGCTCGCGGCCATCGTCGAGTACCGCGGGCAGGTGCTGCTGGCGCGCAATGCGGCATGGCCCGGCAAGATGTTCGCGCTCATCACCGGCTTCATGGAAGCCGGCGAGACGCCCGAGGAAGGCATCGCGCGCGAGGTGAAGGAAGAAACCAACCTCGACGTGAGCGCCACCAAGCTCGTGGGCGCCTACGATTTCCAGCGCATGAACCAGATCATCATCGCCTACCACGTGGTGGCCGATGGCGAGGTGAAGCTCTCGCCCGAACTGGTGGACTACCGGCTCTACGACCTGCCGGACCTCAAATGCTGGCCCGCGGGCACCGGCTATGCGCTGGCCGACTGGCTGCGCACGCGCGGCCACGAGCCCGTGTTCTTCACCGCGGCCGAGAACGAGGAGCGCCGCCGCGGGCTGCAGCTGCCGCCCGAGGAGCCCAAGCATGGAAGTTGATCGCGAAATCGACACGCGCGGACTGAACTGCCCGCTGCCCATCCTCAAGGCCAAGAAGTCGCTCAACGACATGGCGAGCGGGCAACTGCTCAAGGTGGTGTCGACCGATCCGGGCTCGGTGCGCGACTTCCAGGCCTTCGCGCGCCAGACCGGCAACGAGCTCATGGAGCAGCAGACGGTCGGCACCGACTTCATCCACGTGCTGAAGCGGCGCTGACGAGTACACGCGCGCACGAGCGCAAAAGGAAAGGGGCCCTGCGGCCCCTTTTTCTTTCGTGCTTTCCGGTGCGCCTCAGAGCTTCAGGCTCTTGAGGTATTCACGGAATTCAGCGCCCACTTCGGGGTGCGCGAGCGCCAATTCCACGCTGGCTTGCAGGAAACCTTCCTTGCTGCCGCAGTCGTAGCGGATGCCCTTGTACGAGTAGGCGTAGACCGATTCCTTCTTCATCAGCGCCGCGATGCCGTCGGTCAGCTGGATCTCGCCGCCCGCGCCCTTGGGCTGGTTGCGGATCTCGTCGAACACGCCCGGCGTGAGGATGTAGCGGCCCGCGACACCCAGGCGCGAGGGCGCGTCTTCGGGCTTGGGCTTCTCGACCATGCGATTGACCTTCACGAGGCCCTCTTCGATCGCATCGCCGGCCACGATGCCGTAGCGCTTGACGTGCGCGAGCGGCACTTCCTGCACGGCCAGCAGCGAGCCGCCCAGGCGCGCGAACGCAGCGGTCATCTGCGCGAGCACCGGCTCGCCGCCTTCGGGGCCGACCATCAGGTCGTCGGCCAGCAGCACGGCGAAGGGCTCGTTGCCGACCAGGTGCTCGGCGCACAGAACGGCGTGGCCCAGGCCCAGCATGCGCGGCTGGCGCACGTACGAGCAGGTCATGTCGTCGGGCATCACCGAGCGCGCGATCTTCAGCAGCGCATCCTTGCCGCTGGCTTCGAGCTGGCTTTCGAGTTCGTAAGCGGTGTCGTAGTGATCTTCGATCGCACGCTTGTTGCGGCCGGTCACAAAAATCATGTCGCGAATGCCTGCGGCGTAGGCTTCTTCGACGGCGTACTGGATCAGCGGCTTGTCGACCACGGGCAGCATTTCCTTGGGTTGCGCCTTGGTGGCTGGCAGGAAGCGAGTACCAAAGCCTGCAACGGGGAATACGGCCTTGCGGATGCGGGTCGAGGAAGTGGACATGGGCAAGTCAGCGTCTTTCTTCAAAGGGAGAGGGCAGGATGCGGCAGAGCGGCGCGAGGCCGCTCCAATCATCCTAAACGCCTTCCGGGCCCCCTGTGTGTCAGCCGAGACGCACAAGCTGGTCGCGCAAACGCTCCAACATGGCGGTGAAGTCAGCCAGACGTTTACGTTCTTGCTCGATCACTGCCGGAGGGGCCTTCGCGACGAAGGCTTCGTTGCCGAGCTTGCCGTGCACCTTGGCGATTTCGCCCTCGATGCGCGCGATCTCCTTGCCGATGCGAAGCTTCTCGGCGGCCTTGTCGATCTCCATGTGCAGGCACAGGCGCGCCGCGCCCACCACCGCGACGGGCGCCGCTTCAGCCGCGGCCGACCAAGAGGCCTCGTCGTCGAAGACCTTCACTTCCTTGAGCTTGGCCAGCGCCTGCAGCACCGGCGCCGATTCGCGCAAAAACGCCGCGCCTTCGGCATCGTCGGCCACCGCGTAGAGCGGCAGGCGCGTGGCGGGCGACACGTTCATCTCGCCGCGCAGCGTGCGGCATGCATCCACCAGCGCCTTCAGGCGCGCCACATGCGCCTCGGCTGCCGCGTCGATCTTCTCGGGCTGGCTCTTCGGATAGGCCGCGATCATGACCGACTGGCCTTCGCGACCCGCCACCTTCGAGACCTTCTGCCAGAGCTCTTCGGTGATGAACGGAATCACCGGATGCGCCAGGCGCAGCAGCGTCTCCAGCGTGCGGATCAGCGTGCGGCGCGTGGCGCGCTTTTGCGATTCGTCGCCGGTCTGGATCTGCACCTTGGCGATCTCCAGGTACCAGTCGCAGAACTCGTCCCACGCGAACTGGTAGATCGCGTTGGCCACGTTGTCCAGGCGGTACTCCTCGAAGCCCTTGGCCACTTCGGCCTCCACGCGCTGCAGCTGCGAGACGATCCAGTAGTCCGCGCGGCTGAACTTCAGATACCCGTGCGCCGGGCCGCCGACCTTGCAGTCTTCCTTCGTGTGCTCCATGAGGCCGCAGTCCTGGCCCTCGCAGTTCATGAGCACGAAGCGCGTGGCGTTCCAGAGCTTGTTGCAGAAGTTGCGGTAGCCCTCGCAGCGCTTCGAATCGAAGTTGATGCTGCGGCCGAGCGATGCGAGCGATGCGAACGTGAAGCGCAGCGCATCGGCGCCGAAGGCCGGAATGCCCTCCGGAAATTCCTTCTGCGTGTTCTTGCGCACCGCGGGCGCCGTCTCGGGCTTGCGCAGGCCCTGCGTGCGCTTGTCCAGCAGCGCGGGCAGCTCGATGCCGTCGATCAGGTCCACCGGGTCGAGCACGTTGCCTTCGGACTTGCTCATCTTCTTGCCCTGCGCATCGCGCACGAGGCCGTGGATGTACACGTCCTTGAACGGCACCTTGCCGGTGAAGTGCTTGGTCATCATGATCATCCGGGCGACCCAGAAGAAGATGATGTCGTAGCCCGTCACGAGCACCTGCGAAGGCAGGTAGAGCTCCAGGTCCTGCGTCTTCTCGGGCCAGCCCAGCGAAGAGAGGGGCACCAGCGCCGCCGAGTACCAGGTGTCGAGCACGTCCTCGTCGCGCACGAGCGTCTTGCCGGGCGCCTTGGCCTGTGCGTCGGCCTCGTTCTCGGCCACGTACACGTTGCCTTCCTGGTCGTACCAGGCCGGGATCTGGTGGCCCCACCAGAGCTGGCGCGAAATCGTCCAGTCCTGGATGTTCTCCATCCAGTGGTTGTAGGTGTTGACCCAGTTCTCGGGCACGAAGCGCACCTCGCCCGACTTCACCACGTCGATGGCCTTCTGCGCGATCGACTGGCCGTCGGCGCCCGGGCGCGTCATCGCCACGTACCACTGGTCGGTGAGCATCGGCTCCACGATGGCGCCCGAGCGTGCGCAGCGCGGCACCATGAGCTTGTGCTTCTTCACCTCGACGAGCAGGCCCAGCGCCTCCAGGTCGGCCACGATGGCCTTGCGCGCCACGAAGCGGTCCATGCCGCGGTACTTCTCGGGCGCGTTGTCGTTGATGGTCGCGTCCAGCGTGAGGATGCCGATCACATCGAGCTTGTGGCGCTGGCCGACCGCATAGTCGTTGTAGTCGTGCGCGGGCGTGACCTTCACCACGCCGGTGCCGAAGGCCTTGTCCACGTAGTCGTCGGCAATGATCGGGATCAGCCGGTCCACCAGCGGCAGCTTCACGCGCTGGCCGATCAGGTGCCTGTAGCGGTCGTCCTCGGGGTGGACCATCACGGCCGTGTCGCCGAGCATGGTCTCGGGCCGGGTGGTGGCCACGGTCAGCGTGCCGCTGCCGTCTTCGAGCGGATAGGCGATGTGCCAGAGCGAGCCGTCTTCTTCTTCGCTCTCCACTTCGAGGTCGCTCACCGAGGTCTTCAGGACCGGGTCCCAGTTGCCCAGGCGCTTGCCGCGGTAGATGAGGCCTTCTTCGTAGAGCTTCACGAAGGTCTGCGTCACGACCGCCGAGAGGTCGTCGTCCATCGTGAAGTACTCGCGGCTCCAATCGACCGTGTCGCCCATGCGGCGCATCTGCTGGGTGATGGTGTTGCCCGACTTTTCTTTCCACTCCCACACGCGCGCCACGAAGTTCTTGCGGCCCAGGTCGTGGCGGCTCACTTTCTGCTCCTGCAGCTGGCGCTCCACCACGATCTGCGTGGCGATGCCGGCATGGTCGGTGCCCGGCAGCCACAGCGTGTTGTCGCCCTTCATGCGGTGGTAGCGCGTGAGGCTGTCCATGATCGTCTGGTTGAACGCATGGCCCATGTGCAGCGTGCCCGTCACGTTCGGGGGCGGCAGCTGGATCGCGAACGAATCGGCGCCTTCCCTGGGCTGCTGCGTGCCGCGGTAGCCCGCCTTCGCGTAGCCGCGCTTCTCCCATTCGGGGCCCCAATGCGCCTCGATGGCGACGGGTTCGAACGATTTGGAGAGGCTCTCCAGTCCAGGTTGGGCGGCAGGGGTGGTGGGTTCGCTCATGGGGAATGCAGAACGGAGCCTTCGGGGGCGCCGCATGGGGACAGGTGGGACAGCCCATGATTTTACCGGGGCGACTCGGTGACACAGCCGCCACTCATAATTCCGGGATGCTCTTCCTGCTTTCCCCTGCAAAGTCGCTCGACTACGACACTCCGGTTCCTCCTGAAGTCCCTGCCACCCAACCCCATTTCGAAAGCTCCCGCGGCCCCTCGACCGAGCTCATCAAGATCCTGCGCGAGAAGTCGCCGCTCGAAATCTCCGAGCTGATGAACCTCTCGGACAAGCTCTCCGCCCTCAACGCGGCGCGCTACGAGGCCTGGTCCGCCAGGAGCACCGCGAAGAACGCGCGCCAGGCCGCCTTCGCCTTCGACGGCGATGTCTACGGCGGCCTCGACGCCCGCAGCTTCACGCCCGCGCAACTGGCCTGGGCGCAAGACCACGTCTGCATCCTCAGCGGCCTCTACGGCCTGCTGCGCCCGCTCGACCGTCTGCAGCCCTACCGCCTCGAAATGGGCACCCAGCTGGCCAACCGCCACGGCAAGGACCTGTACGCCTTCTGGGGCTCGCGCATCGCCGAGCACCTGAACGAGCGCCTGGCGGCCGACCGCACGCCGGTGGTCGTCAACGTGGCCTCGCAGGAATACTTCAGGTCGGTCGACCGCAAGGTGCTCAAGGCGCGCGTGGTCGAATGCGTGTTCCAGGAGTGGAAGGGTGACAAGTACAAGATCGTGAGCTTCTTCGCCAAGCGCGCCCGCGGCCTGCTGGCCCGCTGGGCCGTGCAGCACAAGGCGGCCACGCCCAAGGCGCTGGAAAAATTCGACCTCGAGGGTTATGGTTTCGACGCCGATGCGTCCACAGCCGAAAGGCTGGTGTTCAGGAGAAGATTGGAATGACCCCCAGTCTTCGCGCACTTCGTGTCGCTTCGCCAACCCCCTTGCAGGGGGCAACACCTGCGGCCCGGCAAAGCCGGTTCTGCGGTGTTTCTCGAATGGGTTCGTGGGATTCGATGGAGGAATGCTGAGATGTCCCAACCGATCAGTCCGGAGCTGCGCGAATGGCTGGTGGCCCAGCTGGCGGCCGGTCATTCGGTGCCTGCGCTGCGCGCGTCGATGCGCGCGGCCGGCTGGCACGATACGGCCACCGACGTGGCGTTGGCCCAGCTGGAGGCCGGCTTCCCGAATGTCGAGGTGGTGCCGCCGCCGGCGCGCACCGAGATGCCCGGCCCCGATCTCGATGGCGCGCCGCTGTACCTGGATGCCGGCGACCGGCAGGTGCAGGTGCTGCAGACGATGCGGCATCCGCGCGTCATCGTCTTCGGCAACCTACTGTCGGCCGAGGAGTGCGAAGGGCTGATCGCCGCGGCGCGCGTGCGGCTCGCGCGCTCGCTCACGGTGGAGACGCGCACCGGCGGCGAGGTGCTCAACGTCGATCGCACCAGCGACGGCATGTTCTTCGAGCGCGGCGAGAACGAGATCGTCGGGCGGCTCGAACAGCGCCTGGCCACGCTGCTGCGCTGGCCGCTCGAATATGGCGAGGGCCTGCAGATCCTGCGCTATGCGCCCGGCGCGCAGTACCGCCCGCACTACGACTACTTCGACCCGAACGAGCCCGGCACGCCCACCATCCTCAAGCGCGGCGGCCAGCGCGTGGCCACGCTCGTGATGTACCTGCAGGAGCCCGAGCAGGGCGGCGCCACCACCTTCCCCGACGTCGGCCTCGAAGTGGCGCCCGTGCGCGGCACCGGCGTCTTCTTCACCTACGACCGGCCCGACCCGGTCACCCGCACGCTGCACGGCGGCGCGCCGGTGCTCGCGGGCGAGAAATGGGTCGCCACCAAGTGGCTGCGCGAGCGCGAATTCAAATGACTCCAATGACAGGGCATCGATGAAAGTCACCGCCAACGGGCTGCAGATCGAGGTCGACGACACCGGGGGCGAAGGGCGTCCCGTCATCCTGCTCATCATGGGCCTGGGCATGCAGCTGGTCGCATGGCCCACCGCCTTCGTGCAGCAGCTGGTCGACAAGGGCTTTCGCGTGGTGCGCCACGACAACCGCGACATCGGTCTGAGCCAAGGGTTCGACCACGCGGGCGTGCGCAACATCGTCTGGGAGACCATCCGTCACCGCCTCGGCCTGAAGGTGCGCTCGGCGTACACGCTGCAGGACATGACGCGAGATTCGATCGGCGTGCTCGATGCGCTGGGCATCGCGCGCGCCCACATCGTCGGCGCCTCGATGGGCGGCATGATCGCGCAGCGCCTGGCTGCCACGGCGCCCGAGCGTACCGCCAGCCTCGTGAGCATCATGAGTTCGAGCGGCGCGCGCGGCCTGCCCGGCCCGCGCCGCGAAGTGGGCGCCATGCTCATGAGGCGGCCGCTGGGCAAGGGCGAGGCCGAACTCGTCGCGCACAGCATCCGGCTGCTGCGGCTCATCCAGAGCCCGGCCTATCCGCAGACCGACGCGGAGCTGGCCGAGCGCCTGACCTTCAGCATGCGCCGCGCCTACCACCCGGCCGGGCTGATGCGGCAGATGCTCGCCATCGGCGCCGACGACGACCGCCCCCAGGTGCTCGCGCGCATCCAGCGCCCGACGCTGGTGCTGCACGGCGACGCCGATGCGCTCGTGCCCATCGCGTGCGGCAGGGATTCGGCCGCGCGCATTCCGGGCGCGACCTTCGTCCCCGTGCCCGGCATGGGCCACGACCTGCCGCCCGAGGTCTGCACCATCCTCGCCAACCACATCGCGCCGTTCGCGCATGCTGCCGATGCGGCCGTGGACGAAGCGCACGCCAAGGAAACGCCATGAGCCTCGACAACCACCCCGACAACCCCCACAACCCCAACACCCCCGAGCAATCGCAACTCGGCCGCGCCTCGGCCTATGCCGACAAGTACGACCCATCGCTGCTCTTCCCCATCGCCCGCGCCACGCAGCGCGAGGCCATGGGCATCAAGAGCGACGCGCTGCCCTTCTTCGGCGCCGACCTCTGGACCGCCTTCGAGGTGAGCTGGCTCAACCCGCGCGGCAAGCCGCAGCTGGCCATCGCGCACTTCACCATTCCCTGCGAAACGCCCAACATCATCGAGAGCAAGTCGTTCAAGCTGTACCTGAACAGCTTCAACAACAGCACCTTCGCGAGCATCGAGGCCGTGCGCGAGCACCTGCGCACGGACCTGGCCGAAGCGGCGTGGCGCGGCAGCGACCAATCCGCTGGCATCGGCGTGAAGCTGCTCACGCCCGACCTCTTCGACCGCGAGCCGGTGCACGAGATCGACGGCCTGGACCTGGACCGCCTGGACATCGAATGCACGCACTACCAGCCCGCGCCCGAGCTGCTCACGAGCGACACCACGCAGGTGCATGTGAACGAAACCCTCACCAGCCGCCTGTTGAAAAGCAACTGCCTCGTGACCGGCCAGCCCGATTGGGGCAGCGTGCAGATCCGCTACAGCGGCCCGCCCATCGACCAGGCGGGGCTGCTCGCCTACATCGTGAGCTTTCGCAACCACAACGAGTTCCACGAGCCGTGCGCCGAGCGGATGTTCACGGACATCTGGAGCCGCTGCAAACCCACCAAGCTCGCGGTGTATGCGCGCTACACGCGGCGCGGCGGCCTCGACATCAACCCGTTCCGCACGAGTTGGCCGCAGGCGCTTCCGCCGAACATCCGCACGGCGCGGCAATAAGCGCGGCAGTAAGGCCAGCAGGGGCTGAAGCCCCTCTTCGGAAATCAGAAAGCCGCTCTGCGCCCCCTGTGGCATTCTGGGTCGAGCCCGCGAACCCGCGGTCGAACGAACATCCGGAGCAGAGACAAACATGGTTGAAGGAAAAGTGGTCGTCGTCACCGGCGCGGGCGGCGGCATCGGGCGCGACATCGCGCTGGCCATGGCAAAGAACGGCGCGAAGGTGGTGGTCAACGACATCGGCGCGGCGCTCGATGGCGTGGGCGGAAGTGCAGGCCCCGCGCAGCAGGTCGTCGATGAAATCCGCGCCGCGGGCGGCCAGGCCGAGCCCAACACCGACAGCGTGGCCGATGCCGCGAGCGCCGCGCGCATCGTCGAATGCGCGGTCGAGCACTTCGGCCGCATCGACGCGGTGGTCAACAACGCGGGCATCCTGCGCGACCGGTTCTTTCACAAGATGTCGGTGGACGAATGGGACGCGGTGCTCAAGGTGCACCTCTACGGCGCTTACTACGTGAGCCGCGCGGCCGCCACGCACTTCAAGGAACAGAACGCCGGCGCGATGGTGCACATGACCTCGACCTCGGGCCTCATCGGCAACTTCGGGCAGGCCAACTACGCGGCCGCCAAGCTGGGCATCGTGGCGCTGTCGAAATCCATCGCGCTGGACATGCTGAAGTTCAACGTGCGCTCCAACTGCATCGCGCCCTTCGCGTGGAGCCGCATGATCGGCGCGATTCCCACCGACACCGACGAGCAGCGCGCCCGCGTCGACAAGATCAAGCAGATGACGCCGGCCAAGGTCGCGCCGCTCGCGGTGTACCTTGCGAGCGATGCGGCCAGCGCGGTGAACGGGCAGATCTTCTCGGTGCGCAACAACGAGATCTCGCTCATCAGCCAGCCGCGGCCGGTGCGCTCGGTGCATCGCTCCGAGGGCTGGACGCCGCAGAGCATCGCCGAGCACGCCATGCCCGCGATGCGCGCGAGCTTCTACCCGCTGGACCGCTCGGCCGACGTGTTCAGCTGGGACCCGGTTTGAGAGCATGAGGACAAACCCGCAAGCGGGTGCGGGCGGCGCCGTTGGCCGGACAATGCACCTTCTTCCCGCTTCCTTCTTGCCCGCCCGGTGAACCTGCATTTCGACCTGTTCGACCTGAAACTGTTCGTCTACGTGGCGGATGCGCGCAGCCTCACCCGCGGCGCCGAGAAGGCCTGCATCTCGCTGGCGGCCGCCTCCACCCGCATCAAGCAGATGGAGGAGGCCGTGGGCGGCAAGCTGCTGCACCGCAGCGCGCAGGGCGTGAGCCTCACGGCCGCGGGGCAGGCGGTGCTGTATCACGCCAAGCGCGTGATGCAGCAGATGGAGCACCTGCGCTGCGACATGCAGGACTTCGGCAAGGGCATCAAGGGCCATGTCCGCGTGTTCGCCAACACCACCTCGATCACCGAATACCTGCCGCAGAAGCTCGCGGGCTTTCTCACGCAGCACCCGGCCGTGCAGGTCGATCTGCGCGAATACCTGAGCGAAGAAATCGTGCGCGCGGTGGCCGACGGCGAGGCCGACATCGGCATCCTCGCGGGCGACGTGCACACCGGCGATTTCGATGCACGCGCCTTCGGCAGCAACCAGCTCGTGCTGGTGGTGCCCAAGACGCATCACCTGGCCGGCGCGCCGTCGGTGGCCTTTGCCGACACGCTCGACGAGCAGCACGTGGGCCTGCACCACGGCAGCGCGATCCATCGCTTTCTCCAGCGGCGCGCGGAGCTGGCGGGGCGCGGTTTCAATCCGCGCATCCAGGTCAGCAGCTTCGAGGCGATCTGTCTGATGATCGAGGCGGGCGTGGGCGTCGGCGTGCTGCCGGCCTCGTCGGCGCAGCGCCTGTCGATGGCGATGCGGATCGCGACCGTGGCGCTCAGCGATGCATGGGCCGAGCGCGAGCTCAAGCTCATCGCGCGCAACCGCGAGCAGTTGCCCGCGTCGGCACGCGAATTGTTCGATCACCTCGTCGCGCCCTGAGCGCGCACCTTCGCATGTCGGCCGACCCGAAATCGCTGCGCCTCTTCGTGGCCATCGCCGACCACGGCAGCATCAGCGAAGGCGCCAAGCGCTGCCACATCGCGCTCGCGGCGGCGAGCAAGCGCATCTCCGACCTCGAGGCCCGCGCGCGGCTGCCGCTGCTGGTGCGGCATGCGCGCGGCGTCACGCTCACCTCGGCGGGCCACGGGCTGCTGCTGCATGCGCGCGCCGTGCTCTCGGCCATGGACCGGCTCGGCGCCGAGCTCGACGACTTCCAGAACGGCGTGGCGGGCGTGGTCAGCATCACGGCCAACGCGTCGACCATCGCGCAGTTCCTGCCGGCGCAGATCGGCTCGTTCCTGCGGCTGCACCCGGTGCTCAAGATCGACCTGCAGGAGCGCGCCAGCACCGAGGTGGTGAAGGCGGTGCAGGCGGGGCTGGCCGACATCGGCGTGATCGAGGGCAACACGCCCGCCGAGACCCTCGAATGCCTGCCTTACCGCACGGACGAACTGGCCGTGATCGTCGCGCGCGACCATCCCCTGGGTCGCCGCAAGCGTATCGGCGTGGACGAGGTCTTGCGCCACGACCATATCGTGGTGCGCGAAGGCACGGCGTTGCACCGCGTGCTGCTGAGCGCCGCGCTCGAGGCGCAGGTGCCGCTGAAGGTGCGCATGCAGGTGGGCAGCTTCGACATGGTCTGCCGCATGGTGGAGCAGGGCGTGGGCATCGGCGTGCTGCCCTATGCCGCGGTGCTGTCGCAGCTGCAGATCCTGAAGCTGCGCTGCCTGAAGCTCGATGCGCCCTGGGCCATGCGCCGGCACCTCCTGTGCGTGCGAAGGCAACAGGAGCTGACCGTGGCCGCGCGCTCCGTGCTGGCCCATCTCGGCCAGCCTGATTGAGCCATGAGCCTTCGCGCCGCGCGAAGGCTCGAAGTCGCCAAAAACGAATTGTTCTCCGGTGGACCGCGCGCAAAGATGCGTGCACACCCAAGGAGACAAACTTGAAGATCGTTCGCGTCAGCGCCACGCCGCTGAACATTCCCGTCACCATCGATGTGCTGGGCCTCGACAAGCAGACCTCGCTGTCGCTCTGCCTCACCGAGATCGAGACCGACGCCGGCCTCGTCGGCCACGGCATGACCGCCATCGCCGAGGAAGAGATCATCGCCGCCGCCGTGCGCGAGGTGGCCGGCCCCGCGCTGATCGGCGAAGACCCGATGGCCACCGAGCGCCTCTGGGACAAGCTCTACTGGCTGCTCTCGCCGCGCGGCCAGACCGGCTACGCGAGCCACGCCATCGCCGCGCTCGACATCGCGCTGTGGGACCTCAAGGCCAAGGCGCTCGGCCAGCCGCTGTGGCGCCTCTTGGGCGGCGCGCGCGCCAAGGTGCCGGTGTACGCGACCTTCGGCTTCGGCTTCTTCGAGCGCGACCAGCTCGCCGCCGCCGCGAAGCTCTGGGTGTCGCAGGGCTTCCAGCGCCTGAAGATGACCGTCGGCGGCCACGCGCTCGCGCGCCGCGACGAGCCGAGGCCCATCGACGAAGTCATCGCCGAAGACGTGCGCCGCGTGGCGGCCGTGCGCGAGGCCGTCGGCCCCGACGTGAAGCTGTACGTCGATGCCAACTGCGGCCTGGACCTCTTCCACGCCACCGAGCTCGCGCGCCGCATCGAGCCTTACGGCATCAGCTTCTTCGAGGAGCCGCTCACGCAGAACGACGTGCGCCAGATGGCCCAGCTGCGCGCGCGCACCAGCATTCCGCTCGCCTGCGGCCAGAACGAGGGCCTGGCCTTCCGCTTTCGCGACCTGCTGGTGAACCAGGCGGCCGACGTGCTGCAGCCCAACGTGACCATCTCGGGCGGCTACTCGCAGTGCCTGAAGATCGCGGGCATGGCGCAGGCCTTCAACGTGCCCATCGACAACGGCGGCGCCTGGCCCTTCCACAACATGCACCTGCATGCGGGCGTGTCGAACGGCGGGCTGGTCGAGTACCACTACGTGGCGGTGAAGATGCTCGCGCAGATCTTCGACGGCCTGCCCGTGCCCGACCAGGGCTGGCTCACGCTGCCCGAGACGCCGGGCCTGGGCTTCGCGCCGAATGCGGATCGCGTGCGCGAACTCGCGAAGCTGCCGACCTCGCACGGCAAGGGCAAGGCCTGAGCTGGCAGTGATTCAAAGAACAACGGAGACACGATGAACACCAGACAAGCGATTCGCCCCGCGCGCCGGCATGCGCTGCGCGCGGCGATGGCCCTGGGCCTTGCGGGCGCGCTCGCCGTGCCCGCGGCCTGGGCGCAGAAGTACCCCGACAAACCCATCCGCCTCATCGTCGGTTACTCGGCCGGCGGCGGCGTCGATGCGGTCGCGCGCCTGCTGGGCACGCGCCTGTCCACGGTGCTGGGCCAGCAGGTGCTGGTGGAGAACCGCACCGGCGCCACCGGCCTCATCGCCGCCGACCTCGTTGCCAAGGCCGCGCCCGACGGCTACACGCTGATGATGGGCGACAGCGCGTTGCTCATCGCCAAGCTGCTGCAACCCAAGATCGCGATCGATCCGCTCACCAGCTTCAAGCCGGTGGCGGGCGCGTTCATCTCGCCGTTGATGATCGTCACGGGCAACGACTTTCCCGCGAAGACGCCGGCCGAACTGGTCGCGCAGCTCAAGGCGAATCCGGGGCGCTTCTCTTTCGCCACATCCGGCGTGGGCACGGTGCAGCACCTGGGCTTCGAGATGCTCAAGCAGTCCACCGGAAGCTTCGTGGTGCATGTGCCGTACCGGGGTGCCGCGCAGATCGTGCCTGATGTGATTGGCGGGCAGGTGCCCATCGGCGTGGTCAGCGCGACGGCCGCGATGGCGCAGGCCAAGGCCGGCAAGCTGCGCGCGGTGGCGTTGATGAACAACGCGAAGCTCGAAGGCGCGGAGAGCGTCGCGCCGTTGGCCGATGCGCTGCCGGGCTTCGATGTGGCGCCGCGCATCTTCGTGCTCGCGCCGGCGGGCACGCCGAACGACATCGTCGACAAGCTCTCGGCCGCGGTGAAGACGGTGCTCGATACGCCGGAGGCTGGCGCCGCGGCGGCTGCGCAGGGCACGCTGCGGGCCTATTCGACGCCAGCGCAGCTGGGCAAGGACATGGCCGATGAAACGGTGCGGTGGAAACGCATCATCACCGAGCAGCGCATCGTTGCGGAGGGGAGTTAGTCGTGGCGTCGCTGCGTTCAGGGCACGATCCCGCCGACGGGGTACCTTGCTCCGCGAATGTCCCCCGGCCTGCGGCCTCCTCCTTGATTTCGCTGCGCAAGGCACCCCATCGGCGTGCTCGTCATGCGCAGCGGTCGTTGATCGGCCGCACACCAGCAGCGTGCCCCTGTGCGCAGGGCATCGGGTGCTCCCCGCAGCGAAATCAAGGAGGAGGCGAAGCCGGGGGACATTCGCGGAGGGGAGTACCCGGTGGCCTGTGCACTCGCCCTGAACACAACGCCAAAGTGGAGGCACTGAATTGACGCAACCGCATCTCGGCCTGATCGTCCCGCCCGCAGCCGGCGCGGTGCCCGTTGACGGCCCGCTTCTATACGGCAACCGCATCCGCTTCACCGCACGGGGCCTAGGCCTCGGAGAAATCTCCACACGCGGCTACACCGAGGTCATCGATTCGGTGATCGGAAAGGCGCTCGAACTGAAGGCCGATGGCGTGAGCGCCGTGTCGCTCATGGGCACATCGCTGAGCTTCTTTCGCGGCGTCGCGTTCAACCGGCAACTCGAAGTGGAGATGGCGCGCGCCACGGGGCTTCCCTGCACCACCATGAGCAACGCCATCGTCGCCGGGCTGCGCAGCCTGAACGTTCGGCGCGTGGCGGTGGCCACGGCGTACATCGACGAGGTCAATGTGCATTTGCGGCGCTACCTGGAGCAGAACGACTTCGAGCCGCTGGCCCTCGAAGGCCTGTCGATCTCCGATGTGCAGGAGGTCGGCACCGTGCCGACCCAAGTGCTGGTGGACCTGAGCCGCAAGGTGTTCGAGGCGCAGCCGGGCGCGGACGGCATCCTGATTTCCTGCGGCGGCCTCGTCACGCTCGATGCGGTGCGGGAGGTCGAGACGCTGCTGAAGGTGCCCGTGGTCTCCAGCTCGCCCGCGGGTTTCTGGGACCTCGTGCGCAAGGCCGGGCTCGATGCGCGCTCGCCCGGCCACGGGCGCCTGTTCGCCTGAACCCGTTCAGCCGAGCAGGCGGCCGACCTTGGGCGCGTCGGCCAGTTGCCAGATGCGCTGGCACATCGCCTTCGCCTCGTCGGCCGTGGCGCCTTCGCCGTAGTGCGCGAGGCGCTGCATCTTGTCCTCGATTTCCGCGCGGCTCAGGCTGTTGCCCGGATCCCCCTTGGGCTCGTCCACGCGGCCTTGCAGCGTGCGGCCATCGGCGGTTTCCACGCTGACCTTACCGATCCAGCGCGCGGGGTAGGCGGTGTCGACTTCGGTGTCCAGCTGCATCGCCACCTTGTCGCGAAAGCCCGCGACTTCGGGCGCGAGAAAGTCGCGGTCGAATTCGCCCAGGCCCGCGCGGCCGTGCACCGCGATCAGGCCGAGCACCGTGCCCATCGAGAACTTGCCCTGGTGCACTGTCGCGGGCACGGTCACGCGGCCCAGCACGTCGATGGCGCCCTGGTGCACATGCGTGGTGACGTGCGTCACGTCGCCGTGCTTGAGCTTGTTCTGCGTCATGACCTGCAGCAGCGCATCGGCCGCAGGGTGCGTGTGGCGGCAGGAGGCGTGGTACTTGAACGAGGTCTCGGCGAGCGCCCAGCGGGTGCCGAGGCCGTCCGTGAGCTTCGCCGGATCGGCATCGCTCGACATGCCGGCGCCCAGGCCCTGCACGCCTTCGAGGATCCTCGCGGCGCCGGTGAAGCCATCCTGCGCGAGGTACGCCGACATCAAGCCGCTCGCCGCCGCATGCGCGCAGTGCAGTTGCTTGGAATCGGCCGCGTCGCGCAGGAACTCCCAGACGCCACCCGATTGCGTTCCGGCCGAGCCGAAGGCATGCAGCATCTGCTGCGGCGTGAGGTCGAGCAGGCGACCCACTGCCGCGGCGGCGGCGATGGTGCCGGCCGTCGCCGTGGTGTGGAAGATCTTGTAGTGCGAGCGCCCGAGAAATTCGCCGACGCGGATGCCGACTTCGTAGCCCGCGACGACGGCAGTCAGCAGTTGCGCACCGCTCGCGCCGATGCTCTGCGCCACCGCGAGCGCAGGCGCGATGACCACGGCCGCGGGGTGGAACACCGAGCCGTTGTGCACGTCGTCCTGCTCCACGAAGTGCGAGGCCGCTGCGTTGACGAGCGCGGCGAACACCGGCGAGCTGGTGCGGCGCGACGTCAGTATTTCGCTCGGTCCATCGGCGGGTCCCATCGTCTGCGCGAAGCGCTCGATGCTGCGTATCGGCCGCGCGGTGCGGGCCGCGAGCACCGAGCCGAGCCAGTCGAGCATCAGGTCTTCGGTACGGCGCAACACGGGCGCGGGAATGTCCGCGAACTTCAGTTCGGCGGCGAAGGTGGCGAGCACCTTGCTGGGGTGGTTCGAGTCGGTCACGGGTGTGGTCCCTTCAGAACGAGCGCGGGAGGCCGAGCATGTGTTCGGCGACGTAGCTCAGGATGAGGTTGGTCGAGATCGGCGCCACCTGGTACAGCCGCGTCTCGCGGAACTTGCGTTCGATGTCGTATTCGCAAGCGAAGCCGAAGCCGCCGTGGAATTGCAGGCACGCATTGGCCGCTTCCCAGCTCGCCTTGGCCGCGAGGTACTTCGCCATGTTGGCCTGCGCGCCGCAGGGCTCGTGCGCATCGAACAGGCGGCATGCTTCGTAGCGCATGAGGTTCGCGGCTTCGATCTCGATGAACGCTTCGGCAATCGGGAATTGCACGCCCTGGTTCTGGCCGATAGGGCGGCCGAAGACGACGCGCTCCTTCGTGTACGCCGTCACCTTGTCGATGAACCAGTAGCCGTCGCCGATGCATTCGGCCGCGATCAGCGTGCGCTCGGCGTTGAGGCCGTCCAGGATGTACTTGAAGCCCTGGCCTTCCACGCCGATGAGGTTCTCGGCCGGGATCTCCAGGTTCTCGAAGAAGAGCTCGTTGGTCTCGTGGTTGACCATGTTGAGGATCGGCCGCACCGTCATGCCCTTGCCGATGGCTTCGCGCAGGTCGACGATGAAGATCGACATGCCCTCGGATTTCTTCTTCACATCCGCGAGCGGCGTGGTGCGCGCCAGAAGGATCATCAGGTCCGAGTGCTGGATGCGCGAGATCCACACCTTCTGCCCGTTGATGACGTAGCGGTCGCCCTTCTTCACCGCGGTGGTCTTGATCTTGGTTGTGTCGGTGCCGGTGCTGGGCTCGGTCACGCCCATCGACTGCAGGCGCAGCTCGCCTGTCGCGATGCGCGGCAGGTAGTCGCGCTTCTGCGCCTCGCTGCCATGGCGCAGCAGCGTGCCCATGTTGTACATCTGGCCGTGGCAGGCGCCGGAGTTGCCGCCGCAGCGGTTGATTTCTTCCATGATCACCGAGGCTTCGGTGAGGCCGAGGCCCGAGCCGCCGTATTCCTGTGGAATCAGCGCGGCCATCCAGCCGGCCTGGGTGAGCGCATCGACGAATTCGGCGGGGTAGCCGCGCGCCTCGTCGATCTTGCGGAAGTATTCGTTGGGGAACTGCGCGCACAGGTCGCGCACCGCATCGCGGATGTCGGGGTAGTTCTTGTCGTTGGCGTTGTTCATCGGTCGTTGCTTTTTCAGTCCTGGCGGGGGCCGCCGGCTTCCTTCTCCACGCGCTGCCAGATCTCGATGGCCATCGGGTCGTCGATCTCCTCCAGGATGTGGCCTACGAGACCAATGGCGCGCGCCATCACGCCGAGGCCGCGGATGATCTTCCAGGGAAATCCGAACTCCGCCGCGATCGCGCCGACGGCACCCGTGGCATTGATCGGCAGCGACTTGCCCGAGACGCGCTCGGCCTCTGCCTGCACCGCCTGCATCAGCGCGACGTAGTGGGTCGAGAGGCCGTTCTCCGTTGCGATCTGGAACAGCCGTGGCGTGCGGGGGTCGATGGGCTTGTGCAGCGGATGGCCCAGGCCCGGCACGATCTGCTTGCGGGCGCGGAAATCGGCCACGATGTCTTTCGCCATTTCGGCGAGCGGCCGGGTCGGTTTCTCGCCGAAGGGGATGGCTTCGTACAGCATCTTCGCGGCGCCTTCGGTGCTGCCGACGAACACGCTGCCCAGCCCGCAGAGGCCCGCGGCGACCGCGGCCTGCAGCGCTTCGGGGGCGCCCGCATAAGTGAGGCGTGCGGCCAGCGCGCTCGGCGTCACGCCGTGCTCGACCAGCGTGACGACGATGGCGTTGAAGGTGACGGACTCCTGCGGCGTCGGAATGCGCCCCGTGAGCTCCAGGAAGGCCATGTCGCCCAGGTTCAGGTGGCCGAGGATTTCAGAGGGCAGGTCGCGCCCGCGCACGGTGATCCTGTCGGGGGTGCTGTGGCCCAGCTCGGTGTGCAGGGATTTCTTGATCTTGGTGGTCATGCGCCGAATCTAGTCCCGTCTCGCGCGAGGTGGCTCCGTGATTGCGAAACCCTCCCTTCGGCAAATGCAAATGCCCTCCGGGAGCCTCTTCTGCCACGCTGCGGCCATGGACTTCGAATCACTCTCGGCGATGCGCGAAGCGGCGCTCGACTACTTCGTGCGCAGCCGCGCCACGCAAAGACGGCGCGCGCTGATGGCGCAGCCCGACGCCGGCGAAGCGCAGGGCTGGAGCGCGATCGCGGCGCTGGGCTGGACGGGCATGCTCGCCCCCGAATCCGTGGGCGGCCTGGGACTGGAACTGGACGGCGCGGCGGAAATCCTGCGCGCCGCCGGCGAGCATGCGGCGCCCGAGCCGCTGCTGGCCGTGGCCGGTCTCAGCGCGCTGCTGCTCGCGCGGCTGGACACGCCCGCCGCCCGTGCATTGCTCTCAGACCTAGTTGCAGGCCGCAGCCTGCCCGCGCTGGCATGGCAGGAGAGCGCGGGCGACCTGAGTGCGGTGCCACTCGCGTGCGGTTGCGAAAGGCGCGCCGGCAGCGTGCTGCTGCAGGGCGAAAAGCTCATGGTGCTGCCCGGCGCCGCCGCCAGCGGCTGGCTGGTGTCGGCGCGCGGCGAAGACGATGCGGTCATCCTCTGGGTGCCGCGCGGCACCGAAGGCGTGAGCGAAACCGTGGCGCCGCTGGTCGATGGCGGACAGGCGTCGAGCCTGCGCTTCGAAGAGGTCGCGCTGCCGTCCGATGCGGTGCTGGCCGAAGGCCCCGCCGCGCAAGAGGCACTGCGCCACGCGCTCGCGGCCGGCCAGACCCTGCAGGCGGCCGAGCTGCTCGGCGCGGGGCAGGCGATGCTCGCGCAGACGCTCGCCTACCTGCGCACGCGCTCGCAGTTCGGCAAGCCCATCGGCAGCTTCCAGGCCCTGCAGCACCGCTGCGTCGACATGTTCATCCACCTCGAAGTGGCGCAGGCCACGCTGAACGAGGTGCTGGCGCTGGCGAACACCGGGCTGCCGGTGGACCGGCTCGAAGCCGAGGCGAGCCGCGCCAACGCGCGCTGCACTGCCGCCGCGCTGCAGGCTTCGCGCACGTCGGTGCAGTTGCATGGCGCCATCGGCTACACGCAGGAGTGCGACCTGAGCCTGTTCTACAAGCGCGTGCTGTGCCTCTCGGCGTGGCTGGGCAATGTCACCGCGCACCAGCATCGGCATGGCCTGCTCGCAGGCGAGAGCGAAGCAACGACAGCCACCATCGCATGGACCGGCGAGTTCCCTCGCACCGCCGACTGGTCCGCGATGCCCGAGGCCGAATTCCGCCGCATGGTGCGCGGCTTCTTGCAGCAGAGCTATCCGCAGCAGCTGCGCTATCTCTCGCACCGCGCGCGATGGAGCGAGATGCGCGAGTGGTACTTCACGCTCTCCGCGCAAGGCTGGATCGCCCCGGCGTGGCCCGAGGCGCACGGCGGCATGGGCCTGCCGGCCGACAAGCTCATCGCGTGGATCGAGGAGCTGGAGCAATACGGCGTGGCGCGCGCGCCCGACCAGGGCATCGTGATGATCGGGCCGCTGCTTATCCAGCACGGCACGCCCGCGCAGCAGCAGCGCTTTCTGCCGCGCATCCTGAGCGGCGAGCATGTCTGGTGCCAGGGCTATTCGGAGCCCAATGCCGGCTCCGACCTTGCGGGCTTGCGCACCGAGGCGATCGCGGGACGCGATGCGGAGGGCGCGCATTTCATCGTCAACGGCCAGAAGATCTGGACCACGCTCGCGCAGGACGCCAACCACATCTTCATGCTCGTGCGCACCGACAAGGCGGCCAGGAAGCAAGAGGGCATCAGCTTCCTCCTGTGCGACCTGCGCACGCCGGGCATCACGCTGCGGCCGATCCACACGCTGGCGGGCGAGCCGGAGTTCTGCGAGGTGTTCTTCGACAACGTGCGCGTGCCGGCGGAGAACCTCGTGGGCCAGCTGCATGGCGGCTGGACGATCGCGAAGGCGCTGCTGGGTTTCGAGCGCATCTTTCTCGGCAGCCCCAAGCAGTCGCAGTACGCGCTCGGCCAGCTCGCGCGGCTTGCGGAGGCGCGGCGTCTCTTCGCGGACCCGGTGTTCGCGCAGCGTTTCGCGGCGCTCAGGCTCGACGTGGCCGACCTCACGGCCGCCTACACGAGCTTCGCGAACATCGTGCGCGCCGGCAAGCCGCTGCCCGCGTCGGTGTCGCTCCTGAAGATCTGGGCGAGCGAGACCTACCACCGCATCGGCGCCTTGCTGGTCGAGGCCGGCGAAGAGCAGGGCGCGGTCGCGGGCGACCAGGTGCTCGACGGGCAGACCTTCAACGTGCTCTCGCCGCTCATCGGCGCGACGGCCGCAATGATCTACGGCGGCACCAACGAGATCCAGCGCAACATCCTCGCGCGGCAGGTCCTGGACCTGCCGGCCTGAGCGGTGCGAGCGCCGAAGAAATAAACAACAGGAGACAACGCTCATGCAATCCCTCGACCTCTCCCGGCGCCACGCCGTGGCCGCGCTGGCGGGCAGCGCATTGCTGTCCATGCTGCCCGCGCGCGTCTTTGCGCAACAGGCACAGCAGCCGCAGCCATCGCTCATCAAGCTCGTCGTCGGCTATTCGGCCGGCGGGCCGGTCGATGGCGCCGCGCGCCTGCTCGCACCGGCGCTGGGCCAGGAACTCGGCACGCAGGTGATCGTGGACAACCGCCCCGGCGCCGCCGGCTCGCTCGGCGGCAACGCGGTCGCCAAGGCGCCGCCCGACGGCGCGATGCTGTTCTTCGGCGCGAGCCCGACCATCACCATCAACCCGAACGTGCAGCGCAGCATGCCGTTCGACCCGATGAAGGATTTGACGCCACTCGCGCCGCTGGTGGACTACACCAACGTGCTCGTGGTCAACAAGGACCTGCCGGTGCGCAACGTGGCCGAGCTGCTTGCCTATGCGAAGGCCAAGCCGGGCAAGCTCTTCTACGGCTCGGCGGGCGTGGGTGCCTCCAACCACCTGAGCGGCGCGCTGCTGGAGAAGATGGCCGGCGTGCAGCTCACGCACGTGCCCTACAAGGGCAGCGCACCCGCGCTCGCCGACGTGATGGCGGGCACAGTGCCGATGATGTTCGACATCATCGCGACCTCTCGGCCCTTCATCCAGTCGGGGCGGCTGCGGGCGCTGGCGGTCACTTCGCGCCAGCGCAACCGCATGCTGCCGGACGTGCCGACGATGATCGAATCGGGCGTGGCCGACTACGACGTGGGCGGCTGGTTCGGCCTCTACGGGCCGGCGCGCATGGACCCGGCGCTGGTCGCGCGCATCAACGCCGCCGCGCACAGGATGCTCGCGCGCGAAGACATCGCGAATCGGCTGCGGGAGCAAGGCTACGACGTGTGGTCGGGCGGGGCCGAGGTGCTCGCGACCAAGGGGCAGTCGGACCGCAAGCTCTGGGCCACGGCGTCCAAGGGCATCGAGGCGGAATAGCCGATGCAGCACCGCATCCACGACCTGCTGCATGAGCGCGCCCTCCGCACGCCGGAAGCCGTCTTTCTTTTCGAACCAGGCGGCACCACCACCTATGCGGCGCTGCAGGCGATGGCCGACACGGCCGCGCAAGACCTGCTGGACGCCGGCGTGCGCCCGTCCGACCGCGTGGTGCTGGTCGCCGAGAACTGCGCCGCGCACATCGCGCTGCTGATGGCGTGCAGCCGCGTCGGCGCGTGGTCGTGCGGCGTGAATGCGCGCATGTCGCCGGGCGAGATCGCGGCGATCGTCGAGCGTGCGGATGCGCGCCTGTGTTGCTTCACGACCGGCGCATCGGTGGCCGCGCGGCTGCATGCGGAGCGCACCCATGCCACGACGGCCAGGATGCCGGGCGTGCTGTACGCGGCCACGCGCGCCGAGGCACGGCCCGAGCCCGATGCGGCACTCGCCGATACGGCCGCGATCATCTTCACGTCGGGCACTTCGGGCACGCCCAAGGGCGTGATGGTGTCGCACCGCGGCCTGCTGCATTTCGGGCGTGTGTCGGCGGCCGTGCGTTCGCTCGACGCGCGCGACCGCGTCTACGCGTTCCTGCCGATGACGCACATCTTCGGCATCGGCACGGTGCTGATGGCCGCGCTCACGGGCGGCGCGTCGCTGGTGCTGCGCGGCAGCTTCTCGCCGGCCGACATGCTGCAGGCGCTGGCGAACGAGGAGGTGTCGAACCTGCTCGGGCCGCCGACGATGTATGCGCGGCTGCTCGCTCACATCGAGGCCGAGCGCGCGGCGCCGCGCTTTCCGCGGCTGCGCTATGTGTACACCGGCTCCGCACCGCTCGACCTCGGGCTCAAGCAGCGCGTGGAGCGCCTGTTCGGCCAGCCGCTGCACTACGGCTACGGCCTCTCGGAGTACGCGGGCTCGGTGTTTCTCACACGCACCGAGGCGCCGCGCGACGACACCGCTGCCGGCCATGCGGTCGAGGGCGGCGAAGCGCGCATCGTGGGCATCGACGGCCAGGATGTGCCGGCGGGTGACACCGGCGAGATCTGGCTGCGCGGCCCCGGCCTGATGCTCGGCTACTTCCGCGACGCGGCCGCCACCGCGCAGGTGCTGCGCCCCGGCGGCTGGTACGCGACCGGTGACCTCGGGCGCTTCGGCGAAGACGGCGCACTCTTCGTGGTGGGGCGGCTGAAGGAAATGATCATCCGCTCGGGCTTCAACGTGTACCCGGCGGAAATCGAGGCGGTGATCGGCCGCTTCGAGGGCGTGCACCTGTGCGCCGTGGTCGGCGTGTCGGAGGCCGATGGCAACGAGCAGATCGTCGCCTTCGCCGAGCTGAAACCCGGCGCATCGCTCGACGAGGCCGCGCTGCGCGCGCACCTGGCCGAGCACCTCTCGCCCTACAAGCGACCGGCGCGCATCGAGGTGATCGACGCGATGCCCACCACCGCCAACGGCAAGCTGCTCAAGCGGGAACTGCAGGCGCGGGCCCGTGCGTCCTCGTCCTGAATCCGCGGGGCATCGCCAGCCCGGCCTCTAACCCGTTCCTCGGACTTATCCTGCACGCGGGTGCGCTGCCGTCCGCCAGCGCATCGCCCGCGCACGCCGCATCGTGGTGGCCTTCAACAAGGAAATCCACACCATGGCCGATGACCTGAGCAAGCGCGGACCGCAGGATGCAGCCCGCATCAACGTCAATGAATCCCACGAGGTCCGCTACTGGACGCAGACGCTGGGTGTGACCGAAGCGCAGTTGCGCTCGGCCGTCGCCGCCGCCGGCGTCGAGGTGAAGGACATCCGCACCTACCTCGGGAAACCCTGAGCCCTCGGGCCTTGGGTTCCTGGACGGAGGCATCGAGGGCGTAGGCACGCTCCTACACCTGGCCGGGGAGGCGGGCACGATACTTGTTGCCTTCTCCCCCGTATCAGGAAATTTCCCGTGACCGTGTCCCCAGTTGCCCCCCGCCGCACGGGCCGCACCCCGACCTGGGCTGCAGCGCAATGAAATCATCGCCCGGAGCGCGCAGCTGGATCGCTGCCGGCGTGCGCCACGAACTGCTCACCCGCGCCTTGCCCGCTCTGCGCCACGACATGGCAGCGCCCGTCTCGGTGGTGCGCATGGCGCTCCTGATGCTCAAGCGCCAGGTGGCCGCCACCCCCATCGATCCCGCCGCCTGCGAAGAGCGCGTGGCCCTCATCGACAACCAGGTGTCGGAACTGGTGCAAGCCATCCGGTCGCTGCGCGACTGGGAACTGGCCACCACCGACGACGGCATCACCCGCAGCGCACTGGTGGCGCAGTGCGTGAACCTGATGCGCTCGGCCTTCGACCTGCATGGCGTGATGCTCGATGCAGATCCCTCGCTCGATGCGCCGCCGGACGCGAAAGACGGCGAGCCGCGCCGGCCCGCGGCCGCCGCGCTGCGCTACCTTTTCCTGGGCGCCCTGGGCTACCTGCACGACGGCGCGGCCGAGGCCGGCGCGATCCGGGTCGAGGCCGACGGCCCCGACGGGCTGCGCTTCATCGCCTTGCCGCGCGAAGCCGGCGCCGTGAACCCCGTGCTCGATGCGCACCGCGCGCCGCGCGCGCTGGCCATCGACGCGATCGCGCTGCAGAACCTCGCCGAGGACATGGGCTACGCCATCGCGGTGGACGGCGAGAGCGTGCGTTTCTCGCTCGCGACCGGCTGAGGCTTGCGCTTGCCGGTGCGGCGTTCGCGCGCTTGCGCCTGCCGGTGCGTCCGCAAGAACGCCAGCAGCCGCCGCTCCGCCGCATACAGACCGCGCGAAGGCCGGGCCGTGGCGCGGCCGGCGATCTTCTCGAACAGCGCGGTCGCCGCGTCCTCGTCGTCGTTCGCGAGCGCACTGCCCAGCGCCAGCACGGCCGGGTGCACATAGGCTTTCTTGCAGACCGCCGGCGTGTTGCCCAGCTGCTTGGCCACCGCCGCGAGGATGTCCTTCGCGCTGTAGCGGCTGCCGTCCGCGGCGACGCGGCCCGGCTCGCAGGCCAGGCGCGTGAGCTCCAGCGCCTGCACCGTGCCGTGCCAGGTGCGGAAGTCCTTGGCGGTGAAGCGGTCGCCCTGCGAGGCTTCGGCAATTCCTGCGGCCTCGGCGATGTAGTCATTGACGTCGGTGGACGAGACGCCGCGCAGCTCGCCGTCTTCGTCCGCGTACTGGAAGAGCGCCTGCCCCGGCAGCTGCTGGCACTGGCGCACCACCTTCGCCACGCGCGGGTCTTCGAGCTTGGCCTCGTGCATCACGCCGCTCTTGCCCTTGAAGTGCAGCCGCAGCGCCGTGCCCTGCACGGCCGCGTGCCGGTTGCGCAGCGTGGTGAGACCGAAGGAGCCGTTGGTGCTCGCGTACTCCTCGTTGCCCACGCGCAGCAGCGTGGTGTCCAAAAGGCGCACGAGCGCGGCGAGCACCTGGCTGCGCCCGGGCACCTTCTGGCCTTTCACCGGCTGCAGGTCGCGCGCGACGCGGGCGCGGATGCGCGGCAGCGCGAGCGCGAAGGCTTCGAGCCGCTCGAACTTGGTCTCGTCCTTCATCACGCGCCAGTCGGCGTGGTAGCGGTATTGCTTGCGGCCGCGCGCGTCGATGCCGGTGGCCTGCAGGTGGCCGTTGGGCAGGGGGCAGATCCACACCTGCGTGTAGGCCGGCGGAATGGCCAGCATGCGGATGCGGGAGATCTCGTCCACGTCGCGCAGCCACCGGCCCTTGGCGTCGCGGTAGCGAAAGCGCTCGCCGTGCTTCAGGCGCTGGATGCCGGGCATGTCGGGGGTGACGTAGACCAGGCCGTTCGCGATGGGCGTGGGCTTGGAGGGCGCCTTGGCAGGCGTTTTGACGATCGGCTTGGAGGTGGGCGAGGTGGAGGCCGGCATGAGGTTTGCGTCTGGAGATGCATCCGCTTGTGCCAGCATCGACAATCGCCCGGTGTAGGACGCCGCAAGCTGTTGGTGCCTCTCTTCCACTTATCTCCGCCCGCAAAAATCATGCTTCCTCGTTGGACCTCCCTCTGCGCCCGCTGGTCGGCGCTGTGCGCCGCGGCGCTGCTCGCCACGGCCTGTGCCTCCACCTCGCCTGCACCAACTGCGCCAACTGCGCCGGCTGCATCGGTCGCGCCCGTCAAGGTCAAGGTCAAGGTGTTCGTCGCCGCCATGTTCGAGATCGGGCAGAACACCGGCGACCGCGCCGGCGAGTTCCAGCATTGGTACGAGCGCTACTGGAAGGGCGCCAGGCCCATGGCCGTGCCCGGCGCGCTGCAGCCCGTGTACTGCAACGCCGACGGCGTCTGCGGCGCGGTGCTCGGCATGGGCAAGGTCAACTCGTCGTCGTCGATGCAGGCGATCCTGCTGAACCCGCAGTTCGATTTCTCGCAGGCGTATTACGTGATCTCCGGCGTGGCCGGCACGCCCCCTTCGCGCGGAACCATCGGCGAGGTGAGCTGGGCCACCTGGCTCGTGGACTACGACCTCGGCCACCGCTGGGCACCCGAAGAAAACAAGGCGGGCGAGCCCACCTTCATGCCGCGCAAGGGCTACGAGGACTACCGCCGCTTCAAGCTCAACCCCGACCTCGTCGGCTGGGCCATGAAGCTTTCGGCCGACACGCCGTTGAAGGATTCGGACGCCGCCCGCAAGTACCGCCTGCGCTACCCCGACGCCGCGGCGCGGCGCGCGCCCTTCGTCGGCACCGGCACCCACATGACCGGCGACACCTTCTTCCACGGCCCGGGCATGTCCAGGCAGGCGCAGTACATCGCCAAGCTCTACGGCGCCGACGACTACGTCATCACCGAAATGGAGGCCGCCGCCATCACCCTCGTGATCAAGCGCACCCACGGCACCGACCGCGTGATGAGCCTGCGCGGCGCGGTCAACTTCGACCAGGGCAACCCCAAGGAAAGCACGTTGCAGCACCTGGACCCCGCGCCGGGCGAGACGGCGGGCGGCTTTGCCGAGACGGTGGAGAACATCGCGCTGGTCGGCACGCGCGTGGTCGATCACATCGTGAAGAACTGGCCGCAGTGGCAGGCGGGCGTGCCGAAGCCTTGAGCGGCCTCAGGGTTGCGTGGGCTGAAGGTGCCAGGTCACGTTGAAGTCGAAGGGCGTCCAGCGGCTCACCGTGACGCCCGCGCTGCGCAGGCCGCGGCCGGTCCAGGTGTTGCAGGTCTCGAAGAGGTTGTAGCCGCCTTCGGCTTCGTAGAAGGCGTCCTGGTTGTCGTAGTGCGCGCTCGCGATCGGCATCGCGCGGCCTGAAGGCAGCGAGTCGCGCACGTAGTCCACGAGCTGCGCGTACTGCGCCTGCGAGAGCGGCAGCTTGTAGGCGCCGCGCCGCATCTGGCCCCGCTGCAGGTACGTCACATGCATCAACGCCCGGTTGCCGCCCGCGAGCGCGCCGAACGCGCGCGAGGCCGTCAGGTCGGCCCAGGTGGGCGTGTGCAGGTAGAACTCGCGGTCGCCCCAGCCGATGGCGATGAACTCGGCATCGGGCGGCACGGCCTTGAAGTCGGCGAGCGGAAAGAGCCGATGCCAGTCGACCGTGGCCGAGCGGGCCGGAAAGACGAGATCGGTGTGCACGCCGTTGCTCAGCACCCAGGCTTGCAAGGCCGGGGCTTCGGCGGGCGGCTTCGGCTTCGCGTTGGCCGGCCAGAGCACCAGCGCACAGGCCACCAGCACATAGAGCCCCACCGCCAGCACGAACCCCAGCAGCGTGAAGGCGAGGCGCAGGAGCCAGCGTTTGATCGTCATCATGGTTTCAGAAGAGCGATGCCGTGGTCGAGGCGGGTTCCGCCGAGGCGCGCGACGTGCCCGCAGCGGCCGGTGCCAGCGCCTCGGGGCTGCCGGCCTTCGCCAGCGCCCCCACGCGCACGCCCAGGAGGCGCAGCGGCCGCTCCAGCGGCACGCGCTTCAGGCACTGCCCGCCGACCTGCCGGATGGTCTTGCCGTCGGCGGTGAAGCGGTCGATGGTCTGGTCGCGCGTGGCGATCTTGAAATCGTCGTAGCGCAGCTTGATGCCGATGGTCTTGCCCACATAGCCCTTGCGCTGCAGGTCTTCGGCGACCTTCTCGCACAGGTGCGTGAAGATCGCGCCCAGCTCGGCGCGGTCGCGCACCGCGTGCAGGTCGCGGTCGAACGTGGTCTCGCGGCTCATCGAGACGGGCTCGCTCTCGGTCACCACCGGCCGGTCGTCGCGGCCCCAGGCCACCTCGTGCATCCATGCGCCGGTGGCCTTGCCGAAGTTCTGCACGAGCCAGTCGCGCTCGCGCGCCGCGAGCTGGCCGACGGTCTCGATGCCGAAGCGCTTCAGCTTCTCGTCGGCCTTGGGCCCGATGCCGTTCACCTTGCGGCAGGGCAGGGGCCAGATGCGGCTCTCCAGGTCACCTTCGTAGACCACCGAGATGCCGTTGGGCTTGTTGAATTCGCTCGCCATCTTGGCGATGAGCTTGTTGGGCGCCACGCCGATCGAGCAGGTCAGGCCCGTGGCGTCGAGGATCGATTTCTGGATCAGCCGCGCCAGAGAGCGCCCGCCGTCGCGCTGGCCGCCGGGCACGTCGGTGAAGTCGATGTACACCTCGTCCACGCCGCGGTCTTCCATGAGCGGCGCGATGTCCAGGATCACCTGCTTGAAGGCGCGCGAGAAGCGACGGTATTCGTCGAAATCGACCGGCAGGATCAGCGCCTGCGGGCACAGCTTGGCCGCCTTCATGAGCCCCATGGCCGAGCCGATGCCGAACTGCCGCGCGGGGTAGGTGGCGGTGGTGATCACACCGCGGCCCGCATAGTCCTTCAGCCGCGGAAAGGCATCCACCGGAATGTCGGCCAGCGTGCCGCCCTCGGGCAGGTTGCGGATCGCCTCGTCGACGCTGCGCCGCCCGCCGCCGATCACCATGGGCAGGCCCTTGAGCTGCGGATAGCGCAACAGCTCGACCGACGCGTAGAAGGCGTCCATGTCGAGGTGGGCGATGCGCCGGATCGGGCCTTTGGAGGGGTGCGGGGAACTCACGGAAACGATTGTCTCGCGGCCGGAGGAGTTTCGCCCGCCGAGGGCCGCGGAGGTCAGCGTGTTTCGACGGTCACGAGCAACGGCGAATCGAACATTGCCACGGGTGAGATCACCGGCTCGTCCATCGGCACCCTGTCGCCGTAGCGCTCGCGCATCTTGGCGCGCACGGCCGGGTCGGCGAGGTTGAATTCGCGGATTTTCTGCAGCTCGCCGATGCGCACGCCCAGCGCGCGCTGGTAGAGCTTCCACACGAGTTCGGAGCAGTAGATGCGCCCGTCCGACCATTCGAAGGTCAGGTCGTAGGGCCGGCCCGCGAAGTCCGAGGTGCGCGCGTGCAGGCGGGCCACGGCGGCGGGTGTCAGCAGCGTGTCGGCATCGCGCAGGCGCTTGGCCACGTAGTGCCCGCCGTTGCCGCGCGCCGCCCATTGCGCGAGCGGCGTGTAGCGCACGGTCGAGACGGCCTCGAACACGAAGGGCTTGCCGTCCCGCAGCAGCACGATGCCCATGTGGCTGTAGCGCGAGTCCGTGGCGCGCTGCACGGCCACGCTCTGGGCCGAGCGGGAGGTGTGGAAGACGATGTCGCCGTCCTTCAGCGCGGCTGCTTGCGCGGCGCCACCCGCCAAAAGAATGGGCAGAAGAACAAGAAACGCTGTGGAAAGGGCTTTCACCATGCGGGGCATTTTGCGCGATGCCGCTTGCGCAGCGCCGCATGCCGGTGCCATCATCCGCGCCATGCAAACCGTCGCCTCCATTCTCTGGCGCAAGCTCGACGCCCCGGGCCACGACGCCTGCCGGCTCGAGCGCAATGCCTCGGCCTGGCAGCTCGACGGCGCCGCGGTGTTCCGCCAGGAGGATGGCCGCATCGCCCAGCTGCACTACCGCGTGCGCTGCGACCTGCACTGGCACACGCAGTGGGGCATGGTGCGCGGCTGGCTCGGCGACGCGGCCGTGGAGCTGTCGATCGCGCGCGATGCGCATGGCCACTGGAAGCTCAACGACGAGGCCGTGCCCGACCTGTCGCACTGCGTGGACCTGGACCTGGGATTCACGCCCGCTACCAACCTGCTGCAACTTCGGCGGCTCAATCTCTCGGTGGGAGAGTCGGCCGATGCGCCGGCTGCATGGGTCGATCTCGATGGCGGCGGCGTGCTCAGCGAGCTGATGCAAAGCTACGAGCGGCGCAGCGAGAGCGAGTACGCGTATGTGGCGAAGCGCTTCGACTATGAGGCGGTGCTCGGTGTGACCGGGGACGGTTTCGTGAGTGACTATCCGCGGCTTTGGGTCGCTGAAAGCTAGTCCCTAGTCGAACTGCGACCTGTCCCCCGCCACCAACGCCCGATTGCGCCGCCGATCCACCGCGATCTCATGCGCGAAGTCCTCGATGCTTCCCCCGGCCGGCAGGTTGTACGCCCCTCGCAGTCGCGCCCTCACCGCATCGCTGCGCAGCACGCGATTGATCTCCGCATTCAGCCGCTGCACCACCGCCGCAGGCGTGCGCGCCGGCGCGAAGATTCCGAAGAGCGAATCGCGGTTCGCGCGCTCGTACCCCAGCTCCGCGAGCGTCGGCACCGCGGGCAGCGCCTCGATGCGCGCGGGCGCGCCCACCGCCAGCGCCTGGAACCGTCCGCCCTCGATGTACTGCAGCTGCTGCGCGGCGACATTGGTCGACAGCACCTCGAACTGCCCGCTCAGCGCATCGTTGAGCTGCGGGCCGCCGCCCGCGTAGGGGATGTGGGTGATGTCGGTGCGGCTTTGCATGCGCACCTGCGCGAGCACCAGGTGCCCGATGGTGGCCACGCCCGAGGTGGCCCAGCGCACCGCGCCGGGCTGGCTGCGCGCGCGCGCGATCAGGTCGGCGAAGCCGTGGCCCATGAAGGCCGGCGTGCCGACCACCAGCACCGGCGTGCGCATCACGCTGGCCACCGGCGCGAAGGCGCGCAGCGGGTCGTAGGGCACGCGCGCGATCAGCGGGTGCAGCGTGAGCGGGCTGATCGCCGAGAAGGCGAGGGTGCAGCCGTCGGGCGCGGCGCGCGCGAGCGCATCCATGCCGATGCTGCCGCCCGCGCCCGCGCGGTTCTCGATGAGCACCGGCACGCCCAGCGCCTGCGAGAGCGGATCGGCCAGCACGCGCGCCATGCCGTCGCTGACGCCGCCCGGCGGATAGACCACGATCAGGCGCACGGGCCGGTTCGGCCAGGGCGATGACGTCGTGGCGGCGCGCAGCCATTGCGGCATGGCGCACGCAGCGGCCAGCAGGGCGCCGGTGCTGCGCACGAAATGGCGACGGCGCAGCCAGACGTTGCTCATGACCCCGGGTTCTCGCTCGCGTGCCTGCGCAGCAGCGCGGCGAAGTGCTGCGCGGGCAAGTTGTCTTCTTCCACGCGCGACACCAGCGTGAGCGGTGCGTCGAGCTGGCCGCCGTCGGCCAGGCGCGCGTAGGCGATGGCATGCGCGTGCACGCCGGTCATCGAGGCCGGCACCACCGACAGGCCGACGCCCGCGGCCACGAGATTCAGGTTGGTCATCATGCGGTCCACCTCGGCCACCACGCGCGGGCGCAGGCCCTTGGCGTGGCACAGCGCCAGCAGCTCGGCATAGAGGCCCGGCGCGCCCGGACGGCGCACGAGGATGATGCCTTCCTCGCACAGCCGCGCGAGCGGCAGCGGGCGCGAGGCCTTTTCCCTGTTCTTTCGCGCGAGGGCAAAGGGGTGGTCGCTCGGCATCGCGACCAGCACCGGCTCGCGCAGCAGCGTCTCGAACAGCAGGCCCTCGGGTCGCGCCACCGGCACGCGCAACAGGCCGCAGTGCAGGCGGCCGGCGGCCAGCGCCTCGGTCAGCTCGGCCGCGTTGTTCTCGCGCAGTTGCAGCTCCACGCCGGGGTGCTCGCGGCGAAAGGCGCGCAGCGCCTCGGGCACGAAGCGGTGCGCCGCGGCCGAGCTGGTGAAGCCGACCGCCAGCGTGCCGACCTCGCCGTTGGCCACGCGCGCCATGCGCTGCTTCATGGCCTCCATGTCCTGCAGCATGCGCAGCGCCTCGACCTGGAACAGGCGCCCCGCATCGGTGAGCGCCACGCCGCGCGGATGGCGGCGGAACAGCAGCACGCCCAGCTCGCGTTCGAGCGCCTTGATCGTCTGGCTCAGCGGCGGCTGCTGGATGCCCAGTTGCTCTGCGGCGCGCGTCATGTGGCCGGTCTCGGCGACGGCCACGAAGTACCGCAGCGGTCTTATCTCCACGCTAGCTCCACGTTGACTCCATATTTTTTTCGTATCGGATGTGTACTTTTATTTTATTTGACCCAAGGTCACTCGTACACCTATCGTCCGGCCGCCCATTCAAAAAAGAGCGGCCCACCGAGGCCGCATGCCGGAGACAAGACCATGCGCCCACCGCGCCCCCGCCCGATTCTTTCGATGATCGACGCCGCCCGTCGCGCCCGCCGTTCGCTCGGCCCCGCGATCGGCCCCGTGATCGGCATCTCGCTGGTTTCCCTGGTCCTGGCCGCCTGTGGCGGCGGTGGGGGAGGCGGCGGCGGCGCCGGCTTCTTCCCGATCGTGCCGAACAACCCGCCAGCAAGCGGCGGGCAGCCCGACACCGATCCGCCCGGCAACCCGCCCGAGAATCCGCCGCCGGTGGTGCCGGTGGTCGCCTGCGCGGACCTCGCTGGCAAGAGCCTGCCCGCCTCGCTCATCAGCCTGCCCACGGGCGGCGCGACCGTCGTCAGCGCCACGCCCGTGGCGGCGACCGACGCGGGCAACCAGCTGGGCGACTACTGCCGCGTGCGCGGCACCATCCAGCCGGTGGACCCGGCGTCGCAGCTCATCAACTTCGCGGTCAACCTGCCCGAGAAGTGGAACCAGAAGACGATCCACTTCGGCGGCGGCGGCTTCGACGGTGTGCTGATCGATGGCACCGAGGTCATTCGCTTCGGCCCCGCCGGCAAGCCCGCGCCGCTCGCGCTCGGCTATGCCACCTACGGCGACGACTCGGGCCACCAGTCGAGCAGCATCACCGACGGCAAGTTCGCGGCCAACGACGAGCAGCTGGCCAACTACGGCGGCCTGTCGCTCAAGAAGACGCGCGACGTGGCGCAAGCGCTGGTGTTCGCGCGCTATGCCGTCAAGCCCAAGCACGCCTACTTCCTCGGCACCTCGACCGGGGGGCGCGACGCGCTCAGCTACATCCAGCGCTGGCCCGAGGACTACGACGGCGTGATCGCCAACGAACCGGCGCTCAACTACACCGGCACGCGGTTGTCGAACGTGGCGGTGGGGCGTGCGCTCTACAACAACGGCGGCGCGGGCTGGATGAACGTGGCCAAGACACTGCTGGTGCAGAAGGCCGCGATGCAGGCCTGCGACAAGCTGGACGGCGCGGCCGACAACATCGTGAGCAACGTGGAAAGCTGCCGGCTGCTGAACACGCAGATCCTCGCTTCGCTGCGCTGCTCCGGCGGGGCGGACACGGGCAACACGTGCCTCTCGGACGCGCAGTTGGCCACCGTGCGCACCATCGAATCGCCGCTCGACTTCACGACCTACTCGCTCGGCAATGGCGTCAAGCGCGCGGGCGGCTACAACATCCTGGAAGGCGCGCTCGTCGCCGGCCCGTACACCACGCGCGACCTCGGCACGCGTCCGGTGCCGGCCAACCCGGCCACCTCGGCCGACGCCAACATGTACGTCACCGGCGACCAGTGGGTGAAGTTCTTCGTCACGCGCATCGCGGGCTTCGACTCGCTGACCTTCGACCCGCTGGACCCGGGCAGCTATGCCGCGCGGGTGACCGAGGTCTCCAACCTCACCGATGCGACCAACCCGAACCTTGCGCCCTTCTTCGCGCACGGCGGCCGGCTCATCATGCTGCACGGCCTGGCCGACGAGGTGATCAGCCCGAACTCGACCATCGACTACTACAAGCAACTCATCGCCACGGTCGGCCAGGCAACGGTCGACCAGAACGTGCGCTTCTACACCGTGCCCGGCATGGGTCACGGCACCGGCAGCTTCATTCCCAACTGGGACTCGCTCGCCGCGCTCGAAGGCTGGGTCGAGGGCGGCCTCGCGCCCGCCACCGGCGTGGCGGTGGATGCGGTGGCTGGCAGCTACGGCCGCACGCGTCCGCTGTGCCTGTTCCCGTCGTGGCCCAAGTACCGCGGCGCCGGCAGCCTGGACGCGGCCGTCAACTACAGCTGCGTGACCGAGGTCGGCGACCCGCTGGCTTGCCCCAACCTGCCCGCAACCGCCACCACCTACAAGGGCGGCAACAGCTTCGGCGAAGAACTGCGCGTGCAGATCGATCCGGCCACCATGGCCTACACGGTGACCATCGATGCCAGCCTGCAGCGCACCGCCGGCACGGTGCGCACCGGCTCGCTGGTGGCGCAGGGCAGTTGCAGCTACACGAGCAACGAGAGCGGCGCGGTCTTCAGCTTCGCGCCGGGCGGCGTGCTGCTGGGCGGCGTGAACCCGCCGAGCGGCGGCGGCTTCTCGCCCCTGGTGGCGTTCCAGAACACCTTCGAGAACACGGCTTCGCCCGCGGTCTTCAATCCGGTGGCGAACATTTTCAACACGGTGGGCGTGCAGCAGGGCACCGGCACCGCCGCGGCCTACGCCGGCGCGGTGCGCCTTCGCAACGCGGGCACCTTCCAGTATTGCCGCAGCGCGGCGGGCAGCGCCGGCAGCTTCATGATCTACGACGCCAACTGCACCGAGACCGAGAAGGGCTACATCACCTACAACACCACGCATGGCGCCTTCGACGTGCGCACCACCGCGCCGACCGGCGGCGCCGTCACCACCGGCGGCACGCTCAGCGGCTCGATGGTGATCGGGCTGGTCAATGGCACCGCGGTGCCGCTGCACCTGGTGCGCGATGCGGCCGCCACCGCGGGCCTGCGCATCTTCGGCCTGCAGCAAAGCCTGATGGCGGGCGCGGCCGACGGCAGCTACGCCATGGCCAGCGTGAAGGGCGAGAGCCGCGAGGCGACGGTCGCGGGCAGCAACTTCAACCTCGGCGGCGCTGCGGCATCATTGGGCTACGACACGCCGGTGCCCGGCGTAGTGCAGGCCGACGCGGGCCGGCCGGGCAATTTCATCTTCAACAGCGGCGTCCTGGGCTTCGTCACCACCGATGGAACGAACGCGGCGCTGGAACTCGGAGTACGCCATTGAAAAAACAACTGTCGCAACTTGCCGCCTTCGCACTGCTCGGCACGGCCCCGCTGCTGTCCGCGCACGCAGCGCCGGCAACAGCACCCAAGCCCGCCACCTGCCCGTCCCCCGTCCCCGAGGCCGCGCGCTGCTACACCGGTGAGGACGGCACCGGCGCGCTCTACTGGATCGCCATCCCGAAGGACTGGACGAAGGACGCGAACCGCGTGCTCGTGATGCACGCCCACGGCGGCCCCGAGACCGGCCCGCCCAAGCTCGAGCGCAGCGAGGAAGACTTGAAGCGCTGGGCCGTCACCGTGAAGGCCGGCTACGCCTGGGCCGGCTCCACCTACCGGCGCGGCGGCTACGGCGTGACGATGGCGGCCGAAGACACCGAGCGCCTGCGCCAGATCTTCGTGCGCCACTTCGGCCAGCCCAAGCGCACGCTGCTGCACGGGCAGAGCTACGGCGCGGGCGTGGCGGCGAAGGCGGCCGAACTCTATGCGCCGCTAGGTGACGCAGCAATGGCGAAGAGTCCTTACGACGGCCTGCTGCTCACGAGTGGTGTGCTCGGCGGCGGCAACAGCGCCTACGACTTCCGGCTCGACCTGCGCGTGGTCTACCAGTACGTCTGCCGCAACCATCCGCGTCCCGACGAGCCGCAGTACCCGCTGTGGATGGGGCTGCCGATCGATTCGAAACTCACCCGCGCCGAACTCGCCGCGCGCGTGAAGGAATGCACCGGCGTCGGCATGCCCGCCGCGCAGCGCACGCCCGAGCAGGCGGCGCGCCTGAAGACGATCCTCTCGGTCGTGAAGATCCAGGAGCGCTCGCTCGTCGGCCACCTGAACTGGGCGACGTGGCTCTTCCAGGACCTGGTGCAGAAGCGCCTGAACGGCCGCAACCCCTTCGGCAACATCGGCGTGGTCTACAGCGGCTCGGCCGACGACGCGGCGCTCAACGCGGGCGTTGCGCGCTACGCCGCCGACCCGCAGGCCAAGGGCGCGCTCGCGGCCGACAGCCAGCCGACGGGCCGCACCTCGCTGCCCACGGTGGGGCTGCATGCCATCGACGATCCGACCGCGTTCGTGGAGCTCGAGAACGCCTACCGCCGCATCCGCGACGCGGCCGGCACCGGCGGCAACCTGGTGCAGAGCTTCAGCGCCGAGCGCGAGCACAGTTATCTCAGCGATTCGGAATACCCCGCGCTCTTCGGTGCGCTGATGGACTGGATCGACAAGGGCGAGAAGCCCACGCCGCAGAGCCTGGCGCAACGCTGCGCATCGCTCGCGCCGCGCTACGACACCGACGGCAAGAACGGCTGCCACATCAAGCCCGAGTGGCAACCGCCCACGCTGGAGAGCCGCGTGCCTTCGCGCGCGCCCTGATTTTCTTTTTTGACCTTGACGGAGACTTCCATGAAAAAAATGTTCGCCCTCGCGGCGGTTGCGCTGGCCACCCTGGGCCTGACCATTGGCGCCCACGCGCAGGACTTCCCCGCGGGCAAGCCCGTGACCATCGTCGTGCCCTTCGCCGCAGGCGGCCCGACCGACCGCGTGGCGCGCGACCTGGCCGAAGCGCTGCGCAAGCCCCTGGGCGGCGCGAGCGTCATCATCGACAACGTGCCCGGCGCGGGCAGCTCCATCGGCGCAGCCAAGGTGGCGCGCGCCAACCCCGATGGCTACACGCTGCTCTTGAACCACATCGCGATGGCGACCGTGCCGACGCTGGTGCGCAACGTCCCGTTCAAAGTCGAGAGCGATTTCGAGTACCTGGGCATCGTCAACGACGTGCCGATGACGCTGATCTCCAAGCCGAGCCTTCCGGCCAACAACTACAAGGAACTGACGGCCTGGATCGCCGCCAACAAGGGCAAGATCAACATCGGCAACGCGGGCGTGGGCTCGGCCTCGCACCTGTGCGGCCTCCTGTTCCAGAGCGCGACCAAGACCGAGATGACGCCCGTGCCCTACAAGGGCACGGCGCCCGCCATCACCGACCTGATCGGCGGGCAGATCGACTTGCTGTGCGACCAGAGCACCAACACCTCGCCGCAGATCGAGGCCAAGAAGGTCAAGGCCTATGCCGTGACCACGCCCCACCGCCTGACCACGCCGCTCCTGAAAGACCTGCCCACGCTGGACGAAGCGGGCCTGAAGAACTTCGAGGTCACGATCTGGCACGGCCTGTATGCGCCCAAGGGCACGCCGGCGCCGGTGCTCAAGAAGCTCAACGATGCGCTGAAGGTGGCGTTGAAAGACCCGGACTTCATCAAGCGCGAAGAGCTGCTGGGCGCCGTGGTCGCGACCGATGGCCGCATCGAGCCCGCGGGCCACAAGAAGTTCGTGATCGGCGAGATCGCGAAGTGGACGCCCGTCATCAAGGCGGCCGGCGTCTACGCGGACTGAGCGGCGTTCGCCACCAGCGACAGCTCGCGCGCGGCCTGCAGCATCAGCTCGCGCGCGCGGTCCAGAGACGGAATCGCGTGGCGGTCGATGCGCCGGATGTACGGCGTGGTGAGCACCGCCAGCGCATGGCCGTGCGGCCCGAGGATCGGGCACGAGATGTCGATCACGCCGAAGTACTGCAGGCTCTCGCGCTGTCTGTAGCCCGTGGCGCGCACGGCCTCCAGCATGTGCTCCAGTTCATCGGGCGGGATCTGCACCTCGCCGTCCAGCGCGACGTGTTCGGCCAGCATCTGCCGGCGGCGCGCGTCCGACTCGCAGGCCAGCAGCACCTGGCCGGAGCCGGTGTCCAGCAGATTCACGCGGGTGCCCGGGCGCACCGTCATGCTGATGGCGGAGGGATTGTTGACCTGCGCGACGATCTGCACGTTGCCCCGGTCGTAGACGCCCAGGTGGCAGGCCTGCTCGGCCTCTTTCGCATAGCGGTCCATCACCGGCAGCGCCTGCGCCACCAGCCGGTGTGTGGGCGGGTAGCGGTGGGCCAGGTCGAACATCTTCAGGCTCATGCTGTAGCGGTCGCCCGCGGGCGAGCGCAGCACGTAGCGCCGCGCCACCAGCCGCTCGAGCATGCGGTAGATCTCGCTCGGGCCGCGGTCCAGCGCCTTCACGATTTCGCCGCGCGTGAGGCCCTCGGGCTGTTCGGCGAGCAGCTCGAGGATGTCCAGTCCCTTGTCCAGGGCGGGGGCGCGATAGCGCTCGGGGTCGTCGGTGGGCTTGTCCAAGATGGCGGAATTCAGGGGTTTGTTCACAGATGAATTTCACCAGCAGCATTGGCCTTTGGCAAGTTTTCGTCTTACGGGTAAGCCCCGACCCTGAGCTCTTGACGATGAAAGTTCGTATGTAAATACTCTGTTCGTATATGGACTGAAGGGGCAAGGCGTCCGCGCCGCACCGCGGCCGGCGTCAAGTCATGACACAGCGCATCGACTCGCATCAGCATTTCTGGCGACCCGCGCGCGGCGACTATGCGTGGCTGCGCGCCGATGTGCCGGCGCTGGCACCGCTCATGCGCAACTTTCTTCCCGAGCATCTCGCGCCCCTGCTGCAAGCGCACGGCGTGGCGCGGACAGTGCTGGTGCAGGCGGCTGGGTCGGAGGCCGAGACCGACTTCATGCTCGAGTTGGCCAGCGCGCACAAGGCGATCGGCGGCGTGGTCGGCTGGGTCGACCTGAGCCGCCGCGATGCCGCGGCCTCGCTGGAGCGCATGGCGTGCCACCCCAAGTTCAAGGGCGTGCGGCCGATGCTGCAGGACTTGCCCGATGACGACTGGATCGCGCACGCGCCGCACCCCGATGCGATCCGTGCGATGGTGCGCCTGGGCCTGCGCTTCGACGCGCTGGTGAAGCCGCGCCAGCTGCCCGCGCTGTTGCACTTCGTCAAGGCGTGGCCGCAACTGCCCGTGGTGATCGACCACGCAGCGAAGCCCGAAGTGGGCGACGCGGAAAACGGCGAGGCCTTCGCCGCATGGCGCCGCCACATGACCGAGCTGGCCGCGCTGCCGCAGGTCTGCTGCAAGTTCTCGGGCCTCTGGACCGAAGCACCGGCCGCGATGCGCGGCGATGTCGATGCGCTCGTGCGCGCCATCCGCCCGGTCTGGGGCGTGCTGCTGCGCTGCTTCGGCCCCGGCCGCCTGATGTGGGGCAGCGACTGGCCCGTGCTCACGCTGGCCGGCGACTACGCGGGCTGGATCGCGGCGAGCGAGGCGCTCATCGGCAGCCTGCCGCCGCACGGGCAGGCGCAGGTCTGGCGCCGCACCGCGCAGCACTTCTACGGCATCTCGTCCACGGACTGAAGAACGAACGCACGAACGCACGAACGCACCACCTCATGCAACCCATCGTCACCATCCGCGACCTCTGCAAATCATTTGCCGGCGTGCGTGCCCTCGACAAGGCGCAGTTCGACCTGCTGCCCGGCGAGGTGCATGCGCTCATGGGCGAGAACGGCGCGGGCAAGTCCACGCTCATGAAGGTGCTGGCCGGCGTCTATGGCAAGGATTCGGGCGAGGTGCGCATCGACGGCCAGCCCGTGGACATCGCGAGCCCGCGCGCCGCGCAGGCGCTGGGCATCGGCATCATCCATCAGGAGCTCAACCTGATGAACCACCTGAGCGCCGCGCAGAACATCTTCATCGGCCGCGAGCCGCGCGGGCGCCTGGGTCTTTTCATCGACGAGGATGCGATGCGCGTGGAGGCCGAGCGCATCTTCGCGCGCATGAACCTCAGGCTCGACCCGCACACGCCGGTCGGCGAACTCACGGTGGCCAGGCAGCAGATGGTGGAAATCGCCAAGGCGCTCTCGTTCGACTCGCGCGTGCTCATCATGGACGAGCCCACCGCCGCCCTCAACAACGAGGAGGTGGCCGACCTGTTCCGCATCATCGGCCAGCTCAAATCGCAGGGCGTGGCCATCGTCTACATCTCGCACAAGATGGACGAGTTGAAGCGCATTGCCGACCGCGTGACCGTGATGCGCGACGGCCAGTACATCGCCACCGTGCCGATGGCCGAGACGCCGATGGACACGCTCATCGCCATGATGGTGGGCCGCCAGCTCACCGAGGTGGCGAACGATTTCCCCGACACCTCGGGCAACGAGATCGTGCTGGAGGCCCGCGGCATCACGCGCGGCGCGATGGTGCGCGATGCGAGCTTCATCTTGCGCCGGGGCGAGATCCTGGGCTTCGCGGGGCTCATGGGCGCGGGCCGCACGGAGCTTGCGCGCGCGGTATTCGGCGCCGACCGCATCGATGCGGGCGAGGTCTTCGTGCGCGGCAGGAAGGTGTCGATCCGCTCGCCCGAGGACGCGGTGTCGCACGGCATCGGCTACCTCTCCGAAGACCGCAAGCACTTCGGCCTCGCGACCGGCATGGATGTGGAAACCAACATCGCGCTGCCGAGCATGAAGAAGTTCCTGTCGATGGGTGTCTTCATCGACCAGGCGGCCATCGAGGCGGCGGGCGAGCGCTATGTGAAGCAGCTCAACATCAAGACGCCCTCGGTGCGCCAGCAGGTGCGGCTGCTCTCGGGCGGCAACCAGCAGAAGATCGTGATCGCCAAGTGGCTGCTGCGCGACTGCAGCGTGCTCTTCTTCGACGAGCCCACGCGCGGCATCGACGTGGGCGCCAAGGCCGAGATCTATCGCCTCCTGAACGAGCTGGCCGCCCAGGGCAAGGCCATCGTGATCATCTCGTCGGAGCTGCCCGAGATATTGCGCGTGAGCCACCGCGTGCTGGTGATGTGCGAAGGCCGCATCACCGGCGAACTGGCGGGGCGCGAGGCCTCGCAGGAAAAGATCATGCAGCTCGCCACCCGGCGCGAAGCTGCAGCCACCGCATGACGACTGGAGACAACCCCTTGACGACCCCTATCGCTACCACCGCCGCGACCCCTTCAGATACGTCCGGCTTCTCGCTGAAGGCGCGGCTCTTTCGCCCCGCCACGCGGCAAAAGCTCCTGGCCTTCGCCAGCCTCATCGCGCTGATGGTGTTCTTCAGCGTCGCCTCGCCGCAGTTCCTGCAGACCGACAACCTCGTGAGCATCCTGCAATCGACCGCGGTGAACGGCGTGCTGGCCATCGCCTGCACCTTCGTCATCATCACCGCGGGCATCGATCTCTCGGTGGGCACGCTCATGACCTTCTGCGCCGTCATGGCCGGCGTGGTGCTCACCTACATGGGCATGCCGCTCGCGCTGGGCATCGCGGCGGCGATCTTCTTCGGCGCGCTGGCCGGGTTCGTCTCGGGCGTGCTGATCGCCAAGCTCAAGATCCCGCCCTTCATCGCGACGCTGGGGATGATGATGCTGCTCAAGGGCCTGTCGCTGGTGATCTCGGGCACCAAGCCGATCTACTTCAACGAGACGCCGGACTTCCCGGCGATCTCGCAGGATTCGCTGATCGGCTACTTCATTCCGTCGCTGCCGATTCCGAACGCGGTGCTGATCCTGTTCGTGGTCGCCGTCGTCGCGAGCATCCTGCTCAACAAGACCATCTTCGGCCGCTACACCTTCGCGCTCGGCAGCAACGAGGAGGCGGTGCGCCTGTCGGGTGTGAACACCGATTTCTGGAAGGTCCTGGTCTACACGGTGAGCGGCGGCATCTGCGGCATCGCGGGCCTCTTGATCGCCTCGCGCCTGAACTCCGCGCAGCCGGCGTTGGGGCAAGGCTACGAGCTCGATGCGATCGCGGCGGTGGTCATCGGCGGCACGTCGCTCAGCGGCGGCACCGGCACCATCGTCGGCACGATCATCGGCGCCTTCATCATGAGCGTGCTGACCAACGGGCTGCGCATTCTTTCGGTCGCGCAGGAGTGGCAGACGGTGATCACGGGCGTGATCATCATCCTGGCCGTGTATGCGGACATCCTGCGCCGGCGCGGCAGCAACAAGCACTGACCCGATTTTTCGATTTGCGATTTCCAATTTCTACAACCACAGGAGACCTTTGCATGATTCAACGAAGAGCAGTCACCACCGCGCTGGGCGCGGCCCTCATCGGCCTCGCGGGCTTCGCGCACGCGCAGCAGGCGCAAGAGATCTACATCCCGCTCGTCTCCAAGGGCTTCCAGCACCAGTTCTGGCAGGCCGTGAAATCGGGTGCCGAGCAGGCCGCGAAAGACCTGAAGGTCAAGGTCACCTTCGAGGGCCCCGAGACCGAGGCGATGGTCGACAAGCAGATCGACATGCTCTCCGCCGCGCTCGCCAAGAAGCCGCAAGCCATCGGCTTCGCCGCGCTCGACAGCCAGGCCGCCATTCCGCTCTTGAAGAAGGCGCAGGCCGCGAAGATTCCGGTGGTCGCGTTCGACTCGGGCGTGGACAGCGACATCCCCGTGACCACCACCACGACCGACAACAAGGCCGCCGCCGCGCTGGCCGCCGACAAGATGGCCGAGATGATCGGCAAGTCGGGCGAGGTCGCGCTCGTGGTGCACGACCAGACCAGCCGCACCGGCGTGGACCGGCGCGACGGGTTCGTCAACCGCATCAAGTCGACCTACCCGAACATCAAGATCGTGAGCGTGCAGTACGGCGGCGGCGACCAGTTGAAATCGACCGAGATCACCAAGTCGATCCTGCAGGCCTCGCCGAACCTGAAGGGCATCTTCGGCGCCAACGAGGGCTCGGCCATCGGCGTGGTCAATGGCGTCAAGGAGATGAAGCGCAACGGCAAGGTCGTGATCATCGGCTACGACTCCGGCAAGCAGCAGAAGAACGCGATCCTCGACGGCAGCATGGCCGGCGCGATCACGCAGAACCCCGTGGGCATGGGCTACAAGACCGTGGAGATGGCGGTGAAGGCGATCAAGGGCGAGAAGCTGCCCAAGGTCGTGGACACGGGCTTCTTCTGGTACGACAAGACGAACATCGCGGACCCCAAGATCGCCGCTGTTCTGTACGACTGATCCCTCTCTCCGTCTCTCTCCGAAGGCCCCGTTCATGACCATCGTTCGATCCCTGCGCGTACTGGACGTGCGCTTTCCCACTTCGCAGCAGCTCGACGGCTCCGACGCGATGAACCCCGACCCGGACTACTCCGCGGCGTACGTCGTGCTGGAGACCGACCGGCCGGGGCTGGAAGGCCATGGCCTGACCTTCACCATCGGCCGCGGCAACGAGATCTGCTGCGCGGCCATCGAGGCGATGCGCCACCTGGTCGTCGGGCTCGACCTGCAGTGGGTGGCGGAGGACATGGGCCGCTTCTGGCGGCACATCACCTCCGACAGCCAGCTGCGCTGGATCGGCCCCGACAAGGGCGCGATCCACCTGGCGACCGGCGCGGTGGTCAATGCGATGTGGGACCTGTGGGCCAAGTCCGAAGGCAAGCCGGTGTGGCAACTCGTGGCGGACATGCGCCCCGAGGACCTCGTGCGCTGCATCGACTTTCGCTACATCACCGACTGCATCACGCCGGAGGAAGCGCTGGTGCTGTTGCGTGATGCGGCCGTGGGCAAGGCCGAACGCATCGAAACGCTGAAGGCCGAGGGCTACCCCTGCTACACCACGTCGGCCGGCTGGCTCGGCTACTCCGACGAGAAGCTGCGGCGGCTTGCGCAGGAGGCGGTCGATGCGGGCTTCAACCACGTCAAGCTCAAGGTGGGGCGCGACCTGCAGGACGACATCCGCCGGCTCACGGTGGCGCGCGAGGTGCTCGGCCCCGATCGCCATCTGATGATCGACGCCAACCAGGTGTGGGAGGTCGACCAGGCCATCGACTGGGTGAAGCAGTTGGCGTTCGCCAGGCCCTGGTTCATCGAGGAGCCGACGAGCCCCGACGACGTCGAAGGCCACCGCAAGATCCGCGAAGGCATCGCGCCCGCGGTGAAGGTGGCCACGGGCGAGATGTGCCAGAACCGCATCATGTTCAAGCAGTTCGTCATGCGCGGCGCCATCGATGTGGTGCAGATCGATGCGTGCCGCCTCGGCGGCGTGAACGAAATCCTCGCGGTGATGCTGATGGCCGCGAAGTACAAGCTGCCGGTGTGTCCGCACGCGGGCGGGGTGGGGCTGTGCGAGTACGTGCAGCACCTGTCGATGATCGATTACCTCTGCGTCTCGGGCACGCGCGAAGGGCGGGTGATCGAGTATGTGGACCACCTGCACGAGCACTTCGTCGAGCCCTGCGTGGTCCGCAATGCGGCGTACATGCCGCCGACGGGCGCGGGCTTCTCGATCACGATGAAGCCCGAGTCGCTCGAGCGTTATCGCTTTCGCGGTTAAGTGAACAACAGGAAGGGCGTCGCGCAGTCATGGACTTGAATCTGAAAGACAAGGTGGTGCTCGTCACCGGCGGCGGCAGCGGCATCGGCGCGGCCATTTCGCTCACGCTCGCGCGCGAAGGGGCGGTGCCGGTGATCTGCGGAAAGAATCCGCTGGACGCGGCGTTCGAGGAAGAACTGCGCGGGCTGCAGCCGCGGGCGCGTTTCCTTCAATTCGAGCTGATGGAAGAGGCGGCTTGCAGCCAGGCGATCGCCAGCGCTGTCGCGGAGTTCGGGCGCATCGATGGGCTGGTCAACAACGCGGGCGTGAACGACAGCGTGGGCCTGGAGGCGGGGCGCGAGGCGTTCGTCGCGTCGCTGGATCGGAACCTCGTTCACTACTACGTGATGGCACATTTCTGCCTGCCGCACCTGAAGGTAAGCCGCGGGGCCATCGTGAACATCTCGTCGAAGACGGCGCTGACGGGGCAGGGCAACACCAGCGGCTACACCGCGGCCAAGGGCGCGCAGCTGTCGCTGACGCGCGAGTGGGCTGCGTCGTTGCTGGAAGAGGGCGTGCGCGTCAACGCGGTGATTCCCGCCGAGGTGATGACGCCGCTTTACCAGCGCTGGATCTCCGCCTTCGACGAGCCCGACCGCAAGCTCGCGACCATCACCGAGAAGATTCCCCTGGGACGCCGGATGACGACGCCGCAGGAGATTGCGAACACCGTGGTGTTCCTGCTGTCGGACACGGCTTCTTCACATACGACGGGGCAGTGGGTGTTCGTGGATGGCGGATATACGCATCTGGACCGGGCGTTGACCTGAGCGCTCGCTTTTTCATTTTTTCTTTCATCGACCACGGACCGAACGAACCATGCGCCACTGCCTTGCCCTCGACCTGAAAGACGATGCGGCGCTGATCGCGCAATACGAAGCGCACCACCGCAACATCTGGCCCGAGGTGCGCGCGCATCTGCATGCGCATGGTGTGACGGGGATGGAGATCTACCGGCTCGGCACGCGGATGGTGATGCTGATGGAGACGGACGATGCGCGGTATGACGCGGAGGCGATGGCGGCTGCGTCGCGCGACGATCCGAAGATTCGCGAGTGGGAAGAGCTGATGTGGAAGTTTCAGGCGCCTACGCCCTGGACGCCTGAAAGGGAGAAGTGGATCGCCATGGATCGGATCTTCGCGCTGTAACGAAAAACGGACCCCGAAGGGTCCGTTGTTCTAAAGACTGTTCAGCGCCTTACTTGGGCGAGTAGGTCATCTTCGTCACGAGCCAGGACGATTTCGTATCGCCGCCCTTGAGCAGTTGACCTTGGTAAGGGCCTTCTGCCGCCAGCCAGAACTCCCGGGTGGCGTCCGTCGAGATCACCGAAGCACCGACCGTGATCTTCAGCGAGAGCTTGCAGGTGTCGAACGTGCCGAGCGCCGTTGTCAGTTTCTCGCGGCCGACATAGGTCAATTCGCCGGTTGCCGCGAAGGAGGTTGCCGGATCGCTGCGGCCATCCACGACCTTGGTCTTGGTGACCGTCGATTTCTGGCTCGCGACCTGGCCGGGCTTCATGTCCACCGGGAACGTAAACGGCGGCTCATACGCCTGCGAAACAAAAATGAGCTTGTCCGTAGGAAAGCCGGGGGAAAGCGTTGCTGCGAAGTCCGGATCGATCGTCTGCGTGTATGTCGTGGACTTGCCGTAAAGCAGGATATTTCCGCCGACCAGATCCTTGTATTCTTTTTTGACGGTGCTCTGCAGGGCCCGCATGATCCTCACGGTGCTCGATTCCACATTGGCGGAAATCGGATTGGCGCCGGCAAACGCTTCCCGTTTTTCGGTCACGCTCTTTCTATGGAAAGGCTCGGCTGCCGCATCCGCGCCGACCTTCGCCGCTTCGAATTCGACCGTTGTTCCTTCGCGGAAATCGGCTTCATTGAAGCAGGGAGCCGAGTTGTCCGCCGCGGGCTCCGAGGGAGGCGCGGGTGCTGGTGCGGGCGCAATTGGCAAGATGGGAAATCCGCCTCCTCCGCCGCCGCCACCACCGCCACATGCAGAAATCGCTGCAGCAGCGGCTGCGATGGCGAGAAGCCGCGCGCGCGGCATGTTGTTGAGAACTGTGTTCTTCAAAATTCCTCCTCTTTGATATTGGAGGCCGATTATTGGTTGTAATTTTTTGTTCGCTGATGACAAATTGGGTCCATCAGGATCAGCTTCTGGCTGGCGTGCAATAAGTCACGAAAGCCCACCGAGGTCCCGAGATGCGCCTTCAATAGGTGGCCGGGCTAAGCATTCATTGCGTAGCAATAAGCGTTACTTTTTTGCGCGCAATATCTGAATCGTTAGGTCGGCCGTTTTTATTCGCTGCCGTAATTTCTTATTGGAAGCGCCTTATCCCAACCGCATCGACAACTCCACGTCGTCTGCAAACGGCACGGACAGATATCCACTATCCAGAGAGCGCACACGCGCCAGGTACTCCGGGCTGTAGTCCGCGTTGTCCGCCACGATCAGCGCACCCGGCCGCAGACGGGGTTCGATCAGTGCCAGCACATCGTTATAGAGCGACTTCGCGCCATCTAGCAGCAACAGGTCGATGGACTCGGGAAGATCGACGGCAAGCGTCTTCAGCGCATCGCCTTCGCGGATTTCCACCAGGTCGCTCACGCCCCCCTCAGCAAGATGCTCGCGCGCCTTGGCGATCTTCGAAGGCTCGAACTCGCTGCTGATCAGCCGGCCACCGCCGTTGTCGCGCAGCGCCGCGGCCATGTACAGGGTCGAGAGGCCGAATGAGGTGCCGAACTCCACGATGTGCCGCGCGTTCGTGCTGCGCGCCAGCTGGTACAGCAGCACGCCGGTCTCGCGCGACACCGGCAGCCACATGTCCTTGAGGCGGCTGTAGAAGTCGAGGTACTCGGTCTTGCTGTGCATCAGCCGTTGGCGCTCCGCCGGGCTGATGCCGGCAACGGCGGGGCTGGTTGTAGCGCCGGCCTCCTGGAACAGGCGGTCCAGCAAGGGGGCGAGGGGGGCGGTGGTCAAGGTCGTCGTCACAGGGTTCTTTCGGTTGAAAAGCAGATGCGAAATAATATGAAGAACCCTTCATGTTTTCCATTCGCGTTCCGCAGCACCGCCATGACCGACCGCCGAAGCACCCCGATCTCCTCTCGCAGACAGCCCAAGCAGGCGCGCTCGGCCGACCTTCTTGGGGCCATTCTTCAGGCCGCTGTTCAGGTTTTGGCGAAGGAGGGGGTGCACCGCTTCACGACCACGCGCGTCGCCGAGCGGGCCGGTGTGAGCGTCGGGTCGGTGTACCAATATTTCCCGAACAAGGCGTCGATCCTGTTCCGCCTGCAGAGCGACGAATGGCGGCAGACCACGGAGATGATGCGCGGCATCCTCGGCGATGCGCAGCGGCCCGCGCTGGAGCGCCTGCGCCTGCTCACGCATGCGTTCATTCGCTCGGAGTGCGAAGAAGCCGAAGTGCGAACGGCGCTCGGCGATGCGGCGCCGTTCTATCGGGACGCACCCGAGGCGCAGGAGGTGCGCGCCGCGGGCGACGAAATCGTCCGCGTATTCATGGCCGAGGCACTGCCGGCGGCCTCAGACGCCACGCGCGCCATGGCGGGCGACCTCATCATTGCAACGCTCAGCGCGGTGGGGAAAGACTTTTCGGAGAGCCCCCGAACCTACGCCCAGATCGCGGCCTGGGCGGATTCGATGGCCGACATGTTCTGCGTCTACATGGAGAGCCTCCAGAGACGCCCCGCCCGTCAATGATCGTGATGCAGGTAGCTCGCCTGCTTCGGCAGCCGCAGGCTCACCAGGAACGCGATCACCATCATTGCGCTCACGTACCAGAAGAACGCCGATTCGTGCCCCAGTGACTTGAGCCCCAGCGCCACGTACTCGGCCGATCCGCCGAAGATCGCATTGGCCACCGCATAGGCAAGGCCCACACCCAGCGCCCGAACTTCGGGCGGGAACATCTCCGCCTTCACGATGCCGCTGATCGACGTGTAGAAGCTCACGATCGCCAGCGCCGCGATGATCAGCACGAAGGCCAGCACGGGGCTCGTCGTGTACTGCAGCGCCGTGAGGATCGGCACGGTCGCGAGCGCACCGAGGCCACCGAACAGCAGCATGTTGGTCCGCCGCCCGATGCGGTCCGACAGCGCGCCGAACACCGGCTGCATGCACATGTAGACGAACAGCGCGCCGGTCATCACATAGCTCGCCGTCTTGATCGGCAGGTGCACCGTGTTCACCAGGTACTTCTGCATGTAGGTGGTGAAGGTGTAGAAGATCAGCGAGCCGCCGGCCGTGTAGCCCAATACCGTGAGGAACGCGGGCGTGTGGTGCTTGAAGAGCCCGGCCATGCTGCCGGCCTCCTTGTTGGCCTTGGCTTCGGCACTCTGCGTTTCATGCAGCGTGCGGCGCAGCAGCAGCGCGACGACCGCGGCGATGGCGCCGATCACGAACGGAATGCGCCAGCCCCACGACTTGAGTTCGGCCTCGGTGAGCAATTGCTCCAGCACCACGATCACGAGCACCGCGAGCAGCTGTCCGCCGATGAGCGTCACGTACTGGAACGACGAGAAGAAACCGCGCTGGCCGCGAAGCGCCACCTCGCTCATGTAGGTCGCCGTGGTGCCGTATTCGCCGCCGACCGAGAGGCCCTGGAACAGGCGGCACACCAAGAGCAGGAAGGGCGCCCACGCGCCGATCTGCGCATAGGTCGGCAGGCACGCGATGACCAGCGAGCCGGCGCACATCATCGTGACCGAGATGAGCATCGAGGTCTTGCGCCCGAGCTTGTCGGCCACGCGGCCGAAGAGCCAGCCGCCGATGGGCCGCATGAGAAAGCCGGCCGCGAACACGCCGGCCGTGTTGAGCAGCTGCGCGGTGGGGTCCGATTTGGGGAAGAAGGCCGGCGCGAAGTAGAGCGCCGAGAACGCGTACACGTAGAAGTCGAACCACTCGACCAGGTTGCCTGACGAGGCCGCCATGATGGCGAAGACGCGGTGCCGTTTTTCTTCGGCCGTGTAGTGCGGGGGATTGGACGAAGAGGCCGCCTGGCCTCCTTGGGTGGGCGTGACTGCGCTCATGATGGCTGTGCCGCCGTGCAGGCCGGCTATGTTGTTGTCGCTACAACATTTTGCGCTTGCATGAGGGTGGCGCGTGTCAGCAAGAACCGCATCCGCCTACCCCCGAAGGGGCCATACAGGCGGTATGGAAAGGGGCTTAGAAGGTCACGGGCAGCAGGATGCTCGAATCGACCGTGTCGATCTGCGTGTGGCCGCAGAAGGCCATGGTGATGTCCAGCTCCTTGTGGATGATCTGCAGCGCGCGCGTCACGCCCTCTTGCCCGTGGGCGCCCAGGCCGTAGAGAAAGCTGCGGCCGATCATCGTGCCGCGTGCGCCGAGCGCGCGGGCCTTGAGCACGTCCTGCCCGCTGCGGATGCCGCCATCCATCCACACCTCGATCTCGCTGCCCACCGCTTCGACGATGGCCGGCAGTGCGGCGATGGAAGAGGGCGCGCCATCGAGCTGGCGGCCGCCGTGGTTCGACACGATGAGCGCATCGGCGCCGCTCGAGGCCGCAAGGCGCGCGTCTTCCACGTCCATGATGCCCTTGAGGATGAGCTTGCCGCCCCAGAGCTTCTTGATCCATTCGACATCGGCCCAGCTCAACGCGGGGTCGAACTGCTCGGCAGTCCACGACGAGAGCGACGACAGGTCTTTCACGCCCTTGGCATGCCCCGCGATGTTGCCGAAGGTGCGGCGCTTGGTGCCCAGCATGCCCATGCACCAGCGCGGCTTGGTCGCCAGGTCGATGAGGTTCTTGATCGTGGGCTTGGGCGGCGCGGTGAGGCCGTTCTTGATGTCCTTGTGACGCTGCCCGAGGATCTGCAGGTCCAGCGTGAGCTGCAACGCGGTCACGTTGGCGGCCTTGGCGCGCTCGATCAGGCGCTCGATGAAGTCGCGGTCCTTCATCACGTAGAGCTGGAACCAGAAGGGGTGGCGGTCGGTGTTCTCGGCGATGTCTTCCAGCGAACAGATGCTCATGGTCGAGAGCGTGAACGGAATGCCGAAGGCCTTGGCCGCGCGGGCGCCGAGGATCTCGCCGTCGGCGTGCTGCATGCCCGTGAGGCCCGTGGGCGCGATGGCCACGGGCATCGCCACGTCCTGGCCGATCATCGTGGTGCGGGTGGAGCGGCCCTCCATGTTCACGGCCACGCGCTGGCGCAGCTTGATCTTCTGGAAGTCGCTCTCGTTGGCGCGGTAGGTGCCCTCGGTCCACGCGCCGGAGTCGGCGTAGTCGTAGAACATCTTCGGCACGCGCCGCTTGGCGATCACCCGCAAGTCTTCGATGTTGGTGATCTTGGAAAGGTCGGCCACGGGGGAGTCTCCTGGGTTGTCTCTGTTTGTTCGATCGCGCGAGCGGGCATTATGGGCAGGCTCCGCCGCGGGCCGAGTGTGGCGCCCCAGGCGGAACACGATCTGAAAAATACCGGCGGCTGACCTGAAAAGAATTCAGCCGCCCGCTCGGCCGGTCAGTCCCGCAGGGCCTGCCGCAGCCACTCGACAAAGGTCGCGCACTCCCAGCGCTCCATCGCGCCCGGCCGCCAGCACAGGAAGTAGGCGTTGGGCGAGGGCACGCTCTCGGCCGACAGCCGCACGAGGCGCCCGTTCTCCAGCCAGGCGCTGCCCAGCTTCAGGTGCATGAGCACCACGCCGAAGTCTTCGGCCGCCGCATCGAGCGCGAGGCCCAGGTCGTTGAACTGGTGGCCCGTGGCCGGCTCCGGCAGGCCGATGCCGTGCGCCTTGAACCACGTGCGCCACGATTCGAGCGGCGTGCGCAGCAGCTGCACGCGCGAGACCTCCGCATCGGTCGCAAAGCCCTCGAACGGGCCGTGGCGCTGCAGGTACGCGGGGCTGCACGCGGGCGCCACGTCGTCGGCCAGGAGCTGGCAGAACTCGCGGTCGTGGAAGGGGCCGGTGCCGAAGCGCAGTTCCAGGTCGGCCTCCTCGGCCGTCATGTTGCGCACGGGCATAGTCACCTGCAGCATCAGCTCGATGTTCGGATAGGCATCGCGAAAGCGCGCGAGCCGCGGCAGCAGCATCTGGCGGGAGAACGTGGGCGTCACCGCCACGCGCAGCCGCCGCACCTGCGATGCGGGCTCGCGGCCGGGCACTTGCTGCAGCGCCGCAATGGCCTCGCGCACGCGGGCGAGGTAGGCCACACCCTCGGCGCTCAGGCCGAAGTCGTTGCCGGAGAAGAGCTTGAGTTCGAGCTGCGTCTCCAGCTGCCGGATGCGGTGGCTCACCGCGCTGGGCGTGACGCTCAGTTCCTCGGCCGCGAGGTTCACGCTGCGCAGCCGTGCGACGGCCTCGAAGGCCTGCAGGCCCTGGGTCGAGGGGAGTCGCGTCGATGCCATCTGTTGTTGGGTGCCCGGGGGTAGGATGTTAGCGAATCGCTGTCGGTGGCTCGTGGCGTCTTTCTCGTTTGTCTTGTGTTGCCTTCGGCGATTTTTCGGTGCGCTGCGCACACCGTCTCATAACCAAATCCAACAGGAGACAAACCCATGGTCTGGCAACAGGTCTACAACCCGTTCGGCAATATGGTGGTATCGACGGCGCTGGCCGCGATACCGGTGGTGGTCATGCTCGTGAGCCTCGGGCTCCTGCATGTGAAGGCGCATTACGCGGCGGGGCTCGGCCTGCTGAGCGCCGTGGCCATCGCGGTCTTCGCCTTCGGCATGCCGGCCGACATGGCGGGCAAGGCGGCATTTCTCGGCGGCATCACGGGCCTCTTGCCCATCGGCTGGATCGTGCTGAACATCATCTTCCTGCAGCAGCTCACGCAGCAGAACGGCAGCTTTCAGGTATTGCAGGACTCCATCGCCGGCATCACCGAAGACCGGCGCCTGCAGCTGCTGCTCATCGCCTTTGCCTTCGGCGCCTTCTTCGAGGGCGCGGCGGGCTTCGGCACGCCGGTGGCGGTGACGGCGGCGATCCTCATCGGCCTCGGGTTCTCGCCGCTCGCGGCCTCGGGGCTCTCGCTCATCGCCAACACCGCGCCGGTGGCCTTCGGCGCGCTGGGCACGCCGGTCATCACGCTGGCCAAGGTGCATGGCTACGACCTGATGGCGGTCACCGCGATGATCGGGCGGCAGCTGCCGTTCTTCTCGCTCCTGGTGCCGTTCTGGCTCATCTGGGCCTTCGCGGGGCGCAAGGGAATGATGGAGGTGTGGCCCGCCATCCTGGTGACGGGCCTGTCGTTCGCGATCCCGCAGTTCCTGGTGTCGAACTACATCGGTCCGGAGCTGGTTGACATCATCGCGGCCCTGGTCTCGATGGCGTGCCTGGTGCTCTTCTTGCGCGTGTGGAAGCCCAGGACGGTGTGGACCTCGGTCTCGCTCAAGGGCCATGAAAAAGACGGCGGCGAAGCCGGTCCGGTCGCTGCGCCCGCGAAGCACTCGGGCGCCGCGGTCATCCGCGCCTGGACGCCGTGGATCATCCTCACCGTGTTCGTGTTCATCTGGGGCCTGCCCACGGTCAAGACCTGGCTCAACGGCATCTTCGCGCCCAACTTCCCCATCGACGGCCTGCACAACATGATCGAGAAGGTGGCGCCGGTGGTGCCCAAGCCGACGAAGGAAGGCGCGGTGTACCAGCTGCTGCTGCTCTCGGCCACGGGCACCGGCATCCTGATGGCCGCCATCGTGGGCGGGCTGGTGATGAAGTACAACCCGGTCCAGCTCGTCGCCGCCTACGGCCGCACGCTGTGGCTGGTGAAGTTCTCGCTGCTCACCATCATGCTGATGCTCGCGCTCGGCACGCTCACGCGCTACTCGGGGCTCGATACGACGCTGGGCCTGGCCTTTGCCAACACCGGCGTGTTCTACCCGTTCTTCGGCACGCTGATGGGGTGGCTGGGCGTGGCGCTCACGGGCTCGGACACCGCATCGAACGTGCTCTTCGGCGGCATGCAGAAGGTGGCGGCCGACCAGCTGGGCCTGAGCCCCAACCTCATGGGCGCGGCCAACAGCTCGGGCGGCGTGATGGGCAAGATGATCGATGCGCAGTCGATCGTGGTGGCCTCCACCGCCACGCGCTGGTTCAACCACGAGGGCGAGATCCTGCGCTACGTGTTCTTCCACTCCATCGCGCTCGCGTGCCTGGTGGGCTTCTACGTGACGCTGCAGGCCTATGTGTGGCCGTTCACGTTGATGGTCGTGAAGTAACTATTCAACTATTCGGCGGAGGCCACCAGCGCCTCCAGCAACCGGCGCAGGTCCTCGACAGCTTCGCGCGCCACGGCGGCATCGCCCATCTGGGCCTTGATGATCGCGCCGTCCACGCCGATGCCCGCGGCCTGCGCGAGCGCCATGCGCGCGGGCAGTTGAGAGGGCAACAGGCCCGCGATCACCTCGACCATCTCGCGCTTGTGCGCGCGCGAGCGCTCCAGCGCGCCTTGCACGCTGCCACCCACTTCGGCCGTTGCGTTGATGAAGGCGCAGCCGCGGAACACCGGGTCGGCGAACCACTCGGCCATTACGTCGGCCAGCAGCAAGAGCGCGTTGGCATCGCCCTCGCGCTCGTGCGCGCCGCGCCGGCCCAGCGCATCGACGAACCACGCCATCCAGCGCGTGTGCCGGTAGTCGAGGAACTCGCGCACCAGGTCGTCCTTGGAAGGAAAGTGCCGGTAGAAAGTGACCTTGGTGACGCCCGAGGTGGCGATCACGCGGTCGATGCCGGTGGCGCGGATGCCGTCGCGATAGAAGAGGTCGTGCGAGGTGACCAGGATGCGCTCGCGCGCGGGCAATGCGGAGATGTCCATGGCGAGATTGTAGGCATGTAGACAGACCTGTCTACTTCGTGGCACATTGCGGGCCTCGACAACCCATCAACCACCGAAAGCCCGCTCATGGAATCCCGCCCGCCGCTGCCGCCCTTCACCCTGGAGACCGCGACCAAGAAGGTCCAGGCCGCCGAAGACGCCTGGAACACCCGCGACCCGGTGCGCGTGAGCCTGGCCTACACGCCCGACACCGAGTGGCGCAACCGCGCCGACTTCGTCAACGGCCGCGAAGCGGTGGTCGAGTTCCTCACCCGCAAGTGGGAGCGCGAGACGGACTACCGCCTGAAGAAGACGCTCTGGGCCTTCATGGACAACCGCATCGCGGTGCGCTTCGAGTACGAGTGGCACGACGCCGCGGGCCAGTGGTTCCGCAGCCACGGCAACGAGAACTGGGAGTTCGCCGAGAACGGCCTGATGCAGAAGCGCTACGCGAGCATCAACGACCAGCCGATCGCGGAGTCGGAGCGCAAGTTCCGCTGGGAGCGCTGACCGGTCTTGTCCCCTCTCCCGCTTGCGGGAGAGGGCTAGGGTGAGGGCGTGCAGCCTTTGCAGGGCTGCGCTTCGCCCATCGCCGACGCACCCTCACCCCAACCCTCTCCCCAAGGGGAGAGGGAGCAAGTCCGCTGGGCATGTCTGTTGCTTGTCCTGCCCCATCCCTTTCATACCCAGGAGCCAAGCAGCATGAACCGCAACGACGTCACCGAGAAGATCATCACCGTGAAGGTGTCCAAGGGCATCCAGTGGGCCGACGTGGCCAGGAAGGTCGGCCAGTCGAAGGAATGGACCACCGCCGCGTGCCTCGGCCAGATGACGCTCGACGACAAGCAGGCCAAGGCCGTCGGCAAGATCTTCGGCCTCACCGTGGAAGAGCAGAAGTGGCTCCAGGTCGTGCCCTACAAGGGGTCGCTCGCCACGCCCGTGCCGACCGACCCGCTCATCTACCGCTGGTACGAAATCGTGAGCGTGTACGGCACCACCATCAAGGAGCTGATCCACGAGGAGTTCGGCGACGGCATCATGAGCGCGATTGACTTCAGCATGGACATCCAGCGCCAGGCCGACCCGAAGGGCGACCGCGTCAACGTGGTGCTGTCGGGCAAGTTTCTGCCATACAAGACCTACTGACGCGGCCGCTGTTCGCCGAGTTAGTCGATCACCACGCGTGAGCGGCCGGCCTGGACACCGTGCCGGGCCGCACAGGCATTGTGATGCCGTAGCCCTCGATGGCACCGGCCACCGATCGCGCGACGCTCTCGGCCGGCGAGGCAAGGCGCCGCCGCGTGTGCATGCGCTCGAAGCGATAGCTCGCGGCGAGGCGCTCGGCCAGCGGATCGCTGAAGCCGGTGACGTCGGGGCTCACCACCGTCACGTGCAGGTGCCCCGCATGCTCCTGGCGCAGCCCCTCGGAGACCGCGTTCACCGCGTACTGCGTGCCGTGGTACACGGCCGCCTCAGGCGTCACGCCCTGCGCGGATACCGGCGTCACGTTGACGATGTGGCCCCAGCCCTGCAGCTGCATCGTCGGCAGCACGGCCGCGATGCCCAGCAGCACGCCGCGCAGGTTCACATCGATCATGAGTTCCCACTCCTCGATCTTGCGGTTCCACAGCGGCGACATCGGCATCACGCCCGCCGCGTTGACCAGCACGTCGATCTGCCCGTGCGTGTCGAAGGCGAACTCGGCGAAGGCCTCCATGCTGGGGCGATGCGTCACATCGAGATGCTGGAAGCTCGCCGAACCGCCCGTCGCGTTGATCTCGGCCGCGAGGGCTTCGAGCTTGTCGGTGCGCCGCGCACCGAGCACCACACTGGCCCCACGCCGCGCCAGCAGCCGCGCGGTGGCCTCGCCGATTCCGCTGCTCGCACCGGTGATGAGGACGACTTTTTCCTGGATTGCGCTCATACAAAACTCCTCGTGCTGGGTGGTAGGTGTTGGGTGGACCATGGCGCGAAGGGCGCGCCGGGCATGGAGAGAAGTTTCGTGCGGATGGGTGGTGGAGCGGTATCCGGATCGAACGGGGTTCTTGCCTGATTCTGCGAAACGCGATGCAAGTCAATTTGATGCAGAGACATTGATCGGCCGGAGGTAGCCGAGATTTCGTGCAGTTGTTGGCGCAACATTCGCCTGATGTCCGGGATCGATTGACTCAGGGGCAACGCCACCGCTACATTCCACTCGCCTTGTGACGAACGAGGCCGGGTTTAGCAGCCTAGAACGAACCGCGGTGAAAGCCGCAAACCGCAATGGTCCTGCGGCTTTTTCTATTCCAGCTTTCTTTTTAGGCGGCTCGGATGGGAGGGCTCGCGCCCTGCCGGTTTCGCACGCGGTTCCCGGTCTGCTAACCCGTTCGAGCCGCCGCCTTTACTTGCAGTACGGGCGGCGGTTGTAGCAACAGCTGAATCGACAGGGAGAGAGCCAAAAATGGCCGAGTCATCAATCAACGCGCACGACAGTGCGCAGTTCAAACCCTTTGTGTGGAATCCCGTTCAGGGGCTCGACCACAAAGAACGGCGATACGCCTTGTTCCTCAACGACGCGCGCGACGTGGTACAGGGCGCGTACACGTTGATGGAATTGCTTGCGTGGGATGAAGATCGACGCGACGAAGCGCATTCATCGAACGGCCCCGCGCCTCTGCTCAGCGCGGCCGATCGCGCATCGCTTCAACGGTTGGCCATCGCCTCACTTGGCATGCTGCACGCCGAGATCGAAGGCCAGTGCGAAGAGGTAGGCAAGGCGCATTGATACACAGGGTCGCCTCCGGCGACCCTGAGGCATGATTCATCGCCAACTTGAGGACAAGCAATGCTTCCGTGGTTCTTGATGATTGCCTCAGCGCTGTTTGCGTACCTTGCCTACGACGCCGCGCGTCTTTCGACGCCGGCCGATTCGGTGCCGTACTCGCAGACGGCCAAAGGGCTGGGTCAAGATGTGGCTCACATCCCCTTGAGTGAGCAACATCAACTCAAGCGCTGGAATTCGGCCTTCGGCTTGGGCGACCTCGCCGGCACCGTATGGCTTTTCGGCATCCTCTCGGTCGGTGCGTTGGCGGGTGCGGTGTTGGTCTTCTTTCATTGAGGCGCGGTGATGCTTCACCGCAGTCACCTCGCAGCCCCGGCCGCAATTGGTCAGCCCAGAAGACTCTTCAGCTCACCGCCATCGATGAGCTTCTGCAAATCCGAAGCACCCCCAACCAGCGTGCCCTTCACGAACACCATCGGAAACGTCGGCCAGCCGGTCCACATCTTGAGCGCGTTGCGGTCGCGCCATTGGCTCAGGTAGTTGCCGTATTCGAGGTACTTGTACGGCTGCCCGATTGCATCGAGCGCCTTGCGCGCCTCCTTCGGATGCGGGTTGATGCCCATCCCCACCACGACCACGTCGTTGGCCGCGACCGCGGCCATGACCTCGCGAACGATGGTCTGGCGGCTCTCGACCACCTTGGTGCGAATGGCGGGGTGGATGCGGGCTTCTTCGAGAACGGGACGGGGCATGCGGATCTTTCGTTGGTTCGCGTGACTGTAAGGGGGCTTTGCGACGTCAGCGTTCTTGCCTGTTCCTCGCGATGCCGGTTCGCTGGCGCGCCGATCGAAAGCTGGTGAAGAATGGGCACTGGCGAAGGCACCGATCCGGTCGGGCCATCGCTGTCGTCCTATCCCCTTCGAGAGTGTTGCGTTGAACCCTGGCCCCAAGCCCCTGTCCCTGCTGGCACGCGTGCTGCTGCACTGCTTCGCGGTGCTGTGCCTCGTCCTCGGGCTCATCGGCGTCGTGTTGCCCGGCATGCCGACGACCGTGTTCATCCTGATGGCCGCATGGGCCGCCGCGCGCAGCTCGCCGCGGCTGCATGCGTGGCTGCGAAATCACCGCATCTTCGGCCCGCTGCTGCGCAACTGGGAGAACGGCCGCACCGTGAGCCGCCGCGCCAAGTGGAGCGCGACCATCACGATGGCGGCCTGCGCCGTCATCGTGTCGTTCACGGCCCATCGCGCGTGGATGGCCGTGCTCGCCATCGGGTGCATGGCGGTGGTGCTCGCGTGGTTGTGGTCGCGACCGCTGCCGCCTCCGCCGCAGCAGTGATGCGCCGGGATGCAGTTCTTCGTCGCATATTGAGCTGAGCGCGGAAATCGACGAAGCTGTTGCCATGGACGAGCCCACAGACACCCCGACGCGCCCCCGGATCTATCTCGCGGGCCCGGACGTTTTTCGTCCGGATGCGAGGGACCATTTCGTGCGGCTCAAGGTGGCGTGCGATGCACTGGGCCTGGCGGCGCTGCTGCCCGCCGATGGCGAGGAAGAGCCATCGCCCGACGCGCTGGAAAAGCGCATCTACGAAGCCAACATGCAGCGCCTTCGCAGCGCCGACGGCGTGGTGGCGAACCTCTCGTCCTTCAGGGGAACGGAGCCGGATTCGGGCACGGTGTTCGAGGTTGGCGCTGCTGTGGCGCTGGGCATTCCGGTCGTGGCCTATGGCGTGCCCGAGGGCAGCTATGCGGACCGTGCGCGTGCGACGTTGCCATGCGCGCACGACGCGAACGGCGTGCTGCGCGAGAGCGCGACCGGCATCGCGGTCGAAGACTTCGGCCAGCCGTTGAACCTGATGCTGGCGTGCTCGATCTGCATCGAGGCAACGCCCGAAGCGGCGCTGCAGAAGATGGTCGAAGTGCTCGCGGCCCTGCGTCAGACCCTGCGTCAGTAAGGCGGCGCCTTCAGCGCCCGTTGCGCGCGCGCCGCTTCGGTCCACCAAGCCAGGTCATCGGCAAACCGAGGAAAGGCGCGCTCCAGCGCTTCGCCCGCCTTGCCCGTCGGTCGGCCGGCTTCGTCCAGCGTCTGCGAAATCGGCCCCACCGCCAGCGTGCTCGACACCACCACCATCCCCATCTCCGACAGGATCGAGTGCCACACCGTCCCCGAGCGCACGCCCGAGAAGCGCCCGGCCGAATAGCTCGCGACCGCGGCGGGCCGCCAGAACCACTCCTCGAGGAAGTGGTCCGTCAGGTTCTTCAGGCCGGGCTGCGGGCCCCAGTTGTATTCGCCGGTCACGAAGATGAAGGCGTCCGCCGTGCGGATCTTTTCCGCCAGCGCTTCCATGGCCTCGGGCGCCGTGCCCTTGGGGTACTCCTTGTACATGCGGTCGAGCATCGGCAGGCCGACGGCCTTGGCATCGATGAACTCCGCGTCGGCGCCGCGCGCGCGCAGGCCCGTCATGATGAAGTCCGCGAGCCGCACGCCCATGCGGTCCGAGCGGTACGAGCCATAGAACACCAGCACCTTGTCAGCCATCGTTGCTCCTTTTGAGTTTGTTGCCCAGCGCCAGCAGCACCCAGCCGCCGACGAAGAAGGTCAGCGCGATGCCCGCGGCATACACGGCCACGCCGCCGTAGCCGCCCACGTTCGCGGGGTTGAGAAAGGGGTAGGGGTACCAGCCGGCGGCGCTGCCGCGCGCCAGCACGTAGACGAGGTACGCGATCGGAAAGATCTGGATCGCCAGCAGTTGCCTGCCGCCCAGCCGCGTGCGCGGTGGCTGCAGCAGCCAGTCGAGCACGACGGCGCATGGCATCACGTAGTGCAGCCAGGTGTTGATCCACGGCAGCAGCGCGCCCAGGTCCACGTTGCGCAGCAACAGCGCGAAGACGATGCCGACCACCGCCATGTTGACGGTCGAAACGGCGCGCAGCCGGTCCATCGAGGCGGACGACGCACGGCCCGACAAGAAGTGCACTCCCGTCAGCAGCAGCACGAACGCGGCGAACAAGTTCGACAGGTTGGTGAAGTAGCTGAAGAAGTTGACGACATCGAAGCCCATGCGCACATGGATCGACAACTGCCAGCCGACCGCCACCAGCGTGACGAGGCCGAAGAACAACCGCGGCAGGGAGAGCAGGAAGGGCTTCATCGTCTTCTTCGCGCCGCGCCCCTGTGTGCCTGCGCTCAGCGCTTGCAGGTGCCCCCGACGGACACCGTGCCGTCCTTGCATTCGGTCAGGATGTCGCTGTCTTCGGGCGGGGTGGGCGGTGTCGTTGCCGGGACTGCGGCGCCGGGCGACGACCCCACATCGCGTTGATAGACGATCTTCTTGGTGCCCAGTTCGCAGCTGCCCACCACCTGCCCGGCCGCGGGCGTGTCGGCATCGACGGTGAGCACCGCGAAGCGAGTGACGCCCGCCGCGCTGATCTTCGATTCGATTTGCGCGCGCAAGGTCTCGCAGCTCTCGGCCGCGTGGGTGGCACCGGCTGCCGCGAAGCACGCGATGGAAATCAACCAGAGTTTCATGAATGGCCTGCCTTTCGCAGCGTGGTTGACGGGCGAACAGTCTAGCCCCGTGCGGCGCGGGGCCGCTCCATCGCGAGCGTCGAGGGCGCGAAGCCCAGCCTGGCGAAGAACGCCGGCGCGCCGTCCCTGCCTGCGCGCAGGACCCAGGTGACGTTCTCCTCGGCGCCCACGATGCGCTCGACGAGCGCACGGCCGATGCCGCGCCCGCGAAACGGTGCAGCGACCACCACCATCGACAGGTAGCCGTTCGAGAGGCCGTCGGTGAGGGCGCGCGCGAAACCGGCGATGTCTCCATCGACCACGGCGACCCATGCGTGCTGCGACGCCGCTACCAGCCTGCCGAGGTACGCCTCGTCAGGAATCCGGTGCGCCCATCCGTTGGCAGCGAGCAGGCGGTAGACGGCTTCGAGGTCCGAAGCGGCGATTTCGCGGATTTGCATTGCGTCTCCTCGGTCGGGATTCACGGGGCATTGGTGATGGGCCCCACAAATGACAACGGCCTGTCGCTTGCGCGGCAGGCCGTCATAGAGGCATGCATCCGGCTTCAGCAATGAAGCGCGGACGCCGCCCGTTCCCTCATCAGGCCTGCGCCGATGCCAGCACCGAGTTCAGCGTCGCGCTCGGGCGCATCACGGTCTCGAACTTTTCCTTGTCGGCCAGGTAGTAGCCGCCGATGTCCACCGGCTTGCCCTGCACGGCCGCGAGTTCGTCGACGATCTTCTTCTCGTTGGCGCTCAGCGTCTCGGCCAGCTTCTTGAACTTGGACTGCAGCGCCGTATCTTCGGTCTGCGCGGCCAGTTCCTGCGCCCAGTACATCGCCAGGTAGAACTGGCTGCCGCGGTTGTCCAGCTGGCCGGTCTTGGGCGAGGGGTTCTTGTTGTTGTCCAGCAGCTTGCCGGTGGCGGCGTCGAGCGTCTTGGCCAGGATCTTGGCTTGCGCGTTGCCGGTCTTCAGCCCCAAGTCTTCCAGGCTCACGGCCAGCGCGAGGAATTCGCCCAGCGAATCCCAGCGCAGGTGGTTCTCTTCGACCAGCTGCTGCACGTGCTTGGGGGCCGAGCCGCCCGCGCCGGTCTCGTAGAGGCCACCGCCGGCCATGAGCGGCACGATCGACAGCATCTTGGCCGAGGTGCCCAGCTCCATGATGGGGAACAGGTCGGTGAGGTAGTCGCGCAGGATGTTGCCGGTGGCGCTGATGGTGTCCAGGCCGCGCACGACGCGCTCCAGCGTGTAACGCATGGCGCGCACCTGGCTCATGATCTGGATGTCCAGGCCCGAGGTGTTGTGCTCGTGCAGGTACATCTTGACCTTGGTGATCAGCTGCGCCTCGTGCGGGCGGTAGGCGTCCAGCCAGAACACCACCGGCATGCCGGAGTTGCGCGCGCGCGTGACGGCCAGCTTCACCCAGTCGCGGATCGCCGCGTCCTTGACCTGGCACATGCGCCAGATGTCGCCTTGCTCCACGTCTTCGCTCATCAGCACTTCGCCGGTGTCCAGGTCGGTGATGTTGGCCACGCCGTCTTCGGGGATCTCGAAGGTCTTGTCGTGCGAGCCGTATTCCTCGGCCTTCTGGGCCATGAGGCCGACGTTGGGCACGGTGCCCATGGTCTTGGGGTCGAAGGCGCCGTGCCATTTGCAGAAGTTGATGATCTCCTGGTAGATGCGGGCGAAGGTCGATTCGGGCATCACGGCCTTCACGTCCTTCAGGCGGCCATCGGCGCCCCACATCTTGCCGCCGTTGCGGATCATCGCGGGCATCGATGCGTCCACGATCACGTCGTTGGGCGAATGGAAATTGGTGATGCCCTTGGCCGAGTCGACCATCGCCAGCTCGGGGCGGTGCTCGTGGCAGGCGTGCAGGTCGCGCTTGATCTCGTCCTGCGTGCTCTGGGGCAGCGTGGCGATCTTGTTGTACAGATCGACCATGCCGTTGTTGACGTTGATGCCCAGCTCGTCGAAGAGCTTGCCGTGTTTCTCGAAGGCTTCCTTGTAGAAGATCTTCACGCAGTGGCCGAACACGATGGGGTGCGAGACCTTCATCATCGTGGCCTTGACGTGCAGCGAGAACATGACGCCGGTCTTGTGCGCGTCCTCGATCTCCTTTTCATAGAAGGCCAGCAGCGCCTTCTTGCTCATGAACATGGAGTCGATGACCTCGCGGTCCAGGAGGGCCACCTTCGACTTGAGCACGACGGTCTTGCCGCTCTTGGTGATCAGCTCCATCTTCACGTTGCGCGCGCGGTCCAGCGTCATGGACTTTTCGCCGTGATAGAAGTCGCCGCCGTGCATGTGCGAGACGTGCGAGCGCGAGGCCTGGCTCCAGTCGGCCATGCTGTGCGGGTTCTTGCGGGCGTATTCCTTCACGGCCTTCGGCGCGCGGCGGTCGGAGTTGCCTTCGCGCAGCACGGGGTTCACGGCGCTGCCGGTGCACTTGTTGTAGCGCGCGCGGATGTCCTTGTCCTCGTCGGAGGTCGGGTTCTCTGGGTAGTCGGGGATCTTGTAGCCCTTGCCCTGCAGCTCCTTGATGGCCGACTTCAGCTGCGACACCGAGGCGCTGATGTTGGGCAGCTTGATGATGTTGGCTTCGGGCTTGAGCGTGAGCTTGCCCAGTTCGGCCAGGTTGTCGGGCACCTTCTGCGCGTCGCTCAGGAATTCGGGGAATTCGCCCAGGATGCGGGCGGCCACCGAGATGTCGCTGGTGGTGACGTCGATGCCGGCCGGGGCCGTGAAGGCGCGCACGATGGGCAGGAACGCGTAGGTCGCCAGGAGGGGCGCCTCGTCGGTGAGGGTGTAGACGATGGTGGGTTGCTTCGTGCTCATGCGCTTGCTTCCGTAAAGCTGAGGGGGTCGGGTGGCTGGAACTCCCGACGGGATCGGACCGCCGGAATCCGCGATTGTCGCCGGGCGGCGACCCGCCCGGACAGCCGCCGGGGTTATCTCCCCGCGCGAGGCTCTGTCAATCGAGGGGCAATTCGATGGTGGCGGCCAGCGGCACCTCGTCGATCCGCGCGGCGCTGGCGACGATGACGGCCCGTCCGGGCTGCTCTGCCAGGTCGGCCAGGGCACCCCACAGGGCGCGGACCGAGCCGGCGTCTAGCGCGGCCGTCGGCTCGTCCAGCAGCACCAGCGGGCGGCCCGAGGCAAGGGCCGCGGCCAGCCAGACCTTGCGCTTGGACCCCGTGGAGAGCATGTACATCGGCTTGTCGATGTGCGGTGGGAGGGAAAAGCCTTCGATCAGCGTCTGCCAGAGGGCTTCGTCGAAGCGGGCGTCGCCCTCGCGCAGGGTGGCGGTGCAAGCCCGCGCCGTGACCTGGTCGAAGCGGTCCGTGGCCGGGTCGACGAAGAAGACGCTGCGGCGATAAGCCTCGGGCGATGCATCGAGGCTTGTGCCCGCGACGGTCAGCCGGCCTTTCGTGGCGGGCAGAACGCCGGCGATCACCTGCAGCAGCGCCGATTTGCCGGCACCGGTGTCGCCATAAAGAAGCGTGACGCCGGAGCCGATGGAGGCGTTCCAGCCGTTGGCGATGGGGGTCTGGTCGGGGTAGGCGAAGCGCAGTGCCTCGATCTGGAGGAGGGGAGGAAGGGCGGAATTCATGGGCTGCCCCGACTTTACGTGGCTACCATCGTGGCCCATGAAAAAGCTGCTCACCCCCGGGGCTAGCGCCTTGCTGCTCGCCTTGTCGTTCGCCGGCCCCGCGCTGGCCGCCGCGCCCTCGGCGCAGGTCTTCGATGCGGTCAAGAAACCCGACGCCCTCGACGCCCAATGGCGCGCGCGCCTGTGCGCCCTGTTGCCGCAGCCCTGCGACGTGCAGGAGTTGACCTTGCACCGCCCCCGCGGCGCGGCACCCGCCGAGTACGTGGTCCTGTCGGGCGAGCCGTTGGCCATGGCGCGCGTCAGGCGCAGTGCGGATGCGGCGGGCTGGCAGCTCGACCGCCTGCACGATTTCTCGGCCTACGCGGCATCGACGAAGAAAGAGAACCCCGAGCGCGCCGACGTGCGCCTCTCGCTCGCGCCCGCGCTCTACCCATTGGCCGAAGGCAAATGGGCGGTGGCCGTGCTGCAGACGGTGTCGGAGGGATATTCGGGCGGCGGCGCGTCGTTCGACACCGCCGATTTCGTGCCGCTGGAGGGCGGCAAGGCGGTGCACGAAGGCATTCCGTTCTCGTGCTCGAAGATGGTCCGCGCCTGCTTCAGCGAGAAGGAATACAAGACGTCCAAGCACTGCCACGACGAGAGCTTCGGGAGCCTGCGCATCGCCTACGACGCACCCGCGAAGCCGGGCGCGCCCTACGGCTGGCAATACACCTGGCTGCAGAGCGAGTGGCCGCAGAACGAGCCGCGCAGCGCGACGACCACCACGCGCATCCACTTCACCGCGAAGACGACGGAGCGCGCGGGCTTCTGCGGCGGGCCGCAATGAGCCCTCGGGCAATTGCTGAAAGGGCCCGGCCTCAGTGCTTGGGCACGGTCACCGCGCCCACGTACAGCGTGCGCCCCGCGCCCAGCCCGGCGATCACCAGCGCGATGCCCAGCCCGACGAAGAGCCACGCCGAGGCGCGGAAGCTGCCGGTCCATCCGTGCAGCAGCCCGGCCAGCAGCGGCCCGCAGGCGGCCACCATGTAGCCCACGCCCTGCGCCATGCCCGAGAGGTGCGCGGCGATGTGCGAATCGCGCGAGCGCAGCACGATCATGGTGAGCGCGAGCGCGAAGGTGCCGCCCTGCGCGATGCCCAGCATCACGGCCCAGAGCCAGACACCGCCCAACGGTGCGAACAGCATCGCCAGCATCGCGCACACCGTGAGCAGCGACAGCACCACGCCCAGGCCGCGCTGGTTGCGCAGCTTCACGGCCAGCGCCGGCACCACCAGGCAGGTCACCACCTGCGTCATGACCGAGAGCGACACCACGTAGCCGGCCGTCTCGCTGCCCAGGCCCCGCTCGCGCAGGATCGGCGCGAGCCAGCCCATCACGATGTAGGCGAGGGCGGACTGCAGCCCCATGAAGAGCGTGACCTGCCACGCGAGGCGGTCGCGCCAGAGGCCCTGCACGGTGAAGCCCGATTCGCTCGCCACCGGCTTGAGCGGCAGCGCCTGCGGCGCCCAGATCAGCGTGACCAGGAGCGCCGGGATCGCCCACATGGCCAGCGCATAGGTCCACCCGCCGCCCAGCGCATGTTCGAGCGGCACCGTGAGGCCAGCGGCGCTCGCCGCGCCGCCGCACACCGCCATCGTGTAGAGGCCCATCATCAGCGCCGCCTGCTTGGCGAAGTCGCGCTTGACCAGGCCCGACAGCAGCACGTTCGACACCGCGATGCCGCTGCCCGCGATGGCCGAGGCCACGAACAGCAGCGGGATGTTGCCCGTGCCGCGCAGCACCGTGCCCACGAGGATCAGCACCATGCAGCCCAGCAGCGTGCGCTCGGTGCCGAAGCGCCGGCCGAGCCAGGGCGCGAGCGGCGCGAAGACGCCCAGGCACAGGATCGGCAGCGTGGTCAAGAGGCTTGCGGCCGTGGCCGAGAGGCCGGTGGCCTGGATGATCTCGGGCAGCACGACCGACAGGCTCGCGAACACCGGCCGCAGGTTGAAGGCGATCAGCACCACGCTCGCGCCGAGCAGGATGCGGCGCGCGAGGCTGGGCGTGGGGGTCGGGCGCGGCGCAGGCACGCTGTCGGCCTCGGCGTCGATAAGCAGTTCTTCGGTGGTGCTGCTGCTGGTATGGGAGGGCTGGTTGCGGTGCACGGCGCCGGCTTGCAAAGGAATCGCGCTCATGCCGTCCCCAGCGCCAGCATGTTGAGCATCGGCGCCATGAAGTTGCGCACGGCGGTCGCGGCGCGCTCCGGGTCGCGGCTCGCGATGGCTTCGACGATGGCGCGGTGCGCGGCCTCGTCGGGCTCGGGCAGGCTGGTGCCCATGCTGCTCGCGATCGTTTCCTTGATGTAGCCGGTGATGAAGCGGCAGGTCTCGGCCAGCGCGAGGTTGCCCGAGATGTCGACGATGGCCAGGTGGAAGGCGAGGTCGCGCTCGATGAAGCCCGCGCCGTCGTCGCCCGGTTCCGGCACGCCGCGTTTGTCGAGCAGGGTGTGCAGGCGGCGCAGGTCGCGCGCGGTGTGGCGCACCGCGGCGAGCCGGGCGGCCTCGACCTCGAGCGCGCGGCGCACCTCGAACTGGTCGCGCAGGCTGGCCAGGCGCATCTTCTGCAGGCTGGCCGAGGGGTCGTAGCCCGAGCGCACGTAGGTGCCCGAGCCCTGCCGCACTTCGAGGAGGCCACGCGAGACCAGCGTTTTCACCGCCTCGCGCACCGTGCCGCGGCTCACGCCCAGCAGTTGCGCGAGCTGCGGCTCGATGGGAATGCGCGTGCCGATGGCCCAGCGGCCCGCGGAGATTTCGTTGCGAATGCTGTCGGCGGCGGTGTCCGCCAGGGAGGTTCGGGGGGCGTGTGCCAGCATGTCTCGGAGCGCCTATTCATTGAATCATTGGATGAATTCTGACATTCACGCAAAGTCGCAGTCGGCCTCATGGGCTCTTGCGCTTGGCTCTTTGCGCGCGGGCCGTGCGGCTTCCGGGCCCGGTCAGCGGTTCTCGATGCTGGAGGGTTTCGACCTCTGCAGCGTCTGCCGCGGCTCGTCCAATTGCGCCATCAGTTCGGCGACCGCGCCCGCCACGCGGTCCTGCTGTTCGGAGACGGCGTCTGCATAGACGTCGATCTGGTTGTCGATGTTCAACTCGCGCCGGATCGCCACCATGATCGGCTGCATCTTCGTGTTGATGGCCTGCAGCCCCAGCATCAGGCTTTTGACGAACTCGCCGTGCAGCGCATGCCGCTCCACGTGCAGGGCCTGGCGCGTCTCGCTGTGGTCGCGCAGGAACTTGGTCTGGGTGTCCAGCGCGAGGTCGAGCGCGCGGCGCCGGGCTTCGTCGCTCTCGGCGTTGCCGGACGGGGCGAACTGGTCGATGGCCGTGAGCGCGCGCTTCTGCTCGGCCAGCGCGCCTTCGCAGAGCGTCGTGTAGAAGTCGATCTCGCTGAGCACCTGCTGGATCGGCTGGGCCGCGCCGATGAGCTTGAAATGCAGCGCGCTGAAGGTGCCGATGAGATCGGACACCAGCGCCGAGGTCTTGGCCTCCGACACCATCTGCAGCTTGGCCGCTGCCGCGAAGAAGCCCTGCAGCGGCTGCGCCGCGTCGGCCTTGTTCAGGTCCGCGGTCGGCAGCGAGCTCAGGTAGGAGCTCGCGTGCACGAACTGGTCGATCGCGTGCAGGTACACGTCGCGGCGCAGGTCCGCCAGGCGCTGGGCGGCCTTCTCGTCCTTGTCGTGCCGCAGCTGCCGCATGAAGTGCCGGGCGTTGTCGCGGTTGGCCACCTTCACGCCCCACAGGGCCAGCGCCGCCGCGATGAGCGCGGCCCAGAAGACATCGGGCACTTTCCGCAGGATGCCGAAGATGACGCCCGCGAAGACGAGGAAGTCACCCCAGAGTGCGGTCAATGAATCCATGAGGAGGCCGAGGGAGTGGGAGGCGGCGCCATCCTAAGCCAGTCGCGGCGCGGTGGATAGCTGGCGTTTGACCGGGTGGGTCGCCTGCTACCAACTGCCCGACGCGCCGCCGCCGCTGCTGGAGCCCCCGCTGCCCGACGATGAGGAAGACGAGGAGGACGAACTGTCGCTCGAAGAACTGCTGCTGCTGCTGCTGGACCAGCCGCTGTCACTGTCGTCGCTATCACTGCCGCTACCGTCGCTCTCCAGGTTGAAGGCTTTCGGCAGGAAGGCGAAGGCGGCGCTCACCGCGGCGACCAGCAGCATCGGCAGGCCCAACTCGTCGGCACCGCCCTGGTAGAAGGTGGTGCCCAGCACCGCCGTGGCCCCGAGCACGAAGACCAGGCGCACCCAGAAGCTTCGTGGACTCTCTCGCCAGGCGTTGCGTGCGCCGAGGCCAACCGCTGCGAGGTAGGCCAGCACGATCGCCGCGATCACCATGTACATCATGCCCAGCCCGATGTCGCCCCCGTCCATGAACTTGCCGGCGAAGGTCAGCGCCACGATCAGGAGCACCGCGATGGCGGTGACGATCCGGGCCAGCACCGAGCGGCTGCACGCGATTCCGAGGCCGAAACCGACCGGCGCGGGCAAAAACAGCAGCATTCCAAGCAGTGCGGGACTCACCAGTACGGTCGCCGCCACCAGGGGCGCGGCGGCCAGGAGGGCCATCGAGAACGGCCAGCGCCTGAACGGCGCCGATGCCGGCGCGGCCACGGGCGACGGCGGCCGCGAGCGTTCGGCGTTCTTGCGCCGCTTCTTTCTTTTTCCGGAGGCGTAGGTGTCTTCGACGGGCGTGCGCTGCGCGAGCCAGTCCTCGGCCGTGGGCGCCGGCTTCGCGCGCCGGCGGCCATGCCATGCGCCGACGGCGATGCTCCACAGCAGCACGCCGAAGAGCGCCCAGCCCGCGGGCGTGACGCCGCCCGCTTCGCGCGGTGCATCGTCCGTGGACGACTGCACTTCCTGCACCCCCTGCGCATCCTGAACCTGCGGCGCCTCGGTGCCGTACAGCGTGCCGCCGACGAGCAGCGACAGCGACTGCACCGCGGTGCGGATACCACCCGCGAAATCGCCGCTGCGAAAGCGCGGCGTCATCTGCTGGTCGATGATGCGGGCGGCCTGGATGTCGGTGATCCTGCCTTCCAGGCCCGTGCCCACTTCGATGCGCATGCGGCGGTCCTTCAGCGCCACCAGCAGCAGCACGCCGTCGTCCGCGTCCTCGCGCCCGAGCTTCCACTGCGCGAACGCGCGCGTGGCGAACTGCTCGATGGAATCCTCGCCGGTGGTCGGCACGATCAGCACGGCGAGCTGCGCCTCTGTGTCGCTCTCGAGCGCGTCGATCTGCTGGCGCAAGTCATCGGCCTCCGACGCCTGCAGTGTGTTCGTGAGATCGACCACGCGCGACGACATGGCGGGCACGGGCACGGGCTTGGCCTGAGCGGCCGGCAGCCAGGCCAGCATCGCGATGCATGCCAGAAGAAGACCGAACCAGCCGCCCAGTGCCTTCGCCTTCATCTGCGCGCGCTCTTGGTCACCACGCCCGCGCCGCGCACTTCGAGCCTGCGCTGGTCGACCACCTTGCCGGAGGCATCGACCAGCTCGATCACATGGCGCCCGGGCCAGGGCAGCCACTGCGCGCTGTTGCCGCGCGCAAAGGGCTTGCCGTCGATGCGCCACTGCACGCCGCGGCCCTCGGACTCGAAGCGCACGCGCTGGCGCAGCGGCGGGATGTCGGGGTCCAGCGCGATGATGGTGCCGTCCGAGGGCGCGGTGATGCGCGCGGCGAAGGCGTCGGTCGCCATGCCGGTATCGAGCGCGAAGAGCGGCTGCTCGGTGCCCTGCAGGAACCACTCGCTGCGCGCCGCCTCGATGGCGTTGCCGTCGGCGGCGGGGCCGAATTCGACACGCGCCTCGACGAGGCCGGCGGGCGGCGCGGGCGCGCGGCTGGGCTCGCGCGCGTGCAGGAAGCGCATCACCTCGGCCCACACGGGCGCCGCGCCGCTGGTGCCGCTCACGTCCCACATCGACGCGCCGCTCGCGTTGCCCACCCACACGCCGACCGTGTAGCGCTGCGACCAGCCCACCGCCCAGTTGTCGCGCATGTCCTTGCTGGTGCCGGTTTTCACCGCGGTCCAGAAGCGCGTCGAGAGGATGCTGTCCAGGCCGAAGGTGCGCGTGCGCGCGTTCGGGTCGGAGAGGATGTCGCCGACGATGAAGGCGGCGCGCGGATCGAGCAGCGGCGCAGCAGCCGCGGTCTTCGCCTTGTCGGCGGCCGACGCCGGTGGCCGCGCGGTCAGCGTCGTCGTGCCGTAGCGCCCGCCATTGGCGAGCATGCGGTAGGCGTTGGCGAGCGACAGCAGCGACACCTCGGCGCTGCCGAGCGCGAGGCTGTAGCCGTAGTAGTCGCCGCTCTCGCGCAGTGGCAGCCCGGTTGCGCGCAGGCTCCGCGCGAACGACTCGGGCGACACCATCACCAGCGTGCGCACCGCCGGCACGTTGAGCGATGCGGCCAGCGCGGTGCGTGCGGAGACGGGGCCCTTGAACTGCCGGTCGTAGTTCTGCGGAATGTAGAGGCCGCTCGCGGTGCTGATCTGCGCCGACGAGTCCTCGATCAGCGAGGCCGCGGTGAGCCGCTTCTCGGCGATCGCCTGGCCGTAGAGCAGCGGCTTGAGCGTGGAGCCCGGCTGGCGCAGCGCGGTCACGCCATCGACCTCGGCCGCCTGGCTCAGCGGGCCGGAAGAGCCGACCCAGGCGAGCACTTCGCCGCTCGCGTTGTCGAGCACCACGAGCGCGCCGTCTTCCACATGGCGGTCGCGCAGCTCGCGCAGGTGGCGCTGCAGGGAGTCGAGCGCGAAGCGCTGCAGCGGGGCGCGCAGCGTGGTGCGAACGCTGGTTTCCTTGTTCTTCGGCGGGGCGGCGGGCGCGGTGGCTCCCGCATCTCGCAACTCACGCAGCACGCGCCGCGCGGCATGTGGCGCAATGCCCTCGTTCGCATCGAAGGCGCGCCGCTGCACCGCGGCGCTCGCGAACATGTCGACCGCATCGCAATCGACTTTCTGCTCGGGCTCCATTGCGCGCAGCACCTCGCACGCGCGCTGCGCGACGAGGGCGGGCTTGGCGTTGGGCGCGCGCACCAGCGCCGCGGCCACGGCGGCCTCGCGCGCATCCAGGCCGCTCGGCGCCTTGCTGAAGAGGGTGCGCGAGAGCGCATCGATGCCCACGATCTCGCCGCGGAACGGCACGGTGTTCAGGTACGCCTCCAGGATCTGGTCCTTGCGCCAGTTGCGCTCCAGCTGCGCGGCGGCCACGGTCTGGCCGATCTTCTGCGTGAAGCTGCGGCCGCCCGAGGCGCGGCGCAGGTCGTCGTCGAGCAGGCCCGACAGCTGCATCGTGATGGTCGATGCGCCCCGCGTACGCGTGTTCCAGAGGTTGCCCCAGGCCGCGGATGACACCGCGCGCCAGTCGATGCCGCTGTGTTCGTAGAAGCGCCGGTCCTCGCTCAGCACCATGGCTGTGCGCAGGGCCGGCGACACGTCGGCCAGCGCGATCCACTGGCCGCGCCGCACGGTGGCGTCGGTGCGCACGCGCTGCAGCAGCTCGCCGTTGCGGTCGAGCACGGCGGTGTCGGAGGAGCGGAAATCGCGCTTCACGTCGTCGAAGGTGACGAGCGCCCAGGCCGGGTGCGCGCAGGCCACGGACAACACGGCCACGGCGAGCGCCCTGCGGGTGGGCGTGAAAAGCGCAAGCAACTGCATCGAAAGGTGAGGGTGATTCAGGGGGCGGTTGCCCGCATTCTCCGCGAAGCACCACGGGAACCTCGCCTACTCGGCAACGGGCGCCTTGCCGCCTTGCCGGCACGCGGGCGCGGGGCCAAAGTTCACACCAGATTCCACATCCGGTAACGAACTTCACGCGACGGCTTCCATCGGGAAACCCAACGTGTACCGGCGTGGCCTTCAATGCCCTACCGGCTCGCTGGAGGCGAGCCCGGTTTCATAACCACTCCAAGGAGAACGCATCATGATGATGAAGACACTGACGATCGTGCTGGCCGCATCGGCCGCCCTGGCCGGTTGCGTGGTCGCACCGTACGACAACAACCCGCCGCCGCGCGCTTACCGCGACCGCGATCGCGACGGCGTTCCGAACCGCGCCGACCGCGACCGCGATGGCGATGGGGTTCCGAACCGCTACGACCGCGCGCCGAACAACCCCAACCGCTGAAGCAAAAAAGGCCGCGAAGCTCTGCGCTTCGCGGCCTTTTTTTCGAGCGGGCCGCCTTAGGCCCGCCTTAGACCCGCCTTACCCCGGCCGGCGCGCCATCAGCGCCCAGAGGCCTGCCGCGCTCAGCAGCGAACCCCCCGTGAGATTGAAACGCCGCTGCGCGCGCGGCGAGGAGAGCAGCTTGCGCGCCGAGCCCGCGAACACCGCATACAGCGTCGCGTTCAGCGCGGCCATCGCCACGAAGGTCACGGCCAGCACCCACATCTGCCGCGTCACGTCGGCCGCGGGGCTGATGAACTGCGGCAGGAACGCCACGAAGAAAACGATGCCCTTGGGGTTGAGCGCCGTCACCAGGTAGGTGTTGGCGAAGAGCCTCCAGCGCGAGGCCGGCGCCGCGGGCGCGGCCATCTCGGTGGAGGTGATCCCCGCGCGCATCAGGCGGATGCCCAGGTACAGCAGGTACAGCCCGCCCACCCACTTGACCACCGTGAACCAGAAGGCCGAGGTCGCCAGCAGCGCGCCCAGGCCCAGCAGCGAGACGACCAGCGCGGTCGAGTCGCCCAGCGCCACCGCGGCGATGAGCGGCACGTTGGCGCGGCGCCCGTGCGACATGGAGTAGCTGATCACTGTGAGGATGGTCGGCCCGGGAATGATCAGCAGCACAGCGGAGGCCGCGACGAAGGCGAGCCAGAGTTCGATAGGCATGAGGTTGTCTCCTGTGGGGGTGAATGTTTGTGGGGAGCGACGTGCTGCGTCAGGTGCCGATGGCCGCGCGCGCGACGTGCCAGGTGCCGCGGTGTCCGTCCACGTAGCTGATCGGCGAGCTGGTCAGCTCGTCCAGTTCCACGTCGTCCAGGCAGGTCACGTTCACGCCGTAGGCGCTGGCGCCGGTTTCGGGCGAGTGGCCCACGCCGAAGGAGCGCACGCGGCAGTGGCGGCACACGATGTAGTGGCTGTTGCGGGTGTCCAGCATCTGGTCGCTGAGTTCGGATTCGCCTTCGAGCAGGCGGAAGGCATCGGTCGCGACGATGGCCGGCCAGAAGCGCGTCTGGGTGCAGATGGCGCAGTTGCACCGCAGGGTGCCCAGGGTGAGGTCGATGTCGGCTTCGAATCGCACGGCGCCGCAGTGGCAGCCGCCGGTGTAGGTCTTTTTCATGTGCGTGTCGGTTGCATCTGGCAACACGCAAACACGATATCAAACGCCGCGCCGGCAAGCGTCGGCGAGGGCTTTTCAGGCGGGCGCGGTGCCGAACCGGGCCGCCGACCGGGCCTTCGCGCGTTCCGCCTCGACCGCGCGGTCCTTCGGCTCGGCCGTGGTGACGAGCGAATCGATCAGGCGCGCCGCGGTCGCGGCCACCTCGTCGACCGCGCGCTCGAAGGCCTCTTCATTGGCCTTGGAGGGCACGCTGAAACCGCTGAGCTTGCGCACGAACTGCAGCGCGGCGGCGCGTATCTCCTGCTCGGTGGCGGGGGGCTCGAAGTTGTAGAGGGTCTTGATGCTTCTGCACATGGGCGCTCTCTCCAAATTGCAGTGAAGGTTTCAGTCTAGCGAAGCAGTGCCATCCTGAAAGCGTCGTGGTAAATGCCGTCGATGAGGCTGGCGCGCCGGGCGAGCCCTTCGTGTTCGAAGCCGAGGCGCTCGTACAGCGCCTTGGCGTTCAGGTTGTCCGCGCGCACCGAGAGCTCGATGCGGGTCAGCCCGCGGGTCCACGACCGGTCGATCGCCGCCTGCAGCAGCTGCGTGCCCAGGCCCCGGCCGCGCGCCTCGGGCAAGAGGGCGATGCCCAGGATGCCGATGTGCGCGCGCGAATGCCCGAAGACCGGCGACACGTCGCACCAGCCCACGACCCGGTCGCCGGCATCGACGGCCACGACATGCGGAAAGCCCTCGGCCAGCACGTTGCGATAGAACGCGAGCGATCGCTCCCACGGCGGCGCCTGGATCTGCGCGAGGTACTTCTTTTCGCGAGCGACCGTGTCGAGCGCCCGGTACAGGCTCTCGAAATGGCGCTCTTCGGTCGAGACGATGGAATGAACGGTCATGCGTGAAGCCTCGTTTCCAGTTGCTCCTTCACCGCCGGCCACTCGTCGTCGATGATGCTGAAGCGCACCGAGTTGCGCCTGCGGCCGTTGGGCATGATCCGCTCGTGGCGCACGATGCCCTCCTGCTTCGCGCCCAGCCGCAGGATGGCCGCGCGCGATGCCGCGTTGATCTCGTCGGTGGTGAACTGCACGCGCACGCAGGCCATCGCCTCGAAGGCGTGGCACAGCATCAGGTACTTGGCCTCGGTGTTGACGAAGCTCTTCTGCCACGAGGCCGCGATCCAGGTGCTGCCGATCTCCAGCTTGCGGTGGATGGGGTCGATCTTCCAGAAGCGCGTGGAGCCGATGACGCGGCCGGTCTCGCGCAGCACGGTCGCGAAGGGCATCACGGTGCCGGCGGTCTTTCCTTGCAGGGCATTGCCGATGTACGCATCGACCGTCTCGGCCGAAGGCACGACGGTGAACGGTAGTTGCCAGAGTTCGCCGTCGGCGGCGGCGTCGATGAGCGCCGGCGCGTCGGACGCAAGCAGAGGGCGCAAAAGAATGCGCGAGCCGGTGAGGGTGGGTTGCGAATGCGGCATTCGCAAGACGATAGCCGAACCGGCGCGCACTCCTCTCGCGGCGCCGGTCCGCTTCAGGCGAAACGCAGCGCTTGCTCCACCGCCAGCGCCACGGCCGCGAGCCGCGCATCGTCGCCGCGCACCGACGAGAGCATCAGCCCCACGGGCAGTTCGTCCGGCGCATGGAACGGCAGGCTGAACGCGCAGCCGTCCAGGAAGTTGATCGCGAAGGTGTTGCGCAGCAAGAGGCCGTTGGCCTGGAAGAACGCCGCGTCCTCGGCCAGCGACGCGATGGGCGGCGCGACGATCGGCACCGTCGGGCAGATGAGCGCGTCGAAGCCTTCGAGTGCGTGTTCGACGCGGCCGATCCAGTCGCGCCGGCGGTCCTGCATGACGATGTAGTCCGCGGCGCGCACCTCGGTGCCGAGCGCGATGCGTGCGGCCACGCGCGAGTCGAAACCCTCGCGCTTCGCGGCAAAGCGTTCGCGATGCACGGCCGATGCTTCCACTGGCGAGAAGCCGCCCGGCGCGTTGATCGACGCGATCTCCGCAAGCTCCGCCAGCGTGATGTCGACCACCTGCGCGCCCGCCGCCGACAGCGCCTGCACCGAGCGCTCGAAGGCGCGCGCGACCGAGGGCTCGACGCCGTCGAACATCAGCGTGCGCGGCACCGCCAGGCGCAGGCCCGCGAGCGGACGGCGGCGCACCGCGAGCGGCGCATCGGCAATGGCCGCATCGGCGACGAGGCAGTCCTCGACGCTGCGCGCCATCGCGCAGACGGTGTCCAGCGAACGTGCGAGCTCGAAGGCGCCCGTGCGCGGCACGCGCGACTGCGTGCTCTTGAAGCCCACGAGCCCGCAGAGCGCGGCCGGGATGCGGATCGATCCGCCGGTGTCCGACCCCAGCCCCGCGACCGCGAGGCCCAGCGCCACCGACACGGCAGCACCTGAAGACGATCCACCCGGAATTCGCGGCGTATCCGCATCGGCAGGGTTGTGCGACGTGCCGTAGTGCGGGTTGATGCCCACGCCCGAGAACGCGAACTCCGTCATGTTGGTCTTGCCGACGATGGCCGCGCCCTGCGTGCGCAGCCGCGCCACGGCCACCGCGTCGCGCGCGGCCGGCGGCTCGCCCGCGCAGACGGCGGAGCCGGCCATCGTGGTTTCGCCCGCGACGTCGTACAGGTCCTTGACCGACACCGGCAGGCCCGCGAGTGCGCCGAGCTGCACGCCGGCCTTCTGCGCCGCATCCGCATGGCGCGCCGCAGCGAGCGCCGCATCGGCGTAGGTCTTCGTGAACACATGCTGCGCGGAGGGCAGCGCGGTCGCGTCGAGCACCTCGTGGACGAGCGCTTCATGCGTCAGCTCGCCGCGCGCGATGCGTTCGCGCAGCGCGGCGATGGAAAGGTTACCGGTGCCGCGCATCACGCCACCACCGGCAGTGCGTTCACCGCATAGCGGTGCACGATGCGCCGCTGCAGGCGCGGGTCGTGCAGCTCGATCTCCATCTGCGACGCGGGGCGGATGCCTTCGCCCTTCGCATTGGGCAGTGCGCCGAGCGTGCCGCAGGTCATGAAGAGGCCCTCGGGCGCCGCATCCGCGCCCGGCATGCCGTCGCGCAATGCGGCCAGCGGGCGGATCGATGCGAGCGTGCCGCGTTGGTAATCGACCCAACGGCCGTCTTCGAGGATGCGCGAGTGCAGTTCGATCTCGTCCTGGTGCGCCTGCAGGTCGCGCCAGCGCCAGGCCACCTGGGCCACGGGCTTGGCGCACATCTGCTTGGAGACCGCGACCGAGTAGCTCTCGACCTGGCGGTCGGTGTGGTCCGAGGCGACGCTCAGCCACCACTCGCCTTGCGAGAAAAAGAACACGGGCTCGGCCTCGCCGGAGCTCTGGTCGCCCAGCGCCTCTATGGCGCTGGACTGGGTCAATAGCTGCGCGGCCACCCGGTAGTACAACGGCACGCTCGAAGGGCGCGGCACGCCGATGGCGGCCAGCTCTTCGATGTGGTGTTCGATGGCCGCGACGTCGCGGCCTGTCCATCCGGCCACCACCAGCGCGGTGGGTTCGACGGAACGCAGTTCGATGGCGCGGGCGCCGTCGGCGCTCACGGTTTCGCAGGCAAAACGAAGAGGCATGGCGATCTCAGGCTTCCAGGGGTTTCTTGGCGGTTTCGCGCGCGATGACGAGCGCGACCAGCGTGATGCAGAGCGCCACCGTCACATACAGCGACACGGCCACCGTGCTGCCCCACGACTTGTAGAGGCTCGCGATGATGAGCGGCGCGAAGCCGCCGCCCAGGATGCCGGCCAGCGTGTAGGCGAGCGACGAGCCGGCATAGCGCACGCGGCCCGGGAACTGCTCGGTCACGAAGGCGGCTTGGGGGCCGTACATGATCGCGTGGATGATCAGGCCGACCACCACCGCCGCGCAGATCGCGATCGGCTGGGCGCTGTTCATCAGCACGAAGAACACGAAGGCCCAGACGATGCCCAGCAGTGCGCCCGCGATGTACACGGGCTTGCGGCCGATGCGGTCCGAGAGGCTGCCGAAGTAGGGCACCGCGATCGCGTTGCAGGCCGCGCCGATCATCGTCGCGGTGAGCGCGAGCGGCCGCGAGAGATGCAGCACCGTCGTCACGTAGGTGAGCGTGAACACCACCACCAGCGCATACAGAACGTCGGAGCCGATGCGCGAACCGCCGGCCACCAGCAGGCGGCGCCAGTGCTGGGTGAACACTTCCTTCACGGGCGTCTTGGCGGTGGCCTTCTTCTGTTCCATCTCGAGGAACACCGGCGTTTCTTCCACGCCGCTGCGCAGCCACAGGCCGAACAGCACCAGCGCGACGCTGGAGATGAACGGAATGCGCCAGCCCCAGGCCATGAAGTCTTCCGGGCTCAGCCAGGCCGACACGGCCGCGATGAAGCCGGTGCCGATCAGCGTGCCGAACGACGGGCCGATCTGCGTGAACGAGGCGTTGCGGCCGCGCTCGTTGGGCTTGCCGTGTTCCATCGACAAGAGCACCGCGCCGGCCCATTCGCCGCCGAGCGCCACGCCCTGCACGAAGCGCAGCGCGACCAGCGCGACCGGCGCCCAGATGCCCCAGGTCGCGTAGGTCGGCAGCAGCCCCATCAGGCCGGTCGAGACGCCCATGATGACCAGCGTGGCCACCAGCACGAAGCGCCGCCCGAGCCGGTCGCCCAGGTGCCCGAACACCACGCCGCCCAGCGGGCGCGAGATGTAGCCGACCGCGTAGGTCGAGAACGCGAGGATGGTGCCCGTGAGCGGGTCGAACGACGGGAAGAACACCGCGTTGAAGACCAGCGCGGCCATGATGTTGTAGACGGTGAAGTCGTACCACTCCAGCGTGGTGCCGATGGAGCTGGCCATCGCGAGCCGGCCCATCTTGGGCGGTGCCGCGGCGGTGGCCGGGGCCTTGAGAACGTGTTCGGTCATGGAGATGCCCTTGTTCAATGAAGAGGAGAAATGCGAGGAGACGTGATCAGTTCAGCTCGGCCGCGCTCAGCTTCCAGCCGAGTGCGAGCAGCCAGCCGGTGGCCGGGTCGGCGTCGAGCGCGATGGCTGCGGCGGTGCGTGCGGTGCGCGCTGCATCAACGCTGCTGGTTTCGACGACCAGCATCGGCTGCAGCACGCGGCCTTCGGTGGCTTCGCGCGGTAGCGGCGTGCTGAGCGTGGTGTCGGGTGCCAGCAGGTACGACTGCACGAAACCTGCCTGTTCGGCGAGCTGGCGGCCGGTTGCGGCGGCGCGCGCGGCGAGCGCCTCGACATCACCGGTGACCGCCAGCGGCAGCACGACCGCATGGCTGCCGCTGCCGAAACCCGTCACCGCCCGCACGGCGCACACGCGGCGGATCGGCTGGCGCATGCGGTCGAGGTTGGCGATGGACCACGGCGTCTGCTTCTCGAACGCGGCGCGGTAGCCCGGCGAGCCGAACACGGCCAGCGATTCGGTGCGATACAGCCCCAGGTACTTGCGCCCGCCTTCGAGCGAGAAATAACGCGCGCCCGAGAGGAAGCCGGGGATGCGCACGCGCTCTTCCACGTGCTCCCTGTCGTACCAGCGGTTGAAGTCGGCCTCGTCGGCCGGCTCGACGTCGGACGCGACGAAGAGCATGCCGTTCGCGTTCGCTGCGGAGGAGGAAAGGTCAGGTGTGTTCATGGCGGCGGAAGAGGAGGCGGGCCTTCGAAAATTGAAGGCGCGATCTTCCGTCGCGAGGTCGGACTGTCACAAACGAGTTTTTTTGGGCGACAGCCACAAGAATTACTGGCCCCTTTTCGGGGCCGGAATGCGCCGTTTTGAGGGTTAACCCTCTGAAGCCGCGCTCCAGGTTGGTGCGATTGCCGAGGTCGTGAACTGGTCGGAGGCCCGGCAGGCCAACTCGGCCACGAGCCGGATCGCGTCGGAGTCGGCCGCTTCCAGGTGGCTCACCACGATGCGCTGCGGCGAGATGAGCGCATCGCACTCGATGATCCGCACGTCGCCAATGGCCACGTATTCGTAGCAGGGCGGCAGCGGCACCAGCGCATTGCCGAAGCCCGCCTTCACGAGCCGCGCGAGCGCCGAGATCGAGCTCACGCAGTGCACCTTGCCCAGAGGAATGCCCGCCGCGCGAAACAGGTTCTTGAGCGCCTCGTGCGGCTGCGAGCCGGGGCTCATCGTGAGCACGGGCTGGCGCAGCAGCTGCTCGACGGTCTGCGTGCCCTCGGCGCCGGGCGGGCCGACCCAGCCCATCGGCATCGGCAGGCACGGCGTGCTCACGATGCCCGCGCCGGCGATGTGGTCGGTCTGCAGCGCGATATCGAGCGCCCCTTCGCGCAGGCCCCGGTGCAGCGCGAGCGTGGTCTCGGAAGTCAGCTGCACCTCGATGCCTGGATATGTGGAGCGCAGGTTGGTCAGAAAGCCCAGCAGCCACGTGTGAACCACCGTCTCGATGGCACCGATGCGCACCAGCCCGAGGATGTCGCCGCGCGGGCGACCGAGCGAGACGATCTCGCGGCGCAGCTCGAGCAGCCGCTCGCCGTAGTCCATGAGCCGCACGCCCACGGGCGTGAGCCTGAGCTCGCGCGCGTCGCGCTCGAAGAGGCGCGCGCCGATGTCTTCTTCCAGCGAAGCCACGCGGTTGGACACCGCCGCCTGCGTGATGTGAAGCCGGTCGCTCGCCGCGCGAAAGCTGCCCAGCCGCGCGGCCCAGAGGAAGGCTTCGACAAATCTTGTATTCATGAGGGCACCTGCGGGGCATTTTGCCCGCAACGCGCCCTGCGATGACGCTCGCGCAATGCGAGCCCGGTTATCGGGTTCGCTTCTTGTCGAAGAACGCCTGGCGCCAAGGCATCACCTCGACGGAGGCGAACAGCTGGCCGCTGTTGAAAGGGTCTTCGCTCGCGAAGGCCTGCGCTGCTTGCGGATCGTCGGTGTCCACGACGATGAGGCCGCCGATCGGCTGGCCGTCGGCGTCCAGCAGCGCGCCGCCGGCCAGCATCATGTGCTGGCGAGCGATGAGGTAGTCCAGGTGGGCGGGCTTGAGCGCCGCGCGCAGCGCCTGCGCGTTCGGCTTGTCGAGGGCGATGATGGCGAATGGCATGGGGGCTTGCGGGCTGTTCGATGACGGATCAGCTCGGCGTGATGCCGGCCTTGGCGATGATGGCGCTCCAGGTCTGCATCTCGCGCGCGATGAAGGCCTGGAACTGCGCGGGCGTGCTGCCCACGGGCTCCGCGCCGTTGGTCACCAGGGCCTCGCGCGTGACGTTCGTCTGCAGCGCCTTGCGCACCTCGGCGCTCAGCCGCTCGACGACCGCCGGATCGGTGCCCGCGGGCGCGAGCACGCCGGTCCAGGCGCTCACGTCGAAGGGCTTGCCGCTGATCTCGGCGACCGTGCGCACCTCGGGCAGCGATGCCGAGCGTCTGGCCGTCGACGCCGCGAGGGCGCGCAGCTTGCCGGACTTCACGAGCGGCCCGGCGGCCACCACGTTGGCGAACATGAGGTCGACGTGGCCGCCCATCACGTCGGCCAGGGCCGGGCCGGTGCCCTTGTAGGGCACGTGCGTCATCGAGACGCCCGATTGCAGCGCGAGCAGTTCCATCGACAGGTGGTCGGCCGTGCCGCTGCCCGTGGAGGCGAACGACAGGCGCCGCGACTTTGCCTGGCCGAGCGCCTCGTCCATCGAATGGATCGAGGAGGTGGACGACGCGACCATGATGAAGGGCGACTGCACCGCCAGGCTCACCGGCGCGAAGGCCTTGACGGTGTCGAACGGCAGGTTCTTCATCATCGACGGGTTGGTGGCGTGCGGCACGCTCGCCACCAGCAGCGTGTAGCCGTCGGGCGCCGCCTTGGCCACGTACTCCGAACCGATCACCGTGCTGGCGCCGGGCTTGTTGTCCACGTAGAAGGTCTGCCCGAGCGATTCGGACATGCTCACCGCGATCGCCCGCGCGACGACGTCGGTTCCGCCGCCGGCGGTGAAGGGCACCACCACCCGCACCTGGCGGTTGGGGTAGGGGCTGGCGGCGTGCGAAGGCATGACGCCCAGGAGGCTGGCGCCGCAGCCCCCCGCCAGTGCGGTGATGAGTTCTCGACGGTTCATGGTGTTCTCCGGGTGGTAGGTGGTGGGCGGTGGGCTAGGCGTTGAAATGCAGCCGCAGGCCCGGCTCGGGCCATGGCAGCGACACGAGCTGGCCGGTGGCCGACAGCGTCAGGTAAGCGGTGCGCAGCTCCGGGCCGCCGAAGCAGATGTTGGTGACGTAGATGTCGGGAAACACCTGCTGTCGCACCAGTTCGCCGGTGGGTGCGACGACCGAGATCGCGCCCGTGACCAGCGTGGCGATGCACACATGGCCGTTCGCCTGAACCGCCAGGCTGTCGAAGCGCTGGAAGCCCGGCAGCCCGCAGACCAGGCGCCCACCGTGCGGGGAAGGAAACGGGTGCTTGTCGACCACGCCGGGCGCGACGATGTCGAAGGCCCACAGGCGCGCGGTCTCGGTTTCGGCCACGTACAGGACCCTGTCGTCCGGTGACAGGCCGATGCCGTTGGGCGACAGCAGCCCATAGGCCACCTCGACGATGCGCGAGCCATCTGGCAGCGCGTAGTACACGCCGCCGCTGTCGCGCGCACGCGCATGCTTCTTGCCGAAGTCGGTGAAGTAGAAGCCGCCGTGCGCGTCGAACACGAGGTCGTTGGGCGATGAGAGCCGGTGTTCGCCGCAGTGGGTGTAGAGCGTCGCAATGGCATCGCCCGCACCGCTGGCCAGATCGACGCGGCGGATGCTGCCGCCCTCGTAGCCGGGCGCCGGACCGGTCGAGGTGAAGCGGCCCGGCACATAGGCGCTGCCGCCGTTGTCGCAGACATAGAGCGCGCCGTCGGGCCCGATCGCGGCGCCGTTCGGGCCGCCGCCGCAGTCGCTCACCGTGTGCATCTGCCCATCCGGCGCGACCCGCACGATGCGCCCGGCGCGCATGTCGACCAGCACCACCGAGCCATCGCCCAGTGCCACCGGGCCTTCAGGAAATTGCAGACCCTCGGCCAGGATTTTCATGATCTCGCGCGACCCGTTCCGATGTGCGTGACTCCGGAAAAAGCCTTGTCTCTTAATGATTTAGGCGCCAAAGATAGCGGTCTGGCCGCTGCGCTTCAATCACAATTAACTCATGCGAGAAATGATTAAAAGTCATTCCCTCGCTGGGGGCTTGCAGCGTAATCGCTAGGCCGCGAGCAGGTTCATCTGCGCGAGCAGCTTGCGCCCGAGCGGAATGCGCTTGGCCACGTCGGCCTCGCCGTGCATGTCGATGTTCAGCGCAAAGCTCTGCACGCTGCCGTTCGCCTGCGCGACCCAGCCGACCCACCAGCCCAGCGAGAAGCCCGGCGATTCGTACCAGCCGGTCTTGCCGTGCAGGGCGTGCGTGGGCGTCTTCTCCAGCAGCGTGATCTCGTGGACCATGTCCTGCGTGCGCATCGACATCGGCAGGCTGCGCTGCGCGAGCCGCATCAAAAAGCGCACCTGCTCGGCGGCGGAGATCCGCAGCCTGTCGTTGACCCAGAACTGGTCGACCTCGGTGCCCAGCGACTCGTTGCCGTAGTGCAGCTTCGCGATCCACTCGCTCATGCGCGCCAGGCCGATGCGGCGCGCCACCCCGCGGTAGATCGGCAGGTGCGAGACGCGGATCGCGTCGCGCAGGTTCATGTCGCGCTCCCACTCCTTGCGCTTGTAGGTGCCGCCACCATAGGGGAGGATTTCGTCGATGTCCTTCACCGCGCCGGTCTCCAGCGCGATCAGGCTGTTGGGGATCTTGAAGGTCGAGGCGGGGCTGTAGCGCCGCTCGGCGCGCTGGCGGTCGACCACGGTGAGCTTCGAGGTGGCGCTGTCGAGCACGACCCAGGTGCCGCGCACGCCGGCGTCCTTGAAATGAACGGCGAGGTCGGGGCGCTCCTCGATGTGCGCGACGGGTGCGGCCGCATCGGCGAAGCGCGTGGCACCGAGCGCGGCGAGCAGGCCGCAGCCGCCCTGTGCGAGAAACCTGCGGCGGGCGCGGGGCGTGTGGGTCGTGAAAGGCGGGGGAAGCAGGGGCATGTCGTGTGCTGCGTGTGAGGGAAGGTGCGGATCATCTGGCGCACGCCGGCCATTCACAACGCAGGCGGCCCTGCGCTTCGTCACGGGCGTAACGGCTGTCACGCCGCCCGCCCGGGTTTCTTCGTTCAGCTGTCGTCGATCAACCCGCGCTCGCGCGCCTGCTGCTCGTTGCCGAAGATCGCCATCGCGGTGCGCATGCGCCTGAAGCCCAGCTTCTTGTAGAAGGGCTCCTTGCCGGCCACCGCGTACAGGATGATCTTGCGATGCCCGCGCGAGAACGCCACGAGCTTCGCGACGATCGCCTTGCCCAGGCCCGCGCCCTGGTGGTCGGGGTGCACCGCCACGTCGCAGATGTACGAGCAGTCCAGGCCGTCGGCCACCGCGCGACCGGCGCCGACCAGGCGGCCATCGTCATAGACGAGGCACTTGAACAGGCTGTTGGAAAACACGACCTGCAGGTCGGCCGGCTTCTTGTGGCCGAGCGGGGCGATCTCGTAGAGGCGCGAGAGCTCGTTCCAGTCGAGCGCCTCGAGCGTGTGGCGCCATTCGAGGGTCATGGCAACGCCGCGTCGCGCATCCGCGCTAGCCCATCGAATAGAAGAATTCTTCCCGCACGATCTTGCCGTCCTTGACGGTGTAGAGCGCCATTTCTTCCATCGTGAAGCGGTGCTTGGTGGCCTTCATGGTCACGTCGATCTTGAAGCCGACGATGAAGCGGTCGCCATGCGGCCACGGGCCCGCGACCTGCATCGAATGCACCTCGTGGTTCTCCACCCACCACTCGCCCTTGGCCCGGATGGCCGCGAGGCCGACCGCCTCGCGCGACTGGCCGGGCGGACCGCCAGCCTCCACGCTCACCGCGTCGGGGGCGTAGAGTACGAGCGCGTCCTCGAAATTTCCTGCCTTGCACACGGCCACGAGCTTGTCGGCGATCTCCTGGATGTTCATGCGGTTCTCCTGTGATGAGCGGAAGGGGTGATGACAGAGGCGGGAGTTTAGGCCCGCGCATCCGGCTGCGGCTACTTATCTTCGGGGTGCGGATCGTTGAGCGCGCGCATGCTGTCGATGCCCTCGGGCGACACCCACAGCAGCGTGTTGACATAGGTCTCGATGCGGTCCACCAGCGCGCTGCGCGGGCCGTCGCGCCACGCCGAAGATCCGTAGAACGCCGCCTGCTCGGCTTCCAGCGCCTCGCGGCTGTCGTAGGCGCGAACGAGGTGGTAGGTGGCTTCCTCGTGGTCCGATTTCCCACAGGTGACCACGTCCATGCCCTTGCTGCGCAGCATCGGCACGGCGCGCTCGCGCATGGCCTTGTCGAACGCCTCGAGCGTGCCGGGCTTCAGGCGGTAGGTGCGGATTTCGAGGAGGCGGTTCATGGCGGGCTTTCGTTGGGCTCACGCGGGCTGGAGAAGGTCCCACCTGTTGCCGCAGAAATCCTGGAAGACCGCCACCGTGCCATGCGGCTCGTGCCTCGGTTCTTCGAGAAAGCGGACGCCGTGGGCCTTCATGTGCGCGTGGTCGGCGGCGAAGTCCTGCGTTTGCAGGAACAGGAAGACGCGGCCGCCCGCCTGGTTGCCTACCGCCGCCTTCTGCGCGTCGTCTGCAGCCTTGGCGAGCAGCAGCGTGGCACCCGCGTTGCGCGAAGGCGCGACCACCACCCACCGCTTGCCCGCACCGCGCGGCGTGTCTTCGAGGAGGTCGAAGCGCAGCGCCTCGGTGAAGAAGCGGATGGCTTCGTCGTAGTCGTGGACGAGGAGGGTGACGGTGGCGAGGTGGCGGGGCATCGGTGGGCCCGATCGATCAGGTGAAAACAATCGCCGTCTTGTGCGCAATGCTCAACCGCGCCGATTCATAGAGCACCAGCCACGATTCGATCTCCCGGTAGAGGCCTTCGTCGTCGCCCATGCTGTCGCCCAGCCGCGCGGCTTCCTCGTCCGACAGCTGGCCGTCCGTGAGCGCGATGCCCAGGGCCGGGGCGACGAGCACCAGTTCTTCGAGCAGGCGGTACGACGAGCCGAGCATGCCGCCGGGGAGGTCGGTCTCGTCTTCCTCGGCAAAGATCACCTCCTCGAAGTCGACCGGCACGTAGAAGCCTTCGGCGTCGGAGTGGCACAAGAGGTGGCTCTCGAAGGTGCTGGCCACGTCTTCGAGCGTTTCGTCTTCCGTGGGGTCGGTGTCTTCCGGCAGGGGCGTTGCGGTCCATCCGGGCGTCGTCACGCGGTGCGCGTAGGCGCGGCGCAGGTAGTGGATGAACGAGTAGGGCAGGCCGTCGATCTGCGCGCGCGAATCGAGCGGCGGCAGCGCGCGGGGCTCCACGTGCGGCGGCAGGCCCGCCTCGGCGAGCTTGCGGTTCACGACCGCAAAATCTTCTTCGAAGCGCTCGGCGCTCTCGGGGTCGTTTTCGATCAGATCGGCCAGGATGCCGAGGGAAATGGACAGGCCCATGGGTCCTCCAGTTGTTGTTCGCCGCGATGGTGAAGAGGACAGATGAAGGCGGGATGACGGCCCGCCTTACACCACGTCTCACTGCGTCGTTACTTCGCCGCCTCCACCTTCACCCGCGCATTCGGCGCCTCGCCGAACATCTCGGGCGCGTACATCGCCTCGACGCGGCTCGGGGGCAGCGCGAAGTCGCCGACGTTGTTCAGGCGCACCGTGTACTCCATCTTCACCACGCCCTTGGGCAGGTACTCGTAGTAGCTGCGGAAGGCCTCGAAGCTGCGTTCCTCGAAGGCCGGCCAGCCCGCGCCCGACTTCTTCTCGCCCTGCGTGGCGATCTGCGAGTCGCGGCCCAGGCCGCCGCCCAGGATGGTCGCGCCGCCGGGGATCGGATCGCTGATCACCACCCAGGTCATGTCGGCGCTGGCGTTCACCTCGATGCTCACGCGCAGCACGTCGCCGCGGGTGTACTTGCCCGCGGTGGCCTGCTCGACCGGGGTGATGGTCTTCTTGATCGCGTAGCCGGCGGCGAACGGCGCCTTCAGCTGTACGGCGGCCAGCGACTGCAGCGTGAGCCACGGCTTGCCGGTGCCTTGCTGCGTCACCAGCAGGGTGTCTCGCACCGGTGCACCGGAAGGCGAGTTCGCGGCCGTGGCCCACGGCAGGAACATCGTGTTGTTCTTCAGGTTGCCCGGCGATGCGGGCGCGCCGAACATGGTGGTCTGGTTCGGTGCGCCGGCCGCATCGCTGGTCTTCACGCGCTCGACGCGGCTCCAGTCGACCTGCGCCTTCACCGCGCCGAGCGTGGCGGCGGTGACGCCGGCCACCGGCGTGCTCTCGAACACCTTGCTGAATTTCTCCAGCGCGAGCCCGCCCCACAGGTTGGCGGTGGTCGTGTGCCAGGCGCCGTTCTGCTGGCGGCCGATGAAGCCGTTGGCGAGCTTGCCGATGTCGTCCTTCCAGGCCGGGTCGTCCATCACGCTGAGCAACAGGCGCGCGGTGTTGACGTCGCCGTTGGTCATGAGCCACCACCAGTAGTCGTCCTGCTCGGTGCTGAAGATGAGCTTGGTGCCCTGGTACGACAGGCGCGCCTTCAGCACGTTGTTGGCCTCGTCCAGGCGCTGCTGGCGCTGCGGCACGTCGTTCACGCGCTTCAGGATATTGAGCCAGTCGATCACCGCGCTGGTGGGCCACTGGTTCGGCGCGATGGTGATGCTGCCGACCATGCTCCCCTTGGCCTTGCCGTAGCGCGAGAGCGCCTCCAGCGCGGCGAGCTTGCGCACATCCAGGTCCTTGCGCGGGCTCCAGAACTCGCGCGTGATGCGGCCTTCGACGAAGGCGATCAGGCCCGACTCCATCGGCGCGCGCACGTCGTCGGCCAGCGCGAAGGCGGGGTTCAGCTGCGCGGCCTCGTTGGTCGCTGCGAGCAGGTACGAAGTGAGGATGTCGCTGCCGCGGTTGGCCTCGCCGTCGCGCGGCGGGAAGTAGTTGGCCAGGCCGTCGCTGTCCAGGTACGTCGGCAGCGTCGCGAGCACGCCCTGCCACATCTTCGCGTCGCGAAGGCCCACCGATTTGCTGGTCTTCTGTTCGAGGCAGATGAAGGGGTAGTTCGCGAACCAGTCGCGCACGCCCGGCAGGCCCTCGGCGAGCTTGGGCTGCAGCGAGAGCTTCAGGCCCCCGCGGCCGGGGAGGGCGTCGGCGGGCGGCGCCACGTCGAGCGTGAAGGGGCCGTCGACCTGCACCAGCGTGGCCTGCTGCACCGTGAGCGGCACCGAGGGCACGATGCGCTGGCGCACCTTGAGCGCATCGCGCGCGCCGCCGAGGGTGTCCTTCGCCTCGATTTCCCAGAGGATGGCTTCGGCGCGCGTCTGCGCGAGCTGCGCGGGCGCGGTCACGGTCCATGCGACTTCACGCGCTTCGCCGGCCGGGATGTCCACGGTCTGCGTCTCCAGCGTGAGCAGCGTGGCGCGCGGCGTGGCCTCGACCTTCATCGGTTTCTGCGTGGTGTTGCGCAGCGTGATCTGGGCGCGGAACTGGTCGTCCTCGCGCACCAGCGGCGGCAGGCCGCTGATGATCTGCAGGTCCTGCGTGGCCTGGATGCTGGCCTGGCCGGTGCCGAAGAGGCTCGTGCCCGAATCGGCCACGGCCACGATCTTGAAGGTGGTGAGCGCGTCGTTCAGCGGCACCGTCACCACGGCCTGGCCGTTGGCATCGAGCACCACCTTCGGGTTCCACACGAGCAAGGTGTCCAGCAGTTCGCGCGTCTGGCCCTTGCCGCCGCCGCCGCCCGCGGGCACGGCCTTGCGCCCGTAGTGGCGCCGGCCGACGATTTCCATCTGCGCGGTGGAGGTGCTCACGCCCCAGCTGCGGCGCTGGAGCATCGCGTTCAGGAGGTTCCAGCTGTCATTGGGCATCAACTCCAGCAGGGCCTGGTCGACCGCGGCCAGCGCCACTTCGGCGCCGGCGGCGGGCTTGCCGTCGGGCAGCTTGGCGGTGATGGTGACCTGCGCCTTGCTGCGGATCGGGTAGCTGGGCTTGTCGCTCGTGACGGTCACGTCCAGCTGGTGGGCGCGCGTGCCCACGCGGATCTCGGCCATGCCCAGGCGGTAGGCGGGCTTGCTCAGGTCGACCATCGCGGTGGGCGCAACGTATTCCTTGCCCTCGTACCAGAAGGCGGTCCACCACTCGCGCGGCGCCTTGAAGCCCCAGGTGAAGAAGCTGTACCACGGCACTTCGCGCAGGCGCCCGCGCAGAGCCAGCACGCTGATGTACGCGTTCGGGCCCCATTCGGGCTTGACCTGCAGGGTGACCGTCGGGTCCTTGCCGTCCAGCTGCACGACGTGCGTTTCGATGATGCCCTCGCGTTCCACCGAGACCAGCGCGGTCGCGAAGCGGAAGGGGCTGCGCACCTGGAACTTGGCGACCTCGCCGGGCTGGTAGCTCTTCTTCTCGGGCAGCACGTCGATGCGGTCGTTGTCCTCGCCGCCGAACCAGAGTTCGCCCTGCTTGGTCACGTAGACGGAGCTCACGGCCTTGGCGTCGCGGCCCTCGCCGTCGGTGGCGCTGGCGATGAGTTCGACTTCGCCGGCTTCCTTCAGCTCCGACTCGCACAGCAGCAGCCCGCGCGCATCGCTCTTGCCGCTGCAGACGGTGCCGATGTCTTTCGTCTCGGTCTTGTTGTCGTAGGTGTAGAAGCCGCCCACCATGCGCTTGCGGCTGGTGGTGGTGATGCGCGCCACGGCGCGCACGTTGAGCGTCACGCCGGCCTGGGGCTTGCCCGTGAGGTCGAGCGCGAGCGCCTGGAACTTGAGCTTCTGGCTGGTGGAGACCCAGCCCTCGGTCTTGATGCCGGCGATGACCGACGCGGGCCACAGCGTCTGCGTGCTGCGGATGGTCTGCACCTCGCCGTTCGGGTCGGCATACGTCGCCTCGAGCAGCAGCTCGCGCGCGGCCTTGACCTTGGGCACCTTGTCGATGGTGACCTTGCCCGCGCCGTCCTTGTTGAGCGTGAGCGCGAGCTTGTCGGCGATCACGCGGGTGTCGCTCGCGCTGTTGATGTCTTCGTCGGCGCCCGCGGTGTCGGCCGCGGACGCGGCCTGCGCGCCTTCGCCCTGTTCGGCGCGCGGCGGGTTGAAGCTGAAGGCGTCGTAGTCGGAAAAACTCAGGGCTTTGCCGCGCACCATGGCCGACACGCGCACCGGCAGGTTGGCCGCGCCGCCGCCGGCCACGTAGTTGATCTGCACGTCGGTGGGCACGCTCGTGGCGGCCACCAGCGGCTTCTTCTCGGTGGGCGCGATGCGGCCTTCGAGCACGGGGAGGCGGAACTCCTCGACGCGGAACGTGCCGGTGCTGAAGCTGCGGCTGCCGCCGCCGCCTTCGTCACCGTCGCCTTCTTCGCTGTCGCCGTTGGCGTCCTTGCCGCCGCCGCTGCGCAGCATCACCTCGTACACGCCGAGCTTGGCGGCCGGCGGAATGGGGAAGGTGTTCTCGGCGCTCAAGCCGCCGGTGGCGGTCTTGCGCCAGGCCAGCGGCTGCGTGAAGCGCTGGCCGCTGCCGGTGTGGGTGATGACCAGCGTGTCGGGCCGGCTCTCCGGAAGGCCAAAGCCCTTGCTGGTCTGCGTGCGGATCAGGCTCTTCATCGACACCGTCTCGCCGGCGCGCAGCAGCGTGCGGTCGAAGATGGTGTGGGCGATGCGGTCGGGCTCGGGCTGCAGGTTGGTGGGCACGTTGAAGCGCCAGGGCTCGATGCCGCGCTGCCAGTCGCTGAAGGTGAAGGCGAGGTCTTCCACGCCCTTGTCGTCCTTGGCGCGGGCGCTCACGAACCAGGCGCCGCTGTCGTATTCGTTCGGGCCGTTGCAGCTGGGCGCCTGCGGCGACACGCCCTGCAGCGTGACGATGCCGTTGGCGTCGGTGGTGCCGGTGGCCACGGCCTTGCCGTCGCAGCTGGAGACGCGCACCTCGGCGCCCGCGACGACCTTGCCCTTGTCCAGCGTGGTGACCCAGGCCATCGAGTTCTCGCGGCCCAGCTTGAAGTGCACCGCCAGGTTGGTGGCCAGCGCCGTGGTGCGCACGTACATCGTGCGGCCGGCGGGGTAGCGCTCGTCGAGCAGCGCTTCGCCCAGTTTCTGCGAGGCGATCTCCAGCACGTGGAAGCCGGGCGTGAGCGGGATGCCGATGACTTCGAACGGGCGTGGGTCGCCCGCCTCGGACTTGGGCATGTCCAGCGCCTTCACGCCCGGCTGGCCGGCCAGCAGCGACAGCATGCGCGTCTGCACGGTCGTGCGGTCGTCCTTGTCGATGACGGGGGGCAGCGCGCCCTTCACGTCCTTGCGCGCGACGTCGCGGTTGACCACGTAGCTGTTGTCGTAGCGGCGCACCTTGCGGTACCACGCGATGATTTCCGCGTCGGTCTTGGGGTTCATGTCGCTCACCTTGCCGGGCGTGAGCGCCTGCACCATCAGCTGCGGCTCCACGCGGCGCACGGTGACCGGCATCATGGCCGGGGTGTCGGGCTCGGCCAGGCGCTCGATCACGCCGAAGGGCGAGGCGGCGAACTTGGCCAGCGGCGGCATCGCGCCGGTCGCGACCTTCAGCGGAAAGCTCGATGGCGTGGCCAGCGGGCGGCCCGAGGCGTCCTCGAACTTGGCGGGCAGCTCGATGCTGTACTGCGCGCTCTCGGCCAGCGGCGGGCCGAAGTACACGCCGTTGACCACGTCGTCGTCGCTCGGCGTGCCGCCTTCGTTGGCGATCTGGGCCTTGGTCGTCTTGCCGTCGCCCTTGAGTTCGATCTGCAAGGCCAGCTTGCGCGTGACCGGCGCATTGAACGTCAGCTGCATCGGGCGCAGCGGCAGGCACGCGGCCTGCGCGTTCTCGCGCTCGCAGGTGAAGGAAACCGCGAAGGGCTCGCGCACCTGGTAGTCCAGCCGGCGCTCCACGTTGTTGGCCACGCCCGAGGGCGTGGCCACGCCCTTGCCGTAGACCACCTGCACCTTGGCGCCCGGCGTGAGCGTGCGGTTGCACTGCATCGTGATGAAGCGCAGCGGCTCCTTCTCGGCCGCCTTGTCGCGGCTGAAGGCCTTCAGGAGACCCGCGCGCTGCTCGCCTTCGAGCAGCTTGACCGGAATGCGCTCGCCCACGCCGTCGGCCGCGCACCACACGTTCTGGCGCACGCTCTCCAGCGTGGCCGCGCCGTTCAGCTCGAGCACGAACATCTGCTGCTCGTCGATGCGGGCGTAGGTGCCCGGCATGAAGTTGCGCACGAACGGGCCGCCGCTATTGAATTGGTAGCGCTCCGGCCCGGTCAGCTCGCCGCCCGCGCTGGGCTTGAAGGTGGGAATGCGGGTGACAGTGCAGCGCACGCCGGGCGGCAGGTCGTTCTCGAAGTCGTAGACCCAGGCCTTGGCGTCGGTCCAGCGGCCGGTGCCCTTGCCGGCCTGCGCGTCGGTGCAGCTCACCGAGAGCGGGGCGGGTGCCTTGGGGTCGCCGAAGTTGACGGCCGCCTGGTCGAACTTGGCGACGATCTGGCGTACGCGCGACACTTCGCCCTGGGGCGTCAAGCTGGTGATCTGCAGGGCAAAGCTCGGCGCGGCGAGCAGCGCGCTCGCGGCCAGGAGCACTGAGGGAACGAAACGGGTCACGGAATCTCCTCCTTGGGGCAGCGCGCAGCGTAGCCGATTTGTGCTTCAGAACGGCAGTGCCAACGGTCATATGTCGTTCGCAGCTGCGCCCCCGGTCAGGCGCGGTTTACATCAGCCTTCTTACAATCCACCCCCGTCGTGCGTGCGCCGCGCGGACCGCCACCAAGACCTCGCCGCCGACCGATGAAACGCTACTGGGAAATAGACGCCTTGCGCGGGCTGATGCTCGTGCTGATGACCGTCACCCACCTGCCCACCCGCCTGACCGACCCGCTGGGCCAGCCTTTCGGCTTCGTCTCGGCGGCCGAGGGCTTCGTGCTGCTGTCGGCCTTCGTGGCGGGGCTGGTCTACAGCCGCATCGGCTACGCCCGCGGGGTGGACTCGATGCGCATCGCGTTCTGGCGCCGCGTGGTCAAGGTCTACCTGTGCCAGGCGGCGATCCTTCTGTTCCTCTTCACCGTGATCGCCGCGCTCGGGCTGCACATCGACCAGCCGGCGGTGAAGAACCTGGTGTCGTACTACCTGGCGGAGCCGCGCGACGGCTTCCTGTTCGGGCTGCTGCTCATCTACGAGCCGGCGCTGCTGGACATCCTGCCGATGTACATCTTCTTCATGCTCATGAGCCCCTGGGTGCTGGCCTTCGCCATGCGCCACGGCTGGACGCTGGTGATGGTGGCCAGCGTCGCCGTGTGGGCGGCGGCGCAGTTCGGCATCAGCGAATGGATCTACGGGCTGGCGGTGCACTACCTGCACGTGCCGGTGCCGTTCCACGAGATGGGCGCCTTCAACACATATGCCTGGCAGTTCCTCTGGTTCGCGGGCCTGTGCATCGGTGCCACCCGCAGCGGGCCGCAGGCGCGGCCGCTGCGTTTTCCGTGGTGGCTGCTCGCGCTGGCGGCGGGCATCGCGCTCTACGGCATCTACTGGCGCCACACCGGCATCAACGGTCAGGCGCCGTTCGGCGGCGACGTGGAGCTGAACCTGCTGTTCGACAAGTGGCAGCTCGGCCCGCTGCGGCTGGTGAACCTCGTGGCGCTGGGCATCCTGGCGGTGCGCTTCGGGCCCTGGCTGATGCGCCGGATTCCGCGGCTGCACTGGCTCGAGGCGATGGGCTCGGCGTCGCTGCCGGTGTTCTGCGCGCACCTGGTGGCGGTGCTGCTGGTGCTGGCCTTCTACGGCGACAGCCAGACCGCGCGGCCGTGGTGGGGCGACGGGCTGTTGCTTCTGGCGGTGTTCGCGGGGATGTATGTCGTGGCGCGGTTCACGCGCGGGGCCGATGTGCCGCCGCCGGCGGACGATGTGCCTTCGAGCCCGGCGCCGGCCTGAGCGGGGCGCCGCCGAGGCCCTGCTGCACTTCTACTTCTTGCGCGCCTTCTGCTGCTGGATGTAGCGCAGCTCGTTCAGCGATTTCTCGTTTCCCGGCTCCAGCTGGAGCACGCGCTCGTGCAGCGCCTTGGCCGCATCGAGGTTGCCCAGTTCGATCTGGGCGAACGCCATGCCGCGCAGCGCGCGCGTGGTCTCCGCTGTCTTGACCTCGGGCGGGGAGAGTTCTGCCGCCTCCAGGGCCTTCTGGAACATCTCCAGCGCCGGCCGCCAGTTGCGCTCTGCGATATCGACTTCCGCGCGCTCGGAGAGGTATTTCGAGTTGCGCGGGGAGAGCTTGATCGCCTCGTCGAACGCGGCCCGGGCCTCGGGAAAGCGATGCAGGTCGACCAGCGCGAAGCCCTTGAGGAAATAGGCAAAGCCCCATTCGATGCCGTACACCCGCGAGTCCGCCTTCGCATTGAGCCCCTCCACCACGTAGAGCATGCTCTCGGTCGGCCAGCGTGCGGAGTACACGAGCGTCGCGCTCTTGCGGTATGTGCGCTCGTAGTAAGCAATGGCTTGGTCGGCCACCGGCAGGGCCTGGGCGGGCTTTTTCGCGGCGATGAGCGCGCCGGCCTGTTGCACCAGCGGCGCGCCGGCATCCACCGTCTTTCCGGCCGCAACGGAAGGGGGCGGGCTGGTGGTTTGGGGCTGCGTTGCGCAGGCCGACACGAGCAGCGACAGCAGGATCGCCGCGAAGAATTTCATGACCATCGAGGCTCTTTCTTGCCGCGCCAGGCGGCGATGTTTTTATCGATCGCGCAGGATGGATGCCCGCGCAAGCCCGGCGCGAGTCTAGCGAGGGCGTGTGTCCGCCCGCGGTCCGGCGGCGATCAGGGCAGGGCGGCTGCGGCTGGCACCGACGCGCCCGGCAGGTGCGACGCGATCACCGACTGCCACAGCCGGTACCCCTCGTCCGTCATGTGCAGCCTGTCCCCGCGAAACAGCTCCATGCGCGGCCGGCCGTCGGCGCCGAGCATCGGCGTGTAGATGTCGATGAATTCGCTGTTGGGCAGCAGGTTGAGGTAGGCCGAGACCACGTGGTTGGTCTCGCGGATCTGCGGCATCAGCTGCTCGCGCGACGGGCTGGGCTTGACCGAGATGAAGCTGATGCGCGCGTCCGGCAACTCGGCGCGCACCGCGTTGGCAAAGCGCGCGAAGCTGTCGAGCACCTGCAGCGGCGTGCGGCCTTCGGCCAGGTCGTTGTCGCCGGCGTACACCATCACCTGCCGGGGCTTGTAGCGCACCACCAGTTCGCGGGCGAAGAGGCTGCAGTCGGCCAGCGTGGAGCCGCCGAAGCCGCGGTTGACGACGCCGCCGGGCACGCGGGCGAAGTCTTGCGACAGGCGCGTCCACATGCGCACGGTGGAGCTGCCCACGAACACCACGCCGCCCGGAGGCGGCAGGCGCTCCTGGTCGGCGCGCGCGAAGGCCGCGAGCTCGTTGTGCCAGCGCGCCTTGGCGGCCAGGTATTCGGAGGAGGCGTCCGCGGCGGTGGCGCCGTCCGCCTCGTAGGGAAAGGCGGCCGAGGCGGTCTGGGCGTGGGAGGCGAGCGCCGCCATGAGCAGCGCGACCGCGGCCAGCGCGGATTTCATCGAAGGCATCGGAAAGGCAGAAATCAGGTCAGATGGTTTTTTCGATCAGGGCGCCCTTGAAGACGATCGGACCCTTCGGGCCGCTGCCCGGTGGCACGCCGCCCTTGGCTTCCAGGGTAACGGCCAGGGTCGGCACCTGGTGCACATCGGATTCTGACGCAGCCAGCCGCAACGCCGGCGCGTTGTCGAGCACGCCGAGCGAACGCGGCGCGCCGCCGGGCGGCAGGGCCCACAGCTGCAGCGACTTGTCGGTGCCTTCGCTGTAGCTGCCCACGCGCTGCAGCACGAGCTGCTTCTTGCGGGGATCGAAGGTCACCAGCAGCGAGGCGGCGGCCTGGTCGTCGGACAGCACGGCCACGTACTGCACGGCCGGCGCATTGACCAGCTGGTCGCGCAGGTTCAGGCCGACCACCACCGCCAGCACGGTCGCCAGCGCGCCGGCGGCCGTGGCGCCGCGCCAGAGCGCGAGGCTGCTGAGCCACCCGCCCTGTGGCCTCGCGGCATCGCGGGCGTGGGCGTCGTCGCGCTGTCGTTCGAGGGCGTGCTGCGCCTTCTCGGCGTCGATGATGTTGCGGATGCGGGTCCAGACGGCGGCGTCGGGAACGATCGGGCTCTGCAGCTCGGTCATGCTCGCGAGCCGGCCCTGCCAGACCAGCGCCGCGGCGCGCACCGGCGCCTGTTCGCGGGCGATGGTTTCAAAACGGCGGCGGGCGCCGCCGCGCAGGGTGCCGAGCGCGTGGCTCGCGGCCAGCAGTTCGAGCAGTTCGGGGTGGGCGGTGAGGTTCATGAGGGAGCTACTTTCTTCACCGTCACGCAAAGCGTCCCATGCAGACGCGCAATTTCTCGAGACCGCGCCGGATCCAGGTCTTGACCGTCCCGAGCGGCAGCTTGAGCTGCTCGGCCAGTTCGCCATGGCTCATCTCGCGCAGGTAGGCCAGGCTCACCACCTCGCGCTGCTTGCCTTCGAGCTGGCTCAGGCACTGGTGCAGCGCCCAGGCCTGTTCGCTCGCATCGGCCGTGTCGGCGGGGTTGGGCGCATCGGATTCGAGGGTGTCGGCCATCAGCTCGTCGAACTCCTGCGTGAGCTGGGCGCGGTCGGCGGTGCGGCGGCGCAGGAGGTCGAGCGCGCGGCTGCGCACGATCAGCCCCAGCCAGGCCAGCGGCGGGCTCAGCGAGGCGCGGTAGTCGCCGGCCACGCGCCAGACCGTGAGAAACGCCTCCTGCAGTACATCCTCGGCCCATTCGCGTTGCCGGACCACGCGCATCGCCAGCCCCATGAGCTTGGGGGCGGTGCGGTCGTAGAGCTGGCGCAGGGCGGCTTCGTCGCGATGGCCGATCCGATCGATCAGCGCCATCAGTTCGGCGTCGGGGCTGGGTGCTGTCATCGGCGGATTGTCGGGCATCGGCGGGCATGGACAAGATACGGCCCCGCCGGGCTGCCGGATTCAAACAACAGGGCTGCCGATCCGATTTATAGAAACATTCGTTAACGTATACTGCCCCGCAAAATCGGAGCGGGGCCGCGTTCGCGCGGGGAGGCGGGAATGAAGCAACTAGCGATCGTCATCGTGCTCTGCGTGGGCGCGTGGTACTTCTTTATCGGCGGCCGCAAGCTGGACGAGCCGATGGTGCGCGACTACTACCAGAAGGAAGCGCGCGCCATTTCCGCCAACGACGCCGACAAGCTGTGCAAGCAGCTGAGCCGCAAGGCCGTCATCGAGAGCAAGACCACGATGATGGGCAAGACGGTGGAAACCACCCACAACCGCGACGAGGCCTGCGAGTCCCAGCACCGCACCTTCGAGAAGCTGCGCACCGTGAGCGACCATGTCGGCAGCATCATGGCCATCGAGTACGACTACCACATCGACAGCGTGGAGCTCGCGCCCGACCGCAAGAGCGCCACCGTGCAGGGCACCAACGTGCTCAAGATGGGCGAGTCGATCCTGCAGTTCAAGACCAGCTTCACCCAGCGCCTGGAGCGCGAACTCGGCCAGGTGCGCCTGGTGCACGCCGAGGAGGCCACCGTGGTGCGCGTGGGCGGCCGCGGCGCGATGAGCCAGAGCGAGTTCTTCCGCAAATAAGGGCAGTCATGATCGACCAGGATTCGCTGCCGCCCCCACCGCCGTTCTGGCATCGCCTGAACAGCTTCTTCGCCTTTCCCCTCCAGCTGCGGCCGCTGGCCTACGGGCTCGTGCTGTCGTTCTGCAGCCTGCTCTTCGAGGCGATCTTCTTCCTGCCCGACGCGCTGGCGTTCGTCATCATCGAGATCGGCATCATGCTGGCGGCGAGCCGCTACGGCTTCAAGATCACCGCGCTCGGCGCGCGCGGCATCTGGCAGTCGGCCGACTTCGCGCGCGAATCGAGCGACGACTGGACCTACCTGCCCTGGAAGCTCTTCGCGATCTCGCTGGTGCAGGGCGTGCTGATCGCCTGGCTCACCTGGTACGAGCCGGTGCTGGGCACGGTGGCGCTGTTCGTCATGTCCTTCACCTTCCCGGCCGCGGTGATCGTGCTGGTGCAGTCGTCCAGCTTCTTCCAGGCGATGAACCCGGGCCATGTGATGGATGCGATCCGTACCATCGGCTGGCCGTATGCGCTTCTGTGCTTCTTCCTTTTCCTGCTGAGCACGGGCGCGCAGATCGCCATCTCGATGGTGCTGCCGATGTTCGACGGTCGCATCATCCTGCCGATCATCAACTTCGCGTTCATCTACTTCGGCTGGGTGATGGCGAGCCTGCTGGGCTACGTGATGTACCAGCACCACGACGCCTTCGGCATCGACGTGGTGCCCGGCGCCGGCACGGGCGAGGGCATGCCGGTGGACCGCCGCTCGCCCGCGCAGATCGCCGCGCAGCGCATCGACGCCGAGGTGGCGCAGTTCATCACCGAAGGCGATCTGCCCGCCGCGCTGGGCACGGCCTACGAGGCGCAGCGCACCGCCGCGATCGACGACCTGGCCGCGCAGCGCCGCTACCACCGCGTGCTCGCGATGATGCCGGACAAGCAGAGCACGATGCTCGACCAGGCCAGGCGCTTCATTCCGCTTTTGATGCGGCGCGACCTCTCGTCCGAAGCGCTCAAGGTGTTCAAGTTGTGCCGCGAGAAGGACAAGGCTTTCGCGCTCGACGATGCGGCCATGGTGATCGCGATGGCGCGGGCCGAATGGCGCAACGGCGATGCGCACGCGACGCTCGCGCTGCTCTCGGGCTTCGACCGCCGCTTCCGTGGCAACGAGGCGATCCCGCAGGCCTACGAACTCGCGGCCCGCGCGCTGGTGCAGGGCCTGGGGCGCGCCGACATGGCCAAGCCCATCCTCACCACGCTGGAGTCGCGCTACCCCGACAGCGAGCAGACGCAGGAAGTGCGCTGGTTGCTGCGGCCGGCGCCGGAGGCGGCCGCTTAACTTGCGGTCCTGCGGGGCGCCACCGCGGCGCCCTCGATGCCGTGCCGCTTCAGCGCATCGGCGACGAAGCCCGAGGCCTTCATTTCCTCGATGAATCCGCTGAGCCACGCCTGCGCGGCCAGCCGGCCCTTGGGCACGCCCATCGCCTGCTCGATCACCATGAAGCGCCCCGGCAAAAGGCGCACGCCGCCCACGCGCTTGGCATCCGCTTCGAGCTGCTGCTTCACGCCGGCCGCGACGTCCAGGTTCTGCGCGAGGAACTGGTTCGTGACCTCGGGCGAGGTCGGCGCGCGCACCAGCGTGGCGGCCTTCAGTTCGCGCGTGAGGAAGAGGTCATAGGCGCTGCCCTTGCCCACCACCACGCGGGTGCCGGCACGGTCGACGTCCGCATTGCGCTGCAGCGGCGAAGCGTTGCGCACGAGGTACGCGCCTTCGATGACCACATAGGGCGCCGTGTATTCCATGTCCGCCGCGCGCACCGGGTCGATCGCGACGAAGGCCATGTCGACCTGGCGCGCCTTGACGGCCTCGACCACGTTGCCGGCGGAGTTGAACTGCACGAGTTCCACGGCCAAGCCGAGCCGGCGCGCCGCCTCGCGCGCGAGGTCCACCGACACGCCACTCGGCGCCCCGCCCGCGCCGCGATTGGCCAGGATCGGGTTGCCGAAGTTGATGGCAGCGCGCAGCTTGCCGGTGCCCCCGAGTTCCGCCGCCGCGGCCGATTGCGAGCCGCCCGTGGTGCCGGCGCAGCCCGCCAGCAGGAGCCCGCCTGCGGCACAGAAGGCGCGGCGATCGATGGTGTGGAAGCGGTTGGACTGCGTCATGAGTCTCTCCTTGTCAGGGCCGGGCCAGCGCCGCGAGGCCGCGCACATCGGCCGCCGTGCCCAGCGACCAGCAGGCCGCGAGCAACTCGCTCGTGCGCTGCGCGCCGAGGATGCCATCCGACAGCCCGTGGAATTTCCGCTCCAGGTCCGCATCGGTCATCGGACGCTGCAGCGAACCGATCGCGTGCTCGATGAACACGTGCTCGCGCCGGCCGTCGGTCAGCACCGCGGTCACGTCGGCGCTGGCCTCGTCGATGCTGTCGTCCACCGTGGCCACGACCTTGCGGCGCAGCGCGACCACATCGGGGCGGTTCACGATGTCGTCGGCAAATTCCTCCTCGGCCGCGCGCCCGAACAGGAGGCCCGCCGCACACCCGTGGTACACGCTGAACTTGGCGCTCAGGCCATCGGCCGGCTCCTTCTTGCCCGTGAGTTCGAGCACCAGCGAATGCACCTTGAGCTCGATGCGCTCGATCTGTTCGGCCGCGATGCCGCGCTCGCGCAGCTGCACGCAGGCGTCGATGCTCGGGTGGATCACGATGCCGCAGGCGAACGGCTTGTAGCTGTTGAACGAGATTTCGAAACGCTCGCCGAGCGCGTCGGTCACTTCGTTCCATGCGTACTTCGTCGACACCACCTGTGCCCAGCCGCGCGGCGCCTCGATGGCCCTGGGGCTCGCGGTGTAGCCGTGCTGCGCCATCAGCGCCGCCATGAGGCCCGCGCGCGCCGCGCCACCCGGGTGGAAGGGCTTGGTCATGGTGCCGAACTGCTCGCGCAGGCCCACCGGCTGCGACGCGGCGATGCCCAGCGCCATCGCCGTGCGGTCCGCGTCCAGCCCGAGCAGCCGCGCGCAGCCCGCGGCCGCGCCGAACATGCCCGTGGTGCCGGTGATGTGCCAGCCGCGGTCGTAGTGCTCGGGGTAGACCGTGTTGCCCAGGCGACAGGCCACGTCGATGCCCAGCACCAGCGCATCGAGCACCGCGCGGCCGCTCGCGCCGGTGTGCTCGGCCAGCGCCAGCACGGCCGAGGCCACGGGGCCGGCGGGGTGGATGATGGTCTTCAGGTGCGTGTCGTCGAAATCGAAGGTGTGCGAAGTGATGCCGTTGAGCAGCGCCGCGTTCGCGATGTCGACCTTCTCGGCGCGCCCGAGCACGGTGGCCTGCGGCGCGGGCTGCAGCACCTGCACGGCGGCCAGCGCGGCCTCCACGGCTTCGTGCTTGGCGGCGCCGACGGCGCAGCCCAGCCAGTTGAGAAAGGTGCGGTGCGCCTCGTGGTCCACCGCCTCGCTCCAGCCGCGCGAGGCGTGGCCTGCGACGTACTCGGCAAGGATGCGGGTGATGGGCGGGGCGTTGTGGTCTGCGGCGACCTGGGTGTTGCGGGCCATGGGTTTGAAAGTCTCTGGTGGATAGCGAAGGAAAAAACGGATGACGCGATTCAGGTCGTGAGTTCGATCTTGCGATCGCGCGCGAGCTGGGTCCATCGCGCGAGGTCGGCGCGGATGTAGTCGCCGAACTGCTGCGCGCTCATGGGCATCGGCTCGACGGCCTCGACCGCGAGCTTCTCGCTCAGGTCCGGCGCCTTGAGCACCGTGTTGAGCGTGTCGTTGAGTTGCTTGACGACGGCGGCCGGCATGTGGGCGGGCCCGACCACGCCGTACCACTGCATCGCGTCGAAGCCCGCGAGGCCCAGCTCCTCGAGCGTGGGCACGTCCTTGATCTGCGGATGGCGCGCCTTGCCGGTCACCGCCAGCGGCCGCGCGCGGCCCGACTTGATGTGCGGCATCGCGGCGGCCAGGCCCGGGAACATGGCCTGCGTCTGCCCGCCCATGAGGTCGGTGAAGGCCGGGGCGACGCCGCGGTACGGCACATGCGTCATCTGCAGGCCCGTCTGCTGCTTGAAGAGCTCCATCGTCAGGTGCGTGAGCGAGCCGGCACCCGCCGAGCCGTAGCTCAGCTTGCCGGCCTGGGCCTTGGCGTAGTCGAGGAACTGCTTGAAGTCCTTCGCTGGCAGGTCGGCGTTGACGACCAGCACGTTGGGCGTGCCGCCGATCATGCCGATCGGGGTGAAGTCCTTCACCGGGTCGTAGGGCACCTGGCGCGTCGCGGGGCTGGTGCCGTGCGTGGCGACGTAGCCCTGCATCAGCGTGTAGCCGTCCGCCGGTGCGCGCGCGGTGTTCTGCGAGGCGATCACGCCGCCCCCGCCGCCCTGGTTGTCGACGATGAAGGTCTGGTTCAGCAGCTTGCCCCAGCGCTCGGTGACGGTGCGGCCCACCATGTCGCTGCCGCCGCCGGCCGCGACCGGCACGATGTAGCGGATGGGCTTGGCCGGAAAGTCCTCCGCCCGCGCGGAGCGGTGCAGCCCGAGGAAGGCGGACGTGGGAATGGCGAGGGTGAAGGCGCGGCGTTTCATGGACTTGTCTCCTGGTGGTTGTTCGAGCCAGGGCGGCCGGGCCGCGCGTTCAGCGGCGGCAGCTCTGCAGGCGTTCGTAGGCGTCGCTCACGTGGCGCGCCATCAGGTCTTCGCAGCGCGCGATGTCGCCCTTGCGCAGGGCCCGGGCGATGCGCGTGTGCTCGGCGATCGAGGCGCGCATGCCCATGTCCTGCGACAAATTCTTCAGGCGCGAGAGGTGCAGCTTCTGCACCACCGTGCGGTAGGTCGCGGCCAGCGCGTGGTTGCCCGCCGCCTCGACGATGGCCCAGTGGAAATTGAGGTTCTCGCGGTAGTAGCGCTGCACGTCGTGCGCGTCGAAGGCCGCGTTCATCGCGGTGATGGAGGCGTCGAGCCGGTCGGCCAGCGCGATGCGCGCGGGCTCGTCGAGCCGCGCCGCGCGGCGCCCGGCAAAGCCGTCGAGGAGGCCCCGCATCTCGTAGAGGTCGTGCACTTCGTCGGCGGTGGGCTCGCGCACGAAGACGCCGGCGTGCTTGCGTGCGACCACGAGGCCGGTGCTCTCGAGTTCGCGCAGGGCTTCCCGCACCGGCACCCGCGAAACGCCGAGCCGCAGGGCCACGTCGGGCTCGTTGATGCGCTGGCCGGGCCGCAGTTCGCCCCGGAGGATCATGGCCAGCATGTCGTCGCGCACCAGCTTCGCGAGCGGGGTGTCGCGCACGGCCGAGAGGTGGTCCGGGGGCGGTTCGACGAGCCAGGGCAGCATGCGGGGAATCCTTGGTTTGGCGGGATATCGTATACGAATGAATCCGGCGATGTCCACTGCAAACCGCCGCAGCCCCTTGAATTTCGAGGAGCCGCGGCCGGGGCCGAACTACCCGTTCCTGTCCGCGCCCTCGCTCCAGCCGCCGCCCAGCGTCCTGTAGATCGTGAGCCGGTTGGTCTGCTCGGTGAGCTGCAGGCCGATCAGCGTCTGCTGCGCCGCGTAGTGGGCGCGCTGCGCATCCAGCACATCGAGGAAGCTCGTCGCGCCGCTCCTGAACAGCGACTGCGACAGCTCGAAGCTGCGCGAGGTCGCGCCCAGCAGCGAGCGCTGCGCATCGAGCCGCTCGGCCAGCGTGCGGCGCTCGGCCAGCGCATCGGCCACTTCGCGGAAGGCCGTCTGCACGGTCTTCTCGTAGGTGGCGAGCTGGATCTTCTGCTGCGCCTCGGCCACCTTCAGGTTCGAGCGGTTCGCGCCGCCGTCGAAGATCGGCACGCTGATCGAGGGCGCGAAGCTCCACGCCTTGCTGCCGCTAGCGAACAGGCCCGACAGCGTGCTGCTCGCCGTGCCCGCCGAGGCGGTGAGCGCGATGCGCGGGAAGAAGGCCGCGCGCGCCGCGCCGATGTCGGCGTTGCTCGCGCGCAGCGCGTGCTCGGCGGCGCGCACGTCGGGACGCTGCTGCAGCACGTTCGACGACAGGCCGGCCGGGGGCACGAGCAACTGCGCGGCTTCGGTGGTCGCGGTGGTCGGCAGCAGCTCGGCCGGCGGCGTGGCGCCCACCAGCAGCGCGAGCGCATTGCGGTCCTGCTCCACCAGGCTGTCGAACGCGGCCGCATCGGCGCGCGCGGCATCGACGGTGCTCTGCGATTGCGCGAGCGCCAGGCCCGACTGCGAACCCAGCGCATGGCTGCGCTGGATCAGGTCGAAGGACTTGCGCTGGCTCTCCAGCGTGCTGCGCGCGAGCGCCAGGCGCTGCCCGTCCGCGGCCAGCTGCAGCCAGGCCGTGGCGACGGAAGCCACCAGGCTGATCTGCGTGCTGCGCCGGGTTTCCTCGGTCTGGAAATAGCTCTGCAGCGCCGATTCGCCGAGGTTGCGCACACGGCCGAACAGGTCGAGCTCGTAGGCCGTCATGCCCAGGTCGGCGCTGTACTGCGAGGAAATGCGCGCCTCGCCGCTGGTCGAGAGGCTGCCCGGCGTGCGCGAGCGGCTGCCGCCCGCGCCGGCGTCCACGGTCGGGAACAGGCCCGCGCGCGCGATGCCGTACTGGGCGCGTGCGCGCTCGATGTTGAGCGCCGCCACGCGCAGGTCGCGGTTGTTGGCGAGCGCGAGTTCGATCACGCCCTGCAGCTGCTTGTCGATGAAGAAATCGCGCCAGCTGACGTCGAGCGGCGTGGCTGCTGTGACACCTGCGGAGGGCAGCGACTGCGGTACCGGCAAGGCGGGCGCTTCATACGCGGGCGCGAGGTTGATGCACCCCGAGAGCACGGCCGAAGCCATGGCCGCGCAGGCCAGCGTGCGCAGTGGAAAGCGGGAAAGGGATGTGCGTCGCATCAGTGGCCTCCCTGTTCTGCGGTGGGCGCAGGCAAGGCGTCCGTCGCTTCGGCCTTCGCCGGCTTGCTCCTGCCCTCCAGCCATCCGCGGATCAACGCGAAGAACAGCGGCACGAAGAAGATACCGAGCGCGGTGCCCACCACCATGCCGCCGAGCACCGCGGTGCCGATCGATTGGCGGCCGCCCGCGCCCGCACCGGTGCCGATGGCCAGCGGCAGCACGCCGAAGCCGAAAGCCAGCGAGGTCATGAGGATCGGGCGCAGCCGCAGGCGCACGGCCTCCAGCGTCGCCTCGATCACGCCCTTGCCCTGCTCCTGCAATTGCTTGGCGAACTCCACGATCAGGATCGCGTTCTTCGACGAGAGCCCCACCGTCGTGAGGAGGCCCACCTGGAAATACACGTCGTTGCTCAGGCCCCGGAAGCTGGTGAACAGCAGCGCCCCCACGATGCCCAGCGGCACCACCAGGATCACCGAGAACGGCACCGACCAGCTCTCGTACAGCGCGGCCAGGCACAGGAACACGAACAGGATCGAGATCGCATAGAGCACAGGCGCCTGCGCGCCCGAGAGCCGCTCCTGGAACGACGCGCCGGTCCATTCGTAGCCGATGCCGGGCGGCATCTGCTTCATCACCTCGTCCACCGCGGCCATCGCATCGCCCGAGCTCACGCCGGGCGCGGCATCGCCCACGAACTCATAGCTCGGGCTGCCGTTGTAGCGCTGCAGCTGCGGCGATCCATACGTCCAGCGCGTGCTCGAGAACGCGGGGAACGAGACCATCTGGCCCAGGCCGTTGCGCACGCTCCAGCGGTCGATGTCGGCGGGCAGCATGCGAAAGGCGGTGTCGCCCTGCATGTACACGCGCTTGACGCGCCCGTTGTCCAGGAAGTCGTTGATGTAGGTGCCGCCCATCGCGCTGGAGAGCGTGCTGTCAATGTCGGCCGTGGCCAGGCTGGCCGCGCCGGCGCGCGCATCGTCGATGTCGACTGCGAACTGTGGCGTGTCGTCCAGGTTATTGCTGCGCACGTTCACGACCACGTCGGAGCGCTTGGAGAGCAGGTCGATGGCCTGGTCGCGCGCCTTCACCAGCGCGTCGTGGCCCAGGCCATTGATGTCCTTCAGGTGGAAGTTGAAGCCCGCGTTGGCGCCCAGCCCGCGCACTGCCGGCGGCAGCAGCACGAACACGCGCGCGTCGCGGATGGTGGAGAGGTCCTTGTTGGCGCGGCGCGCGAGCGCGGCGGCGGATTGCCCGTCGCCTTCGCGCTCGGCCCAGTCCTTGAGTTTGACGAACGCGCGCGCCGAGCTCTGGTCGCCGTTCTGCCCGGTGATGACGTTCACGCTCACCACCTCGGGCTGCCTGGTGAAGTAGTCCTGCATCTGCGTGACCACCGGCTGCAGCCGCGCGTCGGAGGCGCCCGGCGGCAGCGTCACCTGCACCTGCAAGAAGGCCTGGTCCTCGTCGGGCAGGAAGGAGGTGGGCAGCCGCATGAAGAGCACCGCCATCGCCGCCGCGATCAGCAGGTACACCACGAGGCTGCGCTTGCCGCGCCGCACGATGCCGCCCACCACGCCCTGGTAGCGGTCGGCGCCCTTGTCGAAGTTGCGGTTGAAGCCCGCGAAGAAGCGGTCGACCGCGCCCAGCACGCCGCGTCGAGCCACCGCGTGCTTGCCCTTGGCTACGGGCTTGAGCAGCGTCGCGCACAGCGCGGGCGTGAGCGTGAGCGCCACGAACACCGACAGCGCCATCGCCGAGACGATGGTGATCGAGAACTGCCGGTAGATGACGCCGGTCGAGCCGCCGAAGAAGGCCATCGGGATGAACACCGCCGAGAGCACCAGCGCGATGCCCACCAGCGCGGGCGTGATCTCTGCCATCGATTTGCGCGTGGCCTCCTTGGGCGAGAGGCCCTCTTCATGCATCACGCGCTCGACGTTCTCCACCACCACGATGGCGTCGTCCACCAGCAAGCCGATGGCCAGCACCATGCCGAACATGGTGAGCGTGTTGATCGAGTAGCCGGCAACGGAGAGCACGCCGAAGGTGCCCAGGAGCACCACCGGCACCGCGATCGCGGGGATCAGCGTCGCGCGGAAGTTCTGCAGGAAGATGTACATCACCAGCACGACCAGCAGCATGGCCTCGGCCAGCGCCTTGACCACCTCGTCGATCGACGCGCTCACGAAGGGCGTGGTGTCGTAGCTCACGAAGGTCTGCAGCTGGTTGGGAAAGAGCGGCTGCAGCTCGTCGACCTTGGCCTTCACCGCCTGGGCCACCTGCACCGCGTTGGCGCCGTCGGCCAGCACCACGCCCAGGCCCGCGCCGGGGCGCCCGCCCAGCTGCGAGCGCACAGTGAGGTTTTCGGCGCCCAGCTCCACGCGCGCCACGTCGCGCAGGCGCACCACGGCGCCGTCGGGCGTCGCGCGCAGCACCACGTTCTCGAACTGCTCGACCGTCTGCAGCTTGCTGCGCGCGGTGATGGTGGCGTTGAGCTGCTGCTGCGCGCCGGCCGGCAGCGCGCCCAGCTGGCCGGCCGAGACCTGCGCGTTCTGCGCGGTGATGGCGTTGCCCACGTCCGAAGGCATGAGCGCGTACTTGCGCAGCTTGTCGGGGTCCAGCCACAAACGCATCGCGTAGCCGGTGCCCAGCGTCTGCACCTCGCCCACGCCGTCGATGCGGCTGATCACGTCCACCAGGTTGCTGCTGATGTAGTCGCCCACGTCCACGGCCGAGGCGCTGCCGTCGCCCGAGTACATCGAGACGATCAGCAAAAAGTCGTTGCCGCCCTTGGTGACGGTGACGCCGCGGCTTTGCACCTGCTGGGGCAGGCGCGACATGGCCTGCTGCAGCTTGTTCTGCACCTGCATCTGGGCCACGTCGATGTTGGTGCCCGCGTTGAAGGTGAGCGACAGGCGCGCCACGCCCGAGGAATTGCTGGTCGACTGCATGTAGAGCAGGTTGTCCAGCCCCTTCATCTGCTGCTCGATGACCTGGGTGACGGAGTCTTCCACCGTCTTGGCCGAGGCGCCGGTGTAGGTGGCGTTGATCGACACGCGCGGCGGCGCGATGTCGGGGTACTGCTCCAGCGGCAGCGTGCGGATGGCCATCAGCCCGGCGAGCATGATGACGATGGAGAGCACCCACGCGAAGATGGGGCGGTCGATGAAGAACTGGGCCATGGCGGGGCCTCAGCGCGCGAGCGTTGCGGAGGCGGCGTCGGGCTTGGCGATGGCAACGGGGCTCGTTACCGGCTTCGCGCCCAGGTCCACCACGCGCACCTTGTCGCCCACCTTCACGCGCTGCGAGCCTTCCATCATCACGCGGTCGCCCGCGGCCAGCCCGTCGATCACCTGCCACTGCGAGCCGACGGCGCGGCCCACGCTGATCGGGCGCCTGGCGACCTTGTTCTCGGTATCGATCACCAGCGCCGAGGCGCTGCCGTCCGGCGCGCGCGTGACGGCCTGCTGCGGCACCAGCAGTGCGGCCTGGTTCACGCCTTCCTGCAGCACCGCGCGCACGTACATGCCGGGCATCAGCATCCGGTCGGGGTTGGGCACCACCGCGCGCAGCGTGACGCTGCCGGTGCCGGCATCGACGGTGACGCCGCTGAACGTGAGGCGCCCGGCGTGCGGGTACTTGGTGCCGTCCTCCAGCAGCAGCTGGATGCTCGCCTCGGCGCCGTTCGCGCGCTGCAGGCGGCCGCTGGCCAGCTCGCGTTTGAGGCGCAGCAGTTCGCTGCTCGACTGCGTGACGTGCACGTGCATCGGGTCGAGCTGCTGCACGGTGGTCATGGCCGCCGCCTGGTTGGCGGTCACCAGCGCGCCCGGCGTCACGGTCGAGAGTTCGGCCCAGCCCGTGATCGGCGAGGTGATGCGGGTGTAGCCCAGCTGGATGCGCGTGGTCTGCTCGGCCGCGCGGGCTACGCCCAGGTCGGCCTCGGCCTGCTGCTCGGCGGCCTGCGACTCGTCGAACACCTGGCGGCTGATGGCGTCGATCTTCACCAGCTCCGCGTTGCGCTTGGCCACGGTGCGGGCCGTGGCGAGGGCCGATTCGGCCTTGCGCACGCTGGCCTGCGCGCTGGCATGGGCTGCCTGCAGCGAGGCCGGGTCGAGCTGGTAGAGCACCTGTCCGGCCTTGACCTGCGAGCCTTCGGTAAAGAGCCGTTCCTTCAGGATGCCGCCGACCTGCGGGCGGATCTCGGCGATCACCGGCGCGGCGGTGCGGCCGGGGAGCTCGGTGCTCATCGCGAGGGTTTCGTGCTTCAGGGTGACCGCGCCGACTTCCTTTTCTGGTGCGGCGGCCGCCTTGGCCGCGGCGGGCGTCTCCACGCTGGTGCGTGAACAGCCTGCGAGCGCGGCGATGGCCAGGGCTGTAACGAGCAGGGCGAAGCGGGAGGAGATGTGGTCAGGCATGAATCAGGCAACGGAAGTAGGAAAAGCCCCGGATGGAGCGGGCGTGCAGCCTCAAGTTCAATGAGGCGCGGGCGCAAGGGCCGGCTTTACACGCCAGACGCAGCAATTGCAGTGCCACATGCTGCCAGCGGCGCTCTACAGGGGCATGACAGCCCCGGGAGCACCGAGGGTCGGCGTGGTGTCAGGCGCGCTGCAGGGCGCGCGTGACCATGTCGTTGGGCGCGAGCCGCAGCAGGTCCGGCAGGAGGCCGATCGCCTTCTCGCGCTCGCCCGCGTGCAAGAGGCCGTTGGCGCACACCGAAAGCGTGTCGGCCAGCTGGGGATGGTCGGGTGCTGTCTTGAGCAGGATGCGGCACAGCATGTCGGCATCGCCGAACTCTCGGATGCGCGCGAACCGGCGCGCGAGCCGGGCCATGTCGTCGGGCTTCAGGCGCAGGCCCGGCCTGGCCTGGTCCAGGTAGATGCGGTAGCTCGCATGCTGCAGGGCGATCGTCTCGGGGTCGGTCGCGGGCAGGCGGAAGATGCGGCGCGCGGCCTGGTGGAAGTCTTCGCTCGCGGGCTGCAGGCGCGCGGTGTTGAACCAGGCGCGCAGCGTGTCGGTGTCGTTGGGTCGCAGTGCGGCGGCGGCGCGCCATTCGGCGGCGGCGTGCTCGAACTTCATCGCGGCGGCCAGGCGGCGGGCGGCGGCCACGTGGGCATCGAAGCGGTCTTCGTCGTTCGCCATTTCCGACTTCACGGTCTCGGGCGTCTTCACGCGGCCCAGCAGCATCGCGCCGCCCATCAGCGCGGCGCCCGTGAGCAGGCCGCCCAGGTGGGCCATGTAGGCGACGCCCTCGTCGGCGAGCCAGTGCTGCATCAGCTCGTTGACGATCCAGGCCGGCAGCAGCAGCAGGGCCGGCGCGCTCACGTAGTTGAAGTAGAAGAACAGCTGGTAGAAAAAGCGGATGCGCCGCAGCCGGTACATCACCGCGTACATGCCCATCAGCGCGGAGATCGCGCCCGAGGCGCCCAGCCCGTAGGAGCCCTTGCCCGCATAGGCCCAGGCCGCCAGCGCCGAGCCGCCGATGGCGCCCAGCAGATAGAAGGTGAGGTAGGTGCTGCGGCCCAGCGCCAGCTCGACCGAGGCGCCGAACAGGAAGAGGAACAGCATGTTGCCCAGCAGGTGGCCGGTGCTGCCGTGCAGGAAGGCGGAGGTGACCAACGTCCAGGGCTTGCTGAAGCCGGCGTCCTTGCCGTAGTCCTGCGCCCAGCGCTCGGTGAAGGGGGCGGGCAGCATCGACTCGTACTGCTGACGGTCGCGCTTCCACTCGGCGTACTGCGGGTGAGCGGGGGTGATGACTTCTTCGGCCTTGAGCTTCTTCTGGAAGGCCTTGTCGCGTTCCATCGCTTCGATCAGCTGGTCGTAGACCTCGGCCTTCAACATGCGCTCGCCCAGCTTGCCGCGCTTGGCATCGGTCTTTTTCAGCCACTCTACGAAGGGCGGCAGCTCCAGCTCGGGCAACACGCTCTTGGCGTAGTAGTGGGCGGCGCGCTCGCGTGCACTCTCTTCGCTGCGCTGCGGTCCCCACCACACGATCATGTTGACGAGGATCAGCAGCACCGTCAGCCACGGCGGGTTGCGCCAGCTCGGTTTGTTCTCGAGCGGGATGGCGTAGAACACGTGCGGCGGCCGGTTGCTGCTGCGCTCAGCCCAGGCGCTTGCGGTGGCGCGCGATCTGCGCCTTCACCTGCGCGGGCGCGGTGCCGCCGAGGATGTTGCGTGCGTTCAGCGAGCCGCGCAGGCTCAGCACGTCGTACACGTCCTTCTCGATGTTCGGGTTGAACTGCTGCAGCACCGCGAGCGGCAGCTCGGCCAGGTCGACCTTGTGCGAGGTGGCGGCCTTCACGGCGTGGGCCACGGTTTCGTGCGCGTCGCGGAAGGGCAGGCCCTTCTTCGTGAGGTAGTCGGCCAGGTCGGTGGCGGTGGCGTAGCCGCGCAGGGCGGCGGCTTCCATCGCCTCGGGCTTCACGGTGATGCCGCCGATCATTTCGGCAAAGATGCGCAGGGTGTCCTTGAGCGTGTCGACGGTGTCGAACAGCGGCTCCTTGTCTTCCTGGTTGTCCTTGTTGTAGGCCAGCGGCTGGCCCTTCATGAGCGTGATGAGCGCCATCAGGTGGCCGACCACGCGGCCGGTCTTGCCGCGGGCCAGTTCGGGCACGTCGGGGTTCTTCTTCTGCGGCATGATCGACGAGCCGGTCGTGAAGCGGTCGGCGATCTGGATGAAGCCGAAGTTCTGGCTCATCCAGAGGATGAGCTCTTCGCTCATGCGGCTGATGTGCACCATGCACAGGCTTGCCGCGGCGGTGAATTCGATCGCGAAGTCGCGGTCGCTCACGGCGTCCAGGCTGTTCTGGCACACGCCGTCCATGTTCAACGTCTTGGCGACCAGTTCGCGGTCCAGCGGATAGCTGGTGCCGGCCAGCGCGGCGGCGCCCAGCGGCAGGCGGTTGACGCGGCGGCGCACCTCGCCCATGCGCTCGGCATCGCGGCTGAACATTTCCACGTAGGCCAGCATGTGGTGGCCGAAGCTCACCGGCTGGGCCACCTGCAGGTGGGTGAAGCCGGGGAGGATCACCTCGACGTTTTTCTCGGCGATGTCCACCAGCGCCTTCTGCAATTCGGTGAGCAGGTCGCCGATGAGGTCGATCTCGCCGCGCAGCCACAGGCGCACGTCGGTGGCCACCTGGTCGTTGCGGCTGCGGCCGGTGTGCAGGCGCTTGCCGGCATCGCCCACCAGTTGCGTCAGGCGCGCCTCGATGTTCAGGTGCACGTCTTCCAGGTCGAGCTTCCACTCGAAGGCGCCCGATTCGATCTCGCTGCGGATCTGCGCCATCCCACGTTCGATTTCGGCGTGGTCCTGCTTCTGGATGATGCCCTGCGCGGCGAGCATGCCGGCATGGGCGAGGGAGCCCTCGATGTCGGCCTGCCAGAGGCGCTTGTCGAAGAAGACGCTGGAGGTGTAGCGCTTCACCAGGTCGCTCATCGGTTCGGAGAACAGGGCCGACCAGGCTTCGGATTTCTTGTCGAGTTGGTTTTGGGTCATGGGAGCCGTCCAGGAGGCAATAATGGGTTGGTCACCCGATGTATCTGTGATGTACGCGATGCGCAACCCGGCGATTTTATCGGCCAGCCCTGGCTCCACGTCCCCGACACCGTCGGAAAGGGCTCGCGCGCCCCTGCGCGGCGAGCCGTCGCTGTTCGATGCGTGCCAGATCGGCGTGGTGCTGCGCACCGTGGTGTTCGTCGAGGTGGTGGTGGCCATCGCCGCGCTCTTCGTGGTTTCCACGCCCGGCGAATGGCTGGTGCAGACGGCCACCGTCACCGGCGGCGCCTTGCCCGCCACGCTGCTGTGGCTGGTGACGGCCTGCGGGCTCAAGAAGCAGCTGCGGCGGCTGCCGCGCCAGTGGCAGTACGCGGCCGGCGCCGTGCTCGGCGCGCTCGCATCGCTCTACGGCTGCGGCCTGCTGCGCCTGACGGGCGTGCTGGCCAGCGCGCCGTGGCTGGCCAGTGCGCTGGCCGGGGCGCTCTTCGCAGGGCTGGTGATGACCGCGATGGCCCTGCGCGCGCGCGGCCAGACGCCCGCCGCCACGACGGCCCGGCTCGAGGAACTGCAGTCGCGCATCCGCCCGCACTTTCTCTTCAACACGCTCAACAGCGCCATCGCTCTCGTGCGGGAAGAACCCGCCAAGGCCGAGACCATGCTCGAGGACCTGGCCGAGCTGTTCCGCCAGGCGCTGGCCGACCCCGGCGAATCGGGCACGCTGGCCGACGAGATCGCGCTGGCCGAGCGCTACCTGGCGATCGAGCAGGTGCGCTTCGGCGACCGGTTGCGCATTCGCTGGGACCTGGATGCCGCAGCGAGCAACGCGCGCCTGCCGCCGCTGCTCTTGCAGCCGCTGGTGGAGAACGCCATCAAGCACGGCGTGGAGCCCAGCCCCGAGGGCGCCAAGCTGCGCATCCGCACCGAGCGGCGCGGCAGCATGGTGGTGATCGAGGTGGTCAACAGCCTGCCGCCGCTGCGCTGGGCCGACGAGCCGCTGCCGCGCGGCCACGGCATCGCGCTGGCCAACGTGCGCGACCGGCTGCGCCTGTTGCACGACATGCAGATGCAGTTCAGCGCCGGCATGGACCAGAAAAACTACCGGGTGCGCATCGCGATCCCCGCCGAATCATGAGCCTCAAGACCCTGATCGTCGACGACGAAGCGCTGGCGCGTTCCCGCATGCGCACGCTGCTGCGCGATTGCAGCTCGCCCGCCGCCGAGGTGGTGGCCGAGGCCTCGCAGGGTGCGGAGGCGCAGCAGCACCTGGCCACGATGGCGCTGGACCTCGTGCTGCTCGATGTGCACATGCCCGGCGTCGACGGCATCGAGGTGGCGCGCGCGCTGCGCAGCAACCCCGATGCGCCGGCCGTGGTGTTCGTCACGGCGCATGCGACGCACGCGGTCACGGCCTTCGAGCTGGACGCGGTCGACTACCTGACCAAGCCGGTGCGCGCCGAGCGGCTGCAGCAGGCGCTGCAGAAGGCCGAGCGTTTCCTCAAGGAGCGCCGCGCGCTGCAGGCCGCGGCGCCGGCCCCTGCTGCCCCCGAGACCGTGCTGATCCAGGACCGCGGCCGCGCCGAGCGGGTGCCGCTGTCCGAGGTGCTGTACCTCAAGTCCGAATACAAATACCTCACCGTGCGCACCGCCACGCGCAGCCACATCCTGGATGGCTCGCTCAACGAGTTCGAGGAGCGCTATCCGAACCGCTTCCTGCGCGTGCACCGCAACGCGCTGGTGGCCCGCTCGGCCATCCGCGCGCTCGAGAAATACGACGACGGCGAAGACGCCGAAGGCTGGGCGCTGCGGCTCGATGCGATTCCCGAACCCGTCGCGGTGTCTCGGCGCCAGCTCGCCGCCGTGCGCGAGGTGCTCAAGGAAACGCGATGAACGACGAACACAAGCCCCCCGCACCCGACAAGCCACAGGCCGCCGAGGCGCCGCAACCGGCGCCCGAGCCTCCGGCCGTCGAAGCGCCGCAGACGCCTTCTCCCGTCAAGCCTGCACCCGAATCCGCATCCGCATCCGCACCGGAAGAGCCCGCCGCGGAACCCACCGCCGCCCAGCGCCGGCGCCTGCTGCTGCACATGCCGGTCGACGTGCGCAGCGCCTCGCTGGTGGTGCTCGCCGTGCTGGCCAGCGTGTTCGCGCTGCAGTGGGGCCAGGCGGTGTTCATTCCGCTGATGCTCAGCCTCCTGCTGACCTATGCGCTGTCGCCCGTGGTCGAGATGCTGCACCGCTGGCATCTGCCGCGCTGGATCGGCGCGGCGCTCATCCTCGTGGGCTTGTTCGGTGGTATCGGGTGGACGGGCTATTCGCTCTCGGGCAATGCGTCGCAGCTGGTCGATTCGCTGCCGGTCGCCGCGCAGAAGCTCGGGCAGGCCATGCGCCGCGACAAGGGCGCGAGCGCCACGCCGCTCGAGAGCGTGCAGCAGGCCGCCGCGCAGCTGGAGAAAGCCGCCGAGGAAAACTCCGCGCGCGTCGCCTCGCGGCGCGGTGTGGCCCGCGTCATCATCGAGCGGCCCGGCTTCAACGTGCGCGACTACCTGCTGAGCGGCACGGTCGGCCTCCTGAGCGCGCTCGGGCAGTTCACGCTGGTGGCCTTTCTCACCTACTTTGCGCTGTGCTCGGGCGACACCTTCCGGCGCAAGCTCATCAAGATCACCGGCTCGAGCCTGCAGAAGAAGAAGGTCACGGTGCACGTGCTGGACGACATCACGCGCAACATCGAGCGCTACCTGCTGGTGCAGATTTTGGTGAGCGTGGTGGTGGGCGTGACCACCGGCCTGGCGTTCTGGGTCATCGGCGTGGAGAACGCGGCCGTCTGGGGAATCATCGCGGCCGTGACCAACCTCATTCCCTACATCGGCTCGGTGATCGTGCTGGTCGCCGCGGGGCTGGTGGCCTTCTTGCAGTTCAACAGCCTGCAGATGGGCATCCTGGTAGGCGGCGTGTCGCTGGCCATCCACACGGTCATCGGCAACCTGCTGATGCCCTGGCTCACCAGCCGCACCAGCCGCATGAACCCGGTGGCGGTGTTCGTGGGCGTGATCTTCTGGGGCTGGCTCTGGGGCATCTGGGGGCTGCTGCTGGGCATTCCGATCACGATGGTGATCAAGTCGATCTGCGACCGGGTGGAAGACCTGCAGCCGATCGGCGAGCTGCTGGGCGAGTAGGGCGGTTCAACCCAGCTGCGCCTTCAGCTCGTCGGCCGCCGCCTTGAGGATTTCCCGCGACAGCTTCTCGTCGTTCACCGCGCGCGACAGCGACACGGCGCCGACCAGGGAAGACAGCGCCGCGATCGCCTTCGTCCGCCTCGCCTTGGGCTTGTCCGCCACCGCCAGGCCGGCAAGGAGTTTCAGGTAGATGTCGACCTGCTGCGTGTACGCGGTGCGGGCCCTGTCGTTGCTGCGTGCCACGTCGCCGGCGAGGGTGGTGACGGCGCAGCTCGTGGCCAGGCCGTCGCGGTGCGCAGTGCTCAGGTAGGCATCGACCAGCGCAGCCACCAGGGCCGGGCGGGCGAGCTTGGCCGATGCCACCGCCTCGACCGCGCGGCCGCCGTCGCGCAGGGCGCATTCGACCGCCTCGGCGACCAGTTCGTCGCGCGATGCGAAGTGCCGGTAGAAGCCGCCGTGCGTGAGGCCGGCTTCCTTCATCAGGTCGGCCACGCCGACGCCTTCCACGCCCGCTTCGCGAAAGCGTGCCGCGGCGGTCTGCACGATGCGGTCGTGGCTTTGCGCCTTGTTCTCTCTGGAGTGGCCCATATCCGTGAAAAGTCCTCGGTCGTGTGCTTGACGATCAGGATTATGTTCATCATCATCCTCGATGTGGATGACGGTCGTCATTCAGAAATCGAAGTCCTCTCCGCCCCCCTCCAAACCCCACTCCAACAGCCACCGAGGAATCCCCATGCCCATGATCGACGTTTACGCCGCCGCAGACCTGTTCCCGGCCGGCGCCGAGACCGACCGCCAGCTCGGCGAAGCGCTCACCCTCGCCGTGCTGCGCGCCGAAGGCGTGGCCAAGCCCGGCCCCTTCCACCTGGACAACACAGCCGCCTACATCCACCGCATGCCGGGGTCGGCCGTGCAGACCGCCACCACGGCGCAGGCCCGCACCGTGCGCATCCAGATCGTCACGCCGCCCGGTTCGCTCAACCGCGAGGGGCAAAAGCAGATCACCAGGGAGGCCACCGAAATCGTCGTGAAGCTCACGGGCGACGCGGGCCAGGCGGCGCGCACCTGGGTGATCCTCACCGAGGCTGCGGAGGGCGGCTGGGGCATGTTCGGCACGGCCTTCGGCAAGGAAGAGTTCGCGGCGCTCGCCGCCAAGGCGAAGGCGGCCGCGGGCGCCTAGGTCATTGAAGGCCCGAGCGGCCTCGCGCCGTCCTATCGGGCCTTGGCGCGCGCCGTCTTCACGGGCAGCTTCTTCACGAAGGTCGCGGCCGCATCGAGCGGCTTGCCGTCGTGCGTGCGCAGCTCGAGCTTGCGCACCGGCTTGCCGCTGTCGCGCTCCAGCAGCACCGAGTGAGCCTCGCCCTTGCCGTAGAGGTGCTGCTCGCCCCAGTGCCGCAGGCCCACCACCACGGGGAAGAGGCCGTTGCCCTTGGGCGTCAAAACGTATTCCTGGTACATCGTGCCGTCGGAGGCGGGCGCGAGCGCGAGCACGCCTTCCTGCACGAGGTTTTTCAGCCGGTCCGCGAGGATGTTCTTCGCCACGCCCAGGCTCTGCTGGAATTCGCCGAAGCGCTTCATGCCGTCGAACGCGTCGCGCACGATGAGCAGCGACCACTGGTCGCCCACGATGTCCAGCGAGCGCGCCATCGGGCAAGTGTCTGATTTGAGGCTTCGTCTCTTGGCCATGGCCCGTATTAGACGGGGATGGCCATCCGGTGGCAAATCAAAACCTGAATGCCTGCGCGGGACCGATGGGAATCGTTTTTCCGTAAGGTGCCGCACATGCCCTATCTCCAGCTCGACGTGAACGGCCGCCATGAAGTGGCCGACAAGAAGCGCCTCGCGCGCAAGCTCTGCGAAACCTATGCCGACCTGATGAGCGTGGACATCCGCCGCATCAGCGTCGCGATCCGCGAGGTGGGCGAGGGCGGCGTCTGGCGCATGGTGGACGGCGAGGCCACGGAGGTGTCGGTGCTGATGTGCGACATCCGCCGCGGCCGCTCCGCCGAATTGCGGCTCGAAGTCGCGAAGGCCCTGTGCGGCGACTGCATCGAGATACTGGGGCTGCGCGAAGACCGGCTCAACGTCGAATTCACCCAGCACTCGGGCGACGAGATGTACCACCCGACGCTCGGTGGCTACAGCCCCGAGTGGTCGCAGGACGAGGCCGGCTGAGCGCCCGGGGGCATCGGCTCAGCGCAGCGCGCGCTGCATCAGCACGGTATCGACCCACTGCCCGAACTTGAAGCCGACGTTGCGCAGCACGCCGACGGTCTCGAAGCCGAGGCTCTCGTGCAGGCGCTGCGAACCGGCGTTGGCGCTGTTGCCCACCACTGCCACCATCTGCGTGAAGCCGCCTTCGGTGCAGCGCGCGATCACCGTCCGCAGCAGTGCGCGGCCGATGCCGTGGCCGTGCAGGCCTTCTGCGACGTAGATCGAGTCTTCCACCGTGTGGCGGTAGGCGGAGCGGGCGCGGTAGGGGCTCGCGTAGGCGTAGCCGACCACTTCGCCGTCTTTCAGCGCGACGAGGTAGGGAAGGCCACGCCGCAGCACCTCGGTGCGGCGCGCCTGCATCTGCTCGACGGTGGGCACTTCTTCCTCGAAGGAGCACAGGTCGTGCTGCACGTAGTGGCTGTAGATGGCCTGCACCGCGGCCATGTGGTGCGGCTCGGCATCGAGGATGTCGAGGGTGGTGGAAACGAGGGTCTGTGAGGGCATGCCCCGGATCTTGACGATCCGGCATCGATAAGTGAAGCTTCGATGGACTATGCAAGGCATAAGGAATACTTTGGAAAAGACGCTGAACCTCGACCAGCTCAAGTCCTTCGGCCTGGTGATCGAAACCGGCAGCTTCTCGGCCGCGGCCGACCGGCTCGGCCTCACGCAGCCGGCCATCAGCCTGCAGGTGCGCCAACTGGAGCGCCGGCTCGCGGTGCGGCTCGTCGAACGCGTCGGCAAGCGTGCGCGGGCCACGCCGGCCGGCATGGAGTTGCTGCGCCATGCGCACCACATCGAGACCGCGGTGGACAACGCCATCGACGCGCTGGCCGACCACGCGAGCGGCGTGACGGGCCGCGTGCGCCTGGGCACGGGCGCGACGGCGTGCCTGCATTTCCTGCCGGCCGTGCTGCGCGCGCTGCGTGAGGAATTTCCGGCGCTCGGCATCGTGGTGAGCACCGGCAACACCGAGGACCATGTGCGCAAGGTCGAGGAGAACAGCATCGACCTCGCGCTGGTCACGCTGCCCGCCGCGGGCCGTTCGCTGAGCGTGACGCGGGTGCTCGACGACGAGTTCGTCGCCATCGGCCGCAGCGACCTCGCACCCTTGAAGGCGCGCGTGACGCCGGCGGACCTCGCCGCCTTGCCGCTGGTGCTGTTCGAGCCCGCGGCCAACACGCGCAAGCTGGTGGACCGCTGGTTCGCCGCCGAGGGCCTGCAGCCGCAGCCCGTGATGGAGCTGGGCAGCGTCGAGGCGATGAAGGAAATGGTGGCCGCGGGGCTGGGCTACGGCATCGTGCCGCGCATGGCGATGACCGGCCGTGGCGCCCACCCCGACCTGAAGACCAGCCGCCTCGCGCCGCGCATGCACCGCACGCTGGCCGTCGTCATGCGGCGGGACAAGCCGGTCAGCAAGGCGTTGCGCGTGGTGCTCGATGCGATCGTGGCGGCCGGGAGGTCGCGCCGTTAGCGTGTGCGCGCTCGTGCTTGCTGCAGGTGCGCTTCGCCCGCCGGGTGGCCATGCTGCGCCGGTACGCTCGCGAGCTGGTAACCCGTGCCATACACCGAGCGCAGCACGTACCCGTTTCCGGCCTCCAGCGCCAGCTTCTTGCGCACGCCCGCGGCGCACACGTCGATCACCCGGCCCACCGAGCGCCCGGCCGGCGCCTTCCAGATCGCGCGCCACAGCCACTCCCGCGTCAGCACGCGGTCGACGTTCTGGAACAGCGCCGACGCGAGGGCGAAAGACTGTCGCGAGAGACGGATCTCGCGCTCCCGAAGGAACACCACGCCCGATTCGTTGATGAAGCGATAGGCGCCCCGCACCATGTCCCCGGACATCGGCGTCCGCGACGCAGGCAACGCAGGGGCGCCGCCCTCGGGAACGGCGGGCATCCGGCGTGCCAGCGCTTCGCGCCACAAGGGCAGGCCCTTCCAGGCGCCGCCCTGCGGAATGACCAGGATCGCCAGGCCCAGCACCTCGCATGCGGCGCGCAGGCTGGTGTGCGTCAGCTCGTCGTGCGAGGCCAGCAGCAGCAAGTCGAAGCGCTGCCCGCGGCCCATGGCGGCCAGGAGTTCGGCGGTGCTGGCGAACGACGCCACCTGGTGGTGCGTCGTTCGCAGGCTGTCTTGCACGGCGGTGCCGCGCGCGTCTTTTTCATCCAGAAGCGCCAGTGACAACGGGCTGCGCGAACTCTCCGTCATCCGATGGCGCGAACTCGCCCTGCGGGCTGGCGGCCGCGGGTGCCGCCGACGCCGACGCCGACGCCGACGCCGACGCCGACGCCTGGAGCGGCCCGCGGTGCGAACCGCTCGTCAATCGAACTCATAGCCCACGCCTACGCCGATGTTGAACTTGGTGCCGCTGTAGCCGCCGTTGACCTTGTAGACCCACTTGCCGTTGTCCGAGCGCGAGGAGAAGCCCACGGCCATCGCGCTGTAGCCCGAGTAGTTGCCCACCCCGACCGCCAGCAGCGTCTTGCCCGGCGTCATTGCCTGCGGCAGCGAACTCATCGCGGTGGCCATGGCCACGCCCGAGTAGGCGATGCGCTGCGTGCTGCTGATCTGGCCCTGCAGCTGGTTCTGCGCGGCCGTCAGTTGCCCCAGGTTGACCGCATCCGTCGGCGCGACGCCCGGCGCCACGTTGGAGATTCGCGTGCCGTTGGGCGCCTGGCCGTTGCCCATGTTGACCTGGCCGTAGTTGACCGAGCCGTCCGGGTTGGTCGCGTACTGCACGCTGCCCGCGGCCACCGCACTGGCGCTGGCCCGCAGCTGCGCGACGTTGGTCGCGTCGCTGTCGGCCGTGCCCGCGGCCACGCCGGTGACCTGGCGGAACTGCCCGCTGGCCGCGTCGCCCACCGACACCGCGGCCTGCGTGCTGGTGGTGGCGTTGACGGCGGCCGCCTGCTGCGCCGCTGCGTTGGCAGGCACGTAGCCGGCCACGCCCGCCGCGGTCGACGCCACCGAGCCGGAGCCCAGCGCGACGCCACCGCTTTGCTGCACCACCGCGCCGAAGCCGATGGCCGTGCCCTTGGCGACGTTCTGCGCCTGGCTCAGCGGCGTGCCGCCCGCATCCGCGTTGTCGCCCAGCGCCACGCCGCCGCCGCCTGCGCGGGCGTTGGCGCCGATGGCCTGCGAGCCGGTCGCCAGCGCGCCGGAGCCGATGGCGATGGCGTTGGTGCCCGTGGCCTGCGCGCCGAAGCCGATCGCCACCGCACCGTCGGCCGTCGCCTTCGCGCCGTTGCCGGCGGCGAAGGAGTTGGCACCGCCCGCCACCGACTGCGGCCCGATCGCCACGGACTCCTGTCCGAGCGCCTGCGAGTCCGCTGCGGTCGAATTGGCGTGGAAGTACTTGGTGCCGTTGTTGTAGATGTCGGTGACCGTAGTGCTCAGGTTGGTGACGTTCTGGTTGGTCGTGCTCAGGCCCGTGGAGAGGCTGCCGATGCCGCTGGTCACCGTGCTCAGGCCGGACGATGTGGAGGTCGAGAGGCTGGCGAGGTTGGTGTTGGTGGTGCTGAGGCCTGTAGAGAGGCTGGAGATGCCGCTGGTCGCGGTGCTCAGGCCCGTGGACAGGCTCGAGATGCCACTGGTCGCCGTGCTCAGGCCCGTCGACGTGGAGGTCGAGAGGCTGTCGATGCTGCTGGTCGCGGTGCTGAGGCCGGCAGATGTCGAGGTCGACAGGCTGCTCACGCTGCTGTTGGTCGTGCTCAAGCCTGTGGAGAGGCTGGAGATACCGCTGGTGGCCGTGCTCAGACCCGTGGAGGTCGATGTCGACAGGCTGACCAGGCTGCTGTCCGTCGTGCTCAAGCCCGTGGACAAGCTGCCGATGCCGCTGGTGGCGGAGCTCAGGCCGGTGGACAGGCTCGAGATGCCACTGGTCGCCGTGCTCAGGCCTGTCGACGTGGAGGTCGACAGGCTGTCGATGCTGCTAGTTGCAGTGCTCAGGCCCGTGGAGGTCGAGGTCGAGAGACTGGCCAGATTGCTGTCCGTTGTGCTCAGGCCAGTGGACAGACTGCCGATGCTGCTCGTGGTGGTGCTCAGTCCAGTGGAAAGGCTCGAGATGCCGCTCGTAGCGGTGCTCAGGCCTGTGGAGAGGCTGGAGATACCGCTGGTCGCCGTGCTCAGACCCGTAGAGGTCGAGGTCGAGAGGCTGGCGAGGTTGCTGTCCGTGGTGCTCAGTCCGGTGGACAGGCTGTTGATGCTGCTCGTCGCGGTGCTGAGCCCGGTAGACGTCGAATTCGACAGGCTGCTGACGTTGCTGTTGGTGGTGCTCAGGCCGGTGGACAAGCTGCTGATGTTGCTGGTCGCGGTGCTGAGGCCGGTTGAGGTCGAGCTCGACAGGCTGCTCACGCTGCTGTTGGTCGTGCTCAAGCCGGTGGACAGGCTAGAGATGCCGCTCGTTGCGGTGCTCAGGCCCGTGGAGGTCGAAGTCGAGAGGCTGGCGAGGTTGCTGTCCGTGGTGCTCAAGCCGGTGGACAGACTGCCGATGCTGCTCGTGGTGGTGCTCAGGCCTGTGGAGAGACTGGAGATGCCGCTGGTCGCAGTGCTCAATCCGCTCGACGTGGAAGTCGACAGGCTGCTCACGTTGCTGTTGGTCGTGCTCAAGCCGGTGGAGAGGCTCGAGATACCGCTGGTGGCCGTGCTCAGGCCTGTGGAGGTCGAGGTGGACAAGCTGGCCAGGCTGCTGTCTGTCGTGCTCAAGCCCGTGGACAGGCTGCCGATGCTGCTCGTGGCGGTGCTCAGGCCCGTAGACGTCGAGGTCGACAAGCTGTTCACGTTGCTGTTGGTGGTGCTCAAGCCAGTGGAAAGGCTGGAGACGCCGCTGGTGGCAGTGCTCAGGCCGGTGGACAGGCTGGAGATGCCGCTGGTCGCGGTGCTCAGACCCGTAGACGTCGAAGTCGACAAGCTGCTGACGTTGCTGTTGGTCGTACTCAAGCCGGTAGACAGGCTCGAGATGCCGCTTGTAGCGGTGCTCAGACCGGTGGAGGTCGAGGTCGAGAGGCTCACCAGGCCGCTGTTGGTCGTGCTCAATCCCGTGGACAGGCTCGAGACGCCGCTGGTCGCAGTGCTCAAACCCGTGGACGTCGAAGACGACAAGCTGCTCACGCTACTGTTCGTGGTGCTCAGTCCGGTAGACAGGCTTCCAACGCTGCTCGTTGCCGTGCTCAAGCCCGTTGACGTGGAGGTCGACAGGCTGGCGAGGCTGCTGTCCGTTGTACTCAGTCCGGTCGACAAACTGCCGATGCCGCTGGTCGCGGTGCTCAGTCCGGTAGACGTCGAAGTCGACAGACTGCTCACGTTGCTGTTCGTGGTGCTCAGCCCGGTAGACAGGCTTCCAATGCTGCTCGTTGCCGTGCTCAGGCCCGTGGAGGTCGAAGTCGACAGGCTGCCGATCCCGCTGGCCGAAGTGCTCACTCCTGTCGACAGGCTGCCGACCGTGCTGTTGGTGGTGCTCAGCCCGGTGGACAGGCTGCTCATGCCGCTGGACACGGAGGTCGACAGCGAGGTCAGTTGCCCGAAGTTCACCGCGTCGGTGGGGTTCACGCCCGCGGCGACGTTCGTGAGGATGACCGGGGTCGTCGAGCCGGCGCCGCCGAGCGTGACCTTGGTGTGGCTCGCATCGTCGTATTGGACCGAATTCGACAGGCCCGTGGACAGGCTGCCGATGCTGCTGCTGGCGGAGCTCAGGCCGGTGGAGAGGCTGCCGATGCCGCTCGTGGCGGAACTCAGGCCCGTGGACAGGCTCGAGATGCCGCTGGTCGCGGTGCTCAGGCCCGAGGACGTGGAAGTCGACAGGCTGCTCACGGCGCTGTTGGTCGTGCTCAGGCCCGTCGACAGGCTGCTCACGCCGCTGTTGGTGGAGCTCAAGCCGGTGGACAGGCTGGTGATGCCGCTCGTGGCCGTGCTCAAGCCCGACGATGTGGAAGTGGACAGGCTGGAGATGCTGCTTGTTGCCGTGCTCAATCCGCTCGACGTGGAAGTCGAGAGACTGTTGATTCGGCTGGTCGCTGTGCTCAGGCCCGTGGAGGTTGAAGTCGACAGACTGGTCACGCTGCTGTTGGTTGAGCTCAAGCCGGTGGACAGGCTGGTGATGCCGCTCGTGGCTGTGCTCAAGCCCGACGATGTCGAAGTGGACAGGCTGGAGATGCTGCTGGTCGCCGTGCTCAGGCCTGTGGAGGTCGAGGTCGACAGGCTGCCGATGCTGCTCGTGGCGGAGCTCAAGCCACTCGAGGTCGAAGTCGACAGGCTGCTGACGTTGCTGTTCGTAGTGCTCAGGCCCGTCGATGTCGACGTGGACAAGCTGGAGATGCTGCTGGTTGCCGTGCTCAATCCGCTCGACGTGGAAGTCGACAGACTGTTGATCCGGCTGGTCGCCGTGCTCAGGCCTGTGGAGGTCGAAGTCGACAGGCTGCTGACGTTGCTGTTCGTCGTGCTCAGACCCGTCGATGTCGACGTGGACAAGCTGGAGATGCTGCTGGTTGCCGTGCTCAATCCACTCGAAGTGGACGTCGACAGACTGTTGATCCGACTGGTCGCGGTGCTCAGGCCTGTGGAGGTGGAGGTCGACAAGCTGGAGATGCCGCTGGTCGCCGTGCTCAAGCCGGTCGACGTGGAGGTCGAGAGGCTGCCGATGCTGCTGGCCGTGGTGCTCATGCCCGTGCTCAGCTGGGCCACCGTCACCGCGTCCTGCTGCGCGGCGCCGTCGGCCACGTTGGTGATGCGGCGCAGCGCCGAAGACGAGCCGACCGAGACTTCCGATGCGGGTGCGGCCTTGCCGGTGAGAAACGCCGTGCCCGTGGGGGCCGCGGTGCCGGTGGTGCTGCCCGCGCCTATCGCCACGCTGTTGCCATAGGAGGCCTTGGCACTGGCGCCGAGCGCCACGGAAGAGTCGCCCAGCGCGTTGGCCGATTCGCCCAGGGCCGTGCTGCTGACACCGTCGGCCAGCGAATAGCTGCCGATGGCCGTGGCGTAGTTCTTGGTCGCCGTGCCTGCAGCGCCGATCGCCGTCGCGCTCTCCGCACCGGTGAAGGCACCGTTGCCGATGGCGGCGGACCTGGCCCCCACCGCGTTGGCCAAAGAGCCGAACGCCGTGGAGCCGGAGCCCGTGGCTCTCGCGCTGTTGCCGAATGCGGTGGAAGGCGCTTTTCCGATGTTGTCGCCGACGGCCAGTGCGTTGGTTCCGAACGCCATGTCGTTGGTGAAGGCAGCGTTGGCGTTGTTGCCGATGGCAGTCGCGCCGCCGCCGTTGGCCCTGGCGCCGGAGCCGACCGCCGTGGTGTTGGAGCCGCTTGCAAAGGTGTTCAGTCCGACGGCGACAGAGCCGCTCGACAGGGCGTTGGCGCTGGTGCCGATGGCGATGGCGTCGTCGCCGGTGGCGTTCGTCGGATTGGTTCCGGCACCGATCGCCAACGCGCGGTTTCCGGACGTGGCGCCCAGCGTCGCGGTGCCGCCGATGCGCATCGCGTTCGTGGTGGTACCGCCGCCCAGACCCAGGTTGCCGGAGTTGACGAACAGGTCGCCGCCGATGCTCAGGGAGTTCGCGCCTACGCCGCTGCTGGGGCCGTAGAAGAGGGCGCGGTTGGTCTGCGTCGACTTGTCGGTCGTCACGCAACGGGTGTCCGCGCTTCCCACCTGGGCGTTGGTGGGAACGCCGCCGTTCGCGCCGCCGTAGACGCCCGTCGATGTGTTGTTGCCGCCGGAATTCACACCGCTCGGCGCCGTGGTGCCGGAGTAGAGGCCGATGGGGGAGAGGCCCTGTGTGTCGAAGGTCCACAGGCACCCGTTGTCGTTGCCGTCGTTGATGAAGATGCCGTAGCCGGCCGACGCGGGCAGGCTCATCAATCCGAGGCAGGCAGCGAACGCTGCGCTCGAGAGGGTCGCAAGGCGGAATCGTTTTCGCGTGGCGCTCGCGCTGCTGCTGCACAAGCTTGCGCCGGGCTTGCCTCTGGCGCTGAAAATTTCCGCGACGGCCACCCAGGCGCCAAGCGATTCGTTCCAGATGGAGCGGTAATTTTTATTCATAACCAGTTTCGTTGAGTAATTCCAAGAAGCGGCGGTCAGCGGGATGCATGTTTCCCCGCTCTCCATCGCGCGTCGGTTCGAGATGACATGTCGTGGGGGGCGCCCGATTGGCTGCGATGTCGCCGTCGCAGCCGTGGGTGTGCGCCGCCGGCGAAGCGCTTGGCGCGTCGCGTGGCGTGGCGTGATGCCGTCCCTGTTAACTTTGTTATCAAAAATCCGAGCCGCGAGTCTAGGAGGGCACAGTTGCTTTCACCCGTTAACTTTTCCGCGCGAAATCGAACGTTTTCGGGAACTGGCGTAGTTCTTTAACTTTTGGGCGCGTTTGTGTGAGATTTGTCTCGCCTGACGCAATCGCAACACGGTCGCACTAAGCGATCGGAGGGCGTTGAGAGAAATAGCCGTGAAGTAGTGAGCAGATACGCATCCAAATTGACGCCGCGGCTTCAAATTGATTACGTATGTGAACCATTTCCTAGGGGATGGCCGGCCGTTCCCCTATCTTCCCGGTCTTGCAACCCGGTGGCGATTTGGCACGCAGGGTGTGCACGACAGCCTCGCCGATCTCCTCCAACCCCATGACCTCAGAAACCCGCCGCCATACCGTTAGCGCCGTTAGCGCCGTCAACGCGCGCGAAGAAAAAGAGGCAGCCCATGCTTAACCCGTTCCTGCCCGATATGAACCCGGACGAGCCGCCCGCACCCAACCTCCGTCCGGCCTACATGGGATGGCTGCCATTGCTCCTCTATGTGCTGGCGACCACGGCCTTCCTGTTCATGGCCATGCGCATGCCGAACATCGTGGCGGCCTCGCTGTTCGTGACGGCGGCGATGGTGTCGCTGGGCGCCGGCGTCGTGCTCGGACTGAGCGTGTGGATATTTCCCGAGCTTCCGCGGTGAACAGCACCGCGCCCTCCATGGAAGCGGGCCTTTCCCGCAACCCGCGCAGCTGGCGGATGGCATTGATCGCCGCGCTGCTCGCCCTCCTGGTCATGCTGGCCGTGACGCTGGTGTGGCTGGTGGGGTATCAGGTGGAAGCCGCACAGGAGCGGCGCGCGTTCGAGGCCGCGTTGCGCGAAGCGGATGCGCGTTGCTTCGAGCTGGCAACGCACCGCGAGACGGACCTGTGCCGGGCGACCAACGCGTTGCGCGGCAGCCCGGCCAAATAAAGACAGAGAGACAGAGAACCCGCGTTATTCCGGAATGGCCGCCAGCGGCGCCCCACCGCGCGCCCGGCCCAGCGTCCCGACGATCAATGCGGCGATCAGCACCAGCACGCCGCTGAGCACCATCGCGCTGGAGATGCCGAAGTTGTCGACCGTGAGGCCGCCGATGAGCGCACCCGAGGCGATCGCCACCTGGAAGCCGCTCACGAGCAGCGCCTGGCCGGCTTCGGGCGCATCGGGCACGGCTTCCATCATCCAGCCGGTGAGCGCCACCGGGATCAGGCCGAAGGCCACGCCCCAGATGAAGACCACCACCGCACCGGGCACGAAGCCGCTGCCGATCAGCGTGGACAGCAGCAATGCCGTCGCGAGCATCAGCGCCGCCAGCAGGGTGGTGCCGCGCACGCTGCGCGCCACCAGGCTGCCGCCGACGAAGGTGCCGATGAAGCCGACCGCGCCGTAGAGCAGCAACAGCGTCGAGACCGAGTTGGGTTCCAGGCCGAACACCTGCTGCAGCAGCGGCTTGAGGTACGTGTAGGCCGCGAAGTGGCCGGCAATGAAGAACAGCACCGCGAGCAGCCCGACCTGCGCCATGCGGCGCGTGAGTGGCGTGAGCAGGTCGCGCGCACCGATGGCGCGCACCGGCGGAATCGCGGGCAGGAGCCACAGCTGCACCAGCAGCACGAACGCGGCGAGCGCACCGGTCACCGCGAACGAGGCGCGCCAGCCGAAGAGCGTGCCGAGGAACGAGCCCGCGGGCACGCCGAGCACCGTGGCGGCCGACACGCCGGCCAGCACCAGCGACATGGCGCGTGCCTTCGAGGCATCGGGCACCAGCTGCGTGGCCGCGGCCGGCGCAAAGGTCCAGAAGCCACCCACGCACAGGCCCAGCAGCAGGCGCGCGACCAGCATCGTGGCGAAGTTCGGCGCAAAGGCTGCGAGCAGGTTCGAGGCGATCAGCAAGGTGGTGAGCGCGATCAGCACCGTGCGCCGGTCGAGCTTGCCCGAGGCGACGATCAGCGCCGGCCCGGCGAAGGCGGCGAGCACGCCAGGCATCGTGACCATGAGGCCGGCCGTGCCGTCGGACACGTTCAGTCCGCGCGCGATGTCGGTGAGAAGGCCGATCGGCATGAACTCGGTCGAGACCATCGCGAAGGTGCCGACGGCAATGGAGCCGACGGCGAGCCAGGCCGAGCGGGTGGTCTCGACCAGCCCGTGCGATGGTGTCGGCGTCGGGGTCGGCGAAGGCGACAGGTCATCGACGCAGGGGTTGCTGCTGGGTGCATTCATCATGAGAGGGGTCCTGGGGCGCATCGGCCATGCGCGTGCCGATGCTTGTTGCGGGAGTCCAGGGAGTGTGAAAGCGCAAGCCCTCGCGACAAAGGGGTCTTGCGGCAGTAGTCAGTTTCCGCTGGGCGAACAATCGGCCCTTTTTGCAACGCTGTGGCGGCTGGCCCGCGCGCCGTGGCGGCTATCGCCACCACCACAACAACAACCGCCCGTTATCGGGGCTGCAGCACCCGGCCGTCCGCGATGAACGAATCGCCGACCAGCACACGAAAGTCCGCACCCTGCGCAAAGCGGGGCCTGGCAAGCTCGGGTGTCAGGAACTCGACGTCCAGCGCATGCGCCTTCCCGCGCTCCAGTACTTCGCCCCGCGGCACGAACCACCGCGCCGAAAAACCTTCGTTGTCGATCACCAGCGCGCAGCGGTATTCCCCGGCCCCCAGCGGCACGTCGTGCACCGGCAGGGCCGGCGGGCGCAGCGTGAGCGCGACCTGCAGGTGCGGCGTGAACGCGCCCAGCGCATCGAAGGTCACCGGTTCGGGCGGCGGCGCGCGGCGCGGCAGCTTGCCGATGAGCCACGCGATCACGTTGCCGATGATCGGCACCCACAGCACCATCAGCAGCGTGGCGATGTCGCGCGTGGTGGTGCCGCGCTCCGCGTAGTGCCGCACCACCGCCCCCGTGACCGCCACGCACAGCAGGATGATGACGATGAGTTTGCGGCGGAACTGGATCTTGGTCATGAAAGTGCGGGTGGTGGGGGCTGAACAGGCCCGCGGACCTTAACCCACCCGCAGCACCGCGTCCGCCGGCAGCGCCTGCCAGTCGACCCACTCGCCCACCGCCGCATGGTGCGTCGGCGTCGCGGCGGCCTCCGGCGCGCCCCATTGCAGCGTGAGGCGGCGCTCGCCGAGCCGCAGTGCGATCTCGAAGCCCGGCCAGTGCGCGGGCACGTGCGGCGTCAGCGAAAGCTGCCTGCCCTTCACGCTCAGCCCCAGCAGCGTTTCGACGGACGCGCGGTGCAGCCAGGCGGCCGAGCCGGTGTACCAGCTCCAGCCACCGCGGCCGACGTACGGCGCGGCGCCGTAGATGTCGCCCGCCATCACGTAGGGCTCCAGCTCGTAGGCCGGCCCGCGCTCCGCGTGCGCCGCGCGGTGCGCCGGGCTCAGCCCCTCGAAGCTCTGCCATGCCGCTTCATGGTCGCCCTGCAGCGCCTGCGCCATCAGCGCCCACACTGCGCCGTGCGAGTACTGTCCGCCGTTCTCGCGCACGCCCGGCGGATACGCCTGGATGTAGCCCGGGTTGTTGGTCGAGTGCGCGAAGGGCGGCGTCAACAGGCGCAGGAGGCCCGCCGGCTCGTCGTGCAGGTGCTTCTTCACGGCGGCCATCGCGGGGCCGGTGTGCGCCTCGTCCGAGGCGCCCGAGAGCACCGACCACGCCTGCGCGATCAGGTCGATGCGGCACTCGTCGTTGGCCGAGGAGCCCAGCGGCGCGCCGTTGTCGAAGAAGGCGCGGCGGAACCACGCACCGTCCCAGCCCGCATCGTGCAGCGCGGCGATCCAGCCGCGGCGCGCTTCGGTCCAGCGCGCCGCGCGCTCGTGTTCGCCGTGTGCTTCGGCGATCGGTGCGTAGTGCGCGACCACGCTGCACAGGAACCACGCGAGCCACACCGATTCGCCGCGGCCTTCGTTGCCCACGCGGTTCATGCCGTCGTTCCAGTCGCCCGTGCCCATCAGCGGCAGGCCGTGCACGCCGGTCTTCAGGCTCTTGTCGATGGCGCGCGCGCCGTGCTCGAACACGGTGGCCGTGCGGCCGTTGTTCTGCGGCGCGTAGTAGGCGTCTTCGGCGCCTTCGGGAATCGCGGGGCCTTCGATGAAGCCGACCACCTGGTCGAGCAGCGAGGCATCGCCGGTCACCTCCACATAGTGCGCCGTCGCGAACGGCAGCCACAGCAGGTCGTCCGAGAAATGCGTGCGCACGCCGGCGCCGCCGGGCATGTGCCACCAGTGCTGCACGTCGCCCTCGGGAAACTGGCGCGCGGCGTTCACGAGGATCTGCTCGCGCAGCCGCGCCGGATCGGTGAGCGCGAAGGCCATCGCGTCCTGCAGCTGGTCGCGAAAACCGAAGGCGCCGCCCGCTTGATAAAAGCCGGCCTTCGACCAGAGCCGGCAGGCCAGCGTCTGGTAGACGAGCCAGCGGTTGACCATCGCGTCGAAGAGCGGATCGGGCGTGCGCACCGCAAGGCGCCCGAGCAGTTCGTCCCAGAAGCCGCGCACCTGCGCGAGCGCTTCAGGCACGTCGCGCTGCCGCCAGCGGCGGGCGAGTTCGAGTGCCGCGTCGGCGTTGTCGGCATGGCCCAGCACGAAGGTGAATTCCGCGGTCTCGCCGGCGCCGACGACAAACTCGCCGCCGATGGCCGCGCAGGCATCGAGCCCGCTGCCCGCGCGCCGTGCGAGCGTCTCGGGCACTTCGACGATGCCGTGGCCCGCGAAGAATTCGTTGCGGTCGCAGGTCCACTGTGTCGCACCCGGCAGTCCCGCGAGCAGCAGGAAAGCCGTGCTCCCGCCGAAGCCGCCGCCCGATTCGCGCTGCTGGCCGAACACCGCCGGCTGGTCTTCGGGCTTCCAGCAGTGCACGGTGCGCCGCTCGCCGCGCGCGGCGCCCATCTGCCACTCGACCATGCCGAGCGCGCGCAGGCGCCGTTGGCCCGCGCCCTCGTTGTGCACACGCACATGCACGAGCTTGACGGCATCGTCACGGTCCGCGAAGAAGGTGGTCTTGAGCGTCAGGTTGCGCAGCCGGCATTCGAAGACCGAATAGCCCTGCCCGTGCCGCACGCGGTGGCGCACGGCTTCGGAGCCGCTCGCGCCCTGGCCGGCCGGCGTGAGCGGCAAGAGCTCGCGCGTGGCCAGGTCCTGCAGCAGGTAGTGCTCGAAGGCCGGGTCCTGCACCGGGTCGTTCGACCACGGCGTGACCTGGTGCATGCGGCTGTTGCCGGCCCAGGTGTAGCCCGTGCCCCACTCGGACACCTGGAAGCCGAAGTTGGCATTGGCGATCACGTTGACCCAGGGGCGCGGCGTGCGGTTGTCCATGTCCACGTCGAAGCGGAACTCGCCGCTCTGCGCGTCGAAGCGGCCGGCGGGTGCCGTCATCGGCGTCGTGGCGGGCTGTGCAGACTGCGCCGCGGCCGAGCGCATCAGGAGCGGCGTGCGCTGCGGCACCGGCGCGCTGCTGTCGTCGGCGATCGTCGGGCTGCGCGCCTCGTGCAGCGCGGCCACCTGCACTTCGAGCGCGCGGCCGTCGGCCGTGAACACCACGCGCGCGAGGCTGGAGAGCGCGGCCTTTTCCGAGGGCGCCACCTCGTGGTCGCGCAGCAGGTAGAAGCCGGCCGTGTCGTTGCGCGGAAAGCTGTTCTGGGTCTGCTGCTGCACGCGGGTGCGCAGGGTCTCGATCTCGCGCTGCAGCGGCATCAGGTACGAGTTGGGCTCGCTGTTGAGCACCACCAGGTCGCAGGCCACGCCGCCGAAGCCCCACCACGGCTGCGCGCGCAGCAGCGTGTTGATGAGCCCCATGCCGTTCATCGAATGGATGTAGACCAGCACGATGGGCTTGTCGCCCGAGATGCCGAAGCGCCAGATTTGCCGGAGATCGATGAGCCCGCGGTCCTTCATCACGCGCGGCGTGGTGTAGGTGAGGATGGTCGTCAGGTCCTGCAGCGCGAGGTTCTGCGCGGGCGCGATGCTCAGGTCGCGCAGCCGCACCTGCGCCAGCGTGGCGGCCATGCGCGTGGCGCGCTCCACGTGCATCGGCTGCAGGTAGCGGTCGATGCTGGGCATCAGCGCCTCGATGCTTTCGTCGGCGGCGGTCGCGAAGCTCAGGCGCGCGGTGGCGCCGGGCGCGATGGAGAGGCGCACGCGCAGGCACGCGATCGGGTCCAGCCCGTTCACCGGCGTGCCGTTGATGTGCAGCGGCTGCGCATCGAGCGCGGGGCTCGCGAGCGATCGGTTGCGGCCGATGAAGGCGCGCCGGTCGGTCATGCAGTCGATGGAGAGCACATGCGCATCGACCGAGGCGACGAAGTGCGCCGCGGCCACCACCGGGTCGCCGTGCAGGCGGGGCCTGCGCGACATCAGCAGCGCGCGCCATGCGGGTTCCCAGCGCGATTCGACGAACAGGTTGGCGAAGGCCGGATGCGCCTCGTCGGCCTTGGGGTTCGAGAGCACCGGCTCGAAGTACGAGATGAGTTCGAGCGTGCGCGTCTGGTCGCCCGAGTTGTGCAGCGAAATGCTGCGCAGCTCGGTGTCGTCCTCGGGGCTGATGAGCACCGTGGTGCGCACCTGCAGGCCGGGGCCGGCCGCGTCGAACTGCACCTGGTCGGCCAGGAAGCGCGTGCGGTAGAGCCAGTCGGCGCCGGGCGCGGGCAGGGCGGTGAGCGAGGTGAGCGCGCTCTGGCCTTCGTCGCGGATGTAGAAGAAGGTGCCGTGGCTGTCGCGCAGTGGGTCGTCGCGCCAGCGCGTCACGTTGAACGAACGCCAGCGGCTCACGCCCGCGCCGTTGGCGCGCAGCGCGACCGTGTAGCGGCCGTTCGAGAGCAGGTGCGTGGGCTGGAAGCCCGCGGCCATCGGATCGACCAGGCGCGGCTGGAACAGCGGCGCCAGCTCGGTCTGGCTGGGCTCGGGCGGCGTGCGCGGATCGGCGCTGCCGATGATCTGGCGCGGCGTGCGCTCGTGCAGCAGCGACTCGTGCGCCTGCACCAGCGCGGCGCTGCCGAACCAGCGGCGCGGACCGTCGGCGCACAGCACGTTGCACAGCGCCACCAGCGACATGCCCTGGTGGTGCGCCATGAAGTTGCGCACCACGGTGAACTCCTGCCCCTCGGCCTGGCGCGAGGTGGTGAAGTCCACCGCGTCGTGAAAGCCGAACTCGCCGCGCGCGCCGAGCGCTTCGAGCCGCTCCAGGTTGCTCACCGCCGCCGCCGGCGCGAGCACCGCGGCCATCACGCTCGCGTAGGGCGCCACCACGCGGTCGGTGGGCGGCGTGCGCCGCAGCGCCAGGCGCGGCACGCCGAAGGGCGAGTACTGGTAGGCGAGCGAGTGGTCCTGCGCGAAGTAGGCCGATTCCGAAACGCCCCACGGCAGGTTCTGCGCGCGGCCGAAGGCCTGCTGCTCGGCGATGGCCGCGCTGTTGGCCACCTGCAGCAGGCCGTCTTCGGGCTCGGACATCACGAGCGCGGGCATCAGGTACTCGAACATCGAGCCCGACCACGATTTGAGGCTGGGCTCGAAACCCACCAGCAGGAACGGCCGGCCCAGCGCCATCCAGTGGCGGCGCGGCACGTCGCCCTTGGCGATCGCCAGGAAACTCAAGAGGCGCGACTCGGACGCCAGCAGGTCGTAGTAGCTCGCATCGAGCACGTTCTCCTCGACGCGCAGGCCGATGTGGAACAGGTGGCGCTTGGCGTCGTAGAGGCCGCTGAAATCCATGCCCGCGTGCAGCGCGTCGCAGCGCTGCGCGAGCGCTTCGAGCGCGGGCGCTTCGTGGCTCTCGCAGCCCTCCGCCGAGAAGGCGCGGCAGGCCTGTGCCACCGCCACGAGGTGGCCCGCGAAGTTGCCGCTGTCCACGCTGGAGACGTAGTCCGGCGGCAGCGGCTTGAGCGATTGCGTGTCGTACCAGTTGAAGAGGTGGCCCTGGTGCTTCTGCATGCGGTCGACGGTGTCCAGCGTGGCACCGATGCGCGCGAGCAGCGCGGCCGTGTCGATCCAGCGGAACTCGCGCGCGCAGCACACTGCCAGCAGGTACATGCCGATGTTGGTCGGCGAGGTGCGATGGGCGATGGTGGGCTGCGGCTCCAGCTGCAGGTTGTCGGGCGGCAGGTGGTTGTCGTCGGGGCCGACCACGTGCTCGAAGAAAAGCCAGGTGTCGTGCGCGAGCTTCTCGAGGTAGGTGCGCTGGTCGGCGCTCAGCGGATCGGGCACCTCGGCATCGACGCGGCTGCTCCACCACGCCGCGACAGGCGCGAGCGCCCAGAGGACGAACAGCAGCGGGCCGACGATCGGGTAGGCGCTCCAGTGCGCCGCCACCGCGAGCGCGAGGCAGGCCACGCTGCTGAAAGCGCCGCCACGCAGGAACGGCAGCAACTGCTGGCTGGACTGCGCCTGCGCCTGCGCGGCGGTGGTCCATTGCAGCAGGTGCTTGCGGCTCACGACCAGCCGCCACGTCGCGAGAAAGGCCGCGTCGAGCAACAGGCGCGTCTGCGCCGCGAGCTGCACGAACTGCCAGGCCGCGCCGGCCATGGCGCGCAGCAATTCGACCGCGCCCACGTCGAAGAAGTGGCGCAGCTCGATGGCGCGCCGCGTCGGCACCAGCCCGGCCAGCGCGCCGAGCAGCGGCCCGAGCGTGAGCGCCGCGCCGACGGCCGCCAGCGCCCAGCCGAGCGGCATGGCCTGCGTGAAGATCACCAGCACCAGCAGCGCGAAAGAAGCCGGCACCACCTGCGAGCGGCGCAGGTTGTCGCCCATCTTCCAGAGGCCGAGCGCGTCGATGCCGAAGCGCCGGGCGCGCCACATCAGCGGCAAGAGCTGCCAGTCGCCGCGCACCCAGCGGTGCACGCGCGAGGCGGCCACGCCGGCGTGGTGCGGATGGTCTTCGACCAGCACCACGTCGCTCACCATCGCGCAGCGCGCGACCGTGCCTTCGAGCAGGTCGTGGCTGAGCACCGCGCTGTCGGGGATGCGTTCGTTCAATGTGGCGTGCAGCGCGCGCACGTTCAGGAGCCCCTTGCCGGTGAAGGAGCCGCTGCCGAACACGTCCTGGTAGATGTCCGATGCACCGCTGCCGTAGGGGTCGAGCCCGCACTGGCCGGCGAACATCCAGTGGAAGGGCGAGCGCTCGTTCTGCATCGGAAACGGCGTGACGATGCGCGGCTGCAGGATGCCGAAGCCCGCGACGACGCGGCGGCTTTGCGCATCGACCTCGGGCGCGTTGAGCGGATGCGCGGCGATCGACACCAGGTCGCGCAGCGCGCCGGGCGGCAGGCCCGTGTCGCTGTCGAGCGTGAGCACATAGGGCGTGCGGCCCGCGGCCAGTTGCTGGCCGGGCGGGAGCGCCAGGAAGCCGCTCGCATCGCCGGTCGCCAGCAGGCGCACCAGCATCTCCAGCTTGCCGCGCTTGCGCTCCCAGCCCATCCAGCGCTCTTCGGTGTCGCTCCAGGTGCGCGGGCGGTGCAGCACGAGAAAGCGCGGCGCCGCGCCGTCGGCCGCGGGGTATTTCGCGTTGAGCGCGGCGATGCGCTGGATGGCGTCGTCCAGCAGCGGGGCATCGTCGGGCAGCGAGGCCTGCGCGGCGTCGGCCCAGTCGGTGAGGAGGGCGAACTGCGCGTGCGGCTCGCGGTTGGCGAGCCAGTGCAGCTCGAGCCGGTGCGCGAGCTGCGCGTTGCTCGCCGCCGAGGTCAGCAGCGTGGGAATGACGACGAGCGCGCGGTGCCGCTCGGGAATGCCGGCCGCGAAATCCAGGCGCGGCAGCGCCTGCACGCGCACCGACTCGGCCATGATCCGCTGCGCCAGCGCGATCAGCGCCTCGGAGAGCGGCCATGCGAGCAGCACGAGGGCGACCACGGTGGTCCAGTCGCCGCGGTGCGCGAGGCCGTGCGCCACGGCGAACAGCAGCAGCGCGGTGCCTACGGCGACGGACAGGAGGTACGCCGGCAGACGCCAGCTGCGATGGCTGCGCGCGGGTTGGGTGGGAACGGTTCGGCCATCGCGGCCCGCCTTCTCATCGGACTGCAATGCGGCGATCAGCGCCGGCCGGCCCTGGCCGAAGAGGTAGTAGCCGGCGGTGCCGTCGGCACGGTCGGTCTCCGCGGCAGCGTCGTCGGCCGGCGCGCTCGCGGCCATGCGCACGACGGCCTCGGCCACCTCGCGCTCGGGCTGCTCGGTGTCGCGCGCCACGCGCTCCATCGCATGCGTGATCTGCTGGCGCGTGCGTTCGCTCTCGCTCGCGAAGCTCGGCAGCTCGCGCAGCACGCGCAGCGACCGGCTCACCGGCTCGATCAGGTCGCTCCACTCGACCTGGCCGATCATGCGCAGCGTCGTGATGATGTTGCCGACCGTGAGGTTGGCGGCGGCCTGCGCGTTCTGCGCGTCGTTGATCAGCGCCGGGCCGTTGGGGCAGTGCTGTTCGGTCCAGCGCACGAGCGCAGGCATGTTCTCGCCGTGCTCCACCGGCAGGCGCTGCCAGAGCTGCGTGAGATAGTTGTCCTGCAGGCCGTGGCTCTGCAGCGCGCGGTAGAGCACGTCGAGGTCCTGCGCCGAGAGATGCGGCGCCGCGTCCCAGGCGGCATGCGCGATCTCGCGCGCGACCTTGTTCTCGGCAATGCTCTCGGCCACGCGGCGCAGGTTTTCCAGCAGCACCACGCGCAGCGTGGTGGGCAGCGCCCAGAGCTCGCCGAGCGTGAGCTCGTCGATGTCCTGGTAGGCGTTGAGGAAGGCGGTGAACAGCGTCTTGTTGAGCACGCTGTCGGTGTGCGCCACATAGGCCCACGCGATGCCGTACACCCGCGGCAGCCCCGCGAGCGGCGGCGTCGCGAGCTTGGGCAGCCGCGCGTAGTAGCTGCGCGGCACGCCGTCGTGGATCTGCTGGAGCTGCGCCTCCACGAGGTGGAAGTTGTCGAGCAGCCATTCGGCGGCCGGCGACACGTAGCGCCCGCTCTGCGAGATGCGCGCGATGTAGTCGAAGGCGGCGCGCAGCGATTCGAGGTTCTCGTCCACGCGCGGAAAAAACGGCGCGCCCTCGCCGGCGCGGCGGCTGTCTTCTTCCACCACCTGCGCGCGCGCGAGGCTGTGGCCGTGCTGCTCGAAACGTTGGGCGCCGAAGAGTTCGGCGCGGATCGGAAGGGCTACCGGGTCATGCGGACCCAGCAGAAGCGCCCGGGCGTAGTGACTGAGCCCCTGGAGGCGGTCGGCGACGGCTGCGGCGCTCAAGCGATCGCGAAGAGACCGATGCCCAGCACCACGGCCATGCAGGCCATCGTGACGATGCGGCCCGCAGCGAGTGCGCGCACACGTTGCATGTGGCTTCGCACCGAGAACCATCGGCCGTGAGCCTGCGCGCAATGGCGCATGTGGGAGGCCAGGGCTTCGAAGTCGTCGTTGACGAAATCGACTTGCGAATGGGTAAGGGACTGCGGGACGGACATTGCAACGGGCTCCTGTGAAACGAATTCGAGCTGCCGCGCGACTGCGAGGATTGCGAGAACTGTGAACGTAACCCGACCGTACCCGTTTAAATGGCCTTACAGGTGCCTGATTGGCGATTGTTCACGTAGGAAAGGGCGCACAAGGCGCCCTTTCAATTTCTCGTCTTTTTTTCTCCGCCGGGTGGCCGGCGCCTGAATCAACAGCTGTGTTGCTCAGGCCCGGCGCTGGAGAAAACCGTCGTCAGTTGAACTCGTAGCCCAGGCCCACGCCGACGTTGAACTTGCTGCTGCTGTAGCCGCCGTTGACCTTGTAGACCCACTTGCCATCGCTCGAGCGCGACGAATAGCCGATGGCCATCGCGTTGTAGCCCGAGTAGTTGCCCACGCCCATCGACAGCAGGCTCTTGCCCGGCGTCATGGCCTGCGGCATCGCGCTCATCGCGGTGGCCATCGCCACGCCCGAATACGCGATGCGCTGCGTGCTGGCGATCTGGCCTTGCAACTGGCCCTGCACGGCCGACAGCTGGCTCTTGTTGACCGCGTCGTTCGGCAGGATGCCCGGCGCCACGTTGGAGAGGCGCGTGCCGCCGGGTGCCTGACCGTTGCCCAGGGCAACCTCGTTGTAGTTGACGGAGCCGTCGGGGTTGGTCGCGTACTGCACGCTGCCGGCCCTCATCGCGTTCGAGGCGGCCTTGAGCTGCGCGATGTTCGCCGCGTCGCTGTCGACCGAGCCCGCGGCCACGCCGGTGATCTGGCGGAACTGGCCGTTGGCCGCGTCGCCCACGGACACGGCGGCCTGCGTGCTGGTCGTCGCCTTGATGGCGGCTTGCTGCTGCGCATTCGCGGTGCGCGGAACATAGCCGGCCGCGCCGGCTGCCGTCGTTGCCACCGATCCAGCGCCCAGCGCCACCCCGCCACTCCGCGTGACCACCGCGCCGAAGCCGATTGCCGTGCCGTGCGAGCTGTTCTGCGCTTTGCTCAGCGCCGTGCCGCCCGCATCCGCGCCGTCGCCCAGCGCCACCCCGCCCACGCCGGCGCGGGCGTTCGTGCCGATGGCCTGTGAGCCCGTGGCCAATGCACCGGTGCCGATGGCGATCGCGTTCGCGCCAATCGCCTGGGCGTTGGAGCCCACGGCCACCGCACCGTCGGCCGTCGCCTTGGCACCGTTGCCGGCGGCGAAGGCGTTGGTTCCGCTGGCCACCGACTGCGGCCCGATGGCCACGGAATCGGAGCCGCTGGCCGATGCATCGTCGGCGGTCGAGTTGGCGTGGAAGTACTTGGTGCCGCCGTTGTACATGCCGGTGACCGTCGTGCTCAAGGTGGCGACGTTCCCGTTCGTGACGTCGAGGCTGGTGGACAGACTGCCGACGTTGTCGGTCACCGTGCTCAGGCCGGTAGAGAGGCTGGAGATACCGCTGACGGCAGTGCTCAGGCCCGTGGCGGTCGAGGTCGACAAGCTGCTCACGCTGCTGTTTGTCTCGCTCAGCGCTGTAGACAGGCTACCGACGTCGGTGGTCGCCGGCTTCTCGGCCGGATCAGGCTTTGCATCGCCGGCCGTTGTTGCGGCCGAAGGCTGCGGCGTCGTGGTCGCAGGCTGCGCTGCGGTGGTGTTGGCGCCATTCGCCGGGTCGGCTTTCGCGTCGGTCGTCGGTTCTGCCGCGGGAGCGGGCTTCGCATCGCCGGCCGTCGGTGCAGCGGTGGTCGGCTGTGCCACGGGAGCAGCCTTCGAATCGCCGCCCGTCGGGTTGGCCGAAGGCTGCGGCGCTGCCGTCGTGGGTTGCGCTGGGGTGGTGTTTGCGCCGTTTGCAGCCGGTTCGGTTTTGACACCGGTTGCCGGTTCCGCCGCAGGAGCGGGCTTCGCATCGCCTGCGGTTGGTTCGGTCGCAGGCTGCGGCATCGTGGTCACCGGCTGCGTTGCGGCGGGCTCCGTGTTCTTGGCCGACGGATCGGTCTTCGCATCGCCCGTCGTCGGTGCGGCGGTTGCCGGCTGTGCAGAGGGAACAGCCTTCGCATCGCTGGCCGTTGGCGCAGCGGTTGTGGGCTGTGCTGCCGCAACGGGCTTTGCATCAGGGGTCGGCTGTGCGGCTGAAGCAGGCGTTGCGTCCGGCGCCGGCTGTGCTGCAGGAGCGGTCTCCGCGGCGCCGGACGCTGGACCAGCCGAAGCCTTCGGCGGATTGGATGTCGTCGCCGCGACGGGCTCTGACGGTGGAGTGGCAGGAGTGGGCTTCGTATCGCTGGTCGTCGGTGCAGCGGTCGTCGGCGGTGCAGATGGAATGGGCGTTGCGTCCGGCGTCGGCTGTGCTGCCGCAACAGGCTTTGCATCAGGCGTCGGCTGTGCGGCCGTTGCGGGCTCGGCAATGCTGCCAGCTGAACCGGTCCCGGAAGTCTGCGGCGGATTGGATGCCGTCGCCGCGACGGGCACTGACGGTGGAGTGGCAGGTGTGGGCTTGGCATCGCTGGTCATCGGTGCAGCGGTCGTCGGCGGTGCAGATGGAGCGGGCGTTGCGTCCGACGCCGGCTGTGCTGCAGGAGCGGGCTCCGAAGCGCCGGGCGATGGAACGGCCGAAGCCTGCGGCGGTGTGGGCTGCGTTGGCGTTGCGGGCGCCGGCTGCGGAGCGGCAGGAGTGGGCTTCGCATCTGCGGTCGTTGGTGCCGCGGTCGTCGGCTGGACCACCGGAACAGGCGTTGCTTCCGGCGTCGGCTGTGCGGCCGGAAGAGGTGCTGCCTCGGCCGCCGGCTGTGCCGCAGGAGCGGGCTCCGCAGCGGCGGGCGCTGGTCCGGCGGAAGCTTGCGGCGGAGTGGCCGGCGTCGGCGCTAGAAACTCCGGCGGTGCAGCGGCGGGAGTGGGCTGCGCACCCGGCGGCACGGCTGACGGTTGGTCGGCGGTCGCCTCTGGAGCGCTGGGCGTTGCCTCCAATTGCGCGTGGGCCAGCGAAGCACCCATCAACATGAGGCCGGCAAACCCGACAGCGGCCAACTGGGCAGACCCGCTGCGCTTGCCGCGCGGCTTGGTGGTTTCGGAAGCGGCCACCCAGGCGCCGAGAGATTCATTCCAGATCGAGCGATGTGATTTTTTATTCATTGAGATCAACGGTTGAAAAGTAACTAACCACGAAGGGATGCACGGAAAAGCGCACCGAGGCTCCCTCCCACGGCCTCGGTCACACGCGGCGCGCGAGCGCCGACGGTTCGGTTCTTCAGGAAAGCTGCAGGCCTGCGACAGAGGCCATTCGGGGTGTCGCGGCAATGGCAGGCGGCCACCGGCGCGGGCAACAGCGTCGGCATGCCCATGAACAGCATCGGCAAGCGGCTACGGTGCGAGCGGGCTGGACAGGCGCAGGCGATGCACCCTCGCGCCGTTGATGCGGGGCACGGCAGATGGCGCACCTTCTGTTCGTTGTTTTCGGCATCACGTGCTCGGGTGTCCCGCGGCTCATTTCCATTTCCAGCCGATGCCCGCGTTGACGCCCCACTCCTTGCCGGTGGTGGAAAGCCCCGCGCCCCACGACATCCGGCCGTCGTCCGACAGCGTCTTGAAGGTCAGGGCCACCGCGCTATAGCCTCTGTAGCTGCCGAAGCCGATGCCCACAGTCTTCTCGCCGGCGTACAGCGGCGGCAGGTAGGTGCCCGACATCGCTAACGCCATGGCCGAGCCCGAGTAGGCGATGCGCGCCACGTCGCCCACCTGGCGCTGTACCTGGTCCAACTGCCTCACGTTGACCGCGTCGGTCGGCAGCACGCCCGGTGCGACGTTGCCGATGCGCGTGCCGCCCGGTGCCTGGCCGTTGCCGAGCGCGACTTCGCTGTAGTTGGTCGAGCCGTCGGCGTTGGTGGCGTACTGCACGCCGCCGGCCTTGGTTGCGTTCGACGCGGCGCGCAGTTGCGCCATGTTGGTGGCATCGCTGTCTGCGGAGCCCGCGGCCACGCCGGTGATCTGGCGGAACTGGCCATGGGCCGCGTCGCCCACGGACACCGCGGCCTGCGTGCTGGTCGTGGCCTTGATGGCTGCTTGCTGCTGCGCGCTCGCGTTGCCGGGGATGTAGCCGGCCACGCCTGCCGCGGTGCCGGCGACAGAGCCCGCGCCCAGCGCGACGCCGCCGCTTTGCTGCACAACGGCGCCGAAGCCGATCGCGGTGCCCTTTGAAACGTTCTGCGCCTGGCTGAGTGGCGTGCCGCCCGCATCGGCCCTGTCGCCAAGCGCCACGCCGCCACCGCCCGCGCGGGAGTTCTCGCCGATGGCCTGCGAGCCCGTGGCCATCGAGCCGGTACCGATCGCGACTGCATTGGGCCCGGCCGCCCAGGCGCCCAAGCCGATGGCGACAGCACCGTCTGCCGTCGCCTTGGCGCCGTTGCCGGCTGCGAAGGCATTGGCGCCGCTGGCCACCGACTGCGGGCCGATCGCCACCGCGTCCTGGCCGGTCGCCTTGGCATCGGGCGCCGCCGAGCTGGCGTGGAAGTACTTCGTGCCCTTGTCGTTGATCGTGTCCACCGTCGTGCTCAGGCTGCCGATGCGGCTGGTGGCGGTGCTCAGGCCCATGGAGGTCGAACTTGACAGGCTCGCGAGCCCACTGCCGGCCGTACTCACGCCGGTGGACAGGCTGGCCAGGTTGCTGTTGGTCGTGTTCAGTCCGGTGGACAGGCTGGAGATGCCGCTCGTCGCCGTGCCGAGGCCGGCCGACATCAAGGTCGAGAGGCTGCTGACATTGCTGCTGGTGGTGCTCAGGCCCGTCGAGAGGCTGCCGACGCTGCTGCCCACGGTGCTCAGTCCCGCGGACAGGTTGCCGATGCTGCTGGCCGCGGTGCTCAAGCCACTCGACGTGGAAGTCGAAAGGCTGTCGATGCCGCTCGTGGCGGTGCTCAGCGCCGAGGAGGTGGAGGTCGACAGGCTGGTCAGGCTGCTGCCGGTCGAGCTCAAGCCGGTCGAGAGGCTGCCGATGCTGCTCGTGGCCGTGCTCAGTCCGGACGATGTCGAGGCCGACAGGCTGCCCACGCCGCTGTTCGTGGTGCTGAGGCCCGTGGACAGGCTCGATATGGCAAGGGTCGCGGTGCTCAGGCCCGACGATGTCGATGCAGACAGGCTGCCAATGCTGCTGTTGGTGGAACTCAGGCCAGTGGACAGGCTGGAGATGCCGCTGGTCGCGGTGCTCAGAGCCGAGGACGTGGAGGTCGACAGGCTGCCGATGCTGCTGTTCGCTGTGCTCAGCCCACTTGACGTCGACGTCGACAAGCTGCCCACGCTGCTGTTCGTTGTGCTCAAGCCCGTGGACAGGCTGGAGATGCCACTGGTCGCCGTGCTCAGACCTGCGGACGTGGAGGTCGACAAGCTGTCGATGCTGCTCGTGGCCGTGCTCAGGCCACTCGAGGTCGAGGTCGACAGGCTGCTCACGGTGCTGTTCGTTGTGCTCAAGCCTGTGGACAGGCTGGAGATGCCGCTGCTCGCGGTGCTCAGGCCGGTGGACAGGCTGCCGATGCTGCTGGTGGCAGTGCTCAGACCCGAGGACGTGGAGGTCGACAAGCTGCTCACGCTGCTGTTCGCCGAACTCAGACCGGTTGACAGGCTCGAGATGCCGCTGGTCGCAGTGTTCAGACCCGACGAGGTCGAAGTCGACAAGCTGCTCACGCTGCTGTTCGCCGAACTCAGACCGGTTGACAGGCTCGAGATGCCGCTGGTCGCAGTGCTCAGACCCGACGAGGTCGAAGTCGACAAGCTGCTCACGCTGCTGTTCGTTGTGCTCAAGCCCGTCGACAGGCTGGAGATGCCACTGGTCGCCGTGCTCAGACCCGCGGACGTGGAGGTCGACAAGCTGTCGATGCTGCTCGTGGCCGTGCTCAGGCCACTCGAGGTCGAGGTCGACAGGCTGCTCACGCTGCTGTTCGTTGTGCTCAAGCCTGTGGACAGGCTTGAGATGCCGCTGGTCGCGGTGCTCAGGCCCGAGGACGTGGAGGTCGACAGGCTGTCGATGCTGCTCGTGGCCGTGCTCAGTCCACTGGAGGTCGAAGTTGACAGACTGCTGACGTTGCTGTTGGTCGTGCTCAAGCCGGTGGACAGGCTGGAGATGCCACTGGTCGCGGTGCTCAGACCCGAGGACGTGGAGGTCGACAGGCTGTCGATGCTGCTCGCGGCGGTACTCAGACCCGACGAGGCCGAAGTCGACAGGCTGCTGATGCTGCTGTTCGCTGTGCTCAGCCCACTTGACGTCGAGGTCGACAAGCTGCCCACGCTGCTGTTCGTTGTGCTCAAGCCGGTGGACAGGCTGGAGATACCGCTGGTCGCGGTGCTCAGGCCCGACGACGTGGAGGTCGACAGGCTATTGACGCTGCTCGTGGCGGTGCTCAGTCCACTGGACGTCGAAGTCGACAGACTGCTGACGTTGCTGTTGGTCGTGCTCAAGCCGGTGGACAAGCTGGAGATGCCGCTGGTCGCGGTGCTCAGACCCGAGGACGTGGAGGTCGACAGGCTGTCGATGCTGCTCGCGGCGGTACTCAGACCCGACGAGGCCGAAGTCGACAGGCTGCTGATGCTGCTGTTCGCTGTGCTCAGCCCACTTGACGTCGAGGTCGACAAGCTGCCCACGCTGCTGTTCGTTGTGCTCAAGCCCGTGGACAGGCTGGAGATGCCACTGGTCGCGGTGCTCAGACCCGAGGAGGTGGACGTCGACAGGCTGTCGATGCTGCTCGCTGCAGTGCTCAGGCCGCTCGATGTGGAAGTCGAGAGACTGCTGACGCTGCTGTTCGTTGTGCTCAGACCCGTGGACAGGCTGGAGATGCCACTGGTCGCGGCGCTAAGACCCGAGGACGTGGAAGTCGACAAGCTGTCGATGCTGCTCGTGGCGGTGCTCAGGCCAGTCGAGGTCGAGGTCGACAGGCTGCTCACGGTGCTGTTCGTTGTGCTCAAGCCCGTGGACAGGCTGGAGATGCCGCTGGTCGCCGTGCTCAGTCCCGAGGACGTGGAAGTCGACAAGCTGTCGATGCTGCTCGTGGCCGTGCTCAGGCCACTCGAGGTCGAGGTCGATAGGCTGCTCACGGTGCTGTCAGTGGTACTCAGGCCCGTGGACAGGCTTGAGATGCCGCTGGCCGCGGTGCTCAGGCCCGTGGACAAGCTGCCGATGCTGCTCGTCGCGGTGCTCAGGCCAGACGATGTCGAGGTCGACAGGCTGCCGATGCTGCTGTTGGCGGAACTCAGGCCTGTGGACAGGCTGGAGATGCTGCTGGTCGCGGTGCTCAGGCCCGAGGACGTGGTCGTCGACAGGCTATCGATGCTGCTCGTTGCCGTGCTCAGGCCAGTCGAGGTCGAAGTCGACAAACTGCTCACGCTGCTGTCCGTGGTGCTCAGACCCGTCGAAAGGCTCGAGATGGCGCTGGTCGCGGTGCTCAGACCCGAGGACGTGGAAGTCGACAGGCTGCTCACGCTGCTGTCGGTCGTGCTCAAGCCCGTGGACAGGCTCGAGATGGCACTCGTCGCGATGCTCAGGCCGAAGGACGTGGAAGTCGACAGGCTGCCGATGCTGCTCGTCGCCGTGCTCAGTCCCGAGGACGTCGAGGCCGACAAGCTGCCAAGGCTGCTGCCGGTCGAACTCAAGCCTGTGGACAGGCTGGAAACATCGCTCGAGACGGAGGTCGACAGCGAGGTCAACTGCCCGAAGTTCACCGCATCCGTCGGGTTCACGCCCGCGGCCACGTTCGTGAGGATCACCGGTGACGTCGCGCCCACGCCGCCCAGGGTGATTTTGGTGTGGCTCGCATCGTCGTACTGCACCGAGTTCGAGAGCCCGGTGGACAGGCTGCCGATGCTGCTGGTTGCCGTGCTCAGGCCCGTCGAGGTGGAGCCCGAGAGGCTGGCCACCGCGCTGCCGGTCGTGCTCAGGCCGGTCGAAAGACTCCGGACGCCGCTCGTCGCGGTGCTGAGGCCGGTGGAGGTCGAGTTCGACAGGCTGCTCAGGTTGCTGTTCGTGGCACTCAGGCCCGAGGACAGGCTGGAGATGCCACTGGTCGACGTGCTCAAGCCGGTGGAAAGACTGGAGATGCCGCTGGCTGCGGTGCTCAGGCCCGTCGATGCCGAGGTCGACAAGCTGACGACGCTGCTGCTCGTCGTGCTCAGGCCCGTGGACAAGCTGGAGATGCCGCCGGTCGCCGTGCTCAGGCCGGACGACGTGGAGGCCGAGAGGCTGACGACACTGCTGTTCGTCGAACTCAAGCCCGTCGACAGGCTCGACAGGCCGCTGCTCGCCGTGCTCAGCCCCGAGGAGGTGGAGCTCGAAAGGCTCCTCACGCTGCTGCTGGTGGTGCTCAGGCCCGCGTAGAGCTGGCTGCCGTTGATCGCATCGGTCGATGTGGCCGTGATGCGGCCGGCGGCCACGTTGGTGAGCTGGCGCTCGGCGTCCGTATCGCCGATGCTGACGACGCCGACGGGTGAGGTGCCGGCGAAGTTGCCATAGGTCACGCCGCCAACGGTGGCGGCGGCTACCGGTTTAGCCGAAGCCGTCGAAGCACCATCGCCCAACGCCACGCTGCGCGCATTGCTCGAGAAGGCGTCAAGACCGATGGCAATGCCGGCAGTGGCTGCGGCGGTGACTTCGGATTGCCCGCCGATGGCGATCGAATCGGCTGCGCCTGCGCTCGCACCGTCGTGGACATTGCCGCCAACGGCCGTCGCGCCGGACCCGCGCGCATGCGCTGAGTTACCCAGCGCCGTCGTCCAGTCGGCAGAGGCATTTGCGAAGCCGCCCACTGCGGTGCTGTCGCCTCCGTTCGCTGTCGAATTTGTGCCCACAGCAACACCCTGCCTGCCGGTTGCCTGCGCCGCGAAACCCAATGCGGTGGCACGGTAGCCACTGGCTTCCGCCATGGCTCCGAACGCGGCAGAGCCGACGCTGTTGGCAGTGGCCGCGAAACCAAACGCTGTCGCTGGCCGCAACTGGCCTTCATCCAATCTGCTTTGGGCCAGAGCGTTGCGACCGAAGGCCATGTCCCCTTCGAAGAGGGCACTGGCGCCGTTGCCGAACGCCAGCGCGCCGTTACCGTTCGCCTTGGCCCCGGTGCCGATCGCTGCCGCGTTCACACCGCCGGTCACGTTGGCGTTGTTGCCTATGGCGATGCTTCCGCCAGCGCTCGCCGCGACCTTCGACAAGCGCCCGATGGCGATGGAATCGGCTGCGGCAGCTGCGGCGCCTGCCCCAGGGTCTCCTCCTCCCCCGATTGCCACGGCACTGGTCCCCGTCGCGGTCGACGCCGCGCCGATTGCCACGGCGTTCGCTGCGTTGGCCATGGCCTTCGGCCCGATGGCCGTTGAACTTTTTTCACTGGCAATGGCGCCCAAACCCATCGCCAGTGCAGCGTCGCCGGTGGCCCTGGCATCGCCGCCGACCGCCATGGCACCGATGGCGTTGGCCTTTGCACCCGAACCGATGGCCGTCGCGCCGTCGGTTTCGGCATTGGCCGCGGTTCCAATGGCCAGTGAACTTGTTCCCTTGGCATTGGCGTTGGGACCGAGGGCGATTGCCGTGTCGGCGCCGGCGTTCGCAAGGGAACCGATGGCCATCGCGCTGAGAGCGCTTGCTCTGCTGAGGTTGCCAACAGCGATGCTGGTTATTCCAGTGGCAATCGAATCCGTGCCGAAGGCAATGGCGTTGGCCGCATTGCCCATCGCGCGGGTACCTATCGCCAATACGTTCTTGGCGAGGCCCTTGCTCTGGTAGCCAACGGCGACGGCGTTGTCCGCGGACGCGTCGGCTTGGCTGCCCAAAGCGGTTGCATCTTCTCCGCGGGCGCTGCTCTCTGTGCCAACAGCGATGCTTCTTTTACCGCTGGCGCTCGATAGCGTGCCGATGGCGGTAGCGTTGGCCGCCAGGCTATTCGCGCTCTGGCCGAGTGCCACGGCATTTTCTGCCGACGCATTCGACGTCCGGCCAACTGCCGTGGCAAATTGGCTGTTGGCCTCAGCTCCCGAACCTGCGGCAAGCGAACGGTCTCCACTCGCATTGCTCTTGAAGCCAATGGCCACCGCGCTGTTCCCGGTCGCGCTGGCATCGGTTCCGTATGCCTGGGCATGCGCCTCGTCCCGGTTGGCGGCGGCGGTCAATATGCCCAGCACGGCAAGCGCGGCCACCCTTGCGCTCTTGCTCCGCTTGCCTCGCGCCGAGGTGGTTTCGGACACCGCCACCCATGCGCCCAGCGCTTCACTCCAGATGCTCTTGTGCGACTTGTTCACTTGCTTGCCCCGTGGATGCGAACGAATTGCCCCGAAGGGGCAAAAGAATTGCGCCAATTCGGAATTCGTTCCCCTGGCGCCGGATAGGCTGCAGGCGAATTGCCATTGCAGACCGGGGCGGACTTTAGGGGGGCTTCAGGCAGCGAGCGAGCGCTAAATGGCCTGAAAAGTCAGGTATGAGACGGTCTGGGGCAGACAGCGGCCGCAACCGCAAACAATTGCACGTTCGGCGGTTCGAAAGCCCTCGATGGAATTAATTCCATCGAAAAAAGATGCCGCCAACAATTTCGGCAACTGAGATTTACATCGTGCCAATAAATGCGCGCTTGCATTTACGCGCGGGGCGACGTGAAATCGTCGAGTGCGCCCCGTGAAGCGGGTCCCGGGGCGGCGCGCCGCATGCCTCTGGGCGGCGCAAAGGTACGCGAAAGATTTAAAAAATCAACCGAAAATTTCTGCCCCAGCACCAGAAGAAAATCTGACTTTCAATAATTCTTCATGCGATGAAGTATTGGGCCGGGCAGTTTTTATCTTGTTGGAAATGATTGCCAACGTTCGATTAAATATTCAATTCACATTGAATCGCCAGACGAGCTATTCAAATCATCCGAATTTACTTTTTTGCCATTTGGCGGGAAATCTCGGATTGATAAATCTGCACCAGTCGTGCGTGCCCCGATCAGAAAGGCCGGCGCACAAAAGCGCACGCCCCGCGAATTACGCGGGGCGCGAAAAAAGAGAAAGGAAATTGGGTTGACGCAGAGGCCGCGACGCTTCGCCGCGGCCCCGCCCCTCAACCCGTGTTGCGCAGGCCCGCAGCCACCCCGTTGATCGAGATGTGAATCCCCCGCTGCAGCCGCTCGCCGCCGTCGCCCGCGCGGTAGCGCCGCATCAGTTCCACCTGCAGGTGGTGCAGCGGATCGATGTACGGAAAGCGATGCCGCACCGAGCGCTGCATTTCCGCATTGCCCTCCAGCCGCTGCTTGGCGCCCGTGATGAGCGTGAGCGCGTCCGAGGTGCGGTGCCATTCGGCATCGATCATCGAGAACACCTTCTGGCGCAGCTTGCGGTCGGTTACCAGCTCGGCGTAGCGCGAGGCCAGCGCGAGGTCGCTCTTGGCGAGCACCATGTCCATGTTCGAGAGCAGCGTGCGAAAGAACGGCCACTGCGCGTACATGCGCTGCAGCAGCGCCACGCGCTCCTTCTTGCCCGCGGCGTTGCCGGCCGAGGCGAGGAACTGCTCCACGCCCGCGCCGAAGCCGAACCAGCCCGGAATCGTGAGCCGGCACTGGCCCCAGCTGAAGCTCCAGGGCACCGCGCGCAGGTCGTCGATCTTGTGGCTCGGGTTGCGCGAGGCGGGGCGCGAGCCGATGTTGAGCTCGGCGATCTCGCGGATCGGCGTGGAGCCGAAGAAGTAGTCGCCGAAGCCCGGCGTCTCGTACACCAGCTTGCGGTACGCGGCCATGCTGGCGCTGGAGAGTTCGCCCGCGGCCGAGAGAAAGGTGGCGGGCGCCGACTTGCCCTGCGGCAGCAGCGTGGCCTCCAGCGTGGCGGCCACCAGCGTCTCCAGGTTGCGCCGGCCGATCTCGCGGTTGGCGTACTTCGAGCCGATCACTTCGCCCTGCTCGGTGAGGCGGATCTGCCCGCGCACCGTGCCCGGCGGCTGCGCGAGGATCGCCTGGTAGCTCGGGCCGCCGCCGCGCCCCACCGTGCCGCCGCGGCCGTGGAACATGCGAAGGCGAATCGGGTTGGCCTTTTTCTTGTTGAGTTCGTCGAAGAGCGACACCAGCGCGATGCCCGCGCGGTACAGCTCCCAGTTGCTGGTGAAGATGCCGCCGTCCTTGTTGCTGTCGCTGTAGCCGAGCATCACGTCCTGCTCGCCGCCCGAGCGCTCGATGAGGGACTGGATATTCGGCAGCGCATAAAACGCGCGCACGATCGGCGCGGCGTTGCGCAGGTCCTCGATGGTTTCGAACAGCGGCACCACGATCAGGTCGCACACCGCGTTGGTGGCCATCGCGCCGCGCAGCAGGCCCACTTCCTTTTGCAGCAGCAGCGCTTCGAGCAGGTCGCTCACCGTTTCGGTGTGGCTGATGATGTAGTGGCGAATGGCCGCGGCGCCGTAGCGCGCCCGCGCGGTGCGGGCGGCGGCGAAGATGGCCAGCTCGCTTTTGGTGAGCGGCGAGTAGTCGGCGTCGGGCACGCGCAGCGGACGCGCGTCGTCCAGGAGCTTGAGCAGCAGCGTCTGCTTGGCTTCTTCAGCCAGCGACGCGTAAGACGGCTCGATGCGCGCGGTCGCGAGCAGCTCGGCGATCACCGCCTCGTGCTTGTCCGAGCTCTGGCGCAGGTCGACCGTGGCCAGGTGAAAGCCGAACACCTCCACCGCGCGGATCAGCGGCCGCAGGCGCGGCGCGGCGAGCACGCTGCCGTGCTTTTCGCCGAGCGACTCTTCCACCGTGCGCAAGTCCGCGAGGAACTCTTCGGCGCTGTGGTACGGGTTCTGCGGCGCGACCGCATGGCGCGCGGCCTCGCCGCCGGTGAGCTCGCGCAGCGTGGCCGCCAGGCGCGCGTACACGCCGGTGAGCGCGCGGCGGTAGGGCTCGTCCTTGCGGTGCTCGCTGGTGTCGGGCGAGCGCTCGGCGAGCGCCTGCATCTCCACCGACACATCGACCAGCGTGGCCGAGAGCGAGAGCTCGCCGCCCAGGTAATGCACCTCGGTGAGGTAGTAGCGCAGCGCCAGCTCGGCCTGCCGGCCGAGCGCGTATTCGAGCGTCTCGGCGGTGACGTTGGGGTTGCCGTCGCGGTCGCCGCCGATCCACTGGCCCATGCGCAAGAAGGGCGCGACCGAGGGCGTGTGGCCGCCCTGCGCGAGCGCCTTCTCGAGGTCGGCGTAGACGCGCGGAATCTCGCGCAGGAACGTGGCTTCGTAGTAGCTCAGCGCGTTCTCGATCTCGTCGGCCACGGTGAGCTTGGAGAAGCGCAGGAGCCGCGTCTGCCAGATCTGCGTGACGCGCGTGCGCATCTGCGTTTCGTTGTCCGCCAGCTCGATGGGCGAGAGCGCATCCTTGCCGCCCGCGTAGGCGCTCTGGCGCAGCTTGATTTCGTCGCGCGTGGTGAGCAAGAGGGCGATGGCGCGCTCGGCGTCCAGGATGCTCTTGCGCTGCACTTCCGTCGGGTGCGCGGTGAGCACGGGCGAGACGTAGCTGTGGGCCAGCGAGGCGACGATTTCGTCGGGCTTCACGCCGGCCTTGCGGATGCGCGCGAGCGCGGTCTGCAGGTCGCCGTCGGCCAGCACGCCTTCGCGATCGCCCTCGGTGCGGCGGCGGATCTGGTGGCGGTCTTCCGCGAGGTTGGCCAGGTGGCTGAAGTAGGTGAAGGCGCGGATCACGCGCACTGTCTCGGCGGCGCTCAGGCCCTTGAGCAGGTTCTTGAGCGCGCGGTCCGCGGCCTGGTCGGCATCGCGGCGAAAGGCCACCGACAGGGTGCGGATCTTCTCCACCAACGCATAGGTCTCGTCTCCTTCCTGCTCCCGGATCACATCGCCCAGGATCCGGCCCAACAGCCGGATGTCGTCGATCAATGGCTGGTCTTCGGCCTGGCGGCGCTTGGGGAGGGCAGGGGTCTTGCTGGCTTTCATTCGATGTTGTTCCTGGGGACTTGAATGGACGCGCCGCCTGCGTTGCTGCGGCGCAACATGCTAGCATTCCGGCGTCTGGAAACATGTACTTTTTGGGAGCGGTCTTGAGCAATATCGTGATCGCAACGCGCGAAAGCCGGTTGGCCCTTTGGCAGGCCGAACACGTGCAAGCGCTTTTGCAAGAACGGGGCCACACGGTGAGCCTTCTGGGCATGACGACCCGGGGCGACCAGATCCTGGACAAGAGCCTGAGCAAGGTCGGCGGCAAGGGCCTCTTCGTGAAAGAACTCGAAACGGCGATCGAAGACGGGCGCGCCGACATCGCGGTGCATTCGCTGAAAGATGTGCCGATGGACCTGCCCGAAGGCTTCGTCCTGGCCTGCGTGCTGGAGCGCGAAGATCCGCGCGATGCACTGGTCTCTCCGAACTACGCCTCGCTCGACGAACTGCCGCACGGCGCGGTGGTCGGCACCTCGAGCCTGCGCCGCGTGGTGCTGCTCAAGGCGAAGCGGCCCGACGTGCGCATCGAGCCGCTGCGCGGCAACCTGGATACGCGCCTGCGCAAACTCGACGAAGGGCAGTACGACGCGATCATCCTGGCGGCCGCGGGCCTGAAGCGCCTGGGCCTCGGAGACCGCATCCGCGTTGCCTTCGAACCCGACGACATGCTGCCGGCCGCGGGGCAGGGCGCACTGGGCATCGAGGTGCGCGCCGATCGCGCGGACCTCATCGAACTGCTCGCGCCGCTCGCGCACCGGGGCGACTGGCTTTCGACCGCCGCCGAGCGCGCAGTGAGCCGCGCGATGGGTGGCAGCTGCTCGATGCCGCTCGCCGCGCACGCGCGCTGGCAAGCCGATGGCAGCTTGCGCATCGACGCCGCCTGGGGCGATCCCGAAGGCAACGCGCCGCTCGTTCGCGTTCATGTGCAGGCCGACGCCGGCGACTTCGCGCGCGCCGAAGCCCTTGGCGAACATGCCGCTGCGTTGCTGCGCGACGCCGGCGCTCACTGAAACCCGTGGTCGTCGGATGACTGCGCGGCCCGTCATCGTCACGCGGCCCGCGCGCGAGGCTGTGCAGTGGGTCGATGACCTGCGTGCCGCCGGCCTCGATGCGGTGGCGCTGCCGCTGATCGTCATCGAGCCGGTCCACGATGCCGAGCCGCTGCGCGCGGCCTGGCGGCGGATCGAGGATTACGCGGCGCTGATGTTCGTGAGCGCGACGGCGGTCGAGCATTTCTTCCAGCACCGCGACGCGGACTCGACCGACCAAGCCCTGGCCGGTCGCCGCTTCTGGGCCACGGGCCCCGGCACCACGCGCGCCTTGCTGCGCGCTGGCGTGCCGCCCGACGCCATCGACGCCCCGCCGCCCGAGGCCACGCGTTTCGATTCCGAAGCGCTGTGGGAGCGCGTGCAATCCCAAGTCTCGACTGGCGTGCGCGTGCTCATCGTGCGCGGCGGCGATGAGGCGGGGCAGCCCGCCGGGCGCGACTGGCTCGCCAAGGAGATCGATGCGGCGAGCGGGCATCGCGACACCGTGGTGGCGTATCGGCGACTGCCACCGTTGTTCGACGTCAGACAACATCGACTCGCCATCGATGGCGCGCAGGGCCGCGCGATCTGGCTCTTCAGCAGCTCCGAGGCGATCGCGAATCTGCAGCGCGCGATGCCGGGCACCCACTGGCGCGCCGCGAGCGCGGTCGCCACGCACGCGCGCATCGGCGAAGCCGCGCGGGCCGCGGGTTTTGGTGCGTTGCGTGTCTGCACACCCCTGCGGGATGCGTTGATCGCGTCGATAGAATCGTTGGCATGAGCGCCGCGTCCCCGTCAGACGACATTTCTCCTTCTTCTCCCGCTGCCGCGACGGCGCCGGTGCCCGCCACGCTGGCGCCGCACCAGACGCCCGCCGCCATGGCCGCCGCGGCCACCCTGCTGTCCCGCATCGGCTTCGGCCTCGTCGCCCTCGTGGCGCTGGCCGCGCTGGTGACGACCATCGCGCTGTGGCAGAAGGTCGGCGGCATGAAGGAGCAACTCGCACGCCAGAGCGCCGAGGCCACCACGCAGTCGATGGAAGCGCGCACGCTGGCGCGCCAGGCGAGCGACACGGTGCGCGATGCCGCGGCCCGCGTGGCCCTCATCGAAACCCGCGTGGCCGAAGTCGCGCTGCAGCGCTCGCAGCTCGAAGAGCTGATGCAGAGCCTCTCGCGTTCGCGCGACGAGAACCTCGTGGTCGACATCGAGTCGGCCGTGCGCCTGGCGCTGCAGCAGGCGCAGGTGACCGGCAACGTCGAGCCGCTGCTCGCCGCGCTGAAGGCCGGCGACCTGCGCATCTCGCGCGCCGCGCAGCCGCGCCTCGCGCCGCTGCAACGCGCCATGCAGCGCGATGCCGACCGCCTGCGCAGCAACTCCAGCGTCGACAGCGCCGAGGCGCTGCAGAAGCTCGACGAGCTGATGCGCAACGTCGACGACCTGCCCACGCTCAATGCGGTGGCGGTGCGCGGCACCGGCGTCAACGCCTGGCAGCCCGAACCGATTCCGGCCGATGCGCCGTGGTGGCGCCGTGCGCTGCTCACGGTGCGCGGCGAAGCACGATCGCTGGTGCGCGTCGGTCGCATCCAGAGCCCCGAAGCGATCCTGCTGGCGCCCGAGCAGACGTATTTCCTGCGCGAGAACCTGAAGCTCAAGCTGCTCAACGCGCGCCTGTCGCTGCTGTCGCGCCAGGTCGATGCCACGCGCGCCGAACTGGCCCAGGTGACCGCATCGCTCAACCGTTATTTCGACCCCGCATCGCGCCGCACGCAGGCTGCCGCCACGCTGTTGCAACAACTCCAGGCGCAGGTGAAGACCACCGAGCCGGCACGCGTGGACGACACGCTCGCGGCCCTGGCCACCGCGGCCGCAGGGCGATAACCCGGTCATGCGCGCTGCAATCTGGCTTCTCGCGCTGTTCGCCGTGGCTGCGGCAGTCGCTCTTTTCGCGGGCAACAACCAGGGCACGATCACCGTGTTCTGGCCGCCGTGGCGCGTCGACCTGTCGCTGAACCTCGTGCTCGTGATCCTGCTGGCGACCTTCGTGCTGCTGCACGTCGCGCTGCGCGCGCTGGCCGCATTGTTCTCGCTGCCGACGCAGGCGCGCCACTGGCGCCTCCAGCAGAAGGAGCGCACGCTGCATGCCGCGCTGCTCGATGCGATGGTGCAGCTGATCGCCGGCCGCTTCTCGCGCGCTCGCAAGGCCGCGCAGGCTGCGCTGGTGCAGGAAAAGACATTGGCCGCGCTCGATGCGAACCTGCCGCAGGCACAGCAGGTGCGCGTGCTCTCGCACCTGCTGGCGGCCGAGAGCGCGCAGGCGCTGCAGGACAAGCCGGCCCGCGATGCCCATCTGCAGCAGGCCTTGAACGAGAGCGCCGACCGCACGCTGCTCGCGAGCCCCGAGACGCGCGAAGGCGTGCAATTGCGCGCCGCGCGCTGGGCACTCGAAGACCGCGATGCGGCCGCCGCGCTCGCCCGCCTCGAAGAACTTCCGCAGGGCGCGCAGCGGCGCACGCTGGCCCTGCGCCTTCGCCTGAAGGCGGCGCGCCAGGACCGGCGCACGCTCGAAGCCCTGGAAACCGCCCGCCTGCTGGCCAAGCACCGCGCGTTCTCGGACGCGGCAGCGCAAAGCATCGTGCGCGGCCTGGCGACCGAACTGCTGTCGGGCGCGCACGATCCGGCGCAGCTGCTGCGCGCCTGGTCCGAACTCGATGCGAACGAGCGCGAGATGCCCGAGGTGGCGATCCACGGCGCTCAACGCATGGTGGTGCTGCACGGCGACCTGGCGCTCGCGCGCGGCTGGCTGCTCCCCGCATGGGAGCGCATGGTGGCGAACCCGCGGGGCCTCGGCGATGCATTGCGCGTGAAGCTGGCGCGCGCGCTCGAGGCAGGGCTCGATTCGGTGGACGCCGACTGGCTCGCCCGCATCGAAAGCGCGCAGCGCAACAACCCGCGAGACCCCAACCTGCAGTACCTCGCCGGCATGGCCTGCATGAAGCGCCAGCTCTGGGGCAAGGCCCAGCAACTGCTCACGCAGGCCGGGCTCGCATTGCAGGACGGCGAGCTCTATCGCCGCGCCTGGCTCGCATTGGCCGAACTGGCCGAAGCGCGCGAGGATGCCGAGCAGGCCGCCGCCGCCTGGAAGCGCGCGGCGCAGGCACCCAGCACCTGATCCAGCCTTTCAGGGGCAAGCGCCCGAAGTCTGACGCACCCACGGCCGACGGCTGCCGAAGATCACGAAGCTGATCGCCGCCAGCACCCAGATGCCGATGCTGCCGCCATAGAGCATCACCCGCCCGAAGCCGCGCACCAGCGCCGCATGGACGATCGCGCCGGACGGATCGAGCTGCGCCAGCGCCGGAAAGCCCTTCGCGAGGGACGCGAAATTGCCGGGGTTGCCAGTGGACGTCGCGGCATAAAAACGGCGCCAGAGGCGCCGTTTTCATGTGCGAGCGTCGTGCTCAGTGCGTGCCGGGCGCTTGCGCGTCGGTGGCCGTCTTCTCGAACGGCAGCGACATCGAGCCCAGGTCGCGGCGGGTTTCGACCAGCACCAGCGGACCTTCGTCCAGCACGATCGCCGGCGGGCGTTCGCGCGGCACGTGCACCGGCTTCGGCTCGGCGGCGATGGCGGCGCGTGCTTGCGCGATGCGGTCGGCGTCCGAGTTGACCCATTGCAGGCCCGAGCTCTCGGCGATCTGCGCGAGTTCGTTCAGCGGCAGTTCGAAGGCCTGCACCTTGGGCAGTGCGCGGCCGTTGCCGGCGGGCGCTGCGGGTGCTGCGGGTGCTGCCTTGGGGCTCTCGACCACGATGGGCGCTGCGACTGGTGCGGGCGCAGGGCGCTCGAAGCGCGGTTGCTGCTGCGGTGCGGGTTCGCGCGCTTCGGGGGCTGCGGCGACTTCGCTCACCTGGCGGTCAGCGACGGCTTCCGTCGCCAGCGGCAGCGGCTGCTGGCGGGCGACCGGCGCTTCGTACGACTCGCCGGTGGCTTCCATGGCGGCTGCGACGGCGCCTTCGGCGGCCGGTGCATCGGCTGCGTTGGCTTCGTTCTCGTCGCGCGGGCCGCGTTCGCGGCGGTCGCGGCCGTAGCGGTCACGCGAACGGCCGCGGCGCTCTTCGCCTTCGCGGCCTTCACGGCGCGGGGCTTGGTCGTTGCCGGCGTTGTCGCTGCCTTGTTCGCCATCGGCGGATGCCACTTCGGCCACGCGCGCTTCGCCTTCGGCGGCCGGTGCGTCGCTGCGGCGCTCGCGGCGGCCGTCGGTGCGCTCGCCGCGTTCGCCGCCACGATCACCGCGCGGGGCGCGTTGTTCGTCACGGCCGTTGCGGGGCTGGCGTTCGCCTTGCGGGGCACCTTCACCGGCGACGGCTTCGCCGCGCGGTTGGGCGTCGCCGTTGCGTTCGCCGCCGCGGTCGTTGCTGCGTTCGCCGCGTTCGCCACGGTCACTGCGCTCGCCGCGTTCACGACGCTCGCCGCGGGCGCGCGGTGCGCGTTCCGTGTTGCCTTCGTCGGCGCCGGGCGCCTGTTGCTGGGCTTCGAGGTTGACGTTGCCGTCGACCAGTGCCTCGGCCGGTGCATTGCGGCCTTCGCCTTCGCGGCGCTCGCCGCGGCCGCCACGGCGTTGTTCGCCGTCGCGCGGGGCGCGTGCCTCGCGGGGCTCACGCTGTTCGCGCGGCTCGCGTTGTTCGCGCGGCTGGCCTGCGGCTGCGTCGTTGCGCAGTTCGCTGCTGCGGCCGTCGCGGCGTTCGCCGCCGCCTTCGCGACGTTCACCGCCACCTTCACGGCGCTCGCCACCGCGGCCGCCACGGCGTTCGCCGTCACGGCCACCGCGGCGTTCGCCGCCTTCGCTGCGGCCTTCGCCGCCGCGTCCGCCACGGCGCTGTTCGCCGTCACGTGCGCCGCCGCGGGCTTCGCCATCGCGGCCCGGACGGCCATCGCGGCGGGGCTTCGGTGGCTCGACCGGAATCGCGGCCGGCGCGGGCGCCTTCGCTTCTGCCGGCGCGCCGCCGAACAGGCTCTTGATCCAGCCGAAGAAACCGCTCTGTGCCGGAACCGGCGCGCTCACCACGGGTGGCGCGACCGGTGCGGGTGCGGCGACAGGCGCGCGCACCGCTTCGGGCTTGGGCGGAACGACCGGCGCGGGTGCGTCGGGCAGCACGCCCTTGATGACCGGCGTCTGCTTGTTGGTCGGCTCCTGCGAGCGGCGGGTGACGGCCGTCGGGTCCTCGATCTCGTCGGCCATCTTGTAGCTGGCTTCGATGTGATCGAGGCGCGGATCGTCGTGCTTGAGGCGCTCGAGCTTGTAGTTCGGCGTCTCGAGCGTCTTGTTGGGCACCATCAGCACGGTCACGCGCTGCTTGAGCTCGATCTTGGCGATTTCGGGGCGCTTTTCGTTCAGGAGGAACGATGCCACCTCGACCGGCACCTGCACGTGCACGGCGGCCGTGTTGTCCTTGAGGCACTCCTCCTGGATGATCCGCAGGATCTGCAGCGCGCTCGATTCGGTGTCGCGGATGTGGCCCGAGCCGCCGCAACGGGGGCAGGGGATCGACGAACCTTCGGAGAGGGCCGGCTTCAGGCGCTGGCGGCTCATTTCCATCAGGCCGAACTTGCTGATCGAGCCGAACTGCACGCGGGCGCGGTCCTGGCGCAGCGCATCGCGCAGGCGGCTTTCGACTTCGCGGCGGTTCTTGGACTCGTCCATGTCGATGAAGTCGATGACGATCAGGCCGCCCAGGTCGCGCAGGCGCATCTGGCGGGCCACTTCGTCGGCGGCTTCCAGGTTGGTGCGGGTGGCGGTCTCTTCGATGTCGCCGCCCTTGATGGCGCGGGCCGAGTTCACGTCGACCGAGACCAGCGCCTCGGTGTGGTCGATCACGATGGCGCCGCCCGAGGGCAACTGCACGGTGCGGGCGTAGGCCGATTCGATCTGATGCTCGATCTGGAAGCGGCTGAACAGCGCCGCGTCGTCGCGGTAGCGCTTCACGCGGGCGGCATGCTCGGGCATGACGTGCGCCATGAACTGCTGCGCCTGGTCGTAGATGTCGTCGGTGTCGATCAGGATGTCGCCGATGTCGTGATTGAAGTAATCACGGATGGCGCGGATCACGAGCGACGATTCCTGGTAGATCAGGAAGGCGCCCTTGCCGCCCTTGCCCGCGCCGTCGATGGCGCTCCACAGCTTGAGCAGGTAGTTCAGGTCCCACTGGAGCTCGGGCGCCGAGCGGCCGATGCCGGCGGTGCGCGCGATGATGCTCATGCCCTTGGGGTACTCGAGCTGGTCCATCGCCTCCTTGAGCTCGGCGCGGTCGTCGCCCTCGATGCGGCGCGAAACGCCACCGCCGCGGGGGTTGTTGGGCATCAGCACGACGTAGCGGCCGGCCAGCGAGATGAAGGTGGTGAGGGCCGCGCCCTTGTTGCCGCGTTCTTCTTTTTCGACCTGGACGGTGAGTTCCTGGCCTTCGCGGATCGCGTCCTGGATGCGGGCCTGGCTGGCCGACACGCCTTCGGCGAAATACTGCTTGGAGATTTCCTTGAACGGCAGGAAGCCGTGGCGGTCTTCGCCGTAGTCGACGAAACAGGCTTCGAGCGAGGGCTCGACGCGGGTCACGACCGCCTTGTAGATGTTGCCCTTGCGCTGTTCGCGCCCTTCGATCTCGATTTCGTAGTCGAGGAGCTTTTGCCCGTCGACGATGGCCAGGCGCCGTTCTTCGGCTTGCGTGGCATTGATCAGCATCCGCTTCATGATGCGTTGTCCTTATATGTATCGTTCTACCGGCTCATGACGAGCCAACGATGCACGGACGACGCCCGCGAAACCAGGGAATTGCCGCTTGGCCCCGGATGCTGTGACTGCCGCGCCAGGCGCGAACAGGCCTCTCGAGCGTCAGCTCAAGAAGACAGCCGGGGTGGGGGCGCGTGGATGGGCGCGAGCCAGATTCGGTGTTGAGTGGCGATCTTTTCGATAGCCGGTTGCGCAAGGGGGGCGCGCGCTGCGGAAGATCCAATGCCGGAGGCCGCTGGCAGAAGCCAGGTCGGCCAGCGAAGGCATATTTGAATCAGCAGCATCAACACAACAAGGGACTCGCTTCGATCCGCCGGCAGCTTGGAAGCTGCAGGCTGGGTATTCCGTATCGGTGTTTCGTGGGTGTCGGCTTGACTTGGGTGCCGGGCCTGCCACTTTGCGCAATTGCGCGGGGTTTGCAGCTCGGCGCCAAAGCGGCATCGACCTCACAGCATGGTCGTCAGTGCTCTAAACTTCTGTCTAATCAAGCACTTACACGACCGCGCTGGTGAAAAACATTATAGGTGCGAAGCAAAGCCCCGAGACCGCTCCAAATCCCGCAGATCGAAATGCCGGGGCCGAGGCGGCCGCGCACGGCGCCATCAAATTCATCACCGTCGACGCGGAGTCGGCCGGGCAGCGCCTGGACAACTTTCTTTTCCGCCATCTGAAAGGCGTGCCCAAGACGCACGTCTACCGGATCATCCGGTCGGGCGAGGTGCGCATCAATAAAGGGCGCGTGCAGGCCGAGACCCGCATCGAGGTGGGCGACGTCCTCAGGCTCCCGCCGGTGCGGATTTCGCCCCGTGCGGAGGAGGGCGCCACGCCTCCTGCGCCGGCCCGCGAATTCCCGGTGCTGCTCGAAGACGATGCCGTGCTGGCCATCGACAAACCCGCCGGCGTGGCGGTGCATGGCGGCAGCGGCGTGAGCTTCGGCGTGATCGAGCAGCTGCGCACGGCGCGGCCGGGCGCGAAATTCCTGGAATTGGTCCACCGCCTGGACCGCGAAACCTCCGGCATCCTGCTGGTCGCCAAGAAGCGCAGCGCGCTCGTGGCGTTGCAGGACCAGTTCCGCGAGCGCGAAACCGGCAAGACCTATCTCGCGCTGGTCGAAGGCGACTGGCCCGCCAACAAGAAGGTGCTCGATGCGCCGCTCGCCAAGTATTTGCTGCCCGATGGCTCCGGCGCCGGTGCCGGCGAACGCCGCGTGCGCGTGGTCGCCAAGGACCATCCGGACGCGATGCGCGCCATCACGCTCGTTCGCGTGCTCGCGCGCCTCACGCTGCCCGGCGACGCCACGCCGCTGTCACTGCTGGCGGTGACGATCAAGACCGGGCGCACCCACCAGATCCGCGTGCACCTGGCGTCGGCCGGCCATGCGATCGCGGGCGACGACAAATACGGCGACTTCGAGCGCCAGCGCGCGTTGCAGAAACTCGGCTTGAAGCGCATGTTTCTTCACGCGTGGCGATTGCAGTTCAACCACCCGGCGGGCGGCGAGCGCATCGCGCTGCAGGCCGACCTGCCGCCCGAGTTGCACGCGCTGATGCCGCCCTCCGCGCTCCAGGCGCTGGCCCAACACCCCACTCCCACGGCCCATGACTGATTCCTCCGCACGACCTCCCCGCTTCGACCTGATCGCCTTCGACTGGGACGGCACGCTCTACGACTCCACGCGCCTGATCGTGCGCTGCATCCAGGCCGCGGTCATCGATGTGGGCGGCGCCAAGCCCACCGAGAACGACGCCGCCTGGGTGATCGGCCTCGGGCTGGCCGAAGCGCTCGCGCGCGCGGCGCCCGATGTGCCCAAGGAAAAATACGCCGAGCTCGGCGCGCGCTACCGCTATCACTACCTGCAGCACCAGGACGATCTGGTGCTCTTCGACGGCGTGCTGCAGATGCTCGACGCCCTGCGCGCGCGCGGCCACAAGCTGGCCGTGGCCACCGGCAAGTCGCGCCGCGGGTTGAACGAGGCGCTGAAGTCCGTTGCGCTGCGCGACCGTTTCGACGCTTCGCGCACCGCCGACGAAACCTTCGGCAAGCCGCATCCGCGCATGCTGCTGGAGCTGATGGAGGAGCTCGACGTGCCCGCCGAGCGCACGCTGATGATCGGCGACACCACGCACGACCTGCAGCTGGCGACGAACGCCGGCTGCGCCAGCGTGGGCGTGAGCTACGGCGCGCATGAGCCGGCGAGCTTCGACGAATTCAAGCCGCTGTTCGTCGCCCACACGGTGCCCGCGCTCGAGGCGTGGCTCCTGGACAACGCCTGAGAATTTCGTCATGAGCGAAGCGCAGATCCCGCTGTGCAATGCCTCGGACCTCGTCGAAGGCGGCAGGGCGGTGCCGTTCGACGTGGTCCACGGCGGCGAAACCTGCCGCGCGTTCGCGGTGCGCTTCGAGGGGCAGCCGCACGCGTACCTCAACCGGTGCAGCCACGTGGCGATGGAAATGGACTTCCAGCCCGACCGCTTCTTCGATGACACGGGCCAGTGGCTGCTGTGCGCCACCCACGGTGCGGTCTACTCACCCGATACCGGCGAATGCATGGGCGGCCCCTGCCGCGGCGGCCTCGTGAAGATCGCCCTGAGCGAACGCGACGGCGTGGTGCACTGGCATACTGACTGGAACCTCCAACCTCTCACCTTCTGACACATGACCGACCCGACTCGCAGGGACCCTGAAGGTTTCGATCCGTTCGAGCCGGTAGCTCCTCTCACGCCCCCGCAAGACACCCCCAAGAACATGGCTCAAGACCCCACACAGCGCCCCGGCTGGGAGCGCGCAACGCTTGAAAAGCTGGCCTTCGCCGCGCTGAGCGAGCAGAAGTCCACCCGCCGCTGGAAGACCTTCGTGCGTCTTTCGTGGCTCGCCTTCTTCATCTTCCTGGCATGGTTCGCGCTCTCGCGCAGCACGCCGAGCACCGCCAAGACCACGGCCCACACGGCGGTCGTCGAGATCAAGGGCGAGATCGCAGCGGGCGGCGACGCCAGCGCCGAGTTCGTCGTGGCCGCCATGAAGACGGCGTTCGAGGATGACGGCGCCAAGGGCGTGGTGCTGCTGATCAACTCGCCGGGCGGCAGCCCCGTGCAGGCCGGCATCATCAACGACGAGATCAAGCGCCTGAAGGCCAAGCACAAGAAGCCGGTCTACGCAGTGGTCGAGGAAACCTGCGCTTCGGCGGCCTACTACATCGCCGCCGGCGCCGACAAGATCTTCGTGGACAAGGCCAGCATCGTCGGCAGCATCGGCGTCTTGATGGACGGCTTCGGCTTCACGGGCGTCATGGACAAGGTCGGCGTGGAGCGGCGCCTCCTCACGGCCGGCGAGAACAAGGGCTTCCTCGATCCGTTCAGCCCGATGAGCGACGCGCAGCGCGCGCACGCCCAGACGATGCTCAACCAGATCCACGCGCAGTTCATCAACGTGGTGAAGACTGGCCGCGGCGATCGCCTGAAGCTCGACACCCCGGGCCTGTTCAGCGGCCTCTTCTGGAGCGGCGAGCAGGCGGTCGAATACGGCCTGGCCGACCAGCTGGGCAACGTCGACTTCGTGGCGCGCGAGGTGATCAAGGCCGAAGAAGTCATCGACTACACCCGCCGCGACAACGTGGCCGAGAAGCTGGCCAAGAAGTTCGGCGCGGCGATGGGCGAAGCCTCGGTGCGCTCGCTGCAGGTGGCGACGCCTGCGCTGCGCTGAGGCAGACCGGCCTCAGGCCGTTTCTTCGCTGCGCGTGAAGCGGGCCGAGGCGGCCAGCGCGGCGGCGAAGATCACCACCACATAGAGCGCGGCGGTCAGCGAGCTGGCCCGCGCGAGCAGGCCGATCACCGCGGGGCCGGCCATGAATCCCAGATAGGCCACGGCCGACACCGACGCGATGCCGCTCGCGGGCTCGACGCCCGGCACACGGGCCGAGGCGCCGAACAGGATCGGCACCACGTTCGCAAAACCGATACCGACGCCGGCGAAGCCGACCAGCGCGAGCCAGGGGAGGTCGGTCAGCAGCACCAGTGTCATGGCGGCCGCCGCCAGCACACCGCTTCCGCGCAGCAAGGCGACCGGCGTGAAGCGAGCCCGCATCGCATCCCCACCGAAGCGCGCGGCCGCCATGGCCGCGGAGAAGGCCGCATAGGCCAACGCCGCCTGCTTCTGCGGACTGCCCAGCTCCTGCTGCATATAGAGAACGCTCCAGTCGTAGATCGCGCCTTCGGCGATCAGGCCCAGCGCGGCCAGCACGCCGAGCACCGCGAGCGGGCCGCGGGGCAGGCGAAAGCTGTGGTCGGCGCCGGCCGTGGTGCCCGTGGCGGCCTTGGGCAGCATGCGTGTCGAGGACACGGCAACCAGCAGCACCATCGCCGCCGCGACCAGCAGCAAGTGCGCCTGCGCGCCCATGCCCGCCGCAAGCACTGCGCTGCCGCTCGCGGCACCGGCCATGCCGCCAAGGCTGAACATCCCGTGCATGCCGCTCATCAGCGGCGTGCCGCTGTGCAATTCGAGCTGCGCCGCCTCGGTGTTGATGGCCACGTCGAACACGCTGGTGACGAGGCCGAACGCCGCCAGAAGGCCCATCAGCGCGAAATAGCCCGGCATGGCGATCAGGCCGGCCAGCAGCAGCGCATAGATGCAGCCGCAAAGGCCGGCGATCCGGCGCGGGCCGTGGCGGCCGATCCAGCGGCCCGCGCTGGTGAGGCCGAACATCGCGCCGGCGCCCGCGGCGAGCAGGGCCAGTCCGAGCTGGGCTTCGTCCAGGCCGTAGTGCGCCTTGACCGTGGGCACGTGCACGCCCCAGGTCGCGAAGATGAAGCCGGAAGCAAAGAACTGCGCGCGCGAAGCCCAGCGCGTGCCGGCGGTCACCACCACCATCGTCAGCGCCCGATCGCGAACACGGCGGGCAGGCGTTCGTCGGTTGCGGTCTGCGGCTTGGCGCGCCAGGATTTCACGGTCTCGCTGCGCACGTGGGATGTCGCGAGGGTCAGGCCGCGCGCGACGGCAAGGCGGGTGTTCTGGTGCATCGTTTGAACCAGGGCCTGCAACAGGGCGGGGTTGCGGTAGGGCGTTTCGATGAACAGCTGCGTCTGGCCGGTCTTGAGGGCGATCGCCTCGAGTTCGCGGATGCGGGTCTGGCGCTCGCTCGCGTCCTGCGGCAGATAGCCGACGAAGGCGAAGTTCTGGCCGTTCAGGCCGCTGGCGGCCAGGGCCAGCAATAAAGATACGGGCCCGGTCAGCGGCACCACGGTGATCCCCAGGTCGTGCGCGGCGCGCGCCACCGAGGAGCCGGGGTCGGCCACCGCCGGCATGCCGGCTTCGCTCAGCAGGCCGATGTCGTGGCCCTCCAGCGCGGCGGCCAGCAGCGGCCTGGCGTCGAACTGGCCGGCGTGATCGCCTTTCTTGTGCACTTCGCGCGGCAATTCCTGGATGACCTGCGCTTGCAGCGGGGCGGCCAGCGGCGTGACCGCGTCGATGCGCTTGAGGTAGGCGCGGGCGGATTTCGCGTTCTCGCAGATCCAGTGCGTGATGCCGGCCGCCACCTGCAGGGTGCCGAGCGGCAGCGCGTCCTGCAGCGGAGCCTGGACGTCGCAGCCGAAATCGAGCGGCGCGGGAACGAGGTAGAGCTTGCCGTGGGTCACAGGAGTTCGACCCCCGCGGCACGCAGCATCTGGCAGGTGCGGATCAGCGGAAGGCCGACCAGCGCGGTCGGATCGTCGCTGTCGATGGCGTTCAGGAGGGCGATGCCGAGGCCTTCGCTCTTGGCGCTGCCGGCGCAGTCGTAGGGCTGCTCGGCCTGCAGGTAGCGCTCGATGGCGGCGTCGCTGAGTTCGCGGAACACGACGCGCACGGGCGCCAGGTCGCGCTGGACGAAGCCCGTCGCATGGCAGACGACGGCGACGGCGGTCTGGAAGATCAGCGTCTGGCCACGCATCCGGCGCAATTGGGCGGTGGCGCGGGCGTGGTCGCCGGGCTTGCCGAGCGCTTCGCCCGCGAGGTCGGCCACCTGGTCGGAGCCGATGACCACCGCATCGGGAAAGCGGGCGGCGACGGCGTTGGCCTTTTCCAGCGCGAGGCGTTCGGCCAGCGTGCGGGGCGTTTCGCCGTCCAGTGCGGTCTCATCGACTTCCGGGGCGTGCACATCGAAGGGCAGGCGCAGGCGGTTCATCAGTTCGCGGCGGTAGCGCGAGGTCGAGGCGAGGATCACGGGGCGTTGCATGGGGACGATTGTGCGTGAGCCGCGCAAGAACCTTCTGGCGCGCTCCATGCCGGCGAGGCGGCCGGCGCGCTAGACTGGCGCGGATGAAGAGAGAATTTGCCCCCGAACGGCTCGACGTGGCCGGCTTTGCCGCCGCAGCCGCCACCCTGAATGCCGCCGACCCCGTCCCGAACTACGCGCGCCTTGTCGCCGAACTGGCGGATCCGGCCGCCGATGCGGTCGTCAACTGGGAAGCCACCGGCGAGGAGCGCCCGGGCGCCGACGGCAAGGCCGAGCCCTGGCTGCACCTGGAAGCCGAGGCGATCGTTCCGCTGACCTGCCAGCGCTGCCTGGCGCCCGTCGACACGGAGCTTGTGGTGGACCGCTGGTTCCGTTTCGTCGCCGACGAGGCCACGGCGGAGTCCGAAGACGAGGAATCCGACGAGGATCTCCTGGTCATCAGCCGGGATTTCGACCTGCACACCCTGATCGAGGACGAGCTGTTGATGGAAATTCCCGTCATGCCCGTCCACGATGTTTGCCCCGAGCCGGTTCGCCTGTCGTCCAGCGACGATGATTTCCAGGCGGCCGAGGAAGCCAAGCCGAACCCGTTCGCGGTGCTCGGAGCGTTGCGTTCGCGCAAGCCGAAAGAGGGCAAGTAGCCCTTTCCCGGCGCCTAGGCTATAATCATGGGCTTCGCGCGCACCGCCGTGAGCAGCGATACAGACAAGGGCATTCCATACATGCCATTCACTTTTTTGTATCGCCACCGCTTGAGAGCGCATCCAGTCACTCACCTAACAGTCCAGGAGCCATCATGGCCGTCCAGCAAAACAAGAAGTCGCCTTCCAAGCGCGGCATGCACCGTTCACACAACGCACTGGTCGTGCCCGGCATCGCCGTGGAGCCGACCACTGGCGAAACGCACCTGCGCCACCACATCAGCCCGAACGGTTTCTACCGTGGCCGTCAGGTGCTCAAGAACAAGTCTGAAGCCTGATCTCGCATCCCAAGGCCAAGGCCCGAAGCTACTTTCCCTGTAGCGTCGGGCCTTTGTTTTGATGGCTACGTCTTTTTCTCCCGAATCTACCGCTGCGCCTTCCGCAATCACGCTCGCCGTGGATTGCATGGGAGGCGACCATGGGCCGCGCGTCACGCTTGCGGCCTGCCGCGCGTTTCTCGAGCGGCACAGCGAGGCCTCGTTGCTGCTGGTCGGTGCGCCGGCCGCACTGGCGGGGTTCGCCGCACATCCACGCGCCCGCATCGTTGCTGCCAGCGAAGTGGTGGGCATGGACGATCCCATTGAAATCGCGCTGCGCAAGAAGAAGGATTCTTCGATGCGCGTCGCGATCCAGCAGGTCAAGGATGGTGCTGCCCAGGCGGCCATCTCCGCTGGCAACACCGGCGCCTTGATGGCGATCGCGCGCTACCTGCTCAAGACACTCGACGGCATCGATCGTCCCGCGATCGCCCCGCAGCTCCCGAACGCGAAAGGTGGCGCGACCACCGTGCTTGATCTGGGTGCGAATGTCGATTGCGATGCGGAGGACCTGCTTCAGTTTGCCGTGCTGGGCTCAGCGCTGGTTTCTGCGTTGACCGGCAATGAGGCGCCGTCGGTCGGCTTGCTCAATATCGGTGAAGAAGCCATTAAGGGCAGCGAAACAATCAAAAAAGCAAGCCAACTGCTGCGTACGGCCGCCAACTCCAAAGATCTGAACTTCTACGGCAACGTCGAAGGCAATGACATTTTCAAGGGCACGACCGACATCGTCGTCTGTGACGGTTTCGTCGGAAATGTCGCGTTGAAGGCCAGCGAAGGCGTGGCCTCGATGATTGGCGAGTTCATTCGCGTCGAATTTTCGCGAAGCATTTTTACGAAGATCGCGGCAATTGTTGCTTACCCGGTTCTAAAAGCGTTCAAAAGCCGTCTGGATCACCGTCGGTACAACGGGGCCGCCTTATTGGGTCTTCGCGGCCTGGTTTTCAAGAGCCATGGCTCGGCCGACGAAGTGGCTTTCGGACATGCGCTGGATCGCGCTTATGATGCCGCTCGCAACAACCTGCTCGATCGCGTGCGGGCCCGCATCGCCCACGCCGCGCCTTTGCTCGCGCGGCAGGAACCGGCGGTGCCGGTCGACGCGACGGCCCTTCACGTTTGATGACCCCTTTTTCACGCATCACCGGCACCGGCAGCTATCTGCCCCCACGCCGCGTGACCAATGACGATCTCGCCAAGGAACTGGCGTCGCGCGGCATCGAAACCTCCGATCAATGGATCGTCGAGCGCACCGGCATCCACGCGCGTCACTTTGCCGCGCCGGATGTCGGCAGCAGCGATCTCGGTCTCGAGGCAGCGAAGCACGCACTCGAAGCGGCGGGCCGCAAGGCCAGCGACGTCGACCTGATCATCGTCGCGACCTCGACACCCGACATGGTGTTCCCGTCGTCGGCCGCCATTCTTCAGAACAAGCTGGGCATCGCCGGCTGCCCGGCGTTCGACGTCCAGGCGGTCTGCAGCGGCTTCGTCTACGCGCTGACCGTGGCCGACGCGATGATCCGCACCGGCAGCGCGCGCTGCGCACTGGTGATCGGCGCCGAAGTGTTCTCCCGCATCCTCGATTTCAACGATCGCACCACCTGCGTGCTGTTCGGCGACGGCGCGGGCGCCGTGGTGCTCGAGGCCAGCGACGAGCCCGGCATCCTGTCGAGCGACCTGCATGCGGACGGCAAGCACGTCGGCATCCTGTGCGTGCCGGGCCACGTGTCCGGCGGCAACGTGCTGGGCACGCCGCTGCTGCACATGGATGGCCAGGCCGTGTTCAAGCTGGCGGTCCGGGTGCTCGAAGAGGCGGCGCGCACGGCGCTGGCCAAGGCCGGAAAGACCGAGGCGGACATCGACTGGCTGATTCCGCACCAGGCCAACATCCGCATCATGGAAGGCACGGCCAGGAAGCTGAAACTGCCGCGCGAGAAGCTGATCGTCACGGTCAACGAGCACGGCAACACCTCGGCTGCGTCGATTCCGCTGGCGCTCGACGAAGCGGTGCGCTCCGGCAAGGTGAAAAAGGGCGAAACCCTCATGCTCGAAGGCGTGGGCGGTGGTTTCACCTGGGGCGCCGTGCTATTGAATCTGTAGCGTGTTGCGGTCCTTTTCGGGCTGCGATGCGATATGACGCATAGAACAATGAAATCCTTTGCTTTTGTTTTTCCGGGTCAGGGCTCGCAGGCGGTCGGCATGCTCGACGCCTGGGGTGACCATCCGGCCGTGGCCGAGACGCTGCGCGAAGCCTCTGATGCGCTGGGCGAAGACGTCGGCGCGCTGATCAAGAACGGCCCGAAGGAAGATCTGGCGCTCACCACCAACACGCAGCCCGTGATGCTGGTCGCCGGTGTCGCGGCCTGGCGCGCCTGGCTGTCCGAAGGCGGCGCAACGCCTTCCGTCGTGGCCGGTCATTCGCTGGGCGAGTATTCGGCGCTGGTGGCTTCCGGCGTGCTGACGCTGGCGCAAGCCGCGCCGCTGGTGCGTTTCCGTGCGCAGGCCATGCAGCAGGCCGTGCCTGTCGGTGTCGGCGCCATGGCTGCCGTGCTGGGCATGGAGTCCGGCAAGGTCGTGGCAGGCTGCGCGGAAGCGACGGCCTCCTTCGGCGCAGGCAGCGCAGAAATCGTCGAAGCCGTGAATTTCAACGATCCCGCGCAGACCGTGATCGCAGGGAGCAAGGCTGCGGTCGACAAGGCCTGCGAACTGCTGAAAGCAAATGGCGCCAAGCGCGCGCTGCTGCTGCCCGTTTCGGCGCCTTTCCATTCGAGCCTTATGAAGCCCGCCGCCGAGGCGCTGCGCGAAAAGCTCGCCACCCTCACGCTCGCCGCGCCGCAGATTCCGGTGCTGAACAACATCGACGTGGCCGTCGAGACCGACCCGGACCGCATCCGCGACGCCCTGGTGCGCCAGGCGGCCGGCCCGGTGCGCTGGGTCGAGAGCGTGCAGGCCTTGAAACTGCGCGGTGTAGCCGCCATCATCGAGTGCGGGCCCGGCAAGGTGCTGGCCGGCATGGTCAAGCGCATCGCCCCCGATCTCGAAGCCGCGTCGGTGTACGACCCGGCGACGCTTGCGGACACCCGACAATCGCTCGCCGGCTGAACGGCGCAGGGCCCCGATACTTTTTATATGAGCATTCCCAAATTCGAAGGGCAAGTCGCCCTGGTCACCGGCGCTTCGCGCGGCATCGGCGCAGCGATTGCGCTCGAGCTGGCGCAGCGCGGCCTGAAGGTCGTGGGCACCGGCACCACCGAAGACAGCGCGGCCAAGATCACTTCGGCCCTGAGTGCGTTCGATGGCCGTGGCCGTGCGCTCAATGTGAATGACGCTGGCGCCGTCGAGGCGCTGATCGACGAGATCGTCCAGGCCTACGGCGCGATCCACGTGCTGGTCAACAACGCCGGCATCACGCGCGACACGCTCGCCATGCGCATGAAGGACGACGACTGGGACGCGGTGCTCGACACCAACCTCAAGGCCGTGTTCCGCCTCTCGCGCGCGGTGATCCGCCCGATGATGAAGCAGCGCTACGGCCGCATCATCAGCATCACCAGCGTGGTGGGCGCCTCCGGCAACGCCGGCCAGGCCAACTACGCGGCCGCCAAGGCCGGCGTCGCGGGCATGACCCGCGCGCTGGCCCGCGAACTGGGCAGCCGCAACATCACCGTCAACTGCGTCGCGCCGGGCTTCATCGAAACCGACATGACAGCGAGCCTGCCCGAGGCGCAGCAACAAGCACTCCTGCAACAGATCCCGCTGGGTCACCTGGGCAAGCCGGCCGACATCGCGCATGCGGTGGCGTACCTGGCATCGCCCCAGGCGTCCTACGTGACCGGGCAGGAGTTGCATGTGAATGGCGGCATGCACATGTAGCCGCAAGGCGCAATCTTTCCCGTACCGGGGGTGAGGCAAATGCCACAATCCGCCCGGCTAAAATCCACCGATTACCTACAACCCTCAGAGGGAACCAAATGAGCGATATCGAAGCACGTGTCAAGAAAATCATCGCCGAGCAACTCGGCGTGGAAGAGTCTCAAGTGACGAACGAAAAGGCTTTCGTGGCCGACCTCGGCGCTGACTCGCTCGACACGGTCGAACTCGTGATGGCACTCGAAGACGAGTTCGGCATTGAGATCCCCGATGAAGATGCCGAGAAGATCACCACGGTGCAAAACGCCGTCGACTACGCCACCAAGAATCAAAAGGCCTGATTGGCCAGCTGACACTGCGATTGCGGCCGGCGGCTTTTTACTGAACCGCACGCGCCGACCAACAACTGTTCAGCGCTTCCAGAAAGGTTTGCCGGCATGACCAAACGCCGCGTCGTCGTGACCGGACTCGGTTGCATCGCTCCTGTCGGAAACACCGCAACCGAATCCTGGGCCAACCTGTTGGCCGGGAAGTCGGGCATTGCGAACATCACCGCGTTCGATGCAAGCGCCTTCGCCTGCAAGTTCGCCGGTGAGGTGAAGGGTTTCGACATCACCCAATACATCTCGGAGAAGGAAGCGCGTCACATGGACCGCTTCATTCATCTGGGGCTTGCCGCCGCCATCCAGGCGGTGCAGGACAGCGGACTGCCGACCGGCGAAGCGCTGTCCTATGAAGAGGCCGTGCGCATCGGCTGCAACATCGGCTCGGGCATCGGCGGTCTGCCGATGATCGAACAGACGCATGGCGAATACGCGAGCCGCGGCCCACGCCGCATTTCGCCGTTCTTCGTGCCGGCGTCGATCATCAACATGATCTCGGGTCACGTGTCGATCAAGTACGGCTTCAAGGGCCCGAACATCGCCGTCGTGACCGCCTGCACCACGGGCCTGCATGCCATCGGCACGTCGGCACGCATGATCGAGTACGGCGATGCCGACGTCATGATCGCGGGCGGTGCCGAGTCGACCATTTCCCCGCTCGGCATCGGCGGCTTCACCGCGCCTCGCGCGCTGAGCACACGCAACGACGATCCCGCCACGGCCTCGCGCCCGTGGGACAAGGACCGCGACGGCTTCGTGCTGGGCGAGGGCGCCGGCGTGCTGGTGCTCGAGGAGTACGAACACGCCAAGGCCCGCGGCGCCAAGATCTACGCGGAAGTCGCGGGCTTCGGCCTGACCGGCGACGCGTACCACATGACCGCGCCCGACGTGGACGGCCCCCGCCGCTCGATGTCGCTGGCGTTGGCCAATGCGGGCGTCAACGCCGACCAGGTGCAGTACCTGAACGCGCACGGCACCTCGACGCAGATCGGCGACCTGAACGAGACCAACGCGGTCAAGCTTGCCTTCGGCGATCACGCCAAGAAGCTTGTCGTGAATTCGACCAAGTCCATGACCGGCCACTTGCTGGGCGGCGCGGGCGGCATCGAATCGGTGTTCACGGTGCTGGCACTGCACGAGCAGAAGAGCCCGCCGACCATCAACATCTTCAACCAGGATCCGGAGTGCGATCTCGACTACTGCGCCAACGAGGCGCGCGATCTGAAGATCGATGTCGCGGTCAAGAACAACTTCGGCTTCGGCGGCACCAACGGCACGCTGGTGTTCAAGCGCGCTTGAGCATTGCTCTCCCATGCACAGCGCGCCGTCGGTGACCTATCCGGTGGGGCGCTCACGCGGCGCGACCCGGATTCTTGTCGTTCTCTGGACCCTGGGCGCCTGCTGCGCCGGCGCATCCTGCTATCTCTTCGATAGCGCTGGATGGCGCCAGCTGCTGCTGGTTCTCAGCGTCGTCTTCTCCGGCGTGGCTGCGGGCTTCGGCTTGCGGCGCGATGGCGCTGCCACGCTGCATTTCGACGGGCTTCACTGGTCCCTGACGGGGGCCGATCCGACCCGTGGCGTTCATGCGGCGCGGGCCACGGTCGCGCTCGATTTCCAGTCGCTGATGCTGGTCAGGCTCTCGGAGTCGGGCCGCGCCGCGCGCTGGATCTGGCTCGAGCAGCGGACCATGCCCGAGCGCTGGCGCGATGTTCGCCGGGCGGCCTATGCGCGTGCGCCGGCCGCCGAGCCCGCAGGCGATCCGTGGCGCGCGACGGCACCCGCCGACGCGCCCTGAAACCCCGTCGATGACAACTTCTCCCCCGCCTGTGCCGCCGGACTCCGGCCTGACCGATGTGTCGAGCGGTGCGTCGCCCGACGCGTCGGCCGAAGCGCCGCGCCCGGGCGAGGTCGATTTCCAGCTGGTCCAGCGCACGGTCGCGGGCGACCAGAAGGCCTTCGAGCTCCTGGTCATCAAGTACCAGCGCCGCATCGAACGCCTGATCGGCCGCATGGTGCGCGACGTCGACCTGGTCGAGGACATCGCCCAGGAAACCTTCATTCGCGCCTACCGCGCGCTGCATCAGTTCCGCGGCGAGGCGCAGTTCTACACCTGGCTTTACCGGATCGCGGTCAACACCGCCAAGAAGGCCCTGGTGGACATGAAGCGCGATCCGACCATCTCCGAAAGCGCGCTGCGGCCGTCTTCTGATGACGACGATGAAACTTACCGTCCCGGAAACGAACCAATCAGCGACGAAACCCCCGAATCGGTCATGGCGGCGAATGAAATCGCCAGCGCCGTCGAGGCAGCCATGGAAGCGCTCCCAGCCGAGCTGCGCCAGGCGGTCACGCTGCGCGAGATCGAGGGGATGAGTTACGAAGAGATTGCCGAGGTCATGGATTGCCCTATCGGCACGGTGCGCTCACGTATTTTCCGGGCGCGCGAAGCCATTTCGGCCAGGGTCAAACCGCTTCTGGACAACCAGTCCGGCAAGCGTTGGTAAGTAAGCAGGTGAATGAAATGAATCAGACGATGACGGTTCGGGAACAGGTGTCCGCACTTGCGGATGGTCATTTGCAGGGCGAGGCGTTCGCAGCGGCGATCGAAGCCGTCTGCACCGAGGGCGATTCGCGCGCAGCCTGGCACACCTACCATGTGGTGGGCGACGTGTTGCGTTCGGGCTCCCATTCGGCGTGCAGCGACAGCTCGGCGTTCCTCGCGCGTTTCCAGCAGCGGCTCGCCGCGGAGCCGGTGATCGCGATGCCCGCGCTGCAGCCGGTGGCCGCACCGGCCGCGGTCCAGGTCCAGCGCAGGGCCGATGCGGCCAACGAGCCGGTCTTCCGCTGGAAGCTGGTGGCAGGCGCCGCGTCGATGGTCGCCGTCGCCGCCATCAGCTGGACGCTGATCGGCAACGGCACGGCCAGCTCGCAGGCCGGCGCGCAGATCGCAGCCCAGCAACAGCCCGCGGTGAATTCGGTCCTGGCGGCAGCGGCCGTCAACAGCCAGCAACCGGCCAGCACCACCCTGACGCCCACGCGCGTGATGGTGGGCAACGGCAATCCGCAAGTCATGCTGCGCGATCCGCGCCTGGATCAATTGCTCGAAGCGCACCAGCAGGCTGGCGGCGCTTCGCAAATGCCTTCCGGTTTCCTGCGCAACGCCACCTTCGAGGGACCTACGCGCTGACCGCGCGTCCGTAACTGCCCGCAATGACCGTTCAGATGCCGATCTCCGCACGCGCGTTCGTGCTTGTGTTTGCAGCCTTCTGCTTCATGCAGGTTGCCACCGCACAAAACCGCGCCGGCCCGGCGATCGTCAAGGGTGCGGCTCCGGCGCAGACGGACGAGCCGCCGGCGATGAGCGTGGCCGACTGGCTGCAGCGCATGCACACCGGCGCGCGGCAACGCAACTACGTGGGCACCTTCGTGGTGTCGGCGCCGGGCGGCGACCTGTCGAGCGCGCGCATCTGGCATGTGCGCGACGGCGATCACCAGATCGAACGCATCGAGGCCCTCTCGGGGCCGCCGCGCTCGACCTTCCGGCGCAATCGCAATGTCATGACCTTCCTGCCCGAGGCAAAGGTCGTGAAGGTCGAGAAGCGCGAGAACCTCGATCTCTTTCCCAACCTGCCGGACAAGACCGATTCGTCGATCGGCGATTTCTACGACGTGCGCGCGATCGGCAAGGACCGCGTGGCCGGCTTCGACGCCGACGTGGTGCAGCTCGTGCCGCACGACGGCTTGCGCTTCGGCTACCGCATCTGGAGCGAGCGCCGCTCGGGCCTGGTGGTAAAGCTGCAGACCATCGACAGCGAAGCGCGGGTGGTGGAGCAGTCGGCTTTCTCCGAGCTGCAGCTCGACGCGCCGGTGAAGGCGCAGGCGCTTGCGCAGATGATGACCAACACCACGGGCTATCGCATCGAAAAGCTGGAGCTCGAGCGCACCACAGCGCAGGACGAAGGCTGGACGCTCAACGCGCCCGTGGCCGGCTTCAAGCCCCGAAGCTTCTTCCGCCGCCCGACAACCGGTGGCGACAAGGCCAAGCCGGATGCGACGACGGTCCAATGGACTTTCTCCGACGGCCTGGCCTCGGTGTCGCTTTTCATCGAACGCTACGACGCCGCGCGTGCGCCGCGCGACGGCGTGCTGACCATCGGCGCCACCAACGCGATCCGCCGGCGACTGCCCGAGCCCGCGAGCGACTGGTGGCTGACTGCGGTGGGCGAGGTGCCGCAGCAGACGCTCAACGCCTTTGCCCAGAGCCTCGCCCGCACACGCTGATTGCCCTTGGCGCGGATTGCGCTGAACCAAGCCGTTGACGCCGACTCATAGCCCTTGTTGTTTTCGCCGCTCTCTCTCCCTTCTTCTGAAAGAAAACCGATGATGTTCAAAGTCGAGGGACACAAGCTCCGTTCCTATCTCTTCGCATTCGGCCTGGCCTGCACGGCGGCCGTGGGTTTCCTGCCGGCCACCCCGGTCATTGCACAGACGCGCGGATTGCCCGATTTCGCCGATCTCGTGGAGCAGGTAGGCCCCGCGGTCGTCGGGATCCGCACCATCGAGAAAGTCTCCGCGCGCGGAGGCGGCAGTGGCGGCGGGGAAATGGACGAAGAGATGCAGGAATTCTTCCGCCGCTTCTTCGGGCAACCCGCACCGGGCAATCCGCGCCCGGGTCCGCGCCCGAACCGACCGCAGCAGCCCCAGGAAGAAGAGCGTCCGCGCGGCGTGGGCTCGGGCTTCATCCTGACGGCCGACGGCTACGTCATGACCAATGCCCACGTGATCGAGGATGCGTCTGAAATCATCGTCACGCTGACCGACAAGCGCGAATTCAAGGCCAAGCTGATCGGCGCGGACAAGCGCAGCGACGTCGCCGTCGTCAAGATCGAGGCAACGAGCCTGCCGGTGGTGAAGATCGGCGACATCTCGAAGCTGCGCGTCGGCGAATGGGTGATGGCCATCGGCTCGCCCTTCGGCCTGGAGAACACCGTGACCGCCGGCATCGTGAGCGCAAAGCAGCGCGACACCGGCGAGCTGGTGCCCCTGATCCAGACCGACGTTGCGATCAATCCGGGCAACTCGGGCGGTCCGCTCATCAACCTGCGCGGCGAAGTGGTCGGCATCAACAGCCAGATCTATTCGCGCTCGGGCGGCTACATGGGCATTTCGTTCTCGATCCCGATCGACGAAGCGATTCGCGTCAGCGACCAGCTGCGCGCGACCGGCCGCGTCTCGCGCGGGCTGATCGGCGTTGCCATCGGCTCGGTCTCCAAGGACGTGGCCGAGTCCATCGGCCTGGGCAAGGCGCGAGGCGCTCTTGTGAGCAGCGTGGTGCCGGGTTCGGCCGCCGACAAGGCCGGCGTGCGCGAGGGCGACATCGTCACCAAGTACGGCGACAAGGTCATCGATACGCCGAGCGATCTTTCGCGCTCGGTGGCCAGCACCAAGCCCGGAGTCAAGAGCACGCTGACCGTGTTCCGCAACGGCAGTTCGCGCGAACTCTCGATCACCGTTGCCGAGGGCGATCCGGAAGCCAAGCCGTCCAAACGCCAGCCTGAGCGCGAAGAGCCGCAACCCAAGCCTTCGGCTGCAGGCAAATCGCTCGGCCTGGCGGTCAGCGACCTGACCGATGCCCAGAAGAAGGAACTGAAGGTGCGCGGCGTGCGCATCGATGCAGCGAGCGATGCCGCTGCGAAGGCGGGCCTGCGCGAAGGGGACGTGATCCTGTCGATCGGCAACATCGAAGTCGCGAGCGTCAGGGAATTCGAGGCCGCGATCGCCAAGGCCGACAAGGGCAAGGCGCTCAGCGTGCTGTTCCGCCGTGGGGAATGGGCCCAGTACGCCTTGATCCGTCCCGCACGCTGAACTGGCGCCGCCGTCAAGTGGCCCCACCCGGCAGTCGGGTTTGGGGCCGTTTTTTTGAGGTGTTTACGACGTTCGGGCGCCGGGCTCTAAAAAAATCTGGGGCCGCAAAATCGCCTGGATTTGTTGGCGAACACTAACTTATTTGAAGGCTAAGGACGGTTTTTGGTAGAATAGGGCACTCGCGGCGGCCGGTCAGCGCATAAGGAGTGCAATGTCCTTCACGATGCGAGATGTCAGACAGCAGTCCACCGGTGCTCCACAGATCGCCCACAAGTTGTTCATAGACTGCTCCACCGATCCTGTTGATAACCTGTTTATATCTTTGATGTTGTGGACCCGCAACGAGCCCTTTGGACCCTGTTCCCGGATGTACGTGCCTCCCTTTTTGCCTACAATGAAGTTCCAACTACTGCAGTTGCCATTGCTTGTTGGTTCAGGGCGCGTCTCCAGAAGACGCGCCCTTTTTTCTTGCCCGCTCACAGCTGGGCACGAGCCAATTCAAGTACTTAAGCGTTCCCGTTGATGAATCACATCAGAAATTTTTCGATCATTGCGCACATCGATCACGGCAAGTCGACGCTCGCAGACCGTTTGATCCAGCGTTGCGGCGGACTCGCAGAACGCGAGATGGAAGCGCAGGTGCTCGACTCGATGGACATCGAAAAAGAGCGTGGGATAACCATCAAGGCGCAGACCGCCGCGCTGCACTACAAGGCACTCGATGGACAGGTCTACAACCTCAATCTGATCGACACGCCGGGCCACGTCGACTTCTCGTATGAAGTGAGTCGCTCGCTGTCGGCATGCGAAGGTGCGCTGCTCGTCGTCGACGCATCGCAAGGCGTCGAAGCGCAGACGGTGGCCAACTGCTACACGGCGCTCGACCTCGGCGTCGAAGTGGTGCCGGTGCTCAACAAGATGGATTTGCCGAACGCCGATCCCGACAACGCGCGCACCGAAATCGAAGACGTGATCGGCATCGACGCGACCGATGCGATTCCGTGTTCCGCCAAGACGGGCCTCGGCATCGACGAGATCCTCGAAGCCATCGTGCACAAGATGCCGGCGCCGCGCGGCAATCCCGACGGCCCGCTGCGCGCGATGATCGTCGACAGCTGGTTCGACGCATACGTCGGCGTCGTCATGCTGGTGCGTGTGGTCGATGGCCGGCTGGTGAAGGGCGAGCGCATCAAGATGATGGCGTCCGGCGCCATGTACAACGCCGACAACATCGGCGTCTTCACGCCGGCGACCGAGGCGCGCGCTTCGCTCGAGGCGGGCGAGGTGGGCTTCATCATCGCGGGCATCAAGGAGCTGCAGGCCGCCAAGGTCGGCGACACCGTCACGCTGATCAAGGCGGGCACGGGCGGCGCGGCCGCAACGGCCACCGAGGCGCTGCCGGGCTTCAAGGAAATCCAGCCGCAGGTGTTCGCCGGTCTCTACCCGACCGAAGCCAGCGAGTACGACTCGCTGCGCGACGCGCTCGAAAAACTCAAGCTCAACGATTCATCGCTGCGCTACGAGCCCGAGGTGAGCCAGGCGCTGGGCTTCGGCTTCCGCTGCGGTTTCCTCGGCCTCCTGCACATGGAGATCGTGCAGGAACGCCTGGAGCGCGAGTTCGACCAGGACCTGATCACGACCGCGCCGAGCGTGGTCTACCAGGTGGTGCGCAACGACGGCGAAGTCATCATGGTGGAGAACCCGTCCAAGATGCCCGACGTCGGCAAGATGAGCGAGATCCGCGAGCCGATCGTCACCGTGCATCTCTACATGCCGCAGGAATACGTCGGCGCCGTCATGACGCTGGCCAACCAGAAGCGCGGCGTGCAGATGAACATGGCCTACCACGGCCGCCAGGTCATGCTGACCTACGAGATGCCGCTCGGCGAAATCGTGCTGGACTTCTTCGACAAGCTGAAGTCGGTGAGCCGCGGCTACGCCTCCATGGACTACGAGTTCAAGGAGTACCGCGCGTCCGACGTGGTCAAGGTCGACATCCTCCTGAACGGCGAGAAGGTCGATGCGCTGTCCATCATCGTGCACCGCACCCAGTCGCAGTACCGCGGCCGGGCGGTGGTCTCCAAGATGCGCGAGATCATTTCGCGCCAGATGTTCGACGTGGCCATCCAGGCGGCCATCGGGGTCAACATCATTGCGCGTGAGACAATCAAGGCCCTCCGAAAGAACGTGCTGGCCAAGTGCTACGGCGGCGACATCACCCGCAAGAAGAAGCTGCTCGAGAAGCAGAAAGCGGGCAAGAAAAGAATGAAGCAGATCGGTTCCGTCGAGGTCCCGCAAGAGGCCTTCCTCGCGATTCTGCAAGTCGAAGACTGATCAAAAAAATGGCACTCATCACCTCCCTGGTCCTTGCGGCATTCGCCAGCTATGTCGGCGCCTGGTATTTCGGCGCGATCGAAGGCAACTTCGCATTGCTGCTGTTCGTGGCCACGGTGGTCACTGGCCTCTACTGGCTGGCCGAGCGTTTCTATTTCCTGCCCCGGCGCGAGCAGGCCGCCGCCAGGCTCGAAGCCTCGATGACCGAACGCAATGCGCGCCTCGCCGGCCAGGGCATCACACAGGTCGACACGGCCGACACCAAGGCCAGCGAGCGCCTCTTGATGCAGCCCTGGTGGCTCGACTGGACCGCGGGCCTCTTCCCCGTGATCCTGGTGGTGTTCCTGCTGCGCTCGTTCCTCTACGAGCCCTTCAAGATTCCCTCGGGTTCGATGATGCCGACGCTGCTGACCGGCGACCTGATCCTGGTCAACAAATTCACCTACGGCCTGCGCCTGCCGGTCATCAACACCAAGATCACCGACGGCACGCCGCTCGCGCGCGGCGACGTGGTGGTGTTCCGCTACCCGCCCAAGCCCAGCATGGACTACATCAAGCGCGTGGTCGGCATCCCGGGCGACGAGGTGGCCTACCTGAACAAGAAGCTCACGATCAACGGCCAGCCGGTGTCCAAGGCCTCGGCCCCCGACTATCTCGACGGCGAATCGATGCGCTTGCTCAAGCAGTTCGACGAGGACCTCGTCGGCAAGCAGCACAAGATCCTCAACGACGAAGGTGCGCCGTCCTTCGTGCCGGGCGCCAGCGACTTTCCGTTCCGCGAGAACTGCCGCTACTCCGTCGAAGGCGTGGTTTGCAAAGTGCCCGCCGGCCAGTATTTCATGATGGGCGACAACCGCGATAATTCGGCGGATTCGCGCTTCTGGGGGTTCGTGCCGGACAAGAACATCGTGGGCAGGGCCTTCTTCGTCTGGATGAACTTCGGCGATTTCGGTCGTATCGGTCCATTTCAATAAGCAGTCAACACTGTACGAGGGGTAAGAGGGCATGAGAGCAAACCGGTCCATCCGCAGCAGGGCTGCGCATCAGCGCGGCATCTCGTTCATCGGCCTGCTGTTCGTCGCGGTCGTGGTCGGGGGCCTTGGCGTGGTCTTCGCGCAGGTCGTTCCGACACTGATCGAATGGCAGGCCATCGACAAGGCGGCCAACAAGGCCAAGGAGGGCGCCACCGTGCCCGAAGTGCGCGCCATCTTCGATCGCGCCCAGGCTATCGACGACTTCAAGTCGGTCAGCGGCCGTGACCTGGACATCAAGAAGGTCGGCGACAAGGTCGTGGTCTCGTACGCCTATGAGCGCGAGATCCCCCTGTTCGGCCCCGCCTACCTGACGCTCAAGTACAAAGGCGAGACCCGCTGAACGCGGCGCTTAAAAAGGTGGACGGCAGCCTCGTCGCGCTGCAGGCGCGCCTCAAGCACTCGTTCTCCGACGCGCGGCTGCTGCAGCTCGCGCTCACGCACCGCAGCTTCTCGGCCGACCACAACGAGCGCCTCGAGTTCCTCGGCGACTCGGTGCTCAACCTGGCGGTCTCGCACCTGCTGTACACGCGTCTGTCGGCCCTGCCCGAGGGCGACCTGTCGCGCGTGCGGGCCAACCTGGTCAAGCAGGACACCCTGCATCGCCTGGCGCTCGAACTCCAGCTGTCCCCGCTGCTGCGACTGGGCGAGGGCGAGGCCCGTTCGGGCGGGCCGAGCCGGCCTTCGATCCTGGCCGACGCGCTCGAGGCGCTGATCGGCGCGGTGTATCTCGATGCGGGCTTTTCGGCCGCCGAGGCGCTGGTGCGCCGGCTTTACGAATCGGTCGAGATCAATCCGCGCATGGAAGCGGCCGCCAAGGACCCGAAAACCGAATTGCAGGAATGGCTGCAGGGCCACAAAATGAAGCTGCCGTTGTACCGCGTGGCGGCGACGCTGGGTGCAGCGCACAAACAGACTTTCGATGTCGAGTGCGAGGTGCCCGAGTTGGGCCTTCGCGAACGCGGCATCGGCGGCTCGCGCCGCGCCGGCGAGCAGGCCGCCGCGGCCGCCATGCTGATCCGGCTCAAGGCACGCGGTGCTGCGTGAAATCACAATGAACGACGCTATCCATCCAGAAGCCGAACCCGAAGACGCCACAGGCGACGCTCCGGGCGCCGGCGGTCCGCAACACTGCGGCCTCATCGCCATCGTCGGCAAGCCCAACGTGGGCAAGTCGACGCTCCTCAACGCGCTGGTCGGCCAGAAGATCAGCATCACCTCGCGCAAGGCGCAGACCACGCGCCACCGCATCACCGGCATGCGCACGCTGGGGGCGACGCAGTTCGTGTTCGTCGACACGCCGGGTTTCCAGACCCTGCACGCCAACGCGCTGAACAAGTCGCTCAACAAGACCGTGCAGGGCGCGGTCGGCGATGTGGACCTGATCCTCTTCGTGGTCGAGGCCGGCAGCTTCACGCCCGCCGACGAGCGCGTGCTCAAGCTGCTGGGCAAGGGCATTCCGACCGTGCTGCTGGCCAACAAGCTGGACAACGTGCACCGCCGCGGCGACATCGCGCCCTGGCTGCAGACCATGCAGGCAAAGCACGCCTTTGCCGAATTCGTGCCGATGTCGGCCAAGAACGCCAAGGATGTCGAGCGCCTCTTCGGCATCTGCGAGAAATACCTGCCCGAGCAGCCCTGGTTCTATGCCGAGGACGAGCTCACCGACCGCAGCGAGAAATTCCTGGCCGGCGAACTGGTGCGAGAAAAGCTCTTCCGCCTCACGGGCGACGAACTGCCCTACACCTCGACCGTCATCATCGACAAGTTCGAGGAAGAACCGCCGCAGAAGAAGGGCCAGAAGCGCCTCCTGCGCATCGCCGCCACCATCGTGGTCGAGCGCGACGGCCACAAGGCCATGGTGATCGGCGACAAGGGCGAGCGCATCAAGCGCATCGGGATGGAAACGCGCGTCGAGCTCGAGAAGCTGGCCAATGCCAAGGTGTTTCTCGAACTGTGGGTGAAGGTGCGCTCGGGTTGGGCGGACGACGAGGCCCGCGTGCGCTCCTTCGGCTACGAATGAAGTGGCCGCTGCCCACCGCGTTTCGCACGAACCGGCGTACGTGCTCCATCGCTACGACTGGAGCGAGTCGAGCCTGATCCTGGAGGTCTTCACCCGGCACCACGGGCGCATCGCGCTGGTGGCCAAGGGGGCGAAGCGGCCAAGTTCCAATTTCCGGCCGGTGCTGCTGCCGCTGCAGCCGCTGCAGCTGAACTACGGCGGCGACGCCGAGATCCGCACGCTCAAGGGCGCCGAATGGATGGGCGGCCACGTGATGCCGACCGGCGAAGCGCTGCTCTCGGGCTACTACGTCAACGAACTGCTGCTGCGCCTGCTGGCGCGGGACGACGCGCACGAGGCGCTCTTCGACGCCTATGCCGGCGTGGTGCAGGTGCTCGCCGGCGACCACGTCGGCGCCCAGGCTGCGACCCAGGCTGCCGCGCTGCGCGCCTTCGAACTGATCCTGCTGCGCGAGGTCGGCCTGTTGCCTTCCCTCGACGCGCAGACCCTGACCCTGGAGCTGCTCGACCCCGACCTGCGCTACAGCCTCGTGCCCGAAGCGGGCCTGCGTTCCGCGGCGGACGGGGAGGCCGCGCTGGCCGGCGCCGACTGGCAGGCCCTGCAGGCCGTGCTCGACGACCGCGCCCCCTTCACCGCGACCCTGCGCGAGATCGCCACCATGAACGCCGGCAGCAACAGCGCCCTCAGAAACCAGCTGCGCGCCTTGCTCAACTACCATTGCGGCGTGTCCACGCTGCGCACGCGGCAAATGATGAGAGATCTGCAAGCACTATGAGCACTTCAGGCCACGCCGGCACCTCCACCTCCCTGTCAGTCAACCTCAACAAGGTCGCCTTGGTCCGCAACACGCGCCATTTGGGCATTCCGAGCGTGCTGACCGCCGCCAATGCCTGCCTGGCGGCCGGCGCCCAGGGCATCACGGTGCACCCCCGGCCCGACGCGCGCCACATCCGCGCGCACGACGTGAGCGACCTGTCGGCGCTGCTCGCCAAGGACTGGCCGGGCATCGAATTCAACATCGAAGGCAACCCCTTCCACAACCTGATGGACTTCGTGCGCGAGCTGCGGCCGCACCAGGCCACCTTCGTGCCCGACAGCGAATCCCAGTCGACCAGCGACCACGGCTGGAGCTTTCCGGGCGACGCCGAGCGCCTGCGCCCGTTGATCGCCGAAGCCAAGGCGCTGGGCGTGCGCGTCAGCCTGTTCATGGACCCGATCCCCGAGATGATGGCCGCGGTCAAGGCCGTGGGCGCGGACCGCGTCGAGCTCTACACCGAAGGCTATGCCGCCTCGCGCGGCACCGCCGACGAAGAGGCCGTGCTCGCGCGCTATGTCGAATCTGCAGTTGCAGCCCAGGCTGCCGGCCTCGGCGTCAACGCCGGCCACGACCTGAGCCGCGACAACCTGACCGCGTTCCTGAGCGCCGTGCGCGGCGTGCACGAGGTCTCGATCGGCCACGCCTTCGTCGCCGACGCGCTCGAACTCGGCTACACCGCCACGACGCGCGAATACCTGCGCTGCATCACCGAGGCGCAACAGGCCCGGGCTGCATGATCTACGGCATCGGCACCGACATCTGCGACCTGCGCCGCATTGCCGCGACCTTCGAGCGCCAGGGCGAGCGGTTCGCGCGCAAGGTGCTGAGCGATGCTGAATTTGCAGTCTGGCAAGCCCGCAGCGCGCGCTGGCCCAAGCGAGGCCTGAGCTATCTGGCCACCCGTTTTTCCGCCAAGGAGGCCTTCAGCAAGGCCATCGGCCTGGGCATGCGGATGCCGATGACCTGGCGCTCGTGCGAGATCGCCAACCTGCGCAGCGGCAAGCCCGTCATCGTGCTGCACGGCGCGCTTAAGGACTGGTTCGAGGCCAAGGGCCTCACCGCCCACGTCACGGTGACCGACGAAACCGAATACGCCGCGAGCTTCGTCGTGGTGGAACACAAAGACAGCAAGAACGACGCATGACCGCGACGACAGGCAGCCCCATCCACGCACCGCTCATCATCGATGTGGCGGGCACCGAACTCAACGACGCCGACCGCCGGCGCTTGGCCAACCCTCTGGTCGGCGGCGTGATCCATTTCACCCGCAACTGGCAGGACCGCGCGCAGATGACCGCGCTCAACGCCGAGATCAAGGCGATCCGGCCCGACCTGCTGATCTGCGTCGACCACGAAGGCGGGCGCGTGCAGCGCTTTCGCACGGACGGCTTCACGCGCCTGCCGTCGATGCGCTCGCTGGGCGAGCTGTGGATGCGCGATGCCATGCGCGCCACGCAGGTTGCGACGGCTGCGGGGCTTGTGCTGGCCGGCGAGTTGCGCGCCTGCGGCGTCGACTTCAGCTTCGCGCCGGTGCTCGACCTGGACTACGGCGGCAGCAGCGTGATCGGCAACCGCAGCTTCCACCGCGACCCACGGGTGGTGGCGCTGCTGGCCAAGAGCGTGATGCACGGCATGCTGCAGATGGGGATGCGCAACTGCGGCAAGCACTTTCCGGGGCATGGGTTCGTGAATGCGGATTCGCATGTCGAGATTCCGGTGGATCGGCGCAGTCTCAAGGCGATCCTGGCTGACGATGCGAGGCCCTACGACTGGCTGGCGGGCACGCTCGCCGCCGTGATGCCCGCGCACGTCATCTATCCCAAGGTCGACAAGCGGCCCGCTGGTTTCTCGCAAAAGTGGCTCAAAGATGTGCTGCGCACCCGGCTCGCGTTCGACGGCGCGATCTTCAGCGACGACCTGAGCATGGAGGCGGGGCGGTACATCGATGGCGAGCTGCTGAGCTATGCCGATGCGGCGCTGGCGGCGCTCGATGCAGGATGCGACCTGGCCATGGTCTGCAACCAGAGCGTGGGCGATGGCGCATTGCTTGACGAATTGCTCGAAGGTTTCAGCGCCGCTGCGAACGCAGGGCGGTGGCAAGGCCGGGCGGCCGGCGAGGCGCGCCGGCAGTCTCTGCGGCCCCAGGCGCCTGCGTTGAGCTGGGCTGCGCTGACCGAGGCGGCGGGATACCGCGGCGCCAAGCGGCTGCTCCCCTCCGCCGACCTCAAAGAAGGTGCCCTGTCCTGAGGAGATAGACCATGCCCTTGTGCCTCAGCTTCTTCCAGCGCAAGGACGACGCGGTATTGCGCAACCATGCGCACTACTGCCGCTCGTTCGGGTACGACCACCAGTGGACGGACACTGACCACATCCTCCATCCCGCATTGCGCGCCAGTGCCAAGTACAGCGAGATCCTTCGCTGGCTGCGCAAGCTGGCCGAGGGCGACTGGCTGCTTTTTCTCGATGGCGATTCGGTGGTTTTTCATCCCGTCGCCATCGAGACCCTGATGGAAGGCCGCGACCTGCTGGTGCTGGAAAGCCCGGCCGTCGGGGACCATTCCGGCCTGGCGATGACCAACATGATGGTGTTGCGCAACACGCCCGCCAACAGGGCCCTGCTGCATCAACTGATCGAGGACTGCGGCCGGGTGATCGCGCTTGTGACCGATCGGCTCGACGAGGCGGCGCGCCTTCGCCCGGCGGGCATGCTGGCGTGCAACGCCACGATCGGCGACATCTACGTGAACGTCTCCTGGCGCATCGGCCAATGGTTCCACGCCCGCATCTTCGTGGTGAACATGGGTCCGTTGCCTATCGTGTCGCCGGCCGGCGGATTGCGCGAAGACATGCTGCACGACCTCAACCTGCAGCGCCTGCTGGTCGACCAGGTCAACGACGCGCTGATGCACGGGCGTCCGGTCTTGCAGCCGGCCGCCTATCCGGCGCTCTCCAGCGAGCCGCTCACCACCTACAACCCGGGCGGGCGCATCGCGTTCCTGACGCTGTACACCCACCACATCAACAGCTACGCCCGCGTTTCCGAACACAACGCGAAGCGCTATTGCGAGCGGCATGGGTACACCTACCACGTATACAGGGCCGTGCCAGAGGAGATCGGGCCTGGCATCAACGGCTCGTGGGTGCGGACGTGGCTGCTGCAGCAGCACCTCGCGCAGCACGACTGGATCATCTGGATCGATGCGGACACCCTGTTCTTCAACCAGACCCGGCGCATCGATGAACTGCTGCAGGGCCGCGACCTGCTGCTGGGCAAGGACGTCGGAGCCTGGTCATTCAACTCGGGTGTGATGGGGTTCCGGAACACGACCCGCAATGCTGAACTGCTGGCAAGCATCTGGGCGCGGATCGGCAGCGTGGACGACAAGTCGACCGTCTACGCGAGCCAGGGCGACCAGTACTACACCAACGAGGTGCTGACCGCGGAGGGGCTGGTCGGCCCTGAGAGCATTCTCGACAACCTGAGCATCAATACGCCGCCGCACCTGGCGACCGACGAAACGCTGCTCGTGCATTTCATCAACCTCGGCGAGCCCTATCGCTCCGCGTATATGGCTGCATTCGACACGCGCTCGCAACGGATCCGATAGCGCTCGGAATCAAGGAAAAACCATGACGATGGGTGTGCTGGTGTACATCGACGACAAGAAAGAAATCGTCGACGAGTTCTCATGGCTCTACAAGAGCATGATTTTTTCCGGTCTGTTCGCCCGAGCAAAGATCATTGCGGTGTGTCACCCGAATGTCGTTCATCGGCTGCCGGCGGACGAAAGAATCGTGGTCATTTCGAGTCCGCCCTACGTCGACACCCATGCCGAATGGGCAGGCTACGGCTACATCAACTCGGTGGCGAACCTGCGCGACGCGGCGGTTGTCGAGGAGTGCCGAAAATACGAGGTCATCCTGAAGACCGATTGCGACACCTTCGTCACACCTGCGCTTGTGGACTTCACGCCCACGGGCCTGTGCTTCGGCTTCGGGGCCTACGCGTATGAAGAAGAAGTGCGAAGAAAACTGTCCGAGTGCAGCCTGCGCTGGGGGTTTCCGCACGCGGGCATGCACAACGTCGGCGCGTCGGTTCTGGGGCCCTCTGAATTTGTCTGCAACTTCCTCGATGCCCAGATGGACTTCTGCAACAAGCTGCTGGACGAGGAGTTCCGTGATTTCCAGGGCGCGTGGCCCGGCTGGTGCAAGAACGTTTTGACGATGTACGCGGGCGAGCTCGCGGTTCGCCGCACGTACCCCCAGCAGTGCTCACTGGGACTGCTGGACCATCTGCCTTATGCGAGCCGCGCGCTTGGAAGCGATGTTCTGCACATCCATGCGTGGCACACGGACCAGTATTGGTCCAAGCATCAATTCCGTGCCGGCAAGTACGCCGACATCGCTCCCGGCGATATCGACATGCGCACGTTGGGCGGTTACTGCCACGGCCTCGTCGTGGCCGATGTGGAAGAGCTCAAGGCGAAGGCCGCGGCCTGAGGGCTTCAACGGCCCAGGCGCGCCAGGGTTTCACCGATATCGTCGAGCAGCCACAGGCCAAGGCACCGGTCGTTCTGCGGCATCTGGTACTGGCCTTGCGCCGAGGGATAGATGATCGCCTCGGTCACGTTGCCCTCGATGATCAGCCGCCTGGGCGGCGGCAGGTTGTACGGCGGCAATTCGAGATTGATCGGCGTCCACTCGCCGGTCGCGATATTGCCGTTGCGCGGAAGCGTGCGGTAGGTGAAGGTGGTGGTCAACAGCCACTTCGAGCGGCTCGCCACGAGGGCATGCAGTGCCCGGAACACATCCGCATGGGAAAAGTGGAACAGGCAGTCGCGGCAGAGCACCAGGTCGACCTTGGGCAGGCTGTCGGTCAACAGGTCCAGCTTGCTGAACCGGCGGCCGGGGCGCGCAAAGCGCTCGGTGTTGCGTTGCACCAGCGTGTCGACGATGTCCGCGCCGTGGTAGTCGATGCCGGCGAGATCGACGTGCTGCATCCAGTTGAAGTCTCCGCAGGGCGCGTCCAGCAGCGACTCCACCTGCAGATCACGCAGCAGCGCGGGCAATTCCCGAATCACCTGCGCGGTGTTGCTCAATTCGGAGCCCGCTCCTGAAACGCTTTCCGCGGAGCCCCAGGTGTTGGCGGTAAAAATGTTGGAGAAAACGGTCTCGGTCGGTTGGGAGGACATGAAGGCCCTTGTCTGTTGCTACGGGGATTCGCGCGGCGGCGCATTCGACGCCAGGTTGGCCCACAGGGGCTCGCCGCGTGCGTCCAGGTGGGTCAGGTACAGCCGGAGATCGAACTCCAATCGATGGTAGCTCGGCTCCATGTGCGTGCACAACGCGTAGAAGGCCTTGTCGTGGTCACGTTCCTTCATGTGGGCCAACTCATGCACGACGATCATGCGCAGCAGATCGAGCGGCACCTCCTTGAACAGGCTGGCCACCCGGATCTCCCGCTTGGCCTTGAGCTTGCCGCCCTGGACGCGCGAGACCGTGGTGTGCGTGCCCAGCGCGTTGCGGATCACGTGCAGCTTGTTGTCGAACATCACCTTGGCCAGCGGCTCGGCCTTGCGCATGAAGTCGTTCTTGAGCCCGCTCACGTAGTCGTAAAGCGCCCGGTCCGACTGGATGTCGTGCGTTCCGCCGGGATGGCGCTGGCTCAGCAGCGCCGCCAGCTTGTCCTGCGCGATCAGCTGGCTGACCTGTTCCTGCAGACTCGCCGGATAGCCTGCCAGGTATTTCATGCCCGGCGCCGTTGGGGCGTTGCGCAGGCGAGGCCGGTGGCCACGCCGCCGAACAGGTCGCCCTCGACCAGGTTCACGCCCGCAAAGCTTTTTCGCAAGGCGTGCTGGAACGGGCGCAGGGCCGACGAGCCGCCCGTGAGGTAGATCGCATCGAGGTCGCCGCTGCGCAGGCCCGCGCGCTTGACGCAGGCATGCGCGCTCGCGATCACCTTTTCGAGATGACCGGAAAGCTGTTGCGCCATGTCGGCAGGCGAGAGCGTGGCCACCAGCCCAGGCTCGGCGCACGAGAGGTCGATCGAGGTGGGCGCATCGGTCACCGAGGCATCGATCTTGGCCTGCTCGACGGTGGCGGCAATGCGGTGGCCGTGGCGCTCTTCCAGCACCGTCATCAGCCGGTCGTGCAGCTGCGTGTCGGCATAGCTGGTGCGCAGCTCCTTCGCCTGGCGCACCGCCTTGGCGGCATAGAGCCAGTTGATCAGGTGCCACGACGACAACTCGAAGAACACCTTGCTCGGCACTTCGCGGCCCTGCGGCCCGTGGTGGCGAAAGCCGAACTGCGGCATCACGCGGTCGAGGTTCAGGCGCTGGTCGAAGTCGGTGCCGCCGATGTGCACGCCGCTGGTGGCCAGCACGTCGTCGCTGCGGTCGGTGCGCGCGGCACGGTCCGGGCCCACGCGCACGACGGTGAAGTCCGAGGTGCCGCCGCCGATGTCGACGATCAGCACCACCGATTCCTTGGTGATGCGCTGCTCGTAGTCGAAGGCGGCCGCGATCGGTTCGAGTTGAAAGGCCACGTCGCGAAAGCCCGCCGCCCGGGCCGCATGGCGCAGGCTCTCTTCGGCGCGTTCGTCGCGCTTCGAATCGTCGTCCACGAAGTGCACGGGCCGCCCGATCACGACCTGCTCGGGAATCCGGCCGAGCTCGCGCCCCGCGCGCACCGCCAGCTCGCGCAGGAAGCGCGCGATGATGTCCTCGAAGCTCACGAGGCCGTCGTAGACCGCCGTCTTCTCCTGCATCAGTTCGCTGCCGAGCAGGCTCTTGAGCGATCGCATGAGGCGGCCCTCGACGCCCGAGAGGTAGAGGGCAACGGCCTCGCGGCCGAAATGCGTGGTGCGGTCTTCGGCGTTGAAGAAGATCGCGGTGGGCAGCGTGGTGGCCGTGCCTTCGATGGGCAGCAGGCGGGCTACGCCGTCGACCCGGCAGGCCACGGCGGAATTGGAGGTGCCGAAGTCGATGCCGATCGTCGGCAGCGACGACGGTGAGGGCACGCTCAAGACTCCCTGCGCAGCGCCGGGAACAGGATCACGTCGCGGATGCTCGGCGAATCGGTCAGCAGCATCATCAGCCGGTCGATGCCGATGCCGCAGCCGCCGGTGGGCGGCATGCCGTACTCGAGCGCGCGCACGAAGTCGTGGTCGTAGTACATCGCTTCGTCGTCGCCGCTGTCCTTGGCGGCCACCTGTGCGTTGAAGCGCGCGGCCTGGTCTTCGGCGTCGTTCAGCTCGCTGAAGCCGTTGCCGAATTCGCGGCCCGTGATGTAGAGCTCGAAGCGCTCGGTGACTTCGGGACGGTCGTCGTTGGCGCGCGCGAGCGGCGAAATTTCCGTCGGGTGCTCCATGATGAAGGTCGGCTGCCAGAGCTTTTCTTCGACGGTCTCCTCGAAGTACATCACCTGCAGGCTCGCCAGGCTGCGCTGCGAGAGCTTGTCCTTCTCTTCGTTCAGGCCGAGCTTGCGCAGGGCGTTGATGAGCCAGGCGGTGTCGTCCACGCCATCGCCGGCATCGGTGTGCTTCAGGATCGCTTCGCGGATCGTCAGGCGCTCGAACGGCTGGGCCAGGTCGACGGGCTTGCCGCCGTACGAAAGCTGTTGCGAGCCCACGGCCTTGTCGGCGATGGTGCGGATCAGCGTCTCGGTGAAGTCCATCAGGTCGCGGTAGTTCCAGTAGGCCGCGTAGAACTCCATCATCGTGAACTCGGGGTTGTGCCGCACCGAGATGCCCTCGTTGCGGTAGCTCCGGTTGATCTCGAACACGCGCTCGAAGCCGCCGACGATCAGGCGCTTCAGGTACAGCTCGGGCGCGATGCGCAGGAACATCTCCTGGTCGAGCGCGTTGTGGTGCGTCTTGAAGGGCTTGGCGTTCGCGCCGCCCGGAATGGGGTGCAGCATGGGCGTCTCGACTTCGAGGAAGTCGTTGGCCACCATGAATTCGCGCAGGGCGCTCACGGCCTTGCTGCGCGCGGTGAAGCGGGTGCGTGCGCTTTCGTCGGTGATCAGGTCGACATAGCGCTGGCGGTACTTCTGCTCCTGGTCGGCCATGCCGTAGAAGTCGCCGGGGAGCGGGCGCAGGCTCTTGGTGAGCAGGCGCAGCTTGGTCACCTTGACCGAGAGCTCGCCGGTCTTGGTCTTCATCAGCGTGCCTTCGGCACCCAGGATGTCGCCCAGGTCCCAGCGCTTGAATTCCGCATAGGCGTCTTCGCCGACGGCGTCGCGCGTCACGTAGAGCTGGATGCGGCCCGTGGCGTCCTGCAGCGTTGCGAAGCTGGCCTTGCCCATCACGCGCTTGAGCATCATCCGGCCCGCCACGCTCACGGGAACGGCCTGCGCCTCGAGCGCTTCGGCCTCGACCGCGTCATGCGCCGCAACGAGCGCCGCGGCGCGGTGGCCCGGCTTGAAGTCGTTGGGGAATGCGACGCCCTTGCCCTCGGCCTGCGCGGTGCGCAGCAGCTTGAGCTTTTCGCGGCGTTCGGCGATGAGCTTGTTGTCGTCGACTGCAGGGGCTGCGACAGGAGCGGCAGCGGGCGTAGGAATGGGAGGGGTCAGGTGATCGGACATGGGGAGCGGGTGAGCGCAACAGGAGCGTGCGCGAGCCGGAATTTTAGCCGATCAGGTTCGAGCGAAACTGGCTCACAGCGCCCGCCAATCCTGCGCGATGCGCTACGGAAAATATAGCGAACTATTCAGTGATGCCCGTGCGTGCAAGCAGATCGCTCACCAGCTCGAGCCGCATCAGCGGGCTATCGAGTTCCATCAGCCGCTGCCGCAGTTCGAGCTGCATCGGCACCAGCTCGCACCAGCGGTTGGCCACCCAGCCGCAATCGTTGAAGCGGTAGGGCTCGCCGATGGGCAGCCGTGCGGTCGGTGCGCCTTGCGCACCTTGTGCACTCTGCGCGCGGCGGCGTTCTTCGAGCGTGTCGACCAGGCGCCGCAGCGCAGTGGCCGTGTGCTGGAGGTCGTCGGGGATCTCGAGCGCGACGTCTTCGATCACCGCTTCCACCTCGGCGACCCACAGGCCGTGCTTCTGCAGTTCGGTGGTGCGAACGCGAAATCGCTGCGTGCCGACGCACTCGATCTGGAGCAGGCCGCTCTGCGGCGATTCGAATTCGCGGATGACGGCCAGGGTGCCGATGGCGGCGAAGCTTTCCGCATCGGCGCCGGCCTTGCGCACCTCGCTGCCGCTCGTGAGGCTGACCACGCCGAACGGCGCATCGGCCTTGCGGCATTTGCCGATCATGTCGAGATAACGTACTTCGAAGATGCGCAGTGGAAGAAGGCCCCCGGGGAACAGGACCGTGCCCAAAGGAAAGAGAGGAATTTGCACGTTGAAAACGACTGCGCCGGAAGGCTGGAGTCAGTTGGATTGAAAGATCAGGTCGAGCACGGCTGCGTGTTCGGCGCGCAGTATCCCGCGTGCCTCGAAGCCCTGGCGCGTGCGGTTCAGCAAGCTCACGATCGATTCGCGGCAGACCGCTGCGCTCTGGCCCCAGCGGGTGTCGATCTCGGACAACGCGCTGTGGGCCGCGCGGTGGAGGTTCACCATGTGCGCCAGCGTCTGTGGAATGTGCTCGGAAAAGCGGTACAGGGTCAGCAAATGCTCGCATTCACGACCGCTCAGGCGAGGAAACATCAGCGGCAGGAAGCGGCGGTAGATGCGGTCCTTGGAGGCATAGAGCCGGTCCAGGCGCAAGGTGCGCGAGGTCATGTTCTGGTGGATGCGGTAGCGCGTCAGCGGCTCGGGCAGGTTGGCGAAGCGTGCGCCGTGGAGCATGCAGTCCATCCAGAATCCCAGGTCGTCGACCACGTAGAGGTTCGGGTCGAAGCGCAGGGCGTGCGTGCGATAGAAGTCCAGGCGGCCCAGCGTGCTCTGGTTCGCGAGGTAGTCGGCACCCAGGACCATGCGTGCCTTGATGGTCGCGTCGTCCAGCGGCAGGCCGGTGATGCCGGACTCGTCGTGGAAGTGTTCGAGCTGGCTGCCGACGATGGTGATGTCGGGGTGATCCTCCAGGAACCCGACCTGCAACGCGAAGCGCTCGGGCATGGCGCAGTCGTCGTGGTCGACGCGCGCGAGGTACTTGCCTTGCGCCATCGCCATGGCGATGTTCATGTTGGTCGGCAGGCCGACATTGAACGCATTGCGATGCCGGCGGATGCGCGGATCGTCGAAGCCGGCCAGGCGCTCCCAGGTGCCGTCCGAACTCGCATCGTCCATGACGAGCAGTTCGAAGTCCGTGAAGGTCTGCGCCAGCAGCGACTCGACGGTTTCGACGACGAGTTCGCCGCTGTTGTAGGTGGGCAGGACGACGCTCAGCAAAGGCATGGTGTTCCGTAGGGCGGTGTGGATGTCGTCGGGGCGCTTGTGGGCCAGAATCGGTGCAGTCGTGCAACCGCACCCTCGCACCCTTCTTCCAACCGACATGTTGTACCAGATACCTTCGTTCCTCCTCGACGTGATCGTCGGCCTGCTCGGCGGCGCGTGCCTGCTGCGCCTCTACATGCAGTACCACCGCGTGCCGTTCGGCAATCCGCTCGGGCGCTTCGTGTTCGCGATCACCGACTGGATCGTGTTGCCGCTGCGGCGCATCATCCCCTCGGTCAAGCGCTGGGACCTGGCGAGCCTGATCGCCGCCTGGCTGCTGGTGATGCTGAAGTTCCTGCTGCTGTGGCTCTTGATCGGCAACCTGGGGCGCATCGCCACCTTGCCGCTGGTGTCGCTGGTGGGATTGCTGCAGCTCGCGATCTCGGGACTGACCGCGTTGCTGGTGGTCTACGCCGTGCTGTCTTGGGTGCCGGGCGCGTCGCCGATGCTGCTGGACCTCATCTCCCGGCTTGCCGAACCGCTGGTGCGGCCATTTCGCCGCTTCATTCCGCTGGTCGGCGGCGTGGACCTGTCGCCCCTCGCCGCGATCGTGGTGCTGCAGGTGATAGCGATCGTGCTGAGCAATCTGCTGGTGTTTGCCTACCAACTGACTTTCTGAATCGCGCAAACAAACAAAAAAGGCCCGCGCGCATTGCACCCGGGCCCTTTTGCTTTGGTCGGTCGCGTTTCGTGCGCGTTCAGCTCACCGCATCAGCCGGCTGGCGCAGCAGCATCGCAAGCGTGCTCGCGATCGTCTTGCGCAGCTCGCGCCGGTCGCTGATGAAGTCGATCGCGCCCTTGGTCTGCAGGAATTCCGCGCGTTGGAAGCCTTCAGGCAGCGTCACGCGCACGGTCGACTCGATCACGCGCGGGCCGGCAAAGCCGATCAGCGCCTTGGGTTCGGCGATGACCACGTCGCCCACGAAGGCGAAGCCGGCGCTCACGCCGCCCATGGTCGGGTCGGTCAGCACGCTGATGTAGGGCAGGCCCTTCTTCGCCAGGCGCGTGAGCGCGGCGTTGGTCTTGGCCATTTGCATGAGCGAGAGCAGGCCCTCCTGCATGCGCGCACCGCCGGTGGCGGTGAAGCAGATGAACGGCACCTTCTGTTCGATGGCGGTTTCGACGCCGCGCACGAAGCGCTCGCCGACCACGCTGCCCATGCTGCCGCCCATGAATTCGAATTCGAAGCAGGCCACGACCACGTTGATGCTGTGGACCGAACCGCCGATGACGACCAGGGCGTCGGTCTCGCCGGTGTTCTCCAGCGCTTCCTTGAGCCGTTCGGGGTACTTGCGGCTGTCCTTGAACTTCAGGGCGTCGACCGGGAGCACTTCCTGGCCGACTTCGTAGCGGCCTTCGGCGTCGAGGAAGGCATCGAGCCGTGCGCGGGCGCCGATGCGGTGGTGGTGGCTGCAACTCGGGCAGACGTTCTGGTTGTGCTCCAGGTCGGTCTTGTAGAGCACCGTTTCGCAGGCCGGGCATTTGATCCACAGGCCCTCGGGCACCTGGCGGCGCTCGGCAGGGTCGGTTTGTGCGATCTTGGCGGGTAGCAGTTTTTCAAGCCAGCTCATAGGACTCCGGAATTAGCTCCCCTCTCCGTTGGGGGGAGAGGGGCTGGGGTGAGGGCAACCGAGATTATCGGCCAGCCGCATTCTTGGGGGTAGCCGCCGGCAGGGCGTCCAGCGCTTCGCGGATGCCAGCGAGGAATTCGCGCACCGCGGGCACCACCTTCTCGCGCGGTTGCCCGTCGATCAGCTGGATGATCTTGGTGCCGATCACGACGGCGTCCGCCGCCGAGCCGACCGCCTGCGCGGTGCGGGCGTCGCGGATGCCGAAGCCCACGCCAACCGGGATGCTCACGTGCTGGCGGATGCGCGGAATCATCTGGCCGACCGCCTCGGTGTCCAGGTGGCCCGCGCCCGTCACGCCCTTGAGCGACACGTAGTACACGTAGCCGCTCGCGATGCGCGCGACCTGCGCCATGCGCTCGTCGGTGCTCGTGGGTGCGAGGAGGAAGATCAGGTCGATGTTCGCCGCCTTCAGGTCGGCGGCGAAGGCCTCGCATTCCTCGGGCGGGTAGTCGACCACCAGCAGGCCGTCGACGCCGGCGGCCGACGCATCGCGGATGAAGGCCTGCTTGCCATGCACGAGGTCGTAGCGCTCCACCGGGTTCGCATAGCCCATTAGCACCACCGGCGTGGTCGCGTCCTTCTGGCGGAACGCGGCCACGATGGCAAGCACCTGCTTCATGCCGACGCCCAGTGCCAGCGCGGCTTCGCCGGCCTTCTGGATCACGGGGCCGTCGGCCATCGGGTCGGAGAAGGGCACGCCCAACTCGATCACGTCGGCGCCCGCCTCGACCATGCCGTGCATCAGCTCAGGCGTGATGTCGGCGAAGGGGAAGCCGGCGGTGACGTAGGGGATCAGCGCCTTGCGGCCCTGCGATTGAAGCGCCTTGAAGGTTGCGGCAATGCGGCTCATCACTTGCCTCCCTTCACGCTCAGGCCGCGCATCGAGGGGCGGTCGTAGAAATCGACGCCCGACAGGTCGGCGACAGTGCCGATGTCCTTGTCGCCGCGGCCCGAGAGGTTCACCAGGATCGACTGGTCGGGGCGCATGGTCTTGGCGAGCTTCAGCGCGTAGGCCACGGCGTGGCTGGATTCGAGCGCGGGAATGATGCCCTCCGTTCGGCACAAATAGTGGAAGGCTTCGAGCGCTTCCATGTCGGTGATGCCGACGTACTCGGCGCGGCCGATGTCGGCCAGGTACGCGTGCTCGGGGCCCACGCCCGGGTAGTCGAGGCCGGCGCTGATGCTGTGCGTCTCGGTGATCTGGCCGTCTTCGTTCTGCAGCAGGTAGGTGCGGTTGCCGTGCAGGACGCCCGGGCTGCCGCGCAGGATCGAGGCCGCGTGCTTGCCGCTGTCCAGCCCTTCGCCCGCCGCTTCCACGCCGATGAGCCGGGTGTTGGCGAACGGAATGTAGGGGTGGAAGATGCCGATCGCATTGCTGCCGCCGCCCACGCAGGCGACCACCACGTCGGGCTGCCTGCCCTCGGCTTCGCCGGTGATGCCGTCGGCCGCGAGCATGGCGGGCATCTGATCGATGCACTCGGTGCCGATCACGCTCTGGAAGTCGCGCACCATCGTCGGATAGGGGTGCGGGCCGGCCACGGTGCCGATGATGTAGAAGGTGTTTTCCACGTTGGTGACCCAGTCGCGCATCGCCTCGTTGAGCGCGTCCTTCAGCGTCTTGCTGCCAGATTCGACCGGCACCACGGTCGCGCCCAGCAGGTTCATGCGGTAGACGTTGGGGCTCTGGCGCTTGACGTCCTGGCTGCCCATGTAGACCACGCATTCGAGGCCGTAGCGCGCGCAGATGGTGGCGGTGGCCACGCCGTGCTGGCCGGCGCCGGTTTCGGCGATCACGCGGGGCTTGCCCATGCGGCGGGCGAGCATCGCCTGGCCGATCACGTTGTTGATCTTGTGGGCGCCGGTGTGGTTCAAGTCCTCGCGCTTCAGGTAGATCTGCGCGCCGCCCATCTCGCGGCTGGTGCGCGCGGCGTGGTAGATCGGCGAGGGCCGGCCCACGAAGTGCTTGAGCTCGTAGTGGAATTCGGCGAGGAAGGCCGGATCGTCCTTGAACTTCGCATACGCGTCGCGCAGCTCGTTGATCGCGTGGGTGAGCGTTTCGCTCGCGAAGGTGCCGCCGTAGTTGCCGAAGTGGCCGGTGGCGTCGGGTTGCTGGTAATCCTGGAAATGGCTTTGCATGGTTCTCGATCGTTGGGCCGCAGCCCGAATGACGATCGGGTGCGGCGGCTAACTGGAGAAGGACGAGGCGTCTGCCGCCCTGACGGCGGCGACGAATTGCCGGATCTTTCCGGCGTCCTTCAGGCCCTTGTTCCCGGGACCGTCGATTTCGACGCCCGAGCTCACATCAACGGACAGCGTCTTGCAGCGTGTCCGCAGGATGCGAATGCCATCGCTCACGTTTGCAGGTGTGAGCCCACCACTCAAGACGAGGTGAGCGTCGACGGCGGGTGGAAGAAGTGACCAATCGAAAGCCTTGCCGCCACCGCCATAACCTTCGACATGCGCGTCGAGCAGGATGGCCTGGGCGTGGGAGTAATCGGACGCGTATTTTACGAGGTGGAAGCCGGCGCCGGCAGCCCCCAGCGGAATCCGGGCGGCGCGCATGTAGCGAAAACGGCCAGGACCGGTGGCTTCCTCGCACTGTTCGGGCGTCTCTTCACCGTGGAACTGCGCGATGGCGCCCTTCACACGGGCAAGGGACGCTATGACTTTGGGAGCATCCTCGTTCACGAACAACAGCACCGGCGTGATGAACGGAGGCAGCCGCGAGGCAAGTTCAGCGGCGCGTTCGGCCGTGATGGCACGAGGGCTTTTGGCGTAGAGCACGAAACCGACCGCGTCCGCACCGGCTTCGACCGCGGCATCCACGTCGGCCTCGCGCGTGAGGCCACAGATCTTGATGCGGGTGCGGGGCGGCGATGGCGTCATGGCGGGCCATCATAAGGAGCGCCGCCGGCCTGCAGCGTGGCTTCGTCCGGCAGACCCCACTTGGCGTCGTACAACGGGCCGAGAAAGTAGAGACCATCCGCGGAGAAGGTGGGCGCCGCGACCTTGCGGCTGCGCGCCTGGAGCACCTCGTCGATCCATTCGGGCCGCTCGTCGCCGCGGCCGATGCGCACGAGGCAGCCCATCAGGTTGCGGATCATGTGGTGCAGGAAGGCATCGGCCTCGAACTCGAAATGCCAGCGGCAGCGCTCGCCGTCGCCGACGCGCGCGATCTCTATGCGGCGCAGGTTCTTCACGGGCGACTTGGCCTGGCAGGCCGAGGCGCGGAATGAGCTGAAATCGTGCGTGCCGACCAGCAGGGCGGCGGCTTTGCGCATCGCGTCGCCATCGAGCGGATGCATCGACCAGCCGACCCGGCCCGAATCCAGGCTCGGCCGTACCGGTGATTGCGAGAGCACGTAGAGGTAGCGGCGCGCGAGGGCACTGGCGCGGCAATGGAATTCGTCGGGCACCGGCTGGGCCCACTGCACCGCGATGTCGTCGGGCAGGAACCGGTTGGTGCCGCGCATCCAGGAGAAGGGCTCGCGCTCGACCTCGGTGTCGAAGTGCACCACCTGCATCAGCGCATGCACGCCGGCATCGGTGCGGCCGGCGCACAGCGTGCCGATGCGTCCGGACGGGTCAGCGGCGAACTTCGCGAGGGCCGCCTCGAGCTTGTCCTGCACCGTGCGGCCCGAGCGCTGGCTCTGCCAGCCCTCGTACGCCTGGCCGTTGTAGCGGATGCCGAGCGCCAGCCTCACGAATTCAGGAACCGGAAAAGCAAGGGCTCAGCGCAGTTCCGCGAGCAGTTGCTTGGCTTGCGTCTTGAGGTCGCCGGCGCTTTCGGCTTCGACTTCCTCGACCAGCGAACGGGCGCCTTCGACGTCGCCGATAGCCTGCAGTTCGCGGGCGAGCGAGAGCTTGACGGCGTGGGGGCTGTCTTCGCCTTCGTCGTCCAGCGAGCTCGCAGCGCGCGCCGGTTCGGACGCGCCGCCGCGGGCGGGCAGGCCTGCCAGCGCGCTCATGTCGAACTCGATGAAGCCCGAGTCGGCCGGCAGCGCATTGCGCAGCATGGCCGGACGCGTGTTGTGCTCCGCATCGCTCAAGCTCGACGGCACGGTGTTGGGGGTCAGGGCGCCGGGGGCCGTGTCGAAATCGTTCTCGAGGTCGACGGGCGTTGCCGCGTGGCCATTGCCGTTGGACAGCGGCGCCGCGGGGCGGGCCGTCGTCGGAGCGGGGGCATACGCCGACTTGGGCAGGCTGGCGCCGACCGGTGCGTGGCTCGGTGCCGGTGCCAGTGGCATCGGTTGGCTCAGGTCCAGGTCGAAGTCCAGCGGTGCCACCGAGGGCACGAAGGCCGGCGGCGGGGCCGAGGCGATCGGCGGCGGTGCGACGGGCGTCGGCACTGCGGCGACCGGCGGCTTGGCGGCGGATGCCAGTGCGCCTGCGAAGGCGGCCGTTTCAGCCTGGCTCGCGCTGCGGGGGGCGCCCGATTCGTAGAGCGGGTTGCCTGGGTCGAGGTCCTTGCCCATGTCGACCACGCGGTTCCAGTCGGAACCCGCGCCGCCGGTCAGCTTGTGCACTTCGGTGGCCAGGCCTTCGTAGGCCCGCACGTCGCGGCGCTTGGCGTGGATCTCGAGCAACTTCAGGTGGATGGCGGTGCGGTCCGGGTTCAGGCGGAGCGCTTCGCGCAGGATTTCCTCGGCCTGCAGGTCGCGGCCGTAGGCCAGGTAGACGTCGGCTTCGGCGACGGGGTCCACATCGCCCGCGTCGAGTTGGCTTGGCGAGTACGACAGCGACGACACGGTGGAATCGCCGCGGTGCTTGGTGTCGACCGATTCGCCGCCGCTGGCGCCGAAGAACGAGTCCTTCGGAATGCGGCTCTCGAGGAACACGCTTTCGCTCATTTCCTCGCGCCGGCGACCCAGCACGCGGTACAGAAGGAAGCCGACCAGCAGCGCGATCAGCGCGGCGCCGGCAAGCATCAGCGGGTTGTCGAGCAGTTCTTCGAAGAAGCTGCGTTCCGGGGGCGGAGGCGGAGCGGCCTTCACCACGGGTTTCGGCGCGGGAGCCGGTGTTGGCGCTGCGACCGCGGCGCTGGCTGCTGCCGCGGGGACGGCAGCCGTCTCCGTTGCCGAAGGCGTGACGGTGGGTTCCGCGGCGGCGGGGGCAGCTGTCGCTTCCGGCGTCGGTGCGGCCGGTGCGGCGGCTGCCGCAGCGGGAGCAGGTGCCGGAACAGGCGCTGCTGCCACTGGCGCCGGAGCGGCGGCCGCTGGCGGCGTCGTCGTGGCGCTGGTCGAAGGCGTCGGAACGGGGATGCCCGGTGCTGCGGGCGCCGGCGCTGCGGCTGCTGCAGGTGCCGACGATCCGGCGCCGGACTTGATCTTGTTCAGATCGTTGATGTTCTTGGACAGCTCCGCCACGCGGCTGCTGTTCTCCTGCGCCTGGCGGGCCTGCGCGAGCTTTTCGTCGGCGGCGCGGGTGGAGGCGCTGCCTTGCGAGATCGTGAGCTTGTCGGGTGCGCTGGCGGCTGCGTTGCGGTCTTCGACGTTGGCCTGCAGCTTGCCCGAGGCCTTGCGGCTGGCGGCAGCGACGTTCGACGTCGGCGCGTTCTCGGCCAGGCGCTGGCGGTAGCTGCCGAAATCGCGGCTTTGCGCTGTGACCGTGCGGCGTGCTTCCGCGGCGGGAACGGCATTCGCCTCGGTGGAGCCCGGCAGATCGAGCACCGCGCCGGCCTTCATGCGGTTGATGTTGCCGCCGATGAACGCATCGGGGTTCGCCAGCAGCAGGGCGACCAGCATCTGGTCGAGCGACACGTCGGCCGGCTTGTAGGCCCCGGCGATCTTGCTGGCGGTATCGCCGCGCTGCACGGTGACCTGCTCGCCGCCACCGCTGGCGCGGGGGGCGGTCGGTGCGGCGGCTGCTGCTGCGGGCGCGGCGGCGGGTGCTGCCGGGGCCGGCGCGGCGGCGACCGGCGGCGCTGCGGACGCTGCGGCTGCAGCCCGTTCACGGCGTGCGCGGGCTGCCGCGACGGCAGGGCGCTCGACCGGGGTGCTGATCTGGGGCGCCACGGGGGCGATCGGCGTGCTGGGGGCCGCCTGGGCCTGGCGCGTGACCGGCGGATCGAGCAGCACGGTGTAGTCGCGCACGATGCGGCCCGAGGAGCCGTTGGCTTCGAGCAACAGGTCGATGAACGGATCGCTCAGCGGGCGGCTGCCGTTCAGGCGCACCACGTACTGGCCGCCCGCTCGGCGTTGCAGCGTCGCCTTGACGTCGCTCAGCGCCGAGTTGTACGGAATGCCCGCGTTCTTGAAGGCTTCGGCGGTGGCGATGTTGATCTTCAGGCCGTCCGCTTCGGCAGCGGCGATCTCGGTCACATCGATCTCGGCGCGCAGCGGTTCGCCCAGCGCCGATTGCACCTTCAACTGTCCCAGCGTGAAGGCGCTGGCGTCGGTGCTGGCCATCCCCAGGGCGACGGCGGCTGCCGCACCCAGGATGGAGAGGCGCCAACCGCTGGAGGACGGGGAGGGGCGATCGGCCGATGGGCGGGCCGCGGGCAACAGATGTCTTGTCATGCTGATAGGGGCGGCTCAGGCCCAGAATTTGTAAGAGGACGTTAGCATCATCACCCCGGACTGACAAGGCAATGCGCCTGTTCTACCCAGTGCGCGCATACTTACGAACACACTTTTCGTTGCCAAACTGCAACAATCCGGGATTCAAGGGCCTGAGCAGCCCGCATCAGGCCTCGAGCAGGATGCGCAACATGCGGCGCAGCGGCTCCGCAGCACCCCACAACAGCTGGTCGCCGATGGTGAAGGCGCCGACGTATTCGGGGCCCATCGCCAGCTTGCGGATGCGGCCGACCGGGATGTTCATGGTGCCTGTCACGGCCACCGGCGTCAGGTCCTTCAGCGTGGCTTCGCGGGTGTTCGGCACCACGCTGGCCCAGGGGTTGTCCGCGGCGATCATCGCTTCGATGTCGGCCACGGGCACGTCCTTCTTGAGCTTGAAGGTCAGCGCCTGGCTGTGGCAGCGCATGGCGCCGATGCGCACGCAGAAACCGTCGACCGGCACGGCGGCGGTGCCGAAGCCCGCGCCCTGGCCGAGGATCTTGTTGGTCTCGGCGCCGGCCTTCCATTCTTCCTTGGACATGCCGTCGCCCAGGTCCTTGTCGATCCAGGGGATCAGCGAGCCGCCGAGCGGGGCGCCGAAGTTGGCGGTTTCAGCCGCGCTCAGGTTCTGCTGCTTGTGCAGCACCTTGCGGTCGATCTCGAGAATGGCCGACTTGGGGTCGTCCAGCAGGGCGCGCACTTCGGTGTTCAGGGTGCCGAACTGGGTCAGCAGTTCGCGCATGTGCTGCGCGCCGCCGCCCGAGGCCGCCTGGTAGGTCATGCTGGTCATCCACTCGACCAGGCCGGCCTTGTAGAGAGCGCCCACACCCATGAGCATGCAGCTCACGGTGCAGTTGCCGCCGATCCAGTTCTTGCCGCCATTGGTGAGGGCGTTCTGGATCACGGGGAGATTGACCGGGTCCAGCACGATGACCGCGTCGTCCTGCATGCGCAGGGTGGATGCGGCGTCGATCCAGTGGCCGGTCCAGCCGGCGGCGCGCAGCTTGGGGAAGACTTCGCTGGTGTAGTCGCCGCCCTGGCAGGTGATGACGATGTCGCACTTCTTCAGGGCGTCGATGTCGTTCGCATCCTTCAGCGCGGTCTCGTTCCTGGCCATCGCCGGGGCCTTGCCGCCGGCGTTGGAAGTCGAGAAGAAGACCGGCTCGATGAGCCCGAAGTCGCCTTCGGCCTGCATGCGGTCCATCAGGACCGAGCCGACCATGCCGCGCCAGCCTACGAGGCCGACCAGAGGTTGAGATGCGTTCGCCATTTCTGTTTGCCCTTATGAAAAAAGAAAAAGTTGTCTTTTTTGCCCCCGACTCGTCGAGCCGGGGAGGGGCGTGACGAAGCGGGCTGCGGTTAGCCGGTAATCGTCTTTTTGGTGATTGCTGCAACGACCGCGTCGCCCATTTCGCGGGTGCCGACACGCTTCGTACCTTCTGACCAGATGTCACCCGTGCGCAGCCCGGAGGCCAGCACGTCCTTGACCGCCGACTCGATACGGTCGGCAGCTTCGGGTTGGTTGAGTGAAAAGCGGAGCATCATGGCAGCGGACAGGATTGTAGCCAAAGGATTGGCAACCCCTTTGCCGGCAATGTCGGGCGCGCTGCCGTGGCTGGGCTCGTACAGGCCCTGGTTGCTCGAATTGAGCGATGCCGAGGGCAGCATGCCGATCGAGCCGGTGAGCATCGCGGCCTCGTCCGAGAGGATGTCGCCGAACATGTTGCCGGTGACCACCACGTCGAACTTCTTGGGCGCCTTCACGAGCTGCATGGCCGCGTTGTCGACGTACATGTGGTCGAGTTCGACGTCCGGGTACTCCTTGCCGATTTCCGTGACGATGTCCTTCCAGAACTGGAAGGTCTCCAGCACGTTGGCCTTGTCCACGCTGGTCACGCGCTTGCTGCGCTTGCGCGCCGCCTCGAAGGCGACGCGGGCGATGCGCTCGACCTCGGGGCGCGAGTAGCGCATCGTGTCGAAGGCTTCCTCGGCGCCCGGGAAGTGCCCGTCCACCGCGGTGCGGCGGCCGCGCGGCTGGCCGAAGTAGATGTCGCCGGTCAGTTCGCGAATGATGAGGATGTCCAGGCCCGCGATCAGCTCGGGCTTCAGGCTCGAGGCGTCCACCAGCTGCTCGTAGCAGATCGCCGGGCGGAAGTTCGCAAAGAGCCCCAGGTTCTTGCGCAGCCCCAGGATGGCCTGCTCGGGGCGCAGCGGCCGGTCGAGCTTGTCGTACTTCCAGTCGCCGACCGCGCCGAACAGCACCGCGTCCGATTCCTTGGCGAGCTTGAGCGTCGACTCGGGCAGCGGATGGCCGTGCGCCTCGTAGGCCGCGCCGCCGACCAGCGCCGACTCCATCTCGAACTTCAGCTCGAGCACGTCGAGCACCTTGACGGCTTCCGCCACGATTTCGGTGCCGATGCCGTCACCCGGGAGAACTGCGATTTTCATAAGTTGGTCTGAGGTTTGAATGCTGAAGGAATGCAGAAGGAGGTGCGGCGAACGATCACGAGATCATCGTGTGCGCGAGCCAGGGCTTCTGCGCCAGGCGCTCGGTCTCGAAGGCCTTGATCTTGTCCTTGTGGCGCAGCGTGAGGCCGATGTCGTCCAGTCCGTTGATGAGGCAGTACTTGCGGAAGGCCTGCACGTCGAACGCGAGCTCGCCGCCGTCCGGCTTCACGACCACCTGGCGCTCCAGGTCGATGGTCAGCGAATAGCCCGGGAAGGCGAGCGCCTCGTCGAACAGCTGCGCCACTTGCGCCTCGCTCAGCACGATCGGCAGCAGGCCGTTCTTGAAGCTGTTGTTGAAGAAGATGTCCGCATAGCTCGGCGCGATGATCGCGCGAAAGCCGTATTGGTCGAGCGCCCACGGCGCGTGCTCGCGCGACGAGCCGCAGCCGAAGTTCTTGCGCGCCAGCAGCACCGAGGCGCCTGCGTAGCGCGGCTGGTTCAGCACGAAGTCGGGGTTCGGCTTGCGGCTGGCCGGGTCCTGGCCCGGAAAGCCCGCGTCCAGGTAGCGCCATTCGTCGAACAGGTTCACGCCGAAGCCGGTCTTCTTGATCGACTTGAGGAATTGCTTCGGAATGATCGCGTCGGTGTCGACGTTCTCGCGATCCATGGGGGCCACGAGGCCCTTGTGCACGGTGAATTTCTGCATGTGAATCTCTCTGGGTTCAGGCGAACGTACGAACGTCGACGAAGTGGCCGTGCACCGCGGCGGCTGCTGCCATCGCGGGGCTCACGAGGTGGGTGCGGCCACCGGCGCCCTGGCGGCCTTCGAAGTTGCGGTTGCTGGTCGATGCGCAGCGCTCGCCGGGCTCCAGCCGGTCGGCGTTCATGGCCAGGCACATCGAGCAGCCGGGCTCGCGCCATTCGAAGCCCGCGGCCTTGAAGATCACGTCCAGGCCTTCGCGCTCGGCCTGTTCCTTCACCACGCCCGAGCCGGGCACGACCATCGCGAGCTTCACGTTCTTGGCGACTTTCTGGCCCAGCTTTTTTACCACGGCGGCGGCTTCGCGCATGTCCTCGATGCGGCTGTTGGTGCATGAGCCGATGAACACCTTGTCGATGAAGATGTCGTTCATCGCCTTGTTCGGCTCCAGGCCCATGTAGACCAGCGCGCGCTCGATGGCGCCGCGCTTGCTGGCGTCTTTTTCCTTGTCGGGATCGGGCACGCGGCCGTTGATGTCGACCACCATCTCCGGCGAGGTGCCCCAGGTGACCTGCGGCGGGATCTGCGCGGCGTCCAGTTCGACCACGGCGTCGAAGCTCGCGCCGGGGTCCGACTGCAGCGTGCGCCAGTAGGTGGCGGCCTGCTCCCACTCCACGCCGGTGGGCGCGAGCGGGCGGCCCTTGATGTAGGCGATGGTCTTCTCGTCGACCGCCACCAGCCCGGCGCGCGCGCCGGCCTCGATGGCCATGTTGCAGACCGTCATGCGGCCTTCCATGCTCAGGTCGCGAATCGCCGAGCCCGCGAATTCGATCGTGTAGCCCGTGCCGCCGGCCGTGCCGATCTTGCCGATGATGGCCAGCACGATGTCCTTGGCAGTGCAGCCCAAAGGCAGCTTGCCCTCGACCTTCACCAGCATGTTCTTTGCCTTCTTGCCCAGCAGCGTCTGCGTGGCCATGACGTGCTCGACCTCGCTGGTGCCGATGCCGTGCGCGAGCGCACCGAACGCGCCGTGCGTGGAGGTGTGCGAGTCGCCGCAGACCACCGTCATGCCCGGCAGCGTCGCGCCCGACTCGGGGCCGATCACGTGCACGATGCCCTGGCGCTTGCTCAGGAACGGAAAGAACGCGGCGGCGCCGAATTCGGCGATGTTCTTGTCCAGCGTGGTGACCTGCTCCTTGCTGGTCGGGTCGGCAATGCCTTCGTAGCCGCGCTCCCAGCCGGTCGTCGGCGTGTTGTGGTCGGCCGTGGCCACCACCGAGCTGATGCGCCAGAGCTTGCGGCCGGCTTCGCGCAGGCCCTCGAAGGCCTGCGGGCTGGTCACTTCGTGCACCAGGTGGCGGTCGATGTAGAGGATCGCGGTGCCGTCTTCCTCGGTGTGGACGACGTGTTCGTCCCAGATCTTGTCGTAGAGCGTGCGTGCCATGTCGGTCTCTTGTCTTTCGTGGGGAATGGATTGTCTGTCTATGCGGCCCGGGCCGCGAGGGGTTCGGTGGTATCGCCCGATCCGGCCGAATCCGCCGCCGCATGCAGGTGGTTCACCAGCGTGCGCGCCGCCACTGGCAGGGTGGAGAAGTCGCGCGCCACCAGGCGGATCTCGCGCGCCGCCCAGGCGTCGTTGAGCGTGACGCTCACGAGGCCGCGGCCGATGCCGTTCTGCATGAGCTCGAACGCGCGATGCGGCATCACGCCGATGCCCAGGCCGTTCTCGATCATCCGGCACATGGCATCCAGGCCGGTGACGTGGATGCGCAGCTTGACGCTGCGCCCGGCGCCCAGCGCCGCCTCGTGCATCGCGACGTAGATCGAGCTGTTGGTGTGCAGGCCGACGTGGTCGAAGTCGAGCGAATCGATGAAATCGACCGCCCCGTGCGACGCCAGCGCGTGCCCCGTGGGAACGATCAGCGCGAGGTGGTCGTGCCGGTACGACAGGCTCTGCAGCTCGCCCGCGCCGCCGGCCACGTGGCATACGCCGAGGTCCGCCGCGCCTTCCTGCACCGCGCGGATCACCTCGCTGCTCAGGTGCTCCTCCAGGTCGATCTTGATGGCCTCGTGCGCCCGGGTGAACACGCCCAGGTCCTCGGGCAGGAACTGCACGATCGCCGAGATGTTGGCGTGCACCCGCACGTGGCCGCGCACGCCGTCGGCGTATTCGCTGAGCTCGCCCTGCATCTTCTCGAGGCTGTAGAGCACCGAGCGCGCGTGGTGCAGGAGGCTCTCGCCGGCCGGCGTGAGGTCCACGCCGCGCGCGTGGCGGTAGAGGAGGGTGGTGCCGAGCGTGGCCTCCAGGTCGGACAGCCGCTTGCTGATGGCCGACGCCGCGATGAATTCGCGCTCCGCCGCGCGCCCGATGCTGCCCAGCTCGCACACAGCGACGAACAACTGCAGCGACGTGAGGTCGATGCGGCGGGCGAAGTTGCGTTCCGAGGTGGTCATTGGTCGTGGGCATCGCGGCTGGCGATGGGAAAACGTATTTTCTCTCTGTTTTGTCGGGTCATGCATCTCAATCGGCGATGACCAGGCTGGTGATCGGCGATGAGGTGGCGTGTAAATCACGCAACGGTTAGGTCTTTATCGCTAATTCAGGTGATGTTCTATTTTTGTTACTTCTCGTAATCTGATGTAGATCGAACGTTTACTAAGTAACAAACAAGTCGTCATGAACACTTCTTTTCGCAGCCTTTGGAATAACTCGCTCGGCGCCTGGGTCGCCGTCTCGGAAATCGCCACGGCACGGGGGAAACCGCAGCGCTCGTCGCGTGCCGGCACCGCGCCGGACGGTGAGCGCGATGGCGGCACGCCGTTCCGGCTGAGCGGCTTGATGGCCGCGGTCGTGGTCGCGGTGGCCGGCGCGGGGCTGGTGGCGCCCGCTTCGGCGCAGAACCAGGTCATCGGCACCGCCGGTGCTGGTGGGGGCGGCGCCAACGGCGGCAAGGCTGGCGGGGCAGGCGGCTTCGGCGGCGGCGGCGGTGGCGGCAGCGGCGGTGGTGGTGCAGGCGGCGGTGGCGCCGGGTTCGGTGCCGGCGGTGGCGGCGCAGGCCTGACGACGGGTTCGGACAGCGGCGGAGCGGGCGGCGTCGGCAACGGCGCTGGCGCGGCTGGGGTTAACGACTTCAACAGCCTCGGAGGCGCGGGCAACAACGGCGGCAGCGCCGGCGGCAACGGCGGTGGCGGCAATTCGGGCGCGGGCGGCGCGGCGCTGGTGGGCACCCCCACCGGCAACCTGGCGGGTGGGACGACCACGCGCAACATCACGAACGGCAACAGCACGATCACCGGCTCTGTCGCGGTGGGCGGCGGCGGCGGTGGTGGCGGCGGCGGGGGCGGCTTCAACGGCGGCGGCAACGGCACGGCCGGCGGCGCGGGCGTGCTCAACGTCAGCGGGGGCGCGACGACCATCAACGGTGTGCTGCTGATCGGCGGCGCGGGCGGCGGCGGCGGCGGCGGCACGGGCAACGGCCCCGGCGGCGCGGGCGGTGCGGGCGGTACCGGAAACGTCACGCTCTCGGGCGGCAACCTGTCGGCCGGCAGCATCGTGGTCGGCGGCTACAACGGCGGCACCGGCAGCGGGCGCGGCGGCGCCGGCGGCGCGGGCGGCACCGGAACGCTGACGATCACCGGCGGCACGCTGACCACGGCGGGCGGCGTCACCATCAACGGCAACGGCCAGGTGAACTACAACGCGCCTGGCAGCGGCAACCTTGCCGCGAACTACAACATTTCGGGCGCCGGCTCGGTCCGGCAGTTGGGCGGCGGCACCACGACGATGACCGGCACCAATACGTACACCGGCGGCACCACGATCTCGGCGGGCACGCTGCAGATCGGCAATGGCGGCACCACGGGCAGCCTGACAGGCAACGTCACCAACAACGCGGCGCTGACCTTCAATCGCTCGGACAGCACCGCCTTCGCCGGCACGATCAACGGCACGGGCACTGTCACGCAGAACGGCGGCAGCACGCTCGTGCTCTCGGGCACCAACGGCTACACCGGCGGCACGTTCATCAACAACAACGGCACCGTCCAGGTCTCCAGCGATGCAAACCTGGGCGGCGCGGCCGGCTTGCTCACGCTCAACAACGGCAAGCTGGTTGCGACCGGCGCCCTCACCAGCGCGCGCAACGTGGCGCTCGCGGGCACCGGCACCATCACCTCGAACGGCGCGCTCACGATGAGCGGCATGTTCAGCGGCAACGGCAACCTGTCGGTGAACGCAGGCGCCAACGCCATCACGATGACCAATGCCAACAACAATTTCGTTGGCACGGTGAACCTCACGGGCGGCACGACGGCGATCAATGATGTGAGCGCGCTGACGCTGGGCACGCTCGCCACCGGCGCGCTGACCGTCACGAGCCACGGCAACCTGAACCTGGGCAGCGGCACGGCGGCCTCACTGAACGCCGCCAGCAACAACGGCAACGTCAGCCAGATCGGCGCACTGGTCGTCGCGGGCACGAGCGCGATCAACGCGGGCACCGGCACCATCAACCTGTCGAACGCGAACAACAACTTCGGCGGCGCAGTGTCCCTCGCGGGCGGCACGACCCAGATCAACGACGTGAACGCGCTCACGCTCGGCACACTCGCCACCGGCGCGCTGACCGTCACGAGCCACGGCGCGCTCGACCTGGGCAGCGGCACCGCGGCCACGCTGAATGCCACGAGCAACAATGGCGTCATCACGCAGACCAGCGCACTGAGCGTGGCGGGCGCGAGCGCGATCAACGCAGGCACCGGCGCCATCACGCTGGCCAATGCGAACAACGACTTCGTCGGCGCCGTGTCCCTCACGGGCGCCGTCACGCAGATCAACGACGTGAACGCGCTGACGCTGGGTGCGTTCAACACCGCCGCCCTGACCGTCACGAGCCATGGCGCCTTGAACCTGGGAAGCGGCACTGCGGCGTCGTTGAACGCCAGCAGCAACGGCGGCGCTATCACCCAGGCCGCCGGTGCGCTGAACGTGGCGGGAACGACCACGGTCAATGCCGGCGCCGGTGCCATCACGCTGCTGAACACCAACAACGATTTCGTCGGCGCCGTGTCCCTCACGGGCGGCACCACGCAGATCAACGACGTGAACGCGCTGACGCTCGGCACGCTCGCCACGGGCGCGCTGACCGTCACGAGCCACGGCGTCCTGAACCTGGGCAGCGGCACCGCGGCTTCGCTGAACGCCACCAGCAACAACGCAGCCATCACGCAGGCCGGCGCACTGAGCGTCGCGGGCACGACCACGCTGAACGCCGGAACCGCCGACATCACGCTGACCCAGGCGGCCAACAACTTCACAGGCGCCGTGAGCGCCAACGGCCGCAACGTGCAGATCACCAACGGCGCCGCCCTGGTGCTGGGCTCCAGCACGGTAACGGGCACCCTTGCGGCCACCGCCACCGGTGCGATCACGCAGACCGGCACCGTGAGCGTCACGGGCACGAGCGCGATCAACGCCGGCACCAATGCCATCACGTTGACGAACGCGAACAACAACTTCACCGGTGCGGTATCCCTCACCGGCGGCGCGACCGCGATCAACGACGTGGACGCGCTGACGCTCGGTGCGCTCAACACCGGCGCGCTGACGGTCACCAGTCATGGCCTGTTGAACCTGGGTAGCGGCACGGCCGCATCGCTGAACGCCACGAGCAACAACAACGCCATCACCCAGACGGGCGCGCTGAACGTCGCCGGCACAAGCACCCTGAACGCCGGTACCGGCAACATCTCGCTGATCCAGCCCAACAATTTCGTCGGCGCGGTCAGCCTCATCGGTGCCAACGTGCAACTGGCGAACGCCTCCGCGCTCGCGCTGGGCACCAGTGCCGTGACGGGTAATCTGGCAGCATCGGCCAACGGTGCGATCACGCAGACGGGCGCGGCAACCGTCACCGGCACGAGCACCTTCAATGCCGCTGGCGCCATCACGCTCGCGAACGCGGGCAACGACTTCGGCGGCGCCGTGAGCCTCACGGGCGGCGCAACGTCGATCAACGACGCGAACCTGCTGACGCTCGGCACGCTCAACACCGGCGCATTGACTGCCACGAGCCATGGCGCATTGAACCTGGGCAGCGGCAGCGCAGCCTCGCTGGACGCCAGCAGCAACGGTGGTGCCATCACCCAGAGCGGCGCTCTCTCCGTGGCGGGCGCTGGCACGCTGAATGCCGGCGCCGGCAACATCACGCTGACCCAGGCGGCCAACAACTTCACGGGTCCGGTTGGCATCACCGGCGGCACCGTGCAGATCGCAAACAACGCGGCCCTGACGCTGGCCGACACCTCCACGGCAGGCAACTTCGCGGCCACCGCCAATGGCGCCATCACCCAGACCGGCACGGTGGCCGTCGGCGGCACCGCGACGTTGAACGCAGGTGCCAACGCCGTCACGCTCGCGAACCCGGCCAACGACTTCGTCGGTGCGGTGACCGTCTCGGGCAGCAGCATCGCACTGGCCGACGTCAACAACCTCAACGTCGCCTCCCTCACGAATGGCACCAACGGCGCCGTGAGCCTTGTCGCCGGCGGCACGCTGACCTTGCCCGCCGCAGCCATCAACACCGGCACCGCCGCCCTGACGCTGGCCGCCAACGGCGGCGCGCTCGCGGTGAACAACGCCCTCACGGGCGGCGCCGTGTCGCTCGCCGCGCGCGACGGCATCGCGCTGGCCAGCAACGTGACCGCCTCGGGCGCCTTGAGCCTGAACGGCGGCGCGAGCATCACGCAGACCGCTGGCGTCGTCACCGCCGCCACGCTGACAGGCGGCGCCACCGGCGCGGTGACGCTGAACGGCCAGAACCAGATCGCTGCCCTCGGCAACTTCACCGCCAACGGCCTGAGCCTGAACAACGCCGCCTCGCTGGCGATCAACGGCAACGTGAACGCCGGCACGAGCGCGGCGATCAACTCGCTCGGCGACATCACGCAGGGCGCGGGCAGCGTCGTCACGGCCGGCACCCTGACGGGCAGCTCGACCGGCAGCACGGCGCTTACCGGCGAGAACCAGATCGACACGCTCGGCGCCTTCACGGCCGCCGGTTTCAGCCTGAACAACGCGAAGTCGCTGACCGTCACCGGCCTGGTGGATGGCGGCGCGAGCGTTGCGCTCACCACGACCGCCGGCAACCTGGCGATCAACGGCGCGGTCACGGGCACGGCCGCGGCGCTCACCTCGGCCGGCACGATCACGCAGGACGCGGGCAGCGTCATTACCGCGGCTTCGCTCTCGGGCAGCGCGGTGGGCGACGCCACGCTCAACGGCAAGAACCAGATCGATGCGCTCGGCAACTTCACCGCCGCGAACCTGGCCCTGACCACCGGCAAGGCGCTGACCGTCACCGGCAACGTCGTGGCGGGCAACATCGCGCTCGACGCGTCGCAGGGCGCAGTCGTCACCGGCATCCTGCAGGCGAACGATGCCGCGGGCGGCACGACCGTCGCGGGCGGCACCTCGCTGCAGATCGGCAACGGCGGCGGCACGGGCGCCCTCGTGGGCAACGTCATCGACAACGGCGCACTCGCATTCAACCGGAACGATGCCGTCGACTTCGCCGGCAACATCAGCGGCGCGGGCACGCTCACGCAAGCCGGCCCCGGCACGCTGACGCTCACCGGCGCCGCCACCCACACCGGCGGCACCACCGTCAGCGCGGGCGCGCTGCAGATCGGCAACGGCACCACGAGCGGCAGCATCGCGGGCAACATCACCAACAACAGCGAGCTGGCCTTCAACCGCTCCGACGCGGTGAGCTTCGGCGGCGTCATCGACGGCTCGGGCACGCTGACCCAGCGCGGCACCGGCACGCTCGAACTCACGGCGGCCAACACGTACACGGGCTCGACCTTCGTCGATGCCGGCACGCTGCGCGTGAACAACACGACCGGCAGCGCGACCGGCACCGGCACGGTGTTCGTCGGCAACGGCGGCACGCTGGGCGGCGCGGGCACCATCGCCGGCGCGGTCAACATCGCCGACGGCGGCACGCTGGCCGCGGGCAACAGCCCGGGCACGCTGAACACAGGCGCGCTGTCGCTGAGCGGCGGCTCGATCCTGAACTACGAGCTGGGCCAGGCGGGCACCGCGGGCGGACCGCTCAACGACCTGGTCAACGTGACGGGCAACCTCACGCTGGACGGCACGCTCAACGTCGCCGAATCTTCGGGCGGCACCTTCGGCCCGGGCCTGTACCGCCTCATCGCGTACACCGGCGCACTGACCGACAACGGGCTGGACATCGGCACGATCCCGGCCAGCGCCAAGGCGAGCGACCTGTCGGTGCAGACCTCGGTGGCCCAGCAGGTCAACCTGGTGAACCGCGCCGGCTTCAGCCTCAATTTCTGGGACGGCGGCAACGGCGGCGACTACAACAACGGCAAGGCCAACGGCGGTTCGGGCACCTGGCGCGTGGGCGCCCCGGGCGACGGCTGGACCGACATGGACGGCACCGTCAACGCGTCCTGGAAGCAGGACCAGTTCGCCATCTTCGGCGGCACGGGCGGCACGGTGACGGTCGACAAGACCGGCGGCGTGGTCAGCATCGGCGGCGCGCAGTTCGCGGTCGATGGCTACGTGGTGCAGGGCGACGAACTCAACATCAGCGGCGCGAACACCGTGGTGCGCGTGGGCGACGGCACGGCAGGCGGCGCGAACATGACCGCGACCATCAATTCGGCCATCACCGGCACGGGCGGGCTGTCGAAGGAAGACGTCGGCACGCTGGTGCTCGGCGGCGCCAACACCTACGCGGGCGGCACCACGGTCAAGGCCGGCGTGCTGCAGGGCAACACCACCAGCCTGCAGGGCGACATCGTCAACGACGCGAAGGTCACCTTCGACCAGGCGGCGAACGGCACCTATGCCGGCACGATGAGCGGCAGCGGCAGCGTGCGCAAGATCGGCGCGGGCGAGCTCGAACTCGCGGCGGTCAACAGCTACAGCGGCGGCACGCAGGTCGAGGCCGGCACGGTGAATGCCAGCATCACCGGCGCGCTGGGCACGGGCGCGGTCTTCGTGGGGGGCAGCGCGGGGCTCGTGTTCAGCGGCAGCGCGGAGGCTGGCAGCCTGCACATTTCCACGGCCGCGCGCGACGGCATCGTCAACGGCGGCTTCGTCGAGTTCAAGGACAGCAGTTCGGCCGGCAGCGCGACGCTGGTCACCGCCACCGACGCCAACGTGACCTTCTCGGGCACCGCAACGGCCGGCAACGCGACGATCGAGAACCGCGGCGGCGGCACGACGGTGTGGAACGACGCCACCGCCGGCAAGGCGCTCATCACCAACTACGCGGGCGGCCATACCGACTTCATGGACAACGGCTCGGCCGGGCAGGCGACGCTGGTGAACGAGACCGGCGGCGTCGTCGACTTCTTCGACAACGCCAAGGCCGACCAGGCAACGGTGGTGAACAAGGCGGGCGGCACGGTGCGCATCAGCAAGATGGCCACCGACGGCATCACCATCGGCTCGCTCGAAGGCGCGGGCCGGGTGCTGCTCGGCGCCAAGGCGCTGACCACCGGCGGGCTGAACACCAACACCGAAGTCTCGGGCGTCATCTCCGGCGTGGGCGGCTCGGTCGTGAAGGTCGGCACCGGCGCGCTCACGCTGTCGGGCGCCAACACCTACACGGGCGGCACGGTGCTGCACCAAGGCCGCCTGAACGTCGGCCACAGCGAGGCGCTGGGCACCGGCGCGCTGTCGATGGACGACGACACCACGCTGGGCTTCAGCGCCGAGGGCCTCACGATCGCCAACGCGATCCAGCTGACGGGGCAGAACGATCCGGTCATCGACACCGGCGCGTTCAACGGCGCATTGAGCGGCGCGATCAGCGGCGGCGGCTTCATCACCAAGGAAGGCACGGGCACGCTGACGCTCTCGGGCGCCAACACGTACACCGGCGCGACCAACGTGGCGCAAGGCACGTTGAAGGCCGGTGCCGCCAACACCCTGAGCGCCGCTTCGGCGCACAGCGTGGGCGCGGGCGCGACGCTCGATCTCGCGGGCTTCAGCCAGACGGTGAAATCGCTCGCCAACAGCGGCACGGTTTCCCTCGTGGGCACCGCGCCGGGCACCACGCTGACCGTGAACGGCAACTACGTCGGCAACAGCGGCGTGCTGAAGCTGGCCACGGCACTCAACAGCGGCAGCGGCCCGTCGGACCGGCTGGTGATCAACGGCGGCGCCGCCACCGGCAAGACCACCGTGCAGGTCACCAACCTCGGCGGCCTGGGTGCGCGCACCACCGGCAACGGCGTGGAGATCGTCAGCGCGCAGAACGGCGCGACCACCACGGCGCAGACCACCAAGGACGCCTTCGCGCTCGCGGGCGGTCACATGGATGCCGGCGCGTACGAGTACCGCCTCTATGCGGCCGATGCCAACGGCGCCGGCGAAAGCTGGTTCCTGCGCACCGACCCGGCACCGGGCTCCGCATCGGGATCGGGATCGCTGCCCGCGTACCGCGCGGAAGCCTCGCTCTATGCGGCGCTGCCGGGTCAACTGCGCCAGGGCAACCTCGCGATGCTGGGCGACCTGCGCAAGCGCGTGGGCGATGACGACGTGAAGGGCACGGCCACCACGCCGACCGGTTCGGACCGCCGCGCCTGGGCGCGCGTGCTCTCGACCGACATCGACATCCAGCAAGGCGGCACCGTGTCGCCGACGAGCAAGGGCCGTCTGACCGGCTTCCAGGCCGGCACCGACCTGCTGGCCACGTCGAACGTGCGCGCCGGCCTCTACGTCGGCCAGCTCGACGGCGATGCGACGGTCAATGGTTTTGCGAGCGGCGTGAACAACCTTCGCACCGGCCGCAACGACCTGCGCAGCCAGTACGTCGGCATCTACGGCACCTACACCGGCGACAGCGGCTTCTACGCCGATGCCGTGGTGCAGTCGGGCCGCCATCGCTACACCGTGCAGCCGAACCTCTCGGGCGGCGTGGAAGGCAAGGGCAACAGCCTGCTGGGGTCGATCGAAGTGGGGCAGTCGTTCCCGCTCGGCGGCAGCGGCTGGAGCATCGAGCCGCAGCTGCAGCTGATCCACCAGCACATGGACCTGAGCAACTCCGCCATCCTGGGCGCCGTGGTTCAGCCGCAAGCCGACAGCGGCTGGATCGCGCGCGCCGGCGTGCGCGTGAAGGGCCAGATCGACACCAGCGTGGGCGCGCTGCAACCCTACGGCCGCTTCAACGTCTACAAGACCTCCAGCGGCACGGACATCGCGCGCTTCGTGAACGGCGCAACCACGACCGACATCGCGGCGCCCACCGGCGGCACGAGCACCGAACTGGCGGGCGGCTTCACGCTGTCCCTGAGCGAGTCGACCAGCCTCTATGGCGAAGTCGGCAAGCTCTGGTCGTCGGGCGGTGATGCCAAGGTCAAGAGCTCGATCAACGGCTCGCTGGGCGTGCGCGTCAAATGGTGAAGAAGTAGGGAGAGGGAGGGACCGCCGAGGGGCGGCCAGAACGAAAAAAAGCTGCCCTCGGGCAGCTTTTTTTATTGGAGCCCTCGGCAAGGGCCGAAGCCCCATGCCGATTCGCCAGCGAGCGATCAGCGTGCCGAGATCGGCTTCACATCGCGCTTGGGCGAGCCTTCGAACAGCTGGCGCGGGCGGCCGATCTTGTACTCGGGGTCGCCGATCATTTCGTTCAGCTGGGCGATCCAGCCGACCGTGCGGGCCAGCGCGAAGATCGCGGTGAACAGCGGCACCGGAATGCCGATGGCGCGCTGCACGATGCCCGAGTAGAAGTCCACGTTCGGGTAGAGCTTGCGCGAGACGAAGTACTCGTCTTCCAGGGCGATCTTTTCCAGTTCCTTGGCCAGCTTGAAGAGCGGGTCCTGTTCCAGGCCCAGCTCGGTCAGCACTTCGTTGCAGGTTTCCTGCATCAGCTTGGCGCGCGGGTCGTAGTTCTTGTACACGCGGTGGCCGAAGCCCATGAGCTTGACGTTCGAGTTCTTGTCCTTGACCTTCTTGATGAACTCGCCGATCTTCTCCACGCCGCCTTCCTTCTGGATGTCGTAGAGCATGTTGAGCGCCGCTTCGTTGGCGCCGCCGTGGGCCGGGCCCCAGAGGCAGGCCACGCCGGCCGCAATCGCCGCGAACGGGTTGGTGCCCGACGAGCCGCACAGGCGCACGGTCGAGGTCGAGGCGTTCTGCTCGTGGTCCGCGTGCAGGATGAAGATGCGGTCCAGCGCGCGCTCGAGCACCGGGTTCACCTTGTATTCCTCGCAGGGCGTGGCGAACATCATGTGCAGGAAGTTGCCCGCGTAGCTCAGGTCGTTCTTCGGGTACATGTACGGCTGGCCGATCGTGTACTTGTACGCCATGGCCACGAGCGTGGGCATCTTGGCGATCAGGCGGATCGCGGCGATCTCGCGGTGCTCGGGATTGTTGATGTCCGTGCTGTCGTGATAGAAGGCCGAGAGCGCGCCCACCAGGCCGGTCATGATGGCCATCGGATGGGCATCACGGCGGAAACCGCGCAGGAAGAACTGCATCTGCTCGTTCACCATCGTGTGGTTCGTCACGAGCTTGGTGAAGTTGGCCTTCTTGGGCGCGTCGGGCAGTTCGCCGTACAGCAGCAGGTGGCAGGTTTCCAGGAAGTCGCAGTTGGTCGCGAGCTGCTCGATGGGGTAGCCGCGGTACAGCAGCTCGCCCTTGTCGCCATCGATGTACGTGATGGCCGACTGGCAGGCGGCGGTCGACATGAAGCCCGGGTCATAGGTGAACATGCCGGTCTGTGCGTACAGCTTGCGGATGTCGATCACGTCGGGACCGACGGTGCCCTTGTAGATCGGCAGTTCAACGCTGTCGCCGCCGTTGCTGAACGACAGCGTGGCCTTGGTATCGGATGCTTTCATTTCGATTTACTTTCAAAAGGAGGATTCAGGACGAAGGAGAGATTGCGGGGCGCTGGGCGCCGTCGGTGCGCATCAGATGCAGCAATGCGACCACCTCGGCACCGGCCCATTCGGGCTCGGGCTCCTTCCTGCGCAGCAAAAGGTCGAGGAGGTCGTTGTCCGACAGGTCCATCAATGTCTCCATCGCTCCCGCCTGACCATTGGTCATGTGGGATTCGTGCCGCTCGAAGAAGCGGGCGATGAACAGGTCGTTTTCGAGCAGGCCGCGCCGGCAACGCCATTTCAGCTTGCTCAGCGCACGTTCGCTGAGCGGCTGCTGGAGTTCGTCGGCGGTTTGCATGGTGATTTCCGGAAGAAGGATCAGATGGCGCGACGCACCATCAATTCCTTGATCTTGCCGATGGCCTTGGTGGGGTTCAGGTTCTTGGGGCACACATCGACGCAGTTCATGATCGTGTGGCAACGGAAGAGGCGGTACGGATCTTCCAGGTTGTCCAGGCGCTCGGCGGTGGCTTCGTCGCGGCTGTCGGCGATGAAGCGGTAGGCCTGCAGGAGGCCTGCCGGGCCCACGAACTTGTCGGGGTTCCACCAGAAGCTCGGGCAGCTCGTGGAGCAGCTCGCGCACAGGATGCACTCGTACAGCCCGTTGAGCTCTTCGCGCTCTTCGGGCGACTGCAGGCGCTCCTTCTCGGGCGGCACGTTGTCGTTCTGCAGGTACGGCTTGATCGAGTTGTACTGCTTGAAGAACTGCGTCATGTCCACGATCAGGTCGCGGATGACGGGCAGGCCCGGCAGGGGCTTGAGCACGATCGTGCCCTTGAGCGTGAGCATGTTGGTGAGACACGCCAGGCCGTTCTTGCCGTTGATGTTCATCGCGTCCGAGCCGCAGACGCCTTCGCGGCAGGAGCGGCGGAACGACAGCGTCGGGTCCTGTGCCTTGAGCTTCATCAGGGCGTCCAGCAGCATGCGTTCGTGGCCGTCGAGCTCGATCTCGATCGTCTGCATGTAGGGCTTGGCGTCCTTGTCCGGGTCGTAGCGGTAGATCTGGAATGTGCGCTTCATCGTGGTGACCTTGTGAATGCTTTTACTTGGCTGACGTTAGCCGTTGCTTAGAACGTGCGGACCTTCGGCGGAACCGAGGCTACGGTGAGCGGCTGCAGCTTGACCGGCTTGTACGAGAGGCGGTTGTCCTGGCTGTACCAGAGCGTGTGCTTCATCCAGTTGGCGTCGTCGCGGCCCAGCGGTGCGACCGGATCGTCCGCGGGACGCTCGTAGTCTTCCACCGTGTGGGCGCCGCGGCATTCGCGGCGGGCGGCGGCCGAGACCATCGTGGCCTGCGCCACTTCGATCAGGTTGTCCACTTCCAGCGCTTCGATGCGGGCGGTGTTGAACACCTTGGACTTGTCCTTCAGGCCGATCGCATTGACGCGCTCGCGCACGGCGGCGATCTTGACCACGCCTTCGTCCATCGAGGCCTGCTTCCTGAACACCGCGGCGTGCTGTTGCATGACCGCGCGGATCTCGCCGGCCACGTCCTGCGCGTATTCGCCGGTGGTGGTCGATTCGAGCCGGTTCAGGCGCTCCAGCGTGCGGTCGGCCGCATCCTTGGGGAGGTCCTTGTGTTCCTTCAGCTTGTCGTTGAACTCGACGATGTGGTTGCCGGCCGCGCGGCCGAACACCAAGAGGTCGAGCAGCGAGTTGGTGCCCAGGCGGTTCGCGCCGTGCACGCTCACGCAGGAGCATTCGCCCACGGCGTAGAGGCCGTTCACCACGGCGCTGTTCTCTTCACCCTTCTGGATGACGACCTGGCCGTTGATGTTGGTCGGGATGCCGCCCATCTGGTAGTGGATGGTCGGCACCACGGGAATCGGTTCCTTGGTGATGTCGACGTTGGCGAAGTTGACGCCGATCTCGTACACCGAAGGCAGGCGCTTGTGGATGGTGTCGGCGCCCAGGTGGTCGAGTTTGAGCAGCACGTAGTCCTTGTTGGGACCGCAGCCTCGGCCTTCCTTGATTTCCTGGTCCATCGAGCGCGAGACGAAGTCGCGCGGCGCCAGGTCCTTCAGCGTGGGCGCATAGCGCTCCATGAAGCGTTCGCCGTTGCTGTTGAGCAAGATCGCGCCTTCGCCGCGGCAGCCTTCGGTCAGCAGCACGCCCGCGCCGGCCACGCCGGTCGGGTGGAACTGCCAGAACTCCATGTCCTGCAGCGGAATGCCCGAACGCGCGGCCATGCCCAGGCCGTCGCCGGTGTTGATGAAGGCATTGGTCGAGGCCTGGAAGATGCGGCCCGCGCCGCCGGTGGCCAGCAGCACGGTCTTGGCCTGCAGGATGTGCAGGTCGCCGGTTTCCATTTCGAGCGCGGTCACGCCGACCACGTCGCCTTCGTCGTCGCGAATGAGGTCCAGCGCCATCCATTCGACGAAGAATTGCGTGCGCGCTTCGACGTTCTTCTGGTAGAGCGTGTGCAGCATCGCGTGGCCGGTGCGGTCGGCCGCGGCGCAGGCGCGCTGCACGGGCTTCTCGCCGTAGTTGGCCGTGTGGCCGCCGAACGGACGCTGGTAGATCGTGCCGTCGGGGTTGCGGTCGAAGGGCATGCCGAAGTGCTCGAGCTCGTACACGACCTTCGGGGCTTCACGGCACATGAACTCGATCGCGTCCTGGTCGCCGAGCCAGTCGGAGCCCTTGATCGTGTCGTAGAAGTGGTAGTGCCAGTTGTCCTCGCTCATGTTGCCGAGCGATGCGCCCACGCCGCCTTGCGCGGCGACGGTGTGCGAACGCGTGGGGAACACCTTGGAGAGCACGGCCACGTTGAGGCCCGCGCGCGCCAGTTGCAGCGAGGCGCGCATGCCGGAGCCGCCGGCGCCGACGATCACGACGTCGAACTTGCGCTTGGTGATTTGTTCTTTTGTGTAGGTCATGGTGGGGATGTCAGGTCAGATCTTCCAAAGCACTTGAATGGCCCAACCCGCACAACCGACAAGCCAGACGATGGTGAAAATTTGCAGCACGAGACGGATGCCGACGGGCTGGACGTAGTCCATCCACACGTCGCGCATGCCGACCCACACGTGATAGAGCAGGGCGACGATCACGGAGAAGGTCAGCACCTTCATCCACTGCGCGGCGAAGATGCCGGCCCACAGGTCGTAGCCGATGGGGCCGCGCGAGAAGATCACTTGCGCGAGCAGGATGATCGTGAAGAGCGCCATCAGGCCGCCCGTGATGCGCTGGCTGAGCCAGTCGCGCAAACCGTAATGAGCGCCGACGACGATGCGCTTGGAGCCGTAATTCACAGACATGGGTGGCTCCTTCTCAGTACAGGCCGAACAGCTTGGCGCCGAGCACCACGGTGAGCAAAACGCTCAGTGCCAGCGTGACGATGGCCGAGGTGTGGCCGAATTCCTTGGTCACCGCCGCATGGCTCACGTCCATCCAGAGGTGGCGCAGACCGGCGATGAAGTGGTGCAGGTAGGCCCAGATCAGCGCGAGCGCGACGAGCTTGAAAAACCATCCCGGAACGAAACCAAGGCCGCTGTTGAATGCGGCCTTGAATCGGGCGAACGAATAGTCCGACGAGAGCGAGGTGTCGAACATCCAGATGATGAACGGCAGCAGCAGGAACATCAGCACGCCGCTCACGCGGTGCAGGATCGACACGATGCCGGCCGGCGGGAGCCGGTACGTCGTGAGATCAGTGAAGGCATTGATGTTTCGGAATTCGCGACGCGGTGGCCGGGGGGGAGTTGCAAGCTCTGTCATTGAGGGGATGCTTTCGTGGCTTTGTGACTTGTTGGCTTGTTCTGAGAGCGAACGCTTTTGTTTCTTCTGCGGAAATGCAAACAACGCAAAATTCTATTGCAATGCACCATCGCGCATCGGCTGCGCCCGAGTCGGCGCACTGCGGCAGTGGGTTGCTATTGACTTCGGAGCATGTTGCGCGCGCTGCGCGGGCGATGCAAGGCGATTGAATCGATGTTCCATGTCGATGCGCTGTCAGCCCAGCTGGTTGCGATAGTGGTGCGTGTCGGTGCGATAGAGGCCGCGGCGCAGCTCCATCGGCATGTCGTGGTACGTGTGCGCCACGCGCTCGACGCTCAGGAGCGGCATCTGCGCCGTCACGTCCAGCAGCAGGGCCTGCTCCGCATCGGGCAGCACGGCGCGAATGCGTTCTTCGGCGCGCACCATGCGCACGCCGAACTCGGTTTCGAAGAGCGAATACATCGGGCCGGGCCATGCGCGCAGCCGTTCGGCCGTGAGTCCCTTGAAGGGCGTGCCGGGGAGCCACAGGTCTTCCAGGATGGTCGGCACGCCCGCATAGGCGAGCACGCGGCGCACCTGCAGCACGGCGTCGCCGGTGCGAAGGCCGAGCGCGCGTGCCACGTCGGCCGATGCGCGCAGGCGCTTGCAGTCGACGATGGTGCGTTCGGCCGGGCCTTCGGTGTTCGGGTCGCCCGCATCGGGCACGAGCTTGAGGAAGCGGTACTGCACATGCTGCTCGGCATGCGTGGCGACGAAAGTGCCCTTGCCCTGGCGCCGCACCACGAGGTTCTCGGCCGAGAGCTCGTCGATGGCCTTGCGCACCGTGCCCTGGCTCACGCGGTAACGCACGGCCAGGTCCATCTCGCTCGGAATCGGTTCGCCCGGCTTCCACTCGCCCGCCTGCAGGCTCTGCAGGATCAAGGTCTTGATCTGCTGGTAGAGCGGACTGAAGGACGGCGTGGACGGCGTAGGGAGCTCGTCGAGGGCGGTGGGGGTGTTCATGGCAGCGGTGGGGTGCGCCGTGGCGGTGCCCCCGAGGATATCTTATATAAGACATAAGACGAGGCTCATTGAATCGGCTTAAAATGCGGGCCGGTCTCGCGCCGCGGGACGCTGTTTCCCCCGTCGGACCTTGGCGCCCCACGAGAGCGCCGACACCGTTTCATCACCTTCTGGAGTCTTCCCATGAGCAAAAAGCCCGTCCGCGTTGCCGTCACCGGTGCCGCCGGTCAAATCGGTTACGCCCTGTTGTTCCGTATCGCATCCGGCGAAATGCTCGGCAAGGACCAGCCGGTCATCCTGCAACTGCTCGAAATCCCCGACGAGAAAGCCCAGAAGGCGCTCAAGGGCGTGATGATGGAGCTGGACGACTGCGCCTTCCCGCTCCTGGCCGGCATGGAAGCCCATGGCGACCCGATGACCGCCTTCAAGGACGCCGACTACGCCCTGCTGGTCGGCTCGCGCCCCCGCGGCCCCGGCATGGAACGCGCCGAGCTGCTGGCCGTCAACGGCGCCATCTTCACCGCGCAAGGCAAGGCCCTCAATGCCGTCGCCAGCCGCAACGTCAAGGTGCTGGTGGTCGGCAACCCCGCCAACACCAACGCGTACATCGCCATGAAGAGCGCCCCCGACCTGCCGCGCAAGAACTTCACCGCCATGCTGCGCCTGGACCACAACCGCGCCGCCAGCCAGATCGCCGCCAAGACCGGCAAGGCCGTGGCCGACATCGAGAAGCTCACCGTCTGGGGCAACCACTCGCCCACGATGTACGCCGACTACCGCTTCGCCACCATCAACGGCGAAAGCGTCGCCAAGATGATCAACGACCAGGAATGGAACGCCAACACGTTCCTTCCGACCGTGGGCAAGCGCGGCGCGGCGATCATCGAAGCGCGCGGCCTGTCGTCGGCCGCCTCGGCCGCCAACGCCGCCATCGACCACATGCGCGACTGGGCCCTGGGCACCAACGGCAAGTGGGTCACGATGGGCATCCCCTCGGACGGCCAGTACGGCATTCCGAAGGACGTGATGTTCGGCTTCCCGGTCACCTGCGAAAACGGCGAGTACAAGCTGGTCGAAGGCCTGGAGATCGATGCATTCAGCCAGGAACGCATCAACAAGACCCTCGAAGAGCTCGAAGGCGAACGCGCCGGCGTCGCTCACCTGCTGTAAGCGCACCCGAAGCATGCTCGACTGGAACCCCGCGCTCTATCGTCGCTACGAGGACGAGCGCACACGACCCGCACAGGAGCTCCTGGCGCGGGTGCCATTGGCCGAAGCCGACCGCGTGGTCGACCTCGGTTGCGGGCCGGGCAACTCCACCGAGCTGCTGGTCAACCGGTTCCCGAAGGCGCAGGCCCTCGGAACCGACAACTCCGAAGCCATGCTGGTCAGCGCGCGCGAGCGCCTGCCCGGCGCGCGCTTCGAGCTGAGCGACATCGCGACCTGGGCGCCGCAAGACAAAGCGCCCGATCTCATCTACGCCAACGCGTCCTTGCAATGGGTGCCCGATCACGAAACGCTGATCCCGCGCCTGTTCGACGCGCTGGCCCCGGGCGGCGTGCTCGCCGTCCAGATGCCCGACAACCGCCAGGAGCCCACGCACCGCCTGATGCGCGCGCTCGCTGCCGAAGCGCCCTGGGCCGAGCCCATCGGCGATGCCGACCGGCTGCGCACCCAGCTGCTGCCGCTGGACGGCTATTACGACCTCCTGGCGCCGCATGCCGCCAACGTCGATGTCTGGCACACGATCTACCAGCACCGCATGGCCGACGCGGCTTCCATCGTCGAATGGGTGCGCGGCACGGGGCTGAAGCCCTTCGTCGACCGCCTGCCGCCCGACCTGCAGGCGAGCTATCTCGCCGAATACGAACGCCGCGTGGACGAGGCCTATCCGGCGCGCACCGACGGCAAGCGGCTGCTCGCGTTCCCGCGCATGTTCATCGTGGCGCAGAAGAAGGCGTGAAAGCATGACCCACGCAGTCCACCCGGCGCAAGTGCTGCTCGGCGCGCAGGCCGGCGCGGTGACGCTGCCCGTCTGCGACCACTACAGCGGCGTCGAAGCGCGCATGAAGAAGAGCCTCGCGCTGCAGGCCGAGATGGCCGAGGAGTTTGGCGCCTGCGTGTTCGACGTCACCCTCGATTGCGAAGACGGCGCCCCCGTGGGCGGCGAGGCCGAGCATGCCGCGCTGGTCACCGAGCTGGCGCTGGCCGCCAGGCCCGGCATGCGCGTCGGCGTGCGCGTGCATCCGGTCGACCACCCCGCGTTCGCGGGCGACGTGATCACCATCGCCGGTCGTGCGGGCGATCGCCTGAGCCACCTCATGGTGCCCAAGGTCGAATCGGTGGCCGATGTGCTGCAGGCCGTGGCCGCGCTCGAAGCGGCCGATGCCGATGCGCTGCCGCTGCACGTGCTGATCGAATCGCCGCTCGCGGTGCACAACGCGTTTGAAATCGCCGCGCATCCGCGCGTGCAGTCGCTCAGCTTCGGTCTGATGGATTTCGTCTCGGCGCATGCCGGCGCCATTCCCGCCGACGGCATGGGCGCGGCCGGGCAGTTCACGCATCCGCTGGTGGTGCGCGCCAAGCTGGCGATCGCCTCGGCGGCGCACGCCTACGGCAAGGTGCCCTCGCACTGCGTGGTGACCGAATTCAACGACACCGACGCGATGCGCGTCGCGGCCCGCAAGGCCGCCACCGAATTCGGCTACTCGCGGATGTGGAGCATCCACCCGAACCAGATCCGCCCCATCCTGGAAGCGTTTGCGCCCGATGAGGCACAAATCCAGATTGCTACACAAATCATTGCAAAAGCCGCGGACGCGGATTGGGCGCCGACACAAATTGATGGCACATTGCACGACCGCGCGAGCTACCGCCACTTTTGGCAGGTTCTGACGCGCGCCCACGCAACAGGGCGCGCGTTGCCTCCCGAGGCGAAAGCCTGGTTTGCACTCGCGGCCTCCTGAAACGAAACCTTCGAACCCAGCCTCAAGGAAACCCACACATGAAGAAAATTGCCCTGATCGCCGCACTGGCACTGGCTCTGCCGTTCGGTGCCATGGCACAGACCGCGGCGCCCGCCAAGCCGGCCGCTGCGAAGCCCGCCGCCACCAAGAAAGCGCCGCCCAAGCGCCAGGTCACCCGCAAGGCCGCCAAGGCTGTCGAGGAAGTCACGCCGATCGCCGATGACACCAACGTCGTGCTGACCGACGCCGACCTGGAAGTCGCCAAGCGCGTCTCCACCGGCAAGGCCCAGTGCGAACTCGGCGCCGACGTGACCGTGACCGAAGACGAGAAGAAGCCCGGCTTCTTCAACGTGACCACCAAGGGCCTGAAGTACCGCATGCACCCGGTCGAGAGCCGCACCGGTGCCATCCGCCTGGAAGACCCGCGTGCCGGCGCCATGTGGCTCCAGTTGGGCAACAAGTCCATGCTGATGAACCAGAAGGCGGGCCTGCGCATCGCCGACGAATGCCAGACGGCCGCCCAGGTCGCCTTTGCCGAAGAAATGAAGAAGAACCCGCCGAAGAGCCTTTTCGAAGGCGCCGACCCGGCCAAGAAGTAAGAGCCCCCACCAGGGATGCGGCGCGGCTCTTGCTTGCCGCGCTGCATGCCCGCCAGTCCCGTTTCCGGAGAAAAGAAGATGTTGCAAGCCTACGTTGACCATGTTGCCGAACGCGCCGCGCTCGGTATCCCGCCGCTGCCCCTGAGCGCCAAGCAGACCTCTGAAGCGATCGAGCTCCTGAAGAGCGCGAACGAAAAAGACGGCGCCTTCCTGCTGGACCTGCTCACCTATCGCGTCCCCGCCGGCGTGGACGACGCGGCCAAGGTCAAGGCGAGCTACCTCGCAGCCGTGGCGCATGGCACCGAGAAGAGCGCGTTTCTCTCGCGCGCCCGTGCCACCGAACTGCTCGGCACCATGCTCGGCGGCTACAACATCAGCCCGATGATCGACCTGCTGGACGATGCCGAAGTCGGCGCCGTCGCGGCCGAGGGCCTGAAGAAAACCCTGTTGATGTTCGACCAGTTCCACGACGTCAAGGAAAAGGCCGACAAGGGCAACGCCAACGCCAAGGGCGTGCTGCAAAGCTGGGCCGATGCCGAGTGGTTCACCAGCCGCCCCGAAGTGCCCCAGAGCATCACCGTCAGCATCTTCAAGGTGGCTGGCGAAATCAACACCGACGACCTGTCGCCCGCACCCGATGCGACGACGCGTCCCGACATCCCGATGCACGCGCTCGCGATGCACAAGAACGCCCGCCCCGGCATCGTTCCCGAAGAAGACGGCAAGCGCGGCCCGGTGAAGTTCATCGAAGACCTGCGCGCGCGCGGCCACCTCGTGGCCTACGCCGGCGACGTGGTCGGCACGGGTTCGTCGCGCAAGAGCGCCACCAACTCGGTGCTGTGGTTCACGGGCGAAGACATTCCGTTCGTGCCCAACAAGCGCTTCGGCGGCGTCTGCCTCGGCGGCAAGATCGCGCCGATTTTCTACAACACGATGGAAGACTCGGGCGCACTGCCGATCGAGCTCGACGTGGCGCAGATGAACATGGGCGACGTGGTCGAACTGCGTCCCTACGAAGGCAAGGCGCTCAAGGACGGCAAGGTCATCGCCGAATTCCAGGTCAAGAGCGAAGTGCTGTTCGACGAAGTGCGCGCCGGTGGCCGCATTCCGCTGATCATCGGCCGCGGCCTCACGGCCAAGGCGCGCGAAGCGCTGGGCCTGCCGGTCTCCACGCTGTTCCGCCTGCCGACCAGCCCCGTCGACACCAAGAAGGGCTACTCGCTCGCGCAGAAGATGGTCGGCCGCGCCTGCGGCCTGCCCGAAGGCACGGGCGTGCGCCCGGGCACCTACTGCGAACCCAAGATGACCTCGGTCGGCTCGCAGGACACCACCGGCCCGATGACGCGCGACGAGCTGAAGGACCTGGCCTGCCTGGGCTTCTCGGCCGACCTGGTGATGCAGTCGTTCTGCCACACGGCGGCGTACCCGAAGAAGGTCGACGTCAAGATGCACCACGAGTTGCCCGACTTCATGGCCAACCGCGGCGGCGTCTCGCTGCGCCCGGGCGACGGCGTGATCCACAGCTGGCTCAACCGCCTGCTGACGCCCGACACCGTGGGCACGGGCGGCGACAGCCACACCCGCTTCCCGATCGGCATCAGCTTCCCCGCGGGCTCCGGCCTCGTGGCCTTCGCGGCCGCCACCGGCGTGATGCCGCTGGACATGCCCGAATCCGTGCTCGTGCGCTTCAAGGGCAAGATGCAGCCGGGCGTCACGCTGCGTGACCTGGTCAACGCGATTCCGCTGTACGCCATCAAGTCGGGTCTGCTGACCGTGGCCAAGCAAGGCAAGAAGAACATCTTCTCGGGCCGCATCCTGGAGATCGAGGGCCTGCCCGACCTGAAGGTGGAACAAGCCTTCGAGCTGAGCGACGCTTCGGCCGAACGCTCGGCCGCCGGCTGCACGGTGCACCTGAACAAGGAACCGATCCAGGAGTACATCAACAGCAACATCACGCTGATGAAGTGGATGATTGCCGAGGGTTATGCCGATGCCCGCACGCTCGCGCGCCGCATCGCCGCCCAGGAAGCCTGGCTTGCGGACCCGCAACTTCTCAAGGGCGATGCCGACGCGGACTACGCCGCCGTCATCGAGATCGACCTGGCCGAGATCCACGAACCCATCGTGGCCTGCCCAAACGATCCGGACGACGTGAAGACGCTGAGCGACGTGGCCGGCGCCGTGATCGACGAAGTGTTCATCGGCTCGTGCATGACCAACATCGGCCACTTCCGCGCCGCATCGAAGCTGCTCGAAGGCAAGCGCGACATCCCGGTCAAGCTGTGGATCGCACCGCCGACCAAGATGGACGCGCAGCAACTCACCGAGGAAGGCCACTACGGCGTGTTCGGCAATGCAGGCGCCCGCACCGAAATGCCGGGCTGCTCGCTGTGCATGGGCAACCAGGCGCAGGTGCGCGAGGGCGCGACGGTGATGTCGACCAGCACCCGCAACTTCCCCAACCGCCTGGGCAAGAACACCAACGTGTACCTGGGTTCGGCCGAACTCGCGGCGATCTGCTCGCGCCTGGGCCGCATCCCGACGCGCGAGGAATACATGGCCGCGACGGGCGTGCTCGATGCGTCGAGCAGCCAGATCTACCAATACCTGAACTTCGACAAGATCGACGACTACAAGGTGGCGGAGACGGCGGCCGCCTGATCCTCGTCCGGCAAGTCGATGGAAAAAGCCCCGTCTCGACGGGGCTTTTTCTTGGGCGCTGCGCGGTGCGCCTGTCCTGTCCTGTCCTGTCCTGACTATCCCGGCAGGTTCGGCTTCAGGTATTCCTGGCCCTTGAGCACCATCGCCGCGCCGGCCGGCCCGCCCACCGCGTGCGGCAGCGAGGTCAGCAGGGAACTGGCGAAATCGCCGCGGTACATCTTGGCGCCCTGGTGGGTCAGGTTGGAGTTGGCATCGATGTAGATCGATTCGCCCAGCCCCGACCACAGGCGGCAGAAACCGTAGTCTTCCGAGAGGTAGCGGCGCGTCTCGGGATCGACCATCACGTCGAAGAAGCGGTAGTGCAGGCCCAGGTCGGCTTCGCCGATGCTGTCGGGCACGTAGCTCAGGTCGGGGTAGCTGGCCATGAGGCGCTCGAACACCGCGCGCTTGATCACCATGAAGCCGGTCGGCGCCTCGGTCATCTTCATGAAGCCGTCGGGCTGCACTTCGAGTTCGACCTGCGAGGTGAGCTCGGAGGCCTTGGCGTTGACCGTGTACCGGGTGAACGTGGCCTCGAACTGCTGCTGCGTTGTGCCTGCGGTCACGCCCTCGTCGGGCCAGTTGTCGCGCTTGAGCGGGTAGACGCCGGCCGCGATGTCGTAGCCCGACAGCAGCAGCCGGAACGCGGCCTGCGCCGAGAAGCCGATGTCGGCGTCGATCCAGAAGAGGTGCGTCCAGTGCGGGTTGGCCAGGAACTGCGCCACGCAATTGTTCCGCGCGCGCGTCACCAGGCTCTCGCCCTGGTGGAACAGCACCTGCATGCGCATGCCGGCGCGCTCCGATTCGATGGCGAAGTTCAGCAGCGAGGTCACGTAGTTCTGGAAGAACTTGCCGTCGTGGCTGGGCGACACGACCACGGGGAAAAACTGCCGGAGTTCGGAGGGGTCGAGCATGGCGGGTTTTCCGTTTCGTCCGTTTCGTTCAGCGGGCAGGGCGCTGCATCAGGCCGAGCAGCAGGTGGTTGTAGACCTGGGTGGCTGCGGCGTTGCCGGGCAGGTAGCGGTCGATCAGCTTGCGCTGGCGATCGCGGTACGCAGCGGACTGTGCATCGTGGGTGTCGATGGCCTCGAGCACCCGGGCGCTGCCCGCCGCCACGTCGTTGCCCTGGTAGTAGTAGCCCAGGTCCGCGCACAGGTGCGCGTTGTGCACCAGCGGGTAGCCCTGCCAGCAGGTCTCCAGATAGAAGTAGTTGAGCGGGTTCTCCCATTGGTGGGAGACCACGATGTCGGTGTTCTGCGCGAGGAACACGGGCGTCTCGTGCCGGCCGAGGAACACCGCCTTGTGCTCGCGGACCAGGTCGAGCTGGTTCATCAGCGTGATGAACTCCATGTTCTCCCTGGCCATCCGCTCGGCATTGGTGACCTGCAGCAGCGCGATGGCGTCGGGCCGCGCGCGGTAGGACAGCTCGGCCACCAGGATCGGATAGAGGCAGAACTTCACCACGTTGATGTTCGGCTCCATCACGCTGAGGCGGCGCGGTCCGGCGTGGGGCTGGTACACGCCGGCGTCGGGCAGGGCGCGGGTGCGCTCGTCCAGGAACACCGGGCTCCAGACGAAAGGCACGGCGCGCGCCTTGGTGCGGCGTAGCACTTCGAAGTACGGCTGGCTGATGTTGGCGACCTGCGGAACCATCCAGATGTCGTCGTAGCGCTGGTTGACGTACAGGTTCTGGCCCCAGAGGGGTATGTTGAACAGCATCGACTCCATCGCGTGCACGTACTCGAAGCCGCAGCAGTACGACACGAGGCGCGCGCCGCGCTGCTTCAGGTAGTCGGTTTGGGCGCCGTCGATCTGGCCGCCGAGCTCGATCAGCACGTCGACGCTGTCCTTGGCCGCCTCGAAGGTCACCGTGGGCCAGCGCGACTGGTCCCAGGGCAGGGCGGAGGTGATGGGGGTGGCCGTGGTGTTGACCAGCACGACCGAGGCGACGTTCGGGCAGTGCTTGAGCGCTTCGGCCAGGAACACGGCGTTTTGCTTGATGCCGTTGTTCCAAAGGGTCTCGGCCTCGTGGTGCAGGCCGATGGTGATGCCGATGCGCAGGCCGGCGCCGGGGGTCATTGTGTTTCGCGGGGGACGTAGCCGGTCAGTTTCCAGCCGCCGGGCTCGAGGCGAAAGCTGACCTTTTCGAAGACGGTCTTGTCGTTGTTCAGGCGGGTGGCGAAGTCGACGTTGGCGTACTGGCCGGCGGGAACGCCGCTGCTGTCGTCCAGGTAGCGAATGCGGACCACGCTGGCCCAGTCGCGGCGGACCACGGTGCCGACCGTCTGGCGGGTGCGTTGCATGTTGCTCACGAATTCCGCCTTTGGAAGCCTTGTTTTCACGAAGGCGGAGGTGGCATCCCACAGCTCTGCGGAACGGTTTTCGTCGATCTGGCGCAAGCCGGTGAGGGCCGCCTGGACCAGTTCGTCTGCCGACGTGCCTTCTTGGGCCAGTGCACACGAAGCGCTCGCGGTAAATGCAAATGCGGCCAAGAGGCGGAGAAAAAGCTGCTTCATCGGAGCGTCCTTGAATGGCGAAGCCAGTGGTGGCAGGGCGCTCGCAATTCTAGGTGGCGCCCTGCGGACCCGTTGTCTGGTTGCAACGCTCGTTCATGAATTGCCCGGCGAGTCTGAGATTTTGTGAACTAAATCCTCAATTTTTGGGTTTTCGCTGCTGCAGTGCATCAAGAATGTAAACGAATGCGTACATTCCAGCATTCCTGTAAGCACACGCGCGTCTTTGCGCCTGATGCCCAGCGACGAGCCGTGGCAGCTGTCGTTTGGGTGCCGATCTGTGTCAGTCCCTCTGTGAACCGAGCTCGAATTCAATGAACAAGTCATATCGTAGTATTTGGAATGAAGCGCTCGGCGCGTGGGTGGCGGCTTCCGAACTCACCTCGGCAAGGGGCAAGCGGAGCAGCAAGTCGACGGTGGCAATTGCTGCGGCGCTTGTGGTCGCTGCAACAGGTTTGGCCTCAGTGGCGCAGGCCTCATATGTGGGTAGCAGCGCGATAGTCGGTTCGTCCACGAGCGGCAGCGGTATCGCCATCGGTTCAGGCACCGGTTCAAAGGAACGAGCCACTGCGAACGGCGCAAATGCGGTTGCTATCGGCACATTGGCAAGCGCTGGCGGCACTGGTGCGACGGCCGTGGGTAACAGTGCTATCGCCTCCAACACGGCCGACGTCGCCTTGGGCAACGGCGCCACGACCAACGGCGGCGGCGGCTACAACATCGCCATCGGCAACAACGCCAGCGCCACCGCCGCTGGCGGTAGCGCAACCGCCATTGGTTCCGGGGCGAAGGCTAACGGCAATGCCGGCGCATTTGCGCTCGGCAACGACGCCAACGCCAGTGGGACGTCTTCGGTTGCCATCGGTGGAGGCAACGGCTCAGGCAAGGGCGGGTCCGTCGCTTCAGGTGAGCAGGCGATCGCCATCGGCCGCAGCAGCAATGCGGCGGGCTTGAACAGCGTCGCCATCGGCGGCGCTCTGACCGAGGACACCGGAGCCAAGGCTCTGGGAGCCAACGCGGTGGCGGTTGGTGTGCTGGCAGTTGCGAACGGCGGCGCATCCGTCGCGATCGGCGAAAACGCCAACACCACCGCGGCCAATGCAGTCGCTCTCGGCGCCAACACGGTAGCGGCCACCGAGGCGGTCGCCTTGGGCAACTCGGCCAAGGCCACCAGCACGTCCGGCGTTGCAATCGGCGACAGCGCAAGTTCTTCGGCCACCGGAGCCATCGCCCTTGGCGGTAACGCCGTGGCTGGCGCAAATGCCGCTGCAACAGACGCCATCGCTATTGGCGGCGAATCGTCGGTCGTGGCTGCGGCCACGTCGGGCATTGCCATCGGTCGCGGTGCGGTTTCGAGCAATGCACGCAGCGTAGCGTTGGGTGACGGTGCTTCGACGGCCGCAGCAAACGGCGTTGCCAGCGCAACGGTCGGCGGGGTGACATACGGCGGTTTCGCCGGTTCTGCGCCAGTTGGCGTGGTCAGTGTCGGTTCGGCGGGTAACGAACGCCAGGTCACCAACGTGGCGGCAGGTCGCGTCACATCCACATCCACGGATGCGATCAACGGAAGCCAACTGTTTTCCGGATTGAGTACGACTGGCAGCAGCATCAGCAGCCTGTCGACTTCGACTTCGAGCGGCCTGAGCACCGCGACAAGTCGCATCAACAGCTTGTCGACCTCGACCTCGTCGGGCCTGAGTACAGCAACCAGCGGTATTTCGAGCCTGTCTACTGGTTTGAGCTCTACGAACAGCAGCGTGAGCAGCCTGTCGACCTCGACTTCGTCCGGCCTGAGCACGGCGACCAGCAGTATCAGCAGCCTGTCGACCTCCACTTCGTCAGGTTTGAGCACCGCCACCAGCGGCATCTCCAGCCTGTCCACCGGCTTGAGCTCGACCAACAGCAGCGTCGGCAGCCTCTCGACTGGCTTGAGCTCGACCAACAGCAGCGTCGGCAGCCTCTCGACTGGCTTGAGCTCGACCAACAGCAGCGTCGGCAGCCTCTCGACTGGCTTGAGCAGCAGCGCCAGCGGCGTTTCGAGTCTGTCCACAGGGCTGAGTTCGACGAACAGCACCGTGAGCAGCTTGTCGACCTCCACGTCGTCCGGCCTCAGCACCGCGACCAGCGGCATCTCCAGCCTGTCAACGGGCCTGAGTTCCACGAACAGCGGCGTAAGCAGCTTGTCCACGTCGACCTCTTCCGGCCTGAGTACGGCGACCAGTGGCATCTCCAGTCTGTCGACCGGTCTGAGCTCGGCCAACAGCAGCGTCAGCAGCCTGTCTTCCTCGACGTCGTCGGGCTTGAGCACAGCGACCAGCGGCATCTCCAGCTTGTCTACAGGCCTGAGCTCGACCAACAGCGCCGTGAGCAGCCTCTCTGCTTCCACGTCGACCGGCTTGAGCACGGCCACGAGTGGCATCTCCAGCCTGTCCACCGGCCTGAGTTCGACGAACAGCAGCGTGAGCAGCTTGTCCGCCTCGACGTCGAGCGGGTTGAGCACGGCGACCAGTGGTATCAGCAGCTTGTCGACTTCGACCTCGTCCGGCCTGAGCACGGTGACGAGTGGCGTCTCCAGCCTGTCCACCGGCCTGAGTTCGACGAACAGCAGCGTGAGCAGCCTGTCGACTTCCACTTCGAGCGGCCTGAGCACCGCCACCAGCGGTATCTCTAGCCTGTCCACGGGCTTGAGCTCGACCAACAGCAGCGTGAGCAGCTTGTCGACCTCGACGTCGTCCGGCCTTAGCACCGCCACCAGCGGTATCTCCAGCCTCTCGACCGGTTTGAGCTCCACGAACAGCAGCGTGAGCAGCCTGTCGACTTCCACTTCGAGCGGCCTGAGCACCGCGACCAGCCGTATCAGCAGCCTGTCGACCTCGACGTCGACCGGTCTGAGCACCGCGACCAGTGGTATCTCCAGCCTGTCGACTGGCCTGAGCTCGACCAACAGCAGCGTCAGCAGCCTTTCTGCGTCGACTTCCAGCGGTCTGAGCACGGTCACCAGCGGCATCTCGAGCCTTTCGACCTCGACTTCGACCGGCTTGAGCACGACGAACAGCAGCGTGAGCAGCCTGTCGACCTCGACGTCGTCGGGCCTGAGCACCGCCACCAGCGGCATCTCGAGCCTCTCCACCGGCCTGATTTCCGCGAACAGCGGCATCTCCAGCCTGTCCAGCGGCCTGAGCACGGCCACGAGCGGCATCGGCAGCCTGTCGACCGGCCTGGCCAACTCGGTTCAGTACGACGACGCGAGCCACACCAAGGTCACCCTGGGCGGCGTGGGCGCCGCGGCGCCGGTGGTCCTCACCAACGTTGCAGCGGGTGCCAATCCCACCGACGCGGTGAATTTCGGGCAGTTGAGCTCGCTGTCGACCTCGGTGTCCAGCGGCATTTCCAGCCTGTCCACGGGCTTGAGCACGACGAACAGCGGTGTGAGCAGCCTGTCGACCTCGACGTCGTCGGGCCTGAGCACCGCGGCCAGCGGCGTCTCGAGCCTGTCCACGAGCCTGAGCTCCACGAACAGCAGCGTGAGCAGCCTTTCGACCTCCACGTCGTCCGGCCTGAGCACTGCGACCAGCGGTATCTCCAGCCTCTCGACGGGCCTGAGTTCGACCAACAGCAGCGTGAGCAGCCTGTCGACCTCGACTTCGAGTGGTTTGAGCACGGCCACGAGCAGGATCTCGAGCCTTTCGAGCTCGACCTCGACGGGCCTGAGCACTGCGACCAGCAGCATCTCCAGCCTGTCCACAGGCCTGAGCTCCACCAACAGCAGCGTGAGCAGCTTGTCGACGTCCACGTCGTCCGGCCTGAGCACGGCGACCAGTGGTATCAGCAGCCTGTCGACTGGCTTGAGCTCGACGAACAGCAACGTGAGCAGCCTGTCGACTTCCACGTCTTCGGGCCTGAGCACTGCGACCAGCAGCATCTCGAGCCTCTCGACCTCGACCTCCTCGGGCCTGAGCACCGCCACCAGCGCGATCTCCAGCCTGTCCACTGGCCTGAGCTCCACTAACAGCAGCGTGAGCAGCTTGTCGACATCCACGTCGTCGGGCCTGAGCACGGCGACCAGTGGCATCTCCAGCCTGTCCACTGGCCTGAGCTCCACTAACAGCAGCGTGAGCAGCTTGTCGACGTCCACGTCGTCGGGCCTGAGCACGGCGACCAGTGGCATCTCCAGCCTGTCCACTGGCCTGAGCTCCACTAACAGCAGCGTGAGCAGCTTGTCGACGTCCACGTCGTCGGGCCTGAGCACGGCGACCAGTGGCATCTCCAGCCTGTCCACTGGCTTGAGCTCGACCAACAGCAGTGTCGGCAGCCTCTCGACTTCGACATCGTCCGGCTTGAGCACGGCTACCAGCGGCATCTCCAGCCTGTCTACAGGCCTGAGCTCGACGAACAGCAGCGTGAGCAGCCTGTCGACGTCCACGTCGTCGGGTCTGAGCACTGCGACCAGCAGCATTTCGAGCCTCTCGACCTCGACCTCGTCGGGCTTGAGCACAGCGACCAGCGGCATCTCCAGCTTGTCCACCGGCTTGAGCTCGGCCAACAGCAGCGTGAGCAGCCTGTCATCTTCCACGTCGTCGGGCTTGAGCACTGCGACCAGCAGCATCTCGAGCCTCTCGACCTCGACCTCGTCGGGCTTGAGCACAGCGACCAGCGGCATCTCCAGCCTGTCTACAGGCCTGAGCTCAACGAACAGCAGCGTGAGCAGCCTGTCGACGTCCACGTCGTCGGGCCTGAGCACTGCGACCAGCAGCATTTCGAGCCTTTCGACCTCGACCTCGTCGGGCTTGAGCACAGCGACCAGCGGCATCTCCAGCTTGTCCACCGGCTTGAGCTCGACCAACAGCAGCGTGAGCAGCCTGTCGTCTTCCACGTCGTCGGGCTTGAGCACGGCGACCAGCGGTATTTCCAGCCTGTCCACCGGCTTGAGCTCGACGAATAGCAGCGTGAGCAGCCTGTCGTCTTCGACCTCGTCCGGCTTGAGCACGGCAACCAGTGGTATTTCCAGCCTGTCCACCGGCCTGAGCTCCACGAACAGCAGCGTGAGCAGCCTGTCGACTTCGACCTCGTCGGGTCTGAGCACGGCTACCAGCAGTATCTCCAGCCTCTCCACGGGCCTGAGCTCGACCAACAGCAGCGTCAGCAGCCTCTCGACCTCGACCTCGTCCGGCCTGAGCACCGCCACCAGCGGCATCTCGAGCCTGTCCACCGGCCTGAGTTCGACCAATAGCGGCGTGAGTAGTCTGTCGTCTTCCACGTCGTCGGGTCTGAGCACTGCGACCAGCAGCATCACAAGCCTCTCGACCTCGACCTCGTCGGGCCTGAGCACGGCGACCAGCGGCATCTCGAGCTTGTCCACGGGCCTGAGTTCCACGAACAGCAGTGTCGGCAGCTTGTCGACTTCGACGTCGTCGGGCCTGAGCACGGCGACCAGCGGCATCTCCAGTTTGTCGACTGGCCTGAGTTCCACGAACAGCAGCGTGAGCAGCTTGTCGACCTCCACGTCGTCGGGGCTGAGCACTGCCACCAGCGGCATCGCGAGCCTCTCGACGGGCCTGAGCTCGACGAACAGCAGTGTCAGCAGCCTGTCGTCTTCGACATCGTCCGGCTTGAGCACCGCCACCAGCGGCATCTCGAGCCTGTCCACGGGTCTGAGCTCGACCAACAGCGGTGTGAGCAGCTTGTCGACGTCCACGTCGTCCGGGTTGAGCACGGCGAACAGCAGAATTGATAGCCTGTCTACGTCGACGTCCAGCGGCCTGAGCACGACCACGAGCGGCATCTCCAGCCTCTCGACCGGCCTGAGCTCCACGAACAGCAACGTGAGCAGTCTGTCGACTTCGACATCGTCGGGCCTGAGCACGGCGACGAGCGGCATCTCCAGCCTGTCTACAGGCCTGAGCTCGACGAACAGCAGCGTGAGCAGCCTGTCGACCTCAACGTCGTCGGGCCTGAGCACGGCGACCAGTGGCATCTCCAGTCTGTCTACGGGCCTGAGCTCCACTAACAGCAGCGTGAGCAGCCTGTCGACTTCGACATCGTCGGGCCTGAGCACTGCGACCAGTGGCATCTCCAGCCTCTCGACTGGCTTGAGCTCAACGAATAGCAGCGTCAGTAGCCTGTCGACGTCGACCTCGTCCGGTCTGAGCACTGCGACCAGTGGCATATCGAGCTTGTCTACGGGCCTGAGCTCGACCAACAGCAGCGTGAGCAGCCTGTCGTCTTCGACGTCGTCGGGCCTGAGCACTGCGACCAGTGGCATCTCCAGCCTCTCGACCGGCCTGAGCTCGACCAACAGCAGCGTCAACAGCCTGTCGGCTTCCACCTCGTCCGGCCTGAGCACCGCCACCAGCGGCATCTCCAGCCTTTCGACTGGCCTGAGCTCCACAAACAGCAGCGTGAGCAGCCTGTCGTCTTCGACGTCGTCGGGCCTGAGCACGGCGACCAGTGGCATCTCCAGCCTCTCGACCGGCCTGAGCTCGACCAACAGCAGTGTGAGCAGCTTGTCGACCTCGACATCCAGTGGTCTGAGCACGGCGACGAGCGGTATCTCCAGCCTGTCTACGGGCCTGAGCTCCACAAACAGCAGCGTCAGCAGCCTGTCGACCTCCACCTCGTCCGGCCTGAGCACCGCCACCAGCGGCATCTCCAGCCTGTCTACGGGCTTGAGCTCGACCAACAGCAGCGTCAACAGCTTGTCCACCTCGACCTCTTCGGGCTTGAGCACGGCGACCAGCAGCATCGGCAGCCTGTCCACCGGTCTAAGCTCGACGAACAGCAGCGTCAGCAGCCTGTCTACTTCGACTTCGTCGGGCCTGAGCACGGCGACCAGCGGCATCTCGAGCTTGTCTACGGGGCTGAGCTCGACCAACAGCAGTGTCAGCAGCCTCTCGACAGGCTTGAGCAGCAGCGCCAGCGGTATCTCGAGTCTTTCGACCGGCCTGAGCTCAACCAACAGCAGCGTGAGCAGCCTGTCGTCTTCGACATCGTCCGGCTTGAGCACCGCCACCAGCGGCATCTCCAGCCTGTCCACGGGTCTGAGCTCGACCAACAGCAGTGTGACTAGCTTGTCGACCTCGACATCCAGCGGTCTGAGCACGGCGACGAGCGGCATTTCGAGTCTCTCGACCGGCTTGAGCTCGACCAACAGCAGCGTCAGCAGTCTGTCCACTTCGACCTCGTCGGGCCTGAGCACGGCGACCAGCGGTATCTCGAGCTTGTCCACTGGCCTGAGCTCGACGAACAGCAGTGTCAGCAGCCTGTCGTCTTCGACATCGTCCGGCTTGAGCACCGCCACCAGCGGCATCTCCAGCTTGTCCACTGGCCTGAGCTCGACCAACAGCAGTGTGAGCAGCCTGTCGTCTTCGACATCGTCCGGCTTGAGCACGGCAACCAGCGGCATTTCCAGCCTGTCCACCGGCCTGAGCTCGACCAACAGCAGTGTGAGCAGCTTGTCGACCTCGACATCCAGCGGTCTGAGCACGGCGACCAGTGGCATCTCGAGCCTCTCGACTGGTCTGAGCTCGACCAACAGCAGCGTCAGCAGTCTGTCCACTTCGACGTCGTCGGGCCTGAGCACAGCGACCAGCGGTATCTCGAGCTTGTCCACCGGCCTGAGCTCGACCAACAGCAGTGTGAGCAGCTTGTCGACCTCCACGTCCAGCGGTCTGAGCACGGCGACGAGCGGCATCTCCAGCCTGTCTACGGGCCTGAGCTCCACTAACAGCAGCGTCAGCAGCTTGTCGACCTCGACGTCGTCGGGCCTGAGCACGGCGACCAGTGGCATCTCCAGCCTCTCGACCGGCCTGAGCTCCACCAACAGCAGCGTCAGCAGCCTGTCGACGTCGACCTCGTCCGGTCTGAGCACCGCGACCAGCGGTATCTCCAGCCTGTCCACCGGCCTGAGCTCCACGAACAGCAGCGTGAGCAGCCTGTCGACCTCCACGTCTTCTGGCCTGAGCACCGCAACCAGCAGCATCGACAGCCTGTCTACGTCGACGTCCAGCGGCCTGAGCACGGCGACCAGCGGCATCTCCAGCCTGTCCTCCGGTCTGAGCTCCACAAACAGCAGCCTCAGCAGCCTGTCGACCTCCACGTCGTCGGGTCTGAGTACTGCCACCAGCGGCATCTCGAGCCTGTCGACTGGCTTGAGCTCGACCAACAGCAGCGTGAGCAGCCTGTCGACCTCCACATCGTCTGGCCTGAGCACCGCAACCAGCAGCATCGATAGCCTGTCCACGTCGACGTCCAGCGGTCTGAGTACAGCGACCAGCGGCATCTCCAGCTTGTCCACCGGCTTGAGCACGACGGACAGCACGGTGAACAGCCTGTCGACTTCGACGTCGTCGGGTCTGAGTACAGCGACCAGCGGCATCTCCAGCTTGTCCACCGGCTTGAGCTCGACCAACAGCAGCGTGAGCAGCTTGTCGACCTCGACGTCGTCGGGTCTGAGCACGGCGACCAGCGGCATCTCCAGCCTGTCCACTGGCCTGAGCTCCACGAACAGCAGCGTGAGCAGCCTGTCGACCTCCACGTCGTCTGGCCTGAGCACGGCAACGAGCGGCATCTCCAGCCTCTCGACTGGTCTGAGTTCGACGAACAGCAGCGTGAGCAGCCTGTCGACTTCCACGTCGTCCGGTCTGAGCACCGCCACCAGCGGTATCTCGAGCCTCTCGACTGGCCTGAGCTCGACCAACAGCAGCGTGAGCAGCCTGTCGACCTCCACATCGTCTGGCCTGAGCACGGCAACGAGCGGCATCTCCAGCCTCTCGACTGGCCTGAGTTCGACGAACAGCAGCGTGAGCAGCCTGTCGACCTCCACTTCGTCCGGCCTGAGCACTGCCACCAGCGGTATCTCCAGCCTGTCTACGGGCTTGAGCTCGACCAACAGCAGCGTGAGCAGCTTGTCGACCTCGACGTCGTCGGGTTTGAGCACGGCGACCAGCGGCATCTCCAGCCTCTCGACCGGCCTGAGCTCCACCAACAGCAGCGTCAGCAGCCTGTCGACTTCGACGTCCTCTGGTCTGAGTACCGCGACCAGCGGTATCTCCAGCCTCTCGACAGGTCTGAGTTCGACCAACAGCAGCGTCAATAGCTTGTCGACTTCCACCTCGTCCGGTCTGAGCACGGCGACCAGCAGCATCGATAGCCTGTCCACGTCGACGTCCAGCGGGCTGAGCACTGCGACGAGCGGTATCTCCAGCCTGTCCACTGGCCTGAGCTCGACCAACAGCAGCGTGAGCAGCCTGTCGACCTCCACTTCGTCTGGCCTGAGCACTGCAACCAGCAGCATCGATAGCCTGTCTACGTCGACGTCCAGCGGTTTGAGCACTGCGACGAGCGGCATCTCCAGCCTGTCGACTGGCCTGAGTTCGACGAACAGCAGCGTGAGCAGCCTCTCGACCTCCACGTCGTCGGGCCTGAGTACTGCCACCAGCGGTATCTCGAGCCTCTCGACCGGTCTGAGCTCGACCAACAGCAGCGTGAGCAGTCTGTCGACCTCCACGTCGACTGGCCTGAGCACCGCGACCAGCGGTATCTCCAGCCTGTCCACGGGCCTGAGTTCGACGAACAGCAGCGTAAGCAGCTTGTCGACCTCTACCTCGTCTGGCCTGAGCACCGCAACGAGCAGCATCGGTAGCTTGTCCACCGGGCTGAGCACGGCAACCAGCGGCATCTCGAGTCTGTCCACCGGTCTGAGCTCGACCAACAGCAACGTCAGCAGCCTGTCGACTTCGACTTCGTCTGGCCTGAGCACCGCCACCAGCGGCATCTCCAGCCTGTCGACCGGCTTGAGTTCGACCAACAGCCGCGTGAGCAGCCTGTCGACGTCAACGTCGTCCGGCCTGAGCACCGCGACCAGCAGCATCGGCAGCTTGTCCACGGGCCTGAGCACTGCAACCAGCGGCATCGGCAGCCTCTCCACGGGCCTGAGCACTGCAACCAGCGGCATCTCCAGCCTGTCGACCGGTTTGAGTTCGACCAACAGCCGCGTGAGCAGCCTGTCGACGTCTACGTCGTCTGGCCTGAGCACTGCGACCAGCAGCATCGGCAGCTTGTCCACGGGCCTGAGCACTGCGACCAGCGGCATCGGCAGCCTGTCCACCGGCCTGAGCACCGCAACCAGCGGCATCTCCAGCCTGTCGACCGGTTTGAGTTCGACCAACAGCCGTGTGAGCAGCCTGTCGACGTCAACGTCGTCCGGCCTGAGCACTGCGACCAGCAGCATCGGCAGCTTGTCCACGGGCCTGAGCACTGCAACCAGCGGCATCTCCAGCCTGTCGACCGGTTTGAGTTCGACCAACAGCCGCGTGAGCAGCCTGTCGACGTCTACGTCTTCTGGCCTGAGTACTGCGACCAGCAGCATCGGCAGCCTGTCCACGGGCCTGAGCACTGCTACCAGCGGCATCTCCAGCTTGTCTACCGGCTTGAGCTCGACCAACAGCAGCGTCAGCAGCCTCTCGACCTCCACGTCGTCTGGCTTGAGCACTGCAACGAGCAGCATCGGCAGCTTGTCCACGGGCCTGAGCACCGCCACCAGCGGTATTACGAGCCTCTCGACCGGCTTGAGCTCGACCAACAGCAGCGTCAGCAGCCTGTCGACCTCCACGTCGTCCGGCCTGAGCACCGCGACCAGCGGCATCTCGAGTCTCTCCACCGGCCTGAGCTCGACCAACAGCAACGTCAACAGCCTGTCCACCTCGACCTCGTCTGGCCTGAGCACCGCCACCAGCGGCATCTCCAGCCTCTCGACCGGGCTGAGCACGACAGACAGCACGGTCAGCAGCCTCTCGACCTCCACGTCGTCCGGCCTGAGCACCGCCACCAGCAGCATCGGCAGCCTCTCCACGGGCCTGAGCTCTGCGAACAGCGGCATCGGCAGCCTGTCGGTCGGGCTGAGTACCGTCACCGTCGGCATCTCGAGCCTCTCGATCGGCCTGAGCACCGCCACCAGCGGCATCTCCAGCCTCTCGACCGGCCTGAGCTCCACGAACAGCGGCGTGAGCAGCCTGTCGACGTCGACCTCGTCGGGCCTGAGCACCGCCACCAGCGGCATCTCGAGCCTTTCGACCGGCCTGAGCTCCACCAACAGCAGCGTGAGCAGCCTGTCGACCTCCACGTCGTCGGCGCTGAGCACCGTGACCAGCAGCGTCGACAGCCTCTCGACCTCGACCTCGACCGGCCTGAGCACTGCGACCAGCAGCATCGGCAGCCTGTCGACCGGCCTGAGCACCGTGACCAGCAGCGTCGACAGCCTGTCGACCGGCCTGAGCACGACGAACAGCAATGTCAACAGCCTGTCCACGTCGACCTCGACCGGCCTGAGCACCGCCACCAGCGGTATCTCCAGCCTCTCGACCGGCCTGAGCACGACCAACAGCAACCTGGACAGCCTGTCCACCAGCGTGGGCGGCGCGACCAGCGGCATCGCGAGCCTGTCGACCTCGACCTCGACCGGCCTGAGCACGGCGACCAGCAGCATCGGCAGCCTGAGCACGACGGTCAACACCATCAACAACAAGGGCACCAAGTACTTCCACACGGGCTCCACCGCCGCCGACTCCGACGCGAGCGGCGTGGACTCCGTGGCGATCGGCCCGCGCTCGGTCTCCAGCGCCGCCAACTCCTTCGCCGCCGGCAACGGCGCGAAGGCGACGGCCGAAGGCGCCGTGGCCATCGGCTTCGGCGCACAGGCCACGGGTGCCAACGCCATCGCCATCGGCACCGGCGCACTGGCCACGGGCTCGCAGGCCATCGGTGTGGATTCCCGTGCAGGCGGCGGCGGCGTGGCGTTGGGCGACAAGGCCGACGCCGGCGGCACGGTGCTGAGCAAGGCGCAGAACATCTCGCAGGGCACGGCGATCGGCTTCGGCGCGGTGGTCACGCAGAGCGGTGGCGTGGCGCTGGGCGCGAACTCGGTGGCATCGACCGCGGCAGGCGCGGTCGGCTACATCCCGGGCAGCGCGAATGCGCAGCAGGAAGCGGCCATCCGCGCCACGACCAGCACGCAGGCCGCGGTGTCCGTGGGCGATGCAGCCAACAACCAGTTCCGCCAGATCACCGGCGTGGCCGCGGGCTCGGCCGACAGCGACGCCACCAACGTGGCCCAGCTGAAGGCGGCCTCCGCGTCGGCCAAGGCCAGCAGCGTGCAGTACGCGACCAACCCGGACGGCTCGGTCAACTACAACCAGGTCACGCTGGGCGCGGGCCAGGCACCGGGCGGCACGCGCATCTCGAACGTGGCGCCGGGCATCCTGCCCACCGACGCGGTCAACATGACGCAGCTGAACCAGGTGCAGAGCCAGGTCGGCGACGTGGCGCGCATCGCCTACTCGGGTTCCGCGATGGCCTTTGCGATGTCGGGCACCTACCTGCCGACGCTCTACCCCGGCGAGAAGACCGTGGGCGTGGGCTTCGGCAGCTACAAGGGCTACAGCGCCGTGGCGCTGACCTTCAAGGCGCTGTCGGACGACGGCAAGATGTCCTGGGGTGCGGGTCTGTCCACCACCGGCAAGGAGTGGGGCGTGAACGCAGGCATCGGCTGGAAGTGGAAATAAGCCACTGAATCGGCGCCGCAGCCGCGGCGTGGCTCCCGTGCCGATGGTGCGGGAGCCATTTTTTTTGGTACACACTCACCCCCATGCGCATTGGTATTTCAGTCCTCACCCACGCGGGGCAGAACATCTGGGAAAACGGGATGGGGCAGAACGTCCTGTTTCTCGCCCGGCTGCTGCAGCGCATCGATTTCGTCGAATCCGTCACGCTCGTCGATGCGGGCGACCAGCAGGCCATGCCGCCGCAGGTCGATCTCTCGGCCATGGGCCTGGCCTTCGGGCGCGCCCGCGAGCTGACCGATGCGCTCGATGTGGTCATCGAGATGGCCGGCGCGCTCGACGTGCAATGGCTCTCCTACTTCCGTGCCTGCGGCGGGCGCTCGGTCTTCCACTGCGTGGGGCAGCCCTTCGTGGCGCTGGCCGAGCCGATCGTCTTCAGCGACAAGGGCCACTTCAGCAAGCCCGACCGTTGCGACGAGGTGTGGCTCCTGCCCAAGGACGCCGTCTTCGCCCCGATGATGCGAACCCTGCACCGCCGCCCGGTGCATGAGGTGCCCTACCTCTGGTCGCCGCAGTTCCTGGCCCAGCGCGTCGCCGAGGTCGAGGCGTCGGGCTACCGCTTCGGCTACGCGCCGCGCACCGCAGAGCAGCCCGGGTTCCGCGTGGCGATCTTCGAGCCCAACATCTCGGTCGTGAAGTCCAGCAGCGTGCCGATGCTGATCTGCGACGGCGCCTACCGCGCCGACCCGAACGCCGTGACCTCGATGCAGGTGCTCAACACGCTGCACCTGAAGGACCATCCGACGATGCTCTACATGGCCAACTCGCTGGACCTCGTGCGCGGGCACAAGGCGGTGTTCCACGGGCGACACGATTTCGCGGGCTTCATGGTGCAGTTCGCCGACGCGGTGGTGTCCCACCAGTGGCAGAACGACCAGAACTATAGCTACCTGGATGCGCTGTACGGCAACTACCCGCTGGTGCACAACTCGCCGTGGCTGCGCGACGCCGGCTACTACTACCCCGACTTCGACATCGCCGCCGGCGCCGAGCAGCTGCTGCAGGCGGTGCGCGGGCACGACACGCAGCTGGACGACTACCGCGCGCGAAGCCAGCGCATGTTCGATGCGATCGATCCGCTCCACCAGGCGAACGTCGATGCCTACGCGCAGCGCCTGCTGCACCTGGTGGGCGGCGACCCCGCATTCCGTGCCGATGGCGTGAGGACCGCATGAGCGCAGTGCAGAACACCCCTTCGTCCGTCATGCCCGCGAAACTCAAGGTCGGCGTTTCCATCTTCATCCGCAAGGGCGAGCAGAGCCTCTGGGAAAACGGCGTCTACCAGAACTGCCTGTTTCTAGTGATGCTGCTGATGCGTTCGCCGCGCGTGGCCAGCACCGTGCTGGTGGCGGGCGGCGGCGATGGCGGTCCGGCGGACGCCACCAACTTCCTGGCCGATTCGCCCGTGCCGATCATCGACATGGCCACCGCCGCGCAGGAGCTCGATCTCATGATCGAGATGAGCGCGCAGCTGGCGCGCGAGTGGTCGGAGGCCTTCAAGGCGCGCGGCGGCAAGATCGTTTCGATGCGCGTGGGCAACGACTACGTGATCGACATCGAACGGATGATCTTCGACAAGCCGCACGGCATGCTCGTCTCGGGCGCGCCTTACGACGAGGTCTGGACGCTGCCGGAGTACGAGACGTCCTGCAAGCCGTACTTCGCGAGCACCTTTCGCGCGCCGGTGCGGCTGATGCCGCACCTCTGGAGCCCGATGGTGCTGGAGAAGGCCATGGCACGCGCCGGAACCAACGACGATGGCAGCGGCAAGCGCTTCGATTACGAAGCCGGCCGCAAGCGCTGGCGCGTCGCCATCTTCGAGCCCAACATCTGCATGGTGAAGACCAGCTTCATCCCCATGCTCGGCTGCGAGGCGGCGCACCGCGCGCAGCCCAGGCTCCTGGAGCGGGTGTGGGTCTACAACAGCTTCCACCTGAAGGAGAAGCCGCTCTTCGTCGGCTTCGCGCAGAGCCTGGACATCGTGCAGCACGGCCTCGCGACCTTCGAGGGGCGCTTTCCGCTGTACCAGGTGCTGCCGGGGAATGTCGATGCGGTCTTCGCGCACCACTGGGAGAACGCGCAGAACTACCTCTACTACGAGGCGCTCTACGGCGGCTACCCGCTCATCCACAACTCGCACCTCATCGGCGATTGCGGCTACCGCTACCACGGCTTCGATTGCGAAGAGGGCGGCGCCGTGCTGCAGCAAGCTTTCGCAGAGCACGACGCTAACCTGCCGGCCTACCGCGAGCGCGCGCGACGGCTCCTCGCCAAGCTCGACCCCGAAGGCGAGGAGAACGTGCGCATCTACACCGCCGCCATCGAGAACCTCTACGCGTGAGAAGAGACACCGCATGAAGACATCGACACAACGATTCGCGCGCCTGCTCCCCGCCATGGCCGCCTGGGCCCTGGCCGGCACGGCGCTCGCGCAGGGCGTGCTGGTGCCCCAGGCGCCGGCCGCGCCGCCGCAGGACACGCTCACGCGCGCCGCCACCAGCGTGGGCATCAAGCGCTGCCTGCCCGCCATCACGCGGCTCGCGACGCTCACCGTGCAGGGCAGCCGCGGGCACGACGTGCTGCTCGACTGGGACCGCAAGCGCCCCGACGACGGCCCGATGTTCTCGCTGGTCGGCATCCAGTACCCGAACGCCGGCGTGGCCGCCTCGATCACCGCGATTCCGGGCGACGGCGGCACCTGCACCGTGTCGGCCGAGCGCATCTCGGTGGCGCCCTTCACCTGCGCGAGCGTGGCCGAGCAGGAGCTGAAGAACTACAAGATGACGCGCCTCCTGCCCATCTACGCGGTCTACACCGACGACAAGGAGCCGACCTCGTCGGTCTCGCTGATCGATTCGCCGCCGGGCTGCCTGGTGATCCGCCGCTATGTCGAATACGGCTGGCGCGATCCGTCGGCGCCGGCCGCTGCCGCACCCGCCGCGCCCGCCGCGCCCACCGGACAAGCCCCCAAGCGCCGCTGACCCGGGCTCTTGCAGGCGCCAGGGGCGCGCCCGCATCCGACACGCAGGAACGCCCTTGACCGGCCTCGCAGAGGGGCGGCAAAGCCCAGCATGGAACCCGAGCCGCGCAACCGTCGCGGCGAAGGAGACCCCATGCCTCTGGCTTCATTGATCGGCCGATGGGCCATGCAGCCCTTCTCGAAGGCGCTGCCGCCGCTGGGCGACACCGAACGTGCGGCGCTGGAGGCCGGCACCGTCGGCTTCGAAGGCCAGCTCTTCGCGGGCCACCCGGACTTCGACGCGCTCACGGCCATGGGGCCCAACCAGCTCACCGAACGCGAGCAGGCGTTTTTGCACAACGAGGTGCGCGCGCTCTGCCGCATGCTGGACGACCACGCCATCGACCAGGCACACGACCTGCCGCCCGAGGTGTGGCGGTTCCTGCGGGAGAAGCGCTTCTTCGGAATGATCATTCCCGAGGAGTTCGGCGGCCTGGGCTTCGGCCACTACGCACACGCCACGGTGGTCGCGCGCATCGCCACCGTCAACGTGGCCACGGCCGTCACGGTGATGGTGCCCAACTCGCTCGGCCCGGCCGAACTGCTGCTGCGCTACGGCACCGACGCGCAGAAGGAGCACTACCTGCCGCGCCTGGCCGATGGCCGCGAGCTGCCGTGCTTCGGGCTGACGTCGCCCTACGCGGGCTCCGACGCGGCATCGATTCCCGACCGCGGCGTGATCGTGGAGCGCGAGTTCAACGGCAAGCCGACGCGCGGCTTCCTGGTCGATTTCGACAAGCGCTACATCACGCTCGCGCCTGTCGCCACCGTGGTGGGCCTGGCCTTCCATGCGGTGGATGAGAGCCGGCCCGAAGGCCAGCGAGACCTCGGCATCACCTGCGCGCTGATTCCCGTGCCGCACGAGGGCATGGAGATCGGCCGGCGCCATCGCCCGATGGACAGCGCCTTCATGAACGGCCCGATCCACGGGCGCCAGGTCTTCGTGCCGATGGACTGGATCATCGGCGGCGAAAAACAAGTGGGCCAGGGCTGGCGCATGCTGATGGAGTGCCTGGCCGCGGGCCGCGCGATTTCGCTGCCCGCGCTCGGCTCCTCGATGCAGCAGACGGCGCTGTACGTGAGCAACGGCTACGGCCAGATCCGCGAGCAGTTCGGCCTGCCGGTGGGCAAGTTCCATGCAATCGCGGGGCTCGTCGCGCAGATGTCGGCCGAGCTCTACGCGAGCGATGCGGCGCGGCGCTTCACGGCCGCCGCGCTCGACAAGGGCGAGCGGCCCAGCGTGGCGAGCGCGATCCTCAAGGTGCAGCTGACCGAGGCGGGGCGCCGCGCGGTGAACCACGGCATGGACATCCTCGGCGGCAAGGGCATCATCTCGGGCCCGTCGAACCTGCTGGGCGTGGCGTACCGGCAGGCGCCGATCGCCATCACGGTGGAGGGCGCGAACATCCTCACGCGCGCGCTGATCGTGTTCGGACAGGGCGCGGTGCGCTGCCATCCGCACGTGCTCGACGAAATGGCGGCCGTGCAGGCGAACGACGAAACCGCGCTCGGCAAGGCGCTCATCGCGCACGGCAAGCACGTGATGGTCAACCTGTGGCACAGCCTCTTCGGCGCGCCGGTGCTCGGCACGCCGCCCGATGAACTGGAGCGCGAGGCGCGCCTCATCGCGCGCATGAGCGCCAAGTACGCGCTCACCGCCGACCTCGCGATGGGCATGCTCGGCGGCAAGCTCAAGCGCATGGAATTGCTCTCGGCGCGGCTGGGCGACGTGCTCGCGCACCTGTACCTGGCAAGCGCGTGCGTCTGGCGGTATCGCGTCGATGCGGCGCCCGAGCTGCTGCCGTTCGCGCAGGCCGCGATCCGGCTGCAGCTGGACGAGGCGGGCAATATCCTGCGCGACCTCTATGCCAACCTGCCGACGGCCGGCCGCCGCGTGATCGGCGCGCTGGTGCTGCGCCGCACCGCGCACCTGGCGCCGCTGCGCGACGTGCAGCTCATCGAGCTGGCGGACCTGTTGCGCACGAACCCGCGCATCGTCGAGCGCCTGGCGCCCGACCTCAGCGAACCCGCGGCCGGGGGCCTGCGCGACCTGATGCATGCGATGGAGCTGGGCGCGCAACTGGGTGATGCGGGCGATACGACGGCCGCGCTCAACAAGGTATTGCGCCGCACGAATTCGCTGGAAGAAGCTGCCCGCTCGGCGCCCGACCCGGAACTGGCGCTGGCCTACCTGCGCGCCGCCGACAAGGTCATCCAGGTGGACGACTTCGAAGGCCCGGCACGCAACGCGGACGGCCGTGCCGATCTCGACCGGCCTGCCGGCTCGTCCGTCAACCCGCCTGCTGCGCCGCCATCAGTGCCGTCAACGCCGCCGCCGTCTGCTCGTCCGCCGGAAAGAACGACTCCACCGCGAGTTCCTGCAACGTGACATCGACCGGCGTGCCGAAGATCGTGATGGTGCTGATGAAGCTCAGCACGCCGCTCGGCATGACCACCTGAAAGGGCACGGCCACGGCCGACAGCGCGGTGTCGATGGCGGGTGCGTCGTGGCTCACGGCGGGCGCGGGGTAGGCCGCCAGTTCATCGTGCAGCGCCTGGAGCGTCGCGTCGCCGGTGGCCGCGATCTGCTGCAGCAGCCGCTCGAGCAGGTGGGTGCGCCATTGCGCAAGGTTGGCGATGCGCGGCGCCACGCCCTCGGGATGCAGGCTCAGGCGCAGCACATTGATGGGCGGCTTCAGCAACTCGGGGGCCGCGCCTTCCATCAGCAACGGGACCAGCGCGTTGTGCGCCACCAGGTTCCAGTGTCGGTCCACGGCCAGCGCGGGAAAGGGCTCGTGCCCCTTCAACACCAGGTCGACCGCACGCCGCGCCGCGGCCATGGCCGGGTCGTCGAGCGAGCGCTGGCGGTACATGGGCGCGAATCCCGCGGCCACCAGTAGCGCATTGCGCTCGCGCAGCGGCACTTCGAGCCGCTCGGCCAGGCGCAGCACCATCTCTCGGCTGGGCGCGGCGCGGCCGGTTTCCACGTAGCTCAGGTGCCGGGTCGAGACCTCGGCCTCCTGCGCCAGGTCGAGCTGGCTCAGGCGCCGGTGGGTGCGCCAGTGCCGAAGGTGCGCGCCGAACGGATCGCGCGCGCCGGGCTGGCTGGCCTTGGACGAATGGGTGCTGCTGCGGGTGGTGTTCATGGCCCGCATTCTGGCGTGGCGGCGGCCCGGCGCCATGACCTCCCAGGTCATCGACGCGATGCATGCGGGCCGGAATCATTGGCTCCAACGCGGCGGGAATGGCTCGCAGCGTATTCACCCAGTGAACAGCCAAAGGAGATCCACATGTCCGTCTTCGCTTCCCCCCGCTTCCTGCCCAACGTGATGTGGGCCGACGCCGCCTCCTGCGCCGCGACCGGCGCGCTGCAGGTGGTTTTCACCGACGCGCTGGCGCAGCTGACCGGGCTGCCTGCGGCGCTGCTGATGGGCACCGGCGTGTTCCTGCTGGCCTATGCGGCGCTAGCGGCCTTCATGGCCACCCGCGCCACGTCGCCGCGCACCCTGATCGGGCTCGTCGTCGCGGGCAATTTCGGCTGGGCCGTGGCCTGCGCTGCGCTCCTGGTGAGCGGCGTGTTCGCGGTCACCGCGCTGGGCATGGCCTGGGTGCTTGCGCAGGCCCTGTGCGTGGTGGTGCTGGCCGAGCTGCAATGGACGGGCCTGCGCCGCACGCGCCGCGCGAGCAGTCGCGCCGGCATGGCGCGGGCCTGACCGCAGGCGACACGAGAGGTGCCGGCAACGCCCGTTTACCCGGCATTTCTCGCTATGAGGAACATAGCGCGGAGAGAGCGCGGCAGGGAAGACCGACTACAACGATTGACATTGATCCCCGCTATCCTTGAGGAGCTTCCACGAAACAACAGGAGTTCCTCTATGGCCAAAGCACCGGCTCACGCCTTTGCGTCCACCCTCAAGACCTTCAAGACCGCATCGGGCAAGTCCGGCAAGTACTGGTCCCTGAAGGAGCTGGCCAAGCAATACCCCACGATCGAGCGGCTGCCCGTGTCGATCCGCATCGTGCTCGAGTCGGTGCTGCGCAATTGCGATGGCCAGAAAGTCTCGCCCAAGCACGTCGAAGAGCTGGCCCACTGGGCACCCAACGCAGAGCGCACCGACGAGATTCCCTTCGTCGTCACCCGCGTGGTGCTGCAGGACTTCACCGGCGTGCCGCTCCTGGCCGACCTGGCCGCCATGCGCAGCGTGGCCGCCAAGCTGAACAAGTCGCCCAAGACCATCGAGCCGCTGGTGCCCGTGGACCTGGTGGTCGATCACTCGGTGATGGTCGACTACTACGGCACCCCCAAGGCGCTGGACTTGAACATGAAGCTGGAGTTCCAGCGCAACAACGAGCGCTACCAGTTCATGAAGTGGGGCATGCAGGCCTTCGACACCTTCCGTGTCGTGCCGCCGGGCTTCGGCATCGTGCACCAGGTCAATCTCGAATACTTCGCGCGCGGCGTCTACAAGAGCCCGCACGACAAGGCAGACACGCCCACCTACTACCCCGACTCGCTGGTCGGCACCGACAGCCACACCACCATGATCAACGGCATCGGCGTGGTCGGCTGGGGCGTGGGCGGCATCGAGGCCGAGGCGGCCATGCTGGGCCAGCCGGTCTACATGCTCACGCCCGACGTGGTGGGGTTCGAACTCACCGGCAAGCTGCGCGAAGGCGTGACGGCGACCGACCTGGTGCTGTACGTCACCGCGATCCTGCGCACCGAGAAAGTGGTGGGCAAGTTCGTCGAATTCTTCGGCCCCGGCGCCGCATCGATCGCCGTGCCCGACCGCGCGACCATCGGCAACATGGCGCCCGAATACGGCGCGACGATGGGCTTCTTCCCGGTCGACGAGATGACCGTGGCGTACTTCGAGGGCACCGGCCGCACCAAGGAAGAGGTCGAGCGCTTCGAGGCCTACTACAAGGCGCAGGGCCTGTTCGGCATGCCCGCGCCGGGCGACATCGACTACACCAAGATCGTCCGGCTCGACCTGGGCACCGTGTCGCCGAGCCTGGCCGGCCCCAAGCGCCCGCAGGACCGCATCGACCTGGGCCACCTGTCCACCAAGTTCTCCGAGCTCTACAGCAAGCCCAACGACGCCAACGGCTTCAACCAGCCGGCCGACAAGCTCAAGCTGCGCTACCCGCTCGCCATCGCCGGCGCAAGCACCGACGACGAGGCGGCCGCTCCCGCCCCCGGCTCGCCGCGCGACTTGGTCGAGATGGTGGCCAACCGCTCGACCAAGGCCGCGGCGCACACCAGCGCCACGGCGCCGCCGGCGCCCAAGGGCCAGGTCACCATCGGCAACGGCGACGTGCTGATCGCGGCCATCACCTCGTGCACCAACACCTCCAACCCGAGCGTGATGCTCGCGGCGGGCCTGCTCGCCAAGAAGGCTGTGGAGGCGGGCCTCACGGTCAAGCCGCACGTGAAGACCTCGCTGGCGCCGGGCTCGCGCATCGTGACCGAATACCTGGAGAAAGCGGGCCTCCTGCCGTACCTGGAGAAGCTGGGCTTCTATCTCGCGGGCTACGGCTGCACCACCTGCATCGGCAACGCGGGCGACCTCACGCCCGAGATCAACGAGGCCATCACCAAGAACGACCTCATCGGCGCGGCCGTGCTTTCGGGCAACCGCAATTTCGAGGCGCGCATCCATCCGAACCTGAAGGCCAACTTCCTGGCCTCGCCGCCGCTGGTGGTGGCCTTCGCGATCGCGGGCAACGTGATGACCGACCTCATGACCGAGCCGGTGGGCAAGGGCAAGAACGGCAAGGACGTGTACCTGGGCGACATCTGGCCGAGCCCCAAGGAAATCGACGAGAACCTGCGCTTCGCGATGAACGCCAAGTCGTTCCGCGCGAACTACGACAAGGTCAAGACCGATCCGGGCAAGTTCTGGAGCAGCATCAAGGGCACCGACGGCCAGGTGTACGACTGGCCCCAATCGACCTACATCGCCGAGCCGCCGTTCTTCGAGGGCTTCAAGATGAAGCCGCACGCCACCGACGCGGGCTTCAAGGGCGCGCGGATCATGGCGCTCTTCGGCGACTCGATCACCACCGACCACATCTCGCCGGCCGGCTCGATCAAGGAAAGCTCGCCCGCGGGCATCTGGCTCAAGGCGCACGGCGTGCCCAAGGCCGACTTCAACAGCTACGGCTCCCGCCGCGGCAACCACGACGTGATGATGCGCGGCACCTTCGCCAACGTGCGCATCAAGAATCTGATGATTCCGCCGGACGCCAACGGCACGCAGGAAGAGGGCGGCGTCACGCGCTTCCAGCCGGGCAACGAGAAGATGTTCATCTACGACGCCGCCATGAAGTACATGGCGCAAGGCGTGCCGACGGTGGTGTTCGGCGGCGAGGAATACGGCACGGGCTCCTCGCGCGACTGGGCGGCCAAGGGCACGCAGCTCCTGGGCATCAAGGCCGTGGTGGCGCGCAGTTTCGAGCGCATCCACCGCGCCAACCTGGTGGGCATGGGCGTGCTGCCGCTGCAGTTCCGCGGCGCCGATTCGTGGCAGACGCTGGGCCTGACGGGCGACGAGCAGATCGACGTGGTGATCGGCGGCGAACTCAAGCCCCAGATGGATGTGAAGCTGGTCGTGCACCGCCCCGACGGCACGCACCAGGAGGTAACGGTGCGCCTGCGCATCGACACGCCGATCGAGGTCGACTACTACAAGCACGGCGGCATCCTGCCGTTCGTGCTGCGGCAGCTGCTGGCCGCCTGAGCTCCGGATCAAGGCTTGATCCGCGTCGGGCTCATCTCCGACACCCACGGCCTGCTGCGTCCGCAGGCCGTGGCGGCCTTGCAGGGGAGCGACTTCATCGTGCATGGCGGGGACATCGGCGATGCTGGCATCCTCGAAGCGCTCGCGGCCATCGCGCCGCTGACGGTCGTGCGGGGCAACAACGATCGCGAGCCGTGGGCCGATGGCATCGCGGAGACGGAATTTCTGAAGGTCGGCGGCGTGGTCATCTACGCCATCCACGACCTCTCGCAGATCGACATCGATCCCGCCGCGGCCGGCGTGCGCGTCGTCATTTCCGGCCACTCCCACAAACCGAAGATCGAGGAGCGCGGCGGCGTGCTCTACGTGAACCCGGGCAGTGCCGGTCCGCGCAGATTCAAATTGCCAATCGCCGTCGCCGAACTCATCGTCGATGGCGATTCGGTCAACGCACGCATCGTCGAACTGGCCTTGACCTGAATGCGCGCAAAAGACGCGATCCGCGTGGTCATAGGGCTTTAGTCAGGTGACGCCAATTGAGAATTGATAGCATCTAGGTTTTGCTTACAGGTGCGTCCCGGTCTCCAGGGCGCCGCCCCACCGTGCGAACCAAAGATTTCGGCACCGCGCCGGCCTCCACCGCCGTCGCCCTGCGCCTCGACCAGCTTCCCAACAACCAATGGGCCACCGTGATCGACGTGGCCCGTCCCGAGGGCGCGGACGACCGCGAACTCGTGCTGCGCCTGACCGAAATCGGCTTCGTTCCGGGCGAAGCGGTGCGCATCGTCGCGAGCGGCATCCCGGGCCGGGAGCCGCTGGCGGTGCGGCTGGGCCACACCACCTTTGCATTGCGCCGCCACGAGGCCGCGCTGATCCACGTCACACCCGGAGCCGCCGACCATGGCTGAAGCCGTCATCCAGGGGCCGGGCGGTTTCGCCCCCACCGCCCAGCCGGGGCGCATCGCGCTGCTGGGCAACCCGAACTGCGGCAAGACCGCGCTCTTCAACCTCCTGACCGGCAGCCGCCAGAAGGTGGCCAACTACGCCGGCGTGACCGTCGAGCGCAAGGAAGGCACGCTGCGCACGCCCACGGGCCGCCGCGTCTTCGTGCTCGACCTGCCGGGCGCCTACAGCCTGAATGCGTTGAGCGCCGACGAGGCCGTCACCCGCGACATCGTCACCGGCCAGAGCAACGAAGCGCTGCCCGACCTCCTGGTGTGCGTGACCGACGCGACCAACCTGCGGCTGAACCTGCGCCTCGTGCTGGAGGCCCGCAAGCTGGGCCTGCCGATGGTGGTGGCGCTCAACATGACCGACATGGCCAAGAAGCAGGGCATCGCGGTCGACACCGCCGTGCTCTCGCGCGAACTGGGCGTGCCGGTGATCGAGACCGTCGGCGTCCACACCGGCGGCGCGAAGAACCTGCTCGAGGCGCTGGACGCACCGGTCGCCGCCGCCGCGCCGCAGCCCTGGCAGGCGCCGGGCCTGGACGACGTTCTGGCCACGCAGCGCGAGGTGCGCCGCATCCTGGGCCTTGCGGTGAAGGAGCCGGTCGGCAGCCTGGCCACCAGCGACCGCATCGACAGCGTGGTGATGCATCCCATCTGGGGCATGGTGGTGCTGGCCGTCACGATGTTCCTGATGTTCCAGGCCGTGTTCAGCTGGGCCAACGTGCCCATGGACGCCATCAAGGCCGGTACCGAGGCGCTCGGCGGCCTGCTCAAGACAGCCATCCCCGAGGGCATGCTGCAGAGCCTGCTGGTGGACGGCGTGATCGCCGGCGTGGGCGGCGTGATCGTGTTCCTGCCGCAGATCCTGATCCTGTTCCTCTTCATCCTCGCGCTGGAAGACTCCGGCTACCTGCCGCGCGCCGCGTTCCTGCTCGACCGCGTGATGGGCACCGTGGGCCTGTCGGGCCGCTCGTTCATTCCGCTGCTCTCCAGCTTCGCCTGCGCCATTCCGGGCGTGATGGCCACGCGCACCATCAGCAACTGGCGCGACCGCATCACCACCATCATGATCGCGCCGCTCATGACCTGTTCGGCGCGGCTGCCGGTGTATGCGCTGCTGATCGCGGCCTTCATTCCGGCGCGCACGGTGGGTGGCGTCTTCAACCTGCAGGGCGTGGTGCTGTTCGCGCTGTACGTGTTCGGCATCGTCTCGGCGATGGCCGTGGCCTGGGTGATGAAGCGCTTTCGCGACAACACGCAGCATTCGCCGCTGCTGATGGAGCTGCCCGCCTACCGCTGGCCGAACCCTCGAAACCTGGTTGTGGGACTTTATGAACGAGCATGGATCTTCCTCCAGCGCGTGGGCACGATCATCCTCACGCTCACGATCCTGCTGTGGTTCCTCTCGACCTTCCCGTCGCCGCCCGAAGGCGCCACGGGTCCGGCCATCCAGTACAGCCTGGCCGGCATGATCGGCCGCGGGCTCGAATACATCTTCGCGCCCATCGGCTTCAACTGGCAGATCTCGATCGCGCTGGTGCCGGGCATGGCGGCGCGCGAAGTGGCCGTGGGAGCACTGGGCACGGTGTACGCGCTCTCGGCCACCGGCGACGACGTGGCGGGCGCGCTCGAGCCGCTGATCGCCGGCAGCTGGTCGCTGGCCACGGCGCTGTCGCTGCTGGTCTGGTACGTGTTCGCGCCGCAATGCATCTCGACGCTGGCCGCCGTGAAGCGCGAGACGGCCTCGTGGAAGTACGTGTGGATCATGGCGGGCTACCTGTTCGCGCTGGCTTATGCAGCGTGTTTCATCACCTACCACGTTGCAGTGGCACTGGGCGCGGGTTAAAACCGCTCCTGACGCTGAAAGGTTTGAAGAAGAAATGGCACAGCAACTGATCGTCGGATTGATCGTCGCAGCGGCCGCGCTCTACGCGGTGTGGCGCTGGATGCCCGCAGGCTGGCGCCGCAGCGCCGCCTACAAGCTCGCGGCCGGCTCGCAGCGCGCGGGCCTGGTCGACCAGGAGCGCGCCAACCAGCTGGCCGCATCGCTCGCCAAGAGTTCGGGCTGCGGCTCGTGCGACACCTGCGGCAGCTGCGCTCCCAAGAAACCCGGCAACACCAACGCCACGCAAGCCGACAAGGCCGTCTCGAACAGTCTCTGAGCCGATGCCCACGCACATCCTCGTCGCCGGGGGCGGCATCGGGGGGCTGGCCACGGCGCTGGCGCTTTCGCGGGGCCGGCATCGCGCCGACGTCTTCGAGCAGGCGGCGGCCTTCGGTGAGATCGGGGCCGGCGTGCAGCTCGGGCCCAACGTCACGCGGCGTCTTCAACAACTGGACTTGGGCTCGGGCCTCGCGAAGATCGCGGCGCGTCCCGATGCGCTGGTGGTCCGCAGCGCCGGCAGCGACGCCGTGCTGGCCCGCTTGCCGCTGGGCGACGCGATGCAGCAGCGCTACGGCGCCCCTTATTTCTGCGCCCACCGTGCCGACCTGCATGCGCTGCTGCTCGAAGCGGTGCGCGCGCGTGGCACCGGCGCGCTGGTGACCGCCGCGCAGATCACGCAGATCGAGACCAGCGACGATCTCGTCTGCGTCTCGAGCACCGACGCGCGCGCCTGGGAGGGCGAGGCGCTCGTGGGTGCCGATGGCCTGTGGAGCCTGGTGCGGCGCCAGCTCGACACCCCCTCGGCCGCGGAGCCGCCGCGCGTCACCGGCCACACGGCGTGGCGCGCGCTGGCGCTGCAAAGCGATCTGCCCGCTGCATTGCGGCGCCAGCAGGTCGATGTCTGGCTGGGCCCGCACCTGCATGCCGTGGCGTACCCGGTGCGCGGCGGCGAGTGGCTCAACGTGGTGGTGATCGCCGAATCCGCACCGGCCGGCGATGCGCGCGACTGGGACCAGTCCAGCAGCATCGCGGCCCTTCAACAAGCCACGGGCCGCAGCGGCGGCGGCCTGCAGGCGCTGCTCGAAGCGATGCCCGGCTGGCGTGCCTGGTCACTGAGCGACCGCGCGCCGTTGACCTCCGCCGCCGACATGGCCCACGAGCGCGTCGCGCTGGTGGGCGACGCGGCGCACCCGATGGTTCCGTACCTCGCGCAAGGCGCCGGCATGGCGATCGAGGATGCGGTCGCGCTGGCCGATGCGCTCGGCGATGGCAGCGCGGCCGACGTGCCCGCAGCCTTCGCGCGCTACGCCGAGGCGCGCTGGCAGCGCAATGCGCAAGTGCAGGCGCGTGCGCGGCGCAATGGCGAGGTCTTCCATGCCACCGGCGTGATGCGCGTGGGGCGCGACCTCGCGATGCGCTCGCTCGGCGCGCGGTTGCTCGACCAGCCCTGGCTGTACGGGGGGTGAGCGGCGGTTGAGCCCTCCGACCTTCAGAGCCTGAAGGTTTGCAGGTGCTCGATGCGTTCGGCCAGGCCTTCCGGCCCGAGGTAGTGCCCGAGCGAGCCATCGCGCACTTTCACCAGCGTCGTTTCCAGCTCCGCCAGCATCGCATCGCGGTCCGCCACAAAGGCCGGCGGCACGTCGATGCCGGTTTCCGCACAGGCATCCGCGATCAGGTGCGCGCTCGCAGGCGCACCGCACGCCACGCACTTGACGATCGCCGCGACGCTCGGCTCCGCGCCGTTGGCCAGCAGCGCGCTCGTGAGCTCGGGCGCGATCTGTCCGTCGACGTTGCGCAAGGCGTCGGCCGCCACCGGCGCGCCCGCGCGCACCAGGGCCGCGGTCGCTGCGAAGGCGCTCTGACCCAGCGCCACGTCGGTCGCGAGGGCGCTGCCTTGCTGCGGCCCGTCGAAGCGCACGCCCGAGGCGGCCAACTCGACCACCAGCGGCGCATCGTCGGTCGCGATCGCGTGGTGCAGCGCCGCGCGCGCGAGCGCCGGGTGATGGCGCAGCGTGCCGTCCGCGAGCGGCGTGCGCCAGTCGACCACGGCGCGGCAGTAGAAGGTGACCAGCTTGTCCATCAGGTCGAGGTCCAGCCCGTGGTCCTGGTGGCGGTCGTCCAGGTACTGCAGCAGCGTCTGCCCCGAGAAGTAGTCGCTCGTGGGCGCCAGCGGGTCTTCGTCCAGGTGCAATGCGGCGAACGCGCCGTGCAGGTCGGGCGCGACGGCGCTCAGCGTGTCTTCGTGCAGCGCGTGCGTCCAGGCCGGCGGCAGGCCCTGCTTCCATGCGATGACCCGGCCGTAGGCCTCGCCGGGCTCGACCACGGCGTAGACGCGGTCCAGGTACTCGAAGCCGCCGAAGGGCAGGTGGGTGAGCTTGCCGCTCCAGGGTGCGCCGCCGTCCGCTGCGGCGTCTTGCGCCAGTTCCTGTTCATGCTCGATCCAGCCCTGCAGGTCGCGGTAGCCGTCGCTGCCGTCCCAGAAGATTTCCGACCAGCTCACGCTCTCGATGTTGCCGTTCATCGGCAGCGCGAGGTCGTAGTCCAGGCGCCCGCCCGCCGACTCTTGCCACAGCGCGACCAGCGCTTCGGGAATCGGCCCTGCGCAGAGCGCCTGCACGGCCGCGATCTGTTGCGCGGGCATCGGCGGCTGCGCATCGAAGATCACGCGGTCCGCGAACAGCACGACGCCGTGGGCCCGCAAGGTGGAGATCTCGTCGGGTGAGAACCGGATGTTGTGCATGGCAGTCGCCTCCGTCGTTGTTGCCAAAAATGTAGCGCTTTGCGCAGGCGTAGCAAGCACTACATTCGAAGGTTCAGGCCGGCGGCGGCGCGGTCGCCGGCCATTCGATGCGTTCGAAGAGGCGCATGAGCCTCGCCTTGCGCGCCGGATTGAACTGACCGATCCACGCGATGTGGCCCAGCAGGTGGCCGCGAAAGTCGGTCGCCTTCGCGCGGTTCTGGCTGGCGGGGCCGTGCAGCACGCACTGATGCAGCACGGCTTTGAGGCGATCGAAGTCGGCGCGCGGCGTGTTCGCCTTTTCGTTCACGACCACGCCGGTCACGCGCTGCTGGCGGTGCTGCGGCATGCAGCGCACCTTGCGCGGATGAAGCGCGAAGCCTTCGTCGGCGGCGATGCCGTCGACCCATGCGCGCAGGGCGCTGAACTGCGACCGCAGCGATGCGGGCCCCGAGAACACGAGATCGTCCGCATAGCGCGTGTAGGTGGCGCCGAAGACCCACGCCAGCCCTTCGAGCCGCAGGTCGAGGCGAAAGGCGCAGAGGTTCGCCAGCGCGGGCGAAGAGGGCGAGCCCTGCGGCAGATGCGCGTCGGCCAGGCGCTTGGCGCCCATCCAGTCGAGCCCGCCGTCGTCGCGAAGACGATCGATCACCGCTGGCGACGTGCGGTGCGTGCACAGCGCGGTGAGCGCGCGCGCCACGCCGTCGGGATAGCCCAGCGTGCGCCACAGCGCATGCACGCGCGATGCGCGAACGCTGGGGAAGAATTCGCGCAGGTCGAAGCCGATCACCACTTCCTTGCCGACATGCGCAGCCGCGTGGCTCGCGACCGAGCGCTCCTGCACGAAACCATGGGCCGCCTCGTGCACGGGCACCCGCTGGAGCAGGTCTTCGAGGATGCGGCGTTGCACGCGTTTCAAGTCCGCCTTCGGGATCTCGAGCAGCCGCAGGCCGCCGAGGCGCTTGGGCTGCAGTTGGTAGCGGTAGTGCGATGCGGGGTGCGGGCGCGATGCGTCGGGCGCGCGGAAGGCCTGCGACGCGGCCGTGAGCCATGCAAGGCGGTCGGGTTCGAGCTCGAGCCACTGCGCGAGATCGGCCAGCGTGGGCAGGCGGGGCAGCGCGAAATCGTCCAGGCCCATCGGGCGCGGCAGCATTTCGGCAGGCCGCAGGATGAGCCGGCGAATGCGCGGCAATTCGTCCTGTTCGAAAGCCAGTTCCAGCGCCGGCGTGTCGAGGATCGTCTGGGTCAGGCCTTGCAGATCGGTGCGCTGCCATGTCGCGAGCGAACGTGTGCCGAGTTCTTCGGCCAGCAGTTTCAGCCACGGTGGATTGGCGCCCAGCGCGGCCTCGGCCCGCGCACGCAGCGCATCGGGCGCGGTGCCGCCCGGCTGCCTCGCATCGGCCAGCAGGGCGTGCGCGAGACCGCGTGCAATCCATTCCCTGTAGCTCGGTTCGCGCGTCATGAAGGCGATGAAGTGGAACGAGGTGGCAACCGGCCCTTCAACCAGCCGGTGATGCGCCAGCTGCGCTGCGCGACAGCGCAGTCCCGCTCACGCGCCGAAATGCGTACCCATCCATCCACCGCGGGGGTGCCCCGCAGCACAAGGAAAGCGATGAATCGCCTGCCTTGTCGAGTCTTGAAGGTCCGGTGCCGCGGCGATTGTTGCACGCGGTCCGTGACGCTCAGAGGTCGGTGCGCAGCTTCCAGATCTCGGGGAACAGCACCACGTCCAGCATCTTGCGCAGATAGCTCACGCCGCCCGTGCCGCCGGTACCGCGCTTGAAGCCGATCACGCGCTCGACCGTGGTCACATGGCGAAAGCGCCAGAGGCGGAAGGCGTCTTCCAGGTCGGTGAGCTTTTCGCCGAGCTGGTACAGGTCCCAGTGGTCGTGCGGGTTGCGGTAGACCGTGAGCCATGCCGCCTCGACGCCGTCGCTCGATTCATAGGGCTGCGTCCAGTCGCGCTCCAGCCGGTTGGCCGGCACCGGCAGCCCGTGGCGCGCGAGGAGCCGCAGCGACTCGTCGTAGAGCGATGGCGAGCGGTAGGCCTCCTCGACCTGCGCGAGCAGGTCGGCACGGTGCGCATGCGGCTTGAGCATCGCGGCGTTCTTGTTGCCGAGCGCGAACTCGATGCAGCGGTACTGCGCGCTCTGAAAGCCGCTGGAGTTGGCCAGGTACGGGCGCATCGCCGTGTACTCGGGCGGCGTCATGGTCGAGAGCACGGTCCACGCGCTCACCAGCTGTTCCATGATGCGGCTCACGCGCGCGAGCATCTTGAAGGCGTCGGCCAGTTTCTCGCCGGCGATGCAGCTGGTGGCGGCGCGCAACTCGTGCAGCATGAGCTTCATCCAGAGCTCGCTGGTCTGGTGCTGCACGATGAACAGCATCTCGTCGTGCGCGGGCGAGAGCGGATGCTGCGCGTTGAGGATTTCGTCCAGGTGCAGGTAGTCGCCGTAGCTCATGGACTTGCTGAAGTCCAGCTGCGCCTTCTCGTCGTGGACGATGTGCTCGGGGGATTTGTCGGTGCTCATGGTGTGCGCAGGCCGGTCATCGCCAGACGACGGCGGTATAGGAAACGCGGCCCATGCCGGACTCTTTCTTCGGATAGACGAAGCGCACGACTTCGCCGGTGCCCACGCTTTTGCGCTTGAACTCCTGATAGGTCTCTCCGCCCGGGATGCGGCCCTTGTCGGCCGGTGCGTAGCCCGCGCCGCGCGCTTCCTTCACCAGCGTTTCGAACGCGGCCTTGTCGGTCGTCGAGAGCTGGATGCTGTTCTCGCCGGCACGGCTTTCCACGTAGGTGGACTTCATGAGGTTCGTGGTCTCGCCGTCCACGAACTTTTCGTACTCGATCATGCTGACCTCCTCGGTCACGGTCTTGTCCCTGTAGGAGAAGCCCTGGCGCTTGATCTCCTGGCGGAAGGCATCGGGCGCCATTGCGGCGAGGGCCTTGAGTTGCGGCAGGGTGAAGGCCGGCTGCTGCGCGAAGGCCGGTGCGACCACGAGCAGGAGAACGAGCGAAGCGATGAATGCGATCAATCGGTGTTTCATGGGGCGGGCGCTGCTCAGGTCACTGCGTTCTTGCGGTTGAACTCTTCGCGCTTCCACTCGCCCGATTCGAGCACCTGCACGAGGTGTTCGACCGAGTTCCACACGTCCTCGAAGCCGATGTACAGCGGCGTGAAGCCGAAGCGCAGGATGTCGGGCATCTGCGAATCGCCGGCGCGGTAGTCGCCGATCACGCCGCGCGCGATCAGCGCCTGCACGATGGCGTAGGCGCCTTCTTCGCGGCTGAGGCACACCTGCGAGCCGCGTTGCGCATGGTCGCGCGGCGTGACGAGCGAGAGGCCTTGTCCCTTGCAGCGTTCTTCGACCAGCGCGATGAAGAGGTCCGTGAGCGCGAGCGACTTGGTGCGCAGCGCGGCCATCGCGCCCTGGTCCTTGTTGAAGGCTTCGGCGGCGAGCACGGTGTCCAGGCCGCACTCGAGGCCTGCCAGCGCGATGATCGGCTGCGTGCCGCAGAGGTAGCGGCCCACGCCCGGCGCGGGCCGGTAGTGCGGCGTGAATTCGAAGGGCGCCGCGTGGCCCCACCAGCCCGACAGCGGTTGCTCGAATTGGCCCGCGTGCCGGGTGTTGACCCATGCGAAGGCCGGCGCGCCGGGGCCGCCGTTCAGGTACTTGTAGCCGCAGCCGATCGCGTAGTCGGCGTTGCTGTCGTTGAGCGCAACCGGCACGGCGCCCGCGCTGTGCGCGAGGTCCCACACCGTGAGCGCGCCCGCAGCGTGCGCGGCGGCGGTGATGGCCTTCATGTCGTGCATGGCGCCGGTGCGGTAGTTGACGTGCGTGAGCATCAGCACGGCCACTTCTTCGTTCAGCACCGCGGGAAGTTCGCTCGCATCGATCAGCTTGAGCGTGAAGCCACGCTCGCGGCAGAGCGACTCGGCGATGTAGAGGTCGGTCGGGAAGTTGCTGCGCTCGCTCACCACCAGCTTGCGGCCGCTGTCCTTTTGCTGCGAGAGCGCGGCGAACAGCACCTTGTAGAGATTGACCGAGGTGCTGTCGGTGCACACCACCTCGCCGGGCGCCGCGCCGATGAGCCGGGCCACCTTGTCGCCCAGGCGCTGCGGCAGGTCGAACCAGCTCGCGGTGTTCCACGAGCGGATGAGGCCTTCGCCCCATTCCCTTGTCACCACTTCGGCGATGCGCGCGGGCGCGGCTTTGGGCAGCACGCCGAGCGAGTTGCCGTCCAGGTAGAGCACGCCCTCGGGCAGGATGAATTGGTCGCGCAGGGCGCGCAGCGGGTCTTGCGCGTCGAGCGCGCGGCAATCGTCAAGGGTCATGATGGGTTTTGTGGGGTCGGGGTTGGCGATGCTTCGGTCGTGGAACACCGCGGAACCGGCTTTGCCGGGCCGCTGGTGTTGCCCCCGGCGAGGGGGTTGGCGTAGCGACACGAAGTGCGCGAAGACTGGGGGAGATTCATAGACTGCGCAGCACGGCGCGAACGGGGGAGGCATCGGCGCTCACCAGCTTGAGCGGCAGCGCGATGAGTTCGTAGTCGCCCTCGGGCACGTCGTCGAGCACGAGGTTCTCGAGCACGCGCAGGTCCAGGCGGCGGATGCGTTGGTGGCTCTCCAGCGTCTTGCTGTCGGCCGGGTCGATGCTGGCGGTGTCGATGCCGATGAGCTTCACGCCCATGGCCGCGAGGCGCTCGACGGTGGCGGGCGCGTAGGCCGCGAGTTGCGGGTCCCAATGGCCGACGGGCATCGCGGCGTAGGTGCGCACCAGCACGCGGGGCGGCAGGTCGCTCGTGACCGCATGCGCGATGTGCTCCCACTCGATCAGTGGGCCCTTGGCGATCGCATGGATCACCCGGCAGGGGCCGAGGAAGGGCGCGAGATCGACATGGCCGATGGTCTGGCCTTCGGGGTCGTAGTGCAGGGGCGCATCGGCATGCGCGCCGATGTGGGGCGAGAGCTTGATCTCGCTGACGTTGACCGGGCAGTCCGGCGAAATGGTCGCCGCCCAGCGCTGCTGGTAGGGCGTGTCGCCGGGGAATACGGGCGCGCCTTCATGCACCGGAGGCGAGATGTCCCAGACGCGGGGTTGGGGTTGCAGAGAACGCATGGCGCGAAGTTAGCGCCGGGCGAGGGGTCGTGGTGTCGGTTATTTCCAACACACCACGTGACCAGATGATGTGGCTTCAGGGACCCAGCGATGAGAGCGCCAGGAGCCCGTGCCGGGCGCGCGCCCGCTCGCAGGCGTCGCTGCCGGACTGCAGCTCGTGGCACGGATTGGGGCGCCATTCGTAGATGGCGCAGGCCACCGACTGGCCGATCTTTCCGGTGAGCGCCGCGCAGCGCATCGGCGTGTGGTCGGTGCCGCGCATGCGGCAGAGGGCGTCGTTCACCTCGACCGCCAGGCCCGACGGCACGCGGCCGCCGTTGTCGTCGAGCTCATGCACGCTGAAGTCGACGCGGTAGGCGGCGCAGCAGGCGCCGCATTGCTGGCAAGGGGACACGCGCCGCGCCTTCTTCTTTTCTTCTTCAGGTGCTCAGAGCTTGCCGAGCAGCAGGAACTCCATCAGCGCCTTCTGGGCGTGCAGGCGGTTCTCGGCCTCGTCCCACACCACCGACTGCGGGCCGTCGATGACCTCGGCCTGCACTTCCTCGCCGCGGTGCGCGGGCAGGCAGTGCATGAAGAGGGCGCCGGGCTGGGCGATGCGCATCATGTCTTCATCGACGCACCAGTCGGCGAAGGCCTTGCGGCGCGCCTCGTTCTCGGCTTCGTAGCCCATGCTGGTCCAGACGTCGGTGGTAACGAGGTCGGCACCGCGGCAGGCTTCCATCGGGTCCTTGAAGACCTTGTAGCTGTCGCCCGAGCGGATGCCCGCGATCGACTGGTCGACCTCGTAGCCGCTGGGCGTGCTCACGTGCACGGTGAAGCCCAGGATCTCGGCGGCCTGCAGCCAGGTGTTGGCCATGTTGTTGCCGTCGCCCACCCAGGCCACGGTCTTGCCCTGGATCGAGCCGCGGTGCTCGATGTACGTGAAGATGTCCGCCAGGATCTGGCAGGGATGGAACTCGTTGGTCAGGCCGTTGATGACGGGCACGCGCGAGTGCGCGGCGAAGGTGTCGATCTTGGTCTGCTCGAACGTGCGGATCATCACGAGGTCGACCATGCGGCTGATGACCTTGGCGCTGTCCTCGATGGGCTCGGCGCGACCCAGCTGGCTGTCGCCGGTGGTCAGGTGCACCACGCTGCCGCCCAGCTGGTACATGCCGGCCTCGAAGCTCACGCGGGTGCGGGTGCTGGCCTTCTCGAAGATCATGGCCAGCGTGCGGTCGGTCAGCGGCTGGTGCTTTTCGTAGGTCTTGAACTTCTTCTTGATGATCGCCATGCGATCGAAGAGGTAGACGTACTCGTCGGCCGTGAGGTCGGCGAACTGCAGGTAGTGGCGGATGGTGGGCGGTGTCGTGACGGTCGTCATTGCGCGGCAGGCTCCGACAGGAAGTTTTTGACGATCGGCGCGAGGATCGCGACGATCTCGTCGGCCTCGGCAATGCTCAGGATGAGCGGGGGCACCAGGCGGATCACCTTGTCGGCGGTCACGCTCAGCAGCAGGCCGGCGTCGCACGCGCGGTTCAGGATCACGCCGCAGGGACGGTCGAGTTCGATGCCCAGCATCAGGCCCTGGCCGCGGATGTCCTTCACGCCCGGCAGGCCGCCGATTTCCCGCTCCAGCGCGGCTTTGAGGTGCGCGCCCACGGTGGCGGCGTTCTCCAGCAGCTTGTGCTCTTCCATGATGCGGATGGTTTCCACGCCGGCACGCATCGCGAGCGGGTTGCCGCCGAAGGTGGTGCCGTGGTTGCCCGGGCCGAAGATGTTGGCGGCCTTGGGGCCGGCCACGACGGCGCCGATCGGCACGCCCGAGCCCAGGCCCTTGGCCAGAGGCATCACGTCGGGCTTGATGCCCGCCCACTGGTGGGCGAACCACTTGCCGGTGCGGCCCATGCCGCACTGCACTTCGTCGATCATCATGAGCCAGTCGCGCTCGTCGCAGAGCTGGCGCACTTGCTTCAGGTAATCCACCCGCATCGGGTTGATGCCGCCTTCGCCCTGGATGGTCTCGAAGAACACGGCGACCACGTTGGGGTTGCCCTCGGTGGCTTTCTTGAGCGCCTCGATGTCGTTCAGCGGCACACGGATGAAGCCCTCCACCAGCGGGCCGAAGCCGGCCTGCACCTTGGGATTGCCGGTAGCCGACAGGGTGGCGATGCTGCGGCCGTGGAAGGCCGCTTCGTAGACGACGATCTCGGGGCGCTCGATGCCCTTGTCGTGGCCGAACTTGCGCGCGAGCTTCAAGGCTGCTTCGTTGGCTTCGAGGCCGGTGCAGCAGAAGAATGCGTTGGTCAGGCCCGAAAGCTCGGTCAGCTTGGCGGCCAGTTGCTCTTGGCCGGGCACGTGGTAGTAGTTGGAGCTGTGGATCAGCTTGGTCAGCTGGTCCTGCAACGCGGGCACGAGTTCTGGGTGGTTGTGGCCCAGCGTGTTGACGGCGATGCCGCCCAGACCGTCGATGTAGGCCTTGCCCGCGGTGTCCCAGACTCGGCAGCCCTGGCCATGCGACAGTGCGATCGGCAGGCGACCGTAGGTGTTCATGACGTGGGGCGAGGTGGGTTGGGCGGTAGCGCTCATTGGGTTCTCCAGATAGGGAACGCGGATTCTAGGCGTGCGATTTGACGGCTTCGTTGAGGATTTCGCATTACAGCAATGCCCCCGTTCAGGATGCAAAAAGTGCCCCGGATAGAATCTGTTGCTGCACCGCAGCACCCTGTCTTGGTCGCGCGTCGGTCGCCTCACTCAACGATGATTTCCCCCACTGCCAAAGAAATCTTCATCCAGGGCATCACCCGAGATGGCCGGACCTTCCGCCCCAGCGACTGGGCCGAGCGGCTGGCGGGCGTCATGAGCTCCTTCCGGCCCGGCGGCGCCTTTCCGGGCAGCTACCTGAGCTATTCGCCGTGGTGCGAGCCGACCACCATCAACGGGGTCAAGTGCGTGATCGTGAACCGCGACCTGCGCGATGCCGAGCCCATGGCCTGGGACTTCTGCGTGAACTTCGCCAAGGACAACGACCTGCAGGTCTCCGAGGTGTGCCCGGCGGCGCCCGCGCCGGCCGTGCCGAAGGCCGCGCAGACGCCGGTGGCGGCCGTGGTGCGTTCGGACCCCGCCGCACCGGTGATTCCCGTCGAGCCGCCCAAGGCCGACTGAATCGACAAACCGGGCCCGACAAACCGAGCGCCCATGAAAAAACCGCCCGAAGGCGGTTTTTTACACTTTGCTGCAGCGCACCCCGATCAAACGGCGGACTGGAGAATTCCGGTCCGGGCTTGCCTGACAGGTGTCAGGCGGCGGCCTTTTCAGGCGCGAGGGCGAGGGCCTTGACCTTGGCCGACAGGCGGCTCTTGTCGCGGGCGGCCTTGTTCTTGTGGAAGATGCCCTTGTCGGCGACGGTGTCGACGATGCTCTGGGCCTTCGCGAACAGTTCGCTTGCCTTGGTCTTGTCGCCAGCCAGAACAGCCTTTTCGACGTTCTTGACCGCGGTACGGTATTTGGAGCGCAGCGAGGTATTCGCAGCGTTGAGCTTGGTGTCCTGGCGGACGCGCTTACGGCCGGAGGCGAGGCGCGGGTTCTTTTTCTTGGGCTTGGCGGATGCCATGATTTAGTTCCTTAGGTGTCTGAGGATGATGCAGCAAAGCCCTCCATTATAGGCCGGGTCGGCTTTTCCTCCGAATCGGGCCTTTTCGGGCACTTTCGGGGCCCTACACTCGCCCCCGTGTCCCTGCTCAAATCCGCCTCCACCGTCTCTCTCCTGACCCTCGCCTCGCGCATCACGGGCCTCGTGCGCGACGTGCTCTTCGCCTCGGTGTTCGGCGTCAGCGCGCTCACCGACGCCTTCAACGTCGCCTTCCGCATCCCCAACCTCTTTCGGCGCGTTTTCGGCGAAGGCGCCTTCAGCCAGGCCTTCGTCCCCGTGCTGGCCGCGCGCAAGACCGAGGGCGGCGAAGCGGGCGCCAAGGAGCTGATCGACCACGTCGCCACGCTGCTGACCTGGACGCTTCTGGTGGTCTGCGTGGCCGGCGTGGTCGGCGCGCCGCTGCTGGTCTGGGCCATGGCCAGCGGCCTGAAAGGCTTCGACGCGGCCATCGTCATGACGCGCTGGATGTTCCCCTACATCGGCTTCATGTCGCTGGTGGCGCTGGCCGGCGGCATCCTCAACACCTGGCGCAAGTTCGCGGTGCCGGCGGCGTCGCCGGTGCTGCTGAACCTGGCGCTGATCTTTTCCATCGTGGTCGGCGCGCCGCTGTTCCGGCGCTATGGCATCGAGCCGATCTATGCGCAATGCGTGGGCGTGCTGGTCGGCGGCGTGCTGCAGCTGGCGCTGCAGATTCCGGCGTTGCGCGCCCTCAACCTGATGCCGCGCCTCGGCACGAGCTTCAAGGCGTTGCGCACCGCCTGGGCCGACCCGACCACCCGCAAGGTGATGAAGCTCATGCTGCCCGCCTTGCTGGGCGTGAGCGTTGCGCAGATCTCGCTGCTCATCAACACGCAGATCGCCTCTCACCTAGCGACCGGCAGCGTGACCTGGGTCGTCAACGCCGACCGGCTGATGGAATTTCCCACCGCGATGCTCGGCGTCGCGCTCGGCGTGGTGCTGATGCCGCAGCTGTCCAGCGCCCGCGCCGCCAAGGACGACGCCCGTTACTCTGCACTGCTCGACTGGGGTTTGCGCCTCGTGGTGCTGCTCTCGGCGCCGTGCGCCATCGCGCTGCTGCTCTTCGCGCAGCCGCTGGTCGCCGTGCTCTTCCACAACGGCGCCTTCGGCGACGAGGACGTCAAGCGCACCACGCTGGCACTCATGGGCTACGGCGTGGGCCTCGTCGGCATCGTGGCCATCAAGATCCTCGCGCCCGGTTACTACGCCAAGCAGGACACGCGCACGCCGATGCTGATCGCCGTGGGCGTACTCATCCTCACCCAGGTGCTCAATTTCTTCCTGGTGCCGGTGCTGCAGCATGCGGCGCTCACGCTCACCATCGCGATCGGCGCACTGGTCAATGCGACCTGGCTGCTGGTGGGCCTCATCCGCCGCGGCAGCTACGCGCCCGAGCCCGGCTGGGGCAAGTTCACGCTGCAGGTGCTGGCCGGCACGCTGGTGCTGGCGGCGTTCCTCGCGTGGGGCGCGCGCTATTTCGACTGGATCGGCCTGCGCGCGCAGCCGCTGCACCGTATCGGCCTGCTGGCCGCTCTTGTTGCGGGCGCCGCGCTGATCTATTTCGCCATCCTGGCGGCGGTCGGGGTGCGGCTGCGCAGTTTCATGCGCCGGTGAGCCGTGTTGGCCGTTCGGCCGCTTGGCAATACGCGTGTGTCCCGCCTTGACGCTCCCCGGATGCTCCTCTACAAAGACACATGACGTTCACATTTCAGGTCCCGACCGCTCTGGAATATTTCGAGTCGCTCGTCCGCAGCGATGACCAATTCCCGCTGCTCGAGGCCGCTGCCAGCCTGGCGCAGGACGAGTACCCCGAGCTGGACGTCCAGCAGGTCCTGGGCGACGTCGACCAGCTCCTGGCCCGCCTCAAGCGCCGCCTGCCGGCCGATGCCGCACCGCTCGCCCGGCTGCGCGCGCTGAACCAGTTCTTCTTCAACGACCTGAACTTCGGCGGCAACGTCAACGACTACTACGACCCCGACAACAGCTACCTGAATGCCGTGCTGCGCACCCGCCGCGGCATCCCGATTTCGCTCGCGGTGCTGTGGATGGAGCTCGCGCAAGGCCTCGGGCTGCAGGCGCGCGGCATCGGTTTTCCGGGGCACTTCATGCTCAAGGTCACGCTGCCCAAGGGGCAGGTGGTGATCGATCCGTTCACCGGCAAGTCGCTCTCGCGCGAAGAGCTCGGCGAGCGGCTGGAGCCGTACAAGCGCAGCAACGGCCTGGTCGGCGACTTCGACGTGCCGCTGGGCCTGTACCTGCAGCCGGCCAGTTCGCGCGAGATCATCAGCCGCATGCTGCGCAACCTGAAGGAAGTGCACCGCGCGCAGGAAGACTGGCAACGCGCCATCGCCGTGCAGGACCGCCTCATCGCGCTCCTGCCCAGCGCCTGGGGCGAGTACCGCGACCGCGGCATCGCGCACGCGGAGCAGGGCAACACGGCGCTGGCGGTGCGCGACCTGGAGGTCTACCTGACCAACGCCGAGGACGCGCTGGACATCGACGCCATCGCCGAGCGCGTGGCCGCCCTGCGCCGAACGGCCAACGGATGACCGCCGAGGCCGGCGTGAGTGGCGTTGGCGGCGCGGCGCCCGACCTGGGCACCCTGCACCAGTTCCACGGCGTGCAGCCGGTGCTGCCGGTCTCGGACGTTTCGCGGGCCGCGCGCTGGTTTCGCGACGTGCTGGGCTTCGAGCTCGATTTCATCGCCGGCGAGCCGCCCAGCTACGCGCGAGTAAAAAAAGGCGACGGCAGCCATGGCGATCCGGTCTACCTGCGCCTGTGGCAATGCAACACGCGCGGCACGCCGCCCTGGCGCGGCGAAATCGTCATCCACGTGGGCAAGGACATCGACGGCCTGCACGCCGCCTATGTGAAGCGCGGCGTGACGGTCGTCGAGCCGCCCGTCTCCCAGCCCTGGGGCCTGCGCGAATTCGCGATCCGCGAGCCCGATGGCCACGTGCTGCGCTTCTGCGGCTACCTGCCCTGAATTTTTGAAACACAAAATTACATCTGGACCGATGCGAACGTGTCGATCCCGCTTCCGTTCGTCCGACGTGAGTACAGGAGCACGCCAATTCAGCGGCTCCCGATTTCATCAACCTTCAGGAGAAACGACATGCGATTCATGATTCTGGTCAAGGCGAACAAGGATTCCGAAGCGGGCGTGATGCCCAGCACCGAGATCCTCACGGAAATGGGCAAGTTCAACGAAGAGCTGGTCAAGGCCGGCGTGATGCTGGCGGGCGAGGGCCTGCACCCCAGCGCCAAGGGCGCGCGCGTGCGCTGCGAAGGCTTGAAGCGCACCGTCATCGACGGTCCCTTCGCCGAAACCAAGGAGCTGCTGGCCGGCTTCTGGCTGCTGCAGGTCAAGTCCAAGGAAGAGGCCATCGAGTGGATCAAGCGCAGCCCCTTCCAGGAAGGCGAGATCGAGATTCGCCAGGTGTTCGAAGCCACCGATTTCGGCGATTCGATGACGCCCGAACTGCTCGCCCAGGAAGACCGCCTGCGCGCCGAATCCGCCAAGCGCACCGGCGCCGCCGGCTGAGCCCACCGCATCCCAAGGAGAAAACACCATGCGATTCATGATGCTGATGATTCCCCACGGCTACGAGACGGCCGCGCCCGGCACGATGCCCGAGGACCGCGAGGCGATGGCCGCGATGATGGCCTACAACGAATCCCTGCAGAAAGCCGGCGTGCTGATCAGCTGCGACGGCCTGCACCCGCCCTCGATGGGCGCGCGCGTGAGCTTTCCGGGAAAGAAGGCAAAGGTGGTCGACGGCCCCTTCGCCGAGGTCAAGGAAGTGCTCGGCGGCTACTGGGTCATCGAGGTCGCCTCGCGCGCCGAGGCCATCGAATGGGCCACGCGTTGCCCGGGCGGCGAGAACGAGGTCATCGAGGTGCGCCAGATCCAGGAGCTGGAGGATTTCTCGCCCGACCTGCAGGCCGTGGCCGAGGGCTTCCCGTCGATGCAGACGGTGAAGAAATAACAGCCTGATTCATTGTTCGCGCACGAGCCGGATGCCCACCAGCGTGTAGCGCGTGTCCGGCGCATTCCAGTTGCGGTAGGCGGCGCGCGCATAGAACGGCCAGGTGTGCCAGGAGCCCCCGCGGCGCACCCGCACCGTGCCTTCGGCCGGGCCCTGCGGGTCGTCCACCGGGGAGCGCGCGTAGTATTCCTCGCCATGCCAATCGGCCACCCATTCCCAGGCATTGCCATGCATGTCGTAGAGGCCCCAGGCGTTCGGCGCGAAGCTGCCGACCGGCGCGGTGAACGCAAAGCCGTCGTCGCCCTTGAGCGCCATTGGCGCCCAGCGCGGCCAATAGCCTGCGGTGCGCGCGTCGAACACGTTGGCCGAGCGCAGCAGCGATTGCGGACCGTCCCCCGCGCTGTAGCGCGTGCGGGTGCCGGCGCGGCAGGCGTATTCCCACTCGGCCTCGGTCGGCAACCGGTAGCGCCGGCCCTCGGACTTGCTCAGCCACGCGGCCAGCGCCTGTGCGTCGTTCCAGGTCACGTTGACGACCGGGTGGTCGTCGCCCTGCGCAAAGCCCGGGTTGCGCCAGGAGTAGCGCACGTCGCGTCCCTCGAAGGCATCGCCGCGGCGGGTTTTGGCTGGGTCGTAGTCGGCGCGCCAGCCGTAGCCTCCGGTGCCGTCGGCGACCGATTCGGGCACGTAGCCCGAGGCTTCGACGAAGCGGCGGAACTGGCCGACCGTCACCTCGTGCTGGCCCATCCAGAACGAGTGCGTGATGCGCACGCGGTGCGCCGGCCCTTCGTCACTCAGCTGGGTGAAACGCTCCTTCGGCAATTCGGGATAAGCAGCGGCCAGCGTCTCGGGCGCCTCGTCGCTCCCCATCGTGAATTCGCCGGCCGGCACCTTGACGAAGGCCATGCCCAGGCTGTTGCGTTCGACCTCGATCTCGGCGGCAGCCTGGGCGCAGCCCGCGATGAGGCACAGGATCAGGAGGCATCGTGTCATGGCCGCATGCTAGCGAGCGGGAAAGGAGCGGTCGAGTGAGCGCCGGCGACGAAGCCGCCATCCACCGCGCCATCGACGCCGTCTGGCGCATGGAGTCGGCCAAGATCATCGCCACCGTCGCGCGCATGGTGCGCGACGTGGGGCTGGCCGAAGAACTGGCGCAGGACGCGCTGGTCGCCGCCCTGGAGCAATGGCCCGGCGCCGGCGTGCCCGACAACCCCGCCGCCTGGCTCACGCAAGTGGCCAAGCACCGCGCGCTCGACCGCCTGCGCCACGGCCAGCTGGCCGAGCGCAAGGCGCCCGAGATCGGCCGCGAGCTCGACGCGCAGCACGAGATGGCGCAGGCCGATTTCGCCGAAGCGGTCGATGCGGCGCTGGACGACGACATCGGCGACGACCTCTTGCGCCTGGTCTTCACCGCCTGCCACCCGGTGCTCTCGACCGAGGCGCGCGTGGCGCTCACGCTGCGCCTCATGGGCGGCCTCACGACCGACGAGATCGCCCGCGCCTTCCTCGTGCCCGAAGCCACCGTGGCGCAGCGCATCGTGCGCGCCAAGCGCACGCTGCTCGAAGCGCGCGTGCCGTTCGAAGTGCCGCGTCGGCACGAACTCCAGGTGCGCCTGGCCTCGGTGCTGGAGGTGCTCTACCTGATCTTCAACGAGGGCTACTCGGCCACCGCCGGCGACGACTGGATGCGCCCCGCGCTCTGCGACGAGGCGATGCGCCTGGGCCGCATCGTGGCCGGGCTCGTGCCCGACGCGTCGGAGGTGCACGGCCTCGTGGCGCTGATGGAAATCCAGGCCTCCCGCACCGCCGCGCGCGTCGGCGCTTCGGGCGAGCCGGTGCTGCTGCTCGAGCAGAACCGCGCGCGCTGGGACCAGCTGCTGATCCGCCGTGGCCTTGCGGGCCTGGCGCGCGCCGAGGCGCTCGGCGCGCTCGGCCCCTACGCGCTGCAGGCCGCCATCGCCGCCTGCCACGGCCGCGCGCGCACCGCCGAGGAAACCGACTGGCCGCGCATCGCCGCGCTCTACGACGCGCTGGCCGAACTCGCGCCGTCGCCCATCGTCGAGCTCAACCGAGCGGTCGCGCTGTCGATGGCCTTCGGGCCGGCGGCGGGGCTGGAGGTGGTCGATGCGCTCATGGACGAGCCGGCGCTCAAGGGCTATCACCTGCTGCCGACGGTGCGCGGCGACCTGCTGGTCAAGCTCGGCCGCCGCGACGAGGCCCGCAGGGAGTTCGACCGCGCTGCCTCGCTCACGCGCAACACGCGCGAGCAGGCGTTGCTGCGGGCGCGCGCACGGGCCTGCACGGCCTAAGTCTTCAGTGCGGTGTTCGCTTCCGAGGGTGAGCCGGGCAGCCCGAACTGATGCCACGCCCGGCGCAGCTGCGTGTCGGAGCCGAAGCCCGAGAGCTCCGCCGCCCGCGTGACGCTCGCGCCCGACGACAGCGCCAACTGCGCCGCCGCGAGCCGCAGCCGCCGCAGATAGGCCAACGGCGCCACGCCCGCATGCTCCACGAAGAGCCGCGTGAGGTGCCGCGCCGAGGTGTGGGCGACCTGGGCCATGCGCGGCACGCTCCAGTCGGCCTGCGGCTGTTCGCTGACCGCGTCCTGCACGCGGTGCAGCGCGGCGTGCAGGTGGTTGCGGTAGGCGAGAAAGGGCGAGAGCTCCGGGTCGTGCGGGCCGCGCCGCAGCGCCACCACCATCGTCTGCGCCACCTGCGCGGCGAGCGCTTCGCCGCAGGTCTCGGCGATGCGGTGCAGCACGAGGTCCACGCCGGTCGTGACGCCGGCGCTGCTGTAGAGCGGCGGATCGATCACGAACACGCGGTTGTTCACCACGTCGCAGCGCGGCTCCACCGCGCGCAGTTCGTCCAGGTGGTGGTGGTGCGTGGTGGCGCGCCGTCCCGCGAGCGCGCCGGCGTGCGCCGCCAGCACGGCGCCCGCACAGACCGTGACCAACTCGACGCGGCCGCGCTCGAAGCGCTGGCCGCGCAGCCAATGCAGCAGGTCCTGCGTCTCGGGGTTGTCGATGGCGATGGTGTCGCCGGGCAGGCCGACCAGCACCACCCAGGCCGGCCCGTGCCACTGCGTGGGCAGGGGCGAGAGCCCGGCGAGCGCGATGCCGACCGAAGCGATGGACGTCGGCCGCGGGCTCGCGAATTCGATCGAGAATCGCTCGGGTCGCCCCGACGCCACCAGCCGCTGGTTCGCGATGCGCAGCGCCTCGGCCGGCCCCGCCCAGTCGAGCACGAGGCTGCCGGGCAGCAGCACGAAGACTACGCGGATGGGTGGCTGGTGTTGTGGGTCCATGCGTAGTCCATCTGGCGTGCGGTGCGCTCGGCCAGCGTGCGTCCGGCCAGGCGCTCCACGAGGTGCAGGCTCATGTCGATGCCCGCGCTGATGCCGGCGGAACTCACGATGCGGCCGGTGTCGACCCAGCGCACGTCGTCGCGCACGTCCAGTTTCGGGAACTGCGCGCGCAGGTCGGCGATGTCTTCCCAGTGCGTCGTGACGGCCTCCTGCGTCACCACGCCGCTCCTGGCGAGCAGGAAGACGCCGGTGCAGACCGAGGCGACGAGCTGCGCGCCGGCCGCGCAATCGGCGATCCAGCGCAGGGTTTCGGGGCTTGCCATCGGCGCATCGACCACGCCGCCGGGGACGATCAGCACGTCGGCGGCCGGGTCGCTTGCGATGGTGTGGTCGGCGAGCAGTTGCAGGCCGGCGCGCGCCTGCACCGGCTGGCCGTGCGGCGCAAGCGCGACCGAAGCGACGTCGAACGGCGCCGGCGTGCCCGGCTGCATGCGCTGGCTGACCCGGCTCGCGGTGGTGAACACCTCGAAGGGGCCGGCGAAATCCAGCGCCTCGACGCCGTCGTAGGCCAGGATCAGCACGCGCAGGGTGGTCATGCCGCCGCGCCCGCGCGTTCCAGCGCCTGCGCCACGCTGCAGATCGTCGCGAAGCGCCCGGCCAGCACGGCGGCGGTGCGCGACTTGATGTCGGCCGCCAGCAGCGGCCGGCCGTCGGGCTGCACCATGTCGAAGGTCAGCGTGGCGTCGGTCACGTAGTCGACCTCCCAGCCCAGGTCCGAGGCGTGGCGGGTGGTGGTTTCGCAGCACTGCTCGGTGCGGATGCCGCTCACGATCAGCCGGCGCACGCCGTTCTCGGTGAGCCAGATATCCAGGCCGCTGTTGACCAGCGCGCTGTGGCGGTGCTTGGTGAACGTGGCCGCCGCCTTGAAAGGCGCGAGCCCCTCGATGGGGTGGACATGGCCCGATTCGACGGCGAACGGGTTGCTCGCATCGCTGGGTTCGTCGACGTGGAAGATGCGCACGATCGGCAGGCCCGCCGCGCCAGCGCCTTCGACGAGCGCGTTCTGGGCGGCGAAATAAGGCGCCGCGACGCCATCGTTCCAGTAGGCGCGCTGGCGGAACGATTCCTGGGCGTCGATCACAATCAGACAGGTTTTCATGGCGGTGGAAGGCATAGTGAATGATGCCGCCTATTCTTCTGCGACCCCGGCCCCTGGTCCGCGCCGATGCGGACCAGAACCGATCAGATCAGGACATCGTTGTCCTGTGGCGCTGCCAAGCCGTCAGACCAGCGACGCGGCCTGCAGCTCTTTTTTCAGGTACGCGTAGTACAGCGGCGCCGCCACCAGCCCGGCCGGCCCGAACACCGCCTCGGCCACGAACATCACCGCCAGCAGCTCCCACACGCTCATCTGCGTGCGCGCGCCGACCACCTTGGCGTTGATCACGTACTCGGCCTTGTGGATCACGATCAGGAAGATCAGGCAGGCCGCCGCCGTGACGGGCGAGACCGACAGCCCCACTAGCGTGATCACCGAATTGCAGACCAGGTTGCCCACGATCGGCACCAGCCCGGCCAGGAAGGTGAGGGTGATCAGCGCCGGCGTGTAGGGCAGGTGCGCGCCCCAGAGCGGCATCAGGAACAGCAGGAAGATGGCGGTCAGGAGCGTGTTGAAGGCGGCGATCCAGAACTGGGCCGCGACGATCTGGGCGAAGGCCTCGCCGAAGGTCTCCACGCGCTGGTGCAGCTGCTCGGCCAGGGGCTTGCGCCGCAGCGGCGCGGCCGCGACGGCGGCGAGGCTCCCGACGATCAGCCCCACATAGGAAAAGAGCAGCCCGTGCAGCCAGGCGCGCCCGGCCATCGCGAGCGCGCCGGCCTGCGCGCGCAGGTAATTGGCGATCACGCGCTGGATTTCGGCGGCGCCTTCGGGCAGGTAGGTCGCGATGTCGGGCGGCAGCTTGGAGCGCAGCTCGAGCACGGTGCGGGCGGTGTAGTCGAGCAGTTCGCGGTACTGGTCGGGCGCATCGACGATGTACTCGCGCGCCTGCGACAGCCCCAGCGTGACCAGCGCGATCGGCGCCAGCAGCACCACGATCACTGCCAGCACACCGGCCCAGCCGGCGGCGCCGGAGCGCATGGCGGGGATGCGCAGCAGGCCCTTTTCGAGCAGGCGGGCGAGCCAGCGCGTGACCAGGAAGCCGATGCACACGCAGATGAGGCCGGGCAGCAGGTGCTCCCACATCACCAGCATCAGCGCGCCCAGCATCAGCAGGTAGCTGGCGAGCATGACGCCGCGCGAGGCCGTCGGCCGGACGATGGGCGCCGCGGGTGCGGCGGCGGTGAAGGAGGGTTGCGGCTTCTTGGCCATCCGGGATGCGGGTGCGGCTGCTCGGGAGGGAGTGCGGAGCCTGGGGCGATCAGCCCACGACCACCGCGGCGCCTTCGCCGCGCTCGGCGATGACGCCGATCTCGTGCACCTGCTCGCCCGAGGCGCGCAGCGTCGCGGCGCAGGCGGCGGCTTCGGCCGCATCAATGACCACGACCATGCCGATGCCGTTGTTGAAGGTGCGGTTCATCTCGATGTCGTCGATGCCGGCGACCTTCTGCAGCCAGGCGAAGAGCTCGGTCTGCGGCCAGCTGCCCTTCTTCAGGTGCGCTGCGGTGCCTTCGGGCAGCACGCGCGGAATGTTCTCCAGCAGGCCGCCGCCGGTGATGTGGGCGAGCGCCTTGATCGGGTGCTTGGCCAGCGCCTCGAGCACGGGCTTCACGTAGAGGTGGGTGGGCTCCATCACGGCTTCGCGGAAGGGCTTGCCGTCGAGCGTGGCGGGGAGGTCGGCGCCTGCGCGCTCGATCACCTTGCGCACCAGGCTGAAACCGTTGGAATGCACGCCGGCCGAGGCGAGGCCCAGCACCACGTCGCCGGGTTTGACGTCCTGGCCGGTGAGGATCTTCGATTTTTCGACCGCGCCGACCGCGAAGCCCGCCAGGTCGTATTCGCCGGCCGGGTACATGCCGGGCATTTCGGCGGTTTCGCCGCCGATGAGCGCGCAGCCCGAGAGCTCGCAGCCGCGGGCGATGCCGCCGACCACCGCGGCGGCCGTGTCCACGTCCAGCTTGCCGCAGGCGAAGTAATCCAGGAAGAAGAGGGGCTCGGCGCCCTGCACCAGCACGTCGTTGACGCTCATGGCCACCAGGTCGATGCCGACGGTGTCGTGCATGTTCCACTCGAACGCCAGCTTGAGCTTGGTGCCCACGCCGTCGGTGCCGCTCACCAGCACCGGCTCCTTGTAGCGCTTGGGCACCTCGAACAGGGCGCCGAAACCGCCGATGCCGGCCAGCACGCCCTCGCGCATGGTCTTCTTGGCCAGGGGCTTGATGCGGTCGACCAGCGCGTCGCCGGCATCGATATCGACACCGGCATCCTTGTAGCTGAGCGGGGTGGGCGTAGGGGAAGTCATGGGTGTGCGAAAGCCAACAAGAGAGCCCACAAGAGGCGGGGTGGTAGAGGCGCCGGCAACCGCAGCGGCCGGGCCGATAGAATTCCTGTTGATTTTAAGGGCCCCAGCGGCCCCCTCCATGAACCTTCCCGGGATGAAACAGCTCGCGCTCGATATCGGCATTGCGACGGGCCCCAGCTTCGACGCCTTTTTTGCCGGCCCCAACGAGGCGGCGCTGCGCCACCTGCAAGTGTGGGTGGGCAGCGCCGGCAGCCCTGCGCTGCATTCGCCGGTGCCAACCTATCTGTGGGGCGAAGGCGGCAGTGGCAAGACCCATCTGCTCGAATCGGTGCGCGTCGCACTGCGCGAGCAGGGCGCCAGCGTGGGCTGGCTGCACGCGGGCCTCCTGGAGCCGCCCGAGTTCGACGAGCGCTGGGGCGCCGTGCTGCTCGATGACGTGCACCTCTACACCGCCGTGCAGCAGCACGCGGCCTTCAACTGGTTCGTCAACGCCCAGACCCTGCAGCGCGGCGTGGTCGCCGCCGGCGCGCTGCCGCCGGCCGACCTGCCGCTGCGGGAAGACCTTCGCACCCGCCTGGGCTGGGGCCACGTGTTCCACCTGCACGTGCTGAGCGAAACCGAACGCCGCGCGGTGCTGCGCCAGGCGGCCGATGCGCGCGGCGTGATGCTGTCGGACGACGTGCTCGATTTCATGCTGCACCGCTTCAGCCGCGACCTCGGAAGCCTGATGGAGCTGCTCACGCAGCTCGACGGCTACGCGCTCCAGACACAACGCGCGATCACCATCCCGCTCATCCGATCCATGCTCGAAAACGAATAAGAAGAGCTTTCACAACCAATGATCAAGACATTCATCGACAAGCTGCTGGGCAAATCCGCCGGCGGCACACAGGGCAAGAGCCGCTTCGGCAAGCGCCAGGAGGTGCCGGCAGAGGTTCACAAGATCGATCCGGCCCTGGTCGACGAACGCGCCAAGAACGTGGTCACCACGCTCCAGCAGGCGGGCTACGAGGCGTACGTGGTGGGCGGCGCGGTGCGCGACCTGCTGCTGGGCCTGCGCCCCAAGGACTTCGACGTGGCCACCAACGCCACGCCCGAGCAGGTCAAGTCGCTGTTTCGCCGCGCCTTCATCATCGGGCGGCGCTTTCGCATCGTGCACGTGGTGTACGGCCGGGGCCGCGAACATGAAGTGATCGAGGTCTCGACCTTCCGCGCCTACATGGACAGCGCCGCCGCCGAGCAGGTGGCCGGCAACGAGCGCACCAGCAAGGGCGAACTCGCGAGCATGAAGCACGCCGTGGACGCCAGCGGCCGCGTGCTGCGCGACAACGTCTGGGGCCCGCAGGAGGAAGACGCGGCGCGCCGCGACTTCACCGTCAACGCCATGTACTACGACCCGGCCAACCAGGTGGTGGTGGACTATCACAACGGCATCAAGGATGCCCAGAAGCTCACGCTGCGCATGATCGGCGACCCGGTCACGCGCTACCGCGAAGACCCGGTGCGCATCATTCGCGCGATCCGTTTCTCTGCCAAGCTCGCGGCGCTGGGCTTCAAGATGGAAGCCAAGACGGCCGCGCCGCTGATCGAATCGAGCAAGCTCCTGGCCGACGTGCCGCAGAGCCGCATGTTCGACGAGATGCTCAAGCTCCTGCAGACCGGCCATGCCATCGCCACGGTCGAGCAGCTGCGCAAGCTCGGGCTGGCGACCGGCATCTATCCGCTGCTGGACGTGGTGGTCGAGCGTGCCGACCAGCCGTTCGTGAAGGCGGCCCTGCAGGACACCGACCGCCGCGTGGGCGAAGGCAAGCCCGTGGCGCCCAGTTTCCTCCTGGCCTGCGTGCTGTGGGCCGACGTGCGCGACGGCTGGGCCCAGCGCCAGGAAGGCCGCCACGGCCAGCGTCCGCAGCCGCCGTTCCCGGCGCTTCAGGACGCGATCGACGACGTGTTCAATTCGCGCATCGGCGACGTCTCGGGCCGCGGCAAGCTGGCGGCCGACATGCGCGAGATCTGGATGATGCAGCCGCGCTTCGACAAGCGCACCGGCTCCACGCCCTACAGCCTGGTCGAGCAGGCGCGCTTTCGCGCCGCCTTCGACTTCATGCGGCTGCGCGCCGACGTGGGCGAGGTCAGCGAGGCGATTGCCGAGTGGTGGCAGGAATTCAGCACCGCCGACGACGTGCGCCGGCAAGACCTCCTCGAGCAGGTGCGCGACGAGCAGAAGACCCGCCAGCGCGTGCGGGTGCGCGAGACGCCCCCGCCGCCCAAGCCCCGCAGCGAGCCGAGCGGCCGGCAGCGTCAGGGCGAGGCCCCGGCCCAGCAGGCCGAGGATTCGGAGCAGGACGAGGAAGTCGAAGTCGAGGCCGGCGCCGTGCCGCCCGATGGCGAGGCGCCCGCGGCGCGCAAGCGCCGGCGCCGCCGCAAGCCCCGCACCGGAGGTGGCGGCGGTGGTGGTGAGGGCGGCGGGAGCGCCGAGGGCGCATGAGCGCGTCCGACCAGCCGAAGGACGGCAAGAAGGCCTCCAAGTCCAGTGACAAGGCCAAGGCCGCACCGCCGCGCGCGGGCGGTGCCAGGCCCGCGCCGGCCGGCGCCAGAAAAGGGCCGCCCAGCGGTCCGCCCGCACGCCGTGCGCCCGCCCGTGCCCCCACGAGCCGCCCCCGCGGCCCGCGCGAGGACTACCCGACCGTGCAGGCCTTCGTCGCCATCGGCGCCAACCTGGGCGATGCCGAGGCCTCGGTGAAGGCCGCCATGGCTGCCATCGGCGCGCTGCAGCGCACCACGGTGACCGCCCGTTCGTCGCTCTACCGCAGCGAGCCGGTGGATGCCGAAGGCCCCGATTTCGTCAACGCCGTGGTGGCCGTGCGCACCGGGCTGGATGCCGAGCAGTTTCTCGTGGCATTGCAGCGCCTGGAGACGCAGGCCGGCCGCGAAAGGCCGTTCCCGAATGCGCCGCGCACGCTCGACCTGGATTTGCTGATGCATGGCAACTCGGTGATCGACACGCCCACGCTGACCCTGCCGCATCCCCGCATGCGCGAGCGCGCCTTCGTACTGAAGCCGCTCGCCGAGATCGCCCCCGACAAGGTGCCGCGCGCGGCGCTGGCACGCGTCACGGGCCAGGTGGTCAAGCGCATCGTCTGAAAAAGCGCACGGCAAGCGACATGCGTTGCCTTGCGCCGTCTCGGCGGACGGCCGACTGATTTCAGCCGATCCAGCGGCCGAGAAAAGCCGGCCGCCGGGACACAATCGCCGCGCCCGTTAAACTTCGCCGGTTTTTCATGAAGGTGTCATCCCGTTGTGGTTGGCACACCCCAGGAGTTTCCATGTTCGGCAAGCTGCTGCCCCGCGAGGGCAATTTCTTCGAGATGTTCAACCAGCACGCCGAGCGCATCGTGGAGGCGGCGAGGGCTTTCGAGCAACTCGTTGCCAACTACAGCGACGTGCACCTGCGGGAGCAGTACAACCGCGACGTCGACAACGCCGAGCGCGCGGCCGACCGCGTGACGCACGACGTCAACCGGCTGATCCACAAGACCTTCATCACGCCCATCGACCGCGAGCAGATCCACAAGCTCATCAACACGATGGACGACGTGGCCGACCTGATCCAGGACTCGGCCGAGACGATGGCGCTGTACGACGTGCGCCACATGACCGACGAGATCGTGCGCCTGACGGCCCTGAGCGTGAAGTGCTGCGACCGCCTGAAGGACGCCGTCAAGTTCCTCGGCAAGATCGCCGACCCGGCCGTGGCCGAGGCCGTGCTCAAGACCTGCGAGGAAATCGACCGCCTCGAGTCGGACGCCGACCGCGTGATGCGCAGCGCCATGAGCAAGCTGTTCCGCGAGGAGCCCGATGTGCGCGAGGTGATCAAGCTCAAGGCGATCTACGAGCTCCTGGAGACGATCACCGACAAGTGCGAGGACGTGGCCAACGTGATCGAGGGCATCGTCCTCGAGAATTCCTGAGCGGGTAGCAACCGATGGCAACGGTTCAGGTCGCCCTCTGGGTGGTGATAGTGCTGGTCGTGCTCGCGATCCTGTTCGACTTCATGAACGGGTTCCACGACGCCGCCAATTCGATCGCGACGGTGGTCTCCACCGGGGTTCTCAAGCCGGGGCAGGCCGTGGTGTTCGCGGCCTTCTTCAACCTGGTCGCGATCTTCATCTTCCACCTGAGCGTGGCGGCCACGGTGGGCAAGGGCATCGCCCAGCCCGGTGTGGTCGACGTGCACGTGGTGTTCGGCGCGCTCATCGGCGCCATCAGCTGGAACCTGGTGACCTGGTACTACGGCATTCCGAGCAGTTCGTCGCACGCGCTGATCGGCGGCATCGTGGGCGCGGTGATCGCCAAGACAGGCACCACGGGCCTGGTGGCCTCGGGCATCTGGAAGACGGTGGCGTTCATCTTCGTGTCGCCGCTCCTGGGCTTTCTCCTGGGCTCGATGATGATGATCGCGGTGGCCTGGGGCTTCCGGCGCGCCACGCCCTCGCGGGTGGACAGATGGTTCAGGCGGCTGCAGCTCGTATCCGCCGGCGCCTACAGCCTGGGCCACGGCGGCAACGACGCGCAAAAAACCATCGGCATCATCTGGATGCTGCTGATCGCGACCGGCTACGCCTCGTCCGGCGACGCGGCACCGCCCACCTGGGTCATCGTGAGCTGCTACACCGCCATCGCGCTGGGCACCATGTTCGGCGGCTGGCGCATCGTGAAGACGATGGGCCAGAAAATCACCAAGTTGAAGCCCGTGGGCGGCTTCTGCGCCGAGACCGGCGGCGCGCTGACGCTGTTCCTGGCAACGGCGCTGGGCATTCCGGTGTCGACCACCCACACCATCACCGGCGCCATCGTCGGCGTGGGCTCCACGCAGCGCGCGAGCGCGGTGCGCTGGGGCGTGGCGGGGAACATCGTGTGGGCGTGGATCTTCACGATCCCAGCCTCGGCCTTCGTGGCCGCGATGGCCTATTGGCTCAGCATCCAGCTGTTCTGACCGGCGGCTACTGCGAAATCTTTCGGCCTTCTTCGATCTGGTGCTCGAAGTAGCGCTGGAAGCTGAACACGATGCTGGCCATCAGGATCGTGCTGCCGAAGAAGAGCGAGAGCACCACGGCGCCGATCGTGAACCAGTTCGTCTGGCCCGGCGCGGCGTCTTCAGGGGCGCTGGTGTTGAAGCGGGCATTCCACTTCTCGGGCGCCATCAGCCCATAGACGATGGCTGTCAGCGCGCAGCCTGCGATGGTGAAACCCAGCAGCGGAATCAGCGCCCAGCTCAGGCCGTCGTCCACGCCGTACATGCGCACGCGCTCGATGCCATAAATGCCAAGCGCCGTCGGAATCGGCAGCAGCCAGCCCAGCAAATCGCCCATGCCGCGCAGGTAGAAGCGGTGCAGGCCCAGGGGGCCACCGAGGAAGGAGAGCCACGCTGCGGTAGTTTTGTTTTTCATTCGGGTTTTGTCGTGCTGCCTTCGCCGAGCACCTTTTCCATCAGGACCACGTCGCGCCATTCGCCGAATTTCCAGCCGCAGTCCTTCAGCACGCCCACGTGCGTGAAGCCCTGGGTGCGGTGCACGCCGACGGAGCCGGCGTTGGCTGAGTCGCCGATCACCGCGATCAGCTTGCGCACGCCGACGGCTTCGGCGGCCTGCGAGAGCGCGGACAGCAGCTTGGCGCCCAGACCCTTGCCGCGTGCTGACTCCGCCATGTAGATCGAGTCTTCCGCGGAGAAGCGGTAGGCCGGGCGCGGCTTGAACCAGTTGCAGTAGGCAAAGCCCAGCACCTGGCCGTCTTCCTCGGCGACCAGGTAGGGCAGGTTCTTGCCCAGCACGTCGGCGCGGCGCGCGGCCATGTCGGTGGCCGAGGGCGCCTCGGTCTCGAAGGTGCCCGTGCCGTGCAGCACATGGTGGGCATAGATGGCCGTGATGGCCGCGACGTCGTCGTCGCGGCTGGGGCGAATGGAGAGGGTCATGGGTGAAAAAGAGACGGCGCGGGGCCGAAAATTCGGAGAAAACGCGTAGCGGGCTATAATCGCAGGCTTTTCAGCGTGTCGCTGGCCGGGTGGCCATGTCGCGTGTCTCGACGCTGGAAGAACATTGTGAGCGGGCCTCTTTCTCATCCAACTGGCTCGCTGACCACCCAAGGATAAATCATGGTCGTCATTCGACTCTCCCGCGGCGGCTCCAAAGGCCGTCCCTTCTTCAACATCGTCGTGTCGGACAAGCGCGTTCGCCGCGATGGCCGTTTCATCGAGCGCCTGGGTTTCTACAACCCGACCGCCAAGGAAAACGAAGAAAGCATCCGCATTGCCCAGGACCGCCTGACCTACTGGAAGAGCGTTGGCGCCCAAGCCTCGCCCACGGTCCTGCGCCTGATCAAGCAAGCTGCAGCCGCAGCCCCCAAGGCGGCAGCCTAAGCCGTCACGCACGGCGATGTTGCCCGCACTCGAAACCGCCGAATTGCCGGCGGATGCGATCGAGGTAGGACGCATCGCCGATGCATGGGGCATCAAGGGCTGGTTCAAGGTCCTGCCCCACAGCGCCCAGCCCGAGGCGCTTTTTTCTTCCAAGCGCTGGTTCCTGCAGGCTCCCGGAGCCTCGGCGAACGCCGCTTTCCGGCTCGCGATCCGCGAAGCCAAAGAACATTCCGACTGCATCGTCGCCTCGTCCGAAGAGGTGCCTGACCGCAATGCGGCCGAGGCCCTGCGCGGCGCGCGCGTGTTCGTGCCGCGCTCCAGCTTTCCCACGGCCGGCGACGACGAGTACTACTGGGTCGACCTGATCGGCCTTTCGGTCGTCAACCGCGAAGGCGTCGTGCTCGGCACGGTGCGCGAACTGCTCGCCACCGGCCCGCAGACCACGCTGGTGCTTGCCGCTCAAGAAGACGGCAAGGCCGTCGAACGGATGGTGCCTTTCGTCGCTGTCTTCGTCGACAAGGTCGACCTGCCTGGCCGTCTCATCACGGTCGACTGGCAACCCGATTTCTGATCCCGCCGATACCGGCATTGCGCGCATGCGCTTCGACGTCCTCACGCTCTTTCCCGAACTGTTCGCGCCCTTCATGGCCAGCGGCGTGACGCGCCGCGCCTACGAATCGAAGCAGGTCGAGGTCGTGCTCTGGAATCCGCGCGATTTCGCGCAGGGCAACTACAAGCGCGTGGACGACCGGCCCTTCGGCGGCGGCCCCGGCATGGTGATGATGGCCGAGCCGCTCTCGGCCTGCCTCGATGCGGCGCTGGCCGCGCGCGGGGCGGAGGCGCCGGTCGTCCTGTTTTCCCCCATCGGCGAGGCGCTGCGCCATGAGGCGGTCGAGAAGTGGTCGGCCAGCGAGGGCGCGGTGCTGGTCTGTGGCCGCTACGAAGGCATCGACCAGCGGTTCATCGATGCGCGCGTCACCCACCAGATCAGCCTGGGCGACTTCGTTCTCTCGGGCGGCGAGATCGCGGCCATGGCGCTGCTCGACGCCGTGGCGCGGCTGCAACCCGGCGTGCTCGGCGACGAGGCGAGCCACGTTCAAGACAGCTTCAATCCCGCGCTCGACGGCCTGCTCGACTGCCCGCATTACACCCGGCCCGAGCAGTGGAACGGGCAGGGCGTTCCGGCGCCGTTGCTCTCGGGTCACCACGCGCAGATCGAGCGCTGGCGCCGCGACCAGCGTCTGGCCATGACGGCCGCCCGGCGCCCCGACCTCATCGATACCGCCCGCGCCGCCGGCCGCCTGGACAAGGCCGATGAGACGGTGCTGAAAAAAAGCTATAATCTCGGGCTCCCCGATCCTCTGCCCGGCCGCGCCTGGCCTTCTGCTCATCCCAGGGTGACAGATACCAACGGCGCCTTTTGTGTAGCCCGACACGATCGAATATCAGGAAATCATGAACCTCATCGAAACCCTCGAGCAGGAAGAAATCGCCCGCCTCGGCAAGAAGATCCCCGATTTCATGCCCGGTGACACGGTCATCGTCAGCGTGAGCGTCGTCGAAGGCACCCGCAAGCGCGTGCAGGCCTACGAAGGCGTCGTGATCGCCAAGCGCAATCGCGGCCTCAACAGCGGCTTCACCGTGCGCAAGATCTCCAGCGGCGAAGGCGTGGAACGTACGTTCCAGACCTACAGCCCGCTGATCGCCGGCATCGAAGTCAAGCGTCGTGGCGATGTGCGCCGCGCCAAGCTGTACTACCTGCGCGATCGCAGCGGCCGTTCGGCACGTATCAAGGAAAAGCTGCCGGGCAAGTCGCAAGCAGCAGCGGCCGCCAAGTAAGCCGTTTTCCTGCAGTGCAAAAAGCCGCCGCTCTGGCGGCTTTTTGCGTTGTTGCTTCCGCCCAAAGACAACTTTTCGTTTTTCCGCTCTACTTCTTCATTCCGGCTCCGGCACTTCATCTCTTGACCTCCTCATCCACTTCCTCGCAGGACCCCTCGCTCGAACCCGTCAACGCCGTGGCGCCGTCCACGCTGCCGCCGTTCGATCCGCGCAAGGCGCCTTTCGCGATAAGGAGCGATGGACTGTCGGCCGTGCCGCACGACGAGTTGACGGCGCAGGCCCTGCGGACGCGTTTCGAGACACCGCCGGTCTGGACCCCCGAGCTGCGCCGCGAGCCGCGAATGACCGAGCGCACCCCCGCCCAGGCCGCGGTGCTCGTGCCGATCGTGCAACGTCCGCAAGGCGCGACCGTGCTGCTGACCGAGCGCACCGCGCACCTGTCGACCCATTCGGGGCAGGTCGCGTTTCCCGGCGGCCGTGTCGACCCCGAGGACGCGAACGTCGCGGCCGCCGCCTTGCGCGAGGCGTGGGAAGAGGTCGGCCTCTCGGCGCAATACACCGAGGTGCTCGGCAACCTGCCGACCTACACGACGGTCACCTCCTTCATCGTGACGCCGGTGGTCGCGCTGGTGCAGCCCGGCTTCGAACTCACCCTCAATCCCTACGAAGTCGCCGATGCCTTCGAAGTGCCGCTCGCGTGGCTGATGGACCCGGCCAACCACCGCCACCACACCGTGCCCGCCCCCGACGGCACGAAGCGCCAGTGGTACTCGATGCCTTACCAGGACGGCGCCGACGAGCGCTTCGTCTGGGGCGCCACCGCCGGCATGCTGCGCAATCTTTACCGTTTCCTCAGCGCCTGAATCCCGGCTGAACCCGCGGGCTCTCTCGCTATCATCGAAGGATGAGCTTCTTTGCCATCCTGTGCGCGTTGCTGATCGAGCAAGTGAGGCCGCTGGGCCCTCACAACCCCGTGTACGGCACCGTTCTCGCGTGGACCCGCTGGACCAGCCGCAACTTCGATGCGGGCAAGCCCCATCACGGATGGATCGCCTGGGGGCTCGCCGTCTTCGTGCCCACGTTCGTCGCGCTCGGCGTGCATTGGCTGCTGGTGCTCACGCTGGGCCTGCCGTTCGCGGTGCTCTGGAGCATCGCGGTGCTCTATGTCACGCTGGGCTTCCGGCAGTTCAGCCACCACTTCACCGACATCCGCGACGCGCTCGACGAGGGCGACGAGCCGCTCGCGCGTTCGCTGCTCGCGCACTGGCAGGGCGTCGATGCCGCCGAATTGAAGCGCAGCGAGATCGTGCGCCACGTGATCGAGCATTCGGTCATCGCCGCGCACCGCCACGTGTTCGGCGTGCTGGCCTGGTTCTCGGTGCTCGCCGCCATCGGCCTCGGACCGGCCGGCGCGGTGTTCTACCGGATGAGCGAATTCGTCGCACGCTACTGGGCCCACAAGAACGGCGCCGCGGTGCAACCGTCGAGCGTCTCCGTGCAGCAGGCCGCCGAGAGCGCCTGGCACGGCATCGACTGGCTGCCGGCGCGCATCACGGCGCTGGGCTTCGCGGTGGTCGGCAGCTTCGAGGAGGCCATCGATTGTTGGCGCAACGACGCCCGGCGCTTTCCGAACGAGAACGACGGCGTGATCCTCGCGGCCACTTCCGGCGCGGTCAATGTGCGCCTGGGCGGCGGCTCGCTGAGCCCCATTCCGGTCACCGATCCGCTGCCGCGCGCGCAGGCCGGCGAATCCGTGATCGATGGCCGCAGGCCCGACAGCGGCAGCACGCCGGGGCGCGAGCCCGAGCCCGGCCATCTGCGCAGCGTGGTCGGACTCGTCTGGCGCTCGGTCGTGATGTGGATGGTGCTGCTGGCGCTGTTGACGCTCGCCCGTCTTCTTGGCTGAGGGGCGCGACATGGCCACCGCAACGCCGGCCTTCTGGAGTCCGCGCATCGGCGCGCTCGAGCCCTACGTGCCCGGCGAGCAGCCTCGCATCGCGAACCTCGTCAAGCTCAACACCAACGAGAACCCGTATCCGCCATCGCCGCTGGCCGTCGACGCCATTCAGCAAGCCGCGGCGAGCGGGTTGGAGCGCTACCCCGATCCCACTTCGCTTGCATTGCGCGAAGCGGTGGCGCGGCGGCACGGCCTCGCCGTCGACCAGGTGTTCGCGGGCAACGGTTCGGACGAGGTGCTCGCGCACGCCTTCTTCGCCTTCTTCCAGCAGGCCGAGCCCTTGCTGATGCCCGACGTGAGCTACAGCTTCTACAAGGTCTATGCCCAGCTCTACGGCATCGCCTGCGAGCTGCAGCCGGTCGATGAAGGCCTCCGCATCGACATCGAGGCTATTGCGGCCCGTGCACGCAGCGGATGTGCAGGCATCGTGATCGCCAATCCGAACGCGCCCACGGGCGTCGGGCTGCCGCTGTCGCAGATCGAACGACTGCTCGCAGCATGCCCCGATCGCGTGGTGCTGGTGGACGAGGCGTATGTCGATTTCGGCGGCGAGAGCGCGTTGCCGCTCATCGGGAAGTATCCGAACCTGCTCGTGGTGCAGACCCTTTCCAAATCGCGCTCGCTTGCCGGCCTGCGCGTCGGCTTTGCCTGCGGCCAGCAACACCTGATCGACGCCTTGGTGCGCGTGAAGGACAGCTTCAACTCCTATCCGCTCGACCGGCTCGCCACGGCGGGTGCCGTCGCGGCGCTGGAGGACGAGGCGTGGTTCGCCACCACGCGCGACAAGATCGTCGACACCCGCGAAGGGCTGCACCTGCAGCTCGAAGACCTGGGCTTCGAGGTGCTGCCCTCGCAGACCAACTTCGTGTTCGCGCGCCATCCGCAGCGCGATGCGGCCGAGCTGGCCGCGTTGCTGCGCGAGCGTGCGGTGCTGGTGCGGCATTTCAAGCAGCCGCGCATCGCGCAGTACCTGCGCATCAGCATCGGCACCCGCGAGCAGTGCAGCGCGCTGGTGCAGGCGCTGCAGGTCATCCTGGACGCTCAGTAGCGCGTCTGGCTCAACTCGGCGAACAGCTCGCCGTAGATCCGGTAGCGCGATACGCTGATCGGGCCCGCATGCGTCGACGTCTCGACGTTCGAGATCACGCCGCAGCCCGGTTCGTGCAGGTGGGTGCAGTTGTAGAACTTGCAGTCCCCCGTGTGCTCGGCGATGTCGGGCATCAGCCCGGCGAGCTGCATCGGCTCGATGTGGTTCAGGCCGAATTCCTGGAAGCCCGGCGAGTCGATCAGGCCGGTGGTGCGGGCTTCGTCGATCCAGTACCAGGTGGTGCTGGTGGTCGTGTGCTTGCCCGAATTCAGCGCCTGCGAAATCTCCTGGGTCAGCACGGTCGCGCCCGGCACCAGCAGGTTGGTCAGCGTGCTCTTGCCCGAGCCGGAAGGGCCGAGCACGAGCGTGGACTTGCCGGACAGCAGCTTCATCAGCGACGCGTAGTCCGCCTCGCCCGACGCCTTGAGCGAGAGCGGCAGCACGCCGTGGTGCATGCGGCGATAGGGCGCCAGTTTGGTCCAGGCGCGCTCGAACGGCTCGACCAGATCGCTCTTGTTGAGCGCGATGATCGGCGTGATGCGCTGCGCCTCCGCCGCGATCAGCGCGCGCGCCAACTGGTGCTCCGAAAATTCCGGCTCGGCCGCGATCAGGATCAGCACGTGGTCCAGGTTCGCCGCGAACGACTTCGTGCGAATCTCGTCCTGCCGGTAGAAGAGGTTGCGCCGCGGCAGCACCTCTTCGATGGTGCCTTCGTCCTCGGTGGCCTGCCAGCGCACGCGGTCGCCGACCACGGCCTGGCTCTTCTTGCCGCGCGGGTGGCAGATCAGCCGCTCCCCCGTGGGTGTTTCGACGAGGCAGTGACGCCCATGGCTGGCGACGACGAGGCCGTCGTGGTGCGCCTTCCCCGTGTTGTGCGCAGCGGGGGTGAAGGCGGCGCGGCCCGGCTTAGCCACAGGCGTGTGTCCTCACGCGGCGGGACTCGCAACCAGCGCGTCGGCCTGCCGCGCGCAATCGAAATCGGTGACCGACAGGCCCTTCACGTCGTGCGTGTTGAAGCGCACCACGCAGCGGTTGTAGTGCACCGACAGGTCGGGGTGGTGGTCCTGCGTGTGCGCCACCATCGCCAGCGCGTTTACGAAGGCGATGGTCTCGAAGTAGTTGGCGAAGGTGAAGGTCTTCTCGATCGCGACATCGGCGCCGTCGCCGGTGAGCTTCCAGCCGTCGAGCTTGGCGAGGCCGGACACGATCTCGGTGGCGCTCAGTGCGTGGCGGGCAGGAAGGTTCTTCCAATCCTTGGGTTTGAACATGCTGCTCATGTGGGGCTCTGCTGAAAGGTGGGGTGGTGGATCACGCCGCGGTCATGCGCGCGAGGCGCTCGGACGCGGGCGGATGGGAGTAGTAGAACTTGACGAACACCGGATCGGGCGTGAGCGTCGATGCGTTGTCCTGGTAGAGCTTGAGCAGGGCGGCGGAGAGGTCGGCGCCGCTGGTCTGCGCGATGGCGTAGGCATCGGCCTCGAACTCGTGCTTGCGCGAAAGACGTGCCGGCAGCGGTGCCACGAAGAAGCCGAACACCGGCACCGCGAGCATGAACAGCAGCAGGGCCAGCGCGCTGTTGGGCGCGGTCGGCGACATGTTCGGCTGCACGCCCAGGCCGCTATAGAACCAGACCTGCGTCGAGACCCAACCCAGGAGCGCAAAACCGGCAAGGCTCAGCGCGAACATCGCGACCAGCCGCTTCACGATGTGGCGGTGCTTGAAGTGGCCGAGCTCGTGCGCGAGCACGGCCTCCACTTCGCCGGCATTCAACTGGCGCAGCAGCGTGTCGTAGAACACCACGCGCTTGCTCGCGCCGAAGCCGGTGAAGTACGCATTCGCGTGCGCGCTGCGGGTGCTGCCATCCATCACGAACAGGCCCTTGGCCGCGAAGCCGCAGCGCTTCATCAATGCGGTGACGCGCGCTTTCAGCGTGGGGTCGTCCAGCGGCTTGAACTTGTTGAAAAGCGGCGCGATGAAGGTCGGGTAGATCAGCATCAGGAGCAGGTTGAACCCCATCCACGCGGCCCAGGCCCAGAGCCACCAGAGCGTGCCGGCCGCGCCCATGAGCCAGAGGATCAGCGCCGCGATCGGTAGGCCGATCAGCGCGCCGAGCAGCGTCGACTTGACGGTGTCGACCAGCCAGAGCTTCCAGGTCATCTTGTTGAAGCCGAAGCGCTCTTCGAGCCGGAAGGTCTGCCACAGCGTGAATGGCAGCTCGAGCAGCCCGCCGATGGCCGCGAAGGCGGCCAGCAGCACCAGTTGCTGCACCATGCCGCCGCCCAGCGCCACGAGCAGCAGCTTGTTCAGCACGTCGAGCCCGCCGAGCAGCGTCCAGCCCAGCAGCAGTGCCGCGCTCCAGGCCATCTCGACCAGGCCGAAGCGTGCCTTGGCGATCGTGTAGTCGGCCGCCTTCTGGTGGGCTGCGAGCGTGATGGTCTGCGCGAAAGCTTCCGGCACGGTGCCGCGGTGCTGCGCCACATGGCGCACCTGCCGCGAAGCGAGCCAGAACTTCACGACGAGGCCTGCAACGAGCGCGGCCGCGAAGGCGATGGTGAAGATGAGCGAATAGGACATGGAGCGGCGAGTTTAGTCCCCGGTAATTCGGGGCGCAGGCCTTGGGCGACAATCCTTCGATGCCCGAATCCCTTGACCCGACGCCCCCCGCAGCCGTGCCCACTTTGAAGAGAAGCGACCAGAACCTGGTCTGGCTGGACTGCGAGATGAGCGGCCTGGACCCCGAGAAAGAGTTCCTTCTCGAGATCGCCGTGGTCGTCACCGGCCCCGACCTCACGCCCCGCATCGACGGCCCCGTGCTCGTCATCCATCAGAGCGACGCCGTGCTCGACGCCATGGACGCCTGGAACAAGGGCACCCATGGCCGCAGCGGCCTGATCGACAAGGTGAAGGCCTCCACGCTCGACGAGGCCGCGGCCGAGCAGCAACTGCTGGAATTCATCGCCAGGTACATCCCCCGCAGCGGCTCGCCGATGTGCGGCAACACCATCGGGCAGGACCGGCGGTTCCTGGTCAAGTTCATGCCCAAGCTGGAGGCGTACTTCCACTACCGCAACCTGGACGTCAGCACCTTGAAGGAGCTGGCCAAGCGCTGGAAGCCCTCGGCCTACAGCGCTTTCAAGAAACAGCAGGCGCACACTGCCCTGGCCGACGTGCACGAGTCCATCGAGGAGTTGGCCCATTACCGGGAAACCTTCCTGCGTCTGACCGATTGAGGTTCATCGACAAGAGATTAGGTAAAAACCCGAAGCCGTGCCATAATCGCAGGCTTCGCTGATTTGCAATTGTCAAAGGACACAGATCAGCGTCTCTTGCATCTCCCTATCTTGCACACCGCGCCCGATCGCATTCGCTGATCAAAAAGGGCCACAGCCTCAGGCGTTAGCCGGAAGCTGAATGTCGTTGGATGGTTGATGTTTTTAACCACCAACGGGGCGCCGCCTACGGCAGCGCTCGCGTTTGAGATTGATATCTACATGACCGACGCTTTTGAAGCGCAGGGCGAGTTCGCGCCTGTGCAATCCTCTACCAACAACGAATTCACCGCCGCTGTGGACACTGTGTCCGAAGCGCCGATCCTCGAGGCGCTCGATGCAGCCGCCCCCGAGGCCGCCGCGGTCGAACAGGAACCGAGCCTGCCCAACGGCTTCATCCGCCTGGGCCTCGCACCCGAACTGATCGCCGCCGTGGCCGACCTGGGCTTCACCCAGCCGACCACCGTGCAAGACAAGGTGATCCCGCTCGCCATGGGCGGCGAAGTCGGCCAGGACGGCAAGGCCCGTTTCGTCGACCTGATGGTCTCCAGCCAGACCGGTTCGGGCAAGACCGCAGCCTTCCTGCTGCCCGTGCTGCACACGCTGCTCAAGCGCCAGGCCGAAGCCGAAGCCGAAGCCAAGGCCGAGTTCCAGCGCCTGGCCGCCGAAGCCGTTGCCCGCGGTGAAGTCGCGCCGAAGAAGCCCAAGCGCAAGGACCCGACCAACGCCCGCCACTTCAAGGCCGCCACCCCCGGCGCCCTGATCCTGTGCCCGACGCGCGAACTCGCGCAGCAAGTCGCGCACGACGCCATCGAACTGGTTCGCCATTGCCGCGGTCTTCGCATCGCCAACGTGGTGGGCGGCATGCCTTACCAGCTGCAGATCGCCAAGCTGCAGAACGCCGACCTCGTGGTTGCCACGCCCGGCCGTCTGCTCGACCTGCAACGCTCGCAGCAACTCAAGCTCGACCAGGTCAAGTTCCTGGTGGTCGACGAAGCCGACCGCATGCTCGACCTGGGCTTCTCCGACGACCTGGCCGAAGTCAACCAGCTCACCATCGAGCGCCAGCAAACGATGATGTTCAGCGCCACCTTCGCGCCGCGCATCCAGCAGCTGGCCCAGCGCGTGATGCGCGAGCCGCAGCGCGTGACCATCGACAGCCCGCAGGAAAAGCACGCCAACATCAAGCAATCGCTGTACTGGGCCGACAACAGCCAGCACAAGCGCAAGCTCCTGGACCACTGGCTGCGCGACACCAGCATCAACCAGGCGATCGTGTTCGCCAGCACGCAAGTCGAGTGCGACGGCCTCGCCAACGACCTGCAGCAAGAAGGCTTCAGCGCCGTGGCGCTGCACGGCGCCCTGAGCCAGGGCCTGCGCAACCGCCGCCTGATGGCGCTGCGCCAGGGCCAGGTGCAGATCCTGGTGGCCACCGACGTTGCCGCCCGCGGCATCGACGTGCCGACCATCACCCACGTCTTCAACTTCGGCCTGCCGATGAAGGCCGAGGACTACACCCACCGCATCGGCCGCACCGGCCGTGCCGGCCGCGATGGCCTGGCCATCACGTTTGCCGAGTTCCGCGATCGCCGCAAGATCATGGACATCGAGCAATACAGCCGCCAGCAGTTCAAGGCTGAAGTGGTTGCCGGCCTCGAGCCGCAACAGCGCATGCCGCAGTCGCGCCCCCCGATGGGCGAGTACCGCGGTGGCCGCGGCGACAACCAGTCGCGCGACCGCAAGTTCGGCAATGGCGGTGCAGGCGGCGGCGGTGGCTACCGCGGCAACAACGGCGGCGGCTATGCCGGCGCCAGCGGCTTCAACGACCGCAATGCACGCGGCCCGGCGCCGAGCCAGGGTCACCAGGGGCCGCGCGGCTTCCAGGGCGGCAACAACGCCGGCTTCGGCGGCGGTCGTGACGACGGCGGCAACAACGGCGGTGGCGCAGGCTACGGCCGCAAGCCCGGCTGGGGCGACAGCGCCCCCCGCGGCGGCCACGGCCAAGGTCACCACGGCGGTGGCCGCGGCGACGGCGGCTTCGCGCCCCGTGAAGGCTTCGCTCCCCGCGAAGGTTTCGCACCGCGCGGCAATGGCGCAGGCCATGGCGGCCCGGGCAAGGTGTTCGTGCCCCGCGACGCACAAAAGCGTGCGTTCAAGCCCTCGCGCTGATCCATTCCAGAGCGGCCGACCCACCGCTTTGCCCAAAAAGAAAGCCCGCGCTTCGCAAGAAGCGCGGGCTTTTTCATTGCGGGTTTCCGAGGGGGCTTTGGAAGCGATATTTGATTGACTTATGAATCGATGAAAAGTAATGTAATAGCGCATTGCTCCCCGGTCCGCGCCGCGGCTGCCGGTTCATCGACATCTGCTTTTCAAATTCCGAACATGAAAATTGCGATTCTTGGCGGTGGTCACGGCGCCTACGCAGCCGCCGCGGACCTGTCCGAAGCCGGCCACGAGGTGCGCCTGTGGCGTCGCGATGCCGCTGCGCTCGAGGCGGTCGTGCAAGCCGGCGCGATCACGCTGAAGGATGCCGATGGTGCGCGCGAGGTGCCGCTCGCGCTCGCCACCGCCGACATCGCCGCGGCGCTGAAAGATGCGGAGCTGATCGTCATCCCCACCCCCGCCATCGCCCAGCACGACATCGCGCTCGCCATGGCCCCGCACCTGGTCGACGGCCAGGTCGTTTTCCTGCCGCCCGGCACCTTCGGCAGCTACGTGATGGCGCGCACGGTGAAAGAGGCCGGCAACCGCGCCGACGTGGCCTGGGCCGAGACCGGCACCCTGCCGTACCTCGCGCGCAAGCACGGCGAGCGCGAAGTGAACGTCACCATCCGCGCCATCCGCCTGCCGACCGGCGTCTACCCCGCGCGCAAGGAGGCCGAGGCGATCGCGGTGATCCGCAAGGCCTACCCGGCCGTGCACGGTTGCGGCGACGCGCTCTCGGGTGCGCTGATGAACGCAGGCCCCGTCATCCACCCGCCGCTGATGGTGATGAACGCCGCGCCGCTGCAGCACTTCGAGCGCTGGGACATCCACAACGAAGGCACGCAACGCGCGGTGCGCGACGTGACCGACCGGCTCGACCGCGAACGCATGGCCGTGCGCGAAGCCTTCGGCCAGGGCGCGCCGCACTACCCGCTGGCCGACCACTACAACAACGACCAGTGGATGTACGGCGACGCGCACAAGCAACTCGTCAAGTCGGGCGACTGGCGCGAGAACATCGACCTGCACACGCACCGCTACATCACCGAAGACACCGAGCTGGGCCTGGCCTTCCTGGCCTCGGCCGCGCGCCATGCGGGCGTGGACGCGCCCATCGCGCACGGCCTGCTGGCCATCGTCGGCGGTTTTCTCGGCCGCGACCTGCGCCACGGCCCGCGCACTTTCGAGAGCCTGGGCCTCGCCGACCTGAGCGCGGCACAACTCAAGGAGAGGCTGCACGATGGCCAATGAGCGCGCGCTGCCCCGCTTCGCCGCCGTCGGCGCCGGCCGCATGGGGCGCGGCATCGCGATCGCGTTCGCATACGCCGGCCACCGCATCTCGCTGATCGACCTGCGTCCGCGCAACGACGAGGCCTGGCAGCGCCTGCAGGGCGAAGCGAAGGCGGAGATCGAGGCCAGCCTCGCAGGCCTCGCGCAACTCGGCGTGATCGATGCGGCGCAGATCCAGCCCATCGCCGCGCGCGTGGACTTCGTGAATGCCGCGGCCGCTCCGCAGGCGCTCGCCGCGGCCGAGCTCGTGTTCGAAGGCGTCCCCGAAACCATGGAGGCCAAGCGCGAAGCCTTCGAGCACCTGAACCGCCATTGCCGCGACGACGCGATCCTCACCTCGACCACCAGCAGCATCCTCGTGACGCAGCTCGCGGCGCTGGTGCGGCTGCCCGAACGCTTTCTCAACATGCACTGGCTCAACCCGGCGTATGTGATTCCCGTGGTGGAACTCAGCTGCCACCCGGGCACCGACGCTGGCGTGCTCGCACGCACCAAGGCGCTGATGGAGGCGATCGGCAAGCTCCCCGTGGTCTGCGGCGCATCGCCCGGCTACATCGTGCCGCGCCTGCAGGCGCTGGTGATGAACGAGGCGGCCCGCATGATCGAGGAGGGCGCCGCCACCGCCGAGGAAATCGACAAGGCCACGCGCTACGGCCTCGGCCTGCGCTTCGCCGCGCTCGGCGTCGTCGAGTTCATCGACTTCGGCGGCTGCGACATCCTGCATCACGCGAGCCGCGAGATGTCCGCCTCGATCGACAAGGGCCGCTACACCGCGCCCGCCATCGTCGATCGCATGGTCTCCGAGGGGCGCCTCGGCCTCAAGAGCGGCAGCGGCTTCTACGACTACGAAGGCCGCGACATCGCCGCGTACCGGCGCGACGTGCTCTCGCGCACGCTCGGCGAGCTGAAGCACGCCGGCCTCTGGCGCGCGCCCGCCGGCGAGACGCTGTCATGACGATCCGCCGCGCTTTTGCCGACCTGTCGGTAGGGCAGGTGCACTACGCGACGTGCGGCGATGCGAGTGCGCCCGCGGTGCTGCTGTTGCATCAGTCGCCGCGCAGCTGGGCCGAATACCGCGCGGTGCTTCCGCTGCTCGGCGTGCGCTATCGCGCCATCGCGATGGACACCGCAGGCTTCGGCGATTCCGCGGATGGCGGTGTGCCCGCGAGCATCGAGCAATGGGCGCGCGTGGCGTGCGAGCTGCTCGATGCGCTGGGCGTCCGGCAGGCCGATGTCGTGGGCCATCACACGGGCGGCGTTGTCGCGATCGAGCTGGCGGCTGCATTTGCGGACCGCGTGCGCGGCCTCGTGCTGTCGTCCACGCCGTACACCGACGAACCCTTCCGCATCGCGCGCGCCCAGCGGCCGCCCATCGATGAGGTGGCGCCGAGCGAAGACGGCAGCCATCTCGCCGCGCTGTGGCAGAAGCGCCAGGGCTTCTATCCGGTGGGACGACCGGAGTTGCTCGAAGCCTTCGTGCTCGATGCATTGAAGGTCGGCCATCGCGTGGAAGAGGGCCATCGCGCCGTCGCGTCCTACCGCATGGAAGACCGCATCGGCCGCGTGACGCAACCGACGCTCATCATCCGCGCCACCGACGATCCGTTCGCCGCACCGCATGCGGCCGAGCTGCAGCACCACCTGCCGCACGCGCGCATCGTCGACATCGAAGGCGGCATGGTGCCCCTGCCGGACCAGATGCCCGAAGCCTTCGCGCGAACGGTGCTCGACTTGCTTTCGACGCTGCCATGAAAGCTGTCCGCATCCACGGTTTCGATGCAGTGCCCGCGCTGGAAGAGGTGGCCGATCCCGTCGCGCGCCCAGGCCGCACCATCGTCCGCATGCAGGCCGCCACGGTCGGCCACATCGACCGCACCGTGTGGCGCGGCAGCTTTCTGCGGCATCCGCCGTTGCCCTACACGCCGGGCGTGGAAGCCGCCGGCATCGTCGTCGCGAGCGAACGCTACGAGGCCGGGCAACGCGTGTGGTTGCGCGGCAGCGGCCTGGGTACCCTGTTCGACGGCACCTGGTGCGAGCTGATCGATGCGCCCGACGAAGCGCTCGGCCTCTTGCCCGATGCGTTGCCGATGGTGCTGGGCGCCGCGTTCTTCTCGCCCACCACGTCGGCATGGGTGGCGCTGCATGACGTCGCGAAGCTGCAGGCCGGAGAGCAAGTGCTGGTGACGGGGGCGAGCGGCGCGGTGGGTTCTCTCGTGATGCAACTCGCGCGCGATGCAGGGTGCACGGTGACGCCGGTCGATCCGGGCGTCGCACCTGCCGCTGCCAGCGCCGACCTGCTCATCGACACGGTCGGCGGCAACGTCCTCGCAGCGTCTCTGCCCGCCGTGCGCCCTGGCGGTCGCGCCGTGCTGATCGGCTACACCGCCGGTCCCACGCTGCAACTGGACATCGCGCACTTCCTGCAGCGCGACGTCGCGCTGCTGCCGCTCAACATGTTCAGGCGGGAGGCCGCGGGCCGCGCCGCCGCGCCCGAGTTGCTCGCGCGATTGGCCGATGGCCGCCTGCATCTCGACGTGCAGGCCTTCGCGCTGGCCGACGCCGCCAAGGCGCTCGACTGGATTGCGCAACGCGGCCATCGCGGCCGCGCGGTGCTCGTGCCGTAGACCGACTTCAGTCTTCTTCCGGTTCCGGCTCCTCGAGCGGCACATGCACGTGCAGTTCGATCATTCTTCGCAGCGTCTCCTTGAGTTCTTCGGCCCGCCGCAGGCCGAAGGGTTCGAGCACGCGGCGCTCGTGCTCGCGCGCCAGTTCCATCAGGTGCTCGACGGCCTTCAGGCCCTTGCGCGTGATGCGCACCAGCGTGATGCGGCGGTCACTCTCGTGGGGCAGGCGCTCCACCTGTCCACGCGACTCCATGCGGTCCAGCAGGCGCGTCACCGTCGGCTGCTTGGTCACGGTCACCTGCGCGAGCTGGCCGATGCTGATCGGCTCGCTGCCCGCGAGCGACGCCATCACGCGCCACTCCGACACCGAGAAGCCTTGCTGCCGCGCCACCTCGTGGAACTCCGAAGAGATCAGCTGGCTCGCCTGCGCGAGCAGCGCCGGCAGGTAGTCGTCGACGAAGCGATGCGATTCGGCGGACGGGTCCTGCTCAGCCATGAAGGCACCTCACAGCCCGGCACGCCAAACCAGCTTCGGGCACGCTGCTTGCATGTCTAGGGTAATTCATGATTGTGGATACATTCATTTGTCAACATTATAGAAAGCGTGATGTGGCACCTGAAGCGCATCCTCCCACGAGAAAGAAAAAGGACCCACATGGCTGAGCGTTCGTTCGTCGAGGAAGTCAAGAAGCTGCGGCTTTCGGGTGGCGATGTATTTCGCGGAGAAGGCATTCTGGCGGTCACCAAGGCCTTGCTGGAGTCAGGCGTTTCCTACGTCGCGGGCTACCAGGGAGCGCCCATCTCGCACCTGATGGACGTGCTGGCCGATGCGCAGGACATCCTCGCCGAGCAGGGCATCCGCTTCGAGAACAGCGCGAGCGAAGCCACCGCCGCCGCCACGCTCGCCGCCTCGGTCAACTACCCGCTGCGCGGCGCCGTCACCTTCAAGGCCACCGTAGGCACCAACGTCGCCTCCGACGCGCTGGCCAACCTCGCCTCGGGCGGCGTGACCGGCGGCGCGCTCATCATCGTGGGCGAGGACTACGGCGAAGGCTCGTCGATCATGCAGGAGCGCAGCCACGCGTTCGCGATGAAGTCGCAGATCTGGCTGCTCGATCCGCGCCCGAACCTCCCGAGCATCGTCGATGCGGTGAAGACCGGCTTCGATCTCTCCGAGGCCAGCAACACGCCCGTGATGCTGCAGTTGCGCATCCGCGCCTGCCACGTGCACGGGCACTTCATCGCCGGCGACAACAAGCGCGCAAAGTTCACGCTGCAGGAGGCGCTGGAGAACCCGCAGCGCGACGTCAGCCGCATCGTGCTGCCGCCCGCGAGCTTCGTGCACGAACAGGAAAAGGTGAAGGACCGCTGGCCCGCCGCGGTGCGCTTCATCGAGGAGCGCCAGCTCAACGAGTTCTTCTCCGAAGACGCCGACGACATCGGCATCATCGTGCAGGGCGGCAGCTACAACACGCTGCTGCGCGCACTGGAGCGGCTGGACCTCGCCGACGTGTACGGCAACACCAAGGTGCCGCTCTATGTGATGAACGTGGCCTATCCGGTCATCGAGAGCGAAGTCATCCGCTTCTGCGAAGGCAAGCGCGCGGTGCTGATCGTGGAAGAGGGCCAGCCCAACTTCGTCGAGCAGAACCTCGCGACCATCCTGCGCCAGGCCGGCTCCACCACCGCGCTGCACGGCAAGGACATGCTGCCGGTCGCGGGCGAGTACACATCTTCCGAACTGTTGAAAGGTGCGCGCACTTTCTGCGAGCGATACGAACGCCTCGCGCCGCTGCCAGTGCCCGTACCGGTGCGCAAGGTGATTCCGCTGAAGGAAGTGGCCGCCATCGGCGTCGATGCCGCGCCCGAACCGGCGATGCCATCCTCGGCACTCGGCGATGTCGTGCACGCGCGGCCGCCGGGTTTTTGCACCGGCTGCCCCGAACGCCCGATCTTCAGCGCGATGAAGCTGGTCGAGCGCGAACTCGGCGCGCACCACGTGAGCGCCGACATCGGCTGCCACCTGTTCTCGATCCTGCCGCCCTTCAACATCGGCAACACCACCATGGGCTACGGCCTCGGCGGCGCCGGCGCCTCGGCGCTCAACGCGCCGGCCGGCAAGCGCGCGATCTCGATGATGGGCGACGGCGGCTTCTGGCACAACGGCCTCACCAGCGGCGTGGCGAACTCGGTCTTCAACAAGAGCGACAACCTCACCATCGTCGTCGACAACAACTACACCTCTGCCACCGGCGGGCAGGACATCCTCTCGTCGAACGCCGTCAACAAGACGCGCAGCACCGGACACGAAATCGAGCGTGCCGTGCGCGGCGTCGGCGTGGAATGGGTGAAGACGCTGCGCCGCACCTACGACGTGGCCGGCATGCGCGATGCGCTGAAAGAAGCGCTCACCACCACGAAGAAGGGCCCCAAGGTCCTGATCGCGCAGTCGGAGTGCATGCTCAACAAGCAGCGCCGCGAGAAGCCGCTGGTGCGCAAGGCCATCGCCGATGGCAAGCGCATGGTGCGCGAGAAGTTCGGCGTCGATTCGGACACCTGCACCGGCGACCACTCGTGCATCCGCCTGTCGGGCTGCCCCTCGCTCTCCATCAAGCCCAACCCCGATCCGCTGCGCACCGACCCGGTCGCGGCCGTGCTCGACAGCTGCGTGGGCTGCGGCGTGTGCGGCGAGGTCTCGCATGCCGCGGTGCTGTGCCCCTCGTTCTACAAGGCGCAGATCGTGAGCAACCCGACAGGCTGGGACAAGCTGCGCGAGCGCGTGCGCAGCGCCGTCATCGGCTGGCTGCAGCGCGGCGAAGCCCGCCGCCGCGAAACCTATGCCTTCTGAAGCGATGACGAACACCAAGGCCCAACCGATCAAGATCGCGATCCTCGCCATGGGCGGGGAGGGCGGCGGCGTGCTGGCCGACTGGATCGTGGACATGGGCGAGGCCAACGGCTATGTGGCCCAGACCACCTCGGTACCTGGCGTGGCGCAGCGCACGGGCGCGACGATCTACTACGTCGAGCTCTATCCGACGGCACAAGCCGACGTGGACGGCGGCCGGCCCGTGCTGGCGCTGATGCCATTGCCCGGCGACGTCGATGTGGTGCTCGCCTCCGAACTCATGGAAGCCGGCCGTGCCGTGCAGCGCGGCCTCGTCACCAACGACCGCACCACGCTCATCGCCTCCACGCACCGCGTGTTCTCCATCGCGGAGAAGAGCGCGCTCGGTGACGGCCGGGTCGACAGCGCGCAGCTTCTCGCGCACACGGCCAAGGCCGCCAAGCGCTTCATCCGCTTCGACATGGCACAGGCCGCCGAAGCTTCGGGCAGCGTGATCAGTGCCGTGCTCTTCGGCGCGCTGGCGGGCTCGGGCGTGCTGCCGTTCAGCCGCGCGCAGTTCGAAGCGACCATCGAGCGCGGCGGCGTGGGCGTGAAGCCCAGCCTCAAGGCCTTCGGCGGTGCGTTCGCTCGCGCGCAAGCCGGCGACGATGGCGAGACACCGCCGGAAGCCGCGCTGGCCACGCCAACGCCACAGCCCCGTCACCCGGCCGTGCGCGCGCTGGTCGAACGCGTGCAGCACGACTTTCCCCTCGCCGCGCAAGACTTCCTGCTCGAAGGCGTGCGCCGCCTCATCGATTACCAGGACCTGGCCTACGCCGGCCTGTACCTGGACCGGATGGCCGCCATCGCCGCCCTGCCGGGCACCGGCGACCACCGCCTGCTGCGCGAGACCGCACGCCATCTCGCCCTCTGGATGTCCTACGAAGACACCGCCCGCGTGGCGGCCCTCAAGACCCGCGCGACCCGCTTCGAGCGCGTGCGCGGCGAGACCCGCGTGCAGCCGGGCCAGGTGCTCGCGATCAACGAATACATGCACCCGCGCCTGCAGGAAATCTGCGAGACGCTGCCGGGCGGCATCGGCCGCTGGCTCATGAACTCCTCGGCGCCCAAGAAGATCGTCGAGCGCTTCACGCAGAAAGGCCGCGTGATCCGGACCAGCTCGCTGCGCGGCTACCTCATGCTGCGCACCGTGGCCGCGATGAAGCGCTGGCGCCGCTCGACCATGCGCTACGCCGAAGAAAACCGCCGCATCGAGGAATGGCTGCAGCGCATCGCCGCCACCGCGCAGCGCAACCCCGAGTTGGCCGTCGAGCTCGCGCAGTGCCAGCGCCTGGTCAAGGGCTACAGCGACACGCACGAGCGCGGCATCCGCAATTACGACACGGTGATGCGCGCGGTCGAGCGCGCCGGCGCGCAACTCGCGCCCGCCACCTTGCGAGAGCTGCGCGATGCGGCGCTCGCCGACGAACACGGCCACAAGCTGCAGGCTGCGCTGGCGCAGCACGCGCTGGCCTGAAGAGACAACGGACGCACGATGACCGCTCCCACCGCCACGCTTCAACTTCGCGTCACCGAGGCGCGCGACCTCAATCCGCTGATCCGCATGCTGCGCCTGCGCGCCGAAGACGGCCGTCCGCTGCCGGGCTTCGCGGCCGGCGCGCACATCCGCGTGCAGGTGTCGCTGCCCGACGGCAAGACCGACTGGCGCCACTACTCGCTGATCAACTTCGCGACCGCGCGCAACGCGACGAACGCACCGACCGAGTACGTGATCGCCGTGCGCAAGGAGGCCGAAGGCCGCGGCGGCTCGCGCTTCATGCACGACGGACTGAAGGAGGGCGACACGCTGGCCATCGAAGCGCCGAAGAACGACTTTCCGCTGCACACCGGCCCCGGCGGCTCTGTGCTGGTCGCGGGCGGCATCGGCGTCACGCCGCTCGCCTCCATGGCCGCGCGCCGCCGCGCCGAAGAGGCGCCCGTGCGCATGCACTACGCCGGCCGCAGCCGCGAGCTGATGGCCTTCCTGCCCGAGCTGCAGGCGCTGCTGGGCGACGACCTGCGCGTGCACACGGATGCCGAAGCCGGCGCGCCGCTCGACATCGACGCGCTGCTCGACGATGTGCCCTCCGGCGACCGCCTCTACGTCTGCGGCCCCAAGGTCATGCTCGACGCGGTGCTCGCCCGCACCCAGGCCCGCGGCTGGGAGCACGACCGCGTGCACTTCGAGCTTTTCACCGAACCGGTCGCCGAAGCGGGCGACCAGCCTTTCGAGGTGGAGCTCGCGCAATCGGGCCAGCGCTTCACCGTCGCAGCCGACCAGAGCATCCTGGACTGCCTAATCGACAACGGCTGCGACCCGATGTTCGACTGCAAGCGCGGCGAATGCGGCGTGTGCGCCGTGCCCGTGCTCGAAGGCGAGATCGATCACCGCGACTACGTGCTCACCGCCCGCGAGAAGGCCGAGGGCAACGTCATGCAGATCTGCATCTCGCGCGCCAAGGGTGCGCGCCTGGTGCTCGACATCTGAAGCAAGGAGCCACGAGAACATGCCTTCCTACAGAGACAACCCGGATGCCGTCCGCGCGCTCGTTCAGAACGACCGCGTGCATCGCGACCTCTACACCAGCCAGGAACTGTTCGAGCTGGAGCAGGAACACTTCTTCGCCAACACCTGGAACTACGTCGGCCACGAGAGCCAGCTGCCCAAGCCCGGCGACTGGATCAGCAACGAGATCGCCGGCCGCCCGCTGATCGTGGTGCGCCACACCGACGGCAGCGTGCGCGCGATGATGAACCGCTGCGCCCACAAGGGCTCGCGCCTGGTGAGCGCGCCCTGCGGCAACACCGGCAAGTTCTTCCGCTGCCCCTACCACGCGTGGACCTTCAAGACCGATGGCTCGCTGCTGGCGATTCCGCTGAAGACCGGCTACGAGAACACCGCGCTGCACGAGTGCGAATCGGCCAAGGGCCTGACGACGCTCAAGCACGTGCGCAGCCACCGCGGCTTCATCTTCGTGAAGATCAACGACGCGGGCCCCGACTTCGAGGCGTACTTCGGCGATTCGCTCAGCTCCATCGACAACATGGCCGACCGCTCGCCCGAGGGCGAACTCGAAATCGCCGGCGGGTGCCTCCGCTTCGTGCACCAGTGCAACTGGAAGATGTTCGTGGAGAACCTGAACGACACCATGCACCCGATGGTGGCGCACGAGTCCTCGGCCGGCACCGCCAAGCGCATGTGGGCCGACAAGCCGGCCGACGCGCCCAAACCGATGGCGGTCGAGCAGTTCGTGCCTTTCATGTCCGACTACAAGTTCTTCGAGGACATGGGCATCCGCACCTACGACCACGGCCACAGCTTCACGGGCGTGCACTTCAGCATCCACAGCAAGTACAAGGCGATCCCCGAATACGACGACGCCATGAAGGCGCGCTACGGCGAAGAGAAGACCGCGCAGATCCTGGGCATGGCGCGGCACAACACCGTGTACTACCCGAACCTCACGATCAAGGGCGCGATCCAGGCGATCCGCGTGGTCAAGCCCATCTCGGCTGACAAGACGCTGATCGAGAGCTGGACCTTTCGCCTGAAGGGCGCGCCGCCCGAGCTGCTGCAGCGCACGACCATGTACAACCGGCTCATCAACTCGCCGTTCTCGGTGGTGGGGCACGACGACCTGCAGGCGTACCGCGGCATGCAGGCGGGCCTGCACGCGAGCGGCAACGAGTGGGTGAGCCTGCACCGCGACTACGACGCGTCGGAATTGAAGGGCGGCGAGATCACCACCGGCGGCACCAACGAGCTGCCGATGCGAAACCAGTACCGCAGCTGGGTCGAGCGCATGACGGAGACGATGTGATGGCCGGCACCGACACCGACACCCAAGTCACGCGCCAGGACCTGATCGACTTCGTCGTGAACGAAGCGCACCTGCTCGACACGCGCCGCTATGAAGAATGGAACGCGCTCTTCACCGACGACGCCTTCTACTGGGTACCGCTCGTGCCCGACCAGGAAGACGGCCTGAACCACACCTCGCACCTCTACGAAGACAAGCTGCTGCGCGACCTGCGCATCGAGCGCATGAAGAGCCCGCGCGCGTTTTCGCAGCAGCCGCCGAGCCGCTGCCATCACCTGCTGCAGGTGCCGGTCGTCGAGACTTTCGATGCCGAGGGCAACCGCTTCGTGGTGCGCACCGGCTTCCACTACACCGAATCGCAGGGCGACGAGTTGCAGTTCTACGTCGGCACCTTCTTCCATCACCTCACGCTGCAGGACGGCGCGCTGCGCATGACGCTCAAGCGCGTGAACCTGCTCAACTGCGACGCGGCGCTCCCGGCCGTGCAGCTTTTCATCTAAAAGACGCGATGCAACACGCCACCGTCCATCAGGTTTTCTCGGCGACTGCAGCGCGCACGCCGGAGGCCGAGTTTCTGTTCACCGAATCGGTGACCGCTGCGGCCTACGGCATAGCGGCCGGTGCCATTCGCTGGGGCGAGGCCGCTACAGAGGTCGAGCGGCTGCGCGCGGCCTACGCAAAGGCCGGCTACGGGCACGGCCACCGCGTCGGGCTGCTGCTGGAGAACCGGCCGGCCTTCCTCTTCCACTGGTTCGCGCTCAACGCACTGGGCGTGAGCGTGGTGCCGATCAATGCCGAGATGCGCTCAGCCGAACTGGTCTACCTGATCGGCCACAGCGAGATCGGCCTCGCCGTCACGCTGCCAGAGCGCGCGAACGACCTGCGCGCAGCCGCTGCGCAGGCTGGCGTGGTCTTCGAGACGATGGGGCCCGACGACGCGGTGCCCAGCGCGAAGGCAGCAGCGCCGCGCGCCCACGAGCCCGTCGGCATCGACACCGAATGCGGCCTGCTCTACACCTCGGGCACCACCGGGCGGCCCAAGGGCTGCATCCTGAGCAACGCCTACTTCCTGCGCGCAGGCGAGTGGTACGCCGCGCTCGACGGCGTGTGCAGCATTCGCCCCGACACCGAGCGCGTCATCACGCCGCTGCCGCTCAACCACATGAACGCGATGGCGTTCTCCACCATGGTGGTGCTGGTGGCGGGCGGGTGCCTCGTGCAGCTCGACCGCTTCCATCCGAAGACCTGGCTGGCGAGCGCGCGCGAGAGCGGCGCGACCATCGTTCACTACCTCGGCGTGATGCCCGCGATGCTGCTGTCCGCACCTGCGTCGGCCGCCGACCGCGACCACGCGATCCGCTGGGGCTTCGGCGCCGGCGTGGACCGCAAGAACCACACACCTTTCGAAGAACGCTTCGGCTTCCCGCTGGTCGAGGCCTGGGCCATGACCGAGACCGGCGCGGCCGCCTGCATCATGGCCAACCGCGAGCCGCGCCTCGTGGGCACGAGCTGCTTCGGCCGGCAGGAAGACTTCGTGCAGATCCGCCTCGTGGGCGAAGACGGCGGTGATGTGGGGGTCGATGCACCGGGCGAACTGCTCGTGCGTTCGGCCGGCAACGACCCGAAGCGCTACTTCTTCTCCGGCTACCTGAAGGACGAGGAAGCCACGCGCGAAGCCTGGGCCGACGGCTGGTTCCACACCGGCGACCTCGTGCGCCGCGACGCCGAGGGCAACTTCTTCTTCGTCGATCGCAAGAAGAACGTGATCCGCCGCAGCGGCGAGAACATCTCGGCCGTCGAGGTCGAGAGCGTGCTCAACCAGCACCCGGCCGTGAAGACATCGGCTGTGGCCGCGACGCCCGATGCGGTGCGCGGCGACGAGGTGCTGGCCTGCATCGTGATGCGCGAGGACGCCGATGCATCGCAGCGCGAGCAGGTCGCGGCCAGCATCGTGCAGCACGCGCTCGATCAACTCGCTTACTACAAGGCGCCGGGCTACGTCGCCTTCGTCGATGCGCTGCCGCTCACGCCCTCGCAGAAGATCCAGCGCGGTCAGCTGCGCGAGATGGCGCAGTCGCTGCCGGGGCAGGACCATTGCATCGACACCCGGTCGATGAAGAAGAGGCAAGCATGAGCCGCAACCGGCTTTCCTACGAAGGCGTCGCGGTCGCCGTGCCCATCACGGTGCCCTACGTGCGCTACTCCACGCACACCGCGCACTGGTTCATCGGCCAGGCCGTGCAGGCACTGGTCGAAGCCAGCGGCGTGCCGAAGGAAGAGATCGACGGCCTGTGCCTGAGCAGCTTCTCGCTCGCGCCCGACACGGCCGTGGGCGTGACCCAGCATCTGGGCATGTCGCCGCGCTGGCTCGACCACGTGCCCACCGGCGGCGCCTCGGGCGTGATGTGCCTGCGCCGCGCCGCGCGCGCCGTGCAGGCGGGCGATGCCGACATCGTCGCCTGCGTGGGCGCCGACACCAACCACGTCGACTCCTTCCGCCAGACGCTCGGCAGCTTCAGCAACTTCGCGCGCGATGCGAGCTACCCCTACGGCTCGGGCGGGCCGAACTCGATCTTCGCGTTCATCACCGCCAACTACATGCGCACCTACGGCGCGAAGCGCGAGGACTTCGGCCGCATCTGCGTGGACCAGCGCACCAACGCGCTCGGCAACCCGAACGCAATGTTCAAGAAGGGCTTGACGCTCGAGGAGTACATGGCCGCGCGGCCCATCTCCGACCCGATCCATCTCTTCGACTGCGTGATGCCCTGCGCGGGCGCCGACGCCTTCCTCGTGATGAGCGAGGCGCGCGCCCGCGACCTGGGCTTGCCGCACGCCGTGATCCGCGGCGCCATCGAGCGCCACAACGCCTACGCCGAAGACCCGGTGATGGTGCAGGGCGGCTGGCGCAAGGACCGCGACGACCTCTATGCGCAGGCCGGCGTGCAGCCCGCCGCGCTCGACTTCGTGCAGACCTACGACGACTACCCCGTCATCGTGATGATGCAGTTCGAGGACCTGGGCTTCTGCGAGAAGGGCGAGGGCTCGGCCTTCGTGCAATCGCACACCATGACCTTCGACGGCAGCTTTCCGAACAACACGAGCGGCGGCCAGCTCTCGGCCGGGCAGGCCGGCGCGGCGGGCGGCTTCCTCGGCATGGTCGAGGCGATCCGCCAGTTGACAGACGAAGCCGGCGCGCGCGCGGTGCCCGGCGCGCAACTCGGTCTCGTCGCCGGCTTCGGCATGGTGACCTACGACCGGTGTCTCTGCACAGGCGCCGTCATCCTCGGGAGAGCCGCATGACCATGCCCCTGATGCGCCCCCCGCGCAAGAACCCGGTGCTGCGTACCCGGCAGATGAACCTGCCGCCCGGCGCGCGCGGCCGCGTGGCGCTCGGCCTCACGGCCGCCGCCGCAGAGGGCCGCTTCGAGCTGCAGACCTGCGAAGACTGCGGCACGGTGCAGTACCCGCCGCGCGAGGTCTGCCACAAGTGCCTCTCGGCCGCGCTGCGCTGGCGCACGCAGAGCGGCGAGGGCGAGCTGCTCGGCAGCACCACGCTGCACCACAGCAACGATCTGTTCTTTCGCGAACGGCTGCCGTGGCGGCTGGGCCTGGTGCACCTGGATGCCGGCCCGACGCTCATGGTCCACCTGCACGGCGAAGTGGGCGATGCGCCCGCGCGTGTGCGCGTGGGCGCCCGGCTCGACCGCGCGGGCCAGGCCGTTCTCATTGGTTTTCCGAATGAAGGGAGTGCCCACATGGCCGACGACAAGATGCTTCGTGAAATGACCAGCGACCCCAAGTTCCGCAAGGCGCTGGTGACCGACGGCAAGACCGAGACGGGCCAGGCCATCGTGCGCGCGTTGGTGAAGGCCGGCGCCGACATCGTCTGGGTCGGCCATGCCGAGCCCTGGAAGAAGATGGGCGACGGGCTGGACGACATCTCGGCGCTGCCGCAGGTGACGCTGGTGCCACTGGACCTCACCAACGGCCGCCAGGTGACCGAGCTCGCGGGCTCCATCGGCGGCAAGGTCGACATCGTGATCAACAACGCCGAGGTGCACCGCACCTTCGGCATCGGCGCGCGGCGCGGCACCGATGTCGCCAAGGCCGAGATGGACATCAACTACTTCGGCCTGCTGCGTCTCGCGCAAGAGTTCGGCCCCGCGCTCAAGGGCCGCTCGGCCGATGGCGCGACGGGCGCGACGGCGTGGGTCAACCTGCTGTCGATCTATGCGCTGAGCAACTTCCCGCCGCACGGCACCTTCAGCGCCTCGAAGGCGGCGGCGCATTCGCTCGCGCAGTGCTTGCGCGCGGAGATGCGGCCGGCCGGCATCCGCGTGATCAATGTGTTCCCCGGACCCATCGACGACGAATGGAACCAGCACACGCCGCCGCCCAAGCTCGCGCCCACTGCGCTGGCCAACGCCATCGTGAAGGCGCTGCGCGATGGCGTCGAAGACGTCTACCCGGGCGACGTCGCGCAGGAGTGGCTGGAGCGCTGGCGCGACAACCCCAAGGTGCTCGAACGCGAGCTGGCCGCAGGCGGCTGAGAACAGGAGCCACACGATGACGACAACCACAGACCTCATGTCCGCCGCCGACATCCTCGGCGGCCTCGTGACCGCCATGGCGAGCGGCCGCATCCGCGTGATCGACCTCACGCAGACGCTCACGCCCGAGTTCCCGCAGATCGCGCTGCCGCCCGAGATGGGCCAGTGCTGGCCCTTCCGCATCGAGGAAGTGTCCAAGTACGACGAGCGCGGTCCGGGCTGGTACTGGAACAACTTCTCCTGCGGCGAGCACACCGGCACGCACTTCGACGCGCCGATCCACTGGATCTCCGGACGCGACCTGCCGAACAACTCGGTGGACACCATCCCCGTGCAGAACTTCGTGGCACCGGCCTGCGTGATCGACTGCTCGGCCGATGTGCAGGGCAACGACGACTACCTGCTGAGCGTGGCCGACATCGAGCGCTACGAAGCCGCGCACGGCCACATCCCCAAGGGCGCGTGGGTGCTGATGCGCACCGACTGGTCCAAGCGCAGCGACCCCGAGGCCTACCAGAACTTCGATGAGACCGGCCAGCACACGCCCGGCCCGAGCACCGAGGCCGTGCGCTTCCTGGTGGAGCAGCGCGACGTGCTGGGCTTCGGCTCGGAGGCGATCGGTACCGATGCGGGGCAGGGCTATCACTTGCGCCCGCCGTATCCGTGCCACTACTACATGCATGGCGCCGGGCGCTATGGGCTGCAGTGCCTGAGCAACCTCGACCTGCTGCCGCCCGCGGGCGCGGTGCTGATCTGCCCACCGCTCAAGATCGAGAAGGGCAGCGGCAGCCCGCTGCGCGTGCTCGCGCTCGTGGGAGCGCAGGCATGACGCCGAAGGTCGCGGCCGTCACCGGCGGCAGCGCCGGCATCGGCAAGGCGATCTGCGAAGACCTGCTCGCGCAGGGCTACGAGGTGGTGTCGCTCGCGCGCCGCAAAGCAGAGATCGATCACCCGAAGTTGCACAGCCTGGAGGTCGACCTGAGCGACCGCGCGGCCACGGGCGAGGCGGTGCGCGAGCTGGTCGAGCGCTTTGCGCCGACCACCATCGTCCACAACGCCGGCGTGATCCGCGCCGCCTTGTTGCCCGATGTGAAGCTCGACGACCTCGATGCGCTGGTCGACCTGCACCTGGGTTGCGCGATCCAGCTCGTGCAGGGCGCGTTGCCCGCCATGCGCGCGCAGCGCTTCGGCCGCGTGGTGCTGCTGTCGTCGCGCGCGGCGCTCGGCCTGGCGACCCGCACCAGCTATTCCGCGACCAAGGCCGGCATGCTGGGCATGGCGCGCACCTGGGCGCTGGAACTGGCCGCCGACGGCATCACGGTGAACGTGGTGGCGCCCGGGCCGATCCGCACCGACATGTTCTACGACGTCGTCGAAGCCGGCAGCGAGAAGGAACGCGCGCTCGCGGCCTCCGTGCCCGTCAAGCGCCTGGGCGAATCGGCCGACGTGGCACGCGCCGTGCGTTTCTTCGCCGACGCCGACAACAGCTTTGTCACCGGCCAGGTGCTCTACGTGTGCGGCGGCACCAGCGTCGGCAGCCTGGCCCTCTAGTTTTCAGTCCCGTTCCGTTACGTTCAAAAAACATCACCTCTGGAGCATCGCCATGAAAGTCCTGAACCGATTCCGTGCCCTCGCGGGCATCGCCGTGGGCCTGGGCGCCCTGAGCGCCGTCGCTGGCGCCTGGGCCGCCGACCTCAAGGTCGGCTTCATCACGTCGCTCTCGGGGCCGGTGTCGTCGCTGGGCATTCCCTACGAGAAGGGCATGAAGGCCGCGCTGGCCTACAAGGCGGACCTGGGCGGCCGCAAGATCCAGCTGGTGCAGCTGGACGACGCCTCGGACCCGACCACGGCCGCGCGCAACGCCCGCAAGATGATCGACGAGGACAAGGTCGACGTCATCATCGGCACGGCAGGATCGCCTGGCGCGCTGGCCATCGCCGGCGTGGCGCGCGAGACGAAGACGCCGCTCATCTCGATTGCCAACGCCAACCTGCCGGGCGAAGAGGGCGCGTGGATGGTCACGCTGCCGCAGCCCGCGCCGCTCATGGTGAGCGCGGTGGTCGAGCGCATGAAGAAGTCGGGCGTGAAGACGGTGGGCTACATCGGCTTCTCCGACGCCTGGGGCGACCTGGTGTACGACGCGCTGCAAAAGAGCGCGGAGCCCGCGGGCATCAAGATCGTGTCGAACGAGCGCTATGCGCGCGCCGATTCGTCGGTGACCGGGCAGGTGCTCAAGATCGTGGCGCTGCGCCCCGACGCGGTGATCACCGGCACCTCGGGCACGCCCGGCGCGCTGCCGTACCTGGCGCTCGCGGAGCGCGGCTACAAGGGCCAGATCTACGGCATGCACGCGCTCATCAACCCCGACTTCGTGCGCGTGGGCGGTGCCGCCGTCGAAGGCCTGCTCGCACCCACCGGCCCGGTGATCGTGGCCGAGCAGCTGCCCAACGACAACCCGATCCGCAAGGTGTCGATGGACTTCCGCGCGGCCTACCAGAAGGCCAACGGCGCGCCGCCGACCGATGCCTTCTCGGCCTACACCTTCGATGCCTGGCTGCTGTACCTCGATGCCGCCCAGCGCGCGCTCGCCACCAAGGCCGAACCCGGCACGCCGCAGTTCCGGCTTGCGCTGCGCGACGCCATCGTGAGCACCAAGGAGCTGGTGGGCACGCACAGCGTCTACAACTTCAAGCCGACCGACCGCTACGGGTCGGACGAACGCTCGCGCGTGGTCGTGAAGCTGGAAAAGGGGCAGTGGAAGCTGGTCCCCTGATGCAGAGCCCACAACGCAAGCCACACGCTGGAGCACCCTCAATGAAAAAGAAACTGGCCCGCATCCTCGGTCTCACCGCCGTCGCACTGGCAACTGCACAGGCCATGGCGGCCGACCTGAAGATCGGCTTCATCAGCTCGCTGTCGGGCCCGGTCGCCGCACTGGGTGTGCCCTACGAAAAGGGCATTCGCGCAGCCATCGCGGAGCATCCGGAAATCGGCGGGCGCAAGGTCCAGCTGATCGTGCTCGATGACGCCTCCGACCCGACCACCGCCGGCCGCAACGCCCGCAAGCTGGTGACCGAAGACAAGGTCGATGTGCTCATCGGCACCTCGGGCGTGCCGGGCGCGATGGCCATCGCCTCGGTGGCGCGCGAGCTGAACACGCCGCTGATCTCGCCCACGCCGGTGACCATCGCCGGCCCCGAGGGCGCGTGGACGGTGACGGTGTCGCAGCCCTTTCCGCTCATGGTCGCGGGCGTGGTGGACCGCATGCAGAAGTCCGGCGTGAAGACGGTGGCCTTCATCGGTTTTTCCGACGCGCTGGGCGACCTGGCCTACGACTCGCTGGTCAAGAGCGCGGCCACGGCCGGCATCAAGGTGGTGGCGAACGAGCGCTATGCGCGCAGCGATTCGTCGGTGGCGGGGCAGATCCTGAAGATCGTCGCGGCCCGGCCCGATGCGGTGTTCGCGGGCAACTCCGGAACGCCCGGCGCGCTGCCCTACATCGCGCTCGCCGAGCGCGGCTACAAGGGCAAGATCTACGGCACGCACGGGCTCATCAACGCCGATTTCGTGCGCGTGGGCGGCGCCTCCATCGAGGGCCTGCAGGTGCCGAGCGGCCCGGTGCTCGTGGCCGACCAGTTGCCTGACAGCAACCCCATCAAGAAGGTGTCGATGGGCTTTCGCAATGCGTACCAGAAGGTGAACGGCGCGGTGCCCACCGATGCCTTCTCCTCGTACACCTACGACGCCTACCTGCTGCTGGCCGACGCCGCCTCGCGCACCAAGGGCGAGCCGGGCACACCGCAATACCGCACGGCACTGCGCGACGCCATCGTGAGCACCAAGGAATTGGTGGGCACGCACGGCATCTACACCTTCAAGCCCGACGACCGCTACGGCTCCGACCAGCGCGGCGTGGTGATCGTGCAGATGAACAAGGGCCAGTGGAAGCTCGTTCCTTAAGAAGCTGAGCGCCCGCCGATGACCAGCTACCGCCATCATCCCGACCGCATCGCCGCCCTGGTGCAGGACGACCGCGTGCACCGCGACCTGTACCTGAGCGAGGAGATCTTCGCGCTCGAGCAGGAGCGCCTGTTCGCCAACACCTGGGTCTTCCTCGGCCACGCGAGCCAGGTGCCCGAGGCGGGCGATTTCGTGACGCAGGAGGTCGCGGGCCGGCCGCTGCTGATGGTGCGGCAGCCCGACGGGGCGGTGCATGTCATGTACAACCGCTGCGCCCACAAGGGCACGCAGCTGGTGACGGACGAGAGCGGCAACACCGGCCGCTTCTTTCGCTGCCCGTACCACGCGTGGACCTACAAGCTGGACGGCGCGCCGCTGGGCCTGCCGTTGAAGAACGGCTACGAGGGCACGCAGCTCAAGGCCTGCGAATCGGGCCAGGGCCTTTCCGTGGTGAAGCATGTGAAGGTGTACCGCGACTTCGTGTTCGTGCGCCTGGCCGACACCGGCCCCGCGTTCGAGGACTACTTCGGCGAGGTGCTCGGTGCCATCGACAACATGGTCGATCGCTCGCCCCAAGGCAAGCTCACCGTGGGCGGCGGCGTGCTGCGCAACATCGTCCACTGCAACTGGAAGATGTACCTGGAGAACATCAACGACACGGTGCATCCGATGTCCACGCACGAGTCGGCCACCAAGGCGGCCGAGGCGCTGTGGGAGGGCCACGCGCCCACCGATCCCAAGCCGATGGCGATGGAGCAGATCCTGCCCTTCGGCTCGGGCTACGAGTTCTTCGACAGGATGGGCGGGCGGGTGTTCGCCAACGGGCACAGCGTGCTCGGGGTGAACTTCAGCATCCACTCCAACTACGCGCAGCTGCCCGAATACGAGGCCGCGATGCAGGCCGCGCACGGCGCCGAGCGCGCGGCCGACATCCTGCAGCGATCGCCGCAGAACTCGGTCTTCTATCCGAGCCTTTCCGTGAAGGGCTCGCCGCAGGCCATCCGCGTGATCCGCCCGCTCGCGGCCGACCGCACGCTGATCGAGGCCTGGAGCTTCCGCGCGGCCGGTGCGCCCGCGCTCCTGTTCGAGCGCGCGATGAGCTACAACCGGCTCGTGTTCTCGCCGATGTCGGTGGTGGCGCATGACGACGTGCACCTCTTCGAGAGCATCCAGCAGGGCCTGCGCGCCGGCGGCAACGAATGGGTGAGCCTGCACCGCAACTTCGATGCGGCCGAGCTCGCGCAATCGACCATCACCACCAACGGCACGAACGAGTTGCTCATGCGCAACCAGTTCCGCGCCTGGGCGAAGGCGATGGCATCGGAGGGCGCGGCATGAACGACCCCCGCGACTTCATCGCCCACGAGGCCGCGCTGCTCGACGAGCGCCGCCTGGACGAGTGGCTCGCGCTCTTTGCCGATGACGGCTACTACTGGGTGCCGCTGCTCGGCGCGGCGCAGGCCGATCCGTTCTCGCACAACTCGCTGGCCTACGAAGACCGGTTGCTGCTGCAGCTGCGCGTCGATCGCCTGAAGAACCCGCGCGCGCATTCGCAGCATCCCGCGAGCCACAGCCAGCATGTGCTGCAGCCCTCGCGCATCGAGGAAGAGACGGGCGACGAGGTGCGGCTGCGCACGCCGTTTCTCTATGTCGAGGCGCGCGGCGAATCGCAGATCCTGCTGAGCGGCACGGCCCGCCACCACCTCGTGCGTTCGCCAGCTACACCCTCGGGCTGGTCGATCCGCGAGAAGCGCATCGACCTGCTCAATGCCGCGCGCGCGTTGCCGGCGATCCAGTTGTTCATCTGAGTTACCTGTTCATTCCAACCATCCTCACTGGAGCTACGACATGAAGAGCCTGATGCTGACCCTGACGCGCGGTGCCCTCGCCGCGGCGCTCACCGCCTGTGGCGTTGCGAGCGTTTTCGCGGCCGACCTGAAGGTCGGGCTGAGCGTGTCGCTCTCGGGGCCGAACTCCTCGCTGGGCGTGCCCTATGCGAAGGGCATGCAGGCGGCCCTTGCCTACAAGCCCGAGATCAACGGCCGCAAGGTGCAGCTCATCGTGCTGGACGACGGCTCCGACCCCACGACCGCCGGGCGCAATGCGCGCAAGCTCGTCGAAGAGGAAAAGGTCGACGTGCTCATGGGCACCTCGGGCGTGCCGGCGGCCATCGCGATGGCGCAGGTCGGCCGCGATGCGAAGACGCCGATGATCGGCTTGACGCCCATCCTGCTCGACCCCAGCGAGAACCCCTGGGTCATGACGGTCGCGCAGCCCACGCAGCTGATGATCGACGCGGTGGTCGAGCGCATGAAGCGCAACAACGTGAAGACCGTGGGCTACATCGGCTTCACCGACGCGTGGGGCGACCTGGTGTACGACGCGCTCATGAAGGCCGCGCCCGGCGCGGGCATCAAGGTGGTGAGCAACGAGCGCTACGCGCGCGCCGATGCCTCGGTGACCGGCCAGGTGCTCAAGATCGTGGCGCTGCGCCCCGACGCGGTGATGACCGGCGGCGCCGGCACGCCGGGCGCGCTGCCGTTCCTCGCGCTGCAGGAGCGCGGCTACAAGGGCGGCGTGTACGGCCAGCACGGGCTGATCAACCCCGACTTCGTGCGCGTGGTCGGCACCGCGGGCCAGAACGCGCTGATGCCCACCGGCCCGGTGATCGTCGCCGAGCAACTGCCCGACAGCTACCCGACCAAGAAGATCGCGACCGAGTTCCGCGCGGTGTTCCAGAAGGTCAACAACGCGCCGACCAGCGATGCCTTCTCGGCCTATTCCTTCGACGGCTGGCTGGTGTTCGCCGATGCCGCCTCGCGCGCCATGAAGAAGGCCGAGCCGGGAACCGCCGAGTTCCGTGTCGCGCTGCGCGATGCCATCTTCAGCACCAAGGAAGTGGTGGGCACGCACGGCGTCTACAGCTTCAAGCCCGGCAGCCTCTACGGCGTGGACGAGCGCGCCCGCGTGATCGTGAAGCTGGACAACGGCCAATGGAAGCTCGCACCTTGAACCGCTTGACGACGACGATGTTTTTTCCTGAGGTTTTCCTATGACGTGGGACGTCGCGCTGATCCTCATCACCGACGGCCTGGCCAACGGTGCCGTCTATTTGCTGGCCGGGCTGGGGCTGGTGCTGATCTTTTCCGTGACACGCGTGGTGTTCGTGCCGTTCGGCGACATCGCGGCCTTCGCGGCGCTGTCGCTCGCGGCCTTCGAAACCGGCCGCGTGCCGGCGACCATCGGCATGGTGGCGGTGCTCGCAGCGCTGGCGCTGGCAACGGAAATCGGCAGCCTGCTGCGGCGCGGCGAGGGCGCGCGCATTCCGAAGGCGGTGCTGATGTGGGGCGTGCTGCCCGCGATTCCGTGCGTGCTCGCATGGCTCGCGGCGCGGCCCGGCGTGCCGGTGGCGGTGCATATCGCGGTGGCGGTGCTGCTGGTCGTGCCCATCGCGCCGCTGCTGGCACGCGTGGTGTTCCAGCCGATCGCCGATGCGTCGGTGCTGGTGCTGCTGATCGTGTCGCTCGCGCTGCACTTCCTGCTCTCGGGCCTGGGTCTCTTGTTCTTCGGTCCTGAAGGTTCGCGCACCACGCCGCTCACGAGCGCGGTGTTCACGCTCGGCGACGGGTTCACGGTCAGCGGCCAGGTGGTGCTGATGGTGGGCGCGGCGATCGTGCTGAGCGGATTGTTCTTTCTCGTGTTCGAACGCACGGTGGCCGGCAAGGCGCTGCGCGCGACGGCGGTGAACCGCGTCGGCGCGCGGCTGGTCGGCATCCGGCCGGTGCGCACGGCGCTGCTGGCGTACGGCTGCGCATCGCTGCTGGCCGGGCTCATCGGGGTGCTGATCGCGCCGGTGACGACCATGTACTACGACTCGGGTTTCATCATCGGCCTGAAGGCCTTCGTGGCCGCGATCATCGGCGGGCTCGTGAGCTATCCGATGACGGCCGTGGGCGCGCTCGCGGTCGGCGTGGTGGAGAGCTTCGCCTCGTTCTGGAGCGGCGCGCTGAAAGACGTGATCGTGTTCAGCCTGCTCATCCCGGTGCTGATGCTGCGGTCGTTCATGGTGACCCATTCGGAAGAGGAAGAAGACGAGGTGGACCAATGAACGGCAACCGCAAACGCATGATGTGGATCGCCGTGGTGGTCGTCGTGCTGGCCCTCGTGCCGGCGGTGGCGGGCAGCTTCACGGTATCGCTCCTCAACGACATCGGCATCGGCGCGCTGGTGGCCCTCGGGCTGGTGCTGCTCACCGGCGTGGGTGGCGCGACCTCGTTCGGGCAGGCAGCCTTCGTGGGCATCGCGGCCTATGCGACGGCGTGGCTCACGACGGCGCAAGGCATGTCGCCGTGGATCGGGCTCCTGTTCGCGCTGCTGCTCACGGGCCTCTCGGCGCTGGCCATCGGCATGCTCACGTTGCGGCTCGGCGGGCACTTCCTGCCGCTGAGCACCATTGCGTGGGGCCTGTCGATCGCGATGCTGTTCGGCAACGTCGATGCGCTCGGCCGGCACACGGGGCTGTCGAACATTCCGGCGCTGCAGGTCGGGGGGTGGTCGCTGGCCGATCCGCGGTCGATGTACTACCTGATCTGGCTGGTGGTCGGGCTGGCGTGCCTCTTCAGTCACAACCTGCTGCAGTCCCGGCCGGGGCGCGCGATCCGCGGGCTGCGCGGCGGCGCGACGCTGCTGGCGAGCGTGGGGGCGGATGCGTACCGCGTGCGGCTCACGCTGTTCGTGACGGCCGCGCTCTTCGCGGGCCTCGCGGGCTGGCTCTATGCGCACATGAACCGCTTCGTGAGCCCGTCGCCCTTCGACGTGCGCGCGAGCATCGAGTACCTGCTGATGGCCGTGGCCGGCGGGCTCGGGCAGCTGGCGGGTGCGCTGGTGGGCGCTGCGCTGGTGCTGGTGCTCAAGAACGGGCTGCAGGACGTGCTGCCGATGCTCACGCAGCGCGCGGGCCAGCTGGAGGCCGTGGCCTTCGCCGCGCTCTTCATCCTGCTGCTGCACTTTGCGCGCGGCGGGTTGATGGGCTTGCTGCGGCGCTGGACGCGCCGGCGCGGCGGCACGCAGGGTGTGTCTCGCCACGATGCCCCGGCGGTCGAGCCGCTCGCGCACCGGCAACTGCCGGCGCGCGGCACGCAGGTGCTGTCGGTGAACGGCGCGGTCAAGCGCTTCGGCGGTCTCGTGGCGGTGAACGACGTGAGCTTCGACGTGAAGGCCGGCGAGATCGTCGGGCTGATCGGGCCGAACGGCGCGGGCAAGTCGACCATGTTCAACCTGCTGACCTGCACGCTGCCGATGACCTCGGGGCAGGTGCGCTTTCTCGACCACGACATCGCCGGCATGCCGCAGCGGCAGGTGGCGCGGCTGGGCCTGGCGCGCACCTTCCAGCACGTGAAGCTCAGGCCGCGCATGAGCCTCCTGGACAACGTGGCGCTGGGCGCGCATTCGCGCACGCGCTCGGGCATCCTGAAGGCGGGCCTGCGGCTCGATCGCAAGGAGGAGATGCAGATCCTGCAGGAGGCGCAGCGCCAGCTCGACCGCATCGGCCTGGGTGACCGCGCGCACGAGCTCGCGGGCAGCCTGCCGCTGGGCACGCAGCGCATCCTGGAGATCGCGCGCGCACTGGCCGCCGACCCGGTGCTGCTGGTGCTCGACGAGCCCGCGGCGGGCCTGCGTCGCAAGGAAAAGATGGCGCTCGGCGACCTGCTGCGCAAGCTGAGGGAGGAGGGCGTGACCATCCTGATCGTCGAACACGACATGGACTTCGTGATGAAACTGGTGGACCGTCTGGTGGTAATGAACTTCGGCTCCAAGCTCGTGGAGGGCGTGCCGTCGGCGGTGCGCGCCGACGAGCGCGTGCAGGCGGCGTACCTGGGGAGCGTCGTATGAGCGCCGCACGGCCGCCCGAAGGCGCGGGCCCCCTTCAGGGGGTAGGAGAAGTACACGAAGTGACAAGCCTGGGGGTGAGCAAATGACCGCGATGCTGGAGATCGGTGACCTGCATGTCTCTTATGGGCAGGTCGAGGCGGTGCGCGGCGTGTCGCTCGACCTGCAGCCGGGGCAGATCATTTCGGTGATCGGTCCGAACGGCGCGGGCAAGACCACGCTGCTGGCCGCCGCCATGGGCTTGCTGCCGTGCAAGGGCACGCTGCGCTTCGAGGGCGAAGACCTGCAAGGGCTCGACGTGGAGGCGCGCGTGGAGCGGGGCCTGTGCCTCGTTCCCGAGAAGCGCGAGCTGTTCGGCGAGCTCACCGTGCTCGACAACCTGCAGCTGGGCGCCTATGCCAAGCGGCTGCGCGGCGATGCAATGAAGCGGCAGCTGCAGTCGGTGTACGACCGCTTCCCGCGGCTGGCGGAGCGCCGTGCGCAGCGCGCCGACACGCTCTCGGGCGGCGAGCGGCAGATGCTGGCGGTAGGGCGCGCGCTGATGTCGGCGCCGCGCCTCCTGATGCTCGACGAGCCGAGCCTGGGCCTCGCGCCGCTGATCGTGCGGGACATTCTCACCATCGTGCGCAAGCTGCGCGAAGACGGTGTCTCGATCCTGCTGGTGGAGCAGAACGCGCGCGCCGCGCTCGAAAGCTCGGACGAGGGCTATGTGCTGGAGACGGGCGAGATCGCGCTCTCGGGCGCCTCGGCCGAACTGGCGAGCGATCCGCGCGTGCAGGCGACCTATCTCGGCGGAGGCACGCACGATGACGAGTGAGGTGCGCGCACTGCCGCCGGCCCAGCGCACGCTGCCCGCGATGCTGCAGCGGCAGGCGGCGCAGTTCGGCGCGCGACCGCTGCTGCGGATCGCGGGGCGGCAGTGGACGCACGGCGATGCAGCGGAGGCGGCAGCCGTGCGCGCTGGAGCGCTGGCGCAGGCCGGCGTGGCGCGCGGCGATCGCATCGCGGTGATGTGCGGCAACCGCATCGAGTTTCTGGAGACCTTTCTCGGCGCGGGATGGATGGGCGCGTCGGTGGTGCCGGTCAATACGGCGTCGATGGGGCCGCAGATCGAATACTTCCTGGCCAACAGTGCGGCGAAATTGCTGGTGATCGAAGCGGGTTTTCTAGAGCGGTTGAAGACGGCCGATCTCGGCCGCACCGCATTGCGCGAAGTGTGGGTGGTCGGCGAGGGCGCTGCATCGTGGGAGGCACCTGCAGGGGTGCGCGTCTCGCACTATCCGGAAGGCTCGGAGGCCATCGCGCCTGCCGCGGTGCAGCCGGGCGATCCGCTCGCCATCCTCTACACCTCGGGCACGACCGGCCCGGCCAAGGGCGTGATCTGCCCGCATGCGCAGTATTTCTGGTGGGGCGTGAACAGCGCCGAGGTGCTCGGTGTCGGGGGCGACGACGTGCTGTGCACCACGCTGCCGCTCTTTCACATCAACGCGCTCAACACCTTCGCGCAGGCCGCGCTGACCGGGGCCGAGGTCGTTTTCGAGTCTCGCTTCTCGGCGTCCGGCTTCTGGCCGTCGATGCGCGCAAGCGGCGCGACCGTGGTCTATCTGTTGGGCGCGATGGTGCCGATCCTGCTCGCGCAGCCCGAGGGCGAAGGCGAGCGCGATCACCGCGTGCGCATCGGGCTCGGGCCGGGCGTGCCGGCGGCGGCGGGGCAGGCGTTCAAGACGCGCACAGGCGTGTCGCTGCTCGAGGGCTACGGTTCGACGGAAACCAACTTCGCGATCGCCACTGCACCCGATTCGCCGCGTGGTGGCGTCATGGGTTGGCTGCGGCCGGGCTTCCAGGCCTGCGTGGCCGATGAGGACGACGTGGCGCTGCCGCCCGGCGAAGCCGGCGAACTGCTGCTGCGCGCGGACGAGCCCTACGCTTTTGCGAGCGGCTACTTCAACATGCCGGAGAAGACGGTCGAGGCATGGCGCAACCTGTGGTTCCACACGGGCGACCGCGTGGTGCGCGATGCGGACGGCGCGTTCCGCTTCGTGGACCGCATCAAGGATGCGATCCGCCGGCGTGGCGAAAACATCTCTTCGTTCGAGGTCGAGCAGGTGCTGCTGAGCCATGCGGCCGTGGCTTCGTGCGCGGTGTACCCGGTGCGCTCCGAACTGGCCGAGGACGAGGTGATGGCCGCGCTGGTGGCCCGCCAAGGTGCCCATATCGACCCGGTCGAACTGGCGCGCTTCTGCGAAGGCCGCCTGCCTTACTTCGCGGTGCCGCGCTACATCGACGTGCTGCCCGACCTGCCGCGCACCGAGAACGGCAAGGTGCAGAAGTTCAAGCTGCGCGAGCGCGGGGTGGGGCCGCAGACCTGGGATGGCCGTCCGGCGCGGTCGTAGGGCGTTTCATGCAGTGACAGTCCGGGCCATCGGACATCGCTAAAATGATTCAGAACTAAACAATTCAGGTATGCAATCAAATTTACTCACTGGCCGTCACGCACTCGTCACCGGCGCGGCGCGCGGCATCGGCGCCGAGATCGCCCGCACCCTGGCGTCCGAAGGCGCTGTGCTGACCTTGCTGGGGCGTGACCGCGAGGCACTTCAGCGCGTGGCCGATTCGCTGGCCGGCAGCGGACATGGCGTGGCGACGGCCGATGTGGCCGATCCGGAGGGCGTGCAGGCGGCCTTCGCGCAGGCGCGTGCGGCGCGGGGCCCGATCGTCATCCTCGTCAACAACGCGGGCGCTGCAGAGAGTGCGCCGTTCCTCAAGACCTCGGTCGAGCTGTGGCAGCGGATGCTGTCGGTGAACCTCACCGGCAGCTTCCTGTGCGCGCAGGCCGCGTTGCCCGACATGCTCGAAGCGGGCTGGGGCCGCATCGTCAACATCGCGAGCACGGCGGGGCAGAAGGGCTACGCCTACGTCTCGGCCTATACCGCGGCCAAGCACGGCGTGATCGGCCTCACGCGATCGCTCGCGCTCGAAGTGGCGCGCAAGGGCATCACGGTGAATGCCGTGTGCCCTGGCTACACGGACACCGACATCCTGCGCAACAGCGTCGCCAACGTGGTCGGCAAGACCGGGCGCAGCGAGGCCGATGCGCTGGCGGAGTTCTCCAGCGTGAACCCGCAGAAGCGCATCGTGCAGCCGGCCGAAGTGGCCGATGCCGTGCGATGGCTGTGCGGGGAGGGCGCCGCGTCGGTCACCGGCCAGTCGATTTCGGTTTCGGGAGGAGAAGTGACATGACACGCAACGATGCCTCGCACGCCGCGCTCAGCGACGCCGAAGAACTCGGCCACGAGGGCCGCGCTGGCCACGAGGACCACGCGATGCTCAAGCTGTGGCTGCGCATGCTCGCGAGCACCACGCAGATCGAGGCCGAGATCCGCCGCCGGCTGCGCGAGCGCTTCGGCATTTCGCTGGCGCGCTTCGACTACATGGCGCAGCTGCACCGCTACAAGGACGGGCTCAAGATGCGCGTGCTGTCGCGCTACCTGATGGTGACCGGCGGCAATGTGACCGGCCTGACCGACGAGCTCGAACGCGAAGGCATGGTGGCGCGCGCGCCCAGCCCCGACGACCGGCGCGCATGGATCGTGAGCCTCACGCCCGCCGGGCGCCGCACCTTCGAGACGATGGCGAGCGAGCACGAGCAATGGATCCTCGAGATGTTCTCGGGCCTGGACATGAAGACGGTCAAGCAGATGCACAGTCAGCTCGGGCTGCTGCGCGTGCATGTGATGCGCGGCGAGGCCGGGAGCGAGGAGGGTTGAGCATGAGCGACGCCACGCATGTCGACCTTGCTGCGGCGAGCGCGGAGTTCCGGCGGCCGCGGCTGATCCGGTTTTCGGACTGCGATCCGGCGGGCATCGTGTTCTATCCGCAGTACTTCGTGATGCTCAACGGGCTCGTCGAAGACTGGGTGAACGAAGGGCTGGGGCTCAGCTATCACGGGCTCGTGGCCGAGCGCCGCATCGGGCTGCCGACCGTGAAGCTCGAGGTGGACTTTCGTGCGGTGAGCCGGATGGGCGATCGAGTGACGCTCGGGCTCGTCGTGGAGCGGCTGGGCTCGCGCTCGATGACGCTGGCGGTGCGCTGCTTCGGTGCCGAAAGTGGCGAAGTGCGGATGCAGATGGCGCAGGTGATCGTGACGACATCGCTCGAGACGCATCGCGCGGTCGCGATTCCGGACGACATGCGCGCGGCGATCCTTCGCGAGGCGCCTGGTCTGGCTTGAGCTTCAGGGCGCCGGCTCGGCGTCTTGCGCGTGTTTCTTCAGCCAACCGCTGAGCTCTCTTTTTCCTTTGGCATTGGCGGCGCGCCACGCCTCGCGTGCGGCCGCGACGAAGCGCTCTTCCGCCGCGTCCGGTACCTCGGAGGGGCGGTCTTCCTTGTCGAGCCAGCCGGACTCGACGTCGCAATGCCGCTCGATCTGCCGCGCGAGGTTGTCGCCGATCGGGCGAGAACTCTTGATCTGGCTCCACATGCTGGGGGAGATTTCGATCTTCTTCGCGAAGGACTGGTCCAGCCCCTTGGCTGGCAGGCCGGCGGCAATGGCGCCCTCGAGAAAGCGGCGATGCAGCGCAAGGACATTGCGACGGCGCGCGACGGTGGTATTGGGCACTCTGTTCAAAAACAACAACAAGACAAGAAAAGATTGTCCCGGTTGTTGACGTTGCAGTAAACACTATTTACAGTTGCCCTCATTCGCGGCGCAAGCCGTCCCCTTTTTCCAATCCTCAACAGCCGACAGCGGCAATTTTTGACCAGGACCCATCGTGAACACCGCATTGACCCTCACCAACATTCGACCCGCATCGGGCCGGGCGTTCGTGCGCGTGTGGTCGTGTGGCGGTGGGTTCGGCATGCCGTCGTCGAAATCGAATCTGCGCCAGAGCTATGTGCATGCCACGCAAACCGCAGCGCGCCTGCGCGTTGGCAAGTTCGAGGATCAGGTGCTACCGGGTGGAGGTTGCGCATAGGCGCAGACCTTCCAAGCTCTCTCCAGCAGAGGCCCGGACACCGAAAGGTTTCCGGGCCTTTTTGTTTTGTTTTTGCTTTGTTTGTCGTGCTTTGTCATTTCGGGTGTGCCTTCACCACACCGCCAGGACCCACCGCGTAGACGGTCTGGCGGGATGTGCAGGAACTGATCCCTCCTGTGCAGCGACGTCGTACGGGGCAGCGCCCAGCGCGCTGTCCGTCGCGTGAGGACACAACCGAAATGGAAAAGCGGTCATTCGTTTTTTTCGCACCGAACCCGAGCGGGACCGGGCCATTGCAGATGGTCCTTCCGCGGAAACCGGCCGCAAAGATTGGGCGGCGCCGGAACTCGTAACCGGACACTTTTTGTTTTTCATCCCGCGTTAGCTCAATGGATCAGAGCACTTGCCTACGAAGCAAGGGGTTGCACGTTCGAGTCGTGCACGTGGGGCCAGTTTTTTGTTTGCTGTCACAACCAAGGAGTCACCATGCGCAAGCGCAACACCCCGATCCGGATGATCACCGTGCGCCCGGCCCAGCCGCGCAGCCGCAGGGTGCTCGCCTTCTTCCGCCGCTTCGGCATCGGCGCCGATGCAGGGCGTGCGACGGCGGATGCGTCCGCTTCGCTTGGCCATTCGCGACTGCGCGAGTGCCTCGATCTCGACCAGCGCGTGCGCGAAGTGGGCGAGTGGTAGCGGGCCGATCGGCATTCTTCTCTTCATGGTGCGCGTAGCTCAATGGCAGAGCCGCGGGTTGTGGTCCCGCTGACGACGGTTCGATTCCGTTCGTGTACCCCATCTCTTTTTTTCTTCACTCATTCGACCATCGCCGCAAAAGGAGGCGAGCCATCATGCAACCTCACGTCCTGCAACTCGATATTCAGGGCACGCCGCAAGCCTGGATTTCGCTGGAGCAGGCGGTGCTGCACTACGCCACCGGATCGGTCGCGTGGGAAGACGGCGACCTGCCGCTGGCCACGTTGCGTGGCGGTTTCAACGTGGCGCGCGGTGTGCAGTCGCGCATCGACGTGGCGCCCATCATCGCGCTGCGCGGCGCGTCGAAGATCAACCTGTTCGACGTGGTGCCCGGCGTCACCAAGAGCAAGCTGGTGCGCCGCGACCGCCACACCTGCGCATACTGCGCGGGCGTGTTCGCCGAACGCGATCTTCAATGCGAGCACGTGTTGCCCGAGTCACGCGGCGGTCCGTGGACCTGGACCAACCTGGTGAGCGCGTGCGCCGTCTGCAACAACAGGAAGGCCGCGCGCACGCCGGAGGAAGCCGGCATGCCGCTGGTCTACCTGCCGTATGTGCCGAGCCGCTTCGAGAACTTCCTGCTCGAAGGCCGCAACATCCGCGCGGACGTGCACGAGTGGCTGGCCAGGCGGCTGCCCAAGGGCTCGCGGCTTCAGTGAGAGGGTGCTGCTGTGCATCGGCTCGACCCTCATGCAAAAAGCCCGCTGTCGTCGGACAGCGGGCTTTTTCTTGTGCGGACGGAACGCTCAGCGCCCCACGCCGAAGACCCGGTAGGCGATCACCCCCGCAGCCGCGAGGCCGCCGACGATGATGCAGAGAACTTTGGTGACCCGACCATTGCCGCGCCTGGAGCGGCCCCAGTGTTCCGGCCCGATCAGGTCGATGGGGACGGTGGGTTTGCCTATGTCGGACGCCTTTTCCATGGGAGAAATATAGCGCAGGCCAGCAATCACTTCGCCGGAACCATGGATTGTGTTGTCGCCGAACGTCGCCGTTCGGCCTGGATGCTGGAGGGCAAAAAATAACCCGCCGAAGCGGGTCGAACGAGCTGTTTGCTTCGAAGTGGGATGTCCCTGGAATCCTGATTGTTGTGATGCGTGACAGCAGGTACAAGATGCCATGTCACGCGTTGGACTTTGTAGATTTGCGTGGTCGAAGACCGGGGTTGGCAGTCCTAAATGTGAAATAGTGCATATATGAACAAAGAAATCATCCTCGAGAGTTTGACGCGCGCGCTCGAAAGCTGGGTTCGCAACGCGTCCGCGGCGCAGCTCTGGCAGGTGCACCAGGCGGGTGGGCTCGGCGCGTCTGTTCATGCGGAGAGCGACGTCGTCCAGGTGCGTGTCGCGCTCGGCGGTCCGCGCAATGCGCTGTCGGACATCGGCAAGACCGATGGGCGGTTGCCCGTCACCGAAGCGTTTCTTGGGAGGAGCGTTGCCACCTGGGGCACGCCGCCGCCGCAAGGCAGCCCCGCGCGGGAGCAGTGGTTCCTGTCGAACGAACTGGCCCAGGCGCATGCGCGCCAATATCTGGCGGCCGAGATCGGCGAGAAGCGCGAGGTGCTCGCGAGATTCGTGGACGACTGGGCCACGCGGCAGGACGGGGCGAGTTCGCCGTGATGTCGGCGAGCAAATAAAAAAGCCTGCTACCGGTGAGGTAGCAGGCTTTTTCAGCGTTTCCGCCATGTTGGTGGTGGGCCCTGAGTGACTCGAACACTCGACCTACGGATTAAGAGTCCGCTGCTCTACCAACTGAGCTAAGAGCCCCAGCGCTGTAAACGACTAGCGTTTTCAGGCAAGACCACGAGTATATCCCAGAATTTTCCGGCGTCCAAAAAAATTGTGAACCGCGGCGTTAGGATGCGCCACCGACGGGGCCTCGCCCCTCCTCAAACAGGAGCATTTTCATGAGCGATGCAAACACCACGCCCCACGTCGTAATCACAGGTGCCGCAGGCGCACTGGGTCGCGCGGTGGCGCAGCACTTCCTCGACCAGGGCGCGCGCCTTGCGCTGGTCGACCACCACGCGGGCCGTCTGGCCGAAGTCTTTCCGGGGCTCGACAACTCGCAGCACCTGCTGCTCGCAGGCGACGTGACCTCGGCGCCCGACATGGCCGAACTGACCGGCCAGGCGCTCAAGGCCTTCGGCCGCGTCGACGCGCTCGTGCACATCGCCGGCGGTTTCGAGATGGGCGAGGCCACGCATGCGCTCTCGCGCGCGAGCTGGGACCGGATGATGAATCTCAACGCATGGTCGTTCGTCGCGGTGACGCAGGCCGTGCTGCCTTCGATGATCGAACGCAAGGCCGGCCGCATCGTCGCCGTGACGGCGAAGGTCGCTTCGCGCGGCGTGCCGGCGATGGCCGCGTACATCGCGTCGAAGAGCGCGCTGCAGCGCCTGGTGGAAGCGATGGCGGCCGAAGCCGCGCCGCATGGCGTCAGCGTGAACAGCGTGGCGCCGAGCGTGCTGGACACACCGGCGAATCGCCAGGCCATGCCCGATGCCAATCCGGCCGAGTGGGTGTCGACGTCGGTCGCGGCGCAGACCATCGGCTTCCTCGCATCGCCCGCGGCCGCGGCGTTGCATGGCCAGCATCTGTCGCTCGATACCTGAGCCACCCAAAAGAAAAGGCCTTGGCGGTTGCCAAGGCCTTTTTCAAATCGGTTGGTGGAGAGGATGAGGATCGAACTCACGACCTCCGCATTGCGAACGCGGCGCTCTCCCAGCTGAGCTACCCCCCCAACACAGCGCAAATTCTAACCAGACTCCCGTCCCCGCGCACGTTGTCGTGCCAAGATTCGCGCCTCCCAAAAACCAAGAGCAGCAACCGCATGGCCTCCTACGACCCCGCCTGGCTGGAAGGCATGTACAACAACCTCGCGCGGGTGAAAGACCACCCGGCGTACTTCGAGCGCTGGACGCGCGAATCGGCCGCGGTGCGCGATGCCTTGCCCGGCCGGATCGACCTGCGCCATGGCGACGGCCCGAACGAAACGCTCGACATCTTCCCCGCGCCGATCCCCGACGCGCCGGTGCTGGTCTTCATCCACGGCGGCTACTGGCGCGCGATGGACAAGAGCCAGCATTCCTTCATCGCGCCGTCGTTCAACGACCGCGGCATCTGCGTGGTCGTGCCCAACTACGCGCTGTGTCCGGGGACGCTCGAGGCGCCCGTCACCGTGCCGGGCATCCTCATGCAGATGGTGCGCGCGCTCGAGTGGACTTGGCGCCACGTCGCGGCCTATGGCGGCGATCCGTCGCGCATCACCGTCGCGGGTCACTCGGCCGGCGGCCACATGGCGGCGGCCTTGTTGTGTTGCGACTGGAAAGCGGTCGCGCCCGATCTGCCCGCGCAACTGGTGCGCAACGCGCTCTCGATCTCGGGCCTCTACGACCTGCGGCCGCTGCAGCGCACGCCGTTCCTGGAGCACACGCTGAGGCTGACCGATGCAGATGCGCACCGTGCGAGCCCCGCGCTCTGGCCCGCGCCGCCGCGCGGCCAGCTCTACGCAGCGGCCGGTGGGAACGAGAGCCCCGAATTCCTCCGCCACAACGCGATGATCCGCGACGCCTGGGGCCGCAACGCCGTGCCGGTGTGCGAGGTGCTCCCGGGCCTGGACCACTTCGGCGTGGTCGACGCATTTGCCGATCCGGCCCACGCGCTGCACCGCCACGCGGTGCAATTGCTCGAAGCCTGACCGGCACAGCGCCGGACTACAGGCTTGGCGCTTACATCAGCAGGTGTTCACCCGCGTTGTCGCCGCCCAGCGTGACGTAGTTGACCTTGCGGATGTCCATCAGCGTGCGGCCGCCCGCATAGCTGATCGAGCTCTGCACGTCCTGCTCCATCTCCACCAGCGTGTTCGCCAGCTTGCCCTTGATCGGCTCCAGGATGCGCTTGCCTTCGACGTGCTTGTATTCGCCCTTGTTGAAGTCGCTGGCCGAGCCGTAATACTCCTTGAAGAGCGTGCCGTCCACGTCCACCGTCTTGCCCGGCGATTCTTCATGGCCCGCGAACAGCGAGCCGATCATCACCATCGAGGCGCCGAAGCGCACGCTCTTGGCGATGTCGCCATGGTCGCGGATGCCACCGTCCGCGATGATCGGCTTGGTCGCCACGCGCGCGCACCACTTGAGCGCCGACAGCTGCCAGCCGCCCGTGCCGAAGCCGGTCTTGAGCTTGGTGATGCAGACCTTGCCCGGGCCGATGCCCACCTTGGTCGCGTCCGCGCCCCAGTTCTCCAGGTCGATCACCGCTTCGGGCGTGCCGACGTTGCCGGCGATCACGAAGGCCTTGGGCAGCTTTTCCTTCAGGTAGCCGATCATGTTCTTCACGCTGTCGGCGTGGCCGTGCGCGATGTCGATCGTGATGTATTCAGGCACGAGGCCCTCTGCCACCAACTGGTCGACGGTCTCGTAGTCGGGCTTCTTCACGCCCAGCGAGATGGAGGCGAACACGCCCTTGCCCTGCATGTCCTTGACGAACTTCACGTTGTCCAGGTCGAAGCGGTGCATCACGTAGAAGTAGCCGTTCTGCGCGAGCCACAGGCAGATCGACTCGTCGACCACCGTCTTCATGTTGGCCGGCACCACCGGCAGGCGGAACGTGCGCTCGCCCAGCGTGACGCCGGCATCGCACTCCGAGCGGCTCTCCACGCGGCACTTGCGCGGGAGCAAAAGGATGTTGTCGTAATCGAAAATCTGCATGACCAAGGCTCCAGTAAATATGGCCCCCCGGCTTGCCACTGCGTGTGCTTCGCCACCCCCCGAGGGGGAGGCTCGAGCCGCCTTGGGGCGGCCCGGCGGCGGCCGGGATCGTTGAAAAAAACGAATGAGCGCTTGGTCCGGCCGGCTTTCGCGTGCGTCTCGAAAAGAAAACGCCCACAAAAAACCGGGCGCAAGAATCTTGGGCCCGGTGATTGATTTTACGCGGTGTCGCAAGGGCGGGTCTTCCAGTTCTTCGTATAACCCGCATACGCGGTGGTTTCTACAATCGGTGGATGTTGTTTAACGATCTCGCGGCTGATGCCAACCCCCCGGAACTGCCGCTGCTGCAGAACCTGAACCCGGAGCAGCGCGCTGCGGTCACCTTGCCGCAGGGCAATGCGCTGATCCTGGCAGGCGCCGGCTCCGGCAAGACGCGGGTGCTCACCACCCGCATCGCCTGGCTGCTGCAGACCGGCCAGGTCTCCGCCGGCGGCATCCTGGCCGTGACCTTCACCAACAAGGCCGCCAAGGAAATGATGACGCGGCTGACCGCGATCCTTCCAGTGAACGTGCGCGGCATGTGGATCGGCACCTTCCACGGCCTGTGCAACCGCCTCCTGCGCGCGCACTGGAAGCTGGCCAACCTGCCTTCGACTTTCCAGATCCTCGATACGCAAGACCAGCTCTCGGCCATCAAGCGCCTGATGAAGCAGTTCAACGTCGACGACGAGCGCTTTCCCGCCAAGCAGACCCAGTGGTTCATCGCCGGCGCCAAGGAAGACGGCCTGCGCCCGAAGGACGTGGAGATCCGAAGCGACGACGACCGCAAGAAGGTCGAGCTCTACCAGCTCTACGAAGAGCAGTGCCAGCGCGAAGGCGTGGTCGATTTCGGCGAGCTCATGCTGCGCAGCTACGAACTGCTGCGCGACAACGACCCGGTGCGCGAGCACTACCAGCGGCGCTTTCGCCACATCCTGATCGACGAGTTCCAGGACACCAACCGCCTGCAGTACGCGTGGATCAAGATGCTCTCGGGCAACACCGCCGGCGGACAGTTCACGCCGAACCCCAACAACAGCGTGATCGCCGTGGGCGACGACGACCAGAGCATCTACGCCTTCCGCGGCGCACGCGTGGGCAACATGGCCGACTTCGTGCGCGAGTTCGACGTGCAGCACCAGATCAAGCTGGAACAGAACTACCGCAGCTACAGCAACATCCTCGACTCGGCCAACGAGCTCATCAGCCACAACAAGAAGCGCCTGGGCAAGAACCTGCGCACCGACCAGGGCCCGGGCGAGCCGGTGCGCGTGTACGAGTCGCCCACCGATCTGGCCGAAGCGCAGTGGATGGTCGAGGAAATGCGCCAGCTCGTGCGCGACGGCTTCGACCGCAAGGAGATGGCCGTGCTCTACCGCAGCAATGCGCAGAGCCGGGTGATCGAGACGGCGCTCTTCAATGCCTCGGTGCCGTACCGCGTGTACGGGGGCCTGCGCTTCTTCGAGCGCGCCGAAATCAAGCATGCGCTGGCCTACCTGCGCCTCTTGGAAAACAAGGACGACGACACCAGCTTCCTGCGCGTCGTCAACTTCCCGCCGCGCGGCATCGGCGCGCGCACGCTCGAAACCCTGCAGGACGCGGCGCGCGCGGCCGGTCGTTCGCTGCACGACGCGGTCAGCGTCGTGGGCGGCAAGGCGGGCGCGAACCTCACGGGCTTCGTCGCCAAGATCGACGTGCTGCGGGAGCAAACCCAGGGCGTGAGCCTGCGCGAGATCATCGAACTGGTGCTCGACCACAGCGGCCTCGTCGAGCACTACAAGGCCGACCGCGAAGGCGCGGACCGCCTGGAGAATCTGGACGAACTGGTGAACGCGGCCGAGAGCTTCGTCACGCAGGAAGGCTTCGGCCGCGATGCGGTGGCGTTGCCGGTCGACGAGCTGCGCCAGTCGCCCGCGAGCCAGGGCATCGACCCGACCCGCCCGGTGCTCGACGAGCCGCTCGCCCCCGACGCCGAGACCGGCGAAACGCTGAGCCCGCTGGCTGCGTTCCTCACGCACGCCGCGCTCGAATCGGGCGACAACCAGGCGCAGGCCGGGCAGGACGCGGTGCAGCTCATGACGGTGCACGCCGCCAAGGGCCTGGAGTTCGACTGCGTGTTCATCACCGGCATGGAGGAGGGCCTCTTTCCGCACGAGAACTCGATGAGCGATTTCGAGAGCCTGGAGGAAGAGCGCCGCCTGATGTACGTGGCGATCACCCGCGCGCGCAAGCGCCTGTACCTGAGCCATTCGCAGACGCGCATGCTGCACGGCCAGACGCGCTACAACGTCAAGAGCCGCTTCTTCGACGAGCTGCCCGAGGGCGCGCTCAAGTGGCTCACGCCCAAGAACCAGGGCTTCACGCCGTCGGCCTTCGGCTACGGCGGCGGCTACGGGAGCACGCGCGGCGGCAGTGGCGGCTACAGCGGCGCAAGCAGCTACGGCGGCAGCAAGGACACCTTCGCCAGCCCGCCGGTGCCACCGCAGAAGACCGCGCCGTCGCACGGCCTGCGCTCGGGCATGCAGGTGTTCCACAACAAGTTCGGCGAGGGCACGGTGGTGGCGCTCGAAGGCTCGGGCGACGATGCGCGCGCGCAGGTCAAGTTCACGCGCCACGGCGTGAAGTGGCTGGCGCTCTCGGTGGCCAAGCTCACGCCGGTCTGACTCGCACCGGTCAGACTCGCACCCGTCTGAAGTTGCTACCAAAGCTATAGCTGACGGCATAGGCAGGACGGGCATCACGGCGGTTTTCGCCGGGATCAGCCGTACACTCCGAACTCGCCAAAACATGGGGAGTCAGGGATGTGGTTCATAGGCATGATTGCCGGCCTGTTCATTGGGGCGATCTTCGAATCGGTGCCCGTGGCGCTGGTTCTCGCACTCGTCGGCGCGTTCGCGTTCTCGAAGCTGTTCGGCAAGAAGAAAAAAGACGCGCCGCAGCGCACCGAAGCTGAAGGCGGCCTGCCGGAAGGGCGCGCCGTCGGCACGCCGGCCGCAGGGGCACCCGCGGGTGGCGTGCTGAAGCTGCAGCAGCGGGTGACCGAGCTCGAAGAGCGGGTGAACCAGCTCGAACGCCGGCTCGCGCGGGGCGCGGGCGAGGCGATCGCCGCACCCGCACCCGTACCGGTCATCGCGCCGGCCGCCGATCTCGCCACGTCCATGGGCGGCAAGCCCGTCGCAGAGGCGCCTTCGCTGCCGTTGGGCCAACCGGCGACCGCACGCGCCGCCGAGATGACGCGGCCGCGCATCGCGACCATGCAGGTTCCGCCGCCCGCCGTCGTCGCCAAGACGCCCATCGCAGAGCCGCAGGCCACGCCCGCACCCGCCGCGCCCGTCTTCGACAAGCCCGCCGCACCGCGCCCGCCCGAAACCGTCGTCGCACCCGCGCCGGTCACCGTGCCGCCGCTGGTGCGCCGTGCGCCCCCACCGCCTGCGCCACCACCGGTCCCGCTGCGCGACCGCCTGCCCGCACCGATCGCCAACCTGATCTTCGGCGGCAACATGCTGGTCAAGCTCGGCGTGCTGATCCTGTTCCTCGGCTTGGCCTTCCTGTTGCGCTACACGGCGGAACGCGTCACGGTGCCGATCGAGCTGCGCTACGCCGCGGTCGCGCTGGTCGGCGCGGGTCTCCTGGTGCTGGGCTGGCTGCTGCGCCACAAGCGCGCGGGCTATGCGCTGATATTGCAGGGCGCGGGCATCGGCGTCTTCTATCTCACGACGCTCGCGGCCATGAAGCTCAGCGGCCTGCTGCCGGCTAGCGTGGGCTTCGCGTTCCTGTTCGGCGTGGCGGTGCTCAGCGCTGCATTGGCGGTGCTGCAGAACGCGCCTCTGCTCGCCATCGTCGCCGCACTCGAAGGCTTCGCGGCGCCAGTGCTGGCATCGACCGGCTCCAACCAGCCGGTGGGCCTCTTCACCTACCTGCTGGTGCTCGACGTGGGCATCGTGCTGATCGCGTGGTTCAAGGCCTGGCGCGTGCTCAACCTGATCGGCTTCGTGGGCACCTTCACGCTCGCGGCCGGCTGGGCGCACAAGTACTACACCGACGACCAGTACGGCATTGTTCAGCCGTTCCTCGTCGTGTTCTTCCTGCTGTTCACGGCCATCGGCCTGTTCTTCGCGCGCCGCACGCTGTTCGACGCGCCGGTGCAGCCCGCGCAACCGCTCGCGACGCGCGCGCTCGACACGCTGCGACGCGCCGGCCGGGTCGACAGCTCGCTCGTCTTCGGCACGCCGATGGTCGCCTTCGGCATGCAGTACCTGCTGATGCATCCGTGGGAATACGGCGCCGCGTTCTCGGCGATGGCGCTCGCGGCGTTCTATCTCGTGATGGGCCGGCTGGTGTTCGCCACGCAGCCCAAGGGCCTCGCGCTGCTGGCGGAGGCCTATGCCATCGTCGGCGTGATCTTCGGCACGCTCGCCATTCCGCTCGGCCTCGAAGGGCAGTGGACCGGTGCGGCGTGGGCGGTCGAAGCGGCCGGCATGTACTGGCTGGGCGCGCGGCAGGGGCGCGTCTATGCGCGCGCCTTCTCGTTCCTGGTGTTCGCGGGCGCCGTGTGGAAGCTGCTCGAAGCCACGCAGGTCGATGGGGCCGCCGGGCACCCGCTGCTGCAGGGCTCGGTGATCGGCCCGCTGCTGGTCGCGGCGAGCGCCTTCGCGATGTGGGCCATGCACCGCCGCGCGAAGCTCGACGAGGGCGACGGCCTCGAAGCCATCGTCGGCAGCGCCTTGCCGTGGCTCGGCATGGCCGCGCTCACGCTGCTGCTGTGGCAGTGGTTCACGCCGCCCTGGGCCGCCGCGGCGACGGCCGTGCTCGCATCGGTCACCTTCGCGGTGGCCGTGCGCTTTGCGCTGCTGCCGCTCACCTCCGTGAGCTTCGGCATGCAGGCGCTGGCGGTGGCGGGTTTCGTCGCCACGCTGCACCGCGCGGGCGATGGGCTCGATGCCACGCAGGCGCTCGAAAGCGGCTGGCAGGGCGCCGCGGCCGCGTGCCTGATCGCGCTCAGCGTGCTCGGCAGCGCCGCCTGGTCGATGCGGCAGGCGCACCGCGCGGCACTGGCGCGCGGCGTGCAGCCGGTGTGGTCGGTCGGCAACGTGGTGGGCGTGATCGCGGGCGTGGGCCTGCTGCACCTGGCGATGCTGTTCCAGATCAGCCTCACGCAGGCCGCGCTGCTGTGGCCGCTGACCGCCACCGTCGTGCTGTGGGTGGCGCTGCGCATGGCGCACCTGCCGCTCGCGGCGTTCGCGGGCGTGCTGCATGCGGTCTCGGCGGTCCTCTTCATCGTGCTGGCGGAAATGGGCGGCGACATGCGCGTGCTGCGCCCCGCCTTCGGGCATCTGGGCTTCTGGACGCCGGTGGTGCTGGGGCTCACGGCGCTGCTGGCCGGCGACTGGCTGCGCGACGAGGCGCGGCCGCGCGAAGCCGGGGTCGTCGGCACGGCGCGCAAGCGCTGGGTCAACGCGTGGTGCGCCCTGCCTGCGGTGCTGTGGACGCCGGTGGTCTGGGGCCTGGGCTGGTGGCTCTTCGGCATGCTGGACGAAAGCGTCCGGACGCTGAATCTCCACGCGTTGGCGAGCCACGTGCCCGCGGCCGCCATGGCGGTGGTGCTGGTGACCTCCGTGCTGTCCGCGCTCGCGGCGCACCGGCGCGACTGGCCGCAGCTCGGCCGCGCGACGCTGGCCACGCTGCCCGGCTTCGGGCTGATCGCCGCCTACGGCATCGCGGGCGGCCCGACGCCGTTCTACGTGCCGTCGAGCGCGCTCGGCTGGATCGCCTGGCCGCTGGCGCTCGTGTGGCACCTGCGCCTGCTGCGTGCGCAGAAGCGCTGGCTCGACGCCTCGGTGCTGACGCCGTTCCACGTCGCGGGCTTCTGGCTCTTCCTGCTGCTCGCGGCGCGCGAATGCCAGTGGCAGCTCGGCCGCATCGGTGCCGAGTGGTCGAGCTGGCAACTGCTGGGCTGGGCGATCGTGCCGGCGCTCGTTCTGTGGGCGCTGCGCTCGCGCGTGCTGCTGCAGCGCTGGCCGCTCAATGAATACCGCAGCGCCTATCTGGAGTTCGCCGCGACGCCGGTGGCGGTGTACCTGCTGGCATGGGTGTGGGTGACCAACGCCGTGAGCCCCGGCGATGCGGCGCCGCTGCCTTATGTGCCGCTGCTCAATCCGCTTGAACTCGCGCAATGGCTCGTGCTGTTCGCGATGGTGCTCTGGTGGCGCGCGCTGCCAGAAGGCTCCTTCGCGCGCGTGCAGCCGATGGTCGCGAAGGGCGCGGTCGGCTTCACCGGCCTCGCGCTGCTGACCGGCATGGTGCTGCGCGCCTGCCATCACTACGCGGGCGTGGAATGGCGCTTCGACGCGCTCTACGCCTCGTGGCTCACGCAGGCGGCGCTGTCGATCACCTGGGCGATCTGCGGCGTGGTCGCGATGGTGCTGGGCCACGGGCGCCGGGTGCGCACGCTGTGGATCGCGGGTGCCGCGCTGCTCGGCGTGGTGGTGCTGAAGCTGTTCTTCGTCGAGCTGGCGGACCGCGGCGGGCTGTTCCGCATCGTGTCGTTCATTGCCGTCGGCGCCTTGCTGCTGCTGGTGGGGTACTTCGCGCCGGTGCCGCCGAAGAAGGAAGAGGCGGAGCCGAAGACGGCGCCGGCCGAAGGAGGTGCGGCATGAGCGGCCGTTCGATTCATGTCGTCTTCGTCGCGCTGATGGCGGTGGCGGGCGCCGCACAGGCGCAGCCGGTCACTTCAGCGCCCATCGCGCTGCAGGGCACCGGGCCGTACCACCGGCTCACGCTGCCGCTCGCCATCTATGGCCGCGCTGCCTATGGCGACCTCAGCGACCTGCGCGTCCAGAACGCCGCCGGGCATGCCGTGCCCTACGCGTGGCTCCGCAACGAGGCGGCGGCGCCGCGCACGGCCTCGCAAGCGGTGCCGATCTTCGCGTTGCCCGGCAACACCGCATCGGCAGACACCGCGCTCGCTTTCACCGTGCGTGCCGACGGCTCCCTGGCGCTCGACAACAAGACCGCCGCCAAGGCGAACGACGCGACCCAATGGCTCATCGACGTGAGCCAGGTCAAGGGCAGCCTGCTGCAGGCGCGCTTCGAGGTGGCACCCGATGCGCGCGGCCTGTTCGCCTTCCGGCTGGAGGCCAGCGAGGACCTGCAGCAATGGCGCCCGGTCGGCGGCGATGAGCAACTGGTGCGCCTGGCCCACGGCGGCCAGACCATCGAGCGCATGGCGGTCGAGCTGGGCAACCTGCGCACGCGCTTCCTGCGCCTGCGCTGGAGCGATCCGCAGCAGGGCGCGCCGCTCGCCAAGGTGGAGATCGACAGCGTGCAGGAGGTCGAGCCGGTGGCGCCGATCGAATGGTCCGACGCTCTGAAGCCCGAGCGCTGCGCCGAGGACTTCTGCGATTACGTGCTGCCGCGCGGCCTGCCGGTGCAGAGCCTGCGCATCGACCTGGCGGACATCAACACGCTGGCGCAGGTCGGCGTGTCGGGCCTCGTCGATGCCGCACCGGCTTCGGCGCCGCCGCCGCAGTTCGTGCCGCGCAACCCGCTCTACGCATTGCGGCACTCGCAGCGCCGCGCGACTGCGCTGCCCACGGGCCCGGGCGAGGCGCCGCTGCTCGACACGGTGGTGTACCGCCTCGCGCAAGCCGGCGGCGAGGCGCGCTCGCCGGTGCTGGCGCTCGACGGCGCGGTGTATTCGCGCCTGCGGCTGCGCACTTCCGGCCCGGTGAGCGTGCTCGGCGCGACGCCACCGACGATCGCCGTGGGGGCCACGCCGCGCACGCTGGTGTTTCTTGCGCAGGGCAGCGCGCCGTTCTCGCTCGCGTGGCGCGCGGCACCCGACACGGGCGCTGTGCAGGGGGCGGTGCCGGGTGCGCCGCTCGCGCTGTCGACGCTGATTCCGGGTTACGCCGCGGACAAGCCCGTCGCGGCGGACGGCGCCTCGGTCACGCTGCCGGTGGCTGCGGTCGATGCCGCTGTCGCAGCCCTCGCGCCCGTTCCCGAAACGGCGCCGCACGATCCGTCGCGCAAGTGGTGGCTCTGGGGGGCTTTGGGTGTCGGCCTGCTGCTGCTCGCAGGCATGGCGTGGTCGCTGTTCGCGAGCCTGCGCAAGGACAGCGCTGCAACCGACTGAGCCGGCTCGCCGCGGTCAGTTCGGATCGAAGCTGTCGCGGAAGGTGAACCAGGTCGAGCTCAGCGACATGGCTGCCAGCACCAGCGCCGTGCCGATCATCAGGATGTTGCCGACCGCCACGGCCGCGCCGCCCGCGCCCAGCGCGCCGACGCCCACCAGCACGGTGGCGACCAGGCCCATCGCGATGCCGGCCAGGAGGAACACACCGAACCACGAGAGCACGAAGAGCGCATAGGCGCCGAAGTTGCGGAACAGCGCGACGATGCTGAAGAAGATGCTCTTGACCGGCTCCACGCGGTGCCAGTGCACCAGCGCCGGCGCATGCCACATGGCCAGCGACAGCGGCAGGTTCAGGCACATCAGGAGCACGCGGGCGAGCTGGAAATCGCTGCTGGCCATCACCTCGGGGGTGATCGCGTCGTCCAGCAGGTAGGCGCGCATGAGCTGCCCGCCGTCGACCAGCGCGGTGACCATCACCGCGAAGACGAAGTAGATGGCCGAGATCACGCCCAGCACCACCAGCGAGCGCCACTCCGCGCGCATGGCGCCGAACACGGCCACGAACATCGCGGAGCCCGTGGGCCGCTGCGCATCGCCCAGGGTGCCGGCATTGCCGACGCCATCGGCGTTGTCGTCGTGGGCCACCGAGGTCGCCACCATCAGGCCCAGCGTCATGAAGGGCAGGAACACCGGTGCGACGATGCTGCCGATGAGCGGCAGCACCGACACCGTCGAGATCACCGCCATCAGCAGGAAGAACAGCGAGATGAAGGCGAGCGGCTGCCGCCAGAAGGTCTTGAGTCCGGAGCGGACCCAGGCGGCGCCGGTTCGCGCCGGCACGAGGTTGAGTTTCATGGGTTGCGGATCATGCGGCCATGAGCGGCTCGAGGGCCTGCGCCATGGCATGCGGATGGGTGGCGCGCTCGCGCAGCACGCGCTCGAAGTGCGTGGGATCGTGGGGCTTGAGCATGCTGGCCTCGCGCGGCAGGTGGAAGTCCCAGAGGCGCGAGATCCAGAAGCGCAGCGCCGCGGCGCGCAGCATCGCGGGCAGCAGCGCGCGCTCGGAGGCGTTCAGCGGGCGCACGGTTTCGTAGGCCGAGAGCAGGGCGTCGGCACGTTCGGCGTGGTGCACGCCGGTGGCCAGGTCGATGGCCCAGTCGTTCAGGCACACCGAGAGGTCGAAGAGCCAGGTGTCGGTGCCGGCGAAGTAGAAGTCGAACACGCCGGTCAGGCGCGGCGCGGAACCCGCTTGGTCGCCGGTCGCGAACATCACGTTGTCGCGGAACATGTCGGCATGCACCGGCCCGCGCGGCAGCGCCGCGTAGGCCGACGATTCGGCGATGTGGTTCTGGTAGGCGAGCTCGGCGCGCAGGAGCGCGGCCTGCGGCTCGTCGATGTAGGGCAGCACCACCGGCACGGTCTCGTTCCACCATGCGAGGCCGCGCAGGTTCGGCTGGATGCGCGGGAAGTCGCGCGCGGCGATGTGCATGCGCGCCAGCATCTCGCCCAGTTCGGCGCAGTGCGCGGCGGTCGGGGCGAGTTCGCTGCGGCCCGACAGGCGCTGCACCAGCGCCGCCGGCTTGCCCGCCACGATGTGCAGCAGTTCGCAGGGCGCATTGGCGGGAACCGTCAGCGCGTGGCCCTTGGGCGCTTGCACGGCCGGGTCGGCCACGGGCTCGGGCACCGGCAGGCCGCGGGCGGCCAGGTGCTTCATGAGGCAAAGGTAGTAAGGCAGCTGCTCGGCGTTCAGACGCTCGAACAGCGTGAGCACGAACTCGCCGGACTCGGTGGTCGCGAAGTAGTTGGTGTTCTCGATGCCGCCCTCGATGCCGCGCAGGTCGCGCAGCGCGCCCATGCCCAGGCGCTGGACGAGCGCGTCTGCCTCGCCGAATTGCACTTCGGTAAAAACTGCCATGAGGGGGTGCTCAGCGACGAGCCGGGAATGCGGTGGACGGGAGCGGCTGCGGCACGGTCAGAACTTCATCACGTTCCACACGCGGGCGCCGGTGCCGGTGGAGTTCGTGTCGTTCCCGCGAGCGGTGCCGGCGTCGTTGGGCAGCACTTCGTAGCCCGGCATGTTCGACTTGGGCTTGACGTTGATGCTCTGCGTGCGGCCGCCGTAGCGCACCTCGTCGACCGAGGCGCCGCTGTCTTCGGTGTGGATGTGCTCGACCTTCTGGTTGCGCCGGCCGTCGGCCTGCTCCTGATTTTGTAGCGGCTCCGCCGGGGCCGGGGTGGCAGCGGGCGCGGTTTGCGCGTGCACGGCGGCGAAGGGGGCTGCAAAGGCCAGCGCCAGCAGGATGCGGCGGGCGATCAGGAGTGTGGAGCTAGGCATGCCTTGATTGTAGGCGCGCCCTCGCGCCAGGGGTGTCGGCGCGCAGCGCATGGCGCCGTGGTTCGGCGCGCCGGTCCGGGCACGGCAAAATGGCCCGATGACCGACAAGAAAACGCTGCTGCTCGTCGATGGCTCGAGCTACCTGTACCGGGCCTTCCACGCCATGCCCGACCTGCGCGCCGTGCCCGGCGATTCGAAGAGCCCCGCCACCGGCGCCATCCGGGGAATGATCAACATGATGACGGCGCTGCGCCGCGAGGTGCGCGCCGACTATGCGGCCTGCATCTTCGATGCGCCCGGCAAGACCTTCCGCGACGACTGGTACCCCGAATACAAGGCCAACCGCTCGCCGATGCCGGACGACCTGCGCAGCCAGATCGACCCCATCCACGAAGTGGTGAAGCTCCTGGGCTGGCCGGTGCTCAGCGTGCCCGACGTGGAGGCCGACGACGTGATCGGCACGCTCGCCAAGATCGCCGCCGCGCAAGGCGTCGAGGTGATCGTCTCCAGCGGCGACAAGGACCTGAGCCAGCTGGTGGACGAGCACATCACCATCATCGACACGATGAACGGCAAGAAGCGCGACGTGGCCGGCGTGACGGCCGAGTTCGGCGTGCCGCCGAACCTCATGGTCGACTACCAGACGCTGGTCGGCGATACGGTGGACAACGTGCCCGGCGTCGAGAAGGTCGGCCCCAAGACGGCCGCCAAATGGCTGCTCGAATACGGCTCGCTCGACGCGCTGGTCGAACGCGCCGCCGAAGTGAAGGGCGCCGCCGGCGAGAACCTGCGCAAGGCGCTGGACAAGCTGCCGCTCAGCCGCAGGCTCGTCACCATCCGCACCGATTGCGACCTCGACGGCCACGTCGTGGGGCTGCCATCCCTCGAAGGCCTGCCCGTCGGCGCGCCGCAGACCGGCGAGCTCAAGCCCTTCTACGAGAAGTTCGGCTTCAAGAGCCTCGTCAAGTCGCTCGAAGCGCAGGAAGTGCCGCCCGAGCTGATCGAGGAAAACATCAAGAAGAAGGCCGCCAAGGCCAACACCGACCAGGGCGGCCTGTTCGACGAGCCTTCGGACCTGAGCGCGCTCGATGCCGCCGCGCCCGCGAGCAACCTCAAGTACGACACCATCACCACCTGGGAACAGTTCGACGGCTGGCTCGCGAGGCTCGAAGCCGCCGAGCTCGCGGCCATCGACACCGAGACCACCTCGCTCGACGAAATGGTCGCGCAGATCGTGGGCGTGAGCTTCAGCGTCGAGCCCGGCGAGGCGGCCTACATTCCGCTCACGCACAACTACCCCGACGCGCCCGCGCAGTTGCCCATCGACGAGGTGCTCGCCAAGCTCAAGCCCTGGCTCGAGAACGCCGACAAGAAAAAGCTCGGCCAGCACATCAAGTACGACCGCCACGTGTTCGCCAACCACGGCATCGAAGTGCAGGGCTACGCGCACGACACCATGCTGCAGAGCTACGTGCTCGAAGTGCACAAGCCGCACGGCCTCGCGAGCCTGGCCGAGCGCCACCTGGGCCGCAGCGGCATCTCGTATGAAGACCTCTGCGGCAAGGGCGCGCACCAGATTTCCTTCAGCCAGGTCGATATCGCCAAGGCCGCCGAATACTCGTGCGAAGACAGCGACCAGACCCTGGACGTGCACCGCACGCTGTGGCCGCAACTCGAAGCCAACGAGAAGCTGCGCTACGTCTACCAGCTCGAGATGGATTCGAGCGAGGCGCTCTACCGCGTGGAGCGCAACGGCGTGATGATCGACAGCGCCACGCTCGCCTCGCAGAGCCACGAACTGGGCACGCGCATCATGGCGCTGGAGCAGGAGGCCTACGAGATCGCGGGGCAGCCGTTCAACCTCGGCTCGCCCAAGCAGATCGGCGAGATCTTCTTCACCAAGCTGGGCCTGCCGGTGGTCAAGAAAACGCCGAGCGGCGCGCCCAGCACCGACGAAGAAGTGCTGGAGAAACTGGCCGAGGACTATCCGCTCCCCGCCAAGATCCTGGAGCACCGCGGCCTCTCCAAACTCAAGGGCACCTACACCGACAAGCTCGGCCAGCTGGCCAACCCGCGCACCGGGCGCGTGCACACGCACTACGCGCAGGCCGTGGCGGTGACGGGGCGCCTGAGCAGCAACGACCCGAACCTGCAGAACATCCCGATCCGCACGCCCGAAGGCCGTCGCGTGCGCGAGGCTTTCGTGGCACCGGTGGGCAGCGTGATCGCGAGCGCCGACTACTCGCAGATCGAGCTGCGCATCATGGCCCACATCAGCGGCGACGAGACGCTGCTGCGCGCCTTCACCGAAGGCATCGACGTGCACCGCGCGACGGCCGCCGAAGTGTTCGGGTCCACGCCCGACCAGGTATCGAGCGAGCAGCGCCGCTATGCGAAGGTCATCAACTTCGGCCTCATCTACGGCATGAGCAGCTTTGGCCTCGCGAAGAACCTGGGCATCGAGACCAAGGCCGCGGCCTCCTACATCGAGCGCTACTTCGCGCGCTACCCGGGCGTGAAGGCGTACATGGACGAGACCAAGGCGCTCGCCAAGGAGCAGGGCTACGTGGAGACGGTGTTCGGCCGGCGCCTGTACCTGCCCGAGATCAATTCGCCCAACGGCCCGCGCCGCGGCGGCGCCGAGCGCGCGGCCATCAACGCGCCGATGCAGGGCACGGCGGCCGACCTCATCAAGCTGAGCATGGTCAAGGTACAGAACGTGCTTGACGAAGAGAAGCGCGCCACCAAGATGATCATGCAGGTGCACGACGAACTGGTGTTCGAAGTGCCCGAGGCCGAGGTCGAATGGGTGCGCACCGAAATCCCGCGCCTGATGGCCGGCGTGGCGGCGCTGAAGGTGCCGCTGCTCGCCGAGATCGGCATCGGTCCCAACTGGGACAAAGCGCATTGAGGGCGCACGGAGCGCCCATTGATCCCCCGCGTCATCGACAAGAGACAACGAACGAAAGAAAAATCACGCCCATGAAAATCCAGCCCCGCCAATTCCTGCTCGCCGCCGTCTGCGCCGCCTTTATCGGCACCGCCTTCGCCGCCCCCGATGCCCGCGTCGCAGCGCTTGCCGCCAAAGAAAAGCCCGCGCTGCTCGATACGCTGAAAGAGCTGGTCTCCATCGAATCGGGCAGCCGCGATCTCGAAGGCCTGGAGAAGATCTCCGACCTCATCGCCGCGAAGTTCAAGGCCCTGGGTGGCGAGGTCGAGCTGATCGATCCGAGCGCCGAGGCCTACCGCATGGAAGACACGCCCGAGAAAATCGGCCGCGTCGTGCGCGCCACCTTCAAGGGCACGGGCAAGAAGAAAATTTTGCTCATCGCGCACATGGACACGGTCTATACCGTGGGCATGCTCAACAAGCAGCCGTTCCGCGTGGAGGGCGACAAGGCCTACGGCCTGGGCATCGCCGACGACAAGCAGGGCGTGGCGGTCATCACGCACACGGTCGCGATGCTGCAGGCGCTCAAGTTCAAGGAGTACGGCACGCTCACCGTGCTCATCAACGGCGACGAGGAAATCAGCTCGCCCGGCGCACGTGCGCTCATCACGCGCATGGGCGGCGAGCACGATGCGGTGATGTCGTTCGAGGGCGCCTCCATCAAGGACGACAAGCTCTCGCTGGCCACCGCGGGCATCGCCTCGGTCACGCTGCACGTCACCGGCAAGGCCTCGCACGCGGGCTCCGCGCCCGAGCTGGGCGTGAACGCGCTGTACGAGCTGTCGCACCAGATCCTGCAGATGCGCGATCTCTCGGACCCCGCCACAGGCCTGAAGATGAACTGGACCATCTCCAAGTCGGGCACCAACCGCAACGTGATCCCGGCATCGGCGACCGCGGGCGCCGACGTGCGCGTGCTCAAGGTGGCCGACTACGACCGCATCGAGCAGCAGGTCAACGAGCGCGTGAAGAAACAGCTGATTCCCGAAGCCAAGGTCGAGCTGAAGTTCGAGCGCCGCCGTCCGCCGCTCGAAGCGACCCCCGCCTCGATCGCGTTCGCCAAGCATGCGCAGGGCATCTACAAGGACGAGCTGGGCCGCCCGCTGGGCGCCGACGACAAGGCCGCCGGCGGCGGCACCGATGCCGCCTTCGCCTCGCTCAAGACCAAGGCGCCTGTCGTGGAGCGCTTCGGCCTGCAGGGCTTCGGTGCGCACTCGGCCGATGCCGAATACGTGCTGGTCGACTCCATCGAGCCGCGCCTGTACCTGGCCACCCGCATGGTGATGGACATCGCACGCGGCAAGACCGGCAACTGACCCTGCCGGCCCCTTCATGCGGCTGCGCCACATCGAGGTCTTCAACGCGATCATGCTCACGGGCAGCGTGAGCGCGGCCGCGCGGCTCATCAACATCACGCAGCCGGCGGTCAGCCGCACGCTGCAGCATGCCGAGCTGCAGCTGGGCTTTCCGCTGTTCCAGCGCGCCAAGGGGCGGCTCTCGCCGACCACCGAGGCGCTCACGCTGTACCCGCACATCGAGCGCCTGTTCGCGCAGCTGGACGAGGTGCAGCGGCTGGCCGCCAACCTCAAGGCCGGCAGCGACACGGGCGAGCTGCGCATCCTGAGCGTGCTCGCGCTGAGCTACGAGATCCTGCCGCGCGCCCTCAAGGCGTTCCGCGAAAAACACCCGGGCTATGCGATCACCGTCGAGTCGCTGCATTCGCCGCAGATCATGTCGGCGCTGCTGTTGCAGGAGGCCGACGTGGGCTTCGTCTTCAGCCCCGCGGTGCACCCCTCGCTCACGCAGGAGACGCTGGCCGACAGCCGCATGGTGTGCATCGCGCCCAAGGGGATGCTCCCGCGCGCGCTGGTGCGCAACGGCTCGGTGGCGCTGCACGACCTGGTCGACCGCCCGGTGATCGGGCTGGACAGCCGCGACCCCGTCGGCACGAGCCTGAGCCAGGCCTGCCGGCAGGCCGGCGTCGGCTTCCAGCAGGCGGTGGTGACGGTGCAGACCTACCACGCGGCCCTGGCCATGGCGCACCACGGCCTGGGCGTGGCGCTGGTCGATGGCTGCACGGCGCGCTCGGCGGACCGCGAGAAGGTCGACGTGCTCACGCTTGAGCCGCACATCCCGGTGCCGGTGCGCGCGCTGCGCTTCACCGGCCGCCCCGATTCGGTGGCGGTGCGCGGCATCACGCGCTGCATGCAGCAGGCGATCCAGGAAACGCTTTAGCAGGCGCTAGGCGCGCGGCAAGAAATACGCTTGAAGCGCCTCGTCGGCGAGCATCCTCGACTTCGCGAGGATCTCCGGCCCCAGCCCCGTTCCCTGGACGGAGAAGAAGTGCAGGTCCTTCAGGCCGATCTGGGCCAGGATGACTGTGAGGTAGGGCGTGAGGAAATCCGGCTGCCGCGCGTACTCGCCAGAAAAACTCCCGCCCGACGCCACAGCGATGAACACCGGCCGGTCGCGCAGCGTGCCGACCTTGCCGCCCGGACCCGTATTGAAAGTTCGGCGCGCGCGAACGACATGATCGATCCACGCCTTCAGCGCCGAGGGCACGCCCAGGTTGTGCATCGGCGTTCCGATGACCAAGGCGTCCGAATCCTCCAGCTCCCGGATCAGTTCGTCGGACAGGGCCACGGCCCCGTCCTGCGCGATCTCGGCCGTGGCCGAATGCTGGCCGAGCGCGTAGTTCGCGTCGATGTGGGGCAGGGCGTTGCCGCCGATCACCCGGTTCACCACCGTGGCGGCCGGCTCGCGGCCCATCAGGCGCGCGACGATTTTTCGGGAGAGCCTGAAGCTCTCGGAGGCTTCCCCGCGGGGGCTGCAGACGACATGCAGGATCTTCATGGTGACCACTTCGGATGCTTGTGAAAGAAGGCAGTCTAGGAAGCGCATGGCCTATCTCATAGAGCCATGAATGAAGATTGGGACTGATCCATAATCCGGCATGACGAACCCCGGCAAGACCACCCCCATCTCGCCACTGGACCCCACGGCGACCGAGCCTTACTACCGCCAGATCTACGAGCGCTTTCGCAGCGCCATCGCCGGCGGATTGCTCAAGCCCGGCGACCGGATTCCTTCGGCGCGCGCGCTGACGAAGGAGCTGGGCCTGGCCAGGGGCACCATCGAGACCGCGTATTCGCTGCTGTCCGCCGAGGGCTACATCCAGGCCCGCGGCCAGGCCGGCACAGTCGTCACGCCGGGCCTCAAACCCCGCACGCCCGTGGCGACCCCGCCGCCCGTGATCGACAGCGGGACGTCCTCGATCGGCTTTCGCCCGTACTCGATCCTTCCGTTCCAGATGGGCCTGCCCGCCCTCGACGAATTTCCCCGGAAGATCTGGGCCCGCCTCGGGGCGCGGTGCGCGCGTGCCATGCAGCCGTCCGACATGACGCACCCCTCGGTCTTCGGCCAGCCGATGCTGCGCGCGGAAATCGCCGCCTACCTGCAGATGTCGCGCGGCATCCACTGCACGGCATCGCAGGTGTTCGTGACCTCGGGGTACCGCCACTCCATCGAGCTCGTCGGCCTCGCGCTGCTCAAGGCGGGAGACCGCGTGTGGCTTGAGGACCCCGGCTATCCGCCCACGCGCGAACTGCTCGCGCAGATGCACATCGCGACCGTGCCGGTGCCGGTGGATGCAGACGGCATGGTCGTTGCCGAGGGCATCCGGTCGGCGCCGCGTGCGCGCATGGCGGTGGTCACGCCGGCGCACCAGAGCCCGCTGGGCGTGTCGCTCTCCTTGCAGCGGCGCCTGGCGCTGCTGGACTGGGCGGGACGCAACGACGCATGGATCGTGGAGGACGACTACGACGGCGAGTACCGCTACGTGAGCCGCCCGCTGCCCGCGCTCAAGAGCCTGGACCGCGACGGGCGCGTGCTCTATGCGGGCACCTTCAGCAAGGTGCTCTTTCCGAGCCTGCGGCTGGCCTATCTGGTGGTGCCGGAACCCCAGGTCGAGCGCTTCGAGCAGATCGTCCAGACCTTCGCGGGCGGCAGCCCCGAGCTCACGCAGTCCATCGTCACCGCCTTCATCAAGGAGGGCCATTTCGCGCGCCACATCCAGCGCATGCGCAAGCTCTACGCCGAGCGTCGCGAGGCCACCAAGGCGGGCCTGGAGAAGGTGCTGGGCAAGCACGTGAAGATCGATGCGCTGCCCGGCGGCATGCACCTCATCCTGCGGCTCACGGGTCGCCAGTCGGACCGCAAGCTCATGCTGCGCATGCGGGAAGACGGCCTCTTTGCCGAGGCGCTGTCGGAGTGGCAGCAGATCGGCAAGGGCCCCTCGGCATTGCTCGTCAACTTCACGAACATCGACTCCCGGGCCACGGCCGAGAAACTGGGCAAGCGCATCCTGGCCTTGATGTGAGCCGGGAAATCATGGCCTAGAACCGGATGCCATTCTTGGCTCTTCTGGACTGGACCAAGATCTTCGACGATAGAGTCCTTCTCAACCAGCACACACAAGGACTCCCCATGAGCCATCGCATCGACTACGCCAAGATCTCGCCCGACGTCTACAAGGCCTTCGGCGGCGTGTACGTCGCCGTCCAGAAAAGCGGCCTTCCCAAGCAACTGGTCGACCTCGTCTACCTGCGGGTGTCGCAGATCAACGGCTGCGCCTACTGCATCGACATGCATTCGCGCGACCTGCTGAAGTCCGGCCTCGCGGTCGACAAGCTCGTGCTGGTGCCCGTGTGGCACGACGCGGGTGCGGTGTTCAGCGCACGCGAACGCGCGGCGCTCGCCTGGGCGGAGACCGTGACGCGCGTTGCCGAGACGGGCGTGCCGGACACCGACTACGAGGCCGCCTCCGCCGAGTTCGGCGACAAGGAACTGGCCGACCTCACCTACGCGATCGGCCTCATGAACGCCTTCACCCGCTTCGGCGTCACGTTCCGCTCGACGCCTGCGGCCACGGTGGCTGCTGCGGCCGGGGCCTGAGCCATGGCCTGGGCATTGCTCGGCGTCGCCGGGCTTCTGGAGATCGTGTTCGCCTTCGCGATGAAATCGTCCGAAGGCTTCACACGGCTGGTGCCTGCGCTGTTCACGGTCGGCGCGGGCCTCTCGAGCGTGGTGCTGCTGTCGCTCTCGATGCGCACGCTGCCGATGGGCACGGGCTATGCGGTGTGGACCGGCATCGGCGCGGCCGGCACCGCGATCGTCGGCGTGCTGGTGATGGGCGACTCGGCCGCGCCGATGCGCCTCTTGTGCATCGCGCTCATCCTGGCGGGCGTCATCGGGCTGAAGCTGGTCTCCAGCAACTGAGAAGCTCGGTTCAGGCCTGCAGCGCCTGGCCGATCTTCAGCGCCGAGCCGAAGGCCAGCGTGAAACCCAGCGCGCCATGGCCGGTGTTGAACAGCATGTTGGGCGGCGCGCTCGGCAGCCGCCCGATGATCGGCAGCCCCTTCGGCGTGGCGGGCCGCATGCCGGTCCACGGGTGCAGTTCTTCCAGCCGGCTCGCATGCGGGAACACCGCGCGCGTGGCGGCCGCCAGCGTCTCGATGCGCGTCGCCGGAATGCTCGCGTCGTGCCCCACCAGCTCGGCCATGCCCGCCACGCGCAGGCGCGAGCCGATGCGCGCGAACACCACCTTGCGGGCGCTGTCGGTCACGTTCACGCGGGGCGCCGCGCCCGGCGAGGGATCGACCTCCACCGTGATGCTGTAGCCCTTGAGCGGATACACCGGCAGGTACGCGCCCAGCGCGCGGCCGAGCTTGTGCGAGGCCGAGCCCAGCGCCATCACGAAGGCATCGGCCTCGATGTCGCCCTCGCTCGAATTCACCGCGGCCACCCGAGCGCCGTTGCGCGCAAAGCCGTGCACGTCGGTGCCCAGCAGAAAGCGCACGCCGCGCGCGCGCAATGCGCCCATGAGTTCGGCGCACACCTTGAGGCAATCGGCCGCGCATTCGCTGGGCGTGTAGACGGCGCCCGCGATCTGGCCGCGGTAGCTCGCGAGCGCGGGCTCGATGACCACGCACTCCTGCGGCGTGACCATGCGCTGCTGGCTGCCCATGGTGCGCTGCAGTTCGAGCTGCGCGCGCGCGCCTTCGAGCGACGACGCATTGCCGTAGAGCACCAGCTTGCCGGTGGCCGAGAAATCGCAGTCGGGCGAGAGCTCCGCGCGCATGGCCTCGAACTCCGCGCGGCTCGACGCGGCCAGCGCGAGCAGCTTGGCGGTGGTGTCGCGCGAGGTCTCGGCGTTGCAGGCCGCCAGGAACTCCATGCCCCAGCGCCACTGCAGCGGATCGAGCTGGGGCCGCAGCTTGAGCGGCGAACTCGGCGACAGCAGCAGCTTGGGCAACTGCCGCCAGATCGATGCGTCGGCCAGCGGCTGCACATACGAGTAGCTGAGCTGGGCGCCATTGCCGCCGCTCGCGCCGGCGCCCGGCGTCGCGCGATCGATCACCGTGACCTGATGACCCCGGCGTTCGAGTTGCCAGGCAGTTGCCAGGCCCACGATGCCGGCACCGAGCACACACACATGCATGAAGGCAACTTTCCGGGAATGAAGTGAAGACAGAAAAGGAGGGGAGCCAGCGACTGTAGAGGCGCCCCGCGCGGCCCGGAAATGCCAAAAGAACCCCCGCCCATAACCTTTGGGCATGACCCCGGGGTTATTTGGAATTGTCGCGATGTGTCACTCCTTCTTACACTGCGCTTCTCTGTTCAATCCAACCGAATGAAGGCTCGAATGAAACTCTCCGTCTTGATGGCATCCATGGCTGCCGCGGTGCTCTTTACCGCCACTGGCGCGCAAGCCGCCGACACGCTCGCCAAGATTGCCGAGTCCGGCAAGATCACGCTCGCCTACCGCGAGTCGTCGGTGCCCTTCAGCTACCTGGACGGCCCCAACAAGCCGATCGGGTTCTCGGTGGAGCTCTCCAACGCCGTGGTCGAAGCGGTCAAGAAGAAGCTGAACAAGCCCAACCTGCAGGTCTCGCTGATGGCGGTCACCTCGCAGAACCGCATTCCGCTGATCACCAACGGCACCGTCGACCTGGAGTGCGGCTCCACCACCAACAACACCGCGCGCGGCAAGGACGTGGCCTTCGCGGTCAATCACTTCTACACCGGCACGCGCCTCTTGACCAAGAAGTCCTCCAAGATCAAGGACTACGCCGACCTCGCCAAGAAGACCGTGGCCAGCACCACCGGCACCACCAACGCGCTGGTCATGCGCAAGTACAACGCCGAGAAGAACCTCGGCATGGACATCGTGCTCGGCAAGGACCACGCCGATGCGTTCCTCCTGGTGGAGAGCGACCGCGCCGTCGCCTTCGCGATGGACGACATCCTGCTGTTCGGCCTGATCGCCAACTCCAAGAACCCGGCCGACTACGAAGTGGTGGGCGAGTCGCTGCAGGTCGAGCCCTACGCCTGCATGCTGCCCAAGGACGACCCGGCCTTCAAGAAGCTGGTGGACGACACCTTCACCAACATGATGAAGAGCGGCGAGTTCGAGAAGCTCTACACCAAGTGGTTCATGCAGCCGATTCCGCCGAAGAACGTGCCGCTGAACCTGCCGATGAGCGATCAGCTGAAGGAAAACCTCAAGGCCTTCAGCGACAAACCCGCAACCTGAGCTCGCCCCCAGGCTACGCGCACTTCGTGTCGCTTCGCCCACCCCCTGCCGGGGGCAATACCTGCGGCCCGGCAAAGCCGGTTCCGCGGTATTCCTGAAACAGAGAAAGACATGGTCTCGACAAACGTAGTTGGCATCTTGGGGGGCATGGGCCCCGCGGCGGGCGCCGACTTCGTCCGGCTCTTCGTGCAGGCCTGTGCCCAGCAGATGCGGGCGCGCGGCGAGCCGGTGCGCGACCAGTCCTTTCCCGAACACTGGCTCGCGCAGGTGCCGGTGCCCGACCGCACCGGCGCGCTGGCCTCGGACGCGAGCGGTGCGCACCAGCCGCTGGAGCCGATGCTGCAGGCGCTGGGCCGGCTGGCCGCGCTCGGCAGCCGCGCCGTGGCCATCGCCTGCAACACTGCGCATGCCTGGCATGCGAACCTGCAGGAGCGCTTTCCGCAGGTCGAGCTGCTGCACATGGCGCGCGAGACCGCGCAGCAACTGGCCGCGCAGGGCGCGACAGATGTGGCGCTGATGGCCACCGAGGGCACCTACCGCGTGCGTCTCTACGAACAGGCGCTGGCCGAAGCGGGCCTGGCCTGCCACGTGCCGCTGGCCGATGAGCGCCAGACCATCATGCGCGGCATCTTCGACGGGGTGAAGGCCGGCAACATGCCGCTGGCCGAGCAGTGCTTCTCCGAGGTCGCGCTGCGGCTGGCCGAGCGGCATGGGCCCGTCACCATCATCATGGGCTGCACCGAGGTGCCGCTGGGGCTGCAGGGCTCGGCTGCGGTGGCCGGGCTGAGCCTGGTCGATCCGGCGCAGGTGCTGGCGGCCGCATTGGCCAATCGGGCCTATGGGGCGTATGGGGCGCATGGGGCGTACGGCGCATCGTCCCGACCCCACTGAATTTCCGGTCATAGAGGCGCCCGGCCGATTTCGCCTACATTGCGGCGTGCGTTTTTTCGCGCGACGCCCCTTGTCCGACGATTCAACTGGAGCCCCTCCAATGTCCCCACTCGACGACAGCCGTTCCGACTTCGATTCGCTTCGCCCCGGCGACAGCACCGAGCAGGGCGCCACGCGCCGCACCGCCCTGAAGGCGGCCATCGGCGTCGGCTACGCAGCCGCCGTGATGCCGGTGATGGCGCAGACCGCCATTGCCACCTCGGCCGAAGGCCTGAAGGCCGGCCCGATCAAGTACACCGTCAACGGCTTCGAGGTGCCCGCCTATGCGGCGGCGCCGGCCGGCAAGACCGGCCTGCCGGTGATCCTGGTGATCCAGGAAATCTTCGGCGTGCACGAATACATCGCCGACACCTGCCGCCGCTTCGCCAAGCTGGGCTACCTGGCCATCGCGCCCGAGCTCTATGCGCGCCAGGGCGATCCGCGCGGCTACACCGACATTCCGAAGCTGCAGGCCGACATCGTGAGCAAGGTGCCCGATGCGCAGGTCATCGCCGACCTGGACGGCGCGCTGGCCTATGCCAAGGCCAACGGCGGCGACACCGGCAAGGCCGGCATCACGGGCTTCTGCTGGGGCGGGCGCATCGTGTGGCTCTATGCGGCGACCGGCAAGGTCAAGGCCGGCGTGGCCTGGTACGGCCGGCTGGTCGGGCAGGCCAGCGATCTGCAGCCGAAACACCCCATCGACATCGCCGCCAGCCTGCAGGCGCCGGTGCTCGGCCTCTACGGCGGAAAAGACCAGGGCATCCCCCTTGACACGGTTGATAAGATGAAAGCTGCTCTGGCCAATGGGACTCCTGCGGCCAAGGCATCGAGCTTCGTCGTGTACCCCGAAGCAGGCCACGCGTTCCATGCCGACTACCGCCCGAGCTACGTGAAGAGCGCAGCAGACGACGGATGGCAGCGCGCCACCGCCTGGTTCAAAGCCAATGGCGTCGCCTGACGACGGCGCCTTGTAGCCACTCTCCGCCGAAGGCCGTCCTGTGTGACGGCCTTTTCCTTTTTATGAACGGTATGCGGTCCTCACGACCGCTCCTCTTGCGCAAGCAGCTATGAATTTGATAGTCATCATCGCCGCGACCCTGGTCGCGGGCATCGGAAGTGTCTGGCTGGCGGCATTGCTGCTGCGCGTGGGCGTGCGCAGCGGCTCGGGCGGGGTGAATCCGCAGCACCTGTTGAGCCTGGCGGCCGGTGCGCTGCTGGCCACCGCCTTCATGCACCTCTTGCCCGAGGCCTTCGAGAGCCGCATCGAGCCGGCGCTGCTGTTCGCGGTACTGCTTTTCGGTCTCGTGTTCTTCTTCCTGCTCGACAAGGCGGAGCTCTGGCACCACGGGCACGAGCATCACCATGGCAACACCCCCGAAGGGGCGGATGCGCACAAGGGCGCTGACCATGATCACGGCCACGATCACGCGCACGACCATCACGGCCATGGACACGACCATGCCCCCAAGGGCGGGGGCAGCTGGGCCGTTCTCACCGGCGACAGCGTGCACTGCTTCGGCGACGGCATCCTCATCGCCTCCGCGTTCGTCGCCGACATTCGCCTGGGCCTCGTGGCGGCGCTGGCGGTGCTCGCGCATGAAGTGCCGCACCACATCGGCGACCTCGTGGTGCTGCGCCAGAGCTCGGCCAACCAGCGCGTGGCGCTCGTGAAGGTGTCGCTCGCCGGCACCATGACCATGCTGGGCGGCATCGCCGGCTGGTGGCTGGTCGACCAGCTGCACAGCTGGCTGCCGTACTTCCTGGTGCTGGCCGGCAGCAGCTTCGTCTACGTCGCGCTGGCCGACCTGATTCCGCAATTGCAAAAACGCTTGCCCGCCCGCCAGACCGCCGCGCAGGTGCTGTGGCTGGTCGCGGGCATCGTGCTGGTCACGCTGGTGAGCCGGCTCGCGCACGGCGAGCACGGCCATGACCATGGCCACGACGCGGGCCACGGCGAAACCGGCCACGTCCACAAGGACTGACGACGCAGGCCCGCATCGTCGGGGAGAGGGCAAGTCGGGAAACTTTCCGACACCGACGCCTCCGCGCGGATGAACCGGAACGGCCGAAACAGGCGCACCATAGGGGGCCGTACAGCATTCATCTGCCGAGGAGCCGATCATGAATCACGTCGACGCCACCGCGCGCGCCGCTTCGCCATCCGAAGACGATGACGACAACACGCCAGCCGACGATTTCGAGGAAACCGACAGCGACGTCACCGACGACCTCTCGGAAGAAACTGGCATCGATCTCACCGATGCCAGCGAGCTGGATGCGGACAACGTTCCCGCGGACGAAGAGTTCGATCGCGTAATGAACGCTCCCGACTGAGATATCGGCTGCTTTCGGGGCGGCGATCACACCGACGGGGCACCTTGCTCCGCGAATGTCCCCCGGGGCTTCGCCCCTCCTCCTTGATTTCGCTGCGCAAGGCACCCCATCGGCGTGCTAGCTGTGCGCAGCGGCGTTGATCAGCGAAACACCAGCAGCACGTCCAGGTACGCAGGGCATCGGGTGTTCCCCGCAGCGAAATCAAGGAGGAGGCCGCAGGCCGGGGGACATTCGCGGAGGGGAGTACCCGGTGGCCTGTGTACGCGCCCTGAAAATTTCCGCCTTCAGGACTGACGCACGATCACCTGCCCATTGCGCGCACCGCTGTGCACGCCGTGCTGCCAGGTGAGGGCGCCATTCACGATCACCGCATCGATGCCTTCGGCCGGCTGCGTCGGCGTTTCGTAGTTCGCGGTGTCGCGCACCGTCGCAGCATTGAAGATCACCACGTCCGCGTGGTGGCCCGGCTTGAGCGTGCCGCGCTCGTGCAGGCCGAAGTTGCGCGCGGTGAGCCCGGTCATCTTCCACACGGCCGTCTCCAGCGGAAACAAACCCACGTCGCGGCTGTAGTGCCCCAGCACGCGCGGGAAGGTGCCCCACAGGCGCGGATGCGGCTTCTCGCCGAGCGGAATGCCGTCCGATCCGATCATGGTGTCGTCGAACGCGAGGATGCGCTGCACGTCGTCCTCGTCCATCATGAAATAGATCGCGCTGCCCGGCTGCAGGCGCTTTGCCGCCTCTTCGCCCGAGACGCCCCATTCGGCCGCGATGTCCTTCAGGTCGCGGCCCGCGCATTCGGGGTGCGGCACGCTCGAGGCGATGAGCACGCGGCCGTCCATCATTCCGCGGTCGGTGCGGATCATCGTGGAGCCCGCGGTGTACGGGTAGCAATCCAGGCCGATGCACTGGTGCTGCATCGCCTCCTTGATGAAAGGCAGCGTCACCTTCGTCTTGCCGAAGTTCTGCGCGTTCTGCACCTTGTGGTGCGACACCACCACCGGAATGTCGAGCGCGCGGCCGATGTCGAAGGTCTCCTCCAGCGACTCCATCACGCGGTCGCTCTCGTCGCGCATGTGCGTCACGTAGAGCGCCTTGCGCGAGGTGAGCGGGCGGCAGACTTCGATGATCTCTTCGGTCGTCGCCTTCACGGCCGGCGGGTAGAAGGTGCCGGTCGAGAGGCCGATCGCGCCGGCCTGCATCGCCTCCTCGACCAGCGCCTGCATCGCGGCGATCTCGGCGTCGTTCGCGGGGCGGTCCAGGTCCGACATGACCACCGCGCGCAGCGTCGAATGCCCCACCATCGCGGCCACGTTCACCGACGACGGCGTGGCGCGCAGCGCATCGAGGTAGGCGGCGAACGTGGTGAAGCGGCCCTCGGCCGGCGTGTCGAGCAGGCTCAACGGCATCGGCAGGTCCATGTCCACGCGCAGCGGCGCGGCGCTGATGCCGCAGTTGCCCGCCACCACCGTGGTCACGCCCTGCGACACCTTGAAGGGCATCTGCGCCTGCGAGAGCACGGCCTGGTCGTCGTGCGTGTGCGAGTCGATGAAGCCCGGCGCGACGATGCGGCCCGTGGCGTCCAGCGTCCGGTCGGCCGTGTGGCCCGCGAGCTTTCCGATGGCGGCGATGCGGCCGCCGGTGATGCCCACGTCGGCATCGAAGCGCGGCGCCTTGGTGCCGTCGATCACGGTGCCGCCGCGGATCAGCAGGTCGTAGTGGGATGTCTTGTCGGTCATCGGTGAGGTTCTTTCTTCAGCGGAAATCCGCGGCAATTCAGCGGAAGTGACAGGCGACCAGGTGTGTGCCGGTGCCACCATTCGAAGATGACGGGCGCTCGCTCAGCTCGGGCGTCTTCTCCTTGCACAGGGCCTGTGCCATCGGGCAGCGCGTGTGGAAGCGGCAGCCCGAAGGCGGGTTCGCGGGGCTCGGCGGATCGCCCTGCAGCAGCATGCGGCGCGCGGGCGTGCGCGGGTTCGGCACGGGCACGGCGGACAGCAGGATCTCGGTGTACGGATGCAGCGGCGCGGAAAAGAGCGTGTCCCGGTCCGCGATCTCCACGATGTGCCCGAGGTACATCACCGCCACGCGATGGCTGATGTGCCGCACCACCGCGAGGTCGTGCGCGACGAAGAGGTACGCGATGCCGAACTCCGCCTGCAGGTCCATCAAGAGGTTGACCACCTGCGCCTGCACCGACACGTCGAGCGCGGACACAGGCTCGTCGCAGACGATGAGCTTCGGGTTCACCGCCAGTGCGCGCGCGATGCCCAGGCGCTGCCGCTGGCCACCCGAGAACTCGTGCGGAAACTTCTTCGCGGCTTCGGGCCTGAGGCCCACGCGCGAGAACAGCCACTGCACGCGCTCGCGCCGCTCGGCCGCCGCGCCCATGCCGAAGTTGCGCAGCGGCTCGGCCACGATGTCGCCGGCCGTCAGGCGCGGGTTCAGCGAGGCATAGGGGTCCTGGAAGATGATCTGCAACTGGCGACGACGCAGCCGCATCTCGTTGGCCGAGAGCGTCAGCAGTTCTTCGCCATCGAGCGACACCGAACCCGACGTCGGCTCGACCAGCCGCATCACCGACTTGGCGGTCGTCGTCTTGCCGCAGCCCGACTCGCCGACCAGCGACAGCGTTTCGCCGCGCGCGACCGAGAACGAAACCCCATCGACCGCCTGGATCGCCGGCTTCGCGGGCCGGAGCCACCGCTTGGGCGAGATGTAGTGCTTGCGCAGGTTGCGCACCTGGAGCAGCGGGGCTGCGGTCGTCGTCATGCGGTCACCTCGGCGGCATTTGTTGCATCGGCTGCATCAGCCCATTGTTCTTCGACGGCGAAGCACGCCACCACATGGTCGCCGCCGTGCTGCGTGAGCTGCGGCGTCTCGACGCGGCAGCGCTCGCGCGCGTGGCTGCAGCGCGCGGCGAACGCGCAGCCGAGTCCCAGTTCGTGCGCGGCCGGCACCAGCCCCGGAATCTCCGTGAGCCGCGCGCTCGCGGTGTTCATCGCGGGCATCGAGGCCATCAGCGCGCGCGTGTAGGGGTGCAGCGGCCGGTCGAAGAGGTCGATCACATCGGCCTCCTCGACCTTCTTGCCCGCATACATCACCACCACCCGGTCGCAGCTCTCGGCCACCACGCCCAGGTCGTGCGTGATCATCACCACGCCCATGCCCAGCTCCTTCTGCAGCCGGCGGATGAGGTCGAGGATCTGCGCCTGGATCGTCACGTCCAGCGCCGTCGTCGGCTCGTCCGCGATCAGCACCTCGGGGTTGCACGCGAGGGCCAGCGCGATCATCACGCGCTGCCGCATGCCGCCCGAGAGCTGGTGCGGGTACTCGTTCACGCGCCGCTCGGGCTCGGGGATCTGCACCACGCGCAGCATCTCGACCGCGCGCTGCATCGCTTCGGCGCGGCTGGCCTTCTGGTGCAGCTGCACCGTCTCTGCGATCTGCCGGCCCACGGTGAGCACCGGGTTCAGCGAGGTCATCGGCTCCTGGAAGATCATCGAGATGCGGTTGCCGCGGATCTGCCGCATCTCGCGCTCGCTCAGCTGCATGAGGTCGGTGCCGCGCAGGCGCACAGAACCCATATGGCGGCCGGGCGGCGTGGGCACGAGCCGCAGGATCGAGAGCGCGGTCACGCTCTTGCCGCAACCCGATTCGCCGACCACGCCGAGCGTGCGCCCCGCGCGCACCGTGTACGAGACGCCATCGACCGAGCGCACCACGCCGTTGAGCGTATGGAAATGCGTGCGCAGGTTGTCGACTTCGAGCAGGGGCTCGCCGGGGGCGAGTGCGACGTGAGACATGGGCTTCATGGCGCTTTTCCCAATTTCACAGTTGCCGCGCGAGACGCGGATCGAGCGCGTCACGCAGGCCGTCGCCCAGCAGGTTGATCGCCAGCACCGTGGCCGCCAGCAGCAGCCCCGGGTACAGGATGATGTGGAACGCCACCGCCACGAAGTTGCGGCCCTCGGCCATCATGTTGCCCCAGCTGGGCGTCTGCGCGGGCACGCCCACGCCGAGGAAGGAAAGGGCGGCCTCGGTCAGCACCGCGGCGGCCGCGACGAAGGTCGACTGCACGATCAGCGGCGCCACCATGTTGGGCAGCACGTGGCGAAACAGGATCACCGGCAGCCGCGTGCCCACGGCATGCGCGGCCTCCACGTACAGCTGCTCCCGCAGCGTGAGCGCCAGCGAGCGCACCAGCCGCACCACGCGCGGAATCTCGGGCACCGTGATGGCGACGATCACCGTCGTGAGGCTCGCGCGCGTCACTGCCATGAGCGCAATGGCCAGCAAGATGCCGGGGATCGCCATGAGCCCGTCCATCACCCGCATCACCGGCCCGTCGGCCCAGCGAACGAAGCCGGCGAACAGGCCGATCAACACGCCGAACACCGTCGCCAGCACCGCGACCGAGGCGCCGACGATCATCGACACCTGCCCGCCCCACACCGCGCGGCTGAACACGTCGCGGCCCAGCGCATCGGTGCCGAACCAGTGCTCGGCCGATGGCACCTGCATGCGCGCGAGCGGGTCGATGTCCTGCGGGTCGTGCGTGGCGATCCAGGGCGCGGCGATGGAGAGCGCGGCCACGGCGATGAGCAGCAGCGCGCCGATGATCAGCGTCGGGTGCTTGCGCACCCAGCGCCAGCGCGGGGGCACGAAGGGCGCTTCGTCGGCCGGGGCCGCCTGTGCAGCCGGGAGGGGGAGGTCACTCATCGGGAGTACGGTGGACATGGGCTCGTTCAGTACTGGATGCGCGGATCGAACAGGCGGTAGCTCAAATCGATCAGCAGGTTGATCAGCACGTACACACCCGCCGACAGCAGCAGCACGCTCTGGATCACCGGGTAGTCGTGGCGCTGCACCGAATCGATGACCAGGCGCCCTACGCCCGGAATGGCGAACACCGTCTCGGTGACCACCACGCCGCCGATCAAGAGCGCAATGCCCACGCCGATGGTCGTCGCGATCGGAATGGCCGCATTGCGCAGCGCATGCCCCAGCACCGGCAGCACGCCCAGGCCCTTGGCGCGCGCGGTGCGGATGTAGTCCTCGTGCAGCACTTCGAGCACCGTGGCGCGCGTCATGCGCGTCACGAGCGCGATGTACACGAGCGCCAGGTTCACGCACGGCAGCACCAGCGAGCGCAGCCATTCGCCCGGCCCCTCGGCAAAGCGCACATAGCCCTGCACCGGAAACCACGGCAGCTGGATCGCGAACGCATAGATCAGCAGATAGCCCACCAGGAACACCGGCACCGAGAACGCGAGCACCGCGAACACCATCACCAGCCGGTCGACCCAGCTGCCCGCGCGGTAGGCCGCGAGCGTGCCCAGCGGCACCGCGACCACCAGCGTGATGAGCATGGTGAGCGCCGCGATCGACACCGTGGGCTCCAGCCGCTGGCCCAGCAGTTTCGACACCGGCACCTGCGTGAAGATCGAGGTGCCCAGGTCGCCGGTGAAGAGCTTGCCCAGCCACACCGCGAACTGCTGCCACAGCGGCAGGTTCAGCCCGAGCGCGGCGCGCAGCTTCTCGATGTCTTCCACACTCGCGAGGTCGCCCGCAATCAGCGCGGCCGGATCGCCCGGCGACAGGTGGATCAGCAGGAACACCACCACGGCCACCACCGCCATGACGGGAAGCGTCGAGAGAAAGCGTCGAACGATGTAGCCCATGGCAGTGCGCGCGTCGCGAAGCCGTTAGCGGTCCAGCGCCCAGAACATCGGCATGCCGGCCCAGAGCTTGTCCAGCCCCTTCAGGTTGGCGCGCGCGGCGAAGGCGGCCGAGTACTGGCCCGCGTTGATGTACGGCACCGCCTCGTAGGCGCGGGCCTGGAAGGCATCGAGCAGTTCGCGGCGCTTGGCGGGCACCGTCTCCTTCAGCCACGCGGTGCGCAGGTCGTCCAGCTGCTTGTCGCAGGGCCAGCCGGGCAGCGTGTTGCCGCAGGCCGCGCCCAGGTAGGCGTTGCTGATCGGCGAGTTGGCATCGAACTCGCCGGCCACCGTCACGTACATGTTCCAGCCGCCGGCCTCGGGCGCATCGCGTTTGGCGCGGCGCGCGCCGATGGAGGCCCAGTCCAGGTTCTGCGCATCGACGTTGATGCCGATGCTCTTCATCGTCTGCGCGGCCATCAGCGCCTCGGCGTTCAGGTAGGGCACGTCGCTCGGCACCAGCAGCACCACCTTCTCGCCCTTGTAGCCCGCATCGGCCAGCATCTTCTTGGCCTTGGCCACGTCGGCCTTGCGGTAGGGCTCGGCGCCGGCCGAGGTTTCGTTGGGGCTGCCGCAGATGAAGAAGGTCGGGCAGTAGGCCATCCGCATGTCCAGCGGATAGCCCATGGCCGCGACGAAGCGCTCCTGGTTCACCGCCTGCAACAGCGCCTGTCGCACCTTCGGGTTGTTGAAGGGCGGGTGCAGCTGGTTCATCACCAGGAAGCCCTGGTAGGCGCCGCCCGAGCCGATCTTCACCGTGCTGTCGGTGCGCAGCGGTGCGATGTAGTCGGGCTGCAGTTGCTCGACCAGGTCGACCTCGCCGCGCTTGAGCGCCGCGATGGCGCTGTTCGAATCAGGCAGGTACAGCCACTCGACGCGATCGAAGTTGCTCTTCTTGCTGCCCGCGAGGCCGTTGGGCGGCTCGCTGCGCGCGACGTAGTTGGGGTTGCGCACGAACACCGCCTTGTTGCCCGGCACCCACTCGTCGCGCTTGAAGATGAAGGGGCCCGAGCCCAGCACCTCGGTGAGCGGCGCGGTGGCAGGCAGCTTGGCCAGTCGCTCGGGCAGCACCACCGGCGGAAAGCCCGAGGGCTTGGCCAGCGCGTCGAGCACCATGCCGAAGGGCTCGGTGAGCGTGAGCGTGAAGGTGCGCGCATCGACCTGTTTCCACTCGCCGCCGCTCGCGGTCATCGCGCGGCCCAGGCTGTCGCGCGCGGCCCAGCGCTGCAGCGAGGCGACCGCATCGGCCGAGGTCACGGCGCTGCCGTCGGAGAACTTCAGGCCCGGGCGCAGCGTGAAGCTCCACTGCTTGCCGTCTTTGGACGACGTGTACTTCTCGACCATCTGCGGCTGCGGCTTGCCGCTCGAATCCTGCGCGAACAGCGTGTCGTAGACCATGTAGCCGAAGTTGCGCGAGATGTAGGCGGTGGTGAAGGTCGGGTCGAGGATCTTCAGGTCCGCATGCGCCACCACCTTGAGCGTCTTGGGCGCGGGTGTCTGGGCGAGGGCCGGGAGGCTCACGGCGCAAAGCGCCAGGGCGGCAAAGGCGGCAAGCGTTCGTCGTTTCATCGTCGGTACTCCGGGTGGGCGAAAGAAAAAAGAAAAGGGAATCACGCGGCGACGCCGATCGGCCACTTGGGCAGGCGCGCCTTCTTGTAGGGCAGGGTGTTGAGGTCGAGCGTCACGGCGCCTGGCGCACCCGCGTAGATCACGTGCTTCGCGACCTTCGAGTACGACGCATAGAAGTGCTGCGACGACTTCACGACGATGATTTTTTTCGCGGCCAGATCGCAGCCCAGCTGCGTGAAGAGGTCGGTGCCCATCGCCTGGTTGCGCAGCGTGATCAGCACGATCTGGATGCCGTTGGTTTCGATGAGCGCGCAGTCGCCCATCGGTGTGGGCGTGCCCGCAAGGCCCGTCATCACCAGGTCGCGCTTGAGTGCCTTCACGGTGCATTCCACATCGAGCGGATCGCCCGAGAGCGGGCTGATCTTGCCGCCGATGCGCATCGCGAGCTTCGCGCCCACGCCCGCATCGAAGGCGATGCGCACCGCGATCGGGTCCCACAGCGGGCCGAGCGCCGCATTGGCGATGCCGCGCTCGACCATGCGGCGCAGGATGAAGGTGGAGTCGCTCGCCGCGCCGCCGCCGGGGTTGTCGGCGCCATCGGACAGCACCACGGGGCCGCCGTCGAAGGCCAGCGCTTCGTCGAGCGAGGCGTCGATGCTCGGGTAGTTCACGGTGAGGCCGTCGCGCATCGCGATCACTTCGTCCGCCAGCTGGCGCGCGAGCGCATCAGCTTTGGCCTGGTCGCCATCGGTATAGACCAGCACCTTGGTGCCCATCTCCGGCACGTCACCCCACGAGAAGCCGTGCGTGAGCGAAACCGAGAGCACGCCGTCCTTGCCTTCGAGCGATTGCATGCGCTTGACGAAGCCGAGCGCAGGTTCGCGCGAGGTGTGCACCGTGACAATCATGTCGCAGTCGACGACCGCGGCCGTGGGCTTGACCTTGCCTTCGACCATCGCGGCGCAGATGTCCACCAGCTCCAGCCCGCGCTCCAGAACGTCGGTGTGCGGGTACTCCTTGAAGGAGATCATCAGGTCCGAGTTGGCGACCATCTCGGGCGTGAGGTGGTTGTGCGGATCGAGCTCGGCGCCGATCACCACCTTCGGCCCGACGATCTGCCGCACGCGCGCCAGCAGGTCGCCTTCGCAGTCGTCGTAGCCGTCGGCCACCATCGCGCCGTGCAGGCCGAGCAGCACCATGTCCACCGGCAGCACGGCGCGCAGGTCGTCGAGCAACTCGTCGCGCAGGGTTTCGTAGGCGTGGCGCGTGGTCGTGCCGCTGGGCTGCGCGCCGGCCACCATGCCTTCGAACAGCTGCCAGCCCCTGTCCGCACCGCGCATGCGCGCGGCCCACAGCGGGCCCGAGAACAGCGTCATCGCATCGGGGTGCTTGCCGGCGGGGAAGTGGCCGCGGTCCTTGAAGGAGGAGAGGCCGGTGGGCATCGGACCGAAGGTGTTGGTTTCGGTGGCGAGGGAGGCACTGAAGACACGCATGGGGATGGACTCTGTGAGGGTTGTGGGGTGTTCTTGTCAGGCGGCGGCCGTGGCGCGCAGCCGCTGCGGTCCGAGCATCTCGGCCGTGAGCCCGAAGCCCGCGATGCGCTCGGGCAGCGGCAGTCCGCGTGCGAGCGCCGCGCAGGCTTCGCCCATGGCGGCCGAGGTCTGGATGCCGTAACCGCCCTGCGCCGCGACCCAGAAGAAGCCGGGCGCATCGGGCTCGAAGCCGCCCACGAGATCGCCATCGGCCACGAAGGAGCGCAGGCCCGCCCAGGTGCGCGTGGGTCGTCGGATGGCGAGCGTGGTCGCCTCCTCGATGCGGTGGATCGCGATGGCGATGTCCATCTCCTCGGGCTGCACGTCCTGCGGATCGACCGGGTCGGCATTGGCCGGCGAGGCGAGCAGCATGCCGGCGTCGGGCTTGATGTACCAGCCCTCGCCGGCATTGAAGACCATGGGCCAGTGCGCGACGCTCTGGCCCTCGGGCGGCGCGAAGATGAACGCCGAGCGGCGGCGCGGCTCGATGCCCAGCGGCCGCACGCCCGCGAGCTTGGCGACCGTGTCGACCCAGGCGCCCGCGGCGTTGAGCACAACCGGCGCTTCGTAGACGTTGCCGCCGGCCACGACGCGCCACACGTCGCCGATGCGCTCCATGGACGTGACGCCCGCATCGCACACGAGCTTGCCGCCGGCACGGCGCATGCCGCGCAGGTACCCCTGGTGGATGGCGTGCACGTCCATGTCGGCCGCATCGGGCTCGTACACGGCGCCGGCCACTTGCTCGGGGCGCAGGGCGGGCACCATCGCGAGGGCTTCCTCGCTGCTCAGGCGTTTGGCACCTGTGTCCATGGCGCGCAGCACGTCCCAATGGGCATCGAGCTCGGCGAGCTGCGCCGAGCCGCCGACCATCAGCGCACCGCGCGGCGTGAGCAGCGGGTGCTCCGAGAAGCCTTCGGGCGGATGTTGGAGAAACGCGCGGCTCGCCATGGTGAGGGCGCGCACCTGCGGCGTGCCGTAGCTTTCCATGAAGAGCGCGGCCGAGCGGCCGGTCGAGTGGTAGCCCGGCTGGGCTTCGCGTTCGAGCAGGATCACGCGGGCATGCGGGGCGAGCCAGTGGGCCACCGAAGCCCCGGCAATGCCGCCGCCGATCACGAGGTAGTCGGCCACCGTGGGCGCTGTTGTACTGAAGGTCATTGCCGAAAAGTGTAGGAAGAAATTTGCGGATACGCAAATTATTTACAGCGCACCAAGGGGAAACCATGGTGCACCGCATCGGGGAAATTTGCGTCAATGCAATTTGCGTATACGCAACTTCCGCGCCTGCGTCATCCGGGTTGGCATGGATGGCGGGCGGCCCCGCTGGCAGAATCGCCATGCACCACAAAGAGAAAGCCAAGCGTGAATCCACACACAGCGACCAAGCCGGGGACGAAGCAAAAAGACGAGGCGCCCACGCTGGACCGCACCACTTTCGGTCACCGCCTGCGCACCGCGCGCAAGCGCTTCGGCTGGACGCTGGCGCAGCTGGCCGAACGATCGGGCGTGTCGATCACCACCATCTCGCGTGCCGAGCGCGGCCAGCTCGCGCTGGGTTACGAGAACTTCGCCGCGCTGGGCCGCGCGCTCGAGATGGACATGAACGCGATGTTCGCGGGCGCCGGCGTCAAGCCCGCGCAGTTCGATGGGCCCGTGGTCACGCGCGCGGGCAAGGGCGTGGTCTACCGCGGCCTCTCGTTCGCCTACGAGTTCCTCGGCACCTCGGCCGCCGGCAAGCAGATGAGCCCGGTCGTCGGCACGGTGCACGCGCGCCGCATCAACGGACCGGACGACTTTGCGCGGCACCCAGGCGAAGAGTTCGCCTATGTGCTCTCGGGCGAGATCGATGTGCACTTCGACACGGGCGAAGTGGTGCACCTGGCGCGCGGCGATTCGCTGTACTACGACAGCAGCATCGGCCATGCGTACGTGAGCGTGAGCCGGCAGCTCGCGAAGATCGTCGGGGTGACTTCGGGGGAGAGCGGGCACATGAAGTCGGCGCGTGAGGCGCCTGTGTTCAAGACGGTGCGCAAGGTGGCGGCGGCGAAAAAATCTGGACGCGGCGGCAAGGGCTGACAAGGCGACTCGCCGATCCTCGCGAGGCGCAACGCGTCGCGAGCGAACGAACAACCGGCCCGCACAAAGGTTATTGACCGCATCGAAGCGGCGAAGTTATAGTCGCCGCCGCAGCGCCTCCACGGCACTGTCGTAAGCGTTACCGTCATCCAACGCGTCCTTTGTCGAGAGGATCCCAGTAGGGAATATCTCGATCCATAAAGACGCGCCTTGGCATGACATCAAATTTTTCCCCTGCATCCGTTCGCCCGTTCGGGACCCCCTCAGCTTTGACGGGGCTTGCGCCCGTGGTGCTGGCGGTCTTCCTCGGATTCCTTGCAATCAGCGTTCCCCTGGCGGCGCTCGCGCTCCATGTGCGCGACCACCTGGGCTTCGGCGCGGCCGCCGTGGGCTGGACCATCGGCCTGCAGTCGCTCGCCACATTGCTCACACGCCATCGGGCGGGCACGCTGTGCGACCAGCGCGGGCCACGCACTGCCGTGCTGCTCGGGCTTCCGCTCACGGCCTGCTCGGGCCTGGCCTATGGCCTGTCGAGCGTGCTGCCCATCGACCCTTCTGCAAAGCTCGCCGTGCTGGTGCTCGGCCGGCTGGTGGCGGGCCTCGGCGAGAGCCTCTTTCTCACCGGCTTGATGAGCTGGGGCATCGCGCGCGTGGGCCCCGCGCGCACGGGCAAGGTCATGTCCTGGACGGGCATCGCGATCTACGCCGCGCTCGGTCTCGGTGCATCGCTCGGGCTGGTTGTGCAGGCGGCGTATGGCTTCGTCGGCGTCGGCGCCTTGACGGTGCTCACGCCGATGCTCGCCTGGGCCATCGCTTTGCGCCTGCCGGCCGTTCCCGGCGCCGGTGGGCAGCGCGTGGCGTTTCACCGCGTGCTCGGGTTGATCTGGCGGCCGGGCCTCGTGCTCGCGCTGGCCACCGTGCCTTATGCCGCGATGGCCGCGTTCCTCACGCTCGACTACGCCGCGCACGGCTGGCCGCATGCGGGCACGGCGCTCATCGGTTTCGGCGCGGCCTACGTGCTCGTGCGGCTGGTCGGCTCGGGCCTGCCGGACCGCTTCGGTGCTACGCGCGTTGCCATCGGCTCACTGGTGTTCGAGGCCATCGGGCAACTGCTCGTCTGGGGCGCGCATGCGCCGGGCATGGCGCTTCTGGGCGCGACGCTCACGGGCCTGGGCTTCTCGCTTGTGTTCCCCGCGATGGGCGTGCTCGCGACGCAGTCCGTGCCGTCCGAGCAGCGCGGCCGCGCGGTGGGCAACTTCATCGCCTTCGCCGATATCGCGATGGGCGTGACCGGGCCCGTCGTCGGCTTCGCGATCCAGTGGTTCGGCATCACCGCGGCATTTCTCGTGGGTGCCGGCGCGACCTGCGTGGCGCTGTGCCTGCTGCCGTCGCTGCGGCTGGACCGCAGCGAATAGCGCCGTGGTCTCCCGCGCTCGGGGAACGTGTCCGCGTTCCTTCCATTGCCCGGCGTTCGTTGTGCCCGGCCGCTGCGGTTACTGGGCCGCCGAGCGCGGCAGCATCAGCGTGAAGACCGTGGTGCCGCCCGCGGAGGTCACCGTGATTTCTCCGCCGTGCGCCTTGGCGATCTCCCTCACGATGAACAGCCCGAGCCCGAGGTTGGCGGACTCGGCAAGTTCGTCCGACGGGCGACCTCTTCGCAACGGCTCGAACAGCGCCTGGACGTGTTCCTCGGGGATCGGCTCCCCGGTGTTCGTCACCGAAAGCCGCACGTCGCGTTCGTCGCCGACCAGCGCCACGTCGATCACCGCCTTTTGCGTGCCGTAGCGCGCGGCGTTGCTGACCAGGTTGCCCAGGACCTCGCGCACGCGCGATCCGTCGAAGCTGCCGGCGGTTTCTCCCGCCGAGCGGAAACTGATCTCGGCGTTGGGCAGGGCGGCGCGAAGCAGTTCGACCTCTTCGGCGCAGACGCTCGCAAGATCGACCGGCGTGAGGTGCAGGCTCAAGCCCAGGCCGAGCGAGGCGCGGCTGAAGTCGAGCAGGTCGTCCAGCAGCGTCTTCATGCGCTTGCCGCTCTGGATCAGACGCACCGTGTGCCGCTCCAATGGCGCCTCGGTGGTCATCTTCGAAAGCACCTCGGCCGTGAGAAGGATGGCGTTGAGCGGGCCGCGCAGATCGTGTCCGAGCACGCCGAGGAAGACGTGGCGCCACCGGTCCATCTCGGCGGTGAAGTAGGTCACCGACTCCGCGACCGCCTGGTCGATGGCCTCGTTGAAGCGGATCAGGTCGTCCTGCGTCTGTGCGTCGCCCATCTTGCCGCTCTCGAACCACAGGCTCAGCACGGAAGCCCGCAGCGCCCGGTACTCGGCCACGAGCTGGGCAATGTCGAAGCCGGCCTTGGCCCGCAGCAGCGCGTGGGTCTGCGCGGCGGTTTCAGGCGCGCCGTGGATGTGCGGCTGCTGGCCGAGCGATTTGGCCAGTTGCTCGTGGCTTGTCTGGGCCGAGCGCAGGTCCTTCGCCACCGCGGCCAGGATCATGGGCATGTGATCGCGCAGGGCCTCCGCATCGAGGTGCGAGGAGGCGGGCAGCATGGTCGCGGCAAATGCCTCGGCGGACGAAAGAATGGGTTCGACGTTCGCGTCGATGAAGTCCGCCAGGCGCATGGAAATGGTCCTTGCATGTCCGGGGTGGACCGCGACCCATCGTACGCCACGAGGCCATTGCGACCAGTTGTACCGAGCCCCCTACCAACAGTGTTCTTCGAGGCCCGGGTTCGATATCGGAACGGGCAGGTCGAAGAAGCGCCGCCGCGCGATCAGGAGCGCCGGTCGTCCCTCAACACGATTTCCCCTGTGCGAGGGTTCGTCAGCGTGACGTTCTCCAGCGCCTTGATCCGCCACTCGCCGGCCTGCCGCGTCAGCACGGCAAGGATCAGCGTGTCGACGGCGTGCGGGCCCGCCGGGTGCGCCGCACCAGCGGTGAGGCGGCTCCAGAAATGCGTGACCGCCACGCCGTCGCCGATCTCGGCCATGTCGATCAACTCGTTCTGGAGCGTGGAGTCGCTGTAGATGGTGGCGTGGATGGGCGTGTGCAGTTCGACGATCTTCTCGGCGCCGCGAACATAGTGGCCGAACCTGTTCACGAACGTCGCGTCCTCATGGAACAGCGCGCCGAGGGCGGCCATGTCGTGGCTGTTCCAGGCGGTCTGGAATGCGAGGGGCGCGTCTTCGGGTTGTTTCATCGGTGTCATATGGGTTCTTGCAAGCCGTTGCATGGAGATCATGGGCAGAAAGCCCCCGGCCGCGTAGGGCTCGATGCCGGGCGCTTCAACGAAGCCTCTCAATTTGCACCAAGGGGCGGCGCTGCATGGATGGCATCGCGTGCCCACTGCATCACCGCGTCGAGATCCTCGGGAACCGTTCGGTCATCGGACTGTTCGCGGCAGTCGACGTAGGGCGTGAAGGTGTGGACATTCATCGCGACTCTTCGTCCGACGAAAATCTTCACGCGGGGCTGGTAAACGCTGAGTTCCGTCTTCGAGGGACCAAGGGCTCGCAAGGACACGACGAAGTTCGATGAGATCGTCGCCGGCTTGCCGTTCACCGTGTACGAGGCGGTTTGCCAGTACGCCAGAGTGCCATCGCCCGCATTCGTTGTCGTATCGGGCGCCAGCATGTACTGGCGCTCCCCCGGATCGAGCGGGCGCTGCATCAGTTCGCGATAAGCCGACGCCCCGAAGCCGTTACCACGACGCGTGGCGCCGCGCTCCTTGATCGCGATCTGGTCCTCCATCGAGAACTGACCGCGCTGCGGGATCAGGACATTGCCGACGGCATAGGGACCACCGTACATCCGCTTCCTTGCCGAAGCGCGCAGTCCGCGCTCTGCGTCTGCAACCGACACCCACACCTGGGCGACGAGGTATGTCGAGCCATCCGTCGGGTGGTATTGCACGGCAAGGCTCTTTCCGATGGGAAGCTCTTTGCATGGTGCGGTGAGCGTGTCGCCCCTTCTTGCTTTGCTTGCGCCCAAGGCGCTTCCCGCCACCATGCAGCTGGCGATCAATGCGATGCAGCCGCGATGAAGAGTGCCATGCATTTCGCTATCTCCGTTCGATCGCTTCTACTCGCGCGTACCGCGCAACACCTGGATTCCGAAAAACGCCACGAAGAAGATGGAGAGCGCGATTCCTGCCACAGGGACCGGCCACTGCACATCGTTGCGCACCAGCTCGGCGGCACACCCCAATCCGAGCAACAGCGATATCGCAAAACGCAAGGCTGGATGTACCCGCCGCTCGATTGCATCGTCCGCGCCCTTGCGGCGCGCCCACGAATGCATGGCGGCCACCAAGCCGCCGATCGCCAATGCCATTGCGATGCTGCCCAGGAGCCAGGGCCGCAGGCTCTGGACTTTCCAGATGGCCTCTATGCCGCGAACAACGTCGTCCATTCAAGCCTCCTTCGACTGCATGTTGTGCTTGCCGGCACCGGTCATCGCAAGTGCACCTGATCGTTGTCCGTCAGACAGACGGGCATCCTTCGTCGACCAGGACGGGCTTGGAGAAGAAGCAGCCGGCAAGCGCCAGCGATGCGAATGCGGCGGACCAACGAATGAAGCTCATGGCTCTCGCCCCGTGTCGGCCGACAACAGGTCGATTCAAATTCCGAGGTATCACTTGAGACTCCTCTCGCCGTTGAGCACCTCGACCTGTGCGCCGATGGATTCGAGCCAATGGCGCATCGCATCCGCGTACTGTCCGTTGGCAAGTTCAATTTGCACAAGCTCCCTTGCCAGAGCACGTTTCACGATGGCCTTGGCCTCGGTGCGCGACATCGGCGACGACAGCTGAAGGTGCTTCATGAGCATGTCCTTCACGTAGCCGTCCATCCCCGGAAACCAGGCGCGGGACGCGTCCCATCCTCTGACGATCAGTGTCGTGGGCTCAGACACGCCATGAGACCTGACGAACGACATAAGTGCACACCTTCGCTACCAGAAAAGTGTCCTTGCCTCAGGCACGAACAGTCCGATGATGAACCAGATGGTGTGACCGACCCAACAGATGAGTGTGTAGAGCGCTATCTGCTCCGGACTCCAGCTGTATGCGTGCAACCAGTCGACGATGGCGAGCGAACGCCACCCTGCAAACCATGCGGCGCCCCCGCCCCAGACGACCCACCACACAAAGCCTGTGTTGGCGATGTAGAGAAGGAGCCAGAGGCCGATGTTCATGACGCCCTAATGTAGTTAGGTTGCGCAAACTTCGAGCGCATTTTCTGGCAGCAATACGAGCCCCCTCGCTGAGCGCTGACGGAGCCCGTCATGCAATGAATTCAGATGGAATGAACTACGGCGTCAGCGCATCGCACTGCGCTTCGATCCGCGCGTGCAGCAGCCCCAGCGATACCGCGAGCAGCCGCTGCAGCGCCTCGCGCTGGCAGGCGTCCAGCAGCGGGGGCGGGCCTGCATCGGATGACGCGGTGTCGCGCCGGTCTTCGTCCCAGCTGAGCAGTTGGGCCAGCGTCTGCGTGCCTTGCACCACGTCGCGTGCATCGTTCAGGAACGAGGCGCGGCGTTGACGGTCGATATCGAGCCCTTCGATCTGGACCCATTCGAAGGGTTTGAACTGGGCGACGGAAAAGGAAGAAGACGCGCAAGAGCAGCCAGCGTCGGTGCTCGCATTTGTAGTTGTGGCCATGGGCCTCCCAAGATGTCGATTTGCAAAAACCGACGCACCCGACGCCAATCGGGGGCGGCAGCTCGAACGGGTTGGCGTACCGGGACATCTTGCGAAAACCGGCAGGGCGTGAGCCCTCCCGCTCGAGCCGCCTAAAAAAGGAAGCAGGAACGAAAAAGCCGCAGACCTGTTGCGGTAACTGCGGCTTTCGTCGCAGATGTCGTCGGGACGCCAATCCCGGCCTCGCTCATCACGAGGCGAAGGCAATGTACGCGTTCTCGGCGACGCCAGTCAAGCTTGCGACAGCAACGCTTTTCGCAGCAATGTCGATTCCGTCGCGCGCAGCACGCTCAAGGCTGCTGGCGCGGATCGCCGGGGCGGCCGCCCGGCTGACGACGGGCCGCGGCCGCAGCGGCTTGCTGTTGAGCCTGTTGCTGTTGCTGCTGTCGCGCCTGCGCCTGTTGTGCCTGTTGCTGTTGGCGCATCTGTGCCTGTTGCGCTTGATGGGCCTGCTGCTGCTGTTGCTGCATCTGCTGCTGGCGTTGCTGCTGCTGTTGTTGCATCGCCTGTTGCTGCTGCGCGCGTGCGGCCTGTGCCTGTTGCTGCATCTGTTGTTGTTGCTGCTGGCGGCGCGCCTGCTCCTGCTGCTGCCGGCCCTCGTTCTGGGCCTGCTGCTGGCGTTGTTGCTGTTGTTGTTGTTGCGCCTGCTGCCGCTGTATCTGCTGCTGTTGGGCCTGTTGCTGCTGGGCCGCGCGGGCTTGCTGTTGCGCCTGCTGTTGCTGCTGCATCTGCTGGCGCCGTGACTGGTCCTGCTGAGCTTGCTGCGCCTGTTGAGCTTGTTGCGATTGCTGCTGCTGGCGCTGCCGGTCCTGCAGCGCGCGCTGCTGCTGTTGCTGGGCTTGCTGGCTCGCGTTGCGTGCCTGCTGTTGCTGTTCCATCTGCTGGCGCCGCAGTTGCTCCTGCTGTTGTTGCTGCTGGAGACGGGCTTGTTGTTGCTGCGGTTGCTGGTTGGCGGCGCGCGCTTGTTGTTGGGCCTGTTGCTGTGCCTGCTGCGCTTGCTGGCGCCGTACCTGGTCCTGCTGCCGTTGCTGCTGTTGCGCCTGCCGGGCTTGCTGTTGCTGTTGGGCTTGCTGGGCTTGCAACTGCTGCGCCTGTTGTTGTTGAGCCTGTTGCTGCGCGCGTTGCTGGGCTTGCTGCTGCGACTGCTGCTGTTGTTGCGCCAAGGCCTGCTGCTGTCGCGCCTGCTGTTGTTGCTGCTGCTGCTGCGCGAACTGTGCTTGCTGCTGCTGCGCAAAGTTGGGCGGCGGCGCGCCGGGCGGCATGCCACGCGGCGCGCCGTTGCGGTCGCCACGGTCGTTGTTGTAGACGTTGCGCACGTTGTTGTTGACCACCGTGGTCGAGCGCGAGATGTAGGTGCTGTTGTTGTAGACCACCGCCGGCCGCGCGAAGGCCGGCTGTGCCACGCGGTCGCGGTCGGGCCCGCGGCCCTGCCTGCGGTCGCGCGGCGCGCCCCAGTTCATGTTCCATGAATTCCAGCCCCAGCCGTGGCGCTCCAGCGCGGCGCCCACGATCACGCCCGTGCCGAACGCCAGCGCACCGGCCGCAGCAATCTGCCCGCGGCTGTAGCCGGGCGCGACCTCCACGGGCGGCGGTGCGTAGGCATAGCCGGGGTACACGGGCAGGGGCTCGCCGTAGATCACCTGCGGGTCATAGCTGGGCACATACACCACGTCGGGCTGCACGGGCTCGATGGTGATCAGCTGCTGCGGCGGCTCGATCACGGCCGGGCCGCCGTACACGGGCTGCATGTCCGGCGCGGGCACGTAGTCGCGCGGCGCGGCGGCGCTCGCAACGCGCAGCCTGTTGTTGTTCTTCAGGCGGCCCGCGGCCGATGCGCGCTGGCGCATGACCTGGATCGCGTTCATCACGTCGGCCGGGTCGTTGTAGTAGGCCTTGCCGAGCGATTCGGTCCACGCGATGTTGCCCGCGAGCTGGTCGAGCACGGGGCGAAACGCGGTGAGCGACTTCACGCTCGGGTCCCACGGCTGCTGGTTGGCCGCATCGGCGAGCGGTCCGGCCTTGAGCGTCTTGTTCTGGTCGAGCCACTCGTGCGCGGCGGTGACCTGCTCGGGGTACGTGGCGCCGGCGAGGATCTGCGCGACCAGCTTGTCGGGGTAGAGCGCGATGGGCGCGACCAGCTGGTAGAGCTGCTCGGCCGTGGGCGGCGCGTAGGCGACGGGCACCGGTGCTGCGGGCGCGGCGGCGGGTGCTTGCGGCACCGTGGGCGCGGGTATCGAGATGGCAGGGTCCGCGGCGGGGCTCGGCGTCGCGGCCTTGTCGCAGCCTGCGAGGGCGAGGGAGCCGATGCACAGCGAGACCGCAAGCAATCTGGGCAGCAGCGGATGGGGGGGACGTTGGAGGTTCATCTGGAGTTCCATCAAGGCGCCGACGTCACGCCCGACTCTCTCAACGGTCCCTGACGGTCTGCGATGACCAACCCTGCGCCGGTGATGCAACCGTCTGTGTCGTCCGTGCGCTGCTGCCCGTGTCGGGCATGGCCCACAACGGGCGTGGCCGACCCATCAGCTGAAGATGCGGATGTAGCTCTTCGCCAGGCTCGGTGCGCGCTCCTTCACCCACACGCCATCGCCCGTCACGCTGTCGCGCTCGCCCTTGCCGTTGGTGTTGCCCTCGATGGTGGAGAGCTTGCGGCTGGCGAGCGGCTGGTCGTCGGTGACGATGCCGATGTGCGAGAAGTCGAACACCACGAAGTCGCCGGCGCGCGCCTTCTGCGTTTCGTCGAGCACCTGGAGCTTGCGCTGGCGTGCCCACTTCTCCCAGCCGAAGGCGCTGGCATCGCGGCAGCGCCACTTGTCGGCGAGCGAGAACGAGTCCAGGTGCAGCGCCTCGCGCACGGCCTCGTTCTCCAGCCACTCGCGCATGACCCACGCGGTGTAGGCCGCGCACCACGGCCACGCGCCCGGCGCGAGCCAGGTGGCGCCCTGGTATTCGACGATGCGCGCGCCGGTGTTGTTGACGGCCGCTTCGCGCGTGCCGACTTCGGTGCGCGCGATCTCGAGCATCTGGTCGATGAGTTCCTTCATGGCTGTTCCTCCGGAGGTGATGGCGGCGTTGCGGCCGCAGGTTTCTTTACGGGTGCGGCGCGCGGCTTGCCCGGCAGCGCGCGCCACACGGTGATGGCGACGACGTAGAGCGCGGTCGTCAGCAGCATCGAGAGAAACATGTACCAGCGCTCCAGGCGCCCGGTCATGGCGTGCTGCGCGCTTTCTTCCCACAGCAGCTCGCGGCTCTCGACGAGCTGCGGGCCGCCGAACATCTTCACGGCCTCGGCGATGCGCATGCCCTTGCTGCGCTTTGCGCCCATCTCGTGCAGCTCGCCGCGGATGTGGCGCGTCTGCTCGCTCGCAGGGCGCTCGGCGGGGTACGCGTAGACATAGGTGCGCACCACGTCGCGGTAGGTGAAGAAGGCCCAGAACGCCGCGGCCAGCAACACCAGCGCGAGCACCGCGAGCCAGCGTTGGTTGGCCGACGAGAGCCGCTTGCGGATCAACAGGCTCAACGCCAGCAGCACGATGGTGGTGCCGAACGACACCATGCCGATGGACAGCTGCGCGCCCTCGATGGGCGGCACGAGCTCCGAGAGGAAGGAGTTGAACAGCGCAAGCGTGGCGACCACCGACGCGGCCGCCGAAGCGACGATCGCCACGAGGCTGTCGAACGGTCCGCCGGGGCGTGCTTCGGTGGCCATGGTGATCAAGCGTGGATCAACGCGCGGGCGGCACCGTGATGCTTGCGGGCGCCATGAACAGCAGGTCGGGGCTGGTCGCATCGAGCAGGTGCCCGTGGACCGGCATGAAGCGCGTGAGGCCGCGGGCCATGACGAGGTCGGCCATCTCGCGGTACTTGAAATCGGGCCCGACCCACAGCCGCATTTCGCCGCGCTGCACCTCGCCAGTGGAGGGCGAGGTCGGGCGCTCGAAGCTCAGCAGCGTGAGCAGCTCCAGGATGAGCTCCGGGTCGTCGGGCTGGTCCACCAGGCCCGCGGGCAGCACGTACACGCGCAGGGGTTCGCCCAGGTCCTTGCCGTCCTCGCCGCGCACCTTCACCGTGACCTGGCGGAACTCCAGCGGCTTCTCGCCGTTGACCATGCGCGCCTGCATGGCCTGCACCGGACGGGAGGCGTCGGCGAGCTTCTGCAGCTCGGGCTCGCCGATGGGGCGCGTGGCGGCCTGCGCGTTGATCTGCTGCGCCACGCCGTTGGCATTGCGCAGGTAGTAGCGCGAGAGCGCGAGCTCGCGCGAAGGCAACGCGGGCGCACGCTGCGCGACCAGCCGCGCGGTGGTGTCGACGCTCGCTAGCAGGTTGCGGTGCTGGTCGATGTCCACGGGCCGGCGGTAGGCGCTCGACGGCAGCTGCAGCGCCTTGGCCTGGATGAGGCTTGTGCGATCGACCTCGACGGCCGCCGTGTAGCGCGCGGCCTGCGCCATGTCGACGCGCGCGCGGGGCTGCAACGCGGTCGCGGGCCGTGTGGCGGCGGCCTCGGGCACGAAGGCCGAGACGCGCGTCTGCGCGGGAATGCGGTTGGTGGCGGTGACCTGCGGGTTCATCGCGCGGAAGGCCTCGACGGTGGGCCGGTCGGCCACCACGCCGCGGCGCTCCAGGTACTGGTTGACCGTCTGCTGGCGCGGCACGATCTCGACCTGGCGGACGATGCCGGTGTCGGTTGGCGGGCGCAGCGCCGAGGCCGCGGGCATGTGGCGCTGGGGTGGGCGTTGAGGTGCCGACCATTGCGCGGCGGGCGCTGCGCGGTCGGGGCTGCGCTCCAGCGGAATGGCGGTGGCGGCGCGGTCGCTGCGCGCCATGCGCGGGGCGGGCTGCGCGAGCGCATCGCCCAGGCTCGCGGCGAGCAACGGCACAAGCACGAGGACAGGAAAGACCGGCAGGACCCGCATGGCGCCTTCTCCATCTGGGACGACGCTGGCCAATCTAGGCGCGGCGGGCGCGCCGCGCATCCATCGAACGCGGGATGCGGCGCCGCCGTGCGTTGTAGGCACGGCCGGCGGCTAAGCCATCCGGCCTGTGCCGGCGGCGCGGATGAGGCCCTACGGCCTACAGGAGAGCGTTACTTCGAGCCGCCCGAGTACTTGGTGACGCTGCTGGCGCTCACGTGGTAGCCGCTCACGCCCATCATCGAATCGTTGCGCTGCGTTTGCAGCTTGCCGGTGACCCACACGGTGTCCATCGCGCGGAACTTGGCGCCCTTCTGCGGAATGACGTGCAGGATCTGGTTGGCCGGCGGCGGCGGCGTGTGGATGCAGGCGCCGAAGTAGGGCACCAGCAGGAACTCGGTGACTTCGCCCTTGGCCTCTTCGAGCGGCACGATGAAGCCGGGGATCTTGATCTCGGCGCCGTTCATCGCGGGGTTGGTCGGTGCGTTGTTCGACACCTCCTGCATCTTCATGAGCATCTCGTTGGCGCGCGGGTCCCCGTCGTCCAGCGCGCTCAGGTCCATGTCCTTGAAGTCCTTGGCCGGGTCCCAGTCCTTGGGCACCAGTTCTTCCCAGGTGATCTGGCGCGGCTGGCCCGGCGTGCCCTTGGCCACGGCGGGTGCAGCGGCCTTGCCGCCGAGCGGGTTCGATGCGGTGGTGTCCTTGGGGGCGGGCTCGGCGGCCCACGTCAGTGCTGCGAGGCCGGCGCCCGCCAGCAGCAATGAAAGGCGAGTGAAAGCGTCGGTCGGGAAAGTCTTCTTTGCGATGCGCATGGTTCAAATCCTCGGTGAGAGGCCGTCGGCCAACGAGAGTCGGTAGGCGCGAATGCCGGGCAAAAGGCTGGCCAGCCAGCCTGCCACCAGCAGGCTCGCCATCAGCAGCCATTCGTTGAGTGTAGGTTCCGAGAGGCTCAGTGTCAGCCCGAACTGCGACTGCAGCCACGGCGAGAGGAGGGCGATGCCCAGCACCGCCATCACCACGCCCAGGGCCACGCCCAGCACGGTGACCATCGCGCCTTCGAGCGCGAGCAGCGCCAGCACATGGCGCAAGCCGGCGCCCACGGCGCGCAGCACGGCCAGTTCGCGGCGGCGTTCGTTCAGGCCCGCCATCACCACGGAGACGAGGCCCGCGAGACTAACGAGCGCGACCAGCGCCGACATCAGCAGGAGCGCGTTCTCGCCGATGCCGATCACGCTCCACAACTCGTCCAGCGCCACGCCGGGGAGGATGGCCATCAGCGGCTCGCCGTTGTAGGTGGAAATCCAGCGCTGCACGCCGAACACCGCGGCGCGGTTTTTCAGGCCCACGAGCGCGGCCGTCACGTTCTTGGGCGTGAGGTCGAACTTGCGCACCTGCTCGGCGGGAATCTTCACGCCCGGCATCGGCGCGCCGCCGACCCATTCGAGGTGGATGGCTTCCATGGCCGCGAGGCCGATGTGCACCGTGCGGTCCACCGGCGTGCCGGTGCGCGCGAGCACGCCGACCACGGTGAAGGGCTTGTCGGCATGCTCGGCCACGTTGAGCTCGCCGCTGCCGTGCGCGAGCGTGATCTTCTGGCCCACGTGGTAGCCGAGCTTGTCGGCCACCTCGGCGCCCACCACCGCATCGAACAGTTCGCTGAAGGGCTTGCCCTCGCGCAGCTTCAGCAGTTGCTTGTCGCCATAGCGAAAGTGCGCGAAGTACTCGGGCGACGTGGCCAGCACCGCGAAGCCGCGGTGCGAATCGCCCAGCGACAGCGGCACGACCCAGTCGACGCCCTGGTGCGCGGCCAATGCCTGCACGCTCTTCCACGAGATGTTGTTGGTGGCCGCGCCGATGCGGAACACCGAGTACAGCAAGAGCTGCGTGGAGCCGGTGCGCGCGCCGACGATGAGGTCGGTGCCCGAGACGGACGAGGCGAAGTTCTCGCGCAGCTCGGTGCGGATGCGTTCGACGCCGAGCAGGAGGAAGGTCGAGAGCGCGATCGAGAAGACGGTGAGCGCGAGCGTGAAGCGGCGGTTCCAGGCGCTGCGCCACGCAATCGAAAAGAGCGCCTTCATGCGTCCACCGCCATAGCAGTCGAAGCTGCGCGATTGATTTCCGGCAACAGCACATGCCGCGCAAAGCGCTGCGCGATGCGCTGGTCGTGGCTCACGAACACGAGCGCGCTGTGATTGACCGCGCAGGCCGTGAGCAGCACGTCGAGAAAGGCCTCGCGCCGGTCTTCGTCGAGCGCGGAGGTGGGCTCGTCGGCGATCACCACCTCGGGCTGGCCGATGAGCGCGCGCGCCGCGGCCACGCGCTGCTGCTGGCCTACGGAGAGCTGCAGCGCCTGGCGCTTCCAGAGGTTGCGGTCCAGGCCCATCTGGTCGAGCAGGTGCTCGGCTTCTTCACGCGAACTGCCGTTGCGCGCGGCCTGCGCTTCGCGCCGGGCCGAGAAGCGGCAGGGCAAGAGCACGTTGTCCAGCACGCTCAGGTAAGGCAGGAGGTTGAACTGCTGGAAGATGTAGCCCACGTGGGCCACGCGGCTGCGGTCGCGCGCGGCGCCCGAGAGCTGCGACCAGTCGTGCCCCAGCAGCATGACACGGCCTTCGTCGGCCACCAGCACGCCGGCCAGCAGCGACAACAGCGTGCTCTTGCCGCAGCCGCTCGGGCCGTGCAGGAACACCGATTCGCCGGCGCTGATGCGGAAGGCCTCGATGTCGATGCACGGCGCCTTCACGCCGGGCCATGCGAAGCGCAGGGACTCGGCCGAGAGCACGACGCGCAAGGGCGTCGCATCGGCCTGCGAAGCGGTGCTCACAGTTTTACTTGCCCCAGCCAAGGCGTGCGGGCTGGGCCGCCTGCGCGCCGGCGGGGCGCTTGAGCTGGCGCTTGAACTGGCCTTGCGACGAAGCGATCTGCGAATCGATCTGGCGCAGGCCCTTGAACACGCTGAACAGGTTCAGGTCGATGAACTTCGCGGCGGCCGCGTTGGTGCAGTTGAAGGAGAAGGTGGCGTCCAGGTCCGCATGGCCCACGGGCTCGCTCGGGTCGGGGTTGCCCAGGCCCAGCGCGCCGGAGCGCAGGTCGACCGGGCCGAGCTTGCAATTGGCCGCGGGGTCGATGGCGAAGAGCTTGTCGGCCGCGCGCAGCTGGGCGACGGCGGCCTCGACGGTGGCCTTCTCGGCATCGGTCTTCGGGGCGCGTTCGAAGCCGACGATGTTGTCCAGGGGCGACTCCATGTCGATCACCACGGTGGGGCCGTCGATGGCCACGTCCAGCTTCATCTGGCCGTGCACGTGGGCGTGCTGCTGCTGGGCTTGCGCGGAAACGAAGGGGGCTGCAGCGAACAGTGCTGCGGCGAATAAGGAGGGGAGTGCGAGACCGGAGATGCGTCGGAGTCGGATGTGGTGTTTCATGGTTCTGCGCCTTGCCGGGTCGGCAGCCCCGGCGTGTTGCTCCATTCGCTCCAGCTGCCGGCATAGAGCGCGGTCGTCCCGAGCCCGGCGATCTGCATCGCAAGCAGGTTGGGCACCGCGCTCACGCCGCTGCCGCATTGGTGGACGACCGTCGCCGCGTCGCGTCCCGCGAGCAGCGCTTCGAACTCGGCACGCAATTGCGATGCCGGCTTGAACTTGCCGTCGGGGCCGAGGTTCTCGGCGAAGGGCCGGTTCAGGGCCCCGGGGATGTGACCGGCAATCGGGTCCAGAGGTTCCATCTCGCCGCGATACCGTGCACCGGCTCTCGCGTCGATCAGCTGCTGGTCAGCTTGGCCGAGCCGATGCAACACGGTGTCGGTAGTGACGAGCCTGGCCAACGGCTCGCCCTGTACGAAATTCGACTGGAAGCGTGCGGGCTCCTCGCGGTCGGTCACCTCGCCGCCCGCGGCCTGCCAGGCCTGCAGGCCGCCGTCGAGCACGGCGACCGCATCGTGGCCCATCCACTTGAGCATCCACCACAGGCGCCCGCAGTAGTTGGCGCCGTTGCGGTCGTACACCACGGCCTGCATGTCGTTGGAGAAGCCGATGCCCGAGAGCCATGCCGCGAACTTCTCGCGGCTGGGCAGCGGATGGCGACCGCCCGAGGCGGGCACGCCGTCTTCCTGCGCCACCACCACGTCGCCGTGCGCGCCGGGCACGCCGTGTCTGGCGCTCAGGTCGGTGTCCAGGTTGGCGTACAGCGCGCCGGGAATGTGGGCCGCCGCGTAGAGCTGCGGGCCGGCCTCGGGCTTCATGAGTTCGAAGCTGCAGTCGAACACCATGTGAGGCGTTTCGCTGTTCTGCAGTTGCTGGAGTTGTTCGACGCTGACGAGGGTGGTGTACATGGCGTGTTCTCCTTGGGGGTGAGATGCTTCAGTGTTCTTCGGCCGGCGCCTTGGGCACCGCCCGCTGGCGCAGCACGGTGGCCGCGATGCCGCTCACCACGATGAGCGCCATGCCGCCCCAGCCGGCGGCGTCGATGCGGTCGTCGAACACCACCACGCTGTAGAACGCAGCGAAGATGATGCCCGAGTACTGCAGGTTGGCCACCACGAGCGTACCGGCCTCGGTCTTGGCGGTGGCGTAGGCGCGGGTCATGCAGAGTTGTCCGAGGGCGGCCAGGAGGCCGATCGGCAGCAGCCACAGCGCATGCTGCCAGGTCCACGAACTGCTGCCCGAAAACCCGGTGGCCGCGGTCGCGAACGCGCCCGCCACGGCCGAGCCGACCGCGAAATAGAACACCGTGCGCAGCTCGGGCTCGCCGATGCGCGAAAGCGCCACCACCTGCATGTAGGCGAACGCGGCCGTGAGGCCCGACAGCAGGCCCAGCATGCCCGCGAAACCTTCGTTGCCGCTGACCGTGGGCTTGAGCATCAGCACCACGCCGATGAAGCCCGCGAGCACGGTCATCGCAAGCGCGCCCTGCAGCGGCGGGCGCGCCACTCGGCCGTCGCGCCCGGGCACCGGCACCCACGCGAGCAGCGCGCCGCCGATGAGGAAGGCTGCGACCCACACGCTGCTCATGTAGTTGAGCGTGACGGCGGTGGCCAGCGGCATGTGCGCGATGGCGTAGAACCAAGCGCCCAGCGAGATCACGCCGATGGTGCTGCGCCAGGCGTGCATGCCGGGGTACTTGGTGGCCAGCGAGATACGCATCCTGCGCGCGAGCAGCCAGAGAAAAACGATGCCGATGAGGCCGCGCCCCAGCACCATCTCGCCGCTGTTGAACCACTGGGACGCGATCTTCACCACGACGCTCATGGTCGCGAACAAAAAGGCGCCGAGCACCATCCAGAGCGCTTGCATCGTCTCTACTTCATGTAAGGGGAAAGAATGCCCCGGAGGCCCCGGGGCGAGACCGGCGTCACGCGGGTTGCTGCTGCATCGCGGCCTTGTACCACTCGTGGAACTGCTGCATGCCGTCTTCCATCGGGCTCTGGTAGGGGCCGGTCTCGTTGTCGCCGCGCAGCATCAGCGCGCGGCGGCCGGCGTCCATGCGCTCGGCGATCTCGTCGTCTTCCACGCAGGTTTCCATGTAGGCGGCCTGCTGGGCTTCGACGAATTCGCGCTCGAAGGCGACGATTTCCTCGGGATAGAAGAACTCGACCATGTTGAGCGTCTTGGTCGGGCTCACCGGGTGCAGCGTCGAGACGGTGAGCACGTGCGGATACCACTCGACCATCACGTGCGGGTAGTAGGTCAGCCAGATCGCGCCGTACTTGGGCGGCTTGCCGTCGCGGTACTTGAGCAATTGCTCCTGCCACTTCTGGTAGACCGGGCTGCCCGCGCGGCCCAGGCGGTTGGCCACGCCCACGGTCTGCACCGAATAGTTCTGGTTGAACTCCCAGCGCAGGTCGTCGCAGGTGACGAAGCTCCCCAGGCCCGGGTGGAACGGGCCGACGTGGTAGTCCTCCAGATAGACCTCGATGAAGGTCTTCCAGTTGTAGTTGCACTCGTGCAGCTCGACGCGGTCCAGCGCGTAGCCCGAGAAGTCGAGGTCCGCCTGCGGGCCGAGGCCGCGCATGTCGGCGGCCACGTCGCGGCCCGTGCCGTCGGCATTCTTCTCGAACAGCAGGCCGTTCCACTCGGTGAGCGGGTAGTTGTGCAGGTTCAGGCACGGGTCCTGGTCGAAATGCGGCGCGCCGATCAGGGTGCCGGTGGTGCGCGCATCGCTCGCGGCGTAGGTCCAGCGGTGCAGCGGGCAGACGATGTTGCCGCCGGCCTGGTTGTCCAGCTGGCCGCGGCCCTGCAGGATCAGCGCCTGGCGGTGGCGGCACACGTTGGAGATCAGCTCCACGCCCTTGGGCGTGTGGACCAGCGCGCGGCCCTGGTGCTCCTGCGGCAGGGTGTGGAAGTTGCCCATTTCGGGCACGGCGAGGCGATGGCCGACGTAGCGGGGCCCTCGCGAGAAAAGGTTTTGCATTTCGCGGGCGTACAGGGCCTCGTCGAAATACGCGGAAACTGGAAGTTGGCTCGCGGCCTGCTGCAGTTGAAGACTTAAATCAGACATGGAGGACCTGACCAAGCTCCCCACAGGGAGAAAAAAAGGAAATAACGGAAGGCGCCGTCTGAAGGTGCAACGGCCCGAGAGGTGTGTTGGTTTGCCAACAAGAAGAGTTCGCATTGTACCTGCGGGCCCCCATTTGTCCCCCCGTCCTAAAATGCCCTGTTTCACCCACGTTCCGTTGCATGCCCAAGGTGCCTTCCCCTTCCTCATCCAGCCCGGCGGCCACGCCCGATACGGGGCCGTTGCCCGCCAGTTACGAAGCCGGGCTTCAGGAACTGGAGCAACTGGTTGCAGAACTCGAATCGGGCCAGTTGCCCCTGGACCAGCTGCTCGGCAGCTACCAGCGCGGCGCCGCATTGCTCGCCTTCTGCCGCGACAAGCTGCAGGCGGTCGAAGACCAGATCAAGGTGCTCGATGCGGGCAGCCTGAAGGTCTGGACGGCCGAATGAGCGCGGCCACCATGACCGAATGGAATGCCGCCCGGCTCGCCGGCTGGAGCGAGCCGCACCTGGCGCGCGTCGAAGCGGCGCTCTCGCGCTGGGTCGGCGTCGATTCGCCGGTGCTCCTGGGCGATGCGATGCGCTATGCGGTGCTCGACGGCGGCAAGCGGCTGCGGCCCTTGCTGGTGCTCGCGGCCAGCGAGGCGGTCGGCGGCAACGAAGCTGCTGCGCTGCGCGCGGCCTGTGCCACCGAACTGATCCACGCCTATTCGCTCGTGCACGACGACCTGCCCTGCATGGACAACGACGTGCTGCGCCGCGGCAAGCCCACGGTGCATGTGAAGTTCGGCGAGGCCGATGCGCTGCTCGCGGGCGACGCGCTGCAGGCGCTGGCCTTCGAGCTGCTCACGCCCGAGGGCGACGAGATTCCCGCGGCCACGCAGGCCACGCTGTGCCGCCTGCTCGCGCGCGCCGCGGGCAGCCAGGGCATGGCGGGCGGGCAGGCGATCGATCTGGCCAGCGTCGGCATCGCACTGAACGAAGCACAGCTGCGCGAAATGCACCGACTGAAGACCGGCGCGCTGCTGCAGGGCAGCGTCGAGATGGGCGCCGCCTGCGGCAACGTTTCGTCCGCCGCGCTGAAGGCGCTGTGCGCGTACGGCGCGGCCATCGGCCTCGCGTTCCAGGTGGTGGACGACATCCTGGACGTCACCGCCGATTCTCAAACCCTCGGCAAGACCGCCGGCAAGGACGCTGCTGCCGACAAGCCCACCTACGTGTCGCTGCTCGGCCTCGATGGCGCGCGCACGCAGGCGCGCCAGTTGCTGTCCGATGCGCTCGCCGCGCTTGCGAAGAGCGGCCTGGCCGACACCGCCGCATTGCGCGCTCTCGCCCACATGGTGGTCGACCGCGACCGCTAGGATGAAACTTACCCCCAGTCTTCGCGCACTTCGTGTCGCTTCGCCAACCCCCTTTCAGGGGGCGACACCAGCGGCCCGGCAAAGCCGGTTCCGCGATGTCTCCCGACTGAATCGCGGCAGTTTCATGCGTCGCGGGTCATGCGAAGCGTGATGGAAAACTGAGAAAAGAAACCCACATGGCTCCGCTGCTTCCCACACTCCACGACCCCTCGCCGATCCGCCAGTACGACCGCGCACAGCTGCGTCAGCTGTCCGACGAGGTGCGCGCCTGCGTGCTCGACAACGTTTCGCGCACCGGCGGGCACCTGAGTTCCAACCTCGGCACGGTCGAGCTCACGGTCGCGCTGCACCACGTGTTCAACACGCCGCACGACCGGCTGGTGTGGGACGTGGGCCACCAGACCTATCCGCACAAGATCCTCACCGGCCGGCGCGAGCGCATGCCCACGCTGCGGCAAATCGGCGGCATCTCGGGCTTTCCGCAGCGAAGCGAGAGCGAGTACGACACCTTCGGCACCGCGCACTCGTCCACCAGCATCTCGGCCGCGCTCGGCATGGCGATGGCCGCCAAACAGAAGGGCGAAGACCGCTATACCGTGGCCATCATCGGCGACGGCGCCTTGACGGCCGGCATGGCCTTCGAGGCGCTCAACAACGCGGGCGTGTGCGACTGCAAGCTGCTGGTGATCCTGAACGACAACGACATGTCGATCAGCCCGCCCGTCGGCGCGCTCAACCGCTACCTTGCGCAACTGATGAGCGGCAATTTCTACGCCGCCGCCAAGAACGTCGGCAAGAGCGTGCTGCGCGCCGCGCCGCCGCTCTTCGAACTGGCCAAGCGCTTCGAGCAGCATGCCAAGGGCATGGTGGTGCCGGCCACGTTGTTCGAGCAGTTCGGCTTCAACTACGTCGGCCCGATCGACGGCCACGACCTCGATTCGCTGGTCCCGACGCTGGAGAACCTGAAGCACCTGAGCGGCCCGCAGTTCCTGCACGTGGTCACGAAGAAGGGGCAGGGCTACAAGCTGGCCGAAGCCGATCCGGTGGCCTACCACGGGCCGGGCAAGTTCGATCCGCAGGTGGGCCTCGTCAAGTCCGCCGCGGTGGCCAAGCAGACCTTCACGCAGGTGTTCGGCCAGTGGCTGTGCGACACGGCCGCGCACGACGGCCGTCTCGTGGGCATCACGCCCGCGATGCGCGAAGGCTCGGGGCTCGTGGAGTTCGAGCAGCGTTTCCCTGATCGCTATTACGACGTCGGCATCGCCGAGCAGCACGCGGTCACCTTCGCGGCGGGCCTCGCGTGCGAGGGCCTGAAACCCGTGGTCGCGATCTACTCGACCTTCCTGCAGCGCGCCTACGACCAGCTGATCCACGACGTGGCGATCCAGAACCTGCCGGTGGTGTTCGCGCTCGACCGCGCGGGCCTCGTCGGCGCCGATGGCGCCACGCATGCGGGCGCCTACGACATCCCGTTCCTGCGCTGCATTCCCAACATGAGCATCGCCTGCCCCGCGGACGAGCGCGAGCTGCGCCAGCTGCTCACGAGCGCCTACGAACAGAACCATCCTGTGGCCGTGCGCTACCCGCGCGGCGCGGGCGCCGGCGTTGCGCCGCACCTCACGCTCGACGCGCTGCCGCTGGGCAAGGGCGAGGTGCGTCGCGAAGGCAAGCGCATCGCGATCCTCGCGTTCGGCTCGCTGCTGTATCCCGCGCTCACCGCCGCCGACTCGCTCGACGCGACGGTGGTCAACATGCGCTGGGCCAAGCCGCTCGATGTCGAACTGCTGCTGCAGGTGGCGGGCACGCACGATGCCATCGTCACGCTCGAAGAGGGCGCCACCATGGGCGGCGCGGGCAGCGCGGTGCTGGAAGCATTGCAGGCCGCGAACGTCCAGAAGCCGGTGTTGCAGCTGGGCCTGCCCGACCGCTTCATCGAACACGGCGATCCGGCCAAGCTGCTGGCATCGATCGGCCTGGATGCAGCAGGCATTACTGCGTCGATCGCGCAACGCTTCGGCACCGTCGCAGGGTAAACCCCCGCCGGGCGCCTGTAAGCCGGTTTTTACAATCAAGAAGACTTATACAAAAGTCCCCAACGCGGTCACAAGCCGCGTTTCGTTTTTTCAAAAGAACCCGGAGTGAATCAATGGATCGTCGTTCCCTCATCAAAAACGCCGGCATCGCCGGCGTTCTGGCCGCCGGCATCGCGCCCGCCGTGCACGCGCAGACGGCCGTGCGCTGGCGCCTCGCCTCGAGCTTCCCCCGTTCGCTCGACACGATTTTCGGAAGCGCTGAAATGCTCTCCAAGACCGTCAAGGCGCTGTCCGGCGGCAAGTTCGAAATCTCGGCTCACCCCGCCGGCGAGTTGATGCCCGCGTTCGGCGTGGTCGATGCGCTGCAGGGCGACACGCTCGAGATGGCGCAGACCGCCGCCTACTACTTCACCGGCAAGGACCCGATCTTCGCGTTCAGCTGCGCCGTGCCCTTCGGCCTGACCGCACGCCAGACCGATTCGTGGAAAGACTACGGCAACGGCCGCAAGCTCCTGGACGCCTTCTTCGCGCAATACAACTTCCGCACCGCCAGCGCCGGCAACACCGGCACGCAGATGGGCGGCTGGTACCGCAAGGAAATCAAGACCGTCGAGGACCTGAAGGGCCTGAAGATGCGCATGGGCGGCGGCGTGTTCGGCGAGGCCATGGCCAAGCTGGGCGTGGTGTCGCAGAACATGCCCGCGGGCGATGTGTACCAGGCCCTGGAGAAGGGCACGCTGGACGCCGCCGAATTCGTCGGCCCGTACGACGACGAGAAGCTGGGCTTCAACAAGGTCGCCCCGTACTACTACTACCCCGGCTGGTGGGAAGGCGGCGCCGACCTGGAGTTCTTCATCAACAACAAGGCCTACGCCAAGCTGTCGGACGAGAACAAGGCCATCCTGGATGCGGCCACCAAGGTCGCCGCGCGCGACATGATCGCCAAGTACGACGCCTTCAACCCGCTCGCGATCAAGCGCCTCGTGGCCGCCAAGACGCAGCTCAAGCCGTTCCCCAAGGCCGTGATGGATGCGGGCTTCAAGGCCTCGATGGAAGTGTTCGCCGAGCACGAAGCCAAGTCGCCCGACTTCAAGAAGATCCATCAGGACATGCGCGCCTTCCAGCGCGACCAGATCCTGTGGAACCGCTTCTCGGAGTACCCGTTCAACCAGTACATGAACTCGATCAAGATCTGACGCCTCGCGCTGCCGCCGGTTCGCCGGCGGCGCGCAGCAAAAAGGCCGGCCGCTTTCGCGGGCCGGCCTTTTTTCATGGGCCGCCTCTTGGAGAAGAGGCGGGTGAGTTTGTCGCTCAGGGCTTGGGGTTCTGCGCCTTGAGCGCGTCCTGCATCGCCTTCATCGGATCGCTCTCGGTGCTTTCCGCCGAGGGTTCCGGCGCAGCGGGGGCGGCACTTGGCGCGGCCCCCGGCGCGGCAGGTTCGGTCTTGGGCTCGGCGCCTGGCGCGGCCTCCTCGGGGCCGCCGTAGGGGTCGGTCGGCGTCGCGCCCTCGTCGGACTTCAGGCTGTCGCGCATCTGCGCGCCGATGTCGTCCAGGTTGACCTTCACTTCCTTGTCCAGGGCGCCCGTCACGATCTGCGGGAACGCGATGAGGATGGCCACCATGGTCAGCTGGATCAGCACGAACGGGATCGCGCCCTTGTAGATCTGCATCGTCGTCACGGGCTCCATGACCTTCTGCGTCACGCGGTCCACGTACTGCTTCTCGGGCGCGACCGAGCGCAGGAAGAAGAGCGCGAAGCCGAAGGGCGGGTGCATGAACGAGGTCTGCATGTTCACCGCCAGCAGCACGCCGAACCAGATGAGGTCGATGCCCATCTTGTGCGCCACCGGCGCCAGCAGCGGCACCACGATGAAAGAGAGCTCGAAGTAATCGAGAAAGAACGCCAGGAAGAACACCAGCACGTTCACCGCGATCAAAAAGCCCACCGGGCCGCCGGGCAGCGACGTCAGCAGGTGCTCCACCCAGATCGGGCCGTCCGCGGCCTGGAACACCAGGCTGAACACCGTCGCGCCGATCAGGATGAACATCACGAAGCTGGACAGCCGCGTGGTCGAGCCGAGCGCTTGCTTCAACAGCGAGAAGCTCATGCGACGGCGCACCCAGGCCATGATGAGCGCGCCCATGGCGCCCATCGCGCCGCCTTCGGTGGGCGTGGCCACGCCCAGGAAGATGGTGCCCAGCACCAGGAAGATCAGGAGCAGCGGCGGGATCAGCACGAAGGTGACCCGCTCGGCCAGGCGCGACAGCAGGTTGAGCTTCAGGCCCTTGTTGATGAGCGCGATCACCAGCGCCACGAACACGCCGCCACACATGGCGACCACGACCTTCTCGTCGGTTGCCACGGAGGTCACTTCATGGCCCTGGAACCAGGTGTGCACCGCTTCCATGTTGCGCGCGAGGATCACCGCCACCACCGCCGACAGCGCCGTGATGCCCACCAGCGAGGTGTAGCCGCCGCTGCCGTTCGGTTCGCGGAAGGTGCGTGCCTCGGCCGGCAGCGCGGGCACCTGCGTGGGCTTGAAGATCGCGAGGAACACCACGTACAGCACGTACAGGCCCATCAGCATGAAGCCGGGCAGGAACGCGCCCTTGTACATGTCGCCCACGCTCTTGCCGAGCTGGTCGGCCATGATGATCAGCACCAGCGAGGGCGGAATGATCTGGGCCAGCGTGCCCGAGGCCGCGATCACGCCGCTGGACAGGCGCCGGTCGTAGCCGTAGCGCAGCATGATCGGCAACGAGATCAGGCCCATCGAGATGACCGAGGCCGCGACCACGCCGGTGGTGGCCGCCAGCAGCGCGCCGACGAAGATCACCGCCAGCGCGAGGCCGCCGCGCATCGGACCGAAGACCTGGCCGACCGTGTCCAGCAGGTCCTCGGCCATGCCGCTTCGCTCCAGGATGAGGCCCATGAGCGTGAAGAAGGGCACGGCCAGCAGCGTGTCGTTGGCCATGATGCCGATCAGCCGCTGGGGCAGCCACGCCATCACCGACGACTGGAACACGCCCAGCTCGATGCCCACGAAACCGAAGAACAGGCCGCAGGCCCCGAGGCTGAAGGCCACCGGGAAACCCAGCAGCAGGAAGCAGATGAGCCCCGCGAACATGATCGGGGCGAAATTGGCAACGATGAATTCCATGGTGTTTTTTCTGGCGCCTGGCGGTTCAGTGTTGCGGCTTGGGCGCGGCGCCCGTGCCCGTGGCTGCTGCGGCAGCGGCGGCCTTGGCGGCGTCCGCCTCGGCCTGCAGGCGCAGCGCCTCGATGAGTTCGGCCTCGGCCGTCTTGTCGGTCAGCCGGCCCATCGGGTCGGGGCCCTCGCCGCGCAGGAAGGCGATGCGCTTGATCAGCTCCGACCAGCCCTGCAGCAGCAGCAGCGTGAAGCCGAACGGCAGCGCCGCCCACACGGGCCAGCGAATGAGGCCGCCCGAGTTGCCCGACATCTCGCCGGACCGGTACATCTGCATCACCACGGGCATCGACAGGTAGAGCACCGCGATGCACAGCGGCGTGAGGAAACATGAGAAGCCGATGATGTCGATCCACACCTGCTTCCTCTTGGACAGGCGGCTGTTGAGCACGTCGATCCGCACGTGCTCGCGGTGCAGCAGCGTGTAGCCCGCGGCGATCAGGAACGACCACGCGAAGAGGTACCACTGCACTTCGAGGAAGGCGTTGGAACTGGTGTTGAAGACCTTGCGCACGATCGCGTTGAGGGCGCTGATCACCGTGGCGGCCAGGATGAGCCAGATGGCGTATTTGCCCACCTGGGCATTGAGCCAGTCGATGGCTCGGGACAGCTTGAGCAAGCCTTGCATTACATCTCCATTTTTGTATTGGATGCCCCCAGATACGACCGCACCCGACGCTCTGGCCTTGTATGCCAGCGGGTCGGGTGCGTGAGGCGGTGCGAATTCTATCGGTGTAGTGGAAAAGTTCCTTGAGGGCCTACCCAGGGGCTGCGGCTGGTCATAATGCCGTCATGGCCCAGACACCGAGACACACCTCGTCTGCCGCCGGGGCGGCGCCGCACTCCATCGATTCGCCCGACATGTGCCGCGCTGGCCGCGACCTGCTCTCGCTGGCCCTGATCGACGCGCGCAACCACACGCTGCACCTGCTGACCCTCTACGAAGAAGCGCTGGGCTCCGAAGCCCTCGCCGTGCCGCCCGTTCCCGAAGACGAAGGCGTGGTGCCCCCCGTGTGGCTGGCCGGGCACATCGGCTGGTTCGCCGAGTGGTGGATCGGGCGCAACACGCAGCGCGCCTTCGGCATCGACTGCCCGGTGCGGCCCACGCGCCTGGCCGCCATCGAGCCCAGTGCCGACGACTGGTGGAACCCGGCGCAGAGTTCGCCCGGCCGCCGCTGGTCGGCCGACCTGCCTTACCTCGGCCAGACCAAGGCCTACCTGCTCGAAACGCTGGAGAGCACGCTCGAGCTGCTCGAGCACGCGGCCGAGACCGATGCGGGCCTGTACTTCTATCGCCTCGCGCTGTTCCACGAAGACCTGCGCGGCGAGCAGTTCGTGGTGATGGCGCAGACGCTCGGGCTGCCGTTGGGCATCGAGCAGGCGCCCATCGCCGTCACGCGCGAGCCGCTCCTGGTGCCCGCCACGCGCTGGGAACTGGGCCTGGCCGAGCGCGGCTTCGCCTTCGCGCAGGAGCGCGCTGCGCACCAGGTAGACGTGCCCGAGTTCGAGATCGATGCGCAGCCCGTCACCTGGAACCAGTACATCGAATTCGTCGACGACGGCGGCTACGACCGCGAGGCGCTGTGGCATGCCGACGGCTGGCGCTGGCTGGCCGCGCAGGTCGAGGGGCGGCGCGGGCCGCGCCATGTCGAGCAGATCGGCGTGGCGCGCAACGGCACCGGCGGCTCGGTGCTGCAGCAACGCTTCGGCGTCACCGTGCGCGCGGCGGGACACCACAGTGCCGTGCACCTGAGCTGGTGGGAGGCCGACGCGTGGGCGCGCTGGGCCGGACGCCGCATCGCGACCGAGGTCGAGTGGGAAATCGCGGCGCACACCGCCGCGCGACGCGGCTTTCGCTGGGCCGACGTGCACGAGTGGACCGCGGGCACGTTGCAGCCCTGGCCCGGGTTCCGCGCCGACCCATGGAGCGCGGGCGGCGAGTTCGATCCGGTGGCCGCCTTCGGCCGCGCGCGCGTGCTGCGCGGCGCGTCGTTCGCCACGCGTGCGCGGCTGCGTTCGCCGCGCCGCCGGAGCTTCGCGCTGCCCGAGCGCGACGACGGTTTCTTCGGTTTCAGGACCTGCGCGCTGTAGCGCAGTCTGCGTCCGCCGCGCAGGCGTGTTCAGGCCGTGGCGGTTGCCGACACCTGCCGGATGCCCATGGCCTTCAGCGTGTCCGCAATGGCCGCGACAGCGCCCGGAATGCCCGCATCGCCGAAGTGCCCCATGCAGCCCACGCGGAAGGTCTCGACCTGCGTGAGCTTGCCCGGGTAGAGGATGTAGCCGCGCTTCTTCACCTCCTGGTAGAAGGTCTTGAAGTCGTAGTTCGCATCGTCGGGCGCATGGAAGGTGACGATGATCGGCGCCTGGATCGCCGGATCGAGAAAGCTGCGAAAGCCCAGCGTGGCCAGCCCGTCGATGAGCGCCTTGCAGTTGCGCGCATAGCGCCCGCCGCGCGCGGCCAGGCCCCCTTCCTCGATGTACTGCGCGATGGCCGTGTCGAGCGCGGCGACCACGTGCGTGGGCGGCGTGAAGCGCCACTGCGTGGTCTTCTCCATGTAGACCCACTGGTCGTACAGGTCCATGCTCAGCGAGTGGCAGTTGCCTTCGCACTTCTCGAGCGTACTGCGCTTGACGACGACGAAGCCCATGCCCGGCACGCCTTCGAGGCACTTGCCCGAAGCCGCGACGACCGCGTCGAAGGGCGTCTTGCGCGCATCGATCTCCAGCGCGCCGAAGGAACTCATCGCGTCGATGATCAGGCCGCGCCCATGCTTTGCAACCACCAGCGCGATCTCGTGCAGCGGGTTGAGCACGCCCGCGCCCGTTTCGCAATGCACCAGTGCCACGTGCGTGATGCCCGGGTCGGCGGCCAGCGCGCGGTCGACGTCGGCGGGCGACACCTGCTTGTCTTCGGTGTAGTCGATGGTGGTGAGCTTGCGGCCCAGCACCTTGCAGATTTTCGCCAGGCGCTGGCAGTACGCGCCGTTGCTCGGCACCAGCACATGGCCGCTGCGCGGAACGAGGGTGCCGATGGCCGCTTCCACCGAGAAGGTGCCGCTGCCCTGCAGCGGAACGCATTCGTGCGTGCCCGTGCCGTGCACGATGTCCAGCACGTTCTTGCGGATGCGCGCGGTGATCTGGTTGAAGTCGGCGTCCCACGATCCCCAGTCGCGCAGCATCGCCTGGCGCGTGCGGTCCGAGGTGGTGAGGGGGCCGGGTGTGAGCAGGATGGGGTGGGGGGCTTGACTCATGGTGTCTCCAGGCGGGGAAAGGAAATGAGGAAAGAGAAGCAAGGCCTGCCTCAGCCGCGGCTGAGGTTGCGCCAGGCCTGCGTGCGCGCGAGCAGCACGCGCGTGAGCAGCGAATAGGCGATGCACACGAGCGTCGAGGTGACCACGATCAGGCTCGCGAGCGCCGCGGCCGGGCCGATGTCGCCGGCGTCGTCCAGGTGCATGATTGCGACCGACGCGAGGATGGTCTCGGGCGTGTAGAGAAAGATGGCGCACGACAGGCTCGCCATCGACACCACGAAGAAGTAGCGCCCGATGTCCAGGATGGCCGGCAGGCACACCGGCACCGTCACGCGCAGGAAGGTCTTGAAGAACGGCACCTTGAGCGAGGCCGACACGGCCTCGAACTCGTTGTCGATCTGCTTGAGCGCCGTCACCGCCGTGAGGTGGCTGGAGGTGTAGTAGTGCACCACCATCGAGATGACCAGGATCGCCATCGTCTGGTAGAGAAAATTCAGCGGGTTGGCCGGATGGTTGAAGAACATCACGTAGCCCAGGCCGAGCACCAGGCCCGGCACCGCCATCGAGAGCACGGCCATCAGGTGCATGCCCTTGCGCATGAGGCCCAGGTTGCGCGTCTTCTCGATCAGGTAGGCGCCCACGAAGACGATCAGCGAACCGGCCACGGCAGTGACCATCGCCACCAGCAGGCTGTTGCCGTAGGCCGCGGCCATGTCGCTCTCCACCAGCACGAAGTGGTAGTGCTTGAGCGTGAGCGACAGGTCGTAGGGCCAGAGCGAAATCAGCGAGGTGTAGATCGCCATGCCGATGGTGGCCAGCAAGAGGGCGCACACCACGGTGCAAAAGAGCGTGAGCAGTGCATCGGCCACCTTGCGGCGCTTGGGGCTGTAGGGCACCGAGCGCGCGGTGAGCTGCGCCTTCAGCTTGCGCCGCACCACATAGTCGATCACGAACGAGACGATCGAGGGCAAGAGGAGCAGCATGCCCACCACCGCGCCGATGGAGAAGTTGTGCTGCCCCACCACCTGCTTGAACACATCGACCGACAGCACGTTGAAGTTGCCGCCGATCACCTTGGGCGCGCCGAAGTCGCTCACCACGTAGGTGAAGACCACCGTGGCCGCGCTGATGAGGCCGTACTTGCACGAGGGCAGCGTGATGGTCATGAACTGGCGCAGCGGCCGCGTGCGCAGCGCGGTGGCCGCCTCGTAGAGCCGGCCGTCGGCCAGCGACAGCGCGGTGACCAGGATCATCAGCGCATGCGGAAAGGTGTTGTAGACCTCGGCCATGATGATCCCCGGCGCGCCGTAGATCGACATGCCGCCCAGGAGGAACTTGAGCGCGCCCTGGTTGCCGAACCACTGCACGAACGAGATGGCCGACAGCAGCGAGGGCGCGAGCAGCGGAATGAGCGCGATGAGCCGGAACACGGCCTTGAGCGCCACCGGCATGCGGCTGCGCGTGAGCGCATAGGCGAAGACGAACGCCGTGGGCACCGAGATCGTCACCACCGCCGCCGACACCCAGATCGAGTTCCAGGCCGCGCGCAGCAGGCTCGGCGTCTGGAAGTAGGTGATGAAGTGCGCCAGGCCGACGAAGCGGCCGTCCTTGTCCTGCACCGCGTGCGCGAGGATGGTGAAAAGCGGCGCGACGAGAAACACGAACAGCATCGCCATCACGACGAACAGGATGCAGCGCGCGATGGTCTCGTCGCGGCTCCAGCGCATCGCGGGCCGCGCGCCGAACGACGCCTTCATGGCGGTGGGGTGGGCCAGCGTGTTCATGGCTTGGGCGTGCGTGCGGCGGAGAAGGCGCGGATGCGATTGGCGCGCAGCGCGATGTCGATGGTGTTGCCTTCGCGGATGTCCAGGTCGTGCAGTTGGTTGAGCGAGAAGTGCAGGCCCAGCACCTGCCCGTGCAGCGCATCGGCGGTCACCTCGGCGATGCAGAGGCCGCCGAGGAACTCGACCTTCGTCACCTTCGCCTGCAGGCGGTTGGGCGTGTCGTCACCCAGGTGCTCGACCGCGCGGTCTTCGGGACGCAGGTACAGGTTGACGGCCTCGCCGGGCTCGAAGGCGCCGTCGCAGGCATCGCATTCGAGCTCCATGTCGCCGACCTGGAAGCGGTGGTTGCCCAGCGCCACCGAACGCAGCACGTTGACCTTGCCCACGAAGTCCGCCACGAAGGGCGTGGCCGGCTGCTCGTAGACCTCCATGGGCGTGCCCACCTGCTCGATCACGCCGTGGTTCATGACCACGATGCGGTCGGCCATCGAGAGCGCTTCTTCCTGGTCGTGCGTGACCATGATGGTGGTGATGCCGACCTGCTTTTGCAGCCGGCGGATCTCGCCGCGCAGACGAATGCGCTCCAGCGCGTCGAGCGCCGAGAGCGGCTCGTCGAGCAGGAGGAGGCCGGGGCGCGTGGCGAGCGCGCGGGCCAGGGCCACGCGCTGCTGCTGGCCGCCGGAGAGCTGGCTCGGGTACTTGTTGCCCGAAGTCGGCAGGCCGACGAGCTTCAGGAGCTCTTCGACGCGCGCCTTGATCTCGCCCCTCTTCGCGCGGCTGTTGACCAGGCCATAGCCGATGTTCTCGGCGATCGAGAGGTTGGGAAAGAGCGCGTACGACTGGAACACGATGCCGTAGTCGCGCTTGTCCGGCGAGAGCCAAGAGACGTCCTTGCCGTTCTGCAGGATCTGTCCGGCGGTCTGCGTCTCCAGTCCCGCGATGATGCGCAGGAGCGTGGTCTTGCCGCAGCCCGAGGGGCCGAGAAAGCACAGCATCTCGCCCGGGTTCACGCGCAGGTGCACGTCGCGCAGCGCGCTGAAGGTCTCGAAGTCCTTGCGCACGCCGACGATCTCCAGCGCTGCGGGAGCGTTCGTCGGTACCGGGCTGGCAATGAATCGGGTGTCGGTCATGTCCATTTTTCGCACTCGTCGTTGGCGGGCGCCGCAAGGATCGGCGTCGCGGGTTGAAGAAGGACGGCGGCCGGATCGGGCTTCTTCGCGAGACACCGCGGAACCGGCTTTGCCGGGCCGCTGGTGTCGCCCCCGGTAGGGGGTTGGCGAAGCGACACGAAGTGCGCGCAGCCTGGGGGCGAGCCTTATTTCGGTTCGGCCTTGCCTTCGTAGCGCTTGCTCCACTCGGCCAGGATGCGTTCGCGGTTCTTCGCAGCCCAGTTGATGTCGTTCTTGGCCAGCAGCTTTTCGTAGTTCTCGGGAATGCCTTCGAGCTTGGAGGCCACGCCGGGGTAGGCGACCACGGCCCACCAGGTGGAGGTGATCTGGTTGGCTTCCTTGCTGGCCATCCAGTCGGCGAAGCGCTTGGCCTGCGGCAGCTTCGCGCTGGTCTTCATGATGCTGGTGGCCTCGATGTCCCAGCCCAAGCCCTCCTTCGGAAAGATCAGGTCGACCGGCGCGCCCGACTTCTTGACTTGGTGCGCGCGGAACTCGAACGAGATGCCGATCGGGAATTCGCCCGCGCCCGCCTGCTTGCAGGGCTTGGAGCCCGAGTGCACGTACTGCGCGATGTTCTGGTGCAGCGCGTCCATGTACTTCCAGCCTTCGGCATCGCCCATGTTCTGCAGCCACGACGACACGTCCAGGTAGCCGGTGCCGCTGGAGGCCGGGTGCGGCATCGAGATGGTGCCCTTGTAGACGGGCTTGGCCAGGTCCTTCCAGGTTTCGGGCTTCGGCAGGCCGAGCTTCTGGGCTTCGATGCGGTTGAAGCAGATGGTCGCGGCCCACACGTCCATGCCGACCCAGGCCGGTGGGCGCGCGGCATCGGAGTAGGCGGGGTTCAGGTCCTTGAAGCCCTTGGGCTCATAGGGAAGGAGCATGCCTTCCTGCTGCAGCAGCGCGAGGCTGCTGGCGGCCAGGCCGGCCACCACGTCGGCCTGCGGATTGGCTTTTTCGGCCAGCAGCTTGGCGGTGACGATGCCGGTGGAGTCGCGCACCCACTTCACCTCGATGTCGGGGTTGGCCTTCTCGAAGGCGTCCTTGTAGAGCTTCATGGCGTCGGTCTCCAGCGCCGTGTAGACCAGCAGCGGGGTCTTCTGCGCCCACGCCGTACCGGCCACGAGGCCGAGGGCCGCGACACACAGGGCCGCCGTGAGACGGCGCGTGCTTTGTTTCATCGTCATCTGTTTCTCCTGAGAGGGCTTGCTGTCACTGAAGGGGTGAGTGGCGGGCTCCGGCAATGGGCGCGCCAAGGTCGGTGAACGCAATGTAGATTGACGATTGATGACTGTCAATAAAAGATTGTTGACAATTTTCAATCCTTCGGGAAAATACGCCCCATGGTCACCAGCAATCACTCCGCCGCCCTCGCGTTTCTCCAGTCCAGCTCGCTGCCGATGCTGATGCAGGAAGAAATCGAGCGTTTGATCATGACCGGCGAGCTCCCCGTGGGCAGCCGCATCAACGAGAGCGAGCTCTCGCAGCGCTTCAACACCAGCCGAGGCCCGATCCGCGAGGCGCTGCGCGCCCTCGAAGAAGCCGGCCTCGTGCGCAACGAAAAGAACCGCGGCGTCTTCGTGCGCGAGATCGCGTTCGAGGAAGCCGACGAGATCTATGAGCTGCGCGAAGCGCTCGAGGAAATCATCGGCCGCCGCGTGGCGCTGGCCATCGCACCCGACGCGATCGAGCGGCTGCGCGCCATGGTCGATGCGATGCGCTCGGCCGGCCAGGCACAGGACGTGGAGCAGTACGCGCAACTCAACCTGCAGTTCCACGAGATCCTGCTGGACACCGCCGGCAGCAGGAAGCTCACTGAAACCTACAAGCGCCTCGTGAAGGAACTGCACCTCTTCAGAATGCGCGCGCTCGACAGCGGCGGGGGCCTCCGGGTCTCGGCCGACGAGCACAGCCACATCGTCGACGCCATCGCGAGCGGCAATCCCGAGACGGCAGGACGCGCACTGCGCGAGCACGTCGCGGGCAGCCGCGCGCGCATGCACAAGGCCTTCGGCCGCGCCGATTCCGACGCGGCCCCCGCATCGAACAACCCACCCCAGAAGGAAGTCTGAAATGACACCGGAGACACTCGAAGTCAATGCCCGAAGCTATCGCTGGATGGCACGCCCCGTCGTGGTCGTGTGCGTGGACGGCAGCGAGCCGGCCTACCTCGACGCGGCCATCGCGGCCGGCGTCGCCCCGTACTTCGATCGCATGATCAGGTCGGGCGCCAACCTGCTGGGCGATTGCGTGGTGCCCTCGTTCACCAACCCGAACAACCTGTCGATCGTGACCGGCGTGCCGCCCGCGGTGCACGGCATCTGCGGCAACTACTTCTTCGACCGCGAACTGGGCCAGGAAGTGATGATGAACGACCCCAAGTACCTGCGCGCCGGCACCGTGCTGGCTGCGTTCGCCGATGCGGGCGCCAAGGTGGCGGTGGTCACGGCCAAGGACAAGCTGCGCAAGCTCCTGGGCCACCGCATGAAGGGCATCTGCTTCTCGTCGGAGAAGTCGGACCAGGTGACGATGGAAGAAAACGGCATCGACGACGTGCTCGGCATGGTCGGCATGCCGGTGCCCTCGGTCTACAGCGCGGAGCTGTCGGAGTTCGTGTTCGCGGCGGGCGTGAAGCTGATGGAGCGCCAGCGGCCCGACCTCATGTACCTCTCGACCACCGACTACGTGCAGCACAAGGCCGCGCCCGGCAGCCCCGCGGCCAACGCCTTCTACGCGATGATGGACGGCTACCTCGCGCAGCTCGATGCGCTGGGCGCCACCATCGTGGTCACCGCCGACCACGGCATGAACGACAAGCACGGCGCCGACGGCTCGCCCAACGTCATCTACCTGCAGGACGTGCTGGACGGCTGGTACGGCGCCGGCACGGCGCGCGTGATCCTGCCGATCACCGACCCCTACGTGGTGCACCACGGTGCGCTCGGCTCGTTCGCCACCGTCTATGCGCCCGACGAGGCGAGCGCGCCCGGCTGGATCGATCGCATCAGGCAGGTGCCGGGCATGGAGCTCGTGCTCTCGCGCAAGGACGCCGCCCAGCGCTTCGAACTGCCGCCCGACCGCATCGGCGACATCGTGGTCGTGAGCGAGCGCAACACGGTCATCGGCACCTCGGCGAGCCGCCACGACCTGTCGGCACTCGAAGTGCCGCTGCGCTCGCACGGCGGCGTGTCGGAGCAGCGCGTGCCGCTGATCTGCAACCGTCCGGTGACCGGCATCGCCGCCGGCCGGCGCCTGCGCAACTTCGATGCGCTGGACATCGCGCTGAACCACGCCCCATAACGAAACGTCATCCGGAGCACCTCCATGAGCCAAGTGAGCCAAGCCATCCTGAAGCCAGGCACCATCCACCGCGAGGCCCTGCGCATCGCCGGAGAAAAGGTCCATCGCGATCGCACGATCGACGTGACCTACCCCTACACCGGCGAAGTGATCGCCACCGTGCCCAAGGCCACGCTGGACGACGTGCGCAACGCCTTGCGCATCGCCCGCGACTACAAGCCCACGCTCACCCGCTACGAGCGCTACAAGATCCTGATGCGCGCGGGCGAGATCATCGCCTCGCGCCTGGACGAGATGTCGCGCACCATCACGCTGGAGTCGGGGCTCTCGCGCAAGGACTCGCTGTACGAAGTGGGCCGTGCGTCCGACGTGCTGCTGTTCGCCGCCAACCAGGCGCTGGTGGACGATGGCCAGGTGTTCTCGTGCGACCTCACGCACCACGGCAAGAGCCGCAAGGTCTACACGATGCGCGAGCCCTTGCTGGGTGCCATCACTGCCATCACGCCGTTCAACCATCCGCTGAACCAGGTGATCCACAAGGTGGCGCCGGCCATCGCGACCAACAACCGCATCGTTCTGAAGCCCAGCGAGAAGACGCCGCTCACCGCGTTCCTGCTGGCCGACATCCTCTACGAAGCGGGCCTGCCGCCGCAGATGCTGTCGGTGCTCACCGGCGACCCGAAGGAGATCGCCGACGAGCTGCTCACCAACGCCGACGTGGACCTGGTCACCTTCACCGGCGGCGTGCCCATCGGCAAGTACATCGCGGGCAAGGCCGTCTACAAGCGCCAGATCCTGGAGCTGGGCGGCAACGATCCGATCATCGTGATGGAAGACGCCGACGTCGAGGAGGCCGCCACGCTCGCGGCCAACGGCTCGTACAAGAACTCGGGCCAGCGCTGCACAGCAGTCAAACGCATGCTGGTGCACGAGTCGGTGGCCGATCAGTTCGTCGAACTGCTGGTCGCCAAGACCCGTGCGCTGAAATATGGCGACCCGATGGACCCTGAAACGGACATGGGCACCGTCATCGATGAGGCCGCGGCCAAGCAGTTCGAGGCCGTGGTCAATGAAGCCATCGCCGCCGGCGCCAAGCTGCGCTACGGCAACGAGCGCCGCGGCGCGCTCTATTCGCCGACGGTGCTCGACCATGTGGACCCGGAGATGACCGTGGCCAAGCACGAGACCTTCGGGCCGGTGTCGCCGGTGATCCGCTTCAAGAGCATCGACGAGGCGATCCGCATCTCCAACGGCACGGCCTACGGCCTCTCGTCGGCGGTCTGCACCAATCGCCTGGACTACATCACGCGCTTCATCCGCGAGCTGAATGTCGGCAGCGTCAACGTGCGCGAAGTGCCGGGCTACCGGCTGGAGCTCACGCCCTTCGGCGGCATCAAGGACTCGGGCCTGGGCTACAAGGAAGGCGTGCTCGAGGCGATGAAGAGCTTCACCAACACCAAGACCTATTCGCTGCCCTGGTAATCGCAAGCATCATGAGCCTGAGCCTTGACGACATCGTCGGCCTCTTCGAAACGAAGGGCCACGCGCAGTACGACGGCGAACCCGTCACGCAACTCGAACACGCCCTGCAGTCGGCGCACCTGGCCGAGCAGGAGGGCGCCGGCAGCGCGCTGATCGCGGCCTCGCTGCTGCACGACCTGGGCCACCTGCTGCACGACTTCGGCGGCACGCCGACGCAGCAGGGGCTCGACGACCTGCACCAGTACCGCTGCCTGCCATTTCTTCGCGCGCTGTTCGGGCCGGCCACGCTGGAGCCGATCCGCCTGCATGTGGATGCCAAGCGCTTCCTGTGCGCGCGCGTGCCCGGTTACCTGGAGGCGCTGTCGCCCGATTCGAAGCGCAGCCTGCAACTGCAGGGCGGCGTGTTCGACTCCGCGCAGGCCAGCGCTTTCGAGGCCCTGCCGTATGCAATGGATGCGGTGCGCCTGCGGCGCTGGGACGACACAGCCAAGTTGGCCGATGCGAAGACGCCCGACCTCGCGCACTACGCGCGACACCTGGCGATCGCCGCGAAGCCCGTTGCCACGGCGCAGCCGTGAGCGTCCCGCGGGCATCGGCAATGCAGCGCCGCAAGGCCGGGCCGGAGGACATTCCCTTCCTGCTCGACCTGCGGCAGCAGACGATGAACGGCCACGTGCTGGCGTCCGGAGGCGAGGTCAGCGACGCGCATCACATGACGCGGCTGATGCATCGCTTCGAGTGCGCCGAGATCCTGCTGCACGAGGGCGCGCCGGTCGGCCTGCTCAAGGTGTCGCGCGATCCGCAGGAGTGGGTGGTCATCCAGATCCAGCTGGCACCTGGTTACCAGGGCGGCGGCATCGGAGCCGGCCTGTTGGCCGAAGTCATCGACCAGGCCGCGCGCGCCCGCGTCGACCTCACGCTCAGCGTGCTGAAGGCGAATCCGGCGAAGGCGCTGTACGAACGCTTCGGGTTCGTCGTCGAGCGCGAGTCCGAGTTTTCCTTCGACATGCGGCGCAAGCCCTGAAAACCTGCGAGCCCGCCATGCGCCCTTTCTGGATCGAACAGGCCCTCTTCAACGACGGCGACCTCGCGCCCGCGCTGCAGGGCGAACACAGCGCCGATGTCTGCATCGTCGGCGGCGGCTTCACCGGCCTGTGGACGGCCATTCAAGCCAAGCTGCAAGCGCCTGGGCTCGATATCGTTATTCTCGAGAGCGACCTTTGCGGCGCCGGTGCGAGCGGCCGCAATGGTGGTTGTCTCCTCACCTGGTCGGCCAAGTTCCTGACGCTGCGCCGCCTGTTCGGCGAAGACGAGGCAGTGCGTCTCGTGAAGGCGTCGGAGGCAGCGGTGCAGCACATCGCGGACTTCTGCGTGGCGCACGGCATCGATGCCGAACTGCGGCAGGACGGCACGCTCTACACCGCGACCTCGCAGGCACAGATCGGCACGCTCGATCCGATGATGCAGGCGCTGGAAGCGCGCGGCATTCATTCCTACCGCACGCTGTCGCCCGAAGAAGTGGCGCGGCGCTCGGGCTCCGCGCGCAACCTGGCGGGCGTGTATTCGCCGATCGCCGCCACCGTGCATCCGGGCAAGCTGGTGCGGGGCCTGCGGCGCGTGGCGCTGGCCATGGGCATCCGCATCCACGAGCGCACGCCGATGCTGGACTTCAGCACCGGCCATCCGGTGGTGGTGCGCACGCCGGCCGGCAGCGTGCGCGCGAAGAAGCTGGTCCTCGCGATGAATGCATGGATGGCCAGCACCTTCCCGCAGTTCGAGCGGACCATCGCCATCGTGTCGAGCGACATGATCATCACCGAGCGGTGCCCGCAGTTGCTGCAGCAGATCGGCCTGGCCGACGGCGTCTCGGTGCTCGACTCGCGCACCTTCGTCTATTACTACCGCAGCACGGTGGACGGCCGCATCATGCTGGGCAAGGGCGGCAACACCTTCGCGTGGGGCGGGCGCATGGCCAAGGTGTTCGACGAGCGCTCGCCCTACGAGGCCGAGCTCACGCAGGCCCTGCATTCCTTCTTTCCGGCGCTGCGCGAGACGCCGATCACCGCGAGCTGGAACGGTCCGTCGGACCGCTCGGTCACCGGCTTTCCGTTCTTCGGAAAACTCGATGGGGCGCCGCACATCTACTACGGCTTCGGCTATTCGGGCAACGGCGTCGGGCCGACCTACATGGGCGGGCAGATCCTCTCGTCGCTGGTGCTCGACCAAGACAACGCATGGACGCGCAGCCCGATCACGAACGGGCCGCTCGGACACTTTCCGCCGGAGCCGATGCGCTACGTGGGCTCGATCGTCGTGCGCAACGCGATCCGCCGCAAGGAACTCGCCGAGGACCAGGACCGCCAGCCGTGGCTGGTGGACCGCATGCTCAGCAAGCTCGCGAACGCCGCGGGCAAGGCCGACAAGGCCTGAGCCGCAGATACGCTACGGGCACCGTTCGGGCTGAGTTTGTCGAAGCCTTGCGCCCGCGTCGAACAGCCCTTCGACAAGCTCAGGGCGAACGGGTAGGGGCGAGGCTCAGAGCGAACGGATGAGTGAGATCAGTTGGTTTCCGCCAGCGCGTCGGCCAGCGCGTTGACCATGCGGTCGATCTCGGCCTTCTCCGCGATGAAGGGCGGCGCGAGCTGGATCGTGTCGCCGCCGTAGCGCACGTAGAAGCCCTTCTTCCAGCAGTTCATCGCGATCTCGTACGGGCGGCGCGCGGGCTCGCCCGGCAGCGCCGCGATCGTGAGGCCGGCGGCGAGGCCGAAGTTGCGGATGTCGGTGACGTGCTTGCTGCCCTTCAGGCTGTGCACCGCGTTCTCGAAGTGCGGGGCCAGCGTCTGCACGCGGCCGATCATGTCTTCCTTTTGCAGCACGTCGAGCGCGGCGATGCCTGCGGCGCAGGCCACCGGGTGCGCGCCGTAGGTGTAGCCATGCGGAAATTCGAGCATGTAGTCGGGGCCGCCGGCCGCCATGAAGGTGTCGTAAATCTCTTTGCTCGCGACCACCGCGCCCAGCGGCTGCGCGCCGTTGGTCACCTGCTTGGCGATGTTCATGATGTCGGGCGTCACGCCGAAGGCTTCCGCGCCGGTGAGCGCGCCGCAGCGGCCGAAGCCGGTGATGACCTCGTCGAAGATCAGGAGGATGTTGTTCGCGGTGCAGATGTCGCGCAGGCGTTTCAGATAGCCCTTGGGCGGGATCACCACGCCGGCCGAGCCCGCGAAGGGCTCCACGATCACGGCCGCGATGTTCGAGGCGTCGTGCAGCGCGATCAGGTCGAGCAGGCGGTCGGCCAGCTCCGCGCCGCTCTCGGCCATGCCGCGCGTGAAGGCGTTCGATGCGAGCTGCGTGTGTGGCAGGTGGTCGGCTTCGACGCCCTGGCCGAAGAGCTTGCGGTTGGCCGCGATGCCGCCGACGGAAATGCCGCCGTAGTTCACGCCGTGGTAGCCCTTCTCGCGGCCGATCAGGCGCGTCTTGCTGGCCTGGCCCTTGGTGCGCCAGTAGGCGCGCGCCATCTTCAGGGACGTGTCGGCCGCTTCGGAGCCCGAGCCGGTGAAGAACACGTAGTCCAGGCCCGCGGGCGTCAGCTCCTTGATCTTGTTGGCCAGCTCGAACGAGAGCGGGTGGCCGAACTGGAAGGCGGGCGAGTAGTCGAGCCTGGCGATCTGGCGGCTCACCGCCTCGGTGATCTCGGGGCGGCCGTGGCCCAGGCCCGAGCACCACAGGCCCGAGAGGCCGTCGAAGATCTTGCGGCCTTCGTTGTCGGTGAAGTAGGCGCCCTTGGCCTCCACGATGATCCGCGGATCGGCCTTGAAGCTGCGGTTGGCCGTGTAGGGCATCCAGTGCGCTTCGAGCCAGGCGGCGTCGGTGCGCGCGGTGGGCGTCGGTTCGATGGCGGGCGTGGCGAGGGTCATGGCGCTTCCCGCATGCAGGCGGGCTCCGGAGGGTGAAGGAATGCGCCGATTGTTCGCAGTGCCTTCAGTGTGGAGAATGGCGCAATATCAATGTTCACTTGACGATCCATGCAAGTAAAGGCCAAAGCTCCGCAAGCCTCCCAAAACAGTGCCCCCAGCGCCCGAAACCGTGCGGTCCTGGGTCAACTCAGCGACATGGACTTGCGCCTGCTCAAGGTGTTCAAGAGCGTGGTCGATTGCGGCGGCATGGCGGCCGCGGAGCTCGAGCTGAACATCGGCACCTCGACCGTGAGCCGCCATGTGAAGGACCTGGAGACCCGGCTGGGCCTCGTGCTCTGCCGGCGTGGGCGCGCGGGCTTCGCGCTCACGGCCGAGGGGCAGCGCGTCTATGACGAGACGCTCAGGCTGCTGGCTTCGGTCGATGCCTTCCGCGGCAGCATCGACGACATCCACAACCGCATGGGCGGGCAGCTGGAGGTCGCGCTGTTCGACAAGACCGCCACCAACCCGAAGGCGCGCATCGGCGAGGCCATCGCGCGCTTCACCGCCATCGCGCCCGAGGTGAACCTGGCGGTGCATGTGGGCTCGATCAACGCGATCGAGCAGGGCGTGCTGGAGGGCAACTTCCAGATCGGCATCATCCCGGCGCACCGCAGCTCCAAGAGCCTCGTGTATGCGGACCTGTTCGACGAGACGATGCTGCTGTATTGCGGCAAGGGCCATCCGCTGTTCGACAGCCCGCACGCGAAGCTCACGTGGTCGAAGCTCGGAGAACACCATTTCGCGGGCCTCGGCTATCACTCGCCGAACATGGAACTGAGCCACCGCGCGCGGCTCTCGCGCAAGGCGACCGGCTTCGACCAGGAGGCGATCGCGACGCTGATTCTTTCGGGGCGCTTCCTGGGCTTTTTGCCCGATCACTACGCACAGGTGTTCGAAGCGCGCGGGCTCATGAAGGCGGTGCTGCCGGCGCGCTTCAACTACGCGTGCCGGTTCGTGAGCCTGCTGCGGCGCTCGCCCAAGCCGTCACGCGCGGTGCTGGCGTTTCAGGCGTGTCTGGAGAAGGCGCACGCGCGTTAGCGGTTCGTTCAGCGCTGCCCGCTCGGCAGCAACAGGTGCTTGGCGCCGATGTGCGCCTCCATCTCGTGCATGTGCGCCTCGGCATCGACCATGTGCTCGGCCATGAGGCGCCGCACTTCCTCCGCATCTTCCTTGCGGTAGGCCGCCAGCAGCTGCGTGTGATAGTCGACGTTGGCCTCGCCGAAGTGGTGATGGTCCAGCGCCTTCTTGTAGACCACGAGGTCGCGCAGCAGGTCGTTGAGAAAGCGGCACATGAAGGAGAGCACCGGGTTGGGGCAGCTCTCCGCCAGCATCGTGTGGAACGCCAGCTCGGCCTCGCGCTGCATGCGCAGCTCGTCCTCGTTGGTGGGCTCGATGGTGCACAGGCGCACGTTCTCTTCGAGCTGCTCGAACTGCGCGGGCGTCAGGCGGCCGACCACGCTCACGGCCAGCTCGGGCTCCAGCACCTTGCGCAGCTGGTAGATGTGGTGCCCGTCCAGGTGATGGAAGTGCAGGAAGTTGCGCAGCGGTTCCGAGGCATGGTCCACGGACACCTGCTGTAGATAGGCACCGCCCCCGGGGCCGGTGCGAATCGAGATGAGCCCGCGCACTTCCAGTGCCTTCAATGCCTCGCGCACCGTGCTCTTCGAATAGCCGAAGAGCTCGATCAGTTCCTTCTCGTTCGGCAGGCGATCGCCGGGTTGCTTCCTCTCGGCAACGATCCATCGCTTGACGTCTTCGACGATGACGTCCGAGAGCTTTTGCCGTTTGGGGCGGTGTTGGCCCACTGTCATTCACACGCTCCATGCCCATCGGGAGATGCGCGGGATGCGCAACAGCGCGCGATCTTAAACGGCGTCATGGGTGGGTCCGGTTGGTTTTGGGCACAAGGCTTGCTAGCGGGTTTTTACCAACATATTAATCCTATTTATCCGCTTAAATTCGCCGGCACCCGCAGACCCCCCTTTCAGGCACCCCTTCCACTTACTTCCACACCACGACCGGAGAACTCCCATGCAACGCAGACACCTTCTTCAGCTGGCCGCCCTGTCGGCCGCCCCGGCTTCGCTCCTGGCGAGCCGCTCGGTCTTCGCGCAATCGGCGGACGCCATCCGCTTCGGCTGCCCGGTCCCGATGTCGGGCGCCTTCGCGGCCAACGGCAAGTTCGCCGACCTGGGCATGAAGCTGGCGATCGAGCAGTACGGGAGCGTCCTGAAGCGCCCGCTGGCCTACACGGTGCTCGACACCGAGGGCAAGCCCGCCACCGCCGTGCGCAAGGTGCAGGAAGCCTCGCAGCAGCAGGGCGCCAGGTTCTTCGCGGGCGGCATCCTCTCGTCCGAAGCGCTCGCCATGGGCAAGGAAGCCGAGAAGGCCGGCGGCCTCTTCATCACCACCGCGGGTGCCGACGAGATCACGGGCAAGGACTGCAACCCCGCCACCTTCCGCTGGTCGGTGCCCACCTTCGGCGCGATCGAGCAGACGGTGCGCCCGCTGATCGCCTCGATGCCCAAGGCCAAGCGCTGGTACACCATCACGCCGCAGTACGTGTTCGGCGATGGCCTCCTGAGTGCCGCCAAGAACATCTTCCAGGAGAAGGGCGTCGAGCACGTGGGCAACAGCTACCACTCGCTCAACGAGAAGGAGTTCAGCGGCTACCTCACCAACGCGATGGCCGCCAAGCCCGACGTGCTGCTGCTCCTGAACTTCGGCGCACAGTCGTCGGCCGCGCTGCGCCAGGCGGTGAGCTTCGGCATGCACAAGAACATGACGATCCTCATGGCCTGGGCTTCGGGCCTGGAGCAGTTCGACGAACTGGGCGCGGACCTGTGCGACGGCGTCTACTTCGGCGCGCAGTACTGGCACACCGCCGACACCACGCTCAACAAGGACCTGGTCAAGCGCACCGCCGACAAGCTCAAGATCGTGCCCAACTACAGCCTCGCGGGCTCGTACATCTGCACCAAGATCCTGATCGACGGCATCGTGAAAGCCGGCACGGTCGACCAGAAGGCCGTCATCGCCGCGCTCGAAGGCATGAAGTTCGACGGGCTCACGGGCACCGAGGAAATCCGCAAGGCCGACCACCAGGTCATCAAGGATTACTACCTGCTCAAGGGCAAGGCCAAGTCGAAGATGAAGGACGCGGCGGACTACGTGGACGTGGTGAGTTCGGGCAAGTCGTTCCTCGCCGCAGACAAGACCGGCTGCAAGCTGGCCTGAACCCAAGTGCATCCCACCCCGCCTGGGCAGCCTTGGCAGTGCCCGCCCACCGTTCGGGCTGAGCTTGTCGAAGCCTTTCACGCCGCGCCCAGCCCTTCGACAGGCTCAGGGCGAACGGGGTGGGGAGGCGCCTGCCTGCTTCCGATCCTTCGCGGTCCACGAATCCACTGAATCTCCATGACCGTCTACCTGCTCCAGACCATCAACGGAATCGGCATCGGCATGCTGTATTTCCTGCTGGCCGTTGGCCTGTCCATCGTGTTCGGCCTGCTGCGATTCGTGAACTTCGCGCACGGCGCCTTCTACCTGCTGGGCGCCTACCTGTGCTTCCAGGCGATGCAGTGGGGGCTCAACTTCTGGGCCGCGCTCGTGCTGGTGCCGCTGTTCGTCGGCGCGCTCGGCTGGCTGGCCGAGAAGCTGCTGCTGCGCCGCGTGTACGCCAAGCCGCACGAGTTCCACATCCTGGTGACCGTGGGCCTGGCGCTCGCGGTGCAGGAGATCGTCATCGTGTTCTGGGGCCCCTTGGGCAACAGCGTGGCGACGCCCGACCTGCTGCAGGGCGTGGTGATGTGGGGCGACTTCGTCTATCCCAAATACCGGCTCTTCGTGATCGGCTTCACCGCCGTGCTCGCGGTGCTGTTGTGGTGGGTGCTCGAAGGCACGCGCCTCGGTAGCGCGGTGCGCGCGGGGAGCGAATCGACCGAGATGGTGTCGCTCCTGGGCATCAACGTGTTCCGCGTGTTCAGCCTGGTGTTCGCGCTGGGCGCGGCCACGGCGGCGCTGGCCGGCGTACTGGCCGCACCCATTCGCGGCGCGGAACCGTTCATGGGCGTCGAGGCGCTCGGCGTCGCCTTCGTGGTGGTGGTGATCGGGGGCCTGGGCAGCTTCGGCGGCGCGCTGGTCGGCGGCCTCTTGATCGGCATCGTGCAGAGCCTCATGAGCACCATCTGGCCGCCCGGCGCGAGCCTGATGATCTACATCGCGATGGCGGCCGTGCTGCTCTTGCGCCCGCATGGCCTGCTCGGCCGCAAAGGATGACGGCCATGCCGAGAAAATACACATTCCTGCTGGCGCTCGCCGTCACGCTCGCGCTGCCGCTCCTGATGCGCTCGGGCTCGCTCGCGAGCGAGGTGCTGATCTACGCGCTGGCCGCGCTGGGCTGCAATCTGCTGCTGGGCTACACGGGGCTGCTGTCGTTCGGGCAGGGCATCTTCTTTGGCCTGGGCAGCTACACCATCGCGATCCTGCTCACGCGGCTGCAACTGCCGATGCCTCTTGCGCTGCTCGCTGCCATCGGCATGGGCGCGGTCGGCGCGGCGGTGGTCGGGTGGGTCGCCATCCGCCAGCGCGGCACCTACTTCGTGATGCTCACGCTGGCCTTCGCGCAGATGTTCTATTTCGTGGCGTACACCGCCTCGGGTCTCACGGGTGGCGACAACGGCCTGCTCGACGTGCCGCGTCCCGCGTTCATGGACACGCCGTGGAAGTACTACGCCTTCGTCGCGGTCATGTTCCTCATCGCGTTCGCGCTGCTGCTCAAGGTGACCGATTCGGTCTTCGGCCGCACGCTGCTGGCCATCCGCGACAACGAGGACCGCGCCGCGGCCGTGGGCTACAACCTCAAGCGCTTCAAGCTGCTGGCCTTCGTGATCTCGGGCGCCGTCACGGGCCTGGCCGGCGGCCTGCACGCGATGATGACCGGCATCGCGCCGCTGTCGAACGCCGAGTACCACACGAGCGAGATGATCCTGGTCATCACCGTGATCGGCGGCACCGGCAACCTCTTCGCCTCGGTGCTGGGCTCGGCCTTCTACGTGCTGCTGGCCGACTGGCTCTCCACGCTGTGGCCGCGGTGGCTGTTGCTGCTGGGGCTCCTGCTGATCGGCGTGAGCATCGGCATGCAGCGCGGCCTCTGGGGGCTGGGCGAGGCCGCATGGCGGCGCGTGTTCCGCAGGACGCCTTCCGCCCCGGCCGCATCCGAAGCGCAGGGAGAAAAAGCATGACGCAGCCCGTTCTCATCGAAGCCATCGGCGTCACCAAGCACTACGGCAAGTTCGCCGCGCTCGGCGGCGTGGACCTGAAGATCAAGCCCAACACCGTGCACTCGGTGATCGGCCCGAACGGCGCGGGCAAGACCACGCTGTTCCACATGCTCACGGGCACCGGCACCACCACGGGCGGGCGCATCCTGTTCGACGGCCACGACGTGACGCACGAGCCCGACCACCGGCGCGTGCAGCGCGGCATGGCGCGCTCGTTCCAGGTCACCAGCCTGTTCCCGAGCCTTTCGGTGCGCGAGAACCTGCGCGTCGCGGCGCAGGGCATCGCGCCGCGCCAGGCGATGAACTGCTGGCGCGCGCCGGTCGGCGACCGCGCCTGCGCCGAGACCGTGGCCGAGGTGCTCGCGCGCGTCGGCCTCGAGCGGCTGGCCGACACGCCCGCCAACGTGCTCTCGCACGGGCAGCAGCGCCGGCTCGAAGTGGGCATGGCGCTGGCCGCGAAACCGAAGGCGATCTTTCTCGACGAGCCGACCTCGGGCATGGGCATCGACGACCTCGATGACATGAAGCGCCTGATCCGCAGCCTGCGCGATGCGCACACGGTGGTGCTGATCGAACACAACATGAACATCGTGATGGACATCTCCGACACCGTGACCGTGATGCAGCTGGGCCGCGTGCTGGCCGAAGGACTGCCGGGCGATATCCGCGCCGATGCGCGCGTGCGATCGGCGTACCTCGGCAACATGATCACCGGGGGCAAGGCATGAGCGGCGGGAACATCCTCGAGGTCGAGGGCCTGCACGCGCACTACGGCAAGAGCCACGTGCTGCAGGGCGTGTCGATGACCGTGGGCGAGGCCGAGCTCGTCACGCTGCTGGGCCGCAACGGCGCGGGCAAGTCGACCACGCTCAAGAGCATTGCCGGCGCGGTCACGCCGACGAAAGGGCGCGTGCGCTTCCAAGGCGCCGACATCGCCGGCCAGCCTGCGCACCGCATCGCCACGCGCGGCGTGTGCCTGGTGCCCGAGCACCGCGGCATCTTCAAGCTGCTCACGGTCGAGGAGAACCTGCTGCTCGGCCAGCGGCGCGATTCGCCCTGGCAGCTGGCCGACATCTATCGCATCTTTCCGCGCCTGAACGAGCGGCGCCGCAATGGCGGCGGGCAGCTCTCGGGCGGCGAGCAGCAGATGCTGGCGATCGGCCGCGCGTTGATGAACCATCCGCGCCTCCTGATCCTGGACGAGCCCGTCGAAGGCCTCGCGCCGGTGATCGTGGAGGAGATCGTCGCGCAGCTGAAAACCATCAAGGCCGCGGGCGTCGCCATCCTGCTGGTCGAGCAGAACCTGGAGGTGTGCGTGCAGCTCGCCGACCGCCACTACATCGTGGAGCAGGGCGTGATCGTGCACGAGGCCGGCAACGCCGCCTTCATGGCCGACCACGAAGTGAAAGACCGCTACCTCGGCGTCGGTCTCGCGTGATGGCCGGCGCGTTTGCCTCCCGCCCGTTCACGCTGAGCTTGTCGAAGCGCCGCGCAAGGCTTCGACAAGCTCAGCCCGAACGGCTCTTGTTTCAGCCCGAACGGCTCTTGTTTCAGCCCAATGGCTCTTGTCTTGCTGAGCAATCACCCATTCGCACCAGCGTTTCGCCTCCCGGATCTTTCTCAAAGCCATGAACTCAACCACTGAACTTTCTTCCGCACCCGATGTGCGCGCCCTGCGCATCGACGGCCAGCGCCTCTGGGATTCGCTGATGCAGCTCGCCCAGGTCGGCGCCACCGAGAAGGGCGGCGTGTGCCGCCTTGCGCTGACCGACCTCGATCGCCAGGGCCGCGACCTCTTCACGCGCTGGGCGCGCGAGGCGGGTTGCGAGGTGCGCGTGGACGCCATCGGCAACATCTTTGCGCGGCGCGCGGGCCGCAACGACGCGCTGCCGCCCGTCACCACCGGCAGCCACATCGACACGCAGCCCACGGGCGGCAAGTTCGACGGCAATTACGGCGTGCTCGCGGGGCTGGAAGTGATCCGCGCGCTCAACGATGCGAAGGTCGTCACCGAGGCGCCGCTCGAAGTGGCGGTATGGACCAATGAAGAGGGCTCCCGCTTCGTGCCGGTGATGATGGGATCGGGCGTGTTCGTCGATGCCTTCACGCTGGAACATGCGCTCGCGCAGCGCGACACCGAGGGCGTGAGCGTGGCGCAGGCGCTCGATGCGATCGGCTACGCGGGCCAGGTGCCCGCCTCGGCCGCAACGTCGCCCGTGGGCGCGTATTTCGAAGCCCACATCGAACAGGGCCCGGTGCTCGAAGCCAACGAACGCGTGATCGGCGTGGTCGAAGGCGCGCTCGGCCAGCGCTGGTACGACGTGGTGGTGCAGGGCATGGAAGCGCATGCCGGCCCGACGCCGATGGAACTGCGCAAGGACGCGCTGCTCGCCGCCGCCGAACTCGTGATCGAGGTGAACCGCATCGCGCTCGCGCACGCGCCGCATGCGCGCGGCACGGTCGGCTGGATCGACAACTACCCGAACTCGCGCAACGTGATCCCGGGGCGCGTGAAGCTCAGCGTCGACTTGCGCGCGGCGGACGACATGGTGCTGCTGGCCATGGACGCGGCGCTGAAGGAGGCCGTGCACCGCCTGGCCGGCGGAGGCAAGGTGGGGGCGACGGTGGAGCAGGTCGTGTACTTCCCGCCCCAGCCCTTCACGCCCGGGCTGGTGTCCGCGGTGCGCGAGGCGGCACAGGCGCAGGGCCTCAGCTGGATGAACGTGATCAGCGGCGCGGGCCACGACGCGGTGTACCTCGCGCGCGTGTGCCCCACCGCGATGATCTTCGTGCCGTGCCTGGACGGCATCAGCCACAACGAGATCGAGGACGCCGAGCCCGCGCACCTGGAGGCCGGCTGCAACGTGCTGCTGCAGGCGATGCTGCAGAGCGCGGGAGTGGCGGCATGAGGGCGCTGCTTGGGCGCATCCTGGCGCTGGGCATGGTGACGGCCTGTGCGGCCGCATTGGCGGCCGGCGAGCCGATCCTGGTCGGCCAGTCCGCGGTGCTCACCGGCCCGTTCACGCCCAATAGCCTCGCGTTCATGGAAGGCCAGACGCTGTTCTTCGACCAGCTGAACAAGGCGGGCGGCGTCGGCGGCCGGCCCGTCAAGATGATCACCTACGACGATGCCTACATCGCCGAGAAGGCCGCGGCCAATGCCGAGAAGCTGCTGGGCACCGACCGCGTCGTGTGCCTCTTCGGCACGATGGGCACGGGCATCGGCGCGGCCATGGTGCCGGTGGCGGCGAAGTACGACAGCTTCATCTTCGGCGGGCTGACCGGCGCGGCGGTGCTGCGCGGGCCGAAGGTGCCGATCTATCACGTGCGCGAGTCGTATGCCGACGAGGTATTGCGGGTGATGACCCACCTGACCACCATCGGCGTGACGCGCATCGCGATCGTCTCCAGCGACGACGCCTATGGCAAGGGCATCGAGAAGGACGCCGTGGCCGCGCTGGAGAAGAACCAGCATCCGGCCTTGCTGTCGCTGCGCTTCGACCCGAAGGAAAAGGACCACCCGGCGATTGCGCAGCAGGTGATCGCGAGCGGGGCGCAGGCGGTGTACGTCATCGCGGCCGGCACGCCGGCGATCAACATCATCCGCTCGCTGGTGGCCGCGCCCATCCATCCGCAGATCTACACGAATTCGGTGGCGAGCTCGTTCCTCCTCTACAAGGAGCTGGGCGACAAGAGCCGAGGCATCGTGCTGTCGCAGGTGATGCCGCCGTTCTGGAAGACGCGCTTTCCCATCGTCGATGAATACCAGCGCGCGCTCAAGACCGCGGGCAGCACCAGCGAAGGCTCCTACCTGGGGCTGGAGGGCTACATCACGGCCAAGGCCTTTGCGGAATCGCTGCAGCGCGTGAAGGGGCCGATCACCACCGAGTCGCTGCGCCGCAGCATCGAGAACTCGCCGCCCATGAACCTGAACGGCTTCCAGGTCGCGTTCCGCCCCGACAACCGCAACGGCTCCAGCTTCGGCGACATCACCATGCTCGGAAGCGCCGGGAAGTTCGCCCAATGACAGCAATGACAGCCATGAAAGTCCTCGTCGCGCGTCTCAACCACGAGACCAACACCTTCTCGCCGGTGCCCACGCCGCTCGCGGCCTTCGGGCCCGACGGGCCCACGTTCGGCGAAGAGGCCTATCGGGACAACAAGGGCATGCGCACCGCGATGTCGGCCTTCATCGACCTGGCCGAAGCGGCCGGCGCGACGCTGGTCACGCCGGTGTCGGCCTCGGCCAATCCGAGCGGGCCGGTCGATGCCAAGGCCTACACCACGCTCACGCAATGCATCGTCGATGCGGCGCCGGGCTGCGACGCCATCCTGCTCGACCTGCACGGCGCGATGGTGGCAGAGAACAGCGTCGATGGCGAAGGCGACCTGCTCGTGCGGCTGCGTGCCGCGGCACCCGGCGTGCCCATCGGCGTCGCGCTCGACCTGCATGCCAACGTGACGCCCGCGATGGTCGGCCATGCCGACGTGATCGTCGGCTTCAAGACCTATCCGCACATCGACATGTACGAGACCGGCGAACATGCCGGACGCCTGCTGTTCGACCTGCTCGCCGGGCGCAGCAGGCCCGCGCTGCGCTGGCATCCGCTGCCGCTGATGGCGCACACGCTGCGCAGCGCCTCGTTCACCGGCGCGATGCAGCGGGCGATCGACGCGGCGCGCGCGGCCGAGGCCTCGGAATCGCTCGCGGTCTCGATCTTCGCGGGCTTCTCGCTGTCGGACATCGAGGCGCCCTGCATGAGCGTGGTGGTGGTCGATGCGCAATCGCCCGAGCGCGCACAGGCCACGGCCGACCGCATCGCCGGTCAGATGTGGGCCGAGCGCGAAGCCTTCATCTACCGCAGCGAGCCGCTGGCCGAATCGGTGGCGCGCGCCAAGGCGATTGCCGAGGGTGCGACGCGACCGGTGCTGCTGCTGGACCACGGCGACAACTGCATGTCGGGCGGCAGCTGCGACACGATGGACGTGCTGCAGGAAGCGCTCGCACAGGGCCTGCATGGCATCGGCGTCGGCCCGCTGTGCGACCCCGAGGCGGTGGCCGAACTGATCGCGGCGGGCGAGGGCGCCGAGGTGACGGTCGCGCTCGGCAACAAGGTCTCGCTTGAAGGCATCGGCCTTGCGAAGACGCCGGTGCAACTGACCGGCACGGTGCGGTTCATCAGCAATGGTGAGTACGTGATCACCGGCCCCACCTACACCGGCCAGCGCAGCAGCATGGGGCGCACGGTGCTGTTCGACATCGGCGCCGCGCGCATCGTGGTGACCGAGCGCACGCAGGAGCCGTGGGACATCGGCGTTTTCGAATGCGCGGGGCTCGATCCGCGCAATGAACGCTTTCTTCTTCTGAAGTCGCGCATGTACTGCCGGCCGGTGTTCGTGCCGCTCTCTGCGGCGCTGGTGGAGTGCGACAGCCCGGGCGTGACGAGCTCGGACTACAGCCTGTTCCCGTTCAGCAAGGTGCGTCGTCCCGTGTTTCCGCTGGACGCGGAACTGGCCGCATAACCTCCCGCGTCATGGACGCTGCGCGCGTGCGGCGCGACCATTCCTTCACCCCGCGATGTTGCGGGTCGAACCCTCGAAAAGGAATGGTCACCATGAACACCGCCGCACACGACGCCACCACGATCGCCCAACGCTACATCGCCGTCTGGAACGAAACCGACGGCGCGCGCCGCGCCGCGCTGATCGAGGCCGGCTGGACCGCCGATGCGCACTACGTGGACCCCATCGCCCAGGCCAGCGGCCGCGAGCAGATCAGCGCGCTGGTCGGCGCGGTGCAGCAGCGCTACCCGGGCTTTCGCTTCAACCTGCTCGGCAAGGCCGAGGCGCACGGCGACAACCTGCGCTTTTCGTGGACGCTCGGCCCGAGCGGTGCGCAAGACCTGATCCAGGGCACCGACTTCGCGCAGATCGATGCGGGCAAGCTGCGGTCGGTGACGGGCTTTCTGGACAAGGTGCCGGTCGGCGCCTGAACGAAAGCTGAACGCCGGTGGTTCAGTCCGGCGCGCCGGCAGGCCGGCCGCGCCAGAGTTTGCGATAGACGGTGGCGCGGCTGATGCCCAGCGCGCGCGCAGCCTCCGCCACGTTGCCGCGCGCATCGGCCACGGCCTTGCGGATCAGCGCGGTTTCCACGTCGCGAAGGCGCGGCCGCGCATCGGGCGCCGCATCGGCCGTGCCGCTGCCGCCGCGCTGGGGGCGCACCTGCACCCGCAGGCCCGACCAGAGCGGCACCTCGAGCGCCGCGTCGCCGCGCCGGGCGGCGTCGAACATCATGTGCAGCGGGAGCGCGAAGAGGTCGTTGAAATGCAGGGCCTGCTGGCCGCGCGCCAGGGGCTGGTGCAGCATCTGCCGCGCGGTGGCGTTGGCGCCGGTCACGTTGCCGCTGGCGTCGATGCAGACCAGGCCCTCGGTGGCCTCGCCGCCCGGATGGCCGGGCCAGGCCAGGTGCAGCCGCAGTTCGCAGGCCTCCTGCATGACCAGCATGTTCTCGATGCTGCGCGCCGACAGCGCCGCCAGGTGGCGCAGCTCGGGGCGCTCCACCGTCTGCACGCCGCTCAGGTCGAGCATGCCGATGCAGTCGCCCCGGGGGCCGAAGAGCGGCGCGCCGGCGCAGCTGTAGACGCTGGTGTCGTCGAAGAAGTGCTCGCCGCGGTGCAGCCACACCGATTCCTGCTCGGCCAGCGCGGTGCTGATGGCGGAGGTGCCGATCGCGCGTTCCGAAAGATCGACCCCGATCCGGCCGATGTCGCGCGCATAGCGGCTGGCGGTGTCGGTGCCGTCGGGCAGCGCGCCCACGTCGATCACGATGCCCGCGGCGTCGGTCAGCACCGCGAAATAGCGTGTGTCGGCAATGGCGCGGGACAGCCGGGCGATCACCGGCCGGGCCGCCGCGACCAGCGCCCGGTTGCGCTCGGCGAGCTCGCGCACGGCCGATGAGCTCACCGGCTCGAAGCTCACCCGCTGCTGCGGGCGGCGGCCGGCCTCGATGCAGCGCTGCCATGAACGGGTGATCCAGGGGTCGATGCGCAGGGCGCTGCGGGCGCGCGGCGCATCGCCGTGGAGCAGCTCGCGCCGGGCTTGGGCAATGGCCAGGGAACGCTCGGGAGGGGGCGAAACGAGAGAGGCGTTCATCGTGTGGGTTCGCGCGGGTGGGGCGGCTTTTCCGGGCTCACCGGGGGGCAAGCTGTTTCATTTTGAGAATTTCGCGGGCACTGCGCAAGTGTCAAGGGTTTTGCCTAGGATAGTGCGAAAGGTGGGCATCCAAGATGCCTTTCGCTGAACCAGCCATCACCTATCACGGAGACAGCCACATGCAGGTAGCTTTCAAGGTCAACGGCCGCCCAGTCACGGTCGACGCACCGCCAAACACCTTCCTTGTGCACGCGATCCGCGAGCACCTTCACCTCACCGGAACCCACGTCGGCTGCGACACCGCCCAATGCGGCGCCTGCACCGTCCACGTCAACGGCCGGGCCGTCAAGTCATGCAACGTGCTGGTCGCCCAGGCGGCCGGCGCCGACATCACCACCATCGAGGGCATCGCCGAAGCCGACGGCACCATGCACCCCATGCAGGCGGCCTTCAAGGAGTGCCACGGCCTGCAGTGCGGTTTCTGCACCCCCGGCATGGTCATGAGCGCCATCGACCTGTGCACCCACCACCCCAAGTCGAGCGAATCGGAGATCCGCGAGCTGCTGGACGGCAACCTGTGCCGCTGCACCGGCTACCAGAACATCGTGAAGGCCGTGAAGATGGGCGGCGAGGCGATGGCCTCGGGCACTCCGGTCAAAGCCACCGTCACGGCCTGAAGGGAGCGACATCATGGGTGCTTCCGACTTCTCGAACCTGCCCCATATCGGCGAGGCCCTCAGGCGCAAGGAAGACTACCGCTTCCTGACCGGCGCGGGCAACTACACCGACGACATCACGCTGGCCAACCAGAGCCATGCGGTCTTCGTGCGCTCGCCGCACGCCCATGCCGCGATCAAGTCGATCGACATCGCCGAGGCACTGAAGATGCCCGGCGTGGTCGGCATCTTCAGCGGCAAGGACATCGAGGGAAAGATGGGCGGCCTTCCCTGCGGCTGGCTCATCAACAACCCCGACGGCACCCCGATGAAGGAGCCGATGCACCCGATCCTGGCGATCAAGAAGGTGCGCTACGTGGGCGACCACGTGGCCATGGTGGTGGCCGAGACGGTCGAGCAGGCCAAGAACGCGGCCGAAGCGGTGGTCGTCGACTACGACGTGCTGCCCGCCCTGGTGAGCGTGGCCGACGCCGCGAAGAAGACCGGCAGCACCACGCTGCACGACGAGGCACCCGACAACCAGTGCTACAAGTGGGTGCTCGGCGACAAGGCGGCGGTGGACAACGTGTTCACCACGGCCGCGCACATCACCAAGCTCGACCTGGTCAACAACCGGCTCATTCCCAACCCGATCGAGCCGCGCGTGGCCATCGGCAGCTACAGCCGCGGCACCGACGACTACACGCTCTACGTGTCGAACCAGAACCCGCACGTCGAGCGCTTGCTGATGACGGCCTTCGTGCTGGGCCTGCCCGAGCACAAGGTGCGGGTGATCGCGCCCGACGTGGGTGGCGGCTTCGGCTCGAAGATCTTCCTGTACGCCGAAGACGTGTGCCTCACCTGGGCCGCCAAGCAGCTCAACCGCAACATCAAGTGGACGGCGGAGCGCTCGGAGTGCTTCCTCTCGGATGCGCACGGCCGCGACCATGTGAGCCATGCCGAGATGGCGATGGACAAGGACGGCAAGTTCCTCGCGATGCGCGTGCACACCGACGCCAATCTGGGCGCCTACCTCTCGACCTTCTCGACCGCGGTGCCGACCATCCTCTATGCGACGCTGCTCGCGGGCCAGTACACGACGCCGCAGATCTACGTGGAGGTCGATGCGTGGTTCACCAACACCTCGCCGGTCGATGCCTACCGCGGCGCGGGGCGGCCCGAGGCCACCTACCTGCTGGAGCGCCTGGTGTCGCGCTGCGCCTGGGAAATGAACCTGGGCCAGGACGAGATCCGCAAGCGCAACTTCATCACCACCTTCCCGTACCAGACGCCCGTGGCGCTGCAGTACGACACCGGCGACTTCCATGCGTGCATGGACAAGGCGCGGGTGCTCGCCGACGTCGAGGGCTATGCGCAGCGCAAGTCGGCGACCGAAGCCAAGGGCAAGCTGCGCGGCATCGGCTACTCCAGCTACATCGAGGCCTGCGGCATCGCGCCCTCGAACATCGCGGGTGCGCTCGGCGCGCGGGCGGGTCTCTTCGAGTGCGGCGAGATCCGCGTGCACCCGACCGGCAGCGTGACGGTGTTCACCGGCTCGCACAGCCACGGCCAGGGCCATGAGACCACCTTCGCGCAGGTCGTCGCGGCGCGCCTGGGCATTCCGGTGGACAACGTGGACGTGGTGCACGGCGACACCGGCCGCGTGCCCTTCGGCATGGGCACCTACGGCTCGCGCTCCATCTCGGTGGGGGGCGCGGCCATCATGAAGGCGCTCGACAAGATCGAGACCAAGGCCAAGAAGATCGCCGCGCACCTGATGGAGGCGAGCGACGCCGACATCGAGTTCGCCAACGGCGAATTCACCGTCAAGGGCACCGACAAGAAGATCCCGTTCGGCCAGGTGGCGCTCACGGCCTACGTGCCGCACAACTACCCGCTGGACAAGCTGGAGCCGGGCCTGAACGAAACCGCCTTCTACGACCCGACCAACTTCACCTTCCCGGGCGGCACCTACATCTGCGAGGTCGAGATCGACAAAGAGACCGGCGAAGTGAAGGTCGACCGCTTCACCGCGGTGGACGACTTCGGCACCATCATCAACCCGATGATCGTGGAGGGCCAGGTACACGGCGGGCTGGTGCAGGGCATCGGCCAGGCGCTCCTGGAGAACTGCGTCTACGACAACGAGACCGGCCAGCTGCTCACCGGCAGCTTCATGGACTACGCCATGCCGCGCGCCGGCGACTTTCCGCAGTTCAAGCTGGACACCGTGTGCACCCCGTGCACGCACAACCCGCTGGGCACCAAGGGCTGCGGCGAGGCGGGGGCCATCGGCTCGCCGCCGGCCGTGATCAACGCGGTGCTCGATGCGCTGGCGCCGCTGGGCGTCAAGGATTTCGACATGCCTGCCTCTTCCAGCCGCGTCTGGGAGGCGATGCAGAAGGGCGGCAACCCGCAGGACGCGCAAGCGCCCTCGCTCGCCGCCAGCACCCAAGGCCGTCCCGCTCCATAACAACACAGAAGGAATCACACACCATGTACGCCTTCACACTCGAACGGCCCGCCACCGTGGCCGATGCGGCCAAACTCATCGCCGCGGGCGCCAAGCCGCTCGCCGGCGGCCAGACGCTCCTGGCCTCCATGAAGCTCAGGCTCTCCGCGCCCGAGCAGCTCGTGGACCTGAGCGGCATCAAGGAACTCACCGGCATCAGGAAGGATGGCGGCACGCTCACCATCGGCGCCATGTCGCGCCACCTGGACGTGGCGAACAACGCCGACGTGAAAGCCGCCTTCCCCGCGCTGGCCGACCTGGCCTCGCGCATCGGCGACCGGCAGGTGCGCGCAATGGGCACCATCGGCGGCTCGGTGGCCAACAACGATCCGGCTGCGTGCTATCCGAGCGCGGTGCTGGGCTCGGGCGCCACCGTCGTCACCTCCAAGCGCGAGATCGCGGCCGACGATTTCTTCCTCGGCCTCTTCACCACGGCGCTTGAAGAAGACGAGCTGATCACCGCCATTCGCTTTCCGGTCCCCAAGCGCGCCGTGTACGAGAAGCTGCGCCAGAAGGCCTCGCACTTCCCGCTCGTGGGCATCTTCCTCACGCAGTCCGACAGCGGGGTGCGCGTGGCCGTCACCGGCGCGGGCAACGGCGTGTTCCGCCATGCGGGGCTCGAGGATGCGCTCAACAAGAGCTTCACCGCGGCGGCCGCCGCGGCCGTGAAGATCGATGCGAGCGAACTCAACAGCGACCTGCATGCGTCGGCGGCCTACCGCGCGAACCTGATCAGCGTGCTCACGCAGCGCGCCGTGACCAAGGCCCTCGGCTGAAGCAGCGAGCCGCAAGCTGACTGCCGGAAGCCGCGACACCCCCGCGTCTTCCGCTACCCTTGGCCATGATCTTCCCGACCATCGACTCCCTCTCCGAAGGCTTGATGCAGGCCGGCTATTTCGCCGACCGGCGGCTGGCGACCGCCGTGTTCCTCGCGCTCAAGCTGCAGCGTCCGCTGCTGCTCGAGGGCGAGCCGGGCGTCGGCAAGACCGAGCTGGCCAAGGCACTGTCGAAGGCCTTGAGCCGCGAGCTGCTGCGCCTGCAGTGCTACGACGGGCTGGAGCAGCGCGAGGCGCTCTACGAATGGAACTACGCGGCACAGCTGCTGCACATGCGCGCGGCCGAAGCGACGGGCGCGGCGCGCGACGTGGAGGCCGAGGTCTACCAGCCGCACTACCTGATCCGCCGCCCGCTGCTGCAGGCATTGCAGACGCCCGCGCCCGGCGCCGTGCTGCTGATCGACGAAGTGGATCGCGCCGATGAGCCCTTCGAAGCCTTCCTGCTCGAATACCTCGGCGAATACCAGGTGAGCATTCCCGAACTCGGCACGGTGCGCGCCGTCGTGCCGCCGGTCACCATCCTCACGAGCAACCGCACGCGCGAACTCAACGATGCGGTCAAGCGCCGCTGCCTCTACCACTGGCTCGACTACCCCGAGCGCGAGCGCGAACTGGCGATCGTGCGCGCGCAGGTGCCGCAGGCGAGCGAAAAGCTCTCCGCGCAGGTGGCGGCCTTCGTCGCGCGGCTGCGCGATGCGCCGTTCATCAACGCCTTCCAGCGCGCCCCCGGCATCGCCGAGAGCGTCGAGTGGGCGAGGGCGCTGATCGCGCTCGACACCGTGGAGCTCGATCCCGAGGTGGTGGTCGACACCGCCGGCATCCTCTTCAAGCAGCGCGACGACGTGGCGGCGCTCACGCGCGAGCTGGCGTCGGACCTGCTGAAACCCGAGGAGCCGGTCGCGCCCTGAGCGTGGCCGACGTTCGAGGCGGCTCCGCATGGCCGGCATCCAGCAACTGGGCGACGTCCGCAGCGGCAAGCTGGCCGGCAACATCACCGCGTTCGGGCGTGCTCTGCGCCGTGCGGGCGTGCGCACCGATGCCATGCGCATCGCGCTCGCCGCCGAGGCGGTCACGCTGGTGGGCGTGGAAGACAAGCTGGACCTGAGTGCCGCGATGGAAGCCGTGATGGTCAGCCGCGAGCAGGACCGCATGGTGTTCCGCGAACTCTTCGATGCATGGTTTCGCGATCCGGAACTCGCGAATAAGCTGCTTGCGCAGATGCTGCCGAGCGCCGAAGGAAAAGCTGAGCCCTCCAAGCGGCGCCCGCGCGTGCGCGAGGCGTTGACCGCGCCGCGCGATCCCGCGAAGCCGGCCGTGGCCGCCAAGCCCGACAAGGAGATCGAGTTCGATGCCGCGATGACATCGAGCGACCGCCAGCGCCTGCAGCATGCGGACTTCAACGCGCTCGGCGCCTCCGAATACCGGCTGGTCGAACGGCTCGCGCGCGACGTGACGCTGCCGATTCCCTCGTTGCCCTCGCGCCGGTTGCGCGTGGCGGGCGATGCGGGCCGGCAGCATGCGCGCATGCACTGGCCCGGCGTGCTGCACGAAGCCGCGCGCACCGGCGGCGAGATCCTGCGGCTGCCGCGCCTGGCCCGGCGGGAGCAACCCCTGCCGCTGCTGGTGCTGGTGGACGTGTCGGGCTCGATGGAACGCTATGCGCGCCTGCTGCTCGCGTTTTTGCATGCGTCCACGCGCCGGGCGGGGCGGCGCGACGTGTTCGCCTTCGGCACCCGGCTGACTGATTTGACGCCGGCCTTCCGGCTTGCCGACACCGACGCGATGCTCGGCGCGGCCAGCCTCGCCATCGACGATTTCGCGGGCGGCACGCGGCTGGGCAGTTCGCTGGCCGAGCTGCGGCGCTTCCACGCACGCCGCCTCACGGGCCGCCGCACGCTGGTGCTGGTGATCAGCGACGGCCTGGACACCGGCGAGCCCGCGGTGCTGGAGAACGAACTGCTCTGGCTCAAGCGCCATTCGCGCCGGCTGCTGTGGCTCAACCCGCTGCTGCGCTTCGAGGGCTACGCCCCTCTGGCGCGTGGGGCCACCGTGCTGCACCGGCATGCGGACGCGATGCTCGCGGTCCACAATCTCAGTGCCCTCGAACAACTCGCCACGAGCCTCGCCGCCCTGATGCGGTCCGGCCGCTAGGGCCGCAAGACAACAAGGAAGAACCACCATGGAAATGCTCGGAAACCGCCGCCTCGGCGTCACGCAACAACAGGCCTGGGAAGCGCTCAACGACCCCGAGACGCTCAAGAAGTGCATTCCCGGCTGCGACAAGTTCGAGCTCACCGGCGACAACCAGTACAGCGTGGCGCTCGCGCTGAAGATCGGCCCGGTGTCGGCCAAGTTCAGCGGCAAGGTGGTGCTGTCGGACATCGTGGCGCCCGATGGCTACAAGCTCACCTTCGAGGGGCAGGGCGGCGTGGCGGGGTTTGCCAAGGGATCGTCGAGCGTGACGCTCAAGCAGCTCGCCGGCGCAACGCAAGCGCCCGTTGCGGCGGATGCCGCGCCCGTCGACGGTGCCCCCGCCGAAGCAGTCGCGGCGCCCGTCGGCTGCGAGCTCGACTACACCGTGCAGGCGCAGGTCGGCGGCAAGATCGCCCAGCTGGGCCAGCGCCTGATCGACGGCGCCGCCAAGTCCACCGCCGACGATTTCTTCAAGCGCTTCGAAGCCGAGATGCAGAGCCGCTACGGCCCGCCGCCGGCCGCCGCCGCGGACGCGGCCGAGGCGCCCGCCGAGAAGGCCGGCATGATGTCCGGCCTCATGAAGAAGATGGGTCTGGGCAAGAAGGATGGCGATCCCGCGTCGGACGACACGAACTGAAGACAACGACGCCATGGAAAACCTCGACGTCATGGTCCTGCGCGCGCTGCGCGACTGGCGGCAGGCCGGCAAGCGCGCGCTGCTGACCACGGTGGTGCGCACCTGGGGCTCGTCGCCGCGCCCGGTCGGCTCGATCATGGCGCTGGCGGACGACGGCGCGGTGGTCGGCTCGGTCTCGGGCGGCTGCATCGAGGACGACCTGATCGCGCGCTACAGCCACGCGCACGGCAACGGCGAAGAAGTGCCCCTTGGCACCCCGCCCGCGCTCGTGAAATACGGCATCACGGCCGACGAGGCGCACCGCTTCGGCCTGCCCTGCGGCGGCACGCTGGAGCTGCTGCTCGAATACGACCCCGACGCCGCCTCGCTCGACACCCTCGTGGCCGAGCTCGAAAAAGGCCGGCTCATGCAGCGCACCGTGACGCTCGCGACCGGCGCCGTGACGCTCGCCGAGGCCACCGCGCCCGACGAGCTCAAGGTGGACGACACCGAGCTCACCAACACCTTCGGCCCCGAGTACCGCATGCTGCTCATCGGCGCCGGCCAGCTCGCGGAATACCTCGCGACCATGGCCAAGTTCAGCGGCTTCGCGGTCACGCTGTGCGACCCGCGCGCCGAGTACCGCACCGCGTGGTCGCTGCCGGGCGTGACGATCACCACCGAGATGCCCGACGACGCGGTGCTGGCCTTCCGGCCCGACCGCCGCAGCTGCGTGGTCGCGCTCACGCACGATCCCAAGCTGGACGACCTCGCGCTGCTCGAGGCGCTGCAGACCGAGGCCTTCTACGTGGGCGCGATCGGCTCGCGCCGCAATGCCGACGCGCGGCGCGATCGCATGATCGAGCACTTCGACCAGACGGCCGAATCGCTCGCGCGGCTGCGCGGCCCGATCGGCATCTACATCGGCAGCAAGACGCCGCCGGAGATCGCGGTGAGCGTGATGGCGGAAATTCTTGCGGTAAAGAACGCAGTCACATTGCCGCGCGAAGTGGAAGTGGCGCGCGCCAAGGGCATGCAGCAGCTCGCGATGAGCTGAGGACAGCGAGGACAGGCGACGCGGGCGCGCAGGCGCGTCAGCCCGACTTCGCCTGCGGCGGCACGTTGCCGCCCTTTTGCCGTTCGCGAAAGAGCGCCGCACGCATCAGGAAGATGGTGGTGATCGGCGTTGTGAGCGCGATGAACAGCACGATCAATATCGCGTGCAGGAACAGGCTGTAGCCCTGCACCGAGAAGTAGACGATGGTGGCGATCGTCATGCACCACACGCCCACCGTCGCGCCCAGCGTCGGCGCGTGGATGCGGCGGAAAAAGGTGGGCAGCCGCACGAGGCCGAAGGAGCCGATCGCCGCAAAGGCCGCGCCCAGCACGGCGAACACGGCGGTGACGATCTCCGCCCAGAGCGGCAGCGGCCCGACGATGAAATCCGTCATTCGATCACCTCCCCGCGCAGCAGGAACTTGGCCATCGCCGTCGAGCCGACGAAGCCGAAGATCGCCACCAGCAGCGCGGCCTCGAAGTACACGTTGCTCGCGTAGTTGATGCCCAGCACCAGCATCATGAGCATGCCGTTGACGTACAGGCAGTCCAGCGCCATCACGCGGTCTTGCGCGGAGGGGCCGATCAGCAGCCGCGAGACCGCGCAGAGCATGGCCACCGCGAGCAGGAAGAGCGCGGCCTTCAAGGCCCAGAAAAGGATCGGCGTCATGATTCGAAGATCTCCATCAGCGGGCGCTCGTAGCGCGTCTTGATCATCGCGACGAAGGCGGCCTCGTCGTCCAGGTCGAACACGTGGATCAGCAGCGTGCTGCGGTCGAACGCCACTTCGCCCCAGGCGGTGCCCGGCGTGAGGCACAGGACCATCGCGAGCACCGCCAGGCCGTTGGGGTCGCGCATGTCCAGCGGGATCTGCACGAAGCTCGCGCCGATGCGGGAACTGCGGCGCGTGAGCAGCAGCCGGGCCACGTCCCAGGCGGACTTGAGCATGTCGAAGGTGACGACGAACGAGAGCCGCAGCGCCACGCCGGGCTTGCGCATGCGCACGGTGGCCGGGCGCAGGCCCTTGGTGAGGAGGGGCACGGCAATGGCCAGCACCAGCGCCATGAGCAGCGTGGGCGCGTCCAGCGACTGGTTCAGCAGCAGCCAGACGATGAAGAGCGCGAACGACAGCGGCGGCGACGGAATCCAGCGCTTCATGGCGCGGCTCCCTTCACCGGCACCTTGGCGGGCGCCACCACCGGGTTGGGCACCTGCGTGGCGCCCATCACGGCATTGCGGTAGGTCTCGGGATTCTTCAGGCCGTTGGCGGTGGCCTTGGCATGCTGCATCACGGGCTCGGCCCACACGGTCAGCGCCACGCAGGCGGCGAGCAGCGCGGCCACCGGCAGCACTTCGAGCGCGGGCAACGACGGCATCGTGGGATGCGGCTGCGTCCAGAAATGGCGGATGCCGGTGCGGCTCAAGGCGATCAGCGAGAGAAAGCCCGAGACGATCAGCAGCGCCAGGAAGATCCACCCGGCCGTCGCCACGCCCTTCGCGCCGAGCAGGCCCGAGAGCATCGCGAACTTGCCGACGAAGCCCGACAGCGGCGGCAGGCCCGCCAGCAGCAGCGTGCAGCCCATGAAGCTCAGGCCGAGGAACGCGACGCCGGCGGGAATCGCGCGGCCGTAGAGCGCCTGCGCCTCGTCGTCCAGGTTCACGTCGGACATGGCGCTCAGGTCTTCGGCGAGGAAGGGCGCGTTGCCCGCCGCCTCGTGCGGCGCGACGCTCATGCCGGCGTTGCGCCAGCGCTCGATCATGTCGATCAGGAGGAAGAAGGCGCTCACCGCGAGCGTCGAGCTCAGAAGGTAATAGAGCGCGCCGGCCCACACCTCCGGTTGTCCGAGCCCGACCGCCGCGAGCAAGGTGCCGGCCGACACCAGCACGCTGAAGCCCGCGAGGTTCGACAGCCGCTGCGTGCCGACGATGCCGATGGCGCCGACGAACAGCGTCGCGAGACCGATGCCCACCAGCGCGGCCTGCCCGAAGGCGGCCGAGTCGCCGGTGTCGGGCGCGAAGAGCACGGTCCAGAGCCTGAGCACCGTGTACACGCCCAGCTTGGTGAGCAATGCGAACACGGCCCCCACGGGCGACACCGCCGCGCTGTAGGCCGGCACGAGCCAGAAGTTGAGCGGCCAGGCGCCCGCCTTGGCGAAGAACGCGGTCGCGAGGATGGCGGCCGCCGCATGCACGAGGCCGCGGTCGCCCGGCGCGAGCTCGGCGATGCGCACGCCCAGGTCCGCCATGTTGAGCGTGCCGGTCACGCCGTAGAGGATGGCCGCGCCGATCAGGAACAGCGACGAGGCCGCGAGGTTGATCGCGATGTACTGCAGCCCCGCCTGCACGCGCAGGCGCCCCGAGCCGTGCAGCAGGAGGCCGTAGGACGCTGCGAGCATCACCTCGAAGAACACGAACAGGTTGAACAGGTCGCCCGTGAGGAACGCGCCGTTCAGGCCCATGAGCTGCAGCTGCAGCAGCGGATGGAAGTGCACGCCCGCGCGGTCCCAGCGCGAGGTGGAATAGATCGAGGCGGCGAAGGCGATGACGCCGGTGAGCGCCACCATCATCGTGGAGAGCCGGTCGGCCACCAGCACGATGCCGAAGGGCGCGCGCCAGTTGCCGGGCAGGTACACGCCGATGGAGCCGGGGCCGCCGCCGGTGTCGGGCGCGTTCACCCAGCGCAGCAGCGCGAGCGCGGCCAGGAGGCCGACCAGGCCCGAGACCACGCTCAACGCGGACTTGGCGCGGCGGCGGTTCTCGCCCAGCAGCAGCATGAGCGCGGCGGTGAGCATCGGCACGAGGATCGGCACCGCCACGAGATGCGGCATGCTGAACTCGAGAAACCGGTCGAGCAGGTGGAAGACCTCTGTCATTCCGCCTCCTTGCGCTCTTCACCGTCCACATGGTCGGTGCCCGTGAGGCCGCGCGAGGCGAGCATGACGACCAGGAACAGCGCCGTCATCGCAAAGCCGATCACGATGGCGGTGAGCACCAGCGCCTGGGGCATCGGGTCGGCCGTGTTGGCCAGCGTCGATTCGATGCCCTTGATGAGCACCGGCTCGCTGTCCACCTTGAGGCGGCCCATGCTGAAGATGAAGAGGTTGACCGCGTACGAGATCAGCGTGAGCCCCATGATCACCTGGAAGGTGCGCGGGCGCAGCAGCAGGTAGACCCCCGAGCCGGTGAGCACGCCGATGGCCAGGGCGAGCACGATTTCCATCAGTGCGCTCCCTCCACGGCTTCGGATTGGGCCTGCGCTTCCTTCTCGGCCTGCTCGTCGGCCCAGCGGTGGCTGCGGATGGACTGGTGGGCCAGCGCGGTGAGGATCAGCATCGTGGCGCCGAGCACCAGCGCGAACACGCCGATGTCGAAGAACAGGGCGCTGGGCACATGGATCTCGCCCAGGAGCGGCAGGTGCACGTGCGCGGTGTGCGTGGTGAGAAACGGGTAGCCCAGGAACACCGCGCCGCTGCCGGTGGCCAGTGCGAACAGGAGGCCGATGGCGATCCAGCGGCGCGGGTAGATGCGCAGGTGCTCCTCGACCCACTCGGTGCCCGAGACGATGAACTGCAGCACCAGCGCCACCGACATCACCAGCCCCGCGACGAAGCCGCCGCCCGGCGCGTTGTGCCCGCGCATGAAGAAGTAGACCGACACCAGCACCGCGAGCGGCAGCAAAAGGCGCACCAGCACGGCCGGCACCATGAGGTAGCCGACGGCGGTGTCTTTCGCCAGACGCGGGTTCAGGAGGTCGCTGCTGCCGTCGTCGATCTGCTGGCGCTGCTGGATCGGCAGCGCCATCGATTCGATGGCCGGGCGAAAGCGCCGCAAGAGCGCGTACACCGTGAGCGCCACCACGCCGAGCACGGTGATCTCGCCGAAGGTGTCGAAGCCGCGGAAATCGACCAGCATCACGTTGACCACGTTGGTGCCGCCGCCTTCGGTGAGCGCGTGTTCGAGGAAGAAGGGCGAAATGCTCTGCGGAAAGTTGCGCGTCATCAGGGCCCAGGCCAGCGCGGCCATGCCGCAGCCCGCGATGGTGGCCACCAGCAGGTCGCGCCCGCGCCGGCCCCAGGGGCGAAGGCGCGCGCGGGCGGGCTGGATGACGTCCTTGCTGCGCATCGGCAGCCAGCGCAGGCCCAGCAGGATGAGCACGGTGGTCACGGCCTCGACCACCAGCTGCGTGAGGGCGAGGTCCGGCGCGGAGAACCAGATGTACGTCACGCACGAGACCAGCCCGGCAGCGGAGGCCAGCATGAGCGCGGCGAGCCGGTGGAACTTGGCCTGCCAGGCGGCGGCCAGCGCGCAGGTACCGCCGATGAGCCACATCATCGCGAACATCGGCGAGAAGGGCAGCAGCTCGCGCGTGCCGGGGGCCGCGGGCGTGGCCCAGAGCGACGCCGCGGCGCCCGCGACGGCCACTGCCACGAGCAGCAGCAGCTGCGACTGCATGCGGCGCGTGCCGAACAGGCGCCGGCTGCGGCGGCCGGTTTCGCTCAGCAGCGCGAGCAGGTGCTCGAAGATGACCTGGCCGTCGAAGCGATGCAGGAGCGGCGTGTGTTCGAGGCCGCCTCCCGCGCGGCGGCGGCGCTGCAGCAGGTAGAGCGCGGCACCGCCCGCGAGCGCGACGAAGCTCATCACGAGCGGCAGGTTGAAGCCGTGCCACACCGCCAGGCTGTACTCGGGCAGCGTGCCGCCGACCACCGGCGTCGCGGCCGCGGCGAGCAGCGGCCCGACCGACCAGGCCGGCACCACGCCCACCACGAGGCACACCAGCACCAGCAGCTCGACCGGCACGCGCATCCAGTGCGGCGGCTCGTGCGGATGCTTGGGCACCTCGTCGCCGCAGGGCGGGCCGAAGAACACGTCGAACACGAAGCGCGCCGAATACGCGACGCTGAAGATGCCCGCGATGGTGGCGATGACCGGCAGACTGAAATCGACCCACGGCGTGGACTGGATGAACACCGTCTCCGCGAAGAACATTTCCTTCGAGAGAAAGCCGTTGAGCAGCGGCACGCCGGCCATCGAGGCACTGGCGATGATGGCCAGCGTGCCGGTGATCGGCATGAGCCGCATCAGGCCGCTGAGCTTGCGGATGTCGCGCGTGCCGGTCTCGTGGTCGATGATGCCGGCGGCCATGAAGAGCGAGGCCTTGAAGGTCGCGTGGTTCATGACATGGAACACCGCGGCCACGGCCGCGAGCGGGCTATTGAGGCCCAGCAGCAGCGTGATGAGCCCCAGGTGCGAAATGGTCGAGTACGCCAGCAGCGCCTTCAGGTCGCGCTGGAACATCGCGATGAAGCCGCCAAGCAGCAGCGTGATCGCGCCCGCCCCGCCCACCAGCCAGAACCACTGCTCGGTGCCCGAGAGCACGGGCCACAGGCGCGCCATGAGGAACACGCCCAGCTTCACCATGGTGGCCGAGTGCAGGTACGCCGACACCGGCGTGGGCGCGGCCATGGCGCGCGGCAGCCAGAAGTGGAACGGGAACTGCGCGCTCTTGGTGAAGGCGCCCAGCAGCACCAGCACCAGCGCGACGGGGTAGAGCGCATGCGCGCGGATCAGGTCACCCGAGGCGAGCACCACGTCCAGCTCGTAGCTGCCGGTGATGCGCCCCAGCACCAGCACGCCGGCCAGCAGGCACAGCCCGCCCGCGCCGGTGACCGTGAGCGCCATGCGCGCGCCGCGCCGCGCGTCGCGCCGGTGGTGCCAGTAGCCGATGAGCAGGAACGAGAAGAGGCTGGTGAGCTCCCAGAACAGCACCATCTGCACGAGGTTGCCCGAGAGCACCACGCCCATCATCGCGCCCATGAACGCGAGGAAGAACGAGAAGAAGCGCGGCACCGGATCGGACGCCGACATGTAGTAGCGCGCATAGAGCACCACCAGCGCGCCGATGCCCAGCACCAGCATGCAGAAGAGCCACGCGAAGCCGTCCATGCGGAACACGAGGTTCAGGCCGAGGGCGGGGAGCCATTCGATCTCTTGCCTGAGCACGTTGCCGTGCGCGATCTGTGGAAAGAGCCATGCGGCCTGGATGGCGCAGCCCAATGCGACGAGGCCCGCGAGGGTCGACTCCCTGTTGCGCGCGTTGGACGGCATCAACGCGGCCAGCACGCTGGCGATGAATGGAAGTGCGACGAGAAAGACCAGGGGCATTGGGGTCGATTCTATCGGCGGCCCCTCTGGGAGGGCCTATCTATAACCGCAGGACATAAGGCAGTTTCCGGCGCGATCAGGCCGCGAAGGCCTGCACCGTGCGGATGCCGAGCCAGGTGCAAAAAAGCGAGCCGCCCAGGTGCGCCGCGGCCGTGAGCATGGCCACGCCGAGCCGGCCTTCGAGCAGCATGGTCGTGACCTCGGCCGAGAAGCTGGAGAAGGTGGTGAGCCCGCCGAGAAAGCCTGTCACCAGCGCGAGCCGCCAGACCGGATCGAGGTCGGGCAGCAACTGGAACGCGGCGATGGCGATGCCGATGAGGTAGCCGCCGATCAGGTTGGCCGCCAGCGTGCCCCAGGGCATGAGGCCGCCGGCGCCGAACCACAGGGCCAGGCCCCAGCGGGCCAGGGCGCCGATGGAGGCGCCGACGCAGATCGCAAGAATCGGAAGAAGCATGCGTCTATTGTCGGCGCGAGGGTCCTGGCTTCGCGGGGTTCAGGGTGCCATCTGCTGGGGCAGCCACGTCACCAGCTGCGGCACGAAGTAGATGAGCAGCACCGCCGCCACCATGAGGAAGAACATCGGCAGCGTCACGCGCGCGATGTAGAGCAGGTCCCTGCCGGTCATGCCCTGCAGCACGAAGAGGTTGAAACCCACCGGCGGCGTGATCTGCGCCATCTCGACCACCAGCACGATGAAGATGCCGAACCACACCGGGTCGATGCCCGCCGCGGTGACGGTCGGCATGATCACGCCCATGGTCAGCACCACCATCGAGATGCCGTCCAGGAAACAGCCGAGCACGATGTAGAAGGCCGCGAGCATCACGATCAGCTGGAACTTCGACAGGCCCAGCGAGCCGATCCATTCGGCCAGGTGCCGTGGGAGACCGATGTAGCCCATGGCCAGCGTGAGGAAGGCCGCGCCCGCGAGGATCAGCGCCATCATGCAATACAGGCGCGTGGCGCCCAGCAGCGCCTCCTTGAAACTGCTCCACGTCAGCGAGCCCTGCACGCCGGAGATCACCATCGCGCCGACCACGCCCACGGCCGCCGCCTCGGTCGCCGTGGCGATGCCCGCGTAGATGGAGCCGAGCACCGACAGGATCAGCAGCGCGACGGGGATCAGCGACATCGAGGCCTTGAGCTTCTCCACGAACGGCAGCTTCGCGTCGGCCGCGGGCACCTTGTCGGGATTGCGCAGCGCCCAGACCACGATGTAGCCCGAGAACAGCAGCGCGAGCAGGATCCCCGGGATGACGCCCGCGATGAACAGCCGCGCGATCGACACGTCCGCGCTCACCCCGTAGACGATCATGATGATCGAGGGCGGGATCAGGAGGCCCAGCGTGCCCGCGCCGGCCAGCGTGCCGATGACCATGTCGTCGGGGTAGCCGCGGCGCTTGAGCTCGGGCAGGCTCATCTTGCCGATGGTGGCGCAGGTGGCGGCGCTGGAGCCCGACACTGCGGCGAACACCGCGCAGCCCACCACGTTGGTGTGCAGCAGCCGGCCCGGTAGGCTTTGCATCCAGGGCGCGAGGCCCTTGAACATGTCCTGCGAGAGCCGCGTGCGAAAGAGGATCTCGCCCATCCATACGAACAGCGGCAGCGCGGTGAGCGTCCAGCTCGAGGCCGAGCCCCAGATGGTCACGGCCATCGCGTCGCCGGCGGCGCGCGACGAGAAGATCTGCATGGCGATCCACGCCACGCCCGAGAGCGTGAGGCCGATCCACACGCCGCTGCCCAGGATGAGAAAGAGCGCGGCGATCAGGAGGCCCGCGATGGCGATGTCACTCATGGCGCAGCGCCTCCGTCTCGACGGGCTTGGCTGGGCGGCCGCGCCACTCGATCACGAATTCGTCGAGCGCGGCGACCGCGAAGACGATGGTGCCCAGCGCCATCGACAGCTGCGGCACCCACAGCGGCGTGGCGTCGTTGCCGGTGGAGATGTCGTGGTAGTCGAACGATTGCCAGACCAGCCGCGCGCTGTACCAGGCAAAGAGCAGCGCGAGCAGCGCCGCGGCGCCCATCGCCCAGCGTTCGAGCCAGCGCTGCGCCGCGAGCGGCAGGTGCTGCAGCACCAGCGTCACGCGGATGTGCTCGCCGCGCTTGAGCGTGTGCGCGAGCGCGAGGAAACCGGCGCCGGCCATCAGGTAGCCGGCGTAGGCATCGATGCCCGGAATGTTGAAGTGAAGCTGGCGGCCGATGATGGACAAGAGCACCATCACCAGCAGGCCGACCATGAAAAGCGCCGCCAATGCGGCGGCGCTCATGTAGAGAAGATCAAGCGTCTTGCGCATCGGGTGCAGTTCGAGTCCGCCTCACATCTTCTTGTATGCATCGACGACGGCCTGGCCTTCGGGGCCGGCCTTCTCGGTCCACTCCTTGATCATGGTGTCGCCGACCTTCTTCATGTCGGCCTTCAGCTGCGCCGAGGGCACGTGCACCGTCATGCCGTTCTTCTTGAGCAGGTCCAGGTATTCGACGTTCTTCTTCTTGGAGAGGTCCCAGCCGCGCTTCTCGGCGTCGGCGGCGGCCTTGAGCACCGCGTCCTGCGTGGGCTTGTCCAGCGCATCGAAGGCCTTCTTGTTCATGAGCACCGCGTTCTTCGGAAGCCACGCCTGCGTGTCGTAGAAGTTCTTGATGTACTCGTAGGTCTTGGTGTCGTAGCCGGTGGAGCCCGAGGACATGTACGACTCGATCACACCGGTGGCCATGGCCTGCGACAGCTCGGCCTGCTGCACGGTGACCGGCTGCGCGCCGACGAGTTCGCCGATGCGCGCGGTGGCGGGGCTGTAGGCGCGCCACTTCACGCCCTTCAGGTCTGCGGCCGAGGCGATCTCCTTCTTCACGAAGATGCCCTGCGGCGGCCAGGCCACCGTGTAGAGCAGCTGGATGCCTTGCTCGGCCAGCTTCTTCTCGAGCACGGGCTTCTGCGCCTGGTAGAGCTTCCACGCGGCGTCGTAGCTGTCGGCCAGGAACGGAATGCCGTCGGCACCGAACATCTGCCACTCGTTCTGGTAGTTCACCAAGAGGATTTCGCCCAGCTGCGCCTGGCCGCCCTGCACCGCGCGCTTGATCTCGGGCGCCTTGAAGAGCGACGCATTGGCGTGCACCGTGATCTTGAGCTTGCCGCCGCTGCCCTTGTCCACGTCGCTGGCGAACTGGGTGATGTTCTCCGTGTGGAAGTTGCTTGCGGGGTAGGCGGTGGGCAGGTCCCACTTGGTCTGCGCAAAGGCTGCTGCGCCGAGGGTCAGGCCAGCGAGGGCAATGCCGAACTTGTGATTCATGAGCGCTCCGGAACGTATGAAAGTGAAAACGAAAATGAGCATACGTGCAAATTCCGGGCCATCTCTGAGGCATTTCCCTGCCTTGGTGCGCCCATGAAAAAGCCGCCTCGAGGGCGGCTTTGGCTATCGCTGCATGCGCGGGGTCAGGGCTTGGCGGCCTTCGCTTCCTTCGGTGCCGCAGGCGCTGCGCCACCGAAGGCTTGGCCGTTCACCGTGAGGCCTTCGGCCGAGAGCTTCTCGGCCTTCTTCTCCTTGACGCCCTTCACGCGCTGCATGAGGTCGGGCCAGTCCTTGAACTCGCCTTGCTTGCGCGCATCGAGGATGCGCTTGGACATCGCGGGGCCGACGCCCTTCAGGCCATCGAGCTCGGCTTCGGTGCCCTTGTTGACATCGACGGCGGCGAACGAAACGACCGCGAACAGCAGGGCCGAGAGGGCCAGGATCTTCTTGAACATGATTGAAAAACTCCCTGATTTGTAGGTATGACCGACAGCCGACAAAAGCGTCGGCCGGCGTTCAACGAGGTCAGGGAAAGGGGCGTTGACGAGGTCGCCGCCCGGGTGACCATTGTTCCGGAATGTGGTCGGAACCTTGCTCAGAGTTCTTCGACGCGGCGCGGCGGATAGCTGTCCCAGGCCTGGCAGCCGGGGCAGTGCCAGAAGTACTGGTGCGCCTCGAAGCCGCACGCGGCGCAGCGGTAGCGCATGAGCGGCCGGGTGGCCTGGTCGAGCGCGCGCTGCACCTGCGGATGGAACTGCTCGTGCTCGAACTTCTCACCCGCGAGCCAGCGCGATGCGGCGACCAGCGAGGGCTGCTGCGCGAGGTGGGCGATGTAGCCGTCGCGCGGGGCGGGTTCGGGCGCGTCCACGGTGGCGCTGGGGGTGCCGCCGAGCGCGATCATCGCCTCGAGCACGTCGATCGACGGTGAGTCCACGTAGCGCCGCTGCAGCAGCGCGAGCGCGTCGGCCTCGCGGTGTGCGGCCACGGCTGCCTGTTGCAGCGCGGCCGCGTAGAGCGGCAGTGCGAGGGGCGCGGTGTCGCTCAGTGCCACGAGCGTGTCGAAGGCTGCGGCGGCATCGCCGTTGCGCAGTTGCAGGTTGGCGGTGTCGATGGCGGGGCGCGGCGCTTGCGGGGCCAGCTCGACGGCCTGCGCGAGCAGCTTCGCTGCCGCGGGGAGGTCGCCGGCGGCCACGCGCTCGGTCGCCTGTTCGCAGAGGTGGTGCGCGCGGCGCGTGGCGTAGCTGGCCTGGTCGGACTCATCGAGCTTCTGCGCCACGTCGGCGGCCTGGGCCCATTCGCGCGAGCGCTCGTAGATGGCGAGCAGCGAGAGGCGCGCCTCGTTCTCGTAGCGCGTGCCTTCGAGCTTCTGCAGCGCGGCTTCGGCGCGGTCGAGCAGGCCGGCGCGCAGGAAGTCTTGCGCGAGCGCGTGCTGCGCGCGCTCGCGGTCGGTGCGGCTCAGGTCGCCGCGGCCCAGCAGGTGCTCGTGCACGCGCACGGCGCGCTGGTATTCGCCGCGGCGGCGGAACAGGTTGCCGAGCGCGAAGTGCAGCTCCTGCGTGTCGGGGTCGTTCTGCACGGCCTCGATGAAGGCATCGATGGCCTGGTCCTGCTGCTCGTTGAGCAGGAAGTTCAGGCCCCGGAAGTAGGCCTTGGGCGCCTGCCGGTTCTCGAGCTTGAGCTGGCGGATGTCGAAGCGCGATGCGAGCCACCCGAGCACGAAGGCGACGGGCAGGCTGATCAGCAGCCAGCTGGGATCAAAGTCCATGTTGACGTACGGCGGGGAGGTCGGTGGCGGAGATGGACGGTGCCGCTGCCTGAGCGGTCACGGCCGTCGGTGCCGTTGTTGTGGAGAGGGCTTCGTTCGCCGAGGGCCCCTGGGCGGCCGCGGCGGCGCGGTGTTTCCACCAGCCGGGCAGCATGCCGAGCGCGCCCACCACGAGCCCGCCGGCGAAGGCCGCGAGCACGACGAGCACCAGCGGTGCGCGCCAGTGGGTGCCGAAGAAGAAATAGACGGTCGCGTCGTGCTGGTTGTTCAGCGCGAAGGCGAAGAGCGTAAAAAAAATGGCTGCCTTGAGCAGCCACAGGAGGTATTTCATAGCCATTCCCGTTGCCGGAGGCATTCTACGTTTGCATCCACGCGGATCAGGCCTTGCGGCCCTTGGCTTCCTTGGCGTCGAGCTCGGCGGTTTTCGCGTCCACAGCCTCGCGCAGGGCCTTGCCCGGCTTGAAGTGCGGCACCCGCTTTTCGGGGATCTGCACGCTCTCGCCCGAACGCGGATTGCGCCCGATGCGCGGCGGACGTCGGTTGACCGAGAAGCTGCCGAACCCGCGGATCTCGATGCGGTGCCCGCGCACCAGCGCGTCGCTCATCGCGTCCAGGATGGTCTTGACGGCGTACTCGGCATCGCGGTGCGTGAGTTGTGCAAAGCGCGCCGCGAGTTCTTCGACGAGGTCAGAGCGGGTCATAAAGGCCAGTGCAGAGAAAACGTGGACGAAAAAAAAGACAGAGTGGCCAAGCTCAAAGCCTGGCCTGCTCTGTCTTCGGACTCAGCTTACTTGCTGTCGTTGTTGTCGAGCTTGGCGCGCAGCAGGGCGCCCAGGCTCGTCGTGCCCGCGTTTTCGCGTGCCGACTGCTGGCTCAGGTTGGCCATGGCGCCTTGTTCGTCGACCATGTCCTTCTGCTTGATGGACAGCTGGATGTTGCGGGTCTTGCGATCCACGTTCACGACGATGGCGGTGACTTCGTCGCCTTCCTTGAGCACGTTGCGGGCATCTTCGACGCGGTCGCGCGAGATTTCCGAAGCACGCAGGTAGCCGATGATGTCTTCGCCCAGGTCGATTTCAGCGCCGCGGGCGTCAACCGTCTTGACCTTGCCGGTCACGATCTGGCCCTTGTCGTTCACAGTGGTGAACGTGGTGAACGGATCGCTGTCCAGTTGCTTGATGCCCAGCGAGATGCGCTCGCGGTCGACGTCGACTGCCAACACGATCGCTTCGACTTCCTGGCCCTTCTTGTAGTTGCGAACGGCGGTTTCGCCGGCTTCGTTCCACGAGAGGTCAGACAGGTGAACCAGGCCGTCGATGCCGGCAGCCAGACCCACGAACACGCCGAAGTCGGTGATCGACTTGATCGGGCCCTTGACGCGGTCGCCGCGCTTGGTGTTCTGCGCGAACTCTTGCCACGGGTTGGCCTTGCACTGCTTCATGCCCAGGCTGATGCGGCGCTTGTCTTCGTCGATTTCCAGGACCATGACTTCGACTTCGTCGCCCAGCGAGACGATCTTGTTCGGAGCGATGTTCTTGTTGGTCCAGTCCATTTCGGAGACGTGCACCAGGCCTTCGATGCCGGGTTCGAGTTCGACAAACGCGCCGTAGTCGGCAATGTTCGTGACCTTGCCGAACAGGCGGGTCGATTGCGGGTAGCGGCGCGAAACGCCCATCCACGGGTCGTCGCCCATTTGCTTCAGACCCAGCGAGACACGGTTCTTCTCGGTGTCGAACTTGAGGATCTTGGCGGTGATTTCCTGGCCGGCCTGAACGACTTCGCTCGGGTGGCGGACGCGGCGCCATGCCATGTCGGTGATGTGCAGCAGGCCGTCGATGCCGCCGAGGTCCACGAACGCACCGTATTCGGTGATGTTCTTGACCACGCCGCGGACAACAGCGCCTTCCTTCAGGGTTTCCATCAGCTTGGCGCGTTCTTCGCCCATGCTGGCTTCGACCACGGCACGGCGCGACAGCACGACGTTGTTGCGCTTGCGGTCCAGCTTGATGACCTTGAATTCGAGGGTCTTGTTCTCGTACGGGGTCAGGTCCTTGATGGGACGCGTGTCGATCAGCGAGCCCGGCAGGAATGCGCGGATGCCGTTGACCAGGACGGTGAGACCGCCCTTGACCTTGCCGCTGGTGGTGCCGGTGACGAAGTCGCCCGATTCCAGGGCCTTCTCCAGGGCGAGCCACGAAGCCAGACGCTTGGCGGTGTCGCGCGAGAGGATGGTGTCGCCGTAGCCGTTTTCAACGCTGCCGATGGCAACGGAAACGAAATCGCCGGCCTGGACTTCGAGTTCGCCCTTGTCGTTCTTGAACTCCTCGATCGGCACATACGCTTCGGACTTCAGACCGGCGTTGACGACGACGTGGTTGTGTTCGACGCGCACGACTTCGGCCGTGATGACCTCGCCGGTGCGCATTTCGGAACGCTTCAGGGACTCTTCGAATAGGTCGGCAAAAGATTCAGACATTTATGGTTCCTTCCGTCAGGCAGGGTTGGCAGGCGCTCTTGCGAAATTGCGTGCGGCTGCTGTGGATCTGGAGACGGCGGTTTTGTGGGCTGGTGCCCGGGTTGGTTGAACAACCAGAAGGCTGGTGCGCTGTCGCGCGAAAAGAGCCTGCTGGAGCGGTAGGCGCCAGCCGATAACACCGGTTGGCGCTAGCTTTTCAAGCGGACTTGAAAGGCTGCACTTCAAACCGCTCAAGCGGGCTTGAACGGTTGAATTTCCTGCCACCAGTCCAACACCGTATCGATCGATTGCTCGATGGACAGCTGGGAGTTGTCGAGGTGGCGGGCATCCTGCGCCGGCTTCAAAGGGGCGACGCTGCGGGAGGAGTCCCGGGCGTCACGTGCTTCCAAGTCGGAGCGAAGACTGTCGAGTGTAGTCGAAATACCCTTTGAAATCAACTGCTTATGACGCCGTTCCGCCCTCTGGGCGGCGCTGGCCGTGAGGAAGACCTTGAGCGTCGCGTCCGGGAAGATCACGGTGCCCATGTCACGGCCGTCGGCCACCAGGCCCGGGAGCTGGCGAAAACGCTGCTGCAGCGCCAGAAGCGCCTCGCGCACCGCGGGCAGCGTCGAGACGCGGGAGGCGTCCATGCCGGCCGCTTCGGTGCGGATCTCGTCGCTCACGTCTTCGCCATTCAGCATCACGTTGCCCTCGGTGAACTGCAGGGGAAGGGCAGCCGCCAGGGCGGCGATCTGCGCCTCGTGCTGCGCATCGGCGACGAGGCCAGCGCGGCGCATGGCCAGGCCGGTCACTCGGTAGAGCGAGCCCGAATCCAGGTAGTGGTAGCCCAGCAGGCGCGCCACTTCGGCCGCGAGCGTGCCCTTGCCCGAGGCGGTCGGGCCGTCGATGCAGATCACCGGCACTTCGGCGGCTTCGGCGACCGAGAACAGGGTTTCGAAGTAATCGGGAAAGGTCTTGGCGACGCAGTGCGGCTCGAGGATGCGCACCGGCATGCCCGCCGGGTTGAACGGCGCGAGCGAGAAGCACATCGCCACGCGGTGGTCGTCGTACGTGCGGATGCTCGCCGCCTGCCAGCCGGCCGGCGCGAGCGGGTGCACGCGGATGAAATCGGGGCCGGCCTCGACGGTGGCGCCGAGCTTCTTGAGCTCGTTGGCCATGGCGTCGATGCGATCGGTTTCCTTGACGCGCCAGCTGGCGATGTTGCGCAGCGTGCTCGGGCCGTCGGCGTAGAGCGCCATGACGGCGAGCGTCATCGCTGCATCGGGGATGTGGTTCGCATCGAGGTCGATGGCCTTGAGCGGCCAGGCGCCGCGGCGCACTTCGAGCCAGTTCGGGCCGCTGTCGACTTCGGCGCCCATCTGGCGGGCGGCGTCGATGAAGCGGATGTCGCCCTGGATCGAATCGGCGCCCACGCCTTCGATCCGGATGCCGTTCTTTCCGGACACGCCCGTGGCGATGGCGCCCAGCGCGATGAAATAGCTGGCGGAGGAGGCGTCGGCCTCCACGTGGATGTCGCCCGGCGAGGTGTAGCGGCTGCCGGCGGGAATGGTGAAGCGCTCCCAGCCGTCGCGCCGCACCGTGATGCCGAAGCGCGCCAGCAGGTTCAGCGTGATCTCGATGTAGGGCTTGGAGATCAGCTCGCCAACCACCTCGATCACGATGTCGTTGCGGGCCGCGAGGGGCAGCGCCAGCAGCAGGGCCGTGAGGAACTGGCTCGAGACGTCGCCGCGCACGCGGATCGGTGCATGGAGTGCCAGGTCGTCGTGGTGGACCGGGTGGATGCGCAGCGGCGGATAGCCCGGGTTGCCGAGGTAGTCGATGTTGCAGCCGAGCTGGGTGAGCGCGTCGACCAGGTCGCCGATCGGCCGCTCGTGCATGCGCGGCACGCCGCTCAGCTCGAATTCGCCGCCGAGCAGCGAGAGCGCAGCCGTCAGCGGACGCATCGCGGTGCCGGCGTTGCCGAGGAAGAGGGGCAGCAGCGCCCCACCGGATTTCAGCTGGCCGCCCAGGCCGGTGATCTGCAGCGTGCTGCCTGCGGGCTGGATGCCGCAGCCGAGCGCGCGCAGGGCATCGAGCATCACGCGCGTGTCGTCGGAATCGAGCAGGTCGTGGATCGTGGTGGTGCCGCTCGCGAGCGCGGCCAGCAGCAGCACGCGGTTGGAGATGCTCTTGGAGCCCGGCAGCCGGACCGTGCCGGCGGCGCCCACGAGGGGCGGGAGATCGAGGAAGGCGGTCGAGAACATGTCAGCTGTCCTGCTGGGCCGAGGCATCGGTGCTCGCGTTCGGCCGCCACGCGGCGCGCGCCTTGCTGGCGGCGGCGATGGACTGCTCCAGCCCCTGCAGGTCGCCCGCGGTCATGAGCGCCTCGAGGTCTTCCAGCGCCTTGCGGAAGGCCTGGGACTGCAGCAGCACCTGCTCGCGGTTGGCGAGCAGCACGTCGCGCCACATGACCGGGTCGCTCGCGGCGATGCGCGAGAAGTCGCGAAAGCCCGGTCCCGCGAGACTGAGGAAACGATCGCCCTGCGGCTGCGCGGTGAGGGCGTTGGTGTACGCGAACGCCAACAGGTGGGGCAGGTGGCTCACGGCGGCGAACGAGGCGTCGTGCGCCTCGGGCGTCATGGTGACCACGTTGGCGCCGATGCCGCTCCACACCTGCGAGGCGCGCTGCACATTGGATCGCAGCGTGGCCTTGACCGGCGTCAGGACGACCTGGCGGCCGGTGAAGAGCGAGGCTTCGGCGTGCTCGATGCCCGAGACTTCCTTGCCGGCGATCGGATGCGCCGGCACGAAGTTGGCGAACTGCTTTTGCAGGCCGTTGCGCGCCGCCTCGATCACGTCGCCCTTGGTCGAGCCGACGTCCATCACCAGCGTGTCGTTGGAGATGCCGTGGCGGATCGCCTTGAACATGGCTTCCGAGGCGGCCACCGGCACCGCGAGCAGCACGAGGTCGGCGCCCGACACCGCCAGCAGCGCCGAGGGCGCCGCCACGTCGATCACGCCGAGCTGGCGTGCCCGCTCGGTGGTGGAGGGCGACTTGCTGTAGCCGACCACGCGTTTCACCAGCTTCGCGCGCTTGAGCGCGAGCGCAAAGGAGCCGCCCATGAGGCCGCAGCCGATCAATCCCAGTTGCTCGAACATCGTGTCTGTCCGGCTCAGGCTTTGACGGGGTAGGCGCCAAGCACCTTGTAGAACGCGCAGAGGCCGCGCAGTTCGGCCAGCGCCGCGGCCACGTTGGGCTGCGAGGGGTGGCCGTCCAGGTCGATGTAGAAGTAGTACTCCCACTGGCCGGTGCGCGCGGGGCGCGATTCGAAGCGCGTCATCGACACGTTGTTGGCCTTCAGCGGCACCAGCAGGTCATGCACCGCGCCGGGCCGGTTGGGCACCGAGACGATCAGGCTCGTGCAGTCCTTGCCCGAGGCCGGCGGCATGGCCAGCGTCTGCGGCAGGCAGATCACCGAGAAGCGGGTGCGGTTGTACGAATCGTCCTGGATGGCGTGCGCCACGATGTGCAGGCCGAAGCGGGTGGCGGCGCGTTCGCCGGCCAGGCCGGCCCAGGCCGGGTTGGTGGCCGCGAGGCGCGCGCCTTCGGCGTTGCTCGAGACGGCGCGGCGCTCGGCGTTGGGCAGGTGCTTGGACAGCCAGGTCTGGCACTGCGCGAGCGCCTGCGGATGGGCGAGCACCGCCTCGATGCCTTCGAGCGAGTTCTCGCTGCGCAGGAGGTGGTGGCGCACCAGCAGGCTGACTTCGCCGACCACATGCGTGGGCGAATGCAGGAAGAGGTCGAGCGAGCGGGTGACCACGCCTTCGGTCGAGTTCTCGACGCCGACCACGCCGTACTGGGCGCTGCCCGCGGCGGTGGCGTGGAAGACTTCGTCGAAGCTGGCGCAGTAGATCAGGTCGGCGGCGCCGCCGAAGTACTCGATGGCAGCCTGCTCGCAGAAGGTGCCTTCGGGGCCCAGCACGGCCACGCGCTGCGGCGATTCGAGGGCGAGGCACGCCGACATGATCTCGCGCCAGATGGCCGCGACATGGAGGTCCTTGAGCGGACCTCCATTGCTTTTCTGCATCTTGTCGATGACGGCGGCAACGCGGTCGGGGCGAAAGAACGGCGTGCCTTCGCGCTTCTTGACCTCGCCGACCAGTTCGGCCACGTGGGCCCGCTCGTTGAGCAGGCTCAGCAGGCGTTGGTCGAGCGAGTCGATCTGCACGCGCAGATCGGCAAGGCTTTCGGAGTTGTCGTTGGAGGAGGGCGGTGTGGGTGCGGAGGCGGTCATCGTGCGAGCAGAGCTAGGGCATGCGCCTAGGCATGCGATCGCTCGAATTCTCGCATGTAGCCCACGAGGGCCTGCACCCCTGCCAGCGGCATGGCGTTGTAGATGCTCGCGCGCATGCCGCCGACCGACTTGTGGCCCTTGAGCTGCAGCAGCCCGGCCTCGCGCGCGCCGGCCAGGAAGGCTTCGTTGCGGCTTTCGTCGGCCAGGAAGAACGGCACGTTCATGCGCGAGCGGCAGCTCGCATCGATGCGGTTGGCGTAGAAGTCGGAGCCGTCGATGAAGTCGTACAGCAGCGTCGCCTTCTCGATATTGCGCTGCTCCATCGCGGCCACGCCAGTGAGCGTGCCCTCGGTCTGCTCAAGCAGCCATTGGAAGGTGAGCCCCGCCATGTAGATGCCCCAGGTCGGCGGGGTGTTGTACATGGAGTTGTTGTCGGCCACGGTCTTGTAGTTGAACGCGCTCGGGCAGATCTCCAGCGCATGGCCCAGGAGGTCGTCGCGCACGACGACGATCGTGAGGCCTGCCGGGCCGAGGTTCTTCTGGGCACCGCCGAAGGCGAGGCCCACGCGGCTCCAGTCGACGCTGCGCGAAGCCACGTGCGACGAGAAATCGATGACGAGCGGCGCATCGCTGCCGAGCGCGGCGAGGTCGGGCAACTGCTGGAACTCGATGCCGTTGATCGTCTCGTTGGTGCACAGGTGCACATACGAGGCGTCCTTGGTGAGTTGCCAGGTCGAGGGATCGGGAAGCTTCGTGTGCTGGTCGTCGGCGTTGCTCGCGGCCACGCGCGCCGTGCAATAGCGCTGCGCTTCCTTGTGCGACTTGATGCTCCAGCTGCCGGTGATGACGAAGTCCGCGGTTGTGCCGCGCGACAGGTTCATCGGCACGATGGCGTTTTCGCCAAGGCCGCCGCCCTGCATGAACAGGACGTGGAAATGGGAGGGCACGGCCAGCAGCGTGCGGATGTCGGCTTCGGCCTGCGTGGCGATCGCGCCGAATTCCTTGCCGCGATGGCTCATCTCCATCACGCTCATGCCGCTGCCCTGCCAGTCGAGCATTTCGGCGGCGGCGCGCTGCAGCACCGCCTCCGGCATGGCAGCCGGACCGGCCGAGAAGTTGTAGGGGCGCTTGCCGGCCGGCGTCTGCTGCTGGGTCACGTTGCTTTACTTCTTGGCTGGGGCCTTGGCTGGCGCCTTGGCGGGTGCGGAACCTTGGCCGCCGTCGGTCGGAGCGCCGAGGGCCTTGGCCACGTTGGTGTCGAGCGCGCGCATCTTGGGTTCGATGGAAGCGCGGGTTTCGGCCACCAGCTTTTCCGTCAATGCGGTCTGCATCTTCGGGTTCAGGTCCTGGTACTTCTTGCTGAGCGGGGAGTTGATCCAGGCCAGCAGTTGCTTGAGTTCGTCTTCGCTGAAGTTCTGCTCGAGCAGCGGGGTGAGGGCGCCCGGTGCCAGTTGCACGGCCTTGTCGCGCACGAGGGGGTAGGCGTCGTCGAAGTACTTCTTGAGTTCGGCGTCGGCGGCCTTGGCGGCGGACTCGCGCTTGGCTTCAGGCACTTGCGTCTGCAGGTACTGCGAACCGGCTTGTGCGATCGGGGCGCTCGACTGCTCGACCAGACCACGCGCCAGCGATTCGATGCCGGGGCGCTGGATGTCGATGAACTGCTTGATCAGCGTGGCCTTGTCCTGGGCCATGGCGGCCATCGAGCTGCTGGCCAAAGCTACCGTCAGAAGTGCGAGTTTGATTTTTTTCACTGAGGATTCTCCGTTGAAGATGTGGAAGTATCGTCTGCGTCCGGCTCGCTCTCGCCGTTCGCGTCGTTTTCGACGATACGCTGTAGCCCGCTGAGTTTGGCGCCTTCGTCAAGCCCGATCAGCGTGACGCCTTGCGTCGCGCGACCCAGTTCACGAATTTCGGCAACCCGGGTGCGCACAAGCACGCCCTTGTCGGTGATGAGCATGATCTCATCGTCCGCATGCACGAGAGTGGCGGCAACGACCTTGCCGTTGCGCTCACTCTGTTGAATCGCGATCATGCCTTTGGTTCCACGGCCGTGACGCGTGTATTCCGTAATGCTTGTTCGCTTTCCGTAACCATTTTCCGTGGCGGTGAGCACGCTCTGCTGTTCGTCCTCGGCCACGAGCATGGCGATCACGCCCTGGCCCGGGTCGAGCGACATGCCGCGCACGCCGCGCGCATTGCGGCCGAGCGGACGGACGTCGTCTTCAGCGAAGCGCACGGCCTTGCCGCCATCGCTGAAGAGCATCACGTCATGCTTGCCGTCGGTGAGGGCGGCGCCGATCAGGTAGTCGCCGTCGTCCAGGTTCACGGCAATGATGCCGCCCTTGCGCGGATTGTTGAATTCGTCGAGCGCGGTCTTCTTGACGGTGCCCATCGAGGTCGACATGAACACGTACTGGTCGGCCGGGAAGTTGCGCTTCTCGCCAGTGAGCGCGAGCGCCACGTTGATCTTCTCGCCTTCCTGCAGCGGGAACATGTTGACGATCGGCCGGCCCCGCGAACCGCGCGAGCCCGCCGGCACTTCCCACACCTTGAGCCAGTAGAGCCGGCCGCGGTTGGAGAAGCACAGGATGTAGTCATGCGTGTTGGCGATGAAGAGCTGATCGATCCAGTCGTCTTCCTTCGTGGCGGTGGCCTGCTTGCCGCGGCCGCCGCGCTTTTGCGCGCGGTACTCGCCCAGCGGCTGGCTCTTGATGTAGCCGCTGTGCGAGAGCGTCACCACCATGTCGGTCGGCGTGATCAGGTCTTCGGTCGAGAGGTCGAACGCGCTGTGCTCCACCAGGCTGCGGCGCGCGCCGAGCTTGCTCTGGCCGAACTCCTGCTTGATGGTGCCCAGCTCGTCGCCGATGATGACCGACACGCGCTCGGGCTTGGACAGGATGTCGAGCAGGTCGTCGATCTCGGCCATCACGTCCTTGTACTCGGCAACGATCTTGTCCTGCTCGAGACCGGTCAGGCGCTGCAGACGCATCTGCAAAATTTCCTGCGCTTGTGTGTCCGAGAGGCGATACAGGCCATCCGAGCCCATGCCGAATTCGCGCTCCAGGCCTTCGGGGCGGTAGTCGTCTGCGTTGATCACGCCGCCGTCGGCGCGCGAACGCGTGAGCATCTCGCGCACCAGCTTGCTGTCCCAGCTGCGGGTCATCAGCTCGGCCTTGGCGACCGGCGGCGTGGGCGACTCGCGGATGATCCGGATGAATTCGTCGATGTTGGCCAGCGCCACCGCCAGGCCTTCGAGCACGTGGCCGCGTTCGCGGGCCTTGCGCAGCGTGAAGACCGTGCGGCGCGTGACCACTTCGCGGCGGTGCTGCAGGAAGACCTGGATCAGGTCCTTCAGGTTGCACAGCTTGGGCTGGCCGTCGACCAGCGCCACCATGTTGATGCCGAAGGTGTCCTGCAGCTGCGTCTGCTTGTAGAGATTGTTGAGCACGACCTCGGGCACTTCGCCGCGCTTGAGCTCGATCACCAGGCGCATGCCCGACTTGTCGGACTCGTCCTGGATGTGGCTGATGCCTTCGATTTTTTTCTCGTGCACCAGCTCGGCCATGCGCTCCTGCAGCGTCTTCTTGTTGACCTGGTAGGGGAGCTCGTCGACGATGATCGCCTGGCGCTGGCCGCGGTCGATGTCCTCGAAGTGGCACTTGGCGCGCATCACGACCTTGCCGCGGCCGGTGCGGTAGCCGTCCTTCACGCCGTTGATGCCGTAGATGATGCCGGCCGTGGGAAAGTCGGGCGCCGGCACGATTTCCATCAGCTCGTCGATGCTGGCCTCGGGGTTGCGCAAGAGGTGCAGGCAGGCGTCAACGACTTCATTCAAGTTGTGCGGCGGGATATTGGTGGCCATGCCGACCGCAATACCGCCCGAGCCATTGACCAGCAAATTGGGCAACTGGCTCGGCAAAACTTTCGGTTCTTTTTCGGAGCCGTCGTAATTGTCTTGAAAGTCGACAGTTTCCTTGTCGATATCGGCCAGCATTTCATGCGCAATTTTGGCCAGCCGGATTTCCGTATAACGCATTGCGGCTGCGTTGTCTCCATCCACGGAGCCGAAGTTGCCCTGGCCGTCCACCAGCATGTGGCGCATGGAGAAGTCCTGCGCCAATCGCACGATGGTGTCGTAGACCGATTGATCGCCGTGCGGGTGGTATTTACCGATCACGTCGCCGACGATACGGGCCGACTTCTTGTACGGCCGGTTCCAGTCGTTGTTGAGCTCGTGCATGGCGAAGAGCACGCGCCGATGCACGGGCTTGAGGCCATCGCGTGCGTCGGGGAGCGCTCGGCCCACGATCACGCTCATGGCGTAATCGAGATAGCTGCTGCGCATTTCCTCTTCAAGACTGATGGGCAGGGTTTCTTTGGCGAAGGAGGTCATGGGCAAGAGGCTGGCGGCAGGAAGGCGAAATTTTACGCTGTGAGGGGTGTCGCTCCGCCGCAACACAAGCCGGCTATTCCGCCTCCGTCCTACGCTTCGGGGGCGTCCAGCGGCCTGTTTGCCAAAGACCCTATGGCACAATCGTCTCAACGTTTTGGGTGGTGGTCACTTAAAGCGTCCTTGATTCGCAGCGCGGCTGCGGCTTTTTCCCCAAGAGGAGAACCATGAAGAAACTGAATAAAGTGGCGATGATGTTTGCAGTCGCTGCGCTCGCCACTGCCGCCGGCGCGCAGACCCGTGTCACCGCTGCGGACGGCGGTCCTACGATCGACAACTGGCAAAACGGCACCGGCGAGCTGGTCTGGAAGAACGGCACGAACGAACTGTGCTGGCGCGATGCCAACTGGACGCCGGCTACCGCCGCCGCCGGTTGCGACGGCGCTCTGGTTCCCGCAGTTGCTGCGCCTGCAGCACCTGGCGCAGCTCCCGTTGCTCCTGGCGCACCGCCGGCCGTCGCTGCTTCGAAGGTGACCTTCGCTGCCGACGCATTCTTCGACTTCGACAAGTCGGTTCTGAAGCCTGAAGGTCGCGCCAAGCTGACCGACCTGGTCGAGAAGATCCGTGGCGTCAACCTCGAAGTGATCATCGCTGTGGGCCACACCGACTCGATCGGTACGGACGCCTACAACCAGCGTCTGTCGGTGCGTCGCGCCGAAGCCGTCAAGGCCTTCCTGGTCTCGAAGGGCATCGAACGCAACCGCGTCTACACCGAAGGCAAGGGCGAGAAGCAGCCAGTGGCTGACAACCGCACCAAGGAAGGCCGCGCCAAGAACCGTCGCGTGGAAATCGAAGTGGTCGGCACCCGCGCCAACTAAATCGATCGATTCCATCGATGATGAAAACCCCGCCTCGGCGGGGTTTTTTTATGCCCGTCGAATTTGACGGCAAGAATTGAACAAGATCGTCCTGCGCATGTCGGGCATTGCCCGCTTCATAATTGCCATATGACAGAAAATGTGAATGCCGATCCGGCTGAACTCGCCAAGTTTTCAGAACTGGCGCATCGGTGGTGGGATTTGGAAAGCGAATTCCGCCCGCTGCATGAAATCAATCCATTGCGCTTGGAATGGATCGACGGTATTGCCCCTATTTCGCAGCGCCGCGTGCTTGATATCGGTTGCGGCGGCGGAATCCTGGCCGACTCGATGGCCCGAAAAGGCGCGGACGTCCTGGGCATCGACCTGGCGGGCAAGGCGCTCAAGGTGGCCCAGTTGCATGCACTCGAGGCCGGCACGCGAGGCGTCAAGTACCGCGAGATCAGCGCCGAGGCGCTGGCCGCCGAGCAGCCGGGCAGCTTCGATGTCGTCACCTGCATGGAAATGCTGGAGCACGTGCCCAAGCCGGCCTCAGTGATCCAGGCCTGCGCCACGCTGGTCAAGCCCGGCGGATGGGTGTTTTTCTCGACCATCAATCGCAACCTGAAGTCGTTCGCGCTGGCGATCGTGGGTGCGGAATACATCCTTGGCATGTTGCCGCGCGGCACGCACGAGTACGCGAAGCTGATTCGCCCCAGCGAACTCGCCGCTTACTGCCGCGCTGCGGGCCTGGATCTCCGGCACACCCGCGGCATGGAGCACAACCCGCTGACGCGCCGCTACTGGCTCAGCGATGACACCAGCGTCAACTACATGTTCGCCACGCAGAGGCCAGCGCTGCCGGGTTCGCAGGGATGAAGGGCTCACTCACACAAGCCGTGCTGTTCGACCTGGACGGCACGCTGATCGACAGCGCGCCCGACCTGGGCGCCGCGGCCGACAAGATGCGGACCGATCGCGGCCTCGAGTCCTATCCCCTCGATCGCTATCGCCCCCATGCGGGCTCGGGTGCGCGCGGCATGCTCGGCGTGGCCTTCGGCATCACGCCCGATTCGCCTGAATTTCCTGAGTTGCGCGAGGAGTTCTTCGTCGCCTACGAGCGCCGCATGCTGCTCAACACACAGGTGTTCGATGGCGTCCAGGCGCTGATCGATGCCGTTCAGGCGCGCGGCCTCCTCTGGGGCGTGGTCACCAACAAGTCGATGCGATTCACCGACCCGTTGACCCGTGCCATGCCGCTCTTCGCCAGCGCGGGCGCCATCGTGAGCGGCGACACCACGCCGCATGCCAAGCCGCATCCCGAACCGCTGCACGAAGCGGCGCGTCGATTGGGCGTTCCTTCGGAGGCATGCATCTACGTGGGTGACGACGAGCGCGACATCATCGCGGGCCGCGCCGCCGGCATGCGCACGGTGGCCGCGACCTACGGCTACATGGGTTCGCAGGCCGATGCGACGCTCTGGCAGGCCGATGCGTCAATATCTTCGCCCATGGAGCTCTTGCATTTACTCAATAGCGCCTAAAATGCAAGGCTTGGGGCTGCACTGGTTTCGACGTGGGTTCGGAGTCGCAGCGGGGCATGTCGAGCTGAATGCGCTCGTAAAACAGATTCAAACAAACTAACTGCAAACGACGAACGTTTCGCACTCGCTGCTTAATTGCCAGTGAGCTTTGCAACAGCAGGCCGATGGGCTGGGCAAGGGGGTGACAGAGCAATCTGAATCCTCCCGGCTGCAAAGATAATTACATGGGCTGGCTCCGATCCGGGTACCTTGGGTCGGGGCGAGAAAATAGGGTGCTGGCGTCCGGTTTAGCGTGTGACTGCGCGACTCCGGAAGCGAGACTCAAATCAGATCACTAAACATGTAGAACTGCGCGATGAAGGCTTGCGGACGGGGGTTCAAATCCCCCCAGCTCCACCACTCAACAGAACGGCAGCCGTTGTCACCAACGGCTGCCGTTTTCATTTCAGCCCGTAGCGTAGAGCTTCAGTAGCACTGGAACAAAACGCCGGATTCCGCAGGCGCTCTGCCGATCCACTTCGGCGTCAGGTCCTTCGCACTGCAGTAGTCCGCGGCCAGCGTGTAGCTGGGCGCACGCAGCACGCCTTCGCGGAACGGCACGATCTCGTTCGGGGCCGAACAACCAGTGATGACGGTGGTGATCAAGGCAAGCGGAAGCAGTGTGGTGCGCCAATTCATCGAGGCATTCTAAGACGCCAGCTCTGCGCCCGCGCTTGGCTTGCGTCCGGGATAGAGATACCTGAAATACGCGCCAGACTTGCCGAACAGCTGCTGCGCAAGCTTCACCGGGTCTTCGCCCTGGTGCTTCTCATACAGCACCGGTCCCCAGATGATGAAGCCGTCGATGCTCAGGCTTCGGGGCGCTGGCTCGATGGCCTTCCACGCGTGCGCGAATTTCGAGATCCAGGCCAGGGCCTCGGTCAACGCGTGATTGGTCGCGGGGGCGGGGTCGTTATCTTCGGCGGTCGTAGACATGGCGGCATCCTTGATGAAAAGACTGTACAAATATACAGTAAAATACCGTCATGGAAAACATCCCGGCCACCCTCTGGATCGCCGCCTGCGCGCATCGGTTGCGGCAGCGCTGGCACACGGTGGACGCCCTCGAACTGGAGGACGTCGCGCGCACGCTCCGGCGCGATGCGCGGCTGCGGGCCATGCTCCCCGACGAGGCCGCCATCGATTGGCTTCGTCCTCTCACGGAGGCCTCCGGGCTCGCACCTGCCGTTTCCTCTCGCCAACTGCCTTCGGGGCAGCACCCAATTTCTCCTTGACGGGTTCGCCGTCCTCCGCCGGTCAACCTGTGCGGGGTCCTTGATGCCATGCCAGCAGAAAGGCTTGAGCCCAGCGTCACCGCTGGGTTTTTTTGCCTGATCGCGGGGCTATAGTCGGCCAGCGCTGTCACATCGCGACCCCAGAACCTCCCAGATCCCCAAGGACACACGTGCCGGATTCACTGACCTCCACGCTGACCAGCTACTACGACTCGGTGCCCTACGACTCGCATCCGTTTCCACAGTCCGCGATGGAGCATCTGGAAGCGCTGGCCTTCCTGTTCGGACTCGATGCCCCTCCACCCGCCACGGCGCGCGTGCTGGAGCTGGGCTGCGCGGCCGGCGGCAACCTGATTCCCTTCGCGGCGCGCCATCCCGAGGCGCGTGCCATCGGCGTCGATCTGTCCACCGTGCAGGTGTCGCAAGGCGTCGCGGCCATCGCGCATGCGGGCCTCTCGAACGTCGAGTTGAGAGCGTTCAACATCGCCGACATCGATGCCTCGTTCGGCCAGTTCGACTACATCGTCTGCCACGGCGTCTACAGCTGGGTGCCGGGCCCGGTGCAGGACGCGATCCTGCGCATCTGCGCGGAGAACCTCGCGCCGAACGGCGTGGCCTACGTGAGCTACAACGTGTACCCCGGCTGGAAGGCGCGCGAGATCGTGCGCGACGCGATGATCCTGCGCGGCGGTCCGCGCGACACGCCCGACGAGAAGCTGGCCTATGCGCGCGGCATGCTCGAGTTCCTCGAGCAGTCGGCGCGCCCCGACAGCGTGCTCAAGAAGACGCTCGAGGAGACCATGCCCATCGTGCGCGGCTCCAGCGGCTACTACCTGCTGCACGAGTTCCTGGAGCCCTGCAACGAGCCCTGCTACTTCAAGGAGTTCGCCGCGCGCGCCGATGCCCGCGGGCTGGCTTACCTGTGCGACGCGGAGCCCTCGACCATGTTCGTGCAGAACTACGGCGAGAAGGTGCGCGATCCGCTGCTGCGCGAATGCGGCGGCAGCCAGATCATGATGGAGCAGTACCTCGACTTCCTGGTCAACCGCACGTTCCGCCAGACGCTGCTGGTCAAGCAGGAGCGCGCGAGAGACATCCGCTACCGCCTCGATCCGGCGCGCATCCGTGCCCTCGAATTTGCCGGCGTGTTCACCACCGAAGACGGCGGCGCGCTCACGCTCGATGCGCGCGAGCAGCCCTGCCATGCGATCCGCAACCTCAAGGTGACGCTGCGCCTGCCCGTGCACAAGGCCGTGGCGCAGGTGCTCGAGGCACGCTATCCGGCATCCGCATCGGCCGAGGCCCTGATCGACGGTGCGGCGAGGCTCACGGGCGAGCCGCGCGATGCGGTCGAGCGCGTCGTGCTGGCCATGCTCGAGGAGCTGGTGATCCTGGGCGCGTTGCGTTTCCGGCGCACGCCGGTGCCGGCGGCGACCGAAGTCTCCGGCCTGCCGCAAGCCCTCGCCGCTGTGCGCGGCGCGCCTGGCCTCTCGCTCACGGCGGGCGCCAACGCGCAGGCCTGCAACCAGTGGCACGAGCCCGTGGGCCTCACGCTGCTGGAGCGTAGCCTGCTGCCGCTGCTGGACGGCGCGCATTCGCACGAAGCGCTCGCCGAGCACCTGGCCGGCGAAGTGCGGGCCGATCGCCTGCGCTTCATCAAGGACGAGAAGCCGCTGACCGAGCCCGAGGCGCTGAAGGAATTCGCGCAGCAGCAGGTGGCGCTGGCCTTGAAGGACCTGCGGCGCAAGGCGCTGCTCACGGCCTGAGCCGAACACCCCATCCATCTTCTTCATCCAACTCAAAGAGGAGACTTCCCATGCAGCAATTCCATTGGACCCCGACACTGCGCGCCGCCGTCGCGGCCGCGCTCGCTCTCACGGCTGCGGGCGTGTCGCAGGCGGCCTCGCAGGCGCCGGTCGCGGCCGAGCACGGCATGGTCGTGAGCGCGCAGCACCTGGCCAGCAAGGTCGGCGTCGACGTGCTCAAGCGCGGCGGCAACGCAGTCGATGCGGCGGTCGCCGTGGGTTATGCGCTGGCGGTGGTGTACCCGGCGGCGGGCAACCTGGGCGGCGGCGGCTTCATGACCGTGCAGCTGGCCGACGGCCGCAAGACCTTCCTCGACTTCCGCGAGAAGGCGCCGCTGGCCGCCACGGCCAACATGTACCTGGACAAGGACGGCAACGTCGTCAAGGGCCTGAGCACCAACGGCCACCTCGCCGTGGGCGTGCCGGGCTCGGTGTCGGGCATGGAATACGCGCGCGAGAAGTACGGCACGATGAAGCGCGCCGACCTCATCGCCCCCTCGATCCAGCTGGCCGACAAGGGCTTCGCGCTGGAGCAGGGCGACATCGACATGCTGTGGACCTCCACCGCCGACTTCCAGAAAGACCCGGTCTCCGGCGCAATCTTCCTGAACAAGGGCCAGCCTTTCCAGGTCGGCCAGAAGCTGGTGCAGAAAGACCTGGCCAAGACGCTGAAGGAAATCAGTTCCAAGGGCCCCGACGGCTTCTACAAGGGCTGGGTCGGCAAGGCGATCGTGGCCTCGAGCCAGGCCGGCAAGGGCATCATCACGCAGGCCGACCTGGACCAGTACAAGACGCGCGAACTCGCGCCGGTGGAGTGCGACTACCGCGGCTACCGCGTGGTGTCGGCGCCGCCCCCGAGCTCGGGCGGCGTGATCATCTGCGAGATGCTCAACATCCTGGAGGGCTATCCGCTCAAGGACCTGGGCTTTCGCTCGGCGCAGTCGGTGCACTACCAGATCGAGGCCATGCGCCACGCCTACGTGGACCGCAACAGCTACCTGGGCGACCCCGACTTCGTGAAGAACCCGCTCGATCGCCTGCTCGACAAGGGCTACGCCGAGAAGATCCGCGCGGCCATCGACCCGAAGAAGGCCGGCGTCTCCAAGGACATCAAGCCCGGCGTCGCGCCGCACGAAGGCAGCAACACCACCCACTACTCGATCACCGACCAGTGGGGCAACGCGGTCTCGGTCACTTACACACTGAACGACTGGTTCGGCGCCAAGGTCACGGCCGACAAGACCGGCGTGCTGCTGAACAACGAGATGGACGACTTCACCTCCAAGATCGGCGTGCCCAACATGTACGGCCTGGTGCAGGGCGAGGCCAACGCCATCGCCCCGGGCAAGCGCCCGCTGAGCTCGATGAGCCCGACGATCGTGTCCAAGGACGGCAAGCCGGTGTTCGTGGTCGGCACGCCCGGCGGCAGCCGCATCATCACGGCGGTGCTGCACACGATCCTGAACGTGGTCGACTACGGCATGAACGTGCAGGAAGCCGTCGATGCGCCGCGCTTCCACCAGCAATGGCTGCCCGACGTCACCAATGTCGAGACCTTCGCCATCAGCCCCGACACCCGCAAGATCCTGACCGACATGGGCCACAACCTGGGCGTGCCGCAGCCGGCCAACCACCTGGCCGCGATCATCGTTGGTGCGCCGTCACTGGGCGGCAAGCCAGTGGGCGCCAACCGTTTCTACGGCGCGAACGACCCGCGCCGCAACACCGGTTTGGCTGCCGGTTACTGATCCTGCAAACTCAGGGGCGGTCGTGCCACGCTGGCGCGGCCGCCTTTTTCATTTCTCATGCACCTGCAAGACATCCTCTACACCCAGGGCTTCGGCACGCGACGCGTGTGCGCCGGCCTCGTCCAGCAAGGCCACGTGACCATCGACGGCAAGGCCGTGACGGACCCCTTCGCCGACCTCGATCCCGAGGGCCTTCTCTACACCGTGCAGGGCACGCCGTGGGCGTACCACGAGAAGGCCTACCTGATGCTGCACAAGCCCGCGGGCACCGAGTGCTCGCAGAAGCCCTCGACCTACCCGAGCATCTACACGCTGCTGCCCTCGCCGCTGCGGCTTCGGCCCAACAAGGGCGCGGTGCAGGGCGTGCAGGCCATCGGCCGGCTCGACCAGGACACCACGGGCCTGCTGCTCATGACCGACGACGGCCAGTTCATCCACAAGATGGGCTCGCCCAAGCACCACGTGCCCAAGGTCTACGAGGTGACGGCCAAGCACCCGGTGGACGAAACCCAGATCGCGAAACTGCTGGCCGGCGTGGTGCTGGACGACGACCCGAAGCCGGTGCGCGCGGCCGCCTGCGAATCGGACAGCCCGCTGCACCTTCGGCTCACGCTCACCGAGGGCAAGTACCACCAGGTCAAGCGCATGCTGGCCGCGGTGGGCAACCGGGTCGAGGGGCTGCACCGTTCGCGCATCGGCGACCTGTCGCTGCCCGCGGACCTGGCGCCCGGGCAGTGGCGCTGGCTGACGGCCGAGGAGGTCGCGGCGTTGCGTGCGCCGACGAAGCCCGAGAAACCACCGAAATAGGGGAGAGAAAGAGCGCCCGAGCGGTCAGCCAGCCTTCAGGGCTGGCCGTTAAGATCGTCAGCTCTTTCCCGGAACCTTCCCTTGCGACTCCCAGCCCGCCCGAACGGCCGCATCGCGGCCTTCCTGTTTTCTTCCCTGACAGTCCTCTCAGCCCTGCTGGTCCACACGGCCGCCGCCGCTGCACCGCCCGAACTCTCCCCGATCTTCGTTCTCAACTCGCTGGACGCCAACGTCAGCGTGATCAATCCGGTCGACTGGACCGAGAAGCTGCGCATTCCCACCGGCAAGGAACCGCACCACATCTACATGACGCCCGACGAAAGGTCGGTCATCGTGGCCAATTCGGCGGGCGATTCGCTCACCTTCCTCAACCCGAAGACGGCCGAAGTGCAGCGGGTGGTCTACGGCATCATCGATCCGTACCAGCTGCAGTTCTCGCGCGACATGAAGTGGTTCGTCACCGCGGGCAACCGGCTGAACCACGTGGACATCTACCGCTGGGACGGCAAGGACCTCAAGCTCGCCAAGCGCATCGCCTCGGGCAAGACGCCCAGCCACATCTGGATCGACAACACCAGCACCATCGCCTACGTGACGATGCAGGACAGCGACGAGCTCATCGCCATCGACCTCGCAACGCAGGCCATCCGCTGGCGCGTGGCCACCGGCGCCATGCCGGCCGACATCTACGGCATCCACAACGACAAGACCCTGCTCGTGGGCCTGACCGGCAGCGACGGCGTGCAGGTGTTCGACGTGGCCGGCGCCGAGCCCAAGCTGGTGGGCAAGATCCCCACCGGCAAGGGCGCCCACGCCTTCCGCTCGGCCGGCGACGGCAAGAGCGTGTTCGTGAGCAACCGGGTGGCCAACACCATCAGCCGCATCGACATCGCGACGCTGAAGGTGAGCGCCACCTACGCGGTGCCCGGCGGCCCCGACTGCATGGACGTCTCGGCCGACGGCAAGACGCTCTACGTCACCTCGCGCTGGGCCAAGAAGCTCAGCGTGATCGACCTGGCCACGCAGAAGGTGGTACGGCAAGTCAACGTCGGCCGCTCGCCCCACGGCGTCTGGACCCTCGACCATGCCAAGCGTGTCTAGCCGGGTCCGCAGGGCCGTCGCTCTGGCGATGGCCGTTTCCGTCGTCCCCGCCGCCTGGGCGCAGGGCGGCACCTGCGAGAAGCCTGTCTACCTGACCTTCGACACCGGCCACATGGGCATCGCGCCGCTGGTGGCCGAGGTGCTCAAGCGCCAGGACGTGCGCGTCACCTTCTTCGCCGCCGCCGAGCGCACCACCACCGACGGTGACAGCCTGGACAACCACTGGGCGCCGTGGTGGAAGGCGAGGGCGGCCGAGGGCAACGAGTTCGCCTCGCACACCTACGACCACACCTACTGGCGCGCCGATCTGAAGGGCACCACGCCCACCTTCCGCGTGAAGCCCTCGGCGGGCGCGTTCGCCGGCCGCGAGTTCACCTGGACCGCCGCCGAGTACTGCGCCAACATCAGCAAGGCCTCCGACCGTCTCGCGCTCATCACCGGCAAGAAGCCGCTGCCGCTGTACCGCGCGCCGGGCGGCAAGACCTCGCCCAAGCTGCTGGCGGCGGCCAAGGCCTGCGGCTACGAGTACGTGGGCTGGGCGCCCGCGGGCTTTCTCGGCGACGAGCTGCCGAGCGAAAAATTCAGCAACGAGAAGCTGCTCACGCAGGCGCTGGACACCATCCGCCCCGGCGACATCCTGCTCGCGCACCTGGGCATCTGGTCGCGCAAGGACCCATGGGCGCCGGCCAACCTGGAGCCGCTGATCGTCGGCTTGAAGGCCAAGGGCTTCTGCTTCCAGACCCTGCGCCAGCATCCCGACTACCGCGCCTGGATCGCATCCCACCCTTGAGGAAGCGGCCGTGATCGACTGGTTGACGGACCTTTTCTCCGCGCTGCAGGGCTGGTTCTTCGAGACGGCCGTGCAGCCGCTGGTGTACGCCGTCGGCCTGGGCGGCTGGACCGAGGACGCCTTCGACGCCACCGGCTGGCTGCTGGTCGGCTTCATCCAGATCGTCGTGCTGCTCGCGGTGATCGGGCCGCTGCAGCGCTGGCGTTCGGTGGAACCGGTGGTCGATCGCCACGCGATCCGCATCGACGTGCTCTACACGCTGATCCATCGGCTGGGGCTCTTTCGCCTGGCGCTTTTCTTCACGCTGCAGCCTTTCTTCGACGATGCGCTGGGGAGCCTGCGCACGGCGGGGTGGGGCACTTTCCACCTCGATGAGGTCTGGCCCGGTGTGACCGACGTGGCGTGGGTGGCCTTTGCCATCTACCTCGTGGTGCTCGATTTCGTCGGCTACTGGATCCACCGCGGCCAGCACCAGTTCAACTGGTGGTGGGGCCTGCATTCGCTGCACCACTCGCAGCGCCAGATGACCATGTGGAGCGACGACCGCAACCACCTGCTGGACGATGTGATCCACGACACGCTCATCGTCATCGTGGCGCAGCTGATCGGCGTGGCGCCGGGGCAGTTCATCGCCTTCGTCGCCTTCACGCAACTGAGCGAAAGCCTGCAGCACGCCAACCTGAAGCTGGGTTTCGGCGCCATTGGCGAGCGGCTGTGGATCAGCCCGCGCTTCCACCGGCTGCACCACAGCATCGGCCTGGGTCACGAGTCGCATGGCAGGAGCACGCTGGGCGGCCACAACTTCGGCGTGCTGCTGCCGTGGTGGGACATGCTGTTTCGCACCGCGAACTTCGAGGACCGCTACGACCCGACCGGCATCCGCGACCAGGTCGAGCCCGGCGAAGGCGGCCGCACGCGCGACTACGGCCGGGGCTTCTGGGCGCAGCAGTGGCTGGGCCTCAAACGCATGGTCGGTCGCGGCTGAATCGCCCCGGGTCCGATCCCAGGCGTTATCCTCGCTGCCTCATGCGCCTGCTCCTCGACTCCTTCTGGCGCGCGGTCGCCTATTGCATGCTGCCGCGCGTGATCGTGCTGTCGCTGCTGCCGTTGGGCGTGATGGTGGTGCTGGGTGCCGGCCTCGGTTATTTCTACTGGGATTCGGCCGTGACCTGGACGCGCGGCGCGCTCGACGCCTGGCCGCTGCTGTCCAGCTTCTGGGCCTGGATCGGGCGGCTTTTCTCCAGCGACATCACCTCCGTGCTGGCCTCGATGGTGGTGGTGTTCGCCGCCACGCCGCTGATCGTGGTGGTGTCGCTGCTGATCGTGGCGGGGCTGATGTCCCCGGCCCTCACCAAGCTCGTGGGCGAGCGCCGCTTTCCCACGCTGGAGCAGAAGAAGGGCGCCTCCTTCTTCGGCAGCGTGGCCCGCTCGCTGGGCGTGACGCTCCTGGCGCTTGTGGCGCTGGTGGTCTCGATGCCGCTCTGGCTCATTCCGCCGCTGGTGCTGATTCTTCCGCCGCTCATCTGGGGCTGGCTCACCTACCGGGTCATGAGTTTCGATGCGCTGGCCGAGCACGCGAGCCCCGAGGAGCGCGCGACGCTGTTGCGCGCGCACCGGCTGCCGCTCCTGTGCATCGGGGTGCTGTGCGGCTACCTCGGTGCCGCGCCGAGCATCGTCTGGGCCTCGGGCCTGCTGTTCGCCGCCGCCTTCTTCGTGCTGGTGCCGATCGCCATCTGGATCTACACACTGGTCTTCGCCTTTTCCGCGCTCTGGTTCGCGCACTATTGCCTCGATGCCCTGGCCCAGCTGCGCACGCAGCGCGCCGCGGCGCTGGCCTCGGCCGAGGGCGGCACGCCGGCCCTCGAGGCCGCCGAAGCCAACCAGGCCGCTCTTTCTCAATGGGGTTCACCATGACACGCGCATTCGGTCTCATCGTCGTCGGCGACGAGATCCTCTCCGGCAAGCGCGCCGACAAGCACATGCCCAAGGTCATCGAGTTGCTCGCCGCGCGCGGCCTGCAGCTGGGCTGGGCCGAATACGTGGGCGATGAGCCCACGCGCATCACCGCGGCGCTCATGCGCGCCTTTGCCTCGGGCGACATCGTGTTCTCGACCGGCGGCATCGGCGCCACGCCCGACGACCACACCCGCCAGTGCGCCGCCAAGGCGCTGCGCGTGCCGCTCGCGCTGCATCCGGAGGCCGAGGTGCTGATCCGCGAGCGCATGCAGGACACGGCCAAGGAGCAGGGCGTGGTCTACGAGCCCGACCGGCCCGACAACATCCACCGCCTGAACATGGGCGTGTTCCCTGAAGGCGCGACGATCATCCGCAACCCGTACAACAAGATCCCGGGTTTCAGCGTCGAGCACGTGCATTTCGTGCCGGGTTTCCCGGTCATGGCCTGGCCGATGATCGAATCGGTGCTCGACAGCCGCTATGCCGATCTCTTCGCCCGCAACGCCATCGCCGAGAAGTCGGTGATCGTTTTCGGTGCGATGGAAGCGACCCTCACGCCCCTGATGCAGGCGATCGAGGAGGCCCACGCCGGCATCAAGGTGTTCAGCCTGCCCAGCGTCGATCACCCGCAATACGGCCGTCACATCGAGTTGGGCGTCAAAGGCGACCCGGGCCGGCTCGATGCGGCGTATACCCAGCTGATCGAAGGGTTGCACACTTTCGATGCCAAGCTTGGCCCAGAATTGGTGCGTTAGAAGTCATTGCACCAAATTGGGGAATTTACTTCTGTATTTAAGCGGTGCATCTGCCAAGAAGGCCTCAATCCGTGAGGCGACAATGGCACAGAAACTGCATCCTTCGTTCCCGTATTCCAAACCACCATCCAACTCAGGAGAAACTGATGGCAAAGACCGTCGCCGATGTACTCAAGCTCGTCAAGGAAAACGAGGTCAAGTTCATCGACTTCCGCTTCACCGACACCCGTGGCAAAGAGCAGCACGTCACCGTGCCGGTCTCGGCTTTCGATGAAGACAAATTCACCTCGGGCCACGCGTTCGACGGCTCGTCCATCGCTGGCTGGAAGGGGATCGAAGCTTCGGACATGCAGCTCATGCCCGACCCCAACACAGCCAACATCGACCCCTTCTTCGAAGAAACGACGCTGATCCTGACCTGCGACGTGATCGACCCGGCAGACGGCAAGGCCTACGAGCGCGACCCGCGTTCGCTCGCCAAGCGCGCCGAGGCGTACATGAAGGCCTCGGGCCTGGGCGACACCGCCTTCTTCGGTCCGGAACCCGAATTCTTCGTGTTCGACGGCGTTCGCTGGAAGAACGACATGTCCGGCTGCTTCGTGAAGATCGATTCCGAAGAAGCCTCCTGGAACACCGACAAGGAATACGAGCACGGCAACACCGGCCACCGTCCCGCAGTCAAGGGCGGCTATTTCCCGGTGCCCCCGGTCGACAGCTTCCAGGACATGCGCTCGGAAATGTGCCTGGTGCTCGAATCGCTGGGCATCCCGGTCGAAGTGCATCACCATGAAGTGGCCAACGCCGGCCAGATGGAACTGGGCACCAAGTTCAGCACGCTGGTTCAGCGCGCCGACTGGGTCCAGCTGCAGAAGTACGTGATCCACAACGTGGCCCACGCCTACGGCAAGACCGCCACCTTCATGCCCAAGCCCATCGTCGGCGACAACGGCTCGGGCATGCACGTGCACCAGTCGGTCTGGAAGGACGGCAAGAACCTGTTCGCCGGCGACGGCTACGCAGGTCTCTCGGACTTCGCGCTGCACTACATCGGCGGCATCATCAAGCACGCCCGTGCCCTGAACGCCATCACGAACCCCGGCACCAACAGCTACAAGCGCCTGGTGCCCGGCTTCGAAGCCCCGGTGAAGCTGGCCTACTCGGCCAAGAACCGCTCGGCCTCGATCCGCATCCCGTTCGTGGCCAACCCGAAGGGCCGCCGCGTCGAAGCGCGCTTCCCCGATCCGCTGATGAACCCGTACTTGGGCTTCGCGGCGCTGCTGATGGCCGGTCTCGATGGCGTGGAAAACAAGATCCACCCGGGCGAAGCCGCCAGCAAGGACCTGTACCACCTGCCGCCGGAAGAAGACGCGCTGATCCCCACCGTGTGCCACAGCCTCGACCAAGCGCTGGAGTACCTGGACAAGGACCGTGCGTTCCTCACCAAGGGCGGCGTGTTCACCGATTCGTACATCGACGCGTACATCGAACTGAAGATGCAGGAAGTCACGCGCTTCCGCATGGCGACCCATCCGGTCGAATTCGACATGTACTACTCGCTGTAAAGCGGCCCCTCACGGGGAAGTAAGACGAAAGGACGGCTCCGGCCGTCCTTTTTCCTTGGCGCGGAACATCTTGTCACCGGTGGCCCCGAATTGCATGAAAATGCGCCTTTGTTGCGCCACCCACCGATTCACATGAAGACTGCTTCTCTCATTTTCCTGGCCGGTTCATTGTTGGCCGCCCTTCCGGCGGCCTCGCAGGAGCGCGTGTGGCGCTGCGGCAATGAATACACCAACAACGCCACCATCGCCCAGCAAAAGGGCTGCAAGGTCATGGAGGGCGGCAACGTCACCGTGGTCCAGGGCGGCGGCGGCACGACGAAGTCGTCGGGCAGCTCCGGCGGTTCGGGCTCTTCGGCCGCGCGCGCGCCGGCCGGCAGCCCCCGCGTCGAAGGCGTCGACCAGCGCGCCCGGGACGGCGAAGCCCGCTCGGTGCTCGAGTCCGAGCTCAAGAAGGCCGAGACCCGCCAGGCCGAGCTGCAGAAGGAATTCAACAACGGCGAGCCCGAAAAGCAGGGCAGCGAAGGCCGCAATTACCAGAAGTACCTCGATCGCGTGGCCGAAATGAAGGCCGAACTCGCGCGCAACGAGAGCGACATCGCCGGCATCCGCCGCGAAATCGGCCGGCTGCCCGCCAACAAGTCCCAGTAACCAGTAAACAACGCATGGCATTCGGGAAGAAGGCGGTCGGCGCCAACACGCGCTTTCAGACCTTCGACCTGCTGTCCACGCTGATCGCGGTGGTCAACAGCGACGGCTCCGTGCTGTTCGCCAACGCGGGCCTCGAAGACGCCCTGGGCACCTCGCGCCGCACGCTCGAAGGCTCGCAGTTCGGCGCATGTTTTCATGAGCCGCAGGTGCTGCGCACCGCCATCGACGGCGCCAGCAGCAACGACTTCGCCACGCTGCGCTACGAAGCCTTCTTGCGGCGCGTCAATCACGAGCTGATGCCGGTGCAGGTCACGCTCGCGCACGGCGACAAGAAGGGCGAGCTCATCATCGAGATGTCGCCGCTGGAGCACCAGGTGCGGCAGGACCGCGAAGAGCGGCTCATCGACCAGGCGCAGGCGAACAAGGAGCTCATCCGCAACCTCGCGCACGAGATCAAGAACCCGCTGGGCGGCATCCGCGGCGCGGCGCAGCTGCTGCAGATGGAGGTCGAGTCGCGCGACCTCATCGAATACACGCAGGTCATCATCCACGAGGCCGACCGGCTGCAGACGCTGGTCGACCGCCTGTTGGCACCGCACCGCCGGCCGCACGTGGTGGGCGACGTCAACATCCACGAAGTCTGCGAGCGCGTGCGCTCGGTGATCCTGGCGGAGTTTCCACGCGACCTGCACATCGAGCGCGACTTCGACGTGTCGATCCCCGAGTTCCGGGGCGATCGCGAGCAGCTCATCCAGGCCACCCTCAACATCGTTCACAACGCCGCACAGGCCCTTGCGGAGCGCCGCGCGGCGGGCGATGCGCAGATCACTTTCAAGACCCGCATCGCGCGCCAGGTGATATTCAACAAGCAGTGGTATCGATTGGCATTGGAATTGCATGTAATCGACAATGGACCGGGTGTGCCGGACACGATCAAGGACCGCATCTTCTATCCGCTCGTATCGGGCAGGGAGGGCGGAACAGGCCTCGGGCTGACGCTTGCGCAAACTTTTGTGCAACAGCATCACGGCGTGATCGAGTGCGACAGCGTCCCGGGCCGAACCGATTTCAAGATACTGATACCGCTGCCCTAGCGCAGCACGGCAACAAGGAGATGCATGAAGCCGATCTGGATAGTTGATGACGACCAATCGATCCGCTTCGTGCTCGAGAAGGCCTTGCTGCGCGAAGACCTGCCCACGCGCAGTTTCACCAACACGCGCGAGGTGCTCGCAGCGCTCGAGCAGGCCGGCGAAGACGAGCAGCAGGGCCCGCAGGTCCTGGTGAGCGACATCCGCATGCCCGGCGGCTCCGGGCTCGATCTGCTGGACAAGATCAAGGCCAAGCACCCCGGCCTGCCGGTCATCATCATGACGGCGTTCTCCGACCTGGACAGCGCCGTCTCCGCCTTCCAGGGCGGCGCCTTCGAATACCTGCCCAAGCCCTTCGACCTGCCGCGCGCGGTCGAGCTCATCCGCCGCGCGGTCGACGAAAGCCAGCGCGAGGAAGTCTCCGAAGAGCGCATGGTCGCCGCCCCCGAAATGCTCGGCCAGGCGCCCGCGATGCAGGACGTGTTCCGCGCCATCGGCCGGCTCTCGCAAAGCAACGTGACGGTGCTCATCACCGGCGAATCGGGCTCGGGCAAGGAGCTGGTGGCGCGTGCGCTGCACAAGCACTCGCCGCGCGCCAACGGCCCGTTCGTGGCCATCAACACCGCGGCGATTCCGAAGGACCTGCTGGAGAGCGAACTCTTCGGCCACGAGCGCGGCGCCTTCACCGGCGCGCAGACCATGCGCCGCGGCCGCTTCGAACAGGCCGAGGGCGGCACGCTCTTTCTCGACGAAATCGGCGACATGCCCTTCGACCTGCAGACGCGCCTCCTGCGCGTGCTGAGCGACGGCCACTTCTACCGCGTGGGCGGCCACAACTCGGTCAAGGCCAACGTGCGCGTGATCGCCGCGACCCACCAGGACCTGGAGCAGCGCGTCAAGCTCGGCGGTTTCCGCGAAGACTTGTTCCACCGCCTCAACGTGATCCGCCTGCGCCTGCCGGCGCTGCGCGAACGCGGCGAAGACGTGCCTGCGCTCACCCGCCATTTCCTGCAGCAGAGCGCGCGCCAGCTCGGCGTCGAGCCCAAGCGGATATCCGATGCGGCGCTCGTCAAGCTCGCGACCTTCGGCTTCCCGGGCAACGTGCGACAGCTCGAGAACATCTGCCACTGGCTGACCGTGATGGCGCCCGCGCAGCTGATCGAAACCAAGGACCTGCCGCCCGAGGTGATGGCGGTCAGCGCCGACACGCACGCGGTCGAGGCGGCGGCACCGGTGGCCGTTGCTGCGCAACCGTTGGCTGCGCCGCTGCCGGGCACGGGCATCGAACGCGAATCGGTGTCTGTCTCCACTGCCCCTGAAACCGTGGAAGCGCCTGCCAGCGTGAGCAGCTGGGAAAGCGGCCTCGAGCTCGAAGCCCAGGCCCTGCTGGCCGCCGGCCGCACCGACGTCTGGGATGCGCTCTCGCGCCGCTTCGAATCGCGCCTGATCCTCACGGCACTGGCCAACACGCGCGGCCGCCGCATCGAGGCGGCTCAGAAGCTGGGCATCGGGCGCAACACCATCACCCGGAAGATCCAGGAACTGGGCATCGAGTGAACGCCGGCCCGAGGCATCGCGCCTCGGCGGTTATCTGCTTCGCTGGCCCAGCGTCAGCGAATCGAGCTGGAACTTCCCGCTCTTGTCCCAGAGCCAGGTATCGACATACGTGTGGCCGCCCAGCTTGCCCGGCGAAGGCAGCGGCGACGTCGCCTTGATGAGCTCGGCAATCATCGGCGGCACTTCCGGCGCGTGGCTCGGCACGCGGCTGAAGGTCACGTTGTTCACCTTGCCGTCGGCGTCGATGTCGGTCTCGACCACCACCACGGCGTAGACCAGCGGTGGAATCTTTCCCTTGTAGATCCGGTTCGCGTACGCCTTGTAGATGTGGCGCGCGCCGGTCTTGCGGTAGGCGCGCACGGCGGGCGTCTGCGCGGTGATCAGGCGCACCGTCGGCACGTCGCTGCGGGCCGGCGCCGCTTCGTCCGTGGGCGCGGCGGCGCTCTTGCCGTCTTCGGTCTTCTCGGCGGGCTTGAGGAGCGAGCAGGCGCCGAGCGTCAGCGAAAGGGCCAGGACCGCGAAGGCGCGGCCAGCCCGGGGCAAGGCGAAATCGGAAAAAGCGGTCATGACGGTCATCCCCATCAGGCGCCCTGGTCCAGGTCGAGCACCACCGGGGCATGGTCGCTCGGCTTCTCCCATTTGCGCGGCACGCGGTCGATGACGCAGCCCTTCACGCGCGGCACCAGCGGCGCGCTCACGAGCACGTGGTCGATGCGCAGGCCCCGGTTCTTCTGGTAGCCGAGCATGCGGTAGTCCCACCACGAAAAGCTCTTCTCGGGCTGCTCGAACAGGCGAAAGCTGTCGGTCAGGCCCAGCGCCAGCAGCGCCTTGAAATGGTTGCGCTCCTCGGTCGTGTGGTGGATCGTTTCCTTCAGGCCCACCGGGTCGAAGCTGTCGCGGTCTTCCAGCACGATGTTGAAGTCGCCCAGCAGCACGAGGTTCGGATGCGCCACCAGCTCCTGCCGCAGCCATTCGCGCAATCCGTCCAGCCACTTCATCTTGTATTCGAACTTGTCGGTGCCCGGCGCCTGGCCGTTGACGAAGTAGCCGTTGACCACGCGCAGCGGGCCCGAGGGCGTCTCGATGGTGGCGGCGATCACCCGCGACTGGTCGTCCGTGAAGCCGCCGATGTTCTTCACCACGTCGCGCACCGGCGCCAGGCTCAGGATGGCGACGCCGTTGTAGGTCTTCTGTCCGAACACCGCGGCCTCGTAGCCGGCCGACTTGAGCACCTCCAGCGGAAACTTGTCGTCGGTCATCTTGAGCTCCTGCAGGCAGAGCACGTCGACCGGGTTGGCGATCAGCCAGTCGAGCACGTGCTGCAGGCGGGCCGTGAGGGAATTGACATTCCAGGTGGCTATTTTCATGAATCGCTAAGCTGTTGATTTCAATGGTATTTGCGGAACGATACGCCGGATCGGCATCAAACCGTCCATCGGAATTGGCGGCGCGCGATGCCCGAGCCAGAAATGTACGTTGCCGCGCCGCGTGTGCCTTGTCGGATCACGGCCCAAACGTCACGCACGCACTGCCTGTTATCTACTGTTACTATGAGTAACCAAACCACGGACTAGAGCTTTCCAGGCATGCCCAAAGGGGTTCCGAACCCAGCCGAGATGTACGGCATCTACACCAGGCCCTGGGGCTTCGAGGTGTCCATCGTCAGGGCCGGCGTGCGGCACCGGGAGGTGTTCGGCCGGGCCAGCTACGGCGGCATCGCGCAAGCCCTCGCGCATGCGCAACGATGGCGCGATGCGCTGGTGAAAAGCCTGCCGCCGTCCACGCGCCGCTCCCGGGCTGAGAAGGTCCGGCCCAACAACAAGACCGGCGTACCCGGCGTGTTCCGCCTCCTCACGCCCAGCGGAAAGATTCTCGGCTGGCTCGCCAAGACCTACATCGCCCACGACCAGATTTTGCGGGCGCTGTTTCTCGCGAGCGACCAGGGAAGCGCCGCGCGGGCGATGGCAGTCCAGGAGCGCGGCCGGCAACTGGGCCAGATGTCGGGGCTGGCCAAGGTGCATCCCGCCGAAGAGGCGATCCGGAAGGCGCCCGCCCGTTCGTCCGCGAAGCTGCCGCCCAAGCGGTCGAAGTCCGAAATCGTCCGCAAGAACAACCGCAGCGGCGTTTCCGGCGTGACCTTCAAGTCGCCCCGGCCCAAGCACCCGGGCTACTGGATGGCCATCACCTACACCGCGGGGAAGGGCGCGACGAGCAAGGCGTTCTCGGTGGCCGAGCATGGCTACGACAAGGCCAGGACGCTCGCCGAGGCCGAACGCCGGCGCCAGCTGGCCCGCAAGAAACGCGAAAGCCGACAGGCCGAATGAAAACAGAGCAGATCGCAATTCCCGTCGCACCCGGCATCGACGTCTCAGCCTTGGCAACAGCGCCGGCCGATGCCGAAGCCTGCTTCGTCCTTGCGCACGGCGCGGGCGCGGGCATGGCGCATCCGTTCATGAACGCCGTTGCCGAGGGCCTGGCGCAGCGGCGCATCGCGACGCTGCGCTACCAGTTCCCGTACATGGAAAAAGGCATCAAGCGCGTGGATTCGCCGGCGCTCGCTCATGCCACTGTGCGAGCGGCCGTCCGGTGCGCCGCACAGCATTTCGATGGCGTTCGCCTGTTCGCCGGCGGCAAATCGTTCGGCGGCCGCATGACCTCGCAGGCCCAGGCGCTCGCCCCCCTGCCGGGCGTCCAGGGCCTGGTCTTTCTCGGCTTTCCATTGCATCCGGCCGGCGCCCCGTCCATCGATCGCGCCGCCCATCTGCACGACGTCGAGGTGCCGATGCTGTTCATGCACGGCACGCGCGACAAGCTCGCGGAGCCCGAGCAGATGCGCCCCACGCTGCGCGGCCTGGGACCGCTGGCCACGTCGATGGAAATCGACGACGCCGATCACTCGTTCGGCGTCCCCAAGCGCAGCGGACGCACGAGCGAAGAAGCGCTGGATGAAGTGCTCGACGGCCTGGCCCTGTGGACGCAGGCCTGGCGCATCGGCTGACCGGCCAGCTGCCGTACCAGCTGGCGTATCAGCTGGCGAGGGCGCGCATCTCGGCGATGAGATCGCCCTTGCCCTCGAAGCCGATGCCCGGCAGCGCCGGCAGCGTGACGTAGCCGTCCTGTACCTTCACGCCGTCGGGGAAACCGCCGTAGGGCTGGAACAGATCGGGGTAGCTCTCGTTGCCGCCCAGCCCCAGGCCCGCGGCGATGGCCAGCGACATCTGGTGCCCGCCGTGCGGAATGCAGCGCGAGGGCGACCAGCCGTGGTCCTTCAGCATGTCCAGCGTGCGCAGGTATTCGACCAGGCCGTAGCTCAGCGCGCAGTCGAACTGCAGCCAGTCGCGGTCGGGCCGCATGCCGCCGTGGCGGATGAGGTTGCGCGCGTCCTGCATCGAAAAGAGGTTCTCGCCCGTAGCCATCGGCCCTGCGTACACCTGGCCGAGCTTGGCCTGCAGTTCGTAGTCGAGCGGGTCGCCGGCCTCCTCGTACCAGAAGAGCGGGTACTGCGAGAGCGCGCGGCCGTAGTCGATGGCCGTGGGGAGGTCGAAGCGGCCGTTGGCGTCCACCGCCAGCTGCTGGCCGGGGCCGAGGATCTTCAGGACCGACTCGATGCGTTCGCAGTCTTGCGCCAGCGTTGCGCCGCCGATCTTCATTTTCACGACCGAGTAGCCGCGCTCGAGATAGCTGGTCATCTCGCGCTGCAGGCCCTCGACGCCCTTGCCGGGGTAGTAGTAGCCGCCCGCCGCATAGACGAACACGCGCGGGTCGGGCGTGCCGCTGCCGTAGCGCTCGGCCAGCAGCTGGTACAGGGGCTTGCCGGCGATCTTGGCGACCGCGTCCCACACGGCCATGTCGATGGTGCCCACGGCCACCGAGCGCTCGCCATGGCCGCCGGGCTTCTCGTTGATCATCATGCGGGCCCAGACCTTGTGGGGGTCGAGGTTCTCGCCGGTCTCGTCCAGGAGCGACGCCGGCTCGGCCTCGAGCAATCGCGGCAGGAAGCGCTCGCGGATCAGGCCGCCCTGGCCGTAGCGGCCGTTCGAGTTGAAGCCGTAGCCGATGACCGGCTTGCCGTCGCGGATCACGTCGGTGACCACGGCCACGAGGCTCAGGGTCATCTTGGAGAAGTCGATGTAGGCGTTGCGGATGTCCGACTTGATGGGACGCGTGGATTCGAGGATGTCGACGATTTTCATGAGGAGGGTGGGGAGAATCTCCGCCGTGGTTCAAGGTGCAGTGCAGGAAGGCATGCATCTTTTTCCGGCGGGGCTCGCACCGTCCAATACTCCAATTGCATAGAACTATTCAACCGCGCTGCACATGGGCCCCGGCAACCGACCCCTCGATCTCGAATGGCTGGAAGACTTCCAGGCCCTGGCCGAGACCGGCAACTTTTCGCGCGCGGCACAGGCCCGCTCCATCGCCCAGCCCGCGTTCAGCCGGCACATCCGCGCGCTGGAGGAATGGGTGGGCGTCGACCTCTTCGACCGCAGCGCGCACCCGGTCGCGCTGACCGCGGCGGGCAAGCGCTTCCAGCCTCTGCTGCAGGAGGTGCTGGCCGGCCTGCAAGCGGCCCGCACCGAGGCCCGCCACGCGCACGACCTGGATGCGGCCAGCCTGAGCTTCGCGGCCACGCACGTGCTCTCGCTGACCTTCTTCCCGCGCTGGCTCGGCAGCGTGGAGGCGCGGCTGAGCATGGGGCCGATCCAGACCATCTCCGACAGCTCGCAAGCCTGCGAAGACCTGATGCTGCAGCGTCGCGTGCAGTTCGTGCTGTGCCACGGCCACGCCGGCGCGCCCGGCCGGCTCGATGAAGCGCAGTACCCGGTGCAGCGCCTGAGCGAAGACCTGCTGGTGCCGGTCGCGGCGCCCGGTGCGAGCGGCGCCCCGCAGCACGCGCTGGGCGCGGACCGCGCGCCTTCGGTGCTGGCGTACAGCGAGGCCTCGGGCCTCGGCCGGATCATGCGGTCGATCCAGGACAGCGAATTCGGCAAGGACTTCGCGCCGTCCCTCTCGGTGGTCTTCACGGCGCACCATGCCGCGCTGCTGCGGACCATGGCGCTCGAAGGGCGCGGCCTCGCGTGGCTGCCGATGAGCCTCGTGGCGGAAGACCTGCGCACCGGCGCGCTGGTCGATGCCGGCGCGGGCGGCTGGCGGGTGCCGGTGGACATCCGGCTGTACCGGCAACTCGCGCCGATGCCGCCGGTGGCAGAGGCGCTGTGGGCGCTGGTCAGCAGCGCCTGACGCGGCGCAACTAGGGGCAATGTCCTGCACGCCGCGTCGCCGGCGGCTGGCGAGCCGCGCGCCGCGCATCCGGAAACTCGTGCCTTCAACAGGAGATGCCCATGAATTCCAAAGCGCGCCCCCATGAGGAGCCCGAGATCACGCAAGAGGAATCCGTGCCCAGCGACGGCCGGGACACCGAAGGCGAGGAGTTGATGAAAGAGGTGAAGAACCGCAAGCTCCACGACGAAGGGTCCGCGGAAGAAAAGACGCCGGAGAAATCGAAGAAGGACAAGTCCTGACACCGCGGCGGCATTCCTGAAATACGAACCACAAGGCGCGCCCATGAACGGCAACGCAGCCACCGTCCCCGTCGCAGCTTCGTCCGCACCCGCTGCGTCGCCCACGGCGCCCACGGCGCCCACTTCAGCCACCTCGCTCTGGCAGCGCAGCCGCCGCTGGGTGCTGCCGCTGGTCGGCATCGCCATCCTCGGCCTCCTGCTCTCGCATGCGCACAAGGTGGACTGGGCCGGCGCCTGGCATGCGCTGCAACGCTACTCGCCCTGGCTGCTCCTCGGCGTGCTGGGCCTGGCCACCGCAAGCCACGCGCTGTACGGCTGCTTCGACCTGATCGGGCGGAGCCACACGCGCCATCCGCTGCCGCGCTGGCGCACCTGGGCGATCGCGGTCACCAGCTACGCCTTCAACCTGAACCTCGGCTCATTGGTGGGCGGCATCGCGATGCGCGCGCGGTTGTATGCGCGCGCGGGCCTGGACGAGGCCGCCGTGGCGCAGATCGTCGGCCTCAGCCTCGCGACCAACTGGCTCGGCTACGGGCTGCTCGCGGGCGGGTTGTTCGCGGCGGGCGCCATCGCGCCGCCGAGCCGCGCGCCCATCGGGTCGGGCGCGCTGCGTGCGATCGGTGTGGTGATGATTCTTCTGGCCGTGGCCTATGTCGTGGCCTGCGCGGTCTTGCGCGGCCGCGAGTGGCGCATCAAGAACCGGCGGCTGAAATTTCCGAGCGCGCGGCTCGCGCTGGTGCAGCTGGCACTGTCGACCACGAACTGGGCGCTGATGGGTTCGGCGATGTATTTGCTGCTCGGCCAGCAGGTGCCGTATGCGACCACGCTGGGCGTGTTGATGGCCGCATCGATCGTCGGTGTGATCACGCCGATTCCCGCGGGGCTCGGGGTGCTCGAAGCGGTGTATCTCGCGCTGCTGTCAGGCACCGTGAAGCAGGGTGCGCTGATGGGGGCGGTGCTCGCGTACCGCGCGCTCTATTACCTGTTGCCGTTGGCCGGCGGGATGGTGCTCTATGTGTTTCTGGAGCGGTATGCGTCGAGCCATCCGCTGGACAATGCGCAGCCCTGATGCGGATGAAAAAAGCCGCGCGAACTCACAACTCGATGAATGCCGACGTGGCCTTGTTGAGCGCCAGCTTGCCCTTGGCGGTGATCGATTCGACCTGCGCGAGCTGGCGTATCGCGCGCTCGTGGGGCGTGCGCTCGGAAGGCGGAATGAACGCGGTGACCAGGTCGGCCGCGCGCAGCACGCGCAGCCTGTCGATGTCTGCGGGCGTGTGGATCACATAGGGCAATCTCTGCTCCGAAATCACCCGAAGAAACTCCATGGACATGAGCCGTCTCCTTGTCTTGATGGCGGTTCGGACATTGTGCGCACAAACAATTAGCTGTGGCTAATCCCTCTGCCGGGCATGCCCTTTTGACACTTGTACTGAAGTTTTCACTTTGTGCGCGCAGTGCGTGCGCAACCGTTTGCCGCTGCACCGCAGCAAGCTATCTGTTGGCTTGAAGCGGCCAGGCGGTGGTGTCGGGCATGAGGATGTGCCAGAGCACCGGATCGATGCCCTCGAAGGTCGCGCGGTAGCGATCGGAGCGCCGCCCTTCATCGGTCACGTCGCGGATCACGATGCTGTCGATGCGCTGCGGGTTCGCCCGCCACACCTGCGCGTAGATCTCCGGATCGGCCTCGCCCGAATCGCCCACGAGCACGAAGCGGCGCTGCGGAAATTCGGTGAGCAGCCGGTCGATCACGCCCAGCTTGTGCGCGCGCGAATCTTCCGCGCCGGGGATCAGCGTGCGCCACGTGGTGCTCTCGCGCAGGTGCATGCTGCCGGCGGGAAAGTCGTTGTCGCGAACGAAATCCGCAAGCGCCGGATAGAGCTGCATGGGGCTCGCCGAGAGGTAGTGAAAGCGCGTGTCCGGCACCTGCGCGAGCGCGCGGTAGTACGCCGCCATGCGCGGCGCCGCCTCGAAGCGGCGCGCGAAGGTGTTCAGCAGCATCTCGCGCCGGTCGCGCACCTGCGTGCGCTTGATGGTGTCGTCGATGTCCGAGATCACCGACACGCCCTCTGCAGGCACGACCAGCGCCTGCCCCCTGAAGCGGGGGATCAGTTCGCCCGGCCCCGTCACGCCGTGGAACTGCAGCCACTGCAGCGGCGCCGTGGTGCGCGGCGCATCGACCACCACGCGCAGGTTGGTGCGGCCGTCCGCGGTCGAGGCCGGCATCTTCACGCGGGTCTGCGTGCCGTCGAAGACGACGTCGATCAGCTTGCCTTCTTCCGATTCGGCATGGAACAGCGCGGTGCGCTGGTTGAAGCGCAGCCGCGCCGTGGGCGAGAGCTTCTTGAGGTTCAGCCCGAGGTAGCGCGCCAGCGCGCCGTCCAGGCCCCAGCGCCGTTCGCGCTCGAAGATCCAGGCGTGGATGTCGACCTCGAGGCGGCCGTCGGCGGTGGGCCGTGCCGTGCCGGGCATGAAGAGCGCTTCTTCATCGGCCTCGAGCGGTTCGGCGGCCCGCAGCGCCTGCATCGGCGCGAGGCCCGCGAGCAAGGCCGCACCCATCACCACGGACCGGCGCTTCAGTTGGAGCGCGGGCGGGTGGATGGGGCTGTCGTCGCTCATGCGTTCGCGGCGGCGATGCGTTCGTAGGTCACGAAGCTGTAGGGCAGGCCGTCCTTGGCCGAGACGTGCGATGTGCGCTGCGTCTCGCGCCACGCGGCGCCGTCGAGCACGGGCGCGTGTGCATCGCCTTCGTAGTCGCGCGCAATCTCGGTCACGACCGCGCGCTGCGCGAGCGGCTCGGCCTCGGCATAAATTTGTGCGCCGCCGATCACCCACACTTCGGGCGATGCGGCCTTCGCACAAAGCGCGAGCGCATCGCGAAGATGGCCGACCGGCAGCGCGCCTTCCGCGCGCCAGTCGGCCTGCCGCGTGACCACGATGTTCTGCCGCCCCGGCAGCGGACGAAAGCGCGGCGGCAGCGAATCCCAGGTCTTGCGGCCCATGATCACCGGCGCGCCGGCGGTCTGCTGCTTGAAGTGCGCCATGTCCTCGGGCAGGTGCCACGGGATCGTGCCGTTGGCGCCGATGACGCCATTGGCGGCGCGCGCGTAGATGAGGTTGATGCGGGCACTCATGCGCTCAGACCGCGACCGGCGCCTTGATCGGATCGCCGTGCTTGTAGTCGAGCACCTCGAAGTCCTCGTACTGGTAGCCGAAGATCGAATCGGGCTTGCGCTTGATGTTCAGCGTGGGGTAGGGGTACGGGTCGCGGCTGAGCTGCAGCTTCACCTGCTCGGCGTGGTTGCTGTAGATGTGGCAGTCGCCGCCGGTCCAGATGAAGTCGCCCACATCGAGGTCGCACTGCTGCGCGACCATGTGCGTGAGGAGCGCGTAGCTCGCGATGTTGAAGGGCACGCCCAGGAAGATGTCGGCGCTGCGCTGGTAGAGCTGGCAACTGAGCTTGCCGCGTTCGCCCTCGGCCTGCGGCGGCGCGACGTAGAACTGGAAGAACGCATGGCAGGGCATCAGCGCCATCTTGGAGAGCTCGGCCACGTTCCAGGCGCTCACGATGATGCGGCGCGAATCGGGGTTGGTCTTCAGGGTCTTGATGACGTCGGAGATCTGGTCGATGTGCCCGCCGTCGGGCGTGGGCCAGCTGCGCCACTGCACGCCGTACACCGGGCCCAGGTCACCATCTTCGCGCGCCCATTCGTCCCAGATGGTGACGCCGCGTTCCTTCAACCAGTTGTTGTTGCTCGAGCCGGTCAGGAACCACAGCAGTTCCTGGATGATGGATTTCAGGTGCACCTTCTTCGTCGTCACCAGCGGAAAGCCCTCGTTCAGGTCGAAGCGCATCTGGTGGCCGAACACGCTCTTGGTGCCCGTGCCCGTGCGGTCGCTCTTGAACACGCCGTGGGTGTCCACGTGGCGCATGAAATCTTCGTACTGGGAGCGGACGGGGCGGGTGGGCGTGGAGGTCATGGACGGACTGGGATAAGGGGCTGTCAGGGGCGGGTTTTTGGATTTTAAGTGCCACCGCTTAGCATGGCGTCCATGAGCCAAGACCACCCCACGGACAGCCATGAACACGGCCACGACCACAGCGAACTCGGCGAGATGGACCTGCGCGTGCGCGCCCTGGAAAGCGTGCTCACGCAGAAGGGCTACATCGACCCCGCCGCGCTCGACGCGCTGATCGACACCTACCAGACCCGCATCGGCCCGCGCAACGGCGCGCGGGTGGTGGCGCGGGCCTGGGTCGACCGCGAATTCCACGACTGGCTGATGGCCGATGCCACGGCCGCCATCGCCTCGCTCGGCTACACAGGCCGGCAGGGCGAGCACATGGTGGCGGTCGAGAACTCCGATGAACAGCACCACATGGTCGTCTGCACCCTCTGCAGCTGCTACCCCTGGCCCGTGCTCGGCCTGCCGCCCACCTGGTACAAGAGCGCGCCCTACCGCTCCCGCGCCGTGAAGGACCCGCGCGGCGTGCTGGCCGATTTCGGCACGACACTGCCCGAGACCACGCGCATTCGCGTCTGGGACTCGACCGCCGAGGTGCGTTACCTCGTGATTCCGCAGCGCCCCGTGGGCACAGAGGGAATGAGCGAAGAGGAACTCGCAGCGTTGGTCTCGCGCGATTCGATGATCGGCACGCGGCTGGTCGAAGCGCCCTCGGCGGGGAGTGCCGCATGAGCTATGTCACGCATGCCGACCTCGGCGGCCAGCCCGGCTTCGGCCCGGTCACGCCCGAGGCCGAGGGCGAACTCTTTCACGCCGGCTGGGAGCCGCGCGCGCTGGCCCTCACGCTCGCGATGGGCGCGACCGGCTCCTGGAACATCGATGCAAGCCGCGCCGTGCGCGAGACGCTGCCCGACTACCGCGACCTGAGCTACTACCAGATCTGGCTCGGCGCGCTGGAGCAGCTGATGCTGCAGCGCGCGCAGGTCTTTCCCGACGAGATCGCGACCGGCGAGATGAAGCATCCGCCCGCGCCGGTCGCCCGCGTGCTGCAGGCCGCGAACGTGCCCGCGGTGCTCGCCAAGGGCTCGCCCACCGAACGCCCCGAGCCCGGCCCCGCGCGCTTCGCCGTCGGGCAGGCCGTGCGCATGCACCTCGGCAAAGTCGACCATCACACGCGGCTGCCGGGCTATGTGCAGGGCAAGCGCGGCACGATCGAGCACATCCACGGCGCGCACGTGTTCGCCGATGCGCATGCGCAAGGCCTGGGCGAACAGCCGCAGTGGCTCTACACGGTGGTCTTCGAGGAGGCCGAGCTCTGGGGCGAGCAGGTGGTCACACAGAATCTCTCCGTGTCGGTCGATGCGTGGGAGAGCTATCTGGAAGCGGTCGCATGACGGGCGATATGCCGCTCGCACCCGGCATGCCGCGCGATGCCGACGGCCCGGTGTTCAAGGAGCCCTGGGAAGCACAGGCCTTCGCGATGACGCTCGCGCTGCACGAGCGCGGCCTCTTCACTTGGGTCGAGTGGGCCGAGGCGCTCGCATCGGAGATCGCCGCCGCGCAGGCCGCGGGCGACCCCGACACCGGCGAGACCTACTACCGCCACTGGCTCGCCGCACTCGAAGGACTCGTGGCCCGCAAGGGCGCGAGCTCGGGCGACGAACTCGCGCGCTACCGCCACGCCTGGGACCACGCGGCGGACCGCACGCCGCACGGACAGCCGATCGAGCTGCGCGGCGAGGACTTTCCGGGCTAGACGCGGATCACGCGCCCCGGGTTCAGCGTGTTCTTCGGATCGAGACCGCGCTTGATCGCCCGCATCATCTCCAGCGCCACCGGCGACTTGTGCTTCTCGAGCTTGTCGACCTTGAGCGATCCCACGCCATGCTCGGCCGAGAACGAGCCGCCGAACTTCTCCACCGCGTCGTACACCAGCGTGTTGATGCGGTCTTCCTCGTTCTTCAGGAAGGCCTTGGTGTCGATGTTCTCCGGCGCCTGCACGTTGTAGTGCAGGTTGCCGTCGCCCAGGTGCCCGAAGTTCACCAGGCGCACGCCGGCGATCTCGCGTTGGAGCAGCGCATCGGTCTCGGCCACGAAGGCCGGAATGCGCGACACCGGAATCGAGATGTCGTGCTTGATGTTCAGCCCTTCCTCGGCCTGCGCGAGCGGAATGCTCTCGCGGATGTGCCAGAGCTGGTGCGCCTGCGTGAGGTTCTCGGCCACCACCGCGTCGCTCACGCAGCCGTCTTCGAAAGCGGTCTCCAGCAGCGCCTCGAAGCGGGCGCGCGCGTGGTCTTCGGATTCGCTGTCGGAGTTCTCCAGCAGCACGCAGTAGGGCACCGCCGCATCATCGATGAAGGGCACGCGCAGCTGCGGCATGTGCTTGTCGACCAGGCTCAGCGCGAACTTGCCCATCACCTCGAAGCCCGTGAGCCCCGAGCCCAGATGCTTGTGCGCGAGGCCCAGCAGCGTGACCGCGTGGTCCAGCGAAGGCACCGCGGCCCAGGCCGTGAGCTGCGCGGCCGGCAGCGGGTAGAGCTTCATGGTCGCGGCGGTGATGATGCCCAGCGTGCCTTCGCTGCCGATCATGAGATCGCGCAGGTCGTAGCCCGTGTTGTCCTTGCGCAGGCCGCTCGTGCCCTCCCAGATCTCGCCCTGCGGCGTGACCACTTCCAGGCCCAGGCAGAGCTCGCGCGTGTTGCCGTAGCGCACGACCTGCGTGCCGCCCGCGTTGGTCGCGAGGTTGCCGCCGATGGTGCAGCTGCCCTCGGCCGCCAGGCTCAGCGGGAACAGGTAGCCCGCTTGCTCCGCGGCCTCCTGCAGCGTCTGCAGAATGCAGCCGGACTCCACGGTCATCGTGAGGTTGGCGCCGTCGATGGCGCGGATCGCGTTCAGCCGCTGCAGGCTCAGCACCACCTGCGTGCCGCTGTCGTCGGGAATCGAGCCGACCGCCAGGCCCGTGTTGCCGCCCTGCGGCACGATGGCCGTGCCGGCCGCGGCGCAGGCCTTGACCACGTCGGCCACCTGCTGCGCATTGGCCGGCCGCACCACCGCGAGCGACTTGCCGCGCGAGCGCTTGCGCCAGTCCTGCTCGTAGGCGGTGAGGTCGCCCTCGTTGAGCACATGCGTCGGGCCGACGATGGCGCGCAATTGGTCGATCAGTGCAACGGAAGAAGAAGTCATTGGGCGGAAGCCTCCAGTTGGCGGGCAGCGGCAGCGGCCTTGGCATGGCGCAGGCGAAGGCGCACATGCCACGCGCAGGCCGCGAAGAGCACCAGGCACAGCAGCACCTCGACCAGCGCGAGCACCTGCCCCACGCCGTTGGTGTCGCTCCAGGCGCGCACCACGCCCTCGGTGAAATAGAGCCAGATCATCAGGCTGACCCAGCGGTAGGTGTACATGCGGTTCTTGTAGAGCCCCGCGAGCGGAATCACCAGCGGCAGCACCTTCAGCGCGAGCAGCGAGCCGCCGGGCCGCAGCGGCGCGAGCCACAGCTCCCAGGCCAGGCCCAGCACGATCAGCCCGACGAGGCTGCCCACGGCAAGCCATCGGGTGGCGCGGACGGAAGAGGGCGGGAGCGGCGAATTGGGTTGCATGGGCGGACACCGCGGAACCGGCTTCGCCGGGCCGCTGGTGTTGCCCCCGGAAGGGGGTTGGCGCAGCGACACGAAGTGCGCGGAGACTGGGGGAGAGTTCAGATCCTATGATACCGGCCATGAATCGTCGGCAGCTTTGGAGGGATCTTTCGCGTTTTCCGTGGCGCAACACCGCTGCGGTATTGGGCGAGCGCTTTCGCGAAGACCGGCTCGGTCTCACGGCCAGCAGCCTGACCTTCACGACCACCATCGCGATGGTCCCGTTCTTCACGGTGGCGCTGGCGCTCTTCACCGTGTTCCCGATGTTCGCCAAGATGCAGGGCCGCCTGCAGCGCTGGCTCATCGAGAGCCTGATTCCCGACAACATCGCGCGCCAGGTGCTCGGCTACCTGAACCAGTTCGCGAGCAAGGCCAGTGGCCTCGGGATCGCGGGCCTGATCGTGCTGCTGATCACCGCCATCGCGCTGATCCTCACGATCGACAAGACGCTCAACAACATCTGGCGCGTGCGAACGCCGCGGCCCTTCGCGCAGCGGGTGCTGATCTACTGGGCAGCGATCACGCTCGGGCCGGTGATCCTCGCGGTGAGTTTGTCGACCACCTCGTACGTGGTCTCGGCCACGAGCGACGTGGTGGGGCGCGGCATGGTCAAGCTGTTCTTCGACACCTTCGAATTCGTCCTGCTCGCGGTCGGCATGGCCTCGCTCTACCACTACGTGCCCAACACCAACGTGCGCTGGTCGCACGCCTGGGCCGGCGGCATCTTTGTGGCAGCGGCCATCGAGATCGCCAAGCGCGTGCTGGCCTACTACCTGAGCCTCGTGCCGACCTATTCGGTGCTGTACGGTGCGTTCGCGACCTTCCCGATCCTCCTGGTGTGGATCTACGTGGCGTGGGTGATCGTGTTGCTCGGCGCGGTCATCGCGGCCTACCTGCCGAGCCTGCTCACGGGCGTGGCGCGGCGCGGCGGCGCGGCGGGCTGGCCGCTGCAGCTGGCCATGGAAACGCTGCAGCACCTGGCGCGCGCGCAGGCCACGCCGGCCAAGGGCATCGGCGCGGGCGAACTGGTGACGCGCATGCGCGTCGATGCGCTGCAGCTCGTGCCGGTGATCGAGACGCTGGTCGCGCTCGACTGGATCGCGCCACTGGCCGAGGAGCCCGCCAACGAGGACCCGCGCTATGTGCTGCTGGCCGACCCCTCGACATCCATCGAGCCGCTGCTCAAGGAACTCTTGATGCCGCAGGCCGAGCCGCTCGAAGACCTCTGGCAGAAGGGGCCGCTGCGGTCGCTGCGCCTGGGCGACGTGTTGCTGATCTAGCGGGATCGCCCGAGTCTTCAGTTCGCAACGCCGCCGGCATTCCTGAGGTATTGCGTTGCAGCAGCGGTGTGCTGCGCCTGCGCCAGCTCGCGGCGGCGGCATGTGGATGAGCGCATCTCGACAGGTCTCGCGAGGTGCCTGCATCGCGATCGATGCGCGCTGCGCTTGAGCGCCTGATCCCCTCCCGCAACGAACTTTGAATTGCGCGGCCTTCGCTGGCCGCGGGAATTTTCCACGCTCTGCCCAACGGCTTTTCAAGCAAACGGGCGTTTGACCATTGTTTGCAATGGTGCGGCTCCGCACACAGCAGACTGCCCGTCCTGAATCAAATGGAGGGAAAAGGATGGCGCATACCTTGGCCATACAGAGCGCGGCGATCCCCGTGATCGCGGGCCGGCCTGCGCTGGAGCCGGCGCGCCTTTCGGGCCACGAGGGCCTGAACGCACTGTTCGAATACGAACTGCTTCTGAAAACGCCCGATGCCCTGAACCTCGGGGCCAGCGGGGCCGCCGACTTCGACCTCGACAGCTTCATCGGCCGCGAGATCACCTGCAACATCCAGCTGGACGGCGCGGGGCAATTCGTTGCGGGCGCTGTCGGTGCATCGGTCGATCACATCGGCGCGGGCGTGCGCCAGATCAACGCGCTGATCACCGACGCCGCCATGTGGGGCGAAGAGGGCCGCCACGTCCGGTACAGGCTCACGCTGCGCCCGTCGTTGCACCTTGCCACGCTGACCACCGACTGCAAGATCTTCCAGAACAAGACCGTTGCCGAGGTGCTGGACGAACTGCTGGCCGGCTACGACTTCGCCGTCGACAAACGCCTGATCGAGACCTACCCGCCACGCGATTACCAGACGCAGTTCAACGAGAGCGATTTCGAGTTCTTCAGCCGCCTGTGCCAGGAATGGGGCATCAGCTATTTCTTCGCGCACAGCGAAGGCATGCACCGCCTCGTGCTCATCGACAACATGGGCGCGTACAAGAAGAACGCGAGCGCTGCCTACCAAGAGGTGGAGTACCACGCCCCGGGCTGGAAGCTGGATGCCGAGTACGTGCACAGCTTCGTGCCGCACAGCCAGCTCACCAGCGGCAGGTACGCGACGCGCGACTACGACTACACGCGCCCGAGGGCTGACTTGAGCGTCGGCCGCAGCGATCCGCGTCCGACGGGTCAGGCCGATGGCGAGATTTACCAGTGGCATGCCGGTCAAGCCGGCAGTCACTACGTGCAGCCGCGCGCGGGCAGGGCCGAGGCCAATGACCCGCAAGGCGAAGGCCGCCAATTGGCGCTGCTGCGCATGCAGGCGCTGCGCACCCACGGTGCGCGCGCCAGGGTCAGTGGCAACCTGCGCGGCATGGTCCCTGGCTGCAGCTTCGAGCTGCGCAAGCATCCGCGCCAGAAGGCCAATGCCGAGTACCTGATCCTGGACACGCAACTGCTGATCGAGGATGTGGCGCTGGACAGCCAGATCAAGGAGGCCGTACCCGACAGAGGCCAGCGCTGGAAGGTCGAAGTGGACTTCACCGCGCATCCGATGGCAGAGCCACTGCGGCCGGTGCTCCTGCAGGCCAAGCCCTTCACGCACGGGCCGCAATCCGCGCTGGTGGTCGGCCCCGAGGGGCAAAACCTCTGGACCGACGAACTGGGCCGCATCAAGGTGCAGTTCCCGTGGGACCGCCTCGGACCCAAGAACCAGCACAGCACCTGCTGGATTCGGGTATCGAGCCCGTGGGCGGGCAACCAGCTGGGCGGCGTGCACATTCCGCGCATCGGCCAGGAGGTGATCGTCGACTTCATCGGCGGCGATCCGGACCTGCCGGTGTGCACGGGCCGGCTGCACAACCAGAGCAACCTGCCGCCGTGGGCGTTGCCAGGGCAATCGGCGCTGAGCGGCTTCAGGAGCCGAGAGCTGACCCCGGAGGGCGGCAACAGCGCGGCGGGGCGCAGTAACCATCTGGTGCTGGACGACACGCCGGCAAGGCTTCAGGTTCAGCTCAAGAGCGACCATCAGCACAGCCAGTTGAGCCTCGGGCACATCACCCGCATCGAGGACAACGCCGGACGCAAGGACCCGCGCGGCGAAGGCTTCGAGCTGCGCACCGATGGGCATGGCGTTGTGCGCGCTGCCGACGGCATGCTCATCAGCACCGAGGCCCGCATGGACGCATTGGGACACGCGAAAGATCTCGGCGAGGCCATTCAGCGCCTGACGCTCGCGCGCGAACTGGTCGAAGGCCAGTCCGATGCCGCGCGCACGAGCCAGGCCCAGATCAAGGGCGATCAGGATGCCGTGGCCAAGGCGCTCAAGCTGCTCAACGACAGCATCAGGGGCAGCGGCGGCAACCCCGAGGCCGGCCAGTTCCCCGAGCTGGCGGAGCCGCACATGGTCCTCGCAACCCCCAGCGGCATGGCCTTGACCTCCGGAGGCTCGACCCACATCGCCAGCACCGAGCACACGCAAATCACCAGTTCGAAACACACCAGCATCAACAGCGGCCAGAGCCTGATCGCCGTCGCACTGGAGGCCTTCAAGGTCTACGCCATGCAGAACGGCATGGAGGTCATCGCCGCGCAGGCCGACATCGAGATCAAGGCCCTGAAGAACTCGATCCACATGATGGCCAAGGACACCATCAACCTCACGGCCGATCACATCAACATCGTCGCCAAGACCAAGCTGACTCTGAATGGCGGTACGAGCTACGAGGAGTACAGCGCCGGCCAGATCACCACGGGCACGACCGGCAAGTACACCAACTACGCGAAGGTCCACAGCCATGTGCCGGGCGACTCCAAGCCCACCAAGCCGCTGAATGGGGAGGCTTGCGGAACCAAGGAAAGAGCTGCGGACAACGGTGGCAGTTCGGTGTCCCGCTCATGACCGACAACTCGGATACGCCATACCTTCAATTGGTCGATGCGTTCATAGAGGATTGGCGTGGCCAGACAGTGTCCGTGCCCAAGGACCATGGGGGAGGCCGGGATGCGCTCAAGACCATCGAACGGCTCGTGCCGCAGCGGGCCTACTTGCTGTTCAACCGATGGGACGACAACCCGTTGGCTCAGGCGCTGGACGAGCAATTTCCCAAATGGGCACGTGACCGCGTCATCGTGCCCGATCGGCAGTTCGAGCATCGAGGCGAGCACGCGCCGTTCCTGGTGGAGTTGCCCGAGGAACTGGTTCTTCCCACTTCCGACTTCCAGAGTCGGCCGGTGCGGGAATGGCTGGCGCAGTGTCTTGAATATGCGGCGCAGCAGAAGCATCGACGCACCGACAAGCAAGACTTTTGCGGCGTCGTCGTCAGCCCCGAGAAACCGCAGGCCATCGTTCGGCACTGGGTTGGCTTGGGCGACCAGCGGCCACCGTACAAAGATGAAAGCGCGCTTTTTCGTTATCACGATCCGCGCGTCATGCAGCGCGTGTGGCCCGCTCTGGATGCATCCCGGCAGAGCAGGTGGCTGGGGCCTGTCACGCATTGGTGGTCGCTGGTGCAGCCTTGGGGCCCGTTCAGCGATACATCGGAGCCGGCCCAATGGTTCCACGCGAAAGCGCCATTCCTGCCACACGGCGCAGAGGTCGGTAGTTCACCGCGCAATCTGTTCGATGAAGCGCAGTGGTTTCTCGCGGGCATCTCGCCGCAGGCCAATCTGATCTGGCGCAGCTATGCCGACAACGGCGTGCCGATCGATAAGCAGCCCGATCCAAACAACCTGATGCGGATGCTGACCGACGCCGCTCGCATGCGGCTGGATGACCTCAACCTTGAGGACTATGTCTGGATCACTTGGCAGCACAACCCCAAGGGTGGCCCACCGCGCGCCCTGGATTGGAGCTTGCCGCATCTGGTTCCGATATTGAGACGCATCGAGGAGCAGATGCGCGATCAGCCCCATGCCCGCTTCTCCACCCTCTTTGCCAAAGCCACCCAGCCTCCTCGCTAGATATTCATGGACCACACATCGCCCTGCAGCCAATGCTCGCAAACCGGACTGCCCATTCTCTTCACGCGTTATGCCGCCGCCTACAGTGCGACGCGCGAGGGCATGGACGAGCTCGACAGGCTCAAGCCCGCCGGCACGCTCAAGGCCGAGCCCGGCGGCGTGCACTTGAAGACCGCCAAATACAACGTGCGCATGCTGCGCACCGGCTATTTGTACCTGCGGCTGGAATCCGTGTACCGCACGCCCGAATGGCTGGCCTTTGTCGTGCATCCGCACGGCTATCTCACCAAGATCGACATCAACCATCCAGAGCAGACCCGCAGCGAGGCCGCTTGCAGGCCGAACGAATGGGGCGCCAACAGGAGCCTGGTGTGGATCAAGGATGCCGAGAACATCACCAAGTTCCAGTTCATGTTTCATCCGGACCCAATCGAGTCGGACCACCTCAAGACGGTGATCGGCCAAGCCCCGGACAAGTACATGCAGAGCTTCGACGTGAAAGCCTGGGTGAAGGGTGCGACCAGCCAAAGCGACACCATGCTGCCTGACACGCTAGGCACCATGGTCATGGAGTTCAAGGCGCTGTCCAACGAGGCGCTTCAGACCGTGGGCAATGAACAAGTCTTTGGGCTCATGGGCTGTACTACCGCCGAGCGCCAGTGGGGCGATTGGGAGGAAGAGCAAATCAGTCCCCCTCGGTTTGTCGATGATTACGGTCGCGGTGACGTGATCAAGGAGATCATCAAGCACGCTCAGCCCGACTACGAACATGTACACGGCCCGCGGTTGCGCAAGATGGTCGAGTTCTTGAAGACAAACAGGGGCGTAATCGCCGCTTGCGAAGACTCGATCGGGATTGCGCAAGAACTCAGCATGCATCACCTGACAGCTGCAGTGCCATACGCGCACTGGCTGCAGGAGACCGATGGCAAGAAGATCAGCAACCAGTTCAAGCAGGCGGCCAGCGCCAGCATCCGCACGATCCAGCAAGGGCTGAGCAAGGCCGTCATGACCGTTTACGACGGCCAGACCGAGAGCTTTCGTCGTGCCGCCGAAAACGTGATGCTGCCCTATCCAGGCTCTGATGCGCCGGGAACTACCAAGGTCCGGCAAGCTGACGGCAGCTACAAGGACATGACTTTTCCCGAACAGAACAGGCAGCGTCGCGCTGAATGGAATCAGAGCGCTGAACAGCGAGATCGCGACCGAGCCCAGGCTGAAAAGGCCGCGAGCGAAGATGCGGCGCGCAAGACCCGCGACCTCTACGACATTGCGGCAGTGGGCGCGTTCGACAAGGCGCATGGAATCCGGATCAAGACGCGCGACGATCTGATGGACACGATCAATGCCGATCTGCAACTTTGGCTCAAGGCCGATGCCTTCGTCGAGAAGGCGCTGGGCCGCTACAACGAAAACGCCGATCCGACCAAGAGCCCGGACGGCCTGCACTGCGCAGGCCAGTTGTGCGCCATCCTTCTGCAAATGGACAGCACTCCCAAGGGGCGGGAATGGTATGCAGCCCTGAACACCTTCACGCCAGGCCGGAAAAACCTGGTCTGGCGCATGCTCAGCTTCAACAACAAGACCATCAGCGACGAACTCGCGCAGGCGCTGAAACAAGCAACCGATCCGTTGACCTATGGCGAACAAGAGATCGAGGATGCGCAACGCGATGTGAAGAATCAACAGGCCATCGGCAAAGCTGCAACGGCATTGGGCAGCTTGTCGAAGCTGCTCAAAGGAGCAGACACCATTGGCAAAGCGCAGAGCAAACTGAACGATCCGCTGACCCAGGGCTGGATGGCGCGCATGAGTTCGTACTGGGACATCGGAAGGGCGGCCAAAGACAACATCGCTTCGGTGTTATTGGTATCCACGCTCGCGAGCGTCAAGAAAATGGAGGCCACCGCGCTCGAGAAGCACATTGCAAAAGGTCAACTTCTGCTGCTGGCCCACGGCATGGGCTCGGACGCACAGCGATTTGTGAAGAGCGATCTGACCACGGCGGTTCAGGGCAAGCGGGTGCCCTTGGTGCTGGGCGGATTAAGCATGCTGTCGATCGTTCCGAAGCTGGGTATTGCGGCAGTGAAGCGGGATGCTCGCAGCACGAGCGATGCGGCGGGAAGCATCTCCAGCAGCATTGGCGCTGTGAAAGGCTGGAAGGCCGATTTCTACAACGAGACGGTGCTCAAGGAAGTGCCGAACAAGGTTGCGTTAGAGCAGCAGGCCAGCAAGCTTGAGGCGGCCAGCCAAACCCTAAAGAGTTTGAAGGCGAAGGCAGCGGTGTTCACTGTTGCCGGCTCGGTGGTGGCCGTGTGGTGGGATTTGGTGGATGCAAGAACGGCCTACAAGGAAAATGATCTAGTGCTTCTAGCGGCCTACTTCGCTCGTGCTGCGGTTGGCGCTGGGACTATCGTTACCACCATCGCTGGGGTGTATGCGTCCGAAGCCTTGCTGGCGCTTCTCACGCGCATCAACATATATCTGGCCGTTGTCTCCACAGGCGCCACCTTTGCCATTGGCAAGCTTCAGGGCGAAGCCTGGGTCAAATGGCTGCTGGCCCAGCCCTTCCGGGTAGCCCAGGTGCGCGATGGCGAGAAGAACGCTTTCAGGGGCAATGTCGAGGACAGGTTCAATGCAGCGATGCCGGAGCTCAGGAACACTCTTGGGCATCTTGGCGCCGTGGCGGCAGGCATGAGCGGTGTGTATGTTCCAGTGCCTCCCAAGCGGCCCCCTGCCTATCCCCCTTCAGCACCCGAGAGCCAAGTCTTGAAAGTCAACATCGAGTCGCCGTTCGAGAGCGAGGCCGAGATGATGGGCAAGCTCTCCGATGCGTTGTCAGCATTTAAATAAAAGGAGGCGCCAATGTTTGATATCGAAGGCGGGTTTTTGAGGCACATCGAAGCTAACGGCAAGAAACAAGCGGTGGAACTGATGGCCGACATCAACCCGTACACCCGGCTCTACACGCCGAAAGAGCCCGTCACAGACCAGACGGCCAAGCCGAGCCTGAACTGCAACCGAGTCTTGCTTGACTACAACGAACACTTCATCGAGCTGTCGAACTGCAAGGAGTATCTGAGGACGCTGTTCTTCATGCTGACAGTGATGCAGTGTGTAGTTGTCCCCGGGATTCCATCCGTTGGAGTTGTCGCCATCTATTCCTTGGGGGGCTTTGGTTTTACGACGATCTTCATGCTGCTGGTGTTGTCAGGCGCGCTAATCCTGACTTGCTATCTCTGGCCAATCATCAGTGGCCCCCTCATCTTCACGGCCCTGCGCGCCCGTTACCGCTTCAACCGAACCACCCGCAAGGTCTACGTGCTGCGCCCGGCGCGCTATGGCGGCAATGTGGTGCTTGATTGGGACCGGGTGCAGGCCCACGTCAATTGGCGCGACCGCGGGCAGATGACGTATGAACAGCTTCGCGACCCGGTCGCTCGGCAGATGCGCCAGAACAATCTGGAATCTGGCTGCATGGTTCTGTACTGGCCGCCGTTCGATGCCAACGACGCCGAGCGCAAAGGTGAGGAGGTCTTGTGGACCGGCGACAACTTCGTTTTTGGCGAGTCTCTGTGGCAGTACATCCGCACATTCATGGAAGACGGCATCGACGCGGTGCCGGTGCCCAATGCGTTGGAGTGGTTGCGCAAGGGTTACAGCAGGCCTGACGAGTATTTCGAAGAAGTGGACTTGCACCTGTCGCGTGCCGAGGAGGCACGTGCGCGAAGCAGAGGCCAAGAGAGTTCTGAAGTTCTTGGTGCCATCGGAAACGGACTGCTCTCGTTCATGTGGACTCCAGTACATAGCCTGGCTGAACGCCTGTGTTCGTGGCCGACTTTTCCCGAAGAGTGGAACAGCGACTGCGGGCAGAAGCGGCGCGAGAGTGGCATTGGGCCGGAAGAGCCGTTGCGGTGGGAGGCCAAATGACCATACCCAATGCGCGCCCAAAGTCGAATAAGTGCCGACATGTTTGATTGTGAAGCTGGTTTTTTTGCATATAGCAGGGAGCATGGGCAGAGCAAAGCTGTCGAGTTTCTTGCGGATATCAACGACTACACGATGCTTAAGTCTCCCAAAGACAAGCTGAAGAAAAAGAAAAAAGGCAGGGGGCCGCAACCTGGCCTTGGCTGGTCGCGAACGCTTTTTGATCGCAACGAGCACTTCATCGAGATGTCCAACATGGGAGAGGAGGACAGGTCGTTGATATTTATGGTGGGAGCAATGTTTGCGATTACTTTGGGATGGTTCGCGCCTTTTATGGCATTACTGGTCTTAGAGACAGAATTTCTTTCATCGGATTGGTACTTCATTTTTTTTGCAGGGGGAGGGGCCGTTCTTGGATTCACGTGGTTTATCTACATGCTCTGGCCACAGACATTCGCCCCCAACTTCTTCACCTCTCTCCGCGCCCGCTACCGCTTCAACCGAACCACCCGCAAGGTCTACGTACTGCGCCCCGCGCGCTACGGCGGCAACGTGGTGCTGGACTGGGACCGCGTGCAAGCTCATGTGAACTGGTGTGCGCCGCGCGAGATGACGTATGAGGACCTGCACAACCCGCTAGCGCGCCAAGCCCGCCAGGACAATCGAGGTGGTGAGTTCGGTATGTGCGGCCTGCTCCTGTATTGGCCGCCCCTTAATCGCGCGGACGAAGAGCGCAAGGGCGAAGAAGTGCTATGGGTCGGGCCCAAGCTGGCCGGAGAAGGCCTCTGGCAGTACATCCGCATCTTCATGGAAGAGGGCATCGATGCAGTGCCCGAGCCCTCGGAATACGAGTGGTTGCGCAAAGGCTTCCAGACGCCGGGGGAGCACGTGGAGGAAACGGTGCTCGGCCCGTCACGCGCGCTCGACCGCATCGGCGGGCGTGCCGAGGAAGGCAAGACCTCGATACAAACCGACTTCAATTTCATGCTCAACGCGGTGTGGGCGCCTCTGCACTGTCTGGCAGAGCGGCTTTGCAGATGGCCGACTTTTCCCGAAGAGTGGAACAGCGACTGCGGGCAGAAGCGGCGCGAGAGTGGCATTGGCCCGGAAGAGCCATTGCGGTGGGAGGCCAAGGCATGAAGGGCGCATTAACAGCCACATCCGCCTGCACGACCTCCGGGGCGCGCGCTGGCGGCCATCCATTCATGAAGCCGAAGCGGAGTGAGCATGTTTGAAGGCGCAAACCTTCTAGCTGGCGACAGGCGGAAGTACGGTCAACAGGCTGCGATGGAGATCGCAGGAGACATTCATGAGTACACCGAGCTTTACGGCCCGGAGGAATCCGCCGGCGTGCCTTACCTGAATGGGCGGCAGGTGTTTGACTTCAATGAGCACTTCATTGAGTTGGGAACAGCGATTCAAGGGGGACGGTCATTGAGCTTCATGCTCTTTGGGTTGTTTGCTTCTATCGTCGTTTTTATGGGTGGCTTCTTTGCAGTTGCAAGTTACGACCGATTAATTTCACAAGATCAAGATCGATCACCCCTGTGGTTTGTTTTCTTTCTCGCGATCATCTTTGCCTCAGCGATTTTCTTGTTTCGCATTCTCTGGGGCATCATCCTCCGTAGTTCCCTCCTCACCGCCCTGACAGCCCGCTACCGCTTCAACCGCACCACCGGCAAGGTCTACGTACTGCGCCCCAACAAGTTCGGCGGCAACGCGGTGCTCGACTGGCATCGCGTCAAGGCCCATCCCAAGTGGTGCACGCCCCTCGAAGTCAAACCCGGCTGGCAACACAACCAAACCGAACGCGACAAGCGCAAGCAGGCTGGCGGAGGTTTCTCCATGCGCCGCGGCCTCGTGCTGTACTGGCCCCCGCTGGATGCCAACGATCCCGAACGCAAAGGCGAAGACATCCTCTGGGTGGGCAAATGGCTCTCCGGCACTCCGCTGTGGGAATACATCCGCACCTTCATGCAAGAAGGCATGCAAGCGGTGCCCGCGCCCGAGCCGCACGAGTACCGCCGCAAGCGCCGCAGCAGCATGTGGCAGTACCTGTGGGAAGAGGGCTTCGACACGACCATCCGCGAGGCGCGGTTGTTGGGCAACAAGAAGCCCGAGACTGCTGTCGGCCTGGACGACTGGCTGCGCGAAGGGCCGTTTGTGATCTTCAACAGCTGGGCGCAGTGGCTGTGCTGGTGGCCGACTTTCCCGAAGGAGTGGAACAGCGACTGCGGACAGAAGCGGCGCGAGCGCGGCATCGGGCCGGAAGAGCCATTGCGGTGGGAGGCCAAATGAGCGCAGCCAAGAGAGGGCTCGAGCAAGCCAACCCAATCGGCGCCAACCATCAAGGCCGACCTTGATCGCAACTCGAATCGAAAGCACCCACCATGCCTCTTCTTGAAGCAGTAACGGTCGCGGCGCATCGCCAGCTTGACCGGGCTGCTCAAACCCTTGCAGCGGCGGCAGTCCCCAAGCTCAAACTTCAGCCCGTCTTACCCGGGCGGGGTGACCTCGCGCGCATTTCCCCGCAGCCCGATCGCCTGGTGACCGTCGAGGCCGCGCGCGTGCCACTGCTCGAAGCGGCCCGGCCGCTGTTGGATGCCTTGGCCAGGATGCCGGGCCAGTCCGATGCGATGCCACTCGAAGTCCTTCATCAGGTGTTGTTGCGCGAGGTCGTCTCATTCCAGTCCGTGTGCCAGGACGCAGGACGTCCTCATGAACACATCGTGGCGGCCAGCTACATGCTCTGCACGGCGCTCGATGAGGCTGCCGGCAACTCGGCACGGGGCAACGCCGGCGAACCCGCACCACAGCCATGGGCAGGCGGCCTTGCGCCCCATTTCCACGGGGACGCGAGAGGCGGTGAAGGCGTCTTTCGAATCCTCGGGTTCCTCGTCAACGAGCCGCAGAAGAATCTGGATCTGCTGGAACTGACGCTGCTCCTTTTGGCGTTGGGATTCGAGGGGCTCTATCGAAAGGCGTCCGATGGCGCGCGTGTGCTGCACGAGATCCGAATGCGTGTCCATGCCCTGGTCTACATCGGCCGCGGGGGCACGCCTTCGCCACGCTGGACGGCCATCGAGCGCCTTCTCAAGGGAGACGAGTTGAGCGACGTGATGACAGAGACCACCAAGGACATTTTTTCGTGAGCGCCCATCAACTCATCATCGACCACGACAAATGGCGTCGCGGCACCGGCGGCGCCCCAGCCGGCGTCTCCGGCAGCGACGGCAATGCCTATTCCGGCCTCGATCTGAACCTCGTCACCTTCGCAGGCGCCAGCTTCAGCGGCAGCAGTTTCGCGTCCACCACCTTCAAGGAGGCCGACTGGTCGTCCTGCCAGTTCACCGGTGCGAGCTTCAGCGACTGCGACCTCAGCGGCATCAGCATCTCGGCATGCAGCTTCAGCGGGTGCATCTTCACAGGCTGCCGCTTCCAGTCCGGCAGCATCACGACGTCCTCATTCAAGGGCTGCACTTTCACCGAGTGCGACATGCATGCATTGGAAATGTCCCACTGCGGGCTGGAAGGCAGCAACTACGACAAGTGCCGGATGCAGGATTCGCGCATGATCGATTGCACCGGGGGAGGCGGCGGCACCATGAGCGGCTGCGACATGAGCGGGGCAGGCATGTCCGGCTGTACCTTCACCGGCGCGACCCTGGCAGGTGCGGTCTATTCGGGCACCCAATGGACCGGCTGCAGGTTTCAGAGCTGCACCTGGAAGAACCTGGGCTTCGCCAACTGCCAGTGGAACCAGGTGGACATCCTCGACTGCCACTGCGACGGCATCAAGGGCGATGGCATCACCGGTGAGCGGGTCTATTACTACGGCAGTTTCTTCGAGAACTCCGAGTTCCAGAACAGTTCGATCAATGCCAACACAGCCGACTGAATCGAGCGGCTCCGACATCCATTGCCCAAGCGGCAACGTGCAACGCCGAAAGCGAGCGCAATGCGCGCGGGTTGCCCAAGCCGCTCAGATCTTCACCTTCCCCAGCCAGATGTCCCGGTACATCGCCCAGTCGCCCATGAAGGAATAGAGCGGCCGCTTGAACGAGGCCGGCTTGTTCTTCTCGAAGGCGAAGTGCCCGACCCAGGCGAAGGCATAGCCCACCAGCACCCCGGCCAGCAACCACCAGGGGTTGAGCGTGACCGCCAGCGCCACGAGGCACAGCAGCGAGAGCGTCGAGCCCGCGAAGTGCAGGCGCCGGCAGGTGCGGTTGGCGTGCTCGGTCAGGTAGAAGGGATAGAACTGCGCAAAGCTCTTGAAACGGCGCGGATCGACGGCAGATTCCGGGGCAGTCGTGGTGTTCATCGTGCGGGTCTCCTTGGCGCCGGAGCGCCTTTTGTGCAGGCTTTGTCCATAATAGCCACGACCTTGCGGCCGCACCACCCCGGTCCCCCTTCACACCACCGACGCATCAGCCTTGAGCGCCTTGCCCGATTCCTCCGCAGCCACCAACTCCGTCGATCGCGCCGATCCGGCCAGCGATGCGCTGTGGGTCGTGTGCCTCTGCGCCGAATGGTGCGGCACCTGCCGCGACTACCGGCCGCTGTTCGAGCAGGTGGCGCGCGCGCATCCGCAGCTGCGCTTCGGCTGGGTCGACATCGAGGACCACGCCGACATCGCCGACGGCTTCGACGTGGAGACCTTCCCCACGCTGCTGGTCGCCGGTGCCGACGGCACGCGTTTCCTGGGCCCGCTGCTGCCGCATGCCGAAACGCTGTCGCGCATGCTCGGCGCCCTGCAGTCGCCGCAGCCTTCGAGCCTGGATGTCGATCTGCTCCTCGCCGTGCTGAACAAGAAGCCGGCGACGTTCTCGGTTTAACCGGACCCGTCCTCCCATGAACATCCTGATCTTCGGCGCCACCGGCATGGTGGGGCAGGGCGTGCTGCGCGAGTGCCTCCTGGCCCCCGACGTGGAACGCGTCGTCGCGGTCGGGCGCAATGCCACGGGGCAGCAGCATCCCAAGCTGCAGGATCTGATCGTGAAGGACATGTACGACTACTCCGCCATCGAGCCGCAGCTGCAGGGCTTCGACGCGTGCTTCTTTTGCCTGGGCGTCTCGTCGGTCGGCATGAAGGAAGACGACTACCGCCACGTCACCTACGACCTCACGATGGCAGCGGCCACCGTGCTCGCGCGGCTCAACCCGGGCATGACCTTCACCTACGTGACGGGCTCCGGCACCGACAGCAGCGAGCGCGGCAGCAGCATGTGGGCAAGGGTGAAAGGCGCGACCGAAAACGCCTTGCTGCGCCTGCCGTTCAAGGCGGCCTACATGTTCCGCCCCGGCATCATCCAGCCGCTGCATGGCGCGCGTTCCAAGACGCCGCTGTACCACAGCGTCTACATGGTGCTCTCGCCGCTGCTGAGCCTGGCCTACCGGTTCTGGCCCGGCAAGGTGACGACCTCCGAGCAGATCGGCCTGGCCATGCTGGCCGTGGCCCGCGGCGGCGCGCCGAAGGTGCTGCTCGACCCGGCGGACATCAACGCGCTGCGTTGATCGATCGTCCCTCGCGACCGGCCGCGGCCCCTTGTCTCTCGTGCCCGCGCGTGCCTTGAAACAGACCGCCGCCGGCATCTCGCGCCGCGTGCTTCTTTGCGGAGTTTCGGGCGCGGCGCTCGTGGCGCATGCAGCGGCGACGGCAAAAGATGCTTGGCCGCAAAAATCGATCCGCCTCGTCGTCCCCTTCGCAGCCGGCGGCGGCACGGACATCGTGGCGCGCATGATCGGCCAGGCCCTCTCGCAGCACCTGGGCCAGCCCGTGGTGATCGACAACCGGCCCGGCGCCTCCACCCTCATCGGCACCGAGATCGTCGCCCGCGCGCGGCCCGACGGCTACACGCTGCTGCTGGCGGGCTCCACCAGCTACAGCGTGAACCCTGCGCTGCGGGCCGAGCGCGCCTACCGCCCGTCGCGCGACTTGGCGCCCATCGCCATCGTCGCGCGGGTGCCGCTGGTGCTGGTCGCGGGCAGCGGCACGCCGTGGCTGTCGCTCGCCGAGCTGGTCGAGGCGGCCAGGGCGCGTCCCGAACGCATCCGCTACGCCACCTTCGGCAACGCCTCGGGCTCGCACCTCACGGGCGAACTGTTCGCGCTGGCCGCGGGCATCCGGCTGCAGGACATCGCATACCGCGGCAGCAGCCATGCGCTGGTGGCCGTGATGGGCGGGGAGGTCGAAATGGGCATCGACACCGTGGCTTCGGTCGCGCCCTACGTGCGCTCGGGCAAGCTGCGCGCGCTGGGCATCATGGGCGCCGCGCGCTCGGGCCTTTTGCCCGGCGTGCGCACGCTGGCCGAGCAGGGGCTGCCCGAGGCCAGCTTCGACGCCTGGTACGGCTTTGCCGCCCCGCCGCGCACGCCCGCGCCGGTGCTCGCCACGCTGACGCACGCCATCGCGCAGACGCTCGCCAGCCCCGCGTTGCAGGCCGAATTGCGCGCGCAGGGCATCGAGCCGGCGATGGTCGGCGCGGCCAGTTTCCTGCGGCAGGTGGAGACGGAGATTCCGCGCTACCGCGCGCTGGCGCACCGCGCGGGCATCGTCGCGAACGAGTAGCCCGCGGGCCCTTTCTGCAGGCTCAGTTCGCCGGCGTGCCGAGGAAATCGCGCAGCGCGAACAGCGTCTCGTCCGGCGCCTCGCTCATCAGCGAATGGCCGGCATGCACCGTCACCACCTTCGCGTTGCGCGCCTTGCCGACCAGCGCCTTGGTGGCGCGCGGCGGCGTCATCTGGTCGGCATCGCCGAGCAGGAACAGCACCGGGCATTGCACCGCTTCGATCGCGGCCTCGCCCCCCGCGTAGTCGTTGCAGGCCTTGAAGCCGATGTGGAACACGTTGTGGTCGCGATTGCTCGCGAGCACGCGGCGCATCAGCGCGCGCGAGCTGCCGTACAGCCAGGTGCCGGGGCCCAGCGACGAGGGCGGCGGCGCGAGCAGCGAATGCGAGAAGGTGTTGACCATCGCGATCGCACGCTGCGGATCGTTGAGCGCCCCTTCAAGCAGCGCGGGCGACACCACCATCGGATAGGCCGTGCCGACCAGCGCCAGATGCGTCACGCGATCGGGCGCGCGCGAAGCGGTTTCGAGCGCGATCAGCGAGCCGAAGCTGTGGCCCACGAGCGCCGCCTTCTGCACGCCGGCCGCATCGAGCAGCGCGACGACGAACTGCGCGGCCTCTTCCACGCTCGCGGGCGGCGTGCCTTCGCTCTTGCAGTGGCCCGGCAGGTCGAGCGCGAGCACGTTCCAGCCGTGGTTGGCGAACCAGCGGCTCTGCAGGATCCACACGCTGTGGTCGTTGAGCACGCCGTGGATGAACACGACCGTGGGCCTGGCCGCATCGAAGGGCTTGCCGCCGGTGTAGCAGTAGGTGGCGTGGCCGTTGACGGTGTAGTGCATGTCAGGCACCCACCTTTTCCGCGGCCTTCAGCGCGCGCTTCAGGTCGTCGATCAGGTCGGCCGGATCTTCCAGCCCGATCGACAGGCGAATCGTTCCCTGCGAGATGCCCGCGCCCGCGAGCGCCTCGTCGGTCATGCGGAAGTGCGTGGTGCTCGCGGGATGGATCACCAGGCTGCGGCAGTCGCCCACGTTGGCCAGGTGGCTGAAGAGCTTGAGCGCCTCGATGAAGGCCTTGCCCTGCGCGCGGCTGCCCTTGATGTCGAAGCTGAACACCGCGCCCGCGCCGCGCGCACCGTGGCGCAGGAGCTTCTGCGCGAGCGCATGGCTCGGATGCGATTCGATCAGCGGATGCCCCACGCGCGAGACGAAGGGGTGGCTCGCGAGAAACTCCACCACCTTCTGCGTGTTGTCGATGTGCCGCTCCATGCGCAGCGGCAGCGTCTCGATGCCCTGCAAAATCAGCCACGCGGTGTGCGGGCTCATCGAGGCGCCGAAGTCGCGCAGGCCCTCGCGCCGCGCGCGCAGGAGGAACGCGCCGACGGTGCTCTCCTCGCTGAAGACCATGTTGTGGAAGCCGTCGTAGGCCTGCGTCAGTTCGGCGAACTTGCCCGACTTCTCCCAGTCGAAGCTGCCGCCGTCCACGACGATGCCGCCGATCACCGTGCCGTGGCCCGAGAGGAACTTGGTCGCCGAGTGGTGGACCAGGTCGGCGCCCCAGTCGAAGGGCTTGATGAGGTAGGGCGAGGTCAGCGTCGAATCGACCAGCAGCGGCACGCCCGCTTCGTGCGCGATGTCGCTCACGGCGGGAATGTCGAGCACATCGAGCCCGGGGTTGCCGACGGTCTCGCCGAAGAAGAGCTTGGTCACGGGCCGCACCGCGGCGCGCCAGCCATCCAGGTCGCCGGGCTTGACGAACGTGGTCTCGATGCCGAAGCGGCGCATCGTGTAGTGCAGCAGGTTCTGCGAGCCGCCGTAGAGGGCCGTGCTCGCCACGATGTGCGAGCCCGCACCCATCAGCGTGGCGATCGACAGGTGCAGCGCCGCCTGTCCGCTCGCGGTGGCGATGGCGCCGATGCCGCCTTCCAGCGCCGACACGCGCTGCTCCAGCACCGCATTGGTCGGGTTGCTGATGCGCGAATACACGTGGCCCGCGCGCTCCAGGTTGAAGAGCGCGGCCGCGTGGTCGCTCGACTCGAAGACGAACGAGGTGGTCAGGTGGATCGGCACCGCCCGGGCGCCGGTGGCGGGGTCGGGCGAGGCGCCGGCGTGCAGCGCGAGGGTGTCGAAACCGGGGTCGGAATAGCCGGGCATGAGGGCCTTTCTGTTGTCTCTTCGCAATGCCCCGTTACGTCTGCAAAGCATGCGCGGGCGACAGGGGCGTTCGGGTCGGCGTCGATTGTGGGCTATATTCAAATCGGCACCCCGCCCAGGCACACCGCCGAGTTCGAGAGTTCGAGAGTCCCGAGAGGAGCACACGATGAAAGTCAGCGACATCCTTCGCGTCAAGGGCAACACGCTCTTCACCATCACGCCAGACGACCTGCTGGCAGAAGCCGCCACCACGATGGCGGAAAAGGACATCGGCTCCCTGGTGGTCATGGAACACGGCGACCTGGTGGGCATGCTCACCTTCCGCGAAGTGATCGTGGCCATCGTGGGCAACGGCGGCCAGGTCGGGACCACGCTGGTGCGCAAGGCCATGGACGACGCCCCCGTCACCTGCACCCTGGAAACCGACCTGGACGAAATCCGCCGCATCATGCTGGAGCGCCACGCGCGCTACATGCCCGTGATGGACAAGCGCATGCTGATGGGCGTGATCAGCTTCTACGACGTGGCCAAGGCCGTGGTGGACAGCCAGAACTTCGAGAACAAGATGCTCAAGGCCTACATCCGCGACTGGCCCGCGGAAGACGAGAGCAAGACCGGTTGATCCGCACGCGTCGGGTGCAACGCCCGATGCAATGCAAGAACACCGAGGAACCGGCTTCGCCGGGCCTCAGGTGTTGCCCCCGGTAGGGGGTTGGCGAAGCGACACGCAGTGCGCGCAGCCTGGGGGCGAGCCCAGTTATTCCTTGATGTTGGCGGTCTGCACGATCTTCTGATTGCGGCTGTATTCGGCCTGCACGAACTTGCCGAACGCCTCCGGCGTGCCGCTCCCCGGCAGCGCCCCTTGCTCCATCAGCTTGGAGCGCACCCCTTCCTCCTGCAGCACCGCATTGAGTTCCTGGTTGATCTGCGCGACCACGGCCGGCGGCGTTTTCGCGGGCGCGAAGATGCCCGTCCAGCTCACCATGTCGAAGCCCTTCAGGCCCGGCATCTCGTAGAAGGTGGGCACGCCGGGCAGCGCGGCCAGCCGCTTGTTGCTGGTGATGCCCAGCGCCTTCAGGCGCTTGCCGTTCACGTGCGGAATGGCGCTGGTGCTCACCAGCATCGCCAGGTCCACCTGGTTGCCGATCACGTCGGTGGCGATCTGCGCGCCGCCGCGGTACGGCACGTGCGTGACGAAGATGCCGCTGCGCTCCTTGAGCAGCTCCATCGCCAGCTGCAGCACGGTGCCCACGCCCGAGGTCGCGTAGTTGTACTGGCCTGGCTTGGCCTTGGCGAGCTTGACGAAATCGGCGAAGGTCTGCGCTTCGAGCCCGGGCCGCGCCACCAGCACCATCGGCGCGGTGTTCAGGAGGCCCACCGGCGCCAGGTCCTTGAGCGGATCGAAGCGGAAGGCCGTCGGGTTCACCAGCTTGCCGATGGCGATCGCGCTGTCCGGCCCGACCACCAGCGTGTAGCCGTCGGGCGCCGCGTTCACCGCCTTGGCCACGCCGATGGCGCCGCCCGCGCCGCTCACGTTGTCGATCACCACCGATTGCTTCAGGCGCTCGCCCAGGCGCTGCGCGACCAGCCGCGCGTTGACGTCCACGCTGCCGCCGGCCGTGTACGGAACGATCAGCGTGATGGGCTTGGCGCCCGGCCACGCCTGCGCGAGCGCGGCGGTAGGCAATGCAGCGCAAAGTGCGACGGCAAGAAGAAGGCGGCGGGGCGTGTTCATGGCGTGGTTCATCCGAGGGTGGAAGGCGTGGGTTCGGTGTCGAGGCGGGCGCGCAGCGTGTCGAACGCCTCGCTCCACTGCGTGCGCCATGCGCGGCGCTGGGTGTCGTCGATCCATGCGCCATCGAGGCCGTTGTGCATGAAGCCGCGCAGGTCGTCCAGGCCGAAGCCGAAGTCGCGCACCATCATCAGCCACGCCCCGGTGGGCGTGACCTTGTGCAGCGTCGGGTCGTCGGTGTTGGGGTGGATGCGCAGGCCGAGGCCCGGCATGCGGCGGATCGGATGGTCGATGGCCCAGCGTTCGGGCGAGAGCGTGCGCAGGTAGTACGAGTTGGTCGGCACCACGGTGAAGAGCACGCCGCGCTCGGCGCATTCGCGTGCGAAATCGGGCTGGTCGACCACCGTGTAGCCGTGGTCGATGCGGTCCACCTGCAGCACGTCGAGCGCGGTGCGCACATTCGTCCAGGGCATGCCGAATTCGCCGGCATGCGCGGTGGTCTTGAGGCCCGCCTTCTTCGCCGCGGCATAGGCCTGCGTGAACAGCTCCGGCGGCCGGTCGACCTCGCGGTAATCGATGCCGATGCCGATCACCTCCTCGCAGCGGTGCGCGACGACCCACTCGACCATCTCCGCCGCCGCCTCGGGGCTCGCCTCACGGTCGATGGCCGCGATGAGCCGGCCGGTGATGCCGAACTCCTGCTGCGCATCCTGCACCGCGCGAACGATCGCGGCCTGCGCCATCGCATACGGAATGCCCGAGCCGTGCACCGTGCCCGTCGGGTTCCAGAAGAACTCCGCGTAGCGCACGTTGTGCGAGGCCGCGTCCTGCAGGTATTCGAGCGTGAGCTGGTACAGGTCGCCGGGGCCGCGCACCAGCTGCGCATCGAGCGCGCGCAGCACCCGCAGCACGCCGACCGGCTTTTCGCCGCGCGTGTAGAAGCCCTCGATCTCGTCGGCCGCGAGCGGCGCGCCGGCGCGCAGGTTCAGCTGCTTGAAGGTCTCGTGGCGCACGGTGCCGAACAGGTGGCAGTGCAGCTCGACCTTGGGGATCGCGCGGAGGAACGATTCCAGCGTGAAGGGCGGCGAATGCGGCATGGAGGGGCTGGTCATGCTGACCAGTCTAGGCAGCGGGGGCTCATAAGGAAAATTTTGAATTTCTATAATTTGATTCACCCGATCAATAACCGCCGCTCTCTGGAGATGCCATGGCCACAGCCGCCTTGCCCCTGCGCGCGCTCACGCTGCGCCAGCTGCAGTTCTTCTCGGTGCTGGTGCAAGAGGGCCAGTTCGGCCGCGCCGCGCGCCGCCTGGCCATCACGCAGCCCGCGCTCAGCAACGCCATCAAGCAGATGGAGAAGCTGCTCGGCGCGGAGCTCCTCACCCGCTCCACCCACCGCCTGGAACTCACGCCCGTGGGCGCCGAGGTGCTCGCGCGCACCGACTTCCTGGTCAACACCTTCGAGGTGGCGCTGCGCGACATCGAAAGCACCGTGCAGCGCGGCCGTGCCTTCGTGCGCGTGGGCGTGATCCCTTCGGCCAGCGCGCGCGTGGCCGCGGTCGTGAGCGAATTCCTCGAGCAAGACGGCCAGCGCGAGGTCGAGCTGGCCTGGCGCGATGCGCCCTCGACCACCCTCCTGGCCGAGCTGCGCAGCGGCCAGCTCGACATGGCGGTGGCCGCCATCACCGAGCCGCCGGGGGGCCTCACCTGCATCGACCTCTTCCGCGATCCGCTGGTGCTGGTGGTGCGCCGCGACCATCCGCTGGCCGCGGCCGGCGATGCCAACTGGGAGGCCATCGGCCGCGAGCGCCTCGTGCTGTTCGAGAGCGGCAGCATGCCGGCGCTCGGCAACCCCGCGCGTGCGCAATTTGCGAAAGGCGCGCAGGGCGCCGAGCCCTACCGCGTCAGCTATTCCGAAACGCTCTACGCGCTGGTGCGCAGCGGCCAGGCGCTCGGGCTGATGCCGCGCCTGTACACCACGTCGCTGCGCGACCCGGAGCTCGTGGTGGTGCCGCTGCTCAAGCCCCGCATCGAGCGCCGCGTGGTGCTCGCCTACCTGCCGGGCCCGATGCGCAACGTGGTGGCGCAGGACCTCATCGCATTACTGCGTAACCGCTTGCCCCAAAGTGGAGAGCCCAAAGTGCGCCGTGTCACTCGGGGAACACGCGTTCGACGCCAGCCCTAGCCGCGGCTAAGATGCGCCGCACATGCCTCGCCCGCTCGTCGCCGCCGTGTTCGCGATCCTCCTGTGCTGCCACGGGCTCGTGGTGTTCGCGCAGGGCCTGGTCGACGCGGCCAACCAGCGCGACGAAGTGGCGCACGTGCTCTTTGCCGATGCGTCCGCCACCGCCGACGCAGTGAACACGGCCGGCGTGGCCGGTACGACGCAGCCCGCGGACGACGCGGACCTGGACATCGGCCACAGCATCGAAGCGCCCTTTGTCGAGCACCTGTTCGGCTTCGCGCCGCTGCCGGCATCGCAGCCGGAATTTGCGCCGGCGTTCGTCTCGCTGACGTACCTCGAGCGGCCCACGCGGCCGCCCCAGTCTCTAGCCTCCCTCGCGTAGGTCCGGGCCTTCGGCCTGACGACCCCGCGCTTGTGCGCGCAGCCTTGCCTCATCGTTTGTGCAAGCGCCTCGCGCGATCCGCGCCATCCGTTCGCGATGGCACCGACAAGAAAGAGGAACGAGGAGAAGACATGAAGCACTCACGAGATGTCATGTTCGCGAGGCTGGCCGATTTCCGCATCGATGCCGATGCGCTGCGGCGCCATTTCCTGGCGCACGTCTGCACGCTGCCCTCGATGCCGTACCGCGACAACCGCGTGGACTACATCGGCTGGGCCGTCACCAGCCGCGACGGCACGCTCACCGACGGCATCCGCCGCATCCCCGGCAAGCAGCCCTTCGTGCCCGGCACCGCGCCGACCGACGCCTGCTCGGGGTATCTCGCCGAGGTGATGGATGCGCTGCGCGAGACGGGCCTGGCGCCCTTCCGCGCCCGCATCATGCAGCTGGAGAGCGAAGGCGCCGAGATGCCGCTGCACACCGATGCGCTCAAGGAAACCTGGCGCCTGCACATCCCGATCGTCACGAACCCGAACTGCTTTTTCGAGTGGCAGCGCGCCGACGGCAGCATCGAGAGCGTGCACCTGCCCGCCGACGGCTCGGCCTGGCTGGTGCGGGTGGACGTGAACCACCGCGCCGTGAACCGCAGCAACCAGCCCTCCAGCCGCGCGCACCTCTTGATGGGCCTGAACCCGGGGCCTGAATTGCGCATGCTGGCCGAGCCATGGCTGCCAGTGTTCCAGAAGACCGACGCCTTCGCGGCGACGGACTGACCGATGCCCACCGATGACCTGAACGGTTTCGGCGCCTGGACATCCGCGGCGGACATCGACGCCGACCTGCACGCCTTGGGCAAGTCGGACCAGCTGGAGCTGGGCCTCTACCGCCTTCGCAGCGCGCTGAAGGAGGACCACGCGTTCAGCAAAGAGATTCTTCCGAGGTACCAGGACGCGCTGATCCTCTCGGGCAACGTCAACGCGGCGCTGGAACTGCGGAGCAGCGCGCCGTGGAAAGCGGCGTTCCAGAAGGACCAGCAGGGGATGGACGTCGCGTTCACGCAGTTGATCGCGGGGCAGATCGCGCAGCTGGCGCAGCGGCTGGCGCAGGTGATCGATGCGTTTCCGTTTGAATTCGCTACCTATCTAGCGGGGCTGAAAAGGCATCACGCGGCGACTTATCAAAGCATTGCCGGTATTGCCCGGCCGTTGATCGGGGAGAAATCGTTCGAGAATCCTCAGGATTTGGTCGCACTGAAACTGGCAATTGAAGGATTCGAGGGTTACGGGGAAGATATCCAAAAAGAAACCCTGATCGATTTCTTTGAAAGCCAGAACCACGAAACCCTGTGCAAATTCTTCCAGACCTCGCTTCCGGCGAATGGAAAGATATTCAGGGAATTTGTCGCGGATATCCTGCAGGACGAAAAAGGAATCCGACGGCTGAAGGATGCAGCCATCTGCCGCGTGCTGATTCTGGGGTATGCATTGCTGGACGAGGCGGTCTACGATCGTGCGCTTCAGCAGGTGCGCGAGTCTGTCGCGGTTGAAAAAGGTGGCGCAGCGCTGTCGAGCGCCAGAATTGCCAGTGCATTTGGCGTCGCCGTCCAAAGCCCGCCCCGCGAATTGAACAGGCAGCAACTCGATATCGCGATTTGTATTTCGGGCCAGATGCGCGGTTATGCAGAGGCTTTCGAGACCTGGAAGCACCTGCACCTCGACGGGCATCGCGTGAAATATTTCGTCCACACCTGGGAAGACACCGGCTGGCGATTTCCCGATCCGCTGTCCGGAAATGGCGTCGATCGCATATTCAAGCATGCAGCATTTGCCCAGGCCTATAAGCAGGCGGGATTTCAATACGGCCTCGAAGCGATGAAGAAGGCCTATCCGAATTTCTTTTCGATGCTGGCGGTATCTTCGACGGTCAATGAATCGGATATCAAAGCGGTCTACGGAAATGACACTGCAATTGTCATTGAAAGCCATCGAAGGCCCGAATTCGAGAACGATGCCAACAACCAGCGCAAGATGTTCTACAAGATCCAGGAAGCGCACCGCCTGATGATGGACGACGGCGCAGCCTTCGATCTCGTGCTCAGAATAAGGCCGGACCGCACATTCCGGGCAAGCGACAAAAAACCGGACTGGATAAAAATGGCCGAAGAATGCCGCAAACAACGCGTCATTTATTTCAATCATTTGATGGTCACCAAGACGCTTTATGCGGGCGATCAATTCGCCATCGGATCTCCGGAAGCCATCGGCTGCTACGCCAATACGCTGAAGCTCCAGACCCAGGCGATCGACGAAAAATGGTTCGGATTTCCGAGGCGTCTGCGCTCGCACTGCTCGCTCGCGCATTCGCTGTTGTTCCAGGGGGTACGCCGCCGCCCCCTCGAAAACATCGTGCCCGTCGAGGCGATGCCCGCGGCGTCCTATGGAAAGAATGAATTGCGGAAATTGCTCGCCATCGATTTACCCTCGGGACCATCGAGCGAAATGGATAAATTGCTCTGGAATTCCCTGAATTGAAGAATTCACCGGAATAACCATGCGAATATCCGCCGCAGGCGCCCCGATGCTGGCCATCCGATTGCCCTGGAGGCAGATTCTCGCGGGCGGCGCGATTGCGTACGCCGCATGCGTGCCTTCGGTGTCCGCACGGGAATTGCAGGAAGCGCCGGGATGCCGCAATTCCAGGAATCAGCACCGGCTCGAACTGGAACAGAAATTCGAATTCAATGGCATTCGCGTGTTCTATACGCAATCGGGCCCGCACGCGCTGTATAGCAATGCAGATATCAATCGCAATGGCATGCCCGATATCGTCGAGGACGCGGCGCTCCATCTGGACACCGTGCGGCAGATCTTCAACCGCAACGGCTTCCGCGATCCGCTCACCAGCCCGAGATTCCGGCAGGCCGAATCGATCGACATCGATTTCCTGAATTTCGATGTCTACAGCCCCGAGATCACGGACAAGCGCGGCCTGTCGTTTTCGGCGGTGATCCGCTATCCAGGCAGCAGTATTCGCGCCGACAAATGCTCGATTTCAATGGCCATCAATTCCGCATTGAAAGGCAATCACGAGCGCGAGAAGGATTTTCTCATTCCGCATGAATTGTTCCATCTCTATCAATACGGCTACACCATGTTCCGCGCCAGCTGGTTCCTGGAAGGCATGGCCAAATGGGCAGAATGGGTCACGCTGGCGGAAAACGACCGCAATCCAAAATTGTGGAATACGCCATTGCCATCGTCATTGCAGGAATTGAATGAGCAGGTCTTTCTCAATCCCAATCCCTATGACGTTCGGCATTTCTGGAACCGGTTGGCGGAACTTGTCAAGAAAAAGGAATTTCCCATGATCATTCCCCCGGAATTGCGGGACCGGAAATTCGCCGATGGCACGCCGGTGATCAAGGACAACATCTGGCGCGGCCGCTCGCTGATGCTCAAGATCCTGGAAGGGCTGGACGACGAAGACGACGTGGTGGGCCAGGAAAAGAACCTGCCGCCTTACGCCTGGGCCAACGAAGACCAGCGCGCCGCGATCCACAACCCCCGGCTCATGAAAATCGTGCAGCGCGCATTGGCCTCTTATTCGATTTCGGGCGCGGAGGTCAAACAATTCCTCGCCATCGACCTGGGGCCAGCGCAGTGATCGTCATCACTTCCGCCGCCTACGTCGATTCGGAACTGCAATCGGAATTCGGCCGCCTGCCGCCGGCGTTTCTGCCCGTGGGCAACCGGCGCCTGTTCCTGCGGCAGTTCGCGGTGCTGCAGGCGCGCTTTCCCGGCGAGAGCATTTATCTTTCGCTGCCCGAGAGCTACGCCATCCCGCACCGCGACGTGCGCGCGCTTCAGGCGCAGGCGGTGCAGGTGCTGCGCGTGCCCGACGGGCTCACGCTGGCCGATTCGGTGCTGTTCTCGATCAACACCATCGGCAACTACGGCGAGGGGCTGCGCATCCTGCACGGCGACACGCTGATCGAGGACCTGCCGGCCGCCTGGGATTGCCTGTGCGTGGCCGAGTCCGCGGACGATTACGACTGGCACGTCGACCAAGGCCCCGACGCCGGCACGCGCGTGTGGTGCGGCTACTTCGCCTTCCACTCGGTGGGGCGGCTGGCCAAGTGCCTGGTGGCGGCGCGCGGCGCGTTCGAGAAAGCCGTCTCGGCCTACGACGAGGCCTGCTACCTGGAGCGGGTGCACACCGACAAGTGGTCGGACTTCGGGCACGTCAACACCTTCTACCGCTCGCGCGCGCAGATCACCACGCAGCGCGCGTTCAACGACCTGGCGATCGGCGATCGCCGCGTGCGCAAGACGGGCAGGCCCGCCGAGAAGATCAAGGCCGAGGCGCAGTGGTTCGGCGCGCTGCCGCCGCGCCTTCGCGTCTACGCGCCGCAGCTGCTGGACCACGGCCCGGTCGCACCCGATGGCTACGGCTACGAGCTGGAGTACCTGTGCATGGCGCCGCTCAACGAGCTGTACGTGCACGGCTGCAACTCGACGGCGTTCTGGTCGCGCGTGTTCAAGCACCTGGCCGACTGGCTGGCCGCCTGCCAGTCGGCCGTGCCCTTGAGCGACAGCCAGCGGCAGGTGGTGGCCGAAGACAGCCGCGGCATGCTCGCGGAAAAGACCCGCGCGCGCATGAACGCCTATGCCGACGGTTGCGGCCTGAGCGTGTCGGCGCCCACGCGGTTGAACGGGCGTGCGCTGCCGTCGCTTTCGGACATCCTCGCGCGCTGCATCGAGGCCGCGGCGCGCGTGCCGCTGGTGCCGGGCGTGATGCATGGCGACCTGTGCCTGAGCAACATCCTGTTCGACACGCGCTCGGACTGCATCAAGGTGATCGATCCGCGCGGCCTCAACTTCCGCGGCGAGGCGCGCCTCGTGGGCGACCTGCGCTACGACCTCGCGAAGCTCGCGCATTCGGTGCTGGGCCTGTACGACTACATCGTGGCCGATGCCTTCGACATCGACGAGGGCACGGGGCTGGACTTCCAGTTGCGCATCCATGCCGACGAGGACGCAGCGGCGATCCAGAAACTGTTCGCGGGCCTGCCGCTTCTGAACGGCATGACGGCGCGGCATGTGGCGCCCATCACCGTCATGCTGTTTCTGTCGATGCTGCCGCTGCACCAGGACACGCCGCGCCGCCAGCGCGCGATGCTGGCCAACGCACTGCGCCTTTACGAGCTCATGGCGCACATGGAGCACTGAGAAAAAAATGTTCGTCATACCGATGGTCGGCAAGAGCCGCCGTTTCACCGAGGCCGGCTACGCGCTGCCCAAGTACCGCCTGCCGCTGCATGGGCAGACGGTGTTCTTCCACGTCGTGAAGTCGTTCGAGCGCTACTTCGCGGACGATCTCTTTCTCTTCGTGGTGCGGCGCGACCACGACGTCGCGGGGTTCATCGAGCAGGAGCTGAAGACCCTGGGCGTGAAGGACTTCCGCATCGTCGAGATCGAGGGCGACACGCTCGGGCAGGCCGACACGGTGCACCAGGGGCTGCGGCAGATGCCGCCGGGCGATGCGCTGTACGTCTTCAACATCGACACCATCCGCCCGGGCTTCAGCAAGTCGCCCCGGGCGGCCGATGCGCTGGGGTACCTGGAGGTGTTCGAGGGCGAGGGCGATCACTGGTCGTTCGTGGAACCGGGCCCGGACCATGCGGTGCTTCGGACGACGGAGAAGGAGCGCATCTCCAACCTCTGCAGCGACGGCCTCTATCACTTCGCGGATGCGCGGGTCTTCGACGAGGCCTTCGCGCACCAGCGCGCGAGGCAGGCGATGACGCGCGGCGAGTACTACATCGCGCCTTGCTACAACGCGCTGATCGAGAAGGGCGGGCGCGTGGCCTACGAGCTCGTCGACCGCAGCGAGATCGTGTTCTGCGGAACGCCGCAGGAGTACGAAGAGGCGGCCGCGAAACGGTGGGACTGAAACCCGCGTGAGGCCGCTGCGGCCTCAGTGCAGCTCGGCCGCCGCGTGGATCGTCTCGCGCACGCGCGGATAGATCTGCGCGTTCCACTTGCTGCCGCTGAACACGCCGTAGTGCCCGACGCCCGCCTGCAGGTGGTGCGTCTTCAGGTACGGCCGGATGCCGGTGCACAGGTCCTGCGCGGCCACGGTTTGCCCGACCGCGCAGATGTCGTCGCGCTCGCCTTCGACCGTGAGCAGCGCGGTGCGGCGGATGGCCGCGGGGTTCACCGTGCGCTCGCCCACGGTGAGCACGCCGCGCGGCAGGTCGTAGGTCTGGAACACGCGCTCGACCGTCTCCAGGTAGAACTCGGCCGGCAGGTCGTTCACCGCGAGGTACTCGTCGTAGAAGCTGCCGATGGTGCGGGCCTTCTCGATGTCGCCTTCCACCAGGTGCTGGAACATGTCCTGGAACTGCTTCTTGTGGCGCTCGGGGTTCATGCTCATGAAGGCCGAGAGCTGCAAAAAGCCCGGGTACACGCGCCGCATCGCGCCCGCGTGCGGCCACGGCACGTGGCTGATGAGGTTGCGGCGGAACCACTCGATGGGCTTGCTGGTGGCCAGCACGTTCACGCCCGTGGGGTTGATGCGGCAATCGACCGGCCCGGCCATGAGCGTGAGGCTGCGCGGCGTGGCGGCGTTGTCGTCCTCGGCCATGAGCGCGGTCGCGGCCAGCGCCGCCACGCAGGGCTGGCAGACCGCCACCATGTGCACGCCGGGGCCGATGGTCTCCAGGAACTGGATGAGCTGCAGCGTGTAGTCGTCCAGGCTGAAGCCGCCGTGCCACAGCGGCACGTCGCGCGCGTTGTGCCAGTCGGTCAGGTACACGTCGTGGTCGCGCAAGAGGGTGCGCACGGTTTCGCGCAGCAGCGTCGCGAAATGGCCCGACAGTGGTGCAACCAGCAGCACGGGCGGGTGCACCGCTCTGATGTCCTTTCGGAAGTGCAACAGCGTTCCGAACGGCGAGACCAGGGTTTTCTCTTCGTGGACAACGACTTGCGTGCCATCGACCATCACCGAATCGATGCCGTAGGCCGGCCGCGAGTGGGTCAGCCGCATGCGCGAGAACACCTCGAACTGGGCCGCCAGGCGCCGCGACATGGTGCGGTCGGCGCCGTCTTTCCAGAGGGCCTTGCCCCAGTACTGCGCCGCGAGCCGCAAGGGCGAGAGAAGGTCGGCTTGGTTCTGGTAGGCCCGGTACAGCATGCAGGGGGTGCAGGCAAGTTGCGGGCCAACCGGGTGGCATGGCGCTTGCACGCAGGGCATGCAACGTCAAGGAGCTTCCCGATGGCCAAACCCGTTCTCACCATCAGCAGCAAGAACTACGGCGCGTGGTCGCTGCGCGGCTGGCTGATGTGCAGGCTGGCGGGGTTGGACTTCAGCGAGAAGATCATTCCGCCCGATGACCCGGCCATGAAGGCCGAGATGCTGCTGCTGTCCTCCTCGATGCTGGTGCCCTCGCTGCAGCACGGCAGCGTGAAGGTGTGGGACACGCTGGCCATCGGCGAGTACCTCAACGAGATCAAGCCCAAGGCCGGGCTGCTGCCGGCCGATGCGGCCGCGCGCGCCCACTGCCGCGCGATCTGCGGCGAGATGCATTCGGGCTTCGCCTCGATGCGCGGCGCGCTGCCGATGAACATCAAGGCCCACTTCAAGAACTTCAAGGTGTGGTCGCGCGCGCAGGCGGACATCGACCGCATCGTGGCCATCTGGCGCGAGTGCCTGAAGGCCTACGGGGGGCCGTTCCTGTTCGGCAAGCAGCCGGGCATCGCCGATGCGATGTATGCGCCGGTGGTCACGCGGTTCCTGAGCTACGACGTGGCGCTCGACAGCACCTGCGCGGCCTACTGCAAGCGCGTGATGGAACTGCCCGCGATGAAGGAATGGGTGGCCGCGGCCAAGCAGGAGCCCGAGGAAATCGACGAGCTCGACGCGGAGTTCTAGGCGCGCGCGGGCCGCGCCGGGTCCGACCATTCCTACGCCCGTACACGCCGCTTCCGACAGACGCCGCTGCGCGTTGCGCGGAGATTGAAATGCCATCGAAGGACATCGAGGCATGGAATTCCGCAACCGCGCACACGCAGGCCGCCTGCTGGCCCAGGTGCTCAGCGCGCATGGCGACTTTTCAAACGCCGTGGTGCTGGCGCTGCCGCGCGGCGGCGTGCCGGTCGCGTGGGAAGTAGCCCGTCGGCTGGGACTGCCGCTGGACGTGTACGTGGTGCGCAAGCTCGGCATTCCCGGGCACGAGGAGTACGCCTTCGGCGCCATTGCCGGAGGCGGCGTCTCGGTGATCAACGAGGGCGTGGTGGGGGGGCTTGGCCTTGGTCCCGCCGCTATCGAGGAAGTGATCGAGGCCGAGCGCGCGGAGCTCGAACGGCGCGAGCGCGACTACCGAGGCGGCCAACCGCCGCACGACGTCTGCGAACGCCAGGTGCTCGTGGTGGACGATGGCCTGGCCACGGGCGCCACGATGCTGGCAGCAGTGCGCGGGCTCTGGCAACTGGGTGCGGGCGCCGTGGTCGCGGCGGCGCCGGTGGTGTCGCCGGACGCGATCGCGCTCTTGCGGCCCGAAGCCGACGAGGTGCTCGGGGTGCGTTGCCCCGCGACCTTTTTCTCGGTTGGCGAGTGGTACGCGGATTTTTCGCAGACCACCGACGAGGAGGTCCGTCGGCTCCTGGCCGAAGCCCGGCATCTTGAACCTGCGCGCCACGCGCATGCGGTGCCATGAACCGCTCTGCCGACGTCGAGGCCATTCGCGCCGCCGCAGTGCCGCTGTCGCCCGACGACGATCATTCGGCGCTGCTCGATGCGATCGGCGATGCGCGCTTCGTGCTGCTCGGCGAGGCCTCGCACGGCACCCACGAGTTTTATCGCGAACGCGCACGCATCACGCAACGTCTGATCGCCGAGCGCGGCTTTCGCGCGGTCGCCGTGGAGGGCGACTGGCCCGACGCCTACCGCGTCAACGCCTTCGTGCGCGGCACGGGCGGCGATGCGTCCGCTGCCTCGGCGAACGAGGCGCTCGCGGGCTTCGAGCGCTTTCCGACCTGGATGTGGCGCAACGCCGATGTGCTGGATTTCGTGGGCTGGCTGCGCGCTTTCGACGCTGGCCGCGCGCATGCCGCGCAGTGCGGCTTCTACGGCCTGGACATGTACAGCCTGCACGCCTCGATGGCGCGCGTGCTCGCCTGGCTCGAACGCCATCGGCCCGACGTCGCGCCGCTCGCGCGCGAGCGCTACGCGTGCTTCGACCGCTTCGGCGACGACAGCCAGGTCTACGGAATGATGACGGGCCTGCGCGGCGCCGAGGGCTGCGAGGAAGAGGTCGTCGCCATGCTGGTGGACGTGCAGCGCGCCGCCGCGCGGGAACGCACCGGGCCACTCGACGCCGAGGCCGCGTTCGACGCCGAGCAGAACGCGCGGCTCGTGCGCAATGCCGAGTCGTACTACCGCGGCATGTACATGCGCAACGCGTCGTCGTGGAACCAGCGCGATACGCACATGGCCGGGACGCTCGATGCGATCGCCCAGCACCTCGGCCGCGCGGACGCGCCGGCGAAGATCGTCGTCTGGGCGCACAACTCGCACGTCGGCGACGCGCGCGCCACCGAGATGGGGCAGCGCCGCGGCGAACTGACGCTGGGCCAGCTGGTGCGCGAGCGCCATGGCGGCGACGCCTTCCTGGTCGGCTTCACCACGCACCGCGGCACCGTGGCGGCGGCCTCCGACTGGGATGCGCCGCTCGAGCGCAAAGAGGTCGTGCCCTCGCTCGCGGGCAGCGTGGAGCGCCTGCTGCACGACACCGGCATCGGGCGCTTCATGCTGCCGTTGCGCGGCGACGGCGCCCACGTGGCGCTGCTGCGCCAGCGCCTGCTGGAGCGCGCGATCGGCGTCATCTACCGGCCCGAGACCGAACGCCAGAGCCACTACTTCGAGGCCGAGCCCGCGGGCCAGTTCGATGCGCTGGTGCACATCGACACGACGCGGGCGGTGCGCCCGCTCGAGGCGCATGCCGCGTGGGACGCCGCATCGGATGCGGCGGACCTGCCCGACACCTATCCCTTCACAACCTGACAACCTGACAACCTGACAACCCGACACAGAGGAACCCAACCCATGAGCAAGTCCCCAGGCCATCACAACTCGCCCGAGCACAAGGTCGAAGAATCCATCGTCGACGCCCGCATGACGGTGGAGATCGACGGCGAAACCGTCGCCGATTCGCGCAACGTGCTGCGCGTGGACGAGGACGGCCATCCGCCGCGCTTCTACTTTCCGCGCGAGGACGCGCGGATGGAATTCTTGAAGCCCTCGGCCACCGTCACCGAGTGCCCGTTCAAGGGCCAGGCCAGCTACTTCGACGCGGAGACGCGGCACAAGCACGCGAAGGACGTGGCGTGGAGCTACGAGGTGCCCTACGACGAGCACAAGGCGCTCGCGGGGCGGCTCGCATTCGACGAGACGGCGTCCGCCGCGTTGCGCATCCGCAGCCTGCCGTAAGGCGACCGGCGCAGGTGCTAGCGCCGGAACATCCGCAGGTCGAGCGCGCTTTCTTCACCGAGCCACATCGCATGCGCCGTGTGGTCGGCGAGGTCGTCGCCCGTCACGCCGTGCACGAAGATATCGAGGCCCTTGCGGTTGGCATCGAGCCATGCGATGACCTGGTCGAACTCGGCCGCGTCGAAGGCGATCTGGCAGCTCCAGTGCGGATGCGGGCCGACGAGGCGCTCGTGCACGCGGCCCACGACGACCATCAGCTCGCGGCCCGCGCGCTCGCAGAGTTCACGCGCTTGCGCCACCGTGTCGGGTGCGAAGTAGACGTGGGCGTGGTACTGGGGGTAGAGGTTTTCGGGGCGGCGCGGCATGGTGCGCTCATTGTGATCCCACGCGCGATGCCGGGTGCGCGGGCAGGTGAAATCGCCCGCTGTAGCGGAACACGTCGCCGAACCAGCGGTGGCGCAGCAGCATCTTCATCGTGAAGTGCTCGGGGCTCGCGGGGTCGGGGCGTTCCTCGACGTAGGCCGTGCCCATGAAAAGGCCGAGTGGCAGCGGAATGCGCAGGCCCGCGATGCGCCAGATGTAGCCCCGGTCGCGGAACACCAGCGCGCCGTCTTCGGCGCTCACTGCCAGGCGCATGCCGATGCCGAAGCGCACGTACTCGATCACCTCGGCGCCGTGCGGCGCGGTGTGTTCCATGTGCGAGCGGAAGTGGAAGGGCTGGCGGCCCGCGAAGTGGAAGACGCGGTCCCAGTACAGGTTCGCGTCTTCGGGGTGGCAGCGGTAGTGCACCTCGATCGGCACGCCGGTGCCGGTGTAGGGAACGAGCGCGCCGAAGAGGCGGCCCAAGGGCATGAGCAGCGCGGCCCAGGGCGCGTGATGGACTTCGTTCATGGTGCCGCGCACGCACACGTAGTCGTCGGAGAACGGCGTCATCGTGTAGTGGCGGCGGATCACGTCGCCCAGGCGTTCCCAGTCCGCGCCGAGCGCTTGTTGGAAGACCGGTGGCGCGGTGTCGCGCGTCATTGCGCAGCCACCGCCACGGTGCCTTCGCTGCGCGCCTTGTAGAAGCGCAGGATGTGCTCGGCGCCGTCGTTCAGCAGGAAGCCCGCGACGCGGTCCGCATACCAGTTGAAGCGCGTGCTCACGCGCCACGCCACATCGACGCGCAGCTCGGTGCCGCCATCGCGCGGGGTCAGCGTGAAGGCCGAGTCGCGCAGGTCGAAATACTGGCCGCCGATCATCACGTGGTCGTCCAGCGCGCCGGGCGGAAAGGAGTCGGGCGCGAAGCGGTAGCGCCACTTCAGGAGGCGCCCGGGCTGCCACTCGGTGATGACCTCCTCGAAGTGCACGTTCTTCTGCCACAGCACCTTGCGCACGCGGCCCTCGGGCGTCTCCTCGGTCACGCCGGCCAGGGGCAGCGGCACGCCGATGCGGTAGGCCCACGCGTCATCGACTTCGGCGGGCTGGATGTCGCGCGCATTGTTGAGCTCGTGCCACACGCGCTCGGTGGGCGCGGCGATGAAGAGCGTGCGCGAGGTGGTGGAGAACTGGTCGGGGTTCGGCAGGTGCGGCTCGATGGCGCCGAGCACGAGCGGCAGCATCGCGAAGCTGTAGAGCGCAGGCCTGGGCCAATTGGTGACGCGGCACACCAGGCCCATCGCCAGGCCGCCCATGCTGCCCATCACCGCGAAGAGCGGCACGATGACGACCGCGCAGATCATCCCCTCGATGAAGACCAGCAGCGTGCCGATGACGAAGAGGGCCGTGGAGACCCACGGCGCCCAGATGTAGTAGCCCCAGCTGCGGCGCTCGATGCGCTCGGCCATGTACACCGTGACCGCGCCGCACACCGCGGGCGCGAGGTACACGAAGGCGCCGAGCATGGCGGAGAACGGATGGCCCGGCCCGCCGCTGAAGGCGATGCGCAGCACGAGCGCGGCGGCCGCGCCGACCAGCAGCGGCCAGAACCAGGCGAAGGGCATGCGGCGGCGGGGCGGCTCTTCGGCGTCGTTCGAATCGGCGTGGAGGGGGGCGAGCTCGGAGAGCCTGCTTTCTTCGGGTTCGGTGCTCATCGAAAAATCTTCTCCTCTTTGTGTTTTATCAACTGTTGCGCGTGGCGGTCACCATGGCGTAGTCGAAGTCGCGCCAGAACATGCCCAGCGCGAGCGCGCAATAACTCGCCACGATGTGCTTGCGGCGCCACGGGCTCAACCTGCCGCGCGCCTTCCAGAGCTCGGCCAGCGTGAAGCGCGTGGCCAGCACCGGGATGTGCAGCGCGCTCGGCGCGACGCGCCAGCGCAGGGACTTGAATTCGATGTCCCCGAAGCCGTGGTCGCGCAGCGCCGCGATGAAGTCGTCGCGCGTGGCCAGCGTGGGCACGGCCCAGCTGTCGGCCCAGAGGCGGTGCAGCCAGTGGGCGATGCGGCCCGGGTTCCTGCGCAGCAGGAAACCATCGACCACCACGAGCCGCGCGCCGGGCTTGAGCAGGCGCGCGGCCTCGCGCACGAAGTCGGCCTTGGCGGTGCCTTCGGCGTAGCAGGCGCTCTCCACCGCCCAGGCGCCGTCGGCCTGCGCGGCGGGCAGGCCCGTGCGGGTGTAGTCGGCCTCGATGTGCGCGACGCGATCGGCCACGCCGGCCGCGGCATCGAGCCGCGCGGCGATGCGGTTCTGCACCGGCACGTTGGTGACGGTGACCGCATAGAGCGAGGCGTCGTCGCCGACCAGCGTGCGTGCGGTGGCGCCGGCGCCGCAGCCCATGTCGATCACGCAGCGGCGTTGGCCTGCGGCGGGTTGCATCTCATCGAGCCGCAGCGCGCGGCCGACGGCGCGGTTCATCTCCACCAGCATGCCTTCGCGGCGCAGCGGGTTGAGCCCCGCGCGCCAGAAGCCGAAGTGCATGTTGTAGCTCGGGCTCCAGGCGCTGTAGTCGACCGCCACTTCGGTGAAGTAGTCCTGCGTGTCCTCGGTCGTGATGGGCGTGGCCTGCGCCGGCGGATGCGTTGCGGTGGAGGGCATGCGGAAGTCGGGCTGGAAGACGGTGGGCATCGAGGCGCTTTCGGACGTTGGTTCTTGTGTTCCCTGGGGGCGTGACAGCGTGATCGGTTCAGAGGCGGCAGTGGTCGTCGGCGCAGGTGGCGGGCGCGATGGCGCCGCGGCCCGCCAGGCGCGCGACGAGCCAGCGCGGCAGGCGGTAGCGGTTGCGCGCGAGCACGGCATAGGCGCGGTCGGCGAGGGCGCCGACGAGCGGCACATCGAGCAGTGCGCCGCCCGCGGGCAGGCCGACGGCGGCGCGGCAGGCGCGGATCGCGGCGACGCCGGACAGCACGCGGCCATTCGCATCGACCGCGTGCATCGCGGTCATCAGCGCCTCGCGCGGCGCCGGGCCGGCGGCGAAGCCGAGGGGCGAGCAGTCGACGAGGTCCAGCCGGCCGGCTGCATCGCGTGCGCGCATCGCGCCCATCTCGGCCACGCAGAGCGGGCAGGTGGCGTCGTAGTAGACGGTCAGCGGGTAGGTCGTGGCGGCGGTGCGGCTCATGGTGTTCTTGGTTCTCGATATTTCAGTCAAAACAGAAATAGATAAGCAAAAAAAGGGGTGGCTAGATCATCGGCAGGCTGGCGTGGTGCGCATCGGGATCGTCGCCCTTGCCAGCGGGTGCCGCGGGCGCATCGCCGCGCACGAACTTCTGCACACTCGCCCCGAGCGTGAGCACCTTGTCCAGCGTGCCGGGCGAGAGCCGCAGCATCTCGTCGGCCCAGGTGGCGAGCTTGTTCATGAGGTCCATGGTGGAGCGGATGCGGTCCTGCGCATCGGCCGGCTCCTTCTGGAAATCGGGGCTGGACACGAGCTCGCGCAGCACGCGGATGGTGGGGTCGAACTCGCGCTCCTTGCGCTCGCGCACCACGGTGCGAAAGAGCTCCCACACATCGACGCTGGTCTCGAAATAATCGCGCCGGTCGCCCAGGATGTGGGTCACGCGCACGAGGTTCCAGGCCTGCAGTTCCTTCAGGCTGTTGCTGATGTTGGAGCGGGCCACGCCCAGGGTGTCGGAGAGCTCTTCGGCGTGCATCGGCTTGCCGTGGGCGAAGAGCAGCGCGTGGATCTGCGAGACGGTGCGGTTGACGCCCCACATGGAGCCCATTTCGCCCCAGTGGACGACGAACTTGCGTTGAATTTCTGTGAGTTCCATGCGGTCGAGTCTAGGATTTCCTAAATTTCTGTCAATAGAGAAATAGAAAAATCACCGGGCGCCGGAGAATGGTGAAATACTGTATGAATAAACAGTAAATTCCATTCCGAGGATTTGCCATGGCATCCGAATCCACCATTCCCATCCACATCATCAAGGGCCGAGGCGCGGCCACGCGGCTCGCGCACCGGTTCTCCAAGGACGAACGCGACGCCTTCGACGACGGCTGGGGCACGCTCGAAGAGGGCGTGGCCGAGGCCGAGGAGCTCATGCCGCTCGCGACCGAGGTGCGCTTCGAGGACGTGAAGTCGGTGCTCACCGAAAACGAATCGCCCGACATTTACTTCGACCGCTCGCTCAACCCCTACCGCGGCTGCGAGCACGGCTGCATCTACTGCTTTGCGCGGCCCACGCACAGCTACCTGAATCTCTCGCCGGGCCTGGATTTCGAGACCAAGCTCATCGCCAAGCGCAACATCGTGGAGGTGCTGCGCGCCGAGCTCGGGCGCAAGAGCTACAAGCCCAGCTACATCGCGATCGGCACCGCCACCGACTGCTACCAGCCCATCGAGCGCGAGCTGCGGATCACGCGCTCGGTCATCGAGTTGTTGAAGGAAGTGCGGCACCCGTTCGCGCTGGTCACCAAATCGAGCGCCATCGAGCGCGACCTCGACCTGATCGCGCCGATGGCGGCCGAGCACCTCGTGGCCGTGTACATCACGGTGACCACGCTCGATGGCGAACTCGCCCGCAAGCTCGAGCCGCGCGCGGCCGCGCCGCACCGGCGGCTGCGCACCATCCGCACGCTGGCCGAGGCGGGCGTGCCGGTGGGCGTGAGCGTGGCGCCGCAGATTCCGTTCGTCACCGAGGACATGGAGCACGTGCTCGAAGCCGCCTGGGAGGCCGGCGCGCGCAGCGCCTTCTACACGGTGGTGCGGCTGCCCTGGGAGGTGGCGCCGCTCTTCAAGGAATGGCTCGCGCTGCACTACCCGCAGCGCGCGGACCGCATCATGGCGCGCATCCACGAGATGCGCGGCGGCAAGGACTACGACGCCGATTTCGCCACGCGCATGAAGGGCTCGGGCCTCTGGGCCGACCTGATCCACCAGCGCTTCCAGAAGGCGACGAAGCGCCTGGGCTTCAACCGCGAGCGCATTCCGCTGGATATCACCGCGTTCCGGCCGCCGGGGGCGGTGGGGCAGGGCAATCTGTTCTAGCGAGCCTGCGGGCGGTGACGTCCGGCGCTCAGCTCTGCTCGAGCACGCGGCCGTTCAGCGGCTGCACCGGCCGTGCATTCATCCGGTAGAGCTTGCGGAATGCCGCGAGCTGGCCTCTGGAAACTTCCACCGGTTGCTTGAGCACTTGCCAGCTGACGTCTTCGCTGCAGGGCGGCGTGGTCAGCGATCCGGTGAAGTGGTAGTAGTCGCGCCGGGCCGGCAGCAGGTCCGACGGGTTCAGCGCTGCCTTCAGCGGCTCGGCCTGTCCGGCCTTGGACGGCAGCGCATCGAACACGGACTTCAGCGCCGCGTTTTCATGCCCTTCCTTCAGCAGCACCGCGACCACCGCGAGCTGGCCCGCATCGCTCTTGTGCACCAGGTGCGCAACCATCGGGTAGGCCTTGCCGTCGATGCGCTCTTCGCTCGGCGTGTGGAAGTGGAACTGCACGAGCTTGAAGTCGCCGTCGGCCAGGTGCAGGGTGCCGCCGTTCGCGAGATTGACCTGGATGGTGTGCCCGGTGTTGACCGTCTCGCCGCTGCCCTCGGCGTAGTCGAACCCGATGGGCGTGAGCGCCGCCTTCTTCGCCTGCCGCGCCTTGATGTTGACCGGCGACTGGTGCTTGCCGAGCTTGCAGGTCGCGAAACCCGGCTCCAGGTCGCCCCATGCCTTGGCACCGAGCTTGCCGCGGTAGTCCCAGTGCGTGTGCGCGTCCTCGGCCGAGGCGGCGAGCGCCGCGGTGGCGATCAGGCCGCCGATGGCGAGCCGGGTGAGGATCGAGAGATGTGATGTCATTGTTTGTTCTTTCTCTGATGGTTGAAGCGGCCATCGGACATCGCCTTCTTCGATGGCTGATGGCTGATGGCTGATGCCTGATGGCCGATGGCCTTCTACCACTTCGAGATGAACCCGCGGCGCAGCGCCGTTCACGCGCGATGGCGTGCACGGCGCGCTGCCGTCATTCCTTTCGCGCGACCGAGCCCAGCGTGGCGGCACCTTCCCAGTCGCCGCCCAATGCCTTCACGAGAAACACCGCGGTCAGCAGGCGCTGCCCCTGCAGCTGCGCGGCCTGCCGCTCCACCGTCAGCAGCGACTGCTGCGCGGTGATCACGTCCAGGTAGGTCGAGGCGCCGCCTTCGTAGCGGCTGGTCGCCATGTCGAGCACGCGGCGCGCGGCGGCGACGGCCGCTTGCGCCTGCGTGGTGGCGCTGTCGAGCGCGGAGAGGCCGGTGATGCCGTCTTCCACTTCCTGCATCGCGGTGAGCACGGTGCGGCGGTAGTTGCCCACGGTCGCGTCGTAGCCGGCCTTGGCGAAATCGACGTTCGCGCGCACGCGGCCGCCGTCGAACAGCACCTGCGTGGCCGACACGCCCACCGACCACAGGAGGCTGGGCCCGTTGAACAGCGATTCGATCAACCGGCTGTCCACGCCCACGGTCGGCGAGATGATGAAGCTCGGATAGAAGGCCGCGGTCGCCACGCCGATCTGCGCGTTCGCGGCCGCCATCGAGCGTTCGGCCGACGCCACGTCGGGCCGGCGCTGGAGGATTTCGGACGGCACGCCCAGCGGCACCGCGGGCGGGCGGATCTCGCGCAGGTCCGCGGGCAGCGCGAAGCTCGGCGCGGGCGTGCCGGTGAGGGTGGCGAGCGCGTGCTCGTACTGCGCGCGCTGCTTTCTCAGCACGTCGACCTGCGTGAGCGTGGTCTCCAGTAGCGCCTGTTGCTGCGCGACGTCCAGGCCCGATATCGCGCCCAGGTCGTGCCGCGCCGTGACCAGCTCGAGCGCGCGGCGCTGCAGGCCGATGGAGCGCGAGAGCACATCGAGTTCGACGTCGGTCGAGCGCAGGTTGAAGTAGTTGTTCGCCACGTCGGCGGTGAGCACGAGGCGCGTGTTCGCAAGGTCCGCGGCCGACTGCTCGGCCGAGGCCGTGGCGCCTTCGACCGTGCGCTGCACGCGGCCCGCGAGGTCGAGTTCGTAGCTGGCGTTGAGCGACAGCGCGAAGTCGTTCTGCACGGTCGACGCATTGGTGGTCGCGTAGTTGGTGAGCGGCCGGTTGGCGGAGATCTTCAGGCGCGAGGCGCGGGCGCCCAGGCCCAGCTGCGGGAAGCGGCTGGCCGAGTTGGCATCGAGATTGGCGCGCGCCTGGGCCAGCCGCGCGTTGGCGATGACCAGCGTCGGGCTGCCGGCGAGGGCCTTGTCCTGCAGCGCGTCGAGCTGCGCATCGTTGAAGCGCTTCCACCACGGGCCCTTATCGGCCATGTCGTTCGGCGTGGCCTCGCGCCAGGGCGCCTCGAGCGTCCAGCTGACGGGCAGGGGCGTCTCGGGCGTCTTGTAGTCGGGCCCGACCGCGCAGCCCGCGGCGAGCAGCGCCGCGGCGAGCAGGGTCGCGGCGGCAATGACCCGCAGTCTCACGCCGGTTCCTTCTTCGCGGCTGCCTTCGCGGCGGGGGCGGGTTCATCGGGCGCCACGGTCACCACGTCGCCTTCGGCCAGCGAGTCGGAGGGGTTGAGCACCATGCGGTCGTTGTTGCCGAGGCCGTCGGTCACCTCGACGCTCTCGCCGTAGTTGCGGCCCAGCGTCACTGCGCGCAAGCCGATGCGGCCCTGCGCATCGACCACCGCGATGCGCGTGCCCTCGGCGCGGAACAGCAGCGCATTGGCCGGCACCGTGATCGTGCGGGCCGCGGCCAGCGGCAGTGACACCTGCACGTAGGCGCCCGGCAGCAGCGCGCCGTCGCGGTTCGGCAGCGACACCTCGACCTGCATCATCCGCGTGCTCGCGTCGATGGCGCCCGAGGTGCGCGCCACTTCGCCCTTGAAGCTCTGGCCGCGCAGCTCGGCCTGCGTCACCACCACCGGCTGGCCGGCCTTCACGAGCTGCGCATAGGCCTGCGGCACGTTGATGTACACGCGCAGCGGATCGGTCTGCGCCAGCATGAAGAGCGCGCGCCCGGCACCGCCGCCCGCGCCCGCGTCGATGAGGTCGCCCACGTCGACGTTGCGGCGCGTGATGACGCCCGCGAACGGCGCGACGACGCGCTTGAAGCCTTCGGTCTGCTTCAGGCGCTGCACGTTGGCATCGGCGGCGGCCACGTTCGAGGTGGCCTGCGCGACGGCGCTGCGGCGCTCGTCCAGGTCCTGCTGGGAGACCACGTCTTTCTTGCGCAGGTTTTCCCAGCGCTCGGCGGTGCTCTGCGCGAGCCCGAGGCCCGAGGCGGCCTGCGCGCGTGCGGCGACCGCTTGCGAGAGCTGCTGGTCGATTTCGGGCGTTTCGATTTCCGCGAGCAGCTCGCCCTTTTCGACGCGGCTGCCGATGTCCTTGGTCCAGCGCTTGAGGTACCCGCTCGCGCGCGCCGAGATCGGCGACTGCACGAAGCCCTGCAGCGTGCCCGGCAGCGCCAGCGTCTGGCCGGCGGTGGGCGTGCGCGGCAGCGCGGTCTGCACATGGAGCTTGGCGCGTTCGCTCGTGCCCGCTTCGAGCGCGCGCGCGTTGGCGATGCGCACGAACACCGTGCGCGCCGCACCGAGCGCCAGCAGCACGAGCACGATCACGACGAGCCAGCGCGTGCGCTTGACGATCTGCCGGCGGCGCAGCAGTTCGCCTTCGCCCTCTTCGGCGGCGATGGGGTGGATGGCCAATGCCGAGTGGCGTTGCTCCGTCATGACCAGCTCGGCGCCGGGCCGCCCCCAAGGCGAGCTGCGGCCCCCTCGGGGGGCAGCGAATACATGAAGTGAATGAGCGTGGGGGTCACGTACTAGTTCTCCTGGGGCGCTGCGCCCGCTGGCGTGTGAGCCGAATGGCCGGCCTCTTCACGTGCTGCCTTGCGGTGCGCAAGCCGACTGTGCACCCCCGCGAACACGGCGGGTACGAAAAACAATGTCGACACCGTGGCAAAAAGCAGGCCACCGATGACCGCGCGGCCCAGCGGCGCGTTCTGCTCGGCGCCTTCGCCCAGGCCCAGTGCCATCGGGATCATGCCGATGATCATGGCCAGCGCCGTCATCAGCACCGGGCGGATGCGGGTGGCGCCGCCTTCGAGCGCGGCCGAGAGCGGCGGAATGCCCGCCTGCAGGCGCTCCCGCGCGAACGACACCAGCAGGATGGAGTTGGCCGTGGCCACCCCCATGGTCATGATCGCGCCCGTGAGCGCGGGCACGCTCAGCGTGGTGCCGGTGATGAACAGCATCCACGCGATGCCCGCGAGCGCCGCGGGCAGGGCGGTGATGATGATGGCCGCATCCAGCCACGACTGGAAGGTGACCACGATCAGCAGGTACACCAGCACGATCGCCATCACGAGGCCCACCCCCAGGCCGATGAACGACGACTGCATCGTCTGCACCTGCCCGCGGATGGTGACCTGGCTGCCGCGCGAGAGCTTGGGCCGCATCTGGTCGACCAGCACCTGCACCTTGGAGGCGACGCTCGCGAGGTCGGTGCCCTGCACGCTCACGTAGACGTCGATCACCGGCGCGATGTTGTAGCGCGACTGGATGGCCGGCTGGCGCGCCGCCTGCGCATCGACCAGGTTGCCCAGCAGCTGCTGCGAGGCGCCAGTTGCCGCCGCAGCGCCGCCGGTTCCTACCGGGATGTTGAGCAGCGAATCGAGCGAGTCGATGTTGTACTGCGGCGTCTGCACCGCGATGCTGTAGACCACGCCGTTCACCGGATTGAGCCAGAAGGCCGGCGCCGTCTGCGAGCTGCCCGAGAGCGCGATCAGCACGTTCTGCCCGACGTTGGCCGCGGTGAGGCCGTACTGCTGCAGCCGCGTGCGGTCCATCTGCAGGTTGAGGCTGGGGCCATCGAGCCGCTGGTGCACGTGCGCATCGACCGCGCCCGGGATCTGCTTGATCGCTTTCGTGAGCTCGGCCGCGCGGGCCGCGTTGCCGGCCGTGTCGGCGCCGCTGAACTGCACGTCGATGGCCGCGGGCAGGCCGAAGTTCAGGATCTGCGTGACGATGTCCGCGGGCTGGAAGAAGAACTCGATGCCCGGAAAGCGCTTGGGCAGCTCCGCGCGCAGCAGCGAGACGAATTCCTCGGTGGGCCGGTGGCCGTCCTTCAGCGAGAGCAGCAGCTCCGCATCGAAGGTGCCGATGGTGCCGGCGTTGCTGTACGAGAGGTTGATGCCGCTGTTGGGAATGCCCAGGTTGTCCAGGATCGTTTCGAGCTGGTCGGCGGGCACCAGCTCGCGGATGGCCACTTCCACCCGGTCCGTGAGGCGCGCGGTTTCCTCGATGCGGGTGCCGGTGGGCGCGCGCACATGCAGGCGGATCTGGCCCGCGTCCACGGTCGGGAAGAAGTCGCGGCCCAGCGCCGGATACAGCAGGCAGGAAAGAAGGCAGAAGCCGAGGAAGAGGCCGATGAAACCGCCGCGCTTGGACAGCACCACCGACAGCAGCAGCGTGTAGGCGCGGCGCACGCGCTCGAAGCGGCGGTCGAAGCTCTGGTAGACGCGCTGCAGTGCGCTGGGTTTTTTGGCCACGGCACCGTGGACCGGCTGCGCATGCACGCCGCCCATCAGCAGCATCACCAGCGTGGGCACCAGCGTGCGGGAGAGCAGGTAGGAGGCCAGCATCGCGAACACCACCGCCTCGGCCAGCGGCACGAACAGAAAGCGCGCCACGCCCGAGAGAAAGAACATCGGCACGAACACGATGCAGATGCACAGCGTGGAGACGAAGGCGGCGCTGCCGATTTCGCCCGCGCCGACCTCGATGGCTTCCCTGAGCGGCGTGCCCATGTGCAGGTGGCGCTCGATGTTCTCGATGGTCACGATCGCCTGGTCCACCAATATGCCCACCGAGAGCGCCAGGCCCCCCAGCGTCATGAGGTTGAGCGTTTCGCCCAGCGAATACAGCACCAGGATCGACGCCAGGATCGACAGCGGAATCGTGAGCCCGATGATGAGCGTGCTGCGCCAGTTGCCAAGGAACAGCAGCACCATCGCGGCCGTGAGCGCGGCGGCCAGGATGGCCTCGAACACCACGCCCTTCACGGCCGCCTTCACGAACACCGACTGGTCGAAGAGCGGCGTGACCTTGATGTCCTGCGGCATCGACTGGGTGGCGATCGGCAGCATCGCGCGGATGTTCGCCACGATGTCCAGCGTGGAGGCGCCGCCGTTCTTCAGAACCGACAGCAGCACGCCGCGCACGCCGTCCTGGCGCACGATGTTGGTCTGCGGCGAGAAGCCGTCGCGCACGTAGGCCACGTCGCGCAGGTAGGTGGTGGCGCCGTTCACGGTGCGCACCGGCAGGTCGTTCAGGCCCGCGATGGCGTCGGGCGAGCCGTTCATGCGCACGCTGTATTCGGTGGCGCCGAACTTGGCGGTGCCCGAGGGCAGGATCAGGTTCTGCGTGTTGACCGCGTTCACCACGTCGGCCGGCGTCAGGCCGCGCGCCTGCATCGCCTGGGTGTCCAGGTCGACCGAGATCAACCGGTTCTTGCCGCCGTAGGGAAAGGGAATGGCCGCGCCCGGCACGGTGATGAGCTGCGGGCGCAGCTGGTTGACGGTGGCGTCGAAGAGCGAATTCTCAGAGCGCGTGGGGCTGGAGAGCGCCAGCTGGATCACCGGCACGCTGGAGGCCGAATACTTGATGACCAGCGGCGGCGTGATGCCCGGCGGCAGCTGCCGCACCTGCGCCTGCATGGAGGCCACCACCTGCGAGATCGCCATCTCGATGTTGGCCGTGGGCTGGAAGAACACCTTGATGATCGAGACGCCCGCCAGCGACTGCGACTCGATGTGCTCGATGTCGCTCACCGTGGTCGTGAGGCCCCGCTCGACCTGGCCCGAGATGCGCTGGCCCATCTCCTGGGCCGGCAGGCCCGTGTAGTTCCAGATGACGCTGACCACCGGGATGTTGATCTCCGGAAAGATGTCGGTGGCCATGCGCGCCAGGACAAAGGGCGTGGCCAGCACGATCAGCATCGCCATGACGATGAAGGTGTAAGGACGACGCAACGCGAGCTGGACCATGGCGAGGGTTCTCTGCTTCCGGCGGAAAAAGGTTTCGCATCATAAGGAAGTAGATTTAAGTTTGCTCTCGCCATCTCTTTGGTGTGGTGCTTTACCAAAAGGCCGCATGTGGAGGGGGTCCGGCTGGTAGTCGCGCGGTGGCAGAGCGCGGCGCCGGCCGCGGGGCGGCATGGCGCAGATTTTCAAGTAATGCTCAATTTATTTGAGTGTTCGGTATTTTTGAGAGTGACTTATGATCAAGTAATACTCAAAAATCTGACCATGCCCAAAGTCGACACCACGAAGCCGCCCCGCGCCGCGCGCAGCGAAAAAGCCGGCCGCCGCATCGAGAGCCTGCTCGCGGTCGCCAAAGAAGTCTTCGCCGAGAAGGGCTTCGAGCGCACCACCACGCTGGAGATCGCCCAGCGCCTGGGCGTCTCCGAGGCCACCGTGTTCACCTATTTCGGCAGCAAGCGCGAGCTGTGCCTGGAAGTCATCCGCCGCTGGTACGACCAGATCTCCGGGGAGGTCGAGCGCGAGCTGCCGCAGCTGGGCGGCCTGCGCGCGCAGCTGTCCTTCGTCGTGCGCAAGCACCTGGTCAACCTGATGGGCGAGGGCGCCGGCCTCTGCGCGCTGGTGCTGAGCGAAGGGCGCACGGCCGATGCGGCGTTCGGCGGCGTCATCGCCGACCTCAAGCGGCGCTACACCGCGCCGTTCATGCATGCGCTGTCGGCCGCGCGCGAGGCCGGCGAGCTGCGGGACGGCGTGCCGCTGCGGCTCGTGCGCGACATGGTGTTCGGCGCGATGGAGCACGTGCTCTGGGACTACGTGGTCTCCGGCAAGAAACCCGACATCGAGCAGACCGCGTCGCAGCTCACCGAGCTCTTGTGGAGCGCCCTCGTGCCCGCCGATGCGTCGCTGCACGCGCTCTCGCAGTTCCGCGCCGAGGTGGGCCATGCGCTGCGGCGGCTCGATGCGCCTTCCCCGCCATCACCGTCTTCTTCGTCTTCGAAATCTCGCAAAGCCTTTTCATGAACGATTCCGTACCTTCTCTTTCGTCCACGCTGCCCGAGCGCTGCGTGATCGTCGTCGACAACGCCTTGCCCGCCGGGCTCGCGGCCAACGCCGCGGCCGTGGTGGCGCTTACCGTGGGCCAGCGCCATCCGGGCCTGGTCGGCGCGCCGCTGGTCGATGCGTCGGGCGGCGTGCATCCGGGCCTCATCCCGATCGGCATCGCCGTGCTCGGCGCGAGCCAGGAGGAGCTGGCCGCGGTGCGCCACAAGGCCATGGCGACGACCGAATGCGACGTGGTCGACTTTCCGGTGCAGGGCCAGCAGACCACCAACTACACGGCCTTCGGCGAAGCCGTGGCTGCCGTGCCGGGCGAGGCGCTTCGCTATGTGGCGGTGGCGCTTGTCGGCGAGCGCAAACCGCTGGGCAAGGTGGTGTCCAAGCTCGGGTTGCTGGGCTAGGGCCTGTTCACTGCGCGGGCGCATCCAGCGCCAGCCGCAGCCGCGTGACGTTCGGATTGCCCGGGTCGCGCTGCACCTTGAACCCCAGCTTGCGCGCGAGCGCGAGCATGCCGATGTTGTCGTAGAGCGTGATGTCCGCCAGCTGCTGCACGCCGGCCGCGGCCGCCGCATCGATCAGCTTGCGCAAGAGCTTCATCGCGACGCCGCGGTGCTGCCACGCATCGCCGATCACCACGGCGAACTCGGCGACGTGCGCCGTCTCGGGCGTGTCGCCGCGCACGTAGCGCACCACGCCCATCTGCTGCTCTGCGCCATCGACCACGGTGGTCGCGATGAGCGCGAGCTCGCGGTCGTAGTCGATGTGGGTCATGCGCCAGAGCTCGTCGGGCTGGGGCTTGCGCGGCGAAAGCAGGCGGTGGTAGCCCGTTTCGTTCGACAGGCCCGCGACGAACGCCGTGTGCATCGCGAGGTCGTCCGCGTGGATCGGCCGGATGCGCACATGCGTGCCGTCGGCCAGCTGCCAGTCCTCGGCCAGGTGGCGCGGGTAGCGTGACGAAGGATCGGGGGAGGGCGCTTGCGTTGCCATCGCCCGGTTGTGCCACGCACCCCGGGGCAGGTCAACGTGGCATCCCCTCGCTCGCTCGCTTCCTTGCTCCCTCGCTCCCTCTTCAGGAATGTTCAGGGCACGAGGAACGAATGCACCAGCGTCAGCTCGCCGGGCTTGCGCAGCGGCACGCGAAAGACCTGCTGCTTTTCGCGGGGCGTGCCCTCGTCCTGCAGGATCGCCACCTGCGCGGTCGTGACCGCCTCGCGCTGCTCGCCCGCGCCGAAGTAGTTCACGAACACGTGGTAGGCCCCTTGCACCGGGCTGGGCGTGGCGAAGATCTCGGGGCCGAAGCCGGTCGTCACGTCCACGTCCAGTGCGCCGCCGTTGGGGGCCACGCGCGCGCCGTAGAACACGTGCTGGCCGTCGGGCGAGACCACGTGCAGGTCCAGGTCGGTGCTGTCGCTGTCCCAGCTGAGCACGACGCGCAGCTTGACGGGCACGCGGCTGGCCTGCGTCTCGTAGAACTGGGAGCGCGCCACTTCGCCGTTGGGCGAGCGCACCTCCACGCCGTGGCTGCCGCTGCCGAACGACCAGGGCCGCGCGAAGTTGCCCTTCTCGTCGGTCAAAAGCGGAATGGCGATGCCGTCCACGATGAGGCGCGCGGGCGTGCGCGGGGCCGTGTCCTTGGCGTCTTTTGTCTTGGGGGTGGCGGCGATGCGGCCACGGATCAGCGAGGCTTCCGAGCGCCCGTTGGCGTTCACGCTGCTGGCCGGGTAGTGCACTTCCTGCACGAAGTCCTGCTGCTGGGCCGGCGCGTTGCGCCAGCCGCCGCGCGGGGTGTCGAGCGTGGCCTGGGCCAGCGCCGCGACGCTGGAGAGACCGCAGAGAAGGCCGATGGCCGCAAGGGTGGCGCGGCGCGCCGTCGAAGAGTGATTCATGAGTCTGCCAGTTGCTGCGCAAGCCGTTCGATGAAGGTTTCGTCCTGCCCGTGGGGATGGTCGCGGAAGGCCAGGTGCAGGTATTCGTGGATGAGCGAGACGCGGCCTTCGCGGCTGTGCCACTCGCGCACCCGGATCACCAGCCGCCGCTGGTCGGAATGGGGCACGCCCATGGCCAGCTGGCACACGCGCAGCGTGTCGTCCACGGGCTGGAAGCCGGCCTCGGCGCGCAGCACCCGGCGCCAGCGCTGCTGGCGTTCGGCCAGCCATTGCTGCGCCAGGGGCAGGGGCGTGCAGTCGGCCTCGGCGCGGAAGGGCGCGAGGCTGCCGCGCGGGTAGGCGGTGCGCAGGATGGCCGCGAACGGCTGTCCCTGGCGGCCCGCGGCGACCGCGGCCTGCCAGGACATGACGCCGGGCGATGCCTGGTCGCCGTGATAGCGCACCGCCTGCCCGTCGATCACCAGGCCTTCGGTGAAAGCGGCCGCGGCACGCGCCGCGGCGCTCGGTGGATTGGGGCTCACGCGCTGTGCGCGGCTGTCGTCGGCGATCTGGCGGCAGCCCTCGGTTTCGGTGGCGTTCTGCAGCACGTAGCTGCGCGCCGCGATCGCCAGGGCGCGGGCGGCTTCGGTTTGGCGCGCATCGCCTTCGCGATCGACCACGCGCGCCACGTAGTCCTCCAGCGGCAGGCGCGCGGCGATGCGCGGGCCGTCCGCGCCGTAGCGCAGCACCTGCGCCGGCACGGCCTCCATCGCGAGCTGCGAGCCGTTCTGGAAGGCGATGCGGTAGCGCCCGCGCAACGGGCCGGCCGGCGCGGCGGCGGTGTTGCCCGCGGCGGCGCGCTGCACGCTGGCGATCGGATAGCGCTGGAAGAAATCGACCGCGATGCAGGGCTGCGCGCTCACGGCCGCGGCGTCCGGCACGGGCGCGGCCAGGCCGTGCGCGGCCCACTGCGCGGCCATCCACGGGGCTTCGGCGCGCAGCGCGCTGCGGCTGGTGCCGGCGTCGCCGAACCAGAAGGGCGTGCCGTCGGCCAGCCAGCCGGCGGCACCGCCGACGGGCTGCGTGCCTTCGCGCCACGACCAGGTCTTCAGGCGCGGCCCGCCGCCCAGCGCGGCGAGCACTTCGTCGTCGCGCACCGTGACGGGCTGCAGCGCCTGCCGCGCGGCCGTGCGCGCGGGGGCGGGCACCTGGCGCAGCGCGGCCAGCAGGTCGGCGACCGGCACCTGCGTCTCGGGCTTCATGGCGTCCAGCCGCTGCAGCCAGTCGGGGGCGTCGTTGTCGCGCCAGAAGCGCGTCCAGCCACCGGCGTCCAGGCCCAGGCGCGCGGGCTCGAAATAGGGGCCGCAGGACTGGGCCAGCGCCTGTTCGCGGCCGATGCTGGCGCCGGGGTCGCAGCAGTACTCGTCGTCGGTGCGGCGTTCCGCGCTGGCGCAGCGGTAGGCCGGCTCCTGCGTGGCGTTGACGGCGAGGTAGCTGTAGACGAAGAGCTTCCACACGCTGCCCAGCGGCGTCTGCAAACCGCCCGCTGCGTTCGGCACATTCGTCGGGTTCGTCGCGTTCGTCGGATTCGTCGGATTCGTCGGATTCGCAAGAGCCTCGGTGCCTCGCGGCGTGCGTTCGACCGCGACCATGCCTTCGTCGGTGAGCCAGGCCAGGCGCGGCGGCACTTTGGAGGGCGCCGCCGCGAGGGCGGGCAGCACCAGCGCGGCCGCAAGCGCGAACGCACCGGCGCCCGGCATCGCCAGTCGCGAGAGCATTCGTGCCGCTTTCATGGGGGCTCGCCGTCCGCCGCTCAGCGCACTTCGACGCTGGCCCAGTGGCCGTTGCCTTCGAAGGCCTTGGCCTCGGGCTCATACACGCGGAACAGGCGCGCCGGCGGCAGCTTGAAGGTGCCGCGCTGCGCGAAGCGCACCAGGTGGCGCACGGTCAGCGGCGTGCCCGCGGCGAGCGTGTCCACCGGCACGGCGTAGCCCTGCGCGGTGGACTGGCTCTGCGCGCGCTCCATCGGCTGCAGCTTGCCGGCACTGTCGGCCATGTCGATGCCCCAGGTGCTTTCTTCCACCGCCGCGCCCGGCGGCAGCGCGGCCTCCACGAGGCTCCAGCGCATGGCCTTCGGGGCGGTGACGGTGAGCTGGTCCAGGTAGAGCGCATTGGTGTCCAGCGGCGTGCCGGGCTTCACGGCCTCGAGCTTCACCGTGATGCGGCCGTCGTTGACCGTGGAGGCGGGTGCGCTCGGCGCCGGTGCCGGCGTGGGCTGGCCCGGCGCCGCTGCCGCTGCTGGCGGCTCGGGCGCGGGACGCGGCTGGGTGACCACGCGCCACAGCGTGCGCTCGACCTTCGCATCGAGTGCGGGCGCCTGCGCTTCGTTGCTCTCGTAGCGCACGAAGGCCCAGGCGGCCTTCTGTCCGGCGGGCAGCTCCAGCGTGGCCGGCGCGGCGGTGCCGGGCGGCAGGCGCCAGCCCGTGCCGGTGCCGTCGGTCGCGCGCACCCAGGGCGCGCCGAGGGACGGCGCATCCGTGGCGGCGAGCCTGCTGCCGCCTAGTGCGCGATGCAGCCACAGCAGCGTTTGCGCGCGGTCGATGGAGGGCGTGTCGGCGCGGATCTGGCCGAGCACCGCCGCGGCCTTGTCGGCGCCGGCGCGCTGCGTGGCCATGAGCAGCGCCTGCACCAGCGGTGCATCCACGGCGGCCAGGCGCGCGGCGGCTTCGTCGGCGGCGGCGCGCGCCTTGGCGCTGGCGACCGCCGGCCCGGCGGTCTGCACCGCCAGCACGAGCGCCATGTCGCGGGTGTCCGGGGGATTGGGCGCGGCGGTGTCCACCATCGCGAGGCTGCCGCGGCGTTGCGCCAGCTGCGTGGCGTCGCTGGCCGATTGGGCGGCCAACTGGTCGGCGAGGCCGCCGGCCATCGAGCCCACGGGCAGGCCCATCTCCTGCATCCACGAGAGCGCCAGCGCGCGCTGCAGCGGGGGCAGCTTCTGGCCGTCCTTGGCGTACACGTCGAGCAGGCGCTGCCAGTTCGAGGCCGGCAGCGTCACGCGCAGCGCCTGGGTGGCGCGCCAGTCGGCGTAGTAGGCGTAGGCGGTGAGGAAGGCATCGTTGGGCATGCCGCGTCCCCACCAGCCGAACTGCGCTTGCGGGCCGGCCATCTGCGCGAGCGCGAGCCGCGCGGTGGCCAGGCGCTGCGCGAGCGCCGGCGCCATCGGCTGCTGCGCCGCCGACAGCGATTGCAGCGCGAGCGACAGCGGCAGCATGCGGCTTGCGGTCTGCTCCACGCCGCCGCGCGGGGTGTCGATCAATGCGTCGATCTGCTGGCTGAAGGCGCCGGCCGCGGCGTCCTGCGCGAGCGAGACGCGCACGCGCGATGCGTCGGACGGAAGGGCCAGCGGCGCATTGCCCGATGACATGTCGAGCGCCTTGTCGCGCGGTGCACGCCACGCCACCGGGATGCGGCGCACCGGCACGTCGAGCTTGTCGACCACGCGGTCGTCCTGGCGCAGCGTGACGGCGACCGCGCCGGTCCTGTCGGCGTCGCCGGCGGCGAGCGGCAGGGCGATGAAGTTGACGCCGGGGCGCACCGTGACGGTGTCCTTGCGCTCCACGCCCGCGCCGCTGGCGGTCCATTCGACCTTGGCGTCGCGCCCGGTCTGGTTGAAGAGCGCCAGCGAGGCCTGCGCCCTGTCGCCCTGGCGCTGCCAGTCGGGGCTGGTCCACTTGGCGTAGAAGGCCTTGTCCGAGCGCACCCAGCTCACCTGCTGGCCCACCGCGCCGGCGGCGCTCATGGCGCGGCCGGTGATGCGCCAGCGCGTGAGCGAATCGGGCATGGTGAAGCTGAAGCGGGTGTGGCCGGAAGCATCGGTCGCCAGCCGCGGCTCCCAGGCGGCGGTGTCGATGTTGTCGCGGCGCGGGCGCTCCAGCACCTTCACCGCGCGGTCGTTCACCTGCCGCGCGCCCGGCAGCGTCCCCAGCTTGCTGGTCGCCAGGTCGTAGCCGATGAAGGAAAGACTCGCGCTGGTGCGCACGTTGTTGCGGCGCGGGTGATAGAAGAAATCGCCGATGGCCGGGGCGATCTCGGGCTGCAGCACGTAGATCATCTCGTCGACCACGCCCACGGCCAGGTCGGTGGCCACGGGCTTGCCGGCCAGCGTGGCGCTCACGTCGATGGTGACGGTGTCGCCCGGCGCGTACACCGCCTTGTCGGGCGTGAAGGCCAGCGCGATGCGCTCCTGCTCGACCATGATTCCCTGGTTCTGGAACACGTAGTCGCCGTTCTTCACGTAGGCGACCGACAGGGTCATGTTGGGGCTCATGGCGTCGCGCACGGGCAGCGTGAACTTCCACTGCGTGGGTGCCACGCGCTCGCTCTTGATCCAGTCGGCATTGCGGCCCATGAGCGCGGTGGCTTCCACGCGGTCGCGCTCCAGCGTGAGGAGCGCGTTGTCCACGGGCTCGGGAAAGCTCACCAGCACCTGGGCCGTGTCGCCCGCGCGGTAGCTCGCGCGATCGAGCACCATGCCCACGCTGCCGGCGGGCGCCTTCACGCCGTCGCCGCTCACCCAATGGCTGGCCGCGCCGACGATGCGGCCCTTGTCGTCCAGCAGCGAGAGCGTGTAGCTGCCCGACGCCGGGAAGTTGACCGAGAGCATGTCGCCCGCGGGCATGGGGCCGGACTGCTTGGTGCGGTCTTCCAGGCGCACCCATTCCCAGGTGGCGGGGCGCGCTGGCGTGGCGGCCGCGGCGGGTGTGTCCGCTGCTGCAGTGGCGCCGCTGCGCTGGCTCGCCGCGAGCTTGAAGGCCACCGCCTGCCCCGGCTGGGAGAACTGGCGCTCGGCCGCGAGGCGGAACGAGACCGCGCCGCGCTCCACCAGCAGCTCGCGCGAGGTGCGCACGCGGTAGGCCGCGCCGTCGGTGGCCAGCGCGGTGAGCAGGTATCGGCTGGGCTCGGTGGCCGCGGGCAGCGAGAACTTCGCGACGCCATCGCCGTCGGTCTCCAGCTCGGCCTGCTGCAGCTTCACCGAGAACTGGCCCGCGTAGTCCAGCTCGCCGTTCACCATGGCCAGCTTCTGCGAGCGCGCCGTGAGGCTCACGCGCGCCCGCGCCACGGGCTTGCCGTCGGGGTAGTTCAGCTGCAGCTTGCCGCCGACGGCTTCGCCGGTCTTGAAGTCGGCCTTCTCGGGCAGCAGCACGATGTCGAAATGCGGCTTCTGGTAATCGGCCACGCGAAAGGCCGCGGTGTAGGTGTCGCCGCCCATGGCCAGGCGCAGCTCGTAGCCGCCGGCCACCGCGTTGTCGGGCAGCGGAAAGCGCGCGTCGGCGCCCTTGGCGCCGGAGAAGGCGAGCTTCTGCGCATGCACCACCTGGCCGGCCGGGTCGAGCACGGCGAGCGCCAGGTCGGCGTCTTTCAGCGCGACGAATTCGCGGGCGCTGCGGAATTCGCGCCCGCTCACCTTCACGTTCACCCAGTCGCCCGGGCGGTACAGCGGGCGGTCGGTCACGGTGTAGACCTTGGCGTTGTAGATCTCGCTGTCGTAGTAGAAATTCTCGGAAATGAAGACGCCGCCCGCGGGGTCCTGGCCGAACACGTAGGTCTGCTCGGGCGATGGGCGGTCGAGCTTGACCAGGCCCTGGGCATCGGCCTCGCCGCTCTTGAGCACGCCCACGCCGTCGGTCCACACCACCTTGGTGCCGGCCACCGGCGCGCCGGCCGCGCGCTGCGCGGCCCACACCAGCATCTGGTCGCCCGAGACCTTGGTGATGGCCACGGTGTCCGAGACGAACAGCAGCGTGGTCGCGCGGAACTGGCCGCTGATGGCTTCCACCAGGTAGAGCCCCGGCGCGCGCTTGCCCACCGGCACGAACACGTTGCCCTGCGAGGCGGTGATGAATTCGCTGCTGGAGCCTTCCAGCTTCACGCCCTTGGGCAGGCCGATCGGCTGGGCCTTGTGCACCGGGTAGCGGAAGCGCTCGACCACCGGCAGGCCCGGGATCGGGCGGAACTGCCGGGGCTCCTCGAAGACCGAGGGCTGGGTGAGCTTGGCGGACGTCTTCAGTTCGGGCGCCTGCTGCGTCACCGCGCGGCGCGCGCTGGCCGAGAACATCCGCTGCCAGGCCAGGCGCGACTTGACCACCCAGCTGTCCCACAGATGGGTCAGCGTGTTGGCTAGGCCCTCGTCGGCGGGGCGCGCGCCCACCTGCACGCGGTGCAGGTTCTTCTGCTTCTGCAGGAAGGCCAGGGCGTCGGGAATGCGGTAGACCAGCACGTCCACGCCGCCCACCTGCTCCAGCGCCGAGGGCTGGTTCACCTCCAGGCGCACGAGGGCCGTCTGGTCGCTCGCGAAGGTGGCGTCAGACAGCAGGAAGAAGGGCTCGCCGGCGTAGGGCGAGCGGCTGTTCTCCAGCGGCTGGGGTTGCGCATCGGGCGCCGCGTGGGTGGCGAGCGGCTGCATCGCCGCCAACGCGGTGGCCGCCGCGAGCGCCAGTGGAAAGAGACGCCGCAACAAGGGCCGCAGGGACTGGACGGGTGTGTGCATGGTCATCGTGCGAGAAAGGCGAGCCGGTAGACGCCGGCGAAATTGGGGTTGTCGTCGGACGGGCGCCAGCGCGTGTCGCTCCAGCCGAGCAGCTGGGTGGCGCGCACGGCGCGAAGGCCGTTGTCGCCGGGCTCCACGCGGCCGGTGTGATAGGCGATGTAGTTGCCCATCCACACCATCAGGTGCTGCTCGTCGCCCTGGTCGTAGAACAGCATGTCGCCCAGGAGCGCCTGCTGCAGCTGGCGCGTGACGAAGCGCGTGTTCTCCTGCACCAGCTCGAGCGCGCCGACGTAGGCGTCGCGCGTGCCGTCGGCGCGCCGCCAGGTGTTGCGCAGCGGCGCCGCGGCGGCCGGGTCGATGTCGGGCGGCAGGCGGCGCGCCAGCAGGCCGTTGGCGCGCCGCCAGGCCACGTCGTGTTCGCGCAGCGATTCGGCCACCGAGAAGCGCACCAGCCCCGCGCAGTCGCGGTGCGTCCAGCGCGGCGTGGGGCCGCGCTCGATCTGCTCGTGGATCAGCAGGGTCATCCAGTCGCGGAAATGCGCGGACTGTTCGCGATCGAGCGATGGCGTTGCCGCCGCTGCGGCAAGCGCGGGCAGCGCCGGCATCGCGGACGCCAGCGCCAGCGCCGCGCCCCGGCCGAGCGCCGTCCGGCGGTCGATGCCGGCCGTGATGGACGGGCGCGTCACTTGGGCTGCTGCGCCGGTGCCGCGGCCGTCATCGCCTGCCACTCGACCGGCACCCAGCCGTTGCCGTCGCCCGCGCCTTGCGCCACGGCCCGTGCGGGCGGCAGCTTGCGCAGCGCATCCAGCCGCGGCACCAGGTGCTGGCGGGCGGCCTGGCGCAGGATCTCCTGGTCGGCGGGCAGCACGGCCATGGCTTCCCGCTGCAGCAGGTCGGCGATCTGCGCGGGCGCGCCGACCACCAGCGTGGCGCCGCCCGCCGGGGGCAGCGTATCGGCCACGCCCGGGTAGCGCTTGGCCTGGGTGTTCAGCGCGAGTTCGACCAGCTTGTCATCGGGCGAGAAGGCGACCCAGCGGCCCTGCCGCGTGAGGGTGGGCCGGTAGGCCTTGTCATCGCCATCGGCATACGGGCCCCACGGACCTTTCACCTGGCTTTGCCATTTGCCGATGCCGGGTTTCGCGGCGGGGTCGGTGCTTGCGGCGTTGGTCGAGATCACCCAGCTCGCGAGGCCCGCGAGCGTCGCATCGGTCTCGGGGCCGGCGGACGCCTTCAGCCGCGCGACGAAGAGCGGCGTGTGCAATTGCGAGCGGGCATACCAGCAGATGGCGGCGGGGCCGTCGAACTGCGCGGCCAGGGCCTTCATCGCATCGGCGTTGGGAGGTTCGACCGGCTGGGTGTCGCCGGTGGCCGAGGGCGGCGGCGGGGCGTCTTCCATCAGCTTTTCCATCTGGCCCCATTCGACCGGCAGCAGCGTGCAGGCGGCCGGGTTGGCCGGCAGCGCCGACCACAGCTCGCGGTCGCCCGGCGCGGCGGGCAGCGTGCCGGATGCCTTCACGCGCACGGAGGTGCGCAGCGTGGCGCCGTTCGGCGCGACGTCGAAGCGAACCGTCTGCACGCCCGGAAAGAAATGCTGGTAGCCGAAGGACAGCAGCCGCGCATCGGCCACGATCGCCGAGCCGCCCGTTGCACCCGTTGCGCCGGCCGCCTGTTCACCCAGCCCGAAGCCGCGGCGCCAGGCCGATTGCGAGCGGGCGTCGCCGGACAGGAGACCCGCCACCACCTCCAGCGCCGACGCGCTGGCCTGGCTCTCGTTGTTGAACAGCAGGCCCGCATCGCTCAGCACCACCACGCGGTTGCCCTGCGACAGCAGCACCAGCGTGCGGCGCGGCGACAGCACCAATGCGTAGGCATCGACGTCGCTGCCGTTGGCCTTCAGCGTGCCGATGATGCTCAGCTGCGAATCCTTGGCGGCGATGCCCGCCAGGCCCTGCAGGGCGGTGGCCACGGCGCCGCGGGTCATGGTCAGCGCCCAGTAGCGCGGGGCGCCCTTGGCGTCGGGCCACCAGGCCATCTCGGCCGGCTCGTCCAGGGCGGTGGCCAGCAGCTGGTCGGACCAGGTGGTTTCGCGCTCGTAGGCGATGCGCTTGATCGCGCCGCGCAGGCTCAGCCGGTCTTCCTGGTCTTCGTAATAGAAGGCGAAATCCTCGGTGAGCACGTCGCGCACCACCGGTGCCTGCACGATGTCGCGCGGCAGGCGCGAGAGCGCGGGGGTGGAGACGTAGGCGAAGGGCGCCGCGAGGTCCACGTTCAGGGCGTTGATGTCGCCCTCGAAATGCGGCCGCCGCATCTTGACGACGGCCACGCCCGCACCCGCCAGCACGATGGCCGCGAGCGCCGCGACCATCCATTTTTTTCTTGTGTCCATGAGTCCCTACCCGACATGAAGGCCGCGCCGCCCCCCGGCAGCGCGTGGCCGCGATTCTGGCAGGTCCGCAAGACGCTGACGCGGCGCCGGGCCGAAGCCGGTTCAGCCGATGACTTCGGGCCAGTCGGTGTGGAAGAACTGGCCTTCGGGCTTGTCGGTGCGCTCGTAGGTGTGCGCGCCGAAGAAGTCGCGCTGCGCCTGCAGGAGATTCGCCGGCAGCCGCTCGGTGCGGTAGCTGTCGTAGTAGGCGAGCGAGGCGCTGAACGCCGGCACCGGGATGCCGTTGCTCACCGCCAGCGCCACCACCTCGCGCCAGTTCTGCTGCGTGCGGTTCAGGAGGTCCTTGAAGAACGGATCGAGCATCAGGTTGCCCAGCGCCGGATCGGTGCGGAAGGCGTCGGTGATGCGGTTCAGGAAGCGCGCGCGGATGATGCAGCCGCCGCGCCAGATCGACGCGATGCCGCCCAGGTCGAGCTTCCACTCCTTCTTGTCGCCCATCGTCTTGATGAGGTCGAAGCCCTGCGTGTAGCTGATCGCCTTGGAGGCATAGAGCGCGTCGTGCACCTTGGCCACCAGCGCCTTCTTCTCCAGGGACAGTTCGACCTTCGGCCCCTGCAGCACCTTGCTGGCCGCCACGCGCGCCTTCTTCTGCGAGGAGAGCACGCGCGCCTCGACCGCGGCGTTGATGGTGCTGATGACCACCGCGTTCTCGGCCGCGTTGATGAGCGTCCACTGGCCCGTGCCCTTCTGGCCGGCCTTGTCCAGGATCATGTCGACGATGGGATTGCCGGTTTCCGGGTCCTTCTGCTCGAGCGCCTTGGCGGTGATCTGGATCAGGTAGCTCTGCAGTTCGCCGTCGTTCCATTCGTTGAAGATCGCGGCCATCTCGTCGGTCGTGAAGCCCGCGGCCTTGAACAGGCTGTAGGCCTCGCAGATCAGCTGCATGTCGCCGTACTCGATGCCGTTGTGCACCATCTTCACGTAGTGGCCCGCGCCGCCGGGGCCGATGTGAATGACGCAGGGCTCGCCGTCCACCTTGGCCGCGATGCTCTCGAAGATCGGCTTCATCACCTCCCAGGTGGAGAGCGGGCCGCCCGGCATGATCGAGGGCCCCTTGCGCGCGCCTTCCTCGCCGCCCGAGACGCCCGCGCCGATGAAGCGGAGGCCCTTGCTCGAGAGGTACGCGTCGCGGCGCTCGGTGTCGGTGTAGAGGCTGTTGCCGCCGTCGATGACGATGTCGTCCTTGTCCAGCAGCGGAATGAGTTGTTCGATCACCTGGTCCACCGGCGCGCCGGCTTTCACCATGATCTGGATCTTGCGGGGCTTGGCCAGGCTCTGGACGAACTCCTCGAGCGTCTTGGCGCCGACCAGTTTCTTGCCCGGGTTCGCGGCGACGAAGGCCTCGGTGGTGGCCTCGGTGCGGTTGTAGACGCTGACCTGGAAGCCTCGGCTTTCCACGTTCAGCACGAGGTTCTGGCCCATCACGGCCAGGCCGATCAGTCCGAAATCGCTTTGCTTGCTCATGTTCGTTGCGCCCTTCATGCGTATGCGGTTGGTGGTGGTCGTAGTGACGGTCATTGTGCCGGGGGCCATCGCCGCCCGCCGTCGGAGGGCGTCTATACCCGCTTGGCAAACGCGCCCGGGCTGGCTATGTTGCGGGATGACCCACGCCGTCGCTCAAGTCACCCAAGTCACTCCCGCCGCCATCCAGACCTGGTCGACCGACGCCGTGCCGCAGCCCCAGCGCCTGGACTACTGGATCGGCGCGATCTGCGAAGGTTTCCTCGAAATGGACGTGACCAGCAGCCAGGCGCGCACCTTCGGCGCCACGCTCGAATCCGTGCCGCTCGGGCCCCTGGGCGTGAACCGGGTGCGCGGCACGGCGCAGGACGTCTACCGCACCCGCCGCGCCATCGCCCACAGCCGCAGCAACTACTACTACCTGCTTTGCAAGACCGATTCGCCCTGGGTGGTCGTGCAGGAAGACCGGTCCGCCCGCATGCTGCCGGGCGACGTGGTGCTGGTCGATTCGCGGCGCTGCTACGCCTTTCACTTCCTGCAGTCGGCCGACACGATCTCGATCGAACTGCCCACCGCGTGGGTCGAGTCGTGGCTGCCCGATGCCGGCGACCTCGTGGCCCAACGCATCGACGGACGCACCGGCTGGGGCGGCGTGCTCGGCAGCTTCGCGCAGCAGCTCTCGCCCGAGGTGGCCGCGAAGCCGCCGCTGCCGCCGGCGCTGCTGACCGACCAGCTGGGCGGGCTGCTCTCGCTGGCGTTCGGAAAGCCGGTTGCGATGCCCGACCAGGGCGGCCGCGCCGAACTGCGCCGGCGCGTGCTCGACGCCACCCGCGAGCGCCATGCCGAGCCCGGCCTCACCGCCGCGGCCGTGGCGCGCGAGCTGGGCATTTCGGAGCGCAGCCTGCACCGATGCCTGGCCGATGGCGCCACCACCTTCGCGACCGCGCTCACCGGCTTTCGCATGCAGGTGGCGCAACGCATGCTGGCCGATGCGCGCTTCGACCGGTTGAGCGTCGCCGAGATCGGTTGTCGCGTCGGGCTCTCCGACGCCTCGCACTTCGTGCGGCAGTGCCGCCGGCACCTGGGGCGCACGCCGGGCGAGCTGCGGCGAATGCGCTGATGTGCTGACGCGCGCTCAGAAGTTGTGCGAGATGCCGAACTGCAGGCCCCTGGCCGCGCGGCCCGGCGTGCTGGCCGGCGACGAGTCGGCCACCACGTAGGCCGCGTTCCCGCGGTTGCGCAGGAGCGAGTAGGTACCGTACAGCGCGGTGCGCTTGCTCAGGTAGTGCACGTAGCCGACGGCGTATTGCGTCGCGTCGTCGTTGTCCAGGCCGGGCCCGGAGCGGTTGGAGCGCGCGACCGACACCTTGATCACGCCCGCACCGACCGGCACGCTCACGCCCAGCATCGCGTTGACCTGCTTGTCGCCCTCGGTCTTCTGGCGGTAGTAGTTCGCGTAGAGCTTGGCGAGGCCGAAGTCGTAGGTGCCACCCAGGGTCGCCACGGTGTAGTCGTTGGGGCCGACCGGCGTCACGCCGTAGGCCGCGGCGACGTCGACCGTGCCGTTGGTCCAGCCCACGCGCCCGCCGCGGTAGCGCGCGCCGTCCTCGCCCTCGGGCAGGGCGTACATCGCCTGGCCGTAGAAGCCGCCCAGGCCTTTGGGCAAGAAATAGCCCACCGAGTTGTTGGCGCGTGCCAGCGTGCGCGCACCGCCGAGGCCAAAGGGCCAGCCCTCCACGATGTTGGCCGAGCCGCCGACGCCCACGGTGCCGAAGGGCGAGAACTGCGAGATGTTCCAGAACGTGGGCGTGTAGTCGCGCCCGAGCCGCAGCTCGCCGAAGCTGTTGTGCGACAGGCTCACCGTGGAGCGCCGGTGAAAGCCCGTGCCCTGGATCTCGCCGGTGTCGGGCAGCAGCGCCATCTCCAGCCAGAAGCTCGCGGCGAGGCCGCCGCCCAGGTCCTCGGTGCCGCGAAAGCCCAGGCGGCTGGGGAAGATGTTGCCGCCCTGGTCCATCGATTTGACCGAGCGGCCGTCGCTCCTGGAGTACGTGACGTTCATGTCCAGCGTGCCGAAGACCTGGACGCTCGATTGCGCCGAGGCGCTCGCGGTGGCGGCGATGCAGATCGCGCCGGTGACGGCGTGCGGCAGCCGGCGGCGAATGCGATAGGGAAGGGTGCTGATCCTCATGGGTGTCTCCTCGTTGTAGAAATGAATTGGCGTGCGTCGGCGCACGGCGCCTGCATTGCAGGCACCGCGGCGTGGGAACTTGGGGAAAGAAAAAGCGGCGCCGCGTTCAGCCGCGCCGGGGCACCGTCAGTCGATGCGGATGTTCTTGGCCTTGATCAGCCGGCCCATGGCCTGCGCCTCGCGCTCGACGGCGGCCGCCGCTTCGGCGGGCGTGCTGCCGATGGGGTCGAGCCCCGCCTCGTTGATGAGCCTCACCATCTCGGGCGAATGCGTGATGGCGACGATCTCCTTGTGCAGGCGCTCTACCACCGCCGGCGGCGTCTTGGCGGGCACCCAGAAGCCCAGCCAGGTGAACACCTCCACGCCCGGGTAGGTTTCCGAGAGCGTGGGCACGTCGGGCGCCGCCGGGCTGCGCTTGCTGCCCGTGTAGGCCAGGGCCTTGAGCCGCCCCGACTTGATGTTGGCCAGCGCCGAGACGGGCGGCTCGAAGCCCAGCTGCACCTGGCCGCCGAGCAGGTCGGGCGCGGCGCTCTGCTTGTAGGGCACGTGCAGCAGCTCGATGCCGGCCGCCTCCTGGAACAGCTCGAAGCCCAGGTGCGAGGTGGTGCCGGAGCCGTACGAGGCGAAGGAAATCTTGCCCGGCTCGCGCTTGGCGAGTGCGACCAGTTCGGGGATGTTCTTCGCCGGCACCGCGCTGTTGGCCACGATGAACGAGCCGCCCTTGAGCGCCTGGGTCACGGGCACGAGGTCGTGCTTCGCGTCGTAGGGCATCTTGGAGAGCAGGAACGGCGTCATCGTGAACGGGTTGCTGGTCGAGAACAGGATCGTGTAGCCGTCGGGCGCCGCCTTGGCCACCGCATCGGTGCCGATGGAGGCCAGCGCGCCGGGCCGGTTCTCCACCACCACCGGCGTCTGCAGCGCGCGGCCGAGCCGGTCGGCATAGGCGCGCGCGAAGATGTCGGAGCCGACACCCACTGGTGTGGGCGTGATGATCTTGATCGGGCGCGATGGCCAGGGCGCGCCCTGGGCCCAGGCGGACTCGAAGGTGCTTGACGCGGCCAAAGCGATGAATGCAGCGAGCAGCGAGTGGGTGAGTTTTTTCTGCATGGTTTGTCTCCGGTATTTCTTGTATTCGGGGCGCGACGCTTAGGCGGCGTCGTCGGGCAGCGGTGGATAGGCCGTGGCATCGAGGCCCGGCACCGTCACCCGCGACGGATCGTTGCCGTGCGCCTGCAGTTGCTCGACGGCGTAGTCGGTCACGCAGCCCGAGAGCAACTGGCGCGGGTCTTCGAGCACCACGCGCAGCCGCGTGTTCAGCGCGCGCCAGTCGTCGGGCCCGGCGATGGCCGGCATTTCGGCGACCGCGCGCGTGTCGGCATCGAGCACGGGGCGCACGGTCGAGCTGGGCTCGTAGCGCGGATAGCTCTCGTACATCAGCGCGCCGAGTTCGCTCACGGCATGCGTGTGCGCCCAGAGCTGGCGCATCGGCGTCTCGAAGGCGCGGAGAGCCGCGATGTCGTTGGCGGCGCCGGGCGCGAACTCGCCCGCGTGCGGCGCGATGAAGAGCCGGTCGAGCGAGAGCGTGTGGCGCGAGGCCCCGAGGATCATCGCGGCCACCGAGTTGGTGGTCCAGGTCACGCCGGCGGTCGGCCGGCCCTGGCGCCCCACGACCAGCGCCATGGCGCGCGACCAGTCGATGGCATGGCGCTCCAGCCAGCCGATCACCCGGTGGCTGATGTCCATGCCGACCAGGAAGAAGGTCGCGATCATCACGGCATTCATCGGCACGGTGGCGCCGACGGCGGTGCCTGTGCCCTCGAGGTAGTGCGTGCGCATGTCCTCGGGCGTGAAGAGCTCGGGGCGCGCGAGCACGCGCTCGAGATATCGCTCGGTCAGCGCGCACGAGTAGTGCACCAGCTTCGCGATCTTCTCTTCGCGCCCCCGGTAGGCCGGCACCGCGATCGTGTCGCGCCAGAGCGCCACCGAGTTGGCTTCGCGCGCGATGCGCGTGGCCGCCAGCAGCCGCCCGGCCTCGGTGCGCCACAACGGTCCTTCGGGGTCGACCAGGCGCATCTTGAGGATCGACGCCACCGCCGGTCCGTGGTGCGAGATGCCGGCCAGCTCCTTGAAGCCGCGCGTGGACAGGCGAAAGCCCTGCACCTCGGGGTCGCGGCCGTTGCCGGGGAACAGCACCATGTCCGCGCTGGTGGCCACGATGAGCGGGTCGCCCGCGGTCGCGGCGCCGGTCAGCGCGGCGAGGTTCGCGCCGATGCCCTTCGGGCCGCCTGTGTAGGTTTCGAAGAGCCGCAGCAGCTCGGGGCTCTGGTGGCTCTGCGGCGATACAGGAAGCTGATTCATTCGGGCTCCTTGCCTGCCGCGAGGTCGAGGCGGTACACGCGGCTCGGCGTGCGGAACCGCACCTCGCCGCTGAGGCTGTTCGTGACCACGAGGTAGCGCCGGCCTTCCGATTCGAAACAGGTCGCGTCGGTGCCGCCGGACGTCGGGAACTCGCCGACGGGGACCATGAGCCCGTCCTGCATGCGCGAGACCGTCGACTGCAGCCGCGGGATCGGCGCCTCGCGCGTGCCGTGCAGGAAGTTGATCTGCACCAGCCGTCCGCCATCCGCCGTCGGTATCCATTCGAACTCGCGGCCGCCCGGGCCGCTGAGCACCTGGTGCGGTTCGAAGCGGCCGTCGGTCCAGCGGAAGAGCACGGTCTCTTCATGCAGGCAGGCGAACGCGAGCCAGGTGGCGCCGGCCGTCTCGAAGCAGCAGAAGGCGCGCCCGCTCTTGCCGTCGAATTCCTGGAAGGGCTCGAAGGCGTCGCCGTTCCAGCGCAGCAGCTGCGAGGGCACGGCATGGTCGGCATAGGCCAGCAGCTTCTGTCCCTCGACCTCGAAGAAGGCCCAGTTGTAGCCCCAGCCCGAACGCACCGTCTGGCCCTTGGCGAAGCGCTCGCCGTCCCATTCGAAGAGGCACGATTCGGCGCCCGGCGCGAGCGGCGCATCGCCGTGGGTCACGCCCTGCGCGAGCGCGAGGAAATGACGGCCCTCGATCTCGAAGTGGGTCCACTGCTTGGCCGCCGAAGTCGGGATGCGCTGGAATACGTCGAAGCGGCCGTCCACCAGTTCGAAGATCGTCGAGTGCGTGTCCAGGGCATACGGACCCGAGCCGGTGCGCAGGCTCGCGGTGGCGAGAAATGCGCGCGTGCCGATGCAGAAGAACTCGGCGTCTTCGCCGCCCGGCACCGGCAGGCGCGCGTGTTCGACGAACTGCCCGCTTTCCCAGCGGTAGACCAGCGCCTCGACGTCGCTGTTGCCCAGCGTCATCTGCGCGGGCTGGCCGGCGATGTCTTGCGCCAGTTGCGGCACCACGAGGTAGCGCGTGCCGGCGTGCGTGAAGACCTCGGCGGCGCGCGCGCCGGAGGTGTCGAGTTCCTGGAGGCAATGCATGAGGGGCATGAGAGGCATGAGGGTGGGATCGGTCATGGATCAGAAGCCGAACAGGCGCGCGGGGTTGTCGGCCAGCACCTTGCGGCGCGCGGCCGCATCGGGAATCCAGTCGGCCAAGAGGTTCAGCAGTTCGCCGGTGTCGCGACCGCCCTCGGGAATGTGCGGCCAGTCGCTGCCCCAGATGACGCGATCGGGCACGGCCTCCACGATGGCCTGCGCAAGCGGCCGCAGCTTCGCGTAGTTGCCGTCTTTCGCAAGACGGTACGGCCCCGAGAGCTTGAACCAGCCGCGCCCATCGGCCACGGCGCGCAGCAGGCGGTCGAAGTCGGCGCGGGTGAGGCCGTCGCTCTCCAGCATGTAGCCCATGTGGTCGATCACGAAGTCCGATTCGAGATCGGGCAGCACCGGAATCAGGTCGCGCACGACCCAGCCCGGCGTGTAGAACTGCACGTGCCAACCGAGCGGCGCGATGCGCCGGATGCTGCGCTCGATGTACGCGTGCAGCTCGGCCACGGGCAGCTGCGCGCGCAGGAACAGGTCCAGCCGCAGCGCACGCACGCGGCGCGCGTGCATCGCGCGAAGTTCCTCTTCAGGCACCTCGTCCGTCACCATCGCGACGCCGCGCGCGCGGTCGCCCACGGCGTCCAGCGCATCGAGCATGCAGCGGTTGTCGGTGCCGTAGAAGCTGGGCTGCACGATCACGAAGCGTTCGATGTCCAGCACGCCGAGCGCGCGCCGCAATTGCGCGAGGTTGCCGTCCGGCAGCGTGTAGTGCGGGTGATCGACGTGCGGGTACGGCCCGGCGGGGCCGAAGACATGCACGTGCGCATCGCAGGCGCCGGCGGGCACCTCGAAGGCCGCGCGGGTGAGGGTCTGCGCGTCGCGCATGGGCTTGGAAGTGAGGATCTCGTGGGTCATGGTCGAGCGGTGGCGGAAGAAAAGGAAAAAAAGGGAGGCGTTCAGTCGAGCTTGATGCGGCCGCTCGCGAGCAGTGCGCGCAGGCGCCCGATCTCGCCGGCGACGGTGCGCTGCATTTCCGCGGGGTCGCCCGACGCGGGCTCGAAGCCCTGCGCCGTCAGCGATTCGCGCAGCTTCGGGCTGGCCAGCGTGCGCTGCCAGGCCCGCAGCACCGCCTGCTTTTCGGCGGCCGGCGTGCCGGTGGGCAGCACGAGGCCGACCCAGGAGCGGTATTCGTAGGCGCGCAAGGCGGGCACACTGGTTTCGGCGTAGCTGGGCACCTGCGGCAGCATCGCCCAGCGCCGGGACGACGTGGCCGCCAGGGCCCGCACCCGGCCGCTCTGCACGAGCGGGACGATGGGCGCGGTGGCGTAGAGCATCAGGTCCACCTCGCCGCCGGCCAATGCGGCCATCACCTGCGCCTCGCCTTTGTACGGGATGTGGCGCGCATCGATGCCCAGCGTGTGCAACAGCTCCTCGCTTTGCAGGTGCAGGCTGGTGCCGATGCCGAAGGAACCGTAGGTGAGCTCGCCCGGATGGGCCTTCGCGTACTGCACGAGTTCGGCCATGTCGGCCACCGGCAGGCCGGCGCGCACGGCCACCACGCCGGCGTTGGTTGCAGCGATGCCCAGGGCGTCGAAATCAGTCAGCGGGTCGTAGCCGGGCGCCTTGTCGACCACCGGATTGACCGAGGCGATGGACGGCGACACCGCGATCAGCGTGTGGCCGTCGCGCGGTGCGCGCAGGGCGGCCTGCACGCCGATCTTGCCCGCCGCGCCCAGGCGGTTGTCGACCACCACCGGGTGGCCCAGCGCGGCCGACAGGTCGGGCGCGAGGAGTCGCGCGACGCGGTCGATGGGGCCGCCGGGCGGCGCGGGCACGATGATCGTGTAGGCCTGCGGTGCGGCGGCAGAGGCGGTGCCCAGCAGCAGGCCCGCCGCGACAAGCAGCGCCCGCCAGTCAGGCCGCGCGCGCATGCGGCTTCTCCGCGGCAATGGATGCATGGGCGGCCAGCGCGCCGCGCACGCGCTCGTGCATCGCGGTGAGCAGCACGTCGGTGTCGATGCCCGTCATGAGGAAGGGCGCCGCGCCGCGCGCGAGCAGCTCGGCGTTCAGCGCCGCGTCGGCGATGCCGCCGATCGACAGCGGCGTGCCGGCGCGTGCGCAGGCCGCGAGCGCGGTGTCCAGCGCGTGCTGCACCAGCGGGTGGCGGTAGTCGCCCGGCACGCCGAGTTCGGCGCTCAGGTCGTTGCAGCCGATGCTCACCAGATCGACGCCGGGAACGCGCGCGATCGCCTCGGCGTTCTCGATGCCCAGCGGGCTCTCGATCAGCACGTTGACGACCACCGCATCGTTGGCCAGGCGGTAGGTCTCGGCCGCCGGCAGCCGGCGATAGCCGAACTGCGGCAGCGCGGCGATGGCCGAGCGGTGGCCGTGCGGCGGAAAGCGGCAGGCGGCGGCCAGGTCGGCGGCCTGCGCGGCGGTCTCCACGCGCGGAAAGATCAGGCCCGATGCGCCCGCGTCGAGGAGCCTGCCGATGGCGCCGTACTCGCGCTCGGGCACGCGCACCAGCGCCATCAGGCCCAGGTCGTGCGCCGCGGCGCAGATCGCGCCGGCCGCATCGAGCGGGATGGTGCTGTGCTCCAGGTCGATCCAGATCGCGTGGTGGCCGCTGGCCTTGGCCAGCCGGGCGACATCGGTGGTGCGCGCCATGCGGATGCCGAAGGCCGCGAGGGGTTCGCCGCGGGCCAGCCCCTGGATCAGCGGATGGCCCTGGAACGGGCGGGGTGCAGGGTGCGCCTGCGGCTTGTCTCTGCTTGTCATGCAGGCATCGTAGGCAAGCTGTCTTATATTTGGAAATACTGTTTTTTGTCGGTTTTCAATACCTGGGAAATATCATGGAACTGCGTCACCTGCGCTATTTCGTCGCGGTTGCCGAGGAGCTCAACTTCACGCGCGCCGCGCAGCGCCTGCACATCGCGCAGCCGCCGCTGAGCGTGCAGATCCAGGCGCTCGAGGAGGAACTGAAGGTGCGGCTGCTCGAGCGCGACAAGCGGCGCGTGTTCCTCACGCAGGCGGGGCGCCATTTCCTGGAGCGCGCGCGCGGCATCCTGCAGGATGTGGAAACGGCCAAGGGCGAGGCGCAGAGCGCGGCCTCGGGCGAGGTGGGGAGCATCGCGCTGGGCTACACGGCGTCGTCGATGCTGTCGCCGGCGATGCCCGGCGCCATTCTTCGCTTCCGAAAACAGCATGCGCGGGTGGTGCTGACCTTGAAGGAAATGACCTCGCTGGAGCAGCTCGATGCGGTGCACGGTCGCAGCCTCGACATCGCCGTGCTGCGCCGCCCGAACGTCGAGATCCCGACCGGCATCACCGTGGAGGAGTGGTACCAGTCGCCGCTCACGGCCGTCGTGCCGCGCGAGCACCGGCTCAGCGGCAAGCCGCTGCGCATTGCCGACCTGCGCGACGAGCCGCTGGTGATGTACCCGCGCAATGCCGGCATCGGGCTCTACTGGAAGGTGCAGGACCTGTGCGCCAAGGCGGGCTTCCGGCCGCGCATGGTGCAGGAGGCGCGCGAGGCATCGACCATCGCGGGGCTGGTGGCCGCCGGCGTCGGCATCGCGCTGGTGCCGGGCGACACGCGCTGCATCCAGCTGGACGGCGTGGTCTACCAGACGGTGCTCGACAAGGAGGCCGTCTCCAGCCTCTACCTGGCGCACCGGCAGGCGGACCCCAATCCGTATGTCGGCCTGATGCTCAAGGAGCTTCGCGCGGCGCTCAAGCGCAGGGCGAAGCGCCGGGTCACGTCGTAGCGCGCTGCCACCGCAGCGTTCGCAGCGTTTCAGATGCTGCGCAGGTTGACCCGCCGGGACAGCGCCTCCGCGCTCTCCTTGCGCTCGCTGTAGCGATCGACCAGGTGGTCCGCGCAGTCGCGCGTGAGCAGCGTGAACTTCACCAGTTCTTCCATCACGTCGACCACGCGCTCGTAGTACGGCGACGGCTTCATGCGGCCGTCGTCGTCGAACTCCATGAAGGCCTTGGCCACCGACGACTGGTTGGGGATCGTGAGCATGCGCATCCAGCGACCGAGCACGCGCAGCTGGTTCACCGCGTTGAACGACTGCGAGCCGCCCGACACCTCCATCACCGCGAGCGTCTTGCCCTGCGTGGGGCGCACCGAGCCGACGGCCAGCGGGATCCAGTCGATCTGCGCCTTCATGATGCCGGTCATCGCGCCGTGGCGTTCGGGCGATGTCCACACCATGCCTTCGGACCATTGCGCGAGCGCGCGCAGCTCCTGCACCTTCGGATGGTCTTCGGGTTCGGCGTCGGGCAGCGGCAGGCCGCGCGGATCGTAGATGCGCGGCTCGGCGCCCATCGCGCGCAAGAGGCGCGCGGCCTCCTCGGTCAGCAGGCGGCTGTAGGAGCGCTCGCGCACCGAGCCGTAGAGCAGCAGGATGCGCGGCGCATGCGTCGCGTGCATCGCGCGCGTGGCGGGCAGCAGCGCCTGCAGGTCGGGCTTGCGAAAGGCTGCCGCGTCGAGGTGGGGGAGATCGTCAGGGCTTGGGAACACGCTGGCCTTTCGCGTCGATGACGACTTCGCCGTCTTCCTTGGTGAATGCGCCGCGCTGCGGGCGCGGAAGCATGTCGAGCACCGCCTCGGACGGCCGGCACAGGCGCGTGGCGATCGGCGTCACCACGATCGGCCGGTTGATGAGGATCGGGTGCTGCAGCATGAAGCCGATGAGTTCGTCGTCGCGCCACTTCGCATCGCCGAGGCCGAGCTCGTCGTAGGGCGTTCCCTTTTGGCGCAGCACCTCGCGCACCGGCACGCCCATCGCCGCGATCAGCCGCTGCAGGGTGGCGCGGTCGGGCGGGGTCTTGAGGTACTCGATGACGGCGGGCTCCTCGCCCGTGTTGCGGATCAATGCGAGCACGTTGCGCGACGTGCCGCAGGCGGGGTTGTGATAGATGGTGATGTCGGTCATGGCCCAGCAAGGGTAGGGAGCGTCAATCGGAGCGCGAGCGCGGCCAGCGCCGCGAGCAGCACGGGCACGGTCAGCACGATGCCGACCCTGAAGTAGTAGCCCCAGGCGATGCGCGTGCCTTTCTTCTCGAGCACGTGCAGCCAGAGCAGGGTGGCGAGGCTGCCGATGGGCGTGATCTTCGGGCCGAGGTCGCAACCGATCACGTTGGCATAGACCATCGCGTCTTTCACGAGGCCGCTCGCGCCCGATGCATCGATCGAGAGCGCGCCGACCAGCACCGTCGGCATGTTGTTCATGACCGACGACAGCGCGGCCGCGAGAAAGCCGGTGCCCAGGGCCGCGCCCCAGACGCCGCCCTGCGCGAAGACGTCCAGCAGCGATGCGATCCGGGCCGTGAGCCCCGCGTTGCGCAGGCCATAGACCACGAGGTACATGCCCAGCGAGAACACGACGATCTGCCACGGCGCGCCATGCAGCACCTTGCGCGTGCTGATGACATGGCCGCGCGCGGCCACCGCGAGAAGAAGGGCGGCGCCCGTGGCCGCCACCGCGCTCACCGGCACGCCCAGCGGCTCCAGCCCGAAGAAGCCCACGAGCAGCAGCACCAGCACGACCCAGCCCGCGCGGAACGTCGCGGGGTCGCGGACCGCATCGGCCGGCGCCCTGAGCTGCGCCACGTCGTAGCGCGCGGGAATGCCGCGGCGGAAATACAGCATCAGCACCGCGAGGCTGGCGGCCACGGCGGCGATGTCCACGGGGACCATGACCGACGCATAGGCGTTGAAGCCGATCCCGAAGAAGTCGGCCGAGACGATGTTCACCAGGTTCGACACGACGAGCGGCAGGCTGGCCGTGTCGGCGATGAAGCCGGCGGCCATCACGAACGCGAGCGTGGCCGCGGGCGTGAAGCCGAGTGCCGCGAGCATGGCCATCACGATGGGCGTGAGGATCAGCGCCGCGCCGTCGTTGGCAAAGAGCGCCGACACCGCGGCGCCCAGCAGCACGATGAATGCGAAGAGCCGCCGGCCGCGCCCGCCGCCCCATCGCGCCACGTGCAGCGCGGCCCATTCGAAGAAGCCGGCCTCGTCGAGCAGCAGGCTGATGAGGATGACGGCGATGAAGGTCGCGGTCGCGTTCCACACGATGCCCCAGACGACTGCGATGTCGGACAGGTGGACCACGCCGGAAAGCAGGGCGAGTACCGCGCCGAGCGAAGCGCTCCAGCCGATGCCCAGCCCGCGCGGCTGCCAGATCACCAGCACGAGGGTGAAGACGAAGATCAGGACGGCCGGGAGCATTCGGGGGAGGGCTCGTGTCTCAGCACTTGCAGGCCGCGGCCTTGCCATCGACCGCGCACGCTTCGCCTTCGCAGCAGTGCTCGGTGAGGTAGCCGAGGAGGCCATTCATCCGATCGAACGACGCGCGGCAGATGAGGTTGCGGCCCTGCCGCTCCTGCGAGATCAGGCCCGCACGCACAAGCTCCTTGAGGTGGAAGGACAGGCCCGTCGCCGGGACCCCCAGCGTCTCGGTCAGCGCGCCGGGCGTGAGGCCCGAGGGGCCGGCCACCACGAGGGCGCGAAAGACCCGCAGGCGTATCGGCTGCGCCAGCGCGGCCAGGGATCGGACGACGTCGTTTTCTTCCATCATTCAAGTATCCTTGAATTATTGAATGACGGCAATCCCGGCGCGTGGCGCGAACCGGCCATGGCCTTGGCAGTCCGCGGCCATCCGCAACGCGCACCCGTTCCTACAGTCGTGCTCCCTGCCATCCGCGAAAAAGGAGACACCCATGTCCGACACCTATGTTCTCGTCCACGGCGCCTGGCACACCGGCGCGGAAATCGAAGCCGTGGCCGAGCACCTGCGCAAAGCCGGCCACACCGTGCATTGCCCGACGCTCGCGGGCAACCGCGCCGGCGACGACCGCGCGACGACCACCCTCGAAGACGCGATCGCCTCGGCCGTGCGCTACATCGAAGAGAAGGACCTGACCGACGTGCGCCTGGCAGGCCACAGCTACGGCGGCATGGTGATCTCGGGCGTGGCGGACCGCATCGCGCAGCGGTTGAAGCGCCTCGTCTACATCAACGCCTTCGTGCCGCTCGATGGCGAATCGCTCAACGACATGGTGCCACCGCACTACATCGCGATGTTCGACGCCATCGCCGGGGCGAACGGCAACGCCGTGACCTTGCCGTTCGAGGTGTGGCGCGATGCCTTCATCAACGATGCCGACCTCGCGCTCGCGCAGGCGGCCTACGAAAAGCTCAACCCGCATCCGTACCGAACCTTCACCGACAAGATCCGGTTGAAGCAACCGCTCGCGGCGCTCGCGCTGGGCAAGTCGTACGTCAATTGCCAGCAGGACATCGCGCTGCCGCACAGCCTGCCGTGGCACCCGCGCCTGTCGGAGCGGCTGGGGCTTTTCAGGCTGGTGGAGTGCCCCGGCAGCCACGAGATGTTCTTCTCGAACCCCGCGCGGCTCGCGCAGGCCATCCTGGAGGCGGGGCGGGACTGAAGCCTCCGAGGCTTGCGGATTCAGGCGCCGGCAAAGAGCGCGTCGTACACGCGGATCGACGCATAGGCATCGTTGGCCGCGTAGCGGATCTGCGATTCCGTCAGCTGCTTGTTGGCCCAGTTCGAGGTGGTCGCCTTGCGCGACTTCATGAAGCGGCGGTCGAACACCAGCGCCACCGCCGTCTTCACGCCCACCGACTTGCGGTAGCCGCGGCGGCGGAATTCGTTGTCGATGTCGTACACGGCGCCCGGCTCGATGTTCAGGCGGTTGCGGATCAGCGTGAGATCGGTCGAGAGGCCGAAGCCGACCTTCTTCAACTCGGTCGAGGCGATCAGCGCGGCGACCACCGGGTTGCATTCGGTGCGGTGCAGCTGGAAGAGCCAGGCCCGCTCGCGCGTGGAGAACTGCACCACGTGCGGGCCGCCCGAGACCTCGTTCTTCGCGAAGGTGGGCTTGGATTCGGTGTCGAAGCCCGCGACACCCGCGGCCAGCAGCGTGGCGGCGGCGTGCTCGGCCTCCTGCAGCGTGGTGACGACGACGATGTCCTTCAGGTCCAGGCCCTCGAAGGGTTCGAGCAGGGCGATCTGCTCGCGTTCGGGCAGGGGCTGCAACGTGGATGTGTTGTCGCTCACCGAGGGGATGCTTTCTTGGTCTTCACTGGAGCTTTCTTTGCGGGTGATTTCTTGGCGGGAGCCTTTTTGGCCGCGGCCTTCTTCTTCGGCGGCTTGGGCGGCTGGCCCGAGCGCAGCGCGGCTTCATAGGCCAGACGGCCCCAGCGCGCCGCCTCTTCGCGATCTTCGAAAAGATCGGCGGGCGCGAGGCGGTACGACATCGGCATCTCCTTGCCTTGGCGCACGTAGGTGAAGGGCGGCAGGTTGAGCCTGTCGAAATGTTCGGCGCTGCCGGCATCGGACTTCAGGTACAGCGTGTCCTTCGCGACGAGCGCGATCATGCGGCCCTCGTGCCACACGCCGTGGCCGCCGAACATGCGGCGCGTCTGGATGCGGCCCAGGCGCTCGAAGACCTCGTGCAGGCTGTCGACGAAATCGCTCATCGCGCGGCGTTCGGCCTGACCGGCGTCGATGCTTCTGTGCCGACCACGGTGTTCCATGCCTTCACGCGCCAGCCCGTGACGATGCCGTTGAGAACATACGGGTCGGCCTTGGCGAAGGCTTCGGGCACTTCGGGCGAATCGGCCTCGAAGAGCAGCACGGCGCCGTCGGGCGGGTTGCCGGTGGCGCCGCCGAGCAGCAGCTCTCCGCGCTCCACGGCTTGCCACGCGAAGGCCAGGTGCACGTCGCGGAATTCGCCGCGGCGCGCGAGGTAGTCGGGCGCGGTGTCGTAGATCAGGAGGTAGTGCATGAAGGTGTCTCCGCGGGGTTCATGCGGTGATCTCGATGCGGTTGCCGTCCGCATCGAGCACCACGCTCTCGTAGTAGCCGTCGCCGGTGCGGCGCGGGCCGTCGAGCAGCGGATAGCCGTCGGCCTTCAGGCGCTGCGTGAGCGCGTCGACGGCGGCGTCGGAGCCCACGCTGATCGCCAGGTGCGTCCAGCCCATGCGCTGCGCGCCGGCTTCGGCCGCAACGGGCGCGAGCGTGGTGGTGGTCATCGCCTCGATGCGCGCGCCGTCGCCCAGGCTGAGGAAGCACGAGGCGAAGCCCTTGGCCGGATTGACGTAGCCCGCGCCGGCCGTCGCGCCGAAGTAGTCGACATAGAAGCGCTTGCAGCGTTCGAGATCGGTGGTCCAGAGGGCGATGTGGTCGATGCGCATGACAGGAAAAAGGTGGGACCGCTCAGTCCACCCGCCAGGGCGGGCGCGAGGGCGACCAATGGTAGGCGATGCGTTCGCGACCGCTGGTCGGGTGGTGGTCGACCGTGCCGCGCACGAGGCCGTAACGTTCGTAGAAACGCTGCGCGGCGGTGTTGGTGGTGGCCACGTGCAGGCGCCAGCCGGTCGGGATGCGCACGCACGCCTCGTCGAGCAGCGCCTGCCCGAGGCCCTGGTTGCGCAGGTGCGGCTCGACGAAGAGCTGCGCCACGTACTCGCGCCGCTCCAGCAGCACCATGAACGCGAGCACCTGGCCGTCGCGCTCCGCGAGCACCACTTCGGCCGGCGGCACGAACTCGGTCTGCACGCGCTTGAGCCAGTGCGCGATCGGTTCGGTGAAGGCCGCGTTGCGGTTGGCCGAGATCCATGCGCGGCGCCAGATGCCGGCCAGCACGATGCTCTCCTGGGCGGTGCCATCGCGCGACCGCAGGTGGAAGGCGGGGATTTGGGCGGCGGACATGCGTTTCATGATACGGCGCGTGCATCCCGCAGTCACGCCGAAGTCGATCAGGTGTGCAGCGTTTGCGCGTGGTGCGCGATGTGGTCGGCCATGAAGCTCTGGATGAAGTAGTAGCCGTGGTCGTAGCCCGCGTGGCGGCGCAGCGTGAGCGGCTGGCCCGCGGCAAAGCACGCGGCCTCGAAGGCCTCGGGGTGCAACTGCTCGGCGAGGAATTTGTCGGCCAGCCCCTGGTCGATGAGGATGCCTTGCGGGTACGGCGCGACCGTTTGCGAGCGCATGAGCGCGCTCGCATCGTGCGCGAGCCACTGCGCGCGGTCCACGCCGGGCGCGCCCAGGTAGCCGTCGAATGCCTTCTCGCCCCATGGGCACTGCGTGGGCGCGCAGATCGGCGCGAACGCCGAGAGCGACTTGAAGCGCCCCGGATGCCGCAGCGCCAGCGTGAGCGCGCCGTGCCCGCCCATCGAGTGGCCGAAGATGCCGATGCGCTGCCCGTCGATCGCGAAGTGCTGCGGTATCAGCGCCAGCAGCTCGTGGACGATCCAGCTTTCCATGCGCCAGTGCGTGGCCCAGGGCTCGCGCATGGCGTCCAGGTAGAAGCCCGCGCCGATGCCGAAGTCCCAGTCGTCCTTCGCGCCGGGCACGCCCTCGGCGGCGGGGCCGCGCGGGCTGGTGTCGGGCGCGATCAGCGCCAGGCCCAGGCTCGCGGCCATGCGCTGCGCGCCGGCCTTGATGGCGAAGGTCTCCTCGTTGCAGGTGAGGCCCGCGAGGTAGAGGAGGGCCGGCACCGGCCCGTTCGCGGCCTGCGGCGGCAGGTAGACCGAGAAGCGCATCGGCAGGCCGATCTCTTGCGAGGCGTGCTCGTGAAAGCTCTGCGCGCCGCCGAAGCACGGGTGTTCGGACAGGGTCTTGGGTGTGTGGTCGGTCATGGTTTTTTGTGGCGCAGCGCGGGGACCAGTTCGAGCACCGCATCGGCGAAGGTGCGCGGTGCTTCCTGCGGCAGGTTGTGGCCCGCGCCGGGCACGAGGCGGTGCGAGCGCGGTCCGCTGAAACGGTGTGCGTGGGCCGCGGCATCGGCCGGTGGCCGCACGCCGTCGTCGATGCCGTCGAAGGTGATCGCGGGCACGGTGATCGCCGGTTGCGCGGCAATGCGGCGCTCGATGTCCGCATACGCCGGGTCGCCGGGGACAAGGCCGAAGCGGTGGCGGTACGAGTGGATCACCACGTCGACGAAGTCGGGGTGGTCGAACGCGGCGGCGCTGCGATCGAAGGTGGCGTCGTCGAACTGCCAGGTCGGCGACCACAATTTCCACAGCAGCTTCGCGATGGCGTTGCGGTCTTTCGCGAGGCCCGCGCGGCCGCGCTCGCTGTGGAAGTAGTACTGGTACCAGAGGCTGTGCTCGTTCTCGGCCGTGTCGGGCTCCATCGCCTTGGCGATGTTCTGGATGTTGTAGCTGTTGAGCGAAACCAGCCCCGCGCAGCGCTCGGGCCACAGCGCCGCGACCACGCAGGCGGCGCGGCCGCCCCAGTCGTAGCCGGCGAGCACCGCGCGATCGATCTTCAGCGCGTCGAGCAGCGCGAGCAGGTCGGCGCCGAACGCCGCCTGTTCGCCCGAGCGCGGCGTGGCATCGCTCAGAAAGCGCGTGCCGCCGTAGCCGCGCATGTACGGCACGATGACGCGGCAGCCTTGATCGGCGAGCATCGGCGCGACTTCGGCGTAGGTGTGGATGTCGTACGGAAAACCGTGCATCAGCAACACGGGCGGGCCGTCCGCGGGGCCGGCTTCGTGGTAGGCGATTTCGAGGACGCCCGCCTCGATCTTGCGCAATGGCTCCATGCGGTTCATGGCGGGGGCCTCGCGGTGCTTAGTACAGGACCACGCCGCGAATCGATTCGCCGCGCTTCATCAGGTCGAAGCCCTTGTTGATGTCCTCCAGCGGCATGGTGTGCGTGATCAGGTCGTCGATGTTGATCTTGCCTTCCATGTACCAGTCCACGATCTTGGGCACGTCGGTGCGGCCGCGCGCGCCCCCGAAGGCCGAGCCTTCCCACTTGCGGCCGGTGACCAGCTGGAACGGCCGCGTGCTGATCTCCGCGCCCGCTTCGGCCACGCCGATGATGATGCTGCGGCCCCAGCCCTTGTGCGTGCATTCGAGTGCCTGGCGCATCACCTTGGTGTTGCCGATGCACTCGAAGCTGTAGTCCGCGCCGCCGTCGGTCAGCTGCACGATGGCATCGACGACGTTCTCCGTGTCCTTGGGGTTGATGAAATGCGTCATGCCGAACTTGCGGGCCATGGCTTCGCGCTCGGGGTTCAGGTCCACGCCGATGATCTTGTCGGCGCCCACCATCTTCGCGCCCTGGATCACATTGAGGCCGATGCCGCCGAGCCCGAACACCACCACGTTGGCGCCGGCTTCCACCTTGGCCGTGAAGATCACCGCGCCGATGCCGGTGGTGACGCCGCAGCCGATGTAGCAGACCTTGTCGAAGGGCGCGTCCTCGCGGATCTTGGCGAGCGAGATTTCGGGGGCGACCGTGTAGTTGCTGAAGGTCGAGGTGCCCATGTAGTGCGCGATGGGCTTGCCGTCCATGCTGAAGCGCGAGGTGCCGTCGGGCATCAGGCCCTTGCCCTGCGTGCCGCGGATCAGCTGGCACAGGTTGGTCTTGCGCGAGAGGCAGAACTTGCAGTGGCGGCATTCGGGCGTGTAGAGCGGAATGACGTGGTCGCCCTTTTTCAGCGTCGTGACGCCGGGCCCCACGTCGACCACGATGCCCGCGCCTTCGTGGCCCAGGATCGCGGGGAAGATGCCTTCGGGGTCGGCACCCGAGAGCGTGTAGTAGTCGGTGTGGCAGATGCCGGTGGCCTTGATCTCGACCAGCACTTCGCCGAAACGGGGACCGTCGAGATCGACGGTTTCGATGGTGAGGGGGGCTCCGGATTTCCAGGCGACGGCGGCTTTGGTTTTCATGGCGGTTTCGGGGGAAAGAGGGGAAGAGGGGGGTGTAAGGGGCGAGGAGCCCAAGAATACTCAGGCAGGGCCAGCAGGGAAGATACCCGACATCCCGATGAACCCGGGCAGGTGTCGGAAATCCCAGACCCAGTTTCGGAGGGCCGGAAACTCGTCGAGCGCGATGCCGCCTTCGCCGGCCAGCGCGACGTACGGGAAGCAGGCGAGGTCGGCGATCGTCGGCCCGGGCGCCGACGCGAGCCAGCGCAGGCCCGTGCAGGCCTGTTCGGCAAGGTGGTCGTCGAGCACGCGGAACACGGCGCGCGCACTGCTGCGGCAAGCGTCGATGTCCAGGTGGTGGTAGCCGAGCGCATCGTGCAGCCGCGCGGCCGAGGCGGTGCGGGTGATCTCGTCGGCCGTGGCGAGCCACATCGCGACCTGGCCGCGCAGCTTCGGGTCATGGGGGTACCAGCGGTGCTGCGCGTCGTGGCGGCTCGCGAGATAGACCAGGATGGCCTGCGCATCGCGCAGCACGAAGCCGTCGTCGTCGATCACCGGAAGCTGGCCGAGCGGATTGACGTTCGCAATGAACGCGGCCGATTTGTGCGCGCGGCCCGGATGGAAATCGACCGGCACCGCTTCGTGCGCAACGCCGAGCCACGCCAGCATCTGCCGCACCTTGAAGCAGTTGCCCGAGAGCGGGTGGTCGTAGAGCTTCAGCACCGTCGTCATGCGGCCGCCCTCGTGCCGAAGCGCATGCCGCGCTCGCGCAGCCAGCGGCGGTAGGTGACCGACGAGGTGTCGCCGCGCGTCGGCGTCTCGGCGCGGCCTTCGAGCGGCATGCGCTTGAAGGCGTGGTTCTCCAGGATCGGCTTGTCCTGCCCGACGATGGTCTGCTGGAAGGCGATGAGTTCGGCGTCGGTGGACACATCGTCGAAGCAGGCGAGCATCGTGTGGGCGATCACGTGCTCGTCGTCGATCGGCTGCAGGAAGAGGGCGATGGCGTCCTGCGCGTCCGGGCGCATGCTCGATTTGTAGAGCATGGCCGAGAAGGGCTGCATCACGCGGTAGGTGTAGCGCACGTCGGCGCCGCTGTCGTGCGCGGCCGAGGCACGGGGCTGCCAGAAACGGCAGTCGGTCGCCCAGATCTCGCCGGTAGCGGGGTCGACATTCACCTGGTACTGCGCGACTTCGGTGTGCGGCACCTTGCCGAGGTAGTCGGCATGCACGAAGGGAAAGTGCGCCATGTCCAGGAAGTTCTCGACCACGCGCAGGCCCGACACCGCGACGCCGATGCCGCCGCAATCGACGGTGCGGCGGCCAGGCTCGGTGTATTCGGGGAAGGCGAAGAGCGGGCGCACGGGGTGGCCGCCGGGGCAGACCCAGAGATAGCCGTAGCGCGATTGCACGGCCAGCGGCTGTGCGGCGAGGCGGCACTGCGGCGCGCCGTCGGCATCAGCCCAGAGCGCCAGCGCTTCGCCGAGCAGGCGGGTCGTGTAAGGCTGTTGTTCGGAGGCGCCGCCGAGCGCGCTTGCAGGTCCAATGACGAGCCAGTCGTCGAGCATGTTGGGATCGTCGGTGACGAAGGGCATCGCAGTTCCTTCAGCCTTGGGTTTCGATGGTGCTGCGCAGGTTGCGCGCGGCCGCGTGGAGGGTCTTCATCGCGTCAGAGCCGGGCGGCGCGTCGGTCCACAGGTGGATGAAGGTGAGTTGCGATTGGGCGTCGAGCACGAGGGCGGCGGTCTTCACCGCGTCGAGCGCGCCCCGGAATGCGCCCGGCGCCGCATCGGCCGCGAAGCCCTGCTGTGCGAGCGCATCGCGCACGTCCTGGGCACAGGCACGCAGCGTCAGCGTGCGGCAGAAGTGCCAGCCAGCCGGCACGGCACTGGCCAGCGATGGCGGCGCGGCGGATGCGTCCTGCGCGAGGCTGACCCACAGCATGCCGGCCGCATCGACCGCGCCGAACACCTTGGCGCAGACGTTGCGCGGCGCCTGCATCGCCGGGTGCGCGGGAATGCTGACGCACTGCCCGTTGCCCGCGGCGTACTGCCAGCCGTGGTACGCGCAGGCCAGGCGCTCTTCGATGACCTGGCCCAGCGTGAAGCGCACGCTGCGGTGCGGGCATCGGTTCTCCCAGGCCTGCGCCGCGCCGCCGGCGGAGCGCCAGAGCGCGAGCTCCTGGCCCTGTGCGAAGCCGGCGACGATGTTGGCGCCGGGGCGCAGGTCGGTCGAACGGGCCACGGGGTGCCAGCGAGACGAGTCGTCAGTGTTCATGGGGTGTGGATTTCACGAGGCCGTTGGGCGACCATAATTGTCGTCTCCGCCTCGACCAGACCCTCATTCATCATGAAGAAAATCCTCGTCCTCAACGGCCCCAACCTCAACCTGCTCGGCACGCGCGAGCCCGAGCAATATGGACGCGACACGCTGGCCGATGTCGAGCGCCTGTGCCAGGACACGGGCGCCAAGCTCGGCGTGGAGATCGAATGCCGCCAGTCGAACCACGAGGGCGTGCTGATCGACTGGATCCAGGAAGCGGGCCGCGAAGTGGCCGCCGGCCACATGCTCGGCGTGGTGATGAACCCCGGCGCCTACACCCACACCTCGATCGCGCTGCACGATGCCATCAAGGGCGCGAGCGTGCCGCTGATCGAGCTGCACATCTCCAACGTGCATGCGCGCGAGGAGTTCCGCCACAAGTCGTACATCTCGCCCGCGGCGCGCGGGATCATCGTGGGGCTGGGCGTCAAGGGCTATACGCTGGCGATTGCCGCGCTGGTGCCCTAGAGGGCATTTCGGGGCGGGTGCGCAGGCCGCCGGGTACTCCCCTCCGCGAATGTCCCCCGGCCTTCGGCCTCCTCCTTGATTTCGCTGCGGGGAGCACCCGACGCCCTGCGCACTGGGGCACGCTCTGGGTGAACCGCGATCAACGGCCGCTCTGAAGCGCTCGCGCCGGCGGTGGGCTCTGTTTCGCGAAATCAAGGAGGAGGCGAAGCCGGGGGACATTCGCGAAACAGAGCCCACCGTCGGCGTGAGTGCCGCCCCGAACCAGCAGTCTCAGTCAGTACATCTGCTTCGGCGCACTGGCCTTCCAGCTGCGGCTGATGCGCCCCGCGCTGTCGATGCTTTCGAGATGCACGTCGAAGCCCCAGAGCCGCGCGACATGCTTGAGCACTTCTTCGGCCCCGTCGTGCAGCGGCAGGTTGTTGCGCTGCGTGTGGCGCAGCGTCAGAGAACGGTCACCGCGCGTGGCCACGTTCCACACCTGGATGTCGGGCTCGCGGCTGCTGATGTCGTACTGGCGTGACAGCGATTCGCGCAGCGACTGGTAACCGCTGTCGTCGTGGATGGCGGACACCTCGAGCTCGGACTCGCTCTGGAAATCGCGGATCGAGAACAGCCGGAAATCGCGCATCGTCTTGGGGCTCAGGAACTGGCCGATGAAGCTCTCGTCCTTGAAGTTGCGCATCGCGTAGTCGAGCGTCTTGACCCAGTCGCTGCCGGCGAAGTCGGGGAACCAGCGGCGGTCTTCCTCGGTGGGCTTCTCGCAGATGCGGCGCAGCTCGGTGAACATCGCAAAGCCCAGCGCATAGGGGTTGATGCCGCTGTAGGCGCGGTGGCCCACCGGCGGCTGGAAGATCACGCCCGTGTGCGAGCTGAGCCATTCCATCATGAAGCCGTCGGCCAGCTGGCCGCGCTCGTACATCGTGTTGAGCAGCGTGTAGTGCCAGAAGGTGGCCCAGCCTTCGTTCATGACCTGCGTCTGGCGCTGCGGATAGAAGTACTGCGCAATCTTGCGCACGATGCGCACCACTTCGCGCTGCCAGGGTTCGAGCAGCGCCGCGTTCTTCTCGATGAAGTAGAGCAGGTTCTCCTGCGGCTCCGAGGGAAAGCGCCGCGTGGCGTCGGATTCGGCCGCCTGCTCGGCGCGCTTGGGCAGCGTGCGCCAGAGGTCGTTCACCTGCTGCTGCATGTGGCGCTCGCGGTCCGCGCGCTGCACGCTTTCCTGCGCGAGCGAGCGCTTCTGCGGGCGGCGATAGCGGTCGACGCCGTAGTTCATCAGCGCGTGGCAGGAGTCCAGCAGTTCCTCGACCGCATCGAGGCCGTGGCGCTCCTCGCACTCGGCGATGTAGTGGCGCGCGTAGACCAGGTAATCGATGATGGACGACGCATCGGTCCACATCCGGAACAGGTAGTTGCCCTTGAAGAAGCTGTTGTGGCCGTAGGCCGCATGCGCGATCACCAGGGCCTGCATGGCCATGGTGTTTTCTTCCATGAGGTAGGCGATGCACGGATCGGAGTTGATGACGATCTCGTACGCCAGGCCCATGTGGCCGCGCTTGTAGTTCTTCTCGGTGGCGATGAACTGTTTGCCGTACGACCAGTGGCGGTAGATCATCGGCATGCCCACGCTGGCGTAGGCATCCATCATCTGCTCGGCGGTGATCACCTCCAGCTGGTTGGGGTAGGTGTCCAGGCCGAAGCCCTTGGCGGTCTTGGCGATCTCGGTGTGGTAGGTCTCGATCAGCTCGAAGGTCCAGTCCGAGGGGCTCGGAAGGCGCTCCAGGCGTTCCGACGTACCGTCGGCGGGCGGGCGATCGGTGGCGGTGGTGTTCATGAGGTGACCCCTTCCTTCTTGAACAGGTCGCGGAACACAGGGTAGATGTCTTGCGCGTCGGAGACCTTGCGCATCGCGAAGTTGGGCTGCACGCCTTCGAGCTGTGCGTACTCCTGCCACAGGTTCTGCTCGGTCTCGGCCACCTGCACGTAGGCGTAGTAGCGCACCACCGGCAGGATGTCGTTGACCAGCAGCTCGCGGCAGCGGCCGCTGTCCTGGTGCCAGTTGTCGCCGTCGCTGGCCTGCGCGCCGTAGACGTTCCATTCGCCGCTCGGGTAGCGCGCCTTGATGATCTCGTCCATCAGCACCAGCGCGCTGGAGACCACGGTGCCGCCGGTTTCGGTGGCGTGGAAGAACTCTTCCTCGGTCACTTCCTGCGCCTGCGTGTGATGGCGCAGGAACACGAGGTCGATGGTCTCGTAGTGCCGCGTGAGGAACATGTAGAGCAGCATGAAGAAGCGCTTGGCCATGTCCTTGCGCGCCTCGTCCATGGAGCCCGACACGTCCATGAGGCAAAACATCACGGCCTTGGCGCTGGGCACCGGCGTCTTCACGCGGTTGCGGTAGCGCAGGTCGATGGGGTCGATGTAGGGCACGTGCCGCATGGTGCGGCGCAACTCGGCGATGAGCTCCTCGGTCTCGCGGATCTCTTTCTGGATCAGCGCCGTCGTGGCCTGCGGATGCGCCTTCAGGTGCACGAGGTGCGCCTCCAGGCGCTTGAGTTCCTTGCGCGGTTCGCCGCCGAGCGCGATGCGGCGCGCGAGCGCCCCGCGCATCGAGCGCACCACGTGCAGGTTGTTGGGCGAGCCGTCGCTCGTGAAGCCGGCGCGGTGGCTCTTCCACTCGGGCACGTCGGCGATCTGCGTGCGGATGAGGTGCGGGAGCGCGAGGTCGTCGAAGAAGACGCGCATGAATTCCTCGCGGGTGAGGCGAAAGACGAAGTCGTCCTCGCCTTCGCCGCCGTCTCCCGCTTCGCCGCTCCCGGAGCCGCCGCCGCCCTGACCCTCGGGGCGCGCGATGCGGTCGCCTTTCAGGTACTCCTGGTTGCCCGGATGCACGTACTCGCGGTCGCCGCCACGGGAATGCCCGAACACCGGTTCGGACACGTCGTGGCGCGGCAGGGTCACGTCTTCGCCTTGCTCCAGTTCGCGGATGTTGCGGCCGCTCACGGCGCGCCGCACCGCCTCCTGGATCTGCCCCTTGTAGCGCCGGAGAAAGCGCTCGCGGTTGCCGATGGACTTGTTCTTGCCCGAGAGCCGGCGGTCGATGATCTGCTGCAGGATGGCCACGATGGGAAAGCCTCCGTTCAATATCAAATCAAGATGCGTGCCGTCGTGAAACGCCGCGGAACCGGCTCCGCCGGGCCGCTGGCGTTGCCCCCTGCAAGGGGGTTGGCGAAGCGACACGAAGTGCGCGGAGCCTGGGGGTGTGCCATATCAAGAACTCTTGCGCACGCGCAGGTACCACTCGCAAAGGAGGCGCACCTGCTTGGCGGTATAGCCCTTCTCGACCATGCGCGTGACGAAGTCCTCGTGCTTCTTCTGTTCGTCGGCGCTGCTCTTGGTGTTGAAGCTGATCACCGGCAGGAGCTCCTCGGTGTTGGAGAACATCTTCTTCTCGATCACCGCGCGCAGCTTCTCGTAGCTGGTCCACGCCGGGTTGCGCCCCGCGTTGCCGGCCCGCGCGCGCAGCACGAAGTTGACGATCTCGTTGCGGAAGTCCTTCGGGTTGCCAATGCCGGCGGGCCGCTCGATCTTCTCGAGCTCGGCGTTGAGCGAGGCGCGGTCGAACACTTCGCCGGTGTCCACGTCGCGGAATTCCTGGTCCTGGATCCAGTAGTCGGCGTAGGTCACGTAGCGGTCGAAGATGTTCTGGCCGTACTCGCTGTAGCTCTCCAGGTAGGCGGTCTGGATTTCCTTGCCGATGAACTCGGCATAGCGCGGCGCCAACAGCTCCTTGATGTAGCTGATGTACTTCTGCTCGACCTCCGGCGGGAACTGCTCGCGCTCGATCTGCTGCTCGAGCACGTACATCAGGTGCACCGGGTTGGCGGCGACCTCGGAGCTGTCGAAGTTGAAGACCTTGGAGATGATCTTGAAGGCGAAGCGCGTGGAAACGCCGCTCATGCCTTCGTCCACGCCCGCGTAGTCGCGGTACTCCTGGATCGACTTGGCCTTCGGGTCGGTGTCCTTCAGGCTCTCGCCGTCGTACACCTGCATCTTGCTGAAGGTGCTGGAGTTCTCGGGCTCCTTCAGGCGCGTGAGCACCGACAGCTGCGCCATCATGCGCAAGGTGCCGGGGGCGCAGGGCGCTTGCGCGAGCGACGAGTTGCGCACCAGCTTCTCGTAGATCTTGATTTCTTCCGAGGCGCGCAGGCAATAGGGCACCTTGACGATGTAGATCCGGTCGAGGAAAGCCTCGTTGTTCTTGTTGTTGCGAAAGGCCTTCCACTCGCTCTCGTTGCTGTGCGCGAGCACGATGCCGTCGAAAGGAATGGCGCCGAAGCCTTCGGTGCCCTTGAAGTTGCTCTCCTGCGTGGCCGTGAGCAACGGGTGCAGCACCTTGATGGGCGCCTTGAACATTTCCACGAATTCCAGCAGGCCCTGGTTCGCCAGGCACAGGCCCCCGGAGTAGGCGTAGGCGTCCGGGTCGTCCTGGGCATAGGTCTCCAGCTTGCGGATGTCGACCTTGCCGACCAGCGAGGAGATGTCCTGGTTGTTCTCGTCGCCCGGCTCGGTCTTGGCGACCGCGATCTGCCGCAGCACCGAGGGGAAGCGCTTGACCACCTTGAACTGGCGGATGTCGCCGCCGTATTCCTCCAGGCGCTTGACGGCCCAGGGGGAGAGAATTCGGTTCAGGTAACGGCGCGGAATGCCGTATTCCTTTTCAAGGATCTCGCCGTCTTCCAGGGTGTCGAAGAGCCCCAGGGGCGATTCGTTCACCGGCGAGCCGTGGATCGCATAGAAGGGCACGTGCTCCATGAGCTGCTTCAGGCGCTCCGCGATGGAGCTCTTGCCGCCGCCGACCGGGCCCAGCAGGTAAAGGATTTGCTTCTTTTCTTCCAGCCCCTGGGCGGCATGGCGGAAATAGGACACCACCTGTTCGATGGCGTCCTCCATGCCATAGAACTCCTTGAACGCCGGATAGATCTTGATGACCTTGTTGGCGAAGATGCGGGAAAGCCGGGGGTCGTTGCGCGTATCGACCAGCTCGGGCTCGCCAATGGCCTTGAGCATGCGCTCGGAGGCGGTGGCGTAGGCGGTGGCGTCTCGCTTGCAGATATCCAGGTATTCCTGCAGCGAGATCACCTCCTCGCGGGTGCGCTCGTAGCGGGCGGCAAAGTTGCTGATCACATCCATGGTCACGCCTCCATCAGGTCAGTGGGGCTTTTGGCCCCGGAGCCTGCAGCAAAGGCAATGCGCGCATTTAAAAGGTGCCCGCCCCCGCTGCATGCGGTGAAAAAACTCCCTACAACGTCCTGCTAACAATCAGGATAAAGCAAACATTCAATGCGGCAAATGTTTTATTTATTGGGGACCCCACTCCTGAGTAAAGTTCCAAAAAATACAAACTGGTTTTCAGAATTTCAGATAAATTAAAAGGCTCGCTCGCGCAATTCTCTCCGGGTGAAATGCCTATATCGAACGGCATTGGTGTTTTCCCGAGAACACCACGCCTATTGAGCACCTCGGCTCAATAAAAACATACGCTCCTCTGCAATAACGCGCGATCTGTCGTTTGGTTTATTGCACATCCGAAAAATATCTAAAAGCAATCCTCGCGCCACTTTTTCATGGGCGGCTGGCGCGTGTGCGCGTGGGAAAGCAGCGCAGGCGCCAGTCGGTGCGTACCGGCACGGTGCGGCGGGCACCGGCTCAGTGCTTTACGGCGCTCGCAGAGGCTTGGATGCACCGGTCTGAGGAGCGGGGGCCGAGCGTCGAATGGAAGGCACTGGCGCTCCTGCTTCGGCCCCGGACGAAGAAAAGCCCCGAGGCCCTGCGGCAACCGGTGCACGCAGAGGCTCAGGGCCTTGCACGTTCCCGCACGTCTTTGGTGCCCGGCGGGATGATCGTCTTTCAGCTCAACTCAGCTCAGCTGAAAAATTCCTTGGCCTTGTCGAACCAGCCCTTGTCGGTCGGGCTGTGCTTGTCGCCGCCCTTCTTGAGCGATTCGTCCAGCTCCTTGAGCAGCTTGCGCTGGTGCTCGGTGAGCTTGACCGGCGTCTCCACGCGCACGTGGCAGTACAGGTCGCCCGGATAGCTCGAGCGCACGCCCTTGATGCCCTTGCCGCGCAGGCGAAACTGCTTGCCGCTCTGCGTGCCGTCGGGAATGTCGATGGCCGCGGCGCCCTTGAGCGTGGGCACGCTGATCTCGCCGCCGAGCGCCGCCGTCGTCACGCTGACCGGCACCACGCAGTGCAGGTCGTCGCCATCGCGCTCGAAGAGCTCGTGCTTCTTCAGCCGGATCTCGATGTACAGGTCGCCCGGAGGCCCGCCGTTGGTGCCCGGCTCGCCGTTGCCGGTGCTGCGGATGCGCATGCCGTCGTCGATGCCGGCGGGGATCTTCACCTCGAGCGTCTTGTTGTTCTTGATCCTGCCCTGGCCATGGCACACGGTGCAGGGCTCGGGAATGATCTTGCCGCTGCCATGGCAGGTGGGGCAGGTCTGCTGCACGCTGAAGAAGCCCTGGCGCATCTGCACCGCGCCCGCGCCGTGGCAGGTGGTGCAGGTGATCGGCTTGGTGCCGGGCTTGGCGCCCGAGCCCTTGCAGGTGTCGCAGTTGTCCCAGCTGGGAATGCGGATCTGGGCTTCCTTGCCCTCGGCCGCTTCCTCGAGCGTGACTTCCATCGCGTAGCTCAGGTCGCTGCCGCGGAACACCTGGCGCCCGCCGCTCTGGCGGCCGCCGCGCGCACCGCCGAAGACGTCGCCGAAGATGTCGCCGAAGGCTTCCGCGAAACCGCCGAAGCCTTCCGCGCCCGGGCCGCCGCGCATGTTGGGGTCGACGCCGGCGTGGCCGTACTGGTCGTAGGCCGCGCGCTTCTGGCTGTCCGAGAGCATCTCGTAGGCTTCCTTCACCTCCTTGAACTTGGCCTCGGCGTCCTTGCTGGTGTCGCCGTGGTTGCGGTCGGGGTGGTGCTTCATCGCAAGCTTGCGATAAGACTTCTTGATTTCTTCCTCGCTCGCGTTCTTGGGGACGCCGAGGGTTTCGTAATAGTCGCGTTTGGTGGCCATGGCAGGTCGATCAGGGGGCTCGGGAGACGGCGGGAATTCGGGTGACTTGAAGCGAGAAAGGCTGGAGCACCCCGCAGGGTGATCCAGCCTTGGTCAAGCGACTGTGGATCAGCCCTTCTTGACTTCCTTGACTTCGGCGTCGACCACGTTGTCGTCGGCCTGCGCATGCGCAGCAGCTTCCGCGCCAGCCGGGCCGCTCGCCGCCGAGGCGCCTGCCGCGGCCTGCGATTCGGCGTACATCTTCTCGCCCAGCTTCTGGCTTGCCGTCATCAGCGTGTTCGTCTTTTCCTCGATCACGGTCTTGTCTTCACCCTTGAGGGCTTCCTCGACGTCCTTGATCGCGGCCTCGATCGCTTCCTTCTCGGCGGCTTCCAGGCTCGCACCATGTTCGCCCAGCGACTTCTTCACGCTGTGCACCATGGCCTCGCCCTGGTTGCGGGCCTGCACGATCTCGAGCTTCTTCTTGTCGTCTTCGGCGTTGAGTTCGGCGTCCTTCACCATCTTCTGGATCTCGTCTTCGGAGAGGCCCGAGTTCGCCTTGATGGTGATCTTGTTTTCCTTGCCGGTGCCCTTGTCCTTGGCGCCCACGTGCAGGATGCCGTTGGCGTCGATGTCGAAGCTCACCTCGATCTGCGGCGTGCCGCGCGATGCCGGCGGAATGCCTTCCAGGTTGAATTCGCCCAGCGCCTTGTTGCCCGAGGCGATGTCGCGCTCGCCCTGGAACACCTTGATCGTCACGGCCGGCTGGTTGTCCTCGGCGGTCGAGAAGGTCTGCGCGAACTTCGTCGGGATCGTGGTGTTCTTGGTGATCATCTTGGTCATCACGCCGCCCATGGTCTCGATACCGAGAGACAGCGGGGTCACGTCCAAGAGCAGCACGTCCTTGCGGTCGCCCGAGAGCACCTGGCCCTGGATGGCGGCGCCGACGGCCACGGCCTCATCGGGGTTCACGTCCTTGCGCGGTTCCTTGCCGAAGAAGGCCTTCACCTTTTCCTGCACCTTGGGCATGCGGGTCATGCCGCCGACCAGGATCACGTCGTTGATGTCGCTCACGCTGATGCCGGCATCCTTGATGGCCAGGCGGCAGGGCGCGATGGTGCGCTCGACCAGCTCGTCCACCAGGCTCTCCAGCTTGGCGCGGGTGAGCTTGATGTTCAGGTGTTTCGGACCCGAGGCATCGGCCGTGATGTAGGGCAGGTTGATGTCGGTCTGCGCGCTGTTCGACAGTTCGATCTTGGCCTTTTCAGCCGCTTCCTTCAGGCGCTGCAGCGCGAGCACGTCCTTGCTCAGGTCGACGCCCTGTTCCTTTTTGAACTCGGCAATGATGTAGTCGATGATGCGCTGGTCGAAGTCTTCGCCGCCCAGGAACGTGTCGCCGTTGGTCGACAGCACTTCGAACTGCTTCTCGCCGTCCACGTCCGCGATTTCGATGATCGACACGTCGAAGGTGCCGCCGCCCAGGTCATACACGGCGATCTTGCGGTCGGCCTTGTCCTGCTTGTCCAGGCCGAAGGCCAGGGCCGCAGCGGTGGGCTCGTTGATGATGCGCTTGACGTCCAGGCCCGCGATGCGGCCGGCGTCCTTGGTGGCCTGGCGCTGGGCGTCGTTGAAGTAGGCCGGCACCGTGATCACGGCTTCGGTCACCGGTTCGCCCAGATAGTCTTCGGCGGTCTTCTTCATCTTGCGCAGGATGTCGGCGCTGACTTGCTGGGGCGCCATCTTCTTGCCGCGCACTTCGACCCATGCGTCGCCGTTGTCTGCCTTGGCGATGGTGTAGGGCATCAGGTCGATGTCCTTCTGCACTTCCTTTTCCTCGAACTTGCGGCCGATCAAACGCTTGATCGCGTACAGCGTGTTCTTGGGGTTGGTCACGGCCTGGCGCTTGGCCGAGGCACCGACCAGGACTTCACCGTCTTCCTGGTACGCGACGATCGACGGCGTGGTGCGGGCACCTTCCGAGTTCTCGATCACACGCGTGGTGTTGCCTTCCATGATCGACACGCACGAGTTGGTGGTGCCGAGGTCGATGCCGATGATCTTTGCCATGTTCTTTACTCCTGAAAGCCTGAAAAATATGTTGTTATGAACTTGTGGATAACCCAGCTCGATTCAAGGGAAGAAGCGGGGATTTCCTGTGGGAATCTTGTGTGCCGATGGGCCGTGGTCACTTCGGCGCGCTGACCGTGACCAGCGCCGGGCGCAGCACGCGCTCGTTGATGGTGTAGCCCTTCTGGAGCACGCTCACCACGGTGTTGGGTTCCTGATCGGGCGCGGGCACCACCGAGATGGCCTGGTGCTGGTGCGGATCGAACTTGGTGCCGGCGGCCGGGGCCACTTCGATCACCTTGTTGCGCTCCAGCGCGCTCTTCAACTGCCGCAGCGTGGCTTCGGCGCCTTCGCGGATCTGCTCGGGCGTGGCGTCCTTGATGGCCAGGCCGGCTTCCAGGCTGTCGGTCACCGGCAGCAGGCTTTCGGCGAAGGCCTCGACCGCGAATTTGCGGGCCTTGGTGATTTCGTCGTCGGCGCGGCGGCGGGCGTTTTGAACATCGGCCTGGGCGCGCAGGTATTGATCGGCCAATTCGGCGTTCTTGGCCTGCAGCGCGGCCAGCTCGCCCTGCGCCGCGGCCAATGCGTCGGCTTCATTGGCGGCCTGCGCGGCCTCCAGTTCTTCGGGACTGGGCTCGCCTTGCAGCATTTGCGAATTCTGTGCGGATTGTTGCGGGTCAGACATTTTTCAAAGAACGGCGTGCGCCGGAAAACAAACGATAGCCAGCCACTTGGGGCTGGCCAGGGGCATTTCAAGCGAAAAAATGCGGAAAAAGGGCCCGTCGAGGCATGAAAAAGGCCCGAAACCGGGCCTGTGTGCCAAGACTTGGCTGGGGAGCGATCAGTGCGCGTCGAGCAGCTCGACGTCGAACTTGAGGGTGGCGTTCGGGGGGATCACGCCGCCAGCGCCGCGGGCGCCATAGCCCAGCGATGCGGGAATGATCAGCGTGCGCTTGCCGCCGATCTTCATGCCGGCGACGCCTTCGTCCCAGCCCTTGATGACCTGGCCGGCGCCCAGCGAGAACGCGAAGGGGTCGTTGCGGTCGCGGCTCGAATCGAACTTGGCGCCTTGCACGCCGTCGTTGTAGAGCCAGCCGGTGTAGTGCACGTGCACGTGCTGGCCAGCCTTGGCTTCGGCGCCGGTGCCGACTTCGGTGTCTTCGTACTGGAGGCCGGAGGGGGTGGTAGGCATGGGAAAACGCTCCTTGCGTCGATGAATGGTGAATCGGATCGAAGGCGCGAAGTTTACCGATGCCCGATGTCGACCTGTTCAGCTTGTCGTATCGGTGGGCGGCGCGGGGGGCGGCGAAGGCGGCGAGGAGGGCGCAGGGGGCGCGGCGGGAACGGCCGGCGCACCGGCCGCCACTGCAGCCGGCGCGGCCGCCTTCTTGAGCTGGCCCAACTGCCACTTGCCGGCAAAGGCCTGCAGGTCGGACAGCCGCTTGAGCAGGTCCTGCCCGCTCAAGGTGAGGCAATAACCGTCGCTGCCATGGCTCACGATGCCGGCTTCGCGCAGTTCCTTGATGCGGGTGTTCAGGGTGTTGGGAGTGATGCCGCCCACGCTGTCCTGCAGCAGGCGGAAGGTCTGGGCATGGCCGTCGCGCAGGGCCCAGAGCACACGCAGCGCATAGCGGGCTTCCAGCAGTGCGAGCAACTGGCTGACGGCTGCGTTTTCCTTGGTACTCATCGACATCATCTCCTCGAAGCTGGGCGGGCTGCGGGCCTGTGGGTGGCCGATGCCGCGCGCTCTTGTTTGTGATCGGTTATGGACCGTCCTGCCGGCCGGCGACTATAGCGCAAACGATGTGGATGCTACTAGTTTTATAGCTGTAAGGGCATGCTGCATGCGGGCTGTGAGACAAAGCCTCACAAATTCGTGTAGTCGGCCATGGCTTCGCCCAGACGGATCGCGCGGGTGGGCGACCAGTCGGGGTTGAACGCCAGCGCAGGCGCCGGGAACAGCATGACGACGGTGGAGCCGAGCAAGAAACGGCCCATCTCGTCGCCCTTCTTGATGTCGATCTGCTGGTCGTTGTAGTGCCACTCGCGCAGCTCGCCCACGCGCGGCGGATTGACCACGCCGTGCCACACGGTGGCCATGCTGCCGACGATGGTGGCGCCCACCAGCACCAGCACGAAGGGCCCGCGCGCCGATTCGAAAACGCACACCACACGCTCGTTGCGCGCGAAGAGACCGGGCACGCCGCGCGCGGTGGTCGGGTTCACCGAGAACAGGTCGCCGGGCACGTGGATCATGCGCACGAGCCGCCCGTCGCACGGCATGTGGATGCGGTGGTAATCCTTGGGGCTCAGGTAGAGCGTCGCGAAGCTGCCGTGCGCGAACTTCGCGGCGAGCGCGGCGTCGCCGCCAACCAGCGCGGTGGTCGTGTAGTTGTGGCCCTTGGCCTGGAAGATCTGGTCGCCCTCGATCGCGCCGAACTGGCTGATGGCGCCGTCCACCGGGCACACGAGGTCGGCCTGCGCGAGCGGGCGCATGCCCGGCTTGAGCGCGCGCGTGAAGAACTGGTTAAAGCTTTTGTAGTGCGCGATGTCCGACTCGAGCGCCTCGCCCATGTCCACGCCGTACTTGGCGACGAAGCGGCGAATGATCCATGTCGTGACGGCACCGCGTTCCTTCCCCGCGACCCAGCCGGCGAAATTGGTCAGGGCCTGCTTGGGGAACAGGTATTGGGGCAGAACTGCGGAGCGGTCGGACACGTTGGGGGAAGCCTCGAATGCGGATCGGAGGGGCATTCTATAAAGCGCCTCCCACGAGGGGCGTAGGAGGCTTCCCTCGGTTTTGCGTGGGGGAGAGTCAGCCGGCGAATTACTCCGCCTTGATTCCCGCCGCCTTGATCACCTGTGCCCACTTCTCCACCTCGGCCTTCTGGAACGCCGCGATCTGCGCGGTCGACAGATCGGCCGGCTCCATGCCGAAGCCCTTGAGCTTGTCCTGCATGTCGGGCGCCGCGAGGATCTTGCGGATCTCGGTGTGGAGGCGTTCGACTACCGGCGCCGGCGTGCCCGCGGGCACGAAGATCGCCTGCCACGACACCACCTCGAAATCCTTCAGCCCCTGCACGCCCGACTCGGCCACCGTCGGCACGTCGGGCATCGAGGCCAGGCGCTTGGCCGAGGTGACGGCGATGGCGCGCAGCTTGCCGCTCTGGATGTGCGGGCCCGCGACCACCGTCGTGTCGAACATCATGTCGACCTGGCCGCCGATCACGTCCTGGATCGCCGGGCCGCTGCCCTTGTACGGGATGTGCGTGAACTTCACGCCCGACTTGAACGCCAGCAGCTCCAGCGCCAGGTGCTGCGAGGTGCCCGTGCCGGCCGAGGCCGACGAGAGCCCGCCCGACTTGGCCTTGCTCGCATCCAGCACGTCCTTGAGCGTCTTGTAGGGGCTCGCCTGGTTCACCACCAGCACCACCGGGTTGGTGCCGATGAGCGTCACCGGCGCGAACGACTTCTGCGGGTCGTAGCCGATCTTGGGATACAGGCTCACGTTGATCGCGTGCGAGCTGATCGTGCCGCCCACCAGCGTGAAGCCGTCGGGCGCGGCGCGCGCGCCGATCTCCGAGCCCACGCTGCCGCCGGCACCGCCCTTGTTGTCGATGATCACGCTCGTGCCCAGCACGGTGCCCAGCTTCTGGCCGATCAGCCGGCCCAGCACGTCGGTGGTGCCGCCCGCGGGAAAGGGCACGAGGTAAGTGATGGCCTTGCCCGTGGGCCAGGTGTTGCTGCTCTGCGCGAACGCGGGCAGGGCGGTCGCCAGCGAAGCGGCGAGGGCGGTTCGAATGAGTGTTCGGCGTTGCATGTCTCTGGTCTCCGAGGGCCGGGTCATGGCTTGATGTTCAGCTTGGTGATCAGCTGCTTGAAGTACACGTTGTCCTTGGCCAGCGTCTCCTTGAACACGGCGCCGTCGGTGTAGACGTAGCCCAGGTTCTGCTTGTCCATCACCTCGTGCATCAGCGGCTCGGCGGCCGTCTTGGCGGTCATCTCGCGCAGCTTGGCCATCACTTCGGGCGGCGTGTTCTTCGGCGCGCCGATGCCGCGCCAGGTGCCGATCGACAGGTCGATGCCGCGCTCCTTGGCGGTGGGCACCTTCTCGAAGCCCTTCACGCGCTTGTCGGCCATCACCATCAGCACCTTGAGCTTGCCGCCCTGCACGTGCGTCGTCACTTCGGCCGGGCTCACCGCCACGGCCTCGATGTGGCCGCCCAGGAGCGCGAGCACCGCGGGCGCCGCGCCCTGGAACGGAATGTGGCCGAACTTCGTGCCGGTCTTGTCTTCCAGCGCGGCGGCCGCCAGATGCCAGATCGAGCCGTTGCCCGAGTTGCCCACGCGGATGCCCTCGGGCGACTTCTTCGCGGCGGCGAGAAACTCCTCGATGGTGTTCCACGGCGCATCGGCCTTCACCGTGATCGCGGCCGGGTCGGCGTTGAGCTGCGCGATCGGCTGGAAGTCGTCGTAGTTGAATTTCGCGAGACCCAGGTGCGGCAGCGTGAGCAGCTCGACCGTGAGCACCGCGAGCTTGTAGCCGTCGGGCTTGGCGTTGATCACCTCGGTCCAGCCGATGGCGCCGCCCGCGCCGGGGCGGTTGACGATCACGATGCTCTGGGAGATGTGCTTGCGGCTGGCTTCCGAGAAAGCGCGCGCGAGGCCGTCGGTGCCGCCGCCCGGCTGGTAGGGCACCAGCAGTTCGATCGAGCGGTTCGGAAAGTCGTTGGCCGCCTGTGCCGCGGCCGTCGAGGCCAGGCCGAGCGAGAGCGTGGCCGTGGCCGAGAGGGCCGCGAGGCCGCGGATGAATGCGCTTCTTTTCATGATGTCTCTTGTCTCCGTTTGTTGATCTGATCCACGAACGGCCCCGTCACGGGGCCGTCTCTCCAAAATGTCAGGGCATGTACTGCCCGCCATTCACCTCGATGACCTGGCCCGTCACATAGCCCGAGAGCTGCTCCGAGGCCAGGTAAAGAAACGCACCGACGCATTCCTCGGGCTCGCCGATGCGCCCCATCGGAATGCTCGCCCTGAAGTTCTCCAGCATCGCGGGCGTCGAGAAGCGGTCCTGGAACGGCGTCTGGATCACGCCCGGCGCGACCGCGTTCACGCGGATGCGGTCGCCCACCAGCTCCTTCGCGAGGCCGTGCGTCGCCGTGCTCACGAAGCCCTTGGAGCCCGCGTACAGGTACGCGGCCGGACCGCCGCCGGTGCGCGCCGCGACCGAGGTCACGTTGATGATGTTGCCCCCGCCTTGCGTGCGCATCAGGGGAACCACCTCCCGGCAGAACGCGAGCACCGAGCGCGCGTTGATGTGCATCACCTCGTCGAAGAGCGCGTCGTCGAACTCGGCAATGGGCACGCGCTTGACCAGGCTCCCCGCGTTGTTCACCAGCACGTCGATGCGGCCGAACTCCGCCTGGGTCTGCTTCACGCAATCGCGGATCGCGCCGGTGTCGCGCACGTCGGCCTTCACCGCGAACGCGGTGCCGCCGGCGGCGCGGATCGTCGCGACGACCTGGTTCGCCGCATCGGCCGAGCTGTTGTAGTGCACCGCCACGCGCATGCCGCGCGCGGCGAAGGCGATGGCGACCGCCGCGCCGATGCCGGTGCTGGCACCGGTGACGAGCGCGGTCTTGTCCTTGAGGTCTTCCATGAGGGGTTCCGTTGATGAGAGCGAAAGAAGAAGGTCAACGCGGCGATATGGACGCCACGCTGGGCGAGCGGTACTTCAGCACCCACTTGATGGTGAGCGGCGTGCTGAAGCTGAAGGCCGGCGCGCTGCAGCGGATGCTGGTCTTGAGCGCGCCCGTGGGCGTGTTGTAGTCCGCGTTGGCGCTCACGTCGACCGGCGCGCAGTCCTGCAGGCCCTCGACCTCGAAGCCCTGCACGTCGCCGTTGGCGTAGCTGAACCTGTTGTTGCCCAGTGCGGTCACGCCGTCCGAATACGAGCCGAACTCCATCTCGACCTTGCCGATGTCCAGCGTGCCCACGGGCGTGTAGGTATCGACGCGGGTGATCCGGCCCGGCTCGAAGGTGTAGGCGGTCGAGGAGGTGATGCGCGCGTCCTTGAACGGATTGCCGCCGCTGCTGGTGCCCGCCACGCGGTCCATCGCGTCCTGTTCGTAGTTCACCACCAGCACCTTGCCGGCATCGAGCACCTTCAGGTTCTTCTGGTAGGACGCCGGAATCAGCACCTGCGGCGTGCCGGCATTCACGAAGGTGAATTGCGGCTGCAACTGCGGCCAGCGCGTGTCGGCCACGCCCGAGAGCATGTTGTACGAGAAGGGCACCGCGAAGTACGGGTTGGTGCGGTGGTAGGTGGCCGCGCCGTTCACCACCGGCAGGCTGATCACGCGCAGGCCGTCGCGGTAGGTGACCAGGCCGCGGTCATAGGTGGCGGGCTGGCCGTCGAAGCCGGCGAATTTGGTGAGCGTCGAGCGCGGCAGCTTGTCCAGGTAGGCGAGGAATGTCTGTGTCGAGACCGGCGGCTTCTGCGCATAGCCCGCGCTCTTCCACAGGTTGTTGGTGTAGATGAGCTGGTGCGACAGGCTCAGGTTCTCGCCCAGGATGCGCGCGATGCCGCGGTAGCTGTCCACGCGCCGGCCCTTGTTCCACATGTTGAGCGAGCCCGCCTCGGCGTCGTACCAGAACTCCACGTACTTGGCCGTGATGCGCGTGGCGAAGGCGTAGGCGATGTCTTTTTCCTCGGCGCTGAGCACGTTCTCGTGCTCGGCGGCCGAGAGCACTTCGGCGAAGGCCGTGTCGGCGTAGCCCGCGAGGCTGCGGCCGAAGTCCACGCCGTTGCCGGCCGGGTTGAGCCGGGCCTTGATCACGTCCACCGACTGGCGCAGCCATCCCTTGAGCGACGCCTCGTCCTCGGCCGAGACCGTCATGCCGGTCTCGATCAGGCGCTGCATGATTTCGCCGATCAGCAAGATGCTGTAGCGGTCGAAGCGCCCGCTGCCGTCCGTCTCGTCGGAGAAGCCGAAGGCCGAGAAGGTCTTGTAGTGGTTGATCATCTTCTGCAGCAGCGCCTCGCTGGCCTCGGGGCCTTCCCAGCCCATGAGGAAGCGCAGGCGCGCGATGCTGAAGGCCACGCCGTAGTAGTTGGTGGGCAGGTTGATCAGCGAATAGTCGGCCGGGTTGACGAAGGCGCGCCAGTCCAGCTTGACCTTGAGCTTGTCGAGCGTGCCCGCGTTGATCGCGGGGCTCGCGCCGTCCAGGAGGCCCGCCTTCTTGAGCTTCCACAGCGCCGACATGTAGTAGTAGATGCCCCAGCTGTCGTTGGTCGAATCGATGGTGATGTCCGCGATCTCGCGGTAGCCGTCCAGGTAGGTCTGGTACTTCGGGTCCGAGGGCGGGGTGTTCAGCAGCAGGTACGAGAAACCGATGGCGACCTTGCCCGGAAGGAACTTGTCGCCGCTCGTGGGCGCGAACACCTCCTGTCCCTGGATCACGGTCTTGATGCCCTGCGCGCGCACCTGCTCGAAGAGGCGGTCGATGGTGGGCAGCAGGTTCTCGCGCACGATGTCGTCCATCGGCTTGTTCGACAACTTCGGCTGGGCCGCGAGCACTTCGGGGTCCACGGGCGTCTCGGCGGGCGGCGCCGGCGGAGGGGCCGGCGGATTCACCGCGATGGGCGGGAAAGACACGCCGCCCCCACCACCTCCGCCGCCGCACGCGGCGAGCAGGGCGGCACCCGCGATCAGGCTCACTACCAGCTTGGGTTTCTGCATCCTCTATCTCCTTCTGTTGTAAGAAAAAAACCAGGCCCGGCTCCTCCGCCGCGCCATCCGGATCAGGTTGCCGCCGCTACCTCCTCATCAGGTCACGGGTGCGGGGTTGAAAAGCACGAGCGCGTTGTGCAGCTTCCAGTGCTCCGCCCAGGTCTTTTTCTTGCCGCTGGCCACGTCGAGCATCAGCCGGAAGAGCTCCCAGCCCACGTCCTCGATGGTGGCGTCGCCGTCGGCGATGCGGCCCGCGTTCACGTCCATCAGGTCGTGCCAGCGGCGCGCGAGGTCGCTGCGCGTGGCGACCTTGATGACCGGCACTTCGGCCAGGCCGTAGGGCGTGCCGCGGCCGGTGGTGAAGATGTGCAGGTTGATGCCCGCGGCCAGCTGCAGCGTGCCGCAGATGAAATCGCTGGCGGGCGTCGCCGCGTAGATCAGGCCCTTCTGCCTGACCTTCTCGCCCGGCGAGAGCACGCCCGAGATCGGCGCGGAGCCCGACTTCACGATCGAGCCCATCGCCTTCTCCACGATGTTGGAGAGGCCGCCCTTCTTGTTGCCCGGCGTGGTGTTGGCGCTGCGGTCCACGCGCCCCTTCTGCAGGTAGGCGTCGTACCAGGCCATCTCGCGGATCATGGCCTCGGCCACTTCGGGCGACGACGCGCGCGAGGTGAGCTGGTCGATGCCGTCGCGCACCTCGGTGGTCTCCGAGAACATCACGGTGGCGCCCGCGCGCACCAGGAGGTCGGTGGCAAAGCCGACGGCCGGGTTCGCGGTCACGCCGGAAAAGGCATCGCTGCCGCCGCACTGCACGCCCACCACCAGCTCGCTCGCGGGCACGGTCTCGCGGCGGCGCGCGTTCAGCCGCGCGAGGTGCACCTCGGCCTGCCGCATCACCGAATCGATCATCGACATGAAGCCGACGTGCGCGTCGTCCTGCAGGCAGACCACGTCAAGCGCCGCATCGGCCGCATTGGACGCGACGCTCTCGCCGCGCTGGTCGGCGATGGGAATGGTGCCGGGCGGCAGCAGGCGCTCGGGCTGCAGCTTCTCGCAGCCCAGGCTCACCACCATGACCTCGCCGCCGAAATTGGGGTTGAGGCTGATGTTGCGCAGCGTGCGGATCGGCACGATCGCGTCGGGCGCGTCGATGGCGACGCCGCAGCCGTAGCTGTGTTCCAGCGCCACCACGTCGTCGACGTTGGGAAACTTCGGCAGCAGCTCGGCCTTGATGCGCTGCACCGCAAACTCGGTCACGCCGGCCACGCACTGCACGGTCTGCGTGATGGCCAGGATGTTGCGCGAACCCACCGAGCCGTCCGCGTTGCGATAGCCCTCGAAGGTGTAGCCCTCCAGCGGCGGCATGGCGGGCGGCTTCACGGTCGCGATGGGCAGGCCTTCGAGCTCGGGCGCCGTGGGCATGCGCATCACGCGCTCGTGCACCCAGCTGCCGCGCGCGAGCGCCTTCTGCGCATAGCCGATCACCACGTTGTAGCGGACGATGGCGTCGCCTTCGGCCAGGTCGGCGAGCGCGACCTTGTGGCCTTGCGGCACGTTGTCCACCAGCACCAGGCCGTCGGCGAACGCCGCGCCCGTCTTCAGGCCACCGTCGTTCGCGACGATGGCGACGTTGTCGGCCGCGTGGATGCGGATGTAGAGCGGGGGGCGGGTGTTCGTCTCGGCCATCGCGGGGCCCTTTCTTGCTGGCTTCGTTGCTTGCTTCTGTGCTTACTTCACGACCATGAACAGGCCCGGCAGCCAGGTCGAGAACGCGGGCACGAAGGTGACCACGCCGAGCGCGAAGATCAGTGCGCCGTAGAACGGCCAGATGGTCTTCATCACCGTGCCCACCGAGACGCCGCCGATCGCGCAGCCCACGAATTGCGTGGTGCCCACCGGCGGGGTGTTCAGGCCCAGCGCGCAGTTGATCAGCATCACGACGCCGAACTGCACCGAGGTCATGCCGTAGTGCTGGGCGATCGGCAGGAAGATCGGCGTGCACAGGAGGATCGTCGCGGCCATGTCCAGGAAGGTGCCCAGCACGAACAGGATGATGTTGATGAGCAGGAAGATCATCCACGGCGTGGTGGTCACCTGCGACAACATCTGGCCCGTGAGCTCGGCCACGCCGTAGAGGCTGATGAGGTAGCCGAAGGTGCTCGAGATGCCGATCAAAAGCAGGATCACGCCCGTGGTGCGCACCGCCTTCGACGCGGCCTTGATGAAGTGCTCCCACTTCAGCGTGCGGTACACGAAGATGGTGAGCGCCAGCGCATAGAGCACCGCCACCGCGGCCGATTCGGTCGCCGTGAAGATGCCCGACAGGATGCCGCCGAGGATCAGCACCACGATGAAGAGGCCCGGCAGCGCCGCCGCGAACGAGCGCGCCACGATGTCCCAGCCCGGGAACTTGCCGGCCGGATAGCCGCGCTTCACCGCCACCAGGTAGGCGGCCGCGAGGTTGCTGATGGTGAGCACGGCCGCCGGCAGCAGCGCCGCCAGGATCAGCGCCGCGATCGACACCTTGCCGCCCGCCGCCAGCGAATAGATGATGAGGTTGTGGCTGGTCGGCATCAGCGCGCCGACCAGGGCCGCGTGGGTCGTCACGTTGACTGCGTAGTCGGCGTGGTAGCCCTCCTTCTTCATCATCGGGATCATCACGGCGCCCATGGCCGAGACGTCCGCCACGGGCGAGCCCGAGACACCGCCAAAGAGCGTGCAGGCCACCACGTTCGACATGCCCAGGCCCCCGCGCACATGGCCCACCAGGTTGCGCGCGAAGTTGACGATGCGGTCCGCGATGCCGCCGTAGAGCATTAGCTCGCCGGCGAAGATGAAGAACGGAATCGCAAGGAACGAGAAGATGCCCATGCCCGAGGTCATCTGCTGGAAGCCCACCGCGAGCGGCAGGCCTTCATACAGGAGCGTGGCCAGGGCCGACAGCCCGATCGAGAAAGCGACCGGCACGCCCAGGAGCAGGAAGACCGTGAACGAGATGCAGAGGATGAGGAGAGGGATCGTCATGATGCGGTTCAGCCCCAGGCGGGTTCGACTTCGCGGCCTTGGGCCAGGGCAATGATGTGTTCGATGGAGAACATCACGATGAGCACGCCGGCGATCGACGCGGGCACGTATTTCCAGCCTTCCGAAATCCAGAGCGTGGGCAGTCGGTAGTCCCACACCGATTCGGCGAGCGAGGCGCAATTCCACGCCATGGCCAGGCCGAAGACGAGGATCAGCGCGTGGATGAGGTATTCCATCTTCAGGCGCAGCCAGTCGGGCGCGAGCACGAGGAACGATTCCAGGCCGATGTGGCCCGCGTCGCGCACGCCCACGGCCACGCCGAACATCGTGACGTAGAGCACCAGCAGCAGCGCCAGGCTCTCGGCCCAGGTCGGGGTGTTGTTGAGCACGTAGCGGCCGAACACCTGCCAGCTCACCGCGCAGATCACCGCGACGAGACCGAGGATGCCCAACCACATGCAGGCACGGGCGAGGGTGCGGCAAAGTTTGGTGTACATGTGAGTTCTTCTCTTTGTCTTTCTCCCCCCCTTCCGGGGGAGGGCGGGGTAGGGGCAAGCGGCGCTGGCTATTCCAGCGCCGCTTGCCCCCATCCCAACCTTCCCCGGGAGGGGAAGGAGCCAATTCAACGACTGACTTGCTTACTTCGTGTCTTGCACGCGCTTGACCAGGTCCTTGAGCTTCGCGTCGGTGATGAACTTGTCGTACACCGGCTTCATCGCGGCCTGGAACGGGGCCTTGTCCACTTCGATGATCTCGGCGCCGCCGGCCTTCACCGTGGCGAGCGACTTCACTTCGCGCTCTTCCCATTGCTTGCGCATGTAGGGCACCGATTCCTTGGCGGCCTGGCGGATCCAGCCTTGCTCTTCGGCCGAGAGCTTGTCCCACGCGCGCTTGGAGAACAGCAGCATCTCGGGCGCCATCGAGTGCTCGGTCTTGCTGTAGTACTTGGCCACTTCGAAGGCGCGGGCGCTTTCATAGGTGGGGTAGTTGTTCTCGGCCGCGTCGATCAGGCCGGTCTTCAGGCCCGTGTACACCTCGCCCATGGGCATCGGCGTGGCGTTGGCGCCCATGGCTTCGAGCATCGACACCCACAGGTCCGACTGCTGCACGCGGACCTTCAGGCCCTTCATGTCGGCGAAGGTGCGCACCGGCTTCTTGGCCGTGAACATCGAGCGCGCGCCGCTGTCGTAGTAGGCCAGGCCGATGAAGCCCTGCTTCTCGCACGACTTGAGGATCTCCTCGCCGATCGGGCCGTCCAGCACCTTGTGCAGGTGATCGACCGAGCGGAACAGGAAGGGCATGGTCGGCACCTGCGTCTCGGCGCAGATGTTGTTCATGGGGGCGATGTTCACGCGCACCATCTGCAGCGCGCCGATCTTGGTCTGCTCGATGGTGTCCTTCTCGCTGCCGAGCGAGCTGTTGTTGAACACCTTGATGGTGTGCTTGCCGCCCGACAATGCCTTCAGGCGCTCGCTCATGAACTTGACCGCGGTCACGGTCGGGTAGTCGTCGGGGTGGATGTCGGCCGAGCGGAACTCGGTGGCACTGGCAGCCAGTGAGGACAGCGCGGCTGCGGCGCCGACGGCAAGTGCGATCAGGGTCTTGTGGAGTTTCATTTGTCTCTTCCTCTGCTTGGTGGTTATCGAAAACGTGAAAAGAAAAGCTCAGCCGCCGAACGCCGGCTCGGGCATGCCCGCCACGCCGGGCCGGAGGGCAAACACGCCGCCGGCCAGCGGCTGGTCCGAGAGATCGATGCCGCCGGGGCGGATCGAGGTGACGAAGAGCGTGTCGAGCGCCGGGCCGCCGAAGGCGCACATCGCGGGCTTCTTCACCGGCACTTCGAGCGAGCGGTCGAGGCGCCCGTCGGGCGTGAAGCGGTGCACCAGGCCCGCGTCGTTGCCGCAGATCCAGTAGCAGCCATCGACGTCGATCGCCGCGCCGTCGGGGCGGCCGGGCAGGGGCTTCATGTCGGCGAAGAGGCGGCGGTTGCTCGGCGTGCCGCTGTCGGTGTCGTAGTCGAAGGCCCAGATCGCCTGCACGCTCGGGTGCGAATCCGAGAGGTACATGGTGCGGCCGTCGGGGCTGAAGGCCAGGCCGTTGGGCACGATGAGATCGTCCAGCTGCAGGGTGGCGGTGTCGCTGTCCTTGCCGTAGCTGTACAGGCGGCCCACGCGTGCGCCCGCGGCCATGTCCAGCAGCATCGTGCCGGCCCAGAAGCGGCCGCGGCGGTCGCAGCGGCCGTCGTTGAAGCGCATGGCTGGCGCCGCGTGCGCGACGGGCGCGATTAGCGTGCTCGACAGCGTGCCGTCGGCCTGCGGCAGCAGCGAGAAGAGGCCGCTTTCCATGCCCGCGATCCATGCGCCGGGAATGTCGGCGCGCGGCGCGATGCAGGCGATCATTTCATCGGCCTGCCAATGCGTGTGGCCTTCGCTTGCGTGCCAGCTGTTGAGCGTGCGCGCGGGAATGTCCACCCAGTAGAGCGCCTGCTCCCCGGCGTGCCACACGGGGCTTTCGCCGGTGCCGTTGCGCGCGTCGAGAACGAGCTCAGCCTTCATCGCCGAAGGGGCCCTGCGCGGTGAAGGCGCCGCCCTGGTAGATGGCGTTCGGGTCGGTGGGCGCAACGGGCGGCTGCGCCTCGACCTTGTCGCGGAACACCTCCGAGCTGTCCTGCGGCACGAAGCCCAGGTGCGCGGCGGCGCTGTTGTCCCACCACACGTCGCGGTTGGCCGACATGCCGTAGACGACGGTGTGCTTCACGTCGGGCGTGAAGAGCGACTTCTCGATCAGCGTCGTGAGGTCGCGGTAGCTCAGCCACGTGCTCATCATCCGGCGGTTCAGCGGCTCGGGGAACGAGGAGCCGATGCGGATGCTCACCGTCTCGATGCCCCAGCGGTCGAAGTAGAACTGCGCCATGTCCTCGCCGAACGATTTCGAGAGGCCGTAGTACCCGTCGGGCCGGCGCGCCGCGTGCGCATCGATGTGCTCGGTCTGCTTGTAGAAGCCGATCACGTGGTTGGAACTGGCGAACACCACGCGCTTGACGCCATGGCGGCGAGCCGCTTCGTAGACGTTGAAGATGCCCAAAATGTTAGCTTCGAGAATCTCCTCGAACGGCCGCTCGACCGACACGCCGCCCAGGTGCACGATCGCATCGCAATCTTGCAGCAGCGCATGCACCGCGGCCTTGTCCGAGAGGTCGCAGGGCACCACCTCTTCGCTCGCATCGGTGGCTGGCGCCAGCGATGCGATGTCCGAGAGGCGCAGCACGTTCGCGTAGGGCTTGAGCCGTTCGCGCAGCACTTTGCCCAGGCCCCCGGCCGCGCCGGTCAGCAGCAGCCGGTTGAGTTTCTTGTTCGAAGCTTCCATCGTCACTCGTCCATTCACAGTTTGGTGATGCGTTCCGGCAGGTCGCGGCCGTGGTATTTCTTGTAGATGGCGTTGAGCTTGCCGCTCTTCTGGTTGGCCACGACCCAGTTGTTGACCCATTCCTTGAGCTTGGGCTGCTCCTTGTTCAGCGCGATGCCCAGGTCGAAGTCCTTCTGCGAGAACTTCAGCTCCAGGTTCTTGGCCGGGGCCTGCTTGATCATTTCGCTCAGGTTCGACGGCGTGCTGGAAAAGAGGTCGATCTGGCCCGTGACCATCGAGGTGATGAGCGTGGCGTCGTCCTCGTAGCGCACGATCTCGGCGCCCTTGGCCTGCTGCGTGGTGAGCGAGTCGTTCACGGTCGCGCGCGTCAAGCCGATGCGCTTGCCGTTCAGGTCGGCGTAGTCGGCCACCTTGATGCTCTTGGGGCCGCCCACGATGATGCTGATGACCGCGTAGGGCGTAGAGAAGTCGACGACCTTCTCGCGCTCGGGCGTGATCGAGAGATCGGCAATCACCAGGTCCGCGCGCTGGGCCTGCAGCGTGGGCACGCGGGCGGCGTTGGTGATCGAGACGATCTCCAGCTTCACGCCCAAATCCTTGGCCAGCTGCGTGGCGGTGTCCACGTCGGAGCCGGTGGGCTGCAGGTTGGCGTCGGCGAAGCTGAAGAGCGGGGTGCCCATCGCGATGGCCACGCGGATCTTGCCGGCCTTCTTGATGTCGTCCAGCTGGTCGGCCATGGCGGCCTGCGCAACGCCGGCCACGAGGGCCAGCGCGATGCAGGTGCGGGTGAAGGTGGTGCCGAGTTTCATGAATGTCTCCTGGTGTAAGTTGGTATGGGAGTAGCGAGAAAAGACCCGGGCTGCCTGCTTACAGCCCGTTGTTCAGGAAGGCATGCAGCTCCGGCGTCTTGGGCGCGTCGAGCATTTCGCCGGGGCCGGTTTCCCACACGGTGCCCTGGTGCATGTAGATGATCCGGTCGGCCACGCGCTTGGCGAAGGCCATCTCGTGCGTGACCAGCAGCATGGTCATGCCGCCGGCCGCGAGGTCTTCCATCACGCGCAGCACTTCGCCGGTCAGTTGCGGATCGAGCGCGGAGGTCACCTCGTCGAACAGCATGACCTTGGGCGACATCGCGAGCGACCGCGCGATGGCCACGCGCTGCTGCTGGCCGCCGGAGAGTTGTTCGGGATAGGCGTCGGCCTTGGCCTTGAGGCCCACCTGGTCGAGCACGCGGATCGCCACGTCGGCCGCTTCGCCGCGCGACTGCTTCTTCACGTGGCGCAGCGCCAGCATGATGTTCTCCTGCACCGTGAGGTGGGGGAACAGGTTGTAGCTCTGGAACACGATGCCCACTTCGAGCCGCAGTTGCTTCAGGTCGACGTTGGGGCTGTCCACGCGGATGCCGCAGACCTCGATGGTGCCCTTGTCGATCACCTCGAGCCGGTCGATGCAGCGCAGCGCGGTGCTCTTGCCCGAGCCGCTGGCGCCGATGATGGCGATCATCTCGCCCTTGGCGACTTCGAAGGACACGCCCTTCAGGACCTGGTTCGACCCGAAGCTCTTGTAGACGTGGTCCAGCTTCACTATGGCCCCCCGGCTTGCCACTTCGTGTGCTTCGCCACCCCCCGAGGGGGCGGCAAAGCCGACTTGAGAACGGCTCGGCGACGGCTTATCGATTGGCGACATTGAGTTTCTTCTCCATCGCTTCGCTCCAACGCGACAGCGGATAGCACAAGGCGAAATAGAAAGCACCGACCAGGAAGAAGACCAGGAAGGGCTGGAAGATGGTGTTGTTGATGATCTGGCCGGCGCGCGTGAGCTCCACGAAGCCGATCACCGAGGCGAGCGATGTCATCTTGATGATCTGCACCAGGAAGCCGACCGTGGGCGGCAGCGACAGGCGCACGGCCTGCGGAATGATCACCAGGCGCAGCGTCTGCCAGCGCGAGAACGCCAGGCACTCGGAGGCTTCCCACTGCGGCTTGGGCATCGCCTCGATGCAGCCGCGCCAGATGTCGCCCAGGTACGCGCTCACGTAGATCATCATCGCGATGCCCGCGGCCACCAGCGAGGGCAGCGAGAGGCCGTACACCGAGAGCCCGAAGTACACGATGAACAGCAGGATCAGCAGCGGAATGCCCTGGATGCATTCGATGTAGACCACCGCGAACCAGCGCAGCCACGCGCGCGGCGAGATGCGCGCGAGCATCAGCCCGAAGCCGCCGATGGCGCCCAGCACGAACGCCAGCGCCGAGAGCAGCAGCGTCCAGCCGATCGACTGCACCAGGTACATCAGGTGCGTGAAGGTGAAATGGCCGAGGCTCATGCCGCGCCTCCATGAATGGCAACGGCGGCCGTCGATGCGGCAGGCTGCGCCTTGCCGGCCTGCGCGGCCGCGCGGCGCACCACGCGGCGGCGGCGGAACATGTATTCGCCGAGCGCCCACGTCACCAGCTTGATGAAGAGCGAGAGCACCAGGTACAGCGCCGCGACCACGATGTAGGTCTCCAGCGACCGGAAGGTGTCCGACTGCACGGTGTTGGCGATGGCGGTGAGCTCTTCGGCCGAGATCTGCGAGGCCATCGCCGAGGCCTGCATCATCAAGAGGAACTGGCTCGTGAGGGCGGGGTACACCTTCTCGATGGACGGCTGCAGCATCACATGCCAGCCGATGCGCCACTTCGAAAGACCCAGGCATTCGGCCGCCTCGATCTGCCCGCGCGGCACCGATTCGAGGCCCGCGCGGATGATCTCCGCGGCATAGGCCGCGATGTTGATCACCATCGCCAGCACCGCGGCCGCGAAGGTCGGCATGCGCACGCCGAAGCTCGCCAGGCCAAAGTACAGGAGGAAGATCTGCACCAGGAAAGGCGTGTTGCGCACGATCTCGATGTAGACCGTGCAGGCACGGGCGAGGGGCTTGATCTGGCTGCGCTTGGCGAACGCGACCAGTGTTCCGACGCAAACGCCGACAACGACCGCCAAAGCGGTCATCTTGAGCGTGAGCCATGCGCCGTTGATGAAAACGGGCCAGTACGATGCCAGCGGAGCGAAGTCGAGGGAATACTTCATGTGAGTGCCGAAGAGACCGCAATGCCCTCAAGAGGCTTGCGAAGCGGCTTCAGAAGATGTCAGAGTGATAAGTTATCGGTTGTCGTACAACTAATTGGAGATTATCATCGTGGCCATGGTTCAGACGACTGCGGGTAATCCCTTGGTTCCAGATGCGCCGGCGAAAGCCGGTCCGGCGACCGGCCCCGCGGCCTTCGTGGGGCGGCCGCGCCAGCGTGCCCGGGGCCTGGCGCACGGGCTGGTGGAAGACCTGGGCGACAAGATCCGCAGCCAGTCGCTGCGCCCGGGCGACAAGCTGCCCACCGAGTCGGCCATCATGCAGGCCTACGGCGTGAGCCGCACCGTGGTGCGGGAGGCCCTGTCCAAGCTGCAGGCCGGCGGGCTGGTCGAAACGCTGCACGGCGTCGGCACCTTCGTGCTGCAGCCGCGGCCGGGCGGGGTGTTTCGCCTCGATCCGGGCGAGATCGCCGCGTCGGTCGACGTGCTGGCCGTGCTGGAACTGCGCATCAGCCTGGAAACCGAATCCGCCGGGCTCGCCGCGAGCCGGCGCACCGAGGAGCAGCTGGTGGCCATGCGCCAGGCGCTGGACGATTTCGAGCACAACGTGACGATCGCCGGCGACACCGTCGCGCCCGATTTCCGCTTTCACCTGCAGATCGCGCAGTCGACCGGCAACCCGTATTTCGCCGACATCATGCGGCACCTGGGCACCACGATCATTCCGCGCACGCGCATCAGCGCCATCCGCATCCAGGACGGCGGGGCGTACCTGAGCCGCGTGAACCGCGAGCATGAAGAGATCTATGCAGCCATCGCGCGCCGCGACCCCGAGTCGGCGCGCGCCGCCATGCGCATCCACCTGACCAACAGCCGCGAGCGCCTGCGCATCGCGCAGGAAGCCGCGCAGCAGCAGAAGGCGAAAGCCGATGGCGACGCGGGTTCGGGTGCGGGCGTGGCAGGCAAGGGCGGCGGCGCGGGCGCCGCTTCGTCCGACAACTAACCCCTTCGCCGAATTTTTTGGGTCCACGTCTGGACAAGTTGTTTTTCTAGTTGTACGATGACTGATCACTCGCTCGGGCATCCGGGCGAAGCCATGGGGCACATCGAACAACTGGAGGCATCCGCATGACCATCAACCGACGCGGCGCACTCGGCGCCGCCCTGGCCACGACCCTGGCCGCCAGCCTGCCGGTGCGCGCGTTCGCACAGGGCGCCAGCGGCAGCGGCAACTGGCCGTCCAAGCCGATCAAGATCATCGTTCCGTATCCGCCGGGCGGCTCGTCCGACATCATTGCGCGCGCCATCAGCCAGCCGCTGTCCGAGGCGCTGGGGCAGTCGGTCATCATCGACAACCGCGCGGGCGCCAACGGCAACCTGGGCGCCGACCTGCTGGCCAAGGCGCCGGCCGACGGCTACACGCTGATGCTGTGCGACCTGGGCGCGCTGGCCATCAGCCCCTCGCTCTATCCCAAGCTGCCGTTCGATCCGTCCAAGGACCTGCGCAGCGTGGGCATGCTGGCCTATTCGCCGCACCTCCTGGTGGTGCATCCCTCGGTGCAGGCGAGCACGCTCAAGGAACTGGTCGAGCTCTCGAAGAAAAGCGATCTCAACTTCGCCGTCACCGCCAGCGGCAGCACCGCGCACCTGGCCGGCATCGAGCTGCAGCGCAAGGTCGGCGCGAAGTGGGAATACGTGCCCTACAAGGGCGGCGTGCAGGCGGTGCTGGACACCGTCTCGGGCCAGACGCAGGTGCTGATGAACGGCATGCTGGCCACCTACCCGCAAGTGCAGGCCGGCAAGCTCAAGCTGATCGCCGTGTCCAAGGCCACGCGCATGCCGCTGATCGGCAGCGTGCCGACCATCGCCGAGCAGGGCGCGCCCGGCTACGAGTCGGGCACCTGGCAGGGCGTGGTCGCCGGACGCGGCGTGCCCGATGCGGTGATCGCCCGCCTGAACCGCGAGCTCACCCGCATCATCCGCACCCCCGACATCCGCGCCCGCCTCGCAGGCCAGGGCGCCGAGGTCGTGACCATGACCGCGCCCGAGCAGGACCAATTCTTCGCCAAGGAGCGCGCGCGCTGGGCGCAAGTGATCAAGGAAGCCAGCGTCAAGCTCGACTGACCGGCGGCTCATCCACCCTCATTTTTCTTTCTCAAATTTTCACTGGACGTTTCCCGATGAACCCGCAAGAACTCAAGACCATCATGGGCTCCGGCCTGCTCTCGTTCCCGTTGACCGACTTCGACAGCAACGGCGACTTCAACGCGCAGGGCTACATCAAGCGCCTCGAATGGCTGCAGCCCTACGGCGCAAGCGCGCTGTTCGCCGCGGGCGGCACGGGCGAGTTCTTCTCGCTGACGGGCGACGAGTACCCCGGCATCATCAAAACCGCCGTGGACACCTGCCGCGGCGTGGTGCCGATCATTGCCGGCGCCGGCGGCCCGACGCGCTTTGCTATCCAGTGCGCGCAAGCGGCCGAGAAGGCCGGCGCGCACGGCATCCTGCTGCTGCCGCACTACCTCACCGAAGCGGGGCAGGAAGGCTTGGCCGCGCACGTCGAAGCGGTGTGCAAGAGCGTGAAGTTCGGCGTGATCGTCTACAACCGCGCCTCGAGCCGCCTGAAGCCCGACACGCTCGCCGGCCTGGCCGAACGCAACCCGAACCTCGTCGGCTTCAAGGACGGCGTGGGCGACATCGAGGCGATGGTCGCGATCTACCAGAAGATGGGCGACCGCTTCGCGTACCTGGGGGGGCTTCCGACCGCCGAGGTCTATGCCGCGGCCTACAAGGCCATGGGCACGCCGGTGTACTCGTCGGCCGTCTTCAACTTCATCCCCAAGACGGCGATGGACTTCTATCACGCGGTGGCCAACGACGACCTCGCCACGCAGCACCGCCTGCTGAAGAACTTCTTCATGCCGTACCTGGAGCTGCGCAACCGCACGCCGGGCTACGCCGTGAGCATCGTCAAGGCCGGCGCCAAGATCGTCGGCCACGACGCGGGCCCGGTGCGCGCGCCGCTGACCGATCTGAAGCCCGCCGAGATGGAAGAGCTCAAGGCGCTGATCGCCACGCTCGGCCCGCAGTAAGCGGCGCCGCGTTCCGCGGTCTCGCAGTCGACAACATCAATCAACAACAACGCAGGCAACGACATGCTCATCAAGAAACTCTTCCTCATCGCCGCTTCGGCCGCCGTGTTCTCGGGCTGCGCGATGGTGCCCGCAGGCGGCGGCGCATCGGACCAGCCCGCGGTGGCCGCGGCCGCCGAACGCCTGCGCATCGCGATGGTCGATCCGACCGCCGCCGCGCTCGGCGCGCTGGTGGCCGACGACCTGAGCTACGGCCACTCGGGCGGCAAGGTGGACACCAAGGCCAGCTTCATCAGCGACCTGATGGACGGCAAGTCGGACTTCGTGACCATCACGATCACCGAGCAGACCATCAAGGTGGTCGATGCCAACACCGCCATCGTGCGCCACACGCTCGCGGCCGACACCAACGATTCGGGCAAGCCCGGCAAGGTCGCGCTGAAGATCCTTGGCGTCTGGCAGAAGCAGGGCGGCAACTGGAAGCTGCTCGCGCGCCAGGCTGTTCGCCTTCCCTCCTGATCGGAAGCAACGATGCAGAGACGAGCGCTTCTTGCGACGGGCCTCGTGCTCGCCGCCACCGCGATGCTGCCCCTGCATGCCTCGGCGCAAGCCGACGCATGGCCGCAGCAGAAACCCGTGACGATCATCGTGCCGTTCCCCGCCGGCGGCTCCACCGACATGGTGGCGCGCGCGCTGGCGCTGCAGCTGCAGACCAAGCTGGGCGGCAGCTTCGTCGTGGACAACCGCCCCGGCGCCACGGGCACCATCGGCACCGGCTTCGTCAAGCGCGCAGCGCCCGACGGCTACACGCTGCTGGTGTCGTCGCTGGGCGCATTCGTCGTCACGCCGCACCTGCAGAAGAGCGTGCCCTACGACGCGACGAAAGACTTCGACTACATCAGCGTGCCCGTGCAGGCGCCCAACGTGCTGGTCGCGAATGTCGCACGGCCCGAGCACACGGTGGCCGACGTGCTCGCGCTCTTGCGCAAGACGCCGGGCAAGGTCTCGTTCGCGAGTTCGGGCAACGGCTCGTCCGACCACCTGTCGGCCGAGCTCTTCTGGCAGCAGACCAAGACCGAAGGCGTGCACGTGCCCTACAAGGGCGGCGCGCCCGCGGTGAACGATCTCCTGGGCAACCAGGTCGACTTCTCGTTCCAGAACGTCAATGCCGTGCTGCCGCACATCCGAGCAGGCAAGCTGCGCGCGATCGCCGTGAGCGGCGACAAGCGCTCGCCCGTGCTGCCCGACGTGCCCACGCTGGCCGAGGCCGGCGTGAAGGGTGCGGAGGTCTACTCGTGGCAAGGCGTGGCTGCGCCGAAGGGCCTGCCGCCCGCGCTCAAGAAGAAGCTCGGCGATGCCGTCATCGCCGCGATGCAGGACCCCGAGACGAAGAAGCGCATGCTCGACCAGGGCCTGGAGATCGTCGCCAGCACGCCCGAGGATTTCACCGCCTTCCAGTTGCGCGAGTGGACGCGATGGAAGACATTGATCGACACCCGCCACATCACTGCAGACTGAGCCACCGAGCCCGAAGATGACAAGTCCTGAATCCGTTTCCAGCGCCGTGTCCAATGTCGTGTCGGGCGCGCCCGTCGTCACCGGCATGCGCGTGGTCCCCGTCGCGGGCCACGACAGCATGCTGATGAACCTGAGCGGCGCGCATGGCCCGTTCTTCACGCGCAACCTCCTGATCCTGACCGACAGCGCCGGCCACACCGGCGTGGGCGAAGTGCCGGGCGGCGAGAAGATCCGCCAGACGCTCGAAGACGCGCGCGACCTCATCGTGGGCCAGCCCATCGGCCGGCACAACGCGGTGCTCAACAGCCTGCGCAACGCCTTCGCCGGCCGCGACAGCGGCGGCCGCGGCCAGCAGACCTTCGACCTGCGCGTGACCATCCATGCGGTCACCGCCGTGGAGGCGGCGCTCCTGGACCTGCTGGGCCAGTTCCTCGAAGTGCCCGTTGCGGCCCTGCTCGGCGAAGGCCAGCAGCGCGATGCGGTGCAGATGCTCGGCTACCTCTTCTACGTGGGCGACCGCACGAAGACCGACCTGGCGTACGAGACCGACCGTGGCGCGGACAACGACTGGTTTCGCCTGCGTCATGAGGAGGCGATGACGCCCGAGTCCATCGTGCGCCTGGCCGAAGCCACGCATGCGCGCTACGGCTTCACCGACTTCAAACTCAAGGGCGGCGTGCTGCGCGGCGAAGAAGAAGTCGAGGCGATCCGCGCGCTGCACGAGCGCTTTCCGACGGCGCGCGTCACGCTCGATCCGAACGGCGGCTGGCTGCTGGCCGACGCGATACGCCTGTGCCGCGACCTGCACGGCGTGATGGCCTATGCCGAAGACCCGTGCGGCGCCGAAGGCGTGTTCTCGGGCCGCGAGGTGATGGCCGAGTTCCGCCGCGCGACGGGCCTGCCCACCGCCACCAACATGGTCGCCACCGACTGGCGCGAGATGGTGCACAGCCTCTCGCTGCAGTCGGTCGACATTCCGCTGGCCGATCCGCACTTCTGGACGATGCAGGGCTCGGTGCGCGTGGCGCAGCTGTGCCAGGCCTGGGGCCTCACCTGGGGCTCGCATTCGAACAACCACTTCGACGTGTCGCTCGCGATGTTCACGCACGTGGCGGCCGCCGCGCCCGGCAAGGTGACGGCCATCGACACGCACTGGATCTGGCAGGACGGCCAGCGCCTGACGAAGTCGCCGCTGCAGATCGAAGAGGGCTTCGTGAAGGTGCCCACGCGCGGGGGCCTGGGCATCGAGCTGGACATGGCCGAGGTCGAGAAGGCGCACCAGCTGTACCTCAAGCACGGCCTGGGCGCGCGCAACGATGCGCAGGCGATGCAATACCTGATTCCCGACTGGACCTTCGACAACAAGCGGCCCTGCATGGTCCGCTGAGTGCCGGCGCCTTTGCGCGCCCATGGTTGAGACACCCAAGGAGACTGCATGAACAACAACATGGACCGTCGTCGCCTGCTCCAGGCAGCGGCCGGCTCGGCACTCGGCGCAATGGCCGCAGCTGCCGGCGCGCAATCGTTCCCCTACAAGCCGCAGCAGCGCTACCCCGACCCGGCGGTGCTGATCCTCGACCCCAGCTTCGCCAAGTACCGCCTCTACAGCAGCACGCTGGAGCAGGTCGGCACAGGCATGCGCTGGGCCGAAGGGCCGGTGTACCTGCCGCGCGAGGGCTACCTCGTGTGCAGCGACATCCCCAACAACCGGCTGATGCGCTACGAGGAAAAGACCGGCGAGTTCAAGGTCCACAAGTCGAACGTGAACCACTGCAACGGCAACACGCGCGACCGCCAGGGGCGCCTGGTGAGCTGCGAGCACTCGCTGACGCGGCGCGTGGTGCGCACCGAGCACGACGGCCGCGTGACCGTGCTGGCCGACCGCTTCCAGGGCAAGCGCCTGAATTCACCGAACGACGTGGTGGTGAAGTCGGACGACACCGTGTGGTTCACCGATCCGCTCTTCGGCATCTCGGGCACCTGGGAGGGCGAGCGGGCCACGCCCGAGCAGGCGACGACCAACGTGTACCGCCTCACGCCCGACGGCCAGCTCTCGGCGGTGATCACCGACCTGGTGAATCCGAACGGCCTGGCCTTCTCGCCGGACGAGAAGAAGCTCTACGTCATCGAGTGGAAGGGCACGCCCAACCGCAGCCTCTGGAGCTACGACGTGGCGGCCGACGGCAGCGTGTCGAACAAGGCCAAGCTGATCGACGGCGTGGGTGCCGCGGCGCTGGACGGCTTTCGCGTCGACCGCGACGGCAACCTCTGGATGGGCTGGGGCTGGAACGGCGCGCTGGCCGCCGAGCCCACCGATGCCGGCAACGGCATGAAGGTCTATCAGCCGCAGGCGAAGTCCGAAGACATGGATGGCGTCAAGATCTTCAATTCGCAAGGCTTGCCCATCGGTTTCATCCGCCTGCCCGAACGCTGTGCCAACCTCACGTTCGGCGGCCCCAAGAACAATCGCCTCTACATGGCGGCCAGCCACTCGCTGTACGCCCTCTACGTGGAGTCCGAAGGCGCAACCTAGCCGACGGTCTCTTCCAACTCATCACCCGCAACAGGCAAACGAAGGACATCGACGATGACTGAATTCAACAACCTCATCAATGGCGAATGGCTGGCCGGCAAGAGCTACAGCCCCAACGTCAACCCCAGCAACCTGGCCGACGTGCTGGGCCAGTACACGCAGGGCGACGCGGCGCATGTCGATGCCGCCGTGGCCGCCGCCACCGCCGCCTTCCCGGCCTGGGCGACGGGCAGCATCCAGGCGCGCTCGGATGCGCTCGACAAGATCGGCACCGAGATCCTCGCGCGCAAGGAAGAGCTCGGCACGCTGCTCGCGCGCGAAGAAGGCAAGACGAAAGCCGAAGGCATCGGCGAGGCCACGCGCGCGGGCCAGATCTTCAAGTTCTTCGCGGGCGAGTGCCTGCGCCTGTCGGGCGAGCTCGTGCCCTCGGTGCGGCCGAACATCGGCGTTGAAATCACGCGTGAGCCGGTCGGCGTGGTCGGCCTCATCACGCCGTGGAACTTCCCGATCGCCATTCCCGCGTGGAAGATCGCGCCCGCGCTCGCCTTCGGCAACTGCGTGGTCTTGAAGCCCGCGGACCTCGTGCCGGGCAGTGCCTGGGCATTGAGTGAAATCATCAGCCGCTCGGGCATTCCGGCGGGCGTGTTCAACCTCGTGATGGGCCGCGGCAGCGTGATCGGCGAGGCGCTGGTCAACCACCCCGGCATCCATGCGATCAGCTTCACCGGCTCGGTGGGCGTGGGCCGCAACATCGCGATCCAGTGCGTCACCAACCACAAGAAGGTGCAGCTGGAGATGGGCGGCAAGAACCCGCAAGTCGTCCTCGACGACGCCGACCTCGCGCAGGCCGTGGAGCTCAGCGTGCAGAGCGCGTTCTATTCGACCGGCCAGCGCTGCACCGCATCGAGCCGCCTCATCGTCACCGAAGGCATCTACCCGAAGTTCATCGAGGCGATGAAGGTGCGCATGAGCAAGATCAAGGTCGGCGATGCGCTCGCGCAGGGCACCGACGTGGGCCCGGTCTCCTCGAAGTCGCAGCTGAACCAGGACATGGAGTACATCGCCATCGGCAAGGGCGAAGGCGCCACGCTGGCGGCCGGCGGCGAACTGCTGAAGCTGGAGACCGACGGCTACTACATGTCGCCCGCGCTCTTCAGCGAATCGGCCGCCGCGATGCGCATCAACAAGGAAGAAATCTTCGGCCCGGTCGCGAGCGTGATCCGCGTGAAGAACTACGAGGAAGCGCTGGCCACGGCCAACGACACCGAGTTCGGCCTCTCGGCCGGCATCGCTACGACGTCGCTCAAGTACGCGACGCACTTCAAGCGCCACAGCCAGGCCGGCATGGTGATGGTGAACCTGCCGACGGCGGGTGTCGATTACCACGTGCCGTTCGGCGGCCGGAAGGGCTCGAGCTACGGCCCGCGCGAGCAGGGCAAGTACGCGCAGGAGTTCTTCACGACCGTGAAGACGGCCTACACGCTGGCCTGATCCGCAAAACCGTTCGGGCTGAGCCTGTCGAAGCCTCGCGCGGCGCTTCGACAGGCTCAGCGTGAACGGCTACGGGCGGCGCGACTGCTTCATGGCGGAAGCGAAGATGGCGGTGCGCGTCGCCGGCGCCGCATCGTCCACTCGATCAGCTCGAAAATCCCTTCGCTGACGAGCGCCATCGCCGCGGCCGGCAGCGCGCCGGCCAGCAGCAGTTCGCGGTCGTTCAGCGCCAGGCCCGTGACGATGCGTTCGCCGAATCCACCCGCACCGATGAACGCCGCGATGGTCGCCGTGCCGATGGCGATCGCCGTGGCCGTGCGCACCCCCGCCAGCAGCGTGGGCAGCGCCAACGGCAGCAGCACGAGCCGCAGGCTCTGCGGCGGCGTCATGCCGAGCGCGGTGCCCGCCAGGCGCAGTCCGTTCGGCACTTCGGCCAGGCCCGTCACCGTGTTGCGCATGATCGGCAGCAGCGAGTAGAGCGTGAGCGCGATGAGCGCGGGCAGCGCCCCGATCGCGCCGAGCATCGAGATCAGCACCGCCAGCAACGCGAGCGAGGGCACCGTCTGCATCAGGCTCGCGATGCCCAGCACCACGGCGCGCAGGCGCACATGCGAGAACACCAGGATCGCGATCGGCACGCCGATCAATATCGCGATGCCCACCGACACCGCCACCAGCAGCAGGTGCTGGCGCGCGAGCTTCCAGAGGTCGGGGCCGAAGAGCTTGGCGGTGAAGCCGCGCCGGGCCTCCTGCGGCTGCGCGGCGCCCGCCGTGCCGGATATGCCGGATGCACCGGTGCTGGCGATGAAGTCGCGCGCAATGACATCGAAGGGCACGCTCTGCAACTCGGCACGCGCGTTCATCGCGATCATCGCGTGCTCGTCGACCTTGCCTTCGAGCGCCTGCAGCGCGGCCCACGCCTTGGGCAGGCGCGTGGGCAGGTCCAGCTTGTAGAGCACCACCGCGTCGTAGCGCGGGAAGAACTTCCTGTCGTCCTCGAGCACGCGCAGGCCCAGGTGGTCGATCTTCGCGTCGGTGGTGTAGATGTCGATCGCATCGATCTGCTTGGCGGCCACCGCTTCGTAGGCCAGGCCGTGGTCCAGGCCGGTGGGCGTCTGCGTGAAGCCGTAGCGCGCGGCCAGGCCCTTCCAGCCATCGGCGCGGCCGAGGAATTCGTTCGATAGGCCCAGCTTGAGTTCGGGGTGCTTGGCCAGATCGCTCAACGTGCGCAGCCCGAGCCGCTCCGCGTCGGCCGCGCGCACCGCCAGCGCATAGCCGTCGTTGAAGCCGAGCGGAATGGCCACGCCCAGGCCCATCGGCGCGAGCGCTGCGTTCATCGCCTCGCGCGTGTCCGCGGGCGAGCCCTTGAGGATTTCCAATGCGATGGTGCCGGTGTACTCGGCATAGAGATCGATGGCCCCCGAGCGCAGCGCCTCGTAGACGATGGCCGTGTTGCCCAGGCCCTGCCGCACGACGGGCGGCGACGCGGTGTGCGGCGCGGCCGTCTGCGCGAGCAGCTCGGCCAGGATGTACGACTCGGTGAAACGCTTGGAGCCGACGCGCAATGTCTCGTCCGCGGCCTGCGCGGGGGCGGCGGCAAGCCAGGCCATCGAGACCAACAGGGCGGCACGCCAGAGGCTGCGGAGCAGGTGCATCCGGGCCAGTGTATAGACAACGCTTCGTTCGGCGTACCCGCCAATCTCCTACACGGCATGGTGCGCGGAGCCGATGCAGTCAGGGTGCGGTGAGCCTCATAGTCGAGCGCCATGAAGACCAAGCCCTCGAAGAAGAAATCCTCCTCCGTCACCGCCAAGGACACCAAGGACGCCAGGGGCGGCCTGCCGGGCTCCGAAGTCCACGGCCTGCGCGAACTCCCGGGCCTGCAGGTCGACGGCTACAGCCTCCAGCTGCGCGACAAGGACGGCTTCGTCGGCGACCAGGCCAGCCAGACCGCCTTCAGGGAACTGCTCGAACGCTGGCGCAAGCGCCGCCGCAAGGAAGGCCGCGACCCGCTGGGCCTCTCGCATTCGCGCAACCTCAGCAAGAAGGAGCTCGACCACGCGCTGCAGGCCAAGAAGGCGTCCGAAGCCGCCGACGTGATGCATGGCGCCATCGAGGAATTCGCCGAGGAGCTGGCCTATGTGATCCAGCGCTTCACCCGCCAGCCCTCCTGGGAGAAGGTGCAGCGCATCGTGATCGGCGGCGGCTTTCCCGAAAGCGACGTGGGCGAGCGCGCCATCCTGCAGGCCAGCGCCATCCTCGAGGAGATGGGCGTGCACGCGCAGCTGGGCCGCCTCTCGCACAACGTGGACGATGGCGGCCTCATCGGCTGGGTGCACCTCACGCCGCCGGAGATGCTCAAGGGGCACGATGCCATCCTTGCGGTGGACATCGGCGGCACCAACATCCGCTGCGGCATCGTCAAGACGCGCCACCGCAAGGCACGCGACTTCTCGCTCGCGAAGGTGGTGCGGCGCATGAAGTGGCGCCACGCCGACGACGGCCCGAACCGCGGCAGCATCGTCGAGCACATCGCCCAGATGCTGGAGGAGATGGTGCTCTACAGCGAGCGCAAGAAGATCCGCCTCGCGCCCTTCATCGGCATCGGCTGTCCGGGCCTCATCCGCCAGGACGGCTCCATCGCGCGCGGCGCGCAGAACCTGCCGGGCGACTGGGAGAGCCATGCCTTCCATCTGCCGAGCGAAGTGTGGCGCCGCATGCCGATGATCGGCTCGGGGCCGACGCTGGTGCTGATGCACAACGACGCGGTGGTGCAGGGCCTGAGCGAACTGCCCTTCATGCGCGACGTGAAGCACTGGGGCGTGCTGACCATCGGCACCGGGTTGGGCAACGCGAGTTTCACGAACCTGCCCTGAGTTCACGGGGCGGCACGCCGCCCGCAAGCGCCTTGTAGACACCGACCAGGCTCACCGACAGCCGGCTCGTGCTCTGCGCGTGGTCGCGGCGGGCCTGCAAAAGCGCACGGCGCGCGTCGAGCTCGACACCGAAATCGGTGAGCCCGTTGGCATAGCGCGCATGCGCGAGCGTGAGCGCATCGCTGCTCTGGCGCTCGCGCTCGATGAGTTCGGCATGGCGCTGGCGTTCGGCGCTGTACGCGTTGAGCGCACCGTCGATTTCATGCCAGGCCTTGAGCACCGTCTGCTGGAAGGCGACGGCCGCCTCCTGCTGCTGCAGCTCGCGCAGGTCCACGGTGCTGCGGCGGCGGCCGTTGTCGAAGATCGGCAGGCTCAGGGACGGGCCGACATGCCATTGCCGGCTGCCCCAATCGCCGAAGCGATCACTCCCCACCGACTCGTAGCCGAAGCCCGCGCCCAGCGTGACGCGCGGATAGAGATCGGCCACGGCCACGCCGACGCGCGCGGTGGCGGCATGCAGCTGCGCCTCGGCCGCGGCGATGTCGGGGCGGCGCCGCGCGAGGTCCGCGGGGAGACCGAGCGCGAGGTCGGGCAGCGGCGGCGCATCGGTTGCGCTGTCGGTGGTCGCATCGGCCAGTTCGGCGTTGAGCGCGCCGGGCGCCGCACCGACGAGCAGCGTGATGCGGTTCATCGCATCGGCCTCCTGCTGCAGCAGCGACGGGACGCGCGCGCGCAGCTCGGCCAGCAGGGTGCGCTGGCGCACGGGGTCGAGGTCGGTGACGAGCCCCCCATCGGCGCGCGCCTGCACGAGTTCGAGCGACTCGGCGGCGGCCGCGATGTCGGCGCGCGCGATGCGCAGTTCGCGCTGCGTGCCGCGCAGCTCGAAGTAGTTGCGCGCGAGCTCGGCCTGCACGCTGAGCTCGGCCTGCTGCAGCATCGCGGCCGAGGCGGCCGCATCGGCATCGGCCGCTTCCACGGCGCGTCGCACGCGGCCCCACAGATCGATTTCCCACGAGGCGTCGAAGCCGGCCTGGTAGAGGTTGTAGGGCTCGCTGAGCGTGCGGATCAGCTGGTCCTTGTTGGCGACGGAGGAGCCCAGCGCATCGATCATCCGCGTGGCCGCGCCGCTCTCGCTTTGCCGCTGCCGCGTGACGCCCGCGCTGGCGTTGACCTGCGGGCCGCGCTGGGCGGCCGTGGTGGCGCGCTGCACGCGGCTCTGCGCGAAGCGCAGCGCGGCGGTCTGCAGGTCGGGGTTGGCGGCGCGCACCATCGCCTGCAGCCGGTCGAGCATCGGGTCGTTGAAGGCCTTCCAGTCGCCGGGCGCGAGGGAGGCCGCTGCCGGCGCGGCATTGCGTTCGGCGCCGAGCAATGCGGGCGAACCGCCGTGCCATGCGGACCAGTCGGCGGGGGCGCGCGGCTCCGAGGGCGTGTGGTCGGGGCCCACGGCGCAGCCGCCGACGAGAAGTGCCAGCGCGGCAGCAGTCACCGCGTTGCATGTGGAATGGAAGGTGAGAGGCATGAAGTGCTCCCGTGGTCAGACAAGACGATTGCGAAAGAGCCACGCCGCCAGCGGCAGCGTGACGACCGCGATGATGGAGAGCGGAATCAGGTTGTGCCAGACGGTGCCCAGCCCCACGCCCTCCAGGTACACGCGCTGCACCAGGTCGATCGCGAAGCGCAGCGGATTGGCCATGGTGATCACCTGCAGCACGTGCGGCATGTTGCGCACCGGCGTGGTCAGGCCCGACAGCAGCATCATCGGCATCAGCAGCACGAAGGTGTAGAGCATGGCCTGCTGCATGTTGGCCGACACGGCCGAGATCGACAGGCCGATGCCCACGCTCGCGATGGTGAAGAAGATGAGCCCCGTGTAGAGCGTGACGAGCGAGCCCGCCATCGGAATGCCGAACCAGAACATCGCCACCACGAGGATCAACGACGACTGCGCAAGGCCCACCAGCACCGGCGGCAGCGCCTTGCCGATCATGATTTCGAGCGGCGACATCGGCGTCACCAACAGCTGGTCGAAGGTGCCTTGCTCGCGCTCGCGCGCCACCGAGAGCGCGGTGAGCAGCAGCGTCTGCAGCATGCTGAGCGCGGCGATCATGCCGGGCAGGAGGTTCCAGCGCGTCTCCAGGTTCGGGTTGAACCAGGCGCGCGATTCGATGACCAGCGGCGCCGGCGGTGCGCCCGCGCGGGTGCGCAACTCGGCGTTGTAGCGCTCGACCACCGCACCCACGTAGCCTGCGGCCGAGCCCGCGGTGTTGGAGTTGCGCGCATCCAGAATCAGCTGGATCGCCGCGGGCTGCCCGGCGCTCAGCTGCCGCTCGAAGTCGGGCGCGATCTGGATCACGAGCAGCGCCTTCTCGGTGTCGATCACCTCGCGGATGTCGGCCTGCGTGCGCAGCGTGGCCACGCGGTGGAAGACGCCCGTGCTGTCCAGGTGCGCGATGAGCTCGGTCGCGGCGCCCGTGCGGCTCTGGTCGAGCAGCGCATAAGGCACGTTCGCCAGGTCGTAGGTTGCGCCGTAGCCGAAGATCAGGCTCTGCAGCAGCGCGGGTGCGAAGAGGATGGTGCGCGTGGCCGGGTCCTTCAGGATCGCGAGCAGCTCCTTCTTGCAGAGGTTGGCGATGCGCAGCAGGAAGTCGATCATGTTCCGGTTCCTTCGCGTCTCAATCGAGGCTCTTGCGCGTGACCGCGCGCGCGACCAGCAGCAGGCCGACCGCATAGCACAGCAGGATGGCGCAGTTGCGCCAGACGAGCGGCCAGACGTCGCCCGCGAGGAACAGCGTCTTGATCAGGTCCATGAAGTAGGTGGCCGGCAGCACATGCCCGATGACGCGCACGGCCGTGGGCACGTTGCGCAGGTCGAAGAGGAAGCCCGACAGCATCATCGAGGGCATGAAGGTCGCGATCAGCGCGATCTGGCTCGCGAGGAACTGGTTGCGCGTGACCGACGAGATCACCAGGCCCAGGCTCACCGCCACGATCAGGTAGAGCATCGAGCTGAACACCACCACGGCGAGCGAGCCGTACATCGGCACCGCGAACAGGAAGCGCGCGGCCAGCAGGCACAGCGCCAGGCCCAGCATGCCGACACCGAAGTACGGAATGATCTTGGCCAGCAGGATCTCGACGGGCCGCACCGGGGTGACGAACAGCGCCTCGAGCGTGCCGCGCTCCCATTCGCGCGCCATCACCAGCGCGGTGAGGAAGGCGCCGACCAGCGTCATGATCAGCACGATGAGCCCCGGCACGAGGTACCAGGTGCTGGTGTTCGCGGCGTTGAACCACATGCGCTGCTCGACGGTGACGCGGCCCACGGGCGGCGCGTCGGCGCCCGAGGTGCTGCCCAGGCGATCGGCCTGCCGCACGGCCGTCTGGGCGAGGGCGCCGCTCACGTAGGCCTGGATGATGGTCGCGCGGCCCGCATCGGCGCCGTGCACGACGAGCTGCACGCGCGCGTTTCCCGCGGCCAGCGCGCGCGAGAAATCGCTCGGAATGCGCACGATGCCGTCGACCTTGCGCTCGCGCATCAGTTCTTCGGCGTCGTGCATGGAGCCCAGCAGCACCGGCGCGATGGTGGGCGAGAGCTGCAGGCCCGCGATGGCTTCGTGCGCCGTGGGCGAGGCGTCTTCCATCACCACGGCCACCGGCGCGTTCTTCACGTCGAGCGACATGCCGTAGCCGAAGATCAGGATCAGCACCATCGGCAGCAGGATGCCGATCGCCAGGTTGCTGCGGTCGCGCAGCAGCTGGCGGAATTCCTTGCGCGTGAGGGAGATCAACCGGGACCAGAAGCCGCTCATGCTGTGGCTCCTTCCGGTTGCTTCGCTGCCGTTTCTTTCCCTTTGCGCCGCGCCTTCTCCACGATTCCGATGAAGGCCTGCTCCATGTCGATGCGCTTGCCACTGTCTTCGCCGTCGAGCGCCTGCGCGCGCACTTCCTGCGGCGTGCCGATGGCGAGCACCTTGCCCGCGTCCTGGATCACGATGCGGTCGCAGTACTCGGCCTCTTCCATGAAGTGCGTGGTGATGACGATGGTGGTGCCGCCTTCGGCCAGCGCGGTGATGCGGCGCCAGAACTCGCGGCGCGCAAGCGGGTCGGCGCCGCTCGTGGGCTCGTCCAGGAACAGGATCTCGGGCTCGTGCAGGAGACCCGTGGCCATCGCCAGGCGCTGGCGGTAGCCGCCGGGCAACTGGCCGCTGGGCGTGTCGAGCTCGCGTTCGAGGTCGAACTGGCGCAGCACCGTCTGCATGCGCGCTTGCAGCCGCTCTCCGCGCAGGCCGTAGGCGCCGCCGAAGAACGAGAGGTTCTCGCGCACCGTGAGGTTGCCGTAGAGCGCGAACTTCTGCGAGACGTAGCCGATGCGCTGGCGGGCCTGCGCGCGCGCATGGCGCAGGTCCACGCCGGCCACGCGCAACTGGCCGCCGCTCGCGGGCAGGAGGCCGCAGAGCATGCGGAAGGTGGTGGTCTTGCCCGCGCCGTTGGGGCCGAGCAGCCCGAAGATCTCGCCGCGCCGCACCGAGAAGCTGGTGCTCGCGACGGCGACGAAATCGCCGAAGCGGCGCACGAGGTCCTTCACTTCGATGACGACTTCGCCGGAGTCGCCCTTGGCGGGGCTGGAGGTCGTGGCTGCGGTGGTGTTCGTTGCGGTTGCTTGCTGCGTGCGCAGCAGCGTCATGAAGCCGTCTTCGAGCCGCGGCGGCACCGGCTCCGCGTGCGCGCCGGCCAGCAGCGTGGCGAGCGTCGCATCGTCGGTGTCCTTGCGGCGGATGAAGTGCACCTCGCCGCCTTGCGGCACGGCATCGACGATGTCCTGTTGCGCATCGAGGAGCCGCGCCTGCATCAGGCGCGGCGGCTCGCCCTCCGGTGGCGCGGCGACGAAGCACAGGCCCTGTGCATGGTCGCGAATCTCGGCCGGCGCGCCCTCCGCGAGCAGCTTGCCCTCGCGCAGCACGAACACCTGGCTGCAGCGCTCGGCCTCGTCCAGGTAGGCGGTGCTCACGATGACCGAGAGCTTCTCGTCGTCCACCAGCTGCTGCACGATCTGCCAGAGCTCGCGCCGCGAGAGCGGATCGACGCCCACGGTCGGCTCGTCCAGCAGCAGCAGGTCGGGCGAGCGCACCAGCGTGCACGCGAGGCCGAGCTTCTGCTTCATGCCGCCCGAGAGCTTGCCCGCGGGGCGGTCGGTGAAGCGGCCGAGGTCGGTCATCTCCATGAGCCGCGCGTAGCGCTCGCGGCGCTTGTCTTTCGACACGCCGTGCAGGTCGGCGTAGAGGTCGAGGTTCTCCTGCACGCTCAGGTCGTCGTAGAGGCCGAAGCGCTGGGGCATGTAGCTGATGCGGTCCTGCACCGCCTGCGGGTCGGCCGAGACGTCGATGCCGAGCACGCGCAGCTCGCCTTCGTCGGCGCGCATGAGGCCCGCCATGAGGCGCAGCAGCGTGGTCTTGCCCGCGCCGTCCGGCCCGACCAGCGCGGTGAGCGTGCCGCTGGGGATTTCGAGCGACACGCCATCCAGCGCATGCACCGGCTGCTTCGACGACTTGAGCGTGAAGCGCTTGTGCAGGGAGCGCCCGGCCACGGCCGGCACGGTGGCGGACATCAGGGCTTGCCGTTGGTGTCGGAGAGCTGCAGCCGCACGGTGGCCGGCATGCCCAGGCGCAGGCGATCTTCCTTGTCTTCGACCATCACGCGGATCTCGTAGACGAGGCTGCTGCGCAGCTCTTCGGTCTGCACGGTCTTGGGCGTGAACTCGGCCACCGACGCGATGTAGCCGACCTTGCCGGCGATGGCTTCGCCGGGCCGGCTGTCGGTGGTCACGCGCGCGGCTTGGCCCGGCTTCACGCGGCCGAGGTCGGCCTCGGCCACATAGGCGCGCACCCACTTGGGATCGGTGATCGCGAGCGTGAAGGCCGGGCGCTGCGGCGAGGCCATGTCCCCGGGTTCGAGCAGGCGCGCGCGCACCACGGCATCGATGGGCGCCCTCAGCTCGGCCTCGGTGAGCTGGTGGTTCATGAGCGCGAGGTCGGCGCGCGCCGATTCGAGCTGGGCCTGCGCCTGCGCGATGTCTTCCTTGCGCGGGCCGCTGACGACGAGCTGCTGCGCCTTGCGCGCGTTGTCCAGCTGCGCGAGCGCGACCTTGCGCCGGGCCTGCGCGCTGTCCAGGTCCTGCTGGCTCACCGCGCGGCCTGCGGTGGTCTGGCTGATGCCCTGCAGGCGCGCGAGCTGCTGCTGCGCGAGGTCGGCATCGGCCCGCGCGGCGGTCACCTGCGCGCCGGCCTGGGCCACTTCCTCGGGGCGGCTGCCGGTCTTCAGGCGCAGCAGGGCCTGCTCCTGCACGCCGATGCGCGCCTGCGACTGCGCCACGCGCAGCGCGAGCGTGCGGGTGTCCAGCTTGCCTAGGAGTTGCCCGGCCCGCACGTGGTCGCCTTCGCGCACCGCGAGTTCGGCCACGCGGTCGTTGGCATTGAAGGCGAGCGAGACCTGGCGCACATCGACGTTGCCGTAGAGCACGATCTGGTCGGTGGGCGTGGCCGAGCGGTTGAAGTACCACCAGCCGCCCGCCACGGCGGCCAGTGCGACGACGGCCACGGCGATGAGGGGTTTCTTGTTCATGGGTCGGGTTCCTGCCAGTTTCCAGAACGGGGTATGCGGCCGGATGTTATCAAATTGAAATTTGAATTTGAAGTAATTTTTCAATTCGATTAACCTTGGCCCATGGCCACCCGCTCTTCCAGTACCTCCGCTCCCTCCAGCGCTTCGGTGCGCACCCAGCGCACCGACGGCAACGCCACGCGCCTGCACATCCTGGAGACCGCGGGCCGGCTGTTCGCCGAGCGCGGTTTCGCCGAAGCCACGAGCAAGGAAATCTGTACCCGCGCGGGCACCAACATGGCCGCGATCAACTACCACTTCAACGGCCGCGACGGGCTTTACGAGGCGGTGCTGATCGAGGCGCACAGCCAGCTGGTCAGCATCGACGAGCTGGTCGGCCTGGCCAGCGTGTCGAACGATCCGCGGCAGAAGCTGCGCGCGCTGCTCACGCACCTGATCGAGGTCGGCGGCCAGCCCAAGGCGCCCTGGGGATTTCGCGTGGTGCTGCGCGAGGCGCTGTCGCCGTCGCCGGCGATGCCGATGATGATCAAGCGCGCGGTGCTGCCCAAGACCAAGCTGCTGCGCGGGCTGATCGGCGCGATCGTGGGGCTGCCCGACGACCACCCTTCGGTGCAGCGCGCGCTGCTGTTCACCGTGCTGCCGTGCATCGTGATGATGGTCGCGCCCAAGGACCTGGGCAACAAGGTGCTGCCGGCGCTGAAGGACACGAAGGCGCTGGCGGACGACCTGATGCGCTATGTGCTCGCGGGGCTGGATGCCATCGCGAAGGATGCGAAAGACGCCAAGGACGCGGCGCCCGCGGCTTCTAAAGCTGGAAAGCGACGGTGAGCAAGAGCCCCTCGGCCACGTCGCGCATCAACCCCGGGCGTCGCGCGCGGTAGGGCTCGCCGGCCGAGGCGGTGGTGTCGATCCACTCGGCGAGCCAGTCGATTTCGTGCGGGCCGTAGAACACCACGGCCGCCTCGTGGTTCAGCAGCAGGCTGCGCAGGTCCAGGTTGATCGAGCCGCACATCGCCAGTTCGTGGTCGACCACCACTGCCTTGGCGTGCGCCATGAAGGGCAGCATGCGAAAGCTCACGCCCGCGCGCGCCAGGTCGCGCATGGCGCGGGCGCGCACGAAGTCGGCCAGCCGGTGGTTCGACTGCGCGGGCATCGCGATCGTCACCTGCACGCCGCGCCGCGCGGCCAGGCGCAGCGCGTCGCGCAGGCCGTCGCCGGGCACGAAGTAGGGCGTGATCGCCAGGATGCGGTGCTCGGCGCGAAAGCACGCGTCGATGAGGAGCGCGTGCGCGGTGTCCTCGGTCTGGTCGGGGCCGCTCGGCAGGAACTGGGCCATCGCGGTGCCGGGGCCTTCGAGCACGTCGTCGCAACTGATGGCGCGCGCCTTGCGCGAGCGTACCGAGCTCCAGTCGTGATCGAACTGGCGGGCTGCGGCGGCCGCCACGTTGCCGCGCAGGTCGAAGGAGAGATCGCGCCACGCCTCGGGGTGCTTGTCGTTGCCCGTGAAGTACTCGCCCGCGAGGTTGCGCCCGCCCGACCAGAGCCAGCTGTCGTCGGCGATGGTGAACTTGCGGTGGTTGCGCAGGTTGCGCGGCCCGGTACGGCGCAGGCTGAAGAAGGGGCGGAACACCGCCACCTCGCCGCCCGCCGCGCGCAGCAGGTCGAAGTGATGGCGCGGCAGCGACAGCGCGCCGAAGCCGTCGAGCAGCACGCGCACCTTGATGCCTTCGCGCGCGCGCTGCGCGAGCCGCGCGATCACCGCATGGCCGAGCGCGTCGTCGCCGATGATGAAGGTGCACACGTCGATGCGTTCGCGCGCGCCGTCGATCACCTGCCACAGCGCCTCGCGCGCGGCCTCGCCGTCGGCATGCAGGCGCACCGCGCAGCGCCCGGGCGGCGCGAGGCCGAAGCTCTCGATCAGGTCGGCCGCCCAGTGCCCCGGCGGCACCGAGCGCGGCGGTCGCGGCGAGCCGGCCGGGCGGAGCTTGCGCTGCCCGAACAGCAGGTACATCGGAAGGATCAGGTAGGGCATCAGCACCAGCCCCATCACCCACGCGATGGCGGTGGTGGGGGCGCGCTGCTCGCGGCGCGCGCGCGTGGTGAGGACGTAGACAAGCAGCGCAAAAGTGACGACGAGGAAATGCTGCGAGGGAGAGGGCAGCCAGTCGAACGCAGGAGTCGGCATGGGGCTGATGATGCCTCAGCGCGTCTGCGTGCGGTCAGCGCTGCAGGAAGGCGGGCACGCCGCGGCCCTCGGAGGCGAGGAATTTCATCATCGGATCGACCACCGCATGCACCGCGGGCCGGTCGCGCACGCGGTTGCGCCAGGCCACCAGACGCGGCGTGGCGTCGGTCATGCCGGCGCCCTTGCGGTCGGCGAACACGTGGGCCATGTAGAAGGCGATGTCCGCGAAGGAGTAGGGGCCCGCGAGGTAATCGCGCGTGGCCAGCAGGCCGTCCATCTCTTCGTAGAAGCGCGCGCAGGCGGCGCATGCCGCGACCGCCGGAGCGCTCTGCATGGCGTTCTGCAGGCCGAAGAGCTTGATGACGTTCGGAAAGAACACCTCGTCGGATTTCTGCTCCAGCTGCCGCGCCCGCGCCCGCTCGGCGATGTCCTGGGGCCACAGGGCCAGCGATGTGGGTGGGGGATAACGGTCTTCGAGGTACTCGAAGATCTGCGTCGAGTCGAACAGCGCCACCGCGTCGTCGACCAGCACGGGCACCTGCTGCTTGACGGCGTTGACCCGAAGCACCTCGGGGTGCTTCGGGTCGTAGGCGTCGTCCTTGGTGAACGGCACCATGACGAGGTCGAAGGCGATGCCTTTTTCGCGTGCCGCGATCTCGACCTTGGCGCCGAACATGCTGAGGGGGCCGGAATAGATGTGAGTCGTCATGCCCCCGACTTCACCAGAAACGGCGCGTCAGGTCGAGCCCCAGACCTCCTGCGCCGTCTCGACCACCAGGCGCAGCTTGTTGCGCTGCGCTTCCACCGCGATGTTGTTGCCGTGCACGGTGCTGGAGAAGCCGCACTGCGGCGAGAGCGCGAGCTGCTCGAGCGGCGCGTACTTGGCGGCCTCCTCGATGCGGCGCTTGAGCTCGTCCTTGTCTTCCATCTCGCCGAACTTGGTGGTCACGAGGCCGAGCACCACCGTCTTGCCCTTGGGCAGGTAGCGCAGCGGCTTGAAGTCGCCCGAGCGGGCGTCGTCGTATTCCATGAAGTAGGCGTCCAGGTCCATCTCCTTCAGGAGCGCCTCGGCCACCGGCTCGTAGTTGCCGGCCGCAGCGTGCGTGCTCTTGAAGTTGCCGCGGCACAGGTGCATCGCCAGCAGCATGCCCGGCGGCTTCTGCGCGACCACCTTGTTGATGAAGGCGGCATAGCGGTGGGGCAGCTCGTTCGGGTCGTCGCCGCGCTTGCGGGCGGCTTCGCGCATGTGCTCGTCGCAGAGGTACGCGAGGTTGGTGTCGTCCATCTGCACATAGGTGCAGCCGGCGGCAGCGAGCGAGCGCAACTCGTCGCCGTAGGCCTTGGCCACGTCGTCGTAGAACACCGGGTCGAGCTCGGGGTACGCGTCCTTGCTGATGCCGGCGCGGCCGCCGCGAAAGTGCAGCATCGTCGGCGAAGGGATCGTCACCTTGGGCGTGCGGCCTGCGGAGACCTGGCTCTTCAGGTACTGGAAATCGGCCAGCTGGATGTCCTTGACGTGGCGCACCTTGTCGATCACGCGCATCGCGGGCGGTGCCAGTTCCTCGGTGCCGTCGGGCTTGCGGATGGTGACGGGAATGTCGGTCTTCACGCCGCCGAGCTGGTCGAGAAAGTCGATGTGGAAATACGTGCGGCGGAACTCGCCGTCGGTGATGCTTTTCAGGCCAATGTCTTCCTGGAAGCGGACGATCTCGGTGATGGCCTTGTCTTCGACCGTGCGCAGTTGCTCGGGCGTGATCTCGCCCTTGGCCTTCTGCTCGCGCGCTTCGAGCAGGTACTTGGGGCGCAGGAAACTGCCGACGTGGTCGTAGCGGGCGGGCAGGGCGGCGTGCTGGGACATGGGGTGAACTCCGTCGTGGCTGATAACGAACGGAGCATCCTAGCGCCTTCGAAAGTCGCGTGGCTGTATACCCTTAGATCAGTGTTTACCCTCGAATCGGCGCGATATGGCTGGATATTTCCTCGTTTCTGTATACATTGGGTATTCATGAAAACGCCCACGACCGCTTTTCCCCTGAACGCCTGGTACGCCGCCGCCTACGACGTCGAAGTGCGCCACGCCCTCTTGCCCCGCACGATCTGCAACCAGAAGGTGGTGCTGTTCCGCCGCACCGATGGCCAGGTGGCAGTGCTCGAAGACGCCTGCTGGCACCGCCTCATGCCGCTCTCGCTCGGCCGCCTCGAGGGCGACGAGCTGGTCTGCGGCTACCACGGCCTCGTCTACAACAGCCAGGGCCGCTGCACCCACATGCCGAGCCAGGAAACGCTCAACCCATCGGCGTGCGTTCGCAACTTTCCCGTGGTCGAGAAGCACCGCTTCATCTGGATCTGGCCCGGCGATCCGGCCAAGGCCGACCCGGCGCTCGTGCCCGACATGCACTGGAACGACGACCCCGCCTGGGCCGGCGACGGCAAGATGATCCGCGTCAACTGCGACTACCGGCTCGTGGTCGACAACCTCATGGACCTGACGCACGAGACCTTCGTGCACGGCTCCTCGATCGGCAACCGCGAAGTGGCCGAGGCACCCTTCGTCGCCACGCACGGCGACCGCTCGGCCACCGTCACGCGCTGGATGGAAGGCATCGACGCGCCGCCGTTCTGGGGCGGCCAGATCCGCCATGCACGCGGCTACACGGGCAAGGTCGATCGCTGGCAGATCATTCGCTTCGAGGGCCCGTGCACGGTGAACATCGACGTGGGCGTGGCCGAGGCGGGCAGCGGCGCGGTGCCGAAGGACGGCAACCCCGGCGACCGCAGCAAGGGTGTCAACGGCTACGTGCTCAACACCATCACGCCCGAGACCGACAAGACGTGCCTGTACTTCTGGGCGTTCGCGCGCAACTACTGCCTCGGCGAGCAGCGCCTCACGCACGAACTGCGCGAGGGCGTGGCCGGCATCTTCCGCGAAGACGAGCTCGTGCTCGAAGCCCAGCAGAAGGCCATGGACGACCACCCCGACCACCAGTTCTACAACCTCAACATCGACGCCGGCTCGATGTGGGCGCGCCGGCTGATCGACCGCATGGTCGAGAAGGAAAAGCCCGCGCGCGCCGCGATCCCGATCCGGCCCGTCGAAGAAAAGCGGGCCGCATGAAGGCCGCTGTGGTCTCCCCCTCGAGCCCGGCGACACCGGCAGCTCGCAGGCGGTGAAGGCGCAGCTGCGGCTGCGCGAAATGATCCTCGCGGGCGAGCTGCCCGGCGGCGCGCGCATCGCCGAAGTCGCCATCTCCGAACAGCTCGGCGTGTCGCGCACGCCCGTGCGCAGCGCGCTGATGCGGCTCGAGCAAGAAGGCCTGCTCGAAGCGCTGCCCAACGGCGGCTACGCGGTGCGCACGTTTTCCGAGCGCGACGTGGCCGATGCGATCGAGCTGCGCGGCACGCTCGAAGGGCTGGTGGCCCGCCTGGCGGCCGAGCGCGGTGCGGCGCCCGTGGTGCTGCGCGAAGCGCGCGCCTGCCTCGCGCGCATCGACGAGCTGCTGCGCGAGCCCGCGCTCGACGACGCGGCGTTCTCGCGCTACGTCACGCACAACGAGAAATTCCATGCGCTGCTGTGCGAGATGGCCGGCAGCCCGGTCATCGCGCAGCAGCTGGAGCGCGTGGTCAACCTGCCGTTTGCATCGCCCTCGGGCTTCGTCATCGTGCAGGCCAATTCGCCGGCCGCGCGCGACATGCTCGTGATCGCGCAGGACCAGCACCTGCAGGTGCTCGACGCCATCGAATCCGGCGAGGGCTCGCGCGCCGAGGCGCTGATGCGCGAGCACAGCCGCATCGCGCGGCGAAACCTGCGCGAGGCGCTGCACGGCACGCCGAGCGCCGAGCAGCGCGCGCTGCCCGGCGTGCAGCTGATCCGCCGCCGCGGCTGACCTTCCCTCTTTTTCCCGTTTGGTGTTCCCGATGAAAAGCGATCTTCAATGGATGCAGGCGCAGGTGGTTGCGCTGCGCGACGTCACGCCCACCGTGCGCGAGTTCGAACTGCGGCCTGAATCGGGCTTTGCCGCCGCGTATGAACCCGGCGCCCACCTGCAGGTGCAGGTGATGACCGCGCAGGGCAGGCTGCAGACGCGCTCGTACTCGCTGGTCGGCGAGGGCGATGGCCAATGCTGGCGCATCGCGGTCAAGCGCCTGGACGACGGCCGCGGCGGCTCGCTCGCGATGTGGCAGCTCGCGCCGGGCGACCGCCTGCAGGTGAGCGCGCCGCAGAACCACTTTGCGCTCGACCTTTCGGCGCCCGGCTACCTGCTGGTGGCGGGCGGCATCGGCATCACGCCGCTGGTGCTGATGGCGCAGCGCCTGGGCGCGCATGCGAAGCGAAGCGGCGTGCCCGTGAAGATGCTCTACGGCGCGCGCCATGCCGGCGAGCTCGGCTACCTCCCGCACTTGCAGGCGGCATTGGGCGACGGCGTCGTCGCGCACGAAGGCTCGGCCCCCATCGACTTCGCTGGCGCCATCGCCGCGCTGCCGCCCGGCGGCCAGCTCTACACCTGCGGCCCGGTGCCGATGCTCGAAGCCGTCAAGCGCGCCTGGGAGGCCGCCGGCCGGGCCCCGGCCGACCTGCGCTTCGAGACCTTCGGCAGCAGCGGCCGCCTCGCGACGCAGGCCTTCACGGTGCGCATTCCCCGGCACGACCTGGCGATCACCGTGCCCGCCGACTGCACGCTGCTCGAGGCGCTCGACGCCGCCGGCGTGCAGACCCTCTCGGACTGCAAACGCGGCGAATGCGGCCTCTGCGCGATGGACGTTCTCGCGGTCGATGGCGAAGTCGACCACCGCGACGTGTTCCTGAGCGCCCACGAGAAAGCGGCCACGACCCGCATCTGCGCCTGCGTGTCACGCGCCGTGGGTACGCTCACGCTCGATTCCGCCTACCGCGCCGACAGCTGAGGCGCCTTGCGCGATGATCGCGCAGTTCATTTATTGATCGCGCAACAAAGGCCCGCGACAGGGGCGGGCTAGGTGATTGCCTGCTCCGCCGAATGTTGCAAAGTGTTGAAAATAGCCCCGGTTTCGCATTCCGTCCCTCCAAGGAAAACCTCATGCAAAGACGCCATCTCATCCAGACCGCGGGCCTCTCGGCCATTGCGCTCGCAACCGCGCTCACGCTGCCGCTGGCCAGCGCGCAAGACAACAAGTTCAAGATCGGCCTGATCCTCCCGATGACGGGCCAGTCGGCCTCCACCGGCCGCCAGATCGAAGCCGCTGCGCGCCTGTACATGGCGCAGAACGGCGACACCGTGGCCGGCAAGAAGGTCGAGCTCATCGTCAAGGACGACACGGGCCTGCCCGACGTGACCAAGCGCCTCGCGCAGGAACTGGTGGTGAACGACAAGGTCAACGTGCTGGCCGGCTTCGGCCTCACGCCCCTGGCCCTGGCCGTGGCGCCGATCGCCACGCAGTCCAAGACCCCCGAAGTGGTGATGGCCGCGGCCACCTCCAGCATCACCGAGGCCTCGCCCTACATCGTGCGTTCGAGCTTCACGCTGCCGCAGGTGTCGGTCGCCATGGGCGACTGGGCACCCAAGAACGGCGTGAAGACGGTCGTCACGCTGGTGGCCGACTACGGCCCCGGCAACGACGCCGAGAAGTTCTTCAGCGAGCGCTTCCAGCTCAACGGCGGCAAGGTGATCGAGAAACTCCGCGTGCCGCTGCGCAACCCCGACTTCGCGCCGTTCCTGCAGAAGGTGCGCGACGCCAAGCCCGATGCGCTGTTCGTCTTCGTGCCCTCGGGCGCGGGCGCGGCGGTGATGAAGCAGTTTCTCGAACGCGGCATGGACAAGGCCGGCATCCGCATGATCGCCACCGGCGACGTGACCGATGACGACCAGCTCAACGACATGGGCGACGGCGCGCTCGGCGTGGTCACCTCGCACCACTACTCGGCCGCGCACCCCTCGGCCGCGAACAAGAAGTTCGTTGACGCGTTCCAGAAGGCCAACCCCAAGATGCGCCCCAACTTCATGGCCGTCGGCGGCTACGACGGCATGCGCGTGATCTACGAAGCGCTCAAGACCACCAAGGGCCAGGGCGGCGGCGAAGCGCTGCTGGCAGCCATGAAGGGCCAGGTCTTCGAGAGCCCGCGCGGCCAGGTGCTGATCGATGCGCAGACGCGCGACATCGTGCAGGACGTGTACCTGCGCAAGGTCGAGAAGAAAGACGGACGACTCTACAACGTCGAGTTCGATGTGATCAAAGGTGTGAAGGATCCGGGCAAGGCGAAGTGAGACTTCCCCCAGGGGCATGAGGTGCGTTGTTCTTCAGGGCGCGATCCCGCCGACGGGGTACCTTGCTCCGCGAATGTCCCCCGCCTTCGGCTCCTCCTTGATTTCGCTGCGCAAGGCACCCCATCGGCGTGCTCGACATTCAGTGCAGTCGTTGATTGGCCAGCACCACGACAGCGCTCTGCATGCGCAGGGCATCGGGTGCTCCCCGCAGCGAAATCAAGGAGGAGGGGCGAAGCCCCGGGGGACATTCGCGGAGGGGAGTACCCGGTGGCCTGTGCATGTGCCCTGAACGCCAGCACCCGAACAAACAAATATGTTGACCATTCTTTTTGACGGCATCGCCTACGGCATGCTGCTCTTCGTTCTCGCCGTCGGCTTGGCCGTGACGCTCGGGTTGATGAACTTCATCAACCTCGCGCACGGCGCCTTCGCCATGGCAGGCGGCTATCTCACCGTGTTCGCGATGCAGAAGCTCGGCATGCCGTTCCTGGCCTGCCTGCCGTTCGCGTTCATCGTCGTCGCGCTGGCCGGCGCGCTGCTCGAGCGCACGCTCTACCGGCCGATGTACGGCAAGCCGCACCTGGACCAGGTGCTCTTTTCCATCGGCCTCGCGTTCATGGCGGTGGCCGCCATCGACTACTTCGTCGGCTCCTCGCAGCAGAACGTGCAACTGCCCGAGTGGCTGCGCGGCCGCACCGAGATCGGCGACGGCGCGCTGCTGCTGGGCATGGGGCACTACCGGCTCTTCATCATCGGCGTGTGCGCGGTGCTCACCGTCGTGCTGCAGCTCATCCTCTCGAAGACGCGCTTCGGCAGCCGTCTGCGCGCCGCGGTGGACGATCCGCGCGTGGCCGCGGGCCTGGGCATCAACGTGAACATCGTGTTCCTGCTGACCTTCGCCGTCGGCTCGGGCCTCGCGGGCCTGGGCGGCGCGCTGGGCGCGGAGATCCTCGGGCTCGATCCGACCTTTCCGCTCAAGTACATGATCTATTTCCTGATCGTGGTATCGGTCGGCGGCACCTCGTCGATCACCGGGCCGCTCGCGGCCGCGCTGCTGCTGGGCATTGCCGACGTGGCGGGCAAGTACTTCATTCCGAAGATGGGCGCGTTCACCGTCTACCTGCTGATGATCCTGATCCTGATGTGGCGGCCGCAAGGGCTGTTCACGCGCAAGGGAGGGCGTTGAGATGAGCGCGCCTTCTTCATCCACCACCGCAACCTACGAGTCGGCCCTGCTGCGCACCGCGCGCTGGCGGCCATGGGAGTTCGTGGTCTGGGCGGTGGCGTTCGCGCTGCCGCTGGTGGTGCCCTCGCACTCGCTGCTGGTCAACGAGATCGCCATCGTCGCGCTGTTCGCGATGTCGCTGGACCTGATCCTCGGCTACACCGGCATCGTCTCGCTCGGCCACGCCGCGTTCTTCGGTTTCGGCGCGTATGCGACGGCGCTCTTCGCCAAGCTGGTGATGCCGGACCCGACCGTGGGGCTGGTGTTCGCGACCGTGCTCTCGGCGCTGCTCGGCCTCGTGGCCAGCGTGACGATCCTGCGCGGCAGCGACCTCACGCGGCTCATGGTCACGCTGGGCACCGCGCTGCTGCTGCTCGAGCTGGCCAACAAGCTCGACTGGCTCACCGGCGGCGCCGACGGCCTGCAGGGCGTGGTGATGGGGCCCGTGCTCGGTCTCTTCGAGTTCGACCTCTACGGCCGCACCGCCGCCTGGTATTCGCTCGCGGTGATGCTGGTGCTGTTCCTCGTGATGCGCCGGCTGGTGCATTCGCCGTTCGGCGCGACGTTGAAGGCGATCCGCGACAACCGGCTGCGCGCGATGGCCATCGGCATTCCGGTGGTGTCGCGGCTCGCGGTCATCTACACGGTGGCGGCCGGCATCGCGGGTGCGGCGGGCGCGCTGCTCGCGCAGACCACCGGCTTCGCCTCGCTCGACGTGCTGGCCTTCGACCGCTCGGCCGACGTGCTGCTGATGCTGGTGATCGGCGGCGTGGGCTGGCTCTATGGCGGCGTGGCGGGCGCCATCGTCTTCAAGCTGCTGCAGAACTGGCTCTCGGCCGTGACGCCGCAGTACTGGATGTTCTGGATCGGCCTGATCCTCGTGCTGCTGGTGCTCGTGGGGCGCGACCGGTTGCTCAAGCCGTGGACGTGGTTCGGCGTCGGCAAGAAGAAGGGCGGTGCGGCATGACCACCACCACCACGACCACCGAGACCGTGCTCTCGACGCAAGGCCTCGTGATGCGCTTCGGCGGCATCACCGCCACCAACAACGTCACGATGGAATTGAAGCGCGGCGCGCGCCACGCGCTCATCGGCCCGAACGGCGCGGGCAAGACCACGCTCATCAACCTCTTGACCGGCGTGCTCGTGCCGACCGAAGGCCGCATCACGCTGCTGGGCGAAGACATCACCACGCTCGCGCCGCACAAGCGCGTGGCGCGCGGGCTGGTGCGCACCTTCCAGATCAACCAGCTGTTCGATTCGATGACGCCGCTGGAGACGCTGGCGCTGGTCGTGTCGCAACAGAAGGGCATCGCCGCGCAATGGTGGCGGCCGCTCGGCGGCACCAAGGGGATCGCGGAGCGCGCGGGGCAACTGCTCGAACAGTTCCATCTCTCCGATGTCGCAAGACAGCAGACCAAATTCATGGCCTATGGCAAGCGCCGCCTGCTGGAAATCGCCATCGCGCTCGCCTGCGAGCCGCGCGTGCTGCTGCTCGACGAGCCCGTGGCGGGCGTGCCGGCGGGCGAGCGCGAAGAGCTGCTGCAGACCGTGGCCGCGCTGCCGGCCGATGTGTCGGTGCTGCTGATCGAGCACGACATGGACCTGGTGTTCAGCTTTGCCGACCGCATGACGGTGCTGGTCAACGGCACGCTCTTGACCGAGGGGGACCCCGAGACCATCGCCAACGATCCGAAGGTCAAAGAGGTTTATCTGGGTCACGGGGAGAGCGCTCATGTCTGAGTTGCTGCGCATCGACAACCTGAGCGCGGGCTACGGCGAGGCCGTGGTGCTGCACGACGTGGCGTTCGCGCTCGGCGAAGGGCAGACGCTCGCGCTGCTGGGCCGCAACGGCACGGGCAAGACGACGCTGATCAACACGCTGGCCGGCGCCACGCGCCAGCACGGCGGCACCATCGCGCTCGGCGGGCAGGCGTTGCACAAGCTCGCGCCGCATCAACGTGCCGCAGCGGGCATCGGCTGGGTGCCGCAGGAGCGCAACATCTTCAAGTCGCTCACGGTGCACGAGAACCTCACCGCGGTGGAGCGGCCCGGCAAGTGGAACCCGCAGCGCGTCTACGAGATGTTCCCGCGTCTTGCGGAACGCAAGACCAACCTGGGCACGCAGCTCTCGGGCGGCGAACAGCAGATGCTGGCCGTCGGCCGCGCGCTGGTGTTGAACCCCAAGCTGCTGCTGCTGGACGAACCGCTCGAAGGCCTCGCGCCGATCATCGTGGAAGAGCTGCTGCGCGCCATCCGCCGCATCACGCAGGACGAGGGCCTGGCCGCGATCATCGTGGAGCAGCACCCGCAGGCGATCCTCGCGATTTCCGACCACGCGGTGGTGCTCGACCACGGCACCATCGTCCACACCGACAGCGCGGCGGCATTGCGCAGCCAGCCGCAGGTGCTCGAGCGGTTGCTGGGCGTGGCGCGGTAGCAGTAACGGCCACAGCGAACAACAAGGAGACAGACAGATGGCGATCCCGAAGACAGTGTTTTGCGGGGGCGCCATGCTGGCGGCCGCCGCGTTGCTCGCCGCGTGCGGCACCCCCATGGGGCCGAGGGCGCTCACGCTCGGCGGCGAGCCGGCAACGGCCTGCGCGGCCCTCGCCGCACCGATCGCGCCTGCGGCGATCGGCCTGCCGAGCGGCGCCGCGACCATCGACTCGGCGACGCTCGTTGCCGCATCGCCACTGGCGGTTGCCGAGCGCGGGCCCAGCCCCTCGGCGCGCATCACGCCGGTGACGCCCGCGCACTGCAAAGTGCTCGGCCGCATCGCGCCGCTCGACGCGAGCGCGCCGCCGATCCTGTTCCAGGTCAACCTGCCGCTCGCGTGGAACGGGCGCAGCGTGCAGTACGGCGGCGGCGGCTTCAACGGCGTGCTGATCACCGGCCTCTCGCTGGTCCCCGCAGGCCGCTTCGACCAGCCCACCCCGCTCGCGCAGGGCTACGTGACCTACGGCACCGACTCGGGCCACCAGAACGTGCAGGGCCAGCCGCCGCAAGCCTTCGCGCTCAACGACGAGGCGCTCGTGAACTTCGCGCATGCCTCGTACAAGAAGGTGCGCGACGTGGCCGTGGCGCTGATGCAGCGCGCCTACGGGCAGGCGCCGCAGAAGCTCTATTTCATGGGCAGCTCCGAAGGCGGGCGCGAGGCGCTCACGATGGCGCAGCGCTATCCGCAGGACTTCGACGGCATCTTCAGCCGCGTGCCGGTCATCAACTGGACGGGGCTGCAGCACGCGGGCACGCGCAACGGCATCGCGACCTTCGGTGAAGGGTGGCTGCGGCCCGCGCAGGTGCAACTGGTGCACAACGCGGTGCTCGCGTCGTGCGATGCCACGGACGGTGTGGCGGACCGCATCGTGTCGAACCCGGTGGCATGCCTGCAGCGCTTCGATCCGGCCACCTTGCGCTGTGCGGCGGGCACGAGCGGCGACAACTGTCTCAACGATGCGCAGGTGCAGGCGGTGCGCACGCTGCGCTCGCCGTGGCGCGCGCCCGTGCCGCTGGCCAACGGTGTCACCGAATATCCGGGCTGGGGCATCGGCGGCGAAGGCACGCCGGCCTTCGCCTCGATGGGCGGCTGGAACGCATGGTGGACGGGCACCGCCGCGCCGACCGTGCCGCCGCAGCCGAGCAACGGCATCGCGTGGTTCTATGGCAGCGGCGCGCTGCAGTATTTCTACGCGCGCAATCCATCGCTCGACGTGCGCAACTACCGCGCCGAAGATTTCGCGGCGCGCATCGCCACCGTATCGCAATTGATGGACTCGACCAATCCGGACCTCAGCGCCTTCAACGCGCGGGGCGGCAAGCTCTTGATGCTGGAGCACATGGCCGACTACGCGCAGAGCCCGTTCGCGGGCATCCGCTACTACGAGTCTGTGGTCGCGCGGCTGGGGCGCGACAACGTGGACCGCTTCATGCGGCTGTACACCGCGCCGGGCGTGGACCATGTGGGCAGCGGCGCGCCCGCGAATGTCGACATGCTCGGCGCGCTGGCCGATTGGGTCGAACGCGGCCGCGCGCCGGCCGGGCTGCAACTCGCCGAGCAGGAGGTGCAGCCGCCGTTCAAGACCATCCGCGCACGTCCGCTGTGCGAGTGGCCGCTGTGGCCGCGCTATGTGAGCGGCGATGCGTCGCAGGCGGCGAGCTTCCAGTGCGCGAGATAGAGAAAGCCTAGATCGCGCAGCCGTCGGGGCCGCACGCCGGCGCCGCGCTCGCGGGCTGCGGCGGCGTGGCGAAGGTCGCGAGCTGCGCCTTCCATTCGTCCGGGCGGCCGAGCCATGGGCCGATGTCTATGAGGCTTGCGGGGCCGCCGGCCTGTGCGAGCACGAAGGTCGGAAAGCCCTGGCCGCCCGCGCGTTGCAGCAGTTGCCGGCTCGCGGCGAAGTGCTGCGAGGTCGCATCGCCGGACATGCGCGCGAAAGCCGTTGCGAAGGCTTGCGCATCGAATCCGAGTTCGACGGCCACCGCGGCGAGCACATCCGCATCGGCGATGCGGCGGCCTTCGACGTAGTGGGCGCGCTGCAGGCGATGAATCATGTCGAGCCCGCCGCCTTCGCGCAGCGCCTCGGCCGCGAGCACGGCGGTGGTCGGCGGTTCGGAGTCCATCACCGCGCCGGTGTCGCGCAGCAATCCCTCGAAGTACGCCTCGCCGAACGGCTGGCCCGTGAGCTCGGCGATGCGCCGGTCGTGCGGCATCACGTACTCGCGCCACTGCGGGGAGATCGCGCGGCGGTTGGCGCCGGTCATCATGCCGCCGCCGTGGAACTCGACTTTCAGCCCCGGCACGCCGCCCGCCGCATCGACCAGCGGCGCGGCCGCGTAGCACCAGCCGCACATCGGGTCGAAGATGTAGTGCAGCGTGGCGGTGTCGCCGTTGTCGTCGTTCACTGCGGCCATTTCATGTCTCCCTTGATGACCTTGGCGCTCAGTTCGAGCGACGAGGTGTCTTGCAATTTCGGGTAGCGCTTCTTCATCGCGGCGATGAGCGTGGCCGAGTCCTTGGCCTTCTTCGCTTCGGTCTCGAAGGCCTGCAGGTAGCCGCGCGTGAACTTCACCGAAGCGAGCGTGTAAGGCGCGCTGCCGTCCGCGTTCGGCAGGTAGTGGCCGGGCACCACCGTCTTCGGATGCAGCGCTTCGATGCGGGCTAGCGTCTTGAGCCAGTCGCTGCGCGATGCAGGCGTCTGCGTGTCGGCGATCCACACATGGATGTTGGCCGAAACCGGGATGCCGCCGACCACCGCCTTCAGCGAGGGAATCCACGCGAAGCTGCGCTCGGGCGTGGGGCCGTCGAGCCCGACGACCTGGATCTTGTGGCCTTCGAGCTCCAGGCTGTCGCCCGCGAGCGGCTGCGGTACGACCAGCGCCTTGGGCGCGTTGTCCTTCAGGATCGGGCCCCAGTGCGCGAGCTTGCCGTCCTTGGAGGCCTGGATCGCGGCCACGGTCTGCGGCGTGGCGACGATCTTCGCGTCGGGGAACGCGTCCTGGATCACGTCGAGGCCGAAGTAGTAATCGGGGTCGCTGTGGCTCACGTAGACGGTAGTGAGCTTCTTGCCGCTGGCCTTGATCTTCTGCACCAGCGCCTGGGCATCGTTGCGCTGGAACTGGGCGTCGATCAGCACCGCGTCGTTCTGGCCGGTGATGAGCCCGGAGGACACCGGGAACATCGACTTGGCGCCGGGGTTGTACACGTCGAGCTTGAGCGGCTCGGCGGCATGGGCCAGCGGCGCGAGGGCGAACGTGGCGGAAAGGACGGCGGCGGAAATCAAGGCTCTGCGGAACATGGCGGACTTTCGGTTGGGATGGCGTGACAGCGTGAACAGACCGAATGCTAGGTTGCCGGAAACGAAACAAAAACCACCGCCGCCGCAATGGATCGTTTCCGTTATCGGACGAATCAGGCGCTGCCCGGCCGGTCCGTCGCGCAGCGTTCGAGGTGCGCCACCAGCAACTGCGCCGAAGGCGACAGCGCCGCCTCGCCCCGGAAACAGATCGCGAAGCGGCGCCGCGCCCAGTCGTCGGTGAGCGGCATCAGCCTGAGGCCGAAAGCCTCGGCGAAAGGCCGCGCGACCTCGGCCGGCACCACGCTGATCGCGAGACCTGCGCGCACCACGCGCAGCGCCGCATCGAAGTTGGACACCAGCACCCGGTACACGAGCGGCTTGCCGGCAACGGCCGCTTCGCGCGCGAGCATCAGCTGCACGGCGCTCAACGCGGGCATGCCGACGAATTCGTGGTCGAGCACCTGCTCGAAGCGCACCGCCTCGTGGCGCGCGACGGGGTGCGTCGGGTGCGCGACGATCGCGAGGTGGTCCGAGCGGTAGTCGCGCCGCTCCAGCCCTTCGAGATCGGCCGCGTCCCAGCACAGGCCGATGGACGCGACGCCTTCGCGGATGCCGCGCACGATCTCGGGGCTCACGCGCTCTTCCATGTCGACGCGGATGTTGCGGTGCGCCGGGTCCTTGAGGAAGCCGGCCACGTCCTCTGCCAGCGATTCGGCCATGACCGAGGCCGAGGCCAGGATGCGCACATGCCCGCGCGCGCCGCCGGCGTAGGCGGCCATGTCGCGCTCGATGCGCGTCGCGCTGCCGAGCATGGCGCGCGCGTGTTCGAGCAGTGTTTCGCCCGCCGGCGTCGGCACCACGCCGCGGCGCTTGCGCAGCAGGAGCGGCGTGCCGACGGTGTCTTCGAGCTGCGCGAGGCGCTTGCTGATCGCCGAGCCGACGATGCTGGCCTCTTCGCCGGCGCGCGCGATGCTGCGGGTTTCGCAGACGGCGACGAACAGGCGCAGGGTGGTGAGGTCGAGGTCTCTCATGTTGTTTTTGGTGTTCCGTTTTGGAAGCAGTTGGCTTCCAAAATATACCTTCTGGACCGAATCGGAACTTCTAACATCGACGCCGTACCCTCACACGACGGAGACAAGACTTGATTCACGCCTTCCTGCCGCCCCGCGCGGTCGTTCGCGAAGTGGGCCTGCGCGACGGGCTGCAAAGCATCTCCCGCGTGCTGCCCACCGCCCGCAAGCTCGAATGGATTCGCGACGCGCACGCGGCCGGCCAGCGCGAGATCGAGGTCGGCTCCTTCGTGCCGGCGCACCTGCTGCCGCAACTGGCCGACACGGCCGAGCTGCTGGCCTATGCCAGGACGCTGCCCGGCCTTTTCGCCTCGGTGCTCGTGCCCAACCTCAAGGGCGCGGAGCGCGCCATCGCGGGCGAGGCCGACCTGATGATGGTGCCGCTCTCGGCGAGCCACGCGCACAGCCTCGCCAACCTGCGCAAGACGCCCGACGAGGTGGTGGCCGAGGTCGGGCGCATGCGCGCCGCGCGCGACGCGGCGGGCTCGAAGACGCTGATCGACGGGGGCGTGGGCACGGCGTTCGGCTGCACGATCCAGGGCCATGTCGCACCCGACGAAGTGCTGCGCCTCATGCAGGCGCTGCTCGATGCGGGCGCCGACCGCGTGAGCCTCGCCGACACGGTGGGCTACGCCGATCCGGCGATGGTGCGCAGCCTCTTCGAGCGCGCGCTGCGCATCGCCGGCGACCGGCTCTGGTGCGGCCATTTCCACGACACGCGGGGCCTCGGGCTCGCGAATGCGTATGCGGCGCTGGAGGTCGGCATCACGCGTTTCGATGCGTGCCTGGCCGGCATCGGCGGCTGTCCGCATGCGCCCGGCGCGAGCGGCAACGTCGACACCGAAGACCTCGTCTTCATGCTGGAGAGCATGGGTGTCGCGACCGGCGTCGACCTGCCGAAGCTGCTGGACCTGCGCAAGCGCGTGGCCGGCTGGCTCGATGGCGAGACGCTGCAGGGCACGGTGTGGCGCGCGGGCTTTCCGAAGACCTTCGCACCGGCCGCTGCGGCCGAAGAGGTGGCCGCATGAGCGCTGCAGCCACCGAGCCGAAGCGCCTGCCGCTCGCAGGCATCCGCGTGGTCGAGTTCACGCACATGGTCATGGGCCCGACCTGCGGCATGGTGCTCGCGGACCTGGGCGCGGAAGTCATCAAGGTCGAGCCGATCGACGGCGACCGCACGCGGCACCTGCTGGGCGCGGGCGCGGGCTTCTTCCCGATGTTCAACCGCAACAAGAAAAGCATCGCGCTGGACCTGCGCAACCCGCAGGGGCTGGAGGCGGCGCTGCGCCTGTGCGCCACGGCCGACGTGGTGGCGCAGAACTTCCGTCCCGGCACGATGGACAAGTACGGCCTGGGCTACGCCGCGCTCGGCAAGCTCAATCCGCGCCTGGTGTACGTGAACCACACGGGCTTCCTGCCCGGCCCCTACGAGCACCGCACCGCGCTCGACGAGGTGGTGCAGATGATGGGCGGCCTCGCCTACATGACGGGGCGCCCCGGCGATCCGCTGCGCGCGGGCACGAGCGTGAACGACATCATGGGCGGCATGTTCGGCGCGATCGGCGCCATCGCCGCGCTGATGCAGCGCGCCGAGACCGGCAAGGGGCAGGAGGTGCAGTCGGCGCTGTTCGAGAACAACGTGTTCCTGGTCGGCCAGCACATGCTGCAGTACGCGATCACCGGGCAGGCGGCCGCGCCGATGCCCGAGCGCATTTCGGCCTGGGCGCTGTACGACGTGTTCACCGTGAAGGACGGCGAGCAGATCTTCCTGGCCGCGGTGAGCGATGCGCAATGGACGGTGTTCTGCGACGCGCTGGGCTTCGCCGACCTCAAGGCCGACCCGGCCCTGCGCACGAACAACGAACGCGTGCGCCTTCGCCCCACGCTGCTGGCCGACCTGCGCGCGCGCCTGGCCGACCGTTCGGCGGCCGAGCTCTCGGCGATCTTCGAGGCGCGGGGACTGCCTTTCGCGCCGATCACGCGGCCCGAGGACCTGTACGCCGATCCGCACCTGAAGGCCACCGGCGGCCTCGCGAACATCCGCCTTCCGGACGGCGAGCGCGCAGGGCAGATGGCGCAGACGACGCTCTTCCCGATCACGCTCGGCGGCGAGCGCCTGGGCGTGCGCCTGCATCCGCCGACGCTCGGGGAACACACGCGCGAATTGCTGGCCGAACTGGGCTATGCCGACGCGCAGGTCGATGCGATGCATGCCGACGCGGCCGTGAGCTGAGGCCGGCGATTCTTCAAAACATAAAGAGAGACAAGACCATGACCACGAACTTCCTTCCGATGACGCGCCGCACGATGCTGGGCTTGGGCGCGGGCGCCGCGGCGCTTGCTGCATTCCCCGCATTTGGACAGGGCTCCGACAAACCGATCCGCTTCATCCTGCCGATCAGCGCCGGCTCGGGCGTGGACAACATCGTGCGCGCCGCCTCGGTGGCGCTGGGCAAGGCCTTCGGCCAGCCGGTGGTGATCGAGAACATGCCGGGCGCGGGCGGCATCACCGGCACCGCGGCCATCGTCAAGGCGGCGCCCGACGGGCTCACGCTGGGCATGGTGTCGAACAACCACGTGATCAACCCGAGCGTGTTCAAGAAGATGCCGTTCGATGCGATCAACGACATCACGCCGATCAGCGTGGTCGGCGCGACGCCGCTGGTGCTGATGGTGAACCCGAAGCTGCCCGCGAAGAACGTGAAGGAGCTCGTGGCGCTCTTGCGCGCGAAGCCCGAGGGCTACAACTACGCCTCGTCGGGCAACGGCACCATCATTCACCTGGCGGGCGAGATGTTCATGGACGAGGCCGGCGTGAAGGCGCGGCACATTCCGTACAAAGGCACCGGCCCGATGGTGACCGACATGATGGCGGGGCAGGTCGAGATCGGCGTGGTCGCGCTGCCTGCGGTGCAGCAGCACATCAAGAGCGGCGCGCTGCGCGCCATCGGCGTGTGCGGGCCGTCGCGCTCGCCGGCCGCGCCGGACATTCCGACGATCGCGGAGCAGGGCCTGCCGAACTACGCGGTCGAAGGCTGGTTCGCGGTGATCGGCCCGCCGAAGATGCAGGCGGCCGACATCAAGCGCGTGCACGATGCGGTGGTGGCGGCCTACACCAGCGCCGAGGTTCGCGAGGCGATGGACAAGCAGGGCAACGTCATCAAGCCGACCTCGTCCGAGGAGGCTGCGAGCTACTTCCGCACCGAGGCCGCGCGCTATGCGGCGCTCGTGAAGAAGGCGAACGTGGTGCTGGAGTAAGGCCCGCAGAGCAACAGGTCAGGCCGGGCTCGTGAGCTTGAGCCCGAGGATGCCCGCCACGATCAGCCCCACGCACGCGAGCCGCGCCGCGTTGGCCGGCTCGTGGAACAGCACGATGCCCAGGATCACCGTGCCCACCGCGCCGATGCCGGTCCACACCGCGTAGGCAGTGCCCACGGGCAGCGACCGCATCGCCCAGCCCAGCAGCACGACGCTGAGGATCATCGAAATGGCCGTGCCCACCGAGGGCCAGAACTTCGTGAATCCTTCGGTGTACTTCAGGCCGATGGCCCATCCCATTTCAAGCAGACCAGCCACCAGCAATACGACCCAGGCCATGCGCGCTCCTTGGCGAAAACAACAAAAAGGGGTTTCAGTTCTCCGGCCGCACGGCGCGGTAAAGCGCGCGCACGAAATCGGACTGCGTGATCATGCCGGTGAGGCGCTTTTCACCATCGATGATGGGGATATGGTGGTGGCCGCCTTCGGAAAAAAGCGGCACGAGATCGACCACCGGCCGCTCGGCGCTGGCCACGCGCACCTGGCGCGTCATGATCTGGCCGACCACCTCGGGCTTGTTCGAGACCACCGTGCGCGTGGCGCGGATCAGGTCGCGCAGCCGGCCCGCGATGCCTTCGTGGTGCTGCAGGTCGAGCTGGCGGAAGAAGTCGGCCTGCGTGACGATGCCCACCACGCGGCGCGTGCGGTCGGTCACCGGCAGCGCCTTGATGCGCTTGTCGTGCATCAGCGCCCAGGCCTCCTGCAGCGGCGTTCCGAACTCCACCGACACGGGGTTGGGCGACATGATGTCGCCGCAGTCGAGCGTGCCCAGGCGCCGCTTGTACGACTCCAGCTCGGTCTGCTGGATCAGCGATTCGAGGTCGTCGCGGCTGATGTCCAGCACCTGGTTGTAGCGGGCGAGTACCGCGTCGATGTCGGCCTGGCTGAAGCGCGCATCGGCGCGCGGCGGCTGCGCCACCTGCACGTGCGGATAGCGCCGGCCGGTGAGCGAGTTGTAGGCGACGCCGGCCAGCACCAGCAGCAGCGAGTTGGTGAAGAACGGAAAGAGCGCCGACGAGAAATGCGTGGTGTGCGTGAGCACCGCCAGCAGCGCCGCCGCGCCGCCCGGCGGGTGCAGGCAGCGCGCGAAGAACATCACGCCGATGGCGCCAGCCACCGCGATCGAGGCGGCCACGGCCGGGTCGGGAATGAAGCTCACGCTCGCGATGCCGACCACGGCCGACAGCGTGTTGCCGCCGATCACCGACCAGGGCTGCGCGAGCGGGCTCGCGGGCACCGCGAACACCAGCACCGCGCTCGCGCCCAGCGGCGCGATCAGCCAGACGGCGCTGCCCAGCGGGCCGGCCAGCCAGCGGCACAGCACCGCGGTGACGAAGAGGCCGATGGCCGCGCCGCACACGGCGCGCAGGCGCTCGCGCATGTCGACGGTGGTGCGGCCCGGCAGCCAGGCGCGCGCATAGGCGAGGACTGCGGAGAGCCGCATCGAGCCAGTTCCTTTCAGGTTTCGTGGGCGAGGCTGCGGCCGATCTCGGGCCAGCGGCCGTGCAGCCAGACCCAGGCGACGAGGCCGATGCCCAGCATCAGCGTGGAGGTGACTGCGAGCGCCAGCGTGGAGTGCATCACCAGCGGCGCGATCGCGCCGGCGACGACGCCGTTGGCGGTCGAGCCGATCACCGCCTGCAGCGACGAGGCCATGCCGCGGCGCTCGGGGTGCAGGTCGAGCACCAGCAGCGTGACCACCGGCACCATCAGCGCCCAGCCGAAGGCGAACACCGCCAGCGGCCACAGCGCCCACGCCACGTGCGGCGTGAAGAAGGTGTTGGCCACCACGTTGACCACCGAGGTGACCAGCATGATGAGGAAGCCGTCGCGGATCTGCCGCTTGGGCGTCACCTTGCCGGCCATGCGGCCGCTCGCGCGCGCGCCGAGCATGATGCCGCCGATGGTCAGAAGGAAGAACCAGAAGAACTGCTGCGGCTGCAGCGCGAGGTGGTCGCCCAGGAACGCGGGCGCGGCCAGCACGTAGAGGAACATGCCGTTGAACGGCACGCCGCTCGCGAGCGCGAGCAGCAGAAAGCGCGGGTCGGAGCACAGGTCCCAGTAGCCGCGCAGCAAGTGGCGCACGTGGAACGACTGGCGGTGCGAGGCATGCAGCGTCTCGGGCAGCAGCTTGTAGTTGGCCACGAACAGCACCACGCCCACGGCCACCAGGAACCAGAACACCGCGTGCCAGCCCGCATGCACGAACAGGAAACCGCCGATGATCGGCGCGATGGCCGGCGCCACGCCGAAATAGATCGTCACCTGGCTCATCACCCGCTGCGCCTCGGCGGGCGGGAACATGTCGCGGATCACCGCGCGCGAGACCACGATGCCCGCGCCGGTCGAGAGGCCCTGCAGCCCGCGGAACAGCACCAGCTGCGTGATGTTCTGCGACAGCGCGCAGCCCAGCGAGGCGATGGTGAATACTGCGAGGCCCCACAGCACCACGGGCCGGCGGCCGAAGCTGTCCGACAGCGCGCCGTGGAACAGGTTCATGAACGCGAAGCCGAAGAGGTATGCCGAGAGCGTTTGCTGCATCTCGGCGGGCGTCGCGCCGATGGAACGCGCGATGCCCGAGAAGGCCGGGATGTAGGTGTCGATGGAGAACGGCCCGAGCATGCCGAGCACCGCGAGCAGGACGGCCAGCGCCCAACGCGGGGCCTGCCAGAGTTTGTCGGCGTCGGGATTCATGGCTTGGATGGGAAGAAGAGCTGCGAGAACGGCGCGCCAAGGGTGCGCACCGAAAGAGTGCGAGCGTAGCAGACGCGCCGGACGTTCGCCGCGGCGGGCCGACCACTAAACTGCGCGCCTGCGTGCATGAAGAAGAAGGGACGAGGAATGAGTCAGGAGTTTCTGTCGATCACCCGTGGCGAGCTGTGGCTGCGCGGCGGCCAGGCCGCGCCGGTGCAGATCGAATCGCCGTTCGCGCGCGAGCTGATCCAGCGCGAGGCCAACAGCCGCCGCACCACCTCCTGGAAGCACGCCGAGCGCGAGGAGTCCCAGGGCATGCTCTCGGGCGCCGCGCTGTGGGGCCGGGGCGGGCCGGGCGGCGCGATGGCGCCGGCGCGCTTCCAGCACGTCTGCCGCGGCGGGCCGCGCACCATCTACTACGTGCTGAGCGTGGGGCGCAGCATCGGCCTGTTCCGCTACGAGCTGGACGAGCAGCGCGAGGTGCGGCTCTTCCACCGGCAGCACACGCCGATCCTGGGCATGGCCTATGTGCCCGAAACGCGCCACCTGGTGCTGGCCGTGGGGCAGCCCGACGGCACCGCGCAGCTGGAGGTGTTCGACGAGGAGGGCAACGCCAAGGGCGCGATCACCGGCGGCGACAGCCTGGACGCCGCGCCGGCCGCGATGCCGGGCGCGCCCTCGACGCTGATCTACCAGTCGTGCGGCGTGGCGCGGCATGCCGAGAGCGGCGTCGTCGTCGCGATGGGGCACTCGACGGTGAACTGGCTCGACTACAAGAGCGCCCAGATGGACAGCCTGCTCGACGACCCCGAGTGGGACTACATCGTTCCGCGCATCGCGTCCGACGGCACGCTCTACGCGATTCGCCGGCCGGTGGAAAAGCCCGCGCACGAGCGCGCCGGCGGCGCGATCAAGGACACGCTGATGATGCCGCTGCGCCTGGGCAAGGCGGTCTTCGGCTACCTCAACTTCTTCTCGATGATCTACGGCAAGGAGCCGCTGCGTTCGGCCGGCGGCCCGCGCACGCCCGAGCTCGACCAGGACCTGGGCAAGCTCTGGCTGCACGGCCGGATGATCGAGCTGTCGAAGGTGCGCAGCGACCCGCAGTACGCGGGCAACCTCGTGCCCGGCTCGTGGCAGCTGATCGCGCAGGAAGGCCGCCGCGCGAGCCCGCGCGTGATCGCCTCGCATGTGGCGCACTTCGACCTCGCACCCGACGGCGCGGTGCTCTACAGCAACGGCTACGACATCTTCTCGTGGTCGCGCGGCGAGCAGCGCAAGCTGGACCGCGAGGCGCTGGTGGAGGGGCTCGCGGCGCTCTGAAGAAATCGGTGCACCGGCCCTAAGAAAAAGGCCCGGGACCGCGTGAAGCGGTTCCGGGCCTTTTTCGAGCCTTCCGACACCGTCGCCGGTGCCGGAGAACCCATGCCTCAGAGCGTGTCGATGAAGCTGCGCAGCTTGTCCGAACGCGACGGGTGCTTGAGCTTGCGCAGCGCCTTGGCTTCGATCTGGCGGATGCGCTCGCGGGTCACGTCGAACTGCTTGCCGACTTCTTCCAGCGTGTGGTCGGTCGACATCTCGATGCCGAAGCGCATGCGCAGCACCTTGGCTTCGCGCGGCGTGAGCGAGTCCAGGATGTCCTTGACCACGTCGCGAAGACCCGCCTGCATCGCGGCCTCGATGGGCGCCGTGTTGCTGCTGTCCTCGATGAAGTCGCCCAGGTGCGAATCGTCGTCGTCGCCGATGGGGGTTTCCATCGAGATCGGCTCCTTGGCGATCTTCATGATCTTGCGGATCTTGTCTTCCGGGATCTCCATCTTGGCGGCCAGGATGCCGGCGTCGGGCTCGAAGCCGAACTCCTGCAAGTGCTGGCGCGAGATGCGGTTCATCTTGTTGATCGTCTCGATCATGTGCACCGGGATGCGGATGGTGCGCGCCTGGTCGGCGATCGAGCGGGTGATGGCCTGGCGAATCCACCACGTGGCGTACGTCGAGAATTTGTAGCCGCGACGGTATTCGAACTTGTCCACCGCCTTCATGAGGCCGATGTTGCCTTCCTGGATCAAATCGAGGAACTGCAGGCCGCGGTTGGTGTACTTCTTGGCGATGGAGATCACGAGGCGCAGGTTGGCCTCGATCATTTCCTTCTTGGCATCGCGCGAAGACGATTCGCCTTCGTTCATGCGCTTGTTGATGTCCTTCAGCTGCGTGAGCGGCACCACCACGCGCGACTGGATGTCGGTCAGGCGTTGTTGCAGTTCCTGCACCGGCGGAATGTTGCGCGCGAGCACGGCGCTCCAGGGCTTGCCGGCGGCGGCCTGCTTCTCGACCCACTTCAGGTTCAAGAGGTTCGAGGGGACGCGGTTGCCGTTCTTGTCGTAGCCGCTGAAGTCGCGGATGAACTCGTCCTGCGGGAAGCCGCACTTGTCCACGATGATGCGGCGCAGCTCGCGTTCCTTCTTGCGAACGTCGTCCACCTGCGTGCGCACCAGGTCGCACAGCTTCTCGATGGTCTTGGCCGTGAAGCGGATGGTCATCAGCTCGTCGGACACGGCCTGCTGGGCCTTGGTGTACGCCGGTGTGCCGTAGCCTTCCTTCTCGTAGATCTTGTGGATCTTCTCGAACATGCCGGCGATGCGGTCGAAGCGATCGAGCGCTTCGCGCTTGAGTTCCTCGAGCTTCTTGGTGAGCGCCTTGGAGCCGCCCTTGCCGTCGTCGTCGTCTTCTTCGTCGAATTCGTCGAAGTCTTCTTCGGCCACGTAGTCGTCGGCCTCGTTGGGGTTCGAGAAACCGTCCACGATGGTCGAGATGACGACCTTGCCTTCACGGATCGTCGCGGCCATCTCCAGGATCGCGGCGATGGTGGCGGGGGAGGCCGAAATCGCTTCCATCATGGCCATGAGGCCGCCTTCGATGCGCTTGGCGATTTCGATTTCGCCTTCGCGCGTCAGCAGCTCGACCGTGCCCATTTCGCGCATGTACATGCGCACGGGGTCGGTGGTGCGGCCGAATTCGCTGTCCACCGTGGAGAGCGCGGCTTCGGCTTCTTCCTCGGCTTCTTCCACCGTGGTGGCGGTGGGCGCGGTGTTGTTCAGGAGGAGCGTTTCGGCGTCGGGCGTCTGCTCGTACACCGCCACGCCCATGTCGTTCAACATGGTGACCACGACTTCCATGGTCTCGGCGTCGACCAGCTTGTCGGGCAAGTGGTCGGAGATTTCGCCGTGCGTGAGGTAGCCGCGGGTCTTGCCCAGCGTGATCAGGGTCTTCAGGCGCGAGCGGCGCTTGGCCAGGTCTTCTTCGGAGAGCACAGTCTCGTCGAGGCCGAACTCCTTCATCAAGGCGCGTTCCTTCGCCTTGCTGATCTTCATGCGAAGCGGCTTGACCTTTTCTTCGGTGGTCGTGGCGACCGCCGGCTCGTCGCCGGCCAGGTCTTCCTCGATGTCCGACAGGTCGACGTCGCTCTCGGGGGCGTCATTGCCGGCCTTGGGCTTGCGGCCGCGCTTGGCGCCGGTGGCAGGTGCGGCGGCACCGGCAGCCTTGGGCGGACGGCCGACTTTCTTGGCAGCGGGAGCGGCGACTTTCTTGGGATCGTCGAGGGTGGTCGTTTTCGTGGGCACGGTTTTCACTTTCGTTGCGGGTGCCGATTTGGACGCGGCGGCACTCGTCTTAGATGCCGGCGTCTTGCCGGCTTTCAACGGTTTCTCTGCTACAGGCTTTTTGGCGACGCTTTTGGCGAGTGAAATAGCAGGCTTCTTTGAACTGGGCATACGACCTCGTTACGACAAGAATGGACAAGCGGAAATCACAGGCGCACTGCCATTCGGCAGCGCCACCACAGCCCGCGCACAGGCACGGACATAAACAATTGGGAAAGAGGAATTAATTCCTCAGCAGACAAGATGTCGGGCGAACATTTGGTGTGCAGTCCTTGCGGTTATTGACCCTTTCCGCCGGAATTTACCGTTGGAGTGCGTTGCGCTAGGGGTCGGCCCGGAGGTGCTGCTGTCGCTCTTGTCTGATTTCGCCAGTTGCGAAGCCCTACATTATAGCGTATTGCACAAATTTCAAGCAGTTTCTGAACCGCGCGGACTCAGGCGGTTGCGCAATTCCAACCGCCGCGCCTCGAGCGCCTTGTAGCGCTCCAGCGCTTTCGGATCTTTTCCGACCGCGGCGATGGCTTCGCTTTGCTGGGCTTTCAAGCGGTCGTCCAGCATGAAGTCGAGCACGCTGGAAAGCTCCTTGACCGCATCGGCCAGGTGCTGTTCCTCTTCGCCCTCGGGTACCGGCGCAGCGTCGGCGACGTTCATGAGCCGCTCGGCCAGCGCCTCGAAATCCAGCCCGCGCATGCCTTCGCGCAGCGCCGCCCAAGGTTGCACGCCGTGCTCGTGCAACTGGCTGTCGAGCCATGTGAAGAGCGCCCCGTGCGTGCCGGGCAGGTCGCACAGCATGAGGTGCAGCTCGTGCGAGAGCGCGTCCCACTGCGCCATGTTCGACAGCAGCAGGCGCACCGCCACGTCGGGCCGGCTCGGGGGCTTGCCCCGCCCGCGCAGCGGCTCGATGGGCTCTTCGTACTTGCTGCCCCAGCGCTTGCCCTTGACGAATTTGCGCGGCTTGCTATCGGTTTCATAGCGCGGCGCTTCAAATTCCATCGGCGGCGGCATGTCCGGATAGTCCCCGTCATCGCCGCTGGATTCGCTGTGGCGCGGCGCGGGCGGCGCCGCGGCCTTGCGCGGACCGGGCGTGGAGGCCCACAGGTCCGACAGCGCCGCCGCGTCGAGCTGCACCAGCGTGGCGATCTCGCTCAGCAGCTGGCGCTTGAGCGCGCCGTCCGGCATCGCGCTCCAGAGCGGACGCACGTTGCTGGTCATGTGGGCGCGGCCTTCGGCGGTGGTCAGGTCGCAGCCTTCGCGCGCCGCCTCGAGCATGAAGCGCGACAGCGGCGTGGCTTCAGTCACGAAGCGGGCGAAGGCCTCGGCGCCGTGTTCGCGGATGAAACTGTCCGGGTCGTGCTCGGCCGGCAGGAACAGGAACTTGATGCTGCGCACGTCGGTGGCATAGGGCAGGGCGCCGTCGAGCGCCTTGCGCGCGGCGCGGCGGCCGGCGGCATCGCCGTCGAAGCTGAAGACCACCGATTCGGTGAAGCGGAAGAGCTTCTGCACGTGCTCGGTCGTGCAGGCGGTGCCGAGCGTGGCCACCGCGTTCGGAAAGCCCAGTTGCGCGAGGGCGACCACGTCCATGTAGCCCTCGGTGACCAGTGCATAGCCGCGGTCGCGGAAGGCAGCGCGCGCTTCGTAGAGGCCGTAGAGCTCGCGGCCCTTGCTGAAGACGGGCGTCTCGGGCGAATTCAGGTACTTGGGCTTTTCGTCGCCGAGCACGCGCCCGCCGAAGCCGATGCATTCGCCCTTGACGTTGCGGATGGGGAACATCACGCGGTCGCGGAAACGGTCGTAGCGCTTGGCCTCGCTCGCTTCGAGCTGGCCGTCTTCGGTGTTGACGATCACCAGGCCGCTCTCGGCGAGCAGCGGATCGTCGTAGTCGGGGAACACGCTGGCGAGAGCCCGCCAGCCCGCGGGCGCATAGCCGATGCCGAACTGCTTGGCCACTTCGCCGGAGACACCCCGGCCCTTGAGGTAGTCGATGGCGCCGGGCGCCTGCCGCAGCGACTTGCGGTACGCGTCGCCGGCCTTCTCGAGCACGTCGGTCAGCGTGGCCTGCTTCTGGCGCTGGCTGGCGGCACGGGCGCGCTCTGCGGGGGAGGCGTCGTCTTCGGGCACCTGCAGGCCGTACTGGCCGGCCAGGTCGTGCACCGCCTCGACGAAGCCCATGCCCGCGTGCTCCATGAGAAAGCCGATGGCGTTGCCATGCACCCCGCAGCCGAAGCAGTGATAGAACTGCTTGGTCGGGCTGACGGAAAAAGAGGGGGATTTCTCGCCGTGGAAGGGGCACAGCCCCATGAAATTGGCGCCGGCCTTCTTGAGCGGCACATAGCGGCCGACGATCTCGACCACATCGGCGCGCGCGATGAGTTCCTGGATGAATGAGGCGGGGATGGTCATGTAGGCGAAGAGCGGCAAATCATACGCAAGCGGCCGGCCTCCGGCGGCGCGGCGGCATACTGAATGCGATCCTGATTCCCAACGCATGACGACGCCCAACCCATTGCAACACGCCGCGCCGCTGCTGCGGCACCCGCTCCGATTCATCTGGGATGCGCTGAAGGCCTTTCGCGCCAACCAGGGGCTGCTGCTCGCGGGCGCGGTGGCGTATTACGCGCTGCTGTCCATCGTGCCGCTCCTGATCGTGAGCGTGATCGCGATCTCGCATGTCATCGATCAGGCCGAGTTGCTGCGCACCATCGGGCGGTATCTCGAATGGCTGCTGCCGGGGCAATCGAAGGCGATCGTGACGGAGCTGTCGAGCTTTCTGGACCATCGCGACGTGATGGGCCCGGTGCTGCTGGTGACGATGATCTTCTTCAGCTCGCTGGCCTTCAGCATCCTGGAGAGCGCCATGGCGGTGATCTTTCACCACCGCAAGGCCGACCACAAGCGCCACTTCCTCGTCTCGGTGGCGATGCCCTACATCTACATCCTGTGCCTGTGCGTGGGGCTGCTGCTGGTCACGCTGGTGTCGGGCGCGCTGCAGCTGGTGGGGCAGGAAAGCGTGGACCTGTTCGGGCGCAACTGGTCGCTCTCGGGCGTCTCGGGGCTGCTGCTGTACCTGCTGGGACTGGGCGGCGAGATCTTCATGCTGACCTCGCTGTATCTGGTGATGCCGGCCGGCCGGATGTCGCTGCGCCACGCGCTGCTGGGCGGCGTGACCGCCGCGCTGCTGTGGGAAGCGACGCGGCGGGTGCTGATCTGGTATTTCTCGACGCTCTCGCAGGTCAACGTGGTCTACGGCTCGCTCACCACGGCGATCGTGGTGCTGCTGAGCCTGGAGATCGCCGCCACGCTCGTGCTGCTGGGCGCGCAGGTGATCGCGCAGTACGAGCGGCTGGACCGCACGGGCAGTACGGCCCAGCCACCGTCGGTCAGCGCGGAGGGAGTCGAATCGCTCCGTCCAGACGAATCACCTCGCCGTTGAGCATGTCGTTCTCGATGATGTGCTTCGCGAGCTTGGCGTAGTCCTCGGGCGTCCCGAGGCGCGAGGGGAACGGCACGCTGGCGGCCAGCGCGTCCTGCACCTCCTGCGGCATCCCGAAGAGCATGGGCGTGCCGAAGATGCCGGGGGCGATGGTCATGTTGCGGATGCCGTTGCGCGCGAGGTCGCGGGCGATGGGCAGGGTCATGCCGACCACGCCGCCCTTGGAGGCGCTGTAGGCGGCCTGGCCGATCTGGCCGTCGTAGGCGGCGACCGAGGCGGTCGAGATCAGCACGCCGCGCTCGCCGGTGGCCTCGGGCTCGTTCTTGCTCATCGCGTCGGCCGCCAGGCGGATCATGTTGAAGCTGCCGATCAGGTTGACCGTGACGGTCTTGCTGAACACGGCCAGCGCGTGCGGGCCGTTCTTGCCCACGGTCTTTTCGGCCGGCGCGATGCCGGCGCAGTTGATGAGGCCGACCAGCTTGCCCAGCTTCGCGGCGGCCGCGACCGCGGCCTGGCCATCGGCTTCCTGGCTCACGTCGCACCTGACGAACACGCCGCCGATGTCCTTGGCGACGGCTTCGCCTTTTTCAGCCTGCATGTCGGCGATCACCACCTTGCCGCCGTTGGCGGCCAGCATGCGCGCCGCGCCTTCGCCGAGGCCCGAAGCGCCCCCGGTCACGATAAAAACCTTGCCGTCGATCTGCATGGAGAGTCTCCTGAAATGAGACCGGCATTATCGAAGACGCGCGTTGGACCAAAAAAAGGCCTCATCCGAAGATGAGGCCCTGAATTGGATCCGTGAGGACCCAAGGAGACAACTGGTGGTGGTCGGTGCTTAGCGCTTGCGCGAAGCGGTGGCCGTCTTGGCGGCGGCGACGGCTTGCGTCGACACGGCGTTGAAGTTGGCTTCGGCGACGTCGGAGGCTTGCTTGACAGCCTTCTGGACCGATTCGAATGCGTTGTTGGCGGCAGCCACGGCGCTCTTCAGGACGGCGACGGCGGTTTCCGAACCGGCGGGGGCGTTCTTGGAAGCGCTGTCGACCAGGCCGACGAAAGTTTGCTGGGCTTCAGAGGCCTTGGCTTCGAAAGCCTTGGAGAATTCCGCGCCGGTGCCTTGGGCGATGTCGTACAGGTGACGGCTGTAGGCGGCGGTCTTTTCGGCCAGGGGCTGGAACAGGCTGGCTTGCAGCGTCAGCAGTTCTTGCGCGTCCTTGACGTTCAGGGCAGCTTGGGCGGTGCCCGCGGCTTCGGCCAGGGCAGCCTTCGAGGCGGTCACGTTCAGTTCGACGAGCTTCTCGACGCCTTCGAAAGCCTTGGTGGTCAGGCCGAACAGGGTTTCGAGGTTTGCTTTTTGGGCGGCGAGGATTTGGTCAGCGGTCAGGGCCATTTGGGATCTCCAGAAGGGATGGTGGTCGATTCACGTTGCGCTGCGCCTCGTCGTCTTTGTTGCGGTGCAGCATGGCCTCAAGTATAGGCAGCTGAGTTTTGCGATCAAGGGGTTTTTGCTGCTGTGCAGCAATCTAGAGGACGCTTTCTAAAACCGGTCCGCAACGCAGAATGCCGGGCATGCGCGCCTTCTATTCCGGCCAGTTCGTCTTGCCCCTGCCGCCCGGCCACCGCTTTCCCATGTCGCGCTACGCCTTGCTGCGCGACCGCCTGGAGGAACACCTGCCCGCCGTCGAAATGGACCAGGCCCCGCGCGCCAGCGACGGCGAACTGGCGCTGGCCCACACACCGCAGTGGATCGCCGCCATCAGCGACGGCAGCGTGAGCCCGCAGGCGATGCGCGAGATCGGCTTCCCCTGGAGCGAGGCGATGGTCGAGCGCTCGCGCCGCTCCACCGGCGCCACCATCGCCGCCTGCCGCGCCGCATTCGCCGGCGGCATCGCGGCGAACATGGCCGGCGGCACGCACCACGCCTACGCCGACAAGGGCGGCGGTTTCTGCGTCTTCAACGACGCGGCCGTGGCGGCCCGGCTGATGCAGGCGGAGCACGGCCGCAGCGGCCGAAAGCTGAAGGTCGCGGTGATCGACCTGGACGTCCACCAGGGCAACGGCACGGCCAGCATCTTTCGCAACGATGCGAGCGTCTTCACGCTCTCGATGCACGGCCAGAAGAACTTTCCCTTCCGCAAGGAGGCCAGCGACCTGGACGTCGAACTGCCCGACGGCTGCGGCGATGCCGACTACCTCACCGCGCTGGAGCATGCCCTGGACGAGCTCGACCGCCGCTTCTCCCCCGGCCTCGTGATTTATCTCGCAGGCGCCGACCCCTTCGAGCGCGACCGCCTCGGTCGCCTGAAACTCAGCTTCGACGGCCTGGAGGCGCGCGACCGCCGCGTGTTCGACTGGACTTGGCAGCGCCGCATTCCCGTGGCCTTCGCCATGGCCGGCGGCTACGCCAGCGACATCGCGGAAACCGTGCAGGTGCAACTGGGCACCTTCCGGGTGGCGTTCGACTACTGGCGCCGCTGGCAAAATGCCGCGCGATGAGCTCCTCCGCCGCCAAACCCACGCCGAATTCCCGCAGCAGCTACCGCGCGTTCCGCAGCATTCCGACGCGCTGGGCCGACAACGACATGTACGGCCACGTCAACAACGTCGTGTACTACAGCTGGTTCGACACGGCGGTGAATGCCCTCCTCATCGAACGCGGCGCGCTCGACATCCACCAAGGCCGGACCATCGGCTTCGTGGTCGAGACCCAGTGCAACTACTTCGCCCCGATCGCTTTCCCGCAGACGGTGGAGGCCGGCATCCGCGTGGCGCAGGCAGGGCGCTCGAGCGTGCGCTATGAAATCGCGCTCTTCGCCGAAGGCGCCGACACCGCGGCCGCGCAGGGCCACTTCGTGCATGTCTACGTGGACCGCGAGACGCAGCGGCCGGTGCCGTTGCCCGAGGCGCTGCAGCGCGTGGTCGACACGCTGAAAGCCTGATCCCCGGTCCCCCAGGAAAAACGGCGCCCGAGGGCGCCGTTGTCTTTTGTCATGCGGCCGATCGACCGATCGGGCCGCAGTGCCTTACATGGCCTTCTTCATGGCCTTGACTTCGGCCTTGCCCTGGGCTTCGTCAGCCTTGGCCTGCTTCTGGCAGGCATCCTTGGCGGCGCCGTTCTGGTCGTCGCACTTTTCCTTCGCGACTTCGTAGGTGGCCTTCACCTTCTCTTCAGCGACCTTGCGCGCATTGCTGTCGCTCGGCTTGTATTGCTGTTCCAGTTCGGCCTTGGCGACGTCTTCCTTGCCCTTGGCTTCCTTCTGGCAGACGTCCTTGGCGTTGTCCTTCATCGTGTCGCACTGGGTCTTGGCGACCTTGTAGTCGGCCTCGATCTTTTCCTTGGCGACCTTGTGTTCGTCACCGGTCATCGCGCTGGCTTGCGTGGCGACGAAACAGGTGGAGGCGAGAGCGAGCATGAGCAGGTGTTTTTTCATTGGAGTTTTCCTTCGAGGTTGTTGAAATTCGGGTGCGTTCCGGCTGGCTGACGGCCAGCCGGCATTGGGATCAGTACTTTTCGAACCAGAGCGCATCGGGCGAGCGGCCGTCGCGCGATTCCCAGTCCTTGACCTGCTTTTCGGCTTCATCGCGGCTGATGCCGTGGCGTTCCTGGATGCGGCCGAGCAGTTGGTCGCGCTTGCCGGCGATGACGTCGAAGTCGTCGTCGGTCAACTTGCCCCATTGCTCCTTGGCCTTGCCCTTGAGCTGTTTCCAGTTGCCTTCGATGGTGTCCTTGTTCATTGCGAATCTCCTTTGAGAGGTTGATTCGGCGGGCTGTGTCGCCGCCGTGAAACGAATGTCTCGTGATGGATTCGCCCTGCCGGTAGGACGTGCTGTGCAGCCCCCGTAGGCAGAGGCCGACGCTGCCCGTGATAATCGAGCGGACGCCGAAAAGTTTGAGACACCGCGCACCGACGACGACCATGATCATCCACAGCCTGCTCGACACCGACCTCTACAAGTTCACGATGATGCAGGTCGTCCTGCATCACTTCCCGGGCGCCCGGGTCGAGTACCGCTTCAAGTGCCGCAACCCCGGCGTCGACTTGGCGCAGTTCGCGGGCCAGATCCGCGACGAGGTGCGCAGCCTCTGTTCGCTGCAGTTCCGCGATGCCGAGCTGGCCTACCTGAGGTCCATGCGCTTCATCAAGAGCGACTTCGTCGACTTCCTCGGGCTCTTCCGGCTCAACGAGAAGTACATCAACATCATTCCCCAGCCCTCGGGCGAACTGGAGATCCGCATCCAGGGGCCGTGGCTGCACACCATCCTGTTCGAGATCCCGGTGTTGGCGATCGTCAACGAGGTGTACTTCCGCAACACGCAGAAGAAGCCCGACATCGAGGAGGGCCGCCGCCGCCTGGAAACCAAGATCGCCCAGCTGCAGGACGCGGGTCTTGCGGACCTGAAGATCGCCGACTACGGCACGCGCCGCCGCTTCTCGAAAGACTGGCACGAAGAAGTCCTTCGCACCCTGAACTCGCGCCTGGGCGCCGTCACGCCACCGCCGATACAGGCCAAGCCCGGCGCCCGCCTGCCGCAGCTGGCGGGCACCAGCAACGTGCTGTACGCGATGAAGCTGGGCCTGATTCCGCTGGGCACCATGGCGCACGAATACCTGCAGGCCTGCCAGGCGCTCGGCCCGCGGCTGCGCGACAGCCAGATCTTCGGCTTCGAGAGCTGGGCGCGCGAATACCGCGGCGACCTCGGTATCGCGCTGTCCGACGTGTACGGCATGAGCGCGTTCCTGCGCGACTTCGACCTGTACTTCTGCAAGCTCTTCGACGGCGCCCGGCATGACAGCGGCGATCCGTTCCAGTGGGGCGAGCGCATGCTGGCGCACTACGCGGCCAACCGGGTCGATCCGCTCACCAAGACGCTCATCTTCAGCGACGGCCTCACGGTGCCGCGCACCATCGAGCTCTACCAGCAGTTCCGCGGCCGCTGCCAGCTGGCCTTCGGCATCGGCACCAACCTCACCAACGACCTGGGCTACGAGCCGCTGCAGATCGTCATCAAGATGATCCACTGCAACGGCCAGCCGGTGGCAAAGCTCTCGGACACGCCGTCCAAGAACATGTGCGAGGACGAAAAATACCTGGCGTACCTGCGCCAGGTGTTCGAGATCGAACAGCCGGCGGCCTGAACGCGGCCCGGCCTCGGCCCGAGCTCGGTCTGTTACGGTACTGCACCCATGAAAAAGACCCTCCGCCTCGCGGCAGCCGCAGTGCTGCCCATGCTCTTTCCCGCCCTGGCCCGCGCCGCGGATTTCGACGGCGCCGTGCTCTCGCCGCTCTGGGGCGTTCCGTTCGCCGGCATCCTTTTGTCGATCGCGCTGCTGCCGCTGCTGGCTCCGTCTTTCTGGCACCACCACTACGGCAAGATTTCCGCGGCCTGGGCGCTGGCCTTCCTGCTGCCCTTTGCCGCCATCTACGGCGCGGGCCTCGCGGGCGGGCAACTGGTGCATGCGCTGGTGGCCGAGTACATCCCGTTCATCATCCTGCTGACGGCGCTCTTCACCGTGGCAGGCGGCATCCACATCCGCGGCAACCTGCACGGGGCGCCGGGCCTGAACACGGCGATCCTGGCGATCGGCGCGGTGCTCGCGAGTTTCATGGGCACCACGGGCGCCTCGATGCTGCTGATCCGGCCGTTGATCCGCGCGAACGACAACCGCATGCACAAGGTGCATGTGATCGTGTTCTTCATTTTCATCGTCTCGAACGCGGGCGGCTCGCTCACGCCGCTGGGCGATCCGCCGCTGTTCCTCGGCTTCCTCAAGGGCGTGAGCTTCTTCTGGACGGTGCAGAACATCCTGCCCGAGACGCTTTTCATCGTGGGCGTGCTGCTGGCGCTGTTCTATGCCATCGACCGCCACTACTACCGCAAGGAGGGCGTGCTGCCGGTCGATCCGACCCCCGACACCCCGCGCATCGGCTTCGACGGCGCCGCCAATTTCTGGCTGCTGGGCGGCGTGGTCGTGCTGGTGCTGCTGAGCGGCTTCTGGAAATCGCCGGTGAGCTTCGATGTGTTCGGCACCCCGGTCGGGCTGCCCGGGCTGGTGCGCGACGTGGGATTGCTGTTGATCGCCCTCATCTCGTACAAGCTCACCGCGCCCAAGGTGCACGCCGACAACCAGTTCGAGTGGGGCCCGATGGCCGAGGTGGCCAAGCTCTTCGCGGGCATCTTCCTCACCATCATCCCGGTGATCGCGATGCTCAAGGCGGGCACGCAAGGCCCGTTCGGCGCCATCGTCTCGGCCGTGACGCGCGCCGACGGCCAGCCCGACCCGGCGATGTACTTCTGGGCGACAGGCGTGCTGAGCTCGTTCCTGGACAACGCGCCGACGTACCTCGTGTTCTTCAACACCGCGGGCGGCGACCCGGCCGCGCTCATGACCACCTACGCGAGCACGCTGGCCGCCATCTCGGCCGGCGCCGTCTTCATGGGTGCCAACAGCTACATCGGCAACGCGCCCAACCTCATGGTCAAGGCCATCGCCGAGAGCCGCGGCGTGCGCATGCCCAGCTTCTTCGGCTACATGGCGTGGTCCGTGGCCATCCTGATTCCGCTGTTCGTCATCTCCACCTTCCTCTTCTTCCGTTGAGTGCACACATCATGAGCAAGCCCAAGATCCTGGTCGCGCGCGCGATCTTTCCCGAGACCATCGAGCGCCTGTCGCAGCATTTCGAGGTCGAGTCGAACCAGTCCGACGAGAGCTGGAGCAAAGAGCAACTCATCGCCAGGCTCAAGGGCAAGCAGGGCGCCTTCACCACCGGCAGCGAGCGCATCGATGCCGCGGTGCTCGACGCGAACCCCGACCTCGAGATCTGCGCCAACATGGCCGTGGGCTACAACAACTTCGACGTCGATGCGATGGCCGCGCACGGCGTGCTGGGCACCAACGCGCCCGACGTGCTGACCGAGACCACCGCCGACTTCGGTTTCGCGCTGCTCATGGCGACCGCGCGCCGCATCACCGAGAGCGAGCATTTCCTGCGCGCCGGCAAGTGGGAGAAGTGGAGCTACGACATGTTCGCGGGCTCGGACATCCACGGTGCCACGCTCGGCATCATCGGCATGGGCCGCATCGGGCAGGGCATCGCCAGGCGCGGCGCGCACGGCTTCGGCATGAAGGTGATCTATCACAACCGCTCGCGCCTCGATGCTTCGCTCGAAGCCGACTGCAAGGCCAGCTACGTGAGCAAGGAAGAGCTCCTCAAGACCGCCGACCACGTCGTGCTGGTCGTGCCTTACTCGCCGGCTTCGCACCACACCATCGGCGCCGCCGAAATCGCGCTGATGAAGCCGACCGCCACGCTGGTGAACATCGCGCGCGGCGGCATCGTCGACGACGCGGCGCTGGCCGTGGCGCTGCGCGAGAAGCGCATCGCGGCGGCGGGGCTGGACGTGTTCGAGGGCGAGCCCAAGGTCCATCCGGACCTCTTGACCGTGCCCAACGTCGTGCTCACGCCGCACATCGCGAGCGCCACCGTGCCCACGCGCCGTGCCATGGCCGACCTCGCGGCCGACAACCTCATCGCGTACTTCAGCGGCAAGGGGCCGCTCACGCCCGTCACGCCCGTTCCAGCGGCCACGAAGTAAACACCTGACACACAGCGACGCTCCTTGGAACCGACTGAGTTGATTCTTCTCGCGCTGGCCGCGCTCGCCGTGGTCCAGCTCGTGCTGGTGATCTGGCTGCTCGCACGCCGGCAGCCCAAGCCGGACCACGGCGAGATGCTGGGCCTCTTGGCCGCGTTGAGATCGGCCAACGAGCGCACCGAACGCGAGCTGCGCAACGACATCGGCGAAAGCGCGCGCGGCACGCGGCAGGAAACCGCGCAGGCCTTCGCCACCTTCCAGCAGTCGCTGGTTCAGCAGGGCGCCGAGGCCACGCGCACGCAGAACGCGCAGCTCGACGCCTTCGCGCTGCAGCTCGCATCGCTGCAGAAGTCGCTGGCCGACACGCTCAACACCCAGCTGCAGGGCCTGAGCGAATCGAACGCGCGGCGCCTGGCCGAAGTGCGCGCGACGATGGAAACGCAGCTCGCGCAGCTGCAGCAGAGCAACGCCGCCAAGCTCGACGAGATGCGCAAGACCGTCGACGAGAAGCTGCAGAGCACGCTCGAGGCGCGCCTGGGCGAGAGCTTCAAGCAGGTGGCCGACCGGCTCGAGCAGGTGCACAAGGGCCTGGGCGAAATGCAGACGCTGGCCGTCGGCGTCGGGAGCCTGCAGCGCGTGCTGACCAACGTGAAGACGCGCGGCGTGTTCGGTGAGGTACAGCTCGAAGCGCTGCTCGAGCAGGTGCTCACGCCCGAACAGTACGCCAAGCAGATCGAGACCAAGCCGCGCAGCGGCCAGCGCGTCGATTTCGCGATCCGCTTTCCGGGCCGCGGCGACGACGGTGCGCCGGTGTGGCTGCCCATCGATGCCAAGTTTCCGCGCGACGACTACGAGCGCCTGATCGACGCGCACGAGCGCGCCGATGCAGCTGGCGCCGAACTGGCGGCCAAGGCGCTCGAAGCGCGCATCCGCCTGGAGGCGCGTTCGATCGCCGAGAACTATCTCGCCGCGCCGCACACGACCGATTTCGCGATTCTTTTCCTGCCGGTCGAGAGCCTCTACGCCGAGGTGCTGCGCCGGCCCGGCCTGATGGACGCCATCCAGCGCCAGCACCGCGTGACGCTGGCCGGCCCGACCACCTTGCTCGCGATGCTCAACAGCCTGCACATGGGCTTTCGCACGCTCGCGCTGGAGCAGCAGGCCTCGGAGGTCTGGAAGGTGCTGGGCGCGGTCAAGACCGAGTTCGAGCGCTACGGCGAATGGGTCGCGCGCATCAAGGAGCAGGTGGCCAAGGCCTCCGACACGCTCGACAAGGCCGACACGCGCGCCAAGCAGATGCGTCTGGCGCTGCGCAAGGTCGAGGCGCTGCCCGAAGCCCAGTCGCAGGTGCTCCTGCCGACGACTGCCAACACCGATACCGAGGGCGACGACACTCCGTGAAAGGCTCCGAACTGCTGCGTGTGATCGGCGCCCAGGTCTGCCTGCACGCCACGATGGCCGGCATGCGCCTGGCCACGCCGCTGCTGGCGCTGCAGCAGGGCTACAGCGCGGCGGCGGTCGGCGTGCTGATCGCGCTGTTCGCGCTGACCCAGGTGTTCCTCGCGCTGCCGGCGGGGCGCTTTGCCGACCGGCATGGGTTCAAGCGGCCGCTCTGGTGGTCGGTGATCGCGGCGTCGGTGGGCGCGGGGCTGGTGCTGGTCTTTCCGATCTTTCCAGTCATGTGCATCGCGGCGCTGCTGACCGGCGGCGCCACCGGCGCGACCGTCATCGCCTTGCAGCGGCATGTCGGCCGCTCGGCCACCAATGCGACGCAACTCAAGCGGGTGTTCAGCTGGCTGGCCATCGCGCCCGCGGTGGCCAATTTCGTCGGGCCCTTCCTGGCCGGCATGCTGATCGACCACGCCGGCCGCGCGCCCGCGGACCTGCTGGCGTTTCGCGTCTGCTTCGCGGCGATGGCTTTCCTGCCCATCCTCTGCTGGATGCTCGCGCGCGGTGCCGACGAGCCGCCACGCGCAGCCCCCGCGGTGGGCGCCGTGCCGACGCGCGCCTGGGACCTGCTGCGAGAACCCATGTTCCGCCGCCTCTTGTTCGTGAACTGGCTGCAGTCGTCCAGCTGGGACGTGCATGCCTTCGTGCTGCCGGTGCTGGGCCACGACCGCGGCATCAGCGCCTCGGTGATCGGCTCGATCCTCGGCGCGTTCGCCATCGCGGCAGCCGCGATCCGCGTGGTGCTGCCGCTCATCGCCTCGCGGGCCTCGGAGCGCAGCGTGATCCTGAGTTCCACCATCGTCACGGCGGCGATGTTCGCGGTGTATCCGCTGCTCGATTCGGCCTGGACCATGGGCCTGTGCTCGGTCGTCCTCGGCTTTGCGCTCGGCGCGGTGCAGCCGATGGTGATGAGCATGCTGCACCAGATCACGCCGCACGCCCGGCACGGCGAGGCGCTGGGGCTGCGGCTCATGACCATCAACGCCTCGAGCGTGGCGATGCCGATGCTGTTCGGCTCGCTCGGTGCGCTGATCGGCATCGCGGGGGTGTTCTGGGTCGTGGGCGGCGTGCTGGCGCTGGGCGCGCGGGCGACGTGGGGGCTGAAGCTGTAAGCGGCTTTCAGGCGAAATCCACGTTCCAGATAAGAGTAATTCTCATCTGATTGACTTTTAACTGACTCGAAGTCAGTATCGGCGCCTTCTTCTTCAACCCGAAGGCGTCCATGGACTCCCCGACTTCGGCCCAGACCGATCCGCGCCGCCGCATCGCGCTCGTGGCGGCGGTGTACCTGGGCAGCTTCATCGCCACGCTCGACGTGAGCATCGTCAACGTCGCGCTGCCCACGCTGCAGCGCGCGCTCGCCACCGACCTTGCCGGCCTGCAGTGGGTGATCGACATCTACGCGCTGTGCCTCTCGGCCTTCATCCTGTCGGCGGGCCCGGTGGGCGACCGCTACGGCCGCAAGCGCGCGTGGCTGGCCGGGGTGGTCGTGTTCACGCTGGGCTCGGCGATGTGCGCGACGGCCGGCAGCCTCTCCACGCTGCTGGCGGGGCGCGCGGTGCAGGGCGTGGCTGGCGCGCTGATGATTCCCGGCGCGCTCTCGCTGCTGGCGCATGCGTTTCCGGAGCCCGCCAGCCGCGCGCGGGTGATCGGCGGCTGGTCGTCGTTCACGGCGCTGTCGCTGATCCTCGGGCCGATGCTCGGCGGGCTGCTGGTGGATCACGCGGGCTGGCAGAGCATCTTTCTCATCAACCTGCCGATCGGCGTGCTGACCGTGGGGCTCGGGCTCTGGGGCATCCGCGAGAGTTCGCACCCGGAGCATGCGGCGCTCGATCCGCTCGGGCAGGTGCTCAGCGTGCTGTGGCTCGGCGCGCTGACCTACGGGTTGATCGCGGCCGGCGAGCATGTCTGGGGTTCCGGCCGCGCCGCGATTGCGCTGGTGGCGGCGGCCATCGGCCTTGCGCTGTTCCTGATGGTGGAGGCGCGCGTGGCGCGGCCGCTGCTGCCGCTCGCGCTGTTCCGCGATGCGCGCTTCTCGGCCACCAACTTCGCCTCGTTCGTGCTCGGTTTCTCGTCGTACGCGAGCCTGTTCTTCTTCTCGCTCTTCCTGCAGCAGGTGCAGGGCTGGTCGGCCAGCGACACCGGCTGGCGCTTGGTGCCGCAGTTCGTGGCGACCGGCCTTGTCGCCTCGCAGTTCGGCCGGCTGGCGCGGCGCTTCGAGGTGCACACGCTGATGGTCGCGGGCTACGCGCTCATCGGCGCCTCGATGCTGCTGCTCACGCTGTTCTCGGCCGAGACGCCTTACCTGCTGCTGGCGCTGCTGTTCGTGTTCCTCGGCGCGGGCACGGGCCTGGCGGTGCCGTCCACGAGCATGGCGGTGATGGCGTCCGTGCCCGCGCAGCGCTCGGGCATGGCCTCGGCCACGATGAACGCGCTGCGCCAGGCCGGCATGCTGATCGGCATCGCGCTCCTGGGCACGCTGATGAGCACGCGGGCGACCGCGCTGCTGGCCACCGCGCTCGAGCAGGCCGGGCTGCGCGATGCGCAACAGGCAGCCGTCGCGGCCGTCTCGCGGCATGACCTCGTCGCGCTGGCTGCGCTCGATGCGGACACGGCCCACACCTTGCTGGCCGGCGCGCTCGCGGGCGGGTTCCACGCCGCCGTGGCCTGTGCCGGCGTGGCCGGCTTGCTGGCGGCCGGGCTGCTCCTGCGCGTAAGGCCGCGCGTCGCGGCGCTGCCCGCGCGGGCCTGAGGGCGCGCACGGCATGCCTGCCGCCCTCGTGCCCATTCGCTTGCGCAGCGCGGTGCCGGCCGGGCAATGCGAGAAAATCCGCCCATCGAAAATCGAGAAGCATCCCGGCGCGCGGAAGATTGCGCCGCGCGGCCTGCAACCCGATACGGTCATCGACGCCCCGTTCCCCCTGTTCACCGAGATTTGCCATGACACGAAGTGATCCGGCCACCGATTCCGCTCCGGCAGACGAGGCCGAACCCGCGCCGCGCCGCCGCACCAAGGCGCCCGAAACGCGCGCCGTCGCGCTGATGGACGCCGCCGAGCGCCTCTTCATCGCCAAGGGCATCGCCACCACCAGCATCGACGACATCGCGGCCGGCGCGCAGGTGGCCAAGGGCACGTTCTACCTGTACTTTCCCTCGAAGGAGGCGATGCTCGGCGCGCTGCAGCAGCGCTTCGTCGATACCTTCTGCGAGCGCCTGCAGAACGCCATGGACCGCCATCGCCCCGACAACCATCACGCGCGCCTGAAGGCCTGGGTGGAGACGGGGCTGGAGACCTACCTGGACAACGTCGCGCTGCACGACGTGGTGTTCCACGAATACCGTCCCGAAAACCGGCGCATGCGCAACGACAACGCTGTCATCACGCAACTCGTGGGCCTGCTCAGGCAGGGCGATGCGGCGGGGGTGTGGGAGGTGGAGGACGCGACGCTCACGGCCGTGATCCTCTTCAATGCGCTGCACGGCGTGGCCGACGACGCCGTGGCCATGGGCCCGGCTGGCGATCCCGTTGCCGACCGCCGCCGCCGTGCCCGCGCGCTCACGCGGTTCTTCGAGCAGGCGCTGCACCCGGACGTCGTCGACGACAGCGACGCCTGAGCGCCCGCGCGAATCAGAGCTTGTAAAAACGCTTGATGGCGTCCCATGCGTCGTCGGGCGCGTCGACGTATTCGAAGAGCTTCACGTCGCCCGGCGAGATCACACCTTCCTCGACCAGGAAGTCGAAGTCGATCATCCGCTTCCAGTAGTCCGAGCCGAACAGCACGATCGGCACGGGCTTGGACTTCTTGGTCTGCACCAGCGTGATGACTTCGAACAGCTCGTCCAGCGTGCCGAAGCCGCCCGGGAACGCCACCAGCGCCTTCGCACGCATCATGAAATGCATCTTGCGGATCGCGAAGTAGTGGAACTTGAAGCTCAGCGCGGGCGTGACGTAGGGGTTGGCTTCCTCTTCCATCGGCAGCGCGATCGCCAGGCCGACCGAAATGCCGCCGCCTTCGTGCGCGCCGCGGTTGGCCGCCTGCATGATGCCGGGGCCGCCGCCGGTGCAGACGAAGAGCTTGTCCTGCGGCTCCTTGCCGTTGCTGTACTGCGCGACCAGCTTGCCGAAGGCGCGGGCCTTCTCGTAGTAGTGCGAGCTGCGCGCCAGGCGCCGCCAGCGCTCGGCGGCCACCGTGTCGCCCGCGGCGTCGGCCTGCGCGATCATGGCGGCGGAGTCTTCCTCGCTGCGAAAGCGGGCGCTGCCGAAGACCACCACCGTGTTCTCGATGCCATGCGCGCGCTGCTCGACGTCGGGCTTCATCAGCTCCAGCTGCATGCGGATGCCGCGCGTCTCGCGTCGCAGCAGGAATTCGGGATCGGCGAAGGCGATGCGCGAGGGATCGGGGTCCAGCGGCAGGCCCTTGTCGGAATGCGCGCGGAGCGTGGCCCAGGCGTCGGCCAGGCGTTTGTCGTGAAGATCGTGCGTGTTGTTCATGAAGGACTCGGACAGGAAGACCCGATGGATTGTGCAGCGTTGCAATCGCCGTGCCCACGAAACGAAAAAGGCCCCTTGCGGAGCCTTTCTTCAGAGAGGGTTGCCGGCCGGAAGGCCGGGAACACTCAGACGCGCTTGCGGTATTCGCCGGTGCGGGTGTCGATTTCGATCTTGTCGCCTTGCGAGACGAAGAGCGGAACGGGCACTTCGAAGCCGGTGGCGATCTTGGCGGGCTTCAGGACCTTGCCCGAAGTGTCGCCCTTGACGGCCGGCTCGGTCCAGGTGATTTCGCGCTCCACGCTGGTGGGCAGTTCGACCGAGATGGCCTTGCCATCGTAGAACACCACTTCGACGGCCATGCCGTCTTCCAGGTAGTTCAGGGCGTCGCCCATGTTCTCGGCTTCGACTTCGTACTGGTTGTAGTCGGCGTCCATGCAGACGTAGAGCGGATCGGCGAAGTAGGAGTAGGTGCAGTCCTTCTTCTCGAGCACGATCTGGTCGATCTTGTCGTCGGCCTTGAAGACCACTTCGGTGTTGAAGTTGGCCACCAGGCTCTTCATCTTCATGCGCACGGTGGCCGAGTTGCGGCCGCCGCGGCTGTATTCGGTCTTGAGGACGACCATCGGGTCCTTGCCGTGCATGATGACGTTGCCGGCGCGGATTTCTTGAGCGATTTTCATAGCAGGTTCTCTGGATGTTGGCCGCTCGGTGCACGGGGCTTTCTCTGGACATCCGGCGGCGTTCGAAACGCGCTTGCCGGAGTGTCTGGCCCCGCGGTACATGTCCCGCGGCAGGTTTGGCGGAGAGCATCTCGGGTCCTGACGACCCGGGCCGAAATCCGCAAAGCCCGCTATTTTAGCTTTTTTGGGCGATCAGATGCCGCAGTTGGGTGACCAGATCGTCCTGGGCGCGCAGCGCCGCGCGCCCAGCCAGCACCGTTTTCCGCCATGGGCCCTGCGTTTCCACGGGGGGCAGGGGGCCGTCGCCGAACCCGTTCCAGACGTGGTGAAAACGCCTCAGCGAGGGCGGGGTGCCGAGCCAGTCGAGCCAGGCGTTGAGCTTGGCGTGGTGGGCGTCGTCGTCCTGCGGGTAAATCTGCCAGATGAGCGGCGCGCCGGCCCAGAGGGCGCGCACGAGCGAATCCTCGCCGCGCACGAAATTCAGGTCGCAGGCCCAGAGCAGGTGGTCGAAATCCGGCTGCGTGAGGTAGGGGAGGTATGAAATCGATAGCGCGCCGTGCCCATGGGGCGCCGGGCTCTCCGGCGAAATGCCCGAATAATGGGCCTTCACGGCGTTGGCGGCGCGGCCCGCTGTCACCAGCAGCCGCGTGGGTTCCGGTCCGTCGGCGAGCTGGGCCAACAGACCCGCCAGCGCCGAAGGTTCATAGCAGAAGAGGGAAACGAGACGCTCGCCCTCCGTCCACGGAATCTGCTGCGCCGCCAGCCATTGCGCACGGTCGAAGCGCGCTTGCCGTTCCAACAGATCGGGCTCCCGCAGCAGCCCGCCGGTCGCGGGCGTGAAGCCCGGATAGAAAAAGCGCTTGGTCAGCCCGGCGCCCGGCCCCTTGAACACCGGCGAGGGCAGGCCGTGCAGGCGCTCGACGTACGGCTCGGCCGACAGGTATTCGAGATTGATCCAGGACCGCGGCCCGCCGGCGCTCGATGCCTCGGCAAATCGCGCGATCAGTTCCGGCGCCGGCTCGCAGCCGAAGGCCTCGACCAGCACATCCGGCGCCGACTCCGCCGCAGCCTGCTGCACCGCGGCCGCGTCGAGCCAGTCGATCACCTGCACGCCTTCGCAGCCCGTGGGCGCCATCCAGTGCAGCGCCGTCGCGTCGTCGATCCACAGCCGCACGCGTTCGCCGAGCGCGGCCAGTTGGGAGCCCAGCCGCCAGCACACGCCCAGGTCGCCGTGGTTGTCGATGACCTTGCAGAAGATGTCCCATTGCATGCGCGTGCCCATGGCCGCGAGTGTGCCCGTCTTCGGGGGCTGTTCGGCGCCCGGCTTGCTATGCTGGCCGCACAACAACCACCGGAGAGAGAAAGACCATGAGGATGCAGAACCGTTCGCAGTTTCCCCATCGTTGCGCGAAGACCGTGCTCGCCCTGTCGCTGGCCCTGTGCGGCCTCGCCGGCATAACCGGTGCGTCGGCCCAGACGAGCACCGCGCCGCAGTCGCTCACGCCGCAGCAGCAGCGCTTCCACGACATCTACAAGGAGCTCATCGAGATCAACACCACCCACTCGACCGGTGACAACACGCTGGCCGCGCGCGCCATGGAAAAGCGCCTGGTCGAATCGGGCTTCGCGCCCGGCGACATCCAGATCTTCGAGCCCTTCCCGAAGAAGGGCAACCTGGTGCTGCGCTTCAAGGGCAACGGCAGCAAGAAGCCGCTGCTGCTCCTGGCGCACATCGACGTGGTCGAGGCCCGGCGCGAAGACTGGAAGACCGACCCCTTCAAGCTGCAGGAAACCGGCGGCTACTTCACCGCGCGCGGCTCCATCGACGACAAGGCCATGGCCTCGGCGCTGGTGTCGGTGCTGGGGCAGCTCAAGCAGGAGGGCTTCAAGCCCAGCCGCGACATCATCCTGGCGCTGACTGCCGACGAAGAGCGCGGCGATGCGCTGAGCAACGGCGCCTTCTGGCTCATCAGCAACAAGCCCGAGCTGCTGCAGGCCGAGTTCGGCATCAACGAGGGCGGCGGCGGCGAGCTGCGCGGCGGCAAGCCGAACCTGCACCGCATGCAGGTGGCCGAGAAGATGTACACCACCTACATGCTGGAGGCGCGCGACGTGGGCGGCCACAGCTCGGTGCCGACGAAGAACAACCCGATCTACGCGCTCTCCGCGGGGCTGGAGCGGCTGGGCAACTACGCCTTCCCGATCAAGCTCGCGGACGTCACCAAGACCTACTTCGCGCGCAGCGCGCCCTTTGCCACCGGCCAGCTGGCCGACGACATGCGCGCCATCGGCACCGGCAACCCCGATGCCGGCGTGCTCGAGCGCATGACGGCCAACCCGGCCTACAACGCGCAGCTGCGCACCACCTGCGTGGCGACGATGGTGCAGGCCGGCCATGCCGAGAACGCGCTGCCGCAATCGGCCAAGGCCACGGTCAACTGCCGCATCCTGCCGCACGACGACCCCGACGAGGTCGAGCGCCTGCTGACCCAGGCCGTGGGCAACGACAAGATCGTGGTGCGCAACATGGGCAAGCCGCTGCGCAGCCCGGCCTCGCCGCTGAACGGCGACCTGGTGAAGACGGTGGAATCGCTCACGCAGCAGATGTGGCCCGGCGTGCCCGTGGTGCCCGCGATGAGCACCGGCGCCACCGACAGCCGCTTCATGCGCAATGCCGGCATCCCGATGTACGGCGTGACCGGCATGTTCCTGGAGCCGGCCGATGCGCGCGCGCACGGACTGGACGAGCGCATCGAGATCCAGCGCCTGTACGACGGGCGCGAGTTCCTGTACCGGCTCGTTTCGGAAGTCGCGAAGTAATCAAGCAAAAGGGGCAGGCATCGCGCCTGCCCCTTTTGTCGTCAGGGCGTGAAGGTATCGCCCAGCACGATGCCTTCGCGCCGCGGGTCCGCGCCGCCGGTGAGCACCGGTTTGCCGCCCACGGTCGTGCGGATGATGGTGCTGATGCCGCTGGACTGCGGCCCGAAGCTCACCGTGTGGCCGAGCGCGCGCAGGCCCGCGATCAGCGGGTCGTTGTTGCCCGTGTTCGAGGTGTCGATCGCCGGGTGCTCGCCGCCCACGTTGGTGCTCGGGCTGTTGGTCGCGCCGAAGTCCACCAGCGAGGTCGCCTGCTGCGCGTCGAGCCCCCAGTCGAGCGCGCCGACCACGGTCTTGACCACGTACTGGATGATCGTGCCGCCGCCCGGCGAGCCGGTGCCCATCACGAACTCGCCCATGCTGCCGTCGCCGTTCTTCCTGAACACCATCGTGGGCGCCATCGTGCTGCGCGGGCGCTTGCCCGGCGCGACGCGGTTGGCGACCTTGATGCTCGGGTCCTTGGTGTCGTTCGGGTCGGCCGAGAAATCGGTCAGCTGGTTGTTCAGCATGAAGCCCCGCGTCATGTGGAACGAGCCGAGCGTGCTTTCGACGGTGGTGGTCATCGTCACGACGTTGCCGTCCTTGTCGACGATGGTGAAGTGCGTGGTGCCGTGCTCCTCGGTCTTGTCGATGCCCAGCGGCACGTTGCCCAGGTTGCCAGCCGTTGCCGTGCCCATGCTCTTGGACAGGCTGATGAGGCTCGCGCGCTGCTGCAGGTAAGGCTTGTTGAGCAGCGTGTCGACCGAGCCGCCCGGCAGCGGGATGAAGTCGGTGTCGGCCACGTACTTGTCGCGGTCGGCATACGCCAGGCGCTCGGCCTCGCTCACCAGGTGCACGCCCATCACCGTCGGCTTGCCGCCCTCGATGTCGATGGCGGTGGGCTTGTACAGGCCCAGGTTGAAGGTCTCCAGGATGCCCAGCGCCTGCACCACCGCGATGCCGCCCGAGGACGGCGGCGACATGCTGCACACGTAGTAGTCGCGGTAGGTGCCGCAGACCGGATCGCGGCGCTTGGCCACGTAGTTGGCCATGTCGGCCATGGTCGTCTTGCCCGGAGTGATGACGGAGCCGTCGACGGCCGCCGTGACGGCGATCTTGTCGACGATGGCCTGCGCGATCGGGCCGGTGTAGAAGGCATTGGCGCCCTCGGTGGCGAGGGTGGTCAGCGTCTGGGCGTAGGCCGGGTTCTTGAGCTTCGTGCCCAGGGCCTTGGGCGTGCCGTCGGCGTTGAAGAAGTAGGCCGTCGCCTCGGCGTCGCGCTTCAGGTTGGCTTCGGAGGAGGAGATCGCGGCGGCCATGCGCCCGCCGATCGAGAAGCCGTCCGATGCGAGCGTGATGCCGTAGCCGAAGAGGTCCTTCCACGGCAGCTTGCCGTGGTCCTTGTAGGCGATGTCGAGCATGCGCACCGCGCCCGGCGTGCCGATGGAGCGGCCGCTCGCGCGCAGCGGCGAGGGCTTGGGCACGGTCTTGTCGCTCACATCGTCGATGTAGCGCAGGTAGTTCTCCGTGGCGGCGGCCGGCGCCATCTCGCGTCCGTCGTAGGCCTGCACCTTCTTCGTCTTCGCGTCGTAGTGCAGCATGAACGCACCGCCGCCCAGGCCGCTGGACTGCGGCTCGACCAGGCCGAGCACGGCCTGGACAGCCACCGCCGCATCGACCGCGCTGCCGCCGGCCTTGAGCACGTCGCAGCCCGCGCGCGTGGCCAGCGGATGGTTGGCCACCACCATGTAGTTCTTCGCGTAGACCAGCTTGTGGCCGAGCACGTAGCCCGAGGCGGGCTCGGGCGCGGCGGGGTCGCCCGGATCGCCGGAACCCACCACGACCGGCGTGCCGCTGTCGCCGATCAGGCAACCCTTGTCGGCCGGGGGCGGGGCGGGCGGCTGGTTGTTGGCCGCGTTGATGGCGGCGATCGCGGCGATGAGCGCCGCGTTGTCCTGCCCGCCACCACCGCCGCCGCCGCAGCCGGCCACGCTCAATGCAAGCGCCAGGGGCGGGAGCGCCCGCCAGGCGCGCGCCTGGATCTTCTTCGTCATGGAAATCTTCCCGAGTAGTTTTGGTGAAATGACACGGGCGCTCCTCGCGCCCGTCTTCATCATCAGCACATTTCATTCCAGCCACCTCGGGGTTTGCGCGCAGGCCTGCGACGCGGGTTCCGCGTGACGCCACAATAGCCGCCATGTCAGACGTGCATTCCGATCAACTGCTCAGCGAAGTCGCGGCGCTGCCGCAACTGCCGGGCGTGTACCGCTACTTCGACGCCGCCGGCGCGGTGCTCTACGTGGGCAAGGCGCGCAACCTGAAGAAGCGGGTCGCCAACTATTTCCAGAAGAGCCACGGCGGCACCCGCATCGGCCACATGATCTCGAAGATCGCGCGCATGGAGACCACCGTGGTGCGCTCCGAGGCCGAAGCGCTCTTGCTCGAGAACAACCTCATCAAGACGCTCAAGCCGCGCTACAACATCCTGTTTCGCGACGACAAGAGCTACCCCTATCTGAAGATCGCGTCGCACGCATTTCCGCGGCTGGCCTACTACCGCGGCTCGGTCGACAAGAAGCACCGCTACTTCGGGCCGTACCCGAGCGCCTGGGCGGTGAAGGAATCGATCCAGCTGCTGCAGAAGGTGTTCAAGCTGCGCACCTGTGAGGACACCGTGTACGCCAACCGCACGCGGCCGTGTCTCCTGTACCAGATCAAGCGCTGCACCGGCCCCTGCGTGGACTACATCACGCCCGAGGCCTACGCACAGGACGTGGCCAGCGCCGAGGCCTTCTTGATGGGAGACACGCAGCTCGTGCTCTCCCGGCTCGAGCAGCGCATGACCACGCACGCCGAGAAGCTCGAGTTCGAGCAGGCGGCGGAGCTGCGCAACCAGATGTCGGCGATCTCGCGGGTGCTGCACCAGCAGTCGATCGAAATCGCCTCGGACAAGGACGTCGACATCCTCGCGGTCAAGGTGCAGGGCGGCAAGGCCTGCGTCAACCTCGCGATGGTGCGCGGCGGGCGGCACCTGGGCGACCGGCCCTACTTTCCGGTGCACGTGGAAGACGCGGCGCAGATCCACCACGGCGAGATGGACGAGGATGCGGAAGAGGGCGCCGCGCCGGTCGCGGCCGATCCCATCGAGGTGCAGGTGCTCGAAGCCTTCATCGCCCAGCACTACATCGACGTGCCGGTGCCGGCCACGCTGGTGCTCAGCCACCTGGTGAGCCGCGAGCTGATCGAGGCGATCTCGCTGCAGGCCGGCGGGCGCGTGACGGCCGTGTTCCAGCCGCGGGAGCAACGCCGCCACTGGCTCGAGATGGCCGAGACCAATGCCGGCCTGCAGCTGGCCCGCCTCCTGGCCGAAGAAGGCTCGCAGCAGGCGCGCACCCGCGCGCTGGTCGAGGCGCTGGAGCTCGCGTGCGACGACCTGGACAACTTCCGCGTCGAATGCTTCGACATCTCGCACACCGCGGGCGAAGCCACGCAGGCCTCGTGCGTGGTGTTCGAGCACCACACGATGCAGAACAAGGAATACCGCCGCTACAACATCGAGGGCATCACGCCGGGGGACGACTACGCCGCGATGCGCCAGGTGCTGCACCGCCGCTACGGCAAGCTGGCCGAGGCGATGGCGGCCGAGACCGAGGCGCTGCCGCCCGGCGACGCCGAGAGCGAAAACGTCGAGCCCGTCGAAGGTGTCGAGCCCGGCGAAGCATCGCCCAGGACGCGGACCGCGCGCATGCCCGAACTGGTGCTGGTCGACGGCGGCAAGGGGCAGGTGTCGATGGCGCGCGAGGTCTTCAGCGAACTGGGCCTGCCGCTCTCGCTGATCGTCGGCGTCGAGAAGGGCGAGGGCCGCAAGGTCGGCCTTGAAGAGCTCGTGTTCGCCGATGGCCGCGAGAAGGTCTATCTCGGCAAGGACTCGGCGGCGCTGATGCTGGTGGCGCAGATCCGCGACGAGGCGCACCGCTTCGCCATCACCGGCATGCGGGCCAAGCGCGCGAAGGTGCGCGTGGGCGGCAGCCAACTGGAAGACATTCCGGGCATCGGGCCGAAGCGCCGGGCACGCCTGCTGCAACGCTTCGGCGGCATCCGCGGCGTGGCTGCGGCGAGCATGGAGGACATCGCCTCGGTCGAGGGCATCGCCGCCGAACTGGCCGAGGAGATCTACAAGGCGCTGCACTGAGGCAAACACCGAGAGACGAAGCAGCCTGCGGGGTCATCCCGCCATGACACAATCAAGCGATGTTCTGGACCCTACCGACCATCATGACCTGGACGCGCATCGTCGCGATCCCATTGATCGTCGGGGTGTTCTATCTGCCGATCGCCGAGCCGATGCGCAACCTGATCGCCACGGTCATGTTCATCGTCTTTGCCGCCACCGACTGGCTCGACGGCTACCTGGCGCGCAAGCTCAACCAGACCTCTTCCTTCGGCGCCTTCCTCGATCCGGTGGCCGACAAGTTCCTCGTGTGCGCCGCGCTGCTGGTGCTGGTGCACCTGCAGCGCGCCGATGTGTTCGTGGCGCTCATCATCATCGGCCGCGAGATCGCCATCTCGGCGCTGCGCGAATGGATGGCGCGCATCGGCGCCGGCAAGAGCGTGGCGGTCCACATGATCGGCAAGGTCAAGACGACCGTGCAGATGGTCGCGATTCCCTTCCTGCTCTATGACGGGCACCTCTTCAAGGTGATCGACACGGGCCTCTGGGGCCAGTGGCTGATCTGGATCTCGGCGGTGCTCACCGTCTGGTCGATGGTGTATTACCTACAGAAGGCCATTCCCGAGATCCGGGCTCACTCCAAATGACGGTGGCCGCCGCGGCACGTGGCTCGGGCTGGATCCGGGCCATGCCGGCAGTCTTCGTGCTGATCTGGAGCACGGGCTTCATCGTTGCGCGCTACGGCATGCCGTATGCGCCGCCCCTCAAGTTCCTCGCGGTGCGCTATGCGCTCTCGCTCGTGTGCTTCGGCGCGTGGGTCGCGCTCGCGCGGGTCGCGTGGCCGAAGGAGCGCGCGCAGTGGGGGCACCTCGCCATCACGGGCGTGTTGATGCAGGCGGGGTATCTGGGCGGCGTCTGGGCGGCGGTGCATGCGGGCATGGGCGCGGGGCTCGTGGCGTTGCTGGTCGGCATCCAGCCGGTGCTCACCGCGATCTGGCTGTCGTTCAACGGCGGGCGCATTTCGAAGCGGCAGTGGGCTGGCCTCGTCCTGGGTTTCGCGGGCCTCGTGCTCGTGGTCTCGCGCAAGTTCGGGCAGGGCGCCGAGGTCAATGCGCTGACGTTGGGGCTCGCAGTCTTCGCGCTCTTTTCGATCACGGCGGGCACGCTGTACCAGAAGCGCTTCGTCGCGCCCTGCGACGTGCGCAGCGCGAGCGCGGTGCAGATGGCCGCGGCGCTGCTGGTGACTCTGCCCTTCGCTGCAATGGAATCGCAGGGCATCGAATGGAACGCGCACTCGACGGGCGCGATGGCCTGGTCGGTGCTGGCGCTGTCGCTCGGCGGGAGCTCGCTGCTCTACATGCTGATCCAGCGCGGCACGGCCACGGCGGTCACGAGCCTGCTTTATCTGGTGCCGCCCTGCACCGCGGTGATGGCGTGGCTGCTGTTCGCCGAGCCGATCACGCTCACGACGCTGCTGGGCATCGGGCTCACCGCGATCGGCGTGAGCCTGGTGGTGCGCAGCGAGCGCTGAACTTCAGCGCGCGCCGGTCTTTGCCGGCTTCCACGGCTCGCCGCGAAACTGCTCCGCGAGGTGATCGAGCAAGAGGCGCACGCGGCGCGGCGTCTTCGGCCGCCACGGCGCGACCCAGTGGATGTCGGCATCGGGCATCGCGTACTGCGGCAGCACGCGCACCAACTCGCCGCTCGCCAGTTGCGGCGCGATGTCCCAGAGGCTGCGCAGCATGATGCCTTGGCCCGCCATGCACCAGTCGCGCACCATCTCTCCCGAATTGCTCGCGAGCGGCCCTTGCACGCGAACGCGCGCGGTGCTGCTGTCGCGCGCATGGCGCAATGTCCAGAGCGCGAACTGGCGCTGGTTGACTTCGCCGTTCTCGCGCGCGACGAGGCACGCGTGCGCGGTGAGCGCATCGACCGTGGCCGGAATGCCGTGCTGCGCGATGTACGAGGGCGCCGCCGCCAGCACGCGCTGGTTGCGCGCGATGCGCCGCGTGACCCAGTCGGCCGCGCGGTGCTGCTGCACGGCCCACAGCCAGAGCGCGCCGTCGTAGCCCTCGGCGCCCAGATCGGGCAGGTGCTCGGTCAGCAGCAGTTCGATCTGCAGGGCAGGGTGCCGGGCCTGGAAGGCCGCCAGCGCCGGACCGAGCCAGCGCCTGCCGAAGCCGAAGGTGGCGGCAAGGCGGATCGTGCCGACCAGTTCGTTCTGCCGCTCGCCCAGCTCGCTTTCGAGCGCCGCGAAGCCTTCGAGCAGTGCGCGCGCATGCAGGCACACCGCCTCGCCCTCGGCCGTGACGCTGAGCCGGCGCGTGGTGCGGTCGAACAGCCGCTGCCCGAGGCGCCCCTCGAGCGCACCGAGCCGCTTGGTGATGACCGAGGGCACGACATCGAGCGTGGCGGCCGCGCCGGCGAGGCTGCCCTGGTCGCGAATCGCGAGCACCAGTTCGAGATCGCTGCGTTCCAGCGAGGAGGGATTCATGCCAATCCGGAAAGTATGAATTGGCCGATTGTTGCTTGATGATCGCCGGGGCGCAACGCACAATCGTTCCGTGACTGCCCCCTTCCTCAGCTTTCCCTCCTTTGACATCGAGCGCAACGGCGTGCGCATCCATGGCCGCATCGGCGGCAAGGGTGCGCCGTTGCTCCTGCTGCACGGCCATCCGCAGACGCATGCGATCTGGCATCGCGTGGCACCGCAACTGGCCGAGCGCTTCACCGTGGTCGCGGTGGACCTGCGCGGCTACGGCGACTCGGGCCGGCCCGCGGCCGATGCCGAGCATGCGGTCTACAGCAAGCGCGAGATGGCGCTCGATGCGCTCGCCGCCATGCGGCATCACGGCTTCGAGCGCTTCGGCGTGCTGGCGCACGACCGCGGCGCGCGCGTGGCGCACCGGCTCGCCGCGGACCATCCTTCGGCGGTCGAGCGCATGCTGCTGCTGGACATCGCGCCCACGCTCGCGATGTACGAGAACACCTCCGAGGCCTTCGCCAAGGCCTACTGGCACTGGTTCTTCCTGATCCAGCCGCCGCCGTTGCCCGAGGCGCTGATCGCCTCCGATCCGGTGCGCTACGTGCGCAGCGTGATGGGTGGGCGGCATGCGGGCCTCGCGCCTTTCGCGCCCGAGGTGCTGGCCGAGTACGAGCGCTGCGCGCGCATCCCGGGCACGGCCGAATCCATCTGCGAGGACTACCGGGCCTCCGCCACCATCGACCTCGTGCACGACCGCGCGGACATCGCCGCCGGCCGCAAGCTCGCGCAACCGCTGCGCGTGCTGTGGGGCGAGCACGGCGCGGTGGGCAAGTGCTTCGACGTGCTGGCGCTTTGGCGCGCATGCGCCGATGACGTGTCGGGCCGCGCGCTGCCGTGCGGTCACTATGTTCCCGAAGAAGCCCCGGGCGAATTGCTCGCCGAGGCGCTCGCATTCTTTTCTCCCATTCAACAAGCAGGAGCCATTCCATGAGCACCCACAGAATCGCAGTCATCGCCGGCGACGGCATCGGCAAGGAAACCATGCCAGAGGGCCTGCGCGTGGTCGACGCGGCGGCGCGCAAGTTCGGCATCGACCTGAAGTTCGACCACTTCGATTTCTCCAGCTGGGACTACTGCGAGAAGCACGGCAAGATGCTGCCCGACAACTGGAAAGACCAGATCGGCGGCCACGATGCGATCTTCTTCGGCGCGGTCGGCTGGCCCGAGAAGATTCCCGACCACGTGTCGCTCTGGGGCTCGCTCCTTTTGTTCCGCCGCGAGTTCGACCAGTACATCAACCTGCGCCCCGCGCGCCTCATGCCCGGCATCGTCGCGCCCGTGGTGCGCCGCGACGGCACGCCGCGCCAGCCCGGCGAGATCGACATGTACATCGTGCGCGAGAACACCGAAGGCGAATACTCCAGCATCGGCGGGCGCATGTACGAAGGCACGCCGCGGGAGATCGTGGTGCAGGAAACCGTGATGTCGCGCATCGGCGTGGACCGCGTGCTCAAGTTCGCGTTCGAGCTTGCGCAGTCGCGGCCGAAAAAGCACCTGACGAGCGCCACCAAGTCGAACGGCATCTCGATCACCATGCCCTACTGGGACGAGCGCGTGGCCGAGATGGCGAAGAACTACACGGGCGTGAAGCTGGACAAGTTCCACATCGACATCCTTACCGCGCACTTCGTGCAGCGCCCCGATTTCTTCGACGTGGTGGTCGCGAGCAATCTCTTCGGCGACATCTTGTCGGACCTCGGCCCGGCCTGCACCGGCACCATCGGCATCGCGCCGAGCGCCAACCTGAACCCCGAGCGCACCACGCCGTCGCTGTTCGAACCGGTGCACGGCTCGGCGCCCGACATCGCGGGCAAGGGCATCGCGAACCCGATCGGGCAGATCTGGTGCGGCGCGATGATGCTCGAATTTTTGGGTCACAAGGATGCGCACGACGCGATCCTCTCGACCATCGAGCGGGTGCTCGCGCCCCAAAGCGGAGCACCGCGCACGCCGGATATCGGTGGCACGGCAAGTACCAGCGACCTCGGGAAGGCGATCGCTGAAGCGCTTTGAAAAGTACTTCACGAAACGTCCCGGAAAGTGCGCAACGAAACGCCCCTAAAATCGCGCGCTCCGCTGTTCTGCATGGCCTCGTGTCTTATTGACACCCTGCAGGGCAGTGGTTGTAATCCTCGCTGGCAGTGCGCTGCCGAGGCGTCAGGCCTGCCAAGCTCTTGAGTCGCACCCACCCGCGGCCAGGTCGCAGCTGACGAAAGCCGACCAACTTTTTCTCTACAAGGGGCCCTTGTGAACAAGACCGAACTGATTGAGCACATCGCAAAGAACGCCGATATTTCCAAAGCAGCTGCCACCCGCGCGCTCGAATCCACCATCGGCGCCATTCGTACCACGCTCAAAAAGGGCGGCTCCGTGTCGCTCGTCGGTTTCGGCACTTTCGCAGTGGGCAAGCGGGCCGCCCGCACCGGCCGGAATCCCCGCACCGGCGACGCGATTAAAATCAAGGCAGCCAAGATTCCGAAGTTCCGTCCGGGCAAGGCGCTGAAAGACGCGCTCAACTAGGACGTAGACTCGGAGAGTATTCCGGTGGGGTGCTTAGCTCAGTTGGTAGAGCGGCGCCCTTACAAGGCGTAGGTCGGGGGTTCGAGCCCCTCAGCACCCACCACCACCCAGATGCAAAGGCGAACACCAGTTCGCCTTTTTTATTGCCGTCCGACTTCCGTCGAAAAAGAGTGTTCAAGCATGTTTGATTTCTTCCGCAAGTACAACAAGATCGTCATGATTTTCTTGTTCTTGCTGATCATTCCCTCGTTCGTGCTCTTCGGTGTGGAGCGTTATCAGGGCTCCGGCCGCGACGAGAAGGTGGCCCACATCGAAGGCGGCGACATCACCAAGCCCGAGTGGGATCAGCAGCACCGCATCGAGACGGACCGCATCCGCCAGCAGTCGCCCAACGTCGATCCGACGGTGCTCGATTCGGACGCCCTGCGCTATGCCACGCTGGAGCGCATGGTGCGCGACCGCGTGCTGGCCGCAGCCGCCGCCAAGGCGAACATGACCGTCTCCGAAGACCGCCTCGCGCGGATCTTCGCGCAGGACCAGGGCCTTGCGTCCTTCCGCACACCCGACGGCAAGTTCGACCGCGAGACCTTCCTGCGCGTGACGGGCCGCACGCCCGAGCAGTACGAAGCCTCGGTGCGCGCCGACATGTCCACGCAGCAGGTGCTGCTGGGCGTCTCGGGCACGGCCCTCACGCCGCCCGCGCTGGTGGCTGCCACGGTCAACGCCTTCTATGACCGCCGCGAGATCCAGGTCGCGCGCTTCGCGCCCGGGAGCTTCGCCTCGAAGGTGACCGTGAGCGACGCCGACATCGAGGCCTACTACAAGGACCACACCGCGCAGTTCCAGGCGCCCGAGCAGGCCAGCATCGAATACCTCGTGCTCGACCTGGACGCGGCCAAGAAGAACATCTCGGTGAACGAGGCCGACCTCAAGAACTACTACGACCAGAACAAGGAGCGCTTCGGCACGAAGGAAGAGCGCCGCGCGAGCCACATCCTGATCACCGCGCCGGCCAGCATGTCCGCCGGCGATCGCGAGAAGGCCAAGGCCAAGGCCGAGCAACTGCTCGCCGACGTGAAGAAGGCACCGAACACCTTCGCCGACGTGGCGCGCAAGAACTCGCAGGACCCGGGCTCGGCCGAGAAGGGCGGCGACCTGGATTTCGTCACCAAGGGCGCGATGGTCAAGCCGTTCGAAGACGCGATGTTCGCGCTGAAGAAGGGCGAGATCAGCAGCCTCGTGGAGACCGAGTTCGGTTATCACATCATCCATCTGACCGACATCAAGCCGGCCGTGGTGCCGCCCTTCGAGCAGGTGCGCGCCACCATCGAGAACGAAGTTCGCGCCGCGCAAGCCACGCAGGAATTCGCGAAGGCCGCCGAGACCTTCACCGATGCCGTGTACCAGCAGCCCGACAGCCTCAAGCCCGCCGCGGAAAAGCTCAAGCTCACGATCCAGACCGCGACCAATGTCCCGCGCATCCCCGCGCCGGGCGCCAAGGGCCCGCTGGCCAGCCGCAACTTCCTGAGCGCGCTGTACGCGAGCGATTCGCTCGAGCGCAAGCAGAACACCGAGGCGATCGAGGTCGGCTCCAGCCAGCTCGCCTCGGGCCGCGTGACGCAGTACACGCCCGCGCACCCGATCCCGCTGGCCGAGGTCAAGGACAAGATCCGCGCGCAGCTCATCACCGAGCGTGCGGCGGTGCTGGCCAAGACCGAAGGCGAAGCCAAGCTCGCGGCCTGGACCACCAAGGCGGACGGCGCGACCTTCGGCGCGCCGGTCACGGTCTCGCGCATCGATGCGCAATCGCAGCCCGTTCCGGTGATCGATGCCGCGCTGCGCGCCGATGCCGCCAAGCTGCCGTCGCTGGTGGGTGTGGACCTGGGCACGCAGGGCTATGCGGTGGTTCGCGTGACCAAGGTGGTCCCGCGCACGCCGCCGCCACCCGAGCAGGCACAGCAGGAAAGCGCGCAGGTCGGCCAGTCGGTAACTGCCGCCGAAGCCGCCGCCTACTACAACCTGCTGAAGGAACGCTTCAAGGCCGAGATCCTCGTGCCGAAGCCGGCGGACACGCTGCCTGTCGCTTCCGCGCGCTGACGCAAGGCACTGCGCAAAGAGAACGCCCGGGTCGATGACCCGGGCTTTTTTTTGGTCGCACGAGGGACAAGCGCCGCTCCGGCTTCTTGCCAGAATCCGGCGCATGGGAACCCTCTACCTCGTGCGCCACGGACAGGCCAGTTTCGGCGCTGCCGACTATGACAACCTGAGCGAGCTCGGACACCGGCAGGCCGTGCGCCTGGGCGAATACTGGCGCGAGCGCGGCATGGCGTTCGATGCCGTCATCACCGGCACCTTGAAGCGCCATCGCCAGACCTGGGAGGGCATCGCCAAGGGCCTGGGCCTGGAGCGCGACGACGTGCTGCCGTGGCCCGGGCTCAACGAGTACGACAGCGAGGCGGTCATCGCCACGATCCACGAAGGCAAGCTCGAGAAGCCCGACTCGCCCGAGATGTACCGCCATCACTTTCGCCTGCTGCGCGAAGGCCTGGGCGCCTGGATGCAGGGCAAGACAGCGCCGGTCGGCATGCCCAGCTATGTCGACTTTCTTGCCGGCGTGACGACGGCGCTGGACCACGTGCGCGACCGGCACCATGGCGCGAAGGTGCTGGTGGTGTCCAGCGGCGGGCCGATCAGCACCGCGGTCGGCCATGTGCTGGGCACGAGCGCGGAGACGACCATCGAGCTCAACCTGCGCATCCGCAACACCTCGGTGACGGAGTTCGCCTTCACGCCGAAGCGGCACATGCTCGCGACGTACAACACGCTGCCGCATCTGGACGGGCCGGTGTACGAGGACTGGGTCACCTACTCGTGATGTTTCCGGTGCGCCGTGCGGCGCATCAGGCCTGCCAGACGCCGTAGCCGGCCTTGCGTAGCGCGATGCCGAGGTCGACTTCCATCAGTCGCGCGTCCTCATAAGGCATCGGGTTGTAGCGCTCGTAGAGCGCGGGCAGCAGGCGCAAGCCGAATTCCTGCACGAAGCTGTTGGCCTGGATGCCGGCCTTGTGCTTGTCGAAGCGGATGTCAGGGTCCAGGCCGGTCATGCCGACATAGACGAAGGGCTTGCCGAGCTGGTAGTCGGGGTTGGCGCGCCTGAAGCGGCTGCTGTTCCACACGCGATCGTCGAGTTCGACCACATAGACGTGGTGCCTGGCGCGTGGCTTGCGGGGCATGGGATTCGCGACCTCGCCGCGCTGCGCGCGCGTCGGCAAGGCCGCGCGGGGAATCAGCTCTTGCGCTTGATCAGGCCGTAGAGGATCAGCAGCACGATCGCGCCGAGCACCGAAGCGATGAAACCGGCGCCCTGGCCCGCGGTGTACCAGCCCATGGCCTGGCCGACGTAGGTGACGATCAGCGAGCCCGCGATGCCGATCAGGGTGGTGACGATGAAGCCGGCGGAATCGTCGCCCGGCTTGACGGCGCGTGCCACCAGACCCACGACGAACCCGATCAGAATAGTCCAGACGATGCTCATGAAGAAATTCCTTTGGTGGTGAAGTGGAAGTGGCGAAAAGCCGCGCCCGTCTGCGCGGGCCGCGTCGATGATAGCGGAGCCATTCGAGCCGTCGCACCCGCAGTTCGCATCGGTGCCTGCAAACGAGAATTTCTGCCGCAGGGCGGCGGCAAGCGCGGCGGTGCGGGCGCTGCGGCGTCCTACAGCGCGCGCTGGCATGCGGGGCTATACCGGATGCATGCTTGAAAAACTACCCGAAGCCGTCGGCCGCGCGCTGCACGGCGTGCGCGCCGGCCTGGACAACATCGTGTTCAACACGCTCGGTTTGCGCGAAGGCATGGCATCGATCGCGCTGACCAGCGTGGCCTTCGCCGACCATGCACCGATGCCGCCGCGCTACACGGCCGATGGGGACGGCGTCTCGCCGCCTTTGCAATGGACGGGGCTGCCTTCTGGGGTCGCATCGCTGGTGCTGATCGTCGAAGACGCCGACTCGCCCACGCCGAATCCGCTGGTGCATGCCATCGTCGTCGGCTTGGGCCCCGGAGACGACAGATTGGTCGAGGCAGCCATTCCCAGCAGCGACCAGGAAGGCGCCGGCTTGCACGTCGGGCGCAATTCGAGCCTGCAGGCGACCTGGCTACCACCGGACCCACCGCCCGGCCATGGCGTGCATCGCTACGCCTTCCAGCTGTTCGCGCTCGACAATGTTCCGGTGTTTTCCGAGGAGCCGGGCCGCGACGAAGTATTCGGTGAATTGCGCGATCACGCCATGGCCAGCGGCCTCTTGATCGGCACGTGCGAGCGATCCGATGGCTCTATCAAGATAGAAGAGGGCGTCGCGGCTTCCGGCCCTTCCGGCCCTTTGGCGGCGGGCTGAATGTGAATTTCAAACCACGGCGCAGCCCGGTCAAGCCGAAACGGCGATTTTTGACGCTACAATTGCTGGCTCTGCGGTGGCTGTAGCTCAGCTGGTAGAGTCCCAGATTGTGATTCTGGTCGTCGTGGGTTCGAGTCCCATCAGCCACCCCAAAAAATATCTCCCTGCCGCTATTGCTCAATAGCATTCAAGGGATTCCAACGCCGGGTTTACCCGGCGTTGTCATTTCCGGCGCACTGCTCGCTGCAGCAGTTGCCCTCAGTCTTTTTCCCCCTGTTCTCCCTCGATATACGCCGCCAAAACGGTGCGCTTTCCGTTGCGCGCTGTTGCATTGATCCATTGGGTGTCCATTTTTTCTGCGGCCGATGCACTTGTGGCAAATGCAAATTGAATTAAAATCCACCCGTTTTCAATTTTCAGGAGTCCAACAATGGCTTCGACACTCGCCGATATCAATTCCCAGATCAAGAAGCACGACGAGCAGATTGCGCAATTGCGCAAGCAGGCCGAAGACCTGCGCAACCAGGAACGCTCGGGCGTGATCGAGGAGTTGCGCAAGAAGATCGCGGAATTCGGTTTGACCGCTTCCGACCTGAAACTCGGCGGCCGTGGCGCCGCCGCCAAGCGCACTGCGGGTACCGCAGCACCCAAGGCAGCCGCCAAATACCGCGGCCCGACGGGTGAAACCTGGTCCGGTGGCCGTGGCCGCAAGCCCCGCTGGGTGACCGAAGCATTGGCTGCCGGCAAGTCGCTTTCCGATTACGAGATCAAGTAAGCGCCGCGAATCGCCGAACTTTTATCAATAAAAAAGCCCGCATGCGCGGGCTTTTTTATTGGGCGCTGAAACGGGTGTCGCTCAGTTCACCATCACGAGTTTTCCTTTGACGCCGCGCGAACCCATGTGCGCATACGCGGCCTTCAATTCAGCCATCGGCATCGTGCTGTCGATCACGGGCTTGATCTTTCCCTGGCCGTACCACTGCGCCAATTCGGCCATCATCTGCGCATTGGCCTTGGGTTCGCGGCGGGCGAAATCGCCCCAGAACACACCCACGAGCGAAGCGCCTTTCAACAGCGTCAGATTCAATGGCAGCGATGGAATGGGGCCCGATGCAAAACCCACCACCAAATAGCGGCCGCGCCAGCCAATGGAGCGAAAAGCGGGCTCTGCGAAATCGCCGCCCACTGGGTCGTAAATCACATCGGGGCCCTTGCCGTCGGTTGCCGCTTTGACCGCATCGCGAAAACCATTGGGCAGCGCATGCGTCGTGTAGTTGATCGTCGCGTCGGCGCCAATGGAACGGCAGAGTTCGCATTTCTCGTCGGTGGAGGCCGCCGCAATCACCTTGGCGCCGGCAGCCTTTGCGATCTGGATGGCTGCAGTTCCCACGCCGCCCGCCGCGCCGAGCACCAGCACGGTTTCGCCGGCCTTGAGTTGTGCGCGGTCCATCAGCGCGTGCCACGAGGTGGCGTAGATCATGATGAACGCGGCCGCATCGACATGGCCGAAGCCCTCGGGCAGCGGCATGCACAGCGCGGCGGGGGCGATCGTGTGGGTGCCGAAGCCGCCGGTGCCCGAGAGGCACGCCACGTTCTGGCCCACCTTCAGATGCGTGACGCCTTCGCCGACCGCCTGGATGACGCCCGCGTATTCCGAACCGGGAACGAAGGGCAGGGGCGGCTTCATCTGGTACTTGTTCTGCACGATCAGCAGGTCGGGGAAATTCAGGCTCGCGGCCTTGATCTCGATCAGCACCTGCCCCGCGCCCGGCGTGGGCGTCGGCAGTTCTTTCCAGGTGAGCGCGTCGACGCCAACGGGGTTTTCGCAAAGCCATGCGTGCATGCTCGGGTCTCCTTCGGATGGGTAATGTTGAGGCAATGACTGCGGGCATGATAGGGGCCGCCGCAGGGCGTCCTTGTCCCTGCTGCGACGCACCCGACGCCTACAATCCGGTGCATCCAAAAGCACCATGAAGATACTTATTTCCAATGACGATGGCTTCCAGGCGCCCGGCATCGTCGCACTGCACGACGCGCTCAAGGACATCGCCGACGTCGAGGTGGTCGCACCCGAACACAACAACAGCGCCAAGTCGAACGCGCTCACCCTGGCAGCCCCGCTCTACGTGCACAAGGCGCACAACGGTTTTCGCTACGTGACGGGCACGCCGGCCGATTGCGTGCACATCGCGCTCAAGGGCCTGCTCGACTACCGGCCCGACCTGGTGGTCTCGGGCATCAACAACGGCGCCAACATGGGCGACGACACCATCTATTCGGGCACCGTCGGCGCGGCCATGGAGGCCTACCTTTTCGGCATTCCGGCCATCGCCTTCTCGCAGATCGAAAAGGGCTGGGCGCACGTGGAGGCGGCCGCGCAGGTCGCGCGCCGCCTGGTGCAGCAGATCGAGCGCGAGAAGATGATCGGCGGCCCCGCTTTCCTGCTCAATGTGAACGTGCCGAACCGGCCGTTCGACGAGCTCAAGCCGGTCAAGGTCTGCCGCCTCGGCCGCCGGCACGCGGCGGAGAAAGTCATCACGCAGGACAGCCCGCGCGGCGAGACGATGTACTGGATCGCGGGCGCGGGCGGCGCCAAGGACAGCGGCGAGGGCACCGACTTCCACGCCACCGCCGCCGGCCACATCGCGCTCACGCCGTTGCAGATCGACCTGACCGACCACGCCAACCTGGGCCAATGGCGCGAGACGGTGGCCCGTCTTGGCAATTGACATGGCCACGCAGCGGCCCAGTTTCCCGGTTCGCCTGACACCCACCGCTTCGGCAGCCACGCGCGGGCGCATGCCCGCCGTGCCGGTCAAGCCCATGGTGCCGTCCACGCCCTCGATGGCTTCCGACGCCGTGCGCGCGCGCATGGTGCAGAAGCTTGCGGCGCAGGGCATTTCCGATCCGCGCGTGCTGCGCGCGATGAGCGCTGTCGAGCGCCATCGCTTCGTCGACAGCGCGCTGGTCAACCAGGCCTACGAAGACACGAGCCTGCCGATCGGCCTGGGGCAAACCATTTCCAAGCCGAGCGTCGTGGCCCGCATGATCGAACTGCTGCTCGCAGCGCCCGCGCTGGCCGGCAAGCCGCAGGAGCGCCTGGGGCGCGTGCTCGAGATCGGCACCGGCTGCGGCTACCAGGCCGCGGTGCTGAACCATGTGGCGACCGAGGTCTACAGCATCGAGCGCCTGCGCGGCCTGCACGAGCGCGCGCGGGCCAATCTGCGGCACTTCCGGCTCGCCACGGTGCACCTGATGCTGGGCGACGGAATGATCGGCTACGCCAAGGGCGCGCCCTACGCCGGCATCATCGCGGCCGCTGGCGGCGAAGCCGTTCCGCAGGCCTGGATCGAACAACTCGCGGTCGGCGGGCGCATCGTTGCGCCGACCCATTCGGCCAAGGGCGGACAGGCCCTTGTCGTCATCGATAAAACTGCCCGTGGGCTGGAGCGGCTCATTCTTGAGGCGGTTCACTTTGTCCCCCTAAAATCGGGCATCGCTTGAAGGAATAACAAATGCAGGGTTTTGGCAATCGGAGTTTGTTCGCGGGCATCACGTTGGCCGTTGTGCTCGTGATCGCGGGCTGCTCCGCACCGCGCGGGCCGGCGCCCGTCGAGGACCGCGGCACCATGACGCGGGCGCCCGGTGCCACGCCAGGGGGTTCTCCCCTCACGGTCGATGCCAACGGCAAGCCGCTCGCGGGCATCGAGAACTACGGCAAGCCCGGCTACTACGCCGTGCGCCCCGGTGACACGATCCGCCGCATCGGCAGCGAGACCGGACAGCGCTGGCAGGACATCGCCCGCTGGAACAACCTGGACAACCCCGACCTGATCGAAGTGGGCCAGGTGCTGCGCGTGATTCCGCCGTCGGGTTCGGGCACGGCCGTTGCAACCGCTCCCGCAGCTTCGGGTTCGGAAGGCGCGGTCGCCAAGCCGGTGACGCCGCCTTCGGTGGTGGCGCCTGTTCCGGCGAGCGGCGCCAGCGCGCCGGTCAAGCCCGTGGCACCTGTCACGGCTTCTCCCGCAAGCCCCGGCAGCGGCAGTTCGGGCGACGAAGACCTCGGCTGGATCTGGCCCGCGAGCGGTTCGCTGATCGCCGGCTTCGACGAAGCCAAGAACAAGGGCTACGACATCAGCGGCAAGGCCGGTGACCCCGTGCTGGCCGCGGCCGACGGGCGCGTGGTGTATGCCGGCGCAGGCCTGCGCGGCTACGGCAACCTGATCATCCTGAAGCACAACAACACCTACCTCACGGCATATGCGCACAACCAGACGCTGCTCGTGAAGGAAGACCAGTCGGTTCAGAAGGGCCAGAAGATTGCCGAAATGGGCAACAGCGACGCCGATCGCGTGAAGCTGCATTTCGAGATCCGCCGCCAGGGCAAGCCCGTCGACCCGTCGCGCTACCTGCCCGGCCGGTGATGCCATGGCTGCCTCCCGCCCCCGTCGCACGCTGCCCGTGCGCGGGCTGGCGGGCCGAGGCGGCCGGGCTTCTGGCGACAAGGACGCCTCGCCCGACGAGGCGCTCTTAGCCGACCCGCTGGCGCTCAACGCGGCGCTGCCACGCGGTGCCGTGACCGAACAACTGATCGGCGGCGAAGGCGCAGACGCGCTGACCATCTACCTGCGTCAGGTCCGGCGCACCGAGCTGTTCACCCCCGACGAGGAATTCAAGACCGCCTGCGCCGCGCGGTCCGGCGATTTCGCGGCGCGGCAATCGATGATCGAGCACAACCTGCGGCTCGTGGTCAACATCGCCAAGGGGTACCTCGGCCGCGGCGTGCCGCTGTCGGACCTCATCGAGGAGGGCAATCTCGGGCTGATGCATGCCATCACCAAGTTCGAGCCCGAGCGCGGTTTCCGTTTTTCCACGTATGCGACCTGGTGGATCCGCCAGTCGGTCGAACGCGCGGTCATGACGCAGGCGCGCGCGATTCGCCTGCCGGTGCACGTGGTGCGCGAACTGCAGCAGGTGCTGCGAGCCCGCCGCACGCTCGAAGGCGATGCGGAGTTTGTGGCGCGCCGTCCCGACGGCGTGCGCGTGGAAGACATCGCCGCGCTGCTCGGCCGCGACGTGCAGGCGGTGGCCGACCTGCTGGCCCTCTCCGAAGCGCCGCGTTCGCTCGATGCCGGCGATGCGCGCGGCGACGAAGGCTTCACGCTGGCCGACACCGTCGCATCCGACGACGAGCAGGGCAATCCGAGCGGCGTGGCGCAGGCGCACGAGGTGGAGCGCCTGCTCGACCAGTGGGTCCACGCGCTCGACGCGCGAGAGCGCGAGGTGCTGGAGGGCCGCTACGGCCTGCACGACCGCGAGCCTGAAACGCTCGAGGTGCTGAGCGTGCGCCTGGGCCTCACGCGGGAGCGCGTCAGGCAGATCCAGAACGAGGCGCTCGCCAAGATGCGCCGCCAGCTGGCCCGCTCGGGCATCGGGAGGGACGCGCTGTTCTAGCGGGGCGAAAAAGCGGGGGCGGCCGCACTGAGACAATCGGGGGATGACGGAATCCATCGAAGAAAAGAAAGTCCCCACGAATCCCGGCGAAGAATGGCTGAACGTCGAGTCGCTCGACCTCGACGCGCAGGGCGTTTCCCACAAGGCCGACGGCATGGTCGTGTTCATCGAGGGCGCATTGCCGTTCGAGGAAGTGCAGTTCAACGTCCATCGCCGCAAGAACAACTGGGAGCAGGGCACGGTCACTCACATCCGGCGCGAATCGTCGCAGCGGGTGCGTCCCGGCTGCCCCCATTTCGGCCTGCACACGGGCGCCTGCGGCGGCTGCAAGATGCAGCATCTGGACGCGGCCGCGCAAGTGGCCGTGAAGCAGCGCGCCATGGAGGACAACCTGTGGCACCTGGGCAAGGTGCGCCCCGACAACGTGCTGCGCCCGCTCGAAGGGCCGGCATGGCACTACCGCTATCGCGCGCGCCTGTCGGTGCGCCACGTGGTCAAGAAGGGCACGGTGCTGATCGGCTTTCACGAGCGCAAGAGCCGCTACCTGGCCGACATGCAGGTGTGCCCGGTGCTGCCCAAACAGGTCAGCGACATGCTGATGCCCCTGCGCGCGCTGATCGGTTCCATGGACGCGCGCGAGACGTGCCCGCAGATCGAACTGGCCTGCGGCGACGCGCCGGGCTCCACGGCGCTCGGCGCCATCGCCTTGGTGCTGCGGCACCTGCAGCCCCTGTCAGGCGCCGATATCGACCGGCTGAAGGCGTTTGCCGCGCAGAATGAAGGCGTGCAGTGGTGGCTGCAGGCCAAGGGGCCGGAAACGGTGAAGCTGCTGGAAGAAGGCGGCACGCCGCTCGCGTACCGCCTGCCCGAATTCGGCGTGACGATGCCGTTCAAGCCGACCGATTTCACGCAGGTCAATCCGCACATCAACCGCGCGCTGGTGGGCAAGGCGCTTCGCCTGCTCGATGTGCAGTCCGACGAACGGGTCATCGACTGGTTCTGCGGCCTCGGCAACTTCACCTTGCCGCTGGCGAGCCAGGCGCGCGAGGTGCTGGGCATCGAGGGCAGCGACACGCTGGTGGCGCGTGCGACCGACAACTTCAAGAAGAATCAGCCTGCAACCGACGCACGTCGCGCGCTTTCAGCCACGCAGTTCGTCGCGCGCAACCTGTTCGAGATGACGCCGGCCATGCTGGTGGCCGATGGCAGCGCCGACAAGTGGCTGGTCGATCCGCCGCGCGAAGGCGCCTTCGCACTGGCCAAGGCGATGGCCGACCTGCATCAGCAGCCTGAACTGCGCACCGACGGCTGGACGCCGCCCAAGCGCATCGTCTACGTGAGCTGCAACCCGTCGACGCTCGCGCGCGATGCGGGGCTGCTGGTGCATCAGGCGGGGTACCGATGCACGTTCGCGGGCGTGGTCAACATGTTCCCGCACACGGCGCACGTCGAGTCGATTGCGGTCTTCGACCTGGAATGAAAAAAGGGCCCCTCGGGGCCCTTTGTCATTGCGCGGTGTCGCTCGATCAGTCGCGTTCGCCGCCGAAAATGCCCAAGAGGGCGAGCAAGCTCTGGAACACGTTGAACAGGTCCAGGTACAGGGCCAGCGTGGCGGTGATGTAGTTGGTTTCGCCGCCGTCCATGATCTGCTTCAAGTCATAGAGCATGTAGGCCGAGAAGATGCCGATGGCGGCCACCGAGATGACCAGCATGCCGGTGGTCGAGCCGACGAACACGTTGATGATCGCGCCGAACATCAGCACCAGCGCGCCGACGAACAGGAACTTGCCCATGCCCGAGAGGTCGCGCTTGATGAAGGTGGCCAGCGTGGCCATCACCAGGAACACGCCCGCCGTGCCGCCGAAGGCCGTCATGACGAGCTCGGAGCCGTTCTTGAAGCCGAGCACCATCGCGATCAGGCGCGAGAGCATGAGGCCCATGAAGAAGGTGAACGCCAGCAGCACTGGCACGCCGGCCGCCGAGTTCTTGGTCTTCTCGATGGCGAACATGAAGCCGAATGCGCCGCCGAGGAAGACGATCAGGCCGAGTCCGCCGGTGAGCGAGCGCGTGAGGCCGGTGCTCACGCCGAGCCAGGCGCCCAGCACGGTAGGCACCATGCTCAGTGCCAGCAGCCAGTAGGTGTTGCGCAGGACGCGTTGGCGCTCCGCCTGCGGCAACGCCTGGCCGTAGCCGGTGGAAGTGTCGAGGGTGGTGACGCGGTCGTTCATGGCCGAAGCTCCTGTGGTTGCTGCTACGCAGTTGGGCGCATTCTAGGTGTCTGCAAGAGGCGGGCGTTCGAAAGACCGTATCGGGGTTGTTCTTAAGCGGCTGGGGCTTTTCAAGGCGGGCGACCGTTATGCTGTCGGGTTTTTACGCAACCTGAGCTCAACATGAAGACCAAATCATTCCTCGAACTCGCCGACGTCAAGGCCATCGCCGCAGCGGCCGAAGCCGAGGCCCTGAAGAACAACTGGGCCGTGACCATCGCCATCTCGGACGATGCCGGCAACCTGCTCTGGCTGCAACGCCTGGACGGCGCCGCGGCGCTGTCGTCGCACATCGCTCCCGCCAAGGCGCACACGGCAGCCATGGGCCGGCGCGAGAGCAAGGTCTACGAGGACATCATTAATGGGGGCCGCACGGCGTTCCTGACGGCGCCCGCGGTGCAGGGCCTGCTCGAAGGCGGCGTGCCGATCGTGAAGGACGGCCAGGTCATCGGCGCGGTCGGCGTGAGCGGTGTGAAGTCGAACGAAGACGCACAGATTGCCAAGGCGGGCATCGCGGCGATCGGCCTCTGAGTCTTTCTCGCTTCACAAAGCAAAACGCCGACTTCGAGGTCGGCGTTTTCTTTGGAGCGTTCAGCGTGAAAAAAAGCTTGGCTAGTCGGCGAACCGTTGGCTAGCAAAAAACGACCCTTCGGAGATGAATCTCCTTGAGTCGCCCCACGATGAAACTTGCGCGGAGGGCGTGCTGAGCGACTTATTTGGTCAGGATCAGCTTGCCGAGTTTGGTGGCTTGGAGCCGGTAGAGCGAACCGTTGTGCATGATGCCCACGGTCTTGCTTCCCTTGAGAAGCTCCGTGCTTTCGACCATCGGCACCGGACGCGATGCCTGGATCGACGCATGACCGCCACCCGATTGGTCGAGCGAAGGATGGTTCAGAACAGTGAAGGCGTTCGGTGTGGCTGGCATTTGGAGTTCCGTGATCGAAGCGATGACTGAATGATAACGATTCTCAAATAGAAGTCAATCGAGAAGATTGATTTTTTTTCACACGCTTCGAATCCAGATTACTTCGCGTCGGGTTCGGTGATGAAACCGATCTTGCGCACGCCGGCTTCCCGCGCTTCCGACATGGCCTTGGCCACGCGTTCATAGCGCACGGCCTTGTCGCCGCGGATATGCAACTCGGGTTGCGGTTCCTTGGCGGCTTCGGCGGCGAGGCGGCTGGGCAATTCGCTGTCGTCGATCTTCGTTTCGTTCCAGTAGTAGCTTCCGTCGGCCGTGACGCTGAACAGGATGTTCTGCGGCTTGGGCTGCTCGGGCTCGCTGGTGGCGCGAGGAAGATCGATATTGACCGCGTGCTTCATCACCGGCACGGTGATGATGAAGATGATCAGGAGCACCAGCATGACGTCGACCAGCGGCGTCATGTTGATCTCGTTCATCACCTCATCGGGTTCGTCTTGTGTTCCGAAGGCCATGGTGCTCAGCCCTTCTTGAGCGGGACCACGATGGCATCGCCGCTACCGCTTTGCACGCGGGCGCCGGTGACGAAGTAGGCATGCAGGTCGTGCGCAAAGCTGTTGAGCTTGGTCAGCACGAACTTGTTGCCGCGAACCAGCGCGTTGTAGCCGAGCACGGCGGGAATCGCCACTGCCAGGCCGAGCGCCGTCATGATCAGCGCCTCGCCGATCGGGCCCGCCACCTTGTCGATGGTGGCCTGGCCGGCCGAGCCGATGCTCATCAGTGCGTGGTAGATGCCCCAGACCGTGCCGAACAGGCCGATGAAAGGTGCCGTGGAGCCCACCGATGCCAGGATGGCAAGGCCGGTTTGAAGGCGGGCGGTGAACGCGTCGATACCGTTACGCAGAGCGCGCGTGATCCAGTCGCTCACGTCGAGTGCATCGTGCAGGTGAGCCTTGGTGTTGCGGTGGTGTGCCGCCGCTTCGCGGCCTTCGAGCGCCAGCGCGCGGAAGGGGTTGCTGTCGTCCTTGCCGAGCTTGTTCAGCGCGGTAGCGAAGTCTTCGCTGTGCCAGAAGTCCTGCGAGTGCTTGGCAAGGCGCTTGTACTTGATGACGTCGAGCGCCTTGACGACGATCACGATCCACGATGCGAGCGACATGCCGATCAATAGCACCGCGACGGCCTTGGTGACGAAATCGCCCTGATTCCAGACGTTCATCAAGCCGAATTGGGAGTCCATAAAGTGCCTTCTTGTTACTTGGGTTGATCAAAAATAATGGACGCCGGAAGCATGAAAAGCGTGTCTTCGTTGGCGTTGGGAAATTGCGAGACGGTGAGCGAAGACAGTGCGACTGCATCACGGGCCGCCTTGTCCAGCCGGTCGTAGCCGCTGGACTTCTGTATCTCGGTACGTTTCACGGTGCCATTGCGGGTGAAATAGACCGCGATGACCACGGTGCCGTATTCGCCCAGCCGGTCGCTCAGGGCAGGCCGCCGAGGGGCTGGTTTGCGCAGCCACTGCGCTTGCGCGGCGGTGACTTCGACAACCTTGGGCGCAGCGGGCGGTGCGGGCGGCGGCGCCGGCGGCGCTGGGGGAGCGGGTTCGGGTGCCGGAGGCGCGGATGGCGGCGGCGGTTCGGTGGTTCCGACCGGGGCCGCAGGCGCCGGCGTCGGCTTGGGCTCGCGAATGGCCTGCGGTCGCGGAGGAGGCGGCGCCTTGGTCACCTTGGGCGGGGGGGGCGGAGGCGGCGGCGGGTCCACCTTGGGTTTCGGTGGCTCGACGAACTGGCTCATGATTTCCACCGGAATCACCACTTCGGCGGCCCGCCGCAGCAGGCCGCTTTGCAGTGCCCAGAGCGCAGCCGCGTGAAACAGGATGACGCCGCTCGCAATGACGACATTGCGCGAGAGGCCAAAAACCGAGGGGGGAGGGGCAAAGCGGTCAGACACGATCAACCATTCGAGTGCGGACACGGCAAAACGTGCCCCGATTGCAGCAAAACCGCTACGACGTTACTTGCGAAAAATCCACCAGACCGAGCCCGCAACCAGAATCAGGCTGCCGCCGAGTGCCGAGACGAGTTCCATGCCTTGCTTTCCGTGATGGAGCTGGCAAGCTGGATCGCCCTCGGACCCGATTCGCGGTTCAGCGCGGCGACCGGATGCGAAGCGCTGCACTGCGCGACGATATCGCGCGCACAACCTTCACACTGACCACACTGGGTGGCCACGCCAAGCTCGAATTGGACTTCGTCGAACGTCATGCCGGCTCGCACATGACGTGCGATTTCACGGTCGGAGACTCGGCGGCAGACGCAAACGATCATGGCGGTGAAAGCGGCAGTTGGCTGGCTGTTGGTTGCCCGATTATAAATAAGAATCCATCGCATTTGCAATAACTATGGTGTTACCGGGCTTTTGCGAGGACTCCTTGGCAACCGGCTACACCTCCGCCCAGAGTCGCAAAAGATTGTGATAGTGCCCCGTGAGCGCCACCGTCTCTTCGCACTCCCCGAGCCGGCCGCGCAATTTCTGGATGTTCTGGTCGAGTTCGAACAGCATGCTGCGTTGCTGATCGTTGCGCACCATGCTCTGGAGCCAGAAGAACGAGCAAACACGCGCCCCGCGAGTCACCGGGTGAACGCGATGCAGGCTGCTCGCCGGATAAAGAATGAGGTCGCCCGCCGGCAGCTTGACCTCGTGCGACCCGTAGGTGTCGATCACCTCGAGTTCCCCCCGTCGTAGTCCTCCGGATCGCACAGGAACAGCGTGCACGACAGGTCCGTGCGCAATTGCTGACCGCTTCCGGGCAGCGCGCGAACCGCACCGTCGACGTGGACCCCATAGTGCGCGCCGCCTTCATAGCGGTTGAAGAGCGGCGGAACGAACCGCGAGGGCAGCGCTGCCGAAAAGAAAAGCGAATGACGCGCCAGCGCGGCCAGCACCGTGCTGGCGAGTTCGCGGCCGACGGGTGACGACTCTGGCAGTTGCCGGTTGCGCTTGACCTGCGCGCCCTGTTCGCCAACGGTCTCGCGGCCGTCGATCCAGTTGGTGGCATCCAGCACCGCGCGCATTTCGCGCACTTGGGTCGAGCTCAGGACCTCGGGCACATGCAGCATCATTTTTCAGGCACTCCGCAATGAGACAAGCCCCGGCGCAGGCCGGGGCTCGAGTTTCGCACCGTGCCGGGCGAACCCGGCAGGCGAGGATCAGAACGCGAAGTTCGCGGTGATCTTCGCCGAGCGGGGCGTACCCGGCGTGTAGCGGTAGCCGCTCTTGTTGATGGCGGCCGCGTACTGCTTGTCGAACAGGTTGGAGACGTTCAGCTGGATGTCGATGTTCTTGTTGATGCGGTAGGACGCCATGGCGTCGAACACCCAGTACGCGTCGATGTACAGCGGCGTGCCCACCGCGCCGTCGGTGCCGCGGTGCAGCTTGCCGTTGTAGCGCGCGCCGCCGCCGATGGTCAGACCGAACGGAAACTGGTAGGTGGTCCAGGCCGTGAAGGCGTTCTTCGGGGTGTAGACCAGCACGTTGGTGCCGTCGGCGGTCACGTTGGGGCCGCTCTGGACCTTGGTGTCCATCGTCGTGAAGCCGGCCGTCACGCCCCAGCGTTCGGTGATGCTGCCCGCCAGACCCAGCTCGATGCCCTGCACGCGCTTCTTGCCGCTTTGGTAGAAGGCCGCCGTGTTGGTCGGGTCCTGCACCACTTCGTTGCTCACGTCCGTGCGATAGATCGCACCGGTCAGCGACAGCTTGTCGTTCATCACGTCCCACTTCGTGCCGACTTCGAAGGTCTTGGCCTTCTGCGGCAGGAAGTCGGTGCGCGCGGCGCTGTTGCCCGAACCGGCGGCCGACAGCGAGAAGTTCGCGCCGCCCGGCGGCTGCGCCGAGGTGCCGTAGGCCGCGTAGATGCTGCCGTTCTTCGCGGGCTTGTAGACCACGCCGAGCTTGCCGGTGAGCAGGTTGTCCGAGAGCTTGAGCGACGAGGGCACCAGCGTGCCGAGCGTCAGGCCCGGATTGGTCGTCGCGGTCGACAGCGTTGCGCCCTGGAAAGACGTGCTGTAGTGGTCGAAGCGCAGGCCGCCGGTGATCTGCCATTGCTCGTTGAGCTTGACCGTGTCGAAGGCATAGAGGCCGACGGTGTTGGTCACGCCCTTGCTGTCGGCGCCGCTCTGGATGCGGCTGTAGCCGTTGACGTACGGATTCGGCGCATACAGGTTGGCAGCAGGCCATGCGCCGTTCTGCACGACCCGGCCGTTGAACGTTGCGCCAGGGGCGAAGTAGCCCAGGTTGGTCTGTTCTTCGCGGATCAATTCAACGCCCGCGCTCAGCGAGTGGCTCACGCTGCCGGTGTCGAACTTGGCGGTCACGTTCGTCTGGTTGACGAAGATCGTGTTTTCCTGGTTCTTGCTGGTCGGCGAGTTGCGTGTGACCGACCAGGTGGAGGGCAGGCCGGGAACCGGCGTATCGAGAAACGCCGTGCCGGTCGCTGGGCGCGCGCCGGTCGCCGTGAGGCCGCCGAGCATGAACGACGTCAGCATGTAGTCCTGCTTCGTCTTGGCGTAGCGCGTGGTGTTGCGCAGCGTGACGTCGGGCGTGAAGTCATGCTCGACGCGCGCGGTGAACATGTCCGCCGTCACCTTGTTGAAGTCGTAGGCCGTGCCGTAGAAGTTCTTCGGATCGACCGGTGCGGCGTAGTTCAGGAAGCTGCGGCGGCGTGCGCCGAGCGCCGTCGGATCGGGGTTCGAGTAGCTGGGCAGGCCGATGGTCGGCACGCCGCCGTCGGGGACGTTGTCCTGGTCGACGTGCAGGTAGTCGAAGTAGAAGCGGGTGGGCGAATTCAGGCCGAGCGCGATCGACGGTGCGATGGCTGTGTGCTTGTTCTTGACGAAGTCGCGGCCCACAACGCCCGCGTCTTCCACCACGGCGTTCAGGCGGAATGCGGCGCCGATGCCGTCGGCACCGCTGAGCGACTTGTTCCAGTCGATGCTGCCGCGTTTGTAGTCGGCGCTGCCGAACCCGATCGAGCCGACGAAGCTGTCGTCCAGCTTCGGCTTCTTGGTGACCAGGTTGATGTAGCCGGTGGGCGAGGTGCGACCGACGTCGGTGCCCGACGGGCCCTTCACCACTTCGACCTGCTCGATGTTGAACACGTCGCGCGAGATCGAGCCGAGGTCGCGAATGCCGTCCACGAAGATGCTGCTGGAGCTGTCGAAACCGCGCATGAAGACGGCGTCGCCGGTGTTCGTGTTGCCGTTCTCGCCGAGGAAGAAGGTGCCCACGCCGGGCGTGTTGCGCAGCGCTTCTGTCAACGTCGTCGCGCCCTGTTCGCGGATGACCTGTTCCTTGATCACCTGGACGGTCTGCGGCGTGTTGAGCAGCGGCGCGGTGAACTTGGGGTTGGCCGAGGTGTCGGCTTTGTAGTCGGCTGCGGGGGTGTCCTGCACGCGAATTTCGGGCAGCGAGCCGCCGGCTTGGGCGAACGCGGCGGGGGCCGCAAAGGCCATCAGCGTCGCGGCGGCAGCGCCAGAGAGGTGTGGAACGGCGCGCGCGACGGCGTGTTTGCGGCTCTTGATGTAGGCCATGAAGTTATCTCCGAGAGAGGCGGCGAGCGGAAGGACTCGACTGGCGATGTCCGCACGCACGCTTTCAGCAGAGAAAACTGGGGGGACTGGCTGGGTGAGTCAATTTGCAAAGGATTGCAAATTGACGCAGATGATAATGTTTCTCAATACCTTTGACCTCACCAAAATGCTGGCTAAGCCGAAAGTACCTTTGCTTTGTTGCCGGAGCGCAACTGTCGACAACGCTGGCGGCGGCCGAGGTCAGTAGACGTCGCGGCGATAGCGGCCGGTTGCCGACAGCTCGCGCCAGGAAGCATCGCCGACGATCTGCCTCAAAGCGGCGTCCACGCCCGACGCCATGCCCTGCAGGCTCCCGCACACGTAGATGGCCGCGCCGTTCTCGAGCCAGGCGCGCAGCGGATCGGCCAATTGCAGCAGCCGATGCTGCACATAAACACGCTCGGATTGGTCACGCGAGAAGACCATGTCGAGCCGTTGCAGCACGCCGTTGGCCTGCCAGCCTTCGATCTCCTCGCGGCACAGGAAATCGTGGGCCTTCTGCCGTTCTCCGTACACCAGCCAGTTCGTGTTGTGGCCGGCCGTCGCGCGAGCGCGCAGATGGGCGCGCAGGCCCGCCAGCCCGGTGCCGTTGCCAACGAGGATCAGCGGCCGCTCCTCGTTGCCGTCGAGGCGGAAGGTGCGGTGCGGCCGCAGGCGGAGGGCGACGGTCGCGCCGACCGTGAGCGTCGAGGTGAGCAAGCCCGAGGCCGTGCCGAGGGTGCCGTCGGGATGCTGCTCCTGTCGCACCAGCAACTGCAATTCGCCGTCGGTAGGCAGTGAAGCGATCGAGTAGTCGCGCGGTCGCGCCGGATCGCTCGCAACGGCGATCTGCACCAGATCGCCGGATGCCCAGTGTGTCATCGCGCCCGATTGCGGCACCAGGCCGAGTTGGAAGACCGGTGCACCGGCGCTGCCGGCGTTGAGCAGCTCACGCTTCGCGAGACGCCATGGCGCGAATGCGCCAGCCGGATCTTCAGGGTCAATGGCCGCGTCGCCCCATCGGGCCTGCCAGTCGGCCAACGCGGCGGGATCACTGTTGTCGACCTCGATGCATTCGAAGTCTCGCTTGGCGCCCGCCGCATGCAGCCACGCATCGAGCGCGCGGCCGAAGCCGCAAAAGTTCTTGTACTGCCGGTCGCCCAATGCCAGCACGCCATAGCGCAGCGAAGACAGGGTGACGGGCGAACCCATCACGCGCTCGGCGAACACGCTGGCACCGTCGGGTGCATCGCCCTCGCCGTACGTGCTCGCCACGAAGAGCGCGCGGCCTGCGGAACCCAGCGTGGCGGCGTCCAGGGCGTTGAGCTCCATCACGCGCACCGACTCACCTGCCGCGCGCAGTTGCCGCGCCGTCTGGCAGGCGATCGTCTCTGCCTGGCCGGTCTGGCTGGCGAAGAGGATGAGCGTGGGAGCTGCATCGCCGTCGGCTGAAAGCGCCGCCGCTTCTCGGGCAGCCGCGGTGCGCAGCCGTCGCTGTCGCGCATAGATGGCGAAGCAAAGCGCCGCGTAGGTTGCCGCTGTGGCGCCCGCTCCCAGCGTGCGCAGCATCGCCTCTGTCATGCGCCTGTCTGCGCGCGCCAAGCGCGCGTGGATTGCGGAATTGGTGACGGATCGCCATGGGCGACGAACAGGGCCGCGACGTCATGCCGCTCCGCAAACGCCAGGCCATCCTCCGGCCCCAGTACCGTCAGCACCGTGGCCAGCGCATCGGCCTGCATGCACTGCGCATGCAGCACAGTGACGCTCGCCAGCGCGTGCGCGACCGGTTCGCCGGTGCGCGGGTCGATGGTGTGCGACCAGCGGCGCCCCTCATGCGCGCGGCGATGCCAGCGGTCGCCCGAGGTGGCGATGGCCATGTCGGCCAATGCAACGCGCTGCATGGCCCCCGATTCGCCGTCGACAAGGACCTGCCACGGCTGGCCGTCCGGACGACGCCCGATGCCCCGCAGCTCCCCGCCGATTTCGAACAGCAGCTCGGTAAGGCCCAACTCACGCAGTGCCTCGACGCCGTGGTCGACAGCGAAGCCCTTGGCGATGCCCGACAGATCGAGCATGACGCCGCCCGGTTGCAGCAGGGCGGCGTTTGCTTCATCGAACGCCAGTTGCTGCCAGCCGGCGAGCGCACGCGCCGCGGCGAGTGTTTCGGGCGAGGGCAGGCCGCTCTCCTCTGCGTCAGGCCCGAATCCCCAGCAGGCGACCAGCGGACCCACGGTCGGATCGATAGCCCCTGCGCTGGCGCGCGCCCAGTGAAAGGCGCAGGCCATCACTTCGGCGAATTCCTTGGGCAACACATGACGCGAGCCCGCGGGCGCGCGGTTGAATCGGCTGATGTCCGACGCCAGCTCCCAGTGACTCATCTGCGCGATCACGCGCGCAAGCGCCGCTTCGACCGTCTCTCGCACCTTTTCCAGCGCAAGCATCCGCGGGTTGTCCAAGCGCAGCGACCAAGTCGTGCCCATCGTCTGACCGCCCAGTTGCTGCAGGGTGGCGGGGTCCGCGCGGCGCGGGACGGCCGCGTTGGCGTAGCCGCCCGCGCGCCAGGTGCTGAAGGAAATTCCCAAGGGAGCGCGCGCGTGTCAGGGCATCACTTCAAGGGTGGCCGCATAGCTCAGGCGGCGTTCCTTGGCTTGCGGCACGGTGGTCTTGGTGTCCTTGGTGCTGGCGTCGAGCCAGTACATGCCGGCGGTCGGCCAAGTCACGCTGAACTGGCCCTTGTCGTCGGTCTTGAGCTTGATCTCCTCGAGCTTGTCGCGGTACTGCGTGTTGCCGGCGGTCACCGTCACTTCGAGGTTCTTCGCGGGCTGGCCGTCGAGGTTCAACGTGAAGCTGGCTTTCTCGCCCTTGACCAAGTCCGTCGGGCTGCCCGCCACGATCAGCTCCAGGCCCTGGCCGATCGGCTTGAGCGCCGATGGCTTGCCGACCGTCACGAAGGTTTCGATGCGGCCCGACGAGTGGGTGATGGTGACGTCCTGCGCGTCGGCCGGGATTTCCTTGCCGATCGTCTCGGCCGTGCCGCGTGCGCGCTTGTTCTGGCCCGTGGCCTTGTCCTTCCAGCTCGCGAAGGCGCCCGCGTTGATCACGGCGATGCGGTACGTGCCCGGCTGCGCGACGCTCACGTCGAACACGTTGCGCAGCTTGAGCTTGGCTTCGCTCTCGGGCTTGACGGTGCTGCCGTCGGGCGCGGTGATCTGCAGGCCATCGAGCCGCAGCGGCGCATGGTTCGCGACGAACAGGTCGTTCGACACGGCGGCATCGATGCTCACGGTGTCGGCCTTGGAGAAGACGGTGGACGAGGGCAGCAGCCAGGCGTTGTGCGCCATCGAAACGGAAGCGATGGCCGACAGGGCGATGGCGAGGCCGGTGGCGCGCAGGGTAGAACGGGTCATGGGAAGTCCTTGAGGGATGAAGCTTGCGGAGAAGGGGGCCGTCGTCGATCAAGGCTTGAGTTCGAGCTTGATCTCGCCGAGCTCTTCCTTGCCGGCCGCGGTCGGCTGCGCTGCCGCGGTCGGTGGCCACTGGAACGGAATGCTCACGACTTCGCGGCCGCCGACTTCACGCGCCGCTTCGACCACCAGCTTGTAGGCGCCCGGCGCGAGCTTGGGCATCGGTGCCGTGCCTTCGGTGAAGCTCAACTGGTGCTTGCCGGCGGGCTTGGTAGCGCCGGTCACGCCATCGACAGGCACCGCGAGTTCGCGGCCGCCGCGGCGCCACCACTGGCGCATGTCCTTGAGCCACTTGGTGCCTTCGCCTTCGGGGTTGTTCGTCTTGGTGCGCACGTCGTACCAGACGGCCAGCGTGCCCGCGACCGTGTTGTCGGCGCGCTCGATCCACGTCGCCACGTAGGGGCGGTGGTACTCCGACGCGTTCAGCCGCGGGATCTCGATGTTGACGGCCAGGCTCGCCGCGAAGGCCGGGGTTGCGAGCAACGCCGACATGGCGATCGGCGCGAGTGAATAGCGAACGTGCACGGGAGAACCTCTTTTCCTGAATCAATCGGTCAATCAATGAATGAACAACAGCGCGAGCAGCACCGGCACGACCAGCCCCATGCCCACCATCGGCCAGGTGAACGGTCGGTTGCCCGCGTGCATCTTGAGAATGAACAGCCCGGTGATCGAGAAGACCAGCGCGGCGCCCGCGAAGATGTCGATGAACCAGCTCCAGGCGGCGCCGGTGTTGCGCCCCTTGTGCAGGTCGTTGAGGTAGGAGAGCCAGCCGCGATCGGTGCGCTCGTATTCGATTTCGCCGTCGGCCAGGCTCAGGCGCAGCCAGGCGTCGCCGCCGGGGCGGGGGAGCGAGAGATAGATTTCGTCGTCCGACCACTCGGCTTCGCGGCCGGCGGTGCCGACGTCCCAGTTCTTCTGGACCCAGCCTTGCAGTTCGGAGGGCAGGGGCGCCTTGCCTTTTTGCGCCTTGGCGGCGGGCAGTTGTCGCTCGAGCCGCGCGCGCAGGGGCTCGTCGATCGTGCCGTTCAACTTCGTGATGGCCGGCTTGGCTTCGATCTGCCCCGCGTGGTTGAGGGTGAAGCCCGTGACGCTGAACAGGATCATGCCGATGAGGCAGATCGCGGAGCTCACCCAATGCCATTCGTGCAGGGTCTTGAGCCAGTAGGAACGGCGGCGGTTGTCGGGGCGGGTGGCAGTCATCGAAGGCGCGGATTCTATTCGCGCAGATGAGAATGACTGCTATTTGGAGGCCGTTAAGTTACGTAAAGCAATAAAAAACGGGACCGAAGTCCCGTTGATTGATGTCGAAAGACTGCGCTTATTCGAGTTCGCCCATTTGCGATTGCAGGTAGTTTTGCAGGCCGACGCGGTCGATCAGGTCGATCTGCGTCTCAAGGAAGTCGATGTGCTCTTCCGTATCGTCCAGGATTTCCTGCAGCAGGTCGCGCGAGACATAGTCGCGCACCGATTCACAATGCGCAATGCCATCCTTGATGGTGGCTTGCGCGCCGGTTTCGGCGCCGAGGTCGCAACGCAGCAGTTCGGGCACGTCTTCGCCGATGTTCAGCTTGCCCAGGTCCTGCAGATTAGGCAGGCCGTCGAGCATGAAGATGCGGTCCATCAGCTTGTCGGCGTGCTTCATTTCGCCGATCGATTCCTCGTATTCCTTCTTGGCCAGCTTGTCCAGACCCCAGTGCTTGAGCATGCGGTAGTGCAGGAAATACTGGTTGATTGCAGTGAGCTCGTTCTTGAGCTGCGCCTGCAGATGTTCGATGACCTTGGGGTCGCCCTTCATGGTTTTTTCCTTGTTCTGAAAGCGTGATTGTCAGAGGGGCGGATGCGTGCGCGCAAGCAATCCCATGCTGCGCCGGTCTGCATGCGTGTGATGGTGATACACGTTCGTATTCGGGTGCGAAAAAACCGCGGCGGCCTCATCGCAAACATAGCAAGCTCCAATACTTTTAATAGCTCATGACTATTGATAATATGAGATTGGTAGCTATACTCATGGTTCGCCTTTTTCATCAGCCACCTAGGAATCACCAATGTCCCTGATCAACACCCCAGTCCAACCCTTCAAGACCCAGGCCTACCTCAACGGCAAGTTCATCGATGTGTCCGACGAGACGCTCAAGGGCAAGTGGTCCGTGCTGATCTTCATGCCGGCGGCATTTACCTTCAACTGCCCGACCGAAGTCGAAGACGCGGCCGACAACTACCCCGAGTTCCAGAAGCTGGGTGCCGAGGTCTACATCGTGACGACCGACACGCACTTCTCGCACAAGGTCTGGCACGACACCTCGCCGGCCGTCGGCAAGGCCAAGTTCCCGCTGGTGGGCGACCCGACCCACACGCTGACCAACGCTTTCGGCGTGCACATCCCTGAAGAAGGCCTGGCCCTGCGCGGCACCTTCGTGATCAACCCCGAGGGCATCATCAAGACGGCCGAAGTGCACTCCAACGAAATCGCCCGCGACGTGAAGGAGACTCTCCGCAAGCTCAAGGCAGCCGTCTACACCGCCGCCCACCCGAACGAAGTCTGCCCGGCCAAGTGGAACGAAGGCGACAAGACCATCGCCCCCTCGTTCGACCTCGTCGGCAAGATCTAAGCGCTCCCGTGCGAAAGCCCGGGCGCTCACGAGGCCCCGGGCTTTTTTGTTCCCAGTTGATAGTTTTCAGTTATCGAAAGTGAGTCCGTCATGCTCGACGCCAGCACCAAAGCCCAATTGAAGAGTTACCTCGAACGCGCCACGCAACCGATCGAGATCGTCGCGTCGCTTGACGACAGCAAGGCCTCGGGCGAGATGTTGTCGCTGCTGAAGGACGTCGCAGAGTCCTCGCCGCTGGTCAAGCTGACCGAAAGCCGCGACGACAGCCACCGCAAGCCCTCGTTCTCGGTCAACCGCCCGAGCGAGAACCACGGCCCGCGTTTTGCCGGCCTGCCGATGGGCCATGAATTCACCTCGCTGATCCTTGCGCTGCTGCAGATCGGCGGCTACCCGCCCAAGGTCGAGCAAGCCGTGCTCAACCAGATCAAGGCGCTCGATGGCGACTTCGAGTTCGAGATCTATGTCTCGCTCACTTGCCACAACTGCCCCGACGTCGTCCAGGCGCTGAACCTGATGGCGATCCAGAACCCGCGCATCCGCACCACGATGATCGAAGGCGGCACCTTCCAGGACGAAGTCAAGGAACGCCAGATCATGGCCGTGCCGACCGTCTTCCTGAACGGCACCGAGTTCGGCCAGGGCCGCATGAGCCTGGAAGAAATCCTCGCCAAGATCGACACCAGCGGCGTCGAACGCGAAGCCAAGAAGATCGCCGCCAAGGACCCGTTCGACGTGCTGATCGTCGGCGGCGGCCCGGCCGGCGCGGCAGCTGCCGTGTACGCCGCGCGCAAGGGCATACGCACCGGCGTGGCCTCGGAGCGCTTCGGCGGCCAGGTGCTCGACACGCTGGGCATCGAGAACTTCATCTCGATCAAGGAAACCGAAGGCCCGAAGTTCGCCCATGCGCTCGAAGAGCACGTGCGCGACTACGACGTCGACATCATGAATCTGCAGCGTGCCAAGGCGCTGGTTCCGGGCAACGACCTGATCGAGGTGCAGCTCGAAAGCGGCGCCTCGCTCAAGAGCAAGTCGATCATCATCTCGACCGGCGCGCGCTGGCGCAACATCAACGTGCCCGGCGAGCACGAGTTCAAGAACAAGGGCGTGGCCTACTGCCCGCACTGCGACGGGCCGCTGTTCAAGGGCAAGCGCGTCGCGGTCATCGGCGGCGGCAACTCGGGCGTCGAAGCCGCAATCGACCTGGCCGGCATCGTGGGCCACGTCACGCTGATCGAGTTCGACACGGCGCTGCGCGCCGACGCGGTGCTGCAACGCAAGCTGCACAGCCTGAAGAACGTCGACGTGTTCACCAACGCGCAGACCACCGAGATCACCGGCGACCAGAAGGTCAACGGCCTGGTCTACAAGGACCGCGCATCGGGCGAGCTGAAGAAGGTCGAGCTCGAAGGCGTGTTCATCCAGATCGGCCTCGTGCCCAACACCGATTGGCTCAAGGGCGTGGTCGAGCTCACGAAGCACGGCGAGATCGTCGTCGATGCCCGCGGCCAGACCTCGGTGCCCGGCGTGTTCGCCGCGGGCGACGTGACGACGGTGCCGTTCAAGCAGATCATCATCGCGGCCGGCGACGGCGCGAAGGCGGCGCTCGGTGCGTTCGACCACCTGATCCGCACTTCGGCGCCGGCTGCTGCCTGACCCCGACAGGTCAATGCGGTTCGGGCTAGGGCGCCCAGCGCTGAATGAGAAGGGCCACCCGATCCGGGTGGCCCTTTTTTTGGGCTCAGTAAGTCAACCGCTCCGGCCGCAGTTCCTGCAGGATGGTGGTGGCGATTTCCTCGATCGATTTCGTGGTGGTCGAGAGCCAGCGGATGCCGGCGCGCCGCATCATCGCCTCGGCCTCGCTCACCTCGTGGCGGCAGTTCTCCAGGCTCGCATAGCGCGAATCGGGCCGGCGCTCGTTGCGGATCTCGCTCAGGCGCTCGGGCTGGATCGTGAGGCCGAAGATCTTCTTGCGGTGCGGCATCAGCGCGGGCGGCAACTGGCGGCGGTCGAAGTCCTCGGGGATCAGCGGGTAGTTGGCCGCCTTCAGGCCGTGCTGCATCGCCAGGTAGAGCGAGGTGGGCGTCTTGCCGCTGCGGCTCACGCCCACCAGGATCACGTCGGCGCCCTGCAGGTCGCGGTTGCTCTGGCCGTCGTCGTGCGCCAGGCTGAAGTCGATGGCGGCGATGCGGGCGTTGTATTCCTTGCTCTTGCTGACATCGCTGAAGCGGCCGATGCGGTGGTTGGACTTCACCGCCAGCTCGATTTCCAGCGGCCGCACGAAGGTGCCGAACATGTCCAGCAGCATGCCCTTGCAGCCGGTTTCGATCACTTCCAGCACGTCCATGTTGGCCAGCGTGGTGAAGACGATGGGCCGCACGCCCTCGAGTTCGGCCGTGTGGTTGATCTGCCGCACCGCCTGGTGCGCCTTGTCCACCGTGTCGGTGAAGGGCAGGCGCACGTGGCGCGGCTTCATCTCGAACTGGGCCAGCACGGCGTTGCCGAAAGTCTCGGCGGTGATGCCGGTGCCGTCGGAAATGAAGAAAACAGTGCGTGTATGCATGGTGTTGCTCTTGCGGCCTTGTCCTGCGGCGCGGGCAACCTTGCCACGCCTACAATCCGGTCCATTATCGGGAATCCGCTTTCCCAGCCCCCCATTCTTTCCATGCACGCCGCCCCCGCACCCAAAGCAACGACAACGATCGTGCCGCGCCGCCTGCATGCAGCACCGGTTTCAACTTCTGGAGCTTTCCCATGTCTGCACTTTTCGACGCGACCGCCCTGGTCGTACCGTTTGAAAACCTGAGAATGACCGACGTCGAGGCGGTTGGCGGCAAGAACGCCAGCCTCGGCGAAATGATCTCGCAGCTGCCCCAAGGGGTGCGGGTGCCCACCGGTTTCGCGACCACGGCCCACGCCTTCCGCCAGTTCCTGGCCCACGACGGCCTGGCCGACAAGATCAGCAAGCGCCTCGCCGCGCTCGACACCGAAGACGTGCGCGCGCTGGCTACAGCCGGCGCCGAGATCCGCGCCATGGTCGAATCGCAGCCCTTCCCGGCCGACCTGCAGAAAGCCATCGGCGAGGCCTTTGCCACGCTGAGCGCCGGTAACCCGGAGGCCTCGTTCGCCGTGCGTTCGTCGGCCACCGCCGAAGACCTGCCCGACGCCTCGTTCGCGGGCCAGCAGGAAACCTTCCTGAACGTGGTCGGCATCGACGACGTGCTGCACAAGATGAAGGAGGTGTTCGCCTCCCTCTACAACGACCGCGCCATCAGCTACCGCGTGCACAAGGGCTTCGAGCACGACGTGGTCGCGCTCTCGGCCGGCGTGCAGCGCATGGTGCGCTCCGACCTGGGCGCCGCGGGCGTGATGTTCACCATCGACACCGAATCGGGCTTCGACCAGGTGGTGTTCATCACCTCGAGCTACGGCCTGGGCGAAACGGTGGTGCAGGGTGCGGTGAACCCGGACGAGTTCTACGTGCACAAGCCCACGCTGCGCGCCGGCAAGAAGGCCGTCATTCGCCGCAACCTCGGCTCCAAGCTGATCCAGATGGAGTTCGCCACGCCCGAAGAGAAAAAGGCGAGCGGCAAGCTGGTGAAGACCACCGACGTCAAGGCCGAGCAGCGCAACCGCTACTCGCTGAGCGACGCCGACGTCGAGCAACTGGCCAGGTACGCGCTGGTCATCGAAGAACACTACGGCCGCCCGATGGACATCGAGTGGGGCAAGGACGGCACCGACGGCCTCCTCTACATCCTGCAGGCGCGCCCCGAGACGGTGAAGAGCCAGCAGCAGGGCAAGGCCGAGCAGCGCTACAAGCTCTTGGGTAAGGGCGCCGTGCTCGCCGAAGGCCGTGCCATCGGCCAGAAGATCGGCACCGGCCCCGTGCGCCTGGTGCACAACATCAGCGAAATGGACAAGGTGCAGGCCGGCGACGTGCTCGTCACCGACATGACCGACCCCAACTGGGAACCGGTGATGAAGCGCGCCGCCGCCATCGTCACCAACCGCGGCGGGCGCACCTGCCACGCGGCCATCATCGCGCGCGAGCTGGGCATTCCGGCCGTGGTCGGCTGCGGCGACGCGACCGACCTGCTCAAGGACGGCACGCTGGTCACCGTCAGCTGCGCCGAGGGCGACACCGGCTTCATCTACGACGGCCTGCTCGAGACCGAAGTGACCGAAGTGCAGCGCGGCGTGATGCCCGAGATCGACATCAAGCTGATGATGAACGTCGGCAACCCGCAGTTGGCCTTCGACTTCGCGCAGCTGCCGAACCACGGCGTGGGCCTGGCGCGGCTGGAATTCATCATCAACAACAACATCGGCGTGCACCCGAAGGCGATCCTCGACTATCCGAACGTCGACAACGACCTGAAGAAGGCTGTCGAGTCGGTGGCCCGCGGCCATGCGTCGCCGCGTGCGTTCTACGTCGACAAGGTGGCCGAAGGCATCGCGACCATCGCCGCGGCCTTCTGGCCCAAGCAGGTGATCGTGCGCCTCTCGGACTTCAAGTCGAACGAGTACCGCAAGCTGATCGGCGGCAGCCGCTACGAGCCGGAAGAAGAGAACCCGATGCTGGGCTTCCGCGGCGCGGCGCGCTACCTGAGCGCGGATTTCGGCGAAGCCTTCGCCATGGAGTGCGAGGCGCTCAAGCGCGTGCGCAACGACATGGGCCTTACCAACGTGCAGATCATGGTGCCCTTCGTGCGCACCCTGGGGCAGGCCGAGCGCGTGACCACGCTGCTGGGCGAGCATGGCCTCAAGCGCGGCGAGAACGATCTCAAGCTGATCATGATGTGCGAGGTGCCGAGCAACGCGATCCTGCCGGAGGAGTTCCTGAAGTTCTTCGACGGTTTCTCGATCGGCTCGAACGACCTGACCCAGCTCACGCTGGGCCTGGATCGCGACTCGGGCCTCGAGCTGCTGGCCGCCGACTTCGATGAGCGCGACCCGGCCATCAAGGCGCTGCTGAGCCGCGTCATCAAGGCGTGCAAGGCCGAAGGCAAGTACGTGGGCATCTGCGGCCAGGGGCCCAGCGACCATCCGGACTTCGCGCTCTGGCTGGCGGAAGAGGGGATCGAGTCGATCTCGCTGAACCCCGACAGCGTGATCGACACCTGGCAGCAACTGGCCAAGCGCTGAAGCCCCGCGCGCAGGATTGCGGAAATCCCCATGGGGGGATTCCCGCGACCTGTAGGTGTTCTGGAAACAAATTGCGTATTTGATGCCAGACTTGCAAGATTCACGGGCGCATCCCGGAAGGGAAGACCACCATGATTCTTGTGAAGACGCCAACGGGCCAGCAGGCCCTCAAAGACCGTTCGGTCCCGCTGACGCCGCGCCAGCGCTCGGCTTTCATCCTGTTCGATGGCAAGCGTTCGGTCGACGAGGTGCTGGCCAACGGCATGGGCATCGTCCGGGAGGACATCGACCACATGGTCGCGCTGGGACTGTTGGAGCCGGCTGCGGGCAGTGCGGCTGCGCCGGCACCGGTCGCCGCACCTGCGGAGGTTCCCAAACCGGCTGCACCGGCCGCGCCGGCCGCACCCGCGGCTGGTTCTTCGGGCCGCAGCAGGCAGCAGCGCTACAAGGACGCCTACCCCATCGCGACCCAGCTCACCGGGAGCCTGGGCCTGATGGGCTTCAGGCTCAACCTGCAGGTCGAGGGCACGACGAGCTACGAAGACCTGCTGGCACTCGCGCCCAAGATCCGCGCCGCGGTCGGCGCCGAGAAGGCAGCCGCCCTGGACAAGGCCCTCAACGACTGAGGTGCCTTGCCGGATCGGCGATTCCAGGGCTATAATCGCCGGCTTTGCCTTGCCACACTGCGCCCGACGCTGCAGGTGGCTTTTCCTCTTCCTCGGAAGAATCCACAAGGAGTGCCATGCGTCACTACGAAATCATTTTGCTGATCCACCCGGATCAGAGCGAGCAAGTTCCGGCCATGCTGGAGCGCTACAAGGGCCTGATCACGGCCGGCGGTGGCAAGGTCCATCGCGTTGAAGACTGGGGCCGCCGCCAGCTGGCTTACCAGATCAACAAGCTCAACAAGGCGCACTACCTGTGCGTCAACATCGAAGCCGAGCAAACCGTGATGGGCGAACTGGAACACGCGTTCAAGTTCAACGATGCCGTGCTGCGTCACCTCACCGTCCAGAAGAAGAAGGCCGACACCGGTCCTTCGTCGATGATGAAGACGGTCGAGCGCGAAGAAGCCCGCAAGGCCCAGCAGGCCGAATACGCCGCCAACAACAACTGATGGCGTGACTGCTGCCGCTGCGGCAACCGGAGTCAATCAGCTGTTGCTGACCGCCTCGGTTGCCGAACTCGGAGCCTTGCGATACACGCCCGCCGGCCTGCCCGCCATCGACCTCAGACTCGAACACGAGTCCACGCTCGATGAAGCAGGCAAACCCCGGCAGGTGAAGACGGCCCTCAAGGCCGTTGCCTTCGGCGCCATCGCCGAACGGCTCGCAAGACAGTCGATGGGAAGTCTCTGGCGTTTTCAGGGTTTTCTCGCGACACCGGGCAATGGCAAGCATCCGGTCCTGCACATCCAGGATTTTCAGCAAGATTAATTTTCGACAAGAGGTCCCCAAATGGCCACGTTCAAGAAATTCAACAAAGACAAGCGCCCGAAGCGCAACACCCAGTCGCTGCTGTTCAAGCGCAAGCGCTTCTGCCGTTTCACCGTCGCTGGCGTCGAAGAAATCGACTACAAGGACATCGACACGCTGCGTGACTTCATCAGCGAAAACGGCAAGATCATCCCCGCACGCCTGACCGGCACGCGCGCGATCTACCAGCGCCAGCTCAACACCGCCATCAAGCGCGCCCGCTTCCTGGCCATGGTCCCGTACAGCGACCAACACCGCGTCTAAGGAGCCGACACCATGCAAGTCATTCTTCTGGACAAGGTCGTCAACCTCGGCACCCTGGGCGAAATCGTCAAGGTCAAGGACGGTTACGCACGCAACTTCCTGATTCCGTCGGGCCGCGCCCGCCGCGCCACCGCTGCCAACAAGGCCGAATTCGAAGCCAAGCGCGTCGAACTCGAAAAGGCTGCGGCCACCAAGCTGGCTGAAATGCAAGCCCAAGGCGAAAAGCTCGGCGGCACGACCGTCAAGCTCACGCAAAAGGCCGGCGTCGACGGCCGCCTGTTCGGCTCGGTCACCAACGGCGACATCGCCGAAGAGCTGGGCAAGCAAGGCTACAAGGTTGCCAAGTCGCAAGTGCGCCTGCCCAACGGCCCGATCAAGGTCGTCGGCGACAGCACCGTGAGCGTTGCGCTGCACACCGACGTGGTCGTCGAGATCACCGTGACGGTCTACGGCGAAACCGCCTGATCGTTCGCGGCGCCTCGTGCGCTGCCCGCAAAAGCCGCCTTCGGGCGGCTTTTCTTTTGGTGCCTCCGTACCACTGGAGTTGTCCAGTGCGTTGCACTGGAAGATCACCGTTTATCAACAGCCTTGTCCACAAGCGCGACGCCGTGCGCGGCTTAGCATGCAGGGTTGCAAGGGAAGTCCATGTCCGCCGTTTTCTCCTACTCCGACGGTAATTCGTCGGCCGACCGCCAGATCGCCCAACTGCGCATTCCGCCGCACTCCATCGAGGCCGAATCGAGCGTGCTCGGTGGCCTGCTGCTCGACAACGGCGCCTGGGACCGCATGGGCGACCTGCTGGTCGACGACGACTTCTACCGTCACGAGCACAAGCTGATCTACGCCGCCATCGGCGGACTGATCAATGCCAGCAAGGCGGCCGACGTCATCACCGTCTTCGAGCGGTTGCAAAGCCTGGGCAAGGCCGACGATATCGGCGGACTGGTCTACCTGAATTCGCTCGCGCAGTACGTGCCGAGCGCGAGCAATATCCGGCGCTATGCGGAGATCGTGCGCGAGCGCTCGATTTTGCGAAAGCTCGTCTCGGCCAGCGACGAGATCGCGACCAACGCCTTCAACCCGCAGGGCAAGCCGGTCGACAAGATCCTGGACGAGGCCGAGCAGAAGATCTTCAACATCGGCGAAGAAGGCTCGCGGATGAAGCAGGGCTTCCAGAGCATGGACGCCCTGGTGGTCGAGCTGCTCGACCGCGTGACCGAGATGGCCGAGAACCCGAACGACATCACGGGCGTGCGCACCGGCTTTCACGACTTCGACAAGATGACCTCGGGCCTGCAGCCGGGCGACATGATCGTGCTGGCCGCGCGTCCCTCGATGGGCAAGACCTCGCTGGCGATCAACATCGCCGAGCACGTGGCGCTCAACGAAGGACTGCCTGTTGCCGTGTTCTCGATGGAAATGGGCGCTTCCCAGTTGGCGGTGCGTATCGTCGGCTCGATCGGCCGCATCGACCAGGGACACCTGCGCACCGGCAAGCTCAGCGACGAAGAGTGGCCGCGCCTGACCGAAGCCATCGAGAAGCTGCGCACCGTGTCGCTGCACATCGACGAGACGCCGGGCCTCTCGACCAGCGAGTTGCGCGCCAATGCGCGCCGGCTCGCGCGCCAGTACGGGCGCCTGGGCCTGATCGTGGTCGACTACCTGCAGCTCATGTCCACCAGCACGAGCGGCGACGAGAACCGCGCCACGGCCGTGGGCGAAATCTCGCGCGGCCTGAAGATGCTGGCCAAGGAACTCAAGTGCCCGGTGATCGCGCTCTCGCAGCTCAGCCGCGGCGTGGAAAGCCGCACCGACAAGCGCCCCATGATGAGCGACTTGCGCGAATCCGGCGCCATCGAGCAGGACGCGGACATCATCATGTTCATCTACCGCGACGACTACTACGACAAGAACAGCAAGGAGCCGGGCGTGGCGGAGGTGATCATCAGCAAGCACCGCAACGGGCCGACGGGCACCATCAAGCTGGCCTTCCTGAAACCGATCACCAAGTTCGAGAACCTGGAAGGCTACAGCCACAGCGACCAGTACTGACGCGAGCGCGGCGAGGTCAAGCGGCCGAAGGACCTTGCGCCTTCGACGGCCATGTCTGCGGTTCCGGCGGCGTCGTTTCCACCTGGCGGGCCTTTACCTGGCGCAGCAGGTCGGCGAGCGTCTTGCCCGGCTCGTCGCGAAAGCGTTCGGGCAGCACCTCGACCGCGTCCATGCGGTCGACGCGAAACCCACGGAAGTCGTTGCGCAGCTCGCACCAGGTCGAGAGCGTCCAGACCTTTCCCCAGTAGAAGCATCCGAGCGGCCGAACCGTGCGCTCGCTGGCGTCGCCCGACACGTCGCGGTAGTTCAGGCGCAGCTTCTGGCGCGCCTGCACGGCCTCGCGCAAGGCCTGCAATCGGGCACCCATGACGTCGTCCAGTCCCAGCGCGGGCGCGTAGAGCGCCAGCGCTTCCGCCGAGACGCGCGCGGCCGGTGGCAGCACCGAGAGGATCTTGCCCAGTCCCGCTTCGATGTCGCGCGCGAGCGCCGGATCGACCCAGCTCTGCGCGAGCCGCGCCGCGGCCACGAGCGCGGAGGCCTCGTCCTGCGTGAACATCAGCGGCGGCAGCTCGAAGCCCACGCCCAGCCGGTAGCCCACGCCCGCTTCGCCCTCGATCGGCACGCCTTGGTGCTGCAGGTCGGCCACGTCGCGGTACACCGTGCGCTCCGACACCTCCAGGCGCTGCGCGAGAAACGCGGCCGTGGTGAGCCGGCGCCCGCGGATGAGCTGCACGAGCTGGAAGAGGCGATCGGCGCGGCGCATCAGCGCGTTCCGGAGAGCTTCCGGGCGAAGTCCTCGACGAAGTAGCGCTTGCCGCGCTGCACGACCGTGTGGCCCTCGGCTTCGAGCCGGGCCATCTGCGCCTCGATGCCGCCGGGGTACTTGGGGTTGAGTTCGCCGCCGATCTTGAGGGTGCGCCAGTAGGGCGTTCGCTCCTGGCTCTCTTCGGTGGCGTGCGCGACCATGTGCGCAAAGATCGCCGTGGTCACGGTGCAGCCGATGGTGGCGCTGTGGCGCACCGCGATGTCTTCGCCAATGCCCAGCACGGTCGCGAGCCGGCCCTCGGGCACGCCGCGCATCGCCTCCTGGACCTCCTGCGGGGAGGGCGTGGCGATGGTGCCCTCGCCGTGGCGCTTGCGCATGGCCAGGGGGATCTCCTTGACGGTCGGCAGGTGCGGGTAGCTGGCGAGCCTGTCGCGCCAGCTCTTCTTGGTGCTCATGAGACTGCGGAAACTCCAGAAACTCCGATATGGATCGCCACCTTGTCCGGCCCCTCGTAGGCTTCGAAATCGCTCTGGTAGCGGCGCGCGATTTCCGGGTGCGCCTCGAAATACTGCCAGATGCGCTGCCAGGTGGCGATCACCATCTGCGGCATCTCGCCCTGGCCGGTGAAGACGAGGTAGTCGCTGGCCTCGATGGCCACGCTGTCCGCGCCCTCCGAGACGGCCACGCCGACGGTGATGTCGAACGGGCCATGGGCGTCGGACGCGTAGGCGGCGTAGACGCCGAAGATGCGCGTGTCGCTCGTGCGGTTCGGCGTCGATTCGTAGGTCTGCTCGCCGAAGAAGCGGCCCCACAGCGCGCCGATGCGGGCCGTGGCGGGATCGTTTTCTTCGCGGTTGGTCGTGCGGACCGTGAGGCCGGCGACCCGGAAGGCGGCGTGGTGTTGGCGGGCGGGTTCCATGGGTTCTTCTCCTTCTTCTGTCTGCGATGTTCGGGTGTTGCTGCTCAAAGGGCGAGCGTTTTCAGGTCGGCCTTCATGGCCTGGGCGATCAACGCGATGTCGGCGTCGGTCACGTCGAACATGCCGAAGCGGAACTTGTAGCCCCACTGCTTGGGCGTCTCGATGAAGGCGAGGCGCTCGATCAGCGGCGCGATCGGCGCCTCGTGCGACGCCGCATAGCTCACGTCGCGGCGCCACGGAATGAAGCCGCCGCCCATGTCGAATTCGTACGCGTCGCCGGGCAGCACGATGCCGATCGACACGAAGCTCTGCAGCTTGTCCGTGCCGCCGAACACCGTCGCCGGCGAATAGTAGGCCACGCGGTCGCCCGCGGCGATCCGCTTGAGCGGGCCCAGCTTGCCGTGGCCGACCTGCATGAAGCCGACCGGCTTGTGGTCGCGCCCGCGCCGGGCATGGTCGGCGCTCGCGACGGCGATCCAGTTGCGCTGTGCCATGGTGCTTCAGGCGAGGGCGTGCAGGCCGACTTCGTTGCCTTCGGTGTCACGCAGATGAGCGATGAAGCCCATGCCCGGCGGCAGCGCCGACTTGGGCGCCACGATCTGGCCGCCGGCCGCCTCGACGCGCGACAGCACGGCATCGATGCTGGGCATGCAATCGAGGTAGATGCGGGTGCTGCTGCCTGTGCGGCCAGCGGCACTCGCGCCGGCCTGCAATGCGCCGCCGACGCCCGGGGCGTCATACGGAAAAATGGCCAGCGCCTCGCCGCCGAGACTTTCGCGGCGCAGCTTGCGCGCCAGCACGGTTTCGTAGAAGGCCTGGGCACGGTCCAGGTTGCTGACCGGAATCTCGAACCAGGTGATCGCGTTCTGCATGAAGAGCTCTCTTTCGTTGCGTTGGAAGGAGCCTCGATGGTGCGAGCCGCCTCCTGACAACGTCTTGTCAGGAGCCTGTCATGGCGGGCGAAAAAAAGCCCGCGATGCCCTCTGGAGGACATGCGCGGGCTCGATGGCCGCGGATCGGTTTTTTAGAGCACGTCGCTCGCGAAATCGGCCAGGCGCGAGCGCTCGCCGCGCGCCAGCGTGATGTGCCCGCCGTGCGGCCAGCCCTTGAACTTGTCGACCGCGAATGTGAGGCCCGAGGAGCCTTCCGTGAGGTACGGCGTGTCGATCTGCGCGAGGTTGCCCATGCAGATGATCTTGGTGCCCGGGCCCGCGCGGGTGATCAGCGTCTTCATCTGCTTGGGCGTCAGGTTCTGCGCCTCGTCGATGATCACGTACTTGTTCAGGAAGGTGCGCCCGCGCATGAAGTTCATGCTCTTGACCTTGATGCGGCTGCGGATCAGCTCGTTGGTGGCCGCGCGGCCCCACTCGCCGGCGCCGCCGCCGTCGCCCTTGGCCAGGAACTCGAGGTTGTCGTCCAGCGCGCCCATCCAGGGGCCCATCTTTTCTTCCTCGGTGCCGGGCAGGAAGCCGATGTCCTCGCCCACGCTCACGGTCGCGCGGGTCATGATGATCTCGGTGTAGCGGCGGTCGTCCAGCACCTGCGTGAGGCCCGAGGCCAGCGCCATCAGGGTCTTGCCGGTGCCGGCGGTGCCGGTCAGCGTGACGAAGTCGATCTCCGGGTCCATGAGCAGGTTCATCGCGAAGTTCTGCTCGCGGTTGCGCGTGTTCACGCCCCACACCGCGTTCTTGCCCGAGCTGTAGTCCTTGAGCGTCTTGAGCACCGCGGTCTTGTCGCGAATCTCGGTGACGCGCGCGTACATGCTCGGCTCGCCGGGTGCCTCGAAGAAGACGAACTGGTTGATGTACAGGTTGGGCACGATCGGACCGCTGATCCGGTAGAAGGTGTTGCTGCCGCTCTGCCAGCTCTCGACCGTCTTGCTCTGGCGGGTCCAGAAGTCGGACGGGAGCGCCAGCGAGCCGGCGTAGAGCAGGTCGCCGTCTTCCAGCGTCTTGTCGTTCTGGTAATCGTCGGCGGCCAGGCCCAGGGCGCGCGCCTTGACGCGCATGTTGATGTCCTTGGACACCAGCACCACTTCCTGCTTCGGCTTGCCCGGGCGGTCCTTGGCGTACTCGTCGCGCAGCGCATGCACGACGCCCAGGATCTGGTTGTCGGCCTTGCCCTGGGGCAGGCTGATCGGCAGCGAGTAATCGAGCGGAGCGGTCTGGAAGAACAGACGGCCGCCGGCTTCACGGTGGCCGGTGGTGTCCAGCTTCAGGCCCTTGTCGATGTCCGCGTCCTGCGCGCCGGCCAGCGCATCGAGCGTACGGCTGGTCTGGCGGCCGTTGCGGGCGACTTCGGTGGTGCCTTTCTTGTGGCCGTCGAGCTCTTCCAGCACGATCATCGGCAGGAAGATGTCGTGCTCCTCGAAGCGGAACAGGCACATCGGATCGTGCAGCAGCACGTTCGTGTCGAGCACGAACAGCTTGGCCGGGCCGGTCGATTTGCTGCGCTTGGGGCGAGCCGGAGCCTGGGGCGCGGCCGCTGCGGGCGCCGGGGCATAGGCCGGGGCGGGCGCCGTAGGGACCCGGGTCTCGACCTGGATGGCGGCGGGCTGTTGCTGCGGAGCGGGTGCGGGCGCAGGCGCCTGCCGGGATTTGGCCCGGCGCGACGGGCGCGCGGTTTCGCCGCCGCCTGCGGCATCGGAGTTCAGGTTGTCGAACAACTCCAGCGGCTGCGGTCCGTTCGAGGCCGTTTCGTCAGCGCGCTGGTCGCCGGAGCGGCGCGACCCCCTGTGCGAGGACCGGGCGGGCGCGTCGATCGCGTCCGGTGAGAGCAATGCGGCGCGTTTCGTGGGGGCGGGAGGCAATGGCATGTGGGAGGTCGCTCGCAGGAAAGTGGAAACCAGAAAACGAAAAAGCCGCCTGAAGACCTAGGCGGCTTTGTTCGGAGGATGCGGTCGTGGAGCTCAACGGCATGAGGCCATTATGCACACCGCAGATGACGCGCCAGGGGCTCTTTGCCGCTTTTACGTGTCACGTTGGGCATTCCCCACGCAAATCACGCAAAAGCGCCGGCTGGCGCTTCTCGCTGCGGTCAGGCGGCCTTCTTGAGCGCCTTGACTGCCTTGAGCACGTCGTCGACGTGACCCGGAACCTTCAGCCCGCGCCATTCGGCCTTCAGGATGCCGTCGGCGCCGATCAGGAAGGTGCTGCGCTCGATGCCCTTGACCTTCTTGCCGTACATGATCTTGTTCTTGACCACGCCGAACATGTGGCACATTTTTTCTTCGGTGTCGGCGATCAGTTCGAAGGGCAGCTCGAGCTTGGCCTTGAACTCGTCGTGCGACTTCATGTTGTCACGCGAAACGCCGAAAACGGTGGCACCGGCCTTTTCGAAATCCTTGTAGCGATCACGGAATTGCATCGCTTCGGTCGTGCAACCCGGGGTGTTATCTTTCGGGTAGAAATACATGACCAGCACGTGGCCGAGATGCGAGGTATTCGAGACCTTGAGGCCGCCCGTGGCGTTGGCGTCGAATTCAGGAATGGGTTTGTTGACAACGATCGCCATGAAACTTGTTTTCTCCGTTAGATTCCGTGGATCGAGTTCTTCGGGGCAGACTCGATGCGCGGAGGATTGGTCGTTGCTAACTTTGGGGTAGCTGGCCTGTTCGCAACCCGCTATTTTACCCCGAAAATACCCCTCTCAGTCAGCCGACGGGCGCTCGACCAGCAGGGCGGCGATCACATGCCGGCCTTCGCCGGCCAGGATGTTGTAGGTCCGGCAGGCCGCCGGGGTGTCCATGGTCTCGACGCCGGTGCGCTGCGCCATCAGGGGCTGGAGCCAGGCAGGCTGCGGAAAGCGGATGCGGCTCCCGCTGCCGAAAATGATCAATTCCGCCCCCAATTGCGCCAATTGCGCGAAATGCTCGGGGCCGATTTCGTCGAACCGGCTGCAATTCCACTCGAAACGCTCGCCGCGGGAGCCGACCACCACGCTGCCCTCGACCTTTTCGTTGTTGATCGCGACCCAGCCGGGGCCGTGGGCGGTGAGGGACTGGGCGTCGGATTTGTCGGGCTGGAGCTTCATCTGGTCACTGGGAACTGTGGTCAAATTATAGGTTTTCCCCAGTGACACGAGGCCTCCAGGGGCCTTTGACCCTCGAGTCGACACGCCCGGGAGGGCCCTTTGAAGCAGCTCAAGAAATCGGCCAAGCTGGCCAACGTTCTCTACGACATCCGCGGTCCCATCATGGACGCCGCCAAGCAGATGGAAGAGGACGGCCAGAAGATCATCAAGCTCAATATCGGCAATCTGGCCGTGTTCGGCTTCGATGCGCCCGAGGAAATCCAGCAGGACATGATCCGCAACCTGCCCAATTCGGCAGGCTATTCGGACAGCAAGGGCGTCTTCGCCGCGCGCAAGGCGGTGATGCACGAGACCCAGAAGCAGGGCATTGCCGGCGTCACGCTGGACGACATCTACCTGGGCAATGGCGCCAGCGAGCTGATCGCCATGTCCACGAACGCGCTGCTCGATGACGGCGACGAGCTCCTCCTGCCCGCCCCCGACTACCCGCTGTGGACCGCCTCCACGAGCCTCTCGGGCGGCACCCCGGTGCACTACCTGTGCGACGAGGCCAATGGCTGGATGCCGAACCTGGACGACATCCGCGCCAAGATCACGCCCCGCACCAAGGGCATCGTGGTCATCAACCCGAACAACCCGACCGGCGCGCTCTATTCCGACGATCTGCTCAAGAGCATCGTGGCCATCGCGCGCGAACACGGCCTCGTGATCTTCGCCGACGAGGTCTATGACAAGGTGCTGTACGACGGCGTCAAGCACACCGCCATCGCGAGCCTCTCGACCGACGTGCTCACGCTCACCTTCAACTCGCTCTCCAAGAGCTACCGCTCGTGCGGCTACCGTGCCGGCTGGGTCGTGGTCTCGGGCGACAAGCGCGCCGCGCAGGACTACATCGAGGGCCTGAACATGCTCTCGAACATGCGCCTGTGCGCCAATGTGCCGGGCCAGTGGGCCATCCAGACGGCGCTGGGCGGCTACCAGAGCATCAACGACCTGGTCTGCGACGGCGGGCGCCTGCGCCGCCAGCGCGACCTGGCCTACGAGCTGATCACCGCCATCCCGGGCGTGACCTGCGTCAAGCCCAGCGCCGCGCTCTACATGTTCCCCAGGCTCGACCCCGAGGTCTATCCGATCGCCGACGACCGCCAGTTCTTCCTCGAACTGCTCAAGGAAACCCGCGTGATGCTGGTGCAGGGCACCGGTTTCAACTGGGCCACGCCGGACCACTTCCGCATCGTGTTCCTGCCCCACGAAGACGACCTGCGCGAGGCCATCAACCGCATCGCGAAGTTCCTGGAGCAGTACCGCCTGCGCCGCAAGACGGCGTCATGAAAACCGCTGGCCATGGCATGCGCCGTGGCCGCGCCGGCGATGCCTGAACCCCCGCCCCGGCGATGCCTGAAGCCCGCCCCATCCAAACCATCCACGCCATGAGCGCGACTCTCCCAATGAAACCCATCCAAGTAGGCCTTCTCGGCGCAGGCACGGTCGGCAGCGGCACCTTCAAGGTGCTCCAGCGCAACCAGGAAGAAATCAAGCGCCGCGCCGGCCGCGGCATCGAGATCACGATGGTGGCCGACCTGGAAACCGCCCGCGCCCGGGAAGTGGCCGGCGAAGGCGTCAAGGTGGTGGCCGATGCACGCGAGATCATCGCCAACCCCGACATCGACATCGTCATCGAGCTGATCGGCGGCTACGGCGTCGCGAAACAACTGGTGCTCGAAGCCATCGCCGCCGGCAAGCACGTGGTCACGGCCAACAAGGCGCTGCTCGCGGTGCACGGCACCGAGATCTTCGCGGCCGCGCATGCCAAGGGCGTGATGGTGGCCTTCGAGGCGGCAGTCGCCGGTGGCATTCCGATCATCAAGGCGCTGCGCGAAGGCCTCACGGCCAACAGCATCCAGTGGCTGGCCGGCATCATCAACGGCACGACCAACTTCATCCTGTCCGAGATGCGCGACAAGGGCCTGGACTTCGCCACCGTGCTGAAGGAAGCCCAGCGCCTGGGCTACGCCGAAGCCGACCCGACCTTCGACATCGAAGGTGTGGACGCCGGCCACAAGGTCACGCTGATGAGCGCCATCGCGTTCGGCATCCCGGTGCAGTTCGACAAGGCCCACATCGAGGGCATCACCAAGCTCGCCGCGCAGGACATCAAGTACGCCGAACAGCTGGGCTACCGCATCAAGCTCCTGGGCATCACCAAGCGCACGGCCAAGGGCATCGAGCTGCGCGTGCACCCGTCGCTCGTGCCGTCCAAGCGCCTGCTCGCGAACGTCGAGGGCGCGATGAACGCGGTGGTCGTGCACGGCGACGCCGTCGGCACCACGCTCTACTACGGCAAGGGCGCGGGCAGCGAGCCGACCGCCAGCGCGGTGATCGCCGACCTGGTCGACATCACCCGCCTGCACACCGCCGACGCCGCGCATCGCGTGCCGCACCTGGCCTTCCACCCCGATGCGATGAGCGACCTGAAGGTGCTCCCGATGGCCGAGGTGGTCACCAGCTACTACCTGCGCCTGCGCGTGGCCGACCAGGCCGGCGTGCTCGCCAAGGTGACGGGCCTCCTGGCCACCGCCGGCATCAGCATCGACGCGGTGCTGCAGCGCGAAGCCGACGAAGTGGGCGGCGAGGGCTCCACCCAAACCGACCTCATCATCCTCACGCACGACGCGCGCGAAGGCACCGTCAACGACGTGCTGGCCGAGCTGCAGGCGCTGCCCACCGTGCTGGAGCCGATCGTGCGCATCCGCAAGGAAGAGCTGTCCTGATCGCCATGGAGCGCCGCAGTGCCCACGCTGATCGCCACCTTTGCGCTGGTCGGGTTGCTGCGCTTCGCGCATGTGGAGCTTCCGCGCTGGCACCTGGCGTTCTGGTTCGCGGTGCTGGTCACGCTGGCGCTGTTCGCCAGCCTCGGGTGGTGGCAGCTCGTGCTCAACGGCGCGGGCAGCTTCCTGGCCGCCTGGGCGTACTTCGGCGCGCTAGATGCGACGGACAATGTCGAGTACCGGCCGCTGCACTACATCGTTCTTTTCTTCGGCATGCTGGCGCTGATCGGCTCACGCTTCTGGCTTGACATCCGCCACTATGGAATCGGTCTCTAGGAATATCTTGTGAACTACCTGAGCACCCGCGGTCACCCCGACCGCAAGCGCTTCTGCGAAATCCTCCTCGAGGGCCTCGCGCCCGATGGCGGCCTGTACCTGCCGGAAACCTACCCGCAGATCGACACCGCCACGCTCGCCAAATGGCGCGAGCTGCCGTACGCCGAACTGGCCTTCGAGATCCTCTCGCTCTACATCGACGACATCGCGCCGGCCGACCTGAAGGCCATCTGCGCGAAGACCTACACCACCGAGGTGTTCGGCACCGACGAGATCGTGCCGCTGCGCGAGCTCGAGGACGGCGTGTACATCGAAGCCCTGTCCAACGGCCCCACGCTGGCCTTCAAGGACATGGCGATGCAGCTCCTGGGCAACCTGTTCGAGTACGAACTGACCCGCCGCGGCTCGGAGCTCAACATCCTGGGCGCCACCAGCGGCGACACCGGCAGCGCCGCCGAATACGCCATGCGCGGCAAGAAGGGCGTGCGCGTCTTCATGACCTCGCCGGACGGCCGCATGAGCCCGTTCCAGCAGGCGCAGATGTTCAGCCTGCAGGACGAGAACATCCACAACATCGCCATCACCGGCGTGTTCGACGACTGCCAGGACATCGTGAAGGCGGTCTCCAACGACCTGGGCTTCAAGCGCAAGTACCGCATCGGCACGGTCAACTCGATCAACTGGGCGCGGCTGCTGGCGCAGGTCGTCTACTACTTCGCGGGCTACTTCCAGGCGACGGCGAGCAACGACAAGCCGGTGAGCTTCACCGTGCCCTCGGGCAACTTCGGCAACGTCTGCGCGGGCCACGTGGCGCGCATGATGGGCCTGCCGGTCCAGACGCTGGTGGTCGCCACCAACGAGAACGACGTGCTCGACGAGTTCTTCCGCACCGGCATCTATCGCGTGCGCGGCGCGGCCGACACGCACGAGACCTCCAGCCCCTCGATGGACATCAGCAAGGCCAGCAATTTCGAGCGCTTCGTGTTCGATCTCGTGGGTCGCGACGCTGGCAAGCTGCGCAAGCTCTTCGTGGAAGACCTGGGCCTGGAAGGCCGCTTCGACCTGAGCGCCGATGCGGCGTTCAAGGACGCGGCCGGGCGCTTCGGCTTCGTGAGCAGCCGCAGCACGCATGCCGATCGCCTGGCCACCATCCGCGATACCGAAAAGCGCTTTGCCACGCTGGTCGATCCGCACACGGCCGACGGCCTGAAGGCCGCGCGCGAATTCCTCGTGCCGGGCGTGCCGATGGTGGTGCTCGAGACGGCGCTGCCGATCAAGTTCGCCGCCACGATCGTCGAAGCCCTGGGCCACGAACCCGACCGGCCCGCGAAGTTCGAGGGCATCGAGGCGCTGCCCAAGCGCGTGGTCAAGCTGCCGGCGGACGCCGAGGCCGTGAAGGCCTACATCGCCCAGAACTGTGATTGACCGACACAGGGAATCGGCATGAAAGTCGTCGGCTTCGCCGGCTACTCAGGCGCGGGCAAGACCACTTTGGTGGAGAAGCTGATCCCCGTGCTCAAGCGGCTCGGCCAGCGTGTCTCGGTGGTCAAGCATGCGCACCACAAGTTCGACATCGACCATCCGGGCAAGGACACGTACCGCCACCGCGAGGCCGGCGCGTTCGAGGTGGTCGTCGCCTCCGACAAGCGCCTGGCGGTGATGCGCGAATTCGAGGTCCCGGTCGAGCTCAGCGTGCACCAGCTGCTGGCCGAGTTGCACCCGGCCGCCGACTGGGTGCTGGTCGAGGGCTTTCGCCACAGCAACGTGCACAAAATCGAGGTCTGGCGCCAGCCCGAGGCAGGCGAGACGTTGCGGCCGGTGCTCTATCCGGACGACCCCTTCGTCACCGCCATCGCCACCGATGCGCCCGGCAGCCTGCCGGAGCCCACGGCCCGGCCGCTGTTCGACCTCGACGACGCCGAGGCCATCGCGCAGTGGCTCATCGCCAATGGCCAGCGCTTCGAGTACAACCCGGAACACCATGGCTGACACACCCGTTCCGTTCTCCGCGTCCAACGCGCGGCCCCCGCTGATGCCGCTGGACGAGGCCATCGCGCAATTGCTGGCCAAGGCCGCGCCGACGCTTCCCGCCGAGAGCGTCGTCACCTTCGACGCCGACGGCCGCGTGCTCGCGCAGGACATCGTCTCCGGCCTCACCGTGCCGCCGCGCGACAACAGCGCGATGGACGGGTACGCGGTGCGCGCGGCCGATTGCGCCGCGCCCGGCGCCCTGCTTGAGGTGACGCAGCGCATTCCCGCGGGCACCGTCGGCACGCCGCTCGCAGCGGGCACCGCGGCGCGCATCTTCACCGGCGCGCAGATTCCCGAGGGCGCCGACGCCGTCGTGATGCAGGAAGACACCACCGCCACGCCGCAGGAAGGCGGTCTGGGCTCGGTGCGTATCGCGATCGTTCCCGCGGCCGGCCAGTGGGTCCGCCGCGCAGGCGAAGACGTGGCCTCCGGCGACGTCGTGCTGAAGAAAGGCGAACGCCTCACGCCCGCGGCGCTTGGCCTCGCGGCCAGCGTCGGCTTCCACAAGCTGCAGGTCGCGCGCAAGCCGCGCGTGGCCATGCTCTCCACCGGCGACGAGCTGGTGATGCCCGGCGAGGTCGCGCCCGACGCGATGAAGCCCGGCGCGATCTACAACTCCAACCGGTTCTTCATGCGCGCCTTGCTGCACCGGCTGGGCTGCGAAGTGAACGACCTGGGCATCGTGCCCGACAACCGCGAAACCACCATCGCGGCACTGCGCGATGCGGCCGAGGCGAGCGACCTCATCATCACGACCGGGGGCGTCTCCGTCGGCGAGGAAGACCACATCCGCGCCGCGCTGCAGACGCTCGGCGAGCTGCAGCTGTGGTCGCTGTCGATGAAGCCCGGCAAGCCCTTCGCCTATGGCTCCATCGCGCGCAGCAGCGGGCAGGGCGTGTGCCACGTGACGGGGCTGCCCGGCAACCCGGTGTCGAGCTTCCTCACCTTCCTGATGCTCGTTCGGCCTTTCCTGCTGACGCTGCAGGGTGCCGATCGCGTGACGCCCGAGGCCGTTCAGATGCGCGCCGATTTCGATTGGCCCCGCGCCGACAAGCGACGCGAGTTCCTGCGCGCACGGCGAAACGCCGCGGGCGGGCTCGACCTGTTCGCCAACCAGAGTTCGGGCGTGCTGACCTCGATGGTCTGGGGCGACGGCGTGGTCGACAACCCCTCGGGCCAGACGATCAAGTCGGGCGACACCGTGAACTTCATTCCCTTCGCCTCGCTGCTCGCCTGACATCGTCATGAAGGTCCAGATCCGTTATTTCGCCTCGGTGCGCGAGGCGCTCTCCACGAGCAACGAAAGCGTCGACACCCGCGCCGAAACGCTCGCCGCATTGCGCGACGAACTCATCGCGCGCGGCGGGGCGCACGCCACCGCGCTCGCCCGCGGCAGGGCGGTGCGCATGGCGCTCGACCAGGTCATGAGCGACGAAGCCGCAGCCCTGCACGAAGGCTGCGAGGTCGCGTTCTTCCCGCCGGTTACGGGCGGCTGAGCCGCGCGTCCAGCGCCACGAGGCGCTCGCGCAGGTCGTCGGAGGCGCGCGTCATCGGCGAGCGCAACTCGTCGCGCATCGCACCGCCCTGCGCCAGCAGCGCCTTCAATGGACCCGGGTTGGACTCGGCGAACAGCATCTCGATCAGCGGCTGCAGCGGCTGCCATTCGGCGCGCGCTTCGGCCACGCGGTTGTCGGCCAGGAGGCGCAGCACCTGCACGAAGCGCTTCGTCTGCACATGCCCGCTCGCCGCGATGGCGCCCACGCCGCCTTCTGCCACGGTGGAGAAGATCTGGTGGTCTTCGCCCGACAGCACCTGCAGCCGGCCATCGGCGATCAGCGCGCGCGTCTTGGCCATGTCGCCACCGCAGTCCTTGATGCCCTGGATGCGCGGGTGCGCGGCCAGCGCCAGCAGCGTCTCGCGCGAAAGGGTGGCACCGGTGCGGTAGGGGATGTCGTAGATCAGCACCGGCACCGCGCTCGCATCGGCGATCGCGCGGAACCATTCGAGCAGGCCGGCCTGCGACGGGCGGATGTAGTGCGGGGCGGGCACCAGCAGGCCTGCGAGCGGGCGTTCCGAAAGCTGGCGCACCCAAGCCGTCGTCTTGCCCAGGTGGTAGCCCGAGAGGCCCATGACGACGGGCAGGCCGCTGGCGGCCGCCAGCACCGTGTCGAGCGATGCGAGTTGCTCCGCCTCGTCGAGCGCTGCGGCTTCGCCGGTCGAGCCGCAGACCACGAAGCCGGCCACGCCGTCGGCGGCAAGGCGCCGGGTCAGTGCGGAGAGCGCGGCATGATCGACCGCACCGTCGCGAAATGGCGTGACGAGCGGAATCCAGAGGCCCGAAAAATCACGGGTAGGGGAGGCGGGTTGTTGTTGTGGCACGCAGGTTTCCTTTCAGGAATCAACCGATGGAAAGAACCACCGTCCGATGCGCGCACAACCATGCAGGGGTCAAAGCCTTTGGGCAGGTTCCGTCGCTCATCCGACGACGGAACCGCAGCTCCGGTCAGACGAGCTTTGGTTTTTTGGCTTTGCTGCCCTGGCGCGCGCAACGGCTCTCGGGGTGCGTAAGCACCGTGGAGAGCGTGGCGAGGCAAGGCATGGACGCAGTCTATCCCGATGCCACAATCCGGACATGAGCGTTGCGCGTGTTTCGATCCAGACGGGTGATTTCGACTTGAGCCACGAGCTCGCCACGTTGCGCGCGGGCGACAAGCGCGTGGGCGCGGTCTGCAGCTTCATCGGCACCGTGAGGGATCGCAACGACGGCAGCACCGTCGCGTCGATGGAGCTGGAGCACTACCCCGGCATGACCGAGAAGGCCATCGAAGCCATGATCGACGAGGCCCACAAGCGCTTCGACATTCTCGGTGCGCGCGTGATCCACCGCGTGGGCCTCCTGCAGCCGCTCGACCAGATCATGATGGTGGCGGTGGTCTCGGCCCACCGCGGCCAGAGCTTCGAGGCCTGCGAGTTCCTGATGGATTACTTGAAGACCCAGGCCCCGTTCTGGAAAAAAGAACAGACGCCCGAAGGCGCCCGCTGGGTCGATGCCCGCGTCGCCGACGACGCGGCGCTGGCGCGCTGGGGCATCAGCGCCACGAACGCTTAAAGGGGCTTGAACCCGCTGGCCTGGATGATCCGTTCCCACGTCTGCGTGTAGGTGCGCACGCGACCCGCGAACTGCCCCTGCGGCTCGTAGCCGACCGTGAGGCCCATCGTCGTGAGCTTCTGCTTCACATCAGGCATCGCCAGCACCTTCTGCAGCGCATCGCCGTACCTGTCGATGATCGGCTGCGGCGTGCCCACCGGCGCGAAGATGCCGTAGTAGGGCAGGTCTTCCAGGTTCGAAAAGCCCAGCTCCGTGAAGGTCGGCACGTTCGGAATCACCGCCTGGCGCTTGGCGCCGATGGAGGCCACGATGCGCACCTTGCCCGCCTTGTGGTTCTCGATGAAGTCCGGCACCGAGGCGATGCCCGCGGTGATCTGGTTGCCCAGCATGTCGGCCGTCATCGGCGCGCTGCCGCGGTAGGGCGCGGGCTGGACGTCGATCTTGTACTTGTCCGAGATCATCTTCACGAGGAATTCGGGAATCGACGCGGGCGCCGGGATGCCGATGGTCTCCTTGCCGCCCCTGGCGGTGCGGACCCACTTCACGTACTCGTCGATGCTCTTGGCCGGCGTGCCGCCCGAGACGGCCAGCACATTGGCGAAGGTGGCGAAGCCGGCCACGGGCACGAAGTCGGTGGCGGGGTTGAAGCCCGGGTTCTTCACCACCTGCGGCAGGATCGAGATGGTGTGGTCGTGCGAGAGGAAGAGCGTGTGGCCGTCGGCGGGCGACGATTTCAGCACCGTCGCGGCGATCTGCCCGCCCGCGCCGGCGCGGTTCTCCACCACCACCGGCACGCCCAGCACGTCCTTGAGCTTTTCGCCCAGGGTGCGCGCGATGGCATCGGTGCCCGCGCCGGCGGGAAAGCCGACCAGGATGCGGATCGGCGTGCCGCTCTGGGCCTGCGCCAGCCCGGCCATGCCCATGGCGGCGGCAAAAAGACCCACGCTGAGCGCGCGACGCACCGGCTGTGCGCGCTGCATTGAAAAACCCATGATCGACTCCATTCGAGAGAGAGAAATGCCTACGGCAAAAAGATGCGGTGCACCGTGCAATACCCGTGCCCGCGGCGCGAACCCGATTCACAACCTTGAATCGTGCCCGAACGGCCCTATTTTGGATGCAGGAATACCACCATGCGACAAGACAAACTCACCACCAAATTTCAGGAAGCGCTGAGCGACGCGCAGACGCTGGCGCTCGGCAACGACAACGCCTACATCGAGCCCGCCCACCTGCTGGTCGCGATGCTGCGCCAGGACGACGGCCCGCGCGCCCTCCTGGAGCGTGCCGGCGTCAATGTGCCGGGTCTCGTGCAGGCGGCCGAAGCCGCCATCAAGAAGCTGCCCCAGGTGCAGGGCCACGACATCGTGCAGGTCGGCCCGGAGCTGGGCAAGCTGCTGCAGGCCACCGAGAAGGAAGCCCTCAAGCGCAATGACCAGTTCATCGCCGGCGAGCTCTTCCTGCTGGCCGTGGCGGACAGCAAGTCCGACACCGGCAAGATCGCGAAAGAAAATGGCTTGAGCCGCAAGTCGCTCGAATCGGCCATCGACGCCGTGCGCGGCGGGCAGGGCGTGAACAGCGCCGACGCCGAAGGCCAGCGCGAGGCGCTCAAGAAATACACCATGGACCTGACCGAGCGCGCGCGCCTGGGCAAGCTCGACCCGGTCATCGGCCGCGACGAGGAAATCCGCCGTGCGATCCAGGTGCTGCAACGCCGCACCAAGAACAACCCCGTGCTCATCGGCGAACCCGGCGTCGGCAAGACCGCCATCGTCGAAGGCCTCGCGCAGCGCATCGTCGCGGGCGAGGTGCCCGATTCGCTCAAGGGCAAGCGGGTGCTGTCGCTCGACATGGCTTCGCTCCTGGCCGGCGCGAAGTTCCGCGGCGAATTCGAGGAGCGCCTGAAGACCGTGCTCAACGAACTCGCGAAGGACGAAGGCCAGACCATCGTCTTCATCGACGAACTCCACACCATGGTCGGCGCCGGCAAGGCCGAGGGCGCGATGGACGCGGGCAACATGCTCAAGCCCGCGCTCGCGCGCGGCGAACTGCACTGCGTGGGCGCGACCACGCTGGACGAATACCGCAAGTACATCGAGAAGGATGCCGCGCTGGAGCGCCGCTTCCAGAAGATCATCGTGGGCGAGCCCAGCGTCGAGGCCACCATCGCGATCCTGCGCGGCCTGCAGGAAAAATACGAAGTGCATCACGGCGTGCAGATCACCGACCCGGCCATCGTGGCCGCGGCCGAGCTCTCCGACCGCTACATCACCGACCGCTTCCTGCCCGACAAGGCCATCGACCTGATCGACGAGGCCGCGGCCAAGATCAAGATCGAGATGGACTCCAAGCCCGAGGTGATGGACCGCCTCGACCGCCGCCTCATCCAGCTGCAGATCGAGCGCGAAGCCGTGCGCCGCGAGAAGGACGAGGCCTCGCAGAAGCGCTTCAACCTCATCGAGGACGAGATCGCCAAGCTGCAGAAGGAAATCGCCGACTACGACGAGATCTGGCAGGCCGAGAAGGCCCAGGCCCAGGGCAGCGCGCACATCCGTGAAGAAATCGAGAAGCTCAAGATCGAGATCAAGGAGTGGGAGCGCAAGGGCGACTTCAACAAGCTTGCCGAGCTGCAATACGGCCAGCTGCCCGCGCTCGAAAAGCGACTGAAGGAGGCCGAGGCCAGCGAGGCGAGCAAGGGCAAGTCCAGCGCGCCCACGCTCTTGCGCACGCAGGTCGGCGCCGAAGAAATCGCCGAGGTCGTGGCGCGCGCCACCGGCATCCCGGTCGCCAAGCTCATGCAGGGCGAGCGCGACAAGCTGCTCGTGATGGAAGACAAGCTGCACGAGCGCGTGGTCGGCCAGAACGAGGCCATCGGTGCGGTCGCCAATGCGATCCGCCGCTCGCGCTCGGGCCTGTCCGATCCGAACCGCCCCACGGGCTCGTTCCTGTTCCTCGGCCCCACGGGCGTGGGGAAGACCGAGCTGTGCAAGGCGCTCGCGGGCTTCCTCTTCGACAGCGAAGACCACCTCATCCGCATCGACATGAGCGAGTTCATGGAGAAGCATTCGGTCGCGCGCCTGATCGGCGCGCCGCCGGGCTACGTGGGCTACGAAGAGGGCGGCTACCTCACCGAGGCCGTGCGCCGCAAGCCCTACAGCGTGGTGCTGCTCGACGAAGTGGAGAAGGCGCACCCCGACGTCTTCAACGTGCTGCTGCAGGTGCTCGACGATGGGCGCCTGACCGATGGCCAGGGCCGCACCGTGGACTTCAAGAACACGGTAATCGTGATGACGAGCAACATCGGCTCGCCGATCATCCAGGCCATGGTGGGCAAGCCTTCCGAAGAGATCAAGGAAGCGGTGTGGGACGAGCTGAAGAACTACTTCCGCCCCGAGTTCCTGAACCGCATCGACGAGACGGTGGTGTTCCACGCGCTCGACGCGAAGAACATCGAATCGATCGCCGCGATCCAGCTGAAGGTGCTCAAGGCGCGCCTGGCGAAGATGGACCTGGGCCTGGAGGTGTCGCCCGCGGCGCTGGCCGAAATCGCCAAGGTCGGCTTCGACCCGGTGTTCGGCGCGCGGCCGTTGAAGCGTGCGATCCAGCAGCGCATCGAGAACCCGCTCTCGCGGCTGCTGCTCGATGGCAGCTTCGGGCCGAAGGACACGATCGAGGTCAACACCGACCCGATCCAGTCGCCGGGCCAGTTCTCGTTCACCAAGGGCGGGGAACCAACGGTGGCGGCTTCGGCCTAAAGTCGGATGATGAACTTCATTCTTCGCGTCATTCTTCTGCTCCTGGGGCTGGTGTTCGCGGCCAGCCTGGCCGTCGCGGTCATGCTGCTGGCGGCCGTGTGGGGCGTGCGCTACGCCTGGGGGCGCCTCACGGGCAAGCCCGTGACGCCCTGGATGGCGTCGATGGGCGGGCGCTTCAACCCGCGCTCGGGCTTCGACCGGTTTCGCAATGCGGCAAATCCGGCCGAGCCGACGGCCGCCGACGTCACCAACGCGCGGGCGCGCGGCGAATCGGTGGTGCGCGCCGAGCGCATCCGCGGCAATGCCAGCGACGTGACCGACGTCGCGCCGAAATCGGTCTCGCGCGGCTGACCTCGACCCTGGCCCTTCGCCGTCGCCGCACGCGTTTGAAGGCACACTCGCCTTCATGCTCCGCCCACCGCTCCTGATCGATCCCGACGAAGTCGAGATCAGCGCCATCCGGGCGCAGGGCGCGGGTGGGCAGAACGTCAACAAGGTCTCCAGCGCGATCCACCTGCGCTACGACATCCCCGCAAGCTCATTGCCCGCCGACGTGAAGGAGCGGTTGCTCGCGTTGCGCGACAGCCGCATCACGCAGGAGGGCGTCTTCGTGCTCAAGGCGCAGCAGCACCGCACGCAGGAGATGAACCGCGCCGACGCGCTCGCGCGGCTGCAGGCGGTGGTCGACACCGTCGCCACGCCGCCGCGCGTGCGGCGCGCCACCAAGCCGACCTATGGGTCCAAGCAGCGCCGGCTCGAGGGCAAGAGCCAGCGCGCGCAGATCAAGAACTTGCGCGGACCGGTGCGGGACTGACCGGGCTGCCGCCGCGCAGCCGCCTGATCTGCAGCGCCACGCCCACGATGTACAGCACGAACAGCACGCCGGTGATCGCCTTCAGCGCGGGCGCCTCGGCATCCGCCAGCAGCGGCGCGCCCAGCGGAAGCCGCGTCAGCGTCTCGGTGAACGCCGGTATCCAGTGGAAGAGAAAACTGGCCGAATAGGCGATGGCCTCGATGTAGCGCGAGTTCTTCCCGAGGCCGCCCCGCCCGGCCAGCGCGCCCGCGCCGAGCGCGACCAGCGTCACGATGCCCAGCACATGCGGCTTGCCGAAGCCGCCGTGCTGGAAGATGCCGAAGCCCGTCAGGCAGGTGAGCACCGTGGTCCAGACGAAGACCTGGCCCCATCCGGTGCGCAGGGTGATTTCCTTGTAGCGCAGCAGGGCGACGATCCCCGCGAAGACGGCGATCAGGCTGATCGCGGTGTGAATGATCCCGAGGGACGTGAGTCCCAGCCATCCGGTCGCTGCCATGCGGCGCTCCTCGTTGTTCGTGGTGCGGCATTCTGGCGCGTGCTCATCCATTTGTGTGAGTTGCGACGATTTGAGTGCCAAAGGCCCTGCTTTACGGGAATGAAACATGTCCCAAGCAAAATCGTGGTCATGAGAAGGTTCATCTCGCGCATCCTGCTGCCCGCATTTCTCCTGGTTCCGGCCGCTGCGCTGCTGGCCGGCTGCGGTCCCGAGGCCAGCGCCACGAGCGCGAGCGCGGCCGCGGCCCCCGAACTCAAGTGGGACGAACTCATCCCCAAGAGCTGGGACCCCACCAAGCGCTACCGCAACATCAGCCTGGAGGCCCTGCGCGACAACGACCCGCGCGCGATCCAGATGCTCGACGAGATGCGCGCCGTCTGGGACAACGCCCCGGTCAACGTGGCGCTCGACGGCACCGCGGCCAAGCTCTCGGGCTTCGTCGTGCCGCTGGACAGCACCCAGGACGGCATCCGCGAATTCCTTCTCGTGCCGTACTTCGGCGCCTGCATCCACACCCCGCCGCCCCCCGCCAACCAGATCGTGCACGTGATCGCCGCAGAGACCTTCAAGGGCCTGCACGCGATGGACACCGTCAAGGTCAGCGGCATCCTGAAGGCGGCGCGCTATGCCTCTGTGGACATGGGCGTGAGCGGGTACGAGATCAAGTCGGCGGCGGTGGAGCGCTTCGTGCCGAAGCAGCCGAACTGAGCCACCGCGACCGTTCAAGTCATGCGCTGCGTCAGGAAATCCAGGAACGAAGTGATCCGCGCCGACAGCTGCGTGTTGCGGTAGTACACCGCGTTCACCGGCTGGCGCACGTCCACCGTTTCCTTCGCCAGCACCTGCACCAGCGCGCCGCTCGCGCGGTCGGCGGCGGTCATGAAATCGGCCAGGCACACGATGCCCGCGCCGGCCAGCGCGAGCTGGCGCAGCGTCTCGCCGCTCGATGCGGCGAGCGTGGGCGCGATGGGCCATTCGTCGCCGTGGATGCCGTTCTCCGCGCGCAGCGGCCAGCGGTTGAGCGACTCGGGCTGCGTGAAGCCCAGGAGCGCGTGACTGGTCAGCTCGGCGGCGGTGCGCGGCTTGCCGTGCGCCTCCAGGTACGCCGGGCTCGCGAGCACGCGCAGGCGGTGCGTGCCGAGAGGCCGCGCGTGCAGCGTGGAGTCGCGCAGCGGGCCGATGCGGATCGCGATGTCGGTGCGCCGCTCCAGGAGGTCGATGGGCAGGTCGTCGGTGTCCAGCTCCAGGCTGATCTGCGGGTAGAGCCTGCGGAACTCGGGCACCAGCGGCACGATGGCGTGCAGCATGAAGGGCGAGGCCGCGTTCACGCGCAGACGGCCGGCCGGTTGCTCCCGGCGCGCGGCCATCTGCTCTTCGGCGTCGTCGATGGCATCGAGGATCGCGCGGGTGCGCTGCAAAAAGGCCGCGCCTTCCTCGGTGATTTCCAGGCGCCGCGTGGTGCGGCGCATGAGCGTGGTATCGAGCTTCTGCTCCAGGCGGCTGAGCGCGCGGCTGATGCCAGAGACCGTGTGCCCGAGCTGCTCGGCCGCGGCGGTGATCGAGCCGGTGTCCACCACCGTGCGGAACGCGACGAGTTCTTCGATGGTGGTTTTCATGGCGCCGCTGCTCGCGCCTTCAGCCGGCGGTTTCGGCCTCTGTGGGCACGTCGATGCGCGGCATCAGCGCCGCGAGCGCCTCGCCGTCGGTGCGGTAGCTGAAAAGCATCGGCCCCGGCGCGAGGAGGCCCGCGCGCTCGAGCACCTGCATGGCCGGCAGCTTCATGCCGCTCAGGTGCAGGCGCACGCCCCTGGATTCCATCATCCGGCGGATCGAGCCGAACACCTCGGCGCCGGTGATGTCGATGCGGTTGATGGGCTGCGCGAAGAGGCACACGTCGGTGAGCTCGGGGCGCTCGGCCAGCGCGACAGTGAGCGCGCGTTCCAGCGTGGAGGCCGAGGCGAAGTCGAGCTCCGCGTCCATGCGCAGCGCATAGAGCTGCGGCGCGAGCGGCGGCAGCTTCCAGAGGTTGCGGTCGCGCAGGCTCCCGTCGGGGTGCAGGCCCACCTCGATGATGCGCGGATGCAGGTGGCGGTACATGTAGTGCGCCATGCTCGCGAGCAGGCCGCCCAGCACGCCCCAGTAGATGCTCGGCGCGGTGGCGATGGTCAGCACGAAGGTGCCGAAGGCGATGCCCGCCTCGATGCGCGAGATGCGCCAGAGCGCCGTGAAGCTCGCGGGCTTCACCAGCCCGAGGATGGCCGTGACCACCACCGCCGCCAGCACCGCCTGCGGCACGTGATAGAGCAGCGGCATCAGCCACAACAGCGCGCCGGCCACCACCACCACGCTGAAGAGCGTGGCCCACCCGGTCTGCGCGCCCGCATACAGCGTGATGGCCGAGCGCGAGAACGAAGAGCTGGTCGGGAACGCGCCCGTGAAGCCGGAGGCCAGCTTGGCCAGGCCCTGGCCGATGAGGTCCTGGTTTTCGTTCCACAGCGTGCCGGCGCGCGCGTTGTCGACCTTGGCGCTGGAGGCGGTCTCCAGGAAGCTCACCAGCGTGATCATCAACGCGGGCAGCACCAGTGCGCTGAACGTGCCCAGGGGGAGCAGGCCGGGCCAGTAGAAGGAGGGCAGTCCCGAGGGGAGGCTGCCGACCACGGCGCCGCCGCGCAGCGCGTAGTCGATGCCCCAGCTGATGGCCGCGGCGCCGGCCACCAGTGCCATGGTGGTCGGAAAGCGCGGCACGAACCGCTTGCCCAGCCACAGCACCGCGATGCTGCCGAGGCCGAATGCGATGGCCACGAGGTCGGGCAGCGGCCCGCCCTGCAGCACCTGCGGAATCGTGCGCCCGGTGAAGCCCAGCAGCGAGGGCAACTGCGAGATCGCGATCAGCACCGCCGCGCCCTGCGTGAAGCCGATCAGCACCGGCGAATTCACCAGCCGCAGCAGCCAGCCGAAGCGCCCCGCGCCCAGCACGATCTGGATCGCACCGGACATCAGCGTGAGCCACACCGCCATCGCCACCCACTCGGCGCTGCCGGCCACCGCGAGCGGCGCGAGCGAGGCGCCGACCAGGAGGCTGGTGAGCGCCGTCGGCCCGACCGACAGCCGCTGCGACGAGCTGAACATCACCGCGATCAGCGCCGGGAACAGCGCCGCGTACACGCCGGTCACGAGCGGCATGCCCGCGAGCGCCGCATACGCCACGCCTTGCGGAATGACCATCAGCGCGACGGTGATGCCGGCCATCGCCTCGCTGCGCAGCAGCGCCCCGGAAGGGCGGGGCCATGCAAGACAGGGAACCCAGCGCGCGAGGCGCTGGCGCAGGGACGAGGGGGAGGCAGCTGGGGTCATGGGGTCGTTACGCGCGCACGGGGGAGAAACAGGCAAGCACATGCGCGGTGCGCCGCGCGGAGGCCATGCGGGGGCGCTGTCAGGTCAGATCAGCGAGGTGGCGTTCTTGAGCACGTAGTCGCAGGCCTTTTCCTTCACCTTCGACGACAGGATCTTCATGTTGAGCGTCTTGCCGTCGCCGCCCTTCAACAAACCTTTCGCGCCGCTTTCGAAGTTTTTCTCCTGCTGCTTCTGGCCGGTGATCTTGGCCAGGAGCTTGTCTTTCACCGAAGCGGCATCGCCGCCGAGGTAGTTGTTCTTCACGCAGTACTGCAGCACGCCGGCGGCGCTGCCGATGGTGCTGGAGCCGATCGAGGGCATCTTGAAGCCGAGGTTGCCGCTCTGCGAACTGGCGGCCGCGCCGGCCTTTTCCTTCAGTTGGTCGAGCAGGTCGTTGGCCTGTGCCGAGGCGCCTGCGGCGAGCAGGGCGAGGGCGATGAGTGTGGAGCGGGCATGCATGATGGTCTCCTTGGGAACGCATGAGGGGAGAAGCGTCCGCCAGCATACCGGAGAGTCCCCGGCGTTTCCGGGGGCATGCCCCCGAGGGCCCCCGGAGTTCGCCCTAGTTCTTGCGCGGCGCGCGCTTTTCCAGCAGCGGTGCGCTCGTGCCCTGCACGCCCACGAGGCCCAGCACGGTGACCAGCGAGTTCTGCGCACCCTTCCAGCCGTCGGTCACGTCGATCCACTCCGACAGCGCATGAAAGCCCCCTGTCTTGCCGCCCGCGCCGACGATGATGGCCGGGATGCCCAGCGACATCGGCACGTTGGCATCGGTGCTCGCGCCCGTCAGCAGGGTCTTGTGGCCGAAGGCGCTGTTCGCGCGCGTGGCCGCCTCCACGATCACCGTGTCCGACTGCGTGCGGCCGCCCGGCCGGTCGCCGATCAGCTTGCGGCTCGCGCTCAGCGTGGTCACGTTCCAGCGCTTGTTCTCTTCCTCGACGGCTTCGTCGATGGCCGCGAGGATCTTCTTCTCGGTCTCCAGCAGCGGCGCCATTTCGTCGGAGCGGATGTCGATGGCCATGCGCGCGTCCGGCGCGATGGTGTTGACCGAGGTGCCGCCACCGACGGTGCCGACGGTGAACGTGGTCTTCGGGAAAGTCGGGGTACGCACTTCGGCGATCTTCGCGATCGCGCGGCCCATGCCGTGGATGGCGCTGGGCACCTGGCCGAACGCGCCGAAGCTGTGGCCGCCCGGCCCCTTGAAGGTGACCTCGTAGCGGTGGCTGCCCGTGCCCAGCATCAGCACCGTGCCATCGGGCGCCGGCTCCAGGCCCACCATGCCGTCGATGTCCAGGTGGTCGCGAAAGATCGCCTTGATGCCGCGCAGGTTGCCCAGCTCTTCTTCGCCGACGTTGCCGACGATCAGGAGGTCGCCCACGGTCTGGATCTTGTTGTCGTTGAGCACCTTGATCCACGACAGCAGCACCGAGAGGCCGCGCGTGTCGTCGGAGATGCCGGGCGCGTAGAGCTTGCCGTCGCGCTCCTTCACCTTCACGTCGGTGCCGGCGGGGAACACCGTATCGAGGTGCGCGGAGATCAGCAACTTGGGGCCGTTGCCCGTGCCTTTGCGCAGACCCACGACGTTGCCTTCGGCGTCGATCTTCGCGTCGGCCAGGCCCAACGCCTTCATGCGTGCGAGGAAGGCTTCGGCGCGTTTCTGTTCCTTGAACGGAGGCGCTTCGATCTCGGTGAGCATCTTCAAATCTTCGACCGAGCGCTCGTGATCGGCCTTGACCGCATCGAGCAGTTTCTGGACTGCGGGCGCCGCCATCAGCTGCGTGTAGGCCTTGTCGATCTCGGGCCGCACCTGCGCGGGCGTGGCCGCGACGGCGGCGTTCTGGGCCTGGGCGAGCCCGGCGGCGCAGGCCAGGGCGATGACGATCGGGGCAAGGCGGAATGACGCGGAGCGAGGCATGGCGGTGGGTTGTCCTTGAAGGTGAAGACGCGGCGAAAGGGCGCACGAAAGGGCGCAGCCGGCGCGGCGCCGTCAGCAATTCTTGGGGGCAAGTGAGCCGGCCGCTCTGGTTTAATCTTTGGCCTTGTCAGTTTTTCTTACGAACCCCGCCATGCGCCGCCACATTCCGAGCACCCGAGCGCTGCTGATCTTCGATGCGGTCGCGCGCCACCATGGCGTCGGCAAGGCGGCCGAGGAGCTGTGCCTCACGCACAGCGCCGTGAGCCAGCAGCTGCGGCTTCTCGAGTCGCAGATCGGCGTGCGGCTCGTGCAGCGCACCGCGCGCGGCACCGAGCTCACCGATGCCGGGCGCCGCTACCACGGCCAGATCGCGGGCGACCTCATGCGGCTGCAGAACCACACGCTCGAAGCGATGGCGCAGCGCGTCGATGGCCTGCGCCTCATCGTCGGCGCGGTGCCCGTGCTGGCCGAGGGCTGGCTCACGCCGCTGCTGCCGCAGTTCATCGCGCGCAACCCGGGCTGCAGCCTGCACCTGCAGGTGTTTCCGACCGACCTCTACATGGCCGACATGCCGTTCGATGTGGGCGTGCAGTACGACGATGCGGTGTGGCCCGGCGCCGATGCGCGGCCGCTGATGGGCGAGTTCTGCGTGGCGGTGTGCGCCCCGCGCGCGAAGGGCCGGACCGCGATGGCGCGCGGCGACTTTCGCGCCGCGCCGCTGCTGCAGTTGCGCACGCGCATGGGTGCGTGGGAAGAGTGGTTCGCGCAGACGCCGCACGCGCAGCCGCCCGAGAACCTCGTGGCGGGGCATCGCTTCGATCTGTTCTCGTCGCTGGTCGCGGCGGTGCGCGCCGATCTCGGCGTGGGGCTGGTGCCGGCGTACTACGTCGAGCGCGAGCTGCGTTCAGGCGAGCTGCGGCTCGCGTGCGCGCACCGGGCGCCATCGAGCCGCGGCTACAGCGTGTTCATGGCGCCGAACCGCACGGCCGATCCGCTGGCGGAGGCTTTCGTCGAGTGGCTGTGCGACGCGGGCGCCGCGTCGCAACAGCGGGGCGCGGCTTAGTCGGCGCGGCGGAAAAGCAGCACCGAGTTCGTGCCGCCGAAGGCGAAGGAATTGCTCATCGCCGCCTGGAGCGCCGGTGCGGCGCTGTCGTCCTGCGCGACGAGGTTCATCTGGCAGGCCGGATCGATCTCGCGGCAGTTCGCGTTGGGCGGCAGCTGCCGGCGCTGCAGTGCGAGCACCGTGATCAGCGCCTCGATGGCGCCCGCCGCGCCGAGCATGTGGCCGTGCAGCGCCTTGGTGGAGCTCACGCGGAGCTTGTCGAAATCGTCGCCCCACACCTCGGCCAGCGCATTGCGCTCGACCACGTCGCCGATGCGCGTGGCCGTGCCGTGCGCGTTGCAGTAGCCCACGTCGCGCGGCTGCAGGCCGGCCTGCCGCAGCGCCTGGCGCAAGGCGCGCGCCTGGCCGGGTGCGTCGGGCTTGGTGAGATGGGTGGCATCGCTGGAGAGGCCCCAGCCGGCCAGCGTGGCATGGCTGCGCGCGCCGCGGCGGCGCGCGCGCTCGGCCGATTCGAGCACCAGGAAGGCCGCGCCTTCGCCGAGCGCGAAACCGCTGCGGTCGCTCGCGAACGGCCGCACCGCGCCGGCCGCTTCGCCGGGCTGGAAGGTGGCCAGCGTCTGCATCGCCTGCCAGGCCAGCACCACGCCGGGCACGATCAGCGCTTCGCTGCCGCCGGCAATGGCGATGTCCACTTCGCCGCGCTCGATCGCCTTGGCCGCTTCGGCGATGGCGACCGACGACGAGGCGCAGGCCACGGAATAGGTGAGCACCGGGCCGAGCACGCCGTTGCGCATCGCCACGTGGGCCGCGGGCGCGTTGGGCATGAAGGCCGGAATGGTGAGGGGCGACACGCGCCCGTTGCCGCGGTAGGCCGCCTCCAGCGCGGCCGCGCCGCCCATGCCGCAGCCGGCATACACGCCGACGCGTTCGAGGTCGGCATCGGCCAGCGGCTGGTTCGCATCGCGCAGCGCGAGGTCGGCCGCGGCCACCGCGAGCTGGCTCACGCGGTCGACGCCGGCCAGCTGCAGCTTGGTGAACCAGCGCGTCTCGTCGAATGCCACGGTGGCCGCGGCGGCCGGCTTGGGCAGTTCGGGAAAGACGGGCTGGATGGCCGATCGGGCCTGCAGCAGCGCCTCGAACAGCGCGCCGGGCTCGTCGCCGTGGGGCGCCATGACGCCCAGCCCGGTGACGGCAACCTCGTGGCGGTTCACGCGACCTTCGCGGCCCGGACCTTGTCCACCAGCAGCGCGAGCTCGGCCAGGGTGTCGATGCTCGCGTCCTCGTCGGGCATGGTGATGCCGAAGTGGTCTTCGATGGCAAAGAGGAATTCGGCCAGCGCCAGCGAATCGAGACCGCCGGTTTCGCGCATGGAGGCGTTGGGGTCGAGCTTGGACGGTTCGATGCCGTACTTCTCGTGAATCAGGTCCTGCAATTCCTTCAGCGAACTCATCGTGCGATGCCTGTCGTCTTGTGCCGCCGTTGATCGACGGCAACCCTTTCGGGGTGTGCCATGGGGTCGATCCCTTCCTCGCTCGGCCTGTGTTGGTCAGTGATGGCCAATGATATCCGCTCCGACCGGAGGGGAATCCCCTCGCAAACGCTTGCCCGGCCGCCAGCGCAGCGAGGGGATCGCGAACGCCATGCCCAGCAGCGCGCCGGCCACCACGTCCAGCACCACGTGCTGCTTCACGGCCAGCGTCGAATAGGCGATGGCCAGGAACCAGGCCCCGTTGACGATGCGCAACACCAGGGGCGCGCCCGCCTGCCGCAGCAGGTGCTCGACCCAGAGGGCCGTGAAGATGGCCACGGCCACGTGCATCGACGGGCAGGCGTTGCCCGCCGCGTCCACGCCCTGCAGCATCGCGAAGCCAGGATAGCCCGAGGCGTCGATGGGCAGCGGCGGTATCTGCGTCGGCCAGAAATAGAAGAGCGCCAGCCCTGTGAGGCACAGCCCGCAGATCCACAACCCGTAGACCACCAGCTCGCGGAAGGTGAGCTGCAGCCCGGGCGCGATGCCCACGTAGACCCAGAGCGAGAGGTACGCGCCCAGCGTGTAGGGCTGGAACGGAATCAGGTGGTCCAGTGCCGTGAGCGGCATCACCGCGACCGGATAGGCGGGGTTGCGCAGCAGGTGGAAGTAGCCGATGAAGAACAGCCAGGTGAAGACCGTGGTCCCGACCGCCTTCAGCAGGAAATGGCGGCGAATGCGCAGGCCGATGTCGGCGGTCCAGGTCTGCGGTCGGGGAGGCGATGCCATGGGCTGGTCGATGGAAGGTCCGTGGTTTTTCGGGCCCGCCGATCTTGCCAGAGCGTCGTGAAGGCCCCGCGCGTTCAATGGTTCAAGTGGCGGTTGAAGTGGCGGCTCGGGTGGCGATTCGGGCGGCGGTTCATGCAGGCACGGCCGAGCGCTTCTTGTGCTGGAACGAGGTCGGCGAGCGCCCCGTCGCCGCCTTGAACATCGCGCAGAACGCGCTGTCGGTGGCATAGCCGCTGGCGGCGGCCACCTGGCTCACCGCCATGCCGCGCGCGAGCAGCGGCAGCGCATGCGCCATCACCGCCTGCTGGCGCCACTGCTGCCAGCTCATGCCCAGCTGGTCCCGAAAAAGCCGCGCCACCGTGCGCTCGCTCGCGCCGATGGTGGCCGCGCGCTCGGCCAGCGTGGAGCGGTCGGCGGGGTTGCGCAGCAGCGCCTCGCACAGCTGGCGCAGCCGCTTGTCGGTGGGCAGCGGCACGTCGATGCGGATCTGCGTGGCGCGCTCGATCTCGTCCACGAGCAGCGGCGCGATCATGCGCTCGCGCTGCGGCGCCTGCGGATCGGTGGGCGGCAGGCCGTCGGGCGTGGTGTCCAGGGCGAGCATCAGCGCGCGCATCAGCGGGCTGATCTCCAGCACCTCGCATTTCTCCCACGCGGGCGCGAGCCAGGCGTGCAGGTAGATGGTGCGCAGCTCGGCGTCCTCGATGAGCATGATGCTGTGCGGCATGTTCGCCGGCACCCAGAGCGCGCGCGAGGGCGGCACGATGTAGCTGCCGTCCTCGGTGCTCAGGCGGATCACGCCGCGCGTGGAGAACGTGAGCTGCGGCCACGGATGCTGGTGCAGCTCGACGAAGGTGTCCGCGCTCAGGAAGTGCTCCTTGGCGCGCAGCGGGCGCACCGCATCGGGCGCGTACAGGTGCGGCGTGAGCGAGGCGACGCTGGTGACCGGCGAGGGGTGGAAAACGGTGGAGGAGGCGCGTGGCATGGTTTCGACAAATGTTGTCGCCGTATCGCCATTCTGCCGCGCCCCGGGGGCATAGCATCGGAGCCTGCCCCGGTTTTTTGTAGCAATCCATGTCCTCCCACGCGACCACCCCACCTTCCACGTCCCCCGCGCACTCCTTGGGTTCCGACGCGAAACTCATCGGCCTCGTCGGTCTGGCCCACGCGATCAGCCACTTCAGCCAGCTCATCCTGGCGCCCCTGTTCCCCTGGCTCAAGGACGCGTTCAACGTGAGCTACACCGAGCTGGGCGCGGTGCTCACGGTGTTCTTCGTGGTCTCGTGCATCGTGCAGGCGGCCTCGGGCTTCATCGTCGACAAGCTGGGCCCGCGGCCGGTGCTGTTCGTGGGCCTCGGCGCGCTCGGCCTCGCCGCCTTCGGCTACGCGATGGCGCAGAGCTACTGGATGCTCCTCGCGTGCGCCGTGGTCGGCGGCATCGGCAACGGCGTGTTCCACCCGGTCGACTACACGCTCTTCAACCGCAAGGTCGCGCCCACGCGCCTGGGCCACGCCTACAGCGTGCACGGCATCACAGGCAGCCTCGGCTGGGCGCTCGCGCCGGCCTTCGTGGTGCCGATCGCCATCGCGTTCTCGTGGCGCGTGGCGCTGGCTTCGGCCGGCGTGCTGGCCATCGTCGTGCTGCTGGTGCTCTGGATCTACCGCAGCGTGCTGTCGCTCGACGTGGCGGCCGTGCACAAGGCCACGGGGCAGGGCGAGCCCGCGCCGATCGGCGGCGAGTTCGACTTCCTGCGCATTCCGGCCGTGTGGATGTGCTTCGGTTTCTTCTTCTTCTACGCCGCGGTGATCAGCGTGGTGCAGACCTTCGCGCCGGTCGCCGCGGGCCATCTGCACGCGGTGCCCGTGGCGCTGGTGGCGGTGTGCCTTACGGTCTACATGGTCGCGAGCGCGGCCGGCATGGTGGTGGGCGGCTTCCTGGCCTCCGACCCGTCGCGCTGCGAGCGCATTGTGGGCGCGGGCTTCGGCATCGCGGCCGCGCTGGCGCTGGTGCTGGCCTTCGCGCAGTTCCCGCCGGTCCTCGTGCCGGTGCTGTTCGGCGCGATGGGTTTCGTCTCGGGCGTGGCCGGGCCGTCGCGCGACCTGCTGGTCAAGCGCTCGACCCCGCCGAACGCCACCGGCCGCGTTTACGGCGTGGTGTACGCGGGCCTCGATATCGGCCAGGCGCTCGCGCCGCTGGTGTTTGGCCGCCTGATGGACCACGGCCAGTACACGAGCGTGATCGTCGGCCTGGCGCTGGTGCAGGGCGTGCTGATCGCGAGCGCGTTCAACGTCACGCGCGTGCGCCGCACGGCGCTGGTGCCGGCCTCGGCCTGATCCCTTCTCTCCAACGCCGTCCGTCGAGGCGGGCGGGCGCGCTGCAGCGGCTCCTATCATCGGCCGCATGCAAGCCTTGTATGTCTATGTGATCGTCGGTGCCGTGCTGGCGGGTTTCGTGCAAGGCCTGTCGGGCTTTGCGTTCGGACTGGTCGCGATGTCGGTCTGGGCCTGGACCCTGGAGCCGCAACTGGCCGCCGTGCTCGCGCTGTTCGGCGCGCTGACGGGGCAGGTGATCGCGGCCGTCACGGTGCGCCGCGCCTTCGACAAATCCCTGCTCTGGCCCTTCGTGCTCGGCGGTCTGGTCGGCGTGCCGTTCGGCGTCTGGCTGCTGCCGCACCTGGACCTCGTGGTCTTCAAGCTGTGCCTGGGCGCGCTGCTGGTGCTGTGGTGCCCGGCGATGCTGATGTCGCAGCACCTGCCCCGAATCACTTTCGGCGGCCGCGCGGCGGACGGCATCGTCGGCGCCATCGGCGGGGCGATGGCGGGCATCGGCGGCTTCTCCGGCACCATCCCGACGCTCTGGTGCACATTGCGCGGCTTCCAGCGCGACACGCAACGCGCGGTGATCCAGAACTTCAATCTCTCGATGCTGATGGTGGCGTTCGCGATCCACCTGTTCAGCGGGAGCGTCGCGATGTCGATGGTGCCGCTGCTGGGGCTCGTGGCGGTGGCTGTCGCAGTGCCGGTGTTGCTGGGAGCGCGGCTTTATATCGGGATCAGCGAGGTGGCGTTTCGCAAGCTCGTGTTGGGGTTGTTGACGTTGTCGGGGGTGGCGATGTTGGGGGCGGCGGTGCCGGCGTTGCTGCGGTGAGGTTGAGATCGGGTTTCCGCTGCAATTTTTCGAGCTGTGAATTGATCCGTTCCGGCTCAGTTCAAAGATATTCACCCAAGAGGATCGACGGAATTAAGCGCGAATTTCATGGAGAACGCGTAATAGGTGGAAGAAGAACGCAAAACGCGGCTTCGATGTCCTGTTGCTTCGGCATTTTGCCGTTTATCGACAGAATGAAAGTCTCCATATTCTGTTGACCGGTCGTTAATCGCATCATTCGCGGATGGGGCGAATTTGCATAAACGATGATTCCATCGAAGCCATCATATGCATCATCGTCTTTGTAATTTTTCAAGGCAAGATCGAGGGTGAGCTTTTGCTTGCGCTTTTTATTCAAGAAAACGTCTTTTATCAAAACGTCGTTGATTTGCGGTGGACGCTTTTTCATATACAGCAGGGAAGTGCCTGGAAACCAGCTGCCGTGACACCGCGTCGATCTTTTATCAATGAAGTTTTCAACGATTCGATCGACCTTTTTTCCTTCGACGGATGAATCCAGATTCACCCAAACAACGTTCGGGCCACTGACTGATCCAGCAAATGTCGAGGCGCTGAAAAATGAAATAAAAATATATAGGAGGTATTTGCTCGCGTCGCTATTGAATGCGAAAAGAAAATCGAAAACGAAAAAATCAGCGCAGCGAAATTGGTGCATTTTTCTTCGGCTTCTCGTTTTTTATTCCCATGCACTTGTTCAACTCGTCCGCATTCATTTCTTCAAGTCCGGGATCTGCCAGATCCTTTTTCGCCTGCTCATAATAGGCAGTGGGGATGAAGAACTTCAATTTATCAGAACTTCCTTCGTGCCTGATGACTTTTCCGGATTTGTCTTTTTCTGAATATGCTCGATAAATAGATGTACCGAATGGGGAGAAGTTAATTCTCTGGTTCTGGTTGCCGCCAAGCAAAATCAGATCCTCTGATCCACTCTTTGCATAGACGAATCCAACATGGTGGCCATGATTGGATTTTGATGTGACCATCGCAATGGCGCCATAGATGGGTTTGTCCAATTCGACAAATAACGGATTTCTGACCGTAGGAGTCGATGTTTCCGATTTTTCCTTCGGGCCGCTGACTTCGTAAAAACCATGCGCACGGGTTTTTGCAACTTTGTGACCAGGGTATCCCATATTTTCAATTGGATATTTTGCCTGCAGAAGACACCAATTGACGAACGCGGCACACCACGCGTTATTCGTTCCATACAGCGATTTCATGCCGTCGTCGATCTCGACGTGATAGTTGATCTTGTCTTGCAGAGTGAGTTCGACCTCCCCGCCCCTGAGCTTGGCCTCAGCGATAGCGATAGGCATCCACGGGGCCCGGCCAGGCAGGAGATTGATCAGCGCCAGGACTTTTCCCGTTCCTTCCTTGGATCGCTCCGAATCCGATGATTGCGTGCTCGAGGGAATTGGAGGCACGGGCACGGTGACGACCCGTTGCCGTTTTTTCCGGGATGCCATCGATATTTCCGACGAAGTGCTTTTGGGCAGCTCAATTGCCTTGACCGCTGGCGCATTGCTGGCTTTTTCTTTTTTCTCACCATGGATCAGCAATACTTCGCCGGGATAGATGTTGTCGTTGCTCAAGCCATTGTTATTTTTTATAAGAGCAACACTGGTGTGATATAGCTTTGCGATCTTTCCCAAGCTATCTCCTGGTTGAACCACATAGTTTGTCGAACTTGTTTGCCCCGGCGTAGAACTATTCATTTTCTCCGAGCCGGCAATCCCTTTCCATTTTCTGAATTTCGCCAGCAAATTGAAATCCTTGCCACTTTCTCCTTGAATTGTCGCGATTCGTTCAGACTTTTTAGTTTTCGGATTCATTACCTTGATCTGCACGGCTGTTCTATCCGCAGGATGAATCACTGGCGGAAAACGCCCGGTCGCATCGGATTTGATCTTCTCTTCTTTGCTCCCGGTTTGCAGAATGATTTCTGTATCGGGCAGGGGTTGGCTGCCATTGGTGGCTTTGATGGTGCTTACCACCGCCCACGTTTCCTTGCGGGTTTCCGGGTTCGCGTGATATCCCTCGATTTCCGAAATGCTGTCAATGATCTTTTCAATTTCGGCATCACTGCACTCATTGATTTTTTTATCGGCCGGCACGCCGCTTGTTCTGAGCAGATCGGCGATATATTTTTCTGTATCGTTCTCGCGGCTTGGCGCGTAGCTCGGGATGGCCCCGGGAATGGTTTTTTCCCCGTGTCTGCGTTTCAAATTGGCTTTCAATTCCGCACGTCCCGCGTCTTCATCCGGGAAAATAAGAAATATTCTTCCCGATCGGGTGCTGGCAAAGCCAATATAGCCTTTGGCTTTCTTCGGAGCAGGTGCTCCATCCACCAGCAGGGCCGTCAAATCTCCTGGGTTATTGATTCGCCATGGCAGTGTTCCTCCGTGCCGGAGCAGATGCCGCCCGTCGTCGCAGATGAATTCCGCGACTTCGATGTTGGGATGGTAGGTGGCAGATATCAGTTTTGGCATTTTCTATTTCGCAGTCAAATCAGCCCGTCAAGATAGTTTTTCACCGAGGACTCCGAAAGAAAGTGATTCGCTCCGAATCCACTCGCCGATGGGGCGTATTTCGAGTTCTCGATGACCGCCGAGCTGTCGTCCGGCGCTTCGTCCCCGATGTCTTCGAATCCTGTTGCGAGGGCATCTGGGGAGCGATGGGCTTCCCGGGTGGTCGGCACCGAATGCCAGGCCCAGGCCTCCTCGCCCACGATCAGCGTCGCTTCATCGGGCGTCTCGAACGTGATTCTTGGAAGTCGTCCGCTTGCCGGTATGACGCCCTCGGCCTTGACGGCCTGCCGCTCGTCCAGAATCCTGTAGGGCTGCCCGGCCATTCCCGTGTGCTTGAAGACGTCGTCGCTGCCGAGCGGCGCGAAGCGCACGCTGTATTTGTCGTCGTGGCTCACGCCCTTCATCCGGAGCAGCTTGTCCATGTTCATCGGCCCGACCAGCGAATGTGAGGCCGCATGCTCGCGCCACACACCGTTGGTCCCATGCTCGATCCCCGCTGCATTCCATCGCGTGTAGCTGCTCCCGCCGTTGACGACGATCTCTTCCTTGGCGGTGATGCTGATCCGGTTGGCCTCCAGCTTGATGTCGAGCTTGGCCATGAGGTTGATGCTGTCCTGCAGCGCGACGATGTCGATCCCCGCGGTCGCAGCCGTCAGGCGAATGGCCTTGTAGGCGAACATGCGCACGGCTTCCTTGACGCTGACCAGGAAGCTCTTGCCCGCGCTGATGCTGGCGTGCCCGCCGCTGCTGAGCGCGTTGTGCGCGATGCTCGCGATGTGCGTGGAGGCGGCGGCGGTGCTGTGAATGCCCGCCGCGCTGGCGATCACCAGGTGCGGTTCCTCGAGTTCCGGAAATCCGCCGGTTTGCCCGGCGCCGCGCTTGCCCTTGATGGCATCGTTCTGCGCCTTGAGGTCGCTCGTGACGGCATCCTGGTCGCCCGCTTCATGCGCCTTCGCCTCCTGCGCGGTCTGGCTCAGCCGTTCATGCAAATCGCGCGCGGCTGTCAGCCGCGCGACGGTCTCTCCCAGGTCGGTGATGTGCGCCTGCGCATTGGGCCGGCCCTCGGTGGTGACCAGCAAACCCTTGGCCGCGCGGACAGCGCCATGCCCGTCGGTGCGCAACTCCACGCCCTGGCCGCGGTCGTCCTTACGGCCCGCCGTGTCCTCGATGCGTCCGATGTGCCCGAGGCTCAAGCTGCTGCTCAGGTGGTCGCTCTTGAGCTGCGCCTGGATCTTGCCGGGGTGGTCGTCCAGTTCGAGATGGTTGCCGCGCGCCCCGAGCCCGCTGCCATCCGCGCTCAGCTCCCTGCTGCGAAAGCCCGACAGATTCCTCTGCCCGGGCAGTTGCCGCGGCGGCATGTTCAGCCGGTTGTAGACGCGGCCGGTGACGATCGGCCGGTCGGGGTCGCCGCTCTCGAAGTCGACGATCACCTCCTGGCCGATGCGCGGCACCTGCATGCCGCCGAACTGCGAGCCAGCCCACGGCGAGGCCACGCGAATCCAGCAGGAGGCGTTCTCGTCCTTCGTGCAGTACCGGTTCCAGTGGAAGCTGACCTTGATGCGGCCATATTCGTCGGTCCAGATTTCCTGATTGGCAGGGCCCGTGACGATCGCCGTCTGCGGTCCGGTGGTGCGGGGCTTGGGTTGGGTCTGCGGCGAGCGAAAGATCTTGCTGGCGGGCTGGACCTCGAAGTCGGTGTGGCACGCGTAGTCTTCCTCGCCACTGGCCTGGCCACTCGCTTGACCGCTCTCGTGCAGCCGCAGCGTGCTGGCGATGACGAGGTATTCGAGGTTCGCCGCGTCCTGCGGGTAGTTGACCAGCGAGAAGGTGCAGCCCGTCACCACCGCGCGCAGGTTGCCGCTGCCCCGGCCGCGGCTGCCGGGTGCGCCGACGGCTTCCATGCGGGTGCGCGCCAGGTCGCGGCCTTCGTCGGGGTCGCTGTAGTCGCCCGGCCACTGGTACATCTCCTGCGTGTTGTGGCCGGTGTTGCGCGGCATGCTGGCCGTCTGCCGGAGCCTGGCGCGGGGCTTCGTGAAGTCGAAATCGTCGGTGACCCATCGGCCCGACTCCAGGTTCTCGATGCTCTGGAAATGGCTGCAGTGCTCCTCGTCGATCCTGTGGCCCGGCGGGTAGTAGCTGATGGCGTGGTACGCCTGGCTCTCGAACTTGCGGTGGGCCCCCGCGTCGTCCACCAGCACCAGCCGGTGAGCGCCGTCCTTGTGCTCGAAGAAGTAGTAGATGCCGAACTCCTGCATCAGCCGCGTGATGAATTCGAAGTCGGTCTCGCCGTACTGGACCTGGAACACGCGCTGGGGGTAGCGGTGGGTGACGCGCTTTTCCGTCGGAAAGCTGTAGTCGGCGAGCACCTCTTCGATGATCTCCAGCGGGGTCCTGTTCTGGAAGATCCGGTGGTCGCTGGTGCGGGTCGCAAGGATCAGCCAGGGCCGCAGCACGATCTCGTAGAGGCCCCGGCGGTTCTCGTGCTGCACGAAGCGCGCGCTGGTGACCAGGCCGTTGATCTCGCGGGTGCCGGCGCCCGTGCGCGCCGTGGGGCCGAAGCCCTTGCCGTCGAGTTCGATGCGGATGCCGAACTCCTTGCCCACGAGCTGCTTGACCGGCACGTTGGCCGTGACGTACCCGGTGAGCATCGGGCTGTCGGGGGTCTGCAGGCGGACGGTGTATTCGAAGAGTTCGCCCAGCGCCTCGGTGCCCTCGAGCGACTTGAATTCCAGTGCGGGGCTGCCCAGCAGGCTGGGCATGTCGGGGCTGTCGACGCGGACGGTGCGCGAGGCGCTGAAGAGGGAAGAAAAAGACACGCGATGGACCTTGAGGAATGACCTTCCAAAAAGTCTGAGGCCTGCGTGCCCAGCACCATTGCAAACAATGGTCGCACGGCGCCCTTGGCCGGACAAAGCCGGCAAGAGTGCGAAGTAGTTTGCAGATCAGGGCGAGGGGCGCCGCCGCCCCGTCAGGCTATCGCGGCAACGCCAGCGCGAACGGCAGGCTCGCCACCCCCAGCACGGTCGACAGCGTCACCAGCCCCGCCACATACGGCCCGTTGTAGCCCATGCGCGCCGCGAGCACATAGGCGCTCGAGGCCGTCGGCACCGCCGAGAACGCCATCAGCACCGACGCCTGCACGCCGTCCAGGCGCAGCGCGCGCGCCAGCCCCCATGCAACCAGCGGAAGGATCAGGTGCCGTATCGCCAGCACCGATGCCGCCAGCACCTTGCCTCGCCCGAGCGTCGCGAACTGCATGCCCGCGCCCGCGGCCAGGAGGCCCAGCGCGAGCGAGGCGGCGCCGATGCGCGTGAGCGTGGGCGTGAGCCAGTTCGGCACCGTGAGGCCGAGCACGTTCGCCAGCAGCCCGGCCACCGTGGCCACGATCAGCGGGTTGCGCACCAGCTGCCGCACGAAGCCGGTCTGCGCATGGCGCGTCATCGGCCACACGGCCGCGATGTTGAACATCGGCACGCACACGCCGATCAGCACCGCGATGAGCAGGAGGCCCTCGGGCCCCGCGAGCCGGTCGGCCAGCGCGAGACAGATGAAGGAGTTGAAGCGGAACGCGACCTGCGCGCTCGCGGCATGGTCGCGCCGGTCGATGTGCGGGCCGATGCCCGGCACATAGGGCAGGGCGTAGGCCAGCGCGATGCCGCACAGGCCGATGCCCACGCCCGCGGTCAGCAGGCTGGAGGTGGCACCGAAATCGAGCGGGCTGCGCACGATCGAATGGAACAGCAGCACCGGAAAGAGAAAGTAGTAGACCAGGCTCTCGACCTGGTCCCACACGCGGCGGTCGAGCGCGGTGTAGCGGCACAGGAGCCAGCCGATGGCGATGAGGGAGAAGTCGGGGAAGAGCAGCTGCGCGTAGTTCACCGTTTCGAGCATAAACCGCACGGACCATGGGTAATCCAGAGCATGGGGCGGCGGCCGGAGCCGCTAGCATCCGGGCTTCGCTTTTTTTCGACATCCGCCGGGCGGAGTCCATCCAATCAAGGAGTTATTCGATGCAACGTCGTCAATGGAGCGCCCTGATGGGGGCAGTCGCGCTGGCCGCAGTCGCGGGCCAGAGCTTTGCACAGGGCTATCCCACCAAGCCGGTCGAACTGAGCGTGCCGTTCGCTCCGGGCGGCACGACGGACATCGTGGCGCGCGTGATCTCCGATCCGCTGGGCAAGATCCTGGGCCAGCCGGTGGTGGTGATCAACCGCGCCGGTGGCGGTGGCATCGTCGGCGCGGCCGAAACCGCACGCGCCACGCCCGACGGCTACAAGCTCGGTGTGGCCACCGTATCGAGCACGGCGGCCAACCCGGCCATCAACCCGAAGACGCCGTACGACCCGATCAACGACTTCACGCCGATCACCAACATCGCGGCCACGCCGAACATCATCGCGGTGAACCCGAGCTTCCCGGCCAAGAACTACGCCGAGTTCGTCGCCGAGCTGAAGAAGAACCCCGGCAAGTACTCGTACGCCTCGTCGGGCACGGGCGGCATCGGCCACCTCCTGATGGAGCTCTACAAGAGCCTGACCAACACCTTCGTCACGCACATCCCCTACCGCGGCGCGGGCCCGGCCCTGAACGACGTGGTGGCCGGCCAGGTGCCGATCATGTTCGACAACATCCCCTCGGCCATGCCCTTCATCACCAGCGGCCGGCTGATCCCGATCGTGGTGTCGGCGCCCCAGCGCCTGGCGGCGCTGCCCAACGTGCCGACGTTCAAGGAAGTGGGCCTGGAGCCGGTCAACCGCATGGCCTACTACGGCATCCTCGGCCCCAAGGGCCTGCCCAAGGACGTGGTCGACAAGGTCGCGGCCGGCGTGAAGAAGGCGGTGGAAGATCCGGCCGTCAAGAAGCGCATCGAAGACACCGGCTCGCTGATCGTGGCCAACACGCCCGAGCAGTTCGCAGCGCAGATCAAGGCCGAGTACGAGGTCTACAAGCAGGTCGTGAAGAAGCAGAACCTGAAGCTGGACTGATCCGCCTCCATCCCCCGAAAGCCGCCCGCACCCCGGGCGGCTTTTTCTTTTTGTTATCTTGCACCGCATGACCGAGGCCGCCGCCGCACCCACCCCCGAAATCGACGAGTTCATCGACGCCCTCTGGCTCGAGGACGGCCTCTCGAAGAACACGCTGGCCGCCTACCGCCGCGACCTCGCGCTGTTCTCGCAGTGGCTCGGAAAACAGCGCAGCGGCGTCGCGCTCGACAGCGCACAGGAGTCCGACGTGCAGGCCTACATGGGCGTGCGCCTCTCGACCAAGGGCAAGGCCACCTCGGCCAACCGGCGGCTCACGGTGTTCAAGCGCTACTACCGCTGGGCGCTGCGCGAGCGCCGCATCACGGCCGATCCGACGATCCGGCTCGCGCCCGCAAGGCAGATGCCGCGCGCCATCAAGACGCTCTCGGAAAAGCAGGTGGACGACCTCCTGGCCGCACCCGACGTCGAATCGCCGCTGGGCCTGCGCGACCGCGCGATGCTCGAGGTGATGTATGCCAGCGGCCTGCGCGTGAGCGAGCTGGTGGCGCTCAAGGTCATCGACATGAGCCTGAACGACGGCGTGCTGCGCGTGCTGGGCAAGGGCAACAAGGAGCGGCTCGTGCCGTTCGGCGGCGAGGCGCGGCGATGGATCGAGCGCTACCTCGATGAGTCGCGCCCCGCGATCCTCGACGGCCAGCAGACGCCCGACCTCTTCGTGACCGCGCGCGGCGCGGGCATGACGCGCGTGATGTTCTGGATCATCGTGAAGAAGCAGGCCGCAGCGGCCGGCATCCACGTGCCGCTGTCGCCGCACACGCTGCGCCATGCCTTCGCCACGCACCTGTTGAACCACGGCGTGGACCTGCGTGCGGTGCAGTTGCTGCTGGGCCATGCCGACATTTCGACGACCACCATCTACACGCACGTGGCGCGCGAGCGGCTGAAGCAGCTGCACGCGGCGCACCATCCGCGCGGCTGACCTCGCGGCCGAGCTGCCGTCGATCAGCCCTTGCGCTTGCGCGCCTCGATGGCCGGCACCAGCGTGTCGAAGAAGGCGCTGACCATGCGCATCTCGCGCCGCTCGGCCAGGCACAAGACGTGCGCGTACGTGAAGATCTCGGTGTCGCTGAAGCCGACCGTGCGCAAGTCGGGGCTCGGCACGAACTCCACGCTCGACACCGCCGCGATGCCCAGGCCCTGCGCCACGGCTTCGCGGATCACCTCGCGGCTGCTGATCTCCATCACCACATCGACCTCGACCTTCGCCCTGGCGAGCGCGAGTTCGAGCGCCTTGCGCGTGGTCGATCCCTCTTCTCGCATGATGAGCCGCTCGCCCTGCAGCTCCGCCAGGCGGATGTTGCGCCGCCGCGCGAAGCGGTGCGTCGATGGCACGAACATCACGACCGGGTGCTGGCTGAACGGCACCGAGAGAAAGCGATCGTCGCGCACTATCTGTGCGAGCACGCCGACGTCGGCGCTGTAGTCCAACAGGCTGTCGAGCACGTCCTGCGAATTGCCGGTGCTCACCGTCACTTTCACGCCGGGGTAGCGCAGGCTGAAATCGACCAGCATCTTGGTCACGTGGTACGGGCCCACGGCCGCCACGCGCAGGTGGCCGGTGCGCAGCGTGCCGGCATCGCCGAGCAGCGCAACCGCATCGCCTTCGAGGCTGAAGATCTGCTGCGCGAGCTGCATCAGCTGCTCGCCGATTTCGGTGAGCTGCACGCGCCGGCCGCGCCGGTGGAAGAGCTCCACCTGGTACGCCTCTTCGAGAAACCGCACCTGCGTGGTGATGGTGGGCTGGCTCACGTGCAGGTGCTCGGCAGCCTTGGTGAAGCTGCCCTCGCGGGCCACGGCATAAAAGGATCGCAGCTGTGTGAGGCGCATAGGGAAGACCCTTTGAATCTATAGGTTCAGCATATAGATTATCGAAAAAAATTGAATTTGTTCGATACCTGGCGCAATGATTTACTTCGCTTCAAGACGGACCAGGCAGCGACAGAAAACGCCGGACGTCCCGAATCTTCCAGCCGCCGCGACCCTGGGCGGCACCGAAGAATTCATGCAACACAGACCACTGGAGACAACCATGATGAAGCGCAGAAAGTTGCTGCTCGGCACTGCCGCCGTCACAGCGTCCGCCTTCGTGCCGATGGCACGGGCACAGCAGGTTCTCACTGTCGGGCTGATTCCTTCCGAGGATTCGCGCGCCATGATCGCCAACAGCCAGGCCATGATGGACATGCTGTCCAAGGCCCTCGGATTCGCGGTCAAGCCCTTCGTGGCGGCCGACTACAACGGCGTGATCGAGGCGCTGCGTTCCAAGCGGCTGGACGTGGCCTACCTCGGACCGTTCTCGTACGTGCTGGGCGCGACGGTGGCCGACATCGAGGCCTTCGCGGTCGCCGAGACCAAGAAGGCCGGGCGCACCTTCTATTACAGCCAGATCGTCACGCACAAGGACACCGGCATCAAGACGGTGGCCGACCTGAAGGGCAAGACCTTCGCGTTCGTCGATCCGAGCTCGACCTCGGGCCACCTGTTCCCCAAGGCCGGGCTCATGAAGCTGGGCTTCAACACCGACAAGGACTTCGGCCGCGTGATCTTCTCGGGCTCGCACGACTCCAGCGCGATCGCGGTGCAGAACAAGAAGGTGGACGCCGCGGCCGTCGCCGACCGCATCCTGGATGCCGCCGTGGCCAAGGGGCTCGTCAAGCGCGAAGACCTGGTCGAGGTGTGGAAGTCGGACCCGATTCCCGAGTCGCCCACCGTGTGGCGCAAGGACCTCTCCGCGGACCTGAAGACGCGCGTGCAGGCGGCCTTCCTGCAGGTGAAGGACATTCCCTGGTCCGACCAGGGCGAGCTCAACGGTTTCCACCCGACCAACGACGCGGCCTACAACATCATCCGCGACACGGCCAAGGTGCTGAACCTGGACCTGAGGAAGATGAAATGATCGAAATCAGAGGCCTGTGCAAGCGCTACGGCGACTTCACCGCACTGCACCGCGTGGACCTCACGGTCGCCAAGGGCGAGTTCGTCGTCATCCTGGGCGCATCGGGTGCGGGCAAATCGACCTTGCTTCGCTGCATCAACCACCTGGCCGAGCCGAGCGAGGGCGAGATCCATGTGGACGGCGAGCGTTCGCGCGGCGACCGCAGCGGCCTTCGCAAGGTGCGCCGCGACGTGGCGATGATCTTCCAGCACTACAACGTGGTGCCGCGTCTGTCGGTGCTCAAGAACGTGCTGACGGGGCGCCTGGGCTCGATGCCGGCGATCGCCTCGTGGTTCCAGGTCTTTCCCGCCAAGGACATCGCCATTGCCCGCGAGTGCCTGCGCCGCGTGGAGCTGGACCACAAGGCGGACCTGCGCACCGACACGCTCTCGGGTGGCCAGAAGCAGCGCGTGGGCATCGCCCGTGCGCTCGCGCAGCAGCCCAAGGTGATCCTGGCCGACGAGCCCGTCGCGAGCCTCGATCCGAAGACCTCGCGCAAGGTGCTCAACTACCTGAAGCAGGCCAGCAGCGAAGCGGGCATCACCGTCATCTGCAACCTGCACCAGGTGGACTACGCGCGCGAATTCGCGCAGCGCGTGATCGGCGTCGCGGCCGGCCGCGTGGTGTTCGAAGGCCGGCCCGACGAGCTGACCGAAGAGGTGCTGCAACGCATCTACCCGGGCGGCCTGGAAGACGGCCCGATCGAAGCGCCCGCACCCGTCGCATCGCAAGCCGCCGTCCCCTCGGCCACGGTGCGTCCCGTCCAGCAACTCGCCATGGAGCAATCATGATCGCCATCGGACGCTACAACCTGCTGGTCGCCAAGAGCGGCGGCAATCCGGGCTGGTGGAAGTACGCGCTTGCCGCGCTGGCGCTGCTGTCGGTGATGTGGTGGGCCGCCATCGGCAGCCAGGTCAGCTTCAGCGAACTGGTCAAGGGCATGCCATGGATCGCCGATTTCCTCGGCCGCATGCTGCCGCCCAACTGGGAGTTCATGCAGCGGCTCGTGAAGCCCGCCATCGAGACGGTGCAGATCGCGCTCTGGGGCACGCTGCTGTCGGTGATTCTCGCGGTGCCGCTGTGCTTCTTCGCGGCGCGCAACATCTCGCCGAACCTCGCGGTGTTCCATGCGATGCGGCAGGTGCTGAACATCACGCGCGGCATCAACGAGATCATCCTCGCGCTGATCTTCGTGGCGGCCGTGGGCCTGGGGCCATTCCCCGGCGTGCTGGCCCTGGCGCTGCACGGCGCGGGCATGCTCGGCAAGTTCTTCGCCGAATCGATCGAGGAGATCGACCAGGGCCCGCTCGAGGCATTGCGCGCCACCGGCGCGGGGCCCATACAGACCATCATCTTCGGCGTGATCCCGCAGGTCGTGACCGCGTGGATCGGCGTCATCGTCTACCGCTTCGAGACCAACCTGCGCCAGGCCACGGTGCTGGGCATGGTGGGGGCGGGCGGCATCGGTTTCGAGCTGGTGGGGAGCATGAAGCTCTTCCAGTACCAGGACACCGCGACCTGCATCCTGGTGATCGTCGTCATGGTGATGACGGCCGACTACCTGTCGACCAAGTTGCGCGCATGGATTCAACAAGGAGCGCATCAATGACAGACAAGCCGACCCTCCCGGGCATCGCGGTGAACGGCCGCACCTACAGGTCGCCCACGCAGCCCGTCGTCGTGGTGTGCGTCGATGGCTGCGAGCCCGACTACATCACGCAGGCGATCCAGGCCGGTGTCGCGCCCTTCATGAAGAAGATGCTGGCCGCGGGCAGTTCGGGCACCTCGCTGGTGGGCGATTGCGTGGTGCCCAGCTTCACGAACCCGAACAACCTCTCGATCGTGACCGGCGCGCCGCCCTCGGTGCACGGCATCTGCGGCAACTACTTCCTGGACACCGCGCAAGGCAAGGAAGTGATGATGAACGACCCCGCCTACCTGCGCGCCGAGACGCTGCTGGCGGTGTTCTCCAAGGCGGGCGCGAAGGTCGCGGTGGTCACTGCCAAGGACAAGCTGCGCACGCTGCTGGGCCACCGCATGGAAGGCATCTGCTTCTCGGCCGAGAAGGCCGACCAGGCGACGCGCGCCAACGGCGGCATCGACGATGTGCTGGCGCTGGTCGGCAAGCCTGTGCCCTCGGTCTACAGCGCGGATCTGAGCGAATTCGTGTTCGCCGCGGGCGTCAAGTTGATGGAGACGCAGCGGCCCGACCTGATGTACCTCTCGACCACCGACTACGTGCAGCACAAGTGCGCGCCCGGCACGGCCGGCGCCAACGACTTCTACGCAATGATGGACGGCTACCTCGCGCAGCTCGACGCGCTGGGCGCGACCATCGCGCTCACCGCCGACCACGGCATGAGCCCCAAGACCGATGCGGCCGGCAACCCGCGCATCGTGTTCCTGCAGGAAGTGCTCGATGCGCGCCTGGGCGCGGAGCGCGGCCGGGTGATCCTGCCGATCACCGATCCTTACGTGGTGCATCACGGCGCGCTCGGTTCGTTCGCGACCGTGTACCTGCAGCCGGGTGTGGATGTGCCCGCGCTGGTCGAAGCGCTGCGGGAAACCGACGGCATCGAAGAGGTGCTCACGCGCGAAGAAGCGGCCAAGCGCTTCGAGCTGCCGCCCGACCGCATCGGCGATCTCGTGGTGGTGTCCGACCACCTGGCCGTGATCGGCACGCGCGCCTCCGAGCACGACCTGAGCGGCCTCACGGTGCCGCTGCGTTCGCACGGCGGGCTCTCCGAGCAGAAGGTGCCGCTCTTGTTCAACCGGCGGCTGCAGGGCGTCGATCCGAAGCGGCGATTGCGCAACTTCGACATCTTCGACCTGGCGCTGAACCACGCTGTCCCTGCGGCACCCGCCGCCACCTGACGAGAAACCCATGAGCGCCAACTATCACAACCCCGTACAGAGCGTGTACGGGGCAGGGGCCCTGTCGTCCCTGCCGAAACTGCTCGACGGCCGCCGCGCTGGTCTGGTGACCTTTCCGGAGGCCCGCGCCATCGGCCTGCTGGGCCGGCTGGAGTCGGTGCTGCAGGGCGCGCTGGCCTGCACCATCGACCAGACGCGGCCCAACCCCGACGTGGCCGAACTGGCCGGCCTCTACGAATGGTTCTGGAAGGAGCACGCGGATGTGGAAGTGCTCATCGCGGTCGGCGGCGGCAGCGCCATCGACACCGCGAAGGCGCTCATGGTGGCGAACGATGCGGCGAGCTTTGCCGACCTCGTGGCGGGCCTTGCCGGCGAGCGGCCCTTCGTGCCCACGCGCAGCAAGATGCTGATCGCCGTGCCCACCACCGCGGGCACCGGCAGCGAGGTCACGCCCTGGGCCACGGTGTGGGACCGCGAGCGCCAGAAGAAGTATTCGCTGCACCTGCCCGAGACCTGGCCGCGCTACGCGGTGGTCGACCCTGAGCTGATGCTCTCGCTGCCCGCGGCCGTCACGCTGCAGAGCGGGCTCGATGCGCTCTCGCATGCGCTGGAGGCGATCTGGAACGTCAATGCGAATCCGCTCTCGGACACCTTCGCCGTCTCGGCCGTGCGCGACACGCTCGAAGTGCTGCCGCAGTTGATGGGCCAGCTCGACAACGTCGAGCTGCGGGGCCGCATGGCGCTTGCGGCGCTGAAGGCCGGCATGGCGTTCTCCAACACCAAGACGGCGCTCGCGCATTCCATCTCGTATGAGATGACGTTGCGCTACGGCCTGCCGCACGGCATCGCCTGTTCGTTCCTGCTGCCGATGGTGCTGGAGCGCGCCATCGGCCGGCGCGCCGACCGCGACGCGGTGCTGCGCGAAGCGCTCGGCATGCCGCTCGCGGAGGCTCCGCAGCAACTGGCGGCCTTCATCGAATCGCTGGGCGTGAAGACGCGCTTCGCCGACTACGGCGTGGGCGACGACGAAGCCCGCGAGATGCTGCGGCACGCGCAGGGCGGCGCGCGCGGCAAGAACTTCATCGGCAACGACCTCGCGGAGAACCAGGCATGACGAACGTTTCGACACCCCACCGCGACAGCACCGGCTTTCGCGCCGAAGCCCTTCGCATCGGCGGCGAGCGCGTGCGGCGCGAGCGCACGCTCGACGTGTTCAACCCGTACAGCAACGAGCGCGTGGGCACGGTGCCGCTCGCCTCGGTTCAGGATGTGCGCGAGGCCTTTCGCATCGGCCATGCGTACCACTCGACGCTCTCGCGCTACGAGCGCGCGAGCATCCTGCAGCGGGCCTGCGCGCTCTTGCGCGCACGCGCCGAGGAGGGCGCCGCGATCATCACGATGGAATCGGGCCTGTGCAAGAAAGACGCGCTGTATGAAATCGGCCGCGTCGCCGACGTGCTGACCTTCGGCGCGACCGAGGCGCTGCGCGACGACGGGCAGGTGTTCTCGTGCGACCTCACGGCGCACGGCAAGAAGCGCAAGGTCATCACGCTGCGCGAGCCGCTGCTGGGCGTGATCACCGCAATCACGCCGTTCAACCACCCGATGAACCAGGTCGCGCACAAGGTGGTGCCCAGCATCGCGACCAACAACCGCATGGTGCTCAAGCCCTCGGAGAAGGTGCCGCTCTCGGCCTTCTACCTGGCCGACATCCTCTACGAAGCGGGGCTGCCGCCCGAGATGTTCCAGGTGCTGACGGGCGACCCGCGCGAGATCGCCGACGAGCTCATCACGAACGCGCAGGTGGACCTGGTCACCTTCACCGGCGGCGTGGCCATCGGCAAGTACATCGCCGCGAAGGCGGGCTACCGGCGCATCGTGCTGGAGCTGGGCGGCAACGATCCGCTGATCGTGATGGAAGACGCCGACCTGGACCGCGCCTCCGACCTCGCGGTGCAGGGCTCGTACAAGAATTCGGGCCAGCGCTGCACGGCGGTCAAGCGCATGCTGGTGCACAAGGACGTGGCGAGCGAATTCACCGAGCGCGTGGTCGAGAAGACGAAGCGCTGGAAGCACGGCGATCCGGCCGATGCGAACAACGACATGGGCACGGTGATCGACGAGGCCGCCGCGCGCCGCTTCGAACTGCTGGTGGACGAGGCCGTGGCGCAGGGCGCGCGCCTGCTCGCAGGCAACCGGCGCGAAGGCGCGCTCTATTCGCCGACCGTGCTGGACAACGTGCGCCCCGAGATGACGGTGGTGCGCGAGGAGACCTTCGGCCCCGTCTCGCCGATCATCCGCTTCGGCAGCATCGACGAGGCGATCGCCATCTCGAACGGCACGGCCTACGGCCTCTCGTCGGGCATCTGCACCGATCGCATGGACTACGCCACGCGCTTCGCCAACGAGCTGAAGGTGGGCACGGTCAACGTGTGGGAGGTGCCCGGCTACCGCATCGAGCTCACGCCCTTCGGCGGCATCAAGGACTCGGGGCTGGGCTACAAGGAAGGGGTGCAGGAGGCCATCAAGTCGTTCACCAACGGCAAGACCTTCACGATGCCCTGGGGCTGAGCCCGACGCAGTGCTTACGATGCGGGAATGACGCCGATCATTCCCGCAATGCCGCGCATCGGGTGCGCGGGCTGGAGCCTGCCGCGTGCCTTGTGGCCTGCGTTTCCGGCCGAAGGCTCTCACCTCGCGCGCTATGCGCAGCGCTTCGATGCGGTCGAGATCGATACCTCGTTCTACCGGCCGCACCGGCGCGAGACCTATGAGCGATGGGCCGCGAGCACGCCCGAGGGCTTCCGCTTCGCGGTCAAGCTGCCGAAGACCGTCACGCACGAACTGCGGCTCGTCGCTGCGATGCCGGCTTTCGATGAATTTCTTGCGCAGGTGGCGGGGCTGGGCGACAGGCTCGGGTGCCTGGTCGTGCAATTGCCGCCGAGCCTTGCCTTCGACGCGCCCGTGGTCCGGCGTTTTCTCGCCGATGTGCGCAAGAGGCACGCCGGTCCTGTGGCACTGGAACCAAGGCATCGCAGCTGGTTCTTGCCTGCGGCCGAATCGCTGCTGTCGCGCTTCCAGGTCGGGCGCGTGCTGGCCGATCCGGTGCTGTTCGATGAAGCGGCGGCGCCCGGCGGGTGGCCCGGTCTCGTCTATCTGCGATTGCACGGGTCGCCGCGCCGCTACTGGTCGGCCTACGACGACGCGCTGCTCGCACGGCTCGCATCGCGCCTGCACCTGGCGCGCGAGGAGGGCGCCGCGTGCTGGTGCATCCTGGACAACACGGCGGGCGGCGAGGCGGTCGGCAACGCGATGACCCTGGCGCGGCTGCTTCAGAATCGCTGATTCATTCGAGGAGACAAACACCATGAACTTCCACCGACTCTGTGCCGGCATTGCGCTGGCGACCGCCGCGGGATTCGCCGCGGCGCAAGGCTTTCCCACTGCCAAGCCGATCCGCCTGATCGTCGGCTATCCGCCCGGCGGCGGCATCGACTTCGCGGCGCGCACGGTGCAGGTGCCGCTGCAGGAGGCGCTCAAGCAGCAACTGGTGGTCGACTACAAGCCCGGCGCGAGCGGCATGATCGCGGCCACCGAGCTCACGCGCCAGCCGGCCGACGGCTACACGCTGCTGCTGGCCAACACGGGGCCTTTCGCGATCGCGCCGTACCTGCAGAGCAAGCCGCCGTACGACCCCATCAAGCAGTTCACCTACATCGGGCAGATCAGCCAGGGCAGCTACATCGCGGTGACGCGGCCCGACCATCCGGCCAGGAACCTCAAGGAGTTCGTCGCCTGGGCCAAGGGGCAGCCGGGCAAGGTCAATTTCGCCTCGGGCGGCAACGGCACCTCCACGCACCTGAACGGCGAACTGATGAACCAGGTGACGGGGCTGGACATGACCCATGTGCCCTACAAGGGCAGCGCGCCCGCGGTGCAGGACCTGCTGGGCGGGCAGACGCAGATCCTCATCGACGCGGGCAGCGTGCTGCTGCCGCAGGTCAAGGGCGGCAAGCTCAAGGCGCTGGCGGTGACCGGGCCGGTGCGCGATCCGCAACTGCCCGACGTGCCGACGGTGAAGGAGCTGGGCCTCGCGGGCATGGAATCGGTCGGTTTCCAGGGGCTGGTGGGGCCGGCCAACATGCCCAAGGAGGTGGTCGACCGGCTCTCGAACGAGCTGGCCCGCGCGCTCGCGCAGCCCGACATCAAGGCCAAGTTCGCGACCGCGGGCGCCGAGGTGCATCCGCTCGGGCCGGCCGAGTTCGCGGCCTTCGTGAAGGCCGACAATGAGAAGTGGTCCAGGCTCATTCGCGAGCGCAAGCTGCAACTGGACTGATCCTCGACCGATTCCTTTCTCATGACAGACATGCATTTCAAGTTCAAGCCGTCGTGGCACATCGCTGCTGCTGCTGCGGCCGCGGCTGCGCTCTGCGCCGCTGCCGGCGCGCAGGCACAGCCCGTTCCCAAGACCATCCGCCTCATCGTGGCGTACCCCGCCGGCGGCGTGAGCGACGTCGTCGCGCGCGCGCTCGGCGACCGGCTCGCCGCGCAGCTGGGCGCGACGGTGGTCGTCGACAACCGCGCCGGCGCGAGCGGCGCCATCGGCATGGATGCCGTGGCCAAGGCCGCGCCCGACGGCGCGACGCTGGGCTTCTCGGCCATCAGCCCGCTGGTGCTGAGCCCGCACCTGGGCAAGCTGCCGTTCGATCCGCTGAAGGACATCGCGCCGGTCGCGAGCGTGATGTATTCGCCGGTGCTGCTGATCGCCACGCCGGCGAGCAAGGCGAAGGATTTCCGCGCGCTGCTGGCCGATGCCAAGGCGCAGCCCGGTGCGGTGCGCTGGGCCACCTCGGGGCCGGCGTCGCTCGGGCACATCGTGCTGGAGCAGGTGAGGGCGGCGACGGGCGTGGACATCACGCACGTGCCCTACAAGGGCGGCGGCCAGCAGCTCAACGATGCGCTGGGCGGGCAGTTCGAGATCCTCTCGACCAACGCGAGCCCGACGCTCACCTCGCACATCCAGTCGGGCAAGTTGCGTCCGCTCGCGGTGGGCGCGCCGGCGCGGCTGGAGAGCCTGCCGCAGGTGCCCACGCTGGGCGAGCTGGGCTACAACGCGGCAAACATCAACTCGCTGTTCGGCGTGTTCGCGCCGGCCGCCACGCCGCCCGCGCTGGTCGCGAAATACAACGCCGAGATCAACAAGGCCCTGGCCAGCCCCGAGCTGCGCGCCAAGCTCACGGCCACCGACAACGTGCCCACGGGCGGCACGTCCGCGGCCTTCGCCAAGGAGATCGCCTCGGAGTTCGAGAGCAACGGGCGCATCGTGAAGGCCGCGAACATCAAGGCCGATTGATGATTGACCCTTCGGCTTGCGGTTCGATTTTCCCTACCTTATAGTAGGTAGATGACCAACGCCACCGCCACCCCTGCCGCACTCGCTGCCGGCAGCACCCGGGACCAGATCCTCGGGGTGGCGCGCGGCCTGATCGAAACGCGCTCGTACCTGGGCTTCAGCTTCCAGGATGTGGCCGACGCGGTCGGCATCCGCAAGGCGAGCCTGTACCACCACTTTCCGACCAAGGAAGCGCTGGGCATCGCGGTGATCCGGCGGGCCACCCAGTATTTCAAGGACTGGGATGCGGCCCGCGAGCGCAAGCCCAAGGACGCGCTCGACTCGTATTTCCGCATGTACCGCAACACGCTGAGGGCCGGCTCGGGCATGTGCCCCGCGGGCTCGCTGGCGCCGGGCTGGGATTGCATCAACGACGAGTTGCGCCAGGCCGTGCAGGAGCTGCGCCACACGCAGGTGCTGTGGCTCACCGGCGTGCTGGGCGCGCTGTCGCCTGTGGGCGCGCGCAAGAAGGGCGCATCGGTTGCCTCGCAGGCCAGCTACGTGTTCTCGGTGTGCCAGGGTGCACTGCTCGCCTCGCGCATGACGGGGCGCGTGGAAGACTTCGACGAAGCCATCGCGCAACTCAGGAGTTCATTGCCCGGCTGACGGCCGGGCGGCATCGCAGGCACGCATCGGCGTGCTTATTTTTCGACCCGATAGCCTACCGATTGGATGGTAGGTTTTGCCTCAAGGAGCATCTCATGAAAGCCGTCATTTCCGCCTACGCCCGCTCACCGTTCCACTTCGCCAAGAAGGGCGCGCTCGCCGAAGTGCGCCCCGACACGCTGGCCGCCGGCGTGGTGAAAGGCCTGCTGCAGCGCACCGACCTGGACCCCGCGCTGCTCGAAGACATCATCCTCGGCTGTGCCTACCCCGAGGCCTCGCAGGGCAACAACGTCGCGCGCATCGTCGGCCTGCTGGCAGGCCTGCCGCACGAGGTGGGCGGCATGACGGTGAACCGCTTCTGCGGCTCGTCGATGCAGGCGGTGCACATCGCCGCGGCGCAGATCGAGGCGGGCATGGGCGATGCGTTCCTCTGCGTGGGCGTGGAGTCGATGACGATGGTGCCGCAGGGCGGCTTCAACTTCTCGCCCAGCCCCGAGCTGCTGGCGAACACGGATGCCTATATCTCGATGGGCGAGACGGCCGAGAACGTCGCGCAGCGCTGGAACGTGAGCCGCGCCGACCAGGAGGCGTTTGCGGTCGATTCGCACCGCAAGGCCGCGGCTGCGCGCGCGGAAGGGCGCCTGGCGGGCGAGATCGTGCCGGTGCGCCTGGCCTCGGGCGACATCGTCGATGCGGACGGCTGCATCCGCCCGAGCACCTCGGCCGAAGCGCTGGCCAACCTCAAGCCCGCGTTCCGCCCCGATGGCGTGGTGACGGCCGGCACCTCGTCGCCGCTCACCGATGGCGCGGCCGTGGTGCTCGTGACCAGCGACGCTTTCGCTGCGAAGCACGGCCTGCAGATGCTCGCGCGCATCAAGTCGTTCGCGACCGTGGGCGTGGACCCGGCCATCATGGGCATCGGGCCGATTCCCGCGACGCGCAAGGCGCTGGCACGTGCCGGGCTGACCGCGGCGGACCTCGACGTGATCGAGATCAACGAAGCCTTCTCGTCGCAGGCGCTCGCGTGCATCCGCGACCTGGGGCTCGACCCGGCGAAGATCAACCTGGACGGCGGCGGTCTTTCGATCGGCCATCCGCTGGGCGCGACCGGCGCGCGCATCACGGGCAAGGCGGCGTCGCTGCTGGTGCGCGAGAAGGGCCGCTACGCACTGGCCACGCAGTGCATCGGCGGCGGGCAGGGCATCGCGACCATCCTGGAGCGCGTCTGACCCAAGCAAAGTTCGAGAATGCGCTCATGCGCGAACCCACCACAAGGAGACCCCATGACCGCACCCACTGACACCGGCGCCAGGCGCGCGCTGTACCTCGAAGACCTGTCGGTCGGCGACCGCTTCCAGAGCGGCGAGCACACGCTGGACGTGGCGCAGATCAAGGCCTTCGCGCTGCAGTTCGATCCGCAGCCATTTCACACCGACGAAGAGGCCGCGAAGAACACCTTCTTCGGCGGCCTCGCGGCGAGCGGCTGGCACACGGCCGCCCTCACGATGAAGCTGCTGGTGGAAAGCGGCGTGCCGTTGGCCGACGGCATCATCGGCTCGGGCGGCGAGCTGCAGTGGCCCAAGCCCACGCGCCCCGGCGACGTGCTGCATGTGGTGAGCGAGGTGCTCGACATCACGCCCTCGCGCTCCAAGCCCGGCCGCGCGATGGTGACCATGCGCTGCCAGACGCGCAACCAGCGTGGCGAGGTGGTCCAGTACTTCACGCCGAAGCTGGTGGTGCACAGCCGGTCCGTGCCGGGCTGATCGCCAGGGTCCCGGGGCCTGAACCTCAGACCACGCGCAGGCCCAGCTCCTCGACCAGCGACGCGGCCTGCCGGTGCGAGATGGTCGCGCCCTTGAACTGCGCGGCGTTCGCCAGGCGCAGGCCGCCCAGGTCGGCATCGCGCAGGTCCGCGCCCTCGAAGCGCGCGAGCTTCAGGTGCGCGTTGTGCAGGCTCCCGCCTTCGAACACGGCCTCGCGGAAATCGCAGCCCGAGAGGTCGGCTTCGGAAAAGTCCAGCTGCGCGAGCGTTTGCTTCCGGAACGACAGGCTGCGCAGGTGCGCATCGACCAGCAGCGAGTCCTTGAAGACGATGCCCAGCGCCGAGACTTCGGCGAAGTGCGCGCCCGTGAGCTTCACGCCCGCGAAGTGTGCGGAGGCCAGCTTGGCGCGCGTCCACTGGGTGTTGTTGAGGTCGCAGTCCTGGAAGCGCGCATTCGTGAGGTCGGCGAGGCCGAAGTCGGCTTGGCGTGCCCGGCATCCGGCCCAGCGGGTGTCCGACAGCAGCGCCCGTTCGAACGAGGCTTCGGCGAACTGGCACAGCGTGAACTGCGCGCCGCGCAGGTCGAGCCGGGAGAGGTCCGCTTCGTCGAAATTGCAGCGCTCGAAATGCACGGGAGCGTCGCGCTCTTGCAGGCAGGCGAGCAGGTCGGCGCGGGACCAGGTCTGGTCGGAAATCACGAAGGCGGTGGGGGTCATGTCGGTGTGTCGGAGCCGGCCGCCAGCATGCGCAGTTCTTCGGCGGTGAAGCCGGCGCGTTGGCGGGCCTCGATGTTGAAGGGCGGCCGGATGCGCGGCGCGTCGTAGCGCGCCACGAGCGCCGGGTAGTTCGCTTTGGCGTCGAGCCCCGCGCGCTCGCAAAGCCAGCGGTACCAGTGGTTGCCGATGGCGACGTGGCCCACCTCGTCGCGCAGGATGATGTCCAGGATTTCCACCGCGCGCAGCGCATCGGGCGTGTTGACGCGCCTGAGCTTGGCCTGGATCAGCGGCGTGGCGTCCAGGCCGCGCGCCTCCAGCGTGCGGGGCACCAGCGCCATGCGGGCGAGCACGTCGTCTTTCGTTTTCTCGCACATGTTCCAGAGGCCATTGTGGCCGGGGAAATCGCCGTAGTGCCAGCCCATGTCCTGCAGGTGCGCGTGCAGCAGCGTGAAGTGCAGCGCCTCCTCGTCGGCCACGCGCAGCCAGTCGCGGTAGTAGGCCTCGGGCATGCCGTCGTAGCGCCAGACCGCATCGAGCGCGAGGTTGATCGCGTTGAACTCGATGTGGCAGATCGAATGGATCAGCGAGGCGCGCCCCTCAGGCGTGAAAGGCGAGCGCTTTTGCACCGCGGTGGCCGAGACGCGCACCGGCCGCTCGGGCCGGCCGGGCACGCCCTGGTCGTCGCCTTCGGTGCGGATCGGGTCGGTTGCTATGGAATCGGTAGCGGCCAGCGCCGCGGTGGCGTGCGTTGCCGCCACCTTTTGTTCAGGATCGGTCAGTCGCAGCGCGGCCAGCGCGCTCAATCGGGGGTGCATCCCTACAATTCTAGTTTTTGCCCCGGAGACTCCTGCGATGGCCCTCTACGAACTCGACGGCATTGCGCCGCAACTCGCCCCCGGCGCCTGGGTGGCCGACAGCGCCGAGGTGATCGGCAACGTGAAGCTGGGCGAGAACGCGAGCATCTGGTTCGGCGCCGTGCTGCGCGGCGACAACGAGACGATGACCATCGGCCGCAACAGCAACGTGCAGGACATGTCGATGCTCCATTCGGACCCCGGCAGCCCGCTCACCGTGGGCGAAAACGTCACCATCGGCCACCAGGTCATGCTGCACGGCTGCACCATCGGCGACAACTCGCTCATCGGCATCCAGGCGGTGGTCTTGAATAACGCGAAGATCGGCCGCAATTCGATCGTTGGTGCCGGCAGCGTGGTGACCGAGGGCAAGGAGTTTCCCGACAACTCCCTCATCTTCGGCTCGCCCGCCAAGGTGATGCGCACGATCAGCGACGAAGACGCTGCGCGCCTGCGTCATGGTTCCGACCACTACGTCGAAAATGCCGTTCGCTACGCGAAGGGCCTGAAGAAAATCGCCTGACCCCGCGCAGGCCCAACACAGCGAAAGAAGAATCCGTTTTGAGCGAGCTGCACAAATTCCTGTTCGATGGCCTGCCGGTGCGCGGCATGATCGTGCGCCTGACAGATGCGTGGCAGGAGATCCTCGCGCGGCGCGCCTCCAACACCGCCACCGGCGCCTACCCGCCGCCCGTTGCCGAGCTGCTCGGCGAGATGACCGCTGCGGCCACGCTGATGCAGGCCAACATCAAGTTCAACGGCGCGCTGATCCTGCAGATCTTCGGCGACGGCCCCGTGAAGGTGGCCGTGGCCGAGGCCAAGCCCGACCTGAGCCTGCGTGCCACCGCCAAGGTGATCGGCGACCTGCCGGCCGATGCGCGCCTGCCCGACATGGTCAACGTGAGCAACAAGGGCCGCTGCGCGATCACGCTCGACCCGAAGGACAAGCTCCCGGGCGCCACGCCGTACCAGGGCGTCGTGCCGCTCTTCGGCGACGACGGCGAGAAGCTGGGCAAGTTGAGCGACGTGCTGCAGCACTACATGCTGCAGAGCGAGCAACTCGACACCACGCTGGTGCTCGCGGCCGACGACAAGGTGGCGGCGGGCCTGCTGATCCAGCGCCTGCCGGTGAAGGGCGAGGGCAACCTCGAAGGCACATCCGACAAGGATCGCGACCAGGCCAACGAAGACCAGATCGGCCGCAACGAGGACTACAACCGCATCTCGATCCTGGCCTCGAGCCTCACGCGCGACGAGCTGCTCACGCTGGACATCGAGACCATTCTTCGGCGCCTCTTCTGGGAAGAAAAGCTGCTGCGCTTCGAGCCGCAGGCGGGCTTGCTCGGCCCGCATTTCGCGTGCACCTGCGGCCGCGAGCGCGTGGCGCAGATGATCCGCGGATTGGGCGTCGAAGAGGCCGAAGAGATCCTCGCCGAGCGCGGCGACATCGAGGTGGGCTGCGACTTCTGCGGCAAGCAGTACCGCTTCGACGCGATCGATGCGGCGCAGATCTTCAGGCCGCCGACGGACCAGATTCCGGGCAGCCCGATCGTCCAGTAAGGCGCGCCGCGCCTAGCGGGCTTCGTCGTCGAAGCCGCTGAATTCGATGTCGGGCGCGCTTGTGTTGTGCTTCGAGGGCAGGCTGCGGCCGAAGCGCACCTGCGTGGCGTCGAGCGACTTCACCTCGGGCAAGGGCATGGCTTGCGGTGTGGCCTCCGGCGATGCCTGCCAGCGCACTTCGCTCATGTCGGCGTTGTCGGCCGCGACGTACATCGAGCGCAGCACCGCGAACGGTTGCGCGCTCGCGGTGGGCTTGGACAGGGTGACGTCCAGCGCCGTGCGCTTGCGGCTGATTTCGTCCACGCGCGCGACGGCGCTGCCGCCGTTCGTGAAGCGCAGGTGGATCGCGAGCGGCTTGGGCACCACGCGGATCGACGCGATGTTCACCACCGGCCGCCCGGCCTGCTCGACCGGGCCGAGCAGGAACGACGAGCCGTACACACCATCGCCGAAGCGCGCCTCGGGCAGCGGCTTCAGGCGCCAGTAGCCGTCGGAGGGGTACAGCACGATGGCCTCGAGCGCCTTGCCGTTTTCCTTCTTGAACACCTGCAGCAGGTGAAAGCCGCGGTCGCTGCGCGCACCCACCTGCACCGGCACGCGCTGCGGCCGCCAGAAGGTCGGCAGCGTCATGCCGACGATGCGCCAATCGGCGTTGTCCAGCAGCACCACCGTGCGCTTCTTGAAGCGGTGTGCCGGGTCGGTGGGGTGCGCGCCGCCGTCGAAATTGCAGCCCGAAAAATCGGGCGCGGTGACGTCGTTGCCGATCTTGTCGAGGTAGTCGGGCTGCAGCGCCTCGATGCGCAGGTGGCGGATGCCCTCGCCGCGCAGCACCATGGAGACGTTGTCCTCCTCGGCGCAGGCGGTGGTCGTGGTGCCGTTCTCGACGGTGGCGGCGACGGGGGCCGCGAGGGCCGGGCCAGCCGACAGCAGCGCGGCGACGAAGAGAGGCAAGAGGGGCAGGAGGGAGGCGGTGCGCGGGGTTAAGTGCAGGGGCATCAGGTCTCCGTGAATCTCCGTGAAGAACGGCGGCTTGCTTATTCGCGCCGCCCGATCAGGTCTGTGAAAAGGCGATGTTCGCATTCCGGGTCGGAGCATTTCTCGCAAGGCCATGTCCACGCGGCGGGCTTTGCGTCGGCCTTGCCGCGCGCGCGTGTGCGGCGTTCGCGGTCTTCGCCGCTGGCGATCGAGTTGATGGCGTTCCATGCGTTGGCCAGGCGCTCGCCGCCGGTGCCGTGCACGACGGTGAACGAGAGCTTCGCGCCCGTCAGCGCGGCGCGCACGAGCGTGTCGGTCGGCTGGCGCGCATGGGGGCCGTCGCGCAGGTGGTCGCCGACCCAGGGGATGTCGAGCGCGGTGAGCAGCGTGATGGCGCAGCGCCGCTGGGCCGCGAGGGCATCGGCGTAGAGCGAACGGTCGTCGAAGAGCTGCTCGCTGTAGACCGCGGTCATGAGCGCGGTGGTGTCGGCGATCACCACGCCTGCCGCGGCGGCGGCGTCGATGCGGCGCGTCTGTTCGTCGGCGATGGCCTGTTGCTCCTCGGGGCGCGGCGTGCGGCCTTCGCGGTCGCACCATTCGCGCAGGTACTCGTCCACCAGCGTCGCCGGAATGCCGCGCTCCTGCAGGCGCTGCGCGATGGCGCGCGCCAGCTCGGTCTTGCCCGTGCTCTCGGCGCCGAGCACGGCGATGACGCAGCCGCTGGGCAGCACCGGTGTCATGCGCGCTCCGCCGCGGGCAGGCGCTGGCGCCACGCCAGGTAGCCGGCCACGCTGAGCACCGCGAACACCGCGTACAGGCCGACGGTGAGCCACAGGCCCTTGTGGATGAACAGGCCCACGCTCACGACGTTCACGGCCAGCCAGACGAGCCAGTTCTCGATGAACTTGCGCCCGAGCAGGAACTGGCCGACGAGGCTCAGGCCCGTGGAGAAACCGTCCCACCACGGCACGTCGGTGTCGGTGAAACGGTGAAGGAAGAGGGCGATCGCGGGCCACGCAATGGCGCAAGCCGCAATGGTGAGCGTGATGCCGCGCTGCGAGAGCCGGCTCACGTGCAGCGCGCTGCCATCGCTGCGATGGCCGCGCAGCCACTGGGACCAGCCCCAGAGCGCCACGAAGGCGAAGAACACCTGCAGCGACGCATCGCCGTAGATGCGCGCCTTGGCGAAGACCACGACGTAGAGCAGCGAACTGGCGATGGCCAGCGGCCAGCCCCAATGGATCTCGCGCATGTTGCAGCCGACCATCGCGAGCGCGAGGACGGCGGCCACCAGTTCGAGCCAGCTGACAGGAGAGCCCCAGAGCGCAAAAGCGGGGGCCGAGAGAAGCTCGGACATCAGCGGGCGGGATGGTGGAAGGTCAGTGCGCGATCTGCACGAACACTTCGTTCGGCTTGACCATGCCGAGTTCCGCGCGGGCGCGTTCTTCGACCATTTCGAGCCCGTCCTTGAGGTCGTTGACCTCGGAGGCCAGGCGCTCGTTGGTGATCGTGGCCTTGGCGTTCGCTTCCTTCTGGTCGGTCAGCTTGGTCTGCAGTTGCGTGACGTCGCGCACGCTGCCGCGCCCGTTCCACAACTGCCATTGAAGAACGGCCAGCAGCAGCAGCAGGACGATGGGGGGAACGAAGCGCGCGCGCATGGGCGTCTGTCTCTACGCCACCCGCACGCCGAAGCCGCCGCGCTGCCGTTCCGGAAGGAGCGGCGAAGTGCGCGGCCTGGCGAGCCGGGTGGCTGGCATCACTTGAGGTTGTAGAACGCGCCGCGGCCCGGGTAGCTGGCGATGTCGCCGAGGTCTTCTTCGATGCGCAGCAGCTGGTTGTACTTGGCGATGCGGTCCGAACGCGAGAGCGAGCCGGTCTTGATCTGGCCGGCGTTGGTGCCCACGGCGATGTCGGCGATGGTGCTGTCCTCGGTTTCGCCCGAGCGGTGCGAAATGACGGCGGTGTAGCCCGCGCGCTTGGCCATCTCGATGGCGGCGAAGGTCTCGGTGAGCGTGCCGATCTGGTTGATCTTGATCAGGATCGAGTTGGCGATGCCCTTGTCGATGCCCTCTTGCAGGATCTTGGTGTTGGTGACGAACAGGTCGTCGCCCACCAGCTGCACGCGCTTGCCCAGGCGGTCGGTGAGCAGCTTCCAGCCGTCCCAGTCGCCTTCGTGCATGCCGTCCTCGATGCTGATGATCGGGTACTTGTCGACCCAGGTGGCCAGCATGTCGGCCCAGTTGCCGGCCGACAGCGTGAGGTTCTCGCCCGACAGCACGTAGTTGCCGTCCTTGTAGAACTCGCTCGCCGCGCAGTCCAGGCCCAGGGCGATCTGCTCGCCCGCGGTGTAGCCGGCCTTGTCGATCGCTTCCAGGATCAGCTGGATGGCTGCTTCATGGCTCTCGACGCTGGGAGCGAAGCCGCCTTCGTCGCCCACCGCCGTGCTGATGCCGCGGTCTCCCAGGATCTTCTTCAGGGCATGGAACACTTCGGCGCCGTAGCGCACGGCCTCGCGGAAGCTCTTGGCGCCCACGGGGATGATCATGAATTCCTGCAGGTCCAGGCTGTTGTTGGCGTGCGCGCCGCCGTTGATGACGTTCATCATCGGCACCGGCAGTTGCATGCCGCCCATGCCGCCGAAGTAGCGGTACAGCGGCAGGCCCGACTCTTCGGCCGCGGCGCGGGCCACGGCCATCGAGACGGCCAGGGTGGCGTTGGCGCCCAGGCGGGCCTTGTTGTCGGTGCCGTCCAGGTCGATCATCGTGCGATCGAGGAAGGCCTGTTCGCTGGCGTCCAGGCCGAGCACGGCTTCGGAGATCTCGGTGTTGATGTTCTCTACCGCCTTGAGCACGCCCTTGCCCAGATAGCGGCTCTTGTCGCCGTCGCGCAGCTCGATGGCTTCGCGCGAACCGGTCGATGCGCCCGAGGGCACGGCCGCGCGGCCCATGGTGCCCGACTCGAGCAGCACGTCGCACTCGACGGTGGGGTTGCCTCGGCTGTCGAGAATTTCGCGGCCGACGATGTCAACGATTGCACTCATCTTTTGTCTTTCTCAAATAAAACGGATCACAGACCTTCGACAACGATCATGCGCATGATCGCGGCGCCCTGGCGCGAGGCGCGCGCCTTGCCGTATTCGGGCGATTCATTGAATTTTTTGGCGGCTTCCACGCTCGGGAACTTGAGGACAACGATGCGCTGGGGTTCCCAGTCGCCTTCGAGCACTTCGATCTTGCCGCCGCGCACGCACACCTCGGCGCCGTGCGCCTTCATGGCTTCGGTGGACCACTTCTTGTAGTCCTCGTACTGCGCGGGGTTGGTCACTTCGATGTTGGCGATGATGTAGGCGCTGCTCATTGCTGAAAGATGTCCTCGAGGAAAGCGTTTTTCTTGGTGACCCGGTCGAGCGCCAGGAGCGTCTCGAGCAGGGCCTTCATGTGCTTGAGCGGCACGGCGTTGGGGCCGTCGCTCAGGGCCTTGGCCGGATCGGGGTGCGTCTCCATGAAGAGACCCGCCACGCCCACGGCCACGGCCGCGCGCGAGAGCACGGGCACCATCTCGCGCTGGCCGCCCGAGGTCGTGCCCTGGCCGCCGGGCAGCTGCACCGAGTGGGTGGCGTCGAACACCACGGGCGCCTTCGTCTCGCGCATGATCGCGAGCGAGCGCATGTCCGAGACGAGGTTGTTGTAGCCGAAGCTCGCGCCGCGCTCGCACGCCATGAAGCTGTCTTCGTCCAGGCCCGCTTCCTTGGCCGCCGCGCGCGCCTTGTCGATCACGTTCTTCATGTCGTGCGGCGCGAGGAACTGGCCCTTCTTGATGTTGACCGGCTTGCCCGACTGCGCCGCGGCGTGGATGAAGTCGGTCTGGCGGCAGAGGAACGCGGGCGTCTGCAGCACGTCGACCACCTTGGCGGCCTCGGCGATGTCTTCGGTGGTGTGCACGTCGGTGAGCACCGGCAGGCCGAGTTCGCGCTTGACCTTGGCCAGGATCTCCAGGCCCTTGTCGCGGCCCGGGCCGCGAAAGCTCGTGCCCGAGGAGCGGTTGGCCTTGTCGAAGCTGCTCTTGAAGATGAACGGAATACCCAGCGCCGAGGTGATTTCCTTCAGCGTGCCGGCGGTGTCCATCTGCAGCTGTTCGGATTCGACCACGCAGGGGCCTGCGATCAGGAAGAAGGGCTGGTCCAGGCCAATGTCGAATCCGCAGAGTTTCATGCCACGGCCTTCAGGCTTTTCGCGCCGCCCGCGCTCTGGGCCTTGTGATCCAGCGCCGCCTTGATGAACGCGTTGAAGAGCGGGTGGCCGCCCCACGGCGTCGACTTGAACTCGGGGTGGAACTGCACGCCCATGAACCAGGGGTGCACGTCCTGCGGCAGCTCGACGATTTCGGTCAGGTGCTCGCGCTGCGTGAGCGCCGAGATCACGAGGCCGGCGGCGCGCAGCTCATCGAGGTAGTTGACGTTGGCTTCGTAGCGGTGGCGGTGGCGCTCGGTGACCACGTCGCCGTAGATGCTGTGGGCCAGCGTTCCGGGCGAGACGTCGGAGCTCTGCGCGCCCAGGCGCATGGTGCCGCCGAGGTCGGACTTCGCGTCGCGCGTCTTCACGGTGCCGTCGCTGTCCTTCCACTCGGTGATCAGCGCGATCACGGGGGTGGGCGTCTCGGGGTCGAACTCGGTGCTGTTGGCGTTCTTCAGGCCCGCCACGTGGCGCGCATATTCGATGGTGGCCACCTGCATCCCGAGGCAGATGCCCAGGTAGGGCACCTTGCCTTCGCGGGCGAAGCGGGCGGCGGAGATCTTGCCCTCCACGCCGCGCTGGCCGAAGCCGCCGGGCACGAGGATGGCGTCGTACTTCGCCAGGCGCGAGACGTCCTGCGCGGAGATGGTTTCCGAGTCGATGTAGTCGATCTTCACGCGCGCATGGTTCTTCATGCCGGCGTGGCGCAGCGCCTCGTTGAGCGACTTGTAGCTGTCCGAGAGGTCCACGTACTTGCCGACCATGGCGATCGAGACTTCCTGCTGCGGATGCTCGACTTCGTAGACCAGGTCGTCCCAGCGCTGCAGCTTGGCGGGCGGGGTGTTGATGCGCAGCTTGTCGCAGATGAGGCCATCCAGGCCCTGCTCGTGCAGCATGCGGGGCACCTTGTAGATGGTGTCCACGTCCCACATCGAGATGACGCCCCATTCGGGCACGTTGGAGAAGAGCGAGATCTTCGCGCGCTCGTCGTCGGGAATCGGGCGGTCGGCGCGGCACAGGAGCACATCGGCCTGGATGCCGATGGCGCGCAGTTCCTTGGCGGTGTGCTGGGTGGGCTTGGTCTTGAGCTCGCCGGCGGCGGCGATCCAGGGCACGTAGGAGAGGTGCACGAAGGCCGAATTGTTCGGGCCGTTGCGCAGGCTCATCTGGCGCACGGCCTCCAGGAAGGGCAGCGATTCGATGTCGCCCACGGTGCCGCCGATCTCGACGATGGCCACGTCGACCTCGTGCGAGGTGCCGATGCCGGCGCCGCGCTTGATGTATTCCTGGATCTCGTTGGTGATGTGCGGGATCACCTGCACCGTCTTGCCCAGGTAGTCGCCGCGGCGTTCCTTCTCGAGCACGGTCTTGTAGATCTGGCCGGTCGTGAAGTTGTTGGCCTTGCGCATGCGCGTGTTGATGAAGCGCTCGTAGTGGCCGAGGTCGAGGTCGGTTTCCGCGCCGTCATCGGTGACGAACACCTCGCCGTGCTGGAAGGGCGACATCGTGCCGGGGTCGACATTGATGTACGGATCGAGTTTGATGAGGGTGACTTGGAGGCCGCGCGATTCGAGGATCGCGGCGAGCGAGGCGGAGGCGATTCCCTTGCCAAGGGAAGATACGACACCACCGGTGACGAAGACAAATTTGGTCATGCCAGTTCCGGACTTTGCAATCCGGGCAGTGGGAAATTCCGATTATAGGTGTGCCCTTTGCGACACCGGCCGCCATAGGCTTGTTCGCATTGGTTCGACGGCCCATGAGCAACAATACGGCCCATGCAAGATCTCGCCGGAAAACACATCGTCCTGGGCCTCACGGGCGGCATCGCCTGCTACAAGTCGGCCGAGCTGTGCCGGCTGTTCGTGAAGGCGGGCGCCACGGTCCAGGTCGTGATGACCGAGGCGGCCGAGCAGTTCATCACGCCGGTGACGATGCAGGCGCTGTCGGGCCGCACCGTCTACACCTCGCAGTGGGACACGCGCGAGCCCAACAACATGCCGCACATCAACCTCAGCCGCGAGGCCGATGCGATCGTGCTGGCGCCGTGCAGTGCCGACTTCATCGCGCGGCTGGTGCAGGGCCGCTCCGACGACCTGCTGAGCCTCATGTGCCTCGCGCGTCCCATGGACCGCATTCCCCTCCTGATCGCCCCGGCCATGAACCGCGAGATGTGGGCCCACCCGGCCACCCAGCGCAACCTGATGCAGGTCTCGGCCGATGGCGCGACCGTGCTGGGCGTGGGCAGCGGCTGGCAGGCCTGCGGCGAGACCGGCGACGGGCGCATGCTCGAGCCGGCGCAGCTGCTCGAGGACATCACCGCCTTCTTCCAGCCCAAGCTGCTGGCAGGGCAGAAGGTGCTGGTCACCGCGGGGCCGACCTTCGAGGCGCTCGATCCGATTCGCGGCATCACCAACCACTCGTCCGGGAAGATGGGCTTTGCCATCGCACGGGCGGCGCGCGAAGCCGGCGCCGAGGTCACGCTGGTGGCCGGCCCGGTGCACCTGGCCACCCCGCGCGGCGTGACCCGCGTCGATGTGCTGTCCGCACAGGACATGCTCGAGGCGACCGTCCGTGCGGCGCAGAGCGCTAGCATTTTTGTAGCGACGGCCGCCGTCGCCGACTGGCGCCCGGCCACGCACAGCGACCAGAAGATCAAGAAGGACGGCAGCGGCAAGACGCCGGTGCTCGATTTCGTCGAGAACGCCGACATCCTGCTCACCGTTGCCAAGAGCGAGCGGGCGCAGGCGAAGAAGCTGTTCTGCGTCGGCTTCGCGGCCGAGAGCGAGAACCTCGTCGAGCACGCCAAGGCCAAGCGCGAGCGCAAGGGCATTCCGCTCCTGGTCGGCAACATCGGACCGCTGACCTTCGGTCAGGACGACAACGCACTGCTGCTCGTGGACGCCCAGGGCGTGCGCGAGCTTCCCCGCGCATCCAAGCTCACGCTGGCGCGTGAACTGATGACCGAGATCGCCGCGCGACTTCCCGACTGGAGCGTCTGATGAACACCGAATCGAACACACCGCCCAATGGCGACTTTGCCCGCTACGTGGAGCAGCTCTCGGCACGGGCCGCGCAGCCGGGGCGCGTGGCGCAATCGGGCGAGCACGGACTGGACGTCGGCATGACGCCAGGCCCCGGCGCCCAAGGCACCGCGGCCACGGCCGCCCAGCGGCGCGAGTCGTCGAACGGCGAAGGGGCCAAGCCCCTGATCGGGCCCACCATGCTCAAGGTGTTCGGCGGCGTGGGTGCGCTGCTGTTCCTGGTGCTCTGGGCGGCCGGCGTGCCGTTCTTCGTGCTGGTCCTGGCGGTCGGCGCGGCGCTCTGGCTCGGCAAGAGTTTCTTCAAGGGGCTGAAGCTGACGCCGGGCGTGGCCAAGTGGCAGCAGGTGCTCGAAGAGGCCGCCCGCAGGCAAAGAGAACAGCAACAAAAGCAAGGCAAGTAAACAAGTGAAAGTCGACGTTCGTATCCTCGATCCGCGCATGGTGGATCAATTGCCCGCGTATGCCACCCCCGGAAGCGCCGGCCTCGACCTGCGGGCCTGCCTCGACGCCCCGATCACGCTGGAGCCCAATGGCTGGCAGCTGGTGGGCACCGGCATCGCGATCCACTTGGCGGACCCGGCGTTCGCGGCGTTGATCCTGCCGCGCTCGGGCCTGGGCCACAAGCATGGCATCGTGCTGGGCAACCTGGTCGGCCTGATCGACAGCGATTACCAGGGCGAGCTCAAGATCAGCGCCTGGAACCGCAGCGACACGCCCTTCGTGCTGCAGCCGATGGAGCGCCTCGCCCAACTGGTGATCGTGCCGGTCGTGCAGGCCCAGTTCCGGGTGGTCACGGAGTTCGAGGCCTCGCAGCGCGGCGAGGGCGGCTACGGCTCCACGGGCAAGCACTGAGCGCCCAAGCTGAAGCGAACCTGAGTAACCGCGAGGTAAGCGAGGGGTAAAGAGCGGAACCCGGCTGACATGGCGTTCTCGAAAGTTTCAGCATGTGTCTTGCGTCATCGCGGCGAAAGCTGTGGCGTTATTCACAGGCAGCGCACTTTTCTCGCGCAGTTTTATTCGAGGAGCCTCTCAACATGAAGATCTCAATGCGCTTCGTATCCGTCACCGCCTCCGTGCTGGCCCTGGCCACGCTCACTGCCTGCGTTGCACCGGCGCCGATTTACCAGACCTCGCGCTACCCGTACCAGGCACCGCCGCAGGCCATCCAGTACCGCGAGGCCGCCTATGTCGAGTACGGCCACGTGGCCAACATCGAGGTGCTGCGCAGCGAAACGGCCGGCACCGGCACCTCCGGCGGCGGTGCTGTCGCAGGTGGCGTCATCGGCGGCGTGGTCGGCAACCAGTTCGGGCGCGGCAACGGCCGCGCGGCGGCCACCGCGCTGGGCATCGTGGGCGGTGCCCTGCTGGGCAACACCATCGAAGCGCAGCAGAACGGGCCGCGTGCCTACGAAAGCTATCGCGTGTCGGTGCAGACCGACCGCGGCGGTTTCCGGGCCTTTGACGTGCAAAGCCCGGGCGACCTGCGCATCGGCGACCGCGTGCGCATCGACAACGGCCAGATTTCGCGCATGTAGGCTGCCCCTGCGGGCACAAGCAAAAAAGCCGGGCACCGCCCGGCTTTTTGACGTCTGCAGTCCTCAGTGCAGCATCTGGTTGCCCGGGGCCATCGGCGGCACCTTGAAGAAGGCCGTACCGGCCGTGCCGCGGCCGACTTCTTCTTCCGTCGCCTCGCGCACCGAGCGCACGGTGATGTCCAGGCGGATCGCGATGCCGGCCAGCGGATGGTTGCCGTCGAGCACCAGGTGGTCGGGATAGACCTCGGCCACGGTGTAGATCGCATCCTTGGGGATGGCGTCGCTCACACCCTTGGGCAGCGCCGAGCCGTCGAAGGTCATGCCTTCTTCCGTGCCCTCGGGAAACAGCGAGCGCGGCTCCAGGAAGAGCAGCTGGTCGTTGAAGTCGCCGAAGCCCTGTTCGGGCTCGACCTGCAGTTGCACACGGGCTCCGGGCTCGTGGCCCTGCAAGGCCGCCTCGATGACGTCGAAGAGATCGTCGCCGCCCACCATGAATTCGACCGGCTCGTCGAGCACGTCCAGCACGTCGCCGAGCGTGTCTTTCATCGTCCAGGTCAAACCGACCACGCATTGTTCAGAGATTTCCATTGCAGAATTCTCCCATGGAGATTACACAACCGCTGCCGTTGCTCGGCGGCCTGAGCGCCGCGCAGTTCATGCGGCGGTACTGGCAGAAAAAGCCGCTGCTGGTCCGCCAGGCCATTCCCGCCATGGTGCCACCGATCGACCGCAGCGCCTTGTTTGCGCTGGCCGAGCGTGAAGAGGTCGAATCGCGCCTCATCCGCCACGGCAAGGCCGGCTGGTCGCTCAAGCACGGCCCGCTGCCAAGGCGTGCCCTGCCGCCCCTGAAGCAACCCGCCTGGACGCTGCTGGTGCAGGGTGTCGACCTGCACCACGAGGGCGTGCACGACCTGCTGCGGCAGTTCCGCTTTCTGCCCGACGCGCGCCTGGACGACCTCATGATCAGCTACGCGAGCGACACCGGCGGCGTCGGCGCGCATTTCGACAGCTACGACGTGTTCCTGCTGCAGGCGCAGGGCCGGCGCCGCTGGTCGATCGGCAAGCAGGGTGACCTCAGCCTGCAGCCGGATGTGCCGCTCAAGATCCTCGAGAACTTCGAGCCCGAAGAAACCTTCGTGCTCGAGCCCGGCGACATGCTCTACCTGCCGCCGAAGTACGCGCATGAAGGCGTCGCGGTGGGCGACGACTGCATGACCTTTTCCATCGGCTTGCGCTCATCCGCCCTGGGCGAGCTCGGCGCCGATCTGCTCGCGCGCATGGCGCAGGCCTATTCGGAAGACCTCGAGGACGCCGGCCCCGCGGAACTGGCCCGCTACCGCGACCCGGCGCAGCCCGCGGTCGACGCGCCGGCCGCGATGCCCGCCGCATTGCAGGACTTCGCGCGCAAGGCCGTCGAGGCCGCGCTGCGCGATCCGGACGCCATCGACCGCGCCCTCGGTGAATCGCTGACCGAGCCCAAGGCGAACATCTGGTTCGACGAAGGCGGCAACATGCCCGGCGCGATGCAGCACGTGGCGCTCGACCGCCGCACGCGCATGCTCTACGACACGCGCCACATCTACATCAACGGCGAGAGCTTCCGCGCAGGCGGTGCCGATGCGACGCTGATGCGAAAACTGGCCGACCAGCGCGCGCTCGGCGCGCGCGAACTGGCGCGGGCCAGCGAAGGCGCACTGGCGCTGCTGGGCGAGTGGTGCGAGGCGGGCTGGGTCCATGCCGGCTGACGACACTTCGCCGCTGCTGCTGGAAGGCCGCTTCGACGGCCGCGAGGCGTTCGGCGAGATCGTGCGCAATGCACTGTCGGCCGCGGCGCGCGAGGGTTGGAAGGAGATCGTCTTCAGCGATCCCGATTTCGCCGACTGGCCCCTGGGCGAGCGCGCCAGCATCGAAGCGCTGCAGGCCTGGTCGGCCAGCGGCCGGCGCTTCGTGCTGCTGGCGCAGCGCTTCGACGTGATCGAGCGCGGCCACGCGCGCTTCGTGCCGTGGCGCCGCATGTGGGACCACATCATCGAATGCCGTGCCACCGGCAAGGCGCCAGGCGCCGAGGTGCCCAGCGCGATCTGGACGCCCGCGTGGTTTGCGCACCGCATCGACCCCGAGCGCAGCCGCGGCGTCTGCGGCGCAGATCCGCGCGCCCGCCGCGAATTGCGCGAGGCCATCGACGAGAGCTGGCGCCTCGCGCGGCCGGCATTTCCGGCATCGACACTCGGCTTGTAAGCCAATGCCGCGAATGCGGCCGCGAGACACATTCAGGCGGAGATGCGGGTCTAGAATTTTTTCGTTCCAGACATTCTTTGCCAAAGGAGTTCTCATGAAGAAGTCGTCGTCCGTCCTGATTGCCTCGTTGATCGCCGCTGCCGCACTCGTTGCCTGCGGCAAGAAAGAAGACGCCGCACCGGCAGTCGTGACCCCGCCGCCCGCGCCCGTGACCGAGCCCGCGGCACCGCCCCCCGCAGCCGCGCCGGCACCTTCCGCAGATCCGGCCGCAAGCGCGCCGTCGCCTGGCGCTTCGTCGGCCCTGGACAACGCGAACGCAGCGACGGAAGCCGCGAAGAAGAACGAAGCACCCAAGCAATAAGCCGGGTCTTCACACAGCAGAAAGCCGCCCCAGGGCGGCTTTTCTACTTGGATCTTTGACAGGTCAGCTGGCGGTCAGACATCCAGCCAGGGCGAGCCCTCGGCGGCGGTGGCGGTAAGCATTTCCGCCTCATGTCCGCCCAGCGCCTCGGCCATCAGGCGCCGCACGATGTCGGGCCGGTTGTTCTGCTCGCTCAGGTGCGCCGCAACCACGTGGCGCAGGCCCTCATGACGAATTGCGCGCGCGATGTCGGCTGCCGCTGAATTCGACAGATGCCCGTAGTTGCCCCCCACGCGCAGCTTGAGGAAGGGCGGATAGGCCGAGCCGGCCAGGAGGTCGCTGTCGTGATTGAACTCGAGCAGCAGCGCATGCACGCCAGCCAGGCGGTTCAGGACGTGCGCGGTGGCGTGCCCGAGATCGGTCAGCACGCCGAGCGTGCGCGCACCGTCGGTGCAGCGCAGCTGCAGCGGCTCGCGCGCATCGTGCGGCACGGTGAAGGGCTGCACGCCGATGTCGCCGACCGCGAATTCCGCATCGTCGCGCGCCAGGTTCAGCCGGCCTTCGAAATCACGTCCGCCCGTGGCGAGCCAGGTGCCTTCGCTCATCCAGACGGGAATGCGGTTGCGCCGCGAGAGCGTGTGGGCGCAGCCGATGTGGTCGCCGTGCTCGTGGGTGATGAAGATCGCGTCGATGTCGGCGGCGGCGAGGCCCGCCAGGGCCAGCCGCTGGTCGAGCTGCCGGATGCCGAAGCCGCAGTCGACCAGGAGCCTGGAGGTGCGGCCGCCGCTGGTCGCTTCGACCAGCGCGGCATTGCCCGTGCTGCCGCTGCCGAGGCTTCGGAAGCGGAGCATGCGGGTTACTTCAGGTCGTCGGCGATGACCTTGACGATGCGCTGCGCGTTGGCCGAGCTTTCGGGCGCGCCGGCTTCATTGAGCACCGAGACGGTGGTCGATTCGCCCTGGCTCTTCACGAGGATGCGGAACTTGATCGGCTTTTCGTCCTTGGACGAGCTGCTGAACAGCTTGCCGAAGAAGCCTTCTTCCTTCTTGTCGGGGTTCGGCGTCACGTAGCGCACGAAGTAGATGCCGGCGCTGCGGTCGCGGTCTTCCACGGTGAAGCCGGTGCGGTCGAGGGCGAGGCCAACGCGGCGCCATGCGCGGTCGAACCCTTCGCTGATCTGCACCACGGGCTGGTTGCCCACGCTGGCGATGGTGGCGGTCTTCGCCGGTGCCGAGGTGGCGGCCAGGATCTTCGACTGCTCTTGCGAGACGCCCAGCTTGACCATCAGGCGGCGCAGGAATTCGGTTTCCAGTTCAGGGTCGCTCGGGCGCGGCTGCCACACGGTCTGGTCCTGGCGCGAGTTGTTGTAGACCTCCTGCATGCCGCGGTGGCTGATGAAGATCTCGGTGCCGTTCGTCGTGCGTTCGATGCGGGTGCGGAAGCGGTCGAGTTCGCCGGTCGAGTAGACCGAGTCGACCAGCTTGCCCAGCGTGCCGCGGATGATGTCCTGCGGCAGCTTGGCGCGGTTCTCGGCCCAGTCGGTTTCCATGATGCCCAGGTTGCGCTGCTCGGTGGTCAAGAGGAACCCGCTTTCCTGCCAGAAGTCCTTCACCGGGTCCCAGAGCTGGTCGGGCGTGCGATTGACGACGATCCAGCGCTGCGTGCCTGCGCGCTCCATGCGCACGTCGCCGATGTTGGAGACGGCGGTGGGAACACCCGGTGCGTTCGCGACGCCGGCCTGGTATGCGTTGGCGGTGACTGCGCCGCCGGGCACTGCGTAGCGGTTGTCGCGCGAGAGCTGCGACAGGTCGGGCGGGACTTCGAGCGTCGGGGCCTTGCCGGCGCTCTTGTAGTCGATCTTGTCGCTCTCGAGCACGGAGCAGGCGGCGAGGCTGGCAACCAGGGTGGCCAGCAGTGCATATCGCGAAAGTTGCGAAAGGTTCTTCAACGTCGTCTTCCTTGTTGGAATGGTTCGGTCAATCTATGGGCCGCAGTGCCCGCCATCTCTGAGCACAGTTCGGGCAAAAGGTTGCTTAACCTTGTTGCGGCCAGGGAAACATCAAATCGCGAGGCGTGTACTGGGAGGGCGCTCAGTCCTTGAGCAAGCCGGTGGCGCGCAGCGCACCCTCGACCGCCGGACGGCTGGCTTCACCGAGTTCGGTGAGCGGCAGGCGCAGGGTGCCACCGCAGAGGCCCAGCCGGGCCATGGCCCACTTGAGCGGAATCGGATTGGGTTCGACGAACAGGTTGCGGTGCAGCGGCATGAGCTCGAACTGGATCTGCATCGCGCGCTTCACGTCGCCGGCAAGCGCCGCCACGCACAGCTCGTGCATCTTGCGCGGCGCGATGTTGGCCGTGACGCTGATGTTGCCCTGGCCGCCGCACAGCATGAGCGCGACGGCGGTCGGGTCGTCGCCCGAATAGACGGCAAAGTTCTTGGGCAGGTCGCGAATGAGCCACTGGGCGCGTTCGATGTTGCCGGTGGCTTCCTTGATGCCGATGATGCCGGGCACTTGCGCCAGGCGCAGCACGGTGTCGTGCGCCATATCGGCGACGGTGCGGCCGGGCACGTTGTACAGCACGACGGGCAGGTCGCCCACGGCCTCGGCGATGGCCTTGAAGTGCTGGTACTGGCCTTCTTGCGTCGGCTTGTTGTAGTAGGGCACGACCTGCAGCTGCGAATCGGCGCCCACGCCCTTGGCGAACTTGGCCAGCTCGATCGCTTCTTTCGTCGAATTGGCGCCGCAGCCGGCCATCACGGGCACGCGGCCCTTGGCTTGCTCGACCGAGACGCGGATGATTTCGCAGTGCTCTTCGACGTCGACCGTCGGCGATTCGCCGGTGGTGCCGACCACGCCGAGGCAGTCGGTGCCTTCGTCGATGTGCCAGTCGATGAGTCGCCGCAGGGCGGGGTAGTCGACACTGCCGTCGTCGTGCATCGGCGTGACGAGCGCGACGATGCTGCCTGTCAGTTGCTCCAAGGGGGAATCTCTTTGTCGGTGGACGAAAGCGCCGATTCTACTTACTCCGGGCCCCGCCAAGACAGCCGGCCCTGTCCCCTCAGTTTCCCTTCAGGAGGGCGCGCAGGGGCTGGCCGGTCACCGGGGCCGACGGGCGGATGGCGGCAATACGCTGCACGAAGCGGGCCGGTTCGGCCAGGAACCCGTCCTCGTAGGCCACCACGCGCAGATCCCGGCAGGCGGCCAGCAGCTCGCCGGGCTGCAGCAGGAAGTCGGCCCGCGACGGCTTGCCCACGGTTTCGTTGCCCGTGGCGAAGGTCTCGTAGAGCAGCACGCCGCCGGGGGCCACGGCGGCCACGATGTCGGCCATGCGGGCGCGCCACAGGTAGTTGGTGACGACCACTGCCCCGAAAGACTGGCCCGAGAAAGGCCAGGGGCCGGATTCGATGTCGGCCATGACGGTCCGGCCGAAGGCGCCTGCTGCCCCAATGGCTTCCGGCGACCGGTCGACGCCCGTCACGGGGTGCCCGCGCCCGGCAAACCACTGCATGTGCCGGCCCGAGCCGCAGGCCACGTCGAGCACGGTCGCATCGGCGGCCAGCAGGTGCGACCAGCGCACGATCCATTCCGAAGGCGCACCCGTTCCGTGCGATGGCGCTGCATCTTTCATGGCAGATCGGCCCGCCTCAGAAGCACGACCACACCTGGTCGACCAGCGTCACGAGAAATTCCGGAGGGGTATAGAGCATGAATACGCCCCCCAGCGCCGCCAGCACGGCCGCGAGCCAGCCGGCGTGGGCGAGGTGGTGGCGCATCTGCGAGGTCATGGTCCGATTGTCCGCAATCAGCCCGGCACCGCCGCCGGTCCGGTCCCGCGGGCGATGGCGTGTTCCTTGACCGGCAGGTTGATCAGCGCCGCGAACACGCCCAGCGCGATCGCGATGTACCAGACGATGTCGTAGCTCCCGGTGGTGTCGTACAGGTAGCCGCCCAGCCACACGCCCAGGAACGAGCCGACCTGGTGGCTCAGGAACACGAAGCCGCTGAGCATCGACAGGTGCGCCACCCCGAAGATGCCCGCCACGATCGCGTTGGTCGCGGGCACGGTCGAGAGCCAGAGGAAGCCCATCGCCGCCGAGAACACGTACACGCTGACCGGCGAGATCGGCACGATCAGGAACAGCGCGATCGACACCGCCCGCGCGAAGTAGATCACCGCGAGGATCTTGCGTTTGGCCAGCGTCTGCCCCAGCAGCCCGACCGTGTAGGTGCCGAACACGTTGAAGAGCCCGATCAGCGCCAGCGCATAGCCGGCCACGTCGGCCGACAGGCTCCGGTCGCGCAGGTACGTCGGCATGTGGATGCCGATGAACGCCAGCTGGAAGCCGCAGACGAAATAGCCCGCCATCAAGAGGCCGAAGCTCGGGTAGCGGAAGGCTTCGCCCACCGCCTGCAGCACCGACTGCTCACGATGGCCGGCCAGTGCCTCGCGCCGCGGTTCGCGCAGGCCGAAGGCCAGCGGCACGATCACCAGCACCAGCACCGCGAGCACCGCCAGCGCGGTCTGCCAACCCAGATGGCCGATCAGGCGCCCCTCGATGGGCGCCATCAGGAACTGGCCGAACGAGCCGGCCGCCGCTGCCACGCCCATCGCCCAGGAGCGCCGCTCGGCCGGAATCTGCCGCCCGATCACGCCGTAGATCACCGCGTAGGTGGTGCCGGCCTGCGCCGCGCCGATCAGCACGCCCGCGCTCAGGGTGAACAGCAGCGGCGTCGGCGAATGCGCCATGCCCAGCAGCCCCAGCCCGTAGAAGATCGCCCCGCCGATCAGCACCCGGAACGCGCCGAACCGGTCGGCCAGCATGCCCGCGAACACACCGAAGATGCCCCACGAGAGGTTCTGGATCGCCAGCGCGAAGGAAAAGGTCTGTCGGCTCCAGTCCTGCGCCTGCGTGATCGGCTGCAGCCAGAGCCCGAAGCCGTGGCGGATGCCCATCGAGAGCGTGACGATCATGGCGCCGCAAAAGAGCACTTGCTTGATCGATAGGGTGGGCGTTGGAGCTTGCATGCCGTCGAATGTAGCCACTTGCGTGCTGCGGCAGGCGGGCGGGCGGCCGAAGCCATTGATGATTTATCGGGGCCGTTTCAATGCGCATCCGGCATCAAAGCGCCTGCTGTATGGGTATCCAGTTGTTTGGTGGCGACTGACTACAATCCGCCCCCATGGCGACTTCCCCCAAGACATCCTCAGATTCCGCTTCCGGCTACTCGGAAGGCTCCATCCGCGTGCTCAAGGGCCTCGAGCCCGTCAAGCAGCGCCCGGGCATGTACACCCGGACCGACAACCCCCTGCACGTCATCCAGGAAGTGCTCGACAACGCCGCCGACGAGGCGCTGGCCGGCCACGGCAAGAAGATCAAGGTCACGCTGCACGCCGACAACTCGGTGAGCATCGAGGACGACGGCCGCGGCATCCCGTTCGGCTTGCACCCCGAAGAAAAGGCCCCGGTGATCGAGCTGGTGTACACCCGCCTGCACGCCGGCGGCAAGTTCGACAAGGGCTCGGGCGGCGCCTACAGCTTCTCGGGCGGCCTGCACGGCGTGGGCGTGTCGGTGACCAATGCGCTGTCCAAGCGGCTCGAAGTCACCACCCACCGCGAAGGTTCGATCGCCAAACTCACCTTCAGCGGCGGCGACGTGATCGAGCCACTCGAGATCCGCAAGCTCGAAGCCGGCGAGCGCAAGCAAGGCACCACGGTGCGCGCCTGGCCCGACGCCAAGTACTTCGAGACCGCCGCGCTCCCGATGAGCGAGCTCACGCACCTCCTGCGCAGCAAGGCCGTGCTGATGCCCGGCGTGAGCGTCACGCTCACGGTCGAGAAGACCAAGGACACGCAGCAGTGGCTCTACAAGGGCGGCCTGAGCGACTACCTCATGCAGACGCTCAACGGCGACCCGGTGATCCCGCTTTTCGAGGGCAGCGGCCATGCCGACAAGAACGCCGACAACTTCGCCGAAGGCGAGGGCGCCGACTGGTGCGTGGCCTTCACCGAAGACGGCCAGCCGGTGCGCGAGAGCTACGTCAACCTGATCCCCACCAGCGCCGGCGGCACGCACGAGAGCGGCCTGCGCGACGGCCTCTTCACCGCCGTGAAGGGCTTCATCGAGCTGCATTCGCTGCTGCCCAAGGGCGTGAAGCTGCTGCCCGAAGACGTGTTCGCGCGGGCTTCGTATGTGCTCAGCGCCAAGGTGCTCGATCCGCAATTCCAGGGCCAGATCAAGGAGCGCCTGAATTCGCGCGACGCGGTGCGGCTGGTGTCCAGCTTCGTGCGCCCCGCGCTGGAGCTCTGGCTCAACCAGCACGTCGACTACGGCAAGAGGCTGGCCGAGCTGGCCATCAAGGCCGCGCAGACCCGCCAGCGCGCCGGCCAGAAGGTCGAGAAGCGCAAGGGCTCCGGCGTGGCCGTGCTGCCCGGCAAGCTGACCGACTGCGAGAGCAAGGACATCAGCCACAACGAAGTCTTCCTGGTCGAGGGCGACTCGGCCGGCGGCAGCGCCAAGATGGGCCGCGACAAGGAAAGCCAGGCCATCCTGCCGTTGCGCGGCAAGGTGCTCAACACCTGGGAAGTGGAGCGCGACCGGCTCTTCGCCAACACCGAAATCCACGACATCTCGGTGGCCGTGGGCGTCGATCCGCACGGCCCGAGCGACACGCCCGACATGAGCGGCCTGCGCTACGGAAAGATCTGCATCCTCTCCGACGCCGACGTGGACGGCTCGCACATCCAGGTGCTGCTGCTCACTTTGTTCTTTCGCCATTTTCCGAAACTCATCGAAACCGGCCACGTGTATGTCGCCAAGCCGCCGCTGTTCCGCGTCGATGCGCCCGCGCGCGGCAAGAAGCCGGCCTCCAAGGTCTACGCGCTCGACGAGGGCGAACTCACCGCCACGCTCGACAAGCTGCGTAAAGACGGCGTGCGCGAAGGCGCCTGGAGCATCAGCCGCTTCAAGGGCCTGGGCGAGATGAGCGCGGAACAATTGTGGGAAACCACGCTCAATCCCGATACCCGGCGCCTGATGAAGGTCCAGCTGGGACGCTTCGACTTCACATCCACCCAGGGCGAGATCACCAAGCTCATGGGCAAGGGCGAAGCGGCCGCCCGGCGCGAGCTGATGGAACTGCGCGCCGACGACGTCGATATCGACGTCTGATTTCCCGGACCCGAGGCATTCTTCACGACAGGGCATGAACAGGCACCAGATCATCTGCGGTTCGTTGGCATGGGCTTGCGCCGCGGGCGCGATCCTCATGGTGGCGCGCGCCCATCCGGTGGTCACGCCGCCGGACATGCTCTTTGCCGGCCTCGTTGTCCTGCTGGCAGTGCTGTTCGTCTGGATGGGCTGGTGGGACGACGCGGCCAACGACGGCCCCGAACCCAGCTGGCTGGAGCGCGCCGTGGCCACCGGGTGGCTGTGGATGCGCCGGATCGTCTGCTGGACCGCGGCCGCCGCCTTTCTCGCGGTCGCCGTGAGGCTGCTCGCCGATGGCATCGAAGTGCGGCAGGTGCCGTTCTTCCTCGCCGCGGTGATGCTGGGCGTGCTGCTGATCTGGGTCGGCCTGAAGGGCACGGGGCGCGTGCGCAGCCTGAGCGACGACGCCGCGGTCCACGCCGGGCGCCGCAAGCGCTACGGCTGGTGGTTCTGAGGCAAGGGCCCGCATCGCCATGACACGCTGGCTTCGTCCGTTCCTCCTGTGTGCGGCCCTCGTGCTGTCGCAGCAGGGCGCGCACGCCGCTGACATCTACGGCTACATCGACAGCAAGGGCGTCGCGCACTTCGCCTCCGAGAAGATCGACGAGCGTTACCAGATCTTCTTTCGCGGCGGCCAGAGCTTCGACACGGCGCAGGGCATCTCCCCGCTCGGGCGCAACGGCCGCAAGATCGACGGCAAGGTGCCGCCCGCGTCGCAGACCCTGCTCGCGCTCTTCGAAGCCTCGCCCAGCTACAAGACCGCCAAGTCGGCATTGCGCGATGCGTCGAACAAGCATTCGATCGACTACGAACTGCTGCAGGCGCTGATCGCCACCGAATCGGGCTTCGACGCGCAGGCCGTCTCGCCCAAGGGCGCGATGGGCCTCATGCAGCTCATGCCCGCGACCGCGCAGCGCTACGGCGTCGCGGCGGACAAGCGCAGCACCATCGAGAAAAAGCTGTTCGACCCGCGCATCAACATCGCCGCGGGTTCGCGGTACCTGCGCGACCTGATCGCGATGTTCCCGGGGCAGATCGAACTCGCGCTCGCCGCCTACAACGCGGGAGAGGGCGCGGTGCAGCGCGCGGGCAACAAGATCCCGAACTACAAGGAAACGCAGAACTACGTGCAGACCGTGCTGCAGCTGTACGCCTACCTCAAGCCCTCGGTGGCAACGGGCGGCGGCGGCGCGCGCGGCGGCAAGACGCCGGGGCGCATCCGCATGGAGCTGGTGGTGCCCAAGGGCGGGGCGCTGGGCCGTGGCAACATGCCGCCCGATTCGCCCGGCGGCATGCCCGCGATGCCAGACATTCCCGAGCAACCGCAGGTGCCGGCCGGCGCGGTCGAGCCGCCCGTGTCCTGAAGAGGAGCCAGCCATGCACCGTCGAAGCTTCGTCCTCGCGACCGCCGCCTGCGCGGTGGGCGGCGCCGCGCGCGCCCAGCATGCGGCCACGCACGACACGCTGCCGGCAGCGCCTTCGTCGAAGGAACCCTACGCGCGATTGCAAGGCGGCGTGCCGCACCACATGACGCCCGAGCAGGAATCGCAGCGCGTCACCGACAGCCCCGCGCCGGCCGGCCCGCAAGGCCGCTGGATGGCGCGCGCCGCCTTGCCGATCCCGCGCAGCGAAATGGCCTGGGCGACCGCCGCGATGGGCCGCATGCACGTGGTCGGCGGCTACGGCGAAGGCGCGGTCAACCGCGACTACCACCACATCTACGACCCGAAGGCCGACCGCTGGCTCGACGGCGCGCCGCTGCCGCGCGGCGCCAACCACGTCGCGGTGACGGCCGAGGACGGTCGCGTCTACGCGCTCGGCGGCTTCGTCGAGCAGAACCGCCGCTCGGACACCAACGCCTTCGTCTACGACATCGCCGCCAACCGCTGGAGCGCGATTGCGCCGTTGCCGCGCCCGCGCGGCGCGGCAGCCGCGGTGATGCTCGGCGGCGCGCTGCACCTGATCGGCGGCGCTTCGGAGCCCGCGGCCGAGCGCGCGAGCGTCGGCTGGCACGAGGTGTACGACCCCAAGGCCGACCGCTGGACGGCACGCAAGCCGCTGCCCGGCGCGCGCGACCACGTGGGCTGCGTCTCGCACGGCAACCAGATCCACGTGATCGGCGGGCGCTTCAACACCTTCGAATACAACACCGACCTGCACCACGTCTACCTGCCCACGCGCGACACCTGGGAGCTGCGCGCGCCGCTGCCCACCGCGCGCTCGGGCCATGGCCTCGTGGTGTACCGGGGCCGCTTCTTCGCCATGGGCGGGGAGGGGGGCTTCCTCGTGGGCGGCGTGCCGCGCCAGGCCAAGGTGTTCGGCCAGATGGAAAGCTACGATCCCGTGGACGACACCTGGCAGCGCCATGCCCCGATGACCACGCCGCGCCATGCCGTGGGCGCCGCGGTGATCGGCGACTTCATCTACGTGGCCGGCGGCGGCGCGGTGCTCGGCGGTGCCGTGCAGTCCGCGGTGCACGAGGCTTTCACATTGGGCTGAGCGCGAACGAAGCGCACGGCCTGCAGCAACTGTTTTTCTTTCTCTCTTCTTCATGGACGACTCCCAACCTCCGCTCGATCTCGCCGGTCCCACCGACGGCGACACCACCCTCACGCTGGCCGACTACGCACAGACCGCCTACCTCGAATACGCGCTCAGCGTGGTCAAGGGCCGCGCGCTGCCCGATGTGTCCGACGGCCAGAAGCCGGTGCAGCGGCGCATCCTGTACTCGATGTCGCGCATGGGCCTCGGCTTCGGCGGCACCAACGGCACCGTGGGCGCCAAGCCCGTCAAGAGCGCGCGCGTGGTCGGCGACGTGCTCGGCCGCTTCCACCCGCACAGCGACCAGGCCGCCTACGACGCGCTGGTGCGCATGGCGCAGGACTTCTCGCAGCGCTATCCGCTGGTCGACGGCCAGGGCAACTTCGGCAGCCGCGACGGCGACGGCGCCGCGGCCATGCGCTACACCGAGGCGCGCCTCGCGCGCATCACCAGCCTCCTGCTCGACGAGATCGACGAAGGCACGGTCGACTTCATTCCCAACTACGACGGCAGCACCGAGGAGCCGCGCCTCCTGCCCGCGCGGCTGCCCTTCACGCTGCTCAACGGCGCGAGCGGCATCGCCGTGGGCCTGGCCACCGAAATCCCGAGCCACAACCTGCGCGAGATCGCCGACGCGTGCGTGGCGCTCATCAAGTCGAACGGCAAGCTGAGCGAAGAAGAGCTCCTGGCCATCGTGCCCGGCCCCGACTACCCGGGCGGCGCGCAGATCATCAGCGGCGCGAGCGACATCGCCGACGCCTACCGCACCGGCCGCGGCTCGCTCAAGGTGCGCGCGCGCTGGAAGATCGAAGACCTCGCGCGCGGCCAGTGGCAGCTCGTGGTGAACGAGCTGCCGCCCGGCGTGAGCACGCAGAAGGTGCTCGAAGAGATCGAGGAAATCACCAACCCGAAGGTCAAGGCCGGCAAGAAGGCGCTCTCGGCCGACCAGACGCAACTGAAGGCCGCGATGCTCTCGGTGCTGGACGTGGTGCGCGACGAATCGAGCAAGGACGCCGCCGTGCGCCTGGTGTTCGAGCCCAAGACGTCCCGCATCAGCCAGGAAGAATTCATCACCACGCTGCTCGCGCAGACCTCGCTGGAGACCTCCTCGTCGATCAACCTGACGATGGTGGGCATCGACGGCAAGCCCACGCAGAAGTCGCTGCGCCAGATGCTCAACGAGTGGATCGCGTTCCGCGAGATCACCGTCGAGAAGCGCTCGCGGCATCGGCTGAACAAGGTGCTCGAGCGCATCCACATCCTCGAAGGCCGGCAGCTGGTGCTGCTGAACATCGATGAGGTGATCGCGATCATCCGCGCGGCGGAAGATCCAAAGGCGGCGCTCATCGCGCGCTTCAACCTCAGCGAACGGCAGGCCGAGGACATCCTTGAAATCCGCCTGCGCCAACTCGCGCGGCTCGAAGCCATCAAGATCGAGCAGGAACTCAAGGGCCTGCGCGAAGAGCAAAAGAAGCTCGAAGACATCCTGGGCAGCCCGGCCACGCTGCGCCGCCTGCTGATCAAGGAAATCGAATCCGATGCCAAGACCTTCGAAGACCCGCGCCGCACCCTGATCCAGGCCGAGAAGCGCGCCGTGGCCGAGGTGAAGGTGGTCGACGAGCCCGTGACCGTGATCGTGTCGCAGAAGGGCTGGGTCCGCGCGCAGAAGGGCTGGGCCAGCGAGAAGGCCGGTGCGAACGGCGGCAGCGGTTCTGCAACGCCCGAGTACAGCTTCAAGTCCGGCGACGCGCTCTACGGCGCCTTCGAGTGCCGCAGCGTCGACACGCTGCTGGTCTTCGGCTCCTCCAAGGACAAGTCGGTGCGCGTCTACACGGTGCCCGTGGCGTCGCTGCCCGGCGCGCGCGGCGACGGGCAACCGGTCACCACGCTCATCGAGCTCGATGCCGGCACGCACGTCACGCACTTCTTCGCGGGCCCGGTGGGCGCGAGCGTGCTGCTGGCCAACACCGGCGGCTACGGTTTCATCGCGACGGTGGAGAACATGATGTCGCGCCAGCGCGGCGGCAAGGCCTTCATCGACGTGGGCGAGGGCGAGCAGCTGTGCCGCCCGTCGCTCGTGGGCGGCGCGAGCGGCGCCGAGCCGATGCCCGCGGCCACGCACGTGGCCTGCGCCTCGACCGGCGGCCGCATCCTGACCTTCGACATCGCCGAGCTCAAGAGCCTGCCCAAGGGCGGCCGCGGCCTCACGCTGATCGACCTGGAACCCAAGGACACCCTGGCGGGCGCCGCGGCCTACACGCGCAGCGTGAAGATCGAAGGCATCGGCCGCGGCGGCAAGGAGCGCGACGAGACGCTGGAGATCCGCACCCTGAACAACGCGCGCGGCACCCGTGCGCGCAAGGGCAAGGCGGCCGACCTGGGCTTCAAGCCGGCCAGCATCGTGCGGGTGTTGTGATGGGCGGCATCGACATCAGCGTCATCGGCCTTTTCATCGCGGTGGTGACCGGCCTCGCCAGCTTCCTGGTGGGCCGGCACTTCCGGATGAAGCGCGCGGCCAAGCGGCGCGAGAAGGACCGCGCCGCGGCGCAGGCCATCGAGACGCGGCAGGTGCGCCGGGCGCGCGAGCGGCGCGAAAACGGCAAGTAAGTAGGGGAGGGGGCGCGCAGGCAGCGGCTAGCGCAGCCCCTGCCACCACCGCGTGTTCGTCCGCGCCTGCCCCACCGTCACCACCTCGCCGATCACCGGCGTCGCCAGCTCGATCTTCCTGGCCTCCGTGAGGCTCGCGATGCGGTCCAGCGGGTCGTGCCAGGTGTGGAACGAGAGGTCGAAGGTGCTGTTGTGCACCGAGAAGAACACCTTGCCGCGCAGGTCCTCGAAGGCCTGCACGCTCTGCTCGGGCGTCATGTGCACGCCGGGCCAGTAGGCGTCGTAGGCGCCGTTTTCCATCAGCGCCAGGTCGAAGCCGCCGAAGCGCTCGCCGATCTGCTTGAAGCCCTGGAAGTACCCAGAGTCGCCGCTGTAGAAGATGCGCTGCTCGCCGCTTTGCACCACCCATGAGGCCCACAGCGTGCGGCCGCGGTCCGAGAGCGTGCGGCCCGAGAAATGCTGGGCCGGCGTGGCGGTGAGCTTCACGCCGTCGTGCTCGGCGTCCTGCCACCAGTCCAGCTCGGTCACGCGCTCGGCCGGCACGCCCATCACCACCAGCCGCGAGCGCACGCCCAGCGGCACGAAGTAGCGCTTGACGCTTTTCGAGAGGTATTCGATGGTCGCCACATCCAGGTGGTCGTAGTGGTCGTGCGAGAGGATCACGCCTTCGATGGGCGGCAACTGCTCCAGCGTGAGCGGCGGCTTGTGAAAGCGCTTCGGGCCGGCCCACTGCACGGGCGACGCGCGCTCGCTGAAGACGGGGTCGATCAGCCAGTACTTGCCGCGCAGCTTGAGCAGGTGCGACGAGTGCCCCAGCCGCACCACGTGGTTGGCCTTGGCGTCGAGCGCGTCCAGGTCCTTGGCGCTGATTTCGCGCACGGGAATCGCATCGACCGGCACCGTGTCGACCTTGCTGCCGACGATGAAGCGCGACCAGATGCGCCAGGCGCTGGCCGAGGGTTTCTCGTCGGGGTTGGCCATGTTCTGGAACACGCCGTCGCGGAACTGCGGCGAGTTCTCGTAGCGGGTCTCTCCGCCGCCGGCGGCGCTGCACCCCGCGACGAAGGCGCAGCCGGCCGCGGCGAGCGCCGTGCCCCGGCGCAGGAGTTGGGGCAGGTAGGACCCCTGCGAAGCCGAATCGTCAGCCATGGGAAGAACCTCTGGACGTGTGTTTGTGTTGGGGGCGAGACTATCCCGGGCGCATGTTTCAATGGTTTCAGCGACAGAAACATTCGGCCGGCAGGGGGATTCGCGGCCGGGCGCACCGAGCCCGCCGCGCCCGCTCCTATGCCATGCGCTCTATGGCATGCCGCGCGCCACCCCGGCACACTCGGGCCCTTCATGGCCATGAGAAGGCGATACACATGAGCGGCAACCGCTATCCCATCATCTACGTGCGTGGCTACGCCATGACCGAATCGGAGCGCGACGAGACCGCGGCCGACCCGTTCTGCGGCTTCAACATCGGCTCCACGGTCTACCGCGCCACCGTCAAGAAAGACGCGCCTGCGCAGAAGTTCGTCTTCGAGTCGCCGGTGGTGCGCCTGCTGGCCGATTTCCAGTACCAGAGCGTCTACCAGAACGGCCTCGACATCCTGGACGACGACTGGAAGCCCTCGCCCGACGAGACCGGCAAGGACGTGGACGGCATCCCCTCGGCCTCGGTCATCATCTATCGCTACTACGACACCGGCTCGGAGCTTCTGGGCGACGGCAAGTCGCGCAACATCAAGTTCTACGCGCAGGGGCTGAGCAAGCTGATCCTGCGGGTGCGCGACCTCGTGGCGCAGCGCGAAGGGGCGGCCGCCGCACCGGGTTTTCGCTGCTACCTCGTGGCGCATTCGATGGGCGGGCTGGTGGTGCGCGCCTTCCTGCAGAACCCGGCGCTGGGCGACCCCGCCGCGCGCGCCTGCGTCGACAAGGTGTTCACCTATGCCACGCCGCACAACGGCATCGACATGGGCGGCGTCAACATCCCGGCCTGGCTCACGGCCAACGAGATGAACACCTTCAACCGCGAGAAGATGTCCGAGTTCCTCGCCACGCCGGCCGTCAACGGCCGCATGGACTACCTCCCGGCCACCGCCTTTCCGGCCGAGCGAGTCTTCTGCATGGTCGGCTCCAACCGCGGCGACTACGAGACCGCCAAGGGGCTCTCGCGCATGTTCGCGGGCCATGGCAGCGACGGGCTGGTGCGCATCGAGAACGCCTCGCTCTGGTCCATCGACGCGAACAAGAAGACGCAGCCCGTGGCCACCGCCTACGCCTTTCGTTCGCACTCGGGCTACTTCGGCATCGTCAACTCCGAGGAGGCCTACCAGAACCTCGTGCGCTTTCTCTTCGGCGACGTGCGGGTGGACCTGTGGTTCGACGTCGACGGCGTGACCCTGCCGCCCGATCTCCCCAAGGACGCCGACATCGATGCGCTCTACCAAGTCGAGCTCCTGGCCGCGCCACGCGGCAAGCGCTGGTACCTGAGCCGCCGCGTGGCCGAGGAAGACTCGCCCGCCTGCCGCACGCACAAGGAGCTGACCGATCCGAAGACGATCGAGCGGCGCTCGATCTATCTCTCGACCGTGTTCCTCGCCAACAAGGCCCGCGTCAACCAGGACCGCCCGACGCTCGCCTACGCCATGACGCTGGGCGTGCGCGTGCCCGACTACCAGGTGAACAAGAAGTTCTGGCTCGACGGGCATTACGAAGGCAGCTCGCTCTTTCGCGACACGCTCGTCATCGAGATCGCGCCGCCCCAGGCGGGCGACGCGGCGCAGAACTGGAACGTCAAGTACGGCTGGCAGACCGACACCGCGGGACAGGCGTCGCTGCCGATGAGCCCCAAGCAGCTGGCCGGCGGCAAGCAGCAGTTCATCGTGCCGCTCTCCAGCCTGGGCGCCGGGCCGGGGGCGCCCGGCATCACGGGCAAGGTGCGGCTGGAAGTGAGCGCCTGGAGCTGAGACCTTGGCCGGTGCGGATGGCCCCACAATCGCACCTCACATGCATTACCTCCTCTTCATCGGCGCCTTCGTCTTCTTCGCCTTCATGGCGCCGCTCAAGCTCACGATCGCGGTCTGTGCGCTGGTGCTGTTCGTGACGGTGGTGGTGAAGATCTCGGCGCAGGTGGTGGCGGGCGTGTCGCCGAGCCTGGGCGAATCCTTCAAGTCGGTCTTCTACGCATCTCTCTTCGTGGCGCTGGCCCTGCTGGCCTACATGAGCTTCTTCGCCGCGGCAGGCATTCACCACGTGAACGGCACGCCGGCGCTGCTGGCGATGGCGGCGCTGTTCGTGGCCTACACACTGGGCTTCCAGATCGGCATCGGCACCTCGTTCGGTGCCAGCGCGGTCGTCGCCCTCATCTCCACGCTCTTGTCCGGCGCCATCCTCTGGTCGGTCAGGGGCCTTGCCTTCTGACGCCATGACAACTGCGGTTCTGGTCATCGATGTGCAGCGCCGCCTTTGCGACGACCCGCCGCGACCGCACGAGGCGCACGAAACCATCGAGCGCATCAACGCGCTCACCGCGCGCGCCCGCGCGGCCGGCGTGCCGGTGGCCTTCATCCAGCACGAGAACGCGGTCGACCTGGAATTCGATTCCGAACGCTGGCAGCTCGCCGATGCGCTCGAGGTCGATGCGGCCGACACGAAGATCCGCAAGACCACGCCCGATTCCTTCCTGCGCACGCCGCTGGAGGCATGGCTCATGGGGCAGGGCGTGCGGCGCGTGGTGATCTGCGGCTACTCGTCGGAGTTCTGCGTGGACACCACCGCCCGCCGCGCCGCGGCGCTCGGCTACGAGGTGGTGCTCGCGGCCGATGCGCACACCTCGCACGACAAGCCGCATGCCACCGGCGCGTTCATCCGCGCGCACCACAACGCGACGCTCGCGGACATCACGAGTTTCGGCGTGCGCATCGGCGCCATCGACAGCGCACGGATCGCATTCGGCGACTGACCCTCAGGGCATGCGCCCGGTAGCCAGCGCGTGGGCCCAGTCCGGCCGCCCGTTCTCCTGCGCCAGTCGTGCCATCGCCGTGTGGTCGTACGGAACGGAGATCAGCCTGGCGCTCCAGTCGCCGTCGCGCTGCTCGACGATTGCATAGCGCGCATTCGGCGAGCCGGTTTCGACGGCGTGCGGATGGGGATGGATGTCGTCGTAAGCCGGCAGGCCGACGCTGCCCGGGTTGACGATCAGCGGCCCGCCGGAGGCACGCGCCACACGCGGGATATGCGTGTGACCGCAGGCGATCAACGCCGCATCGACCTCGCCGGTCCGCGCATCGATCTCCGCCTGCGTGGCCGCGCGGAAGTCATCGGGCTCGACGGTCTCCAGGAAGTATTCGAGATCGCTCGCCGGCGTGCCGTGGCACAGCATCACCTCCGCGCTCAAGCGGTGCGTGTGCGCGAGCGATGCGATCCACGCGAACTCCTTTGCGCCGAGGCGCGCATGCGCGAATGCGTCGGATGCGCCGCGCCGGTCCGCAGGCACGGTGAGCAGCTGGCGCTCATGGTTGCCCGCAAGCTGAACCCAGTCCTGCGCCATCAGGAACCGCGCGGTCTCCAGCGGCATCAATGGACCGGAGAGGCTGTCGCCCAGGTTGACGATGGCGTCCGCGCCGCGGCGCTCGATGTCCTCGACCACGGCTTCGAGTGCGGGGAGGTTGCCGTGAATGTCCGAGACGATGGCGATGCGCATCGGCCGACTCTAAATCCTAGTCCGCCCCCGGCCGCCACACCCGCGCGAGCGCCGCCATCTTTCCGCGGAACCCCAGCCGGTCGTTCGACAGCGCATCGATGAAGTCCGACAGCCGCTGCGACTTCACCATCGTGTAGATCGTGAGCCACGTCGTCGCGACGAACACCACGCCGAACCAGATCGCCTTGCGCCACAGCGGCGCATCGGCCTCGGCCAGCAGGTTCATGCCGAGAAAGCCCGTGGTGATCGTGCCGATCAACCCGAACAGCGTGACCACCGTGAGCCGCACGACGGTGCTCGCTTGCCGGCGCAGGCTGTCGGCATCGAGGTAGGTGTTCATGTCGGCGATGCGCGACTTGACCTCGTCGTACAGCGGATCGAGCCCGAGGTGCGCGGCGCACATGTGCGAGAGCGCACGCACCTGCGCCTGCTCGGAAATTTCATGGAACCAGTAGCGGTGCGTGAAGCGCAGGAACCGCTCGAAGCTCGAACGGATCGCGCGCTTGAACTGCTTGACGCTCGGCGTGCTGCGGATATCGAGCCGCTTGAGCGCCTCGACCAGCTGGTCCGAGAACATCAGGAGCGACGCCTTCTGGAAATGCGCGATGAGAAACAGCAGGAAGTGCTGGTGCCTGAACTGCGCAAGCACGCCGCGGTCGCGGCAGCAGAAGAATTCGGAATGCGCATCGCCCACCACCACCAGCGCGTGGCCGTTGCACAGGTACCGTGTGTTGGGCGCGGCGCCCGCGTCGACCCAGAAGCGGTCGTAGCAGTACTTGTGCTCGAAGTCCGCGAGGTGATGGTCGGCGTAGGGCAGGTGGGCATCGGTCGTGCCCGCGCCCGTCACGAGCGCCAGGCGCACGAAGTCGTCGCGCGTGAGGCGGCGCGGATCGTCCATCGACAGGTACGCCATCACCGGCATGCGGTAGTACTCGATCTGCCGGTAGCGCAGCGCGCCGGGGTCTTCGGAATGGTCGCTCACCAGCGGCTGCATCAGGTAGGCCCAGTGCGAGGAGATGCGCGGCGCGCGGTGCTGCGCCACGTGCGAGAGAAAGCTCTCGCGCTGCTGCGCATCGGAGCTCGCGAGTACGCGGCCGTCGGCGCCCAGCCATTCGACGCTCGCCATGCAATGCAGCGCGGAGCCGTCGGGCTCCCAGCCCGAGGGGTAGGCGCGCCCGAAGCGGTAGAGGATGTCCTGCGCCTGCGCAAGGCTCAGGTGGTTCGCGCCGACTTCGAGGTTGAGCAGCACCACGTCGATGTCGAAGAAGAAGTAGAGGTCGCAGTGCACCACGTCCAGCGTGATGGGCGCATCGCCGGGCTGCGACACCACGCGCACGGCCGCGATGTCGTGGCGGCGGAAGATGCGCATCGGCGAATCGCCGTCGCTGCCGGAAGCAGCGTCGTCGCCCTTGGTGCGCGAACGCCCTTCGCCGTAGAGAAAGCGCTGCACATACGGCAGGAAGCTCACGAACTCGTTGTAGTGCCGCTCGTGGAAGCGGCTGCTGTCACCGGTGTATTCGTCGACCTCTTCGCGCCAGGGCGACGCATCGCCCATGTCGCGCAGCACCTGCCAGGGGCCGTGGTGCGCGTACCTCGCATCGGCCGAGGGCATGAGGCGCAGCGGCCAGAGCAGTGCCTGCCTGAAATGCTGAACGACGGGAGCACCGGGGGCAGGTGCATGCGCCTCTGTGGTCAAGGTAGCCGCGGGTGGGTTCAGCATCGCGCCAGTGTAGGCAGAAGGTAGGTCAAAACGCCCACCTAGGGGAATCCCTAGTCAAGTCTGAAACCGGTTTCATATAAGCTGCAAGCATTCTTTTGGAGGCCTGCGCACGGCCCTGCCGTGTACGCCGAACCATGAACTACCAGTTTCAATTCGACGCCGTTTTCGCCGCCTGGCCGCTCTTGCTCAAGGGCACGTGGATCACGGTCCAGCTCTCGCTCATCGCGACGGTGCTGGGCCTGGTGGTCGCGATCTTCTGCGCCTGGGGCAAGACCTCGGGGCCGGGGTGGCTGCGCTTCATCGTCAATGCCTACATCGAGGTGATCCGCAACACGCCGTTCCTCGTGCAGCTGTTCTTTTTCTTCTTCGCGCTGCCGGCCATCGGCCTGCGCTGGTCGCCGCAGACGGCCGCGCTGGTGGCGATGGTGGTGAACCTGGGCGCCTACGCCACCGAGATCATCCGCGCGGGCATCGAGTCGATTCCCAAGGGGCAGATCGAGGCGGGCCGGGCGCTCAACCTCAAGCCCTGGGAGATCTTCCGCTTCGTCATCATCAAGCCCGCGCTCAAGGCCATCTATCCGGCGCTCACGAGCCAGTTCATCCTCTTGATGCTGAGTTCGGCGGTGGTGTCGGTCATCTCGGCCGACGACCTCACTTCGGTGGCCGCCAACCTGCAGTCGCAGACCTTCCGCAGCTTCGAGATCTACATCGTGGTGGCCGCCATCTATCTCGCGCTGGCGCTGGCCTTCTCGGCGATGTTCAAGCTCATCTACAAGCGCACGCTCAACTATCCGGACCGCCGGTAACGAGCGCCGAACGGAAGAAAACATCATGCGCACCTTCGGCTTTCCCGAATTCCTTTTCATCCTCGAGGCGGCCCAGTGGACGCTGGCGCTGTCGGCCATCGCGTTCGTCGGCGGCGCCGTCCTGGGCCTGGTCATCGCGCTCATGCGCACCTCCGATTCGACCTGGGCGCGCAATGCCTCGATGGTCTTCATCCAGGTGTTCCAGGGCACGCCGCTCCTGCTGCAACTGTTCCTCATCTTCTTCGGCGCGCCGGTGCTGGGGCTGGACATCAACCCGTGGATCGCCGCGGGCGTGGCGCTCATCCTGAACAGCGCGGCCTTCTTGGGTGAGATCTGGCGCGGCTGCATCGAAGCCATTCCGCGCGGCCAGTGGGAAGCGGCCGAGGCGCTGAGCCTGAAGTACGGCGCCCGCATGCGCGACGTGGTGCTGCCGCAGGCCTTCAAGATCGCGCTCGCGCCCACGGTGGGCTACCTGGTGCAGATCATCAAGGGCACGTCGCTCGCGGCCATCATCGGCTTCACCGAGATTACCCGCGCGGGGCAGATCATCAACAACGCCACCTTCCAGCCGCTCATCGTGTTCTCGGTGGTGGCGGCGATCTATTTCGTGATCTGCTGGCCCCTTTCTCTGCTGGCGGCACGCATGGAGCGCAAGCGCGCCCGGGCCCTCGCACGCTGACCATCTTTTCGTTTTTCTCGTCGCTTCCTTTCTTTATTCAGGAGACACATCCCATGACCCGTACCTCTACCCGCCGCGCAGCGCTCGCAGCCCTTGGCCTCGGTGCCGCCCTCACCGTGTTCGCGCCTTTCGCCTCGGCGCAAAGCGTGGCCGACATCAAGAAGAAGGGCGAGATCACCATCGGCATGCTCGTGGACTTTCCGCCCTACGGCACCACCGATGCGAAGAACCAGCCCGACGGCTACGACGCCGACGTGGCCAAGCTGCTGGCCAAGGACTGGGGCGTGAAGGCCAACATCGTGCCGGTGACCGGCCCGAACCGCATTCCCTTCCTCCTGACCAACAAGGTCGACCTCCTGGTCGCTTCGCTCGCCGTGACGCCCGAGCGCGCCAAGCAGGTGCAGTTCTCGCAGCCCTACGCGGCCGCCACCATCGTGCTGTACGGCGCGACCAAGACGCCCATCAAGGCAGCCACCGACCTGAAGGGCCTGCGCGTGGGCGTGGCTCGCGCCTCGACGCAAGACGTGGCCGTGACCAAGGCCGCACCCGAAGGCACCGAGATCCGCCGCTTCGACGACGACGCTTCGGCCATGCAGGCGCTGATCTCGGGCCAGGTCGATGCGATCGGCTGCTCGGTCACCGTCGCCGCGCAGATCGCCAAGCGCGTGCCCGCCGGCACCTACGAAAACAAGTTCACGCTGGTGCAGCAGTCGATGGGCATTGCGATGCGCCCGGGGCAGGAAGAGCTGACCAAGGCCGTGAACGAATTCGTGCAGAAGAACACCGCCAACGGCGAGCTGAACAAGCTCTATCAAAAGTGGCTGCAGGCCGACCTCCCGAAGATGCAATAACCAAGAGCGCTGGAAGGAACCCCTGGCATGACGACGGAATCGATCATCCGCATGGAAGCGGTCAACAAGTGGTACGGTGAATTCCAGGTGTTGACCGGCATCGACCTGTCGGTGCGCCAGGGCGAGCGCATCGTGATCTGCGGGCCTTCGGGCTCGGGCAAATCGACGCTCATCCGCTGCATCAACCGGCTGGAGACGGTACAGAAGGGCCGCATCGTGGTCGATGGCATCGACCTCACGGCGGGCGGCAAGAACGTGGACGCGGTGCGCGCCGAAGTGGGCATGGTGTTCCAGCAGTTCAACCTGTTCCCTCACCTCACCATTCTTGAGAACTGCACGCTCGCGCCGATGCGCTCGCGCGGCATGACGAAGGCCGAGGCCGAGGAGGTCGCGATGAAGTACCTCACACGCGTGCGCATTCCCGAGCAGGCCAAGAAGTACCCGAGCCAGCTCTCGGGCGGCCAGCAGCAGCGCGTGGCGATCGCACGCGCGCTGTGCATGTCGCCCAAGATCATGCTGTTCGACGAGCCCACCTCGGCGCTCGACCCCGAGATGGTCAAGGAAGTGCTCGACACCATGATCGGCCTGGCCGAAGACGGCATGACCATGCTGTGCGTGACGCACGAGATGGGCTTTGCCCGCAGCGTGGCCGACCGCGTGATCTTCATGGCCGAAGGCAAGATCGTCGAACAGGCGCCGCCCGAAGAATTCTTCGGCAACCCGAAGGACGAGCGCACGCGCCAGTTCCTCGGCCAGATCCTCAGTTCCCACCAAGCCCATTGATCGCCCATTGATCGCCCACTGATCGCCTATTGATGTCCTTCGAGGTCCTGATTTCCCTGTCCTCCTTCGGCGCGGCCGAGGTGGGGCGGCACGGCCAGCTCTGGTGCTCGCAACTCGCGCGCACCGCTGGCGCCGATTCGGTGGAAGTGCGCGGCGAGATGCTGCGCGATGCGGATGCCGAACTGCCATCGCTCAACGGTCTTGCTTCTGTCTATTCGAGCCCTGAAGGCCTGTGGGCCCAAGGCGGCTGGCTCGACAGCGCGGCGCTCAAGCGCGGCATCGCCGCCGCCACGCGCGTCGGCGCGAAGCGGCTGAAGATGTCCATCGGCGATTTCCAGGCGTCCTCGCACGGCTCGCTTTGGGGCTTGAAGGTGGAGCTCGCCGAGACCCGCATCGAGCTGCTGATCGAGAACGACCAGACCGTGCGCGCCGGCACGCTGCCCGCGCTGCAGGCCTTCTTCGACGCGGCCGACCGCGCCGGCGTGTCGCTCGGCATGACCTTCGATATGGGCAACTGGCACTGGCTCGGCGAATGCCCGCTGCAGGCCGCGCAGGTGCTCGGCCACCGCGTGCGCTATGTGCATTGCAAGGGCGCGCAGCGCCTTCCGCACAAGTGGGTGGCGGTGCCGCTGGGCGATTCGGCCGCGCCATGGCGCGCGGTATTGCGCGCCTTGCCCGCCGATGTGCCCCACGCCATCGAATACCCTCTGGTGGGCGACGACCTCTTGGCCGTCACCCGCACGCAAATCGAATTCATCCGCGCCGCACGGGCGTAGACCCCACATGCCAGAACCCACCGCTTTCGATGTCGCCCTGTTCGGCGAGGCCATGCTGCTGCTCGTGGCGGACCGCCCCGGGCCGCTGGAGGACGCACAGGCGTTCCACAAGCGCACCGCGGGCGCCGAGACCAACGTGGCCATCGGCCTTTCGCGGCTTGGCCTGAAGGTCGGCTGGGCCAGCCGCCTGGGCACCGACTCGATGGGGCGCGCGCTGCTCGCGACGATGAAGGGCGAGGGCATCGACTGCTCGCACGTCATCTGCGATGCGGCGCAGCGCACCGGCTTCCAGTTCAAGGGCCGCGTCACCGACGGCAGCGATCCGCCGGTCGAATACCACCGCAAGGGCTCGGCCGCGAGCCAGATGGGGCCGGCCGATGTCGATGAGGCCTGGTTGCGCTCGGCGCGCCACCTGCACGCCACCGGCGTGTTCGCCGCGATCTCCGAGACCAGCCTGCAGGCCGCGCTCAAGACCATGGACGTGATGCGCGCCGCGGGCCGCACGATCTCGTTCGACACCAACCTGCGCCCGACGCTGTGGTCTTCGACCGAGACGATGCGCCACTGGATCAACGACCTCGCCTCGCGCGCCGACTGGGTGCTGCCCGGCATCGAAGAAGGCTTGCTCCTCACCGGCCACAGCGAGCCCGAGGCCGTCGCGCGCTTCTACCGCGAACGCGGCGCGAAGCTCGTGGTGGTGAAGCTCGGCGCCGAGGGCGCGTACTACGACAGCGACGTGGCCGGCACCGGCCGCGTCGAAGGCTTTCCGGTGAAGGAAGTGATCGACACCGTGGGCGCGGGCGACGGCTTCGCGGCCGGCGTGGTGAGCGCGCTGCTCGAAGGCCGGAGCGTGCCCGAGGCGGTGCGCCGCGGCGCCTGGATCGGCGCGCGCGCCGTGCAGGTGCTGGGCGATACCGAAGGCCTGCCGACGCGCGCAGAACTCGAAGCCGCGGGGCTCTGAACACCATGACAAAAAAGAACGTGCTCGTTTTCCGGCCCCTGCCCCAAGACCAGCTGGCGCGCCTGCAAGCGGCCCACAACGTGACCGTGGCCGATCCGCGCAAGGCGCCCGAGGCCTTCGCCGCCGCGCTCGCGACCGCGAACGGCCTGATCGGATCGAGCCACACGGTCGACGCCGCGCTGCTCGATGCGGCGCCGCAACTCGAGGTGATTTCGAGCGTGTCGGTCGGCGTGGACAACTACCCGCTCGCCGAATTGCACAGGCGCGGCATCGTGCTGTGCCACACGCCCGACGTACTCACCGAGACGGTGGCCGACACGGTGTTCGCGATCCTCATGGCCACGCAGCGCCGCGTCGTCGAGCTCTCGAACCTCGTGCGCGAAGGCCGCTGGACGAAGAACATCGGCGAAGAACTTTTCGGCACCGACGTGCACGGCAAGACGCTGGGCATCCTCGGTTTCGGCCGCATCGGCCAGGCCGTGGCGCGCCGCGCCGCGCTGGGCTTCGGCATGCCGGTGCTCTATCACGCGCGTCGCCCGGTCGACCTGGCCGCGCAGGCGCCCGAGCTGCAGGGCCGCGCCACGCACACGCCGCTGGACGACCTGCTCGCGCGCGCCGACATCGTGCTCGCGATGCTGCCGCTGACCGATGCCACGCGCGGCATGATCGACGCCGCCTTCTTCGCGCGCATGAAGCCGGGCGCCTCGTTCATCAACGGCGGCCGCGGCGCCACCGTGAACGAAGAGGCGCTGCTGCACGCGCTGGACCACGGCACGCTGCGCGCCGCGGGCCTCGACGTGTTCGCGAAGGAACCGCTGCCCGCCGATTCGCCGCTGCGCACGCACCCGCGCGTGACACCGCTGCCGCACATCGGCTCGGCCACGCACGAGACGCGCCACGCGATGGCCGAGCTCGCGACGACCAATCTGCTGCAGGCGCTGGCCGGTGAGAAGCCGACGGCGCCGTACGACACCGCCGCCGCGTGACATGAAGCCCACGGGCCGCGCCACCATCGCCGATGTCGCCGAAGCGGCGGGCGTTTCCAAAGCCACCGTCTCTCGCTTCCTCAACCACCGCGAGCGCTTGCTCAGCCCCGACATCGCCGCGCGCGTCGAGGTGGCCATCGCCAAGCTCGCGTATTCGCCGAGCCCGATGGCGCAGGCGCTGAGCCACGGCCGCTCGCGGCTCATCGGGCTGATCGTGGCCGACATCACCAACCCGTATTCGGTGGCGGTGCTGCGCGGCGCCGAGAAGGCCTGCCAGGACGCCGGCTACCTCGTGATGCTGTTCAACCTCGGCAACGAGAGCGAACGCGAGCGCGAAGCGATCGATGCGCTCGCGGGCTACCAGGTCGACGGCTTCATCCTCAACACGCTGGGCCGCGGCAGCAACGTGGTCGATGCGGTCACGTTGCACGGCAAGCCCGCGGTGCTGGTCGACCGGCGCCACACCGGCATGCACACCGATTTCGTCTCGCTCGACAACCACGCAGCGATGCAGGCCACCTGCGGGCACTTGCTCGAAGGCGGCTACCGCGAACTGCTCTACGTCACCGAGCCGCAGAAGGGCGTGAGCTCGCGGCGCGAGCGCACCGCGGCGTTCGGTGCCTGCGTGACGGCACACGAGCCGCGCGTGGCGGGCGAGGTGTTCGAATCGGTCGAGGGTGAAAACGATGCGCTGGACGCCGCACTGACCGCCTTGCGCAAGCGCGCCAGGCGCGGCCGCCGCGCCGCCGTGGTCGCGGGCAACGCCGTGGTCACGCTGCGCGTGGCGCAGGCCATGGCGCGGCTGGGCCTGCAGTTCGGCGATGACCTGGGCTTCGTCGGCTTCGACGATCCCGAATGGGCCTCGCTGATCGGGCCGGGCCTGAGCACCGTCGCTCAGCCCACCGATGCCATCGGCCGCACGGCTGCTACATGCCTGATCGAGCGGCTGCGGGGGCTGGATTCGGCGCCGCGCCAGCTGCTGCTTCCGGGAGAGCTGATGGTGCGGGGTTCGTCGCAGGCTCTCTAGCGTCCTGCACCGCGCGGTCGAATGTGATCGGCCCGCGCATCCAGTCGGCCGCACGCTCGGCAATCACGATCGTCGGCGCGTTGGTGTTGCCGCCGACGAGCATCGGCATCACCGAGGCATCGACCACGCGCAGGTTCTCGATGCCGTGCACGCGCAATTTCGGATCGACCACCGCCATCGCGTCCACGCCCATCTTGCAGGTGCCCACCGGGTGGTAAATGGTGTCGGCGCGCGCGCGGATGTGTTGCGTGAGCGCTTCGTCGGTGTGCGCATCGGCCGTGTAGAGCTCGCCGTGCCGGTACTTCTGAAGCGCCGGCGCGCGCAGGATCTCGCGCATCTTCTTCACGCCCTGCAACAGCAGCGCCATGTCTTCGGCCTCGGAGAGAAACCGCGGGTCGATGCGCGGCGCCGACAGCGGGTTCGCATCGTTGAGCCGCACGTCGCCGCGGCCCTTGGGCCGCAGCACGCACACGTGGCACGAAAAGCCGAAGCCCATGTGCAGCTTGCGCGCATGGTCGTCGGTGATCGCGATCACGAAGTGCAATTGCAGGTCGGGCCGGCGCACCTCGGGCGATGACTTGATGAAGGCACCGCCCTCTGCAAAGGGCGTCGCGACGAGGCCCTTGCCGCTCTTTCGCCACTCGAAGATCGCCTTCGTCAACTTCAGCCCGGCCTTCACGCCGATGCCGAAGAGGTCGGTGTCCTTGGAGGTGTAGGCGAGGATGAAATCGGTGTGGTCCTGCAGGTTCTGGCCGACGCCCGGCAGCGCATGCCGCACCGCGATGCCGTGGCGGGCCAGCTCGGCGGGGTCGCCGATGCCCGAGAGCATCAGCAGCTGCGGCGAGTTGAAGGCGCCGCCGCACAGCGCCACTTCGCGGTGCGCGCGGATGACTTCGGTGGTGCCGCCGCGCCGCACTTCCACGCCGGTGGCGCGCTTGTCCTCGAGCACCACGCGCAGGGCCTGCGTGCCGGTCAGCACGGTGAGGTTGGGGCGGTTCATCGCCGGATGCAGGTACGCCGCGGCCGCCGAGCAGCGCTCACCGTTCTTCGTGCCGCCGTGGAACTGCGTGACCTGGTAGAGGCCCGCGCCTTCCTGCTCGGGGCCGTTGAAATCGTCGTTGCGTGCGATGCCGCACTCCGCCGCCGCGCGCACGAAGTCCTCGGTGATCGGGCGCGGGCTCTGCTGCTCGGAGACCTGCAGCGGCCCGTCGGCGCCGTGCAGCGCGCTCTCGCCGCGCTCGTTGCCTTCGGCGCGCTTGAAGTACGGCAGCACCTCGTCGAACGACCAGCCCGCGCAGCCGGCGTTCGCCCAGTCGTCGTAGTCGTCGCGGTGGCCGCGCACGTAGAGCATGGCGTTGATCGCGCTCGATCCGCCGAGGCCGCGTCCGCGCGGCTGGTAGCCGCGGCGCCCGTTCAGGCCGGGCTGCGGCACGGTCTGGTAGGCGTAGTTGTTGATGCGCGGGCGGCCCGGCAGCATCGCCACCGTGGCGGCCGGCGCCCGCACCAGGATGCCGCGGCCGTCGCCGCCGGCTTCGAGCAGGCAGACCGTGACGCCCGGGTCTTCGCTGAGGCGGGAGGCCAGCGTGGCGCCGCCCGAACCTCCGCCCACGATCACGTAGTCGAATTCCATGGCATGTCTCCGTCGTTGTTGTGTTCTGCCGCGGGAGCTCGAACTGTACGATGGCGCGGAAGGACCGGCACCGATCCGCCGGCGCCAGGAGAAGTCACGATGCCAGAGCCCGATGTGCGTTCCCGCTACGAAGCCGCAGTGAATGCGCTCGCCCGGTCGGCATCGGCAATGCTCGCTGCGGGCACGGGCGAGGAGCAGGTCGCCCGCTGGGTCGTGGCCGAGCGCAATCGCCTCAAGGAGGCCTACCGCGACCTGACGCCGCCCGACCTGCTGGCGCGCATCGAAGCCCGGACGATGCAGGCATACGGCAACGTCCTCGGGCCCTCGGTGGACCAGTTGCGGGCAGCAGGAAAGTCGTGGACCGAGATCATCGATTCCGCCGCCCGGGCCGGCGTGCATCCCTTCGGGCCGGCCGGGTTTCCCCTGTCGAAGCCGACAGGCGACTGACAGCTGCCGGCGCCAAACTGGGGCGACCTGTCCACCAGCAAGACAGGGAAGACCAGGAAGCCAACAACATGCAAGAGACAACGACGATCCCTTCCGCCATCTCGCGCCGCGGCCTGCTGCGGCTTTCCCTCGGTGGCACCGCCATGGCGTCGCTCCCCGGCATCGGCTGGGCCGCCACCGGCGCCGGCGCACCGGTGTTTGCCGACGGCCTGCCGCGCAGCCGGCCCGAGGCGCAGGGCATCTCGCCCGCGGCGATCCTCGCTTTCCTGGACGATGCCGAGCGCGGCGCGTTCGAGCTGCACAGCTTCATGCTCTGGCGCAACGGCCATGTGGTGGCCGAAGGCTGGTGGGACCCCTACAAGCCCGAGCGCCGGCACATGACGCACTCGCTCACCAAGAGCGTGACCGTGTGCGCCGTGGGCATGGCCGTTGCCGACGGCAAGTTCGGCCTCGACGACAAGGTCGTCTCCTTCTTCCCCGAGCATCTGCCGCCCACCGTCAGCGCCAACCTCGCGGCCATGACCGTGCGCGACCTCTTGACGATGCGCACCGGCCACGAGTCGATGGTGTCGGGCTCGGTGTGGCGGCCGATCCGCACGAGCTGGATCGCGGAGTTCTTCAAGATCCCGGTGGTCTACACGCCGGGCAGCAAGTTCGTCTACACCAGCGCGGCCACCTACATGCTGTCGGCCATCGTCACGAAGACCACGGGGCAGTCGACGGCCGATTACTTGAAGCCCCGCTTCTTCGATCCGCTGGGCATCACCGGCTACGAGTGGGACGTGGGGCCCGAGGGCATCTCGCCCGGCGCCAACGGCCTGAGCTGGAAGACGGTCGATTCGCTCAAGCTGGGCATCCTGCATGCGCAGAACGGCCAGTGGAACGGTAGGCAGATCCTCACGAAGGAATGGGTCGCCTCGGTCCACCAGCCGCACACCAAGGACCGCTATGGCTACCAGTGGTGGCTGGGCCAGCATGGGGCCTACAACGCCGACGGATTGTTCGGCCAGTACGCGGTGGTGTTCCCCGAGCAGAACGCGGTGCTCGCGCTCAACTCGGCGCTGCCGCCGAAGGCGGGCTTCAATGCGGGCATCCTCTACAAGCACTTTCCCGCGGCATTCGGCGGCACGGCGACGGCCAATGAGAAGGACTACACCGCGCTGAAGAACCGCACGCGCACATTGCAACTGTTGCCACCGGTGAAGCCGACGAGTTCGCCCGTCGCGGCGAACGTCTCGGGCGTGCGCTTCGACTTTCCGGACAACGCGGAGAAGGTCAAGTCGATGCGTCTCGATTTCACAGGCGACACCTGCACCTTCACGATGGAAGACGACCGCGGCACGCACAAGGTGCAGGCCGGGTTGAAGAAGCCCTTCGAGGGCGACACCACCATCACCGGCAACAAGCTGCACCACGAGTACCAGCCCGACGTGATGCGCGTGGTGGCCAGCGGCGAGTGGCGCGATGCGCGCACCTTCGTCATGACATGGACCTTCGTGGAGTCGGCGTTCCGCGACACGGTGGAGTGCCGGTTCTCGGGGCCTTACATGCGCTTCGATCGCAGCGTGAACGTCAACTCGAGCGCGACCGAATTGCCGACGCTCACGGGGACCCGCGCGAAGGCCTGAACGCCCTCCGGGTCGGAGGTGTCCTGCATCGCAATCGGGTATCGGCATGCATGCCGCGGCCGGCGGCTGTCGCACAACAGGTCATTCCCTGTTGAAAAGGACACCCATGACAGACAGCAAGGACCTCGCTCACTTCGAGCGATTCATGAAGCAGCGCGAGCAGGCCGCGCAAGCCTATGTGTGCGGCGATGCGGCACCCCTGGGTGCGCTGCTTGCGCGCACTTCCGACGCCACCTTCTTCGGGCCGGGCGGCGGGCATGTGCACGGCACCGAGGAGGTCGCCACGCGCTACACGCTCGATGCCGCCTCTTTCGACAAGGGCAGCGAAAGCAGCTTCGAGATCTTCCAGATGGGCGCAGGCGACGGCGTGGCCTATTGGGTCGGCATCCAGCACGCCAGGGTGAACATGGAGGGCAAGCGCGAACCGGTGCCGATGGACCTGCGCATCACCGAGGTCTTCCGGCGCGAGGGCGATGACTGGAAGCTGATGCACCGCCACGCCGACGGCATGGCGAAGGAAGCGCCGAAGAAGAAGTGAAAAAGAAGTGAAGAAGAGCTGATCACCAGCCGTGGAAGCGGCCCCACGTCTGCAGCGCGCCGTCTTCACCCAGCGCCTGGTACTCGGGGTACTGCGCGCCTGTGGCGCAGGCGTGATTGGGCAGGATGCGCAGGCGCGTGCCGATCGGAAAGCGCGTCGCAATGTTGGTGTCGGGCTCGCCTTCGCGCGAGAGGATGCCGTGCTCCTGGTTCGCGCCGCTGAGCACGTAGCCGTCGAGCACATTCCCGTCGAGATCGCAGACCTGGCCGTAGCCGAAGTCGCGCTTCTGCTTTTGCGTGCCGCGGTCGCGGCTCATGGCCATCCAGCCCGCATCGACGATGGCCCAGCCCTTCTCGACCTGGTGGCCGATCACGGTGGTGAGCACGCTCAGCGCGACCTCGTCCGTGCTGCAGACGCCGACGTTGCGCATCACGAGGTCGAAGAACACGTAGACGCCCGCGCGCACTTCGGTCACACCATCGAGGCCCTCGGCCATCAACGCCGTCGGCGTGGAACCCACGCTGACGATGGCGCAGGGCAGGCCCGCATCGCGCAGCCGCTGTGCGGCGCGCACGCAGCCGCTGCGCTCCTGCTCGGCCATGGCCTTGAGGGCTTCCGGCGTGTCCAGGTCGTAGCTGGAGCCTGCGTGCGTCATCACGCCGGCCAGGCGCATGCCGCCGTCGTGCAGCACGTGGGCGACTTCGCGCAGCACGTCGTCGTCCGGGCGGATGCCGGAGCGGTGGCCGTCGGTGTCGACTTCGATCAGCACCTCGAAGGCCTCGCCGTTCGCGCGGCCGAACTCGGCAATGGCGCGCGCCGAGGTCACGCCGTCCGTGATGATCGACAGCGCGCAGCCGCGGCGGCGCAACTCGAGCGCATGCGGCAGCCGGTGCGCCGCCATGCCCACGGCATAGAGGATGTCGGTGAAGCCGGCGGCGAAGAACTGCTCGGCCTCCTTCAGCGTGGAGACGGTGATGCCCTGCGCACCCGCGTCGCGCTGCGCACGCGCCACGTCGATGCACTTGCTGGTCTTCACGTGCGGGCGGAAGCGCACGCCGAGCGCGTTCATGCGCGCCTGCATCCGTGCGATGTTGTGCTGCATGCGCGGGCGCTCGACGATGGCGGCGGGCGTGTCGATGGTGGCGAGAGTAGGGGCGTTCATGGCAGCGTTCCGTTCAGGTCGAGGAGCTTGGCGCGCGGGTGGGCGCTGGCTGGGGCAGCAAGGGCTTGCCTGGTCGCGGACTGTACGTTCCCGAGCCGTCGTTGTGCTTCAATGCAGACTCATCAATCGTTAAGCACAGGTTAATGATCCAGATCGAGGACATGCAACTGGCAGCGGCCCTGCTGCGCGAGCCTTCGCTCAGCGCCGCGGCGCGTTCGCTCGACGTCACGCCGCCCGCGCTGTCGATGCGGCTGCGCAAGCTCGAGGCCGCGCTCGGTCTCTCGCTCGCCACCCGCACCGCGCGGCGCCTGAGCCTCACCGCCGAGGGCGAGCGCTTCGCGCGCGAGGCCGCGGCGCTGCTCGGGCAGATCGAGGGGCTGCGCGAATCGATGCAGCGCGACGACCGCCGGCTCACCGGCACGCTGCGCATCGCTGCGCCCTTCGGCTACGGCCGGCAGTACGTGGCGCCGATGCTCGCGCGCTTCGCGCGGCTGCATCCGGGCCTGCGCATCCAGTTCGACCTGCGCGAGACGCCGTGGCCCGACCGGCACGATGCGGACGCGATCATCCACATCGGCACGGTGCGCGATTCGTCGTGGGTCGCGCGCACGCTGAGCGCCAACGCGCGCTGGCTGTGCGCGAGCCCCGCGTACCTGCGCGCGCGCGGCACGCCCCGCATTCCGCGCGACGTGATGGCGCACGACTGCATCGTCATCCGCGAGAACGACGAGGACGTCACGCTGTGGCATGTGCGCCGCGCGGCGAACCCCAAGGCGAAGGCGAACGCGAAGACACTCGGGCGCGCGGGCGCGCGCGAGACGCTGCGCATCGCGCCGGCCTTCGTCACCAACGACGGCAGCGTGGCGCGGCACTGGGCCGAGCAGGGCATGGGGCTGGTGCTGCGCTCCGAATGGGACGCGGCGGACGCGATCGCGCGAGGCTCGCTGGTGCGGGTGCTGAAAGATTGGGAATTCGACAGCGCACCGGTCGTGCTGCTGGTGCCGACCCGCAAGGGGCGCACGGCGCGCGTGCAGGCGTTGATCGAATTCCTGGAGGAGAGCTTCGGCAGCTCACCCTAGTTCTTACTGGACGCGATCGCCGTCGCGCACCGATTCGACAGCGCCGTTGTAGAAGCGAACGATCCCGAGGAAATTGCCCTGTCCGCGGTGGTAGGTCCAGTCTTCCATCGGGATGCACTGCTGGCTGATGATCTGCCGCGTGCCGCCGCGCACGCCCGGCGCGAGGATCACTTCGACCTGCGGGCGGGGGACGCAGACGATGTCCTTGAGCACCGGCTCGCCGCATTTGTTGAGGACGGAGAACTTCGATTCGCCAACGCCCGCGAGAAAGCCGCCGCAGCTGAGCGATTGCGCGGAAGCGCCGCCGGGCTGCAGGACGGCGAACAGAAGCGCGGTCGAGGCGAGGGTTCGCAGGACGGTGTTCATGACGGTCGAAGGTTCGAAAAAAAGCCCCGGCCAGCGGGGCGTTTTTTTCTGACGGATCAGCCGACTTCGGCGATCAGCTCGATCTCGACGCAGGCGCCCATCGGCACTTGCGCCACGCCGAAGGCGCTGCGCGCATGCGCGCCCTTTTCGGGGCCGAAGACCTCGGCGAAGAATTCGCTCGCGCCGTTGGTCACCAGGTGCTGTTCGGTGAAGGTGCCGACCGAGTTCACCAGGCTCATCACCTTGACGATGCGCTTGACCTTGTTGAGGTCGCCCACGGCCGCGTGCAGCGTGCCCAGGAGGTCGATGGCGATCACGCGGGCGGCCTGCTTGCCTTCCTCGGTGGTGATGTTCACGCCGAGCTGGCCGGCCCAGACCTTGCCGTCCTTCTTGGCGATGTGGCCCGAGAGGAACACGAGGTTGCCGGTCTGCACGAAAGGCACGTAGGCGGCGGCGGGGGCCGAGACCGGGGGCAGGGTGATGCCGAGGCTGGAAAGTTTGTCGTAAACGCTCATGGAGACTCCTTGTCTTGGGATGACGATTGTGTCTGGCTTTGCGGCGGCGCCTGGACCACTTCCCCCACGGGCTGCACGGTCACCCCGACGCTCAGCGTGTGCCTGGCGCCGCCATGCAGTACGCCGCGCATCGGCGAGACGTCGGAGTAGTCGCGGCCGATGGCCAGCGTCACGTAGTCTTCGCCGGGCTGGCGGCCGTTGGTGGGGTCGAAATCGGCCCAGCCGCCGGCGCTTTCGGGGCCGTCGTCCTCTTCCCCGTGGCCGGGCAGGTACACCGACACCCACGCGTGCGACGCATCGGCGCCCACCAGGCGCGGCTGGCCGGGCGGCGGCTGCGTGAGCAGGTAGCCGCTCACGTAGCGCGCGGGCAGGCCCAGCGTGCGAAAGCACGCGATCATGATGTGCGCAAAGTCCTGGCACACGCCCTTGCGCTGGGCCAGCGCCTCGACGGCGGGGGTGTTGATCTCGGTGCTGTCGGCGTCGTAGTCGAAGTCGCGGTACATGCGCTCGGTGAGGTCCATCGCCACGTCGAAGGTGGGCCGGCCGGGCACGAAGCTCGCGCGCGCATAGGCGGCGAAATCGTCGTGGCGCGGCACGTAGGGCGAGGGAAAGACAAACTCGGAAGCCGCATCGAAGGTGGCGTCCTTGCGAAAGCGAAAGCGCTCCCGCACGGCCTCCCAGGGCAGCTCGCGCGCCACCGCGCTCGAGAGCACCGGCACCGAGGTCTCGACCACGCTCTCGGCGGTGACCACCAGCCGGTCGTGCGTGGCTTCGAGCGCGAAGAAGGCGCGGGTGTTGCCGTAGACGTCGGGCAACTCGCTGCGCTGGGCCGGTGCTGGATCGATCGCGAGCTGGTGGCTCACCAGCCGCTGCGAACCGGTGGCCAGCGGCTTCAGGTGGGCCAGGTGCTGCGCCGTCTCGACCGGCGGTGCGTACTCGTAGCGGGTTTCGTGGGTGACGTGCAGCAGCATGGCGAGATCGTGGGTTGTTTTTTTATTTCGACTCGGCACCGAAGTGCGAGGCGTAGATCTTCGCGTAGGTGCCGTCGGCCTTGATGTCCGCCAGGCCCTTGTCGATCCTGGCGAGCAGCTCGGCATTTCCCTTCTTCACCGCGATGCCGTACTGCTCGGCCGGAAAGCCCGCATCGCTCACCGTCTTGAAACCGCCGCCCGCGTTGTTGGCCAGGTAGTGCGCCACCACGCCGTTGTCGGCCACCACCGCCTGCACGCCGCCGGCTTCGAGCTCCTTCAGCGCGAGCGGCGTGGATTCGAAGCGCTTGATGGCGGTGCTCGACTTGCCCAGCAGCTTGCCCACGACCTCGTCGCCGGTCGTGCCGTTCTGCACGCCGACCTTCAGGTTCTTGATGTCCTCGAACTTCGCGACCGGCGAATCGCTCTTGACCGCGATGAGCTGCCGGGCCTCGAAGTAGGGCTGCGAGAAGTCCATGGTCTGGCGGCGCTCGTTGGTGATGGTGATGGACGACACCAGCAGGTCGCGGTCGCCCTGGTCGAGCGAATTGAAGATGCCTTCCCACGGCGTGTTGACGAACTTCACCTCGATGCCGGCCTTCTGCGCGACGGCCTTGACCACGTCGATGTCGAAGCCCACGACCTCGCCCTTTTCGTTCTGCGATTCGAAGGGCGCGTAGGCGGCGTCGGTGCCCACGACCAGCACGCGGGCGGCGGCGGGCGGCGGCGCGGAGGCGGCGGTGGGCGCGGCGCTTTCCTGCTTGCCGCAGCCGGCGAGCATGAGGCCGGCGACAAGTACCGCGGTGGTCAGTGTGAATCGGCGGTTGATGGCGATGCCTGACATGGAAGTGCCTCCTTCGAAATATCGTTGTGAGATCACGCGCCGACCGAGCGCAGCGATTCGGAGGTGAGCGTGAAGTAGCGCGTGCCGATGGCGTCCGACACATGGTAGGCCGCCGTCTCGCAGTTGGCGAGCAACTGCACCAGCGCGGGATAGTTCGCTTCGGGTCCGGTAGCGCAAAGGTGTTCCAGCGTCCAGGTGGCCGGATCGGGCAGCTCGTACGACAGCGCGGTGAGCTTGCCCGGCGCGCTGCCCGCGAGCCGCGCGATGCGGCCGCGCAGGGTCTGCGTGACCCAGGCCAGCGAGCGCGGGTTCTCGGCATCCAGCACCAAGAGGTCGACCAGCGTGGCCACGTCGCGGCGCTGCTGGTAGCGCGCATGGAAGGTGATGGTGCTGTCGAACAGCGCCACCATCGCCTCGAAGCCGCTGACCTCGTGCACGGCGCCGTTGTCGAAGCCGGCTTCCAGCGCGTTCGACAAAAAGCCCAGGCGCTCGATGTGGCGGCCGATGGACAGCAGGCGCCAGGCGTCGTCGCGCGTCATGCGGTCGGTCTGCGCGCCGGTCATCGCGGCCAGCGCGGTGCTGGCCGATTCGAGCGCGCGCAGCGCGGCGCTGGCGGCGAAGCTGCCTTCGCCGGCCTGCTCGGCCGCGCGGCGCAGGAAGTCGGCCTCGGCGCGCACGATCTGGTTCCAGTTGTCCTGCGAGAGCCGCTCGCGCACGGCAGCAGCGGCCTCGCGGATGCAGCGCAGGCTGTAGCCGACGCTGCCGCCCTTGTCCACGTCGCCGAGCTCGGCCACCAGCGCACGTTCGAACACCCGGCGCGATTGCGGCGCGCTCGGCGCCTCGGCCGGCACTAGCGCATTGCGCACGGCCATGCGGTGCAGCCATTCGAGCAGCGGGCGCGACGACTGGTCTTCGCCGCCCAGCAGGTTGAGCGTGAGGCGCGCCAGGCGCACCGCGTTCTCGGCGCGCTCGGTGTAGCGGCCGAGCCAGAACATGTTCTCCGCAGCGCGGCTGGTGACCGGCGCGCGGTGCCGCGCGAGCGAGGCGGGCGTGGCGTGCGGCTGCAGCAGCGTGGTGCGATCGACCTCGCCGTGCGTCTGCACCCACACGTCGGCGCTGCTGCCGCCGCGCTGCATCGAGGCGATCTGCGCATTCGCGCCCGCAAGCCGTGCAAGCCCGCCGGGCAGCACGCGCCACGACTGCGCACCGTCGCTCACCGCGAACACGCGCAGCAGCACCGCGCGCGGCGCGATGTGGCCGGGGCCCAGGTCGCTCGCCCAGGTGGGCATCTGCGACAGCGGCAGGTAGCTCTGCACGGTGTGGGCATCGCCCTCGCGCACGATGCGGCCGGCCCATTCATCGAGCTCGCGGCGGCCGAGCTGGCTGCCGAGCACCGCGTCGAAACTGGTCTGGCCGTCGAAGCCGGGGTAGGTGGGCTTGATGGCGCAATCGCCCAGCTGCGGCAGCACCGCCTCGAGCGCGGCGCGCTCGCCGCACCACCAGGTGGGGAGGGCCGGGAGCTTGAGCTTCTCGCCGATCAGCCGGCGCGCCAGGCCCGGCAGGAAGCCGAGCAATGCGGGCGATTCGAGGAACGCCGAGCCTGGCATGTTGGCCACCAGCACATTGCCGGCGCGAATCGCCTGCAGGAGCCCGGGCACGCCGAGCGTGGAATCGGGGCGCAGTTCCAGCGGGTCGAGGAACTGGTCGTCCAGCCGCTTGATGAGGCCGTGCACCGGGCGCAGGCCCTGCAGGGTCTTGAGGTACAGGCGCTGGTCGCGCACCGTGAGGTCGCTGCCCTCGACCAGCGTCACGCCCAGATACCGCGCGAGGTACGCGTGCTCGAAGTAGGTCTCGTTGTACGGGCCGGGGGTGAGGAGGGCGATGTGGGGCGGCACGCCGGCCGGGCACATGCGCTGCAGGCCGTCCATCATGGCGCTGTAGGTGGCGGCCAGGCGCTGCACGTGCAGCGCCTCGAAGGCCTGCGGAAACTGCCGCGTGATGGCCAGGCGGTTCTCCAGCAGGTAGCCCAGGCCCGAGGGCGCCTGGGTGCGCTGCGACACCACCCACCAGTTGCCGTCGGGGCCGCGCGCGAGGTCGAAGGCCGCGATGTGCAGCCAGGTGTCGCCCGGCGGCTTCACGCCGTGCAGCGCGCGCAGGTAGCCCGGATGGCCGCGCACCAGCGCCGGCGGCAGGAGCCCTTCGCTCAGCAGTTGCTGCGGGCCGTACACGTCGGCCATCACGCGGTCGAGCACGCGCACGCGCTGCAGCACGCCGGCCTCGATCTGGCTCCAGCTCTCGGGAGAGACGATCAGCGGAAAGAGGTCCAGCGACCAGGGGCGCTGCGGTCCGTTGGCGTCGGCGTAGACGTTGTAGGTGACGCCGTTGTCGCGGATCTGCCGCTCCAGGCTCACCGCGCGGCGCGGCAGGTCGTTGAAGCCGCCCGGGCCGAGCTGGTCGAAGAAGGCGTTCCAGGCGGGAGTGAGCGGCGGTTTGTCGTTGGACGACGTTTGCTGCTGCGACTGGGACTGCGACTGGGACTGCGATTGGGACGATTGCGATTGGGACTGCGACGGCGTGGCCGCCGGCCGCTCCGCCGCCGCGTCGTACAGCAGCGGGGCCGGCGCAGTCGCCGGCGCCGCACCACCGGAAGCGGGCCTCGCGGGCGCAGCCGCGGTGGCCTGGCCACGCAACTCGTCGAAGTGGCCGGGCAGCGCGGCCGGTGCGAGCGCCGACGCCAGGGCCGCTGGAAACTCCAGGGCCTGGGCGTCGAACAGGGATTCGTTCAAAGGTTCCACAGGGGGTGGATTGTCACACCGCCGTCACGGCGCGGCCGCTCTGGCAGTGTGCTAAATGACCCCTTATCGGCGCAGATCGAGCGTGAACGGGAATTCGCGGCTGCCCGGCAGCTCGATGGTGGCCGGCGGCGTGCGCATGAGGCCGGGCGTGTGGCCCATGCGCGTGAAGCGCGAATGGCGGCGGCTCTCGGCCTCGTAGGCGTTGACCGGGAAGCTGTCGTAGTTGCGCCCGCCCGGGTGGGCCACGAAGTACTGGCAGCCGCCGAGGGACCGCTTCATCCAGGTGTCCACCAGGTCGAAGGTCAGCGGCGCGTGGGCGCCGATGCTCGGGTGCAGCGCCGAGGGCGGGTTCCAGGCCTTGTAGCGCACGCCCGCGACGAATTCGCCGGTCACGCCCGTGGGCTGCAGCGGCAGCACCTTGCCGTTGACGGTGACGACGTGGCGGCTCTCGTTCAGGCCCGTCACGCGCACCTCGATGCGCTCGAGCGACGAATCGACATAGCGCACCGTGCCGCCCGCCGAACCTTCCTCGCCCATCACGTGCCACGGCTCCAGGGCGTTGCGCAGCGAGAGCTCCACGCCCATCGCCTGCATCTGGCCCACGAGCGGGAAGCGGAACTCGAAGTGCGGCGCGAACCAGTCGGGATCGAACGCGAAGCCGGCCTGGCGCATCTCGCTGATGACGTCGTCGAAGTCCATCTTCACGAAGGTCGGCAAAAGGAACCGGTCGTGCAGCTCGGTGCCCCAGCGGGTGACCGGCGCCTTGTAGGGCTCGTCCCAGAAGCGGGCCACCAGCGCGCGGATCAGCAGTTGCTGCGCGATGCTCATGCGCGCATGCGGCGGCATCTCGAAGGCGCGCAGCTCCAGCAGGCCCAGGCGACCGGTGCTCGAATCGGGCGAGTAGAGCTTGTCGATGCAGAACTCGCTGCGGTGCGTGTTGCCCGACACGTCGATGAGGATGTTGCGCAGCGTGCGGTCGACCAGCCATGCGGGCATGTTCTGGCCGTAGATCTCGCGGTTCTTCGCGATTTCCTGCAGGGCGATTTCCAGTTCGTAGACCTGGTCGTTGCGCGCCTCGTCCACGCGCGGCGCCTGGCTCGTCGGGCCGATGAACATGCCCGAGAAGAGGTAGCTCAGCGACGGGTGGTTGTGCCAATAGAGCAAGAGGCTCGCGAGCAGCTCGGGCCGGCGAAGGAACGGGCTGTCGGCGGGCGTCGCGCCGCCCATCACGAAGTGGTTGCCGCCGCCGGTGCCAGTGTGGCGGCCGTCGGTCATGAACTTCTCGGCCGACAGGCGCGTCTCGAACGCGGCGTTGTAGAGGAACTCGGTGTGCGCGACCAGTTCCTTCCAGTTGTGGGCCGGGTGGATGTTGACTTCGATCACGCCCGGGTCGGGCGTGACGGCCAGCATTTTCAGGCGCTGATCGCGCGGCGGCGGATAGCCTTCCATCACGATGCGCATGTCCAGCTCGCGCGCGGTGGCTTCGACGGCGGCGACGAGGTCCAGGTAGTCCTCCAGGCGCGCGAGCGGCGGCATGAAGACGTAGAGCACGCCCGAGGCGCTGCCCTTCTTCTCGGCCGACGGGCCGTTGGCGCGGCGCGGATCGCGCACCTCCACGCACAGCGCGGTGCGCGTGACCCAGTGGGCCGATTCGCCGCGCAGGGGCTGGCGGGTGGCAGGTGTGGCGGACGGGGCGGAGGTGGCGGAGGTGGCCGAGGCATCGGCGCTCGCGTCGGCGGCACATGCGGCGGCCGCTGCGGCATCACCGCTGGCCGCATCGCCGGGGCTCTGCATGCGCAACGATGCGGGCACCACGGGCGGCGTGCCGAAGGTGTAGGGCACGTCGCCGAGGTTGGCGCCCGTGGAGCCGGCTGCACCGACAGCGCCTGTGCTGTAGCGCGCACGGTAGTCGGCCGCGCTCGGCAGCGCGCCGCGCGGGGCGGTCGGGTCGCGCTCGATCAGGTAGGGGTAGTCGCCCTTGCTGGCCCACGGCTGCGAGTCGAGCGGCAGGCGGTAGCCCATGGGCGAATCGCCCGGAATGAGATAGAGCCGGTCGTCGCGCAGGAACCAGGGGCCGGTCTTCCAGCCGGGGCCGGCGAGCGCGGGCGCATCGCCGTTCGCGTGGCCCGGCTCGATGGGCAGCATGTAGCCGATCACCGCGTCCAGCTTCTGCGTGAACACGCGGCGAAGGCGCACGCGTTCGAGCTCGTCGTCCAGCTTCGACTCGAAAGGATCGACGTTCACCGGCAGGCGGCGTTCGCGCCAGAGGTAGTAGTAGGTGTCTTCGTAGCCGGGCTGGATGTAGCGCTCGGTGAGGCCGAGGTTGCCGGCCAGCGTGGTGGTGAAGCGGCGTGCGTCCTCGCTCGTGTAGTGCGTGGGGAAGCGTTCGTCGGCGAAGAGCGCCGGGTCGTGCCACAGCGTCTGGCCGTCGGCGCGCCAGAAGATCGAGAGGGCCCAGCGCGGCAGCTGCTCGCCCGGGTACCACTTGCCCTGGCCGAAATGCAGGAACCCGCCGTTGCCGTATTCGGCGCGCAGCTTGTGAACGAGCTCGGTCGCGTAGCCGCGCTTGGTGGGGCCGAGCGCGTCGGTGTTCCACTCGGGCGCGTCGCGGTCGGCGGTGGCCACGTAGGTGGGCTCGCCGCCCATCGTGAGGCGCACGTCGCCGGCCTTCAGGCGCGCATCGACGGCATCGCCGAGCGAGAGCACCTCGGCCCATTGCTCTTCGGTGTAGGGCTTGGTGACGCGCGGCGATTCGTAGATGCGCGTGACCTTCATCTCGTGGCCGAACTCGACCTCCGATTCGTCCACGCCGCCTTCGATGGGCGCCGCGCTCGACGGCGTGGGCGTGCAGGCGAGCGGGATGTGGCCTTCGCCGGCCATGAGGCCCGAGGTGGCGTCCAGGCCGATCCAGCCCGCGCCCGGCAGGAACACCTCGCACCAGGCGTGCAGGTCGGTGAAGTCGACCGTCGTGCCGCTCGGGCCGTCCAGCGCCTTCACGTCGGGCGTGAGCTGGATGAGGTAGCCCGAGACGAAGCGCGCGGCCAGCCCCATGTGGCGCAGGAGCTGCACCAACAGCCAGCCCGAGTCGCGGCACGAGCCGCTGCCGTTGGTGAGCGTCTCTTCCGGCGACTGCACGCCGGGCTCCATGCGGATGAGGTAGTTGACGTCCTGCTGCACCTGCTGGTTCAGGCCCACCAGGAAGTCGATGGTGCGCTGCTCCTTGCGGTCGATCTTCTCGAGGTAGGCCTCCACCAGCGGCGTCGCCGGATCGGCCACGAGGTAGGGCGCGAGTTCCTCGGCCTGCGAGGCGGTGTACTTGAACGGAAAGTTCTCGGCCTGCGGCTCCAGGAAAAAGTCGAAGGGGTTGTAGACCGCCATCTCGACCACGAGGTCGACGGTGACCTTGAATTCGCGTGTCTTCTCGGGGAACACCAGCCGCGCCTGGTAGTTGGCGAACGGGTCCTGCATCCAGTTGACGAAGTGCTCGGCCGGCTCGACGGTGAGCGAGTACGAGATCACGTTGCTGCGGCAATGCGGCGCGGGCCGCAGGCGCACGACCTGCGGGCCCAACTGCACCAGGCGGTCGTATTTGTAGTGGGTGACGTGGTGGAGTGCGGCGTGAATGGACATGCGTTTTTATGTGCAGTACTGCGAGATTGCATCGAAAAGATGTCTCTTGTGAGACGCATACTAGCCTAGGGCCTGCCACCCATTGAACGCCCTCGCGAAACCCTGATGCGCGGGGCAGTGCAAGGCGCCCTGAGCGCCGCGTAGCACCGCTACGCAAGCGAAGGGCAACGCCGCAATGACCCGCGCATCAGGGTTTCCCTCCGGGCTGGCCCCGCCATACGGCGTCTGCTTTGTCGGCCGGCTTGCCCATGGATGACCATGGGCTGCGCCGTCCTCCGCACATCCACCGCATGGCGGGGCCAGCGCGAGGGCGTTCAATGGGTGGCAGGCCCTGGAAGCCAAGCAATTAACGCGCCATCGAGCGCGGGTTCGGGGAGGGTTTGCATCATGTGTCGTGGAGTCGTGTGCTGACGCCGTCGCGTGCGTCCGGCAGGGGCGTGTCGTGGGCGTTTGCCGCATTGGGGGGATCGCTCGCCGGTGCGGCGTTGCAGTTGCATCAGCCAACGCTGTGGCGGGCGGGGGCCTATGCGGCCTTGCTGTTCGCGGGTGTTGCGGGGCTGTGGTGGCGGCGTGCTTTCGGGCGGCTGTTGCTGGTCGCGGCACTGGTGTGCGGGGCATTGGCCGGTGCGGGGCTCGCGGGCTGGCGCGCCGTTGCCTACGCAGGCGATGCGCTCGATCCGTCGCTCGAAGGGCGCGACCTGCAGGTGACCGGCGTGGTCTCGCGGATGCCGCAGCGCAACGAGACTGGAACGCGGTTTCATCTCGACGTCGAATCCGCGCGTTGGGCCGATGCGCGCAACGATGCACCGCCTGTGGTGCCTTCGCGCATCGCGCTCGGTTGGTACGGGGAGAACACCGGGCTGTGGGGCCGTGCGACGGAGGGGCGCGCGGCTTCGTCCGTCGCAGCCGGCGCAGTGCATGCCGGCGAGCGATGGCAACTCACGGTGCGGCTCAGGGCGCCGCATGGCAACCTCAATCCGCATGGCTTCGACAGCGAACTCTGGCTGTGGGAGCAGGGCGTGCATGCCAACGGCTATGTGCGAACCGGCACGCACGATGCGGCGCCGGCGTATGTCGCGAACACCTGGTGGCATCCCATCGAGCGCGCACGCGAAGCGGTGCGCGATGCCGTGTTCGAGCGCGTGGCCGACCGCCGCCAGGCCGGCGTGATCGCCGCGCTGGTCACCGGCGACCAAGGCGCCATCGACCGCGCCGGCTGGGACGTGTTCAGGGCCACGGGCGTGGCGCACCTGATGTCGATCTCGGGCCTGCACATCACCATGTTCGCGTGGCTCGCCGCACACATCGCCGGCGCGCTGTGGCGACGAAGCACGCGGTTGATGCTGCGCCTTCCCGCACCCCAGGCCGCGCTGATCGGCGGCGTGCTGCTGGCCACGCTCTATGCGCTCTTCAGCGGATGGGGCGTGCCGTCGCAGCGCACGGTGTGGATGCTCGCCACCGTCGCGCTGCTGCGCCTGACCGGCAGGCGCTGGCCGTGGCCGCATGTCTGGCTGCTGACCGCCGCGGTGGTGGTGGCGATCGATCCGTGGGCCTTGATGCAGGCGGGCTTCTGGCTCAGCTTCGTCGCGGTGGGCGTGCTCTTCGCCACCGATTCGACGGAGGCGGGAGAGCGGAAAACGGGCGCCGTGCAACGGCTGTTCCTGTTCTTTCGCGAGCAATGGGTGATCACACTGGCGCTCACGCCATTGAGCCTCTTGCTGTTCCAGCAGGTGTCGGTGGTGGGGCTGCTGGCCAACGCCATCGCGATTCCCTGGGTCACGCTGGTGATCACGCCGCTGGTCATGCTGGGCGCGGTCGCGGCGCCGCTGTGGCACGTCGCGGCCTGGGCCGTGCAGGCGCTCGCCGTCCTGCTGCAATGGCTTGCGGGGCTGCCGTTCGCCACGCTGTCGATGGCCGCGCCGCCGTGGTGGATGGCGGCCTGCGGCGTGGCAGGCGGCGCGTTGCTCGCCATGCCGTTGCCGCGATCGATGCGCGCACTCGGCCTGCCATTGCTGCTGCCCGTGCTGCTGTGGCAGATGCCGCGGCCCGCCGCCGGCGAATTCGAACTGCTCGCGGCCGACGTCGGGCAGGGCAGCGCGGTGCTGGTGCGCACCGCGACGCACAGCCTGCTCTACGACGCCGGGCCGCGCTACAGCCTGGAGAGCGATGCGGGCCATCGCGTGCTCGTGCCGCTGCTGCGCGCCTTCGACGAGCGGCTCGACATGCTGGTGCTGAGCCACCGCGACATCGATCACACCGGCGGCGCGCCCGCGGTGCTTGCGATGCAGCCCGGGGCCCTGTTGCTCAGTTCGATCGAGGCGACGCATCCGCTGCGCGCGCAACACCCCGGGGAAGTGTGCGAAGCCGGCCGGCAATGGAACTGGGACGGCGTGCATTTCGAGCTGCTGCATCCGCTCGCCTCGGACTACACGGCCACGGCCAAATCGAACGCGGTCTCGTGCGTGCTGCGCATCGGCAATGGCCGCGCGGCCGTGCTGCTGGCCGGCGATATCGAGCGCGACCAGGAGCGCGCGCTCGTGCAGCGCGGCGGCGCGCTCGCGGCCGACGTGCTGCTGGTGCCTCATCACGGCAGCAAGACATCGTCGAGCGAGGCGCTGCTCGAGGCGGTGCACCCGCGCATCGCGCTGGTCCAGGCGGGCTACCGCAACCGCTTCGGGCACCCGGCGAAAGAGGTGGTCGCGCGCTATGCGGAGCGCGGCGTGCGGGTGGTGGAGAGCGTGCGCTGCGGCGCCGCGCAATGGACCAGCGTGCGGCTCGCCGAGGTGGCCTGCGAGCGCGATCGCCATGCGCGCTACTGGCAGCACCGCGTGCCCTGACGTGCCGTCGCTGGCCGATTCCCGCCATCCGGCGTGGTTCGCCGCCACGGTCGCGTTGAAGGGGAATTGCTGAAAAATGTGAACTAATTGTTAAACCAAGGGGGTATGGCCGGTTGCCTCGTCGCGTATCGCGGCGCCTGATGCGTTGTATCGATCCGAAACAACATGAGGAGGCCGCATGTTTCACAAGAACAGGCGTCAGCACCAACCGATCGGCAGGCGGACGCCATGATGGCCGCAGCCGTTCCCACCATCACCGGCGCCGGGGCCACCGCGACCCCCACCGCCAGGCTCCAGATGCACCGCGAGGGGGCGGTGCTGGTGCTGACCATCAGCAATCCCGCGGCGCGCAACACCGTCAATCCATCGATCTACCGGGCCGCCGCGAAAGCGATACGCGCCGCTTCGGGCTTTCGTACCGTGCGCGCCATCGTGCTGACCGGGGAGGGCGAACATTTCTGCGTCGGCGGCGACCTGCGGCGGCTCGTGCGGCAGCGCAAGCTCCCGCAATCGGAGCAGCTGGCGCATTCGGACGCGCTGAACGAATGGGTCATGGCGATGCAGGAAGCGCCCCAGCCCGTCATCGCCGCGGTCGAGGGCACGGCGGCGGGCAGCGGTTTTTCGCTGTGCCTTGCGTGCGACCTCGTGGTCGCGGCCGAGGACGCGGAGTTCGTGATGTCCAACGTCAACTTCGGCCTGTCGATCGACGGCGGCGGCACCGATTCGCTGGTGCGCTCGCTGCCGCCGCAGGCCGTGCTCGAGATCCTGCTGGGCGGCTCGGTCCATCACGCCCGCCGGCTTCATGACTGGGGCGTGGTGAACCGCATCGTGCCGCGCGGCACGGCCTACGCCGCCGCGCTCGCCTGGGCGCAGAAACTCGCGCAAGGCCCGTTCGACGTGCAGGCCCGCATCAAGGAGCTGGTGTATGCGGCGCGCGGCCGCAGCCGCCGGGAGCAACTCGAGGCCGAGCGCGGCGTGCTGGTCGAGCGCCTCTACAGCGACGAAAGCGGCAAGCGCATCAAGGAATTTCTCACGGCCCGCAACAGGAGATAGCAGGGGCGCGCCATTCGTGAAACACCGCGGAACCGGCTTTGCCGGGCCGCAGGTGTTGCCCCCTGCAAGGGGGTTGGCGAAGCGACACGAAGTGCGCGAAGCCTGGGGGTTAGCCAAAGTTTGGCCCTGAACTTGCTAAGCTATGGCTCAAGGAGATTGGTCGTTCCATGCACAAATTCGATGAGATGTATGAGCAGTTGCCCTATGCGGGGGCTGCAATCCGACAGCACTACAAGCGCTACGACCAATGGCTTGCGAAGCAACCCGGTGAGGTGATGCGATCGAGGCGCGAAGAGGCGGAACTGATCTTCCGCCGGGTCGGCATCACCTTCGCGGTGTATGGCGCCAAGGACGAGGACGGCTCGGGCACCGAGCGGCTCATTCCGTTCGACCTGCTGCCCCGCATCATTCCCGCCCACGAGTGGGACAGCATGGAAAAGGGGCTGGTGCAGCGGGTGACGGCGCTCAACCGCTTCCTGCACGACGTCTACCACGACCAGGAAATCATCAAGGCCGGCATCATCCCGGCCGAGCAGATCCTGAACAACGCGCAGTTCCGCCCCGAGATGATGGGCGTGACCGTGCCGCACAACGTCTACTCGAACATCTCGGGCATCGACATCGTCCGCGCCCCCGATGCCGACGGCAACGGCGAGTACTACGTGCTCGAAGACAACCTGCGGGTGCCCAGCGGCGTGAGCTACATGCTGGAAAACCGCAAGATGATGATGCGGCTCTTCCCGGAGCTCTTCAACCAGAACCGCATCGCGCCCGTCGCGCACTACCCCGACCTGCTGCTGGAAACCCTGCGCGCGAGCGCGCCGCCCGCCACGGCCGAGCCCACGGTGGTGGTGCTCACGCCCGGCATGTACAACAGCGCCTACTTCGAGCACGCCTTCCTCGCGCAGCAGATGGGCATCGAGCTGGTCGAGGGGCAGGACCTGTTCGTCAAGGACGACTTCGTCTACATGCGCACGACGCGCGGACCGCGGCGCGTGGACGTGATCTACCGCCGCGTGGACGACGACTTCCTCGACCCCGACGTGTTCCGCCCCACCTCCACGCTCGGCACGGCCGGCCTCATGCGCGCCTACCGCGCGGGCAACGTGGTGATCTGCAATGCGGTGGGCACCGGCGTGGCCGACGACAAGTCGATCTACCCCTACGTGCCCAAGATGATCGAGTTCTACCTCGGCGAGAAGCCGATCCTGAAGAACGTGCCGACCTACATGTGCCGCAACAAGGACGAGCTGCAGTACACGCTGGACAACATGAAGGACCTGGTCGTGAAGGAGGTGCACGGCGCCGGCGGCTACGGCATGCTGATCGGCCCGGCCGCCACGCACGCCGAGATCGAGGACTTCAAGAAAGCCGTGATCGCCAAGCCCGACGGCTACATCGCGCAGCCCACGCTGAGCCTGTCGACCTCGCCGACCTTCGTGGATGCGGGCATCGCGCCGCGCCACATCGACCTGCGGCCCTTCGTGCTCTCGGGCAAGGAGGTGCAGATGGTGCCCGGCGGCCTCACGCGCGTGGCGCTGAAAGAGGGTTCGCTGGTGGTCAATTCCTCGCAGGGCGGCGGCACCAAGGACACCTGGATCCTCGAAGCCGAGCGTGCGCCCAGGGCGCAATCGCAGTCCCAGTCGCAGTCGCAGAGCGCCTCGTCATCGGTCTGAGTGCAAGCAGGAAATCAGGAGAACAAACAATGCTGTCACGCACCGCCGATCACCTCTACTGGATGTCCCGCTACACCGAGCGCGCCGAGAACACCGCGCGCATGCTCGACGTCAACTACCAGACCTCGCTGCTGCCGCAATCGGCCGAAGTGGCCAAGTACGGTTGGCAGGGCGTGCTGTCCATCAGCGAATTGCTGCCGCTCTACAACAAGAAGTACGAGCAGATCACGCCCAACGAGGTGATGGAGTTCATGGTCAAGGACGAGAGCAATGCCTCCTCGATCGTCTCGTGCCTGAAGGCCGCGCGCGAGAACGCGCGTGCCGTGCGCGGCGCGCTCACCACCGAAGCGTGGGAAACGCAGAACACCACCTGGCTCGAAGTGAACCGCATGCTGCGCCAGGGCGACTTCGAGCGCGACCCGGGCCAGTTCTTCGAATGGGTCAAGTTCCGCTCGCACCTCTCGCGCGGCGTGACGCTGGGCACGATGCTGCAGGACGAGGCCTTCTACTTCTCGCGCCTGGGCACCTTCCTCGAACGCGCCGACAACACCGCGCGCCTGGTGGACGTGAAGTTCCACGCGCTCAACAGCGAATTCTTCGGCGCCGCCACCGAGGAAGACCAGGAGTACGACTTCTATCACTGGAGCGCGATCCTGCGCAGCGTCTCGGCCTTCGAGGTCTACCGCAAGGTGTACCGCGACGTGATCAAGCCCGAGCGCGTGGCCGAGCTCCTGATCCTTCGCGCCGACATGCCGCGCTCGCTGCACGCGAGCCTGGCCGAGGTGGTCAACAACCTCGCGAAGGTGCAGAACGAGCAGAGCGCCGAAACGCAGCGCCGCGCCGGCAAGCTCCTGGCCGACCTGCAGTACGCGCGCGTCGATGAGATTCTGGCGACGGGGCTGCACGCGTACCTCACGCAGTTCCTCGACCGCGTGAACGAGCTCGGCGGGCGCATCAGCCAGGACTTCCTGGTCCCCGCGCACTGAGCGAGCCCCGGGGCCGTTAGCGTGAAAACGACTCGACGGCCACCGGGATCTTCGGCGCCTGCCAGCGGTAGGCATCACCCAGCACATTGCGCTCGGGCATCTGCCCGCTCCACTGGATCTTGAGCAGGTCCATCAGCGTCCATCCGGTCCAGTCCGCGCGAAAGGGCTGCTGCTGCGCGGCGCCGCCCGGCAGCGGCTCGCGGTTGCGCCAGACCACGGCCGGAATGCGGTAGCCCGACGCGGTCGACGGGCTGTGGCCCGCGCGGTCGCTGCCGTGGCCGACCTCCTGGCCGTGGTCCGAGAGGTACATCCACGCGCGGTATTCGTCGGGCTTGCCCGCGCTGCGCGTCTGCTGCAGCAGCTCCGACACCACGAAGTCGTGGTACAGCAGCGCCGCGTCGTACTCCTGGCGAAAGCGCCGCACCCAGGCGGAGCGGCCGTCCTTCACCAGCCCGGTCTCGACCGCATCGACGTCGTCGTCGAACGGGTTGGCGTTCTCGGGAAAGCGCAGGCTGTAGTGCGGGTGCGCGCCCATCAGGTGGACCACGATGAGCTTGCGGTCGGTGCTCGTGTCGGCAAAGGCCTCCTGCACGCAGTCGAGGATCTCGCCGTCCAGCGAGGCGCTGGCGCGGCCGGGCGTGCGATTGACCATGTCCACCACGTCGGCGAAGCGCGCGTGCTGCTGCTCGATGGCCAGGTCGTCGTGGTTGCTGATCCACCAGACCTTGTAGCCGGCGGCGCGCGCCAGGGCCAGCAGGTGCGGGGGGTTCTCGCCGTTCTTGCCGTTCTCGGCGTTCTCGGCGTTCTCAGCGTGGGGCAGGCCGAAGTGGAACATGTTGCGCAGCGCGGGCAGCGTGCTCGCGTCCACCGACCAGGCGTTCTTGAGCACCGTCATCTGCTCGCCGGCCTGCGCCTTGTGCGCCAGCAGGCGCGGCGTCGTCGGGCGGCCGTAGCCGTAGAGCGCCATGTTGTCGCGGTTGATGCTGTCGGTGATGACCAGCACCACCGTGGAAGGGCCGGCCTGCAATGCCACCGGCGCGATGGCCCGGGCCTGCGCCATCGCACGGTCGCGCACCTTCTCCTGGTCGGCCCAGGCGGCGCGCAGCGTGTGCACCGACTGCGACCAGCCGGCCCAGAAGATCGCGGGATGCAGCCGGCGCCATGGCTTGCTCGCATAGGCCACGCAGGCGACGAGCAGCAGGACCAGCACCAGCGACCGGAGCCAGAACGGCGACCGCGTGCGCACAGACGATGCAGCCGCATCGAAGACGGCGCCGCGTCGCGCGAACATGCCCACGAGCACGCCGGCCACGGCGAGCGCGGCCGACCAGACGACGGCCGAGCGCCAATGCATCCACAGGTATTCGGTGCTCTCGCGCGCATTGGTGTTGGCCGCCGCGCCGAGCACCATCGCGCCGTCGGGCGCGGCCTGGTAGGTGTCGAGCAGGTAGGCGCGCACCGCGCCGTCGAGCGCGAAGCCCATGGCCCAGAGCCACACGAGCACCGTGCGCACGCGCCGCATGCGCGCGCTCTTCAACGGCCATGCGAGCCACAGCACCACCGGCGCGGCGAGCACCGCGAGCTGTGCGATGCGGCGGCCGTCGTGGCCCAGCGCGATCAGTGCGAGCAGCGTGGCGCCGACCACGCCGCAGGCGAGCAGGGCATTGCCGCGCGATGCGGGGGCGTCGGAGGGAGCGGAAGTCAAGCGTGGGATGCGAGTCGATGGGGCGTTCGGATTCTGCGTCCGCCGATGCGCCGCGAAGGCCAGTGCCCCGACGGCTGCGGGGGCCATGCCGGTGGCACGTCGGGATATCCCTCAAGGAACTTATCGCGCCTCACGCGCCCAGATGGGCTCGCCCGGCAAGGCGCGGCCTCGCCGTAAAAACTTCGATCCCCTTTGAAAGGAACCCTCTCTCCATGTCCAGATTCAGCCGGCTGCCCGCGCTCCTGCTCGCCTTCGCCCTCTCGTGGATGGCCCTGCCGTCCGCGTCGGCCGCACCTCAACGACAGATGGTCAGCGCCGCGGTCGACACCCTGAACATGCGCACTGGCCCCGGCCAGCGCTACGAATCCCACTGGACCGTGAGCAAGGGCTATCCATTCCGCGTGATCGGCCGCAAGGGCAACTGGCTGCACGTCAGCGACTTCGAGAACGACAAGGCCTGGGTCTACCGCCCGATGACCGCCAGGACGCCGCATCACGTGGTGAAGGCGAAGGTGGCGGTGCTGCGCAAGTCGCCGAGCACGCGCAGCCCCATCGTGAAGCGCGCGGGCTACGGCGACGTGCTGCGCACGCTGGAGCGCCGCGGCGACTGGGTCAAGGTGCGGCACGAAGGCGGCGGCACCGGGTGGGTGGCGCGGCGCCTGGTCTGGGGCTGGTAGGCCCCGGCACTCATCGGATCAGGTCGCGGTGGCCTGACGCACCGCGCGCTCCCAGCGCGCCATCGATTCCTCGGCCTGCGCGCGGCCCATGGTCGGCAGGAAACGCCGCTCCACCTTCCACAGTTTCGAGAGCTGGCGCGCATCGGCGTAGACGCCGGTCGACAGCCCCGCGAGGTACGCGGCGCCGAGCGCGGTGGTCTCGATGACCTCGGGCCGCACCACCGGAATGCCCAGCAGGTCGGCCTGGAACTGCATCAAGAGGTCGTTGACGCTCGCGCCGCCATCCACGCGCAACTCGGCCACCGGCTTGCCGCCCGCGACCACCGCATCGCGGCTCATGGCCTGCAGCAGCGCGGCGCTCTGGTAGGCGATGCTCTCCAGCGCCGCGCGCGCGATGTGCGCGACGGTCGTGCCGCGCGTGAGCCCGGTGATCGTGCCGCGCGCATCGGCATCCCAGTACGGCGCGCCCAGGCCAGTGAAGGCCGGCACCATCATCACGCCGCCCGCATCGGGCACGCTCTCGGCGAGCGACTGCACCTCGGCGCTGCCCTTGATGGCCTTGAGCCCGTCGCGCAGCCATTGCACGACCGCGCCGCCGACAAACACGCTGCCTTCCATCGCGTACTGCGGTGTCGCATCGGTCTGCGCAGCACTCGTCACCAGGAGCCCGTTGTGCGAGGGCTGGAACGCGCCGCCCGTGTGCATCAGCAGGAAGCAGCCGGTGCCGTAGGTGTTCTTGGCCATGCCGGCCTCGAAGCAGGCCTGGCCGAAGAGGGCGCTCTGCTGGTCGCCCGCCACGCCGCCCACGGGCAGGCTGTGGCCGAGCAGCGCCGCATCGGTGTCGACGAAATGCGAGCTCGAAGGCTGTACCTTCGGCAGGAGCGCGGCCGGGATGTCGAGCGCCTTCAAGAGGTCGGCGTCCCATTCGTTCGTGTGCACGTTGAAGAGCATCGTGCGCGAGGCGTTGCTCACGTCGGTCACGTGCGCCTTGCCGCCGGTGAGCTGCCACATGAGCCAGCTGTCCACGGTGCCGAAGGCCAGCTCGCCGCGCTCGGCATCGGCGCGCGCGCCGGGCACGTTGTCCAGCAGCCAGCGCAGCTTGGTGCCGGAGAAATACGCGTCGATCACCAGGCCCGTCTTCTCGCGGATGGTGTCGGTCATGCCTTCGTCGCGCAGCTGCGCGCACAGCGGCTCGGCGCGGCGGTCCTGCCAGACGATGGCGTGGTGCACCGGCTGGCCGGTCTTGCGGTTCCACAGCACGGTGGTCTCGCGCTGGTTGGTGATGCCGATGGCGTGGATGTCGGTGGGTTTGAGCTTCGCCTTCACGAGCACTTCGCGCGCGGTGGCCAGCTGGCTGCGCCAGATTTCCATCGGGTCGTGCTCGACCCAGCCGGGCTGCGGGTAGATCTGCGTGAGCTCCTTCTGCGCGATGGCGACGATGCGGCCTTCGCGGTCGAACACGATGCTGCGGGAGCTGGAGGTGCCCTGGTCGAGGGCGAGCAGGTAGGTGGTCGTCATTCGGTCGTTGTTCCTTGTGTCATGCCCGTGCTTCAGTGGCCGCGCGCGATTTCCAGGCGCACCTGCGCGGCATGCAGCAGGTCGGCGAACGGCGCGGGCGGCGCGGCGTCGGTGAAGAGGCGATCGATCTGCGAGAGCGTGCCCAGCTGGATCATCGCCGGCCGGTTGAACTTGCTCGCATCGGCCGCGAGCCACACCTCGCGCGCCTGCGCGATGATGGTCTGCGCCACCTTCACTTCGCGCAGGTCGAAGTCGCGCAGCGACCCGTCGGCCTCGATGCTGGAGACGCCGATGAGCGCGATGTCCACCTTGAACTGGCGGATGAAATCGATGGTGGCCTCGCCCACGATGGCGCGGTCGCGCGCGCGCACCGAGCCGCCGGCCACGATCACCTCGCACGAGGCGTTGCCGCTCAGGATGGTCGCCACGTTCAGGTTGTTGGTGATCACGCGCAGCCCCGTGTGGCGCATCAGCGCCTTGGCGATGGCCTCGGTCGTGGTGCCGATGTTCAGGATCAGCGAGCAGTCGTTGGGCACCAGCTCGGCCACCCGCTGCGCGATGCGCGCCTTGCCTTCGGCGTGCAGTGTCTCGCGCTGCTGGTAGCCGATGTTCTCGGTGGTCGAGCTGGGCACGCGCACGCCGCCGTGAAAGCGCGTGAGCAGCCCCTCGTCGGCCAGCCGCTGCACGTCGCGCCGCACGGTCTGCAAGGTCACGCCCAGCATGTCGGCCAGTTGCTCGACGGTGACGGAGCCGCGCGTGCGCACGGTGTCCAGGAGGTTGATCTGGCGCGGGTTGGAATTCACAGGGGCGTCGTGGAGTGCGTAAAGACTGCGGGCAGCGTACAGGGCGCGTCACTTTAAAGCGAAAGAAAACGAACCGGACTAAGGGAAAACTCGGAGGAAAATCGCGCCAAAAGGAATCCAAATGAAAAAACCCGAAAATACAATGGCGCCCTTCAGTGACCAAAGTCACGATTCAACGGGCCCTTTTGCTGTGAGCGATTTCTCCTCTGGTTCGCCTCTGCCACCGATCGATTGCGACGTGCTGATCGTCGGCGGCGGCATCAACGGCTGCGGCATCGCCCGCGACCTCGCCGGCCGCGGCTGGCGCGTCGTGCTGTGCGAGAAGGACGATCTCGCCTCGCACACGTCTTCTTCCTCCACCAAGCTCATCCACGGCGGCCTGCGCTACCTGGAGTACTACGAGTTCTCGCTCGTGCGCAAGGCGCTGCAGGAGCGCGAGGTGCTGCTCAAGAGCGCGCCGCACATCATGTGGCCGCTGCGCTTCGTGATGCCGCACGACCCCTCGATGCGGCCGGCCTGGATGATCCGCATCGGCCTGTTCATGTACGACCACCTGGCCAAACGCGAGGTGCTGCCGGGCTCGCGCAGCATCGACCTGCGCAAGCACGCGGCCGGCAAGCCCTTGAAGGACCAGTACAAGCGCGGCTTCGTCTACTCCGACGGCTGGGTCGACGATGCGCGCCTGGTGCTGCTGAACGCGCTCGATGCGAAAGCACGCGGCGCCGAAGTGCTCACGCGCACCCGCTGCACCCATGCCCGGCGCGATGCCGACGGCTGGACCGCCACGCTCGAAGGCCCGCAGGGCACGCGCACCGTGCGCGCGCGCGCCGTGGTGAATGCCGCCGGGCCGTGGGCCGAATCGTTCCTGCGCGGCGTGGCGCAATCGGCCAAGGGCGAATCGCTGGCCACCAAGAGCCTGCGCCTGGTGAAGGGCAGCCACATCGTCGTGCCGCGCCTGTTCGAGCACGACCACGCGTACATCTTCCAGAACCCCGACAAGCGGATCATCTTCGCGATCCCCTACCAGGACGAGTTCACGCTGATCGGCACCACCGACATCGAGCTGAACGGCGACGACCCCGGCGCCGCGCGCATCGCGCAGGAAGAGATCGACTACCTCTGCACGCAGGCCAGCCGCTATTTCGAGAAGCCCATCGTGCCCGCCGACGTGGTGTGGACCTACTCGGGCGTGCGCCCGCTGCTGGACGACGCCTCGGGCGACCCCTCGGCCGTCACACGCGACTACATGCTCGAGTCGAACACCACCGCCGCGCCGCTCTTGTCGGTGTGGGGCGGCAAGATCACCACCTTCCGCAAGCTCGCGGAAGACGCGGCCGACGAGGTGGGAAAGATGCTGGGCCAGTCGAATGCGCAGCGTCCCGCGTGGACCGACGGGGCGTTCCTCGCCGGCGGCGACCTGTCCGCATGGATCGGCGCCGCGCGCCGGCCCGACGACGATTTCGAGCGCTTCGTCTCGGCCGTGCAGGCGAAATACCCATGGCTCTACGGCAAGCTCACGCGCCGCCTCGCGCGCGCCTACGGGGCGCGGGTGTCCGAGCTGCTCGGCGATGCGAAATCGCTCGCCGACCTGGGCCCCGCGGTGGCGCCCGACCTGCACGAGCGCGAACTGCGTTTCCTGCAGACCCATGAATGGGCCGTGAGCGCGGACGACGTGCTCTGGCGCCGCTCCAAGCTCGGCCTGCACTACACGCCGGCCGAGCGCGAACAGGTCGCGGCCTGGCTGCAGGCCAATGCCGGCGCGAAGAACAACGACAAAGTGGAAGTGGAGGTGAGCTGATGCAGCTGACGATGGAGCACGTCACCAAGAAGGTCGGCGCGCAGACATGGCTCTATGAACAGAGCATCGCCCCCAAGAGCGGCGCGGTGACCGTGCTGCTGGGCGCCACGCAGGCCGGCAAGACCAGCCTGATGCGCCTGATGGCGGGGCTCGACACGCCGACGACGGGCAAGGTGCTGGTCGACGGCAAGGACGTGACCGGCATGCCGGTGCGCGAGCGCAACGTCGCGATGGTCTACCAGCAGTTCATCAACTACCCCTCGCTCAAGGTGTCCGACAACATCGCCTCGCCGCTCAAGCTGCGCGGCGAGAAGAACATCGATGCGCGCGTGAAGGCGCTGGCCGACAAGCTGCACATCGGCATGTTCCTGGACCGCCTGCCGGCCGAACTCTCGGGCGGGCAGCAGCAGCGCGTGGCGCTGGCGCGCGCGCTCGCCAAGAACGCGCCGCTCATGCTGCTGGACGAACCGCTCGTGAACCTGGACTACAAGCTGCGCGAAGGCCTTCGCGAAGAGCTCACGCAGCTCTTCGCCACCGGCGATTCGACCGTGATCTACGCGACCACCGAACCCGGCGAGGCGCTGCTGCTGGGCGGCTACACCGCGGTGATGGATGCGGGCGAGCTGCTGCAATACGGCCCGACCGCCGAGGTGTTCCATGCGCCGCAATCGCTGCGCGTGGCGCGCGCCTTCAGCGATCCGCCGATGAACCTTCTGGCCGGCACCGCAACCGCGGGCCAGGTGCAACTGGCGGGCGGCCCGGCACTGGCGCTGGCGTTGCCCGAAAGCGTTTCGGGCGCGGTCACCGTCGGCCTGCGCGCGAGTGCGTTGAACGTGGGCGCGGGCGAGGGCGACATCGCCTTGCCCGGCAAGGTGGAGCTGGCCGAGATCTCGGGCTCCGACACCTTCGTGCACGTCGATACCGCGGTGGGCGAACTGGTGGCGCAGCTCACCGGCGTGCACCGCTTCGAGCTGGGCGCTTCGATCACGCTGTACTTCAGCGCCTCGCAAGCCTATGTGTTCGATGCCGGCGAGAAGCTGGCGCTGGCGCCCGCATGGCGCAAAGGAAACTGAGATGGCACGCATCGATCTCGACCTGGCCCACGCCTACCGCGCCAACCCCACGCAGGACAGCGACTATGCGCTGCTGCCTCTGAAGATGAGCTTTCGCGACGGCGGCGCCTACGCCTTGCTCGGCCCCTCGGGCTGCGGCAAGACCACCATGCTCAACATCATCTCGGGCCTGCTCGTGCCCTCGCAGGGCACGGTGACCTTCGACGGCCGCGACATGACGCGCGCCACGCCGCAGGAGCGCAACATCGCGCAGGTGTTCCAGTTCCCGGTGATCTACGACACCATGACCGTGGCCGAGAACCTCGCGTTTCCGCTGCGCAACCGCAAGGTGCCCGAAGACCAGATCAAGAAGCGCGTGGGCGAGATCGCCGAAATGCTCGACATGAGCGGCCAGCTCAACCAGCGCGCCGCGGGCCTGGCGGCCGACGCCAAGCAGAAGATCTCGCTGGGCCGCGGCCTCGTGCGCAGCGACGTGTCGGCGGTGCTCTTCGACGAGCCGCTCACCGTGATCGATCCGCACCTGAAGTGGCAACTGCGCCGCAAGTTGAAGCAGATCCATCGCGAGCTCAAGCTCACGCTGATCTACGTGACGCACGACCAGGTCGAGGCCCTCACCTTCGCCGAAGAGGTGGTGGTCATGACGCGCGGCAAGGCCGTGCAGGTGGGCAGCGCCGAGGCGCTGTTCGAGCGGCCGGCCCACACCTTCGTCGGGCACTTCATCGGCTCGCCGGGCATGAACTTCCTCTCGGCCAAGAGCACGAACGGCGCGCTCGAAGTGGCGGGCACGCCGCTCGTGCCGACGCGCGAGCTCCCGCAGGGGCCGCTGAAGATCGGCATCCGCCCCGAGTACCTGCGCCTGTCGAACGCCGGCGCCGCGGGCGCCGTGCCTGCGGTGGTCAAGCAGGTGCAGGACGTCGGCACGCACGCGATGCTGAGCGCCGAAGTCGACGGCATCGTGATCAAGGTGCGGCTGCATTCCGACGAGCAGCCGCCGGCCCCGGGAGACACGGTGTGGCTGCGGGTGCTCGATGCCCACACCTGCTACTACAAAGACGAGGAACTGGTCGCATGAACGCCACCAACAAGCCCATCAATCAAAAGGCCTGGTGGCTCGTGCTGCCGGTGCTGATCTGCGTGGCCTTCTCGGCCATCGTGCCGCTGATGACGGTGGTCAACTACTCGGTGCAGGACATCATCTCGCCCGAGCGCCGCGTGTTCGTGGGCACCGAATGGTTCGCCTCGGTGATGCGCGACGACGAGCTGCACCAGGCGCTGTGGCGCCAGCTGGGCTTCTCGCTGTCGGTGCTGCTGGTGGAGATTCCGCTGGGCATCGGCCTCGCACTGTCGATGCCGGCCAAGGGCTGGAAGTCGTCGGCGGTGCTGGTGGTGGTGGCGTTGTCGCTCTTGATTCCATGGAACGTGGTGGGCACCATCTGGCAGATCTACGGCCGCGCCGACATTGGCCTCCTGGGCCATGCGCTGCAGGTCATGGGCATCGACTACAACTACACCGGCAGCGCGACCGACGCGTGGCTCACGGTGCTGGTGATGGACGTGTGGCACTGGACGCCGCTCGTGGCGCTGCTCTGCTACGCGGGCCTGCGCTCCATTCCCGATGCCTATTACCAGGCCGCGCGCATCGACGGCGCGAGCAAGTTCGCGGTGTTCCGCTACATCCAGCTGCCCAAGATGCGCGGCGTGCTGATGATCGCGGTGCTGCTGCGCTTCATGGACAGCTTCATGATCTACACCGAGCCCTTCGTGCTGACGGGCGGCGGGCCGGGCAACGCGACCACGTTCCTGAGCCAGTACCTTACGCAGAAGGCCGTGGGGCAGTTCGATCTCGGGCCGGCGGCCGCGTTCTCGCTCATCTATTTCCTCATCATCCTGTTGTTCTGCTTCGTGCTCTACAACTGGATGCAGCGGGTGGGTACGCAGGAAGTGGAGGTGGAAAAATGAACGAGAAAAGATTTCACAAGCGCAGCATCTTCCTGGTGCTGTACATCCTGTTCGCGCTGTTGCCCATCTACTGGATGATCAACATGAGCTTCAAGACGAACGAGGAGATCCTCTCGAGCTTCTCGTTCTTCCCGCAGCAGCTCACCTGGGCCAATTACGCGCGCATCTTCACCGACGAGTCGTGGTACTCGGGCTACATCAACAGCCTGATCTACGTGGCCATCAACACGGTGATCTCGCTCACCGTGGCGCTGCCCGCGGCCTATGCGTTCTCGCGCTATTCGTTCCTGGGCGACAAGCACGTGTTCTTCTGGCTGCTCACGAACCGCATGACGCCGCCCGCGGTGTTCCTGCTGCCATTCTTCCAGCTCTACAGCACCGTGGGGTTGATGGACACGCACCTGGGCGTGGCGCTCGCGCATTTGCTCTTCAACGTGCCATTGGCGGTGTGGATTCTGGAAGGCTTCATGAGCGGCATTCCGCGCGAGATCGACGAGACGGCGTACATCGACGGCTACTCGTTCCCGCGCTTCTTCCTCACCATCTTCCTGCCGCTCATCAAGGCCGGCGTGGGCGTGGCGGCGTTCTTCTGCTTCATGTTCAGCTGGGTCGAGCTGCTGCTGGCGCGCACGCTCACGAGCGTGAACGCCAAGCCCATCGTCGCGACGATGACGCGCACGGTCAGCGCCTCGGGCATGGACTGGGCGACGCTCGCGGCAGCGGGCGTCTTGACCATCGTGCCCGGCGCGATCGTGATCTGGTTCGTGCGTCACTACATCGCGAAGGGTTTCGCGATGGGCCGCGTTTAAGAGGAGGCAGGCGACATGTTCGACTGGATGGTCTGGACCACGCCCGTGGCCGTTTTCTTCATCTGCATCGCGCTCATGCTGGTCGGCATGACGGTGTGGGAATTCAAGTCGCCCACCACGATGCGCCGCGGCTGGCTGCCGATCGCCACCACGCGCGGCGACCGGCTCTTCATCGGCCTTTTGTCGGCGGCCTATGTGAACCTGGTCTTCATCGGCCTGGCCGGCAAGTTCCAGGAATGGATGAGCCTGGAGGCCGAGCCCTCGATCTGGATCAGCTTCGTGCTGTCGATGTTCGTGCTCGCCCTTGTCATGCGCAAAGGCTAGCCCACCGATTTTCGAGACGCGTCCGGCTCTCCGCCTCCCCGGAGCCGCGATGAAAAAACCGGGGAAGCACAACCGAGGAGACACATTCATGAAGATGCGCTACACGGCATTGGCACTGGCAGCGGCGATGTTCGCCGCGCACGGTGCTGCGTCGGCCGGAGAGGCCGAGGCCAAGAAATGGATCGACAGCGAATTCCAGCCGTCGACCCTGTCCAAGGACAAGCAGATGGAGGAGATGAAGTGGTTCATCGACGCCGCCAAAAAGCTGCAGGCCAAGGGTGTGAAGGAGGTGTCGGTCGTTTCCGAAACGCTGACCACCCATGAGTACGAATCCAAGACGCTGGCCAAGGCCTTCGAGGAAATCACCGGCATCAAGGTCAAGCACGACCTGATCCAGGAAGGCGACGTGGTCGAGAAGCTGCAGACCTCGATGCAGTCGGGCAAGTCGATCTACGACGGCTGGGTGTCCGACTCCGACCTGATCGGCACGCACTACCGCTACGGCAAGATCATGTCGCTCACCGACTACATGAAGGGCGCCGGCAAGGAGTTCACCAACCCGGGCCTGGACCTGAAGGACTTCATCGGCACCAGCTTCACCACCGCGCCCGACGGCCAGCTCTACCAGCTGCCGGACCAGCAGTTCGCCAACCTGTACTGGTTCCGCGCCGACCTGTTCGCGCGCAAGGACCTGCAGGACAAGTTCAAGGCCAAGTACGGCTACGACCTGGGCGTGCCGCTGAACTGGAGCGCCTACGAGGACATCGCCGAATTCTTCAGCGTCGACGTGAAGACCATCGACGGCAAGCCCATCTACGGCCACATGGACTACGGCAAGAAGGACCCGTCGCTCGGCTGGCGCTTCACCGACGCATGGCTCTCCATGGCCGGCGCGGCCGACAAGGGCATCCCGAACGGCATGCCGATCGACGAGTGGGGCATTCGCGTGGCCGCCGACAAGTGCACGCCCACGGGCGCCTCGGTATCGCGCGGTGGCGCCACCAATTCGCCGGCGGCCGTGTATGCGCTCACCAAGTACATCGACTGGATGAAGAAGTACGCGCCCAAGGAAGCCATGGGCATGACCTTCGGCGAATCCGGCCCGGTGCCCGCGCAGGGCCAGATCGCCCAGCAGATCTTCTGGTACACGGCCTTCACCGCCGACATGACCAAGAAGGGCCTGCCGGTCGTGAACGACGACGGCTCGCCCAAGTGGCGCATGGCCCCGGGCCCCAACGGCCCGTACTGGAAGCAGGGCATGCAGAACGGCTACCAGGACGTGGGCTCGTGGACCTTCTTCAAGGGCCATGACGCCAACAAGACGGCCGCAGCCTGGCTCTACGCGCAGTTCATCACCGCCAAGACCACCTCGCTGAAGAAGTCGATCACGGGCCTGACCTTCATCCGCGACAGCGACATCCGCTCGGACTACTTCACGCAGAACGCCAACAAGTACGGCGGCCTGATCGAGTTCTACCGCAGCCCCGCGCGCGTGGCATGGACCCCGACCGGCACCAACGTGCCCGACTACCCCAAGCTTGCGCAGCTGTGGTGGAAGAACGTGGCCGAGGCCGTGACCGGCGAGAAGACCCCGCAGAAGGCGATGGACAACCTGGCCGACGAGATGGACAACGTGATGGCCCGCCTGGAGCGCGCCGGCATGGCCCATTGCGCGCCCAAGCTCAACCCCAAGGGCGATCCGGCCAAGTACCTGAGCGACGACCACGCCCCGTGGAAGAAGCTGGCCAACGAAAAGCCCAAGGGCGAGACCATCGACTACAACAAGCTCTTGGGCGCCTGGAAGGAAGGCAAGGTGCGCTGAGCGCGCCTGCCTGAAAAGATAGAGCCCGCTCGAGTGAAAGGGGCCGTGCCGCAGGGCGCGGCCCCTTTTTTGCTATGCCTATCGGGAACAGCCCCGGTCGTGGGATCGGCGCGACGGCATGACCAATGGCAGATGCGTTCGGCCGATGCTTGGCTTACATTCGACGGCCCTCGAAACCGCCCACCCAGTGACCTCCAGTTCTCCAAGCTCCGCCAGCACCGCCAGCACCGCCAGCACCGCCAGCAGCCCCGGCCTTGCCGCACGCCCCAAGCGCGTCCTGGTGATCCACTACTCGCAATCCGGACAGCTCGACAGCGTCGCCGAGCAGATCGTCGCGCCGCTCAGGGCCGATCCGTCGATCGCGGTGCACGAGGAAACGCTGCGCCCAGAGGCGCCGTTCCCGTTCCCCTGGCCCTTCATCACCTTCTTCGACGCGTTCCCGGAATCGGCCCACCTGAAGCCGCCGCCGCTCGCGCCGCTCTCGCTCACAGGCGAGGAAGACTTCGACCTCGTCATCCTGCCGTACCAGGTGTGGTTTCTCGCGCCTTCGCAGCCGGTCACCGCGTTCCTGAAGCACCCGCTGGCCAGGCGCCTGCTCGCGGGCAAGCCGGTGGTCACGGTCATCGCGTGCCGCAACATGTGGCTGCTGGCCCATGAAAAGCTCAAGGGCATGCTCGACGACGCGGGCGCGCGCCTCATCGACAACGTGGTGCTGACCGACCCCGGCCCGACGCTCGCCACCTTCTTCACCACGCCCGCGTGGCTCATCTGGGGCCGCAAGCGCGGCTTCTGGGGCATGCCCGATGCGGGGTTGAGCACTACGCAAATTCGTAGCTCGGGCCGTTTCGGCCGCGCGCTGCGCGATGCGCTGCATGACGACCTGGAGCGCGGCACCGGGCCGCTGCTGGCGGGCCTGGGCGCGGTGAAGGCCAATGCGCGGCTGCTCATCAGCGAGAAGGCCGGCACGCGCAGCTTCTTCCTCTGGGGCAAGCTCATCATGGCGGCCGGCGGGCCCGGGGCCTGGCAGCGCAAGCCGTTGCTGCTGCTCTACGTGGTGTTCCTGCTTGCGCTCATTGTCACGGTCGTGCCCGTGAGCTTGACGCTGCAGGCGCTTCTGCGACCGTTGTTCAAGGGGTGGCTGACTAAAATGACAGCCCAATTCGAGTGCCCGTCGGGCTCCGCCACGGACCGCTCCCATCTCTATGACGACTGATGTCTTCCTGACCCGCACCGCCGCTTTCCTGCCCTTTTCCCCGGTCAGCAATGAAGACATCGAAGAAGTCCTCGGACGCATCGCCGGCAAGGCATCGCGCGCGCGGCGGCTGATCCTTCGCAGCAACGGCATCCAGTCGCGCCACTACGCCATCGACCGCGCCACCGGCCAGCTGGCCATGACCAATGCGCAGCTCACCGCCTCGGCCATCCGCGGCCTGGGCGATGACATCGGCCCGGTCGATTGCCTCGCGACCGGCACGTCGCTTCCCGACCAGCTCATGCCCAACCATGCGGTCATGGTGCACGGCGAACTCGGCTGGCCGCGCCTGGAAGTGGTGGCCTGCGCGGGCATCTGCCTGGCCGGCACCACGGCGCTCAAGCACGCGTGGCTCTCGGTGCGCGCGGGCGATGCGCGCCGCGCGGTGGCCACCGGCTCGGAGCTCGCGTCGGCCGTGATGCGCGGCGCCAACTTCGAGGCCGAGCTCGAGCACAAGCTCGAGGCGCTCGAGGAGCGTCCTGAACTCGCGTTCGAGAAAGACTTCCTGCGCTGGATGCTGTCCGACGGCGCCGGCGCCGTGCTGCTGGAGCGCGAGCCGCGCGGGCCGCTGTCGCTGCGGGTGAACTGGATCGACCTGTCGTCCGCCGCGCACGAACTGCCGGTCTGCATGTATGCCGGCGCCGACAAGAACGCTGGCGGCGGCCTCGATGGCTGGGCCCGCACCGCGCCCGCCGACTGGCACCGCGACTCGACCTTCGCGGTCAAGCAGGACGTGCGGCTGCTCAACGAGAACATCGTGCGCGCCACGCTCGGCGAGCCGCTCGCGGCCATCATCGAGAAGCGCGGGCTGAAGTCGCAGGAGATCGACTGGTTCCTGCCGCACCTGTCGTCCAACTATTTCGTCGAGCCCGTGAGCCGCTGCCTCGATGCGATGGGTTTTTCGATTCCGCGCGAGCGCTGGTTCAGCAACCTCTCGCGCAAGGGCAACACCGGGTCGGCCTCGCCATACATCATGCTCGACGAGTTGTTCCGTTCGGGGCGCATCCAGCCCGGGCACAAGCTCCTGATGTTCGTGCCCGAAAGCGGCCGCTTCTCCAGCGGCTTCATCCATATGGAAGCGGTATAGCCATGGACCTCGACGCAGTTCCGCAGGAGGGCAACGCGACCCTCGACGGCCATTCCAAGCTGATGTACGCGCGCGATGCACAGGGCCGCGTCGTCACCACCACCTCGCGCGGCTGGGAGGCGGAAGAGATCGTCACCAGCCATGCGGTCGACGTGCTGGTCGAGCAGGCGAAAGAAGCGAAGGCGCGGGCGCAGGCCGGCCTCGCATCGCCGCTCGAATACTGGATGTACGAGCGCCGCATGGACGTGGCGCTGCTCTCGCAGACCAGCGGCTTCTGGCAATGGCGCGTGCGGCGCCACCTGCAGCCCCGGCATTTCGCCGCGCTCTCCCAGGCGCACCTGGCGCGCTACGCCCAGGCGCTGGGCCTTCCGATTTCCACCTTGCAGGCCCTGCCGTGAACTTCCAGCATCAACAGGCGGCGCACTGCGAAAGCGGCGTCATCTCCAGCCTCATGCGCCACCACGGCGCGCCGATGACCGAGGCCATGGCGCTGGGCCTCTCGTCGGCGCTGTCGTTCGCGTACCTGCCGTTCATCAAGCTGTCGGGCCTGCCGCTCATCTCGTACCGGATGCCGCCCAAGGCGATCATCAAGGGCCTCCTGGCACCGATGGCCGCGCGCTTCAGCTTCGAGACCTTCCGAAGCCCCGAGGCCGGGCAGCAGCGGCTCGATGCGCTGCTGGCCGATGGCCGCTTGGTGGGCCTGCAGACCTCGGTCTACTGGCTGCCGTACTTTCCGCCGAACATGCGCTTTCACTTCAACGCGCACAACCTCCTGGTCTACGGCAAGGAGGGCGACGACTACCTGATCAGCGACCCGGTGTTCGAGGAACCCGTGCGCTGCGCGAGCGCCGACCTCTCCCGCGCGCGCTTCGCCAAGGGCGTGCTCGCGCCCAAGGGGCTCATGTACTACCCGCAGGCCATCGATCGCAAGGCGGTCGATGCCGCCTCGGTGACCAAGGCCATCCGCAAGACGGTGCGCAACATGCTCGCGCCCATTCCCATCGTCGGCGTGCGCGGCATGCGCACGCTGGCCAACCGGATGCAGCGGCTTTCGGCCGCCGATCCGCGCAGCGTCGATTTCATCGGCCACCTGGTGCGCATGCAGGAAGAAATCGGCACGGGCGGGGCGGGCTTTCGCTTCATCTACGCGGGTTTCCTGCAAGAGGCCGCGCAGCTGCTCGACAAGCCGCAGCTCACGCAGATGTCGGAGCGGCTCATCGCCATCGGCGACGGCTGGCGCGCCTTCGCGCTCAAGGCGGCGCGCATGGTGAAAGGGCGCGAGCCCGTCGATCCGGCCGCGCTGGCCGGCAAGCTGCGCGAGCAAGCGCAGCAGGAGGAGACGTTCTTTCGCGACCTGAAGGCTGCCGTCGCCTGAACCGATGCTCGCGCTGAAGAATCTCGGACACCGCTACCCGCACGCCACGGCCCCCGCGCTGGCCGATGTCTCGCTCGCCGTGCCGCGGGGCTGCGTGCTGGGGCTGCTCGGCCCGAACGGCGCGGGCAAGACCACGCTGATCTCGCACCTCTCGGGTGCGCTCGCGGTGCAGTCGGGCGAGATCCTCGTCGACGGCCAGCCGCTGCACGCGGTGCGCGCGAAGACGCCGACGCGCATCGCGGTCGCGCCGCAGGAGCAGGCTTTCTATCCGATGCTCACGGTGTCGGAGAACCTCGCGTGCTTTGCCGCCGCGAGCCGGCTGTCGGGCGCGCGCAAGAAGACGCGCATCGACGCCTGCATGCATTTTTCGCAGCTGGAGGCGTTCGCCGGCGTGCGCGCCGACCGGCTCTCGGGCGGCCTCAAGCGGCGGCTCAACCTCGCGATCGCCTTGCTGCCCGAGCCCGAGCTCATGCTGTTCGACGAGCCCACCGTCGGCGTCGATCCGCAGTCGCGCGCGTTCATCCTGGACGCCATCAAGAGCCTGGCAGCGGCGGGCGCGGCGGTGATCTATGCCTCGCACTACATGGAAGAGATCGAGGCCATTGCCGACCGCGTCGCGATCCTCGACCATGGCCGTGTGCTGCGCGAAGGGTCTCTGGACGATCTGCTGTCCAGGAGTGCGATGCTGCTGACACTGGCGGCCGACGGGCTGGACATGGACATGCTGTCGCGCTTCGGCACGGTGGAGCAGGGCGCGGCGCAATGGCGCATCCACCTGAACCCCGGCAGCGGCCCCGGTCCGGTGCTGGCGGCGCTCGAGGCATCGGGCATCCAGGTGCGCCACGCCGAGTTCGGCCGCCACGACCTCGAGCAACTCTTCATGACCCTCACCCACCGTTCGCTGCGCGACTGACCGACGCCAATGCTCATCGCGCTCATCAGGAAGGAACTGCTCGCCCTCGTGCGCGACATGCACGGGCTGGCCGTGCTGTTCCTCATGCCGATGGTCTTCATCGTGCTGATGTCGCTCACGCTGAAAGACATCTACCGCCCGCCGCTGGCCGAGCTGACCTATGCCGTCGATGCGCGCGACACCGCGACGCCGGCCAAGTGGCTGCTGCAGGTCTGGCAGCGCAACCACGGCGCGCCGCAGCCGCTGGGCGCGGACTGGCAGGAGCGCCTTCGCAGCGGCTCGCTCAAGTACGTGATCGTGCTGGAGCCGGGCCTCTCGGACGAACTTGAATCGGCCGCGCTCTCGACGAAGCCGTACATCCGCCTGCTGGCCGAGCCCGGCATCGACGCCAACCTCTTCAACGCGTTGCGCGCGGAACTCATCGGCGCATCGGGCGAGCTGAAGGCGCGCCTCGCGCTGGCCGTGCCCGGCACCGCGAGCCCCGCGCCCGATGCCTCCATCCAGGCGATGGTGCAGGCCGAGCGCTTCTCCACCGCCGGCCCGCGGCCCACTTCGGTGCAGCAGAACGTGCCGGCGTGGCTGGTCTTCGGCATGTTCTTCGTGGTGGCCTCGCTCTCCAGCCTCTTCGTGCAGGAGCGCGGCTCGGGCGCACTCGGCCGGCTGCAGAGCCTGGGCGTCTCGCGCACGATGCTGCTGGCCTCCAAGGCCTTGCCCTATCTCGGCGTGAACGCGCTGCAGGCGATCCTGATGCTGGCGGCCGGCATCTGGTTCATGCCGCTCGTCGGCGGCGATGCGCTCTCGCTCGCGGGCATCCACTGGGGCGCCTTGCTGCTGTCGCTCGCGGCCGTGAGCCTGGCCGCGGTGAGCCTGTCGCTCGCGCTGGCATGCCTCGTGCGAACCCATGCGCAGGCCGCTACGCTCGGGCCCATGGTCAACGTGCTGATGGCGGCCGCAGGCGGCATCATGGTGCCCAAGTTCGTCATGCCGGGCTTCATGCAGCGGCTGGTGGAGGTCTCGCCGATGAACTGGGGGCTCGAGGCGCTGCTGACCGTGCTGCTGCGCGGCGGCGGCGTGGCCGATGCATGGCCGCAGATCGGCCGGCTGATCGTGTTTGCGGCGGCCATGTTCCTTCTCGCGGTCTTTCTTTTTCGCAGGCGCACACCGTAAGCAACCCCTGAGTCACCAGTGAGTCACCCGTGAGTACCGTTCACCCTGTCACCCCCGAATTCATCGCCAGCCTCAAGACGATGGTGCTCGAATCCGTCGAGCGAGAGGCGCCCCCCGGGGGCCTGGGCGACGACGAGCCGCTGTTCGGCCCCGAGGCGCGGCTGGACCTCGATTCGCTCGATGCCCTGCAGGTGTCGATGACGATCCAGCAGCGCTTTGGCGTGCGCATGCCCGACAGCAAGGAAACGCGCCGCGCGCTGACCTCCATCGCTCACCTCGCGCAACATCTCGCACAGACGGGAAAGGCATGAGCGGCGGCGTCTACCTGGCCGCCACCGGCCTGGCCTGCGTGCTCGGCAACGACATGCCCGGCGCGCTCGACGCGTTGCGGCGCGGCGGCGTGGCGCCGACGCCGGTGACCACCGCGCGGGGCGTCGGCTGGCCGGTCTACAAGCTGCCGCCGCAAGAGGGCGGCTGGCTCGAGCGCTTGCGGCGCACCGTGCGCAACGTGGTCGCGCAGACCGGCGACTGGGGCGACCGCACGGCGCCGCTCTTTGTCGCCTCGTCGTCGCTGGACATCGGCTACATGGAGTACGAGAAGCCCGACCTGCGACTGGGCGGCGACCTGCAGGACTTTGCCGGCATCGTGGCTGCGGCGCTCGACTGGGAAGGCCCGGTCTTCACCATTTCCACGGCCTGCACCTCGGCGCTCAACGCCGTGCTGGCGGCCGCCGACCTGATCCGCAGCGGCGGCGCCGAAGAGGCGCTGGTGCTCGGCGCCGAGCTGGACAACCGGTTCACCGCCGCGGGCTTTCGCGCGATGCAGCTGCTCGCCTCGGGCAGCGCCCAGCCCTTCGGCGCGGAGCGCAGGGGGCTGGTGCTCGGCGAGGCCGTGGCCGCGCTGCGCCTGGGCGCGCGGCCCGCGCGCTGGCGCATCACGGGCGGCGCGAACGTGGTCGATGGGCGCAACCCCTCGGGCACCGAGGCCAGCGCCGTGCGCGCCATGTGCCAGGCGGCGCTCGCGCAGAGCGGTCTGCGCCCGGAAGACATCGACCTCATCAAGGTGCAGGCGGCGGGCAGCCCGGTCAACGATGCCATCGAGGTGGAGGCGCTCAAGGACGTGTTCGGACAGCTGCCGCCGCTGGTGTCGCTCAAGTCCTCGCTCGGCCACACGCTGGGCGCCGCGGGCGCCGCCGAGCTGGCCTTGCTGGTGGGCTGCATCGAGGGCGGGGCCTGGCCGTCGACCGACTATCCGCTGGACGACACGCTGGGCATCGCGCTGAGCACCCGGGCGCCCACGAGGCTGCGCAACATCTTGCTCAACGTGGTCGGCTTCGGCGGTGGACACGCTTCGCTGCTGCTGAGGGACTGCCACGCATGAGCGCCTTGCCCAGAGAGATCGCCATGAATGCCGGAACCGCAACCGCCTGGCGCACCGTCGCCCACTTCGTCGTTCATCCGCCCCCCGCCGATTGGCGCGACGACCTCGCCAGGCGCCTGGGCCGTAGGCCGCGCCGCGTCGGCCTCTGGACCGAGCTCGCGATGTACGGCGCGCGCCGCTGCCTCGATGCGGCCGACGAAGCCGCGCTGCCTCAGGCCGCGCGCCTGCGCGTGGCCAGCAAGCGCGGCGCCTGGGGCGCCACGCATGCAGGGCTGGAGCAACTCGATGCCGGCCTGCCGATGCCGTTCACCTTCATGCAGAGCCAGCCTGCGCTGATGCTCGCCGAGGTCGGCCGCTGCCTCGAATGGCAGGGCGACGCGAGCTTCATGCTGTGCCGCGACCCCGAGCGCCTGCTGCAGCTGGCCAAGCTCGGCACTCCCCGCGACGGCCTGCTGTTCGGCATCGTCGAGGAGGCGCGCAACGACGAGCTCCCGCGCTCCGAGTGGTGGCGCCTCGTGCCTGCCTGACGCGGCCCTGCGCAGGTCAACGGAGGGGCTTCGCCCCCACCGTCACTCCCACCAGGCTTCCATCTGGATGCCGAAGGTTGTCGCGTGCCTGCGGCCATCGGCGCCGAAGCTGCCGGCGTTGGCATCGCCCGCCGCCTTGTTCCAGCTCGCGCGCGTGGCGTAGATGCGGAATTCCGGGCGCGTCCAGAAATCGGTGTTCGGCGAGAACGCCACCGCGATCGTGCCCTTGTTCAGCGTCTGCTTGGGCTGGTCGTCGGTGCTACGGCGCGTGGTCGAGACCTCCGCCAGCAGCTTGGTGTACTTGGCGATGCCGTAGGAGACGCGTCCGCCCAGCGAGAAGTCCTTGGTCTCCGGGCCGTTGTCCGGGCGCGTGGTCTGGTAGCCGATGAGGCCCTGGCCGCCGAAGCGCCCGAACTGGAAGTCCATCGAATCCAGGATGCGCCGCTGCTTGGCGCCCGACTGCGGCGTGATCACCGTGCGCTCCACCAGCGGCGCGAAGAGGAGCGTGTTCTCCAGCCCGAAGCCCGGTGGCAGGAAGAGGCCCGTGGTCGTGGTGCTGTTGTCCAGGTTGTAGAACTTGCCGCTTAGTGAGGCATGGCCGCTGGAGGCCTGCAGGATCACGATGTTGTTCAGGCCCGGCAGGAGGTTTTTCTGGATGTGCATGACCCCGAGCGCACCGCCGTCGCGCCCCTTGGCGAAGTCGCCGGAGACGAGGCCGCCCGTCACCGTGAGCTTGCCGCCAGGGTTGGTCGGGATGTCGCGCCACTGCAGGTTGATGCGCTTGGCGTTGTTCGGGTTGCCGCTCTTGTTGTCCACCGAGTCCGCGGTGTGCACGGCCACGTTCAGCCGGCCCACGCCCCACAGCGGGATGTCGTCGATGCCGGCGCCGTAGTTGTCGCCGTCTTCCACCACCCACTTGTCCACGATGTGCACGTCCTGGATTCGGTGGTAGCGCTGGCCGGCCCAGAGCGACGCGGCGTTGCCGAAGATGCCGCTGAGCGAGAAGTACGCCTGCGCGGTGCCGCTCTTGCCGTTGTAGATGGTGGGCATGTAGAACACGCCCCACTTGATGCCGTCGCCCAGGTCGAACTTCTTGCCGATGCCGAACTCCAGGTAGTTGTCGCCCTCGTTGCCCAGGCGGTACTTCTGCAGGTCGCCGCCCAGCGAATAGCCGCCCTTGAGGTTGCCCTTGCCGGTGCTGTAGAAGCCGCCGCGGCCGTAGCCCCAGAACTCCAGGCCCGTGGCGTCGTTGATCTTCTTGACGAACTCCTTGGTGGGGTCCTTGGCTTCGGCCTGCGGCGGCTCGTCGGTCTGCTCGGTCTGTTGGGTCTGTGCATTGGCATGGCCATGCAGGCCGGTGAGCAGCAGCACGGCGGTGGCGAGTTGGGTCAGTCTGGTGTTCACAGGGGATGTCTCCTTGGTTGGGTTTGGTTGTGGAGGCAGGGGTCGGCTGCGCCGGGCAAAAGCAGGCCCACACCGGCCGCTGGCGGCAGTGACGGATGCAGGCGCAACAAAGGGGAGAAGGCCGCGCTACCGCTTCATCGAGCGACGCGACCGGCGTTCGTCAGAGGTCCATGGATCGACTCCTTCTGTTGGCGTGCGGTGGATGGAGGCGTGCGGAAAAAAGGCGTGCGTATCCCCCGCGAAAGGCCGTGGCCTTTCGCGTCGGCGGTGTCAGGGAAAGAGCGCTACGCGGCTCGGCGGCGAGGCACGAGAGGCGCGACGAGGGGCGCTATGAGCGGCGGTACGCGCGTCGCATCGCGACGGGTGAGCGAGCAGGTCGTCGGCATGCTGTATCTCCTCAGTTCTTTCTGCTTCTCATCGGCAGCGTCTTGGGGTGTTCGTGTGCGGGGAGGGGCGTTTCCCGAGGGAGCCCGTGCGTGTTTCGGCCGCAGTGTAGGGGCGCGGTTTCGCGATGCGCAGTGTGATTTCCCGCACGCAACACAGCGTTGGCAACGCAACAAAGATCGCAGCCCGCCGCAGCGGCGCGGACATGCCCGTTGCAGGGCTCAGCGCGCGTCGATGGATTGCCGCAGGTTGATGCGCGCGCGGGCTTCGAGCAGTGCGTGCATCCGCGGCGTGGCGTAGATCGCCGGGCGGTCCAGAAAGCGCTGCAGGATCGCGCGCCGGCGCGGCAGGCGCACCTCGTCGGGCACGAAGGCGTACTCCGCGTGGACCTGGCGCTCGTACTCGGCGAAGCGCGCCGGCTCGGCACCGAGGATGGAGAGGTCGATGTCGATCAGCAGTTCGGCGTCGCGGCCTTCGGGCACCGCGTCGTGGCGCGTGGCCATCACGAGCGCATGAATACGTTCGGCTGCATCGTCGTTCGCGCCCGCGGCCCTGAGGGCCTCGCGTGCCCAGTCGGCGCTGCGCGCTTCGTTGTCGTGCGCATGCACGTCGTAGATGGCGTCGTGGAACCAGAGCGCGATCGCCACTTCGCCGGGGCGCTCGGCCAGCGCTTTCTCGCGTTCGAACCAGGCGAGGCATTCGCCCAGGTGCTGCATCGTGTGATAGCGGCGCTGCGGCTCGCCGTAGCGGCGCTGCAGGTCGAGGCACAGCGCCGCGTCGGGCGCTTCGATGCCCAACGCGCGCCAGGCCTCGGTCCAGTTCGCCAGCAGCGCCTCGGGCGTCACGGTGCTATTGCTCCATCGCGGCCTTGACCTCTTGCCCGAGATCCAGGACCGACATCGCGTAGTAGCTGCTCCAGTTGTAGCGCGTGATCACGTAGAAGTTGCGCGTGCCGGCCACGTAGGTCGGCGGTGCGTCGGCGCCGTTCTGCAATTCGACGAGCGCGAGCAGGCCCTTGTGGCGCAGGCCCTCGCCTTCGGGCACCGCGCCGGCGGCCACGAAGCTGTCGGCGCTGAAGCTCGGCAGGATGTCGGGCGCGAGCAGCAGCGCCTTCTGAAGGCGCGCTTCATCGAAATGCACGGGGTACGTTGCAGGCATGCCGGCCTTCCACCCGAAGGCCTTGAAATAACTCGCGACCGAGCCGATCACGTCGGCGGTGTTGTTGACCAGGTCGATGCGGCTGTCGCCGTCGAAATCGACCGCGTACTTGGCGATGCTGCTGGGCATGAACTGCGGCATGCCCATGGCACCGGCGTAGCTGCCCAGGGGGACCAGCGGGTCTTCGGCGGTGCGGCTCTCGGTGCTCAGGAAGCTCTCGAGCTCGCCGCGGAAGAACGCCTCGCGCTCGGCCGCGCGCGGATGGCCCTGCGGGAAGTCGAACGACAGCGTGGCCAGCGCATCGATCACCCGGAAGCTGCCCATGTTGCGGCCGTAGATCGTCTCCACGCCGATGATGCCGACGATGATTTCGGGCGGCACGCCGTACACCTGCTCGGCGCGCGCCAGCGTGGCCGCGTTGTCGCGCCAGAAGCGCACGCCGGCCGCGATGCGCACCGGGTCGATGAAGCGGCCGCGGTAGGTCTGCCAGTTCTTCACCGTGCCCACCGGGCCGGGCAGCATGAGCCGCGGCACATTGGGCAGCAGCCGCGCGCTGCCGATGGTGGCGCGCACCCATTCGCGATCGAGGCCGCGCCGCGCGGCCACGTCGTCGGCGAACTGCATCGCGTCGTCGCGCGTGGCGTAGGGGATGGTGCCGCGCACGGGGCTCGCGGCGCCGTTGCGGCCGTTGGCGGATTTCTGGGCCGAAGCCCCCGTGGACCATGCACAGCACGCGGCGAGAAGAACGAGGGCGGCGGCGGTGCGGGAGGGCGTGGGGAGAAACCTGGGGAGAAAGGATCGCATCGGCCGATTGTGCCGCCCGCCCGCGCGGCGCTGCCGGCGGGACACAAGTGGTTTCAGCCGCGCGAATTTGCCGTGGGCCAGGCCAGCCGGCGGAACTCCGCGCGCAGCGCCGACAGGGTCTGCGGCGCGGCCTGGGCGTAGCGCTGGGCTTCGAGCTTCAGCAGCCAGTCGCGAACGGGTTGCGCGGCGGGGCCGAAGCGCGCATCGGCCTCGGCGGCGATCTGGCGCGGCGGCGCGGTCTCGGGCACGGCGAGGCCGGCTTTCGCGAGACGCGCGCGCGCCTGGGCCAGGAGGCGCAGCCACGGGTCGTGCTGGCTGCGCTCCCAGAGCGTCCAGCCCGCGCCCGCGAGACTCGCGGCAATGACCAGGTAGAGCAGCACGTAGGCGAGGTCTTCGAGGCTGGGCGCTTCGAAGCCGAGGTTTTTCAGCAGGTTGAGCTGGCGGCTCTGCGTGTAGTTGAGCACCCACTGGTTCCAGCCGTTGTTCATCGCCTCCCAGGCGGCGCGCATGTTCTGCACCAGCGTCGGGCTCATCGCGCCGATGGCGCCGGCGAAGAGGCCCGGCTGCGGTGTCAGGCGCTGCAGTTGGCCGATGCGGCCGGGCGCGACCGACGCTGTCGGATCGACGCGCACCCAACCCGCGCCTTCTTGCCAGACCTCTGCCCAGGCATGCGCATCGCGCTGGCGAATGATCCAGTAGTTGTCGATGCTGTTGAGTTCGCCGCCCTGGTAGCCGGTCACGATGCGCGCGGGAATGCCCAGGTTGCGCATCAGCACGACGAAGGCCGAGGCGATGTGCTCGCAGAAGCCCTCCTTGCGGTCGAACCAGAATTCGTCGGCCGTGTCGTTGCCGTAGAGGCCGGGCTCCAGCGTGTAGGTGTAGCCGCCGGTGCGCAGGCGCTGCAGCACGGCCTGCACGAGGGCGGGCGTGGCGGCGCTGGCCAGGGCCGGATCGTTGCGCATCTGGGCGGCGAGTGCGGCGGTGCGCGGGTTCGTGCCGGGCGGCAACTGCAGGTAGGCCTGCAACTGCCCGCCCGCACGGCGCACCGGGCCGCTCTGGAAGCGCGGGTAGCTCTCCGCGCGATAGCGCAGCAGGTCGGTGACGGGGCGGTTCGAGATCCATTGCAGATCGGGCGTGCCCAGGACTTCGAGGCCGGGCGCTTCGGGCGCCTTCTGCGCCGCATCGAGCGTCAGCAGCCAGGGGCGGTTGCTGGGTTCCAGCGTGACTTCGTAGCGCACGGGCTCGCCCGTCACGCGCAGGTTGGTGAGGCCCTGGCCGCCGCGTCCCCACGGCGGCAGCGCGGTCCATTCGCGGCCGTCGAACTGGCCGAGCACGGGGCCGCGGAAATAGAGCTGGCTTTGCGGCGGTGCGCGGTTGTCGTCGAACTTCACGCGCGCGGCGATGCTGTCGTCCAGCGCCAGCTCGGCGATGGTGCCCACGCGCATCGTGTTCGAGAGGCCCATGCGCCCGGCCATCGCATCGCCCGGCGTGCCCCACAGCGGCGCGAAGCGCGGGAACAGCAGAAAGAGCGCCAGCATGATCGGCGCGCCCGCGATCGCCATCCACCCCGCCGTGCGCGCGGCCTGCATCAGCGGCGGCCGGCCGACGGGCATGTGCGCGTTGACCAGCGCCGTGAGCAGCCCCAGCAGCGCGAGCAGCATCGTGAAGGCCGTCAAGAGCGACTGCGAATAGAAGAAATTCGTGAGCATCGCGAAGAAGCCCAGGAAGAAGACGACGAAGGCGTCCCGGCGCGCGCGCAGTTCCAGCGTCTTGAGCGCCAGAAGGATCACGATCAGCGTGACGCCCGCGTCGCGCCCGAGCAGCGTGCGGTGGGTGGCGTAGGTGCCCGCGAGCGCGAGCGCAAGCAGCGCGATGCGCCACCAGCGGCTGGGCAGGGGACGGGCCTCGACGGCGAGCGAGCCGCGCCAGAGCAGCACCAGCGCCGTGAGCGCCGTGCACCACCAGGGCAGGTTCTCCACCTGCGGCAGCACGATCAGCGCGATGACCGCCAGCAGGAAGAGGGTGTCCCGGGCGTCCCGCGGCAGGGCCGCGAGCTTGAGCATCAGCTTGTTCATGCAGTGCGGCTCAACATAAGGCGAGCGCCTCCAGGCAGGCGCGCTTGTGGGCCTCGCCCTGGGAGGGCTTCATCACCCGGCCGGCGATCCGCACGCCGTAGTCCACGCCCAGCCGGTCGGCCATCAGCACCCAGGCGCACAGGCGCGACAGGCGGGCTTCGGTGTCGGGGAGCGCGGCGGCCTGCGCATCGAGCCAGAGCTCTTCGCGCTGCGTGTGCTGCGTGTCGCGGCTCACGAGGTCTTCCGAGCCGGCCGCTTGCGCGCGCGCGGCCTTTTTCCAGACCACGAGCTTCAACGGATCGCCGCGCCGGTATGCGCGCACGCCGTCGTACTCACCGGCGCTGTGCGCGCGCTGCGCGGCGGAGATGGCGGCCGGCCCCGACAGCGGCTCGCCGGGCGGCAACGGCGGCGGATGTGCCTCGGGCGCCGGGTACACCAGCATCTGCGCGGCCGGGCGCCAGACCGTCCACACGCGGAACGTGCCGAGCGGGAAACGTGTTTCAGCGGTCAGCGGCGGCACCGGGTGCAGCCCGCGCCGCTCGGGCAGGAATGCGATCTCGACCGTCGACATGCCTTCGGCCGGCACGTCGGTCCACGCCCACTGTCCGCTGCCGCGCACGGCCATGCCGATGCCGTAGCGCACGCTGCGCCGCTCGTTGTGCAGCACCACCCGGAAGACGGCCGCGGCGCCGGCGTAGTGCGCCTCGGGCGGCATCATCCGCATCGCCAGGCCGCGCAGCGTTGCGTGGCACACGTGCATGCCGACCGCGACGCTGCCGGCCAGCAAGAAGGTCAATAGGTAGCCGAGGTTGAGCTGGTAGTTGATCGACGCGATCAGCAGCACGAGCAGCGTGGCGGCCAGCGTCCATCCGGCCCGCGTGGGCACGATGTAGACGTTGCGCTGGGTGAGCTCCAGCGTGTCCGACGGCGGCCGCCGGGACAGGAACCAGCCATCGATGCGCGAGCGCAGGGCGCCGACCGGGCTCACGGCAGTGGCACCGCCGCGATCATCGCGCGCACCTGCTCGACGGCGCCGCGGCCCGCGTCGCCCACGGGCGTGAGGCGGTGCGCGATCGTCTGCGGCAGCACGGCCTGCACATCGTCGGGCGCGACGTAGTTGCGGTTGGCCAGCAGCGCCTGCGCCTTGGCGGCGCGCAGCACCGCGATGCCGGCGCGCGGCGACAGGCCCTGCAGGAACCAGCGGCCCGAGCGCGTGGCGGCGATCAGGTCCTGCACATAGTTCAGCAGCGGCTCGGAGGCATGCACCTGCTGCACGCGCTGCTGGATGGCGGTGAGCTCGCCGGCGGTCAGCATGGCGGGCAGGCTCGCGAGCATCTCGCGCCGGTCGACGCCCGAGAGCAGCAGCCGCTCGGCGGCGCGGTCGGGGTAGCCGAGCGAGATGCGCATGAGGAAGCGGTCCAGCTGCGATTCGGGCAGCGCGAAAGTGCCCAGCTGGTCCTGCGGGTTCTGCGTGGCGATCACGAAGAAGGGCGTGGGCAGCGGGCGGGTCTCGCCTTCGATGGTGACCTGCTTTTCTTCCATCGCCTCGAGGAGCGCGCTCTGGGTCTTGGGGCTCGCGCGGTTGATTTCGTCGGCCAGGAGCACCTGCGCGAAGATCGGCCCGGGGTGGAACACGAAGGCCTGCTGGCCCCGGTCGTAGATCGCCACGCCCGACAGGTCGCCCGGCATCAGGTCCGCGGTGAACTGGACACGCGAAAATTGCAAACCGAATGTGTGCGAAAGCGCGTGGGCGAGGGTGGTCTTGCCGACCCCCGGCACGTCCTCGATCAAGAGGTGGCCGCCCGCGAGCAGGCAGGCCACGCAGTCGCGCACTTGCGCCTCTTTGCCCACGATCACCGTGTTAAGCTGACTCAGCAAAGTGGCAAGCTTCGCAGCAACGTCCATATTTGTATCCATATGCAAACGATACCGTAAGACTTGGCGGCCCCATGCCGCGTGAGGTCTAGACGTGGCGACAGAGACACATGGGCAAGACAGGCTACTTCACACACCGCGACTTCTGGAAGCACGACATGGGCCGGGGCCATCCCGAGTGCCCCGAGCGACTGGATGCCATCGAAGACCGGCTGCTCCTGACGGGCGTCAGCGATGCATTGGAGCACTGCGAAGTGCCGCTGGCCACCCTGGAGCAGCTCACCCGCGCTCATAGCGTGGCGCACGTCGAGCTCCTCGAAGAGCTCCACATGCGCCTGGTGGCCGACGAGCCCGCCGGCGGCCCCGATCACGCGCAGCTCGACCCCGACACCTCCCTGAACCGCTTCACGCTGCTGGCCGCGCGCCGCGGCGCCGGCGCGGCCATCGCCGCGACCGATGCAGTGATCGCAGGCGACATCGAGAACGCCTTCTGCTCGGTGCGCCCGCCCGGCCACCACGCCTGCCGCGAGCAGGCGATGGGCTTTTGCTTCTTCAACAACATCGCCATCGCGGCGCGCCATGCGCTGGAGGTGCACGGCTTCGACCGCGTGGCCATCGTCGATTTCGACGTGCACCACGGCAACGGCACCGAGAACATCCTCTCGAACGATCCGCGCGTGCTGATGGTCGGCTTCTTCCAGCACCCGTTCTATCCGTACAGCGGCACCGAGCATCCGGCGCCGAACATGCTGAACCTGCCGATCCCGGCCTACACCCGCGGCATGGACGTGCGCGAACTCATCGAAGCCACCTGGATGCCGCGGCTGGAGGAATTCCGCCCGCAGATGGTCTTCATCAGCGCGGGCTTCGACGCCCACCGCGAAGACGACCTGGGCCAACTGGGCCTCACCGAGAACGACTTCGCCTGGATCACCGGCCGCATCCACGACATTGCCAAGCGCCATGCGCGCGGGCGCATCGTCTCGATGCTGGAGGGTGGCTACAACCTCGATGCGCTCGCGCGCAGCGTGGAAGCGCACATCCGCGTTCTCGCGGACCTGTAACGACAGGGGGCGCGGCACGGCGCCCCGTTTTCTGAACCGATGAATTTCAACGATTTCCTCCAACGCGTGAATGCGGTCGATGCGCGCGGCATCGGCATCGAACTGACCGCGCTGGTGGCCTGCGTGGCGCTGGCCTGGGCCATCTGCAAATGGTTCGGGCGCGACCAGCCCAAGGACTCCATCTGGTTCGGCGAGAGCACCTTCGACGGCGTGCTGTTCCCGCTGCTGTCGCTGGTGTTCACCGATCTCGCGCGGCGCGTGGTGATCGATTTCCAGCCGGTGCTGGTGCTGCGCATCGCGGTGTCGGTGTTTCTGTCGCTGATGGTCATCCGGCTGTTCGCGCGGGTGCTGCGGGCGGTGTTTCCCACCTCCAACCTGGTGCGGCTGATCGAGCGCACGATCTCCTGGCTCGCGTGGATCGCGGCCGTGCTGTGGATCGTCGGGCTCTTGCCGCCGGTGCTGGCCGAGCTGGACAACATCACGCTGGCCTTCGGCAAGACGCGCGTGAGCGTGCAGACGATCTTCCAGGGCGTGCTTTCGGCCGGGCTGGTGCTGGTGATCGCGCTGTGGATCGCCTCGACCATCGAGAAGCGCATCCTGCGGGAAGCCGTCACCGACCTCTCGATGCGCAAGGTGGCCTCGAACGCGGTGCGCGCCTTCCTGCTCCTGATCGGCCTTCTGTTCGCGCTGTCGGCGGTGGGGGTGGACCTGACGGCGCTCTCGGTGCTGGGCGGAGCGCTCGGCGTGGGCCTGGGCTTCGGCCTGCAGAAGCTGGCGGCCAACTATGTGAGCGGCTTCGTGATCCTGCTGGAGCGCTCGATCCGCATCGGCGACAACGTGAAGGTCGACACCTTCGAAGGCCGCATCACCGACATCAAGACGCGCTACACGCTCATCCGCGCGGGCAACGGGCGCGAGGCCATCGTGCCGAACGAATCGCTCATCACCAGCCGGGTCGAAAACCTCTCGCTGGCCGACCGCAAGTTCAACATCACGACCAACATCGTGGTGGGCTACGAGAGCGACGTGGCGCAGGTGCAGGCCATCCTGTGCGCGGCGGCCAAGGCGCAGGCGCGCGTGATGACCGATCCGGAGCCGATCGCCTACCTCATGAACTTCGCGCCCGACGGCCTGGAGTTCAGCCTGCACTTCTGGGTGGCCGACCCGGACAAGGGCAAGGACAACCTGCGTTCGGCCATCAACATCGCGATCCTCGAAGGCCTGCGCGGCGCGGGCATCGACATTCCGTATCCGCAGCGCGTGGTGCGGGTGGAATCGCTGCCGGCCGCCGCCGCAGCAGCAGAGCCCGAGAAAAAGTAATCGCCGGGTGAGCGGCGGGGCGCCCTGACAGGGCCCTCGTCGCGGCATGCCTTTCGCGGAGACCGCCCATTGCAGGCCGCCTCCGCATTCCAGAACCGAATCTCGCCGCCCGCCGTCAGGGCCGCGACGCTTCCCCAGCTGCCTGATTTCCAACGGACGACGCCCGAGTCTTGCTCGGCAGCGCCGCGCGCCAACGCACGTCCCTGAGTAACCGACCAAAAGAATTTGACAAGTTACGTCATCGAGAAGTAACCTTATAAATAGATTTTAATAGGTTACTTTCAATTCTTTTTCAGGAGTCAGTCATGAGCGTTGTTGCCAACCGATCCATCGACGTCGATGGTGTGAATGTGTTCTACCGGGAGGCTGGCGATCGCAGCCGTCCGACCTTGCTGCTGTTGCACGGGTTTCCCAGCTCGAGCCACATGTTTCGGGACCTGATCTCGTTGCTGGCGGATCGCTTCCACATCGTGGCGCCCGACCTGCCGGGCTTCGGCCAGTCCGCGATGCCGTCGCGCGAAGCGTTCGCCTACACCTTCGACCACTTGGCCGAGGTGATCGATGGCTTCACAGAAAAGCTGAAGCTCGATCGCTTCTCGGTCTATGTGTTCGACTACGGCGCGCCGGTCGGCTTCCGGCTGGCCTTGCGGCATCCGGAGCGGGTGACGGCGATCATTTCGCAGAATGGCAATGCGTACGAAGAGGGTCTGAGCGACGGCTGGAATCCCATCCGTGCGTACTGGAAAGACGCCTCGCAGGCCAACCGCGACGCATTGCGCGCGTTCCTCTCGCCCGAGACGACGAAGTGGCAGTACACGCATGGCGTGTCGGACGAATCGGCGATCTCTCCGGACGGCTACACGCTCGACACCTTCTACCTGGCGCGGCCGGGCTCGGCCGAGATCCAGCTGGACCTCTTCGGCAACTACCAGAGCAACGTGCAGCTCTATCCGGCGTTCCAGAAATACCTGCGCACGCACCGCCCGCGCGTGCTGGCCGTGTGGGGAACGAACGATCCGTTCTTCCTTCCGGCCGGCGCTGAAGCCTTCAAGAAGGATGTGCCCGATGCACAGGTCGTGTTCTTCGACACGGGGCACTTCGCGCTGGAAACGCACGCCACGCAGATCGCCGCGGCGATTCGCGATTTCCTGGCCTGAAGTCCGCGTCGCATGACCGGGGAAACGAGATGAAGAATTCAGTAGCCATCGTGTCTGGCGCGAGCCAGGGAATCGGCGAGGCCACAGCGGTTCGCCTCGCTCGTGACTTCGGCCGGCTGGTGCTGGTCGCCAGGAACGAAGAGAAGCTCCATGCCACCGCCGCAAAGGTGAAGGCCGCGGGCGCGCAGAGCCTCGTGCTCCCCGCTGACTTGAGCGTCCCGGCGACCGCGGAAGAAGTCGTCGCACGCACTGTCGAAGCGTTTGGCCGCATCGATGCCGTCGTGAACATCGCAGGCGCGGTGCCGCAGGTCGATCTGCTCGAGATGACCGATGCGCAGTGGGACGACGGCATGAGCCTCAAGCTGCACGGCGCGCGGCGCCTGACGGTCAAGGCGTGGGAGCACCTGAAGGCGAGCAAGGGCTCGGTGATTCTCACGTCGGGCAATTCGGCGCTGTTTCCGAAGGCGTCGTATGCGGCCGTCGGCACGGTGAACGCGGCGATCGTGGCGCTGGCGAAGGCGTTTGCCGATCTCGGAATTCGCGACGGCGTGACCGTCAACAGCGTTCTTCCCGGGCCGGTGATGACGGGGCGCCGGCGCTCGTACCTGGAGCACTGGGCGCCGGCGCACGACATGACGGTCGAGGAGGCGTTCGCGAAGTTTCCTAAAGAAGCAGGCATCGCCCGGTACGGCGAGGCGGAAGAGATCGCGAACCTCATCGCGTTCCTTGTGTCTCCAGCGGCCAAGTGGATGACCGGTGCGGCCGTGCGCATGGACGGCGGCGAAGTCAAGTCGGTCTAGCCGCGCCACTTTCTTTTTTTGAACCACCCCAATTTTTGAGTGAATGAAGATGACGAAATCTGTCGCGATAGTTACGGGCGCAAGCTCAGGCATTGGCAAGGCCACGGCGCTGCGCCTGGCACGCGATTTCTCCTGCGTCGTGCTGGCCGCGAGAAGCGGTGAACGGCTCGACGATGTGGCGGCCGCGGTGAAGTCTGCCGGCGCGGAGGCGCTGGTCGTCGAAGGCGACCTCGGCCATGCGAAGAGCGCGGACGCGGTGGTCGAACGCACGCTCGAAGCCTTCGGGCGCATCGATGCGCTGGTGAATGTCGCAGGCGCCGTTCCCGGCCTGGACGTCTTCGAGATGAACGACGAACAGTGGGACGGCGCGATGGCATTGAAATTCCACGGCGCGCGGCGGCTGACGTTGCGCGCGTGGGAGGCTCTCAAGGCCGCCGGCGGATCGGTCGTCTTCATCTCCGGCAATGCGGCGGAAACTCCGAAGGCGGGTGCCGCGGCCGTGGGCGCGATCAACGCCGCCATCGAGGCGCTGGCCAAGGCGTTCGCCGACCGCGGGATCGCAGACGGCGTGCAGGTCAACAGCGTGTCGCCCGGCGCGGTCATGACCGGCCGGCGAATGGCCATGATCGAGAAGGCGGCTGCCGCACGCAAGGTCAGCGTGGACGACGCGAAGAAGCTCTTCCTGGCGCAGGCGGGGATCGCGCGGTTCGGCGAGCCGGAAGAGATCGCCGATCTCATCGCCTTCGTCGTCTCGCCGCCCGCGCGCTGGATGACCGGCACCGTCCTTCGCATGGACGGTGGCGAAGTCAAATCGGTCTAGAAGGAGCGAAGCGCCTGGACGATCAAGCCGGTCACTTCGTCCGGCACCGACACGCTCGGGGTGTGGTCGACGGCGGCGAGCCGCTGGGTCGCGCCCATCCGGTCGGCCATGAAGACCTGGGTGTCTTTCGGAATCATCCGGTCGTCTTCTGCAACCAAGTACCAGCTGGGCTTGGACTTCCAGAGCGGGCGTCCCACGGGAACGGTGATGCAGGGCGGGGCGATGGGGCGCTGCACCGCGGCCAGCACCTGCAGGTTCTGCGCCGACGCGTTCTGCGCAAACGCCGAGGCGAAGGCGTCTTCGGGCAGCCAGATCCATCCATCGGCGTCCGGTGCGAGCTTCGGCGCGAGGGCATGGGGTGGCGCGCGGTAGAAGACGTCTGCCACCGTCTCGCCTTCATCGGGTGCCAGCGCGGCGATGTAGACGAGCCCCGCGACCTTGTCGCTCTCGATCGCCCCGATCACCGCGCCGCCGTAGGCATGCGCGACCAGCAGCACAGGGCCTTCGATGCGCGCAAGGCTTCGCTTGAGCGATTTCACATCGTCTTCCAGGGTGGTCAAAGGCAGCGGTGCCGCGACCGACTTGATTCCCGCGTGGGCGAGAGATTCGATCACCGGGGTCCAGCTCGATCCGTCCGCCCAGGCGCCGTGCACCAGCACCACTGTCGTTTGATTGGCCATGTTCAAGTCCTTCGCGTGTGTCGAGACAAGCTGTCTGCCGGCTGACGTGCGCATCGACAGTAACTTGTCTAAGTTGATTGGAATGGTTATTCTGCATGGGCGCGGCATGCGCCGCAAGCGCTGTCGTCGCAAAGGGCCGAATAAAATCGCCTCCCTTGCAGGAGGTCTCCGCGAACGTCGCGGATCACTGCGAACAGGCAGTACCAAGGAGAGTTGATGAAGGAGAAGCGGCCTCCGGCCATGTTCCTGGCGGATTCACTGGCCATCGATTTCCTGAACTCCGTCGGCTTCCCCGTGGACACCGAGGTGGAGTGGCTGGAATCCGGGGAAGACTTTGTGAACTGGCTCCAGGAAGCCGGATTGGTCAGCCCCGAAGAACTGAAGGACGTGTGCGAAGGCGCCGGCCCGGGTGAGCTGGACGCCGTGGCCGCGCAGGCGCGTGCCCTGCGCGAATGGTTCAGGGGATTCGTGCAATCGCACAAGGGCGCGCGGCTCACGCGAAAGGCCCTGAAGGACCTGGAGCCGTTGAACCGGCTGCTGGCGCGGGACGAGGAGTTCGATCAGGTCGAGGTGCGCGCGAAGGATGCGGCCGGCCCCGACGATCCCTCCGAACTGACCTGGGTGCGCCGCCGGCGCTGGCGTTCGCCCGAAGCGCTGCTGCTGCCGGTCGCCAAAGCCATGGCCGAGTTGCTGGCCACCGCGGACTTCGTGCAGGTCAAGGCCTGCGAAGGCCCGACCTGCACGCTGATGTTTCTCGACACCACGCGCGGCCACATCCGCAGGTGGTGCAGCATGGCCGTCTGCGGCAATCGCGCCAAGCAGGCCGCACATCGCTTGCGGGCGAGTGGCGACAAGAGGTAAGTGGCTGCCGGCGAGCGCCGGCGCTGTTTTATAATCAAGAAAAAGCACGACCGTTCTTTTTCTTCGCCCCCGATACCCATCGAAACGAACGCAGAGGTCACAAAGGTCAAACCCTAGAATGACCGGTTGCCCTCGAAGCCCCCTTTTTGCAATCCAATGGAGTCAAGTCAATGAAGGTTCTTGTACCTGTCAAACGGGTCGTCGATTACAACGTGAAGGTGCGCGTCAAGAGCGACGGCACCGGGGTGGACATTGCCAACGTCAAGATGAGCATGAACCCCTTCGACGAGATCGCTGTCGAAGAAGCGGTCCGCCTGAAGGAAAAGGGCGTGGTCACGGAAGTGATCGCCGTCTCCTGCGGCGATACCAAGTGCCAGGAAACCCTGCGCACCGCGATGGCCATCGGCGCTGATCGCGGCATCCTCGTCGAAACGACCGAAGAGTTGCAGCCGCTGGCCGTCGCCAAGCTCCTGAAGGCGCTGGTCGACAAGGAACAGCCCCAGCTCATCATCCTCGGCAAGCAAGCCATCGATGACGACGCCAATCAAACGGGCCAGATGCTGGCTGCACTGGCCGATCTGCCCCAAGCCACCTTCGCCTCCAAGGTCGATCTCGCGGCCGACAAGGTCACCGTGGCACGCGAAGTCGACGGCGGCATGGAGACGCTGACCCTCACGCTGCCGGCCGTCATCACGACCGACCTGCGCCTCAATGAGCCGCGCTACGTCACGCTGCCCAACATCATGAAGGCTAAGAAGAAGACGCTCGACATCTTCAAGCCTGAAGACCTGGGTGTCGACGTCAAACCCCGCCTGAAGACCCTGAAGGTCAGCGAGCCCCCGAAGCGCGGCGCAGGCATCAAGGTGCCGGACGTTGCAACGCTGGTGGACAAACTGAAGAACGAAGCGAAGGTGATCTGAACATGACCGCACTTGTTATTGCCGAACACGACCACGCGACCGTCAAGCCCGCGACCCTCAACACCGTGACCGCAGCCCTCGCTTGCGGTGGCGACGTCCACGTGCTCGTGGCTGGTGCCAATGCCGCCGAAGCCGGCAAGGCCGCCGCCCAGATCGCCGGCGTGTCGAAGGTCATCGTGGCCGACAGCCCGAGCCTGGCCGAGAACCTCGCCGAGAACGTGGCAGCTCAAGTGCTGGCCATCGCCAGCAACTACAGCCACATCCTGTTCCCCTCGACCGCCAACGGCAAGAACGTCGCACCGCGCGTGGCCGCCAAGCTGGACGTGGCGCAGATCAGCGACATCACCAAGGTCGACAGCCCCGACACCTTCGAGCGCCCGATTTACGCCGGCAACGCGATCGCCACCGTGCAGAGCAGCGACGCCACCAAGGTGATCACCGTGCGCACGACCGGCTTCGACGCCGCAGCCGCAACGGGTGGCAGCGCAACGGTCGAAACGGCCGAAGGCATCGCAGACAGTGGCAAGAGCAGCTTCGTCGGCCGTGAAGTCACCAAGAGCGAACGCCCTGAACTGACCGCCGCCAAGATCATCGTCTCCGGCGGCCGTGCCTTGGGCAGCGCCGAGAAGTTCACCGAAGTGATGGCGCCCCTGGCCGACAAGCTCAACGCGGGCCTGGGTGCCAGCCGCGCAGCTGTGGATGCGGGCTACGCCCCCAACGACTGGCAAGTGGGCCAGACCGGCAAGATCGTCGCGCCGCAGCTGTACATCGCGGCGGGCATCTCGGGTGCGATCCAGCACTTGGCCGGCATGAAGGACTCCAAGGTGATCGTGGCGATCAACAAGGACGAAGAGGCGCCGATCTTCTCGGTCGCCGACTACGGCCTGGTGGCCGACCTGTTCGTGGCCGTGCCCGAGCTGGTGAAAGCGCTCTGATCGCATCGCTGCATTGAGCCGGAGGGCATCGTTCGCGATGCCCTTTTCGTATCCGCTGTATCTGGAGACAAGACATGAGCTACACCGCCCCCCTCAAGGACATGCTGTTCGACATCGAGCACCTGGCCAACATCGGCGAGATCGCCAAGCTGCCCGGCTTCGAAGACGCAGGCCTGGAAACCGCGCAGGCCGTGCTCGAGGAGTGCGCGCGATTCAACCAGGACGTGGTCGCGCCGCTGAACATCGAGGGCGACCGCAACCCGTCGTCCTTCAAGGGCGGTGAAGTCACCACCACGCCGGGCTTCAAGGACGCCTTCGCGCAGTACGTCTCGGGCGGCTGGCAGGGCTTGCAGCATCCGTCGGACTTCGGCGGCCAGGGCCTGCCCAAGACCATCGGCGCCGCCTGCGGCGAGATGCTCAACTCGGCCAACATGAGTTTTGCGCTGTGCCCGCTCCTGAGCGATGGCGCCATCGAGGCGCTGCTCACGGCCGGCTCCGACGAACTCAAGGCAATCTATCTCGAGAAGCTCGTGAGCGGCCAGTGGACCGGCACGATGAACCTCACCGAGCCGCAGGCCGGCAGCGATCTCGCGATGGTGCGCAGCCGCGCCGAGCCGCAGCCTGATGGCACGTACAAGGTGTTCGGCACCAAGATCTTCATCACCTACGGTGAGCACGACATGGCCGAGAACATCGTGCACCTCGTGCTGGCCCGCGTGACCGGCGCGCCCGAAGGCGTCAAGGGCATCAGCCTGTTCGTGGTGCCCAAGTTCATGGTCGGCAAAGATGGCGCGCTGGGCGCGCGCAACGACGTGCACTGCGTGAGCATCGAGCACAAGATGGGCATCAAGGCCTCGCCGACCGCCGTGCTGCAGTACGGCGACCACGGCGGCGCCGTGGGCTACCTCGTCGGCCAGGAGAACCGCGGCCTGGAGTACATGTTCATCATGATGAACTCGGCCCGCTACGCCGTGGGCATGCAGGGCATCGCCATTGCAGAGCGGGCGTATCAACACGCCGTCGCCTACGCGAAGGACCGCGTGCAGAGCCGCCCGGTCGACGGCTCCATCAACGCGAGCGCGCCGATCATTCACCACCCCGACGTCAAGCGCATGCTGATGACGATGCGCGCCTACACCGAAGGCTGCCGCGCGATGGCCTCGGTGGCCGCCGCCGCCTACGACGCCGCGCACCACCACCCCGATGCCGACGCCCGCAAGCAGAACCAGGCCTTCTACGAATTCATGGTGCCGCTGGTCAAGGGCTACAGCACCGAGATGAGCCTGGAGGTCACCTCGCTGGGCGTGCAGGTGCACGGCGGCATGGGCTTCATCGAGGAGACCGGCGCGGCGCAGTACTACCGCGACGCCAAGATCCTCACGATCTACGAAGGCACCACCGCGATCCAGGCCAACGACCTCGTGGGCCGCAAGACCGCGCGCGACGGCGGCCAGACCGCCAAGGCGATTGCGGCACAGATCGAGAAGACCGAAGCCGAACTGGCCAAGAGCGAAAGCGCCGCAGCCGCGTCCGTGCACAAGCGCCTGAAGGCCGCGCGCGAAGCCTTCATCGAAGTGGTCGACTTCGTCGCGGGCCAGACCAAGGCCTCGCCCAATGCGGTGTTCTCGGGCAGCGTGCCGTACCTGATGCTCGCAGGGAATCTCGTGGCCGGCTGGCAGCTTGCGCGCTCGCTGATCATTGCAGAGGACCTGGCTTCCCGCAGCTTCGACACCGACTTCATGCTGGCCAAGATCGCGACCGCGCGCTTCTACGCCGAGCACATCCTGAACAAGGCGCCGGGCCTGCGCGACAGCATCGTGGACGGCGCCGAGAGCGTCACGGCGCTGGCGCTCGACGCGTTCTGAGCCATGCGGCATGCGGCCCGTGTCGCCCATCTGACCGGCGGCGCGGGCCTCCCTCTCTTATAAAACCGATCCCATCTCCCGGAGACAACATGTCCAAGCTGCCCCCGTCCTGGCGAACCTGCCGCTGCCGATCATCGGCTCGCCGCTGTTCATCATCAGCAACCCCAAGCTCGTGATCGCGCAATGCAAGGCCGGCGTGGTCGGCTCGATGCCCGCGCTCAACGCGCGCCCCGCAGCGCAGCTGGAAGAGTGGCTGATCGAGATCACCGAGGAACTGGCCGCCTACAACAAGGCCAACCCCGACAAGCCCGCCGCGCCGTTCGCCATCAACCAGATCGTGCACAAGAGCAACGACCGCCTGGACCACGACATGGAGATGGTCGTGAACTACAAGGTGCCGATCGTCATCACCTCGCTGGGCGCGCGCACCGACGTGAACGACGCGGTGCACAGCTACGGCGGCGTGACGCTGCACGACATCATCAACAACAAGTTCGCGCAGAAGGCGATCGAGAAGGGCGCCGACGGCATCATCGCCGTGGCGGCCGGTGCCGGCGGCCATGCGGGCGTGAAGAGCCCGTTCGCGCTGGTGCAGGAAATCCGCCAGTGGTTCGACGGCCCGATCGCACTGTCGGGCGCCATCGCCACCGGTGGCGCGGTGCTCGCGGCGCAGGCCATGGGCGCGGACTTCGCCTACATCGGCACCGCCTTCATCGCCACCGAGGAAGCGCGCGCGAGCGAGGACTACAAGCAGGCCATCGTCGATGGCAATTCGGACGACATCGTCTACTCCAGCCTCTTCACCGGCGTGCACGGCAACTACCTGGCGCCCAGCATCGTGAAGGCCGGCATGGACCCTGCGAACCTGCCCGAAGGCGACGTGAAGACCATGAACTTCGGCGGCGGCGACGGCAGCAAGGCCAAGGCCTGGAAAGACATCTGGGGCTCGGGCCAAGGCATTGGCGCCGTGACCGAGGTTGCGAGCGCGGCGGCCTTCATCGACAAGCTCAAGCGCGAATACCAGGAAGCAAGGCAGCGGCTGGCGCTCTGAGCGCCGACTGACCGTGGCCTCAGCCATCGCGTCCTCGCCCCTGCCGCCCCCGCCTTCGCAAGCGGGGCGCATGCCTTTGCTCGATGCGGCCAAGGGGCTCGCCTGCGCGGTGATCGTCGGGCACCACCTCTCGCGCTACGGGCCGATGCCCGCGGGCGCCTACGGGCTCGCGCCCGATTTCTTCGGCTGGCTGGCCGAAGACGGCCGGCTCGCGGTGCAGGTGTTCCTCGTGATCGCGGGCTTTCTCGCGGCGGCGAGCCTCGCGCCCGACGGCCTCTTGCGCGTGGACCGTCCCATCGCGCGCATCCTGCAGCGCTATGGGCGGCTCGTGATGCCGTACCTGGCCGCGCTCACCGTCTGCGTGCTGGTGGCCGCGCTGGTGCGGCCGTGGCTCGATGAAGACGTGGTACCGGCATCGCCGACCATCGGCCAGTTGTTCGCGCACGGCTTCTTGCTGCAGGACCTGCTGGGCTACGAGTCGCTGTCCACCGGCGTCTGGTACGTGGCCATCGATTTCCAGCTGTTCGCGCTGGCGTTGATGCTCGTGGGCCTGCCGGCCATGCTGAGCCCGCCGACGCCGGGCGCTGTCAATCCATCGTCGCGATGGATGCCCGTGCTGCTGGTGCTCGCGCTGGCCGTGACCTCGCTGGTGCTCTTCAATCGCAACGCCAGCCTGGACGACACGGCGCTCTATTTCTTCGGCGCCTACGGCCTCGGGATGCTGGTGTTCTGGATCGGCCGCGCGACGCGGGCAAGCACCTGGCAGGGCGCAGTGGCGCTGCTGGTGCTGGTCGGCGCAGGCGCGCTGGCCATCGAATGGCGCAGCCGCATCGCGACGGCGCTGGTGACGGCGCTGCTGATCGCGCTCGCGCAGCACCACCACTGGCTCTCGCCCGCGAAGTGGCCGGTGGCGGCGGTGCCGCTGCAGCGCCTGGGGCGCATGTCGTACTCGCTGTTCCTGATCCACTTTCCGGTGCTGCTGGCGATGAACGCCCTGGTCGCGAACCTCGCGCCGCACGGGCCGTGGCTCGACCTGCTGGGCATGGTCGCGACCTTCGGTCTTTCGGTGGCCGCGGCGGCGCTGCTGTACCGCTGGGTGGAGGCGCGCCCGGCCTCGTGGCGCGCCGTGTTCACGCTGTTCGCCGCATTGCTGGTGAGCGGCATCGCCGTGTCGTACTAGCCCAGTTCGGCGCCCGGTCCGGCGCCCGGGTTGCCGCCCGCACGAGGCGACGCGCGCGCCGCCGCCGACCGGTATGAGCCCGGCGCACCGCCCGTCCAGGTCTTGAACGCCCGCTGGAAGGCCGCGCTGTCCGCGAACCCCAGCTCCTCGGCCAGCGCCGCGAGCGGCACGGTGCTGGTGTTGAGCCGCACGATCGCCACGTCGCGCCGCAGCTGGTCCTTGAGCGACTGGAACGACGTGCCTTCCGTCGCCAGGTGGCGCTGCAGCGTGCTCACCGACATGTGCAGGCTGTTCGCGGTGGTCGCGAGGTCGGCCCACGCGGGCCGGTTCTGCTGCAGCACCGCGCGCACCTTCGCGCTCACCGCCTGCTCGGCCAGGCGCGGCAGGATCACGTTGGCGGGCGACGCCGAGAGAAACACCTGCATCGCGTGCGCATCGCGGTGCATCGGCGTGGCGAGCGCGCTCGCGTCGAACCACATGGCCGTCAGCGACTGGCCGAACTGCAGCGGGCCGGGAAACACCTTGGCATAGCCATCGGCATACGGCGGCAGCTCGAAGCCGAAATCGAAACGCCGTGCCACCAGCCGGCCGCCGTGCAGCCATGCGAAGAGCCGCCAATACACCCGCAGCATCAGCTCGTGCAAAAAGTTCTGGTGCAGCGCCTGCAGGTTGTTCAACCGCAGGCCGAAGCCCGCGAGCGAACCTTCCTTCAGCAGCACCAGAGAAAGGTCGTCCTGCAGCAGGCTGAAGGTGTGCGCCACGCGGCGCAGCGCCACCTCGAAGGTGGGCGCGCCCAGCGAAGAACGCAGCATCAGCGCGAAGCTGCCGCAGCGCAGGCGCCGCGTGAGAAAGCCCAGCGCCTCGTCGTCCATGCGCTGCATCAGCAGCGCGAAAAGGGTCACGTACTGCTCGCCCGTGACGCGCGCGCCCGCCTCCTGCAGCAGCGAGGGCGCGATGCCCGCGTCTTCCAGCGCCGTGTCGATGCACACCGCCCCCTCGGCCCCGCGCGCCTGCACGCCCGAGAGCATGCCCTGCACGAAAGCGATCGGAATGGTGATGGGCGGTTGCAGCATGTGTCGGTGGATTGACGTTTTCTGCCATGCGATCGAAGCGAACTGCAATCGCCGGGCAGTGCGGGGATTTCTACCATGCCACTGCACAAGAACCAGACGGAGACAAACCCATGTACCTGACCCAGGGCCTTCACCGCGCCGTGCAGCAACGCCCCGACGCCATCGCGGTGCGCTTTGCCGGCCGCGCCCGCAGTTTTCGCGACTTTGCCGAACGCGTCGCGCGCCTGGCCGGCGCGCTCCAGGCGCTGGGCATGCAGGCGGGCGACCGCGTCGCCATGCTGTCGCTCAACTCCGACCGCTACCTGGAATACCAGATGGCCGTGCCCTGGGCCGGCGGCGTGCTCAACCCCTGCAACATCCGCTGGTCGCCCGCCGAGATCCTCTACTCGCTGGAAGACTCCGGCTCGAGCATCCTGCTGGTGGACGAGACCTTCCGCGCCGTGGTCGAGCAGATGCGCACCCAATCCAAGAGCCTGCGCGAAGTCATCTACTGCGGCGACGGCCCGTTGCCGGCCGGCATGCACAGCTACGAGGGGCTGATCGACGCCGCCTCGCCGGTGCCCGACGCCGTGCGCCGCGGCGAGGACCTGGCCGGCATCTTCTACACCGGCGGCACCACCGGTTTTCCCAAGGGCGTGATGCTCAGCCACATCAACATCTGCAGCTCGGCGCTGGCGGCGCAGGCCGAGGGCCTGGCACCGGACGGCGGCTGCTACCTGCATGCCGCGCCGATGTTCCACCTGGCCGACATGGGCCTGGCCACGCCGCACTGGTTCGCCGGCAACACGCACGCGATCCTGCCGATGTTCACGCCCGAGGGCGTGCTCGACGCCATCGAGCGCGACCGCGTGACCAGCCTGCTCCTGGTGCCCACCATGATCCAGATGCTGGTCGACCATCCCGCCATGCGCAAACCGCGCGACCTGAGCAGCCTCAAGGGCATCACCTACGGCGCATCGCCCATTTCCGAGGCGGTGCTCAACCGCGCCATGGAAGCCTTCCCGGGCGTCGATTTCGTGCAGGCCTACGGCATGACCGAGCTGTCGCCCATCGCCACGCTGCACCCGGCCTTCTTCCACACGGCCGAGGGCCGCAAGACCGGCAAGCTGCGCTCGGCGGGGCGTGCCAGCGTGTGCATGGAAGTGCGCATTGTCGATGCCGACGGCACCGAGGTGCCGCGCGGCACGGTGGGCGAAGTGGCGGTGCGCGGCCCCAACGTGATGCAGGGCTACTGGAACAAGCCCGAGCAAACGGCCGCCGCGCTGCGCGACGGCTGGATGCACACCGGCGACGGCGCCTACATGGACGCCGACGGCTTCATCTTCGTGGTCGACCGCATGAAGGACATGATCATCAGCGGCGGCGAGAACGTGTATTCCGCCGAGGTCGAGAACGCCATCAACCAGCACGCCGCGGTGGCGGCGTGCGCGGTCATCGGCATCCCCAGCGAGGAGTGGGGCGAGACCGTGCATGCGGTGGTGGTGCTCAAGGCCGGGCAGGGCGTGCAGTCCGAGGAATTGATCGCGCACTGCAAGACCCTGATCGCCGGCTACAAGTGCCCGCGCAGCGTGGCCGTGGTCGAGGCGCTGCCGCTGTCGGGCGCGGGCAAGGTGCTCAAGACCAAGCTGCGCGAACCCTTCTGGCAAGACCGCCAGCGCAGCGTGGCCTGAGCTTCTTTAAAAAGTATTTTTTCAAAGCATTTTTCCAATCCGAACATCAAGGAGACCTTCATGAGTCAAGACGTCTATGTGGTCGGGGTCGGCATGATCCCCTTCACCAAGCCGGGCGCGAACCAGCCCTATCCGCAGATGGCCGCACACGCGACCAATGCCGCGCTCAAGGACGCGGGCATCGGCTACGAGCTCGTCCAGCAGGCCTACGTGGGCTACGTGTACGGCGACTCCACCGCCGGCCAGCGCGCGCTGTACGAGGTGGGCATGACCGGCATCCCGGTCGTCAACGTCAACAACAACTGCTCCACCGGCTCGACCGCGCTCTTCCTCGCGCGCCAGGCCGTGGCCAGCGGCGCGGCCGACTGCGTGCTCGCGCTCGGCTTCGAGCACATGAGCCCCGGCGCGCTGGGCGCGGTGTTCAACGACCGCCCGAGCCCGTTCGACAATTTCGAGAGCATCACCGACGAGCTGGTCGGCAACGAGCAGGTGCCGCTCGCGCTGCGCTACTTCGGCGGCGCGGGCCTGGCGCACATGCAGCAGTACGGCACGCAGATGTCCACCTTCGCCAAGATCCGCGCCAAGGCGAGCCGCCACGCGTCGAACAACCCGGTGGCGCTGTTTCGCACCGTCGTCACCGAAGACGAGGTGATGGCCGCCCCGGTCATGTGGCCCGGCGTGATGACCCGGCTCATGGCCTGCCCGCCGACCTGCGGCGCGGCCGCGGCCATCGTCTGCTCGCCGCGCTTTGCCGAACGCCACGGCCTGGACCGCAGCGTGCGCATCAAGGCGCAGGCCATGACCACCGACCGCCCCGTGACCTTCGAGAGCCGCGACATGCGCGAGGTCGTCGGCTTCAGCATGGCGCAGGAGGCCGCGCAGAAGGTGTACGACGCGGCCGGCGTCGGCCCGCAGGACATCGACGTGGTCGAGCTGCACGACTGCTTCGCGCACAACGAGCTCATCAGCTACGAGGCGCTGGGCCTCTGCCCTGTCGGCGGCGCGGAGAAGTTCGTGGTCGACGGCGACAACACCTATGGCGGCAAGGTGGTGACCAATCCGTCTGGCGGGCTGCTGTCCAAGGGACATCCGCTCGGGGCGACCGGACTTGCGCAATGCACGGAGCTGGTCCAGCAGCTGCGCGGCACGGCAGACAAGCGGCAGGTCGAAGGCGCGCGGATGGCGCTGCAGCACAACCTCGGGTTGGGCGGCGCGTGCGTGGTCACGCTGTACGAACGCGTCTGAGGCACTGCGCATGATCGACAAGAAATGGATCGGCCACGCGCTGCCCGCCTCGGTGCTCCCCATCGAGCGCACGCGGCTGCAGTTCTTCGCCAAGGCCATCGGCGAGACCGACCCGGTCTACACCGACGCCGCCGCCGCACGTGACGCGGGCTACGCAGACCTGCCCGCGCCACCCACGTTCCTCTTTGCGGCCGAGCTGGATTCGGGCGCTTCGAACCAGTTGCTCGACGACCTGCAGATTCCGCTCTCCAAGCTCCTGCACGGCGGGCAGAGCTTCAGCTACCACCGCCCCGCCTGCGTGGGCGACACGGTGACGGTGCGTTCCACCATCAGCGACATCTACGACAAGAAAAACGGCGCGCTCGAATTCGTCGTGAAGACCTCGCGCGCGACCAACCAGCGCGACGAGCTCGTGGCCGAGCTGCGCACGGTGATCGTGTGCCGCCACTGAAAAAAAGATCAGCCATGACCACCCTTCGCTATGACGACGTGCAGGTCGGCGACGAGCTGCCCGCACTGCAACTGCCACCGGTCAACCGCACCACGCTCGCGCTCTTCGCGGGCGCCTCGGGCGACCACAACCCGATCCACATCGACACCGACTTCGCCCGCAAGGCCGGCATGCCCGACGTGTTCGCGCAGGGCATGCTGGGCATGGCCTGGCTCGGCCGGCTCGTCACGCAGTGGGCGCCGCAGTCGCAGCTGCGCCGCTTCGACGTGCGCTTCCAGGGCATCACCCACATCGGCCATGCGGTGCGCTGCACCGGCCGCGTGGTCGAGAAGCTCGAGCACAACGGCGAGCGCTGCGTGCGCGTCGAGGTGCTGAGCGCCAACCAGTACGGCCAGGCGCGCATCGCCGGCGAGGCGCTGGTGGCGTTCGCCTGAACGATTTCAAAGAAACAACGAAACAACGAAAGAAAAAACGGCATGGCACTCAAGCTCGAAGGCAAGGTCGCCCTCATCACCGGCTCGGGCCGCGGCATCGGCCGCGCGATCGCGCTCAAGCTCGCGTCCGAAGGCGCACGCATCGTGGTCAACGACCTCGATGCCGAACCGGCCGAGGAAACCGTCGAGGCCATCCGCGCGGCGGGCGGGCAGGCCGTGGCCTGCGTGGGCAGCGTCTCGGCGCCGGACTTCGCCGAGCGCTTCGTCGGCACCGCGGTGAGCGAATACAAGGGCCTGGACATCCTTGTGAACAACGCCGGCTACACCTGGGACAGCGTCGTGCAGAAGATGACCGACGAACAGTGGTACGCGATGATCGACGTGCACCTGACGGCGCCGTTCCGCATCCTGCGCGCGGCGCAGCCGGTGATCCGCGCGTTGTCCAAGACCGAGGGCGAGTCCGGCCAGCGCGTGGTGCGCAAGGTGGTCAACATCTCGTCGGTGGCGGGCCTTTTCGGCAACGCGGGCCAGGCCAACTATTCGACCGCCAAGGCCGGCATCGTCGGCATGACGCAGACGCTCGCCAAGGAGTGGGGGCGCATGAACGTCACGGTCAACTGCGTGGCCTTCGGCTTCATCCAGACCCGGCTCACCGCGAGCACCACCGAGGCGGCCACCGCGAACATCGAGGGCCGCGAGATCAAGGTCGGCATCAACCCCGGGCTGCTCGCGATGATGGAGCAGTCGATTCCGCTCGGCCGCGGCGGTACACCCGAGGAAGCGGCCGGCGCGGTGTACCTGCTGTGCACGCCCGAGTCGGACTACGTGAGCGGCCAGACGCTGATGTGCAGCGGCGGCCTCACCGGCATCTGACATGAACGCCGCCGAAGGCATCGGCTGGAGCGTGCAGGGCGACATCGGCCGCATCGTGCTGCAGCGGCCCGGGAGCGCGAATGCGCTGACGTCGGCGGGCGTGCGGGCCCTGGTTCGCGCGATCGACGAGGTGCTCGAACAGAAGCCGCGCGCCATTCTCCTGACCGGCGAGGGCAGGGCGTTCTGCGCGGGCGGCGACATCGACGAGTTCGTGGCCGCCGGCGAGCGGCTGCCCGCGCTGGTGAACGAAATTCTCGACGGGCTTCATCCCGCGTTGCTGCGCCTGGCGACAGGCCCGGCACCGCTGGTCGTTGCCGTGAACGGACCGGCCGGCGGTGCGGGCGTCGGGCTCGCGCTGTGCGGCGACTTCGTGCTCGCGGCGGAGTCGATGAAGCTGCGCACGGGCTATGCGGCCATCGGCCTCTCGCCCGATGCGGGCGCCTCGTACTTCCTCTCGCGCCGCGTGGGGCCGGTGCGGGCGCAGCAGTGGCTGATGCTCAGCGACGCCATCGACAGCCAGCGATGTCTCGCGACTGGCGCGGTCGATGCGGTCTATCCGGATGCGGGGCTCGCCGCGGCAGCCGAAGCGCTGGTGGCGCGGCTGGCCGCCGGCGCGAGTGCGTCGTTCGCAGGCATCAAGGCCCTGTGCGGTGGCGCGCCGGGCCGGCCGATCGAAGAACACTTCGCGATGGAGCAGAAGCTGCTGCACGCGCGTGCGGGCAGCGAGGATGCGCGCGAAGGCGTGTCGGCGTTCGTCGAAAGGCGCGCGCCGCGCTTCACGGGCCGCTGAAGCGAGGGTGGCGCCGCCGCGGCGCATGCAAGAATCGCCGCGGCCCTTTCGCCTTGCGCCTTGCGCTCAGCCCACGGAGTTCTCTTGAGTCTTGTCTCCACGACCGCGCTTCGTTACTTTGCCGAAGTCGTTCGCGCCGGCTCGATCAGGGCGGCGTCCGAGAACCTGTACGTCGCGGCCTCCGCCATCAGCCGGCAACTGGCGATGCTGGAAGACTCGCTGGGCGCGCCCTTGCTGGAGCGCCGCCAGGGGCGCGGCAAGGTCAAGCTCACCGCGGCCGGCGAGCTTCTGATGCGCTATCACAAAAACATCGTCAAGGAGTCCGGGCGGCTGCACTCCGAGATCGAGGCGCTGCAGGGCCTCAAGCGCGGCCACGTCAACTTCGGCATGCCCGAATCGCTCACGCGCGACTTCATGCCGCAGTTCTTCTCCGCCTTCTCCAAGCGCTATCCGGGCATCTCGTTCAGCGTGAAGGTCAGCGGCAGCCCCACGCTGGCCGAGATGCTGCTGGAAGACGACCTGGATGCATGCTTCACCTTCGGCGACATCGCGTTCCAGGACCTGTCGGTGGTCTATTCGCGCCTCTTGCCGCTGTACGTGATGGTGCCGACCGGGCACCCGCTCGAGGGCAGCAAGTCGCTGCGGCTTTCCCAGTGCGCCGAGTACGGCCTGTCGTGGCTCGATTCGTCGCTGTGGGCGAGGCAGCAGTACGACGAGATGCTCGCCAAGGCGAAGATCCGCCCGCGCATCGCGCTGGAGACCAACTCCTACGAGCTCATGCGCAACGTGGCGGCCGAGGGCATGTGCCTCACCTTCACGACCGCGCCGCTGGAAGACCCGTTCGGGCGCCCGAGGGCGGGCTCCTACGTGCCGCTGAAAGACCCGCGCGCCCGGCCGCAGCGCCTGGCCTTGAGCGTGCACAAGGGCCGCAGCCTGCCGATCCCGGTGGCCGCCTTCCTGTCGGAACTCACCGCCGCGCTCGAGGCGGCCGAGAAGCTGGCCGAGCCGCGTGCCGAACCCCGCGCACCGCGCAGCCGACAGGCCAAGTAAGGTGCGCGCCGCGGCGGCGCGTCAACCCGCGGCCAGCTCCGCGGGCGTCTTGTACTTCTGCACCGCCGCGAAGCGCCGCACCAGGTAGTCGCCCGACTTGATGGGCGCATGCCGCGGTTCGCCTTCGCCGGGCGCGAACTCGGGCAGGCACGCCACCGGCGTGTCGTAGTCGAGGTTGAAGAAGGTGGGAATCGAGTAGCGCTCCCTGCCCGTGCGATTCGCCACCCGGTGCGGGTTGGACACGTAGACATCGTTGGTCCACACCTTCACCAGATCGCCCAGGTTGACAACCAGCGTGCCTTCGACATAGGGCGCACCCACCCACTCGCCACCGCGCGTGCACAGCTCCAGGCCGCCGATGGGGTCTTGCGCGAGCACGGTCAGCATGCCGTAGTCGGTGTGGGCGGCGGCGCCCAGCTCCAGGTTGGTGAACGACTCCTGCGGCGGGTAGTGAAAGAGCCGCGACTGCACCATCGGCTTGGTGGCGTACTGCAGGAAGAAGCCTTCGTCCTGGCCCACGGCCGTGGCGAAGATCTTCAGCAGGTTGCGCCCCAGCGCGATGGTGGCGTCGAAGTACGCCATGGCCGCGGGTTCGAGCCAGGGCTTGTCCGCGGGCCAGCGGTTGGGGCCGTGCAGCGGCAGGCCGCTCGCCACGTCGGGGTCGGTCAGCGGCAGGTCCATGCCCAGCTCGTAGCTCTCCTTCAGGTCCGGTTTGTGGCCCGGGTGCTGCGTGACGCCCATGGGCATGAAGCCGCGGCGAAAGCGCTCGTCGATGCGGTCCTTCAGGCGCTCCTCCATCGGCAGCGACATGTAGCGCCGGGTGGCGTCGAACACCGTGTCGATCACGGCCTGCGGCACGCCGTGGTTCTTCACGTAGAAAAAGCCGGTGTTGGTGCAGGCGGCCTTGAACTGCTCGACCACAGGCCCGATCGGGCCGCCGGCCAGCCACGGGCCCAGGTCCAGGATCGGCATCTCCTCCGCCGAGGCCCTGCGGGGGGCTTCGAGCTTCTGTTCGTCGGGGTTCATTGCGTTGCTCCTTTTTTGTCGGGGTTGGGTTGTTGTTGCTTCAGGTGCCGCGGGACAGGTCGGTGAACGCCTCGGCCCAGAACACCACGCGCCGCGCGATCGCCTTCATCAGGCCGTGCAGCACGATGCCGATGGCCGAGAGCACGACGAGGATGGCGAACATGCCCGCCGCATCCATCGAGAAGTTGCGCTGCAGGATGAGGTAGCCCAGGCCCGCCTGCGCGCCCACGAACTCGCCCACGATCGCGCCGATCACGGCCAGCACGATGCCGATGTCCAATCCCGCGAACACATAGGGCAGCGCATGCGGCAGCCGCACCATGCGGAACACATGCCAGGGCGAGGCGGTGAACGCGCGCATCAGGTCGATCTGGTCCCGGGGCGCCGAGCGAAGGCCCACGATGGTGTTGGCGAGCACCGGAAAGAAGACGATGGTCGCGGTGATCACCACCTTGGAGGTGGTGTCGAAGCCGAACCACAGCACGAACAGCGGCGCCACCGCCACCTTGGGCACGGTCTGGAAGGCGACCACGTAGGGGTAGAGCACCAGCTCGAGCAGCGCGCTCTGGCCGATCAGCGCGCCCAGCACGAAGCCCGCCAACGCGCCGAGCGCGAAGCCCGCGAGGATCTCGTAGAGCGTCACCCACAGGTGCGGCCACACCTCGCCCGACTGGAAGATGTCGTGGATCGAACGGGCCACGCCCACCGGCCCCGGAAAGATCAGGTGCGACACGCCCAGCGCGCTCACCGCGAGCTGCCACGCGGCCACCACGGCCACGAAGACGGCCACGATCAGCACCTTGCGGCGCGCGGGGGTGAGCCATGGGGCGGGCGGCTCGAAGTCGGTGCTCCCGATGCGCTCGATGTTCTCGATGCTTTCGGTGTTGGTGGTGTTGGTGGTGTTGGTGATGTGCGCGGTGTTCATCCGTCGAGCCCTCCACTGGCGTTCAGGTTGGTCCGGATGCCGCGAACGTGGCTGCCGAACCGCTCGGTGTTGATGAGGTCCAGCGTGCGCACGGCGGGCAGGTCGACCTCGATCACCTGCGTGACGCGTCCCGGCCGCGGCGACATGACGATCACGCGGTCGCCGAGGAACACGGCCTCCGGAATGCTGTGCGTCACCAGCATGATCGTGGCGCCGGTGCGCTCGCGCAGCTTGAGCAGCTCCACGTTCATGGTCTCGCGCGTCATGGCGTCGAGCGCGCCGAAGGGCTCGTCCATCAGCAGCAGCATGGGGTCGTTGACCAGCGCGCGCGCAATGCCCACGCGCTGCTGCATGCCGCCGGAGAGCTCGCCGGGGTACTTGGTCTCGAAGCCTTCCAGGCCCACCAGATGCAGGTAGTGCAGGGCGCGTTCGCGCGCCACCTTCGCATCGCGGCCCTGGATCTGCGCGGGCACCAGCACGTTGTCGATGATGTTGCGCCACGGCAGCAGCACGGGCGACTGGAACACCACGCCGATGTCGCGGCTCGGCCCGCTGTGGCGCCGCCCGCCCAGCTCGACCGTGCCGCGGCTCGCGCGCTCCAGCCCGGCCAGGATGCGCAGCAGCGTGCTCTTGCCGCAGCCGCTCGGGCCGACCACGGTGACGAACTCGCCGCGCGCGACGCTGAAGCTCACGTCGTGCAGCGCGACCACGTCGGCGCCGTCCTTCGAGCGGAAGGTCTTGTGCAGGCCCTGGAAGCGGAACGCCGGCACGGCGCCCGATGCCTCGTGCAGCGTCGTTCGCTCTACGGGGAACTGGACCAGCGCGCTCATGCCGCCGCCTGCTGCTCGCCGCCGGCCAGGGCGACCCACGCATCGACGGCGCGGACCGCGGCCGAACGCTGCTCGGGCGTGATGAAGGCGGCCTCGAAGCTGTTGCGCGCCAGGCTCGCCAGCTCGTCACGCCCGAGGCCCAGCGCCTCCTGGCAGGCGAGGTAGTTGTCGTTGACGTAGCCGCCGAAGTAGGAGGGGTCGTCGGAGTTGACGGTCACGCACAGGCCCGCGTCCATGAGCCTGCGCAGCGGATGCGCGGCCATCGAGGGCACCAGCCGCAGCTTCAGGTTGGACAGCGGGCACACCGTGAGCGGAATGCGCCGTTGCACCAGTTGCGCGACGAGCGCGGGGTCGTCCAGGCAGGCGTTGCCATGGTCCACGCGCTGCACCTGCAGCAGCTCGACCGCCTCGCGCACGTACGCGGCCGGCCCTTCCTCGCCCGCATGCGCCACCACCCTGAAGCCGCGCTCGCGGCAGCGGCGAAAGAACTCGGCGAACTTCGACGGCGGATTGCCCACCTCCGCGCCGCCGAGGCCGAAGCCCAGCAGCCTGCCGTACCACGGGTGCAGTTCCTCCAGCAGCGCGAGCGCCTCGTCTTCGCTGCGGTGGCGCTGCACGACGACGATCAGGCCCGCGCTGATGCCGTCCCCGGCCTGCGCGGCGGCCATCGCGCCGAACACGCCCTCCATCACCGTGGTCAGCGGCACGCCGCGGCTGGTGTGGCCTTGCACGCCGAGGAACATCTCCGCATGCAGCACGCGGTCGGCATGGGCGCGGCGCAGGTAGTCGCGCGTCACGTCGTGGAAGTCCTCGGGCTGCACGAGCACGCGGCAGCCGTCGTAGTAGAGGTTCAGGAAGTCCTGCAGGTCGGTGAAGCGGTAGGCCTCGCGCAGCTCGTCTTCGGTCTGCCAGCGCAGCGCCACGCCGTTGCGCCGGGCCAGTTGCAGGAAGAGCGCAGGCTCGATCGAGCCTTCGATGTGCATGTGCAGTTCGGCCTTGGGCAGGCCCGCCACGAATTGTTCGGGGGTCATGTCACAGCCCCTTGCAGGCCTTGGCGGCCTCGATGACGGCGTTGCGGTCGAAGCGGTTGATGGCTTCCACGAAGCCGGGCTTCAGGTACAGCATCGACTCGGGCGGCAGCGTGCGCTTGATGAGGCCGTCCTTTTGCATCGCGTCCTGCATGCGGCCGTAGGCGGCGGGGCTCATCGCGCCGATCAGCTTGCCGCCGTTCATGGTCTGCGCATCGGCCATCGTCTCCAGCTGCGTCTTCAGCAGCGCCAGGTCCCATTTGGCGAGCGTGGCCTCGTCGGCGCCCGTGGGCTTGCCGCCGGGAAAGTACTTCCAGTGGATCTGGCGCGCGCACTCGGGGGCGGTCTGCGCGAACAGCGTCGCCTTGGCCGCGCCGCGCGCGATGGCCTCGACCATCGCCGGGTCGGCATCGATGGTCTTTTGCATGGTGGCGAAAGTGAAGTCGGGCAGCGAGCGCCACGCCGGGTCGAACAGCACGCGCATGTTCGCGCCCGCGTTCTGGAAGCCCGTGAGCGCGGAGCCCCAGAACATCAGCGCCTGCACGCGGCCCGCGCGCATCGCCTCCAGCGCCGGCGCGCCGGCACCGGTGGCGATGATCTGCACCTCGGTGTCGGGGTTGATGCCGTTGGCGCGCAGGTACCCCTTGAGCAGCGGCATGCCGCCCGTGCCCAGGCTGAAGATGCCGATCTTCTTGCCCTTGAGGTCGGCCACCGTCTTCACGGGGCTGTCCTGCGGCACGCCGATGCCCCAGTCGATCACGCCGGTGCCCATGAGCCCGCGCACGGCGACGTTGTTGTCGGTGTTGGCCTGGATGAGGCCGGTGGAGTTGACCTGAGCGAAATCGACGCCGCCGGCCACCATCTGCTGGATGCCCTGCAGCGAGCCGCCGGTGGTGACGATCTTCACGTCGTAGCCCTCGGCCTTCCAGTACCCGAGCGCAATGGGCAGCGTGAGCCAGGGGTAGGTGACATTGACCACCTGCGTGCCCAGCGCGATGGTCACGGGCTTGAGCGGCTTGTTCTGGGCCTGCGCAGCGGGGCCCGACAGCAGGAGGCCCAGGGTGGCAAGCCCTGCGGCAAGGCGGGCGAAGACGGCGTGGAGGTGAGGGGACATGAACGATCCTGTGGTGCTCGGATCGCTGCGAGATTAGTCCCGGAAACCAATCGCTTTGGATCAATATTCCGTCAATATTGTTCTGATTTTTCGTACATTGGCCGAGCGGGAGCGCCCGCCGTTCCGGTGCAGGCAGCGCCGCGCGGCGCTGCCGTCAGCCGCCCAGCACGCGCGCCGCGCCCAGCATCTCGTGCGTGTCGTGCGCCATCACCGCAAGGAACGCCAGGAGGCCGATGTAGTACACGCTGTACGTCACCCGCGTCTCGGTGGAGACGGCGTAGTACTGCTGGTTGGCGGGGTCCTTCGGGTTGTACTTCCAGGCCCGCATCACCTGCGGCGCGGCGAGCACCGCGACCAGGATCAGCATCGGGCTCGGCCGCCAGAAGAAGAGGGCCGCGAGCACCGGCACGCCCACCAGCCACACGCGCGGCGTGAGCACCGCGGTGATGCGCCCGCCGTCGAACGGCGAGAGCGGAATCAGGTTGAAGAGGTTGATGAAGAAGCCCGCATACGCGAGCGCCAGCAGCAGCCGGCTGTCGGATTCGCGCGCCACGAAATAGCAGGCCAGCGCCGCGAGGCTGCCGAGCAGCGGGCCGCCGAAGCCGACCCAGGCTTCGGTCTCCACGTCGTGCGGCTGGTCCTTCAGTTCGATCCATGCGCCCACGAACGGAATGAAGGTGGGCAGCCCGACATCCAGGCCGCGCTGCTTCGCCGCGAGGTAGTGGCCCATCTCGTGCACGAGGATGAGCGCGACGAACCCCGCCGCATAGCGCCAGCCGAACACGAAGGCATAGGCCACCACCGACAGCAGCATCGTGCCGCCCGAGAGCAGCAGCTTGCCCAGCTTGCCCGCGCTCAGCAGGACCAGCAGCAGCTTGACCATGGATCGCCCTTCAGTCCTTCGGCGCTCAGGCCTCGGGCGTCTTCTTCTTGAAGATCTTGGCGATGCCCCAGAGCGCCGCGCCGCCGGCCACGACCGCGATCTTCGCGAACTTGGCCAGGAACGCGAGGGCGAGCGCGAAGAGGCCCAGCTTCTTCACCGCAACGCCGGCCACCAGTGCCGCCAGGCCGTAGGCGGCGACCTTGTCGGTGGACGAATTGAAGTCCGCGTACTTCTTGCCGTCGTCGTACTGCAGCGCGGCCAGGAGCTTGGCGGCATCGGGCTTGTAGGTGTCCAGGTCCTTGGCGTTGGTGATGAGGTTCAGGCTCAGGTAGCCCTCGCGGCCCAGCGCGTAGGTGTTGTAGTTCACGCCCTGCCTGTCGCCCGTGTCGCCCTTCTTCTTCGAGAGGGCCGACCACACGAGGCGGTGCGTCTGCGCTTCGTACTGCGGCTTCTGCGCCCAGCCCGTGACCTCGATGCCCGGGATGCCGCGCTTGGCGCGCTCCTCGTTGGCGGCCTCGGTGCCTTCCTTCAGGCTCTTGAGCAGGTCGTCGGCGTTCCAGTCCTTCGCGTCGTCGTCCTTGATGTAGCCCTCTTTCACGAACTTGACGACGGCCATCCAGTCGGCGTCGTCGGCGGGAAAGATCGCGCCGATGAAGGTGTCGTCGGTGCGGTTGCCCATGCTGCGCATGAGCTGCGCGGCCGCGGGCGTGGGCACCCAGATGTAGCCCTCGGGCAGCTTCAGGTGCGCCTGGTCGCGCAACGGGATGTCGGCGGGGCCGGCCTTCTGCACGGCCTTGGCGGCCTTGAAGGCGGCTTCCTGTTCGGCTTCGAGCGAGTTCGCTGCGGAGGCCGTGGCAGGCGCGGTGGAAGTGGCAGGGGGCGCGGCGTTGCCGGTGTTGGTGGCCGCAAGGGCGCACGCGAGCAGCAAGCCGGCCGTCAGGCGGGCAGTATGAATACGCAAGTTCTCTCTCCTCGGTTGTTGTCGGTTTTTGTGAGACGCGAGGAGTTTATCGGCGCTCTTGCTTGCGCCCAACAGTGCGTTTTCAGGGCCAGGGCGTGGGCGGCGGAATCTCGCACACCGGCTCGACGTCGATGCTCTTGAAGTCCGCCGGCGAGACGATCTCCAGGTACTCCATGTCGGGCGAGTAGTCGAACAAGAAGTGCCGGATGCCCGGCCGCTGGTGCACCACGTCGCCGGCCTCGACCAGGGTTTCCTTGTCCTCGTACATGAAGCGGGCCCAGCCCTTGACCATGATGACGATCTGGAAGTCCGCCTCGTGGCGGTGCCAGCCGGTGCCCGTTTCCGGTGCCATGTTGGCCTTGACCAGATGCGCGATGACCTTGCCGTTGGTGGCCTCGGCCACGCCCAGGTCGCGGTACACGAAGAAATCGCGCAGGCCCCCCGGCACGAACTCGGTGTCGCCGGGCTTGACGTGGGAGAACTGGGTGGCGGTACGGTCCAGCATGGGGCGCTCCTTCGCAGGGTGGTTGTGTTGCGGCGCAGCACGCATAAAGCGTTCCTGACGATGGGGGCGCTTCTTGACTTTCTCCCTCTCCCTCTGGGAGAGGGCGGGGTGAGGGCCCACGGCATTCACGCCACCTCAGCCCTCGATGAACACCCTTGACGCTCCCCGACCCCCTTCCCATACTCAACCGCATGGTTCACCCCGCCGCCCCGCCCGAAGCAGCCACCCTTGACGCCGCCACCCTCGACGCTGTTTTTGCCGCGCTGTCCGACCCCACGCGCCGCACCGTGCTCGAAACCCTGGGCGAGCGCAGCCTCAGCATCACCGAGCTGTCCGCGCCGCACGGCATGTCGCTCACCGGCTTCATGAAGCACCTGCGCGTGCTGGAGAACGCAGGCCTCATCTCCCGCACGAAAGAGGGCCGCATCGTGCGCTGCGAGTTGTCGCCCCGGCCGCTGCAGGAGGCGGCCGTGTGGCTCACGCGCTACGAGAAATTCTGGACCGGGCGCCTCGATGCACTGGCGCGCTTTCTCTACCAACAGGAGGAGACCGAATGGCACACCCTGCCGACCCCGACCCCCATCCCGACCGAGAAGCCGAAGAACAAGGGCGCCCCGCGCTCACCCTCCGCCGGCACTACCGCGTCGCGCCCGACAAGGTCTGGCGCGCGTGGACCGACCCGCAAGCGCTGAGGCTCTGGTTCGGCCCCGGCGAAATCGTCTCGGTGCCGCTCGTTGAAATCGACCTGCGCGTCGGCGGGCGCTTTCGCGTGACCATGCTCGCCGACGACGGCCAGACGCACGACGTGAGCGGCACCTACCTGGAGATCGTGCCCAACCGCAAGCTGGTCTTCAGCTGGGCCTGGCGCAGCACGCCCGAGCGCGAATCGCGCGTCACCGTGCAGATCGAGCCCGATGGCAACGGCTGCGAACTGGTGCTGATGCACGAGCAGTTCTTCGACCAGGCGGCGCGCGACGCGCACGCGCACGGCTGGAGCGGCGCCCTCGTCAAGCTCGAACAGCGGCTGCACGGCGCAACCGCATGAACACCGCATGACCACCGCATGACCACCGCACCGATCGCCGACACGCTCGACGCGATCTACCGCACCGAGTCGCGCCGCATCTTCGCCACGCTGGTGCGCCTGCTCGGCGATTTCGACCTGGCCGAAGAGGCGCTGCACGACGCCTTCCGCAGCGCCCTCGAACAATGGCCGCGCGATGGCGTGCCCGCGAACCCGCGCGCCTGGCTGGTGTCGGCGGGGCGCTTCAAGTCCATCGACGGCATCCGCCGGCAGGCGCGCTTCACCGCGTGGGACGACGCGGCCGAGCACACCGCGGCGCTGGCCGATCCCGCCCCGGCATGGGACGACGACAGCACCGAAGACCTCGAAGACGATCGCCTGCGCCTGGTCTTCACCTGCTGCCACCCGGCGCTCGCGCCCGATGCGCAGGTGGCGCTCACGCTGCGCGAGGTGTGCGGCCTCGCGACCGAGGAAATCGCCCGCGCCTTTCTCGTGCCCGCGCCCACCATCGCGCAGCGCATCGTGCGCGCCAAGGCCCGCATCCGCGATGCGCGCATTCCGTACCAGGTGCCTTCGCTGGCAGAGCTGCCCGAGCGGCTCGATGCGGTGCTGCGCGTGGTGTACCTGGTGTTCAACGAGGGCTATGCGGCCTCGTCGGGCGAGAGCGTCACGCGCGCCGATCTCTCGGCCGAGGCGATCCGGCTGGGCCGCCTGCTCGCCGGCCTACTGCCCGACCCCGAGGCGCTCGGCCTGCTCGCGCTGATGCTGCTGCACGACTCGCGCCGCGCGGCCCGCACCTCGCCGGGCGGCGAGCTCGTGCTGCTCGATGCGCAGGACCGCCGCCTCTGGCATCGCGCGCAGATCGAAGAGGGCGCGGCGCTGGTCGAGCGCGCGCTGCTGTCGCGCCGCTTCGGCCCCTACGCGCTGCAGGCCGCCATCGCCGCCGTGCATGCGGAAGCCGAGGATGCCGCCACCACCGACTGGCCGCAGATCGTCGGCCTCTACGACGTGCTGCTGCGCCTGGACCCCTCGCCCGTGGCCGAGCTCAACCGCGCCGCCGCCATCGCCATGCGCGACGGGCCCGCGGCGGGGCTGGCGCTCATCGATGCGCTGCTCGCGCGCGGCGAGCTGGCCGACTACCACCTGGCCCACGGCGCCCGCGCCGAACTGTGCCGGCGCCTCGGGCGCATCGGCGACGCGCGCGGCGCCTACGAGCGTGCGCTGTCGCTGGCGCATCAGCTGCCCGAGCGGAAATTCCTGGAGCGGCAACTGACCCTGCTGCACCTCAAGTAGAAATTTTTTTGGATCAGGTGTGCCGGACATGTCGATTTCCGCCATGGCCAATCGACCAGTGGTGTCTACATTCCCTTCATTCCCTTTTCAAGGAGATACCGCCATGAAATACCTCTGCCTCGTTCACTACGACGAAGCGGTGATCGACACGATGCCGCCCGATGAACTCAAGGCGCTGGGCGACGAATCGGCCGCCTATGACCGCGCGCTCGAGCGGGCCGGCCACTACATCGCCTCGAACGCGCTCGAACCCGTGAAGACTGCCAAGGTCGTGCAGGTGCGCGGCGGCAAGCGCTCCCACGTCGACGGCCCGTTCGCCGAGGCGCGCGAGCAGCTCGGCGGCTTCATCCTCATCGAGGCGCGCGACCTCAATGCGGCGATCCAGCTGGCGGGGCGCATTCCGATGGCGCGCTACGGCGCCATCGAAGTCCGGCCTGTGGAAACCCTCGAAAGGAGAGCGGCATGAGGTACCTCTGCATCATCTACGGCACCGACGCCGAGACCGCGCACTTCTCTCCCCGCGAAATGGACCACTACGTGAACGAACACCTCGACTACGACCACGCCCTCCAGGCCCGCGGCAAGCTCGTCGCCTCCGAGGCGCTGCAGCCCGCCGAGACGGCGACCGTCGTGCGCATGCGCCGCAACAAGCTCTCGGTCACCGACGGCCCGTTCGCCGAAACCAGCGAATACCTCGGCGGCTTCTACCTGGTCGAAGCCGGCAGCGACGAAGAGGCGCTCGAACTCGCGGCCGGCATTCCGTCCGCGCGTTTCAGCAGCGTCGAAGTGCGGCGCGTGAAGGGCAGCACGCGCGGCGCGGAGCGAACGCCATGAGCGGCGCGCCGCCCGCGACGCCGCCCGCCGCGCCCCCTGCGCGTGCCACGGTGCGCGAATGGACCGGCCTGGCCGTCATCGCGCTGCCGTGCATGCTCTATTCGATGGACCTCACGGTGCTGAACCTCGCGATCCCCTCGATCAGCGAGGAGCTCAAGCCCACGGCCTCGCAGCTCTTGTGGATCGTCGACATCTACGGCTTCTTCGTTGCGGGCCTCCTGGTCACCATGGGCACGCTGGGCGACCGCATCGGGCGGCGCCGGCTGCTCCTGATCGGCGCGGCCGCGTTCGGCATCGCCTCGGTGCTGGCGGCGTTTTCCACCAGCGCGAACATGCTCATCGCCACGCGCGCGCTGCTCGGCGTGGCGGGCGCGACGCTCGCGCCCTCGACGCTCTCGCTGATCCGCAACATGTTCCTCGACCCGGCGCAGCGCACCGTGGCCATCGGCGTGTGGATATCGAGCTATTCGGCCGGCGCCGTCATCGGCCCGGTGCTGGGCGGGGTGCTGCTGCAGTTCTTTCCGTGGGGCTCGGTGTTTCTCATCGGCGTGCCGGTGATGGTGCTGCTGCTGGTGCTCGGGCCGATCCTTCTGCCCGAGTACCGCGACCCCGATGCGGGGCGGCTCGACCTGGCCAGCGTGGCGCTGTCGCTGGGCGCGGTGCTGGCGGTCATCTACGGCATCAAGCAGATCGCCGAGCACGGGCCGGGCGTCGTGCCCGCGCTGTCGATCGCGGTGGGCGCGGCGCTCGGCTGGGTGTTCGCGCGGCGGCAGAAGCGGCTCGCCAATCCGATGATCGACCTGCAGCTCTTTCGCCTGCCGGCCTTCACCGTCTCGCTCGCGGCCTACATGCTCGCGTGCTTCGTGATGTTCGGGCTCTTTCTGTACAACGCGCAGTACCTGCAGCTGGTGCTGGGCATGTCGCCGCTGCATGCGGGCCTGTGGAGCGTGCCGGGCGCGGGCGCCTTCATCGTCGGCTCGATGGTCGTCTCGGCGCTCGTGCGGCGCATGCGCCCGGCCTACGTGATGGGCGGCGGGCTGGCCGTGGCGGCGGTGGGGTTCGCGATGCTCGTGGTGCTGCCCGCGTCCGCCGCGCAGGGCGGGCTCGCGTGGCTGGTCGCGAGCGCGGTCATCTCGTCGCTGGGCCTCGCGCCGGTGTTCACGCTGGCCACCGACGTGGTGGTGGGCAGCGCGCCGCCCGAGCGGGCCGGCGTGGCCTCGGCCATTTCGGAGACCAGTTCGGAATTCGGCGGCGCGCTGGGCATCGCGATCCTCGGCAGCATCGGCGCGGCGATCTACCGCAGCACGATGGCCGATGCGGTGCCCGCGGGGCTGGCGGGCGCGGTAGAGGTCGAGGCCGCGCGCAGCACGCTCGGCGGGGCGGTCGCGCTCGCTGGCCAACTCACGGGCAGCGCGGGCACCGAGCTGCTAGACGCGGGCCGCGCCGCGCTGCTGCACGGCCTGCGCCTGACGGCCGGCATCTGCGCCGCGGTGCTTCTCATCGTGGCCGGCCTCGTCGCCTTTCGGCTGCCAAGAGCCATGAGATCTGGTGCGTCAGTGCCGGCCAGTGTGAATTGCCCAGAGTAAAAACTCGGCAGGATGAGGCGCTCAAGCAGTTATCGTCGAAGAGGGAAAACTGCCTGATCGCAAATGATGAAAGATGACAAAAAGCCTCTCTGGAATTTCGTTCTCACTAATCCAATAAAGACATTTGCGACCACGGTGATGACAGTCGGCGGACTGTTTGTCCTTGTCTTCTTCGTACAGATCGGGTTCATGCCGGATGTGGATCTCGCCAGTTCAACCGCGTTGCTCGTTTCCGTTGCCCTTGTCGGCTTGGGAACCATCACTGCCTTTGTTTTCATGGCGGTACTGCCTGGTGTAGTCACTCAATACGCGCTTGACGAGTCGGCGCTACCACCTGAGTGGTGGACTTTGGCGACGGTTGCCGCTTCTGGCGTTGTGTTTCCGATGTCGATCGTGGCCCTCGTCTGGTTTTATGAAGATGAGGTCGTGCCTATAGCCCCGTATCTGATGTTCAGCTTCATCGCGTTGGCGGTCGGCGCCGTTGTGTGGCGGGTTTTCTACCTGAGCAAAACCCTGCAGAGAGTCGATGGGGTCCCCATGCCAAAGGTTGAAGGGCCTGCGGGGCTCGAGAGCATTTTTTTGCTCAGTCTCAGCGCCTTGGCGTGGCTCCTCGGAACTCTTACAGCGCTCCAGCTTGCGATTCGTTTTTCAGCAGGGAGTCACCATTCTTCGTGGCTGATTGTTCTTGTGGTCGCGGTTTGGATGCTTCTGCTCGTCGGCATCAACGTCGCCACTTCCTTTCTTTCTAAGAAGCAAGCCTGGATATTTGCACCGCTTTCAGGCTTGGTTGCATTTGTCCTGCTAGTGCTGTTAACGGGAAATTTTTCCGAGCTCCCTTCGAGCACGATGCGGTTGCTCGGATTCGGAGAAATAAAGAATGTTGATCTACTGGTCAAAGCCGACGTGTGCCGATCAATGTCATTGACGTCATCCACAGACCTGCGGTGCTTCATGTCATCGTCGGACGCGACCGGGATCCTCCGGGGCGTGACGATCCGCTCGCGGATCGGAGCGCAGGTGCTTGTCGAAAAATCAGTGACCGATTTAGCGACTACGCAACCTGTCATAAGGCTCGTCCTGAAGAAGGAGGACGTGGTTATGTGGACCGTGCGATTTGCTGACGTGGGTGGGCGCAAGTAAAAATTGCTGCGTGATTCTTCGACGGACGAGTCGCTGTTTCCTAGTGAACCCCGCATTGCCGGAGCGCTGACGAACACCCATACTGGGGCTTCCACGACGAGACCACCGGAGCCTCCCATGAGCAACGAACTGCGCAAGAAGCTGCACGACCTGGCCGAACTCTGCGAGAACACCACCGATCCGCAGACCAAGGCCATCATCGAGGCGATCCGGCTGCAGACGGCCGTGCTGAACGAGCGGCTGTTCTCCATCGAGCTGCAGGTGGGCGCGCTCACCAAGCGCCTGGAAGGCGCCTCCGAAAGCACGGCCTCCTGAGGGGGCCGCCGCTTTGTAGGGATAATCCCGGCCATGAGCGGCAACACTTTCGGAACACTCTTCGCGGTCACCAATTTCGGCGAATCGCACGGCCCGGCCATCGGCTGCGTCATCGACGGCTGCCCCCCGGGCATGGCATTGAGCGAGGCGGACATCCAGGGCGACCTGGACCGCCGCCGCCCCGGCACCAGCCGCCACGTCACCCAGCGCAACGAACCCGATGCGGTGCAGATCCTCTCCGGCGTGTACGAGGGCAAGACCACCGGCACCCCGATCGCCCTCCTGATCCAGAACACCGACCAGCGCAGCAAGGACTACGGGCAGATCGCCCAGCAGTTCCGCCCCGGCCACGCCGACTTCACCTACTGGAAGAAATACGGCATCCGCGATCCGCGCGGCGGCGGGCGCTCCTCGGCGCGGCTCACGGCGCCCATGGTCGCAGCGGGCGCAGTCGCCAAGAAATGGCTCGCCGAAAAATACGGCATGGTGTTTCGCGGCTGCATGACGCAGATCGGCGACATCGCCATTCCCTTCGAGAGCTGGGACCACGTGCCCAACAACCCCTTCTTCGCCCCCATCGCCGACGTGAGCGAACTGGAGGCCTACATGGATCGCCTGCGCAAAGCGGGCGATTCGTGCGGCGCGCGCATCCGCGTCACGGCCACCAACGTGCCCATGGGCCTGGGCGAGCCGCTCTTCGACAAGCTCGATGCAGAAATCGCCTACGCGATGATGGGCATCAACGCGGTGAAGGCCGTGGAAATCGGCGCCGGCTGGGACAGCGTCACCCAGCGCGGCACCACGCACGGCGACTCGATCACGCCGACCGGCTTCGTCACCAACAACGCGGGCGGCATCCTGGGCGGCATCAGCTCGGGGCAAGACCTGGAGGTGAGCATCGCGATCAAGCCCACCAGCTCGATCATCAGCCCGCGCCAGTCGATCGACATCCACAACAACCCCGTCGAGGTGGTCACCAAGGGCCGCCACGACCCGTGCGTGGGCATCCGCGCCACGCCCATCGCCGAGGCGATGCTCGCGCTGGTGGTGATGGAGCACGTGCTGCGCAACCGCGCCCAGTGCGGTGACGTGCAGACGGACGCCCAGAAGAGCGAAGCCGCGTCCCCGCAGGCCTCCTTCCTCTAGTGCAAGCCCCGCCACCCGTGGCCGCCCAGCGCGGCCACCTGCTGGCATTCGCTGGTCTGTCGGCCAGCTATTTCGCGCACATCGGTTTCTTCAACCCCTACCTGCCGCTGTGGCTCAAGGACCTGGGGCTGCCGATCTTCACGATCAGCCTGCTGGCCTCGGTGCAGTCGGTCACGCGCGTGTTCGCGCCCTACGCCTGGGGCGCGCTCAGCGACCACACCGGCCACCGCGTGATGCTGCTGCGCTTCAGCGCGGCGGTGGCGCTGGCGAGCTCCTTCGGGCTCTGGTGGCACGGCGGCGCGTGGTGGCTCGCGCTGGTGCTGCTGGTCATGTTCACCCACACCAGCTCGATGATGTCGCTCACCGAGGCGGCCATGGCGCAGCTGGTGGCCGGCGACTGGGGCCGCTACGGGCGCATACGCCTGTGCGGCTCGGCCGGCTTCCTGGTCACCGTGTTCGTGGCGGGCGAGTGGTTCGATCGCTTCGGCATGAAGCACTTTCCGGCCTGGGCCGCCGGCACGCTGGCCATCGTGCTCGTCGCGACGATGAAGCTCCCCGACGTGCGCGAGCCCGTGGCCGCGCACGACGCCGCGCGCGAACCCATCGGGCCCGTGCTGCAGAGCCCCGTGGTGCGGTGGTTCTTCGCGGCGCTGTTCTTTCAGGTGATGTCGCACTTCTCGGTGTACGCGTTCTTCTCGCTGTACCTGGATTCGATCGGCTACACCAAGAGCACCATCGGCCTTTTGTGGGCGCTGTCGGTGGTGGCCGAGATCGTCTGGTTCTACCTGCAGGGCCGGCTCATCGGCCTCTTGCCGATGCCGCGCTGGATGCTGGTGTGCGGCATCGCGGCGGTCGCGCGCCTGGGGCTCACGGCGGGCCTGGGCGGCTTCATCGCCGCGCTGGTCGTCGCGCAATGGCTGCACGCGCTCAGCTTCGCGGCGCACCACACCACCTGCATCGCGGTGGTGTCGCGGCGCTTTCCGGGGCGGCTGCGCGGCAGGGGGCAGGCGCTCTTCACCGTGATCGGCTACGGCTTTGGCGGCGTGCTGGGCGTGCTGCTGGGCGGCGCGGTCGCGCAGGAGTTCGGCTACCGCGCGATGTTCACGGCCGCGGCGCTGCTGGCGGTGGTGGGGAGCCTCTGCGCGTGGCGGGTGGTGCGGCTGGAGCAGGCCGAGCGCGCGGGCGCTTAGGCCCGGCCCGAGCCCGGCGCAGGCGCGTTCCCAACCCCATTCCGTCGTGCGTCGTGCGTCGCGCGTCTTGCGCCTGTCGGGCGCCGCGCCCGCGAGCTTTTCAATTGCACCGAGGCGCGTGCATTGGAATTGGTTGTTTGCAATTTTTCTCAGATCAGGCATTCAATGAATGGAACCTATTAATTCTTTTGAGAATTAATGGCCGGACGCCTGCGGCAAAAAGGAAACATCGCACCTTGTCTATCTGTGCGATCTTTGGCACTCGAGACGGTTGTTGCGTGGCAAACGTCCTGAATATTGCTTTCGATGCCAATTCAATTCCGCTCTAATTCCACGAACTCCTAAAGTCGATTCCGGACAGGGAGATGCCCGACTGCGGCGATCCTCCTCTGTGAACGCTCGAGAACGCGAGCGCGCACGCGTCCGTCGTGCGGCAAATCAATCGTTATTCATGGCGTTGGGCCCGTGGGCTTTTGCCTGCTGAATAAAGTTTGTCTTTTGATTATTCAAAGGGCAAAAGGCGATTTGCCTTTTCAAAACCGAATCGAGCCCTGACCGTGATCCCAAAGAATTTCAAACCACGCCGGACCGTACCGCGCCTTTTCACCTCGCTTTTCATCACCTCGCTGGCGGGTGTATTTGTCCCCCTGGCCCATGCGGTCGTTTGGCAAGGCTCGGTCAGCACCGACTGGTCCGACGCAGCCAACTGGAACCCCGCGGGCGTTCCGGGTGTCACGGACGACGTGACGGTTGGCGGTGCCACCTTCACGCCGGCGATCGGCGCTGCCACCTCGGCGGCCATCCGCGACCTTGCGGTAACCAAGGGCGAACTGACCGTCTCGGCGGGCAAACTGGAAGCGGCCATCGCCAAGGTCGGCACGGCGAGCGGGGGGTCGGCCGCGCTGAGCCTGCATGACGCCGGACGTGTCTCCAGCGTCTCCGGCGCCATCGCAGCGGCCAACAAATCCAATGGCACGGTCCATGTCGATGGCAAGGACTCCGTGTGGGCGAACGGCAAGGATCTCGTTGTGGGTGGCCGCGGCACAGGGACGTTGATGATCAGTGGTGCAGGCGTCGTGAAGAGCGTCAGTGCCGACGGCAATGTCGGTGGCTCCATTGGCACCGAGGCGGGCGGTGTCGGGTCGGTCCAGGTGCAGGGGCAGGGGTCCGCATGGGAGAACAAGGGAGAACTCGTTGTCGGGCAGAAGGGTGAAGGCACGTTGACTCTTCTTGAGGGTGGGCATGTCACCAACGACACGGCCATCGTCGGCAACCTGGAGAAGTCCAAGGGCACGGTCACCGTCGATGGCACGGGCTCGACCTGGACGAGCAGCGCAGGCCTGAACGTAGGCGGGCGGGGAGCCGGCTCGCTGACGATCAGGAACGGGGGGGCCGTGACGAGCGCGGAGGCTGATGGCGCAGTCAGTGGCGTGATCGGCGGCTATGCGGGTGCCGCGGGCTCGGTGCAGGTGCAAGGGCCTGGCTCTGTGTGGGAGAGCAAGGGCAGGCTCGACGTCGGCCAGTTTGGCGAAGGCACGCTGAGCGTTCGCGACGGCGCGCGGGTCGTCAACGACGGCGTGGTGCAGATCGCCGCGCAGCAAAACGGCGTGGGCAAAGTCGCCGTCGATGGCAAGGATTCCGTGTGGGCCAGTGGGGGCAGTCTCTTCGTGGGAGCCCGTGGCACCGGCTCGTTGGCGATCGGCACCGGCGGCGTCGTGAGGAGCGGCCAGGCCGATGGACACAGCAGCGCCCACGTTGGCTCCGAGGCGGGTGCCGTCGGCTCGGTTGTGGTTCAAGGGGGCGGCTCCACGTGGCAACACCGAGGGGACCTCAGCGTTGGATATGCCGGCGAAGGCACGCTGAGCATTCGCGACGGTGGACACGTCGAGAACGGCGGCTCAAAGATTGGAGCCCGCGCGAATTCCACGGGTGCGGTCGTGGTCGACGGGAAAGATTCACTGTGGGCAAGCAGCAAGGACCTGGGCGTGGGCGTCGGCGGCTCCGGCCCGCTGACGCCCAAGGCTGGCGAAGTGACCAGCGCGGGTGCATTCGTGGCGCCCAAGGGCGGCACAGAACGCTTCGAGGGCTTGACTTGGGCGAATGCAGGTGACCTGGCCGTTGGCGCCGCGGGCACGGGTTCGCTGGCGGTCACCAACGGCGGTCAAGTCACGAACACGCACGCATTCATAGGCATGGAGACCGGCGCCAACGGTTCCGTCACCGTCGATGGAAATGGCTCGCTCTGGAGGAGCGACGGTATTTTGTATGTGGGTCGCAGCGGGTCCGGCACCTTGAAAATCGGCGGGGGTGGCAAGGTCGTCAATATGGCTCTTACGGGTACGGCGTTCTATGTCGGCAGCACGGGCGCGGTCGTCGTCGATGGCGCCGGCTCCACTTGGGAAAGCCATGAGGGCTTTGCAGTCGGCGTCGCTGGGAACGGTTCGCTGACGATCCGCAACGCAGGGCTGGTCAAGAGCGCGGCATCGAAGACAGGCGAGATTTCTGCACGCATCGGTATGTTCCCGGGCGGCACCGGTTCGGTCCTGGTGGAAGGGCCTGCGTCCGCGTGGGAGATCCAGGGCGAACTCGAAGTTGCCGACGGAAGCGAAGGCACTCTGACGATCCGCGGCGGCGGCAGAGTCTCGGACGATGTCAGCGACGTGGCGAAAGACGAGAAGGCCAAAGGCGCGGTCGTTGTCGACGGCAAGGGCTCGGCGTGGAACACCACCGGCGTTTTGCAGGTGGCGACAAAGGGCACCGGTTCGCTGACGGTGGGCAACGACGGCTCGGTCAAGGCCTCGAAGGTTTCCATCGCCCAGAAAGCAGGCGCCATCGGCACCCTGAACATCGGCGCCGGCGCCGATGCCGCCGCCACCGGCGCCGGCACGCTCGACACGCCCACGGTCGAGTTCGGCCAAGGCACCGGCAAGCTGGTGTTCAACCACACGAACACCGACTACCGCTTCTTGCCCGTGATCAGCGGCCCGGGCAGCGTCGACGTGCATGCCGGCACCACGCGGCTGGCCGACGCCAACACCTACAGCGGCGGCACCGCCATCCTGGGCGGTACGCTGGCCGGCACCGCCGCCAGCTTCGGCAGCGGCGCCATCGCCAACGACGGCGAACTGGTCGTCGACCAGGCGGTCAATGCGGCCTTCAACAATGCGCTGTCGGGCAAGGGCAACTTCACCAAGCGCGGCGCGGGGCAGCTCGACTTCGTGGGCCAAGGCTCAGCTTTCACCGGCGCCACGCGCGTCGAGGCGGGCGCGCTCTCGGTGGTGAACGATCTGCTGATCGATTCGAGCATCACGGTGGCGAGCGGCGGCACCCTCAAGGGCAAGGGCACCATCGGGACGACGCGGATCCTGGCGGGCGGCACCATCGCCCCGGGCGGCACCCTTGGCACCGGCGACGGGATGGCCACGTTCATCATCAACGGCGACTTCGCGCAGGCGGCGGGTTCGACTTACCAGGCCAAGGTCAATCCAGTGATGCTCGGCAGGTCCGACAAGATCTCCGTGATCGGAGCCGCCACGCTTGAAGAAGGCGCCGTTCTGAACGTGGTGAAGACAAAGGCGCACGACTACTCACTCGGTGCCAAGTACAACGTGCTCCAGGCGGAGACCGGAATCACGGGCGCCTACACCCTCACGGGCGACACCGACCTGTCGGCATTCATCGGCCTGCGCCAGGGCACAGCGGACAACGTCCTGTACCTGGAGACGTTCCAGGCCAAGCCGCTGGCGGCGGTGGCTGTTACGCCCAATCAAACGGCCGTGGCGAATGCCATCGATCCTGCTGCGCCGATCGCTCCACCCACTTCTAACTTTATTCGGGCGGGCAAACGGCCAGCCTCGCCGACCGCGGCCGAGCCGGCACCGCCTGTTGCAGTTCAGCCGACCGCGCCGGCTGTGGTTCAGCCAACAGCCCCGGTCGTGGTTCAGCCGACCGCACCGGTCGTGGTTCAGCCGACTGCACCGGTCGTGGTTCAGCCGACCGCGCCGGTCGTGGTTCAGCCGACTGCACCGGTTGTGGTTCAGCCGACCGCGCCGGTCGTGGTTCAGCCGACTGCACCAGTTGTGGTTCAGCCAACCGCACCGGCTGTGGTTCAGCCGACCGCACCGGTCGTCGTCCGGCCAACCGCACCGACTGCGGTCCGACCGGTTGCGCCAGTTGCGACGCAGCCGACCGCTGCGGCTGCAAGCCAGCCATCCGCACCGGCTGAGGCCCCGCCAGCGACACCCAGCGCCCCCCAGGCGCAACCGCCGCGCAGCGTGCTGACCACGGCCCTCCTCAACCAGCAGACCGACGCAGCCGCCCGCGCCGCGTTCGACCAGCTCTCGGGCGACGTGCATGCCTCGCTCAAGGGCGCGTTGCTGGACGACAGCCGCTTCGTGCGGGGCGCCGCGCTGGAGCGCCTGCGCGATGCGTCGTGCGATGCCGCCAGCGGCTGCAGCGCCAGCAGGAGCACACCGACCGTCTGGGCCTCGACCTTCGGCTCATGGGGCCACGCCGCGCAGCTCGATCGCACCATCGGCGGCTTCGCGGCCGGCGCCGACGTGGCGGTGGGCGACACCTGGCGCCTGGGCGTCATGACCGGCTACAGCCACTCGTCGTTCCAGGCCGATGCGCGCCACGCCTCGGCCAAGAGCGACGACTACCACCTGGGCATGTACGGCGGCTCGCGCTGGGGCGACCTCGCGCTGCGCCTGGGCACGGCCTACACGCGGCACGACATCGACACCACGCGCAGCGTGAGCTTCAGCGGCTTCAGCGGCAAGCCCGAAGCCCAGTACCGCGCCTCGACCACGCAGGCCTTCGGCGAACTGGGCTACCAGGTGCAGGCCGGCGCCGTCGCGCTGGAGCCCTTCGCCAATCTCGCGTACGTGAACCTGCACACCAACAGGTTCAACGAACGCGGCGGCGAGGCGGCACTGCGCAGCAGCGGCACGGACAACGACGCCACCTTCACCACGCTCGGCCTGCACGCGCAAGCCGAGTGGGCGCTGGGTGGCGTGCCGGTCACGGCCAAGGGCACGCTGGGCTGGCAGCACGCGTTCGGCGACACGGTGCCCGACGCGCGCTTCAGCCTCGCGGGCGGGCGCAGCTTCGAGATCGAGGGCACGCCCATCGCACGCGATGCGGCGCTCGTGGAGGCGGGCCTGAACTTCAAGGTCGCGCCGCAAGCCAACCTGAGCCTCACTTACGCCGGCCGGTACGGCGCCAAGGCGAACGACCAGAGCCTGCGTGCGAGCTTCGCGATGAAGTTCTGACGACGGCCCCTAGGGCATGAACACAAAGAGGCCGCGAAAGCGGCCTCTTTTTTTTGCCTCGTGAAAGTCCCCGCGAGGCATTGCCGTTTCTTTCAGTGCTTCACCGGCTTGTTAGCGGCGGCCTGCGCGATGCGGTCCTTGGCCTCATTGCCGCACCGTTCTCGTTCTCCAAGCGCTGTTCACCCTGAGCGGCGTCGGCGGCTTGCTGGGCGTGCTGCTGGGCGGTGCGGTGGCGCAGGAGTTCGGCTAGCAGGCGATGTTCATCACTGCGGCGGCGCTGCAGGCGGTCGGGCGTGGGGAGCCTGTGCGGGGAGGGGGCTGGAGCAGATCGAGCGCGCTGCCTCGCAAGGCTGCGCTTGAGCGGCACCCGCGCTGCGGGCGCTTCGACCCGGCTTTTACCCCGCATTTTCGATACGCCAAAAAACACGCGCCTGAATTGCAGGTGTGAATTTTTCCTCGGAATTAAATAAAAAACTTCCTTAAATGTCTTAAACATTACTTTTAAATGCAAGTAAGCATAAAAACAACGATGTCGAACAGCGGTGTGAAGTAGTGGTGATTTTTGCGCGCTTGATGCCCGGGGATAGTCTCAAACATTACTTTTGAGTATTTTCAACGGACCCGTGGAGTTTGCTATCCATTTATATTCCGTTTTCCCCGAATTAGGGGTCCCAGTAATGGGTTTTTTACTTCGCTCCTCTTGAATCACCAGTTTTAAATATCATGAATCGAATCTATCGTCTTGTATGGAATGCCTCCACGCAATTGTGGGCCGCGGTGTGTGAAAGCGCTAAGGGGCGGGGTAAATCTTCTGTCGTGCGAGCAATTGCCGGGGTTTTGGCGACCGTGGTTATTAGCGGTATGGGGCTGACTCAAAGTGCGCATGCAGTCGGGATTCAGTTATGTGGCACCGGGAGCGAAGGTTCAGGCGTGGGTCACGGATCGGGAAAGGACGCAAAAATATCTGCGATAGATTGTGGGACCACTAATACTGGAGGATCTTCGTTCACTATTTCCACCGCTTTAGATAGATTGGGGACTTCGGCAGGAGGTGGTGGTGCGACTGATACTGCACAGACAACTTCCATAAGTGGCTCCGCGGGCGGCAATTTAGATTTGACGTCTTTGCAAGGTCAGGTGAATTTGTCCTCAGGCACTAAAATTGGTCTGACCAGCGGGGCGGAAATCGATATGAAAGCTAAGACATTCGGGCGAATCAAGACAGGGCAACAGCTCGAATTGTCCTCCGGAGGAACTACGTACCTGACATCCGATCAACAGATCCGTTTGCTCTCAGGCAACAAAATTGATTTGACCAGCGGGGCGGAAATCGACATGGAAGCTAAGACCTGGGGAAAACTAAAAACAGGAAGCACGCTTGATTTTTTATCCGGAGAAAACATGAGCCTGTCTTCCGGTAGACAGGTGCGATTGCTCTCGGCTTACAGTATGGATCTGACGAGCGGAGCGGCAATCGATATCGGCGCCCAAAGCTGGGGGCGAATCAGGACGGGAAACGAGTTGGAACTCTTTTCCGGCGGCTACATGAGTTTTGGTGCTAGTACCAACATGAATCTGACTGCCGACAAGACTATGAATCTGGATGCCGCTGGTGGTGTTTTGATAAATAGCCTTAAGAAAGGTCAAACGACAATCGGCGGAACAGGTGTCGTCGAATTCCTGGATCAAAAACTCACCGGGGTGAACCCCGGCGTTGTTTCCGCGGACAGCAAGGACGCGATCAATGGCTCCCAATTGAATGAACTCGACCAGCGGTTGAGCCTTTCGGTAAAGGCCGCGGCCGATGCGGCCGCCGCAGCAGGCACCAAGGCAGACAGCGTGGTTGCCACCGCCGATGCGGCCAAGCTGGCAGCCGAGGCTGCCAAGGCGCAGGCCGGTGAAGCGCTGAAGTCTGTATCGGGGCTGGACGGTCGGGTGACGAAGAACAGCAACGACATCGCTGGCCTCGACGCCAAGGCAACCGACGCAAAGTCGGCAGCCGATGCGGCCAAGACGGTGGCTGAAGCTGCAAAGGCCGATTCGGCAACAGCGGTTGCCAAGGCCGACACGGCGAGCGCAGTTGCAACCGAAGCCAAGGCACAGGCCGGCGATGCGCAGAAGTCTGCATCGGCATTGGACGGGCGAGTCACGAAGAATGCCGACGACATCTCTGGCCTCAAGACCGATGTGGCGAAAAACACGGGCGATGTCGCCGGGCTGAAGAACGACACGGCGGCTGTCAAGACGGACGTGGCGAAGAACGCTGGTGAGGTTGCTGGCTTGAAGAACGACACGGCGGCCATCAAGACCGATGTGGCGAAAAATACTGGTGATATCGCAGGTCTCAAGACCGACCTAGCGAAGAACGCTGGCGATGTCGCTGGCCTGAAGGACGACACGGCAGCCGTCAAGACTGATGTGGCCAAGAACACCAGCGACATTGCTGGCCTCGACGCCAAGGCAACCGACGCAAAGTCGGCAGCCGATTCGGCCAAGACGGTGGCTGAAGCTGCGAAGGGTGACTCGGCAACGGCAGTCGCCAAGGCCGACACGGCGAGCGCAGTTGCAACCGAAGCCAAGGCACAGGCCGGCGATGCACAGAAGTCTGCATCGGCACTGGACGCACGAGTGGCGAAGAATGCCGACGACATCTCTGGCCTCAGGACCGATGTGGCGAAGAACACGGGCGATGTCGCCGGGCTGAAGAATGACACGGCGGCCATCAAGACCGATGTGGCGAAGAACACTGGTGATATCGCAGGTCTTAAGACCGACGTAGCGAAGAACACCAGCGACGTTGCTGGCCTCGACGCCAAGGCAACCGAAGCAAAGTCGGCAGCCGATGCGGCCAAGACTGTGGCTCAAGCTGCGAAGGCTGACTCGGCAACGGCAATCGCCAAGGCCGACACGGCGAGCGCAGTTGCAACCGAAGCCAAGGCACAGGCCGGCGATGCACAGAAGTTTGCATCCGCACTGGAGGGGCGAGTCACGAAGAATGCCGACGACATCTCTGGGCTCAAGACCGATGTGGCGAAGAACACCGACGGGGTCGCAGGTCTCAAGACGAACGTGGCCAAGAACACCAGCGACATCGCTGGCCTCGACGCCAAGGCAACCGACGCAAAGTCGGCAGCCGATTCGGCCAAGACGGTGGCTGAAGCTGCGAAGGCCGACTCGGCAACAGCGGTTGCCAAGGCCGACACGGCGAGTGCGGCGGCAAACGAAGCCAGGGCACAGGCCGGTGATGCGCAGAAGTCTGCATCGGCACTGGACGCACGAGTGGCGAAGAATGCCGACGACATCTCTGGCCTCAAGACCGATGTGGCGAAGAACACGGGCGATGTCGCTGCAGTGAAGAACGACGCAGTGGCCATCAAGACTGATGTAGCGACGAACACCGGTGATATTGCAGGCCTCAAGACCGATGTGGCGAAGAACACGGGTGATGTCGCTGGCCTGAAGAACGACACGGCGGCCGTCAAGACCGACTTGGCCAAGAACACCAACGACATCGCCGGTATCGACGCCAAAGCGACTGATGCAAAGTCGGCGGCCGATGCTGCAAAGGCTGACTCGGCAACGGCAGTCGCCAAGGCCGACACGGCGGTCGCAGCCGCGAACGAAGCCAAGGCTCAAGCCGGTGATGCACAGAAGTCTGCATCGGCGCTGGATGGCCGAGTGACGAAGAACGCCGAAGACATCTCTGGCATCAAGACCAACGTGGCCAAGAACACCAGCGACATCGCTGGCCTCGACGCCAAGGCAACCGACGCAAAGTCGGCGGCCGATGCGGCCAAGACGGTGGCTGAGGGGGCGAAGGCTGATTCGGCAACGGCAGTTGCGAAGGCCGAAACAGCCAGCTCAGCAGCAAACGAAGCCAAGGCGCAGGCCGGTGATGCACAGAAGTCTGCGTCGGCACTGGACGGGCGAGTGGCGAAGAATGCCGACGACATCTCTGGCATCAAGACCAACGTGGCCAAGAACACCAGCGACATCGCTGGCCTCGACGCCAAGGCAACCGACGCAAAGTCGGCAGCCGATGCTGCCAAGACGGTGGCTGAAGCTGCAAAGGCCGATTCGGCAACGGCAGCTGCCAAGGCCGACACGGCGAGCGCAACTGCAACCGAAGCCAAGGCACAGGCCGGCGATGCACAGAAGTCTGCATCGGCATTGGACGGGCGAGTCACGAAGAATGCCGACGACATCTCTGGCCTCAAGACCGAAGTGGCGAAAAACACGGGCGATGTTGCCGGGCTGAAGAACGACACGGCGGCTGTCAAGACCGATGTGGCCAAGCACACCAGCGACATCGCTGGCCTAGACGCCAAGGCGACCGACGCCAAGTCGGCAGCCGATGCGGCCAAGACGGTGGCTGAAGCTGCAAAGGCTGACTCGGCAACGGCAGTTGCCAAGGCCGACACGGCGAGCGCAGTTGCAACCGAAGCCAAGGCACAGGCCGGTGATGCGCAGAAGTCCGCATCGGCACTGGACGGGCGAGTGGCGAAGAATGCCGACGACATCTCTGGCCTCAAGACCGATGTGGCGAAGAACACTGGCGATGTCGCCGTCCTGAAGAACGACACCGCGGCCGTCAAGACCGACCTGGCCAAGAACACCAGTGACATCGCCGCTATTGACGCCAAAGCGACCGATGCAAAGTTGGCTGCCAACGCTGCAAAGACTGATTCGGCAACAGCAGTTGCCAAGGCGGACACGGCAAGCGCTGCGGCAAACGAAGCCAAGGCTCAAGCGGGTGATGCGCAGAAGACTGCGTCGGCGCTGGACGGGCGAGTGACGAAGAATGCCGACGACATCTCTGGCATCAAGACCAACGTGGCCAAGAACACCAGCGACATCGCTGGCCTCGACGCCAAGGCAACCGACGCAAAGTCGGCAGCCGATGCTGCCAAGACTGTGGCTGAAGCTGCAAAGGCTGATTCGGCAACGGCAGTTGCCAAGGCCGACTCCGCGGGCGCAGTTGCCAACGAAGCCAAGGCACAAGCGGGTGATGCGCAGAAGTCTGCGTCGGCGCTGGACGGTCGAGTGACGAAGAACACCAACGACATCGTTGGCCTCGACGCCAAGGCAACCGAGGCCAAGTCCGCGGCCGATGCTGCGAAGACTGTGGCTGAAGCTGCAAAGACTGGTTCGGCAACAGCAGTTGCCAAGGCAGACACCGCGGGCGCAGTTGCGAACGAAGCCAAGGCACAGGCCGGTGATGCGCAGAAGTCTGCATCGGCGCTGGACGGGCGAGTGACGAAGAACGCCGACGACATCTCTGGCATCAAGACCGATGTCGCGAAAAACACTGGCAATGTCGCTGGCCTCCAGACCGATGTCGCGAAAAACACCAGCGACATCGTTGGACTTGACGCCAAGGCAACCGACGCAAAGTCGGCAGCCGATGCTGCCAAGACTGTGGCTGAGGGTGCAAAGGCTGATTCGGCAACAGCGGTTTCCAAGGCTGATTCGGCGAGCGCAGTTGCCAACGAAGCCAAGGTGCAGGCCGGTGATGCGCAGAAGTCCGCATCAGTTCTGGAGGCGCGAGTGGCAAAGAATGCCGATGACATCTCTGGCATCAAGACGGATGTGGAAAAGAACTCCGGTGACGTCGCTGGGTTGAAGGGCGACACGGCGGCCATCAAGACCGATGTGGCAAAGAACACTGGCGATGTCGCTGGACTGAAGGGTGACACTGCAGTCATCAAGTCCGATGTAGCCAAGAACACCGGTGACATCGCTGGCTTGAAGGGCGACACGGCGGCCATCAAGACCAATGTGGCACAGAACACCAGCGACATCGCTGGTATCGATGCCAAAGCGACGGATGCGAAGTCGGTGGCCGATGTTGCGAAGGCCGATTCGGCAACGGCAGTTGCCAAGGCCGACACGGCGAGCGCGACAGCAAACGAGGCCAAGGCACAGGCCGGTGATGCACAAAAGTCTGCATCGGCGCTGGACGGTCGAGTGACGAAGAATGAAGACGGTATCGCTGGCATCAAGACCGATGTGGCGAAGAACACCGACGGCATTGCTGGCATCAAGACCGATGTGGCCAAGAACACCGACGGGATCGCTGGCATCAAGACTGACGTGGCGAGGAACACTGGTGATGTCGCTGGCCTGAAGAACGACACGACAGCCATCAAGACCGATGTGGCCAAGAACGCCGACGGTATCGCTGGCCTCAAGACCGACGTGGCGAAAAACACGGGTGATGTCGCTGGCCTGAAGAACGACACGGCAGCCATCAAGACCGATGTGGCCAAGAACGCCGACGGCATTGCTGGCATCAAGACCGATGTGGCGAAGAACACCAACGACATCGCTGGCCTTGACGTGAAGGCAACCGACGCAAAGTCGGCCGCCGATGCGGCCAAGACGGTGGCTGAGGGTGCGAAGGCTGACTCGGCAACGGCAGTTGCCAAGGCCGACACGGCGAGCGCGGCAGCAAACGAAGCCAAGGCGCAGGCCGGTGATGCACAGAAGTCTGCATCGGCGCTGGATGGTCGAGTGACGAAGAATGAAGACGGTATCGCTGGCATCAAGACTGACGTGGCGAGGAACACTGGTGATGTCGCTGGCCTGAAGACCGATGTGGCCAAGAACACCAACGACATCGCCGGTATTGACGTGAAGGCAACCGACGCGAAGTCGGCAGCCGATGCGGCCAAGGCGCAGGCCGGTGATGCACAGAAGTCTGCATCGGCGCTGGATGGTCGAGTGACGAAGAATGAAGACGGTATCGCTGGCATCAAGACCGACGTGGCGAAGAACACGGGTGATGTCGCTGGCCTGAAGGACGACACTGCGGCCATCAAGACCGATGTGGCCAAGAACGCCGACGGTATCGCTGGCATCAAGACCGACGTGGCGAAAAACACGGGGGATGTCGCTGGCCTGAAGAACGACACGGCGGCCATCAAGACCGATGTGGTCAAGAACACCGACGGTATCGCTGGCCTCAAGACCGATGTGGCGAAGAACACCAACGACATAGCCGGTATTGACGTGAAGGCAACCGACGCGAAGTCGGCAGCCGATGCGGCCAAGACGGTGGCCAACGCTGCCAAGGCCGATTCGGCCACGGCAGTTGCCAAGGCCGACACGGCGAGCGCGGCAGCAAACGAAGCCAAGGCGCAGGCCGGTGATGCACAGAAGTCTGCATCGGCGCTGGATGGTCGAGTGACGAAGAACGAAGACGGTATCGCTGGCATCAAGACCGACGTGGCGAAAAACACCGGCGACGTTGCTGGCCTCAAGACCGATGTGGCCAAGAACGCCACCGACATCGCCGGTATTGACGTGAAGGCAACCGACGCAAAGTCGGCAGCCGATGCGGCCAAGACGGTGGCTGAGGCTGCCAAGGCCGATTCGGCATCCGCAATCGCCAAGGCCGACACGGCGAGCACAGCAGCAAACGAAGCCAAGGCGCAGGCCGGTGATGCACAAAAGTCTGCATCGGCGCTGGATGGTCGAGTGACGAAGAATGAAGACCGTATCGCTGGCATCAAGACCGACGTGGCGAAGAACACTGGCGATGTCGCTGGTCTGAAGGGTGACACTGCGGCCATCAAGACCGATGTGGCGAAGAACACCGACGGCATTGCTGCCATCAAGACCGACGTGGCGAAAAACACCGGCGACGTTGCTGGCCTCAAGACCGATGTGGCCAAGAACGCCACCGACATCGCCGGTATTGACGTGAAGGCAACCGACGCAAAGTCGGCAGCCGATGCGGCCAAGACGGTGGCTGAGGCTGCCAAGGCCGATTCGGCATCCGCAGTTGCCAAGGCCGACACGGCGAGCACAGCAGCAAACGAAGCCAAGGCGCAGGCCGGTGATGCACAGAAGTCTGCATCGGCGCTGGATGGTCGAGTGGCGAAGAACACCAACGCCATCGCTGGCCTTGACGTGAAGGCAACCGATGCGAAGTCGGCAGCCGATGCGGCCAAGACTGTGGCTGAGGGTGCGAAGGCTGACTCGGCCACGGCAGTTGCCAAGGCCGACACTGCGAGCGCAACGGCCAACGACGCAAAGACCCAAGCCGGCGAAGCCCAAAAGTCCGTGAAGGACCTGGACGGCCGCGTGACCAGGAACACCGCCGACATCGCAGGCGTCGACGGCAAGGCAACGGCCGCCCAGTCGCTGGCCGGCGCCGCGAAGGCCGAGTCCGCCGCGGCGGCAACCAAGGCCGACACGGCGACCAGCGCCGCCACCGCCGCCAAGACCCAGGCCGACGAGGCCCAGCGCACCGCGACCACGGCCGATGCCAAGGCGGACACCGCCAAGGCGACCGCCGACGATGCGAAGACCCAAGCCGGCGAAGCGCAAAAGTCCGTGAAGGACCTGGACGGCCGCGTGGCCACGAACACCGCCGACATCGCCGACGTCCGCGGCGACGCGAAGGCGGCCAGAACGGTCGCCGATGCCGCGAAGGAGCGCGTGGACCGAATGCAGGCACAGGGCGCGACGGTGGCGGTCGACGCCAACGCCGACGGCTCCGACGCCGCCGTGGTGCAAGCTGGCAGCCGCGGTGTTGCCGTGGGGCCGAAGGCGAACGCCCAGGGTCAGGGCGCCGTGGCGGTCGGTCCGGATTCGCTGGCAGCGGCCAACAACAGCGTGGCGATCGGCAGCAATGCCGCTGCGACCGCGCCGAGCGCCGTCGCCATCGGGGCAGGTTCGCTGGCCGATCGCGCCAACACCGTGTCGGTGGGCGCGCAAGGCGCCGAGCGCCAGATCACCAACGTGGCGCCCGCCACCGAAGCGACAGACGCCGTCAACCTGCAGCAGGCGGTCGGCATCTCGCGCCAGACCTCCGCCCAGGCCCTGCGGCAAGCCAACGCGTACACCGATGCGAAGGCGCAGGAGCTGCGGCGCGACGCGGACAGCGGCACCGCGGCAGCGATGGCGATGGCGGGCCTGCCGCAGGCGGCGGTGCCGGGCCGGCCGATGGCTTCGGCCGCAGTCTCGACCTACAAGGGGCAGACCGCGATCGCCGCCGGGGTGTCGATGCTGTCCGCCGACACCCGCTGGACGTACAAGTTCAGCGGCTCGGCCAACACCCGCGGCGACGTCGGCGCGACGGCGGGCGTCGGTTTCCAGTGGTAAGTGGTTCGAACGCGATGCATTGATCGCGACGTCTCAAAAAAGCACCGCCCAGGCGGTGCTTTTTTGTTTGCCGATGGCGATTCATGCACGTGCGCTTGCCGGGTGGTCCTCATCGCGTCCGGAATTGCGAGGATTTCTGCCGGCGATCCGGTTGCAGCTGATTTACCGATGTTGGTAAAAGCTGTTTCGCAAGTGCCGGGAAATTCCGCTGCGCGCCTGTGCCCTCTTGTAAGTCATTGTCAGATAACGACTTTTTAGGATTTAGCGAGTTTGAGGCTTCGAGGAGCGTGCAATCAATTCATTCGTTTTTAGAACAAAAAATCAATATTGAAAAACAATTGATAGGAGTCGGAATAACGCGCGATTGGACGTCATTGGGTCAATAAAACAATAGGCCTATCCCTATCCGGATGAATAGCCGATTCGACCTACATTCGCAAATCCGGAGGCAATGAAGGAATTCGCCGTCGGGCAGTCCGGTCTCCGGGTTTCCGATAACTACAAGCACTTGATTTAGTCGCCGTGCTGAAACATAGTTGCCCCCGTTCCCGCAGTCGCAGACCTATCGCCATCCCAAGGAGACAAACCCATGTTCAGTTCGCGCAGCCGCCGTCGCTCGACCCTGGCCCTCGCCATTCTTTCCCTGGCCGCCGCCGCCGCATCCACCGCCTATGCGGCCGGCGAGCCAGTCATCGGCCTGGTCACCAAGACCGAGACCAACCCCTTCTTCGTGAAGATGAAAGAGGGCGCGCAGGAAGAAGCCAAGAAGCTCGGCGCCAAGCTGCTGTCGGGCGCGGGCAAGGCCGACGGCGACAACGCGGGCCAGATCACCGCGATGGAAAACATGATCGCGGCCGGCGCCAAGACCATCCTCATCACGCCCAGCGACGCCAAGGCGATCGTGCCGGCCATCAAGAAGGCGCGCGACAAGGGGATCATGGTGATCGCCCTGGACAGCCCGGCCGATCCGCCGGACGCGACCGATGCGCTCTTCGCCACCAACAACTACACCGCGGGCGTCTTGATCGGCGAATACGCCAAGGCCGCGATGGCCGGCAAGACGCCCAAGATCATCGCGCTGGACCTGCTGCCGGGTCACCCGGTGGGCGCGCAGCGGCACAACGGCTTCATGAAGGGCTTCGGCCTGGCTGCGAACGATGCCAAGTCGAACGAGCTCTCGAAGGCGCCCGAGATCGTCTGCATGGCCGACAGCTTCGGCGACCAGGCCAAGGCGCAGACCGTGATGGAAAACTGCCTGCAGAAAGCGCCCGACGTGAACCTGGTCTACACGATCAACGAGCCCGCCGCGGCCGGTGCCTACACCGCGCTCAAGCGCGCGGGCAAGGAGAAGGGCGTGATGATCGTCTCGGTCGACGGCGGCTGCCAGGGCATCAAGGACACCAACGCCGGCGTCATCGCCGCAACCTCGCAGCAGTACCCGCTGAAGATGGCCGCCATGGGCGTGGCCGCGGGCGTGGAGTTCGCCAAGACCGGCAAGAAGGCCTCGGGCTATGTCGACACGGGCGTCACGCTGATCGCCGGCAAGAGCGTGGCGGGCGTGGAGAGCAAGGACACCAAGACCGGCGCCGAGCTGTGCTGGGGCAAGAAGTAATCAGGCGCCGCAAGAACGAGACCGCAGGGAGCACACAACAATGACGACGACGAAATCCCCGACGCACCACATCCCGTGGGGCGCCCTCGGGCCCTGGCTGGCCCTGCTGGGCGCATGCATCTTCTTCGCGACGCAGTCCGACCGGTTCCTCACCGGCGAGAACCTGTCGCTCATCCTGCAGCAGGTGATGGTGGTGGGCGTGATCGCCATCGGCCAGACGCTGATCATCCTCACGGCGGGCATCGACCTGTCGTGCGGCATGGTGATGGCGCTGGGCGGCATCGTCATGAGCAAGTTCGCCACCGAGCTCGGGCTGCCGGTGCCGGTGGCCATTCTTTGCGGCGTGGGCGTGACGACGCTCTTCGGCCTGGTCAACGGCCTCCTGGTCACGCGCATCAAGCTGCCGCCCTTCATCGTGACGCTGGGCACGCTGAACATCGCGTTCGCGATCACGCAGCTGTATTCGTCGTCGCAGACCATCACCGATTTGCCCGCGAGCCTCACGGGGCTGGGCACCACCTTCGCCATCGGCGGCACCGAGGTCGCCTGGGGCGCGGTGCTGATGGTGCTGCTGTACCTGCTCGCGTGGTTCGTGCTGCGCGAGACGGGCGCGGGCCGCCACATCTACGCCGTGGGCAACAACGCCGAGGCGACGCGCCTGGTGGGCATTCCGACCCAGCGCGTGCTGCTGGGCGTGTACGTGGCCGCGGGCGCGCTCTATGGCATCGCTTCGCTGCTGTCGGTGGCGCGCACCGGCGTGGGTGACCCCAATGCGGGGCAGACCGAGAACCTGGACGCCATCACCGCCGTGGTGCTCGGCGGCACCAGCCTCTTCGGCGGCCGCGGCATCGTGCTGGGCTCGCTGATCGGCGTGCTGATCGTGGGTGTGTTTCGCAACGGGCTCACGCTGATGGGCGTGTCGTCGATCTACCAGGTGCTGGTGACGGGCGTGCTCGTGATCCTCGCGGTGGCGGCCGACCAACTCTCGCGCAAGGGAGCACGCTGATGAACACCGTGGCCAACCCCAAGATCGTGATGCAGGCCAAGGGCCTCGTGAAGCGCTACGGCCAGGTCACCGCGCTGGACGGCGTCGATTTCGAGCTGCGCGAAGGCGAAATCCTCGCGGTGATCGGCGACAACGGCGCGGGCAAGTCCTCGCTCATCAAGGCGCTCTCGGGCGCGGTCGTGCCCGACCAGGGCGAGATCCTGCTCGATGGCGCGCCGGTGCACTTTCGCAATCCGCTCGATGCGCGGCGCGCGGGCATCGAGACGGTGTATCAGGACCTGGCCGTGGCACCTGCCATGACCATCTACGAGAACCTCTTCCTCGGCCGCGAACTGCGCCGCCCCGGGTTCCTGGGCAACGTGCTGCGCATGCTCGACAAGAAGAAGATGCTGCAGGAAAGCGCCGCGCGCATGGCCGACCTGAAGGTGGGCATCCAGTCGATGACGCAGGCGGTCGAAACGCTCTCGGGCGGCCAGCGCCAGTGCGTGGCGGTGGCGCGCAGCGCCGCCTTCGCGCGGCACGTGGTCATCATGGACGAGCCCACCGCCGCGCTCGGCGTGAAGGAGGGCAACATGGTGCTGGAGCTCATCCGCCGCGTGCGCGACAAGGGCCTGCCCGTGGTGCTCATCAGCCACAACATGCCGCACGTGTTCGAGGTGGCCGACCGCATCCACGTGGCGCGCCTGGGCAAGCGCGCCGCGGTGCTCAACCCGAAGAAGATCAGCATGAGCGACACCGTGGCCGTGATGACCGGCGCCATGACCGCCGACCAGCTGCCCGCGGACGCGCATGCCTGATGTGGAGGCACCCATTGCAGCGCGCTCGCCCGACCTGCTGCGCCCGCGCGGCTCCAACCAGGTCGGCATGCGCCAGTTCAACGAGCGCGTGGTGCTGCAGGCGCTGCGCGTTCACACGAGCCTGCCCAAGGCCGACCTCGCGCGGCTCACGGGGCTGAGCGCGCAGACCATCGGGCTCATCACCGCGCGGCTGGAAGAAGACCAGCTCATCGTCAAGCAAAGCCGGGTGCGCGGGCGCATCGGGCAGCCTTCGGTGCCGCTCGCGCTGAACCCCGACGGGGCGTTTGCCATCGGCATCAAGGTGGGGCGGCGCGGCGCCGAGTGGCTCTTGATCGACTTCACCGCGCAGGTGCGCGAGCGCCATGCGATGAGCTACGACTTTCCCGATGCCGATGCGCTGCTGCCCGCGATTGCCGAGCACATCCATCGCCTGCGCGACGGGCTCGGCGCGCTGGCCGCGCGCAACGTCGGCGTGGGGCTGGCCGCGCCGTACCTGCTGGGCGGCTGGCACCGCACGCTGGGCCTGTCGAAAGCGCAGTCGGACGAATGGAACCAGATGGACCTGCTGGCCGAGGTGCGCGCGCGCACCGAGGTGCCGGTGAGCTTCGCGCGCGACACCGTGGCCGCCTGCGTGGCCGAGCTGGTGGGCGGGCGCGGGCATGACTTGAAGAGCTTTCTCTACATCTTCGTGGACACCTTCGTGGGCGGCGGGCTGGTCATCGATTCGCACCTGCACGCGGGCGCGAACGGCAATGCCGGCGCGCTGGCTTCGTTGCCGATGCAGCCGGTGCGTGCGGGCGGCGCGCTGCCGCCGCAGGTGATGGCCGAGGCCTCGCTGTGGGAGCTCGAGCAGCGCCTGCAGGGCGAAGGGCTCGATCCCGCCGCGGCCTACGACGACCGCGCGTTGCAGGCGCCTTATGCCGCGGCCACGCAGGCCTGGCTCGGCTCCGCGTCGCTGGCGCTGGCGCATGCGATCGTCAGCAGCACCGCGGTGCTCGATTTGGCCGATGTGGTGATGGATGGATCGATGTCACGCGCATTGCTGCAAGCTCTGCTCGACCAGACGCGCGCCGCGCTCTCCCAGTGCAACTGGGAAGGCCTGTGGCCGCCGCAGTTGCACGGGGGCAGGGTAGGGGCGCAGGCGTGCGCGCTGGGCGGGGCGATGCTGCCGCTGCACGCCAACTTCGCACCGGATCACGATGTGTTCCTGAAGGCGGCCTGAGCGCCTGCGCAGGGAACGGCCTCAGCCGTTCAGAGCCTTGCGCCCGCGTTCAGATCGCGCGGCAGCCGCAGCGTGCTCGCGCGCGAGCCTTCGGGGCAGGGCCCGTCGGAATAAACCGCATCGCCCTCGGGCATCACGCACTTGTGCACCTCGATGACCGCGGGCGCGGCCTTGGCAGGCTGCGCCATCGACGACGCGTCGAAGTTCGCATTCGTCAGCGGCGCGCGAACGTACGCGGGCATGGCCGCCCGCACGGACGAGGAAGTCACCGGGTCGGGCAACGCAAGGCGCCCGGCCGATTCGGTGGCCTCGACGTAGGCTGGCATCACCGCCGGCGGCGGGGTCGGCGCGCGTGCCGCGCTCTCGTGCACGAGGTCTTTCAACGTCACGTAGAAAAGCGACATCGCAACGAGCGCCACGGCGAGGCACGGCGCCCAGTACCGTTCGGAACCGCCGCTGGACGGTGCGGCGCGAGTGCTCAGCGCCGCGGCCATGGCAGGCCTCCGCTCTGCAGTGCGCCCGCGAGTTTGGCGATGCCGCCGGTGCCGCTCGCGGCCCGCCCGATGAGCGCGCCGCCGGCCGCGCCCGCGGCGATGCGCATGAGGAACGAGCGGCTGCGGCCCGCAGCCAGCAGCAGCAACACGCCGGCACCGAGCACCATGAGGTGCTCGCCGGGATAGTCGGCGCGCGCGGCATCCACTTGCTTGATCTTGTCGATCGTCTGTTCGAGGCCCATGGCTGAAGCTCCTTCTGTTCGTGTTCAGCCGTTCATACCGACCGGAACCCGGCGCCGCTGTAGGCCTGCGCCATGCGCCATGACGGAATCCGCCTCGAAAATGCCGTGGAGAAAACCGCGTCGCGGAGCCGACCGCTTCGCCGTGCCCGGACTTTCGATAATGCAAATCCATTTCCAGAGAACCGCAACAGAATGAGTGCCGCAGATTTCCTCTTCGCCCCCGAGGTGCAGAAGCTCTTGATGGTCGCCTACGCGGCGCCCGACCAGCCGTTTTCTTCCAGCGATCTGGCCCAGCGCACGAAGCTCGCGCCCGACGATGTGGCGCGCACGCTGGAGCACTTGATCGGCAGCGGCATCCTGAAGCGCCACAAGCCCAAGGCAGAGGAGGCCGAGACCGTCTCGATCGACCGCGCGTTCCTCTTTCACGCCGAGCTGCGCAGCATCGCGCTGAAGTCGTTCGCCGCCGCCGAGCCGGTGCGCGCGATGCTGCGCGGCAAGTTCAAGGAGTCGGTCGTGCGCGCCTATATCCTGGGCGAGGACAAGGACGGCACGCTGGAGCTGCTCATCGTGCACGGCCAGCTGATGCCCGACGAAGCCGCGATGGCGGCGGCCTGCCAGAAGCTCTCGAAGAACATCCACCGGCACCTGAAGGTGCACGTCATCTCGAACGCGCGGTTCAACGGCCTCACGCCGCGCGATGCGCTCATGCCGAAGCCCTCGGCGCTCGAGGTCGTCAAGCTCGGGGACACGAAGGCGCAGTTGCCTGTCGAGCGGGTCGGGCTCTTGCAGAGTGCGAAGAAGAAGCTGGCGACGCTGTCGCGTTCGTCGGCGTGAGCGCGGCTCCTATTTGTTCTTGTCTCTCGCAGCCGCGAGTCCGCGGGCTTCGGCGATCAGCGGTTTCACGGTCTCGAAGGTCTTGCCGCTCGGGTTGATCACGCTGACCCAATGCATCTTCGCGTACACCGGGTGCGGCATCAGCGTGTCGAGCGCGGCGAAGTCGGTGCCTGTCGGCGCCTCGCCGAACAGCGCGTGGAACGTCTCCTTGCCCACGCCGATGTTGAGACGGAACACGCCGGGCCTGTCCAGCTTCGAGGCGCTGTCCGATGCGTGGTCTTTCGTCACGATGGTCGCGAACGGAAACCTGTTGTCCGCGCCATGAAAGAAGAAGGTGTTGTCGTCGGCGACCTGGAAATGGCCGCCGCCGAGCGTGTCGATGATGTGCTGGGTGATGTCGTCTTCGGTCATGGCGATGTTCGTGTGCTCAGGGCTTCCAGCGGCGCAGGCCGAGGTCGTCCGCGAGCGCCTGGTAGGTCTTGATGCGGGCCTGCACCCAGTCGTCGAGCGCGGCACCGGTGAGCGCGAAAGGATAAAGGCTGTGGCGCTCGCGCAGCGCCGCATAGCCCGGCGCGGCCGTGGCTTCGGCGAAGGCGGCTGTCCAGTCGCGCGCGGCCGCGTCGGGCACGTTCGCGCTCAGGTACAGGCCGCGCACCGTGGGCCAGACGATGTCCACGCCTTGCTCGCGCGCGGTCGGCACGCCGGTGAGCGCGCCGCCGAGCCGCGCCTCCGACAGCACCGCCAGCAGGCGCACCGCCGCGCCGCCCGCGATGGCCTGCAGCGCCTCGGCCGCATCGCCGGGGAACACGTCGACGTGCTTGCCCTGCAGCGCGCCCAGCGCATCGCCGCCGCCCTCGAAGGAGACGAAGCGCATCGCCTTGTGGTCGCGGCCCGCGGCGCGCACCAGCAGCGCGGCCTTCACCCAGTCCTGGCTGCCGACCGTGCCGCCCGCGCCGAAGGCCATGCGCGAAGGGTCTTGCCGCAGGGCCGCGACCAAGTCCTGCAGGCGCTTGTAGGGCGAGTCGCGGTGCACGGCGATCACGCCGTAGTCGGTGCCGAGCGTGGCGATCCAGCGCACGGCCGAGGGAGGATGCGGGCCGAAGCGGCCCTGCGCGAGGTTGAGCAGCGAGCCGCTGGAGAACGCGACCAGCGTGCCCGTGCCGCCCAGTTGGCCGGTGGCGATGCGGTCGAAGGCCACGGCGCCGATGCCGCCCGGCAGGTAGCGCTGGCCGAGCGGCGGGCGCGAAGGGCGCACCGCCTGCAGCGCATCGCGCGCGAGGGTGCAGGTGAGCGCGAAGCCGCCGCCGGCCTTGGCGGGGATCACGCAGTCGGCCGCGGCCAGCGAGGGGTCGCCGGACTGCGCCGTGGAGATGCCGGGCACGAGCAATGCGGAGAGCGCGCAGAGCGCATGGCGGCGGGTGGAGGAGGGCATCTGCATGGCGTTGTGCGCCGCTAGCTGGCGGCCGGCCGGGGCCACCAGATGATCGCATGCAGCCCCGCGCCGGCCTCGCGCGCCTCGAGCCGCAATTCGCCCCGGTGCCGTTGCGCGATCGACCGCGCGATGGCCAGCCCGAGGCCGAAGCCGCCCTTGCCCGCGCGCGCGCCGCGGCGAAAGCGTTGGCCCAAGGCGAAGCGCTCTTCTTCGCCGAGGCCGGGGCCGTCGTCCTCGACGTTGAGGCTCCAGCCCGCGGCATCGCCCGCGGCGAAGAGGGTGATCGTGCCTTCGGCGGGCGTGTAGGTGATCGCGTTCGTCACGAGGTTGCCGAGCGCTTCGCGCAGCAGCCCCCGGTCCGCGACCGCGAGGAATTCCGGCGTGGGCGCATGGATGCCCAGGTCGATGCGCTTGGCGCGCGCGAGCGGCAGGAGGTCCACCGCCACTTCGCGCAAAAGCGCCGCGAGGTCGAACTCGGCAGGCTCGACCGCCACCGTGTCGCTGCGTCCCAGCGCAAGCAGCTGCTGCGCGCTGCGCGTGGCGCGGCCGATCTCGGTGCCGAGCGCATCGAGCGCGGCGCGCACCTGCGCGGGGTCTTCCTCGCGTCGGGCGTAGTCGGCCTGCATCTGCAGCGTGGTGAGGTGCGTGCGCAGCTGGTGCGAGGCGTCGTCCAGGAACTGGCGCTGCTGCGTCACGAGGTCTTGCGTGCGCGACATCTGCTGGTTGACCGCATCCACCAGCGGGCGCACTTCGGCGGGCAGGTCGGCCTCGGGGATGCGCGTGAGGTCGTCGGGCGTGCGCGCCTGCACGTCGCGCGCGAGCCGCGACAACGGGCGCAGCGCCGCGGCGAGCGCGATGGCGGTGCCGCACAGCAGCAGCGCGAGCACCAGCCCGTCGCGCAGCGCGGCGCTGCGCACGAAGCGCGCGCTGAATTCCTGCCGCGAGCGCGTGCTTTCGCCGACCTGGATCAGCACGCTGCGCCCCGTGCTGCCGGCCGGCGCGCGGTCGAGGTCGCGCCGGTACGCCGCGAGCCGCACGGCCTCGCCGAAATAGGTGGCGTCGTAGAAGGCCGGCACGCCCATCTTCAGTTCGGCGGGTGGCGCGGGCAGGTCGGCGCTGCCCAACTCCACCAGCCCGTCGGACGTCGCCACGCGAAAGAACACCTGGCCGCTCGCCGTGAGCTCGAAGAACTCGAACATCGTGTACGGCAGCTCGACCGAGAGGCCGCCGGAAGCTGTGGAGATGTTGGCGTCGATGGACTTGAGCGCGCCCAGCAGCGAGCGGTCGTAGGCCGCGTTGGCCGCGGCGAGCGCGTCGTGCCGCGTCATCCAGAGTTCGAGGCCGGTCACCACCAGCAGGGCGGGGAACAGCAACAGCGCGAGCCGCTGCCAGAGGCTCGCGCGGCGCAGGAAGCTTCGCATCACGCGCACTCAGTCGGCTTCCAGCACATAGCCGAGACCGCGCAGCGTGACGATGCGCACGCCGGTGCCATCGAGGCGCTTTCGCAGGCGATAGACGAACACCTCGACCGCCTCGGGGTGCACCTCTTCGTCGTCTGAGAACACCCGCTCCACGATCTGTTGCTTGGAGAGCGGCTCGCCGCTGCGCTGCACCAGCACGCGCAGCACCGCGTGCTCGCGCGGCGAGAGCGCGAGCGCCTCGCCATTGAGCACGAACTGCCGGCGCGCGCCGTCGTACACCAGCGGCCCGCAGGCCAGGCGCGGATGCTCCACGCCCCGCGCGCGCCGCACCAGCGCATGCAGCCGCGCTTCGAGTTCGGCGAGCGCGAAGGGCTTGGCGAGAAAGTCGTCGGCGCCCGCGTTGAGCGAGGCGACGCGCTCGTTGACCGAATCGCGCGCCGTGAGGATCAGCGCCGGCAGCCGCTGGTCGCGTTCGCGCAGCCGCTGCAGCACCGTGTGGCCGTCCATGCCGGGCAGGCCCAGGTCGAGCACCAGCGCATCGTGGTCGCGCTGCTGCAGCGCGCGGTCCGCGAGCCGGCCGTCGTCCACCCATTCGACCTGGATGCCCGCATGCTCCAGCGCCTTGCAGAGCCAGGTGCCCAGGGTGTGTTCGTCTTCGGCCAGCAGGATGCGCATGGCGCCGATGCTAGGGCCTCGGGCGCTCAATCAGGCTTGATGTTTGCCCTTGCGATCACCTTCTGCCAGCGTGTCTGCTCGGCCGCGATGAACTGCGCGAACTGCTCGGGCGTGCCGCCGACGGCCTCAGCCGCATCGGCCGTCAAGCGCTGCATCGAGTCGGGCGATTTCACCGCCTTCATCGTCTCGGCCGAGAGCTTGGCGAGGTTCGCGGGCTCGATGTTGGCCGGCGCGAGCATGCCGTACCACTGCGTCATCTCGAAGCCGGGGAAGCCTTGCTCCGCGACGGTCGGCACGTCGGGCAACTGCGCCAGGCGCTTGGCCGAGCCGGTCGCGATGCAGCGCACCTTGCCGGCCTTGATGAACGGAATGATCGCCGCCGCGCCGATGGCCGAGGCGTCGAGCCGGCCCGAGAGCAGGTCGGTCACCATCGGGCCGGTGCCGCGGTAGGGCACGTGCAGCATGAACACGTCGGCGGTCATCTTCAGGTACTCGAAGGCGAGGTGGCCGGCGCTGCCGTTGCCCGCGGAGCCGTAGCTGAGCTTGCCCGGCTTGGACTTGGCGTAGGCGATGAATTCCTTGAGGTTCTTCGCCGGCACGTCGGGGTGCACCACGTAGAGGCTGGGCACCTTGGCCAGCAGGCTCACGGGCTTGAAGTCCTTGTTCGGGTCGTAAGGCAGCTTGGCGAAGATGTACGGGTTCACGGCCAGCGTGCCGATGTGGCCGAGGATCAGCGTGTGCTGGTCGGTGCTGCGCGCCACTTCGCTCATCGCGATGTTGCCGGCCGCGCCGGGCTTGTTGTCCACGAAGACGCTCTGGCCGAGCGTGCGCGAAAGCTCCGCGGCGGTGGAGCGCGCGACGATTTCCGAACTGCCGCCCGGCGCGAAGGGCACGACGAAGCGCACCGATTTGCTGGGCCATGCGGACTGGGCCGAGGCCAGCGAGGGCAAAAGGCCGCCCAGGGCGAGGGCACCGCCGGATTGCAGCCACTGGCGGCGGCTGGAGGACAGGGAAAAAGGCTTGGCGTGCATGAAGGCGTCTCCGTGGTTTTTGTCGGGAAGGCCGCATGGTGCCCGGCGGGGGCTGTCGGAATGCTGTCAGTGCGGGATGAAAGAAAAAGTAAGGTGCAAACTCCGCGGCCGCGCCCCAGAATCCGTTGCGAAGCGGCGACGCAGACGTCGCCGCGATGGCACTTTCGAGGACTCGGACGGCAACTTTGTTCATCGCACTCTGCTTGACGAATTTCGGGTTGCGGCTCGCTGCGATCCGCGCGATGGCGGGGCTCGCCCTGTTCCTGCTGGCATGCCTGCCCATGCCGGGCCATGCACAGGTGGAGCCGCTGAAGCTCGATGCGGGATTGAGCCTCTTGGAGCGCAACCTCGAGGGACGCTCGCAGGCCTTCCACGACACCACCGGCCTGCTGACGCGTGAGCAGGTGGCGTCGCCGCCCTACGCGCAGCAATTCCAGACGCTCAAGGGCGCCTTCAACGGCGGCTACGACCGCGGTGCCTGGTGGGTGCGCTTCCGTATCGAGGCTTCGCCCGAGCAGGTGGCACGCCCACTCCAGGGTGGCTGGTGGTTGCGGCTGAACGCGCCGTATGCCGACTACCTGGACGTGTGGTGGCCCGATGCAGAAGCCGGCGCGAGCGGTGGATTCACACACCGGGCGCTCGGCGGAATGCGGGCCGGCTCCCAGCGCGAGCTGCCCTGGTCGATCGCGGCGACGCGCCTGCCCGAACTGCGCGATACCGAGCCGCGCTGGGTGTGGGTGCGACTGGCGGGCGACCGCACGCTGAGCCTCGTCGGCGGCGTTTCGCCGCTGCGGGAACTGGCCGAGGTGCAGCAGCGGCTCGATTACGCCGACGCGGCTGTCGTCGGCATGGTCCTGCTGATGGCGGTGGTCAGCCTGATGATGGGCATCGCGCTGCCCGACCGCCGGTTCGTCGCCTACGCCGGCTACCTCCTCACGCTCGCCATGGTGTTCGCGAGCTCGGAGGGCCTGCCGGTGTCCCTGTGGCTGCAGAACAATCCCCTGGCTGCCGTTCGCCTGCACAACCTCTCGGTCTGCCTGCACACGGCCGCCGCGTTCGGATTCGCCAGGGTGCTGCTGGACATGGAGCGGCAGTTCCCGCGCATGAACCGCGTGTTCCAGGTGATGACGCTCGTCTGCTTGGCGGCCTGCGCGATCGCCCTGGCCGGCGGGTACGGGTACGTCGCGCGACCGCTGAACCTGCTGTGGCTGCTCTTCGCGGCCTGCATCGTGCCGATGTGCGCCGTTGCGCTGCGCCGGAACAGCCATGTCTGGCCGGGGTTGGTCGGCTATGTCGTCTACCTCATGATGGGCGCGGTGCACTTCGCCAAGAACCTGCAGTGGCTGCCCTACACGCAGGCCACCCAGTACAGCTATGCGCTCGGCAGCATCCTCCACATCATGGCTTTCTTCTTCGCGCTGGGCTGGCGCGTGCGCCATCGCGAGCGGCGGGCGCTCTCGCTGTCCCTGCGGCATCGCGCGCGGCTGGCACAGCGCGTGAACGAGCGCACCCTCGATCTGCGCCAGGAGATCACGCAGCACCAGCGCACGCACGACCAGCTCGCACTGGCGCTGCGCGAGCAGCGCGGCCTGCTGGCCATGGTGTCGCACGAGTTCCGCACGCCGCTCGGCACGATCGGCGGCGCGGCGCAGATCCTTGCGGACGACCGGCTCGGCCTTGCTCGCGAGGAGGTCCTGAAGGAGGCCGAGAAGATCAGCCGCACCGTCCTTCGCATGCGCGATCTGGTGGACACCCTGCTGGCCGACGAATGGCTCGATGCGTCCAGCGAAAACCTGTGCATGGTCCCGATCGAGCTCGCGGGGTTCCTGCGCGAGAAGATCGAAGAGCACAACGAAGGCGTCGGTGGCGGGCGCATTTCGCTGCATCTCGATGCGCGCGAATTGCCCGTGCTGGCGGACGAGACGCTGTTGCACATCGCCCTGGACAACCTGCTGACCAACGCCATCAAGTACGCGCCGCCGCATTCGCCGATTCTGGTCGGCGCGGGTATCCGGCGCGGCCGGTCGAATGATCTTGCGGAAGGCGACACGGTGCCGGACGTGTGCATCCAGGTGTGCGACGAAGGCCCTGGCTTCATGCCGCATGACCTGTCGCACGTCTTCGAGCGCTTCTACCGCGCGGCCGGTACCCGGCGGATTCCGGGCATCGGGCTGGGCCTGCACATGGTGCACCGCGTCGCCACGGTTCATGGTGGAAGCGTGGTCGCCTCCAATGGAGCCGGCGAGGGCGCCGTGCTGACCCTGACCCTGCCTCTTCTTGGAAGTGCCGAGGGACCGGAAACCCGGGATGCCGGCAACGCGGTGGCGCTTGGTCAGGGAGGCTGCAGATGATGAGCACTCCGGCCCGTGTGCTGGTCATCGAGGATGACGACGACCTGCGCGACACGCTGCTGCGGTACCTGCGCGGTGTCGGCATGCTGGCCCGCGGACTGGAGAGCGCCGAGGGGCTCGACGCGGAACTGGTACGACAGGATTTCGATGCCGTGGTGTGCGACGTCAACCTGCCGGGCGAAGACGGATTCAGCGTGCTGGCCCGTCTGCGATCGCGCAGTGCCATGCGCATCGTGATGCTGACCGCGCGCGGCATGGCGAACGACCGGCTGCATGGCCTTGGCCTCGGCGCCGACTACTACCTGGTCAAGCCGGTGAACCTGCGCGAGCTCGAGATGGTGCTGCACAACCTGCTGCAGCGCAGCCAGGAAGCGCAGGGGCAAGGCACGCGCGAGCCTAGTGCCGTTGCAGCCGAGGAACCCGCCGCGCAGGCGCCTTGGCGCTATCACGGCGCCACCTGGCTGCTGCTGTCGCCTGCCGGCCAGCGCGTGCAGATGTCCAGCGCGGAAGCGCGGCTCGTTCAGTGCCTGATCCAGCAGCCGCGTGAAGTGGTGGACCGGGCCACGCTGCTTGCGGCGATGGGGCGCCCGGGCCTTGAGGCCTACGAACGCAACCTCGACGTCACGGTCTCGCGGCTGCGTCGCAAGGCCGAGCAGGCCAGTGGCGAGAAGCTGCCGATCGTCGCGGTGCGCGGCGAGGGCTACAGCTTCCAGGGGAACGTGCGCATCGAGCGGTGAGCGCCGCTGGTCGAATGACCGGTGAGCCTGCGCCCGCGCATCCGGCTCGCCTGGCTGCAGCACAGCCGGCACCACCGGAACGCGTGTCACCACGCGCCTGCCAAGCTCCTTTGCCGTCGGCAAAACCACGGTTTTCCGTAGGTGACCGTGGGCCCGTTTGCAAGAAAAAGTAAGGTGCAAACGAGAGGGTGGCGCTTGAGAATTTCGCTCGAAGCGGCAACGCAGTGATGCCGCACATGCCGCGCGCCGCGCGCGATTGCATGGCGGGAGGAGACCCCCATGAACAGCAGTACGACAGCCCTCGACCCTTGGTCCTCGGCTGAATTGGCTTTTTGTCGCAGCGCTTTTTGCACGCTGCCTACGGAGGAGAACCGTCCATGAATACCGCCTACAAGACCGTCTGGAACGCCGCGATCGGTGCATGGGTGGCCGTCTCGGAAACAACGCGCGCGCGGGGCAAGCGAAGCACCAGTCGGCGCGCGGGTCGCACGGCAGGTCTCGTGGGGCTGACGAAGGTCGGCATGCTGACGGCGCTTGCATTTTTTGCGACCAGCTTCTTGCCGGCGCAGGCCATCTGCACGACTGCGGGCAGCGACGTGACCTGCAACGGCGCTGCCAACCCGCTGGCGCCGGGCTATGCGAACGGCGCCAACAACCTGAACCTGGTGATGAACCCCGGGGCGAGCCTCGGCGTGTTGCTGGGCGTCAGTGGAAGCGCAGTGTCGCTGACGGGTTCCGGCGTCAGGCTCACGAACAACGGCCTGATCGATCCACTGCTGTTCGGCAGCAACACCACGAAGCTGTCCACGGGCGTCGTGATGGGCAACACCGGCAACAGCACGATCGTCGCCGTCAACAACGCGACGATAGGCGGCACCAGGCAGTCGTCGGTCGACCTGGCCGGCCTGGCGCTCACGGTACGCAACGGCCCCGGCGGCATCACAACGATCACCAACACGGGAACGATGACGACGGGGGCCATCGTCGGCGCGACTCTGGCCGCGGCCGATGCGGCCGTGGTCGCCGTCTATGGCGGCGGCCAAGTCAGCATGCTGAACGACGCCACCGGCACGATCACCGGCCGCATCGCGTTCGAGAGCGCGGCCAGCGGCGGCCACACCTTCACCAACGCGGGCACGATCGACGGCAGCGTTTCGCTCGGCACCGGGGAGCGCGACGACACCTTCTTCGCGGTCACAGGCTCGAGCATCACCGGCGGGTCGGCACCGGCCATCGCGGTGGCGACGCCCTCGGGCGGCAGCCTGAACTTCGCGGCCGGCGGCACGGTCGATGCGGGCCTCGGCGGCACCGACATGCTGGTGCTGCGCAACAGGGTGGGCGGCCCCGGTTCGGGCACTGCCGGCACGGGCGGGATCAAGGCCGCGCAGTACCTGAACTTCGAGAACCTCCAGGTCGACAGCGGCACCTGGACCCTGAACGGCGCGGTGGTCAGCGGCAGCACTCTGCTCAACGGCGGCCTCACGATCTTCGACGACGCGGGCGCCTTCGGCGCCGGCACGCTGACGGGCAACGGCGGCGCGATGCAGGCCTCGGTGGGCGGCATCACGCTGGCCCAGAACGTGAATCTCACGGGCGGCCTGACCGTGCTGGGCGACAACGGTTTCACGCTGGGCGGCACCGTCAGCGGCGGCGGCGGCATCACCAAGACCGGCACCGGCACGCTCACGCTGAACGGCATCAACAACTTCAGCGGTGGCTTTGCGCTCAACGGCGGCGGCGTGACGCTGGGCAACGCGAGTGCGCTCGGCTCGGGCCTGTTCCTGGTCAGCGGCAATGCCGATCTCTACACCACCTTCACCGGCACGCTCAACAACCAGGTGCAGCTCAACGGCGCGCTGACGCTCGACGGGACAGGCACGCTGACCTTGGGCAATCTCATCTCGGGGGCTGGCAGCCTGACGGTGAACGGCAGCAACCTCGCACTGGCCGCCAGCAACACCTATGGCGGCGGCACGACGCTGGGCGGCGGCAGGCTGGACGTGGGCAGCAACACGGCGCTCGGCACCGGCGACCTCACCATCAACGGCGCCTCCGTGCTGACCGGCGCGGCCGGGGTGGTGCTCGCCAACAACGTGGTGCTCAACAGCACCCTGAACTTCGGCGCGGGCAGCAGCGGCGGCGCGCTCACGCTCGACGGCGTGATCAGCGGCGCGGGCGGCATCAGCCTGGCCGGTGCGCCGGGCGTCACGCTCAACGGCGCCAATACCTTCACCGGCGGCTTCAACATCGGCGGCGGCGCGCTCACCGTGGGCAACGACACCGCGCTGGGCGGCAGCGGCGTCACGGTCAGCGGCGCGAGTTCGCTCGCTTCGAACAAGTCGGTGAGCCTTGGCAACGACTTCCGCCTCAACGCCACGCTCGCGGCGGGCGGCAGCAACGACCTTGCGCTCAACGGCACCCTCACCGGCCTGGGCATCGTCAGGAAGAGCGGCACGGGCCGTCTCACGCTGGGCGGCGCCAACACCTTCTCGGGCGGCGTGGATCTGCAGGGCGGTGCGCTGCGCGTGGGGACCAACACCTCGCTGGGCCTGAGCACGCTGACGGTGAACGGCAACGCCGCGCTCGACGCGAGCGCGAATGTGAACCTGAGCAACAGGCTGTTGCTCAACGCGGGCCTGGACATCGGCGGGGCGAACAACATCGGGCTCGGCGGCGTCATCTCGGGCACCGGCCCCCTCTCGTACACCGGCAGCGGCACGCTGACGCTCACCGGCGCGAACACCTACACCGGCGGCACCACGGTGGCGGCCGGCACGCTCGCCGCGAACAACGCGAGCGGCAGCGCGACCGGCAGCGGTGCGGTGCAGGTCCAGGGCGGCGCGGCGCTTGCCGGCACCGGCACGCTGGCCGGTGCGGTGACGATCGCCAAGGGCGGCATCCTGTCGGCCGGCAACAGCGGCGCCGGCACCCTCACGACGGGCAGCCTGAACCTCGCCGACGGCGCGGTGCTCGACTACGACCTGGGCCAGGCCAACGTCGCCGGCGGCGCGCTCAACGATCTGGTCAGGGTCAACGGCAACCTGCAGCTGGACGGCACGCTCAATGTGGCGCAGTCCAAGGGCGGCGTGTTCGGCGCGGGCGTCTACCGTCTGATCGACTACACCGGCACGCTCACCGACAACGGCCTGGAGATCGGCAGCGCACCCACGGCCGCGAAGAACCTGCAAGTGCAGACCGCGGTGGCGCAGCAGGTCAACCTGGTCAATCGCGCGGGTCTCGCGCTGAACTTCTGGGACGGCGGCGACGCCGGCAAATACAACGACGGCAAGATCGCCGGTGGCTCGGGCACCTGGCGCGTCGGCGTGCCGGGCGACGGCTGGACCGGCGCCGACGGCAAGGTCAATGCGACCTGGGCGCAGGACCAGTTCGCGGTGTTCGCGGGCACGGGCGGCACCGTCACGGTCGACGGCGCGGGCGGCACGGTGCGCATCACCGGCGCGCAGTTCGCGGCCGACGGCTATGCGGTGCAGGGCGATGCGATCGAGCTCGGCGCTTCGGGCACGGTGGTGCGCGTGGGCGATGGCTCGGGCACCGACACCACGCGCAGTGCGACCCTGAATGTCGCGCTCATCGGCACCGGCGGCCTCGTGAAGGAAGACGTGGGCCGGTTGATCCTCGGCGGCACGAATACCTACACCGGCGGCACCACCGTGAAGGCCGGCGTGCTGCAGGGCAGCGCCACCAGCCTGCAGGGCGCCATCGTCAACAACGCCGAGGTCGCGTTCGACCAGGACAAGACCGCGGGCACCTACGCGGGCACGATGAGCGGCACCGGTCGCTTGCGCAAGATCGGCAGCGGCACGCTGATGCTGGGCAGCACCAACAGCCATGCGGGCGGCACCTTCGTCGATGCGGGCACGCTGGCCACCGACGTGACCGGTGCGCTGGGCAGCGGCGCGGCAAGCGTGGCCACGGGCGCCACGCTGCAACTGGGGGGCGCATTCGATGCCGGCACCACCGCCATCGCCAACCAGGGCACGGTGCGCTTGCAGGACAAGGCGAGCGCCGGTGCATCGACCCTCACCAACGCCGCGGGCGGCGTGCTGGACCTTGCCGGCAACGCCTCGGCCGACAAGGCCACGGTGATCAACCAGGCCGGCGGCCAGGTGCGCATCGACCAGGCGACCACCGGCGTGAGCTTCGGCGCGCTCGACGGTGCGGGCGACGTCGTGCTCGGGGCCAAGGCGCTCACGCTCGGCGGCGGCGGCGGCGACAACGCCTTGTCGGGCACCGTCAGCGGCGCCGGCGGCTCGGTCGTCAAGGTGGGCGGCGGCACGCTCACGTTGACGGGCGCCAACACCTACACGGGCGGCACCACGGTGTCCGCCGGCACGCTGAGCGTGAACAACAAGAGCGGCAGCGGCACCGGCACGGGCGTCGTGCAGATCCAGAGCGGCGCGACGCTGGCGGGCAGCGGCACCATCGCGGGCGCGGTCACCATCGACAAGGGCGGCATCCTTGCCGCGGGCAACAGCCCCGGCACGCTGACCGTGGGCGCACTCACGCTGGCCGGCGGCTCCACGCTGAACTACGAACTCGGCCAGGCGGGCGTGCCCGGCGGCGCGCTGAACGACTTGATCGACGTGGGCGGCAACCTGCAGCTGGACGGCACGCTGAACATCGCGCAGTCGGCCGGCGGCACCTTCGGGCCAGGGCTGTACCGCCTCATGAGCTACGGCGGCACGCTCACCGACAACGGGCTGGACATCGGCACCGCACCGGGCGCCGTGGCCGATCTGCAGCTACAGACCTCGGTCGCGCAGCAGGTCAACCTGCTCAACCGCGCCGGCCTGTCGCTGAACTTCTGGGACGGCGGCGACAGCAAGAAATACAACGACGGCCAGGTGGCCGGCGGCAGCGGCACCTGGCGCGTGGGCAGTCCGGGCGATGGCTGGACCGACATGGACGGCAAGCTCAACGCCAACTGGGCGCAAGACCAGTTCGCGGTGTTCGGTGGCAAGAGCGGCACGGTCACCGTGGACGGCGCAGGAGGCGCGGTGCGCATCGCGGGCGCGCAGTTCGCGGTCGATGGTTACGTGGTGAACGGCGACGGCATCGTCGTCAACAACGCCAACTCGGTGATTCGCGTGGGCGACGGCACGGCTGCCGGCGCGAACATGACCGCCACGCTGAATGTGGCGCTCTCGGGCGCGGGTGGCATCTCGAAGGAGGACGCGGGCCGGCTGATCCTGGGCGGTGCCAACACCTACACCGGCGGCACCACCGTGAAGGGCGGCGTGCTGCAGGGCAGCGCCACCAGCCTGCAGGGCGCCATCGTCAACAACGCCGAGGTTGCGTTCGATCAAGGCGCGACCGCAGGCACCTACGCAGGTGCGATGAGCGGCACCGGCAAGCTGCGCAAGATCGGCACCGGCACATTGACGCTGGCCAATGCCAACAGCTACAGCGGCGGCACGCTGGTCGATGCGGGCACGCTCACCACCGACACCAGCGGCGCGCTGGGCACGGGCGCAGTGAGCATCGCTTCGGCCGCTGCGCTGCAGTTCGGCGGCAAGGCCGACGCGGGCAAGCTCGCCATCGCCAACCAGGGCACCTTGCGGCTGCAGGACGGCGCGAATGCCGCGAGCGCCACGGTGAGCAACGCGGCTGGCGGTCAGGTGCGCATCGACCTGGCGACCACCGGCGCGAGCATCGGTGCGCTCGGCGGCGCGGGCGACGTGGTGCTCGGCGCGAAGGCGCTGACCACCGGTGCGATGGGCGGTGACAGCACGATCTCGGGCGCGATCACCGGTGCCGGCGGCTCGCTCGTGAAGGTCGGCGCAGGCACGCTCACGCTCGCGGGCACGGCCAGCTACAGCGGTGAGACGCGCGTCGCGGCAGGGACGCTCAAGGCCGGCGCGGCCAACGCCTTCAGCGCGGCCTCCAGCGCCGTGGTGGCCAGCGGCGCCACGCTGAACCTCGCAGGCTTCAACCAGACAGTGGCCGGCCTGAGCAACAGCGGCACCGTGGCACTGGCGGGCGCCGGGGCCGGCACCACGTTGACGGTCAACGGCAACTACGTCGGCAACAACGGTGTGCTGAAGCTGGGCACCGTGCTCAACGCTGGCGCGGGGCCGTCGGACCGGCTGGTGATCGACGGCGGCGCGGCCAGCGGCAAGACCAGCGTGCAGGTCGCCAACCTCGGCGGCCTGGGCGCGCGCACCAGCGGCGCGGGCATCGAACTCATCAGCGCACGCAACGGCGCGACCACCACCGCGCAGACCACCAAGGACGCTTTTGCGCTCGCGGGCGGCCACGTCGATGCCGGTGCCTTCGAGTACCGGCTGTACGCGGGCGACGCCGGCGGCGGCGGCGAGAACTGGTATCTGCGCACCGAGGCCGGGCCGGACACGCCGGGTGCACCGGGCAATCCTGGCGGCACAGGCCTTCCGACCTACCGCGCCGAAGCCTCGCTGTTCGCGGCGCTGCCCAACCAGCTGCGCCAGAGCAACCTGGGCATGCTCGCAAGCCGCAGCCAGCGCATCGGCGACGACGATGTGCGCGGCGGCGCAGGCGCCACCTCCGGCACCGACGGCAGCTACCGCCGCGCCTGGGGCCGGCTGATCTCCACCGACATGGACATTCGCCAGGGCGGCACTGTCTCGCCGCACAGCGAAGGTCGCCTGACCGGGCTGCAGGCTGGCACCGACCTGTGGGCCAATCCGGATTGGCGTGCCGGCATCTACGTGGGCCAGCTCGATGGAGACACCCGCGTGAGCGGCCTGGGCAGCGGCCTCCTGAACACAGCAACGGGGCGCAACGACCTGCGCAGCCAGTACCTGGGCCTGTACGGCACCTATGCCACCGAAGACGGCTTCTATGCCGACGCCGTGCTGCAGGCCGGCCGCCACCGCTACACCGTGCAGCCGCTGCTGAGCGGAGGCGTCGAGGGCAAGGGCAACAGCCTTCTGGCCTCGATAGAGGTGGGCAAGGGCTTCGCGATCGGCTCGGGCGGCTGGTCCGTGGAGCCGCAACTGCAGTTGATTCATCAGCGCCTGCGGCTGGACGACGTGTCCATCCCGGGCGCGCTCGTGCAGCAGGACGCCGACGGCGGCTGGACCGGCCGCGCGGGCGTGCGCATCAAGGGCAGCTTCGCCACCGGCGCCGGCACGCTGCAGCCCTATGCGCGCGTGAACGTCTACCGCAGCGCCAAGGGCAACGACGTCGCGCGCTTCGTGAACCTGGCGGCGATCACGCCGGTAGGGGCCCCGATCGGCGGCACCAGCACCGAACTGGCCGCGGGCTTCACGTTGTCGGTGAGCCAGCGCACGAGCCTCTACGGCGAACTGGGCAAGCAGTGGGCCGCAAGTGGCGATGCCCGCGTGGGCAGTTCCATCAACGCAGCAGCGGGCGTGCGCGTGACGTGGTGATGTGAGGCCGCATCGACAGCGCCGGCATGGCCGGTGCGCGGCCGGCCCGCCTCAGATCAGGTTGCGCATCGCCTGCGCCGTCTCGCGCAGCACGGGCAGCACGCGCGCCACCGCGTCTTCGGAGCTCTCGTGCCCCATCGGCATCGTGATGTTGAGCGCGCCCACCAGCGCGCCGTGGCGGTCGCGCAGCGGCACCGCGATGCCGCGCGAATTCAAGTCCAGCTGCTGCTCCGACAGCGCCCAGCCCTGCGCCCGGATGCGGGCCAGCTCGAGCTTCATGCGCTCCATGCTCGCGATGGTGTGCGAGGTGAACACGGTGAGCTCGCGCGTGGCCAGCCACGCGTTCAGCTCGGCGTCGCTGCGCAGCGCGAGCATCAGCATGCCCGAGGCCGTGACCTGCGCCGGCACGCGCGCGCCCAGCACGTAGCCGGTGCTCATGCTGCGGTTGGGGCCGTTGCGCGCGATGTAGACGACCTCGTCGCCGTCCATCACGCTGAGGTAGGCGATCTCGTTGGTGCCGGCGGCCACGCGCTGCAGAAAGGGCTGCACCACGCGCGGGAGGCGGGCCGATTCCAGGTACGAGCGGCCCAGCCGCAGCACGCGCGGCGTGAGCCAGAAGAGCTTGCCGTCGCTCGCCACGTAGCCCATGTGCTGCAGCGTCAGGAGGTAGCGCCGCGCGGCGGTGCGCGTCATGTTCGTGCGCTGGCCGGCCTGGCTGGCCGTCAGGCGCGGGTTGGCGTCGTCGAAGGCTTCGATGATGCTCACGCCGCGCTCCAGGCCGGCGATCCAGTCGCGCTTGTCCAGGCCCGCGGGCGGGGACTGGTCGTCGATGGGGTCCGTGCTGTCCTTGTTGTCCTGGCTCATGGTCGGGAGTGTGCCTCCGGCCGCGGGTCGGCGATTTGCATTCATTCTGGGTAAAAACCCTTGGTTTGATCGATTATTGAATTCTAGTGATCGATCAGCGAGCGTTTTGTAAACTTCGACACCGCAAAGGTCAACTGATGGGTCTATAAAGCTGGCCATCCGCCCCTCAAAGAGCGATTGACGAACGGAACCCAGCACATGAGCCAATCCATCAGCGGCAGCACCCAGGCTTACCTGATCCCGGGCGATCCGGTGCGCAACGTGCGGCTGCCGCGCATGTTCAACGCGACCTTCGAGCGCTTCGGCATCGACGCGGTGCTGCTGCCGATGCAGGTGCCGGTGCGCGACTTCGCGGTGTTCTTCAAGTCGGCCTTTCTCGCGCGCAACGTGCGCGGCATGGTGATCGCGCCGCCGCACAAGCCGCTGGTGGTCGACCTGCTCGACGGCTGCGGCCTCTTCGGGCGCGTGGCGGGCTCGGTCAACGTGGTGCGCCGCACCGAGGGCGACCAGCTCGAGGGCGACCTGTTCGACGGCGAGGGCCTCATCGGCGCGCTCGACCACTGCAACATTCCTTTCCGCGGCAAGCGCGTGCTGATCCTGGGCGCGGGCGTGAGCGCCGCGGCCATCGGCGTGGCGCTGGCCGAGGGCGGCACGGTGAACGGCGCCGAGCACATCGCCTTTCACGACACCGCGGCCGGCAAGGCGGCGGGCGTGGCCGCCAAGCTCGATGCCTTCTTCGATGCCACGGTGGTCGCGGTCGAGAGCAACGCGCCCGAGGGCTACGACCTCGTGATCAACGCCACGCCGCTCGGGCTGGTGGAGGGCGATGCGCTGCCGCTGGACGTGTCGCGCATGGAAAGCCACGCGGCGCTCTTCGACATCCTCCTGCGCAACCAGCCCACGCCGCTGGTGCGTGCGGCGCGGGCGCGCGGGCTCCATGCGCAGGCCGGCTTCGAGATGCTGATCCAGCAGATGCCGCACTACCTGCGCTACTTCGGCCACCTCGATGCGGCCGCGGCGCTTCAGGCCGATGCGAACTTCCTGCGCGAAATCGTCTACCCGCCGGCGATGCACGCCGAAATCGCCAACCCCTTGCGCTACCACTCGCCCAGCGTCGCCTGAGCCTCCACATTTTTCAAGAAACGGTCTTCATGATTTCCGGCAAGACAACGCTCATCGCCCACCTCGGCTACCCGACCGAGGCCTTCAAGGCGCCGATGATCTACAACCCCTGGTTCGACAAGCAGGGCATCGACGCGGTGGTGGTGCCGATGGGCGTGAAGCCCGAGGACTACGCGGCCACGCTGCCGCAGGTGTTCCGGTTCTCGAACCTGCGCGGTGCGCTCGTGACCATGCCGCACAAGGTCACGACGATGGCGCTGGTGGACGAAGTGACGCCCACCGCGCGCGTCGCGGGCGCCTGCAACGCGATCCTCAAGCGGCCCGACGGCACGCTCCTGGGCGACCAGTTCGACGGCGCGGGCTTCGTGCGCGGCGTGGAACGCAAGGGGCGTCTCTTCAAGAGCACGCGCGTGCTGGTGTCGGGCACGGGCGGCGTGGGCTCGGCCATCGCGGCGTCGATTGCCGCAGCCGGCGCGGCCGAGCTGATGCTGTTCGACATGAGCGATGCGTCCGCACAGGCACTGGCCGCGCGGCTGCGCGAGCACTACCCGCAGATGAAGGTCGCCACGGGCTCGAAGGACCCGGCCGGCTACGACGTGGTGGTCAACGCCACGCCGCTCGGCATGAAAGACAGCGACCCGCTGCCCTTCGACGTGGACCGCATCGACCCGCACACCTTCGTCGGCGAAGTCGTCATGAAGACCGAATACACGCCGCTGCTGCAGGCCGCCAAGGCCAAGGGCTGCGCGGTGCAGGTAGGCACCGACATGCTGTTCGAGATGATCCCCGCGTACCTCGAATTCTTCGGCTTCGGCACCGCATCCCCGGAAGAGCTGCGCGCCGTTGCGCAGCTGAAATATTGATGAACACCAAGGCCATCGCATGAGCATTTTTGAAGGCTTTCTCTCCACCTCCGAAACGCTGGACGCCTTCAGCGACCGCGCGTTCGTCGACGCGATGCTTCGTTTCGAGGCCGCGCTTGCGCGCGCGCAGGCCGCCGAGGGGCTGATCCCCGAGAGCGCCGCGCACTCGATCGTCGGCAGCTGCAAGGTCGAGCTGTTCGACGTCGCCAAGATCGTGCGCGAGAGCGGCCGCGCGGGCAGCGTCGCCATTCCGCTGGTCAAGGCATTGCGCGAGGCCGTGGGCCTGTTCAATGCGCAGGCCGCGCCCTTCGTGCACTTCGGCAGCACCAGCCAGGACGTGATCGACAGCGCGATGGCGCTGGTCACGCGCGAGGCCGTCACGCTCATCGCGGCGGATCTGTCCAAGGCGGTCAGCGCGCTGCTGCGCCTGGCCGTGCAGCACGCCGAGACGCCGATGCTCGCGCGCACGCTGATGCAGCCGGCCTCGGTCACCAGCTTCGGCTTCAAGTGCGCGGGCTGGGCGGCGCCGCTGGTGCGCAGCCGCATCCGCCTGCACAACGCCGCGAAGCACGCGCTCAAGCTGCAACTGGGTGGCGCGGTCGGCACGCTCGCGCAGATGAACGGGCTGGGCGCCGCGGTGCGCCAGCGCATGGCCAAGGAACTGGGCCTGGGCGATCCCGGCGCGACGTGGCACACGCAGCGCGACGAATGGGTCGCGCTCGGCTGCGAGCTCGCGTTGATCGCGGGCAGCCTCGGCAAGGTGGCGGTCGATATCTCGCTGCTCGGACAGTACGAAGTCGCGGAAGTCGCCGAGCCCAGCGAACCGGGCCGCGGCGGCTCCTCGGCGATGCCGCACAAACGCAACCCCGTGGCGTCGATGGTCGCCATTGCCGCGGCGCATCGCGCGCCGCAGCGCGTGGCCGCGTTGCTCGGCGCGATGCCGCAGCAGCACGAGCGCGCGCTCGGCGCGTGGCAGGCGGAGCTCGCCGAATGGCCGCAGCTCCTGATGTCGGCGCACGGCAGCGTGCGCGCGATGGCGGGCGCATTGCCGGGCCTGCAGGTCGATGCCGCGCGCATGCGTGCCAACATCGAGCACCTGCGCGCCGAACTGCCGCGCGACGCGGCCGACGAATGGTTCGACCCCGGGCTCGCCATCAACGCCGGCCAGGTCGCGCTCGCCGAAGTGAAGGCGCTGCAGGCCAGACTCTCAGACAAGGAACTCTTTCAATGACCGCCCCCGAAACCCCCAGCAGCAGCAGCAGCGACTACGAAGACGGCCTGCTCAACCGCCGCCGCATCCTCGGCGATGCCTGGGTCGACAAGTCGCTCGCCAACCGCAACGGCTTCAACGCCGAGTTCCAGGAACTCATCACGCGCCACGCGTGGAACGACATCTGGGGCCGCCCGGCGCTGGGCGACAAGACGCGCCGCTACATGGTGCTGTCGATGATGCTGGGCATCCACGCCTACGAGGAATTCGCGATGCACGTGCGCGCCGCGCTCGAGGGCCCGCCCGAGTCGCGCCTGACGCCCGAGGACATCAAGGAAGTGATCATGATGGCCGCCATCTACTGCGGCGTGCCGGTGGCCAACCATGCGTTCGGCATCGCCACCAACATCCTGCGCGAGAAGGGGCTGCTGCCCGCCACGCCCGCCGCCGCACCGGCAGCGCAGTGACCGTGCCGGTCGCCCGCAAGGGCCGCCTCGACGTCACGTTCACGCTGATGCTGCCGCTGCTCCTGGCGGCGCAGCCCGTGGCCACCGACAGCTACCTGCCGGCGCTCCCTGCGATCGCGAAAGAGCTCGGCTCGGCCAGCACCAGCCTCACGCTGTTCGTGCTGGCCTTCGGCTTTGCGCAGTTGCTGTGCGGCCCGCTCGCGGACCGCTTCGGCCGCCGGCCGGTGCTGCTCGCGGGCCTGGCCTGCTACGCGATCGCCGCATTCGGCGGCGCGTTCGCGGGCAGCGTGGCGGTGCTCGCGGGCTGGCGCACGCTGCAGGGCTTTTCGATGGCCGCGATCCTTGTGTGCGCGCGTGCGGCGGTGCGCGATCTCTATCCCGCGCACGAAGGCCCGCATGTGATGGCGCGCGGGCTCACGGGGCTGGGCGTGGTCGGGCTCGTGGCGCCGCTGCTCGGCGCATGGCTGGTGCAGGGCGCGGGCTGGCGCTGGGTGATGGTCGCGATGGCAGCGTATGCATCGCTGCTGTTCGCGATGTGCTGGCGCTCGTTCGGCGAAACGCGCAAGCCGCTCACCGGTGAATCGTCCGCGCCGCGCGGCAGCACGCGCGCGGTGTTCGCGAGCCGCTCGTTCCGTGCCTGGGCCTCGGTGGCGGCGACCACCTACGGCGGGCTCTTCTGCTTCCTGCTGCTGTCGCCGATGGTCTACATCGGCTACCTCGGCTGGTCGCCCGCGTGGTACGGGTGGATCCCGGCCGGCGGCTCGCTGGTCTACATCTTCAGCACCACCATGTGCCGCACGCTGCTGCGGCGCTACGGGCCGGTGCGCACCGTGCGGCTGGGCGCGTCGCTCAGCATGGCGGGCGCGGTGATCCAGGCGCTGGGCTGCTGGCTCATGCCGCTGAGTGCGGTGCCGCTGCTCGCGGGCCACGCGGTGTATTGCCTCGGCCACGGCATCCACCAGCCCTGCGGGCAGGCCGGTGCGGTGGGCGATCTGCCGCACCTGGCGGGGCGGGCCGTGTCGTGGTCGGGCTTCGGCATGATGATGGTCGCGTTCTGCGTGGGGCAGGTCGCCGCGCTGTTCGTCGACAACGATTTCTCCAACGGCGCGTGGCCCATGGTCGTGCCGATGCTGGCGGCCGGTGCCGTGCTGCTGGCCATCGCGTTCCTCTGGCTCCCGCGTCTTCAAACTCCCAAGCATCCGTAAAAAGGAAACCACACCATGACCACCCGCCTGAATGTCGTTCGCGAGGGCGAAGGCCCGATCGTCGTGCTCAGCCATGCGCTGGGCTGCAACCTGCGCATGTGGGACGGCGTGGCCGCGCTGCTGGCGCGCGCCCACACGGTGATCCGCTACGACCACCGCAACCACGGCGGCTCCGAGGTGGTGCCGGGCGCGCTGCGCGTGGAGACGCTGGCGCAGGACGCGGCCGAGCTCATCCAGCGCGAGGCGGGCGGCGAGCCCGTGCACTTCGTCGGCCTCTCGATGGGCGGCATGACCGCGCAGGCGCTCGCGGTGCGGCACCCCGAGCTGCTCAAGACCGTGGTGATCGCGAATTCGTCCGCGCACTACCCCGACCAGGCACCGTGGCGCGCGCGCGCCGAGACGGTCAACGCCAAGGGCGTGGGCGCCATCGCGCCGGGCGCCGTTTCGCGCTGGCTCACGCCGGCGTACGTCGGCACGCCCGAGGGCGCGGGCGCGGCGAAATCGCTGCACGACGTGCTGGTCGCCACCGATGCGCAGGGCTACATCGAGAGCTGCAACGCGGTCGCGGCCATCGATTTCCGCGAGAGCAACCACCGCATCGCCGTGCCCACGCTGGTGATCGGCGGCCTGCAGGACGAGGCCACGCCGATGGCGATGTCCGAGGCCATGGCCGCCGCCATTCCGGGCGCGCGACTGGCCACCATCGATGCCGCCCACCTGAGCGCGGTGGAGCGCCCGGTCGAGTTCACGCAGCTGCTGATCGATTTCTGGCGCAGCCTTTGAGCGGCCTAGCGGGGCCTCGGACCTAGGTGTATCCCGTATTCCGTGCGATTAATGAACGAAGTCGTTCGATAATCGATCAGCCGTCGCCCGAATAGATTGTGGCGCGGGGCCGGGGTTCCTAAAGTCCACCCCATGCATCGCTCCATCGCCACGGTCTCGCTCAGCGGCACCCTTCGCCAGAAGCTCGAAGCCATCGCGGCCGCCGGGTTCGACGGCATCGAGCTGTTCGAGGCCGACTTCATCAACTTCAAGGGCACGGCCACGCAGCTGCGCGGCATCGCCGCCGACCTGGGCCTGTCGATCGACCTCTACCAGCCGTTTCGCGATTTCGAAGGCATGCCCCAGGCGCAGTTCCTGCGGAGCCTGGAGCGCGCCGAGCGCAAGTTCGACCTGATGCAAGCGCTGGGCGCGCCGATGGTGCTGTGCTGCTCGAACACCTCGCCGCTGTGCGTCGACGACCCTTCGCTCGCCGCTGCGCAACTGCATGAACTGGCCGAGCGCGCCGCGCGCCGGAACCTCCGCGTGGGCTTCGAGGCGCTGGCCTGGGGCCGGCATACCTCGCGCTACGGGCAGGCGTGGCACATCGTGAAGCAGGCGGACCATGCGCACCTCGGGCTGATCTTGGACAGCTTCCACACGCTGTCGCTGAAGGACGATCCCGCGGGCATCGCCGACATTCCGGGCGAGAAGATCTTCTTCCTGCAGATGGCCGATGCGCCGCTGCTCGCGATGGATGTGCTGCAGTGGGCGCGCCACCATCGCTCGTTCCCGGGGCAGGGCGATTTCGACGTCGTCGGTTTCTTCGAGCAGGTGCTGCGCGCCGGCTACACCGGGCCGCTGTCGCTGGAGATCTTCAACGACATCTTTCGCGAGACGCCGAACCGCCGCACCGCCGTCGATGCGATGCGCTCGCTGCTGTACCTGGAGAGCGAGGCGCGCCAGCGGATTGCCACCGTGCAGCCGCAGCGCGTGGAGCTCTTCAACCCGCCGCCGGTGGCCGCGCTCTCGGGGCTGTCGTTCATCGAGTTCGCGGCGGACGAAGCCTCGGCGCGCACGCTCGACACGCTGGTGCGGCAACTGGGCTTTCGCCGCATCGGCAAGCACCGCTCCAAGGCGGTGACGCTGTACCGCCAGGGCGAGATCAACTTCATCGTGAACGCGCAGCCCGACTCCTTCGCGCGCGGCCGCTTCGAGGCGCATGGCACTTCGGTGTGCGCGATCGGCGTGCGCTGCGCCGATCCGCTGGCGGCCGTCGGGCGCGCGACTGCGATGCGCTCCAAGCGGCATGACAGCCCCGTCGGCCCCAACGAACTGCGCGTGCCCGCGGTCGTGGCGCCGGGCGGCAACCTGATCCATTTCGTGCCCGAGGCGCTGGGCGCCAACGGCCTCTACGAAGCGGACTTCATCCTCGAAGACGATGCGCCCGACAGCAACGACGCCGGCCTCGCGCAGATCGATCACGTGGCCCTCGGCCTCGCGGTGGACCAGCTCGACACCTGGGTGCTCTTCACGCGCGCCGTGCTCGGGCTCGAAGCCGGCGAGAGCCTCGAACTGGCCGACCCCTTCGGCCTCATCCGCAGCCGCGGTGTCGCCAACGCGGAGCGCAGCGTGCGCCTCGTGCTCAACGTGTCGCTGAGCCAGCGCACCCGCACCGCGCGCACGCTCAGCGTGACCGGTGGCGGGGCGGTGCACCACATCGCGCTGCGTTGCGAGGACATCTTCGCGGCGGCCGCGAAGCTGCGCGCCAACGGCACGCGCTTCGTGCCGATCTCGGACAACTACTACGACGACCTGGCCACGCGCATCGACCTCGCGCCCGAACTGCTCGCGCGCATGCGCGCGGCGGGCGTGCTGTTCGACCGCTCGCCGGCCGGCGACTACCTGCACATCTATACCGAGAGCTTCGAGGGGGGGCTCTTCTTCGAGGTCGCGCAGCGCATCGGCCACTACGACGCCTACGGCGCCCTCAACGCACCCGCGCGCATGGCGTCGCAGGCGCAGGACTGATTTCTTTCGCACGCATCACCGCACCACTGCATCACCGCATCACACTGCATCACCACTGGAGACAAACCCATGGCCAACACATCCGCCAAAGAGCCGCAAGGCAGGCACCAGTCCAGGAAGGCCGCGGCAAGCGGCTGGATCGGCTCGGCGCTGGAGTACTACGACTTCTTCATCTACGCCACCGCGGCGGCGCTGATCTTTCCGCAGATCTTCTTTCCCAAGGGCGATCCCAAGACCGCCATCATCGCGTCGCTCGCGACCTACGGCGTGGGCTACGTCGCGCGGCCCATCGGCGCCTTCGTGCTCGGCCACTGGGGCGACACGCATGGGCGCAAGCAAGTGCTCGTGCTGTGCATGTTCCTCATGGGCTTCTCGACCGTGGCCGTGGGCCTGTTGCCCACGTACGACCAGGTCGGCCTGCTGGCCCCGACGCTGCTGGTGATCCTGCGGCTCATCCAGGGCTTCGCGGTGGCGGGCGAGATCTCGGGCGCGAGCTCGATGATCCTGGAGCACGCACCTTTCGGGCGCCGCGGCTTCTTGGCGAGCTTCACGCTGCAGGGTGTGCAGGCCGGGCAGATCCTGGCGGCCGCGGTGTTCCTGCCGCTCGCGCACTACATGCCTGAAGACGCCTTCAACTCGTGGGGCTGGCGCATTCCGTTCCTCCTGAGCTTCCTGGTGATCGTGGCCGGCTACATCATCCGCCGCGAGGTCGACGAGACGCCCGCCTTCGCCGAAGTCGACAAGAAGGGCGAAGTGGCCAGGTCGCCGATCGTGCAGGCCTTCACCGACAGCTGGGCCGACATGCTGCGCGTGGTGTGCATGGCGCTCATGAACGTGATTCCGGTGGTGGCCACCGTGTTCGGTGCCGCGTATGCGGTTCAGGCGGCCTACGGTATCGGGTTCCAGAAAGACTTGTATCTGTGGATTCCCGTGCTGGGCAACATCCTCGCGGTGCTGGTGATTCCGTTCGTGGGGAACCTGTCGGACCGCATCGGCCGCAAGCCCCCGATCATCGTGGGCGCGCTGGCCTCGGGGCTGCTGTCGTTCGTGTACCTGTATGCGATCAGCATCAAGAACGTGCCGCTCGCGATCTGCATGTCGCTCCTGATGTGGGGCATCGTGTACCAGGGCTACAACGCGACCTTTCCGAGCTTCTATCCGGAGCTCTTCCGCACCCGCAACCGCGTCTCGGCCATGGCCATCTCGCAGAACATCGGCACCACCTTCACCGCGCTCCTGCCCGCGCTGTTCGCCGCCGTGGCGCCTCCGGGCTCGACCAACGTGTGGCTCACCGTGGGCGCGATCACTTTCTCGGTGACCATCCTCGCGGCGCTCGCGGCCATGAGCGCGCGGGAGACCTACCGCGTTCACATGCGTGACCTGGGCGATCCCAAGGCCGCGCCGGTCGAGAAGGCCGAGTACGACCGGCTGCGAGAGCAGACGCTCTCGGACGCCCGCCTTGCCAAGGCCGCGGCCCAGCTGAGCTGAGCCGTCACACGGAAAACCTTTCGCGCACCAAGGGTTGTGGGGCCATGAAGAATGGCGCCCATGACCACCTCTTCCTCCCACCTCAAGATCGATTTCGTCTCCGATGTGTCTTGCCCCTGGTGCGCCGTTGGCCTGAGCTCGCTCGAGGCGGCGCTCAAGCGGGTGGCACCGGAAGTCACCGCGGAACTGCACTTCCAGCCCTTCGAGCTGAACCCGCAGATGCCGCCCGAAGGGCAGGACACCTTCGAGCACCTGAACCAGAAATACGGCTCCTCGCGGGAGCAGCAGGCCCAGTCGCGCGAGATGATCCGCCAGCGCGGCGCGGCCGTCGGCTTCGAGTTCAGCCCCGAGGGCCGGCCCCGGGTCTACAACACCTTCAACGCGCACCGGCTCCTGCACTGGGCCGAACTGGAGAGCCCGGCCAAGCAGGCAGCGCTCAAGAAGCTCTTGCTCAAGGCCTACTTCACCGACAGCCAGAACCCCTCGGACCCCGAGGTGCTGGTGCACGCGGCGGCCGAAGCAGGGCTCGATGCGGCACGGGCCCGCGAGATTCTGGCGAGCGACGAATACGCCGCCGAGACCCGCGAGCGCGAGCGCATGTACACCGATGCCGGCATCCACTCGGTGCCCGCGATCATCATCAACGACCAGCACCTGATCTCCGGCGGCCAGCCGGTCGAGGTGTTCGAGCGCGCGCTCAAGCAGATCGCCGGCGCGGAGCCCAGCCGGGTCGTCAGCGCCTGACGTGGCCTTTGGCTTTCGTTTCGGCTTGAAACGAAGCTGACCGCCAGCTTTACCTGAGCGACGGCGAGCGACCGTCAACCGCATCGGCCCGGTGCGGGTTGATCGGTTCATGATGAGTCCCATGCTGCATCTTGGCCGTCTCTGCATGGTGTCGGCCGCCATCGCCCTGGCGGCCTGCACGACCGGATCGCTCCGATCCGATGCGCCCCCGCTGTCGGTGTCCAGCACCGCGGCCGACAGCCCGGCCGCGCAGCTGCAATGGCTCGATCGCGTGACCTGGGGCGCGAACGCGAGCAGCCAGGCCGAACTTGCGAAGACCGGCCTCGCGCGATGGATGGGGCGGCAGTTGAAGCCGCAGCCACAGCCCTTGCCCCCGGCCGCGCAGGCGCAGATCGACGCGATGACGATCTCGCGCACACCGCTCGACCAGCTCGTGATCGGCCTGGACGCCCAGCGCAAGGCGGCCGATGCCCTGCCCGACGAAGAAGAGAAGAAGGCCGCGCGCCAGGCCTACCAGCAGGCGCTGACCCGGCTCGCGCGCGAGGCGCAACAACGCTTCGTGCTGCGCGCGCTGTATTCGCCCAACCAGCTGCAGGAGCAGATGACCTGGTTCTGGATGAACCACTTCAACGTCAACCTGCGCAAGGACAACATCCGCGCGCTCGTGGGTGACTACGAAGAGAACGCCATTCGCCCGCATGTGCTCGGCAGGTTCCGCGACCTGCTCGGCGCCACGCTGCACCACCCCGCGATGCTGCGCTACCTGGACAACGCGCAGAACGCGGCCAACCGCATCAACGAGAACTACGCGCGCGAGCTCATGGAGCTGCACACGCTGGGCGTGGGCGGCGGCTATTCGCAGGCCGACGTGCAGGAGCTCGCGCTCGTGCTCACCGGCGTGGGCGTGAGCCTGCAGCCGCTCGAGGCGGTGCCGAACATCCGGCCCGCGGTGCGCGCGGACTATGTGCGCAAGGGCCTCTTCGAGTTCAACCCGAACCGGCATGACTATGGCCCGAAGACGCTGCTGGGCCAGCCGATCCAGACGCGCGGCCTCGCCGAAGCCGACGAGGCGCTCGATCGCCTCGCGCGCGCACCGGCCACCGCGCGCTTCATCTCGCGCAAGCTCGCGGTGTACTTCGTCGCCGACGAACCGCCGTCCGCGCTGGTCGACCGCATGGCCTTGGCCTTCACGCGCAGCGATGGCGACATCGCCGTCACGCTGAGGGCACTGTTCGAGTCACCTGAATTTTCTGCCTCGCTCGGCCGCAAGTTCCGCGACCCGGTGCACTACGTGATGGCCGGCGTGCGGCTCGCGTACGACGACCGCGTGGCGCTCGATGTGAACCCGATGCTCAACTGGATCAACCGCATGGGCGAGCCGCTGTACGGGCACGAGACGCCCGACGGCTATCCGCTCAACGAAGCCGCATGGGCGAGCGCCGGGCAGATGAACACGCGCTTCGAGATCGCGCGGGCCATCGGTGCGAACGGCGCGGTGCTGTTCCGCGCCGACGACAAGGCGCCGCTGGAGAAGCCCGCGTTTCCGCAACTGGCCGAATCGAACGCGGTGCGCGCGAAGCAAGGCAGCTTGAGCGAAGACACGCGCGAGGCGCTCGCGCAGGCGAAGACGCCGCAGGAGTGGAACACCTTCCTGCTGGCATCGCCCGAGCTGATGCGCCGATGAGCAGAAGGAAAAACACATGCAACGCAGAGAACTCCTGAAGCTGATCGCCGCCGCGCCGCTCGCGGGCGCCGCGGGCCGGTTGATCGCGGCACCTGCCGCCGAAGGCGCCAAGCTGCTCGTCGTGTTCCTGCGCGGCGCCTACGACTGCGCCAACCTGCTGGTGCCGACCGCCAGCGATTTCTACTACGCCTCGCGCCCCAACATCGCCATCGCGCGACCGGGGCAGCCGGGCGGCGCGCTGCCGCTGGACGGCAACTGGGGCCTGCACCCCGCGCTCGCGCAGAGCGTGATGCCGCTCTTCCAGCAGAAGCAGGCCTCGTTCATCGCCTTCGCGGGCACCGACGACTTGACGCGCAGCCACTTCGAAACGCAGGACTCCATCGAACTCGGGCAGGCGCTCGACAAGCGCCGCGACTACCGCTCGGGCTTTCTCAACCGCCTGGCGGGCGTGCTCGGCGGCGGGCCCATCACCGACGTGTCGCCCATCGCCTTCACCGACCAGTTGCCCATCGCGCTGCGCGGCGACGCCAAGGCCGCGAACATGGCGCTCGCGGGCAATGCGCGTTCGGGCATCGACGCGCGGCAGAGCCGGATCATCGCGTCCATGTACCGCAACACGCCACTTGCGCAGCCCGTGGCCGAGGGCTTCCAGGTGCGCGACGAAGTCATGCGCGCGGTGCAGGCCGAGATGGACGCGGCCAGCCGCAACGCGATGACCGCCAAGGGCTTCGAGCTCGTCGCGCGGCGCATGGCCGTGCTGATGCGCGACCGCTTCGACCTGGGCTTCGTCGACGTCGGCGGCTGGGACACGCACGTGGGGCAGGGCGCCGGCACCGGCTACCTCGCCAACCGCTTCGAAGAGCTGGGCCGGGGCGTCGCCGGCTTCGCACAGGAGATGGGCGAGGACGCATGGCGCCAGACCGTGGTGGTCGTCATTAGCGAGTTCGGCCGCACCTTCCGCGAGAACGGCAACCGGGGAACGGACCATGGGCACGGCACCGTGTACTGGGTGCTCGGCGGTGGCCTTTCAGCACAGGCGGGTGGGCGCATCGTCGGCGAGCAGCAGGCGCTGACGCAGGCCACGCTGTTCCAGAACCGCGACTACCCGGTGCTCAATGAATACCGGGCGGTGTTCGGCGGGCTCTTCAGCCGGATGTACGGGTTGTCGCCCGCGCAGCTCGGGCGGGTGTTCGAGGGCGTGGCGCCGCGGGATCTGCAACTGGTCTAGCGGAGCCGGTCTGCGCGGCAACTCACCCGCGCGCCAAGCGCCTCGTAGTGGCGCACCAGATAGTCCTTCGCCTCGGCGCTGATGTTGTCGACCAGCAGCGGCAAGGGCAGCTGATGCTTGAGCTTGAGCAGGCTCGCGCCCGCCAGGTGCCTGTAGTCCGGATGCGCCTTGAGCGCGGTCAGCACCTGCAGGGGCTGGGCGCCCAGGTCCGTCAGATGCACGGTGTAGAAAAGCACCGTCGAGGGCGCATCGTCCGGTGGCTCGGGCGCCTCGACCTCGATGCGCGCCATCAGCGTTCGAAGGTTCGGGAACAGCGGCTGCGGCGACCAGCGGCCGCTTCCGTGCCAGTCCCAGAGCACCGGCACTTCGGGCTGGCCGATGTCGCCGATCAACGGATCGCCATCGGCGTTCTGCAGCACCACCCAGTGCGGCTGCCACTGGCCCGTTTCGACGGCGTCGCTCCACACCAGATGATCCGGCGTGCTCGCCGCCTGGTCCAGGATGAAGCGATAGCCCTCCATGCCCGCCAGGAGGCTGGGCACATCGACGGCGCCCGGGCCGGTGAGATCGCCACGCCAACCTTCGCGCCAGGCCGGGTCTTCCAGCACGAGGGACTGCGTTCCCATGCTGCGGCACCAGGCGAACCAGTCGTGCATCGGCGGGGGCAAGGGCGGCAGGGTGAACCGGGCGGCCAGCGCGGCCTGGATGGCTGCCCGGCTGGGCCAGTTGTCGGGTGTCAGTGCCATGGAATGCGTGAGGATTTCCGCGGCTTGCCGCCGGTATCGGCGGGATGTTGCCACAGGGGGCGGTCGGGGTAGCCGCCCGCCGCACTCGCCCGACCCGCTGGCAACCCTGGCGAGGCCGCTCGCCCGGAAGGACGGCGCCTCGCCTCGAACCTGGCTCGACCGATCTGCAAGCCAGATCGGCCAAGCCAGCGCTCTAGTTCCCCGAGAAAGTCATCGGCACGTTCTTCACCGAGCCGTCCGCCTGCGGCACCTTGACGTTGACCTTGAGCTCGCCCTTGAAGTCCGCAGGCGGGGTGCCGCTGAACTTGCCCGTGGCGGGATCGAGCTTGAGCCAGGTCGGCAGCGGTGCACCGGTGGCCGTGGTGGCCGCGACGGTCTTGCCTGCGGGCAGCTTGTCGGGCATGGGCACGCTGGCCGTGATCTGGCGCGTGGCGGGGCTCGCGGTGCCTTGCGTCACCGTCACGCCCTGACCGCCGCTCAGCGTCGTCTTCTGGCTGGTGTTGCTCGATTCCGTCTCGACGCTCGCGGTGGCCACGCCGCTGCCCTTCTTTTGGGCGAGCGGATCCTTGGCGGGCGTGCCAGTCGTACTGCCAGTGCCTCCAGTGCCTCCAGTGCCACTGGTCCCACCGGTCCCACCGGTCCCACTGGTCCCACCGGTCCCACCGGTCCCACTGGTCCCACCGGTCCCACCGCTCCCACTGGTCCCACCGGTCCCACCGCTCCCACTGGTCCCACCGGTCCCACCGCTCCCACTGGTCCCACCGGTCCCACCGGTCCCACCGGTCCCACCGGTCCCACCGGTCCCACCGGTCCCACCGGTCCCACCGGTCCCACCGGTTCCACCGGTTCCACCGGTGCTTCCAGCCGTCGCCGTACCCGTCTTCTTCTCCGGCTGCAGGCTCGAGCCGGAAGCCGAAACGCCGACGTCGACGCCCAGCGAACTCGAACTGCTCTTCGCCTCGGTCTGCGTCACCTTGCCGCCGGCCGTCACGCCGACGGCGCCGGTGGCCGCGACCTGCGTGCCTTCGAGGGAGGTGTTCTTGCCCGAGGACAGCGCGATGTTGCCGCCGTTGCTCGTGATGCTCGCGCCGGTTGCGATGTTGCTGTCGGCCTTGCCGTAGCCCACGCCCACCGAGGCTTCGCCGCTGCGCTCGTCCATGGTCTTGCCGCCGGTGGTCTTGCCGCCGGTGGTGGTGCCGCCCACGTTCTCCTTCTTGCCGCCCGAGGCCGCCGCCGACACGTCCACGCTCAGCGACTCGCTGCTCGAGACGCTGCGTGCCGCGTTGAACGCGAGGTTGCCGCCCGCCGCCACCGACACGTCGCTGTTGCTGGCAATGGTGGTGCCCGTGAAGGTGGCGTCGCCGCCGCTCTTGATCGTGAGCGGGCCGCTGCCGCTCTTGATGCTGCCGGCCACGTCCTCGTTGCTGCTGGCGGTCGACTTGGCGTAGCTCACGTCCGCGCTCGCGCTGCCGCTCTTGGCACCGGCGGACACGGCCACGTCCACGCCCACGTCCTGGCTGCTCGAGGTGCTGGTGTTCTTGGCGGCCGCGAAGTCGAGCTTGCCGCCGGTCGTCACGCTGGCGCCGCCGCCGGCCGCGAGGTTGGTGCCTTCCAGGCGCGTGTCGCCGGTGGTGGTCACGCTGAGGTTGCCCCCGGACGTGATGCCGCCCACCACCGCCGTGCTGCTGCTGCCACTGGCGGTGCCGCCCGCATAGTTCACGCCCACCGCGGCGCTCTTGTTCACGAGGTCGACGCTCACGCTGCCGCCCGCGCTGGTGCTGTTGCTGCTGCCGCTGGCCGTGTCCCTGGCGGCCGAATAGTTGAGCGAGCTGGCGCCGATCGTCACGTCCTTGCCGGCGGCGATGTTGGTGCCTTCCATCGTGGTGGCGCCGGTGGACGTGCTGCTCACGTTGCCGCCGACCTTGATGTTCGACACCACCGCATTGCTCGTGGCCGACTTCTCGCTGGCATCGTCGTGCTGGTAGCTGGCGCGGATGCCCGCGCCGGCATCGGTCGACGTGCCGCCCGGCTTGCCCGCACCGGGGCCCGCACTGGCGCTGGCACCCGCTTCGGCGGACGCTTCGGCATAGACGCCCAGCTTGGCCGTATCGGTCGCGGTGTTCGACGAACTGTAGGTCGTGTTCGCCGCCGCCTTGCTGGCGATGGTGGTGGCCGACTGCGTGAAGTTGCCGCCTGCCTCGATCTGCGTGCCCACGTCGGTGATGTTGTTGGTGGCGGTGCGCGTGATGCTGCTGCCGGCCGAGATGCCCGAGGTCTGCGCCGTGGTCGAACCGTCGAGCGTGCTGCCGCGCGTGTTCGAGCCGTAGATGCCGACCTCGCCCGAGGCCTCCGCCTTGGCCGAGACGCCGGCCTGTGCGCCGAGGCCGGCGGACGCGCCGCCTTCCACGCCGGCCTTGGCGCTGCCGCTGGCATAGAGGCCGGCGGTGGTCACGCTGCTGCTGGTGCTCACCTCGTGCCGGTCGTCGACCGCCTTGAACGTCATGTCCTTGGCGTCCAGCTTCATGTCCGCACCCGAGGCCAGCTTGGAGCCTTCCACGTTCAGCGTGTCGCTCGCCTTGATGCTGAGGTTGCCGCCCGCGCCGATCGAGGAGCCCTGGTTCTTCGTGTCCAGCGTGCTCGTGGTGGTGTCGCTCTTCTGCACGAGGTCCAGGTGGTTCTCGGTGCTGGCCGACACGCCCGCCGATGCCTGCGCGCCGGCATTGGGAATGCCCTTGCCCGCCGCCGCGCTCGCGCCGGCTTGCGCCTCCGCCTTGGCGGTGTTGTCGGTGCTGGCCATGAGGCCGACGCGGGTCGTGCTCACGTTGGTGGTGGAGGTCGACTTGTCCTCGGCCGCGAGCAGGTTCACGTTCTTTGCGTTCACCGTCGCATTGCCGCCGGCGTTCACCGACGAGCCTTGCAGCGTCACGTCGTTGCTCGCGTTGACCGTGAGATTGCCGCCGAAGCCGAGGCTGGAGCCGACGTGCTTCAGGTCGGTGGTCTGGGTGGTGGTGGTGGTGTCGGCGCTGAACGCCAGGCCGGCCGAGCCTTGGCCCGAGGCCTGCGCGCTGGCTTGCGCGGATGCCGAGGCCGATGCGCCGTTGTGGTCGCTCTTGGAGGCCGATGCCGCGCCTGCACCGGCGCTGGTCGAGCCGCTGCCCGATGCGCCGACCTGCATGATGCCGCTCTGCTTGACCGTGGTGTTGGTCTCGTCGTAGTTGCGCCCTGCAAGCACGTTGACGTTGGTGGCGCTGACGGTGCCGTTGCCCTTCACGTCGACGCTGGAGCCCTGCACCGTGATGTCGTTTTTGGCGGTGAGCGATGCATTGCCGCCCACCTGCAGCGTGCTGGCGACGTTGCGGACCGAGTTCGAGTCGGTGGTCACGGCCGTCGTGCCGTACAGCGAGTTGTTCATGCCCATGCCGGCCGAGTTGCTCTCGGTGTGCGTGGTCTTGCTGTTCTCTCGCGCAATGATGTTCAGGTCCCCGCCGGCCTTCAGGTCGGCGTTGCCCGCGGCCTTGGTGTCGGTGCCGGCCAGCGTGATGTTCCTGCCCGCATCGATCGACAGGTTGCCGCCGCTCGTGAGGCCCGACTTCACCTGGGTGACCGTGGTCGTGGTGGTCGTTGTCGAGCCGCTGCTGAAGGCGGTGTTGTAGCTGCTGTGCGTGGTGTCGGCGGACTTGTTCTGGATCGTGTCGAAGGTCACGTCGCCGCCGGCCTTCAGGCTCGCATCGCCGCCGGCGGCCACGTTGGCGCCGGTGTTGGTGATGTTCTTGGCCGCATCCAGCGAGAGCGTTCCGGTCGATTCGATCGACGCCGTCTTGCCGATGTCGGTCGCATAGCGCTGGTCGCCGCCCGAGCCGCTGGCCGTGGTCTGGTTGACGATGCTGCCCTGCGTGGAGCTCACGGCCACGTTGCCGCCCTTGATCGTGCCCGAGGTGTTGGTCACGTCGCCGACGGACACCACGGTGAGCGCCTGCGTGCCGGCGATGGTGCCGCCGCTGTTGGTCAGCGAAGTCAGGCTGAGGTTGGCGGTGTCCGCCGTGATGACCGCGCCCTGCGTGAGGCCGCTGCGGGTCTTGGGCGACAGGTAGACCACGGGCGCGAGCACCACCTGGCCGTCGATCTCGGTCTGCACCATCCACACGATGTCGTGCGTGAGCTTGGACTGCTGCTCGGGCGAGAGGGCCTGGCCGTAGACGAGGCCGAGCGCCTTGCTTTCGCCGGCGGCCGAATCCATGAGCGCTTGCACCTGGGTGCCCGCGTCCTTAGCGCCCGCGAGCAGCGAGTTGCCCGTCTGCGCGATGAGCTGCTGCTTGATCAGGTAGGCCTCGTAGCTCGAATCGCCCAGGCGCCGCACCAGCGTGTCGGCGTCGTAGCCCAGGAGCTTGGCCAGGTAGTCGGAGCCGACGGTGGACGAGCCGATCTGGTAGCGCGGATTGCTTTCCACCAGGTACTTGGCGCCCGGCTCCCTGGCGATCACGTACAGGCCGTTCGGGTTGGTCGGCAGCGGGATGTTGATGCCGCCGAACGAGGTGCCCTGCACGCCGTTGGCCGCGTTCACCGCGACGAACGAGATGGCCGGGCGCCCATTGAGCGTCGTGACGGGCGTGACGCTGCCGGCGGCCGCGCCGGTGGTGCCCGTGGCCGCGCCGCCGACGGTGCCCTTGGTGGCGTTGCCGCCGTTCACTGCCGACACCGCGGCCGTCTTGGCGCCGCCCTTCTTCATGTCCGCCGCCTGCGCCGCGGTGGACCCGTTGTTGGTGAGGGCGAAGCTGGTGCCGGTGTTCAGCACGCGGGCGTAGACGCCGGCGCCGATGTTGCTGATTTCGGTGACGGCGTTGGTGGTGTTGTCGTTGATGACCCGGCGTTCGTAGTAGGTGGCGCCGCCCGCCGCGATGTACTTGGTTTCTTCGGTCCAGGTGCGCGTGTAGGAGGTGCGCTGCAGCGCGAGGTCGTCGTTGACGAACGTCGGGTTGCTGCCGCTGCCCGAGAACGTGACGACGTCGCCCGAGATCACGCCGCCCAGGTTCTTGCCGCTGTTGAATGTCAGGCTGACCGCGCCGGCTCCGGTGATCTGGGGCTTGATCGTGGGCGTGCCGCCCGCGTAGGTCTGGTCCTTGTACCAGGTCTGCTTGTAGTACCAGCTCTCGTACTGGTCGCAGCAGCCGTGGCCGTTGTAGCCCTGGCTGTCATGGCCCGTCTCCGTTTGCACGCGCGTGGTCTCGGTGCCGTAGGTGCGGGTGTCTCCGCCCAGCACCTCGTTGCGCAGGTCGCGTGCGGCGATCGTGATGGCGCCGTTGCTGTCGATGGTGCTGTTGTTCACCAGCGTGTCGGCGCTCAGGGTGACCGACTTGCCCGCGCTGATCGTGCCCTGGTAGGCGCTCAGCGTGGCCGCGTTGGTGAGCGTGCCCGACGCGGCCGAGGCCGTGAGCGCGTTGCCCGCATACAGCGCGCCCCGGTTCGTGAGGCCTCCGGCCGCGGTCACGTTGAGGTCGTGCAGCGCCGCGATGCCGCCGGTCAAGCCGTTGGTGAGCGACGGCGCGGTCACGGTGAGGTCGTTGCCCGAGAAGAGCAGGCCGTTGTTGGTCAGCGCACTGGTCGTGGTGATGCGGGTCTGCGACGGATTGGCCTGGTCGGTCGAACCCAGCACGGCCGAGTTGGCACCCGCCAGTGCCAGCGTGCCGAGCGTGAGCGTCATGTCGCGGTCGGACGACAGCGTGGCGCCGTTCGCCAGGTTGACGGTGCCCAGCGCGGCGGTGAGCTTCTGGCCGACCACCGTGCCGGCGGCGCCGATGCTGAGCGTGCTCGCGCCGTTGCCGTTCACCGAGAGCGTGCCGCTTCGGCTCTGCATGAGGCCGTTGACGGTGGCCGCGTAGTTGTTGCCGCTTCGGCTTTGCAGCGCGAGGTCGCGTTCCGCGATGACGGTGCCGGCGCTGGTGAGGCCGCCCGTGCCCACGCCCAGCGTGAGCGCGCCCGCGGACTGGATCTTGCCGTCGTTCGCGATCGTCGTGGCGGCCACCGAGCCGGCACCGGCCGCGGCGGTGGCCACGGTCAGCACGCCGCCGGTGCGATTGGTGAGCGTGTTGGCCACGTTCACCGTGCTGTCGCTGCGCGTGCCGCCCTGCAGGGTGCCGGCGTTGTCGATGCTCGCCACATTGAGGGCCAGCCCGTCGCCGAGCATCTTGCTGTTGGCCGAGGTGACCAGCGCGGCGCCCGTGCCCTGCACCGACAGCTGCCTGCCGGCCTGCACGGTCGCCGTGCCGCCGCTGTTGTTGAGGCCCGCCGTCACGTTGGCCGTGAGATTGCCCGTGGCGATGAGCTTGCCGGTGTTGTCGATCTGGTTCGCGCCGAGCGTCGCGTCATTCGCGCTTTGCAGCGTGCCGCTGTTGGCCAGGGTGCCGGTGACGGTCACGCTGTCCGCGGCGGTGCCCTGTTGCGACAGGATCCAGGTGCCCTTGTTGTCGAAGGCGCCCACGGCGACGGTGCTGCTGGTGTTCGCCTGTATGCGGCCGGTCGCGGCGTTGGTCGCGTTCGCGGCCTTGATCGCGAAGGCCTGGTCGGCCAGCAGCGTTCCGCTGTTGGTGAGGGTCTGTGTCGCGCCGCCGTTGCGATCGGCGATGTCGATGTTGTTCGTCGCATGCACGGTGCCGCTGTTGTTCAGCGTGCCGTTCACGCGCAGCGTGGCGGTGCCCGCGCTGGCCTCGATGGCGCCTGCGTTGGCGAGGCCGTTGCCTGCCTGGATCGCGACGCTCTGGCCCTTCATCGTGCCGGTGGCGGCATTGCTCGCCAGGTTGCCGGCGGTGAGCGTGAGGGCGGTGCCGGCCTGCACGACGCCGCCCGCGGCGTTGCCCAGGTCGCCCGTGGTGGTCGCGTCGATCTTGCCCGCGGCCAGCATGTTGCCGCTGTTGAGGAGGCTCGCGGCCGTGACGCCCAGGTCGCCCGCGCTCTGCAGCGTGCCGCTGTTGGTGGCGGCGCCCGAGACGGCGATCTGGTCCGTCGCGCCCGCGTTCTGCGACAGCAGCCAGGTCCCCGCGTTGTTCAACGCGCCCAGCGTGGCCGTGCTGCCGGAGGCTGCCTGCGTCCAGCCGGCGGCCGTGTTGCCGAACGAAGCGGCCTTCAGTGCCAGTGCCTGTTCGGCCAGCAGCTTGCCGCTGTTGACGACGGCCTCGGTCGCGCCGCCCGTGCGGTCGGCGATGTCGATGTTGCCCTTCGCGTGCAACTGGCCGCTGTTGGTCAGCGTGCCGTCCACGCGCAGCGTGGCGTTGCCGGTGTCGGCCGTGGCGATGCCCGCGTTGTTCAGGCCGTTGGCGGCCGTGAGGTTCAGCGCTGCTGCTTTCAGCACGCCGGTGCCGGTGTTGGTGACGGTGCCGCCGCCGGTCACGCCGAGCGTGCCCCCGGCCTGCGCGATGCCGCTGTTGGTGAAGTCCTTGCTCGTCGTCGCTGCCAGGTCGGTGACTGCGAGGAGGGTGCCGCTGTTGTCCACCTGGCCCGCGTTCACCGCGACGGCGCCCGCGCCTTGCAGCGTGCCGCTGTTGGCGAGCGTGCCCGTCACGGTGACGTTGTCGCTCGCGCCGGCTGCCTGCGACAGCAGCCACGCGCCCTGGTTGTCCATGCTGGCCGCGTTGACGGTGCTCCCTGTCTGTGCCTGCACGCGCCCTGCGGCCGTGTTGCTCACGGCGGCGGCCTTCAACAACAACGCTTGTTCCGTCAGCAGCGTGCCGCTGTTCGCGAGGCTGGCCGTCGCGAGGCCGTTGCGGCCGGCGATGTCCAGGTTCTGAGCGGCGTGGATCTGGCCGCTGTTGGCGATGGTGCCATCGACGCGCACCGTGACCGCGCCCTTGTCGGCCGATACCGTGCCCGCGTTCTCCAGGCCGTTGCCCGACGTCAGCGCGAGGTTGCCGCCCAGCGATTGCAGCGCGCCGCCCGCGGCGGTGCCGATCTTGCCGCTCGCGGTGAGCGTCATGTTCCCGGCCGACTGCAACGCGGCCAGGCCCAGCGCCAGGTCGCCGTTGCCGGCGCTGGCGATCAGCGTGCCGCCGCTGCTGTAGAGCTTGGTCGCGCCCGTGGTCACGAGGTTGCCGAAGGTGCCGTTCCAGGCACCGCCCGCGCTCCATTCCGTCGCGCCGAGCGAGGCTGTGTCGCCCACGGCCAGCGCCAGTGCGCCGCCCGCGTGGCGCAGGTTGTTGTTGGCGATGCCGGCGCTGCTGGCCGTGTCCAGCAGGCTGGCCGCGCTCACCGAAAGGTCGGTGCCCGCGACGAGCGCGCTGCCCGCGATCGACGTGCCGCCCGTGGACGAAAGAGACAGCGCGCCGGTCGAGGTGAGGCTCGCGTCGGTCAGCGCGAGTGCGCCGGCGCCGGTGCCCGTGGTGCTCACGTTCACGTCGGTCGCAGCCGAGATGCGGTTCTGCAGCTCGACCTTGCCTGCGGCGGTGAGCGTGAAGTCGCTCGCGCTGGCTGCGGCGTCGCCCAGCATGCGCACGCCCACGCCGGCTTCGGTGGAACTCAGGCGGATGCGGTTGGCGTACATGCCGCCGAGCACGGCGGTGTCGATCGAATAGACCGGCGCGCTGCCCGTCGGCGTGGCGGCGCCCGTGACGGCGCGCGTGTCGTAGCTCCACTTGTTGGTGCCGGTCGCGATGCTCAGGTCCTGCGCATTGATGGGCGCTTCGATGCGCACCGAGCGCGTCACCAGGTCGAGCACCTGCTGCGCCGTCGCGTTCAGGCCGGTGCCCGTGATGAGGATGTCGCCCTGGCCCACGCTGAAGCCGCCGAGCCCGCCGTTCGAGGCAAGGAAGGGGTTGCCCGTGCTCAGCGTCACGCGGTCGGTGTTGATGAAGCCGCAGCCCGAGCAGGTGATGCCGTAGGGGTTGGCGAGCACCACGTCGGCCCTGCCGCCGAGCACTTCGGTGAAGCCGGCCAGCGTGCTGCGGTTGTTCGACACCACCTCGTTCAGGATCACGCGCGCCGCGCTGGACTGGTTGAAGTTCGCCGTGACCTGGCCTGCAAGCTGCGACTGCCAGGCGATCTGCGCCGCGCTGGTCGTGTTGTTGAGGATGAGGCCGATCGGGTTGACGTTGAAGCTGTTGTACCGGTTGTGCGACAGCCCGGCCGAATTGGCCCGGTTGATGTTCACCACCGTCACGCCGTTGGGCGCGACATACGCGTTGAGCTGGGTGCCCGGCGCCACGACGACGGAGGCGACCTGCGCCAGCGCGAAGGGCGGCAGCAGCACCATCGCGCCAATGGCAACGAGGTTGCGGCTGCGCGAGACGGCCTTGCCGCTCGTGCCGCTCTTGCTGTTCTTCGTATTGCCCCGCGCGGTTTCCGCAACGGCCGTCCAGGTGGCGGACACGGCATTCCAGACGACTCTATAGATGTGGTTCATGGTGCGGTCAGTCTCAAAGGGAGGCAGAAAGGCGGAAGCCGTAAAGGGTGCCTTCGCGCACGAGCGCGCTGGGCACGTGCACGGCGCGCGAGGCGAAAACGTCGAGGCTCAGCGTCTTCCACTGGAAGGCGGCGCCGAGCGTCGCGCCCGACAGCGAGCCGGAGGGCACGCCGCTCGCGCGGTTGCTCACGCGGCCCACGTCGAAGCCGGTGTAGACGCGGCCTTGCAGCGGCGCGCCATCGCCGAGCGCGAGTTGCCAGGGCATCGAGAGTTCGTTGCGAAGGTAGAAGCCGCTGTCGCCGCTGAGCACGGTGTTGAGAAAGCCGCGCACCGACGAGCCGCCGCCGATCAGCATCTGCTGCGTGCCGTAGAGCGTGTCGTAGGCGTGCTGGCCGCTGAACTGGGTGGAGAAAGAGAACGCGCTGCCCGCCACTTCGAAGCGGCGGGAGAACCCCAGGTCGAGCGTGGCCTTGCGGAACTGCGCGTGCGGCAGATCGTCTTCGAGCGTGTCGGCGTCGCGCAGCGCACCGAAGGCCTTCAGGCCCTTCACGTAGCCCACGCGCGCATTGAGGATGCCGCCGCCCACCTGCGTGAAGGCGCTCGCGCCCACGTCGAGCGTGGTGAGGTCGCGGCTGGCCACCTGCAGGAATTCGCCGCCGAGCCAGTTGCGGCTCGATTGCGTGCCCAGGCGTGCCGACAGTGAGATGCGGCTTGCCTGGTCGCGGTACACCACGCGGTCGGCCGTGAAGCTCTTGCTGATGGTGGTGCCCTCGGACGCGAGGAACTGGCCGCTGGGCAACCGCAGCACGTTGCGGTAGTTGCTCTCGCTGGCGTCGAGGCTGAACGTGCTGTAGCCGAAGGGCAGCACGGCGCGCAGGCCGGTCGAATCGGATTTGTGATCCCAGCGCTCGGGCAGCACCGACTGTCGCTTGGTGATCGACAGCAACTCGTTCAGCCCCAGCAGGCTGTCGAAGGTAACGGTGGCCGAGGCGTTGTCGCGGCCCGTGGCACGCGTGCCGGAGTTGTCCAGCGAGGTGTAGAGGTGCACCGGGAACGCGGCCGGATTCTCGACCACCACCACGGTCTGGCCCGGCGCACTGCCGGGGCGCAGGTCGAGCTTGGCGTTGTTGGCGGTCAGGCTGTTGACCTGGTCGATGCCCTGTTCCAGGTCGCGCAGGTTCAGCAGGTCGCCCGGGCTGGCGGGGAAGGCGCCGCGAATCCACTGGGCCCGGTCTCTGCCGCCGGTGACCTCGAAGCGCTCGATCTTGCCTTCGACGATCGTCACTTCGAGCACGCCCGAGCGCAGGTCCTGCGCCGGCAGGTAGGCGCGCGTGGTGATGTAGCCGCGGTCGATGTAGCTCTTGGTCAGCGCGGCCAGGATGGCTTCCAGCTCGGCCACGCCCAGGCACCGCCCGGCGTTCTCGCCCTGGAGGCGCTCGGTGAGCTTGCCGGGCAGGTTGCCGGTGTCACCGTTGAAGCGGATTTCCTTGATGTCGCGGCACTGCACGCCGATGTCGGGCACCACCACCTGCGGGCGTACCTGCTGCAGGTTGGTGCCGCCGGGCGCGGGCAGGGCGCGCTGGGCACGGTCCTGTTCTTCGCGCAGGCGGTCTTGCTGCTGGCGCTCGATGATCTGGTTCTGCCGATCGATCTCGGCCGCCGGATTGACGACCTGCGCCTGGGCCGACATGCCCAGCAAGGCGGTGCCGAGCACCGCCAGCGAACGTCTCTTGTAACGCCGCAAAGACGATGCGGAATTGCCGCCAAACGGCGGTTTCGAAGCAAAAAATGGCATAGATCGACCCATCTATGGAGCCGAATGCCGTCACTTGTCCGGAATGCCGGGGTGCGCACCGGTCCAGGTGCGCGCGGATTATTACGTTCTCATTAACATTTGGACATACCATGAAACAAGTATTGTTAGGTGTTCACAACGGGCCGTTGGGCCGCTTCGTTGGTGCCTGAAGCCCGGCTTTTGCTGTACTCGCGGTGCAGGTGAAGCTCGTCTTCCCTGCCGACATTGACGACGAGCGACAGCGAACCGGAGACTTCGGCTCTTAATGTTGACTTCATGTGGCTGACGCAAGCTCGGCCGGGACACATCAAGAACCCCCGCAATGCATGTATTGGTAGTCGAAGACGATGAGCTGGTAGGCCGCGGCCTTGTCGCGGGACTGCGGCTGCACGGCTTCACGGTCGACCATGTCGCCAGCGCCGCGCGGGCCGAGGGCGCCGTGGCTGCGTGGCGCTTCGATATCTGCGTGCTCGACCTGGGCTTGCCTGACGGCGACGGCATGGAACTGCTGGCGCGCTGGCGTGCGGCCCGGCGCAGCCTGCCGGTGCTGGTGCTGACCGCGCGGGACGCGGTCGAGCATCGTGTCGCGGGACTGCGTGCCGGCGCCGACGACTACCTGCTCAAACCCTTCGACCTGGATGAGCTCGTGGCGCGCGTCCATGCGCTGCTGCGGCGCGCCGCCGGGCACAGTGCCGATTGCATCGAGCTCGGTCCGCTGTCGTTCACTGCCTCGTCCGGCGAGGTGCGCCTGGATGGCCAGAGCGTGGAGCTTTCGCGCCGCGAGCTGGCGCTGCTGCGGGCCTTCCTGCAGAACCCCACGCGCGTGCTGAGCCCCGAGCACCTGCAGGACAGCCTCTACGGATTCGACCAGGAGGTGGAGAGCAATGCCGTGAGCGTTCATGTCCATCACCTGCGGCGCAAACTGGGCAAGGGCTTCATCGAGACGGTGCGCGGCCAGGGATACCGCCTGGGCAAGGCGGGGTCATGAGGCCGTGGCGACCGCCTCCTGGCGAACCGGCCGCGGCGGGAACCGCACGCCCGAGCGGCCCGCGGCAGTGGCGGCTGCGCTCCCGCCTTCTGGCGATCATCGGCATCTCGCTCACGAGCGTCTGGTGCCTGGTGGCGGTCTGGACGCTGGTGGACGTGCGCAACGAACTGCGCTCCGTGCTGGACGAACGGCTGGCCGCATCGGCGCGCATGGTGGCCGGACTGGTCACGCAGATACCGGCGTTCGACGCCTCGGACGAACGCACCCGCTCATCGGTGCTGGACGTTGTCGCGCCCGACGGCCTGGTGTGCGAGGTCAGCCTGCTGGGCGGGCAGGACGGCCTGCGGACGATGGCCAAGACCAAGGGCAGCCCCGGCCTCGCGCAGGCCCCCGAAGGCTTCAGCACGCGCACCTTCGGCGACCAGGCGTGGCGCAGCTACGTGCTTCAGCAGGGCAAGTTCCGCGTCGCCACGGCGGACCGCATCGACGTGCGCCGCAGCCTGTTGCGCGACGTCGCGCTGGCCGCGGGCATTCCGTTCGCGGTGGCGCTGGCCGGCAGCCTGCTGATCCTGTGGTTCGGCATCGGCCGCGGGCTCAGCCCGATCGAGCGCGTGCGCGAGGCGCTGGCGGACCGGCGCCCCGACGACGCATCCGCCTTGCCCGAACTTCACGCGCCGCCCGAGCTGAGCCCATTGGTCGAGACGATTCGGCACCTGGTCGAACGCATGCGCTCGACGATCGCCCGCGAGCGCCGCTTCACGGACGACGCGGCTCACGAGCTGCGGACCCCGCTCACGGCCGTGAAGACGCATCTTCAGGTGCTGCGCCTCGGCATGAGCCGCCCCGACGATGCGCAGAGCGCACAGCTGCGGCGTGCGGCGCTGCAGGACGCGGAGCTCGGCGTCGAGCGCCTGCAGGGAACGCTGGAACAGCTGCTGTTTCTCGCACGGCTGGACGCGCCGGGCGATTCGCCGGCTGCGTCCCCCTCTGCCGAAACGTCCTCTGCCTCCTCGGTCTGCGCGGCGAGGGCCTCCACCTGGCGCGCGATCGAAAGCGCCGAGGGCGGCGTGAAGGCGGGCGGCGGCCGGGTGGCGTTCGATATGCCCGGGGAAGGAGAAGGAGACAGAGAAGGCGACTACCTGGTGGCCGTCGCTGAGCCGTTGCTCGTATCGGCCTTGCGGAATGTGCTGGACAACGCATTGCGCTATTCGCCGCCGCAATCCCCGGTCCGGGTGGAGGTGGCGCGCCAGGACGGGCGATGGATCCGGTTCCGGATCGTCGACGATGGCCCGGGACTGAGCGCTGCCGAATGCGCCCTGGCCGTCCAGCGCTTCTGGCGCCGCGGGCCCAGCTCGCACGGCAGCGGACTGGGCTTGTCCATCGTGAATGCCATCGCGCGGCGCCACGGCGGCACATTCCATCTTGAGCCCGGCGCCTCCGCCGGGCTGGTCGCAACGCTGGTGCTGCCGGCAGGCGGTGTCGATGCGAATGGCTGAGTGCTTTCTCCCGCGCAATTGCGCGAAGCCACGCCTGTCCATCTCTTGAACGACATCGATGTCGCTGCTTGCGCCGCGATCGTGCCGGGCGGCGCAGGGCCGATGCCTGTCGACCGGTGGCGCGCTTACAGGACGCGATGGTCAGCCCATGAGGGCGCGAATGTCCCGGACCAGGGCATCGCCCGCAACGCCGTAGTGTTCGTACAGCCGCAGCCTGCCGAAGGTGTCGTAGACATAGCTGCCGGCCGAATGGTCTATCGAATAGCTGGCGGGCGTCGCGCCCGCGACCTTCTGGAAATAAACCTTGTATTCCTTCGCCGTCGCAGCCAGTTCATCGGGCGTCGGAATCAACGCCACGAACGTTGGATCGAAAGCCGCCATGTAGGCCTTCATGACCTCGGGCGTGTCGCGCTCGGGGTCCACCGTCACGAACACGACCTGGAACCTGGTGCCGTCGGGGCCGAGCCCGCGCTTGATCTTCGCCAGGTCGGCCAGCGTGGTGGGGCAGACGTCCGGACACTGGACGAAGCCGAAGAAGACGACGACCACGCTGCCCTTGAAGTCCTCGATGGTGCGCAGGCGTCCCTCGGCGTCGCGCAACGAGAATCGCCGGGCATAGCCCGCACCGGTGATGTCCGTGCCGTTGAACGCCGGGTTGACCTGCGTGCAGGCAACAAGGCCGGACGAAAGCGCGAGCACGATCGCGGGCGAGGTGGTGGCGCCGCTGGCCGCGGCGGCCACGGCCTGGAGGGCCAGTCTCCGGCTCATCATTGCAGCGGCAGAAAGATGGTTTCCATCTCCCCGGGAGGAACGCCGGCCCGCGCCTTCAGGGCGCCATTGGCATCGGTCCACACCACGCCAGGCGTCCCCCCCAGGCCCAACGAGGCCATCAGCCTTTCGTTGTTCGCGAGTTTGGCCTGGACCGCCGGCGCCACTTCGGGGAGCGGCTTGATGCCCAGGTCGCCCAGCGGCTGGATGTGTCCCGCCGCCATGCGCCTGGCATTGCCCGGCGCATTGAGGCGCTCGTGCGCGGCGAGTGCCGAGGCGGGGTCCTTGCTCGAATAGAGCGCGGCGGCCTTTCCCGCGCTGGTCGGCGTGAGCACGGCGACCAGCAGGTGCCGCAGCTGCACCTTGCCCGCATCGACCCACGGGCGCGCATCGCTCCATAGCCGGTTGCAGAACGGGCAGTTGGGATCGGTGAAGACATAGATGACGCGCGGGGCGTTGTCGGCGCCGTCCGCGATCCACGCGGCGTTCCCGAGTTGCGAGAGCACGGCCTGGGCCGCTGGGTCGGCCTTGTGGGGCGGATGCGCGGCATTGGACATGGGATCGGCGAACGCCGGGCCATGTCCCAAGGCCGTCAGCAGCGCCACGGCGGGGATGAGGGTGCGCACGGCGATGGCGATGCGGCGTCGGGCGTCGAGATTCTTGGGTGTCATGGGTCGATCGATGGAGAAGGGTTGAGGGAGGTCAGCGCGTCGAGCCGCTCGGCCAGCGTGGCTTGCGAGAGCTCGCCGATGCGCGTGTCGACCATGCGGCCGCGCGCATCGAAGAACAGCGTGGTGGGCAGCGCGCGATGGCCGACCAGATCGGCGAGTTGCCCTTGCGCGTCCAGCAGGACATTGCGCAGTGCGGGATGCCGCAGCGCCACGAAACGCCTGACCGCGGCCGGGTCTTCGCCCTGGTTGAGAAACACGAAATGGATGTCGGGCCGGCGCGTTTGCGCTTCGCCCAGGACGGGCATCTCGCGCTGGCATGGCGGGCACCATGTGGCCCACAGGTTGACCACCATCGGCTTGCCGCGAAAGGAGGCGAGGGGCACGGCCTGGCCATCGGCGCTCTGCAGGCTCACGGCAGGAATGTTCCGCTCCGGCGCGGGCACCGCCAGCAGCGCGTTGCCCGCGACCAGGATCACAGTGGCGAGCGCCAGGGCACCGCCCAGCGGCTTTCGCAGCGACTTGCGGCGCAGCGCGATCACGGCGAACCCGGCCCATGCGGCCACGGTTCCCGCCAGCAGGCTCCAGCCCCCGTCGCGAATGTCGATCATCTCGAGCGGTGCGGTCAGGTAGACCTCGCGAAATCGCCAGACGAACGCGAGCCGCGCCGCGATGGCGCCTGCGAACAGCAGCCAGAAGAAGGCCGGGCCGCTGTCGACGCGAAAGCGCTTGCCGAGCCAGTGGCTCGCGACGGACCCCGCGGCCATCGCACCGAGCGCCAGCAACAAAGCGAAGGGAAGGGTGAGTGGGCCGAGCTGGAGCGCGCCGTTCACGTCGGCCCTCCGGGCACCGGATCGCGCGCCACGAGGTCGCGAGCGGAGAACTCGCCGACGAGCCGCGCGCTGCGGCGCTCCTGGCCGCTGGCGTCGAACAACATGACCGTGGGCGGGCCGACGATCTGGTGCTCGCGCATCAACGCCTGCTGCTGCGGCGTGTTCGCCGTGACGTCGGCGCGCAGCAGCACGGCGCCGGCGAGCAGGCGGCGGACGTCCGGATCGGTGAACACCTCTTTCTCGATGCTCTTGCACGCGACGCACCAGTCCGCATAGAAATCGACCAGCACCGGCTTGCCCGTGGCGCTGGCTTCCTGCACGCGCCGGCGCAGATCCTGCGGGCTGTCGATCGCGCCGAAAAGGAGGGCGGACTCACCGCCCCGCACCGCGCCGGTGCCGGTGCCGGAGACGGATTCCGTGCGGCCCGCGAAGCCCAGCGGCTGCCACGGGTCTGCCGCTCCGCGGGCCGCGCCCAGCAACATGGCGCCGCCCCACAGGCCGCTGACCAGCGCAGCGCTGCACAGCAGCAAGCGTGCCTTGGGGGCGGCGGGCGCGCGGCCCTCGCCTTCGGGCGCGGCCAGCTGATAGAGCGCGACCGCCACCACGATCACCAGCCCGCCCCACAGCGCCAGCGCCAACGGCGCCGACACCACGCGCTCCACCATCCAGATGGCGGTGGCGAGCAGCAGGAAACCGAATGCGCCCTTGACGCGGTCCATCCACGGCCCCGGTTTCGGCAGGTAGCGCGAACCCACGGTGCCTGCCACGAACAGCGGCACGCCCATGCCCAGCCCGAGCGAGAGCAGCAGCAGCCCGCCCTGCACCGCGTTGCCGGATTGGGCGATGTACAGCAGCGTCCCGGCGAGCGGCGCGGTCATGCAGGGGCCGACCAAAAGGGCCGACAGCGTGCCCATGCCCGCGGCGCCCGCGAGCGAGCCGCCGCGCCGTGCCCGGCTGGCGTTGTCCAGGCGGTTCCTGAGCGCGGCGGGCAGCTGCAGGGTGAAAAAGCCGAACATGCTGAAGGCCAGCACGACGAAGACCGTGGAGAAGGTGAACAGGGTCCACGGTGTCTGCAGCAGCGCCTGGAGATTGGCGCCCGCCAGCGCGGCGGCCACGCCCAGCGCCGCGTAGGTCGCGGCCATCGGCAGGATGAAGGCCAGCGTCAGCGCCACGGCGCGCCGCGGACTCGCCTGGCCGCCCACCACGATGCTCGAGATGATCGGCACCATCGGCAGGACGCACGGCGTGAAGGCCAGCGCGATGCCCAACACGAAGAACAGCGGCAGCGTCCATGCGAGCGACCTGTGCTGCAGAAGGCCCAGGATGTCGCTGTCGCTGCCGGCGGTGAAGCCCGCGTGCGCGGCCGAAGCCGGCGCCCCTGCCGCCGATGCCGGCTCGGCGCCTGCAGGCGCGAGCGCAATGGTCTTGGACTGCGGCGGGTAACAGAGCCCGGCCTCGGCGCAGCCCTGCCAGGTCACGGTGATCGAATCCGACGTCGGCTGGAGCCGGAGGGCGGAAATCTCCAGTGCGTGGTGATAGACCTCCATCGTCCCGAAGTTCGGATCTTCCTTTTTCTCGCCGGCAGGCCGCGCGAAATCGACCGGCGCGTTCGCCGGCCCTTCGGTGATCAGGATGCGATCGCGATAGAGGTAGTACCCCTCGGCGATATCCCAGCGCAGGTGCGGCGGTGCACCGGGCTCTGCGGCGCGCTGGACGTTCAGTGCAAAGGCCCTCTCCGCCGGCAGGAACCCGTCCTGGGCCTGCGCGCCGCCGAGAAAGATGGCGGGGACGAAAAGAAAAATGATGGCCGAAAGACCGGAGCGCAGGAAGCGCAGGAAGCGCAGGAGAAAGACGCGGGACATGTGCATGGACGCTCGTCGCGATGGGAAGAGGCCATCATTTCGCGAGCCCATTAAGAGAACGTTAACGCTGCCGGCCCACCGCGCCGCGTTGCAACGTGGTCCCGTCGCGGGCTGCCGGCGCACCACCGTCGGAGGGGTGATCCAGGTTTTAGAACAAGTGATACATAATGCGTTGAACATCTTCCAGAGAGCAACGAAAAGCCGATGGCCCGACCCCGACAGTTCGACGAAAGCGCAGTGCTCGACGCGGCCATGCAGCGCTTCTGGTCGCGCGGCTACGAGGTCACCTCCGTGCGCGAGCTGGCCGAAGGCATGGGGCTCACCAGCGCGAGCCTGTACAACGCCTTCGGCGACAAGCTCACGCTGTACCGCCGCTCGCTGCAGCACTACCTGGACATGAGCGTGCGCAACCGCATCGTGCGGTTCGAGGTGCTCGCGCCGCGCGAGGCCATTGCGGCCTTCCTCGGCGAAATCGTCGAGCGCTCGATGGGCGATGGCGAATTCCGCGGCTGCATGCTGGTGAACGCGGCACTCGAAGTGGCGCCGCACGATCCCGAATTTCGCCTGGTCGTCGCCGAGGAACTCAAGCAGATCGAGGCCTTCTTTCGCCGCTGCGTGCAGCGCGGCCATCGCAGCGGCGACATCGCCTCCACCGTCGATGCCAAGGACGCGGCGCGCCTGCTGCTCGGCGTGCTGATGGGCATTCGCGTGCTCGCGCGCGCACGGCCCGAACGCGCGCTGCTCGAAGGCATCGTGCGGCCCGCGCTGGCCACGCTCGAGCCGCTGCAGCGATCACAGCGATCGCATTGAGCGCTTGAACCCAGGCAAGTGCGCGTCATTGCCACATTGAACAACCCACACAGAAAGGATCCACCATGCAGATCACCGTCATGGGCACCGGCGGCGTCGGCGGCTATTTCGGCGCGCGGCTCGCGAACGCGGGGCACGACGTCACTTTCATCGCGCGCGGGCGGCAACTGGCCGCGCTGCGCGAACACGGGCTGCGCATCGAAAGCCCGCGCGGCGACCTGCACCTGCGCGATGTGAAGGTGACCGACACACCCGCGGAAGCCGGTGCCACCGACCTGGTGCTGTTCGGCGTCAAGCTCTGGGACACCGAGAGCGCGGCCGCGGCAATCAAGCCGCTGCTGCGCGAGAACACCGCGGTGGTGTCGTTCCAGAACGGCGTGGTGAAGGACGAGGTGCTGCGCGGCGTGCTGGGCGATGCGCATGTCGTCGGGGGCGTCTGCTACATCGCGGCGACCATCGCCGAGCCGGGCCTGATCCGGCATTCGGGCGCGATGCAGAAGCTCGTGTTCGGCGAATACGACGGCAGCCAGAGCGAACGCGTCACGCGCTTTCGCGATGCCTGCGTGGAGGCCGGCATCGACGTCGAACTCAGCGGCGACATCCGCCGCGCGATCTGGGAGAAGTTCGTGTTCCTCGTGGGCCTCTCGGGCGCGACCAGCACGGTGCGCACGCCCATCGGCCCGATCCGCGCGCTCGCGCGGTCCCGCGGCTTCCTGCGCGGGCTGATGGACGAGGTGGTGCAGGTCGCGCGCGCCGAAGGCGTATCGCTGCCGCAGGACTACGCGGACGACCGCATGGCTTTCTGCGACCAGGTGCCCGCGACCATGACCTCCTCGATGCACCACGACCTGGAGCGCGGCGGCCGCCTGGAGGTGCAGTGGCTCAGCGGCGACGTGGTCGCGCGCGGCGAACGGCTGGGCGTGGCCACGCCGTGCAACCGCGCGGTGTTCGACATCCTCTCGGTGCACGCCGAAGGGCGCCCCGCATGAGCACGGCGCCGAAGGTCCACGCCATCGAGGCCACGCTGGTCGTGGTGCCCATGCGCCGCGCGCTCGGCACCAGCGCGATGCGCATCACCGAGGCGCCGCTGCTGCTCATCGACCTGCGGACCGACCAGGGCATCACCGGCCGTGCCTACCTGTTCTGCTATGTGCCCGCCGCCGGCGAAGCCGCGTTGGCGTTGGTGCGCGACGCGGACAGGATGCTGGCCGGCACCAGCGCGGCGCCGGCCGATGTGCGTCGCTCGCTCGATGCGCGCTTTCGCCTGCTGGGTGCGCGCGGCATCGCGTCGATGGTCATGGCGGGCATCGACGTCGCCTGCTGGGATGCGCTGGCCATCGCGGCGGAGATGCCGCTCGCGCGGCTCCTGGGCGCGCCGCTCAAGCCCGTGGCGGCCTACAACAGCAACGGGCTCGGCCTGCTCGATGCGCAGGCTGCGGCCGACGAGGCCCGGGCGCTGGTCGCCGAAGGTTTTCACGCGATCAAGATGCGGCTCGGCCGCGCATCGCCGAAAGACGACCTGGCCGCGGTGCGCGCCGTGCGCGCGGCCATCGGCGACGACATCGCGCTCATGTCCGACTTCAACCAGGCCCTGAGCCCGAGTGCCGCGCGGGAGCGCTGCCTGCAGCTGGACGGCGAGGGCCTGTACTGGATCGAGGAGCCGGTCGCGCACGACGACTACGCCACCACGCACGCGTTGGCCTCGCTGCTGCGCACGCCCGTGCAGATCGGCGAAAACTTCCAGGGGCCGCGCGCCATGGCGCAGGCGCTCTCGCAGCGTGCCAGCGACCTCGTCATGCCCGACCTGGAGCGCATCGGCGGCGTGACCGGCTGGATGGCCGCCGCGGCGCTGGCCGATGCGGCGCGCATCGAGTGCTCGTCGCACCTGTTCCACGAGGTCAGCGCGCACCTGATGGCCGCCACGCCCACGGCGCACTGGCTCGAATACGTCGACTGGGCCGATGCGATCCTGCAGGAGCCATTGAAGGTGACCGACGGCTTCGTGACGCCGCCTGACCGGCCGGGCCACGGCATGGCCTGGGACGCGGATGCGGTGAAGCGTTATGCGCGGTATTCGACGGAGAGTCTGCGCTGAGTCGAGGCGGCGGGGGGAGACGGGATGTTGGCTTGCCCTGCGACCGCGCGTTGCAGAGGCAAGGTGGCTGAATCGATCAGCAAGCTCCTATTCCGCGTACTCGGAGGCGTACGCCAGAAATACTGCGTCGCTGTTCAGTTCTCTGGCCGACCGCGTCATCACGGGGTCCGCTGAATCGGCGATCCAGAGCACCACAAATCGACGATCCGTTCTGGGGCCAAAAACATGGCGCTCCTCAAGAACGACAAGCGCCTCGAATGCGGCCTGAAGAATTCCATCGCGTCTGGCATCGAACGACAAACCTTCGCGATCATGGATGCTCGCAATGATCCGGTTGACCTCCCCGAACAGGCCGTGGTCATCCCATATCGACCACTCCTGCGGTCCATACCGGTAGTAGTTGTGCAGTGGATCGTCAACGCCGACGGCAATCTTCTCGCTGGAATTTGCCACTGGCCCGATGCTCATCACCGAGTCATCGGTGTAGAGGCTGTATCCGTAGAGATCCTGGCTGTTGCCCTGCGCATGGAGCCGGTGGCAGTGCGCCTCTGTCGCCGACAGCAGCGCACGCTTCAACTCGTCAAATTGATGATTCATTCTGGGGACTTGTCCATGTGTCCTTGCATCGCCAGGACGACTGCGCGAAGGAGCGCTCCGGGCCGAATGTAGCCGGTCGCAGCCGCGAGGCGCGAGGCCGCGCCTGCGGGAAGCCATCAGGGTCGTCTAGCATCACCCCAAGCAGATAAAAATCGAAAGTCGCACATGAGCATTCCATCCGTTCGCACCAAGAACTCCCACAGGCCTGCCGAAGCCAAAAGGGCACCCCGCCATGCATGAAATCATCTGCCCCCATTGCAACAAGGCATTCAAGATCGACGAAGCCGGCTACGCCGACATCCTCAAGCAAGTCCGCGACGGCGACTTCGAGAAGCAGTTGCACGAGCGGCTCGAACTGGCCGAGCGGGACAAGCGCAACGCCGTCGAACTCGCCCAGGCAAAGGCCGCCGGCGAATTGCAGAAGGCCGCCGCGGCCAAGGACGGCGAGATCCAGGAGCTCAAGTCAAAGCTCGAAGCCGGCGATGTCGCCCGCAAACTCGCCGTGAGCGAAGCCTTGAGCGCCGTCGAGAAAGAGCGCGATGCGCTCGCCAACGAACTCGCGCAGGCCCGGCAGGACAAGCGCGCCGCAACCGAACTGGCCGAAGCACGGCACGTGAGCGAACTGCAGAAGGGCGCCGCCGCGAAGGAAGCGGAGATCCAGGGCCTGAAGGCCCAGCTCGATGCCATCGAGGTGGCGCAGAAGCTCGCGATCACCGAGGCCGTGAGCGTGGTCGAGAAGGAGCGGGACCAATTGAAGAGCGGCCTCGAACGCACGGCGCTCGAAAAGCAGTTGGCCGAAAAGTCCCTCAAGGACAAGTACGAAACGCAGCTCAAGGACCGCGACGACACGATCGAGCGCCTGCGGGACCTGAAGGCGCGTCTCTCGACCAAGATGGTCGGCGAAACGCTCGAGCTGCATTGCGAGACCGAGTTCAACCGTATCCGGTCGATGGCGTTTCCCCGCGCCTATTTCGAGAAGGACAACGACGCGCGCAGCGGCAGCAAGGGCGACTACATCTTTCGCGACGCGGACGAGGCCGGCACCGAGATCGTCTCGATCATGTTCGAGATGAAGAACGAGAGCGACCGCACCGCGACCAAGAACAGGAACGAAGACTTCCTGAAAGAGCTCGACAAGGACCGCGCCGAGAAGGGCTGCGAGTACGCGGTGCTGGTGTCGCTGCTGGAGCCCGAGAACGAGCTCTACAACACCGGCATCGTGGACGTGTTTCACCGCTATCCGAAGATGTACGTGGTGCGGCCGCAGTTCTTTTTGCCCATCATCACGCTGCTGCGCAACGCGGCGATGAATTCGCTCAAGTACAAGTCGGAGCTCGCGCTCGTGAAGGCGCAGAACATCGACATCACGAAGTTCGAATCGGAGCTGGAGACCTTCAAGGCCGCATTCGCGAGGAACTACGACCTCGCCTCGGGGCACTTCCAGAAGGCCATCGCGGAGATCGACAAATCGATCGACCACCTGCAGAAGACCAAGGAGGCGCTGCTCGGCACCGACCGCAACCTGCGCCTGGCGAACGACAAGGCGCAGGACGTGACGATCAAGAAGCTCACGCGCGGCAACCCGACGATGGCGGCCAAGTTCGTGGAGCTCAAGAACCAGGGGCCCGCGGATGCGGAGTGACGCGGGGCAAGTACGTTGAAAGTGCTTTTTTCAACGTCTTGCCAGTAGCGCTACGCGCGAAACCAGATCTTCTGCGTCACATAGAGCGCGTAGCCCAGCGCAAGCACGATCCACGCGAGGAAGAACACGTTGGCCCAGTAATCGCCGGCGTGTGACGCCAGGGTGTAGACCTGCATCCTGCAGCCCTTGCCGATGCAGGGCACCTCGCGTTGAAACAGCGCGCGCAACAGGGCGAACACGAGGTAGCAGCCCGCACCGGCGGCCACGAGGAATCCCACCGGCCCGACGAATCCTTCGACGCGTTCATCGTTCTCATCGCGATAGCCCTTGCGCAGCAGGTTCTGCCCGAACTTGTACCAGGCGAATCCGAGCAGGAGCATCAGCGTGTAGTAGAGGGTGGTGCGCATGGGGTCGAGTCGGTGCGATGTGGGTGGTGAGGGAGTCGAGAGAGCCGAGAGAGCCGAGAGAGCCGGAAAGGCCCAAGGCAAAAGCCTAACGCAAGACGCGCATGGGGTAGCCCGAACAGGGGATGTTGACGGGGATTCCGCGCGCGGCCACCATGCACCGATGGGAGGTCTGCCCCGCTCTGCAAACCGGTGACCAGCAAGGCCGCCGCCCGGAGCTTTCAAGGAGATCCCATGGCTGCAGCCGACAAGGTGTTCGCGGGCTCGATCCCGAAGTTCTACGACACGCTGATGGTCCCGCTGATCTTCGAGGCCTATGCCGCCGACATGGCCGAGCTTGCCGCAGCATCGTCGCCCGGTGCGGTGCTGGAGACGGCGGCGGGCAGCGGCGTGGTCACGCGGGCGCTCGCGCCGAGGCTCGGCGCGAACGCGCGCTACGTGGTGACGGACCTCAACCAGCCCATGCTCGACTACGCCGCCTCGCGGCAAGGCGCTGACAGCCGCATCGAATGGCGGCAGGCGGACGCGCTTCACCTGCCGTTCGACGATGCCTCGTTCGACGTCGTGTGCTGCCAGTTCGGCGCGATGTTTTTCCCTGACCGCGCCGCCGGCTACGCCGAGGCGCGCCGCGTGCTCAGGCCGGCCGGGCGCTTCGTCTTCAGCGTGTGGGACCGCATCGAAGACAACGCCTTCGCCGACGACGTGACGCACGCGGTCGCGACGGTGTTTCCGAACGACCCGCCGCGCTTTCTCGCACGCACGCCGCACGGCTATCACGACGTCGCGCTGATCCGCGATGACTTGCGCCGCGCGGGGTTCGCCAACATCGAGATCGCGATGCGCGAGAAGGTGAGTCGCGCGCCCTCGGCAGGTGCCGTCGCCAGCGCCTACTGCCAGGGCACGCCGCTGCGCAACGAGATCGAAGCGCGCGACGCCAGCCTGCTTCAGCTTGCCACCGAGCGCGCGGCCGAGGTGCTTGCCGCCCGCCATGGCGAAGGCCCGGTGGCCGGCAAGATCCAGGCGCATGTGATGGTGGCGGCGGCCTAGCGCGGCGGCCTGCGAGCCGCCCGGGTCTCATCGCGCGTTGCGGCCCGCAGCCTGGCTCTGCTGGAACAACTCGTTCGCGCGACGCGTCAGGTCGGACGCCAGCCAATGCAGGTTGGCCAGCTGTGTGGGCCCGTCGCCGGTGCGCCAGTCGATGTCTTCTCCGTGGCAGGTCCACATCAGCGCTTCGAGCTGAGCGAGGGTGGCTTCGAGCAAGTCCGTCGGGTCTTGGTCGGGGGGAGGGGCGTGAGATGCCCGGCTATAGTCTTGGTAGCCATTGGTGTGCGTCCTTTTCTTAGGTGATTGCACGTCTTTGGTTAGACGGCTGGGGTGTTCCTGCACCCCGGCCGTCGCCTTTTGATACCTCGCTTTTGCGTCGGTGCTTGCGCACCGACAACCCGCCGCGAGGCGAAGCGGCCTTCGATTCATCTGAGTGCTGTGGGTGTGATGCCTTCCATATTCCCTTGGCGGGGTATTGGGTGAGAGGGGCATTCACTTTAGGGACGCGCGGCGCGATATGACCGCCTTGGCGCATGAGGATGTTTCGATTCGCGCCAACAAATACCGCTTATGTCGTGCGGAACCTTTTCCAGATTATTTCGCGGTGCGCGCCTTCTCCGGCAGCAGTGAAATTTAGTGTCGCGAAACCGCGCCCGGATACACAGGCATACCGATCGCGCAGCCCGCATGGCGTTCGCCCCCAAAAATCGCCTTCGTCATCCACACACACCCTCTGAAAGTTCTCATGACGAAGACACTGAACATCCGAACGATGGCCGCGGCATTGCTGGTCGCCGGCAGCACACTGGCGCCGCACTTCGCATTCGCGCAGCAGCCCGCGGGCATCGGCCGCACGCAATCGCTGAAACACGACCTGGCCGAGCCGGGCCGCGAAGTGATCCAGGTGCGCGTCGATTTCGCGCAGGGCGCGGCCTTCGGCTTTCACTCGCACCCGGGTGAAGAGATCGCCTATGTGCTCGAAGGCACGGTCGAATATCAGTTCGAGGGCAAGCCGCCCGTCACGTTGAAGGTCGGCGATTCGCTGTTCATTCCGGCCGGCGCGGTGCACTCGGCGAAGAACGTCGGCAGCGGCAACGCGGCCGAGCTTGCGACCTATCTGGTGCAGAAGGGCAAGCCGCTCGTCGTGAGCAAGTGAGTTGCTGAAACGCGCTTCTGCGCATCGCTCGCCGGGCGCTTGCAACGTAGGCGGATACAGTCCGCACAGTTGCATGCACCGCCCCCCAATCCACCAGCGAGGGATGAAGACCATGAAGTCGTTTCCACGGACGCTCGTCGCCGCCTTGACGATCGCAAGCGCCATCTCGGGTGCGACTGCGGTGCATGCGCAAGCCAACGGTCCGGCTGTGCCGCCGCAGGTGAGCACCGTGGCGACCGGCGGCGAGTGGTCCTCCGCGCGAGCCGGCGGCACGCTTCGCCTCATCATCGTCAACCAGGGCGTCGAGCATGTGCATTCGAAGCTCTGGCTCGAATGGCTCACCGTCGATGAGCGCGGAATGTCGCGGCTCGCTGCACGGGTGCTGGTCAAGGAGTTGTCTTCGGGCTTCGCGGTCGTGCGGCTGGACCCTCGGCGCGAGACGTTCAGCGGGCTGCGGATTCAGCTGCGTGCCGCAAACCCGTATTCGTCCGACGACAGCGAGGTCACCATCGAGGCCGGAAAGCCCGGCCAGTACAAGATGATTTCCGAGGCGCCGCGTTGAGCTGAAAATCGCCGCATGCCTCACGCCGTTTCCCTCCTTCGCGCCGCACGTCTCGCGCGAAGCGCCAAGCCCTTTCTTGCCCGCGGCGGTTTCAAGCGCGAGCGCTGCGCGGGCTGCCGGCTGCTGCCCAGCCACTGCATGTGCGCGCTGCGCCCATCGGTGCCCACGCGTGCGGGCGTGTGCCTGCTCATGGCCGACATCGAACCGCTCAAGCCGACGAACACGGGCTGGCTGATCGCCGATGTGGTGGCCGATACCTTCGCCTTCGGCTGGGCGCGCACGGAAACCGACCCTGCGCTGCTGGCGCTGCTGAGCGATCCGCAGTGGCAACCGTATGTGGTGTTTCCGGGGCAATACGCGGCGCCCGAGCGCGTGGTGCACACCGTGCCGCCGTCGCCCGAATCAACGGGCGGTGCGATTGCGAAACGCCCGCTCTTCATCCTGCTCGACGGAACCTGGGGCGAGGCGCGCAAGATGTTCAGCCGAAGCCCGTACCTCGATGCGCTGCCTGTGCTGAGCCTGGCGCCCGAGCAGATATCGCAGTACAAGCTGCGCCGCTCCGGCCGCGACGATCACTTCTGCACCAGCGAGGTGGCGGCCCTGTGCATGAACCTCGCGGGCGAACACGCTGCCAAGCAAACGCTGGAGGCCTACCTCGCGGTGTTCACGCACCACTACCTGCGCGCGAAGAACCAGCAGCCCATCGTGTGGGATGGCGATGCGCACCAGCGGCTGCGCGAGGTGCAAGCTGCCAGTGCTACGGCTCTTGCCGCCCCATGAAGAACTCGACCGCGCGTGCCACCACCCACGGCACGATGACGTGGTCGCCATCGAAGGGCTGCAGCGTCAGGTCGTAGCCGCTTTCCAGCAGCCGCCGCGCATGCGGGTGCGCGCTGGTCTCGATGGGCAGCTGGCTGTCCGACCGCCCATGCGCGAGAAACACGCGCGGCTTGCCCGTCTGCGTGAAGGCGTTCATGAAGCCGGCCGACAGCCCGATCACGTGGCTCGCCACGTCGCCGTTGGTGGTGCCGAGCGACAGGGCGTAGCTGCCGCCATCGGAGAAGCCCGCGAACGCGAGGTGCGCCGCGTCGATGCGGAAGTGCTCGGCCACGCGCGCGAGCGCACCGTCGAGCCGTTCGAGATCGGGCCCATGCCCGCCGACCACGATGTCCCATGTCGGGTACATCGACTGCGGCGCGAGCAGCAGAAAGCGCCGTGCCCGCGCATGCGCCACGAAATGCGGCAGCACCCGGTTGGCCTCGCCCCCCGCGCCGTGAAACATCACCAGGAGCGGCACCGGCGCATCGGCGGGCAGGCCCTCGGGCACCACCAGCACGGCCTCGCGTCCTTCGGCGAACGAGAGGCCATGGCGCCCCGGCGCCAGCTGCGGCGAAACGGGCAGGGCGCCCGGCCGGAAGGCGAGGCGGCCGGTGAGCGCGCCGCCGAGCAGGCTGGCGTCGATCATTCGCTCGCCTCCGGCTGCACGCTGGACTGCGACGACGCGCATGCGATGCCGCGGAACACCGCGCACTGCGCGAACGACTGCGTCGACAGCGGCACGTCCTTGCGGCGGCAGTACTTGCTCGTGAGCTTGAGCAGCTCCTTGATGTCGCGGCCGCTCGCGCCGGCATAGTCCACCACCAGCCGGTCGATCACCGCGCCCGGCAGCGCCACGCCCAGTTGCGCCGACAGCGTGGACCACAATCGCCGCGCATCGTCGGGCCCCGGCGGCTGGTAGTCGATGACTGCGATGCAGCGCGAGAGGATGGCCTCGTCGATATCGCCCACGCGGTTGGTCGTCATGAACAGCAGGCCGCTGAAGTATTCGAGCGTGCGCAAGAACTCCGCCACGATCGCGTTGTGCTGCAGGTCGTTGTCGCGGCGGCGGATGTACACGTCGGCTTCGTCCAGCAGCAGCACGCAGTCCCAGCGCGCGGCGCGCTGCAGGATCTTCGTGAGGCTGGCTTCCACCGAGTTGGCCGTCACGCCCAGTTGCCCCGAATGCACGCGATACAGCGGCTTGCCGACGACCTCCGCATACACCTCGGCCGTGAGCGTCTTGCCCAGGCCCGGCGCGCCCTTGCACAGGATGGTGGTGCCGCCCGATTTGCCCGGCACCACGTCTTCCACCAGGAAGCAGCGGTCGGCCGTGAGGATGTCGATCAGGTCGCGGTGCGCCTGCGGCAGCACCAGCCGCTCGCGCAGGCCGGGCTGGTACTTGTAGTCCTGCACGTGCTGCGCATGGACCCAGATGTTGCGATGCCAGTCCAGGTGAAACAGGTGCAGGTAGCAGTGCTGCGGAATGCGGTCGAAGCCGGTCGCGATGCCGCTCTCGCGCCAGTAGTGCGGATCGGCGGCCAGGTCGAAGCGGCGCTGCAGCAGCTCTTCATCGTTCACGCAGCGCGCCGCGGCGCCTTCGGGCAGGCGGTGCCAGGCCATGTTCGCGCGCGGGCCTTCGCCGGCCGTCCACGCGCTGCCGCCGATGGTGAACTGCGCGCCGAACTGCGGCTGCAGCCGCGAGAAGGCGGCCACCTGCTTGTCGTACTCGCGCTTGAACTCGGCGCACTCCTTGTGAAAGCCGTGGTCCGCGAAGAGGCCGGCCAGCGTGCGGCCCGGCAGGTCTTCCGCGTGGAAGCTCAGGCCCCAGGTCATGCCCGCGAAACGAAGGCGCGGCTCCGAAGGCGGCTCGCGGTTGGCCGCCTGCAGCGTGTTGGCCAGGAGACCCACGAGCACGTAAGACTCGCCATCCGTCGGCTTCACCAGGCGCACCGTGTGCACCAGCCAGGGCAGCAGCACGCCGTCCTTGCCGCGCTGGTAGAGCCAGCCGTCGATCAGGTCGCGCTGCAGCCATTCGATCAGCGCCGGCACCATCAGCTCCAGGCTCGCGATGGGCCGCGCCTGCGGCTCGCCGTTGAGGTTGTCCAGCGCGAGCAGCTGAAACACCAGGTCGCGCGCGCCGGTGCCCATGCCCAATTGAAAGAGCAGGTTGAGCGCGTGCCCGTCGAAGTGGCGGCTGGACACGATGCGCACACCACTGCCGCCGCCATGCCCACCCAGCTGCAGGCCCAGCGGCGACTGCGCGCCGACCTCGCCCTGCAGTGCGGCGGCCAGCATCTCCGGTATCTCGAGTTCCACGGTGTCTCCTCGTGTTGCCGTCGATGCTAGCCAGGGGGGAGGGGATGGCGCTTGACCTGGGTCAAGGTTGGGGGAAGATTCGGGGCGTCTACCATCGGGCCGTACGTCTCCGACCCAACGACCCTTTGACCAAGTTCGAATGAAGATCGTCGTCTACAACCTGAAGGGCCAATACGCACTGTCCCGCGCGGAGGTCGAGATCATTCACTCGACGTTGCCGCGCCTGGCATGGGCGCGCATCGCGGAGTTCCATCTGGCCCATTCGCACGATCGCGCTTGCGAGATGTTCGAGTTCGATGACCGGTCCGGCATCGTGTTCTTCATCGCTCCCATCGGAAGCAAGACGCGCGTGCTGCGCGACAAGGCCATCCATGAACTGCTGGTCGGCCTGGCGCGCGTCAAGGCGCGGTCTCGTTTCTTCATGCCGCTGAAAGACCCGGAGCGCTCGCTGTACAGCGCGTTTGCCGACGAGTGGATGCAGCGGTGCATCCACGCCATCGAGCAAAGATCGAACCGCGCCGGCGCGCCTTGACGCAAGCCCTCAGCTCTTCGCCCCCAACGCACTCAACACCGCCGCCGTCATCGCCCGCACCCCCGTCGTGATCGACGGCTCCGGCACCGGCGCGAAGTACGGCGAGTGATTGAACGGCAGCGGCTTGCCGCCCGGCTTCTGCGAATCGGCCACGTCCTTCGGATCGTTCACGCCGATGAAGAAGAACATCGTCGGCACGCCTTCGACGGCGAACTCCGAGAAGTCTTCGCTCGCCGTGATCGGCGGCACCGGCAAGACCTTCGCATCGCCCAGCTGCGCCTTCAGCGCGGCCACCGTGCGCTGCACCAGCGCCTGGTCGTTGATCACCGCGGCGTTGCCCTTCGATGGGTCGAGCCCGATCACCGGCTCGGGCGCGCCGGCCATGGCGGCCGTGGCCTTGGCGGTGCGGCGCACCCCGTCGATCAGGCCGTCGCGCACCTTCGGGTCGTAGCTGCGGATGGTGCCGCGCAGCAGCGCCTCGTCGGGGATGATGTTGCCGGCCGTGCCCGCCTGGATCGCGCCGATCGTGACGACGCCGAATTCGCTCGGGTCCTTCTCGCGGCTCACCACGGCCTGCACGTCGGTCACGAAGCGCGCGGCCATCATGATCGGATCGATCGCCCTGTGCGGCGCGGAGCCGTGTCCGCCGCGGCCCTTGAAGACGATCTCCATGCCATCCGATGCCGAGGTGATCGGCCCCGCGCGGTAGCCCACGTAGCCGTAGGGCGATGCCGCCGTGTGCAGCGCGAAGGCGAAGTCGGGCTTGGGAAAGCGCTTGTAGAGGCCCTCGTTGATCATGCCCTTGGCGCCGCCGCTGCTCTCTTCGGCGGGCTGCGCGATGAACACCAGCGTGCCGTGCCACTGGTCCTTGAGTGCGAGCAGCGTGCGCGCGGTGCCGGCCCAGCTCGCCATGTGGATGTCGTGGCCGCAGCTGTGCGCAACGAAGGTTTCCTTGCCTTGCCACAGGGCCTTGGCCTTGCTCGCGTAGGGCAGGCCGGTCTTCTCTTCCATCGGCAGCGCGTCGAGCTCGGTGCGCACCATCACGGTGGGGCCTGCGCCGTTGCGCAAGACCGCGACCACGCCCGTGCGGTTCACATGCTCGGTCACCTCGAAGCCCAGGGCGCGCATCTCGGCCGCGAGCTTGGCGGCGGTGCGCACCTCCTGGAAGCCGAGCTCGGGGTGCGCGTGGATGTCCTTGTAGAGCGCATCGAGCTGCGGGTACATCTCGCGCACCAGCGGCTCGATCCGTTGCGCGGCGGGCGTCGCGTTCTGCGCCATGGCCACCGGCACGGCCGCGCAGAAGAAGGACAGGCAGGACAGCGAGAGAGAAAGCTGGCGAAGAGAAAACATGAGAGGGCGTGTCTCCGGGGAGGGGTGTCGAACGGGGTGGGCCGTGCGGCGCATCGGTGTGTGCCTTGACGTGCTGTTGCACGGCGAGCGTGAATCTAGGGAAAGTTTTGCCAGGCGTCCAATGCATTGTTCTATGCGCTGCAATAATTCGAATGCATGAACAAGCCCATTCACACCATGACGTTCGTGCAGCTGCGGCACTTCCTGTCGGTGGCCGAGACGGGGTCTTTCACCCGTTCGGCCAAGGCGCTGTCGATCACGCAGCCGGCCCTGAGCCGCAGCATCCACGCGCTGGAGGGCGGCTTCCAGCGCGCGCTGTTCGACCGCGTGGGGCGGCGCAGCGAGCTCACGCACTTCGGGCGCGACGTGCTCGAGCGCGTGCGCCACCTGGTCTGCGATGCGGACGATCTCGTGGCCGCCGCACGGGGCAAGGGCAGCAACACCTTGCGGGTCGGATTGGGCGCAGGCCCCGGCGCGCTGCTGGCCACGCCGCTGCTCGAGCGCATGGCCTTTCGCGATGCGCCGGTGCGCATCGACATCCTGCGCGGCGACACCGACCGCCTGCTGCAGGCGCTGCGGGAGCGCGCGCTCGATGCGGCGGTGGTCGAGTTCCGCACCGTGACGCCGAGCGTCGACCTGAAGATCGAGCCGCTGGTGGAAATGCGCGGCGCCTTCATGTGCCGCCGCGGCCATCCGCTCGCGAAGAAGCGCGGGCCCTTGCGTTTCGGGCGCCTGCTGGACTACCCGATGGCCTCCACCGGCCTGGGCCGCGACGTGATGCGCGCGATGGTCGATGCCTACGGCCCCGAGGCGCACCCCGACCAGTGCGTGACCTTGCGCTGCTCGGAGATCTCGAACCTGGTCGAGCTCACACGCAACACGGATGCAATTTTGCTGGCCGTGCGCGCGGTCGCGCCCGACCTCGTGGCGCTACCGGTGCACCCGCCGCTGGGCGCCGCGCGCTTCGGCCTCGTCACGCTGGCCGGGCGCAGCGAGGCGCCGACGTTGCCGTTGCTCAGGGAGGTGATTGCCGAGCGGATGCCCCGCGATGAAGGTGCTCAGGCCCGCGCCACCCAGCCCCGGAAGGCCAAGCCCGCGTAGAACAGGCGCACGTTCGTGAAGCCCGCTTCTTCCAGCAATTCTTCTTCGCGCTCCGGGCTCTGCAACGGCAGCGTCGCGCCGATGGCGGACGCCGCCTTGCGCGCGTTCTCCGCATCGACGCCTGACGCCACGGCGAAAGCCGCATAGCGCGAGAGCCACACCTCCCGCTCCTCTGGCGCTTGAGGAAAACTCAGATGCGCCATGACGAACGGCGCACCGGGTTGGAGACGGCGATGGATTTCCTTCAACGTCGACTTTCTTTCTTCGACGGCCACGAAGTGCATCGTGAGCAGGCAGGTCGCGGCATCGAACGGACCGGTGGGCGCGGTGTCGGTGTAGCCGTGGTGCAGCTGTACACGCTCGGCGAGCGGGCCGAGCGCCGCGGCCGCCAGGTCGAGCATGGGTTGCGACGGATCGACACCGACGAAGTGCCATTGCGAGTGCGCCTCTGCGAGCGCCTTCAACTCCATGCCGCCGCCGGCGCCGATGACCAGCACATTCGCCGATTCGGGCGCGTGCTCCGCGACGAGCAGCGCCGCCATCGTTTGCAGGTCGTGCAAGCCGGGGACGATGCGGGCGGTTTTCTCGGCGTAGTTGGCGAGGGCCGAGGCGTTGCTGAAAGCGGTGTTGGGTTCGGACATGCGGGCAGTTTAGGGAATGCGATGGGTTGGCTGCGAGGCGAGGGCAGAATGCGGCGCAAAGCGCTGTTTGTGAACGGATCGAATCAATGCTCTGGTCCCTCGGGCTTCGACCACGACATTGCCTGGAACGGCCGACTGTCCTGGGCGGCCAGAACCAGACATTGGATCGGCGAGGGGAGCGCCAGGCGGGATTAGCCGCTGCAGGCGACGCCCCCTTAAGCAGTCCTCCGACATAGTCTCTTTTTTTAAAAAAACATGGCCTTCAGTTTGACCCACCGCTACGGCAGCATGGAACCGGGCAACGCCAACTCCGATTTCCTCGCGCTGCTTCGCGAACTTGAAGATCGTCAGGAAGACACCGAGCACGGTACCGTGGCGGTCACCCATGAATCCGGGTGGAGCTTGTCCGTATCGCGCGGGGGTTACATCGCTTTCGAGAATCTCGAAGCCGATGCAGGGACCGAGCGGCACATGGATGCGGTGCCGGTTCCCAGGGTTCTCGAACTGTGGCGCCATCTTGCCGAGGGAAACCTTGCCGCCATCGAGCAGGAGCCCTGGCTGTCCGGCTATTAGCCCGCACGGAAACTCGCGACCGAAGCGGACCATGGCCCTGTCCTTCAAACATTCGGGCGCGCATTGCGCAGTGCCGGGTCAGCACGCAATCGCCTCCCGCATCAGATACCCGACCCCCCGGATCGCGTGGATCTCCACGCCCGCATCCGCCCCGTCGAGCCTCGATCGCAGACGCGAGAGATTGGCGTCGAGCGAGTTGGACTTCGGATCGTTGCCTTCTTCGTACACGCGCTCGAGCAAGGCCGAGCGCAGCACCGTGCATTGCTTGTTGCGCAGCAGCACCTCCAGCGCCAGCAGCTCGCGGCGCGGCAGCGCGAGGGGCGTGCCGTTGACGAAGGCGTGGCGCATGTCGGTGTCGAACCGCAGCCGGCCCAGTTGCAGCGTGCGGGGCTTGCGCGCGCTCGGGCGGCGGACGACGGCGCGCATGCGGGCCAGCAGTTCGTCCAGCGCGAAAGGCTTGGCGAGGTAATCGTCGGCGCCGCGGTCCAGGCCGGCCACGCGATCGGCGGTGCCGGCCATCGCGGACAGCATCACCACGGCCGCGCGCGGTTCGGTGTGCGCGAGCAGGTCGAGCAGCGCCATTCCGTCGCCATCGGGCAGGCGGCGGTCGAGCAGGATCACGTCGTACGCGGCATCGAACGCGGCGTGTTCGGCCGCACGCAGCGACCGCGCCACGTCGACCAGCATGTGGTGCCGGCGCAGCGCCGCTGCGAGGGCGTTGGCCAGATCGGGCTCGTCGTCGACCAGGAGTACGCGCATGGGGTGCGGGTGCTGCAGAAGTTTGCGCCTCAGCGCGTGCCGTGGCCCAGCGCATCCATCGCCGCCTGCGCGATGTGATCGCGCCATTCGCGCTTGAGGTCGGTGCGCACCGCCTGCAGGGCCGAGATGCCCAGGCCCGTGAAGGCGCTGGTCACGCGCACGATGCGCTCCATGCTCAGGTCCTTCGGGTTCTTCAGGTCGATGCCCAGCGCCTCGTAGAGGATGAGGCCGATCTCGATCAGCTGCGGATCGCCGTCGGGCTCGTTCTCGGCGATGCGGTGTGAGAGCGCGGACACGCCCGGCCAGTCGTAGGTGAACTGCAGCGCCGCCTCGACATTCGCGCGGTCGCGCTCGATGCCGACGGGCATGGCTTTCACGCGCTCGCGCACCGCGATCACGTGCTCGCGCAGGGCATCGATGGCGGCCGCATAGATCGAGAGCTTGCTCGGAAAGTGATGCAGCAGCCCCGCCTTTGAGTAGTTGACCGCATCCGCTATCTGCTGGAGCGAGGTGTGGTCGAAACCGTGCCGCGCGAACAGGGCCGCGGCGCTGTCGATGATGTCGGCATCGATCTCCGATTTGGTGGGTTTGGGCATGGGCTTAACTCGCGGGCGGCAATGGCATGAAATAGACGGCTTCGATGGCTTCGCAGATAACGCCTACCGCCAGCGGCGGCGGCTGTGCCGTGCGTCGCGGTCGGCGCGATCATAGACCATTTCATATGGTTGCCAACCATATTGGTTGGTTTGTGGATGTAAATGGTCGGGCCGAAGGGGGCGTGCGTGCGCCCGCTCCAGATCAATTCAGCAAGGTCAGGTGAAGCGGGAGCGCCCGCTCCCGGCAAGTTCAGGGCGGGCCGGCTGGCGCGGTGCTCGTGGAGGCCCTGTTCTGCCAATCGTCGACGTAGCCCCGGGCCTTGGCTTCGAGCTGGACGATCATTTCAGCCGGGTCGGAAAGGATGGTCGCCAGGACCAGCCGGCACCGGTGGTCTCCGTCCCGGTGCAGGTCGGCGTGGCCGGCGACACATTCGCCTGCCCGGACCACCGTCAACCGGATCACGATGTCCCAGGAGAGATAGCTGATCCTGTGCTCTTCGCTCTGAATGGCCATGTGGTGCCGCCGCGGCGGACCTGAGGTTGCGACCGCGATTCGATGGGCTCTGGATAGAAAAATATTCCCCCTCGGATGAATCTATCCCCAAAAGAACGGCATCGCAATCCAAAACCCTTGCAGGCGAGGTCAGCGAAATCGCTTGGTGAACTCGCGCACGACGCCGATGACGAAGGCCTTGCCCAGCGGCTTGATGGGGTAGCGGGTGTTCAGCGGCCGCAGGTAGTACTCGCCGCCGTCTTTCACCAGCTGCTTGAAGGTGGTCTGGTTGCTGTCGTTCAGGGCAATGACGTAGTCGCCCGGCAGCGCCTCCATCTCGGGCTCCACGATGACGATCGAGCCGTCGGGAAACGAGTCGCCGGTCTCGCTCACCATGCTGTCCCCGTGCACGCGCAGCGCGTAGGTGTGGCGCTTGATGGGCACCGTGACGGGCACGGTCTCGAACTGGCCCTTGGGCTTGAAGTTGTCGATGACGGTGTAGTTGCCGGCCTCCACCTCGGAGACCAGCGGCACCTCGGCGCGCACGTCCACGCCCGGGCTGGTGTTGGAGCCGCCGGACAGAAGCTCCACCACGGACACGCCGAGCAACTCGGCCACCCGCGGCTGGTTGCTGCGCTTGGGCGCTGTGCCGCCCGGCTTTTCCCATTGCTGGACGGCACCCCGGCTGACCCCGACAGCGTCAGCGAATTGCTGCTCGCTCAATCCGAGTCGCCGGCGCCCTTCTCGGATAAGTCTGTGGATGCTCATCGTGCAGAGGCTAGGCTCACGAAGAGATAGAAAATAAATCCGGGATAGGAAATCTGGCAAGCAAAGATGCACCGCCGAAGGGGTTTCCCCGAGACATGCGGCGCACTTGCGGCCTATGCTGGGCCGCACAAACAACAGTCCCACGGACGGCGAAAGGGACTTCTTGGACACAGACCTGGGGCTGGAATGCGGCCCGTTGCTGCCGATCGGCTGGGTTTTCGAACTCCGCCTGAGCCGCAACACCGACGGCGATTTCGGCGGCATCGGCTTGCTGCGGCGCCACGGCGTGGACATGTGCCATCTGACCCTGGCCAGCCTCGCGAGCGACCGCACCGAGGCTCTGCGGCGCGTGAAGGTGCGCGTCGAATCGTGGATGGCCGAATGGCAAACGCGGTGAATCCCCGCCGATGAGGTACTGTGCAGGCCTGTGAACAATGAAACAGGCGGGCGACGGTGAATCAACTTCTGGCCATGCGGGCCTTTGTGCGCGTCGTGGAGACCGGCTCCTTCAGCCGGACCGCCGATCAATTGGCGCTGCCGCGTTCCACGGTCAGCAAGCTGATCACCGATCTTGAAAAGCACCTGGGCATCAAATTGATGCAGCGAACCACGCGTGCCGTGGCGCCCACGTCGGACGGCCTGGAGTATTACGAGCACGCCATGCGCTGGATTGCCGAAATGGATTCGGTGGAAAGTGCGGTACGGGGAAACAAACTCAACCCGAGCGGGCATTTGAGAGTCGACGTGCCCGCCTCATTCGCCAATGGCCTGCTGATTCCCGAATTGGCGGATTTTCACCATCAATACCCGGATATCACCGTCGCCGTGGGAATCAGCGACCGGCCCTTGAATATCGTGGAAGAGGGCGTGGATTGCGTCATCCGCGCCGGAAAATTAGGCGATATGGCGATGATCGGGCGCAAGGTGACCGAGCTTCAATACCTGACCTGCGCGGCGCCAGCCTATTTGAAACGCAAGGGAATTCCGTCTTCTCCCGAGGATCTTCAATCCAATCACGACGCGGCGTGTTATTTCTTTGCCGCGACCGGGAAGCCGGAATTATTGGTATTCGAGCGCGGCAATGAGCGATTCGAAATCGGTAATTGCGTATTCTCGGCCAACGAGGGCGAGGGCCTGAAGGAGATGCTGCTCGCGGGCCTGGGCGTCGGGCAGCATTTCAGGCGCGTCGTCCAGCCCTATCTGGACGCGGGCCAATTGGTCCCGGTGCTGGAAGATTGGTCACGGCCGGCAATGCCTTTTCATGTGCTTTATCCGCCCAACCGGCATCAGAACGCCCGGTTGAAAGCGTTCGTCGATTGGGTGATTCAGAAATTCGGAGGCGATCTGCTTATTACGGAATAATTGCGGTCACGCGAATTTCAATGTGCATGTCCGGGTGTGCGAGGGCCTCGACGCCCAATTCCGTCCAGATGGGCGCATGGTTGGGCATGTATTGGCGATAAAGCCTGGAAATCGTCTCGTTCACCTCGTCAGGAAATCCGCCGACGTGGTACGAATTGACGTGAACGACATGCTCCCAGCTGGCGCCGGCGGCGGCCAGCGTCCGTTCGACATTTCGGAATGTCTGCGCAATCTCTTCTTCGAGGGATTTGGGGAATTGCAGCTCGTCATTCCAGCCGCCCTGGCCTGAAATTTCCACGCGATTGCCGATCTTGACGGCTTGGGAATAATGCAACCTGTCTCGGAATTGCTGTCCATAGCCAGGGGTGACGAAGAATTCGGGTTTGCTCACTTTTCTCTCCAATATCGATGATCAATGGCATAAATCAGATGCCAATGATAGGGAGACAAAAGAAGAAGAAAAAGCCCGAATCCCTGTCATGACTGTCCACCTGCATGGACAGTCTGCTGGTCAGCGACCGTCTCCCAGGGTCGCGGGGCTTGCACGCGAGCCTTTGGCATCGACATCGGCGAACCACCGGAAGATGCGGGAGCGGTAGCCCGCGGTGGTCCGCATGTGCAGAAAGCCCGTGGTCGCGAGGCCCCGGTCGTCGACCGGGATGCCTGCGATGCGCAGGGCCGCCAACTCGGTGTCCGGGTCGGTGTGGAACGGCACTTTCAAGGTTGCCGTTGCTTTGTGGAAGGTGGCCCTGGTCATCGGAAAACTCCTTGTATCTTGGTGGCCAGTACATCCCAGGGGGTGGGTTCCCTGCAATACCGCGTTCGTGCTACGACGAACGATCTCGGCACGGGGCGGTTGCCGCCTGAAATCGCAAATTAGTACAGCTTCTGCGAATTTGAGTACCAAGGCTGTTTCATTCCGGAAACCACACTTGCGCATGCAAAAAACAGAAGTACTAGTGACCGCCATGGACATGGCGCGCTCAGGGCTCGGCTTTCATCCCGGAGACGCCATCGACCACATCGCCAAACTGATCGCCGAGCAAGACCCGCAGGACGATCTGTACGCCGTCCAGGTCGAGGGATTGCTCCGGCTTTGCGCATGCATCTGGAGCTTGCGGCGCGACACGGTGACGCCGGCGCGCCAATCGCAGGCGCGGGAACTCGTGGGGGCAGGCCCCGATTCCGAAGCGGGGCATCGGGCCTGCCATTCGTAGGCCGGCGCACTCGAGCGCTTCCGAGCCTGGCGTCATGCGCTGCGCCCTGGTGATCCAGGCCCCTGTGCCTGCCACTTCATGCGCACGCCCAGCGGCCGTCGATCGGGGTCTTCTTACAACTTGCCGGCGCGAAATGGCCGTCCGCCGAGGCTAAAGTCCTGTCACCCGGTCGCGGACTGTCCGCGACCTTTTCCGCCCCGGGCCCCTCGGTTTTCCGCCCGCTTTTTCCGTTTTTCCGCTTTCCGCACACCCATGTCCAACCTCATCGTGCACGGCGGCACGCCGCTTCGCGGCCGCATCACCCCCTCCGCCAACAAGAACGCCGTGCTGCCGGTGCTCTGCGCCACCTTGCTCACCAACGAGCCGCTGCGATTGCTCGGGGTGCCCGACATCACCGACGTGCGCAAGATCCTGGACATCTTCCGCACGCTCGGAAGCGACGTGCAGATGGACCACGCCACCGGCACGCTGGAGTTGCACCACCGCGAAACCGCGTTCGACGCCGCGCGGCATCGCCTGCCCGAGGAGATGCGCTCGTCGATCATGCTGGTGCCGCCGCTCTTGGCGCGCTTTCGCGTCGCGCGGCTGGAGGACAACGTCAAGGGCTGCACGCTGGGCGTGCGCGAGATCGATCCGCACGTGGAGGTGTTCCAGCGCTTCGGCGGCCAGGTGGAGCGCACCGAGGGGTCGCTGCTCGTGCGCAGCGCCGGGCGCCTGACGCCCACGGACCACTGGCTCGACTACGCCTCGGTCACGACCACCGAGAACTTCGTCCTGTGCGCGGCCGCGGCCGACGGCACCTCGACGCTCACCAACGCCGCCTCGGAGCCGCACGTGCAGGAGTTCTGCCGCTTCATGGCGATGATCGGCGTGCGCATCGAAGGCATCGGCACCTCGCGCGTGACGGTGCATGGCGGCAACGCGCTCACGGGCGGCGAGTTCCGCTTCGACGAAGACTTCCACGAGATCACGACCTTTCTCGCGCTGGGCGCGATCACCGGCGGCGACGTGATCGTGCGCAACAGCGCGCCCGCGAACTTTCCGCTGCTGGACCGCACCTTCGCGAAATTCGGCGTGCGCATCGAGCATGCGGACGGCTGGTCGCGCGCGATCCGCACCGGCCCGCTGAAGGTGCAGACGCCGTTCACGAGCAACGTGCTCACCAAGGTGGAGGCGGCGCCGTGGCCTTACTTTCCGGTGGACCTCTTGCCCATCTTCATCGCGCTGGGCGTGCGCGCGCAGGGCAACGCGATGTTCTGGAACAAGGTGTACGACGGCGCTCTCGGCTGGACCGGCGAGCTCTCCAAGTTCGGCGCGCACGTGTTCTCGTCGGACCCGCACCGGCTCATCACCTTCGGCGGCAATCCGCTGACGCCGGCGGTGGTGGAGAGCCCGTACATCATCCGCGTGGCGATCGCGCTCTTCATGGTGGCCGCGAGCATCGAGGGGCGCTCGGAGATCCGCAACGCGACGCCGATTCGCCGCGCGCACCCGCGCTTCGTGGAAAACCTGCGCAGCCTGGGCGTGCAGGTGGAGTGGACGAGCGAGGAATAAAAAGACGGCAGAGGGCGCGAGGCGGCTGTGCGCCGCCATCGCCGCCACATGATTTTCAACAAAGAAAAAAGAGGGAGAAAGATCGTGATCGTTTCGGTATCGAACAAGGGCAAGTGGCTGCTCAGCCAGGTCGGACAGCTGGTGTTGATGGTCGGGCTGGCCTCGCTGGTCTTCAATTACGCGTACCGGTTCCTGGTCGACCGGACGATCAACTCGCCGCTGTTCTATGCGGCGACGCTCCTTCTGGGGCTCGTGGTTGTCGTGCTGCTTCGCCGCGACTATCTCTTCGTGACGAAGTTCGAATTCACCCCGGAGCGCATCGTCGTGCGCACGGCGCTGGGTTTTGCCAAGACCTTCGATGCGCAGCAATTCAGGTTCGTGCCGAACCTGCACAAGACGATCGGCATCTCCGAGTCGAAGGCGACGCTGTCGTTCTACGTGCAGAACCGCGCGACGGGGCGCAACGTGAGGAACTACGCCTGGACGGGCTTTTCCGAGGAAGACTTTCGCGCCGCGTGCCGCCTGCATGGCTACAAGGACGAGACGGATTTCAAGCTGAAGGAATTCGGCGCGCCGCGCTAGGTCCTGCTGCCAGCGGGGCTTGCATCACCGGGCGCTGCGCGCTTCGGTCCACACGACGACCACCAGGCCCGCGAGCACCATCGCCAGTCCGGCGAAGGCTGCCGGGGCCGGGCGCTCGTGCACCACGAGCAGGGCCAGCGCGAACGCGGTGACCGGTTCCGCCAGCGCGAGCGTGACGCCCGAGGCGCCGGAGATGTGCCGCAGCGCATGGCTGAAGAGCAGGTACGAGACGCCCGTGGAGACCAGGCCCAGGTACGCCACGATGGCCCATCCCGACGGCGTGGCCGTGAAGGGGCCCGAGAGGAGGAACGCCACCGGTATCGCTGCGGCAGAGGCCACGCCGAAGACCCAGAGCGTGACCGTCGCGGGCGGCGAGTGGCGCACGAGGCGCTGGCTCACCAGCGTGTAGACCGCATAGCAAAAACCCGATGCCAGGCACAGCGCGAGTCCCGCCGGCTCTGCCTGCAGGCCGGCGGCGCCGGCCGGCATCACCATCAGGCACCCGCCGCCGATGGCCAGCAGCGTGCCCACCCACCACACCGGCGCGGGCGGCCTGCGCGAGACCAGCGACTGCAGCAGCCCCGCCCATGCCGGCCCGCTGCCCACCGCCACCGCGGTGCCGATGGCGATGCCCGTGGCCTTGACGCCCGCGAAGAAGCTCAGGTTGTAGCCGGCCATGCACAGGCCCGCGAGCAGCACCCATCGCCATGCGGTGGCAGGCAGGGCGAGCGTCGGGCGATCGCCGCCGCGCCGGCGCCAGGCGATGAAGGCCGCGAAGAACAGCGTGGCGATCGCCATGCGCAAGGTGCCCACCCAGTAGGGCGAGGTGTGCGCGGGCATGAAAGTCTGCGCGGTTCCGGTGGTGCCCCACAGGGCGGCGGCGGCCAGCACCATGCAGGCGCCGACGATGGATGCGTTCTTCATGCCCCGGATGCTCGGGCGAGACGGGGCGCCCGAATGTCGAGAGACTCTCGACCTTCAGGAGGATGCCGAAGATGCCGAGGGTGCGGAAGACGCGGAGAGTGCGCGCAGCTGCCTCGCCCCCAGCTGGCGTTCGCGCCGCAGCGCGAAGCCCAGCGCGCTCGCCGAGCGGTAGCCCACGCGCAACGCGGTCGCCTCCAGCGGCATGCCGCCGCGCAGCCAGCGCTCCGCCGCATCGAGCCGCCGCGCGCGCAGGTACGCCTGCGGGGAGAGGCCGGTCAGCTCGAGCAGCCGCGCATGAAAGCGCTGCGGGCTCAGGAAGAAGAGCGCGGCCATGCGCGCGGTGTCCCACGGCGCGTGCAGCGCGCGGCCGAGGGCGTCGTCCAGGCGGGCGAGCTCGATGCTGCGGCGCGCGAGGATCGAGGGCGCCTCGAGCACCTTCGCCAGTTGCCGCGCGGCATTCGATGCGTCGATGCCGTTGCGGCAGGCGGCCGTGACCGCGAAGCGCCGCAGGCGGTCCACGCCGGCGTCGTCGGGCGTGTCGATGACCACCATGCGCACACCGCGCGGAGCCATGAAGGTGTGGGCCATGCCGGCCGGAATGATCATTCCGCACGAGCTGTCGGTGAAGGCGGCGCGCCCGCCGATCTCCAGCTCCATGCGGCCGTCCAGCGCATACATGATCTGCGCGTGGTCATGATCGTGGCCCAGGTACTCGCCGCTGTAGCTGCGGATGCTGCAATGCGGGGCGGGCGCGGTCGGGGAGGGCATGCGCGCGATTGTGCCAAGCCACGCCGCGATGCCCCGCTGCCGCAGCGCCCGTCGCCAAGGCGGTGACGGCACCGTCCTACGCCTTTCGTCGGCCATCGCAACGCCGTCCTCGCGCGTGCCTGGAGAGACTGGGCCATTCGCAGACTTCCACGGGGCAACGCACATGAAGACCGAACCGAAGGTGGGCGACAAGGTCGCCTGGAGCACCTCCCAGGGAAAGACCACAGGCGTGGTGACCCGCAAGGTGACGGGCACCGCGAGCGTGAAGGGGCACACCGCCAAGGCGACGGAGGCCCATCCCGAGTTCGAGGTCAAGAGCAGCAAGTCGGGCAAGAAGGCGATCCACAAGGCCGAAGCGCTTCAGAAAAATGGCTAGCGCACGCACGCCCGCCGCGGCCGATGCGGACACCGTGCGCGCGTTCAAGCGCGCGGTCAACATGACGCCGCGGCAGCTCGGCGACTGGCTCGAAACCGACGACTCGCGCGCGGTCGGCTTCAAGGGCGCGGAGGGCGGTGAGTCGGTCGGCCATCGTTCGGGGCGGCGCATCGTGCGCCTGCTCGCGAAGGCCCGCGGCGAGCTCACGGCCGGCGACATCGCGCACATGCGCAAGGTCGTCGGCTACGTCAAGCGCCACCTGGCCCAGCGGCCCGAGGGCGATGTGACCGACACGCCGTGGCGCTACTCGTTGATGAACTGGGGGCACGACCCCAAGCAAGCCAAGCACGTGCCGCGCAGGCGAGCCGCTTGATCGCCGAGCCCTGCGATGACCCCGCGGGCGCAGCGCCGCCCGGCTTGGCGGGACAATCGCGGCATCCGATCAAGAAGGAGCACCCGAATGGCCACGCTGCAGCAGATTCTCGGCACCGAACTTCCCCTCATCCAGGCGCCGATGGCCGGCATCCAGGTCAGCGCGATGGCCATCGCGGTGAGCAACGCGGGCGGGCTCGGATCGCTGCCTTGCGCGATGCTGAGCCCCGACGTGATGCGCAGCGAACTCACCGCCATCCGCGCCGGAACCGACAAGCCCTACAACGTCAACTTCTTCTGCCACACGCCGCCCGCGCCGAGCACCGAACGCGAGGCCACATGGCGTGCCGCGCTCGCGCCGTACTACGCAGAATTCGGCATCGATGCGGCGAGCGTCCCCACCGGCCCGGGCCGCAACCCCTTCAGCGCCGACGTGGCAGACCTGCTGGCCGAGTTCAAGCCGCCGGTGGTGAGCTTTCATTTCGGGCTGCCGTCCGCTGAGCTGTTGGCGCGGGTGCATGGCTGGGGCGCGAAGGTGCTGGCCTCGGCCACCACGGTCGAAGAGGCGCTGTGGCTCGAGGCGCATGGCGCCGATGCGGTGATTGCGCAGGGGCTCGAGGCGGGCGGGCATCGCGGTCATTTCCTGTCGCACGACCTGACAAAGCAACTGGGCACGTTTGCCTTGCTGCCGCAGCTGGTGCGCGCGGTGAAGGTGCCGGTGATCGCGGCCGGCGGCATCGCCGATGCCAACGGCGTGGCCGCGGCCATGGCGCTCGGCGCCGCGGGCGTGCAGGCCGGCACCGCCTACATGCTGACGCCCGAGGCCACCACCAGCGCGATCCATCGCGCGGCGCTCAAGAGTGAAGCGGCGCGCCACACCGCGCTCACCAACCTCTTCACGGGACGCCCGGCGCGCGGCATCGTCAACCGCGTGATGCGGGAGCTCGGGCCCATCGGCGCGGCGGCGCCCGAGTTTCCGCTCGCCACATCGGGCATCGCGCCGCTGCGCGCGAAGGCCGAAGCGCAGGGCAGCGGCGACTTCTCGCCGCTGTGGTCGGGGCAGAACGCCACCGGCTGCCGCGAGGTGTCGGCCGCCGAAGTGACGCGCGCGCTCGCCCAAGGTTTTCAAGCATCCCTCTGAACGAACGCATTCATGACCCAACTTCACCTGCCCCTCAAGTTTCTCGAACACAGCGCACAGGCCAACGTGCGCGAGCCCTGGCTGCTGGTGCTGATGCACGGCGTGGGCAGCAACGAGCAGGACCTGTTCGGCCTCGCGCGGCTGATGCCGCCGCAGTTCCATGTGCTGAGCCTGCGCGCGCCCTATGTGCTGTCGCCCGATGCCTATGCGTGGTTCGAGTTCGGCGTGCTGCCCAACGGCGAGCGGCAGATCGACGAAGAACAGGAGCGCGAGAGCCGCTTTCTCGTCGGGGAGATGATCGACTCGGCCGCGCAGCAGCTGGGCGTGCCGCCCGAGCGCATCGTGGTGGGCGGCTTCAGCCAGGGCGGGATCATGGCGCTGTCGCTGCTGCTCACGCAGCCCGCGAAGCTGCGCGCCGCGATGGTGTGGCACAGCCGGCTGCTGTCGCAGGTGGTGCCGCACATCGCGCCCGCCGAGGCCTTCGAGGGCAAGGCGCTGTGGGTGAGCCATGGCAGCGCCGACAACGTGATTCCGCCGAGCGCTGCCGAGGTCACGCGCGAGCTCGCGCGCACGCTGCCGCTGGCGCTGTCGGGCTCGGACTTTCCGGGCGCGCACGAGCTCCGCCCGGCCGAACTGCAGGGCACGGTCGCGTGGCTGCAGTCGCTCAGCGCGCCGGCCTGAACCATCGGGCGCGGTGTGTAAGCGGTGCTGGGCGGTGCGTGGACGGTGCCCCGCGTCACAAGGCGTTACGAGCTCAGGCGTGAATGGGGTACCGATTGATGCAACATCGACCGACCTGTTGCATCACACAGCCTTCAGCAAAAAGGAACGTGCCGCCATGACCGACAACCCATCCTCGGACTCCCCAGGCTCCCGGGACGCCCCCGAATTCCGCCCCCGCCGCGAGACGCCGATCGGCATGATCGTCGTCATCGGCCTCGTGGTGCTGGCGGCCGCGTTCTTCGGCTGGCGCTGGTACCAGCAACAACAGAAAGCGCCCGAGCCCACGCCCGTCGCCGCGGCGCCCGACGACCGGCCCGCCGCACCGCCCGCGGCTGCCGAGCCCACGGGCCCGCAGAACCCCGTCGATGCGCTCGCGCCGCCCGATGCCGCCTTGCCGGCGCTCGCGGAATCCGATTCGCGCGTGATGAAGGCATTGAGCGAGTTGATCGGCGGCAAGAACGCCTCGGCCTACCTGCGCTCGGACGGCATCGTGCGGCGCTTCGTGGCCACGGTCGACAACCTCGCGCGCGAGCAGGCGCCCGCCAGCGCCTGGCCGGTGCAGCCCACGGGGCAGCGCTTCATCACCGACGGGCCGCAACAGGGGGGCACGCAGACCATCGCCGCGAACAACGCGGCGCGCTACAACGGCATCGTGCTGCTGGCCGAGACGGTCGATCCGGCCAAGGCGGCGACGGTGTACGCCAAGCTCTATCCGCTGTTCCAGAAGGCGTACGAGGAGCTGGGCTTTCCGGGGCGCTACTTCAACGACCGGCTCATCGCCGTCATCGACCACCTGCTGCAGGCGCCCGAGCCCAGCGGCCCGGTGCAGGTGCGGCTGGTCGAGGTGAAGGGCGACGTGCCTTCGCAGCGGCCGTGGGTGCGCTACGAGTACGTCGACGCGAAGCTGGAGGCCATGTCCTCGGGCCAGAAGATCATGGTGCGCATGGGGCCGGAGAACGAGCGCAAGGTGAAGGCCAGCCTGCGCGGCTTTCGCCAGCAGATCGCCACGGGCGAGCTGGCCAGGAAGAAGCAGCCCTGAGGCAATTTCGAGGGCGGGCCTTCGGGCTTGATCCGGCGCGCCGTGTAGGCGCGGACCGATTGCGCGCGGCGCCGGGGCCGGGGACCATGTGCTTTCCAATCACGAGGACAAGCATATGAACCAGATGAGCGTCGACCTCTACCAGAGTGCCACCGATCCGGAGAAATTCCTCGCGCTCCCCGCGGGCGTCAACCCCGCGGAGCTCATGGGCCCGATGACCTTCGACCGCGACTTCGCACAGGTCAAGCGGTACCAGGAGGGCTTCGAGTTCAACCCGTCCGAGACCTACGCGGGCGTGAACGCCGCGAAGATCGCGGCGGACATCCTCACCGTGAAGTGGTCGATGTACCGCCGCGAGGGCTGATCCCGATGGGGGCGCCGCAGCGCCCCTGCGTTCAGCCCCGGGCCGCTTCGGTTTCCTCGTACTCGCCCACCGGCACGCAGCTGCAGAACAGGTTGCGGTCGCCGTAAACGTTGTCCACGCGGCCGATCGGCGGCCAGTACTTGGCCTGCTTGAGTTCGGCCAGCGGGAACGCGCCGAGTTCGCGCGAATACGGGTGCGCCCACTCGGTGCCCAGCAGGCTGGCCGCGGTGTGCGGTGCGTGCTTGAGCGGGTTGTCTTCCTTGGGCCACACGCCTTCCTCGATGCGGCGGATCTCGCCGCGGATGGCGATCATCGCGTCGATGAAGCGGTCGAGCTCGGCCAGCGGCTCGCTCTCGGTGGGCTCCACCATCAGCGTGCCGGGCACGGGGAAGCTCAGCGTGGGCGCGTGGAAGCCGTAGTCGATGAGGCGTTTGGCCACGTCTTCGGCGGTGACGCCGCTCGTGTCCTTGAGCGGGCGCAGGTCCAGGATGCACTCGTGCGCGACGTGCCCGTTGGGGCTCGCGTACAGCGTGGGGTAGTGGTCCTTCAGCCGCGCGCTGATGTAGTTGGCGCTCAGGATGGCCGTCTCGGTCGCGGCCTGCAGGCCCTTGGCGCCCATCATGCGGCAGTACATCCAGCTGATCGGCAGCACCGCCGCGTTGCCCAGCGGCGCGGCCGACACGGCGCCCACGCCGTTCGATGCGACGCCGGCCGTCGCATGGCCCGGCAGGTAGGGCACGAGGTCTTCGACCACGCACACCGGGCCCACGCCCGGGCCGCCGCCGCCGTGCGGAATGCAGAAGGTCTTGTGCAGGTTCAGGTGGCTCACGTCGCCGCCGAATTCGCCCGGCGCGGCCACGCCGACCAGCGCGTTCATGTTGGCGCCATCGACGTACACGCGGCCGCCGTGTTCGTGCACGAGCTCGCAGAGTTCCTTCACGCGCGTCTCGAACACGCCGTGCGTGCTGGGGTAGGTGATCATCACGGCGGCCAGCTTGTCGCTGTGCTTTTCGCAGGCGCGCTTCAAGTCGTCCATGTCGACGTTGCCCTGCGCATCGCAGGCCGTCACCACCACCTGCAGGCCCACCATCTGCGCGCTCGCGGGGTTGGTGCCGTGCGCCGACGAGGGAATCAGGCAGATGTTGCGGTGGCCCTGGCCCTTGGCTTCATGGAACGACTTGATGGCCAGCAGGCCCGCGTACTCTCCCTGCGAGCCCGCGTTGGGCTGCAGGCTGATGCCCGCGTAGCCCGTCGCTTCGCAGAGCCACGCGCGCAGCTGCGCATCGAGCTGCGCATAGCCCAGCTGCTGCTCGGCGGGCGCGAAGGGGTGGATGTTCGCGAACTCGGGCCAGGTGATGGGGATCATCTCGCTGGTCGCGTTGAGCTTCATCGTGCAGCTGCCCAGCGGGATCATGCTGCGGTCCAGCGCGAGGTCCTTGTCCGAGAGGCTGCGGATGTAGCGCAGCATCGCCGTCTCGCTCTTGTGCGTGTTGAACACCGGGTGCGTGAGGAAGGCGCTCGTGCGGCGCAGGTCTTCGGGCAGGCGCGGCGCGGTGTTGGCCAGGTCGTCGAAGCGCGGCATCGCGGTGCCGGCGGGCACGAACAGGGCCCAGAGCGTTTCGACATCGGCGCGCGTCGTGGTTTCGTCCAGAGAGATGCCCAGGTGCTGCTGCAGCCGCTGGCGCAGGTTGACGCCGGCGGCGGTCGCGCGCTCGATGATCTTCGGTGTGTCGTCGCCGGTGCGGATCGTGAGCGAATCGAAGGCGAATTCGTTGACCGGCTCGCGGCCCATTTGCGCCAGGCCCTGCGCGAGGATGGCGGTGAGCGCCGCCACGCGCTGCGCGATGCGCGTGAGCCCGTCGGGCCCGTGGTACACGGCGTACATGCTGGCCACCACGGCCGGCAGCACCTGCGCGGTGCAGATGTTGGAGGTGGCCTTCTCGCGGCGGATGTGCTGCTCGCGCGTCTGCAGCGCGAGGCGGTAGGCGGGCTGGCCGTGCGTGTCGACGCTCACGCCGACCAGGCGCCCCGGCAGCGAGCGCTTGAACGAATCGCGGCAGGCCAGGTACGCGGCGTGCGGGCCGCCGTTGCACAGCGGCATGCCGAAGCGCTGCGTGGTGCCGCAGACGATGTCGGCATCCCATTCGCCGGGCGGCGCGAGCAGCGTGAGCGCGAGCAGGTCGGCGGCCACGCAGAAGGCGGCGTCGCATTGATGGGCGTGGCCCGCGAGCGGGCGCAGGTCGTGCACGTGGCCGGTGGTGGCCGGGTACTGCGCGAGCACGCCGAAGAATTCGCAGCTCGCCATCAGGTGCGGCAGCGTCTCGGAGACGGTGCTCACCTTCACTTCGATGCCCAGCGGCGCGGCGCGCGTCCTGATGACTTCGATGGTCTGCGGATGGCAGTCGCCCGAGACGAGGAACACGTTGCTCTTGCTTTTCACGCTGCGCTTGGCGAGCGTCATCGCCTCGGCCGCGGCCGTGGCTTCGTCGAGCATCGACGCGTTGGCGATGGCCATGCCCGTGAGGTCGCACACCATCGTCTGGAAGTTGAGCAGGGCCTCCATGCGGCCCTGCGAGATCTCGGCCTGGTAGGGCGTGTACGCGGTGTACCAGGCGGGGTTCTCCAGCACGTTGCGCAGGATGACCCCCGGCGTGTGCGTGCCGTAGTAGCCCTGGCCGATGAAGCTCTTGAACACCTTGTTCTTCGACGCCATCGCCTTCAATTCGGCCAGCGCCTCGGCCTCGGTCACCGGGGCCGGCAGGCGCATCGGCTTCGCGCGGCGAATGGCCGCGGGCACGATGCCGTCGATGAGTTCGGCCCGCGTGGCCGAGCCGATCACCGGCAGCATGCGCGCCTCGTCCGCCGCATCGATGCCGATGTGGCGGGCGAGAAATTCTTCGGCGTTCTCTAGTTCTTGCAAAGAGGGAAGGGCGGGAATCGGCATGGCGGTGATATCGGCGTAAAAAAGAAGAGAGGCTCAGCGGTCGCCGCCGGGCCGCCGCAAGGCGGGCCGCGCCTTCCCCATGGGGGATGGCGAAGCACACGAAGTGGCAAGCCGAGGGGCGAGCATTTTCAGGATTCGGCTGCGAACTTGTCGTAGGTGGCGGCGTCGAGCAGCGCATCGAGCTGCGCGGGCTCGCTCAGCTTGACCTTGAAGAACCAGCCGGTGGCCAGCGGGTCGCTGTTGGCGAGCGAGGGGTCGGCGCGCAGCGCTTCGTTCACTTCGGTGATCTCGCCCGAGACGGGCATGAACACGTCGGCCGCGGCCTTCACCGATTCGACGACGCCGGCCACTTCGCCCTGCGCGAAGGTCTTGCCCACTTCGGGCAGGTCGACGAACACGACGTCGCCCAGCGCGTCCTGCGCATGCACGGTGATGCCGACGGTGGCGGCGCCGCCTTCGGCCGAGACCCACTCGTGGTCCTTGGTGTACTTGATGCTCATGGGGAAACTCCTCGTGGAAAAAATTGAATCGGGATGCAGAGCCTAGCCGCGGTCAAGCGCGATCAGCCTCGGTCATCCGCGGTAGTAGCGGGTCGGCACAAAGGGCATGGTCGAGACCTCCATCGGCACCGGCTTGCCGCGCACGATGGCCTGCACGCGCGTGCCGGGCTCCGAGAACGCGGTGGCCACGTAGCCCATCGCGACACAACGGTCGGCACTCGGGCCGAGCAGGCCGCTGGTGACGATGCCGATGTCCTGGCCTTCGAAGGATTGCAGCAGCGTGCCGTCGCGCACCGGAATGCGCTCCAGCGCGACGAGGCCGACGCGCTTGCGTTTCAGGGTGTCATGGTCGGTGTGGCCGGCCGCGCCGACGGTCGCGGCTGTGAGTTGGGCAAGGATCTTGGCCGCGCCCGGAAAGCCGCCTTCGCGCGCGCCGCCCGTGCGGCGCACCTTCTGCATCGCCCAGTTGAGCGAGGCCTCGACCGGCGTGGTGGTGGTGTCGATGTCGTTGCCGTAGAGGCAGAGCCCGGCTTCCAGCCGCAGCGAGTTGCGCGCGCCCAGGCCGATGGGCTTGACCTCGGGCTGGGCCAGCAGCAGGCGGGCGAGGGCGTCGGCGTCCTTGCCGGCCACGGAGATCTCGAAGCCGTCTTCGCCCGTGTAGCCGCTGCGCGTGACGAAGGCCGCAATGCCGCCGATCTGCACCGCGCCGCCCGTCATGAACACGAAGCGCTCGATGCCGGGGGACAGCCGCGCCAGCGTGGCCGCGGCTTGCGGGCCCTGCAGCGCGAGCAGCGCGTGGTCGGGCAGCGGTTGCACCTCGCAGCGCGCGCCGATCTTCTGCTGGATGTGCGCGAGGTCCACCACCTTGCAGGCGCCGTTCACGATCACGAAGAGCGAGCCGTGGCCTTCGTTGAAGAACATCAGGTCGTCGAGGATGCCGCCCTCGTCGTTCAGCAGCAGGCCGTAGCGCTGCTTGCCGGGGGCGAGGTCGATCACGTCGACGGGCATCAGGGTCTCGAAGGCGGCTGCGGCGTCGGGGCCGACGAGGCGCAACTGGCCCATGTGCGAGATGTCGAAGAGGCCGGCCGCATCGCGCGTGTGCCTGTGCTCGGCCATCAAACCGGCGGGGTACTGCACGGGCATCGAGTAGCCCGCGAAGGGCACCATGCGTGCGCCGAGCTCCACGTGGAGGTCGTACAGCGGCGTCTTGAGAAGTTGGGTATCGGGAGCGGAAGAAGCGGCCACGGGGCACTCCAAAGGGGCAGTCGAAATCCATGGCTGCAACGCCACGGGCCACCCCTGCTGTCCGCTTTACCTGAGAGATTCGCCCCACGATCGGGGTTTGCTCCTTCGGTGGGCCGGCGCACATGGTGCAACGGCCTCTCTCCAGCAAGGAAACGCCGGTGTGCACCGGCGTCTTGTCAGTCCTTTTGCCTGAGCGTTCGGGAATCCCCTGCGCCTTCGGCGGCCCCGTCGCGCGGGGCTCTCTCCTGACTCCGCCGAGTGTAGTGGATCGCGCAAGCCCTGAGCGCGTGGGGTCAGTGCACGATTTCGGCCGGCGGCAGCAGCCGCTCGATGCGCTCGCGCAGCGATTCGGCCCGCTCGACACCCGCCGTCTTCTCGATTTCGCTGAGCATCAGCGCGGCGATGGTGAGCATCGCCTCGCGGTCGCGCGCCTCGCGCAGGGCGTCGCGCATCTGCAGGGCGAACTTGGGATCGCGCCGCACGAACATGCGCTCGCAGATGTCGAACAGGAACATCCGCGTGGTCGCGAGAGAGCGCTTGCCGTCGAAGTTGTCGGCCGTGGCGGTGAGCTGGATCGGGTTGGACGTGGGCACCGGCTCGGGCGGGGTTGTCGCCGCGGGCGGCTGTGCCGGCTGGGCTGCAGGCGCCGCAGCGGCAGGCCGCGCATCCTGCAGATACCCCTTGCTCATCAGCGCCTGGATCGCCTGCTCCGCCTCGATGCGGCTCGCGAACAGCGGGCTGAAGTCGGTCAGCGAGCGCCGGCCGTCGGCCATCAGCAGCAGCGCGCGCTCGCGCTGGCTGAGCGTGCGTTGCCCGCCTTGGAGTTCGTCGCGTGCCTTGTCGGTCTTGGTGGGAAACATGGCGGCCACAGCTTTCGAAAGATCGATGGCTGCAGCATCGTTGCAGGCGGTGACACCTTCATGAACCTGTTTGACTTACAGGGGATATCACCGCCGCTGCGCCGTCTGGCGCTCGATTCTTCAGCCGCCGGTGCTTTCCTTGCGGATGAGCCACTTGTCGCCCACGCGCTGCAGCTCCAGCGTCTTGCGGTCGGTGCTCTTGAGCTTGTCGGCGCTGTAGACCTGCTTGAAGCGCGCGCTCGCGGTCTGGCCGCTGACGCTGATGACGAGGTCGTCGACCGCGACGCTGATCGCCGACTTGTTGGCGATGCGGGTGCGGCGCTCGGCCTCCCAGCGCTTCTTGTCCTGCTTCTTCGCGGGCGTGAAGTCGGGGGCGTAGGCCGCGAGGTAGCGGTCCACGTCGCGCGCCGACCAGGCCGCGGCCCAGGCGCGCACGGCGGCTTCGACTTCGGCGATGCCGGCGGAGGGGGCTGCTGCTGTTGCGGGAGCGGGAGCGGGAGCGGCAGCGGGCGCCGGCGCCGCTGCGGCCGCGGAGGCCGCCGCAGCGGGTGGCGATGCCGAAGGTGGCGCGGCCAGTGCGGCGGTGGACAGCAGCCCTGCGGTGAGCAGGCAGGCGACGAGTCGGTTCATGGTGCGGTTCCCTCGGGTATCGGTTGTTGGCGTGGCGCCGATTCTGGCAGCGAACCCGTGACAGGGCCCAGGCGGCACGCGCTCAGGCCGCGGCCGTCGCCTGGGCGTCGCGCTGCGCGATGGCGGGCGCACGGTTGCGAAGCCGCAGGGCCAGCGCGGTCGCCGCGCCCAGCACGCACAGCACCACGCCGAACGTGACGCCCAGCCCGCGCGCGTCCGACAGCATGCCGAACAGCGGCGACACCAGCCCGCCCACCGAGAGCGCCAGCCCGAGCGTGATGCCGCTGGCCGTGGCCGGGTTGCGCGGCAGGTAGTCCTGCGCGAGCGTGACCTGCGCGGCGAAGGGCAGGAACATGCTCATGCCCAGCAGCGCGGTGCAGGCCAGCGCCCAGCCGGCAGTCGGCGCGAGCACCAGGCCCGCGAGCGCCGGCAGCGCCAGCAGGTAGCCGCTGCGGATGGTGCCCATGCGGCCGATGCGGTCGCCCAGCCACCCGCCGAGCAGCACGCCCACCGCGCCCGAAGCGGTGAAGCCGGTGAGGGCCGCGGCGCCCTGGAAGGCCGTGCCGTGCAGGTCGCGCGTGATGCGCAGCGACAGCATCGAGAGCACCGTGACATACGGGATCGACCAGCCCACCACGGTCGCCACCAGCAGGCCGAATGCGCGCCAGTCGTTGGCGGGCTTCGGCCCATCGACGGCGGCCCGCTGCCGCGCCGCCGCCGCGGCCGCAGCACCCGCACCGCGCCGTGCATGAGCCGCGTGGGCCATGAACCACACCACGCCCATCGCCAGCGCGGGCACGCCCAGCAGGTAGCTGCGCGCGAGCCCGCCGCCGCCGACCACCGCGGCCGCCAGCATCGGCGCGAACGAGGCGCCGATGGTGCCGCCCACCGAGAACACGCTCATGGCCTTCTGCGAGGCGCCGCCGGCAGCGCGCGCCGCCACGGTCGCGGGCGGGTGGAAGGCCGCGATGCCGAGGCCGCACAGCGTCATGGCGATCCAGGTCAGCAGGTAGCTCCGGCTCAGGCCCGCCAGCACCACGCCCAGCGCCGCGGCCAGGAAGCCCACGGGCACGAGCCAGCCGCGCGGATGGCGGTCGGCATACAGGCCGAAGAGCGGCTGCACCACGCTGGAGAGCCCGGTGGCCGCCAGCATCAGCCCGCTCACCGCCGTGTAGCTGTAGCCGCGCTCCAGCACCATGAAGGGCAGCAGGGCGGGCACGAGGCCCTGGTAGAGGTCGTTGACGGCATGGGTGCCGGTGAGCAGCCCGAGTCGGCGCTTGTCCATTCGATGGTTTCCTTGAGGTCCTGAGGGGGAGGGTCATCGTAGGAAGCCGTGCGAAGATGGTCTCGCTGCAAATCCGCAAACGTCGTCGAGAAATGGACACACTGAACCTGCGCCCCGAAGAAGGCGAGTTCACGCCGCGCGCCGTCGCCGCGCTGGCGACCGACCCCGGGGGCGACACCTTCATTCCGCCGCACGCGCACCGGCGCGGCCAGCTCATCCATGCGATCTCGGGCGTGATGATCGTGGGCGCCGCGGCCGGCAGCTGGGTCGTGCCGACCGGGCGCGGCGTGTGGGTGCCGCCGGGCATGACGCACCAGATCCGGCTGGCCGGCGAGGTGCGGATGCGCACCGTCTTCATCGAGCCCGGCACGCGCGCCGACCTGGGCAGCGCCTGCCGCGTGATCCGCGTGGGCGCCTTGCTGCGGCAGCTGATCGTCGCGGCCGTGTCGCTGCCGCTGGACTACGCGCCGGGCAGCCGCGACGAGCGCGTGATGGAGCTCATCCTGGACGAAATCGAGGCCGCGCCCGCGCTGCAATTGCATGTGCCCATGCCGCGCCATGCGCGCCTGGCGGCGCTGTGCGAGGAACTGGTGCGCGACCCGTCGCTCAATGCGACGCTCGACGACTGGGCAGAGAGGCTGCACATGAACACGCGCACGCTGGCGCGCCTCTTCCAGCGCGAGACGGGCATGAACTTCGGCGCGTGGTGCCGCCAGGTGCGGCTGCTGCTGAGCCTGCCGAAACTGGCGGCGGGCGCCTCGATCCTGGAGGTGGCGCTCGCGCACGGCTACGAGAGCCCGAGCGCGTTCACCGCGATGTTCCGGCGCACGCTGGGCGCGCCGCCCAGCCTCTACTTTCGCCAGGAAGAAGAAAAGGAAAAGGAATGATTGGCCGCGCCGCTACTTGAATCCGAGCGCCCGCGGCAGCCAGGTACTGAGCGCCGGCACGAAGGTCAGGATCATCAGCACCGCGCCGTGCGCCCACAGGAACGGCACCAGCTCCTTCACCAGCGCCGACATCGGCACCTTCGACACGTTGCAGGTCACGAACAAGAGCCCACCCACCGGCGGCGTGATCATCCCGAGCGTGAGGTTGAAGATCACGATCATCGCGAAGTGCACCGGGTCCACGCCCAGCTTGATCGCCACGGGCGCAAGGATCGGCGCCAGCACCATCACCCCCGGCAGCGGCTCGATGAAGATGCCGAACAGCAAGAGGAACACGTTGACGATGATCAGGAACATCCACGGCGAGAGGTTCATGCTGATGAGCCATTCGGCCATCTGCTGCGGAATGCCCTCGATGGTCAGCACCCACGCGAACGAGGCCGAGAGGCCGATGATGATCAGCACCGAGGCCGAGAGCAGGGCCGAGCGCGAGAGGATGTCGGGCAGCATCTTCCACTCGAGCGTGCGGTAGATGAACTTGCCGCACACCAGCGCATAGAACACCGCCACCACCGACGCCTCGGTCGGCGTGAACCAGCCGGCGCGCATGCCGCCCAGGATGACCACCGGCAACAGGATCGCGGGAATCGCCTTCCAGGTCGTGACGAGAATTTCGCGCAGCGGCGGCGTCTGGCCATCGCCCTTGTAGTTGCGTTTCTTCGAGACATGGAAGTTCACCACGCACATCGCCACCGCGATGAGGATGCCCGGAAAAATGCCGGCCGCGAACAGCGTGCCCACCGACACGCTCTCGTCCTGCAGCGCATAGATGATCATGATGATCGAGGGCGGAATGATCGGCCCCACGATGGCCGTGGAGGCCGTGAGCGCCGCCGCGTAAGAGCGGTCGTAGCCGGCCTTGTCCATCATCTTGATGAGCATCGAGCCCGGCCCCGCCGCGTCGGCCAGCGCCGAGCCCGAGATGCCCGAGAAGAAGGTGAGCGACACCACGTTGGTGTAGCCCAGGCCCCCGCGCCGGTGGCCCACGAACTGGCCCGCGAAGCGCAGCAGCACCTCGGTGAGCGAGCCGCCGCTCATGAGCTCGGCCGCCAGGATGAAGAAGGGCACGGCCATCAGCGGAAAACTGTCGATGCCGGTGAAGGTTTCCTTCAGCAGCACCATGAGCGGATAGTTTTCCGCAAGGATCAGCGTGGTGACGGTGGAGAGCCCGAGCGCAAAGGCCACGGGCACGCCGATGGCCAGGAAAATGCAGGCCGAGACGATGAGAACGATGCTGGCATCCATGGTCGTTCTCCTTACAGCGACGCCGAGGCGTTGGCGTCGAAGTGGGCGTCCGATGCGAACTCGCGCCGCAGCACGTAGCCCCGCACCACCAGGAGCCAATGCACGATCAGCAGGATGCCGCCGAACAGCATCGCGCTGTAGATGTAGGCGAACGGAATCTGCGTGACCGCCGTGAGCTGGAACATCGTGCGCTGCATGTAGAGCCACCCGTACCAGACCATGAAGCCGAAGAAGGCAAAGAGCAGCGCGGCGACGAAGGCGCGCACCGCGATGGCGCCCGCGCGCGGCAGCGCGTCCTGCAGGTTCTCCACCGCGATGTGGCCGCCGTAGCGCAGCACCGGCCCGGCCCCGAGGAAGGTGAGCCAGATCATCATGTGGCGCGACACCTCTTCGGCCCATTCGAGCGAATTGCTCGTGGTGTAGCGCATGACGACGTTGGTGAAGATGATGACCGACATGGCGGCCAGCAGAAGGATCAGCGCCCAGCGGTTGGCGGCGAGAAAGTAGCGCTCGAAGGCTTGCACGTTGTTGTTCTCAAACTGAGCTCAAAAAAGAACCATGGGCTCGGACAAAAAGCCGTTCGGCCTGAACCAAACAACCGTTCGGCCTGAACCAAACAACCATTCGGGCTGAACCAAACAACCGTTCGGGCTGAACCAAACAACCGTTCGGGCTGAGCTTGTCGAAGCCTTGCGCGGCGCTTCGACAGGCTCAGCGTGAACGGTGGGATGGACTCAGCGTGAACGGTGGGATGGACTCAGCGCGAACGGTGGGATGGACTCAGCGTGAACGGTGGGATGGACTCAGCGTGAACGGTGGGATGGACTCAGCGCGAACGGTGGGATGGACTCAGCGTGAACGGTTGGGGTCTGGCGCGCAGGCTTACTGGACGTCCGTGATCTTCTTGATGTTGTCCGCGCCGAACTCCTTGGCGTAGCCCGCATAGGCCGGCTTGAGGGCTTCGCGGAAGGCCGCGCCGTCCACGACCTTGGTGACCTTCATGCCGTCCTTCTCCAGCTGGGCGATGCCGTTGTTCTCGTCGTCGTTGACCTTCTTGCGCTGGGCCACGGCGGCCTTCTTGGCGGCATCGACGAAGACCTTCTTGTCCGCGTCCGACAGCTTGTTCCACACCTTCGGCGAGAGCAGCAGCAGCGCGGGCGAATACACGTGGCCGGTGAGCGAGAGGTGCTTTTGCACCTGCGAGAACTTGGAGGCCAGGATCACCGGAATCGGGTTCTCCTGCCCGTCGACCGTGCCCTGCTGCAGCGCGCCGAAGAGCTCGGGGAAAGCCATGGGCGTGGGCAGGATGCCGAAGGTGCGGTAGCCGTCCATGTGCACCTTGTTCTCCATGGTGCGCATCTTCAGGCCCGCGGCATCGCTGGGCTTGACGATGTCGCGCTTGCTGTTGGTCATGTGGCGAAAGCCGTTCTCCGTCCAGGCCAGCGCGATGATGCCCTTGCTCGGGAACTTGGTGAGGATGTCCTGGCCGATCGGGCCGTCCATCACCTTGCGCGCATGGTCGTAGTCGCGAAAGAGGAAGGGGATGTCCACGATCTTCACTTCGGGCACGAAGTTGCCCACGGGGCCGGTGGAGGTGTTCACCAGGTCCTGCGTGCCCAGCTGGATCGCCTCGATCTGCTCGCGCTCGCCGCCCAGCGCCGAGTTGGCGAAGTGCTGGCACTTGAAGCGGCCTTGCGTGCCCTTCTCGACCTCGTCGCAGAACACCGTGGAGCCCACGCCGTAGTGCGACTCCTTGGAGGTCGCGTAGCCGATCTTCAGCACCGTCGGTTGTTGGGCGAGGGCGGATGTGCAGAGGGCGAGCGAAAGGCAGGCGGCGGCGATGTGGCCGAGTTTCATGGTGTCTCCGGGGGGAATGTTGTCAGGGGTCAGGAAAGCGTCAGGCGCGTTCGACTATGCCGCATGCGGGGGCCTCGGCATGTCGGGAGTTTCACGGACGCACACCCCGCAAGAAACGAAAAAGCCCTCCGAAGAGGGCTCTTTTGAACAAGCAGGCGGGGCGCCTTACATGCCCACGTAGTTCGGCCCGCCGCCGCCTTCGGGCGTGACCCACACGATGTTCTGCGTCGGGTCCTTGATGTCGCAGGTCTTGCAGTGCACGCAGTTCTGCGCGTTGATCTGCAGGCGCTGCTTGCCGTCCTCGGTGCCCACGAACTCGTACACGCCGGCCGGGCAGTAGCGGCTCTCGGGGCCCGCGAACTTCGCCAGGTTGATGTTGACCGGCACCGTCGCATCCTTGAGCGTGAGGTGCGCCGGCTGCTGCTCTTCGTGGTTCGTGTTGCTGATGAACACGCTGGAGAGCCGATCGAAGGTGAGCTTGCCGTCCGGCTTCGGATAGACGATGGGCTTGCACTCGGCCGCGGGCTTCAGGTACAGGTGGTCGGGCTTGGTGCGGCGCAGGGTCCAGGGGATGTTGCCCTTCAGGAGCCACTGCTCGATGCCGTTCATGAGGGTGGCGACGCCCAGGCCCTTCTTGAACCAGGCCTTGAAGTTGCGCGACTTCTTCAGCTCGGCGTGCAGCCAGCTCTTCTCGAACGCGGCCGGGTAGGCGGTGAGCTCGTCGTGCTGGCGGCCGGCCTGCACCGCGTCGAAGGCGGCTTCGGCGCACAGCATGCCGGTCTTGATGGCGGCGTGGCTGCCCTTGATGCGGCTCACGTTCAGGTAGCCGGCCTCGCAGCCCACCAGCGCGCCGCCCGGGAACACCGTCTTGGGCAGCGACTGCAGGCCGCCGGCCGTGATGGCACGCGCGCCGTAGCCGATGCGCTTGGCCTGCTTGATGCCCTTGGCCTCGTCGCCTTCCAGGTACCAGCGGATGTTGGGGTGCAGCTTCCAGCGCTGCATTTCCTCGAAGGGGCTCAAGTACGGGTTGCTGTAGTCCAGGCCCGTGATGAAGCCCATCGTGACCTTGTTGTCCTCCATGTGATAGAGGAAGGCGCCGCCGTAGGTGTCGCTCTTCATCGGCCAGCCGGCCGTGTGCAGCACGAAGCCGGGCTGGTGGCGCTGGGGGTCGATTTCCCACACCTCCTTCACGCCCAGGCCGTAGGTCTGCGGATCGCGCCCTTCGTCGAGCTGGAACTTGCTGATCAGCTGGCGGCCCAGGTGGCCGCGCGAGCCTTCGGCAAATACCGTGTACTTGCCCAGGAGCTCCATGCCGAGCTGGAAGTTCTCGGTCGGCTCGCCGTCCTTGCCCACGCCCATGTTGCCCGTGGCCACGCCGCGCACCGAGCCGTTCTCGTTGTAGAGCACTTCGGCCGCCGGGAAGCCCGGAAAGATCTCGACGCCCAGGTTCTCGGCCTGCTGCGCGAGCCACTTGGTGAAGGCGCCCAGGCTGATGATGTAGTTGCCGTGGTTCTGGAAGCACGCCGGCAGGAAGGCGTTGGGGGTGCGCAGGCCCGACTTCTCGCCGAGGAACACCATCGCGTCGTCGGTGACGGGCTGGTTCAGCGGGGCGCCCAGCTGCTTCCAGTCGGGCAGCAGTTCGTTGAGCGCGCGCGGGTCCATGATGGCGCCCGAGAGGATGTGCGCGCCGGGCTCGGAGCCCTTCTCCAGCACCACGACCGAAATCTCTTTCTCGTGCTGGGCAGCCAGCTGCTTCAGGCGGATCGCGGTCGAGAGGCCCGCCGGGCCGCCGCCGACCACGACCACGTCGTATTCCATGGCTTCGCGAGGGCCGAACTGGGCAAGGATTTCGTCGTGGGTCATGTGGGTCTGGTCGATAATGTTTTGAGGCTCGGACGCTACGAGGGCGCGAAACATTTTAGGGGGAGCGCAGCACGTCGCCTGCGCGACTCTCCAGGACCCACCCAGGAACGTTCTCCCATGGCTTACAGCATCGATCTTTCGGGCCGCGTGGCCTTCGTCACCGGCGCCTCCAGCGGCCTCGGGGCCCAGTTCGCGAAAACGCTGGCGCGCGCCGGCGCCGCGGTCGTCCTGGCCAGCCGCCGGGTCGAAAAACTCAAGGAGCTGCGCGCCCGCATCGAAGGCGAGGGCGGCGATGCCCACGTCGTCGAACTCGACGTGACCGACCACGGCAGCATCAAGGCCGCCGTCGCGCGCGCCGAGACCGAGGTCGGCCCGATCGACATCCTGGTCAACAACTCGGGCGTGAACGTGCGCCAGCGCCTGCAGGACGTGACGCCCGACAACTACGACTTCATCTTCGACACCAACCTGAAGGGCGCCTTCTTCGTCGCGCAGGAAGTGGGCAAGCGCATGCTGGCGCGCGCCGATGGCTCGGCGCCCGGCACCTACATCGGCGGCCGCATCATCAACATCGCCTCGGTGGCTGCGCTCAAGTCGGTGGCCAACATCGGCGCCTACGGCATGAGCAAGGCCGCGGTGGTGCAGATGACCAAGGCCATGGCGCTCGAATGGGGCCGCTTCGGCATCAACGTGAACGCGCTGTGCCCGGGCTACATCGCCACCGAACTCAATGAAGCGCTCTGGAGCACCGAGGCCGGGGAGAAGCTGGTCAGCATCCTGCCGCGCAAGCGCGTGGGCAAGGCCGAAGACCTGGACGGCCTGATCGTGCTGCTGGCCAGCGGCCAGAGCCATTTCGTGAACGGCGCCGTCATCGCGGCCGACGACGGGTTCGCAGTCTGAATTCACGCACGTCGATCGGCATTGCCGCAGGCCTCGGCGCGGGCGCGCTCTGGGGCCTGGTGTTCGTGGCGCCGCGCATGGTCGGGCACTTCGGCATGGTCGACATCACGGCCGCGCGCTTCGCGGTGTTCGGCGCGATCTCGGGGCTCGCGCTGTTCGCGCGGCCTGCCGCCGTGCGCTGGCCGAATAGGCAGCAGGCGCTCGCGGCACTGGGCCTGAGCGTGCTGGGCTTCAGCGGCTACTACCTGCTGCTGGCCTTCGGCATCGCGGCGGCCGGCACCGAGGTGCCCAGTCTCATCATCGGCACGATTCCCGTCTGGATGATGCTGCTCGGCCGTCCCGCGGGGCTGCAGATGCGCGCGCTGCTGCCCGGGCTGCTGCTCACGGGCGCGGGCATCGCGCTGATGATCTGGGGCGCATGGTCGGCGCAGCATGGCACGGCGGGCGATGGCGGCGCGCGCTTCGGCTGGGGCATCGCGCTCGCGCTGTGTTCGATGGTGAGCTGGACCATCTACGGCCTGCTCAACGCGAAATGGCTGCAGCGCCACACCGAGCTGAACGCGACCGACTGGGCCAACTGGCTCGGCATCGCCACGGGCCTGGGCGCACTGCTGCTGTGGGTGGTGGCGGGCAGCAGCCTCGCCACGCTGCAGTCACGGCCCGAGGGCATGCGCTTCATCTGGATCGCATTGGCGGGCGGCTTCGGCTCCTCGTGGCTCGCGACCATCCTCTGGAACGTCGCCAGCCAGCGCCTCTCGGCGAGCCTGTGCGGCCAACTGATCGTGAGCGAGACGCTGTTCGCCTTGCTCTATTCCTTCGTCTGGGACGGCCGCTGGCCAGAGGCTACCGAGTGGGTGGCGGCACTGCTGTTCGTGCTGGGCATCCTCGCATCCATCAAGGCGCACCGATGAGAATCGAAATCCCCGAAAAGAAGAAGCTCGTGTACGAGATGTCCATCCCCATCCGCTGGGGCGACATGGACGCCATGGGCCACCTGAACAACGGCACCTATTTCCGGTATCTCGAAACCGCGCGCATCGACTGGATGCGCTCCATCGGCTTCGAGCCCGAGCCGGGCGGCGAGGGCATGGTGATCGTCAATGCCTTCTGCAATTTCTACCGGCAGATCGAGTACCCGGGCAACGTGCTGCTGAAGATGTACGTGAGCGACCCGGGCCGCACCACCTTCGAGAGCTGGGGCACCATGGCGCGCGAAGAAGCGCCCGACGTGATCTGCGCGGCCGGCGGGGCGACAACGATCTGGGTGGATTTTCCGAAGCAGAAGGCGTTGGCGCTGCCCGACTGGCTGCGCACGCTGGTGAGCGAGTAACGCACGATGAAACGCAACCTCCTGACGCTCGCCGCGTTCGCGCTGCTCGCCGCCGCGAGCCATGCCCAGACGACGAAGGCCGAGCCGAACGCATGCCCGGCCGATGCGCCGTTCCTGAATGCCGACGCGGTGAAGAAAGCCGGCGTCGAACTCCCGGTGTTCAAGCGCTATTGCTACACCGACAAGTCCGGCAGCTACGCCTTGCTGCTCTCCGAGAAGCAAGACCTGCCGTTCACCAAGGAGACGCTGTCCTCCGCCGTCCAGGCCACGCTCTTCAAGGTGGGGAGCGACAACGCGCTGACGCGGCAATGGTCGATCCGCGACTTCGCGGGCAAGGACGATGCGGGCATCAACTTCAGGTCGAAGCTCTCCGAGTTCGCCGATCTCGATGGGGACGGGCTCATCGACCCGATCCTGGTCTATCGCTTCTTCGCCCCGAGCGACAAGGACAACTTCGACAGCGACGACTTCTCGGGCGCCATCAAGATCGTCGCGTTCCACCAGGGCCGCAAGGTGGTGATCCACGCCATCACCGGCGACCTGGACGGCGACCGCAGCACGAGGGCCAACGCGGACTTCTTCGCGCTGCCGAAGCCCGTGCGCGCGCATCTGGTCGCGAAGATGGCCGGCATGTACAAGGCCGGCCAGTTCGGCTTCGACAACTCCGACGACTTCATGCCGAAGAAGGCGAAGGCGCGCTAGGCCGACCACAGCACCGAGCCCCCAAGCCCGAGCCGGGCCGGCGCGGGCAACTGCTTTGCGGCGCCCCTGACCTCTGCGCATGACCGGCGCTCCCGCCGGCGTCTGCGCGTCATTTTCGACACCCATCAATGAAATTGGCTGCGGCATTGCAACCGCATTGAAAAGCCGTTTTTAAAAAGTTAAATCAATACACCACTGTTTCAATTGATTCCTGGCAGCGGATTGGGTGGTGAGCGACGGAGGTGGTGATTAAGATGCGCCGTCGGCAATCTTGCCGACCGAAAGAGGGAGTATAAAAAATGGAAATACTAAGTCCTTATTCTTATAAGGCTTCGCCGCTGCGGGAATCAATTGCTTCGATTGTCATGAAAGGCTACGCGGTCATCAAGATCCCGATGGGCACGCAGGCAGCCATGTGGCATGCGCTGGATGGCATCAATTCGGTAGCGCCGGAACTCCGGGAAGATTTTTCCTTTCCGGAATTCACCGATGGATTCCTGGCTATCGGAGGCGAACACGCCAAATACACCACCCACGTCGATCTGTGCGATAGATTTTGCTATTGGCACAAACATCGCGGCAATCATCGGCAGAAGAAATTCGCCGAAGAAAAAATATATTCCGCCATCGCCACATGCGAATTCGAAATGCATGCCATGGCTCAAAAGATAATTGCGGGCTTATGGGATTTTTTCAATGGCACCGGGCAGGTCGATATTCGCGACAGCTCATATCTGCAGTTGTGTATGTATGCGAACGAGCATCGCGTGAGCGACCGGCGCTATCTGCAAGACCGGCATGAAGACGGGCACTTGATCACCTTGATCAAACCGACGCGCGACGGATTGGTGATCTTTCCCGACGGCCCGGATGCGCGGGAAGTTCCTGTTTTCCTGCACGACGACGAATTGCTCGTCATCTCGGGATCGCTGTTGACGGCGCTGTCGGACGGAAGAATCCCTCCGATGTACCACGCCGTCAAAAATCCTTTTGTGCATATGGAGAGAAAATCGCTTGTGTATTTCGCGATTCCCGAATTGTCGCAGGCTTACACGACGCTGCTTGCCCAAAAGCGGATCAATGTTGCCGAATTGGCGAATGAAAGTCATCGGGCATTTGGAAATACTGCGCTGATTTGATTCCATGAGAAAGGCGATGTTTGTTTTGTCGCCTTTCCAACAACATAAAACAGGAAAACGCGTGTTTACCGCATCTTTCTTCGAGGGGTTGCTGCTTGGCGCGGGCCTATTGATTGCGCTGGGCCCCAAAGATACCTTCGTCATCAAAAACAGCCTTCAGGGATACAGCGCAACGATGCTGATCGCCATTTGCGCATTGTCCGATGTGCTGCTGATCGCGCTGGGTGTCGCCGGACTCGGCTTGGTGGTGGCCGCAAATCGCTGGGCGATGATTTCGGCCATGGTTTTCAGCATCGGTTATTTGGTGTATTTCAGTTTGCAGGCGCTGCGATCCGTATTCGGGCCGTCCGCGAGACCAGCGGCCAACTGCAAGCCGTCGCTCGAACCAAGGGCGACATCCCAGGTGGCTGGCATGGCGCTTTTCCATTCACTGGCGACGCCTTACGCATGGCTCGATACCGTGCTCGTGATCGGGTCCGTCAGTGCGGCAAAAGCAGGAGATGCCAAGTTCGCGTTCGCTGCCGGCGCAATGATCGCGTCCTTCATCTGGTTTACTTTCCTGAGCTTCGGCGCGCGGCTGGCGGCGCCCTTGTTCCGCGATCGGCGCGCCTGGCAGGTGCTCGACCTCATCGTAGCTTTCTCGATGATGGCTTTGGCGATGAAGCTCGTCTCTGACTATCCCTGGCGGCCCCTGTAGCGCCGCACGCGGCGCGACCCGCTCAGGCCGGCCGCAACACGATCCGCGCCTCGAACCCCTGCGCCGCCCCTGCCGGCGGCGACGCGAGCTCGAGCTTCGCGTTGTGCTTCTCGACGATCGTGCCCACGATCGACAGGCCCAGCCCGTAGCCCGCGCGGTCCGAGCCGTGCCGCACGTGGCGTTGCTGCAGCGTCTTCAACTGCACCGCGCTCACGCCCGCGCCGAAGTCCCTCACCACCAGCGTGCAGGGCGCCCCCACTTCGATCACCACGCGCCCGCCGCCGCCGTAGCGCAGCGCGTTCTCCACCAGGTTGCGCAGCGCGATCGCCAGCGCATCGACATCGCCGAACGCCACGGGCGCGGCGCTGTCGGGCACCTTGAGCTTCAGGCGTTCGCTGTTGAGCGGGTCTTGCCAGAACTCCTGCGCCACGGTGCCTGCGAGTTGCACCAGGTCGACCCGCGCGCGCGTGAGCGAAGCGCCCGATTCCGCGCGCGATAACTGCAGCAGCTTTTCGGTGCGATGGCTCAGCATCTGCAGCGCCTGGAGCGCGCCCTGCACGTCCTCGCGCTTGAGGTCATGGTCCAGCGCGGTCTGCAGGCGCAGGCGCGCGGCGGCCAGCGGGGTGCGCAACTCGTGCGCCGCGTTGGCGGCGAGCGCGCGCTCCACGTCGAGCGATTGCGCCAGGCGCTCCAGGAGGCTGTTGACGTGGTCGCCCACCGAGCGCAACTCTTGCGGCAGGCCGGGGAGGGTGATCGGGCGCAGGTCGGTGCCGCTGCGCTTCTCGATCTCGCCGGCCAGTTGCTGCAGCACGCGCAGTTCGGTGCGCGCCACGTTGCGCAGCACCAGCGCGAGCAGCGGCAGCACCGCGCCGAGCGGAATGATGAGGCCGAACAATGTGCGGTTGAGCGCGCGCCGGCGCTCGTCCAGCGGATCGGCCACCTGGAAATAGAGCCCGAGCGTCGGATGCCGCACGGTGTAGATGCGCCAGGTCTGGTTGTTCGCAAAGCCCGCGGCCAGCGGCACATCGAAGGCATCGATGGGCGCCTCGGCCGAGCGCAGCAGCACGTGCTCGTGGATGTCGACCACCTGGTACATCACCGCGTCTTCGGAGAAGAGCTGCTTGGGCGCCACCAGCGGCGTGCTCGGCACGGCGCCGCCCTTGTGCTGCAGCTTGTCCAGCTCCTGCACGGCCATGTCGAACATGCGGTGCGACACCTCCACAAGCTCGTTGTCGAAGTTGTGGTTGATCTCGCGGTCCACATACCAGACGACGGCGAACACGCACAGGAGCCACACGCCGCCGACCCACAGGATGAGGGTGCGCGTGAGGCGCCCGGCCAGCGAGTCGCGACCGTAGGTGATCCGGGCCGCGCTCATTCGTCCTCGTCCGCCGAGAACGACAACCGGTAGCCCAGGCCGCGCAGCGTCTGGATGTGGCTCTTGCCGAGCTTGCGGCGCAGGCGGCTGATGAAGACTTCCAGCGTGTTGCTGTCGGCCTCGTCGCCGAAGCCGTAGAGCGCATCTGCGAGGTTCTCGCGCGTGTGGATGCGTTCGGGGCGCGTGGCCATCACGCGCAAGAGCGCCCATTCCTTTTGCGTGAGCACGACGGGCGTGCCGTCCTTGCGCACGCGGTCGTGGGCCAGGTCGATCTCCAGCGTGCCGAACTGCAGCACGGGCGAGGTGTTGGCGCTGCGCCGGCGCTCGACCGCGCGCAGCCGAGCGAGCAATTCGGCGGGGTCGTAGGGCTTGATGAGGTAGTCGTCGGCGCCGGCATCCAGGCCGCGGATGCGGTCGGTGACCTGGTCGCGCGCCGTGAGCACGATGACGATGGGGGGCTCGCGCAATGCGCGCACCTGCGGCAGCAGCGAGAGGCCGTCGCCGTCGCCCAGGTGCAGATCGAGCAGCACCGCCGCGTACTGCACCGAGAGCAGGGCGCCGCGCGCATCGGCCAGGCTGGGCGCCACATCGACGACGAACGCCTTGGCCAGCAGATAGCTGCACACGGCATCTGCCAAGGAAGTGTCATCTTCGACGAGCAATATGCGCACGCGGTGTGTCTCTGAAAAAACACGAAGTCTAGCGCCGCAGGGCGGCCGGAGGGCCGCGTCAGGATTCGTTCAGGTCGCTTCAGACTGGGTTCATTTCGCGAACGTAGGCTCGCGCCAGTTTTTGTCGAGGCCTGGTTTTTTCAAATGACACGCACCGCGAATCTCCGTTCCGGAGTCCTGACCTTGCTCGCACTGGCCTTGTTGATGACGTGGGACGCCTCCGGCGGCGACCTCTGGCTCGCACGCATGGCCGGCACGCCGATGGGCTTTCCGTGGCGCGAGAACCCCTTCCTGGTCCACGTGATGCATGCGGGCGCCAGAAACCTGAGCTGGCTGCTGGTGATCGGCCTGTTCGCCGCCATCCGCTGGCCGGTGGGCATCCTGCGCAAGCTGCCCGTGCGAGACCGGGCTCAACTGGCGCTGACCGTATTGGCCTCGGTGCTGGCAGTGAGCCTCATCAAGCATTTCAGCGACACCAGCTGCCCTTGGGACCTCAAGGAGTTCGGCGGCGTCGCGCGCCACGTGTCGCACTGGGCATGGGGCGTGGACGACGGCGGGGCGGGTGGGTGCTTTCCGGCCGGGCACGCCTCGGCGGCATTTGCCTACGTCGGCGGCTACTTCGTGCTGCGCCGGGTGTCCACTCGCGCGGCGTTCATCTGGCTGGGCGTGGCGGTGCTCGCCGGCCTCACGCTGGGGCTGTCGCAGCAACTGCGCGGCGCCCACTACATGAGCCACACGCTGTGGACCGCGTGGATCTGCTGGTCGGTGGCGTTCGCCATCGACATGGCGATGGCCCCGCGCAAACAGAACCTGCTCGAACCCTCAGCCCCCCTTCATGCAAGCTCTTGATTTCGCCCTGTTCGCGTGGCTCAACGCGGACGTCTCGGCGCCGCTGTGGCTCATCGAATTCGCCCGTTTCGCCTCCGAGGTGCTGCCGGCCCTGCTGGCCCTGACGATCGTCGCGGGCGCGATGGTCGACAAGCGCTGGCGCTATGCGCTCTTCACCGCGCTGGTGAGCGTGCTGGTGACGTGGATCGTCGTGAACGTGTTCCGCTCGGCGCTGCCGTTTCCCCGGCCCGCGGCCTACGGCCTGGGCATCCAGTGGGCGCCGCAGGGTGCGCGGCCCGGCTTTCCGAGCCTGCACACGGCCACGACCTTTGCCGCCGCCTTCTCGTTGTGGTGCCTGCCGCGCCGCGCGCCCATGCTGGCGGCGCTTGCCGTGGCGGCGGTGGTGGGCTGGAGCCGCCTCTACCTGGGCCTGCATTTCCCCTCGGACGTGGCCGCGGCGGTGCTGCTGGGCGCGCTGGTGTCGATCATGGTGGAACGCGGCGTGAGCCGTCCGCTGCACCTCGCGCTGGCCAGGATGCCGGCCCGCCGCCGGCGGGCGCGCGCACGGCGAGCCTGAACACGGCCTGAACCGGGAGTTCAGGTTCCTTTCAGGCGCGGTCCCTACATTCGTTGTATGTCGTTTTCGCGTATCGAGCCTGCACCCGCGCATCGCGTGCCTTTTCCCGGAGCTTCCGAGGCTCCCGAGGCATCGGCGCCACACCTTCCCTCGGCCGGCGCGCTGTGGCAACGCATCGACCAATGGCTCGCCCGACCGCGCTCCGCGGCGCAGGTCGTGCTCTGGCTCGGCCTGTACCTGGCGCTCACCGCCAACTGGCCGCTGTGGAACGAGCTGGCCCGCATCGGCGGTGCGCCCAGCACCTACCTGCCGACGGTCATGGCCATGAGCCTGCTCACGCTGTGCGGCACGGTGGCGATGCTCTCGCTCACGGCCTGGTCGCGCTGGCTCAAGCCGCTGTGGTTCGCGGTGGTCGTGCTGGCCGCCGTGACGCAGCACTACATGCTCGAATACCGCGTCGTCATGGACCCGACCATGATCGCCAACGCGCTGCAGACCGACCCCAACGAAGCGCGCGACTTGCTGAGCTGGCGCATGGCCTTCAACGTGCTGCTGGTCGCCTTGCCCGCGGGCCTCCTGCTCTGGCGCGTGCGCATCGCGCGGATGGGCTTTCTGTCGAAGCTCTGGCGCAACGCGGCGCTGCTGGTGCTGGCCTTGCTCGTGGCGGTAGGCACGGGCGTGGCGATGAACCGGCAGCTCGCGCCGCTGATGCGCAACAACATCCACCTGCGCTACATGATGAACCCGATCGCGAGCATCTACTCGACGGGCTCGGTGTTCATCAAGCCGCTCTTCAAGCGCAGCGGCAAGCTCATCTCGATCACAGCCGGTACGTCGCTCGGCGCGAGCTACGCGGCGCAGGTGCGCCCGCCGATGTTCGTGGTCGTGGTGGGCGAAACGGCGCGGGCCGACCACTTCGCGCTCAACGGCTATGCGCGCGACACCACGCCCGAGCTGGCCAAGCGCGGCGTGCTGAGCTACCGCGACGTGCATTCGTGCGGCACCAACACGCTGGCGTCGGTGCCCTGCATGTTCTCGCCGCTGGGCAAGGAGGGCTACGAATCGCGCAAGGACGACTACGAGAACCTGGTCGACGTGCTGCAGGCCTCGGGCCTGGCCGTGCTGTGGCTGGACAACCAGGCCGGCTGCAAGGACGTGTGCACGCGCATCCCCAACGCATCGGCCTTCGACGGGCTCGATGCGGCCACCAAGAAGGCGCTGTGCGATGGCGACGAGTGCCTCGATGACGTGATGTTGAAGAACCTGGACGCGCGCATCGCCGCGCTCCCAGCCGAGCGCCGCGCCAAGGGCGTGGTGCTGGTGATGCACCAGATGGGCAGCCACGGCCCGGCCTACTACAAGCGCTCCGCGCCCGACGTGAAGCGCTTCACGCCCGAGTGCAAGACCAACGCGCTGGCCGAGTGCGGGCACAACGAGCTGATGAACGTCTACGACAACTCGATCGTGCAGACCGACCGCTTTCTGGCCGACACCATCGATTGGCTCAAGGCGCAGTCAAAGCAGTACGACCCGGCGATGCTCTATGTGAGCGACCACGGCGAATCGCTTGGCGAATACGGCCTGTTCCTGCACGGCGTGCCCTACAGCTTCGCGCCCGAGGCGCAGAAGCACGTGCCGATGGTCACCTGGTTCAGCCAAGGCATGAGCGAGCGCCGCAAGCTCTCGCGCGCGTGCATGGAAGCGGGCCTGGATGCGCCGCTCACGCACGACAACCTCTATCACACCGTGCTGGGGTTGATGGACGTGAACACGCCCACCTACAAGCCCGCGCTGGACGCGCTGGCGACGTGCCGCGCGAAGGCCTGATGTCCAACCGTTCGGGCTGAGCTTGTCGAAGCCTTGCGCGGCGCTTCGACAAGCTCAGCGTGAACGGATTTTTCTTCGGCAAGAACCGAGAACACCGGTTCGTGCCTTGTCGGACGCAGGCTTTTACTTCTTCTCGCGCGGCAGCCTTCCCATCAGGAAGAACTCGTTGTTCGGCTGCATGCCGCTGAAGCTCGCGAGGCGGTTGCTCAGGCCGAAGAAGGCGGTGATGGCCGCGATGTCCCAGATGTCTTCGTCATCGAAGCCGTGCGCGTGCAGCGGCGGGAAGTCGCTGTCGTCGATTTCGTGCGAGCGGTCGCAGACCTTCATCGCGAAGTCGAGCATAGCGCGCTGGCGTGGCGTGATGTCGGCCTTGCGGTAATTGACCGCCACCTGGTCCGCGACCAGCGGCTTCTTCTCGTAGATGCGCAGGAGCGCGCCGTGCGCCACCACGCAATAGAGGCACTGGTTGGCCGCGCTGGTGGTGGTGACGATCATCTCGCGGTCGCCCTTGGTGAGCGAGCCTTCCTCCTTCAGCATCAGCGCGTCGTGGTACGCGAAGAACGCGCGCCACTCGGCCGGTCGGCGCGCGAGGCCGAGGAACACGTTGGGCACGAAGCCCGCCTTCTCCTGCACAGCGAGGATCGCGGTGCGGATGTCTTCGGGCAGGTCCTTGAGTTCGGCGAGGGGGTAGCGGGCGGCCATGGTTTGTCTCCTGGTGTTCGATGCCAGGATCATAGGCACGTACCCATCCAGCCCCGCTGTCGGCCCCGGGCGCTACTTGAGCGCCTTGCCCTGCGTCGCGCCCAGCGGCGTGTGCAGTTGCGAGGGCACCCACTGGCCGGTGTTGTCGTCGCGGCCCTGCAGCAGGTAGCGCGTGTCGGGCTTGCCGTAGCCCTGCACGGCCATCGCCGAGAACTTGCCGATGTCGGTCTTCGGATCGCGCAGGCGGTTGACGATCAGCACCTTCTTCGTGTCGGCGAAGTCGGCCATCATGTTCTGGTCGCCCTCGCTGTCCCCGGCGATGAAGCTCGGGCCGTAGCCGTACTTGGCGACCAGGAAGCGCTGGATGTTCCTGGTCTTGCCCGGCCCCTGCGTCTGGTCGTAGCCGCGGCGGTACTCGGGCTGGATCACGCCGTTGGCGTCGCGCTCCAGCTCCATCGCGAGCACGCGATCGGGCGGGTTGTTGTAGCCGAAGGCGGGGTTCGACGAGATCTCCTTGATCACATCCACGAACGACGCCGAGCACACCCACACATCGAAGCCCGCGTTGCGAAAGGCGGCATACAGCGCCTGCATTTCGGGCTGCAGCCGGAGGCCGTTCTTCCAGCTCACCGAGACCACGCCCGCCTGGCCCGGCAGTGCGGCCGGCGAGGTCCATTTGATCTTGGCGATCGGCTCCTTCAACTGCCACGCCACCGTGTCGGCCGTGAGCTTGCGCACCTGCGCCTCGGTCATGCCGACGAAGAGGTACGTGACCCACGGGTAGGCCGTGTCGTGGTCGAAGGTGTCGCCGATGGCCTCGTAGAGATAGCGCACCTTGGTGGTGAAGGCGATGTAGTTCGGATCGAGCTTCACCGCCGCCAGCGGCTTGCTGCCCTTGAGGGTGCTGCAGTTCTGGTAGAGCCAGGTGTAGCTGGCCACGATGTCGGGCACCACGAGGTCAATGTTCACCGGCTTGCCCGCCGCGTTGTTGTACGCGGGCAGGAAGTCTTTCTTCGGAATGTTCTTGCGCAGCGCCACCTCGAGCTGCGCGGGCGTCGCGCCGAAGGCGAGGTTCTCCAGCTGGTAGATGAGCGAGGCTTCCTCGATGTCGAGGAAGACGCTGGTGTTGTCCCAGTCGAACACCACGTACGGCGGCCTCGCCGCGTTGTAGCCCGCGCTGCCTTTGCCGAGGCCGGCGAGGAGGCCCTCGATCTGCGCGCGGTTGAAGGCATCCCAGTGGGCGGGCGACAGGCCCCTGGCGGGCGAGAGGCTGGCGCAGCCGGTGGCGGCGAGCGTGGTCGTGAGCGCGGCAGCGAGCGGCGTGAGAAGGACGAGGCGGCGTTGCATGCGTTCCCTGTTGTTGTGCGTTGTGGACGAGAAGCGCCGAGCGTATGCAGCGCTCGTGACACTTCCGCATCGACGTACGCATCAGCCGTGCCAGGCTGTGTGATCGGTGCGTGATCGGTGCGTGATCGGTGCGCGATCGGTGCGCGACCGGTAGGTGATCGGCACGAGTTCGGCGCGCGTTCGCGTTGCACGGCCTAAGCTGCATTTGTTCGCGCGAATCGAGACTTCGTTCCACACGTGGCGGCCACATCGCAGCCGCTCTTCTTTAAAGTGAATGCCCCTGTCACTCAGCGCCCCACCAAGGGGAGCAGCAAGGCGCCACACACACAGCAAGCCCAATGATTGAAGAACCGCTACGCCTCGCGGCGGGTTGTCGGTGCGAAAGCACCGATGCAAATGCGAGGTATCAAAAGGCGACGGCCGGGGTGTATCGAGCACCCCAGCCGTCTAACCAAAGACGTGCCCAACCCTCTAAAGGAAGCACAAAAATGGCTACCAAGACTATAGCCCGGCCTCGCACGCCGGTACCCCCCGACCAAGACCCGACGGACTTGCTCGAAGCCACCCTCGCACAGCTCGAAGCGCTCATGTGGACCTGCCACGGAGAAGACATCGACTGGAGCGGCGGCGATGGCCCTACGCAGCTGGCCAACCTGCATTGGCTCGCATCGGACCTGACGCGCAGGGCGGTGGCGTTGTTTCAGTTGAGCGTGGCGGCGCTGCGCAAGGCGCCTGAGACCGGCCAGTAAACGCTGAATGGCTGGTCTGGCAGGCTGTGATTTTTCGCGGCCTGCCGTTTGCGAGGGGAGGGAACGGCGCGTGGATGGGTACTATCGGCCAGAAGCAGACTCGAGACTTCTAATAAGCAGCAAGCTTCAAAACATGCCAGCAGCAAATATGCAGAAGTTCCGCTCGATAGCTCGGCTACTACTAGCACCGGTTTTTCCCGCAGTGCTGTTGGTGACTAGCGGATGTGCTCCGATCGAAGTGCGGGAAAGTCGAAAGCTTGACGCCGTCTTGACAGAATTCAAGGGCGAGCCGCCAGCAAAATTAGCTCAGAAGTTGGCTTTACAGGGCTATGCCTGTACCGCAGCCCCTGAGGTTCCATCGAGCAAGAAGGGGATGCTGCATTGCTCAAGTCAAAGAGACAATCTGTGGCCTCCTTACTCCTGTGTCTTCCGCATCGACCTGGAAGCCGAACCGCAAATAGGCTCGAGCGGAACATCTCCAGTCGTGAGCCATGCGTGTGCTGGGCTATAGGCAGAATCCGGCCAAGAGCAGCCGCTCAACACGGCCTATTCTCGGAGTGGTCGAGTCCAGAAAATCACTTATCGCGATAACCTATGAAACGAATTCCTGATCGCCACGCCCCCGACGATTGGACTGAGGACGGAGCCAGGATTCTTTCCGAAGCAAGCCTTGCCAAAATCAAGAATGCATTGGCTAAAGGTCCTGTCATTGTTCAGCACTGGTTCTATCGAGGGGCAAGTTGTCCATGCGTCGTTTCGTTCGAGGACCTCGAAGAATTTGAAGCCTATCTGGAACAGCATGCAATTCCGGGTGATGCTTTTGAGGTCTGGAGCTTCAACGAGGTCTGCAAGACGGAAAACGTGCTCGCTGAAGGTAAGTTGCATGACTCGGATGGCTGCGTACCTAGGGGCGGCGCCTACTGACGACCGCCGCGTCCGGCCGCAGCCGGCCAATACCTGACCTTCGCGTCCACCGCCAAAAAATGCCAGTCCCTATTACCTCGGTCATGAACAACACAAAGTGGAATGAACTTCGACTCAGCATGCACGAGCTTGGAGAACTGGCGCCTAAGTTTCGCGTTCGCAATTTGCGAAGCGGCTACGTGAGCGAGTGGGATGGGGAGTGGTTTCATCACTTTTATGGACGCCACGAGGAAGACGAATGGGTTGAAGTTGCCGTGAGCTCCTCAGCTCAAAGTGAGGCCGTTCTGCGGGCACTCCACTCCTTGCGTGTTCCAGGCGCCACGACGCCAACAGGTTTCAAGATATTCGGCTATGTGCCCCTGGGTACGCATGTGGAGTACCTTTGAACAGGTTCGGCTCGCGGCCAAAAGCGGAAGTACGCCAGGCCCTTCTAGTTTTCTGTAGGTGCTGCCGCCATCCTCTCTCGTGTTGACTCCCCTTGGCAGTGAGATTCGCGAAGCAACCCTCAACGAGATCAATATTCATGGACCGTACCGGCGAACTCATCAACATATACGAACTGTCAGGGCTCAAGGATGTGCTCGTAACCAAAGGATGTCGGTACTTCCCGGAGGATGAGTTCTCCAAGCTGAAGTTTGAGGGGAACAATTTCCGTGTCAGCTCGATTGAGCTCTACGACCTCAAGTGTGAGGACTCGTACTTCCGCATTCACTATCTTGAGGACGTTCCCGCGTGGCTACCGGAGACGCTCGGCCTGTGGCCCCAATTTCGGAATGCGAACTCGACGGGAACCAACTTTCTTGGCGATGCCATGACGCATGCGAAGAGCCTCGCCAATCTGCTCGCAACGCGGCGATAGCCTGAATCCGGCCAGAAGCGGACGTTCAACTACAACCACCCAAAACGACCTACACATGAGTTCTTTGACCTGGGACGACCTGTTCGTCGACGCGGCGCTTCTCGACTTCAACGGCCTGCTCGCGGAATGGCCGGGAAAGGTCACAGGGCAGGTACGACTGATTGGAGCATCTGCGTTTGGCGACCTATTCTTTGAGCGCCGCTCCGGCGAGGTCATGAAACTGGACATGCTGGATGGCGACGTCCACCTCGTTGCTGACGACTTCCAGCGCTTCTCTGAACTCATGAAGTCGCGCGAGCGGCTGCAGGAAAACCTGCTGAGTGAGGGTGTGGCTCTCCTCAAGGACAAAGGGGTGCTTCGCGGGAAAGGTCAGTTCTACGGCTTTGCTCCGCACCCCATCTTCACCGGTGCAATCGACTAGTCGAAAGTGATGCCGCTCGATGCCGTTGTTTGGAACTCGATATGTGCGCAGTCTGTGGCGAGTGCGGCGACGCCATAGATGGCTACAGTCGGCCAGAACCAGTCACTCATCACGTACTGCCACATGCATTCATTGGTCACTGCCGTCGTCTTTTTGGTCGGACTAGCAGCGTCAATTCTCAGTTGGATGTGGTTCCTTGATAAGAAAAACGCCGCCGCTCTTCCAGCTGGTCTTGCCCTCAACTTTGCCCTTTTCGGCGCTCTTGGCCTCTTGGGAGGCCGTGCTTTTGACTTTGCTTCCGGCGGAGCGGGCGCGGCCTTCATGTTCGCAGCGGGCGCGTTCTATGCATGGATGGAATACCGAAAGAAGCGCTAGCTTTTGCTTGTTCGGACCTGTGAGTGCGCGCCACCTGCCTCGTCCTGAGTGACTGCTTCCGAGCAGCACGTAAGCCCGCTGTGGGCTCTTAGCTGCCGCTCGACTCGCCCGATACCGGTCCTCGCACACGGCTACCGCTTGCTAAAAACAAATGCGCGTCGACCCTCGTCATCCAAATAGACGCAAGCAGTGCCTTTGCCGAAATAGCCCATTCGACAAACCATTCACCGTTCGCGGTCACGACAACTTGTGATGGTCAGCCTGGATGATGTGGACGATCGGGACCTCGGCATGGCCGCTACAGTCCCCTCATGCCCGGCACAAACCCACTCCCTCCCGACCTTCAAGCCGCCATGCGCGCACGCGACGAAGCCTTCTACGCCGTCGACGCGGCGCAGTGGGCCAAGTACACCGCGAGCGACTTCACGACCGTCCAGCAGAACGGCCGGTTCATGTCGCGGGCCGACCGGATCGAGAACCTTCAAACGCAAAAGCACCGCCCCTATGTCCCACGCGAACGAGAGCAGCACGAACAGCAAGGCGACCTTGTCGTCACTCGCTTCTTCAGCGGCGGGCTCTGGGTCGTGGAAGTCTGGAAGCGCATCGACGGTGCATGGGCCACCGTCATGACGCAAGCCACCACCGCAACGTCGTCCACCACGCCCTGACCCCGCCTATGTCTCTGCGCTCCATCTTCTCGAAGTTCGGCCGGAATCCGCCCTCCGTGCCATCGGGTGGCCTGTCGTCGGTCCACGCAACGTCCGACTGCAAACGCCACGACCACCCCGAGTTTCAGATTCGCGTTGCCAACAGCGCCGTGCCGGCTAAAGACATCTCCTGGCTTCTGCGGTTCTTCGAGCAACGCGTGGCCGAGGGCGCGAAGTTCCGAAGCGGCCAGAGCCTGCAGGTCGGCTGGATGTTCACGATGCTCGAGGACGGACCGGAGGGATTCCTACGCGTTCTGGAGCCCGACATGAAGGCCGTTCCGGTGAAGTTTGTCGATTCGGTCGACAGCACGCTGATGCACCTGCGAAACCAGCAAGACGTTGTCAGGAGCCTCTCGCTTCCGGCAGAGCCGGACTTTCCGTCGCTGCGCCAAAGCGCTGTCGTGCACGTCAATTACAAGGAAGCAACGCGGGTCCTGCTCACGCGAAGCGATGCGCTCGACGGGGCGGACTCCGGCTGGTGGCTCTCGGACCTTGATGATGAAGCAGGCTCCCAGGACCCGGCTCGCTTCGTCAAGACGTCGCTCTATCAGCTCGGCGTCGACCGCCCGGACCTGGTGAAGTTCTTCGCCGTGCCAGCGGGGTTGCAAGTCGTCGTGGATGGCGCCGGCATCGGCGTGCTCGGGGCAGACGGCGAGGTGCCGCAGATTCCAGGCTCGTACCTGAGCGAGTTGAACAAGCTCCGGCAACAACGCGCACCCTTGGCAGGGGCGTAGGCAAGCGCCCGTCAGCCCGCCGGCAAGGGGGCAGCGTTGATCGCCAGTTGCGCGGCGAACGCCCGCTGATAGGCCGGCCGCGCTTCGCCGCGAGCGACATAGGCGGCTAGGCTGGGAAACTCGTTCAGCAGGCCCGACGGTCTCAGCCGCAGCAGCACCGACACCATCAGCAGGTCGCCCGCGCTGAAGCCGCCGTCCAGCCAGTCGGCGTCGCCCAGGCGGGTGGCGAGCGGGGTGAGCCGGGCGCGTATCCGGTCTTGCACGAGGGGCAGGCGCTCGTCTTTCCAGGGCTTGTCGCCTTCCGCGAACTTGACGGTGACGAGTTCGAGGATGGGAGGCTCGACCGTGTTGAGCGCCGCGAACATCCACGTGATGGCGCGCGCCCTGGCGTCGGCATCGGCGGGGAGCAGGCCCGGGTGGCGCTCGGCGATGTGCAGCACGATGGAGCCGGTCTCGAACAGCACGAGACCGCCTTCCTCGTAGGTGGGGATCTGGCCGAAGGGATGCAGCGCCAGATGCGCGGCCTCCTTCATCGCGTGGAAAGACACCAGGCGCACCTCATAGGGCAGGCCGGCTTCCTCCAGCGCCCAGCGCACGCGCGTGTCGCGCGCCAGGCCCTTGCCGCCGTCGGGCGAGCGTTCAAAGGCGGTGATGGTGATGGTCATCGTGTGGGTCCTTGATTGCGCGGCACCGCAAACTACATCGCCCTGAACGTCCCATGCACCCCCAGCGGAAGCGCATAAGGAAGCCGGACTTGCGCCACTGGCCCATCACCGACGTGATGCACGTTGAACACGGAGATCACCGTGCGCCTCGCCGCGGTGTCCAGCGCGGTGCCGACGGCCCATTGCGAATTCCTCCCCGCGTACACATGCTCCTCGGCGATCCAGTCGTCACCGAAGCCGTAGGACTGGATGGTCCCTTGCTTGAGGTTGAAGCTCGCCACATCCCCCCAATCCGGCATGCCACTCGGTCGCACCGGGCTACGCGCCACGCACAGCACCTGCTCATAGTCGCGCCCGGCCAGCGCAGGGTCGATCACCGGAAACTCACCTTCCAGCGCATCGAACCGCGTGACCTGCGGCGACTTGCCCGCGCGGAGTTCGACCAGCGTCATCACCGGTCCCTGCATATGCACGTACTTCCCGCGCATGACGTTCCAGCCGGTGGCCATCGCCTGCGGTTCCGCGTTGGCAAAGACGTCGAAGCGGATCACCTCGTCGGCGTCTTCCCAGGCGTTGCCCACGTGGTGAATGATCCATGGCGGAAGCTGGTACCAGGTCTGGCGCCAGCTTCGCTTGTCGATCACCAGCACGCGGGTGCCGAGCTCCGGCATCCAGTTCACCGACAGGCCGAATGCCTTGCCGGCGATCAGCTTTTCCCTGTCGAAGAGCGCGGGAGGAAGCAGAAAGATCAGATGGTTTTGCGTGACGGCAAAGTCGTGCATCGGCGGCAGGTCTTTCACCGCGAAGCGGCGGCATACCTCCACCGCCCCCGTGGCCGACAGCTTGTAGATGCTCAGCTCCGACGTGATCGGGTCCGATCCGAAATTCCAGAGATCGCCATCGCCATTGGTGCCGATCTTCGGGTGTGCCGAAAAGGGCCTGAGCAGTTCGGCGCTGTCCGCGCGATAGATGCCCTTGGTCTCCAGCGTCTCGGGGTCCAGCTCATGGGGCGATCCGGGTTCCCACAGCGCGAGCAGCCGGCCTGCGTGATAGACCGCGCTCAGGTTGGCGGAGTTCATCTCGTCGATGTCGGTGTTGAGCTCGGTCTTTCCGGGCACCGCCGAACCGAACGCACTGAGCAGGTATTCGCCGGCAGCTTCTTCGGCCTGGAATTTCTTCGTGCGCACGAAGCGGCCGGTGTGCGTCACGCGGCCGTCCGCAAAGCGGAAGGCCTGGATCATGCCGTCGCCGTCCCATTTGTGGGCATAGCGGCCTGCGCCGCGGTCGTGCATGGCGGGGCCGTTGCGGTAGAGCACGCCCTGCAGGTCCTTCGGAAATTTGCCGGTGACTTCGAGAGGGCCGGTCTGCATGTCGGCGCTGACGGGTGTTTCGTAGCCCACCGTCCAGGGCTTGTGTCGCCTGGCTTGAAACGCCTTCTTGATGTCCCCGTCTTGCCAGCTCATTGCGCCTGCCTCACTTCCTGTTGGCTCAGTGTGGAGTGTCCGTTCTTGGCCGCCCGATACGGTTTCGATTCTGCACCCGTCAGGCGCCGATGCGTTCGGCTTGTTGCGCGATGAAGGCGGCCACGCGCCGCACCAACGCCCGATCGCCGCCGGCGGATGCCACGCCGGCCGCCGCCTGAATGGCGACGGTCTCGCAGATGGCAACGATGACTTCTTCGGCCGCCGCGGCCGCAAGGCCGAAGTGCGGCGCCGCCTCGCGCGCCAAAGCAAGGCTCGATGCGTGCTGCCCGGGAAGCACGGCCAGCTCCTGATAGCCCGTATGGCCGCCCAGCTGCATCACCAGGTCGAAGGCAGGGGCCAGGCGCCACTGTCCGTCTTCGCCGCGCAGCGCGCCGTGGTTCTTCACGTGATCGTCGCTGTTGCCCACCGCCAGGTTGAACACCAGGCGGCGGAACAGTTCGGCCAGGTCTTCTTGCGGCCGTTGCGAAATGCGCCGCAGCAGTTGCGCCAGCTCGACGTAGCTGCCCCGGCTGGATTCATAGGGCACGTCGAGCAGCGCCGAGGCCGAGAGGTAGTGAAAGCGCCGCTCGTCGGCGACCGGCCCTGCGCGGTCGAACCGCTCGACCAGCAGCGCGTGCCCCGATGCAAGAGGCTGCAGCAGGAAGGGGGAACGTCGATGCCGCAGGCATTGGCCAGCCAGAGCGTGGCGGCCTCGATCACCTCCACGTCGTGGTCGTCGCCGCGCGATGCGAACTTGGCGATGAAGCGCCGGCCCTCGTGCACGAAGGCCGCCTTGGGCCGCGCGCCGCCCAGGCTGCCGCCGCGCAGCAGGCGGTGCATGTCGGGCCCGATCTCCATGCCGGCTTCGACACGCCGCGATGCGTCGGCGAGTTCTTCCAGCGCCAGAAGCACCGACGGCGGCTCCTCGCTCTCGATGGGCAGCGATTCGGCGAACACCATCGCGCCGATGCGGTCTTCGTTGGTCAGCAGCAATGCATCGATGTCGGACAGCGGTTTGCCCTGGCGTATCTCGAGCACCTTGCGGCCCCAGCTGTCGGGCAGCGCATCGCGCAGCGTGAGCGGCATGGCACCGCCGTCGCGAATGCGGCGTTCGGGCAGCACGAAGGCCGCATCGCGCAGCGGCAGGTGCTCGGGGTTGAGCGGTGCGGCCGCCGGGTCTTCGAGATAGCGCCGGCCGTAGGCGAATTCGCCGGACTCCACCACGCCGCGGCGAACGACCTTCATCAGGCCGGCCGGTTGCACCCGCTGGCCCGTGTGCCGCGCGAGGCCGACGTAGATGCGGCGCTCGACATCGGCGTCGTCAGAAATCACGTTCGCCCTCCGCGATCACGCCCGCGGCACCTTGCGCGGCCGACCTGCGCACGCGGCGCTTTGCCGCCAGGCCGGCGGGGGCAAGGGCCACGCCGTCGAGCGAATCGATCTCGCCGAAGAGCCACAACGCATGCGCCAGCAGCCCGATGCTGGTGCCGGGCTTGCCCGATTCGAGTGCGCGCAGGGTGTTGGGCGAGCACAGCAGCCGCTCGGCCATTTCGGCGACGGTCCACGCGCGGTTGATCCTGTGCGCACGCAGGCGAAGGCCGAGCCTTTCAAGGGGCGCGATGGTTTGCGAGGGCAGGGCGGAGAGGCTGTGGCTGCTTTTTGACATCAATAAAATGACTATTAAACGGCTTAAGAGTCATTTTATTGCGTATTTGTCGATATGGAAAGGGTGCGTGCCTATCCGGGCAGCTCCGGTCGTCGGGTGGCCTGCTTCTCCAGCACCGCAACATCGCTCTCGTCCTTGAGCCCCACGCCGGTCAGCCCGCGCCGGAGCGACTCGCGCATCAGCCACGCCAGCTTGAACGCGGCGACTTCATACGGCAGCCCTTCGGGCCGCACATTGGAGATGCAGTTGCGCGCCGCATCGTTCAGTCCGCGCTTGGGCGAATGCGTCAGATAGATGCCCAGGCTGTCGGGTGAACTGAGCCCCGGCCGCTCGCCGATCAGCATCACCGAGAGCATCGCGCCGAACAGCTCGCCCACCTCGTCGGCGAGCGCCACGCGCGCCTGCGTGGCGATCACCACGGGCGAGAAGCGCGTGTCGGCCGGCAGTTGCGAGCGCAGCGCGGCGAGCAGCGGCGCGGCATGGCGCGCGACGGCCAGCGATGACAGGCCATCGCCGATGACGACGCAGACATCGCAGCCGTACCGCCCGATGGCGCGCAGGCGCGCGTCGTCCTCCTCGTCGAGCTGACGGCCGAGGTCGGGGCGGCGCAGGTACGTGGTGCGGTCCGACGCGCGGCTGCGGGCGCGGGCGACTTCCCAGTGCTGCGCGGCCAGCGTGGCTTCGAGTGCATCGACGTCGAGTGCCGCATGGATCGCATCGCGCGCCATCGCATGCGCCCAGCCGAAGCGCAGCGTCTCGTCGGTGGGCATGCCGGCGCCGGCGCGGCCGAGTGCGAGGCGCGCGGGCGTGGCCGAGCGCCATTGCGTCCAGGGGTTGGGTGTGACGGCGTCGCTCATGGCGCGAGCGCCTTGAGCCCGCTCATGTCGGCGAGCAATCGGTTGGACGAGGGCGGCGCGAGCTGCCCCGCCGCATCGGTGATCTGCATGCGCTGCAGCCACGCCTCGAACTCGGGCGCGCGCTTCAGGCCCAGCGTCTGGCGCAGGAACAGCGCATCGTGGAACGACGTGCTCTGGTAGTTGAGCATCACGTCGTCCGCGCCTGGAATGCCCATGATGAAGTTGATGCCCGCGGTGCCCAGCAGCACGAGCAGGGTGTCCATGTCGTCCTGGTCGGCTTCGGCGTGGTTCGTGTAGCAGATGTCGCAGCCGATGGGCAGGCCGAGCAGCTTGCCGCTGAAGTGATCTTCCAGGCCCGCGCGGATGATCTGCTTGCCGTCGTAAAGATATTCCGGCCCGATGAAGCCGACGACCGTGTTGATGAGCAGCGGCTTGTAGCGCCGCGCGAGCGCATAGGCGCGCACCTCGCAGGTCTGCTGGTCGACGCCGAAGTTGGCGTTGGCGGAGAGGGCGCTGCCCTGGCCGGTCTCGAAGTACATGACGTTGTCGCCGACGGTGCCGCGCTTCAAGGCGAGCGCTGCCGCGTAGGCCTCGTCGAGCAACTCGGGCGTCACGCCGAACGAGAGGTTCGCCTTCTCGGTGCCCGCAATCGACTGGAACACCAGGTCCACCGGCGCGCCGGCCTCCGCGAGCTTGAGCGTGTTGGTCACGTGCGTGAGCACGCAGCTTTGCGTGGGAATCTCGAAGCGCTGGATCACCTCGTCGAGCATGTGCAGCAACTGGCCCAGCACCGGCATGCTGTCGGAGGCGGGGTTGAGGCCTATCACCGCATCGCCCGCGCCGTAGAGGAGGCCGTCGAGCGTGGAGGCGGCCACGCCGCGCAGGTCGTCGGTCGGGTGGTTGGGCTGCAGCCGCACCGACAGGTGGCCCGGCAGGCCGATGGTGTTGCGAAAGCGCGTGACCACGCTGCACTTCTTCGCGACCGACACGAGGTCCTGGTTGCGCATGAGCTTGGACACGGCCGCGACCATTTCGGGCATGAGGCCGGGCGAGAGCGCGGTGAGCGTGGCGGTCGTGGCGTCGTCCGACAGCAGCCAGTTGCGGAAGTCGCCGACCGTGAGGTGCGACACCGGCGCGAAGGCCGCCGCATCGTGGCCGTCGATGATGAGCCGCGTGATGTTGTCGCTCTCGTAGGGAATGAGCGCTTCGGTCAGGAACTGCTTGAGCGGCGTGTCGGCCAGCACGTGGCGCGCGGCCATGCGCTGCTGCGCGGTGGCGGCGCCGACGCCGGCGAGGTAGTCGCCCGAGCGCGCGGGGCTGGCGAACGCCATGACTTGCTTGAGGTCGTCGAAGGCGAAGACCTGGTCTGCGATGGTGGTGCGGTAGCGCATCGTCTTTCAGGTGAAGGTTCTGGCAAAAGTTCAGCCGGTGGTGGCCGAGGAAGAAAGCATCTCGTCGGGCGCGGCCGCCTTGCGCTGCGAAGAGGTCAGGAGGAAGTAGCCGTAGGCCGCGGCCATCAGCACCAAAAACAGCACCGTGAGCATGAAGTTGAACCACACCATCGCGCCCAGGCACACCACGCCCAGGCCGAGCGCGATCGCGGGGAACACGGGATAGAAGGGCGCGCGGTAGGTGCGCAGCAGCTCGGGCTCGGTCCTGCGCAGCTTGAAGAGCGCGGCCATCGAGATGAGGTACATCACGATCGCGCCGAGCACCGCCATGGTCACGATGTTGGCGGTGAGCGTCTGCCCGCCGAACTGCACCCATTCGTCGCTGAAGATCGCGATCACACCGATCACGCCGCCGGCCAGCAGCGCGCGGTGCGGCGTGTCGAAGCGCGGGCTCAGGCCCGCGAAGTAGCGCGGCAGATAGCCCGCGCGCGCCAGCGCGAAGATCTGCCGCGAGTAGCCCATGATGATTCCGTGGAACGATGCGATGAGCCCGAAGAGCCCGATCCACACCAGCATGTGCAGCCAGCCGCTGTTGTCGCCCACCACCGCCTTCATGGCCTGCGGCAGCGGGTCGTTGATGTTGGCGAGCTTGCGCCAGTCGCCCACGCCGCCTGCGAAGATCATCACGCCGAAGGCCAGCACCACCAGCGTGACGATGCCCGTGGTGTAGGCGATGGGAATGGTGCGGTGCGGATCGCGCGCTTCTTCGGCCGCCATGGCCGCGCCCTCGATGGCCAGGAAGAACCAGATCGCGAACGGAATCGAGGCGAAGATGCCCGAGATCGCCGCGCCATTGAGCACGCTGCCGCCGGCCCAGCCGTTGGCCACGAAGTTGGCCATCGTCCAGCCCGGCGTGACCACGCCCATGAACACCAGCAGCTCGACGATGGCCAGCACGGTCACGAAGAGCTCGAAGGCGGCGGCGATGCCGACGCCGACCCAGTTGAGCGCGATGAAGATCACGTACGCCCCGAGCGCGAACCACTTCGGGTTGATGCCCGGGAACTGCACGTTGAGGTACGCGCCGATCGCCAGCGCGATGGCCGGCGGCGCGAAGACGAATTCGATCAGCGTCGCAAAGCCCGCGACGAAGCCGCCGGTCGGCCCGAACGCGCGCCGTGCATAGGCGAAGGGGCCTCCCGCGTGCGGGATGGCGGTGGACAGCTCGGTGAAGCTGAAGATGAAGGTGGTGTACATCGTGGCCACCAGCACCGTGGCGACCAGGAAGCCGAGCGTGCCGGCGGTATTCCAGCCGTAGCTCCAACCAAAGTACTCACCAGAGATGACCAGGCCCACCGCGATGCCCCAGAGCTGGATGGGGCCCAGGACCTTCTTGAGGTGACCGGTGCCGGCGTGAACGGGGGGGCGGCCGGCGAGGCTTCGGTGGAATGCATGGGGCTTCCTCTCTGCGTGGATGTTGACAGTGCACATCCTGCAAAGCAAGGGTCGTTCCACTAGCTACATCGCGCTACATCGCGGGCTCATCGGCACCTCTGGCCGAGACGCGCGCGCTGGCCATAATCGGGGTCTTTCAATCCCCGAGGTGTTTCGTGAAGTCTCTTTTCTGTGCCGCTCTCGTGTCCGTCTTCGCCATCCCCGCAGCGTTCGCGCAATCCGCGCCCGTGACCACGCCCAGCGGCCTGGTCTACCAGTCGCTCAAGGAAGGCACCGGCGCATCGCCCGCCGCCACCGACACCGTGAAGGTTCACTACCGCGGCACCTTCCCCGACACCGGCAAGGAATTCGACAGCTCCTACAAGCGCGGCGAACCCACCGAGTTCCCGCTCAACGGCGTGATCCCGTGCTGGACCGAAGGCGTGCAGAAGATGAAGCCGGGCGGCAAGGCCAAGCTGACCTGCCCGCCGTCGATCGCTTACGGTTCGCGCGGCGCGGGCGGCGTGATTCCGCCGAATGCCACGCTGAACTTCGAAGTCGAGCTGGTGTCGGTCACCAAGCGCTGATCGACTAGATCTGCGCAGAGCCTCCGTCGACGAAGAGCTCCGTGCCGTTCACGAAGCTGCTGTCGTCGGAGGCGAGAAACACGACCGCCTTCGCGATCTCGTCGGGCGTGCCGACGCGGCCCAGCGGAATGGTCTGCGCCTGCATCTCGATGAAGCCCTTCACCTGCTCCGGCGTGAGGCCCAGCAGTTCATAGGCCGGGGTCGGCACCACGCCGGGACTGACCGCATTGACGCGGATGCCGGCATCCTTCAGGTCCACCGCCCAGCTGCGCGCGAAGCTGCGCACCGCCGCCTTGGTCGCGCTGTAGACGCTGAAGGCGGGCGTGCCCTTGATGCTGGTGATCGATGCGTTGAGCACGATCGATGCGCCCTTGGGCATCAGCGGCAGCGCCTTCTGCACGGTGAAGAGCAGGCCGCGCACGTTGGTGTCGAAGGTCTTGTCGAAGTGCTCCTCGGTGATCTGTCCCAGCGGCACCAGGCTGCCGCCGCCCGCGTTGGCGAACAGCACGTCGAGCCGGCCTTTCTGTTCCTTGATGGCGGCGTAGAGCCTGTCGAGGTCGGCGAGCTTGGAGACGTCGCCGAGCACGCCGGTCACGTTGCGGCCGATGGTCTTCACCGCCGCATCGAGTTCCGCCTGGCGGCGGCCCGTGATGAACACGTGGGCGCCTTCGGCCACGAAGCGTTGCGCGGTCGCCAGGCCGATGCCGCTGGTGCCGCCGGTGACGAGGGCGATCTTGTCGTTGAGCTTGAGTTGGGACATGACTTCTTCCTTGAGGGTTTGCTGCGAAGCAGCGTTGACGATGGAAGGAAGTTTGGGCGCGACTCCCTCCGAGACCAAGGTGCCGCGCGTGACTTGTTTATTTCCGAATCACTAATAATCCGGCGATGGACCAGATCACCGCCATGCGCGTCTTCGCCCGGGTGGTCGAGGCCGGCACCTTCACCCGCGCGGCCGACTCGCTGCAACTGCCCAAGCCCACCGTGACGAAGATGGTGCAGCAGCTGGAGACGCACCTGCGCGTGAAGCTGCTGCAGCGCACGACGCGGCGCGTGACGGTCACGCCCGAAGGCGCGGCGTATTACGAGCGCACCGCGCGCGTGCTGGCCGAACTGGAAGACATCGAATCGGACCTCACCAACGCGCAGGCCAATCCGCGTGGGCGGCTGCGGGTGGATGTGGGCTCTTCGTTCGCCAACATGATCCTGATTCCGCAGTTGCCTGCGTTCCACGCGCGCTATCCGGAGATCGAACTGGAGATCGGCGTGAGCGACAGGCCGGTGAACCTCGTGGGCGATGCGGTGGACTGCGTCATCCGCGCCGGCGAACTGGTGGACCAGTCGCTGGTGGCGCGCCGCATCGCGAACCTGCGCTTCGTGACCTGCGCCACGCCCGCGTACCTCGCGCGCCACGGCATCCCGGCGACGCCCGCGAACCTGGGCGACGGCACGCACCGGGTGGTGGGCTATTTCTCGTCGCTGAGCAATCGGCCGATTCCACTGCGCTATGCGCATGGGGACGAGCGCATCGAGATCCACGGCCACACCGTGGTCGGCGTGAACGAGAGCACCGCGCACCTCACGGCCGTGCTCACCGGCATGGGCGTGGCGCAGACCTTCGACGTGATGGCCGCGCCGTACCTGGCGAGCGGCGCGCTGGTCGAGGTGCTGCAGGCCTGGGCGCCGCCGACCTATCCGCTGCATGTGGTGTACCCGACCAACCGGCACCTGAGCGCCAAGCTGCGGGTGTTCGTCGATTGGGCGGTGGAACTCTTCGCGCCTTACAACGACGCGAGCAGGCGCTGAGGCGCCCGCAACATCGCGCCAGCATCACGCCGGCTGGTACTGGTACAGCCAGGTCTCGGTGAGCGTCTGGTCGCCGTTCTTCAGGTACAGGCGCATGTCGATCGGCTCGTTGCCTTCGGGCGTGAAGTCGAACTGCGCGCGCCAGTGGCCCGGCACGCCGTTGGGCACGGCCTCGGCGAAGACGTATGAGAACTTGCCGCGCGGCGCCGTGAGGACCAGCTCGGGCTTCACGCCGAAGGGCACGGTGGTCAGCGGCTGGCCGATGAACTCGACCATGAACTTGCGCACGCCCTGCGGCCTCGGCTGGCCCGGCTGGCCGCCGCGTCCGATGCGCGTGGCCACGCAGCGCGCGAGCGGCGAGGGAAAGGGCTCCTGGTCGGTCCAGTGCAGGCGGTACTGCAGGCTGTAGCTCGCGCCCGCCTTCGCATCGGCCTTGGGCACCCAGAAGGCGACGACGTTGTCGTGGATCTCGTCGTCGGTGGGAATCTCGATGAGCTGCACCGAGCCTTCGCCCCAGTCGCCCAGCGGCTCGATCCACAGGCTCGGGCGCTTCTCGTAGTTCACGCCGTCCTGGTAGTGGTCGAACGAGCGGTCGCGCTGCAAGAGGCCGAAGCCGCGCGGTTTCGTGTCGGCGAAGGCGGAGGCGCGTGTCTGCGCGGGGTTGTTGAGCGGGCGCCAGATGCGCTCGCCCGCGCCGTTCCAGATCGCCAGGCCGTCGGAGTCGTGCACCTCGGGGCGCCAGTCGATGGCGGTGGGCTTGATGGTCTCGGAGTACCAGTACATCGAGGTGAGCGGCACGAGGCCCAGGCGCGCGACGTCGCGGCGCAGGAACAGGCGCGAGTCGATGTCCATGATCACCGCCTTGCCGCGCTGCATCACGAACTTGAAGACGCCCGTCACGCTCGGCCCTTCGAGCAACGCGTAGACGGTCATCGAGGTGGTGTTGTTCGCGGCCGGCGTCTCGAAATAGAAGCGGGTGAAGGTGGGGAATTCCTCGGGCTTGTCCGGCACCGCCACGTCGAGCGCGAGGCCGCGCGCCGAGAGGCCGTACTGGTAGAGCTCGCCGATCGCGCGGAAGTACGAGGCGCCGAGAAAGGCGACCCAGTCGTTCTTCTGCCAGTCGAGCTTGCCCTGGTCGCCCAGGCGGCTCTCTTGCAGGCGAAAGCCCGCGAAGCCCGCGCCGGACGGGAGCGCCCGCGCGGGGCTGTCGGGCGGCATCGAGAAGTAGTCGGGGCTGTAGAGCACTTCGCGGGCGAAGGCATCGCCGTCGGAGTTCTCCAGCACGTGCATGCGCACCGGAGTCTGGAAGAAGCGGCCCAGGTGGAAAAAGGTGACCGGAAACGCGCCGGGACCTTCGCGAAAGAGCGCGTTGGCGGGGTCGAACTTGATCTTGCCGTGCGCGTCGTAATCGATCTTCTCGAGCACGTCGGGGGCGAGCGGCGTGGCGGCGACGTAAGGCTGCGCGGCCAGGCGCTTGGCCTGTGCGACGAGCCGATCGAACGAGAAGGGCGCCGGCTGGCTCAGTTGCAGGCCGTTGGCGGCCAGCGCCTCTTCGGGCAGTCCAAGGGCGGCGAGTGCGGCGGCGGCACCACCTGCGGCAAGGAAGGATCGGCGATCAAGCATGTGTTTCTTGAGGGTTTCGGTTCTTTGGGGGAAGGGAAAACGGGGCGAGGCGCGGAATGATTTTCCGCGATGGAAGCAGCCGCAAGCTTGCCGCATCTGCCAGGACACCCCGCGTCAGCCATTCCGCGCAATGCAGGCCGGACAAAGCCGCCGATTCGAAAAATTGTGCGTTTATGTATCGGCGACCTTCAGCATGTCCACCGTGCCAAGCGCATACACCGCATAGAGCGGCACGCCGAAGACCATCCGGAACACCGGGCCGAACAGCGTGGCGGCGAGGCCGAAGCCCTCCATCACGCGGTAGGTGCCGTCCAGCCGCAGGCGCTGGTGCGGCTCGGTCAGGTCCGCGGGGCGGCGCAGGCCCCACAGAAACTCCGCGCCCGTCGGCCGCACCGACGGATGGTTGCGGGCGCGCCCGGTGGCGATCCAGCACATGGCGTCGAAGGCCAGCACCGAGCCCGCGGGCGCCCGCTCGCCGAAGGCGGCGAGCACGGCCTCGACGGCCTCGGGCTTGAGGTACATGAACACGCCCTCGGTGAAGAGGAAGACCGGCTGCGCGTTGCGCTTCTTCGGCAGGCCCAGCTGGTCCCACCAGTCGGGCGAGGTGAGGTCGAGCTCGCGCACGTCGTGGCGCGGATGGGTCTCGGGGATGAGTTCGCGGCGCAGCGCGAGCACCTCGGGCAGGTCGGCATCGGTCATGCGCGACTTGTCGTCGTCCAGCCACTGGAAGTAATGACTCAGGCCGCAGCCCATGTTCACCACGCGCGCGCCGGGATGCCGTTTCAGAAAATCCTGCGCGAGGCTGCGAAAGCGGCGCGTGCGCGCCAGGATGCCGTAGATGGTCGCCCGGTCTTCGGGCAGGGCCTGCCCGTCGTCGCGGATCTTCTCCAGGATGGCCGCGGCATAGGCGTCCCGCACGGCCACCTGCGGAAAGATGGCGTCGCCGGACGCGCGCGCGGCCAGGGGAATCCGCAAGGTGGAGGGAACGGCCGACAGGCGCCGAGCGAGCTTGCTGGTCGTCATGAATGCAGGAGCGAGATCATGCGCAAAGTCTCGCGGCTCCCGCGCGCCCGGGCAAGTCAGTCTTTTGTACAGCCACCCGGTCAGGTGGCCGTCAAGTCTTTACTTGGCTGTCGGCATCACGAACTCGGCGCCCTTGGGCGTGCTCTCGGGCCAGCGCTGCATGATCGACTTCTGCTTGGTGTAGAAGCGCACGCCTTCCTCGCCGTAGGCGTGCATGTCGCCGAACAGGCTCTTCTTCCAGCCGCCGAAACCGTGCCAGGCCATCGGCACCGGGATCGGCACGTTGATGCCCACCATGCCCACCTGGATGCGGCGGCTGAACTCGCGCGCCACGTTGCCGTCGCGGGTGAAGCAGCTCACGCCGTTGCCGAACTCGTGGTCGTTGACGAGGTCCACGGCGTCCTTGAAGTTGGCCACGCGCACGCAGCTGAGCACCGGGCCGAAGATTTCTTCCTTGTAGATGCGCATCTCGGGCGTGACGTGGTCGAACAGGGTGCCGCCCATCCAGAAGCCATCGCCGCAGCCCTCGCCGGCCTTGCTGCCGTCGAACGAGCGGCCATCGACCAGGAGCTTGGCGCCTTCCTTCTCGCCCTGCGCGATGTAGCCGGTGATGCGCTCGTGCGCCGCGCGCGTGACGATCGGGCCCATCTCGGCCGCGAGGTTGGTGCCGTTCAGGACCTTGAGCGTCCGGGTGCGCTCGATGAGCTTGGGAACGATCTTGTCGGCCACGTCGCCCACCAGCACCGCGACGCTGATCGCCATGCAGCGCTCGCCGGCCGAGCCGTAGCCCGCGCCGATCAGCGCATCCACCGTCTGGTCGATGTCGGCGTCGGGCATGACCACCATGTGGTTCTTCGCGCCGCCCAGGGCCTGTACGCGCTTGCCGTGCCGGGCGCCCGTTTCGTAGATGTAGTTGGCAATGGGCGTGGAGCCGACGAAGCTCACGGCCTTGACGTCGGGGTGCTCGATGAGTGCATCGACCGCGACCTTGTCGCCCTGCACGACGTTGAACACGCCGTCGGGAAGGCCCGCTTCCTTGAACAGCTCGGCGATGCGCAGCGACGGGCTCGGATCGGTCGGGCTGGGCTTGAGAACGAAGGTGTTGCCCGCGGCGATGGCCACCGGGAACATCCACATCGGCACCATCACCGGGAAGTTGAAGGGCGTGATGCCGGCGACCACGCCCAGGGGCTGGCGCAGCGTCCAGTTGTCGATGCCGGTGCTCACCTGGTCGGTGAAGTCGCCCTTGAGCAACTGCGGAATGCCGCAGGCGAATTCGACGATGTCGATGCCGCGCGAGACCTCGCCCTGCGCGTCGGTGAAGACCTTGCCGTGCTCGGCGGTGATGAGGTGGGCGAGCTCGTCCTTGTGCTCGTTGAGAAGCTGCAGGAACTTGAACATCACGCGCGCCCGGCGGATCGGCGGCGTGTCGGCCCAGGCCGGGAAGGCCGCACGGGCGGCCGCGACGGCGGCGTTCACATCGGCGATGGCGCCCAGGGCGACCTTGCCGGTGACGGCGCCGGTCGCGGGATTGGTCACGTCCTGCGTGCGGCTCGATTCGCCGGCCGCATGCTGGCCTGCGATGTAGTGGGCGATCAATCCGGGCTTGGAGCTTGCAGCGGTCACGGGGAGGTCCTGGGAGGTTGGGGGAAGCGCCAAGTCTAGGAAGGCGAAGGGTGCCTGCCTATACTCCAGCGCTGAATTGTTTATTCGCCAAACTGAACAATGAAACCATGGACACGAAAAAAGCCGAGTCGCTCTGGGCCCATCTGCACTGGCTGATCGTGCTCGGCCAGCAGGGCAGCTACACCGCCGCGGCCGCCCGGCTGGGCGTGAGCAAGGCCGCGATGAGCCAGCGCATCACCGAGCTGGAGCGCGCGGTCGGCGTCACCCTGGTGCGGCGGACCACGCGCAGCATGCGGCTCACCGAGGCCGGCCAGCGCCTGGTGGACCAGACCCGCGAGCCCTTCGAGCAGATCGCGCACAGTTTCCTCAATGCGCGGGACCTGGCCGGCGAGCCGCGCGGCCTGATCCGGGTCACCGTGCCGGTGGCGCTGGGGCGGCAGCAACTGTTGCCGCGGCTGACCGACTTTCTGCTGGCCCATCCGTCGATCCGCATCGAGATGGAGTTCTCGGACCGGCTCAGTTCACTGGCGATGGAGGGCTTCGACCTGGCGATCCGGCACGCGTCCGCGCCGCCCGACACGCATGTGGCCTGGCGGCTGTGCGCCACGCGCTCGGTGCTGGTGGCGAGCCGCGCGTACCTGCGCCGCAAGGGCACGCCGCTCACGCCGCACATGCTGACCGCGCACGACTGCCTGCACTATCCGCGCGGGCAGGAGACGAACGTGTGGTCGTTCGAGCGGCGCGCCGGCCGCGCGCGCCAGGCCGAGCGCATGACCGTGCCCATCGACGGACCGCTGGCGGCCAACAACAGCGAGGCGCTTCGCGACGCCGCGCAAGCTGGCCTGGGTATTGCGCTGCTGCCGGACTTCAGCGCGCAAGCCGGGCTGCAGGCGGGCAAGCTCGTGGAGGTGCTGCCCGAGTGGCGGCCGACGGGGGCTTTCGCCGAAGAGATCTACGCCATCCGCCCGTACTCGCTGCACATACCGCGGGCCGTGACCTTGTTCGTCGAGCACTTGCGCGAGGCGCTGAAGGCGGGGTTCCAGGTGGCTTGAATCGGCGGGCCATGAATCGCACCAGTGCCGAAAGTCATGGCTGTGAAAAAAGAAATTTTTTGACATGTTATGTCGCGACACCTATAGTGAACCCATCGAAGCACCGCTCGCTTCCAACGGTACGCAACCACAAGGAGAGGTATGCAATCACTGCTCGATCAACTCAAGGGCCTCGATGCGCTGACGGGCGCCGCAATGGGTGGGCTGCCGGTGCAGCTGCAGCCCATTCCGGGCAGCACGCCCGTGGTCCAGGTGAGCATCGAGGGGCGCGATGAGTTGCCGATCTTCGTGACGAGTTCCGACATGCAGATCATCTGCATTTGCTACCTCTGGACGGAAGATGAAGTGAGGCCCGAGCGCCGCACCGAGCTGCTCGAATCGCTGCTCGACCTGAACCCGTCCGTGCCGCTGTCGTCCTTCGGTCGCGTGGATGGCCGCTACGTGCTCACCGGTGCGCTCGGGCGCAATGCGCGCGTGGAAGACATCGCACGCGAGGTGGCCGTGCTCAGCGACAACGCGCTCGATGCGTTGGACGCCCTGTCCGAATTCCTGAATTAAGCGAAAGATCCCCATGACCGTCATCAAGAAGCTTGTCACCCTGCTGCGTGGCAGCGCGCGCGAAATCGGCGAGAGCGTGGTCGACAGCAACGCCACGCGCATCTACGAGCAGGAAATCGTCGACGCCAAGCACAGCATCGAGAAGGCCAAGGGCGACCTCGCCGGCGTGATGGCCAAGGAGATGCAGTCGGCCCGCGAGATCGAGCGCCTGAAGAACGAAATCGCGCGCTACGAAGGCCTCGCGGTGGAGGCGCTCAACAAGACGCAGGAAGGCCTCGCGCTCGACGTGGCGGCCAAGGTCGGCACCATCGAACAGGAGCTGGAGGAGCAGGCCAAGGCCCATGCTTCGTATGCACTGCAGGTCGCCAAGCTGAAGGAGCTGATCAAGTCGGCCGAGGCGCGCATCCGCGAGCACGAGCGCGAGATCGGCATCGCCAAGACCACCGAGAGCGTCTACCGCGCCACGCAGTCCATCTCCGAGAACATCGGCAGCGGCGGCTCGCGCCTGGCCAATGCGCGCGAGTCGCTCGAACGCATCCGCGCCCGCCACGAAGACCTGGCCGACCGCATGACGGCCAGCCAGGCGCTGGAGAACGAACTGGGCCACCAGGCGCTCGAGAAGAAGCTGGCCGCCGCCGGCATCGGCAGCGACGTCGACCGCACCGGCAAGGTAATGGAACGCATCCGCGCCCGCCAGGCCAACCCGGGCGGGACCGCCTCCGAATGAACGTGCGGGTCAAGCCGGTTCGCTGGCAGGGCTCGGACGAGGCGATACGCGCCGTCCAGGTGGCGTTCGACGTGGAGGAGGCCGTGCTGGAGGCGGTGCGCACCGCGGCTTTTGCGCAGCATGTGTCCACCTCCGACCAGATCCGCCAGGTGCTGGGCCTGGCGACCACGTCCAGGCCCAAGCGACCGCGCCTGACGGTCTCGCTCAGTGGGGCAGACTACGAATTCCTGGCCAGCCGCTACGGCCTGGCCGCCGACGACCGGCTGGCCATCAAGGAGAGGGCCACGCGCGACCTGATCGCATTTGCAAGTGGTGCAAGTGGTGCAAGCAGTGGGAAGAAGGGTGCCGGCTTGGGGAAGCCGGGCCGCAAGTAGAACAACGAACAACAAACCCGCTCGCGGGAGGGATCAATGGGCAATTTCATGGATGCGGTGACGGGGTACCCCACCGCGATCTACACGGTGCTGCTGAGCGTCGTGGTGATCTATTGGGTGCTCGCGGTGCTCGGCATGGTCGACATCGAACACAGCGGCATCGACGTCGACCTGCACACGCATGCCGACGGGGACACCAGCGATGTGGGCCAGCTCGCGAGCTACGTCGTCGCCTTCGGGCTGAACGGCGTGCCGTTCTCGGTAGCCGTGAGCCTGCTGGTGCTCGTCGCGTGGACCGTCTCGTGCCTCGGCGGCGAATGGCTCCTGCCGCTGGTGCCGACGATGCTGCTCCAGCTCGTGGCCGGCACGGTGCTGCTGGTGGCGAGCGCCGCCATCGCCATTCCGGTCACGGCCATCGCCATCCGGCCGCTGCGCGGTCTCTTCGTGAGCCACACGGCCGTGAGCAACGCGGCGCTGGTCGGCCAGGCCTGCCGCGTGGTCACCGGCGTGGTGAACGAGAAAGACGGCCGCGCCGAAATCTCGCGCCGCGGCGCGAGCCTCAACATCCGCGTCTGGGCACCCACGCCCAACACGCTCACGCGCGGCTCGCACGCGCTGATCCTCGAATACGACGGGGTGGCCGGGCGCTACCTCATCGCCGCGCACGAAGACATCGTCTGATCACGCGCATCCCTTACTGTTCGTCCGCTCTCAAAGCAAATCTGGAGAAAAAATGGAGCCCATCATCTTTGCCGTGGTCATACTGGCCGTGGTCATCCTCGGCCTGTTCGCGATGTTCGCCAAGTTCTATCGCAAGATCGAACAGGGCCACGCACTCATCGTGAACACGCTGCGCGCCGAGCCCGAGGTGACCTTCACCGGGCGCATGGTCTACCCGATCATCCACAAGGCCGAGCTGATGGACATCTCGGTCAAGACCATCGAGATCGACCGCTCGGGCAACGAAGGCCTCATCTGCCGCGACAACATCCGCGCGGACATCAAGGTGAAGTTCTTCGTGCGCGTGAACAAGACCGCCGACGACGTGCTGAAGGTGGCGCAGGGCATCGGCTGCGCGCGGGCCTCCAACCACGAGACGCTCGAGGAATTGTTCTCCGCCAAGTTCTCCGAAGCGCTCAAGACGGTGGGCAAGTCGATGGACTTCGTGGACCTCTACCAGGCGCGCGACGGCTTTCGCGACCAGATCATCAGCCAGATCGGCAACGACCTCTCGGGCTATGTGCTCGAGGACGCGGCCATCGACTACCTGGAGCAGACGCCGCTGTCGGAGCTGGACGCCAACAACATCCTCGATGCGCAAGGCATCAAGAAGATCACCGAACTCACGGCGGTCGAGCATGTGCGCACCAACGAGCTGCGCCGCAACGAGGAAATGCAGATCAAGAAGAAGAACGTCGAGACGCAGGAGGCGCTGCTCGAACTCGAGCGCCAGCAGGCCGACGCCACCTCGCGCCAGCACCGCGAGATCGCCAGCGTGCGTGCGCGCGAGGAAGCCGAGACCTCCAAGATCCAGTCCGAAGAGCGCACCAAGTCCGAAACCGCGCGCCTGCTCTCGGAGCAGACCGTGGCCGTGCAGCAAGAGAACGTGCAACGCGAAAAGGAAGTGGCCGAGAACAACCGCAAGCGCGCGGTGGCCGTCGAGGAAGAAAAAGTCACGCGTGCCCGCGACCTGGAAATCGTCGACCGCGAGAAGGAAGTGACGCTGCAGCGCATCGAGAAGGACAAGGCCGTCGAAGTGCAGAAGAAGGCCATTGCCGACGTGATCCGCGAGCGCATCGTGGTCGAGCGCACCGTGGCCGAGCAGGAAGAAGCCATCAAGGAACTGCGCGTGGTGGCCGAGGCCGAGCGCACCAAGAAGTCGGTCGTGATCATGGCCGAGGGCCAGGCCGACGAGAAGATGGTGATCGACGTGAAGGCGGCCGAAACGCAGGAAAAGCGCGCCCGCCACAAGGCGGCCGAAGAGCTGACGCTGGCCGATGCCAAGCTCAAGGTGGCCGAGCGCGACGCCGAATCGAAGAAGCGCGAGGCCGAGGGCATGGAGGCCCTGTCCGCCGCGCCGGGCCTGGCGGCTGCCAAGGTCGAGATCGCCACCGCGCAGGCGCGCCTGGCCACCTTCGAGGCCGAAGCCTCGGGCAAGGAAAAGCTGGGCTTGGCCGACGTGCACGTGCGCCAGGCCGATGCCGACGCCATCCTCAAGGCCGGCCAGGCCGACGCGCAGGTGATCGAGGCGCGCTCGCAGGCCGAAGCCGCCGGCATGCGCGCCAAGTTCGACGCCGAGGCCTCGGGCAAGGAAAAGCTCGGCCTTGCCGACGTGGCCGTGCGCACGGCCGATGCCGAAGCCACGCTCAAGTCCGGCCAGGCCGATGCGCAGGTGATCGAAGCCCGCTTCAATGCCGAGGCCAAGGGCCTGCACGAGAAGTTCGAGGCCATGAAGTCGATGAGCCCCGAGACCCGCGACCACGAAGAGTTCCGCATGCGCCTGGAAAAGTCGCACATCGAGACCATGAAGGGCATCGACGCGCAGACCTCCATCGCCAAGGAACAGGCCGATGTGCTGGGCACCGCGCTGGCCAACGCCAAGATCGACATCGTGGGCGGCTCGGGCGACTACTTCGACAGCTTCGTGCGCTCGCTCTCGGTGGGCAAGGGCATCGACGGCGTCATCTCCAAGAGCCAGGCGGTGCAGGTCGCCTTCAAGGACCAGCTCTCGGGCGAACGCGACGTGGTGAAGGACCTGCGCGACATCGTCGGCGCGCTGGGCAATTCGTCGGGCGAGATCCAGAACCTGAGCGTCGCCTCGCTGATGAGCCGCATCGCCGCCGATGGCACCGACAAGCAGAAGTCGGCGCTGCAGAACCTCATTTCCACTTTCCGTCCGTTGAACGGGAACGTGCAATGAACCCCAACCTGAAGTGCAGTTGCACCGGGCACGCAGCGATGCAGCCGGTGGCGCTGGCCGAAGCGCTGCTGGGCGTGCAGTGCGCCGATTGCAGCGGCATGGTGATGGCCATGGACGACTGGCGCGCCTGGAAGGCGGCCGACCCGAAGCGCGTGCCGCATGAGGTCGACGACGAAGTGATCGAGGTGTTCGACATCGCCGCCGTGCGCCACTGCCCCGAGTGCGACCGGCTGATGCAGCGCCTGCGCGTGAGCGCCGGGCCCGATTTTCGCATCGACCGCTGCGTGGCCTGCCAGAACCTGTGGTTCGACGCGGGCGAGTGGCGCGCCATCGTGAGCCGCGGCCTCGCGGGCCGGCTTGACGAGCTGCTGTCCGACGGATGGCAGCGCCGCCTGCAGACCGAGGAGGTGCGCGAAGCGCGACTGGCCGCGCTGCGCCGCCGCTACGGCAACGACTGCATCGACGAGCTGGACCGCATCCGCGCCTGGCTCGACACCCAGCCTCACCGCGACGAACTGCTCGCACTGCTTCGCGCGGACTGACCGCGCCGATCCATGCAACCCACCGACGAAACCGGTGCGCCACCGGGCGCCCAGACGCCGACCGATGCGACCGAAGCCCTGGTCTCGGGCAGCGGCAGCTACGACCTGCTGAAAAAGCGGCTCGAAACCCAGGGCGAGGGCCTGCTCAGGAAGACCCAGGCGCTCAACGAGCAGCGCCTGGCCGAGTTCGGCCGCTCCGACCAGACGCTGATCCTGCGCACCCGCGCGCGCACCGAGAACAACGCCGTGGCGCGCGACATCGTGCGCATCGGCGACTTGCTGCTGTTCGGCTACAACGTATTCATCGGCCTGCGCAAGGAGACGGCCGTGGGCGACGTGTTCGGCCTCTACCGGCTCGCATCGCCGGGCGAAGCCGCCACCGAGAACGACGAGCTGCAGCCCGTGCCGCTGGCCGGCACCTTCCTGGAAGACACGCGCTTCACCTCGGACTTTCGCGAGCTCTACGCCTACTACAAGCAGGCCACGCTGCTGCAGCTGCGCGTGACGCAGGACAAGCTGCTCGCCTCGTTCCAGATCGGCCAGCAGCTGCACGACGTGCGCGTGTTCCGCTGGGCCATCGAGCGCGACGGCAGCATCCAGTACATCGACAACCGGGGCGAGCGCGACATCGCGCTGCCCGCGAGCCACGATTTCGAATGGACCGTCGCCACGCGCGAAGACCACGTGGGCGGCAAGCATCCGCATGTGAACGTGCTGGACACGGTGTTCGTCGAAACGCTGGGCGGCGACCTCACGATCAAGATCGAGAACAACACCGAGACGGGTCTGGGCATCTACAGCGAACCGGTGGAGGACAAGAGCCAGTCGCTCACCGACGCCGAAATCGCGTGGGCCAAGCTGGGCATGCTGATCCTCTTGCGCGTGAAGCCTTACCGCGAGCAGGTCACGCGCTACCTGGTGTTCAACATCCGCACGCAGCAGGTCGAGCGCATCGACGCCATCGGCGGCTCCTGCGTGCAGCTGCCCGAAGACCACGGCATCATTTTTCCGGGTGGGTACTACCTGCAGTCGGGCGAGTACAAGCGCTTCGACCTGCCGGCCGAAGTGGTGGAGCATCTGCGCTTCAAGCGCATGCTGCGCTCGCCCAACGGCGAGGACGTGGCCTATGTGTTCTACGACCCGAAGCCGGGGCGCTATGCGCTCTTCAACTACAACCTGATCGACAAGAAGCTCGCCACGCCGATCATCGCCAACGGCTACGCGCGTTTTGCGGACGGCCGCATCCTGGTGTTCCACGACAACGACGGCGAGCCGACGCGCGTGCACCCGATGCAGCTGTGGCAGACACCGTTCGCCAGCGAGGAGCATGTGAGCGCGCAGCCGCCCGCCACCGGCTTCTTCGGCAAGATCGGCAACGCCGAGCTGGTGCGCGGCGTGAGCGACCTGATGGGCATCGCCCGCGCGGTGCGGGAGCAGGCGCCCACGCGCGCCGCCTACGAAGACCTCATTCGCCAATGCACCCGCGTGAGCGACGCCTACTTCTGGCTCGACGCGCCCGAGGCCGCCGGCCTCATGGCGGAGCTGCGCAGCATCGCCGACGTGGCGCGCAGCACGCTGGCCGAGTTCGAGAAGGTCGACACCATCCGGCGCGAAACCGCGCGCGCACTGGCCCGGGCCGAAGACGCGCAGCATGCGCTGCTGGTCGATATCGCCAGCACCATCTGGCGCGCGCCCGACGATTTCGTGAAGGCGCTCGCACGCCTGCGGGAGCGCCGCGGCGCGCTGCAGATGCTCAAGGAGCTGCGCTACGCCGACCTGCCGCGCATCGCCGCGATGGACGCCGCGCTCGAGGTCGAACAGCAGCGCATCGGCGAGCGCGCGATGCAGTTCCTGGCGGCCGACACCGCCTTCAACGGCCAGCGCCAGGCGCTGGACAAGCTCGCGCTCGAGCTGCCCAACCTGGCCACGTCGCCCGCGCTCGGGCAGATGCTCGCGACGCTCGACGAGCAGGCCGCGGGCCTGGATCTGCTGACCGAGCAGTTGGGGAGCCTTCCGGGCGGCGATGCGGTGATCCGCACCTCGATCCTGGACCGCATCTCGCTCATCTACGCGGACATCAACCGCATGCGCGCCGATGCGCGCGTGCGGCGCAAGTCGCTGGGCGCGACCGAGGCGCGCGCGGAGTTCGGCGCGCAGTTCAAGCTCTTCAGCCAGGCGGTGGAAAACGCGCTGGAATTCGCCGACACGCCCGAAAAGTGCGACGACGCGCTCACGCGCCTGCTGGCCCAGCTCGAGGAAATCGAAGGCCGCTTCGCCGAGCAGGAAGACTTTTTGGCCGACATCGCCGAGAAGCGCGAGACCGTGTACGAGGCGCTCTCCGCGCGCCGCCAGAGCCTGGTGGAAGCCCGCCAGCGCCGCGCGCAAGGCGTGGTCGATGCGGCGGGTCGCATCCTGGATGGCATTCCGCGCCGCATCGCGCAGCTGGCCGACCTCACGCAGGTCCACAGCTACTTCGCGGCCGACCCGATGATCGGCAAGCTGCGCACGCTGATTGCCGACCTGCGCACGCTGGGCGCCGCGGTGCCGGCCGACGAACTCGACACGCGCCTGAAGACCGCGCGCGACCAGGCGCTGCGCTCCATCCGCGACAAGCGCGAGCTGGTGAGCGAGGGCGGCGACACGCTGCGCCTGGGCCGCCATGCTTTCACCGTGCACCGCCAGCCGGTCGACCTGACGCTGGTGGCGCGCGACGAGGGCATGGCCTACCAGGTGACGGGCACCGACTACCAGAGCCCCGTGGACGAGCCCCGGCTGCTGCCGCTGCAACGCTACTGGAACCAGTCGCTGGTGTCGGAGACAGCGGAGCTCTCGCGCGCCGAATACCTCGCGGGCCGCTTGCTGGAAGCGCTGCTCGACGGCAAGGCCGAGCGCAACTGGGCCGACGTGCGCACGCTGCTGGCCGAAGACCCGCTGCATCCGCAACTGCTCGACATGGTCCGCCGCTTCGCCGCGGCACGCTATCAGGAGGGCTACCAGAAGGGCATCCACGACGACGACGCCCTGCGCCTGCTGGGCGCGCTCGTCGCGATGCAGGACCAGGCGGGCCTGCTGGCCTGGGGCCCGACCGAACGCGCGCTGGCCTTGCTCTACTGGCAGCACGGGCACCTGATCGCGCACCGCGAATCGCTGCTGCGCCGCGCGCGCGCCGCGATGCAGATGCAGACGCTGTTCGGCCGGCGCGATGCGCTGGAGCAACTCGAAGCCGACACGGCGCGCGCCCTGACCCACTTCGCGCACGACGTGGTGCCCGACATGCTGCCGCTGGCCGAGGCCGCGAGCGAGGAAGAGCGCGATGCCCACCAGGGCCGCGTGTCCACGCTGTGCGACCAGGCCGCCGCCTACCTCGTGCGCGAGCTGGCCGGCGAGCGCGGCGGCGAAACCTGGGCCGTCTCGGGCGCGGGCGAAGACCTTGCGGCCGCGCTGCTGCGCGAGCTGGAGCGCGGCGGCCGGCGCGACGCCTGGCAGCACGACCTGGATGCCGCACCGCCCGCCGAGCGCTGGCGCCTCGCGCGCGACTGGGTGCGCGCCTATGCCGTGCATCAGGCGCCGCAATCGGTCGACTGGGTGGACGACGCAGCCAGCGTGCTGGCCATTCCGCTGCAACGCACCCGCGTCAATGCGGCGCTCGACCGCACGGTCGAGGGGCTGCGCGGCGAGCATCCGCGCGTGGCCGACGGCCGCATCACGCTGAACCTCAACGACTTCTGGCGCCGGTTCCTCTTCCACACCATGCACGCGGTGCCGGGCTACGAGGCGCTGCAGAGCCTGCGCCACGCGCTGCTCGAACGCGAGAAGGCGCGCCTGAAGCTCGGCCAGTTCCAGGCCAAGCCGCTCTCCACGTTCGTGCGCAACCAGCTGATCGACGAGCTCTACCTGCCCATCATCGGCGACAACCTCGCCAAGCAGATCGGCTCGGCGGGCGAGGGCAGCCGCACCGACCGCATGGGCCTCCTGCTGCTGATCTCGCCGCCCGGCTACGGCAAGACGACGCTGATGGAGTACGTGGCCGATCGGCTGGGCCTCATCTTCGTGCGCATCAACTGCCCGGCGCTCGGCCACGGCGTCACGGCCATCGACCCGGCCAACGCGCCCAACAGCGCGGCAAGGCAGGAGCTGGAAAAGCTCAACCTCGGTCTGGCAATGGGCAGCAACGTGATGCTGTACCTGGACGACATCCAGCACACGAGCCCCGAGTTCTTGCAGAAGTTCATTGCGCTGGCCGACGGCACGCGCCGCATCGAGGGCGTGTGGAACGGCGAGCCGCGCAGCTACGACATGCGCGGCAAGCGCTTCGCGATCGTGATGGCGGGCAACCCCTACACCGAGTCGGGCGACGTCTTCAAGATCCCGGACATGCTGGCCAACCGCGCCGACATCTACAACCTGGGTGACGTGCTCTCGGGCCGCGAGGCGGCGTTCGCGCTTTCCTACATCGAGAACAGCCTGACCTCCAACCCCACGCTCATGCCGCTGGCCTCGCGCGACCCGAAGGACGTGCAGCTGCTGGTGAAGATGGCGCAGGGCCACGACGTGCCCAGCAGCGCGCTCTCGCACGCCTACAGCGCGGTCGAGCTGGAGGAGATCAAGGCGCTGCTGCAGCGCCTGTTCCGCGCGCGCGACCTGCTGCTGAAGGTGAACCTCGCGTACATCGAATCGGCCGCGCAGCAGGAGGCCTACCGCGCCGCACCGCCGTTCAAGCTGCAGGGCAGCTACCGCAACATGACCAAGCTGGCGGGCAAGATCACGCCGCTCATGCGCGACGACGAGCTCGATGCGCTCCTGCGCGACCACTACCGCGGCGAGGCGCAGACGCTGACCACCGGCGCGGAAGAAAACCTGCTGCGTCTCGCGCAACTGCTGGGCAGCCCGACGCCGGAAGAAAGCGCGCGCTGGACCGTCATCTGCGAGGAGTTCGTGCGGCAGCGCAAGCTCGGCGGCGCCGATGTGGACGGCAGCCAGCGCATTGCCAGCAGCATGCTCGACGTGGCGCGCGCGGTCGATGCGCTCAAGCCGGTGCCCGCGCCCACACCGGTGGCCGAAGGGCCGAGCGAAGGCCAGCGCCTGGCCGACGCGATGCTGCAGATCGCGGTGACCTACCGCGAGCTGATTCTGCCGCTGGTGACCGCCACCGAACGCCGGCTCGAACTCGACCGCTCGATCAGGCAGGACATGGAGCGGCTGGCCGCCGAAGTGCAGGCGAGCCGCGCGGCACCCAAGCGCGCGCCACCGCCCAAACCCGACAAGGAGCACTGAGACATGCCCACCCCTTTTTCCTCCGTTGCCGACGAGCCGCAGGCAGCCTTGCCCGAACTGCTCGCGCAGCTCGATGCCACCCTGGCCGATGCGCGCCTGAGCGACGACGAGCGCCGCGTGCTGGTCCATACGCTGCGCGAAGCCTCGCCGCCCGAAGACGGCTTGCGCCAGCTGCGCAACCGCGCCTTCGACCTGGTGCGCGCACGCACGGCCGACCCCGAGCAGCTGTCGCTCCTCAGGTGGCTCGAAGGCGTGGTGCGCGCGATCGACACCGGCCGCTCGCCCGACGCGGTGGCGGTGCGCTCGCAGGCCTTCTTCAGCCCGGGCACGGGCTGCCTGCAGGCGATCAACCAGCAGCTGAAGGCCGCGAAGCGCTCGGTGGACCTGTGCGTCTTCACGCTGTCGGACGACCGCATCACCGCCGAGGTGCTGGCCGCACAGCGGCGCGGCGTGGCGGTGCGCTTCATCACCGACAACGACAAGGAGTTCGACCGCGGCAGCGACGTCGGCCAGTTGCGCGCGGCCGGCATTCCGGTCGCGGTGGACCGCACCGAGGCGCACATGCACCACAAGTTCGCCATCTTCGACGGCGCGCGGCTCATCAACGGCAGCTACAACTGGACGCGCAGCGCCTGCGACTACAACGAGGAGAACGTGATCCTGAGCAACGACCCGACGCTCGTTCGCCGCTTCGCGGACGAATTCGACACCTTGTGGAAAGAACTGCAGGCCGACTGATGGCAAGACGAATCGACTACGACTGGGAGCTGCCTCCCGAGATGCAGCAGCGGCTGGGCGGCACCACCTACGGCGCGCAGCGCATCATCCACGAGCAGGGGCACCTCATGGTGATCCTGCACGAGCCGCCCACCGGCACCGGCGCCGAGCGCAAGCCCACGGTGTTCCTGCGCAAGCCCGACGGGGCGTGGCTGCACAAGGGCAACAACCCCGGCGAACGCGCGCTCGCCAAGCTGCTGGAGAGCTATCGCGCGGCCTTCAGCACCTTCGAGATCCGTCACCAGGCGGCGGAAACCTCGGAAGACCTGTTCCAGATCCTCGGCCCGCTGATGCCACTCACCCGTGCCGCGCGGAACATGCAAGACACCCTGCAGGCCGCCCGCGACGCCGTCAAGGACGACGTGATGCTCGTCGACCTGCGCGACCTCGCGGTCGAGATCTCGCGCGGCTTCGAACTGCTGCTGGCGGACACGCGCATGTCGCTGGACTACCGCCTCGCGCACGCCGCGGAGGCGCAGGCGCGCTCGGCCATGGAAATGAACCGTGCGCAGCACAAGCTCAACACCATCGCGGCACTGACCTTTCCGCTGATGGCCATTGGCGCGGCCTTCGGCATGAACCTGCACAGCGGCGCGGAGAACCTGCCGGGCTGGGTGTACTGGGTGATCTTCGCGGCCGGCATCTGGCTGGGCGTGATGCTGCGCAGTTGGGTCAAGGCGCCGGTGGCGCCACCGGTGCTGCCTCGGGCTGCGGCAAAGCCCGCCTCCACGCTCGGGAAGAAGTAGGCTGGGGCGCGCGCCCCCCCAAGGACTCAAGGAGAACCCATGATCGACCACCTGGATCACCTGGTGCTCACCACCGCCAACGAAGAGGCCTGCGTGCGCTTCTACGTCGATGCGCTGGGCATGACGCTGGAGAGCTTCGGCGCCGGGCGCAAGGCCTTCCGCTTCGGCCACCAGAAGATCAACCTGCACGTGAAGGGCCACGAGTTCGAGCCGAAGGCCGACGTGCCCACGCCCGGCTCACTGGACCTGTGCTTCATCGCCAGCGTGCCGCTCGAAGCGGTCATCGAACGATTGGGCGAGAAGGGCGTGGCGATCATCGAAGGGCCCGTGATGCGCACGGGCGCCACCTCGCGCATCCGCTCGGTCTATGTGCGCGACCCCGACCTGAACCTCATCGAGATTTCAGAGCTCGCGCCCTGAAATCCCCGGCTACGCCTTGACCCCGAGCACCGACAGGATGATCGCTGCCAGCGTCAGGGTCACCGGCAGGCGGTGCGTGGCGATGGCATGGACCTGGGCGACCGACAGCCTGGTTTGCTGAAGGAGGTTCTTTTCGGAATGAAGGGCTGTGGACATATCAAATACTCCTGGGTGGCTGCGAACGGCTTGTTCGCATGGGTTCGAAGATAGGCCTCCGGGAAAGGAACGACACGGCGCTTTCGACGATGCGGCGTTTCCGTTTTCGCAACGATCGGGCGTTCAGGCCCTGGAACTTCCCGCCGCCTCCAGGATCAGGTTGGCGATCCGGTCCGGATGCGAAATCAACGAAAGATGGCTCGACTCGACCTCGATCGTCTTCGCCTTCATGCGCTGCGCGAGAAAGCGCTCCAGCTCGGGCGAAGTGGTCCGGTCCTGGGTGGAAACCGCGTACCACGAGGGCTTGGTGCGCCATGCCGCCTGCGTGGTGCGCGAGGCGAAAAGCGTGTCGGAAATGCGGCCCTGAACGGCGTACAGCACGCGCGCCCTGGCCGGATCGAGATCGCCCGCGAAGTCGCGCAGGAACGCCTCTTCGCCCAGCTGCGCAAAGCCGTTCGCCTTGACCAGGCCGGCGCTGGCCGGCGGCGTGGGAAACCTGACGGCGAGCGCGCCGTAGTCCTCGCCGGCATCGGGCGCGCGCGCGGCCACGTAGACCAGCGCCGACACCTTAGGGTCGACACCGGCCTCGCTGATCACCGTGCCGGCCCATGAATGGCCCACCAGCACCGTCGGGCCGTCCTGCAAGGCCAGGATGCGCCGCGTGGCCTCCACGTCGTCGGCCAGCGAGGTCAGCGGGTTCTGCACCGCGGTGGCCTTCAGGCCCGCCTGTTGCAGCCGCCCGATCACGTCGGACCAGCACGAGCCGTCGGCGTAGGCACCATGCACCAGCACCACGTTGCGCACGCCCGGCGCGAGCGTCTGCGCGAGGCCGCGGGTGGAGAGGGTGGATGCGGCAACGCCTGCGACGATGGCGGCGGAGAAGGAGCGGCGGTTCATGGGTCTGGGTCCTTGTGCGGAGAGAGTGGTGAAGGGGGAGTCGATGTCCCGTACTCTCCGCGCCGTGCGTTCCGCGCGAATTGCGTCCGGCCAGGCTTCGATGCAGATGAAGCGGGCGTGGATTACAGACGAAACATGAAGGCCGGACGCGCGGGTCCGGCTCGCCGCGCGAAGCTAGCCCGCGATGAGCTTCTGCACCAGCTCCGCGGTCGTCGCCGCCGCGTACTTGCGCATCAGCCGCGCCCGGTGCAGCTCCACCGTGCGGTGGCTGATGCCCAGCGCCTTGCCGATCTCCTTGGAGGTCAGTCCCCGCATCACCTGCGCGGCCACCTCGCGCTCGCGCGGCGTGAGCTCGGCCTTCACCGCGCGGCGCGAGCCCAGGTCTTCGAAGGTCCAGATGCCGGCCTCGTGCGGCGCGTCGCGGTTCATCGCGTGGCCGGTGACGTGGCACCAGAAGGTCTCGCCGGCCATCGCCCCGTGCAGGCCGCCCAGGCGCTTCATCATGCGGTTGTCGGCGTAGTTGCCGTTGGCGTTCAGAAACGGCTCCATGCGCTTGCCGATGCGCTCGAACTCGGCCACGCTCGGGTACAGGATGCTGAACGAATGCCCCACCAGCGCGGAGGGCGTTGCGCCGAAGATCTCGCACACCCGCAGGTTGCAGGCCACGATGGTGCGGTTGCTCGAGACCACCATGCCCACGGGTGCATGCTCAAACGCCAGCCTGTAATCGATCTCGGGCATCGGGGGTCACCATTACGAAATACTACGTATGCGGGTACGTAGTATCGTTGACGGCTTCCCACCCAACCACCCACCCACTCTCACCATTCCATCAAGGAGCCCGAGTGAACAAGATTTATCCCTCCGCAGAAGCGGCACTCAAGGGGGTCGTGGCCGACGGGCAGATGCTCGCGGTCGGCGGCTTCGGCCTTTGCGGCATTCCCGAGGCGCTGATCGAGGCGCTGAAGGACTCCGGCGCACAGAACCTCACCGTCATCTCGAACAACGCGGGCGTCGACGGCTTCGGCCTGGGCAAGCTGCTCGAGACGCGCCAGATCAAGAAGATGATCGCGTCGTACGTGGGCGAGAACAAGGAGTTCGAGCGCCAGTACCTCGCGGGCGAACTGGCCCTCGAATTCACGCCGCAGGGCACGCTGGCCGAAAAGCTGCGCGCGGGCGGCGCGGGCATCCCGGCCTTCTTCACCAAGACCGGCGTGGGCACGCAAGTGGCCGAGGGCAAGGAGCTGCGCGAGTTCGACGGCGAGACCTACGTCATGGAGCGTTCGCTGGTGCCCGACGTGGCGCTGGTGAAGGCCGACGTGGCCGACAAGTCGGGCAACCTGCGCTTCCGTCTCACGGCGCGCAACTTCAACCCGGCCGCGGCCATGGCCGGCAAGATCTGCATCGTCGAGGTCGAGAAGATCGTCGAAGTGGGCGAGCTCGCCCCCGACGACATCCATCTGCCGGGCATCTACGTGCACCGCATCGTGCTGAACGCCACGCCCGAGAAGCGCATCGAGAAGCGCACCGTGAGCGCCGCGGCGCCGGTCGATGCGGCCGCCGCCAAGGTCGAGGCCCAGGCCGTCATTGCGCAGGCTGCGGCCGGCAGCGAAGTGCCCGTGCCCACCGTGCCCACCGTGCCAGTCAACAAGAAAGAAGGAGCCTGAGATGCCCTGGACCCAAGACCAGATGGCGGCCCGTGCCGCGCAAGAACTCGAAGACGGCTTCTACGTGAACCTGGGCATCGGCATCCCGACGCTGGTGGCCAACCACACCGGCACCAAGGAAGTGTGGCTGCAGAGCGAGAACGGCATGCTGGGCATCGGCGCCTTTCCCACGGAAGACAACGTCGACGCCGACCTCATCAACGCCGGCAAGCAGACCGTGACCACCATCCCCGGCTCAGCCATCTTCGGCAGCCACGACAGCTTCGCGATGATCCGCGGCGGCAAGATCAACCTCTCTATCCTCGGCGCGATGCAGGTGAGCACCGAAGGCGATCTCGCCAACTGGATGATCCCCGGCAAGATGGTCAAGGGCATGGGCGGCGCGATGGACCTGGTGGCCGGCGTCAAGCGCGTGATCGTGCTGATGGAGCACGTGGCCAAGAAGAAGGACGGCACCGAGGACTTCAAGATCCTCGAGAAGTGCACACTGCCGCTGACCGGCGTGGGCGTGGTCGACCGCATCATCACCGACCTCGCGGTGATGGACGTGGTGCCCGAAGGCCTGAAGGTCGTCGAGCTCGCGCCGGGCGTGAGCTTCGATGCGCTGCAGGCGAAGACGGGTGCCAAGCTGATCCAGTAAACGATCGGCCGCATCCGACATCGACAAGGGCCGCTTCTGCGGCCCTTCGTCATGGCGCAATGAGAAACTGCGCGCATGGCTTATCTCGACATCGACAACCTGCGCACCATCGTTCTCGGCGACGAGGCACTTCGCGCCGTCCATCTGCAGCGTCTGCCTTGCGGCGCCGCGAACATCACGAGCGGCCGCATCGTGGCCTGCGATCCGCTGGTGCAGCCCGAGCGCCAACCCTTCGCACGCGAACTCGAGGCGCGCGGCGCGTTTCCCGTCGAGGTGCTGCACGACAAAGGCCGGCACGCGCTCGCCGTGCTGTGGCTGCGCGACCGCGACAGCGTGCGTGCCGCCGACCTGACCTGGCAGATGGCGCTGATCGAAGGAGAGACGCTCGACACGCTGGGCGACGACGAGTTCTACGGTTACCCGGTCGACGCCGGCCTCGGCTGCTTCATGGACCCGGACGCCGCAATCGCCATGGCCGAACGCGACAAGCGCGAAGCCGAGAATCCCGATTTCAGCAACTACTACGACGATGTGCTCGACGGCGAGATGGGCGATACCGACGTTGTCGACCACTACCCGCTCGGCCTGGGCTCGGCGAGCAACATGGTGATCTTTCGCTCCGGCTGGGGCGACGGCAGCTACCCGAGCTACTGGGCGCTCGATGCGGCGGGCGAGCCCGTGGCGCTGGTGACCGACTTCATGACGATGACCGGCGGCGACGCGCGCGACGAAGACGACAAGCGCAGCGACGCCTACAAGGCCAGCCTTTCGCCGGAGAAACGCGCCGCGCTCGAGGCGCTGGGCGCGGCGGCGGTCGAAGGCGATGCCGCGGCGATCAAGACCCTGCTCGACGCGGGGCTCGCCAAGCCCAACGAGATCATTCCCTCGTTCGGCGAGACCGCGATCACGAGCGCCATCCGCATGAACCGGCTCGACGCGCTGCGCGTGCTGCTGGCCGCGGCGCAAGGCCTGCCGATGCCGCCGCAGTTCTACAGCATGGACAAGGAAGAGAGCTACATCGACTACGCGCGCCGGCTCAAGAAGCCGCGCGTCGAAGGGCTCATCGAGCTGCTGGAAAAAGCCGCGGCGCCAGCGGCGAAGCCCGGATTCCTGGAGCGCCTTTTCTCCTGAGCGACCAGGCGCTCAGGCGCCCAGCGCGGCGCGCACCTTGTCGCCGAGCCCGCGCAGCCGCTCGACGGGCTCGTTGGAGAACACGAAGCGCAGGTACTGCGCGCCGTGCGTTTCGCCCCAGCCCTTCATCGCGGTCGCGCAGACGCGCGCCTTCAAAAGCCGTTCCGACAGCGTCTGCCCGTCGATGCCGAAATCACTGGTCCGCAGCAGCAGCGACCAGCCACCGGCCGGAACGCCGACCGGCAGGCCCTTGAGTTCATCCAGCACCGTGTCGCGCCGGCGTTCCAGTTCGGCCACATACGGCGCGAGCGTGTGCGCGGACTGTTCCAGCGCCGTCGCCACCGCGTCCTGCGCGATGCCCACAGGAACGACCACATTGGCAAGCGACACGGCCACGAGATCGGGCATGTAGCTCTCCGGCGCGACGGTCCAGCCCACGCGCCAGCCGATCATGCGCAGCTCCTTGGCCGACGAGCCCACGGTGATCGTGCGCTCGGCCATGCCGGGAAGGCCCGCCGGGTGAATCACCTGGCGGCCGTCGTAGAGCAGGCGCTCCATGGCCGTGTCGAGGATCAGCGTCAGGTCGTGCTGCACGCACAGCGCGGCGATGGCGCGCCAGTCGTCCTCATCGAAATAGCCGCCCGTCGGCATCGACGGCGACATCAGCAGCATCACGCGCACGCGCGGCCCGATGGCGGTCTGCAGCGCCGCGCGGTCGAGCTTCCATTCGCCGCCGGGCGTGAACTGGAAGGGCGCGTACTTCGGCGTGCCGCCCGCGAGGCGGATGCGGTTGAGCAGGCCCGCGTAGGTCGGATCGGTCACCAGCACCTCGTCGCCCACCTCGACGGTCGCGAGCAGCGCATTGAGGATGCCCGAGAGCCCACCCGCGGAGATCACGCAATGGCGCGGGCCGTACTCCACGCCCGAGAGCGCCGACACGTGGCGCGCGGCAACTTCGCGCAAACGCGACTGGCCGACGAAGGGCAGGTAGCTGTTGTCCGAATCCTCCGAGGCGGCGCGCACGGTGCGCGCGATGGCTTCGGGGTCGGGCGGGATGTCGACGTCGAGGTTCTCGAGCCGGAGAAAGGGCGGGCCGTCCGCATCGTCCGCGATGGCGCCCATGCGGTCGACGCCGATGCCTGCGATGTGTTCGAGCCGTGTGGGGCGATGACGTGGCATGCGTGTCTCCTGGTTTGTGGACAAGCGAGGCTTATCGGGATTTCAGCAATCCCATCATGGTGCTCAACCCTGCTTCGCTTCCGCTCCAAGCGTCCGGCAGGCCCTTGCTTTGAACCGTCAAGGATTCCTTGACTGTTGTCTTCCATCTAACTCCTGCTAGGAGCGCGAGGTCGGTCATTTTGTCTCTGCCGCGCCGTCAGGCAAAAGGAATAGCCGCTGCGCCGCCGCAGTCTCGCGGAGGAATTCCCACACGGCCTGCATGCGTGCCAAGTGCTTGGTCTCGGCCGGCATAGACATCCAGAACGAGCGTGTGAAATTTGCCTGGCCTCGCAGCACCGGCTTCAGCGCGCTGTCTTTCTCCGCGATGAAGGCCGGCAGCACCGCGATGCCTGCACCCGCCGCCACCGCGCTGTGCTGCGCCAGCACGCTGGTGCTGCGCAGCGCGAAGGTGTCGGGCCGGTGCAGCTCGTCCAGGTACTGCAGCTCCTTGCTGAACAGCAGGTCGTCCACGTAGCTGATGAAGGTGTGGCCGCGCAGGTCCTCGCGCGTCTTGATGGGCTTGTGCGCGGCGAGGTACTGCTTTGACGCGTAGAGCCGCAGCGTGTAGTCCGTGAGCTTGCTCACCACCACCGGCCCGCGCGCCGGGCGCTCCAGCGAGATCACGATGTCGGCCTCGCGCCGCGACAGGTGCACCAGCCGCGGCATCGCGAGCAGGTCGATGGTGAGCTTGGGGTGCTGCGACGCGAAGAGCGCGAGTTGCGGCGCCAGCACGACCGTGCCGAAGCCCTCGGTCGCGCCGATGCGCACGAGGCCCGAGAGGCCTTCTTGCGAAGCCGGCGCGGTGCTCTCCACGGCCTGGAAGGCGCTCTCCATCGCCTCGACCTGCGGCTGCAGCCGGCGGCCCGCCTCGGTGAGCCGGTGGCCGCCCGATTCGCGCGAGAAGAGCGGGGCGCCGACTTCCTTTTCGAGCGACTGGATGCGCCGCGCGACCGTGGTGTGGTCCACCTCGAGCCGGCGCGCCGCGCTCATCAGCGTGCCGGAGCGGGCCAGCTCCAGGAAGTAGCGCAGGTTGTCCCAGTCCATGTGCTCGCGTGTCTCCATAGCGATGCGTCGCAAAGGCTCTGCATTTTTGCAAAGCCGTGGCGCATATTTGTCTATTGTCATCGCAAATCTGCAAAGCTAGGATGCGGGCTGCACCGGCCTGCCGGCATCGCCTTTCCAGATTTCGCAAAGATTCACAGGAGACAAACCCCATGGACGCCACCACCACGCCCTCGACCCAGATCGCCACCGTCAAGCTCTTGATCGGCGGCAAGCTCGTCGAATCCAAGACCACCGAATGGCGCGACATCGTCAACCCGGCCACCCAGCAGGTGCTGGCCCGCGTGCCCTTCGCAACGCAGGCCGAGCTCGACGCGGCCGTGGCCTCCGCCAAGGAAGCCTTCAAGACCTGGCGCAAGACCCCCATCGGCGCGCGCGCACGCATCTTCCTGAAGCTGCAGCAGCTCATCCGCGAGAACATGGGCGAACTGGCCGCGATCCTCACGGCCGAGCAGGGCAAGACGCTGCCGGACGCCGAAGGCGACGTGTTCCGCGGCCTCGAAGTGGTCGAGCACGCATCGAACATCGGCAACCTGCAGCTGGGCGAGCTGGCCAACAACGTGGCCAACGGCGTGGACACCTACACGCTGCTGCAGCCGCTGGGCGTGTGCGCCGGCATCACGCCGTTCAACTTCCCCGCGATGATTCCGCTGTGGATGTTCCCGATGGCCATCGTCACGGGCAACACCTTCGTGCTCAAGCCCTCCGAGCAAGACCCGATGGTCACCATGCGCCTGTGCGAACTCGCGCTCGAAGCCGGCATTCCGCCCGGCGTGCTGAACGTGATCCATGGCGGCGAAGCCATCGTCAACGGCATCTGCGACCACAAGGACATCAAGGCGATCAGCTTCGTCGGCTCGACCAAGGTCGGCACGCACGTCTACAACCGCGCCACGCTGGCCGGCAAGCGCGTGCAATGCATGATGGGCGCGAAGAACCACGCGATCGTGATGCCCGACGCCAACAAGGAGCAGACGCTCAACGCACTCGCCGGCGCGAGCTTCGGTGCCGCCGGCCAGCGCTGCATGGCGGTGTCGGTGGCGGTGCTGGTGGGCGATGCGCGCAAGTGGGTGCCCGAACTGATCGCCAAGGCGAAGACGCTGAAGATCGGCGCCGGCACCGAGAAGGGCGTGGACGTGGGCCCGCTGGTCTCGTGCGCCGCGTACGACCGCGTGAACAACCTCATCGAACGGGGCCTGGCCGACGGCGCCAAGCTCGAGCTCGACGGCCGCAAGCCGACCGTGCCCGGCTACGAGAAGGGCAACTTCGTCGGCCCGACGATCTTCACGGGCGTCAAGCCCGGCATGACGATCTATGACCAGGAAATCTTCGGCCCGGTGCTGTGCGTGGCCGATGCCGAGACCATCGACGAGGCCATCGAGCTGATCAACAGCAACCCCAACGGCAACGGCACGGCGATCTTCACGCAGTCGGGCGCCGCGGCGCGCCGCTTCCAGGAAGACATCGACGTCGGCCAGGTCGGCATCAACGTGCCGATTCCGGTGCCCGTTCCGATGTTCTCGTTCACCGGTTCGCGCGCCTCCAAGCTCGGCGACCTGGGCCCCTACGGCAAGCAGGTCATCATGTTCTACACGCAGACCAAGACCGTGACGGCACGCTGGTTCGACGACAGCACCGTCTCGCACGGCGTCAACACCACCATCAGCCTCAAATGAGGCACGGGCTTCGCGTCGCGGCCTGGGGTGCCGTCGCTGCGCTCGCATTGCTTGCCGGCGGCGCGCAGGCCGCCGACGCCGGCCCGGACGACTGCGATCCCAACGGGAACCAGCAGCAGATGAACGCCTGCGCGGCGCGCGATTTTCGTGCGGCCGACGCCGCGCTCAACATCCGCTACGGCGAGGTGATGAAGACGCTCTCGCCGCAGATGCGCGTCGCGCTGCGCACCGAGCAGCGCGCCTGGCTCAAGGGCCGCGACCCCGCGTGCAAGCGGGCCTCGAAAGCGAACGAGGGCGGCTCCATCTGGCCGCTGGTGTTCAGCGCATGCCTGGAGAAGTCGACCCGCAAACGCACCGCCGAACTGGACCGCTGGAAGGGCCGCGAGCAATGAACTTCGAACTGTCCGAAGAACAGAACGCCTTTGCGCAGACCGCGCGCGACTTCGCGCGGGCCGAGTTCGCGCCGCACGCCGCGCAGTGGGACGCCGAGGCCATCTTCCCGAAGGAAGCCATCGCCAAGGCCGGCGAGCTGGGCTTCTGTGGGCTCTATGCGCCCGAGCGCATCGGCGGCCTCGGGCTGCCGCGGCTCGATGCGGCGCTGGTGTTCGAGGAGATGGCCGCGGTCGATCCGTCGACCACGGCCTTCATCACGATCCACAACATGGCCACCTGGATGCTCGGCACCTGGGCGACCGATGCGGTGGCCGCGCAGTGGGGCGAGGCCCTCACGAGCGGGCGCAAGCTCGCGTCTTACTGCCTCACCGAGCCGGGCGCCGGGTCGGATGCGGGCTCGCTCAAGACACGCGCCGAACTGCAGGGCCACGAATACGTCATCAACGGCGGCAAGGCCTTCATCTCGGGCGCGGGCGCGACCGACGTGCTGGTGCTGATGGCGCGCACGGGCGGCGGCGGCGCGGGCGGCATCTCGGCCTTCGCGGTGCCGGCCGATGCGCCCGGCGTGAGCTACGGCAAGAAGGAACACAAGATGGGCTGGAACAGCCAGCCCACGCGCACCATCAACTTCGACAACGTGCGCATCCCGGCCGACCACCTGCTGGGCAAGGAAGGCGAGGGCTTTCGCATCGCGATGAAGGGGCTCGACGGCGGGCGCATCAATATCGCGACCTGCTCGGTGGGCGCGGCGCAGGGCGCGCTCGATGCGGCGCGCCGCTACCTGCACGAGCGCCAGCAGTTCGGCAAGCCGATCGCGAGCTTCCAGGCGCTGCAGTTCAAGCTGGCCGACATGGCGACCGAACTGGTCGCCGCGCGGCAGATGGTGCGGCTGGCCGCATCGAAGCTCGACGCGGGCCACGCGGACGCCAGCACGTATTGCGCGATGGCCAAGCGCTTCGCGACCGATGCGGGCTTCACCATCTGCAACGATGCGCTGCAATTGCACGGCGGCTACGGCTATCTGAGCGAGTTCCCTTTGGAGCGCCTGGTGCGCGATACCCGCGTGCACCAGATCCTGGAAGGCACCAACGAGATCATGCGCGTGATCGTTGCGCGAAAATTGCTGGAAGGGGACAGCGATATCCGCTGACGCCCCGCACCCGGAACCCCTCAAGACAATGACCGACTCCGTAGTTCTCTTCGACGAAATCAAGACCGCCGGCGGCCAGCGCTTCGCAACCGCCACACTCAACGCACCCGCATCGCTCAATGCGCTCTCGGTGGACATGGTCCGCCTCCTCACACCCAAGCTGCGCGAGTGGGCGAAGGACGACGGCATCGTCGGCGTGCTGTTGCAGGCCGCTGGCGAGAAGGCCTTCTGCGCGGGCGGCGACCTGCGCCAGCTCTACCAGACGCTGCTGGAATGCGGCCCCGCGCGCAACACCTACGCCGAAGACTTCTTTCGCGAAGAGTACGAGCTCGATTACCTGATCCACACCTTTCCCAAGCCCTTCCTCTGCTGGGGCCACGGCATCGTGATGGGCGGCGGCGTGGGCCTGATGTCGGGCTGCTCGCACCGCGTGGTGACCACGCAGAGCCGCATCGCGATGCCCGAGATCGCCATCGGCCTCTATCCCGATGTGGGCGGCAGCTGGTTCCTGCGCCGCACGCCGGGGCGCACCGGCCTGTTCCTGGCGCTCACGGCCGCGAACCTCAACGCGGCCGATGCCATCTTCTGCGGCCTGGCCGACGTGCTCGTGCCGCAGGAGCGCAAGGGCCAGGTGCTCGACGCCATCGCCGCAGCGGCATGGGCCGGCGAGAGCAAGGCCGACCGCGCCACGCTCTCGCGCATCCTCGCGAAGGCGGGCGAGGGCGCCGAGCTGCCGGCCTCGAAGGTGCGCGAGCACTACGACACCATCAACGCGCTGATGGCCGGCGACGACCTGATCGACATCGCGAATCGCCTGCGCAACCTGCAGAGCGACGACCCGTGGCTGCAGTCCGCCTCCAAGACCTTCGTGAAGGGCGCGCCGAGCTCGGCCGCGCTGAGCTTCGAGCTCTGGCAGCGCGTGCACCGCATGTCGCTGGCCGAGGTGTTCCGGCTCGAGTACTGGGCGTCGCTCGGCTTCTGCGCGCACAAGGACTTCGCCGAGGGCATCCGCGCGGTGCTGATCGACAAGGACCGCAACCCGCACTGGAACCCCGCGACGATCGAAGAGATCACGCCCGCCTTCATCGACGACCACCTGCGCCCGCGCGGCGACATGCCGGCGGAACTGGCCTCGCTGGTCTGACCCGATTCACAGAGAACAACGGAGACAACACACATGAAGATCGCATTCATCGGCCTGGGCAACATGGGCGGGCCGATGGCCCTGAACCTGCGCAAGGCCGGCCACACGCTCAGCGCCTTCGACCTCTCGGCCGAGGCCTGCAAGAAGTTCGGCGCCGAGGGCCTGCCGATTGCCAAGTCGGCCGCGGAAACCGTGGCCGATGCCGAAGTCGTCATCAGCATGCTGCCGGCCAGTGCGCACGTCGAAGGCCTGTACCTGGGCGGCGCGGGCAAGCCCGGCCTGCTCGACAGCATCCGCGCCGGCACGCTCGTGATCGACAGCAGCACCATCGCCGCCGCCACCTCGCGCAAGGTGGCCGAAGCGGCGGAGGCCAAGGGCATCGCGATGATCGATGCGCCCGTCTCGGGCGGCACCGGCGGCGCGATCGCGGGCACGCTGACCTTCATGGTCGGCGGCGAGACGCGCGACCTGGAGCGCGCGCGCCCGGTGCTCGAGAAGATGGGCGCCAATATCTTCCACGCCGGCGCGGCAGGCGCGGGGCAGACCGCCAAGATCTGCAACAACATGCTGCTCGGCATCCTGATGATCGGCACCTCCGAGGCGCTGGCGCTGGGCGTGGCCAATGGGCTCGATCCGAAGGTGCTTTCCGAAATCATGCGGCGCAGTTCGGGCGGCAACTGGGCGCTCGAGAAGTACAACCCGATGCCGGGCGTGATGGAGACGTCACCCGCCTCCAAGAACTACGCGGGCGGCTTCGGCACCGACCTGATGCTCAAGGACCTGGGCCTGGCGCAGGAGAACGCGGCCGCCGTGCGCGCTGCCACGCCGCTGGGCGGCCTCGCGCGCAGCCTGTACGCGGCGCACAGCCTCGCGGGCCACGGCGCGCTGGATTTCTCCAGCGTGCTGAAGCTGGTGCAGAAGGCGTCCTGATCAGCTGCCGGTGAGGGGCGCAGTTGCGGCTGCTGTTGCAGCAACAGCAGCCGCATCCAGCTCCTCCTGCAGGTCGATGGCCCACGGCGGCCCGGCCGCCTTGCAGTAGCTGGCCACCACCTCCCGGATGATCGTGTCGACCGCCATCACGGCGGGCGACGATTCGCGGGGCCGCGTCACCGTCACCACCAGCGGCGGCAGGGCGGGGCCCTCGCAGAGCTTCAGGTCCCCGGCCTCGATTTCGCGCTGCACGAAGATCGGCGGAATCGCCGCCACCCCGAAGCCTTCCTTCACGAGTTGCACGATCGACTGCACCGACGGAAAGCTGCAGATGCGCGGCTCGGCCTCGCGCCCCGCGAACAGCGCGCGCACATGCGCGTGCGGGCTGGAGGTGCGCACGTAGGTCAGCACGGGAATGCGCTCCAGGTCTTCGAGCGCGAGCACGTCCTGCGTGGGCCACACGTCGGGCCGGGCGATCCAGCGGATCGGAAAGCGCGACAGCGGCGTCACTTCGAGCTCCACGTTGCCGGCCGCCTCTTCCACGGGATCGTTCTGGATCAGCAGGTCGAGCTTGTGCTGGCGGAATTGCTCCCTGAGGTTGCGCGCGGGCTCCACGGTGATGTCCGGGTCCACCGCCGGAAAGCGCCGCGTGATGCCGTGGATGAGCGGCGTGAGCCAGGTGTGCACGACCGTCTCGATCACGCCGATGCGCACGCGCCCGGCGGGCGGCGCATCGGGTTGCGTGGAGAGCTTGAGCTCGCGCTCCAGCGCCAGCATGCGCTCGGCCTGCCGCACCACCTGTTCGCCCACGGGCGTGAGGGCGAGGGTGCGATTGGAGCGGTCAACAAGGAAAACCCCTAGTTCGTCTTCCAGGGCCGCGATGCGCTGCGATGCGGCCGCCTGCGTGGTGTGCAGCACCTGCGCGGTCTCGCGAAAGCTCTTGAGGCGGGAAAGGACGACCAGCGTCTCCAGAAAGCGTGTGTTCATCGGTCCGTCGGTGTTCGGTGCAAAGCGGTGCTTAAAAAAATCTTATCGAGGGCTCGAACAATTTCTGAGTCGACGTCATCGGCATGCCGTGATTTCATCGCCCCCCATTGACGGTGTGCCGGCATGCAAGACCTGCACCACCGCAAAAGCATGACATCAAGAGGTACGCAATGGAATTGGTGGATACGGGCAGTGCCATGCAGGCAACCGACGGGACACGCGCCGTACAGGCGCCGGACGAATTCGCTAACGCCTGGGAGGCAAGGCAGGCCATCCGCGCCGGCCGCTGGCGCCGCCACACGAGCGGGCTCGCGCCGGCGCACGTGCAGGGCAACCTGGCGATCCTGCCGGTGGACCTGGCCTCGGACTTCATGCGCTTTTGCCAGAGCAACCCCAAGCCGTGCCCGTTGCTGGCGGTCGGCCAGCCCGGCAACCCGCAACTGCCCACGCTGGGCCGCGACATCGACATCCGCACCGACGTGCCCGCCTACCGCGTCTATCGCGAAGGCGTGCTGGTGGGCGAGGTGGACGACCTGAAGGCCCTGTGGCGTGACGATTTCGTGGCGTTCGTGCTGGGCTGCTCGTTCTCGTTCGAGCATGGGCTCATCGATGCGGGCATTCCGCTGCGCCATGTGGACGAGGGCAAGAACGTGGCCATGTACCGCACGAACATCCAGACCGTGCCGGCCGGTCCCTTCCACGGGCCGATGGTGGTGTCGATGCGGCCGATGAAGGCGGCCGACGCCATTCGCGCGGTGCAGATCACCGCGCGCGTGCCCAGGGTGCACGGTGCGCCGGTGCACATCGGCGACCCCTCGCTCATCGGCATCGCCGACATCGCCCGCCCCGACTTCGGCGATGCGGTGCGCATCGCGCCCGACGAGCTGCCCGTGTTCTGGGCCTGCGGCGTGACGCCGCAGGCGGTGGTGATGGCTGCCAGGCCCGCGCTGTGCATCACGCACTCGCCGGGCTGCATGCTGGTCACCGACATGCTCAACCGCGACCTTCCGTTCGCCTGAGCGCCCCCGATTCACTTCACTCCAAAAACGAGGATTCGCACCATGTGGCTGCAGGAAACCAAACCCCAGGAGCGCCGGACGCTGGTCGCCGCCTTCGCCGGCTACGGCGTCGATGCGTTCGACTACATGATCTACACCTTCATGATCCCCACGCTGATCCTGGTGTGGGGCATGACCAAGACCGAGGCCGGCTACATCGCGACCGGCGCGCTGGTCACCTCGGCCATCGGCGGCTGGCTCGCGGGCATCCTGGCCGACAGATATGGCCGCGTGCGCATCCTGCAGTTGACGGTGCTGTGGTTCAGCTTCTTCACCTTCCTGAGCGGCTTCACGCAGTCGCCCGAGCAGCTCTTCGTCACGCGCGCGCTGCAGGGGCTGGGCTTCGGCGGCGAATGGTCGGTGGGCTCGGTGCTGATCGCCGAGATGATCCAGGCGCGCCACCGCGGCAAGGCCGTGGGACTGGTGCAGAGCAGCTGGGCGGTGGGCTGGGGCATCTCGGCCATCGCGTTCTGGGCGGTGTATGCGCTGCTGGAGCCGGCGCTCGCCTGGCGCGTGCTGTTCTGGATCGGCGTGCTGCCGGCGCTCCTGATCCTCTACATCCGCCGCAACATCAGCGACCCCGAGGTCTACCACCAGACCCGCGCGCGCATGAAGGCCGAGGGCGACAAGGGCAACTTCCTGGAAATCTTCTCGCCCAAGCTGCTCAGGACCACGATCCTCGCGAGCCTGCTGGCCACCGGCATGCAGGGCGCTTATTACGCGGTGACCACGTGGCTGCCGACGTACCTGAAGATGGAGCGCAACCTCTCGGTGTTCAACACCAGCGGCTACCTCTTGGTGCTGATCCTCGGCTCCTTCGTGGGCTACCTCACGAGCGCGTGGCTGTCCGACAAGCTGGGCCGCCGCCGCTGCTTCATGCTGTTCGCGCTGTGCGCCGGGCTGCTGGTGATCGCGTACACGCAGATCCCGATCACCGACGGGATGATGCTGGTGCTCGGCTTTCCGCTCGGCTTCTTTCTCTCGGGCATCTTCTCGGGCATGGGGGCGTACCTGAGCGAACTTTTCCCCAGCCGCGTGCGGGGTTCGGGCCAGGGGTTTTGCTACAACTTCGGCCGCGCGGTCGGCTCGATCTGCCCGGCGCTCATCGGCTACATGAGCACCTCGATGCCGCTGGGCATTGCCATCGGCTACATGGCGGCGGGCGGCTACCTGCTGGTGATCATCGCGTCGTTGCTGCTGCCTGAAACGGGCGGCCTCGAGCTCTCGTCGGAGGACTGAGCGATGAAGCGCATCCTTATTGCCAATCGCGGAGAGATCGCCTGCCGCGTCATCCGCGCCTGCAAGGCGCTCGGCATCGAGACGGTGGCCGTGTACTCCGAGGCCGACGCCAAGGCGCTGCACGTGGAGATGGCCGACCGCGCGGTCGCCATCGGCCCCGCGTCGCCGGCCGAGAGCTATCTGAACCACGAGCGCATCCTGGCGGCCGCCGTCGCGGAGGGCGCCCAAGGCGTGCACCCGGGCTACGGCTTCCTGTCGGAAAACACGGCGTTCGCACGCGCCGCCGAGGCGGCGGGCGTGGTGTGGATCGGCCCCACGCCGCAGAGCATCGAGGAGATGGGCGACAAGGAACGCGCCCGCGAAATCGCCAGAGCGGCTGGCGTGCCGACGCTGCCGGGCAGCCGGCGCTTCGCGCTCGACGAGCTGGCCGGCATCGAAGACGCGGCCGTGGCCGTGGGCTATCCGCTGCTGGTCAAGGCCACGGGCGGTGGCGGCGGCATCGGCATGCGGCTGGTGGATGCGCCCGAGAAGTTGCTGGCCTCGGTGTCGGCCACGCAGCAGCTCGCCGCGAAATCGTTCAAGGACGGCACGATCTACCTGGAGCGCTATGTGCCGCGTGCGCGGCATGTGGAGATCCAGGTGTTCGGCTATGGCGACGGCAGCGCGGTGCATCTCTTCGAGCGCGAGTGCTCGATCCAGCGGCGCTTCCAGAAGATCATCGAGGAGAGCCCCGCGCCGGGCCTGCCGCCCGAGCTGCGCGCGCGCATGGCCAAGGCCGCTGCCGCGCTGGCCGCGCATCAACGCTACCGCGGCCCGGGCACGGTGGAGTTCATCGTCGATGCGGACTCGCTCGAATTCTTCTTCCTCGAGATGAACACGCGCATCCAGGTGGAGCACCCGGTCACCGAGATGGTCACGGGCTGGGACCTGGTGCAGCAGCAGATCAAGCTGGCGGCCGCGGGCCCCTCGCTCGCGGGCTTCGACAAGATCGCGCAGGCGGACATCGCGATGCACGGCGCGGCCATCGAATGCCGCCTCTATGCGGAGAACCCGGCCAAGAACTTCTTCCCTTCGCCGGGCCCGCTCGATGTGTTCGCGCTGCCCCCGGCCGCGCCGCACCTGCGCGTGGACACCGGCGTGCGGCAGGGCGATGTGATCACGCCTTTCTACGACCCGATGATCGCCAAGATGATCGTCTGGGGCGAGAGCCGCGACGCGGCGCTCGCCGCCATGCTGGTTGCGCTGGAGGGCAGCCGCATCGAGGGCGTGAAGAACAACCTCGCATTCCTCAAGGCCGTGATCCGCCACGAGGACTTCGCGGCCGGGCGGCTCGACACCGGGCTGGTCGAGCGAGAGCGCGCGCGGCTGCTCGAGGCGATGGCGGTTGCGCCGGCGGTGCGCTGAACACGAAGGTGCGACCGATGACTTCTCCCAGCACATCGCCTTGGCGCATCGCCCCGGTGGGCGACCGCAGCCTCGTCGTGGAGTTCGGCCAGGCCGTGGAACCGGCCGTCAACGCCACCGTGCGCAGCTTCGCGCGCGAACTGCTCGACGAACCCATCGCGGGCATCGTGGACGTGGTGCCGGCCTTCATCACCGTGGCGGTGCACTACCGCCCCGAGTTCTTCGCGGAAGGTGCCTCGCCGTACGACGTGCTGCGCCGGCGGCTCGACGCCTTGCTTTCGCGTGGCATCCGCCATCAAGACGAGGACGCGCGCACTGTCGATATCCCGGTCTGCTACGGCGGCGAATTCGGCCCCGATCTCGAAGAGGTCGCCGCTGCCTGCGGGCTGCAGACCGAAGAGGTGATCGCGCGTCACGTCGCATCGCCGCACCTCGTCTGCATGCTGGGCTTTGCACCGGGCTTTCCGTACATCGGCGGACTCGATCCGTCGCTCGCCGTGCCGCGCCGCGGCACGCCGCGCACGCGCGTCCCCGCAGGCAGCGTGGCGATCGCGCGCGACCAGACCTCGATCTATTCGCTGGAAACGCCGGGCGGCTGGAACGTGATCGGCCGCACGCCGCTCAAGCTGTTCGACGCGGCGGCCGAATCGCCGTGCCTGCTGCGCCCGGGCGACCGCATCCGCTTCGTGCCGGCATCGGCCGAGGTCTTCGGCAGCGCGGAGGTGCGCCGATGAGCCGCATCGACGTCATCAAGCCCGGTGCGCTGTCGCTGCTGCAGGACCGCGGGCGCCATGGCTACCAGCACCTGGGCGTGGTGGTGGGCGGCGCGATGGACGAGTGGTCGCACCGCTGCGCCAACGCGCTGCTCGGCAACGACGAGGACGAAGCCACGCTCGAAATCACGCTGATGGGGCCGAGCCTCCTGTTCCACGAGGCCCAGGCGATCGCGCTGTGCGGCGCGAACCTGTCGGCGCGCATCGGCGAGGCCGAGCTGCCGATGAACCGCGCGGTGTGGGTGCGCGCCGGTGCGCGGCTGGATTTCGGCAAGCGCATCGAGGGCATGCGCAGCTACCTGGCGGTGCGCGGCGGCTTTGCGGTGCCCAGCGTGATGGACAGCCGCAGCACCTATGTGCGCGGCGCGTTCGGCGGGCTGCAGGGGCGGGCGCTGAAGAAGGGCGATGTGCTGGAGGTGGGGGGCGTGCCGCCGCTTTCCGCGCCATCGGTCGCCGCATCGCTCGCCCGATTGGGTGATGGAGATTTCATCGAGATTCACGAGCCCGAGGTGCATGCGCCGGCCATCACGCCGCAAGCCGAGGGCCCGGCGCCGGTGCGCGTGATCGCGGGTCAGCAATGGGCGCTGTTCACCGCCCAGGCGCAAGAGGCCTTCATGCAGGCCGAGTTCCGCGTGAGCCCGCAGTCCGACCGCATGGGCTTTCGGCTCGAAGGGCCGGTGCTCGAGCGCCGGCATGCGATGGAGATGATCTCCGAGGGCGTGGCCTTCGGCACGGTGCAGGTGCCGCCCGACGGGCAGCCGATCGTGCTGATGGCCGACCGGCAGACCACCGGCGGCTATCCCAAGATCGCCTGCGTGGCCAGCGTCGACCTGCCGCTGGTCGCGCAGCTGGCGCCGCAGCAAGCGCTGCGCTTCGAGCCGATTTCGCTCGAGGCGGCGCAGGCGCTCTACCTGGGGCGCGAGCGCGCGCTCGCGCGGCTGCGCAGCCTGGTGCGCGCGGCCGGGGAGGCGCCATGACGCGGGCGCTGCGCATCGACATCAACTGCGACATGGGCGAGGGCTTCGGCGCCTGGGCCATGGGCAACGACATCGCGCTGCTCGACCATGTGAGCTCGGCCAACATCGCGTGCGGCTTTCATGCGGGCGACCCGCAGACCATGCACCGCGTGGTGGCCGCGGCCCTGCAGCGCGGCGTGCGCGTCGGCGCGCATCCGGGCCTGCCCGACCTGCAGGGTTTCGGGCGGCGCGTGATGCAGGTGTCGCCGGCCGAGGTCCACGCGATGGTGGTCTACCAGGTCGGCGCGCTGTGGGCCTTCGCGAGGGCGGCCGGCGGCACGTTGAGCCATGTGAAGGCGCACGGCGCGCTCTACAACATGGCCGCGAAAGACCGCGCACTGGCCGATGCGATCGCGCGCGCCGTGCACGAGGTCGATCCGCAGCTCGTGCTGTTCAGCTTGGCGGGCAGCCAGATGATCCGCGCCGCCGAGGCCCTGGGCCTGCCCGTGGCGGCCGAGGTGTTCGCCGACCGGAGCTACCAGGACGACGGCTCGCTGTCGCCGCGCGGCCAGCCTGGCGCACTGATCGAAGACGCCGACGTGGCCGCCGCCCAGGTGCTGCAGATGGTGCGGCACGGCACGGTGCGCGCGGTCAGCGGCAAGACGGTCGCGTTGCGCGCCGACACGCTGTGCATCCACGGCGACCAGCCCGGCGCGCTCGCGTTCGCCCAGCGCATCCGCAGCGCGCTCGATGCCGTCGGCGTGCGCGTGGCCGCTCCCGAATTCCTGTCGACGAATCGCACGCAATCAACCGGAGGAGATACCCATGCCTGAACACAACGTGGTGGCCGATGTCAGCGGCCGCATCTGGAAGCTCGAGGTGGCCGAGGGCCAGCAGGTCGAGGAGGGCGCCACGCTATTGATCGTGGAGTCCATGAAGATGGAAATCCCGGTGGAGGCGCCGGCCGCGGGCACGGTGCTGCGCATCCTGGCCGCCGAAGGCGACATGGTGACCGACGAGCAGGTGCTGGTCGTGCTGGAATCCGCGTGAATTCCCCGCAATCGCGAGGGACCTGAGCGCCCGCTAAATTCCAGGCTCCCGGCCGTCAGATGAAGTAGGCCTTGACGGCCCACAGGACGCCCAGCACGACGGCGACCAGCACGACGAAGAGCATCCAGGCGCGGGTGAAGGCCTGGGCTTCGGTCACGACTTCGGGGGCAGCCGCGGGAGCGGGGCTAGGGGCGGCGGGCGGTTGTGGGTTCATTCCCGACTGTACCCCGCGCGGCTCCGGCCGCGGCCGGTTTCACCGAGGCATCCCGTCGGGCCATGGCCAGCAGGATGGCGACGGCCACGAGGTTCGCGCCGATGCTGGCCACGATCGGCAGCAGGTAGCTGCGGCTGACGTCGAACGCAAAGCCCGCCGCGCTCGGCCCGACCAGCGTGCCCACGGCGACGCTGGTGTAGAGCACGCCGATGATCGCGCCGATGTTGCGTCCGCCGAAATAGTCCATCACCAGCGCCGGCAGCAGCGCGACGAAGCCGCCGTAGAACACGCCGTAAGAGAACGCGAACACGGCCAGCCCCCAGAACCCGTCGGACACGGCCCACACCACGAGCGACAGCGCCATGCCGGCGGACATCAGCGGCAGTGCGAACTGGCGGCCGATGCGGTCGGCCAGCCCGCCGAGGAAGAAGCGGCCCGCCGTGCTGCCTATGCCGATGGCACCCAGCAGCAGCACTGCGGAAGTCGACGGCACGCCGTGGTCGAGCGCATAAGGCACGAGATGGACGAAGGGCACGAACAGGCCGAACGAACTGATGAGGCAGGCCGCGAAGAGGCCGGCGAAGCGCCGCGACGTGACCGCTTCGCGCACCGTCGCACCTGCCGGCTTGGCCGATGGCGCTTGCGGCTGCGGCGGATCGCCGTCGGGGCCGAGCCCGCGGTCGCGCGGATCGTTCTCAATGAAGAGCGCCATGCCCACGCCCACCACCACCGCGAGCACGCCGAGTGCCAGGTAGGCGTGGCGCCATCCGATGGCTTCGATGAGGAACGACGCCAGCGGCGGCATCACCAGCGTGCCCACGCCGATGCCGCTGACCGCAAGGCCCGATGCGAACCCGCGCCGCTTGACGAACCAGCGCTGCACCGCGCCGAGCACCGGCACATACGACGCGCCGACACCCAGGCCCACGCCGAGCCCGTAGGCGAGATAGATCTGCGTGAGGCTCCGCGCCTGCCCCGCGAGGGCGAGGCCCAGCCCGACCAGCACCATGCCCGCGACCGCGAGCCGGCGCGAACCCCACCGGTCCGCCAGCGGGCCGCTGATGACACCCAGCCCGAAATAGAGAAAGCCCGCGAGCGAAAACACCAGCGACACCGAGCCGCGCGAGGCACCGAAGTCGCGCTGCAGCGATTCGAGAAAGGCGCTGAAGGTGTAGGCGCTGCCGAAGCCCACGAGGGTCACGGCGAAGGCGCCCGCGACGACGAGCCAGCCGCGGAAAAGGCGTGCGCGCGGCGAAGGAGATGAAGGGGTCAAGGGGGAGGTCTCCATGTTCTTCTTCAGTCCAGTGGATGGCGGCGGTGCCATGCCGTCACGCTCTGGAACGCGGCGCCGGCGCGCACCAGCGTGGCTTCGTCCATATGCGCTGCGACAAGTTGAAATGCGAGCGGCATGCCGGCCTCGGTGAATCCGCCGGGCAGCGTGATCGTGGGGTGGCCGGTCATGTCGAAAGGCGCGGTGTAGCGCAGCAGCGCGGACACCAGTGTCGGCGTTTCGCCCAGGGCCTGCATCGCTGCGACGGTGGGTGATGCGAAGGGGTGTACCGGGATCAGCAGCAGGTCGATGCCGGTGAACAGGGCCGAGACGCGGCCGCGCAGGGCCATGCGGCGCAGGTTGATTTTCTGGAACTCGGTTCCGCTCACGACATGGCCCGATTCGATGACCGAAGAGAGCACGGGGCCGTACGCATCCTTGCGTGACGGGTAGGTCGCTTCGTGCGCCACGGCGGCTTCCACCGCGCAGAGCGGAAACCAGTCCGCCACCGCCTGCGTCATGTCGGGAAGGCGCAGGTTGACGAGCCGCGCACCGAGGGCGCGCAATGTCTCTGCGGCGTCTTTCAGCATGGCTTGCGTCGCGGGGTCCACGCCGTCGCTGTTCCATGCGGCATCGATGCCGATGCGCAAGCCGCGCGCGCCGTGGTCCGCCGTCGCGAGGTAGTCGGGCACCGCGTCGAGCGCGGCGGTCGGGTCGTTCTCCTCGCTGCCCGCGATCACGCCGAGCAGCACGCCGGCATCGACCGCGCTGCGCGCCATCGGCCCGATGTGGTCCAGCGAGGCCGCGAGCTCGAACACGCCGTGCCGGCTCACGCGGCCCCAGCTCGGCTTGATGCCGGTGAGGCCGTTGGCTGCAGAGGGAAAGCGGATCGAGCCGCCCGTGTCGGAGCCGAGCGAGCCGTAGCAAAGGCCCGCCGCGGTTGCCACGCCGGAGCCGCTGGACGACATGCCGGGCCAATGGTCCGCATGCCATGGATTGCGCGGCGGCGTGATAGACGGATGGTGATCCGAGTACGCGCCTTCGGTGAGCTGCAGCTTGCCGACCAGTACCGCGCCGGCTTCCTTCAGGCGGCGCACCACGGTCGCATCCTCGGCGGGGATGTGGTGCTTGTGGATCGCCATGCCGCCCGCGGTGGCGAAGCCTGCGGTGAAGCAGAGGTCCTTCACCGCGATGGGCACGCCGTGCAGCGGGCCACGGTACCGGCCCGCGGCGATCTCTGCCTGCGCCGCTTCGGCCTGCGTCATCGCGGCGTCGGCCATCACCAGCGCGTAGCTGTGCAGCGTGCTGTCCAGCGCGGCGATGCGATCGAGCTGGGCGCGGAGCACCGCGACCGGGGAGACCTGGCGCGTGCGGATGCGCGCGGCCAGTACCATGATTTCCAGATAGTGGAGGGCGTCGTTCGAGTGATCAGAATATCTAAGGTCAAGGAGATCGGGTGTGTGCAACAAGGTGGTTTCTCATTTCGTCTTCGTTGTGCCAATATTCCTCTTTGAAGCGCCGCCTCGCAAACCAGATTTTCTGAAGATCTTGGATCAGATTAACTAAATGACAGAGCACCAACTCCCACCGCTCAATGCGCTGCGCGCCTTCGAAGCCACCGCCCGCCATCTCTCGGTCAAGAACGCGGCGAACGAGCTGTGCGTGACGCCCGGCGCGGTGAGCCAGCTGATCAAGACGCTGGAGGTGCACCTGGGCGTTCCGCTCTTTCGCCGCGTGAACCGCGGCATCTTCCTCACCGACGTCGGTCAGGCCTACCTGCCGCCGGTGCGCAATGCCTTCCGGCAGATCAGCGATGCCACGCGCCGCGTCGCGGTGCCCGAGGACACGGGCATCCTCACCGTGAGCGCAACGCCGTTCTTCGCTTCCGCGTGGCTGGTGCCTCGGCTCAAGAGCTTTCAGGACGCGCATCCGGACATCGATTTGCAGGTGTTCAGCAGCAGCGCGCTGGCCGACTTCTCGCGCGATGGTGTGGACGTTGCGATCCGCCACGGGCTGGGCCGCTATGTGGGGTTGAGCAGCCAGCGGGTGCTGACGGTGGAGATCGTTGCGGTCGCTGCGCCTGCGCTGGTCAAGCGCCTCGGCATGCCCGAAACACCGGCTGGCCTCACGCGCTGGCCGCGCGTGAACGATGCCGAGCGCAAGGCGTGGGCGCTGTGGTTCGAGGCGCAGGGCATCGAGAGCACGGGGCCTGCGCGCGGTCCGTCATTCGACGATTCGGGCCTGCTCCTGAAGGCCGTGCTTGCGGGGCAGGGCGCGGCCTTGTTGCCCGCTGCAGTGGTGGCCGACGACCTGGCGGAAGGCCGGCTCGTGCAGCTGTCGGATGTGAGCTGGCTCGAAGACTTTGCCTACTACCTCGTGTATCCGGAGAACAGCCACGACCGTCCGAAGGTCGCGGCCTTTCGCGAATGGATCTTGAGCGAGGCGAGCAGGAAAGCGGCCTCTCCGCGCAAGAGGGCAGGCAGAGGCGGCAAGGGGCGGTCGCGGCCCGCGCCAATAATGGCGCCATGAATGTCTCTCCCCTCGCAGCCAAACGTCTTGCCCTCGTCCTTTCGCTGCTGCTCGCGCCGGCCATGGCCTGGGCGCAGGACCGTGCACAGGCGCTGCTGCAATTCGAAGGCGTGCAGGCGCGCTACCAGGCCGCGTATGCGCCCGGCGCCGTGTCGCGCGATGCACGGCAACTGCTGGACCCGCCGGACCAGGCCATCGCCGACAAGGCGCTCGCGGCGCTGGACACGGCCGCTTCGCGCGCGTTCGATGTGAAGGCTTCCGTGGCCGCGATCCAGCAGGAGATCGCCACTGCCGGCAAGGGCGGCGCCGCGCCGAACCCGCAGGTGCTGGAGGCGGTGGCGCGCTTCGCGAAGCTGCGCGCCGACTACGCGGCGATGGACGACGCGGCCAAGGTCGAGTTCTTCAACCGCGAACGCGCGAAGGCGGCCGACCCGGTGCGCACCGAACTGCTCGATCGGATGGCCGTGGCCGACACGCGCGAAGTCGATTTCTCCAGCCAGCTGTTGCTCAGTTCCGTCGTCAAGCAACTGGCGCGCGGCAATGCCGGCCAGTTCACCTCGCTGCCCGACCGCACGCTCGACATGGCGGTCGACACGCTGTGGTCGCGCGGCATCACCTCGCCGCGTCCGCGCAACCTGCTGACGGTGGCGCGCGAGTTCGAGAAGCAGGTCACGCAGGCGCTGCTCGCGGCATTGCCCGATGCGGACGCGGCGGCCTTGCTCGCCTGGCGCAACGACCCGCAGGCCGCCGCTGAGCGCGAGGCGCTGGTGGGCACCTACCGCGCCGAGGTCAAGGGGAGCGGCGCCGTGGCGATCCGGACGCTGGTGCGCGGCTGGCCCCGCTCTTGAGGGTTGCCCGCGCGGCACCGTATTTTTCGGGCGCCGCGGCATAGGGCATGAAGCGGCTCTGGTTCTCGTCCACATCGAGCGGCCGGCCCACGAACGGAAAGGCGCGCTGCGGGCAGGCCTCGCGCTCGCACACCTTGCAGCCCGCGCCGATGGGCGTCGGCACCTCGGGATCGCGCAGGTCCATGCCCTTGGAGTAGACGAGCCGCGTGGCGTGGCTCACGTCACAGCCCAGGCCGATCGAGAAAGTCTTGTTGGGCGAGCCGTAGCCGCGAAAGCCGTGCGACACGGTGCGCGCGATCCAGAGGTAGGCGCGGCCGTCGGGCATGCGCGCGAGCTGCGTCAGCACGCGGCCCGGTTGCGCGAAGGCCTCGTACACGTTCCACAGCGGGCAGGTGCCGCCGGTCTTGGAGAAGTGAAAGTGCGTGGCCGACTGGCGCTTGGAGATGTTGCCCGCGCGATCGACGCGGATGAGGAAGAAGGGCACGCCGCGCGCCTCGGGCCGCTGCAGCGAGCTCAGTCGGTGGCAGATGGTTTCGAAGCCCACGCCGAAGCGGCGCGCGAGCTGGTCGATGTCGTAGCGCAGCTGTTCGGCCGCTTCGAGGAACACGCCGTAGGGCAGCAGCAGCGCGGCGGCGAAGTAGTTCGCGAGGCCGATGCGCGCGAGCGAACGCGCGGTGTCGCTCGACAGCGGCGCTTCTGCGACCAGCTTGTCGATCATGTCGCCGACTTCGAGAAACGCCAGCTGCGTCGCGAGCTGGAAGGCGTGCTGGCCCGGCTCCAGGTAGCGCGAGAGACGGAGCACGCGCGTGGCCGGATCGAAGCGGCGTTGCGCGCCGCCTTCGTCGTCCTCGGCCGGAATCACCTGCACGCCATGCGCTTCGAGCAGGCGCTGTGCGAGCCGGTCGCCAGGGTTGCCCTCGCGCAGCCGCCACTCGGCGGAGAAAGCCTCGGCGGCGTCGTCGAGCGGCGCGATGTGGTTCTGGTGCGCGAAGAAGAAATCGCGCACTTCCTCGAACGGCATGGGCCGCGCCTGCGGCATGCGCGCGAGGTCGCCGCGGCCATCGCCGAGCTCGCCAGCCAGGGCCTCGAGGCGCTCCATGGCATCGCGATGCCGCTGATGCAGCGCGACCAGCGCGCGGCCCACCGCGGGCATCTGCGTGGCGACTTCGCGCAGCTCGGCGAGCGCGACGGTATCGCCGCCCGGGTTGTCGGCCAGCGCCTCGCGCAGGCTCGCGACGAGGCGTGCTTCCTCGTCTTCCGAGAAGGCCTGGATGTCGACGCCCAGCGTGGCATGCAGGCGCAGCAGCACCGGCACGGTGAGCGGCCGCTGGTTCTGCTCGATCTGGTTGAGGTAGCTGGGCGACAGGCCCAGTTGCTGCGCGAGCGCGAGCTGGCTCAGGCCGCGCGCTTCGCGGAGGCTGCGCAGCCGCACGCCCATGAAGGTCTTCTTCATCGTTCGATCCGTTCTTCGATGTTCGCAAGATTCGCAAATCTTGCGCGTCGCATTCGCAAGGATTTGCCAATCGAGCCCTTCATTATGGGTACGAAATTGCGTGAATTGCGAATCATGTAAATCGCACGCGATTTCCATGCGGGAGGCCGCGGAAAGCGGGGGCGTGGCATCATGAAAAACCCGCTTCGACGGGCCTCTTCACACCCACTACAACACAGGAGAACAGCATGATTTCATTCCGCTTTGCCTCGCTGGCCATCGGGCTTGCAGCGTCGGTGCTTGCCTCGGGCGCTTCTGCGCAGGCGTGGCCGACCAAGCCGATCCGCCTCGTCGTTCCGTTCTCGGCCGGTGGTGCCAACGACCTGATGGCGCGCGCCGCGGCCGAGGGCGCGTCCAAGCAGCTCGGCCAGCCGGTCGTCATCGACAACAAGCCGGGCGCGGGTGCCATCCTCGGTGCCGACGTGGTCGCCAAGAGCGCGCCCGATGGCTACACCTTTCTCGTGAGCGCGGCGGGCGTCGTGTCCAACAGCATGATCAAGAAGAACATGCCCTACAAGGACGACGCGCTGGTGCCGGTGGCCATGATCGCGCTCGCGCCCTCGGTGGTGGTGGTGCCGGCCAACGCGCCCTACAAGGACCTGAAGGAGTTCGTGGCCGCATCGAAGCAATCGGCCAACGGCTTCCACTGGGCGACGGCGGGCACCGGCAGCACGCCGCATTTCGTCGAGGGCATCCTGCAGACGAAGTACGGCGGCAAGCTCGACGTGGTGCCCTACAAGAGCGGCTCCGAGTCGATCACCGCGGTGCTCGGCAACCAGGTCGAGGCGACGTCGGAGGCCAGCATCGTGGTGCTGCCGTACATCAAGAGCGGCAAGCTGAAGGCGCTGGCTGGCACGTGGACGCAGCGCATCTCGGCCTATCCGCAATTGCCGACCGCGGCGGAAGAGGGCTTCCCCGAGATCCGCATCGCGCACTGGGCCGGCGTGCACGCGCCGCGCGGCACGCCCGATGCCATCCTGGACAAGATGGCCGCGGCCATCGATGCCGCGATGAAGACACCGGCCACGGCCGAGCACCTGAAGGGCATGGGCATCGAGCCCATCGGCGGCACGCGCGCCTCGTTCACGAAGTTCGTCGATGAGGAGCGCGCGCGACTGGGCGGCGTGGTCAAGGCGACGGGCATGAAGGAAGACTAGGCGCGGTGAGGTGGGCGGTGGCTGGCATGCAACGTGCATTGGCGTGCATGACTTAGCACCTTGGTGCCAACCATTGCTTGACGATCTAGAGGAAAAGTACGCAAACTAGCCGGGTTTTCGGAGGGGCAATGGGCACTTGACTTAGCCTCGTCACAAAGTTCCCGGTCATTGTTTCAGTTTCATGAACACTGCGATTCGATTGAGTAGGGTTTTCCCTTGGAATCGTGGTGCAAACTTCAGGGCATCCAAAGCCCAATCAAGAAGGAAATTGAAATGAAGACCTCGAACATCCTCGCCGCCGCCGCTCTCTCCCTGCTCGCCGCTGCTGGCGCCCATGCAGAAACCTATGAAGGCGTGCAACCCCTGACCTCCGGCTACAGCCGCGCCGACGTGGCGCCCCAAGCTGCTGCCGCCGCTCGTGCCGGCAACGAATACAGCGACGCTGCTTCGTCCACCGTGGCACCCACGCTGACCGCTTCGACCACCGACCGCGCCGCCGTTCGTGCTCAGGCTGTTGCCGCAGCGCACGCACCGGGCCAAAACCTGCGTCCTGAAACCTTCGCTGGCAGCGTGATTCCCTCGCAAGCCAAGAGCCTGACCTTCACGCGTCAAGCCGGCCTGTAATCCGTCGCGGCGCAAGCCGCCTCAGGTCACCAGCCAAACAAAAGCCGGACCGTGCGAAAGCGCGGTCCGGCTTTTTATTGCGTGTCTATTTCTTCTTCAATCCGTGCCGGTGGCAATCCGGCGCGTGGTCGTCCACGATGCCGGTCGCCTGCATCCAGGCGTAGACGATGACCGGCCCGACGAACTTGAAGCCGCGCTTCTTGAGCGCCTTCGAGATCTCTTCCGACAGCGGCGTCTGCGTCGGCACCTTGCCGGTCTTGTTGACGATGGGCTTGCCGCCGGCCATGCCCCAGATGAATTCCGAGAAATCCTCGCCCGCCGCCTGCATCGCGAGATAGGCGCGCGCGTTGCCGATGGTGGCCTCGATCTTGGCCCGCGCGCGCACGATGCCCGCGTCCTGCATCAGCCGCTCGACATCGTCGGCCGTGAATTTGGCGACCTTCTCCGGCACGAACCCCTTGAAGGCCTTGCGGAACGCATCGCGCTTGCGCAGGATGGTGATCCACGCGAGCCCGGCCTGGAAGCCGTCGAGCATCAGCTTTTCCCACAGCGCGCGGCTGTCGTATTCGGGCACGCCCCATTCGGCGTCGTGATAGGCGCCCAGCAGCGGGTCGGTCTGGGCCCAGGCGCAGCGCGTTGGCGTGGCGGTGATGGCGGTGGTGCTGTTCATTGTTCGATGTGTCGCTCGGCTATCGTCGTGAGATGTTTTCAGAATGAGGGAGTCACCCTGATGCAGCAATTTCGCTTTTCATTGTCGGCCCTTTCATTGGGCGTTGCGCTCGGTCTCGGTGCACCGGCCGTCGCTGAAACGCTCCAGAAACCGGCGCTCGACCAACTGGCCGCGGCATGGCAAAGCAGCGGCAAGCCGCCCGCCGATTTCAATGCCTTTCTTGCACAGGCCGCCAGGTCGAACGCCGCATTGCAGCCGGCCGTTGCCGCGTACCGAAACAAGAAGCCACTGGCGGGCGACGAGCTCGTCGACATCGCGCGCCTGCTCGGCCTCTACAACCGCCTGCAGAACCAGCAGGCCGTGATCGCGAGCATCGGCACGATGGTGGCGATTCCCACGGTGCGCAATGTGCAGGTGCCGCCGCACGAGAGCCCGCAGATCATCGATTTCGGCAAGCTCGTGGAGAAGATGGCGAAGGACTTCGGCCTCGCGTACCGCAACGTCGACAACCGCATCTTCGAAGTGAGCCTGAAGGGCAAGGGCAGCGAGGAGTTCGGCATCCTCACGCACGCGGACGTGGTGCCTGCGGTGCTCTCCGAGTGGGTGCTGGACGACGGCACGAAGCTCGACCCCTTCACGATGCAGCGCGTGGGCGACTTGCTCTACGGCCGCGGCACCATCGACGACAAGGGCTCCATCGCCGCCGTGCTCTACGCGATGAAGGCGGTGAAGGACAGTGGCCTGCCCATCGACCGCAGCATCCGCCTGATGATCGAGACCACCGAAGAAACCGGCGGCGACGCGATGGTGTACTACCGCAGCAAGACGCAACTGCCGGCCTACAACATCGTGCTCGACAGCAAGTACCCGGCGGTGGTCGCGGAGAAGGGCTCGGGCGCGCTCAAGGTGTTGTTCCCCGCGGAGACCGCGGACGCCGCATCGACCGCGATCACCGCGATGAGCGGCGCCGCGTCCGCCAACGCGATCTCGCAGACCGCGACCGCCACGCTCAAGGGCGGCGATCTCGCCGCAGTGGCCGCGAAGCTCGAAGCCGCCAAGCCCGCCTTCCTGCAAAAGTACGAACCGCAAGGCGGCAAGTTCGCCATCGACATCGCGCGCGGCGCCGACAGCATCGACATCAAGGTCACCGGCACATCGGCCCACGGCTCGCGTCCGGAAGAAGGCGTGAACCCGCTGCCGCGCCTGGCGCTCTTCCTGCAGGAATCGGGCGCGCCGCTCGCCGCCAACCAGTACCTCAAGGCCGTGAAGTACATCGACGCGCTCTACGGCACCGGCTACCTCGGCGAGAAGATGGGCCTGGGCTACACGGACGACTTCATGGGCCCGCTGACCTTCTCGCCCAACCTCATCCGCATGGGCGCGGACGGCAGGCTCGAGATGACGACCAACGTGCGCATGCCGCGCGGCCGCACGCCCGACGAATTGAAGTCGCAGGTGAGCGCCAAGGTCAACGCGTGGGCCGCGGCGAACCAGGTGAAGCTTGAAGTGAATTACGACCAGGGCAACTGGATGGCCCGCGACCCCAAGGGCGCGTGGCTCTCCACGCTGCTCGACATCTACGGCAGCACCACCGGCCTCGAAGCCAAGCCCGTGCCCACGGCCGGCAGCACGACGGCCAAGCTGATGCCCAACGCGATCAACTTCGGCCCCGCGATGCCGGGCAAGAAATACACCGCGCACAACGCCAAGGAATACAAGGAAGTGCCCGACCTCGATGCCGACATGCAGATGTTCACCGAGATGCTCGTGCGCATCGGCAACCTGCGGCAGATGCAGTGACCACGCGCGGTCTGCAAACCTAAAGCTGCACCTTTCGCCTCGTGCGCTACGTTTCTTCGTAGCGTGACGAGGCATGCCGGCATGCATGCCTCGGGTATCGTCGAAGGCTCCATTTTTCGTGAACCGGGAGTCACCCTCATGCAGCAATTTCGCGTCTCGTTGCCGGCCCTTACCCTGGGCCTGATGGCAGTTGGCCTCACCGCACCGGCCTTCGCAGACACGCTCAAGAAACCCGCGCTCGACCAATTGGCCGCGGCCTGGCAGGGCGGCAAGCCGCCGTCCAGTTTCAATGCGTTCCTCACCCAGGCAGAGAAGGCCGACCCCACGCTCAAACCCGCCGTGGCTGCCTACCGCAAGAAGGCGCCGCTGGCCGGCGACGACCTCACCAACATCGGGCGCCTGCTCGGCCTCTACAACCGCCTGCACAACCAGAAGGCGGTGATCGCGAGCCTGGGCACCATGGTGGCGCTGCCGACCGCGCGCAACGTGCAGATCCCGCCGCACGAGAACCCGGCGATCGTCGACTTCGGCAAGCTCGTGCAGAAGATGGCGAAGGATTTCGGGCTTGCGTACCGCAACGTCGACAACCGCATCTTCGAGGTGAGCCTCAAGGGCAAGGGCACCGAAGAGTTCGGCATCCTCACGCATTCGGACGTGGTGCCCGCGGTGCTCTCCGAATGGGTGCTCGAAGACGGCACGACGCTCGACCCCTTCACGATGAAGCGCGTGGGCGACCGCCTCTACGGCCGCGGCACCATCGACGACAAGGGCTCCATCGCGGCCGTGCTCTACGCGATGAAGACGGTCAAGGAAAGCGGCATCCCGATCCAGCGCACCATGCGCCTGATGATCGAGACCACCGAGGAAACAGGCGGCGATGCGATGGAGTACTACCGCGGCAAGACCAAGCTGCCCGAATACAACATCGTGCTCGACAGCGGCTACCCGGCCGTCGTGGCCGAGAAGGGCGCGGGCTCGCTGAGCGTGTTCTTCCCGGCCGAGAAAACCGATGGCGCCGTCACCGCGATCACCGACATGGGCGCGGCCGCCGCGGTCAACGCCATCTCGCAGACCGCCACCGCCACGCTCAAGGGCGGCGATCTCGCGGCCGTGCAGGCGAAGCTCGACGCCGCGAAGCCGGCCTTCCTGCAGAAGTACGAACCGCAGGGCAAGTTCGCGATCGCCGTCACGCGCAAGAGCGACAACGGGGACAGCATCGACATCAAGGTCACCGGCACCTCGGCCCACGGGTCCGAGCCGCAGAACGGCGTGAACCCGCTGCCGCGCCTGTCCCTGTTCCTGCAGGAGTCGGGCGTCGCGCTGGCCGACAACCAGTTCCTGAAGGCCGTGAAGTACATCGACGGTCTCTACGGCACCGGTTACCTCGGCGAGAAGATGGGCGTGGGCTACAAGGACGACTTCATGGGCCCGTTGACGTTCTCGCCCAACCTGATCCGCACGGGCGCCGACGGCCGCGTGGTCATGTCGGTCAACACGCGCATGCCGCGCGGCCGCACGCCCGAGGAACTGAAGGCGCAGGTGGAAGCCAAGATCAACGAATGGGCCGCGGCGAACAAGGCGAAGGTCGAGATCAAGTACGACCAAGGCAACTGGATGGCGCGCGACCCCTCGGGCCAGTGGCTCTCGACATTGCTCAACATCTACGGCGACACCACCGGGCTCGAAGCCAAGCCGGTGTCCGCGGCCGGCGCCACCACGGCCAAGCAGATGCCCAACGCGATCAGCTTCGGCCCCGGCATGCCCGGCAAGAAGTACACGGGGCACAACGCCAAGGAATACAAGGAAGTGCCCGACCTGGAGGCCGACCTGCAGATGTTCACCGAGATGCTGGTGCGCATCGGCAACCTGCAGCAGATGCAGTAACCCAGGCGCGGCGGGCTGCGCTCAGCGCACCCCGTGCGCCTGCAGCACGGCCTTGAGCCGCCGCACCTCGTGCTGCAGGTCGAGGATCAACGCCGCGGCATCCAGGCCCACGCCGAAGTCGCGCTCCAGCCGCCGCGCTTCCAGTGCGCATTGCAGATCGGTGCTGGAGAACTCCCAGCGCTCGGGCGGCGCCTCGGCCGTGGTGACCTGCACGATGCCGACCTCGACCAGCTGCACCACCCAGGCGGCATCGGCGCCCACGGCATGGGCCAGGTCGTTCAGCGCGAGCGGTTGCGAGGCGCTGATGGCGGTTGCGGTTGTGACGGAAACAGTCGCCATGCTCAGACTCCCAGGTGCTGGCGCGGGTTGAACGAAGAGGCTGCCTGCGCAAGCTGCTCGTAGGCCGCGCGCGCGGCGTCGCTGTCGGCGGGCGGCAGCGCGATCTCGATCAGCAGGTACAGGTCGCCGGGCGTCTTGCCCTTCAGGCCGCGGCCCTTCAGCCGCAGCTTCATGCCGCCGCGCGCATTGCGCGGCACCGTGACCTCGACCACGCCGCCGCCCGGTGTCGGCACCTCGACCTGCGCGCCGAGCGCGGCCTCGGTGGGCGTGACGGGCAGCGTCATGTAGATGTCGCGTTCCTCCACGCGGTAGAGCTTGTGCGGCGCGATGCGCACTTCCAGGTACAAGTCGCCGGCCGCCTCGCCGCCGTGGCCGGGCATGCCTTGCCCCGCGAGGCGGATGAACTGGCCCGGGTGCACGCCCGGCGGGATCTTCACGCTGAGCGTGCGGTTCTCCAGTTGCGGATGGCCCTGCGCATCGACGGTCTGTGCACGCAGCGTGATCTCGCGCTCGGCGCCGTTGAGCGCGTCTTCGATGGCGATCTCGATGGCCGCGTGATGGTCCTCGCCGCGCGCGCGGTAGTTCTGCCGCGCGGCGCCGCGGCGCTCGGCCTCACCGAACATCGACGAGAAGAACTCGCTGAAGTCCGCATGGTCGGCCGGCCCCTGGCGCGGGCCGCGGTGGAACTCGAAGCCCGAGTCCCAGCCCGGCGGCGGCTGGAAGTCGCCCTCGGGGCTGCCGCCGCGCGCGACGCGATCGGCCAGCGCGTCATAGGACGCGCGCTTTTCCTTATCGCCCAGCACGTCCTTGGCCTCGTTGATCTCGCGCATGCGCTTCTCGGCGTCGGGCTCCTTGCTGACGTCGGGGTGGTACTTGCGGGCGAGCTTGCGGTAGGCCTTGCGCACCTCGTCGTCCGACGCGGTGCGCTCGATGCCCAGTGCGCTGTAGTAGTCCTTGAATTCCATGGTGAGGGTCGTTTCGATGGACGGCGGACCGGGCGACCCGGCTAGGCCAGGGCGGAGGATGCGCCGTCGGCATGCCGCAGAAGCGGCGTTACAGCCCATTTAAGGCCGCTGCGCGAAAAACGCAATGGCTGCGCGTTGCCGAGCACGGTGACGTCGATGGGCACGCCCAGCAGCGCCGCCAGCGCGTACAGCGTGCCGCCGTGCGCCACCACGAGCACCGGCGTGGGTTGCTTCAGGGCCGCGTCGAGCGCGGCGCGCTTGCGGGCGACGAACTGCGTCAACGTCTCGCCGCCCTCGGGTTCGCAGGCCCAGTCGATGTTGGCCGACGAGGTGCCGATCAGCGCGCCGAAGTTGCGCTCGCGCAGCTCGGCCTGCGCCGTCGGCACCAGGCGCAGCGCGGCCGCCACCGTGTGGGCGGTGTCGAAGGCGCGCCGCGCATCGCTGCAGACGATGGTGCGAATGGGCTCGCCCGCGAGCAGCTCGGCCGCGTGCGCCGCCTGCTGCAGGCCGAGCTCGCTCAACGGCTCGTCCACCGCCTGGAAGATGCGCAGCGCGTTGCGCCCGGTCTGGCCGTGGCGCAGGAAGTAGAAGTGGTCGCAGGCCGGTGCGAGCGGCTGCGCGGCGGCGATCTCGACCAGCCGGTCGAGGCCGCCGGCGGCGGTGTGTGCGGGTGGGGGCGTGTGCTGTGACATGGGTTTCGCTGTCCGTCGATCGCTCAGTAGGCCAATCGGATCGGCTGGCCTTCGCGCTGCGCCTGCACGTCGGCCGGATGGAACGGCAGCGCGTGCCATTGCTTGGCCGCGAACAGCGGCAGCTGGTCGTAGGCGCGCGGCGAGGCGAGGTCGCTGCTCTGGCCGTAGGTCAGCAGGCCCTGCGCGACCGGGCCGCGCTCGTCGAAGGTCACGACCTGCATGTAGCTGCTGCCGTAGTTGACGTTGTAGCCCTTCGGGTCGATCAGCGACTGGCCCTGCGATTCGAGCTTGTTGAGCACGCCCTCGAACTCGTCGCCGCCGTGCAGCGCGATCTTCTGGCCTCGCACTTCGCGCGACTGCGGCACGCCCAGCGGCACGTCGGCCGCGAAGCCCGCAGTGCGCACGATGCCGACCGCCTCGCCCAGCGCCTTGAACACCGCCTCGCGCGTGGCGGGCGTGGCCATGTCCAAGCCGGCGGGCGTTGCCACCGGTTGCGCCGGATCGAAGGGCACGCGCCAGACTTTCGGCAGGTCCTTGGCCTTGCGCCAGAACTCGCGGAACAGCACGGCGCCCTTCGAATCGGCGTTGCTCGTGCGGTCCCAGGCCGAGAGCACGCGGCAGCCGAGCACCTGGTCGGCATTCAGCGCGGCACCGCCGGCGGCGCAGGCGGCTTGCAGGTCGTCCATCACCAGCATGCCGGCGAGGTTCCTGTCGCGAAAGATCACGCTGCGCAGTTCGGCCGCGCCCATGCGGTTGCCGGGCAGGCCGTCGGCGCCGGCCAGGCGGCCTTCGATCTCCATGATGCCGCTGCGCGTGCGCAGCCGCTGCGGCACGCCGATGGGGCCGACCAGCGGCGAGACGCCCGCCATCGGCGCGATGCGCGGGTTGCTGAGCCAGAAGCTGTCGTTGCTGTTCTGCACGTAGTCCGGCGTGACCACGACCGGCATGCGCGCCGGCGCGATGAGGCCGGGCGTGGCGGCCGTGATGTCGCGGTTCCAGGCGCAGGCGCTGCGCGAGCCGTCGAGCACCGGCAGGCCCGCCGCGCCCAGCAGCGCCGCAGCGGCGGGCGAGGGCGCGCAGGCCTTGAGCATGTCGGCCGACACGTCGGGCACCACCGAGAGGTCCGCATACATCGCGTTGCCCTCGCGGTCGGCCGCGAGGGTGTTGATCCACGGCATGCCCTGGTTGCCCATGGCGGCGCGCAGCTCGGCCACGTTGCGCGCGAGCGCCATGCGCATCCAGCTCTCGGCCGAGCGCACGTTGAGCGTGTTGGCATCGCGGATCGCATACGCCTTCTGCGCGGTCCAGCCCAGGCCCGCGCGCGGCAGCGAGATGACGGGGCCCCAGTCGGTTGCGTAGAAGGTGTGCTGCACCGGCGCGGCGCCGCCGCCCGTGGCCGCGGCCGGCAGCACCACGGTGCGCGCGACCATCTTCTTCGGTTGCCCGTCGACCCAGTAGACGGTCGGGTCGTTGGGGTCGAGCTTCAGTTCATAGAGCGTGAAGCGCTTGCCGGTCGACACGGTGTGGGTCCACGCCACGTCCTTGTTGAAGCCGATCGCCACCACCGGGCTCAGGCCGCCGGTGGCGCCCATCACGTCGAGTTGGCCGGGAATGGTCAGGTGCATCTGCCAGAAGCGGTTGGTGCCGTTCCACGGAAAGTGCGGATTGCCCAGCAGCAGGCCGCGCCCGTCGGGCGTGGCGTTGCGCCCGAACGCCCAACCGTTGGAGCCGAGCTCGCCGCCCTCGGGGTTCGCGTTGAAGCTGTGGCGGCCGATCTCGGCCACGGCCTCCGTGAGCTCGACAGGCGCCGCGCCGGTCTTCACGCCGGGCGGTGGCGGAACAGCAGCCAGCACCGCGCCGGCCAGCGCGCCCAGGCCGCCCTGGATCATCGACATCTCGGTGGCGCGCGACAGGTCGGCCAGCGTCATCGGCCGCACCCAGGGCTTGCCGCGGCAGGCCGCGGGCAGGCCGTTCGGGCCCGCGTCCTGCAGGTAGCGGTTGTAGCCCGCCACGTAGCCGCGCAGCGCGGCCTTCACATCCAGGCTGGTGGTGGCCCCGGCGCGCGCGAGCGCCTCGTCGTCCATGTGATAGCGGATGAAGAGATCGATCTGCGCATTGGGCGCGCGGCCCAGCCCGATCTCGCCGGTGTTCTGCGCGCCGAGGAACTGCGAGCGGTCGCCGCGCAGCGTGAGCAGGTGTTCGGCGGTCTGGCAGACGTTGTCCTGCGCATGCGCGTAGGCGCTGCCGTAGGCCAGGCCCTCGTAGTCGGGCGCGGTGATGTGCGCGATGCCGAAGGTGGTGCGCTCGATGGTCACGCTGCGCCCGCTGGAGGGCGGCGCGCTGGTGCAGGCCGAGAGCAGGGCGGCCAGGCCCAGAAAACCGAGAGAGAAGGCCGAGAGCCGGGAGAGCGGGGTGTTCGAAGTCATGGTGCGGGCGTGTGATTTTGAAAGCCGGACAACGGGACCGATTAGAGGCCTGAGCCTCCGCCGCGCGCTGTCGCGAGCGCGGCACGCCGCACGTGGCTCAGCCGAACTTCATGCCCTTGGGCCGCGCCTGCAGGCGGTCGACATAGGCGTCCAGCTTCGGGCGGTTCAGCTTGCCGCCGAAGGCGCGGTGCCAGATGAACATCGAGCCGATCATCACGTCGGCAGCGGTGAACTGCGTGCCGAAGAGGTACGGGCCGTAGCCCAGCTCGCGCTCGACCGCGTTCTTGGCTTCCTCGAAATTGGTCCAGCCGCGCGCGCTGTTGTTGCTGCGGATGTGCAGCAGGCTGTCACCCATCGCGGGCTCCAGCTGCGCGGTCGAATACACCATGAGCGACAGGTAACGGCCGTGCTCGGGTGTGCCGGTGAAGGGCGCCAGGCGCTTGCCGGGAAACTTTTCGGCGATGTACATGCAGATGGCCGCGTTCTCGAAGATGCGCGTGCGCCCGTCGACCAGCGCGGGCAGCTTGCCGGCCGGGTTGATCTTCAGGTACTCGGGGCGCTTGTGCGCCTTGTCCTTGATGAGCGTGGTCACGATTTCGTAGTCGACATCGGCTTCGTCGAGCATCCACTTGGCGATTTGCGAGCGGCTTTGCGGATCGAAATACAGCTTCATGGTCATGGGCGTTCTCCTTCGGCTGGAGGGAATCAGAACTTGGGAATGCGCAGGGTCTTGCTGATCATCAGCGTGCCCGAGAGCGCGAACAGCAGCGCAAGCGGATGCAAAAGCCACGGGCCGATGGCCCAGGCGCCGCCCCAGACGGCGTCTCCGATGCGGCCCTGCCACGCCGCATACGCCAGCACGCCCACCAGCACCACGCTGGTCGGGATCGGCGTGCCCTCGAAATACTTCACCTTGTCGGCGCCCTCGGACAGTGCCTCGGCCGTGACGTTGTAGCGCGCGAGCCGGCTCACGCCGCAGCCCACGAAATAGATGAGGATGGCGCAGTCCCAGCCGCCATCCAGGCCTGCCGCGAAGGCGAGCGCCGCGGGCGCGACGCCGAAGGAGATCACGTCGGCCAGCGAGTCGAGTTCGCGCCCGAGCGCGGAGTGCGTCTGGCGCCAGCGTGCGATGCGGCCGTCGAACACGTCGAAGATGAAAGCCGCCGGCGCCAGCGCCGCGGCCCAGAGGAACTGCGCGAGCGACTGGCTCGCCATGTAGGCCATCGCCAGGAACACCGCGCCGACACCGCAGGCCGCATTGCCGAGCGTGAACACGTCGGCCAGGTGGAAGCCGCGGATCATCGAGAAATGCTTGCGGGCCGGAACGGGGGAGGGCGTGGTCATGAAGAGGCTTCGGAATCGACGAATGGACCGCACCTTAACCCAAGCGCGGGCCCCTTCTTGTAGTCGCGCTCCGACGCGGTGAAGGCGTCTGTGGGCGTCTGTGGCCCGCTTGCGCCGCTCAGCCGCCGGCTTGGCGCGCCTCGACGATCCGGGCGAAGCGGCCGAGCAGCGCGGCGGCCGTGCCGGTGTCGCTCACGCCGTCGCGCAGCGCGGCCGGGTCGGCGCCGCCGGCCTTCAGGTCGCCGGCCAGCATGTCGATGTAGCCGCGCATCGTCTCGGCATCGAATTCGGGGTGGAACTGCACGCCCCAGGCGCTGTCGCCGACGCGAAAGGCCTGCACCGGCTCGTGTGCGTTGCCGGCGAGGCGCACCGCGCCTTCGGGCAGGCGCAGCGCGGTCTGCAGGTGCACCACGTGGGCCGGGAATTCGGCCGGCAGGCCCTGCAGCAGCGCATCGGTGGCGGCGGCTTCGTCGAGCGTGACGGTCACCGTGCCGATCTCGATGCCTTGCGGATGGTCACCTGCTTCGCCGCCCAGCGCGTGGGCGAGCAGCTGGTGGCCGTAGCAGATGCCGAGCACCGGCGTGTTCTGCGCCACGAGCCGTGCGAGCCATTCGGCGGTGCGCTCGCTCCAGGGCTCGCGGTGCGACACCATCGCATGCGAGCCGGTGATCACCGCGCCCGACACCGCATCCGGTGCGGGCAGCGTGTCGCCGCGGCGTGGATCGATCACGAGAAGCGGCAGGGTCTGCGCGTCGAGGCCGTCGGCAATCCAGTGTTCGAAATCGCCGCGGCGTTCGCGCAGCGTGGCATGGGTGTCGCCGAGCTTGACGATGACGAGCGGAAGAGGGCTGTGGTTGTCCATGCCCGGGATCATGCCGCAGGCGAAATGCGCAAGCGGATGCTCAGGGAATGCCGGCTTCGTAGGCCTTCTCGGTTTCCTGCAGGTTCGTCCAGAACCCATGCGGCTTGCGCCCGTGCAGCACATCGTCGAGCACGTCCAGGTGCGCATGCCAGCCGCTGGAGACGCTCACCGTTTCCTTGCGGTCGGGCAGGCGCCGGTGCGTGAGCACGAGCTGCGTGCCGTCGCCGTTCGGGGTGAGTTCGAAGGTGACTTCGGAAGCCGTGTCGCTCTCGCTGCCCCAGCTGATCGTCAGCAGTTTGGGTGGCTCGATGCGCACCACGCGCGACTTCTGGATGTGCGTCTTGCGGTAGGCCGCGTAGTGCTCGGGTGCTTCTTCGCCGGAGAGTTCGGTGTGCTGGAAGCGCAGTTCGAACACGCCGCCCGGCGCCGCGGCCATGGAGCCGCCGGCCAGCCAGGTCCTGCGCTTCTCGGGGTCGACGAGGTAGGCCCACACGCGCTCCACGGGCGCGGGCAGGGTGCGCTCCACGCGCAGGGTGGCGGGTTCGATCAATGTGCCGAGGCTGTGCTTGAGTGTCATGAGGTCGCGCTCCTTGAGAGATTCGTTCACTTGCCGGATGTGTCGCGCCGCAGTTCCTCTGCAAGCGCGTCGAGATGGGTGTTCCAGAAGCCTTCGTAGTGGCGCAGCCATGCATCGGCCGTGGCCAGCGCCGCCGGCTCGAGCCGGCAGACATGTGCCCGGCCGAGCACGGTGCGCGAGACCAGGCCCGCGCGCTCCAGCGTCTTGACGTGCTTGGAGGCGCCCGCGAAGGACATGTGGAACGGCGCGCCGAGTTCGCCCACGCTGCAGTCGCCCTGGGCCAGCAGTTGCAGCATGGTGCGGCGCGTGCTGTCGGCCAGGGCCTGGAACACGGCGTCGAGCCGTTCGTCATCTAGTTCAACCATGAAGTTGAATATAGATGGATTCCGGAAATTATTCAACCACAAGGTTGAATATAAAAGCCGGGGCCGTTACACCCGATACACGCGAGACGCCCACACGCCGCGGCGCGCTTGGGCCTGCGCGAAGGCGCTCCTACGATGAGGGCTCGTTCCATTCACTTGCCACACAACCCATGAATCCTCTCGTACATCGCCGCACCCTGTTGCTCGCCGCTTCCGTTCTTCCGCTCGCGAGCGCTTGCACCGCATGGTCCGCCAAGGGCGCGCAGCAGGATGCGTCGGCGCAACTGGCCGCGCTCGAAAGCGCATCGGGCGGCCGGCTCGGCGTCGTCGGCTTCAACACCGCCACCGGCGCGCGCGTGCAGCATCGCGCGGACGAGCGCTTTCCGTTCTGCAGCACCTTCAAGCTCATGCTGGCCGCGGCCGTCCTGGACCGCAGCGCGAAGGAGGGCGGCCTGCTCGCGCGGCGCGTCAACTACAGCAAGGGCGACATCATCCCCAACTCGCCCATCACCGAGAAGAACGTCGCGGCCGGCATGACGGTGGCCGACCTGTGCGCCGCCACGATCCAGTACAGCGACAACGCCGCGGCCAACCTGCTCATGAAGATCCTGGGCGGCCCGCCCGCGGTGACGGCGTTCGCGCGTTCTTCCGGTGACGATGCCTTCAGGCTCGACCGCTGGGAGACCGAACTCAACACCGCCATCCCCGGCGACCTGCGCGACACCACCACGCCCGCGGCCATGGCGGCCAGCGTCCAGCGGCTGGTGCTGGGCAACGCGCTCGGCACCTCGCAGCGCGAACAGCTCAAGACTTGGCTGCTGGGCAACACCACCAGCAAGGAGCGATTCATCGCGGGCGTGCCGGCGGGATGGAAGGTCGGCGACAAGACCGGCGCGGGCTCCTACGGCACGAACAACGACGTCGGCGTGCTCTGGCCACCAGCGGGTGCGCCACTGGTGCTGGCGGTGTACCTGACGTTTCCGGAGAAGGATGCGAAGGGGCGCAACGATGTGGTGGCGTCGGCGACGCGGATTGCGGTGGGGGCGCTGGCCTGAGTCGCGCCTGGACCCCATCTACAGCACAAACCACCCCACCGCCACATAGTGGCTCGCCGTCCCCGCCAGCACGAACAGATGCCACGCCCCGTGCGCATGCCGCAGCCCGAAACTGTTGCGATAGAACACGGTGCCGGCGGTGTACAGCACGCCGCCGATCAGGAGCCACGCGAGCCCGCCGCCTTCGAGCCGCGCCGCGAGCGGCACGGCGGCCAGCACACCGAGCCAGCCCATGCCGATGTAGAGCGCGAGCGGCGGTTTCTGCGGCGCATCGGTCTTGGGTGGTTGGAGCTCGCGCCAGATGCCGTAGAACGCGGCGCCCCAGATCGTCCCAAGCAGCAGCCAGCCCCAGAAGCCCTGCAGCGTGACGAGCGCAAAGGGCGTGTACGTGCCCGCGATCAGCAGGTAGATCGCGCAGTGATCGGCGCGCTCCCACATGCGCTTGAAGCGCCCGCGCGTGCTGTGGAACAGCGTCGAGGCCGCATACAGCGCCACGGCCGAGAGCGAGAACACCAGCGCGCCCGCGATGCGCGCGGGGTCGCCGGTGGGCACGGTCTTGGCGAGCAGCAGGGCGGCCGCGGGCAGCGCGAGCACGAGCCCGAGCAGGTGGCTGTATCCGTTGAGTCGTTCGCCTGGATACATGCGCCGCCTGCTGTCTGTTACCGGCCCTGACCCTTACCGGCCGGTTTCCTTCAGGTACGCCTGGCGCGCGGCGAAGGCGGTGTTCGCGAAGTCCGAGAACACGCCGTCGATGCCCGCGCGGAAGTACGCGAGGTACTCGGCCACCGGGTCGCCCTTGAACACGCCCGCGAGGTACTTGGCCTCGTTGCGGAAGGTGTAGCTGTGCACGATGAGGCCGGCCTTGTGCGCGTCGGCGATGAGCGCGGTGGGCTTGATGGTGTTCACGTCGGCGAGCGTGCCCTTGTCCTTGAACGGCACGATGGTGTGCGCCATGACCTGCGGCTTCCAGGGGCCGATGCCGTCGGCGTAGGTCTTCACCTCGGCCAGGCCCGCGGGCGTGAGCATCTCGCCGAACCACTTGGGGTTGCCGGCCAGCGTCCAGCTGTAGGGGCGGCCATCGACGAAGGTGTAGACGTCGTTGGTGACGTAGATCATCTCGCCGGTCTTGAAGTCGATGGCGTTGCCGTCCACCAGCTGCACCGCGCGGGCCTTCAGGCCGGCCGTGCGCAGGTACTTCAGGCTCTCGGGCTCGAAGCTCTGCACGAAGATCGGCGCGTCCTTCCGGTTGAGGTCGTTGGCGGCCATGATCTTCAGGAGCGCGTCTTCCAGCGGATGGCTGCCGGCGACGCCGCAGCCGTTGGCGATGGCCTGTGCGTTGTTCCAGATCGGGTTCTTGGTTTCCGGGTAGATGGTGAGCGCGCGGCCGGTCGACTTGGACTTGGCCTTGGCGATGTCGATCACTTCCTGGAAGCTCAGGATCGGCAGCTTGCCGTTGAGCTCGGTGGGCCGCTGGTCGGCGGCGTCGTAGGTGGTGCCGGCGATCCACTGCTTGAGCTCGGCCATCGTGAAGTCGGTGATGGACCAGTCGTTGGTGTGGTCCTCGCCGTCGACGATGAGCGACTTGAGCACCGACTTCGGGTCCTTCGGATCGGTCAGGTCGCTCAGGTATTGCGGCGGGCCGTTGTCGGCCACGGGCGGGTACTTCACATCGACCAGCACGCCGGGCACGGTGCGCTTGCGGCCGGCCACGGTGGGGTTGGTCTTGGCGACGTCGGCCACGTTCGTGTTGTCGCTCAGCCAGGGGTTGTGGCGCGCGACGAGCACGCAGTCCTTGGTGAGGTGCAGGTCGGTCTCCAGCGAATCGGCGCCGGCATCGGCCGCGGCCTCGTAGGCCTTTTGCGTCTCTTCGGGGAACAGGCCCGGCAGGCCGCGGTGGCCGATGACCAGGGGCACGGAACCGTCGAGCGTGCCCAGCGGCGAGGGCTGCGGTGCCGGGGCGGGCGCAGGCGCGGGTGCGGGCGCCGGCGGGATGATCGGGAACACCGGGCCGTCGTTGCCGCCGCCCCCGCAGGCTGCGATCACGAGGCTGCCGCCCAGGGCGACGAGGGCCGCGCGCAGCGGACGGGGAGCAGGCGCAGGAACGTTCTTTGTCATGTTGGTTTTCGGATGTTTTGTAGGGACGAAGGCCGGCGGATGCTAGGTTTGGCCCGTGACGGCACGGTGACCGCCAGAGGCTCGCGCCTCAGAGGGGGTATGCGTCGATCGTGCGGCGGACCTGCGCGAGCGCGCCGTGCAGCGTGTCCAGGCCGACCGACCCCAGCGCGAGGCGAATGGCATGCGGCACCTGGGCGGAGGTCGCGAACGGTTCGGCCGTCGACACCGAGATCCCGTCGCGCATGAGCGCCGTGGCCACCTGGTCCGCGCGCACCTCTTCCGCGAGCGGCAGCCACACGAAGTACGACGACGGATGGCGCACGCACCGCATGCCGGCGAAGACGCCGGCCGCAATCGCCTGCCGCGCCATCGCATCGCCGCGCTTCTCGGCCTCCAGGCGGGTGACGGTGCCGTCCTCGAGCCAGCCGCAGGCGATGGCCGTCATCACGCTGGGCGTGTTCCAGGTGGTGGCGCGGATCGCGCGCTCGATGCCGGCCACCCACGCGGTGGGCGCGGCGACGAAGCCGACGCGCAGCCCGGTCGCGATGCTCTTGGAAATCCCCGAGATGTAGACCGTCGATTCCGGCGCCAGCGCGGCGAGCGGCACTGGCGCGTCCTCCGCGAGAAAGGCGTAGGCCGCGTCCTCGATGATGAGGAGGCCATGCCGCCGGGCGATCGCCACCAGCTGCCGCCGCCGGCTCGCGCTCATTACCCAGCCGAGCGGGTTGTGCAGCGTGGGCATCGTGTAGAGGGCGCGCACGCGGCGGCTCTTGCAGAGGCGCTCCAGCGCATCGAGATCGGGGCCGTGGCCGGAGGCGGGGATCGGCGCCAGCTCCAGGCGGTGCGCTTCGGCCAGCACCTTGAAGCCCGGATACGTCAGCGCATCGGCCGCGACCACGTCGCCCGGCTGCAGCAGCGCCATGACCGTCGTGGCAAGCCCGTGCTGCGCGCCGCTCACGAGCATCACCTGGTCCGCATTCACGGCGAGGCCGCGCGATGCGAGATGGCCGGCGACGATGGCGCGTTCATGCGGGCGACCGCCGTGCGGCTGGTAGCGCAGCAGCGCCTCCAGGTCACCGGAGGCGGCGAGCTGCCGCAGGCCCGCGCGCAGCATCTCGGCCTGGCCCGGCAGGGACGGGTAGTTGAAGTTCAGGTCGACCATGCCCGAGGCCGCGGCATGCTGGTCGATGCCCAGGCCCCGAGGCAAGAGGCTCTCGCGCACGAAGGTGCCGCGGCCGGTCTCGCCGCTCACGAGGCCCATCGCCTGCAGCTCCGCGTAGACGCGGCCTGCGGTGACGAGCGCCAGGCTCTGCTGCGCCGCGAGCTTGCGAACGGTCGGCAGGCGCGTGCCCGGCGGCAGGCTGCCGTCGCGAATCTGCGCGGCGAGCGCATCGACCAACTGCTTGTAGCGGGCTTGAGGCATGCGGCAATGTATCCATGACAATTTCTTGATTGTATTGATCGCCCTGTCTACGATGCGGCCCATGCACATCGCCATCCTCACCTTCGAAGGCTTCAACGAGCTCGACTCGCTCATCGCGCTGGGCATCCTCAACCGCATCAAGACGCCGGGCTGGCGCGTGTCGATCGCCAGTCCCACCGCGCGCGTGCGGTCGATGAACGGCGTGGTGCTCGAATCGCAGGCGTCCCTTCGCGAAGCCGGCGAGGCCGATGCGGTCATCGTCGGCAGCGGCATGCAGACGCGCGAGGTGGTCGCCGATGCGGGCTTGATGGCGCAGCTGCAGCTCGATCCGTCGCGGCAACTGCTGGGCGCGCAGTGCTCCGGCGCGCTGGTGCTGGCCAAGCTGGGTTTGCTCAACGGCGTTCCGGCGTGCACGGACCTGACGACCAAGCCGTGGGTCGAAGCCGCCGGCGTTGCCGTGCTGAACCAGCCCTTCGTCGCGAATGGCAACGTCGCGACTGCCGGCGGTTGCCTCGCGTCGCAGTACCTTGCAGCGTGGGTCATTGCCCGCCTCGCGGGCGTCGAAGAGGCCCGCAGTGCGATGCACTACGTGGCGCCCGTCGGAGAAAAGGAAGACTACGTGGAGCGCGCGATGCGCAACATCACGCCGTTCCTGGAAGTCGCGCCCCTCGCCGCCTGAGGCCAGAGCCGCCCGGCGCGTACATTCGCGCGCATGGATACGCGATACCTGCAGAGCTTCGTCGCCGTGGTCGAACTGGGCTCGATGGCCGAGGCCGCGCGGCGGCTCGACCTCACGCCCGCCGCGATCGCCGCGCGCGTGAAGGCGCTCGAAGACGACATCGGCGTGCCGCTGGTGCAGCGCGCCGGCCGCTCGGTGCGTCCGACCGAGGCGGGCCTGAAGATGCTCGAGCGCGCGCGCAACGTGCTGCGCGACGTGCGCGACCTGCGCGCTGCCACCAGCGGCGGCGTCTCGCTCGGTGAGCTGCGGCTGGGCGTGTTCATCTCGGCGCTCACCGGCGTGCTGCCGCCGGTGCTCGAACGCCTCTACGCGCGCTTTCCCGATCTCTCGGTGTTCGTGGCGCCCGGCAGTTCGGTGGAACTGTGCCGGCAGGTGGCGAACGGCGCGCTCGATGCGGCCATCGTGGTCGAGCCGCAGTTCGCCGTGGGCAAGGGCTGCAGCTTCGAGACGCTGCTGGAGGAGCCGCTGGTGGTGGTGGCGCCCGAGGCCATGGCGCACCGCGCGGCGCACGAACTGCTGGCCGCCGAGCCCTTCATCCGCTACGACCGCTCGGTGCTGGGCGGACAGCTCGCCGACCGGTACCTGCGCGACCATGGCATCCGCGTGCGGCAGCGGCTGGAAATCGACAGCCTCATGGCCGTCGCCGCGCTCGTGGGGCGCGGCCTGGGCGTGGCGCTGCTGCCCGACTGGGCGCCGATGTGGCGCGCCGGCATGCAGATCGCGCGCGTGCCGTTGCCCGAGCGTGCGCCGGTGCGGCGCGTGGGCCTCATCTGGGCGGCGCAGGGGCCGCGCGCGGCGCTCGCACAGGCGCTGCTTGCGGAGGCGCGAGCCGTCTTCGGTTAGTCAGCGCGGCACCTTGCCGACGGTGTTCGGCGCGCGCAGGAAATCGAAGTCCACGCCCTTGTCCGCCTGCATCACCGTCTGCAGGAAGAGCTTCTTGTAGCCGCGGTCGGCGGTCGGCTCGATCACCACCGTTTCCTTCGCGCGGCGCGCAAGTTCCTCGTCGGACACCAGCAGCGAAATCTCGCGATTCGCGACGCTGAGCCGGATGCGGTCGCCGCTCTGCACATACGCCAGCGGCCCGCCGATGGCCGACTCGGGCGTCACGTGCAGCACGATGGTGCCGAAGGCCGTGCCGCTCATGCGGCCGTCGGAGATGCGCACGATGTCTTTCACGCCCGCCCGCGCGAGCTTGCGCGGAATGGGGATGTAGCCCGCCTCGGGCATGCCCGGTGCGCCTTTGGGGCCGATGTTCTTGAGCACCAGCACGTCGTCGGCCGTCACGTCCAGGTCGTCGCTGTCGATGCGCGTCACGAGGTCCTCGGCGTTCTCGAACACCACCGCGCGGCCTTCGTGCTCCATGAGCTTCGCGTCGGCCGCCGACTGCTTGATGATCGCGCCGCCCGGCGCGAGGTTGCCCCACAGCACCGCGATGCCGCCCTGCGGATAGATCGGCTGGCTCGCGGGCCGCACCACGTCCTGCTTGAAGCCCGGGCCGGCGCGTTCGATTTCTTCGCCGAGCGTGCGGCCGGTGACCGTGAGCGCGTCCAGGTGCAGCAGCGGCTTCAATTCGCGCAGCAGCGTCGCCATGCCGCCCGCGGCGTGGAAGTCTTCCATGTAGTGCTGGCCCGAGGGCTTCAGGTCGAGCAGCACCGGCGTCTCGCGGCCCATGCGGTCGAGCGCGTGCAGGTCGATGTCCAGGCCCATGCGCCCCGCGATGGCCGCCAGGTGCACGATGCCGTTGGTCGAGCCGCCGATGGCCAGCAGCACGCGCATCGCGTTCTCGAAGGCGGCGGGCGTGAGCACCTTGTCGATGGTGAGCCGGTCGCGCGCGATCTGCACCGCCTGCGCGCCGGTCTGCTCCGCGATGCGGATGCGGTCGGCCGTCACGGCCGGTGGGGATGCGCCGCCGGGCATTGTCATGCCCAGCGCCTCGGCGATGCAGGCCATGGTGCTGGCCGTGCCCATCACCGAGCAGGTGCCCACGCTGGCCACCAGCTGGTTGTTGACGTCGGCGGTTTCCTCGATGTCGATCTCGCCCGCGCGGTACTTGCCCCAGTAGCGGCGGCAGTCGGTGCAGGCGCCCACGCGCTCGCCGCGGTGGCTGCCGGTGAGCATCGAGCCGGTGATGAGCTGGATCGAGGGCAGCCCCGCCGAGGCCGCCCCCATCAACTGCGCGGGCACGGTCTTGTCGCAGCCGCCGATGAGCACGACGGCGTCCATGGGCTGCGCGCGCACCATCTCTTCGGTGTCCATCGACATCAGGTTGCGCAGGTACATGCTGGTCGGCGCGGCGAAGCTCTCGTGCACCGAGATGGTCGGAAAGTCCATCGGCAAACCGCCCGCGAGCATCACGCCGCGCTTGACCGCTTCGATGAGCTGCGGCGCATTGCCGTGGCACGGGTTGTAGGCGCTGCCGGTGTTGGCGATGCCGATCACGGGGCGGTCCAGCGCCGCGTCGGTGAAGCCCGCGCCCTTGATGAAGGCCTTGCGCAAGAAGAGCGAGAAGCCGCGGTCGCCGTAGCTGGTCAGGCCCTTGCGCATGCCTGCGTTGCTGTCGGGGGCGTTGTCGTCGGGCTCGAAAGGGGAATCTGGCATGGGTGGTCGTGGGGGGTTATTCGTCGGACTTGATATTGGACTCGGTGATCACTTTTTTCCAGCGCGCCACCTCAGCCTGGATCTGCGCGGCCGAGTGCGCGGGCGTGGTGGGCGGCGCCGCATACACGCCCTGCTTGAGCAGCATCTCCTTGGCCTCGGGCGACTGCACGACCTTGGCGAGCGCCTCGTTCAGCCGCGCGACGACGGCCGCGGGCGTGCCCGCCGGCGCGAGCACGCCGAAGGTGGAGCTCACCTCCAGGTTCGGCACGCCGGCCTCTATCGCCGAGGGCACGTCGGGCAGCATCGAGATGCGCTGCGGCGTGGCAACGGCCAGCGCGCGCAGCTTGTTCGCGGTGATGAAGGGTAGGGAGGCCGGCGCGGTCTCGACCATCGTGTTGACCTGCCCGGCGACCATGTCGGTCATCGCGGGGCCGCTGCCCTTGTAGGCGATGTGCGTCATGCGGATGCCGGCCTCGCGCTGGAAGAGTTCGGCCGCCATGCGCTGCGGCGAGCCCGCGCCCGAGGAGGCGTAATTCAGCTTGTCGGGGTTGGCCTTGGCGTAGGCGATGAATTCCTTCAGCGTCGTGGCGGGCACCTGCGGATTCACCACGATCACCAGCGGCACGGAGCCCACGACCATCACCGGCGCGAAGTCCTTCGTGAGGTCGTAGCGCAGGCGCCCTTTCTCCAGCGTCGCCATGGTCGCGTGCGAGGTCAGCGCGCCCATCAGCAGCGTGTAGCCGTCGGCCGGCGCACGCGCCACCGCCTCGGCGCCGATGTTGCCGCCCGCGCCGCCGCGGTTGTCCACCACCACCTGCTGGCCCAACTGCTCGCCGAGCTTGAGCGCGACGATGCGCCCGATCACGTCGGTGGCGCCGCCGGGTGGGTAGGGGATCACGAGCTTCACGGGCTTGTCGGGGTAAGCGGCCAGCACGGCCGGGGCGCATGCCGCGAGGGCTGCGGCCAGGCACGCCTGCAGCGCCCGGCGGCGCGGGAATCGGGGGGCTTTCATCTTGTGTTGTCTCCAGTTCGCTCTCGGTGCGCAGTGTTGCCCGTGGGGCGTGTGCGTTGAAGCGGCTGGGGCAAGGACACAAGATAAAGATTCTTGCGTGTGCGGTGGAAGCTAGCCGCCGGGCGCGCCCGTATCGCCGAGGGCCGCTTCGTACACCGCCAGGTCGGCGGGCGAGAAGCAGCAGAAGACGACCTCGCGCACGGACGGTGCCTCCTTCGCCGCGGCACGCACCGTGGCAACGGCGGTCTTCGCCGCCAGTTCGATCGGGTAGCCGTAGATGCCGGTGCTGATGCTCGGGAAGGCGATGCTTTGCACCCCCTGCGCTTCTGCAATCGCCATCGCGCGGCGATAGCAGGACGCGAGCAACTCGGGTTCGCCCGAAGTGCCGCCGCGCCACACCGGCCCGACCGTATGAATGATGAATTTGGCCGGCAGGCGGTAGCCCTTGGTCAGCTTGGCGTCGCCCGTCTTGCAGCCACCGAGCAGGCGGCATTCGTGCACGAGGTCCGGCCCGGCCGCGCGATGGATCGCGCCATCCACGCCGCCGCCGCCGAGCAGCGAGGAGTTGGCGGCGTTGACGATGGCGTCGACCTGCAGGGTGGTGATGTCGGCGCGGAGCGCGCGCAGCAAGAGGGTCATGGCGCGGCGGTCACTCGCGTTGCGACACGGCAAGCGTCTTGAGAAACGCGGTCGCCGCCTGGCGGTTCGATTTGCCCGCTCCTTGGGTCGCGATGGAAATGTGCACGTCGATCCAGGTGCCCGCGCGGACCAGGTGAGCCCGGATGTGCGAGTTGGAGATGGCCGACGTCGGTTGTTCGTAGAGCACCACCTCCCAGTCATCCACCTTGTCGAACGAGACATCGGTCGGCGCCGGGAGGCCGATTCTTTTCCAATCGACCTGATCGCCCTGCCAGGTGAACTCCAGGCCGTGGTACTGGACGGCCGGCTCGAACCAGCCCGAGATGGTCAGGCTGCGGGCCTCGTCGGAGAAATAGAAATACCTCGGGCTCTGCGTGGCGCCGCCCGCGTTCGGGTTGATCTGGTTGAGGCCGCGCGAAGGGATCGCAAGACTCAGCTTGCTGGCCGGCACGGTGAGCACATAGGCATCGCCCTGCCGGGCCACGGACAGGTAGGTGCTCTGCGGCTGTGCCATGGCCGCGGGCTGGAGCAGCAGCGCGATGACGGCCATCAGGAGCCGGCGAAGAATTCCCTGGGTGATCTGCATGGCGGTCGCTGGTGGTTGTGCGGTTCTGCGTGTGCGAGGCACGCATCCTAAATGCGGCGGCGACCTGGGCTTGGCGGCATGCAGCAGTCGGGCAAACCCGATTACCACCTTTGTTTCAAATCCTTACGATCCGTTCGCCGGGATTTTTCCGCGGTGGCCGACCGGTGCTCTGGCGCGCAATTTGCACTGTGTTGACCTTCTCAAACCGAGGGAGAGAGAGTTCATGAAAAGCTTCTTGCCGTGGCGCCGGGCTGGCGTCCTGCTGATCGCGCTGGGTGGCGTCGTCGCGAGCGCGGCCGCCCAGGCCCAGGTGCTGCAATTCAAGTGGGGCCATGTCTTCGAGCCCGGCAGCATCTTTCACCAGCAGGCGGAGCTGGCGGCGCGCAAGATCGGCGAGCAGTCCGAGGGCAAGATCAAGATCGAGGTGGTGCCCTCGTCCAAGCTGGGGCAGGAGGGCGATTTCGCGCTGATGCTCGCCAACGATTCCATGCAGATCGCCTACGTCGGGCAGGCCACGCTGGCCGAGGGCTATCCGCCGCTGCGGCTCGGGAGCTACCCCTTCGCCTTCAAGGACCTCGCCCACATGCGCAAGTACCTCGCGAGCCCGCTGCTCGCGGAACTGATGAAGGGCTACGACGAGAAGAGCGGCAACCACATGGTGGCGCCGGTGTACTACGGCGCGCGGCAGGTCACGTCGAGCAAGCCATTGCTCAAGCCCGAGGACTTTCGCGACCTGCGCCTCTATGTGCCCGATGCCTCGGCCTACCAGCTCTTCGCCACCGCGCTGGACGCCAAGCCCATCACGCTGCCCTTCATGAGCCTCTACGGCTCGCTCAAGAAGGGCGAGGTCGAAGCGCAAGAGAACCCGCTCGGCACGGTGAAGGACAAGCGCCTCTACGAGGTGCAGAAATACGTGCAGCTGACCGGCCACATCTACGACACGCTGGGCATCGTCATCGGCAAGGCGGCATGGGCAAAGCTCACGCCGCAGCAGCAGGCGATGGTCGAGAAGACGCTCGTGGAAACGGCCAAGTGGACCAACGTCGGCGTGATCGCCGGCGAGCTGGAAGACGAGCAGTTCCTGCGCGGCAAGGGCATGACCGTCTCGCCGGTCAACCGGCAGGCGTTCCTGGAGCGCATCGCCAAGCGCTCGACGCCCGAGCAGTTCGGCGCGCGGCCGGGTGATTACGCGAAGCTGCAGGCGCTCGGCGGGGCGAACTGATCGGTCTTCTCCGCCTCAACGGTTTCCGAACGAATTGACATGCACCTCGACGATGTCGACGTATTCGGGCAGCTCCAGCAGAAACTCCTCATCGCGCGCGAGCGGCGCCACGCGCAGCGGATCGCCGCCGCGCCTGGCGTGCATCGCCTGCATCTCGTCGATCGAGCGCCAGAACGACACGGTGCGGAATTCCGCCACGTTGCCGTTGAGCTTGCGAAAGTACTGCACGCCGAGGCAGTCGGGCTTCTTCGCGATCTCCGCGATGCCGTGCTCGACGCTGTAGCGCAGGTACTCGTCCGCGCGCGCAATCGGCGTGCGGCCTTCCCAGATGCGCCCGACGAGCGGGGTGGACAGGAGCTTGCATTCGACGGCCATGGGGTTTCCTTTCGATGTGCCGGTGAACATCGTCGGAACGCTGGGCCGTTTGGCGCGGCCGGTGCGTAGGAGCCGGCCAACGCCGGCTGCAAGCCAAGCGCGGCGTCAGGGCTGGAAGGCGGGGAGCAGGGCGCGCGACAGATCGGCCACCAGCGTCTCGCGCTGCGGCGAGGGGCGCCAGAAGCTGCGCGTCGCGATGCCGCTCTGTTCCCATTCGGGATGGTTGCGCGCGGGCTGCGCGCCGCGCACCGCGACTGCCGCGGCTGCCGCGGCGGCCGCGGCGCGCGTGGGCGCGTCGCCGTCCTCGGGCATTCCGGAGGCCTGGGCGCTGATGCGCTGCGTCGCCGCATGCCCGCGCTGCTCCAGCGCCTGCGTGAGCTTGAGCTGCCAGGCCACCAGCGTGAACAGCACGCCGTCTTCCACCGTGACCTCGTGCACGTCGCGCAGCTTGTTCGCGAGCTTGCGGCCCAGCGGCCCCCAGCCTTGCGACACCGCGCCGCCGATGGCGCCGCCCAATGCCGCGCCCGCGCCGAGCGAAATGCCCGCCACCGCGAGGTCGGCCACCACGCCCACCGCGGCGCCGATGACGGCGCCCTTGCCCAGGCGCAGGCCCGCGTCCTTCATCGCTTCGGGGCTGAAGAAGTCGAGCGTCCAGCGGCCTTCGATCGCCTGCAGCGGCGCCTCGTCGGCATCGCCCTGGCGAAACCCGTAGAGCGCGAGCAGGTCGTCGGTGCAGCGCTGGGCCTTGTCGAACACGGTCTTGCGAAGGGCGGCGACGAGGGCTTCGCGCCGCGCCGTGTCGGCGAATTCGGTGGCCGACACGGTGCGGCGGATCGCCGCCGCATCGACCAGCAACCCGGCGATGCGCGTGCAGGCGGACCGGCGGCGCTCGGCGGCTTCGCCATCGAGAAAATCGGCCACGCCCCGCAACTGGTCACGGCGCTCGCGCAGCAGCGTGGCGAGGTCGTTGTAGAGGTCGCGCTCGGCGCCGACGAAAGGCGCCGCTGCATCGAAGCGCACCTGCACGTGCAGGCCGTAGGCCGAGAGCAGCTCTTTCCACGCGGGCTCGCGGCTGGCCGCATCGCGCACGAAATTGAGCACCGGCAGCACGGGGCGCGCGCAGGCGTTGAGCAGCTCGATCTCGTCGCGGAATTTCGGCAGCACCGGCTCGCGCACGTCGATGACCAGAAAGGCCGCGTCGATGTCGAGCATCGTGCGCAGCACCTTGGCCTCCTGCTCGAACACGCCGTGGGCTTCGGGTCCCTGCAGGAACTGGCGGATGCGCTCGGGCGGCGTGGCCCCTGCGTCGAAGCCCGCGAGGTGCTCGCGCAGCGCCATCGCGTCTTCCAGGCCCGGCGTGTCGAAGAAGCGCACGGCGGCCGCGCCGTTCACGTCGAGATCGGCTGATTCGACATGGCGCGTGGTGCCCGGGCGCTGCGACACCTCGCCGAAGTCGACGCGCCGCGTGAGCGTGCGCAGCAGCGAGGTCTTGCCCGCGTTGGTGTGCCCGACGACGGCGATGCGGATGGCGGCTTCTTGCGTCATGGCGTGGGGTCCAGCGCCTGCAAGGCGGTGTCGAGCCGGTCGCTGGCCGCTATGCGTTCGAGGCCGGTGTCGCGCAGCCAGTCGGTCCAGCGGGTGATCGCATCGTCGCTGGTCGCGCTGGCCAGCCAGAGCCGGCATTCGCCGCAATGCGCGAGCACTTCGCGCAGGAACCGTTCGGTGCCGCGGTCGGGGCTCGATGCGGCGTGGCACACCAGCAGCACGGCGCGCGGACGGGCCAATGCCAACTGGTCGAGCAGCGCGCGGCGGGCGGGGGCGCTGCCGTCGATGCGCAGCACTTGCGTGGCATCGGCGGGCAGGGCTGCGGGCGGCCAGGGCATGTCGGGCGGCAGCTCGAAGCCGATGACGAAGAGCGCGTCCTGCAGTTCGGAGGGCGCCGGCCGGGCGGGCGCGGCGCCGCGCGTGCGCCCCGGGTCGGCATCGACGATGGCGGCCGGCGCGAGTGCGGCGAAGCGCGCGAGCAGCTTGCGGTAGTAGGGCTCGCTCCAGTCGGGCTGCAGCGCCTTGCGGCGGCTGCGCCAGACGGCGGCGCTCAACAGCACGAGCGCCAGCCGCGGCAACAGGCCGTAGACCACGATGCAGCCGGTCAGCCACATCGCCCAGGTGCGCTGGCCTGCGGCGCCGGGCGAGGCGGAAAGCACGGTGGCCGCGTCGGGCACCGGAAAGCCCAGCTGCGACGGCGCCCAGCCCAGCACCTGCACCGCGCGCACGAAGAAGGCCGGATCGAGGATCGTCGTCTCCCAGCTCAGCGTGTAGCTGCGAAAGGCCAGCGCGAACAGCATCGCGGCCAGCACCACGGCGAACGACAGCGACCAGATGCCGTGGCTCACGAGTCCGAAGGCCCACGGCAGCAGCCGGGCGCGTGTCAGGAGACCGGTGGTCGCGCGCACCAGCAGCGGTGCCTGGCCGCGCCTGCCGCCCGCCACGCGCGCGCTGAGCGACAGCCAGATCCAGCCGAGCGACGCGGTGCCGAACGCGCCCGCCGGCAGCCACAGGCCGGCAAGCCACAGCAGCAGCGTGAGCGCATGCAGGCCCAGCAGACTCACGAGCGCGACGATCACGTTGATGTGCCGCTCGCCACCGCCCACCACATTGCCCGCGAGGCCCAGCCCCGCCACGACGATCAGCGCCACCAGCGCGAGCAGCACCCAGGGCGCCCACTGGCGTGCGCGCGTCATTTCGGATTGGAGCCCGATGCGCTCGCCCAGCTGCAGGGCGCGTTCGGTGATGCGGGCTTGGCCGTCGCTCGCACGCGAGGCGGCGGTGCGCAGGGCCTCTGCGTCGTCGAGCGGACCGCGCTCTTCGGTCCATCGGATCGCCTCGGTGATCACCGCATCCGGAAAGGCAGGTTCGCGCAACGCGGTGTTGATCAACAGGGTCCTTCTCGCAAGTGGCCGGGTCGTGCCCCGCGGAGTGCCGGGGCGCGGGAATTATGCCCGGCGCCTTGCGAGCGGCCATGAGAAACGGGGCCGCATGCGGCCCCGTTCTCGAAGGGATGTCGGATCGAAAAAAGCGCGGTGCGTTCTCAGCGAAGGCCGAAGAACGACAACACGGCCACAACGACCACGACCAGACCGACGATATAGATGATGGAATTCACGCGAGGACTCCTCGTTGATTGGGATGAATCAAGGATCGGGCTTCGGCGCCGCGGCCGATGTCGGCGGGAGGCGGCGGGTGCTGTAGGACTCGCGAAGCGCACCGGCCATGACAAATCTCCGGTTTGGGCGGCTTTGTCAGCGCGCGCCGGCAGATGTGACCATTGTTTGCAATGCGCGGCGCGCATCCACGCAAGACTCGGGCGCTTCCAGAAAGCAGAAAGCAGAAAGGCCCAGCCATGCGACCTTCGGAGCAGTCGTCCTTCACAGGCACCCACCCCGCGCACCCCGGCGCCCGTTCGCCCCGGCCGGCCGATGCCCCGGCCATGCACCCCAACGCGCAGCTCCTCCCCACGCTGTTCGACCGCCTGCGCGACGAGGCCCCGAGCCGCGAGAGCGAGCTGCCCGCCGAGTACGCGGTAACGCCCGCGCAGATGCGCGGCATCGTGCAGCGCGACCTGGCCTACCTGCTCAACACCACCAACGCCGAAGACCTGATCGACCGCACGCGCCATGCCGAGGCGGCGTCCTCGACCATCAACTTCGGCGTGCCGCCGCTCGCGGGAAGCTACCTGTCGGAGCGCAAGTGGGCGGACATCGAACGCATCATCCGCCGCGCCATCCAGGACTACGAGCCGCGGCTGATCACCGAGACGGTGACGGTCGTGCCGCTCATGAAGGAGGGCGGCGCGGCCGGTGACTACAACGTGCTGCTGTTCGAGATCCGCGCGCTGATCCACCTGAGCCCTTACCCGCTGGCGTTCACGGTGCAGAGCGCGGTCGATCTGGAAACCAACCGCATGCGCGTGATCTCTTCCGCGCGCTGATCCTTTCATCACAACAACAGACTTCATTCAGGGAAAACACGCCACCATGGACCCGCAACTCCTCGACTACTACAACAAAGAGCTGGTCTACATGCGCGAGGCCGCGAGCGAGTTCGCCGCCTCGCACCCGAAGATCGCAAGGCGCCTGGGCATGCACGGCATCGAGGTGGCCGACCCGTACGTGGAGCGGCTCATCGAGTCGTTCAGCTTTCTCTCGGCACGCATGCAGATCAAGCTGGACGCGGAGTTCCCGCGCTTCACGCAGCGGCTGCTCGAAGTGCTGTACCCCAACTACCTGAGCCCCACGCCGTCGATGGCGGTGGCGCAACTGCACCCGAGCGTGAAGGAGGGCGACTTCACGCGCGGCTTCGCGGTGCCGCGCGGCACGGCCTTCCATGCGCGCGTGCCGGCGGGCGAGGAAACGCCTTGCGAGTTCCGCTCCAGCCAGGACGTGACGCTGTGGCCCATCGAGATCGTCGATGCGAAGCTCACCGGCGCGCCGCCCGACATTCCCGCGCTGGAGCGCTACCTGCCACCGCACGTGCAGGTGACGGGCGCGCTGCGCCTGAAGCTGCGCACCGTGGGCGAGATGGGCTTCGGCGCGCTGGTCGGGCTCGACCGGTTGCCCATCTACCTGCGCGGCAACGAGCACGTGGCCTCGCACCTGTTCGAGCTGCTGCACACCTCGGCGGTCGCCACCTTCGTCGGCGAGCCGGGCAGGCTGATGGAGCGCCCGCATGTGGTGACCGACGGCGCGCTGGTGCACGAAGGACTCGCGCCGGGGCAGGGGCTGCTGCCGCTCGCGTGGAACACCTTCCATGGGCACAACCTGCTGCACGAATACTTCGCGTGCCCCGAGCGCTTCTATTTCTTCACGCTGACCCAGCTGGCGCCGGGCCTTGCGCGCGTGCAGGGCAAGGAGGTCGAGATCCTCGTGCTGCTGAGCAAGCCGCCGGGGCCGCTGGGCGCGCTGGTCGATGCGGGGCAGTTCGCGCTCTTCAGCACGCCGGTGGTCAACCTCTTCGAGCGGCGCACCGACCGCATCGAGCTCAACGCGGCGCAGCCCGAGTTCCACCTGGTGCCCGACCGCTCGCGGCCGCTCGACTTCGAGGTCTATTCGGTCCAGCGCATTGCGGGACAGCAGGCGCAGACCACGGCCGAAATGGAGTTCCGCCCGCTCTACCAGACGCTCAATGAAGACGAGGGCAACCACGGCCGCTATTTCTCGGTGCGCCGCGAGCCGCGGCTCGTGTCCGACACCGCGCGCAAGTACGGCACGCGCACGCCGTACATCGGCACCGAGGTGTTTCTTTCGCTGGTCGACCAGCACGAAGCGCCGTATCCGGAGAGCCTGCGCTACCTGTCGGTGAAGGCGATGCTCACGAACCGCGACCTGCCCTGCCTGGTGCCGCGCAACGGGCATTCGGATCTGGCGGTGTCCGACTCGATCCCGGTGTCGGCGGTGGGCCTGATCCGCCCGCCGAGCACGCCGAAGTCGCCGTTCGCGCAGCGCGAGATCGCATGGCGGCTGATTCGCCAGCTGGGCTTCAACCACCTGCCGCTGGCCGACATGCCGCACCGCGAGGGCGCGCAGGCGCTGCGCGACATGCTGCGGCTGTTCGTCTCGGCCGACAGCGACGTGCTGCGCCGGCAGATCGACAGCCTCGTGGGCTCGCGCATCGAGCCGGTGACGCGGCGGCTGCCGGGCTCGGGGCCGCTGATCTACGGGCGCGGCGTGCAGTGCACCCTGAGCGTCGATGAAGAGGGCTTTTCGGGCACGAGCCCGTACCTCCTGGGCGTGGTGCTGGAGCACTACCTCGCGCGGCACGTGAGCATCAACGTGTTCACGCAGACGACGCTCGAATCGATGCAGCGCGGCACGGTGGCCAGGTGGCCCGTGCGCATGGGCGGGCGCGGGATCGTCTGATACCTAGTGCGTTTGAAAAGATAAAACCGTTCACGCTGAGCTTGTCGAAGCGCCGCGCGAGGCTTCGACAAGCTCAGCCCGAACGGTTTTTGTGGATTGACGGCCAACTCGAGTCAGGACGGGTCAGCGTTTCTTGACGGGCCCCAGCGCCTGTTCGACCAGCCAGCGCATGGCGGCGCGAACCTCTTTGGCATCGGCGCCCGCGTCGATTTCCAGCGCGGCGCGGTCGAAGGCGGCCGACAGCAGCTGCGACAGCGCATCGACGGAGACTTGGCCGCGTCCCATGCCGGCGCGTTTCAATCCCTCGCGCAACGACTGCGCCGCGTTGGCATCGTCGATCGCCATGGCCTCGGCCATGCCCAGCACGGCCGGGCCGTCGACCAACAGGAGCCGCGTGCGGCCCGGCACGGTCATGGCGTCCAGGTAGGCCTCGCTGCCCTGGAGCAGCGCCTCGCGCGGGCCCAGCCGCTCGGGCGTGGCGGCCTCGATGTCGGCCGCCACCGCCATCGCCTCGCGCGCGAGCACCTGCCGGAACAGGTCGCGCTTGTCCGCGAAGTGGTGGTACAGCGCGCCGCGCGTGATGCCCGCGGCCTGCGCGATCTCGGGGGTGGAGGTGTCGCCGTAGCCCTTGCTGACGAAGAGCGCGCGGGCGGCTTCGATCAGTGCGAGCTGGGTGGTTTCGGTGCGTTCGCGGTTGGTGGCCATGGGAGGTAATTTACATGCAGGCTGTCTGTAGGTTAATATTCAACTTACGTACAGACTGTATGTTTTATGAAAGGACCTGTCCCATGCTGCCCATGAAAGTCACGAGCTACTACCCCGTCGTCATGACCGAAGACGTGGCTGGCACCGCCGCCTTCTACCAATCGCACTTCGGCTTCGTGCCGCTCTTCACCAGCGACTGGTACGTGCATCTGCAACTGGAGGGCGAGCCTTCGGTGAACCTGGCCGTGCTCGATGGCCGCCACGAGACCATTCCCGCGCCCGCGCGCGGCCAGGTCGTGGGCGGGCTGCTGCTGAACTTCGAGGTGGACGACCCCGATGCTGTTCACGACCGGCTGAAGGCGGCGGGCCTGCCGATCCTGCTGCCGCTGCGCGACGAGGCTTTCGGCCAGCGCCACTTCATCACGCGCGATCCGAACGGGGTGCTGATCGACATCATCAAGCCGATCCCGCCGAGCGGGGAGTTCGCGGCGCAGTACGAGGCCGGCGCGCTGCCGGCCTGATACAGAGGGGACAGAGGGCGGCCGCTACCGCGTTACCTCATCTCCGCGCGAAGCTCCCGCACGCCGCGGCCGAGCTTGCGGCGAAGGAGATTCCGCAAGGTCGAGGCATCGGCATAGCCGACCGCTGCCGCGATCGCCTCGAGGTCGCCGCCGGACGCCACGAGCTGCTTGGCGTGCTCGATCCGCAGGTCCTGGAAGAACGCGAGGGGCGACTTGCCCAGCACCGCTTCCATCCGGCGCTGCAGCGTGCGCGGATGAACGTGCAATGCGTCCGCGCACGCCTGCAGCGAGAACCCTTGCGCGAGGTGCTCGCGCGACCAGCGCTCGAACCGCGCCATCAGCGGATCGGCATGGGCCACGAAGTCCGGAATGATGTACTGCGCCTGCGACGAGCGGCTGTCGACCAGCATCAGCCGCGCCACGCGCGCCGCCAGCTCGGGGCTGGCCTGCCGCACCAGCCAGAGCGCCAGGTCGAGGTGGCCCATCATCGCGCCCGCCGTCACCACCCCGCGCGATGTGATGACCATGCGCGAATCGTCCAGCTTCACTGCTGGATAGCGCTGGCGGAAGAGGGGCGCGAGCGACCAGGTCGTGGTCGCGTCGCCGTGGTCCAGCAGCCCCGCGTCCGCGAGCAGGAAGGTGCCGATGCAGGCGGCGGCGATGCCGATGCCCTCCGCATGCCAGGCGCGAAGATGGTCCTTGGCTTCGCACACGTCGCGCCGCGCCAATGCTTCCACGAGGCTCGCGGGCTGCTTGGCATTCAGCGCCGGCACCACCACCCAGTCGGGCCGCCCGAGCGCGCCCGCCGGCTCGACCATCGTGGTGAACCCCATGGCCGTGCGGATGCGCCTTCTGACGCCGACGAGCCGCACATCGAATGGCGGTGACGCTGCCCCTTGCAACATGGCCAGTTCGTTCGCCGTGGCGAAGGTGTCCAGCAGCGCAGTGATGCCGGTGTCGAACGCGCCGTCGAGAGCGAGGATGCAAAGCTTCATGTCGTGAATCGCACCAAAGATGTCGTTTGCGACTGTAGCCCAGTGCGGCCCCGCTGCCTAAACTGGGCGCATGACGAAACATCACGATGAAAGCCGGCTCGACAACCCGCCATGGTTCGCCCTCGCCACGAAGCAGGCGCATCTGGGGCGGCGCGAAGCGCTGGCAGCCCGCTACCACCCGGACGTCGCCGCGTTCGCCGGCGTGGCGAACACGACGCCCGAGGCCTTCCGTCAGCTCGGCCTGCTCGTCGCACCGGGCGAGCACGTGCTGCTCACGGCGGTGGAGCCGTTGCCGCCGGTGGAAGGGGTGCACGCCGAGCGCCTGTTCGCGGTGTGCCAGATGGTGGACACCGCCGAGGCTGCGAGCGCGACGCAGGACGACGTGCTTCGGCTGGCCGCCGCCGACGCGCCGGAGATGCTGGCACTGGCCCTGGAGACCAAGCCCGGCCCCTTCGGCCCGCGAACGCACGAGATGGGCAACTACATCGGCATCCGGGAAGGCGGGAGCCTCGTCGCAATGGCAGGCGAGCGGATGCGCCTGGACGGCTACACCGAGATCAGCGCGGTCTGCGTGACCGACGCGAACCGCGGCAAGGGCATCGCGGGCCGCCTCATGAACATCCTTCGCCGCGAGATACGCGCGCGCGGCGAGACACCTTTCCTGCATGTCCGCGACGACAACGCGACGGCCATCGGGCTCTACGAACGCCTGGGGTTCCAGACCCGGCAGACGTTTCACCTCTACCGGGTGGGTTTCGACTAGGCCCTGAGCGCTTCGTCTTCGTCGAGCGAATCGCCCAGGAACCCGCCGCTCTGGTGCGCCCACAGGCGCGCATAGAGGCCGCCCTGCGCCATCAGCGTGCGGTGGTCGCCTTCTTCCACCACGCGGCCTTCGTCGAGCACGATCAGCCGGTCCATCGCCGCGATGGTCGAGAGCCGATGCGCGATAGCGATCACGGTCTTGCCTTCCATCAGCGTGTAGAGGCTCTGCTGGATCGCGGCCTCCACTTCGGAGTCGAGCGCGCTGGTCGCTTCGTCGAGCAGGAGGATCGGCGCGTCCTTGAGCATCACGCGCGCAATGGCCACGCGCTGGCGCTGGCCGCCCGAGAGCTTCACGCCGCGCTCGCCCACGTGCGCCTCGTAGCCGCGCCGGCCGCTCGCATCGCCCAGCGTCTGGATGAAGTCGTGCGCTTCGGCGCGTTTGGCCGCGGCCTCGATCTGCGCATGCGTCGCATCGGGCCGGCCGTAGGCGATGTTGTCGGCCACCGAGCGGTGCATGAGCGAGGTGTCCTGCGTGACCATGCCGATGTGGCTGCGCAGCGAGTCCTGCGTGACATGCGCGATGTCCTGCCCGTCTATGAGGATGCGGCCGCTCTCCAGGTCATGAAAACGCAGCAGCAGGTTCACCAGCGTGGACTTGCCCGCGCCCGAGCGGCCGACCAGGCCGATCTTCTCGCCGGGCTTCACGGTGAGGTTCAGGTCGTCGATCACGCGGCGGCCCGCGTCCGCATAGCGGAAGCTCGCGTGGTCGAAGCGCACTTCGCCGCGCGGCACGTCGAGCACGCCGGCGTCGGTTGCGTCGAGTACGGTGCGCGGGCGCGAGAGCGTCTTCATGCCGTCCTGCACCGTGCCGATGTTCTCGAACAGGCTGGTCATCTCCCACATGATCCAGTGCGACATGCCCTGCAGCCGCAGTGCCATCGCGGTGGCCGCGGCCACCGCGCCCACGCCCACCGTGCCGTGCGACCAGAGCCAGAGAGCCGTGCCCGCCATGCCGGCCGTGAGGCCCATGCTCAGCGTGTGGTTGACGATTTCGAACGCGCTCACCAGGCGCATCTGGCCGTAGCCCGTGTGCATGAATTCGCGCATCGCATCGCGTGCGAAGCCCGCCTCGCGCTGCGTGTGCGAGAAGAGCTTGACGGTCGCGATGTTGGTGTAGGCGTCGGTCACGCGGCCGGTCATGAGCGCGCGCGCATCGGCCTGCGCCTTGCCGACCTTGCCCAGGCGGGGCACGAAGTAAACGAGCGAGCCGATGTACAGCGCCAGCCAGATGACGAAGGGCCACACCAGCTGCGCATCGAGCAGGCCCACCAGGATGATCATGGTCGCGACGTACACGCCCATGGCCACCAGCACGTCGGCCAGCACGAAGATGGTGTCGCGCACCGCGAGCGCGGTCTGCATCACCTTGGCCGTGATGCGGCCCGCGAACTCGTCCGAGTAGAAGGCCATGCTCTGGCCCAGCATCAGCCGGTGGAAGTTCCAGCGCAGGCGCATCGGCAGGTTCACCGCCAGCGTCTGGTGCTTGACGATGGTCTGCAGCGCCACCACCCCGATGCTGACCATCAGCACCGCGGCCATCCACAGCAGCATGTCGCCGCGCTCGGTCCACAGCCGCGCGGGCACCTGGCCGCCGAGCCAGTCGACGATGCGCCCGAGGATCGCGAACAGGGCCGCCTCGAAGATCGACATGACGGCCGTGAGCGCCGCCATGACGGCGATCTTGCCGCGCACGCCGTGCGTGCAGGCCCACAGGAAGGCGAAGAAGCCTTGCGGCGGCAGGGGCGGTTCGGCGGCGGGGTAGGGGTGGAGGAGTTTTTCGAAGAAGCGGAACAAGGACACGGTCTCCCAGAGAGCCTTGGACTGTAGCCGCGCCCGCAAGTCCTTGCCCTGAAAAGGTGCGTTGTTCTAGCGCTTGCGAGGCTTCGCGACGGCGGGCGGCGTTGCCTTTGGTTCCAGCGCGCCGAGCCGCTCGCCCAGGAAGTCGATGAAAGTACGCAGCTTGGGCGCCATGTACTGCCGGCTGGTGTACACCGCGAAGAGCGTGACGGGCTCGGCCGCGTACTCCGGCAGCAGCCGCACGAGCCGGGCCGCGGCGAGGTCCTCGTCGATGAGCCACAGCGGCATGAACGCGATGCCCATGCCCGCATGCACCGCGTGCAGCGTGAGCGTGGTGTCGTCCGAGCGCATGGCCGGCGTGAGGCGCAGCGGAAGCATCCGCCCGCCCGGTCCCTTGAGCGCGAGGTTGTCCAGGTTCACGTAGCTCGGCACGATCGCGCCGAGCCGCGCCAGGTCGGCGGGCAGCGCGGGGCAGCCGCCCATGCGCTTCAGGTAATCGGGCGTGCCCGCGAGGTGAAAGGGCACGCGGCACAGCGGCCGCGCGATCAGCGCGGGCGAGGGCTCCTGCGTGGCGCGCAAAGCGAGGTCATAGCCATCGGCCGCGAGATCGACCTTGCGGTTCTCCAGGTGCATGTCGACCAGCACTTCGGGAAAGCGCTCGCGGTAATCGGCGAGCACGCGCGCGAAACGCGGCGTGGCACACCACACCGGCGCGCTCACCTTGAGCTGGCCGCGCGGCGCCTCGCTGGTCTGGCCGATCGCCGCCTCGGCCGCATCGAGCAGGTCGAGCGCGCGGCGGCTCTGCTCGTACCAGGCCGTTCCGGCTTCGGTCAGGCTCAGGTGGCGGCTGGAGCGGTGCAAGAGGCGCGCGCCGAGCGACTTCTCCAGCTGCGCCACATGCTTGCTCGCCATGGGCGGCGACATCGAAAGCCGCCCGGCCGCGGCCGTGAAGCTGCCGGCTTCGACGACCTCGCGGAATACGCGCAGGCTGGTCATGCGGTCCATCGATGGTTTCCTCCAAAGAAATGATTCGATGCATCGTAGCCGGTCGATTTCCTTTGAGGAAATGTCTACAGTCGATCCAACGCTTGAAGGAGCATCGACTTGACCCACGACAACCGCACCTCCCGCCTCCCTACGTATTTCATCTCCCACGGCGGCGGCCCCTGGCCCTGGATGAAGAAGGAGATGGGCCCCACCTACGACCAACTGGCCGCCTCGCTCGCCGATATGCCGCGCCAGATCGGTCGCACGCCCAAGGCCATCCTCATGGTGTCGGCGCATTGGGAGGCGCCGGCTTTCACGGTGCAGGGCAACCCCAAACCGCCCATGATCTACGACTACGGCGGCTTCCCGCCCCACACCTACGAGGTGCGCTACGACGCGCCCGGTTCGCCCGAACTCGCGCAGCGTGTGCAGTCGCTCATCGCGGCGGCCGGCCTGCCGGTGCAGATCGATCCCGAGCGCGGCTACGACCACGGCATGTTCTCGCCGATGGCCGCGATCTATCCGAAGGCCGACGTGCCGGTGGTGCAGCTGTCGCTGCGGCGCGGGCTCGATCCGGCCGAGCACCTCGCACTGGGCCGCGCGCTCGCGCCGTTGCGGGACGAAGACGTGCTGATCGTCGGCAGTGGCCTGAGCTATCACAACCTGCGCAACTTCGGCCCGCAGGCGCATGGCGTCTCGAAGGCCTTCGACGACTGGCTCGACGCCGCGGTGGTGAAGGGCGCGTCGGCCGAGCGCGCCGCGCACCTGAAGAACTGGGAAGCAGCGCCCGCCGCGCGCATGGCGCATCCGCGCGAGGAGCACCTGATTCCGCTGATGGTCGCGGTCGGCGCGGCCGAGGCGGATGCCGGCGAGCGCGTGTACCACGAGGACGCCTTCATGGGCGGGCTCGTGGTGTCCAGCTACCGCTTCGGCGCGGCCTGAGGCATTGCGGGAACCCGCGCCGGGTCGCTTCGGCGCGCGCCGCAGGTCAAGGCCGGCGCCCGGCGCCCTCGGCATCGACCAGCCCGACGCGGGTTTGCTTGCCCCAGGTGCCGCGACCGGTCAGGAAGGTCCACCAGCCCCATGCGGCGCCGGTGTGCCGCAGGATCTGGAAGGTGAAGGGCTCCACCAGCGCGGCCAGCAAGGCGTGCGCCATGTGGGCTTCGCCGGGGCGGCCGATCCAGCGCCGGTACAGGTGCACCGACCACAGGTGAAAGGCCAGGTCGAGCACGATCTTCGCGCCGATCACTCCGGCCACCGGCGCGAGCACGCCGAAGTCGCCGCGCACCAGGTACATCAGCAAGAGCCCAAAGGCCGCCAGCCCGTAGAGCGGCTGCAGCGTGTCGATGGCCTTCACCGGCAGCATCAGCGTGCCCAGCCATCCGTAGCGCCGGTCGCCCACCATCGCGCGGTACCAGTACTGCGTTTGCAGGAAGCCGCCGAACCAGCGGCGACGCTGCCGCAGGAAGGCGCCGGTGCTGCTGGGCGCATCGGTGTGGGCCTGCGCGTCGCCGAGCACGCGCACGGTCCACGCGAGACCATGCGCTTCTGCATGGCGGTGCAGCCGGTGGATGAGCTCGTAGTCCTCCACCAGGCAGTCGGTGTCGAAGCCGCCCACCGCGCGCACCGCCTCGAGCCGGAAGCCCGCGAATGCGCCCGAGATCAGGAGCAGCCCGTTGACGCGCATCCACGCATAGCGCGAGAGGAAGTTGCGGATGTATTCGTAGGTCTGGAACCACTGCAGGCAGCGCCCGGCCAGCGTGCGGCTGCACACGGGGGTGATGACGCCGGTGGCGGCCACCAGGTTCGGTTCGGCGGCGAATGCGCGGCGCACCGCGCCGATGGCGCCCTTGTCCAGCAGCGTGTCGCCGTCCACGGTGAGCACGGTGTCGGTGTCGATGCACAGCATCGCCGCATTGAGCGCCACCGCCTTGCCGCCATGGGGCAGGCGCAGCCAGTAAAGACCGGGGTGCAGCGTGCTCGCCTCGCTCAACGCGCCGGGCGCGGGCGCCGTGAGGCCGTAGCGCGCGGCGAGCAGTTCTGCTGTGGCGTCGGTGGAGCCGTCGTCCGCGATCACGATGCGGTCGGGCCGGTCGTCCTGCCCGAGCAGCGCAGCAAGCGTGACCGGCAGCACCGCGGCCTCGTTGTGCGAGGCGACAATCACGCCCAGCGTGGTGCGCCGCGGGCCGCCTCCGGGGGCAGGAGCGGCAGCGGGCGGGTGCATGGGCCGCAGCGACCGCAGGATAGGCAAGGTCTTCCACCCCACGAACAGCAGCAGCACGGTGTCGTAAAGCACATAGGCCACGCCCACCGACCAGGCGCGCACGTTGCCGATGCGAAACGCCATCGCGAACAGCAGTGCCCAGAGCACGAGCACACCGCCATGGATCAGCCAGCTTCGCAGCGGCGTGGCGGGCGGGGAAATCCGCGGCGATGCGGCCTCGAAGGCGCGTTGGAGTGAATCGTTCAAGACAAAGCCGCAAAAAAATGACGAGGCCGAGGGTGGTCGGCGGCGAACGGAGTACGCAAGAACCCGACCAGCGGTTTCAAGGCGGCGGGAAGGTCCGGCGCAATGCCGGGACAATCGGGCGTGCCGAAGACTGAGTGCGTCCTGCCCTGAAAATTCCCCGCATGCCCCAACAAGAAAACCGCTACACCCGAACCGCCATCGTGCTGCACTGGGCGATCGCGCTGCTCATGGCGCTCAACATCGCGCTGATCCTGCTGGTGGACCACTACCCCGACGAGTGGGTGCGGCCCGCCGTCGACACCCACAAGTCCATCGGCATCACGGTGCTGGGGCTGGTGATTCTTCGCATCCTCTGGCGCGCCACGCACCGGCCGCCGGCCATGCCCGGCTCCTACGGGCGGCTCGAACGCGCGGCCGCGCATGCGGCGCACGGTGTCCTCTACCTGCTGATGGTCCTGCTGCCGCTGTCGGGCTGGATGCACGATTCGGCCTGGAAGGATGCGGCCACACACCCGATGCAGCTCTTCGGCCTGTTCGAGTGGCCGCGCATCGGCTGGATCTCGGGCATCGAGCCGGCCTTGAAGGAAAGCTGGCACACGGTGCTGGGTGGCGTGCACACCTGGGCCGGCTATGTGCTGTATGTGCTCTTCGGCCTGCACGTGCTGGGCGCGCTGAAGCACCAGTTCTTCGACGGCGAAGCCGAGCTCCAGCGGATGCTTCCCTGACCGCCTCGCAAAGGTCGGAACACGCCGGAACACGCCGGACTACACCGGACTACGCGGCCGGCTCGGCCGGGCTGCGCTGCAGCATGCCCATGAGGAAGGTGTGCAGCAACGCCTCGCGCGTGGCGAGCAATTGCGGCGTCGCACGACCGAGGTGCCCGCCGCTGGTTTCCTCGTACAGCCATGCCTGTGCATGGCCCAGCGCCCGCATGCGCGCCACCATCTTGCGCGCGTGCGACGGGTGCACGCGGTCGTCGTTGCGGTTGCCGATGAAGAGTGTGGGCGGATAGGCGACGCCGCCGCTCGCGTTCTTCAGGTTCTGCAGCGGCGACCAGCGCGCGAGCACCGCGCGGTCCGCCGCCACCGCCGGGTCGCCGTACTCCTCGATCCACGACGGCCCCGCGGTGAAGCGCGTGAACTCGAGCATGTCGGTCAGCGGCACGCGCGCGACCGCGGCGCCGAAGAGCTCGGGCCGCTGCACCAGCACGGCCGACACCAGCGCGCCGCCGTTGCTCGCGCCGTAGATGCCCAGCCGCCGGGGGCGCGTGATGCCGCGCCGCACCAGGTCTTCGGCGACCGCGATGAAGTCGTCGAACGCGGCCTGCCGGCGCGCGCCCTTCGCCGCCTCGTACCAGCTGGCGCCGAACTCGCCGCCGCCGCGGATGTGCGCCAGCACGTAGACGCCGCCGTAGCGCAGCCAGTTGATGCCGGGCATGCGCTGGTAGTCCAGCTCGAGCGCGATGCCGAAGCCGCCGTACCCGTACAGCAGCGTCGGCGCCTGGCCGTCCGTTGCCAGCGCGGCGGGCGCGATCACCGTGTAGGGAATGAGCGTTCCATCGGCCGAGCGCGCCTCCAGCCGCTGCACCCGGAGGCCGGCGGCATCGAAGAAGGTGGCCTGCCGCTTGAGCGGCGCCCACGGCTGGGGCTCGGCGACGTCCAACAGCCCGAAGGTCTGCGGCACGAGCGGCGCCTGTGTGGTGAGCCACACCAGGTCGTTCTGGTCGGAGCGGTCGGCGCGGATGCCGACCACGCCGGTGTCCGGCAGCGCCACTTCGCGCGGCTCGAAGGTCTCGCCGGTCCAGCGCAGGAACAAGAGGCGCGGCTGCAGGTTGTCGGACCATGCAATGGCGAAGCCGTCGCGCACGCGCTCCCAGCGGATCAGCCGCTGGCGCGGTGCCGTGGACAGCAGCACGTGAAAGCGCCGCTGCGGCTGCGTCGCAGTGGCGATGGGCGTGGCGAGCACGCTGCCCGCGGGGTGGCGCGCGCTGCCGTCGTCGAAGTCGCTGCGCAGCCAGAGCACCAGCCAGCCTTCGCTCAGCCAGGTGGTCGCATCGAGCGGGAGGTCCAGCAGCGGCGAGAGCGTGTCGCCCTGCAAGAGCTGGTAGCGGTTCTGGAAGAAGCTCAGGCGCCGCCCGACCAGCGCGGCGGCGGGCCGCCCGTCCCTGGGGTCGAGGGTGTCGATCGACATGCTCATGTCGGCCGCCTCGCCGCGCACCAGCTCGGGCGCTTCGGCCAGTGCGCTGCCGCGGCGCCAGCGGCGAATGGTCAGCGGGTAGCCGCTGCGGCTGAGCGCGCCGCCGGCGGATTCGGTGGCCACCAGCACCTCGTCGTCGCCGTACCAGTCGGCCCACTGCTTGGCCAGCGGCAGGCGAAAGCCCGCCGCGACGAACTGCCGGGAGGCGAGGTCGAACTCGCGCACCTCGGTGCGGTCCGCGCCGCCGGGCGAGAGGTAGACCAGCGCGCGTTCGCCGTTCGGGCTCAGCACGTAGGAGGAGAAGGTCCAGGCGCGGCCCTCCTGCTGGCCGAGCTTGTCCAGGTCGATCAGCACCTGCCAGTAGGGCCGCTCCTTGCGGTATTCCTCCAGCGTGGTGCGGCGCCAGACGCCGCTCGGCTGGCTGGCCGTGCTGTAGAAGTTGTAGAGGTGGCCGCGGTGCGGGCGCACGAACTGGATGTTGCTGTCGCGCGCGGACACGGCCGACAGCGTGTCCTCGTAGCGGCGCGTGTAGTCGGGCAGGCCGGTGATCAGCTGCCGGGCCTCGGCCGTGCGCGCCTGCACCCAGGCCAGCGCCTCGGCGCCGTCGGGTTGTTCGAGTGCGGTGGAAAGATCGGTGGGGTCCTGCGCCCAGGCGGCGAGCGGTTGGACGAGGGGCTGCGACAGGGCGAGCAGCGCGAGCTGGCGGCGATTCAACAGGGTCATGGATGGGGCGGCCTGCGCCACCCATCGGGGGCAGGCCGTTGGCCTCTCTGCTTTTTTATTCGTTGAAGGGCGGGCGACCTGTTCGGCGGGCGCTGCGGCGGATTCTATGCAGGGCATCCCGGCGGCCCGCTGCGGCGCGGAAGGCCGCGCGGCAAAATCGGGGGATGCCTCTGACCCCCGACAGCCCTGACACCCCTGAAGCGTCCACGGCGCGCAACGAAATCGCGCGCATCGACGCGCTCGCCACCCACCACGACCCCGTGCACGACGGCGTGCGCGTGCGCTGGCGCCGCTTCGGCACCGACACGACCAAGCCGCCCATCGTGCTGCTGCACGGCGGCCACGGCAGCTGGATGCACTGGCTGCGCAATGCCGAGGCCTTGTCGGCCGAACGCACGCTGCTCCTGCCCGACATGCCGGGTTTCCATGATTCCGATGCGCCGCCGCGCGTGGCACCCGGCGAAGACTCGCTGCTGCCGTTGCTGAACGCCCTCGGCGGCACGCTCGATGCGCTCGTCGGCGCGGGCACACCCATCGACCTGGGTGGCTTCTCGTTCGGCGGGCTCACCGCCGCGCGCTTCGCGGTGCAACGCGGCGCGGTGCGCAAGCTCGCGCTCTTGGGCAGCGGCGGCCACGGCACGCTGCGCCGCATGACCGCGCAGATGATCAACTGGCGCACCGCCCCCGACCGCGAGGCCGAGCGCGCCGCGCTCTTGCACAACCTGGGCGCGCTGATGCTGCACGACACCACGGCCGTCGACCCGCTGGCCTTCGAAATCCACGACATCTCGTGCCACGGCACGCGCTTTCGCAGCAAGGAGGTGTCGCAGGCCGGCGGCCTTCGCAAGGCGATCGACACGCTGGGCGTGCCGACGCTGCTGCTCTGGGGCGAATACGACGTCACGGCCGATCCGCGCCCGCTGGTGGCGCTGCTCGCAAGCGAGGGGCCGAACCGCGAAGGCGTGGTGGTCGACGGCGCGGGGCACTGGGTGCAGTACGAGCGCGCCGCCGAGACCAACGCGCGGCTCGTGAAGTTCTTCGGCTGAACTGCGCGCGAGCTACTGCTTCGTGAGGCCGAGCTTGCGGATGGTCTCGGCCCACTGGTCGTAGGTCATGCGCGTCAGGTCGGCCAGCTGCTGGGGGGTCGACGATTCGGCTTCGTACGCGCCCTGGCGGAAGAAGTCGCGCGTGGCCGGCATCGCCAGCACCTGCGAGAGCGCCGCATTGAGCTTGGCGACCACCGGCGCCGGCATGCGCGCCGGGCCGTAGAAGCCGAGCCAGCTGGCCATGTCGACGCCGCTCACGCCCTGCTCGGTCATCGTGGGCACGTCGGGCAGCATCGCGCTGCGCTTGGGCGCTGCCACCGCCAGCATGCGCACCTTGCCGGTGGCCGTGTTCTGGATGGCGTTGGGCGCCGCGTCGAAGTAGTACTGCACGCGGCCCGCGAGAAAGTCCTTCGCCGCATCGGCGCCGCCCTTGTAGGGCACGTGCACCACGTCCAGGCCCGCCTGCCGCGCGAAGGCCTCGCCGTAGATGTGCGACGAGGTGCCGGTGCCGAACGAGGCGTAGCTCATCTTTCCGGGGTTGGCCTTGATGTAGGCGATCAATTCCTGCACGTTGCGCGCCGGCACGCTCGCGTGCACCGTGAGCACCAGCGGCCCGCGCGCGCCGAGCGAGATGGGCGTCAGGTCCTTGAACGGGTCGTAGCGCACCTGCGCCAGCGTCTGCGGGTTCTGCGCGACGACAGAGGAGGGCGCGTACATGAAGGTGTAGCCGTCGGGCGCCGCGCGGATCACCTCTTCGGTCGCGAGGATGAAGCTCGCGCCCGGCCGGTTCTCCACGATGACCGGCGTCTGCAGCACCTCGCCGAGCTTGTTGGCGACGAAGCGCGCCTGCGAATCGGAGGCGCCGCCCGCCGCCAGGCCGAGCACGATGCGGATGTTGCGGCCCTTTTCGGGAAAGGCCGCGGGCGAGGCTGCGAGCGAAGACAGCGGCAAGGCGACCGCGCCGATCGTGCCGACCGCGAGCCATGCGGCCGCGCTGCGCCGGGTGATGAAGAAAGAAGAAGCGCTCATTGCTTGGCCAAGCCTACCTGCTGCACCATCGCGCCCCAGCGCTCGTAGGTCGAGCGGGTGATGCCGGCGAATTCTTCCGGCGTTGTCGCGCCCGCTTCGTAGCCGCCCGTGCGATAGAACTCGCGCACCTGCGGCATCGCCAGCACCTGCGTGAGCGCCGCGTTGAGCTTGGCGACCACCGGTGCCGGCATGTGCGCCGGCCCGTAGAAGCCGAGCCAGCTGGGCAGGTCCAGGCCGGCGATGCCCTGCTCGGCGAAGGTGGGCACGTCGGGCAGCGCCGGGATGCGCGCGTTCGCCGCGATCGCCAGGATCTTCACCTTGCCCGAGGCCGAGGTGATGACCGCCGAGGAGGCCGAGTCGAACATGTACTGCACGCGCCCGCCGATCAAATCCTTCGCCGCGTCGGAGCCGCCCTTGTAGGGGATGTGCACCGCATCGACGCCGGTCTTCTTCACGAAGGCCTCGCCGTAGATGTGCGACGAGGTGCCCGCGCCGAACGAGGCGTAGCTCACCTTGCCGGGGTTGGCCTTCACGTAGGCCACGAGCTCCTTCACGTTGTTGGCGGGCACCGTGGTGCTGACCGACAGCACCAGCGGCCCGCGCCCGCCCATCGAGATGGCGGTGAAGTCCTTGAACGGGTCGTAGGGCACCTGCGCGAAGGTGTGCGGGTTCTGCGCCATCGTGGAGGAGGGCGCGTACAGCAGCGTGTAGCCGTCGGGCAGCGCGCGCGACACCTCGTTGGCCGCGAGCATGGTGCTCGCGCCGGGGCGGTTGTCCACGATCACGCTGGTGCCCAGCACCTCGCCGAGCTTCTGCGCCACGATGCGCGCCTGCGCGTCGGTGCCGCCGCCGGCGGTGAAGCCCACGACGATGCGGATCGGTTTGCTGCGCGACGGAAAGTCCTGCGCGAACGCGAGCGGCGCCAGGCCCAGCAAGGCCGCGGCGCCGAGGGCCGCGCCGAATGCACGGCGGGTGCCGTTGGGTGTCTTCATCGATGTCTCCGTTGGAATGTTCTTCTTATATTGATTTAGAAAATCATAAAAATCCACATTAACTAGGGAATACCCCAAAGAAATGGCTTTTATGACCTTTTGCGTTTGACAAAATGAACATTGAAATCAAAATACGACGAAACAGCCCATCCAAGACAACCATCCATGAAAACTGTCGTCCGCACCGACGAGCGCATCCTGTCCTCCGACATCTTCGACCGCGACAGCCGCGTCAAGCGCCCTGACCACGGCAGCTGGGCCGAGCCCGGCAAGAACATTCCGGTCTATCACCGCTGCGGCGTGCTGGTGGTCGGCGGCGGCCCGTCGGGCACCGCGGCCGCCGCAGCCGCGGCCCGCGCGGGCGCCGACGTGGCGCTGCTCGAGCGCTACAACCACCTGGGAGGCCTCTCGACCGGCGGCCTCGTGATCTGGATCGACCGCATGACCGACTGGGAAGGCAAGCTGGTGATCCGCGGCTTTGCCGAAGAGCTGTTCGATCGCCTGCCCGCCGACGCCATCGCCGGCCCGCAGCGCGAGGACTGGGGCTCGCAAGATGTGGCCAAGGCCGCGCACTGGTCGCAGCGCACCGCCGCCTACCACGGCGTGGTCACCTGGTCGCCCACCATCGACCCCGAGCGGCTGAAGCTGCTCTCGCAGGAGATCGTGCTGGAGCGCAAGGTCAAGCTCATCTACCACTCGTGGGCCGCGATTCCGATCGTGCAGGACGGCGCCGTGAAGGGCGTGGTCTTCGAGAGCAAGGAAGGCCGCATGGCCATCATGGCCGACGTGGTGGTGGACGCCACCGGCGACGGCGACCTGTTCGCCCGCGCCGGCGCGGCCTACGTGAACGACATCGAAGAGGCCGACGTGCACCACTGCATGAACACCTCGTGGCTCTTCGGCGGCGTGGACATGAACCGCTGGATCGAATTCAAGGCCAGCCAGCCCGAGGCCTTCGCCGGCTTCATGGCGCGGGGGCGCGAACAGCTGGGGCTCTTCGAGCGGCCTTTCGTCTCGTGGCGCAACGACGTGGCGCTCTTCATGGGGCCGCGCCAGTCGGGCTACTCGGCGCTCGACGTGGACGACCTCACGGCCGTCGAAGTGCGCTCGCACCGCGCCATGGCCGCGCACCTGGACTACTTCAAGGCCCACGCGCCCGGCTTCGAGGACGCGTACCTGATGCTGAGCGCGCCGCAGATCGGCGTGCGCCATGCGCGGCGCCTCTCGGGCGTGGGCGCGGTGCTGCGCAGCCAGTGGCCCGACGGCGTGGCGCTCGCGGACGAGATCGGCGTGTCGCCCGCGGTGTCGCCGAAATTCCCGAACATCTCCATCCCCTACGGCGCGCTGGTGCCGCAGCAACTCGACGGCCTCGTGGCCTGCGGACGCCACATCTCGTGCGACCGCAATTCGCACGGCTTCATGCGCGAGATTCCGCAGTGCTGGATCACCGGCCAGGCCGCGGGCGTGGCGGCGGCGCTGGCCTCGCGCGGCGGCATTGCGCCGCGCTTCGTGGACACCGGCGCGCTGCAGTCCGAATTGCTGGCGCAGGGCGTGTACCTGCGGACCGGCGGCGAAGGCGGAGTTGGGCAGGGCGCGGCATCCGTCGCGGCCGAAGGCAGCGTCTGAACTCACTTCTCTTCGCCATGAACCCGGCCGACCTCCTTTCGCGAGCCTCTACATTGCAGAGTCTTGCAAAGCGTTCAAAGGGTCCCTTCATGTCCAACGACAAAAACGACAGCTCTCTTTCCGCGGCCGACGCCTCCGATGCGCGCGGCGAACGTTCCGACACCGTGAGCGCGCTGGAGCGCGGCATCTCGGTGCTGCGCTGCTTCAGCGAAGAGCGCCCGGTGCTCGGCCACGCCGACGTGGCGCGCATCACCGGCATTCCGCGCCCCACGGTCAACCGGCTGGTCGCGACGCTGCTCTCGCTGGGCATGCTCAAGCCCGCGCAGGCGCCCGACCGCTTCATGCTCGGGCCGGGCGTGGTGTCGCTCTCGCGCGTGTTCCTCGGCAGCCTCGATGTGCGCGCCGCCGCGCGGCCCAGCATGCAGGCGATGGCCGAGGAGGTGGGCGCCTCCGTCTACCTCGCGGTGCGCGACGGCATGGAGATGGTGCTGATCGAAGCCTGCCGGCCGCGCTCGTCGATGCTCTCGGCGCGGCTGGATGTGGGCTCGCGCGCGCCGCTGCCGAATTCGGCGCTCGGCCGTGCATACCTCTCGGCACTGCCCGATGCGCAGCGCAACCAGCTGGTCGATTCGATGCGCCTCCTGCGCGGCCCCGAATGGGACGGCATCGCGGTGCCGATGACGCGCGCCATCGGCGAGGCCAGGCGCCTGGGCTACTGCCTCTCGCTCGGTGAATTCCACCGCGAGATCAACTCGGTGTCGGTGCCGCTCATCGGTCCCGACGGCGAGGTGATGGCGCTGAACGGCGGAGGCGCCGCCTTCGTGTTCACCGAAGACAGATTGCGCAACGAACTCGCACCGCGCCTGCACGACATCGCGCTCACGATCGCGCGCGACATCGGCGGGCACGTGCCATCACCCTCGCCGGGCTAGCCGCCCGGCCGGGGACCTTTCCCCACGACGACAGAAAAACGGAGACACAGGTCATGCACCTGAGCGATGAAGAAAAAGCCATGTACGACGGCCGCGACGGACCGGCCGTGCAGAAGGCGATGGACCTCCTGATGCGCTACGGCGAAGCCCTGGGCGCCGAGCGACTGGTCGAGACGCGCAACGTCTGCGCCACCATCACCTCGACCACGCCCTTCCAGCGCGATTTCGCGCTCGCCAAGGGCGGCGGCATGGACGCGGTGTTCTCCGAATTCAGCCTCGACAGCCAGGAGACGGTCGAGATCCCCAAGTTCAAGGTCTTCACCAGCCACCTGCAGCTGGGCTTCGACCCGGGCCAGCCCGAGCGCATGGGCGTGAGCGAGGAGATCGTGCAGTTCTACAACCGCAGCGAGCGCCATGCGGCCGGCCTCGGCGCGCAGATCATGAACACCTGCACGCCCTACCAGGTGGGCAACATCCCGACGCGCGGCGAGCATTGCGCGTGGATGGAATCGTCGGCGGTGGTGTATTGCAATTCGGTGCTGGGCGCACGCACCAACACCGAAGGCCGCGAGAGCACGGGCGCGGCGATGCTCACCGGCCGCATTCCGTACTGGGGCTATCACCTGGACGAGAACCGGCGTGCCACGCATGTGATCGAGCTCGACATCGAAGTCGAGTCGGTGCAGGACTGGGGCCTGCTCGGCTACTACATCGGCGAGCACGTGCAGGAGCGCGTGCCGGTGGTGCACAGCCAGCGCGGCATCGGCCGCGTGCCGAACCTGCCGCGGCTCAAGCACTTCGGCGCGGCCGCGTCGTCCTCGGGCGGCGTGGAGATGTACCACATCGCCGGCATCACACCCGAGGCGCTGACGCTGGAGCAGGCGCTCGGCGGCAAGGCGCCCGTCGAGGTGTTGCGCTACGGCGAGGCCGAGCGCCGCGCGACCTACGAGAAGATCAATGTGACGGGCAAGGACGCGGAAGTGCAGTACGTGATGCTGGGCTGCCCGCACTACACCATCGAGCAGATCTGGGAGGCCGCGCAGCTCATCGAGGGCCGCCGCGTGCACCCCGATTGCGAGCTGTGGATCTTCACGCCGCGCGCCATCAAGTCGCTGGCCGACCGCAATGGGTACACGAAGATCATCGAGGACGCCGGCGGCATCCTCATGACCGACAGCTGCTCGGCCATGAGCCGCGCCGTGCCCAAGGGCACGAAGACCGTGGCACTCGATTCCGCCAAGCAGGCGCACTACCTGCCCGCCATCCTCGGCGTGCAGGCCTGGTTCGGCACCACGGCCGAATGCATCGATGCGGCCTGCACCGGCCGCTGGAACGGGGGCTACGCATGAGCGCCGCGCCGGGCCGCCCCAAGCAAGCTCGCACCGCAGTGCGAAGCACGGAGGTATTCCAGTGAGCGACGCAGTCATGACCGAAGAAAACACCATCGTCATCCGCGGCCGCAAGGTGGTGGGCGGCGTCGCGGAGGGCGAGGCGCTGGTCACGCGCGACCGCATCTCGGGCTGGGGCGGCATCGACCCGCGCACCGGCACCGTCATCGAGACGCGCCACGAACTGCGCGGCCAGAGCTTCGCGGGCAAGGTGCTGGTGTTTCCGGGGGCCAAGGGCTCGTCGGGCTGGTCGGCGATGTTCCACATGACGCGGCTCATGAACTCGGCGCCCGCGGCGTTCCTGTTCAACGAGATGACCACCAAGATGGCGCTGGGCGCCGTGGTGACGCACGCGCCCTCGATGACCGATTTCGAGCGCGACCCGCTCGCCTGCATCGAGACCGGCGACTGGGTGCGCGTGGACGCCGACCGCGGCGTGATCGAGATCACCAAGAAGAACAACAGAACCGGAGACCGCTCATGAATCGCCCCCTGCGCAGCAACTTCCCGCGCGGCTCTTATCTGTGGTCGGTGCGCAATGCGCACTGGCGCGCGCTCGGCATTCCCGAAGCCGATTGCGAGAAGCCCAAGATCGCCATCGTCAACAGCTCCTCGGAGCTGGCCGCATGCTTCAGCCACCTGGACAAGGTGGCGGCGGAGATCAAGACCGCGATCCGCGCGGCGGGCGGCGTGCCGTTCGAGATCCGCACCGCGGCGCCCAGCGACTTCATCACCGGCGCGGGCGCGCGCGGCGCCTACATGCTCGGCGCGCGCGACCTCGTGACCAACGACATCGAAGTGGCCGTCGAAGGCGCGCAACTCGACGGCATGGTCTGCCTCACCTCGTGCGACAAGACCGTGCCGGGACAGCTCATGGCGGCCGCGCGGCTCAACATTCCTACGCTGCTCGTGCCCTGCGGCTACCAGCCCAGCGGCGAGTACCGCGGCAAGCACATGGACATCGAGGAGGTGTTCATCGGCGCGATGCACGCGGTCACCGGCAACCTGCCCATCGAAGAACTCGTGGGCATGAGCCGCGAGGCGATCCGCGGGCCGGGCGTGTGCTCGGGCCTGGGCACGGCGAACTCGATGCACATCGTCTGCGAGGCGCTCGGCATGGCCTTGCCCGGCAGCGCGCCCGTGGCCGCGCTGAGCCCGAAGATGATGGCCGACGTGCGCGCCGCAGGCACGCGCATCGTGCAGATGGTGCTGGACGACCTGAAGCCGCGCGACATCCTCTCGCCCGGCGCCTTCGCCAACGCGGTGCGCGCGGTGCTGTCGGTGGGCGGCTCGCTCAACACGGCCAAGCACCTGCAGGCGATATCGACCGAAGGCGAATGCGGCGTCGACGTGTACGGCCTCTTCGAAAGCCTCGGGCCGACGACACCGGTGCTGGCCGGCGTGCGGCCCATCGGTGAGCATTCGATCGAAGCCTTCGAGGCGGCGGGCGGTTGCCGCGCGCTGATGAAGCAGCTCGCGCCGCTGCTCGATACAGGCGCACTCACGGTGACCGGCGGCACCGTCGACTACAACCTGCGCGACGCCGAAGTGATGGACGCCGAGGTGATCCGCCCCATCGACCGCCCGGTCGCGCCGCTGCCGGCCATCGTGCTCCTGCGCGGCAACCTCGCGCCCGAGTCGGGCCTCATCAAGACCGGCATCGCCGAGCGCAAGGTGCGGCGATTCACCGGACCGGCCGTGTGCTTCTGGACGTCCGACGCCGCCATCGCCGCGATCAAGAACAACGAGATCGTTCCCGGCCAGGTGGTCGTGATGCGCGGCGCCGGCGCGTGCGGCGGGCCGGCCATGGGCGGCGGCGCATCGCGCGTGGTGTTCGCGGTCGATGGCGCGGGCCTGGGCGACCAGGTCGCACTGCTGACCGACGGGCATCTCTCGGGCCTCGTGTGCAAGGGGCTCGTGGTGGCGGAGGTGTCGCCCGAAGCCGCGCTCGGCGGGCCGCTCGGCCTCGTGCGCGACGGCGATGTGATCACCATCGACCTCGATGCGCGACGCCTGGACATCGCATTGACCGATGAAGCGCTGGCCGCCCGCCGCGCCGACTGGCAGGCGCCGCCGCCGGCCTTCGACACCGGCTGGCTGCAGCAGTACCGGCGCAACGTGAGCCCGCTGTCCAAGGGCGCCGTGCTGGTGCGCACCGAGCGCCCGCAGCCCGCCAGCTAGACCTTTTTCACCCCCGGCTTCGCCAACCGGTGCGCACCCCCGTGCGCACCCGGTGGCGCAGCCCTGCGCGCCAGTTCCGAGTGATTCCAGAGTTTTCAACGAAGAAAAGAGCAGGAGACAAGAAACCATGAAGAGACTTTTGATGTGGTCGGCCCTCGGCCTTGCCAGCAGCGGCGCGGCGCATGCGCAATCGAGCGTCACGCTGTTCGGCGTGATGGACCTGGGCGTGCAGTACACCAAGGGCGAGGGCGGTGGCTCGGTCAAGGCGCTGTCGAACGGCGGCCTCTCGACCAGCCGCATCGGCTTTCGCGGCACGGAAGATTTAGGCGGAGGCCTGCGCGCGGGCTTCTGGCTCGAAGGCAGCCTGAACCCGGACCTGGGCACCGGCCGGCCGAGCAACAGCAACAACCAGACGAGCGGCGCGGGCGCGGCGGGGCCGATCAGCTTCGATCGCATGTCCTTCGTGAGCCTCTCGCACGATTCGCTGGGCGAAGTGCGGCTGGGCCACGACTTCATTCCCACGCACTACAACAGCATCTACTTCGATCCCTTCAACGCCAACGGCGTGGCGCGCGCGGGCAACCTCACGTTCGCGGGCGCGGGCACCGGGCCGCTGCCCACGGCCATCACCGGCAGCAACACGGTGAGCTACTGGCTGCCGGCCAAGCTGGGCGGCTTCTACGGCATGGCGATGGTCGGCACGGGCGAGAACGACTCCACCGCGCCGAACCGCGACGACGGCAACTTCGGCGGCGCGCGCTTCGGCTTCGCCTCGGGCGCGTTCGACATCGCGGCGGCCGTGACGCGCTCGCACTTCAACGCCACCTCCACCATCGGCAACTACACGCACGCCAACATCGGCGGCTCGTGGGACGCGGGCTTCGCGAAGTTCTTCGCGCTCTACAACAAGGTGACGGTGAAGATCGCCGGCGGCACGGTGCGCAAGAACACCGCCGAGATCGGCGCGCACATCCCGGCCTTCGAGGTCGGCCGCATCCGCGTGAGCTACGCGTATCTCGACGACCGCAGCGACGAGAGCCTGCGCAACGCCAACGGCATGCCGCGCAACCGCGACGACGCGCGCCAGTTCGGCATCGGCTACGTGCACAACCTCTCCAAGCGCACCGCGCTCTACGGCACCTACGCGCGGCTGATGAACAGCGGGCAGGCGCGCTACGTGGTGAGCGGCGGCGTGGCGCCGGCGGGCGGACGGCGCTCGTCGGGGTGGGAGTTCGGTGTGCGGCATCTCTTCTGATCTCTTTTGAAAGGAGCCTTTCATGCGACGCAGAGACCTGGCCCTCGCGGCCGTTGCCGCCCTCACAACGACGGTGCTGCCCGGCACGGCAGCGTGGAGCGCCGACGCCTATCCGAACAAGCCGCTGCGGCTGATCGTCGGCTTCGCGCCCGGCGGCGGCGCCGATTCGCTCACGCGGATCATCGCGGAGGGGCTCTCGAAACAGCTCGGCCAGCAGGTGATCGTGGAGAACCGCCCGGGCGCCGACGGCGTGCTCGCGGCGCAGGCCACCTCGTCGGCCAAGCCCGACGGCTACACGCTGCTGATGGGCACCAACACCGCGATGGTCGCGGCGCCCACGCTGCGGCCGACCTCGCCCTACGACCCGTTCAAGGCCTTCACGCCGATCAGCTCGGCGGGGCAGTTCTCGATGTTCCTCGTGGTGCCGTCGAGCCTGCCCGCAAAGAGCGTGAACGAGCTGCTGGCGATGGTGGCGGCCAAGCCCGGCGCCTATAACTCCGCATCGAGCAACAGCGCTTCGGAGCTCGCGATGCTGCAGTTGCTGGGCGAGCGCAAGGTGGTCAACGCGCGCTACAAGGGCGACATGCAGGCGATGACCGACCTCCTGGGCGGGCAGATCCACATGATGTTCACCACCGGCACGCTGGCGCCGGGCTTCGTGAAGGAGGGGCGCATCCGCGCGCTGGTCACGCTGCTGCCGCAGCGCAGCGGTTTGCTGCCCGATGTGCCCACGGGCGGCGAACTCGGGCTGGGCAAGCTCACCATCACGCCGTGGGCCGGCTTCTTCGGGCCGCCGGGGCTGCCGCAGGCGATCACCGACAGGCTCTCGCAGGAGCTGCAGAACACGCTCAAGCGGCCCGACGTGCATGCGCAGCTGGTGCAGCAGGGCTTCGAGGGCTACGGCATGAGCCCCGCGAAGTTCGCGGAGTTTTTCCGCGCGCAGTACGACGCCTTCGGCGCGACGGTGCGGGAGCACAACGTCAAGTTCGAATAGCGGCGGCTTCGCGGCGCCAGAAGGCCGCGTCGGGGAAGGTGCCTGCCCCGGCTGCGGCGTTGTCGGCCATGTGCTCGGCGCGGCTCGTACCGGGGATCGCGCAGGTCACGGCCGGGTGGCTCAGCACGAACTTCAAGAGCACCTGCGCCCAGCTCGTGCAGCCGATCTCGCCGGCCCAGGCGGGCAGCGGCCTGTCGCGCAGGCGCCGCAGCAAACCGCCGCCGCCGAAGGGCATGTTGACGATCACCGCCACGCCGCGCTCGGCCGCCAGCGGCAGCAGGCGCTGTTCGGCATCGCGCGCGTCGAGCGAGTAGTTGATCTGCAGGAAGTCGAGCTTCTCGGCGCGCAGCACGGCCTCGACCTCGTCGTAGGCCGAGGCGGTGTAGTGCGTGATGCCGATGTAGCGCACGCGGCCCTTGTCCTTCCAGCCGCGCAGGGTGGTCAGGTGGGTGCGCCAGTCGACGAGGTTGTGCACCTGCATCAGGTCCAGCTCTTTCGTACGCAGCCGTGCGAACGACTGCTCCATCTGCGCGATGCCGGCCTCGCGGCCCGAGGTCCAGACCTTGGTGGCGAGGAAGGGACTGGTGCGCGAATCCGTGCGCGGTTTGGCCGTGGCCAGCAACTCGCCGGTGGTTTCCTCGGAGCGGCCGTACATCGGCGAGCTGTCGATCACCGTGCCGCCGGCCGCGAAGAGCGCCTCGAGCACGCCGGGCAGGCGCTTGTACTCGTCGGTGCCCGGGCGCTGGTCGAAGCCGATCCAGGTGCCGCAGCCGATGACCGGCAGGGCTTCCTTCGTGGAGGGAATGGGGCGGGTGGTCATCTGCATCGCGGGCCTGCCTGGTTGCTGGGCGAAGGAGGGGAGCGCGGCGCCTGCGCAGAGCGCCGCGCCGAGGCGCAGCAACTGCGCGCGCGTCACTGCAGGAAGGTGGGGCTCGTTCGTGATGGGCGTCGTCACGAACGAAATTCTGCGCCCGCCAGGCCCCCGGGCGAAAGGCCTCAGCGCAGGTAGCGTCCGTCGGCCTTGAGCATCGAGAGCTCCGAGAAGGTCAGCCCGCGGTGCTCGCCCGCCCGGTACGAGACGGCGATGCCGCCGATGTCCAGCGTCTTGAACGACTCCAGGCCCTTCTGCAGCGACTCGGGCGTCGGGTTCGCGCCCGCGCGCTTCAGGCCCTCGACCATGACCTTGGCCGTGACGTAGCCCTCCAGGCTCGCGTAGCTGAAATCGTTCACGCCGATCTTCTTCATCGCGGCCTGGTACTCGGCGATGACGGGCATTGCGCTGTTCCACGGATAGGGCACGACCTGCGAGATGACCACGCCGGCCGCGTCCTTCTTGATGTCCTGGAAGAGCTTCTGGCCATTGAGGAAAGAGAACGAATAGAACGCCGTCTCGCCGCCCGCCGCGCGGTAGGCGGTGATGAACTTGGCCGCCACGTCGTTGGTGGCCGACAGCACCACCGCCTTGGGCTTGAGCTTGGCCAGCTCGGCCGCGCGCTCGGCGGCGTCGGAGCCGTCGTTCTTGATGGCGACGCTGCCGACCATCTTCTCGCCGCGCTCGGCAATGAACTTCTGCGTGCTCTCCATCGCCGAGCGCGCGCCCGGGTTGTCGTTGTGCGCGAAGGCGATGCGCGAGAGGCCGATGGTGAACAGGTGGTTCACGATGCGGCTGTATTCCTCGTCGAAGCTGATGCGCACCGGAAAGCCGTATTCGGTGAACTTCACCACCGGGCCCGCGCCCGTGTACGGCCCGACGACGGGAATCTTCAGTTCGTTGGCCGCCTTGATCGCGCCGACCGACGACGAGGTGCCGATGGGCATCAGCACGCCGATGGCGCCGTCTTTCGCGAAGGTCTTGACGTTCTCGGCGCCCTTGGCGGGGTCGTAGGCGTCGTCCAGCTGGCGCAACTCGACCGGCCGTCCGTTGATGCCGCCGTTCGCGTTCAGCGCGGTGAACATGGCACGGATGCCCACCAGCGGCTCGGTCGAGAGCGACGCGAGCGGGCCGGTCTGCACGTAGGTCTGGCCGATCAGCAGGGGCTTGCCGGTCTGGGCATGCGCCGAAGCAGACAGTCCGAGAAAGACAGCGAGGACGGAGGCGGCAAAGGCGGAGGCCAGCAGATGAATCTTTTTGTGTGTCATGGTCACAAACTGTTAATAAAGTCATCTTAAAGCGCGAGACCTTCCGGGTAAATCGCTCTTTGGTTGCGGTGCAGCACGCGCGGCATCAGAATCCGGCCTCATATTCACCATGGGAATGCCACTCTCGCTCCTCCGACTGTCTTCGCTGGACCTCGTGCGGGGTTTTGTCGCGGTGGGACGGCGCATGAGCATCTCACTCGCGGCGCAGGACCTGTGCCTCACCCAGTCGGCGGTCAGCAAGCAGGTCCATGCGCTCGAGGAGCAGCTGGGCGTGAAGCTGCTGGTGCGCGGCCACCGTTCGATCTCTTTCACCGCCGAGGGCGAGCGGCTCTTTCGCAGCGCGGACGGCGCGGTGCAGCAACTGCAGGACGTGATGGGCGGCATCCGCCAGGCAGGCGAGCAGCGTCCCGTGACGCTCAGCGCCAGCATCGGCATGACGGGGCTCTGGCTGCTGCCGCGGCTCAGCCGGGTGCAGAAGCTGCATCCGGGCGTGGACGTTCGCGTCTCGGCCAACAACCGGCTCGCCGACCTGCGCCGCGAGGGCATCGACCTCGCGATCCGCTACACCACGCCCGCGCTGGCACCGGCCGGGGCGCTGCGGCTCTTCGGGGAAACGGTGGCGCCGGTGGCGCATCCCTCGCTGCGCCTGAAGACGCTGCGCGCGGCCGAGGCCGTCTCGCGCCTGTGCCTGCTCGACTTCGACGATCCGCAGCACCCGTGGCTGCAATGGAATGGCTGGCTGGCCGCGGTCGGGTGGGCCGAGGCGAAACCGCAGGCCGTGCTGCACTTCAACCAGTACGACCAGTTGATCCAGGCCGCGCTGGCCGGGCAGGGCGTGGCGCTGGGGCGGCTCGAACTGATCCAGCCGCTGCTCGACGAAAAGCGCCTGGTGCGCGTGGATTCGCCGGCGCCCGCGCAGGCCTCGGGACACGCCTACTGGCTGATCCAGGCCGAAGACGCGCCGCGCGAAGAGGTGCGCCACGTGGCCGATTGGCTGGTGGCCGAGGCGCGGCAGTCACGCGAGGCCGTGGGCGCCGTTCCCTGAGCCGAATGCCATCGCTTCGTCGAGGCGGTCGTTGCCCCAGAACATCTCGTCGCCGGCGAAGAAAGTGGGCGCTCCGAAGATGCCTTTCTCTGCCGCGATGTCCGTCTGGCGCCGCAGCCGCGCCTTGTTCGCGTCGGACAGCGCCTCCTCGATGATCCGGTGCGCGGGCAGGCCGAGCGCGGCCAGCAGGTCGCGCATGGCCTGCGGCGAATCGATGTCGCGGTCTTCGGCGAAGTTCATGGCCATCGTGCGCCTGCAGAACTCGCCCATCCAGGGCTGCGCCGCGCCCACGAGCGCAATGCGCAGCGGCAGCACGGCGGACCTCGGAAATTGCGTGGGCTGCCGCCACGGCAGGCCGTACCTGCGGCACTGGCGCGCCATGTCCTTCCACGTGTAGTCGCCTTTTTCCTTCTGCAGCACGAAGGGCGACGAGGCCCAGCCGAAGGACCGGAAGATCGGCCCGAGCAGAAACGGCTGCCAGCGGATGCGCACGTGGTGGCGGGCCGCTTCGTCCTCGATGCGCATCGCGCTCAGGTAGCTGTAGTTGCTGCCGAAGTCGAACCAGAAATCGAGCACGGGGAGGGCGCGCGGCGTCATTCGAACACCACCAGGCAGCGGGCCTCGATGCTCTCGCGCAGCGGCGCGTCGGCGGGCGCATCGGGGTGGTCGAAAGCGGCGTGCGGCGTGTAGCGCGAAACGCCACCGAGTTGCGAGTCGTACTGCTTGAAGACCAGCGCCTCGTGCCGGTCCATCGCGGAAAAGTACGACCAGCGGTGCGCGGGCGAATGCGTGGCCAGGTAGATCTCGCCGGTGCGGCGCGGGTAGCGCACCTCGGCATTCACCAGGTCTTTCGCCATCACCGAGCGCGCATCGCAGACGGCCAGCGGCGTATCGAGCACCGGCCCCTTGATCGAGCGCCAGATGTTGACGATGCAGTAGCGCCGCACGGCCGCGGCTTCGGCGGGGTCGGTCAGCACCATGGCCAGCCGGCGGCGGCCGGAGTCCTCGGTGTAGTCGTTGTGGATGCGGCCGTTGGCGGCCGCCTTGCCGTCGGTGGCGCGCCGCCCGAAGCTCAGGGCGGTGCGATCGGCCTCGCGCCGGCGCACCAGGTGGTCGAACACATGGGCCCGTGTGCCCCCCGTGACCGCGAGCGCCAGTTCGGCGACTTCGCGGTGGTAGATGGCGGTGACCTGGGCGTCGTCCAGGAAATCGGAGATGGCCGTGGGCGCATCGCGCAGCACGAAGCCTTCGCGCTCGATGTCGGGCGGCGTGGCGGCCGCGCGTGCATCCGCGATCGGTGTGGCGCGCAGCTCGTAGGTGCCGCTTTCCCAGGGCGTGCCGGGCGGCGGCGCGAAGGTGTAGCTGAAGGGGCGCAGCGCGCAAGGCTGCAGGTAGTTCAGGCCGGCGGTGACGGTGGGGTGGTTCATGCGGGGCTCCTTTTCCTCAGGGCATTGGAGCGAAAGCGCGGTGCCGGCTCAAACGACTTCTGCGCGCCTTGGCATGAGCCAAAGGAATATGAAAAGGCCTGCCGCGAAGAAAGCCTTCTTCCGTCTTGCCAGGCCATGAAATACTGTATAAAAATACAGTTAACAGTTGCATCATGGGCCTCCCTTTCCTCGACTCCTTTTCCGCCGCCGCGGGCCGTGGCGTCTGGCATGCCGACGAACTCGGCCTGGCCGACGCGCAGGTCGTCGCGACCGGCCACGCCGCGCTCGATGCCGAGTTGCCCGGCGGCGGCTGGCCGGTCGGCGCGATGACGGAGTTGCTGCAGGGCGCGCCCGAAGCGCATGTCTGGCGGCTGCTGCTGCCCGCGCTGGCGCAGGCCGTGGAGGCGCGCGGCGGGCCGGTCGTGCTGATCGGCGCGCCCTACGAGCCCTGCGGACCGTCGCTCGCGGCGCAGGGGCTGCCGGTGGAGGCGCTGATGTGGGTCAGGAGCGATGCGCCCGCCGCGCGCCTCTGGGCCTGCGAGCAGGCGCTGCGCTGCGCGGACGTGGCCGCCGTGCTGGCGTGGTTGCCGCAGGCGCGGGTGGGCGAGTTGCGGCGTCTGCAGCTGGCGGCCGCGCAGCATGACGTGCTGCTTATCGTATGCCGGCCCGAATCGGCCGCGCGGGGCGCGTCTCCCGCGCGGCTGCGTCTTCAGGTGGAGACCTGCGAGGCCGATGCCTCGCAGATCGAATTGCGCATCCTCAAGCGCCGCGGCCCGCCGCTGGCTTCGCCGGTGATGCTGCCGGCGCGGAACGACCGCATGACCGCGCTGCTGGCCGCCGCCCGGCTGCGCCGCAAGCTGCGCCTGCAGCAGCAGGGCACGGTGCCGGTCGGTGACACGGCAACGTCCGCGACCGTGGTGCGCATCGATGCGTGGAAAGGAGGCCCCCATGCACTGGATCGCATTGCGGTGGTCGCTTGACGCCGACACGCCTGATGCGCCTGACACACCGCAGCTGCCCACGCCGGAGGCGCTCGGCTGGTGGGCGCTGGAATACACGCCGCACGTCGCCTGGCAGGACGAGGCGCTCATGCTCGAAGTCTCGGCCTGCGAGCGCCTGTGGGGCGGGCGGCTGCAGTTGATGCGCCAGCTGGTCGCCGTCAATCCCGCGCCCGATGTGCGCATGCTCGGCGCCCAAGGCGCCACGAGCCTCATCGCGCTCGCGCGGCTGCGCCTGTTCGAGGGCAACGAGCCGCGGCCCAAGGACATCCCGGCCGGCCTGCCGCTGGATACATTGACCGCCGCGCGCCCCCACCTCGACCTGCTCGCGCGCCTGGGCTGCCGCACCTGGGGCGAGGTGGCCGCCTTGCCGCGCGGCGGCCTCACGCGGCGCTTCGGCACCGAGTTGCGCACGGCGCTCGACACGGCCTGGGGCCTGCGCCCCGAGAGCCACGACTGGCTCACGCTGCCCGACGTGTTCGAGCAGAAACTGGAGCTGCCCGCGCTCGCCGAGACCGCGCCCGAACTCATGTGGTCGGCCAACCGCCTGCTCTCGGCGCTGCAGATCTGGCTGCGCGCCCGCCAGCGCGGCGCGCGCGCGCTCGAGCTGCAGTGGACGCTCGACCTCAAGCGCTTCAACGGCGTGAACCTGCCGCCGCACCAGCAGGTCACCGTGCGCACGGCCGAGCCCACGCAGGACCTGGCGCACCTGCGCCGGCTGCTGTCCGAGAAACTGGCCCTCACCACGCTCGCGGCACCCGCGAGCTGGCTGAAGCTGCGCACGCTCGAGACCGACGCATGGGCCGGTGCCAGCACCAGTTTTTTGCCCGAGGACAACCGCAAGGGCGACAAGCTGCACGAGATGGTCGAGCGCCTGAGCGTGCGGCTCGGCGCGCACCAGGTGGTGGTGCCCTGCGCAGAGGCCGACCACCGGCCCGAGCGCAAGCAGGCCTGGCGGCCCGCGCTGCAGAAAGACAAGGCGCCGGCCAAGGCCCGCAAGGAGACGAAAGAATCGAAGGCCGCGGCGCAGTCTCAGTCGCAGCAGCCCGATGCGATCTACCCGCCGTGGCTGCTGCCCGAACCGCTCTTGCTCGAGATGGACGGCGAGCGCCCGTGCTACCGCGGCCCGTTGAGCAAGCTCGTCGGGCCGCAGCGCGTCGAGGCCGGCTGGTGGGGCGGCAAGGAAGACGGCGGCCAGCCGGCGGTTCGCGACTACTACGTCGCCGAAAGCCCCGAAGCCGGGCTCGTGTGGATCTTTCGCGAACGACCCTCGGCGCGGTTTTCTTCGGGCGAGGTGCGCTGGTATCTGCAGGGGCTCTATGCCTGAGCTCAGCGACAAACAGGAACGCAAGCGCCAGCCCGCCAAGGTGCATGCGCTGCCGGTGCCGTTGCGCAAGAAAGCCGTGGCGGCATTGCCGGACTACGCCGAGCTGCACTGCCTCACGAACTTCAGCTTTCAGCGCGGCGCATCGACGCCCGAGGAAGTGGTCGAGCGCGCGTACCAGCTGGGGTATGCGGCGCTGGCGATCACCGACGAGTGCTCGGTGGCCGGCATCGTGCGGGCGTACGTCTGCAGGCGAGACATGGAACGCACGCTCGACGCATACGAACGCGAGAACCCCGACGAGCCGCCGATCCCGCGCAACCTCGATTTCCGCCTGCTGTACGGCAGCGAGTTCCGCTTCGAGCGCTTCAGGCTCGTGGTGATCGCGAACGACACCGAGGGCTGGGGCAACCTCTGCGAGTTCATCACCGCCGCGCGCAACACCGAGTTGCCCAAGGGCGAGTACCGCGTGAGCTGGGAGGACAGCGACGTGGCCTCGCTGCAGCGCTGCCAGATTCTTTTCGTGCCGCATCGCAACCCGGGCGGCGCGATGGATGCCGCCACGCTGCTGGAAGACCTGCTGGCCGCCAAGGCGCTCTATGGCGAGAGCCTCTGGCTGGCCGTGGAGATGCTCAACGAACTCGATGACGACCTGTGGTTCGTCACGTTGCTGCAGGCGGGCGAGCAGGCCGGCGTGCCGCTCGTGGCGGCCGGCGATGTGCACATGCACGCGCGCAGCTGCAAGCCCTTGCACGACGTGCTGACGACCGTGCGCGAAGGCAAGACCGTGGCCGAGTGCGGCTTTGCGTTGCAGTCGAATGCGGAGCGGCATCTGCGATTGCGGATGCAACTTGCCGAGCTTTATTTGCCCGGGATGCTGGCCAATACGCTGGTGGTGGCCGAGCGGTGCAGGTTCGATCCGGCGGTGATCCGGGAGAACTACAAGTACCCGCTCGAAACCGTGGGCAACAGCGAGACGCCCGTGCAGACGCTGGTGCGCAAGACCTGGGAAGGTGCCGCCAGGCGCTATCCGAACGGCATTCCGCAGAAGGTGCGCGCGCAGGTGGACAAGGAGCTCGCGCTGATCGTCGAGCTCAAGTACGAGATGTTCTTCCTCACGGTGGAAGACATCGTGAACTTCGCGCGTTCGCAGAACATCCTCTGCCAGGGACGCGGGTCCTCGGCCAATTCGGCGGTGTGTTTCTGCCTCGGCATCACCGCGATCGATCCCGACAAAGGCACCTTGCTGTTCGAGCGGTTCCTGAGCCGCCACCGCAACGAACCGCCCGACATCGATGTGGACTTCGAGCATCAGCGCCGCGAAGAAGTCATCCAGTACATCTACGAGAAATACGGCCGCGAGCGCGCCGCCATCGCCGCCGTCGTCATCTGCTATCGCTCGCGCAGCGCGTTGCGCGACGTGGGCAAGGCCATCGGCATCGACGAGCGGCTGGTCGATGAATTCGCCAAGGACCACTACTGGTTCGACGATGCCGTGCTCGGCGAGCAGTTGAATGCCGCATGCGCGCGCGCCGGCGTGAAGGAGGACGAACTCAAGCTCGTGCAATGGATCGAGATGACGCAGCGGCTCAAGGGCTTTCCGCGCCACCTGAGTCAGCACGTGGGCGGCTTCGTGCTCACGCACACCAAGCTCACGCGGCTCGTGCCGGTCGAGAAGGCGTCGATGAAAGACCGCTCCGTCATCCAGTGGGAAAAGGACGATCTCGAAGCCATGGGCATGCTCAAGGTCGACGTGCTCGCGCTCGGCATGCTCAGCGCGATCCGTCGCGGGCTCGACCACATGAACCGTTGGCGAGGCTCGATGGTGCAGATGCACCACATCCCCAACGACGACCAGAAGGTGTTCGACATGATCTGCGACGCCGACACCATCGGCGTGTTCCAGATCGAGAGCCGGGCGCAGATGTCGATGCTGCCGCGCCTGAAGCCGCGCTGCTACGAAGACCTGGTGATCGAGGTGGCGATCGTGCGGCCCGGTCCCATCCAGGGCGGCATGGTGCATCCGTACCTCAAGCAGCGCGAGCGGGTGGCCAAGGGCTTGCCGATCGTCTATGAGAACGACGAACTTCGCCCCGCACTCGAACGCACGCTGGGCGTCCCGATCTTCCAGGAGCAGGTGATGCAGATCGCGATGATCGCGGCCAAGTTCACGGCCGATGAGGCCGATCAGTTGCGCCGCGCGATGGCGGCATGGAAGCGCAAGGGCGGGCTCGAAAAATTCCAGGAGAAGCTCGTCAAGGGCATGACGGACAACGGCTACAAGCTCGGGTTCGCCGAAGCCATCTTCAAGCAGATCCTCGGCTTCGGCGACTACGGCTTCCCTGAAAGCCATGCCGCGAGCTTCGCACTGCTGGTCACCGTGAGCAGCTGGCTCAAGAACTACGAGCCCGCCTGCTTCCTCGCCGCATTGCTCGACTCCCAACCCATGGGCTTCTACAGCCCCTCGCAACTGGTGCAGGACGCGCGCAGGCACGGCGTCGAAGTGCGCCCGGTCGATGTCACGTGCAGCGACCTGGACACCACGCTCGAACCCCGCGCGCCCGATGCGCCGCGCGTGCCGCCGGGCACCGACGCGCGCTACGCCGAGCGCCTGGGCAACGAGAACCAGCCCGCGGTGCGGCTCGGCCTGAACCGCATCGCCAGCCTCAGCAAGGGCGGCGTCGAACGCCTGCTCAAAGCCCGCGAACAGGCGCCTTTCACCAGCACCGAAGACCTCGCCCTGCGCGCCGAACTCGACAGCAAGGACATGGCCGCGCTCGCCGCGGCCGATGCGCTGATGTCGCTCTCGGGCCACCGCCGCCAGCAGGTGTGGGACGCCACCGCCACGCGCGGCATGGGGAGCCGCGCGCCGGCCCTGCTCAAGGGCGTGCCGATCAACGAGCAGGTGCTGCTGCTGCCCGCGGCGCCCGAGGGGGAGGAGATCGTCGGCGACTACGCATCGCTCGGCCTCACGCTGCGCCGCCATCCGCTCGCGCTGCTGCGCCCGCGTCTGGCGCGCATGAAGCTCATGAGCGCGGAGGAGCTGCGCGCGCAGCCCACCGGCCGCACCGTGCGCGCCTGCGGCATCGTCAAGGGGCGCCAGCGGCCCGGAACGGCCAACGGCACGATCTTCGTCACGCTGGAGGACGAGACGGGCAACGTCAACGTGATCGTCTGGAACCATGTCATCGACGCGTGGCGCGAGCCTTTGCTGAAGTCGCACCTGCTCGCGGTGCAGGGCACCTGGCAGCGCGACGACGACAGCGGCGGCAAGGTGCAGCACCTGGTGGCCACCGGCTTCAAGGACCTGACGCCGCTGATGGGCCGGCTCGCGCAGAGCAACACCAGCCGGGATTTCCATTGACCGAGCGGGCCACGACAAGGGCGAGGGCGACGGATGCAACCGATCGTTCCACGCCTCGCGCGCCCCACGACTTTTCGCTAACCTGTTCCCCCATGTCCGCACTCGCACTCGATCCCATCGCCCCCCTCGTTGCCATGCCGATCGGTCCGCCGCCGCCCGCGCCGGACGTTCCGAATCCGGTGCCGCAGCCACCACCGCCGCCTCCGCCCGAAGGCGATCCGCCGCCGGCCCTGCCACCGGTCACCGACCCCGGATTTCCACCGCCCGTGGTGGAGCCGCCGCCGATGCAGACCGCGGCGCCCGATGCGGCGGTGCCCTTCGGCAAGCTGCATGCGCGGCGCCTGCGCGAGATCTACCGCTCGGCCGGCTGGCCCTGCTGCGACGGCATCGAGGTCGAGCTGCTGGCCGGCGGTTTTCTCGAACGCGTGCGCACATCGCATGGCCACGAGACCCTGCGCGTGACCGATGCCGGCATCGCCCGCATCGCGACCACGCTCACCCTCAACCGCGCGGCGCTGACGCCGCACGAGGCGCTGGTCGAACGCGTCGCGCGCGAGATGACGCGCGGCGGCCGCATCGCATGGCGGGGCCTGGGCCTGCGCGCGCGCCTGCCGCCGCTGGAAGATGAAAAAGGAAAGGGAAAGGGTAAGGGTGAGGGCGGCAAGCCGCGCTGGTGCATGGCGCGGCCCGATGTGTTTTCGATCCGCAACACCAGCGTCGAAGCCTATGCGCACCCGATCGTCCACGAGGTGAAGGTCAGCCGCGCCGACCTGCTGGGCGACCTGCGCAAGCCCGACAAGCGCGCCGCTTACCTCGACCTGGGCGGCGAGTGCTGGTACGTGCTGGGCAACGATGCGCGCGGCCGTTGCATCGCCACGCCCGAGGAGATTCCGGCCGAGTGCGGCGTGCTGGTGCTCGAAGGCGAACGCCTCGTGGTGGCGCGCGCCGCGGTGCACCGGCCGATCGAGCGCATTCCGTTCGGGGTGTGGCTCGCGCTGGCCAAGGCGCAGCCCATTGCGGGCTTCGACGACGACGTGCAGGACATGCTGATCTAGAGGACCCGCACGGGATCAGCACCGGATCAGGTGACCGCTTCGTAGCTTTGGTGCGCGATGGCGACGACGTCGCCGGGCTGGAACTGGCTCGCCATCTGGCGCATGGCCTCTTCGCGGTCTTCGGTGCTCGCGGACGCATCGAACACCTGGTCGCTGATCTCGAGGATGTCGCGCACGATGCGCTCGTGGCGGTAGTAGGCGAGCGCGACCGGGTCGATGTCCGCGGCGCCGTAGCCCTGGTAGAACTGCGCCTCTTCCTGCGGCTGGTTCCACACGTGGCCGACACCGCCGCCGATGAACATCAGGTCGCGCTCTTTCGGTGCGAGGACGAGCGTGTCCCAATCGACGATGGCCAGCCGGTCCTCATCGCCCAAGAGCACATTGCCTGCGTGGATGTCGGCGTGGCACACGACCTGCGGCAATGCCTTCTCCAGCAGGATCGACGCAAGCTGCTCGCTGCGATAGACCAGCGTGTCGATCTCCTCGTCATGCTGCGCCCAGAAGGCCTGGAACCGCTGGACGATGGCGTCGCCCCCGAAGCCGTTGATGAAGCGGCGCTGGTAGCGCCTGACGCCTTCGCGCCAGTGGTGCGCGTAGGTTTCCTTGGGGATGCTGGCGAGAAGGGCCGGCGGCAAATCGGTGCGATGAATGGCGTTCAAGGCTGCGCCGAGGGCGGTCCATTGCGCGGCCGTCAGCGCGCGCTCGAAGCCGTTACGGCCTTCGAAGAAGGGATAGAGCATCCAGTCGAAGCCGTCGCGCCGCACGCCGAGTTGGCGGTCCGTTGCCGGCAGCGGCGCCATCACCGCGGCGATGCCTTTGTCGTGATGAAGAAAGGCCGGCACGGCAACGGCCGCCGTGTCGAAATCGCCGCTGCGCAGTTTCAGGAAGTACGCCGTGCCGTCGTTCGCCTGCACGCGGAAAACCGCGGAATGGACGTCAGCGCCCAGAGGGAGAAATTCGGTGTGCGTCGCCTGGAGGCCGTAGGTTTCGGCGAGGCACTTTTGAATGATGTCGTGGGCAATGTCAGGGGGCGTCAGCATTCAGGAAATGTAGCCTCGGTTTCTTTGCGCACGGGGTAGGACGCCAACAACTCATGGCGAAAGGGGCGCTCGAAGTGTGAGCGCACCAGCCTGAACTCCTGCGGTCGCCAGCGGATCGGCGGTAACAGCGGGCATGCCGCATGCTCTGTATTCCTGGCAATCGTGATGTGCGGCTTCCACTTTCGAACACGGGAGACAAAGCCAAAGCCGGCTCGAAGCAGAGCACGCTGCATATCGTTGTGCAGCATGCGCAGTCCTTCATGCTCGGCCGGCTGAATAACAGAGACATCGTTCGGCCAGGTGCCCGAACGGTCCAGCATGAGTTCCAGAGGCGGCATGGTGACTTCGGCCAGTGCATCGCGCAGGCGCTGCTCAGCGATTGCGTTCAGGTCATTGAGGTACTGGAGCGTCAGATGCAGTCGCTCTTCGGGTGGGAAAGTGCAGTGCCTTGGCCACCACCAGTCATTGCGGTGTTCGCCGATCTGAGTCTGCACCCTCCGGTCGGGAAAGAGCCCGATGAGAAGCCGCCTTTCCGTCATGGTGCGTCCTCAAGACTCCGACGGCCACCAATGCTCGGCCGTCGTGCGGATGACGCGCGCCGCCTGAACGCGGACGTCATCCCTCTCGTTGCTGTCGCCGTGGCCGTGTTCCCGGACCACGCGGAAGGGCCAGGTGGAGATGCGGCCTGCGCGTTGCCGCGGCTGCATCGGATGCCGCCGGGCGGAAGAGAAAAAGAACCTGCGCAGAGGGCGCAGGCGGATTGGCGGTGGTCATGGAGTCGCCTCGAAGTTGTTCTTGGAGACGATCCATTCTAGAGAAAATACTGTACTTATGTACAGTATATTTGCGGCCTATTTTGAATCGTTACCCAAGAGGGCATCGAGGTCGATCGCGGCCGCCATCGCCTTGTAGCCCGCATCGCCCGGGTGCAGGTGATCGCCCGAATCCATCGCTGCTTTGAGGCGCGTCGGGCGCGCCGGATCGCGCAGCAGCGCGTCGAAATCGACCACCACATCGAACGCGCCGCTCTCGCGAATCCAGCGGTTCACGGCCTGGCGCACCTTGTCCTTCTCGGCCGAATGGTGGCCTTCGAGCGGCGTGCCTTCCAGTGCGCGTTCGTTGGGCGTGATCGTGCCGGCCACGATGCGCACGTTGTGGGCATGGGCCATCGCAATCAGCTGGCGGAATCCCTGGATGAGGTCTTCCGCGCGCATCGCCGGCTCCTGCGGCGCGAACGGGCCGCCGGGCCAGCCGATGTCGTTGGTGCCCAGCAGCACGATCACCGCGCGCACGCCCGGCTGCGCGAACGCATCGCGCGCCGCGCGCTCGAGCCCGGCGCGGCCCATGCCGTCTTTCATCAGTCGGCCGCCGGAGATGCCGGCGTTCAGCACGCCGACGCCGCGCGACGCAAGCCGCTCGGCCAGCGCATCGGGCCAACGCGTGTTGGCGCCGGGCGTGGCGCCGTTGCCGTCGGTGATCGAATCGCCGAGCGCAACGACGGTGGCCGGCGGCGTGGGCGTCTCGACGACGAGGCCGCTGACGTAGACGCGCGTGCGCCATTGCGAGGCCGCAGCCGGCATCCGCGCAGCGCCGGTCAGGTCGCCGCTCGCGACGTACGCCGTCTCGCGCGCATCGAAATGAAAGCCCGCGGGTTGGCTCGGCTTCGGCAGATAGAGCGACACCGCGACCTCGCTGAGCGCGGGCAGCGGCAGGTCGACCGGATCGCTGACAAGGCGTGCACCGGGCGGCACGGTCACCTCGGCCTGTCCGCCGAAGCGCAATGCGCGGTCCGTGCCATCGACGATGGCCGAACCTTCGCCATGCCGCGCCACGCGCGCCGCGCCGATATACAGCGGCGCCGTGCCGCCTTCGTTGCTGATGACCACGCGCAGCTTCGCGCCGCCGATGCTCAGGCGCGCCACCTGGCGAATGGTCTGCTGGTTGAACTGGAAGGGCAGGCCGCTCGGCAGCACGAAGTCGCCGCCCCAGATCGGCTGGGTGCTGGCCATCCAGCTGGGGCTCCAATAAGCGGGCGCCGCCGATGCGGCAGCCATGCCCGCGAGGGTCAGCGCCGCGGCGCCGTACTTGAGGATCGATCCGAGGGTGGAGGCGTTCATGTGGTGTCCTTGAAAGTGAAGCGAGGCCTCGACTTTCTGCCATGCAAGTTCGGATGGGTAGATGGCAAAATTGCATCCATACCATTCCTAAATCGAATACGCCATGGACACCTTGCGTGCGCTTACAGCCTTCGTGCACAGCGTAGAACTCGGCAGCCTCTCGGGCGCGGCGCGCGCGCTGGACACCACGCAGCCCACCATCAGCAAGCTGGTCGCGGGACTGGAGCGATCGCTCGGTGTGCGCCTGTTGCGCCGCGCCGCCACCGGCCTGAGCCTCACCGAGGAGGGCCAGCGCTTTCACGAGCGCGCCCGCCGCGTGCTGGAGGACTACGGCGATGCGGTCGCCGATGCGCGCGAGCAGGTGCAGCAGCCGCAGGGCCTCTTGCGCGTGAGCGCGCCGGTCACCATGGGGCAGCGGCATCTCAACGCGATGGCGGTCGAGTTCCTGCGGCTGTACCCGGACATCGAACTCGAGCTGGTGCTCGACGACCGCTTCGTCGATCCGCGCGAGGAGCGCATCGACGTGTCGCTGCGCGTCGGCGGCGCATTGCCGCCGGACCTCGTTGCCAAGCACCTCGGCGCATGGCCGCGCGTGCTCGTCGCGTCACCCGGCTACGTGGCCGCGCGCGGCAAGCCCCGCAATCCGAAGGACCTGCTCTCGCACGACTACATCCGCTACGCCGCCGGCGACGACGGCGTGCTGCTGCAAGGCCCGGAAGGCGTGGTGACCGTGCCGGTGCGCAGCCGCTACCGCGTGAACAACGCGGTGGCCATGCTCGACAGCGTGCTCGGCGGCGCCGGCATTTCGCTGCAACCCACGTGGATGGTGGCCGACCACCTGGCCGATGGCCGCCTGGTGCGCGTGCTCGCGCGCCATACCGGCCCGGCGCAGGAGGTGCACCTGCTCTATGCGCCGCGCCGCCACCAGCCGCTGCGCGTGCGCGTGCTGGTGGACTTCCTGGCAGAGCGCGTGGCGCAACTGCCGGGAAGGAGCCCTCGTCAGTTGACGAGCGGCAAGCGCAGGTAGGTGCCGCGCAGCAGCTCCTGGCCCGCGCCGGGCTTGCTCCAGTCGCACACGCCGCTCGGGAAGATCGTCTGCAGCCGCGCAAGGTCGGCACCGGCGATCGTCACCGAATAGTCGGCGGCGTTGACCGGCTTGAGCTGGCACTTGAGCACGTCGTTCACCATCGGCGAGCCGGCCACCAGGCGCGGCGTCGTGAAGCGCGGGTACACCGTGTTGCAGCTGGCCGCCGGGTCCATCGATGCGGGCTCGTCGATGCGCGTGCCGGTCTTGTTCCAGCAGGCGTCGTTGGCGCCCGCGGGCTTGTTGCGCACCACCTTGTCGATCGAGGCGGGCGCGGGGTCGGCCGCCATGTTGTCCAGCCACTTGTTCAGGAGGTCGATCGAGCCGCTCATGTAGTCGTAGCCCGAGGTGGAACCCAGCGTCCAGATGATCTGGTTGTCGCTGCGGCCGTTGGCGCGCTGCAGGCGGGCGCGGATGATCAGGTCCTGCGTCGTGTCGTGGATGTCACCCACCGCATCGGCGTTGCCGCGCTGCGAGATGATCGGGATGTTCGCCAGGCCCGGTCCCCTGAAGCCATTCTTGAAGCCGCCCGCGTAGGTGAGCTTGAGCGCATCGGGGTCGGCTTCGGAGCGCGCGGCCTGCGGGTTGCCGTCGCCGTCGTAGCCGCCGACCTTCTCGTTCAGGTCGAGGAATTCCTTCACCGAGATCGCGCCGCTGTTCAGCGCCGCCAGGCCGTACTGCAGGCCGATGTTGTCCAGCGGCCGGCGCGCCTCCTGCGTGCCGGGGCGCTTGCCCAGCAGGTTCACGTTGGTCTGGAACAGGTCGCAGCGGATGCCGGTCGGCTTGGTCGCGCGGTTGAAGACGTTCGCCACGTTGGCCGGCTCGATGAATCCGCAGCCCGCCGCGTTGTCCGACTTGATGATGCTCGCGAAGGCCGCGTCCCACGACAGGCAGGTGTTCGTGTTGAAGCCGTTCACCGCGTTCTGCTTGGCCGGCGTCCAGGCGGCGTCCAGCTTGTAGACGTTGTTGAGCAGCCGGCACTCCATCACCTCGGGCATCAGCGTCTCAGGGAACGACACGATGGGCTGGATGCCATCGAGCAGCCCCGGGTAGAGCTGCGCGATCAGGTACTGCTGGATCGCGCCGCCCGAGCCGCCGAAGCCGGCGGTCCACTTGGGCACCTCGCCGAATTCCTCGATGACGTGCTCCTTCATCATCATCAGCGTCTCGCCCTGCAGGTGCGGGTTGGCGTGCTGGTTGTTCCAGAGCTCGGTCGAATTCATGAAGGCGAAGCCGCGCGAGAGCTGGATGTGGCCAACGTCTCCCAGGATCGTCTCGATCGGGTGCACGCCCTGGTTGTATTGCGCAGAGCCGCAGCAGTCGAAGTACGCGACGAGCTTCTTGTTCCACCCCGGGCCTGGCTTCCACGCGGCGGGCGAATCCTTGGTCGGGTTGTCGAGCACCGCGAGCCGGTACACGCCGCGGTTGATGGTGCCCGACTCCACGCGCACGATGTACGGCACCGTGGCGCCGTCGTTGGTGGTGGTGGTCACAAGATCTGCCGGGCGCGCGCCGGTGGGGTCCGCCAGCGGCTTGAAGACGTTGGTGTTGGTGCGGTAGTACCAGACCACCTGCGTCGCGGCCGAGCAGTCGGCATCGAGCGCCGTGCCCAGGCCGTTCTGCACCGTGCGGCATTCGTAGGGCGAGATGTGCGGGCCCGAGAGGATCGGCCCGGTGATGGGGTAGTTGACCAGCTTGGCCTCGGTGCGCTGCGCCGCCACGTCGGCATTGCTCACCACCAGCGTGTTGACGCTGCCGGTGGTGCTGGCCGCATCGGTCGTGAGGCCGGTGACCAGGCCGCGCAGCACGCGCGTCGTGGGGTTGACCACGGGCACCTGCGAGGTCACGTCTTTTCCGTTGAGGCTCACGCGCACCTTGTCGAGCGCGACGCCCACGGGCGCGGTCACTTCGACGAGCGCGTCGCCGCCGCTCACCATGTCGGGCGCCGAAGAGAGCGTCTTGACCTGGAACGCGGCAGGCGTCTGCGTGGCGGGCGGCGGGCTCGCGCCGGGAATGAACGGAAACACCGAGCCGCCATCGGACCCGCCGCCGCAGCCTGCGACGAGCAGCGCGCCGGCCATCGCGATGCCTGCGGCGGCGACCTGGACACGGGGCCACGGAGAAACCCGCTTGTGCGGGCGGCGAGGTGTAGCGAGCATGGATGTCTCCTTCTGTTATGTGTATTGGAAGATTAAGGATGGACGTTCCACGCTGCGGTCGTCGCGACGACACATGAGGCGCCAATCGCTAGAGGTAATCCCTGATTCCGCACCGGCGCCGACCGCGCATGCGATGGAAGACATGGTCCGGCACTCGCGCTGGGCGGCGGGGCTCTCGCCCGCCGACGTCGAGCATGTGCTCGGCAGCATGCAGGAACGGCAGTTCGCGCGCGGCGCCTGCATCGCGCGGGCGGGGCAGATGGTCGAGCACTGGATGGGGCTCATCGACGGCTTCGCCAAGATGTCGGTGGCCTCGGAAGACGGGCGCGTCTCCACGCTCACCGGCGTCTCGGCCGGCGTGTGGTTCGGCGAGGGCTCGCTCTTCAAGCACGAGGCGCGCCGCTACGACGTGATGGCGCTGCGGCCCACGCGCGTGGCGCTGATGCCGCGCCGCACCTTCGAATGGCTGCGCGGCACCAGCGTGCCGTTCAACCACTACCTGCAGGATTTGCTGAATGCGCGGCTGAGCCTTTTCATCGGCGCGCTCGCGCACGAGCGGCTGCTCGATACCGATGCGCGCGTCGCCAATTGCCTCGCGAGCCTTTTCAACCCCGACCTGTACCCGGACGCCCCGCGCTTCCTGGAGGTGGGGCAGGTCGAGATCGGCCTTTTGGCAAATGTGTCTCGGCAGCGTGTGAACGTGGCGCTGCAACGCCTGCAGGCACTGCAGCTCATTCGCCTGGAGAAGCGGGGTTTGACGGTGCTCGACCTGGGCGGGCTGGTCAACTACAAGGCCATCGACACCGGCGCGCCGCCCGTGCGCAGCGCCTGAAGCGCAATCAGCGCGGCATCATTCCACGCGGACTTCGAAGTACGCCTCGTCGGCCTCGCCGAGCGCGCGAAAGCCTGCTGTCTTCGCCGCTTCGTAGGCCTTGGCCCAGCTCGCGGCCAGCGCGATCTCGTCCTTGGTGAGTTCGTCGGCGCTGGACTCGCTGGCGTTCTCGAACGCCTTCAGTGCGGGCTCGACGTTGTCGCCCAATAGCTTGTCCAGTTCGCGGCGAAAGCGCGTCTCGGCGGTGGCGATGACGTCGTGCGGCGCGTCGGGGAAGTCGATCAGTTTCACGGTGTAGCTCATGGGCCGCGATGCTACGTGATGCGCGTGACTGTGCGTGACTGCGAGTTGATGCGCACTTCAGCCCGTGCGGTATTCCTTGAGCCGGCCCTCGGCCGCGAGCGGCAGCGTGCGCAGGCGCCGGCCTGTGGCATCGGCGATCGCATTGGCCATCGCCGCGGGCGCGGGCCCTTGCGAGGCTTCGCCGGTGCCGAGAAACGGCGCGCCTGGGCGGTCGATGAGGTGCACCTCCACCTTTCGCGGCACCTCGGAAAACCGCATGATCGGATAGCCGCTCCAGTCGTGGCTGCGGATGCGCTGGCTGTCGTACTGCACCTGCTCGAACAGCGCCCAGCTGGACGACTGCAGGATGCCGCCCTCGACCTGGTTGCGCACGCCGTCGGGGTTGACCACCTGCCCGCAATCGATGGCCGCCACCGCGCGCTCGATGCGCACCTCGCCGGTCTCGGGAACGATCGAAATCTCGACCGCGAGCGCGAGGTAGCTCATGAGGTTCTTGTACTGCGCGAACGAGAAGCCCACGCCGCGGTGGGGCACGCGCTTGCGTTTCGCATCCCAGCCGAAGCGCTGCGCGGCCAGGTTGACCACGTCGCGCGCACGCGGATCGTCCAGGTGCTTGAGCCGGAACGCGACCGGGTCGGCGCCCGCGGCCGCGGCCAGCTCGTCCATGAAGCTCTCGATGCTGAAGACGTTCATGAACGCGCCCAGGCCCCGCATCGCCGAGACGCGCACCGGCATGTCGGGCAGGAAGTGGTGCTGCACCTCGTAGTTCGCAAAGTTGTACAGCGGCAGGCTGTTGCGGTCGCCGCCGCCCTCGGGCATCGGGATCGGCTTGGGCGGCGCGGGCACGAAGGGCTTGGCCAGGTACTGCGCGGAGATGAAGCGCCCGGCGTTGTCCAGCCGCTGGTTGTGCGAGTTGCTCCAGATCTCGTACTGCCAGTCGACCACGCGCCCGTCGGCATCGAGCGAGGCCTTCACGTCGGTGACCATCGCGGGGCCGAAGGGCTCCCAGGTGAATTCGTCTTCGCGCATCCATTGCACGCGCACCGGCTTGCCGGGCAGGGCGCGCGCGATGAGCGCTGCCTCGGCGCCCGCATCGTCGGCGGCGTTGTGGCCATAGCAGCCCGAGCCTTCGACGTGGATGCAGCGGATGTCCTCGGGCTTCATCGACAACAGCTCGGCCAGCGCCGCGCGCATCGGGAACACGCCCTGCGAATGGGTCCAGACGCTGAGCTTGGCGCCCTCGACATCGAACTGCGCGACCGCACACGAAGGGCCGATCGACGCGTGCGCGAGATAGGGCTTGGTGAAGCGCGCGTGGAGCGTCTTCGCGGCGGGCGCCGCGGTGCCATGCCGGTCGCCGACGTGGATCTCGCGGGCCGGCAGCTTCATCAGCGTGTCGGCGATGGTGGCGGGCGTGGGCAGCGGCGCGGCCTGCGGCTGCCAGCGCGCGGCGCCGGTCAATGCACGCATCGCCTGGATGGCCTGCCATTCGTCCTCGGCGACGACTGCGACGAAGCTGCCGTCGCGCACCACCTTCAGCACGCCCGGCATCTTCTCGACGGCCGCGCTGTCGAGCGCCGTGAGCGTCGCGCCATACGACGGCGGCCGCACGATGCGCGCATGCACCATGCCCGGCAGGCGCATGTCCTGCACGTAGCTCGCGCCGCCCGTGACCTTGCCGGGAATGTCGACGCGGCGCAGCGACTGGCCGATGACGCGGTGCTTCGCAGGCGCGACCAGATCGGAGCGCGGCTCGGCGCGGCGGTGCAGGTCGAGGCCGCTGACGGCATCGCCGTAGCTCAGGCTGCGCCCGTCGGCCGAAGTGATCTTGCCGTCACGCGCCGTGAGCTGATCGGCCGCCACGCCGAGCTTGGTAGCTGCCGTGTCCAGCAGCAGCGCGCGCACCTGCGCGGCCGCATGCAGGATCGCCGTGCCGCTGTCGGCCGTCGAGTGGCTGCCAGCGGTGTAGCCCTCGTTGGGCGTCGCGCCCGTGTCGGCGGTGACGAGGTGGATGGCCGGCGGCAGCACGCCCAGTTGCTCGGCCGCGATCTGGATGAACGCGGTGCGGATGCCCGTGCCGAGTTCGGCCTTGCCGGTGAAGACGGTGATCGCGCCTTTCTCGTCGATGCGAATCCACGCATCGAGCATTGGCGTGCTGCCGAGGTCGCCCGGCAGCTTGGCCGCGCCGCCATCGACAGCGACGGGTGCGGCGGCCTCGGTAGCCTGCTGCGCCAGTGCGGAAGCGGTGGGCCAGAGCGCGAAGCTCACCGTCAGCGAGCCGGCCGCGAGGAAGTGGCGGCGCGACGGACCGCGAACGGTCTCTAAGGGTTGTGCACTCATGCAGCCGCTCCCTTGCGCGCCATCGTCTGCGAGGCCTGCACGATCGCCGCGACGATGCGCATGTGCGTGCCGCATCGGCAGAGGTTGGGCTGCATGTGGCGGCGGATTTCTTCTTCGTTCGCACCGGGCTGCTCGTCGAGCAGCGCCTGCGCGCGCATCACCATGCCCGCGATGCAGTAGCCGCACTGCGCGGCCTGCTGGTCCATGAATGCTTTCTGGATCGGCGCGGGCTTCTCGGCGCTGCCCAGGCCTTCGATGGTGCGCACCGCGCGCTGGCCGACGGCCGACACCGGCATGAGGCACGAGAACACCGGGCGCTTGTCGACGATGACGGTGCAGGCGCCGCATTGGCCCAGGCCGCAGCCGTACTTCGCGCCGTTGAGCTTCAGGTGGTTGCGCAGCGCGTAGAGCAGCGGCATCGACGGGTCGATGTCCAGCGCATGGTCGGTGCCGTTGACGGTCAGGGTGATCATTTCGGCGATGCCTCGTTGCGGATGTGGGCGACGTCCTTTTCCAGGTCGGGCCAGGGCGGCCGCTGCGTGGAACTGGCGCGCACGTAGGTCAGGACTTCGGCGATCTGCGCATCGCTCAGTGCGTCGGCGAAGGGCGGCATGAAATGCGCCGCCGTGGAGCCGTTCCATGGATTGCCGCCGAGCACGGTGCGAATCGCGTTGCGTGCGCTGTCGGCGTTGATGGCGGTGCTCAGGGCCAGCGAAGGCCGCTCGCCGATCGTGCCCATCGGGGCGGTGGCGGCGTGGCAGCCGGCGCACGCACCGGCGAACAGGGCTGCGCCGCTGTCGACGCGCTGGCCTGCCGTTGCGACGGCCGGTGCGGGTGCAGGTGCGGGCGTTGTCGATGCGGATGGTGCCGGCGCCTTGGTGTCGAGCGCGAGGATGTACGTCGCGATCGCGCGCACATCGTCCTCGGGCACATCGGCCATGTGCTGAGTCACCGGACGCATCGGGCCGGAGGCGGCGCCGTGTTCGCTCGAAAGGCCGGTGCGCAGGTACGCCACGAGCTGCTCGCGCGTCCACGGCTTGGGCGACTTCGATGCCAGCGCATTGAGCGGCGGCGCCTCCCAGCCATCGATCAGGTTGCCCGCGAAGGCCTGGCCGCTTTTCTCGGCGCCGAGCGTGTTCATCGGCGTGTGGCAGGCCGCGCAGTGCCCCGCGCCTTCGACGAGGTACTGGCCGCGCAGCCATTCGGCCGACTGCTGCGTTGCCGGTGCAGGCAGTGGCCCGCGCTGCAGGAACAGCAGGTTCCATCCCGCCACCAGCGGCCTGAAGCCGAGCGGAAACACGAGTTCGTTCGCCGGCGGCTTGGACTCGGCCGGCGTGCGCGCCATCAGGTATGCATAGAGCGCGCCGACGTCTTCCTGCGTCATCCGCGTGAAGTGCGCGTAGGGAAAGGCCGGATACAGCAGGTGCCCGTCGCGCGAGACGCCCGAGTGCATCGCGCGCTCGAAGGCCGCGAGCGACCAGCTGCCGATGCCGGTGGCTGTGTCGGGCGTGATGTTGGTGCTGTAGATCGTGCCGAAGGGCGTCTTCAGCGGCAGGCCGCCCGCGTAGGGCTTGCCATGGGCGCTGGTGTGGCAGACCATGCAGTCGCCCTGCGCCGCGATGCGTGCGCCTTGCGCGAGCAGCGCGGGGTTGTCGCTCGGTACGGGGCGGTCGGGCAGGGCGTCGATGGACGGTTGCCATGCATAGGCGCCGGCGCCGACGGCCGCAGCCGCGATGACGGCCAGCGTTGCCATCCATAACCTGAATTTCATGCGAGCTCTCGTTGCGCCTCGCGGCGTTGGGGCGCGATCTTACGGATCGAAACCTCGCGTGTTTTCGCCTGCTGCAATAACCAGGCAGCGTGCTCGGATGCTCATTCGGGCCTAACAAAAGCGAAGGGGAAAGGGAAAGCGTTGAGGGGCCGATCAGGTTCCGGCGCGCACAATGGCACCCCGCTTTTCACTCCGCATCCAAGCACTGCACGCAGCCGTGAACCTGCACCGCCTCGACCTCGTCTCGCTCTCGCTCTTCAACCTCGTGGTGCGCACCGGCAGCATCAGCAAGGGCGCCGAACTCGCGCACCTGGCGGTGGGTGCGGCCAGCAAGCGCATCTCCGACCTCGAGGCCGCGGTGGGCACCGAACTCTTCGAGCGCCATTCGCGCGGCGTCACGCTCACCGTCGCGGGCGATGCGCTGCGCCGGCATGCGCAGCGCATCCTGAACGACGTCGAGCAGCTCTCGGCCGACCTGTCGGACTACGCCTCGGGCGTGGTGGGCGTGGTGCGCCTGTGGGTCAACACCTCGGCCGTGACGCAGTTCCTGCCGCGCGAGCTTGCGAGCTTCGTGGCCGCCAACCCCGGCATCCGCATCGAGCTCGAGGAGCAGAACAGCAGCGAGATCGTGCTGGCCGTGCTCGACGGCCGCGCCGACGTGGGCATCTTCGCGGACCGCACGCCCACGCTGGGCCTGGACATCGTGAACTACCGCGAAGACCGCCTCGTGCTGGTTGTGCCGCGCGGCCACCCGCTCGCGCGCCGCAAGAGCGTGCGTTTCGAGGAGGCCTGCGACTGCGACTTCGTGAGCCTCTCGGGCGCGACCTCGCTCGCGCAGCGCCTGCAGGCCGCGACCGAGACGCTCGGGCGGCGCCTGAAGCTGCGCATCCAGGTGCGCAGCTTCGATGCGATGTGCCAGATGGTCGCCGCGGGCATGGGCGTGGCGGTGCTGCCGCGCGAGGCGATCCAGCCGCACCTGCGCTCGATGAACCTGCGCGAGATCACGCTCGAAGACGACTGGACCCGCCGTCGCCTGGTGATCGGCCTGCGCGACGCGGGCGCGGTGCCGCGCCACGTGCGAACGCTCATCGACCACCTCTGCGCGGGTTAACCCCTTCCAGCTTTCGTGATCCGCGAAAGCTGGGTGCGCGCCTTTGTCGTTCCCTCCAGAGAGCCCGCTGCCCAGAATCCGGGCATCGGATGCAGCACACCGTCTGCACTCCACCCGGAGACAACACATGGCTTCTACGTTCCCCATCCCCACACCAACGCCCAGCGCCCTGCAAGGCGTGCGCGTCATCGAGATGGGCCAGCTCATCGCCGGCCCCTTCGCGGGCAAGACGCTCGGCGAATTCGGCGCCGACGTCGTCAAGATCGAGCCGCCCGGCAGCGGCGACCCGCTGCGCAACTGGCGGTTGATCCAGGAGGGCACCTCGGTCTGGTGGCAGGTGCAGTCGCGCAACAAGCGCTCCATCGCGCTGGACCTGCGCAGCACCGAAGGCCAGGACATCGCGCGCAAGCTCATCGCCGAGGCCGACGTGCTGATCGAGAACTTCCGTCCCGGCACGCTGGAAGGCTGGGGCATGGGCTACGACGTGCTCTCGGCGCTCAACCCGGGCCTTGTGATGCTGCGCATCTCCGGCTACGGACAGACCGGCCCCTACCGCGACCTGCCGGGCTTCGGCGCCATCGGCGAGGCGATGGGCGGGCTGCGCCACCTCACTGGCGAGCCGGGCCAGGTGCCGGTGCGCTGCGGCATCTCCATCGGCGACACGCTGGCCGCACTGCACGGCACCATCGGCGTGCTCACGGCGCTCTACCACCGCAAGGTGAATGGCGGCAAGGGGCAGGTGATCGACGTCGCGCTCAACGAGGCGGTGTTCAACGTCATGGAAAGCCTCGTGCCCGAGTACAGCGCGTTCGGCGCGGTGCGCGAACCCGCGGGCAGCGCGCTGCCAGGCATCGCGCCCTCGAACGCCTACCGCTGCAGCGACGGCTTCGTGCTGATCGCGGGCAACGGCGACAGCATCTTCAAGCGGCTGATGCAGACCATCGGGCGCGAGGACCTCGGCGCCGATGCGGCGCTCGCCGACAACGCGGGCCGCGTGGCGCGCGTGGAAGAACTCGACCGGGCCATCGAGGCCTGGACGCAGGGGCGCTCGGTGGCCGAGGTGCTCGACGTGCTCGGCGCGGCGCGCGTGCCCGCCGGCAAGGTCTACACCGCCAGGGACATCTGCGAAGACCCGCACTACCGCGCGCGCGACATGCTGCTGCAACAACGCACGCGCGACGGCCACGACATCGAGGTGCCCGGCGTGGTGCCCAAGCTCATGGGCACGCCGGGCACGGTGCGCTCGTCGGCGCCGGGCCTGGGCGACGACACGGATTCGGTGCTCGACGAACTCGGCTTCACCGCCGATGACATCGCCGCCTTGCGCGGCAGAAAGGTGGTCGCATGAACGCGGTCTGGAACGGCGCTTCGCAGCGCATCAGGATGTACGAGGTCGGCACCCGCGACGGCCTGCAGGCCGTCGCGGCCTTCGTGCCGACGGAGGACAAGATCGTGCTGGTCAACGCGCTCTCGCGCGCGGGCATGGCAAAGATCGAGGTCACGGCCTTCGTCTCGCCGAAGGCGATACCCGCGCTGTCCGATGCGGAGATCGTGCTGCGCGAGATCGAGCGCGTGCCAGGCGTCGTCTACAGCGCGCTCGTGCCCAACGTGCGCGGCGCCGAGCGCGCCATCGATGCGCGGACGGACGAAATGAACCTCGTCATGTCGGCCAGCGAGAGCCACAACCTCGCCAACCTGCGCTTGACGCGCGAGCAGTCGCTGCGCGGCCTCGCCGAAGTGGCGGCGCTCGCGCGGCAAGCCGGCGTGGGGGTCAATGTGTCGCTCTCGTGCAGCTTCGGCTGCCCGATCGAAGGCGACCTCGCCGAGAGCGACGTGTTCGCATGGTGCGGCCGCTTCATCGACGAGATCGGCGCGACGGGCATCACGCTGTGCGACACCACGGGCATGGCGTATCCAGGTCAAGTGGCAGGCATGGTGCGCGCATTCATCGCGCGCTGGCCCGCCACCGACCTGACCCTGCACTTCCACAACACGCGCGGCATGGGCCTGGCGAACGTGCTCGCGTCCATCGACGCGGGCGCGCACTGCTTCGACGCGTCGATCGGCGGCATCGGCGGCTGCCCCTATGCGCCGGGCGCGTCGGGCAACGTGTGCAGCGAGGACATCGCGCACGCGCTGGAGCTCATGGGCTACGACACCGGCATCGACGTGCCGGCGCTGCTGGCGGCCGCGCGGCGCCTGCCGGCGCTCATCGGCCACGACACGCCGAGCCAGATCGCGAAGGCCGGACGCCGGCTCGACCTGCATCCGGCGCCGGCCGATTTCGAAGCCACGCGTGCGCGGGCCCTGGCGCGCGATCACTGATTTCCCATCGATTTCAACTTCATAGAAAACCAGGAGACAACGACATGAAACTGCATCCGAAACCTTCATCCGTGTCACGCCGCAGCCTCTGCGCGTTGACCGCTTTCGCAGCGCTGATCGGCACCGGCGCCTTCGCGCAGACCTACCCCACGCGCCCCGTCACGATGGTCGTGGGCGCCGCGGCCGGCGGCACGACCGACATCGCGGGGCGCATGCTGTCCGATCCGCTGGGCAAGGCGCTGGGCCAGTCGGTCATCGTGGACAACAAGGCGGGCGCGAGCGGCGTGATCGCCGCGGTGCAGGTCAAGCGCGCCGAGCCCGACGGCCAGACGCTGCTCATGCAGTACTCGGGCTACCACGTCATCTCCCCGCACGTCATCAAGCAGAAACAGTGGGCGCCCGAAGACCTGCGCGCGGTGGCCAACGTGCTGAGCGCGCCGCAGGTGGTGGTGGTGCGCGCGGACGTGCCGGTCAAGAACATGGCCGAACTCATCGCCTACGCCAAGGCGCACCCCGGCAAGCTCACCTTCGCGTCGTCGGGCCCCGGCTCGCTGCAGCACGTGACCGGCGCCATGCTCGAGCAGCAGGCCGGCATCCGCATCACGCACATTCCCTACAAGGGCACGGGGCCGGCGCTGCAGGACCTGCTCGGCGGCCAGGTCGACATGACCTTCGGCACGCCGCCGCCGTTCATGCCGTTCATCCAGTCGGGCAAGCTGCGCGCCATCGCCGTCACGGGCAAGACGCGCGTCGCGTCGCTGCCGGGCGTGCCGACGGCCGCGGAAGTAGGCCTGCCGAACCTCGACGCGACCTCGTGGTTCGCGGTGTTCGCACCGGCCAAGACGCCGCAGCCCGTCATCGACCGGCTCAACGCCGAGATCTCCAAGATCGTGGCGACGCCGGCCTTCCAGCAGAAGGCGGCCGAGCTCGGCGCGACGGCCGACTACATGGATGCGAAGCAGCTCGCCGACTTCAGCAAGGCCGAGTACGTGCGCTGGGGCAAAGTGGTGGAGGCCGCGAAGATCGAGGCGGAGTGATCGACAGGCATCGCCAACCGGACGAAAAAAAGCCCCGCCATGGCGGGGCTTTTTTCATGCGCGATGGCAGGTCACTTCGCAGACAGAAGGAACACCTGCTGCGTCTGGTCCCGCTGCAACCGCGTCGCATTGCGCGTGCTCGCGAACGCGATCACGCCGCCCGAAGTCACAGGCCACGTGTTGATGCCCGAGCCCTTCAGCAGCGTCCCCGCATCCCAGCCCGCGGGCTTGCGGTAGACGGCCGTCATCACGCGCCAACGCCAGTCGGCCGAGCGCGAGTCGAACCAGACCACGCGCACCGCGCCGTCGGTGTCCACGCCCAGGCGCGGGCGCTGGCTCATCGTGGTCGGCTCGGCGGCCAGCACGGCCGGCGCCGAGAAGGTCGCGCCGCCGTCGCCCGATACCGCCGCGAGCACCGCGAGGTTCTTGCCGGCCGGCTCCTGCTCCTTGCTTTCCCAGGCGACGACGAGGTCGCCGTTGCCCGCGAAGGCCACGTCGGGATGGCGGTCGGCACGGTCCGTGGCGCCGAGGCTCACGGGCGCAGCCCATGCACCGGCCGCGGCGCGCACCGCGACCTGGATCTGCCAGTCGTCGGGGTTGGAGCCGTCGCCGTAGGCGGCCGCGCCGGTCCACAGCGGGTCCTGGTCGTTGCGGTTGTCCTGCCACGCCACGGCCACGCGGCCATCGGCCGCGACCGTCACGTTCGGCAGCACCGAGGCGGGGTAGTGCGGTGAGCGCGTGTCGTCGAGCACGCCGGCATCGACGGACTTGCCGGCGCGCGAGAGGTTGCGCGGCTGCGCGTCGGTGCCGACTTCCTGCACCATGATGTCGAAGGGCTGGCCGCTCTGGATTTCCTGCCACGTGACCACCGGCTTGCCGCTGGCTGCGATGGCGAGGTCCGGATGCTCGGCGCGGCCTTCGAGCGAGCGCACCGTTTCGGTCGATGCCCAGGTCATGCCGCCGTCGGCGGAATGGCGCAGGTTGATGACCGGGCGATGCGGTACCTGCACGGTGTCTTCCTCCCACGCCACCCACACGTCGGTGCCGCGCACGGCCACGCGCGGAAAGCGCGCGATGCCCTTGCCGCTCAGCGTCCGGCCGGCATCGTTCCAGGCGCCCTTGGCATCGCGGCGGCGGTAGACGACGGTGCTGCTCGCATCGCCGTGCATCTCGGTCACGGCATGCACCACGCCTTCCGCGGCCACGATGTCGGGGAAGCCCGCGAAATCGCCGCGCGCACCCGCCACGCGCAGGGCCCCGTCGGCCACGCTGTCTTCCTTCGGCACGGCCACTTCCGCCTTCGCCTCGACCGGCGCGGGCGACACGAAGATCGGCGACACGGCCGCCTTCAGCTCCACGACCTGCGCGGCCGGCGGAATCGGCACGTTGAGGCCGCGCACTTCGACGCGGTACCAGTCGGGCTGCGAACCGGCGGTGACGTCCACGCTGTAGGTCTCGTCGTCGCGGGTGGGCTTGAAGGTCTTGAACGGGCCGGCGCTCTTGCCGGGCATGCGGAACACCAGCACGTCCATGCCCGCGGCGCGCTGCACGTTGATGCGCAGGTGCCCGGCGGTGCCCGCGGGAACGAAGACCTCGTCGCCGCTCATGGCCGTGTAGCCGCCGCCCTTGAGGTCGGAGGTCATCGAGACGGCGGGGCCGGTCGGGTTGATCGACAGGCTCGTGTAGCCCGCGCGCATGGCTTCGAGGATGCCGCGCTCGTTGTAGGCCTTGGCCAGCACCTTGGTCACGGGCATGCCGGGGCTGTTGAGGTAGGGCGCGCCCCAGTACTCGCGGAAGTGGTTGTCGCTCGCGCCCGCAACGCCGAAGCGGAAGCCCGCGTTCCAGCGGTTCTCTGCGTAGTCCATCTGCTTGTCGGGGCTCTTGGAGCGGTTCCACACCTCGACCAGGTTCACGCCCTGCACGCTGGCGTTGATGTTGGGCGAGCCGTCGGCATTCATCTCGCCGTCGTCGGCATGCGCGATCGACCAGATGGCGCCCTGCGCATGCGCGTCCCAGATCGATTGCTGCACCAGCGCGAACTGCGCGCGGTCGGGGTGCATCGCGCCCTGCACGACCGAATCCACGCCGCCCAGCGAGATGGCGTGCGGCTTGCCGTTGGCCTCTTCGCCGCGCAGGAGCAGCAGCGACGACGATTCCCACAGCGGGTCGTAGTGCTGGTCGTAGGTGCGGTGGTCGGTGAAGGGCATGAAGTCCAGGCCCGTGCGACCGGCCTGGCCGATCTGGTCGGCCAGCGAGAGGTTGCCCTTGGCGATGTCGTGGTTCAGCTGGCGCGGCGCGCTGCCGTCGTCGGAGTGGTCGTCGTGCACGTGCGTGTCGCCCTTGAACCAGGTGCCCGTGGGCGCGGCTTTCTCGGCGAGCGAGAACTTCGCGACGACGCTGCGTGCCTCGTCCATCGTGAGCTCGCAGGCATCGGTGGTGCCTTCGCAGGCGCCTTGCCAGCCGGCGAAGACGGAGCCGCGCGCGGCGGTGGCGATGAGCTTGACGCTCGTGCCCGCGGCGTAGTCGGCGCTGCATTGCGTGTCGCAGGCGATGGCGGTGTCCAGCGACTCCACGTCGCCGCTGCCGTCGCCTTGCACGCTCACCGACGCGGTGTGCTTGGCGCCCGCGTCACCGGAAGGGGGCGGATTGTCCGGCGTCGCCGGGCCGCCGGGATTGCCGGAATTCGGACCCTGCGGGAGCAGCGGAAAGAACGAACCTCCGCCGTTGCCCGAGCCTCCCCCGCATGACGCGAGGAAGACCGCGCAGGCCACCACCAGGAAGCGTTTTGAGAATGTTTGAGTCGCCGTCACCGTGAACCTCTGGAATGAAGGCGGCACGCCGCGAGGCGCTGATCGCCCGGGAGATGCCGCCCGAAATGGGAACCAAAGGATGCTGTTTGCGCGTTACACGATTGTGAAAAATACTCAATGAATTCTTCTAATGAGGCTAAAGAATGTTCAATTCAACACTGTCAACTCCGCCCGCCCGATGACTGAAAATCGCGCGATGGACATCGCCTCACTCGAAATCCTCGTGGCCGCCATTGAGGAGAAAAGCCTTTCGCGTGCGGCCGACCGGGTGCATGTCGTCACCTCCGCCGCGAGCAAGCGCATCACCGAACTCGAACGCCAGCTGGGCACCCGCCTCCTGCGCCGCCACGGCCGGGGCGTGGAGGCCACGCCCGCGGGCGCGATGCTTTATCAGCAGGCCAAGGCAATCCTGCGCACGCTCGCGCAGGTGCAGACATCGCTCGGCGCGTACTCGGCCAGCGGCGTGCCCAAGATCCGCCTCGTGGCCAATTCGTCGGCGGTGCAGCAGTTCCTGCCGTCGGAGATCAGCAGCTTCTCGCGCAAGGCGCCGGACTCGCGCGTCGATCTGATGGAGGCCTTCAGCTACGACGTGCCGCGCATCGTGGCCGACGGCGAGGCGGACATCGGCGTCTATCACGCGGCGCATCCGGCGGCCGGCGTGGTGTCGATGCCCTACCGCACCGACCGCGTCGGGCTGGTCGTGCCGGTGGGCCACGCGCTTTCCCGGCGGGAAACGCTGCGGCTCGAAGACGCGCTCGACTACGACTTCCTCGGCTACTTCCCGCGCCACAGCGTGGAGGAGTTCATGCAGCTCATCGCGCCCGCGCTGACGCGTCCGCTGCGGGTGCGCGCGCAGGTGTCCAACCCCGAGGCCCGGTGCGAGCTGGTGCGGGAGGGCCTGGGCCTGGCGATCGTGCCGGTGGGCATCGCGCGCAACTACGAGGCGCGCATGGGCCTCGTGGTGCTGCCACTCGAAGACGACTGGGCGCACCGGCAGCTGTGGGTGTGCGTCGGCGACCGTGCGGCGCTGTCGCCGGCGGCGCAGGAATTTCTCGCGCACCTGGTGTCCGGCGAAGGCCCGGGCGCCTAGGCGCCGGAAAAGGAGCTTTGCCGAATCGTCAAAGCAGGGCGCGCCCGCGTTCCTAGACTTCCTGTTCGCCACGATGCCTTTCATGAAGGGCATCGCCAGACAGAACAAGGAGACGACTTTGAAATTCCCCAGCCTGCAGCGCCGCGCCGTGCTGCGCATGGCCACGGCCGGCACGGCCATTGCCGGCGCACCGGCCCTCTTCATCGCCACGGCCGCACGCGCCGCCGATGCCTTTCCGTCGCGCCCGCTGCGCGTCGTGATTCCGTTCACCGCCGGCGGCGGCACCGACGTGGTCGGCCGCGTGCTCGGCCAGGCGCTCGCGGTCGAACTGGGGCAGCCGGTCGTCATCGACAACCGCGCGGGCGCCGGCACCGTGATCGGCTCGGACATCGTCTCCAAGGCAAGCGCCGACGGCTACACGCTGCTCCTCACCACCTCGGCGATCGCGATCAACGCCTCGCTCGTGAAGAGCCTGCCCTACGACACCGAGAAGGGCTTCACCGAAGTGGGCCTCATCTGCCACGGCCCCAACGTGCTGGTCACGCGGCCCAACAGCCCCTACAAGACCATTGCCGATGTCGTCAAGGCGGCCAAGGCCAATCCGGGCAAGCTGAACTACGGCTCCTCGGGCAACGGCTCGGCCGTGCACCTGGCCGGCGAGCTCTTCAAGAACATGGCGCAGGTCAACATCACGCACGTGCCCTACCGCGGCGCGGGCCCGGCCTACACGGACCTGCTCGGCGGGCAGATCGACATGGTGTTCGGCACGGCCGGCGGTGTCGCCAAGTTCGTCGAGAGCGGAAAGATGCGCGCCGTGGCGGTGACCTCGCCGCAGCGCTCGGCCGCCTACAAGAACGTGCCCACCATCGCCGAGACGATCCCCGGCTACAGCGCGGAGGTCTGGTACGCGATCTTCGCGCCGGGCGGCACGCCGCCCGCGGTGCTCGATCGATTGAACGCCGCGCTGCGCAAGGCCGCCGAGGCGCCGGCGTACCGCGAGCGCCTGGCGAACGAGGGCCTGACCGTGGCCGTCAACTCGCCGCAGGAGATGACGAAGTTCATGCGCGCGGAAGAAGCGCGCTGGCGCAAGGTCGTCACCGACGGCCACATCACGATCGACTGAACGCCGCTGCAAGCAAGGCGGCGAATCACATACACAGGAACGACATGGGCACAGGAAGACTGGAAGGCAAGATCGCCATCATCGTGGGCGCAGGGCAGCAGCCCGGCGACACGGTGGGCAACGGCCGCGCGACCGCGGAGCGCTTCGCGCGAGAGGGCGCGACGCTGCTGCTGGTGGACATCAACGAAGAATGGGCCGAGAGCACGCGCGATGCCGTCGCCGCCCTGGGCGGCAGCGCCTCGGTGCTGCGCGCGGACATCACGCGCGAGGCCGACTGCGCGGCGATCGCGGCCGCATGCATCGAGCGCCACGGCCGCATCGACATCCTGCACAACAACGTGGGCCGCTCCAAGGGCGACCGCAAGACGGTCGATATGGACGCCGACGCGTGGGACGCCATCATGGCGATGAACCTGAAGGGCATGTTCATGACCTGCAAGCACGTGCTGCCGCACATGATCGAGCGGCAGTCGGGCTGCATCGTCAACATCTCATCGACCTCGTCGCTGGCGGCGCGGCCGAGCATCACCTACAAGACCAGCAAGGGCGCGGTCAACACGATGACGCAGCACATCGCGATGGAGAACGCGCGCCACGGCATCCGCGCCAATGTGATCCTGCCGGGCCTGATCGACACGCCCATGGCCATCGAGCGCCGCGCGCAGGAGCGCGGCGTCTCGCGCGACGTGATCCGCGCGGAGCGCGAGGCGCTGGTGCCGATGGGCCGCATGGGCACGGCGTGGGACGTGGCGAACGCGGCGCTGTTCCTCGCGTCCGACGAGGCGCGCTACATCACGGGCGTGATCCTGCCGGTGGACGGCGGGCTGCTCGAAAAGCGGGGCTGAGCGCGTGGACCTCGGACTTGCCGGGCGCCACGTGCTCGTGACCGGCGCGAGCCGCGGCATCGGCTTCGCGTGCGTGCAGGCTTTTCTGGCCGAAGGCGCGCGCGTGACGATGCTGTCGCGCAACGACACCGCCTTGCGCGCGGCCGCGCTGTCGCTGGAGACGCAGGGCCGCGTCGCATGGCACGCGGCCGACCTGCGCGACCCCGCATCGGCGCTCGCCGCGCTCGATGGGATCGAGGCCGCGTCGGGCCCGCTCGACGTGCTGGTCAACTGCGCCGGCGCCGCCAAGCGCAGGCCGCCGGACGAGCTCGATGCCGCGGCGTGGAGCGACGCGATGCAGGCCAAGTTCTTCAGCTACATCCACGTCATGGCGCCGGCCGTGCAGCGCATGGCGTTGCGCGGTTCGGGCAGCGTGGTCAACATCGTCGGCGCGGGCGGCAAGGTCGCCAACCCGACGCACCTGGCCGGCGGCGCCGCCAATGCCGCGCTGCTGCTCGCGAGCGCCGGCATGGCGGCGGCGTATGCGCGGCAAGGCGTGCGCATCAATGCGCTCAACCCAGGCCAAGTGGCTACAGAACGGCTGCGCCAGCGCCAGGAAGCCGAGGCGCGGCTGGCCGCGCTCGAAGGCCGGCCCGCGCCCGCCGCACCGGGCGCGACGCTTCCCATCGGCCGGCCCGCCGAGCCGCGCGAGATCGCCGACATGGTGGTCTTTCTCGCCTCGGACCGCGCGAGCTACGTGACCGGCGCGACCATCGCCATGGATGGCGCGGCCACGCCCATGATCTGAGCGCAGACCTTTTTTACCTTTTCATCTTCGAACCGAAACCATCATGCGAATCTCTCCCGTCGAAACCGGAAGCCGCCCCGAACTCGCCACGCTCGAAGCGGAAATCGCCAGGCAGCGCGGCCGCGTCTCGCCGCTCTACCAGGTGCTGCTCAACAGCCCGCCGATGGCGCATGGCTGGGAGCAGTTGCTGACGGCCGTGCGCCGCCACAACAGCCTGCCCGCGGCGGCGCGCGAGCTGGTCATCCTGCGCGTGGCGGTGCTCAACCGCGCGCGCTACGAATACGACGCGCACGTGCCGATCGCGCTGCAGGCGGGCGCCTCGCAGGCGGCGGTCGATGCGCTGTCGGACCCGGCGTCCATCGGCCCGGGCCTGTCGGCCGACGAGGCGCTGCTCATCGAGCTCACCGATGCGATGACGAACAGCATCGAGGTGCCGGCTGCCCTCTACCAGCAGGTCAGCGCGCGCTTCACGCCGCAGCAGGTGGTCGATGCGATGGTCACGGTGGGCGCCTACAACATGGTGTCGCGCTTCCTCGTGGCGCTCGAGATCGGGCACTGAGCCTCAATCGGCCTTGGTGCTTCCGTAGTGTTCCAGCGCCAGCTCGCGCAGCACCTGCGCCGCCCAGCGGCTGGTGCGCGTCGCGGGCCGCGCCTTCGGAATGGCCAGCACGATGCGGTTGCGGATGGCCGGCGCATGGATGGCCGCGCGATGCAGGGGCTGGTCATAGGTCCACAACCGCACCGCGCTCTGCGGCAGCACCGTGTACGACACGCCGCGCGCCACCAGCGACAGCACGGTCTGCACCGAATCGACCTCCGCGACGATGGACAGCGGCATGCCGCGCGGCTTGGTTTCGCGCTCGAGCAACTGGCGCAGTGCGTTGGGGCCGCTGGGCATCACCAGCGGCAGGGCGGCCACGTCGGCCAGCTTCATGCGGCGCGGCAGCGGCGCGGGGCCGATCACGACGAGCGGCTCGCGCGCCAGCGTTTCCTCCTGCATCTGTGCCGAGGGGGGCGGATCGAACAGGATTGCAAGGTCGAGCTTCCCCGCGACCAGCCATTCGCGCAGGCGGATGCTCAGGCCCTCGACCACGCTGATGACCGCATCGGGAAACTTCTCGCGAAAGCGCTCCACCAGGTCGGCCGCGAGCACGTGCGCCACACGCGGCGGCAGGCCCACCACGACGCGGCCGTGCGGGCTCGCGCGGCGCTCCTGCATGTCGGCGCGCGCCCGCTCGGCCATCTCCAGGATCGAACGTGCATGCGCCAGCAGCGCGAGGCCCGACTCGGTCGCTTCCACCCCGCGACCCGTGCGAACGAGCAGCGGCTGCCCGGCTTCTTCCTCGAGCAGCAGGATCTGCCGGCTCAGTGCGGGCTGCGACATGTGCAGCGATGCGGCGCCGCGGCTGAAGCTGCCCGCCTCGACGACGGCGACGAAATAGTTGAGGCGCGAGAGGTCCATGTGCGATGCATTTTACGGATAGCTGGTATCCGAAAAGAGCAGGACCCGGACCAAAGGCAGCGCCAGACAATTCATTCGAGAGACAACGACATGCCAACTACCTTGACCTACAACCCGCAGCCCTCGGCGCCGCGCCTGCGGCTGCCGCCGGGCGCCTGCGACGCGCATGTGCACATCTTCGGACCGGCCGCGCAATTCCCTTTTTCCGAATCGCTGAACTGGACGCCCGCCGACGCGCCGAAGGAAGCACTCTTCGCCTTGCACAAGCACCTGGGCATCGACCGCTGCGTGATCGTCCAGTCGCTGGTGCACGGCTTCGACAACCGCGTGATCGAGGACGCGATCGCCGCGGGCGGCGGGCGCTACCTGGGCGTGGCGCTGGTGCCGCTCGATGTGGCCGATGCCGAGCTCGCGCGCCTGGCCGCGGCGGGCTTTCGCGGCGTGCGCTTCAACTTCATGAAGCACCTGGGCGCCTCCGCCGGCGTGGACGACATCGTCGCCTTCACGCGCCGGCTCGCGCCACTGGGCATGCACCTGCAGGTGCATTTCGAAAGCAGCCTGGTGCACACGCTGGCCGCGCCGCTCGCACGCAGCGCGGTGCCGGTGGTCATCGACCACATGGGGCGCGTCGATGCCTCGCTCGGCGCGGACCATGCCGACTTCGCGGCGCTGCGCGCGCTTCTGCGCAACCCGCTCTTTCGCGTGAAGCTGAGCGGCATCGACCGCATCTCGGCTGGCGCGGACTACGTCGCCGGCATCGCGCTCGCGCGCTTGCTGGCCCACGAGTTTCCCGAGCGGTGCCTCTGGGGCAGCGACTGGCCGCACCCCAACCATCACCACGTGCCGGACGACGGCGTGCTTGTCGATGCACTGGCGCAGATCGCGCCGGATGCGGCGCTGCGCGAACAGATCCTGGTGCGCAATCCCCTGGACTTCTACCGGTTCGACGCATGACCACCACAGCAGCAACAGCAACAGCAGCAGATTTCTTCCAACCCACCGCGCGCCGCCTCGAAGGCAAGGTCGCGCTCGTCACCGGCGCGGGCTCGGTCGGCCCCGGATGGGGCAACGGCCGCGCGATCGCGGTGCGCTTCGCGCAAGAGGGCGCGCAGGTGTTCGGCGTGGACCGCGATGTCGACCGCATGCGCGAGACCGCCGAACTCATCGCGAAGGCCGGCGGCGTGTTCGCGACGGGTGCTTGCGACGTGACGCAGGCCGCATCGATCGAGGCGATGGTCGCGCAGTGCATCGCGCGCTTCGGGCGCATCGACGTGCTGGTCAACAACGTGGGCGGCTCGGCCAAGGGCGGGCCGGTCGAGATGTCCGAGGAGGTGTGGGATGCGCAGGTGGACCACAACTTGAAGAGCGTGTTCCTCACCTGCAAGCATGTGCTGCCGCACATGCTGGCGCAGGGCGGCGGCGCCATCGTCAACCTCGCCTCGACGTCGGCCACGCGCTGGACCGGCTCTGCGCAGATCGCCTACGCCTCCACCAAGGCCGCGGTGATGCAGTTCACGCGCGTGCTCGCGGTGCAGTACGCGGGGCAGGGCATCCGCGTGAACACGGTGGTGCCGGGGCAGCTTCACACACCGATGGTCGAGACGCGGCTGGCCGGGCAGCGCGCGGGCGGCGACGTCCAGGCGCTGCTCAAGGAACGCCAGGCGCGCATTCCGCTGCCCTTCATGGGCGACGGGCGCGACACCGCCGCGGCGGCGCTCTTTCTCGCCTCGGACGAAGCGCGCTTCGTCACAGGCACCGAGATCGTGGTGGACGGCGGCATGTCCGTGCGCTGCGACTGACATTCCTAAAAAGATCAGGAGACACCGAATGAAGAACATGCTCGTTCACAGGCGCCACTGCCTGCACGGCCTGGCCGCCGCCGCGCTCACGGCCACGGGACTTCCCGTGCGCGCGCAGCAGGACAAGATCACGCGCATCGTCGTCGCGTTTCCGCCGGGCGGGCCTGTCGATTTCGTGGCCCGCGCGATCGCCGAGCAGCTCGGCAAGGAAACCGGCCACCAGGTCATCATCGAGAACAGGGCGGGCGCCAACGGCGGCATCGCGGCCGAGTACGTGTCGCGCTCGGCGCCCGATGCGCAGACGCTGTGGCTCACCAGCGTGGGCGCGGTCGCCATCAATCCGTCGCTGTACGAGAAGCTCATGTACGACCCGGCGAAGGACCTCACGCCCATCTCGCTGGTGGTGCGCAACGTCGAGGTGCTGGTGGTCGGCGCCAACGCGCCCTACAACACGGGCGCCGAATTCGTGGCCGCCGCGAAGAAGAGCAAGCAGCCGTTGACGCTCGCTTCATCGGGCACCGGCAGCGTGCCGCATCTGGCGATGGAGCTGCTCTCCGACGCCGCCAAGACGCCGCTGCTGCATGTGCCCTACAAGGGCGCCGCGCCCGCCATCACCGACGTGCTCGCGGGCCATGTGGACGGGTTCTTCGGTGATATCCCGGGCCTGCTGCCGTTCATCACCAGCCGCAAGCTCAAGCCCATCGGCATCGCCGCATCGAAGCGGCACCCGTTGCTGCCCGAGGTCAAGACCTTCCTGGAGATGGGCATTCCCGGCGTCGATTCGGACAACTGGTATGCGCTGTTCGCGGCCAAGGGCACACCGGCCGGCGTGGCCGACGCGATGAACCAGGCGCTGCGCCGCACGCTCGCCAACGAGGGCGTGAAGAGCCGCCTCATGGCATCGGGCGCCGAGCCCGCGCCGTCGAGCCCGGCCGAACTGAGTGCGCTGCTGGCGCGCGACAGCGCCAAGTGGTCGGCCGTGGTTCGCGCCAAGAAGATCAAACCCGATTGATGGCGATGCAAGACAGCAAACCTCATTTCGTTCTCCTGCAGATGTGCACCGCGCCCGCTGCGGCTTCGCGCATCGATGTGGATGTGCGCGCGTTCTGTGCCGGCAACGGCGCCGCGCTCGCGCTGCACCGCGCGGCAACGAGCCTCGATGGATCGCAGGCCTACGTCTACCTGAAGTCCCACGCGGCCGAGGCGCCCGATGGCGAAGCGATCGCCGCGGCGTTCCAGGCGCGATGCGATTGGGCGAGCGAGCTGCGCGCATCGCCGCTCGAGGCGATGCGCGACTTCGCGGGCGCCTCCACCGGCGAGCGCCCGCGTTTTCACTACGTCGTCGAGACCGACCCCGAGACGGGCTGGCTCGACGAGATCTCGCGCTGGTACGACACCGAGCACATGCCCGGGCTCGCCGCGGTGCCCGGCTGCGTGCGCGCGATGCGCTTTCTCAACCACGGCGCCGGCCCGCTGTCGCTGGCCTGCTACGACCTGCTGCGCGACGACGTGCTGGGCTCGCCGCCCTGGCTCGCGGTGCGCGCCACCGCGTGGAGCGACATCGCACGGCCGCATTTCACGAACACGAAGCGGACCATGTTCCGCGTGGTCGCCGAAGCCCAAGAAGGAGGCGCACCGTGACGCTCAAACCGGGCCGCGTGCTCATCTACCTGCTGCTCTTCACCGGCTGCTCGATCAACTACGTGGACCGCGTGGTGCTCTCGGTGTCGGCGCAGCCGATCGCCAAGGAGTTCGGCCTCTCGACCATCCAGCTGGGCTATCTGTTCTCGGCCTTCCTCTGGTCGTACTTGCTGTTCGTGTTGCCATGGGGCGCGCTCGTGGACCGCATCGGCACGCGGCGCGCGACCGCGTCCGGCATGGCGATCTTCTCGGCTGCAACGGTGCTTACGGGGCTCTCGGGCGGCTTCGTCAGCGCGTGCCTCTCGCGGTTGGTGCTGGGCTTCGGCGAGGCCTCGACCTATCCGGCGGGCGCGCGCACCATCCGCGAATGGATGCCGGCACGCGAGCGGGGTCTCGCGACCACCGTCTTCAACTGCGGCGGCTACGCCGGCCCGGCCGTGGGTTCGCTCGTGATGGGCTACGTGGTCGGCGAGCTCGGCTGGCGCGGCGGCTTCTACCTGGCTGCTGCCATCGGCTTCGCATGGGTGGCTGCATGGCTGCTGCTGTACCGGTCGCCGGAGGAGGCGGGCTTCATCGGCGCCGAAGAGCGCGCGCAGATCCTCGCGCAGCGCGGCGGTTCGGTGCAGGCGGCGAAGGGCGACGCGCTCTCGGCGCTGATGCGCTCGCGCACGCTGTGGGGCCTGTTCATCGTGCAGGGCTGCGCGGTGTACACGGTGTACCTGTTCCTCTCGTGGCTGCCGAGCTACCTGCAGGCCACGCGCGGTCTGGGCGTGCTCAAGACCGGCTTCTACACCGCCATTCCCTACGCGGTCGCGGTGCCCGGGACGATCTTCGTGGGCTGGCTCAGCGACCGGTTGCTGCGCAACGCGCCGGTCAATTCGGGCCGCAGGCGCAACCTGGTCGCAGTCATGCTGCTGTGCTCGTCGTGCATCCTGGCCACGCCGTGGATCAACGACATCACGCTGATCCTCGCGCTGTTCTCGCTGTCGCTCACGAGCATCGGGAGCTCCGTGGGCCTGAACATCGCGCTCGCGAGCGACCTGCTGCCCAACCCCGCCAACACCGGCAAGGCGCACGGCTTCCTGGTCACGGGGGGCAACCTGTTCGGCGTGCTCGCGCCGATCGTCACGGGCTACGTGGTGTCGTTCACCGGCAGCTACGACGTGGCGTTCTTCATCGCCGGCGCGTTGCTGCTGATCGGTGTGACGGTGTGTCTCACGATGACACGCCATCCCATCGTGCCGGCCGATGACGTTGCGGCACGCGATGCCGTCGGCGCGAAGGAGGGATTCGCGCCATGACGCTCATGGAACTGCAAGACCGCGAGGAGATCCGCGAACTGCTTGCGCGCTACTGCTTCCTGCTCGATGCGCGCGACCTCGGCGCCTTCGCGCAGCTCTTCGCGGAAGACGGCGAATGGATCTCCCGCAACGGCCACGCCGCGGGCAGGGCGGCCATCGAAGCGCTGCTCGACGGCCTCGTGCCCGTGCCGCGCGAGGGCGCGCGGCGCAAGCACCTGACCTGCAACATCGTGATCGACCTGGCGGGCGCGTCCGCGCAGGTGCGCTCCAATTTCCTCGTGGTGCGCGACAGCGCCGCGGGGCCGGTGATCGCGGTGGCCGGCACCTACGCCGACCGGCTGGTGAAGGCCGGCGGGCGTTGGCTCTTTGCCTCGCGCGAGCTGTTCCACGACATCGCGGGAGAAAGCGGCCTGGACACCGCGCCGGCACCGGCCTGACGATGCCGGCAACGGTAGGGCGTTACGGCTGCACCGTGATCGCCTTGGCCGTCAGCGACGCGTCGAAGTTCAGCATCGCCGGGTACTGCGGCCAGTTGACCCCCAGCGCTGCGTTGTTGGGGTCACCGCCGCGGGCGAACGCCGCGAGGCTCTTCATCATCGCGTCAGAGAGCTCCAGCCGCCCCGGCTCGTTGGCCTTCGAGTTCGCGAACTTCGAATAGAGCGACGGGCCGAAGTTGCCGAACACGAACGGCAGGTCGAAGGTGTGCGCCGCGCCGAAGATGTCGTTGAACGGCGCGGGCGACTTGTCCCAGTTGAACTGGTACCACCACAGCGGCACGTTCTGCGCCTGCAGCACCGGGAAGATCTGCTTGCGCAGCGCGATGAAGAAGTACTGGTTGTACAGGTCGGTCCGCGCGTTGAAGCCGGTCACCGGCGTCGTGACGGGCAGGTACTGGCCGGGGATCCATTGCGCCAGCGAGGTGGTCGGCGCGGCGTTCGGGTCGTAGCTGTAGGCCATCGAGAACACGGTCGGATCGTCGATGAGCCGGCCGCTGATGCCGCCGAACGCGGGCGAGGTGGCCAGGTTCTGCGGGAAGAGCTTGGTCTCGTCGCGCGTGTAGCCGGCCAGCACCGGCACCTTCAGGAACTTGCCCGCGTTGATCGCCGCGATCGGATCGACCGGCACCACCGTGCCGTCGTTCAACGGGTTGGACGCCGAGAGGCCGAGCGGCACCAGTTTTTTCAGCACCGTCTGCAGCAGCGTGTCCGCGCTCTTGGACCGCAGGTAGGCGGCGAGATCGGCATTGCTCTGGCCGGCGATGTAGGTCGCCGCAGCGGTGGTGTCCGGCACGGTGCCATCGGCCACCAAGAGGGCGCTCAGGAGCGCATTGACCTGGTTCGGCTGGGTCGTGGCCGTCGCAATGCCGCCGCTCAGCGGAACCAGCCGCTGGAAGAGGGCCGGCTTGGCGTTGGCCACCAGCGGCGAGACCATCAGTGCGTAGATGTTGACGGCGCCGGCCGACTGGCCCATCAGCGTGACGTTGCCCGGATCGCCACCGAAGGCCGCGATGTTCGCGTTGACGAACTTCATGCCCTTGATGAGGTCCAGGATCGCGTAGTTGCCCGAGTCGTCGTTCGCATCGGCGCCGGTCTTGAGCTGCGGCGAGGCCAGGAACCCCATGATCCCAAGACGGTAGTTCACCGTGACGACGACCGCATTGGCCGCCTTCGCGAGCGCCGCGCCGTCGTAGACCGGATCGCCCGTGTAGCCGGTGATGTTGCTGCCGCCGTAGACGAAGACGATGACGGGCAGCTTGTCGGTCGCCGCCGCCGTCGAGGGTGCCCAGATGTTGAGGTACAGGCAATCCTCGGCGCCCGTGGTCTTGCCGATGGAGGCGCCGATGGTCGCGTCGTACTGGTTGTTCTGGCCCGGGCCGTAGAGGCGGCCGGTCTGCACGCAGGCGTTGCCCAGCTTCTGCGTCGTCTTCACCGTGGCCCACGGCGTCGGATCGACCGGCGCCTTCCAGCGCAGCTCGCCGACCGGCGGCTTGGCGAAGGGCACGCCCTTCCAGCTGTAGGTGCCGGTCGCCGCGGCATCGTCGGTGCCCAGCACGCTGCCGTAGACGGTGGCGCGCTGCAGGGCAGAGGTCGAGACCGGGGGCGGTTCGCTGGGGGGCGGGTTGGTCGCAGGCGTCGTCGCGACCGGAGGGATGGGCGTGAACACGGGGTTGTTGCTCCCCCCGCCGCCGCAGGCGCTCAGCTGCAGCAGGGCAAGGACGGCGCAGGCGGTGCCGGCGCGCAAGTGGCGAATCATGGTGATGTCTCCGTTTGTCTCTGTTGTCATGGCCGTCAGCGCGGCTGCCGGCCGTCTTTGACCCGGCCTCCAAGGCAATGGCGGCGGGCGACCACAGTCTGGGCAGAGCGGAGCGCGAAACCAATGTGGCGCGCGCACATCGTTCGGCGGTGTTCTATGTGAGCGCGGCTGCGCCACGCGCTCTCCGGGTAGCTACACGGAGCAGTACCGCTCCTGGATCTCCCGGTCTGCCAGCAGCACATCGGCCCGCGCGTGATGCGCCACGCGCCCCTGGTCGATGATGTAGGCGCGGTCCGCGATCGACAGCGCGAGCTCCACGTTCTGCTCGACCAGCAGCAGCGTCTTGCCCCCTCGCTTCAAGGCCGCGAACAGCTCGAACATCTCGTCCACCAGCACCGGCATGATCCCTTCGCTGGGCTCGTCGAGCATGATGAGCTTGGGGTGCGCCACCATAGCCCGCGCAATCGCCAGCATCTGCTGCTCGCCGCCCGACATGGTGATGGCGACCTGCGAGAGCCGCTCCTTCAGGCGCGGAAAGGTCTCGGCGATCTCGTCGATCAGCTCGCGTTCGCGGTGGCGCTGGTCCGAGGCGAGGATGCCCAGGCGGATGTTCTCCAGCACGGTCAGCCCCGGCACGATGCGGCGCTCCTCGAACACATAGGCCAGGCCCTGGCGAAAGCGCCGGTGCGGCGGCAGGCCCAGGAGCGAGAGCCCGTCGAACACCACGCTGCCGCGCGCCTTGTCCATGAGGCCCATGATGCTGCGCATGATCGTGGTCTTGCCCGCGCCGTTGCGGCCCACCAGGCACACGATCTCGCCCGGCAGCACCTCCAGATCCACGCCCTGCAGGATGTGGCTGCGCCCGTACCAGGCCTCCAGGTTCTTCACCGCGAGCAGGGGTTGCCTGTCGTTCTTTTCGTGCATCAGTGGGCTCCCTTGCCGAGGTAGACGCGCCGCACCTCTTCGTTGGCGCGGATGTCGTCGGGGCTGCCCTGGGCCAGCAGCCGCCCCTGGTGCAGCACGACGATGCGGTCGCTCACGCCCATGATGAGCTTCATCTTGTGCTCGACCAGCGCCACCGTGCGCTCCTGGGCAAGCGCGAGGATCAGGTCCATGATCGTGCGCGTCTCCTCGGGGCTCATGCCGGCGGTGGGCTCGTCCAGCAGCAGCAGCTTGGGGTCGGCGGCGAGCGCCACCGCCATCTCCAGCGCGCGCTGCTCGCCGTGCGACAGGCGCGCCGCGCGGAAGGCGCGCTTGTCCTGCAGCCCCACGCGTTGCAGCAGTCGCTCGGCCTTGTCGGTCCAGTCGCGGCGCGCGGCGCGCGGGCGCCAGAAGTCGAAGCCCGATTCGAGCGCCTGCACCGCCACGCGCACGTTCTCCAGCACGCTGAGGTCCGGAAAGAGGTTCGTCACCTGGAACGACTTGGCGATGCCCAGGTGCGCGAAGCGGTGCTGCGCGAGGCCGGTGATCTCGCGCCCGTCGAACCAGATCGCGCCCTCGGTCGGCGCGAAGGCGCCCGAGACCATGTTGAAGAAGGTGGACTTGCCCGCGCCGTTCGGACCGATGATGGCCGTGAGCTTGCCGCGCGGAAACACCACGCTGATGCCCTCGTTCGCGGTGAACTGGCCGAAGCGCTTGGTGACGCCGCGCGTCTCCAGGATGGCGTCCTGATCGGTGGTCTTCATCGTTCCATCCTCGCGAGCAGCGAACCCCAGATGCCCTTCGGAAAGAACAGCACCAGCCCGATGAACATCACCCCCACGATGAGCTGCCAGCGCTCGGTGACGGCTGTCAGCGCATGCTCCATCGCCAGGAAGGTGCCCGCGCCGATGAAGGGCCCGAAGAAGGTACCCATGCCGCCGAGCAGCGCGACCATCATCACCTGCCCCGAGGTGTGGTACGAGAGCATGTCGATGCCCACGGTGGCCAGGTTGATCGCGGTGAGCGCGCCGGCCAGCCCGCAGAACAGGCCCGAGATCACGAACGACAGCAGCTTGGTGCGCTCCACGTCGAAGCCCGAGGCGCGGGCGCGCTGCTCGTTCTCGCGGATCGCTTCCAGCACCGCGCCGAACGGCGAGTTGAGGATGCGCGAGAGCACCCAGATGGCGACGGCCACGAACACCAGCATGAAGTAATAGCGGTTCAGCGGCTGCAGCAGATCGAGCTGCCAGCCGCCCAGCTGCAGCGCGGGCACGTTCACGCCGCGCAGGCCGTTGTCGCCGCCCGTCAACGACGTGGAATGGAAGGCCGCGAAGTACACGCACTGCGCGAGCGCCAGCGTCACCATCGCGAAGTAGATGCCGCGCGTGCGGATGGCCAGCATGCCGATCAAGAGCGCCACGAGACCACCGAGCACGACGCCCGCGGCCACCGCGAGCGGCCAGGGCACGCCGTGGTTCGCGATCAGGATGCCGCAGCCATAGGCGCCGGTGCCGTAGAAGGCCGCGTGCCCGAACGAGAGCTTGCCGGTGTAGCCGAAGGTGAGGTTGTAGCCCGCGGCGAACAGGCCGAACAGGAGGATGTTGATGGCCAGCGCATGGAAGGGCATGACCAGCGGGAAGAGCGCGAGCACCGCGATGCTCAGCAGCACGCGGTGGCGCGTCGCGGCGGGCGAGATTGTGGAAAGCGTGGAGCGTGTTTTCATCATGATTTTCCGAACAGCCCGTTCGGCCGCAGGATGAGCACCGCCGCCATCAGCGCGAAGATCGCGAGCTCGGCGAAGTCGGGCTGAAAGAGCGTGGTCATCGCGACCACCACGCCCACCAGCAGGCCCGCGACGATCGCGCCGACCAGCGAGCCCATGCCGCCGATCACCGTGATGACGAAGGCTTCGATGAGCACCGAGCCGCCCATCTCGGGGTTCACGCCGCGCAGCGGTGCCGCGAGCAGCCCGGCCAGCCCCGCGAGCGCGGTGCCCAGCCCGAAGATCAGGAGCCACACGCGGCCCACGTCGATGCCCAGCACCTTGAGCACCAGCGGATCGCGCGCGCCGGCACGGATGACCAGGCCCAGGCGCGTCTTCTCGATGAAGAGCCACAGCGCCAGAAGCAGCACCGCGCACAGGCCGATGAGGAACAGCCGGTACAGCGGGAACACGCCGAAGCCCACGTCGACCGCGCCGCGCAGCGCCTCGGGCGTGGCGAAGGCCTCGCCCTGCACGCCCCAGACCATGCGCACGCTGTCGACCAGCACGTAGGCCAGACCGAAGGTCAGCAGCAGCGGGTAGTCGACGCCGCGCCCGTAGAGCGGCCGGATCAGCCAGCGCTCCGCAAGGAGGCCCAGCAGGCCCACCGCGAGCGGCACCAGCAGGAGGCACCACCAGAAGCTGCCGGTGAGCCCGTACACGTACACGGCGACATAGGCGCCCAGCATGTAGAAGGCGCCGTGCGCAAAGTTGACGACGCCCAGCAGCCCGAAGATCAGCGACAGGCCGACCGCCACGAGCACGTAGATGGCACCGAGCGCCAGTCCGACGAACAGTTGCTGGACGAGAAGGGAGGCGGAGATTTCCACGGCGGGTTCCGAAAAGAGGCGGGCGCGTTGATGGCCGCTCAGGCGTGGCCGAGTTCGCTGCAGCTGCGCATGCGCGATTCGTCGGGCGCCTCGGTGGCCACGATGCGGAAGATGTCGTCCTTGCCCTTGGCCTGCGCGGGCGGCTTCGACTCGACGATCAGCACCGACTGCACCGACTGGTGGTCGCAGGCGCGGTAGTAGGTGCTGCCCTTGTAGACATCGCCCTTGATGCCCTGCAGCGCCTCGGCCACGCGGTCGCTGTCGGTGCTGTTGGCCTGTTTCGCCGCGGCCAGCACGTTGCGCACGCCCGCATAGCCGAGGCCGGCGTAGTCGGTGGGCGCCACGCCGCCGTTGGCCGCGCGGAACGCGGCGTTGAAGGCGCGCGCGGAGGGCGTGGTTTCTTCCATGCCCCAGTAGTAGCCGGTGCCGCCGATGACGTCGGCATACACGTCGTGCCCGTCCACCATGCGCCCCGAGTGCATGAGCAGCGGCGCAATGAGCTTGGCCTTCTGCTTCACGCCGAAGTCGCCGGCCTGGCGGAACGCGATCGACTGGTCGCGTCCGAAGTTGCACACCACCAGCACGTCGGGCTTGAGCGCGAGGATGCGCGGGAAGTAGCTGGAGAAATCGGTCTGCCCGAGCGGATGGCGGATGTCCGCCAGCACCTCGATGCCGAAGGCCTTGCCGGCGGTGACGAAGCCGCGCGCCATCTCCTGGCCGTAGGCGTAGTCGGCCGTGAGAAACACCACGCGCTTGCCCATCTTGGGGAAGGCATAGCGCGCCACGGCGCCCGCGGTCATGTGCGGGTTCAGGCACTCATGAAAGGTGTACTTGCTGAAGTCCTTGGCCTCGTTGATCGAGTCGGACTGGCTCACCGAGTTGTAGATGATCTTGCGCTGCTTGGTCGCGTTGTTGACAGACAGCTGCACCGCTGCCGAGACGGAGCCGACGATGAAGTGCGCGCGGTCTTTCTCGATCAGCTCGACGGTGCGCGTCACGGCCTCCTGCGGGTTGAGCTTGTCGTCGCGCACCAGCAGCTCGGCCTTGCGGCCACCGGCGCCGCCCGCTGCGTTGAATTCCTTGATCGCGAGCTCGGCGCCTTGCTGCACCGCGCGCGCCTCGTTGGCGAACGGGCCGGTCAGCGGAATGGGCAGGCCGACGCGGATCGTCTCGGCCTGCGCCCAGAGCGGCATCGATGCGGTGCCGCCCGAGGCGAGCAGCGCGCCGCCGGCGGCCTTGAGCACGGAGCGCCGGCGCAATGGCAGGGAAGAAGCGGAGGGGGTCAGAGGTGTGGAAGCCATGGTCGTCGTCTCCTGTCGTTCGAGTGGAAGCAAAAGCAAAAAACGCAAGCGCGTTCAGATGCGCCCGAGCGCGCGCAGCAACTTGTCGGGCGTCACGGGCTGGTCCGAGACGCGCGCGCCGAAGGGCCGCAGCGCGTCGTTGATGGCGTTCAGCACCGCCGCCGGCGCGCCCGCGGTGCCGGCCTCGCCCGCGCCCTTGGCGCCCAGCTGCGAAGTACGCGTGGGCGTCTCGATGTGGGCCACCTCGATGTCGGGCATCTCGCAGGCCATCGGCACCAGGTAGTCGGCCATGCTGCCGTTGCGCATGAGGCCGTTGTCGTCGTAGAGGCACTCCTCGTACAGCACGCCGCCGATGCCCTGCACCACGGCGCCGCGGATCTGCTCGTCGACCAGCATCGGGTTGAGCACGCGCCCGCAGTCCTCCACCACCCAGTGGCGCAGCAGCTTGACGAAGCCGGTCTCCACGTCGACCTCCACATACGACGCCTGCACGCCGTTGGTGAAGACGAAGGGGTAGTCGCGCTGCGCGTAATGGCGTGTGACGACCAGCTCGGGCTGAAAGCCCGGCGGCAGCAGGTCGGGGCGGAAGTACGCGATGCGGCCCAGCTCCGCGAACGAGACCAGCGCCTCGCCCGTCGCGAGGCACATCACCTCGCCCCGCGCGATCTGCATGCCTTCGGCCGGGCGCTTCAGGTGCGCGGCGGCCAGCTCGAGGATGTTCTGCCGCAGCTGGCGGCTCGCCAGCAGCACGGCCTCGCCGCCGATGCCCGCGCCGCGCGAGGCCCAGGTGCCGCCGCCGTAGGGCGTGGCAGCCGTGTCGCCGGTGAGCACGCGCACCGAGGCCATCGGCACGCCGAGCGTGTCGGCCGCGATCTGGGCGAAGATGGTCTCGGTGCCCTGGCCCTGTTCGCCCACGCCGGTGGCGCAGTGCACGATGCCGGTGGGGTCGAGCCGGAGCGTGGCGCCGTCCTGCGCCGCGATGCGCGCGCCGCCCACGCCGTAGAACGCGGGGCCCGGGTTGGTCAGCTCGATGAGCGCCGCGATGCCGATGCCGCGATGGATGCCCTGTGTGCGCAACTCTGCCTGCTCGCGGCGCAGCGCCTGGTAATCCATCATCGTCTCGATCTTTGCGAGACAAGCCTGGTGCGACAGCCCTTCGAGCAGGATGCCGGAGGCGCCCTTGCGCGGATAGCTGTCGTCCTCCATCACGTTGCGGCGGCGCAGCTCGAGCGGGTCGATGTCGAGCTTCGCCGCGGCCAGGTCGACCAGCCCCTCGGTGACCGCGCAGGCGATCGGATGGCCCACGCCCCGGTACTGGCTGGTCTGCACCTTGTTGAGGAACACCACGTCGAGCGCGGCCTTGTAGTGGTCGTGCTTGTACGGGCCGCCCGTGATGTTGAGCACCTGGTTGCCCTCGATCGCGCTGGTGCGCGGAAACATCGAGTACGGGCCGATGCCGGTGAGGTCGTCGATCTGGAAGGCCAGCATGCGGCCGTCGTTGGCGAGCGCGAGTCGGGCCTTCACGCGGTGCTCTCGCGCATGCACGTCGGTCACGAACGATTCGAGGCGGTCGGCGACGAACTTGACCGGCCGCCCGAGCATCACCGAGAGCGCGACCGTCGCGAAGTCGTCCGCGTAGGCATGCACCTTGATGCCGAAGGAGCCGCCCACGTCGCGGCAGATCACGCGCACGTCGGCTTCGTGCAGGCCCAGCTGGCGCGCGTACAGGTCGGCCATCATGTGCGGCGCCTGGTGCGAGTGGTGCACCGTCAGGCGCCGGTCGGTGGGCGCGAAATCGGCCAGCACCGCGCGCGGCTCCAGCGTCACGCCGGTGTGGCGGCCGAAGCGAAAGACCTCTTCCACCACCACGTCGGCCGCATCGAACATCGCCTCGACGCCGCCGGTGTCGATCTCGCGGTGAAAGCACAGGTTGTTGCCGAGCGCAGGATGAATCACGGGCGTGGCCGCGTCCAGCGCGGTGTCCATGTGCACGGCGGCGGGCAGGGGCTCCCATTCGACCGTGACGGCGTCGAGCGCGTCCTCGGCCAGCGCGCGGGTCTGGCCGACGATGGCCAGCACCGCCTCGCCCTGCCAGGTCGCGCGGTCGATGGCGAGCGCATGCTGCGGCGGCGAGCGCATGCCCGTCAGGTGCTTGAGCGTGGCCTCCCACGGCGCGCACACGGCGGCCATTTCGCGGCCGTCGACGATCGCGGCGATGCCCGGCATGCGGCGCGCCGCCTCGGCATCGATGCGCACGATGCGCGCGTGCGCATGCGGGCTGCGCAGGTACACCACGTGCAGCATGCGCGGCAGCACCAGGTCGTCGACGTACTGGCCGCGGCCCTGCGCCAGGCGATGGATGTTGGTGCGCGTGACCGGCTTGCCGATGAAGCGCTCGGCCTCGGTGTCGATCACCGGTGCGGGGGCGGTCACGTCATTCATGTGCGCCTCCGTCCTGAAGCCGCTGGTCGCGCGCGAGCACGATGGCATCGACGATCGCGTGGTAGCCGGTACATCGGCAGTAGTTGCCCGAGATCTGTTCGCGGATCTCGGCGCGGCCCGCGTTCGGTTCGTGGCGCAGCAGGGCGTGGGCCGTGAGCAGCATGCCCGGCGTGCACGCGCCGCACTGCGCGGCGTTGCGCGCGACGAAGGCCTGCTGCAAGTCGGCGATGGCGCCCGCGTCGGAGACGCCCTCGATGGTCTGCACCTCGTGGCCGTCGGCCTGCACGGCGAGGATCAAGCAGCCGCGCGCGATCTCGCCGTCGAGCATCACGGTGCAGGCGCCGCACACGCCGTGCTCGCAGCCCACGCGGGTGCCCTTGAGCCCGATCTCGTCGCGCAGGTAGTCCACCAGGTGCTGGCGCGGCTCGACCCAGTGCGCGTGCAGCTCGCCGTTCACACGGATGCGGGTGAGGATCTTCGCTTCGTTCATGGCGCCGCTTCGGGGTTCAGGATGGCGCGCACCGCGCGCTGCAGCAGCACGCCCGCCATGTGGCGCTTGGCGGCGGCGCTGCTGTGCAGGTCGGCGTCGGGGTGCATGTCTTCGTCCAGGCTCTCGATGGCCGTGTACATGGCGGCGGCATCGGCCGCGGTGCCGGTCAGGCAGGTCTCGGCGCCGAGCGCGCGCATCGGCGTGTTGCCCATGCCGAAGAACGCGATGCGCAGGTCCGACAGCACGCCGGCCGTCACGTCGGCGGCCATGGCGATGCCGACGATCGCGTAGTCGCCGTGGCGCCGCGCGAGTTCGGAAAACGCGAAGCGGCGCGCCGGGCCGGGCAGCGGGAATTCGAGCGCGACCAGCACCTCGTGCGGACGCAGGTCGGTCTCGTAGAGGTCGATGAAGAAGTCGCCCGCCATCACGCGGCGCTCGCGCTGGCCGTCGCTGAGGACGAGCTCCGCATCGGCCGCGAGCGCGCACGCGGGCCACTCGGCCGCGGGGTCGGCGAAGGCGATCGAGCCGCCGATCGTGCCGCGGTTGCGGATGGCCGCGTGCGCCACGTGCGGCGCGGCCTGCGTGAGCAGCGGCAGGTGCCGCGCCACCACGTCGGAGCATTCGATGTCGACGTGCCGAGCGAGCGCGCCGATGCGCAGGTACTCGCCGCGCAGGCCGATGCCGCGCAGCTCGACCAATGAACTGATGTCGATCAGCAGCTGCGGCTTGGACAGCCGCATGTTCAGCGTCGCGAGCAGCGTCTGGCCGCCGGCCAGGAGGCGCGCCGCGTCGCCGTGCTCGCGCAGCAGCGCCGAGGTGTGCGCGAGGCTTTCTGCGCGCAGGTAGGAAAAAGCGGGGGCCTTCATCGTGCCGGTCCTTCGCTCAGAAGGAGAAGGCGCGGCAGGCGAGCCAGCCGACGCCGATGCCGATCGCGAGCCAGAGGATGCGCTGGAACTCGTTGGCCCAGACGGGGCCGCCGGCGGGAGAGGGCGCGACGGCGGGCGATGCCGCGCGTGCGGGTGCGGGGGCGGTAGTCGTGACCGTATCGCTCGCTGGACCGACAGGGGCGGGCGGTGCGCTCGGCGCCAACTGCGCGTTGAGCGCCTGGAAAAACTCGTCGGCCATCTTCCGCGCCGATGCATTGATGAGGCGCCCGCCGATCTGCCCGAGCTTGCCGCCGACCGCCGCTTCGGCCGTGTACGACAGGCGCGTGCCGCCGTTGTCTTCGGCGAGCGTGACCTTCGATTCGCCCTTGGCCATGCCCGCCGCGCCGCCGCTGCCCTCGAAGGCGATGCGGCAGCGCTCGGGCGCCACCACGTCGTGCATCTGGATGCGGCCGCTGAAGTGCGCGCGCACCGGGCCGATCTTGGCGAGCAGGCGCGCCTCGATTTCGGTCTCGCTCACGCGGCGCATTTCCTCGCACCCGGGAACGCACTTGGCGAGCACGAGCGGGTCGTTGAGCGCGCGCCAGACCGCTTCGCGAGAAGCCTGCACCCACTGTTCGCCTTGCAGTTCCATCCGTGTCTCCGTCTTTGTTGGCGCTAGTGTTTAACGTTTGGTCAATAAGATCATCGGTACTTACCATGAGGTAAATTAGCGACTGCTCAAACCAACAAGGCATCCATGAAAGAACTGCCACCAGAAGACGACACCGGCCCGCGCACGGCCGGGGGCCGTCGCAAGAGAGCCGGGGACACGAAGATCGCGGTGGCCGCCAAGCCGCTGCGCCAGCGGCTGTCGACCGAGAACAGGGAGCGGCAGATCCTCGATGGCGCGATCGCGTTCTTCTCCGAGCGCGGCCTGGATGGCCAGACGCGCGAGCTCGCCCAGCAGATCGGCATCACGCACCCTTTGCTCTATCACTACTTTCCGAACAAGCGCGCGCTCATCGAGCGGGTGTACGAGGAGGTCTACCTCGGCCGCTGGCGCAACGAATGGGAGGCGTGGATCGAAGACCGCTCGCAGCCGCTGGAAGACCGGCTCGTGCGCTTCTACATCGACTACGCGCGGGCCATCCTCACCAAGGAGTGGGTGCGCATCCTGGTGTTCTCGGGCCTCTCGGACGGCTACGTGCCCGACCAGTACATGCAGCTGCTCAAGGAGCGGCTCTTTCCGCACATCTGGCGCGAGGTGCGCCACGAGCTGGGCATCTCCAACCGCGACAAGCCCACCGAGCGCGAGCTCGAGCTGATGTGGGGCATGCACGGCGGCATCTTCTACATCGGCCTGCGACGCTGGATCTACGGGCAGCCGATGCCCACGGACCTGGACGCGGTGCTGGCCGACCGGGTGCGCGGGTTCCTGCTGGCGGCACCGTCGGTCTTTGCGCGGGCGGGCGCGAAAAAGCATTCATCCCGGGGCGCAAAACCGGCCTGACGGTTCCTGCCGGGGCGCGCTGGCTGCGGGATTTCACCAAGGTGGTGCAGCCGCCAGTGCGGCGCATACTGCGCCAAACCCACATGACGGCCCCTTCGGGGCCAGGGCGACTGTCAGGAGACACGCATTGCAGCGAACCGACATTGCCAACCCGGCCTATTTCCACAAGGTCGTCGATTGCCAGTACGCCTGTCCGGCGCACACGCCCGTCCCCGAGTACATCCGCATGATCGCGCAGCGCCGCTACGGCGACGCGTACATGATCAACTGGGCCTCCAACGTCTTCCCGGGCATCCTGGGGCGCACCTGCGACCGGCCCTGCGAGCCGGCCTGCCGGCGCGGGCGCGTGGAAGAAAGCAACGCGAAGATGCCCGAGCCGGTGGCCATCTGCCGCTTGAAGCGCGTGGCCGCCGACATGAAGGAGGACGTGCGCGCGCGCATGCCCAAGAGCGCCGCGAAGAACGGCAAGCGCGTGGCCTGCGTGGGCGCGGGGCCGGCCTCGCTGACCGTGGCGCGCGACCTCGCGCCGCTGGGCTACGAGGTGACGGTGTTCGATGCCGAGGCCAAGGCCGGCGGCTTCATCCGCACGCAGATCCCGCGCTTCCGGCTGCCTGAATCGGTGATCGACGAGGAGACCGGCTACGTGCTGGACCTGGGCGTCGAATTCCGCGGCGGCGAGCGCATCGATTCGATGAAGGCGCTGATCGCGCAAGAGTGGGATGCGATCTTCATCGGCTGCGGCGCACCGCGCGGGCGCGACCTCGACGTGCCGGGCCGGAAAGAAGCGGCGGCCAGCATCCACATCGGCATCGACTGGCTCAACTCCGTGTCCTTCGGCCATGTGAGCAGCATCGGCCGGCGCGTGATCGTGCTGGGCGGCGGCAACACCGCGATGGACTGCTGCCGCTCGGCGCGGCGCCTGGGCGGCACCGACGTGAAGGTCATCGTGCGCAGCGGCTTCGACGAGATGAAGGCCTCGCCCTGGGAGAAGGAAGACGCGCAGCACGAGGGCATTCCGATCATCAACTTCCATGTGCCCAAGGCCTTCGTGCACGACCAGGGGCACCTGAAGGGCATGAGCTTCGAGGTGGTCCGCGCCGAGTACGACGACAAGGGCCACCGCACGCTGGTGCCCACCGGCGAGCCCGATGCATTCTTCGAATGCGACGAGGTGCTGGTCGCGGTGGGGCAGGAAAACGCCTTCCCGTGGATCGAGCGCGACAGCGGCATCGCCTTCGACAAGTGGGGCCTGCCGACGCTCGACAAGAACACCTTCCAGTCGACGGTGCCCAACGTGTTCTTCGGCGGCGATGCGGCCTTCGGCCCCAAGAACATCATCACGGCCGTGGCGCACGGCCACGAGGCGGCTGTGTCGATCGACAAGCTGCTGCGCGCGGAGCCCGTGTACGTGCGCCCCGCGCCGATGACCAACCTGGTCTCGCAGAAGATGGGCATCCACGAGTGGAGCTACGACAACGACACCTCCAACGACCTGCGCTACAAGGTGCCGTGGGCGCAGGCCGAGACGGCGCTCGCGAGCATCCGCGTGGAGGTGGAGCTGGGCTTCGACGCCGCCACCGCCTTCAAGGAGGCCGAGCGGTGCCTGAACTGCGATGTGCAGACCGTCTTCACCGAACCGGCCTGCATCGAGTGCGACGCCTGCGTGGACATCTGCCCCATGGACTGCATCAGCTTCACAGCCAACGGCGAGGAGGCCGAGCTGCGCACCCGCCTGAAGGCGCCGGCGCTGAACCTCGCGCAAGACCTGTATGTGTCCGGCGGCCTCAAGACGGGCCGCGTGATGGTCAAGGACGAAGACGTCTGCCTGCACTGCGGCCTGTGCGCCGAGCGCTGCCCGACGGGGGCGTGGGATATGCAGAAGTTCCTGCTGAAGATGACGCCAGCGGGGCAAGGGCAGGAGGTGGCGGCATGAGCGCCGTGCGACCGCCCGAAGGCGCGAAGGCTTCCTCGGCGAGCGCGGCGAGTGTCATCCCGCAGATCGAAGGCATCAACGACTTCGTCATCAAGTTCGCGAATGTCAACGGCTCGGGCTCGGCCTCGGCCAACGAACTCTTCGCCAAGGCGATCCTGCGCATGGGCGTGCCGGTGAGCCCGCGCAACATCTTCCCGAGCAACATCCAGGGCCTGCCGACCTGGTACGAGGTGCGCGTGACCGAGGCGGGCCACCTCGGGCGGCGCGGCGGCACCGACATGATGGTGGCGATGAACCCGCAGACCTGGGACGCCGACCTGGCCGAACTGGAACCCGGCGGCTACCTCTTCTACGACAGCACGCGGCCGCTGCCGCCCTCGAAGTTCCGCACCGACATCCGCGTGATCGGCATGCCGCTCACCGAGATCTGCAACGCGGTCTATCAAGACCCACGCCAGCGGCAGCTCTTCAAGAACATCGTCTACGTGGGCGCGCTGGCCATCCTCCTGGGCATCGAGCCCGAGGTGGTCGAAAAACTCTTCGGCGAGCAGTACAAGGGCAAGGAAAAGCTGCTGGCCTCCAACGTGCAGGCGCTGCACCTGGGTTGCGATTTCGCGCGCGAGAACCTGCGCGAACCGCTGGGCATCAAGGTGCGGCGCGCGGACCGCGTGGGCCACCGCATCTTCGTGGACGGCAACAGCGCCGCGGCCCTGGGCTGCGTGTACGGCGGCGCGACGGTCGCGGCCTGGTATCCGATCACGCCTTCGTCATCGGTGGCCGAGGCGTTCCAGAAGTACTGCACCAAGTTCCGCGTGGACCCGGCCACCGGCCAGCACCGCTTCGCCATCGTGCAGGCCGAGGACGAACTCGCCTCCATCGGCATGGTGGTGGGCGCCGGATGGAACGGCGCGCGCGCCTTCACGCCGACCTCGGGGCCGGGCATCTCGCTCATGACCGAGTTCATCGGCCTGGCGTATTTCGCGGAGATTCCGGTCACGCTCATCAACGTGCAGCGCGGCGGACCCTCGACGGGCATGCCCACGCGCACGCAGCAGGCCGACATCCTCTCGTGCGCCTACGCCTCGCACGGCGACACCAAGCACGTGCTGCTGTTCCCCGAGGACCCGCACGAGTGCTTCGAGCACGCAGCCGCGGCGCTCGACCTGGCCGATCGCCTGCAGACGCCGGTGTTCCTCATGACCGACCTGGACATCGGAATGAACCAGCGCCTGTGCGAGCCTTTCGCGTGGGACGACGCCAAGGCCTACGACCGCGGCAAGGTCATGACCGCCGAGGAGCTCGAGGCGGGCCGCGACTTCGGCCGCTACAAGGACGTGGACGGCGACGGCATTCCCTGGCGCACGCTGCCGGGCACGCACCCGAGCAAGGGCAGCTACTTCACGCGCGGCACCACGCGCGATGCCTATGCGCGGTATTCGGAGCGCGGGCCGGACTACATCTACAACGTCGAGCGGTTGCTCAAGAAGTTCGCGACCGCGGCCACGATGGTGCCCCAGCCGGTGCTGCGGCCCGCGGCTGAGAAGACCGATTTGGGCGTGATCTATTTCGGCTCGACCAGTCCCTCGATGCACGAGGCGCTCGACGCGCTGGAAGAAGAGGGCATCCACCTCGATGCGATGCGGCTGCGCGCGTTTCCGTTTCCGGAGAGCGTCGCGCAGTTCCTCGCCGACCACCGGCAGGTGTTCGTGGTCGAGCAGAACCGCGATGCGCAGATGCGCAGCCTGCTCGTGAACGAGCTGGAGTTCGATCCGGCGCGGCTTGTGCGCGTGCTGCACTTCGACGGCACGCCGATCACGGCGCGCTTCATCGGCCAGGCGATCGCCGCGCATGTGCGAAAGACGGCGGCGCTTGTAGCCACCCCGAAGGAGTCCGCATGACCTATCTGGCCAAGCCCCGGCTGCACCACCCCACGCTCGCCACCAACAAGGTCGGCTACAAGCGGCGCGACTACGAGGGCAAGATCTCAACGCTCTGCGCGGGCTGCGGCCACGACTCGATTTCCGCCGCCATCATCGAGGCCTGCTGGGAGCTGGACATCGAGCCGCACCGCGTGGCCAAGCTCTCGGGCATCGGCTGCAGCTCCAAGACGCCGGACTATTTCCTCGGCGCCTCGCACGGATTCAACACCGTGCACGGCCGCATGCCCAGCGTGCTGACCGGCGCCAATCTGGCCAACCGCGACCTGCTGTACCTGGGCGTCTCGGGCGACGGCGATTCGGCCTCCATCGGCCTCGGCCAATTCGCGCATGCGATGCGGCGCGGCGTGCGCATGGCCTACATCGTGGAGAACAACGGTGTCTACGGCCTCACCAAGGGCCAGTTCTCGGCCACGGCCGACCAGGGCTCCAAGAGCAAGAAGGGCGTGGTCAACACCGACAGCCCGGTGGACTTGGTGGCGCTCGCGCTGCAGCTGGGCGCGAGCTACGTGGGGCGCGGCTTCTCGGGCAACAAGGCGCAGCTGGTGCCGCTCATCAAGGGCGCGATCAGCCACGGCGGCTCGGCCTTCATCGACGTCATCAGCCCCTGCGTCGCCTTCAACAACCACCCGGGCAGCACCAAGAGCTACGACTATGTGCGCGAGCACAACGAGGCGGTGAGCCGCATCGACTTCATCAGCGGGCGGGAAGAAATCACCGCCGACATCGGCCCAGGCGAGGTGATGGACGTGCGCCAGCACGACGGCACGCTGCTGCGGCTGCGGAGCCTCCACCCCGACTACAACCCCGGCGACCGCTACGCCGCGATGGCCTACATGCAGCGCCACCACGAAATGGGCGAGGTGGTGACGGGGCTGCTGTACGTCGACCCGCTCGCCACCGACCTGCACACGGCGCTCAACACCTGCGACCGCCCGCTCAACACGCTGGAGGCCGAGGCGCTGTGCCCCGGCGCGGGCGCCCTCGAAAAGCTCAACGCCTCCTTGCGCTGACACCGCGCGGGCGGCCCGATCGACCTGACTTTCTGGAGGGTGCACCATGGCCGAGCGCACTGTTTTCCAATCCGTCACGCGCAAGCACGTCATCAGCCTGGGCCCGCAGGCGAGCGTGCGCGATGCCGCCTGCGTGATGACGCGCGCCAACTGCGGCAGCGTGCTCGTGATGGAGTTGCCCGACACGCTGCTGGGCATCCTCACCGAGCGCGACCTCATGACCCGCGTGCTCGCCAAGGGCCTGGACCCCGACCGTACGCCGGTGCGCGAGGTGATGACGCCCAACCCGATCTGCGTGCCGCCGGAGACATTGGTGTCCGACGCCGTGGTGCTGATGCTGGAGCGCGGCTTTCGCCATTTGCCGCTGGTGTCGGGCGCGAAGATCCTGGGCGTGTTCTCGGTGCGCGATGCGCTGCCGCGCGAAGTCGGCGCGGCGCTCAACCAGACGGAATTCAACGAGCAGGTGAACGACGCCCTGGGTTGACGGGGCAGGGGCGCCGGCGGGGGTTGCGCATCTCACGCAAATCTAATATGATGCGTGTCATGCCAAACGCAAAAATCAATGCCAGGACCGCCGCCAAGGAGGCGTCGCACGAACGCATCGTGGCGGTGGCCGCGCGCGCCATCCGCCGCAGCGGCTACGACGGCACCGGCGTGGCCGACATCATGAAAGAGGCGGGCCTCACGCACGGCGCCTTCTATGCGCACTTTCCCTCGCGCGAAGCCATGCTGGCCGAAGCCGCCGGCCGCGCTTGCGCGGAGTCCGCAGCCGCCGCGGCCGATGCCGTGGCCAGCGCACCCGACGGCAAGGCCCTGGAGCGCATGCTGCGCGCCTATCTCTCGAAGGAGCACCAGGCGCATGCGGACATCGGCTGCCCATTGGCCGCGCTGGGCTCGGAAACGCCGCGCCAGACGCCCGAAGTGCGCCGCACGACCACGCGGCACGTCAAGGCGATGGTGGATCTTGTCGCCCGCCAGTCGCCCGACTGGGGCCAGCCCGGCGCGCACGAACAGGCGCTCGTGGCCATCTCCACCATGGTCGGCGCCTTGATGCTGGCGCGCGCGGTCGACGAGCCCGGCCTTGCGGACCGCCTGCGGGAAACCGCGCTGAATCAACTGCTCCCCGCCGACGCCTGATTCCATCGGAAGGACGTCGGCTTTTCGTTTGCCTCTGAATATGACGGTCATCATGCCAATTCGGATTTTTGAGTTTTTTGAACCGCTTCGCAACAAGGAAATACCATGAAGGCATTCGTTCTCGATCGATACGGCAAGCAGGGCGCGCTGCGGTCGGCCGACGTGCCGGTGCCCACCCTGCGCGACGACGAGGTGCTGGTCGAGGTCCACGCCGCGGGCGTGAACCTGCTGGACGCCAAGATCCGCGACGGCGAGTTCAAGCTCATCCTGCCGTACCGCCTGCCGCTCGTGCTGGGGCACGACGTCGCGGGCGTCGTCGTCAAGACGGGCCCTCAGGTGCAGCAGTTCAAGCCGGGCGACGAGGTCTATGCGCGGGTCGACGATTTCCGCATCGGCACCTTCGCGCAGTTCGTGCCCGTGAAGGAAGCCTCGCTCGCGCTCAAGCCCAGGAACCTCACGATGGAGGAGGCCGCCTCCATCCCCCTGGTCGGCCTGACCGCGTGGCAGGCGCTGGTCGAGAAGGCCGGGCTGAAGAAGGGGCAGCAGGTCTTCATCCAGGCCGGCTCCGGCGGCGTGGGCAGCTTTGGCATCCAGCTGGCGCGGCATCTGGGCGCCACCGTCGCCACGACCACCGGCACCGGCAACGTCGCGTTCGCCAAGAGCCTGGGCGCGGACGTGGTCGTGGACTACCGCACGCAGGACTTCGAAGACCTGCTGAGCGACTGCGACGTGGTGCTGAACAGCCAGGACGGCAAGACGCTCGCGAAGTCCCTGCGCGTGCTCAAGCGCGGCGGAAAACTCATCTCCATCTCCGGCCCGCCCGACCCCGAATTCGCCAAGCGCATCGCGGCGCCCGCGTTCGTCGGGCTGGTCATGCGGTTGCTGAGCGCGGGCATCCGGCGAAGGGCGCGCGCACGCGGCATCGGCTATTCGTTTCTCTTCATGAGGGCGAGCGGCGACCAACTGCGCGAGATCACCCGGCTCATCGAGTCCGGCGCCATCCGCCCCGTGATCGATCGCGTCTTTCCATTCGATTCGACCAACGAGGCGCTGGCCTATGTCGAAGGCGGCCGTGCCAAGGGCAAGGTCGTCGTCAAGGTCAAGTGAAGCTGTTTTTTTCAACCCACAATCCTGCAAACCTGGAGCATTCCCATGAACATCGAAAACGCCGTCGTCCTCGTCACGGGCGCCAATCGCGGCATCGGCCTGGTATTCACGCGCGAACTGCTCGCACGCGGTGCCCGCAAGGTCTACGCGGCCGCGCGCGACCCGGCCACCATCACGCAAGCCGGTGTTCAACCGCTGCGGCTGGACGTCACCAAGCCCGAGGAGGTGGCCGCCGCGGCGGCGCTGGCCTCGGACGTGACGCTCGTGATCAACAACGCGGGCATCGCGCAAGCCGGCGGCTTCCTGGCGCCGGACAGCGAAGAGGTTGCGCGGCGCATCTTCGAGACCAACTTCTTCGGCGTGCTTCGCGTGAGCAAGGCCTTCGCGCCGGTGCTCGCGGCCAACGGCGGCGGCGCGTTGCTCAATGTGCTGTCGGTCGCCTCGTGGATGAACGGCGGCGATCTGGCCGCGTACTCGGCGAGCAAGTCCGCAGCCTGGTCGCTCACCAACGCGCTGCGCAGCGAACTCGCGCCGCAGAAGACGCAGGTGCTCGGGCTGCACATGGGCTACGTCGATACCGACCTCACGCGCGGTTTCGAGGTGCCCAAGTCCAGCGCTGAAGACATCGTCGGCCGCGCGCTCGACGGGCTTGAAGCGGGCCTGAGCGAAGTGCTGGCCGACGAGATCACCCAGCAAATCAAACGGAGCCTCGCGTCATGAAGCGCGAGCCGCCCGCGACCTGGAAGAGCGCTCCGACGCGCACGGTCACCGCGGGCGGCGTGCGGCTCGTCTGACGCGAACTCGGGGCGCGGAACGCGGGCCCGCCGGTCGATCTCTTCGGCTTCTCGATGGGCGGGATCGGTGCTGGTGGCCAATGGGGAACAGCGACCGCATGGTGCCCAGCAGCAATACACGCGAATTGGCCCGGCGCCTGCCGAACAGCGAGCTTGGTCATTTACCCGGACTCGGGGCACGGCGCGGTATTTCAATTCCACGACGATTTCGTGCCCAGGGCGCTGGCATTCCTGGCGCGTTGATTTTTCGGCCAAATAAGAATTAGCTTCATCGGCCACGTCGAATTGCGCGCATGTCGGCCGATTTCAAATATCTATTGAATTGATTTGGACGATTGACAAGTTTTCGTCAAGCGGGCGACGAGCGGTTGCCGCCAATGAGGCATACCCGTTTTAGCATCCTTCACTACCCGAATGATGATTAATAAATATAACTACATTGATCCTCGAAAAAAGACGTGGTAAGCGCTCTATTCATTAGTAACTTTATATTACTATTCATAATCATAGATCGATAAAAAATATAAATCAATTCCTCTCAATGACTCCAAAATGCAACGTTGCCAGTTGCAACATTCCATCCATTTCCTAAGATCAATTGATAAAACAATTCAAATAAATTGCACAGGGAGCGAAATGGCATTGCGCCATTCAACGATTCTTCAAAACGGATGGACAGGTCATGAATCGAACTTATCGCTCTCTCTGGAATGAATCCCTCGGTGCCTGGGTGGCGGCCTCGGAGGTTTCCCGCGCTCGCGGAAAACCCGGCGGCAGCCGCGTGGCGCTTTCCGCGGCCGCGGGCATGCGCGCGGCGCGTCCGCGACCGGCGGGCGGGCTGCTGGCGGGCATTGCGGCGGCGCTGGTGGCGATGAGCGGCCTGGGGTGGTCTTCGCTCGCGCAGGCGCAGGCGGTCAACTGCACCGCATCACCCTTCAACCTGTACAGCGGCTCCGTCTCGTGCATGGGGCTCAACGCCACCGCGAACGGTGTCGGCGCCACCGCGCTGGGCTCCGGCGCCGCCAGTGATACCAATGGGGCGCTTTCCGTCGGCTTCAAAGCCCATAGCGCCCAGGTGAATTCCGTCTCGCTGGGCTACCAGGCCTACGCCGCCGGCGTCAACTCCATCTATCTGGGTGCCCGCACCGTCGTCGGCACCGGTGCTTTGGCTGACGGAGCCATCGGAATCGGCACGGACGTCACCGCGAGCGCCGGGGACACCATTGCAGTGGGCTCGCTGGCGGCCTCGACCACCAAGTACGCGGCTTCCGTCGGCTACGCCGCGAAGGCGAACGGGCTGCGCAGCCTCGCGCTGGGGTACCGGGCCACCGCGGACGGGGTGGATTCGGTGGCGCAGGGCAATTCCGCGGCCGCGGGCGACCAGAATGCCATCGCCGTCGGCTTCCAGTCGATCGCCAGCCAGCTGAACGCCATCTACATCGGCTCGCGCACCGCCGCGGGAACCGGTGCCACGGGTGTAGGCGCCATTGCCATCGGCACGGACGTGACGGCGTCCGAGAACAACGCGACCGCCGTGGGCTTCCAGAGCAAGGCGACCGGCGCCACATCGGTGGCCATCGGCCCGAATTCGGCGGCCTCGGACACCTCTGCGATGGCCCTGGGGACCGGCACGGTGGCAAGCAGCACCAACGCGGTCGCGCTCGGCGCAACCGCCACGGCGACCTCGGCCGGCGCCAGTGCGCTGGGCACCTTGTCCAAGGCCACCGGAGGCAACTCCACCGCGGTCGGCGTGAGCTCGACGGCCAGCGCCGCGCGCGCCTTCGCCGGCGGCTGGGGCTCCAACGCCGGCAATGCCGATGCGGTGGCCGTCGGTACGCGGTCCAATGCCTTGGGCATCAGCTCGGCCGCGTTCGGCAACCTGGCCAACGCGTCGGCGGATTTCGCGCTGGCCCTGGGCAACCAGGCCCTGTCGTCCGGCGTCGGCGCCGTGGCGGCGGGCTCGGGCGCCAATGCCGCGACAGACGGCGCCGTCGCGGTCGGCAACAACGCCGCGGCAACGCTCACCCGTGCCACCGCGCTCGGGTTCGGCACCGCCGCGGCCGGCCAGAACGCCACCGCCGTCGGCGCGCTCGCGAGCGCCTCCGCCGACCAGGCCGTGGCCATCGGCGCGAGCGCCAAGGCCTCGGCGCTCAATGCGATCGCGATGGGCAATAACACCATCGCCGATTCCGCCGATGCCGTCGCCATCGGCAACGGCTCCACGGCCACCGGCGGCAAGGCGGTGGCCATCGGTTCGGGCAACGTCGCGAACGGCAACGGCGCGGTGGCCATCGGCGATCCGAACACCGCCACCGGCAACGGCGCCATCGCCAACGGCCTGGACAACACCGCCACCGGCGACGGCTCGGTGGCCATGGGCAACACCAACAAGGTGGGCGGCGGCGGGCAGGACGTGAGCGTGCCCGGCACGCCGGCGCAGGGCGCGGTGGGCATCGGCTACCAGAACACCGTGGTCGGCCAGGGCAGCGTTGCGATCGGCAGCACCAGCAAGGCGCTGGCCGCGGGCGCGGTCGCGTTCGGCGACACGGCGGTGGCCACCAACAAGAACGACGTGGCGCTGGGCTCGGGCTCGGTCACGGCCACGGCGGTCGGCACGCCGAGCGCGACGATCAACGGCAAGCTCTACAACTTCCAGGGCATCGCGCCGACGAGCACTGTGAGCGTGGGCGCGGGCGGTGGCGAGCGCACCGTCACCAACGTGGCGGCCGGCCGCATCTCGGGCACCTCGACCGATGCCATCAACGGCTCGCAGCTCGCCGCCACCAACTCGGCCATCGACGACGTGGCCGCGACCGCGAACAAGGGCTGGAACCTGAGCGCCAACGGCGGCGCACCGCAGAACATCGCGCCGGGCGGCACGGCAGACTTTGCCGACGGCAGCAACACCACGGTCACGCGCACCGGCAACCAGATCCGGGTCGACGTGTCCGCCAATCCGGTCTTCACCTCCGTGACCACGGGCAACACGAAGATCGACAACAACGGCTTGACGATCGTCGGCGGCCCGAGCGTGACCAACACCGGCATCAATGCCGGCGGCACGAAGATCACCAATGTGGCGCCCGGCGTGGCCGGCACCGACGCCGTGAACATCGACCAGCTGACCACCACGGTGGCCGGCAGCAAGACCAAGTACTACCAGGTCAATTCCAAGGGCGGGGGCAACGAACTGAACGACGGCGCGACCGGCACCGACGCCATCGCCTCGGGCAAGGACGCGACGGCCGCGGGCACCTCGAGCGTGGCGATGGGCCTGGGCGCCACGGCCGGCACGGCCAACAGCGTGGCGCTGGGCGCGGGCTCGGTGACCGATACCGCAGTGGGAACGGCGAGCACGACGATCAACGGCACGGTCCACAACTTCCAGGGCGCGGTGCCGGTGGGCACGGTCAGCGTCGGCTCGGCCGGCAACGAGCGCACGATCACCAACGTGGCGGCCGGCCGCATCTCGGGCACCTCGACCGATGCCATCAACGGCTCGCAACTGTTCGCCACCAACTCGGCGATCACCGATGTGGCGGGCACGGTCGCCAAGGGCTGGAACCTGAGCGCCAACGGCGGCGCGCCGCAGAACATCGCGCCGGGCGGCACGGCGGACTTCGCCAACGGCAGCAACACCACGGTCACGCGCACGGGCAACCAGATCCGCGTGGACGTGTCGGCGGACCCGGTCTTCAACTCGGTGACCACGGGCAACACGAAGATCGACAACAACGGCCTCACGATCGTCGGCGGCCCGAGCGTGACCAACACCGGCATCAATGCCGGCGGCACGCAGATCACCAATGTGGCGCCCGGCGTCGCAGGCACCGATGCAGTGAACATCAACCAGCTGAACACCACGGTGGCCGGCAGCAAGACCAAGTACTACCAGGTCAACTCGGTGGGCGGCGGCAACGAACTGAACGACGGCGCCACGGGCACCGATGCGATCGCCTCGGGCAAGAACGCGACGGCCGCGGGCACCTCGAGCGTGGCGATGGGCCTGGGCGCGACGGCCGGCACGGCCAACAGCGTGGCGCTGGGCGCGGGCTCGGTCACCGACACGGCCGTGGGAACGGCGAGCGCGACGATCGACGGCAAGGTCTACAACTTCCAGGGCGTCGCACCGGTGGGCACGCTCAGCATCGGCACGGCCGGCAACGAACGCACGATCACCAACGTGGCGGCCGGGCGCATCTCGGGCACCTCGACCGATGCCATCAATGGCTCGCAGCTCTTTGCCACCAACCAGTCGATCGAGAACCTGAGCAGCACGGTCACGGCGAACAAGAACCGCTACTACAGCGTCAACTCCAAGGGCGGCGGCAACGAAGACAACCTGGGCGCAACCGGCGCGGACGCCATCGCGTCGGGCAAGGACGCGAGCGCCACCGTCGATGGCGGCGTGGCGATCGGCGCGGGCGCGGTCTCCGACCGCGCGATCGCGGGCAGCACCGGCAACATTCCCGCGGGCAGCGCGCTGATTCCCTTCAACACGACCGACCGCACGCTGCTGGGCGCGCTCTCGGTGGGCAGCGCCACCACCTACCGCCAGATCACCAATGTGGCCGACGGCACGCAGGCGCAGGACGCGGTCACGGTGCGGCAGCTGAGCGGCGCGCTGCAGGCCTTCGCGGTCACGCCGATCAAGTACTTCCACGCCAACTCTGCCGCGGCCGATTCGCTCGCGGTCGGCGCGGAGTCGGTGGCGGTCGGGCCGCAGACCGTTGTGAACGGCAACAACGGCGTGGGCATCGGCAACGGCGCCGTGGTGCAGCAGAGCGCGCCGGGCGGCATCGCGATCGGGCAGGGCGCCACGTCGCAGTTGGCCGATTCGATCGCGATGGGCACGGGCGCCTCGGCGGCCGGCGTGCAGGGCGTGGCGCTCGGCGCGGGCAGCAGCGTGACGCAGGCCGGCGGCGTGGCCCTCGGCGCGGGCGCGGTGGCATCGACGGCCGCGGGCGTTGCGGGCTACGTGCCGCCCACGGCCACCGACGCGCAACGCATCGCCATCGGCGCGACCACCAGCACGCTGGCGGCCGTCTCGGTGGGCAATGCGGCGAGCGGGCAGTTCCGCCAGATCACCGGCGTGGCCGCGGGCACGGCCGACAGCGATGCGGTCAACGTGTCGCAACTGCGCGGCGTGCAGGGCACGGTCGCGGCCATCGACCAGTCCACGGTCAAGTACGACAGCAACGCCGATGGCTCGGTCAACTACAACAGCGTGAGCATGGGCGGCAGCAACGCCACCGGCCCGGTCACCGTGCACAACGTGGCGCCGGGCGTGGCGGGCACCGACGCGGTCAACGTCAACCAGCTGAACGCGCTGGGCGGGGGCCTGAACAACCGCATCAACGCGGTGAACGACCGCATCGACGGCGTCGAGAAGAACGCCTATGCCGGCGTGGCCGCGGCCATGGCGCTGCAGATGCCCGGCAGCTACGTGCCCGGCAAGACGGTGATGCGCATCGGCGCGGGTTCGTTCAAGGGCGAGAGCGCGGTGGGCGTGAGTTTCCGGCGCACCGCCGAGAACAACGCCTGGAGCATCACCGGCGGCGTGGCCACCAGCCGCGCGGGCGTCGGTGCGACCGTCGGCGCGGAATGGGTCTTCAACTGATCGCCATCGAGAAGAACTGGACGAACTCACCATGAACAAGCATTCACAAGCCAGGACCTCTTTGGCGATCCGCGCGATCCGCGCCACCCTCTGCCTCGCCGCGCTTGCGGCCGCCGGCTGCGCGAGCTACACCATCACCCCCGAGATGCAGGCCCGCGCCGCCGCGGAGAACCCGGCGCCGCCGAAGGACGCGGACTTTCCCGCGCTCGATTCCGCAAAGTGGCAGCAGGGCGCCTTCCCCAGCATCGAGGCGCTGCGCGCCATGCACACCGGCATGGGCAAGGACCAGGTGCGCGGGCTGCTGGGCTATCCGCATTTCAGCGAAGGGCTGGGCGGCGTGCGCGAGTGGAACTACATCTTTCACTTCCGCACCGGCGCGGGGCCGGCGTACATCACCTGCCAGTACATGGTCCGCTACAACGCGGACGTGCTGACCAACGGCATGTACTGGAAGGGGCCGGGCTGCGCCGATTTGCTGAAGCCGGCGCCCGTGGCCGCGAGGCCTGCCGCGGTCATTCAGTCCTCGCCCGCGAAGACGACGACGCTCGGCGCCGACGGGCTCTTTCGCTTCGACGGCCGCTCGCTCGCCGACCTGCTGCCCGAAGGCCGGCGCAAGCTCGATGCGCTGGCCAGCGACATCAAGGCCAGCGCGCAACCGGTGGATGCGGTGCGCGTGACCGGCCACACCGACCGGCTCGGCAGCGCGAGCTACAACCAGGCGCTGTCGCTCGCGCGCGCCGAGACCGTGCGCGGCTACCTCGTGCAGGCCGGCGTGCCGGCCGAGCGCGTGCAGGTGCAGGGCAAGGGCGAATCGGAGCCGAAGGTGCAGTGCGCGCAAACCAGCCGCGCGGCGCTGATCGATTGCCTGGCGCCGAACCGGCGCGTGGAGATCGAGGTGTCGGCAGGGCGCTGACGCCCGCTGCGGCGGGCCGGCCGCGGGTTCCGGTCCGCTACGCGCCGCCCCTGCGCGCGAGCGCGACCACTTGCGCCAGCTGCGCCACCTGGTCTTCGTGCAGCACCGCGAGCCGCTCCAGCTTCTTGCGCCCCGCGGCCAGGAGGTGCACCTCGACCTGCCGCCGGTCGATGCTGCTGGGCTTGCGCCTGACCAGCCCCGCCTCCTCGCAGCGCGACACGAGCGCCACAACGCCGTGCGGCTGCGCCTGCAATCGCTCTGCGATCTCGCTGACCGTGGCCCATTCGCGGCCCGCGAAACCCTGCGTGTGAAGCATCAGCTGGTACTGCAGCACCGTGATGCCCTCGGCCCGCGCGGCGTCTTCGCTGAAGCGCAGAAAGCTGCGCAGCCTGAACCTGAAATCGGACAGTGCCTCCAAGTGCTGCTTGTCGATGCTTCCCCGTGGGCTGGCCATTGCGTTTCCAAGTGATGTGCGAACGGCAAGCAATGTAGCAGCGCGCAATTGCGGGCCGCAGGGCGTTGGAGAGCTTGCCGAAGCGTTCGTGCATGAGGCCCGGGGCGCCATAAAACAAGCCGGCCGGGCCCATCAAGAGGTGCAACCCTTTGTTTTCACTATTGGTAGCACTCGGGCGGGCGGGTTAGTGAAAAAGTAGGCAACCCAGCCGACTTTTTCGGGCGCGTTGTCGCCCAAAGGACATTGTCAGACCTCGCAAGGGCCGCAGCATCCGGCGCCTTCAACAAGAACGAGGAGACATTCATGACCCAGGAACCGGTGCGTCCGATCACCCGGCGGCGAGCGGCCATTTCGATGGCCTGTGCGGCCCTCGGCATGGCGGCACGGCCCGCCTCCGCTGCCACGACCGCAGCCACCACGGCCACCACGGCCTCCACCGCAACCAAGCCCGGCGGCGACATCGTCATCGGCCAGAGCGCCCATCTGAGTGGCCCGCTCGCGCCCACGCTGCGGGCCGTGCTGCGCGGCCAGGAGATGGCGCTGGAGGCGTTCAACCAAAAGGGCGGCGTCGAGGGCCGGCGCGTGAGCCTCGTCACGCTGGACGACGCCTACGACGCGCAGAAGACGGTGTCCAACGCGAAGGAGCTGCTCGCGCGCCCCGACGTGGTCGCGCTCTTCGGCCTCACCAACACGGCCGGCGCGGGCGCGGTGCTGCCGCTGCTCGTGGAGAAAAAGGTGCCGCTCGTGGGCGTGTACAGCGGCTCGCCCGCACTGCGCGCCAAGCACAACCCGTACTTCTTCACGACCATGGCGAGCTACCGCGACGAGGTGGTGCAGATGGTGCGCAACCTCGTCACGCTGCACCAGGCCGAGATCGGCCTCGTCTACCAGAACAGCCCCTTCGGCCAGCTCATGGCGCCCGTGGTCGAGGAAACCTGCAAGGAGCTGGGCGCGACGCTCGTGGCCAAGGTGCCGCTCGAAGTCAGCGGCAGCGATGCGGCGGCCGCCGTCGCCACGCTGGCGGCCGCCAAGCCGCGGGCGCTGATCTTCATGTCCTTCGGGCCGTCGATGGTGCCGTTCGTCAAGGCGGCGCGGCAGAAGATCGCCGCGCCCATCTACTGCGTGAGCATCGCCAACTCGCGCACGCTGATCGAAGCGCTCGGCGACGAGGCGCGGGGCCTGGCCGTCGCGCAGATCGTGCCGTACCCCTTTCGCGCCACGAGCACGCTCACGCGCAACTACCACGCGGCCATGGCGGCCGCGGACCTGCCGGTGGACTACGACCACTTCTTCGGCTACCTCAACATCACCGTGCTGCTGGAGGGCCTGAAGCGCGCCGGCAGGGGCGTGACGCCCCAGAAGCTCGTCGCGGCGATGGAGGGCATGCGCATGGCCGACATCGGCGGCTACACGGTCGACTACAGCCCCGAGAACCACCACGGCTCGCACTTCGTCGAGCTGGTGATGGTGGCGCCGGGCGGGCGCTACCTGCGCTGAGCGCCTTCGCTTTCCTGCACCAAACGGGACGACGCATGCGCCACAACGGCGCACGCCGCCGCGCGCCAGACCCGCGGCGGCGCCATCTTTGTGCGACCTGAGGGCTGGGGACCCGACCCTCGGCTGAATCGCCTGGCACGGATGTTGCGCAGGGTCTTGCACTGTTCCGCGGCAACGCCGCCGCGGCACTCACAGTGCCTCCGCTAACGACGGCGGACCCGAGCGCACTGCAAGCTTTGTTCAACCAAGGCCGGCAGTGCGTCCGTTCCAACCCGATTCGCATCCGTCCCTTGCGGGGGCTCGCCTGACTGCCGTCTTCCCGACGGGGTCCTCGGCGGACTGACGCATGGCCGGCTGCACCGAACGCAGGATCCGACATGAAAATCGCAGTCATTGGCCACGGCATGGTGGGCCACAAGTTTCTAGAGCAGCTCCACGAACTCGGCGTCGCGCAGGCGGAGGTCACGGTGTTCTGCGAAGAGCCCCGCGCGGCCTACGACCGGGTGCATCTCTCCGAATTCTTCGCGGGCAAGACCGCCGAAGATCTGTCGCTGGTGGAGCCAGGCTTCTTCGAGCGCAGCGGCTTCACGCTGCGCCTCGCGGCCAAGGCCGTGGCCATCGAGCGCCGCAACAACACGCTCACCACCGCCGAAGGCGAAGTGGTGGCCTACGACAAACTCGTGCTGGCCACGGGCTCCTCGCCCTTCGTGCCCGCCGTGCCCGGGCGCGACCGGCCCAACTGCTTCGTCTACCGCACCATCGAAGACCTCGAAGCGATGAAGGCCTGCGGCGCGCGCTCCAAGAGTGGCGTGGTCGTCGGCGGGGGCCTGCTGGGCCTGGAATGCGCCAAGGCGCTGCGCGACATGGGCCTGGAGACGCACGTGGTCGAGTTCGCGCCGCGCCTCATGGCCGTGCAGGTCGACGACGGCGGCGGCCGCGCGCTGCGCAGCAGCATCGAGGCGCTGGGCCTGCATGTGCACACGGGCCGCAACACGGTGGAGATCGTCGACGGCGCCGCCGCGCGGCACCGCATGGTGTTCGCCGACGGCACCTACCTGGAGACCGACATGATCGTGTTCTCCGCCGGCATCCGCCCGCGCGACGAACTGGCGCGCCAGTCGGTGCTGGCCATCGGCCCGCGCGGCGGCGTGGCGATCGACAGCCACTGCCGCACGAGCGATCACGACATCTACGCCATCGGCGAATGCGCCTCGTGGAACGAGCAGACCTTCGGCCTCGTCGCACCCGGCTACGACATGGCGCGCGTTGCCGCGAAACACATCGCCGGCCAGCAGGACGCCGCCTTCATCGGCGCGGACATGAGCACCAAGCTCAAGCTCATGGGCGTGGACGTCGCGAGCATCGGCGACGCGCACGGCAAGACACCGCATTCGCGCGCCTACCAGTACATCAACGAGCACAAGCAGATCTACAAGAAGATCGTGGTGAGCGAAGACGGCAAGCAACTGCTGGGCGCGGTGCTGGTCGGCGATGCAGCCGAGTACGGCACGCTGCTGCAGATGGCGCTCAACGGCATCGCGCTGCCGGCGGACCCGGAGTTTTTGATCCTGCCCTCGAGCGATGGCAAGGCGAGGCCCGGCATCGGCGTCGATGCACTGCCCGACACGGCGCAGATCTGCTCCTGCAACAACGTGACCAAGGGCCAGATCTGCGCGGCCGTGGGCGAGGGCGCCTGCACCGTCGCCGAGATGAAGGCCTGCACCAAGGCGGGCGCCACCTGCGGCGGCTGCGTGGCGCTGGTGGGGCAGGTGATGAAGGTGGAGATGGCCAAGCGCGGCATGGCCGTGAACAACCACCTGTGCGAGCACTTCGCGTACTCGCGCCAGGAGCTCTACCACCTCATCCGCGTGGGCGAGATCCGCACCTTCGACGACCTGCTGGCCAAACACGGCAAGGGCCTGGGCTGCGACATCTGCAAGCCCACGGCGGCGAGCATCTTCGCCTCGTGCTGGAACGAGTTCGTGCTGAAGAAAAACCTCGCGAGCCTGCAGGACAGCAACGACTACTTCCTCGGCAACATCCAGAAGGACGGCACCTACTCGGTCGTGCCGCGCATGCCCGGCGGCGAGGTCACGCCCGATGGCCTCATCGCCGTGGGGCAGGTCGCCAAGAAATACGGCCTCTACACCAAGGTGACCGGCGGCGCGCGCGTGGACATGTTCGGCGCGCGCGTGGAGCAGTTGCCCTCGATCTGGGAAGAGCTCATCGCCGCGGGGTTCGAATCGGGCCACGCTTATGGCAAGTCGCTGCGCACGGTGAAGAGCTGCGTGGGCTCCACCTGGTGCCGCTACGGCGTGGACGACAGCGTGGGCCTGGCCGTGGAACTGGAGAACCGCTACAAGGGCCTGCGCGCGCCGCACAAGATCAAGTTCGGCGTCTCGGGCTGCACCCGCGAATGCGCCGAGGCGCAGGGCAAGGACGTGGGCATCATCGCCACCGAGAAGGGCTGGAACCTCTACGTCTGCGGCAACGGCGGCATGAAGCCGCGCCACGCGGAGCTCTTCGCCTCCGATCTCACGAAGGCGCAGCTCATCCAGCTGATCGACCGCTTCCTGATGTTCTACGTGCGCACGGCCGACCGCCTGCAGCGCACCAGCACCTGGCGCGAGAACCTCGAAGGCGGCCTCGACTACCTGAAGGGTGTGCTGCTGCAAGACACGTTGGGCATCACGGGCGAACTCGAAGCGCAGATGCAGAACGTGGTCGACACCTACCAGTGCGAATGGAAGACCGCGGTGAACGACCCCGCCGTGCGCCAGCGCTTTCGCTCCTTCGTCAACAGCGAGAAGCCCGACGAGCACATCGTGTTCGTGAAGGAGCGCGGCCAGATCCGCCCGGCCCGCGCCGAAGAGCGCAGCACCGAAGCCGATGCCGAAACCGTCTGACGAAAACCGAGGATCTCCACGATGACCACCGACACCCTCCAATGGACCGCCGTGTGCGCGGCCACCGACATCCTCCCCGACACCGGCGTCTGCGCGCTCGTGGAGGGCGTGCATGTCGCGATCTTCAACGTGGGCCGGGAACAGGCCTTCTACGCCATCGACAACGTGGACCCGAAGGCCAACGCCAGCGTGTTGTCGCGCGGCCTCGTGGGCAGCCTGGGCGAGCGCATCGTCGTCGCCTCGCCGCTCTACAAGAACCACTTCGACCTGCGCAGCGGCGAATGCCTCGAAGCGCCCGAGTACTCGGTGCGCGCGCATGCGGTGCGCGTGCATGAAGGCCGTGTGCTGGTCGCGCTCGGCTGAGCCGCGCACTTTCGATTCTTTCGATTCTTTCTCTTCCCCGCTTCTTCAAGGAACCCTGATGGCCTACCTAGCCCCCGCCGAGTTCGTGACCAAGATGGTCGATGCCGGCGAATCCAAGCTGCTGATGTCCACCCGCGACACGCTCATCCGCTCCTACATGGCCGGTGCCATCCTCGCGCTCGCCGCGGCCTTCGCCGTGTCCATCACCGTGAACACCGGCAATGCGCTCGTGGGCGCGATGCTCTTTCCGGTCGGCTTCATCATGCTGTACCTGCTGGGCTTCGACCTGCTGACGGGCGTGTTCACGCTCGCGCCGCTCGCGGTGCTCGACAAACGCCCCGGCGCCACCTGGGGCGGCGTCATGCGCAACTGGAGCCTGGTGTTCGTGGGCAACTTCGCGGGCGCGCTCACGGTGGCCGTCTTCATGGCGATCATCTTCACCTTCGGCTTCAGCGAGGCGCCCAACGCCATCGGTGAGAAGCTCGGCCACATCGGCGAAGGCCGCACCGTGGGCTATGCGGCGCACGGCGCGGCCGGCATGCTGACGCTGTTCATCCGCGGCGTGATGTGCAACTGGATGGTCTCCACCGGCGTGGTCGCGGCCATGATGTCCACCACCGTGTCGGGCAAGGCCATCGGCATGTGGATGCCGGTGATGGTGTTCTTCTACATGGGCTTCGAACACTCGATCGTCAACATGTTCCTGTTCCCCACCGGCTTGCTGCTGGGCGGCAAGTTCACATTGATGGACTACCTGATCTGGAACGAGATTCCCACCGTCATCGGCAACCTCGTCGGCGGCCTCACCTTCGTGGGGCTGACGCTGTACTCGACGCACTACAAGACGGCGCCCAAGCGCAAGGCCAGCTGAGCGCCGGTCGCTCAGACGCACACGCATCGCTTCGATGCTGATGCCCACGCACAAGGCGCTGCGCGTTGCGCTCGGCCAGCACTCGCTGGCCAAGCCCGATGCAGCGAACCAGGTCAACCAGGTCAACCAGGATTTCCACGGCGCGATGCTGCCCGAGGGCACGCTGCGCCTGTCCAAGGGCATCGCGGTGGCGCTGGCCGACGGCATCGGCTCCAGCCGCGTGAGCCAGGTGGCGAGCGCGGCGGCGGTGCGGGGCTTTCTGGACGACTACTACGCGACCTCCGATGCGTGGTCGGTGCGCCGCGCGGCCCAGCGCGTGCTGAGTGCCACCAACTCGTGGCTGCACGCGCAGACCATGCGCAGCGACGCGCGCTTCGACAAGGACAGCGGCTACGTCTGCACCTTCAGCGCGCTCATCTTCAAGGGCCGCGACGTGCACATGCTGCACGTGGGCGATGCGCGCATCCATCGCCTGCATGCGAACGGGCTGGAGCAACTGACCGAAGACCACCGCGTGCACCTGTCGTCGGTGGAGTCGTACCTCGGGCGCGCGCTGGGCGCGGGGCCGAACGTGGAGATCGACTACCGCTGCTGGGAGGCGGAGGTGGGCGAGGTCTATCTGCTGGCCACGGATGGCGCCTATGCGTACCTCGATGCCGCCGCGGTGCACGACGCGATCGCGCGGTGCGGCGACGACTTCGACGAAGCCGCGCGCCTTCTCACCGAGACCGCGCGACATCGTGGCAGCGACGACGACTGCACGGTGCAGCTCGTGCGCATCGACGAACTCCCGCCCGCCGACGCCGCGCCGCTGCCCCTGCAGCGCGAGGGCCTCGCCATCGCGCCGCCGCTCGCGCCTCGCGCGCGCTTCGAAGGCTTCACGCTCGTGCGCGAACTCCATGTGAGTTCGCGCAGCCATGTGCACCTGGCGGTGGACGACGCGAGCGGGCAGCAGGTGGTGCTGAAGCTCCCGTCGGTCGACCTGCGCGACGACCCGGAATACCTCGACCGCTTCGTGCTCGAGGAATGGGTGGCGCGGCGCATCGACAACGTGCATGTGCTGAAGGCCAGCGCAATCGATCGCGCGCGCGGGCACCTGTACGTCGCGATGGAATACGTCGATGGCCAGACGCTCGCGCAATGGATGGTCGACCACCCGAAGCCATCGCTCGACAGCGTGCGCCGCATCGCCGAGCAGCTCGCGAGCGGCCTGCAGGCGCTGCACGGCAAGGAGATGCTGCACCAGGACGTGCGCCCCGAGAACGTGATGATCGATCGCACCGGCACCGTGCGGATCATCGACCTCGCGACGACGCATGTGGCGGGGCTCGCCGACGGTGCGGGCGAGGGCAGGCCGCTCGCGATCACGGGCACGCTGCAGTACACGGCACCCGAGTACTTCACGGGGCAGGGCGGCAGTGCGCGGTCCGACCTGTTCTCGATGGCGGTGATCGTCTACCAGATGCTCACGGGCCAGCTGCCTTACGGGCTGCACGCGTCGCGCGTGCGGTCGCCGGCCGATGTGAACCGGCTGCGCTACGTGCCGGCGCGCCACCTGCGGCCCGAGCTGCCCGAGTGGGTCGATGCGGTGCTGCAGAAGGCGCTGAATCCGAATCCGCTGAAGCGGCAGGAGGCCGTGTCCGAACTCGCGCACGACCTGCGGGCGCCGGGCCAGGAGTTTCTGCGCCCGCGCCTGCCGCCGTTGATCGAAAGGCACCCCGTGCGCTTCTGGCAGGGCACCACCGCGCTGCTGGCGATCGTGTCGGTGGTGCTGCTCGGGGTGTTGATCCTGGGGCGGTGAGGCTGCCGGGTTCAGTGCACGGATCGCGGCGGCGCCAAGCCGGCGATCGAAGACCTCGGCATGGCGCCGCGTCGATTCATTTCACCACCAGCGGCGAGCCGTGAAACGCGTGGACCAGAAAGTCGACCATCACCCGCACCTTCGCGCTCAGATGGCGGCGGCTCGCGTAGATCGCCAGGATGTCGACGGGCGGCATGTGATAACCGGTCATGACCTCGACCAATCGACCGGCCCGCACATCCTCGCCGATCACGAAGCTCGGTTGCCAGATGACGCCGGCACCAGCGAGCGCCGCGGCGCGGGCGGTCTCGCCATTGTTGGCACGCAGGGCCCAGCGCACGCGCACCGATGCCAGCGTCCCGCCGGGGCCGGCGAACTGCCACTCGTCGGAGGTCGCACCGTACGTGTAGCCCAGGCACGCATGCCGCGAAAGGTCCGCCGGGACCTTGGGCATGCCATGGGTCGCCAGGTATGCGGGCGAAGCGCAGACCAGGTTCTGCGAGCCGCCCAGCCGGCGCGCGATGTGGTTGCCCGACGTGGTGCGAGAGATGCGGATGGCCAGGTCGTAGCCCTCTTCGACGATGTCGACCACGCGGTCGATGAGCGCGATGTCGAGCTCCACATCCGGGTACATCGCCATGAACTTGGGCCACAGGGGCGCCAGCACGAGGCTGCCGAAACTCAGCGGCGCGTTGATGCGCAGGCGCCCACGGGGCTGGAGCGACGCGGTGGTGGCCAGCGCCTCGGTCTCCGCCACTTCTTCAAGGATCGACGTGGCCCGCTCGAACAATGCTTCGCCGCCTTCGGTGAGCGACAGGCGGCGCGATGTGCGGTTGATCAGCCGCGTGCGCAAGTGCGCTTCCAGCTCGTTGACGTAGCGCGTCACATTGGCCGGGGAGGTGTCCAGCGCGTCCGCCGCCTTGGTGAAACTGCCCTTCGCCACGACGGTGACGAAGACCTCGTACGCGCGCAATCGGTCCATGGGGGCGGTCTTTGATCATTCAGTAAAGCTGAATGATTTAACCATCTTTGCGCCCTTCCTGAAAGCGAAGCTGAATCATAAATTCACGCCATCCCCAACAGAAAGGACCTTCGAAAATGACCGATGCCACTCTCACCCCCGCACCCACCCGCCGCTCGCTGATTGCCGGCGCAGTCGCGCTCGGCGCCACCCTGACGGTGGGCTCCGCAGCGCACGCCGCACCTGCCGCCGACGCGGTGCCGGGCTTTCGCGCGGGCTCCGCAGAGGTGAACGGCACCCGCATCCATTACCGCATCGGCGGCACCGGGCCGGCCGTCGTGCTGCTGCACGGCTACGCCGAGACCGCGCACATGTGGAACCCGCTGATGCCGCTGCTCGCGAAAACGCACACCGTGGTCGTGCCCGACCTTCGGGGAGCCGGCAGTTCGTCCAAGCCCGAGACGGGCTACGGCAAGAAGAACATGGCCGTCGACATCCACGAGCTCGTCCGCTCGCTCGGCATCCGCAGCGCGAGCATCGTCGGCCACGACATCGGCCTGATGGTGGCCTACGCGTATGCCGCCCAGTTCCCTTCGGAGACCGACAAGGTGGTGCTCATGGACGCCTTCCTGCCCGGCATCGGCCAATGGCAGAACGTCTGGCTCCTGCGCGACCTCTGGCACTTCCATTTCCACGGCAAGACGCCGCTGGCGCTCGTGAGCGGGCGCGAGCGCATCTACTTCGAGCACTTCTGGAACGACTTTGCGGCCGACCCCAAGCACTCGGTGCCCGAGGCCGATCGCCGGTTCTACGCCAAGGCCTACGCGCAGCCCGGCGGCATGCGCGCCGGATTCGAATACTTCAAGGCCTTCGAGCAGGACGCGGCCGAGTTCGCCGAACTGGGCAAGACGCCGCTGCCCATGCCCATGCTGGTGCTCTCCGGCGAGAAGGCCGGCGGCACCTTTTTGATCGAGCAGGGCAGGATGGTGGCGACCAACGTGCAGGGCGTGATCGTCAAGGGGTCCGGGCACTGGCTCATGGAAGAGGCGCCGGAGCAGGTCATTCCGGCGTTGATCAACTTCCTGGCATAGCGAAAAATGGGCCCCGTCGCCGAACGGCGGGTGCCCACCGCATGCCGCCAACGGACACAAACCTCGAACTGACCAAGGAGCATCGACATGGACCTTCAACTCAACGGCAAGCTCGCGCTGGTAAGCGGCAGCACCGCAGGCATCGGCTATGCCATCGCGCGCACGCTGGCCCAGGAGGGCGCGAGCGTCATCGTCAACGGCAGGTCGCAGGCGGCGGTCGACGAGGCGGCAGAGCGCATCCGCTCGGAAACGAACGGCACCGTTCTCGGCTACGCCGGAGACCTCAGCCGGGCCGATGCTGCCGAGGAAGCCGTGCGCCGCCACCCCGGCATCGGCATCCTGGTGAACAACCTGGGCATCTTCGAGGCCAAGGCTTTCGAAGACATTCCCGATGAAGACTGGCAGCGCTTCTTCGACGTCAACGTCCTGAGCGGCGTGCGCCTTGCACGCCTGGTGCTGCCGGACATGAAGCGCACGAACTGGGGGCGGATCATCTTCATCTCGAGCGAAAGCGCGGTGCAGATCCCCACCGAGATGATTCACTACGGCATGACCAAGACCGCGCAGCTCGCCGTGTCGCGCGGGCTCGCGGAATCGCTCGCGGGCACGAACATCACGGTGAACAGCGTGCTCCCCGGCCCGACGAAATCGCGCGGCGTCGGCGACTTCGTGGAGGGCATGGCGCGCTCGAGCGACAAGAGCTTCGAGCAGGTCGAGGCGGAGTTCTTCGACCACGTGCGCCCGACCTCGCTGATCAAGCGCTTCGCGACGCCACAGGAGGTGGCCTCGCTCGTGGCCTACGTGGCGAGTCCGCTCGCCTCGGCGACCACGGGTGCGGCCCTTCGCGTCGATGGCGGCGTCGTCAAGAGCGCCTTCTGACGAACGCCGACGACCGAAGACCTCAGCACGGCGCCGCGTCGGCCTTGTTCACTGCCAGGCGCAGCGCATGCATCGTGGCATCGGCCGTCTCGATGCGGCGCTGCAGCGCCTCGTTCACCAGCCGCATCAGGGCGCTCAACTCGGTGCGGAGGGGAGAGGCATCTTCCGCGTCGCTCGCATGCGTCGGAACGACGAGCTTCTCGATGCACGCGTAGGCGAGCCGCACGTCGTGCAGGCTGTCGATGTCGTCGCAGGTCTGGAGCGCGAGCGATGCGGCGCTGTGAGGGGCGAAGGGTTCGGGGGACGGGGGAACGTGAGCCATGTATGGCCTCCAAGAGCTTTGGTTACTTGAACAAAGCCACAGGCACTGCAAGAGTGACTGCGGCGTGCGTCGCAAGTGATTTCAGCGGGAGGTCCAAGCCCGATCACGCCTGTTTTTGACGTGACGGGCGGAGTATAGCCAGCGGATGTTTGCTGCTTGCAGCGGGCGTGTGACCTCCGCCACGAACGGCGATTGAGATCAAGGCGAAATCACTGTCCGTTCACGCTGAGCTTGTCGAAGCGCTGCGCGAGCAATCGGCAATGCGGTGATGGGCGTGATGTGCCAGCCCAATCATCGAGATGAGCTATTTCCGCAGGACCGGGAGTGCAGATCAGAGGTAGATTGGTGCTCCAAAGCTGACGTTGATATATAGGTTGCGAGCGTTCGCTTTGCAGCGGAAGCAGCCGCTGGTAGCTGTGGAATAAACAAGTTGGGAAACAGACTTTCATAGCCCTGCCTCGCGCCTGAACATCGTTCGGTTCAGCGGGCTGGACACCGCCATGTCCTCGTTCGGGAGGCTGACCGCGATATCAATGATGCGGAAGGTGAATACACACATGTACGCATAGCAGAGGGCAGCAAGGCGGAAGACATGCGATGAACCTCATGGCAAGATCACCGAGCGCCGAATATGCAAAGGCTAATCCACACCAATGAAGGAATTCAGTGAGCCGCCCAATCGCAGAGCAACCAAGTCTTAAAGCGAAGATTCTTGCCACCTTGCTCAAACTGGCAGACGACGAGCGAAATGTCGACCTTAAGCAACCAACTGCAAGCCAACTATGGGAACTGGATCACCGTATCAATGACTACCTCTTTGAACTCAATGAGGCCAACGCTATTCAATATGAAGAGATTGGAGAAGACGGATTCGTACCGATTGTTATTTGTTCCGTCAGCCGACAGACACTTGACCATCTTCTCGGCTGCCTGTCAGCAATAACGGGTGAAATCAACCTACTTGACGACAGAGTTAAGTCCCTTCTTAAGCATGATCCAAATAGACTACGTGAAGACATTGCGCAATCGGAGCGGCACATTGCTGAGGCGAGGGATCAACTACAGAGGAACCCGATTCTTGCCTCCCTCAAATCGCCTCTCGACGACATCAGCCGACACTTTGAGAGCATTCGGAGGGTTGCTGAAAATTACGATGACGTGTATCGAAATATCCTAAGGCCGGTACAAGAGGAGGGCAAAAGTGGGGTTCGAGCTACAGTGCGGTGGGCGATTATTGGAATCGTCCTCTCTTGCATCGTGTCAAACTACAAGGACATTTGGGCCCTTATTCAAGCCGTTCGCGGTGCAGGCTAATCTTTTTTTAAAAGGACTAGCCCCGGCAAATCGGACCAAGTCAATCACGTCAAGTATTAAATGCTTATTGATGCCACAAAGACCAAAATATGCCTAAAGTCACCGCATTATCTAGAGAGCAGATCGAAAAAGAGGTTCTCGCCAAGCTTGATCAGTACAAGAGTCGGAGCGTGCTTGAGCAGTACGCCATATTCATGGGTAAGGCTCAAATTTTGGAATTCCGACTTAAGGGACTGCTCGCTCGTAAGTTTAGCGTTCCGTTGGAAGATATGGAGCGCTGGACGCTCGGAAAAACAAAGAACGAACTCAGCCAGCGGGGGCTTCGGCCAGATTTTCTCAATTACCTGGATGGCGTCGTCAATCACCGAAATAATATGGCACACGAGTTCCTCGTCAATACAGAGATCGCCTGCTCAATCGCCAACTTCACTGAACGAAAACTCTACGGTGATTTGTTTCGTGGCCTCTACGAGCTCGAACAAATAATTATTCTCTACGACTGGTGTGAAGAAAATGACGGCTGGTTATCGCTTGCCTAACAGTTCATTCAAGCCGACGCCGGTTTCCAGTTCCGCTTAATTCAGGCGTTGAGAGGCTGCTTCGGCGAGTGGCCACAGCACCGCTGAGGGCCTTAAGCGCCGAAGGGCATTGCTCCTTAATGTGGTCTGCGACTCCCAACCTAGCTAATCAAAACTCTGGATGAGCGTTGTGCGAGTCCTGCTCCGGAAGTTCACGAGCCCGCATCTTCCAGTTGATTACGCAGGATCTGTAGGGTACATTACATTAGATTTTTCACTTAATAGGTTGTACATCATGTTGGTTAAACGAGTCGACTTAGGAAATGGGGGGAGTTTTGGCGTTGTTGTCGCCCCCCTTAAAGGAACATCCTTTGAAAGCGACTGGAATGTCGATACAGACCTTGTGTTGGTTTCATTACTTCACCCTGTAGGAAAATCGTGCACCTATAGTCCGAAAATGGGGCATTATCGGCTTGTGGATAAGCTCGGCCTTGAGGAATCCGATGCAGTCGGTTTGTCTCGTTGGCTGGATTCTGAATTGCACACTCAATAGTCATAAAGATTTGTTCGCGCGGAAGCCATTCCGCGATTTTGGCAAATCTTATGTTAGATGTTATGAGATGGGAGGCGCATTATGAAGTCTAGGGAGCTTTTTACAATTCACGATTTAATTGCAAGCAATTATTCAATAAAAAAATTGCCATCCGGCAGGTACCGACATCAGTTCACCCCCGCGACTACAGCCACTATCTATGAATTTGAGGCTAACGCGACGCCGGTAATCACTGAAGGAGAGCGATACAACATTGGATACACGATCGACTCGGCTAGCCGAAACATCATTGACCTCTCGGCACTATCGCTCACTTCACAGGTCAATCCGATGCTGAGCTTTCTAGCCGCACAGCATATCGCTGGGGGAAACTTCTCTATCGAGAAAGCGAAGAACGATCAGCGCGTTTCCCATTCAGCCACGGAGGGGTACTACTGGGGGAAAAAGTACGCGTGGCGCATGTTCGGGACAGTCATCGCCAAAAGCGCATTCTTCGAGTATTTGGAAGAAATTGGCCACCCCTCTATTCCGTGCATAACGCGAGATCCCGATCTTCCGTACTCGAACGATGAGTCCACTGCCTACGCAGAAGAAGGACTTGAAGGCGCAGTCCGCAACCTCATTGAATCATGCACACGAGCGTCGGCTGCCTACTTTAGATCGCCGCTTTACTCAAAGAGGTTCACTATCAAAGGCATTAATGCACTCACCGACAAGAAGTGAAATTTAACCCTGATCAACTGAGTCGTGCCGCTCGGTTCAACCATTGAGCGTCAGCTTCTACTAGCCGCGACTGGCTCATCTTGGCCGGATGTAGCCGGCCGCATGTTGTCGTGATCGGGCCGGAACCAGGCTCTCGACTCGACCGACCACTTTTCGGTAAGAAGCGATGTCGGCTTCGGTTAAGGGTTGTCCAACACCTGCCCTCAGGCGACTGACTGCAACCAGTCCAAGCAGACATTGAGCGCAGCCACGTAAGTGCCGGCTATTGGCCGGACCGCCGAGATCCAGACCTTGGAGTGAAAAGGCTATGACTTGATCAGGGTGTCATGGCCGATCACACACGCTCCCAGCAACTCCCTCAAAAACACCCAAGGAAAAATCCCCCGGTCGTGCCCATCGCTGAACACGAACTGCACCCCATAGGCCCCCACCGGCTGTATGTCCGCGAGTTGCACATCGACTGCATCGCCATCGCGACCAGCCGCCCGCAGCACCTTGCAATCCGCACAAGGACAACTGTCCCGCAGCAGCTGGTACGTGGCCAGATACCGCTCCCCATCGCCCCAGCAAAACTCCAGCGCAGCGCGCGCGCGATGGTCGACGATGGACTCAGGCGCCATGGCCCGCCTTCCCGATCTGCACGATCGCCAGCCGGGCGGACTTGCGCACTTCCGGATCGGCATCGTCCGCAGCAAGTTCGAGCGCGGGCAGCGCCGCGGCATCGCCGATTTCGCCCAGCGCCAGCGCGGCTTCCTTGCGCAGGTTGCTGATGCTGTGGCCCAGCGCGGCGAGCAGCGGCGCGACGCTCTCGGCACTGCGCAGCCGCCCCAGGCTGCGGGCCGCACGCAGGCGCACCTGCCAGTAGGGATCGTCCAGCGCCACGAGCAGCGCGGCGGTCGCGGCGGGCTGCTGCAGCTTGCCAAGCGCGGTGGCCGCTTCTTCGCGCACCTGCCAGCTCGCATCGCGCAGCGCGGTTTCCAGTGCCTCGCGCGCATCGGTGTCGCCGGCCGCGAAGGCGAGGGCGCCCACGGCCGCGCGGCGCACTTCGTCCACGGGGTCGGAGGCGGCGAGCGCGGCCAGCGCAGGCAGCGCGGCCGCGTGCTTCAGGTAGCCGAGCACGCCGATCGCTTCGCGGCGCAGGGCGATGGCATCGGCGGTGTCCTGCGCGGCGCGCGGCTCCTGCAGCACCGCCAGCGCGGGCGCGGCGCTTGCAGGCACGCGCAGCTCGCGCAATGCGCGCAGCACGGCGGCGCGCACTCGCGCCGGCCCGGTGCCTGCATGCGGCAGCAGCCACGCAGCCGATGCGGGCTCCTTCAGCTCGGCCAGGCTGTGGGCGGCGGCTTCGCGCACCTGCGCATCGGTATCGTCGAGCGCCTCTGCCAGTCCTTCGACGGCGGACTGGTTTTCCATGGTCTCCAGCGCCAACGCGGCGGCGGCGCGCACAGCCGGCGTGTCGTCGCGCAGGGCCGCGACCAGCAGCGGCGTGTGCGCCTCGTCGGAGAGGTCGCCCAGGTCCATCACGGCGATGCGGCGCACTTCGGCGTCGGGCGAGGCCAGCCGTTCGGCAATGGCCTGCAGTTCGGGGTCGTCGAGGGTCGAGGGGTTCATTCTTTTTCTAGATGGCAAAGCGCAGTTGCGCAGCGGTGGGCGCGCCCAGCGGCGTGAGGCGTTCCAGCGGCGCGCTGGCGGCCGCGTGCGGATGCAGCAACTGCAGGCAGTGCCGCTTGAGCGCGGTGAATTCAGGCGAGGTGACCAGCGACGGATCGCGCGGCCGCGCGAAGTCGAGCGCGAACTCGGCCACGATGCGCCCCGGCCGCGGCCCCATCACGAGCACGCGGTCGCCGAGGAACAGCGCCTCGTCGATGTCGTGCGTGATGAAGACGATGGTGGTGCGCACGCGCGCCCACGCATCGAGCAGTTGGCGCTGCATCATCAGCCGCGTCTGCGCATCGAGCGCGCCGAAGGGCTCGTCCATCAGCATCACGCGCGGGTGGTTGATGAGCACCCGCGCGATCTCCGCGCGCTGCTGCATGCCGCCCGAGAGCTGCGAGGGGTAGAAGCCCGCGAAGTCGTCCAGCCCCACGAGCCGCAGCATCTCGTGCGCGCGCGCATGGCGCTCGCGGCGGCCGACGCCCTGCATCTTCAGGCCGAAGGCGACGTTGTCGAGCACCTTCTTCCAGGGGAAGAGCGTGTGGTGCTGGAACACGAGGCCGCGGTCCGGGTGCGGTCCGCGCACCGGCTCGCCGTCCACGCGGATCGCGCCGCTCGCAGGTGTCAGGTGCCCCGCGAGCGCGCCCAGCAGTGTCGATTTGCCGCAGCCCGAAGGCCCGAGCAGGCAGACGAACTCGCCGGGCTCGACATGGAGCGTGATGTCCTGCACCGCATCGAAGGCCTGCGCGCCCTGGCCGAGGCGCACGCGCAAATCGTCGATGGCGATGCGGCCGGTCTGCACGTCGGCCTTCATGCGCGTTGCTCCTGCACCGCGCGCCAGGGCATCAGCGACTGGCCGACCCGGCGCACCAGCGCGCTGCTGCCCATGCCGAGCACGCCGATGAAGAGCATGCCGACCACGATGTCCGCGTAGTTCTGGATCGTGTACGACATCCACGTGTAGTAGCCGATGCCGAACTGGCCCGAGATCATCTCGGCCGTGACCAGGCAGAACCACGCGGTGCCCATGCCGATGGCAAGGCCCGTAACGACGCTGGGCAGCGCGCCCGGCAGAACGACCTCGCGGAACACCGCGAGGCGGCCCGCGCCCAGGCTGCGCGCCGAGGCGACCAGGCGCGCATCCACCGCCTCCACGCCGTGCACGGTGTTGAGCAGAACGGGAAAGAGCGCGCCGACGAAGGTGATGAACACCATCGACGCCTCCGACGACGGAAACATCAGGATGGCCAGCGGAATCCACGCGACGGCGGGAATCGGCCGCAGCACTTCGAGCGGCGGCAGCAGCGTGTCCTCGGCCCAGCGGGCGCGGCCGATCGCCAGGCCCAGCGCCACGCCGGCGACAGCGGCGAGGCCGAAGCCGATGAACACGCGGCGAAGGCTCGCCGACAGGTGCTGCAGCACCAGCGGCGACTGCACCAGCGACCACGCCGATTCGGCCACCTCGCGCGGCGGCGGCACGTTCTGGAAAGTGATGAAGCCCAGGTTCATGCGCTCGCGCGTGGCCAGGTGCCATGCGAGCACGCACAGGAGCAGCGCGGCGATGCGCCACGCGGCGCGGGGCAGCTTGTCGTTCAAGGAGCTGGCCATGGTGACGTTCTCTAAACAGAGGAGGGCGTCAGCCCGCGAGTGCGGCGCGCACGCCCGCGAAGTCCTGCACCTTGCCGCCGTGCTTGGCGGCCCAGCCCTCGGCCTGGTCCTTGAGCAGGAAGGCATCGACCTCGCCCTTGGCGCCGAGCACGAACCACGCATCGGCGGCCAGCAGCTTGTTGCCGCTGTTGCGGTCTTGCGCATAGACCACGCGCGCCTTCTTGCCGGCCTTCTCCAGCTTCTGCAGGTCGCCCAGCGCGTTCTCGGGCGAGGCGTAGTGGCGCACCAGCGGCTCGCCTGCGACCCACACCTGGGCCACGCGGCTCACGTCGGTGATGGGCTTGCCGGTCGATGCGTCCTTGGCCACCAGCGGGGCGCGGGCGTAGTTCTTCAGTTGCTTGTCGTAGTCCAGGCCCGCCTCCGTGAACGCAGTGCGGATGTAGCCGTCCTGCACGAAGGCATTGGCGTCGATGTCGTTGTCGGTGCGCTTCAAGAGGCGCAGCGTGTCGAGCGATGTCTTCACCGCCTGGCGGTACTCGGGCTTCCAGCTCAGGTCGCGCGTCTGCAGGCCGAGCGGGCCGTGAAAGAGGTAGTTGACCTCCGCCTCGATGCCCGTGACCTTGGCGATCAGCTCGCTGTACTTCTCGGGCTCGGCGGCCACGAGGCGGTCGGCCTCCAGTGCGGCGCGCAGGTACGCGGTGACGACCTCGGGGTACTTCTTCGCGTACTCCTCGTCGACCAGGCTGCCGTGGAAGGTGGGCGCGTTGGCCTGCGACCCGTCGTAGATCTTGCGGGCGAAGCCGCGGTACGGAAAGAGCTCGGCGAAGGGCACGAAGTCCGCATGCGCCTCGACCTTGCCGGCCTGCAGCGCGGGGCCCGCCACCTCGGGCGCCTGGGTGGTGATGTTCACGTCCTTCAGCGGGTCCCAGCCCTGCGCCTGCACGGCGCGCAGCAGCATGCCGTGCGCGGTCGAGGCGAAGGGCACGGAGATGGTCTTGCCCTTCAATTCGGCGAGCGACTGCACCTTCGAATCCTTCGGCACGACGATGCCGTTGCCGCTGCCCGTGGTGCTGCCCGAGAGCACGGTGATGAAGATGCTCTTGCGCCCCGCCTTCTGGAAGGCCGCGCCGTTGAAGCTGCCCGGAAAGTCGGCCATCGAGCCCAGGTCGAGCTTGCCCGCGACCATCTCGTTGGTGAGCGGCGCGCCGGAGGTGAAGTTCTTCCACTCGATCTGGTACTGCGCGTCCTTGTACTTGCCGGTGCGGGGCAGGTATTTTTCCAGCAGCTTGAGCTCGCGGATCAGGAGGCCGCCGGTGGCGCAGTTGATGGTGGTGTCCTGCGTGCCGATGGCGATGCGGATGGTCTCGGCCTGCGCAGTGGGAAGAGTCAGCAGCAGGCCGAGGGTTGCGCCCCACAGGGACAGGATTCTCTGGGTCTTCATCGTAATGCTCCGGGTTGAAATGCGGGCGCCGCGGCTCAGCGCAGCAGGTAGGGGATGTCGACGGTGACCGCGCCCGTGGGGCAGTCCTTCTCGCAGGGCATGCAGTACCAGCACTCGTCGAACTTCATGTAGGCCTTGCCCTTGATGAGGTCGATGGCGAGCACGTCGAGCGGGCACACGTCCACGCAGACGGTGCAGCCCTTGTGGGCGATGCACTTGTCGTCGTCGATGCGCACGGGCACGCTGGTGGGGTTGAAGGCGATGGGCATGTGGGGTTCTCTTTTTTGTCGTGGTGCAGGCGTCAGGCCGCGACCGGCTCGCGCGCGGCGGCGGGCACGCGCAGGTGCTGGTAGGCGGACATCTCGTGCGCGTCGAGCGGCACGATGTACGCGTCGACCGGGCGCTTGAAGCTCACCATCGCGTCGCCTCGCTTTTGCAGCTGCGTGTGGCAGAACCAGTCGCGGTCGTTGCGCTCGGGAAAGTCCACGCGGTGGTGGTAGAGGCCCCAGCGGCTCTCGGTGCGGTAGAGCGAGGCGCGCGCGGCCATCTCGGCGCAGTCGCGAATCGCATGCACCTCCATCGCGCGCATCAGCTCGTGCGGGCCGGGCGCGGCGAGCTGTTCGAGGTCTTCGTGGATCTGCTCGAAGCGCGAGAGGCCGATCTCCATCTTGCGCGTGACCTTGGGCGGCTGCAGGTAGTCGTTGACCATGCGGCGCAGCTTGTATTCGACTTGCGCGGGGGGCAGGCCGCCGCTGCGAAGGAGCGGGGCGCTGACGCGGGCGTGCTCGCGTGCGACCTGTTCTTCATCGAGCGCGGGCAGCTCGGTCTCCGCGCAATGCCGCGCCGCGCTCTCGCCCGCGAGGCGGCCGTAGACGAAGGCGCCGAGCATGTAGTTGTGGGGCACGCAGGCGAGGTCTCCCGCGGCGTGCAGGCCCGGCACCGTGGTGCGTGCGTGCTCGTCCACCCACACGCCCGAGGCCGAGTGGCCGCTGCACAGGCCGATCTCGGAGATGTGCATCTCCACCATCTGCTCGCGGTAGTCGGTGCCGCGCCCGGCGTGAAAGCGCCCGCGGCTGGGGCGCTCGTTGGTGTGCAGGATCTGCTCGATGGTGGCGATGGTCTCCTCGGCCAGGTGGCTCAGCTTGAGGAAGACGGGGCCGTTGCCGCCCTGCAGCTCGTTGTAGAACTCCATCATCATCTGGCCGCTCCAGTAGTCGCACTCGATGAAGCGCTCGCCCTTGTTGTTGGTGGTGTGGCCGCCGAAGGGGCCGGTCACGTAGGCGCAGGCGGGGCCGTTGTAGTCCTTGATGAGCGGGTTGATCTGGAAGCACTCGATGCCGGAGAGCTCCGCGCCCGCGTGGTAGGCCATGCTGTAGCCGTCGCCCGCGTTGGTCGGGTTCTCGTAGGTGCCGAAGAGGTAGCCCGACGCAGGCAGGCCCAGCCGCCCGGCCGCGCCTGTCGCCAGCACCACCGACTTGGCGCGGATCACGTGGAACTCGGCCGTGCGGCAGTCGAAGGCCATCGCGCCCGCGATGCTGCCGTCGGCCGCCGTCAAGAGGCGCGTGACCACCAGGCGCTGCGACATCTCCACGCGCGTGCGCTTCAGGCGCCGGTACAGCACGTTCTTGATGTTGTGGCCCTCGGGCATCGGCAGCACGTAGGTGCCCATGTGGTGGACCTTGCGCATCGCGTAGTCGCCGGTCTCGTCCTTCTCGAACTTCACGCCCCAGCGGTCGAGCTCCTCGATCATCGAATAGCTGTTGCGCGCATAGGCCATCACCGTCTTCTGGTTGACGATGCCGTCGTTGGCGGTGGTGATCTCCTTGACGTACTGCTCGGGCGTGGCGAAGCCGGGCACCACGGCGTTGTTCAGGCCGTCCATGCCCATCGAGATGGCGCCGCTGCGCTTGACATTGGCTTTCTCGAGCAGCAGCACTTCGAGCTTGGGGTTGGCTTCTTTGGCCTTCACGGCCGCCATCGGGCCGGCCGTGCCGCCGCCGATGACCAGCACGTCGACGGTGCGGGTGAGGATGTTCATGGGTGGGCCTTCGTGGGGTGGCTGCGCGCGATGCGAAGGCGATGCTGGAACGCATCGCCGCGGAAATAGAGGTCTTCGAAATCCAGCGGCGCGCCCTCGGCCGTGTGCGTGAGGCGCTCCACGCGCAGCACGGCGGTGCCTTCGGGCACGCTCAGCGAGCGGGCGAGGAGTTCGTCGGCGAGCATCGCGTCGATCTGCAGGTCGGCGTGGCCGAGCGCGATGCCGTAGTCGTTCTCCAGGATGAGGAAGATGTCGCGCCCCGCAAGGTCCGCCTGCCGCAGCCGCTCGCCGATGGCGTGGGGCAGGTAGGTCACCTCGTAGGACACCGGGGCGCGGTTCAGGTGCCGCACGCGCTTGATCTGCGCGACCGGCGCGCCCTCGGCCAGGCCCAGGCGCTGCGCCACGCGGGGTGACGCGGGCACTGTCTTGTGGCTGGTGACCTGGTTGCGGATCTCGTAGCCCATGCGGCCCATCGATTCGGCAAAACCTTCGAGCTGGCCCAGTTGCTGGAACGCCTTGGGCTTGGCAACGAAGGTGCCCTTGCCCGGGATCTTGAAGATCAGGTTCTCGCGCTGCAGGTCGCTGAGCGCCTGGCGCACCGTGATGCGGCTGACCTTGAAGAGCGCGACCATTTCGCTCTCGGAGGGCAACTGCGCATGCGGCGCGTAGGTGCCGTCGAGGATGCGCTCGCGCAGCGTCTCGCGAACCTGCGTGTAGAGCGGAACGGGTGAAAAGGCGATGGGCTCGAGCGCCCTGGCGAAAGACATGCGGCTGACCTGTCATGACCGGTTGAATGAGGCCGGATGCTAGGCAGCGGTGCTTCTTTCGTTAACGAACAAAAACGTGCTTCGATATGCGGAAAGTGATGCGGGCCGCCCCGCGCAGCGGCGACGCCCGGCGCAGAGCGCCCGTGATTCCTCTGTAGAATCGCGCGCTTGGGTCTGCAACCCGTCTGAATTCAACGGGTTGCCAATGCGGGTGTAGTTCAATGGCAGAACGGCAGCTTCCCAAGCTTCATACGAGGGTTCGATTCCCTTCACCCGCTCCAACGCTCCAGCTCCCGTCTCCCATGCGGGGCTGCAGCCAGTCGGCAAGGCTGCCCGACCAACCGCCCAGCTCCAACTACAACTCCGGTTCCGATTCCGTTCCAAGGCATCTTTGCGCCGATGTCGCCAACTGGTTGAGCGCGCGAGCCGTGGATGGTGTCGCTTCGGCGCCGGGCCTATGGCGCCCCGCATGAAACACGCGCCCGCCTTGAGGCCACTCCCGAAAGATCGTTTCGGCTGAGAGCCCGTCGAGCGATCCGGTTGCTCGTGCGCCTCCAGCATCGCGCGAGGGCAGCCATTGCGCCAAAAATGAAATTCAGCCACTCATTTTTCAGTGCAATCCGGTGCCTGCTATTTTGTTGCCATATGTGAAACTGTTGATTCGGTGGGAGGAGTCGTCCCATCTGTCGCCTCGTCTGCGAGGGCGGCCTCTTGATCACAGCGCCCGGTACAACACGGGGCGGCGCACCTCATCTATGCAGTCCTACTTCAATAGAAAACCAAAGGCTTAACCTTGTCCCCAGCTGAGCCACGGCCCACAAAGAGGGCGGATTCGCATCCGATGGAAATCGATACTTCGGTGCTCATATTTCACTCTTGGATGAGTGCCAGGATTGGCCCGCATCGCGCGCCGAAAATCCTCCGATGCGGATCGCAGGCTCATCGCTGAAATCAACACCTCGAAAAAATCTTGCGGTGCCATATCGGGCTTCGCGACTTTCCATGCATTCGCCAAGAAGGCTTCCATGTTCGATAAAAAAAACTTTGCTGCTGCGTTGCTCGTGTTGAGCTCGGTCGTGCTCCCGGGTTGCGGTGGCGGAAGCGAGGGGTTTGCCCTGCCGGGCGGCACGCAGCAGACCCCCGCTGCGACAGGAGAGACACCAGCGGTTCCCGTTGCGACGGGAGGCGCCCCCGCGGTTCCCGTTGCGACGGGAGGCACACCGGAGATTCCCGCCGCCCCGGCAGACACGCCGGTGGCCCGCGTCATCAAGCACCCGGGCGTTGGGGTCTCGCTCTCGGATCTCGCGACGCTCAAGACATACATCGACCAGGGCAGGGAGCCGTGGACGTCCGGCTTCAAGCAAGTGGCGGGCAGCCCCATGTCCAGGCTCAGCTACGGAGGGTATGGCCCGTTCGCGAAAGTGAGCCGCGCCCCTGACGAGAACCTCTGGGCCTGGCGCAACGACATGGTCGCGATCTCGAATCTGTCGCTGATGTGGTACTTCACCCGTGACGAGCGGTACGCGGTGAACGCGCGCAAGTTCCTGCTCGGGTGGGCCACCACCCACACGGAGTTTTCGGGGCGCGAGTCGATGCTCGACCTGGGCGACTACGCGCTCCAGTTCGTGGGCGGCGCGGAAATCCTGCGCACCACCTGGCCCGGCTGGAAAGAGGCCGACACGGCGGTCGTCAAGAAGTACTTCAAGGACGTGCTGATGCCGGCGGCGAACCCCTATGGCGAAAGCTCGTTCGGTGCAGCCAACAAGGGCGCACTGTCCCTCGCCGCGCTGGGGCTGATGGCGATCTACACCGACGACATCGAGACATTGGACAGGGTCGTCTATCAGACCCGCACGCTGGCCCACATCGGGCTGCGCAACTCCAACGACATCGGCATGCTGGGCGACTCGCTGCGCGACCAGGGACATGCCTATGGGCAGCTCAAGTCGCTGACCGTGCTGGCCGAGGCGCTCTGGAGCCAAGGCATCGACATCTATTCCGATTTCGACAACCGCCTCTTGGCCGCGGGCGAGTATTTCGCGAGGGTGAACGAGCGCGTGCCCACGCCGGCGCTTCCGTTCGGCACCACCGATCGCTACTACCTCACCGATGTCACCGGGCACGGCTGGGACGGCGCCAATGGCGGGAGCCTGGCGCTGACACAAATCTATGGCGCCTACGTGCTGCGCAAGGGCCTGCAGGCACCCTTCATCGCGCAGAGGCGCCTCCGGATGCCGGTGGACGGCGCCAGCTTCATGTTCCTGAAGGACGCCGACACGTCGAAGGCGACGCCGCCGCCGGCGCTGCCCATTCCCTCGGCCGCGTCGATCACCTTGGGGTTCAGCAGTGCCGACATCGGTGGCGCCAGCCCGGCCGGCTCGGCCACCTATGCCGCCGGCAAATGGAACGTGGCCGGGGCGGGCTACGACATCTGGGGCGAACGCGACAGTTGCCACTTCGCCTACAAGGCGATCACCGGCAACGGCACCATCGTCGCGAAGGTCGAGTCGCTCGAGAACACCCACCCGTCCGCGGTGGCGGGCGTGATGATGCGCACAAGCCTGGAACCAGGCGCTCCGCGCGCCTGGATGGCGATGAACTACAAAAGTGAAGTCTTGCAGAACATGACGAAGCTGGCGGTGTACGGGGGCTCGAACTACGCGAACAAGGTTGCGAGCGCCGGGCCCACTCACTGGGTGAAGCTCGAGCGCATCGGGAACATCATCACCGGCTACGTTTCTCCCGATGGCACCAATTGGGCCGCCACCGATGTCGGCCGCATCGACGCTCCCGTTCCCGACACGGTCTATGTTGGATTGGTGGTCTCTTCGGTCACGGGCAAGCTGAACAACAGCGTCTTCAGCAACGTGCAGGTCACCGGTGGCGACAGCGGTGCGCCGAGCGTCGTCCCCGCGGCTCCCGCCATGTTGCTGGCCTCGCCGGGCGATGGCGCCGTCCCGCTGCGCTGGCAGGCATCCTTCGGGGCCACCGGCTACACGGTCGGCCGCTCCGCCTTCAGCGGCGGACCCTACGAGGCCGTCGCGTCCGGCGTTGCGGGCAGCAGCTACACGGACACCTCCGTGGTCAACGGCACCACCTACTACTACACCGTGACGGCGAGCAACTCCGCTGGAACGAGCGACAGTTCTCCGTCGGACAGCGCCACACCGGTCGCGCGACGGTGAACGTCGCTGCAGGCGGCACCGCGAACCACCGCGGAGGCGACGCAACCAACGCGACCCACGCCCAACGCGCCTTCGACCAGAGCTCGCCGTCGCAATGGCTCTGCGCGGGCGCGACCGGGAGCTGAAGACCTGCGCGATCGCGGCTCCGGGTTTCTGTCGCTCCTGGCGGCTCAACATCACGGCCAACCATGGCGACAGAACTTTCACGGAACGAGCCGACCGGTTGCCGAGGTCTTCGCAGGTGTGCGACTTTTGCGAACACGGCCACCGAAAAATGCTAACCCGGGCACCTTTCACAATCCCTAGGATTGTGAAATGAACCCACCCCAACAGGCCGGCGAGGCGACGCAGACGAAATCATCGATGCGTGGCGGCCTCCCCAAAGAGCCATCCCCCGCGCATGAACGAGAGCCTCATGCCCGTCGCGTCCGCACTTCAGCTGTCGGATGGCGATGTCTCTTCGCTGTTGCGCAATGGCTTTCAAGCTTCCTTCGCGCCAACGGAACGCAAGGCAGAACCGATGGCCGGCCGGGACCAGTTCTGGTCGATCCGATTTCCTCACAGGTGAAGCAAATGTTCAAAAGCGCAGTCAGATGGATCGGCATCTTGGTGGGAGCCGTCGCGATGCTCACGGTCACGCACGCAGAGGCGCAAACGCCGAGGAAGAAGGTGCGGATCGTGGTGGGGACGCAGGTTCTCAACATCTCCTATCCGACGCTGAACCTTCCCCTGGCGCTCGGCTATTGGCGCGACGAAGGCTACGACGTCGAACTCATTCCGTTGGCGCCGCCGGCACAGACCATCGCGCTGCTGATTGCAGGCCAGGCGGATTTCGCGCAGATCAACGCGAGCGTCGCGGTGCAGGCGCAGTCGCTCAACAGCCAGCCGGTCAAGCTCGTCGTGAACAACGGCGTGGTCGACTGGAGCATCGGCGTGCTCGAAGATTCGCCCCTGCGCTCGATCACCGATTTCAAGGGCAAGACCATCGGCGTGTTCGGCCTGGGGTCGGGCGGGGTCGCCATCCTGCGCGCCTACCTCAAGGAGAAGGGCATCGATCCGGACAAGGATGTCCAGTTCATCGCCACCGGCGCGGGCGCACCGGCCATCGACGCGCTCAAGAGCGGGCGTGTACAGGGCCTGATGTTCTGGGCCTCTGCCATGGCGGGCTTCGAGAACGCGGGCTTGAAGATGCGCTACCTGCGCGGCGAAGACTGGCGTGCCTTGCCCGACTTCAGCATCGCGGCGATGTCCAAGACGATCGAATCGGACCCCAAGATGGTGGAAGCCATCGCACGCGGCATGGCGAAAGCTTCCGAGTTTGCATTTGCCAACCCCGACTGCGTTCGCCGAATCCAGTGGAAATCCTGGCCCAACACGAAGCCCACGGGGCAGGTGGAGCCGTCGGTGCTGGCGCAGTGGGATGCCAATCTGCTCAAGGCCCAGCTCGATTCCTTCCGCGACGCATACAAGGTCAACGGCGGAAAATACTGGGGCAACGTCGACGCAGCCGCGGTGTCCCGGTTGGAGCAATTCATGCGCAAGTCGGGCCAGGTCAGCCGCGCGGTGCCGGCAAGCGCACTGATGATTGCCGACGCGGATTTCTATCGGAGAGCCAATCAGTTCGATGCATCGGCGATCCGGCAGGCCGCCGAAAAGTGCGCGAACTGGTGACTGCGACGGGTCCGGCGTCCGTCGGGCCGCAGGGCCGGCGAAAGGCGGAGCTGCGCCCGGTGAGCAGCAACGCGCTCAAATACTTCGTGGCCGTTGCGAGGTCGGGTTCGATACGCCGCGCCGCGGAAGAATTGCAAGTGGCGGCCTCCGCGATCTCCCGGCTGATCCAGTTGCTGGAGGAGGAACTGGGCGCCGAACTGCTCGAGCGGCACCGGGGGCACAAGGGTCTCAAGCTCACGGCCGAAGGCCAGGTGGTGCTGAACTATGCGAAGAGCATCGAAGCGGGCCTGGACGCGGTTCGCGACGATATCCGGTCGCTCAAGACCATCCGGACCGGCAAGGTCCGGTTCGGCATTTCCGAATCCTTCACGCGGGAGTTCGTTCCCCAGTTCCTGCATCGCTTTCATGCCGCGTACCCGGGCATCGTGTTCGAGGTCATCGTCGCGGGCGGCAACAAGCTCACTGCAATGCTGGCCAATCACGACATCGACGTGTCCCTGTCGTACATCACGCCGGACGCCTTCAATGTCTCTGTGGTCGAACAGGCCATGACAACGCCTTGCTTGCTGGTGGCGCGCAGCCATCCGTTCGCGCAGCGGGAGTTCGTCGATGTTGCGGAGTGCGCCGGCGAAGACATCGCATTGCCCGATGCGTCGCTGACCATTCGGGAAAGCTACGTTCGCATGTTCGCGAAAGCCAGGATTCGCCCGCGTGGGTTGCTGGTCACCAATTCGTTCGAGCTGATGCGCGCGTCGGCGGGCGCGGGTCTGACGATTGCCGTCGTGGACAGGTACTTCGGCGATCACGAAGCGCCCGCGGGGATGACCTATGTGCCGCTGCGCGGGCAGGGGCTGGATCGCTGGCCGCTGAACGTCAGCATCCATGCCGATCGCGACCTGCCCGCGGCCGCAAGCATCTTCGTGGAGCACCTGCGCACGGCGGTGCGTTCGGTTGCCGCCGACCGCTGACTGATCGACGAAGCACTTGCCGCACATCGCCGGGCAAAGGCTATGTGCAGCACGTGCAGCACGTGCAGCACGTGCCCTAGTAGCGGTAGGCCTCGGGCTTGAACGGGCCCGTCTTGCTCACGCCGATGTAGGCGGCCTGCGCGTCGGAGAGCTCCGTCAACTGCGCGCCCAGCTTTGCAAGATGCAGCTTCGCGACCTTTTCGTCCAGGAGCTTGGACAGCACGTAGACCTTGCCTTTTTCATAGGCCGCCTGTCTTGTGAAAAGCTCGATCTGTCCCAGCGTCTGGTTCGCAAGGCTGGCGGACATGACGAAGCTGGGGTGGCCCGTCGCGCACCCCAGGTTCACGAGGCGGCCCTTGGCGAGCAGGATGATCCGCTTTCCATCGGGGAAGATCACATGGTCCACCTGCGGCTTGATCTCGTCCCATTGGCAGGCCTCGAGCGACGCCACGTCGATCTCGTTGTCGAAGTGCCCGATGTTGCAGACGATCGCCTGGTCCTTCATGCGCTTCATGTGTTCGAAGGTGATGACGTCGCGGTTGCCGGTCGCTGTGACGAAGATGTCCGCCTGGCTTGCCGCCTCGTCCATGGTCACGACGCGGTAGCCCTCCATGGCCGCCTGCAGCGCATTGATGGGATCGATCTCCGTCACCCAGACCTGGGCGCTGAGGGCGCGCAGCGCCTGCGCGGAGCCCTTGCCGACGCCGCCGAAGCCGGCCACCACGGCAATCTTTCCGGCGATCATGACGTCGGTCGCGCGCTTGATCGCATCGACCAGCGACTCCCGGCAGCCATAGGTGTTGTCGAACTTGCTCTTGGTCACGGAGTCGTTCACGGCAATGGCGCGGATGGCGAGTTCGCCCTTGATGCTCATGTCGTTGAGCCTGAAGACACCGGTGGTCGTTTCTTCGGTCACGCCGATGATGTGACGCAGACGGCGGCTGTACCACGTGGGGTCCGTGGCCAGCTTCTTCTCGATGGCTGCGAAGAGGATGCGCTCCTCCGAAGTGGCCGGCTGCGAGATCACGCTGCGATCCTTTTCTGCGCGGCTGCCCAGGTGCATCAGCGTGGTCGCATCGCCACCGTCGTCAAGGATCAGGTTGGGGCCTTCTTCAGGTTCGCCGCGAGGCCCTCCGAACTCGAAGATCCGGTGGGTGTAGTCCCAGTACTCCTCCATCGTTTCGCCCTTGAAGGCGAAGACGGGAGTTCCCTTCGAAGCCACCGCCGCCGCGGCGTGGTCCTGCGTCGAGAAGATGTTGCACGACGCCCAGCGCACGGTGGCGCCCAGCGCTTGCAGCGTCTCGATGAGAACGCCGGTCTGGATGGTCATGTGCAGGGACCCGGCGATGCGTGCGCCCTTGAGCGGCTGCTGCTCTAGGAACTCGTTTCTGATGGCCATGAGGCCCGGCATCTCCGTCTCCGCGATGCGCAGTTCCTTGTGGCCCCAGCCGGCCAACGCGATGTCCGCCACGACGTGATCGCCGGTTGGGCTCGATGTCAATCTTTCGCTCATCTCTTGCTCCTTGTGATGGGTTGTCGTCAGAGCGAGATGAACACCGGGGGCTCACCGCACTCTGTCGGTGAGCGCAGTTAAGGATGCCGGTTCGGGCAGTCTTCCGAGCCTGACGGATCGCAGCTCGCGCAGTGGCGGGCGTGATCGTTGCAGCGCTCCTCGGTGAACAAAAATTCTAGTGTTCGAGCGCTCCTGGTGTGTGTCAAAAATTAGTACGCGGATGCCGAAAATCTGTGATTGACCCGCACATGTGCGCTCCCTAGAGTCGCGGTTCTCGACATCGGTGCCGCATCTCACGCGGCGATCGAGCGATGCCTCTCAAGCCCGTAGGAGCCCCTCTTTGCATTACCTGTCCACGCTCATGAATCCCAAGTCCATCGCGGTGTTGGGCGCGTCGCCGCGACCCGAGGCGATGGGCAATACCGTGATCAAGAATCTCCTGCGCGTCGGGTATGCCGGGGCCATCTATCCCATTCATCCCAGCGCCGATTCCGTGCTGGGTCTGGCATGCCATCGCGACCTGACGGCGTTGTCCGGATCGGTGGATTGCGTGGTGATCGCGCTGGGCGCGGACAAGGCCCTCGATGCCCTCAAGAACGCGCATGCCGCCGGTGCGCGCAGCGCGGTGTTGTACGCAAGCGGGTTCGCCGAGACCGGAGAACAAGGGGCGGCTCTGCAGGTGGAGATCAGCACCTTCTGCCGCGACAACCAGATCAATCTTTGCGGACCCAATTGCCTGGGAATCTTCAGTGTCGAGAACGGCGTGGCGTTGTACAGCGCTGCCGTGCCGGCGGGGCTGGAGGCGGGCGACATCGCGCTCATCTCGCATTCGGGTTCTGCATGCATCGCCTTGAGCAGCCTGAACCGCTTCAAGTTCAGCCACCTGGTGTCGTTGGGCAACGGGGCGGTGACCGATATTCCCGAGTACCTCGACTATGTGGCGCAAGACCCGCGCACCAAGGTCGCCGCGCTCTTCGTGGAGACGTTGCGCGATCCTTCGGCCTTCGCACGCGCCGCCGCGCAGATGCGAAAGGCGGGCAAGCCGATCGTGGCATTGAAGGTCGGCCGGTCCGTGTCCGGTGCTGCCGCGAGCGCCGCGCACACCGGTGCGATCGCGAGCTCCGACACGGCGCTGCTGGCATTCTTCAGGCGCCACGGCGTCACCCTGGTCGAAGACTACGACGAACTGGTCGAGACCGTCGCGCTGTTTTCCACGATCGGCTCGATGCCGCAGGGCGCGGGACTCGGCGTTCTCAATGTGAGCGGCGGCGAACTGTCGATGACCTGCGACATCGCCGAGCGCTGCGGACTGGATCTGCCGGAATTGAACGATGCGACCGTGGCGCACCTCAAGACCGTGCTCCCCGCGTTCGGCGCTCCGCGCAATCCGCTCGATGCAACGGGTGTCGGTGTGTTCGACACCCGGATGTACGGCGACTGCCTGGACGCGCTGCTGAACGATCCTGCGATCCATATCGTTGCCGTGTCGCAGGATTGCCCGGCCTCCATGGGGGAAGACCAGGCGTCGATCTACGAGAAGCTCGCGATCACCGTGGCCGAACGCAGCGCGCGGGCGCGCAAGCCCGTCGTGTTCTTCAACAACCTGTCCGCCAGGATTCATCCGGCCGTGCTCGCGCCGTTGAGCGAAGTGCCCACGCTGTGCGGAATGCGCAATGCGCTGCGTGCCATCAAGCATCTGGTGGACCATGCGGCGTTCATCGCCACCGAGGTCATTCCCAAGACGCCGGGTATTGAACGTCAACAGCAATGGGCGCGCCGCTTCGAATCCGCGGAGCCGCTGACCGAGCGGGAGAGCAAGTCGTTCCTGGAGGCGCACGGAATCCGCGTGACCGCTGAGCGCTTGGCATCGAGCGAGGAAGACGCCGTTGCAAACGCCGATGCCATCGGGTATCCCGTGGTGCTGAAGATCGAATCCGCGGACCTTCCCCACAAGAGCGAAGTAGGTGGCGTCGTCGTCGATCTACCGGACGCAGCCGCTGTGCGAGCGGCATACCGTCAGATCCTGGACAGCGTTGCAAAGAAGGCGCCCGAAGCGCGGGTTGCCGGCGTGCTGGTGCAGCAGATGGTTCGCGGTGGTGTCGAAGCCATCCTGGGTGTCGTGACGCATCGACCCTTTGCACCGGGTGTCGTGGTCGGCGCCGGCGGCGTGCTGGTCGAGATCCTGCAGGACGCCACGTTCGAGCTCGCGCCGGTGGACGTGAAGACCGCCGCCGCGCTGATCGACCAGACGCGGCTGGGCAAGTTGCTGGCCGGTTACCGAGGCGGTGTCGTGGCGGACCGTGACGCGTTGGCAAGAACGCTGGAACGGCTGTCCGACATTGCAGTGGTCTACGCCAACGAGATCGAAGCCATCGACCTGAATCCCGTCGCAGTCCTCGCGCAAGGCCAAGGTGCGGTGGTGCTGGACGCGCTGGTGATCCCGAAGGCTCGGCAATAGCCGCGCCGAAGGTGCCTGCATCGAAAAACCAGGAGACAAGCAAAAATGAAATATGAATGCATCGAACTGAGCATCGAGAACACGGTGGCGACGCTCGAGCTCGCCAGGCCGGACAAGATGAACTCGCTGAACGATCAGATCCTGATCGACATGCAGCACGCCCTCGACATGCTGGAGAACGACACCGGCGTGCGCGTGCTGATCATCACGGGGCAGGGCAGGGCCTTCTGCGCGGGCTTCGATCTCGCGCCGCGCGACAAGCCGTTCACGAGCGTGCAGGACTGGCGCGGTCACGTGAAGCTCGGGAACGACACGTGGTGGCGAATCTGGAAGTCGCGCCTGCCGGTGATCGCGGCCGTGAACGGCTTCGCGCTTGGCGGAGGGTGCGACCTGTCCATGGTCTGCGACTACACGCTTGCCTCGGAGGCGGCGGTGTTCGGCGAGCCGGAGATCCAGTTCCAGTCCGCGCCGCCCTTCAACATCACGCCCTGGATCATGGGAATGAAAAGCGCCAAGGAGTTTCTGCTCTTCGGCGATCGGGTGTCGGCCGAGGACGCGGTGCGCCTTGGCATCGCGAACCGCGTGGTGCCTGCCGACCAGCTTCGCGCCGAGGCGATGAACACCGCGCTGCGGCTCGCGAAGCTGCCTCCGCCGGCGGTCGAGCTCAACAAGCTCGGACTCAATCGCTCCTACGAGCTGCGCGGGTTCCAGCCGGCGATCGAGTACGGCGCGGAGATCTTCACCCAGGTCTTGATGTCGGAGTCGGACGAAGCGAAGGAATTCTTCGAACGCATGGGGCGCGATGGCATGAAGGCTGCGTTCAAGTGGCGAGACGAGCGCTTCGCTTTACCCGGGACCGCTTCCCGGTCCGGCGACAACGCTCGCACCAACGCTGCTTGAGGAGATCCGATGATTCATGTTTCAGGCCTGAACAAGATGTACGCGACACGCGAGGGGAACGAGATCCACGCGCTGTCCGACGTCAATTTTTCGGTGGCCGACGGAGAGTTCATCACGGTGGTGGGCCCCAGCGGTTGCGGCAAATCGACGTTGCTGAAGATTCTTGCGGGCATCCTGCGTCGCACGTCCGGCTCGGTCGAGATCGACGGACGTCCGATCGACGGTCCGAATCGCCAGATCGGCGTGGTGTTCCAGGCGCCGGTACTTTTGCCGTGGCGCACGGTGTTCGAGAACATCCTGCTGCCGAGCCAGCTGCATGGCGCCATCACGGATGCGAACCGCGCCGACGCCAGGAAGTACCTGGCCATGGTCGGGCTCGCCGGATTCGAGGACAAGTACCCCAATGAACTGTCGGGCGGCATGCAGCAGCGCGTGGGGATCGCACGGGCGCTGGCCCACGATCCGGCGCTGCTGCTCATGGACGAACCCTTCGGTGCGCTGGATGCCATGACGCGCGAGAACATGAACCTCGACCTGCTGCGCATTCGCGCCGCCAGCAAGAAGACCGTGCTGCTCGTGACACACAGCATTCCCGAGGCGGTGTTCCTGGCGGACCGGGTCATCGTGATGTCGCCGCGTCCGGGGCGGATCACCGAAATCCTCAACGTCGACCTGCCGGCGGAACGCAGGTTGGAGATGATCAACTCGGCGCCGTTCGGGGAGGTGGTCTCTCACATCCGCAAGTATTTCAGTTCACAAGGAGCGCTCGACGCATGACCACCACCAGCACGCCAAAACGCGGCGGCCCGGGGCTTCTTGGCCGCAAGCCCGAGCGCCCGCTCTCCATCCTCCTGTTCATCGTCATCATCGGCGGGTGGGAACTCGCGGTCAGGCTTCTCGAAGTCTCGTCCCTCGTGGTTCCGTCGCCGACCGCAACGGTGATCTCCTTGTGGAACGGCCTGGCCGACAACACCTTCGTGTGGCACACCGGCGTGACCTTGTACGAAACGCTCGTGGGCTTTTTTGTCGGCGCGTTGTTCGGCCTCGTTCTGGGCGCCCTGATCGGACAGTTCACCTTGGTGGAGCGAACGCTCTATCCGTACGTGGTGGCCTTCCAGACCATTCCCAAGGTCGCCATCGCGCCGTTGTTCGTGATCTGGTTCGGCTTCGGCGTCACGTCCAAGATCGTCATCACCGCCACCATCGTGTTCTTCCCGGTGCTGGCGAACACGATCGTCGGTCTGCGCTCCTCGCCTCGGGAGCAGATCGACCTGATCACCGCGTTCACCGGTTCGCGTTGGCAGACCTTCAAGTACGTGAAGGTACCCAATGCCCTTCCGTACATCTTCGTCGGCCTCGACGTGGGCATCGTGCTGGCCGTGATCGGTGCCATCGTCGGCGAGTTCGTGGGCTCGCAAGCCGGGCTGGGCTACCTGATCCTGCAGCGCAATTTCTCGATGGACACCGCGGGTGTGTTCGCCATTCTCATCATCCTTTCCGTGATGGGCATCCTGCTGCACGGCGCCGTCGATCTCATCAAGCGCAAGGTGGTTTTCTGGGTCAACCATGAAGCCGAAAAAATCGTCGGTGCCTGAAGCCGGCGCGCGCTGATCCGAGGGGCTTCTTCCCCTCTCTACACACAGGACCTCAAGCCATGGAACAACTTCAAGAAAACGCACACGCATCGGTCGACGTCACGGTCACCGAAACCCATCTCGCCGCCGGCCTTTCTTCCGAGCCCGGCGAGTTCTTTCCCGAGGTCTTCTCGACGCCGTGGCTGCTCGCGCAGCTCGAGCGTGCCGCGGCAAAGGTACTCCGGCCGCTTCTTGCGGAAGGGCAACTCTCCGTCGGTGCGAAGGTGGAGCTGGAGCATCTCGCGCCGACGCCGGTCGGCCAGAAGATCACCGCGCACGCGAGGTTCCTGGAGAAGAAGGGGCCTCTCTTCCTCTTCGAGGTGTGGGCCGAAGATGGTGCGGGGATCATCGGCAAGGGAACGCATGCGCGGGCCATCGCGCCGAAGATCGCCGTCGAGAAGCGCGCCGCGAGCCGCTTCGCGCAGGCCTGAGGGTGCGGGTCATGAACACCGAGAACGCAGTCATGAGCACCACGCAGCACGATGCTGTTTCAGGCGAACAGCGCGAACGCAGCGAGCAGGCGGTGCGAGAGGACCTGGCCGCCGCCTACCGTCTGTTCGCGTTGTTCGGAATGGACGACGCCATCTACACGCATCTCTCGGTGCGTGTGCCCGGCCGGCATGATCATTTCTTGATCAATCCCTTCGGCCTGCTGTTCAGCGAGGTGACGGCGTCTTCGCTGGTCAAGATCGATCTGGATGGCAACAAGGTGGACGCCAGCGAGAGCGAAGTCAATGCCGCGGGCTTCACGATCCACAGCGCGGTCCACGCGGCGCGGCACGACGCAGCCTGCGTGATGCATACGCACACGGTGGGCGGCATGGCGGTGGCGTCGCTGCGCGATGGCCTTCAGACGACGAACCAGTGGGCCTTGCAGTTCTACGGCCGGGTGGCCTACCACGACTTCGAAGGGCTGGCGCTCGATCTGGACGAGCGGGCGAGGCTGGTGGCGAGCCTCGGGGACAAGGCCAAGGCGCTGATCCTGCGCAATCACGGATTGTTGACGGTGGGGCGGTCCGTCGCGGAAGCATTCATCCTCATGTTCAATCTGGAGCGGGCATGCCGGGTGCAGCTCGCCATCCAGTCTTCCGGCCAGGCGGTGCGGCCGCTGTCGCCCGAAGTGTCCGAGAAGACCGCATTGCAGTTCGAGAAGGGCGGCGCGAACGCCTCGCAGGCTGATCCGCACGCACGGGAATGGAATGCTTTCAAGCGGCGGCTGGAAGCTGCCGACGGTCGCGGCTATCGCGCGTAGGAACGTCTGATCACGTCTGATCGCGTCCGTGGATGCGGCCTCTGGGCGCACGCCCCAGGCGCGGTGGATCGAGGGCTCGCGCAGCGTTGCGATCTTTGGCAGACGGCACAAGGTTTGCTTTGTGTCCTGTATAAGATTTGCAGGCCGCGCAGAAGCGCAGACATCGTCGGAGGTCTTTTTCCTTGATCAACAGCATTGGGTTGCGGTATTTCGCAGGCGTCGCGCGGGTGGGGTCCATCCGGCGCGCGGCAGAGGAACTGCACGTTGCAGCATCCGCCATATCGCGCCAGATCCACCTGCTGGAAGAAGACCTGGGCAGCCCGCTCTTCGAGCGGCACCGCGGCCAGAAGGTGATGAAGCTCACCTCGGCCGGCGAGGTCGTGCTGGCCTACGCGCGCACCGTGGAGAACGGGCTGGACCAGGTCAGGACGGACATCCGGTCCATCCAGACCCTGCAGCGCGGGACGGTGCGGCTGGGCATATCGGAGTCCTTCACGAGGGAGTTTCTTCCGCAGTTCCTGCGGACCTTCCACACGCAGTACCCGGGCATCAATTTCGAGGTCGTGGTGGCCGGAGGGTCCAGGCTGGTGGAACAGCTGTCGAAGGACGAGCTCGACATTTCGCTGTCGTACATCAGCCCCGACACGTTCGACGTCACGGTCGTGGAGCAACGGTTCATCAAGCCATGCCTTCTCGTCTCGGGAAGCCATCCTTTCGCCAAGCGCGAGTTCGTGGACATCAGCGAGTGCGGCGATGAGGAGATGGCACTGCCGGATGAAACGCTGACCATCCGCGGCAGCTATGTGCGGATGTTCGCAAAGGCGAAGATCAAGCCGCGCGGCGTCATGGTGACGAACTCCTTCGAGTTGATGCGCGCGTCGGCCGCCACGGGGCTTTGCGTGGCCATCGTCAACAAATACTTCGGTGGTCCGACGCCGCCGCGCGGCCTGAAGTACGTGCCGCTGCGGGGCAGGGGTGTCGAGAAGTGGCCGCTCAACATCTGCGTGCACACGGACCGCAATCTCCCGGTGGCGGTGCGCATCTTTCTCGAGCACCTGCAAGAGGCGGTGCGGCGCGCTACGGCGGACGACTGACCCCTTTTCCGATCGGTAACGATCATCGCCGCAGCACGGGCATGCAAGGGGATGGCGGGCTTCGAAGTTCAGGATCGTTGCCCGGGCCGCCGGTGCTCAGCGCCCTCGGGCTGACGCAGGTTATCGAGGCGGGATGTCGTCCGGATGAAGCGCCATGCCCTCGGGCCAGCTGACGTCTTCCACGCGCACGGGCTTTCCGCGCGGTGTGGTGCCGATGCCCTGCTGCACGGCTTCGATGTCCTCCTCGCTGGGGTATTCGCCTTCGAGCAGGTAGTCGAAGATGCGCCGCGCGATGGGCGCGGAGACCTGTCCGCCGCCGCCGGCGTTCTCGACGATCACCGCGACCGCGACACGCGGTGCGCCGGCGGGCGCAAAGCCCATGTAGAGCCCGTGATCGCGTTCCTGTTCCTGCATGCGCGCGGCGTTGTAGCGGTGACCTTGCTTGATCGTCACCGCTTGCGCGGTGCCGGTTTTCCCCGCACTGACGTACCTGGCCCCGAGGAACGACTTTCTCGCGGTGCCCTGCACCGTCACGCCGATGAGCGCGTCGCGCACGAGCGCCAGGTTCTCGGGTCGCAGCTTCAGGTCGCGCGGCGCCGGCGGTTCGGTCGGATGGATCGCGTGCGTGTCGGGGTCTTGCAGCCCCGTCACCATGCGGGGAGTGTGGAGGAGGCCGTTGTTGGCCAGGGCAGCCGTGGCGGTCGCGAGTTGCAGGATGGTGAAGTTGTTGTACCCCTGGCCGATGCCCAGGGAGATCGTCTCGCCGGCCCGCCATTTCTGTTGCGCCGCGGTGCGATAGGCCTTTCGCTTCCACGCCTGGTTGGGCAGCACGCCGCGAACCTCGCCGTCCAGGTCGATGCCCGTCGGCTGTCCGAAACCGAAGGGCGACATGAAGTCGTGGATGGTCTCGACGCCCATCTCGTTGGCCAGCGTGTAGTAGTACACGTTGCTTGAATGGACCAGGCTGGTGAACAGGTTCATCGGACCCAGGCCACCTTCGTGGCTGCGGAATCGATGGTTACCGAAGTCCCAGTAGCCGGGATCGTTGATGAGGACACCCGGAGCGCGCTTTCCCAGTTGCAGCGAGGCCATGGCCATGAAAGGCTTGTAGGTCGAGCCAGGCGGATAGGTGCCGCGAAAAGCGCGGTTGAGCAGCGGACGATCGGGCGATTCGTTCAATGCCTTCCACGTGTCCCGATCGACGCCGGTGACGAAGATGTTGGGATCGAATGTGGGCGTGCTCGCAAAGGACAGCACATCCCCGTTGCGCGGGTCCAGCACCACGGCCGCACCGCGGCGGTTGCCCAGCAGAAGTTCGACGAGCCGCTGCAATCGAATATCGAGCGCGAGCTGCACGCCCTGGCCCGCGCGGGCTGCCTGCACCGACAGGCTGCGCATGGCTTGACCGGACGCCGCGGTCTCCATCCTCTCGAATCCTGTGGTGCCGTGCAGTTGGGGTTCATAGCGTTGCTCGATGCCCAGCTTGCCGATGTGGTCCGAGCCGAGGTAGTTCTGGCGCGCCGGTTCGGCGTCTTCGAGCGCGCGGCGGTCTGCGTCGTTGATGCGGCCTATGTAGCCCAGCGCGTGGCTTGCAAGCGGGCCGAAAGGATAGGTTCGAAGACTTCGTGCGTTGATCTCCACGCCCGGAAAACGGAAGCGTTGCGCGGAGACGATCGCGATCTCTTCTTCGCTGAGCATCGTGCGCAGCGGGATCGGATTCAGCCCCTTCGATTCCGCCAGCAGCGTTCGAAAGCGACTGATGTCGCGTGCTTCGATCCGGACCAACTCGGCGAGGCTGCTCAAGAGCGCGTCGAGACCGCCTTGCGTCTTTGCCGGCGTGATCTCGAGTGAGAACACAGGCTTGTTCGCCGCCAGCACCACGCCTTGCCGGTCGAAGATCAGGCCCCGCTCCGGAGCGATGGGAACGATGGCCGTGCTGTTGCGTTCGGCTTTGGCGCTGAGGGACGAATGCTCCCGGACCTGCAGGTAGAAAAGCCGGGCAGCGATGAGCCCGAAACAGATCAACGTGAGCGCGCGCGCGACGGCAACGCGCCGCTGAAACCGGGCTGTCTCGGTGCCCGGATCGGAAAAGCTGTGCATGGGAATGCGATGCGCCCACCGGCCGGGGGCGATGCAGGAAGTTCGGCGAGGTCGAACGCACTGCTGTGCAGTGCGCGGCGGTCAGAAGTGCGCGTTCTGCTTCACGTATTGGTCGATGAGCGACAGATAGCGCGCCTTGTCGGCCTCGTCGATGAACGCAGCACGAAAACTGTTTTTCGCCAGCGTGATGATGTCGTCGCGGCCAAGGTCCAGGCTGCGCTGGACCTCGATCAGGTTCTCGTTGACGTAGCCGCCGAAGTAGGGCGGATCGTCCGAATTGACCGTCGCGAACAGGCCCTTCTGCAGCATCTCGCGCAGCGGATGCTCGGTAAGCGAACTCACGCCTTTCAGACGGAGATTGGACAGTGGGCACACGGTCAAGGGGATTGCTCGTGCCCTCAACAGTTCGACCAATGAAGGATCGCCCAGGGCCGCGTTGCCATGATCGATCCGATCGACATCCAGCAGCTCGACGGCCTCGCGAACATATGCGGCGGGGCCTTCTTCTCCGGCGTGAATGGAGGTCTTGAACCCACGGCGCTTGCACTCGGCGAAGAAGTTCACGAACTTCGACGGTGGGTTCCCCACTTCGGGGCCGCCCATGCCGACGCCCGCGATGCGGTCTTGCCAGGGCGCGATGCTGTCCAGGAGCGCAAAGGCATCTGCTTCGGTGCGGTGGCGATGGGCGCTGATGAGAAGACCCGAACTCACGCCATCTTCGCGCCGTGCATCGTCCATGGCACCCAGCACGCCGTCCATCAGAGCGCGGATCGTCACGCCTCGCTCGGTAAAGCTCTGCGGGCCGATGAACATCTCGGCATGCAGCACGTTGTCCGCGGCGCACCGGCGCAGGTAGGCGCGCGTGATGTCGTAAAAATCTTGCTGCTGCACCAGCACCTTGCAGCCTTCGAAGTACAGATTCAGGAAATCTTGCAGGTTCGAAAACTCATAGGCGCTGCGGAGCGCATCTGCGGTTTGCCAGCGCAGGCTGAGGCCATTGCGTTTGGCAAGGCTGAGCATCATCTGCGGCTCGATGCTGCCCTCGAGATGCATGTGCAGCTCAGCCTTTGGCAGTTGACGAATGAATTGGGCGCGGTCGGTCATGTGCGGGATGGGGGTTGTTTCGGAGGCGTTCGATCGGGACGAACGCATCGTTTCATTCCTCAAAGGCTAACAGCGGGCGTGGGGCGCGTGGGATCAGAATTGCGAAGAGTCCGTTCGAAAAAATAGAACAGCTTGAATCCAGGCAGCCCACTGGACTTCATCGGTGCGCTTCGCTGCCGGACCGCCAACGTACTCTTCTGCGTGCGCCCGCACGACCGCGATTTAGTGGCCTTGATTGCGAACCGGGTCGCGAGGCCATTGGGGGGCGCCTCGCTTCTCCTGAAGATCAGGATGAAGAACTCCGCGAGGTAAGCGGTCCTTGACGGCAGGTAGGTTCGGGGCTAGCCTGAAAATTCTCCGGCGCGGTGACAGCGGGCTGTGCGGAGCGTTCTCTACCAGCAATATCTATCGACAAAGGTATAAGACTATATGGGTGACGCAGCCGGTAATTACTCTACGTTGTCATGGGCCGGAAAGGTACATGACAATCCTAAACCCTTCGACAAGGCCGCCAGCGGCGACGAGCCAATAACCAAAAAGGATCTGGCCGAATTCGAACAAAATCTATTGAAATTGATTCACGAAATGGCTGAAAAAATTTCCAAGGAGAAGCTTCGCGCCAACCCGGAGTAGTTCTGAATTGATTGCGTGAGAATCCAACACTTTTCCTTGAGCAAGCATTCCCGATGGCAGGCCGGCTTCAGACGGCGCTGCCATTTTTTTGGTCAAATCTCATGACAGAAATCCCAATAGAAAGATCCTATTCCTTGCAAGGCGCGGAAGCCGCGTTGCAGGAGGAGCTCCAGAATCTGGGATTGAATTACAAGATCGAAATGGCGGGAGAATCGATTCATGCAGCCAGATGCACGCTCACAGATAAAGAGAGCGGCGGGTTTCTTGCGTCGGGAAATGGCAAAGGAGAGTTGGTTGCATCCCGTGTGGGCAGCCTGTTCGAAGCATTGGAGCATCTGCTGTCAAAATACCATTCCATCGATCCGGAAAAGATATCTTATATAAATGGCCGGGAATTTTGCCTTGGCAATTCGATGTGCGATCAGCTTCCCTTGGTGCTCCTGAAAGATGCGGGAAATGCCGACATTCCTTCCTTGAAATATAACGCCGTGAACGGCCCGCAAACCTGCTTTTATCCTCTGGCCCTGCTATGCCCGGAATATATTGATGTCCAGATGATGGGCGGTGATTTGCATAAAAAAGATCTCCTCAATTACAAGCGTCTGGAGCAGTATTCAAATAATTCCGGGACCGCTATAGGCATGAATGCCGACGAAGCCATCATTCACGGACTCCTCGAGGGTATCGAGCGGACTTCACTGTCGAAATTTCTTGCCGATACTTTTCTGAAGAACAAGAAAAATCATTTGCGAATGGTGAACCCGCTGACATTGCCGGATGGCAGTCGCGATGTATTCGATCGGTTGGAGAAAAAAACTTCCAGCAGGGTATTTATTTTCGAAATGCCAAATAAATTCGGCATACCTGCTTATGTTGGCTGGATGGAGCAGTATAAATTCAACGTAGGTATCGTCGGCTATGGCTGCTCGCTTTCCGTAGAGCATGCGATCTTGAGATGTCTGTATGAAGTGGCTCAGTATTACATTTTAAGCAAAGATATTTTTGGCTTCGATTGGCTGATATCCAAAAGTGACGCAGTTTCCACGCAGTTGAAAGGGCTTCCGTTGCATCAGGATTGTGCTGTATTCGATATGGGCTGGAAGTGCGATATGCTGGGCTATGAATTGATAGATTATGCGGATCTGCCGAGCTTGCCTTTCGCTATTAACGCGAAGGACTATCTGAATCAATTGACTGCTCTGATTTACGAAAATGGAGAAGTGCCGTATGCCGCCGAACTGAAGGTCTTGAGAAGTGGCATCAATGTGACTCATACGTTCATTACCGGAGAAGATCGATTTTTTAACGTCTTGAACGGCAAATCCACGTTCCCGGCGAATTTGAAAGATTTTGCGGGTTGACTGGACTGATGAGGGCGCTCTTCATTTTTGAGCCGAACAGGACGCGCTCCAGTTGCCGGCCTTGTTCGTGCCTCAAAGGTGTGACGGCCTCGAGCGCACGGCACTCGTTTTCCGCGCGCTTGCCGGCGCGGAGTTCATACTTTCGACCAGCATTCGCGCCTCTTTGTCACGCTGTGCAGGTACCTGCGGAAGTACTGGCAAATCACGAGCGTTCGATGCATGCCCCGAGATCACGACAGGCAAAGAAAAACCCGCCACCCCTGTGAGAAGTGCGAGTTCCGAGGCAGCGTGAAGCTGCAAGAAATGAGGGATTGGCCCCGGAGGGGATTGAAGGTCGAGCTGCAGGCGGTGCCAGTATTCGATTCCCTTCGTTAGCGTTTGAAGTGTTCCCCCGTCCGTTCCCCCGTATTGGCTGAGCTTGTCTTGGATGCTGTGTCCCGCCGCGTCGGCACTAGAAAAGAAGTCGAATGTGATCTGGACGGGGGGAACCCAATAGCGCGCCGTCGGGGGCGTGTAGAGGAAGGTCATACTGCGGGCTCCAATTCATGAGGGGCGACCTGATGTCGTATGTCCAAAAGTTCTCGGTGAAAACGGTGACAGATCCGCAGAACCCTCTGCGACTTGTTCAAGCTGGAAAATTCGGGGGAAAGTCGTTCGAAGTGGTGACCGGCTACGACATCGCGAAAGACAGGTGGCCCGTGCACGTCTACAGCACCGACGAGCGGGGTGAACGCACCAAGCTGCCGATGGGTGACTCCTACGAATCCGATCCCGCTGCGGCATTTGCGCGAGGTTGGCGCGAGATCTCGGAGTACTTCGGCATCTGAGCCCATGACCAAGCCGACCCGCAGCGTCAAGCAGCTGCACCAATTGCTGATCGAGCGCATCGAGGCGATTCCCGACCTGGACCCTGCCAGTGCTGACCGACCGCGGCACGCACCGCGCCGACATCGCGCGAGTCATTCGCCAGTTGCAGGGGCAGTACGACCTCGAAGATTGAGGCGCGCGATACTTCGCGCTTCCCATCCTGAAGCACCATATGCACCCGCTCTTCACCAAGTACGGTCAGTACGCGCTTTTCCCGGTCATTTCCGGCAGTGCCAATGGCACCTTCGTAGGCGGCTACACCGTGAGTCTTTTCGAGGCTGAGATCAACAGCTACACCCACCTCTTGTCCGGTGTTGCTCCGGGCTTGTTCGCAACAGAATCGGAAGCGCGCGAGGCCGCGCTCGGCGCCGCCCGCGAGGCTGCGGATGGCTTGGCCGCAGCGTAGCCGATTCATCGTGTGCCCTCCGAGAGCAGGCTGAGCTGCTCGAGGGTGAGGAGAACTGATGTTCCTTTCCGATGCAGAGATCGCAGAGATCTGCGCCCCGCTGAAGGCCTCGGCCGCGCAGAAGCGCTTCTTGAGGTCGCTCGGCCTGGTGGTGAACGAGAAGCCCAACGGCAAGCCACTGGTCGTGCGATCGCATGTAGAGTGGGTGCTGAGTGGCAGCATTGGTCCGAGCGCAGCGCCTGCATTCGACCCACCCACTCAACCGGACAGAGATGGTTTTTTAAAGTATCTCCGCGAGCGGAAGGGCAATCGCAAGACGAAGGTCGAGTGAGCCTTAGTGGGGGCCCTAGCGAGTGCTACTGAACTGCAGACCGCGCCTTCATACTGCGGGTTTCAAGGCAAGGGGGCGAGGATGGATGCAGCAATCGCAGGACTGCTGGGCACCGCGTTGGGAGCGGTGCTTGGCGCCGGGGGCGCGCTGGGCGCCGCCTGGATTCAACAAGGACACCAGACGCGCAGGGAGCGCCTGAAGGCCGCTGCAGATCTTGGGCTGGCGGACTTCAATCAGCGAGTCAAGGTGACCGAACGAGATGGCGGGACGCTTGTTCCGTTATCGGTTTTTGTGGCGTATCACGCCGATGTGCTCGAGGTCATCGCAAAGGGCGCGTTTGACCCTGGGGCAGTCGCAGCAATCGACCGACGGCAGATCGCGTTGGTTCGCGCGATTGAGGGTAGACCTAGCGGGCAGGCCATCAGAGCGGGCGATGGCCGATAGGCTTCCTCACGATGGCTGCTGCACGTCGATCGGCAGGTCGCATTGCATCGGCATCGCCAAGATCATCCGCACGGCGCAGGCACAGTATGAATTTAAGGATCGAGGTATGGCTTACATCATGAAGAGCGCGGAGGAGATCCAGGCGGAGGTACTGCGAATTGCAGGGCAACACCCCGAATTTCTGGAGGGAGACGTGGACTGCGCCGTGGGACTTCCGGTAGCGCTTCTGCCGCCTATCGTGGGGGGTGCGAACTGGACGATGCATACCCCTGCGACCTGCTATGAGCACCCGGCCATTGCCATCGCCATCGGTGTAGTGCAGGAAAAGTGGACGCTTCGATCCGGCCATCGACCGGCGCTCCACCTGTCCAGCCTGCATATTCCTGATGAATGAGGCACGACAATGGAGGTTTAAGAAGTTATTGGCTGGTAACGCTTGACGTTACTAAGCTCTCACGTGATAGTGGATTTAGAGCAGGCATTGGCTGGGTCGTCCGCCGCCAGAGAGGAGTTTCTATGACGCGCCAATTTTCTTACCCACACCCCGGCGAAATTCTTGCCGAAGAGTTTCTGATGCCCATGGGCGTCACGCCGTACAAGCTGGCGCAAGCGATCCACGTACCACTGACTCGCATCACTGCAATCATCTCGGGAGAGCGCACTATTACGGCCGACACCGGCCTGCGCCTGTCGCGCGCCTTTGGCGTCAGCGATGGCTACTGGGTCAGCCTGCAGAAGGACTACGAGACGGCCCTGGCCAAGGAGCAGCTCGGCAAAGAGTTGGAGAGCATCGAGCTTCTAGCCCCGTGAGCTCCTGCCCGAGTGCTTAACGTCAAGATCTCGGAATAAAAGGGTTAGCCGGCAGCGCCGCTGTCACGCGTCAATCTCGCTTTAGCGGCGGAGTCGGCCACCCGCCATCGTCACGAGGATGCCGTTGGTGGCGGAAAATCGAGGAATACTTGCGGATGAAATTCGAACTTGAATGCCAAGGGCTGAAAGGCTCGATAGGCGTTAAAAAATGCATCGCGGTCCTTTGTCAACTCTTTCGAATAGGCATGGGCTGCACAGTACGCCAGCATATCGGCCGCATCGAGAAGTGGGGGCTTGGAACCCTCGATCGGCTGGCGAGCGATTCCGATCCCGCCCTCGAAGGTGATTGGAATGCGAGCGGCCTGCATGGATTTTCCTCCCCAGGCAATCTTCGTTGTCTCAGGGTCTGCCCATAGGCGCAAATTTTCCAATCCTGGCGTCACCTCTAGGCCTCCTTGGACGGCCACGAAAGCGAATGCGGCAAGCTGCTTTGCTCCTGTCGGCGTCGATCGCCCATGTGCAATCCAGGGCGATTGGCCAGGGATTTCCGCCGCGTCGACGATCCCTATGCGAAAGCTCGCGCCAGCACGACGGAGGCGACTGGCGACAAAGAACATCATCTCGAACGGTTGATGCCGTGTCAGATGCGCCCATTCCGTCTTTCGTCGCGCGTCACCGTTGAACAGTTGTCGGCAGTGCATCCGCGCTCCGACGGGCCCCTTGAACATCGCGACCACCTTGGTCAACACATGTTCTGCGGCCGCTTGACGTTCTTCATCCACGCAGACGAGTGCGTACGTGACGATGGATCTGTAAGCGCTCTCGTCGCCGAATAAGTGCAGCATGCAGGGGATGATGACATGCGCTTCCGTTGATCCAATGCGAGCAGATTGCATGAAGCGCGCTCTTGCACGCCGCGGGTAACGTTAGACCTCTGTCATCGGGCAGGTGCGTTAGCCTCGCCGCTGCATGGTGGCAAGGAGTCCAAGCAGCGCCGCCCATACCACCGCAGATGCGGGAGTTCCGCATTTGCGTTTTCGCTAGCGTGGAGCGACGACCCTCAAGCTGTCGGCCCAGAAAATCGGGGGGCGCGCCGCCGCGATGGCTCTTACCATGCCGGGGGCGCAGTGACGGTGGACGATCGCCACACGGCCCGCGTGTTCATCGCGCAGGCCCGCGCCACGCCGCATGCGGGCTGGCGCGCCACGCTGCTCACCTGGGCTCGCCGCCGGCGCGTTGCTGGTTGCGTGGTGCCCGCGCGGATGGCGCGGCAGCTCTCTCTTTTTGAGGAGGCAGCAAGGTGAGGTCATTGCGAGTTGTGAATCACGTTGATCGACTGCAGCACGCTGTTGTGAAAATCAACGAACTCTTTGCGCCAGTGCTGCCAGTGGCCTCCACCTGTGTGGGCGGCGGAGCGCGTGTGAATCTCGATCGCTTCCGACCGCAACGTCATGTATGCCGCCAATGCATTACCTCGAAGCATCGAGATGGGAACGATCTGCGCGATGGTGCACGCGTCGGCCAGAGAGTGCCTATGCGCTTCGAACCTCGCCCACTGCTGACTGTCGCAAGCCTTGACGAAATCTTGGGAGATCACCGCTAACTGAGAAGCATAGGTCTTCGCCATGTCCTTTGCATCTCGGTACGCGTCCCGCCGGGCTTTGACTGGCAGCCCAATCGCGATCGCAAGGGCGACGATTGCACCGACCGCCTGAGCCCATCCCGACCACTCGGCCTTTGTCATGCACAGCGGCCACCAGTCGATCGCGAACAGGCAGTAATCGGGTGTCGGCATTCAGGTTCTCCTCGTTTGGCGCGCATCCTAGCGCGCGTCGTGGGCGTTTCATTCGTCCAGGTCGTACTGCCCCTGCAACTGGCGAATGACTCGCGCGATGTCGGCGCGGTGCGTGCCGCGGTCGGTCAGCACTGGCAGGGTCCAGGTCGGCGTGCCGTCGCTGCCGGCACCCGTGCCCACCACGTGGCCGCGATGCACGTCGGCGACCTGGCCCTGCAAGTCGGGGATCGCCTCGATGCGCTCAAGCGGCAGGGCCTTCAGCTGCGCGGCGGTGCGGGTGGTTTTGGGCATCTACTTGAGTTTTGGGGGCGCATGTAATCGTCTCTGCGCCGCTCTCAGAGCACGCATCGAGAGCAAAAGGTTCAATCGATTCCCAGAGTAGTTCCTCTCGAGCACCGCAGCTTGCGGGGCGCCCACCTTGGCTCTCGTCAGTATGAGCTCGAGAGATCGATGCACTCTGCGCAACGAAGCGACGCCGTAGGCAACGTCGGCCGCTACCTCCGGCAAAGCTGGAGCAACCTGCAGGAGTTGCGCCTCGCTAGGCAGCGGCGCTTTCTCTAGAAGTTCCGCGTAGAACCTCGCCCGAACAATAGTGTCCGGATGTGCCGGTTTTTTGATGTCCGACAGCAACGAACGCGCGTTAGCAATGGCCATATCGACGGTGGAACTAATTTCCGCTCCGATCACCATCGTGACCGCAGCAGCTGCACGCCTTGCATCGGATCGTTCCGCGCGCCGCTGAAACATTGGAACCGCGACCGCAACGAGGATTGCGATTACGGAACCGACTGCCTGCACCCAAGCGGGGGCGTCCAGTCTCCCGAGCACGACCGCAGAAGTAACCAGAAACCATCGGATCGCTGGCACGCCCGGAAAGATCACCAGCGCGTAGGTCAGCAAAAGGCTCGACAGCACGACGAGGGACACCAAGGTGCCCACGGTTATCAGCTTTTCTTTCATTTCTCACTCCATCCTGGGAGCGCATATTGGACCGCATCGGCACCGCGCCGAGCGCGAGCTCGAGATCCATGCCGTTGCTGCGGACATAGTGCGGACATTGCCTATGCTGCGGACATTCTTGGGAACCTCGGCTATGTCCGCAGCAGTGTCCGCACTCTTCTTCGCGGGCGTTCCAGCCGCGGGCTTCGCCGCTTTTTCCCTGCTGTCCGCGCGGGGCTTGCGCCAGCCGCTGGCGACCTGCGCCGAATCCAGTTTTCCCTCGGCGTCGGCCACCAACAGGCCGCGCGCCAGAGCCCGCCGCACCTGCTTCTCGTCGCAACCTTCCAGCCGCGCGAACTCGCGACGCGTGACAGCTTCAGCCATAGGTGCGGACATCCTGTGCGGACATTGTTTTGACCTCAGAGCGGGTCGAGAAACGCGGCGCGCAATGCCCGCATGACAGGAAGGTCGGGGAAGGACCCGTTGCATTTATGCAACACAATGGCGTTAGCACCACCTTGGTGCCTCCTTCGGCCTTGGGGCTGCGTGGGGCTGTCACCGCGCTGTTGCGATGGCTCGGCCCAACGTCTTGCCCATCACCCTGTTGAAGTTGGAGCGCACCAGCTGCTCGGCCGCGCTACACCGCGGAATCTATGCCACTTCAAACATGGCTGTGATGTGTCTCTGCAAAACGTTGTTCACAACAGCTTGCATCGGTATCACCTGCTGCTTGAATTCCTCAAGTCGTTCCGGCGCCAGGGGAACCTCAGCCCGTGTTCTTTCGCGAATGCCGCCAATTACTGCGTTGTGTAGGGAAAGCAACTGCTGATACTCAGCGTGCGGGATAAAGGGCGATACGGCTTCGATAGCTATGGCAGCTTGCTGCATCCGCCCGGTGATTGAAGTTTGATGCTCGACATAGATCTCAACGGTTGGGAACGTCACCGCGCAGTAGCCGATGCCGCTCGATGCGTAGTCCCGAACTGCCTTGAAAAGACTCGTTAGAGCATCGAATTTGTATTCCATCATTTTCAAGGCGCCAGCCGTTCTGATCGACTGTGCGGCTTTTGCTCGCTCAGCTTCAGCAATCAACGAGACCTTGTAAGCTTCCAGGTCGCGTTCGAATGAAGCCTTATCGCTCTGAAGTTCGCGTTGGAATTGCGCCTTGATGCGTTCGATATCTCTATTGAGCCAATGTGCCAGCTGGCTTCGCCCAAGAAACCCGGCAATCGTAAGCATCGCCACCGTAACCCCACTGCCCGCCAATGCTGCTCGAAGAAATTCCCATTCCATGTTGAGCCTCCTATGGCGAGCTTACAGCCCAGGACCTCGAATGGCAGCTTGTCGCATGCACCTTCGCCATCGAGGGCAAATTCGCTGTATTTCAAGCAGATTGGTGAGCGCAGGCTGGCGTCATTTTTAGAGTTGCGACAGTCTTCACCGGACGACAGCGGCATGCCGCGCGCCTTTGCGATCCAACGCACCGTGCTGGGCGGATCACTCCGCCTCGGCCGACAGAGCGCCGTGCATCCGCGCCGTGCCGGTGCTTTGGCGCGCCGAGGATTCGGACGGGTGCGCGCCGACGTGCGGGTTGCGATCAGCACGCGCTTGGTTGCGGCTGTCGACCGTAGCCGCGGCAGGCATGCTCTCCAGTAGAGCAATCCCTTCCTTGCGCGTCATCCTGCTGGTGAACGCTATGGTCTTCGCGAGCACTGGGTTCTTCAGCCCCGCGGCCGAACTGACAATGGCCTCGCATCGTGCGCGCTCTCGAAGACGGGCCCCGGCGATGGGCCCCTCGCCATGCATCTCCTCCTTCATTGGCCATCCTGCGCGCGGCGGGCACGGGAGCGGCAGGTGCTTCCTTCTTCGCTGCGGGCGGCCCGACCGCGACAGCGGCCGCCACTGCAGGCGTTGACGTCGCGGTCACTGTCTTCTTCTTGCCGAACCCGAAAAAATGCGTCCAGTGCACGCTCGGCAGCAGTTTGGCCACGCTGGGTTTGGGCCCTTCACGTTTGCGCGCCCCAGCTTCGGATACGGCCTTAAAGCCGAAAGCCGGCCTCTTCATGGGATGGCCTTCCGCTACTGGTTGGCACGAGTGCCCAGCGGCAGGCCCGTGGTGGTCATCACGCTTTCGAGCATGGTTTGGCGTTTCGCGTGTTCGGCGTCAGCTTCCCTAGCGAGTTGTGCCTCGACCTCCGTATAGCGAGCATGGATGCGGTCAATCACTGCTGGCGTTATGGGCTCGCCGGCCTCGACGGTGAGCTGGTCACCTTGTGCGCCGAGCCAGATTCCCTCTAGGCGCATGCGCGAAAGCGCATTGGGATTGATAGGACCGTCAACATTGAAGGTGACGCACTGCGGACCGGAGGTAGCCGCCGCATGGATCGAAACGATGTTCATAGGTTTCAAGTGAAGAATGGGGGAGGCCAGCGAACCCGCCGAGGCGGGTTAGGTGAATCAGGGGGCGATGGGCCAGGTGATGTTCGCGGGGAAGCCGGCCTGCGCTTCCACCTTGCCGAGGTCCGATCGGTACTTCTTCCACTTGAGCAGCAGCGCCTTGTCGGCGGCGGTGGCCTCCTCGATGTCCACCGCGTCCTGCAGCGGGTCGATGCGCAGCGTTGCCATCGCGATCAGGCCGTCGCGCGTGACTCGTGCCTGCTCGGCCGTCATGGCCGGCGGCGGAGGCGGTGGACCGAATGCCCCGTCCGCGTAGGTATCGCCCTGGGCGACGGTGATGCCCGCGGGCACAGCGACGCACTCGGCAACGATCTCTTCGGGGAAGCGCTCGGCCAGCGGCACGTCCCGCGTGGTTGCCGGCTCGATCTCGTTGCCCTCTTCGTCCAGCACGGGCGGAACATCGCAGGTGTACGGCAGGAAGATCTCCCAGACCTTGCCGTTGATGATGCGTGCGTAGGTGGTGCTCAATTTGTGTACTCCCGAATGATGATGATCCCGGTGCCGCCCTGGCCGCCGGTCTTGTCGCCCTGGCTGGCGGTGTTGAGCGCGCCCCCACCGCCCGCGCCGTTGCTCGCCGAGTTGGGGCCGTTGCCGGCGCCGCCGACGTTCGACAGCAGGTAGTAGCCGCCCGGGCCCAGGAAGCTCGCGCCGCCCTCACCGCTCATGAAGTTCGTGGGGCCATAGATCGCAGGACGGCCGACGCCACCGGAAGCCCGGATGTCTGCAGTGCCTACGTTCGTGCCCACAGGAGTACCGGTGCCATTTGGAAATGTGGGGGAGCCCGCCGTCGTTACAGCGCCGCCAGGGTTGCCACCGCCACCGCCTGACGAGCCAACAATGGCCCCAAAACTGGTGGCTCCCCCGTTGCCAGCCGCGCTCGCACCCACGCCGCCCGCTCCTGGCGCCCCGACTGTGTAGGTAGCGCCGGCAAAGCCAGAGAGAATTTTTTTGCGGAAATAAGCACCACCTGCGCCGCCCGCACCTGCCGACTGCTGTCCCGCACCAGTGGCCTGCGCGCCGCCACCACCACCGCCGCCGCTGCAGCCTTCGACCTCGATGTAGACCGTGCCAGGCTGCGGCGTGAAGACGTAACTGCCCGGCGTCGAATTGATCGTGGTGAGCAGCAGGCGGCCGGTGGCCTGGCCAAGCTGCATCGCATGGCCGCTCTGGATCGCGGGGCCGACTTGCAGCGCAGCGCCCGTGCAGCCGAGCAGGACGAAGGACCCGAACGTCGCGTTGTAGATCACCCGGCATCGGCCGTTCGCGATGATTTCGCCGCCCTGCAGCGCGACATGCCCCCCGCCGATTACCGGGGTGGCGCCAAGCCCATTTACGTTGAGCGTCGTTGCGCCGGTATTCGCGAACTTCGCCTTGAACCACAGCACCATGCCGTCGGTCAGCGCGGTGATTGCGGGCGCGAACGTCGTCACACACGTGTTCGCCGTCCCGGTGTCGTTCGCGTAGATCAGCCCGTTGGACCGCAGTGCGATCAGGATCTGGTTGTATGCAGTCTTGCTGGGAGTGATGCCAGCCGCCGTGCAGATTGCGAGCAGCTCCAGCTGCAGGGAGTTGAGCCAGGATGAGCGTACATACGTTGCCGCTTGCCCAAGCCCGGGGTTCCCTTCCGTGAAGAAGCCAGGCGTACCCGCAGCCTCGGGCGTAGGCATCACTGCGACTGCGGTTGGATCATCGATTGCGAACATGTGTTTTCCCTTTCAAGGAAGTTCAGTTGAGTGAGTGGGGTAGGGCGTATCGACCTGGTGGGTTTCGTTCCAAGTCGCTAATGAGTCGCCGGCACAGGTCGCACCAGCGCGAGCTCGCACAATTGCTGTCGCTCTTTTGTTCCCCGCGGCCACCGGATCGGAGGTGGCAGGCAGCTTGCTCGTCGCCAGTTTTTCTTCTTCGGGCATATGCACTCCTTGTTGCTCGAAATGAATGGGTCTCCCCATCTCGCAGGGGAGTACGCGGCCAACGCTCGACTGACCACACGTAAGAAGGAAAGCGGTCGCCATTGACTGCCGGTGTTGCATAGCGTCCACCGCCGGCTGGGACTGCCTTATTACTGCTGGACCTGCGGCGTTGCGCGGCCGAAGTTCTCGACCATGGCCGGGCCCATGTTGAGTTCCTGGGGGCGGGCTGCCGGCGCCGCGGCGACCTCAGACGTAGTCACCTTCGATTCGTTTATGAGGTGATCTCGTACGCCGTTCGTCCAGCCCTTGATCACATACGGTGCCTTCTGGCGTGCAGCGAGCGGCACATACGGACGGTGAGACTTAGCTAAGGCGAGGGCCTGTTCCACCGGCTGAATTGCGCTTCTGATCGCATCCACTATTGCCTGTGCTTCCGCTCCAGCAGGCTGTCCCTTGAGTCGGTTTGTCGATATGTCGGCCGCCTTCACCGGCCCGCCGTGCATCGGGCTATATCTCAGCAGATCAGGCACCATCGCATCGTCTAGGAAATCGCGGTAGTGAAGCCAACCCACTGCGCGCGCCTTCGCCATGACGTCGATCAAGGGTCTGAGGGCGTCGTCGACCTCGGCCGCCAGTACTTTCCTGACCTCCGCAATCCAGGTGTAGTGCTCCTGGCGCAGGGCTTCTCCTTTGACCGCGACATCGGAGTCGTATTCGGGAGCCTTCTGTTCCATCACCGTGACGCGTGTCTGCGCGCTGCGCAGGTCGCCTTCTTTCGAGGCGAGTTCTGCCTTCTGGCGCTCAATAGCCTTACGCAATGCCTTCGGGTCGCCGTCCTCTGCCAAGGCTTCGGCCACCTCGGCGGAAGCAACCTCGTGACGGAGCGAACCGATTTCGCCTTCGAGTTGCACGATCTTGGCGGCCGCCTCGTCGATCATTTCGACGACCTTTTTCGCTTTCTTAATGGACGCATGCACCGCCTCGACAGCAGCGATCAAATCCGGATGGATCGCATAGGCGAAGCCGGTGACAGGGTTCTGTTTCATGGTGCTTTCCTTTGAGTGGTGAATTGATCGCGATGCGCCTTACTGGCGCACCTCGTTGCCCCAGCCAATCCCGGGGTTGAGTGGGATGTCGGCATGCACGCGCATCTGAATAATTGGCAGCGGCAGAAACGCCTCGGGCCGCATGATCGTCAGTCCGCAGGTGGTGCCGCCGTTGTCGCGGCGGTAGGACACCTCGGTGACCAGCCACACAGCCTTCTCGTCCTCGCTGCCGCACTTCAAACTTGGCAGCGACAGCGGTACCAGGGTGTTGGGCGTCCACAGCGTGCCGGCGCCGTCGCGCCATCCGTCCGTCACCACGTTGAGTTGTGCTGAGCGGCCGATGCGGCGGTTGGCTTCCCACGTGGCACGTTGCTGCGCGAAGTCCTTTCCCCCTGTCGGCGCTTCCGAGATGATCATTCGCACGCGGTGGCGCGGGACGCCAGGGTCCTTGGCCGTGGCCAGCAGGTTGCCGCCCTCGCCGATGTCGCCCAACACATCCATGCTCTGCATGAAGCACTGGTAGTCCGAGAAGCGCTGGTCGCTCGAGTACGTCATCGACGCGAACTGCACGTTCTCGCCCTCGGTGAAGCCGCTTGCGGCGACAACCTTTGCGGCCTGCGTCAGCACCAACGTGCCGTCGGGCTGGTCGTATGCAAGGAGGGCGCTGTAGCGCCCAATCCGCTCGATGATCTCCCAGGCGGTCTCCCCGATCATCAGATTGAACTGCTCGACGCGCACGCCCTTGCTGCCCGAGGCCGAGACCGTGATGCCGTAGGGCTGCGCCAGCTTCTGCGCGATGCCCAGCGCGTCGGCGCCGCTGATCTGGCCGCCGGGCCATTCGGCAGAGCAGTCCACCAGGTCCTCGCACTTACTGCGGCCGCTTACAGTCACCGAATGTTGTTCGGGTGCAATCGTGTAGTTGGTACGGTCCACATATCCGGTCAGCACCAGGTCGTCGCCGAGTTTCACCGTGCAGGCGTCGCCCGGCTGCACCACGAAGGCATCGACCTGGCCGGGGTAGCGCTCAGTCAGGCCAATCTCGAAGTCCGAAGGGCAGCGCTCGATGCCGCGCGTGACGCGCACGTCGGTCCAGCCGGTCAGCTCGCGGCCGCCGACGGTCAGGGTTAGTTCTTCCATGAAGATATCCGTACGCAGGTTGGATCGCTCACGGGCCCACCGCCATGTTGGTTGCGACATTGACTGGCACGTTCTTACCGTCGCTATCCCGCGCCGTGGCCTTTGTGCCCTGTGGCAGGCCGCTCAGATGAATCTGGAGCGACTGCTTCATTGCTGTTGCGGACCTTGCGCGTTCTGCCGCTTCGCGGGCGCGAGCTGCTTCGTCGATACCCGGGCGCTCGTATTGACGCGACACGATGGAGGCCGCCTGCTGCTCGTCTGTGGCTTTTCGCAGCGAGTCGCCCGCGGCCTTCTCGCCGCCCTGCGTGAGCTCGTAGTTGACGAAGCCCATCTGTTCCTCGAGCGTGGAAGTGCGGATGTTCTTGCCCGCCCACTTCATGAACTTGCGCTGGCGGTCGTCGTGCCACTGTGCGATGCCGTAGGCCTTGCCGCCGTCGCCGATGGCGGCAGTGTCAAAGTTGCTTTCCTTCTTCAGGTTGGCAGCGATGCCGATGGCCTGCTCGTTGGTCCAGCCCTTGCCCTTGAAGAAGTCCACCGCGGTCTTGGCCGTGCCGACCTGCGAGAGGTGCTCGCGGGATTGCTCCGGGTTCATCCAGTCGTACAGCTTGCTGCCCAAAGAGAAGCCGCGCTTCTCCATCTGGTTGTTGATCTCGGTGCCAACCATCCAGCCGCCAGCGCCCGCAGCTCCCAGCAGCCCCAGCTTGCCAACCCCCAGCGCCGCGGCCTTGAGCAGCGAGATCTTCGACAGCGCGGCGCCGGCGGCCAGCTCGGTGCCGCCGAGGCCCAAATTCAGCAGCGCGAACGCCTTGATCGCCAACGGGATCGTCTTCAGCGCCAGGCCGCCGAGGCCTATCGCGATGCCGGTGATGCTGAGCAGCAGCGGCCCGGCCATGATGACAGCCACGCCAAGCGCTGCGACCTTCCAGCCGCCGATCGATTCGACGAAGTTGCCGATGCTGGTGATGGTCTTCTGCAGGCCCGCCAGTAGCCCCTTGAAGTCGATGCCGCGCACCCAGTTGGCGAACTGCTGCGCCCACTGGCCGATCCGCTCGCCGATGAGCTCGCGGTTCACCGAAATCCACCGCGTCAGGTCCTCGACCAGCGGCTGCAGCGCGGGGATCAGCGCGTCGCCGATCGTGTTGCGCAGGCCCTGCCCTGCCACGCTCAGGTAGTTCAGCGCGATGCCAAAGCTCTGGGCGCGGCGAATCTGTTCCGGCCCCATCACCGCGCCCAGTTCGCTGACCTTCTGCTGGTACTTGGCGATGGCGGCTGGGCCCTCGCGCAAGATCGGCAACAGGGCCTCAACGCCGAACGTACGCGCGACCAGGCCCTGCACCTGCGGGCTCTTGATGTGCGAGATGGCCACCGACAGGTCGCGGAAGGCCCGCGTGGAGTCGATCGCGCCGGTCGAGGTCTTGTGGATGCCGATGCCGAGCTTGTTCATCACGGCGAGCGCATCCTGGTTGCGCCCGTACAGCGCGTCTTCCATGGTGTCGCCCAGCGCCTTCATACCGCCGGTGAGCTCACCCGACGACACCCCGAGCACGTTGGCCGCGCCACGCAGAGACTGCAGCTCGACCGCCGACACACCGATGGTGCGCGACGTGCGCGCCACCTCGGAGCCCAGCCGCGCCCACTGCGTCGCCAGCGCGGCGATGCCCACGATGGAGCCACCGCCCACTAGCGCCGTCAGCGGCGCGCCGATCCTGCCGACCTGGACTGCGGCGTGTCTTGCGTTGTTGGCGACATTGCCGATGGACTTCGCCATCCTGTCGAGCCCCAGCTCGCGACCCAGCGCCTTCGTGGACCTCCCCACCTGGTCGATAGGGCGCGTCAGGCGCGAGAAAGAATTGTTGATCTTGCGCACCGTGCCCGTGGCCCGGTCGATCGCGGAGATCGTGATTGCAAACGTGTTCACGGTAGTGTCCTGTTGGAAGCCGGCATGCCGAGATGGCGCGCGCCGGTTAGCGCTTGATGAGGTAGAGCGCGAGGCAGGGTGCTACGTGGTCGCGACGGCTGAATGGGGCGAGCTACAGTGGCGGCATGAATAACCAAACTCAGCTGGTGAAAGTTGTGGTCAATCTGGTCGACGGCAGTGGCAGCGAATGGACTGAGCCGCTCGGCATCCTGGCCAAGCACGATCGGCTGGTGCATGAAGGCTTCAGTGGCAAGGCGCTTATCCATGCGCTGCTGACCGACGACTGGGGGGCGCCGCCGACGCGCGTAACCCTGAGCTGCCCAGGCATTGATGGAAAGCCGGTGGAGATCGTGATTCCCTACCGTTGAAGGGCATTCGCGCTCGCACAGTTCAGCGGACACCGCCGCCGCTTCGATGAGCTCACGAGTGGCCATGGTTCTGCCCCTCCTTGGCCCGTGCTTCCGCGATCAGCGGCGCGAAGGCGTTGTATGTGGACTGGGACCGGTCGGTCAGCCGCGCTTGGGTCTGGGTGGATTGCTGGCCGGTCGCCCACTCGGTGCGCAGCTTCTCGGCGTCCATCAGCAGCATCCCGACCGAGTGACCGGCGGCGACGTAGCGGGCGTTGTTGCTGCGGACGTAGAACGCGGCGACGGCCGGCGCTTCTTCGGCGCCGAGGCGGCTTACGAGGTTGGCCAGCTGGCCGTTCACCTGCGCATTGCGGACCGGCGGCACGCGGTAGCGCACCTCGTAGCTGCTCGCGTAGGCCTTCCACGTTCCCGCCGTCGGTGTCTCGGGCTTCGGCTCGGCAGCCTTCCGAGGCTTGGCAGGCGTTGGTGGAGCCGACGACGTCGGCGGAGGTGCGATAGCGCCGATGCAAAAATCATCGACTCCGCTACTTTCGTCTCCATTACGTTCGACTCGACTCCCTTCGACTCCAATACCTTCCATTCCGGGTGAGAATGTTCCGAGAGCATTCGCCGAATCGTCGGCGAGTGGGCCAAGTTGCTTCGTTGGGGAGGCGACGACTGTCGTTGGAGTAGTCGGCGCGGCTTCTGCAGTCGAGGCGACAGCAAGCGGTGAAGCTTCGCCGAATTTCGGATGCTTATAGCTCGGCTTGTCGATGCGCTGGTGGTGCCAGCCGGTGACGTGCCAGTACTGCTTGCCGCCGGCCTCGTAGATCACGATCAGTCCTTGGGCCAGTATCTCGTCAACCAGGCCTTGCACCTGCGTTGAGGTCATGTCATCGGAGGGGAAAACTTCTGCCTTCAGCGTCTTGGCGGAAGCCGGGTGGTTCCCGCCGTCATCACAGAAGGTCCAGAGGCCTTGAAATGCGAAGCGCGCGGGGATGCTCAGATTCATCACCTGTTCAGAGGTGTAGAACTCCGGCTTCGTCGTGCGGATGCGCGCCATCAGCGAATGCCTTCCAGAGCCTTCTGCACGGTGCGTGTGAAGGAGCGCAACTGATCTCCGTTGCCGGTGGCGCGGATGGCCTGCAGGGCGGCATGTAACGAATCGGGCAACGCGTCGCCGGTCCTGATCTGCGTGACGAGCTTTTGCGCGTCTTGGCCGGCTTTGGCGCACGTGAGTGCGGTGTCTGCGAGGCTCATGCTGCACCTGCTCTTTCACGCAACCAGAGCTGCACCTGACCTGCTACCCAACGGGTGCAGCGCGCTCCGTCTTTCACCGGCTGCGGGAAGTTGTTCGCCGCCATCTTCCGGCGGATCGTCGACTCGCCGAGGCCCGTGATGGTCTTGACGACCTCGATACGGAGGAGGGCGTCCGGGATCTGGGCCGCCTCAATGGATTGCGCCGCGGCGCCGCGTGGCTTCGTGTTGGTGCTCATTAGTCGGCATCCTCAAAAATCAGTCTGGCGGGCGTGGTCTGCCGCATCGCCTTTTCGAACAGGACCTCAAACGCCTGGAAGGTGCGTGCATCAACGCAGCGAAAGCTGGAATCCACGACCTTCAGGCCAGCATGAGCTAGGACGTTGGCGAACTTGTCGAGGTGGTCGCTCAAGAGGCGCGAGATCGTGCTTTCCGAGACCCCCATGGCGGCCGCGATGGCCGCCTGAGTGGACTCGCGCTGAGCAGCCTGCAGCACGGCTGCAGCAATGCGGCGCGCACGCAGCGCTGGCATGTCTTGCTCGCTCATGCAGCACCGCCGGCAAAATTGCAGCTGGCCCAGCCGAGGTGCTTTGCTGCATGCGACCGTGCAGGAGGGGCGCCTTGTCTTGCTGGTCTTTCAGCGGGACGAAGCCGAGACTTCATTCCCATGAACACACCACACCAACCCCTGCGCTTCGAGGCCGTGCCCGCCCTGTCCTTGCCAGACGGCACGGTGCTGCACCGCAGTTCGCGCACGTCGATGGCCGTCAACGCCGCGGGCGCCGGCCGCTCCACCACCGCTGTCGTGACCTCGCAGCTGACGCTGTCGGCCCAGCGCGGCGCGCTGCAGCTCCAATGCAGTGGCAGGTGCCTGCAGCTCGAAGACGCTGATGCGTTGGGTGCTGCACGGCGGCGCGCATGGCATGCACGAGGCTCGCTGTGACAGAGGGTGTCCGCACCCCCCCGGGGCAGAATGGAAGTTCCTACACGACCATCCCCGAGAGGGGCAGACAAAATGCTGCAGATCGACGACGAACCGTGGTCGCTAGTCACGACCGAGCTCCGCGTGGCGCACATAGTTCACTTGGACGGCACGCAGACCCCTCGCATCCGCACGCAGTACGAGATTCAACGTACACGGATGGGCGGCGAAGTGCAGTCGCAGACCCTTCCTGCCCTTCACATGGACTTAGAACAGGCGAGAGAGATGATCGTCGGGCTACAGAGAATTCTCGAGCTCGCAGAGGGTGCGCCGCCCGTGGCAACGACACCAGGGAACTCTCGTCGACATTGATCGAGACAATCAGGGAAGTGCTGGACATCTCAGGCCGCCTCAGCTTCCGAGCGCGCGGTGTCAGCCGGGCTGAGCCGCCCGTCTTTGACGCACTGGTCGTAAATAGCAAGCAGTGCTCGGTAGTTCCGCGACATGACGTCTTTGGCGGCTCCTCGCTCGATCTTGCTGACCGATGCTTGGCGGATGCCGCTCGCCGCAGCGATGGCCTCCTGTGTCATCCCAGCAGACTTCAATGCCAAAACCAAGTCTCTCGGCTCCATAAAAATTCCTTTAGGTCTCTTCTCTCGCATCATACATAGACCTACAGGTCTATTCAACTAGGATTTAATAGCGAGATGGAAACACTCGGCCAACGAATCAAGGCCTGCCGCACTAGGCTGGGACTCACCCAGTACGAATTGGCGGCGAAGGTCGATATGCAGCAAGGCGACATCTCCAAGATCGAGCGGGGCGTGATCGCAGAGACAACAAAAATCGCGCAGCTGGCCCACACGCTCGGATGTCACGCGTTGTGGCTTGCAACAGGAAAAGGACCAAACGGCCTCTCCGGCGCACTACCCAGCGACGCAGAGGTCCGCTCGAACCTGCAAGCACTGATGTCAGTGCGAGGCGTCCGCGATAGCGCCTCGCTGGCGGCACTCACCAAGCATCCCGAAGCGGAAATCCGCGGGGTACTCGAGGGAGCGCCCCAGCCATCGGAGGCGATCATCGAAGCGATTTCGCGGGCACTCGACACGGATCCGATGTTGCTCTACATCCCCACACGCCACTTCCAAGAACTCCTCGACAGCGGGCAGCCAATGCGCGTGAGCGAGGCACCTGCAGAAGCCTGGGACAGCTTCCCACCGGTCGCTGGTGCAAGTCTGGGCGGCGCGGGCAACCTCGTCGGCATCAAGGTGCGAGGAGAACTACGACTCCAAGGTGAAGACGTTCATATCGACGAGACCGACGGAGATCTTGGCTACGTCCTTGGCTCCGGCGTTCACTATGGCTACGCGCTCAGGATGGACGGAAGTGACGCAGCCCCATCGATCAGAGATGGCCAATACCTTGTGATCGACGAATCTGGAGGCGTGCCGGTTGCCGGCGATCTTTGCATCGTCAAAGCGAGCCGCGACTCCCAATCAAAGATGCTGTTGGTCGAACTCTTGAACGACAACGAACGGGGGTATTTGGTCGATGTCCTACCCCATACCACTCGACGCACTATCCGGAAAGAGGACGTGGATTCGCTCGAAGGCATCGTGGCCGTGGTGTCGGCCCGCCAATGGTCGCGAGAAGCACCTAAAGAACGAAAAAAGACCTAAATGCCTGAAAAGTCCTTTAGGCATTGACAGCGCAAAAGGCTTCAAAGAATAATCGCTGCAACAGCCCATCCCGGGCTTTTGGAGCGAAAGATGCACACCTGCGTTTCTGAACCTACCAAGCGAGTTGCGCGCCGCGCGACTTCAACCGGCCTGCGAGCAGTCAGCAACAGCGCTACACCAGCCGACGGCAAGCAGTTCTCAGTATGTCGAACGGCGGCTGCTGCGGCCTCCCATGCGCTCAGCGCCGTGCATGCCCTCGATGAAGACTTGCGTAGCGACGACACCATGCGGCTCGCCCGGCAGGCGGCCAGCATGCTGCGCGAGGTCGAGGCGCTCGCTGTCGCGGAAGGTGTTGAGTCGACGGCTGTGGCCAGCGCAATTTTCGATGCGCTCGCATTGATCCGTGCAGCGAGGAACACCCCCACAGACGTCATCAGTCCGGAGCGCGCTGCCCTGCTCGACTCCGCATTCATGACGGTCGATGCGTCCATCGCATTCCTTCCAGGCTTTGAGGGCCATGCGCTCGAGAGCATCGGCGTAAGCAACGCGCCGACCGTGCGAAAGGAGATTTCGCGGGACACGCCGCTCGTCGACGCTGGTCAGCAGGGCAGAGACCTGCTGCTTCAGTGCACCTACGAGATTGAGCCGCTGAGCAAGTTGCTCGTCGAGCGATCGTGGCTCCTCGATGGCAACAACCTGGACACCGCGATGATCGTCCGCTCGGCCGCTGTTCGTATCAAGCAGCTCAACTCCGTACTGCTGACCTACCTGGGGGAAGACAGCTTCGTCACGCTCGGCGAAGCTCATTTCAAGGTGTACCAAGGGACCGAGCGCCTCTCCGAGGAGTTGACCTCGTGAAAACGCTGTACCGAGTCTTCGTAGCTCTGCCGGCGTCCGCGTGCGAGCGTGATCGCGAGTTGCAGGAGCGCACCGTCTTCTTCGAGGCGCCCTATGACTACGCGACCTGCTCCACGGCTGGCGCGGCCGAGGTGCTTGAGAAGCTACTGACGCTGGCTTGGGGTGTCGATGCCACGGGATGGTGTGATCAAGGCTTTGCCTACAACCTGCGGCGCGAGCGCGAGATCCTCGACGAAGCCATGGGCACAGGCGATGCGCGCCTGCTCGAGATCGGGTGGGGCGGCTTCCCCAGCATCACATATGCGCAGGCGAAGGACGTGGACCTCTTCGTCAGCCCGCGGCAGGTCAAGCGCATACGCAGCGCGTTGGAAGCCACGAGGTGCAATGCGGCCAAGCTGGGCAATGCGAAGGTGGAGTATCGAGAATCAGCTGCTCGCGCTTAGCCGGCCTTGCGATTCCCTCTCCTCTCGCTGAGGTGCTTGAACATCCCTTCGACGTTTGGCTCGCTGCGCGGGTCTCTTTCGGGTACCGCGGATATCCCGTGCTTCGGCTGTACTTTGCGGCGAGCAAGCAGGTCGAGCACACCTTGCACGTTCAGTGAACTGTGCGGCGGCAGTGCGTGCCCGGTGCTCGGGCCAATGCGGCCACTCAAGACCCACTCTGCATGCGATCGCACGACCAGTGGCTTGCCGTTGGGCTTCTCGTTCACCACCAGGCCGAGCGACCTCAAGAAGCGCTTCTGCGCGGCCGAAGACTTCAAGGGTTCACAGATATCCGCGATCTCGGCGTCTGTGAGGAACATGGGAGATGTCATTGGCTCGGGACCTCCACCGTCAAGTCAAGGGGTGTTCCTGGTGTCGCGCCTTCAACCCATTTGTTGTACTCCTTGGGATTGACGTAGAGGGTTCCGTCCGGGCCGTTGCAGCAGTGCGGGCCGTCAATCCAGATGCGTTTGCGGCGCTTGGCATGCACGGCAACGGGCGTGTTGGCGGTGGCTCCACAGTGCTTCTTCAGCTTCACCCAGCGGTAACCCAGTTCGCTAGCGTCGAACCGCTCGCCCTTCTGCGCGCGGTCTGCCGAGGCGCGTGCGTTGCGGCGTGCTCTTCGCGCTTCATCTCATGGACGCAGTGGAGCAGGGCTGCGGCAAGCAGACCACAGCGGGGTCCTTAACCTTTGGCGTTCAGAGGTTCTTTTTCATGGAATACGACGGCACTTAGCGGCGGTCGATCGGGTGGCGTGTACCCAATGCTACGTTGTTCGTCGGTCGCCGCTGTCATATCCCGTCATCTCCGTCAACCCAAGAAAATGCAGGGTTAGTCCGAAGGACTTCATGATGCTCCCCCGTCACGATGGAGGTGCGCATGGTTGCGCGGAGGAGAAGAAATGGCCAGCTATAAGCAGCAGCAGTACGTTCAAAAATCGGAGCACGAGGAGTTCGACAAGATTCACTCCCCCGGTGTCGAGGCCTACAACGCGGGCATTTATCGATGCACGGGTTGTGGCGATGAGATCGGGATCGCGAAAGGGCATACGTTGCCGCCGCAAAACACGCGCCAACATCCCGCTCGATGTGGGGGAATCAAATGGCAGTTGTTGGTGTTTGCGAGCCAAGCTGAAAATTGATCGAAAGACTGAATTCGGTGCCCAGCGGAATAGCGTTTCCTAGGCCGCCTTGAGCGCGATGATCTTGGCGCCTTGGCGCAGCTCATCCAGATGGTCGGCCCATAACTGCATCATCTTGCGGCGCTTCACCACGAACTCTGCGCGATCGTATGCAGCGCCGAGCGGTCCGCTCTTGCCGTGCGCGAGCTGCGCTTCGATGACCTCGGGCTCGACGTCCATCTCTTCGACCATGATCGTGCGCGCCATCGCACGGAAGCCGTGGGCGGTCATCTCCGTGTTATCGAAGCCCATACGCCGCAATGCAGTGTTCACGGTGTTGTCGCTCATCGGGCGCTCGCCAGTGAGCAGGCTCGGGAACACGTACTGCCCGTGACCAGTGAGGGGCTTGAGGTCTTCTAGGACCTCGACGGCCTGCTTCGGCAGCGGCACCAGGTGCGGACGGCCATTGATCTTCGCCGTCTTCGTTCGCTTCATGTCGGCAGCGGGAATGGTCCACATCGCCTTCTCGAGGTCGATATTCGTCCAGCGCATCTGCCGGATGTTGCCGGGTCGCTGGAAGAGAAGGGCAGAGAGATGCAGCGCCGCGCGTGTGGAGGGCTGGCCAGCGTATGCGGCGATCGCGCGCATGAGCTCGCCGGCCTTCACGGGTTCTAAGACTGCAGCCATGTGTTTGACCTGAACCGGCACGAGCGCACCTTGCAGGTCCGGTGCCGGGTTGCTGACGCAGCGCCCGGTAGCTATGCCATGACGGAACACCTGGCCGGACCACTGTCGTAGCGTGTGCGCGGTCTCATGCGCGCCGCGGGCTTCGACGCGACGCAGCACTTGGAGCAGCATCGGCGCCGTGATGATTGAGATAGGCAAGCTGCCAAGCCACGGAAACGCGTCCTTCTCCATGATCGAGACCCAGCGCGCTGCGTAGCGCGGGCTCCACGCCGACTGTTTGGTCTTGTGATACTCGCGCGCCACAGCTTCGAAGCTGGCGTCGCCGTCGACCTTGCGCTCAAGCTTCTCGAGTTGTCGGCGCTGGGCCGGGTCAATGCCCTGCTGTTGAATCTTGCGCGCGTCGTCGCGACCGGTGCGCGCGGCCTTGAGCGTCACCTCGGGATAGCTGCCCAGCGCCAGGCGCTTTTCCTTGCCATCGAAGCGGTACTTCCAGAACCAGCGTCTTGAACCGCTGGGCTCGATCTGCAGGTAGAGGCCCCCAGAGTCGGAGAGTCGTAGCCGTAGCTTGTCAGCGGGGCAGATGGTCTTCTTACAGGCAGTGTCGGTGAGCATGGGGGAACAAATTCGACAGCGAAGGTCGAAACTGTACCCGTTCCCCCGGCTGTTCCCCCAAGTTCGACGAATCTCAACGGTTCATCGTGGTTGCTCGTGGAGCAAAGAACGGGCTTCTACAAGGGGAGAGATGGCGGCTCGTGGCGCCTTGTGGGGCAACGTGGAGCACTGAATTGGCCTGCCCGGAGGGGATCGAACCCCCGACAACCTGCTTAGAAGGCAGGTGCTCTATCCAACTGAGCTACGGGCAGTTTCCGGGCCGGACAGAAGCAAAAACGAGAAATACCGAAAAGAAAACTTGGTCGGGGCGAAAGGATTCGAACCTTCGACCCTCTGGTCCCAAACCAGATGCGCTACCAGGCTGCGCTACACCCCGACAAGCCTTCTATTCTAGCCCGGATATTGACCGGCTCCCGGGCTTTCTCAGCGTTTCTCGTACTGCGTCTTGCCAAAAAGAACCTGGCGCTCCTTGTCGCCGGTCAGCGGCTGGCGCAGGTCGGCCAGCACTTTCACGCCGCGCTGCACGGCCGGACGCGCGGCGATGCCGTCGAACCAGGCCTTCAGGTGCGGGAAGTCGGTGAGCGTGATGCCCTGGTTTTCCCAGCTGCGCAGCCACGGGAAGATGGCGATGTCGGCAATCGAATAGCTCTTGCCGGCGATGAATTTCGTCTTGGACAACTGCTTGTCGATCACGCCGTAGATGCGCTTGGCTTCGTTGGTGTAGCGGTCGATCGCGTAGGCGATTTTCTCGGGCGCGTACAGGCGAAAGTGATGCGCCTGGCCGAGCATCGGGCCGACGCCGCCCATCTGGAACATGAGCCACTGCAGCACGTCGTAGCGTTCGCGGTCGCCGGTGGGCAGCAGCTTGCCGGTCTTGCCCGCGAGGTAGACGAGGATCGCGCCCGATTCGAAGAGCGAAATCGGCTTGCCGTCCGGCCCGTCGGGGTCGGTGATGGCGGGGATCTTGTTGTTGGGGCTGATCTGCAGGAACTCGGGCGCGAACTGGTCGCCCTTGCCGATGTTCACGGGATGCGCGCGGTAGGGCAGGCCGCACTCCTCCAGCATGATGTGGACCTTGTGTCCGTTGGGCGTGGGCCAGGAATAGACCTCGATGGGCGATGCGGGCATGTCTCGGGCTCCAGGGGAGGGATGTGATGGGAGGGACGCAGCTTATACGTGCGCATCCAAACCCGTGCCGGCCCGGGAATTCGCCTTGCGGCAGCGTTTCTTCAGCCCACCTGCAGCCGGTGCGCGTTGCACCACATCCAGTCTTCGCCGGGTTCCAGGGACTTGATGACCGGGTGATCCTCGGCCCGCGAATGCTGCGTGGCATGCCGGTTCTTCGACGAGTCGCAGCAGCCCACGTGGCCGCAGTGCACGCAGAGGCGCAGGTGCACCCAGGTGTCGCCCGTTTTCAGGCAGTCCTCGCAGCCGCGCTGGCCGTGCTGGGTATGGGGTTGCGCGATGGTGGCGGGCACGTGGTCGCAGGCTTTGATGGGCACCGAAGAACTCCTTGATGGATGTCGGGTTGAAGATAACTAGATCAGGCGACGGCAGAGGTTTGCGACAGGTGCTGGTGGATCAGCGCCACCGCCGCAGCGCCTTCGCCGATCGCACCACCCACGCGCTTGACCGAGCCCGAGCGCACATCGCCCACCGCGTACACGCCGGGCACGCTGGATTCGAGCGCTGTGGCCGGCCGCGCCGGAAAGCCGCTGCTCGCCGCCGCGCCGGTCAGCACGAAGCCGTGCTTGTCGACCGCGACGGCGCAGCCCTCGAGCCACGAGGTCTCGGGTTCGGCGCCGACGAACAGGAAGATGTTGCGCGCCGGGCAGTCGTGCTCCTTGCCGGTGGTGTGGCAGCGCCATGTCGCGCCTGTGAGGCCCTCGTCGGAGCCGCCATGCAGGCGCACGAGCTCGGTGTGGGGCTGCAGCTCGATGTTGGGCGTGGCCTCGATGCGGTCGATGAGGTAGCGCGACATGCTGGCGGCCAGCGACGGTCCGCGCACCAGCACGTTCACTTTGGCTGCATGGCGCGCGAGGAACACCGCCGCCTGCCCCGCCGAGTTGCCGCCGCCGACCAGCGCCACTTCCTGCTGCGAGCAGATCTTCGCTTCGATGGCCGAGGCCCAGTACCAGATGCCGCGGCCTTCGAACTCGGCCAGGCGTGGAACGTCGGGCCGCCGGTAGCGCGCGCCGCTCGCGATGACTACCGTGCGCGCATGGATCGTGCGGCCGTCGGCCAGGGCGATGCCCAGGCTCTCGCGCTCGTTCTCGCGCGAGCAGTCCAGCGACGTGACCTTCGCCGGAATCAGCATCTCCACGCCGAACTTCTGCGCCTGCACGAACGCGCGCCCGGCCAGCGCCTGGCCCGAGATGCCGGTCGGAAAGCCCAGGTAGTTCTCGATGCGCGCGCTGGCGCCGGCCTGGCCGCCGAACGCGCGGCAGTCGAGCACGATCACGCGCAGGCCTTCGGAGGCGGCGTACACCGCAGTGGCAAGGCCGGCGGGCCCGGCGCCGACCACGGCGACATCGAACAGCTCGTTGTGCTCGACGGTGTCGACCATGCCCAGGCACCGTGCCAGCGCATCCTCGGCCGGGTTCACCAGCACCGAGCCGTCGGGGCACACGGCCAGCAGCTGGCAGGTGCCATATTGTTCGAGCAGCGCGGCCGCGTCGGGGTCTTCGGCGGCATCGACCAGGTGATAGGGATAGCCGTTGCGGCGCAGGAAGTTTTCCAGCCGCGCCATGTCGGCCGACTGCGGCTTGCCGATCAGCACCGGCCCGCTGGCGCCCGATTCGATCAGCGCCACGCGCCGCAGGATCAGCGCGCGGGTGATGCGTTCGCCGAGATCAGCTTCGGCCACCAGCAGCGCGCGCAATTGCTGCGGCGACACGAGGAGCGCCTCCACGTCTTCGTCGGCATGGCCGTCGACCAGGGCAGGGCGGCCGCTCAGCTGGCCGACTTCGGCCAGGAATTCGCCCGGGCCCTGCCGCACGATCGGCACCACCCGCCCGAGCCCGTCGCGCTGCGTGACAGCGACCACGCCCTTGAGCAGCACGAACATGCCGGGGCCGGTTTCGCCTGCGGTGAAAAGCCGCTCCCCGCGCGCGAATTGCTGCACGCTGCCGAAGCGCGCGATGCGTGCAATCTCGGTGTCACTGAGGACGGGGAAGGTCTGGTGAAAGCGGCTGCTGTCGGTGCCGTTTGCTGCGGTGGCCATGTGTCCAAGCTCCATGTCGCGGGTTCACCGAATTAAACGACGAAGTGCGCCAGACCGGCTGTAACACCGTCATACGCGTGCAATCTTCCTGACACGCCGGCTTCATCGCAGGTGCGGAGACTCCCTCGGCAGAAAGGGTTCCCCATGAAAGAACTGCCCAACCCGACGTTTCCGCTTTCGCAGATCGGGCTGCGCGCGGCCCTGTGGCCTGCGCCCACGGTCGCTGCCGCCAGTGTTTCCACCGCGGCCCGCGTGTCGGTGCCGCAGGCACCCGCCGTCATTCTTCCCCCGCCCGTCGAAGCCCGGCAAGGCATCACGGTCGGCTGGGCCCGTCACCTGGACGACGTGCGCGCCGCGCAGCGCCTGCGCTACGACGTGTTCGTCGGCGAAATGGGCGCCCGCGTCTCCTCGCCGCTGGCCGGCCACGACATCGACCTGTTCGACGACTTCTGCGAGCACCTCCTGGTGCGCGACGAACTCACCAACCAGGTCATCGGCACCTACCGCGTGCTCACGCCGGCGCAGGCGCGCCGCGTCGGCAGCACCTACAGCGACACCGAATTCGACCTGACTCGCCTGCGTGACCTGCGCGAGCGCATGGTCGAGCTGGGCCGCAGCTGCGTGCACCCCGAGCACCGCCAGGGCGGGGTGATCCTCGCGCTGTGGGGGGCCCTGGCCGGCTTCATGCACCGCAACAAGCTGGACACCATGATCGGCTGCGCGAGCATCCCGATGTCACACAACGGTGTGACGAATGGTGACGCGGCCGCCAGCATCTGGCGGCAGGTTTCGGCCAGCCACATGGCGCCGATCCAGTACCAGGTGCAACCGCGCCTGCCGCTGCCGGTCGAGCGGCTGGACAGCACGCTCGACGTGGAGCCGCCGGCGCTCATCAAGGGTTACCTGCGCCTGGGCGCCAAGGTGCTGGGCGCGCCGGCCTGGGACCCGGACTTCAACGCCGCCGACCTGCCGATGCTGATGCGCATCGACGACCTGCCGGCGCGCTACCGCAAGCATTTTCTCGGCGCATGAAACCGGCGGCCGTCCGTCCTGACGACGGGCCGCCGGCCCACTCCCCGGGCATGATGGAGCCGCACAAGGCGGGCGATGCGGCGTCACGCGAACGTCATTCAACTGTCACAAATGACATGGACACTGTCATATTTCAGTCTACGTCTGCTCCCGTGCCGCTTGCTCCAGAATCAGTGTCCATGTCACCAGCCCCCGCAGACCGGTCGCTCGCCGTCGCGGCGCCCACGTTCACCCTGCTCGACCGGGATCACAGCATCCTGTCGTTCAACGAGCGCGTGCTCGACTGGGCCCATCGGCCCGAGGTGCCGCTGATCGAGCGGCTGCGCTACCTGTGCATCGTGTCTTCCAACCTGGACGAGTTCTTCGAGGTCCGCGCCGCGCCGCACCTGATCGCCGGCAGCGCCGGCGACCACAAGGGCACCTACACCGTCGATTCGTTCGAGCGGCTGGCCGAGGCGGCGCACACGCTGGTGGCACGCCAATACGCGCTGTACAACGACGAGCTGATGCCGACCTTCGCGACGCACGGCATCCACATCATTTCGCACGGCGAGCGCAACCCGGCGCAGCGCAAATGGGTGAGCGAGTATTTCGAGCGCGAAGTGCGCCCGCTGCTGATTCCCGTCGGGTTGGACCCGGCGCACCCGTTTCCGCAGGTGGCCAACAAGTCGCTGAACTTCATCGTGCGCCTGGGCGGCAAGGACGCCTTCGGGCGCGAGAACCCGATCCAGATCGTCAAGCTGCCGCGCGTGCTGCCGCGCCTGATCAAGATGCCGGCCAAGGTGTCGGACGGCAAGACGCTGTTCGTGGCGCTCTCCAGCGTGGTGCGCGCGCACCTCTCGAGCATGTTCCCGGGTCGCGAGGTGGGCGACTTCTCGCAGTTCCGCGTCACGCGGCATTCCGATCTCGCGGTGGACGAGGAAGACGTCAAAAACCTGCGCACCGCGCTGCGCCAGGGCCTGCAGCACCGCCACTACGGGCAGGCCGTGCGGCTGGAGGTGTCGGCCAGCTGCGCCGAATCGCTCGCGAGTTTCCTCCTGGCGCAGTTCAACCTGCCGCCCGAGGCCCTGTACCGCGTGCACGGGCCGGTGAACCTGGCGCGGCTCACGCAGCTGATCGACCTGATCGACGAGCCGCAGCTGCGCTTTGCGCCGTATTCCGCCTCGTTCCCCGTCACGCTGTCGCCCGCCCAGTCGTTCTTCGAGCGCCTGCAGCGCGGTGACGTGCTGATCCACCAGCCCTTCGAGAGCTTCGACGGCGTGCTCGCCTTCCTGCGCGAGTCGGTGCTCGACCCGCAGGTGCTGGCCATCAAGCAGACCATCTATCGCACCGGCGCCGATTCGGAGCTGATGGACCTGCTGCGCGAAGCCGTGCGCCGCGGCAAGGAAGTCACCGTGGTGGTGGAGCTGAAGGCGCGCTTCGACGAAGAGGCCAACATCAACTGGGCCGAGATGCTCGAGTCGATCGGCGCGCAGGTGGTGTATGGCGTGGTGGGCCTGAAGACCCACGCCAAGATGCTCTTGGTGACCCGCCGCGAGGGCAAGCAGCTGCGCCGCTACGGGCACCTTTCCACCGGCAACTACAACCCGCGCACCGCGCGCCTGTACACCGACATCAGCCACCTCACGGCCGATCCGCTGCTCACGGCCGACATGGAGGCCGTGTTCGTCCACCTGGCGAGCCAGAGCCGTCTTCCCAAGCTCAACCGCATGTGGCTCGCGCCCTTCGACCTGCACAAGAACCTGGTCGCGCAAATCGACGCGCTGGGCCTGGCCGCATCGAATGGCGAGCCCACGCGCATCGTCGCCAAGATGAACGCGCTGACCGACGACGCGCTGATTGCGGCGCTAATCCTTGCAGGGCAGAAGGGCGTGAAGATCGACCTCATCGTGCGCGGCGCTTGCACGTTGCCGGCGCAGGTGCCGGGGCTCACCGACAACATCCGCGTGCGCTCGGTGATCGGGCGGTTCCTGGAGCATTCGCGGGTCTTTTATTTCCGCAGCGGCGAGGACGAATCGCTCTACCTTTCCAGCGCCGACTGGATGAACCGCAACATGATGCGGCGCATCGAGCTGGCCTGGCCCGTGACCGACCCGGGCCTGCGCCAGCGCCTTATCGACGAGTGCCTGGTGGCCTACCTGCACGACGGCCGCGACGCCTGGGACCTGGGCGGCGACGGCATCTACACGCGCGTGGAACGCGACACGCACCCGGGCGAAGAGGGTGCGTCGCGCGCCATCGAGGCGCACGGCGCCCAGACTGCACTCATGAACCGCTATGCATCACGAGGGCATCACGATGATGCATCCAGCAACTGATGTTCGAAAGACGATGACCATGGACTTGATCTTCTGGCGCCACGCCGAAGCCGAGGACTGGACCGAGGGTTGCGACGACATGCAGCGCTCGCTCACCGCACGTGGCGAAAAGCAGGCCAAGCGCATGGCCAGCTGGCTCGATCGGCAACTGCCCGACGGCACCCGCATCATCTGCAGCCCCGCGCGGCGCTGCGAGCAGACCGCATTGGCGCTGGGCCGCAAGTACAAGCTGCGCGACGAGCTGGCGCCCGACACCACGGCCGAGGCCATGCTGGGCGCGGCGGGTTGGCCCAACGGCAAGTCGGTGGTGCTGATGATCGGCCACCAGCCCTCGGTGGGGCAGGCCATCTCGCTGCTGCTGGGCCTCAAGCAAGACAGCTGCCCGGTGCGCAAGGGCGCGCTGTGGTGGATCCGCACGCGCGAGCGCGACGGCGACGTGCAGACCGTCGTGGTGACGGTGCAGTCGCCCGAACTCCTTTAGGTCCGGCTCAAGCGCCGCTCAGTTCCACGCGCCAGTTGCTGGTCTTCTGCCAGGCCAGCACTTCTTCGCGCAGGAGGTGCGCCGACTGCGGATAGGCATCGGCCCAGTCGGGTGCGCACACGATCGTGAACGCACGCGCGCCCAGTGCCGCGAGGTGCAGCGCTTGCGGATCGGGATCGCGCCGCGCGTGGCAGAGGATGACGGCCAGCCGCAGCGCCAGCAGCTGCATCACGAAGGTCTCGTCGTCCAGCGCCGCCTCGAGCTTGCGCAGCTTGCCGCGCTGTCCCAGCACCAGCTGGCCCAGGGCGTGCAGCTCGTTCACCGCGAAGCCGGGGGCGTCGGTGTTGTCGAGGATGTAGGCGCCGTGCTTGTGATAGTCGCTGTGCGACACCAGCGCGCCGATCTCGTGCAGTTGGGCGGCCCAGCCGAGCTTGCGCAGCGCGCGGCCCGCGCGGTTGGAGGTGCTGCCGCCGCGCGCGGCCGGAGCGAGTTGCACGAAGAGGCCTGCGGCGGCTTCGCCCACCCGCTTGGCCTGCGCGGCATCGACCGCGAAGCGCGTAGCGAGCCGGGCCACGGTGGCGGTGCGCATGTCGGCCACGCTCTCGTCGCGTTCCAGCAGTTCGTAGAGCACGCCGTGACGCAGCGCACCTTGGGCCACTTTCATTTCCTCGATGCCCAGCAGGTCGAACACCGCGCGCAGCACGCTCACGCCGCCGCCGATCACGGCCTTGCGGTCTTCGCGCATGCCGTCGATGCGCAGCTTGTCGGCGCTGCCCGCCTTGAGCAGGCGGTCGAGCAGCCAGTCGAGGCCCTCGCGGGTGACCAGGCCGGGCTCCGCGCCGGCCGCGGCCAGCACGTCGCCGACCGCGCCGATGGTGCCCGAGGCACCGTAGGCCACGTCCCACTGGTCGCGCGTGTAGCTGCCGAGCGCGTCGTCGAGCACCGCCTTGGCGGCCACTTCGGCAGCGCGGAAGGCCGCGGGCGTGAACTGGCCTTCGGCGAAGTGCTTCATCGACCAGGCGACGCTGCCGACGCGGTACGACTCCACCAGCTCGGCCTCGAGCGCGCGGCCGATGATCATTTCGGTGGAGCGTCCGCCGATGTCCACCACCAGGCGGCGTTCGCTGTCGGAGGCGTCGGTGTGCGGGAGCATGTGCGCCACGCCCTGGTAGATGAGGCGGGCTTCTTCCCGGCCCGGGATCACGTCGATGCCGAAGCCCAGGATGGTGCGCGCGCGCAGCAGGAATTCTTCGCGGTTGCGCGCTTCGCGCAGCGTTTGCGTGGCCACGGCGCGCACCTGCGAGCGCTTGAAGCCGGCCAGCCGCTCGCCGAAACGCGCCAGCGCATCCCAGCCGCGCTGCATGGCTTCGGTCGTGAGATTGCGGGCGCTGTCCAGGCCGTTGCCCTGGCGCACTGTTTCCTTCAGGTACTCGGTGCGGTGGATCTGGCCATGGTCGACCTGTCCGATTTCGAGCCTGAAGCTGTTGGAACCGAGATCGACTGCGGCGAGGCGGGTGCCGTTTTGCATGTAGTTGTAGTGAAGAGGGCGTTGTCTTTGATCGTAGCGCCGTGACAGGCGCGCCGCCTCCCGAATCGCGCAAGCGGCGAGGTCGGGAAGGCTAGGCGCGCCGCATGACGGTTATGTGACAGCGTCACACGGCCTGGGAGGGGAATGCCGGCATTTTCCCTCGACAGCGGGGTGTCATATTGATGTCACACAAGCTTTCTAGAGTCCGTCCCAAGCCCGAAAGGGACTACTTCTTACTTCTAAAGGAAGCTTCATGAAAACGACGTTCAAATTTGCAACCGCCGGTCTCGTGGCCGCGCTGTTCTCCATTCCTGCCCTCGCACAAGACGTGACCGGCGCCGGCGCCAGCTTCCCGGCACCGCTGTATGCCAAGTGGGCTTCGGACTTCAACAAGGCCACCGGCGTCAAGATCAACTACCAGTCGGTCGGCTCGGGCGCTGGCCTGAAGCAGATCGAAGCCAAGACCGTCGATTTCGGCGCGTCGGACGCTCCCCTGAAGGACGACGAACTCCAGGCCAAGGGCCTGATGCAGTTCCCCACCGTCATCGGCGGCGTGATTCCCGTGGTCAACATCACCGGCATCAAGCCGGGCGAGCTCAAGCTCAACGGCCAGGTCCTGGGCGACATCTACCTGGGCAAGATCACCAAGTGGAACGACCCCGCCATCAAGGCGCTGAACGGTTCGCTCGCATTGCCTGACGCTGCCATCGCCCCGGTTCGCCGCGCCGACGGTTCGGGCACCAGCTTCCTGTTCACCAACTACCTGAGCAAGGTCAACGCCGAGTGGAAGACCAAGGTCGGCGAAGGCACGGCCGTGAACTGGCCCACCGGCGCGGGCGGCAAAGGCAACGAAGGCGTCGCCGCTTTCGTGAACCGCCTGCCCAACTCGATCGGCTACGTCGAGTACGCCTACGTCAAGCAGAACAAGATGACCTACGCCCAGCTGCAGAACGCGGCCGGCAACTTCGTCTCGCCCGACGACACCGCCTTCAAGGCCGCCGCCGCCGCTGCCGACTGGAACAAGAGCTTCTACCAGGTGCTGACCAACCAGGCCGACAAGGGCGCATGGCCCATCACCGGCGCGACCTTCATCCTGATGCACAAGGTGCAGGACAAGCCCGCCAGCGCGACCACGGTGCTCAAGTTCTTCGACTGGGCCTACAAGGGTGGCGACAAGACCGCCGACGACCTGGACTACGTGCCGATGCCCGATGCCGTGAAGGCCACCATCGCCAAGGCATGGGGTGACGTGAAGGACGCTTCGGGCAAGCCCGTCGCGTTCAAGTAAGCCATCCACCCACCAGCCCAGAACGGCGCATCCATGAGCAGCACTTCGCTCGAGGACGCGCCGCTTTCGTCTTTGCCGGAGCGACCCGTGTCATCCACTCTTCCTGCTGCCGCCACGTACGACCTCGCGGCCGACCGTGGCCGCGCCACTGCGCCGCCACCGCCGGTGAAGGCGCCGCGTTCCGGCCCCATGGCCGACCGCCTCTTCGGCTGGGCCGCCAAGGGCGCCGCGCTGCTGACGCTGGCGATGCTGATCGGCATCCTGGTGTCGCTCATCGCCGGCGCCTGGCCCGCCATTTCCAAGTACGGCCTCGGCTTTCTCGTGAACAGCACGTGGGACCCGGTCAAGGAAGAGTACGGCGGCCTGGTGATGATCTACGGCACCCTGGCCACCTCGTTCATCGCGTTGGTGATCGCGGTGCCGGTGAGCTTCGGCATTGCCCTGTTCCTGACCGAGCTGTCGCCCAACTGGCTCAAGCGCCCGCTGGGCACTGCCATCGAATTGCTCGCCGCCGTGCCGTCCATCGTGTACGGCATGTGGGGCCTCCTGGTGTTCGGCCCGATCCTCTCGACCTGGGTGCAGCAGCCGCTGCAGAAGCTCTTGGCCGGCGTGCCGTACCTGGGCGCCCTGGTGTCCGGCCCCCCTGTGGGCATCGGCATCCTGTCGGCCGGCATCATCCTGGCGATCATGATCATTCCGTTCATCGCCTCGGTGATGCGCGACGTGTTCGAAGTGACGCCGCCGCTCTTGAAAGAGTCCGCCTACGGCCTGGGCTCCACCACCTGGGAGGTCGTCTCCAAGGTCGTGCTGCCGTACACCAAGGCCGGCGTCATCGGCGGCATCATGCTCGGCCTGGGCCGGGCGCTCGGTGAAACGATGGCGGTCACGTTCGTGATCGGCAACATGAACCAGCTCAACTCGCTGTCGGTGTTCGAGGCTGCCAACAGCATCACCTCGGCCCTGGCCAACGAATTCGCCGAAGCCGGCGCGGGCCTGCACCAGGCGGCGCTGATGTACCTGGGCCTCGTGCTGTTCTTCATTACCTTCGTCGTGCTGACGCTCTCCAAGGTGCTGCTGGCCAAGATGAAGAAGAGCGAAGGAACCAAATCGTGAGCACCGCGCAAGACCTCCTCAACGCCAAGGCGCTCAACGAGACGCGTCAGGCCCGGTTCGCCTCGCGCAACCGCGTCAACAAGATCGCCCTCACGCTGTCGCTCGCCGCGATGGTGTTCGGCGTGTTCTGGCTCGTGTGGATCCTCTGGGAAACGCTGCGCCTTGGCATCGGCGGGCTGGCCATCGCCACCTTCACCGAAATGACGCCGCCGCCGAATGAAGTGGGCGGCATCGCCAACGCGATCTTCGGCTCCTTCGTGATGGTGATGCTCGCCACCTTCGTGGGCACGCCGATCGGCATCATGGCCGGCATCTACCTGGCCGAGTACAACCCCAAGGGCTGGCTCGCCTCGGTCACGCGCTTCGTCAACGACATCCTCCTGTCGGCGCCCTCGATCGTGATCGGCCTGTTCGTGTATGCCGTGGTGGTGGCCTACTTCAAGACCTTCTCGGGCCTGGCCGGTGCGCTGGCGCTCGCGCTGATCGTGATTCCGGTGGTGATCCGCACCACCGAGAACATGTTGCAGCTGGTGCCGCCGGGCCTGCGCGAAGCGGCCTACGCATTGGGCACGCCCAAGTGGAAGGTCATCATCAGCATCACGCTGCGCGCCGCGCGCGCCGGTGTGGTCACGGGCATCCTGCTGGCCGTGGCGCGCATCGCGGGTGAAACCGCGCCGCTGCTCTTTACCGCGCTGAACAACCAGTTCTGGACCGCCGACGTGAGCCAGCCGATGGCCAGCCTGCCGGTCACGATCTTCAAGTTCGCGATGAGCCCGTACGAGAACTGGCAACAGCTGGCCTGGGCCGGCGTGTTCCTGATCACCGTCGCCGTGCTCGCCCTCAACATCCTGGCGCGGGTCCTCACGCGCAACAAACACTGACTGAAGAAGAAGATCTCCCATGCCAAATACCGTCGCACAACCGTCGCGCTCGAAGATCTCGGTCAAGGACCTGAACTTCTACTACGGCAAATTCCACGCGCTCAAGGGCATCAACCTCGAGATTCCCGAGAACAAGGTCACGGCCTTCATCGGCCCGTCGGGCTGCGGCAAGTCGACCTTGCTGCGCACCTTCAACCGCATGTTCGAGCTCTACCCCGAGCAGCGCGCCGAGGGCACGATCGCCCTCGATGGCGAGAACCTGCTGACCTCCAAGCAGGACGTGGCGCTCATCCGCGCCAAGGTCGGCATGGTGTTCCAGAAGCCCACGCCGTTCCCGATGTCGATCTACGACAACATCGCCTTCGGCGTGAAGCTGTTCGAGAGCCTCTCGGCCAGCGAAATGGACGACCGCGTGGAGTGGGCCCTGAAGAAGGCCGCGCTCTGGACCGAAGTGCGCGACAAGCTGCAGCAAAGCGGCTCGGGCCTCTCGGGCGGCCAGCAGCAGCGCCTGTGCATTGCGCGCGGCATCGCGATCAAGCCCGAAGTGCTGCTGCTGGACGAGCCGTGCTCCGCGCTCGACCCGATTTCCACCGCGAAGATCGAAGAACTGATCGCCGAGCTCAAAAACGAGTACACCGTGGTCATCGTGACGCACAACATGCAGCAGGCGGCCCGCTGCAGCGACTACACCGCCTACATGTACCTGGGTGACCTGATCGAATTCGGCGCGACGGAGCAGATGTTCTTCAAGCCGCAGCGCAAGGAAACCGAGGACTACATCACCGGCCGTTTCGGCTAAGGAGACACCATGAGCGAGAAACATCTTTCCAGCCAGTTCGACAGCGAACTCAACGGCGTCTCGTCGCGCGTGATGGAGCTCGGCGGCATGGTCGAGTCGCAGATCCACACGGCGGTGTACGCGCTGCTGCAGTTCGACGCCGATGCCGCCGACCGCGTGATGGAGACCGAGCACCGCGTCAATGCGATGGAAATCGACATCGACCGCGAGCTCTCGTCGATCATCGCGCGCCGCCAGCCGACGGCTCGCGACCTGCGCCTCCTGATCGCCATCAGCAAGACCACGGCCAACCTGGAGCGCGTGGGCGACGAGGCCAACAAGATCGCGCGCATGGTCAAGTCGATCATCGAGAGCGGTTCGGCCCGCCAGCTGCCCACGACCGAGTTGCGCATCGCCGCCGATCTGGCCTCGGGCCTCCTGCGCACCGCGCTGGACGCATTCGCGCGCCTGGACACGGCCGCGGCGCTGTCGATCCTGAAGGACGACGACCTGATCGACAAGGAGTTCGACGGGTTCGTGCGGAAGCTCGTCACCTACATGATGGAAGACCCCCGCACCATCTCGGCCAGCCTCGATCTGCTGTTCCTGGCCAAGGCCATCGAGCGCATCGGCGACCACGCCAAGAACATCGCCGAATTCATCATCTACATCGTCAAGGGTGCCGATGTGCGGCACACTTCGATGCAGGAAATCGAGTCCGCGCTTCAATGACAAACCCCCAGGCTTGCCCACTTCGTGTGGCCGCCAACCCCCTTGCAGGGGGCAACGCCTGCGGCCCGGCAAAGCCGGTTCCGCGGCGTTCGCTGGAAGGGACCGGGGTGACCATCAAGTGAGCAGATAACATGAAAAAACCCCGAGTCCTGATCGTCGAAGACGAGTCCTCGATCGCCGAGCTGATCGCCGTCAACCTGCGCCACAACGGCTTCGAGCCGATCTGGTCGGAAGACGGTGCCGCAGCGCAGCGCGAAATCGACGCTTTCCTGCCCGACCTGATCCTGCTCGACTGGATGCTGCCGGGCCAGAGCGGCCTGCAGCTGGCACGCCAGTGGCGCAAGGACCCGCGCACCAAGGCCATCCCGATCCTGATGCTGACCGCGCGCGGCGACGAGCCCGACAAGGTCGCGGGCCTGGATGCCGGTGCCGACGACTACATCACCAAGCCCTTCTCCACGCAGGAAATGCTGGCCCGCATCCGTGCGGTGTTGCGCCGCCGCGCGCCCGAGGTGGTGACCGAGCGCGTGGAAATCGGCGAGCTCGCCCTGGACACCTCCACGCACCGCGTGACCTGGCAGGGCGCTGCGCTCAAGGTCGGCCCGACCGAGTTCAAGCTGCTGGCCTACCTGATGCAGCATGCCGAGCGCGTGCACAGCCGCGCACAGCTGCTCGACAAGGTGTGGGGCGATCACGTCTACATCGAGGAACGCACGGTCGACGTGCACGTCAAGCGCCTGCGCGAATCGCTGGGTGCCGCCGCGCCGATGGTCGAAACCGTCCGGGGAGCAGGCTACCGCCTGACCGCCCAAGTCACGGTTTGAACGCCGTGGCGTCTCTTGGCCGCGGGCGCGGATAATCGCCCGCCATGCCCTTCCGAATCGCTACCTTTTTAATAGCGTCCCTTGCAATAGGCGCGGGCGCTGTCGGCATTTTTGGCTGGAAGTTCGGGTGGCTGGGCGCCTGGCTGGGCGCGGTGCTCTGGCTCGCGCTCGACGCCTGGCGCGCCGAGCGGCTGCTGCAGGTGCTGCGCAACGACGCGGCGGGCCTGCCGACCCGCGGACCGGGCGTCTGGGGCGAGCTGGCCGAACGCATCCGCAAGCTGCTGCGCGACCGCGAGCAGCAAACGCGACAGGCCGAAGACCGGCTGCAGGAATTTCTGGCCGCCATCCAGGCATCCCCCAACGGCGTGATCCTGCTCGACGAGCAGGGCCGCATCGAATGGTGCAACCAGACGGCGGCCAGCCAGTTCGGCATCGACGCCGAGCGCGACCTGCTGCAGCACCTGGCGAATCTCGTGCGCGATCCGGCTTTCGTGGCGTACCTGGCCTCCTGGAACTACAGCCGCGACGTCGTCATCGACGCCTCCGGCCCGGGCCATGCGCACCAGCGCAGCCATCCGGTGCGGCTGTCGGTGCAGGTGCATCCCTATGCGGGCAACCGCCGCATGCTGCTCACGCGCGACATCACGGCGCTGGAGCAGGCCGAGGCGATGCGGCGCGATTTCGTCGCGAACGTGTCGCATGAAATCCGCACGCCGCTCACGGTGCTGGCGGGCTTCGTCGAAACGCTGCAGAACCTGCCGCTCGATGCGGACGAACGCACGCGCTACCTCTCGCTGATGGGCCAACAGTCGCACCGCATGGAAACGCTGGTGAACGACCTCTTGACGCTGTCGCGCCTGGAGGGCAGCGCCTCGCCTTCGGGCAACCAGTGGATTCGCATCCGCGCCTTGCTTGCGCAGTGCGAAGACGAAGGGCGCGGCCTCTCGGGCCGGCTCGCGCCGCTGGGACATCGCCTGTCGTTCACCATCGATGCCGAATCGGAACTGTCGGGCGCGCCGACCGAATTGCAGAGCGCCATGTCGAACCTGCTGAGCAACGCGATCCGCTACACGCCCGGCGGCGGCGAGGTGGCTGTGAGCTGGCGGGTGCTGCCCGATGGGCGCGGCGAGTACGCCGTGAAGGACACCGGGCCGGGCATTGCCGCCGAGCACATTCCGCGGCTCACCGAGCGCTTCTATCGCATCGACCGCAGCCGCTCGCGCGAGACGGGCGGCACGGGGCTGGGGCTGGCGATCGTCAAGCACATTGCACAGCGGCACGGGGCCGAGCTGCGCATCGAGAGCACGGTGGGCAAGGGGAGCCGGTTCGCGCTGGTGTTTCCGGCGGCGCGGGTGCGCGAGGCGCGCGTGCTGGCCAAGTGAGCTTCAGCCCGCCCGCTTCTTCATCGTCCAGCGCAGCAGCGCCGCGAACAGCAGGCCTGTGAGCACCAGCGCCCCGGCGCTCATGATCCAGAACGCCAGCGGCGATTGCATCGCGGCCCAGGGACCGAGGCCGCGATAGGCCAGCAGATAGCTGCCGCCCAGGCCCAGGCCCCAGAGCATCGCGCAATAGATGACCAGCGGCGCCAGCGTCACGCGGTAGCAGCGCAGCACGAACACGCAGAGCGTCTGCAGCGCATCGGCAACGTGGTAGACCGCCACGGCCAGCAGCAGCGAAGCGGCCAGCGCGATCACGGCGGGGTTGTCCGAATACACGTTCGCAAGCTGGTGGCGCAGCGCGACCATCGCGCCCGCATAGACCAGCGCGCACAGCATGGCCACCTCGAAGCCGAGGCGGCAGGCATGGCGCGCCTTCGCGCGATCGCCGGCACCGAGCCAGAAGCTCACGCGCGCGCTGGTCGCGATGGCGAGCGAGAGCGGCATCATGTACGCCACCGCCAGCAGGTTCGAGGCGATCTGGTGCGCGGCCGCCGCAGTCGTGCCCAGGCGCGCGATGAACAGCGCCATCAACGTGAACGAGGTCACCTCCACCAGCACCGCCAGGCCGCCGGGAACACCCAGGCGCGCGAACTGGCGGATCTGCTGCCAGTCGGGCGGCTCGATGCGTTCCCAGAGCGCATAGCCGCGATAGAAGGCGCTGCTGCGCAGCAGCCAGATCGCGCAGCCGAGCATCGCCCAGTTCACGCACAACGTGGCCCAGGCGCAACCGACCAGGCCCATCGCCGGCAGGCCCGCGCCGCCGAAGGTGAACCAGATCGACAGCGGCAGCTTCACCACCAGCGACGCGAGCTGCAGCCAGGTCACCAATTGGGGCTTGCCCAGGCTCTGGTTCAGGGTGCTGAAGAGGCGAAAGAGAAGGGAGGGCGCCAGCGCGAAGGCGAGCACCGCCAGGTAGGTTTCGACCTCGCCGCGCATCTCCGCCGGCACCTGCGTCCAGCGCAGCGCGCCGCCGGGCAGCAGCAGCGCCACCATGCCCACCGCGATGGCGATGCCGGCCAGGTAGAGCGACTGCCGCACCGAGCGGCCCACCTCGCCGCTGCGGCCCGCGCCGTGCAGTTCGGCCCACACCGGCAGCAGCGCCTGCAGCACGCCCATCAGCGAGACGTACACGCTCACGAAGATCGCCGCGCCGACCGAGAGCGCGGCCAGCGCATGCTCCGAATAGCGGCCCGCGATGATGGTGTCGGTCACGCCGAACGCCATCACGGCCAGCTGGCCGACCAGCACCGTGCCGGCGTGGCGTGCGATCAGTCCCCGTTCGCCCGTCACCGTTCAGGGCACGATCTTTTGGTAGAGCAGCAGGTCGTCCGTCGCGCTGCTGGGACGGCGCAGGGTGCCGCTGAAGCGCCACTTCTCGAGCGGGATGATCGTGTGCAGCCGCTCGATCGTGTCGGGGCTCACCAGCAGCCAGGGGCAGTCGGTGCCCAGCAACAGCGGCTGGAGGTTGAAGTTGCCGTGGTGGCGCAGCGCAGCCGCGTGCGGCCGGCTGAGCGCCAGTTCGGCGATGCAGCTGGGCTGGCCCACGCGCTCGGCGACGGCGCGCACCTGGGGCAGGTAGCTGCGTGCGTAGTCGATGGGCGGCAGCCAGAGCGTCATCAGCAGCATCCAGCAAAGGGCCGTGCCGCCGGCCGGCAGCACCAGCGTCTTCCAGAGCGCGGCGCGGTGGCGCCCCGTGCGCCAGCGTACGAGCCAGCACCAGGCGATGGTCGCGGCCAGCGCGAGCACGAACGCGATCGGGGAGAACTCGGCCACGAAGCCCGGCACCAGTCGCGCGACGCTGGCCGCGGGCTTGCGCGGCATGCCGGTCAGCATGGCGATCCAGTAGAGCCAGCCCAGCACGGCCAGGCCGCTGAAGAAGAGCACGTTGAACCAGTCGATCAGCGCCGCGGCGCTGCGCCGGAAGGTGGGCAGCGCGAAGGCCGCGAGCGTGGCGAAGGCGGGCAGGGCCAGCAGCAGCGAGCGGTCGGAGTAGTCGGTGGTCCAGGTGGCGGCCAGCGGCACGAGCGCGAACCAGAACGGCAGCGCGACGTGGCGCGCCGCGAGCTGGCGCCGCCAGCGCCAGAGCGTCCAGAGGGCAAGCGGCCAGACCGGCCAGGTGAACCACAGCAAGAGCTTGGCCTGGCTGCGGATCTCTCCGCCGATGGAGTTGCCGTCCAGCGTGATCTTCCACTGCGAGAGGCCCAGGCCGAACACCAGCGCCGCCGCCAGCAGCGTGACGCCGATCATCGTCAAGAGGGCGCCGCGGGTGTAGCCGGGGCCGTCGTCGGTGCTGGCGTCCGCGCCCGCCTTGGCGGTGCGGCGCCGCTCGTAGGCGATGTAGATCGCGCTGCCCGTGGCGAGCGCCAGGCCGACGGTCGGTGCGCCGCTCAACGTCATGCCGAGCGTGCCGACCACGAGCGCGATCACCGGGCCCGCGCGGCGGTACGGCAATGCGGCCACGCCATAGAACAGGTGCGAGGCGAAGTACAGCTGGGCGAGCGCCGGCGTGGTTTCATGGCCGAGCTGGGCGAGGCCCAGGCAGGCGATCAGCGCGAGCAGGCCGCCGTCGGCGATGGCGCGCGCGTAGTCGGTCGGGCGCGCCTCGCCGCCGAAGGCGAACGCCACCGGCTGGGCGCGTGCCGTTCGGGCGAGGTAGTAGACGGCGTACCAGGTGGCGGTGAAGGTGCCCCAGAGCATCAGCGCGAAGACGAATCGCACGGCCAGGTCGGGGTTCAGCCACGCGGGGGCGAGCTTGATCGCGATGGCGCCGATCCAGTACGGGACCAGCGCGGGCGTCTCGGGCTGCATGCCCAGCAACAGGGGATCGAACCAGCGCGCGATGCCTTCGGTGCTGCGGGCCAGTTCGGCCATGTAGCCGAAGGCGGTGATGTCGGCGCTCTTCCACGGTCCGCGCCCGACCAGGCCCGGCAGCAGGTAGGCCGCGCACAGCAGCAGCAGCGCGATGCGCGGCAGCCGGCGCACGGCATTCTGGGCAACGATCGCGGGGGTGGGCTGGTTCAAAGGGCGGGGGGCGGGCAGAAAGGGGGAAGGGGAGAAGGAGATTCGGAATGAAAAAGGGCAGCGCGGTAAACCGGGCTGCCCTCGACGCCAAAGCGCGTGCTTTACTTCGAAGCAGCGCCGGTGGTCTTGCCGAAACGGTTGCGGAACTTCTCGACGCGACCGCCCATGTTGTCGACCGACTTCTGCGTGCCGGTGTAGAACGGGTGCGATTCGCTGGTGGTGTCCAGCTTGAACAGGGGGAGCTCGCGACCGTCGTCGGTCTTGCCCATTTCCTTGGTGTTCGCGCACGAACGGGTCACGAACTTGAAACCGTTCGACATGTCGACGAACAGGATTTCGCGGTAATTCGGGTGGATGCCTTCTTTTGCCATGGTGTTTCCTTTTGCGCTGTTGGAATCAATGCGCGGTCGATGCGAGAGCCACAAGCGCGTCGACGGTCGAGATGGACTGGGTCGGCGGCTGTCCCGGGGTGAGGGATCGCTGGGCAGGACGCCCGGCTGCACTTTTCGCGGAGCCAGCGATTATCGCATACTGGCCGTTTTGAGCGAAAAGCGGCCCACAGATGACTTCCACAGCGTTGCGCGCCGGCCTCGTCGGCTACGGCTTTGCCGGCCAGACCTTCCATGCGCCAGTGCTTTCGGCGGTTCCGGGGCTCGAACTGGCCGCCGTGGCGAGTTCGCAGCCGCACAAGGTCCACGCCGACTGGCCCGGCGTGGCCGTGGTGCCGGACGTGGCGGCACTCGTCGCCCGGGCTGATATCGACCTGGTCGTGGTCGCCACGCCCAATGCCCAGCACCATCCGGTCGCCAAGGCGGCGCTGGAGGCCGGCAAGCACGTGGTGGTGGACAAGCCTTTCACGCTCGACGTGACCGAGGCGAAGGAGCTCGAATCGTTGTCTCGGCGCAACAATCGGGTCCTGGCGGTTTATCAGAACCGGCGTTTCGACGCCGATTACCTGACGTTGAAGGACCTTCTTGCGAGCGGCGAGCTGGGCCGGCCGGTGTACCTGGAGTCGCATTTCGACCGCTTCCGCCCTGAGGTGCGCGAGCGCTGGCGGGAGCAACCGGTGCCGGGTTCGGGCCTCTGGGTGGACCTGGGCTCGCACCTGGTCGACCAGGCCGTGCAACTCTTCGGCCGGCCCGACACGCTGCAACTGGACACGGCCGCTCTGCGCGACGGCGCGCTGGTCGAAGACTATTTCCATGCCGTGCTGCGCTACGAGAGCGGCCCGCACGCACCCCTGCGCGTGGTGCTGCACGCCACCACGCTCGCGGCCCATGCGGCGCCGCGCTACATCGTGCACGGCACGCGAGGCAGCTATGTCAAGCACGGCGTCGACCCGCAGGAAGATGCACTGCGAGCCGGCCAGCGGCCGCCCGCCGAAGGGTGGGGCGCCGATCCGCTCGATGGCGAACTCACACTGATCGGCAGCGACGGGGCGCCGCACTTTCGCGCGTTGCCGACGCAGGCCGGCAACTACGTCGACTACTACGCGGCGGTTCGCGATGCGATCCTGGGCAACGGGCCGAACCCGGTCCCGCCCGAGCAGGCCGTCGCGCTGATGGAACTGCTCGACATCGGCCGCCGAAGTGCAGTCGAAGGCCGCGCCATCCGCATCGAGCGCCCATGAAAAAAGCGCGTGGCCCGTGGGGGGCGACGCGCTTTTGCGGGAGAGCGTGGTGCTCAGCCGCCGCGACGCATCATGTCGAAGAACTCGACATTGGTCTTGGTCGCCTTCATGTTCTTGAGCATCAGCTCCATCGACTCGATCTCGTCCATGTTGTACATGAGCTGACGCAGGATGCGGGTCTTCTGCAGGATCTCGGGCGCCAGCAGCAATTCTTCGCGGCGCGTGCCGCTGCGGTTGAGCTGGATCGAGGGGAACACGCGCTTTTCGTACAGGCGGCGGTCCAGGTGGATTTCGGAGTTGCCGGTGCCCTTGAACTCTTCGAAGATCACTTCGTCCATGCGGCTGCCGGTGTCGATCAGCGCGGTGCCGATGATGGTCAGCGAGCCGCCTTCTTCCACGTTGCGCGCGGCGCCCAGGAAGCGCTTGGGGCGCTGCAGCGCGTTGGAGTCCACACCGCCGGTCAGCACCTTGCCCGACGAGGGCACGACGTTGTTGTAGGCGCGGGCCAGACGCGTGATCGAGTCCAGCAGAATCACCACGTCCTTCTTGAGTTCGACCAGGCGCTTGGCGCGCTCGATCACCATTTCGGCGACGTGCACGTGGCGGGCGGCAGGCTCGTCGAAGGTCGAAGCGATGACTTCGCCCTTCACCGTGCGCTGCATTTCGGTCACTTCTTCGGGGCGCTCGTCCACAAGCAGCACCATCATGTGCACGTCGGGGTAGTTGGCGCTGATCGCGTGGGCGATGTGCTGCATCATCACCGTCTTGCCGCTCTTGGGCGGTGCCACGAGCAGGGCGCGCTGGCCTTTGCCGATGGGGGCGATGATGTCGATGATGCGGCCCGTGATGTTCTCTTCGCCCTTGACGCCGTCGCGTTCCAGCTTCATCTGTTCCTTGGGGAACAGCGGCGTCAGGTTCTCGAACATCACCTTGTGCTTGTTCTGCTCGGGCGGACCGTCGTTGACCTTGTCCAGCTTGGTCAGCGCGAAGTAGCGCTCGCCGTCCTTGGGCGTGCGCACTTCGCCTTCGATCATGTCGCCGGTGTGCAGGTTGAAGCGGCGCACCTGGCTGGGCGAGATGTAGATGTCGTCGGTGCTGGCGGTGAAGCTGGTGTCGGGGCTGCGCAGGAAGCCGAAGCCGTCGGGCAGGATTTCGAGCACACCGTCGGCGAAGACCTGTTCGCCGGCCTTTGCGCGCTTCTTGATGATCGCGAACATCAGCTCCTGCTTGCGCATGCGGCCGACGTTTTCGATCTCAAGCGCTTCAGCCTGCTTGAGGACTTCAGACACGTGCAGTGCCTTGAGTTCGTTTAAGTGCATGGAATGACCCCTCGCGGGGTAATCGAAACGGAAAACGGGGGGAGGTTGAATGTGTAGCGAGAACTGCTGCACTAACCGGGGAACTCGAACCGGTTGCCTGAAAGGGCCGGTGATCTGTGGGAGATTATGACAGGAAAAACGCGCCGGCCAATGCATTGCGCATTGGCCGGGTGAAATGCCTTCAGGCGAGTTGCTGGTCGATGAAGGCCGTGAGTTGCGCCTTGCTCATGGCGCCGACCTTGGTGGCGGCCAGCTGGCCGTCCTTGAACAGCATGAGCGTGGGGATGCCGCGGATACCGAACTTGGCGGGGATGTCGCGGTTCTCGTCCACGTTCAGCTTGGCGATCTGCAGCTTGCCTTCGTAGGTGGCCGACACTTCGTCCAGGATCGGGGCGATCATCTTGCAGGGGCCGCACCATTCGGCCCAGTAGTCGACCAGCACAGGCTGGCTGGACTTGAGCACGTCGGCTTCGAAAGAGGAATCGGAGATGTGTTTGATGAGTTCGCTGGCCATGTGATGTGTCCTTGTGCGCAGAGAGTTTCGGTGCAGCTAAAGTGCAGGTCATTGTGACAGAAACCAAGGGGTGACGTGCCATGCGCAACCGCTATGGCGGCGATAGCCAAAGGCCCGGCGTGTCACCTCAACGCCCTCTCAAACCCCTCGATAGAACATGAACGAAGGCCACCCCGTCCACGCCTTGTGGTGCGACCCCGCCGACGGCGTCGTCGCACGCATCGTCCGCGCGCTCGCCGAGCGCAAGCTGCATGCGGCGCGCACCGTGGTGCTGGTGCCGTATGCGCAATTGATGGGCGTGGCGCGCGGCATGTGGGCGCGCTGCGGCAGCGCGGGCTTCGTGCCGCGCTTCGAGACCACGCACAACTGGGCGCGCAGCGCAGGCGGCTTTCTCCCGACAGGCTACGACATCGCGTTCGACATGGCGCGCGATCTCATCACCGCCCAGGCGCTGCTGTCGCAGGCCGGCTTCAACAACGAGCGCTTCGCCTTGGCAGGCCGCGTCGTCGAGCTGGCCTACCAACTCGCGCCGCTTGCATCGGCATCGCTGCCCGATGCGCGCGTCGGCGAATGGGCCCAGCGTGCTGGGCAGGTGGCCGAGGCAGGCAGCGAGTCGGAGTGGTTCCGCATCGAAAGCGCGCTGATCCGCATCGCCGTCGCCTGGGCCGCGACCTCGGGCTACGCAACCGACGTGCTGCTGCGCGAGAGCACGCGCAACCAGGTCGATGCGCTGATCGTGCTCGAAGGCTTCCAGACCGATCCGCTCACCCAGACGCTGTGCACCCAGTGGGGCGACCACGCGCTGCATCTCTCGCTGGTGCCCGCGAACACGCCCGTGGACCCCGCGGCTTCGCATGTGGCCGCAGACCCCGAGGACGAGGCCGAGCTCGCCGCCGCCTGCGTGCTGCGCCACCTGGCCGAAGGCCGCGCGCCGGTCGCGCTGATCGCCACCGACCGCGCGCTCACACGCCGCATCAGCGCCCAGCTCAAGGCACAGGGCATCGTCACGCACGACGAAACCGGCTGGAAGCTCTCGACCACGCGCGCCGCAGCCACGCTGATGAGCGCGCTGCGCGCCTGCGCTCACGATGCCGCCAGCGACCAAGTTCTGGAATGGCTCAAGAGCGGCGCCGACGGCGACGCGCTGGCCGTGCAGGCGCTCGAAGTGCGCCTGCGACGCGAAGGCCTGCGCGACTGGTCCGCCTGGTGCGGCCTCGCGGCCCGCAGCGAGAAGCCCCAGGACATCGCGTTGCTGCCCTACACCGAAGCCATCGAGGCACGCCGTGCCTCGATGATGAAGTCCAGGCCCGTGGCCGAATGGCTGCGCGCGCTGCGCGAGCTGCTCGAAGGCAGCGGGCAATGGACGCCGCTGGCCGACGACATGGCCGGTGGCAAGGTCATCGCCGCGCTGTGGCTCGATGCCGATTCGCATGGCGATGCCGATGAGTTCCCCGGCGGCCGCCACACGCTGGCCGAGTTCACCGCCTGGGTGCGCGACGTGCTCGAAGACGCGAGCTTCGTGCCGCCCACCGGCGACCTGGCGCCCCGGGTGATCGTGCTGCCGCTCTATCAACTGCTCGGCCGCGCATTCGGCGCCGTGGTCATCCCCGGCTGCGACGACCGCCGCCTGCCCGCATCACCCGAGCCGCCCGGCAACTGGAGCGCCGCCCAGCGCCTCGAGCTGGGCCTGCCTTCGCGCGATACCCTCGAAGCCGCGCAGCGCTCGGCCTGGACCGCGGCCTTGCACAACCCCTGGTGCGAGCTGGTCTGGCGCCAGTCCGACGCGAGCGGCGAGCCGGTCCGCCCGAGCCCGCTGGTGCAGGCGCTGCAACTCGACCATGTGCTGCAGCCCGCGGTCGATCCGCGTCCCGGGCGCGACGTGCCCGTGCAGCCGACCGTATATCCGACGCCCTCGGGCGCATTGCTCCCGCTGGAAAACATCTCGACCAGCGTGTACGAAGACCTGCGCCGCTGCCCCTATCGCTTCTTCGCGCTGCGGCAACTGGGCCTGAGCAGTGCCGACGAGCTCGATGTGGAGGTCGACAAGCGCGACTTCGGCAACTGGCTGCACGCGGTGCTCGGCCATTTCCACGAGGCGCTGATCGAAACCCCGACGCAGGATGCACAGGAGCGCGTGGCAAGCATCGAAGAAGCAGCACAACGCGCCACGCGCGAGTACGCACTCTCCGACGCCGAGTTCCTCCCCTTTGCAGCGGCCTGGCCCGCGGTGCGCGACGGCTATCTCGAATGGCTCGCGGGGCATGAGGCGAGCGGCGCGGTGTTCGTCGAATCCGAACCCTGGAAGGAGCAGCCGCTCGGGGGCCTGCGCCTGGTCGGCCGCCTCGACCGCATCGACCGCACCTCCGACGGCCAGGCCTTCGTGATCGACTACAAGACCGAGTCCGCGAGCGTCACCAAGGATCGCGTGAAGGACCCGACCGAAGACACGCAGCTCGCCTTCTACGCGGCCCTTGTGGCCGACGACACCTTGCGCGCCGCATACGTCAACGTGGGCGAGAAATCCTCGGGCACGCAGACCGTCGAGCAGCCCGCGGTGGTCGAGGCAAGGGACGCGCTGGTGGCCGGCATCATGAGCGACTTCACGCGCATCGCGGAGGGCGCGGCGCTGCCGCCGCTGGGCGAGGGCGCGGTCTGCGACTACTGCGCGGCCCGAGGCCTGTGCAGGAAAGATTTCTGGGAGGTGTCGAAATGAACGGCGCAGCCTACGAACACAACGGCCGCCACGTCACGCGCGAGGCCTTCTACACCGTCGCCTGCGATCCGCGCCGCTCGGTGGCCGTCGAAGCCTGCGCGGGTGCGGGCAAGACGTGGATGCTCGTGTCGCGCATCCTGCGCGCGTTGCTCGAGGAGGGCGACTCCGCCTGCGAGCCGCACGAGATTCTCGCGATCACTTTCACCAAGAAGGCGGCCGGCGAGATGCGCGAGCGTCTCGACCAATGGCTCGAGCAGTTCGCAGAAGAGAGCCCCGAAGAACTGGTCAAGCAACTCGTGATGCGCGGCGTCGAACCTGCCGCCGCGCTCGCTGCCGTGCCGCGAGTGAAGGGCCTCTACAGGCGCCTGCTCGAAGGCGGCCGCCCGGTGCAGTTCCGCACCTTCCACGCCTGGTTCGCGGGCCTGCTGCGCAACGCGCCGCTCGCGGTGCTGCGCGAACTGGGCCTGCCGTCCAACTACGAACTGCTCGAAGACGATGCCGAGGCACGCGGCCACACCTGGCGGCCTTTCTTCGAAGCGGTCACCGCCGACAAGCACGCACTGGCCGACTACTACGCCGTCGTCGCGACGCACGGCCGCTCGCAGACGGCCAAGGCGCTGGGCGAAGCGCTGACCAAGCGCGTCGAGTTCTCGCTGGCCGATGCGGAAAACGCCGTGCAGCATTTCAGTGCGCTCCATCCGTCGCTCGAAGGCCTGGACCAGCCGACCGATGCGCTGCGCGGCGAACCGGTCCGCCGCCGGTGGCTCGATCGCGCCGCGGCGCTCGGCAAGGAGAGCAACAAGACGCCGCAGAAGACCGCCGAGGCCATCATCGACGTGTTCGGCGTCGGTGAACCGCCGAGCGAATCGCTATCGGCGGCGCTCGCGCACCTGAGAAAGAACTTCTTCGTCGCGAGCGAAGACCGTCTCACCAAGAACCTGCAGAAATTCCCCGCCGCGCAGGAGGCCGAGGCCGAGCTCCAGGTGCTGTGCGCCGCGCAGGCCCAGCACGCGGCATGGCTCTACCAGCAGCGCATGACGCGGCTCACGCGCCTCCTGATCGCCGCCTTCGCCGACGTCAAGCGTGCCCACGGCTGGGTCGACATGAACGACGTCGAGCAGGCCGCGCAGCTGCTCCTCGGCCAATCGGCGCTGTCGGGCTGGGTGCAGGAGCGGCTCGACGCGCGCATCGCGCACCTTTTGATCGACGAGTTCCAGGACACCAACCCGCTGCAGTGGCAGGCGCTCTACGGCTGGCTCAGCGCCTACACCGGCGCGGGCGGCAGCGCGCCGCGCGTGTTCATCGTGGGCGACCCGAAGCAGAGCATCTACCGCTTCCGCCGCGCGGAGCCGCAGGTGTTCATTGCCGCGAAGAAATTCGTGCGCGAAGGGCTCGATGGCGAACTGCTCAACTGCGACCACACGCACCGCAACGCGCGCGCGGTGGTCGGACTGGTCAACCAGGCCATGCTGGCCGCGCAGGACGCGGGCGAGTTCGACGGCTACCGCGCCCACACGACAGAGCGCGGCGACGAGGGCGAATTGCTCAAGCTGCCCGCCATCGACCGCGATGCGCTCGGCGATGTGGCCGAAGCCGCGCCCGCCGACGACGGCATGCTGCACTGGCGCGACAGCCTCGTCACGCCGCGCGTGCTGCCCGAAGAGCAACTGCTGCAGAAGGAATGCGAGCAGGCCGCGCGCTGGGTGGCGCAGCGCATCGCCGATGGCATACCACCGCGGCAGATCATGGTGCTGGCGCGCCGGCGCAATCGCCTCTCCGCGATGCAGGACGCGCTGCGCCAGCGCCACATCCCCGTGCAGCAGCCCGAGAAGAACGAGCTGCACGATGCGCCCGAGGTGCAGGACATGGTCGCGCTGATCGATGCGCTGGTGTCGCCCGCGCACGATCTCTCGCTCGCGCGGGCGCTGAAGTCGCCGCTCTTCAACATTGGCGATGAGGCGCTGGTGCAACTGGCGCTGCGGCAGCGCGAGCACGCGTCGAGCTGGTTCGCGCTGATCCAGAAAGGCGAGGGCCTGCCGCCGGTGCTGGCCGAGGCGGGCGCGAGCCTGAAGAAGTGGCAGCGCTGGCTCGTGACGCTGCCGCCGCACGACGCCATCGACGCGATCTTTCACGATGGCGACGTGCTCGCGAAGTTCGGCGCGGCCGTGCCCGCCGCGATGCGCCAGAGCGCGTTGGCCAACCTGCGCGGGCTGATGTCCGCATCGCTCGAGATCGAAGGCGCGCGATTCGCCACGCCCTATGCGCTGGTGCGCGCCCTGCGTGCCGGCGGCGTGCGCGCGCCGTCGGTGGCCGCGCCCGATGCGGTGCAACTGCTGACCGTGCACGGCGCCAAGGGGCTGGAAGCCGACACCGTGCTGATGCTCGACTGCGACGCCGCACCGCCGCGCGCGCAGACCATGGGCGTGCTGGTCGAATGGAAGGGCAGCGACAGCGCGCCGACGCGCTTCGTGTTCCTCGCCAGCGAGAAGACGCCGCCGGCCTGCGCGGCATCGTTGCTCGAAGAAGAGCAGCGCGCGCGCCATCGCGAAGAGCTCAACGGCCTCTACGTCGCGACCACGCGGGCGCGCGAGCGGCTGGTGCTCTCGTCGGTGAAGCCGGCGCGTGCCAACGAGGGCAGCTGGTGGGCGCGGCTGGAATCGGCTTGCGAACCGACCGAGGCCGATGAGCCGCTGGTGGCACTGCCCGTCGAGACTGGCGTGGCCAGCTTCTCGATGAAGCAGATGCCTCCGGCGCCCGCCGCCATCGATCAGCCTTCCGCCAGGAAAGCGGCCGACGCCACGGTCGACGCGCGCGCCGCCGCCTTCGGCCAGGCCATGCACCGGCTGCTCGAATGGGCGGTGCCCGGCGAGGCGCTGCCGCCTGCCCACGTGCGCGCCGCGGCCCGCGAATTCATGCTCGATCCGCAGCAGGCGCGCGGCGCCGCGACGCTGGCCGAACGCATCCGCGCGGGCGCCGGTGCCTGGGTGTGGGACGATCGCAGGGTCGACTGGCATGGCAATGAGGTCACGCTGGTCCACGAAGGCGAGACCCTGCGCATCGACCGTCTGGTGCGCGAGCGCGACAGCGGTGCCTGGTGGATCCTCGACTACAAATCCGCAGCGCGCCCCGAACGGGACGCGACGTTGATCGCACAGATGCAGCGCTACCGCGCGGCCGTGCAACATGCCTACCCCGGTGCCACGGTTCGCGTCGCGTTCCTCACCGGGCAGGGCGAACTGGTAACTCTCGAATGACCCTTTCCCCAACCGTCGCCGTGATCGGCGGCGGACCTGCCGGCCTGATGGCGGCTGAAGTCCTCGGCGCATCCGGCGCGCAAGTGCACGTCTACGACGCCATGCCCTCGGTGGGCCGCAAGTTCCTGCTGGCCGGCCGCGGCGGGCTGAACCTCACGCATTCGGAGCCCTTCGATGTCTTCATGAGCCGCTTCGGCGAGCGCCGTGCGCAGCTCGAACCGATGCTCGCGCAGTTCGGGCCGCAGCAGGCGCGCGACTGGGCGACGGGCCTGGGCATCGAGACCTTCGTCGGCACCTCGGGGCGCGTGTTTCCGAAGGACATGAAGGCCGCGCCGCTGCTGCGCGCGTGGCTGCATCGGCTGCGTTCGGCGGGCGTGCAGTTTCATATGCGCCATCGCTGGCTGGGCGATGCATCGTTCGATGCGGCCGCGCTGCGGTTCGCCACGCCGACCGGCGAGACCTCGGTGAAGGCGGACGCGGTCGTGCTGGCGCTGGGCGGCGCGAGCTGGGCGCGGCTGGGGTCCGATGGCGCGTGGGCCCCGTGGCTGCAAGGCCGCGGCATCGAAGTTGCGCCGCTGCTGCCTGCCAACTGCGGCTTCGACGGGGCAGGGTGGAGCGAGCATTTCTCCAGCCGCTTCGCGGGGCAGCCGTTCAAGTCGGTGGCGATTTCGTTCACCGACAGCCAAGGGCGCAGCTTCGCGCGCAAGGGCGAGTTCGTTGCGACGGCGACGGGCATCGAGGGCAGTCTGATCTACGCAGCTTCTGCTTTGCTGCGCGATGAAATCACCGCGCAGGGCAGCGCGACGTTGTTGCTGGACCTCTTGCCCGATCGCAGCGCGGAACAGGTGCTGGCGGCCGTGAAGCATCCACGCGGTGCGCGGTCGCTGAGCAGTCACCTCAAGAGCCGGCTGGGTCTCGAAGGCATCAAGGCCGGTGTGCTGCACGAGGCGCTGAGCCGCGAGGCGATGCAGGACCCGGCGCAGCTGGCCGCGACGATCAAGGCCGTGCCATTGAAGCTCGTCGCGACGCGGCCCATCGACGAAGCGATCAGCACTGCGGGCGGCGTGCGCTTCGATGCGCTCGATGCGCAGCTCATGGCGAGCGCATTGCCGGGCGTGTTCGTGGCGGGGGAGATGCTCGACTGGGAGGCGCCGACCGGCGGTTACCTGCTGACGGCATCGATGGCCAGCGGTGCGGCCGCAGCGCGCGGCGTCATCCAGAGGCTGGGCCTGTGAAGGCCTCGCGCCCGAGGGTTTTTCGCTGAGAGATTTTTTGCAAGCTGCGTTTCACTTTGCATGAAGTGAAACGAGCGGCTGAAGAGGTTGACGAGCCTTACCCCTGGCACTGACTACGCAGTTAGGGCTGCTTGGTTCCCCACCTGACCCGGTTGGCCACTTCACCATGCAGGGAGGCCCGTCAACTTGCATTCTAACCGGGTGAATTTGCCCCCTTCGCGGGGGCGTGAATGATTTCGGGGGCGGCGGGGAAACAAGCGTGAAGCGGCCTCTCCGCGCCTTTTAGAATGCCCGCAATGTCTTATCTCGTGCTCGCTCGCAAGTTCCGTCCGAAAACCTTCGGTGAGATGGTCGGTCAGGGGCATGTGGTGCAGGCGCTCGAGAACGCCCTCACCACGCAGCGCCTGCATCACGCCTATCTTTTCACCGGCACGCGCGGCGTGGGCAAGACCACGGTCTCGCGCATCCTGGCCAAGTCGCTCAACTGCCAGGGGCCGGACGGGCAGGGCGGCATCACCGCCACGCCGTGCGGCGTGTGCCAGGCCTGCCGCGACATCGACTCGGGCCGCTTCGTCGACTACACCGAGCTCGACGCGGCCTCCAACCGCGGCGTGGACGAAGTGCAGTCGCTGCTCGAGCAAGCCGTCTACAAGCCGGTGCAGGGGCGCTTCAAGGTCTTCATGATCGACGAGGTGCACATGCTCACCAACACCGCGTTCAACGCGATGTTGAAGACGCTCGAGGAGCCGCCCGAATACCTCAAGTTTGTGCTCGCCACCACCGATCCGCAGAAGGTGCCAGTCACGGTGCTTTCGCGCTGCCTGCAGTTCAACCTGCGGCCGATGGCGCCCGAGACGATCCTCGAACACCTGACAGGCGTGCTGCAGACCGAAGAGGTGCCGGCCGAGCCGCAGGCGCTGCGCCTCCTGGCGCGCGCGGCGCGCGGCTCGATGCGCGACGCGCTCTCGCTCACCGACCAAGCCATCGCCTTCGGCAACGGCGAGCTGGTCGAGACCGGCGTGCGCCAGATGCTCGGCAGCGTGGACCGCGGCCATGTGTTCAAGCTGATCGAGGCGCTTGCGCAGGGCGACGGCAAGACGGTGGTCGACACTTCCGAGGCCCTGCGCCGCGATGGCATGTCGGCTGCTTCCACGCTCGAGGAAATGACATCGGTGCTGCAGGCCATGGCCGTGCTGCAGGCGGTGCCTTCGCGGGCGGAGTCCGCCGATTCGGCCACCGATCCGGACGCCGCCGACACCGCGCGCCTCGCATCGCTGATGCCGGCCGACGAAACGCAACTGCTCTACAGCCTGTGCCTGCACGGCCGCGGCGAGCTGGGCCTGGCACCCGACGAGTACGCCGCGCTCACCATGGTGCTGCTGCGGCTGCTGGCCTTCAAGCCTTCCAACGCGGCCGCTTCGACGGCCACCCCGGAAAAAAAAACTCTGAATGACGCCCAGGGCGCGGCGCAAAGGGCGCCCGCCCCCGTCGCTCGTCCTGTGCCGGCCCCAGCCCTGGCGCCGGTGGCCAGGCCCGCGGCCGAAACACCGCCTCCGACGGCTCCCACGCCGCCCGTTCCGGCACCCGCCGCAGCATCGAATGCGCCGGCATCGGCCCCCGCGGGTCATCGTCTGGCGGTGGTCGACGAGTCCATGCGTCCCTCGGACCACAGGCCTTCTCCCACGGACGCGCCCGCCAAGGTCGTCGGCATGCCGATCCGCGTGCAGCCGCCTCCCGGCCAGCGCGATGCGCCGCGCACCGACGAGCAGCGCGGCCCGGCCGCACCGATCCCGCCCAGCGAAGACGGCGACTTCTGGTACGCCACGGTCACCCAGCTGGTCGCGGCCGAAAGCATCACGGCGCTCTCGCGCGAACTCGCGCTGCAGTCGCAGCTCGTGGGGCGCGACACCGACCAGTGGATCCTGCGCATCGAGCGCGAAACGCTCAACCAGCCTTCCAGCCGCGAGAAGCTCACGGCCGCGCTCAACGCGCTCGGCCACGACATCAAGCTCGCCATCGAGATCGGCGGCGTGGTCGACAGCCCCGCGCGCCGCAACCGGCACGCGGCCGAGGCACGCCAGCGCGTGGCCGAGGAGGCCATCCACAGCGACCCCGAGGTGCAGATGCTGATGCGCGACTTCGATGCGAAGATCGTCCCCGGAACGCTGCGGCCAGCCTGAGAGGCTCAGAGCCGGGCAGCCACGTCTCTTATCCTTCACCCATTTTCTTCACCACACACACAGGACCAACGATGTTCAACAAAGGACAACTGGCCGGCCTCATGAAGCAGGCGCAGGCAATGCAGGACAACCTCAAGAAGGCCCAGGAAGAACTGGCGCACATCGAGGTCGAAGGCGAATCGGGCGCGGGCCTCGTGAAGGTCGTCATGACCTGCAAGCACGACGTCAAGCGCATCACCATCGACCCGAGCCTCTTGGCCGACGACAAGGACATGCTCGAAGACCTCGTGGCCGCCGCCTTCAACGCCGCCGTGCGCAAGGCCGAGGAAACCAGCGAGCAGAAGATGGGCAAGCTCACCGCGGGCATGCCGGGCCTTCCCCCGGGCATGAAGCTCCCGTTTTAATGGCTCACCCCCAGGCTTGCCCACTGCGTGTGGCCGCCAACCCCCTTGCAGGGGGCAACACCAGTGGCCCGGCAAAGCCGGTTCCACGGTGTTCGCGCGAAGGGAAGCGCTGACATGGCCGACGCCAGTTCGCTCGACGCCCTGGTCGATGCGCTGCGCCGCCTGCCCGGCGTCGGCGTGAAGTCGGCCTCGCGCATGGCGTTTCACCTGCTGCAGCACGACCGCGACGGCGCCCAATTGCTGTCGCGCGCATTGCAGCAGGCGGCGGGCAATGTGCGGCACTGCGAGCTGTGCAACACCTTCACGGAAGCACCGATCTGCAGCGTGTGCATGGACTCGCGCCGCGACGGAACCAAGCTCTGCGTGGTCGAGACGCCCGCCGACCAGGCCGCGCTGGAGCGCACCGGTGCGTTCCGCGGCTATTACTTCGTGCTGATGGGCAAGCTCAGTCCGCTCGACGGCATCGGGCCGAAAGACATCGGCCTGCAGAAGCTGTTCGATCGCGCACTCGACGGCACGGTGAGCGAAGTCATCCTCGCCACCAACTTCACCGCCGAGGGCGAAGCCACCGCGCATGTGATCGGCGAAGCGCTCAAGCAGCGCGGCCTCACCGTGACGCGCCTCGCGCGCGGCGTTCCGGCCGGCAGCGAGCTCGAATACGTGGACCTGGGCACCATCGCGCACGCGCTGGTCGATCGCCGATAGCCCAAGCGACAGGCGCAATCAACCTGCCATGACCCTATCCCTCCTCACCATCGCCTACTGGTGCGTGTTCGTCGCCTGCGGCCTGCCGTATCTGGCCGCGTGGACCGCCAAGGCCGGCGCCTTCGGCCCGCGCGACAACGTGCATCCGCGCGAATGGGCCGCCCGGCAGAACGGTTGGCGCGCGCGCGCCAACAGCGCGCAGGCCAACACCTTCGAAGGGCTGCCGTTCTTCATCGGCGCGGTGATCATCGCGCACCAGCTGGGCGCTAACCAGGCGCGGCTGGACATGCTGGCGGTGGCCTATGTCGTGCTGCGCGCGATCTACCTGGCGATCTACATCAAGGGCCTGGGCGGCGTGCGCAGCGCGGTCTGGGCGCTCGCGTTCCTCGTCAACATCGCGATTCTTTTCCTCGCGAAATAGGCCGCCAAAGGCCATTCGGCAGAGGGCCCGTGGAGGCCTTCATGCTTACGTGGAAACCCGCACGGGATGACCCCGATGCAGGCAACCGGCGCGCACCCCTAAGCTCGATTCACTTCACAAGAATCAAAGAGCCCGCAGGACCGCTTCATGCTTCATCGCAGAACCCTCATTTCCGCCTCCGCAGTCGCCGCCGCCGCGATTGCGCTGCCGCGGGTTTTTGCGCAAGCCAAGCTGGAGAAAACGAAGATCTCCATCGCGGTCGGCGGCAAGGCCGCGTTCTACTACCTGCCCCTCACGATCTCCGAACAGCTGGGCTACTTCAAGGCCGAAGGGCTCGAGGTGGAGATTTCCGATTTCGCCGGCGGCGCGCGCGCGCTGCAGGCCGTGGTGGGTGGCTCGGCCGATGTCTGCTCGGGCGCCTACGAACACACCATCAACCTGCAGGCCAAGAATCAGTTCTTCCAGGCCTTCGTGCTGCAGGGCCGCGCACCGCAGATCGCGGTGGGCGTGTCGACCAAGAACATGGCCGGCTACACCGGCATCCAGGACTTGAAGGGGAAGAAGATCGGCGTCTCGGCACCGGGCTCGTCGACCAACATGGTGGCCAACCTCGTGCTCTCGCGCGGTGGGCTGAAGGCGAGCGACGTGAGCTACATCGGCGTGGGCGTCGCGGCCGGCGCGCTCACCGCGCTGCGCTCGGGCCAGATCGACGCCATCAGCAACACCGACCCGGTGATGACGATGCTCGAGCAGAAGGGCGACGTGAAGATCATCAGCGACACGCGCACGCTCAAGGGCACGCAGCAGGTGTTCGGCGGCACCATGCCGGCGGCCTGCCTCTATGCATCGAGCGAGTTCATCCAGAAGAACCCCAACACCTGCCAGGCGCTGGCCAATGCCATCGTGCACGGCCTGAAGTGGCTGCAGACCGCGGGGCCGGGCGACATCATCAAGACGGTGCCCGAGACCTACCTGCTCGGCGACCGCGCGCTGTACCTCGCGTCGTTCGACAAGGTGCGCGAATCCATTGCCACCGATGGCCTCGTGCCGGTCGACGGCCCCAAGACGGCGCTCGCGGCCATCGCGAGCTTCGACACCAGCGTGAAGTCCGACAAGATCGACCTCACCAAGACCTACACCAACGATTTTGCTAGGCGCGCGAAGGACAGGTTCAAAGCCTGACTCCGAACGTCCCCGCGACCCGGCCTTGGCCGGGTTTTTTAATCCGGCCGACATGTCCGATCACGCACTCGAACTCCTCTCCATCAGCTGCACCTTCCACTCGAAGGACGATCCGGGCCAGCGTTACACCGCGGTCGCTGACACCACGCTGCGCATCAAGGCCGGGGAGTTCGTCTCGGTGGTCGGCCCCACGGGCTGCGGCAAGTCGACGCTGCTGAACGTGGGCGCGGGGCTGCTCGCGCCGTCGTCGGGCACGGTCAAAGTGTTCGGCCAGACGCTTTCGGGCGTCAACGCGCGCGCGGGCTACATGTTCCAGACCGAGGCGCTGATGCCGTGGCGCAGCGCCGTCGCCAACGTGATGGTGGGGCTGCAGTACCGCGGCGTCTCCGATGCCGATGCGCGCGAGCAGGCCGAGGCCTGGCTCTCGCGCGTGGGGCTCTCGGGCTTCGGCGACCGCTATCCGCACCAGCTCTCGGGCGGCATGCGCAAGCGCGTGGCGCTCGCGCAGACGCTGGTGCTCGACCCCGACATCATCCTCATGGATGAGCCCTTCAGCGCGCTCGACATCCAGACGCGCCAGCTGATGGAAAACGAGGTGCTCGACATCTGGAGCGCGAAGAAGAAAGCGGTGCTCTTCATCACGCACGACCTCGATGAAGCCATCGCGATGAGCGACCGCGTGGTGGTGCTGTCGGCCGGCCCGGCGACGCACCCGATCGGCGAGTTCGACATCGACCTGGCGCGCCCGCGCGACGTGGCCGAGGTGCGCACGCAACCGCGCTTCGTCGAGTTGCACACGCAGATCTGGGAGGTGCTGCGCGACGAGGTGCTCAAGGGCTACGCGCAGCAACTGAGGAAGGCCGCATGATCCCGCGCCTGAACGAACGCAACGCGCGCTTCTGGCAACTGGTGCTGCTGGTGGTCATCCTGGTGGGCTGGCACCTGGCATCGCGCAACCAGCAGTTCGCCTTCTTCGTCGGCGAGCCGATCCAGGTGGCGGGCCGCATCTGGAGCTGGTTCCTGCCGTTCGAGGTGCCGCCGAACCTGCTGTTTCCCGAGGGCCTCAAGGGCAACGCCGACATCTACCTGCACCTGGGCACCACGCTCCTGGAGACGGTGCTGGCCTTCGGCATCGGCACCGTGATGGGGCTGGCGTGCGGGCTCTGGCTGGCGCTCGCGCCGACCGCGAGCCTGATCCTCGATCCGTACATCAAGGCCGCCAACTCGATGCCGCGCGTGATCCTCGCGCCGATCTTCGCGCTGTGGTTCGGCCTGGGCATCTGGAGCAAGGTGGCGCTGGCGGTCACGCTGGTGTTCTTCATCGTGTTCTTCAACGTCTACCAGGGCGTGCGCGAAGTGAGCCCGGTGGTGCTGGCCAACGCGAAGATGCTGGGCGCCAACCAGCGGCAGCTGCTGCGCACCGTGTACCTGCCGAGCGCGACGAGCTGGGTGTTCTCCAGCCTGCACACCTCGGTGGGGCTGGCCTTCGTCGGCGCGGTGGTGGGCGAGTACCTGGGCTCGGCGCGCGGCGTGGGCTATCTCATCCTGCAGGCCGAGGGCACGTTCGATGTCAACACCGTCTTTGCCGGTATCGTCGTGCTCACGGCCTTTGCGCTGGCGCTCGACGGGCTGGTCGGCCTGATCGAGAAGCGCCTCATGAAGTGGCAGCCACGCAGCGGAGAAACCGAAAAACTCTAGCGGCTCGAAATTTGAAAACTGAAAGGGAGAGAGAGTCATGTTGCGCAAGAAAAACGGACTGCCAACGACTTTGCGATCGCGCAACGAGGCCGCCAGGGTCTCGAACGAAGAGCTGTTCTTCGACCTGGTCTATGCGTTCTCGGTCACGCAGCTGTCGCACTACCTGCTGGACCACCTGAGCCTCCTGGGCGCGCTGCAGACGCTGGTGATGTGGTTCGCCGTCTGGCTCGGCTGGCAGTACACCGCCTGGGCCACCAACTGGTTCAACCCCGGGTCGCTGCGCATCCGCGGCATGCTGTTCGGGGTGATGCTGCTGGCCATGGTGATGGCGTCGGCGCTGCCGGGCGCGTTCGCCGAGCGTGGGCTGGTGTTCGCCTGCTGCTTTGCGGGCATCCAGGTCGGGCGCACCCTGTGCATGCTGATCGCGGTCGGTTCGAAGAGCGACCTGGCGCCCAACTTCCGGCGCCTCCTGGCATGGAACTGCGTGGCGGCCGTGTTCTGGATCGCGGGCGGATTCTCCGAAGGGCCGTGGCGCCTCGGGTTCTGGTGCGTCGGCGTGCTGTGCGAATACGTTGCGCCGATGGTCGGGCTGGTCTTTCCGGGGCTGGGGCGTTCGTCGACCGCGGAGTGGACCATCGACGGCGGCCACCTCGCCGAGCGCTGCCAGCTCTTCGTGATCGTGGCGCTGGGCGAATCCATCCTGGCGAGCGGCATCGCGTTCGGCCATCACGCCGAATGGCATCCGGTCGACGTGTACGCGTTGCTCGTGGGCTTCGCGGGCAGCCTGGCCATGTGGTGGATGTACTTCGACACCAGCGCCAGGGAGGCCACGCATGCGATCGAGCACGCGAAGGACACGGGCCGCATGGGCGCCAGCTACCACTACACGCACGTGATCCTGGTGGCCGGCATCATCGTGTGCGCGGTCGCCGACGAGCTCGTGATCGGCGAGGGCTCGCACCATGCCGAGCTCAAGTACCTCGGGCCGCTTCTGGGCGGACCGGCCATCTATCTCTTCGGCAATGCGCTGTTCAAGCGGGTGGTGCGCGGCTTCCTGCCGCAGTCGCACCTCTTCGGGCTCATCGGGCTCGCGGTGCTGGGCGCGTTCGCCTCGCACCTGACGGTGCTGGTGGTGGGCACGCTGACCACGGTGGTGATGATCGCCGTGGCCGCGCTGGAAGCCGTGGTGCGCCGCCGGGCGGGAGCCGCCCAGGCGCACTGAGCGGGCACCGCCGCGTCAGCGCTTCTGTCGCCTTGTCCAGCGCTTCTTCAGCGCTTCTTTTTCGAGGGCGTGCCGCCGCGCTTCTCGCGCACGACCTGCTTGCCCGCCGGCACCTTCACGACGTTCTTGCCGCGGGCCGTGTTGGCCTGGGCCGGAGCGGCGCCGCGCTTGGAGGAGGCCGCCGCGGCATGGCCGCGCGCCACCGCCACGCCGGCGCCGACACGGGCCGCGGGCGCCGCGCGAACCGGCAGGTACACCACCACGCTGTAGCCGCGCTTGAACGCGTGGTTGGGCTTCACGTCGTTCCACTCGGCCACGTTGGTGGGCTTGAGGTTGTAGCGGCGCGCGATGCTCGTCACGCTGTCGTTGCGCCCCGCCTTCACGGTGGTGCGGCGATTGACGATCTCGGGCTGGAAGCTCAGGTGCCCGCCATCGGCCACCACGGCCGCGACGTCTTCCTTCACGCGGGCGCCGCGCGGCACGATGAGCGTCGAGCCGGCCTTGATGAGCATGCGCGGCGGCACGTTGTTCATCGCGCGCAGGTCGCTCTCGCTCATGCCCGAGCGCTGGGCCGCGTCGGCCACCGTCATGGTGTTGGGCACGACCCAGGCGGTCCAGCTGGCGTATTGGCCTTGGGCGTAGGCGTCGAAGTTGCGCTGGAACACGGCCGCGTTGTCCCAGGGCAGGAGGATCTGCGGCGTGCCCGCGGCGATCAGCACCGGCTTGTGCGCGGCGGGGTTGAGCGCGCGGAAGTCGTCCAGGCGCACGTCGGCCAGCTTGGCGGCCAGCTCCACGTCCAGGTCGCGCGTGAGCGTGACGGTCTGGAAGTACGGGTGGTTGGCGATCAGCGGCAGCTCGGCGTTGAAGGCCTGCGGATTGGCCACGATGTTCTTCACCGCCTGCAGCTTGGGCACGTACAGCCGCGTCTCGGCCGGCATGTTCAGGTCGCTGTAGGTGGTGGGCAGTCCCGCGCGCTGGTTCTTGGCGATGGCGCGGCTCACACTGCCTTCGCCCCAGTTGTAGGCGGCCAGCGCGAGCTGCCAGTCGCCGAACATGCCGTAGAGCTTCTGCAGGTAATCGAGCGCGGCGCGGGTGGAGGCCACCACGTCGCGGCGGTCGTCGCGGAAGATGTTCTGCTTCAGGTCGAAGTCGGTGCCGGTGGCCGGCATGAACTGCCACATGCCGGCGGCGCGCGCGCTGGAGACGGCTTGCGGATTGAACGCGCTCTCGATGTACGGCAGCAGCGCGAGCTCGGTGGGCATGTTGCGGCGCTCGAGTTCCTCGACGATGTGGAACATGTACTTGTTCGAGCGCTCGGTCATGCGCTGGATGTAGTCGGGGCGGCTGGCATACCACTGCTCGCGGTCGCGCACCAGGTCGCTCTCCAGGTTGGGCATCTTGAAGCCGCGGCGGATGCGGTCCCACATGTCGGTCGGCGGTGCCAGCGTGACCACGCTCTGCGAGTGGGCCTCGCTGCTGGACAGGGGCGAGAGGGCGTCGCGCGGATAGACGGGGGCCGCGCTGCCGGCGACCTTGGCGCCGGTGCCGCCGGCGGTGGCGCCGGTCTTGGAGGAAGTGGTGGAGGAGCTGTTGTCGGTCGGTGCCGCGCAGCCGGCGAGCACCAGGGAACCTGCTAGGCAGGTGGCAGCGAGAAATTTCATCGGAAGTCGTTTTTCCATTGGCGCAGTGCGGCGAACACATCGGCTTCGGCCGCGTCGGCGGAAAGCTCGGCGTGCGCGCGCACCGCTCGAAGGACAGTGGCTTCGCGGCTGCGAAGAAAGGGGTTGATCAGGCGTTCGGTCGCCAACTGCGCGGGCAGCGTGGGCTGCCCCTGCGCGCGCAGGCTTTCGCAACGCGCGTTGTACTGAGTCAGATCGGCATTGCCCGGTTCCACCGCACGGGCGAATCGCAGGTTAGCAAGTGTGTATTCGTGCGCGCAGCAGACGCGCGTGTCGCCCGGCAGCGCGGCGAGCGCATCGAGCGAGGCCAGCATCTGCGTGGGCGTGCCTTCGAAGAGCCGGCCGCAGCCGCCAGAAAACAGTGTGTCGCCGCAAAAAAGCAGCGGTGCGCGGCCTTCGGCGGCGGGAAGAAAGTAGGCGATGTGGCCGGCCGTGTGGCCCGGCACGTCGATCACTTCAAAGCCGAGGCCGAGCGCCTGGGCGACGTCGCCCTGCACATACGGCGTGAAGGGCTCGGGGATGCGTTCGCGCGCGGGGCCGTGCACCGGCGCGCCCGTGGCGGCGTGCAGCGCGGCCACGCCGCCGGTGTGATCGGCGTGATGGTGCGTGACTAGAATCGCGGCCAGCTGCAGTTGGTGGTGCGCCAGCGCATCGAACACCGGTTGGGCGTCGCCCGGATCCACGATGATGGCGCTGGACCCGTCGTGCAGCATCCAGATGTAGTTGTCAGCGAAGGCGGGCAGCGGAACGAGGGTCATGAGCGGTCAAATTATAGGTTTGCAGGATTGGTTCGCGACCCCCCCGGGACGCTACCTCCTCGCGTGGGAGCAAGCCCAGTTCGACCAGGCGGTGGCCGACGTGTTCGGCTACCACGCGCTGCAACTGGGCGCGGCCGAGGTCGAGGGACTGCGCACCAACCGCATGCCGCACCGCTGGCTGGCCCTGAGCGACCCGATGCGGCCCGCCAAGGCGACGCTCCTGACCGACTTCACCGCGCTGCCCTTCGCGGCCAACAGCTTGGACCTGGTGGTGATGCCGCATGCGCTGGAACTCAGTCCCGATCCGCACGCGACTCTCCGCGAAGTCGAGCGGGTGCTGGTGCCCGAGGGCCGCGTGGTGATCTGCGGGCTCAACCCGGCCAGCCTCTGGGGCATGCGCCAGCGGCGCGCGCACCTGTACCGCAAGCTGGGCATCGGCGATCTCTACCTGCCCGAGGGCGGGGAGTTCATCGGCTACTGGCGCATGCGCGACTGGCTGCGGCTCCTGAGCTTCGAGGTGGAGTCGGGGCGCTTCGGCGTCTACCGGCCCGCGGTGCGCAGCGACGCGTGGCTGGAGCGCTGCCGCTGGATGGACAAGGCCGGCGAGCGCTGGTGGCCGATCTTCGGCGCGGCGTATTTCCTCGTGGCCGTGAAGCGGGTGCGGGGCATGCGCCTCCTGAGCGCCGACTGGCGCCGGGCCGCGGCACGCGCCACGGCGCCCGTGTCGATCGCGGGCAAGGTGCATCGGCAAGGGCCGGACCGGACAGATTGAATCGAATGAAGAGAAACAAGGAAAAGAGAGCTTGAACGAAGTCGTGATCTACACCGATGGTGCATGCAAGGGCAACCCCGGACCCGGGGGCTGGGGCGCGTGGCTCAAGTCGGGCGCCACCGAAAAGGAACTGTTCGGCGGCGAACTCAACACCACCAACAACCGCATGGAGCTGACCGCCGTCATCGAGGGCCTGGCCGCGCTCAAGCGCCCCTGCAACGTGCTGCTCTACCTGGACAGCCAGTATGTGCGCATGGGCATCACCGAATGGATCCGCGGCTGGAAGGCCAAGGGCTGGATGACCGCCAGCAAGCAGCCGGTGAAGAACGTCGAGCTCTGGCAGCGGCTGGACAAGCTGGTGGCCGAGGGCGGCCACACGATCGAATGGCGCTGGGTCAAGGGCCATTCGGGCGATCCGGGCAACGAGCGCGCCGACATGCTGGCCAACAAGGGCGTGGACAAGGCACTGGGACGGATCTGACGTAGGGTCAGCCCCGACGCTGCCGGGGCGGGCGCTTGCTAGAGTGCCCCAACGCAGCGAAGCCGGCCGACGCAGGGGCACGATTGTTGCTTGGGTTTTGGTATTCCACCACGCCGGTGGCACCGTCCATTCGTTCGCAGCATGAACCTCGACTACTCAACGGACACGGTCGAACGCAGCCAGCGCTTCGACTACTGGAGCGATGTGGTGCGCAAGCACTTCATACCCGCCGCGAGCCGCGTGCCCGACCGCGAGCATTTCAACGCGCACTTTTCCGTCCGTTCGCTCGGCAACCTCACGCTGGCCGAGATGTCCTCGCCGCGCCACTACTGGGAGCGCGACGCGCAGCACCTGCGCAGCGGGCCGAACGAAGACTTCATGCTGAGCCTCATGGTGTCCGGGCACGGCGTGCTGTCGCAGTCGGGCCGCGAGGTGGTGCAGCGCGACGGCGACATCATTCTTTACGACGCCGCACGGCCATTCACCTTCGACCTTTCGCCCGAGTCGAACCTGCTCGTGCGCATTCCGCGGTTGCAGCTGCTCTGCAGGTTTCCCGAGGCCCAGAACCTCACGGCCATGCACCTGGCCAACGGCCACCCCATCGCCAGATTGCTGGGCAGCATGATCCGCGAGGCCGCGGTGCTCGAGCTCTCGGGGCAGGAGGGCATGCAGGCCAGTCTTGCGAGCTCGCTGCTGGACATGCTCTCGGCGGTGCTGCAGTTCCAGGTCGGATGCACCGACGCCGTGCAGTCCTCGCACCACGCGCTGTTCCAAAAGACGCGCGACTACATCGCCGCGCACCTGGACGATTGCGAACTCGACGTGGAGCAGATCGCCTCCGCGCAGCACGTGTCCGCCCGCACGCTCGCGCGCGTGTTCGCCGAGCACGGCACCACGCCGATCCAGTGGCTCTGGAGGCAGCGCCTGGAGGCGAGCCACAGCGCGCTGCGCGAAGGCCGCGTGCGGCAGGTCACGCAGGCGGCGTTCCAGTACGGCTTCAGCGATCTCTCGCATTTTTGCCGGGTCTTCAAGAAGGCCTATGGGGTGACGCCGCAGACGCTGCTGCGCGGGCACTAGCACCAGCGCGCCACCGCGCACCGCGTCACCACAGCCGGCCATCCGCTGCACGCGCAGAGGTTGGCGGTTCCAGCCCATCGCGCTGGCCTTTGCAGCCAAGCCGCGCGCGGCGTTGCTCCCTATCGTGAAGTCCACAAGCTTCCTTCACGAATGGAGACGACGATGAATGCTTCCCCGCCCGCAGATGCGGTCGATGTCGGTGCGCTCGCCCGCTGCGCGGCCCTGGACCTGAGCCCCGAGCGCCGCGCCGCGGTCCAGGCCGTGCTGTCCACCTGGATTCCCGCGGCCAACGAACTGAGCCGCAAGATGAGTGATGCGGCCTACAGCGAGCTGATGCCTGTCACCGCCTTCGCGCATGCGCACGACGTGCCCGAGGACGCCGCATGAGCGAGCTGCTCGAACTCGGCCTCGCCGAAGCCGCGCGCCTGGTGCGCGCGCGCAAGGTCTCGCCCGTGGAGCTGGTGGAGGCATCGCTCGCACGCATCCGCGCGCACGACGGCGTGCTCCGCTCCTTCATCACGGTGTTCGAGGAGCAGGCGATGCAGGTGGCGCGCGCGGCCGAGTTGCTCTCGGGCGCGGGCCACGAGCTCGGCCCGCTGCAGGGCATTCCGCTCGCGCTGAAGGACAACGTCGCGGTGCGCGGCAGCCGCACCACCGCGGGCAGCAAGATCCTGGCCGACTGGCTGCCCGAGGCCGACGCCACCGTCACCACGCGGCTGCGCCAGGCCGGCGCGATCTTCATCGGCAAGACCAACATGCACGAGTTCGCCTGGGGCGGCACCTCGGCCAATCCGCACTACGGCGCGGTGCGCAACCCCTGGGACCCGGCGCGCTTTCCGGCCGGCTCCAGCGGCGGCTCTGCGGTCGCCGTGGCCGCGCGCTTCTGCTTCGGCGCGATCGGCACCGACACGGGCGGCTCGATCCGCCTGCCTTCGGCCATCAACGGCATCGTGGGCCTGCGTCCGACCTACGGGCGGGTCAGCAACCACGGCGTGATTCCGCTCGCATGGAGCATGGACACGGTGGGCCCGATGACGCGCACCGTCGAAGACTGCGCGCTGATGTTCGGCGCCATCGCGGGCTTCGATCCGAAGGACGCGGGAAGCGCGCAACGCACCTGCGACGACTACTTGAAAGACCTGGGCGGCGGCTGCCGCGGCCTGCGCATCGGCATCGTGCCGGGCTACTTCTTCGAGCACCTGCAGGCGCCGGTGCACGACGCGGTGAAAGAGGCGCTGGCCACCTTTGTGGACCTGGGCGCGGAGCTGGTCGACATCGACATCCGCAACATCCACGGCAACATCTCCGCGCAGCTCACCATCGAATCGGCCGAGCCCAGCACCTACCACCAGCGCAACCTGCGCGAGCGCCCCCAGGACTACGGCGACGACGTGCGCACCCTGCTGGAAGCCGGCGAAATGCTGCTGGCGACCCAGTACCTGCAGGCCCAGCGCTACCGCGCGCTGCTGCGCGCCGAATTCCTCGAGGCCTTCAGGAAGGTGGACGTGTTCGTCTGCCCCTCGCTGCCCTTCGTCGCCACCCGCATCGGCCAGACGCGCGTGGAGATCGAGCCGGGGCAGGAGGAAGACATGCTCTCGGCCATCATGCAGTTCACCGGCGTCGCGAGCCTCACGGGGCTGCCGTCGCTGAACGTGCCCTGCGGGTTCGACCCCGACGGCCTGCCCATCGGCATGCAGGTCATCGGCCGGCCCTTCGCCGAGGCGACGCTGCTGCGCGCGGGCCATGCCTTCCAGCAGGCCACGGGCTTCCACCAGCGCGCGCCCGTGCTGCGCTGAAAGAAAAAGCGTCGCTGGCCGCTCCAGCACATCGCGATGGCGCTGCGAGCCAAGCGCTCGCGGCGGCCCTTCGGTACCTTCAATACCTTCAATACCTTCGATGGGCAGCTTCAGACAAGCCTGTTCCTCGCCCTGATCCCCAACGAAACGGAGTCTCCCCGCCATGCCGGACAACGATCTGCACTACCTCGAACTTCTGGAAGTCGGCCGCCGCATCCAGGCCAAGGAACTCTCGCCCGTGGAGGTGACGAAGGCGCAGCTCGAGCGCATCGGCGCGCTCGACGGCAAGCTCAAGAGCTATGTGCGGGTGCTCGGCGATTCCGCGCTCGCCGAGGCGGCGCGTGCCGAAGCGGAAATCGCCAGGGGCCAGATCCGCGGCCCGCTGCACGGCGTGCCGATCGCCATCAAGGACCTGTGCTGGACCGAAGGCGTGCCGACCGCCGCCGGCATGACGCTCTACAAGGACTTCGTGCCCATCACCGACGGCACCGTGGTGCGCAAGCTGCGCGAGGCGGGCGCCGTCATCCTGGGCAAGCTGCAGCTCACCGAAAGCGCCTATGCGGACCATCACCCGTCGGTCTCGCCGCCGGTCAATCCGTGGAACCCGGCGCACTGGCCGGGCGTGTCGTCCAGCGGTTCGGGCGTCGCGACCGCGGCCGGCCTGTGCTACGGCTCGCTGGGCACCGACACCGGCGGCTCGATCCGCTTTCCCTCGGCCGCCAACGGCCTCACGGGCCTGAAGCCCACCTGGGGCCGCGTGAGCCGCTACGGCGCCTTCGAACTGGCCGCGACGCTGGACCACATCGGCCCGATGACGCGCAGCGCCGCCGATGCCGGCGCGATGCTCGGCGCGATTGCCGGCGCCGACGTGAACGACCCGACCGCCAGCCTCGCGCCGGTGCCCGATTACCTCGCCGATCTGGGCAAGGGCCTCGCGGGCCTGCGCATCGGCATCGACATGCGCTGGGCCACCGAGGGCGTCGATGCGCCGACGCGCGAGGTGCTCGACGCCGCCATCGCCGCGGTGCGCACGCTCGGCGGCGACCTGCGCGAGGTGCGCTTTCCCGATCCCGCGCAGGCCATCGAGGACTGGTTCCCGCTGTGCGGCATCGAAGCCGCCGTGGTGCACGAGAAGACCTATCCCGCGCAGAAGGACATGTACGGCCCGGCAGTCGCGGGCCTCATCGAGCTGGGCCTTGCGCAGCGCGGCGTGGATTACCAGAAGATCGTGCTGCGCCGCCATGACTTCAGCGGCAAGGTGCGCGCGATGTTCGAGGACATCGACCTGCTCCTGATCCCCGCCACGGGCATCGCTTCGCCGACCATGGAGCGCATGGCGCAGATGGGCGTGGATGCCGACCTCATGGCCGCGATGCTGCGCTACACCTGCCCGTTCGACATGACCGGCAGCCCGACCATCACGCTGCCCGGCGGCTTCACCGCAGGCGGCATGCCGGTGGCGTTCCAGTTCGTCGCGCGGCATTTCGACGAGGCACTGCTGGTGCGCGCGGGCGCCGCCTTCCAGGAGGTCACCGACTGGCACCGCCGGCACCCGGCGCTCTGAGCCGCCGCGGCTTCCCGATTCCCTTCTCTCTCCTTGTCTTTTTCTCTCTCTCCTGAAAGCACATCACCATGAAACTACGTCACGCGCTTTTCTCCCTGGGCTGCACGATGGTGCTGGCCACCGCCGCGGCCGCTGCTGTGGCCGCCGAGCCGCTGAAGGTCGGCCTGATGGAAGACGTCTCGGGCGACCTCGCCGTGCTGGGCAAGCCCAAGCTCAACGGCTCGCAACTGGCGGTGGAAGAAATCAACAAGGCCGGCGGCATCCTGGGCCGGCAGATCGAGCTCATCCACCTGGACCCGCAGGGCGACAACGCGCGCTACCAGGAGTTCACGCGGCGCCTCCTGAGCAAGGACAAGGTGGACGTGCTCATCGGCGGCATCACCTCGGCCTCGCGTGAAGCCATTCGCCCGATCGTGGACCGCACGCAGACGCCGTACTTCTATACCAACCAGTACGAAGGCGGTGTGTGCGATGCCAACATGATCAGCATGGGCGCGGTGCCCGAGCAGCAGTTCTCCACGCTCATTCCGTACATGGTCGAAAAATTCGGCAAGAAGGTGTACGTGGTCGCGGCCGACTACAACTTCGGCCAGATCTCCGCCGAGTGGAACCGCACGATCCTGAAAGACGTGGGCGGCACGGTGGTCGGAGAGGAATTCATTCCGCTGGGCGTCTCGCAGTTCGCGCAGACCATCCAGAACATCCAGAAGGCCAAGCCCGACTGGCTCCTGATGCTCAACGTGGGCGCCGCGCAGGACTCGTTCTTCGAGCAGGCCGCCGCCGCCAAGTTGAACCTGCCGATGGGCTCGTCGGTGAAGGTCATGCTGGGCTTCGAGCACAAGCGCTTCGCGCCGCCCGCGCTCAACCGCATGCACGCCACGGCCAACTGGTTCGAGGAAATCGACACGCCCGCGGCCAACGAGTTCAAGAAGCGCTGGCACGCCAAGTTCCCGAACGAGCCCTACATCAACGACATGGGCTACAACGCCTACAACGCGCTCTACATGTACAAGACGATGGTCGAGAAGGCCAAGTCGACCAAGCTGGCCGACATTCGCAAGGTGATCGCCGCGGGCGAGGCCTGCATCGAGGCGGCCGAGGGCAAGGTCTGCATCGACCCCAAGAGCCAGCACGCCTCGCACGAGATGCGCCTGATCGCGGTGGACGAGAAGCACGACGTGAAGGTGCTCAAGGACTACGGAACGATCCAGCCGTACTGGCTCGGCAAGATCGGCTGCGACCTCACCAAGAAGAACGACCGCAAGCAGTACACGCCGTCGGACCTGCCCAAGAAGCTCTGACGCATCGCGCCCGGACCCATCCGATCGACCGGTACAGCAGGGAGCAGCGGTGTTCGCCGAAATCTTCTCGTTCTTCTACCAGTTCGCCGACGTGTTCGCGTTCCTCATCCTCTCGGCGGCCGGCCTGGCCATCGTGTTCGGGATGATGGGCGTGATCAACATGGCGCACGGCGAATTCATCATGTGCGGCGCCTACGTCACCGTGGGGCTCGTGCACGCGGGCTTTCCGCTGCCGCTCGCGCAGCTGTGCGGCACGCTCGCCGCGGGGCTCATCGGCGTGGCCGTGGAGTGGAGCCTGGTGCGCAAGCTCTACAAGCGGCCGCTCGATTCGCTGCTCGCCACCTGGGGCCTGAGCCTCATCGTGACGCAGGGCATGCTGCTGGTCTTCGGCTCCACGCTCACCGGCGTGGGCACGCCCGAGGGCAGCTTCGTGGTGGGCGACTACACCTTCTCGGTCTACCGCATGGTGCTGTTCGCAGCCGCCGTGGCGGTGCTGGGCGGCATCTACTTCATCTTCATGCGCACGCGCTTCGGCGTGCATGCGCGCGCCACGATGCAGAACGCATCGATCGCGCAGGCCACCGGCGTGCGCGTGGGGCGGGTGTATGCGCTGAGCTTCGGCATCGGCGCGGCGCTGGCGGGCCTGTGCGGCGCGCTCTATGCGCCCACGATGACGCTGATACCCACGATGGGCGCGGCCTTCCTGGTCGAGGCCTTCGTCACGGTGGTGGTGGGCGGCGCCAACGTGCTGCTGGGCACCGCGCCGGCCGGCATCTTGCTCGCGGTCATCCGCACCGGCCTCAATGGCTGGGGCGGGCAGATCGTGGGGCAGATCGGCATGCTGCTGGCCGTGATCGTGGTGATCCGCATCCTGCCCGAAGGGGTGTCCGGATGGCTGGCCCGCAAGACGCGCTGAACCTGCACGGAGTCACACGAATGTTCCAACTCATCAACGGGCCGCAGACGCTGGGTGCCACCCGCGTCTTCTGGCTTCCCTTCATCGCGGTGCTCGCGGCCGTGCTGCTGTACCCGGCCTTCGCCGACGGCTACGACGTGGGCAACATGGCCTACCTGCTCACCTGGGTTTTCATGGCCATGGGCCTGTGCCTGGTGTGGGGCTACGGCGGCATGCTGTCGTTCGGGCAGACCTTCTTCTTCGGCATCGCGGGCTACGGCTACGGCGTGGCCGCGGTCAACCTGGGCGGCGATGCGGGCACCACGTTCCTCGCGCTGGCGATCGCGCTGTGCCTGGCGGCCGTGGCCGCGGCGGTGCTGGGTTACTTCATGATCTGGGGGCGCGTGGGCGGCGTGTTCTTCGGCATCGTCACGCTGTCGGCCACGCTGGTGCTGGCCTTCTTTCTCGGGCAGACGGCCGGGCCCGAATGGCACATCGGCAGCGCGCGGCTGAACGGCTTCAACGGCATGAAGGACATGGCGCCGCTGAACATCCCGTGGTTCGGCGACGACCCGCTGGTGTTCGACGGCATCGCGCTGTACTACCTGGTGGTGGGGCTGATCCTCATCGTGTACCTGGGCCTTCGCATGATGCTGAACTCGCGCTTCGGCAACGTGATCGTCGCGGTGCGCGAGGACCCGCAGCGCGCCGAGCTCTTGGGCTACGACGTGCGCAAATACCAGCTCGCCACCTTCGTGATCGGCTCCACGCTCGCGGGCCTGAGCGGCGTGCTCTACACCTCGTGGGGCCAGTTCATCACCCCGGCCAGCGTCGGGCTACCGGCCGCGGCGATGCCGATCGTGTGGGTCGCGTTCTCGGGGCGGGGCGACATCACCGCCACGCTGGTGGGCTCGTTCCTCGTGCTCTGGGCCTTCCAGACGATCACCGTCTACAGCCAGCAGGCGGCGCTGCTCCTGATGGGCGCGATGCTGCTGTGCACGGTGATGGTGGCGCCGCAGGGCTTCGTCATCGGCGTGGTGCAGGCGGCGCGGCGGTTGTTCGGGCGGCGCCGTCCGTCCAAGGAACCCGCGGCGCCCACGGTGCCCCCGGTGCAAGAGGAGGCGCGCGCATGAACGCCTTGCTCGAAACGCGGGCGCTCTCCAAGCGCTTCGGCGGCCATGCGGCGGTGTCGGAGGTCGACCTGTCGGTGCGCCAGGGCGAGATCCATTGCCTCATCGGGCCCAACGGCGCGGGCAAGAGCACGCTGTTCAAGCTCATCGTCGGCACGCACGAGGCCTCGGAAGGAAGCATCGCGTTCCAGGGGCGCGACGTGACGCGCGAGCGCCCGTTCCAGCGCGTGCAGCAGGGCATGAGCATCAAGATGCAGGCGCCCAGCGTGTTCAAGGAGCTGCCGGTGCGGCAGAACATCCACATCGCGCTGCAGCATCACACGCGCCTTGCCGAGTTGCGTCGCGAGGAAGACCGGCTGCTCGAACTGCTCGACCTCGCGCAGGACGCCGGCAAGCCCGCGGGCGAACTCGCCCACGGCCAGCAGCAGTGGCTGGAGATCGGCATGGCACTCGCGCTCAAGCCGGTGCTGCTGCTCATGGACGAACCCACCGCGGGCCTCTCGCCCGAGGAAACCTTCAAGACCGGCGAGCTGATCCAGAAGCTCAACGCCGAGGGCATGACGGTGCTGGTGGTCGAGCACGACATGGCCTTCATCCGCCAGATCGCACAGCGCGTGACGGTGCTGCACTTCGGCAAGGTGTTCGCCGAAGGCTCGATCGGCGAAATCATCGCGGACCCGCGCGTGGCCGAGATCTATTTGGGCAAGACACATGAGCCGCCGGGCCGCCCCAAGGCGAATACCGCAGTGCGCAGCGCGGAGGTTTCCAATGACCACTGAGACCATCCTCGAGCTGCAGGGGCTGCAGGCCAGCTACGGCGCGACGCCCATCCTGCAGGGCGTGGACATGAAGGTGCGCAAGGGCGAGATCGTGAGCCTCATCGGCCGCAACGGCGTCGGCAAGACGACCACCATGCGCTGCCTGATGGGCCTCTTGCGCACGCGCAGCGGCAGCGTGCGGCTGCAGGGGCAGGACATCGCGGCGCTCTCCAGCGATGCACGCGCGCGCCTGGGCATCGGCTACGTGCCGCAGGGCCGCGAGGTGTTCGCGCGCATGACGGTGGCCGAGAACCTGATGGTGGGCGAACTCGTCGGCGGCCCGCGCGGCAAGAAGCAGCCCGAGCTGGTCTACCAGTATTTCCCGCGGCTGGCGGAGCGCCGCAACCAGCAAGCCGGCACCATGTCCGGTGGCGAACAGCAGCAGCTGGCCATCGGCCGCGCGCTGGTGGGCAACCCCGCGCTGATGCTGCTGGACGAGCCTTCGGAGGGCATTCAGCCCTCGATCGTGCAGCTCATCTGCGACGTGCTGCGCGCGATACGGCGCGACCTGGGCACCACCATTCTTTTCGTGGAGCAGAACCTGGACACGATCCTGGACGTGGGCGAGCGTGCCTACGTCATGGAGAAGGGCCGCATCGTCGGGCGCATCGAGCCCGGCCAGATGAACGCGCAGGCGGTGCGCGCGCACCTGATGCTCTGAACAAAACCCCTCAAGGAGAACAACGGATGAACTGGCTCGACCAATCGATCATGCACACGCGGGGCCTGGGCCGTGGGCGCAGCGTGGACACGCACGAACTCACCGAAGCCAAGCAAGGCAAGTTTCACTTCACCATCGGCCCCTACACCGAGCCCGTGATGACGGTGAAGCCCGGCGACCGCATCGTGGTGGAGACGCGCGACGCGTTCGACGGCAAGGTCAAGACCGAGCAGGACCTGCCCTCGAAGGTGCTGACCATGCCCTTCGTGAACCCGCAGAACGGGCCGATCATGATCGAGGGCGCCGAGCCCGGCGACACGATCGCGGTGCACATCGAATCGATGGCGCCGCGCGGGCCCAATCCGCGCGGCACCTGCTGCATGATCCCGGACTTCGGCGCGTTGAGCGGCACGGCCTTCACCGCGCTGCTGAACCAGCCGCTGCCCGAGACGGTGCGCAAGATCGACGTGGACGAAGAGGGCGTCTACTGGAGCAAGCGCGTCACCTTGCCCTACAGGCCGCACATCGGCACGCTGAGCTGTTCGCCTGAGATCGACTCGATCAACAGCCTCACGCCCGACCAGCACGGCGGCAACATGGACCTGCCCGACATGGGGCCCGGCAGCATCACCTACCTGCCGGTGCGCACGGCCGGCGGGCGCCTCTTCATCGGCGATGCGCACGCCTGCCAGGGCGATGGCGAGGTGTGCGGCACGGCGGTGGAATACCCGAGCCTCACGACCATCCGCGTCGATCTCATCAAGGGCTGGAAGCTCGAATGGCCGCGGCTGGAAACCGCGGAGATGATCATGGCGATCGGCAGCGCGCGGCCGTTGGAGGACGCGACCCGCATCGCCTACAAGGAACTCATCCTCTGGATGGAGGCGGAGTACGGCTACGACCGCTGGGACGCCTACATGATGCTGAGCCAGTGCGGCAAGGTGCGGCTCGGCAATTTCGTGGACCCGAAGTACACGGTGGGCGCGGGCATCTCCAAGCAGTACCTGGCGCCCTGAATGCCCTGAGCCGCTAGATCGCGCCGTCGAACAGCATCACGTCGACCTCTTCGCCGGCGGCGACGTGGGCCTGGTCGTGGTGAAGCACCACGAGGCCGTTGGCCTCGACCATCGAGCTCAGCACGCCCGAGCCCTGGTTGCCCGCCACGCAGACTTCGGGCAATGACCCCGGCACGGCCTTCACGAACCCGCGCTGGTATTCGGTGCGGCCGGGCTTCTTGCGGATCGGGCCCGCGCTGCGTGCGCGCAGCAGCGGAGGCGGCGCGGAAGCGGCGTCGTGGCAACCCATCATGCGCAGCAGCGCGGGCCGCACGAACGCGAGGAAAGTGACCATCACGGCCACCGGATTGCCGGGCAGGCCGAACAGCACGGCGGGGCTCGTGGCTTCGCCGCCGTCGCGTGGAATCAGGCCCACGGCCAGCGGCCGGCCGGGGCGCATCGCGACGTGCCAGAAAGCCATCTCGCCGACCTGCTGCATCACCTCGCGCGTGTGGTCGGCCGCGCCCACGCTCACGCCGCCGCTGGTGACGATGGCATCGGCTTCGCGCGTGGCGCGCTGCAGCGTCGCGGCCAGCGTGGCGGGGTCGTCGTGCACGAGGCCCAGGTCGATCACCTCGCAGCCCAGGCGTGTGAGCAGGCCGAAGACGGTGTAGCGGTTGCTGTCGTACACCGCGCCTTCGCGCGGCGGCTCGCCGATGCAGAGGATCTCGTCGCCGGTCGAGAAGTACGCGACGCGCAACTTGCGAAGCGCCGGCACGCCCGGCAGCCCGAGGCTCGCGACCATGCCGAGCGCGGCCGGCGAGAGCCGCTCGCCGCGCCTGAGCGCCGGCTGGCCCTTCATCAGATCTTCGCCCGCGAAGCGGCGGTTGTCGCCACGGCGCAGCACCCGGTCGGGAAAGCGCACGACGTCGCCCTCGACCTGGCAGAACTCCTGCGGGATCACGGTATCGAGGCCGGCCGGCATCATCGCGCCGGTCATGATGCGCACCGCATCGCCCGGGGCCAGCGCGCCGCGCCAGGCCGCGCCCGCGAGCGCGGTGCCCACCACGCGCAGCTGGATGGAATGGTCGGCGGGCGCGTCGGTCGGGAGGATCGCGCCATCGAACGCGTAGCCGTCCATCGCCGAGTTGTCGTGCGGCGGCACGCTCACGGGCGAGACGATGTCTTCGGCCAGCACGCGGCCGAGCGCTTCGCGCAGCGGCACGTTCTCGCGCTCGGTGATGACCAGCGGCGCGACCAGCCGGGCCAAAAAAGCCTGGACGGCATCGACGCTCAGCGCGTCGGTGTCATGGCCCGGGAGGGCGGCGGCGATGTCGGCGAGGCTGCTCATCGGGCTCATCGGGCTCATCGGTTTTGGAGTGCTTGCAATTCGGCGAGCGTGTTGGCGTTGAAGAAGGCGTCGGGCGCGTCGCCGGGCCGGTCGAAGGGGACAAGCACGGTGCGATGCTGCGCGGTCCATGCCTGCACCTTGCGGCCGCCGGCTTCGGTGAAGTGCCGCAGGCTTTCGTGCAGGTTCGTGCGCATCAGGCAGAACACGGGTTGAGGGCGCAGCGTGGGCCCGGCATCGCCTTCGGAATCGGGCGCGCTCACCATGGCGATGTCCGCGTCGTCGGCGGCCAGTGCTTCGGACAGGCGCGCCGCGAGGTCGTGCGGGAACAGCGGCGTGTCGCAAGGCACGGTGAGCAGGAAGGGCGTGGCGCAGTGCGCCATCCCCGTGAGGAAACCTGCGAGGGGCCCCGGGTAGTCCGCGAGGCTGTCGGCCAGCACGGGAACGCCGAACGCTTCGTAGGCCGCGCGATTCCGGTTGGCGTTGACCATCACCTGGCCGACCTGCGCGCCGAGCCGGCGCACCGCGTGCAGGGCGAGCGGCTCGCCGTTGAAGTTCTGCAGGCCCTTGTCGACGCCGCCCATCCGGATGCCGCGTCCGCCGGCCAGCAGCAGGCCCGTGATGCCGGCGGGCGCGATGGCGGGGTGCGCGGGCATGGCGGCAGCCCGCGTCATCCGCCGATGTAGCTCATCTCGACGCGGCGCGGCGCCTTGTCGTTGGCGTCGCCGCGATCGGCGGCGTGGTCGGGGCCGCGGAGAGCCCGCAGTTCGGAGTAGCGGTCGGCCCGGCCCTGCCAGATGTGGCCGATGGCCGAGGAAATGTCGTCGTCGCTGGCCGCACCGCGCAGCAGCGGGCGCAGGTCGTGGCCGGCGCTCGCGAAGAGGCAGAGGTACAGCTTGCCTTCGGTCGACAGGCGCGCGCGGCTGCAGTCGTGGCAGAAGGCCTGCGTCACGCTGCTGATCACGCCGACTTCGCCGCCGCCGTCGGCATAGGCCCAGCGCTGGGCGGTTTCGCCGGGGGTGGTGGCTTCGAGCGGCACCAGCGGAAACTCTTCGGCGATGCGCGCGATGACGTCGGCCGAGGGCAGCACCTCGTCCATGCGCCAGCCGTTGGTGGCGCCCACGTCCATGTATTCGATGAAGCGCAGCACCACGTTGCCGCCATGGTGCTCGCGGAAGTAGCGCGCCATCGGCAGGATCTCCTGCTCGTTGGTGCCGCGCTTGACCACCATGTTGACCTTGATGGGGCCCAGGCCCGCGGCCTGCGCCGCGTCGATGCCGGCCAGCACGTCGGCGACCGGGAAATCGACGTCGTTCATGTGGCGGAACACCGCGTCGTCCAGGCTGTCCAGGCTCACCGTCACGCGCTGCAGGCCGGCGGCCTTGAGCGCGGCGGCCTTGCGCGCGAGCAGCGAGCCGTTGGTGGTGAGCGTGAGGGCCAGCGGCTGGCCGTCGGGCGTGCGGATGTCGGCGAGCTGCTCGATCAGCCCCTCGATGTTCTTGCGCAGCAGCGGCTCGCCGCCGGTGAGCCGGACCTTGCGCACGCCGTGCGCGGCAAAGAGGCGCGCGAGGCGCGTCATTTCCTCGAAGCTCAGGAGCGCGCTGTGCGGCAGGTACTTGTAGTCCTTGTCGAACACGTCCTTGGGCATGCAGTAGCTGCAGCGGAAGTTGCAGCGGTCGGTCACGCTGATGCGCAGGTCCGTGAGCGGGCGGCCCAGACGGTCTTGCAGCAGGCCCGTGGCGGGCACGGCGATGTCCGGCACGGCCACGGCGGGTGGCGTGCGGCCGATCTGGGAGATCGGGATGACGGTGCTGCTGCTGCTGTTCTTCATGGCGTGGTGGGAAGGCCCGATTTTGCGCCAGGCCTCAAGGACCTGTCCGGTGCAGGCTACTTGATCACGGCCGCATAAATCATGTCCCGGGTCAAGGATCTGTAATGTGTCCGGTATTTCGGCGACTGCAGCATCAGCACCACGAACATCTCGTTCTTCGGGTCCACCCACATGTAGGTGCCGCCCGCGCCGCCCCAGTTGTATTCGCCGCCGGCCGCGGGGTAGGGCGCCTCGCCGTCGTTGCGGCGCACCGCGAAACCCAGGCCGAATCCGTAGCCCGGGCCCGGCAGGTAGAGCGGGCCGGGCACGATGCCGGCGCCGGCGTTGGAATGGTCGGCGGTCATCAGCGCGATGGTGCGCGGGCCCAGGTACCGCTTGCCGTCGAGCGAGCCGCCGTTCAGCAGCATCTGCAGGAAGCGCGCGTAGTCGCCGGCCGTGGACATCAGGCCGCCGCCGCCCGATTCGAGCTTGCGCACGATGCGCGGATCGTTCAGGTCGGCGCCCACGCCGAAGCTGCGGTCGGTGGGGAGCGGCTCGGCGATGCGCGGCTGGCGCGCCGGCTCGGGCACGTAGTAGGTGGTGTCCTTCATGCCCAGCGGATCGAAGAGGCGCGCCTTCTCGAACTGGTAGAGCGACTGGCCCGAGACCACCTCGATCACGCGGCCCAGGATGTCGGTCGACTGGCTGTAGTCCCAGGTGGTGCCCGGCTGGTAGGCCAGCGGCAGCTTGGCCAGGCGCTGCGAGAACTCGGCGTTGGTCGGGTCGTTGGCGCCCAGGCCCGCCGCGTTGTAGGCCTGCTTGACCAGGCCCGGCCCGAAGAAGCCGTAGGTCAGGCCCGAGGTGTGGCGCATCAGGTCCTGCACGGTGATCGGGCGGCGCGCGGGCACGGTCTCCAGCACCGGCTTGCCGTCGGCGCCGGGCTTCTCGACGCCCACGGTCATGGTGGCGTATTCGGGCAGGTAGGTCGAAATCGGGTCGTCCAGCTTCAGGCGGCCGTCTTCGACCAGCATCATCGCGGCCACCGTGGTGATGGGCTTGCTCATCGAATAGATGCGGAAGATGCCGTCGCGCTGCATCGGCGTGCCGGCCGCGGGGTCGAGCTTGCCGACCGGCTCGAACCACGCCACCTTGCCTTGCCGCGCCACCAGCAGCACCGCGCCCGGGATCTTGCCGCTGGCGACGTCGGCCTTGAGCACGTCGGTGAGCATCTGCAGGCGCTCGGTCGAGAGCCCGACCCGCTCCGGGGTGGCGGTCGGCAGCGATTGCGCCGCGGCCAGCAGCGGTGCGGCCAGGCTCAGGCCGAGCACGGCCGTGCGCAGGGTGCGCTGGAAGAACTTCATGGTGTTGTCTCCGTCCTGTCGTTGATGGAAAGTCGGCATGACGGTCTTGGCGCCGCCTGGTGTTTCAGTGTGCGGGGGCTACCCCTTGCAGAGCTTCAGGTTCGTGCGGGCCGCGCGGGCCACCGGCAAGATGTCCTCGGCGTCCGCCGGCGGGTAGGAGTCCTTCACGCCCTGGTCGGTCTTCGCGGCATCTTCGGCCAGCGGCTCCAGGGTCTTGAGGCACCCTGCGCGGTCGCCGAGCCTGAACTGCGTGATCGCCAGGTCGTTGCGCACGCGGCCCGTGGTGATCCAGTCGAGCGTCCTGCTGCATTCGCCGAGCACGGGGGCGAGGGTGGCCTGGGCGGCGGCGAAATCCTTGGCGTCGTACTGGCGCTTGAAGGTCTTGCGCGAGGCGGCCACGGCCTTGTCGGTGCAGGCGGGGCTGGGCTTGAGGTAGGTGCCTTCGAAGGAGGCGCGCGCGCCGCAGCTCTGGCGGCAGTCGTCCGAGCCGTTGGAACTGACCTCGACCGCGCCGCCTTTGAGGGTGAAATTCACCACGCAGCCGGTGTCGTCGATCTTGGACTTGCCGCGGACGATGGTGCCGTCCAGCGAGCAGAGATGGGCATTGGCGCCGACGGTGGTGATGTCGAAATGCCCGTTGGACTTGACGCGCAGCGAACCGGCGCCGCCCTCGTAGATGTAGTCGCCGGCCGGCGGAGTGGCGACCTGGGCGCCGGCGATGCCCGCGCCGAACAGCAGCAGGAAGGTCGGCACGAGGGTCAGGATGCGGTGCAATTTCATCGGTGCAAAGCCTTTCAGGGGGACGCGGGGCAGTGTATCGGGCCGTTTCGTCGTGTGACCGGATCTGGCCGGTTTTCGCCATCTCCAGGAGCGATGTCTTGACGTAGCCAATGAGAATTACTATCATCTGTACGCCTGAGTACGCAGCACGTCGACGACGCAAAGGGCCCTTCAACCAAGGAGCTTTCGATCGTGCCGTACACCCCGCCTGCCTCGCCCGGTGCCATCGATGCGCGCCATCCGGCCTCCCGCAAGCCCGCCGATCTGCACGATGTGGCTGGTCCGCAAGGCACGGCCGTGACCGCGCGCGCAAGGCCCGCACGCGCGCTTCGCGAATGGATCGGCCTGGCGATCGTCGCGGCCGGCGCGCTGGCGCTGGCCTCGCAGTTCTGGCAGTTCGTGCGGACCGACCCGGTGGTGTGGAACGCCTTGCTCGGCGGCTCGGTCGCCGCACTGGCGACGGCGCTGGGCACGCTTCCGGTGGTGTTCTCGCAGAAGCTGCCCGAGCGGCTGCAGGACACGCTCTTCGGCTTCGGCGCGGGCGTGATGCTGGCGGCCTGCGCCTTCTCGCTGATCATTCCCGGCTTGGATGCGGCCAGGAACATCGGCGTCTTCGGCGGCGGCAGTTGGGCGGCGGGCGGCGTGATCGGCGCCGCCATCCTGCTGGGCGGCATCGTGCTCATGGTGATGGACCGGGTGCTGCCGCACGAGCATTTCATCAAGGGGCGCGAAGGGCAGTCGGCGAAACAACTGCGGCGCACGTGGCTCTTCGTGTTCGCGATCGCGCTGCACAACGTGCCCGAAGGCCTGGCGATCGGTGTGGGGTATGCGGGCAACAACGGTCTGCGCGCCGATGCGCTGGCCACGGGCATCGCGATCCAGGACGTGCCCGAAGGGCTGGTCGTGGCGGTGGCGTTGCTCGCGGCTGGCTACAAGCGCTGGTTCGCAGTGGCGATCGGCATGGCCTCTGGGCTGGTCGAGCCGCTGGGCGCGGTGCTGGGTGCTGCAGTCGTCGGCCACTCGGCGCTGTTGCTTCCGTGGGGCCTCGGCTTCGCGGCTGGCGCGATGCTGTTCGTCATCAGCCACGAGATCATTCCCGAGTCGCACCGCAAGGGGCACGAAGCCTTTGCGACCAGCGGGCTGATGCTCGGCTTCGTGCTGATGATGCTGCTGGACACCGCGCTGGGGTAGGCATCCCATCCGCAGGACACCGCGGAACCGGCTTTGCCGGGCCGCAGGTGTCGCCCCCGGCGAGGGGGTTGGCGAAGCGACACGAAGTGCGCCTAGCCTGGGGGAGCGCCAGGTTCTAGCCGTGCTTGACGGCGACGGTCTTCAGCGTCGTGAAGCCGTAGAGCGCCTCGAAGCCCTTTTCGCGGCCGTAGCCCGAGGACTTCACGCCGCCGAAGGGCAGTTCGACACCGCCGCCCGCGCCATAGTTGTTGATGAACACCTGCCCGCTGCGCACGCGCCGGGCCATGCGGAACTGGCGCGAACCGTCGGCCGTCCACACCCCGGCGACGAGGCCGAACTGCGTGGCGTTGGCGAGCGCCACCGCTTCGTCTTCGTCGGCGAACTGCATCGCGGCGAGCACCGGGCCGAACACTTCTTCCTGCGCAAGCCGGTGGCCGACCGGCACGTCGCGCAGCAGCGTGGGCGCCTGGTAGAAGCCGGTCTCGGGCGCTTCCTCGACGACGATGCCCTGCGCCACCATCGGGATGCCGGCGTGCTGGGCGTCGCTCAGGAAATCCCACACGCGCTGCTGCTGCGTCTGGCGGATCAGCGGGCCGACGTCCAGGTCCATGGCCGCCGGGCCGACGCGCAGGGCTTCGAAGGCATGGCCCAGGCGCTCGAGCAGCGGTTCGTAGATGCTGCGCTGGATCAGTACGCGCGAGCCGGCCGAGCAGGTCTGTCCGGCGTTCTGCACGATCGCGTTGATGACCACCGGAATGGCCGCATCGAGGTCGGCGTCCGCGAAGATGATCTGCGGGCTCTTGCCACCCAGCTCGAGCGTGACCGGGCAGTGCCGCTCGGCCGCCACCTGCTGGATCAGCGTGCCGATCTTGGGGCTGCCCGTGAAGCTGATGTGGTCGATGCCTTCGTGCCGCGCGAGCGCGTCGCCCACTTCGTGGCCGTAGCCCGTCACGATGTTGAGCGCGCCCGCTGGAAAGCCGACCTCGGCCGCCAACTGCGCCACGCGGATCAGCGAAAGGCACGCGTCCTCGGCCGGCTTCACCACGCACACGTTGCCCGCCGCGAGCGCGCCGCCCACGCTGCGCCCGAAGATCTGCATCGGGTAGTTCCACGGAATGATGTGCCCGGTGACGCCGTGCGGTTCGCGCCAGGTGAAGACGCTGTAGCCGTCCTGGTAGGGGATGGTCTCGCCGTGCAGCTTGTCGCAGGCGCCGGCGTAGAACTCGAAGTAGCGCACCAGCGCCACCGCATCGGCGCGCGCCTGCTTCACGGGCTTGCCGCAGTCGCGCTGCTCGATCAGCGCGAGCTCGTCGACGTGCTCGGCGATCTTCAGCGAGAGCTTGTAGAGCAGGCGGCTGCGGTCGGCCGCGCTGACCTTGTGCCACACGCCCTCGAAGCAGTCGCGCGCGGCGCGCACGGCGGTGTCGATGTCTGCGGCGTTGCTGCGCTGGATGTCGTCGAAGGGCTGGCCGTCGGACGGGTCGGTGACGGGGAGGGTGCGGCCGGAGGCGGACGGGACGTCGGCGTTGGCGATGTAGTTGAGCTGCATGGGGCGGGATTTTGCGCGAACGCGAAAAAAGCCTTGGTGGGCTGCGTTCTATTCCTGCAGCCTGCGCGCCGAACGCACTGGCAAATCTACTTAATAGTTAAGTACTATGTAATCGAATGTCTTTGTAAAAAGTCCGCGCTCCGTGGAAAAAGCACGTGACCGTGCGCATATTCACAGACGAAACGAGGGATACAAGCGGATACGATATCGACAGGTCGGGGCGGAAACGACCGTGACTTGGATGGGCTGCATCGGCGTGAGGAGCGATGCAGATGTGGAGAAGTCTTATTTAAAAAACGAAGGAACGTACTGTGGCGATCATCGACGGCACTCCCGGAAACGATACTTTGGTTGGAACCACCGGTTCGGACATCATTCACGGCGGTGCCGGGAACGATCTGATCGACGGCGGCGCAGGCAACGATTTCATCTACAGCGATGCAGGGGACGACGACATCTGGGGTGGCCAGGGCAACGACACCATCACCGGCAACAACACCGGTGCAGTCATCGTTCACTACAACGACGGCCCTGCGGGCGTCAACGTCGATCTGCGGTCGGGCACCGCGACGGACGGCTGGGGCAATCGCGACACGCTCTCGCAGATCTACGCAGTCGTCGGTTCGGACTTCAACGACACCCTGACTGCCTTGGGTGCCACCAGTTCTGTCTACCTCAACGGTGGTGCCGGCGATGACAAGATCACCGGCGGCTGGGGCAATGATGGCCTCGTCGGCGGTGCTGGCAACGACGTCATCGACGGTGGCGACGGCATCTTCGGCACGGCGAACACGGCCTATGGTGCTGTGTACCGCCTGTACCAGGCAACCGTTGCCAGAGAGCCGGACGTGGACGGCCTCGAAGCTTGGGCCGGGGCCCTCAAGAATGGCACGCCTCTGAAAACCGTTGCGGCAGGATTCGTTGGATCGGCGGAATTTCAGAATGTGTACGGTTCCCTGAACAACACCCAGTTCGTGACGTTGCTGTACCAGAACGTGCTGGACCGCGCACCCGACAACGCAGGACTTTCGGTTTGGGTTCAGGCGTTGAATGCCGGGTTGTCTCGCGCGGAGGTCGTGGTCGGCTTCTCGGATTCGGCGGAGTTCAGGACCAGCACGTCGGTCGATGTCGACGCCTTCATGACTTCGAATTTCAGCGGAGAGCACCAGGGCGCTGTCTATCGCCTCTACCAAGCGACTTTGGGCCGGGAGCCCGATGGCGGCGGGCTGGTCAGCTGGGTCAATGCCTTGGACAACGCAACCCAAACCATTCAGGCCGTTGCGCAAGGTTTCGTGGGATCGGCCGAGTTCCAGAATACCTATGGGACGCTGAACAACAGTCAGTTCGTCTCGCTGCTCTATCACAACGTGCTGGGCAGGGATGCCGATTCGGATGGGCTGTTTGCGTGGGTCAATGCGCTCGATCATGGAACGAGTCGCGCCACCGTGGTGCTCGGTTTCTCCAACTCCGCGGAGTTCCGGATCAATACCGCGCCGGAGCAGGCGACCTACATGGCCTCGACCTTCGGAAGCTGGAGCGATGCCTTGAATGGCGGCGCCGGAAACAACACGCTGATCGGCGGTCGCGGTGCGGACGTTTTCATCTTCAACTCCAGCACCGACGCAAGCAACAACCAGGTCTACGGACTTGAGGGCGTCGATCAGCTGCGCTTCACCGGCTTCGGCTACGGCGGCACGGCCGACGTCCTGAGCCACATGACGCAGAACGGTCAGAACGTAGTGTTCACCGATGGCAACCAGAGCATCACGTTCCACCACGCAACGCTGGCCCAGCTTTCGCAGGCCAACATCCAACTGACAGCGTGACGTAGCCAACGCGTCGTTCTTGCAATGCCTGCGCAGCAGAGCGACGCGGCGCCCCGATTGAGAAAAGAGCTTGGACTGCTTTGGACCAGAAGGCCATGGAAGAGGGGGGCGCAAGCCAGCCGCAGCAGGCCTTGAATAGTCCTGGCGGCCCCGGCACGTCGGCTGAGTCAGGGGGTGCCTCTTTTCCAGCGCTGCAGGGCCTCTCGGCCTTGCAGCCCATCGTTGCATTCTTCTCCCTGGAGATGAGCGTCCAGGCGTTGGGCCAAGCGATGGGCTGGCGTCCTGAAACCCTCATCGGCGTGCAGGAGCTGCAGCATGCGGCGCAGCACCTGGGGCTCGTGTCGAAGCCTCAGCAGGTGCGGGAACGCCCCTCACGCAAATGGCCGTTCCTCAAGCAACGCGGCGGGGCGCGGTCGCTCCCCATTCCATGCGTGATCGTCAGTGGCGACGGCAATGTGGTCACCGTGGTGGCGCGACGCGAGACGCGCGGTGCCGCCCTGGGGCCGCGCCCCGGTGCCGCCAGCGAATCCGGCGCTGCCGATCCGAAGCTGCCGTCGGAAGAACTTCTCCTCTGGACACCCCGGACCTCGAAATTCACGTGGGTCTCGATGGCGGACCTCGTTCGAAGCCACGGGGAAAATGGCGTGCTCCCCGTCATCCGTTTCCGCCAGCCCCTGCAACTCGGCGCGGCCAGTGGTTCACCCTCCCGGCGCTTCGGTCTCGGGTGGTTCGTTCCGGTGCTGTGGCGCTATCGCAAGCCGCTGGGACAGGTGCTGCTCGGCGCGTTCCTGCTCCAGCTGGTCGCGTTGACGACACCCCTGTTCAGCCAGGTCATCATCGACAAGGTCTTGATGCACAAGAGCCTGTCGACCTTGCACGTTCTGGGCATCGGCATGGCGGGCCTGATCGTCTTCGAGGCCGTCACCAACACGCTGCGCGGCTACATGCTCGCCCATACATCGGCGCGCCTCGATGCCGGATTGTCGAGCGACCTCTTTCGCCACGTGCTCAGCCTGCCCATCCGCTATTTCGAACAGCGCCAGGCCGGCGACACGCTGGCCCGCACGCGCGAACTCGAGAACATCCGCAGCTTCTTCACGGGCGGCGCGTTGACGACGTTGGTCGACGGCCTCTTCATCGGCATCTTCATCGCGGTGATGCTGCTCTACAGCATCAAGCTGACCATCGTCACGCTCATCGGCTTGCCGATCCTGGCCCTCGTCACGCTCGTGGCCCAGCCCATTTTCGCAAGGGCGCTGCAGACGAAATTCGACCGCAGCGCGGAGGCCGGCAGCTTCATGGTCGAGAGCATCCAGGGGATCCATACGCTCAAGAGCCTGGCGCTGGCGCCCATGTGGCAGCGTAAGTGGGACCTGCTCGCCGCCCGGCAGGTGGCGGCAGGTTTCGATGTCAGCAAGCTGGGCAACGCGGCGCAAAGCATCTCGCAAGCGGTGCAGCGGATGCTGACGCTGGCGGTGCTCTGGGTCGGCACCACGCTGGTGATGAACAACGACCTCACCGTCGGCGGGCTCATCGCATTCCAGATGCTGGCGGGGCAGGTGCTGCAGCCGGTGTCCCGGCTGGTCGGCCTCTGGCAGAACTTCCAGCAGGTCAAGCTGTCGGTCGACCGCATGGGCGATCTCATGAACGCGCAGCCGGAGCCCACCAACACGGGTGTCCAGGCCATGCCGCCGCTGAAGGGGCGCGTCGAGCTGCAGTCGATTCATTTCCGCTACCAGGCAGAAACGCCGCTCGTGCTGAACGACGTGAGCCTTCTCCTGGAGCCGGGCGAAGTGGTGGGCATCGTGGGGCGCTCCGGGTGCGGCAAGTCGACGCTCACCAAGCTGATCCAGCGGCTGTACGGCATGGAGGCCGGGCGCGTGCTGGTCGATGGTCACGACATCGCGCATGCCGATCCCCAGCAACTGCGCAGGCAGATCGGCGTCGTGCTGCAAGACAGTTTCCTGTTCAGCGGGACGATCGCGGAAAACATCGCCGTCGCCCATCCGGGGATGTCTTTCGATCGCATCATCTTTGCGGCGCAGCAGGCGGGGGCGCACGAGTTCATCACCGCCTTGCCACAGGGCTACCAGACGCCGGTGGGCGAGCGTGGTGCTCTTCTGTCCGGCGGGCAGCGCCAGCGCATCGCGATCGCCCGCGCACTGACGGGCGACCCGCGCATCCTGATCCTGGACGAAGCCACCAGCGCGCTGGATGTCGAGAGCGAGCAGGCCATCCAGGCCAACATGGCGCAGATCTGCCGCGGCCGCACGGTCATCATGATTGCCCATCGTCTTTCCACGCTGCGTCATTGCAGCCGCATCGTCGTGCTCGACAGCGGCAAGGTGGTCGAGCAGGGCGGATTGCAGGAGCTCATTGCGCAACAGGGTGAGTTCGCCAGGCTCTGGGCCATGCAGCAGCACGAGCCGGGCACCGGTGTTCGAAAGAACCCGACAACGCATCGTGCCGAGCGGCGTGGCAACCCCGCGGAGACCGAGGCATGAACATCGTGCTGTCTCCCAAGGAGCGGGCGTTCCATAGCCCGGCGCTCGCCATCGAGGAGACGCCTCCCGCACCCTTTGCCAGCGGCCTGATGTGGGCGCTGGCGGTGCTGCTGCTCGGCGCCATCACCTGGGCATGCATCGGCGAAATCGAGATCGTGGCGACGGCGCCCGGCCGGCTGATTCCCGATGGGCGGGTGAAGGTCCTGCAGACGATCGAGCCAGCGCTCGTGCGCGCCATTCACGTGCGCGAAGGCCAGCGCGTCAAGGAGGGCGACCTCCTGATCGAGCTCGATCCGACGTTGTCACAGGCTGACCTGTCCAGCAGCCAGCAGCGGCTGCAGCAGAACCAGCAGCAGATGGCGCGGCTCATGGTGGAAATGAAGGGGCAGCACCTGCCGATGTCCGCCTCGGGCGCCAATCCCAGCGGGGCGCGAACCACGCCGGCGCTGACCCCTGACCAGATGGCGACAATCCAGGCCCGCGAAGCGGCTTTCGAGGCCAAGCTCGCGGAAGCCAAGGCATCGGTGGATGAAAAGACCAAGGCACTCAAGGCGGCCGAATCGACGCACACGAAGCTGCGCCTGAACCTGGGCCTCGCGACCAAGCGCTATCAGCAGAGCCTGGCGCTGGTCAAGGAGGGCTTCTTCAGCGAAGGCGAGCGCCTCAAGCAGGAGCAGGAAGTGGTCGGCCTGGAACACGACCTGGCGGCGCAGAGCCAGACACTGGCCCAGCTTGCCGCGGGGCTTCAGGAGGCGCGCTTCCGGCAGGCCGCCGTAGAGCAGGAGCGCAAGGTGCAGATCCTTGCCGAGGTCGAGCAGGCCAGCCGCGAGGGTGCGAGCCTGCAGGCCGAGTTCGAGAAGGCGCAGCAGCTCAACGGGCTGAAGACCTTGCGCGCGCCAGTTTCGGGCGTGGTCCAGAGCATCGGCGTCACGACGCTGGGGAGCGCGGTGGCAGCCAATCAACCGCTCCTGACGATCGTGCCGGAGAACACGCCGCTGATTGCCGAAGTCTTGCTCAGCAACAACGACATCGGCTACGTCAAGATCGGCCAGCCCGTCGAGGTCAAGCTCGACAGCTTTCCCTTCACGCAGTACGGCGCCGTGGTTGGCACCGTGAAATGGATCAGCGCGGACGCCGAGTTCCAGAACCCGCAGGCGCTCGACAAGCAGACAGGCACGGGGCAGGCCGCCTCGAGCAACCGCAACTTCGACAGCAGCAATTCGGACCAGCGAACGAACGGCCTGGCCTACCGGGTGCAGATCGCCCTTGCCGGGCCTGACGCCAGCATCTGGGTCAAGGGACACGCGCAACCGCTGCAATCGGGCATGAGCCTCCAGGCGGACATTCAGACCGACAGGCGCCGGTTGATCCAGCTGGTGCTGAACCCGCTGGAGAAGGGCTGGAACGAAGGCGTCCGGGTCAGGTAGCGCCTGCCCCTAGGTTCACTTTGCCGCGGTTGCTTTGGGCAACGCCCGCACCGCATTCAACGTGCGCTCCACATGCTTGTCCGGATTCAGGTTCTGGTAGTAGTACGCCACCTTCCCATCCGGCGAGATCACGTACGACAGCCGGTTGGCGAAGTCCGGGCGGGTCTGCATCAGCGCGTCGAAGCCGTTGATGACCGTCTTGGCTTCGTCGGATGCCACCGGGAACCGGCTTTGGCAGGACTTGACCGAGAACTTGGAGAGGGTGTCGATGTCGTCGGCCGAAACGCCGATCACAGTGGCGCCCAATGCCGCGAACTGGTCGACCGCCTCGGCGAAGGCGTGGGCCTCGATCGAGCAATCGTTGGAGTCGGCGGCCGGAAAGAAGTACAACACCACCGGTCCCTTGGCGAGCGCGTCGGCCAGCGAGTAGCGGAAGGTCTTGCCGCCAAGGGCCGCATTGGCGGTGAACTTGGGCGCGGGGTCGCCGATGTCCAGGGCGGCCCAAGCGGGGTGTGCAAGCGCGGAAAGGGCGTAAAGGGCGGCAGGGGCCGTCATCAGCGCGATGCGTGAGAGGATCGGTCGGGCCATGGTGTAACTCCGTGCGGGTGTGACACGAATTCTAGGACGGCGCACCTTTCGCAGGGCAGAACGAAACTGACGCCCTCCGGCCCGCGTATTCATGGCAGCGATTGAAAAACGAACGACGGAAATCATCATCATGAACGGCTGGGACCGACTTCTGCGCATGGCGCTCGCGGGCTTTCTGCTGGCAGTGCTCGCTGCCTGCGGCTCGCTGCCGCCGGCGAAAGATCGGCCCGCCGAGCACGCCGCCTCGGCCGATCCGTCGACCCGGCTTGCGAAGATCGCGGCGGCCTCCACCCCGCCCGGCGAGCATTCGGGCTTCCGGCTGATGCCGCTGGGCGTCTATTCGCTCGATGCGCGCATCCAGCTCGCGCAGCGCGCCCAGCAGTCGCTGGTGGTGCAGTACTACCAGCTGGAGAACGACGCCGTCGGCCGCCTGCTGCTGCGCACGCTGCGCGAAGCCGCGGCACGGGGCGTGAAGGTGCGGGTGCTGGTGGACGACCTCTACACCGTCAAGAGCCAGCAGCTGCTGCTGGCGCTCTCGGAAACGCCCAATGTGCAGGTGCGGCTCTACAACCCGTTCTGCTGCGGGCGCGACGGTTTTCTCTCGCGCTTCGCGGCCTCGCCCTGGGAGATCGTGCGGCTCAACCACCGCATGCACAACAAGCTCTTCATCGCCGACGGCGCGATGGCGGTGGTGGGCGGACGCAACATCGCCGACGAGTATTTCGTGCTGAGCGAGGCGCAGAACTTCATCGACATGGACGCGCTGGTGGTGGGCAAGGTGGTGCCGCAGCTCGAATCCATCTTCGACGCCTACTGGAACAGCGTGCAGGTCTGGCCCATCGCCGACATCGTGAAGGGCGAGGGCGGCCGCATGCCCGGCAGCGCCGAGTTCGACGACTGGATCGGCATGGCCGCGCCGCCACCGAAGATCGTGCTGCCGCCGTCGGACATCCTGGGCTATGGCCCGATCGCCGAGGAGCTCGACGGCGGCCGCATGGGCCTCCTGTGGGGCGAGGCGCGCGCCATCGCCGACCCGCCGACCAAGCCCGCGACCATGACGGCCGACGAGGCCATCGCCACCAGCGTGACGATGAAAGTCTGGGGCCTGCTGATGGACGCCAAGACCGAGGTCGACCTGACCTCGCCCTACCTCGTGCCGGGCGAGCGCGGCATGGCGGCGTTCGACGACCTGGCCAAGCGCAAGGTGAAACTCACACTGCTGACCAACTCGTTGGCCGCCAACGACGAGCCGCTGGTGCACACCGGCTATGCGCGCTACCGTGAGCGGCTGCTGCAAAGCGGCGCCGACCTGTACGAGCTGAGCCCGCAGCGCACCAGCAAGGGCGAGCGCTTCGGCATGTTCGGCAAGTCGCTCGGCCGGCTGCACGCCAAGACCGCTGCCATCGACAAGACGCGCATCTTCATCGGCTCGATGAACCTCGACCCGCGCTCGGCGAGCCAGAACACCGAGATGGGCCTGGTGGTGGACAGCCCGCAGCTGGCGCGCGAGATGCTGCGCATCATCAACATCAGCAAGCTGCAGAACTCCTACCGCCTCAGGCTGGCCAAGGACACCGGCACGCTGCAGTGGCTCACCAGCGATGGCGAGAAGGAGGTGATCCTGACCTCCGAGCCCGAGTCGGGCTTCTTCCAGCGCTTCTACAACATGCTCATCGCACCCATCGTTCCCGAGATGCTGCTGTAGCCTCGGGGGATGGCGCAGACCTTCACTTCACTGCCCGCCCTGCAGGTCATGCTGTGGGGCGTGCTTTTTTTCGGCGGCATCTACCTCGGTTTCGGCGCCATCACCTGGCTGCTGACCAAGCGCGTGCTGCCGGCGCTGCGCATCGGGCGGGTGCTCGATCCGCGGCCGCTGCAGCCGGGGCAGTTGCGGCGGGAGCTGGGGCAGTCGGGCATCTCGGTGTTGATCTTCGGGCTGGGCATGGTGTTTCCGTGGGGCTTGCTCCAGTTGGGCTGGGCGCGACTCGATCCCGATGCGGGCTGGCGGCAGATCGCGCTCGAGATCCTCCTGCTCGCGGTGTGGAACGACGTGCATTTCTGGATCAACCATCGCCTCTTGCACACGCGCCTTTTGCGCCGCTTTCACGGGCCGCACCACCGCTCGTTCGTGACCACGCCGTGGGCCACCTACAGCTTCCACCCGATCGAGGCGCTGATGCTGGGCAACGTGATCCTGTTGCCGATGGTGGTGCACGACTTCAGCTTCTGGTCGCTGGCCGCGGTGCCGGTGTTCAGCCTGTTCTTCAACTGCGTGGGACATTCGAACTACGACTTCTTCACAGGGGTGTCGTACGGCCACTGGTTCGCCGCGAGCCGGCGGCATCACCTGCACCATGCCTGCCACAACGGCAACTACGGCTTCCAGTTCACCTTCATGGACCGGCTGTTCGGCACGCGCATCGCGGCGGACGCGGCCGAGCCGCACTTCCAGGCCTTTCGGGACAAGCAGGCGCGGCAGCATGGCACGCCGGCCTGAGGCGTCGCGCCGCCTGCCGCGCCTGCGGCACCGGCGCGATTGGCAAAGCCTCGCGTACCTCGCAGCGCTGCCGGCATTGGCGGCGTGGCAGTGGGTGAACGGCTTCAACGTGCTGCTCTATGCGCCGATGCTGTTCCTCACACTGGGCATCGGCGTGATTCACCACAACCACGTGCACCTGCGCATGTGGCGCGGGCGGCGCATGAACCGGCTGACCGACTTCTGGATCACGCTGCTGCAGGGCCACCCGACCTTCGTGTTCTGGCCCGCGCATGTGGCCAATCACCATCGCCACCGGCATGGCCCGAAAGATGTCGCGCGCACCTACCGCTTCGGCGGCGACACCAACCATCTGTGGGGCTACCTGCTGCATCCGTTCCAGGCCGTGTGGGTGCTGATGCCGGTGTTCGTCGGTTGGCTCGCGCGGCTGCGGACGTACCGGCGCGGCGCCTGGCGCTACTGCATCGCGCAGTACGCGCTGTGGCTCGCGAGCTGGGCCGTGCTGCTCGCGCTCGACTGGCGCAAGGCGCTGCTCTTCGTGATCGTGCCGCAACTGCATGGCCTGCACTGGCTGCTCGCGACCAACTACCTGCAGCATGCGCACGCCGATGGCCGGAAGCCATCGCGCGAAGGAGCGTTGCGCGATACCCCTGGGGGCAGGCTGAACTACGCACGCAATTTCGAAGGGCTGGTGAACCCGTTGCTGTTCAACATCGGCCTGCACACCGCACACCACGAGAACCCGCATGCCCATTGGTCCGAGCTCACACACCTGCACGCCACGCGCTATCGCGCGCAGGTCGATCCCGTGCTCAACGAGGGCGGGCTGGTTCCCTACATGGTGCGGGTCTTCGTGCTGGGGACCGTGTGGCCGCGTTTTCGCAGCCGCTCGCTGATGCCTCCCGATTCCTCCATTCACTGAACCATGCCTGTTTCATTCCAACGCGTGTACCTCGAGAGCGCCGGCTATTTCATGCCGGGTGAGCCCATTCCCAACGACCGCATGGACGCGTACATCGCGCCGCTCAATCGCATGTCCGAGCGCATCAAGCGGCGCATCCTCGCGGAGAACGGCATCCTCACGCGGCACTACGCCATCGATGCGGAGGGCGTGACGCAGCACACCAATGCGCAGCTCGCCGCGGGCGCCATCCGCGACTGCCTGCGGCGCGGCGGCGCGGAGCTGTCGCGCGTGTCGCTGCTGGCAAGCGGCTCCTCGGGCGGCGACACGCTGATGCCGGGCTTCGCCAACATGATCCAGGGCGAGCTCGCGGCGCAGCCGATGGAGACGCACTCGGTGCACGGCATCTGCGCGGCCGGCGTGTCGGCGATCCAGACGGCTGCGCAGGGCATCGAGCTGGGCGCGCACCGCAGCGCGATGGCGGTGGCGAGCGAGATGCCGTCGCGGCTCTTCAAGCGCTCGCGTTTCGCGGCGCGCGGCTACGAGACCGACTTCGACTCGCACTTCCTGCGCTGGATGCTGTCCGACGGCGCGGGCGCGTTGCTGCTGTCCGATGGCTCACCCGCACTGGCGGGCGCGCCCGGCTTGCGCCTGAAGTTGAAGTGGGTGCACCAGCGCGCCTTCTCGGGCGACTACCCGGTGTGCATGCAGATGGGGCTGACCGAAGACCGCGCGCGCGGCCACCTCGACTTCGGCTCCTGGGCAGAGGCCGAAGCCGCCGGCGCACTCTCGCTGCGGCAGGACATCCGCCTGCTGCCGCACCTGTTCGACATCGGCATCCACGAATACGCAGGACTGGTGCGCGACGGCTGGGTCGATCCGAAGCGCATCGATCACTTCCTGTGCCACTACTCGTCGGAGAAATTCATCCCGGTGGTCGAGGACCTGATGAACAAGGCCGACCTGTCGATTCCGCGCGAGCGCTGGTGGAGCAACCTCGCGTGGCGCGGCAACACGGGGGCCGCGTCGATCCTGGTCATGCTGGCCGAATTCCTTCACACGAAGACGTTGAAGCCCGGCGAGCAGATCTTCTGCTACGTGCCCGAGTCGGGGCGCTTCATGGCGGCGTACATGCTGCTGGAAGTCGAAGCGGCCGATGCGGCGCCCGTGACGACAGTGGCGCCCCGCGCCGCGGTGCCGGACGACGATCTCGTCATCGCGCCCCCGCACGATCCGGCCGCCGCGCCCGAGGGCCTGGGCGCTCTGCTGACGGAACTGGCCGCCATCTGGCACGACTACCGCTCGCGCGTCTGGCGCACGCCGCTCGTCCGCCAGATCCGCGAGCGCCGCCTCGCGTTGCCCGACTACCTGAACTGGATGGAGCAATGGGTGCCGCAGGTGCGCGAAGGCAGCAAGTGGATGCGCGAAGGCGCCGCGTCGCTGAGCGAGCCGTACCAGATGCTGGCCTCGCTGATCGGCGTGCATGCGGGCGAGGAGCAGGACGACTTCAACATCCTCTTCAGCGACTACAAGAAGGCCGGGGGCACGGTCGCGCAGATCGATGACCTGCGCCGCAACCCGGGCGGCGAAGCGCTCAATGCCTACCTGCACGGCCTGGCGGCCACGCGCGATCCGATCGGCCTGCTGGGCGCGATCTACATCATCGAAGGCACGGGCCAGCGCATCGTGCCGGCGCTGCTGCCGCTCATCAAGGCGAGCGTGAAGCTGCCGCCCGATGCCTTCCGCTTTCTCGAATACCACGGCCACAACGACGAGAACCACCTGAACCGCTGGCTCGCCGCGGTCGAGATGGTCATGGCCATCGAGGGGCAGGCCCGCGCGGCCCGTCAGATCATCGACACGGCGCGCCATACGGCCGCGCTGTATTTGATGCAGTTCCAGCACATCACGGAGCGGATGCCGCATGAGCCGCCGGGCCGCCCCAAGGCGAATACCGCAGCCGCAGGCGGAGGTGCCAATGAGCCGAACGCCTGAATTCCTGACCCAAGCCCACGACGAGCGCGACCCGAGTCCGTGGCTCGCGCTCTACCTGGACCAGAGCACGCCGCTGCCGGACAATGTCAAGTCGGCGTGGCTGGCCGATTCGAGCTCGGGCTCTCGGCAGTACCTGTTGCCGTTCCTCAGGCCGATCGCGCGGCTCACGATCATCCTCATCCAGATCGTGAAGGTGTTCGTGCCACGCAACTGGTCGCATTCGATGCTGCTGCACCGCTTTCTCGCGTGGGGCCTCAAGCGCTTCGTGTCGCCGGAGGCGAACTGGCTGATCCTGCGGCACTTTCACCTGGGGTCGCAGGTGCTGGCGTTCATCGGGCGCAACTCGCCTGCGCCCGTGTCCACCCATCCGCTGGAGCCGGCGGACATCGACGCGCTGAAGGACGAGATGTTCTTGAAGCACGACCTGAACCTCTTCAACTTCGTGATCCGCCTGAACACGGCGCTGCGCGAGAAGGGCGTGGCACTGTGCAAGGCGGAGGAGGTCGATTTCTCGATGATCAAGGAGCCGGGGCTGCGGCTGGAGGACATGCCGCACGGCAAGCTCAATTTCCTCGACCTGCAGAGCGCCATCGAGCTGTTCACGCCGCTCTACCAGCTGATGCTGACCGACAACGATTTCTGGCGCGCGGCCAATTCATTGCAACTGGACGAAACCATCGGCATCTACACGGCGACGATCCTGAATGCGCCCGAGCACCTGATTTTGGTCAACAACAAGCACCCGCTGGTGCCCCTGTCGACCCTGCGGGCGGGGCACCGGCTGGTGATCCACGGGCTGTCCACGGAAATGCTCCACAGCCTGCTGCAGCGCATGCAGGCGGCCCAAAAAGCAGGGGAGCCGGAGACGGCCCTCTACGATCAGCCACTTGCATAGGCGTATGCTGCCCCCAGATGCGAACCATGAACACGACCCACAATCCGTCCCCCAAGACCGATCTGGCAGTGACCCAAGTGCTGGCGCAACTGCTGGAGCGACTGGAGCACAGCGCCGTGCCCGTAGGCGCCGAGCAGTACCGCTCGGTGGTCGAGCACCTGGTGCATGAGTTCGAGGATGTCGCGCCAGGCGCCGAGCTGGGCCGCCTGCTCGATGCCTATCCGGCCGCATCCGAGGTTTATGAGAACCTCAACTATCAGCACGCCGGGCTTTGCCGCTCGGCATTGGACGTTTCCCTGGCGGCAGAAGTCAGCGCCAGGGAAGCCATTGCACGCGCCATGGGCGGTGCCAAAACGAACAAGGACAAGACGCATGGCGAAGGGTGAAGTGAAGACGGCAGTGGTGGCGGACGGCCTGCGCTACAAGACCAAGACACCGGGTTCCCCGTTCCGCGCTTCGGCGTCGTTCAGCGGGGCGACCATGTCCTGCTTCATGTGCGGCAAGCACCGCGTGCGCTCGCAATTGCGCACGCGTCAGGTGCTGGGCAAGTCGCAGACCGTGTGCGCGCCTTCGTGCAAGGCGCTCGACGAGGCGCTGGAGCAATCGGAAGCGTCGTCGGGCTAGTTTTCGGCTAGCACGAAGCGGAGACGTTTTGGCGACATGCCCGCGTGAACATGTCGCAGATTTCCTTCCACAACGGACTTAATCGATATACAGTTAGACACAATTGATGCATGTAATTGCATTCATTCAAAAGTTCTAATCTGTAGCCGATGACAAATCAATTCCAGCAAGGCCTTGGCTGCCCGGCATTGGGCGTGGACGTTGACGTTGACGCGTGCGAAAGGGGCCTGCCGTGAGCAAGCCACGCCATGTCGTCATGCAGGTGGTCAAGCGCTCCTCGGGCAGCGCCACGCACCACGTCGAATTCCTCATGGACGACAACTTCGCGGAGCGCCTGCGCCAGTTGCGTTCGCTGGTGCCGCCCCTGGGCAGCCTCAACAAGCAGCGCGACCTGGTGATCGACAAGGTGAGGGTGCGCCTGCCCAACGCCATCTGGCGCTCGGGCAACGAGATCGACATCGACGGGGGCGTGGAAGGCTCCTGCATCGTCATCGCGGCCGAAGGCTCCTTCAACTGCGGCGGCAAGGACCGCAAGACGCGCGAGAAGCTCGTGACGTACAACTTCTCGATCTCGCGCCTGGTCGAGCTCCATGCCGAGCGCCCCGAGGGCGAGACCTTCTACATCCGCGACGGGACCTTCGCCAACGACGAGCCGGCCGACTCGCCCGCGGGCCGATGGGTCGCGTCGATGCACGAGCTCGAAGTGGTGATGCGCGTGCCCGACGCCCCGTCGGATTTCGACACCCTGCACGACCTGTCGCTGCGTCCCGAGCAGCAGCAGGCGCGCAGCGGCACTGGCGGCGGCACGCACCGCGCCAGCATGTACTGAGAAGAGACGATCAGGACGTAACTGCCTCGGAGGCAACGCCCACCGGCGTGTACTGCGCGCGGTTGTCGGCCAGCCAGCGCGTCGACAGGCTGCTGTCCTGCTGCGCCGGATGGAAGTCCGCCCGCAGGTAGCTGCGCCAGCCGCGCAGGTTGCCGCGCAACAGGCCTCCCTTGCCCAGCAGGATGCGCGCCGCGCTCTTCCACGTCGCCCACTTCCACAACTGCTTTTCGTGGCGCAGGTTGTCGATGGTCTGGTGCATCAGGTCGCCGAGGAACATCACGGTCACGCGGCGGAACCAGCGCCGGCGCCATTCGTCCGAGCCGCCCGCGGCCTTGTAGATGTCGAAGGCGACCGACTTGTGCTCCAGCTCCTCGGCGCTGTGCCACAGCCACATCGTCCGCAGGCGCGGTTCCGCGCCATCGAGGATCTCGGGGCGCGCCAGCAGCCACTCGGCGAACATCGCGGTGAAGTGCTCGGTGGCCGCCGTGACCGCCAACGCGTGGCGCGGATCGGCCTCTTCCATCAGCGTCATGCGCTTGTTGGCACGCGCGGTCCAGCCGTCGACCAGCCCCTGTTCCTCGAGGTGGTTGTTGAAGAGCGAATGGATGCGCCGGTGCGTGGCCTCCTGGCCGATGAAGCCGCGCACGTCGGCGCGGTATTTTTCCTGCACCTCGGGCGGCAGCGTGGCCACCGCATCGCGCACGGCATCGATGAAGAATTGCTCGCCGAAGGGGAAACTCATCGACAGTGCATTGAAGAAGGCGCTGGAGAATGCATCGCCGCCGCACCAGTTGCGGGCAAAGGGCGATTGCAGGTCGATCAGCAGGCGGCGGACAACGAGTTCAGTCATGAAAACAATCCTCGGGACATCGTGGGATGAAAAGTTGGTACAGCTTCGTACCGCATGCCTCCATGTTGCGGGTCGATGCTGGTACTGTCAAGTACCGAGGCGTAGGAAAATGTGCCATCCATGAGCGACACCATCGAAAAAACCGTGGCCTCCAAATCCGCCGAGGGCACGGAAAGCGAGCACTATGCGCGCCTCCTGCAGGGCATGGCGCACGCCGTGGCGGCCAAGGGCTACGCGGACACGACCATCGCCGACATCGTGCGCGAGGCGGCCGTCTCGCGCCGCACGTTCTACGAGCACTTCAGCACCAAGACCGAGTGCCTGATCGCGCTCTACGAAACCGCCAGCCGCCTCGCGCTGCAGGCCGTGAGCGAGGCCTTCGATCCCGCGCAGCCCTGGCATGCGCAGGTCGAGCAGGCGATGACCGCGTACTTCGATTACCTCGCCCAAGACCCGGTGCTGCTGCGCACCCTCTTCGTCGAGATCCTGGGCCTGGGCATGCCGGGCCTCGCGGCACGGCGCCGCGTCAACGACGAGATCGCCAACTTCATCCAGGTGGCCATCAACAGCAGCGACAGCGATTGCAGCCCCGCGGCGCACCTCACGAGCGAGATGGCGATGACGGTGGTCGGCGGCATCAACGAGCTGGTGCTGCAGGCCATCGAGCAGAACCGTGCGGGCGACCTGCGCGAACTGGTGGCACCCGCCACGCGGCTGGTGCGCGCGGTGGCCGCGGAGAGCCAGCGCTAAGCGACGTTGCCGCTCGACGGGGCCGGCGTTGGCTTTCTCTGCGCCGGGTCGTAGAAGAACTGCTCCTCGGCGATGCGCTCGCCGTCCCAGCGCTGCCACGCGATCTCTTCCATGCGCATGGTGGCGCCACCCTTGAAGGTGAACGCGAAGACCCATTGGATCGCCACGTGGTCGCCGTTCACCAGCACCGGCCGCACGCACGTGGACACCACCGACTCGGTGCGATCGAGCACGGCGCTCTCCTGCGCGACCAGCGTGCTGCGCCCGCGCCGGGGCTCGGCCTGGTTCTCGCGCATGGTGGCGTCTTCGGTGTAGTAGTCCTCGATGACCTGCGCATGCGCGCCGCCTTCCACGGCGGCGATGAAGGCTTCGAGCCGTGCGGGCGTGGGCATCTTCAGGACTTCACTTTCACTTCGACGCGGCGCGCTTCCGACGCCGGCCCATCGGCCTGCGACTGCTCGGGCTTGGCCAGCTCGATCTTGTCCTCGGGCGCGCCCGCGGCCTTGAGCGCATCGCTCACGGCCATGGCGCGCTGCTTGGCCAGTTCGGCGTTCTTGGCCGGGTCGCCGCTCGCATCGTGGTAGCCGCTCACGAGCACGGTGCTGCCGCTCTGCACGGCCTTGATGACATCGGCCAGCGCCTCCTTGGCGTTGGGCGCGACTTCGGAACTGGCGCTCGCGAAGTAGAACTTCACGACGCCGTTCTCGACCTTCACCGCGGCGGCTTCGACTGCGGACACCGCGCCCGAGGCGACGGCGGCCGCCGGTGTGGCCGGTGTAGCCGGTGCCATTGCCGCGGGCGCCGTCACTGCGGTCGGCGTCTCGACCTTGGCAGGCGCCATCGCCGCCGCATCGCCCGCATGGAACTTCACCACCAGCGGCACGATGAGCAGCGCCACGATGTTGATGATCTTGATCAGCGGATTCACGGCGGGGCCCGCGGTGTCCTTGTAGGGGTCGCCCACGGTGTCGCCGGTGACGGCCGCCTTGTGCGCCTCGGAGCCCTTGCCGCCGTGGTGGCCGTCCTCGATGTACTTCTTGGCGTTGTCCCACGCGCCGCCGCCCGTGCACATCGAGATGGCGACGAACAGGCCCGTGACGATCGTGCCCATCAAGAGGCCCCCCAGCGCCTTCGGTCCGAGCACGAGGCCCACGACGATCGGCACCACCACCGGCAGCAGCGAGGGGATCATCATTTCCTTGATGGCCGCGCCGGTCAGCATGCCCACGGCCTTGCCGTACTCGGGCTTGCCGGTGCCTTCCATGATCCCGGGAATCTCGCGGAACTGGCGGCGCACTTCCTCCACCACCGCACCGGCCGCGCGGCCGACGGCTTCCATCGCCATCGCGCCGAAGAGGTAGGGAATCAGGCCGCCGATGAAGAGGCCCACGATCACCATCGGGTCGCTCAGGTTGAAGCTGATGTTCAGGCCGAAGCTCTCCAGCTTGTGCGTGTAGTCGGCAAAGAGCACCAGCGAGGCGAGGCCGGCCGAGCCGATCGCGTAGCCCTTGGTCACGGCCTTGGTGGTGTTGCCGACCGCGTCGAGCGGGTCGGTCACGGCGCGCACGCTGTCGGGCAGATCGCTCATCTCGGCGATGCCGCCGGCGTTGTCGGTGATGGGGCCGTAGGCGTCGAGAGCCACCACGATGCCCGCCATGCTCAGCATGGACGTTGCGGCCACCGCGATGCCGAACAGGCCGGCCAGCGAATACGAGGCCAGGATCGCGATGCAAACGAAGATCACCGGCCAGGCCGTGGAGCGCATCGAGACGCCCAGGCCCGCGATGATGTTCGTGCCGTGGCCCGTGGTCGAGGCCTGCGCGATGTGCTGCACGGGCTTGTACTGCGTGCCCGTGTAGTACTCGGTGACCCACACCAGCGCCGCGGTGAGCGCCAGGCCCACGAAGCAGGCGCCGAAGAGCTTCAGCTGGCTGCCGCTCGCGGCGATGGCGTTGTCCGGAATGATCCACGCCGTGACGAACCAGAACGCGATCAGCGAGAGGATGCCCGCGACCGCCAGCCCCTTGTAGAGCGCCGGCATCACGTTGACCATGCCCGGCGACGCCTTCACGAAGAAGCAGCCGATGATCGACGCGATGATCGACACGCCGCCCAGCGCGAGCGGATACAGCACCGCATTGCCCGGCGCCGTGGTGACCATCAGCGCGCCGAGCACCATGGTGGCGATCAGCGTCACCGCGTAGGTCTCGAACAGGTCGGCCGCCATGCCGGCGCAGTCGCCCACGTTGTCACCCACGTTGTCGGCGATCACCGCGGGGTTGCGCGGATCGTCTTCCGGAATGCCGGCTTCGACCTTGCCCACCAGGTCGGCGCCGACGTCGGCGCCCTTGGTGAAGATGCCGCCGCCCAGCCGCGCGAAGATCGAGATCAGCGAGGAGCCGAAGGCAAAGCCGATCAGCGGATTGAGGATGGCCGCCAGGGTGTGGTCCGACTTGGGCGCGCTGCCGGCCAGGAACCAGTAGAAGCCGGTCACGCCCAGGAGGCCCAGGCCCACCACCAGCATGCCGGTGATGGCGCCGCCGCGGAACGCCACGTCCAGCGCCGGGCCGATGCCCTTGGTTGCGGCTTGCGCCGTGCGCACGTTGGCGCGCACCGACACGTTCATGCCGATGAAGCCGCAGGCGCCCGAGAGCACCGCGCCGACCACGAAGCCGACGGCCGTGGTGAGGTCAAGGAAGAGGGCGATGAGCACCGCCAGGATGACGCCGACCACCGCGATGGTGGTGTACTGCTTGGCGAGGTAAGCCGAGGCGCCGGCCTGGATGGCGGCGGCGATTTCCTGCATCCGGGCGTTGCCCGGGTCCTTGGCGAGAATCCAACTTCGGGCCCAGAAACCGTAGCCGACGGCCACGAGGCCGCAGACGATGGCGAGTATCAGGGGGGTGTTGCCGATCATGCTTTGCTTCTCCATTCGTTCGATGTGACTTGTGGAGACGGACAGCATGGATCCTGCGCGCAACGCGTACGGGACCCAGGTTTTCCGTCGCGTTGCTTCCTCGAAGCTCGCTGCACCGAGAAGGTGAGGAGCCGATTGGCCAACGGTTGCAATTTACAGGCAAAAACGCGGGCGTGTGCGACCGCGCGGTGACACGGAAAGTAAACTCAGGGTTTGTCCCCGTCTCCCCAATACTTTTCAACTACTCGAAAAACGTCATGTCCTTCGACAAAGTCTCCCCCGGCAAGAACGTCCCCGATGCCTTCAACGTCGTGATCGAAATCCCGATGAATGCCGACCCGATCAAGTACGAAGTCGACAAGGAATCGGGCGCGATCTTCGTGGACCGCTTCATGACGACGGCCATGTATTACCCCGCCAACTACGGCTACGTGCCGCAGACCCTCTCGGGCGACGGCGACCCGGTCGACGTGCTGGTGATCGCCCCGTACCCGCTCTTGCCGGGCGTGGTCGTGCCCTGCCGCCCCCTGGGCATCCTGATGATGGAAGACGAAGCCGGCGTCGACGGCAAGGTGCTGGCCGTGCCCACCGACAAGGTGCTGCCGATCTACAGCCACTGGAAGTCGGTCGACGACGTGAACCCGATGCGCCTGAAGGCCATCAGCCATTTCTTCGAGCACTACAAGGACCTGGAAGCAGGCAAGTGGGTCAAGGTGCTGGGCTGGGAAGGCATCGACGCGGCGAAGAAGGAAGTCGTGGACGGGATCGCGGCGTACAAGAAGTAATCCGGCCCATTCACTTCACGCCCTCGAGCTCGAACGGCGAACGGCGCGGGTCGCGCACGTAAATGCCTTTCAGCGAGGGCGCGCATTCGGGCCCGTCTGCGACCGTGACGCGATCGGCAGCGAACTGGAACGTGCGGGTGCAACGCCCGCTTTCCGCCACCCTCAGGCGCTGTCCGGCTTCGAGCACGTTCCTGCCCTGCAGCAGCATGTTGCCGCGTGGGTTGGGGCAGATGTAGATCTCCACATCGAGCTGCCCGGCGTCACCGGGCGTGACATCGAGGAAGCGGCCCTCGTGCGGGCATTTGCCCTGCACGTAGCGGCCCATCCATTGCAGCAGCGCATGGCTGAGGTAGGCGATGCGGCGCTGGTAGTCCTGGTTCAGGCAATCGACGTTGCCCTTGCACTCGCGGTTGCGCAGCGCGATCCAGTCGCGCTGGTCGCGCCGCAGGATCGTTGCCCATTGGCCCGCGTCGGGCATCTCGAGCTGGCGCTGGTAGAGCGCGGCCAGGGCCTCGTCCTGCCGCGACAGGCCCGGGTCGGCGCAGATGGCTTTCTCGGTGGCGTTGCCGGCCTTGGCGCAGTCGAAGCTCGCGGCGAAGGCGTGGCCGGCGCTCATGAAGCAAAGCGCCGCAAGGGCGAGGCGGATCGATGGGCGCATGCGGTTTCTCCTCGGGAGTGCGGGAGCGGGCCTGTTCTGGCCCGGATGCTAGGAGAGGCGCCGCGCGCCGTCGATGTGCCAAACGGTCAAGGGCGCTATGCCCTTGGTTAGAGAGATGCGCCCTCAGCCGGCCTTGAACGGGCTGCGCTCGCCCAGGTGGTCCATGTAGTTCTCGATGCCGGCGCCCTCGCGTTCGAGAAAGCGCTCGACCGCATCGGAGAACGCGGGGTGCGCCAGCCAGTGGGCGCTGGTGGTCTTCACCGGCATCAGCGCGCGCGCCATCTTGTGCTCGCCCTGCGCGCCGCCCTCGAAGCGCCTTGCGCCGTGTTCGATGCACCAGGCAAGGGGCTGGTAGTAGCAGGCCTCGAAGTGCAGGCAGTCGACGCGCTCCAGCGCGCCCCAGTAGCGGCCGTAGGCGACGAGCGGTTCGTCCGGCTGCGTGGAAAGCGCGATCAGGCTCGTGGCCATGGGCTTGCCGTTGCGCTCGGCGACGAACAGCAGCCAGGCCTCGGGCAACGTATCGGCCATACGCTGGAAGAAATCGCGCGCAAGGTAGGGCGGGTTGCCGTGCTCGCGGTAGGTGCGCTCGTAGCAGCGGTAGAAGAAATCCCAGTCGGCCTTGGAGATGTCCTTGCCGCGCGACCAGCGGAAGCTCACGCCCGCGTCGGCGACCTTGCGGCGCTCCTGGCGGATCTTCTTGCGCTTGTCGTGGGCGAGGCTGGCGAGGAACGCGTCGAAGTCGGAATAGCCGGGCTGCCCCGGGATGGAGAGCTCCCCCTCGGCGGGCGTGGGGGCCACGTTCGTCCAATGGAACTGCACCGTGTTGCGCAGCATCAGCCCGGCTTCGGTGCACGCGGCAATGTCCTCGTCGGCACCGAACAGCAGGTGCAGAGAAGAAAGTTCTTCCTGCTTGCACCAAGCGACCAGCGCCTGCACCAGCAGCGTGCGGCTTTGCGCATCGCGCGCCAGGAGCCGCGTGCCCGGCACCGGCGTGAAGGGCACCGCGACCACGGCCTTGGGGTAGTAGGCGAGCCCGTGCTGTTCGTAGGCGTTGGCCCAGGCCCAGTCGAAGACGTATTCGCCGTACGAATGGTCCTTGATGTAGATCGGGCAGGCGGCCTGGAGCGCCTTGCCGCGCCAGAGCGTGACGAACTGCGCCGTCCATCCGCTCGCGGGCGAGGCGCTGCCGCTTTCGTGCAGCGCCGCGAGGTATTCGTGGCGCATGAAAGGCGAGGGCTCGGCCTGCGCGGCGAGCAGCGCGTTCCAGGCTTTCGGGCTCACGTCCGACGGTGACGCCAGAACCCGAATGACATAATCGTTCAAGCCTTTTTCTTCCTTCTGTATGACGCTCAAGCTCGCCATCGCGCAACTCAATTTTGTGGTGGGCGACCTCGCCGGCAACGCAAGAAAGATCGTCGATGCCGCACGCGACGCCCATGCGCAAGGCGCGCGCCTGCTGCTGACGCCCGAACTCTCGATTGCCGGCTACGCAGCGGAGGACCTGTTCCTCCGTCCCGCCTTCACCGAAGCCTGTGATGATGCCGTGAAAGGCATCGCCGCCGCGCTGGCCGACCTCAAAGACATGGTCGTGGTGGTGGGGCATCCGACCGGCGGGAGCCTTCGCAGCCGCTCCGTGGCAGTGCAGTTGCGCCACAACGCGGCCAGCGTCATCAAGGAAGGCCGCATCCTTCAGACCTACGCCAAGCGCGAGCTGCCGAACTACCAGGTGTTCGACGAGCGCCGCTATTTCACGCCGGGGCAGGGCACCTGCGTGTTCGAGGCGGGCGGAGTGTCCGTCGGGCTGCTGATCTGCGAAGACGCGTGGTTCGACCAGCCGGCCGAGCTGGCCCGCGAGGCCGGCGCCGAGGTGCTGGCCGTGATCAACGCATCGCCCTATCACGTGGGCAAGGAAGGCGAGCGCGTCGCGCGCATGGCTGATCGTGCGCGTGCCGTGGGGCTGCCGCTGGTCTACGCGCACCTGGTCGGCGGGCAGGATGAAGTGGTGTTCGACGGTGCCTCCTTCGCGCTGCAGGCCGACGGCGCGCTCGCCATGCAGGCCGAGAGCTTTCAGGAGAAATTGGTCTTCGCGCAGTTGGAGCGCGCACCGCAAGGCGGCATCGGCTTCGCGGTCGAGCCCGGTGCTGTGGCCGGGCCGCGCGACGCCGAAGCGCAGTTGTGGGATGCCCTGGTTCTTGGCGTGCGCGACTACATCGGCAAGAACGGTTTTCCGGGCGCCATCCTGGGGCTCTCGGGCGGCATCGACTCCGCATTGGTGCTCGCCATCGCGGTCGATGCACTCGGCAAGGACAAGGTGCGCGCGGTGATGATGCCTTCGCCTTACACGGCCGACATCAGCTGGATCGATGCGCGAGAGATGGCGATGCGCCTGGGCGTGCGCTACGACGAGATTTCGATCGCCCACACCTTCGAATCCTTCGAGGGCGCCCTGGCCGCGGAGTTCAAGGGCCGCCCCGAGGACACGGCCGAAGAAAACATCCAGGCCCGCATCCGCGGCACGCTGCTGATGGCCCTGTCGAACAAGTTCGGCGCCATCGTGCTCACCACCGGCAACAAGAGCGAAATGGCCACCGGCTATTGCACGCTCTACGGCGACATGGCGGGCGGTTTCGCGGTCATCAAGGACCTGCTCAAGACGACGGTGTTCGCGCTGGCGCGCTGGCGCAACGCGCATGATCCGTACGGCACCGGCGCTGCGCCGATTCCGGAGCGGATCATCACGCGCCCTCCGAGTGCAGAGCTTCGGGCCGACCAGACCGACCAGGACAGCCTGCCGCCCTACGACATCCTGGACGGCATCCTGGCACGCTACATGCAGGACGACCAGGGCATCGACGAGATCATCGCCGCGGGCTACGACCGCGCGGTGGTCGAGCGGGTTGCGCGGCTCATCAAGATCAATGAATACAAGCGGCGCCAGGCGCCGGTAGGAATCCGGGTGACCCACCGCAGCTTCGGCAAGGATTGGCGTTACCCTATCACCAGCAAATTCAACGAAACCGCCGGAGCACGAAAACCATGAAGCAGATCACCGCAATCGTCAAACCCTTCAAGCTCGAGGACGTGCGCGAGGCCTTGGCCGAAGTGGGCGTCACCGGCCTGACCGTGACCGAGGTCAAGGGCTTCGGCCGCCAGAAGGGCCACACCGAGCTCTACCGGGGCGCCGAATACGTGGTCGACTTCCTGCCCAAGATGAAGGTCGAAGTGGTCGTCAACGAGGGCGACGTGGAGCGCTGCATCGAGGCCATCGTCAATTCGGCACGCACCGGGAAGATCGGCGACGGCAAGATCTTCGTCACCGCCGTCGAACGCATCGTGCGCATCCGGACCGGCGAGGAAAACGAAAACGCCGTTTGAAGCAAAAAAGCCCCGTTGACCGGGGCTTTTTCTTTCGAGTCGGGCGTCAGAGGTTTTCCGACAGCCTGTCTTCGCGCGGATGGAGCGGCACTTCGGCGCGCAGCGTGGTGAGCAGTTCGGTGGCGTCGGTGCCGGTGCGGATCAGTTGCATCTGCCAGTCGCCCATGAAGCCCTCGCGCACGCTGTGCGCCAGAAAGTCGAGCAGCTTGTCGTAGTAGCCGGCGGTGTTGAGGATGCCGGTCGGCTTGTCGTGGTAGCCGAGCTGGCGCCAGGTCCAGATCTCGAACAGCTCCTCGAAGGTGCCGATGCCCCCGGGCAAGGCGATGAAGGCGTCGGCGCGCTCGCCCATCATGGCCTTGCGCTCGTGCATGGTGTCCACGATGTGCAGTTCGTCGCACAGCGGATTGGCCAACTCCTTGTCGACTAACGCCTTGGGAATGATGCCGACGACGCGGCCGCCGGCCAGGCGCGTGGCTTCGGCCACCGTGCCCATCAGGCCGGTGCGGCCGCCCCCGTAGACCAGCTGGCCGCCGTGCTGGCCGATCCACTGGCCGGCAGCCGTGGCGGCCTCGGAAAACTCGGGGCGCTCGCCGGGGCGCGAGCCGCAATACACACAGATCGAAAATTCAGGATTCATCCCGCCATCATGCCTCGGGATGCCGGCCCGCTCATGACACGAAGCGCGCCCACAAAGCCGCCGCCCAGATGCCCCCGCACAGCGTGAGCGAGAGCAGCACTGCGGCGCTGCCCATGTCCTTGGCGCGCTTGGAGAGGTCGTGCCATTCGGGGCCGATGCGGTCGATGGCGGCCTCCACGGCCGTGTTGAGCAGCTCCACGATCATCACCAGGATCGCGCTGCCGGCCAGCAGCGCCACCTCGACCCAGCTGCGGCCGAGCCAGAAGGCGGCCGGGATCATCACGATCGAGAGGATCGCTTCCTGCCGGAAGGCGGGTTCGCTCCAGCCGGCGCGCAGGCCGTGCAGCGAGATCAGCGTGGCATGAAAGACGCGCTCGAAACCCTTGCGGGCCTTCTGCGGATTGACGACGGGGTCGGGAAGCTCGGGCAGGGCACTCATCGGCGGCTCATGGGCTTGGAGGTGATGAGCCGCGTACCGGCCCAGGCGTCATGCCAGAACTGGCGATCGGGGTGAAAACGTGCCAGAAGCGCCCAGATGGCGACCCAGCCGAAGATCAGGACGGTCGATTCGCCGCCCGACAGCTTGAAGGGCGCGATGGCGGCGAGCGGCGGCAGGAACCAGATCCAACTCAGCAAGTAGCGCGCCAAGGCGCGGCGCTGGCTGACGGGCTGACCGTGGACATCGACGATGCGGATGTTCCAGGTCTTCATCGCGAGCGTCTGGCCCTTGGTCCAGAACCAGACGAAGTACACGCCGAACACCACGAACAGAAAGGCCTGGAACAGGTGCCGGCGCGAGTCCATGGCGTCGCGCATCTGTCCCAGCGTGCTGAACAGCCAGCCCGAGACGAACACAACCGCGAACAGCAGCATGCCTTCGTAGAGCCAGCAGGCCATCCGGGGCCAGAGGCCGGGCACTGTCGAGGGAGAGCCGCTGGTTGCCGGGGAAGCAGGCGAGGCGGGCTGATCGGGCCCCGAAGCCTCGGGAGAACTGGAAACCATCGAAGCCTTGGTGTCAGGGGGCGGAGGGAAGCTGCTCGGTCGCCGTGGGTGCCGGCGTGGGCGTCGGCGGCGGGACCTGGGCCTCGGCGGGAACGGGCGGCGATGTGACGGTGACGGGCGCGGGCGCCACGGCGGGGGTGATGCCGGCCGCGGCAGGCGCCCGCTCCAGCGGCGTCGTCACCAGGACGGCGGCAGTTGCGGAGGGCGCTGCCGGCGACGGCGCCAGCACGATCCTGGGCGTGTGCTGGCCGGGCGGCGTGACGGCCGGCACCGGCACGAGCTTCTGCGACGAGACCGGGCGCACCGGAATGGCTGCACCGCGGGGCTTGGCCGGGGCGCGCTCGGCGAGCTTGCGCTTTTCTTCCTCGCTCAGGGCCTGGTATTGCTCCCACTTGGCCTTGCGCTCGTCGGCCGGCAGGCGCTTGACCTCGGCGAAATTCAGGCGCGCCTGGGCGCGCTGCTGGTTGCTCAAGGCGGCCCACTCGATCATTCGGCTGTGCAAGGTGACTTGGTCATCTGCCGACATGTTCGCGAAGTTTCGTGACAGTGCCAGCCACTTGCGCTTTTGCCCGGTGTTCATCGTGGTCCAGTGCGGGACCAGGGGCTTGAGGGCCTGTTGCTGTTCGGCGGTGAGCTCGTGCCAGAGCGGCTTGGTTGCGGGAACGGCCTTGACGGTACCGGCTGCCGCGGAATTCGCGACGCCCGTCTGCCCGGACTTGTTGGCCTCGGAGGGCGGCTGGGCGCAGGCAAGCGTCAGGCCGAAGGCTGCGACGGCAAGCGCGCCCGCCCAAACGAATGCGCCCGCCGTGAGCGGGCGCAAGGGACGGGGGGTGTTCGCGCTGGGGTTGGACGGGCGTCGCATTCGGTCGGTAAGGGTCAGTCGGAGGCGCCGTCGGCCTTCAGGAATTGGGCGAAGCCCGGGTCGGTGTAGGCGGCGGGGGGCAGGTCGCCGGTGAGGAGGGCGGAGTCGACTTCGGCCAGCTCGCTGGCGCGATCGTCGTCCTGCATCACGCTGATGGTGACGAGGCCGGCCACGAGGGCGATCAGAGGCACTACGGATCCGATGCGGGTCCACCAGCCACCGCCCAGCGTGAGCGTGCTGCCGGACTGCACCACCTCGGGCGCGGTCCGCAATTGCGGAGCCTGCTTGCGCGCGGCCACGGCCTGGGCGCGCGCAACGCGCAGCCGCTCGCCGATATCGTGCGATAGCTCCTGGTTGCCGGCAGACAGCCGGGCAGCCAGACGCTGACCGAACTGGTCTTCGGCGGCGATAGAAGAGGTTGGAACCTTAGTGTTCATAGCGATATTCCCTTGGCCTTGAGCGCCTTGCTCAGAGCGTGAACGGCTCGCGAACAATGGGTTTTGACGCTGCCCTCGGAGCAGCCCATTGCGGCGGCCGTCTCTGCGACGTCCATTTCCTCCCAGTAACGCATCAGGAAAGCCTCGCGTTGACGGCCTGGCAATGCGGCGATCTGCTCCTCGATCTCGTGGAAGACCTGGGCGCGGCGGGTGGTGTCTTCGGCGCTTTCCGTCTCTCTGGAGTCGGTTGGCGAGACGAAGTTCTCCAGAAGGTCGAAATCGCCGTCGTCGTCGACCGATTCGAAGTCGCTCAGGTTCGAGAACAACGCGCGGCGGGTTTTCTGGCGGCGGAACCAGTCGAGCGTGCAGTTCGACAGGATGCGCTGGAACAGCATCGGCAACTCGTTGGCCGGCTTGTCGCCATAGTGCTGCGCCAGCTTCATCATGCTGTCCTGCACGATGTCGAGCGCCGCTTCTTCGTCCCGCACGTGATAGACCGAGCGCTTGAAAGCGCGTCGTTCGACGCTTTTCAGGAAGTCGGAGAGTTCTTGTTCAGTGGCCAAGCGAGAGGGGGCGCGCAAGGGCGCGCCACGTGGGAAGGGATGTCTAGCGAACGCTTATGGTTTTCCGCCGCGGATTATGCCCCGGCGCCTTTACAGACGACCTGAAGCGAATCTGAACGGCCGGTAATGTCATAATCCGCGCTGCAAGTCAAAAGGCAAACGGGTCAAGGTCCGGCGGAACATCAGTCCGCTCATGGCCATGGCCTCAAGTCCTGGCGCGACCTCACAAGGGTTGGCAAGGGGCACCCAAGGTTTTTCGTTCCCGAAAAAACACAAAGGTTGATCATGGAAATCTCGAAGGCGGAGATCATCTCCGCAGCAGCCGCGTCCTCTGGCGCCGGCAACTCCACGCAAGAACTCATGGGCGCTGAAGTGCTGGTCAAGGCACTGCAGGCCGAAGGCGTCCAGTACATCTGGGGCTACCCCGGCGGCGCGGTTCTGTACATCTACGACGCGTTCTACAAGCAGGACACCATCCAGCACGTTCTGGTGCGCCACGAGCAGGCCGCCGTGCACGCAGCCGACGGCTATGCGCGCGCCACCGGCGAAGTGGGCGTGGCACTTGTCACCTCGGGCCCCGGCCTGACCAATGCGGTCACCGGCATCGCCACGGCGTACATGGACTCCATTCCGATGGTGATCATCTCCGGCCAGGTACCCACCGCTGCTATCGGCCTCGACGCCTTCCAGGAGTGCGACACGGTCGGCATCACCCGCCCCATCGTCAAGCACAACTTCCTGGTCAAGGATCCCAAGGATCTGGCCATGACGATGAAGAAGGCCTTCCACATCGCGCGCAGCGGCCGACCCGGCCCTGTGGTGGTGGACGTGCCCAAGGACGTTTCCTTCAAGAAGACGCCCTACGCCGGCTATCCCGACAAGGTCGAGATGCGCTCGTACAACCCGGTGCGCAAGGGCCACGGCGGCCAGATCCGCAAGGCGCTGCAACTGCTGCTGGCGGCCAAGCGTCCCTACATCTATACCGGCGGCGGCGTGCTCCTGGGCAATGCCTGCAACGAACTGCGCACGCTGGTCGACATGCTCGGCTACCCGGTCACCAACACGCTGATGGGCCTGGGCGCCTACCCGGCGAGCGACCGCAAGTTCCTCGGCATGCTGGGCATGCACGGCACCATCGAAGCCAACAACGCGATGCAGAACTGCGATGTGCTGCTGGCCGTGGGCGCGCGCTTCGACGACCGCGTGATCGGCAACCCCAAGCACTTCGCCACGAACGAACGCAAGATCATCCACGTCGACATCGACCCGTCGAGCATCTCCAAGCGCGTGAAGGTCGACATCCCGATCGTCGGCGACGTGAAGGACGTGCTCACCGAGCTGATCTCGATGATCCGCGAGAGCACCACTAAGCCCGATGCCGGCGCGTTGGCGGACTGGTGGAAGACCATCGAGGCCTGGCGCTCGCGCGATTGCCTCAAGTACGACCGCGGCAACAAGGACGTGATCAAGCCCCAGTACGTGGTCGAGACCCTCTGGAACATGACCAAGGACGCCGACGCGTACATCACGTCGGACGTGGGCCAGCACCAGATGTGGGCCGCGCAGTACTACCGCTTCGACGAGCCGCGCCGCTGGATCAATTCGGGCGGCCTGGGCACCATGGGCGTGGGCATTCCCTACGCCATGGGCATCAAGCTCGCCAAGCCCGATTCGGAGGTGTTCACCATCACCGGCGAAGGCTCGGTGCAGATGTGCATCCAGGAGCTCTCCACCTGCCTGCAATACAACACGCCGATCAAGATCTGCTCGCTCAACAACCGTTACCTGGGCATGGTGCGCCAGTGGCAGGAGATCGAATACTCCGGCCGCTACAGCCACAGCTACATGGACGCGCTGCCCAACTTCGTGAAGCTCGCCGAGGCCTATGGCCACGTCGGCATGCTGATCGAGCGTCCACAAGACGTGGAGCCCGCGCTGCGTGAGGCGCGCAAGCTCAAGGACCGCACGGTGTTCATGGACTTCCGCACCGACCCCACCGAGAACGTGTTCCCGATGGTGAAGGCCGGCATGGGCATCACCGAAATGCTGTTGGGCTCCGAAGATCTGTGATCTGCGGCGCATTCGCTTAACTCTCTTACTGACGAATCTATTGCCCGCCGAGCCCGCGCATTACCGTGCGCGGGGGAGGGCGGCGAAAAGAGGAGTCACGCAAACATGAAACACATCATTGCAGTGCTGCTGGAAAACGAGCCGGGTGCTCTTTCCCGCGTGGTGGGCCTGTTCTCGGCCCGTGGCTACAACATCGAATCGCTGACCGTCGCGCCGACCGAGGATCCCAGCCTCTCGCGCATGACCATCGTGACCACCGGTTCGGACGACGTGATCGAGCAGATCACCAAGCACCTGAACCGCCTGATCGAGGTCGTGAAGGTCGTCGACCTGACCGAGGGCGCCTACACCGAGCGCGAGCTCATGATGGTGAAGGTGCGCGCGGTGGGCAAGGAGCGCGAAGAAATGATGCGCATGGCCGAGATCTTCCGCGGCCGCATCATCGACGTCACCGACAAGAGCTACACCATCGAACTCACCGGCGATCACGGCAAGAACGACGCTTTTTTGGAAGCGATCGACCGTAGCGCTATCCTCGAGACTGTCCGCACCGGTGCCAGCGGCATCGGGCGCGGCGAGCGCATTCTGCGCGTGTAGGGGGTGAAGATCCCCTCAGTTTCAATGTTTTAAATCAACACATGAGGAGAAGGTAATGCAAGACTTGCTGGGTTTCGAGAAGATGGTGACCCCGATCATCATTCGGATTCTGTACTTCCTCGGACTGCTGGGCGTGCTGGCTGCAACGGTCATCTCGTTGTTCCAGGGCCGCATCCTGGCTGCCATCGGTATTCTTGTTTTCGGCGCGATCATGGTTCGCGTCTATAGCGAATTGCTGATCCTGCTGTTCCGCATTCACGACAACCTCGTGTCCATCAACCAGCAAATGAAGGACCGGAATCCCTCCGGCCAACTGTGAGTGAACGCACCCCCGCTTGAGGGGGTGCTCGAGATTAAATAGGAAAGACGCATCATGAAGGTTTACTACGACAAGGACGCCGACCTCAGCCTCATCAAGGGCAAGACGGTCGCAATCATCGGTTACGGGTCGCAAGGTCATGCGCACGCGCAGAACCTGAACGACAGCGGCGTCAAGGTCGTGGTCGGCCTGCGCAAGGGCGGCGCTTCGTGGGACAAGGTCGGCAAGGCCGGCCTGCAGGTCGCCGAAGTCGCCGACGCCGTGAAATCGGCCGACGTGGTCATGATCCTGCTGCCCGACGAGCAGATCGCCAACGTCTACAAGAACGACGTGGCCCCGCACATCAAGGAAGGCGCCTCGCTCGTCTTCGCGCACGGCTTCAACGTGCACTACGGCTTCGTGCAGCCGCGCGCCGACCTGGACGTGTGGATGGTCGCCCCCAAGGCCCCGGGCCACACCGTGCGCAGCACCTACACGCAAGGCGGCGGCGTGCCCCACCTCGTGGCCGTGCACCAGGACAAGACCGGCAAGGCGCGTGACCTCGCGCTGAGCTACGCCACCGCCAACGGCGGCGGCAAGGCCGGCATCATCGAGACCAACTTCCGCGAAGAAACCGAGACCGACCTGTTCGGCGAACAAGCGGTTCTGTGCGGCGGCACGGTCGAGCTGATCAAGGCTGGTTTCGAAACGCTGGTGGAAGCCGGCTACGCGCCCGAAATGGCGTACTTCGAATGCCTGCACGAGCTCAAGCTGATCGTCGACCTGATCTATGAAGGCGGCATCGCCAACATGAACTACTCGATCTCGAACAACGCCGAGTACGGCGAGTACGTCACGGGCCCGCGCATCGTGACCGACGAGACCAAGAAGGTCATGAAGCAAGTGCTCAAGGACATCCAGACCGGCGAATACGCCAAGAGCTTCGTGCTCGAAGCCGCTGCCGGCCAGCCTGCGCTGATCAGCCGCCGCCGCCTGAATTCGGAGCATCAGATCGAAGTCGTCGGCGAAAAGCTGCGCGCGATGATGCCCTGGATCAAGAAGAACAAGCTGGTCGACCAGACCCGCAACTGATCTGCGAGCCAGAAAGGGTGCTCCGGCACTCTTTTCCCAAGGGCCACCCGTTGCGGTGGCCCTTTTGTTTGTCGGGGCGAGAAGCGCCCCTGAACTACACTGCGAACCATGCGACTCACAGATCAAAATGCTATCGAATGGATAGCTGCTCGCGCAGTGCCCATGAGGGACGGAGGCAATTTCAATGCATGACGACACGCTCCCCGACGATGTGCAGCCGCGCAAGCGTCGCAAGGGCATCTACATCCTGCCGAACCTGTTCACGCTGGCGGCGTTGTTCGGCGGCTTCTACTCGGTCGTGATGGCCATGAACGCGCGTTTCGACCTCGCGGCGCTCGGCGTGTTCGCCGCGATGATCCTCGACAGCCTGGACGGGCGCGTCGCACGCATGACCAACACGCAGAGCGCGTTCGGCGAGCAGATGGATTCGCTGTCCGACATGGTGTCGTTCGGCGCCGCGCCGGCGCTCATCGCCTACGAATGGTCCCTCAAGGGCCTGGGCCGCTGGGGCTGGATCGCGGCCTTCGTGTATTGCGCCTGTGCGGCTTTGCGGCTTGCGCGCTTCAACGTGAACACCGGCGTGGTCGACAAGCGCTGGTTCCAGGGACTGCCGTCGCCCGCTGCGGCGGCGCTCGTGGCGGGCTTCATCTGGCTCGTGAACGAATGGGGCAAGCGCGGCGGCGAGGTGTTGTATCTCTCGTGGACGCAGATCACCTGGGTCACCTTCGCGTTCACGCTCTATGCGGGGCTGAGCATGGTCACCAATGCGCCGTTCTACAGCTTCAAGGACGTGCAGATGAAAAAGAGCGTGCCCTTCGTCGTGATCGTGCTCATCGCGCTGGGCATCGCTGTCATCAACATCCATCCGCCGACGGTTCTGTTCGGTCTCTTCGTGGCCTACGGGTTGAGCGGCTACGTGGTCTACGCATGGCGCAGGGCCAAGGGCCAGCCGGTGAGCGTGATCAGCACCTCGACCGAAGAGCCCGATGAGCGGGGCTTGCATAACTGAGTTGTATGGCTGAATGTCGCTTGTGCTATATTCGCAACCCTCATGACCAAGATTTCGCTGCTGGCCCTACTAGCCCTCCCTCACGGGCGGAGACGGTAGCGCACGCGCAAATCCCTCACCACGGCCCGTTCGCACCAGCAACGGGCCGTTTGTTTTTGGGGTTGCTGGTTGATTACCAACCATCACAGAGAAATCGACATGCTCAAGCAACCTCAAGCCAAATACCGCGCATTCGCACCGATCGGCCTCAAGGACCGCACCTGGCCCGATGCGGTGCTGACCAAGGCCCCGATCTGGCTGTCGACCGATCTGCGCGATGGCAACCAGGCCCTGGTCGAGCCCATGGACATCGCCCGCAAGATGCGCATGTTCGAGACCCTCGTGGCGATCGGCTTCAAGGAAATCGAAGTCGGCTTTCCCTCCGCGTCGCAGGTCGAATTCGACTTCGTGCGCAAGCTCATAGAGGAAGACCGCATTCCCGACGACGTGACGATCCAGGTGCTGACGCAGGCGCGCGACCATCTCATCGCCCGCACCTTCGAATCGCTGCAAGGCGCCCCGCGCGCCATCGTTCACCTCTACAACGCCGTCGCCCCGGTGATGCGCCGCGTGGTGCTCGGCATGGACGAAGACCAGATCGTCGAGCTCGCCAGCAGCCATGCGCGCATGTTCAACGACTTCGCCGCGAAGCAGCCGGCCACGAAGTGGACCTTCCAGTACTCGCCCGAGATGTTCTCGGGCACCGACGTGGTCTTCTCCAAGCGCGTGGTCGATGCGGTCACCGAAGTCTGGGCGCCGACGCCCGCGCACAAGTGCATCGTCAACCTGCCCACGACGGTCGAGCACTCCACGCCGAACATCTTCGCGGACATGATCGAGTGGATGCATCGCAACCTCGCGCGTCGTGATGCCATCGTGCTGTGCGTGCACCCGCATAACGACCGCGGCACCGGCACCGCCGCCGGCGAGCTCGCGCTGATGGCTGGCGCAGAGCGCATCGAAGGCTGCCTCTTCGGCAACGGCGAGCGCACCGGCAATCTCGACCTCGTGAACGTCGCGCTCAACCTCTACACGCAGGGCGTTTCGCCCGAGCTGGACTTCTCGAACATCGACGAGATCCGCGCAACGGTCGAGCACTGCAACCAGATCCCCGTGCATCCGCGCCATCCGTACGTCGGCGACCTCGTCTACACCTCGTTCTCCGGCTCGCACCAGGACGCGATCAAGAAGGCCTTTGCCGCGCGCAAGGAAGGCGACATCTGGGACATGCCCTACCTGCCCATCGACCCGAAGGACGTGGGCCGCAGCTACGAAGCCGTGATCCGCGTGAACAGCCAGTCGGGCAAGGGCGGCATGGCCTACCTGCTCGAGAGCGAATACGGCCTCGAAATGCCGCGCCGCCTGCAGATGGAATTCATGCAGAGCGTGCAGCGCGTGATGGACATCGCCGGCAAGGAGCTCACCGCGGCCGACCTCTGGCAGATCTTCGTGACCGAGTACGGCATCGAGACCGCGCAATCGCTGCAGCACCGCGTGATCGAGGAAGAAGGCGAGGGCGCCAGCGCCTCTGTCGTGCTGCGCGGCGACCTGCCGTGGGACGGTGAAACCCGCGCCATCGAAGGCCGCGGCAACGGCCCGATCGACGCCTTCACGCAAGCGCTGAGCAAGGCCACCGGCCACACCGTGCGCGTGATGGACTATCACCAGCACGCGATCGGTGCCGGCGCCGATGCGAAGTCGGTGGCTTATCTCGAACTGCGCGTGGACGAGAGCCAGACGCTGTTCGGCGTGGGCATCGACGCGAACGTGATCACGGCGTCGCTCAAGGCCATCGTCTCGGGCGTGCAGCGGGCGCGGAGCCGGGGCGCGCACAGCGCACAATCGGCGGTTGAAGTCGCCTGAAGGCATGACCCCCACGCTCTCGCACTGCGTGTCGTCGCTGCCCCCCGAGGGGGCCGCTGGCCGCTTTGGGAGCGGCCCGGCGTCGGCCTGATCGATGGCTGAATAAACCCAAGGAGATTCACGATGGCTGACCAACTCATTATTTTCGACACCACCTTGCGCGACGGCGAGCAATCGCCCGGCGCCTCCATGACGCGCGACGAGAAGATGCGCATCGCCAAGCAGCTCGAGCGGCTGAAGGTCGATGTCATCGAGGCGGGCTTTCCGGCCAGTTCGAACGGCGACTTCGAGGCGGTCAAGGCGATCGCCAATGCGATCAAGGATTCGACGGTGTGCGGCCTCTCGCGCGCCAACGATCGCGACATCTCGCGTGCCGCGGAAGCCCTCAAGGGCGCCGCGCGAGGCCGCATCCACACGTTCATCGCGACGTCGCCGCTGCACATGGAAAAGAAGCTGCGCATGTCGCCCGACGAGGTGTACGAGCAGGCGAAGCTCTCCGTGCGTTTTGCGCGCAACCTCGTGAGCGACGTGGAGTTCAGCCCCGAGGACGGCTACCGCAGCGACCCGGACTTTCTGTGCCGCGTGCTCGAAACCGTGATCGCCGAAGGCGCCACCACCATCAACGTGCCCGACACCGTCGGCTACGCCATCCCCGAGCTCTACGGCAACTTCATCAAGATGCTGCGCGAGCGCGTTCCCAACAGCGACAAGGCGATCTGGTCCGTGCACTGCCACAACGACCTGGGCATGGCCGTGGCCAACTCGCTGGCCGGCGTGAAGATCGGCGGCGCACGCCAGGTCGAATGCACGATCAACGGTCTGGGCGAACGCGCGGGCAACTGTTCGCTCGAGGAAGTGGTGATGGCCGTGAAGACCCGCCGCGACTACTTCGGGCTCGACCTGAACATCGACACCCAGCACATCGTGGCCGCGAGTCGCATGGTGAGCCAGACGACCGGTTTCGTGGTGCAGCCCAACAAGGCCGTGGTGGGCGCCAACGCCTTCGCGCACGCCTCGGGCATCCACCAGGACGGCGTGCTCAAGGCCCGCGACACCTACGAGATCATGCGGGCCGAGGACGTGGGCTGGGCCGCCAACAAGATCGTGCTGGGCAAGCTCAGCGGCCGCAACGCGTTCAAGCAGCGGCTCCTGGAACTGGGCGTGACGATGGGCAGCGAGGCCGACATCAACGCCGCCTTCCTGCGCTTCAAAGAGTTGGCCGACCGCAAGTCCGAAATTTTCGACGAGGACATCCTCGCGCTCGTCAGCGCGGAGGAGCTCTCGAACGTTGACGAACAGTTTGCATTTGTCTCTCTCTCCCAGCACAGCGAAACCGGCGAGCGCCCCCAGGCGAAAGTCGTCTTCACCGTCCAGGGCAAGGAAGTGACCGGAGAATCCGACGGCAATGGCCCAGTTGATGCTTCGCTGAAAGCCATCGAGTCGCACGTCAAGAGCGGCGCCGAGATGGTTCTTTACTCGGTGAATGCGATCAGCGGCTCGACAGAGAGCCAAGGTGAAGTTACAGTTCGGTTACAAAACGCAGGGCGGGTGGTCAACGGTGTGGGTGCAGACCCAGACATCGTGGTCGCTTCGGCAAAAGCTTATTTGAGTGCTCTCAATAAGTTACAGAGCCAAGCTGAGAGAGTTGCAGCGCAAGGTTAGGTTTTCAGGCGTTCCTTGGTATTCGAATGAAGAAGAGGATGCAAGTAACTGATATTGCGTGTCTTTTTTGAATTCGATACACTGCGGTCCTCGTTTGTCGCCGCTGGAGATTTATTAATGCCTGAAGCCCGTCTCCGCCGAGTTTCCAGCCAGCGGTTCCTACCCGCATTCAAATTCATCGCCGTCGCGCTCTGCGCCACGGCGTTTTTGCTGCCTGGCGCCCAGGCTGCCAAGAAAGAAAAGCCCGCCGCCGCCAAGACCTCTGTCGCCAAGAAGGCGAAGGGCCCGGTGCCGGTCGAAGTCAAGCGCAGCGCCTCCGCCAAGGGGCCGCGCGTCGCCACCGTCGCCCAGCGCGGCGGTCGTGCCGAGCGAGGCGAAAAAGCCGAAAAAATCGTCCGCGGCGGCCGCAACGTGGTGGCCACCATCCGCAAGAAGAACGGCAAGACCGTGGTGGCCGTCCAGCGCCGCTCGGTGGTGCGCGTCGAGGCGCCTCCGCGCCAGTCCTTCGGCCAGATGGCCGGCCTGCACGGCACCGACGACGCGCTCGACCTGAAGTCCAGCGTCGCCCTCGTGATCGACCAGGACACCCACGAAGTGCTGTTCAGCAAGAACGACCATGCCGTGCTGCCGATCGCCTCGCTCACCAAGCTGATGACGGGCCTGCTCATCAGCGAAGCGCACCTGCCGAACGACGAACTCATCACCATCACCCAGGACGACGTGGACACCGAAAAGGGCAGCCGCTCCCGCCTGACCGTCGGCACGATGCTCTCGCGCGGCGAACTGCTGCACCTGGCGCTGATGTCGAGCGAAAACCGCGCGGCGCACGCGCTGGGCCGCACCTACCCGGGCGGCCTCACGACCTTCGTAAGCATCATGAATGCCAAGGCCAAGATGCTCGGCATGAAGGACACGCGCTACGTGGAGCCCACGGGCCTCTCGAGCCGCAACCAGTCGAGTGCGCAAGACCTGGCGCTGCTGGTCAACGCCGCCTATTCCGATGCCACGGTGCGCTCGCTTTCCACCTCGCCTGAATACCAGGTCGAAGTCGGCAACCGCGTGCTGCAGTTCAACACCACCAACCGCCTCGTGAAGAGTCCTGACTGGGAAATCGGCGTGCAGAAGACGGGCTTCATCAATGAAGCGGGCCAGTGCCTCGTGATGCAGGCCAAGGTCGCTGGTCGCAAGCTGATCATGGTGTTCCTGGATTCGGCCGGCAAGTTCAGCCGCATCGCCGATGCAGAGCGCGTTCGCCGCTGGGTCGAAGCGACCCATGCCATGCCGGGCTCGCCAGCCGCTTCGCGCAATGTGAGCTACCAGGTCGCGGGCTGAGCAACAGCAGCAGCGCCGCGATAGCGGCCGACAAAAAGAAAGCGGGCCTCATGGGCCCGCTTTGTCGTTCGGAGCCCCCGCAAAGAGGCTCAGGCGCCCGCTGAGGGCGCGTTGCCTGCCGGGGAGGGCGTCGTCACGGCCACGCCGTCCTTGAACCCCAGCGCGCCCGAGATTTCGTTGGCCGTTGCCTGCAGCTTGGGCAGCCAGCCTTCGTCCAGCCGATCGGCCGGCGCCGAGATCGACAACCCGGCCACCAGCTTGCCCTGATCGTCGTAGATGCCGGCGGCCATGCAGCGCACGCCCAGTTCGAGCTCTTCGTTGTCGCGCGCGATGCCGTACTGGCGCGCCTTCGACAGTTCGCGCTCCAGCGCGGGCAGCTGCGTGATGCTGTTGCGGGTGTGGCCCGCCAAGCCGGTGCGAGTGGCGTAGCTGCGCACCCGCGCCGGGTCATCGGCCGCGAGGAAAAGCTTGCCGGTGGACGTGAGGTGCAACGCTGCGCGTCCGCCGATGGCGCGCACCACCTGCATGCCCGAGCGTTCGCTGTACGAGCGCTCGATGTAGACGATCTCGTCGCCCTGCCGCATGCTCAGGTTCACCGGCTGCTGCGTGAGCTTGTGCAGCTCGCGCATCGGGCCCAGCGCGGCGTCGCGCACGTTGAGTCGGCCCTTCACCAAGTTGCCCAGTTCCAGGAGGCGCATGCCCAGCCTGTAGCTGCCCGCCTCGGGCCGGTCGACGAAACGGCCGACGGCCAGGTCGTTCAGGATGCGGTGCGTGGTCGAAGGGTGGAGCCCGGTCTTCTCGCTGATTTCCTTCAGCGAGATGGCCTCCTCGCGGGACGCCAGGACATCGATGAGCGAAAACATGCGCTCGATCACCTGGATCACGGGAACGGCAGGAACGTCGGATTGGTTTTTTCTCATGGCGCTGTGCGGTGATGACCGAGCGCCATTTTACCTTGTGAAATCACCCGATGGCTGCCAATGTCCATCGACCAGCACTTCGTGCGGCGAAAAGCGCGCCTTGTAGTGCATCTTGGGACTGCGCTCGATCCAGTAGCCGAGGTAGACGTGCGGCAGGCCGAGCTTGCGCGCCTGCTCGATCTGCCAGAGCACGCTGTAGGTGCCATAGCCGGCGCTTGTGTCGGGCTCGTAGAACGTGTAGACGGCCGAGATGCCGTCGTTCAGCACATCCAGGATCGACACCATCTTGAGCGCGCCCGCGCTGCCGTCGGCCAGCGTCTCGCGGAATTCGACCAGCCGCGAATTGACCCGACTCTGCAGCAGGAACTGGGTGTACTGGTCGATGCTGTCGTGATCCATGCCGCCACCCGCGTGGCGGCCGTTCTGGTAGCGCAGGTAGAGCTGGTAGTGCTCGGGCACGAAGCACAGCTTGAGCACGCGCGCCTGCAGGTCGGCATGCTGTTTGGCGGCGCGCCGCTGGCTGCGCGTGGGCTGGAAACTGTTGGCCAGCACCCGCAGCGGAATGCAGGCGCGGCAGCCGTCGCAGTAGGGCCGGTAGGTGAACATGCCGCTGCGCCGGAAGCCGCTGAGCACGAGGTCGGAATAGGCGTCGTTGTGGATCAGGTGGCTGGGCGTGGCCACCTGCGACCGGGCCTGACGATCCGGCAGATAGCTGCAGGGATAGGGCGCCGTCGCATAGAACTGCAACGTGTGAAGCGGAAGATCCTTGAGGTGCGTCACGTCGGTGAAAGAGGTCGCGCGGAAAGGAGTTCAGCCCAGTATACGGGCTCGAATTGCCACTGTGGCCCCTCCTGTTCCCGGGCCTTGGCCACATGGGCGACGAAGCGCTTGCGCGGCATTTCGTGGGCGCCCAGGCTGGCGAGGTGGGCGGTGTTCTGCTGGCAGTCGATCATCTGCACGCCGGCGTGCCGGCACAGGCTCACCAGCGCGGCGAGGGCGATCTTCGAGGCGTCCGGGCGGCGGGTGAACATCGACTCGCCGAACACCGCGCGGCCCAGCGCCACGCAGTAGAGGCCGCCCGCGAGCTTGCCGTCGATCCAGGTTTCCACGCTGTGCGCATGGCCTGCTGCGTGCAGTTGCGTGTAGGCCTCCACCATGTCCGGCACGATCCATGTGCCCGACTGGCCCACGCGCGGCGAAAGCGAGCAGGCCTTGATGACCGCCGCGAAATCATGGTCGATGCGCACTTCGCAGCCGGGCGTTTCCGCGAATCGCACCAGCGTCTTGCGAAGCGACCGGTGCAGCCTGAAATCGGCCACCTGCAGCACCATGCGCGGATCGGGGCTCCACCACAGGATCGGCTGGTCGTCGCTGAACCACGGGAAGACGCAGTGGCTGTAGGCCTGCACCAGCGTATCGACATCCAGTGCGCCCCCCGCCGCCAGAAGGCCGGGAACGGGGTCGGCCACGCCCCATGCCGATGACGGGTCGGGCAGGGTATCTCCGGGTTCGAGCCAGGGCAGTTGTCGCATGGGCGTAGGTATACACGGCTTCGCCGGCACCCCTTGCGGGATGGGGGAAAATGCGCCGCCGCCCGCCAGTCTCGCAAACGATTGCGGCCCAAGCGCCACAAGCCTTTCTCCGAAGCGGACAAGAACCCCCGAAGCCCATATAGTGCTGCTTCCATTTGCCCCCCATAAGCGGATCCAGCAGGCCAGCGTTGCCCGCCGGGGATCAGCACAAGAGGACCACGTTGACCACTGAACCCAACCCCACCCGCTTTGGCAGCGGCCAGGCGGTGCGCCGCCTCGAGGACGAAAGCCTGCTGGCAGGCGCAGGCCGCTACACGGACGACGTGACGCTCCCCGAGCAGGCGCATCTCGTTTTCCTTCGCTCTCCCTACCCGCACGCACGCATCGTGTCCATCGACACCAGCACCGCCGCCGCCATGCCGGGCGTGCTGCGCGTCGTCACCGGCGCCGAAATGGCGGCCGCGGGCGTCAAGCCGATGCCGGGCGCCGCCGGGTTCAAGCGTGCCGACGGCGGCGACAGCGCCAGCCCGCCGCGCTACGCCATGGCGAGCGAACGCACGCGCTTCGTGGGCGAGGCGGTGGCCGCCGTGATCGCGGAGACGGTGCAGCAGGCGCGCGACGCCGCCGAGGCCGTGATGGTCGACTACGAAGACCTGCCCATGGTGGTCGACCTCGCCAGCGCCACCGCTGAAGGCGCGCCGCAGCTGTGCGAGGAGGCCTCCGGCAACATCGCCGCCGAAATGCGCCACGGCAGCAGCGAGGCCGCGACCGCCGCCTTCGCCAAGGCCGCCCATGTGGTGGCCCTCGACGTCATCAACCAGCGCGTGGTCGCGCTCACCATCGAGCCGCGCTCGGTGCTCGCCGCGCACGACGCCAAGACAGACCGCCTCACGATCCGCATGAGCACGCAGATGCCCTCGGGCGTGCGCGATTCCGTGTGCGCCGCCATCGGCCTTGCGAAAGAAAAGGTGCGCGTGGTGGTGGGCGACGTGGGCGGCGGCTTCGGCATGAAGACCGGCGCCTATCCCGAAGACATCGCGGTCGCCTTCGCCGCGCTGCAGGTCCAGCGCCCCGTGAAGTGGGTGGCCGACCGCAGCGAGGAATTCCTCTCCAGCGCGCACGGCCGCGACATCGAGGCGCGGGCCGAACTTGCGCTCGATGCCGAAGGCAAGATCCTCGCGCTGCGCATCAAGACGCTGGCCAACGTGGGCGCCTACGCCACCGGCACGGGCGTCGCGATCCAGCTGCTCATCGGCCCCTGGGTGCAGACCAGCGTCTACGACATCCAGACCATCGACTTCCATTTCAAGGCGGTGCTCACCAACACCGCGCCGACGGGCGCCTACCGCGGCGCGGGCCGGCCCGAGGCCATCTTCACCATCGAACGCCTGATGGACGAGGCCGCGCGCCAGACCGGCATCGACCGCATCATCCTGCGCCGGATGAACTTCATCCAGCCCGACCAGATGCCCTACAAGAACCCGATGGCGCAGGTCTACGACACCGGCAATTTCGAGTCGGTGATGGACCAGGCGCTCACGCTGGCCGACTGGCAGGGCTTCGAGGCCCGCGCCGCCGAGTCCGCGAAGAACGGCAAACACCGGGGCCTGGGCATCGCGACCTTCCTCGAATGGACCGGCGGCAACGTGTTCGAAGAACGCGTCACCGTGTCGGTGCAGGCCGATGGCGTGATCGAGGTGTTCTCGGCCGTCAACGCCATGGGGCAGGGCATTGCCACGTCGCTTGCGCAGCTGGCGGTCGATGCCTTCGGCGTGCCCATCGAGAAGGTGCGCGTCGTGCTGGGCGACACCGACCGCGGCGACGGCTTCGGCAGCGCCGGTTCCCGCTCGCTCTTCACCGGCGGCTCGGCCGTGCGCATCGGCGCGGAGCGCACCATCGACAAGGCGCGCGAGCTCGCGGCGCAGGAGTTCGAGGCGGCCATCGACGACATCATCTACAGCCGCGGCAGCTTCTCGGTGGCCGGCACCGACCTCGAACTCGACCTCTTCACGCTCGCGGGCAAGCAGCCCGATCGCGAGATCTTCGTGGACTCCACCAGCACCGTGGCCGGCCCGACCTGGCCCAACGGCTGCCACATCTGCGAGATCGAACTCGATCCGCCCACGGGCGAAATCAGCGTGGTGGCCTACAGCTCGGTCAACGACGTGGGCCGCGTGATCAACCCGATGATCGTGCGCGGCCAGCTCGAAGGCGGCGCCGTGCAGGGCATCGGCCAGGCGCTGTACGAGCAGGTGGTGTACGACCACGAAACCGGCCAGCCCGTGACCGGCAGCCTCATGGACTACGCCGCGCCGCGCGCCGACATCGTGGACACCATGTTCCACATGGAGATGGACGAATCCACGCCCTGCACCAACAACCCGCTGGGCGTGAAGGGCGTGGGCGAGCTGGGCACCATCGGCGCCACGCCGGCCATCGTGAACGCGGTGGCCGATGCCTTCGCGCGCAACGGGCTCGCGGCGACCGCGCCGCGCCTGCACATGCCGCTGAGCCCGTCGCGGGTATGGGCGGCCATGCACACTGTGGACTGAGCGCCTTTCACGCGACAGGGTGTTCGAAGGGCACAGCACCATGCGCATCACCACCGAACTGCAGACCGACCCGATCCGCGTGTCCAGCTACCGCTGCGACGCGGGTCCGGGTGCGCCCTCGTTCACCGAAATGCACGAGGGCTATTCGGTGTCCTACGTGCGCAAGGGCAGCTTCGGCTATCGCACGCGCGGCCATGCGTATGAATTGGTCGCCGGCTCGGTGCTCGTGGGCTGCCCCGGCGACGAATATGTCTGCACCCACGACCACCACCTCTGCGGCGACGAGTGCCTGGCGTTCCACCTCTCGCCCGGCTTCGTCGACCTGGTCGGCGGCGACCGGCAGACCTGGCGCACCGCGGGACTTCCGCCATTGCCCGAACTGATGGTGCTCGGCGAGCTCGCCCAGGTCGCGGCCGAGGGCGAGAGCGACGTCGGCCTCGACGAACTGGGCATGTGGTTCGCGAGCCGCTTTGTCGAAGTGGTGGGCGGCCGCGGCAAGCCGTCGCCGCAGTCCGCCGCGCCGCGCGACAGGCGCCGCGCCGTCGATGCCGCGATGTGGATCGACGCCAACTCGCACGACGACATCGGCCTCGAAGGCGCGGCCGCCGAAGCGGGCCTCAGCTCCTTCCATTTCCTGCGCCTGTTCTCGCAGGTGCTCGGCGTGACGCCGCACCAGTACCTGGTCCGTTCGCGCCTGCGCCACGCGGCCCGCCTGCTGGCGGACGACGACCGGCCCGTGACCGACGTGGCCCTCGATGTGGGCTTTGCCGACCTGAGCAATTTCGTTCGCACCTTCCACCGTGCGGCCGGCGTGTCGCCGCGCGGCTTTCGCCAGGCCGCCAAGGGCGATCGCAAGATTCTCCAAGATCGCATGGCGGCCCTGCTCAATGATGAACGCCTGGTTCATTCATCAAGCAGAAAGCCATCGCCATGTACGACCACATCGGACTGAAAGTCAGAGACCTCGCCGCGAGCCGGCGCTTCTACGAAGCCGCACTCGCACCGCTCGGCCATGTGCCGGGCCCCCACGACGACAGCTATGCAGGCATCGGCCCGGCCGACGCGCCGGCCCTCTGGCTCTACGCGGCCAAGGACGCCAACGGACCAGGCACGCACCTCGCGTTCCGCGCACCCGATCACAAGGCCGTCGCGGCCTTCCACAAGGCGGGCCTGAAGGCCGGCGGCACCGACAACGGCGGCGCCGGTCCGCGCGCCGACTACAGCCCGACCTACTACGCGGCCTTCCTGATCGATCCCGACGGCAACAACGTCGAGGCGGTCTGCCCCTGAGGCACGGAGACACACCATGGCAACCATCTACAAGGAATTCACCGTCGAGGCCGATGCGGCGCAGGTCTGGGAGGCGCTGCGCGACTTCGGCGCCGTGCACACGCGCCTCGCGCCCGGCTTCCTCACCGGCTGCACGCTGGACGGGCAGGGCGCCCGCATCGTGAGCTTCGCCAACGGGCTCGTCGCGCGCGAACTGCTGATGGGCATCGACGAGGCGAACCGCCGCCTGGCCTACACCATCACCGATGGCAAGGCGAGCCACCACCATGCCTCCGCGCAGGTGTTCGCCGACGGCGAAGGGCGCTCCCGCTTCGTGTGGATCACCGACGTGCTGCCCGACGAATTCGCGGCCTACGTCGGGCCGATGATGGAGAAGGGCGGCGAGGCGATGAAGGCCACGCTGGAGCGGCAGGGCGCCTAGAAGTCTTCGAGCGGCAGCCCCACATAGTTCTCCGCCAGCGCGGTGGAGGCTGCGTGCGAATGCACGAGGTAGTCGAGCTCGGCCTCCTGGATCTTCTGGCCGAAGGCGCCGGTCTCGGGAAAGCGGTGCATCAGCGAGGTGAACCACCACGAGAAGCGCTCGGCCTTCCACACGCGGCGCAGGCACAGGTCCGAATAACGATCGAGCGCCGATGCCGACTTCTCGCTGTAGAAGATCTCGAACGCACGCGAGAGATAGCCTACGTCGGCCGTCGCGAGGTTCAGCCCCTTCGCGCCGGTCGGCGGCACGATGTGCGCCGCATCGCCCGCGAGAAAGAGCGCGCCGAAGCGCATCGGTTCGGCCACGAAGCTGCGCAGCGGCGCGATGCTTTTCTCCAGCGACGGGCCGGTCACCAGCCGTTCGCCGGCCTCGGGGTCCAGGCGCGCGCGCAGCTCGTTCCAGAAAGCCTCGTCGCTCCAGTTCTCCACACGCTCCTCGGTCGGCACCTGCACGTAGTAGCGCGAGCGCGTGGCGCTGCGCATGCTGCACAGCGCGAAGCCGCGTTCGGTGTTCGCATAGATGAGTTCGTGCGACACCGGCGGCACGTCGGCCAGCACGCCGAGCCAGCCGAAGGGGTAGACCTTCTCGTAGGTCTGGATCGCATCGGCCGGCACGCTCGCGCGGCTCACGCCGTGGTAGCCGTCGCAGCCGGCGATGAAGTCGCATTCGATCTCGTGCGTCTGGCCGTCCTTCTCGTAGCGCACGCGCGGGTGGGCCGAATCGAAGTCGTGCAGGCTCACGTTCGCGGCGCTGTAGATCGTCGTGAGGCCTTCGGCGGTGCGCGCTTGCATGAGGTCGCGCGTCACTTCGGTTTGGCCGTACACCGTGACCTGCTTGCCGCCGGTGAGGCCGTGCATGTCGATGCGATGCCGCGCGCCCTTGAAGAGCAACTCGATGCCTTCGTGCGGCAGGCCTTCAGTGCGGGCGCGCGCATCGACGCCGGCGCGTGCCAGCAGGTCCATCGTCACCTGCTCGAGCACGCCGGCGCGAATGCGGCCGAGCACGTAGTCGCCGCTCTGGCGCTCGACGATGACGTTGTCGATGCCCGCCTTGAAAAGCAGTTGACCGAGCAGAAGGCCGGCGGGGCCCGCGCCGATGATCGCGACCTGGGTGCGCATGTTCGTGTCTCCGAGAGGTGTTTCGCCGAGCGTAGGGCGCGGCCGGCCGCTTGGTTCACGGCATTCCGAGGCTCTGTGCGATCATGCGAACGCGTGCGCGATGATCGCGCAACACTTCCATCCATACCCCGAATGACCATCGCCAAGGCCGATTTCATCGAGGGCATCGCCAAGGGAATGGCGGTGCTCGAAAGCTTCGACACCGAGCGCCAGCGCCTCAATGCCACGCTGGCCGCCGAGCGCGCCGGCCTCACGCGCGCCGCCGCCCGGCGCCACCTGCTCACGCTCACCCACCTCGGGTACCTGGAGACCGACGGCAGCTATTTCTGGATGGCGCCCAAGGTGCTGCGCTTCTCGGGGAGCTACCTCGCCTCGTCGCGCCTGCCGCGCGCGCTGCAGCCCACGCTCAACCGCCTCGCGGCGCAGACCGGCGAATCGTTCTCCGCCGTGGTGCTCGATGGCGAAGAGGTCGTCATCGTCGCGCGCAGCGGCAGCTACGGCACGCCCACGCGCGTGCTGGCCTACGGCCTGCACCTGGGCGCGCGGTTGCCGGCGCATGCGACCTCCACGGGGCGCGTGCTGCTCGCGGCCATGGCCTCCACCCAGCTCACGCAGTGGCTCAAGGGCCGGCACTTCGCGCGGCTGACGCCGCACACCGTCACGCAGGCGCGGGGCCTGCGCCAGCTGATCGCCCGCACGCGCAAGGACGACTATTGTTTTGCCAGTGAGGAACACGAGCTCGGCGTGCAGGCGCTCGCGGTGCCGCTGCGCGACATGCAGGGCCACACGGTGGCCGCGCTCAACGTGGTGCTGTCGGGCACGCGCTACCAGGAAGAAGCCTTGCAGCGCGAGATGCTGCCGCTGCTGTTCGAGGCCGCGCGCGAAGTCCGCTCGCTGCTCTGAACTGAACTTCACCACGACCGCCGCCTCGAATCCCACAGACCGGACAACGGGACACAACCATGCGACTCCTGCTTCTCGAAGACGACGTGATGATCGGCGAGGCCGTGCTCGACCTGCTGCGCGCCGAGCAATACGCGGTGGACTGGGTGAAAGACGGCGAGGCCGCCGAGTCGGCCCTTCGCACCCAGCAATACGACCTGGTGCTGCTCGATTTGGGCGTGCCGCGCCGCGACGGCCTGGAGGTGCTGCGCAGCCTGCGCGCCCGCAAGCAGCGCATGCCGGTGCTGATCGCCACCGCGCGCGATTCGGTGCAGCAGCGCATCGAAGGGCTCGATGCCGGCGCCGACGACTACGTGCTCAAGCCCTACGACCTCGATGAGCTGCTGGCCCGCATCCGCGCCTTGCTGCGCCGCGCGGCGGGGCGCGCCGAGCCGGTGTACGAGCACATGGGCGTGAGCATCAACCCCGCCACGCGCGAGGTCACGGTGGCGGGCCAGCCGGTGGTGCTGTCGGCGCGCGAATGGGCGGTGCTCGAGCCGCTGCTGGCGCGCCCGGGCATGGTGCTCTCGCGCGCCCAGCTCGAGGAAAAGCTCTACAGCTGGAAGGACGAGATCAGCAGCAACGCGGTCGAGGTCTACGTGCACGGGCTGCGCAAGAAGCTCGGCGCCGAATTCATCCGCAACGTGCGAGGCGTCGGCTACATGGTGCCGAAAATATGACTCGCCCCCAGGCTTCGCGCACTTCGTGTCGCTTCGCCCACCCCCTACCGGGGGCGACGCCTACGGCCCGGCAAAGCCGGTTCCGTGTCGTCCCACGAAGGGAGTGCGCATGAGCAGGATCATGGGCTCGCTCACCGGATCGCTGCGCGCGCGCCTCCTGTGGTTCCTGCTCGCGGCCATCGTGCTGGCCGCGGGTGCGCAGGCGCTGGTGGCCTACCGCACGGTGCTGCACGAGGCCGACGACATCTTCGACTACCACATGCAGCAGATGGCGATGTCGCTGCGCTCGGGCCTGCCGCCGAGCGCGGCCGTGGGCGGCATCGGCGGCGGCGAGCAGAACTTCGATTTCGTGGTGCAGGTGTGGACCGCCGATGGCGTGCGCGTCTTCGAATCGGCCGACCAGGCGGCACTGCCGCAGCTCGCGGTGCTGGGCTTCGCCGACGTGCGCGCGCGCGGCACCACCTACCGCGTGTTCTCGATGCAGACGCGCGGCCTGGTGATCCAGGTGGCGCAGGACATGGCGGCGCGGCGCAGCATGGCCGGCACGCTGGCGCTGCGCACCATCGCGCCGGTGGCGTTGATGGCGCCGCTCCTGATGCTGGTCGTGTGGTGGGTCGTGAGCCGCTCGCTCGCGCCGGTGGCGCGCGTGAGAAAGCAGGTGGCCTCGCGGCAGGCCGACGATCTGTCGCCGGTGAGCGAAGAGGGCCTGCCCGAAGAGGTGCGCCCGCTGGTGCAGGAGCTCAACCTCCTCTTCGGCCGCGTGCGCCATGCCTTCGACGCGCAGAAGCACTTCGTCGCCGACGCCGCGCACGAGCTGCGCTCGCCGCTCGCGGCATTGAAGCTGCAGGTGCAGGGCCTGCAGCGCGCGCCCGACGATGCGGCGCGCGAGCTCGCCGTGAGCCGGCTGGTCGCCGGCATCGACCGCTCGACGCGGCTGGTCGAGCAGATGCTCGCGCTGGCCCGGCACGAGGCCAGCATGGCGGCGGGCGCGAAGCCGGAGCCGGTCGACCTGGGCGAGGTGGCGCGTCTTGCGATCTCGGATGCTGTCGCGGCCGCGCAGGCGCGGCGCATCGACATCGGCGTTGCGCATGCCGATGCGGCGGTGGTCGAGGGCCAGCCCGAGGCGCTGCGCATGCTGCTGCGCAACCTGCTGGACAACGCCGTCAAGTACACGCCCGAGGAAGGGCGCGTGGACATCGGCATCGCCAAGCTCGGCGATGCGGTCGAGCTCAGCGTGGACGACAGCGGCCCGGGCCTGCCCGAGCTGGAGCGCGAGCGCGTGCTCGACCGCTTCTACCGCTCGGGCGAACCACAGGCGCCGGGCAGCGGCCTGGGGCTGGCGATCGTCAAGTCGATCGCGGACCTGCACGGTGCCACCATCGCGCTCGCCCAATCCCCGACATTGGGCGGCCTGCGGGCGGTGGTCCGTTTTCCTGCGGCGGCCTGAGCCGTCCGTGCGGCTTGCGCGGTTTAAGCCGCGCTTAAGTCAGCGCAACGACATTCCTTTCATCGTGTTTTGCGTCATACGCAATTGAAAGGAACCGCTCCATGAACACCCGCCTGACTTCCCCCCGCGCCCTGGCGATCGCCCTGGCAAGCGCCGGTGTGATCGGCGCCGTCGGTGCCGGCGCCTACACCAGCGCCGTGAGCGCTCCGACCAACGCCACCCCCATCGCCGCAGCCCCCGCGATGGTGACGCTGCCCGACTTCTCCACCATCACCTCGCGCGACGGCCCCGCCGTGGTCAACATCAGCGTGACCGGCACCATGAAGGCGTCGGACGACGAAGCCGCAGCCGAGATCCAGGGCATTGATCCCGACGATCCGATGTTCCAGTTCTTCCGCCGCTTCCAGGGCCAGATGGGCCCGCGCGGTCAGAAGCAGCAACAGCGCGACGTGCCCGTGCGCGCGCAGGGCTCGGGCTTCATCGTGGACCCCAGCGGCATCATCATCACCAACGCCCACGTCGTGAAGGACGCCAAGGAAGTCTCCGTCAAGCTCACCGACCGCCGCGAATACCGCGCCAAGGTGCTCGGCGCCGATGCCAAGACCGACATCGCCGTGCTGAAGATCGATGCGAAGAACCTGCCCGTGCTCGCCCTTGGCAACACCAAGGACCTGAAGGTCGGCGAATGGGTGCTGGCCATCGGCTCGCCCTTCGGCTTCGAGAACACCGTGACGGCCGGCGTCGTGAGCGCCAAGGGCCGGTCGCTGCCCGACGACAGCTACGTCCCCTTCATCCAGACCGACGTGGCGGTGAACCCCGGCAACTCCGGCGGCCCGCTGCTCAACACGCGTGGCGAGGTGGTGGGCATCAACTCGCAGATCTACAGCCGCAGCGGCGGTTACCAGGGCGTGTCGTTCGCGATCCCGATCGACGTGGCAGTGCAGGTGAAGGACCAGATCGTCGCGACCGGCAAGGCCTCGCATGCGCGCCTGGGCGTGGCAGTGCAGGAGGTGAACCAGGCCTTCGCCGATTCGTTCAAGCTCGACAAGCCCGAAGGCGCGCTGGTCTCCAACATCGAGAAGGGCGGCCCCGGCGACAAGGCGGGCCTGAAGGCCGGCGACGTGATCCGCAAGGTCGACGGCCAGGCCATCGTCTCCTCGGGCGACCTGCCCGCGGTGATCGGCCAGCAGGCGCCGGGCAAGAAGGTCACGCTCGAAGTGTGGCGCCAGGGCGAACGCCAGGAACTGCAGGCCAAGCTCGGCGATGCCAGCGACAAGCCGGCGCAGGTCGCCAAGGCCGACACCGGTGCGGGCCAGGGCAAGCTGGGGCTGGCGCTGCGCCCCCTGCAACCGCAGGAGAAGCGCGAGGCCGGCATCGACACCGGCCTCCTGATCGAAGATGCGGCGGGCCCCTCGGCGCAGGCCGGCGTGCAGCCCGGCGACGTGCTGCTGGCCATCAACGGCACCCCGGCCCAGAGCCTGGAGCAGGTGCGCGAGGTGGTGGCGAAGGCGACCAACAAGTCGGTGGCGCTCCTGATCCAGCGCGGCGAAGACAAGATCTTCGTGCCCGTCCGCATCGGCTGACCGCAGGGCGCAAGCGGATGAAGCTGCCCGGCCAACTGCCCCTCGTCGTGGTTCAGGAGCGCGCGGCGGCCAGCGGCCTCTCAGCGCACATCCTGCCCACGTCGGCCACGATGATCGGCGTGTGCATGACCGTCATGTCGATCGGCCACCTAGGGCCGCGCGACGACATGCGGCTGCTGATCGACCGGCTCCTTGCCGTCGACGCGCTGGTCTTCCTGGCCAGCGCGCTGCTGTCGTTCATCTCGATGCGCTCGCGCCGCTCGGGTGCGCGGCTGGAGGCCTGGGGCGAGATGGTCTTCATCGCCGGCCTCGGGCTGCTCGCGCTCGGCGCGGTCACGCTGGCGTTCGCGTTGCGCTGACTTTCGCCGCGGGCCGCCTGCGCGCGGCCTTGCCGAGCCGCGCGGCCACGCGCGCGATGTGGTCCACCAATTCCGCGGGCGACTCGACCTCGAAGTCATGCCCGAGGCAACCGAGCCACACGGCCAGTGCATCGAGCGAGTTGGCGGCCGTCGCGATCCGCGTCGTGCCTTCGTCGATCGCCTCCGGCACGCCGCCCACCCAACCCAGATGCGCTTCGAGCGCCTTGACCGGTGCATGCACCACGATGCGCGCGTGGTGCAGGTAGGGCGAAATCCGCAGCGCCTGTTCCATGTACGCCGCGACATCGCCATGCGGCAGCCGGCGCGGCGTGAAGCGCGTGCCCGTCGGCACCGGCGCCACGATGCGGTCGAGGCGAAAGGTGCGCCAGTCCTCGCGCGCCGTGTCCCAGGCCAGCAGGTACCAGCGCTGGCCCGTCTGCACCACGCGGTGCGGCTCCACCGTGCGCGCGGTCGCCTTCGCGTGGTGGTCGCGGTAGTCGAAGCGCAACGCGGCCCGGTCGGTGCAGGCCTCGGCGAACAGCGTGACCGCCTTCAGCCGCACTTCCGACTTGCCGCGCGCGAGCGGCACCACCGAGGCGCGCACGCGGTCGAGGCGCTTGCGCAGCCGCGGCGGCATCAGTTGTTCGAGCTTGGCGAGCGCGCGCATCGAGGCGTTCTCGATGTCGCCCTTGCCGTCGCTCGGGTTGCCCAGGCCCAGCGCCACCGCGATGGCCTCTTCGTCTTCGAGCAGCAGCGGGGGCAGGGCGGTGCCCGCGCCGAGCCGGTAGCCGCCGGCCACGCCCGAGGTCGAGTCGACCGTGTAGCCGAGCGTGCGCAGGCGATCGACGTCGCGGCGCAGCGTGCGCTCGGTGATTTCGAGGCGTTCGGCGAGCCCTGCGCCGGTCCACGCGCGTTGGGCCTGGAACAGGGAAAGGAGCCGGATGAGGCGTGCGGAGGCGGACAGCATGGGCCGCATGATGCTCCGGATCGAGGACAGAATCTGTCCGCAATGGATCGTAGCCTCGGGTTTCCCTCAGCCACTCAAGGAATCACCCATGAAGAAGACATACAACGGCAGCTGCCACTGCGGCAAGGTTCGCTTCCAGGCCCTGATCGACCTCGCCGCGGGCACCGGCAAATGCAATTGTTCGATCTGCATGAAGTCCCGCGGCTGGGGCGCCATCGTCAAGCCCGAAGACTTCACGCTGCTCTCGGGCGAGCAGGACCTCACGAGCTACCAATTCGCCTCGCGCAGCGCCGAGCACCTGTTCTGCAAGACCTGCGGCATCAAGTCGTTCGGACGCGGCGACGTGCCGCAGATCGGCGGCGCCTACGTCAGCGTGAACGTGACGTGCCTCGACGACGCGACGCTCGAAGAACTCTCGACGGCCCCGGTGCGCCACATGGACGGGCGCAACAACAACTGGTTCGAGGTGCCGGCCGAGGTGCGCTACCTCTGACGGGCGGGCGCCATGCCGTGGCGGCGCTTGGTTTCGGCGCTGTCTGAAGAAGCCATGAAGTCGAGCAGGGAGCGCACGGCGGCCGGCTGCGTGGATCCGATGATTGGTGCGGCCGAGAAGGTCGTGACGATCTGGATTTCTTGTGGCAGCGGACCGAGCAGACGGATGCCTTGGAGGCCGATCAGTTCGCTCATCTGCTGGAACCCCAGCGCAGCTTCGCCGCGCGCGACCAGCGAGCCGACGGGCACGCCCGGTGGCGCCTGCACCAGTCGCCCGCGGATTTCATCGGCGATGCCCCAGCGCTCGAACAGCGCGATCAGCGCAACGCCGCTCGGGCCGGTCGAATAAGCGATGCGGGTTGCCGCTTGCACGGCGTGGCGCACCGCATCTTCCGTCGCGATGTCGACCGGCTGGGCATTCGCATGCACTGCGACGCCGACCTCCGAAAGAACGATGTCCACCTTGCCCGCCGCATCGAGCCTGCCTGCGGCAATGAGCTTGTCGATCGCATCCGAGGCCAGCGCCACCACGTCGAAATGCTCGCCGTCGGACACGCGCCGCGCGGCATCGACACCGCCCACTGCGAGGAACGAAACCGGCACACCGGTGCGCTGCGCATACGCGGCCGCGAGCTCGTCCAGCAACCCGCGCGTCGCCATCGAGCAGATTCCGCGAAGGGGCGTCGTCATGGGATCAATCCGGCTTGATGTTGGCGTCGCGAATCAGCTTGCCGTAGCGCGCCGCGTCGCTCTTGAGCAGCTTCTCGAACTGCGCCGTCGGCCCCGGCAGCGGCACGCCGCCGGCTGCCGCGAGTTGCTCGCGCACTTCCTTCGAATCGATCGCCTTCTGCACCGCGTCGTGCAGCTTGGCCAGCACCGGCGCGGGCAGCCCCGCCGGCGCCACGAAGCCATACCAGACGCTGGCCTCGAATCCGGGATAGCCCGACTCCGCCACCGTCGGCACGCCCGGCAGCACGGCCGAGCGCTCGGTGCTCATCACCGCGAGCACCTTCAGCTTGCCGCCCTTCACGAGCGGCAGCACTTCGAGCGCGTTGACCGCCACCACGTCGACATGGCCGCCGAGCACGTCGGTGATCGCCTGCGCGCCGCCCTTGTAGGGCACGTGGCTCAGCTTGAGGCCGGCGGTGTGCTGGAAGAGCTCCATCGCCAGGTGCGGCGTCGCGCCATTGCCCGGCGTCGCGACGGTCACGCCGCCGGGCTTGGCCTTGGCGGCGGCCACGAACTCGGGCAGCGTCTTGATCGGCGAGCCTTCGCGCACCGCGAACACCACGGGCACGCGGCCGACCATCGAGATGGGCGTGAAGTCGCGGTCCAGGTCGTAGGGCGCGGGCTGGTACATCGACGGATTCACCGCCAGCGCATTGGCCGCGAGCAGCAGCGTGTAGCCGTCGGGCGCGCTCGTGGTCAGCGACTTGATCGCGATGTTGGTGCCGGCGCCGGGCTTGTTCTCCACGACCACGGGCTGGCCGAGCACGGCCGCCATGCGCTGGCCGACCGACCGCGCGATGGCATCGACCGCGCCGCCGGCGCTGTAGCCGACGAGGATCTTCAAGGGCTTGGAGGGATAGGCGTCGGCCGCGCTCGCGTGGAACGACGCGCCGAGCGCAAGCGCTCCGGCGAGGGTGAGGGAGAGAGCGAGGAACGGACGGCGGAGGGAAGAGGTCTTCATGGTTTCACGGGAGGGTGGGACGGCTGCGCGTCCCAGGTCTGCGGCGCGGCATCCTTGCCGGCCACCGAATACAGCGCGCCGGGCGCGTTGCGTGTCTGCTGGAAAGCGTCCAGCGTCTGGCCGCGCATGGCGGCATAGATGTGCAGGTTCGACACGCCGACCACCGCGCCCAGCTTCTCCAGCATGAAGAAGATCACGCCGTAGTGGATGAGCCCGCGCCAGTCGCGCGCGCGCACCAGCGTGCGCTCCTCTGGCGTCAGCGCCGCGGCGTCGAAGGCCGCTTCTTCATCGGCGAGGAAGCCGGCGCGATGCTCGGGCCGCGTCATGCCGTGCAGGAACTTGTTGAGGCGGTACGCGCGCACGCTGGTCGCGAGCGTGAACGGATGCGTGCCTTCGAGCGATTCGATGCCGGCCAGTTGCTCGTGCATGTGGCGGCGATGGCGTTCCATCTCGCCGGCGACCGGCTGGCTCGCGAGGTTCTCGTAGACAGCGGTCGCGATGCCCGTCATCGACGGCAGGTAGTAGCTCTGGTGCGTCTTGCGGATGTTGGCGGAGAGCGCGCCGCGCATCACGAGCCACATGATGACCTCGGCGCCTTCCATGCCGCCCAGCGTGGCGAGCTCGGCCTGCGTCATTTCGGTGAGGCGCACCGGGTCGTTCTCGATGAGGTCGAGAAATTGCGCGTCCCATGCGGTGTTGTTGAAGCCCGCGCGCTCGCCATGCACCTGATGCGAGAGCCCGCCGGTGGCGACGATGGCCACCTTCAGGTCCTCGGGATAGCTCTCGATCGCGCGGCGCAGCGCCTGCCCGAGCCGGTAGCAGCGCCGCGCCGAGGGCACCGGCGACTGCAGCACGCCGACCTGCAGCGGGATCACCGGCACGGGCCATTCGGGCTCGTGCGGGCACAGCAGCGACATCGGCGAGAACACGCCGTGGTCGAGCGCGCGGTCCTGGAAGAAGGACATATCGAACTCGTCCGCCACCAGCGAGCGCCCGATGTGCTGGGCAAGCGCCGGATGGCCCGCGAGCGCGGGCAGGTCGCGCGCGCCGCCGCCTTCGTCGGCCACCGCATGCCGATCCCCCACGCCGAGCGAGAAGGCCGAATAGTGGTCGAAGAAGAACGAACTGACGTGGTCGTTGTAGATGAAGAAGAGCACGTCGGGTTTGCGCTCGGCGAGCCAGCGCTGCACGGGCGCGAAGGCCTCGAAGATCGGCGCCCACACCGGGTCCTGCTGCTTCTTCTTGTCGAAGGCGAAGCCGATGGTGGGCGTGTGCGAGCATGCGACGGCGCCGATGATGCGAGCCATGGCCGTTCTTCCTCAGTCGATGTAGCGCAGGCCCGCCTTGGCCAGCGGCTCGCGCATCGCGTACATGTCCAGGCCCAGCTCGCCCGCGGCGAAACGCTCGCGCTTGGCGGTCTCGTTGGCTTCGCGCGCCTCGGCCGCATCGGCCACCTGCTGCGCGCGTGCGGCCGGCACGACCACCACGCCGTCGATGTCGGCAACCACCACGTCGCCCGGGTTCACCAGCGCGCCCGCGCACACCACCGGCACGTTGACCGAGCCGAGCGTCGCCTTGATGGTGCCCTTGGAATGGATCGCGCGGCTGAACACGGGGAAGTTCATCGCGTTGAGGTCGCGCACGTCCCGCACGCCGCCGTCGATCACCAGGCCCTTGCAGCCGCGCGCCTTGAACGAGGTGGCCAACAGGTCGCCGAAGAAGCCGTCGGTGCTGTCGCTGGTGCAGGCGGCCACCACGACGTCGCCCGGCTGGATCTGTTCGGCTGCGACATGCAGCATCCAGTTGTCGCCCGGCTGCAGCAGCACCGTGACGGCCGTGCCGCAGAAGCGCGCATCGGGGTGGATGGGGCGGATGCGCGGCTGCATCAGCCCGAGCCGGCCCAGGGCCTCATGCACGGTCGAGACGCCGAAGCGCGACAGCTTTTCGACGGCGGCCGGATCGGCGCGCACGATGTTGCGATGGACGACGCCGAGTTGCTGGAGGGTGCTGGACATGGTCAGAGGCCTTTGGCGATGAGTGCGCGATCGAGGCGCGGATAGACGCGGCGTGCGTTGCCTTCGAACACCTTGTGGCGCGTTGCGGCATCGAGCATCGGCGTCGCGTCGATGTAGCGGCGCGTGTCGTCGTAGAAGAAGCCGGTCTCCGGATCGATGCCGCGCACCGCGCCGATCATCTCGCTCGCGAAGAGGATGTTGTCCACCGGAATCACGCGCGTGAGCAGGTCGATGCCCGGCTGGTGGTAGACGCAGGTGTCGAAGAAGATGTTGTTGAGCAGGTGGTCCTTGAGCAGCGGCTTCTTCATCTCCTGCGCGAGCCCGCGAAAACGCCCCCAGTGGTAGGGCACCGCGCCGCCGCCGTGCGGGATCACGAAGCGCAGCGTCGGAAAGTCGGTGAAGAGGTCGGACGTGAGGCACTGCATGAACGCGGTGGTGTCCGCGTTCAGGTAGTGCGCGCCGGTGGTGTGGAAGCACGCGTTGCAGCTCGTGCTGACATGCACCATCGCCGGGATGTCGTGCTCGACCATCTTCTCGTAGAGCGGGTACCAGTGGCGGTCCGACAGCGGCGGCGAAGTCCAGTGCCCGCCCGAGGGATCGGGGTTGAGGTTGATCCCCACGAAGCCGTACTCGCGCACGCAGCGCTCCAGCTCGGGGATGCAGCTGCGCGGGTCCACGCCGGGCGATTGCGGCAGCATCGCCGCGCCGATGAAGTGATCGGGAAAGAGCTCGCTCACGCGGAAGCACAGCTCGTTGCAGATCGCGGCCCAGGTCGACGAGGTTTCGAAATCGCCGATGTGATGCGCCATGAAGCTCGCGCGCGGGCTGAAGATTGTCAAGTCGCTGCCGCGCTCCTTCATGAGGCGCAGCTGGTTGCCCTCGATCGATTCGCGCAGCTCATCGTCGCTGATCTTCAGGTCTGCGACGCGGGGTTTCAGCGCGGGGTCTTTGAGGCCCGCGATCTGCTGGTTGCGCCAGTTCTCCAGCGCCTTGGGCGCGGTGGTGTAGTGGCCGTGGCAGTCGATGATCATTTTTTTCTCACCCAATCAGTTGTTGGCTCGGATGCCTTCGAGTGTGGTCGCGCGCGTCTTCGCGTGGGGTGAGTTCGGGTTGCCCTACCATCAGACTTTCTTATCGATAGGGTTTACCCCGAGGACTGAAATGAACCCGGCGAACCAGCAAGACAAAGTGATCGGCAGCGCGCTCGCCATCAACCTGCGGCACCTGCGCGCGTTCTCGGCCGTGGCCGCCGCCGGCAGCATCGCCCGGGCCGCGGACGAGCGCCTGTACCGCGTCGCCTCGGGCGTCACGCGCTCCATCTCGGCGCTCGAAGGCGTGCTGGGCCGGCCGCTGTTCGATCGCCGCGCGCGCGGCATGGCGCTCAACTCTTACGGCGAGCTGGTGTTGGTGCGCGCGCTTCGCATCGAGCGCGAGTTCGAGGACGCGCGGCTGCAGCTCGTCGCGCGCGGCGGCATCGGCGCGACCGCCGACGTGCCCTCGCTCTTCGCGTCGATCCTCAACGGCCGGAGGCTCGCGGTCATCGCGAGCCTGGTGGAGAAGCGCAACATGCCCGCCGTCGCGCGCGAATTCGGCATCACGCAGCCGGCCATCAGCAGCGCGCTGAAGGACCTGGAGGCAGGGCTCGGCGCCGCGCTGCTCGAACGCAAGGCGCGCGGCCTCGCGCCGACACCGGCCGGCGAGATCGTGGCCTTTCACTTCAAGCGCGTGCTCGCGGAGCTGCGCCATATCGGGCCGGACATCGCCGCCAGCGAAGGCACGCTGCAGGGGAGCGTGACCGTCGGCGCGCTCCCGCTCGGGCGCACGCAGGTGCTGCCGCTCGCGATCGCCGCGCTGCTCGCGCGGCATCCGGGGCTGCACGTCGCCACCGTCGAGAGCCCGTACGACGCGCTGGCCGCGTCGCTTCGCAGCGGCGACATCGACTTCATCCTCGGCGCGCTGCGCGGCCCCGCCGAAGCCAAGGAGTTGCAGCAGGAGGCGCTGTTCGAGGACCGCATCGCGGTGATCGCGCGCGCGGGCCATCCGCTGGTGCATGCGAAGCGCATCGACTTCGATGCGCTGCGCCAGGCGAGCTGGGCGCTCTCGCGGCACAACACGCCGTCGCGCGAACTGCTCGAGCGGTTCTTCTCGTCCGCGCGCGAGGCGCCGCCGATTCCCGCGGTGGAAACCGGCGACCTCGCCGTGCTGCGCGGCCTGCTGCTGGAGAGCGACATGCTGACCGCGATCTCGCCGCACCAGCTGCGCTACGAGATCCGCGACGGCAGCCTCGTGGTGCTGGACTTTCCGCTGGACGAGACGCGGCGCGAGATCGGATTGACGCAGCGGCAGGGCGCCTTCCCGTCGCCGGGGGCGAGGGCGTTGATGGCGGAGATCGCGGCGGTGGTGGCGCGATCGCCCGATTTCCGCGTGACGGTGCGCTGAGCCGCACAGGCGGCACTTGCCATGGGCGCGGCCGGCTGCCATTCTTGTCGCCCCACATGCCGGAGACACACACCATGAAGTACGAAGGAAGCTGCCACTGCGGCCGCGTGAAGTTCGAAGCCGAGGGCGAGATCGCCTCGGCCATGGCCTGCAACTGCTCCATGTGCCAGCGCAGGGGCTCGCTCCTGTGGTTCGTGCCGCGCGACGCGATGCGCCTGCTCACGCCCGAGGAGAACGCGAACACCTACCTCTTCAACAAGCACGCGATCAGGCACCGCTTCTGCCCGAACTGCGGCATCCAGCCCTACAGCGAGGCGACCGGTCCGAAGGGCGAGCCGATGGCGGCCATCAACGTGCGCTGCATCGAGGGCATCGACCTCGCGGCCGTGCCGGTCACGCACTTCGATGGGCGGTCGCGGTGAGGCGCACGAAGGCTCGCTTCGGCGGCCTCGGCGTCAGGGCCCTTCCATGCCCTTCTTCGTGAGAACCTCGCGAGCCTCGGCACTGCCGAGCAGCGCGAGAAAAGCTTTCGCGGCCGCCGGATCGCGCGCGGCGACTGCCACGGCCCCGGCATACACGGTGTAGTTCTGGATCTCGGCCGGGATCGGGCCCACCAGCGCGGCGCCCGGCACGGCGAGGATCTCGCTGATCTGGTGGATGGCGATGTCCGCGTTGCCGTCGACCACGCGCTGCGCCACCAGCCCGCCGGGCACCAGCACCGCCTTGGCCTCGATCTGTGGCGCGATGCCCATCGTGGTGAACAACTGCGACAGGTACACGCCGCTGGAGCCGCCCGCTGCCGGATCGATGTAGGCCACGGCGCGTGCGGCCAGCAACGTCTGACGGAATGCGGCCACGCTGCCGATGTCGGGCGCCGGCGCACCCTGCCTGACCGCGACGCCGATGCCGACGCGCGCGAGCCGCGCCGATGTGCCGGCATCCACCTTGCCGGCCTTGGCCAGCTGGTCGAGCGCGGCCGGCGTCAGCACCACCACGTCGAAAGCCTCGCCGTCGCCGATGCGGCGTTGCAGCGCGCCGGCCGTGTCGTTGTCGATGACCAGCCGATGGCCCGTGCGCTGCGCGAAGGCCGGCGCCAATGCCGCGACCACCGGCTTGAACGCGCCGGCCGTCAGCACCTTGAGGTCCGCTGCCGACGCGCTGCCGCACAGGGCCAGGAGCGCGAGGGCGATGATCGTTTTCAGGTTGCGCATTTTCTTGGCTCAACGAGTGGATGAAACAACGCGCGCAATCCACGCCAGCAACACCGCCACGACCTCATCGCGGTTGGTCTCGTTCAGCGTCTCGTGGCGCGCACCGCCGAACACGTGGCACGACACATCGCGCAGGCCCGCTTCGCGGTAGCGCTGCACCAGGGGATAGAACCACTCGGCCTTGTTGCTGACCGGGTCCTGGTCGCCGATGAAGAGGTAGAGCGGCAGTTCGGGCCGGATGCGCGATTGCATCGCCGCGGGCGTGAGTTCCGCGAGGTCCGCGAACATGGAGCCCAGGCCCTCGGCCGAGACCGTGAACCCGCACAGCGGATCGGCGATGTACGCATCGACCTGCGCCGGGTCGCGGCTGAGCCAGTCGAACGGGGTGCGCACATCGGGCAGCGCGGCGTTCATGTCTTCGAGGCGAAAGCCGCTTTGCAACGCGGCGCCCAGCAGGTCGAGCGCCGCGGTGCCCGAGAGCACCGCGCCGGACAGCAACTCGCTGTGCCGCGCCAGGTAGTACTGCGTGGCGAACGAGCCCATGCTGTGGCCGATGAGGATGAGCGGCAGGCCGGGGTGCGCGGCGCGCGCGTGGCGGCTCAGCAGTGCCATGTCGTCCACGAGGCCGGCAAAGGCGCGCGGACCGAATTCGCCGAGCTCGCCGCGTGTCGAGGCGCCCTGGCCATGGCCGCGGTGCTCGTTCGCGTAGACCACGTAGCCGGCCTGCGTGAGCGCATCGGCGAGCGGCCGGTAGCGCAGCGAATGCTCGCCCATGCCATGCGCCAACTGGACGATGGCCCGCGGTGCGGCGCCTTGCCAGCGGTGGGCTTCCACCGCATAGCCGTCGTTGGCGGTCAGCTCGAAGTTGGTTTCGATATTTGACATGCGGTGTCCCCGTGGAAGAGGGTTGCCATCCTAATCGTTGAAGGCGCGCAGCATGGCCTTGCGCAGCCACGCCTCCGCCGAGTCCTTGTCGGTCACCGCGCGCCAGGCCATCCTGATCTGGTAGTCCGGGCTCTCGAACGGCAAGGCCTCGTAGCGAAGGCCGCCTTGCGCCGACAGCGCCAGCGCCACGTGCTCGGGCACCGTGGCCACCAGATCGGTGCCGGCCAGCACGGCGGGGAGGCTGCCGAACTGCGGCACCGAGAACGCCACATCGCGCTGCCGCCCGAACTCGCCCAGCGTTTCATCGACCGTGCCGCACAGGTCGCCCGCATAGGTCACGAGCACGTGGCGGCGCCGGCAGTAGTCGTCGAGCGAGAGTTTTCCGGGAACGCCGTCCGCACGCAGCATGGCGAAACGCGCCGTGCGGACCTTGCGCACCTTCGCATCGGCGGGGAGGTCCTTCAGGAACGACATCACCGCACTCACGCGCCCTTGCTCCAGGTAGCGCATGGCGTTGCGGTAGCAGACCGTGAGCGTCACCAGCTTGGCGCCGGGCACTTCGGCGCTGAGCGCGCGCAGCAGCCGGGGCAGCATCGCGATCTGCAGGTCGTCGGTCAGGCCGATGCGAAACACCGGCGCGGCGCGCTCGGGCTCGAAGTCGGCCTGCGCGCGGAACGTGGCCTCGATCTGCGCGAGCGCGGGGCCCAGGCCCTGCATCAGCGCCAGCGCGCGCTCGGTCGGCTCCATCACGCGGCCCTGGCGCACCAGCAGCGGATCGCCGGTGAGCTCGCGCAGCCGCGCGAGCGCATGGCTCACCGCGGGCTGGCCCAGGTTCAACCGCTCCGCGGCGCGGCTGACGTGGCGCTCGCGCATGAGCGCGGCGAGCACCGTGAGCAGGTTCAGGTCGATGCGGTTGAGTTCGATGGGTTTCATCAGCGTCCTGGCGTTATCGATTGCGCGCATAGCGAATATCCCGCGAATCGATTTCCTTGATGGTCCTCAGGCTTCTAAATTTAAGCCATCGATCATTCAAGAAGGAGATTTTTCATGGGCAAGATGGTTCGCTTCCACGCGTTCGGCGGTGCCGAGGTGCTGAAGATCGAGGAGGTCGAGACGCCAGCGCCCGGCGCCGGCGAGGTGCGCGTCGCGGTCGAGGCCATCGGCCTGAACCGGGCCGATGCGCTGTGGCGCGAGAACCTCTACATCGAGGACGCGACGCTGCCAGCCGGGCTGGGCAACGAGGCCGCGGGCGTCGTCGAGGCGGTGGGCGAGGGCGTCGAAGGGCTGAAGGCAGGCGACAAGGTCGCGGTGCTGCCGGGCGCCGGCCAGGGCCGCTATCCCACCTATGGCGAGCACATCCTCCTGCCGGCGTCGCACGTGGTGCGGTACCCCGGCAACCTTTCGCCCGCGCAGGCTTCGGGCGCGTACATGGCCTACCTCACGGGCTACTTCCCGATGTTCGAGATGGCGCAGTTGCAGCGCGGGCAGGTGATGCTCGTGACCGGCGCTTCATCGGGCACCGGCATCGCGGCGCTGCAGATGGCGCGTGCGGCGGGCATCGTCGCCATCGCCGTCACGCGCACCGCCGCCAAGCGCGAGGCGTTGCGTGAAGCGGGCGCGACGCATGTGGTCGTGACGGACGGTGAAGACGCGGTCGAGCGCGTGCTGCAGCTCACCGAAGGCCGCGGCGTCGACCTGGTGTACGACGGCGTGGGCGGCGCGCAGGTCGAGCGGCTCGGCGACGTGGTCGCGCATCGCGGGTTGTACGTGCTGTATGGCCTCTCGGGCGGGGCCGAATTCAGGTACCCGGTGATCGCGCAGTTCAGAAAGAGCTGGCGCTTCCATGTCTACAAGGTGCTCGAGCACACCGGCGCGGCCACGATGGGATTGCCGCGCGACGAGGCCGCGCTCGGCCGCGCGCTGGCCTTCGTCGATGCGGGCCTCGGAAACGGCACGCTGCAGGTGCGCATCGATCGCGAGTTCGCATTCGGCGACGTGGTGCAGGCGCACGAATACCTGGAGCGTGCGGGGCACATCGGCAAAGTTGTGCTCACGGTCTGAGCGGCGCCCGGGCAAGCTTCTTGCACGTCGGGGCAAGCCCCATGGCGGCAAGCGCGACCCGGCGGTAGATTGCGGGCACGCCCCTGGTACGCCGCCCCTGAGATTTCGAAACACGAAAGCGCGTCTTCGCCCCGATGGCGGCGTTGCAAATCCTCGCGATACCTACAGGTATCGCTGTGGTTTGCGCCTTGCCCTCGGCGCGAATCCATCGCTTTCGTTATGTTTCGAAATCTCAGGGGCGGCGTACGGGTGACAAACAATGGTTTCCAACCCCCTGACCCCAGGAGTGCCCGTGGACGCATGGTCGAGCCAGCAGCTTTCTCCCTTGTACGGACGCGAGGTGTTCCGCTCGCGCGAAGCGGACGAAACCCACGCGCTGGTCGCCCATGAGCTGAAGGACCATCGCAGCGTCTGGGGGCGCGGCAAGGTCGATGCGGTGTTCTGCCGCGCCGAGATGAGCGCACTGTCGCTGTGCATCCTGCGCTACGGCTGCGACGTGGACATCGAGCCCGATGCGCTCGGCAACTTCGTGCTGGTGCAGATGCCGCTGCGCGGCCATGCCGAAATCCGCACGGGCGGCCAGACGCTGCAGATCCATCCGGGCCAGGGCGCGGTGGTGTCCGCGCACAAGCCGGTGCGGCTGCGCTGGCATGCCGACTGCGAGCAGCTGATGCTCAAGATCGAACTGGGCCGCCTGCAGGACGTGGCGCGCCGCGCCTTCGCCGTGCGCCATGCGGATGAGGTGGGCGAGATCGATTTCGAGATGCCGCTGCGGCTGGACGACGCCGCCGGCACGCAGTGGTGCCGCATGGTGGCCAACCTCGCGTCGCTGCTGCCTGCGGCGGGCGACGGCGGCACCCCGTACGACCCGCGCTGGCTGGCCCACTGCGAAGACAACCTCATGCTCTATTTGCTGTGCCACCGGCCCAACTCGGTGCGACAGCGGCACGATGCGCTGCGCCTCGGCTCGGAGACTGCGAGCCTCGGGCAGTTGCGGCGCGCCGAAGAATTCATGCGCAGCCGGCTCGATACGGCCCTGTCGCTCGAAGAGGTGGCAGATGCCGCGGGCGTGACGCGTCGCATGCTCGCGTTGCTGTTCCGACGTCACCGCGACCTGTCGCCGATGGAGGTGCTGCGCAACATGCGGCTCGATGCCGCGCATGCGCAGCTCGCGCGGCACGACGGCGCGAGCGTGACGCAGATCGCGCTGGACTGCGGCTTCTCGCACCTGAGCCGCTTCGCCGCCTGCTACCGGGAGCGCTTCGGGCAGCTCCCGCGCGACACTTCAAGGCACTAGGTCAGGACTGCACTAGGACTTCATCGCGCACTTGGCGGCCGAGCTGTCCTGGTAGTTCTGCAGCACGGTGCCGATCACCTTGTTGGTGATGCGGCCGCTCGCGTCCTTGCCGATCACGCGCAGGTAGTAGTTCTGGATCGGGAAGTTGTTGGCGCCGTAGCTGAAATCGCCGCGCACCGACTTGTACTTCGCGGCCTTGATCGCCTTGAGCAGCGCGGGCCGGTCGGCCACCTTGCCGCCGGCATCGCGCACGGCCGCATCCATCGCCATGAGCACGTCGTAGGCCTGGCCGGCATAGAAGGACGGATTGCGCCCGTTGTTCTGCTGGCGGAACTCGGCCACGAAGCGCTGGTTGGCGGGGTTGTCCAGGTCGTAGGACCAGTGCGCGGTGTTGAAGAGCCCGAGCATCGGCTCGCCGACGGCGGGGATCATGTCTTCGTCGGCGGAGAAGGCGGTCGAGATCAGCGCCACGTCTTTCGACAGGCCCGCGCCGACGAACTGCTTGATGAAGCTCACGCCCATCGCGCCGGGCAGGAAGAAGTAGAGCGCATCGGGCTTGCTCGCGCGGATCTGCGCGAGCTCGGCCGAGTAGTCCAGCTGGCCGAGCTTGGTGTAGAGCTCGTCGCCCACGCCGCCCTTGAAGTTGCGCTTGAAGCCGTTGACCGCGTCCTTGCCGCCGGGGTAGCTGGGGGCGATGAGCGCGACTTTTTTGAAGCCCTTGTCGGAGGCGAACTTGCCCGCGGCTTCGTGGTACGCATCGTTGGGGTACGACGCGCCGAAGAAGTAGGGGTTGCACTTGGCGCCCGAGTAGTCGCTCGGGCCGGTGTTGCTCGAGAGGTAAGGCACCTTGGCGGCGAAGAGCGGCGGGCCGACGGCCAGCGCGACCGACGAGCCCACGGGGCCGGTGAAGAGGTCGATCTTGTCGCGCAGCAGCATGCGCTCGACCACCTGACGGGCCAGGTCGGGATTGCCCGCGGTGTCGGCCTCGACGAACTCGACCGGCACGCCGCCCAGCTTGCCGTTGAGCTGCTTGATCGCCACGGCGAAGCCGGCCTTGGACTCGGCGCCGCCGACGGCGAAGGGGCCCGAGAGGTCCATCGCGAGGCCGACCTTGACGGGCTGGGCCTGTGACAGCGATGCGCCAGTGACGGCGGCGAGGGCCAACAAGGCCGTTCGGATGCTTGTCTGCGACATGAGAGATCTCCTCTTGAGGGATTCGGTTGACGTGGGGGGTGAATGCAATGCGCGTCGCAGTCTGCGTGCCGCCGCCGCGGCGGGCTATCCGTTTCTTGCAGCGGCATCGCTTGCAAAAAATGGACAGACAGTGGAGAGGGCGCTGCCCAGAATTCCGAAAAGCCCCACCACTTTGGAGACATCCACGATGAGTCAGTACATCGACATCCCGGCCAGCGACGGCCGCAGCTTTCGCGGTTACCTCGCACTGCCGGCTTCGGGCAGCGGCCCCGGCATCGTGCTGTGCCAGGAGATCTTCGGCATCAACGACTACGTGCGCGAGGTGGCCGACCTCTATGCCGAAGAGGGCTACGTGGTGCTCGCACCCGATCTCTTCTGGCGCATGGAGCCCGACGTCGACCTGGGCTATTCGCCGCAAGACTGGCAACGCGCATTCGGCTTCTTCCAGAAGTTCGACATCGACGCCGGCATCGCCGACGTCACCGCGAGCGTGAAGGCGCTGCGCGCGCACCCGGCCTGCAACGGCAAGGTCGGCGCGCTGGGCTATTGCCTCGGCGGCAAGCTGGCGTATCTGGCGGCCGCGCACTCGGGTGTGGATGCGGCGGTGGGTTACTACGGCGTGGGCATCGAGGCCGCGCTCGACCTCGTGCCGAAGATCGAATGCCCGATCGCGCTGCACTTCGCCGAGCTCGACCAGTTCTGCCCGCCCGAGGCGCGCGCCCAGGTGCTCGAGGCCTTTGCCGGCAAGCCGGGCGCGCAGATGTACGTCTACCCCGGCGTGGACCACGCGTTCGCGCGCACCGGCGGGGACCATTTCGACAAGCCTTCCACGCTCATGGCGCACCAGCGCTCGATGGCGCTGTTCAAGGAGGCCATCGGGCCGGTCTACGACCTGTCGGCGCTCTGGGACAAGCACTGCGAATACGAGTTCGGCACGCGCGACGTTGTGGCGACCATGGGCACGATGGTGAGCGAGCCCTACGTCAACCACATCCCGACGATGACCGGCGGCGTGGGCGCCAGGGAGCTCTCGCGCTTCTACAAGCACCACTTCATTCCGACGACGCCGCCGGACACGCGGCTCACACCGATCTCGCGCACCGTGGGCGCGACGCAGATCGTGGACGAGATGCTCTTCTCTTTCACCCACACGGTGGAAGTCGACTGGATGCTGCCGGGCATCGCGCCAACCGGCAAGCCGGTGGAGATTCCGCTGGTCGCCATCGTCAAGTTCCGCGGCGACAAGCTCTACCACGAGCACATCTACTGGGACCAGGCCAGCGTGCTGGTGCAGATCGGCCTGCTCGATGCCAAGGGCCTGCCCGTGGCGGGCGTGGAGACCGCGCGCAAGCTGGTCGATGAAACGCTGCCGTCGAACACGCTGATGCCGCGCTGGTCGAAGTCCAGCGGCCTCACGATCGCCGACCCCGCGCTGCCGCTCGGATGACGCAGGGCGCTGACATGCTGGCGCTGGTGGTGGCTTCGGTCACGCCGCTCACGCCGGCCATCAAGGCCTTCGTGCTGCGGGCGGCGAGTGGCGGCGACCTGCCGCCGTTCGCACCGGGCGCACATCTGAGCGTGAGCGTGCAGGTCGCGCCGTCGAGCGGGCAGCGCGCGTATTCGCTGGTGCGCCCGCACGACGGCTCCGGCAGCTATGAGATCGCGGTGCTGCACGAGCCCGAGGGCTCGGGCGGCTCGGCCTGGATGCACGGCCTCGCGCCCGGCGCGGTGCTGGCCGCGCACCCGCCGCGCAACGACTTCGCCTTGCACGAGGGGGCGCTGCCGCCGCTGCTGGTGGCGGGCGGCATCGGCATCACGCCGCTGCTGTGCATGGCACGCACGCTGGCCGCCGAGGGGCAGGCCTTCGACTTCTTCTATGCGACGCGCAGCGAGGAGGCGACCGCGTACCTCGCCGACGTGCGCGCGCTCGGCGGCACGGTGGTGCACGACGGCGGCGACCCCGCGCGCGGCCTCGACCTGCGCGCGCTGCTTGCGGCGCCGCAGAGCGGCCGCCACTTGCATGTTTGCGGCCCGCGCGGCATGGTGCAGGCGGTGGTCGACACCGCCCGCGCACAGGGCTGGCCCGAGGACCATGTGCACTTCGAGCTCTTCGCCGGCGCGCTCGCAGAGGCCGGCGACACGGCCTTCGAGGTGCGCACGTTGCGCTCGGGAAAGACGCTGACAGTGGCGCCCGGCCAGAGCCTGCTCGACGTGCTGATCGCCGCCGGGCTCGACCCGATGTACGACTGCCGCCAGGGCGACTGCGGCGTGTGCGCCGTCGACGTGGTGGAGGGCGTGCCCGACCACCGCGACCACAACCTGAGCCCGCGCGAGAAGGCGGGCGGCAAGACCCTGTGCACCTGCGTGTCGCGCGCCAAGACGCCGCACCTGGTGCTCGACATCTGATGAAGTTTCAGGAGACCGACACGATGAATTCCGTGATCCCCATCATCCCCATCATCCCCATGGCCGCCAAGGCTCCCATCGACATCCAGTCGCTCGTGCAGCCCGACCGCGTGCACAAGCGCGTCTATACCGACCCCGCCATCTTCGAGCTGGAGATGGACCGCGTCTTCGGCCAGGCCTGGCTGTACGTGGGCCACGAGAGCCAGGTGCCCAACGTCGGCGACTACTTCACCACGCGCCTGGGCCGCGAGTCCGTGGTGATGGTGCGCCACACCGACGGCGCGGTGAACGTGCTGTACAACCGCTGCCCGCACAAGGGCGCCAAGATCGTTCCCGACGGCAGCGGCAGCGCCGGCAAGTTCTTGCGGTGCCTGTACCACGGCTGGACCTTCAAGTGCGACGGCAGCCTCTTGTCGGTGCCGCTGCGCAGCGGCTACGAGGACACCGCGCTCGACCTCAAGAGCGGCTCGCATTCGGTGCGCAAGGTGGCGCGCGTGGCGAGCCACCGCGGCTTCGTGTTCGCGAGCCTGTCGGAAGAGGGGCCCGAGCTGGCCGACTTCCTCGGCGGCGTGGCGACGTCGCTCGACAACTTCTGCGACCGCGCCCCCGACGGTGAGGTGGAAGTGGCCGGCGGCGTGCAGCGCGTGATCCAGCGCAACAACTGGAAGATCTTCTTCGAGAACCTGCACGACACGATCCACGCGGTGGCCACGCACGAGTCGTCGTGGCGCGCGGCCAAGGAAGAATTCGAGGCCATGCCCTCGGGCACGCCCAAGCCCTTCGAGGTGGTGATCGTCGACGGCAACGGCGAGCCGCTGGAGTTCTGGGAAAACCTGGAGCTCAAGGGCTACGACCACGGCCACGGCTTCATGGAGGGCATCTTCGTGCCGCCCACCGACCCGGTGAGCCTGGCCTATGTGGCCGCGCTCGAAGCCAGCCAGGGTGCGCAGCGCGCCGACGAAATCCTGCGGGTGAACCGCCACAACACCATCGTCTACCCGAGCTGTTCGCCGCACACCTCGTTCCAGCAGATCCGCGTGATCCGGCCGCTGTCGGTCGATCGCACGCTGGTGGAGATCTTCAGCTTCCGGCTGAAGGGCGCGCCGGAGGCGACCTTCCAGCGCACCTTGAAGTACACCAACATCGTCAACTCGCCCTCGTCGAACGTGATGCCCGACGACCTGGAGGCCTACAACCGCGTGCAGGAGGGGCTGGCCTCCGACGGCGGCGACTGGGTCAGCATGCACCGCGCGGCCGGGCGCGACCAGCCGCTGCCGGGCGGGCGCGCCTCCAACGGCAACAGCGAGATGCCGTCCCGCAACATGTTCGCGGCGTGGGCCTCCTACATGGGCGCGCAGACCGGGAGCGCCGAATGAACTTCAACGACTGGCACGAGCAGCAGGCGATCACACAGTTCCTGCACCACGAGGCGCGCCTGCTGGACGAGCACCGCTGGGACGAATGGCAGCGGCTCTTCACGCCCGACGGGCTCTACTGGGTGCCGCTGGTGCACGGGCAGACGGACCACATCAACCACGCCTCGCTCTTTTGCGAAGACGCGCTGCTGCGCTCGATGCGGGCGCGCCGGCTCGAGCAGGCGCGCGCCTATTCGCAGCAGCCGCCCACGCGCACGGTGCATGTGGTGGGCAACATCGGGCTCGAGTCGCGCGACGAGCAGCGAGGTGGAGAAAGCTGCGTGGTGCGCTCGACCTTCCTCCTCCTCGAATGGCGCAAGACCGAGCAGCGCACCTTCGGCGGCAGCGTGCTGCACACGCTGCGGCGCGAGGGCGATGAATTCCGCATCCACATGAAGCGCGTCGAGCTCGTCAATTGCGACGCGCCGCACGAAGCCCTGCAGGTGTTCATGTGAAGGCCGCGCTGCTGGCCATGCACTACCAGAACGACGTGCTGCACGCCGATGGCAAGGTGCGCGTGGGCGTGGCGGCCGACGATCCGGCGCGCCCGCGGCTCATCGCCTCGGCCGCGCGCCTGATCGCCGGTGCGCGGGCGAACGGCGTGCCGGTGATCTTCGTGCGCATCGCCTTCGCGCCGGGATACACCGATTGCCTCGGCAACTGCGCGCTGTTCCGGCGCGTGGCCGAAACCGGCGCGGTGCTCGACGGCGAATGGGGCGCGGAGTTCTACGAAGCGCTCGCGCCGCTGCCGGGCGAGGCCATCGTCACCCACAAGCGCAACAACCCGTTCTGGGCCAGTGGGCTCGAAGACGCGGTGCGCCGCACCGGCGCATCGCGGCTCTACGTGGCGGGCATTGCGACCAATCACGTGGTCGAGCACGGCGCGCGCCACGCGAGCGACCTGGGCTACGAGGTGGCGGTCGTCGCCGATGCCTGCAACACTGCGCAGGCGCATCTGCACGCGGCGAGCCTGGAAACATTGGCGATGCTCGCGGACGTGGTGTTCGTCGACGAAGCGGTTGCACAGATGAAGGCCCTGCCATGAACTGGAATTTCGAAGGAAAAGTCGCCATCGTCACCGGCGCGGCCGCGATGCTCGGCGCGGCCATCGTCCGCGCGTTCGTGCAGGCCGGCGCGCAGGTGCTGGCGGTGGACATCGATGCCGCGCGCGGCGAGGCGCTGGCGGCCGAGCTGGGGCCGCGCTGCCGCTTCGTCGTCTGCGACATCGCCTCGGACGCGGCGCTCGATGCGCTGGTGGCCGATGCGCTGGCGAGCGAGGGTCGCATCGACTTCCTCATCAACAACGCGGTGGTGTACGGCGACAACGGCATGGCGTCTTCGCGCGGCGAATGGCTGCAGGCGCTCGACGTCAACCTGGTTTCCGGCGCGCTGCTGGTGCACAAGACCGCCGATGCGCTGGCGGCGCAGGGCGGGGCGGTGGTGAACATGGGGAGCGTCGGCGGCAAGTTCGGCACGGCGGGGCGGGCGCTCTATCCGGCGGCCAAGGCGGCCATCCTGCAGCTCACGCGCAACCAGGCCGCGAGCCTCGCGCAGCGGCGCGTGCGGGTGAACTCGGTGTCGCCCGGGTGGACCTGGTCGGATGCGCTTTCGCGCATGGCGGGCGGCGACCGCGCGCACGCGGACCGCATGGCGGCGCCGCTGCATCCGCTGGGCCGCGCGGGTGACGGCGACGACGTGGCGCAGGTGGTGCTGTTCCTGTGCTCGGACGCCGCACGCTTCGTGACGGGCGCGGACATTCCGGTGGATGGCGGCTTCTCGATGCTGGGGCCTGACCAGGGGCGCTCGGCGCGCGACTGGTTCGCCGCCTAGCGCATCAGCCGACGAGCCGGTACCAGCCGATGCCGTCCTCGGCGATGTCGCACGCGACCTCGCCGCGGTGCAGCAGGTAGTTCAGGCACGCGAGGCTCTCGCCCGTTGCCATGCCCAGCAGCTGCACGTCGGACTCGGCGATGCTGCGCGCGAACAGGCTCGCGAACACATCGACCGCGCGCTTCGGTGTTTTCAAGGTGTTGCGCAACCGGTCGAGCGCACGCTCCTGCCCCTGCCGGAGCCGGTCGATGCGCGCATGCAGGCCGCGGAAACATTCGTTGTGCGAGGGCAGCACGAGCACGTCGTCGGGCACTTCGCGCCGGAGCTTGGCGAGCGACGCGAGCCAGTCGGCCATCGGGTCGGCGTCGGGCTCGATCGGCGAGACCGAGACGTTGGACGAGATGCGCGGCAGGATCTGGTCGCCCGAGATCAGCACCTTGAGGTCGGGGCAGTACAGGCACGCGTGCTCGGGCGAATGGCCGTTGCCCGTGACGATGCGCCAGTCGTGCGCGCCGATGCGCAGCACCTCGCCGTCGCGAAGCCGCCGGAAGCTGTCGGGCAGCGGATGGATGTGCTTGCCGAAGTTGCCGAACCGCGTGCGGTAAGTCTCGATGGCCGCATCGCTCCAGCCGGCGCGGCGGTAGAAGGCGATGGCGTCGTCGGGCGCCTCGCGGCCGGTGTCGGACACCATCACGCGGCACATGAGGTATTCGGAGCGTGTCATCCACAACCGCACGCCGAACTTGCGCGTGAGCCAGCCGGCCATGCCGACGTGGTCGGGGTGCATGTGCGTGACGAAGACGCGGGTAAGGCCGCGCGTGTCGGGCGAATTGGCGAAGAGCTCGCGCCAGACGGCCGCCGTTTCCTCGGTGCGCACGCCCGTGTCCACCACGGCCCAGCCGGCGCCGTCGTCCAGCGCCCACAGGTTGATGTGGTCCAGCGAGTAGGGCAGCGGCATGCGGATCCAGTGCACGCCCGCGGCGACCTCGATCGACTTGCCGCGTGGCGGGAGCTCCGCAAAGGGGTAGACGAGCTTGCCTTTTGCCGCTTCCGCCGTCTCTTCCAAACCGTCCATCGTGTTCACCTCCAGAGGGGTGAATTGTGAACCCGGGCGAAATTCAGGCCGGGGTCCGGGCTGCAAAGGCGATGGACTTGCTCGCCTACTTGGGGCTACTTGCGCCGACGGGCGGCCGGTGCCGAGGTCTGCGACGGCGCGGCGCCGCCATCCACGCCCAGTCGGCCGCCACCGCCGAGCCCTTGGCCGCGCACGGTCTGCGCCTTGTAGTTGCGCAGCGAACGGACCATCTGATTGAAGGCGTCCATGAAGGCCGCCGCAATCACCTTGCCCTGCGGCGTGCGCGTGTAGCCGCCGATGCCGCCCGCGCCCGAGTGGCCGCCCAGGCCCGCGAAGCCCGCGAAATCGGTCTTGGAGGCGCTGCCTTCGGCGGCTGCGACCTGCACGCCCGAGCGGTTGTCGATGAGGGTCAGGAGCGCGCTGGCTTCCTTGGTCTGCAGGCTTGCGCCGATGCTCGCGATGGCGCGGCCACGGCCGCCGCCCACGAGGCCGCCCAGCGCACCACCCAGACCGCCGGCGTCGTTGTTGCTGAACACGATTTCGGGCGACAGGCCGTAGTCGGACGCGACCATCTGGCCGCGGCCGAAGTTGCTGCCGCCGCGCATTTCGCCCGACTGCATGAGCGCACGCTCGCGCGTCATGGCGTTCATGCCGGCCGCGCCGCGCTCGACCACCACGAAGCAGTTCGATTGCTGCACCAGGAGGCGCAGCAGGTTGGCCGTGGGCGGCAGCTTGTATTCGCCGGTGAGCACGGTGTACCAGCCGGCGTTGACGTTCTCGATGAGGGAGACGGTACCCAGCGGCGAATCGCAGCGCTCGAGCGCGCTGCTTTCGCCGGCGGTCGCCGAGCCGGCGGCGCTGCCGGTGGCCACGGTCTTGGCCGACTGGCTGCCCATCTGCATGTCGGTGGTTGCGCAGCCGGAGAGAACCAGCGCGCCGGCAAGCACGCTGGCGCTTGCGAAAGAAAGTTTGGAAGAAGCCATGTCCGGATCAACAGGTAAGGAATGAAGAAGCGCCCCCGCCGGGAAGCGCCACTCATCGGGTACCGAAGTGGGACCGCATGGCCTGTATGACCTCCCCGATTCGTCGCGCCGCCAGCGACCGCGCGACGATACGACCTGGCGCATCGGCAGGCCAGTGCCGAAAGTCATGGTCCCGCGCGCGGCGAAGCGGGCGGGATTATGACCCGGCGAGCACTCGCGGGCAGGCGGCCGCAAGGCTCCCCGGAAGGCGCAGGGAGATGGCCCGGCGCCCGATGCGGCGCAGTTACAGTCGGGCCTTCAACACGAGGAGTTTTCAGATGGCAACCACCAAGAAGAATGTCGTTGGCGAAGCAGCAGCGGAACTGACCCGTCAACAAGTCGCGCAGGCCCTGGCCATCGCCGGCGCGTCGAATTTCAACAGCCCCGCCGATCCAGCTTTCGTTGGTTCCATCTTGGTGGCCTTGGCGATCAACACCAGCTCCGTCAGCGCCACCATCGACAGCGCGAAGGGCCGCACCCCCGTCGTCCAGCACTGACCTCGACCGTTAGACCTCTCAGGTCCGTCAGGTCGTGTAGTCGCCGCTGGCCTCGGGCTGGAAGAGCACCGTGAGCACGCGCGCGGCGCTCTCTTCGCCGCCCGGCGTGCGCCAGCGCGCCGTCGCGCCGGCCTTCAGGCCCAGCAGCCCGATGCCCACAGGTGACAGCACCGAGATGAACCCTTCGTTCGGCGCCGCATCGTCCGGGTAGCAGACGACCAGCTTCTGCCGCTCGCGCGTGGGCAGGTCTTCGATTTCGACCTGCGCGTACATCGTGACGATGTCCGCGGGCACCTCGCGCGACGGCAGAACGTCGGCCATGTCCAGGAGATCGGCGAGCGCCGGGGGAGGGTGACTGCCCGTCAGTTTCTGAAGGCGGACGAAGTCCAGTTCGGTGAGCGTGCGCTCTCCGTGAATCGTTGCAAGCATGAATGAAGCACTCCAATGAACGCGCGGGAGCGGTGCCCGGCGGTCTATGGTTTGCGCATCAAGGAAAGTAGCGGACCACCGGGCTCAGGAAAGTGCGCAGGTGCGTCGGGACACCGCCGAGATCGCCGCAACGACATCCGTGCGACGCGCGCCGGCTGCCGAAGGCAGGGCTGCGCATGCAGGGTGTGGGCGGAACGCGGGCGAGGGGACCATCCGCTCGAGTGTAGGGAGGCGAGGACGCCCGTCAAGCAAAGGCCTCACGCGTCTTGCCGATAAGACGTGCACCGGTCGTCGTTGCGCGCGTCGTCGTCTTTCGCCTTCGATGCCTCGTCGGCCTCGTCGACCTCGCCAGCCTCGTCGATCCACTCGAGCTCGTCGGGCATGTAGGGGCGCGACCACGTCATGCCGTCGAGCCGCACGCGCACCATGAGGCCGCGGGCCGTGGTGACCGTTCCCGGCAGGCCCTGGTAGACGACGCGTGCGCCCTTTTTTGCCGGCACATTGAATTGCGCGCAAATATCCTCGAAACCCAGCCGCGGAGGCATCTTCAGTTCGGTGTTCGTTGTTGCCATGCAGGAGCTACGCACGAGGCGTCGCGCTGGATTCAACTGATTTGCACGGAACGATGAAGCGGCCGGCAAGCCGCGGAAAATCAGGCGCTAGTCAGCCGAGAAATACGCATTGGGATCGACCGCATTGCCGTTGCGGCGCAGCTCGAAGTGCAGCTTGACGCGATCGGCTTCGGTGCGGCCCATGTGGGCGATCACCTGGCCCTTCTTGACGGACTGCCCCTCCTTGACCAGCAGCTTGCTGTTGTGCGCGTAGGCAGTCACAAAGGTCGCGTCGTGCTTGATCATCACGAGCTGGCCGTAGCCGCGCGGGCCCACGGCCGCATAGACGACCTTGCCGTCGCGCGCGGCAATGACGGGGTCGCCCTCCGATCCCGCGAAGTCGACGCCCTTGCTGTTGCGGCCGTCGAATCGCTGGATGACGGTGCCGTTCGACGGGCGAAGGAAATTGCGCTCCGCCTTGGCCACGGGCGCGGACGGGGTGACCGGTGCCGACGCTGCGGGTTCACTGCTCCGAGCGCGGCGTTCGGGCGCGGGACGGGCGTCGTTGCGGGCCGAGGGCGCCGGCTTGGCGCTTGCCGCTTTCTTCGGCGCGGGGGCCGGGGCCGGCTTGGTGGCGCAACCGATGAGCAGGACGCTCAGTGCGCCCGAAGCGAGAGCCAATGCCATCCGAGGAGGGATGAGCGATCGGGATGGCGAGGGGGCGGGAAATCCGGGGACAACTTGCGGCTTGAAATGCATGGTCAGGACTGTAGGGGAATCCGTCGACCATCCGGTGACGCACGGTCTGCGGGGCGTGCGGTTGTGCCTCGATTGCCGATGCGAAGTGGTGCCGCGGGTCGCGATTCGGAAAGCGCGGCTAGGAGTTCTTCCTCGATCGGCCTACGGCGCGTCGTCCAGCAGCGGCCGGATGACCTGCGCGATCGCCTTGAGGTGTTCGAATTCGAGGTCGCTCAGCGGCTGCTCCTGCACATCGAAGTGACAGAGCGACCCGAACAGCGCGCCGGTGCTGTCCATGATCGGAACGCCGTGGTAGGCGACCATCACGCCCTGGTAGGGATGGCCGTTCAGCCGGTCGTCCTGCGCCGAGTTGCTGGTGAGGAACATGCCATCCCGCAGCACGTACTGGCAGAAGCTGGTGCCCAAAGGGACCTCGGCCAGGAATTCGGGCCGGACTTCGTGGGCCTTGTCCACGAGCTCGATGTTGCGCAGCAGTTCGCCCTCGAGCCGGTACACCGCGGTGTACCGGTGCGGCACGCGCTGGTTCAGTTGTTCCAGCCCGGCCGCCAGGCCTTCGCGCCGGGACAGTTCCACGAACACCTCGCCCGCGTCACCCGAGGCGGCCTGGGCCTGGGTCATGAGCAGTTGCAGGTACAGCCGTTCGAGTTCGCGCTCCCAGGCCGTGCCTGCGTCGAGCAGCGCGAGGTCGGCTGCGCGCTGGTCTCCTGCAGGTGCGACAGTCGCCAGCGTCGGGTACGGCCTGAGCGCGATGCCGGCGGCGCGCAGGGCCTGTTCTTTCTGGATGCGGGAGATGGCGGGCATGTGAGCTTTCGTTGCACACCGAGTTTATTCGGCAAGGGCTCCCCAATGAAAGATGCCCCGCTGCCGTTCGGGCAGCGAGGCATTCAGGAACCGCGAAGGGTGCGTCTGGCTTCCCGATCAGGCCGCAACGGAGGGGACCCGCATCGGCACGAGGCCCAGCGGTGCGATGCGCGAAATGATCTCCGCATGCATGAGCCCGAGGGACTGGGCCGGCGTGAAACTGGCCTGCACGATCACGCCGGCTGCGCCGATGGTGCGATTGACGGTGGCGGTGGTGATCGCGCCGGGAAACATGAGCGCCTTCTGCACCTGGCGCTGCTGCTCTTCGTTGCAAAGGGGCAGGCTGAATTCGTATTGACTCGTGCTTTTCATTCAAGACCTCGATTCGATGGACGAAGGGCGAGTCTAGCGGCTGCCTTGCAGCCGGAACGAAGGGCTCAAGACTTGACGCGCCCCAGGCGCAACGCGCCCTTTTGCTCCAGCCGCCGAAGGATCGAGCAAAGCGTCGAATAAGGAATGCCGATCCCCCTGCGGACGAGTTCGGTCGCCGTCGCCTGGGGCGTGCGGATTTCCGGGGGCAGCGTGGCGACTGCCTTCAACACATCCGTTTCGCGTCCGTGCAATGTCGGGCGCAACTGGATGAACTGGTTCTCGGGGCCGGGGCCTTTCGGAGTCACTTGAAGCATGCCGGTGACGGCGGCGCGCTTCACGTTCTTGAGGGTCATGGCGCCGGAATGTGCAGCGCGGACCTGAACGGCGTGTGAATGCGCAAGCTCGATGCGGCACGTACCTGCACATGAGCGTGTGCGAGGCGGCGATAAGCGCCCACAATGAAAAAAGCCCGCTACGTTTTGTAGCGGGCTTTTCAGTTGCCTTGCGGCTTATTGTGGCTCCTCGACCTGGGCTCGAACCAGGGACCTACGGATTAACAGTCCGGCGCTCTACCAACTGAGCTATCGAGGAACAAGCCTCAAATTATAGCGTGGTTTTTTTGGCCTTCTCAGGCCTCCCGAACTTTTGCACAAAAAACTTTCGCTCGCGTGTTTTCACAGCGCGACGCTCAGGCCCAGACGCAGCGTGCGCGGCGCGCCGGGGAACAGATAGACATGCCCGAACTGGTAGGGCGATTCCTTCCAGTAGCGGCGATCGAACAGGTTGTCGATGGCCAGCGTCCAGCTCGTGTTCACGCCGCGCAGTTTCGTGTCGTAGCGCAGCACCGCGTCGACGCGCGTCCACGAGGGCAGCGTGATCGAACCGTCGGCGAGCACGTTGCGCCGGCCTTCGTGCGAGAGCTGTCCCGCCACTTCCAGGCCCGGCACTGACGGCACGCGGTACGCCGCCTGCGCGCGCAGCACCTGCTTGGGCACGTTGGTCGGCCACTGTCCGTTGCTCGCGGGCTCGACGGTGCTGCCGCGGCGCTTGGCGTCCATCAGCGTCATGCTGCCGCCGATGCGCCAGGGGCCTTCGGTCCACTGCGCGCCGGCTTCCAGGCCACGGTGCACGGCGCGGCCGTCGTACTTCGCTTCGCACGGCGCGATGCCCAGGCGGTTGCACGCATCGAGGTTGGTCATCGGACGCTGGATGTCGAACCACGCGAGCTGCCAGTTGAACGCGTCGTTGCCGCCCTTGATGCCCAGTTCCCACTGGCGCGACTTCAGCGCGGGCAGTGCCTGGCCGGCGTTGCTGTACTGGTCGCTCCGGTTCGGCACGACCTGCGATTCGACGCCCTTGCCCCAGCTCGCATACGCGAGGAGGCCCGGCTGGATGGCGTAGCTCGCAGCGATCCACGGCGTGGTCACGCCCTGTTTGTAGCCCGTCGGGTTCGAGCCGTCGTTGCCGATGCTGCTGCGGTCCATGCGCGTGTGGCGCGCGCCGAGCCAGGTGGTGAAGCGGTCGTTCCAGCGGATCGCGTCCTGCACCGAGAGCTCGGTCGAGCGCTCGTCGCGATTGGTCTGCGGCGTGGTGGCGTCGGGGCTCGGCGGCACCATGGCCGTGGCCCAGATGTTGCCGGTGCCCGCATAGTTGTAGGCCTGGTTCTCGAAGCGGTTGCGCACGCGGCTTTGCAGGAGGCCGAAGCCCAACTCGTGGCGCACGCTGCCGGTCATCACGTTGCCCTTCAAGTTGATGCTGCCCGCGGTCTGCGTGCGGCGCTCGTTCTCGCTGCGAAAGTCGTAGACGTCGAAGGTGCCGTCCGAGCAGTAGCGGTCGTAGTTGCCCTCGGCGCCGCAGCCGAAGGCGTAGGCCAGGCGGTCGTCGCTCTTCAGGCGCTGCTGGCCGATCTGCGCGCTCCAGCGCCAGTCGGCGTTCAGCGCCTGGCTGAAGCGCACCGTGCCGGTCAGCGCCTTGAACACCGAGGGCTGCGACCACGGCTGGTTGTTCAGGTTGATGCGCGGATCGACCGGCGCGGGCAGCACGCTCCCCAGGAGGCTGTAGCCGTTCTGGCTCGGCTGGGTCTTGCGGCTTTGCTCGATCTCGAACTCCAGCACCGAGTCGCGCGTGATGCGCCAGTCGGCCGCCAGCGAGAACATGTTGCGGTTGCCGTCCAGGTTGTGCGTGAGCGGCTTGAGGTTTTCGCTCGCCACGTTGAGCCGGTAGCCGAACTGGCGGTCTTCGCCGAAGCGCCCGCCCAGGTCGAGCGCGCCGAGCACGCTGCCGCGGCTGGTGGTCTCGATGCGCACCGTGCGCAGGTCCTGCTCGGTGGGGCGCTTCACGACGTAGTTGACGAGCCCGCCCGGCGCACTCGTGCCGGCCTGGATGCCGCTGGTGCCGCGCAGGATCTCCACGCGCTCCTTGTTGTCGAGCGGGATCGAGGTCTCGGCGCTGATCGGCAGGCCCTCGCGCCGGTAGTTGAATCGGTTGTCCAGCACGAAGCCGCGCACCGTGAGGTAGTCCCAGTAGCCGGCGGAGTTGTAGGCGTCGGTGACCGACGAATCGAACTGCGTGAGGTCGGCGAGCCGGCGCGCGCCGCTGGCGCTCAGCTGCTTGCTGTCGATCACCGTGGCCGAGAGCGGCAGTTCGCGCAGCGGCACATCGCCGAAGCCGCTGACGTCGGCCTGCGGCGCGGCCGGGCCCTGGTTGACGACGACCGCGGGCAGCGCGGCCTGCTGAGCGTGTGCGCTGCAGGCGGCGGCAAGAAGCACGATGGCGATGGCATGCGAAACGGGCGAGGGCTTCAGCACCGGGAAAGAGGGAAAGCGTTGTGGAGTCATCGATGTATTCAGTTGCCGGTCATACCGTTCGCGGCGGTCGCGGCGCTCATGGCCGCCATCCATTGCGCGGCCGTGGCCTCGGGGTCGGTGGCCGTCACCAGCGCGCGCACCACCGCGACGGAGCCCACGCCGGTGGCGAGCACCTCGGGCAGCCGCACCGCGTCGATGCCGCCGATGCCCACTTGCGGATAGCTGCGCAGGAGGCGCGCATAGGCGGCGAGCCGTGCCACGCCCTGCGGCGCGGTCGCCATCCTCTTGAGGGTGGTCGGGTAGACCGCGCCCATCGCGATGTAGCTCGGGCTCACCGCATCGGCGCGCACCATCTCGGCATAGCCGTGCGTGCTGACGCCCAGCCGCAGGCCCGAGGCGCGCAGCTGCTGCAGTTCATCGGGCGACAAGGCGTCGAGGTCTTCCTGGCCGAGGTGGATGCCGTAGGCGCCCGCGGCGATGGCGACCTGCCAGTGGTCGTTGACGAAGAGCAGGGCGCCCGTGCCCTGCACGGCCTCGACGGCCGCCTGCACTTCGCGCTCGATGGCCGCCGCATCGTCGGACTTGAAGCGCAGCTGCACCGTCGGCACGCCGGCGCGCGCCATGCGGCCGACCCAGGCCGCATCGGGCAGCACGGCGTAGAGGCCGAGCCGTTCGGGGCAGGGCAGGAAGGCGTCGTCGCGCGAGGCGGGCGGGAACGAACGCATGCCGAAATCGGCGGGCGCGTCGGGCCATCGGTCGGCGTCGAAATGGCCGATGCGCTCGGTCTGCGCGTGCCAGGCGAGCGCGAGGCACTCGGCATCGATCTCGATGAAGCCGAGCGCCGTGCAGGCCTGTTTGGCGCCGCGATAAACCGCTTCATCCGAAGAGAAATTGGTGGCGCCCACGGTCGATGCGGTGATGGCGCCAAAGCGCAACCCGTGCGCCGCGACGATGGCGTGGGCGATGGAACGGGCGTCGGTCATTGGGCTCATGGGGCTCATGGGGCTCGTGGGGTTCATGCGGTGTGGTGCCAGAAAGGCGTGCCGAGCACCGGCGTGCTGGGCTGCGCGGAGTCTTGCGCGGCCATCGCGCCGGCGCGGTACGCGGTGCGGCCGGCCTGCACCGCATCGGCAAAGGCGCCGGCCATCGCGACCGGCTCCTGCGCGAGCGCGACCGCGGTGTTGAGCAGCACGCCGTCGTAGCCCCACTCCATCACCTGGCAGGCGTGCGACGGAAGGCCCAGGCCCGCATCGACCAGCATCGGCACCTTGAGCCGCTCGCGCAGCACCTGCAGCGCATACGGATTGACCGGCCCGCGCCCGCTGCCGATGGGCGCGGCCCACGGCATCACGGCCTGGCAGCCCACGTCGACCAGCCGCTGGCACACCACGAGGTCCTCGGTGCAATAGGGCAGCACCTTGAAGCCGTCGCGGATCAGTTGCGAGGCGGCATCGACGAGGTTCAGCGTGTCCGGCTGCAGCGTGTAGTCGTCGCCGATGAGCTCCAGCTTGATCCATGGCGTGTCGAACAGCTCGCGCGCCATCTGCGCGGTGGCGATCACCTCCTGCACGCTGTGGCAGCCGGCCGTGTTGGGCAGCACGGGCACGGCGAGCTGGCGCAGCAGCGCCCAGAAACCGTTGCTCGTGTCGTTGCCGGCCGAGCCTTGGGGGCCCTGGTTCGCGGTCTGGCGGCGCAGCGACGCGGTGAGCATCGCGGGCTTGGCGCGCTTCACGGCCGCTTCGAGCAGGTCGGGCGAGGGATAGCGCGCGGTGCCCAGCAGCAGGCGGCTCTGGAAGGTTTCTCCGTAGAGAACCAGCGGGTCGTTCGGGGTGGTCATGGGTGTGGTCTCCAATCTCTTTTTTTCAGCCGCCCGTCACGGGGCGGATCACTTCGATGCGGTCGTCGGGCTGCAGCGTGCGCGCGGCATAGGCCGAGCGCGGCACGAATTCGCGGTTCACCGCGACCGCGAAGGGCGGCACGGCCTCGAGCGCGGCCAGCGCGTCGGTGAGCGCGGCGCCGTCGGGCAGCGTGTAGGGCTTGTCGTTGATCAGGATGTTCATCGTCATGCGTTCTCGGATGCGCAGGTGCCCATGCCAAAGCCCTGCGCGAGTGCGGAGTGCCCGTGCGTGAGCAGTTCCATCGCCGCGTCGAGCAGCGCCGGCGCGATCATGAAACCGTGCCGGTAGAGGCCGTTGATCTGCAGCACGCGCGGCTGCGGCTGGCGGATGGCGGGCAGGTTGTCGGGCAGCGTGGGGCGGCACTGGGTGGCGATCTCCACGATGCGCGCTTCGGCGAAACCGCTGTGCACCGCGTAGGCCGCGCTCAGCAGCTCGAGCGTGGAGCGCACGCTCGCGGGCGACATGTCGTCCGACTCGATCTCGGTCGCGCCGATCACGAACAGGTGGCCGGGCTTGGGCGCGATGTAGAGCGGATAGCGCGGATGCACCAGCCGCGTCGGCCGCTTGAGCGCGACCTCGGGCGCATGCACGCGGATCACCTCGCCGCGCACGCCGCGCAGCGCGTTCCATTGCGGACGGGCGCCGAGGCCGCGGCAATCGATCACCCAGTCGGGCTGGCCGGATGTGCCGGGCGTGAAGTCCTCCGGCACGTGCGGCGATTGCCAGTGCAGCGTGACGTTCGCGCAGGCCTGCAGCGTCGCGAGCAGCGAAGCGAGCAGCGCGCGGTTGTCGAGCTGGCCTTCGCCCGGAAGGAACAGCCCCTTGGCGAAGCGCTGGCCGAGCGATGGCTCCAGCGCGGCGATGCCTGCGCCGTCGAGCGTCTGCATCGGCGTCAGTTCAGGCACCTGCGTGCCGGTGTGGGCGAGCACGCGTTCGAGCCGCGCGGCCTCGGTGGCGTCCTGCCGGTGCCACAGCACCAGCGTGCCTTCGCGCTGGAAGAACACGGGCTGCGCCAGCGGCGCGAGCAGTTCGGGCCAGCGCGACAACGCGTAGTGCCCCATGCGCACGACCGACACGGGCGCCACCGCCGATTCGGCCAGCGGCGCGAGCATCGCCGCCGCGACGCGGGCCGCCGAGCCTTCGGCTTCGGGGCTGCCGGCTTCGTACAGCGCGACCTTGCAGCCGGCCTGTGCGAGCGTGACCGCCATCAGGCGGCCCATGAGTCCCGCGCCGATGACGGCCGCTGTTTGAAATGGCACGCTCATGCCGACGCTCCAGCAGCTCGCGTGGGTCGCCGATAATTTTCGGCATGACCCAAGCACCTTCCCCCGCGCCGCAAGCGTCCCTGCATCAGCCCCTGCGCTACGCACGCGTGCTCTCCATCGCAGGCTCCGACAGCGGCGGCGGTGCCGGCATCCAGGCCGACCTCAAGACCTTCGCGGCGCTCGGCTGCTACGGCATGACGGCCATCACCGCGCTCACGGCGCAGAACACGCTCGGCGTCTCGGGCATCCACGGCGTGCCGCCCGCTTTTCTGAAGGCACAGATCCAGGCGGTGGTGGAGGACATCGGCGTCGACGCGGTCAAGCTCGGCATGCTGCATGCGCCCGAGGTGGTCGAGGTCGTGGCCTGGGCCATCGACCACTACAAGCTGCCGAACGTGGTGCTCGACCCGGTGATGGTCGCCACTAGCGGCGATCGCCTGATCGCCTCCGAGACTGTGCAGGTGCTCGTGCGCGAGCTGTTCCCGCGCGCCGTGGTGGTCACGCCCAATCTCGATGAAGCCGCCTTGCTGATCGGCCATGCCATCGAGGGCATCGACGCGCTCGACGGCGCGGCCGACGAACTGCTGGCGCTCGGCGCGAAGGCCGTGCTGCTCAAGGGCGGCCACCTGCCGGGCAACGAAGTGGTCGACGTGCTGCTGCAGGCGGATGGCACGCGCAAGCGCCTGGCTTCGCAGCGCATCGCGAGCCGCAACCTGCATGGCACGGGCTGCACGCTGTCGTCCGCCATCGCCGCGCATCTGGCACTGGGACTGAAGTTGCCAGAAGCCGTCGAGCGCGCACGCGCCTACATCCTCGGCGCGATGGCGGCCGGTGCGGACGTGAAGATCGGCGCGGGCCACGGTCCGCTCAACCACGGTTTTGCGCCAGTGCCGACGCACCGGTTGCAGGCGAAGGCCGGCTGATCCACGCCAGCACGAAAGTCGCGGCCAGCGTCGGCAGCGCGGAGCCGAACTGCGGCGCCCATTTGGCGAGCGCGTGGTACGCGGCGATGCCCGCGATCCAGATCAGCGCCGCGGCCCAGTCGATCTGGCGTGTGCCGGTCTGCACTGCCGTCTGACCGCCGCCGAGCCGCCCGAGGATCACGCCGTAGAGCGGCACGAACACCGAGCTCAACAGCAGCAGGAATGGTTCGAGCGTGTGCATCGGCAGCACCAGCGCGAGCGCGATGCACAGCGCGGCCAGCACGAGGCCCCAGCGCTTGACGCTCCAGCGCGGCAAGAGGCTGTGCGTGGAGACCGAGCCCGAATAGACATCGCCGTACGCGTTGTCCAGCTCGTCGATGAGGATGAGCCCCAGCGCCACCAGCCCGCCCTGCGCCAGCAGCAGCGCGGTGACCAGGCCCGTGCCCGGTTCGGCCACGCTCACCACCATCACGCCGAGCGCGTAGCACCAGACGTTGGCGAGCGCGTAGCCGATCCAGGTGCCGCTGAAGGCGCTGCCGAGACCGCCCGCGCTGCGCTTGCCGTGGCGTGCGTAATCGGCCACCAGCGGCAGCCACGACACCGGCATCGCGATCACCAGATCGAGCGCGCCGAACATGCCCATGCTGCCGTCGCCGGGGCGCGCCCAGAAGGCGTCCAGGCCCTTGGCGTGCAGCCGCGTTGCGAACTGCCAGGTCAGCCAGAGCAGCGAAATCACCACCAGCGGCAGGCCGAAGCGGCTCACGAAGCGCCGCACCAGCTTGACCATCGAGCCCGCGAGCAGCGCCAGCAGCACCGCGCCCCAGACGAGCGTGGTCAGCACGCCGCCCCAGAAGCCACCGAGCGATGCGCCGAAGGCGACCTGGCCGATCGCCTGCGTGCCCTCTCGCATGATCACGAGCTCGAAGGTGGTCCAGCCCACCAGCTGCACGATGTTGAGCAGCACCGGCAGCCGCGCGAAGGCGCTGCCGTAGGTCGCGTGCATGAGGCCCGCGCTCGCGAGGCCGGTTTCGCAGCCCAGGCGCGCGGTCCACGCGAGCAGGCCCGCGCCGATTACCGAGCCGAGCGCGATCGCCAGTGCCGCATCGCGCGTGCCCACGGCCGGCACGAGGTACGCGCCGATCTGCATCACCAGCAGCCCGACGCCCAGGCTGAACCAGAGCGAGGCGTGGTCGGTCCAGCCGAACACGCGGCGGGACGCGGGCAGGGGCGTCAGCGCCTCGTTGCCGGAGGAAATTGAATTGTTGTTGTCGTCGTCATGTGCCATCCGTTTGCTCCAGTGCAAAAGGTTTGGCAGGTGGGCGAGGCTCCGGCAGCGCTGCCGCCACGCGAGACAACGTGACAGGCCGCCGGACCAGCTTCCCTGCGCGAGGATTACCTCAGTCAGGTTCAAAGGGACTCTCTCAGTCAGCCCCGGAACGGATTCCGGTTCGACACCCCTAGCGTGTGCTGCGCGCCTGAGCGCGAAGCGGCGGTCATTGTACGAGCCTGCCGCGGCGGCTTCCAAGCCCGCAGGCGGCCGGGATTGCCCTAGCTTTCTTCGTCCTCGCCGGCGGAGGCGTCGACTTCCAGGCACTGGCGATGAATGCGCTTGAGGGCGACGTACATCACGCGGCGCTCCTCCGGCGTCATGAGCTGGATCATCGATGCCTGCGCCTTGCGCGCGACCGGGATGACCTGCGCATGCAGCGCCTCGCCGGCGGGCGTGATGTTGCAGATGAGCCGTTTCCTCGGCGCGGGGCCTTCGGCCTCCAGCGCCACCAGGCCGCGCTGCTCGAGCAGGCGCAGCGTGCGGCTCACGAGCGCCTTGTCGGAGGTCGATTGCACGACCAGCTCCGCGAACGGCAACGAGCGCGCATGCGCCATCAGCGACAGGATGCGCCACTCCGACACCGTGAGCCCGAAGCGTCTGGCGTAGGGCAGCGTCGTCACGCGGCGCAGCGCGTTCACGGTCTGGCTCATCACGGTGGTGATGAAGTTGTCGACGGTGAGGTTGTCGCCCGATTCGTCGAGCCCGGACCACGGGTCGGTGGGCACTGCGGGTGGGAGGGCGGAGCGCTCGGTCAGGGCGTCGTCTTGCATGGGTTGTCTCGTCGATGAGGCGGGCCTTCGCCCGCGATCACACTTATTTATTACTTACCTAGAAGAAAAAATTCTAATGTCAATTCGAAGTTTCACTTGGTTGATTGATCAACAGCTTCATTTTACGATGCGTCAACGTTTCAAATACGGTTCGATGTTCCATATATGAAACGTCAGTGTAGTCCAGATGTTGGCTCGGGTGTTGTGCCGTTCCGCCTTGATGGTTCCGGCGCGCGCTCCCTATGAAAGCTCCAAGATGAAAGTCAGCCGTCAATTGTTCCTTGCCCTGGGTGTTCTTGCGGGAGGACTCTGGGGGAGTGCGGTGCACGCCCAGGCCCCGGCGCCGGCCTACCCGACCAAGCCCATCACCATCGTCGTCTCGTACCCGGCCGGCGGCGACACCGACGCCATGGCGCGCCTCTTCGCCGAGAAGCTGCAGGCGCGCCTGCGCCAGTCCGTCATCGTGGACAACCGGCCCGGCGCGGGCGGCACGGTCGGCAACACCTACGTGGGCCGCGCGGCGCCGGACGGCTACACGCTGCTGTTCACGCCCAACCCGTTCACCACCGCGCCGCTGGTCATGAAGCTCGCGCCCGCGGCTTCGTACGACGTGGTCAACGGCTTCACGCCCGTGATCCATTCGGCCAACCAGGCGGTGCTGCTGGTCGCGAACCCGGCCTCCGGCATCAGGAGCGTGGCGGACCTGGTGGCGCAATCGAAGGCGGGCAAGCCGCTGTCGTACGGCACGCCGGGCGCCGGCTCGCCGATGCACATCGCGGGCGAGTGGCTCAACCGGTCGGCCGGCATCCAGGTGCAGCACGTGCCCTACCGCGGCGTGGCGCCATCGGTCACCGACGTCGTCGCGGGCCACATCCCGCTCGCCTACGTGACGCTCGGCCCGGTGGCCCAGTACATCGCCACGGGCAAGCTGGTCGCACTCGCCATCTCGGACGCGAAGCGCTCCCCGCTGCTGCCGAACGTGCCCACGCTCGCCGAGCTGGGCTACAAGGACATCGACTCGGGCGCATGGAACGGCTTCTTCGCGCCGCGCAACACGCCGGCCGCGGTGGTGAACCTGCTGAACGCCAACCTCAACGAGATTCTCAAGATGCCCGACGTGATCGCCAAGATGGGCACCTTCGGCGCGGCGCCGGTCGGCGGGCCGCCCGCCGCGATGGCCAGGGTCAATGCCTCCGACTACGAGCGCCTGGCCAAGGTCATCAGGGACCTGAACATCCAGGCGGACTGAGCCCCCATGATCCCCATGACCACGACGACGCAATCGACCCTGGGGCGCGACACGCCGCAGGTCACGGCGCGCGCCAAAGTGCTCGGCAAGGCGCAGTACGCGGGCGACATCAAGGTCGCGGGCATGCTGCACGGCAAGGTCCTGCGCAGCCCCTACCCGCATGCGCGCATCGTCTCGGTGGACACCGCCGAGGCACTGGCGCTGCCCGGCGTCAAGGCGGTGCTGACCGGCGCCGACGCCCCGCGCGCGCTCTGGGGCGTGAGCCACAAGGAGCGGCGCATTCTTGCGGAGGGCGTGGTGCGCTTCTGCGGCGAAGAGGTCGCCGCCGTGGCCGCGACCTCCGAGGAGATCGCACGGGACGCGCTCGACCTGATCCGCATCGAATACGAAGAACTCCCCGCCGTGCTGCTGCCCGAGGAGGCGCTCGACGAGGAGGCTCCGAACATTCACGACGGCCGCAAGGACAACATCGCGCACGAGATCCGCTTCGAGCGCGGCAGCGTCGACGAAGGTTTCGCGGAGGCTCACCTGATTCACGAAGCCACCTACACGACCCATGCGCAATACCCGGGGTATCTGGAGCCGATGGGCTCGGTCGCCATGCTCGACGCGGAAGGGCGCCTGGTCGTGTGGACCTCCACGCAATCCGCTTTCCTCGCCCGCGCGCGCCTGGCCGCGGCACTGGAGCGGCCCGTATCCACCGTCCGCGTGATCCAGGCGACGACCGGCGGCGGCTTCGGCGGAAAGATCGTGGAGGACGCGAACCAGCTGGTCGCCGGCCTGCTCGCGGTGAAGACCGGCAAGCCGGTGCGGCTGGTCAACAACCGGCTCGAAGACTTTCTCGCGTGCCCGACGAGCCTGCCCGAGCGCATCACGCTCAAGCTGGGCATGACGCGCGAGGGCCTCATCGTCGCGAAGGACGTGCGCATCGTCGCGGACTGCGGCGCCTACGCGGGCCTGGCTTCCGAGGTGATGCACGTGAGCGCCATGCGCAGCGACAACATGCACCGCCTGAAGAACGTGCGCTCCCACGCCACCATGGTCTACACCCACACGCCGCCGCACGGCGCCTTCCGCGGCTTCGGCGGCACGCAGATGCTGTTCGCGCTGAACAGCCACATCCACACCATGGCCGGGCAGCTCGGGCTCGACCCGGCCGAGGTCCATAAGAAGAACGCCATCGGCGCGGGCGAGGTGTCGGTGCACGGCTGGCAGGTCGCGAGCACCGGCCTGGTCGAATGCATCGACCAAGCGACGCGCGCGCTGCGCTGGGGCGAGCCGAGGAAGGGCCCCGCGCCGGGCAGCGCCAAGCGCCGCGGCGTGGGCATGGCCGCGGCCATGCACGTGAGCGGCAACCGCACCATCGGCAACTGGGACGGCTCGACCGTGGTCGTGAAGATCAACGAAGACGGCCGCGTCGTCGTCCACAGCGGCGAATGCGACATGGGGCAGGGCGCGATGACCATGCTCAGCCAGATCGTCGCGCACGAGCTGGCCATTCCGCTCTCGCACGTGCACGTGATGGCGCCCGACACCGACGTCGCGCCGTTCGCCATCGGCTCGCTCGCATCGCGCGTGACCATCGTCGCGGGCAACGCCGCCATCGAGGCGGCCCGCAAGGCGAAGGCGAAGCTCTTCGCGCTGGCCGCCGAGCTGCTGGAGGCGCCGGTCGAGCGACTCGACATGGCCGACGGCGCCGTCCACGTGCGCGAGGCGGCCGACCGCCGGCTCACCATCGGCGATCTCGCGCGGCAGCATGTGTGGCGCCATGGCGGCGAGGCCATCCAGGTGAGCGCGACGTGGGACGCGAAGACCACGATGCACGACGACAAGGTCCACGGCAACATCGCGCCAGCCTATTCGTTCGCGGCGCAGGCGGTCGAGGTGGAGGTCGACACGGAGACGGGGCAGGTCACCGTCGTCGAGAGCTTCGTGTCGGACGACTGCGGCAAGGCGCTCAACCCCATGGCCATCCACGGCCAGACCAACGGCGCGACGGTGCAGGCCTTCGGCTGGGCGCTGTACGAGCAACTGCACCTGGAGGCGGGCCGCATCGCGAACGGCAACTTCGCCGACTACACGATGCCCACGGCCGATGCCGTGCCCATGCTGCGCGGCGGCTTCGTCGAATCGAACGACCCGAACGGTCCCTACGGCGCCAAGGGCGCGAGCGAGACGGCGATTCTTCCGGGCGCGCCCGCGATCGCGAACGCGGTGTACGACGCCATCGGCGTGCGCATCGTCGACCTGCCGATCACGCCCGAAAAAATACTCGCCGCCCTGCGCGAGAAGAAGGAGGCCGCCGGTGCGTGATTTCGATTTCCTGCAGCCCGTGTCGGTGTCCGAGGCGACCCACATGCTGGCCGATCTGGGCGACGAATGCCGCGTCATCGCGGGCGGCACCGCGCTGATGCTGGCGATGCGCCAGCGCATGCTGACGCCCACGCACCTCGTCTCGCTGGGCACGCTGCCCAGCCTGAAGGGCATTGCGTACGACGAGACCCAGGGCCTGCGCATCGGCGCGCTCACGCTGCACGCCGAGGTCGCGCGCTCGCCGCTCGTGCAGGCGCACTACCCGATGCTCGCGAGCATGGCATCGCGCGTGGCCAACCCGCAGGTGCGCAACCAGGGAACCATCGGCGGCAATCTCTGCTACGCCGATCCCGCGACCGATCCGCCGGGCTGTCTCATGGCACTGGACGCCGAAGTGGTCGTTACCGGCACGCAGGGCGACCGGGTGATGGGCATCGAGGCGTTTCTCGTCGACTACTACACGACCGCGCTGGCGCCGGACGAGATCCTGTCGGAGATCCGGATCGCGCCGCCCCAGCCTGGCACCGCGGGCGTGTACTCGCGGTTCCTGCGCACCGCGGCCGAGCACCGGCCCCTTGCGAGCGTGGCCGCATCGGCGCGCCGCAGCGGCGCGGCATGGGAGGACATTCGCATCGCGGTCGGCGCCTCGACGCCGATCCCGCTGCGGCTGAGAAGGGCGGAAGCCTTTCTCGCGGAGGGCGAGGCGACGGCCGAGCGCATCGCCGAGGCCGCCGACATCGTGGCCGCCGACATCGAGCCCGTGTCCGACCTGCGCGGCGCGGCCGAGTACCGGCGCGACATGGTGCGCGTGGTCGCCCGGCGAACCCTGCTCGAAGTGTTCGGGCTGGACAACGAAGAAGGAGCCAGGCCGTGAGCCAACATGACATCCAAATCACCGTGAACGGTGAAGTCCACGCGGTGCAGGTGCCGTCCCCGCGCCTCCTGAGCGATTTCCTGCGCGACGACCTGCACCTGACCGGCACCAAGCGCGGCTGCGAAACCGGCATCTGCGGCGCGTGCTCGGTCCATCTGGACGGCGAGGTCGTCAAGTCCTGCCTGATGCTCGCGGTGCAGGTGGACGGCCGCAGCATCACGACGGTCGAGGGCCTCTCGGCGGGCGAGGCGCTGCATCCCCTGCAGGAAAGCTTCATGGCTTGCGGCGGCCTGCAATGCGGCTACTGCACGCCCGGCTTCCTCATGACCTCCTGCGCCATGCTGGCGCAGAACCCGTCGCCCTCCGAAGACCAGGTGCGCCACGGGCTCAACGGCAACCTCTGCCGCTGCACCGGCTACACCCAGATCGTCGAATCCATTCTTGTTGCCGCGGAGAAGATGCGTGGAAATTGAAAAAACCGTTGTCGTTCCCGCCCCCGCGAGCCGCGTGTGGGAACTCCTGCTCGATCCCCAGGTGATGGGCGGCTGCGTGCCCGGCATGCAGTCCATCCAGGTCATCAGCGACGTCGAGTACATCGCCGAGATCAAGGTGAAGGTCTCGTTCATCAGCGCGAAGTTCAAGCTCAGGACCACCATCGTCGAGCAGCGCGCGCCGCACTACCTGCGAACCGAAGGCACGGGTGAAGACACGTCGGTGGCCAGTTCGCTCAAGCAGACCAGCGAGATCTTCCTGGCCGAGCAGCCCGACGGCCAGACCGAACTGCGCATCCTTGTGAAGGTGGATGTGCTGGGCCGCCTGGGCACCTTCGGGCTGAGCGCGATGAAGACCAAGGCCGACCGCATGTGGGACGAGTTCACCGAAAAGCTCGTGGCGCGGATCACGGGCACGAGCGACGCGGCGGCCAGCGGCGTCAAGGTGACGCAAGCGCCTGCGAAGCCGCCGGCGGCAGCGAAGGCGCCGGTGGCGATGCCTGCCTCGCCGCCGGTTGCTCGCCCGCCTGTGGCCCGGCCGATCGACACTTCGATCGACGCGCCGCGGCCCGCACCACCGGTCGTCGTGCAGCACGAAGCTGCGGCGCCGGCCGACACGTGGTGGTCGCGCTGGTTCGGCCGTTCGCACAAGCGCGAATCGACGGACATCTGCATCGAGATTCATCGCGGCGACACGGTGGTCAAGGTGCTCTGGCCGGTCGAGGGCGCGAGCCATTGCAGCCAGTGGCTGCGCGACTACCTCTTGCGCCAGGAGTGAGGCATGCAGAACGAGCGCGCCCCATGACGACCGCTTCGAACAGAACCATCCAGACCGCATCGCACTGGGGCGTGTACTCGGTCGAGGTGTCGGCCTCCGGCGAGATCGGCTCGACCGTTCCTTTCGCCAACGACCCGTCGCCCACCGCGCTCATTCGCAGCCTGCCCGACATGGTGCGCAGCCCGCTGCGGATCGACCGCCCCTACGTCCGCTCGGGGTACCTGAAAAACCGGGAGCGATCGGCGCAGGGCCGGGGCTCGGAATCCTTCGTGCCCGTGTCCTGGGACACCGCGCTGGACCTCATCGTGGACGGCATGCAGCGAATCAAGTCGGAGCACGGCAACGAGTCCATCTACGGCGGCTCCTACGGCTGGGCGAGTGCAGGGCGCCTGCACCATTCGCCCAGCGTGCTCAAGCGCTTTCTCGGCCTCTTCGGCGGCTACGTCGACAAGCGCGGCAACCACAGTTTCGGCGCCGCGCTGGGCGTGATGCCCTACGTCACCGGCGACAACGACATCACCGCGATGGTCGTGCCGTGGCCCTCGATCGTCGCGCACTCCGAACTCGTGGTGATGTTCGGCGGCGCGCACACGAAGAACATGCAGATCGACGCCGGCGGCGCCGTGACGCACGACAACGCCCGCTGGATCGAACGCGCTGCCGCATCGCGCGTGCGCTTCGTCAACATCAGCCCGTCGCGCAGCGACATGACCGAGGGCCTCGAGGCGGACTGGATTCCGATCCGCCCCAACACCGACGTCGCGATGATGCTCGGCATGGCGCACTCGCTGGCCGCGCACGGCCTGCACGATGCCGGCTTTCTTGCGACGCACTGCGAAGGCTATGGCGCCTTCGAGCGCTACCTGCTCGGGCAGGACGACGGCGTGGCCAAGAGCGCCGCCTGGGCCTCGGCCATCACCGGCGTGCCGGCACGGACCATCGAGGACCTCGCATTGCGGATGGCGCGCTGCCGCACGCTGGTGACCACCACCTGGTCGATCCAGCGCGCCGACCACGGCGAGCAGCCGGTGTGGGCGACCGTGGCGCTCGCCTCGATGCTCGGGCAGATCGGGCTGCCCGGCGGCGGCTTCAGCCTCGGGTTCGGCGCCGTGAACGGCATCACGACGAGCCGGCCCGACGGCATTCCGCGCCCGACGCTTTCGCTGGGCAGGAACCCCGTGCGCAGCTTCGTGCCGGTCGGGCGCGTGGCCGACATGCTGCTCAACCCGGGCAGCGAACTCGAATTCAACGGCACCACGATCCGCATGCCGGACATCCGGCTCATCTATTCCGTGGGCGGCAACCCCTTTCACCACAACACGCACCTGAACCGCTTCGTGCAGGCCTGGCGCAAGCCCGAGATGGTGGTGGTGCACGAGCCCTGGTGGAACCCGCCCGCGAAGTACGCCGACATCGTGCTGCCGGCCACGACCACCATGGAGCGCAACGACATCCTCGCGACGGACCTGCAGCGCCACTACATCGCGATGCGCCAGGTCATCGATCCGGTGGGCGGCGCGCGCAACGACATGGACATCTTCGCGGAGCTCTCGGACCGGCTGGGCTTCAGGCACGCCTACACCGAGGGGCGCGACGAGATGGGGTGGCTGCGCCACATGTACGCGCAGGCCCGGGAGCGCGCCTTCGCGCTGGGTTTCTCGCCCCCGGCGTTCGACGATTTCTGGGAGGCGGGCAGCTACGAATTCCCGATGGCCGCGGAGCCGCCGCTCTTTCTCTCGGCCTTTCGCGGCGATCCGGTGGCGAACAGGCTGGCCACGCCTTCGGGAAAGATCGAGCTCTTCTCGCGCCGCATCGAGGCCTTCGGCTACGACGACTGCCCGCCGCACCCCGCGTGGCTCGAGCCCGCCGAATGGCTCGGCGGCGAAAGCGCGGCGCGCTTTCCGTTTCACCTGCTGTCGAACCAGCCCAAGGGGCGGCTGCACAGCCAGATGGACGCGGGCGCCGTCAGCCGCGCGACGAAGGTCGATGGCCGCGAGCCGTTGGCCCTGCACGCATCGGATGCGCAGCGCCGCGGCATCGTTGCCGGCGATGTGGTGAAGGTCTTCAACGACCGCGGCGCCTTCCTCGCATCGGCCGTGATCTCGTGCGACCTGATGCCCGGCGTGCTGCAGGTGGCGACCGGTGCATGGTTCGACCCCGAGGACCCCGCGGCACCGTGCTCCGTCGAGAAACATGGCAACCCCAACGTGGTGACGATGGACAAGGGCACCTCGCGCCTCACGCAGTCCTCGGTCGCGCAGACGGTGCTGGTGCAGATCGAGAAGTGCGTGAACCCGCCCAGGGTCAGCGCCTTCGATCTCCCCGCGATCGAACCGGCGCCCGCTCAGGCTGCCGCGCTGACGCCGGCCTCGGCCACCGGCGGCATCACCGGCTGATTGGCCGACGGCGTGGCGGCCCGCTCGACCGCGTCCCGCACCTCGATCGCCGCGCAGCGCCCATACGTGTCGTCGAAGCGCACGATGTCGTCCTCGCCCAGGTACCCGCCGGTCTGCACCTCGATCACCTCCAGCATCGTCTTGCCGGGGTTCTCCAGCCGGTGGATGGTGCCCGAGGGCAGGTAGATCGATTCGTTCTCCCGCACCAGCAGAACCTCGCCGCCGCGCGTGGCCTTGGCCGTGCCCTTGACGACGATCCAGTGCTCGGCGCGGTGGTGGTGCATCTGCAGCGAGAGCTTGCCGCCGGGCTTGACGGTCAGGTGCTTCACCTGGAAGCGCTCGCCCGTGTCCACGCTGTCGTAGGCGCCCCAGGGCCGCACCACGCGGCGGTGCTCGGTGGCCACGGCCTGGCCCTCGCGGGCCAGCATGCGCACCACCTCGGCCACCTGCTCGGCGCAGTCCGCGCCGGCCACCAGCACCGCGTCGGGCGTGTCCACGATGATCAGGTCCTCGGTGCCCAGCGCCACCACCGGACGGTGCGGCGCATGCACGAAGGTGTTGCGCGAGCGCAGGACGCTGGCCATCCCGCCGCTCAGGCGGTTGCCCGCCTCGTCGGCCGGGTGCAGCTGGGCCACGGCGTTCCAGCTGCCCACGTCGCTCCAGGCGCCCTCGAAGCGCACGACCGCCACCCCGGTGTGCTTTTCGAGCACCGCGTAGTCGATGCTCTCGCTGCGGCAGCCTTCGAAGGCCTCGCGGTCCAGCCGCACGAAGCTGCCGTCGACCGAGTGCGCCGCGGTCGCGCGCTCGCAGGCCGCCAGGATGTCGGGCGCGTGCGTGCGCAGCGCGGCGACCAGCGCGCGCGCCTGCACGAGAAAGATGCCCGCGTTCCAGCAGTAGCTGCCCTGCAGGATCAGCGATTCGGCCACCGCCGCCGTGGGCTTCTCCACGAAGCGCGCCACCGCGCGGCTCGCGCCGTGGCCCGTGGGCCCGGCCGCCTCGATGTAGCCGTAGGCCGTGCTCGGAAAGCTGGGCGCCACGCCGAAGGTGACGATGCGCCCGGCCAGCGCCGCCTCGACGCCGCTGCGCACCGTGGCCGCGAACAGCGCGGCGTCGGGAATGTGGTGGTCGGCGGGCGCGAACAGCAAGAGGTCGTCCGGCGCGGCCAGCAGGGCGGCCGCGGCCATCGCTGCGGCGGTGTTGCGCGGCATCGGCTCCAGGATCTGCCGGCCCTGCGCCCGCGCGTTGTCCATCGCCTCGCGCACCAGGAAGCGGTGGTCTTCCGAGGCCACGCAGGTGATGGTCCGGTTCAGGCCCGACAGGCGCTCCAGCGTGAGCTGCAGCAGGCTCTTGTTGTCGATCAGCGGTGCGAACTGCTTGGGCAGCGCCTTGCGCGACAACGGCCACAGCCGCGTGCCGCTGCCGCCGCACAGGAGCACGGGATGAATGGTGGGAGCGTTCATGGAGACCAGCCTTTGTGTGAAGTGGATGGGAAAGCGCGCTTACCGGCGGGCCGACGCCAGCGCGGGCCTGGCAGCGCGGCCCGCGAGAACCGCACGGCTCGCAGGGCCGCCGAGCGGCAGGATCACGGCCACCCGCAAGCCGCGCGGCGACAGATTCGAGATGCCGATGCCCGCGCCGATGGCCTCGGCGCGCGAGCGCATGGTGCGAAGGCCGCGGCCCGGGGTGCGCGGCGCCCCGGCCGCATCGTCATGGCGGCCGTCGCTGGAGTCGTTCGAATGGGGCAGCCCGCGGCCGTCGTCGCTCACCTCCAGCGTGAGCAGCTCCTTGCCGCGGTTGCGCGCGAGCCGCACGCGCACCTGCACGTGGCTGGCGCCCGCGTGGCGCAGCGCATTGGCCAGCGCCTCTTGCGCGATCTTGCAGAGCTCGCGGTGGACCCGCACGTCGTCCAGCAATTGGCTCTCCAGGTCCGACACGTCCCACTCGAACCCGATGCCGCTGCGCCGGAAGGCCGGCTCGAACCGGTAGCGCAGGTTGCCCAGCATCTCGCCCAGCGACATGCGCTCGGCGCCCAGGCCGTCCACGGTCATCTGCAGCTCCAGCAGGCACTCCTGCAGGCCGCGCGCGATCTCCGCGTTCGGGCCGTCGTCGTGCACCGGAATGCTGGCCAGCAGCATCACCAGGCGCGTGGCCACGCCGTCGTGCAGGTCGTCGGCGATCCGCTGGCGCTCGGCGAGCATCGCCGCGAGGCCGGGATCGGAAGCTTCGGATGGCATGAAAGGGTTCTCCCCGGGGGCGTTGGCGGGCGGGAAGGTCCGCCGTTCAGATCAGGCCCGTGTGAACCGCGAAGTTCACGGCCTGCGCGCGCGAATGCACGTGCAGCTTCTTGTAGATGCTCTTGATGTGCACGTTGACCGTTTGCCCCGTGATGCCGAGCCGGGCGCCGATCTCGGCCGAGACGTAGCCGCACGCCACGAAGCGCAGGATCTCGCTCTCGCGCGGCGTGAGCGTCGCATCGCGCGTGGGCGGGCGCAGCATCGGCGAGGCCTCGCTGACCAGTTCATCCTGATGAGTGTGATGATGATTGTTCTGGTTCATGCGGTGCAGCAATCGCCGTGCGAGCCGCGGCGTGATGGCCGCGCCGCCGTTCACCACGTGCAGCACGGCTTCGGCAAAGCTCTGCAGCCACGCGTTCTTCAGGAGATAACCCGTGGCGCCCAGCTCGAAGGCGCGCAGCACGTGCGAGTCGTCCTCCAGCGCCGAGATCACGATGATCTCGCCGTTGCTGTGGTGGTTGCGCGCCTCGTCGATCAGCTCGAAGCCCATGCCGTCGCTCAGGCGCAGGTCCACCATCAGCACGTCGAACTCGTGCGTGGCCAGGAGCTTGCGTCCCTCGCGAATGCTGTCGGCCTGGCCCTCCAGCTGGATGCGCAGGTCCGAGAGCAGCTCCTGCGCGATCACCCGCCGCACGAACTCGTCGTCGTCGATGAGCAGCACCCGCACCGGCGCGGTCTCCTGGCCGGTGAGGAAGTCGGGCCACGGCATCGCCGCGGGCATGCAGACGCCGGCGGTGTGCACCGCGCGACGCTCGGCCATCGGGGCGGACTGTCGCTCTCCGGAAAAGTGAAGCGTGTTGTCAAGCATGGGATGCCCTCGGTTCTTGGTATGGAACTGTTAACGTTTGTAGCAATTAAAAGATAACAAATGTCTTACGTTTCTGAAAGATAGAGCTTTGGTTCATTCGGCATTTGGCGTACTCCCTTGGCTGTAGGACTGAATCGGGGCTGTCGGTGTCGGTTTGGCCTCTGCGTTTTCATTCGGCGGTAACGGCCGAGGCCGGCGGCGCGGGCGGTGCAGGCTCCGGCTCGGGCTCGTCGAAGCCGCGCGGGTTGGCCAGCTGCCAGCGCCAGCAGTCCGCGCACATCTGGTCCAGGCTCCGGCGGGCGCGCCAGCCGAGCCGGTCGCGGGCATGCCGCACGTCGGCCCAGTAGGCCGGGGCATCGCCGGCGCGGCGCGGGCCGATGTGCACCGGAATCGCCCGCCCGCACGCCCGCTCGAAGGCCGAGATCACCTCCAGCACCGAGGCGCCGCGGCCCGTGCCCAGGTTGACCGTGAGGAGCCCCCGGTGGCTCGTGGCATGCCGCAGCGCCGCCACATGGCCCTCGGCCACGTCCATCACATGCACGTAGTCGCGCACGCCCGTGCCGTCGGGCGTTTCATAGTCGTCGCCGTGCACCACCACGTGCGTGCGCTCGCCGACGGCGACCTGCGAGACGTAGGGCAGCAGGTTGTCGGGCGGGCCGTGCGGGTGCTCGCCCAGGAGGCCGCTCTCGTGCGCGCCGATGGGGTTGAAGAAGCGCAGGCAGGCGATGCCCCAGCGCTTGTCGGCCCGCGCGAGGTCCGCGAGCATGCGCTCGACCATCACCTTGGTCCGCCCATACGGATTGACGGCCGCATAGGGCGCGCTCTCCCGGATCGGCGAGCGCTGCAGGTCGCCGTAGACCGTGGCCGACGAGGAGAAGATCAGCGTGCGCACGCCCGCGCGCTCCATGGCGCGGACCAGCGCGAGGCTGCCGGCCACATTGACGTCGTAGTAGCCGATCGGATCGCTCACCGAATGGCCCACCGCCTTGAGCCCCGCCAGGTGCAGCACCGCATCGACGCCGTGCTCGGCGAACGCGCGGTCCAGCGCCACCGCGTCGCGCACGTCGCCGCGCACCAGCACCGGCTCCACCCCAGTGATGCGCGCCACGCGCAGCAGCGAGCGCGGGTCGCTGTTGACCAGTGTGTCCAGCACCACCGGCTGGTAGCCGGCCGCGATCAACGCCACGCAGGCGTGGCTCCCGATGAAGCCCGCGCCGCCCGTCACCAGGATCTTTGGAAGGTTCATGCCTTGGACTCGATGGTGGGCGTGCAGGGTGCCGTCTGTGCGCCCGCGACGCAGCGAAACAGCTCTTGTTCGAAGCGCGAGAGGATCGCGTCCTGGTCCAGCTCGGCCTGCGCGAACGCCCGGCCCGCCGCGCCCAGCGCCTCGCGCACCGTCGGCGCAAGCGCCAGCTGCTCGATGGCGTCGGCCAGCACCGCCGCGTCGCCCGGCGGCACCACCAGGCCCCGGTCGGTCATCACGCGGGCGAGCTCGGTGCCGGGGTTGGCGGTCACGATCACGGCCTTGCCGCTGGCGAGCATGCCGGCCAGCTTGGAGGGCATCACGAGGTCCTCGGCATCGGCGCGCTGCGGCAGCACGTGGATGTCGGCCATGCCCAGCAGTTCGTTGAGCCGCGCGGCCGGCTGCAGGTCCAGAAAGTGCACGTTGCGAAGGCGCATGCAGGCCGACATCAGCGACTCGCGGCTCGGGCCGTTGCCGCAGATCACGAAGTGGATGTTGCGTGCGTAGACCAGGAGGCGCGCCGCCTCGGCCAGGAGCTCGATGCCCTGCTTGCTGCCCAGGCTGCCCGAATAGAGCACCACCAGGGCATCGGCCGGAATGCCCAGCTCGGCCCTGAAGCCAGCAGAGGCCTCGGCCTCGATGGGCTGCGCCGGCGCCTGCGTGGCGGGCCGGATCGCCGACACGTCCACCCAGTTCGGAAACAGCACGAGCCGCGCTTCGCCGACGCCCTTGCCGCGGGCCTTCTCCAGCATCGCGCCCGAGATGGTCGAGACGCGGTTGAACTTGCCCATCAACCACCGCTCGGCCGCCAGCGCGAAGCGCCGCACCCCCGCGCCGCGCACCCAGCCCAGGCCGAACGCGGCATCGACTTCGTAGTCCTGGATGTGCAGCCACGACTTGATGCCCAGCACCTTGGAGAACAGCAGCACCGCGGGCGCGCAGAAAAGGGGCGGCTCCACGACGAACACGAGGTCGGGCTTCCAGCGCGCCTGCGCGAGCAGCAGCGGCATGCTGGACAACATGAAGGAGGCGAGGTGCGCCACCCGCGCCAGCGTGCGCGGCTTCGCGGGCACCCAGGTGGGGGCGCGCCAGACCGTGAAGCCCTTGGCCTCGCTCTTGCGGTAGGCCCAGGCCGAATGCCCTTCGAACACCGCCCACTGCGGAAAGAAGGGCGGTGCCGCGATCACGCGCACCTCGTGGCCCCGCGCGGCGAGCCACTCGGCCATCTCGCCGGAGTACTTGCCGATGCCCGCGAGCTCGGGCGCGAAGTTCATCGAATACAGAAGGATTTTCACGGGGACCCTCTCAATGGACCGGGCGCAGCAGGCGAACCAGCGGAAAGAAGCCGAACAGCGCGCGCATGCGCAGCTCGTACAAAAGGAAATCGAAGAAGAAGGCGAGGAAGAACACGTAGTGCGGCCGATCGGGGAACAGCGCGATCACCACGCCGTAGGAGGCCATCCGCAGCGCCACCTCCAGCAGCGCCCAGCGCCCGAGCGTGCCGATCGGCACGTTCAGCGAGAGCAGCATCTCGTGGTGGACCGTGTAGGTGCGCAGCAGGAAATACGGCGCGATGCACACGAAGATCTCCAGCGCTTGGCCGCCCACCTTCAGCAGCGGCGCCGCCACCGCCAGCAGGCCCGCCAGCGCCGCGAAGAGCGCGCAGCCCAGAAGAAACGCATGGCGCGCGAGCTGCAGCTTGGCGGCCGTGAAGTTGCCGGCGTTGGCGTTCAGCATCGCGGGCGTCCTGGTGAAGAGAAAGGCCTGCACGAACTGAGAGGGAGCCTCTGCGAGCAGAAAGGCCAGCTTGAACGCGCCCACGTAGCTCAGCGGCATGAAGAGCGCCACCACCAGCAGGTCGGACTTGCGCAGCAGGAACGTGAGCAGCGAATACACCGTGGCATGTGCCTGCGAGGCCAGATCGAGCGCGGGCTTTCCGGCCGGCGGCGCCGGGCCGTTGGACGGCAGCCCGATGGCCGCGCACACCAGCACGAAGGCGAACAGGTTGATGGCCAGCAGGTGCACGACGCCGATCTCGAAGCCGAACGCGGCCAGCGCCGCCACGCCCATCACCAGCAGCGTCGAGCGCAGCCCCGACTCCAGGTTGAGCAGGCCCGCGAACCCCAGGCCCCGGCTGTACGAGAGGCGCAGGCTGTTGAACGCGAACACCGCCAGCGTCGCCACGACCAGCGCCAGCGGCATGCCGACCACCGGCAGGCGCTGCGCGCCCACGATGGCGGCCGCCAGCAGCGCGGCGAGCGGAAGCCCGATCGCCAGCGTGCGCGCGAGGTCGCCGCGCGTCACCGCGGGCGGCACCATCGCGGCGTTGCGCGAGAACAGCAGCGAACTGCCCAGCGTGCCCACCACCAGCGCCACTTCCAGCACCGACTGGTAGATCGAGTACTCGCCGAAGCGCGCCGGCGCGACCTCGGCCGCCATCAGAAAGATCGCAAGAAAGCCCGACAGGTACACATACAGCCGCGAGGCGAGCGCGCCCAGGCCGAAGCGCTGCGCGAGGCGCGCGCCGGGCAGGGCGAACGAGGGGGCGGCGGGCAGCTTCATGGGGTGCTTCCATCCGCCGGGTGCTTGGCCGTCGGCGCATGCGCCAGGCGCGGTGCTTCGGCCATGCGGCGCGCGCGCGAGGCGATGCGGTGCGCGTTGTTCTTCGCCGTGCGCGCCAGCTGCAGCGCCCAGGTCAGCGCCGCGACGGTGCGCATGCGGCCGGCGAGCGCATGCGCCATCGCCTTCTTGGCCGAGCCCTGGAAGTGCAGCGCGAGCACGCGCACCGCATCGCCGGCGGGCGTGCGCAGGCACGGCTGCCCGTCGATGAGCTCCAGCCGCTTGGCGCCGCCGCGAACCTGGAATTCGCGCGCGAGATGGTTGGTGCCGCCGTTGACGTTGTGGTCGATCACCTGGCCGTCCTGCACCCGGTTGATCGGCGCGGCATTGCCCGAGGCCTCGGCCCAGAGGTACAGCAGCGTCATGTCGGACACGCCGCCGCGCTCGCCGCGCGCGGCGAACCGGTCGGCAATGTCGCGCAGCTGCTGCTGGCCCGCGGGCGTGCTGTAGGTCTCGATCACATAGGCGACGAAATCGCGCAGGCCCTGCGCGGTCCAGTAGCTCACGTGCGGCGAGATCTGGCAGGGATTCCAGCCCGCGGCGGGGCGGATAAAGGAGCCCGAGAAGCCGGCGTCGCCCACGAGCTGCGCGATGTGCGCGCCGGCGCCGGGGAACAGCAGCACGTCGCTGTCGATCAGCACGAACTCGCGGCACTCGGGGTGCGCCGCCAGGTAGTCGGCCAGGAGAAAGTAGCGACGAAAGCAGATCTTCTCGAACGCCGGCGTGTTGCTCGAGAGGTGCACGTACACCTCGCAGAAGCGCCGGTACGCGTAGCCCGCCTCGGTGCCGGCCAGCACGAGCAGGTGCTCCCCGGCCTGCGCCGCGGCCTTGCGGCACAGCAGCAGCGTCTTGTTCTGGCGGTCTTCCACCACGATGAAGGCGAGGGCGTTGTTCATGGTCGGGCGGCGTGTGCGGGTGTGTGTGAAAGGTGGGCCGTTCAGCGCTGCGGCGCGGTGGCGCTGCGCACCAGCGCCACGTGTGCGGGGAGAAAGCGGAAGTCGTTGTCCAGCGGCATGTCCAGCGTGAGCATTCCGCCCGCGGCGTTCGCGTCGGCGATCCAGCCGCGCAGCTGCGCCGCCGAGAAGCGCGGCGCGCTCGGCCGCGCCCACCACGCGCCCAGCGGCGTGAGCACATGCAGCCGCAGTTCCGAGGGCGGCGAGGCCAGGTGCGCGGCGGGCTGCAGCAGCTCGCCCGCCATGAGGTTCTGGCACGGCGCGCTCTTGAGGCTGAAGCGCGTCGCGCCCTCGCCGGCGTTGAAGGCCAGCCACCGGTTCGATGCGCCGCTGCGGGCGGCGCCGCAGAGCTTGTTCCAGTCGTCCGGCGTCATGCCGGTGGTGTTGTAGGTGCCGTCGAACCACCAGCCCTTGGCGAGCGGGCCGTAGTGGTCCGACCAGTCCTTGATCACCGCCGACCAGGCGGCGATGAAGCGCGGCGGCGGCGGCAACTGCTCGGAGACGTCGCCGAGGCACTCCATGAGGTACGGGTCCGCCTGCGGCGCGCGGAACGGCAGGTACAGGATGAGCGCGATGTCGTGGCGCTGCAGCGCTTGGCCGATCGCCATCGGCAGGTCGCGCGGCGGGCGGTTCTTCGCGCTGCGCGGGCACAGCGCTTCCAGCGCCGCGTTCGGCGCGATGAACTGGCCGTTGTTCTGCCCGAGCGTGAGGATGAGGTAGGTGGCGCGCATCTGCGCGAGCGATGCCGCGAAGGCCTCCGCATCGAAGCGCGTGACCTCGCCGATGGATTGCTTGTCGGGCAGGTAATGGACCATCACGCCGAAGCCCGGCGGCGGCGGCGCGATCGGCACCGCCGCTGCAGCGCCGAGCGGCCACGCGACCAGCGCGAACACCAGCGCGGCGAGCTTGCGAAACAGCACGGCGGAAGGGGGGCGCTCGGTCATTGCACGGCCCCCGCCAGCGAAGCGCGGCTGCGCTTGAGCGTGAAATAGCTTGCCGCGACCGCGCTCGGTGCGCAGTCGCGCGAGTGCGTCCACACCGGCCGCGTGCGCTGGTGATGGGCCAGGTAGCGCGCGATCTCGCCGAGGTCGCAGGCCTCGCTGCCGATGAAGAGCGCGTAGCCGGCGAAGAGCTCGCGGTGCACCGGAATGTCCGAGAGCAGCAGCGGCACGCCCAGCGTGGCGGCCTCGGCCGCGGAGAGGTTGAAGCCCTCCGAGGTCGAGAGCGAGATGAACGCCGTGGCCCCGCGGTAGAGCCGGAACAGCTCGTCGCGCGAGACCAGCCCGCGGTGCCGCACGCTCGCGCGCAGCGCCGGCGTTTCGGCCGCGAGCATCCGCTGCACATCGGCCGCGCCGTTGCCGGTGATGTCCAGGTAATCGACCAGGCCCTCGCGCTGCATGCGCGCGAACAGCTTGAGGATGCCGCCGAAGTTCTTGTGCGGGTAGTAGTGGTAGGACGCGATCAGGTAGCGCCCGCCTTGAGTGGCCGTGCCGTCCGCGCCGGGCGCGGTGCCAGCGGCCACGCCCGCATCCACCGGATTGAAGATCACCGCCGGCCGCTCGCAGCGCCCGAAGTGCCGCTCGAAATCTTCCTGGCTGCTGCGGCTGATGAACACCACGTCGGCGGCGCTCTGCGCAATGCGGGCGAGGTTCCAGTCGAGCCAGCGGCGCTTGGTCGGCGTGAAGTACTGCGGGTACGCCTTGTACTGCAGGTCGTGCACCACCACGATCGAATCGGCGTGGCGCCCGAAGGGCGAGAACGGCAGGAAGTAGTTCGGAAAGAGCGAGAACGCCCGCTCGCCCGAGAGCCACGCGCGCACGCGGTGAAAGTTGTAGAGCAGCGTGTCGAGCACGAAGCGGCTCACGCCCAGCCGGCGCGCGGCTTCGTAGATGCGCGGATGGCGCTCGCTGATCGGCTGGACCTGGTCGTCGGTCGAGCGGCGCATGCTCTGGAGCAGCACCTCCGACACATTCAGCACGCCGCCGGCCGACTTGTTCAGCCGGATGGTGTCGTAGAAGAGATAGGTGGCCATGGGCGGTCTCTGCGTCTCTTTCACGCGGCGGGCATGTCGGCGCGCACGGGCTCGTGCACCGGCTGCGACACGGGCCTGCGCACCGTGCGCCGGAACCACGAGCTCAGGCTGCCCGCCACCACCGCCGCGATCAGCCCCGACGCGGCGAACGGTCCCCAGCCCAGGATCGGGCCGCGCATGAACGGCACGTAGGCCGCCAGCAGCACCAGCGCGCACAGGTACGTGGCAGTGAGCGCGCGGCGCGGATCGACGATGCGGTCGACCACCCGAAAGCCCGCCGAGATCACGAAGCCCAGCATCGCCGGGCCCAGCAGCCCAAAGTCGAAGTACGCGGTGGCGAACGGCGGCAGCGACAGGTTGCTCTGCGAGAAGTTGGCCGCCACGGCCGACCAGGTGAGCGGATCGAAGCCCGGGAACATCTTCAGGTCGCGCGGCAGGAAGAACGAGAACGCCGACAGCAGGTAGCGGCCGAACCCGGCATCGGGCGAGGGCGCGCGCTCCAGCAGGCCCGCGACGACGAACATCGCGTCGAAGTCCTGGCTGAACGGAAACGTGTTCAGGCTTGCGCCCCACATGCTGTCGCGCGAAATCAGGTTCAGCACCGGCCCCACGCCCGCGATCGCGCCGAAGATCAGCATGGACAGCGTCCAGCGGTGGCTGCGCGCGATGGCATGCACCAGCAGCGGCAGCAGGCCGATGAGGATGATCTGGCGCGCCGTGTTGATGGGGTTGGCGGCCAGCGCGGCCAGCGCGAACGCCATGGCCGCGGCGCACCATGCCCACAGCGTGCGCTGGCGCACCGCGTGGATCGCCAGCGCCACGAAGCACATGAGCACCACCAGCTTGGGGATCGTGGAATAGACGACGAACTCGATCGGCATGCTCTCGTCGTCGGCGATCACGCCGCGCGCCACGAAGTTCAGGTCCGGCCGGATGAAGAGCGCCGCGAAGGCCGCGAACGAGCAACTCAGGAGCAGCAGGAACGGGTGGGCCACGCCCGCGCCGCGCTCGGAGGGACGCAGCTCCCGCGCGAGCGGCCGCACCGGCATACCCAGGCGCGCCGCTTCCACGCCGGCCATGTACAGCAGCAGCATCATCAGCGCCTGCGTGTGCGCGACGCTGCCCACGATGCCCGTCTCCCAGAAGTCGAAGTCCGTGGCGATCTGCATCGCCGGGGCGATCGAGAAATAGATGAGAACCACCGTGTAGTGGATCAGCAGGAACACGCTGTCGCCCGCGTTGCCGAGCATCGACAGCTGCACCGCCGCGAGCACGAACACGGCCGCGTAGCCCCAGACGGGGTCGACCAGCCCGCACAGCACGGTGCAGGCGATGCCGAACCAGAAGACGAGGGTTCTCATGGCAGCTTTCCGTTGCGTTCCGTTGGGGTTCTCAGGCGTGCTCGACGGTCGCTTCGACCGGCCGGATGGCCTTCTGGTAGTCCGCGTAGGTGCGCTGCAGGCCCTCGGCCAGCGGCACCGTGGCGCGCCATCCGAAGGTGGCCGCGCGCGAGACGTCCAGGAGCTTTCGCGGCGCGCCGTCGGGCTGCGCGAGGTCGTAGCGGATGCTTCCCTCGTAGCCCACGGTCTCGCGGATCTGCTCGACCAGCTCGGCGATCGACACGTCCTCCCCGGTGCCCAGGTTGATGTGCCCGCGCATCGGGTCGGTGTGCTCGTCGTAGGCCGCGCGCGGCAGGGCCATCACATCCAGGCACCCCTCGACCATGTCGTCCACGTAGAGGAACTCGCGCCGCGCGCGGCCGCTGCCCCAGATCAGCACGCTCGGCGCGCGGCTGATCTTTGCCAGGTGAAAGCGCTGGATCAGCGCGGGCACCACGTGGCTGTTCTCCAGGTGGTAGTTGTCGCCCGGGCCGTACAGGTTGCTCGGCATCACGCTGCGGTAGTCGATGCCGTGCGTGGCGCCGTACTGCCGGTTGTAGCTCTCGCACAGCTTGATGCCCGCGATCTTGGCGATCGCATACGGCTCGTTGGTCGGCTCCAGCTTGCCGGTGAGGAGCGCGTCCTCGCGGATCGGCTGGTCCGCCAGGCGCGGGTAGATGCAGCTGGAGCCGAGGAACAGGAGGCGCTTGACGTCGGCCACGAACGCCTGGTGCGTGATGTTCGCCGCGATCAGCAGGTTCTCGTAGATGAACTGCGCGGGGTAGGTCATGTTGGCGTGGATGCCGCCCACCTTGGCCGCGGCCACGTACACCTGGTCGATCGGCTCGCTCGCGAAGAAGCGCGCGACCGCCGCCTGGTCCAGCAGGTCGAGCTCGGCGCGCGTGCGCGTCACCACCTCGTGGCCGAGTTCGACAAGGCGCCTCGTGAGCGTCTGGCCCACCATCCCGCGATGACCTGCAACATAGATACGCATATCGTTCTTTCGGTGAAGGAGTTGATGAATTCGGGAAGAAGAAAAAGGTGTTGGCGGTTCAGCGCGAGCCTCGCGCGCCCATCACGACGCGAAAGGTCTTGAGCACGATCTGGATGTCGTGCAGCACCGACAGCGTGGCCACGTACTCGGCGTCCATCGCCGCGCGGCGGCGGTAGCTCACCTCGTTGCGCCCGCTGATCTGCCACAGGCCCGTGATGCCCGGGCGCACCGCGCAGTAGTGGCTCCAGTAGGGGCCGTACAGGTCCTTCTGCGCGAACATGCAGGGGCGCGGGCCGACCATGCTCATGTCGCCCCTGAGCACGTTCCAGAACTGCGGGAACTCGTCGATGCTGTACTTGCGCAGGAACGCGCCGAAACGGGTGATGCGCGGGTCGTGCTCCAGCTTCTGGAACACCTGCCATTCGCGCCACGCCGCCTCGTTGTCGCGCAGGTGGCGCGCCAGCACCGCCTCGGCGTCGGGCACCATGGTGCGGAACTTGAGGAAGCGAAAGACCTTGCCGTCCCGGCCGTAGCGCGGCTGCATGTAGATGGCGGGGCTCCCCGAGGTCAGCAGCACGCCTGCCCAGATGAGCGCGTAGGCCCAGCCGAAGAAGACGAAGAAGCTGCCCGCCATGAGGATGTCGATGGCGCGCTTGGCGGCCTGCAGGGCCGGCGAGCCGCCCAGCGGCGCCGGTGCCGGCGCCGTGGTGCCGCTGCCGGGGTTGGCCGGGGAGCGGCCCTGCGTGCCCGGGCGAAGCGTGTTCATGATGCGGCGCGCTCCGGTTCGTTGCGGGCGGCGTGCGGCGCGGTCGGCCCGCTCGGGGTATGGCCCAGCGCCGGATAGCTGTGCGGGCGGAAGCGGTACAGGCCGTATGCGTAGCCGTAGCTGCCGTAGTGGCGCTGGCGCATGTCCAGCCCGTTGAGCACCACGCCATGGAACGACGCCCCCACGTGCGCGAGCCGCTTGGCGCTTTCCACCAGGTCGCCCAGCTGGCTTTCGCCCGCGCGGGCCACCAGCAGCAGCGTGCCCATGGCCGGCGCCATCGCGACGCTCTCGGTCGCGAGAAGAATGGGCGGCGCATCGATCAGCACCGTGTCGTAGCGCGCCGAGAGGGTCTCCAGCAGCTTGGCGAAGGCGTCGCTGGTCAGCACGGTGGCCGGGTCCTGCGGCAGCGTGCCGCTGGCGATCACGTCCAGGTTGGGCAGCACATGCGTCTGGATCGTGCGCATGAGCGTCGCGCTGCCCGCGATCAGCTCCGCGAGGCCCGTGTCCTGCTCCAGCCCGAACTGGGCCGCCAGGCTGCCGCGGCGCATGTCGGCATCGATCAGCAGCACGCGCTTGCCCGAGGCCGCGAGCGCCGCCGCAAGGTTCGCCGAGACGAAGCTCTTGCCCGCGCCCGGCGTGGCGCTGGTCAGCAGGATGCGGTTGTTCGGCGCGCCGAGCATCGCGAAGCCGAGCGTGGTGCGAAGGCGCCGCACGCCTTCGAGCGCCGGGTCGTCCGGATGCAGCGCCGCGAGCACTTTCATGCCCGGGCGGCCGAGGCGAATGGCGCGGTCGAGCGCGCCCTGGTGCGTGCTGAGGGCGATGGTGCTGTACACGTCCAGGCCCGTGTGCGCCTCGATCTCGTCGGGGTTGGCCACCGTGCTCTTGAGCGTCTTGCGCAGGATCGCCGTGGCCGCGCCCACGAAGAGGCCCGCGGCCAGCGCCAGCGCCATCACGATGGCGGCCTTGGGCCGCACCGGCTTCTCGGGCAGCAGGGCGGGGTCGAGCACGCGCACGTTGCCGATGCGGCCTTCGCGCGCCAGCCGCGCCTGCAGCGAGCTGTTCAGGAGCGACGCATACAGGTCGGTGTTGACCTTGATGTCGCGCTGCATGCGCAGCGAGTTCTGCTGCAGCATCGGCATGCGGCGGATGCGCCCGTCCACGTTGCCCAGTTCCTTTTTCAGCGAGGCGATCTGCGCGTCCAGCGTCACCACCATCGGGTGCTGCGGGGTGAAGCGGCTGGTGAGGTCCAGGCGCTTCAGGCGCGCATCGAAGAGCTTGGCCTGCAGGTCGACGTTCTGCGTGAGCGCGTTGCGCGCCTCGTCGTCCAGGCTGATCGTGCCGTTCTGGTTGCGGTACTGGTTGTAGACGTCTTCGGACTGCTCCAGCTGCTGCCTGAATTTCGGCAGTTCGGTGCCCAGGAAGTTCACCGTGCGCTCGGCCTGCGCCGTCTTCTGGTCGATGTTCTGGCGCACGTAGAGGCGCGAGACCTCGTTGAGCAGCTCGGGCAGCTGCGCGCGGTCGCCGGTCTGCCAGCTCACGTCCATCACGCCGGACTGCTTGCCTTTCTCGATCACGCGCAGGTCGCGCTGCAAATCGAGCAAGGCCAGCTGCATCGAGCGCCGCGTGAGCTCGAAGGCGGCGCCGGGCCGCGCATCGATGGAGCCCACCAGCAGGTGGAGCGTGCCGCCGGGCACCGCGGCGTCCAGCGGCGCGCCGACGCGGCCCTGCAGCGGCGCGGCCAGGTCGGGATGGGTGAGCGTGTAGGCGCCGTCCTCGCCCGCGGTCAGCATGAAGCGCTCGCCCTCGAAGGCCGGCGGCACGTCCATCTGCGCGACCGCGATCCGCTCGGTGCCCGACACGTAGCCGCCCATGCCGAGGAACCCGGGCGTGGAGAGCCCCTTCGAATGCCGCGCCATGAACGCGCCGACGATCGGCAGGTAGTGCGGCTGCGCGCTGATGTACAGCTTGGTGTTCTCGATCGCCTGGCCCAGCACCAGCCGCGACTTCAGGATCTCGGCCTCGCCCGAGGTCGGCGTCTTCACGTTCACGCCGTTGACCACCGCATCGCCCGGGCTGCCCGAGCGCTCGGCGTCTTCCACCTGGATCAGCACGTTCGCCTCGTACACCCGCGGCCCGAAGAGCGCGTAGCACGCGCCCAGCACCAGCGCCACGGCGGTGACCGCCGCGATGAGCCAGCGGTGGTCCAGCAGGATGTCGATGTATTCCTTCAGGCCCGAGCGGGGCATGTCGGGTTCCGCGCCCTGGGGGGCGGGAAGCGGGGGGTACCAGCGCGCGTTCATGGGGGTCACCTTTGTTCCGGAATTGCGGGGTGGGGGCGGTGGGCGGCGGCGTCGCGGCCTACCGGCTGCGCGCGGTGTCGCGCGCGAGGTTCAGGACCTGGGCGGCCGGCAGGATCAGGCTGGCCACGCGGTTCCAGGAGACCAGCGGCACGCGGTCCACGTAGACCACGTCGCGCGGCTTCAGCTCGAAGCGGTCGGCCAGCGCGAGGGCGGCCGGGTTCTTGGCGTTCATGTTGAAGATCTCGGTCGTGTCCGGCCCGCCGTCCGACCGCGACGCGTTGCGGATCACGTAGATCTGCCCCGGGTCGGACGAGAACAGGTCGGGCCCGCCCGCATCGCCCAGCGCCTCGTTCAGGCTCAGGCGCCCGTTGCGCATCAAGAGCGCGGAGGGCCGCAGGATCTCGCCCATCACGTAGACCCGGCTGTCGTCGCGTGCGCCGACATACACGATGTCGCCGTTGCGCAGCGGGATGTTGTTGGGGTCGGCGCCCAGGCGCTTGAGCTGCAGGAGGTCGATGGCCACCGAGGTGTCGCCGCGCGAGAGCACCACCTGCGAGCGGTCGCCCGCGGCGGTGATGCTGCCCGCGCGGTTCAGCGCCTCGGCCAGCGTCATCGGCACGTCGGTGAAGATCTGCAGCCCCGGCGTTCGCACCTCGCCCTCCACATAGGCGCGCTGGCTGCGGAACGACTGGATGCGCACGCTCACCTGCGGCGCCTTGATGTAGGCGCGGATGCGCTTGGCGATCAGCTCCGAGGCGCTGCTCTCGGTGAGGCCCTGCAGCTTCGTGCGGCCGATGTAGGGAAAGCTGATCTCGCCCGACGCATCGACGATGAAGCCGGGCGCGACGGTCACGCCGGTCGGGTCGCTCTGCTGGGCGATCACCGCGCCCGCGTTGGGCAGGAGCTCGGGGTGGTCGTAGACGATGATGCCCACCACGTCGCCCGGCCCGATGGTGTAGGCCGAGGCCCGCCCGAACAGCGCCTTCACCTCGGGCGCAAGACCCGTGTTGCCCGCGTTCTGCGCGCGGATCAGCTCGGGCGTGATGGTCTTGACCTTGTTGGTGCCGACGGTGCCGTCGTCGTTGCGCAGCACGCCCGGCGTGCCGAAGCCCGGCACGCAGCCGCAAAGGCCCAGCGACAGCAGCATCGCCATGGCCAGCCATCGGACGCGGCCAGCCGCGAACGAGGCGCGTGCGCCGCGGTCGGCACACCCTGTGAAGAACGGAACGCGGCCGCCCTGCGGCGTGCTCGCTGGATCGATGCGGATCATGAGGTTCTCCTTGGCTGTCGGTGGTCGGGGGTCGGTGATGGGTCGGTGGGCAGTGATCAGGGCGCGGCCCACTTGGTCGGCATGGGGCGCGGGGTGCTCGCGGCCGGGCGGCCGGCGCCGCGCCGTCCGGCACCGGTCGCGCTGCCGGCGCCGGTGCCCAGGCAGCGCTCGGCGACCCAGTCGCCCACGGCTTCGAGGAACAGCTGCTGCCCCTCTGCCGTGCAGACCGTGTGGTCCACCTCGCGCATGAATTCGTACTGCAGCGCCTCGGCGAACGGCTCGTGGCGAAAGGCGCCGAGCTGGTCGCGGTCGCGGTCGCACACGTGCAGCGAGCCCGAATAGAGAAGCTGCATGGCCACGTTGCGCTCGGCCAGCAGCGCCATGGTCCGGCCGAACCACGCGGCCGTGGCCTCGGGCGAGGTCTCCTGCGTGAAGAAGCCGGGCATCGGCTTGGCCGCTTCGCTGCGCAGCACGTGGCGCTTGAGCCAGCGCCGCGTCTTGCCCGCGAACGAGGGATGGGCGGGCGCCGCGAGCGCGCGCCGCAGCGTGCGCTCCCAGCGCGTGCGCCGCTGCGGAAAGGCGTAGCCGTCGAACAGCGAGAGCCCGACCACGCGCGCATCGGCCGCGGCGGTGGACATGGCGTGCTCCGCGCCCGAGCACATGCCCATGATCACGAACTCGCGGATGCCCAGCGTCTGTTCGAGGAGGTCCATGCCGGCCTTCAGGTCGAGCACGGCGCGCGCGGGCAGGTCGGCGGCCGTGGCCGGCGCGTCGCTGTCGCCGATGCCGCCCAGGTCCAGCCGCAGGCTCGCGACGCCGCGCGCGGCCAGCGCATGCGCCAGCTTCACGTTGATTCGGCGCGGCCCCACGCGGTGGTTGGCGCCCATGTTGAACATGAGGCAGGCGACGGCGGCGGGCGCCTGGCCGACCGGCGTGGTGATCATGCCGACCAGCGCGTCGTCCGCGCCGAAGCGCACCGGCTGCTGCGCCATGCGGGTGGCTTGCGGCATCTGGATGACCTGCGTCGCCTGCAGGCCCCGTGTCGTGTCATTCATGAAGCGCCCCTTGAAGACGGCTGAGCGCATCGGCCGGGACCATCGCGCTGTTGGGGTAGGGGTCCGCGGTCCAGTCGAGCCGGTGCTGGAAGTACGCCAGGCGCACCGGCATGTGGCGCGACTGCTGCTCGGCCGCCCACTGCGGCGTGTGCGCGTCGTCCGGCGGCACGAGCACCAGCGTGTCGTGCAGCGCGGTGAGCGGCAGCGACTCGGGCGTGAGCGCCTCCAGCTGCGCGCGCAGCGCCGGCGAGAGGGCCGTGCCCAGCGCCTCGTCGGGGAGCGCCGCGGGCTCGCGGGCCAGGTCGCGGCGCCATGCCAGGTCGGGGATGCAGAAGGTCGCGTCGATCGCGGCCACGTGCTGTTCGCGCAGGAACCGCGCATAGCGGCGGCCGTCGATCACCGGCTCCCACAGCACCAGCCGCACCGGGTCGCAGCGCCCGTTGCGGGCCGCCAGCACCGCCAGCGTGGCGCCCAGCCGCGCGCCGACCCAGACGATGCGCTTGTCCGGCGCGCGCCGGCGCAGCTCTTCGTGCGCCGCGCACAGGTCGCGCCGCCAGCCGTCGAGCTCGCCCAGGCGCTCGTCGCCGGGGGAGTCGCCGGTGCCATGCAGGTCGAAGCGCAGCGTCGGCGTGCCGGTGCGGGCGAACCGCTCGGCCAGCACCTTGAAGAAGCGGTGGGTGCGCAGGCCCTCCTGGCCGAACGGCGGGCAGACCAGCACCGCGCTGTCCTCGGCGCGGTCGTTCTCGGCCGGATGGAACAGCCCGAAGAGCTGGCGCGAGGCCGGGCCGAACATGATGGGCTGCGCCGCGGTGCGTTCCGCAGCGGTGGTGGCGAAGGCGATGGCGGTCATGGCATCAGCCCTTGCGCAGCCAGCCGCCGAACGCGCGGCCCAGCAGGCCCTCGTGCGATGCGCTCTTGACCTGGCCGAGCGGCACCTGCGCCAGCTCGCCCGGCTCGGTGTCGGCCATGCCGGCGCGCGGCGAGGGGGAGGCGGCGATCTGGCCCAGGTTCTCGAACAGGTAGCGCCGCGAGGCCACGCGCACGCCCAGCGTCCGCGCGGTCTGCTCCACCGCGCGCAGCACCATCAGCGAATCGCCGCCGAGGTCGAAGAAGTTGTCGCTCGCGCGGATCTCGTTGACGTCGATGCCCAGCACGCCGGCCCAGATCTGCGCGAGCGGGGCCTGCTCGGGCGTGAGCAGGCTTTGCACGGGGATGCGCGGGGCGGCTGCATCGGCTGCACCGGGCGCTCCGGGTGCCGCGGGTGCCCCGGGCGCGGCGGTGGCCAGCGCCTCCTTGGGCTTCTCGGGCTCGGCCGCCGCGAGCTTGCGCAGGTACGCCGCGCTCGCCGAACCTTCGTCGGTGGCCAGGTAGGCGAGCGTGGCCGCGGGGCGGTCGGCCGCGCGGTGCAGCAACTCCAGGTAGCGGTCGCGCAGCTGCGCGCCGGTCTCGCGCAGGTAGATGTCGGCGTTGTAGATCAGCGCGCCTTCCAGGCCGTGCGGCTTGTCCATCAGCCACACGCCGATGTCGTCGGTCGCGCCGCGCTGCATCAGGTGCATCTGGCGGGTCTGCAGGCTCCCCAGGGTGCGTGCGCGTTCGCGCGCATCCTGGAACGAGAACATCGACTGGTAGGGGCCGGCGCCCCGGTTCTGGCCGCCCAGGCCGCCATCGGCCACCATGCGCTCGAACGGCACCTGCTGGTAGTTCATGAGCGTGAGCAGCTCCTGCTTCACGTAGCGCATGAAGTCCGGCAGCGATTGCGCCGTGTCGATCTGCAGCGACACCGGCAGCACGTTGTTGAAGACGCCCATCACGTCCTCGGTCTCGGGCTGTTGGCGGCCGCGCACCGGGTTGGCGATGACGATCGATTCGCTGCCGATGACCTGGCTCATGGTGAGCGCGTAGAGGCCGAAGGTCAGCATGCTGAGCGTCACTTCCATGCTGCGCGCGACCTCGCGCAGCCGCGCGGTGGTCGCGAGGTCGATGTGGATCCACTGCGTGCCGCCCTGGCCGCTCTTGCCCGCGCGCCGCGGCATGTCGGTGCGGGGGGCGCGCGGCACGGGCGCGCTCTCGAAGCGGCGGCGCCAGAAGTCCAGCTGCTGGCGGAACTCGGGCTCGCGCATCCATTGCGTGAGCCACTCGGCGTAGTCGCCGTGCGTGGTGGCCAGCGGCGCGAGCGCGTGCGGGCGGCCGCGCTCGGCGGCGTCGTAGATCGCGGTGAGCTCGCGCTGGAAGAGGTCGAAGCACCAGCCGTCCCAGACGAGGTGGTGCGGCACGAACACGAAGGCGTGGTCGTCGTCGTCCACCTGGAACAGCGCCGCATGGGCCATCGGCGCGCGGTGCAGGTCGATCGGCTGGTCGGCCAGCTCCTGCATGCGCTCGGCCAGCTCGGCCTCGCGCTGGTCCGCGGGCAGGCCGCGCAGGTCGACGAGCGGCAATGAAAATTCCACATGCCGCGATATCGATTGCACGGGCTGTCCCGAGGTCGGCTCGGTGCCCACCGAGGTGCGCAGCGCGGGCTGGCGGCGGATGATTTCGGCCAGCGCCGCCTCGAAGCGCGCCACGTCGAGCGGCCCCACGAGCCGCTGCGCCGAGGGCACGTTGTAGACCGAGCGGCCCGGATGCAGCTCTTCCATGAAGCGGATGCGCTCCTGCGAAGGCGTCATGGGCGCGGCCACGCGATCGGGCCGGAACGGGAGCGCCTTCTGCATGCCGCCGCCGGCGCCCTGCAGCACCGCGATGGCCGCAGCCAGCCGCTCGGCCGTGGGCGCCTCGAACAGCGTGCGCAGCGGCAGCGTGACCTGGAATTCGCGGCTCAGGAGCGTGGCCAGCCGCGCGGCGAGCAGCGAATGGCCGCCCATCGTGAAGAAGTCGTCGTGCATGTCCAGGCCGGGCAGGCTCAGCACCTGTTCCATGGCCGCGAGCACGGTGCGCTCGGCGTCGTTGCGCGGGGCCGCGCCGCGTCGCACCTCGCCGCGCGGCATGGCCTGCGGCGCGGGCAGCGACACGCGATCGAGCTTGCCGTTGGGCAGCGTGGGCAGGCTCTTGAGCGTGACCACGTGCTGCGGCAGCATGAAGGCCGGCAGGCGCTCGCGCAGGTGCTGCATCAGCGCATCGAGCTCGAACTCAGCGCCCGGCACCAGCGCCAGGTAGGCCACCAGCCGCACGTCGCCCGGGTGGTCTTCGCGCGCCATCACCACGCTGCGCGAGACGCCGGCCACTTCGTTGCAGCGCGCCTCGATCTCGCCGGGCTCGATACGGTAGCCGCGCACCTTCACCTGGAAGTCCAGCCGCCCCAGGTGTTCGATGAGGCCGTCGTTGCGCCAGCGGCCGCGGTCGCCGGTGCGGTACACCGCGCGGTTGTGGCCCAGCACGCGCGCCGTGACGAAGCGCTCGGCCGTGAGCTCGGCCCGCTCGTGGTAGCCCAGCGTGAGGCCTTCGCCGCCGATGCAGATCTCGCCGGGCACGCCGATGGGGCAGGGCTGCATCTCGGCGTCCAGGATCCACACCTCGGTGTTGTCGATGGGCGTGCCGACGGACATGCCGCGCGCGGCGATCGTCTCGCGCTGCATGTTCCATGCGGTGGACCAGACGGTGGTCTCGGTGGGGCCGTAGACGTTCCAGATTTCGGCGGCGCGGTCCAGCAGGTCGAACGCGAGCCGGGCGCGCACGGCTTCGCCACCGATCCAGCCGCGGAAGGCCTTGGTGCCGGCCCATTGGGCGTCCAGCAGCAACTGCCACATGCCGGGCGTGGCCTGCAGCACGGTGATGTCCTCGGACTCCAGCAGCGCCCGCAGGCGGTTGCCGTCGATCGCCGTCTCGCGCTGGACCATCACCACTTCGGCGCCGGCCGCCAGCGGCAGCAGGATCTCGGCCACGTGGATGTCGAACGACAGCGTGGTCACCGCGGCGATCCGGTCGTTCGCGCCGATGCCCGGCGCCTTCTGCATCGAGGCGAGCAGGTTGGCCACCGCGCCGTGCGGCACGCGCACGCCCTTGGGCAGGCCCGTGGAGCCGGAGGTGTAGATCACGTAGGCGGCGTCGTCGGGGCCGGCGTCGCCGCTGCCCGGCGCGAGGGCCTCGGCCGGCTCCTGCAGCCAGGCGGTGTCGCGGTCGATCTCGAAGATGCGCGCGGCCGCGTCGGCATTCCAGCGGCGCGGCGCGGCGGCGATGTCCGAGGTGGTGACCAGGAGGGTGAGGCTCGCGTCCACCGCGTAGTGGTCCAGCCGCGCCTGCGGAAAGGCCGGGTCCAGCGGCACGTAGGCCGCGCCGGACTTGAGCACGGCGAGCAGCGCCACGACCATGTCCAGGCCCCGCTCCAGGCACAGGCCCACGGTTTCGCCGCTGCCGATGCCGCGTGCGCGCAGCGCATGGGCCAGGCGGTTGGAGCGCGCATCGAGCTCGGCGTAGCTGCAGGTGCGTGCGCCGTCGCGCACCGCGGGGCGCGTGGGCTGCAGCAGCGCGCGTGCCATGAAGCCGGCGTGCGCGAGCGGCAGGCCTTCCAGCGGCGTGGGCGGCGGCTGCAGCGCGGCGAGCGCGTTCGCCGCCTCGGGCGAGAGCACCTCCAGCCGGCCGATCGCATCGGCCGGGCTGCGCGCGGCCGAGCGCAGCACGCACTCGAACATGTCGAGCCAGCGCTGCACGCTTTCCTCGTCGTAGAGGTCGGTGTTGTACTGGGCCTCGATCTGCAGCCCGCCCTCGAGCGGACGCAGGTTGAGGAAGAGCTCGAAGTTCTCGCAGCGGCGCGCCACGGTGTCCTGCTCCACGTGCAGGCCCGAGAAGGTCTGCGCGCTGCCGGCCACGTCGGGGTCGACGTTGAACATCACGCTCACCAGCGGCAGGCGGCTCGCATCGCGCTGCAGTGCGAGCTTGCCCAGCAGCGCGCCGTAGGTGAGCGACTGGTGGTCGAACGCATCCAGCACGGTGGTGCTGCATTCGCCCATGAGCGCATCGAAGCGCAGCGTGGCGTGCGCCGCGATGCGCAGCGGCAGCAGGTTCACGCAGTGGCCCACGAGGCCGGGCATGTCGCGCGCCAGTTGCCCCGAGGCCGGGATGCCGACCACGATGTCGTCCTGCCCGGTGAGGCGGTGCAGCGTGGCGACGAAGCCCGCGAGCAGCCCCGCGAAAAGGCTCGCGCCGGTGCGGGCGCTCATGCCGCGCAGCGTGGTCACCAGGCGCCGGTCGAGCAGCCGCTCGGTGCGCCGCGAGGCGAAGGTGCGCACGGCGGGGCGCGGGTGGTCCGGCGGCAGGTCGAGCACCGGCAGCGTGCCGCCCGAGAAGCGTTCCAGCCAGTAGTCGATGTGGCCTTGCATGTCGGGGTGCGCGGCCTCGGCGGCTTCCTCGGTGGCGAAGGCGTCGAAGGTGGGCGCCGCCTTCAGCGGCAGGCCCTCGCCGGTCTGTTCGGCATAGAGATGGCCCAGCTGCTCGGTGACCACCGCCCACGACCAGCCGTCGCACACCACGTGGTGCGCCGACATGAGGAGCTCATGCTCCCCTTCGCCCAGGCGATAGAGCACCGCGCGAAAGAGCGGCCCGTGTTCCAGCGAGAACGGCGTGCCCACCGCCGCGTCATGTGCGTCGGCCAGCGCCAGCGCACGCGCCTCGGCATCGAGCGGCTCCAGGTCCTGCTGCACCAGCGGATCGGGCTCGGCCTGGCCGACCAGCATGCAGGTGCCGTCGGGCGAGATGGTGGCGCGCAGCGACTGGTGCCGCGCCACCAGCTGCGCCACGGCGCGCGCCATGGCCTGGCGGTCCAGCGGGCCGCGCAGGCGCAGCAGCACCGATTCGTTGTAGGCCAGCGATGCTTCCGGGCTGAGCATGGCGCCGAGCCAGACCTCGCGCTGAGATTCGGTGGTGGGAATGACGCATTCGACGAATGCGCCGACAAGAGCGCCAGAGTTGGCGGCCGAGCCCATTGCGGCCGGGGTGGGGCGAAGAACGGCGTTCATGCGGCCCGCCCGTTCGAGATCTGGATCGCATCCGCGCTGCCCGGCACATACCAGAACGGCTGGCCGTCGACGTCGCGGCCGAGCACCGAGCCTTCCTCGGCGGGCTTTCGCATGTCGAAGGCCGGCACCGCCGGCGTGCGGCGCGGCAGGAACCCCGACTCCTGCATCTCGGCCACCGATTCCTTGAACGCGCGCTGGATCGTCGCGATGTCTTCCTGGCTGTGCGCCGTCGTGAGGAAGCACGGGAAGTTGTCCAGGATGTGCACGCCGCGGCTGCGCATCATCGCGAAGAGCAGGTCCTGCAGCGGATGGTCTTCGAGCCAGTTCACGCGCCAGAGCGAGGCGAAGTGGCGAATGGCGATCGGCGCGCCCACCTCGGCGCACCAGCCGGTGAGCTCCTCGGCCATCGCGGTGGTGCTCGCGCCGAGCGCGGCCTGCAGCGCAGGGCCCGCGGCCTTCAGGTGTTCGAGCGAGGCCTTGCACGCGGCCAGCGCGAGCGGGTGCCGCACGAAGGTGCCGGCGAAGTAGGTCACGCCCACGCCGGGAATCGAATCGTCGCCGTACTGCCACGCACCGCCGTCCAGCGCGTCCATGAACGGGCGCTTGCCCGCGATCACGCCGACCGGGAAACCGCCGCCGATCACCTTGCCGTAGGTGGCCAGGTCGGCGCGCACGCCGAAGAGTTCCTGCGCGCCGCCCAACCCCGTGCGAAAGCCCGTGATGACCTCGTCGAAGATGAGGCAGGTGCCGCTTTGCGTGGTGATGTCGCGCACCGCGTGCAGGAATTCGCGCGGCTGAAAGTCGGGCCGGCGGCTCTGCACCGGCTCGACCAGCACGGCGGCCAGGTCGTCCGCGTTTTCGCGGATGAAGGCCAGCGCCTCGGGCGTGCCGTAGTCCAGCACGCGCACGTCGCCGAACATGCCGCTCATGACGCCGGGTGCCGCCGACAGGCCCTTGCCGCCCTTGCCGGCGCGCACCAGCACTTCGTCGAAGGTGCCGTGGTAGGAGCCGGTGAAGACAGCCACCGTGCTGCGGCCTGTGACGGTGCGCGCGATGCGCAGCGCCGCCATCACGGCCTCGGAGCCGGTGTTGCACAGGCCCGCGCGCTCGCAGCCCGTGAGCTCGCACAGCAGGCGCGTCACGTCGGCCGCGAGCGGATGCTGCGGGCCGATTTCGTAGCCGGCATCGAGCTGCTTTCTCACCGCCTCCTGCACGAAGTCGGGCTGCCAGCCGAAGAGGTTCAAGCCGAAGCCGTTGAGCGCATCGACGTATTCGTTGCCGTCGATGTCCCACATCTTCGAACCCTTGGAGCGCTCGATCACGATCTGGTAGGTGATCTCTTTGGTGATCGGGCGGAAGCCGTTGACCACGCGCGGGTCGGCCATGTGGGCGCGGTTGTCTTCGGTGAAGCGCTTGCTGTTCTGCGTGCGCGCCACGTAGCGGCGCACGAACGCGGCCAGCCGCGCCTTCTGCCGCGCGCTGGGTTCGGCGGTGGCCTTGGTGTGGATGCGGGCGATGGCGCCGAAGGCCTTGGCAACGTCGTAGCGCACGGGTTCGCGGGGGGCGTCGGGCGAGGCGTCCTGGGCCTGCGCTGGCTGCGCCGGTTGCACCACGACGGCGGGCATCGAGACCGTCGCCGGCACGGCCATCGCCACGGCGGCGGTCGAGCCCGACAGCAGGGCCAGCTGCTGGCGCATCAATTCCATTTGCTGCGCAATCAGCTGGTTGACGGCACCGGCCGGCAATTGGGGCAACTGGCTGGCCGCCTGCATCACCTGCACCATCGGCTGCTGCACCGTTTCCTGCACGGCCACAACCGTGGCCGCGGGCTGCGGCGCCGGCGCGACCTCGGGCGGCAGGCTCTGCTGCAGGAACGCCGTGAGCGCATCGAGGCTGCGGTAGTTCTCCATCAGCTGGCGAAAGCTCAGGTTGACCTTGAAGGTCTTCTTGATCTGCGTGGCCGCCTGGGTCAGCGTGAGCGAATCGAGCCCGAGCTCGGCGAACGCGGCGTGGCCTTCGGCCTCGGCCATGTCGATGCCCGAGATGTCCTCGAAGAGCGTTCGCAATCGCGTGCCCACCGCGGACGAGGCGGATGAAGGCGCAGGGGTCGATGAGGTGGAAGGCACTGCAGCGGTCACGGTCGGCTCCAATGAAACGGTTGGGACGGAAAGGGCGGGAAGAAGGGCGGCGGGCATCGGCGTGGCCGATGCAACGGGCGCGGTGAAAGCGGTGGAAGCGATGGGCGCGATGTCGACCCAGAGGCGCTTGCGCTCGAACGGATAGGTGGGCAGGCACACGCGCCGTGCGCCGGCCCGTGCGGCCAGGCGGGCGAGCTCGACGTCGGCGCCGCAGGTCCACAGGCGCGCAGCGGCCAGGCGCAGCGTGCGGGCCTCGTCGGCCGGCTCGCCGTGCAGCAGCGAGACGGCAGTGACGCCCGCCTTCGACGTGAGGGCCAGCGTCTTCGCACCGTGCTGGCGCACCAGCGTGGCGAGCGTGTTGCGCGGGCCGGCTTCCACGAAGACCGGGTTCGCCGCCGCGGCGGCCGCGCTTTGCAGCGCCGACGAAAAACGGACCGTGCCGCGCAGGTGCTTTGCCCAGTACGCGGGGCTCGTGGCCTCCGCGTCTTCGAGCAGCCGGCCGGTGAGCGTCGAGAAGATCGGGATCGCCGGTGCGTGCAGCGCGAACTCGGCGACGAGCGCCTCGAAGGGCGCGACCGCGCCGTCCATCATCGAAGAGTGGAAGGCATGCGAAGTCTGCAGCGCGCGGCAGGCGATGCCTTCGGCTTCGAGTGCGGCTTGCAGTTCGGCGACGGCCTCGGTGGGGCCGGCAGCCACGCAGGCGGTCGGTCCGTTCTCCGCGGCGAGCGAGACGGAGGGAGAAGACGCGAGCCGCGCGGCCAGATCGTCCGCACCGAGGCGCACCGACAGCATCGTTCCGGCAGGCATCGCTTGCATCAACGCGCCTCGCCGCGCGACGAGCCGGGCCGCGTCTTCGAGCCGCATCACGCCGGCGATCACCGCCGCGACGAATTCGCCGACGCTGTGGCCGATGAGCGCATGCGGCCGCAGGCCCAGCGACAGCAGCCGCCGCGCGAGCGCGTATTCGAGCGTGAAGAGCGCGGGCTGTGTGACGGCGGTGGGCGCGAGCGCGGCCGGGTCGTCGCTGAACATGCGCTCGCGCAGGTCGAAATCGGTGGTGCCTTCGAGCGCGCGCAGGCAATCGTCGAACGCGGCGGCGAACACCGCGTCGCTCGCATGCAGCGCGCGGCCCATGCCGGCGTACTGCGCGCCCTGGCCCGGGAACATCAGCACCGGCTGCGGGGCGCGCGCGGCGATGCTGCCGCTGGTGCGCCAGGGGGCGTCGTCCATTCGCAGTGCAGCGATGGCTTCTGTCGCGTCGGCGGCCACCACGGCGCGGCGGAAGGCGTGGGCCTTGCGGCCGACGCTGAGCGTGAAGGCGGCATCGGCCAGCGCGAGGCTGGGGTGCGCTTCCAGGTGCGCCGCGAGTTGCTGCGTGGCCACCGCGAGCGCGGCCTCCGAGCGGGCCGACAGCGGCAGCACGTGGATGCCGGCCGTGACCGGTGCTGCAACGGCGCGCGCCGGCGCTTCTTCGAGCACGACGTGCGCATTCGTGCCGCCGACGCCGAACGAGCTCACCCCCGCGCGGCGCGGCAGGTCGGCGCGCGGCCAGGGCTGCAGCTGGTTCGTCACGAAGAACGGCGTGCGCGCGAAATCGATCGACGGGTTCGGCGCGGTGAAGTGCGCGGTGGGCGGAATCTGTTCGTGGTGCAGCGACAGCGCCGCCTTGATGAGCCCCGCGGCGCCCGCGGCCGTGACCATGTGGCCCACGTTGCTCTTGAGCGAGCCGAGCGTGCAGTAGCCGCGCGCATCGGTGTGCTCGGCGTAGGCGACGGCCAGCGCCTCGACCTCGATCGGGTCGCCCATCGGCGTGGCGGTGCCGTGCGCCTCGACGTAGCCGATGCTCTGCGCGTCCACGTCGGCCGCGGCCAGCGCGGCGCGGATCACCGCGGCCTGGCCGTCCACGCTGGGCGCGGTGAAGCTGGCCTTGGCGCCGCCGTCGTTGTTGACGCACGCGCTGCGCAGCACGGCGTAGATGGTGTCGCCGTCGGCCTGGGCATCCGACAGGCGCTTGAGCAGCACCACGGCCGCGCCGTCGCTGAAGACGGTGCCTTTGGCCTCGGCATCGAAGCTGCGCGTGTGGCCGTCGGGCGAGAGCATCGAGCCCTCGTTGTAGAGGTAGCCGCTTCGGGGCGGGCAGGTGACCGAGGCGCCGCCCGCCAGCGCCATGTAGCACTGGCCCGTGCGCAGCGCGTGAAAGGCCTGCGACACCGCCACCAGCGAGGTCGAGCAGGCGGTGTTCACGCTCACGGCCGGCCCGCGCAGGTTCAGGCGGTTGGCCACGCGGGTGGTGATGTAGTCCTTTTCGTTGGCCAGCATCACCTGGAATTCGCCGACGGCTTCCACCAGATCGGGCCGCGAGGCGACGTGGCGCTGGAAGTAGGTCGCGTTGTACGTGCCCGCGTACACGCCCACGGGGCCCGGTGCTTCGTCGGGCACGTAGCCCGCGCGCTCCAGGCACTCCCAGCAGATCTCCAGGAACACGCGGTGCTGCGGGTCCATGAGCGTGGCTTCCTTCGGGCCGATGCCGAAGAAGGCGGCGTCGAAGTTCTCGATGCCTTCGATCACGCCCCGCGCCCGCACGTAGGCCGGGTCGTTGCGCAGGGCCTGGCTCACGCCAGCATCGAGCGTGGCGTCGTCGAAGAAGCTCACGGTGTCGCGGCCGGCGACCAGGTTGTCCCAGAACTGCTCGACGTCGCCCGCGCCGGGGAAGCGGCCGGCGGTGGCGATGAGGGCGATGGCTTCGGGGGCGGCGGCCGGTGCGCGGTGTGCAGGGGTGCCGCGGGCGGTGGTGAGCACGGGCTGCGCGATCGCTTCGGCCGGCTGCAATTGCGCCGCGATGGCGGCCGGCGTCGGCTGGCGGAAGAAGAGGTTGGTCGACAGCGTCGGCGCGTCATCGCGCTGCAGGTCGGCCAGCACCTGCAGCACCAGCAGCGAGTTGCCGCCCAGGTCGAAGAAGTTGTCGTTGCGCCCGGCCTTGGCGATGCAGAGGGCGCGCGCGAAGGCGTCGCACACCTGCTGCTCGAGCGCATCGCGCGGCTCTTCATAAGGCTGCGCGAGTTCGGGCCGCTCGCCCGCGGGCTCGGGCAGCGCCTTGCGGTCGAGCTTGCCGTTGGGCGTGACGGGCAACTGCGCGAGCCACACCGGCGCCGAGGGCAGCATCGCCGCGGGCAGGCGGGCCGCGAGGTGCGCGCGCAGCACGTCCCAGGGCAGCGGCTGCGAGCGCGCGACGAGGTAGGCGATGAGGCGCAAGGCGCCATCACCGGCTGGCCGCGCCACCACCGCGCACGACTGGATCGCCGGGTGCGCGAGGATCGCCGCCTCGACCTCGCCGGTCTCGATGCGGTGCCCGTGGATCTTCACCTGGCCATCGATGCGGCCGATGAATTCGACGGTGCCGTCGGGCAGCCAGCGCGCGAGGTCGCCGGTGCGGTAGAGCCGGTCGTCGGGGCCGCCGAACGGATCGGGCACGAAGCGCGCGGCGGTGAGCTCGGGCTGCCCGAGGTACCCGTGCGCGAGGCCATGTCCGCCGATGCACAGCTCGCCCACGAGGCCGCTGGGCAGCAGCGCGAGCGACGGGCTGAGCACGCGCAGCACCGTGTCCTTGATCGGCCGGCCGAGCGGCACCGAGCGCAGGCCGGGCGCGAGGCTCGCGCGCTCGATGCGGTGCGTGGCCGCGAAGGTCGTGCACTCGGTCGGGCCGTAGCCGTTGCTCAGCGCAAGGCCCGGGAGCGCATCGAGCGCGCGGCGCACATGCGCCACCGACAGCGCCTCGCCGCCCGTGAACAGGTGCGAAAGGCCCGCGAGGTGTTGCGGATCGCCGTCGATCACCGCGTTGAAGAGCGCCGCCGTGAGCCAGGCGGTGTGCACGTCGTGCCGGGCGATGGTGCGCGCGAGGCCGGCGCCGGTGGGTACCCGTTCGTCGTGCACCACGCAGCGGCCGCCGTTCAGCAGCGGCCCCCAGATCTCCAGCGTCGAGGCGTCGAAGGCGAGCGGCGCCGCATGCAGCACCGCGCGGCCGGGCGCGAGCTGGACGTAGTCCACGCCGACCACCAGCCGCAAGATCGCGCGGTGGCTGATCGCCGTACCCTTGGGTATCCCCGTCGAGCCCGACGTGTACATGAGGTACGCCACCGATTCGCCATCGATGCGCGGCGTGTTCTGAAGAGTGCGATGCGAGTCGTCTTCAGGCGCATCGAGCAGCACGGCGGTGCGGCCGGCCGGCACGAGATGGCCGAGCGCGTCGCTCGTCAGCACGTGCGTGGCGCCTGCCTGCGTGAGCATGTTCGCCACGCGCTCGGCCGGAAAGTCCGACGGCACCGGCACGTAGGCGGCGCCCGCCTTGAGGATCCCGAGCATCGCGACGATGGCGGCCATCGAGCGCTCCAGCATCAGCCCGACGTTGTCGCCGGCCTGCACGCCCAGGCGCTGCAGGCGCTGCGCGAGGCGGTCGCTGCGCTCGTCGAGCTCGCCGTAGCGCATCGCCGCGTCGCCTTCCACGATCGCCACTGCATCGGGCGCGACGGCCGCCTGACGGCTGAAGACGGCCGGCACGGTGAGCGCGCGGTCGAGCGTGGAGGGCGCCGTGTTCCAGGCGGCCAGTTGGTCGTGGCGATCGGCGGCGGGCAGGGTGCGGATGTCGCCGAGCGGCGCATCGGGGCGCGCCAGCAGGTCGGCGGCGGTGTCGGCGATGGCGGCGAGCAGGCGGTCGGCCGTTGGCGCGTCCATCAGGCCCGGGGCGATTTCCAGGTGCAGGCAGGCCGGGTGGCCAGAGGGGGCATCGAACCGAAGGCGCAGCGGAGCGTCGGAAGGCTCGGCGGTCGTGCGGCGGTCGCGGTCGATCTGCGCCAGCCATGCACTCGCCGTGGCCGACGGCAGCGGCTGGCCCAGCCAGCGCACCTGCAGCAACTGCCAGGCGCCGGCGAACAGCGTGTCCGGCAGATGGCCGGTGGTACCCAGGGCGGCCAGCGAGCGCTGCGCGAGGTCCGCGTCGAGCGCCAGGGTGGCCGTGAACCGCCCGCCGCCCGCTTCCAGCGAGGGCTGCGCCACGAACAGGTCGTTGAGCGAAGGCCCGGAAGCGGCGGGCGTTTGCGCCAGCGGAACAGTCTGAGTTTCCATTTAATTACCAAGCTGAATTGCAATGGATAATTCCTGAATTAAGATTGACCTAACAATCGGAATTCAAGTCGGGATCGGCTTGTGGCGATCCTAGGAGCTTGGTGAACTGTCCGTGTGGGTGTTTCAGGGGTCTGTTACATCGAGATATACTTATTTCTGGATTCAACTACCCTATTTATGGTGTTTGGGGTACCCAATTCATGATTTTGAATAATTTGCCGTTCGGTTGACTGCCGAATTTACGGATCGGACGGTGGAATCCCGTTTCAATAACGGCCCGGCCGCCCCGTGCAGGGGGCTGTTGGAGGCATTCCGGGAGGCATGGGCCATGGGCCCGCGGCAAGCGCCGCTCCGTCTTGACACTTGTCAAGTTTGGCAATCTTGTAAACATGAAGAATCGAATTGAAAGCGTTTCCTGTTTGATTTCCGCTTTTAAGCGGTTAAAAAATCAAATTGCAGAAGAGTTGGCCGAAAACCCTATTAAAAAATACTCCAGGGAGTTCGATGATTCAACGAAAGGCTGAATATGCTCGACGACATCCTGTTACCCGGCGTTGTTCTGAATTATTCCGACGGTTATTGGCGATCGAACATGGAGGGAAATTCCGACGGAAGATCGGCCAATGCCTTCTATTTCGGAAATAAGGAATGGGCGGGCGAATACTTCGCCTTCTGCCATCGCGATGCGCATTTCCGCAATAGATGGCTCGCCGCCGGCGGCGATTGGACGGACAAGGTCGTCGTCGATCTGGGCTGCGGCCCCGGCAATGTGTTTGCCACGGTGGGCGGAAAGCCCCGGCTGCTGGTGGGCGTGGACGTGGCGGGCGGTTCGCTGGAGATGGCGGCCGGAATCGGCTACACGGCCGTGCTGGCCGATGCGGCGAACACGCCATTCCGTTCGCAGATTGCCGATATCGTCGTCATCAATGCTTCACTGCACCATTGCGACGATATGCAAGCGGTGTTGCGTGAAGGTGCGCGGCTGGTTAAGCCAAATGGTTTGCTTATCACCGATCACGATCCGCAATTGACCGCTTGGGACTACAAAGGCGTGGCCCGGTTGCTCTGGAATGCGCGGCTGGGTATTTACCGATTGATCCGGCATGGATTTCACAAAACCGGCAACCAGCAGTCGTGGGGCCTGAAGACCGAAATCCACCACCGGCCCGGCGACGGGGTCACCCGGGAATTTTTCACCTCGACGCTGGAGCCGCTGGGTTTCGAGGTCGCGGTGCACCCGCACAACCACCAGGTCGGCGCCGCGGCGCTGCGCGGCGACGTGGGCCCGGCGCAATGGAAGTACCGCATCGGGAACCTGCTCTCGGGCCGCGACCCGGCGGCGCCTGCGAGCGCGCTGTCGCTCATGTGCATCGCGCGGCGCAGCCGGCAAGGGGCCGGCGCGGCGGCCTGAACGGCCCCGCGCCGAGGGCGGCGTCGGCCGAATGGCCATGCGGCGACCGAAAAAACGGGCGCGAATGGCTTTCGATCGTTATATTCCCAAACCTCTTGAAACAACGTCAAATGCTGTGAATCCGGCGCTTTAGGTCTTGCGTACTACATCGCAACTGGGGCGCGATGGGCACGCGTTGCGCTGTCTCGGGTGAACAAACCGCCGCCAATGGCAGGGTTCAGGCGCCGCCCTGCGGCGCCAGGGCAAAGGGGAGTCACGATTGGGCCATGCACTGATTGTTGAAGACGACGAGGAATCGGCGCGAATGATCGCCGCGCTGGTCGTGCGCGAGGGGCACACGGCCGCGTGCGCCCATTCGATCGGCGCGGCCCGCCGCCTCATCGCGACGCGGCGGCCCGACCTGCTGCTGCTGGACCTGCACCTGCGCGATGGCAGCGGCTTCGACCTGCTGGCCGACCTGGACACCCTGGGCGACACGGTGCTGGTGCTCATGAGCGCCCAGGCGGTCCCCGAAACCTCCACCGGCCCGCCGGGCCTGCAGGCCACCGACTACCTGCCCAAGCCGATCAACCCGCAGCACCTGAAGAAGTTGCTGTCGCGCCTGGTCGAGCCCTCGCAGCTGCGCCTGGAACTCGATGAAGTGCAGGAGCGCTGGCGCGAAACCGGCCGCTTCGGCCACCTCATCGGCCGCTCGCCGCCGATGCAGCGCGTGTACCGCCAGATGTCCAGGGTGGCCGATACAGCGGTCAGCGTGTTCGTGCATGGCGAGAGCGGCACCGGCAAGGAGCTGGTGGCGCGCGGGGTGCACGACCTGAGCGGCCGGCGCGACCAGCCCTTTCTGGCAGTGAATTGCGCGGCGCTTTCGCCGCACCTCATCGAGAGCGAGATCTTCGGCCACGAGCGCGGCAGCTTCTCGGGCGCGGAGCACCAGCACCGCGGCTTCTTCGAGCGGGCGCACGGGGGCACGCTGTTCCTGGACGAAGTGACGGAGATGCCGCTGGAGCTGCAGGCCAAATTGCTGCGCGTGCTGGAGAGCGGCATCTTCATGCGCGTCGGCTCGGTCCAGCTGCAGCAGACCGATGTGCGCATCATCGCGGCCACCAACCGCGATGCCGCCGAGGCGGTGACCAGCGGCAAGCTGCGCGAAGACCTGCTGTACCGCCTGCACGTCTTTCCGATCGGGCTGCCGCCGCTGCGCGAGCGCGGCGACGACATCCAGCTGATCGCGCGCAGCTTCCTGCAGGACCTGCATCACGCGGACGGCGGCGCGGAGCGCTTCACCCCCACGGCGCTGTCCCGGCTGTCGGCCTACCACTGGCCGGGCAACGTGCGCGAGCTGCGCAACATCGTGCAGCGCACCTGGGTCATGGCCACGGGGCCGGAGGTGGGCGAAGAGTGGCTGCCGCCGCCGACGGTTGCCGCTGCGCCCGCCGCGGCGGCCCGCGCACTGCCGCGGCGCGACGTGCCGACCGCGCGCGCGACGATGGCGGGCTTCGACGACACCGTGCCGGGCGCGCTGGAGCCGGGCGGCAACGAACTGATGGTGGAAGTCGGCACGCAGCTGGCCGACGTGGAGCGGCGCGTGATCCTCGCCACCTACGAGAGCTGCGGCCGCAACAAGGAGCGCACGGCCGCGGTGCTGGGCATCAGCATGAAGACGCTCTACAACCGCCTGAAGGAGTACCGCCTGTGAAGTACCGGGAGCCGCCGGCCGCGCGCTGAAGCAGGGCGAGAATCGGCGCGAGAGAGAGGACCGCGCACATGACAGACGATTCCAGGCATCCCGACGCGGCGCAGGCATCGCCTTCGCCTTCCGCGCCCTCCGCGCCTTCCACGCCTTCCACAACCTCCACGGGCGCGCGCCTCCGCCGCTTCCGGGTCGACGTCGGCACCATCATCTGCGCGGTCGCGCTGCTGCAGTCGCTGCTGCTGGTGGCCTTCGGCTACTGGGGCGCGGAGCAGCTGGTGTCGCGGGTCGGCGAGTCGGCGCACAAGGTCAACCACGACCGCGTCGAGGACAACGTGCTGGCCTTCCTCGCCAAGACCGAGGCACTGGTGCGCGCCGTCGCCCACACGCCCAGCCTGCATCCGGCCGGCGAAGACGGCGAACAGACCGCCGAGCTGCTCTGGGCCGCGCTGGCGCAGACACCCGAGCTCGACAGCATCGGCGTGGCCAGCGACGACGGCCACGTGCTGATGGCGATGCGCTATCCCGAGCCGGTGGTGCGCCAGGTGCTGCGCGATGCGGACTTCAGCACCGAGACCTGGGAATACAAGCAGCTGCCCGACGCAGATGGAGACGACGACCCGCGCCAGCGCTACGCCACGAACCGCATCGAGGCCTTTCGCAGCGACGACGACCCGGTGCACGACGAATGGTTCGTCGAAGCGCAGAAAGCGCAGCACCCGGTCTGGACCGCGCCCTTCGTGCTCGGCTCGGCCAAGGAGCTGGGCATCGGCCATGCGCGGCCCAGCCGGCGGCGCGACGACGAAGGCGCGGTGCGCACGCTGGTGGTGGCGGGCGGCGTGTCGCTCGGGCACCTGTCGAACCTGGTGCGCGTGTTCGGCGGCACGGGCCACGGCCACAGCGCGTTGTTGAGCGCGGACCATCACGTGATCGCCCGAAGCGACCAGCCCCACGTCGTGCGCGCGCTGGAAAACCCAGAGGGCGGCGTGCTCGGCGCGGTGCACGCGCACATGCTGGCCAACGGCAGCCATGGCTGGACCGACGACATGGCCTTCAGCCTCGTGCACGACGGCGAGCGCTACAAGGTGCAGACCTCGCACATCCCCTCGACCGGCTGGCGGCTCGTGAGCTGGGAGCCCGAGGACGCGCTGCTCGGCGGCCTGCACCGCAACGTGCTGTGGTCGCTGCTGCTGACGCTGGCGTTCCTGGCGCTGGCGCTCTTCATTTCGCTGCGCCTTTCCAAGCTCGTCACGGCGCCGATCGAGAAGCTCTCGCGCACCGCGCGGCGCGTCGGGCGGCTGGAGCTGGACAACCTGCCGCGCGAATCGAGCCGGGTGTTCGAGATCGAGAACCTGAGCCAGGCGCTGGACGACTCGGCGCGCAGCCTCCAGGCCTTTCGCAAGTTCGTGCCGGTGGACGTGATCAAGCAGCTCGTCGCGCAAGGCCATGCGCTCGCGCCCAACGGCTCGCCGCGCCGCGTGACCGCGATGTTCACCGACGTGGAGGGCTTCACCAGCATCTCGGAATCGATGGACGCCGACCTGCTCATGCGCCAGCTGACCGCGTACTTCAACCTCGCCACGCGCGTGTTCGCGCGGCATGGCGGCGTGGTCGACAAGTTCATGGGCGACGGGATCATGGTGCTCTGGGGCGCGCCGGCGGACCTGCCGGATGCGGAGCATCAGGCCTGCGTGGCCTCGCTCGAACTGCACGACGAGATGCAGGCGCTCAACCGCAAGTGGCGGGAAGAGGGGCTGCAGGAGTTCCGCACGCGCATCGGGATTCACACGGGCGTCGTGATCGCGGGGGTGCTCGGCTCGAGCGACCGGCTGTCTTACACGGCGCTGGGCGACGTGATCAACGTGGCGAGCCGCATCGAGAGCACGAACAAGCAGCTGGGCACGCGCACCCTGATCTCGGAGGCCACGTTCGAAGGGCTGGGCGGGCGGCTGGCCACGCGGCGCATCGAGGAACTGGTGGAGCTGCGCGGGCGGCAGACGCGCATGGTGTTGTACGAGCTGCTGGACCCGGCGATGTCCGTCAAGCGCCCTTGACCCTGCGCGCGAACGCCTCCAGCCCGTCGATGGTGATCTGGACGTGCCGCTCGAAGCTGCTGTCCAGCGGCACGGTGGTGCCGTTGTCCCAGCGCACGATGAAGGCCTTGTTGGCGAGCAGCGGCAGGTTGCGCGCGAGCACCGGGTGGTCGAGCGGGCGAATGGTGTGCACGCGCTCGCGCAGCTCCTCGGCCCAGGCCTGGGTGTTGTCGGCGGGCAGGGGCGAGAACTCCATCGTGAGAAAGCCCAGCATCGCCGCGATCACGCAGTTGTAGGCCTCCAGCAGCGGCTGCCCCTCGAAGCCGGCCTCGGCCAGCGCGGCGAGCACGCCTTCGACGAGTTCGGTCGGCAGGCTGCCGTTCGACACCAGCTGCGCGCCCAGCAACTGCGCCACGTTCGGGTGGCTGCGCACGGCAGAGCGGCAGCGGTGGAAGAGCTCGGTGATCCATGCCTGCCATGCGAGCGTGCCCGCCGGCGGCGTGACCTGCGCCATGACGGCGGCGGCCACCTCGGCCAGCAGCGCTTCGCGCGTGCTCACGTGCCAATGCACCGTGGCCGGGTAGACGCCCAGCTGCGAGGCAATCTCGCGCATGCTGAACGCGCCCAGGCCGAATTCGTCGATGTGCGCGAGGGCGGCCTCGGCGATGAGGCGCTTGGAGAGCGCGCCGCCGCCGGCGGGGCGGCCGGCGGTTTTCGGCTTGGGTTCGGGCTCGGGCTTCTTCTTCATGGATTCAGCATTGTGCGGCGGGCGAATTGATTGTATAAATATTATTAATTGAGCACTGATCAATTAATCGCGGCCAAGCCCGCCATTTCCCAAGGACCGTTCCATGACCGACGCCATCGACCAAGCCCTCGCCGGGGCGCATCAACGCTTCACCGAGGGCAACCCCGAGAGCAGCCGCCTCTTCGACGCGCAGACGCGCTACATGCCCGGCGCCAACACACGCTCTGTGCTGTTCTACGCGCCGTTCCCGCTCACCATCGCCAAGGGCGAGGGGGCCGCGCTCTGGGATGCCGACGGGCACCGCTATGCCGACTTCATCGCCGAGTACACGGCCGGCGTCTACGGCCACTCGGCGCCCGAGATCCGCGAGGCGGTCATCGCGGCGATGGCGGACGGCATCAACCTCACGGGCCACAACCTGCTCGAAGGGCGGCTGGCAAAGACCATCTGCGAGCGCTTTCCGCAGATCGAGCAACTGCGCTTCACCAACTCGGGCACCGAGGCGAACCTGATGGCGCTCACGGCCGCGCTGCACTTCACGGGGCGGCGAAAGATCGTGGTGTTCTCGGGCGGCTATCACGGCGGCGTGCTCGGCTTCGGCGACAAGCCTTCGCCGACGACCGTGCCCTTCGATTTCCTCGTGCTGCCCTACAACGACGCGCAGCGCGCGAGTGAGGAGATCGCGAAGCACGGACCGCAGATCGCGGCGATCCTGGTCGAGCCGATGCAGGGGGCGAGCGGATGCATTCCGGGGCGCCTCGATTTCCTACAGGCGCTGCGCGATGGCGCCACAGAGGCCGGCGCGCTGCTGGTCTTCGACGAGGTGATGACCTCGCGCCTCGCGCCGCACGGCCTCGCGAACCAGTTGGGCATCCGGGCGGACCTCACGACGCTGGGCAAGTACATCGGCGGCGGCATGTCGTTCGGCGCCTTCGGCGGGCGCGCGGACGTGATGGCGCAGTTCGATCCGCGCACCGGCGCGCTCGCGCATTCGGGCACCTTCAACAACAACGTGATGACGATGGCGGCCGGGTATGCGGGGCTCACGAAGCTCTTCACGCCCGAGGCGGCCGGCACGCTGGCCGAGCGCGGCGAGGCGATGCGGGCGCGGCTCGATGCGCTGTGCGCGAAAGAGGGCGTGGCGATGCAGTTCACAGGCGTGGGCTCGCTGATGAATGCGCATTTCCTCGAGGGTGAGGTGCGGCGCGTGGACGATCTGGCGTCGGTCGACGGGCGCCTGCGCCAGCTGCTGTTCTTCCACCTGCTCAGCCGAGGGATCTACACCTCGCCGCGCGGCTTCGTGGTGCTCTCGCTGCCGGTGTCCGATGCGGACATCGACGGCTACGTCGCCGCCATCGGCAGCTTCATCGGCGAGTACCGGGCGCTGTTGTCTAGCGCGAAGTAGCCACGCCCAGCAGCTCGTGCAGCCGGGTGCTGGTGGTCGTGTACTGCAGCGGCACGGCCTTGCCCGGGAACACGATGGCGGTGGCGCCCCAGGCGGCCAGCGTGGCTTCGTGGAAGCCGCAGACGATGAGCTTCTTCTTGCCCGGGTAGGTGTTGATGTCGCCGACCGCGAACACGCCGCGCTCGCGCGTTTCGTATTTCTCGGTGTCGACGGGCACCTGCTTGCGCTCGAGCTCCAGGCCCCAGTCGGCGATGGGGCCGAGGCGCGGCGAGATGCCCAGGCATGCGATCAGCGCATCGAGCGGCAGGTCGACGGCCGTCGCGTCGGGCGTGGTGATCTGCAGCTGCTTGCCGTCGAACCCGGTCGGCTGTCCGACCTTGAAGGCCAGCTTGCCGGCGGCCACGAGGGCACGCATCGCGGCGATGTTCGCCTCGTCGGCCTGGAAGCCGTCGCGGCGATGGACCAGCGTGACCTGCCTGGCGATGGCCGTAAGGGCTATGGCGGTTGCTAGCGCGATGTCGTCGCCGCCATTCACCACCACCGTCTGTCCCGCGAAGCGGTCCAGCGATTCGGGGTGATAGAAAAGCGAAGTGCCCTCGAACTGCGCGATGCCCTCGAGCGTGATGCGCTTGGGCACGAAGGCGCCGACGCCGGCTGCGATGAACACCGTCTTCGCGAGGAACGCCTTGCCGGCCGAGGTCGTCAGCAGAAGGCGCTCATCGGCTTGACGGGCCAGCGTGGCGACCTGCTCGCCGAAATGAAACTGCGGCTTGAACGGCGCCACCTGCGCGAGCAGCGACTGCGCAAGCTCGCGCCCGCTGGTCACCGGCGTGCCGGGAATGTCGTAGATCGGCTTGTCGCCATAGAGCGCCACGCACTGGCCGCCCGCGGCGGGCAGTGCATCGACGATGTGGCAGGAGATTTCAAGCAGGCCCAGCTGGAAGGCCTGGAACAGCCCGACAGGGCCCGCACCGACGATCAGCGCGTCGGTTTCGATGGGGGCAGGCAGCGCGCTCAGCGCACCAGCTCCCCGACCTTGTCCGCCTTGTCTTTCCAGTCGTCAGCGTCGGGGAGAGCGGGCTTGCGCTTGGTGATGCTCTTCCAGCCGTCGGCCACGGCCAGCTCGGCGTTGATCTTGATGAAGGCGATCTGGTTGGCCGGAAGGTCTTCCTCGGCGTAGATCGCGTTGACCGGGCATTCGGGGATGCAGACCGCGCAGTCGATGCATTCGTCCGGGTCGATCACCAGCATGTTGGGACCTTCGCGGAAGCAGTCGACGGGGCAAACGTCCACGCAGTCGGTGTATTTGCAACGGATGCAGGCTTCGGAAACGACGTGGGTCATTTGTCTTTTAAACGTCAGTTTGATCGGGGAAAACCCCAGATTTTAGGCCTTTGCGGCGGCGGGCTGCACGAGAACGGCAGCAGCGGTCTTGTGGGAGGCCGTATCGACCAGCACGAGCGAGCCCAGGGCGCGCGATTGCGTGAAGGGCAGCACGGCCAGCGGCTGCTGCAGCGCGAGCACCACATCGCCGATCGAATTGGCTTCCAGTTGCGTCGCGGGCTCCGATTCGAGCGTGGTGATGTTCACCCGATCCACGATGCGCGCGACCTTCGCCTTGACCCAGCGATGGCCCTGCAGCGCCCAGTACACGCGGCCCGCGACCAGCGGCTCGTCGTCCAGCCAGGCCACGGTGGCGGTGATCTCGCGCACCGGCTCGAAGGCGCCGGGCGCCAGCAGCCAGTCGCCGCGCGACACGTCGACCTCGCGGTCCAGCACGATGCCGGCGCTGTGGCCCGCATGCACCGACTTCGGCTGGCGCGTGTGGCTCAGAACCTGCGCGACGGTGGCGGTCTGGTTGCTCGGGAGCACCGTCACGCGCTGGCCGGGCTCCACATGGCCCGAGGCGACGCGGCCCCAGAACACGCGGCGGCCCTGCGAGGTGTCGGCCGAGGCCGAGAACTTCTCGACCCACTGCACCGGGAAGGCGAAGGGCACGGCCTCGTCCTGCACGGTGACCGGCAGGTCTTCGAGCAGCGCGAGCAGGCTCGGGCCTTCGTAGCCCACCCAGTCGGCATGGCGCGTGGCCACGTTCCAGCCCTTGAGCGCGGAGATCGGCACGATGCCCGCGACCTGCACGCCGGCCGCTTCGGCAAAGGCGTTCAGCGCCGTCGAGATGCGCTCGAACGCGAGGCCCGCGTCGTCGATGGCATCGAGCTTGTTGACCGCGAACACGATCGACTGCACGCGCAGCAGGTGGCACAGGAGCGTGTGGCGGCGCGTCTGCGGCAGCAGCTCGCGCTTGACCACGGTGCCGTCTTCCACTTCGGCGGCCCAGGCCAGCTTGGTCGCATCGACCAGCACCACGGCGGCATCGGCGGCCGAGGCGGCGGTGACCATGTTGCGGGTGTACTGCTCATGGCCCGGCGCGTCGCCGATGATGAACTTGCGCTTTGCGGTCGAGAAGTAGCGGTAGGCCACGTCGATCGTAATGCCCTGTTCGCGCTCGGCCGAGAGGCCGTCGGTGAGCAAGGCGAGGTCAGTTTCGCCGCCGCGCTGCACGCCGGCCAGCTGGTCCTGCAGCACGGTCTTGCTGTCCACCAGCAGGCGACCGATCAACGTGCTCTTGCCGTCGTCCACCGAGCCGCAGGTGATGAAGCGCAGGGCGGTGCCGGTGTCGCCGTGCACGGCGAGTTCGTGGGGGGTGGCTGTCGTCGTCGCGCTCATCAGAAGTAACCGTCTTTCTTTCGTTTTTCCATCGAGGCTTCGGAGGTCATGTCGTCCATCCGCGTCGCCCCGCGTTCGCTCACGTCGACCGTGAGCGTTTCGAGCACCACGTCGCCCGCATCGGCCGCGAGGCTCTCGACCGGGCAGGTCGTCGTGATGTCGCCCACGGTGCGAAAGCGCACGTCGCGCACCTGCACTGTTTCGCCGTCGCGCGGCGGGGTGAGTTCGGTCACCGGCACCAGGAGGCCCCGGCGCTCGACCACTTCGCGCTTGTGCGTGTAGTAGATGGACGGCAGGCCGACGTGTTCGCGCTCGATGTACTGCCACACGTCCAGCTCGGTCCAGTTCGAGATCGGGAACACGCGGAAGTGCTCGCCGGGCGCGAGACGCGTGTTGAACAGCGTCCACAGCTCGGGGCGCTGGTCCTTGGGCTGCCATTGGCCGAAGCTGTCGCGGTGCGAAAAGATGCGCTCCTTGGCGCGCGCCTTTTCTTCGTCGCGGCGGGCGCCGCCGATGAGCGCGTCGAAGCGGAATTCTTCAATGGCTTCGAGCAGCGTCACCGACTGGTGCGCGTTGCGCGATTCGCCCGGGTGCGCGAGGCGCACGGTGCCACGCTTCATCGAGTCTTCCACGCTGCGCACGATGAGTTCGGCGCCCAGTTCCTTGGCGCGCTGGTCGCGGTAGGCCGTCACTTCGGGGAAGTTGTGGCCCGTGTCGATCATCAGCAGCGGGTAGGGAATGCGGCCCGCGCCGAAGGCCTTCTCCGCGCACTTCAGGAGCACCAGCGAGTCCTTGCCGCCCGAGAACAGCAGGGTGGGGCGCTCGAAGGCGGCCGCCACTTCACGCAGGATGAAGATGGTTTCTTCCTCCAGCGCATCGAGGTGCGTGTTGGACAGATGGGGCAGATGCGCCGGCGACAGCAGCAGTTCGGTTTCGGTTCGGGCGTTCATCGGGTGAGGGCTGGATTCAGAGGATCGGTGAGGCGTTGCGTTGCCGCTCAGTGCGCGATGTGCAATCCGCACTCGCGGTTGTCTTCGCCCTTGGTCGGGTCCACGTAGTCGAAGTTGTTCGGCAGGCCGTGTGCCTCGCAGTACTCGTGCAGCTCCTTGGACGACCAGTGCAAGAGCGGCGCGACCTTGATGAGGCCGTCCGGATTGACGCTGACCGGGTCCATCTGCGCGCGCACGGCCGTGTCGGTGGCCCGCAGCGCGGTGAACCACACCTTGGGCGCTGTCTCGCGCAGCGCGCGGGCGAAGGGCTCCAGCTTCACCTCTTCCGTGAACGCGGCATGGCGCGGATCGTCGAGTGCGGGCGTCGGGCCTTCGACCGCTTCGCGGTGCGCGCGCGAGCGGCGCGGCAGGTAGATGTGCAGGTCGAGGCCCAGTTGCTTGGTCACCTCGTCGGCAAAGCGGTAGGTGGCCTCGGTGTTGTAGCCGTTGTCCATCCACACCACCGGCACATCGCGCCGTGCGCGCGTGACCATGTGCAGGATCACCGCCTCGAACGGGCGGAAGTTGGTGGTGATGATCGAAGGTTGGCCGAGGCCAATCGCCCAGTCCACCAGGCCTTCGGCGTTGCGGCCGAGCTTGGCGTTGATGCCTGCGAAGTCGATGTCGATGCTCATGTCGGATGTTTTCTTGCAGCTCAGTTGTCGGCCACGAAGTGCGGCGCGGTCTTCACCGCATCACCTTGGTAGAAAGCGTTGAAGCGGTCGAACTGGCGCTGCGCGTCGGAGGCGTCCACGCCTTCCTTCAGCACGGCGCTGGAAAAGCCCGTGCGCTCCATCTGCACCAGTTGGTCGATCAGCACATCGCCCGTGGCGCGGATGTCGCCCGTGAAACCCAGGCGCCGGCGCAGGAGGAAGGCCTGGCTGTACGCGCGGCCGTCGGTGAACTTCGGAAAGTTCAGGTCGATGCGCTCGATGTCGGCCAGGCACACCTCGATGGCGAGCGGGTCGGCATCGTTGGCCAGTTGCAGCACCTTCGGGTCGCCGTCGTCGATGTGCTCTTCGGCCGAAAGAATGTTCAACGTCTTGTTCATGCTGCTTCCTCCACCTTGAATCGCGCACCGTTGGCCGCGGCCTTGAACGGGTCGTGGCCCACGCGGCGCAGCGTGTCGATGAAGGTCTCGCCGCCTTCGCGGGTGTCGCGGTAGGTGGTGAGCACGGCCTCGATCACGCCCGGCACTTCGGCCGCCGAGAACGAGGGGCCGACCGCCTTGCCGGCCTGCGACGCGCCGCTGAGCGCGGAACCGTCGGAGCCGCCCAGGGTGACCTGGTACCACTCCTTGCCGTCCTTGTCGACGCCCAGGATGCCGATGTGGCCGCTGTGGTGGTGGCCGCACGAATTGATGCAGCCGCTGATGTGCAGGTCGATCTCGCCCAGGTCGTCGAGCTCGTCGAGGTCCTGGTAACGCTCGGTGATGGCTTCGGCGATCGGGATGGAGCGCGCATTGGCCAGCGCGCAGAAGTCACCGCCGGGGCAGGCGATCATGTCGGTCAAGAGGTGCACATTGGCGCTCGCGAAGCCGGCCGCGCGTGCGGCGAGCCACAGCGCATGCAGGTCTTCGGCGTGCACCCAGGGCAGCACCACGTTCTGGTCGTGCGTCACGCGGGCTTCGCCGGCCGAGAAGCGGTCGGCCAGTTGCGCGAGCGTGTCGAGCTGGTCGGCCGATGCGTCGCCGGGCGCCTGCTTCAGGCGCTTGAACGACAGCGTGACGGCGCGCAGCGCGGGGTTCTTGTGCGGCGCCACGTTGCGGGCGAGCCAGCGGGCGAACATCACGTCGTCGGCGGCCTGCGTGCGCAGCTCGGCGTCGGTCTTCTCGGCGCTCTGCAGCACACGGGTGGCCAGCGTCGGCGGCACGAAGGAGGCGGCCACGCGGTCGTACTCTTCCTGCGTGATGGTGTGCGGTGCGCCGTCGTGTTCCAGGATCTGCTTGTACTCGGCCTCGACGTCGTCGATGTAGCGCTGGCCCTCGGCCTTCACCAGGATCTTGATGCGCGCCTTGTAGATGTTGTCGCGGCGGCCATAGCGGTTGTAGACACGGATCACCGCTTCGAGGTAATTCATGATCTGCTGCCACGGCAGGAACTCGCGCAGCACCGTGCCGATGATCGGCGTGCGGCCCATGCCGCCGCCGACCTGCACGCGAAAGCCGATGTCTCCCGCTTCGTTCTTCACCACATGCAGGCCCACGTCGTGCCAGCCGGTGGCCGCGCGGTCTTCGGTGGCGCCGGTGATGGCGATCTTGAACTTGCGCGGCAGGAAGGCGAACTCGGGGTGCAGCGTGCTCCACTGGCGCATGATTTCCGCGAACGGACGCGGATCGGCGATTTCGTCCACCGCGATGCCGGCGCGCTCGTCGCTCGTGATGTTGCGGATGCAGTTGCCGCTGGTCTGGATGCCGTGCATGTCGACCGAGGCCAGGAGGTCCATCACGTCGGCCGACTTGGCCAGCGGAATCCAGTTGTACTGGACGTTCTGGCGCGTCGAGAAGTGGGCGTAGTGGGTCGGGAGCTTGTGGCTGCCGAGCAGGCCCTGCGTTTCGATGGCCTTGCGGTAGACCTCTGCCTCGGGCTCGTCGTATTCGCGGGCGATCTTCGCGAGCACGCGCAGCTGGCGGCTGGAGAGCTCGCCATAGGGCACGGCCACGCGCAGCATCGGCGCGTAGCGCTGGACGTACCAGCCGTTCTGCAGCCGCAGCGGGCGGAACTCGTCCTCGTGCAGGCGCCCCTTTTGCCAGCGCTCGAGCTGGTCTCTGAACTGGGCGGCCCGTTGGTGAACGAACTGGCGATCGAATTCTGTGTATTGGTACATCGTGCGTTATGTCTTGAAAGTGCAGTGCGTCCAGCGCCCCAGCAAGAAGCAGGATTCTGAAAGCGGGCCTTATGGAAACAAACTATTTTTTGGTTCACGCTTTATGCGGATAAGCTTATTCACCAGCATCCATGCGGGTTTGCGGGCGGTTGAATGCTTATTCCGGATAAGGGCGGCAGGTCGGAAACCGGTTTTCCGAGGCTGAGATTTTAGGAATCTGTGGGACGGGGGTTGGGCTCAGGGTTCTTTTAAGGCGTTTGTTTTTTTGAGTTCCGAGGCCGGGTCTCGCCCCGGCGGGCGACCTACTTTTCTTTGCTTCGCCAAAGAAAGGTAGGCAAAAGAAAGGCGACCCCACTGTCTGCGACCCTTCGCTGCGCTACGGGCACCCTGCGGTGCTCGCGTTTCGCGGGGTCTCGCCGAACTCGCTTCGCTCAGACAGCGGCGAGCCCTGATCCGCGAAACGCTGCGCTCCTCGGCGCAGCCAGAGGGGGGTGGATACCGAACAGGCCATCGCTTCGCTCGGCTTGGGGTCGGGCCATCGCTTCGCTCGGCCTCCGTGCCCCCACCCCGACCCTCCCCCAGGGGGGAGGGAGAAAGACAAGACCTGCAACACAGGGCCTTGATGCATTGCTCCTTCCCCCTCTGGGGGAAGGCTGGGATGGGGGCACGACGGCGCTCGCTACACGACAGGGCATCGACGAGCGCCGCGTGCCCCCACCCCAACCCTTCCCCGGAAGGGAGGGAGCCAATCCAAGCCGAGCGAAGCAAAGGCCCGAAGGAGCGCCGAGCGCAGCGATGGCGTGTCTGGTCCCCCAACCCCTTCTGTCTGCGCCGAGGAGCGGAGCGTTTCGCGGACAAGGGCTCGCCGTTGTTTGAGCGCAGCGAGTTCGGCGAGACCCCGCGAAACGCGAGCACCGCAGGTTGCCCGCAGCGAAGCGAAGGGTCGCAGACAGCAGGGTCGCCTTTTCTTTGCTTACGTTCTTTTGGCGAAGCAAAAGAAAGTAAGTCGCCCGCCGGGGCGAGACCCGGCCTCCGCCCTCAGCAAAGAGAAAGAAAGGCCACCTCAGCGCAGCATCGCCAGGTTCAAGCGACCTCAGCGAGCCGAGCACGCCCGATCGCCGCAACCACTTCGTCCAGATCCGCCCGCTGCCGGTAATCCACATCCACATGCGCAAACCGGATCACACCCGCTTCATCGACCACGAACGTCGCCGGCACCGGCAGCACCCACTGCCCATTGCCATTGAGCACCGGCAGGTTGACCCCACCCGCGCCGTACAGATCGACGAGCTCCGGCGCCAGCGTCGTGCCGATGCCGAACCCATGCGCAGCCTCCAGGTTCGAGTCGCTCAGTACGGGAAAGGCCAGGGCGTTCCTGCGCGCCGTGCTCATCGAGTGGTCCGGCGTCTGCGGAGAAATCGCCACCAGCTTCGCCCCTAACCCGTGCAGTTCGCCCAGCCGCTGCTGCAGCGCGCGAAGTTCGGTGTTGCAGTAGGGGCACCAACCGCCGCGGTAGAACGACACCACCAGCGGGCCGTCCTTCCACAGGTCACCCAGACGAACCGGGCGCCCGAGCGCATCGGGCAGGGTGACATCGGGCGCCTTGCTTCCTTCGCGCAGGGCCCGCTCTTGCAGGCCCGAAGCCCGCAGGCCGGCAATGAACGCATCGATTTCAACGGCCGTGTTCGTCATGGCGATCTCTCCTGGGTGCGTGCGTGGTTCAGGCCACCGCGGGGAAGTCCACCGCGGTGTCGTTGATGCGGTTGAACACGTTGGTGAACACCGTCACCGCGATGGCCAGGCTGATGTCCACCAGTTGCGTGTCGGTGTACCCGGCTGCCTTGATCGCATCGAACTCGCCCTGACTGACCGTGCCGCTGGTGCGCACCAGCTTGCTCACGAAATGCACGAGCGCATCGCGCTTGGCGTCGCCGGTGGGCTGCCCGTCGCGGATGGCCTTGAGCACGTCCTGCGGCAGCCCTGCGAACTTGCCCAGAAGGCTGTGCGCGGCAACGCAGTAGTCGCAACCGGCGACCTTGCTGACGGTCAGCTTGATGGTTTCCTGGTCCTGCTTGCTCAGCGAACCGCCGGCGAGCGCGCCGTCGGCTTGCAGCACGGCCTTCAACGCGGCGGGGCCGTGCGCACCGATGGTGGCGAAGGTGTTGGGCACGCTGCCGGCGGCCTTCTTGATCTGTGCGTAGACCTCGGCGGTGGCGCCGGTGGCGGTGTCGATGGCGGGGGTGGCGATGCGGGTCATGGTGAAACTCCTTGGGAGAAACGTTGTTGAGAAGCCTTGACTGTATGGCTCTGAAATGAGCTTGATAAGGCTGAATACCGTCAATAAACTATCGAATCGTCTCAACACGAAATCTTCAAGGATCTCTCTCATGGATTGGCTCAGTCGCTTCCTCGGCATGATCCCGGTCAGCGGCCGGCTGGAACTCCGGTGCCTGTACGGCGCACCCTGGCGCATCGTCTACGAGCCTTCGCCGGCAGGCGAGATGCCCTATCACGTGGTCCTCAGCGGCAGCGCTTTGATCGAAAGCGCGGACGGCGGCACGCCCCACGAACTGTCGGCCGGCGACATCGTGTTGATGACGCACGGCAGCGCCCACGTGCTGCACGACGGCAGCGGCGCCAAGCCGGGTCGGGTGAAGAAGCGCGAAAACCTCAGCGTGGTCGTGAGCGAGAACGCGGGGCGCGGCGAGCGCCTGGACATGCTGTGCGGACGGTTCGTGCTGGCCCCCCAGCACGAACGGCTGGTGCGCGACTACCTGCCTTCCACGCTCGTCATACGGGGCGCCGCGGACACGGCCGAGGCGCAGCGCGCGACGCATGCGCAGGTCACGCGCCTCGTGGAAATGATGCGCACCGAGTCCACGGCCGATGCCTTGGGCGGACTCGCGATGCTGAACGCGCTGTCGGCGGCGCTCTTCACCGTCGCGCTGCGCCTGGCCGGCGAATCGGAAGACGCGCCGGTCGGCCTGCTCGCGCTGGCAGGCCACCCGCGCCTCGCGCCCGCGCTGGCGGCGATGCTCGACGACCCGGCGCATCCATGGACGCTGCCCGAGCTCGCACGGCTGTGCCACATGTCTCGGGCCACCATGGCGCGGCACTTCCAGGACCGGGTGGGGCGCTCGGCGAGCGATCTCCTGACCGACATCCGCATCGGCCTGGCGATCAACGAACTGCAGAACCCTTTGTCATCGACCGAGGCGGTCGCCGAGAAAGTGGGCTATCAATCCGTCGGAGCGTTCAGGCTGGCCTTCAAGAAGCGCATGGGCATCTCGCCGGCGGACTGGCGGCGAACGGCGGCCCGATCAATCACCGCTGAACAGTGAGCCTTCGTCAGCGCAGCATCGACGACATGGCCGAGCAGCAGTTGAGCATGCGCACTGCCGCTTCGACCGTGTCCGCGCTGAAGCGCAGCGTGACGCCGTCGACGCGCTCGAAGCTGGGCCACTGGCAGAACAGGTCGGCCATCATCGGCGACTGCGTGCGCAGCGTGACCACCTGCGGCCCCTCGAAAACCAGCGGCTTCGCGTTGCCCCGCGCAGCCAGTGCCTCGGCCACGCCGGCGCGGATCGCCTTGCGCGACTGTTCCGGCGAGAGCGACACGCCGCTGTTGAAGCCGGTCGCTTTCTTGGTCTCCACGAAGGTCGCGTGCGGAAAGAGCGCGCGGTTCTCGGCGATGAAGATGTCGTCGCCGCTGCCCATCACCACGGGCACGCCGTATTCGCCCGCGAGTGCGCCATAGAGGCCCGCCTCGCCCAGCTCTTGCTCATTCAATCGGATGTTGGCAAAGGCAAAGCTGTTGATCGTGTGCGCAAGGATGCCGCGGCCCTGCGCGCGCGAGTGGTAGCCGACCATGCACAGCGCTTCCACGCCGTCTTCTTCCACGCCCGCCACCATGCTCAGGTAGCGCGGCTTGCCTTGCACGACACGGGCGCGCGCATCGAGCACGTCGGGCGGCATGTTGCGGAAACCGCCGTGCGAGTCGTTCACCAGCACTTCGGTCGCGCCTGCGTCGAAGGCGCCGGCGATGGCCGCATTGGCCTCGTGCGCCATCAAGAGGCGCGCGCGTTCGTACTCGGGGTTGCCCTGGCGTGCCTGCTCGTGGTGGTAGACGCCCGCAACGCCTTCGATGTCGGTGGAGATCAGGACTTTCATGGGTGCGCGTGCGCCTCTGCGGAAGAGAAAAGGGAAGAGGGCGGCAGCACCTCGGAAAGCGCCGCCCGGTGGTTGCCGTCGCGGCCCGTCACGGCCGTCGCGCGCCAGAGCGCGTGAAGGATCGCCTGCTCGGTGCTGTCGGCCGCGGCCTGGAAGAGGCCGTCGAGCAGGCCGTCGTGCACCATCGCGATCGTCGGCATCGGGCGGTCGACGCGGTCGGGCACGGTGTAGGCGGTCGAGAAGGCCAGCACGATGTCGCCGCTGCCATGGCCGAAGACCGAGCCGGTGCGCGCGAGGCCCGCGCCCGCGCGCAGCGCCAGGCGCCGCAGCTGGCGCGCATCGAGCGGCGCATCGGTCGCGACCACGATGATGATCGAGCCCTTCTCGGGCTCCTTGCATTCGGCCGTGCACTGCTGCGCGGCCAGCCGTTCGCCGACCGCGTGGCCGGCCAGCACCAGCTGCGGCTGGCGCCCGTAGTTCGCGAGCACGAGCGCGCCGACCGTGTGCACCTCGCCGCAGGGCGACGACACGCGGCGCGAGGCGCTGCCGATGCCGCCCTTGAGCTGGAAACTCGACATGCCGCGCCCCGCGCCCACCGAGCCCTGCGCGAACTCTGCGTTCGCTGCGTCGAGCGCCTGCAGGTAATCGGCCTCGGTGACCGCGAGCCGCTGGATGTCGTTGAGAAAGCCGTCGTTGCACTCGAAGACCAGCGGATTCACCGTGGGCAGCGACCGGCCGCTCTCGGGATTGCTCGCGATGCAGTGCCTGATCTGCGCCGTCGCCACCGTGCCGACCGAGAAGGTGTTGGTCAGCGCGATCGGCGTCTCCAGCACGCCGAGCTCCGCGAGCTGCACCAGCCCCACGCTCTTGCCGAAGCCGTTGAGCACCACGGCGGCGGCCGGCACCTTGTCGCGGAACGCGTCGCCCGCATGCGGGCGGATCACCGTCACGCCGGTCTGCACGCCGCCGTCATCGAGCGTTCGGTGGCCGACCGTGACGCCCTGGACGTCGGTGATGGCGTTGCGCGCGCCCTGCAGCAGGGTGCCGATGTAGGGCAGGGTGTTCGTCGATGCCATGAAGAAAAAAGACGGATGGAGTTACTCGCGGTCGATCTTCGGATCGAGCGCATCGCGCAGGGCATCGCCCAGCAGGTTGAAGGCGAGCACGGTGAAGAAGATGGCCAGGCTCGGGAACAGCGCCACGTGCGGCGAGGTCACCATGTCCGCGCGCGCCTCGCTGAGCATCGCGCCCCACTCGGGCGTGGGCGGCTGCGCGCCCATGCCGAGGAACGAGAGGCTGGCCGCCGTGATGATCGAGGTGCCCACGCGCATCGAGAAGTACACGACGATCGAGGAGATCGTGCCCGGCAGGATGTGCCGCACGATGATGGTCCAGTCCGACGCGCCGATGCTGCGCTCGGCCTCGATGTAGGTCTGTTGCTTCAGCACCAGGGTGTTGCCGCGCACGAGCCGCGCGAACGCCGGCACGCTGAACACCGACACCGCCACCACCACGTTGGTCATGCTGCTGCCCAGGATGGCGACCACGCCCAGCGCGAGCAGGATGCCCGGAAAGGCGAACAGCACGTCCGAGATGCGCATCACGATGCGGTCCCACCAGCCCTCGTAGTAGCCCGCCAGCAGGCCGAAGGCCGTGCCGATGAAGCCGCCCACCAGCACCGACAGAAAGCCCGCCATCAGCGAGATGCGCGCGCCCGCCAGGATGCGGCTGAAGATGTCGCGGCCCAGCGGATCGACGCCGAACCAGTGCGTGGCCGAGGGGCCGCTGTTCAGCATGTCGTAGTCGAAGAAGTTCTCGGGATCGAAGGGCACGATCCACGGCGCGAACACCGCGACGAACACCAGGAGCAGCACGAAGACCGCGGCCACGATGCCCACGGGCTGCTTCTTGAAGCGGCGCCAGCATTCGCCCCAGGGCGTGCGGACCTTGCCCGCGATCTGGACGGCCGCGACCGGTGTCGTTGGAATGAGGGTTTCGGCAGGCACGCCGGAAGCTTGCGTCATGGCTGCTTGCTCACTTGTAGCGGATGGTCGGGTTGATGTAGCCATAGAGCACATCGACCACGAGATTGATCAAAATGAATTCGAGCGAGAACAGCAGCACCAGCGTCTGGATGACGGGGTAGTCGCGCATCTGCACGGCATCGACCAGCAGGCGGCCAAGGCCGGGCCAGTTGAACACCGCCTCCACAAGAATGGAGCCGCCCAGCAGAAAGCCGAACTGCAGGCCCATCATGGTGACAACCGGGATCAGCGCGTTGCGCAGCGTGTGCTTGAAGATCACCCGGGATTCGTGCACGCCCTTGGCGCGCGCGGTGCGAACGAAGTCTTCCTGGATCACCTCGACGAACGAGGCGCGCGTGAAGCGCGCCATCACGGCCGCCACGGCGGCACCGAGCGTGACCGAGGGCAGGATGTAGTGCTTCCAGGTCGCGGCGCCCACGGTGGGAAGCCAGCCCAGTTGCACCGAGAAGATCTGCATCAGCAGCATGCCCAATGCAAATGCGGGGAATGAGATGCCCGACACGGCGAGCGTCATGCCCAGCCGGTCCGGCCATTTGTTGCGGTACACGGCAGAGACGATGCCGATGCCCATGCCGAAGATCACCGCCCACACCATGCTGGTGATGGTCAGCATCACCGTCGGGAAGAAGCGCTCGCCGATCTCCACAGACACCGGCCGCCGCGTGCGGATCGAGGTGCCGAAGTCGCCCTGCAGCATGTGGGTGAAGAAGCTCACGAACTGCTGGGGCAGCGGCTTGTCGAGGCCGAGCTCGGCGCGGACCATGGCCACGGTCTGCTCGTCGGCCTCCTGGCCGGCGGCCAGGCGCGCCGGATCGCCGGGCAGCATGTGGACGAACAGGAACACCAGCACGGCCACGATGAGCAGTGTGGGGATCAGGCCCAGCAGGCGTTTGAGGAAGTAATTCAGCATGGGGTGCAGGTGTCGCGTGCGGGCGATGGCACAGTGCCACCGCCCGCCGGACAGTCAGTCAGAAAACGAAGAAGCCGCGATCAGTTCGACACCGCGACGGCGTCGATGTTGATGTTGCCGTCAGGCATCACGAACACACCCGAGAGGCGCTTGGCATGCGCCGACAGGTTCTGTTCCGTGACCATCGGCACGCGAGGCAGGTCCTTGCGGATCTCGTCCTGCGCGGTCTTGTAGAGCGCGGTTCTTTCCTTTTCGTCGACCGTCACCAGTGCCTTGGCCAGCGCGTTGTCCACCACCTCGCTCTTGTAGAACGACATGTTGTTCAGCTTGGGCGCCCAAGCCTCCGAGGCGAACAGCGGACGCAGGCCCCAGTCGGCTTCACCGGTCGACGACGACCAGCCCGTGTAGTACATGCGGACCTTGGCCGTCTTCGGATCGGGCCATGCATCGACCTGCTCGGTGCGCTGGCCCACTTCGAGCGCCTGCACCTGCAGCTTGATGCCGATCTGCGCGAGCTGCTGCTGCACGAACTGGATCGTCTTCTGGCTGGTCGTGTTGTTGTAGGCGCTCCACAGCACCGACTCGAAGCCGTCCGGATAGCCGGCTTCCTTCATCAGCTCCTTGGCCTTCTTCAGGTCGTAGGGAATGGGGGCCATCTTCTCGGCGTACTTCACGCCCTGCGGCACGATGCCCTGCGCGGGGAAGGCGTAGCCGCCGAACGCAACCTTGGACAGCGCTTCCTTGTTGATGGCGTAGCCGATGGCCTCGCGCACCTTCGGGTTGTCGTAGGGCTTTTGCAGCATGTTGAATGCGAGGAAGCGCGTGATGATCGAGGGCGAGGCCACCACTTCGAGCTTGTCGCTCTTCTTCAGCAGCTCGGCCTGCTCATAGGGAATGGGATACGCAAAATCGGCTTCGCCGGTCTGCAGCATCGCGGCGCGCGTGTTGTTCTCCAGCACCGGCTTCCACTGCAGGTTGTCGATCTTGGGGAAGCCCTTCTTCCAGTAGCCGTCGAACTTCTTGGCCTTCACGGCTTCGGTCTGCTTCCACTCGACGAATTCGAAGGGGCCGGTGCCCACGGGGTGGAAGGCGATGTCCTTGTTGCCCCACTTCTTGAGCGCGGTGGGCGAAATCATCGCGGCCGATGCGTGGGCCAGCGAGTTGATGAAGGGGCCGAAGGGTTCCTTCAGCGTGATGCGCACGGTCGTCGGGTTCAGTGCCTCGACCTTGCTCACGCGGTTGAACTGGTTGTAGCGCAGCAGCTTGTTGTCCTGGTTCAGCACGCGGTCCAGCGTGAACTTCACGGCTTCGGCGTTGAAGTCGGTGCCGTCGTGGAACTTGACGCCGCTGCGCAGCTTGATGGTGTAGACCAGGCCGTCCTTGGAGACGTCGTAGCTCTCGGCGAGCACGTTCTGCACCTTCAGGTCCTTGTCGAACTGGAAGAGGCCTTCATAGAAGGACTTGGTCACCGCGGTGGTGATCGTGGTGTTGGTGTTGTATGGGTCCAGCGTTTCGGGCTGGTAGCCGATCGACAGCACCACGTCTTTGGCGGCCAGCGCCGTGCCCGATGCAGCCAGTGCCGCCAGGCCCAGCAGTGCGGATGCCCATCGCAGGGAGGAAGAAGATTGCTTCATGGAAGAACTCCAGTCGGTTCGAGGAAAAAAGCAGGAGGGCCTGCGGGTTGAAAAACGGTTCGGAATCAAAAGGTCAGAACGCGCCGCCAATGGCATGCCGCGCAACGAAATGGCCGGGCGCCACCTGCACCAGCGGCGGCACGTCGGGCTCGTCGCCCACCGCGCGAATGGGGCTCGGGATCTCGCCTTCGAGCAGCGCGCGCGGCTTGTGGCGGCGCGACGGATCGGCCACCGGCACCGCGGCCATCAGCTTGCGCGTGTAGGCGTGCTGCGGTGCCTCGAACACCGCGCGGCGCGGGCCGATCTCCACGATCTGGCCGAGGTACATCACGGCCACGCGGTGGCTGATGCGCTCGACCACCGCCATGTCGTGCGAGATGAAGAGAAACGCCACGCCCAGCTCGCGCTGCAGGTCGAGCATGAGGTTGACGATCTGCGCCTGGATCGACACGTCCAGCGCCGACACCGATTCATCGGCCACCACCACCTTCGGGTTGAGCGCGAGCGCGCGCGCAATCGCGATGCGCTGGCGCTGGCCGCCCGAGAACTCGTGCGGATAGCGCTGCGCCACCTCGGGCGGCAGGCCCACCTTCTGCAGCAGCCAGTCGACGCGCTGCTGTGCCTCGGCGCCCTTGGCGATGTTGTGGATGAGCAGCGGCTCCATGATCGAGAAGCCCACCGTCACGCGCGGATCGAGCGAAGCGAACGGGTCCTGGAAGATGAACTGGATGTTCCGGCGCAGCGCCTGCAATTCGCGCGTGGGCAGCTCGCGGATGTTCTGCCCGCCGAACTCGATCGCGCCGCTCTGGCTCTCGACCAGGCGCAGCAGCGAGCGGCCGGTGGTCGACTTGCCGCAGCCCGACTCGCCGACCAGCGCCAGCGTCTCGCCGGGGTACAGGTCGAAGCTGATCTTCTCCACCGCATGCACGCGGCGCTTCACGCGGCCGAAGATGCCGCTGCGCACGTCGAAGCGCGTGACGAGATCGCGCACGCGCAGGATCGGGCCGGCCTCTTCGCGCACGGTGGTTGGCGGCGTCGTGTCGATGGGGGTGGACGGCACCGTCTCGGGCGCGCCCTCGGCGCGCAGCAGTTCGAACTTGGCCGGCAGGTCCGTGCCCTGCATCGCGCCGAGCTTGGGCACGGCCGACAGCAGCGCCTTCGTGTACGGGTGCTGCGGCGCGGCGAACACGGTTTCGGAGGCGCCCGCTTCGACCTTGTCGCCGCGGTACATCACGAGCACGCGGTCGGCAATTTCGGCCACCACGCCCATGTCGTGCGTGATGAAGAGCACGCCCATGCGCATCTCCTTCTGCAGCTCGCGGATGAGCTGCAGGATCTGCGCCTGGATCGTCACGTCCAGCGCGGTGGTGGGCTCGTCGGCGATCAGCAGTTGCGGCTTGCACGACAGCGCCATCGCGATCATCACGCGCTGGCGCATGCCGCCCGAGAGCTGGTGCGGAAAGCGGTCGAGCACGTTGCGCGCTTCGGGAATGCGCACGAGTTCGAGCATGCGCAGCGCCTCGGCGCGCGCGGCCGTGTTGCTCTTGCCCTGGTGGATGCGGATGGCTTCGGCGATCTGCTCGCCCGCGGTGAACACCGGGTTCAGCGACGTCATCGGCTCCTGGAAAATCATCGCGATGTCCGCGCCGCGGATGCCGCGCATCGTGCCGTCGCGCGCCTGTGCGAGGTCGAGCACTTCGCCATTGCGGCGGCGAAACGCCATGCTGCCGCCCAGGATGCGGCCGCCGCCGTGCTCCACCAGCCGCATCAGCGCAAGCGAGGTGACCGACTTGCCCGAACCCGATTCGCCCACCACCGCGAGCGTTTCGCCATGGTCGACATGAAATGAGAGGTGCTTGACCGCATCGACGGTGCGCTCGGACGTCGAGAAGCGCACGGTGAGGTCGTCGACGGCGAGAACGCGGCCGTCCGGCAGGTTGAGGGCAGGGGAGGACATGGCGGTGCGAAGGAGGGTGGCAGTGGCGCTCAATTGCTCAAGCGTGCGTCGCGGTTTTTCGTGGAACACCGCGGAACCGGCTTTGCCGGGCCGCAGGTGTTGCCCCCTGCAAGGGGGTGGGCGAAGCGACACGAAGTGCGCGAAGACTGGGGGTGTGCTTCATGCTGCGAAGATGGCCGTTACCGGGGCTTCGTCGCCGCGCGCGTGGGCGCGGTACATGCCTTCGGTGTTGAAGGCGAGGCTCAGGTTGCCGTGGCGGTCGACGGCGATCAGCCCGCCGGTGCCGCCGATCGCGGGCAGCGACTCATGCACCACGGCGCGCGTGGCCGCCTCGAGCGTCGCGCCGCCGTAGGCCATGCGCGCGCAGATGTCGTGGGCCGCCGCGACGCGGATGAACATTTCGCCGCTGCCGGTGCAGGAGATGGCGGCCGTGCGGTCGTCGGCGTAGGTGCCCGAACCGATCAGCGGCGAATCGCCGATGCGGCCGACGCGCTTGTTGGTCATGCCGCCGGTCGAGGTGGCGGCGGCGAGGTGGCCGTGCATGTCGAGCGCGACGGCGCCGACGGTGCCGAACTTCTTGTCTTCATCGAGCGGCGGCGTCATCGCGGCGCCTTCGTGGTCGGTGACCACGCGGCCGGTGTCGCGCACGCGGTACAGCTGCTGGCGGCGCGCCTCGGTCGAGAAGAAGAAGGGCTCGACCATTTCGAGCCCGTGGTCGCGCGCGAACGCTTCGGCGCCCGCGCCGGCCAGCAGCACGTGCGCGCCGTCTTCGAGCACGGCACGCGCTGCGCGCACCGGGCGGCGCACGTGGCATACGCCAGCGATGGCGCCGGCGGCGAGCGTGGCGCCGTCCATCACGGCGGCATCGAGCTCGTGCGTTTCCTCGTGCGTGAAAACGGCGCCGTGGCCCGCGTTGAAGAGCGGGCACTCCTCGAGCAGCTCGACCGCGAGGCAGGTGGCATCGAGCGCGGACGCGCCCTTGAGCAGCGCCGCCTGCGCGGCGCGCACGATGTTCTGCAGTGCGTCGTGATAGGCCTGCGCCTGCGTGGCATTGGTCGTGGCGGCGCTGATGGTGCCGGCACCGCCGTGGATGGCGATGACGGGCGTGGTGTTCTTCATCGGGGAGCTTTCTTCTTTTTCTTGGCCGCGCCGTTCAGGGCGATGGCTTTGGAGGTGCCGGAGGCGCGCTGACCGGCGCCGGCGCCGTCGATGCGCGCCAGCCCGTTCGCGCCGTGCAGCCAGGGCCGCAGCACCTGCAGCGTGCGGCGCGCGGACTGCACCGGGTCGGGCGCCCGCAGCGCGACGGCGCTGGTGAGCGCCTCGACCAGCGCGAGCACGCTGGTCTCGCAGTTGGGGCGGTAGTTGGTTTCGGTCTGGCAGTAGAGCGCGATGTCGGCGAGCGGCGCCATCGGCGAGGTCGGCCGGTCGGTGAGCGCGATCACGCCGCAGCCCTGTTCGCGCGCAATCTGTGCGAGCAGCACGGTGTCGGTGAGATAGCGCGGAAAAGTGAGGCCGATGAACACGTCCTTCGGGCCCGCATGCATCAGCGAGCGCGCCGCATGCGTGACGCCGCTCACGCCCGGCAGCAGGCGCACGTCGCTACAGCTGCTGTCCAGCCCGTGCTGCAACAGGCCCGCGAGCCAGCCGCTCGCGCCGAAGCCCGCGATGTACACCGAGCGCGCCTTGCCGATGCGCTGCACCGCGGCCTCGCAGGCGGCGTAGTCGAGCGATTGGCGCGTGGCTTCGATGTTGCGGCGGCTCTCGTCCAGCGCGGTCGCGAACACCTCGGCCACCGTGGTCGGGTGCTCCAGGTTGCCGCGCAGGCGCTCTACGGGCGCCACCAGCGACTCGAAGCCGCGCACGAGCTCGGCGCGAAAGGTGGCGTAGCCGTCGAACTCCAGCGCGCGGGCGAAGCGGTTGGCCGTGGCGACCGACACGCCCGCCGCGGCGGCGAGCTCATCGATCGGCAGCGTGGCGACCTGCAGCGGATGCTCCAGCACGTAGTCGGCCACCTGCCGGTGCGAACGCGTCAGCCGCGGCAGCGCCTGCGCAATGCGCTGGGCCACGGTGGTGCCTGGGGTGTCGACGGGGGTGCTCATGGATGGTGCGGAGGAGCCTGAAAGTGTGCGTTTTGTGAAAACCAGTTTTCAAATATAAGTCAGTTTTGAAAATTTTCTGTCATTTTTGAACGAGGTTGCAAGGAGCGGGCCAGCGGTGAAGGGGTTCGGAAAAAACCGCGAGTGCGCGGTTTCCCCTCTGGGAGCCAAGCGATCGAGTTCGCCGCGGATTCGGCTTCTAGGTGTTTCCCCGAGGTGGCAGCTTCGCGCGACGTGAGGCGATCGCGCGGTTCTGCTCGGCGCCGATGCATGCGCAGCGTGGGTCCCGCGACGCTATTGACTGCTGACCGAAGCACCGACGACGATCCGCCACGGTGTGCGTTGCACCGTTCAAAAAGAAAGAGGATTCGCCATGAGGGATGGAGGAGTTTTCCGCGCACTGGCGCGCGTGTGCGGTTGTGCGTTGCTGGTCGCGTTGTCAGCCTGCGGAGGAGGTGGCGGCGGCGGCGGGGGCGGTGGCGGCGCGGCCTTGCCGATACTGCCCGTGGCGCCGCCCGCCAATCCGCCGCCCTCGGCGACGGGGCGCGTGGTGTCCGACAGCATCAAGTCCGCAAAGACCGGCGCGACCTATCCGATCAACATCTTCATCCCGGCCTCGTACGACGCGGACACGGCGGCGTACCCCGTCATCTACGCCATGGACGGCGACGCGAACTTCAATCCGCCGGGCACCCGCTTCGATAACTTCAGGGCCATCCTTGAGAAGCGCGGCGCCAAGGCGATCCTTGTAGCCATCGGCGGAACCGCACGGCGCGAGACCGACTACATCCTGCCCGGCGCCCTTGCGTACCACGACTTCCTGACGGTGGAACTCGTTCCGTTCATCGAAGCGAAGTACCGCGCGGATGCGAAGAAGCGGATGCTCACCGGGCTGTCTCTCGGTGGCCTGATGACCGGCATTTCGTTCTTCCTCGAAGCGCCGGACAAGCTGACCTTTTCGTACTTCCTGTCCTTCGAAGGGTCCTTCGGATTCCGCCCGACCGAGTGGCAGGACCTGGAGCAGAGGATGTTCGACGCATCGGCCGGCAAGCAGTTTCCGGTGACGCTGCTTCTTGCCCGATGCAACAGCGGGCCCGACTGCAACACCTTGCAGGTGAGCGACCTGTACCAGAAGCTGACCGACCGGCACTACGCGGGCCTGCAACTGATCGAGACTGTTTTCTCTTCGACCTCGCATACGCAGACGGATGTTCCTGCGTTCGAGGATGCGGTGACACGGGTCTTGAAATAGATCGTCGAGCGACCGAAGACGTGATCGTGCGAGTCTTTGGGTAGGCGGTTGGGAGCGTCGGCGATACACTGCCACCGTGCGTCAAAAAAAGGCGCGCATGGGATTGGCGTCCCAATACACCCTGCGACGTAAGCCGCAGATTTCTCCGCAGAGACTCTGCGGCTTCGTCGTTCGTGCCTCCAGTTTTTTTGGCGGCTCGGGCGGGGAGCCGCGAGGCTCGCCGGTTCTCGCAAGGGGTGTCCGGTACGCCAACCCGTTCGAGTCGCCGCCTCCAATTGGCGTTGGATGTGGCGATTTATCAAATCACACTCCTTGGAGGCCATATGGCTGCCCCTCTTAACGCTAACGCGCAATCTTCAAATGCTTCTAAAGGTCATGGCATCGCCTTCGACCCGGAGCAACCCACCGTCGAGACTCTGGCACTGCAGGTCTGCGACGACACCGACAGTCTTCGAGATGTGCACAGCGCCTACGCGTGCCTCGAAAAGCTCATCGTGTCGCCTGAACCGGGCGGTGCCGAAGAACTGAGTCCGACGCGCAATGAACTCAGTGCATTGGTGCGCGTGGTCAACGAAGAACTGAGTCGCCGCATCGAGTCAGTGGACAAGGCCGTGCAGGCGATGCGCGCGGCCATGACGCCGAGCGTGTTCGCGCCGAGCCCGTCCGGCGCATAGGGCGCATGGCTAGCGGCACATCGAATAGCCGCCAGTCTCCAGATGAAAGTGGTCCCGGTGCACTGCGTTGTAGTCGGGACCCAGCACCCCATCGAAGAATCGGCAGGCCCCGCGGTGCGCATCGCGCAGCAGCAGGTCTGCCGGATCGCCATTGCCTGTCCAATCCCGACGCACCGTGATGCGTTGCCCACCGGCCAGCGTGAGGCCCGCCACATCGAAGGCATCGGCGGTCGCATGCCTGCTGCGCGGCGCGCCCGGCACCGCGCCTTCGCCGCGGTTCACGTTGCGGCACGCATAGCTGCCCAGGTGCACGATGGCCACGACCGGCTCGCCGAAGTGCTGCTTCGCGGCCGGCTGCAGCGCATGCTTTTCCCACATGAAGAACGACAGCGCCATCGGGCAACTCAATGCAGGCGGCGTGCCCAGGCGCACGCCGGCCGAGCGCAGCAGCACCGCGTTCTCGAAGCCGCAGCCTTCGCCGGTCACGCGGTCGGGCAGTTGTTCGTACTTCATGTCCGTGCGCGCGAGCGCCGTGAGGCAGCGCGTCGGTTCGCGGCGGGCGCGGGCGAGCTTGAAGTTCGTGAGCCAGTCGGGCTCGGCCATCACGTCCAGCGGCGCCCAGGGGTTGAAGCGCTCGGGAATTTCGACGGCGCCCGTCATCACCGCCCACGCGCCCGCTGCGAGCGCGGCGCACAGCGCGGGGCCGGCCCACAGGCCGCGGCGTGATGAAGGCGCGGAAGGTGCGGGCAGGGCGCGGCCTTCAATCGCCAGCCGGCGGCCCGCGCCGGACGCTGCGGAAACTGCCCTCGATCGACGGGCGGCCTCCGCGGGCGTCGCCGAACTCGACGCGGCCCCGGTGCGCGCCGGCGATGCCGTGCAGCAGCACGTGCCGACGCGTGCGAGCGAGCAATGCACCGGGCCGGTCGCCGCTTTGCCGTTCTACCGTCGCGGCGCTTTCGCAGAGCGCGATGCGAAACCGGTCGCCGGCCACTTCGCTCACGACGATCACCCGTGCCGGCCATCCCGAACTCGCGAGCTCTTCGAAAGCCAGGGCCAGGAATTGCGCGATGCGAGCCGCATCGCCGCAGCAGTCGCCGTCGCCCAGCCGGTCGTGCTCGAAGACGGTGTGCGCGGCGCAGGAGTCAGTGGGGACGAGCGCATCGATCGCCTGCCGGATCACCGCATGCAGCGAAAACGGCTTGGTGGCGATGTCGAGGTTCTTCCCTGTCGCGAGCCGGCACACATCCGCGAGCTCTTCGGACCGTTCGATCGCGCGGTTCGCGGCATGGTCGACATGCTCGAGCACCGCATCGGGCTGCTGCGGGTCGCCCCGGCGCGCGAGCAGCTCGATGCCCAGGCGGATGGCGGACAGCGAGTTGCGCATGTCGTGCACTGCGGCGTTGATCAGTCTCTGGCAGTCGTGCGCAGGCGCCGGTGCTGCTGGCGAAAGATCGGGGCGCGGCTGCAGCGCGTGCGCCGCAGCGGACCAGTTGGACAGCGCCCATCCCACCGACACCGGTTGCGCGCCTGCGACGCGAGGTGCGGTGGGCGACGAGGCGGGCGTCCATTTCGGCAAGCGTGAATCCTCGAACAGCAGCGTGTCTGGCATGGAATCTCTCGGCAGGCCGTGTGGGGGTTTCAGGAGCGCCGTGACCGGGCGGTCCGTGAGATCGACGGCCCGGACGGCGGGGGCCAGCGCATCGACGCGACATCGTGCTTGCTTGCGCGCCTGTGCGATGTCAGGTTTTGCAACACCGCTTGTAGGCGCACGCCGCGCGCTGCAGGGCACACGCGGCTGCGTCAGTCGCGCCGCACGTTGACGATCGTCGCCTGCATCAGTGCGATCACCTTGTAGTCGGGCCCATCGCCCGCGAACGCACGGACCTCGCCGGTGCACACCGCCAGCAACTTGCCGGCACTCTGCACCCGCCCGATCGCAAGGAACCGTTCGCCGAGCGCGGGCCGCACGAAGTTGATCTTGAACTCCGCGGTGACGACCTCGAACCCCGGTGGCGCCTTCGTCAGCCCCGCATAGCCGCAGGCACTGTCGACCAGGCTCGTGATGGCGCCCGCATGCACGTAGCCGTGCTGCTGCGAGAGGGCGGTGGAGAACGGCATCTCGATCTGCACTTCGCCGTCGGCCACCGATGCGGGCTTCGCGCCGATGGTCTTCATGAGGCCCTGTGCGTCGAAGCTGGCGGAGATTCTTTGCTGGATATCGCTCATGTGCATCGCCGGCCTCAGCCCGCGTCCTTCTGCATGAAAACACTCAATGGATCTTCCGGGTAACGCCCGAAGCGTTCGCGCCGCGCGTAGCCCGAGCGCGCATAGAACGACAGCGCCTCCGGCTGGCTTACCCCCGTCTCCAGCCTGAACATCGTGTGGCCGCGTGCCGTCGCTTCGCCTTCGAGAAAGGTCAGCACCTGGGCCGCAACGCCTTGTCCGCGGTTCTGCGGCCGCACGTACATCCGCTTGAGCTCGCCGTACCCGGGCTCCATGACGATGGCCCCGCAGCCGATCGCCGTGCCCCTCTCATCCCGTGCCACGGCAAACAGCACGTTGGCGGCGGACAGCGCCGCGATGTCGATGCCGTAATGGCTCTCGGGCGGATAGAGCGGCTTCTGGTACGCATCGAGGTCGTCGATGAGCTGGACGACGTCGGGCTGGCCGGGGTTTTCAATCGCAATCTGCATTCAACCGATGTTACCCAGCGCCCCGCAAAGCCCGACTCGCGACGAGGTTCAACGCCCCGGCCAACAATGCCGCACGGCGCGCCGGTCGGCTCGCCGCTCAATCTTCGAAGGAGCAGTGCTTTGGAATACCGTCATCTGGGCAAATCGGGCCTCAAGGTCCCCGTGTTGAGTTTTGGCACCGGCACCTTCGGCGGCAAGGGCGAGTTCTTCAGCGCCTGGGGCAGCACCGACGTGGCCGAGGCGCGCAAGCTGATCGACATCTGCATCGACGCGGGCGTCAACATGTTCGACAGCGCCGACATCTACTCCGACGGCGCCGCCGAATCGGTGCTCGGCGAGGCCATCAAGGGCCGGCCGCGCGACAAGCTCATCATCTCCACCAAGGCCACGTTCCGCAGCGGCCCTGGGGCGAACGAAGCGGGGTCGTCGCGCCATCACCTCGTGCGGGCGGTCGACACCGCACTCAAGCGCCTGGGCACCGACTACATCGATCTCTTCCAGCTGCACGGCTTCGACGCGAGCACGCCCGTCGAAGAGACCGTGTCCACGCTGGACGACCTCGTGCGCGCGGGCAAGCTGCGCTACGTGGGCGCATCGAACTTCTCGGGCTGGCACCTGATGAAGTCGCTGGCCGTGTCCGAGCGCTACGGCTATGCGCGCTACGTGGCGCACCAGGCGTACTACTCGCTCATCGGCCGCGAGTACGAGTGGGAGCTGATGCCGCTCGCGCAGGACCAGGGCGTGGGCGCCGTGGTCTGGAGTCCGCTGGGCTGGGGCCGCCTCACGGGCAAGATCCGCCGCGGCCAGCCGCTGCCCGCCAACAGCCGCCTGCACGTGACGGCCGACATGGGCCCGCCGGTGGCCGACGAGCTGCTGTACCGCGTGGTCGATGCGCTGGAGAAGGTCGCCGGAGAAATCGGCAAGACCGTGCCGCAGGTCGCGCTCAACTGGCTCCTGCAGCGGCCGACGGTGTCGAGCGTGGTCGTCGGCGCGCGCGACGAAACGCAGCTGCGCCAGAACCTCGGTGCCGTGGGCTGGAACCTCACGCCCGCGCAGGTCGCCGAGCTCGATGCGGCCAGCGCGGTGACGCGGACCTATCCCTATTGGCACCAGCAGGGCTTTCTGGAGCGCAATCCGAACCCGGTCTAGGCAGGCCTACCTCGGTGTGAGGCCAAGCACCCACTGCTTGAAGTGCTCCAGCGCCCCGGAGGCCGGCCGGCCTTCGGGGTACGCGAAGTAGTAGCCCTGCGGCACGTCGAGGTGCCGGTCCACGGGGATCACGAGTTCGCCGGTGCGCAGCTCGTGCTCGATCAGGATGCGCGGCGCCAGGCCCACCCCCATGCCCGCGGCCGTCGCGGCCACCACCATCGTGAAGAGTTCGTAGCGCGGCCCGCGCGAGGCATGCACCGTGTAGTCCCAGCCCTGTTGTGCGTACCAGTCGCGCCAGGCATGCGCGCGCGTGCTCAGGTGCACATGGCGGCAGCGCTCGAAGCCTGCTTCGTCCCACGGGCCGTTGGCATCGCGAAATGCTGGGCTGCAGATCGGCACCATCTCGCCCTCTGAAAAGATCAGCCCGCCGCGCGTGTTGGGCCAGAACTGGTCGCCGAAATAGATGGCCGCGTCGTACGCGTTCTCCTGGAACGAGAAGGGCTGCGAACGCGCCGACAAGTTCACCGTGATGTTCGGATGCAGCCGGCTGAAATCGGGCAGCCGCGGAATGAGCCATTGCGTCGCGAACGTGGGCACCACGGCCAGCTCCAGCACGAAGCCCATGTCGTGGCCCGCGCTGATCTCCAGCGTGTCGCGGCGGATCTGGTCCAGGTGCCGGCGGATGCGCGCCGCGTACTCGCGCCCCACGTCGGTGAGCGTCAAGCGCCGGCGCACGCGCGAGAAGAGCGGCACGCCCAGCCGCTGCTCCAGCATCGCCACCTGCCGCCCGACCGCGCTCTGCGTGAGCGCCAGCTCGGCCGCGGCGCGGGTGAAGCTCCCGAGGCGCGCCGAGGCCTCGAAGGCCTGCAGCGCGCCCAGGTTGGGAATGTCTTTTCTCATCGAATGCCTGTTGTCTCTTCTGTGCTGCGTGGCGCAAGCACCTGCCGTGCCCGGCGCCTTCGTTGCCTCGGTCCTTCCGGCGCTGCACAACGTTGTGCGCATTTAGCGTTTGTTTCGCATGCCGCCGCGATCCTATTCTGCGTCTCGACCCCTGCCAACGATATGAGGAGACTTCCGATGATTGTCTTGCGCACCCGCTGTACTGCCCGGACCACTGCTCTGGGCATTGCACTGGCCTCCGTTCTTGGACTGCCCACCGCCGCGCTCGCGCAGGCCGAGCAGACCGTCACCATCGGCCATGCCGGCCCGCTCACCGGCGGCGCGGCCCACTGGGGCAAGGACAACGACAACGGCGCGCGCCTCGCGGTCGAAGACCTGAACAAGCAGGGCCTTGTCATCGGCGGCAAGAAGATCAAGTTCGTGCTGCAGTCCGAAGACGACCAGGCCGACCCCAAGCAGGCCATGGTGGTTGCCAACAAGCTGGCCGACATGGGCGTGAAGGGCATGCTCGGCCATTTCAACTCGGGCGCCGCCATTCCGGCCTCGGCCGTCTACAGCCGCGCGGGCCTGCCCGACGTGTCGACCGCGACCAACCCGACCTTCACCAAGCAGGGCTACAGCAACGTCTTTCGAATCCTCGCGAGCGACGACGACGTGGGCATGGCCATCGCCGACTTCACGGTGAAGGACCTCAAGGCGAAAAAGATCGCGGTGATCGACGACCGCACCGCCTACGGCCAGGGCGCGGCCGAGGTGTTCACGCGCGGCGTGAAAGGGCTGGGCGGCACCATCGTCGCGCAGGAATTCGGCAGCGACAAGGCGACCGACTTCATGGCCATCCTCACCAGCATCAAGGCCAAGCAGCCCGACGTGGTGTTCTACGGCGGCATGGACGCGCAGGGCGGCCTCATCGCGCGGCAGATGAAGCAGCTGGGCATCACGGCCAAGCTGCTGGGCACCGACGGCCTGTGCACCAACGAGGTTGCCAAGATCAGCGGCGGCGCGGTCGACGACCTTTTGTACTGCACGCGCGGCGGCAAGGAGATCGAGAAGACCAGCAAAGGCGCCGAGTTCGAGCAGCGCTACAAGGCGCGCTTCGGCGTCGAGGTGCTGACCTATGCGCCGTACCTCTACGACGCCATGATGGCGCTGGCCGCCGGCATGCGCGCGGCCAACTCGGTCGAGCCCGAGGCCTACCTCCCGGCGATGCGCAAGGTGAAGTTCGACGGCGTGACCGGCGCCATCAGCTTCGATGCCAAGGGCAACCTGCAGAAGCCCGACTTCACCGTCTTCACCTACAAGGACGGCAAGCGCGTCCGCGTGGCCGGCTCCTGAACGCACGCATGCGGGCGCTGGACGCGGCGGAGACGGCGGCTGCGCTGCCCTATGGCGCGCTGGTCGAGGCGCTGCTGCAGATGTTCGAGCGCGAGCGCATTGGCGAGGCGCATGCGGCGACACGAACCTCGGTGCCGCTCGCGGGCGGCGGCGTGCTGCTGCTGATGCCCGCGGCGGATGCGCGCTTCGCGGCGCTCAAGACCGTGACCGTGCATGCCGATAACGCCGGCCTTGGATTGCCCGTGGTGCAGGGCGAGGTCACGCTGATGGACGCGGCCACGGGCACCCGGCTGCTCTCGATGGATGGCAATGTGCTGACCGCCCGGCGCACGGCGGCGCTGTCGCTGGCCGGGGCTGCAAGGGCAGGGCGCCATGTCGGCGGCCGCATGCTGCTGATCGGCGCGGGCGTGCAGGCGCGTTCGCACGCCGAGGCTTTTGCGGAGGTCGCAGGCGTGCGCCATCTGTGGATTCACGCGCGCATGCAAGCCCATGCCGAACAGCTGGCGCAGCACATGCGCACGCTCGGCGTGGACGCGAGCGCGATCGATGATCCGGCGCAGGTTTCCGAAGAAGCCGATGTGATCGTCGCCACCACCAATTCATCGAGTCCGGTGGTCCCATCGCAGGTGCGGCCGGACGCCACTGTCATCGCCGTCGGCGCCTACCGTGCCGACATGGCCGAGGTGCCGCCCGAACTCGTGCGCCGCTGCGCCGTGTTTGTGGATACGCTGGAGGGTGCGCGCCACGAGGCGGGCGATCTGATCCAGGCGGGCATCGACTGGTCCGGCGTGCAGGCCTTCGCGAACGCGGAGCCGGCAACGCCAGACCGGCCGGTGCTGATCAAGACCGTGGGCCATGCGCTGTGGGACTTGGCTGCGGCGCAGCTGGCGTACACGCATCAACAGCAACGATGAACGGAAAGAATCCATGCGTCGAGTGGTGATCATCGGCGGCGGGGCCATCGGTTCTGCCATCGCCTACTTCCTGACCCAAGACCCGGAGGCGGAGCGCTTCGAGGTCACGGTGGTCGAGCGCGACTTCTCGTACAAGCAGGCATCGTCGGCGCTGTCGGCCAGTTCGATCCGCCAGCAGTTCTCCACTGCCATTAACATCGAGATGTCGCTCTACGGCATCGACTTCTTCCGGCACCTGGGCGAGACCCTGCGCGTCGGCGACGACGTGCCGGACATCGGCCTGGTCGAGCCCGGCTACCTGTACCTGGCCTCGCCGGCGGGCGTCGAGGTGCTGCGCGAGAACCACGCGATGCAGAAGGCGCATGCGGTGGACGTGGCGCTGCTCGCGCCCGAAGAACTGAAGGCGCGCTTCCCGTGGATCTCGACCGAGGGCGTCGAACTCGCATCGCTGGGCCTCTCGGGGGAAGGCTGGTACGACGGCTACAGCCTGCTGCAAGCCTTTCGCAAGAAGGCCGCATCGCAGGGCGCGCGGTACGTGCAAGCGCATGCCACCGGGCTGCGGTGCAAGGGCAGCACCGTGACCGGCGTGCAGCTCGACAACGGCGACACGCTCGATGCCGACATCGTCGTCAACGCCGCCGGTGCCTGGGCCGCGAAGGTGGCCGGGTGGGCCGGCATCGACCTGCCGGTGCGCGGCCGCCGCCGCAGCGTGTTCAGCTTCTCGTGCCCCGAGACCTTGCCGGGCTGCCCGCTGGTCATCGACACCTCGGGCATCTGGCTGCGCCCCGAGGGCCGCCAGTTCATCTGCGGCTTCGCGCCGCCCGAAGACCAGGACCACGACGACGTGCCCCTCGATGTCGAGTACGGCGCGTTCGACGAACTCATCTGGCCCGCGCTCGCCGAGCGCATCCCGGCCTTCGAAGCCATCCGCATGACCGGCGCCTGGGCCGGCTACTACGAGATGAACGTGTTCGACCACAACGCGATCCTCGGCCTGCACCCGGCGTGCGACAACCTGTTCTTCGCCAATGGCTTTTCGGGACATGGGCTGCAGCAATGCCCGGCGGCCGGGCGCGGCATCGCGGAGCTGATCCGCTTCGGCGAGTACCGCAGCCTGGATCTCTCGCCGGTTTCGTTCGCGCGCATCCTCGAGAACAAACCCTTGCTCGAGAAGAACGTGATCTAGATGCAGGGGGCGCGCGGGCGTACCATGCCCGCCAGAAAGGTGCCCCAATGACTGCACAGACATTGATCGATACCGCACAGGCGCTGGTCGCCGGCGACAAGGGCTTGCTCGCGATGGACGAGAGCAACGCCACCTGCAACAAGCGCTTCGCCGCGCTCAACATCCCGCAGACCGAGAGCGCGCGGCGCGACTGGCGGGAGCTGATCGTCACCGCGCCGGGACTGGCCGACAGCATCAGCGGCGCGATCCTGTTCGACGAAACCATCCGCCAGAAAACCAATGCCGGAAAGCCGTTCGCGCAGGCGCTGGCGGACGCAGGCATCGTCCCCGGCATCAAGGTGGACATGGGCGCGAAGCCGCTGGCCGGGCATCCGGGCGAGACGGTCACCGAAGGCCTTGATGGCCTGCGCGAACGTCTGGCGGAATACGTCGGCATGGGCGCCCGTTTCGCGAAGTGGCGCGGCGTGATCGCCATCGGCGACGGCCTGCCCACGCGGGCCTGCATCGACGTCAACGCCCACGCGCTCGCACGCTATGCGGCGCTGTGCCAGGAGGCTGGCGTGGTGCCGATCGTCGAGCCCGAAGTGGTGATGGACGGCGACCACTCCCTCGCGCGATGCGCCGAGGTCACCGAAGAAGTCTTGCGCGAAGTGTTCGTTCAATTGAACGCGCAGGGCGTGCTGCTCGAAGGCATGCTGCTCAAGCCGAACATGGTGCTGCCGGGGCAGGGCAGCCAGACGCAGGACAGCGTCGATGCGGTGGCCGATGCGACGGTGGCGTGCCTCCTGCGCACCGTGCCGGCCGCCGTGCCGGGCGTGGCATTTCTCTCGGGCGGGCAGTCGGCGCAGCTGGCGTCCGCGCGGCTCCAGGCGATGAATGTGAAATTCAAGTCGCGCATGCCCTGGGCGCTGACCTTCTCGTTCTCGCGCGCCGTGCAGCAGCCGGCACTCGATCTCTGGAAGGGCCAGGCCGCCAACGTCGCACAGGCGCAGCAGGCGCTGGTGTTCCGCACGGGCTGCAACAAGGCCGCGCGCGGCGGCCGCTACGACGCGCAGGCCGACGCGCCGCGATAACTAAAAAAAGAAAGAGCGAATGACCGTCCAGGACCTCTATGCGCGCAAGCGCGTTGCCGCCGCCGATGCCGTACGCCTCGTGCGCAACGGCGATCTCATCATCGTGCCGACCGGCGTCGGCGAGCCGCCATCGCTGCTCACCGCGCTCTCCGAACAGCGCCGCGATTTCCGCGACGTCAAGGTCGCGCAGATCCTCGCGATGCGCAAGTACGCCTACATCGATCCCGAGACCGTGGACCACGTGCGGCACGTCGCGCTCTTCTTCGGCGGCGCCACGCGCGCGGGCGGGCAGGAGGGCTGGATCGATTTCATCCCCAACTACTTCTCGGAGATTCCCGCGCAGATCGAGCGCGGCCAGATCCCCGCCGAGGTGGTCTTCAGCATGGCCTCGCCGATGGACGCGCACGGCTACTTCGCCGTGAGCCTGGGCGCCGACTACACGATGGCCGCCATCGCCAAGGCGCGCGCGGTGGTGCTGGAAGTGAACCCGAACGTGCCCTTCGCGCACGGCAACTGCCATGTGCACATCTCGCAGGTGGCGGCGTTCGTCGAGAGCGACGCGCCGGTGATGGAAGTGGGCCTGCCGAAGATCGGCCCCGTGCAGGAGGCCATCGGCAAGCACGTGGCCGACCTGATCGACGATGGCTCCACGCTGCAGATCGGCTACGGCGGCATTCCCGATGCGGTGGTGATGCAGCTCACGCACAAGCACGACCTGGGCATCCACACCGAGATGATCGGTGACGGCATCCTCACGCTGGTGGAGAGCGGCGCGGTCACCAACCGGCGCAAGAACTACCTGCCGGGCAAGTCCGTCGCCACTTTTGCGCTCGGGTCGGCCAAGCTCTACCGCTTCATGAACCGGAATCCGTCGCTGGAGATGCACCCGGTGAATTTCACCAACGACCCGGCGCTCGCGGGGCTCAACGACAACCTCATCGCCATCAACGCGACGATGCAGATCGACCTGCTGGGCCAGTGCGGCTCCGAGAGCCTCGGGCATGCGCCTTATTCGGGCACGGGCGGGCAGTCGGACTTCGTGCGCGCGGCCAACCGCTCGCGCGGGGGCAAGGCGTTCATCGTGCTGCCTTCGACGGCCAAGGGCGACACCATCTCGCGCATCGTGCCCTCGCTCTCGCCCGGCACGCATGTGAGCACGAGCAAGAACGACATCAACTACGTGGTCACCGAATACGGCGTGGCGCAGCTGCGCGGCAAGTCGGCCAGGCAACGTGCGCTGGAGTTGATCGCGATCGCCCACCCGGATTTCCGGGCGGAGCTCACCGAACACGTCAAGCGCGCGAAGCTGCTCTGACCCAGGCCGTCAACCGGCCTTGGCCGCGCGCACCAGCGAGGGCGTGGCCTTGTAGCTCTCGGGGAAGAGCTTTTTCAGGTCGTCGATCTTGGGCATGTCGTTGATCGCGATGTAGGGCTGGCTCGGGTTGAGCGTGAGGTAGTCCTGGTGGTAGTCCTCGGCCGCATAGAAGGGCTTGGCCGTCTCGATGGTGGTGGCGAGCGGTTTGCCGAAGGTCTTGGCCTGGTTCAGCTGCGCGATGTAGTCCTTGGCGATGCGGGCCTGCTCGGCGTTCTCGGCGAACACGGTGGAGCGGTACTGCGTGCCGGTGTCGGGGCCCTGGCGATTGAGCTCGGTCGGGTCGTGCGCCACCGAGAAATAGATCTGCAGCAGCTTGCCGTAGCTCACCTGCTTGGGGTCGTAGGTGATGCGCACCGCCTCGGCATGGCCGGTGCGGCCCGAGCCCACTTCGTCGTAGCGCGCGGTCTTGGCGTCGCCGCCGGCGTAGCCCGACACCGCGTTGCTCACGCCCTGCACGCGCTGGAATACGCCCTGCACGCCCCAGAAGCAGCCGCCGGCGAACACAGCGGTTTCGGTCTTCGCGGCGGCCGGGGCGGCGAGGTCGGCGGTGGGCGCGGGCACGCGCCTGGCCGGCTCGGCGAACGAGGGCACCGCGTACCAGACCAGGGCGGCGGCAGCCAGTGCGCCGGCGGTGAGTGCGAGGGATTTCATGGTTTGTCCTTCAGGGGAGGTTGGCGCGTGGAAGAGAGAAGCCGATGGCGGCGACATTGCCGCCGAATCCACCGGCCGTCAATGGCGCGTGCCTTACTTCTTCATCTCGTCCTTGCCCATGCTGTCCTTCTTCATGGCGTCCTTGGACATCGAGTCCTTGGCCATCGAATCCTTCTTCATGCCGTCTTTCGACATGGAATCCTTGGCCATCGAGTCTTTCTTCATGCCGTCCTTGGCCATCGAGTCCTTGGCCATGCCGTCTTTCGCCATTTCGTCCGCGGCGAAGGCCGAGGCGCCGGCGAAGGCCATGCAGGTTGCGAGCAGGGTTGCGGTGATCTTGTTCATTGGAAGTCCTTGAGTTGACGTTGAGGTTGAGGTCTTTGCTTTCGCTTTCGCGCTTTTCTTCGGCAGTCGAGGTGTCGCGAAGACGCCTCAGCTCCCTCCGAACCAGTTGTAGCCCTGGTCTTCCCAGTAGCCACCGGAATAGGTGTTGGTGACGAACATCGCCTTGATGTGCTTGGGGTTCTTGTAGCCAAGCTTGGTGGGCATGCGCAGCTTCATCGGGAAGCCGTACTTCGGCGGCAGCGGCTGGCCGTCGTAGGTGAGCGTGAGCAGCGTCTGCGGGTGCAGCGCGGTGGGCATGTCGATGCTGGTGTAGTAGTCGTCGGCGCACTTGAAGCCGACGTACTTGGCGGTGGTGTCCGCGCCGATGTGGCGAAGGAAATCCGCAAAGCGCACGCCGCCCCACTTGCCGATGGCGCTCCAGCCCTCCACGCAGATGTGCCGCGTGACCTGGTCGTGCTGCGGCATGGCGCGCAGCTCCGGGAGCGTCCAGCTGCGCTTGTCGGCGACCATGCCGGTCACTTCGAGCTTGTAGGTGGCTTCGTCCACTTCGCGGACCTCGTCCTCGCCGTAGTAGGCGTTGAACGGAAAGGGCCGCGTGATCATCGATTCGGGGAAGGTCTCGGCCAGCTGCGTGGGGCTGAAGATCAGGCCCTGCACCTTGTCGTTGAAGCGCGAGATCTTCGAGAGCGCGGCTTCCACATGGCTGTCGTCGCTGATGCTGCAGCCGGTGAGCAGCGAGAGGCCCCCCAGCGTGAGCGAGCGCTGCAAAAAGGCACGGCGCGCGGGCTGGTCGAGGTTCTTCGCGATCAGCGTGCGGGCCTCGCGCACCACGGCATCGCCGTCGACGCCGGTCATCTTGGGAGCTTTGAAGATTCTCATGTCAGGCTTTGGGCGCACGGCCGCGGATCATGGTGAGAAGGGTGCGGGGCACCAGCGCCACCATCACCAGGTGCAGGGCGACGAACGCAACGAGCGAGGCCATGCCGAAGAAGTGGATGCGGCGCGCGAACTCGTAGCCGCCCAGGAGGTCGCGCAGCACCGCGAACTGCACCGACTTCCACAGCACCAGGCCCGAGAGCACGATGACCACGATGTCCAGCATCACGAAGAGGTAGGCCAGGCGCTGCACGCTGTTGTAGCGGCGCGGGTCGGCATGCGAGAGCTTGCCCTTGAGCGCCGAGAGCGCGTCGTGCCAGATGCCGGCCGGCGTGACCGGGAAGAACTTGGATGCGAGCCGGCCGCTCGCGATGTTGATGGCCAGGTACACGAAGCCGTTGAACACCAGAAGCCACATCGCCGCGAAGTGCCACTGCAGCGCGCCGCCGAGCCAGCCGCCCAGGGTGACCGAGTTCGGAATGCTGAACGGAAAGAACGGCGCCGCGTTGTAGATGCGCCAGCCGCTGGTCACCAGCACGAGCACGGCCAGGGCGTTGAGCCAGTGCGTGATGCGCATCCACAGCGGGTGGATGGGACGGGCATCCGGGCCGGCGCTGGCCGTGTGGGCGGGGAGGGCTGTGCTGTTCATGGGGTGGATTCTTGGGCGCACCCCATGGCCGATTCATCACGCAATGTTCAATTAATCGTGATAACTCGGGAATCCGTATCGCGGGACAATCGGCGCCATGGACACCCCCAAACGCGTGCTGATCGTCGAGGACGACGCCCACATCGCCGAACTGCTGCGCATGCACCTGCGCGACGAAGGCTATGCCATCGAACACGCCGCCGACGGCCACGCGGGCCTGCGCGAGCTGGAGCGCGGCAACTGGGACGCGCTGGTGCTCGACCTGATGCTGCCGGGCGTGGACGGCCTGGAAATCTGCCGCCGCGCGCGGGCCATGGCGCGCTACACGCCGATCATCATCATCAGCGCGCGTTCGAGCGAAGTGCACCGCATCCTCGGGCTGGAGCTGGGCGCCGACGACTACCTGGCCAAGCCCTTCTCGGTGCTGGAGCTGGTGGCGCGCGTGAAGGCGCTGATGCGGCGCACCGATGCGCTGGCGCGCAATGCGCGCATGGAGTCGGGCAGCCTCACGCTGGGCAACCTGGACATCGAGCCGCTGGCGCGCGAGGTGCGCGTGGACGGCAAGCTCATCGAGCTCACGCCGCGCGAGTTCGACCTGCTGTACTTCTTTGCGCGCAACCCCGGCAAGGTGTTCTCGCGGCTCGACCTGCTCAACCAGGTGTGGGGCTACCAGCACGACGGCTACGAGCACACGGTCAACACGCACATCAACCGGCTGCGCACGAAGGTGGAGGCCGATCCGGCCGAGCCGCGGCGCATCCTCACCGTGTGGGGCCGGGGCTACAAGCTTTCGCCGACGGGCGCGGGTGACGAGGGCGGCGTGTGATGACCCGGGCCACGCTTTCTCGCCGCCTCTCGATGGTTTTCGCGGTGCTGCTGCTGGCCTGCTGCGGCGCCTCGGCCTGGCTGCAGATGCGATCGAGCGGGCTGCACGAGCAGGAGGTGGTGCAGCGCCTCTCCGGCGGGCTGGCCGCGCACATCGCCGAGAACTCGGAGCTGATGCAGCCCGGCGGCTTGAACCAGGCCGCGGTGAAGGACCTCTTCGACAAGCTGATGGCCGTCAACCCCAGCGTGGAGGTCTACCTGCTGGGCCTGGACGGCCGCATCGAGGCGCAGGCCGCGCCGCCCGGGCACATGAAGCGCGAGCGCGTGGCGCTGGCGCCGATCCGAAAGCTCCTGGCGGGCGCGCCGCTCCCTATCCTGGGCGACGACCCGCGCAGCGCCGATGCGGCCAAGGTGTTCAGCGCCGCGCCGCTGAAGATGGGCGGGCGCGATGCGGGCTATGTGTACGTGGTGCTGCAGGGCGAGGACTACGACGCGCTCGCGGCCAACGTCGCGACCGACAACGTGCTGCGCACCACGCTGTGGTCGATGGCGCTGGTGGCGCTGCTCGGGCTGATCGCGGGGCTGGCGGCGTTCAGGCTCATCACGCGGCCGCTGCGCGAGCTCACGAAGGCGGTCAAGCGCTTCGAGACCGAGGGCATCGCCTCGCTCGAGAGCGAGGCGCCCACGCTGGAGCGGCTCTCGCACGGCAGCGGCGAGATCGCGCTGCTGGGCCAGGCCTTCACGCAGATGACGCGCCGCATCGCCGAGCAATGGCGCGAGCTCACGCTGCAGGACCAGCAGCGCCGCGAGCTCTTCGCCAACATCTCGCACGACCTGCGCACGCCGCTCACCTCGCTGCACGGGTACCTCGAAACGCTGCTGCTCAAGGCCGGCACGCTGAGCGACGAGGAGCGCCGGCGCTACCTGGAAATCGCACTCGGCCAGAGCCGCAAGGTGGGCCGGCTCGCGCAGGAGCTGTTCGAGCTCGCACGGCTCGAGTACGGCGTGGTCAAGCCCGAGAAGGAGAACTTCGCGCTCGCCGATCTGGTGCAGGACGTGTTCCAGAAATTCGAGCTCGCGGCCGAAGCGCGCCACCAGCAGCTTCGGCCCGACATCGCGCCGGGCCTGCCGGTGGTGTCGGCCGACCTCGGGATGATCGAGCGCGTGCTGACCAACCTCCTGGACAACGCCATCCGCCACACGCCGGCCGGCGGCGAAATCGAAGTGCAGCTGCGCCCCGCGAACGCGGGCGTCGCGGTACAGGTGAGCGACACGGGCCCGGGCATTCCGGGCGAGCTGCAGAAGGGGCTCTTCGTGCGGCCCGTGTTCCTGAGCGGCGCGCGAAGCGATGGCTCGGGCAGCGGCGGGCTGGGGCTGGTGATCGTGCAGCGCATCCTGCAGTTGCACGGCAGCGACATCCGGCTGGTGCCGCAGGCGGGCAAGGGCGCGGTGTTCCGCTTCCAGCTCGGCGGCGCGCAGGGCGCCTGACGCGATTCGGGTCTTCGGGACGGCGGCCGCTTTTTGCGGTTACCACGTGATGCTCCCCCTGGGTTTGCCTGTGCCGGCTGCGGCGGGCGCGATGCTACAAAAGCAGCGCGACACAACCCAAGGAGACACACGACCATGCCCGCCTTCAAGACCGTGCGGATCGACAAGGACCCGCAGCATCCGCGCATCGCGCGCCTCGTGCTGGACCGGCCCGAGAAGCTCAACGCCATCGGCGAGACCACGCCGTCGGAAATCCGCCAGGCCGTCGAATGGGCCGAGGCCGACGACGAGGTGCACGTCATCGTGGTCGAAGGCGCGGGCCGCGCCTTTTGCGCCGGCTACGACCTGGGCGATTACGCCGAAGGCCACGGCCGCGAAGGCCAGGGCGACCACCCTTGCCGGCAAGAGAAAACGCCGTGGGACCCGATGCTCGACTACGCCGTCATGAAGCGCAACACCGACGACTTGATGGCCCTGTGGCGCTGCCGCAAGCCCACCATCGCCAAGGTGCACGGCTACGCGGTGGCCGGCGGCAGCGACATCGCGCTGTGCTGCGACCTGCTGACGATGGCCGACGATGCGCGCATCGGCTACATGCCCACGCGCGTGTGGGGCTGCCCGACGACGGCGATGTGGACCTACCGGCTCGGCGCGATGCGCGCGAAGGAACTCATGTTCACGGGCGACACCATCGATGGCGCGCAGGCGGCCGAATGGGGCCTCGCGAATTTCTCGGTGCCGGCCGAGGAACTCGACGCCGCGACGCTGAAGCTCGCGCTGCGCATCGCGGGCGTGCCGCGCTCGCATTTGATGATGCACAAGCTGGTGGTGAACCAGGTGTGGCATTCGATGGGGCTGGAGCAGACGCAGATGTTCGCGACCGTGTTCGACGGCATCACGCGACACAACCCGGAAGGGATGTGGTTTCGCAGGCAGGCGGAGGCCGAAGGGTTCAAGAGCGCTGTCGCATGGCGCGACAGCGGCCGGGATATTCCGGAGGGCGACGAGGCGAGGGCGCTCGTCGCGGAGCTGGAGGCGAAGCTCGCGGCGGCGCGGGCGGCGGTGCCGCCCGGCCGGTGAATCAAAGCTGGCCAGCGGCCAGCGCCGCTCAGGGAGGGCAGGCCGCCGAGTTGGCCAGTGCGTAGGTGCGCGAGGCCTGGAACGAGGGGTTTTCGTCCACCGGGCCGAGCGGGCGTGTGAACTTGCAGCCGTAGTTCGTGTCGGCTACGGTCGCCGGCGTCACCACGTCGTCGCCTGCAGGTTTCGGTCCGCCGCGCTCCCAACTGACCATTTCGGCAAAGGCCTCGACCTGCTCGGCGACCGTGAAGTCGCAATGGGTGATGCCGCGGATCGCGCGTTGCACCAACCAGTCGCTGTTTCCTTTGGCTGCCACCCGCGTGTTGTAGATCTGCTCCATGCTGAACGGCACGTACAGATCGCCCAGCGTATGCAGTGAAACCACCGGGATCTTGAACTCGCCATTGACCTTGGGAATCCAGCGCAGCCCGTCGGTGCGCAGGCGATTGGCGTCTGCGGCCGCGGTGAGCTTGATGACCGAGTTGTTCAACGTTGTCGACCCCGGCGCATCGCCGTCGATGGTGTAGGTGAAGCGGTTGGTATCCAGCGTGTTCTTGTTCAGGATGCCGGTGACGGTGCCGTCGCTGCCGAACACGCCCCAGACCGCGGCGAACGAGCCGCCCGCCAGCAAACCGAGGTTGAACATGGGACGCTCGCCGCCGGTGAGGTTCTTCACCACCGTGGCGAACTTCGCACCCGTGGCCGTCGGAGCCGAGGGGAAGGTGTTGAAAAGTGTCGATGTGACCTGTGCACGGATGTCCAGCCAATTGGGCGTCGGATATTTGGGCAGGCCCGCGAGTGCTTGCGCCGTGACCTGTGCGCCCGCGAAATAGTCGAAGAGCTCCGTGTCACCGACCACGCCGCACATCGGCACCGCGCCGTTGTACTTCACCTTGTGGTTGGCGGTTGCAAAGGCCTCGTCCTCGATCGCTGCGGCGGTGATGTGGCCGCCCATGGAGTGGCCGGTGATGTAGGTCTGCGAGGGCGCAGCGAGCTCCCGGCCGTTGGCCTTGGCGATCTTGTTGAATTCCAATGCGAGCGCATTGGTGTCTTCCACGCCGACGCGCACGTCGTAGAAGTTCTTGCTGTAGCTCGATGCCGCCCAGGCGTAGCCGTTCTGGATCAGGTAGCGGCGAATGGCAGGGTTCGTGATCTTCAGTTCGTTGCCTTCGCCCACATAGCCGTGCGCGTACATCACGAGCCTGCCGTTCCAGTTGGCCGGCACTTCGACGCGGTACTGCGCGCCGCCCAGCATGCCCGACCAGCGGCTCGTGGTGGCGTTGTCGACGAGGTCGCTGCCGTCGGCCGCAAGCGCCGCGAAGGTGGTGGCCGCGGGGTCGGCGGGCGCGAAGGAGTTGCGGGTGTCCTGCACACGCGTTTCTTCAGGAACCGGCGGTGGTGCGGGCGGCGGCGGCGCCGGCGGCGCTGGCGCAGGTGCCGGCGGCAGGGGCGTGAAGGCGAAGCCGTTGCCACCGCCACCACCGCCGCAGGATGCGACGGCGAGGCTGGCGGCCAGGGCAAGGAGTGTCAGGCGCGCGGAATGCATGGGGTGTCTCTCTCCGTTCTTATGGGTTCTTGGTTGGGAAGATCGCCGGCGCAGCGCTGCCCGGACGGCCATGAAGAACGACCGTGCTATTTCGCTGACCGGCGGCGCAGCGTAGGGGCGTTGCCGGGCGCATCGGCCCGGGGTTTCCCGTAGCTGCTATCTCCTGCGCGACACCGGCGCAGAACCCAAGGAGCGATCAGCCCTTGCGGCGGGTGACCACCACCGTGGCATCGAGGCCCTCGTAGGCCTCGGCATCGCCATACCAGCTGCCCGAGATCGGCGCGGCCTGCGCCGGGTCGCGCGTGACGCCCACGCGGATGAGCTGCCCGCTGCCCATGAGGTTGTTGGTCGGATCGAACGCGAGCCAGCCGATGCCGGGCAGGTACGCCTGCAGCCACGCATGCGTGGTGCCCGCGCCGGTCATCGATTCGCCTGGCGCCTGCGCCGCGCGGTCGAGCGCGGCGTCGTAGAGGTAGCCCGAGACGAAGCGCGTCGCGATGCCCAGGCGCCGTGCGGCTTCCATCATCAGCAGCGCGTAGTCGCGGCAGCTGCCGCTGCCCAGCGCGAGCGTGGCCAGCGGCGTCTGCGTGCCTTCCTCGTCGCGCGCCTTGTATTCGAGGCTCTGGCCGATGTGCGCGTTCATGCGCGTGAGCACCTCGCGCGTGTTGTTGGGCTTGTCGCTGTGCAGGAACTGGTGCGCCCAGCGGATCAGCGTGCCGCTGGCATCGTCCTCGTGGTGCGGGCGCAGGTAGTGCTCCAGGTCCAGGCGCTCCTGCACCGAATAGGCGAAGGGCAGGAATTCGGCAGCGGGGTCGAGCGCCAGCTGGTCCTGCTGCGCGGGCACGTGCTCGATGGTGAAGGAGCACACGATGCGCAGCTCGGTCGCCTCGCCCATCGGCTGCACCAGCGCGACGGAGTTGGAGTGCGGGTCCTGGATCAATCGCGTGAAGGCCTGCGGGCTCACCTGCAGGTCGGTGGCGAGCACGCGCAGGTCGTGGCTGTCGCGGGGCCGGAACATCACCCGGTGCAAGCCGAAGGTGACCGGCTTGTTGTAGCGGTAGATGGTGGTGTGCGTGATGTCGTACTGGATGGCCATGGGGCATTCTCACGCGTTCGCGGGGGGCGCAGTGGCTTGTTCTTGTGGGCGAATGCCGCAGAATCGGCGCCCACTCGCGCTTCGGGCGAGCTTTCAAGGGGATTCCGGCCGCCATGTACTCCGCCACCTTCATCTTCGCCAAGAAGCAGTTCGACGACGCGTTCCACCGCCTCGACCAGACCATCGCCACGGCCGCGAAGTCGCTGCCCGGCTACCTGGGCGAGGAGACGTGGGAGAACACGGGCAACGGGCTGGTGTCGAACGTCTACTACTGGGATTCGCTCGAGAGCCTGCAGGCGCTGATCAGCCACCCGGCGCACCGGGAGGCCAAGGCCGCGCAGGCGAACTGGCTGGACGGCTACAAGGTGGTGATCTCCGAGGTGGTGCGCACCTATGGGGACAGCCGGATCGACCACCTGCTGGCGCCTTCGCCATCCGGCGTGGCGCTCTCCTAGAGCCGCTGCGTGCCGAGTGCCTTCGCAAGCGTGGCGGGCAAGGGCAGCGGTTCGCCATGCCACTGCGCGGCCAGCAGTTCGGCGCACAGGGCCGCGAAGCTGAGGCCGCGCGAGCCCAGCGCGGTGCAGGCCCAGACTCCATCCGCCGCTTCGTCCAGCGGACCGACCAGCGGCCGACGATCGCCCGAGGCGCAGCGCACGCCGACCCAGGTGTTGACCTCGCCGCGCTCGAAGGCCGGTGTCAATGCGGCGGCTGCGGTGGGATGCAGCCGGGCGAGACGGCCGCGGTTTGCGGCGCTGTCGGTGGCGTTCGGCCCGAGGTCCGTGCTGTCGCGGTCGAAGGTGGCGCCGGCGAGCCAGAGCGGGGCGCCGTCCGCATCGGGCACGTGGGCAATCAGGTGGCCGTCGCCGTTGAGCGGTGTTGCCGGAAGGGCGCTGTCATTGGCGTGGCCCCATGCGACCTGACCGCGCACCGGTTGCAGCGGCAGCGCCGGGGCGAAGCGGCCTGATTCGAAACCTGCGGCGACGACCACGCGGTCTGCTGCGATCAACAACTGGTCCGCTGCGTCGAACAGATGCCAGCCGTCTGTGTTTCGTGCCACTCGCGCCACGGATGCATTGCCTCGGAATTCGACACCCGGCTCACGCAGCCAAGCCTCGATCAACCGCGACGGGCGCACCCAGCCAGCGCGGGTGTGCCAGAGGGCGGGCGCATCGGCGGGCAGGCCGGCAGCAATCAGTTGTGCGGCGTGGGCGGGCCAGGATTCGTTGGGGCCGCTGTCGCTCCAACCGGTGGGAACGCGCGTGTCGCCTTCAGGCCGCCGTTCCAGCACGCCGCTCGCGCGCCAGTCGCGGCCCTCTTCGAGCAAGCGCTGCAGTTCCAGCCAGGTGGCACGGATGCCCGCGCGCGTGAGGCGCGAGAGCAGGGCGTCGTCGGGGGACACATGCGGTGCCAGCACGCCGACCGGCAAGCCGGAGGCACCCGCGGCAGGGCGCACGGCCGCATCGAGCACGGTGACCTGCCAACCGCGCCGCGCAAGGCTCGCGGCCACGGCCGCACCCGCGAGGCCGGCGCCGATCACGGCGCAGCGGCCCGGCGTTTCGATTCGCTCGGGCACGGGACCGCGGTGCCGCACGGTCCAGGCGGGCGCGAACACACCGCTGAGGCAGTCGCGTTCGGGCGGTTGGCCCTCGCGCCGCTCGAGTTGAAAGCCGTTCTGCGAGAGCGCATCGCGCACCGTGCGCGCACAGGTCCAGGTGGCAAGACCGGTGCCCTGACGGGCGAATCGCGACACCGCCTTCAGCGTTTCGGGCGACCACATCGCCGGGTTCTGCTGCGGGCTGAAGCCATCGAGAAAGAGGCTGTCGGCCTCGAAGCGCTGGGCGCGCAGCATCGGCTGCACGTCGCCGATGCACAGCGTGAGCAGCACGCGGCCCTCGTCGAAAGCGAGCCGGTGAAAGCCCGGCAGCAGCCCATGCCACTGCACGACCAGTTCCTCGGCAAGCGACGCCAGTTCGGGATACGCCTCGGCCGCCCGCAAGAGATCGCCGGCCCCGACCGGATGCGCCTCGACCGAGACGAAGTGCAGCATCCGCGGCCGCCTCGCATCCGCGCGCCACGCCTGCCAGGTTGTCAGGAAATTGAGGCCCAGCCCGAAGCCGGTTTCGAGAATCCGCCATTGCGGCCGCCCGGTCCAGGCCGCGGGCAGCCCGCAGCCGCCCAGGAACACATGGCGAGCCTGCGCCAGTGCCCCGGTTTCGGTGTGATAGATGTCGTCGAAGCGTTCGCTGCGCGGGACGCCGTCGGCGCGCCAGGCCACTGGCTCAGCGGTCACGGCGGGCAGTGAAGCTCAGGCCGCCGGAGGGGGCACGTAGCCTTGCGCCACGTCGGCGCCTTCGCCGAAGAAATGCTTTTCCATCTGCCGCGCCAGGTACTGGCGGGCGCGCAGATCGGCCAGGTTCAGCCGGTTTTCGTTGACCAGCATGGTCTGCTGCTTGAGCCAGGCGGCCCAGGCTTCCTTGCTGACGTTCTCCCACAGGCGCTTGCCCAGGTCGCCGGGATAGGGCGGAAAGTCGAGCCCTTCGGCCTCTTTGCCGAGCTTGATGCACTGAACCATGCGTGCCATTTTTTTTGCCTCTTGGGTGGGGTAAGCGTGTCGCTTAGTTGATTTGGCTATTTAGAACTGAAAACTTGGTCGTTCCAGTTTCTATATGTCGTATTGAGAATACGCAGCTTCATTGATATGCCTTTTTAGAGCAAGACACCATGAGCCTTCGCCGCGACTTTATCAAGCTTTCCCTGGGTGCCGGCGTGGCCGGTGCCATGGCCCTCTCGGCGTTGCCGACGTTCGCGCAAGGCGCAGCCGCCGGCAAGGGCCCCGTGACGCTCTTGAACGTGTCCTACGACCCGACGCGCGAGCTCTACGTGGACTACAACCAGGCCTTCGCCAAGTACTGGAAGGCCAAGACCGGCCAGGACGTGACCGTCAAGCAGTCGCACGGCGGCTCGGGCAAGCAGGCCCGCTCGATCATCGACGGCATCGACGCCGACGTGGCCACGCTCGCGCTGGGCGGCGACATCGATGCGCTGGTCACTCACGGCGGCCTGGTCAAGGCCGACTGGCAAAAGCGCCTGCCGCTCAATTCCGCGCCGTACACCTCGACCATCGTGTTCCTGGTGAAGAAAGGCAATCCCAAGGGCCTCAAGGACTGGGACGACCTGGTCAAGCCCGGCGTGCAGGTGATCACCCCCAACCCCAAGACCTCGGGCGGCGCCCGCTGGAACTACCTGGCCGCGTGGGAGTTCGCCAAGCGCAAGTACGGCGGCGATGCGAAGGCCAAGGAATACATCGGCAATCTCTTCAAGAACGTGCCCGTGCTGGACACCGGCGCGCGCGGCTCGACCATCACCTTCGTGCAGCGCGGCGTGGGCGACGTGCTGCTGGCCTGGGAAAACGAAGCCTTCCTGGCGCTGAAGGAATTCGGTCCGGACAAGTTCGAGATCGTCGTGCCGTCCATCTCCATCCTGGCCGAGCCCAGCGTGGCGGTCGTCGACAAGGTGGTCGACAAGAAGGGCACCCGCGCCGTGGCCGAGGAGTACCTGAAGTACCTGTACTCCGACGAAGGCCAGGACATCGCGGGCCGCAACTTCTACCGCCCGACGTCCGAGAAGGCCAAGGCCAAGTACGACAAGCAGTTCCCCAAGCTCACGCTGGTGACCATCGACCAGGCCTTCGGCGGCTGGGCGAAGGCGGACAAGGAGCACTTCGCGGACGGTGCCTCCTTCGACCAGATCTACACCACGAAGCAAAAGTAACCCGCGCTACCGAGCCGGTTGTCCAGGCGCCCGTTTCGCGGGGGCCGCGACCCGGCACGCCTCGAATTTCCGAAGAAAACCGAAAGCCTCCTGTGTCCGTTCTCCTGATTGCCGGCAGCCCCTCGGCCCCGTCCCGTTCCACCGCCTTGCTAGAGGCCGTGGGCGAGCGGCTGGCCAAACGCAATGCCCGCATCGAGCGGCTCTCGATTCGCGACCTGCCGGCAGAGGCGCTGTTGCTGGCCGAGTGGACCCATCCGGCCATCGAGCGCGCCATCGCCCAGGTGGCGGCGGCCCGCGTGATCGTGGTGGCCACGCCGGTCTACAAGGCGGCCTACAGCGGCGTGCTGAAGGTCTTTCTCGACCTGCTCGCGCAGAACGCGCTCAAGGGCAAGACCGTGCTGCCGCTGGCCACCGGCGGCAGCCCCCATCACATGCTCGCGCTCGACTACGCGCTGCGGCCCGTGCTGCAGTCGCTCGCGGCGCGGCACATCCTGCCGGGCGTGTACGCGAGCGATTCGCAGATCGCGCTCACGCCCGAGAACGCCTACCAGGTGCACAACGACCTGGCCGAGCGACTCAACGAGGCCGTCGAGGTGCTTGCGACCGAGGGCCTGAAGCTGCCAGCCACACACGGCTTCGAGCCCGTGCCGTTCTCCCGCGTGCGATGTAGCGTCTGACGACCGGGCTCTCCATTGAGCCCGGCTTCGAACAGACCCATCCCCGTCCCCGCTTTTCAAAGCCGCCTGTGCGCGGCAAGGGGACAGCTTTGCCCCAAGTTTTTGCACCAAGGAATCCCGCATGAACCCCGTCGCCACCGAAGACCACGCGTTCGAGACGCCGCCGCGCTCCTTCTGGCACGCGCTGGGCGACCTCGTCGTCAGCGCCATCGTGGTCAGCGCCATCGCGTTGATCGTGAGCTTCATTTCTGCCGCGTGATCGCGTGGCGCCCCAATACCCAACCACAGCCATGAACCGCATTTCCATTCCTCGCCGCCGTCTGGTCCAGGGCGCCGCAGCCGCCGTCATCGCGCTGCCTTCGTTCGCCGCGCTGGCGCAGGCGCCCGCGCGCCAGTTCCGCATCGGCAACCAGAAGGGCACGCTCAATATCTTGAAGGGCCGCGGCACGCTGGAAAAGCGGCTCGCGCCGCTGGGCGTCACGGTCAAGTGGACCGAGTTCACGGCCGGCCCGGTGCAGCTGGAAGCGCTGAACGTCGGCTCGATCGACTTCGTCGACGTGGGCGAAGCGCCCCCCATCTTCGCGCAGGCCGCCGGTGCGCCGCTGGCCTACGTGGCGGCCACGCAGCATCGCCCGCAGACCGAGGCGGTGCTGGTGCCCAAGGGCTCGGCCATCAAGACCGTGGCCGACTTGAAGGGCAAGAAGATCGCGCTCAACAAGGGCTCCAACGTCCACTACTTCATCGTCAAGCTGTTCGAGAAGCACGGCCTCTCGTATGCCGACCTGAACCTGGCCTACCTGCCGCCGGCCGATGCGCGCGCCGCGTTCGAAAAAGGCTCGGTCGATGCGTGGGTGATCTGGGACCCGTTCCTGGCCGCCGCCGAGAAAACGCTCGAGGCGCGCATCCTCGCCGACGCCACGGGCGTGGTCGGCAACCGCGCCTATTACTTCTCGTCGCTCGACTACGTGGCGAAGAACGCCGACGTGCTGGCCATCGCGGTCGAAGAGCTCAACAAGGTCGACACCTGGGGCGCGGCGAACAAGGGCGATCTGGCCGCCGAGCTGGCCGCGCTGTGGGGGCTGCCCAAACCGGTGGCCGACGTCACCGTGGCGCGCACGGCCTACGGCATCGTGCCGATCACCAAGGCCATCCTCGCCGAGCAGCAGAAGATCGCCGACACCTTCTTCGAGCTGAAGCTGATCCCGAAAAAAATCAACGTGCTCGAAGCCGCCGGCGCGGGAGTCGCGTGATGCAGATCTTCTGGTTTCTCCCCACGCACGGCGACAGCCGCTACCTCGGCACGAGCGAGGGCGCGCGCCCCATCGACCTGGCGTACCTGCAGCAGATCGCCGGCGCGGCCGACAACCTGGGCTACGAAGGCGTGCTGATTCCCACCGGCCGTTCGTGCGAAGACCCGTGGGTGATCGCCTCCAGCCTGATCGGCGCGACGAAGAACCTCAAGTTCCTGGTGGCCGTGCGCCCGGGGCTGCACCAGCCCAGCCTGGCCGCGCGCATGGCCGCGACCTTCGACCGGCTCTCGGGCGGACGCCTGCTCGTGAACCTCGTGACCGGTGGCGACCAGGCCGAGCTCGAAGGCGATGGCGTGTACCTGGACCATGCCTCGCGCTACGAACAGTCGGCCGAGTTCATCCGCATCTGGCGCGAGATCCTCACGCGCAGCCACGACGGCCAGGGCTACGACTTCGAAGGCAAGCACCTGAGCGTGAAGGGCGCCAAGCTGCTGTACCCGCCGGTGCAGAAGCCCTATCCGCCGGTGTGGTTCGGCGGCTCTTCGGCCGCCGCACACGACCTCGCGGCAGAGCAGGTCGATGCGTACCTGACATGGGGTGAGCCGCCCGCCGAGGTGTCCAAGAAGATCGCCGACGTGCGCGCCCGTGCCCAGAAGCAAGGCCGGCGCGTCGAGTTCGGCATCCGCCTGCATGTGATCGTGCGCGAGACCGAAGACACCGCATGGAAGGCCGCCGAAGAGTTGATCAGCCGCGTGGACGACGACACCGTCATCCGCGCCCAGGCCGCCTTCGCGCGCATGGACTCCGAAGGCCAGCGCCGCATGGCCGCGCTGCATGCGGGCGGCGCGAAGCGTTCGCGCGCCGAGCTGGAGATTTCGCCGAACCTGTGGGCGGGCGTGGGCCTCGTGCGTGGCGGCGCGGGCACGGCGCTCGTGGGCGATGCGAAGACCGTTGCCGCGCGCATCGAGGAATACGCGGCGCTCGGGCTCGACAAATTCATTCTCTCGGGCTACCCGCACCTCGAAGAGGCCTACCGCTTCGCCGAGCTGGTGTTCCCGCTGCTCTCGCGCACGGCGAAGAAGCAGCTGGCGGGTGGTTCTTTGAGCGGACCGTTCGGCGAGGTCGTCGCCAACCTCGATGCGCCGTCGCGCCTCGTCTCGCAAAGCTGAACAGGGAATCCTCATGACCGAACAAGTACAGGAGCTTCCGGTGGCTTCGACCGACGAAAGCGCAGGCGCAGGAGCCGGCAATGCGTTCAAGGCCTTCGGCCTCAACGTGGCGGGCCGCCTCGTTCCCTGGCTCGTGCCGGTGGGGCTCATCGTGTTCTGGCAGATCGCCTCCTCGCTCGGGTGGCTCTCCACGCGCGTGCTGCCGGCACCGGTCGACGTGGTCAAGGCCGCGTGGTCGCTCACCGTGTCCGGCGAACTCTGGACGCATGTGAAGGTGAGCGCGGGCCGCGCGCTCGCGGGCCTGGCCATCGGCGGCGGCGCGGGGCTCGCGCTGGGCTTGCTCACGGGCTCGGTGAAGTTCGCCGAGACGCTGCTCGACTCGACCATCCAGATGGTGCGCAACATTCCCGCGCTCGCGCTGATTCCGCTGGTGATCCTCTGGTTCGGCATTGACGAATCGGCCAAGCTGTTTTTGATTTCGGTGTCGGTGTTCTTCCCGATCTACCTGAACACTTTCCACGGCATCCGCAACGTCGATCCGCAGCTCATCGAGATGGGCCGCACCTACGGCCTCACGCGCTGGCAGCTGTACCGCGAGGTGATCCTGCCGGGGGCGCTGTCGTCGATCCTCGTGGGGCTGCGTTTTTCGCTCGGCCTCATGTGGGTGATCCTGATCGTGGCCGAGACCATCTCGGCGCAAGCCGGCATCGGGTATCTGACGATGAACGCCCGCGAGTTCCTGCAGACCGACATCGTGCTCGTGGGCATCCTGCTGTACGCGCTGCTGGGCAAGCTGGCCGACCTGTTCGCGCGCGGCCTGGAGCAGTGGTGGCTGCGCTGGCACCCCGGTTATCAGAAGAAGCCGAAGTGAGGGCAGGGCAGATGAACACATCCATTTCCCGCCGCGCGGCGATCGCCACGCTGGGTGCTCTGGGCGCAAGTGCCGTGCTGGCGCAAAGCGTCGCACCGCGCCCCGTCACCGTGCGCTTCGGCTACCAGAAGTCGTCGACGCTGACGGCGCTGTTGAAGGCGCAAGGCACGCTCGAAAAGCAACTCGCGCCGCTCAACGCCACGCTGAGCTGGCACGAGTTCACCAGCGGCCTGCCGCTGCTCGAGGCGCTGAACCTCGACAACCTCGACCTCAGCGCCGACGTGGCCGACACGGTGCCCGTGTTCGCGCAGGCGGCCGGTGCCGAGCTGACCTTCATCGCGCAGGAAGCGCCGTCGCCGGCTGCGCAGGCGATCGTCGTGAAAGAAGACTCGCCGCTGAAGACCGTGGCCGACCTGAAGGGCAAGAAGGTCGGCTTCGCAAAAGCGGCCGGCGCGCACTACCTGCTGATCGCCGCGCTCGAGAAGGCCGGCCTCTCGTTCAAGGACATCGAGCCCGCGTACCTCACGCCGGCCGATGGCCGCGCGGCCTTCGAGAAGGGCGCGATCGACGCGTGGGTGGTGTGGGACCCGTTCCTCGCCGCCGCGCAGCGCCAGTCGAAGGTGCGCGTGCTGGCCGACGGCGCGGGCATCGCGTCGTACCAGCGCTACTACCTTGCGAGCACCAAGTTCGCGAAGGCGCGGCCCGACGTGCTGCGCGTCATCTACGCCGAGCTCGAGAAGACCGGCAAGTGGGTCAAGCAGAACCCCAAGGAAGCGGCCGCGCTGCTGTCGCCCGTGTGGGGCCTGGACGCCGCGACCATCGAACAGGCCAACAGCCGCCGCAGCTACGCGGTGCGCCCGGTCGTGGCCGAGGGCCTCGCCGAGCAGCAGCGCATCGCCGATGCGTTCTTCGGCGAAAAGCTGCTGCCCAGAAAACTCAATGCGCTCGACGTTGCGCTTTTCAAACCCGGAGCCTGAAGCCATGAGTGCCGTTCTGAAAGACATCCAACCCCGGGCCCAGGCCCAAGCCCCGGGCCACCAGGCCATCGCCGGCGGCGTGCGCCTCGAAGCGCGCGGCCTGCACAAGCGCTACGGCACGCGCGACGTGCTGCGCAACACCCAGCTCACCATCGAGCCCGGGCAATTCATCGCCATCGTGGGCCGCAGCGGCTGCGGCAAGAGCACGCTGCTGCGGCTGATCGCAGGGCTCGAAGAGGCCACGTCCGGCGGCCTCTACACCGACGGCAAGGCCGTGAACGGCCTGCACGACGACACGCGCATCATGTTCCAGGAGGCGCGCCTTTTGCCCTGGCGCCGCGTGCTCGACAACGTGACGCTGGGTCTCGCGAACGATGCCAAGCCGCGCGGCAAGGAAGTGCTCGCGCAGGTGGGCCTGGCCGACCGCGAGAACGAGTGGCCGGCGCGCCTGTCGGGCGGACAGCGCCAGCGCGTGTCGCTCGCGCGCGCACTGGTGCATCACCCGCGCTTGCTGCTGCTCGACGAGCCGCTGGGCGCGCTCGATGCGCTCACCCGCATCGAGATGCACCGGCTCATCGAAAACCTCTGGCAACGTCACCGCTTCACCGCGCTGCTGGTGACGCACGACGTGCAGGAGGCCGTGGCCCTTGCCGACCGCGTGATCCTGATCGAAGACGGCCGCATCGCGCTGGACGAAAACATCGCGCTCGCCCGCCCGCGCTCGCAGGGCGATCCGGCCTTCGCGGCCATTGAAAAACGCATCCTCGACAGGGTGCTGCAAAAGCCCGGGACACCCGAAGAGGCTGAGAGCAGCACCGACGCCAGCTGGCTTGGAACACCCGCGCACGCATTGCGCTGGGCGATCTGATGCCCGCGACCGTTCGGGCTGAGCTTGTCGAAGCCTCGCGCGGCGCTTCGACAGGCTCAGCGTGAACGGCTTGTTGTTTCTTCTCTTCTTTCCACCCTGAAAGGCTCTCGCATGTCGCAGAACTGGAAATTCGAAACCCTCTCCGTGCACGCCGGCTACTCGCCCGAGCCGACCACGCGCGCCGTCGCGCCGCCGATCTACCAGACGGTGGCCTACGCCTTCGACAGCGCGCAGCACGGCGCGGACCTGTTCGACCTGAAGGTGCCGGGCAACATCTACACCCGCATCAACAACCCGACGCAGGACGTGCTGGAGCAGCGCGTGGCCGCGCTCGAAGGCGGCATCGCGGCGCTCGCGCTGGCCTCGGGCCAGGCGGCGGTGACCTACGCGATCCAGACGATTGCCGAGGCCGGCGACAACATCGTGAGCAGCACGGCGCTCTATGGCGGCACGTACAACCTCTTTGCGCACACGCTGCCGCAGTTCGGCATCACCACGCGCTTTGCGGACCACCGCGACCCGAAGAGCTTCGAGAAGCTCTTCGACGACAAGACCAAGGCGGTGTTCGTCGAATCGCTGGGCAACCCCGCGGGCAACGTGACCGACATCGCGGCCATCGCCGAGATCGCGCACCGCCACGGCGTGCCGCTGATCGTGGACAACACCGTGCCCTCGCCGTACCTCAGCCGCCCCATCGCGCACGGCGCAGACATCGTGGTGCATTCGCTCACCAAGTACCTGGGCGGCCATGGCACGAGCATCGGCGGCGCCATCGTCGATTCGGGCAAGTTTCCGTGGGCCGAGCACAAGGCGCGCTTCAAGCGCCTGAACGAACCCGACGTGAGCTACCACGGCGTGGTCTACACCGAGGCGCTGGGCCCGGCCGCCTACATCGGCCGCGCGCGCGTGGTGCCGCTGCGCAACACGGGTGCGGCCATCTCGCCGTTCAACGCCTTCCTGATCCTGCAGGGCATCGAGACGCTGGCGCTGCGCATGGACCGCATCAGCAGCAACGCGCTCAAGGTGGCGCAGCACCTGAAGACGCACAAGGCCGTCAGCTGGGTCAACTACGCGGCGCTGGAAGACCATCCGGACCACGCGCTCGCGCAGAAGTACTTCGGCGGCAAATCGAGCGGCGTGCTGACCTTCGGCATCGGCAGCGGCCGCGCGGGCGGCGCGAAATTCCTCGATGCGCTCAAGCTCTTCACGCGCCTCGTGAACATCGGCGACGTGCGCTCGCTGGCGACGCACCCGGCCTCGACCACGCACCGGCAGTTGTCGCCCGAAGAACTGGCCAAGGCCGGCGTGACGGAAGACACCGTGCGCCTGTCGGTCGGCATCGAGCACATCGACGACCTCATCGCAGACCTCGACGTGGCCCTGGCCGCCGCGTCCTGACCGCTTCGAGGCACAGAAAACCATGACAACACTCAACGCCATTCCCGAAGCGTCGCTCGACCAGCTGTTCCGCAAGGCCCGCACCGTGCACGCCTTCCAGCCGGTGCCCATCACCGACGAAGTCATCCGCAAGCTCTACGACCTCGTGAAGTGGGGCCCGACCGCCTACAACGCGCAGCCCGCGCGCTACGTGTTCGTGCGCAGCGAGGAGGCCAAGGCGAAGCTCAAGCCCGCGGTCTCGTCGGGCAACACGGCGCAGACGCTGGCGGCCGGCGTGACGGTCATCGTCGCGCACGACACGCGCTTCTACGAGCACCTGCCCACGCAGTTTCCGGCCTACGACGCCAAGCCCTTCTTCGAGAAGAGCGCCGAGGCCGCGGCGGCCACGGCCTTTCGCAACAGCAGCCTGCAGGGCGCTTACCTGATCCTGGCGGCGCGCTCGCTCGGGCTGGATGTGGGGCCGCAGTCGGGCTTCAACGCGGAACTGGTCGACAAGGCCTTCTTCCCCGACGGCCGCTATCGCGCCAACTTCCTCGTGAACCTCGGCGTGGCCGATCACGCCGGCACTTTCGAGCGTGGGCCGCGGCTCGCGTTCGACGACGTGGCCGAGATCGTCTGATCCCGTCCTCCCATCCTTTTTATTTTTTCAACCTGAAAGAGAAACCATCATGTCCATCCAAGCCATCAACGTGCGCAACCAGTTCAAGGGCAAGGTCCGCGAAATCATCCGCGGCGACGTCGTCTCCGAAGTCGATGTCGAAACCGCCTGGGGCATCGTGACCTCGGTCATCACCACGCGCTCGATCGACGAGCTGCAGCTGAAGGTCGGCTCCGACGTGGTCGCGCTCGTGAAGTCGACCGAAGTTTCGATCGCGAAGCTCTGACGGACCCTCGGGCGATTGCGAACAACCCGGCGCCTTCGTGGCGCCGGGTTTTTTTGCGTTACTGGAGCCTCGGCAGGAACGACGTTTCCATGTGATAGCGCTTGGGGTTGTTCCTGTCGATGTAGACCGGGATCCACTCCTGCACATAGTCCGTCGGATCGAACCAGAGGTTGGCGCTGCGGAACACATGCAGCCGGTTGTTCGCGGTGTCGTGCCACTTCGCAACGATGCGCCAGGGGTGCTCGCCGTTCACCTCGATGCTGCCGTTGCGCTCCACCTCCTGGAACTCGGCCTCGATGAGCTGGCCGTTCTGGCGCAGGTCGGCTTCCTTCTGCGCGCTCCAGCGGCCGAAGGCGATGATGCCGCCGCCGACGCCCGCGAAGATCACGCCCATGATCGTCAAGGCCAGCTTGGCCTCGGGGTCCACGAAGATGGCGCCGACCAGGAGGACGAGCCCGACGGCCAGGAAGAGCCACTTGATGAGGGTGATGACTTTGTGATCCATGGCGCGACTGTGCCTCTCTTTGGCGCACGTCGATATATCCAACATGGCTTAGTCGAATGGGGCATGAGGAACTGCGAACAGCTTCCTTCCGGCCTGCGCAGGCGCCTCGCAGAATCGTTGCGACCAACCCCACAGAGGACCTTCGATGAGCGCCATTCTTTCTTCTCCAGCCCGGACACAGGACGCACAGGACAGCAACGAACTGGACATCGTCCGCCAGGCCGGCCACATCGGCGCCGAGGTGCGCGGCGTGCGGCTCTCGGGCGAATTGCAGCCGGAGGTGTTCCGCGCCATCAAGGCCGCGCTCCTGAAGCACAAGGTGCTGTTCTTCCGCGGGCAGCAGCACCTGGACGACGCACAGCAGCAGGCCTTCGGCCGCCTCTGGGGCGAACTGGTGCCGCATCCGACCGTGCCTTCGAAGGACGGCACGAAGCTGCTCGAACTCGATTCGCGCCACGGCGGCCGCGCCAATTCGTGGCACACCGACGTGACCTTCGAGGTGGCCTATCCGCAGGTGTCGATCCTGCGGGCGGTCGTCATCCCGCCCTATGGCGGCGACACCGTCTGGGCCAATACCGTCGCCGCCTACGAAAGCCTCTCGGACGACCTGAAGGCGCTGGCCGACCGGCTGCGCGCGGTGCATGGCAACGACTACGACTACGCCGCCTCGCGGCAGCCCGCGGACCTGGCCGACGAGGGCGTCAAGCGCTACAAGGAGGTGTTCACCCGGCGCCTGCTCGAAGCCGAGCACCCGGTGGTGCGCGTGCACCCCGAGACCGGCGAGCGCAGCCTCGTGCTGGGCCATTTCGTCAAGCGCCTGGCCGGCCATTCGACCCACGACTCCGGCCACCTGCTGAGCGTGCTGCAGAGCCACGTGCACCGCCTGGAGAACACGGTGCGCTGGCGCTGGACGCAGGGCGACGTGGCCATCTGGGACAACCGGGCCACGCAGCACTACGCCATCAACGACTACGGCGACCAGCACCGCGTGGTGCGCCGCGTGACGATCGCGGGCGACGTGCCGTATGGCGTGGACGGCGCGAAGAGCGTGGACCTCACCGCGCCGGCCGTGCGGGCGGCGGAGGCGGTCGCGGGTTGATGCCCGAGGCGCAGTTCAAGATGTGATCGATCAGGGCACTGGTGATTGGCCGGCAAGAGCACCTGGCTTGCCTTCGCCCCGCTCAGGTGCGAAGCAGGTCAAAGAGCATCGACGTCACACCATAGGTCGCAAGAAGGCCGACGAAGAAGAGCAGGGCTTTTGCGCTCGACCAGAGCGCTTGGCCGACGGGCATGCTGCGCAGAAAGTAAAGCGGTACGCCAATCGGCGCTAGAAAGGCGGCCATGATGGCCGCGCCGGTTGGCGGATCGCTGCCCCGCGCGGCCGCGTGGGCTTTGCACCAGCCGAACATCAGCCCCGAAAAGATCAGTGCATAGACGATGGCCAGAGGACTGGCGTTGTCGGGCCTGGCCATCAGGCAGTCGATGGCGCCCATGCTGGCGAAGAGCACAACAAGATTGAGCAGGAAACGGGTCGATTTCGGCATGCGTAACGAACCTTCGGGGCGAGGCGACGCCATATTGTCCAAGCGTTGGCACCGCGTTATAGACCGATTGGTTGTTAGAAATCGACTTTTCAGTTGTTTGACGTTCCGGGCGGCGATCCTAAAGTGGTGGTCATCGCCATCAAGGCGACTACCAACGCACAACAGGAGCGCACAGCATGTCCGTGGAAGTTGAAGAACTCGTCTTGCCCGAAGCACTGGAACAGGCACGCGCCAAGGCCGCCGAAAACAGCTGGCCCTATGCCGGCGGCATCGCGCCGGCGGTAGCCTGGGACCTGGTGCAGAAGGGCCAGGCCGTGCTGGTCGACGTGCGCTCGGGCGAGGAGCGCAAGTTCGTCGGCCATGTGCCCGAGAGCCTGCATGTGGCCTGGGCCACGGGCACCGCGCTCACGCGCAATCCGCGCTTCGTGCGCGAACTCGAAGCCAGGCTCGCCAAGGACGGCGGCAAGGATGCCGTGGCGCTGCTGCTGTGCCGCAGCGGCAAGCGCTCCGCACTGGCCGCCGAAGCCGCGGCGAAGGCCGGCTTCACGAACGTCTTCAACGTGCTCGAAGGCTTCGAGGGCGAGATCGATGCGCAGCAGCACCGCGGCGGCGCGGACGGCTGGCGCTTCCATCAGCTGCCCTGGGTGCAGGACTGACGGCTGCCCACGCAAGACATTCAAGGGAGAAAAAACACATGGCCCATTTCGAGGTAAGCGACATCGTGCGCGCGCTGCATGGCGTGCGCGACGAGTGGCGCGATTCGCAGCGGCGCTCGCGCGAGCCCGGTGCGCGCGAGTTTCCGTCGCGCGATGCGCTCGCGCAGATCGTCGAATCGCTCAAGGGCGCGCTCTTTCCGATGCGGCTCGGGCCGCCGGACCTGCGCCACGAGAGCGAAGACTTCTATGTCGGCCACACGCTCGACGCCGCCTTGCAGGCGCTGCTGGTGCAGGCCCGGCTGGAACTCAATTTCAATGCGCGCCTGCAACCGCGCGCGGCCAGCGAGATCGACGACGCGGCCACCGAGGCCGTGCGCCAGTTCGCGAATGCGCTGCCCGGCCTGCGCCGCCTGCTGGACAGCGATGTGCTCGCCGCCTACCAGGGCGACCCGGCCGCGCGCAGCGTGGACGAAGTGCTGCTGTGCTACCCCGGCGTGCTCGCGATGATCCACCACCGCCTGGCGCATGCGCTCTATCGGCTCGACCTGCCGCTGCTCGCGCGCATCGTGGCCGAGCTCGCGCACGGGCAGACTGGCATCGACATCCACCCCGGCGCGCAGATCGACGCGGGCTTCTTCATCGACCACGGCACGGGCGTCGTGATCGGCGAGACGGCCGTCATCGGCAAGCGCGTGCGGCTCTACCAGGCCGTGACGCTCGGGGCCAAGCGCTTTCCCACCGACACCGAGGGCAACCTGCAGAAGGGCCTGCCGCGGCATCCGGTGGTGGAAGACGACGTGGTCATCTACGCGGGCGCGACCATCCTCGGGCGCGTGACGCTGGGCAAGGGCGCGGTAATCGGCGGCAACGTGTGGATCACCGACGACGTGAAGCCGGGCGCGAGCGTGACCCAGGCCAGTTTGCAGAACGCACCGAAAGCGAGCGCACCATGAAAGCCTTTGTCGAAGATTTCGGTGTCACCGTGCGCCAGCTGCGCGAGGCGAACGGCTGGTCGCAGGAGCAGCTCGCGGAGCGCTCGGACCTCAATCGCTCCTATGTGGGCGAGGTCGAACGCGGCCGCGTGATCCCCTCGATCGTCACCGCGCAGAAGCTCGCGACGGCACTCGGGATCAACATCGTGAACCTGCTCGCGCGCTGCGAGCAACTGGAGCAGTCGCGCCTTGCGAGGCGGATCAACTTGGCGGCTATAGCCTGTTGAGGGAAAACCCGGGGGCGCCGGACACTCGGTGCGCCGATGCACATCGCTGCATCGGCGTCCCACACAGTGTCTTTTCCAACCCCCGGAGCCTTGATCCATGAGCGCAACAGTCGGTGGTACCACCGCCCTTGGCGACAACGCCGCACGCCAGCTAGCCAATGCCACCAAGACAGTCCCGCAGCTGGAGACGATCAGCCCGCGCTGGCTGACGCACCTCCTGCAATGGGTGCCGGTGGAGGCGGGCATCTACCGCGTCAACAAGGTCAAGAACCCCGAGTCGATCAAGGTCACCTGCACCTCGCGCGAAGAAGAAAACCAGCTGCCGCGCACCTTCGTCGACTACGAAGAGAACCCGCGCGAGCACTACCTCAATGCCGTGAGCACCGTGCTCGACGTGCACACCCGCATCTCCGATCTCTACAGCAGCCCGCACGACCAGATCAAGGAGCAGCTGCGCCTGACGATCGAGACGATCAAGGAGAACCAGGAGAGCGAGCTCATCAACAACCCCGACTACGGCCTCCTGGCGCAGGTGAGCGAAGAGCAGCGCATCTTTCCGCTGACCGGCGCGCCCACGCCCGACGACCTGGACGAGCTGCTCACCAAGGTGTGGAAGGAGCCCGCGTTCTTCCTCACGCACCCGCTGGCCATTGCCGCGTTCGGCCGCGAGGCCACGCGCCGTGGCACGCCGCCGCCGACGGTGAGCCTCTTCGGTTCGCAGTTCATCACCTGGCGCGGCATTCCGCTGATTCCGTCGAACAAGGTGCCGGTGGCCGACGGCAAGAGCAAGATCCTCCTGCTGCGCGTGGGCGACAAGCGCCAGGGCGTGGTGGGTCTCTTCCAGCCGGGTCTCTCGGGCGAGCAGAGCCCGGGGCTGTCGGTGCGCTTCATGGGCATCAACAACCACGCGATCGCGTCGTACCTGATCTCGCTGTACTGCTCGCTCGCGGTGCTGACCACCGACGCACTGGCGGTGCTCGACGATGTCGAGATCGGCAAGTACCACGACTATCCCGACACCTACAAGTAAGCCGCGGTGAGCACACCCACGATTCCGGGCGAGGCGCCGTTCGATCCGGCCATCCTCGCGCGCATGGCCAGCGCCATGTTTTCGGCGTTGCCCGGCACGCCACCCACCTCGTTGCCCGGCGTGGCGAGCGGGCTGGTGCCGGGCGCGCAGTTTCCCGCCAACATCGCGCCGCCGGGCTCGCCGCTGGTGAGCCCCGCGGGCTTCGGGCCGAGCGTGCCGGGCACGCCGATTCCGCAGGGGCAGATTCCGGGCGCCAATGTGTTGCCCGCATCGCCGACCCAGTTGCCATCGCTGGCCAATCGCGCGCCGGCCTTGCTGCCGCATGCGGTGGCGGGCAATGGCGTGCCGGACAACATGCTGTCGGTTGCGCCGGCCTTCGAGCCGCGTTCGGGCGGCACGGTGCTGGGCGTGCCGCAGCAGGTCGGTGCGCCCGCATCGCCGCAATCAGCCACGTCACCGTTCTACTTCCTGAACAACAGCTACGGGCATCCGACGGCCGATGCCAGCGACGGCTTCGCGATTCACGATCCGTTCGCGGGTCTGGCGGCACCTGTCTCTCAACCGTCGTTGCCGCCGAGCCCGCCGTCGGCGCAGCCCGGGCGCGATGCGCAGTTCTACTTCGTCGATGCGGTGCGCCTGCCCAACGGCTTCGTTACGCCGGCCAAGCCCGATCCGCGCGGTCCCGATGCGGTGCCGCTCGCCGGCAGCGGCCAGCATCCGCCGTTCGACGTCCACGCCGTGCGCCGCGACTTCCCGATCCTGCAGGAGCGTGTCAACGGCAAGCAGCTCGTGTGGTTCGACAACGCGGCCACCACGCACAAGCCGCAGTCGGTCATCGACCGCATCGCGTATTTCTACGCGCACGAGAACTCGAACATCCATCGCGCGGCGCATGAGCTTGCTGCGCGCGCGACCGATGCGTACGAAGGCGCGCGCGAGCGTGTACGCAAGTTCATCAACGCGCCCGAAGTCGAAGAGGTGATCTTCGTGCGCGGCACCACCGAGGCCATCAACCTCGTGGCCAAGAGCTGGGGCGGGCAGCACGTGGGCGAGGGCGACGAGATCATCGTCTCCAACCTGGAGCACCACGCCAACATCGTGCCGTGGCAGCAACTCGCCGCCGCCAAAGGCGCGAAGCTGCGCGTGATTCCGGTGGACGACTCGGGCCAGGTGCTGCTCGACGAGTACCGAAAGCTCTTGAACGACCGCACGAAGATCGTCGCGGTCACGCAGGTCTCCAACGCGCTGGGCACCGTGGTGCCGGTCAAGGAGATCGTCGCGCTCGCGCACCGCGCCGGCGCCAAGGCGCTGGTCGACGGCGCGCAGTCGGTCTCGCACATGCGCGTGGACGTGCAGGACATCGGCGCCGACTTCTTCGTGTTCTCGGGCCACAAGGTGTTCGGCCCGACCGGCATCGGCGTGGTCTGGGGCAAGCGCGAAGTGCTCGAGGACATGCCGCCCTGGCAGGGCGGCGGCAACATGATTGCCGACGTGACCTTCGAGAAGACCGTGTTCCAGCCGATCCCCAACAAGTTCGAGGCCGGCACCGGCAACATCGCCGATGCGGTGGGCCTGGGCGCGGCGATCGACTACGTCAACAAGGTCGGCATCGAGAACATCGCGCGCTACGAGCACGACCTGCTTGTGTACGGCATGGCGCAGCTCGGTGCGATCCCGGGCGTGCGGCTGATCGGCACGGCGGCCGACAAGGCGAGCGTGATGTCCTTCGTGCTCGACGGCTACACCACCGAGGAAGTGGGCCATGCGCTGAACGACGAAGGCATCGCGGTGCGCACGGGGCACCACTGCGCGCAGCCGATCCTGCGGCGCTTCGGCGTGGAAACGACGGTGCGGCCTTCGCTCGCGTTCTACAACACCTTCGACGAGGTGGACCGGCTGGTCGCCGTGGTGCGGCGCCTCGCCGGGCAGCGGCGCGCCGGCTAGCTGGGCTAAGGTTTGGATGCCGGCGTGAGGTGCTGCCTGAAGAAGGCGAGCACCGCGGCATTCAGCTGTGCATGGAAGGCCACGCGGTCGAAGCCGGCGCCGTCGCTGCAGATCTCGGGCAGGGTCTTGGCCATGGCCTCGCCGCAGGGCGCGAGAAAGGCGAAGTGCGCGGAGCCGGGCTGCACGCGGTAGTCGGGCGGCGAAGGCAGGGCGCGCCGCGCGGCATCCACGTCGCGGGGCAGCACGCCATCGCCGCCGCGCTCCGAGGCCCAGAGTTGGATCGGGATCGTCACGTTCTTCAGGCGCTCGGCATCGAAGACCATGGCGAGCGGATCGGCGATCACGGCGGCCTTGATGCGGGCGTCGTGGACCACCGGCGTGGCGAGAAGATCGCGCAACCGTTGCCGGGCCTGCACGCAGGCCGCGCCCTCCGGCGCCGATGTGCAGGTCACCGCGGCACGGGACGGAAGCCGCTCGAAATCCGGCCGGCCACCGGCAAGCGCAAGGCCTGTGAAGCCGCCTCTGGAGAAGCCGAAGAAGCCGATCTGCCCAGCCGCCAGCCGGTCGTGCGCGGGCCATTGCGCGAGCATGTAGTCGACGAGCCGCTTGATGTCGGTGGTGCGCGTCGCGAGCGCCGAGAGCTTGTCGTTCGGGCTGCCCTGGACCTGGAAGTTGTCGTTCGAATGGTTGATGGCCGCGACGACGAAGCCCGCATCGGCCAGCGCCTGCGCCGTGTCGTGGTGGCCGAGGAAGGAGCCGCCGTACCCGTGCGACACCACGACCAGCGGCAGCGGGCCGCTTGCCGCGATCGGGCAGTCCCGCACGCCGGCAATCGCATACAGACCGAGCCTGATCTCGCCGGCCGGCGCGGCGCAGGGCGTCCATACCGCGCCGCGCAGCGCCGGGCCCTCGGCGTCGGCCGGTATCTCGAAGGTGCCGAAGCCCGCGGCATGCGCGAATGCGGCAAGGAGACCGAAGGCGCCGGTGACGAGACAGCGAAGAAAGGGCATGGCGAATCCTGCGTGAAGGTCGAACGTCAATCTGCGGCGGAATGGGGGTCGGCACAGGGACCGTGCCTGTGCCGAGGGCGTTATGCTGCGCAGCATTGTCAAACAATGTAGTACCGCCTGAATGTCTCTCCCGACTGAAGCCACCGAACCCGGCGCTGCCGCGAACGAATCCTGCGACGTGATCGTGATCGGCGGCGGCCCCGCCGGTTCGACCGTGGCGGCGCTGCTGGCACAACAGGGCCGCAAGGTGGTGCTGCTGGAGAAGGCGCACCACCCGCGCTTTCACATCGGCGAATCGCTGCTGCCGGCGAACGTCGAACTGTTCGACAGGCTCGGCGTGCGCGACCAGGTCGAGAAGATCGGCATGCCGAAATTCGGCATCGAGTTCGTCTCGCCCGAGCACGAGCACCGCAGTTATGTGGACTTTGCCGAGGGCTGGGACAAGTCGCTCGACTCCGCCTGGCAGGTGCGCCGCTCGGAACTCGATGAGCTGCTGTTCCGCAACGCCGCCACGCGCGGTGCGCAAACGATCGAGGGTTGCAAGGTGCGCGACGTGGCCTTCGACGCCGACGGCGCGACCGTCCAGGCCGAGATGGACGACGGTGCGAAGCGCAACTGGCGCGCCCGCTTCGTGGTCGATGCCACAGGGCGCGACACGCTGCTGGCCAACAAATTCCGCTGCAAGGAAAAGAACCCCGACCACAACAGCACCGCCGTCTTCGGCCACTTCACGAACGCCGAGCGCCTGGAGGGCAAGAAGGAAGGCAACATCAGCATCTGCTGGTTTCCGCACGGCTGGTTCTGGTTCATTCCGCTGGCCGACGGCACCACCAGCGTGGGCGCGGTCTGCTGGCCGTACTACCTGAAGACGCGCGACAAGCCGCTGAAGGATTTCTTCTACGACACCATCGCGCTGTGCCCCGTGCTGCAGGACCGCCTGAAGGGCGCGACGCTGGTCGACGACGCGGTGCATGCCACCGGCAACTTCTCGTACACGAGCACGCACGCGACGGGCGACCGTTACCTGCTGCTGGGCGATGCCTTCACCTTCATCGACCCGATGTTTTCCTCGGGCGTGTACCTGGCGATGCACAGCGCCTTCGACGGCGCCGAGCTCGTGGCCACCGCGCTCGACCAGCCGGCGGAACTGGCGACCGCGCGACGGGGCTTCGAGGCCATGATGCGCAAGGGCCCGCGCGAGTATTCATGGTTCATCTACCGCGTGACCAACCCGACCATCCGCGATATGTTCATGCACCCGGGCAATCCGTTCCGGGTGAAGGAGGCGCTGATGTCGCTGCTGGCCGGCGACATCTACAAGGGCACGCCGATGTGGGGCGCGCTGCGCATGTTCAAGGTGCTGTACTACGGCATCTCGATCGCGAACTTCCGCCGCACCTGGGCCGGGTGGAAGCGGCACCGCTTCAACACCCAGGACATGGGAACGCTGAAGGGGGAGACGATCCTCAAGTCGGAGTAGCGGCCGGCTCAGCCTTGCGACCCCGACAGCATGCCCATGCTGCCGGCCGTCCACGCGTTGCCCGACGCCCGCAGCGTCGCCACCGCATGCGCCACGCCCAGTCCCGGGCTGCTGAGCACATCGATCCCGAGGTCGGCGAGCAGCGGCGTCACCGGCGCCATCGAGGCTTGCGCGAGCACGACCACGTCGGCCTTGCCGACCGCGCCGCGGATCGCCGCGGCCAGCGTCTCCACATAGCGGCCGGTGTCGCCGGCCTGGAAATGCGCCCACGCTTCCTCGACGAGCAGTGCGCTCGGCCGGGTGCCGACGCCGGCCTGCGTCGCCGCCGAAAGGATCAGCGCCGTCGTCGGCTCCAGCGTGCTTTCGACCGCCGCGACGATCAGCACGCGCGGGCCGGTGCGCACCGCGCGGTCGGCCATGGCGCGGTCGATGCGCAGGGCCGAGAAGGCGCCGCCGGTGGCGGTTTTCTCGGCGATGCCGCCGATGGTGGAGCAGGTGCAAACGACGACCGCGGCGCCGTCCGATGCCGCCTCGCGCATGGCCTCGTGCACACGCCTGACCAGCGGCGCGTTGTCGATGCCCACGACGCGCGCGTCGGCCAAGAGCTCCTCCATCACCAGGTGGCGCACCTCGAGATCGGGCGCAAGGTCGCGCACCAGGCGCCCGAAGGTCTGCACATGCGGCTGCGCCGTGTGGAGGAAGGCGAGCGCGTCGGCCATGGGGCTTTGCTCCGGTGTCAGCCGGCCTCGCGGGCGCGCCGGGCCTCGTAGGCCTTGAGGTGGACGTAGGCGGTGCGCAGCGCCGTGGGCACGGGCGAATCACTCTTGGGCGCACGGCCCAGGAGGTCGCCCACGATGTGGTCGGCCTCGACCGCCGCGCCGCGCACGATGTCCTTGTACATCGATGCCGTCATCGGCGAGCCGGCCGTCGTCACCACCGCGCGGCCGCGCTGGATGGCGGCGGGGCGCGGCGCGAAGCCGTTGTGCGTGGCGATGGCGCAGCACTCGTCGAAGATCGAGAGCGCCACGTCCTGCCCGCCGGCCGCGACGATGTCGCCGATGGCGGCGCGCATCAGGCTCGTGAGGCCCGCCGCCGAGGCGATGAAGACCCACTTCTCCCACATGTCCTGCGCGATGGTCTCGCTCGCGGTGGCGTCGAACTTCGCGCCCGCGAACTGGGCTGCGATGGCATCGACGCGCGCCGAGCGTCCGCCGGCGCGCTCACCGTAGCTCAGGCCATGCAGGTCGTTCAGGTGCAGCACGCGGCCTTCGTCGTCCAGCGTGGCCGAGATCATGCAGAGGCCGCCGAGCACCCGCTTGTCTCCGAAGCGCTCGACCAGCTGGTCGATGTGCTTCATGCCGTTGAGGAGCGGGAGGATCACGGTGTTCGGGCCGACCGCGGGCGCGAACGAATCCATCGTCGATTCGAGGTCGTAGGCCTTGCTGCCGACGACGACCACGTCATAGGGACCGTCGATGTCCTCGGCCAGCACATGCTTGGGCGCGGGAAGTTCGAGGTTGCCGAAAGGGCTTTGCACCACGAGCCCGGTTTTCGCGAGCTGCGCCGCGCGGCGCGGACGAAGAAGAAAGGTCACATCGCGCCCGGCCTCCAGCAAACGGCCACCGAAATAACCACCGAGTGCACCGGCACCCACCACCAGGAATCTCATCGCGCATTGCTCCAGAAATCAAAAGATCGGGAACGATGATGCCCGCGTTCGCGCCGGGCTGCTCTAGGCAGTTTCCTTCTCCAGCAGCCGCCGGCGGGCAAAGGGTCGCAGATCGAGGCCGTGCGACATGGCGCGGCCCAGCACGTGGTCGGCAATGGCTTCGCCCAGGCCCGCCGAATGCTTGAAGCCGTGGCCCGAGCAGGCCGAGGCGATCAGCACGTTCGGCAGACCCTCGAGCGCATCCATCACGAAGCGCCGGTCGGGCGTCACGGTGTACATGCAGGCGCGCGCCTTCAGGGCGCGGCCATCGATCTGCGGGAAGCGGCCGGCCACGCGGTCGCGGTACATCGCGGCGGTCTCTTCGGGGCGCACGCTGCGGTCGATGGTGTCGGGCGTGGTGGCGGCCACGTACTGCTCGGTCGCGACCTTGAGCGCGGGATGCGCGGGGTCGGAGGATGGAAAGCCGTACATGTAGTCCTCCTGCCCGTCGCCGAACATCCAGATGAAGACGGGGAAGCGGCCGGGCGCGAAATCGCCGGCGGCGCTGCCGGTGTCGAACCAGTGCATCACCTGCCGGTGAACCGAAAAGTTCGCCTGCCAGTCGGCGCGCGCCTGCCGGCCGAGGAGTTCTGGCAGCCACGCGCCCGCCGCGATCACCACGCGGTCGGCCGTGAAGCTGCCTGAATCGGTACGCACGCGGACCGCGTCGCCGTTGCCCACCGGCTCGACGGATTGCACGCGCTCGCCGGTGCGCGTCTGGGCGCCCGAGGCGCGGGCCACCGCGAGCTGCGCGCCGATGGCGTCTTCGGGCCGCACGAAGCCGGCGTCGCGCTCGTGATAGCCGATCTCGTCGCCTTGCAGATGGAATTGCGGAAAGCGCGCGCGGATGCCGGCCGCGTCGAGCACCTCGTGCGCAATGCCGAAGCGCTCGGCACAGGCGATGGTCCGCCGCACGAAGTCGGACTTGCCGTGGTGCTCGGCCACGCGGTCGCGCGGCGCGAGGACGAGGCCGCCCGTGGTGGTCATGAGCGGCGTGCCGGTGCGCGCTTCGAGCTCGCGCCAGATCGCGTGCGAGCGCTGCACGAAGGGCACGTACTCGTCGCCTTCGCCGATCGCCAGGCGCGTGATGCGCGAGTCGCCGTGCGAGGAGCCCTGGTCGTGCGGCGGTGCGAACTGGTCGATGCCGAGCACGCGGGCGCCGCGCTGCGAAAGTTGATAGAGCGTGGCCGCGCCCAGCGCGCCGAGGCCGACGACGATGACTTCGTAGTGAGTGGACTGGGAGGAGGGAGTCATGGCCTCCAGCATCTGGCAGGGCGCGCGACGGCGCAAGAACTTTTCCAGAAAAGGTCATGGGCGATTCGCATAATCGCTTTCGTCTTTCGGACCTTCCTCCAGACCCTTTCAACCACACAAGGAGTTTCATCCATGGCACAGACCCGCATCGCCGTCGTAGTCGGCAGCCTTCGCAAGGATTCGTTCAACCAGAAGCTCGCGCTCGCGCTGGCCCACCTCGCGCCCGCCGATTTCACTTTCGAGCACGTGCGCATCGACGACCTGCCGCTCTACAACCAGGACGACGACGGCAACCAGGCACCCGCGGTGAAGCGCCTGAAAAGCGAAATCGCGGCCGCGCAAGGCCTCCTGTTCGTCACGCCCGAATACAACCGCTCGATCCCCGGCGTGCTGAAGAACGCCATCGACCACGCCTCGCGCCCCTACGGCCAGAACGCCTGGGGCGGCAAGCCGGCCGGCGTGGTCGGCATCTCGGTGGGCGCCATCGGCACCGCGCTCGCGCAGCAGCACCTGCGCAACATCCTGGCCTACCTCGATGTGCCCACGATGGGTTCGCCCGAAGTGTTCCTGCAGACCAAGGACGACCTGTTCGACGACAAGGGCCACATCGGCAACGAAGGCTCCAAGAAATTCCTGCAGGGGTGGATGGACAAGTACGTCGCCTGGATCAAGAGCCATTCGGCTGCCTGACAACCGCGGCGATCGAAGCGCATGAAAAAGCCGCCCGATGGGCGGCTTTTTTTGGCGCGGGGCGCGTTCAGGCGACCTGGGCCACGTCCTTCTGGTTCGCGGCTTCAGCCGTCGCCACCAGGATGTCGGAGCGCGCCGCGGTCAGTGCGGCAGCCTTGGGCTCGTCGCCCATCGCCACGCCTTCGGCACGCACGATGCGCACGTCGGTGATGCCGAAGAAGCCGAAGACCACCTTCAGGTAGCTCTCCTGGTGCTCGGCGCCCTGGCCCCAGTCGCTGGTCGAGTAGACGCCGCCGCGGCTCGACGCCACGATCACCGTCTTGCCGCCGGCCAGGCCCACGGGGCCGGTCTCGGTGTACTTGAAGGTGCGGCCGACTTGCCCGAGGCGGTCGATCCAGGCCTTCAGCTGGGTCGGGATCGAGAAGTTGTAGAGCGGGGCGCCGATGACGACCACGTCCGCGGCCAGGAACTGGCTCACCAGCTTTTCGGACAGCGCGTTCTCGCGTTGTTGGGCTTCGGTGGGCTCGGCTTGCGGGCCGGTCTTGATGGCCAGCGCGTCGGCGCTGAAGTGCGCGGGGGCGTCGACGGCGAGGTCGAGGTATTCGACGGTGGTGTCGGGGTGCGCGGCCTTCCAGGCGGCCACGGTCTCGGCCGTCAGCAGGCGGGAGGTCGAATAGGCACCGAGGATGCTGGAGTCGATGTGGAGCAGCTTCATGTCAATCACTTTCGTGGAGGGGGTCGGCGCTCAAAGTGGCCGGCGCTGGGAGAATTCTATTTTTGGGTCGAGTGATTGATAAGTAGCCAAAATTTGCATAGATCGTCCTGATTGCGGGACAATCTGAGCCATGCAAGACCTCAACGACATGGTTTTTTTCGCCGAAGTGGCCGAGCGGGGCGGGTTTGCCGCCGCCAGCCGGGCGCTCGGCATTCCGAAGTCGCGCCTCTCGCGCCGGGTGGCGGAACTGGAGGAGCGCCTGGGCGTGCAACTCATGCAACGAAGCACCCGGCGCCTGTCGCTCACGCCCGCGGGCGAGATCTACCTGCGGCACGCCGCCGCCATGCGCGACGCGGCGCAGGCCGCCGCCGAATCGGTGGCGCAGGTGCAGAACGAGCCGAGCGGGCTGGTGCGGCTGAGCTGCCCGATCACGATGGCATACAGCGGAGTGGCCCAGCTGCTGCCGCTCTTCATGGAGCGCTATCCGGCGGTGCGGGTCGACGTGCGGGTCATCAACCGCCCGGTGGACCCGATCGAGGAGGGCTTCGACATCGCGCTGCGCGTGCGGCCGGTCGTGGAGGAGAGCGCCACGCTGGTGGCCAAGGTCCTGGGCACCGGACGCGGGGTGCTGGTGGCCAGTCCGGCGCTGATGCAGCGGCAGGGCCCGGTGCAGACACCGGCCGACCTTGCGCGGCTGGACACCATGGCGATGTCGGTCAACGGCGAGGGCCGCAGCGAATGGCGGCTCTCAGGCCCGAAAGGCAAGGCCTACGTGCACACGCACACACCGCGCTACGTGGCGGACGACATTGCGACGCTGCAGGTGGCCGCGATCGCCGGCATCGGCGCCACGCTGCTGCCCGGTTACATGTGCGCGGACGACATCGAGGCGGGCCGGCTGGAGAAGGTGCTGTGCGACTGGGGACCGGAGGACGCCGTCGCGCACATGGTGTTTCCGCCGCGGCGTGCGCTGGTGCCGGCGGTGCGGCGTCTGATCGATTTCCTGTTCGAGCATTTGCAGGGCATCGAGGGTGCGCCTTTGCTGAGGCCGGACGGCGAGCCCTGCAATTCGCACCCCGTTATGCGAAAAACGCCATAACCAAACAAGTAGATATTCGTTTGTCATCCTTGCCCGGGTTCGCACAATCCGAAGCTCCCATCCATCCCAGGAGCGACCATGGCTACTCTGCGACTCGGCGACACCGCCCCCAATTTCACCCAGGACTCCAGCGAAGGCCCCCTCGACTTCTACCAATGGGCCGGCGATTCGTGGGTCGTGTTCTTCTCGCACCCGGCCGACTTCACGCCCGTGTGCACCACCGAACTGGGCAAGACCGCGGCGCTGTCGGGCGAATTCGCCAAGCGCGGCGTCAAGCCCATCGCGCTGAGCGTCGATCCGGCCACCAAGCACAAGGAATGGATCGGTGATATCAACGAAACGCAGAACACCACGGTCAATTTCCCGATCATCGCGGACGCCGACCGCAAGGTGGCCGACCTGTACGACCTGATCCACCCGAACGCCTCGGCCACGGCCACCGTTCGCAGCGTGTTCATCATCGATCCGAAGAAGGTGGTCCGCACCACCATCACCTACCCGGCATCGACCGGCCGCAACTTCGACGAGATCATCCGCGTGATCGACTCGCTGCAACTCACCGACAGTCACAAGGTGGCCACCCCCGTGAACTGGAAGGACGGCGACGACGTGGTCATCATCCCCAGCATCCAGGACCCGGCCGAGCTGGCCGAGCGCTTCCCCAAGGGCTTCAAGGCCGTGAAGCCCTACCTGCGCATCACGCCGCAGCCCAACAAGTAAGCGGCAGAGGCGGCACTCGCAGATGCAGACGCGCGTCGTCATCGTGCCCGGTTGGCGGGATTCCGGGCCCGGCCACTGGCAGAGCCTGTGGGAAGCGCGCATCCCGGGCGCCGCGCGGGTGGTGCAGGACGACTGGGCTTCGCCCAAGCGCGACGCCTGGGTGCCGGCGCTCGCCAAGCTGGTGATGGAGACCCCCGGCCCGGTGGTGATCGCGGCGCACAGCCTGGGCTGCATCGCCACCGCGCACCTGCCGCCCGAGGCGGCCGCCCGCATCCAGGGTGCGCTGCTGGTGGCGCCGGCCGACCCCGAGCGCCGCGCGGTGCTGTCGGACTTCGCGCCCGTGCCTTATGCCGCGCTGCCGTACCGCAGCATCGTCGTGGCCAGCAGCAACGACCCCTACTGTCCCATTCGGCTCGCGGGTGCATATTCGCGGGCCTGGGGCAGCGAGTTCGTGCGCATGCAGAATGCGGGCCATATCAACATCGATTCGGGGCACGGAGACTGGCCGCTCGGCCTGGCTTTGCTCCAATCCCTGACCGACGAGCCCGCCGCCTGGTCGGCGGGCCGTGATTTTTCAGAAACCTTGGCAACCACATGACTTCCAGAATCAAGACCTTCGTCGCCGTGCTCGCGCTGGCGTCCTCCGCACTCGCCGGCAGCAGCGCTTTTGCGCAGGGCACCACGCTGCTGAACGCGTCTTACGACGTGGCCCGCGAGTTCTACAAGGACTACAACGCAGCGTTCGTGGCGCACTACAAGAAGGCCACCGGCAAGGACGTGAAGATCGACCAGTCGCACGGCGGCTCCAGCGCCCAGGCGCGCTCGGTGGCCGACGGCCTGGATGCCGACGTGGTGACCATGAACACCTCCACCGACATCGACTTCCTGGCCAACACCGGCGTGGTCGCCAAGGACTGGACCAAAAAATTCCCCGAGAACGCATCGCCGACCACCTCGACCATGCTGTTCCTCGTGCGCAACGGCAACCCCAAGGGCATCAAGGACTGGGACGACCTGATCAAGCCCGGCATCCAGGTCGTGATCGTCAACCCCAAGACCGGCGGCAACGGGCGCTATGCCTACCTGGCCGCCTGGGGCTACATCAAGAAGAAGGGCGGCACCGATGCGCAGGCCGCCGAGTTCGTGGGCAAGCTCTTCAAGAACACGCCGGTGCTGGCGCGCGGCGGCCGCGACGCCACCACCGCCTTCCTGCAACGCAACATCGGCGATGCGCTGATCACCTTCGAGTCGGAAGTGGTCTCCATCGACCGCGAGTTCGGCACCGGCAAGGTCGACTCGGTGTACCCGTCGATCAGCATCGTGGCCGAGAACCCGGTCGCCGTGGTCGAGCGCACCGTCGCCAAGAAGGGCACCGGCGAACTCGCCAAGGCCTACCTCGATTGGCTGTACTCCGAAGAAGCGCAGGAAATCGCCGCCAAGCACGCGCTGCGCCCGCGCTCGCAGGCTGTACTCAAGAAGTACGCCGCAACGTTCAAGCCGCTGCAGCTCTTCACGGTGCAGGAACTGTTCGGCAGCCTCGGCGAAGCGCAGAAGGTGCACTTCAACGACGGCGGCCAGTTCGACAAGCTGTACACGCCCGGCGCAAAGTAAATGAGCGGCGCAGTCTCTTCGGCGCTCCCGTCCGCGGGAGCGCCTTTTTCGCGTGCCAACCGGGCGGGGGGCGCCAAGCGCGTGCTGCCCGGTTTCCACATCACGCTCGGCTTCTCGATCCTGTACCTGAGCCTGATCGTGCTGATCCCGCTGTCGGCGCTGGTCTTCAGGACCTTCACGCTGACCTGGGACCAGTTCTGGGTGGCCGTGACCGCGCCGCGCGTGATGGCGTCCTACCGCCTCACCTTCGGCGCCTCGCTGATCGCCGCGCTCGTGAACGCGGTGTTCGGGCTGCTGGTGGCCTGGGTGCTGGTGCGCTACAAGTTTCCGGGCAAGCGCATCGTCGATGCGCTGGTCGATTTGCCATTCGCATTGCCCACGGCCGTGGCCGGCATCTCGCTCACGGCGCTGCTCGCGGGCAACGGCTGGATCGGGCAACTGCTCGAGCCGCACGGCATCAAGCTGGCGTTCACGCCGGCGGGCATCGTGATCGCGCTGATCTTCATCGGGCTGCCGTTCGTGGTGCGCACGGTGCAGCCGGTGCTCGAAGACGCCGAGAAGGAACTCGAAGAAGCCGCCACCTCGCTCGGTGCGACGCGCTTTCAGACCTTCACCAAGGTGATCTTTCCGTCGATCGCGCCGGCGCTGCTCACCGGCTTTGCCATGGCCTTCGCGCGCGCCATCGGTGAATACGGCTCGGTGATCTTCATCGCCGGCAACATGCCGATGATTTCGGAGATCACGCCGCTCATCATCATCGGCAAGCTGGAGCAGTACGACTACGCGGGCGCCACCGCGGTCGCGCTGGTGATGCTGGTCATTTCGTTCCTGCTGCTGCTGGTCATCAACGGCCTGCAGGCCTGGCAACGCAAGCGCGGAGGGGCATGACATGAGTGCACCTTCCAAAATCATCCGCCGCGCGCAGGCCGGCACCACCGAAGCGGCCTGGGTGCGCTGGACGCTGATCGGCATTGCGCTCGCGTTCATGTTCCTGTTCCTCGTGCTGCCGCTGGCGGCCGTGGCGACCGAGGCGCTGCGCAAGGGCGTCTCGGCGTACCTGGAGGCGCTGAAGGAGCCCGACGCGTGGAGCGCGATCCGCCTCACGCTGATCACGGCGGCCATCACGGTGCCGCTGAACCTCGTGTTCGGCGTGGCGGCGGCCTGGGCCATCGCCAAGTTCGAGTTCCGCGGCAAGGCCTTTCTCACCACGCTGATCGACCTGCCGTTCGCGGTGTCGCCGGTGGTGGCGGGCCTGATCTACGTGCTGGTGTTCGGCGCGCAGGGCTGGATCGGCCCGTGGCTGGCCGAGCACGACATCAAGATCATCTTCGCCGTGCCCGGCATCGTGCTGGCAACCGTGTTCGTGACCTTCCCCTTCATCGCACGCGAACTGATCCCGCTGATGCAGGCGCAGGGCACCGACGAGGAGCAGGCGGCCATCGTGCTCGGCGCGACCGGCTGGCAAACCTTCTGGCGCGTGACGCTGCCCAACATCAAATGGGGCCTGCTGTACGGCGTGATCCTCTGCAACGCGCGCGCGATGGGCGAGTTCGGCGCGGTGTCGGTGGTGTCGGGCCACATCCGCGGCCAGACCAACACCATGCCGCTGCACGTGGAAGTGCTCTACAACGAATACCAGTCAGTGGCCGCGTTCGCCGTGGCCTCGCTGCTGGCGATCCTGGCGCTGGTCACGTTGGTGATCAAGTCGGTGATCGAGTGGCGCCACGAGCGCGAGATGAAGGCCATTGCCGAGCTGCCGCCGGAACGCCCGCCTGAAGCCACGGCCGCCTGAGAGAAAGACAGAGAAGAAATCATGAGCATCGAAATCCGCAACATCAGCAAGCAGTTCGGCGACTTCCGCGCGCTGCGCGACGTGAACCTCGACGTGCAGTCGGGCGAGCTCGTCGCGCTGCTCGGCCCCTCGGGCTGCGGCAAGACCACGCTGCTGCGCATCATCGCGGGGCTGGAGACGGCCGACACCGGCAGCATTCTTTTCTCCGGCGAGGACACCACCGACGTGCATGTGCGCGAGCGCCAGGTGGGCTTCGTGTTCCAGCACTACGCGCTGTTCCGCCACATGACCGTGTTCGAGAACGTCGCCTTCGGCCTGCGCGTGAAGCCGCGCAAGGAACGCCCGAGCGACGCGCAGATCAAGGCCAAGGTGACCGACCTGCTCAAGCTCGTGCAGCTCGATTGGCTGGCCGACCGCTATCCGTCGCAGCTCTCGGGCGGCCAGCGCCAGCGCATTGCGCTGGCCCGCGCGCTCGCGGTGGAGCCCAAGGTGCTGCTGCTCGATGAACCCTTCGGCGCGCTCGACGCCAAGGTGCGCAAGGAACTGCGCCGGTGGCTGCGGCGCCTGCACGACGAGCTGCACGTCACCTCGATCTTCGTCACGCACGACCAGGAAGAGGCGCTCGAGGTGGCCGACCGCGTGGTGGTCATCAACAAGGGGCAGATCGAGCAGGTCGGCTCGCCGCAGGACGTGTGGGACAAGCCCGCGAGTCCTTTCGTCTACGGATTCCTGGGCGACGTGAACCTCTTTCACGGCCGCGCCGACAACGGCCAGGTGCAGCTTGACGGCATGCGCCTGGACTCGCCCGAGCACAGCGGCGCGCGCGACGCCAAGGCCATGGCCTATGTGCGTCCGCATGACCTGGATGTGACACGCTACGTGCCGGGCGCCACCGGCATCGTCGCCACGCTGTCGCGCGCGATCGTGGTCGGCCCGATCGCTCGGCTGGAACTTGAGCCCACCGAATCGAATCCAGATAATCCGGGCTCCGGAACCATCATCGAGGCGCAACTCCCTGCGCAACAGTTCCGTGACCTGGGCTTGAAGGAGGGCGACACCGTTGTTGCCAATCCGCGCAAGGCCAGGGTGTTCGTAGAAGAAGATTGGGTGTCTCCTTGATCGATTGGTACTTCGGCGCGCCGCGCCGCGCGCTCGGGCTGATCTGCCTGGCCTGTGTCCTCATGCTGGCCTTCGGGCTGTATCTGCAGCACGTGGTGGGGCTCGAACCCTGTCCCATGTGCATCGTGCAGCGGTATGCGCTGGTGCTGGTGGCCCTCTTCACCGGGCTGGCGGCCATCTTCCGCCACCGCGCGCTGCAGGTGACCGGCGGGGTGCTGGCGCTGGTGTCGGCGGTGGGCGGCGCCTACACGGCGGCCTCGCAGAGCTGGCTGCAGTGGTATCCGCCCGAAGTCGTCTCGTGCGGGCGCGACCTCTACGGGATGATCGAGACCTTTCCGCTCAAGCGCGCGCTGCCATTGATCTTCCGCGGCGGCGGCGACTGCTCCAAGGTCGACTGGACGCTGTTCGGGCTGACGCTGGCGAACTGGTCGTTCATCGCGTTCGTGGTGCTCTCGCTGATGCTGATCACGCTGCTCCTGCGCCGCCGCACCGTGCGCTGAGTTCTTTCTTCGCATCCCAAAAAACGGCGTGGCTCGCCGGCCCTGGAAGGGGCGGCGGGCCACGCCGTTTTTTCATGCACGCCGGCGGCAACAATGGCACGAAGTAGCCCTTCGAGGGAACTCCCTCTTTAGCAGGCCTTCAGAAAGCGGGGCTAGGATCGATCCGATCCCCTCCCGCCGCGTGTTTCACTTTCACCTCATTGCATGCCAAACAACCCACCGCGGCGATCGCGCAAAGTCCTTCTCGGTATTGCAGCGCTCGTCGTCCTGGCCGTCATCGCTTTCTTCTGGCTGAGCCCGGCCAAGAAAACCGAATACCTCACCGCCACCGTGCAGCGCACCGACCTCGAAAACGCGGTGCTCGCCACCGGCGTGCTGCAGGCGCTCAAGCAGGTGGAGGTGGGCGCGCAGGTCAGCGGCCAGCTCAAGTCGCTGAAAGTGGTGCTGGGGCAGACCGTGAAGAAGGGCGACTGGCTCGCCGAGATCGATCCGGTCATCTCGCAGAACACGCTCGCGCAGGAGCAGGCCAAGCTGGAGAACCTGCAGGCCCAGAAGCTCGCCAAGGAAGTGCGCGTCAAGCAGGCCGAGCTCACCTGGGCCCGGCAGCGCGAAATGCTGGCGCAGGACGCCGCGCCGCGCCAGGACATGGAAAGCGCCGACACCGAACTGCGCGCGCTGCGTGCCGACGGCGTCTCGCTGGAAGCGCAGATCCGCCAGCAGCGGCTGGCCCTGGCCTCCGCGCAGACCAACCTCTCGTACACCCGCATCGTCGCGCCCATCGACGGCGACGTGGTCTCCATCAGCACGCTCGAAGGCCAGACCGTGGTGGCTGCCTTCCAGGTGCCCACGCTGATGAAGCTGGCCGACCTCTCGACCATGACCGTGAAGGCGCAGGTGTCCGAAGCCGACGTGGTGCGCGTGAAGGCGGGGCTGCCGGTGTACTTCACCATCCTCGGCGACCCTGACAAGCGATACCACGGCACGCTGCGCGCGGTGCAGCCCTCGCCCGAGAAGATCAACAACGCGGTGTTCTTCAATGCGCTGTTCGATGTGCCCAACCCCGACCGCACGCTGCGCGTGGACATGACCGCGCAAGTGGCCATCCTGCTGGGCGAGGCGAAACACGCGCTCACGGTGCCGCTCACCGCGCTGGGCGCGCGCGACAAGGACGGCCGCCAGGAGGTGCGCGTGCTCAAGCCCGACCAGAGCGTGGAAAAGCGCCAGGTGCGCGTGGGCATCAGCAACAACTTCCAGGCCCAGGTGCTCGAGGGGCTGAAGGAGGGCGACACGGTCATCACCGGCGATGCCTCTGCGCTCGACCCGGCCAGCAGCGGCGAAGGCGGCGGCAACAGAGGAAAGCGCCAGTGACCGAGCCGCTGCTGAAGCTGCGAGGCATCGGCCGCAGCTTTCCCTCGGGCGACGAGGAAGTGCAGGTGCTCAAGGACGTCGACCTGGACATCGGCAACGGCGAAATGCTGGCCATCGTCGGCGCCTCGGGCTCGGGCAAGTCGACGCTGATGAACATCCTCGGCTGCCTGGACCGGCCGAGCAGCGGCACCTACACCGTCTCGGGCCAGGATGTGGGCACGCTCGACAGCGACGCGCTCGCCCAACTGCGCCGCGAGCACTTCGGCTTCATCTTTCAGCGCTACCACCTGATGCAGCACCTGACGGCCACGGGCAACGTCGAGGTGCCCGCCGTCTATGCCGGCACCGAGGGCGCGGCGCGCGATGCGCGGGCGCGGCAACTGCTCGCGCGCCTGGGCCTCGCAGACCGCACCGAGCACCGGCCGAGCCAGCTCTCGGGCGGCCAGCAGCAGCGCGTGAGCATCGCGCGCGCGCTGATGAATGGCGGGCAGGTCATCCTGGCCGACGAGCCGACCGGCGCGCTCGACAGCAAGAGCGGGCAGGAGGTCATCGGCATCCTGCGCGAGCTGCATGCGCAGGGCCACACGATCATCATCGTGACGCACGACATGCAGGTGGCCAGCTGCACCGAACGCATCATCGAGATCGCCGACGGCGTGATCGTGGGCGACCGGCCGAACGTGCCGACCGTCGCGGCTCCAACGCAGGCAGTCGGCGCCGATGCGTCGCCGCCGCCCGCGATGACGAAGCCCAAGCTCGGCATCGCACGCTTCAGCACCGGCTGGGCCCGCTTCGCCGAGGCCTTCCGCATGGCCTGGCGCTCGATGATGGCGCACCGCATGCGCACGGCGCTCACCATGCTGGGCATCGTCATCGGCATCACCTCGGTGGTGTCGATCGTGGCCATCGGGGAGGGCGCCAAGCGCTTCGTGCTCTCGGACATCCGCGCCATCGGCACCAACACGCTGGACGTGTACCCGGGCCGCGACTTCGGCGACGACAAGGCCGCGAGCATTCGCACGCTGACGCCGCCCGACCTGCAGGCCATCGCCGCGCAGCCCTATGTGCACAGCGTGACGCCCGCCACGATGCGCAGCCTCCGCCTGCGCTACCGCAGCGCCGACATCAACGGCAACGTGAACGGCGTGAGCGACGCGTTCTTTCGCGTGCGCGACATGCACATGGCCAGCGGCGCGGCCTTCACCGCCGAGGACGTGCGGCATCAGTCGCAGGTGGTGGTGATCGACCAGAACACGCGGCGCAAGCTCTTTGCCGACGGCACCGAGCCGGTCGGCAAGGTGATCCTGGTGGGCAACCTGCCGTGCACGGTGATCGGCGTGGCGCAGGAGAAGAAAAGCGTGTTCGGCGAGAACAAGTCGCTCAACATCTGGCTGCCCTACAGCACTGGCGCGAGCCGCCTCTTCGGGCAGCAGCACTTCGACGGCATCACCGTGCGCATCCGCGACGACCAGCCGACCAAGGCGGCCGAGGACAGCATCGTGCGGCTGCTCACGCTGCGCCATGGCGTGAAGGATTTCTTCACCTTCAACATGGACAGCATCGTGAAGACGGCCGAGCGCACGAGCCAGTCGCTCACGCTGCTGCTGTCGCTGATCGCGGTGATCTCGCTGGTGGTGGGCGGCATCGGCGTGATGAACATCATGCTGGTGTCGGTGACCGAGCGCACCCGCGAGATCGGCATCCGCATGGCCGTGGGCGCGCGGCAGAGCGACGTGCTGCAGCAGTTCCTGACCGAGGCGGTGCTGGTGTGCCTCGTGGGTGGGTTGATCGGCGTGCTGCTGTCGTATGGCATCAGCTTTCTGTTTTCGCTCTTCGTGACGCAATGGCAAATGATCTTTTCGATGGGGGCCGTGGTGTCGGCATTTCTGTGTGCGTCGCTGATCGGCGTGCTCTTCGGCTATTTGCCGGCGCGCAATGCGGCGCGGCTCGATCCGATCGAGGCGTTGGCCCGTGAGTAGCGCGCGCTTTGCCCTGGGTGCGCTCGCCGTGGCGTTGGCGCTGGGCGGCTGCACGCTGTTCCAGCCGGAGCGGCGCGAGCAGCGGCCGCTGGCGGTGCCGCAGGTGTGGCAGCAGCCGCAGCCCGGCACGCCGAGTGCGGCCGCGGCGTTTCCAGCGCGCTGGTGGGGCGCGTTCAACGATCCGCAGCTCGATGCGCTGATCGACGATGCATTGCGCACCAACAACGACCTCGCCGCCGCCGGCATCCGCGTTCAGCGCGCGCAGTTGCAGGCGGGGCTCGCGAACACCAACCTCACGCCCAGCGTGGTGGGGCAGGCCAGCACGGGGCGCAGCTACGACCTGAAGCGCGGCGGCGTGGCTGGGTCGAGTTCGACATCGCTCGTCACGCTGAGCTACGAGCTCGACCTCTGGGGGCGGCTTGCGGCGCAGCGCAGCGCGGCCGACTGGGAGCTGAAAGCCACCGAGTCGGACCGGCAAGCCACGGCACTCTCGCTGGTGGGCACGACCGCGGGGCTCTACTGGCAGGTGGGCTACCTCAACCAGCGGATTGCGTTGAGCGAAGCGGGCATGGAGGATGCGCGGCGCATCCTTGCGCTGGTGCGCGCCAAGTACGCTGCAGGCGCGGTGTCGGGCCTCGATGTGGCGCAGGCCGGGCAGAACCTGGCAAGCCAGGAAGCGGCGCACACGCAACTGCTGCAGCAGCGCGTCGAGGCGCGCAACGCCCTGGCGATTCTGTTCGACCGTCCGCCGGAGACCGCGGCGCAGGAGCCGTCGCAACTCCCGAACATCGACCTGCCAGTGATCGACGCCGGCCTGCCCGCCAGCCTGCTCGGCCGCCGACCCGACCTGCGCGCCGCGGAGCAGCGCTTGCGCGGATCGCTGGCAAACGTCGATGCGACGCGCACCAGCTTCTATCCGGCGCTGAGCCTCACCGGTTCACTGGGCACGACGAGCACTGCACTGGGCGAATTGTTGAAGAACCCCGTCGCCACGCTCGGCGCGGGGCTGGCGCTGCCTTTCCTGCAATGGAACACCGCGCGGCTGAGCGTGGCCGTCTCGCAGACGCAGTACGAAGAGGCGGTGCTCGGCTTCCGCCAATCGCTCTATACGGCGCTGTCGGAAGTGGAGAACACCTTGTCGTCGCGCTCGCAGTTGCGCGACGAGAGCGAGAAACTGGTGGTGGCGCTGCAGCAGGCGCAGCGCGCGGAGACCCTGTCCGAAGTGCGCTACCGCGCCGGCGCGACCGCGTTGCAACCGGTGCTCGACGCGAAAGACAGGCGCCGGTCGGCAGAGGTGTCGCTGGCCCTCAACCGCTTGAACCAGCTCAACGCGACGATGACGCTCTACAAGGCGCTGGGCGGCGCGGCAACCGATCAGTCCTGAAAAGGCGGCGCCCCGCGCAGCTTGCGAAAAATCAGCGCGGGCAGCCGCAGGACGAACTCGACCATCAGCCGCGCGTGCATCCACGTCAGCAGCACGTTGTCGCGCCCATAGCGGAAGTGCGAAACCCCGCCTTCCTCGGCTGTCAGGTACTTCACCGGCGCATCGATGTTCACGGGCTTCACGCCGCGCCACGCGAGGCGCACGACCGCTTCGGTATCGAAGTCGAAGCGGCGCATCCACGGCTGACGTGCCATCACGGCGATCAGGTCAGTGATGGGATACACGCGGAAGCCATAGAGCGAATCGCCGATCCCCGCGAACAGCGTCTCCAGCTGCGTCCACCCGTTCGACACGCGTCGCCCGCGCACACGCAACAGTGGCGCGCTGGCATCGAACACGGGCCGCCCGAGCACCATCGTCTCGGGCCGGGCCAGCGAGGCCTGCATGAAGGAGGGAATGAGGTCGGCGGGATGCTGCCCGTCGGAATCCATCGTGAGCGCATGCGTGAACCCGGCGTCCTTCGCCATGCGCAGCCCGTGCAGCACGGCGGCCCCTTTGCCCTGGTTCTGGGGCAGCACCCACACGCGCAGGCCCGGATCGCTGGCCGCCATCTGCTGCAGGCGCTCGCCCGTGCCGTCGTCGCTGCCGTCGACCACCACCCACACCGGGTTCCACTGCGCGCGCGCGCCCTGGACCGTGGAGAACAGGCGTTCGCCCGCGTTGTAGCTGGGGATCAGGACAAGGTGGGTGCGCGAGGCGTCTGGCATTCGGGGGACGCGTCGGTGGCGCGCTGCTCCATGTTTTGGCGAAAGTATTGTTCGAGGTCGGCCTGCAGGATGTCGCTGTCCGGCGTCGGCGAGAAGCGCTGGCCCAGCCGCAGGGTGAAGACGATCGGCAGCGGCGGCACGCGCCACAGCGGCCAGCCCTTGCTCAGATACGGCGAATCGGTGTCGATGAACACCGTCTGGATCGGCGCCTGCGCAAGCTTGGCGATCAGCGTCACGCCCGGGCGAAATGCGTTCAGAGGCGGCGTCACGGTGCGCGTGCCTTCGGGAAAGATCACCAGCTGGCCGCCGCTGCGCAGGTCGTTCACTGCCAGCCGCACCATCGTGCGCGCCGATTCGTTGCTGATGTAGCGCGCCAGGCGCGCGCCCGCGCCCAGGAAGATGTTGCGCAGCAGGTCCGCCTTCATGATGCAGGCGCTGCGCGGCAGCCGCGCCACCAGCAAGAGCGCATCGAGCATCGTCGGGTGGTTGGCCACGAAGATCACGCCGGGCTCGTCGCGCATCGGGTCCAGGCACGCGGCATCGATGCGCATCATGCCGGTCACCGAGGCGAGCCACCAGAACATGCGGTAGGCGAAGGCGATCGTCATGCGCCCCAGCGTGCGCGCGGGTCCCATCGGCATCACCGGGTAGAGCAGCATCGCGACGAAATTCCAGACCAGCGAAATGAGGCCGAGGAACAGCAAGAGCGCGTAGAGCATCAGCGCGAGCGGGATCGCCCAGAGAGTGCGCAGCACGCGGGTCATCATGGAGGAAGGAATGGTCGGGCCTCGATCGGTCGAGCGGCGGCTCAGGGCCGCAGTCCACCGGCTGCGACCGTGTGCGCCTCGATCTCGACCAGCAGGTCGCTGCGGCAGATGTCGGCTTCCAGGTACACCGCATCGCGCGCCATCGGGGCGTCGGCGCCCAGTGCATCCTCGATCACGCCGCGCACCGCTTCGGTGTCCGAAGGGTGGCGCACGTACACCACCACATCGAGCCCGGCGAGCGAGAAGTTCGCGGTGACGCGCTCGTTGGCGGCGGTGATCACGGCCTGCAGGTTGCGCAGCGTCTCGCGCGTCTGCTCCTGCACGTCGCCGTGGTGCTGCGTCTCGTGCCCGACGATGCTCGCGGTGCCCGAAATGAAGAGCGCGATGTTGCCGTCGCCGATGTCCGAGAGCGCGGCGCGGGAGAAGGTCGGCGAGCGCGGTCCGTAGGTTTCGGGATAGCGGTAGGCCGAGACCTGCCGCGGGTTCTCGACCGGCAGCGGCGCCACCTGGCCCGCGAGGAAGCGGATCGACAGCATGCCCTGGTGGATGCCCAGCGCGCACGCGGCAGGCGCTCCCTCGAACGCGGCGCGGCCGGCTTCGAAGAAGGCCTCCTGCCGGCCGAGGTTGAACTGGCGGTAGCGCTCCAGACCGCCGCCATCGGCGTTGATCTGCGGCAGGTAGTTCCAGATGCGCTGCAGGTGGGGCGTTCCGGCCTGCGCGAGCGTCTTGAAGAGATCGCGGTAGGCGCGGTGCGCGAGTTCGGCCAGGCCCTGCTTCTCGGCGGCTTCGTCCAGGTCGATGGCGCCCAGGAGCCACTGCCCGTCGGTGCGCCAGCGCGCGATGCCGGTGGTGCCCGACTCGATGTGCGCGCCCGTCACATGCCACACGTCGGCCATGGCGCCGTGCGACGACAGCACGCGCGCATTGACGGTCGGCATCCATGCCACGCTGTGCGGCGTGCCATAGCCGAGAGCCGCGAAGGGCGCCTTGCCGTTCGTGGCCAGCGCCAGGCTGTCGGCCAGCGAAAGGCGCTCGACGCGCAGGTGGGAAGAAAAGGTGTCGTCCTGAACTCGCACTGTCAAGCGGCCTTAGCAATCTGTTCTGGTTTGCGGGCGGTGTAGGAAGAAAAGACACCCAGGCTCGGGTAGCGGCGCACGTCGGTGAAGCCCGCATCGCCCAGCGCCTGCATCACCCGCTCGGGCGGAATGCAGGCCTCGATGGTGTCCCAGTAGTAGCGCCACAGCTCGGAGGTGTCGCGCTGGCGCCCGACCATGCGGGCGATCAGCGGCACCACGGCGCGCATGTAGCCCTTGAGGAGGGCCGTCGCGATGCGGCCCTCGGGCTTGGTGATTTCGAGCACGATCACGCGGCCGCCCGGACGCAGCACGCGATGGAACTCGCTGAAGGCGGCGGCCACGTCGCTGATGTGGCGCATGGCGTAGCCCATGCTCACGAAATCGCAGCTGGCGTCGGGGCGGGGAAGCGCCTCGGCCACGCCCGTGAGCAGTTCGACGCCGGGCAGCTTGACCTGTTCCATCATGCCGGCGCTGGGATCGACGCCGGTGAGCTTGCCCGTGGGGCCGATGATCTTGAGCGCCTCGCGCGCCACGAGGCCGGTGCCGATGCCCACGTCCAGCACTTGTGCGCCCGCGGCGAGGCCGGCTTGCTGCAGTGCAGCGCGGCGGTACGAGGGGCCGGTGCCGAAGGCCAGCACGGCCTCGATGCGGTCGTAGTCCGCCGCGGTGCTGTCGAAGATGCGGCGAAGAAAGGCCTGGTGCTCTGCCTCGTTCTTGTAATAAAGCGGAAGGGGCGCGTGAGGCGCGAGGGTGTCGGGATTCCCGGTTCCGACGGTAGGCGATGGCGTCATCGAAAGATTATCGCCAAAAGCCCCGGCCCGAATTCGGGGCCGCCGGCGGGCGTTGTGTGCGCCGGACAGTAAACTCGCAGCTTGCTTTGAAAACACAAGACAGCGAGATAGAAAGCCATGGCCGGACACAGCAAATGGGCAAACATCCAGCACCGCAAGGGCCGCCAGGACGAGAAGCGCGGCAAGCTCTGGACCCGCGCCATCCGTGAAATCACCGTGGCCGCGCGCGCCGGCGGCGGCGACCTGAGCGCCAACCCGCGGCTGCGGCTGGCGGTCGAAAAAGCCAAGGCGGTCAACCTGCCGATCGACACGGTCAAGCGCAACATCGACAAGGCCACGGGCAACCTCGAAGGCGTCAACTACGAGGAAATTCGTTACGAGGGGTACGGTATCGGCGGCGCCGCGATCATCGTGGACACCATGACCGACAACCGCGTGCGCACCGTGGCCGAAGTGCGCCACGCCTTCTCCAAGCACGGCGGCAACATGGGCACCGAAGGCTCGGTGGCCTTCCAGTTCAAGCACTGCGGCCAGATCATCTTCGCCCCCGGCACCGATGAAGACAAGGTGATGGAAGTGGCGCTCGAAGCGGGCGCCGAAGATGTCGTCACCGACGACGACGGCGCCATCGAAGTGATCACCGCCGCCCTGGAATTCGAAGCCGTCAAGAACGCGCTCGAAGCCGCGGGCCTGAAGCCCGAAGTGGCCGAAGTCACCATGCGCGCCGAGAACACGGTGGACGTGACTGGCGAAGACGCCGCGAAGATGCAGAAGCTGCTCGACGTGCTCGAGGACCTGGACGACGTGCAGGCGGTCTTCCACAACGCCCTGCTCGCCGAATAGCGAATGAATGAACATTGATCCACAGCGAATGAAGAAGGCCCACGAATGAAGGTACTGGTTATTGGAGGAGGGGGCCGTGAACACGCCTTGGCATGGCGACTGGCGCAGGCCAGCCGCGTGAGCCGCGTGTACGTGGCGCCGGGCAACGGCGGCACCGTGAGCGACGAGCGCTACGACTGCATCGACATCACCGAGCCCGCCGCGCTGCGCGAGTGGGCCATCCAGGAAAAGATCTCGCTGACCGTGGTCGGCCCCGAGGCGCCGCTCGCGGCGGGGGTGGTCGACGAATTCCGCGCGCACGGGCTGCGCATCTTCGGCCCGACGCAGGCGGCCGCGCAGCTGGAGAGCTCCAAGGCGTTCTCCAAGGCGTTCATGAAGCGCCACAAGATTCCGACGGCCGAATACGAGGCCTTCACCGACGCTGCTGCAGCCCACGCCTACATCGACGCCAAGGGCGCGCCGATCGTCGTCAAGGCCGACGGCCTGGCCGCAGGCAAGGGCGTGGTCGTCGCGATGACCTCGGAAGAAGCACACGAGGCCGTCGACTTCATGCTGGTCGACAACAAGTTCGGCGTGTCGCACAACGACGGCGGCGCGCGCGTGGTGATTGAAGAATTTTTGCAAGGCGAAGAAGCCAGCTTCATCGTGCTGTGCGACGGCAAGAACGTCACCGCGCTCGCCACCAGCCAGGACCACAAGCGCCTGCTCGACGGCGACGAAGGCCCCAACACCGGCGGCATGGGTGCTTATTCGCCTGCGCCAGTGGTCACGGCCGAAGTGCATGCGCGCGCGATGCGCGAGATCATCCTGCCGACGATCCGGGGCATGGAAAAGGACGGCATCCCGTACACCGGCTTCCTCTATGCGGGCCTCATGATCGATGCGTCCGGCCATCCGAAGACGCTCGAATTCAACTGCCGCATGGGCGACCCCGAGACGCAGCCGATCATGATGCGGCTCAAATCGGACCTGTTCGAGGTGTTCTGGCACGCCACCGACGGCACGCTCGACCAGGTCGAGCTGCAGTGGGACCGGCGCGTCGCGCTCGGCGTGGTGATGGCGGCGCACGGCTACCCGCTCTCGCCGCGCAAGGGCGACCGCATCGCCGGCATTCCGCCCGAAGCGCCCGATGCCGTGGTGTTCCATGCCGGAACGACCATGCAGGACGGCGAACTCAAGACCAGCGGCGGCCGCGTGCTCTGCGTGACCGTGCTGGCCGACAGCGTGAAGCTCGCGCAGCAGCGCGCCTACGAGGTCGCGGCGCGCGTGCGCTTCGACGGCGCGCAATACCGCAAGGACATCGGATTCCGCGCAGTGCATGCGCGCAACGCACCCCAAGCCTGATGCACCAGACGAACCCCGCGGCAGTCGGCAGCTACCTGCGTGGGCTGCAGCAGTCGATCATCGCGGCGGTCGAGAAGGCCGACGGCGGCACCTGCCTGCACGATGCGTGGCACAAGGCGCCGGGCGAGCCGTTGCAGGGCAATGGCCTCACCTGCATCCTCGAAGGCGGGGCGCTGTTCGAGCGCGCGGGCTGCGGCTTTTCGCAGGTGCGCGGGCCGAAGCTCCCGCCCTCGGCCACGCAGAACCGGCCTGAACTCGCCGGTGCGCCGTTCGAGGCGATGGGCGTGTCGCTGGTGTTCCATCCGCGCAATCCGTACGTGCCGATCGTCCACATGAACGTGCGCATGCTGGCCGCGCTGCCCGAGGGCGGCGAGCCGGTCTGCTGGTTCGGCGGCGGCATGGACTTGACGCCCTGCTACGGCTTCGAGGAAGACGCGGTGCATTTCCACGCCACGTGCCGCGATGCGCTCGCGCCCTTCGGCGACGACAAGTACCCGCGCTTCAAGACCTGGTGCGACGAATATTTCTTCTTGAAGCACCGCAACGAACAGCGTGGCATCGGCGGCATCTTCTTCGACGATTTCGCCGAGGGCGGTTTCGACAACGGCTTCGCGCTGATCCGCGCGGTCGGCGATGCCTTCCTGCCGGCGTACCTGCCGCTGGTCGAGCGCCGCCGCCACACGCACTACGACGAGCGCGAGCGCGAATTCCAGCTCTACCGGCGCGGGCGCTATGTCGAGTTCAATCTCGTGTGGGACCGCGGCACGCACTTCGGGCTGCAGTCGGGCGGGCGCACCGAATCGATCCTGCTGTCGATGCCGCCGCTCGCAAGCTGGGCCTACCGCCAGCAGCCCGAGCCGGGCAGCCCCGAGGCTGCGCTCTACAGCGACTTTCTTCCGAGGCGCGACTGGTTGTGAATTCTTCCGGCACGGCCCCGCGCATCGGCGTCTTCGGCGGCGCGTTCGATCCGCCGCACAACGCGCACGTCGCGCTGGCCGAAGCCGCATTGGCGCAGCTCGACCTGGCCGAGCTGCACGTCATTCCGACAGGGCAGGCATGGCACAAGAGCCGCACGCTCACGCCGAAGGAAGATCGCCTCGCGATGACGCGGCTGGCTTTCAACGGCTTGAAGGGCAAGGTCGTCATCGACAGCCGCGAAGTGTTGCGCGACGGCCCGACCTACACGCTGGACACCCTGCACGAGTTGCAGAAAGAGCAGCCCGGCGCCCAGCTCGTCTTGATCATGGGCGCCGACCAGGCGGGCGCGCTGCCCAGCTGGCATGGCTGGCAGGCTATACTCGGCATTGCTATCGTTTCTGTAGCGTATCGCGCACTATCGACGGGCGGCATTGCCCGTTTTGATCCGAACATGCTGCCCAACCTCCCGGCTGGCGCGCGTTTCGAGGCGCTAGAACTGCCTGCCATGGACACCAGCGCCACCGAGATTCGGCGGCGCGCTGCACTGGGCGTGGACATTTCCTCGCTGGTTCCGCCCACGGTTGCACGCTATATTGACCAACACCACCTCTACCGCTCTGCCTGATGACCACTGAAGCCGCCGCCAAGAAAGACACCCAGAAACTCCAGCGAGCCATCATCGATGGTCTCGAAGACGTCAAGGCGCAGGACATCCAGGTATTCGACACGGAGCACTTGTCGCCGCTGTTCGAGCGCGTGATCGTCGCCTCGGGCACCTCCAACCGCCAGACCAAGGCGCTCGCCGCCAGCGTGCGCGACGCGGTCCGCGAGGCCGGCTTCGGCAAGCCGCGGATCGAGGGCGAGGACAACGGCGAGTGGATCATCGTGGACTGCGGCGCCGCCGTCGCGCACATCATGCAGCCCGCCATCCGCCAGTACTACCACCTCGAAGAGATCTGGGGCGACAAGCCGGTGCGCGCCAAGCTCGGCGGCGCCAAGCCTGCCGCCAGCACCTCGTCGAGCACCGAAGACGCGGGCGACAAGAAGAAAAAGCCCGCCGCCAAGGAGCCTTCGCTGCGCCGCGCGAGCGCCGCCAAGACGGCCGTCAAGGCCGCCGAGCAGGAAGCCCGGGAAGAGAAGGCCCGCCGCTCGCCCGCACGAAAGACCGCCGCGAAGAAGGCGCCCGCCCGCAAGACCTCGACCACCGCGCGCACGCCGGTCAAGATCATCGGCAAGCCCGTCGCGAAGAAGACTGCGGCCAAGCCCGCGGCAAAGAAGGCGCCTGCCAAGAAGGCGCCCGCCCGCCGCGCATGAAGCTCCTGGTGGTCGCCGTCGGGCAGCGCATGCCCGATTGGGCGCAGACTGCCTGGGACGACTACGCCAAGCGCTTCCCGCCCGAGCTCAAGCTCGAGTTGCGCGCCGTCAAGACCGAACCCCGCGGCTCCAAGTCATTGGAGACGCTCTACGCCGCCGAACGCGAACGCATCGAGGGTGCCATCGCCCGCGGCATGCGCATCGTGGCGCTCGATGAGCGCGGCACCGCGCTCACCACCAAGGCGCTCGCGGCGCGCCTGCAGGCCTGGCAGGGCGAGGGCGACGACGTGGCCCTGGTCATCGGCGGGCCCGACGGCCTCGACCCTGCCTTCAAGGCCGCGGCGCACGAACGCATCCGTCTCTCGGACCTGACCCTGCCGCATGCGATGGCGCGGGTGCTGCTGGTCGAGCAGCTGTACCGGGCGTGGTCGGTCAACGCGGGCCATCCGTACCACCGGGAATGACGCGCTCGCCCGGTGCGGCCATGCCCATCGTCCGCCGGCGCGTCCTTCACTTTCTGTTCGGACTTGCGCGCTCGCCGCATGCGTGGGTCTGGCATCTCACGGAGCCTTGAACTTGCCCGACTTCATCTACCTCGCGTCGCAAAGCCCGCGCCGCGCCCAACTGCTCGGCCAGCTCGGCGTTCGCCATGAACTGCTGCTGGCCACGCCCGAAGAAGACGCCGAGTCGCTCGAAGTCGTGCTGCCCAATGAATCGCCGACGGCGTATGTGCAACGCGTGACCGCCCTCAAGCTCGATGCCGCCGTCGCGCGGCGCAAGCGCCTGGGCCTGGCCGACGCGCCCGTGCTCTGCGCCGACACCACGGTCGCGCTCGGCCGCACCATCCTCGGCAAGCCCGAGGACGCGCGCGACGCCGAGCGCATGCTGGCGCTCCTGTCCGGCAGCACCCACCGCGTGCTGACCGCCGTCGCGCTGCAGCACGGCCGCCGCCGCCATGCGGCGCTCAGCGTGTCGCGCGTGCGCTTCGCCGCGATCACGAAGAGGCAGATCGCCGGCTATGCGGCCAGCGGCGAGCCGCTCGGCAAGGCCGGCGCCTATGCGATCCAGGGCGCCGCGGCGGCCTTCATCGAGCACATCAGCGGGTCCTATTCGGGCATCATGGGACTCCCGATGTTCGAGACCGCGCAGCTGCTTCGCAGCGCCGGTTTCAATACTTAAGAATTCCATGCAAGACATCCTGATCAACTGGTCGCCCCAAGAGACCCGTGTGGCGCTGGTCGAGCACGGCGCGGTGCAAGAACTGCATGTCGAACGCACGCTGGAGCGCGGGCTGGTCGGCAACATCTACCTGGGCAAGGTCTCGCGCGTGCTGCCGGGCATGCAGTCGGCGTTCATCGACATCGGCCTGGAGCGCACGGCCTTCCTGCACGTGGCCGACATCGTCGCGCCGTTCACGCCGGGCTCGCGGCCGAGCGCGCCGGCACCCGAGCGCGATCACCGCAACGGCGGCCCGATGGTGCCGATCGAGAAGCAGGTGTTCGAAGGGCAGTCGCTGCTGGTGCAGGTGATCAAGGACCCGATCGGCACCAAGGGCGCGCGGCTGTCGACGCAGATCAGCATCGCGGGCCGCTTGCTCGTGTTCCTCCCGCAGGACAACCACATCGGCGTCTCGCAGAAGATTCCTTCGGAGCAGCGCGAGTCGCTGCGCACGCGCATGCTGACGCTCATCGAGGCGGCAGCGGCCGCCGACAGCGGCGGTGTGGTGCCGGCCAACACCGGCGGCTTCATCCTGCGCACGAACGGCGAAGACTCGTCCGATGCCGAGCTGGCCGAAGACATCGCCTACCTGCGCAAGACCTGGTCGCGCATCCGCGACGCGTCGAGCAAGCTGCCCGCGATGTCGCTGCTGCACCAGGACCTGAGCCTGCTGCAGCGCGTGCTGCGCGACATGACCATCGAAGACACGCAGACCATCCGCATCGACTCGCGCGAGCAGTTCGAGGTGCTGCTGAAGTTCGGCCTCGAATTCATGCCGCAGGCGGCCGGCAAGCTGCAGCACTACAAGGGCGAGCGGCCGATCTTCGACCTGTATTCGGTGGACGAGGAAATCGCCAAGGCACTGGGCCGGCGCGTCGAGCTCAAGTCGGGCGGCTACCTCGTGGTCGACCAGACAGAGGCGCTGACGACCGTGGACGTGAATACCGGCGGCTTCGTCGGCGCGCGCAATTTCGACGACACGATCTTCAAGACGAATCTCGAAGCGGCGCAAGCGATTGCAAGGCAGTTGCGGTTGCGCAACCTGGGCGGAATCATCATCGTCGACTTCATCGACATGGGGCGCGACGACCATCGCGAGCAGGTGCTGGCGGAGTTCCGCAAGCAGTTGGCGCGCGACCGGGTGAAGACCACAGCCGGCGGCTTCTCGCAGCTCGGGCTGGTCGAGATGACGCGCAAGCGCACGCGCGAATCGCTGGCCCACATGCTGTGCGAACCGTGCGCGGCCTGCGGCGGGCAGGGCATCGTGAAGACCGCGCGCAGCGTGGCCTACGACGTGATGCGCGAGATCCTGCGGGAAGCCCGGCAGTTCACGCCGCGCGAGTTCCGCATCGTGTCGTCGCCGCAGGTGATCGAGCTTTTTCTCGACGAGGAAAGCCAGCACCTGGCGGGGCTGAGCGACTTCATCGGCAAGCCGATTTCGCTGCAGTCCGAGCCCGCGATCGGGCAGGGGCAGTACGACATCGTGCTGCTCTGAGCGAGCGGCTCAGAGCGTCGGGTCTTGTCCCGGCGTGGCGCTGCGCACCGCCAGCGTCTGCAGGCGCGCATAGAGCCCGTCCAGCGCCAGGAGCTGCGCGTGGCTGCCTTGCTCGGCGATGCGGCCTTGCTCCATCACGATGATGCGGTCCGCATGCTGGATGGTCGAGAGGCGGTGGGCCACGATCAACGTGGTGCGGTTCTGCATCAGGCGCTGCAGGGCGTCCTGCACGAGCCGTTCCGATTCGGTGTCGAGCGCCGAGGTGGCTTCGTCCAGCAGCAGCACGGGCGCATTCTTGTAAAGCGCGCGCGCAATGGCGAGCCGCTGGCGCTGGCCGCCCGAGAGCTGCGTGGCGTTGTGGCCCAGCACCGTGTCCATGCCCTGCGGCAGGTTCTCGACGTGAGCGCTGAGGTTGGCGGCGACCAAGCATTCGTTGACGCGCTCGCGGTCGATTTCCGAGCCCAGCGCCACGTTGGCGGCCAGCGTGTCGTTGAGCATGACCACGTCCTGGCTCACCATCGCAAACTGCGCGCGCAGGCTCTTCAATTGCCATTCGCTGGTGTCGTGTCCGTCGAGCAGCACCTGCCCGCCGCTGGGCTGCACGAAGCGCGGCAGCAGGTTGACCAGCGTGGTCTTGCCGGAGCCCGAAGGCCCGACGAAGGCCACCACCTGGCCGGGCTGGATGGTCAGGCTCACGCCGTCGAGCGCGCGCTGTTCGTCGTCGCCGCGGTAGCTGACCTGCACGTTGCGCAGCTCGATATGACCATCGGCGTGCCCCATCTCGAAGCTGCCCTGCGATTCGGGCGCGACTTCGTCGACCAGGATCAGGCCGCGCTCGAGCGCGGCCAGGCCGCGCGTGATCGGCCCGGCCACTTCGGCCAGGCGCCGGATCGGCGCGATGAGCATCAGCATGGCCGTGATGTAGGCGACGAATCCGCCCACGGTGAAGCCCTGCTTGCCGCTTTGCCAGAGCGCGATCATCACCACGATCGACAGCGCGAGCGAAGCCATCATCTGCGTGAGCGGCGTGGTCGCGGCCTGGGCGATGGTGGATTTCACGGCCAGCCGGTTCAGGCGCTGGCTCAGCTGCTCGAAGCGGCGCTCCTGCGCCTCTTCGGCGCCGTGCAGGCGCACGACGCGGTGGGCGAGCACGTTTTCCTCGACCACGTAGGCCAGCTCGTCGGTCGCCTGCTGGCCCTGCTGCGTGAGCTTGTAGAGGCGCTTGGAGAACACCTTCATGATCCACGAGATGCTGGGCACCAGGAAGGCGACGATCAGCGTCAGCTTCCAGTTCAGGTAGACCAGGTAGCCCAGCAGCGCGATCAGCGTGAAGCCGTCGCGCGAGAGCCCGAGCAGCGCCTGCACCAGCAGCATCGCGCCGGTCTGCACCTCGTACACCACGGTGTTCGAAAGCGCGCTCGCCGACTGGCGCGTGAAGAGGGCGAGCTCGGCGCCGAGCAGGCGCTCGAACAGCACCCGGCGCAGCTTCTGCATGCCTTCGTTGGCAATACGCGAGAGCGCATATTGAGAGATGAATTGCGCGATGCCGCGCACCGCGAAAAGCATGAGCACGGCGGCGGGCACGAACCACAGCGGCATCTCGCCGCGGGTGAAGCCGCGATCGAGCAAAGGCTTCAGAAGGGCGGCCATGAGCGGCTCGGTGATCGCCGCCAGCATGGCCCCGGACAGGCCCACGGCCCACCATTTGCGCGAGCTGCCGAACCAGGTCATGAGGCGCGCCAGACGGCGCATCAGGGGAGGGCGCGCGTTCTCGCTGCCAGGGGATGCTTGCATGGCGGCGGATTCTACGGGTCGCCCCGGGGATGGCTTTTCGCAGGAGTCGTGTAGGACCGCACCGATGGATAAACGTTTTGTGACGGGGCCGCCGGGCCAGTGTGTAACATGTGGCCCGTTGCGTCGGACCGAAACTTTTTGTCCGAAAACCTCTCCGAACCGCATGAACAAGCCGTTGACAACACCTACTCCAACTCCTTCTTCATCGCTATTTGCACGCCGCACGCTCATTGCGGCCCTTGCTGCCACCCCCTTGCTTCCTGCGCTGGCCCAGTTCCGGGTCGAAGTGTCGGGCGTCGGGCTGACGCAATTGCCGATCGCGCTCGTGCCCTTCAGGGGCCAGGACGCCGCGCCGCAGAAGATCTCCGACATCATCCAGGCCGACCTCGAGCGAAGCGGCCAGTTCCGCGGCGTCGATGCCTCCGGCCAAGCGGTCGACGATGCCTCGCGCCCCGACTGGTCGGTGTGGCGCCAGCGCACTGCCGACTCGCTGGTGGGCGGCAGCATCACGCGCTTGGCCGACGGCCGCTTCGATGTGAAGTTCCGCCTCTGGGACGTGGTGAAGGGGCAGGAACTGGGCTTCCAGAACTACACCGTGCCGCAGGGCGACCTTCGCCTCGTGGCGCACCGCATCGCCGACTTCGTCTATGAAAAGCTGACCGGCGAAAAAGGCATCTTCTCGACCCGCATCGCCTACGTCACCAAGGGCGGCGCCCGCTATGCGCTGTGGGTGGCCGATGCCGACGGCGAGAACGCGCAGGCCGCGCTCGCCAGTTCCGAACCCATCATCTCGCCGCGCTGGTCGGCCGATGGACAGCAACTGGCCTATGTGTCTTTCGAATCGCGCAAGCCCGTGGTGTACGTGCACAACGTGTCCAGCGGACAGCGCCGAAAGGTGGCCGACTTCAAGGGCTCCAACAGCGCGCCGGCCTGGTCGCCCGATGGCGGTTCGCTCGCCGTCACGCTCAGCCGCGATGGCGGCTCGCAGCTCTTCACGATCCCCGCGGCCGGCGGCGAGCCGCGCCGGCTGACGCAGAGCGCAAGCATCGACACCGAGCCGGTGTATTCGGCCGACGGCGGCACCATCTACTTCGTGAGCGACCGCGGCGGCGCGCCCCAGATCTACAAGATGGGCGCAAGCGGCGGCAATCCGGCACGGGTGACCTTCAGCGGCAGCTACAACATCTCTCCCGCCATCAGCGGCGATGGCCGCTGGCTGGCCTACATCTCCCGCGTGGGCGGCGCCTTCAAGCTCCAGGTGATGGAACTGGCGACCGGCAATGTGGCCTCGATCACCGACACCAGCGCCGACGAGAGCCCGAGCTTCGCGCCGAACAGCAAGCTGATCGTCTACGCAACGCACCTGCAAGGCCGCGAAGCGCTCATGACGACCACGCTCGACGGAAAGATCAAGGCGCGCCTGGCGGGGCAGGCCGGCGACATCAGAGAACCCGACTGGGGACCGTTCCGCAAGCAATGACCAGAACCAGATGCATCCCCAGAGGTTCGAAACATTGAAACGCACGATTTATTCGCTGGTCATCGTGGCCTTGATCGCCGGCTGCGCGTCGAACACCAAGCCCGATGAAGCGGCGGTGCCCGATCGCAGCAGCAGTGCGCGCCCGCAAGACGGCGCAAGCGCTGCGAAGCCTGCCGCCGTCGAAGGGGGCCTGCCGGTCGCGTTCGTGCCCTTCAAGGGCCAGGACGGCTCATCCCAGAAGATATCCGACATCGTCCAGGCCGACCTGGAACGCAGCGGCCAGTTCCGCGGCGTCGATGCCTCGGGCCAGGCGCTGGACGAGGCCTCGCGCCCCGACCTGTCGCTGTGGCGCCAGCGCACCGCCGGTTCGCTCGTGGTGGGCAGCGTCACCCGGCTGGCCGACGGCCGCTTCGATGTGAAGTTCCGCCTCTGGGACGTGGTGAAGGGTCAGGACCTGGGCGGCCAGAGCTACACCGTGCCGCAGGGCGACCTGCGTCTCGCGTCGCACCGCATCGCCGACTTCGTCTATGAAAAGCTGACCGGCGAGAAGGGCATCTTCTCGACCCGCATCGCCTACGTCACCAAGGGCGGCAACCGCAACACGCTGTGGGTGGCCGATGCCGACGGCGAGAACGCGCAGGCCGCGCTCGCGAGCCCCGAGCCGATCATCTCGCCGACCTGGTCGTCCAGCGGCCAGCAACTGGCCTACGTGTCCTTCGAGTCGCGCAAGCCCGTGGTCTACGTGCACAACGTGACCAGCGGACAACGCCGACTGCTGGCGAACTTCAGGGGCTCCAACAGCGCGCCGGCCTGGGCGCCGGACGGCAACACACTGGCCGTCACGCTCACCCGCGACGGCGGCTCGCAGCTCTACACGGTGCCGGCCAGCGGCGGCGAGCCCCGCCGGCTAACCCAGAGCACGAGCATCGACACCGAGCCCGCGTACTCGGCCGACGGCCGCACCATCTATTTCGTGAGCGACCGCGCGGGCACGCCCCAGATCTACAAGATGAATGCCAGCGGCGGCAACCCGACACGGGTTACCACGAGCGGCACCTACAACATTTCTCCGTCCGTCAGCGGCGATGGCCGGTGGTTGGCCTACATCGCGCGCGTGGACACTGCCTTCAAACTCCAGGTGATGGAGTTGGCGACCGGCAAAGTTGCGTCCATCACCGACACCACCGCCGACGAGAGCCCGAGTTTTGCCCCCAATAGCAAGCTGATCGTCTACGCAACGCGCCTTCAGGACCGCGAAGCGCTCATGACGACCACGCTCGACGGAAAAATAAAGGCACGACTGGCGGGACAGGCGGGAGACATCAGGGAACCGGACTGGGGTCCGTTTCAAAAGCAATGATCAGGTTTATTTGAGGAGTTCGAAATGTTGAAACGCACAATTTATTCGCTGGCCATCGTGGCCCTTATCGCCGGTTGCTCGTCGGGCACGAAGCTCACCGACACGCCCGTGACCGACGGCCGTGGCTCTGCGGGCCAGCAAGGCGGCAGCGCCAGCGCCGTGACCCCGGTCAACGCCGACCCGAACGCGGGCACGGCACAAGGCCCGGTGGGCGTCGCGCGCATCGTGTACTTCGACTACGACAGCTACACGGTCAAGCCCGAGTTCCAGTCGATCATCGACGGCCACGCGCGCTTCCTGAAGAGCGCTCCGCAGCGTCGCATCTCGATCGAAGGTCATACCGATGAACGCGGTGGCCGTGAGTACAACCTGGCCCTCGGCCAGAAGCGCTCCGAAGCCGTGCGTCGCGCACTGACCCTGCTGGGCGTGAGCGACAGCCAGATCGAAGCCGTGAGCTTCGGCAAGGAAAAGCCGGCCGTGCAGGGCTCCGGTGAAGAGGCGTGGGCACAGAACCGCCGCGCTGAAATCCGCTACACCACCCGGTGATGCCACGCGTCCTGTTGCGGGGCGCGGCGCTGGCTGCCGCCCTGCTGTGCGTCTCGATGGGATCGCAGGCCGCGTTGTTCGAGGATGACGAGGCTCGCAAGGCCATTCTCGATCTGCGCCAGCGCGTCGAGGCCATGCGCCAGCAAACCGACCAGCGGCTGACCGACGAGAACGGCCAGTTGCGCCGCAGCCTGCTCGACCTGCAGAACCAGATCGAGCAGATGCGGGGCGACCTGGCGCGCATGACCGGCCAGAACGAGCAGCTCACGCGCACGCTGAGCGAAATGCAGTCGCGCCAGAGCACCATCGACGACAAGCTCAAGCAGAACGAGCCGTCCAAGGTGACGGTCGACGGCCGCGAGTTCAACGCCGATCCCAAGGAGAAGGCCGACTTCGAGGCTGCGCTCGGCATCTTTCGTGCCGGCCAGTTCGCGCAGTCGCAAACGGCCTTCGCCGAATTCGTCAAGCGCTACCCGCAAAGCGGCTACAACGCCTCGGCGCTGTTCTGGCTGGGCAATGCGCAGTACGCCACGCGCAACTACAACGAGGCCATCGCGAACTTCCGCTCGATGCTCTCGCTCGCGCCCGATCACGCCAAGGCCCCCGAGGCCGTGCTGTCGATCGCGAACTGCCAGATCGAGCTGAAGGACACGCGCTCGGCACGCCGCACGCTGGAAGACCTGGCCAAGGCGTATCCGCAGTCCGAAGCCGCACAGGCAGGCCGAGAGCGTCTCTCGCGCCTTCGCTAGTGCCGGCGGAGCACGCCGCTTGAACGCCACCCTGCCTGCAGCGTTCACACCAGCCGCCGCGGATGTCGTCACCGACACCGCGGCGCCTGACTTTGCGCGCCGCTTTGGCGGCCTGGAGCGCCTCTACGGCGTGGCCGGTGCCGCGCGCATCCGCAACGCCCATGTCCTGGTCGCCGGCATCGGCGGCGTGGGGTCGTGGGCGGTCGAGGCCCTGGCGCGCAGCGGGGTGGGGCGGCTGACGCTGGTCGACCTGGACCACGTCTCGGAATCGAACATCAACCGCCAGATCCACGCGCTCGATACGACCGTGGGCCAGGCGAAGGTCGAGGCCATGCGCGATCGCATCGCGCAGATCAACCCGGACTGCAAGGTGCTCGCGCTCGACGAGTTCGTGGAGCCCGGCAACTGGACTGCATTGCTCGACGCGGCTAATGCCGCGAACGGCCCGGCCACCGCAGTCATCGACGCCTGCGACCAGGTGAAGGCCAAGCTCACCATGGCCGCATGGGCACGCGCATCGCGCGCGGCGTTCATCACGGTGGGCGCGGCGGGCGGCAAGCGGCAGGCGCACAAGGTCGACATCGACGATCTTTCGCTCGTCACGCACGACCCGCTGCTGGCCCAGCTTCGCCAGCGCCTGCGCAAGGACCACGGCGCGCCGCGCGAAGGCCGCAAGATCGGCGTCACCTGCGTCTTCAGCCGCGAAAGCGTTGCGCCACCCGATGCGTCCTGCGCGATCGAAGAGGGCGACGGTTCGCTCAATTGCCATGGCTACGGCTCGGTGGTGAGTGTCACGGCCACCTTCGGACAATGTGCGGCGGGTTGGGTTCTCGACAAAATCGCGAGCAACGCCACGCTATAATCTTTGGCTTTGCCGGATTCAACATCGGCAAGAAGCAAAAAAATGGTTCCGGGACGTTAGCTCAGTTGGTAGAGCAGCGGACTTTTAATCCGTTGGTCACTGGTTCGAATCCAGTACGTCCTACCAACAAAAATCGAGGATTAGCAGGTAAGTGCCTGCTAATCCTTTTTCTTTGCCCCACGCCCGCCCCAAGACTGCATAGCCACCGTTCGCACGTTGGGCGGATGCGAAGCCGAGGCGAGCACATGCAGCGCAACGTCTGCATCAGGGCCGCTTCTTCCGATACGAGGGCGGATCTGGGCGCGACAGCGTCGCCAAGCAAGTGCAGTTGCCTCTCGCGTGGCGGCATGTCGCCGTCCCGAGGCTCAAGCGCAGCCACTGCTTGCCGCGAGGCCGGCCCCCCACGGCGAGCGGCACTCTGAGACGCTAAGGCGGCGATTTCCGGCGCCGGAGTTCCGTCGCCACGGCCGTGCCGAGCGTGTCGAGGTCGAACGGTTTCGCGAGCACCGACTGCGGGCCGATCAGCCGCTCGACCGCGTTCATGTCGGCGTAGCCCGTGGCCATCAGGATCGGCAGATCGCTGAAGAGCTCCTGCGCGTGGGCGATCAGCTCGGCGCCGTTCATGTGCGGCATGAGGTAGTCCACCAACAGCAGGTCGGGCCTTGCCTTTTGCAGTTCGAGCAGACCGGATGTGCCGTCCGCTGCCTGCCGGACGCGGAATCCGAGCACCTGCAGACTCTCGACCATGCTGCGGCGCACGCCCGGGTCGTCTTCGACCACAAGGATCTCGGCTTGCCGAGCATCCGCGATCGCCTGGTCGGCGGCTTTAGGGCCCTGCGGAGCCTCGACGGGCTCGGGCGCCAGTGGAAAGCGCAGCTTGATCGAGGTTCCCACGCCGATCTCGCTTTCCACAATCGCGCTGCCTCCCGACTGCCGCGCGAAACCGTAGACCTGGCTGAGCCCCAGGCCTGTGCCTGCATGCTGCTTGGTCGTGAAAAAAGGATCGAATATCTTGTCCAGCAAGTTCTCCGGGATGCCGGTACCGCTGTCGCGCACCACCACGTGGGCGGAGCCTAGGGGATAGCCGGGCTCGACCGGGGAGCCGTTCGCGCGGGGTGGCGATACCTCGGTGTGGATCTCGAGAGTGCCGCCCTGAGGCATGGCGTCGCGTGCGTTGACCGCAAGGTTGAGGATGGCCATTTCCATCTGCGCCGCGTCGACGATCACGAAGGCCGGCTGCGCGCTCAGCGACAGCGTCAGCTTCACATGCGATCCGACCGAGATGGAAACCAGCTCCGCCATGTTGCGGATCAACGCATTCATGTCGTGCAGCTTCGGGACCAGGCTCTGCGTGCGGGCAAAGGAGAGCAGTTGCCCCGTCAAGCGCGAGCCGCGATCCACGGCCTGCTTGGCCCGCATTGCGTAGTCACGAACCCGATGCTCGCCGACCTGCAATCGCTCGATCAGCTGCAGGTTCAGATTCACCACGTGCAGCAGGTTGTTGAAGTCATGGGCGATGCCACCGGTCAGCCGGCCAAGCGCCTCCATCTTCTGATTCTGGACCAGGGAGTTTTCGATGCGCTCGCGCTCAAGCATCTCGCGCATCAACCGGTCGTTGGCGCTGGCCAGGTCAGCCGTGCGCTCGGCGATGCGCGATTCCAGCGCGCTGTTGAGTTGCTCGACGCTGGCCTTGGCTGTCTCCAGCTCGGCCAGATGCTTGCGGGTGAGGTACTGGCGTCGACGCGCCCGAAGCGCGGACTGCGCGGCGCTGATCAGCGTGTCGGCATTCACCGGGCGCTCGAGCAGCACCAGGTTGCTGAGGTCTTGCAGTGCAGATCGCGCGCGCTCCGAACGGCGAACCGTTTGCCGTGCTGCGAGCACGACAAAGGGATAGTCCGACCAGGGCGGCTGGTTGGCCAGAACTTCGCGCAGCGCAGCCACGGTCTCCTCGTCGAGAGATTCCTCGGTCAGGATGGTCGCGGCGGACTCCTTGCCGATCTCGCGCACGAGCGCATGCACGTCCTGGCACACGAACGCGTCGACGCTGCGCGTGGCGAGGGCGTCGAGGATCAGCCGCGCATCGCGCCCGAAGGGCGCGAAGATGAGGATTCGGTTCTCCACCTTGTCAGGCCCGCTCGGCGTCGCCAAGCAACGCAGTGCGGCCTCGATAGCGCGGCAGTCCCGCCATCACGCCTTCAAAGTCGGTGAGCGCATCGCCGATCTCCAGCCCCGTCGGGCCGAGCCGAAACTGATGGATCGTCGTCGCATGCGCGCTCGAGCGGCTCTTGACCACGGACACGGCCTTCAGAAGTTGCCCGCGTGCCTCGAAGTACCGGAACTGGAGCATCGAATCGCTCAGGTAGCTCAGGTCCACATCGTTGGGCACCTCGCCCGAAATACCATGTTGCGACAGCACGAGGATGGTGCTGACACCCTGCAGATTGAGGTAGGTCAGCAGTTCGTGCATCTGAAGCATCAGGAAATTGCTGCCGGGCATCGCGATCAGGTATGCATTGAGCGTATCGATCACAACCGTCGTCACACCCTCACGCTCGACGGCGTCCCTCACGCGGTGCGAGAACTGGCCCGCCGAGATCTCGGCCGGGTCGATGGTATGCACGGCCAGCCGTCCTGACGCGATGTACTCGTCGATGCCCAGCGCCAGGGCGCGCGATCGCGTCATCAGCGTCTTGACGCCCTCGTCGAAGAGGAAGATGGCCGCCTTGCCGCCGCGCTGCACGTCGGCCCGCGCGCAGCACACGGCTGTCGTCGTCTTGCCGACGCCGGCCGGGCCCGCAAACAGGAGGTTGGTGCCCGGGGTCAGACCACCGCCGAGCAAACGGTCCAGGTCCTGGTTGCCCGAGCTGAGCGGCTCGCTCGCAAAGGCTCGTCCATGCTCGATGGCCACCAGCCGCGTGAATACGCGCAGGCCGCCTCGGTCCAGACTGACATCGTGCTCGCCTTCCCGAAACTTGACGCCGCGCATTTTCAAGATGCGCAGGCGGCGCTTGTCGGAGCCGTAAGTGCCGGTTTTCTGCTCAAGCTGCAATACGCCATGCGCGATGCTGTGAAGGTGCATGCCCTCGGCGGTGCGCGCCTTGTCGTCGAGCAGCAGCACCGTGCACCCTTGGCCCAGGAAGAAGCGCTTGAGCGCCAGGATCTGGCGCCGGTATCGCATCGGATCCTGGGCCAGAAGTCGCAGTTCGGACAAGCTGTCGAAAACGACGCGCTGCGGCCGCAGGCGCTCCACCTCCTGCATGACGCGGCGGATCGTCTCGCCCAGTTCAAACTCGGAGGGATTGAAGATGCTCTGCTCGGCCTCGACGCTCAACCCATCGTCGCTGATCAGGTCGAAGACATCGAGGCCTTCCAGATTCCAGCCATGGGAGAGCGCGCCTTCGGCCAATTCCTGCGAGCTTTCGGAGAGCGTGATGTACAGGCCTTTCTGCCCAAGCGCGCGGCCTTGAAGAAGGAACTGCAGTCCCAGCGTCGTCTTGCCGGCCCCCGGGGTGCCTTCAACCAGATACAGGTGACCGGCAGGCAGTCCGCCTGCGGTCACATCGTCCAGGCCCGGAACCCCCGTAGGTTCGAGATTGGGTGGCACAGCTTGTTTGGATGAAAGCGTCATGGAAGCTGTCCATTGAAAATTGATGAATGGCAACGTGGAATTTAGCGAAGCCCGTCGCCCTCCCGCCGCGTTGCCAGGCGCAGCCCCGTGTAGGCCTAAAGCTTGTGGATATGTACGCGGCCACCCGGGCTATGCGCGTGTCACGCAGGGGCCGTATCGCACCCAAGGCGTGACGAAGACGCTGGTGCGCGCGAAAGCCGAGCGTCAGGGCAGGGTCAGGGCGAATTGAATCGGGAGCCGACCAGACAGGCGTCGCGCGGCTGAAGCCATCATTGAGCTGGGAGTAGATCGAGAGGTCAGCACGGTCGCTGACAGCTAGCGCTCATGTCGAGGATTTGCCGATCTACAACTGCAGAGGAATGACCACCGAAAAGGTCGTGCCTGCGTCATCGCTCGAGTCAACATTCACCGTGCCACCATGGGCTCTGGCAATTTCCATGATGATGAAGAGGCCGAGCCCGACGCTCCGCCCGGAACCGGCCACCGTGCCGCGCACCATCGGTTGGAACAAGGAGGAGATTGCGTCGCGAGGAATGCTGGGGCCCCAGTTATGCACAGAAATCTCGATGTGTGGCGCGAGCACCGAGGTCTTGACGATGACTTCCCGGCTTGCATCACCGTAGGCTACTGCGTTCGCAACAAGATTGCCGACGAGTTGCGCCAGTCGATCGGGGTCGACGCTGCACTCGCCGTCGCCCAGGGACTGATGGCGCAACCTTCGTTGTGGAAACGCCAGTGAGAGTTCCGCCACGCTCTGTGCCACGACCTCGTGAAGGTCGACCCGGCGGACGTTGATCGCGATGCCTTTTCCCACGCGAGCGACCGTGAAATCCAGGAGGTCGGAAACCAGCCGATTTGCCCGATCAACGGATTGCGCCATTCGCGATAGCACACGTGTCTGGTTGTCCGTCGGTGCAGTTCGGGACAGGACCTGAATTCCCGTATGAACTGCGGACAAGGGGTTGCGCAGGTCATGGCTCACGATGCCGATCATCTGCTCGGCAAAAAGCGCTCTGTCCTTCGTTGCAGCCTGAAGCCGCTCCACTTCTGCGACGTGCGCCTCCAACCTTTTCCGAGCCGACAGCAGTTCTTGCTCGTATTTGTCCCGGTCATGAGCGACAAATGCAGCGACCTTCTGGATGTGCTCAGGGCCATGACCGTGGCGGACAACGTTCAGGACCATCGGCACCGAGTGTCCGTCCCGATGCCTGACGTCAAGCTTCAATTCGGAGATCGAGCCTTGCATCTCCAGAAGCGGCGCCCAGTGCGTTTGATGAAAGATTCGTGCGCCCATCGTCAGCAGCTCCTGGAGGCGCTTCTTGCCAATCAGGTCCGCCTTCTCGTACCCGAGCCATGTGCAGAAAGGCTTGTTCACTCGGAGAAAAAGTCCTTTTGCGTCTGTCTCCATCAGCCCGCAGGGTGCGCCGTCGAGGAGTTCTTCGCAGTCGGAGTCGAGCGTGGCCACGTAAACGGTCTACAGGCCGCGCTGCGAAAGAAAAGCATCGATCGCCTCGCTGCTGGGGCCCGGGCGGCTGAGATGCGGACAGTGCCCAACGTTTTCGATGATCTTGAGCATGCTGTTGGGCATGACCTTGTGCATGTATTCGCCGACTGCAATCGGCGCGATCAGGTCATCGTCGCATTGAAGAATAAGTGACGGTGTCTGCAACTTTGCCACTGCGGCGCGGTGGTCCGACAGGAAGGTCACGCGCGCGAAATGCTTCGCGATCTCCGGGTCGGTGCGACAGAAGCTGTTTGTCAGCTCGACGCCGAGTTCGGGCTGATCTGGCGCGCCCATGATGGCGGGTGCCATCGTGCTCGACCAGCCCAGATAGTTGCTTTCCAGGGTGTGCAGCAAAGAGTCGATGTCCGCTTGTTCGAACCCGCCGACGTAGTCGCCATCGTTGATATAGCGCGGCGAAGGGCCCACCATCGCGTGCGCGGCTAAGAGCCCGGGGTTTGCCAGGTCTGCGAGGACGCCGATCATCGCGCTGACCGAGTGCCCAACGAACACGGCGGGCCCTTCCCCGTAGGCCTTCACGATCTCGGCGACGTCACTGGCATGCCCGTCCAGCGATGAATACTTGTCGGGATCGAAAGAGGCAAGGTCCGATCCTCCGCTGCCTACAAGATCGAAGAGCACCGTCTTGTAGCCCTTCCGATACTCGGGCTCAAGCAGGCGCCACATGTTCTGGTCACACCCGAAACCATGGGCGAAGAAGAGGGTCGCGAGACCGCTGCCGGCCGCTCGGATGTTGTTTCGCCTTTGCACGCTCACTTGCGGAGGTCCTTCGCGAGTAGTTGGGATGGATACCTCAGTGGGCCGCTGGCGCGGCGGTTCTGAGGTGGCTCGGCTGGGCTCGCACTGCGGGGGAAGCCCATGAGCATGCAGCAGATTGCGCGAAAAGAATGTAGGCCAACAGGCGCAGCTTGCTCTCGATCAATATCCAGCTCCCAGAAGGCGAACGACCGGTGGTCGCGCGTCAGCGATAGCGCTGGCAATGCTCAAAAAATAGCTCCAGTTCCGTCGACTTGTCGAAGACCGCGTCGGCACCGAGTGCCAGGCACCGCGCCCGCATGTCGGAGGTCGGGTAGTTCGTCAGGACGACCACGTGTTTTTCAGACGACCGCTTCTGGACCGCACGCAGAACCGTGAGGCCGGACCCTTCCTTGAGAAAGAGGTCCACAACCGCGAGCTTCCACTCGTTGCCCGAGAGTATTTCCAACGCTTGGTCAGCGGTCTCTCCAACCGCGACCACCTCTGCTTCCAAGAAGAACTCGAGCGCGGGGATCAGGTTGTCCCGGATGGTTTTGCTGTCCTCGACGAGGACCGTAGTGAGAGACATCGTTCACATACGCCGTTAGCGTCGATCAATATTTCTCAACACAGGGCAAATACCCTGCCGACTTAAGTAACCACCTTTTCCTTTTATAAGAACGCGGCACCTCCGAATCTGTAGTCCATTCGCTTGACTACTGCAGGGGTCCGACTTACTGAGATTTTTGAGCCATCACTTCGGCCTTGAGCGTTTCCGTCACTTCGCGCCGAGGACATCGACGCGATCAGGGTACTTCGGGCCGCCGGGCGCGTCATCGCGCTTGTTCCCGCGTCCTCAAATTCGCTGTCCTTCTCGGACTCTGCCGCTGCCGCGCAGGTGCTGGCCGTAACCCGGAAGGGGCGCGAGGAACTCGCGAAATTCAACTACCGGCGATCGCGCCCCCCACTTTGGCGACATCTTTCGCCGCGGATCACAGCGGGGCGCCGCGGCGGTGCAATTGCTGCGCCACGAGCGGACGATCCGCGCCCGGCCACCGTTGGTCTGACCGGTGACGATGGACCATGCACGCTGCGCGCAGCGTGGACAAACGCGGCGCATGCGTCTCAGACCTGCGCCAGACCGCCATCGACAGGCAGATCAATCCCGGCCACATAGCTCGACTCGTCCGAGGCGAGGAAGAAGGCTGCCGATGCGATCTCTTCCGCCCGGCCGAGACGACCCAGCGGCGTGACGGCGCTGAATGCCTTCTTTGCGGCCTCCGAAGCCTCGTCGCTGTCGAACTGGCCGCGGATGATCGGCGTCTCGGTCGCCCCCGGGCTCAATGCGTTGACGCGGATACCTTTGCCCTTGAGCTCCTGCGTCCAGACGCGAACCAGCGCGCGCACGCCGGCCTTCGCTGCGGCATAGGCGCCATGCGCGGCCACTCCCTTCGAGTTGATGACCGAAGACAGGACAACGATCGAACCACCGCGCGCCATCAGCGGCAATGCCTTTTGAACCGTGAAGACAACCCCTTTCAGGTCGATGTCGATGGTCTTGTCGAAATGAGCTTCGGTCAGTTCGCCGATACCGGCGTGCTCTATGAAGCCCGCGTTCGCGACCACGATGTCGAGCACGCCTTTTTCGGCCTTGACGGCGGCGTAGAGGCGATCGAGATCCGCAAGGTTGGCAACGTCGCCTTGTACGGCGGTCACGTTGCGGCCGATTTCATTCTTCGCAGCGTCTAGTTCGGCCTGGCGCCGACCTGTGATGAATACATAGGCGCCTTCACGCACGAAGCGCTTTGCGGTCGCCAATCCGATACCGCTCGACCCACCCGTGATGACGGCAACTTTTCCTTCAAGATTCGACATGACTTTCACCTTTGTTTCGCTGCCCCAATGGCAGCGGTAAGCACCAAGGATGCGGCCGCGTGGCCGGCCTGATAAGTCATGCAGCGGGCATAGCGTCTATGCCTGATCGGAATGTTCAAGATGGCCGCAACACCGCGGCTACTGCATCCTGAGGGGCTGGCGCGGCGTTAACTTGGCCGTCATCGACATCAAGCGACTCGCGTACGAATTCGACAAACGCTCTCGCCCTGGCGGTAGCCATCCGGCCTGCCGGATACACGGCCCACAAGTCGATAGAAGGGAGAGACCAGTCGGTGAGAACTCGCCTTACTTCACCTGAGGCGAGTTCTGGCGAGAACATCCATTCCGAGGCGATTGCCAGCCCGACGCCGGCCAGAACGGCGGCGCGCACGCCTTCGGAGACCGATACGGTCACACGCCCGTGCACAGCGACGGAGACGTCGATGCCGTCGCGCTGGAATGACCAATTCGCACCGCCGCCGCCCCGACTGTAGACAATGGCTTCATGCGTCATGAGCTCCTGGGGGGCGCGTGGTTCGCCCCGTGCTTCGAAGTAAGCCGGTGTCCCGACGACCGCACGCCGACCGCGCGCGATGCGTTGCGCGGTCAGCCCTGAATCCGCGAGGTCACCCATACGCAATGCGACTTCGACCCCCTCTGCAAACAAATCGACGTTGCCATCATCCAGCTGGATGTCGACCGAAAGCTCAGGATGCTGGGCGAGAAACAGCGGCAGGCGCGGGATGATGTGCAGGCGCGCGAAAGTGGTCGCGGCACTCACGCTCACCTGGCCGCGCAGGTTCGCTGCAGAACCGCGCGCCGCAAGCTCTGCAGCCGCCGCCGCCGCCGCCTCGATGGCCTGGCGGGCGTGCATGTAGAAGCGATGCCCCGCTTCTGTCGGTACCAGCTTGCGGGACGATCGTGTCAGCAGGCGCGTACCCAAGTGCGATTCGAGGAGCGCGACCGATTTGGACACGGCGGGCTGCCCCACCGCGAGCTTGCGCGCGGCGGCTGAAAACGATCCCGTCTCATAGACCGTGACGAACGTGTCGAACGAAGCAAAGCGATCCATTGCGGCATTCTCGCCGCACGGAAACTGCATGGCCGTGACCCGCGGGTTGATCTGAAAGGCATGCTCGGGCGCGATCAGCAGCCGGGGCAACGTCTTCTCAGGATGGAGCGAGATAGACGATTTCGTGCGGATGGAACGGGATGCCTCTTTTCGTGCCGATCAGCCTGACCCGCACGCAGTCGCCGACCACGCCTGTGATGATTCCGCAGCGTCCTAGCACCTCGACCGCACCACCTCTGCGGGCCGGTACAGAAAATTTGTGGCGCAGTCGCGCGAGGTTGTCTGGTTTCTTGAGCGTCATGAGAATTCTGAATCTTGGCTGGGGCGCGGTGGGATGTCGGGCTGCACCCCGCGCAACGAACTACCCACTCTCCGCACCGGGCGCGGCTTTGCGTTAGGAGTACTTAAGTTAATGTTTTGGGTGGGATGGGACGCGTCGGACGGCAGCCCGCAGCCCTGCAGTCGGCCAAGCCTGGGACGCGGTCCCTTCGAGATTTCCGTGACCTGGTTCACGCACCGACGCTCTTTCCGCGCCGTTGATGCAACTGCGCGGGGCTTCTTGGCGTCGAGCTTGCATGTCTGCAGCGTTCGTCTGCGGACGGTCGACAGCACAGGGATCACCATGCCGCTTTACTTCCTCATGAGGCTCCAACACATGCAACTGCCCCTGCGCGTCGAAACGCGCGAGGAGATCAAGCTCGTCTCGGTGCTCAAGGCGACGGGGCTGATCGAAGCCGAGATCCACGCCCTCGAATGGACGAAGTCGTATGCGCTGTCGCGCTCTGCGACCGTCCTTTGCATCACTGCAGAGGGCATGGCCGAGCTCGATCGCTGGATCTACGAGAAGGACCCGCGGCCGCGCCGCGCTTGAACTCATCAACGCGTGACCCATTGCCACCACCGCCGTTCTTGGGCGGGGCGAGCGGTGAGGATGTGCTGGCCGGCCGATTGGTGGCGGTCATGTCGGGCTATCGCATGCCGCTCTTCGACATCCTGGCGATCTGTGCGAGCCGTCGCCATCTCAGCGCGCACACGACGCAGATGCGCCCCGTGCCGGCCGCGGCGCGGCTCTGCTGGAAGGGGTTACTGGGGCCTAGACGATCACCAGCGCCGCATCGACCTGCCGCGCGCGGTGATCGACGTAGTAGCCGCCGAACTCGGTGTAGCGCAGCACCAGCCGCGCGCAGGTCCTGCACCGGAACACGTCGCAGCGGTTGAACGGAAAGTGCGCCACCGAGATCGGCGCATCCGCCGCGTCGTAGCGCGTGCCGTGCGGATGGAATTCCTCGAAGGTCGGCTCGTCGATGTCTTCGGCGCGCAGCGTGCCCACGCGCTGCATCAGCCCGGCAGGCCAGCGGTCTTCGGTGAAGCTCTCCCACGCCTGTGTCCGGTGCAGCCAGCAAGCGCAAACGGGTTGTGCCGATTGTTCGCCGGCTTCGGCGAGCTGCTTCAGTTCGAGTGCATTCAACGGCATCTTGGTTTGCAGGGGAAAAAACGGTGCACCGAATATAGACGTCCGCGAAGTCGCTTCGATGCCTCGTGCAGAGCGGCATGAGCGCGCCGCTCGCGCGCGGTACGTGCAAACCGCATACCCAAGCACGAAAAACCGGGTTTCCCTGCAGCCCGCCTCGCGCGCAAGACTCGGAGGCGCTGCGACGACCTTCGTCTCATCCGGATGCCGCGCAACCCCGGCATCCTGGGCGCGCGCACCCGCACCGACCCACGGCGCGGCCTTCTTCAACTGGGCCAACCGGTTGATGCTGTCGCTGGGCGAGCCGCAGGAGCGCGCGGCCGCCTGAGCGCGGGCGCTTGCGTTTTTCTACCAGGCCAGTTGCAGCCGCTGCGGCACGCCCCCGACGGGAAGCCCGCCGCGCGGTGGCAGCGGCACCCGCGACTGCGGCTCGGTGTCCAGGAAATCGCCGAGCACATCGTCCCGCAACCGGATGAACGCCGGATCGCTCCGGTTGCGCGGATGCGGCAGGTCGACATCGACGATGCGCCGGATGCGCCCCGGCGAGGGCTGCATCACCACCACGCGGTCGCCGAGGAACACGGCCTCTTCCACGTCGTGCGTCACCAGCAGCATCGTGATCTGTTCCTTTTGCCAGATGCGCTGCAGCTCGTTCTGCAGCCGCGAGCGCGTGAGCGCATCGAGCGCGCCGAAGGGCTCGTCCAGCAGCAGCACCCGCGGGCGGTTGACCAGCCCGCGCGCAATGGCCACGCGCTGGGCCATACCGCCGGAAATCTCGTGCGGCCACGAGCGCTCGAAGCCGCCCAGGCCCGCCAGCGCCACATGCTCGGCCACCAGCTCGGCCTTTTCCTTGGCGCTGCAGGGTGCGTTGCGCAGGCCCACGGCGATGTTCTGCGCCACGGTGAGCCACAGAAAGAGCCGGTGGTCCTGGAACACGATGCCGCGCTCGCGCCCCGTGCCCGAGATGGGCTGGCCGCCCAGGAGGATCTGGCCTTCGTACTGGTCGTCGAGCCCGAGCACCAGGCGCAGCAGCGTCGACTTGCCGCAGCCGCTCGCGCCCACGATGCTCACGAAGCGGCCGGCGGGCACATGCAGGTCGATGCCTTCGAGCACCTGCAGCTCGCCGCCGTCGGACTGCGTGTTCGCGTAGCGCTTGCCGAGGGCGCGGATGTCGAGTTCGTTCGAGGCGGTGACGGTGGCGTTGCTCATGGGTTCGATGGGTTAGGCGATTTCATACGGGTGGGGTTTTGCCGCGCAGAGGGCGCACAACCGTTCGGGCTGAGCTTGTCGAAGCCTTGCGCGGCGCTTCGACAAGCTCAGCGTGAACGGGTTGGAGTCTCTTTGCCAGGCACAAGTGGGTTCAGGCACGCCCGGTCCAGCGCGACAAGCGGCGCTCCAGTGCGCGGGCCGAGGCGTTCATGAGCCAGCCGACCAGGCCGATCACGAACATGCCGAAGATCACCAGGTCCATCTGGAAATGCTCGCTGCCCTCGATCAGCGTGTTGCCGATGCCCCGGCCGGCCACCAGCAGGTATTCGGCGCCGATGGTCGCGAGCCAGGAATAGATGAGCGCGAGGTACACGCCCGTGAAGATCGAGGGCAGCGCCGACGGCAGCACCACCTGCGTGACAGCCTGCCAGCGCGTGTAGCCGTAGACGCGCGCCACTTCGAGCAGGCCCGCCGGCGCGGTGCGGATGCCGTCGCAGGTGTTGACCACCACCGGCACCAGCGCGGCCAGCGACAGGAACACCACCTTGGCCACGTCGCCGAGGCCGAACCACACCGAGATCAGCGGAATCCACGCGAACAGCGAGATCTGCTTGAAGGTGTTGAAGCTCGGGCCGGCGATGCGGTTGAAAAGGGGCGACAGGCCCAGCAGCGCGCCGAGCACGAGGCCCGAGGCCGTGCCGATCAAAAAGCCCGTGGCCTCGCGCGCAAGGCTGGCGCTCAGCGCGCGCCAGAGGCGGCCGCTCGCGACCTGGTCGACCGCGGTGTCGAACACCTTGGCCGGCGAGACCAGCAGCGCCGAGTTGACGACATCAAGCGACGACAGCAGCCACCACAGCACGACGGCCACCACCGGCAGCACGAAGCCGCGCCAGCGGCTGCGCTGCTGGGGCCGCAGCGGCTGCACGGCGGCCAGCTCGGCCGCATCGCGGGCAGCGGTGCGGGTCGCGGTAGGTGTAGCGCTCACGGAGCGCCTCCGCCGGGGCGGCGACGGTGCACCGCGCCTTCGAGCCGGTCGAGCAGCCGGTCGATCGCATAGCCGATGGTGCCCACCACGATCACCGCGGCCATCACCAGGTCGAGCTGGAACAGCTGGCGGCCGTAGACGATGAGGTAGCCCAGCCCTTCGCTCGACGCCACGAGTTCCACCACCACCAGCGAGAGCCAGGCCTTGGTGAAGCCCAGTCGCACGCCGGTGAAGAGCGTGGGCACGGCGTGCGGCAGCACGATCTCCAGCACCTGCTGGCGCCGGCTGTAGCCGTAGACGACGCCCACCTCACGCAGCGCGGCGGGCGTCTGGCGAAAGCCCTGCAGCGTGTTCAGCGCCACGGGCACCAGCGCCGCCTTGGCGATGAGGATGTACTTCAGCGGCTCGCCGATGCCCACGATCAGGAGCACGAAAGGCAGCCAGGCCAGCACCGGGATCTGCACCAGCGCATTGAAGCTGGGCAGCAGGTAGGCCTCGACGCTGCGCGACAGGCCCATGGCCGAGCCCAGCACCACGCCCAGCAGCGTGCCCGCCGCGAAGCCCACGCCCACGCGCGTGAAACTGGTGCTCACATGCAGCCAGAGATCGCCGCTCGTGGCGAGGTCGCGCAGGGTTTCCCACACGAACTGCGGCGGCGGCAGCACCTGCGGCGAGATCCAGCCCTGCTCGGCACCGGTGAACCAGAGCGCCAGCAGCGCGATGGGCAGGAGCCAAGGGAGGGCCGCGTCGCCGATGCGGCGCCAGGGCAACTGCGCCAGTGACGACGCGAACGTGCGCGCCCTGGCGGACGCAGGCGCGTCGTCGCGCGGCTGCAGGACGGCCGTCAACTCCGCTTCGGCGCTCATCGGGCCGCGACCGATGCGACCGGGCCGCCCTTGGGATTGCCCTTGGCGTCGTAGGCCGCCCAGTGGTTCTCCAGCCCTTGCTTCTTCAGCGCGTTCTTCAGGTAGCGCGTGTCGAACCAGTCGTCCACCGTCACTTCGCGGCGGATCAGCTTGAGCTTGAGCGCATCGGCCACCACGGCCTTGTAGCGCCCGACGATGAAGTCGTCCGCCAGCGGCGAGTTGCGCAGCGCGAGCTGCTGCTGGTCGAACTCCGCCACCCACGAGGCGACCGGCGTGCCGCTGCGCGCCCAGATGCGAAAGAGCTCTTCGCGGTTCTTCTCGTCCGACGACCAGTGCGCCGCGCGCACGAACACGTCGACCACGCGCTGCACTTCGGCCGGGTTGGCCTGCTCGAAGTCGCTGCGCACCAGCAGCGCCGCCTGCCGCGTGTAAGACGGGTCTTGCCCGCGGGTCGAATACACCACCTTGGCCAACCCCTGGTCGCGTACCTTGAACCACTCGTAGCCGCCGAAGGCCGCGTCCACCCCGTTGGACACCAGCGCCGCCTGCGCGCTGCCGGTGTCCAGGTTCACGCCCTTGATGTCGCGCTCGGCCAGGCCGTTGGCGGCCAGCACGTTGATCGCGACGATGTGGCCGTTGGTGCCGCGGAAGATCGAGACGTTGCGGTCCTTCAGGTCTTTGATCGATCGGATATCCGACTTGGGCGGCGTCACCAGGTAAAGGTTGTTGCGCGCGCCGCTCACCACCAGCAGCTTGGTCTTCAGGCCGTTGGAGCGACCGACGATCGCGGGCAGGTCGCCCTGGTAGGCGAAGTCGATCTGCTTGTTCGAGAGCGCCTCGTTCACCGCCGGGCCCGCGCCCTTGAAGAACAGCCACTCGACCTTGACGCCCGAGGCCTTGAACTCGTCCTCCAGCCAGTTGTTGACGCGCGCCACGCCGCCGGGCGAGCCGCCCCAGGTGACGGGATCTCCGCCGCCCGCGGTGGCGACGCCGATGCGGATGGTGTCGGGCGCTGCGTGGGCCACTTGCACAGGCAGCGTGGCAGCGGCCATCAGCGCGAGAGCGCCGAGCGGTGCGGTCCAGCGGCGAAGGAGCGTGAGCACGATTGCTTTCACTTCGCGCCTTTCAGGCCCAGCTTGCGGCCGACTTCGGTGCCTTCGAAAAAGCGCGGATTGGCCTCGGTGTAGAAGCGGTGCGGGTTCTCGAACACGAAGGCCTTGAAATCCGCGGCGGAGATCACGCCCTGTTCCACGAGGTCCCAGGTTTCGGCCAGCGGCTCGGTGAATTCGGGCACGTCCCAGTGACCCACGTCGGACGACCAGATCGCGTTGATCTTCGTGCCCAGCGGGTTCACCTTGGTGTTGAAGGCAGCCGCCACGGTGCGGTCGTCGGCCTCGGAGCCGAAGTAGAAGTTGTTGACCCAGCGGTCGCGGATGTCCTCGACCTTCTCGATGCCGGCGAGCGCGAAGTCGTCGATCTCCGAGTCGTTGGGCTCGCGGCTGTGCGGGAGCGCCGAGATGCCCAGGCTGTCGCGCAGCAGCGTCGATTTGTCGATGGTGCGGCCCTTGAGCAGGTCGCCGCCGTAGCGCTCGAACAGCGAGGCGAGCAGTTCGATGTCGGCTTCGGCCGGGTCGTAGTTGCGCACCGCATTCTTGTTGCGCTTTTCCCAGCGGTCCACCAGGTGCGTGTAGACGTGCGAACCCCAGTCCGCGCCGCCTTCGAGCAGGGCCACGCGCAGGCCCGGAAAGCGCCGCGTCACGCCGCCGAAGAACAGCGCCTTGGCAAAGGCCTGCGAGCCGTCGGCGAAGTGGCCCACATGGTTGTTCATGTAGTTGCTGATCGACTGCCGGCCGGTCCAGCCCTGGCTGCCGTAGTGCGTGGTCACGGGCACGCCCAGCTCGACCACCTTGGCCCAGAACGGGTCGTAGTCGTGCTCGCTGTCGATGCCGTAGAAGTCGATGTAGCCCGCCTGCTTAGCGATCTCCGGGTGCTCGGCGGCGGGGTACTTCTCGGCGATGGCGCGGATCGGCCGGCGCACGCCGCCGGCGATGTTGATGACCTTCAGGCCGAGCGTCTTGACCGCGAACTCCAGCTCCTCGATGCCTTCCTTGGGCGTGTGCAGCGGGATGCCCGCCACGGGCGTCAAGCGGTCGGCGTAGGGGCGGTACTGGTCGGCGTGGAAGTGGTTGATCGCGCGGTGCAGCGGCTGGCGGTATTCGCTGCCGGCCGCGGCTGGAGAGAGCACGTCGTTGGGGAACAGGATCGAGTAGTCCGAGCCCTGTTCGCCCAGGCGTTCGTGCAGCAACGCGGGCAGCGTGTAGGTGGCCAGGTCGTAGGTGTTGCGCGTCACGCGGGCCCACCAGGGCGCGCGCAGCGTGCGATGGAACTGGCGCTCCTCGGGGGTCTGCTGGTACCAGTCCTTGCCGGCATTGCTGCGCGTGACGAAGCGCCCGCCCAGGGCCTTGCGCAGCGCATCGACGAGCTTGTTGCCGCCGTACTGCGCCACGTAATCCTCGAGCACGGGGGCGTAGTCGTTGACGTGGACATCCGTGTCGATCACGGGATGGTCGAGGCCGGCCTTCACGGCGGCGGAGCGCGATGCGTGCACGCGGTTCAAACGATCGTTCATCTGCGAATTCCTCGGTGGGGAAAGGAGCGGAAAGGAAAGGGAACGGCGCAGGCTACGCGTGGCATGCGCGCTCGCCAAAGAAGGCTTTTGGGATTGCTTAGCCGCTGCGTGCATATAGGCCATCGGGCAAGGGCCGCATGCGGAAAACAGATATCGAAGCGCCCATCCGTTGTTTGGCGTCGAAGGCTGCGCGACTAACCTGCGGCGCCCATGCCTTCTTCTTCATCTTCGTCATCGCGATGGAGAAGGCGAGCGAACAGAACCTATCGATCCATCTCTTGAGGGAACCCAGAACCATGTTGCTTTCCATCCGACGCGCACTGTCCGTGATGACGCTTTCGATCGCCGCGCTTGGCGCCACCGCGCAGGCGCAAGAGGTGCTGCGCGTGGCCGCCTCTCCGGTGCCGCACGCCGAGATCCTCGAATTCATCCGGCCGCAGTTGAAGGCGCAGGGCGTGGACCTGCAGGTCAAGGTGTTCAACGACTATGTGCAGCCGAACCTGGCCGTGAGCGACAAGCAGCTGGACGCGAACTTCTTCCAGAACCGTCCGTACTTGGAGTCCTTCAACAAGGACCGCAAGACCGACATCGTGGAAGTGCCGGGCAGCGACGTGCACATCGAGCCCTTCGGCGCGTACTCGCAGAAGATCAGGAAGGCTTCCGAGTTGCGCGAGGGCGCCGTCGTCGCGATCCCGAGCGATCCGTCGAACTCGGGCCGCGCGCTGGCGCTTCTCGCGCGCGAGGGGCTCATCACGCTCAAGGACCCGAGCAACATCAAGTCGACGGCGCGCGACATCGTCGCCAACCCGAAGAAGCTGGTGATCCGCGAGCTCGAATCGGCGCAGCTGCCGCGCGCGCTGCCCGATGTGGACCTGGCGCTCATCAACACCAACTACGCGCTCGAAGCCAAGCTCGACCCGAGCAGGGATGCGCTCTTCATCGAGGACGGCCGCAACTCGCCGTATGCCAACTTCATCGCCTCGCGCAAGGACAACGCGGCATCGCCAGCCGTCGCCAAGCTGGTGGCGGCGCTGCACACGGCGCAGGTGCGCAAGTTCATCCAGGACAAGTACAAGGGCGCGGTGATTCCGGCCTTCTGATCTCGCATCGCGCGCGCCTTCGGCCTACGCGAATGTCCGCCGCCCGCTGAGCAGGGCCGGCGGGTTCGCGGGCGAGGCTTGACCGCAAGATCAACCTACGAGGAAAGGCTTTCCCATGCGCGCCAATGACACCCGGCTTTCGGGCCCGATTGCAGAAGAACTGACGCCGCTGGAAATTTCCCAGGGCATTCTCGAAGGAGAAGAAAACCCGAGCGCCCTGCGTGCGGTCACGCCGCTGGAGCGCGCGGCGTCCGGTGAGGGGCAGGGCAATGAACGGGCGCGATCGCGCATCGGGCGTTTCCTCTTGAACCCCGTGGTGCTGGGCGGCGCGGCCGCGACGGGCGTCGGCCTGATCCTGGCGCTGGCGTATGCGAAGAAGACGCCGCGCTCCGAACTGCGTGCGCACTGGCGGACGTTGGGCTCGTTCCGGTTCTGAGCTTTGCTTCGGCGCGATCGGGCGCCGTTTTCTTTTTTCGTCGATGAACGAATCTGCTGTGCGCAAGGCGCCGTATTGAAGGCAGCCGTCGCGCATTTCGCGGCGTGCCCCGTCACACAACAGGAGCACCTTCATGCACAGCAAACTTCATCGCCTCGCAGCCGTCACCCTCGCCGTCGCACTTTCAGCCGGCGCCTATTCGGCCATGGCGGCCAGCGTCATGGTCGGTGGCGCGCCGATGCTGCCCACCAAGGACATCATCGACAACGCGGTCAACTCCAAGGACCACACCACGCTGGTGGCGGCCGTGAAGGCTGCGGGCCTCGTCGACACGCTCAAGGGCCCGGGTCCGTTCACCGTGTTCGCACCGACCAACGCGGCCTTCGCGAAGCTGCCGGCCGGCACCGTCGACACGCTGCTCAAGCCCGAGAGCAAGGATGCGCTGACCGGCGTGCTGACCTACCACGTGGTGTCGGGCAAGCTCGACGCGGCCGAGCTGAAGAAGGAGATCAAGGCCGGCAAGGGCTCCGCCGAACTGAAGACCGTTGCCGGCGGCACGCTCATTGCCAAGAGCAAGGGCGGCAAGATCACGCTCACCGATGAAAAGGGCGGCACCGCCACTGTCACGATCCCGAACGTCTACCAGTCGAACGGCGTGATCCACGTGGTCGACAAGGTGCTGCTGCCGAAATAAGGCCGAGCGGTATCGGCGTCCTCTCTCATTCCAGGAACACCGCGGAACTGGCTTCGCCAGGCCGCAGGTGTTGCCCCCGGTAGGGGGTAGGCGTAGCGACACGAAGTGCGCGCAGCCTGGGGGTGAGCAACAGCCCCCAAAAAAACAGCCCGCACGAGGCGGGCTGGAAGGTGACCTGCTGGAGGAGGGAGGATCAGAGAGGATTGCAGGTCACGGGAGAGCCCTGACTATGCGCGGCCAAGCTGTACGCAACCTGACCTCTTCCGGCCCTCCCTCGGCCCTCATTTCCTCCTAACTCAGTCCTCGTCTTCCCACTTGCCGATGACGGTGCCGAGCACGACGAACGGCGCGCGGATCGGCTCGTGCTTCGGGTTCAGCGGCAGCAGCCAGCGCGGGCCGTCCTGCTCCTTGAATTCCTTGAACGTGAGCTTGTTGCTCTCGGTGAGCAGGGCGACCACGCGCTCGCCTTCGTCGGGGGTCTTGAGGTTGGTGTCGACAAAGATGATCGAGCCTTCCGGATAGCTCTTCAACTCGCCGCTCGCCGCGGCCATGCTGTCGCCTTCCACCCGCAGTGCGTAGGTCTTGTCCGGGGCGTGGTGGGCGATGCAGGGAATCCAGCGATCGGCGCTTTGCTTGCCGGCGCTTTCCCAGCTGGCCGCCTGAAACCAGGAAATCAGCGGCACCGTGTCGGGCGTGCCGGGCGCAAAGCACGGCAGTTCCGGCGGTACGCGCACGACCCGGTAGATGGCCGCAGGCTCGTTGGCGTAGTGCTGCGCCTTGCGGATCTGGATCGGGTCCCAGGGGGCCGGGCCGTCGCCGCTGTCGAGCCAGTTCACGTCGGCGCGGTAGATGCGCGCCAGCGCGAGCAGGCCGATCGTGCGCAAGGTTGCGCCGCGCTCGATCTTCGAAATGCTCCCTTGTTTCACGCCGGAGGCGACTTCGGCTTCTTTTTGGGTGAGGTTGGCGTAAAGGCGTGCCGCCTTCGCTCGTTTGGCTATGGTGTCCATGACGATATTTAAGCTGCTATGAATATTATAGTTAGACTGAAAAATATAAAAATGGGAGTTTTTATGAAGCCACGCGAGTTGGTGCTGGCGCTCAGGGCCATGGGCCTGACGCAAAAGCAGATTCAGGAAAGAACTGGAATTCCACAACCCACCGTCAGCAAGATCGGCCTGGGGCGAGTGCGCGACGTCATGTCGCGGCACTACGTGGCGCTGCTGACGGCCTACGAGCAGCAGATCAAGGTGCAAGCGGCAGCGCCGGCGCCGGTGCCGACCGCCTTCCATTGGCCCCGCATCCATGACTGAGCGGTGCGCCGTTCTGCGTCATCGGGCTTCTGGCTCGACCGCGCGCTGTGCGCGCTGCTGGTGCTGCTGTCCCTCGCAGCGCTGCTCTGCGGAGCGCTGACGGGCGATCCGTCGCTCATCGGCATGGCGGTGTTCGGCCTGACCGGGGCCGCCTGGGTCGCGTGCGTGCTGTTCGACGGCGCTACGCGCCGACGGGAACGTGCGGTGCGGGAGGCTCTAGACCGAGTGTGGCGCTGACGCGCACGCAGTCCTTGATGTGCTGCTCGCCGAGGGCGCGCAGGGCTGCGTAGCCGAGCGCCGCGGAGACGATCTGCCCGGCGATCGGCACGTACTTGGTGGCCTGTTTGGCCGTCAGGCGCACGCCGGCATGCTTGGCCAGCTTGATGAGCAAGTCGCGCGTGACGAGCCGCCCGACCAGCAGCGCGCCCACGGTGGTCGCGGCTTTCTGGATGCGCTCGCGCTGGTGCGGCGCGAGCTTTTCGACCTGGGTGACCGAGAGCCCGAATTCGGCGCTGATCTGCGGCACCAGCCGCGAGAGCAGCGCCGCGTCGGCCGCCCAGTCGATGCCCGGCAGCGGGATCGCGCTGGCGGCCGCCGCCATCAGGGCCTTGCGGCCGATCAGCCGCCGGCTGCGGTGGATGGCCGCGATGAGTTTTTCGTCACCGTGGGCCAGTTCGATCGCGGACGGCATGCGACGTGTCTCCTTGGTGGGACCGGTGAGACCGGTGGGTCAGATGGGGCTCAGGCGACCAGAGCCTCCAGCTGGTCCGAAAGGGCCAGCCAGCGCTCTTCGAGCCTGGCGATTTCGTCGTTCAGGGCCTTCAGCCGCTTGCCCGCATCGGCGATCTCGGCGGAGGGAAGGGGTTGCGCCAGGCGCGCTTCCAGCGCGGTGCGCTCGGTGCCCGCGGCAGCCAGGCGCTCGTCGATCTGGGCGATTTCGCGCTTGATCGGCTTGGCCTGGTCGCTGCGCTGCTGGCGGTCCTGGGCGTTCTGGGTGTTCTGGGCCTTGGACTTGGCCGGCGCCGCAGCTGCTGCCGCGGCCACCACGGCGCTCTCGGCCTCGCGCACCGCGATCTTGGCCTCTTCGCGCAGGCGCTTGGCTTCGTCCAGCAGGTAGCGCTGGTAGTCGTCCAGGTCGCCGTCGAAATCGGTGACGACGCCGCGGCCCACGAGCCAGAACTCGTCGCACACCGAGCGCAGGAGCGCACGGTCGTGGCTCACCAGCATCAGCGTGCCTTCGAACTCGTTGAGCGCCACGGCCAGGGCCTCGCGGGTGGCCAGGTCCAGGTGGTTGGTGGGCTCGTCCAGCAGCAGGAGGTTGGGGCGCTGCCAGACCATCATCGCGAGCACGAGGCGGGCCTTTTCGCCGCCGCTCATGGTGCCCACGGGCTGCTTGACCATGTCGCCGCTGAAATTGAAGCTGCCCAGGAACCCGCGCAGCGCCTGCTCGCCGGTGCTTTCCTTCGCGGCGCTGCCCAGTTCGCGGGCCATGCGCACCATGTGCTCGAGCGGGTTGTCCTGCGGGCGCAGCACGTCCAGTTCCTGCTGCGCGAAGTAGCCGATGTTCAGTCCCTTGCCTTCGGTGACTTCGCCGGCCAGCGCGCCCATTTCGCGCGCGATGGTCTTCACCAGCGTCGACTTGCCCTGGCCGTTGGCGCCCAGGATGCCGATGCGCTGGCCCGCCAGCACCGAGCGGCTCACGCCGCGCAGGATGGTCTTGGGCGCTTCGTCCTCGATCTCGTAGCCGAAGCTCGCATTGCTGATCGAGAGCATTGGGTTAGGAATGTTTCCCGGCTCCTTGAACTCGAAGGTGAAATCGGCTTCGGCCAGCAGCGGCGCCACCTTTTCCATGCGCTCGAGCGCCTTCACGCGGCTTTGCGCCTGCTTGGCCTTGCTGGCCTTGGCCTTGAAGCGGTCGATGAATTTCTGCAGGTGGGCGATCTTGTCCTGCTGCTTGCTGAAGGCCGTCTGCTGCAGCGCCATCTGCTCGGCGCGCAGCGTTTCGAAGGCGCTGTAGTTGCCGCCGTAGCGCGTGAGCTGAGCGTTGGCGATGTGCAGGGTCACGTCGGTCACGGCGTCCAGAAACTCGCGGTCATGGCTGATGACGATCATGGTGCCGGCGTACTTCTGCAGCCAGGCTTCGAGCCACACGAGCGCGTCCAGGTCCAGGTGATTGGTGGGCTCGTCCAGCAGCAGCAGGTCGCTCGGGCACATCAGCGCGCGGGCCAGTTGCAGGCGCATGCGCCAGCCGCCCGAGAAGCTGTTGACGGCGCCCTCGAGTTCGTGCGACTTGAAGCCCAGCCCGAGGATCAACGCCTGCGCGCGCGGCACGGCGTCGTGTTCGCCGGCATCGGCCAGGTCGGTGTAGGCGTGGGCCAGTTCCATGCCGATGTCGGCGTCGTCGGGGTTGGCTTCGTAGGCGGCCTCGATGGCGGCCAGCGTGGCGCGCAACTCGGTCAAGCGGGTGTCGCCGCCGACGACGAATTCAGTGGCCGATTCATCGGTCTCGGGCATGTCCTGCGCCACCTGGGCCATGCGCCACTGCTTGGGCACGTAGAAATCGCCGCCGTCTTCGTGCAGCGAGCCGTTGAACAGCGCGAACAGCGACGACTTGCCGGCACCGTTGCGCCCCACGAGTCCGACCTTTTCGCCGGGGTTGAGGTTGACGGTGGCGCCGTCGAGAAGTTTCTTGGCGCTGCGGCGAAGAATGACGTTTTTGAGAGTAATCATGAAATAGGAACCGTAGGGGCGATTATCCCGTCCGGCCCCGGGCGGCCTGGCGCGAGGGGGCAAAAGAGGGGCATTACCCGGTCAAGGGGAGCGCAGCCGGGCTGCGAAAAGCGGTGAAAAAAGGGGCTTGGGTTAGCGCAGCTAACGCGCGCCGGCACCGGCCAGCAGGGCGGTGCGGGTCACGAGCAGGACCTGGTCCTCGCCCGCCGACGTTTCGAGCCACACCACCTCCAGCTGCGGGAATGCCGCCTCGAAGTAGTCGCGCTCGTTGCCGATTTCCAGCACCAGCACCGCCTCGTCGCTCATGCGCGAGGGCGCGTCGGCGAACAGCTGGCGGATGAAGTCCATACCGTCGGCGCCACCGGCCAGCGCGAGTTCAGGCTCGGCCCGGTACTCGGCGGGCAGGGCGGCCATGCTGGCGCTGTTCACGTAGGGCGGGTTGCACAGCACCAGGTCGTAGGGGCCGGGCAGGTTGGCCAGGCCATCGGACTCGACCAGCTTCACGCGCGCATCGAGTTCGTGCCGGGTGACATTGATTGCCGCGACTTCGAGCGCCTCGACCGAGAGGTCGGCCGCATCCACCGTCACGTCCGGGTACGTCAGCGCCGCGAGCACGGCCAGGCTGCCGTTGCCGGTGCACAGGTCGAGCACGCGCTCGGTGTGCACGCCGAGCCAGTAGTCGATGCTGCCGTCGGCGATCAGCTCCGCGATGAAACTGCGCGGCACGATGGCGCGCTCGTCCACGTAGAAGGGCACGCCCTGCAGCCAGGCTTCTTTCGTGAGGTAGGCGGCGGGCTTGCGCGTGGCGATACGCTCGTCCAGCAGCGCGGCGACCTTGCCGGCATCGGCCGGCGAAACATTCGTGTCGGCCACCGCGTCGATGTTGTCCAGCGGCAGCTTCAGGCGCCACAGCACCAGCCACGCGGCTTCGTCGAAGGCATTGGCCGTGCCGTGCCCGAAGGCCACGCCGGCTTCTTCCAGCCGCTTGGCGCCGGCCTCGATGAGTTCGATGACGGTGCTCATCGGGCGAGCGAGGCTTCGAGCGTCTCGAGCGTGCGCCGGTAGATGTTCTTCAGCGTCTCGATCTCGGCCACGTCGATGTGCTCGTCGATCTTGTGGATGCTGGCGTTGACCGGGCCGAGCTCGACCACCTGCTTGCAGATCTTGGCGATGAAGCGCGCATCGCTCGTGCCGCCGCTGGTCGAGAGCTCGGTCGCGATGCCGGTCTCGTCGGCAATGGCCGCCTGCACCGCGGTGACGAGTTCGCCGGGCGTGGTCAAGAAGGGCAGGCCGCCGACCGTCCACGCGAGCGTGTAGTCCACACCATGGGCATCGAGCACCGCGTGCACGCGCTGCTGCAGCGACTCGGGCGTGGATTCGGTCGAGAAACGGAAGTTGAAATCGATCACCGCATGGCCCGGAATCACGTTGCTCGCACCCGTGCCCGAATGGAAATTGCTGATCTGCCAGCTGGTCGGCTGGAAATAGTCGTTGCCCGCATCCCAGCCGCCGGCCGTGTTGAGGGCCACCAGTTCGGCCAGCGCGGGCGCCACCGCATGCACCGGGTTTTTCGCCAGGTGCGGGTAGGCGATGTGCCCCTGCACGCCCTTGACCGTGAGCTTGCCGCTCATGGTGCCGCGGCGGCCGTTCTTGATCATGTCGCCGCAGCGCTCCACGGCCGTCGGCTCGCCGACGATGCAGTAGTCGATGACCTCGCCGCGCGCGGCCAGCGCGTTGCAGACGATGACGGTGCCGTCCACGCCCGGGCCTTCTTCATCGCTCGTGAGCAGCAGGGCCAGCGTGAGCTTCGGGTCGGGCGTGGCCTGCAGGAATTCTTCGATGGACACGACAAACGCGGCCACCGAGGTCTTCATGTCGCAGGCGCCGCGGCCGTACAGCTTGCCGTCGCGGTGCGTGGGCGTGAACGGGTGGCTGGTCCATTGCTCGACGGGGCCCGTGGGCACCACGTCGGTGTGGCCGGCGAACGCCAGCGTCTTGCTGCCCGTGACGTTCGCCGGACGGCGCACCGCCCAGAGGTTGGTCACGCGGAAGTCGGCCGGCCCGCTCTCGATGGTTTCGAGCGCGAAGCCCAGTTGCGCCAGCCGTTCGCCGAGGATCTGTTGGCAGCCCGCGTCGTCAGGGGTGACCGAGGGGCGCGAGATGAGTTGTTCGGCGAGCTGGAGCGTGCGGGACATCGGGGGAAAGGTTCGTTCAGAACTTCACGTCTAGCGTGATGTCGGTAAAGGTGGGTTCGTCGACCTGATCGGTGAGATTGCGGTCGTCGACTTGCTGCTTCGGCGCAGCGCGGTTCTGCAGGCGCCACAGCAGGTTGGTGGGCGAATCGGAGTGGGCCAGGCCCTCTTCGCGCGTCACGCGCTCCTCGGTGATGAGGCGGGCGATGTCTTCCTCGAAGGTCTGCGAGCCTTCTGCCATCGACTGCTGCATGGCCTCCTTGACGGCGGAGAAGTCGCCCTTTTCGATCAGGTCGGCCACGAGCGCGGTGTTCAGCATGACTTCCAGCGCCGGCACGCGCGCGCCGGCCGGCGTGCGCAGGAGCCGCTGCGACACGATGGCGCGCAGCGCGCCGCCCAGGTCGCCCAGCAGCGTGGGGCGCACTTCCACCGGGAAGAAGCTCAGGATGCGGTTCAGCGCGCGGTAGCTGTTGTTGGCGTGCAGCGTGGCCACGCACAGGTGCCCCGACTGCGCGTAGGCGATGGCGGCCGTCATGGTCTCGCGGTCGCGGATTTCGCCGATCTGGATCACGTCGGGCGCCTGGCGCAGCGCGTTCTTCAGGGCAATGTGCAGCGAGGTGGTGTCGCTGCCCACGTCGCGCTGGTTCACCAGCGACTTCTTGTTGGTGTAGGTGAACTCGATCGGCTCTTCCACCGTGAGGATGTGGCCGCTGGCGTTCTCGTTGCGGTAGTCCAGCATCGAGGCCAGGGTGGTGGTCTTGCCCGCGCCGGTCGCGCCGACCATCAGGATCAGCCCGCGCTTGTCCATGATCAGCGTCTTCAGGATGTCGGGCAGGTTCAGGTCGGCAAAGCTCGGAATGACCGAGGCGATGTGCCGCACCACCACCGCATAGGTGCCGCGCTGGCGCATGGCGCTGATGCGGTAGTTGCCGGCGCCTTCCAGGGCGACGGCCATGTTCAGTTCGCCCGTGTTCTCCAGCTCCTGGATGCGGGCTTCGGGCACCACCTCGGACAGCAGCGCGAGCGGCGCCGTCGCGGGCAGCACCTGCGCATTGATCGGCACGCAGATGCCGTTGATGCGGATCATCACCGGGGAGTGAGCCGAGAGGTAGATGTCGGAGGCCTTGCGCTCGGCCATCAAACGAAGAATTCGCTCCATCATGTTCATCGGTCTCTCTCCTCGGGTCTGTTGTTTTCTAACGGGACAAAAGCAAAGGGGTGATCAGTCGCGCAAGAGGTCGTTCAGGCTGGTCTTGGAGCGCGTCTGCGCATCGACCGTCTTCACGATGATCGCGGCGTAGGTGCTGTAGTCCTGGCCCGACTTGGTCTTCTTGGGCAGGTTGCCGCTGATGACCACGCTGCCCGAGGGCACGCGGCCGAAGGAGGTCTCGCCGGTGTCGCGGTTGAAGATGGGGGTGCTCTGGCCGATGTACACGCCCATGCCGAGCACGGAGTTTTCTTCGATCACCACGCCTTCGACCACTTCGGAGCGGGCGCCGATGAAGCAGTTGTCTTCGATGATGGTCGGGCCGGCCTGCAGCGGCTCGAGCACGCCGCCGATGCCCACGCCACCCGACAGGTGCACGTTGGCGCCGATCTGCGCGCAGGAACCCACGGTGGCCCAGGTGTCGACCATGGTGCCTTCGCCCACGTAGGCGCCGATGTTCACGTAGGAGGGCATCAGGATCGCGCCCTTGGCGATGTAGCTGCCGCGGCGGGCCACGGCCGGCGGCACGATGCGCACGCCCGATTCCTTCAGCTCGCCGGCCGACAGGTGCGAGAACTTGGTGGGCACCTTGTCGTAGAAGCCGAGCGAGCCGGCCTGCATCTGCTCGTTGTCCTTCAGGCGGAACGACAGCAGCACGGCCTTCTTGATCCACTGGTGCACCGTCCACTTGCCGACGCTCTCGCGGGTGGCCACGCGCAGCTTGCCGTTGTTGAGCTCGGTGATCACGTGCTCCACGGCGTCGCGCACTTCGGCGGAGGCGGCGGAGGACGAGATGTTGGCGCGGTCTTCCCACGCGGCGTCGATGATTTGTTGCAGTTGCTGGGTCATGGAGAGAGTCTCGGGTGAAAAATCGGGGCCAGGGGAGCCTTGGAAGCAGAGCGTCAGCGCCGGCCGTCCTGCACGAAGCGGACGATGCGTTCGGCGGCTTCCACGCACTCGGCCGTTTCGGCCACCAGGGCCATGCGGATGCGGCCCCGGCCGGGGTTGGCGCTGTGCGTCGTGTTGCGCGCCAGATAGCTCCCCGGCAGAACCGTGACATTGTATTGAGCGTAGAGCGCGCGGGCGAAGGCTTCGTCGTCGCCAGCCCACACTTCGGGCACGCCCGCCCAGAGGTAGAAACTGGCGTCTGGCAGCCGCACGTCGAGCACCGGTTCGAGCAGCGGCGTGACGGCGGCGAACTTGGCGCGGTACTTGGCGCGGTTCTCCACCACGTGCGCCTCGTCGCCCCAGGCCGCGATGCTGGCGGCCGCCACGGTGCCGCTCATGGCGCTGCCGTGGTAGGTGCGATAGAGCAAGAACTTCTTGATGATGGCCGCGTCGCCCGCCACGAAGCCGCTGCGCAGGCCCGGCACGTTGCTGCGCTTGGACAGCGAGGTGAGGGAGATCAAATTCTTGAAGTCGGGCCGGCCGAGCTTCACGCACGCTTCGAGGCCGCTGAGCGGCGGCTCGTCGCGGAAGTAGATCTCGCTGTAGCACTCGTCGGCTGCGATCACGAAGCCGTGGCGGTCCGACAGCGTGAAGAGCTTCTGCCATTCGTCGAGCGCCATCACCGCGCCGGTCGGGTTGCCCGGCGAGCAGACGAACACCAGCTGCGTGCGGGCCCAGATGTCATCGGGCACGCTGTCCCAGTCGACTGCGAAATTGCGCGACGGCACGCTCGGCACGTAATACGGCTCGGCGCCCGAGAGCAGGGCCGCGCCCTCGTAGATTTGATAGAACGGATTGGGCGACAGCACCACCGGCTGCGGCGAAACGGTGGCGTCGATCACCGTCTGCGCCAGCGCGAACAGCGCCTCGCGCGAGCCGTTGACCGGCAGCACCTGCGTGGCCGGATCGAGCGCGAGGCTGTAGCGGGCCTGGAGCCAGTCGGTGAAGGCGGTGCGCAGTTTCAGGTCGCCGGCGGTGGCGGGGTAGGCGGCCAGCGCGCCGAGGCTGGCGCTCAGCGCTTCCTTGATGAAAGCCGGCGTGGCGTGCTTGGGTTCGCCGATGCCCAGGCTGATGGGTGCGTATTCGGGATGGGGCGTGACGCCCGCGAACAGTTGCTTCAGCCGCTCGAAGGGGTACGGCTGCAACCTGGAAAGCAAGGGATTCATGCGCTGGATTATCGGCGACGGGGGTGTCGGGTTCACGACGCCAGGGCGTCGATCGTGCAGTCGATGAGCGCCCGAAGCCGCGCGAGGCGCCGCAGGTCGCGGTGGTAGCCGAGCCAGACGTCGCGCCCGGGCGGTAATTCGCCCAGCTCGATGCGCCGCAGGCCGGGCGTCAGGTCGCCGAGAGCCGCGGGCAGCACCGCGAGGCCGATGCCGGCTGCGCAGAGCCGGGCCTGCACCTCGCGGCTGTTGCTGGCGAAGGCGATGCGGGCGTTGGGCAGCATTCGGCGCAGCCAGACGACGTCGGGGAAATCGCGGTAGGCCGTGTCGAGCGTGACGAGCGCAGTGCCGGTGCCGTCGCCGGGCTTCGGCGCTTCCTGCCCCTCGGCGCCGAACACCGCGTAGTCCATGTGCATCAGCTTGCGCTGGAGGATGTAGGGCTCGTCGAAGGGCTGGATGCGAAAGACAAGGTCCGCTTCGCGGCGTGCGAGGTTCAGGAGGCGCGTGTCGGTCAGCAACTCGACGCTCACGCCCGGGTGCTGGCGAATGAACCCCGCGAGCATCGGCGAGAGCACGTACACGCCGAACCAGTCCGAGGACGACACGCGCAGCGAGCCCTCCAGCTGCTGTTCGCTGCCCTGGAGTTCGCGCTGGAAGGCGAGCGCCTGTTCTTCCATGCGCTCGGCGTGGCCGAGCACCGATTCGCCCTCGGCCGTGAGCACGAAGCCGTCGCTGGTGCGCTGGAAGAGCGTGAGCGAGAGGCTCGCCTCGAGCGCCTTCAGGCGCCGCCCCATGGTCGGTTGCGAGAGGCCGATCTGCCGCGCCGCGGCCATCAGCGTGCCGGTGCGGGCGATGGCCAGGAAGACCTTCACGTCGCTCCATTCCATGGGGGTGTCATTCATTTATGAATGATAAACCTGCAGTTCTGGCAATTTACTTGCAGTTGTGTTGATCGAACAATCGATCCATCCACTCACAACTTCGAGGATTTCCCAATGACAGCTTCTTCTTCCACCATGCGCGCCGCCGTGCTCGATGCCGCCGGCCAGCCGTTTCGCAACGCCGAACTCACGCGTCCCACGGCCGGCCGCAACGAGGTGCTGGTGCGCGTCCACGCGAGCGGCGTGAACCCGCTGGACACCAAGATCCGCGCCGGACAGGCCGCGCATGCGCAGCAACCGTTGCCCTCGGTGCTGGGCATGGACCTGGCCGGCGTGGTCGAAGCGGTCGGCCCGGGCGTGACGAGGTTCAAGCGCGGCGACGAGGTCTACGGCATGGCCGGTGGCATCGGCGGGCTGCAAGGCACGCTCGCCGAATACGCGGCCGTCGATGCCGACCTCGTCGCGCTCAAGCCGCACAACCTCGGCATGCGCGAGGCGGCGGCGATTCCGCTGGTGTTCATCACCGCCTACGAAGGGCTCGTGGACCGCGCGAAGACGCAGGCCGGGCAGACGGTGCTCGTGCACGGCGGCGCGGGCGGCGTCGGCCACATGGCGGTGCAACTGGCGCGTTCGCTGGGCGCCAGGGTGTTCGCGACCGGCTCACCGGCACAGGCCGAAACCATCCGGCGCTTCGGCGCGACGCCGATCGATTTCACGACGACGTCGGTGGAGGACTATGTGGCGCAGCACACGGCCGGCGAAGGCTTCGACGTGGTCTACGACACGGTCGGCGGCGCGGTGCTCGATGCGTCGTTCGCCGCCGCCCGCCGCTACGGCGGCCATGTCGTCAGTTGCCTGGGTTGGGGCACGCACAAGCTGGCGCCGCTGTCGTTCCGCGCGGCGACCTATTCGGGCGTGTTCACGCTGCTGCCGATGATCCTGGGACGGGGCCGCGCGCACCACGGCGAGATCCTGGAAGCGGCGGCGCGGCTGGCCGAAGCCGGGCAGCTCGTGCCGCTGATGGACGCGCGCCGCTTCACGCTCGGCGAGGCCACGTCGGCCCACGAAGCGGTCGAATCGGGCAAGGCCCGCGGCCGCATCGTGGTCGACATCGCCGCCTGAACCGCGTCAGCAGAGCGGGTGGTTGAACTGCCCGATCATGTTGGCGAAGTTCTGGTTGTAGCGGTTGGCCGCGTCGGCGATGCCCGATCGACCCATGCGGGCCATCGCGCCGGTCTCCTTGCGCTTGAACGCGCCGTCCTTCACGTCCTTGACCACCGAGCGCGACTGGCCGATGAACTCGTTGATCTGCAGCATGCCGCTGCTGCAGCTCTTGCCGCTCTGGGTCGACTGCTCGGCCATCTTCTTGCTCCAGCCCGCGGCCGAGTCGGCCACCAGCGCGAGCGACGCTTCGAAGGCGGCGAGCGCCTTTGGATCGTTGGGCGCCGCGAACAACGCGCCGGCATCGGCGTGGTTGAGCTTGCCGTGGTAGACGAGCCCGGCGCGGTAGTAGGCGGCGCTGTCCTTGGGCGCCTTCTCGAAGGCTTCCTTGGTGAGCGCCTGGTCGCGGGCGCCCAGGCCCTTGTCGAACGCGGCTTCGGCCTCGGCGACGGTGGTGAGCGCGGCCAGGTAGTCCTTGTTCAGCAGGCGCGCCTTGTCGCCGTTGTCGGCGAGGTAGCCCTTGGAATTGGCGTAGTCGTTGAGCTCGCGGCTCAGCGGCGACAGCACCTTGAGCGCGGCCGAGAACGCCTTGGCCGAATCGTCGATTTCGGCGAGCGGCGCGGCGATGGCGGCGGCCGCGTCCAGCTTCTTGGCCGAGCGGTCCACGAGGATGTCGTTCTGGATGCGCAGGCTGGTCAGCGGCGCCTTGGCCTGGAGCAGCGGCAGCTGGCCCTGGACGTAGCTCTCGCGCGCTTCCTGGAAAGAGGTGCGCAGGTTGTTCGACACGTCGACGTAGATGTTGTATTTCTCGACGAGCTGCTGCTCGTTGCCGGGCTGTTTGGCGGTGACCTGGGGCTGAGACGGGGCCTGGGCTTGGGCTTGCGAGGTCTTGTCCGCCTTGTCGCCGCAGCCGGCGACGAGCGCCGAGGCGGCGACGAGGGTGGCTCCCAAAAGGGTCTGGTACTTCATTCTTTCTTTTCCTCCGGTTGAAAAATAGCGCAGGCAAGCCATGGCAAGGCTTGCCGAAAAACATCGGAGCCCATTCGGGCCCCGGGGAAACATCGTGGGGAGGGGCGCCGCTGCCTGAGGACAGCGGTCGGGGAATCAGGCGGCGCTGCGCCGGTAGAAGGCGAGCGAGCCCGCCAGCGCCAGCAGCATGCCGCCGCAGGCGCGGTCGATCCAGCGCGTGGCCGAGATCGTGAGGAGCCGGATCGCGCGGGCGCCGACGAAGGCGTAGGCCAGCATCACCAGCGTGTCCAGGCCCGCGAAGATGAACGCGATGATCAGGTACTGCGGCGCCTGCGCGGCCGTCGGGTCGATGAACTGCGGCAGCAGCGCCGAGCAGAAGATGTAGCCCTTGGGGTTGGTCACCGCCACGAGAAACGACTTGAAGAAGATGCGCCGGCTTTCGCCCGCCGTGACCGTCGCGGCGCCATCCGCGGTCGGCAACTGGAAGCCGCCCTTGGAGCGCAGCATGCGCAGACCGAGCCAGGCCAGGTAGACCGCGCCGAACCACTTCAGCATCGAGAACCAGAACTCCGAGGCCGCCAGCAGCGCGCCGAGCCCGAGCGCGACGGCACCGACCAGCACGAAGTCCGACAGCACCGCGCCCAGCATGCCCGGCAGCGCGCGCCGCACGCCGTGGCGCGAGCCGTTGCTCAGCGCCAGCAGCACGGTGGGGCCGGGCGTGGCGATGGCCGCGAAGGCCACGATGGCGAACAGCAGGGCGGTGGCGAGCGTCATCGGGGTGTCTCCGTCTGGGTGTGCTTCAGATTTTCTTGACCAGGACCATGCTCTTGCGGTCCCAGTTGTACTTGCGCTTGCGGGCCTCGGGCAGCCAGTCGGGGTTGACCTGCTGGAAGCCGCGCTTCAGGAACCAGTGCATCGTGCGCGTGGTGAGCACGAAGATGCTTTCCAGGCCCATGGACTTGGCGCGGTGCTCGATGCGCTTGAGGATGCGTTCGCCGTCGCCCTGCGACTGCGACAGCGGCGACACCGTGAGCGCGGCCATCTCGGCGGTCTTCGCCTCGGGGTACGGGTACAGCGCCGCGCAGCCGAAGATCACGCCGTCGTGCTCGATCACCGTGTAGTGGCCCACGTCGCGCTCGATCTCGGTGCGGTCGCGCTTGACCAGCGTGCCGTCGCGCTCGAAGGGCTCGATGAGTTGCAGGATGCCGCCGATGTCGTCCACGGTCGCTTCGCGCAGGCTCTCGAGCTTTTCGTCGATCACCATGGTGCCGACGCCGTCGTGCACGTACACCTCCAGCAGCAGCGCGCCGTCCAGCGCGAACGGCAGGATGTGGTTGCGCTCCACGCCGCCCTTGCAGGCCTTCACGCAGTGCTGCAGGTAGAAGGCGGTGTCGGTGGGTTTCTGCGCGGGGGGGAGCGACGCGAGGAGTTTTTCGGCGGCGTCCAGCGGCAGTTCGGTGTCGATCGGGTTGTCTTCGCTCTCGGGCAGTTCGCTGTCCATGCGGATGCCGGGAATCTCGGTCAGGAAGATCAGCTTGTCGGCCTGGATCGAGATGGCCACGCTGGTGGCGACTTCTTCCATCGTCAAGTTGAAGGCCTCGCCGGTGGGCGAGAAGCCGAAGGGCGACATGAGCACCATCGCGCCGAAGTCCAGCGTGCGGCGGATGCCCGAGGCGTCCACCTTGCGCACGAGGCCCGAATGCTTGAAGTCCACGCCGTCGACCACGCCCACGGGCCGCGCGGTGATGAAGTTGCCCGAGATCACCCGCACCGTCGAGCCGGCCATCGGCGTGTTCGGCAGTCCCTGGCTGAAGGCGGCCTCGATCTCGTAGCGCAGCTGGCCGGCGGCCTCTTGCGCCGAGTCGAGCGCCACCTCGTCGGTGATGCGGATGCCGTGCGAGTAGCGCGCCTCGTGGCCCTTGGCGGCCAGTTGCTCGTTGACCTGCGGACGGAAGCCGTGCACCAGCACGATCTTCACGCCCATGCTCTGGATCAGCGCCAGGTCTTGCGCGATGTTCTGCAGCTTGCCCGCCGCGATTGCCTCGCCCGCCAGGCCGACCACGAAAGTCTTACCGCGGTGCGTGTGGATGTAGGGCGCGACCGAGCGGAACCAGGGCACGAAGGTGAAATTGAAGACGGTGGACATGGGGCGTGATTGTGCATTCTTGGAAAGGGTTTCGTACGGTTCAGGCCAATGCGCGCAGCACGCGGGCCGCGACCGCCGGCGGGCCCGCGCCCGGCACGGGTTCGGGCGTTGGAAGCGGCAGGCCGCCCTTGCGGGCGCGGAAGGTCGCGAGCAGCGCTGCGTAGGCGTCGGTCGGCTCGCCGGCGGGCGCGGGCGCGAGGTCGAGCATCGCGGCCAGTTCCGCCGGGGCGATCGAGCCTTCGCGCATGAGCGCATCGACCACCGCCATCAGCGCCGCGGTATGCGTCTCGAGCAGCGCGAGTGCGCGTGCGTGCTGCTGCGCGAGCAGCGCCTCGATCTCCGGGTTCGTCGCTTCGAGGTCGGTGTTCAGGTTGTCCTCGGCGTCGTTCGCGACGTCGGTGCGGCTCAAGCGCGCGCCGAAGGCGTAGTGGCGCACGTACTGCGCGGCGAAGGACGTGGCCTGCATGAAGTCCTGCGAGGCGCCCGAGGTGCAGGCCTCGGCGCCGAACACCATCTCTTCGGCGGCGCGGCCCGCCAGGCCGACGCAGATGCGGTCGCGCAGGTTTTTCTTGGACCAGGTCTTGCGCTGCTCATAGCTGTTGTAGCCGCCCTCGAACGAGGCCACGTTGATCTTGATCTCCTGCGGCGCGCGGCCGAAGAGCACGCCGTAGATCACGCCGTGGCCCGCCTCGTGCACCGCGAGCAGGGCGCGGAAGTCCTCGCTCGAGCGTTGCTTCAGGCGATTGAGTTCCAGCGCCACCGGGAACTGGCGGCGCGCCTTGCGGTACTTCGCCACGATGCACGGCACGCTCGCATCGAGCGTGAGCCACACGGGCTCGCCGCCATCACCGTCACCGGCGCCGCGCTCCAGCGCCCACAGCGCCGCGTTGACCAGCGTCGCGCTCAGGATCGCGTGGATCGAGGAGAACAGCGGGCGCGTGCCCTGCGCCGGGAACACGGCGTTGGCGTAGATTTGCTCGTACACGACTGCATCGAGCACGAAGCGCACGCCGGAGCTTTCCTGGATCTCGCTCACGTAGCGGTCGCAAATCGACAGGATCAGCTGCACATACGTCGCGCGGTTGAGCGACGGGTAGATCACATGGTTGTTGCCCAGGCGCGCGATCTGCTCGGGGCGAAAGCGCCCGGCCAGCGCCTTCTTCACGTCGATGACCGAGAGCTTCTTGGTGAGCGTGTGGAAGATGTCGGCGTCGGTGTCGCAGTCCTCCACGCGCTGCGCGGTCTCGGCGTACATCTCGTCCAGGTTGCCCGAGACGAACACCAGGAGCTTGCTGTAGTCGGTCTCCCAGCTTTGCTGCGTGTCGCGGAAGGCGCGCAGGCGCGCATGCACCTCGGCGGGCTTCCACGCCATGATCTGCAGCAGGGTCTCGGGCAGCTTCAGGCAACGCTTGACTTCGCGCGCCTCCCACGGGGCCAGGTGCAGCTTGCGCTTCTTGAGCTTCTTCTTGTCGGCGGGGCCGTCGCGGTCCTGCTCGTACTCGGCGTAGGCGAGCGAAGACTCGATCTCGCCGAGCATCGAGAGCGCGGGCGGCAGGCGACCGTCGGACAGGAGCGCCCACACGTCCTGGTAGCGCTCGACCTTGGCGTCGTGGCCGTTGCCGTCCACGGTGCGAAAACGCTGGAACTCATCGAGCACCAGGATGCCCGGCGTGCCCTCGACGATGCCCGACTCGGCCAGCATGGCCGAGATGGAGCCGCGGCTGCCGTGGCCCGAGCCGTGGCTGAAGCCGTCCATCTGCACTTCGATGAAGCGGTCGTAGAAGCCCAGGTGCTGGGCGAGCTTGCGCACGAGTTGCGTCTTGCCGGTGCCGGTCAGGCCCCAGAGGCAGACGATGACCGGGCGGCTGATGAGCTGCGGCAGCACATACCAGGCGCGCAGCGATTCGACCACGCGATCGATGATGTCGTCGATGCCGAAGAGTTCTTCCTTCAGCGATCGGGCGACGTTCTGCAGGTGCTTCGTGCGCTCGGCGAGCTCGGCATGCAGTTCGGAATGGATGTCGTTGGACATGGATTGATTCTTTGAAAAACGGGTACGAAAAAGCGGCCACCCCTTCGCAATGAAGGAGCGGCAGGCAGACGCTTGAAAGGGACGGTTGCTGCGCTTCGGTGCCTGAAGCGCGCAACTGGAAAAAAGTGGCGCGGACCTCAGGCCGGGCGGAGCAACCTGACCCGGCCATGCACGCAGAGCGCATGGCCTGCGCAGCGGCTGCGCAGGGGGGTGAGGGCAAGGAAGGACATGGACGCGATCCTATCGGCGGGTTGCGGTAGAGTAAAGACTATTTACGTCACACAACAAGCCGTGGCGCCGTACTGTGGAAGCTGTGCAACAGCCGGTGCGCGCCGATAATCGACGGTTTGCCCGCCGCGTGCCGACGACGACTGCTCTCCCTTGACGACCACGACACCCTCCGCCCCCTTGCGCATCGAGTTCCCCGAATCGCTTCCCGTCTCCGGCCGGCGCGATGAGATCATGGCCGCCATCCAGGCGAACCAGGTCGTGATCGTGTGCGGCGAAACCGGCTCTGGCAAGACCACGCAGTTGCCCAAGATCGCGCTCGCGCTCGGCCGCGGCAAGATCAACGCGGAGCCGGGCAAGGGCCGGCTCATCGGCCACACGCAGCCGCGACGCATTGCCGCAAGCTCCGTGGCCAAGCGCATCGCCGAAGAGCTGAAGACGCCGCTGGGCGACGTGGTCGGCTTCAAGGTGCGCTTTCAGGATCGCCTGAGCCGCGACGCCTCGGTCAAGCTCATGACCGACGGCATCCTGCTGGCCGAGACGCAGACCGATCCGCTGCTCAAGGCCTACGACACGCTCATCATCGACGAGGCCCACGAGCGCTCGCTGAACATCGACTTCCTGCTCGGCTACCTGCGCGAGATCCTCCCGCGCCGTCCCGACCTGAAGGTGATCGTGACCTCGGCGACCATCGATGCCGACCGCTTCGCGCAGCACTTCGCCTCGGCCAAGGGACCGGCGCCGATCATCTATGTCTCGGGCCGCACCTTCCCGGTCGAGCAGCGCTACCGTCCCTTCGAGGAGTCGCGCGAGCACGACCTGAACGACGCGATCGCAGACGGTGTCGACGAGCTCTGGCGCGATCCGCACAACGCGGGCGACATCCTCGTCTTCCTGCCCGGCGAGCGCGAGATCCGCGAGGCCGCCGACCATCTGCGCCGCCACCTGAGCCACCAGCCGCTGTTTCGCAATGCCGAGGTGCTGCCGCTGTTCGCGCGGCTCTCGGGCCCCGAGCAGGACCGCATCTTCGACAGCCACACGGGCCGGCGCATCGTGCTCGCCACCAACGTGGCCGAGACCTCGCTCACGGTGCCGGGCACCCGCTACGTGATCGATACCGGCACGGCGCGCGTCAAGCGCTACAGCTTCCGCAGCAAGGTCGAGCAGTTGCTGGTCGAGCCGATCAGCCAGGCCGCGGCCAACCAGCGCGCGGGCCGTTGCGGCCGCGTGGCCAACGGCATCTGCATCCGGCTCTACGACGAGAAGGATTTCGACGGCCGTCCGCGTTTCACCGATCCGGAAATCCTGCGCTCCTCGCTCGCGGGCGTGATCCTGAGGATGAAGTCGTTGCGCCTGGGCGACGTGGCGCGTTTTCCGTTCCTCGAAGCGCCGTCGCCACGCGCGATCGCCGACGGCTACCAGTTGCTCAACGAACTCGGCGCGGTCGACGATGCGAACGAGCTCACCGCCACCGGCGGCGAGCTCGCCAAGCTGCCGCTGGACCCGCGCGTGGGCCGGATGATCCTGGAGGCCCGCACGCGCGGTGCGCTCGAAGAAGTGCTGGTCATCGCCTCGGCCCTCAGCGTGCAGGACGTGCGCGACCGCCCGATGGAAGCGCAGCAGCAGGCCGACCAGGCGCATTCGAAGTTCGACGACGAGAAGAGCGAATTCAGCGGCTACCTGCGCCTGTGGAAATGGATCGCCGACGCGCGCGGCGGTCATGGCGACACCCACAAGCTGAGCAACCGCCAGTACGAGCAACTGCTGCGCCAGAACTTCATCAACATCCGCCGCGTGCGCGAGTGGCGCGACATCCACTCGCAGCTGCTCACGGTCGTCACCGAGCACAAGTGGCGCATCAACGCCGAGCCGGCCGGCTACGAGCCGCTGCACCTGTCGATGCTCGCGGGCCTCCTGGGCAACGTCGGCTGGAAGCTCGAAGACGACGAGGCGTACCTCGGCGCGCGCGGCATCAAGTTCTACAAGCACCCGGGCGCGCACCTGAAGAAGAAGCCCGGCCGCTGGATCGTCGCGGCCGAACTGGTCGAGACCACGCGCCTCTTCGGCCGCGGCATCGCGAACATCGAGCCGCAGTGGCTCGAACAGGTGGCGGGGCATCTGCTGAAGAAGCAGCTGCTCGATCCGCATTGGGAGAAGAAGGGCGCGCAGGTCTCGGCGCTGGAGCGCGCGACGCTCTACGGCCTCGTGGTGTACAGCGGGCGGCGCGTCGATTTCACCAAGGTCGATCCGGTTGCCGCGCGCGAGATCTTCATCCGCGAAGCGCTGGTCGCCGGCCAGTGGGAAAGCAAGTTTCCGTTCCTCACGGCCAACCGCAAGCTGGTGCGCGAAGTCGAGGGGCTGGAGCACAAGGCACGCCGGCAGGACGTGCTGGTCGATGAGGAACTGATCTTCGCGTTCTACGACGCGCAGCTGCCCGCCGACGTGGCGAGCGGCATCAGCTTCGAGAACTGGTACCGCCACGCGTCCAGGGAACAGCCGCGCCTGCTGTACCTCACGCGCGAGGAGCTGATGCGCCACCAGGCGGCCGGCATCACGACGCAGTCGTTCCCGCCGACGCTCAGGCTCGGCGGCGTCGATTGCGCGGCGGCGTACCTGCACGAACCCGGCGACGCGAAGGACGGCCTCACGGTCAGCGTGCCGCTCTTCGTGCTCAACCAGGTGAGCGAGGAGCGCTGCGAGTGGCTGGTGACCGGCATGCTCAAGGACAAGATCCAGGCGCTGCTCAAGAGCCTGCCGCAGCGCCCGCGCTCGCGGCTGGTGCCGCTGCCCGAATCGGCGGCGAAGCTGGCCGAGGCGCTCTCGGTGCCCGAGCTGTTCGGCAGCGGCTCGCTCACCGACGTGCTGCTCAAGCGCGTGCGCGACATGACCAGCATCGACGTGAAGCGCGCCGATTTCAAGCTCGACATGCTGGCGCCGCACCTGTTCATGAACCTGCGCATCGTCGACGAGCATGGCCGCCAGTTGGGCATGGGGCGCAACCTCGGCGCGCTGAAGGCGGAGCTGGGTGCGCAGGCACGCGGGGCCTTCCAGGCGCTCGCGGGGCTCAACGTGAAAGCGTCGCCGGCGCCCAAAGCCTCTGCCGTCGATGAAGGCAAGGCGCCCGCGAAAAGCGCGGCGCCCGAAAAGGCGACACCCGCTTTGCCCGCGGGCCAGCGCTACACGGCCTGGACCTTCGGCGAACTGCCGGAGCTGATGGAAGTGCGCCGCGGCGCGCAATCGCTCATCGGCTTTCCCGCGCTGCGCGACGAAGGCGACGCGGTGACGATCGAGGTGTTCGACGAGCCCGCCGTCGCAGCCGCCAAGCACCGCGCGGGCCTGCGCCGCCTGTTCGCGCTGCAGCTGAAGGACGCGCTCAAGTACCTCGAGAAGAACATCCCCGACCTGCAGAAGATGGCCGTGGCCTACATGCCGCTGGGCACCTCCGAGGAACTGCGCGCGCAGATCATCGACGTGGCGATCGACCGCGCGTTCCTTCAAGAGCCGCTGCCCACCGACGAGTTCGCCTTCAAGCGCCGGCTGGAAGAGGGGCGAGGGCGGCTCACGCTGATCGCGAACGAGGTGGCGCGCCTTGCGTCCACCATCCTCGTCGAATACGCCGCTGCCGCACGCAAGATCAAGGACACCAAGATCCAGCCCGAGGCGGTGCAGGACGCTGGACAGCAGCTGCAGAAACTCGTCGGCAAACGCTTCATCGCCGACTCGCCGTGGACGCAGCTGCAGCACTTCGCGCGCTACCTGAAGGCCATCGTGCTGCGCCTGGACAAGCTGCGCGCCGACCCCGCGCGCGACACCGCCAAGCTGGCCGAATTGCGCCCGCAGGAGCAGCGCTACTGGCGCTTGGTGGCCGAGCGCAAGGGCGTGGTGGACGATCGCATGCTCGAATTCCGCTGGCTGCTCGAAGAGCTTCGCGTGAGCTTCTTCGCGCAGGAACTGCGCACGCCGCAGCCCGTGAGCGTCAAGCGGCTGGACAAGGCCTGGGCCCAGCTGCAGGCATGAAAAAAGCCCGCGGCGAGGCGGGCTTTTTTCATTGAGGGGTGGGTGCTATATGCGGCCCATCAGCACCAGGATGACGACGATCAGCACGATCAGGCCGACGCCACCGCTTGGCCCGTAGCCCCAGGAGCGGCTGTAACCCCAGCTCGGCAGCGCGCCGATCAGTATCAGGATCAGGACGATGAGCAGAATGAACGAGAGGGACATGGTTTTCTCCTGGGACGTTTGTTGTAACGAGCCTTGATGCTCATCGTCCCGGGGCGCGCGAAGCGCCGGAGAGCCGCCCCTTCGGCGGTCAGGACAGTCCTACCGTGGACGTCGGCGCCTGGCGCCTGCCTCGTCGGAGAGCAGGAAGTGCATGCCCACGGCGAACGCCAGGAACACGGTACCCAACCCGCCGACGATGGTCGCGCCGCCCCAGAGGTCGAAGAAGCCGTCGAGCCGGGCATCCTTCGGATCGGCGGGGTCGAAGAACACGCCCACGACCTCTCCCTTGTCGTAGGCGGGCGGGCTGCTGCTGCTCGACGGCGCGAACTCGATGGTTTCGCCGGACGGCCCCTTGAAATGCACCAGCGGACGCCAGGTGTCCGAGCTGTTGCGGCGCGAACTCTCCACGCGCAGCAGCTCGATCACCTCGCCTTGCGCCCTGCCAGCCGAGGCGATGAACTTCGCGGTGTTCTGGTACAGCAGCCACGCGCCGGCGAGCATCAGCACGCCGACGAGGCCGAAGACGAGCTTGACGATGTTGGCGGACTTCATTCGGATGGCCTTCAGCTTCGCGTCAACTCGGTCAACAGGGTGCCGACGGCCGCGAGCACCAGGCCCACGGCCAGGAAACCCACCGCTCCCAACGTGGACAGCAACGCGCGTCGCCACGAGCGCGTGCGAAAGAAATAGACCGGAATGCCCAGCAGCGGAAAGACCCCGGCCCACAGCGCCGAGCGGCCCGGCGGGATCACGCCGCGCGCGAGGCCCTCGGCCCGGCACCACGTGTAGCAAAGCGCCGAGATCAGGAATGCGTGCGCTACGTCGAGCACGGTGTAGTCCTTGCCGCGCACGGGCGGCATGAAGGCGTCGGCCACGCCCACCACGAGGAACGAGAGGCCCAGGACCAGGAGGATCCAGCGCGGCCGGTTCATCGTCATCGCGGCACCCGGGTCCTGGCGGCCGTCGTCAGAGCTTCGCGAGCCGGTCCAGCGCCGCGAGAAGCGTCTCGTCCTTCTTGGCGAAGCAGAAGCGCACCACGCGCTGGTCGAAGCCGTTGCCGTAGAACGCCGACAGCGGAATCGCTGCCACGCCGATTTCGCCGGTGAGCCACAGGCAGAAGTCGGCTTCGGAGAGATCGCTCACGGCCGAGATGTCCACGCACTGGAAGTAGCTGCCTTCGCTGCGCAAGAGCCTGAAGCGCGTCTTCTCGGCCAGGCCCGCGGCGAACAGGTCGCGCTTGCGCTGGTAGAAGGCCGGCAGCTCGACGTAGGGCTTGGGCTCGGCCATGTACTGCGCGAGCGCATGCTGCATCGGCGTGTTGACGGTGAACACGTTGAACTGGTGCACCTTGCGGAACTCGGCCATCAGCGGCGCGGGCGCGGCCACGTAGCCGACCTTCCAGCCGGTCACGTGGTAGGTCTTGCCGAAGCTGCTGACGATGAAGCTGCGCGCCGCCAGACCCGGGAAGCGGGCCACGCTTTCGTGGCGCGCCGCATCGAACACCATGTGCTCGTAGACCTCGTCGGCGATCACGAACACGTCGGTGGGGGCGAGCAACTCTTGGAGCTTGCGCATCTCGTCCGCGGTCCAGACGGTGGCGCTCGGGTTGTGCGGCGTGTTGATGATGATCGCGCGCGTGCGCGGGCTGAGCGCGGCGGCGATCTTGTCGAAGTCGGGGCGGAAGGTGCCGGGCACGAGCGGCACGCGCACCACGCTGCCGCCTGCCAGATCGATGTTGGGCACGTAGCTGTCGTAGCAGGGCTCCAGCACGATCACTTCGTCGCCGGGCCGCACGATGGCCAGGATGGCGGTGATGATGGCCTGCGTTGCGCCCGCGGTGACGGTGATCTCGGTGGCGGCGCTGTAGCTGTGGCCGTAGAGCGCGGAAATCTTGGCGGCGATGGCCTCGCGCAGCGCCGGGATGCCCGGCATCGGCGGGTACTGGTTGTGGCCCGCGGCCATCGCGGCCGTCACGTCTTCGAGCAGCTTCGGATCGCAGTGGAAATCCGGAAAGCCCTGCCCGAGATTGACCGCGTTCTTCTCGGCGGCCAACGCCGACATGACCGTGAAGATGGTGGTGCCGACGGCCGGCAGCTTCGTCGTGATCTCGGGCGTGCGTGGGGAAAGCACAGTACTCATAGTTCGTAGTCTTGTTGATGGCCGCTCAAGGCCTTGGCGATCAGGTTGCGGTCGAGCCGGTCGGACAGCAGCTCGGCGAACTTGAAGACGAAGTTGCGCAGGTAGGCGCTCCGCTTGAACGCGACACGGGCAATATTCTGGCCGAACACATGGCCCATCGGGCGGACCACGAGATCGGCGTTCGACTCGTCGCGCACTGCCATCTCGGCCACGATGCCCACGCCCAGGCCCAGGCGCACGTAGGTCTTGATCACGTCGGAGTCGATCGCCTCGAGCGCGATGCGCGGCGCGAGTTTCTTTTGCGCGAAGGCGTGGTCGATGCGCGTGCGGCCGGTGAACGACGGGTGGTAGGTGATGATCGGCTCGCTCGCCAGGTCCTCGAGCGAAATGCGCTCCTTGGCCGCCAGCGGATGGTCCTTGGGCAGCACCAGCACGTGCTGCCATTCGTAGCAGGGCAGGGTCACGAGCTCGGCGTAGCCGTCCAGCGATTCGGTGGCGATGCCGATCTCGGCGATCTCGTCGATCACCATGCGCGCCACCTGGTCGGGCGAGCCCTGGTGCAGGCTCACATTGACCTTCGGATAGGCCTCGCGCAAATTGGCCACGGGCACCGGCAGCACGTAGCGCGCCTGGGTGTGGGTGGTGGCGATGGAGAGGGTGCCGCTGTCCTGCGCGCTGAACTGCTCGCCGATGCGCTTCAGGTTGCCGACCTCGCGCATGATGAGTTCGATGCTGGCGATGACATGCTGGCCCGGCTCGGTCACGCGTTTCAAGCGCTTGCCGTGGCGCGCGAAGATTTCGACGCCCAGCTCTTCTTCGAGTTCGATGATGGCTTTGGAGACACCCGGCTGCGAGGTGTGGAGCGCCTTGGCCGCCTCGGTAAGGTTCAGGTTGCGCCGCACGGCTTCCTGAACAAACTTGAATTGGTGCAGATTCATATCAAATTCCGTCTTATTGCGGAATTCATTATGCCTTCGCAATCTATCGAAATTGCCGGGTCTCAGGATTTGACCGCAATTCTCGCCAGCAACTCGACCAGCTCAGGCTCCTCGCCGACGATGCGGGCGAGGGAGAAATCGACCTGCGGCCAGGTCTTGCGGAGCGCGTCGAGCTGCACGGGCAGGTCTTCGCGGGCATGTTTGCCCATGCCGAGGAACAGCGGAACGACGCGGATGGCGGTGGCGCCATCGGCGATCAGGCCGGCTGCGGCCGATAGCAGGTCCGGCGTGGCCAACTCCATGTACGCGCACACGACGCGCGCGGTCGGGTCGTCTTGGACCACCCGCGCGGTCACGGCCTCGATGGGTTCGCGCCAGCGCTCGTCGCGGGAGCCGTGGGCCAGCAGGACGGTGCCCCGCGATGCCAGCGTCCCGGTCATCTTCGAAGCACCAGCCAGCTGAAGGCCGTCAACGACATCACCGAATAGATCATTCCCGGCGCCGCCGCCGTGAGCCAGGGCGACCAATTGCTGAGGTTGCCCAGGTACCCGAACACGTTGTTCAGCAGGAAGAAGCTGATGCCGATCATCACGCCGCCGAACACGTAGGTCGTGATGCCGGCCTGGCGAAAGTGCAGGTAGGCGAAGGGCAGGGCGAGCACCACCATCACCAGGCACGACAGCGGATAGAACACCTTGCGCCAGAACTCGATCTCGTAGCGCTGCGCGGTCTGGCCGTTGGCATCCAGGTGGCGGATGTAGTCGAACAGGTCGATGGTGCTCATGCGGTCCGGCCGCAGCAGCGCCACCGAGACCATTTCGGCGGTGAGCGACGTGGGCCAGTCCATCTGCGGGATTTCGGTGGTGACGATGCGGGCCTTGTCGGCGGCGCTGCGCGTGTCGTAGTCCTGCTTCTCGATGTCCGCGAGTGCCCAATGCCCGTCCAGGATGCGCGCGGACTTGGCCACCAGCTGCTTGCTCACGTAGCCGTTGGCGTCGAACTCGAAGATGCGCGCGTTCTTGAGCGTGCCGTCGCGCGAGATCGACAGCACGTTGACCGCATAGGACACGTTGTCGCGCTTCTCCTTGAGCCAGGCGCCGGTGTTGCCCACCAGCGTGTAGGGCGCCTGGTATTTGGACTTGAGCAACTGGCCGGTGCGTCCGGACAGCGGCGCGATGTAGTCGCCCACCGCGAAGGTGAGGATGACGAACCCAAGGCCCAGCAGCAGCAGCGTGCGCAGTGCGCGCCATGGCCCCAGGCCGCTGGTGCGCAGGATCGTGTATTCGGAGCTTTGCGCGAGGCGCGCCATCACGAAGATGCAGCCGATCAGCACGGTGATCGGCAGCAGCTCGTAGAGGTGGCTGGGGACCAGCAGCGCCACGTACGCCAGCGCCTGCATCGGCCCGTAGGCGAGGCTCTCGGGCTTGCCCACGGACTGCAGTTCGTCGACGAAGTCGAAGAAGAAGAACAGGCTCAGGAAGCCGAGCGTCACGAAGGCCACCGACTTCAGGGCCTCCACGTAGATCAGGCGTCGTATGGTTTTCACGAGGTGGGGTCGATCTTGGAGGGCTGCGGGGCCGGTGCGTTGCCGCCGGTCGCATGTGCGGGGGTCTTGCGCTGTCCCCAGTTGTTGTTGCGCAGCACCAGCCACGCCGTGCCGATGAGGAACACGCCGCCGTGCAGCATCAGCAGGAAGGTGCCCATGCCGTAGCGGCCGGAACTCACCCAGCTCTGGCCGAGGTTCAGCAGGTTGTAGTAGATGACGAACGCGAACAGCGCGAACAGCAGGTTGCCGCTGCGTCCCACGCGCGGGTTGACGCTGGAGACGGTCAGCGCCAGCAGCACGAAGTTGATGGCCGCCAGCAGCATGCCGATGCGCCAGCCCAGTTCGCCCAGGCTCGCGGTGCTGCGGTCGCGCAGCAGCGCCAGGGTGGTGCGCGCGCGCGCCGGCGTGGCGTCGGTCCCGGCACCGGCGCTGCCGCCGGAGCGGGTGCCGTAGGTCTTGAATTCGCTGATCTTCAGGCCCGAGGTCGGCAGCAGCGGGCGTTCCAGCCGCTGGCCGTTGCTGAGCATGATGAACTGGTTGGCGCCCACGTTCTCGACGCGGCCGCTGCGTGCCGAGGTGGTGATCTGCAGGCCGCGCTCGATCGCCCAGATGAAGACGTTGGTGGCGGTGGCGCCGTCCGGCGTGTCCTTGTCGATGAAGAAGACGCGCATGCGGCCCGAGGATTCACGGAATTCGCCGGGCGTGACGCGTTCGATGTCGCCGCGCTGCTCGTACTGCTGGCGCATGCCGATGGTCTGCGAGTTGGCCCAGGGCCAGCCCACCAGCGCCATGGCGGCGATCAGGATGAGCACCGGCCAGGCGAAGCGGAACAGCGGCTCGATGAAGTCGGTCAGCCCCCGGCCGCTGGAGAACCAGATCACCATTTCGCTGTCGCGGTACATGCGCGAGAGCGTGCCCACGATGGCGATGAACAGGCTCAGGCTGAGGATGGTGGGCATGTAGCCCAGCACCGTGTAGGCCATCACGATGAAGACATCGGCCGGATTCACACTGCCCTTGGACGCGAGGCCGAGGGTACGGATGAGCATCATGGTCATCACGATGGTGACCAGAACCACGAGGGTCGCTCCGAAGCTGCGGGACAGCTCCTTGCGTAATGAAGAATGGAATAACATCGTTCGAGGAAAAAAAGGATTATGGACTTTCAACTCAAGCCCCTCACCGTCGCCCAGGCCGCAGCCGAAAAATCCGATGTCCTCATCGTGCTCGTCGGCAGCGCTCCCATCACCTCCAAGGACGCGCTTTCCGTGCTGGCCGCCAGCGCCCGCAAGGCCGGCGACCTGCCCGACAAGGCCGGCAAGCTCCTGGCACTCTACCGCCCCGACGACGTCGTGGCCTCCCGCGTGGTGCTCGCGGCCATCGGCGACGGCAAGCCCGCGTCGGTGCGCAGCGGGGTGATCGCGGCGGTCAATGCCGCCAAGGCCCATCGGCCCAAGCGGGCCGTCATCGTGTTCGCCCAGCCGGCCGATGGCGCTGCCGTGGCCTGCGCGGTCACCGCCGCGGCCGATGCCAGCTATGTCTACACCACCACCAAGCCGAAGGCCGAGGCGCGCAGCATCCGCCACCTGACGCTCGGCGTTGCAGACGCAACCGGTGCGAGCCAGGCCTTCGACGAAGCCCGCGCCACCGTGCTGGGCATCGAGCTGGCCAAGGAGTGGGGCAACCGCCCCGCCAATTACGCGACACCCACGCTGCTGGCCGAAGCCGCCAAGGGGCTGGCCAAGCTTCCCAACATCAAGTGCGAAGTGCTCGGGCCGAAAGAAGTCGAGAAGCTGGGCATGGGCTCCTTCGCCGCGGTGGCACAGGGCTCGGCCGAGCCGCTGCGCTTCATCGTGCTGCGCTACCAGGGCGCGCCCAAGGACCAGGCGCCCGTGGTGCTGGTCGGCAAGGGCATCACCTTCGACACGGGCGGCGTTTCGCTCAAGCCCGCGGCCGAGATGGACGAGATGAAGTTCGACATGTGCGGCGCCGCGAGCGTGCTGGGCACCTTCCGCGCGCTGGGCGAGATCCAGCCGGCGATCAACGTGGTCGGCCTCGTTCCCTCGTGCGAGAACATGAACGACGGCAAGGCCGTCAAGCCCGGCGACGTGGTCACCAGCATGAGCGGGCAGACCATCGAGGTGCTCAACACCGACGCCGAAGGTCGGCTCATCCTGTGCGATGCGCTGACCTATGCCAAGCGCTTCGAGCCGGCCGCGGTGATCGACGTCGCCACGCTCACGGGCGCCTGCGTGATCGCGCTGGGCGGCGTGCGCAGCGGCCTCTTCGCGAGCGACGAGAGGCTGGCCACGGCCCTGCAGGCGGCGGGCGAGCAATCGCAGGACCGCTGCTGGCGCCTGCCGCTGGACGACGAGTACGCCGAAGGCCTCAAGAGCAACTTCGCCGACGTGGCCAACATCGGCGGGCGTGCCGGTGGCGCGGTCGTCGCGGCCAAGTTCCTGCAGCGCTTTGCCGCCGACTACGCATGGGCGCACCTGGACATCGCGGGCACCGCGTGGAAGAGCGGGGCGGCCAAGGGGTCGACGGGGCGGCCGGTGGGGCTTCTGGTGTCCTACCTGACGACACGCGCGGCAGACAAGACTGCTTCGGCTTCACCTCAAGCCAAGCCCAAGGCCAAGGCCGAACCGAAGGCGGCGCCGCCCGGGAAGGCCCGGTCCTCCAAGTGACGGAAATCGGCTTTCACTTCAACGCGCCCGACAAGCTGAACTACGCTTGCCGGCTCGTTCGCAAGGCCGTGAATGCACGCGGCCTGCGGGTGGTGGTGGTCGGCGACGCACAGGCGCTCGACGCGGTGGACGCCGCGCTCTGGCAGCTGTCGCCTGTCGACTTCGTCGCGCATTGCAGGAGCGACGCGCAGGCCCACGTGGTGGCCCGCTCGCCGGTGATTCTTTCTTCCGAAGGCGCCGACGCGGCATCGCTGCCGCACCGCGAGATGCTGGTGAACCTGGGCCTCGAAGTGCCCGCCGGTTTCGAGCGCTTCGAGCGCCTGATCGACATCGTGAGCGACGAGGCCAACGACCGGCAGGTCGGCCGCTCGCGCTGGCGCCACTACGCCGACCGCGGCTACACGATCCAGCCGCACGACTTCGCAAGGAGCGCCTCCTGATGGCCAGCACGCTGCGCACGCCGCCCCGGTTCGTTCCCACGCTGACCACGGTGCTGGAGATCCCGGCGGAGCCCGCGAGCGCCGAGCCGGCCGACGCGCCGGCGCCACAACCCGATGCGGCCAGCGCGGTCGCATTGCCGCCCGCGGCGCAACTCACGCAGGCCGAAATCGTGAGCCTCGAAGAGCAGCTTCTGCATCGCGTGCTGCAGCGCGTGGACCTGTCTCTGGAAGAGCGATTGAGCGATGCGGTGTCCGCCGCGGTGCAGCAGCAACTGGACGACATGGTGCCGCGGCTGCGCGGTGAAATCGAGGCCGTTCTGCGCGCGCTGGTGATCGAATCGATGGCCGCCGAACTCTCCGAAAACACAGGGTCTACGCCAGCTTCCGGCGCATAAATCCTCGGCTAAACTGCGCCGCAGGTCGGAATGGCGTGAGGGTGCCGCTGGTCTGCGGCGCGAAACTTGCGAGGTCTGCGCGCCCGGATCACACGACCGGTTTTTTATTGTTTTCATCCAAGTTCTGGAGGTTTCCCATGCAATTGAAATGGACTGCGGTCGCACTGGCTGCACTCACGCTGGTGGCTTGCGGCAAGAAAGAAGAAGCTGCTGCACCCGCTGCAACGCCGGCGCCCACGGCGGCTGCCCCCGCACCCGCAGCACCTCCTGCCGATGCACTGGTCGTGAAGATCGGTCACGTCGGCCCGACCAGCGGTCCCATTGCCCACCTCGGCAAGGACAACGAGTTCGGCGCCAAGATGGCCATCGAAGACCTGAATGCAAAGGGCCTCAAGATCGGCGACAAGGTTGCCAAGTTCGTGCTGGTGCCTGAAGACGATGCCGGCGATCCGAAGCAAGGCACGGCCGTTGCGCAGAAGCTGGTCGACGAAAAGGTCAACGGCGTGGTCGGCCACCTGAATTCGGGCACCACCATTCCCGCCTCCAAGCTCTACAGCGACGCCGGCATTCCGCAGGTCTCGCCGTCGGCAACCAACCCCAAGTACACGCGCCAGGGCTTCAAGACCACGTTCCGCGTGGTGGCTGACGACACGCAACTGGGCGGCACGCTCGGCAAGTACGCCGTCGACACGCTCAAGGGCAAGAACATTGCCGTGATCGACGACCGCACGGCCTACGGCCAAGGCGTTGCCGAAGAATTCGAGAAGGCCGCCAAGGCCGCCGGCGGCACCATCGTGGGCCACGAATTCACCACCGACAAGTCGACCGACTTCAACGCCATCCTGACCAAGCTCAAGGCTGCCAAGCCCGACGTCCTGTTCTTCGGCGGCATGGACGCCGTTGGCGGCCCGATGCTCAAGCAGGTCAAGCAACTCGGCCTGAACGTCAAGTTCATGGGCGGCGACGGCCTGTGCACCGGCGAACTGCCGAAGCTGGCTGGCGATGCCATCGGCGAAGACATGGTGGTGTGCGCCGAAGCCGGCGGTGTCGACGGCGACTTCAAGCAGCCGCTGGAAGACTTCAAGGCCCGCTTCAAGACCAAGAACGGCGTCGAAGTGCAGATCTATGCACCGTACGTCTATGACGCGGTCAACGTGCTGGCCGAAGCCATGGTCAAGGCCGGTTCGTCGGAGCCGGAAAAGTACCTGCCTGAAATCGGCAAGCTGCAATACAAGGGCGTGACCGGCCCGATCGCCTTCGACGAAAAGGGCGACATCAAGAACGGCGCGCTGACCTTGTTCACGTACAAGGGTGGCGTGCGCACGCAGATCGCCGTGGTGCGCTGAAGCGCATTGGCAGTCGCGCAAATTTGCGCGGCTTGCCGGCTAAAAAGAAAAGGGCCTTCGGGCCCTTTTTTCATGGTGCGCCGCGAGCGCGACCACGACGTCGTCAGAGTGCGGCGAGGCCCGAGGGGCGGTCGGTGTTGCAGTACTCGATGAAGGCATCGAGGTCGCGCGACTTGTCGAACACCGCGTCGGCCCCCAGCGCCTGGCAGCGGGCCCGGATGTCCACGGTCACGTAGTTGCTCAGCACAACGACGCGCTGGCCCGCCGAGCGGGCCTTGCAGCCGGCCAGCACGCCCAGGCCGGAGCCTTCCTTGAGGAACAGGTCGACGATCAACAGTTGCCAGTCATTCGGGTGGGCCGCCAGCCACGCCAGCGCATCCGACTCCGTTTCGGCAAATCCGACCACATGTCCATTGACCAGATCCTCCAGTGCCGGGACCAGGTTGTCTCTGATGGTCTTGTTGTCCTCGACGAGGAACGTGATGAGGGACATGCCTTGGTTTCGCTTTGAGAACCAATAGCGTAGCGTGCCGAACGCGGTCGCAGCGTAGGAGAAGGGAGACGGACCGAGGGAACGTTGTTCTGTCGCCCGTTCAGTCCGAGCCGTTGGCGCGGATCTTGGCCTTGAGCTTCTCGGCCAGCGCCTGGCTTTCGTCGCGCTCGGCCGTCGCCTCGATGCGCTTCTCGATTTCCTCGCTCAGCGCTGCGTTCACCTCGGCCAGTTTTTCCGCCGACCTGGCCAGCTTCTCTTCGAGCTGGCTGGTGTGCTCGATGGCCTGCGCCACTTCGCCGACCTGGATCTCGTCGGGCAGTTCCTGCTCGAGCACCGTGCTCACCACGGCGAGGTTGTCCGATGCCCGTTGCACATCGGCGGCGACTTCTTCGCTCTTTTGAAGCGTCTTGTCCAGGGGGGTCTTGCCACGCGGCGCGGTTTGGGTCTGTCCAGCCATCGAGGCTCCTTTTGCGGCTCTTGCCGGCTTTGAAAAAGTAAAACCTTTGGATCGTACCGCCAGACGAATGCGCCCGCAGCCTTGACCCCAGTTGCAGTGAAGCAACGTGTCATATGACACCCTGGACGACAAAAAAGCCCAAGTGCTTGTGGCGACTTGGGCTTCTTGCTGTCTCTCTGCATGTTCGTGAACGGTTACGAACAATCAATCTCTGGCGGAGCAGGCGGGATTCGAACCCGCGGAGGGCTATTAACCCTCACACGCTTTCCAGGCGTGCGACTTAAACCGCTCATCCACCGCTCCTGAGCCCACGATTATAGCAGTCGCTCAGCTCGGATTCGACGGCTTGCCGGCCTGAACCATGCGCATCGCCGAGGCGATGAGCGCCGCGGTCTCGCTCATGTTGCTCGGCACGATCAGCGTGGTCTTGGAATCGGCCGCGACCTTGCCGTAGGCATCGACTGCGCGCTCGGCCACCTTCAGCTGCACGGCCTGTTCGCCGCCGGGCTGCTGGATGGCGGCGGCCACGCGCTCGATGGCGTCCGCCGTCGCGGTGGCCACGGCCGTGATGGCGGCGGCTTCGCCCTGGGCGTTGTTGATCTGCGCCTGCTTCTCGCCTTCGGAGCGGGCGATGAAGGCCTCGCGCTCGCCGGTGGCGATGTTGATCTGCTCCTGGCGGCGGCCTTCCGAGGCCGCGATCAGCGCGCGCTTGCCGCGCTCGGCGGTGATCTGCGCTTGCATGGCCAGGAGGATTTCTTTGGGCGGCGTCAGGTCCTTGATTTCGTAGCGCAGCACCTTCACGCCCCAGTTGAGCGCAGCCTCGTCGATCGCGGCCACCACCTGGGCGTTGATGACGTCGCGTTCCTCGAAGGTCTTGTCGAGCTCGAGCTTGCCGATCACGCTGCGCAGCGACGTTTGCGCCAGCTGCGTCACGGCCACGATGTAGTTCGACGAGCCGTAGCTCGCGCGCATCGGGTCGGTCACCTGGAAGTAGAGGATGCCGTCGACCTGCAGCTGCGTGTTGTCGCGCGTGATGCAGATCTGGCTCGGCACATCGAGCGGGATTTCCTTCAGGCTGTGCTTGTAGGCCACCCGGTCGATGAACGGGATCAGGAAATTGGGCCCTGGCGTCATGGTGCCGTGGTACTTGCCCAGGCGCTCGCGCACCCAGGCGTTCTGCTGCGGCACGAACTTGACCGACTGGCTGATGAAGATGATCGCAATGACCAGGATGATGAGGGGGACCGAGAATTCCATGGTGCTCTTCCTTTTCTAAGCTTTGTTCTGTTGACTAGATCTTGTCGACGACGAGGCGGCTGCCGACCACCTCGACCACGCGGTGCTCGCCCGTGGAGGGCGCATGGCCCGCGCGCTGCACGACGGTCCATTGGGCACCGCGATAGCGCACGGTGGCGGTGCCGTCAGGGTTCCATGCATCGACATGCACGCTCTCACCGATGTCCAGGTTCACGTCACGGTTGGTGCCGGCGGCCGCGGCCCGCGGACGCTTGCGCTGGACCGAGTACCAGACCAGCACGGCACCCACGCCGATCACGGCCGCGACGATCAATTGGGTGATGGTTCCGAAGCCCAGGTGCGCGGCGATTGCCGCGGCTGCGAAGCCGGCCGCCAGCAGCAGCAGGTACACCGTGCCCGAGAGCAGCTCGACCACGATGGCGGCGCCCGCGATCAGCCACCAGATGGTGGAATTCGCCATGACAACTCCTCTTTTTTGCTTGTTCGATGCGCGCCATTCTGAGGCATACGGCGCCAAGCGCTTGCCCCACGTAGGGGTACTGGCGCCAGGGGCGTGCCTCATGCCGCCATCGCTCGAATGTCTTGCACGAGGCTGACCAAATCCTTCATCTGAATTCCGTACACTTCGCGCCTCATTGCCTGTCCGGAGCCCCGCTCATGAAATTCCGCTTTCCCATCGTCATCATCGACGAGGACTTCCGCTCCGAAAACACCTCGGGCCTCGGCATTCGCGCGCTCGCGCAGGCCTTCGAAAGCGAGGGCTTCGAGGTGCTGGGCGTCACCAGCTACGGCGACCTGAGCCAGTTCGCGCAGCAGCAAAGCCGTGCCAGCGCCTTCATCCTGTCGATCGACGACGAGGAGTTCACCGTCGGCCCCGACCTCGATCCGGCCGTGCTGAACCTGCGCACCTTCATCGGCGAGGTGCGGCGCAAGAACGCGGACGTGCCCATCTACATCTACGGCGAGACCAAGACCGCGCGCCACATCCCCAACGACATCCTGCGGGAGCTGCACGGCTTCATCCACATGTTCGAGGACACGCCGGAGTTCGTGGCGCGCCACATCATCCGCGAGGCCAAGAGCTATCTGGAAGGCGTGCAGCCGCCGTTCTTCAGGGCGCTGATCGATTACGCGGAAGACGGCTCGTACTCCTGGCATTGCCCCGGCCACTCGGGCGGCGTGGCGTTTCTCAAGAGCCCGGTGGGCCGCATGTTCCACCAGTTCTTCGGCGAGAACATGCTGCGCGCCGACGTCTGCAACGCGGTGGAAGAACTGGGCCAGCTGCTCGACCACACCGGCCCGGTGGCGGCCAGCGAGCGCAATGCCGCGCGCATCTTCAATGCCGACCATTGCTTCTTCGTGACCAACGGCACCAGCACCAGCAACAAGATGGTGTGGCACCACACGGTGGCGCCCGACGACGTGGTGGTGGTGGACCGCAACTGCCACAAGTCGATCCTGCACGCGATCATCATGACCGGCGCGATTCCCGTGTTCATGAAGCCCACGCGCAATCACTTCGGCATCATCGGCCCGATCCCCAAGAGCGAGTTCGAGCAGAGCGCCATCAAGGCCAAGATCAAGGCCAATCCGCTCTTGGCCGACGTGGACCACGAGAAGGTCAAGCCGCGCGTGATGACGCTCACCCAGTCGACCTACGACGGCGTGATCTACAACACCGAGACCATCAAGAACATGCTCGACGGCTACGTCGACACGCTGCACTTCGACGAGGCCTGGCTGCCGCACGCCGCCTTCCACCCGTTCTACGGCGCCTACCACGCGATGGGCAAGCGCCGCGTGCGGCCCAAGGATTCGCTGGTGTTCGCCACGCAGTCCACCCACAAGCTGCTGGCCGGCATCAGCCAGGCCAGCCACGTGCTGGTGCAGGACTCGCAGAACCGCGCGCTCGACCGCGACCTCTTCAACGAGGCCTACCTGATGCACTCGTCCACCAGCCCGCAGTACGCGATCATCGCCAGCTGCGACGTGGCCGCCGCCATGATGGAGCCGCCCGGCGGCACCGCGCTGGTGGAGGAAAGCATCCTGGAGGCGCTCGACTTCCGCCGCGCCATGCGCAAGGTCGAGGAAGAGTTCGGCAAGGACGAGTGGTGGTTCAAGGTCTGGGGCCCCGAGAAGCTTGTCGACGAAGGCATCGGCCGCGCCGACGACTGGATCATGAAGGGCGAGAAGGAAGGCCAGACCTCCAAGCGCGGCAAGAACAAGAACACGCCGCGCAATTGGCACGGCTTCGGCGACCTGGCCGACGGCTTCAACATGCTCGACCCGATCAAGTCGACCATCGTGACGCCCGGCCTCGACCTGGAAGGCAACTTCGCCGAGACCGGCATTCCCGCGAGCGTGGTGACCAAGTTCCTCGCCGAGCACGGCGTGATCGTGGAGAAGACGGGCCTCTACAGCTTCTTCATCATGTTCACCATCGGCATCACCAAGGGCCGCTGGAACACGCTGCTCACGGCGCTGCAGCAGTTCAAGGACGACTACGCGCGCAACCAGCCGATGTGGCGAATCCTTCCCGAGTTCTGCCAGCAGCACCCGGGCTACGAGCGCCTGGGCCTGCGCGACCTGTGCCAGCACATCCACCAGCTCTACGCCCGCTACGACGTGGCGCGCCTGACCACCGAGATGTATCTGAGCGACCTCACGCCGGCCATGAAGCCGAGCGACGCCTTCGCCCACATCGCGCACCGCAAGACCGAGCGCGTGGAGATCGACGAGCTCGAAGGCCGCATCACGACCAGCCTGATCACGCCGTACCCGCCGGGCATTCCGCTCCTGATTCCGGGCGAAGTGTTCAACAAGAAGATCGTCGACTACCTGAAGTTCTCGCGCGAATTCAACCTGCAGTGCCCGGGCTTCGAGACCGACATCCACGGCCTCGTGGCGCGCGTCGACGAGACGGGCAAGAAGCGCTACTACGCCGACTGCGTGCGCAGGGCCGGCTGATGTCGTTCAGGAGTGCGGGGCGTCTTCGCGCACCCGCATGAAGCGCGCGAACCGGGGCAGGCCGCTGGCATTCGTGCCGTTGAAGCGGTAGGTGACCCAGCTGCCGATGGCGGGCGGGTGCTCGCGGTCGGCGTCGGTCAGGCCGCTGCCGATGCGAAAGCGCTTGCCCTCGGGCGTCTCGACGATCAGCGCGCCGAGCCGCGCGCTGTTGCGGCCCTTGCCGGTCATGTGACCGACCACGCGGGCCTCGGCATCGTCGTAGGGCTTGAACTTGAGCAGGTCGTGGTTGCGCTCGCCGCGGTAGAGCGAGCCGCCGCGGTGCAGCACCAGGCCTTCGCCGCCCATCTTCACCGTCTTTTCGAGCAGGGCCTGCAGCTCGGCCTCGGTGGTGGCGCGCTCCTGCGGCACGAGGGTGACCCACGGCGCATCGGTGATCGGCAGCAGTTTGCGCAAGGCCGCCAGGCGCGTCGTGAAGTCGCCGGGCTGGGCCGGCATGTCGAACACCATGAAACGCATCTCGCGCCAGGCGACGTCGTTCGGCGTCTGGCTGCGCACCGTGGACACCGCGTGCGCAAAGCGCCCGCGGCCGGCCCACAACTCGCCGTCGAGCGGTTGCCTCGGCAGCGACGCGATGAACCACGCGGGCGCCGCGACCGGCTCGCCGCCGCGTGTCCAGAGCTGCTTGCCGTCCCAGTAGCCGCGCACGCCGTCGTACTTTTCGCTGACCCAGTAGTCGGCCAGCGACATTCCGGGGCGGTAGACGTCGGCCAGCATCAGCGAAGGCGCGGCATTGCGCGCGAGCGCCGGAGCGGTCAGGGCCGCGCCCAGAGCCGCGAGCAGGAGGGAACGTCGATTCAGCACGATGCCATTCAATGGGTAGCGGCCAGCGACCGTTCGACGATCGCCGCTGTCCTTCGGACAGAAGGCAGGCTTACTCCGCCATGCCCCCGACGACGTTGCTGAAGCCGCCGTCCACGTAGGTGATCTCGGCCGTCACGCCGCTGGCCAGGTCGCTCAGCAGGAAGGCGGCGACGTTGCCCACTTCCTCGATCGTCACGTTGCGGCGGATCGGCGAGGCGTCGGCCACGGCGGCCAGCATCTTGCCGAAGCCTTTGATGCCGCTCGCGGCCAGCGTCTTGATGGGGCCGGCGCTGATGCCGTTCACGCGCATGCCCTTGGGGCCCAGCGACGAGGCGGTGTAGCGCACCGAGGCTTCGAGCGAGGCCTTGGCCAGGCCCATGGTGTTGTAGTTGGGCAGCGCCCGCTCGGCGCCCAGGTAGGTCAGCGTGAGCAGGGCCGACTTGTCGTTCAGGTAGGGCAGGGCCGCCTTGGCCATCGCCGGGAAGCTGTAGGCGCTGATGTCGTGCGCGATGCGGAAGCCTTCGCGCGAGAGGCCATCGAGGAAGTCGCCGGCGATGGCTTCGCGCGGGGCGAAGCCGATGCTGTGCACGAAGCCGTCGAACTTCGGCCAGGTCTGGGCGAGGTCGGCGAAGAGCTTGTCGATCTGGGCGTCGTCGCCCACGTCGCAATCAAAAATCAGGCTCGAGCCGAAGTCTGCGGCATATTCGGTGATACGGTCCTTGAATCGTTCGCCGACATAACTGAAGGCGAGCTCCGCACCTTGTTCGTGGCACGCCTTGGCGATGCCGTAAGCGATCGAGCGATTGCTCAACACGCCGGTGATCAACAGTTTTTTGCCGGAAAGAAAGCTCATGAAATTGCCTCGTGAAAATCTTGGGCAGAATTCTCGCATGCGGTTTCTTCGGGTCTGGTGGTTGTTGGTGTGTGCGGCGCCCGCGTGGGCGGCGCATGGCTATGCACTCTGGGACGACCTGAAGTACGCCCCCGGCTTCACCGCCTTCGACTACGTCAACCCCGACGCGCCCAAGGGCGGCGAGCTGCGTCTGGTGAGCAACCTGCGCGTTTCCACCTTCGACAAGTACAACCCGTTCACCATCAAGGGCTCGGCACCGGCCTACCTGGACAGCCTCATCTTCGAGACGCTGCTGGCCGGCTCCATGGACGAAACCGCCTCGGGCTACGGGTTGCTCGCCGAGGACATCGCGGTCGCGCCCGACCGCCGCAGCGTGACCTTTCGCCTGCGGCCCGAGGCCAAATTCCACAACGGCAAGCCGGTCGAGGCGGCCGATGTGAAGCACAGCTACGACACGCTGATCGGCCCCTTCACCGCGCCGGGCTACAAGACGCTGCTGCAGGAGGTCGAGGGCGCCGACGTGATCGACGCGCGCACCATCCGCTTTCGCTTCAAGACGCCGAACCGCGAACTGCCGCTCACCGTGGGCAGCCTGCCGGTCTTCAGCCGCGACTGGGGCATGGAGAACGGCAAGGCCAAGCCCTTCGACCAGGTGGTGATGGACGTCCCCATCGGCAGCGGCCCCTACAGAATCGGGCCCGTGCGCTTCGGCAAAGACATCACCTACGTGCGCGACCCCGGCTACTGGGGCCGCAACCTCGCGGTGAACCGCGGCAGCTACAACTTCGACCGCATCACCGTCAAGATCTACAAGGACAACACGGCGCGCCTGGAGGCATTGAAGGCCGGCGAGTTCGACATGATGAGCTTCTACTCGGCCGGCGACTGGGCGCGGCGGGTGACCGGCAAGCGCTTCGACACCGGCGAGCTCATCAAGCACGAGTTCCAGCACAAGAAGCCTGCGGGCTTCCAGAGCTACGTGCTCAACAGCCGGCGGGACAAGCTCAAGGACCCGCGCGTGCGCGAGGCGCTCGGGCTGGCGCTGGACTACGAGTGGATGAACCGCCAGATGTTCTACGGCGGCTATCCACGCGTGAAGGACCTGTTCGGCAACACCGACTGCGAAGCGCAAGGTCTGCCTTCTCCAGAAGAAAAAGCCCTGCTCGAACGTTGGCGCGGCAAGATTCCCGACGCAAGCTTCGGGCCGATGTACGCGCCGCCCACGACCGAGGGCGCGGACCAGTCGCTGCGCAACAACCTGCGCCGCGCGCGCGAACTGCTCAAGCAAGCCGGCTGGGAATACCGCGACGGCGCGCTGCGCAACGCCAAGGGCGAGGCCATGACGCTGGAGTACCTGGACAGCAGGGAAGGCGGCGTGCGCACGGTGTCGCCGTGGGTGCGCAATCTCGAGAAGCTGGGCATCGCGCTCAATTTCTCGTCCGTCGATTTCGCGCTCTACCAGGAGCGGCTCGATCGGTTCGAATTCGACATCACCACCATCAATTTCCCCGGCACCAACAACCCGGGCCAGCAACTGCTCGAAATCTTCGGCAGCAAGGCGGCCAAGACGGAGAGCTCGGGCAACTACATGGGCGTGTCCACGCCCGCGGTCGATGCCTTGCTCAAGGACATCGTCGATGCCGACACCAAGGCCGAACTGCTACCCGCCTGCCGGGCGCTGGACCGCGTCATCATGCACAGCCACTACCTGATTCCCCAGTGGACGCTGAGCTCGCACCGCGTCGTGTACGACGACTGGCGCCTGGCGTTCAAGGCGCCGATGCCGCCGTATGCCGCCGCCGAGGGCTGGATCATGGGCACCTGGTGGGCCAGGCCGCCGAAGCCCTAGAACATAGAAGAGAAGGAACCCGTCGATGCTCTCCTATGTCCTCAAGCGGCTGCTGCTGTTCATTCCCACGCTGCTGGGCGTGCTGCTGGTCACGTTCGCGGTGGTGCAGTTCGTGCCCGGAGGGCCGGTGGAGCAGTACCTGGCCGAAGCGAAGACCGCGGGCGTCGGCGGCGGAGGCGGCGGGTTCGAATCGGGCGGCGGCTCCTACCGGGGCAACCAGGGTGTCGATCCCAAGCGCCTGGCGCAGATCAAGGCGCTCTACGGTTTCGACAAACCACCGCACGAGCGCCTCTGGCAGATGCTCGGGCAGTTCGCGCGTTTTGATCTGGGCAAGAGCTTCTTCCAGAACAAGGACGTGTGGACGCTGATCCTGGAGAAGCTGCCCGTGTCGATCAGCCTGGGCCTCTGGACCTTCTTCATCAGCTACGGCGTGGCCGTGCCGCTGGGTGTGGCCAAGGCGGTGCGCGCCGGTTCGCGCTTCGACCTCGTCACCACGCTGATCGTGCTGATCGGCTATGCCATTCCAGGTTTTGTGCTGGGCGTGGCGCTGCTGGTGATCTTCGGCGGGCAGTTGCAATGGTTTCCGCTGCGCGGGCTGACCTCTTCGAACTGGGACGAACTGAGCTGGGGCGCCCGCATCGTCGACTACCTCTGGCACATCACCTTGCCTGTCACCGCCATGGTGCTCGGCAGCTTCGCGGTGACGGCGATGCTGACCAAGAACTCGTTCCTCGAGGAAATCCGCAAGCAGTACGTGCTGACCGCGCGCGCCAAGGGGCTGGGCGAGCGGCAGGTGCTCTGGAAGCATGTGTTCCGCAACGCGCTCATTCCCATCATCACCGGGCTGCCGGCGGCTTTCATCGGCTCGTTCTTCGCGGGGTCGCTGCTCATCGAGACGCTGTTCTCGCTCGACGGCTTAGGCCTGCTGGGCTACGAAAGCGTGATCCGGCGCGATTACCCCGTAGTGCTGGGCACCCTCTACATCTTTACGCTGATCGGCCTGGTGACCAAGCTGATCTCCGATCTCTGCTACGTCTGGGTGGATCCGCGTGTCAAATTCGACTGAGACGGCCCCGCACATCTCGCCCGGCCGCCGCGCCTGGATGCGCTTCAAGCGCAACCGGCTTGGTTACTGGAGCCTGGTGGTCTTCACGCTGATGGTGGTGCTGAGCCTCTTTGCCGAGGTGCTGTCCACCGACAAGCCGCTCGTCGTGCGCTACCAGGGGCAAACCTATTTCCCCGTGCTGCGCGACTACTCCGAGAAGACCTTCGGTGGCGACTTCGAAACGCCGGCCGACTACCTCGACCCCTTCATCCGCGAACGGATCACCGCGGGCGACAACTGGGCGGTTTTCGCGCCCAACACCTATGGCGCCAAGACGCTCAACTATTTCGCCAAGGCGCCGAGCCCGGCCGCTCCGTCGGCCGACAACTGGCTCGGCACCGATGACCGCGGCCGCGACCTGCTGGCCCAGCTGATCTACGGCTTTCGCGTGAGCGTGCTGTTCGCCCTCGCGCTGACGGTCATCGGCACCGTGCTGGGCGTGGCGGCCGGCGCGGTGCAGGGCTACTTCGCAGGCCGGATCGACCTGGCGTTCCAGCGCTTCATCGAGATCTGGGGCTCGATGCCCGAGCTCTACCTGCTGATCATCTTCAGCGCCATCTTCAAGCCGAGCGTGACGCTGCTCTTGATCCTCTTGAGCCTGTTCGGCTGGATGGCCCTGTCCGACTACGTGCGCGCCGAGTTCCTGCGCAACCGCCAGATGGACTACGTGCGCGCAGCTCGCGCCCTGGGCGTGAGCAACCTGCAGATCATGTGGCGCCACATCCTGCCCAACAGCATGGTGCCCGTCGTCACCTTCCTGCCGTTCCGCATGAGCGCGGCGATCCTGGCGCTCACCTCGCTCGACTTTCTCGGCCTCGGCGTGCCGCCGGGCACGCCGTCGCTGGGCGAATTGCTCAACCAGGGCAAGTCGAGCATCGACGCCTGGTGGATTTCGCTCTCCACCTTCGGCGTGCTGGTCGTCACGCTCATGCTGCTGACCTTCATGGGCGACGCGCTGCGCGATGCGCTCGATCCGCGGAAGGCCGACAAGTGAGCGACATGAATCCAACAACGAAGAAGCCCCTGCTCGACGTGAAGGGCCTGCGGGTTTCCTTCGGTGGCAAGGAGGTCGTGCACGGCGTCGACTTCCAGATCGGCGCGGGCGAAAAACTCGCGCTGGTGGGCGAATCGGGCTCGGGCAAGACCGTCACGGCGCTGTCTCTGCTGCGGCTGGTGCAGAACGCCGATCTTGCGGGCGTCGCACGGCTCTTCGGCCCCGAGCCGTCGCAGGGCGCGCGCGACCTGCTGGCGATTCCGGAGCGCGAGCTGCGCGGCATCCGCGGCAAGGAGATCGCGATGATCTTCCAGGAGCCGATGACCGCGCTCAACGCGCTCTACAGCGTGGGCGACCAGATCTCCGAGGTGCTCGAGTTGCACGAGGGGCTGTCGGCCCGCGCGGCGCAGGCGGCGGCCGTCCAGCTGCTGGCCGACACCGGCATTCCCGAGCCGGCGCGGCGGGCGCGGTCGTTTCCGCACCAGCTCTCGGGTGGCCAGCGCCAGCGCGCCATGATCGCGATGGCGCTCGCCTGCAAGCCGCGCCTCCTGCTGGCCGACGAGCCGACCACGGCGCTGGACGTCACGGTGCGTGCGCAGATCCTCGAGCTGCTGGCCGAGTTGCAGCGCAAGTACGGCATGGCCGTGCTGCTGATCACCCATGACCTGAACCTCGTGCGCCGTTTCGCCGACCGCGTGGCGGTGATGGAGAACGGCCACATCGTCGAGCACGGTGCCGTGGCGACCGTGTTCGATGCTCCGCAGCACGCCTACACCCGCAAGCTGATCGACAGCCATCCGGAGCGCGACGTGGCGGCGGTGGCCGCGCGGGCCGATGCCGCGCCGGTGCTCGAGGCCAAGGCCTTGCGCGTGAGCTATCCCGTGGCGCGGCCGGGCTTTGCCGGCTGGTTCCGCAAGGGCGAATTCATTGCCGTGCAGGGCGCCGATTTCCGCATCGTGCCGGGCGAGACGCTGGGCGTGGTCGGCGAATCGGGCTCGGGCAAGTCGACGCTGGCGCTCGCGGCGCTCGGGCTGCTCAAGCATGGGGGCGAGCTGAAGGTGGACGGCAAGCGGTGGGCGGTCGATCGCGCGTCGGACCTGGCCCTTCGCCGCACGATGCAGGTGGTGTTCCAGGACCCGTTCTCCTCGCTCTCGCCGCGCATGACAGTCGAGCAGATCGTGGGGGAGGGGCTGCGCGTTCACGCGCCCGAACTCGACGCGAAGGCGCGCCGGGCCCGTTCGCTCGCGGCGCTGGCGGACGTGGGGCTGACCGAGGCGCAGTTTCCCGCGCTGCTCGACCGCTATCCGCACGAGTTCTCGGGTGGCCAGCGGCAGCGGCTCGCGATCGCGCGCGCGCTGATCGTCGATCCGCAACTGCTGGTGCTCGACGAGCCGACCAGCGCGCTCGACGTGACGATTCAGAAGCAGGTGCTGGGCCTGCTGCAACGGCTGCAGCGGGAGCGCGGGCTGAGCTACCTCTTGATCACCCACGACGTCGAGGTGATCCGCGCCATGGCGCACCAGGTCATCGTGATGAAGGACGGGGCGATCCTCGAAACCGGGTCGGTCGAGCGCGTGCTCGATGCGCCCGCGCATCCCTATACGCAGAAACTGGTGGCCGCTGCGCTGCTGGAATAGAACGAAAAGAGAAGAAGAAATGTCGGTAAACGGACGGGACCGCCGCGGCGCCTGGCGCGCGGCGCTGGCCTGCATGGTCACCCTGGCGGTGGCGATGGGCCTCGGGCGCTTCGCCTTCACGCCCATGCTGCCCATCATGCTGGGCGAGGGAAAACTGGAGCTGGCCGGGGGCGGGGTGCTGGCGTCGCTCAATTACCTGGGCTATTTCCTCGGGGCGGTGAGCTGCGCCGCCATCGGGATCAAGGCGTCGAGCATGGTCCGGGGCGGGCTGGCCGCGACCGCGGCTTTGCTGATCGGCATGGGGCTGCTCCACAGCTTTGCGGGCTGGGGCATCCTGCGCGCGGCGGCGGGTGTGATGAGCGCCTGGGTCTTCGTGTTCGCTTCGGGCTGGGGTTTGCGGCGGCTGGCCGAAACGAATTCGCCGACGCTGGCTGGCGTGGTTTACACCGGGCCGGGCATCGGGATCGCCATGACCGGGCTGCTCGGTGGCGCGCTGGGGCGCTGGGGTTCCGAGGTGGGGTGGATCGGCCTGGGGCTGCTGGCCGTGGTGCTGATCGCGGTGATCTGGCGGGTGTTCGATGACGGTGAATCGGCGCAGGGCGGCGGTGCGAAAGCCTCGGTGACCGCAAGCAGCGTGACCGCATCCGGCGCGGATCGCAGCGATGCGATCTGGCTGGTCGCGCTCTATGGGCTGGCGGGCTTCGGCTACATCATCACGGCCACCTTCCTGCCGGTGATCGCGCGCCAGGCGCTGCCGGGATCGTCGTGGCCTGATTTCTTCTGGCCATTGTTTGGCGCGGCCATCATTCCGGGCGCATTGATCGGCGCCCGCGCGCCCATCCACTGGGACAACCGGCTGCTGCTGGCGGCCGCCTATGCGTTGCAGGCGCTGGGGGTGGTGCTTTCCGTGGCATGGCCCACGATCGTTGGTTTTGCGCTGGGGAGCCTGCTGTTGGGCATGCCGTTCACCGCCATCACGCTTTTCGCGATGCGGGAGGCGCGCCGGCTGCGCGGCAATGCGGCGGCCGGGCTGATCGGTTATGCCACTGCGTCCTATGGGGTGGGGCAGATCATCGGGCCGCTGTTCGCGGCGCCCTTGGCGCAGCGCACCGGCTCCTTCGAGCAGCCGTTGCTGGTTGCGGCGGCGGCGTTGGCGCTCGGGGCGGTGTTGTTTGCAGTGGTCTGGTCGAAATCTCGTCGTCCAATGACTGTCTGAGCTGCAATGCCCCTTCATTTATCACACGAATAGCATATAATTCGAGGCTCACGACCAAACGGGCGGGTACCAACCGCCCGTTTTTTTTGGTCTATGCATTCTTGATCATTCGTTACGTCGCTGAGTGATTTCAGCATCAGGCATTCGCCGTATTCGCAGAGGCGGATATCGCGAATTCGGCGAATTGAGTATTTAAAAGGCACTTTCGAACACGTGGCATTGCAGCAAATAGTGGAACAAACCGTGGCCGGTCTTGGCTACGACCTGGTCGAGATCGAACGCTCGGCCGGGGGATTGCTGCGCGTGACGATTGATTTGCCCTGGACGGCCCCCACCTCTGAAGCTGTGGCTGCAGGCGTGCCGGAGCCTTTCGTGACGGTCGAGGACTGCGAGAAGGTGACGCGCCAGCTGCAGTTCGCGCTCGAGGTCGATGGTGTCGATTACAAGCGGCTCGAGGTGTCCTCGCCCGGTATCGACAGGCCGTTGCGCAACGAGCAGGATTTCGAGCGTTTCGTGGGCGCGGTGATCGACATCACGCTCAAGGCGCCCATGGGCGCGGCGGCGGCGGGCCAGGTGTCCGCCACCCGCAAGAAATTTCGCGGCACGCTGGAGCGTGCTGAAAAGGCAGAAGGGGCTGACTCAGCCCCGGGCTGGCAAATCGTCTGGAGCGATGCGCCCGAGCCCAAGCCGGGTCAAAAAGTGAGCAAGAAGCGCGCGCCTGCACCGTTGCGGGCGCTGGGCTTCGTGCTGGACGAGCTGCGCGACGCGCGGCTCGCGCCCATTGTGGATTTCAAGGGCCGCAAGGCCAAAACCCAACCGGGTTTTTCGGATATTGACGACGGAACGAATGTTCCGGACTGACCAGAGGAGTGGTGGCATGAATCGCGAAATGTTGATGTTGGTGGATGCGATCTCGCGCGAGAAGAACGTCGAACGTGACGTCGTCTTCGGCGCGGTCGAATCCGCACTGGCGCAAGCCACCAAGAAGCTCCATCAGGGCGACGTGGACATCCGCGTCGCGGTCGATCGCGACAGCGGCGACTACGAAACCTTCCGCCGCTGGCACGTCGTTCCCGACGAGGCCGGCCTGCAGCTGCCCGACCAGGAAATCCTCCTGTTCGAAGCCAAGGAAGAAATGTCGGACATCGAGGTCGGCGAGTACATCGAAGAAGCGGTGGACTCGGTGCCGATCGGCCGCATCGGCGCCATGGCCGCCAAGCAGGTGATCCTGCAGAAGATCCGCGACGCCGAGCGCGAGATGCTGCTCAACGATTTCATGTCGCGCGGCGACAAGATCTTCGTGGGCACCGTCAAGCGCCTGGACAAGGGCGACATCATCGTGGAGGCCGGCCGCGTCGAAGGGCGCCTGCGCCGCAGCGAGATGATCGCCAAGGAGAACCTGCGCAACGGCGACCGCGTGCGCGCCATGATCATGGAAGTCGACCTGACGCTGCGCGGCGCGCCGATCATCCTGTCGCGCTCGGCGCCCGAGTTCATGATCGAGCTGTTCCGCCAGGAAGTGCCCGAAATCGAACAGGGCCTCCTCGAAATCAAGAGCTGCGCCCGCGACCCGGGTTCGCGCGCCAAGATCGCCGTGCTCTCGCACGACAAGCGCGTCGATCCGATCGGCACCTGCGTCGGCGTGCGCGGCACCCGCGTGAACGCCGTGACCAACGAGCTCGCCGGCGAGCGCGTGGACATCGTGCTGTGGAGTGAAGACCCGGCCCAGTTCGTGATCGGCGCCCTGGCCCCGGCCAACGTGTCCTCGATCGTGGTGGACGAAGAAAAGCACGCCATGGACGTGGTGGTCGACGAGGAAAACCTCGCCATCGCCATCGGCCGCGGCGGCCAGAACGTGCGCCTGGCTTCCGACCTCACCGGCTGGAAGATCAACATCATGGATGCCAACGAGTCGGCCCAGAAGCAGGCGACCGAAACGGATGCCAGCCGCAAGCTCTTCATGGAAAAGCTCGATGTCGATGAAGAAATCGCCGACATCCTGATCGCCGAAGGCTTCAACAGCCTGGAAGAAGTCGCCTATGTGCCGATTTCCGAAATGCTGGAGATCGAAGCGTTCGACGAAGACACCATCAATGAGCTGCGCTCGCGTGCCAAGGATGCGCTGCTGACCATGGAAATCGCCAAGGAAGAGGGCGTGGAGACCCAGTCGCCGGTGTCGCAGAACCTGCGCGACCTCGAAGGCCTGGACCCCGAGCTGATTCCCAAGTTGGCCGAAGCGGGTGTGAACACCCGTGACGACCTCGCCGACCTCGCGGTCGATGAACTCACCGAGATCACCGGCCACAGCGCCGATGACGCCAAAGCCCTCATCTTGAAAGCCCGCGAACATTGGTTCGCCGGCCAAGAGTGATGGTCATGGAGGCACGAAACCAATATGTCCAGTACCACTGTCGCCGAGTTCGCGAACGAGCTCAAGAAGACTCCCGAAACCTTGCTTGACCAGCTCAAGAGCGCAGGCGTGCCCAAAGCGGCACCCACCGATGCACTCACCGAGGCTGACAAGCAGCGCCTGCTCGGCTTTCTCAAAGCCAGCCACGGCACCGCCGAGCCCGAGCGCAAGAAGATCACGCTGACCAAGAAGTCGACCAGCGAGATCAAGCAGGCCGACGCCACCGGCCGCGCCCGCACCATCCAGGTGGAAGTGCGCAAGAAGCGCACCTTCATCCAGCGCGACGAAGGCCACCCGGCCGAGCCGGTGCAGCAAGTCGCCGAGGCGCCCGCCGCCGCGCCGGCCGCGCCCCACGTCGACGAGGCCGAGCTGGCCCGCCGCGAGGAAGAGGCACGCCGCCAGGCCGAACTGATCCGCCGCCAGGAAGAAGAATTGGTCGAGAAGCGGCGCCTGCGCGAAGAAGCCGAAGCCCGCGAACGCGAGCAGGCCGAAAAGGCCGAGCGCGCCGAACAGGCCGAGCAGGAAGCCGCGCGCGTCGCCGCCGAACAGAAGGCTGCCAAGGCTGCCGCCGAAGCCGCCACTGCGCCCGCGAAGGAAGCCGCCAAGCCGGTCGAGGCGCCTGCTGCAGTCGCCGCGGCCGCTGCTGCTGCCGCCGCCGAACAGCAAGCCGCCGATACCAAGCTGGCCGCCCAGACCGCCGCCACGCAAGCCAAGGAAGACGCGAAGGCCAAGGCCGCCGCCGAATCGAAGGCCCGTGCCGACGAGGAAGCCGCCCGCGCCAAGGACCTGGACGAGCGTCGCCGCAAGGCCCTCGCCGAGGCCGAAGCCATCCGCGCCATGATGAATGCACCGGCCCGCGTGCTGGTGCCGCACAAGGCGCCCGAGAAGCCGCAGCCCGAAAAGGCCGCGGTCAAGGGCACGCTGCACAAGCCGGCCGCGCCCGCAGCGCGTCCCGGCGCGCCGGCCGCTCCGGGTGCTGCTGCAGCCCCTGGCGCCGCAGCCGGTGCCGGCAAGGAAGTCAAGTCGGCCAAGCTCTCCTCGAGCTGGGCGGGCGATCCTGCCAAGAAGAAGGAAATCAAGACCCGCGGCGATGCCAGCGGTGGTGTCGGTCGCGGCAACTGGCGCGGAGGCCCGCGCGGTCGTCGCGGCAACGACCGCGGCGGTCACGAGGAGCACGCACCGGCCGCACCGGTCGAGGCGCGCATCCTGGAAGTGCACGTGCCCGAAACCATCACGGTGGCCGAGCTCGCGCACAAGATGGCCGTCAAGGCCGGCGAAGTCATCAAGCAATTGATGAAGCTGGGCCAGATGGCGACCATCAACCAGTCGCTCGACCAGGATACCGCCATGATCCTGGTGGAGGAAATGGGTCACAACGCGGTGGTTGCCGCGCTGGACGATCCGGAAGCCTTCACCGACGAGGACGTGTCGGCGCAAACGGCCGAAGCCCTGCCGCGCGCACCGGTCGTGACCGTCATGGGTCACGTCGACCACGGCAAGACCTCGCTGCTGGACTACATCCGCCGCGCCAAGGTCGCAGCGGGCGAAGCCGGCGGCATCACGCAGCACATCGGTGCGTACCACGTGCAAACCGAACGCGGCATGGTGTCGTTCCTCGACACCCCGGGTCACGAGGCGTTCACCGCCATGCGTGCCCGCGGTGCGCAGGCCACCGACATCGTGATCCTGGTGGTGGCGGCCGACGACGGCGTCATGCCCCAGACCAAGGAAGCCATCAAGCACGCGAAAGCGGCGGGTGTGCCGATCGTGGTCGCGATCAACAAGGTGGACAAGCCCGACGCCAACCTGGACCGCGTGAAGCAGGAACTGGTGGCCGAAGAGGTCGTGCCCGAAGAGTACGGCGGCGACGTGCCGTTCGTGCCGGTGTCGGCCAAGACCGGACAGGGCATCGACGACCTGCTCGAGCAGGTGTTGCTGCAAGCCGAAGTGCTGGAACTGAAGGCGCCGGTGGATGCCGCCGCCAAGGGCCTGGTCATCGAAGCGCAGCTGGACAAGGGCCGCGGCCCGGTCGCCACCGTGCTGGTGCAGTCGGGCACGCTCAAGACCGGCGACGTGGTGCTGGCCGGTTCCACCTATGGCCGCGTGCGCGCCATGCTGGACGAGAACGGCAAGACCATCAAGACCGCGGGTCCGTCGATCCCGGTCGAAATCCAGGGTCTGACCGAAGTGCCGCAAGCGGGCGACGAGTTCATGGTGATGGCCGACGAGCGCCGTGCGCGCGAAATCGCCACCTACCGTGCCGGCAAGTTCCGCAACACGAAGCTGGCGAAGGCCCAAGCCGCGAACCTGCAGAACATGTTCACCGATCTCTCGGCCGGCGAAGTGCAGACGCTGCGGATCATCATCAAGGCCGACGTGCAGGGCTCGCAGGAAGCGCTGGCCCAGTCGCTGCTCAAGCTGGCGACCGAAGAAGTCAAGGTGCAGATGGTGTACGCCGGCGTCGGCGGCATCAGCGAGAGCGACATCAACCTCGCAATCGCCTCCAAGGCCATCGTGATCGGCTTCAACGTGCGGGCCGATTCCGGTGCGCGCAAGCTGGCCGAGAACAACGGCGTGCAACTGAACTACTACAGCATCATTTACGACGCCGTGGACGAGATCAAGGTTGCGATGTCGGGCATGCTGGCACCGGAGCGTCGCGAAGAGATCATCGGCTCGGCCGAGATCCGCACGGTGTTCGTGGCTTCGAAGATCGGTACGGTCGCAGGTTCGTACATCACCTCGGGATCGGTCAACCGCAGTGCGCATTTCCGACTGCTGCGCGACAACGTGGTGATCTACACCGGCGAAGTCGACTCGATCAAGCGCATGAAGGACGATGTCCGCGAAGTCCGCGAAGGTTTTGAGTGCGGTATCAAGCTCAAGAACTACAACGACATCAAAGAAGGCGATCAGCTCGAATTCTTCGAAATCAAGGAAATCGCCCGGACGCTGTAAGCGTTCGAAGCGAAAGAGTCCATGCCCAAGAGAAAAGCCGCCGCCCCCAACCGCGCGTTCAAGGTTGCCGACCAGATCCAGCGGGATCTGACGGAGCTGATCGCGCGTGAGTTGAAGGACCCGCGCGTGGGCATGGTCACGATCCAGGCGGTCGAGGTCACGCCCGACTATGCGCACGCGAAGATCTACTTCAGCATGCTCACGGGCGACGTGACCGAGACCACCGACGCGCTGAACCAGGCCGCAGGGTTCCTGCGCAACGGCCTGTTCAAGCGCCTCCATATTCACACCGTGCCGACGCTGCACTTCCTGTTCGACCGCACCACCGAGCGTGCGGCCGACATGAACGCGCTCATCGCGCAGGCCGTCGCTTCGCGCTCGAAAGACGACTAGCGATGAATGCGCCACGCACAAGGGTGCAGCGGCGCCCTGTGCATGGGGTGTTGTTGCTCGACAAACCGCTGGGACTCTCCAGCAACCAGGCCTTGCAGAAGGCCAAGTGGTTGCTGCGTGCCGAAAAGGCGGGCCACACCGGCACGCTCGATCCGCTGGCCACCGGCGTCTTGCCGCTGTGCTTCGGCGCGGCCACCAAGTTCAGCCAGCTGCACCTGGACGCCGACAAGACCTACGAGGCCACGGCACGCCTGGGCATCAAGACCTCGACCGGCGATGCCGAGGGCGAGGTGATTGCCGAGCGTCCGGTGAACGTCACCGCTGAAGACCTGGCCCGCGCCGAGGCGCAGTTCACCGGCCCGATCCGCCAGGTTCCGCCGATGCACAGCGCCCTCAAGAAGGATGGCAAGGCGCTCTACGAATACGCCCGCGAAGGCATTGAGATCGAACGCGCGCCGCGCGACGTGGTGATCCACGCGCTGAAGGTCACGCAGGCCGCTTCTGAATCAGCTGGCAACGCCATCCGCATCGTGGCCTCCGTGAGCAAGGGCACCTACATCCGCACGCTGGGCGAAGACATCGGCGAGGCGCTGGGCTGCGGCGCCCACCTCACGTCGCTGCGCCGCACCGCCACAGGCGGCTTCGGCGTGGCGCAGTGCATCACGCTCGAGGCGCTCGAAGCCATGGGCGAAGAGGAGCGGCTGGCCCAATTGTTGCCTGCCGAATCCCTGGTCGAAGGCCACACCATCGTCACGCTCGGCAGCGAAGATGCGGGGCGCTTTTTGTCCGGCCTGCGCCGCCGTGGCGCCTGGCCCGAGGCCGACCACGTGGCGGTATTCGGCGACACGCCGCCCGCCTTTCTCGGTACGGCGCACATCGCCGCCAACGAACTGATCCCGGGGCGCTTGCTGAACCCCATCGAAATTCAGCAAATTCTTTTGAACGCACAACAGACAGAAGCGACACCATGAGTACCAAGCAAATCCGCAATATCGCCATCATTGCCCACGTGGACCATGGCAAGACCACGATGGTCGACCAGCTGCTGCGCCAGTCCGGCACCTTCGCCGAGCACGAGAAGGTCGTGGACACGGTAATGGACAACAACGCCATCGAAAAGGAACGTGGCATCACGATCCTGGCCAAGAACTGCGCCGTGACCTGGGAAGGCACGCACATCAACATCGTCGACACCCCGGGCCACGCGGACTTCGGCGGTGAAGTGGAACGCGCGCTCTCGATGGTCGACGGCGTGGTGCTCTTGATCGACGCGCAGGAAGGCCCGATGCCGCAGACGCGCTTCGTGACCAAGAAGGCGCTGGCCCTGGGCCTGAAGCCCATCCTGGTCGTGAACAAGGTGGACAAGCCCGGCGCGAACCCCGACAAGGTGGTCAACGCCGCCTTCGACCTGTTCGACAAGCTCGGCGCGACCGACGAACAGCTGGACTTCCCCGTGGTGTACGCCTCGGGCATCAACGGCTGGTCGTCGCTCGAAGAAGGCGCTGCGGGCGAGCAGTGGGGTCCCGACATGTCGGCCCTCTTCAACACCATCCTGAAGCACGTGCCGGCACAGAAGGGCGACCCTGAAGCGCCGCTGCAGCTGCAGATCTCCGCACTGGACTTCTCGACATTCGTCGGCCGCATCGGCGTGGGCCGCATCAGCCAGGGCACGCTCCGGCCCATGACCGACGTGCTGGTCATGGAAGGTCCGGACGGCAAGGCCATCAAGGGTCGCGTCAACCAGGTGCTGACCTTCCAGGGCCTGGACCGCGTGCAATCGACCGAAGCCGGCCCCGGCGAAATCGTGCTGATCAACGGCATCACCGATATCGGCATCGGCGTCACCGTGACCGACAAGGACAAGCCCGCGCCGCTGCCCATGCTCAAGGTCGACGAACCGACCCTGACCATGAACTTCTGCGTGAATACCAGCCCGCTGGCCGGCCGCGAAGGCAAGTTCGTCACCAGCCGCCAGATCTGGGACCGCCTGCAAAAAGAGCTGCAGCACAACGTGGCCCTGCGCGTGAGCGAGACCGATGAAGAAGGCATCTTCGAAGTCATGGGCCGCGGCGAACTGCACCTGACCATCCTCTTGGAAAACATGCGCCGCGAAGGCTTTGAAATGGCCGTGTCCAAGCCGCGCGTGGTGTTCCGCACCGTGAACGGCGAAAAGCACGAGCCCATCGAAATGGTCACGGCCGACATCGAAGAAGGCCACCAGGGCGGCGTGATGCAGGCGCTGGGCGAGCGCAAGGGCGAACTGGTCAACATGGAACCGGACGGCCGTGGCCGCGTGCGCCTGGAGTACCGCATTCCGGCGCGGGGCCTGATCGGATTCACCAACGAATTCCTGAACCTGACGCGCGGCTCGGGCCTCATCAGCAACATCTTCGACAGCTACGAAGCGCACAAGGGCGACATCGGCGGCCGCAAGAACGGCGTGCTGATCTCGATGGACGACGGTGAAATCTTCACCTACGCGCTGGGCAAGCTGGACGACCGCGGCCGCATGTTCGTCAAGGCGAACGATCCGGTGTACGAAGGCATGATCGTGGGCATCCACAGCCGCGACAACGACCTCGTGGTGAACGCCACGCGCACCAAGCAGCTGACCAACTTCCGCGTGAGCGGCAAGGAAGACGCGATCAAGATCACGCCCCCGATCGACCTCACGCTGGAATACGGCGTCGAGTTCATCGAGGACGACGAGCTGGTCGAAATCACGCCCAAGAGCGTGCGCCTGCGCAAGCGCTTCCTGAAGGAAAACGAACGCAAGCGCGCCGGCCGCGACACCCAGGCCGCCTGACCCCCTGAGGGTTCCATGCGCCTGACGCACGGCGGGGCTGTGTGGCTGATGGTCGTCGTGACCCTGATGTGGGGCACGGCGGGCGTCGTCACACGGCATCTCACGCAGGCGCACAGTTTCGAGATCACCTTCTGGCGCAGCCTCTTCACGACGCTGGCGCTGCTGGTGATCTTGCCGCTTTGGCGGGGGCGCGCCGTGTTCTCGCAGCTGCGCAGCGGCGGGCGCGAACTCTGGGTCTCGGGCGTCTGCTGGGCCGTGATGTTCACGGCCTTCATGGTGGCGCTCACGATGGCTTCGACGGCGAGCGTGCTGGTCACGATGTCGCTCGGGCCCTTGCTCACCGCGCTGGCCGCGCGCGTCTTCATCGGGCATCGGCTGCCTGCGCGCACCTGGGTCGCCATCGTGGTGGCCGGGGTGGGCATCGGCTGGATGTACGGCACGCAGCTGGTGCAGGGCGCCTCGGGCGGTGTGGGCGGCTCGCTGCCCGGGACGCTCGTTGCGTTGTGTGTGCCGATCGCCGGCGCCACCAACTGGACCGTCGTGCAGCATGCGCATGCCAAGGGGCATGACATCGACCTGGTGCCCGCGGTGCTGATCGGCGCCGTGCTCACCGCCTTGTTCACCTTGCCCTTCGCCTTGCCGTTCCAGGCGAGCGCACACGACCTGGGTTTGCTGGCCTTCCTGGGGGTGTTCCAGCTCGCGATTCCGTGCGTGCTGTCGGTGCTGTGCGCGCAGGTGCTGAAGGCGCCCGAGGTCGCGTTGCTGGCCCTGCTCGAAGTGATCTTCGGCATCGCGCTGGCCTGGATCGGCGCGGGCGAGGAGCCCGCCGCGAGCGTGCTGACCGGCGGTGCGCTGGTCATCGGCGCGCTGGTGTTCAACGAACTGCTGGCGCTGCGCGGGCGCCGCACGACGGCGGCCGACAACGCGCTGCCGGGCGCGCACTAGGCGCCCACCAGGCGCCCAAAGAACTACTCGGGCATCGCAGCGTCCGTCACGCCCATTCGGGTGAGGCGGGCTTCCAGCACGGCGCGGTTGAAGCGCTTCGCAAAATCGTCGCTCATGCGCCAGGCGCCGTTGTCCGGCACGAAGGTGAAGTCGCCGGTCAGCGGCAGCGATTGCGCACGGCCGAGGGTGCCCAGCACGCGGTCGTTGTATTCGACGACCAGCGGACAGACCCGGCTCACGCCGTCTTCATGCGCGCGACAGGGGCCGGTGGGCTCGAGGCCGGTGATCTCCGGGACAGCGGCCGCGAGGCCCGTGCCGGAACGCCGACGCTGGCGTTCAAGCATCGCCGCGGCGGCCGAGCTCGACGGCAGGGCGGTCACGCCGGCTCGGAAGGCCTTCTCCGCCGCCACGCGCCCGATGGGCTCGGCGTTGTAGAGCGGCTTGCCTTTGGCATCCAGATTGCCGAAGCGGGCCTCCACCATGACCGGGTCGGCACTGCGCACCGTCATCTGGCCGTTGTCAGCGGGGACCGGGCCGATCGTGTAGCCGATCGACTTGGTCCCGTTTTCCAGGATCATCGTCGCCATGCACCCGCGGGTGCGCTCGTCCTTGCGGTAGCCGACTTCGCGCAGCCCGCTGACAGTCGGCGTGGTGAGATCGGATCTCTCGCGCGAGTCCGGCGTCTGCATGCGGGCATCGATCGACAGGCGGCGCATCTGGCTCTGCAGCATCTTGCGCGCGGCGTCGCCGTTGCAGGCCGGCACGCTGTCCGGCACGACGAGATCCCAAGCCCACCCGCCAGCGATGCACAGCGCGAGCAGCCAGAAGGTCCAGGTGCCCCAGCGGCGCTTGCCTTGCGCGCGGGCCTGCCATGCGCCGGTCGACTTTTCATCGGCTGCGATCTCCTGCTGCGCCTCGGCCACGATGCGGGCTCGGTCTGCCGCCATGGCAAAGGCGGGCTCGGCCGCGACTTCGGCGCGCGTGGCCTCGAACAGTTCTTTCTCCAGCGGTCCGTCGATCACCATCCAGGCCAGCGTGGCGCTCGGTGCGGCGGGGACGCTGCCGACCAGCGGCGTTTCCTCCAGGGCCATGTCCCGCGTCTCGGCATCGACGAGGCCGTCGTTGAAGAGCGCGTTCACCGCCTCGTGCGTGATGCCGCGGTCGCCGAGCTCCACGAAATCCTCGGCGTCGTAGGCGATGTCCGCTGCATCGTCGGCCGTGGCGACGGGCGGCGAGGCCTCCTCGAGCCGTTCGACGGCGGCGTCGATTTCTTCCTGGGTGACCAAGCCCTTCACGCACATCCAGGCCAGTGCGTGCGCGGGGCCGGGAATCGGCGGGAGCGCCGCGGTCTCGGGATGGGCGAGCACGGTGTCGTGCTGCGCGTCGGTGATCAGGCCGTGGGAGAGAAGGGCGAGGAACGCATCCGGATTCGCAGCTGCAGGATTCATGCGGCGATTCTGCCGTGGCGCATGCACCAAGAAAAAGGCCCCGGCGTGTGCCGGAGCCTTTGCGATCAGGTGATCACCGTGCCGTTCAGGGGCGCGCGATCTTCCAGTTGCCGCCCACGCCGTCGCCGGTCTTGTCGCCCGGCTTGGCATCCTTGGCCCAGTAGTACAGCGGCCAGCCCTTGTAGGCCCATTGGCGCTTGCCGTCTTCGCGAATGATGATGGTGTAGCCGCCGATGGGCTTGGCGGTTTCGGCCACGGGGAGCGGCGGCCAGTTGGCGGCGCACTGGGCGTTGCAGCCGGAGGTGCCGGCGCCGGACGTGTCCTTGGTGAAGGTGTAGAGCGTCATGCCGTTCGGTCCGACCAGCACGCCGTCGGCGGTGCGGGTGGGCGTGTCGGGCGCGCTGGCGGTCTTGTTGGACATGCCGCCGCAGCCGGCGAGCAGGGCCGCCGCGAGGATCGAGGCGCTGAGCAATTTCATGCAGTTTCTCCTTCAGTTGAAAAATCGCGACAACAAGGCTGGTGATTGCGCGACCGAGCAGTTTATGCCGGGCTCACGACAAATCGCGGTAGGCAAGGGTCGCGAGTTTCAGCAAAACATCACGCGGGAGCTTGCCGGCTACGGCATAGCCGAAGCCCTGGTCGACCCAGTAGAAGCTCGGCACCGGACCGTCGGAGGTGAACCGGAAGGCGGTCTCGCGCGCGGCCGCCGAATCCGGCGCCCGGGCGTCGAGGGTGCCGATGTAGAGCGTGACGCGCTCGCCCGCGGTGTCTTCGAACATGAACTGGGCGCGCGCGCCGGTTTCCCCGGGCAGCAGGCGACCGCCGACGAGCGTGTAGCCCAGGGTGCTCAGGTCGGGCACCTTGAGCGGCCTGTCCAGGCGCTTGGAGAGCCACTGCACGAGGTGCTGCTGCTCGGAGGCGGCCACCTCGACCGGGTGCCTTTTCTCGGGCGCGTAGACGACGTGGGCGATCGATGCGTCGTGCACGAACTCGCGCATCGCGGGTGCCTTGGCCAGTTGGGTCGATGGGGCGCGCGATGCCGACCATTGCGCATTGCCGAGCCAGCCCGCCGCAAAGGCGACGAGCACGCCGGCCGCGATGCCGCCCCAGCGCATCCAGCTGCTGCGCTGCGCCTGCCGCGGCAGATGGCGCTCGAGCGCGCTCATCAGCGGCGCGGGAATGGGTTCGTCCAGCAACTCGCCGTGCAGGCGGCGCAGGGCATCGCGCTGCGTGTGCCAGGCCGCGACCTTCGCGGCCATGGCCGGGTCGCGCGCCAGGGCCTCTTCGATGGCGGACCGGCGATCCGGGGCGAGCTGGCCATCGACCAGCGCGTGCAGTTCGTCGTCGGTGACGTCGGTGGAGGGCGGGGCGGGGCGGTTCATGGTGCGGCGGCGGGTTTCACTTGAGGCGGCGCAGGCCGGGGCGGTTCGCGGCGGCGGCGCCGTCCAGCAGCTCCTGCAGCCGCACGCGGGCGCGCGAGAGGCGCGACATCACGGTGCCGGCGGGAATGCCCAGCACCTTCGCCACCTCGGCATAGGACAGGTCTTCGAGCGTCACCAGCAGCAGCACGGCGCGCTGCTCCTCGGGCAGTTGCATGAGGCAGCGCTGCAAGTCGAGGCTCGCGCCCTGGTCGCGGCCCGGATCGATGCCGCCGTGCAACTCGTGCGTGGTCTCGTCCAGCGACACCACGCTGTGCGGCGGCGGCGCGCGCCGGACCTGGCTCGCGAAGATGTTGTGCATGACCGTGAAGAGCCATGCGCGCAGGTCGCTCCCCACCACCCAGAGGCGCCACTTGCTGCAGGCCCGCTCGAGGGTGTCCTGCACCAGGTCGTCGGCCGCCCACGTATTGCCCGTGAGCGCGCGCGCATAGAGGCGCAGGCTCGGGATGTGGTCGACCAGCAGGCGGGCGTCCATGGGCGGGTGGCAGGATGCGCGTGCGGGTCAGGGCTTGGCGGTCTTCCAGTTGCCGCCCACGCCGTCGCCGGTCTTGTCGCCCGGCTTGGTGTCCTTCACCCAGTAGTAGAGCGGCCAGCCCTTGGCGGCCCATTGCTTCTTGCCGTCGTCGCGCGTGACGATGGTGAAGTCACCGCTCGGCTTGTCGCTGTCGGCGGCCATGAAGGGCGGCCAGTTGGTGGCGCAGCCGCCGTTGCAGACCGACTTGCCGTTGCCGGCCGTGTCTTTCTCGAAGGTGTAGAGCGTCATGCCGGTCGCACCGACCAGCGCGCCGTCGGCGGGCTTGGGCTGGGCGACTGCGGGAAGGGCGAGCAGGCTGCCGAGCAGGGCGGCTGCAATGCCGGCGGAGGAAATTCGAAACACGCGAAGGGGCGACATGGAAAGACTCCTGGGTTGGATGGCATCGGCAATCCGATGACACCGCACAAACGCCCGCAGCGCGCGTTTTATTCCATGCCGCGAAAAAAAGAATGAAAAGAATGCCTAGCGGCTGCGGCTCTTCATCGCGCGCTCGACCTCGCGCTTGCCTTCGCGGTCCTTGATGGTGTCGCGCTTGTCGTGCTCGGCCTTGCCCTTGGCCAGCGCGATGTCGCATTTGACCTTGCCCGCCTTCCAGTGCAGATTGAGCGGCACCAGCGTGTAGCCCTTTTGCTCGACCTTGCCGACCAGCCGGCGTATTTCTTCCTTGTGCAGCAGCAGCTTCTTGGTGCGGATGGAATCGGGGTTGACGTGCGTCGAAGCGCTCTTGAGCGGGTTGATCTGCAGGCCCACGACGTAGAGTTCGCCATCGCGGATCACCACGTAGCCGTCGGTCAACTGCACCTTGCCTTCGCGCAGCGACTTGACCTCCCAGCCTTCGAGCACCATGCCGGCCTCGAAGCGTTCTTCGAAGAAATAGTTGTACGCGGCCTTCTTGTTGTCGGCGATGCGGGAGGAGTTATCTTGTTTCTTTGTGGCCATGGCTCGGGAAGATGGGGACGCATGGCTTCAATACAATCCGTCGCGCACGCTGCACCGATTCTATGAAAACAGTCAACAAGTCCGTCCTTATCTGGTACAGCGCCGAAGAGATGTACGCGCTCGTCACCGATGTGGCGAAGTATCCGCAGTTCCTTCCGTGGTGCGACAAGGCTCGGATCATCGAAGAGGACGCGGCGGGCATGACCGCCGAAGTGGGCCTCGCTTTCGGCGGCTTTCACCAGAGCTTCACCACCCGCAACACCCACGTGCCGGGGCGCGAGGTGCAATTGAAACTGGTCGATGGCCCGTTCTCCAACCTCGACGGCAACTGGAAGTTCGTGCCCGTGGGGGAAGCGGGCGAACGCGCCTGCCGCGTCGAACTGCACATGAGCTACGGCTTCAGCAACTTCGCCTTGCAGGCGCTCGTGGGGCCGGTGTTCGACACGATCGCATCTAGCCTGGTCGAGGCCTTCGTCAAGCGCGCCGAGCAGGTCTACGGCAGCCCCTGATGATCCAGGTCACGCTGAGCTGCTCGCCCGCGGCGCGCGAGGTGTTCGAGCAGGTCCTGCAGCTGGAAGATGGCATCGTCTTGAGCGACGCGGTGAAAGCGAGCGGGTTGTCGCTGCACTTTCCCGATCTCGATTGGCGACATGCGATGACGCCGGGCATCTGGGGCAAGGCGGTCGAGTGGAGTCAGGCCCTGAAAGACGGCGATCGCATCGAGCTGTGCCGCCCGCTCACGGTGGACCCGAAGGTCGCGCGCCGTGAACGATTCAAGCGCCAAGGCGCGGGGAGCGCCGGCCTTTTCGCGAACCGCCGCAAGGGCGGCAAGGCCGGCTACTGAGGCTGCCGGCTTCGGCTTATTTGCAGTCGCTGTCGATGACCGACTGAACGCGCTTCTGCTCGGCGGCGCGGGCGCCATCGTCCATGATCTCGCGCTCGCCCTTGGCATTGACCTTCGCAATGCGGATGCCGCTGTCCAGCGTGGACTTGCCTTCGCGGGCGCGGGCGCAGTTGTCGGCCTTGGCCTTGGCGACCTTCGCCTCTTCGGCGGCGCGCTTGGCCTTTTCTTCGGCCTCGGCCTTCTTGGTTTTCTCTTCGAGCTCCTTGTCGACGCCGCTCGGCTTGGGCGCCGCGGCGCCTTCGCGCGGCTTGGCCGCAGCGGCTTCGGTGCCCTCGGCCGCCGGCGCATCCGGCGCGGAGATGCCGGTGGCAGGCCGCGGCGGCGGCGTGCCCGAACGGCGCAGGATGTTCTTCTCGGGAACATCGGGCGGCGGCGCCTGGTCGCTGAAGACCTTCTTGCCGTCTTTGTCGATCCATTGCCATTGCGCGCTCGCAGAGAGCGGCAGCGCCACGACACATCCCATCAGCAGCCAGTGCATGAATTTCATGCCCGAAGTTTAGCCGTGCCTTACTTCTTGCAACATCCTGGGTGGGGTGCTTTTGCAACGGTTGTGAAAAGCCCGGGCCGGCGAACGGTGCGGGCGCCTCGTTACAATCCGTCTTTTGGAGCTTCACCCATGCGCCTTCTCGGCAAAGCGCTCACCTTCGACGACGTGTTGTTGGTGCCAGCGTTCTCCCAGGTCCTGCCCAAGGACACCTCCCTCGCCACCAAACTCTCCCGCAACATCACGCTGAACCTGCCGCTTGTCTCGGCGGCCATGGACACCGTGACGGAAGCCCGCCTCGCGATCGCCATCGCGCAGGAGGGCGGCATCGGGATCGTTCACAAGAACCTCACCGCGCAACAGCAGGCCGCCGAAGTGGCCCGCGTGAAGCGCTACGAATCGGGCGTGCTGCGCGATCCGGTGGTGATCACGCCGACGCACTCGGTGCGCCAGGTGATGGCGCTGTCCGACCAGCTCGGTATCTCGGGCTTCCCGGTGGTCGACGGCGGCAAGGTCGTCGGCATCGTGACGGGGCGCGACCTGCGCTTCGAGACCCGCTACGACGTGCCCGTCAGCGAAATCATGACGCAGCGCGACAAGCTCATCACCGTGCCCGACGGCACCACGCTGGCCGATGCCAAGGCGCTGCTCAACAAGTACAAGCTCGAGCGCCTCCTGGTCATCAACAACGACTGGGAGCTCAAGGGCCTCATCACCGTCAAGGACATCACCAAGCAGACCAGCTTCCCCAACGCCGCACGCGACGCGAGCGGCCGTTTGCGCGTGGGCGCGGCGGTCGGCGTGGGCGACGGCACCGAGGAGCGCGTCGAAGCGCTGGTGAAGGCCGGCGTCGATGCCATCGTGGTCGATACCGCCCACGGCCACAGCGCCGGCGTGATCGAGCGCGTGCGCTGGGTCAAGCGCAACTATCCGCAGGTCGACGTCATCGGCGGCAACATCGCCACCGGCGACGCCGCGCGTGCGCTGGCCGATGTCGGCGCCGATGCGGTCAAGGTCGGCATCGGCCCGGGCTCCATCTGCACCACCCGCATTGTGGCCGGCGTGGGCGTGCCGCAGATCATGGCGGTCGATAGCGTCGCCACCGCGCTGCAGGGCACGGGCATTCCGCTGATCTCCGACGGCGGCGTGCGCTACTCGGGCGACATCGCCAAGGCGATCGCCGCAGGCGCCAGCACCGTGATGATGGGCAGCATGTTCGCCGGCACCGAAGAGGCCCCCGGCGAAATCGTGCTGTACCAGGGCCGCAGCTACAAAAGCTACCGCGGCATGGGCTCCATCGGCGCGATGCAGCAGGGCAGCGCCGACCGGTACTTCCAGGAATCGACGACGGGCAACCCCAACACCGACAAGCTCGTGCCCGAGGGCATCGAAGGCCGCGTGCCCTACAAGGGCTCGATCGTCTCGATCGTCTACCAGATGGCCGGCGGCGTGCGCGCCAGCATGGGCTACTGCGGCTGCGCGACCATCGAGGACATGAAGAACAAGGCCGAGTTCGTCGAGATCACCACGGCCGGCATCCGCGAGAGCCACGTGCACGACGTGCAGATCACGAAGGAAGCGCCGAACTATCGGGCTGAGTAATGTGGCCCCCACGCGCCCCCACTGCGTGTGGGGCGCTGCCCCCCGAGGGGGCACAGGCCGCCTTGGGGCCGCCCGGCGCCGGCCTGAAGCCCAATCTGGCCAGACCTTGAAAGTCAGGCCAGACTCGGTTTAGAATTTGGGCCAGATTCAATTTTTCTGGCCCAAATGCAATCCATCGGCATCGCTGAAGCCAAGAACAACTTCTCCGCCCTGATCGACTTGGTCGAAAAGGGCGAGGAGGTTCGCATCACCCGCCACGGCAAGGAAGTCGTGCGCATGCTGCCGGTGCGCCGCAAGCCGGTCATCACCGACGAGCAGATCGCACGCGAACTCGGCCAGATCGACGCGCTGCACGCCACCATCCAGCCCGGTCTTTCCCTTCGCGCATTGCTCGACGAAGGGCGCCGATCGTGACAGCCTTCGTCATGGACGCCTCCGTCACCGCCGCCTGGCTCCTGCCCGACCAGGCCAGCGAACACACCCGCAAGCTCTACGCCGCCATCCGCCGCGACGAGGTCGAGCCGCAGGCGCCCAATGCCTGGCAATGGGAGTGCGCCAACATCCTCGCCAACGGCGTGCGCAGCGGCCGCATCCCGACCGCCGCGGTCGAGGGGCTGTGGAGCGTGCTCGACGCCATCCGCCACCGCGTCGAGCTGCACGAGCTCGCACCCGCCCAGCACAAGGCTGTGCTTGCGGTCGCCATCGACGCCGGCATCTCGACCTACGACGCGGGCTACCTGTGGCTCGCCAAGTCGCTCAATCTCCCGCTCGCCACCTTCGACGAGCACCTCATCCAGGCAGCGCCCAAGGCGGGCGTGAAGCTGTTCGACATTTCAACGCTCTGAGTCCTCTCGCCATGCAACACGACAAGATCCTCATCCTCGATTTCGGCTCGCAAGTCACGCAGCTCATCGCACGCCGCGTGCGCGAGGCCCATGTGCTGAGCGAAGTGCACCCCTGCGACGTCACCGACGAATGGGTGCGCGAGTACGCGGCCGACGGCCACCTGAAGGGCGTGATCCTTTCCGGCAGCCACGCGAGCGTGTACGAAGAAACCACCGACAAGGCCCCGCAGGCCGTGTTCGACTTGGGCGTGCCCGTGCTGGGCATCTGCTACGGCATGCAGACCATGGCGCACCAGCTGGGCGGCAAGGTCGAGGGCGGCCACAAGCGCGAGTTCGGCTTCGCGGCCGTGCGCGCGCATGGCCACACGGCGCTCCTGAAGGACATCTCGGACTTCACCACGCCTGAAGGCCACGGCATGCTCAACGTGTGGATGAGCCACGGCGACAAGGTCACCGAGCTGCCCCCGGGCTTCAAGCTCATGGCCAGCACCGACAGCTGCCCCATCGCCGGCATGGCCAACGAGGCGCGCCGCTACTACGGCCTGCAGTTCCACCCCGAAGTCACGCACACGGTGCAGGGCAAGGCGATCATCGAGCGCTTCGTGCTCGGCATCTGCGAGGCCAAGCCCGACTGGGTCATGCGCGACCACATCGCCGAAGCCGTCCAGAAGATCCGCGAGCAGGTGGGCGATGAAGAGGTCATCCTCGGCCTCTCGGGCGGCGTCGATTCGAGCGTGGCCGCCGCGCTCATCCACCGCGCCATCGGCGACCAGCTGACCTGCGTGTTCGTCGACCATGGCCTCTTGCGCCTGAACGAAGGCGACATGGTCATGGAGATGTTCGAGGGCAAGCTGCACGCGAAGGTCATTCGCGTCGATGCCAGCGACCTGTTCCTCGGCAAGCTCGCGGGCGTGAGCGAGCCCGAAGCCAAGCGCAAGATCATCGGCGGCGAATTCGTCACCGTGTTCAAGCAGGAAGCCGCAAAGTTGAAGGCCGGCGACGGCGGCCACAAGGGCGCCACGTTCCTCGCGCAAGGCACGATCTACCCCGACGTCATCGAGTCGGGCGGTGCCAAGAGCAAGAAGGCCGTCACCATCAAGAGCCACCACAACGTCGGCGGCCTGCCCGAGCAACTGGGCCTCAAGCTGCTGGAGCCGCTGCGCGATTTGTTCAAGGACGAAGTGCGCGAACTCGGCGTGGCGCTCGGCCTGCCGCCCGAGATGGTCTACCGCCATCCGTTCCCCGGCCCGGGCCTGGGCGTGCGCATCCTGGGCGAAGTGAAGAAGGAATACGCCGACCTGCTGCGCCGCGCCGACGCGATCTTCATCGAGGAACTGCGCAACTTCAAGGACGAGAGCGGCAAGACCTGGTACGACCTCACCAGCCAGGCCTTCACCGTGTTCCTGCCCGTCAAGAGCGTGGGCGTGATGGGCGACGGCCGCACCTACGACTACGTCGTCGCGCTGCGCGCCGTGCAGACCAGCGACTTCATGACCGCCGACTGGGCGGAGCTGCCGTACGCGCTGCTCAAGAAGGTGTCGGGCCGCATCATCAATGAAGTGCGCGGCATCAACCGCGTGACCTACGACGTGTCGAGCAAGCCGCCGGCGACGATCGAGTGGGAGTGATCCGCCGGGCGCGCGTTCAGGCTCAGTCCCTGACGCGCACCCACCAGGCACCGCCCGCCTGCGGCGCCTCGAGCGCCACGCGCTCGCCCATCACCGGCGTCGCAAGCTTCACATCGCGCGCCTTCGCCAGCGCCTGAATCCGCTCGAAGGGCTCGTCCCACGGGTGCAGCGCGAGGTCGAACGTCCCGTTGTGCACCGGCAGCAGCCAACGGCCGCGCAGGTCCAGATGGGCCTGCAGCGTTTCCTCCGGCTGCATGTGGACGTCGGCCCATTGCTTGTCGTACGCGCCGGTCTCGATCATCGTCATGTCGAAGGGACCGTAGCGATCGCCGATGGTCTTGAAGTCGGCGTGGTAGCCGGTGTCGCCGCTGAAGAAAAGCCGCAGCCCATCCGCTTCGATCACCCACGACGCCCACAGCGTGCGGTCCTCGTCGAGCAGGCTGCGCCCCGAGAAATGCTGCGCAGGCACTGCGGCCAGGCGCACGCCGCCGACGGTCGTCTCGCCCCACCAGTCGAGCTGCCGCACGCGCGCCGCGTCGACGCCCCACGCGATCAACCGCTCGCCCACGCCCAGCGGCGTGACGAACACCTCGACCTTCGGCGCGAGCCGCGCGATGGCATGGCGATCCAGGTGATCGAAGTGATCGTGCGAGAGGATCACGCCCTTGATCGGCGGCAGGTCGTCGATGTCGATCGGCGGCGCGTGAAAGCGCTTCGGGCCGGCCCACTGCACCGGTGATGCGCGCTCCGAGAAGACCGGGTCCGTGAGCCAGAACTCGCCGCCCAGCTTGAGCAGCAAGGTCGAGTGGCCCAGCCGGTAGAGGCTGCCGTCCGGCGCGGCGAGCAGCGCTGAAGCCGTCAGCGGCTGCACCGGAATCGGCACGTTCGGCACGGTCGCGTCGCTCTTGCCGGTGAGGAACTGCCAGCCGATCGCGACGGTCTTCAGGAACCCCAGCGGCACGCGCGGCACGACGTTGCGGTAGAGGCCGTCGCGTTGTTGCGGCGACTGGGGGTTGGCCGCGAGACGCGGGCTGCAGGCACACAGGGAGAAGGTGGACATGGCGATGACTCCGGTCATGAAGATGTGAAAGACGGTGCGGGCCGTGCGCTTCATCCGAAGAAGCTCACGCGCGAGGCGCGGCCGCCGACGGGCTGCCGCACACCAGGCGCACCGCGGTGCGGATGCCGGCCTGGTACTCGGCCGGCGTGCGGGCGTAGTGCTTCAAGCCGTGCGAGGCCGCATACAGGTGCTGCGCGAGCGACTTGGCCGAAAGGCCCGCGGCGCGCCACGGAACGGCGGGCTCGCTCGACTGGATGGCCCGTGCCAGTTCCTTCGGAACGGCCTGGTCGAACTCCTCCAGCACCGGGCCGACGAGTTCGCGCGCGGTCGCGACGATCTCGTTCATGTGTTCCAGCGACATCTGCGAGCCGTCGTTCTGCGCATGCAGCGCCGCGAAGGCGCCGACCAGCCGCTCCTCGATCGGCAGGTCCTTGCGCGCCAGCGCAGCCCGCATGGCCGCGAGGCCCTGCTGCGCGAACCAGGTGACGGCCTCCTTGAAGAGCTCGTCCTTCGACGTGAAGTGCAGGTAGAGGCCCTGGCGGGAGATGCCCGCGGCGCGCGCGAGATCGTCCATCGACGTCTTCCGGAAGCCGTAGCGCAGGAAGACGCCGATCGCCGATTCCATGATGGCCACGCGGCGCTCGGGGGCGGCGGCTGGTGCGGCGGCGGCCATCAGCGGATGGCTCCGGCGGAATGAGGAGGGCGGATATTCATGGTGCTGTTCGATGGGGACCGGCGCGAACACTGGATGCCGGTCGTTGAAGGCGAAAACCGTACTTTACAAGTTTGATCTATTTTGTCAAGTTGGTCATGTTGGTGCCATCGCAACCGGCGCAGCCGGAAGCGAACGCCCGGGCCCTGTAATGACCCGTAATGGTTTTTCGGCAGGTGCGTCCCTACAGTGATTTCTCCTCGACGACCCGCAGGTCGATTCGAGGATTTACACCACGACCCCACACCCATGGAGAACGACATGACCAGCGTAACCGTCAACATCGTCGGCGGAGCCGACAAGGAAAACACGACCGCCGTGACCATCGGCACGGTCCGGTGGGGCCACAACGGCACCGCGCCGCTGGGCACGGCGCAGAACGTGCCCGAAGGGATATGGGACCTGACCGTCTTCAAGACCACCATTCCCACGCATCTGTCCATCAAGGTGGAGGTGTACGGCAACGTCGCGCTGGTCAACATCACCGTGAACCAGGACAACATCTCGGTGAACCTGGGCGCTGCGGCTACCCGCCTCGAAGCCTAGAAGTTCGCGCGCGATGCGTTGGCGGGGCGCTCGCCGACGGCCTCGTGAAGCGGGCAAACCATGCGCGATGATCGACGCATGTCAGAACAGCTTCTTCTCCCCGGAATCGATCCCCCGCCGCGGCCCCTGCCGCGACCCCGAACCAAGGCGCGCCGCAAGGAGCCGCTGCCGCACACGCTCTTCTTCGCGATCTTTCCGAACGCCGAAGACGCCGCATCGCTCGCGGCGCTCGGTGCGCAGTTCGATGACCGCCATGCGCTCAAGGGCACGCTGACCGAGCCGCAGCGACTGCATGTCACGCTGCACGATCTCGGTGGCTACGACACGGTGCCGCGCAAGAAGGTGCAGGCCGCGCTCGAGGCTGCGGCCGCCGTTGCGCCACCGGCGTTCGACGTCGTCTTCGACCGCGCCATGACCTACGCGAACAGCAAGGCCTTCGTGCTGTGCGGCGACGAGGGCACCGATGCGCTCGCCGACTTCCGGCAGCACCTGGGCGAAGCGCTGGCCGACGCGGGCCTCAAGCCCGAGCGCAGCTTCACGCCGCACATGACGCTCGCCTACACGCGCCGCAAGATCGAGAAGCACGCGATCGATCCGGTGCGCTGGACCGCGGGCTCCTTCGCGCTCATCGACAGCCACGTCGGCGAGGGCGTGCACGAGGTGCTCGGGCAGTGGCTTGCATGAGCGAGCCGTTGATCGTGTGCCTGGACGTCGACTACCGCGCCGACACCGCGGTGGCCGCGGGCCTCTGGTTTTGCGGATGGACCGCACCGCACGAAGAGGCGCAGGCCATCGCGGGCTTTGGCGAGGTGGCCGCGTACGAGCCCGGCGCGTTCTATCGCCGCGAGTTGCCCTGCCTGCTCGGCGTGCTGCGCGAGGGGCCGCTGGCGGACATCGTCATCGTCGATGGCTACGTCTCGCTGGAACCCGGGCACCGGGGCCTGGGCGCGCACCTGCACGACGCGCTCGATCGCAAGGTGCCCGTGGTCGGCGTTGCAAAAACGGCCTACCGCAGCGCGAGCGATGTGGCCGAGGTGCTGCGCGGCCAGAGCACATCGCCGCTCTTCGTGACGGCCATCGGCATCGACCTCGCCACCGCGGCGGCCGAAGTGAAGCGCATGCACGGCGAGCACCGCGTGCCGACCTTGTTGCGCGCGGTCGACCAGCTCGCGCGCCGCTCGGCAATGCCCGACCGCACCGGAACCGTTCTCAAGCTCTGAATTTCGATGTGAATGACGCCGGCAACCTCATCACGTTTCCCGAAAATTCCTCGGTGCCCCAGATAAATTCCATCAAGGATTACATAAGAGGACATGACCATGGACAACTGGAATGAATTGCTGATCAAAGCCCAGCCATTGATTGATTTTCTCCGGCGCCGGGATTATTTTGATCGCACATATTCGGGTGATAGAAACGAAAGCCTGGTAATTGCCGATGCATCTCTGGGAATCGAATATGCAACGGACGATTCGTTCGACAAATTCGACGAATGGCAAACCGTCAGCGATTCACCTTCTGTTTTTCCGGACGATTTCGAATGGGAGCGATGGATCGACTACAACCTGCAAAAAAACAATTACTTCGATCTGAGCGAGAAAAATTTCCACGGCGCCGATTCAAAATGGACCGATGAAGGCGCGTGCCTGCTCGTGGAACTCATGCTCAGGGACATGCGAATTTTGCTGCATTGCTATGCAAACGATCATTTCCCGGAAGTCTGGAAAAAAATACGGGACGTCTATTTTCTTGATGGATTCCCGTGTGGCTGGGATGGAAGGATTTCTTCCGGCAAATTGGTTGTTTTCTCCAACGAGTGAAAAGATATTTGTTTGAACGGATGGGGCGGCGAATTGCCGGGAATTTAATCCGATGAATTTGAGTGAATTGGCAGGCTGCACGCGACCTCCCAACTCATCCTCCAGCCACAACCTCTGGCGCAAAGGCGTTGGCGGCGCCTCCGCGATGACGCGCGTGAGACCCGAGAAGGGCGTGAGCAAGGCCTTTTTCGGTAAGCCGCTACGGACCGCGCGCGCTACTGCCGCCTGACAGGCCGAGCAACCGTCGTCAGTCCTTGTCCGCGAAGCTGTCGAACAGCAGTCCCCGCAGCCACTGGTTGCCCGGATCGCGGTGCACCTTCGCGTGCCAGAACAGGTTGATCGCGATCTGCGGCAGCGCCACCGGATGCGGGCGCCACACGAGGCCGAAGGGCTCGGCGATGCTCTCTGCGAGCCGCTCGGGCACGGTCGCGATCATGCCGCTCGAGCGCAGGATGTGGCCGATCGCCACGAAGTGCGGCACCTTCAGGCGGATGCGCCGGTGGATGCCCTGCGCAGCCATCACGTCGTCGGCCTTGCCGTGGCCCGTGCCGGCGGCCTGCACCAGCACGTGGTCGGCGGCGCTGAAGTCTTTCAATGACACGCTGCGCTTGCGCGCGAGCGGGTGCGATGCCGAGAACAGGCACACGTAGCGCTGCAGAAAGAGCCGGCGCTGGAACACGCCCGCCTTCAACTGCGGCAACAGGCCGATGGCGATGTCCACATGCCCGGCCTCCAGCTCGTCGCGCAGGTTGGTCGCGGTGTTGTTGCGCAGCGTGCTGATCGTCACGCCCGGCGCCGCGACCGACAGCGCCTCCATCAAGCGGGGCGTGAAGTAGATCTCGCCGATGTCGGTCATCGCGAGCGTGAAGCTGCGGGTGCTCGTGGCCGGCTCGAACACCACCTGCTGGTTGAGCGCGGTGTGCAGCGCACCCATCGCGTAGGCGACCGGCTCGGCCAGCTGCAGCGCGAAGGGCGTGGGCTCCATGCCGCGCGCGGTGCGCAGGAACAGCTCGTCGCCCAGGAGCTTGCGCAGGCGCGCCAGCGCATTGCTGATGGCGGGCTGCGAGAGCCCGAGCGATTCGGCCACGGCCGAGACGCGCTTCTCGGCCAGCATGCGGTCGAACACCAGCAGCAGGTTGAGGTCGATGTCCTTCAGGTGCATGCCAGACCTTTATTCATATCCGTGATGGGGTCGATTCACGAGATTCTATTGGTCAATCTGCGGCGGCCGCGCATCATCCGCTTTCAGAGACAAGCCGGCCCACGATGCCGGCGTCGGACAAAAACCGAGAGCCCCACGATGGACCTGCACATTCACCCCCTTGCCCGCACCCTCCAGGTCCGCCCCGGCGCGAACCTGCTGGAGGTGCTGCGCGAGCACCATGTGCCGGTGTCGTACAGCTGCATGTCGGGGCGCTGCGGCACCTGCCGCTGCAAGGTGGTGTCGGGCCAGGTGCTGGACGGCGGGCAGGACGCCATCCGCCCGGACGGCCCGGACGGGCAGGGCGAGCGCTATGTGCTGGCCTGCCAGAGCACGCTGACCGAAAGCTGCGCCATCGAGATCCCCGAGCCCGACGAGGTGGTGGTGCATCCGGCGCGCATCCTGAAGGCGACCGTCACGGGCATCGACGTGCTCACGCACGACATCCGGCGCCTGCGGCTCAAGCCGAACAAGCCGCTGGCGTTTTCGCCGGGGCAGTACGCGCAACTGCAGTTCGCGCCCGATCTCGCACGGCCCTATTCGATGGCCGGCCTCAGCCGCGACGCGGAGCTCGAATTCCATGTGCGCCGCGTGCCGGGCGGGCGCGTGACGGCGCACATCTTCGAGCAACTGCGCGTCGGCGATGCGGTGCGCGTGAGCGGGCCGCTCGGCACGGCGTACCTGCGCACGAAGCACCGCGGCCCGATGCTCTGCGCGGCGGGCGGCACCGGGCTCGCGCCGATCCTGTCGATCGTGCGCGGCGCGATTGCGGGCGGGCTGATGCAGCCGATCCATCTGTACCTGGGCGTGCGTTCCGACGCGGACGTTTACGGCCTCGACGAACTGCGCGAGCTGCAGGCCCGGCACCCGGGCCTGAAGGTGCATGTGGTGGTCGTCACCGGCGTCGCGCGCGAGGGCCAGCGCGTCGGCCTCATCACCGATGCCATCCGCGCCGACTGGCCCGGCAGCCTCGACGGCTGGCGCGCCTATCTCTGCGGCTCGCCACCGATGGTCGAAGCCGCGGCGCAGCTCGTGCGCGCCCGTGGCCTTGCGCCCGAACAGACCCATGCCGATGCCTTCTACCTGCAAGGCACCTGACAGATCCCGAAGAAGAAAAGGAGACCCGCGATGACCACGCCACCTGTGTTCCCCATCGAGCTGCATTGGGAGAGCGACAAGACCAGCCGCATCCCTTTCATGGCCTACACCGACGAGGCGCTGCACAAGAAAGAGTTGCAGCGCTTCTTCTACGAAAAGCACTGGTGCTACGTCGGCCTCGAAGCCGAGATTCCGAACCCGGGCGACTTCAAGCGCACGGCGATCGGCGAGCGCTCGGTCGTGATGTCGCGCGACGAGGAGGGCGCGATCCACGTGTTCGAGAACGTCTGCGCGCACCGCGGCATGCAGTTCTGCCGCGAGCGCCATGGCAACAGGAAGGAATTCGTCTGTCCCTACCACCAGTGGAACTACACGCTCAAGGGCGACCTGCAGGGCGTGCCGTTCCGCCGCGGCGTGAAGCAGGACGGCAAGGTCCACGGCGGCATGCCCGCGGACTTCAAGACCGAGGACCACGGCCTCAACAAGCTCAAGGTGGCCTCGCGCGGCGGCGTGGTGTTCGCGTCGTTCGACCATGAGGTCGAGTCGTTCGAGGAATTCCTCGGGCCTGACATCCTTCACTACTTCGATCGCCTCTTCGACGGGCGCAAGCTCACCATCCTCGGCTACAGCCGCCAGCGCATTCCGGGCAACTGGAAGCTCATGCAGGAGAACATCAAGGACCCGTACCACCCGGGCCTCCTGCACACCTGGTTCGTGACCTTCGGACTCTGGCGCGCCGACAACAAGTCGGAGCTGAAGATGGACGCGCGCAGCCGCCATGCCGCGATGATTTCCACGCGCGGCAACGCGGGCAAGGCCGCGCAGGTGACGCAGGTTTCCAGCTTCAAGGAGAGCATGCAGCTGAAGGACCCGCGCTTCCTCGATATCGTGCCCGAGCCCTGGTGGGGCGGGCCGACGGCCGTGATGATGACGCTGTTCCCGAGCCTGATTCTTCAGCAGCAGGTCAACAGCGTGTCGACGCGGCACATCCAGCCGGTCGGGCACGACGCCTTCGATTTCGTGTGGACGCATTTTGGTTTCGAGGACGACACCGAGGAGATGACGCAGCGCCGCCTGCGCCAGGCCAACCTGTTCGGCCCGGCGGGCTTCGTCTCGGCCGACGACGGCGAGGTGATCGAGTTCTCGCAGCAGGGCTTCGAGCAGAAGCCCTATCACCGCACGCTCGCGGAGTTGGGCGGGCGCGAGGTCGAGAACACCGACCACATGGTGACCGAGACGCTGATCCGCGGCATGTACCGCTACTGGCGCGAAGTGATGGAGGCGGCATGACGAAGAAGCTCGACGCTGACGCCTACCTCGAACTGGCCGGCCTCTATGCGGCCTATGCGCATGCGGTCGATTCGGGCCAATGGGATTTGTGGCCCGCGTTCTTCATCGAGGAATGCAGCTACCGTTTGCAACCGCGCGAGAACCACGAGCGCAACCTGCCGCTGGCCACGCTGTCGTTCGAGAGCCGGGGCATGCTCGAAGACCGCGTGTACGGCATCCAGGAGACGCTGTTCCATGACCCGTATTACCAGCGGCATGTGGTCGGCCTGCCGGTGGTGCACAAGATCGATGACGACGGCGCGATCCACAGCGAAGCCAACTACGCGGTGTTCCGCACCAAGCTCGACGGTCCCTCGACCGTGTTCAACGTCGGCCGCTACATCGACAAGGTCGTGCCCACGCCCGAAGGCCTGAAGTTCGCCTCGCGCCTGTGTGTGTTCGACAGCGAAATGATCCCGAACTCCATCATCTACCCCCTCTGAGCCATGCAAGAAAAAGAACCCGAGACACACGGCGCGCCGCTGCGCCGCTTCACCGATCCGGCCTACCAGCCGCTGTGCGGCAACCTCGCCGAGGTGCGCGAGAACATCGACCGGCTCGACCGCCAGATCGTCGCGCTGCTGGCCGAGCGCGGCCGCTTTGTGAAGGACGCGGCGCGCTTCAAGCGCGATGCCTTCCAGGTGTCGGCGCCGCAGCGCCAGCAGGAGGTGATCGACAAGGTGCGGGTGCTGGCGGAGAAGGAGGGCGCGTATCCCGAGGTGGTCGAGGCGGCGTACCGCGCGCTGATTGCGGGCTTCATCGCGCGCGAGCAGCGGGACCATCAGGGCATGGTCGATGTGGAGGCCAAGCCATGAAGCGCGCCGTCGTTTTCACCATCGTGGCCTTGGCCGCCGCGGCCCATGCGCAGGACTGGCCGCAGCGCCCGGTGCGCATCGTCGTGCCGTTCGCGGCCGGCTCGTCGCCCGATATCCTCGCGCGCATCGTCAACGACAAGCTCGCGGCGCGCATCGGCCAGCCGCTCATCGTCGACAACAAGCCCGGCGCGGGCGGCAACACCGGCACCGACCAGGCGAGCAAGTCGCAGCCCGATGGCTACACCTTCCTGCTCTCGGTGAATGCGCCGCTCGTCTACAACACGGTGCTCTACAAGAACCTGCCGTACGACCCGTTCAAGGACCTCGTGCCGGTGTCGCTCGCGGCGACAACGCCCAACGTGTGCGCGGTCTCCAATTCGATGAACGTCGATTCAGTGAAAGGCTGGCTCGCGGCGATGAAGCAGAACCCGGGCAAGTTCAACTTCGCCTCGACGGGCAACGGCTCGATCTCGCACCTGGGCGTGGAGCTCATCAAGCTCAAGACCAATTCGTTCGCGGTGCACATTCCGTATGCGTCGTCGGGGCAGGCGGTCACCGCGATCATCCAGGGCGATGTGCAGTACGCGTGCCTGCCGCCCGTCACCGTGATGCCGCAGGCCAAGGCCGGGCGATTGAAGGCACTGGCCGTGACGTCGGCCGAACGCTCGGCCCTGCTGCCCGAACTGCCGACGCTGCGCGAATCGGGCCTGCCCGACATCCAGGCCGTGCCGTGGTTCGCCTACATGGCGCCCAAGGGCACGCCCAATGAAGTGGTGCAGCGCATGAGCCGCGAGATCGCCGTGGTGCTGAAAGACCCCGAGACGGTCAAGCGCCTGCAGACCGCGTACTTCGATCCCGTGGGCAGCACGCCCGAAGCACTGGCCAAGTTCATGGGCGAGGAGCTCGTGCGCTGGAAGCCGGTGATCCAGCGCGCCGGCCTCAAGCCCGACAACTGACAAGCGAAGGAAAAAACACATGAGCACGATGACATGGATCGACGCCGCGGCGGTCGACGACGTTCCCGCCGACGACGTGATGGGCATCGAGGTGCAGGGCCGCGACATCGCGCTCTACGGCACCGAAGACGGCATCCACGCGACCGACAACATCTGCACGCACGGCCATGCGCGGCTGTGCGACGGGTTTCTCGAGGGGCACGAGATCGAGTGCCCGCTGCACCAGGGGCGCTTCGATGTGCGCACGGGCAAGGCGATGTGCGCGCCGCTCACCGAAGACCTGCGCAGCTATCCGGTGAAGATCGAGGGCGGGCGGGTGTTCCTGGCGTTCGAGGCCTAGCGGCCATCTGTTCCGCCTCCGGTCCACGCGATCTGTATCTGTTTTCCCCGCGCGCTGTTGGCGACAATGGCCCACCGTTTCATGGAACACATATGACGACAGCGCAAAGCCGAGACCAGATTGCCGACCAGATCGCCGCCGAGCTCGGCCACAGCTTCGCGGGCGAGATGCTTGCGGGCGGGCACTACGTGCCCATCGTGCGCGACGGCCGCACGCTCTACACGAGCGGGCAGGTGCCGCGCGTGGGCACCACGGTGGTGGTCACCGGCCGCGTGGGCGATGCGGTGTCGCTGGAGAAGGCGCGCGAGGCCGCGCAGATCTGCGCGCTGCGCTGCCTCACGCTGCTGCGCCGCGAACTCGCCTCGCTCGATGGCGTGGAGAAGGTGCTGCGCGTGGGCGTCTTCATCCAGTGCACAGCCGATTTCACGCAACAGAGCGAAGTGGCCGATGCGGCGTCCGATCTGCTGCACCGCGTCTTCGGCGATGCGGGCGTGCATGTGCGCACGGCGGTCGGTGTGTATCAGCTGCCCAAGAACGCGAGCGTCGAGCTGGAGATGACGGTCGCCGCCAAGGGCGACAACGCTTAGCGCCTAGCGCGGCTGCAGCTGGACGATGTCCCGCGCGAGCGAGGCGATGGTCAGCGGCGCGCAGCCCTCGGCGTTGTTGCTCACGGTGACGAAGGCGTTCTGGCCGGCGCGCGTGGTGCCGGCAATCACCTTGGCCAGGGCCGCGCGCGTCTCGGGGTCGGGGTCCACGATCTTGTCGAACGGGCCGTAGAGCTTTTCCGCATCTTCATACCCGAAGCGGCCGTGGCGGCGGTGCAGGTTCCAGCGGCACACGAGCGGACCGGGCCACAGCGCGCGCAGCATCGGCAGCTGGTCTTCGATCGGCGGCATCTTCGCGTGCAGGCCCATGCAGAAGGTCGCGCCCACGCTGCGCAGCATGTCGGCGAAGGCGGGGCACAGCAGTTGCGGGTCGCGCACCTCGACGGCGATGACCGCGTCGGGCGCGCTCTGCGCAAGGCCGGGCAGCGCTTCGAGCATGTCGCCGATGCGCGTGAGCAGCGCGGGCTGGTCGGCCAGCAGCTGCGAAGGGATCGGGCTCAGCTGGAACACCAGCGCGCCGATGCGGTCGCCCAGGCCGTCGAGCGCGGGCTGCACGAACTCCTGGATCGCGATCTCGCTGTTGAGGAACACGGGGTTCACCTGCGTGCCGCGGCCGCTTTCGTCGCGCACGGTGGCATCGGTCACGAGGCTCGGGGCCTTCACGACGAAGCGGAAGTCGGCGGGCACCATGGCCGCGTAGCGCGCGTACTGGCTCGCGGTGAGGGCACGGTAGAAGTTGCGGTCAAGGCTCACGGTGCGGAACAGCGGGTGCTGCGCGAGGGCCGCGAGACCGTTCTTGGAGAGCACGGTCTCGGCGTATTCGCCGTCCCACACGAGGTCGGCCCAGCCGGGGTAGCTCCATGACGAGGTGCCCAGGCGCAGGTTCGGCGAGAGCGCCGAGGCCAGTTCGACGAGCGCCGGATCGGCGGGCATCGGGACCACGGTGGCGCCGCGCGATTTCTTCTTCGCGGGCTGTTCAACCTCGAGGGGCGGCGGTGCCACAGGCGCCTCCTGCGGGCGCGGGAGATCGGGAAAGAGGGTGTCCTGGACTTCGCTCATGCTGGGGCCGCATTCTGGGCCCACTTCGATCCGCCCCGCAGCGGCGGGCACAATCCGCGCCATGAAACAGTGGTTGCGCGCGCAGGGTGGTTGGTGGCTGGCATGGCTGGCCCTCACGGCCGTGGGCGCGGTGTGGCTGGCGCGCGCGGAGCTCGCGCAGCTGCACCAGGACTTCGAGACCGACGCGCGCATCGCGCACCGGCTCATGAGCCAGCAGGTGGTGCAGTACGACGCGGTGCTCGCCACGCTCGCGCTGCTGGAGCCCGGCGCCGATGCGGGGCAGCCGGAGCAGCGCTTGCCCTCGGTGTACGCGTCGATCCTGAAGGTGCAGCGCCGCGCGCGCGACGAGCCGTGGCCCGATGAAAAACCGACGGGCGCATTGGTCGCCGCCGAGGCGCGATCGCGCAGCCAGCAGCGCGCCGAGCTCGCATCGGTCAATCTCGCAGAGGGCCGCTACCAACTCGTGATGGGCGCCACGCCCTTCAGCTACGCGCTCGAAATCGACCTGGCCGGCTCCGTGCCGTGGCGCGACTGGCCGATGAATCCGCAGACGAGCCCGGTGCGCGTGAGCCTGCAGCGCGATGGGCAGCAACTCGTGTTGCAGCCCGGTCGGCTGGGCGAAGGCGGCTGGCGCTTCGGTCTCACCAAGGCACTGGCCTCACCGAGCCAGCCGTTCGATCTGGTGGCCGAGCGCCAGGTCGGCTGGGGCGAGCTGCCGTGGCGCAGCATCGCCGGATGGGCCGTGGCGATGGCGCTGCTGTTGGCGGGCCTGTGGATGGCGCAGCGCCAGCGCATCGCGCGCCGGCGCGCCGAGGAGTTGCTGCGGTTAGGGCAGGTCGCGCGGCTCAATGCATTGGGCGAGTTGTCGGCAGGCCTTGCGCACGAACTCAACCAGCCGCTCACCGCCGTGCTGGCCAACACGCAGGCCGCGCTCCGGTTGCTCGACGACGATCCGCCCGACCTCGCCACCGCGCGCGATGCGATGGGGCAGGCCGTGGAGCAGGCCCGCCGCGCGGCCGGCGTGGTCGGCCGTTTGCGCCGCGTGATCGAGCGGCCCGAGGCCGGCGGCGACGTGAAGCCGCTGGTGCTGCAGGAGGTGGTGCGCAGCGCGATGCACCTGCTCGCGCCCGAGTTCGCGCAGCGCGGTGTCGCCGCGCAGTTCGATGCGGGCGCGCAGGCGCCGGTGCGCGTGCAGGCCGAGGCGGTGGCGCTGGAGCAGATCGTGCACAACCTGCTGATGAACGCGCTGCAGGCGCTGGACCTCGTGCCGGCCGCCGAGCGGCGGCTCGTGGTGTCGGTCGGGCGGAATGGCCAGGAGGGCGTGCTGACCGTGACCGACAACGGCCGCGGCATTTCGCCCGAGGCGATGCCGCGGCTCTTCGAGCCATTCTTCAGCACGCGCGAGGGGGGCCTCGGCTTGGGCCTGAGCCTGAGCGAGACGCTGGCGAGCGGCATGGGCGGCAGCCTGACGGCGGCGAATGCAGGGCTGCGCGGCGCGCGCTTCACCTTGCTGCTGCCGCTGGTGGCGCAGTCCACATGAACACACCCGCCACGCATCAACCGCAGTCGCCGTTGATCCACCTGATCGACGATGACCAGGCGGTGCGCGACAGCCTCTCGCTTCTCATCGGCACCGTCGGCCTGCGCGTGCAGGGCTGGGCCGATCCGCAGGCCTTCATCGACGGCTTCGACCGAGCGAGCGTCGGCGCCATCGTGCTGGACGTGCGCATGCCCGGCATCAGCGGGCTCACGGTGCTCGACCGCCTGATGGCACAGGGCGTGGACCAGCCGGTGATCATGCTGACCGGCCACGGCACGGTCGAGATGTGCCGCCGCGCCTTCAAGGCCGGCGCGGCGGAGTTTCTCGAGAAGCCGGTGGACGACGAGCAGTTGCTCGAGGCGCTGCAGCAGGCGGTGCGCCAGCATGTGCGCACGCGCGAACGCTCGCAGGCCGACAACGCCGCACGCGAGCGGGTGGGTCAGCTGTCGGAGCGCGAGCGCGAGGTGCTGGCGTTCATCGTGCAGGGGCTCACCAACAAGGAGATCGCGCGCACGCTGGCGCTGTCGCCGCGCACGGTCGAGACGCACCGGGCCAACCTGTTCGCCAAGCTCGATTGTGATTCGCTCGCGCAGCTCATCCGGCGGTATGCGGTGCTGGTGAGCGTGGAAGGCTGATACCGATCGCGTTCGAAAGGGAATAGATCCGTTCACGCTGAGCTTGTCGAAGCGCCGCGCGAGGCTTCGACAAGCTCAGCCCGAACGGTTTTGGCGGATCGAACGAAATTTCGTCTGAGGGGCGCGCTCCGTAGTTCTACGGAGCGGCGGGCGTAGCCGTACGAATGGCCGCGGCGCACGGCTTTTTCTACAGTGGCGCAGCCGTCGGCCAACACAAAAGGGGCCGGCGCAGACACCCTGCATCCACTGGAGAAATCAACAATGCGTTCCATTCTTTGCCTCGCCGTCCTGCTCGGCGCATCGGCCGCCCAAGCCCAGACGCCGGCGCCCGCCGTGCGCACCGAGAAGAACATCTCGCTCGCGCTGGCCAACCAGATCGCGGCCGAAGCCGTGGCCGCCTGCGCCGCCAACGGCTACAACGTGGCCGCCACCGTGGTCGACCGTGCCGGCACCGTGCGTGCCGTGCAGCGTGCCGACAACGCCGGCCCGCACACGCTGGCCTCGAGCGAGCGCAAGGCCTGGACCTCGGCATCGGCCAAGAGCGCGACGCAGGCCATGATGGAAGGCGCGCAGAAGAGCGCGGGCGCCGCGAACCTCGTGTACCTGCCGGGCTTCTTGCTGTTGGGCGGCGGCGTGCCGGTGAAGTCGGGCAACGAAGTGATCGGCGCGGTGGGTGTGGGCGGCGCGCCGGGCGGCCACCTGGACGACCAGTGCGCGAACGCGGCGCTCGAGAAGGTCAAGGGCCTCTTGGGCTGATGCGATGAAGCGCGGTATCCGGACCCTCATGCTGGCTGGCGCGCTCGGCCTGGGCGCTGCGGCCGGCGTGTCGGCCCAGGTGCCGCCGCTCGCGGCCGAGGTGCTGGCCTATGAAGGGCTGCACAAGGCGGCATGGCATGGCGACGTGCCGAAACTCAAGGCGCTGGTCGCCTCGGGCGCGAGCCTCGATGCGCGCGATGCGAAGGGCCGCACGCCGCTGCACGTGGCCACCTACGCGCGGCAGCGCGAGGCCATCAAGCTGCTTGCCAAGGCGGGCGCGAACCTCGACCTGCTCGAAGACGACCGCTATGACGCGGTGACCATCGCCTCGGTCGCCGACGACGTGACCACGCTCACATTGCTGCTCTCGCTCGACGCCAAGGCCGGTCAGACGACCAGCCGCTACGACGGCACCGCGCTCATCGCCGCCGCGCACCTGGGCCACGACGAAGTGGTGCGCCGCCTGATCGCGGCCGGCGCGCCACTCGACCACGTGAACAACCTGCACTGGACGGCGGTGATCGAATCGATCGTGCTCGGCGATGGCGGCCCGCGCCACCAGCGCACGCTGGCCGCGCTGCTCGATGCGGGCGCGAGCGTGAAGCTCACCGACCGGCAGGGCAACACGCCGCTGCAGCTGGCCAAGGCGCGCGGCTACGGCGCGATGGCCAGGCTCCTGGAAGCGCCGCGCGCAAGATAGGCCGGCTCGGGGACAATCGGGGTTCGCCACGAGGAAAACACCCCATGTACATGCCCCCGCAGTTCAATGCCAAGGACCCGGCCATCGCGCTGGAGTTGATGCGCTCGCACCCGTTCGCCAGCCTGATCTCGAACGACGACGACGGCCTGCCGTACGTCACGCACCTGCCGCTGGTGGCCGAGCAGGGCGCCGACGGCCAGCTGGTGTTGTGGGGGCATTGCGCCAAGCCGAATCCGCACTGGCGCTACCTGCAGGCGCGGCCGCAGGCGGTCGCGACTTTTCTCGGGCCGCACTCGTACCTGTCGCCCCAGGTCTATCCGGATCTCGCGCGCGTGCCGACGTGGAACTACCTCGCGGTGCATTGCACGGTCGAGGCCCGCTTGATCGAAGAGCCCGCCGAGAAGGACGTGCTGCTCAAGAAGCTCATCGGCGAGCACGAGCCCGCCTATGCGCAGCAGTGGCGCGACCTGGGCGAGGAGTTCCAGTTGAAGATGCTGAATGGCATCGTCGGCTTCGAGCTGCGGGTGACGGCGCTGCAGTGCAAGGTCAAGATCAACCAGCACCGCAAGGAATCGCATGCGGCCATGCGCGCGATGTACGGCGCCGGCACGCCGGACGAGCAGGCGCTGGCCGTGTGGATGGACCGGCTCGGCATGAACGCCGAAGCGCCGGTGGCGGAAGGAAGCTGAGATGCGCGTGTTCGGATTGCTCGGCCTCGTGCTGGCGCTCTTGATCGTCGGGCTCATCGCGAAGAAGCAGTTGACGACGGCGGCGGCGCCTTTGCCTTCGGTGCCCGGCGCAGCGGCGCCCGCACCGAGCGACGCACCCGCCGATGTGCGCACGCAGAGCCAGCAGGTCCAGCAGCAGGTCAAGGACGCGCTCGACGCCGCGGCGCAGGCGCGCAAGATGCCGGATGAAAACTGAGTTGCCCTCGCAGCCGGACGACGCGCACTGGATGGCGCTCGCGCTGGCCGAGGCGCGCCTTGCGGCCGAGGCCGGCGAGGTGCCGGTGGGCGCGGTGCTGGTCAAGGGCGGCCAGGTCGTCGCGACCGGCCGCAACACGCCCGTGGCGCAGCACGATCCGAGCGCCCATGCGGAGATCAACGCGCTGCGCGCCGGTGCCGCCGCGCTGGGCAACTACCGGCTCGATGGCTGCGAGCTGTTCGTCACGCTCGAGCCGTGTGCGATGTGCGCGGGCGCGATGCTGCATTCGCGGCTCGCGCGGGTGGTGTTCGGCGCGGCCGATCCCAAGACCGGGGCGGCGGGGTCTGTGCTCGATCTCTTTGCCGAGCCGCGGCTGAACCACCGCACGCAGGTGCAGGGCGGGGTGCTTGCGGAGGAGTGCGCAGCGGTGCTGCAGGGCTTTTTCCAGCAGCGGCGCAGTGTGGCGCGCGAGCAGGCCGAGCCACTGCGCGACGATGCGTTGCGCACGCCGGCCGAGCGATTCGCGGCGCTCGGTGGCTACGCCTTTGCGCCGCACTACATGAACGATCTGCCGAGCCTTCAAGGCTGGCGCATGCATTACGTGGAGGAAGAGGGCGCGCCGGGCGCAGACGGCCAGATGGCCTCCTGCCTTTGCTTGCACGGTCCTGGCGAATGGGGCTACTTCTTCCGCCATCTCGTCGGCGCGCAGGGGCTGCGCACGCTGGTGCCCGACCTCATCGGCTTCGGCAAGAGCGACAAGCCCAAGCGCGAAGCCGCGCACAAGCCCGAATGGCACCGCGACGTGCTGATCGAATGGCTGGACCAAGTGCAGCCACGGCCGCAGCCTGTGGTGCTGGTGCACAGCAATGCCGCTGCGGGTATCGCATCGCTGTTGCAAGACGCAGCGGCCGATCGTTTCGTGGCCGCGATCGTCGCGCCCGATGGCGGCGAGCGCATCAAGGACGCATGGCGCGCGCCGTATCCCGACCGCGGCTACGAAGCCGCGCTGCGAGCGCTCGGGCCGATCGCTTCGTCCTCGGGCCCGGGCGGCGCAGAGGCGCTGGCGATTGCCCGGCTCGCGCGCAACGCAATGGGATACTCGGCCTCGTGACCAAACACATCTACATCTACTCTCCCTCCAGCGCGATCCGCGACAAGGCCGCCTTCCGGCGCGGCGTGAAGAGGCTCCAGGCCCTGGGCCACGAGGTCGAGATCGACCCCGATGCGCTCTCCGTTCACCAACGTTTCGCGGGCGACGATGCCACGCGGCTCGCCGCGATTTCCCGGGCCGCCGCGAGCGGCGCCCACATCGCGCTCATCGCGCGCGGCGGCTACGGGCTCACGCGCATCCTCGACCAGATTCCGTACAAGGCCGTGGCCAAGGCGATCCAGCATGGCACCGAGTTCGTCGGCTGCAGCGACTTCACCGCGCTGCAGAACGCGCTGCTCGCCAAGAACGGCGGCGTCACCTGGTCGGGCCCCGCGGTCGGCGAAGACTTCGGCGCCGAGGCCGGCGCCGACGACATCATGGAAGCCTGCTTCGACGACCTGTTGAGCGGGCAGGGCGAAGGCACCGGCTGGCGCATGCCGGCGCGCGATGCCGAGCTGAAGTTCAAGCCCGTGGAAGACGCGGTGCTCTGGGGCGGCAACCTCTGCGTGCTGACGAGCCTGCTGGGCACGCCGTACTTTCCGTCGGTCGACAAGGGCATCCTCTTCATCGAGGACACCAACGAGCACCCTTACCGCATCGAACGCATGCTCGACCAACTGAAGATGGCCGGCGTGCTCGCCAGCCAAAAGGCGATCGTGTTCGGCCAGTTCACGGGCATCCGCAAGGTGCCGGGCTACGACCGCGGCTTTGGCCTGGACACGGTGGTCGACCGGCTGCGCGCGTCGTTGAAGAAGGTGCCGGTGCTCACGGGCCTGCCGTTCGGCCATGTGCCCACGAAGGTGCTGCTGCCGGTGGGCGCGAAGGTGGCGATGGCGGCCGAAGGGCGCGACGTGTTCCTCGTGTGGGGACATCGGCATGCCCCTTCGCACGACCACGATCATCACCATGACCACGCGCACTGAGTGCGGTGCCGGCAAGCGATGAGCGGTGGGAAAGAGGGGCGAGCAGGCCGTCCGAGGCCGCGCCGCCTTCAGCCGTTGTTGGTGAAACGCTGATGGGCGCGCGGGCCCATCGAGCCGGGCAGGCCGCCCTTGAACATGCTGTTGATGCCCTTCATTTGGCGCCGCGCGGCGGATTCGCCGTCGATGGCGCTCAGCGCGGTCATCACGTCCTGGCGCAGATACCAGAGGGCTTCGACATCGGTGGCGAACCGCACGCGCTGGCTCACGCGCTGGATCGAATGGCCGCCATGGGCCTGGAGCACCGACAGCATGGCCGTGCGAATTCGCCCCAATTGGCTTTCAGCCGCTTGGCGGGATCCGAAACCGGGCACGTTCAGCAGACGAAAAATGCGGCGGAGGAGCACCATGTGACGAATAGCGTATTGCCGGAAGCCAGGACGGCCGCTACCTTAAGCTTCAGTTAACCAATACACAAGCTGTGAAACATTGTTTCTTGTTTGCAAACAACAAACTTTACGTATCACTTAAAGCGTGTATTGAAATTTGATATCGAAAGTACTACATCTTCCAACGCGCCGGTGATTGGGCATATGTCAAATAAAACACCGGCAGGAGTCCGCGAGGCTTCCTGACCATAATCCACCAGCGATCGCTACCGAGATACAGAACAGTATGGGTGTCAATGCCACAGTCGTTTTCGCGGACCTGACGGGGAGCACCCGGGTCTTCGAAGCCATGGGAAATGCGCGAGCCACCGAGACGGTGACGCGCCTGACCCAATGGATCGGCGGCGTCTGCCAGGCGCACGGTGGCCGCGTGGTGAAGTCGCTGGGCGACGGCGTGTTCGCCATCTTCACGAGCGGCGCGGCCGCCACGCACGCGGTGATCGAACTGCAGCGCTACCACCAGAAACGCCTGCAGGTCTGGCCCGCGCCGCTGCGCATGGCGCTGCAGATCGGCGTGGCCAGCGGCGAGGTGGTCGAGCTGGAAGGCGACTGCTTCGGCGATGCCGTCAACCTCGCGTCGCGGCTGAGCGACCTGGCCGGGCCGGGGCAGATCTGGGTTACCGACGCGGTGATCTCGCAGCTGCGCGAAGGCGCGGTGCAGCACCGCGACCTGGGGCTCATCAACATCCGCGGACGCAGCGAAATGTCGGTGGTGCACCGCATCGACTGGCAGGAGGATGTGACCTCCTTTCTCACCGTGCCGGCCGCGCTCGCGCCGCTGCGGATGCCCGACTCCTCGTTCGGCCAGATCGAGCTCTCCTGGCTCGATGTGCGCTCCATGTTCAGCAGCGAAGAACTGCCGATTCACCTGGGGCGCGTGGACGACGCGCAGTTCGTGGTCAACGACCCGCGCGTCTCGCGGCTGCATGCGCGCATCGAGATGCGGCAGGGCAGTTGCGTGCTGATCGACATCAGCACCTACGGCACCTGGGTTCGCTTTCACGGCAACGGCGGGCCGAGCACCGAGATCGCCTTGCGCCGCGAAGAGTGCGTGCTGCACGGCCGCGGCGAAATCGGCCTGGGCGCGCCGCTGAGCGACTTCAGCGCGCCGACCATCGCCTTCAACACGACCGGCGGCGAGGTGATGCTCTCGCGCCGCGAAGTAGGCCCCTGAAGGCCTCTGAGTGCACCGGCGCTGCGCGTCGGGCGTTGCTTGTCGAGCCGGGCGCTGTTCGCCCTTGGCCCTGGAGCCGCTGTGAACTTCAAACGACATTCTTCTGTTTTCAAATGGGCAACCCTCGGTGCGATCGCTGCCGGCGCATTGCTCGCCGCGGGCGCCGCCAATGCGCGCGGCCATTGGTCGGTGCAGATCGGCACGCCCGGTTATGTGGGCGGTGGTTATCCGGCGCCGTATTACGCGCCGCCGCCGGTTTATTACCCGGCACCGATCTATTACCAGCCCGCACCCCCGGTCTATTACCGGCCGCCGCCGCCGGTTTATTACCGCCCGGCACCCGTCTACAGCCCGCCGCCCGGACGCATCTATTACGGTCCCGGCTATCCTTACCGACCGCCGAATGGCGACGAATGGGACGACGAGCGGGACTAAAGAACTTGCAAGCCGCGTTAACTTAAGACTTGCCCAAATAGGTCTTGGAAGTTGTCAATTTTGTTTCTGAAGTGACGAAAAAGTCACATAAAGTCACAAATATTGGATTGACGACCCCGTCGTCAAAGGTTCTCACCACCGAAATCCACAGGGCACGGCACTTGCCTTGATGAGCGCTACCGGCGTCGGGACGCCGCAGGAGCGAGGAACTATGGTGGAACGGATCGAAGCCGGTTGCGCAAGCGTGGCCGACGAATTGGCGTACGTCGATGCGCCGGCAAAAACAGACACAGCCGCGAGCAAAACCTCGTCCGCGCCCGTGTCCTTGAAGGCCCTGGCAACGTTCTCCATCGCAGCCGCGCTCGCGGCCTGCGGTGGGGGTGGCGGCGGAAGCGGCGGTGGCGGTGTTGGATTCGCCGGCGGCTTTCTTCCGCCGGGCGCCGGCACCGGAACGGACGAGGGCCCTTACCGCTACCCGCAGGCCAAGACCGACGACGAGGCCGCGCGCTTCCTGCTGCAGGCCCAGTTCTCGGCCTCGGATGCCGAGATCGCCGACGTGCGCAACAAGGGTTACCTGCCCTGGCTCAGCGAGCAGTTCGGTGCACCGCGCGCGCAGTCGGCTTGGGAGTGGCTCGATAGCAAGCCTTGGGACAGTGCTGCGATCGACGCGGCCATCTGGCGCCAGCTGATGGCGTCGGTCGATCCGGTGCGCAAGCGCATGGCGCTCGCGCTCAGCGAGATCTTCGTGGTCTCGGCCAACGAGATCGGCTCGAACTGGCCCCACGCCATGATGGCCCAGTACTTCGACACGCTGGTGGCCGGCGTCACAGGCAACTTCCGCACGCTGCTGGAAGACGTGACGCTCAACCCCGCGATGGGCTTCTACCTGAACACCCGCGACAACAGGAAGGAAGACGGCCGCGGCCGGCAGCCCGACGAGAACTACGCGCGCGAAGTCATGCAGCTCATGACCATCGGCCTGTCGCAGCTCAACGCCGACGGCACCGTGAAGACCGGCCCCGACGGCCAGCCGCTGGACAGCTACACGCAGGACGACGTGACGAACCTTGCGCGCGTCTTCACCGGCTACGTGCTGGACATCCGCGGCGCCGAGCGCACCGGCTTCACCCCGCCCAGCGGCGGCGGCCCCATCGACACCAAGGACTGGACCACCCGCCCCATGGCCTACGTGGCCGCCAACCATTCGACGATGGAGGCCAAGTTCCTCGGCACCACCGTGCCCGGCGGCACGCCCGGCCCGGCGGCGCTGAAGATCGCGCTCGACGCGCTCTTCAACCACCCCAACGTGGGCCCCTTCATCGGCAAGCAGCTGATCCAGCGGCTGGTGACCAGCAACCCCAGCCCGGGCTACGTCAAGCGCGTGGCCGATGTCTTCGCCAACAACGGCGCGGGCCTGCGCGGCGACATGAAGAGCGTGTTCGCGGCCATCCTGCTGGACGACGACGCGCGCAGCCCGGCCGGCCTCTCGGACCCGAACTTCGGGCGCCTGCGCGAGCCCATGCTGCGCTTCGTGCAATGGGGCCGCACCTGCGGCATCGCCTCGGCCACCGACGCGTGGAAGATCGGCATCCTCTCGGACGCGAGCTTCGGCCTCGGCCAGAGCCCGCTGCGCTCGCCCTCGGTCTTCAACTTCTTCCGGCCCGGCTACGTGCCGCCGTCCACCGCCATCGCCGCCAACAGGCTGGTCGCGCCCGAGTTCCAGTTGGTCAACGAAAGCAGCGTGGGCGGGTATCTGAACTTCATGCAGGGCGTGCTGCCGAACGGCTTCAACGGCAAGGACGTGATGGCCAGCTACGCGGCCGAGCGGGCGCTGGTGTTCGACCCCGCGGCGCTCGTGCGGCGGCTCAACCTGCTGTTGACCGGCAACCAGTTGCTGCCATCGACCGTCGCCCTCATCACCACCGCGCTCGCCACGCCCAATGTCACGACGGCGAGCAACGACGGCGCGAAGCTCAATCGCATCTGCGCCGCGATCCTCCTGGTGATGGGTTCGCCCGAATACCTGGTCCAGAAATAAAGCGGAGCGTTTTTCCATGTACCTGATCGACCCCGCGCGGCACACGCGCCGCGCCTTCCTTCGCCGCACGGGCCAGCTCGCGATGGCCGGCACCGCACTGCCGTTCGCGCTCAACCTCGCCGCCATGGGAGAGGCCGCCGCGCAGGCCGCGCCCGGCGACGACTACCGCGCGCTGGTGTGCGTGTTTCTCTTCGGCGGCAACGACTATGCGAACACCGTCGTCACTTACGACGCCGACAGCTACGGCCAGTACAGCCTGATCCGCGGCGGCGACGGCGAGGCGGGCGGCGGCATCGCCATCGCGCGCGCCGCGCTCGCCGCGACCGAGCTCAAGCCGACGCAGGCGCTGCCCGGCGGCCGCGCGTACGCGCTGCATCCGTCGATGACGGGGCTGGCCGACCTCTTCAACAACCAGGGCAAGGTGGCGGTGCAGCTGAACGTCGGCCCGCTCATCAAGCCGCTGACGCGCGCGCAGTACAACAGCAGCAACCGCCGCGACTTTCCGATTCCGCCCAAGCTCTTCTCGCACAACGACCAGCAGTCGGTGTGGCAATCGTCTTCGCCCGAAGGCTCCACCGTCGGCTGGGGCGGCAACCTGGGCGACCTGGCGCTCGGACCGAACGGGGGCTCGCTCTTCACCTGCATGTCGGTCGCGGGCAATGCGGTGTTCCTCTCGGGCGACCAGGCGCTGCAGTACCAGGTGGGCACGGGCGGCGCGGTGCGCATCGGCGCGGTGAGCGGCACCGGCGGCAACCTCTTCGGCTCGGCCACGGTGAAGGCCGCGATGCAGCAGATCGTGCAGCGCGAGAGCGGCCACACGCTGGAGAACGAATACACCAAGGTCATCCGGCGCGCGGTCTCGGCCGAGGGAAAGATCACCGACGCGATCCAGTCGGATTTCCCGAACGGCACCTTCCCGCAACAGAACAACCTGGCCGACCAGCTCAAGATGGTCGCGCGCCTCGTCCGCGGGCGCGTTGCGCTGGGCGTCAAGCGCCAGGTGTTCTTCGTCTCGATGGGCGGCTTCGACCTGCACGACGACCTGATCGCGCGCCAGCCCGGGCTCATGAAGAACCTGTCCGATGCGCTGGTCGCGTTCCACGCCCAGATGGGCGTGCTCGGCGTGGCCGACAAGGTCACGGCGTTCACAGCCTCGGACTTCGGCCGCACGCTCTCGAGCAACAGCAATGGGTCCGACCACGGCTGGGGCAGCCACCACCTGGTGGTCGGCGGCGCGGTCAAGGGCAAGGCGCTGTACGGCACGGCGCCGCCGGTGAGCATCACCAACACCGCCTCCGACATCGACCAGTGGCACGTGGGGCAGGGGCGCCTCTTGCCCACCACCTCGGTGGACCAGTACGCGGGCACGCTCGCGCGCTGGTTCGGCGTGCCGGACGACCAGCTCGACGGCATCCTGCCGAATCTCAAGAACTTCGGCATGACGGCGCCCAGCGGCATCGTCTATCCACGCAACGTGGGGTTCATGGCATGAACGACGCGGGCGGCATGAAGGGAATGAACGGGATGAAGGGCTTGAACGGGCAGGACGGCGGCACGCGCGTGTCCTTTCCGTCCGAGGGCGCGAGGAAGACGTCGCTGCGCGTTCACGGTGCGGACCTGACGCCCATGCACCCCTTCTCCAGCGTCGAGGGCGCCATCGCGGCCATCGACGCGCTGGACCGCGGCCTCAGGGAGTTCGAGCTCTCGGTGTCCGACAATCTGCAGGACTACCTGGGCGTGCAGATGGCGCAGATCACCGACCGGGCGCTCGCGCGCGGCTGGGAGCCCATCAGCTTCATGCAGAAGAACGGGTTCCGGCGCTATCGTTTCAAGGCCATGCGCCGGGCCTGAGGCCGTTGTCTCTGTCTTTTTTTCTTTCACAAGGATTGCCGGAAACCATGCGTTCGAAATTCCATTGCGCCGCCATCGGCACGCTCAACGTCCTCGCGATCCTGCTGCTTGCATCCTGCGGTGGGGGAGGGGGTGGCGGTGGTGGTGGCGCAGCGCCGGTCGGCCTGGGCATTCCGCCCGCGGCCGCGCCGGCTCCCGCGCCGGCACCGGCCGCCGATCCGGCGCCGGCCCCCGGCCCCACCGCACTGGAGAGCTGCGGCCTGCCGGACTTCGTGCAGGACACGATCACCCGCGTCAACCAGTTCCGCAGCCAGGCCCAGACCTGCGGCGCCACCTCGTTTCCGGCCGCCGCGCCCGTGGCATGGAACGCGCAGCTCGATGCGGCCGCGACACGCCATTCGCGCGACATGGTCGCCAAGAACTTCTTCGACCACACCGGTTCGGACGGCAGCACCGTGGGCACCCGTGCCACCGACGCGGGCTACAAGTGGTCGGGCGTCGGCGAGAACATCGCGGCCGGGCAGAACAGCGTCGCCTCGGCCATGAACTCGTGGCAGGGCAGCGAAGGCCACTGCCGCAACCTGATGGGCGCGAATTACAAGCACGTGGCGCTTGCGTGCGTGCGCGGCGGCGCGGGCAACGCCTACCCGTTCTACTGGACGATGGTGCTCGGAACGCCCTGACCGGCAGCCGGGCGCGCGGGGCGATGCGTCAGGGCATCGCTTCCAGCGTGGCTATCACACCGCGCTCTTCGAGCCGTTGCACCTGATGCGCCACTGCCGCAACAAAACGCGGCTCCCCACCCAACTCGCCGAAGACCGGCGCAAAGCCGGTGAAAAACGCGACGCGGTCGTGCACTGAGCGGGCTGTGCCGGCCTGCGCGCGCCGTGCCGCCAATGCGCCCGCCAGCGGGTCCTGGATCTCGTGCGGCGCGCCGGTTTCATCGACACCGCGCAGGTAATGGATCCATGCCGCCACCGCCAGCGCGAGGCGGTCGATGGGTTGCCCGGCACGCAGCCGGTCGCGCACCGTGCCGAGCAGGCGCTGCGGCAGTTTCTGCGAGCCGTCCATCGCGATCTGCTTCGTCTGGTGCTGCAACGCGGGGTTCGCAAAGCGCTGCAGCAGCCGCGTGCGATAGCCGTCCAGGTCGATGCCCTGCATCTCGGGCAACGTCGGCGCGATTTCTTCGCGCATCAGCGCGTCGATGTAGTGGTGCAGCGCCGGCTCTGCCATCGCGCGGTCCACCGTGCGAAGCCCGGCCATCGCGCCCAGATAAGCGAGCGCCGAATGGCTGCCGTTGACCATGCGCAGCTTGAGGCGTTCGAAGGGCTCGGCGTGTTCGACGAAGCGCGCGCCGCCCGCGGTCCAGTCGGGCCGGCCGTTCGCGAAGCGGTCTTCCACCACCCATTCGAGAAAGGGCTCGCCGATCACCGGCCACGCGTCCTCCATGCCAAGGCGCGCCGCGATGCGGGCGCGGTCCGCGTCGGTGGTGCGCGGCACGATGCGGTCGACCATCGAATTGGGAAAGGTGCAGTGCGCCTCGATCCATTCGCAAAGGCCCGCGTCCACCTGCTGCGCGAATGCCAGCACGATGCCGCGCGTCGTGTCGCCATTGGCCGGCAGGTTGTCGCAGGACAGCAGCGTGAGCGGCGCGAGCCCGCGGCCGCGGCGCAGGTTCAGCGCATGCGCAACGAAGCCGGGCATCGTGCGCGGCCCCTCGGGGTGCGCAAGGTCGTGGGCGATGTCGGCGTCGTCCAGCCGCAATGCGCCCGTGGCCGGATCGTGGTGATATCCCTTCTCGGTGATCGTCAGGCTGACGATGCGCGTGTCCGGATGGGCGATGCGTTCGAGCACGGCCTGCGGGTCTTCCGGCGCGACCAGCACGTCGAGCAGGTTGCCGATGACCTGCAGCGACTCGCGCGGGCTGCCGTCCTCGGCCGCATCGCGCAGCGCCAGCGTGTAGAGACCGCCCTGCGGGCGCAGCGCATCGCGCGTGTCGCCGGCGCGCAGCGACACGCCGACGGTGCCCCAGCGCAGGTCGCCGCTCGCATGCAGCGCCGCCTCGTTGACGACCGCGATGTGCGCGCGGTGAAACGCGCCCACGCCCAGGTGGACGATGCCCGCCTGCAGCGACGCGCGCGGGTACAGCGGCCGCGCAAGGTCCGGCGGAAGGTCCGGCGGAAGGTGGGGCAGGGTGTCGGGATGCAGGCGCGCCATGCTCACCAGTTCCAGAGCGTGCCGTCGTGCTGCAGCCGGTTCACCGGCAGGTAGGCGCGCTGGTACGGGTACTTGGCGGCCAGCGCCTCGTCGATGTCCACGCCGTGGCCCGGCGCTTCGCCCGGATGCAGCATGCCGTTGGCGAAGGTGTAGGAATGCGGGAACACCGCATCGGTCTCGTCGGTGTGGCGCATGTACTCCTGCACGCCGAAGTTGGGCACCCACAGGTCGAAGTGCAGCGCCGCGCCCATGCACACCGGCGACAGGTCGGTCGCGCCATGGCAGCCGGTGCGCACCTGGTAGAGCGAGGCGAGGTCCGCGATGCGGCGCAGCTGCGTGATGCCGCCCGCGTGGACCACGGTGGTGCGGATGAAGTCGATCAGCTGGTTCTGGATCAGGTCCTTGCAGTCCCAGATGCTGTTGAAGACCTCGCCCACGGCCAGCGGCGTGGTGGTGTGCTGGCGGATCAGCTTGAAGGCCTCCTGGTTCTCGGCCGGCGTGGCGTCCTCGATCCAGAACATGCGACAAGGCTCCAGCGCCTTGCCCAGCCGCGCCGCCTCGATGGGCGTGAGCCGGTGGTGCACGTCGTGCAGCAGGTGCGTGTCGGGCCCGACCGCGTTGCGCACCGCCTCGAAGAGTTTGGGCGTGTGCTCCAGGTACTTGGCCGTGGACCAGTCGTGCTCGCCCGGCAGGTCGGCGTCGGCCGGCTCGTAGAACATGGTGCCGCCGCCCACGCCGTAGACCTTCTCCAGGCCCGGCACGCCGCTTTGCGCGCGGATCGCGAGGTAGCCGTCTTCCTTGTAGCGCAGCACTTCGTCGACGGTCTCCTCGATGTCGCGGCCGTTGGCGTGGCCGTACACCATCACGCCGGTACGGCTCTTGCCGCCGAGCAACTGGTAGAGCGGCATGTTGGCGGCCTTGGCCTTCAGGTCCCACAGCGCCGTGTCGACCGCGGCGATCGCGGTCATCGTCACCGGGCCGCGGCGCCAGTAGGCGCCCTTGTACAGGTACTGCCAGATGTCCTCGATCTGGTGCGCATCGCGGCCGATGAGGCAGGGAATGACGTGCTCGGTGAGGTAGGCCGCCACCGAGAGCTCGCGCCCGTTGAGCGTGGCGTCGCCGATGCCGGTCAGGCCCTCGTCGGTCTCGATCTTGAGGGTGACGAAGTTGCGGCCCGGGCTGCAGACGATGATGCGGGCGTTGGTGATTTTCATGAGGGTTGCGGTTCAGGAAAGAGGGTGGGAGTTCGGCCCGGGCCAGGACCAGGACTAGCCTTGCCAGCCGAGATGGCCGAGAAAGTCGCGCGTGCGCTCGGCGTGCGGCGCCTCGAAGATCTGCCGGGGCGGCCCCTGCTCGACGACCTTGCCGTGGTCGAACACCACGACCCAGTCGGCCACGCTGCGGGCGAAGGCCATCTCGTGGGTCACCACGACCATGGTCATGCCCTCGTCGGCCAGCTTCTTCATCACGTTGAGCACTTCGCCGATGGTCTCGGGGTCCAGCGCGGAGGTGGGCTCGTCGAACAGCATCACCTCGGGCTCCATGGCCAGCGCGCGCGCAATGGCCACGCGCTGCTGCTGGCCGCCGGAAAGCCCGCTCGGAAAGTTCATTGCCTTGTTGGCCAGGCCCACCTTCTCGAGCAGCTTCATCGCGCGCTCGCGCGCCTTCGCCTCGCTCATGCCCAGCACGGTGACCGGGCCGATGGCCACGTTGTCCAGCGCGTTCTTGTGCGGAAAGAGCTCGAAGTTCTGGAACACCATGCCCATGCGCTGGCGCACCTTGCGCGCCTGGCGCTCGTCGGTGGGCAGGGGCACGCCGTCGATCAGCACGCGGCCGCCGTCGATGGTTTCCAGCGCGTTCGTGCAGCGCAGCAGCGTCGACTTGCCCGAGCCCGAAGGGCCGATGAGGCACATGACCTCGCCCTTGTTGACCTGCACCGTGATGCCGTCGAGCGCGACGAAGTCGCCATAGAGTTTGCGCACGTTGTCGTACACGACGACCGGCGCCTGGCCCGCCGATTTGCGTTCGCTCATCATTCCTTGACCTCGAATTTCTTCTGTACCCAGTCCACCAGCTTGGCCTGCGGATAGCCCATGAGCCAGTAGATGGCGGCCATGGCCGTGAGCATCTCCAGCACGCGAAAGCTCGACGAGCGGATCTGCAGCGCCACGTGCGCGAGCTCGCCCACCGCGATCACCGACACCAGCGAGGTGTCCTTGAAGAGCGACACCCAGGTGCTCGCCAGCACCGGCAGCACGCGCCGCCAGGCCTGCGGGATCACCACCTTGCGCATGGCCTGCCAGCGGCTCATGCCGACCGCGATGGCGGCCTCGGTCTGGCCCTTGCGGATGGAGTTGATGCCCGCGCGGAAGGTCTCGGCGTTGTAGGCCGACACGTTCAGGCACAGCGCCACTAGGCCCGTGGTGAAGGCCGAGAACTCGATGTGCAGCAGCACCGGCATCACGTAGAAGGCCCAGTACACGACCAGGATCAGCGGCAGGTTGCGAAAGAACTCCACGAAGGCCTGGCTCGCGCCCGACAACACCCTGGATCTGGACAGCCGCATCAGCGCGAGCACGATGCCCGCCGGCACGGCCACCACCATGGTCAGCACGGTGAGTACCACCGTGAGCAGCGCGCCGTGCAGCAGGTCGAAGCGGTGGTCCCAGACGATGCTCCAGTCCAGCCCCATCACGACCTCCCCAGGTGCGCAACGCGCTTGTAGAGCGCATCGATCAGCCGTGTTCCGGGGAACAGGATGATGAAGTAGATGCACATCACCACCGTGAACACCTCGATCGGCCGGTAGCTCTGGCCCGCGATGGTCTCGGCGCGCTTCATGAGTTCGGGCACGGCGATGACGGTGGCGATGGCCGTGTCCTTGATGGTGATCGAGAGGATCGAGCCGAAGGCCGGCAGCATGCGCACCAGCGCCTGCGGCAGCACCACCTTGCGCACGATCTGCGCGCGCGACATGCCCAGCGCGAGCGCCGCGCGCACCTGGCCGGGCCGGATCGACTCGATGCCCGCGCGCACGATCTCGGCCACGTAGGCCGCGATGTGCAGCGTGAGCGCCATCAGCGCCGCCCAGAACGGATGAAAGCTGATGCCCGTGAGGATGGGCACCGCGAAATAGAACCACACCAGGATCACCAGCACCGGAATCGCGCGCTGGGTGTCGATGTAGAACACGATCGGAATGCGCAGCCAGGCCGCGCCGTACACGCGGCCCAGGCCCAGCGCGGTGCCCAGCACCAGCGCGCCGGCGGCGGTGAGCACCGACAGCAGCAGCGTGACGCCCAGGCCGCCCAGCAGGTACTGCCAGCTGTCGATCAGCGCAGAGAAATCTAGATCCATGAGATCGCCAGGCTGCGAGCCCAGGCTCACATCGTGTTGATGATCCGGGCCTCGTCCGCGTCCAGCTTGGGCTTCATCTGGTCGTTCACGGCCTTGAGCCAGTTCAGGTACTCGGGCTGGTTCTTGTCGATGGCCAGGCCGATGGGCGTGGCCATCTCGGTGGAGTCCTGGCAGTTGTTGCCCTCGGGCAGCGCCTTCAGGCCCTTGACCTTGCGGGTGAGCGCCTGCCATGGCACGCGGTTGATCGGCGTCACGTCGGCGCGCCTGGCCATGATTTCTTCCACCGGCGCCGCGGTGCCGGCGGTGGACACGCCGCGCAGCTTGGCATTCGGGAAGCGCTTCTTGACCCAGTTCTCCTCGCCGCCGCCGGTGAAGTAGGCCACCGTGATGTTGGGGTTGTTGAAGTCGTCGATCGACTTGGCGTTGGCCACCTTGGGGTTGTCGGCGCGGCCGAACACGCACAGCGCGGTGCGCGAATAGGTCACGAAGTCGACCACCTTCAGGCGCTCGGGCGTCACCGACAGCGGCGAGATCGTCATGTCGGCCTGGTTCGATGCGAGCACCGGCACCTTGGTCTCGTGCGAGACGGGAACCGCCTGCAGCTTCACGCCCAGTTGTTTGGCCATTTCGTTGGCGAGCAGCCAGGCCGGGCCGGCCCATGCGTCGCCCGAACCGGTGGTGTTCTCCACCAGCCACGGCGGGTTGGACAGCACGCCCGCGCGCAGCACGCCGGACTTCTTGATGGCGTCGATGCGCGCGCTCGTGCCGGGCGCCGGCAGGGGCACGGTCTGCGCCACCGCGTGGCCGACAAACGCCGCGGCCACGAGGGCGGCGAGCAGGGTCTTCGTCGTTGTCATCTTCAGTCTCCAGTTCTGGGGTTCTACGTGCGGCCCGGATCGGGCGAGGGGAAAAGGGATGCGCCCGCCGCCGGGCCGGCCGTTCAGCGCCAGGCCTGCGCGAACTCGGCGATCACGCGATCGATGTGGCCGCGCATCGCGGCGCGGGCGGCCGCGGGGTCGCGCTCGAGCAGCGCGTTGAACACGCGCTGGTGGTCGTCCTGCGAGGCGCGGCGCAGCTCGGGCGTGTGGAAGTGCGCTTCCATCTGCGACCAGATGGGCGCCTTGGTGTGGTCCCACAGCGCGGTCACCATCTGCAGCAGCACGCTGTTGCCGGTCGATTCGGCAATGCGCAGGTGAAACAGCCGGTCGGCCGCTTCGTTGGCCGCCTTGTCCTGCATGTGCTCGCGCATCGCGGCGAGGGCGGCGTAGATGCGGTCGATGTCGCTGTCCTTGCGGTTCTCGGCCGCGACGGAGGCGATTTCCGATTCGATCAGGCTGCGCGCGCGCAGCAGCTCGAAAGGCCCGGGGCCCGGCGACAGCGTGTAGGCGGAGGCGGCCGGCGCGGCGCCCGGCGACGGCGCGCAGATGTAGATGCCCGAGCCGCCGCGCACTTCGACGTTGCCCTGGATCTCCAGCACGATGATCGCCTCGCGCACCAGCGTGCGGCTCACGCCGAAGCGGTCGGCCAGCGCGCGCTCGGAGGGCAGGCGGTCGCCCGGCTTGAATTCGCCCTCGGTGATGAGCCCGGCGATGCGGGCCGCGAGCCGCTGGTAGGTGCGGTCGGTGTCCGCGTCGGCGGCCGGCGGGGTGGAGGATTCGATGAGCGTGGCCATGATTGGTGAGCCAGTCTAAAAGTGGTTCACCAATTTAGCTTTCGTGGTTTACCACTAGGCTTTGAAGCGCGTCGGGCAACGCGCGGCCCGTGCGCTACTCCAGCCGAAGCGGCCTGGAAAGCTCGAGCATGCGCTGGCCGATCCGGTCGGTCACCTTCGCCTGCACGCTGTACAGGCCCGGTTCATCCGTCGCGCCGAAGCCGAAGTTCATGCTCGCCGAACCCAGCACCAGCGTGGCCCGCGGCGGCTCCGACGTCCAGAGCGGCCCGCCCCCGGCAGGCACGCGCTTGCCGCTGGGCGTGACCACGAAGAATTCGACGACCACCTCGCACTGGCCGATGGCGTTCGGCGCGCAGCCGCGCAGGATCAGCATCGCACTGGAGCTGACCGCGCGCTTGACGCTCTCGACGGTGCGCAGCGCCGGCGCGGGGCTGGAGGTATTCCAGGCCTTGCGAAGCTCGGCCTCGTCCGGGGTGATGACCAGCTGGACGAGAAACTCGCCATCGCTTCGCATGGACTCGGAATCGGGAATCGGCTTGCCGGCGCCATCGGTCCATCCCGCCGTCGATGCGAGCGGCAAGAGAAGCGGGAGAACGAGGAAGAGGCGGCGCATCGGCATGGCCTCCGAGGGGGCCTAGCGCGCCGGCTGCGCCAGGATGCGATCGAGCTGCGCGATGTCGATCGGCTTTTGCAGGTGGTGGTCGAACAGCCCCTTGGCCGATTCGCCCGCCGCGTCCTGCGCCGAGAAACCCGAGATCGCGACCAGCAGACGCGGCGTGCCTTCGGCGGTGCTGGCGCGCAGCCGCCGCGCCACCTCGGTGCCCGGAAAGTCGGGCAGCGTGAGGTCGATCAGCGCGGCATCGAAGTGCTCGACGGCCGCCGCGTCCATCGCCTGCTGCGCCGTGTAGGTGCAGCGGGCCGTGTGGTCCTGCAGGGTGAGGAGTTCCTGCAGCAGGTCGGCAGCGGCTTCGTTGTCATCCACGATCAGCACGTTCACAGCGGTTTTTCTTTCTCGTAAGGCGAAAGAAGCAGTATCAACGGATTGTGTCCCGGGCCTCGTAGGGGTGTTCCTACGCGGCCGCCTCGGGCGTCTCGGGCGCTTCGGGCGCTGCGGGCGCTGCGGGCGTCTCTGGCGCTGCGGCCTCGCCTTGCAGCGGCAGCTCGACGGTGAAGCGCGCGCCCTGGCCGGCCGCGCTCTCCACGCCGATCTGCCCGGCGTGCAGGTCCACGATCTTGCGCGTGATGTAGAGCCCGAGACCCAGTCCCGCCGCGTGCTGCCGGCTGTGCTCGGTGCGCTCGAACTGCTCGAAGATGCGCGCCTGGTCTTCGGGCGCGATGCCGATGCCGTTGTCCCGCACGCTCACGCGCGCCGTGCCGCCGGCCTGCTCGACCACCATCTGGACGGGCTTGCCGCCGCCGTAGCGCAGCGCGTTGGTCAGGAGGTTGGTGAGCACCTGTTCGATGCGGAACTCGTCCCACACGCCGCGCAGTTCGGCCGGCGCTTCGAGCGTGATCACCGAGCCCGCGGCCTCGGCTTGCTGGCGCAGGCTCTCGACCACGGCGCGGGCCAGCACCGCCAGGTCCACCGGCTTGGTCTGGATCGAGAGCGCATCGCGCCGCATGCGCGTCACGTCGAGCATGTCGTCGATCAGCCGCACCATGTTGCGAATCTGCCGCTGGTCGCGCTCGATCATCGCGGGCAGCCGCTCGGGCGAGAAGTTCGCCAGGTTCCCCTTGGAGAGATGCAGCTGGCGCAGCTGCGCCTCCAGGTACAGCGTGTTGAGCGGCGTGCGCAGCTCGTGCGAGACCATCGACATGAAGTCGTCGCGCATGCGCACCGCGCGCTCCAGCTCGTGCTGCGTGTGCTGCAGCTGCTGCACCAGTTCTTCCTGCTTCCTGTGCGCGGCGGCGAGCAGTTCCATCTCGTGGCGCAGCGCCTTCCTGTGCTGGTACAGGTCGACGAACACGTTCACCTTGCTGACCACCGCGTGCGGGTCCAGCGGCTTGTGCAGGAAGTCGACCGCGCCGCTCTCGTAGCCCTGGAAGGCGTAGTTCAGCTCGCGTCCCGCGGCGCTCACGAAGATGATCGGGATGTGCCGCGTGCGCTCGGTGCCGCGCATCATCTCGGCCAGCTCGAAGCCGTTCATGCCGGGCATCTGCACGTCCACGATGGCGAGCGCGAATTCATGCTCCAGCAGCAGCGAGAGCGCCGCCTCGGCCGAGCCCGCGCGGTACACGAGGCGGTCCGGCGCGCGGATCAGCGCCTCCAGCGCCAGCAGGTTTTCGGGCAGGTCATCGACGATCAGCAGCTTGCTTTGGACGTCAATGGGCATGGGCGGCCTCCAGTTGCAGGAGCAGGGCGCGAAGATCGCGCAGCGGCAGGACGTAGTCGGGGGCGTGTCGCGCGATGGCGGCGTTGGGCATGATGGAAATCAGGGCTTCTTTCGGTTCCTGCACGGCGGTGAGGCCGCCGGCCAGGTGGATGCGGTACAGGCCTTCGGCGCCGTCGTCGTTGGCGCCGGTCAGGAGAAAACCGGCCAGCGCGGGGCCGTAGGCGTCGGCGGCCGAGGCCATCAGCACGTCGATGGACGGCCGCGAGAACAGCACCGGCGCCTCGCAGCTGAGCGAGAAACAGCGCTCGCGCTCGATCGACAGGTGATAGCCCGGCGGCGCGAAGTAAAGGCTGCCGGCCACGAGCGGCATCTTGTCGGCCGCCTCGCGCACCGCGATCGGCAGGCGCAGCGCGAAGATCTCGGCCAGGTGGCTGTCGTGGTTCTCGGGCAGATGCAGCACCACGGTCATCGGGATGCGCCAGCTCGCGGGCAAGTCCGCCAGCAGCACCAGCAACGCATCGATGCCGCCGGCCGAGGCGCCGATCACGACAGCGTCCACGCGCTTGCGGGTGAGGGAACGGGGCGGTGCCGTCATGTCGCCTTGCGGTAGATGCGCTCGGCGCGCGCGTGCGGCGCGAAGCGGTCCGCGTACGCGGAGAAATCGATGCTCTCTTTCGACCCCAGCCCGAGAAAGCCGCGGTGCGACAGCGACTCGTGAAAGAGCCCGAGCGCGCGGTCCTGCAGCAGCCGGTTGAAGTAGATGAGCACGTTGCGGCACGACACCAGCTGCGTCTCGGCGAACACGCTGTCGGTGGCCAGGCTGTGGTCCGCGAAGATCACGTCGGCGCACAGCGTCGGGTCGAAGCGGGCGGCGTCGTAGGCGGCGGTGTAGTAATCGGAAAACGCACTGCGCCCCCCCGCGCGCTGGTAGTTGGTGGTGTAGCCGCGAATGGCCTCGAGCGGAAAGATGCCCTGGCGCGCCTTCTCCAGCGAGGCCGGGTTGATGTCGGTCGCGTAGATTTGCGTGCGCTCCAGAAGCCCTTCTTCGCGCAGCAGGATCGCGAGCGAGAACACCTCTTCGCCGGTGCTGCAGCCCGCCACCCACACCTTGACCGACGGGTACGTGTGCAGGATCGGCACCACGTGCTCGCGCAGCGCGAGAAAGTACGCCGGGTCGCGGAACATCTCGCTCACCGGAATCGTCAGGAACTGCAGCAGCCGGCCGAAGAGGCTCGCATCGCGCAGCACTTTTTCCTGCAGCGCAGAGATGCTCGGCAGCCCGAGCTGCTCGAGCGCATAGAGCACGCGGCGCTTCTGCGAGGCGGTCGTGTAGTTGCGAAAGTCGTAGCTGTACTTGAGGTAGATGGCCTCCATGAGGAGGCGCAGCTCGATCTCGGTGTCGCTCAGCGGCTGGAGAGGCGAGGGTGGGGAGGGGGGAGAGGGCGGCTTGTCGGTCACAGCCGCTCCATTCTCGGCATCCACACGCGCAGCAGCGAGAACAACCGCTCCAGGTCCACGGGCTTGGCCAGGTAGTCGTTGGCGCCGGCGGCCAGGCACTGGTCGCGGTCGTCCTTCATGGCCTTGGCGGTGATGGCGATCACCGGCATCTTCTCGAAGCGCGGGTCGGCGCGCATGCGGCGCGTGGCTTCCAGGCCGTCCATCTCCGGCATCATCACGTCCATCAGCACCAGGTCGATCTCGCGCACCTGGTCGAGTTTTTCGAGCGCCTCGCGGCCGTTGCGGCCGATCTCCACGGCCGCGCCGCGCTGCTCCAGCGCACTCGTCAGGGCGAAGATGTTGCGCACGTCGTCGTCCACCAAAAGGATGGTGCGGCCCTCGAAGATGCGGTCGCGCCCGCGCGCGGTCTTGAGCATGCCCTGGCGCTCGGTGGAGAGCGAGGCCTCCACCTTGTGCAGGAAGAGCGTCACCTCGTCCAGCAGGCGCTCGGGCGAGCGGGCGCCCTTGATGATGATCGAGCGCGAGTAGCGCTGCAGCTCGGTCTCCTCGTCGCGCGTGAGGTTGCGCCCGGTGTAGACGATGACCGGCGGGAACGACACGATCTCTTCCGCCGCCATCGCCTTGAGCAGCTCGCTGCCCTGCATGTCGGGCAGCCGCAGGTCGGTGATCATGCAGTCGAACACGCGCGTGCGCAGCAACTCCAGCGCCTCTTCGCCCGAGCCGACGGCCACGATCTCGATGTCGTCGTCGCCGATCAGCTTGATCACGGCTTCGCGCTGCAGCGCGTCGTCTTCCACCAGCAGCACGACCTTGACCTTCTGCGTGAGCTTGTCTTCGAGCCGGCCGAACACCTTCATCAGTTCGTCGCGCGTGGCCGGCTTGAGCGCGAAGCCGATGGCGCCCATGTGCAGCGCGGCAGCCTGCGCGTTGTCGGCCGCCGAGACCACGTGGATCGGGATGTGGCGCGTGTGCGGCGAGTCCTTCAACCTTTGCAGCACGTCCAGGCCGGTGCTGTCGGGCAGGCGCATGTCCAGCAGGATCGCGTCGGGCACGAACTGCGTGGCCAGCTCGAAGCCGTCGGCCGCGCCGTGCGCCACCAGGCACCGGTAGCCCAGCTCGTGCGCCAGGTCGTAGAGGATGTGCGCGAACTGGGGTTCGTCCTCGATCACCAGCACGCGGCGCACCTGGTCGCGCGGGATCGCGCGGTCGTCGGCGAACTGCGGCGCCGGCACCGCGGCCGGTGGCGTGGGCGCCTGCGGTGCGACGGTGAGGGGCGCGGCGGCCGGGCTGCGTCCGCCCGGCGCATACGCCGGCACGGCTCTTGGGGCGGCCATCTGCTGTGCCGAAGCCTGCGGCGCGAGCGCCGGCAGCTGCAGGATGAAGGTGCTGCCCTTGCCGGGCTCGCTCTGCACGGTGAGCGTGCCGCCCAGAAGGTGCGTGAGGTCGCGCGAGATCGACAGCCCCAGCCCCGTGCCGCCGTAGCGCCGGCTGGTGGTGCCGTCGGCCTGGCGGAAGGCCTCGAAGATCAGCTCGTGCTGCTGCGGGTCGATGCCGATGCCCGAGTCGGACACCGCGAAGGCCGCGCCGCCGTTGGCCGCGGCGGACACCACCAGCGCCACTTCGCCCTTGTCGGTGAACTTGAGCGCGTTGGACAGCAGGTTCTTCAAAATCTGCTCGACCCGCTGGCGGTCGGTGACCAGCGAGACCGGCGCGCCCGGCTGCACCTGGAGCCGGAAGCTCAGGCTCTTTTGCATCGCGAGCGGGCTGAAGGTGCTCTCCAGGCTCTGCGCGAGGCGCTCGAGCGACACGTCCTCGGGCACCACCTCGAGCTTGCCCGCCTCGACCTTGGCGATGTCCAGGATGTCGTTGATCAGCACCAAGAGGTCGTTGCCCGACGAATAGATCGACTCGGCGAACTTCACCTGCTCCAGCGTGAGGTTGCCCTGCGGGTTGTCGCCCAGGAGCTTGGCCAGGATGAGCGCGCTGTTGAGCGGCGTGCGCAGCTCGTGCGACATGTTCGCGAGGAACTCCGACTTGTAGCGGCTTGCGCGCTGCAGCTCGTCGGCGCGGTCTTCCAGGTCGCGCTGCACGCGGCGAAGGGCGGTGTTGCGCTGGTCCAGCGCCTCGGTGCGCTCGGAGAGCTGGCTGTTGGTCTGCTCCAGCTCGGCCTGCTGGTTCTCCAGCATGGCCTGCGAGGCGCGCAGTGCCCGCGACTGCTCTTCGAGCTCTTCGTTGGCGGTGCGCAGCTCTTCCTGCTGCACCTGCAGCTCTTCGTTGAGCTGCTGCGTCTCGGCCAGCACGTCCTGCAGCTGTTCGCGATAGCGCGCCGCCGCGAGCGAGGTGCCGATGTCGTCGCACACCACCTCCAGCAGCTGGCTCGCGCGCTCGTCGGGCGCGCCGGGCAGGCCGAGCTCGACCACGCCGTTGACGATGCCGTCGCTCATCACCGGCATCAGCAGCACGGTGCTGGGCGCCATGTCGCCGAGACCCGAATTGACCTTCAGGTAGCTGGCGCCGATCGGGTCGACCAGCATCCGGCGGCGCTCGGCCGCGGCCTGGCCCACCAGGCTCTCGGTGGGCGAGAAGACCTGCGGCGACGCCTCCGCATCGGCCGAGAACCCGTAGCTCGCGGCCCGGCGCAGCGGCCCGTGGCGCTCCCGCACGTACATCGCGCCGACGCTGCTGCCCAGGTGCCGCGAGAAGAACGCGAGGATCTTGCGGCCCATGTCCGGCGCGCTCAGTTCGCCCACCAGTTCGCCCACCAGCTCGGTCTGCGCGCCGCGCAGCCACGCCTCTTCCGAGAGCCGCTGCGAATGCGCCGCCTGTTCCTTGAGCACGACGTCGTAGCTGTCCGACAGCCGCACCAGCTGGCGGCGGCCGAAGTAGGCGATGAGCCCGGTCAGCGTGAGCGTGAAGAACAGGAACAGCCCGACCACCCACCAGCTGGTGCGGTTGGCGTCGTTGTTGCGCTGGAAGCGCAGGGCCTGCTCGGTGTCCATGAACGCGGTGTATTCGGCGCGCATGTCGTCGGTCAGCCGCTTGCCGCGGCCCAACCGCACGATGGCCTGCATGTCGCCGCCGGCACGGCGGGCCGCAATCATCTCGCGGGCGAAGTCGTTCCAGGCGTCCTGCAGGCCGGCGATGCGGTCGACCCGTTCCACCTGCTGCTGGTTGTCCGACACCAGCTTGCGCAGTGCATCGGTGTCGGCCTTCAGGCGCGGCAGGGCGCTCTGGTAGGGCTCCAGGAAGCTCTCTTCGCCGGTGAGCAGGAAGCCGCGCAGGCCCGTTTCCATGTCGATGCCGCGGCGCTGCAGCTCGCTGGCCGAGCGGGTCACGCGGTCGGTGTGCTCCACCCAGCTGATGGTCGAGAGCAGGAACAGGATGAGCCCGACGAACACCACGGCGCCGAACAGTCCCCCCAGCATCGGGAGCTTGAGGTTGCGACTGAGCAGGCGGTCGAAGTCGTGGGGATCGATGGCGGAGGGAGTTTTCATCGGCACATTTGTAAGCAAAACTTGTCAAGTTTTGCCGAAAAGGGAGGGTGGTCCTGTCGGAGAAGACCCCGAGACGGTCGATTGAACCTCAACGGCAACACCTTGTCGCTCGTTATACTGTAGTTTCATACAGTGATTCGAGAGATGGCCCCGGCTTCCTCCACCTCCACTTCGCCAGACCTGGCCCCCGCTGCGTACGTCGTTTCCGTCAAGGCGCTTTGCGCTTTCGGCGCGAAGGCGGGCGACCTCGACCTGCGCTTCGTGCCCGCGCCCAGCGCGCTCGAAGGCATGGCGGGCCACGCGCTGGTGCAGGGGCGGCGCGGCGGCAGCTACCAGAGCGAGGTGTCGCTCGAATCCCGGCACGGCGCGCTGCGCGTTCGCGGCCGCGCCGACGGCTACGAGCCCGGCGAACCGCGCGTCGAAGAAATCAAGACCTTCCGCGGCGACTTCGACGCCATCCGCGGCAACCACCGCGCGCTGCACTGGGCGCAGGCCCGCACCTACGGATGGATGCTGTGCGAGCAGCACGGGCATGCGCAGATGACGGTCGCGCTCGTTTACCTCGATCTGGCCACCGGCGAGGAAACGGTGCTCGAAGAGCGCCATACCTGGGACGCGCTGCGGGAGCACTTCGAATCGCTGTGCGATCGCTACGCCGCCTGGGCGCAGCAGGAGGCCGACCACCACGGCGCGCTCGACCGGACGCTGGCGCAGCTCGCATTCCCGCACGCGTCCTTTCGCACCGGCCAGCGCGAACTCGCCGAAGCCGTCTACCGCGCCGCCGCCGGCGGGCGCTGCCTCATGGCGCAGGCGCCGACGGGCATCGGCAAGACGCTGGCCACCATCTTCCCGCTGCTCAAGGCGCGTGCGGCAGGGAAGCTGGACAAGGTTTTCTTCCTCACCGCCAAGACCTCCGGCCGCCCGGTGGCGCTCGATGCGCTGCGGGTGCTGGGCAAGGGCTGTGCAGCGGACGGCGCGCAGCCGCGCGTGCTCGAACTCGCGGCGCGCGAGAAGGTCTGCGAGTACCCCGACCGCGCCTGCAACGGCGACTCCTGCCCGCTCGCCAAGGGCTTCTACGACCGCCTGCCCGCCGCCCGCATCGAGGCCGCACAGGTCCGCTGGCTCGACCGGCAGGCGCTGCGGCAGGTCGCGCTGCAGCACACGGTGTGCCCCTATTTCCTCGCGCAGGAAATGGCGCACTGGAGCGATGTGATCGTCGGCGACTACAACTACTACTTCGACGGCAGCGCCTTCCTCTTCGGCACCATGAAGGACGCGGGCTGGCGCGTCGCGGTGCTGGTGGACGAGGCCCACAACCTGCTGGAGCGGGCGCGCGGCATGTACACCGCGCAACTCGAAGGCGGGGCGCTCGAGGAGGCGCACCGCATCGCGCCCGCCCCGGTGCGCGGCCCGCTCGCGCGGCTCTTTCGCGAGTGGGACACCGTGCAGCAATCGCAGACCGCCAACTACGAAACCGCCGACGAGATTCCCGAGCGTTTCGTGCGCGCGCTGCAGGCCGCCAACACCGCCATGGCCGAGTACTTCGCCGCCAAGCCCGAGGCCGCGCAGGGTCCGCTGCAACGCTTTTTCTTCGATGCGCTGCACTTCGCGCGCCTGGCCGAGGTGTTCGGCGACCACTCGGTGTTCGAGCGCACGCTGGGCCTGGGCATGGGCGCCACGCAACAGGACCGCACCCTGGCCATCCGCAACCTCGTGCCCGCGGCGTTCCTGGAAGGCCGCTTCGCGGATGCGGTGTCGGTCACCTGCTTCTCGGGCACGCTCTCGCCGTTCGCCTTCTACCGCGATGCGCTCGGCCTGCCGGCGGACACCGCGCTGCTCGATGTGGCCTCGCCGTTCCACAGCCAGCAGTTGCGCGTGGAGGTGGCGATGGACGTCTCCACGCGCTTTCGCGACCGCGCCGGGTCGCTGGGCAATGTGGCGGGCATCATCGGCGCCCAGTTCGAGCGCATGCCCGGCAACTACCTGGCCTTCTTCAGCAGCTTCGAGTACCTGGAGAGCGCCCGCGCCGCCTTCTCGGCGCGGCACCCGGGCGTGCCCGTGTGGACGCAGACGCGCGGCATGCTCGAGGCCGACCGCCACGGCTTCATCGCGCGCTTCGAGGAGGGCGGCCGGGGCATCGGTTTCGCCGTGCTCGGCGGCGCGTTCGGCGAGGGCATCGACCTGCCGGGCAGCCGCCTGGTCGGCGCCTTCGTCGCGAGCCTGGGGCTGCCGCAGTACAACGCGCTCAACGAGATCACGCGCGAGCGCATGCAGTCGCGCTTCGGCAAGGGCTACGAGTACACCTATCTCTATCCGGGGCTGCAGAAGGTGGTGCAGGCGGCCGGTCGCGTGATCCGCACCGAAGAAGATCGGGGCGTGCTGCACCTCCTGGACGACCGCTTCGCGCGCACGGAAATCCGCGAGCTGCTGCCGCGCTGGTGGCACGTGCAGGTGGGGAGGGCCGGCGATGCGCGCCGCTAGACGCCTCGAACACGCGGGGCAGGACGACCTCTTCGGCGGCGCGCCCGCGGCCGTTGTCGAGGGCCTGCGCTACGAGCGCGAATTCCTGTCGCGGGGCGAAGAGGCCGGGCTGCTGCGCACCGTGCAGGCGCTGCCGCTCAAGGAGATGCGCTACAAGGAATACACCGCGCGCCGACGCGGCATCAGCTTCGGCGGCAGCTACGACTTCGACACGAATCGCCTGAAGCCCGGCGCGCCGCTGCCCGAGGCGCTGCATCCGCTGCGGGCGAGGGCGGCCTCGTGGCTCGGCGTCGCGCCCGAGGAACTCACCCACATGCTGATCGCCGAATACCAGCCCGGCACGCCGCTCGGCTGGCACCGCGACGTGCCGGATTTCGAGGACATCGTGGGCGTTTCGCTGCAAGGCGACGCGGTGATGCAGTTCCGGCCGTACCGACCGGGCGGGGCGTCGACTTCGGACACGGGCAACGTGCAGTTCCTCATCGAGCCGCGTTCGATCTATTTGCTGCGCGGTCCGGCGCGGTGGGCCTGGCAGCACGCGATTGCGCCGACCGAAGCGCTGCGCTACTCGATCACGCTGCGCACGCCGTCTCGCGGACGACGTTGATTCCTAGGCCGTTGCCGCCGTGCGCCTTGGTGCGTGCGTGGCGCGGGGTTTCTTTCGCGCGGGCGATGGTGCCTTGTCGAGCACTTCCGAGGCCAGCGACAGGTCGTGCAGCCACGCCTTCCACGCCGCTTCCTTCTGCGCAGGATCGCCCCGCAGCAGCGCAGACGGGTGCAGCGTCACGAGCACGCGCCGGCCCTCGGCGTCTTCGTGCCAACGGCCGCGCTCGCTCATCACCGCCACATGGCGCCCGAGCAGCGAGCGCGCCGCGACGCCGCCCAGGGCGATGAGCGCCTCTGGCTTCACCAGCGCAATCTCGCTTTCCAGCCAGTGATGGCAGGCCTCGGCCTCGCGCTGGGCGGGCGTCTTGTGGATGCGGCGCTTGCCGCGCAGCTCGTACTTGAAATGCTTCACCGCGTTGGTCACGTAGAGCCTGTCGCGCGACCAGCCCAGTTCGGCCACCGCGCGATCGAACAGCCGCCCGGCCGGGCCGACAAAAGGCCGGCCCTCCAGGTCCTCCTTGTCGCCCGGCTGCTCGCCGACCACCATGAGCCGGGCGTGCACCGGCCCTTCGCCGAACACGGACTGCGTCGCGTGCGCGCCGAGCGGGCACTCGCGGCAGGCATCGGTCGCCCGGGCCAGTTCATGCAGGGCGATGGTGGGCGAAGTCATCAGACGGTCGCCATGCGCTGGCATTCCGTTTCGCATTGCCTGCAGGCCTCGGCGCAGCGCTGGCAGTGGTCCATGTCGTGCGTGCCGCACTCGGCGGCGCAGAGCCGGCAGACGTCGGCGCACAGGCTGCAGAAGAGGCCGGCGTTTTCGCTGCCGCGCGCCATGGCGCCGGCGGCGGTGGTGCACATCGCCGCGCAATCCAGGTCGAGCGCGATGCAGCGCGACATGGTGTCCGACGCCTCCTTGATGCATGCGGCGGCGCAGTGGTTGCAGGCCGCCGCGCAGGCGTTGCACAGCGCGATGCAGCGCGAGAAGTCCGACGGCGTCATCGCGAACCGCCTCCCCGGCGGGACTGGATCTGGTTGCCGCCGCCGACATGGCTTTCGCGGTCATGGCGGCTCTCGGGCGTGCGGCGCGGCTCGTTGCGCGAGGTGGGCTGCTGGTGGCCGGCCTTGTTGTGCGCCGAGGGTTGCGTGGTGTCGCTGTCGTCGCGTTCGTTCGTGTCGTCGTCGCGGGTATCGATGGTGGTGGGCTTCGTCATCAGGGCTCCTTGCGGGTGGATGGTCAGAGGGTGAAAAACCTCTTTCTCTTCCCGCGGCCGGCCCTGTCATGTGGGAGGAGGCCGACCCCGTCCGTCGGTCATGCCGCGCGGGGCCGCCGCCTGCAGGCAATGGCGGCAGCAGCGGCGTTCCTCAATTCCTCCTACACGGGCGAAAGCCGCCCACCGACGATTCGCGTTGCATGGCTTGCCTACCTTGGCTCGAAGTTTCTTTTTCTTTCGATTCACGTGGTCCCACTCTCATGCTTCAAGCCGCTCCCGACGATGCCCTCCTGCAGTTGCAGCTTCGCCACGGCGGCGACCTGGCGCTGAAGCATCTGGTCGATGCGCGCATCGACGCGCTGCCCAGGCCCGGCACCGGACAGACCCTGGCGCGCTGGCGGGTGCTGGCCGAAGTGGCGGCGCACGACCTTTCGCTCGCGAAGCTGTTCGAAGGGCACACCGATGCGCTCGCCATCCTGGCCGAGCTCGGCGGCGCACAGGACGCTCCTGCCGGCGCCTCCTGGGGCACATGGTGCGCGGAGCCGCCCGATGCGCGCGTCGCGTTCGATGCGCAGGCGAACGGCCACGGCCGACTGACCGGCACCAAGGCCTGGTGCTCGGGCGCCGCGACCGTGTCGCATGCCGTCGTGAGCTGCTGGAATGCGTCCGGCGAGCCGTGCCTCGCGGCCGTCGCCATGGACCAGCCCGCCGTCTGGGTGACCGAGAACGGCTGGCACGCCGTCGGCATGGCCGCGAGCGCCAGCGTCGATGTGCGGTTCAACCGTGCCGTGGCCACGCAGGTCGGCCGGCCCGGCGACTACGTGAGCCGCGCCGGCTTCTGGCAGGGCGGCGCGGGCATCGCGGCCTGCTGGTTCGGCGGTTTGCTCGGCATCGCACGCATGGTCCAGCAGCGCAAGGGCCCCAAGCCCGACGCCCATCGCCTCGCGCACCTCGGCGCCATCGACGTGGCATTGACCGCAGCGGCGGCGCAGTTGCGTGAAGCCGCTGCGTGGATCGACAGCCATCCGCAAGACAACGCGCAGCGCATCGCCTTGCGCGCCCGCCTGGCCGTCGAGCAAGCGGCCAACGAGGTGATCCACCACGCCGGCCGCGCCGTCGGCGCGGGGCCGCTGTGCCGCGATCCGCGCTTCGCCCGCGCGATGGCGGACCTGCCGGTCTTCCTGCGCCAGAGCCACGCCGAACGCGACCTCGCCGCACTCGGCCAATTCGCCGCCAACGAGCAAGAGGAGCCATCGTCATGGACGCTGTAGCGCAACGCGCCATCCGGGGAGAGGGCACCACGGAGGCCGAGTGGAGCCGTTGGCCCGGCCTCGCACGCCTGCCCGCGATCGCGCCGCAGGACCTGGTCCCGAAGAACGCCCGCGCCGTGGTCGTCGCGCCGCATCCCGACGACGAGGTGCTCTCGGTCGGCGGCCTGCTCGCGCAACTGGCCGAATGCGGCCGGCCCGTCGAGGTGATCGCGGTCACCGACGGCACCGCCAGCCACCGCGGCTCGACCGAATGGCCCGTCGAGCGGCTCGCGCGCACGCGGCCGCGCGAGAGCCGCAAGGCCTTGCAGTGCCTGGGCCTCGCGATCGAACCGATCCGGCTGGGCCTGCCCGACGGCGGCCTCAAGGCGCTGCGCGCCGTGCTCGCGGCGCGCCTGGTTTCATTGCTGCGCCCCGGCGACGTCGTGTTCACCACCTGGCGCCGCGACGGCCACCCCGACCACGAAGCGACCGGCGAGGCCTGTGCGCTGGCGGCCGCGAGCACCGGCGCGCGGCTCGCGGAAGTGCCCGTGTGGGGCTGGCACTGGTCGCGCCCCGGCGACGTGCGCGTGCCGTGGCAGCACGCCTTCCGCCTGCCGCTCAGCGAAGAGGCCGTGCGGCGCAAGCGCGCGGCCGTCAAGGCATTCACCAGCCAGTTGCGGCGCGATGCGTCCACCGGCTCCGGCCCGGTGCTGCGCGCCACCACCGTCCAGCGCGCGGCGCGTCCCTTCGAGGTGATCTTCCTGTGAGCACCGGCAACGACCAGCGGCCGTATTTCGATGCGCTCTATTCGGCCAGCGAAGACCCCTATGCGCTGCGCCAGCGCTGGTACGAGGCGCGCAAGCGGGCGCTGCTGCTGGCCGCCTTGCCGCAGGCGCGCTACCGGCGGGTGTACGAGCCGGGCTGCGGCATCGGCGAGCTCACGCTGGCGCTGTCGCACCGCTGCGACCACCTGCTGGCGAGCGATTTCTCGGCGCATGCCGTGGCGCTCGCGCGCACGCGCACCGAAGGGCGCCCCAACGTGCGCGTCGCGCAGCACGTGCTGCCCGCCGACTGGCCGCGCGAGGACGGCCGCTTCGACCTCATCGTGCTGAGCGAGCTGGGCTACTTTCTCGACCGCAACGACATGCAGCGCCTGGCCCGGTGCTGCGAAGAAACGCTGGAGGCCGATGGCACCCTCGTTGCCTGCGACTGGCGCCCCGATTTCGCGCAGCGCAGCCTGTCCACGAAGGACGTGCACGCCGCGCTCGCCGCGCTCGGGTTGGCGCGCCTGGCCTTGCATGAGGAAGACGATTTCGTGCTGCAGGTCTGGACCCGCGACAGCCGCTCGGTGGCCGAACGCGAGGGCATCCGGTGATCGGCGTCGTCATTCCCGCGCACAACGAGGGCGAGCGCATCGGCGCGGCGCTCGAAGCGGTGCTGCGCGCGGCGGCACACCCGGCGTTGCTCGGCGAATCGGTCGGCGTGGCCGTGGTGCTCGACAGCTGCAGCGACGCGACCGACGCCGTCGCCGCGCAGTACCCCGTGGCGCGCATCGCGCTCGAAGCCCGCAACGTCGGCATCGCGCGGGCCCGGGGCGCCAACCTGTTCATCGGCGCCGGCGCGCGATGGCTCGCCTTCACCGACGCCGACACGCTCGTTTCGCCGGACTGGCTGGTCAAGCAGTTGGCCGAGAACGCCGATGTCGTCTGCGGCTCGATCGGGGTGGAAGACTGGGGCGCGTACGGCCTGGAAGGCAGCGCGGTGCAGGCGCATTTCGCGCGGCACTACGTCGATGCCGACGGCCACCGGCACATCCACGGCGCCAACCTGGGCGTGTCGACCGAGGCCTACTGCCGCGTGGGCGGTTTCCAGCCGCTGGCCTGCAGCGAGGACGTGGCGCTGGTCGAGGCGCTGCAGGCCGCCGGCGCGCGCATCGCATGGAGCGCGGGCCCGCGCGTGACGACCAGCGCGCGCACCGATGCGCGCGCCCGCGGCGGCTTCGGCGACACGATCCTGGCGATGGTCGCGTCGCTCGCGAAACCGGCGGAACCTGGGCTCAGTCCGCTTTAGCCAGCCTTAGCCGCCACCGACACGCCCCACAGCCGCGGCTTGCCTTCCCACACCGAGAAGCCGTTCACGCGCTTGCGCACACCCCAGGCGTCGATGCCGTTGAACAGCATGATCATCGGCACCTGCTGGATCATCAGCGCGTGGAGCTGGTCGAACAGGGCCTGGCGCTTGGCGCGGTCGGTCTCGGTGAAGCTCTCGTCCAGCAGCTTGAGCGCCTGCGGGTCTTCCCAGACCTTGCGCGACTGCTTGTCCTTGGGGCCGGAGAACTGCTCGAAGCTCAGCGCCGGATCGAGGCGCGATGAATAGCTGAACGAGCTCATCTGGTAGTTGCCGCTGTTGTAGCGGTCCAGCTGCGTGGCCCATTCGAGCACCTCGATCTGCGCGTTGATGCCCACCGACTGCATCATGGCCTGCGCCAGCACCGCCACTGTGTAGCTGGGCACGTGGGCGCGCTTGTTGGTCTGGATGGTGATCTTCTCGTTCTTGTAGCCGGCCTCGCGCAAGAGCTTTGCCGCGAGCGCAGGGTCGTAGTGGTAGCCCTTCTTCTCGGCCGCGCCGTAGAAGGCCGAGCCCTTGTGGATCGCCGAGTTGTTGACCGAGCCCAGGCCCTCGGAGGCGGCCGCCACGATCTGCTCCATGTCGAGCGAAGCGGCAATCGCCTGGCGCAGCTTCACGTTCTTGAGCAGCGGATCGCGGGTCTGGAAGAGCAGGGTGTTCTTCACCGCTTCGGTGGGCGCCTGCACGACGAGGTTGCGGTCGGTCTTCAATTCCTGCGCGTCGCTGGAGGTGATCTGTCCTGCATCGATCGCGCCCGACTTCAGGCCGGCCGCGGCGGTGGCCGCATCGGGCACGACCAGGAATCGCACGTTGTCCACCAGCGGCGCCTTCAGCCCCACGTAGCCGTCGGCCTTGGTGGCGCCGGGCGACGAGGTGTAGCCCTTGAAGGCCGTCACCGTGACGTACTCGCCGCGCTTCCATTCGCCGAACTTGAAGGGGCCGGTGCCCACGGGCTTGTCCCAGCTGCCGTCGGGCTTGACCGAACTCTTGTGCAGCACGGCCGTCATGCCGCAGTCCGAGCGCGCGAGCGTGTCCAGGAACACGGCCGAGGGGCGGTTGATCTTCATCACGAAGGTGGCGTCGTCGGGCGTCGCGGTCTCCACCACCTTCAGGCCGTTGCGGCCGTCGTACTCGCTCATGCAGCGCCAGTCGGTCTTGGGGTCCATGTAGCGCTTCCAGCTCCAGGCGACATCGGCCGAGGTGAGCGGCGCGTCGTTGTGGAACTTCACACCCTTGCGCAACTTGAAGGTGTAGGTGAGGCCGTCTTTCGACACATCGACCGACTGCGCGAGCAGCGGGCCGACGCTGCCGTCCTGCCTGTAGCCCACCAGCCCCTCGACCATGTTCAGCACGATGCCGTCGGTGGTGTTGTCGCGGTTCACGCCCGGGTTGGTGGAGCGGATGTCGGCCGGTTGGGCGACGGTCACGGAGGTCTGTGCAAGTGCCGTGGCACATGCAAGACCGGCGCCGGCGAGCGCTGCGATTCGGAAGAAGGGACTGGGCATGAAGTACTCCTGCAGACAGAAACGAAAAGGGTTGGGCGATCAGGCGATCAGGCGATCAGGCGATCAGGCGATCAGGCGATCAGGCGATCGCGGCTTGGGCACCGAAGCGCCAGCGCAGCCGCACGCCACCGGTCTCGGTCGGCTCCAGCGCCGGAATGGCCGAGAGCAGCTTGCGCGTGTAGTCCTGTTGGGGCGCATCGAACACGGTGTCGCGCGAGCCTTGCTCGACGATGCGGCCGTCCTGCATCACGATCACGCGGTCGGCCACCTGCTCGACCACGCCGAGGTCATGGCTGATGAACAGGCACGAGAAGCCGTGGCGCTTCTGCAGCTCGGCGAAGAGCTCCAGCACCTGCGCGCGCACCGTCACATCGAGCGCCGACACCGGCTCGTCGGCGATCACGAAGGCGGGCCGGCGCACCAGCGCCCGCGCAATCGCCACGCGCTGGCGCTGGCCACCCGAGAGTTCGTGCGCATAGCGCGGCGAATAGGCCGTGCCGAGGCCGACTTCATCGAGCACCTCGGCCACGCGCTTGCCCTTGTCGGCGGACGACATGCCCTTGACCAGCCGCAGCCCCTCGCCGACCAGCTGGCCGATGGTCATGCGCGGATCGAGCGAGGCGTACGGGTCCTGGAACACCATCTGGCATTGCAGCCGGTAGTCGGACCAACCGGCGTCCGAGCGCGCGATCGGGCGGCCGCGGAACAGGATCTCGCCGCCGCTGGGCTTCAAGAGCCCGGCGATGGTGCGGCCCAGCGTGGTCTTGCCCGAGCCCGAGCCGCCGACCACCGCGACCACTTCGCGCGGCCGCACCACGAGGTCGATGCCATGCAGCGCGCGCTTGGGCACGGCCTTGGCGAACAGGCGGCGGTGGCCGGGATAGTCGACCACGAGGTTGCGCACCTGGACGACCGGCGCCTCGTCGACCACCGCGCGCGCGGGCAGCCGGCGCGGCATCGCCTGCAGCAGCTCTCGGGTGTAGGCGTGCTTCGGGTGTTCGAGCAGGTCGTCGGTACGGCCGGTTTCCTTCACCTCGCCGTGCCGCATCACGACCATGCGTTGCGTGAAGCGCGCGACCATCGGCAGGTCGTGGCTGATCATCAGCACGGCCGTCTGGTGTTCGCGCGTGAGGCCGACCATCAGCTCCAGCACATCGCGCTGCACCACGGCATCGAGCGCGGTGGTGGGCTCGTCGGCGATCAGCAGCGCGGGCTCCAGCAGCATCACCGAGGCCAGCATCATCCGCTGGCGCATGCCGCCCGAGAACTCGTGCGGCCAGGCGGTGAGCGCGCCCTTGGGGTCGCGGATCCCCACGCGCGCCAGCATGTCGAGGATGCGCGCCTGCCGTGCGGGGGCCGAGAGGTCGCGGCGGTGCAGCGCGAGCGCTTCGCCCAGCTGCTCGCCGATCGTCATCGACGGGTTGAGCGACGTCATCGGCTCCTGGAACACCATGCCCACGCGCGCGCCGCGCAGCTCGCGAAGGCGCGACGGCTTGGCCTGCGCGAGGTCTTCGCCCTCGAAGAGGATGCGGCCCGCGGTGCGCACCAGCGGCGGCGGCGTGAGGCCCATGAGGGCGCGCGCGGCCTGCGTCTTGCCGCTGCCCGATTCGCCGACGATGCCCACCATCTCGCCCGGCGCGATGTCGAAGGACACGTTGCGCACGATCTCGCGGCCGCCGAGGCCGACGGCGAGCGTCAGGCCTTCGACGCTGACAAGCGGCGTGTTCGTCATGGAGGTGGTCGGGTTCATTGCACGCCCTTCATGCGCGGATCGAGCCAGTCGCGCACCGCGTCGCCCAGCAGGTTGATGCCCAGCAGCGTGAGCGCGATACACAGGCCCGGAAGAATGGAGAGGTAGCTGGCCTGTGCCATGAACGGGCGGGCCGAGGCGAGCATGTTGCCCCACGTCGGCGCCGGCGGCGGCACGCCCAGCCCGAGGAACGACAGCGCGCTCTCGGCCAATATCACCCAGCCGAACATCGAGGTGGCCAGCACCGTGAGCGGCGCGGTGCAGTTGGGCAGCACGTGGCGCACCATCGTGTAGAGCTCGGAGTTGCCGAGCACGCGCGAGGATTCGATGAACTCCTTCTCGCGCAGCGACAGCACCGTGCCGCGCACGATGCGCGTCACCGAGGGCGTGTAGGCCAGGCCCAGCGCGAGCACGATGCCGTACTGGTTCGCGCCCACCACCGCGAGCAGGCCCAGCGCCAGCAGGAGGCCGGGGAAGGCCAGCAGCGCGTTGTTGAAGGCCATCACGATGCGGTCGGTCCAGCCGCGGAGGAACCCCGTGAGCACGCCGACGATGCTGCCCACCACGATGGAGAAGCTCACCGTGAGCACGGCGATCCACACGCTGGTGGCGGCGCCGGCCATGAGGCGCGAGAGCTCGTCGCGGCCGAACTCGTCGGTGCCAAGCAGGTAGCGGCCGCCGGGCAGCTTCAGGCGCGAGCCGAAGTTGATGCGCAGCGGATCGTGCGGCGTCCACACGAGACTCACGAGCGCCGCGGCCACGATCAGGCCGACGATGACGATGCCGATGAGGGCGTTGAGGGGAATGCGTTTCTTGCGGGTCATCTTCGTGCTCATTCGACAGCGACGCGAGGGTCGAACAAGGGGTAGCAAAGATCGATCACGAGATTCACGACCACATAGATCACGGCGACGAACAAGAGGCAGCCCTGGATCACCGGATAGTCGCGCGCGAAGATCGCATCGACCAGCAGCCGGCCGAGGCCCGGAATGGTGAACACCGTCTCGACCACCGCGATGCCGCCCAGGAGGTTGCCCAGCACCAGGCCGATCAGCGTCCAGGTCGGGCCGAAGGCGTTCTTGAAGGCGTGGCGCATCAGCACCGCGCGTTCCGACAGGCCCTTCGCGCGCGCATGCGTGATGTAGTCCAGCCGCAGCACCTCGAGCGTGCTGGCGCGCGCCATGCGCATGAGCACGCCGATCTCGTGCAGGAACAGCGTGAGGATCGGCAGCACCAGGTACAGGAGGCCGTTCTTCCAGTCTTCGGCGATGCCCACGTAGCCCACCACCGGCAGCCAGCCGAGCTTCAGGCCGAACAAAAGCAGCAGCAACAGGCCGAGCCAGAAGGTCGGAATCGACACCAGCAGCGTCGCCGAGCCGACCAGGAGCAGGTCGGGCGCGCGGTTCTGCTTCCACGCGGCGATCATGCCGGCGGGCACGGCCACCATCGCGGCCAGCGCCACGGCCACCAGCACGATGCGGCCGCTGATGAGGAAGCGGTCGGCCACCAGCGAGAGCACGTCCTGCCCGCTGTTGATCGAGGTGCCCAGGTCGCCCTGCAGCACATGGCCGAACCAGATGCCGAATTGCGCCGGCAGCGAACGGTCCAGCCCGAGCCGGGCGCGCAGGTCGGCCAGGCTCGCGGGCGTGGCCAGGTCGCCGAGCAGCAACTGCGCGGGGTCGCCGGGAATGAGCCGTATCAGGACGAACACCGACACCGCCACGATGAGCAATGTGGGTATCGCCATCGCGATGCGGGCCGCTGCGAAACGGAACATGGGCCTTCTTTCCTTGTGTGGTTTCTTGAACGTCAGGCCCGCGACGGCGCGGCGCGCAGCGCGTGCAGGGCCTTCGCGAAGAAGTCTTGCACATGCCCCACGCAGGCCAGGCCGTTGTGCGGCACGTTGTCCAGCAGGTCGAACGCCACCTTCACGCCGGCCGCCTCGAACGAGCGGCGCAGCGTTTCCAGGCGCTCGGGCCGGGTGCGGCCGGCGTCGTTGGCGCCGGGCATGAAGTACTTGCCGCCTTCGCGGTGCGTGATCTCCCAGGTCTCGATGTCGGCCTTGCCCGCCACCATGTGCACCGGCAGGCGGCGCAGGGCCGCGAGGTCCATCGGCTTGCCGAAGCGGGTTTCGAAATCCTTCGTGCCGACCCACCAGCCCTGCTCGGGGTCGATGAGCGTCACCGAGCCCGGCGCGCCGATGGACGCGGCCCACAGGCGCTCGGGGTGCAGCATCGCGAAGCGGTTGACGAACTGCCCGCCGCCCGAATAGCCGAAGAGCGCGAAGCGGTTGAAGTCGCAGTCGAACTTCTCGCCCACCTCGGCCACCATGTCCAGCAGGACTTCGTCGTAGCGGATGTCGGCTTCGATGAGGTGCTTGAAGCCGTCGCGGTTGCCGTCGCCGCGCACGCCCGCCGGGAACAGCGGGCACAGCACGATGCAGTCGTTCCACTTGGCAAAGCCGCTGAAGGCCTCGCGGTAGTTGACGAAGGCGCGGCCGGTGCCGTGCACCACCACCACCAGCTGCATCGGCCGCGTGCCGGCCTGGCCGATGTGCTCAGGCACGTAGGTGCAGTACGAAAAGCGCGCATCGCTGCGCGACGCATAGATGGTGCTGTGGCCCAGGTCGTAGATGGCGCGGGCGCGCTGCTCGGCCTGGCTCGGCGGAATTTCGGGGACTTCGATGAGGGCGGTCATGAAAAGGAATCTGCGGATGAAAAAAGAACAGGAGAAGGGGCGCCGGGGTGCGGACTACAGCGTGTATTCCTGGAAGTTGCGCGCCTCGTAGGGCTTGCGCGCCACCCACATCACGCGGTTGGCCGCGTCCATGAGCGTGGTGGCCACGGTGGCCGAGATGCTGCTGAAGTCCGCCGGCTTGGGTGTGCGCAGCACGCCGTCGGGCTGGCCGAACTCGTCGGCCAGCGCGGCCTTCACGTGAGTCCAGTCGATGCGGCCCTCGATGCGGCCGAGCGCGTTTTCCACGCGGTGCTGGCGGTAGATGCTGTCGGGCCGCTGCGGCAGGCCGGGGTCGCGCAGCTTGATCACGGCCGAGGGCGACATCCAGTGGTTGGCATGCACCAGCAGGTCGTTCTCCGGCAGCGTCCAGAAGATCTCGCCGGGCGAGGTCTCCAGGCTGATGCCCGAGCCGTCGTTGCCCGTGGCTTGCGCGAGGATCATGTTGTTGGCGCAGTAGCGCTTCGATGCCCAGATGGTCTTCATCGCCTGCGCGAGGTTCGCGGCTTCGAGCACGCGGCGGCGCAGCAGCACCAGCGGCACGCCCGCGCCCTTGCGGAAGTCTTCGTCGCAGGTCAGCGAGTTGCCGGTGAGCGAGACGCCGTGGCTGTTGAAGCCGTGGCGGGCGAGGGCGCCGGCTTCGGTGAAGGTGAGCATGTCGGGGCCGCTGCCGTTGCCGCGGATGCGCAGCACGATGCCCGTGTCCACGCATTCCTGGCGCCAGTCCCAGTTGTGGGCGTGCATGAGGCGGCCGGTGGCCGAGCGCGCGGGGAGCACGACCAGGCCGGTGCAGTCGCCGTCTTCGCTGGGCACAGGTTCGGCCGCCTGGGTCTGCTTCATGTCGGCATAGCCGAACAGCATCTCGGTGCGGCAATTGATCATCACCACGTCTTCGAGCGAGACGCCCGCGCCTTCGGCGATGCCGCGCATCTCTTCCAGATAGCTCGCGTCGTAGGCCTCGATGACCGGCAGCATCGATTGCGCGAGCTGGCGGATGGTGGCGTCGTCCAGGCCGCGGCGGCCCAGCTGGGCGCGGTAGAGCGCCACGCCCCCGGCCACGCGCTCGGGCACGGCGCGGCCGTGCTGCACGCCGCGGGCGTGGGACGTGCCGGAAACATCGACGAGGGGGAAATATTCAGGAGTGGGCATGGCGTGGCGGGTGGCGTTGCGGGTTGTCATCTGCCTGCCGCGGGAGTGCGGTAGTTCAGTGCCGATGGCCGCATTGTTTTGCAGGTACAGGAAAAAATAAATTTAAAAATCATTTAGAGTTGATAAAGGATTTGTTTATCTTCCGACCATGAGCTCCATTCGTTTTCTCCGCACCTTCGTGGCCGCGGCCCGTGGCGGCTCCTTTGCCGCGGCCTCCGACGAGGTGGCCTTGACGCAGGCGGCCGTGGGCCAGCAGATGCGCGCCCTCGAATCCGAGATGAAGAAGACCCTGTTCGACAAGACCGGCCGCACCATGGTGCTGAGCCCCGCCGGCCACCTGCTGCTGCCGCGCGCCGAAGCGCTGCTCGCGCAGTACGAGTCGATGCGCCGCGACCTGCAGGACCAGCGGCAGATCGCCGGCACCATCAAGCTGGGTTCGCTCATCTCGGCCATGGGCCTCCTGTCGGGCACGCTGGCGGTGCTCAAGTCGCTGCACCCGAACCTGGAAGTCGAGCTGCGCGTGCGCGAGCAGTCGCAGCTGATGCAGGACGTGATCAGCGGCGAGCTCGATGCGGCCGTGGTTGTCGAGCGCCAGTGGCCCGAGGTGCCGGGCCTCCTGTGGACGCCGTGCTACGAGGAGTCGCTCACCGTCATCGCCAATTCGGGCATCGCCTCGCCCGAGACGCCCATCGCGAGCCTGTTCGCGAACCATCCCTTCATCCGCTTCGACCGGCGCACGCCGACCGGGGCGCGCATCGACAGGATCCTGCGGCGGCTGCAGTTCGTGCCGAAGGAGTTTCTCGAACTCAACTCGCTGCTGGCCATCGCGGAACTGGTGCGAAAGAACGTGGGCTTCACCATGGCGCCGCTCCTGAAGAACTTCGACTGGGAGAGCGACCCCGCGCTGTGCGTGCTGCAGTTGCCCGGACGCCCCGTCGCGCGCCGGCTGGGCATGCTGGAGAACGGCAAGCGCAGCCACATCACCAGCGTCGTGCGCGAGGAAATGCTGGCGCACCTGCGGCGCATGAAGGCGGCGGCCGAGCCGTCCCGCGACAGACAGCGCTGACGCGCAGCGCGTGCGTCTTCTTACCCGCGGCGCTGGCGGTGCGCCCAGCATGAAGGCTTCTCAACCTGAAGGAGCGCTGACATGCCAAGAGGCGACAAGTCGTCCTACACGGACAAGCAGAAACGCAAGGCCGAGCACATCGAGGAAGGCTACGAGCACCGCGGCGTCGGCAAGGGCGAGGCCGAGCGCCGCGCCTGGGCCACGGTGAATGCCGAGACCGGCGGCGGCAAGAAGAGCGGCTCGGGCCGCGGCAAGGCCGAGAACCATGCGCCCTCGCACAAGGGCGGCCACAAGGGCGGTGCGGCCGCGGCATCCCGCACGGCCGCCGAGCGCTCGGCCTCCGCGAAGAAGGGCGCCGCCACGCGCAAGCGCAACGCGGAAAAGCGGTCGTAGGGGAGATGGCGATGCACATCATCCTCGGCGCCACGGGCCATGTCGGCTCGTCGCTGGCGCAGGCGCTGCTCGCGCGCAACGAGCCCGTCACCGTGGTCACGCGCGATGCGAGCAAGGCCGAATCGCTCAAGACCAAGGGCGCCCATGTGGCGCAGGTCGACGTGTTCGACACGCCCGCGCTGCACCGCGTGATCGCGCGCGGGCACCGGCTCTTCGTGCTCAACCCGCCGGCGCCCCCGTCGACCGACACGGTCGCCGAAGAGCGCAGGAGCCTGTACGCCATCGTGGACGCGCTGGAGGGCTGCAAACTCGAGAAGATCGTCTGCGAATCGGCCTACGGCGCACAGCCGGGCAACGGCATCGGCGACCTGGGCGTGCTGTACGACATGGAGCAGGCGCTGCAGGCCGGCAAGGCGCCGGTCAGCCCCCTGCGCGCGGCCTACTACATGAGCAACTGGGACGCCTCGCTCGAAACTGCCCGGAACGAAGGCAAGCTGCACAGCATGTACCCGCCCGACTTCACGCTGCCGATGGTGGCGCCGCACGACCTGGGCGAATTCGCCGCGCGGCTGATGCTGGGCGCGGCCGAGGCATCGGGGCCGCACTACGTCGAAGGGCCGGAGCGCTATTCGCCGGCCGATGTCGCGCGAGCCTTTGCGGACGCGCTGGGGCGGCCGGTGGAAGTGGTGGTGACGCCGCCCGAGCAATGGGAGCAGGCGTACCGGTCGCTGGGGTTTTCGGAGGCCGCGGCGAGGTCCTATGCGGCGATGACGCGCATCACGCTGGACAACAAGGAAGAGCCCGAAAAGCCCGAGCGCGGGGCGACTTCGCTGCGCGACTACATCACGGCGCTGGTGAAGAAGAGCGCTGGCTGAGCGTCGGGAGAGCGGTTTGCCTCAATCGGACATTCACGTGTCCGATGAGGCGCGATGTGCCTGATATCTGGCGCACCTCCGACATTCCCCAGTTATCTTTGGCGCTGACCGGACAACTTGCGACCGGCCCGCCGAGGCCCCTCCGGCTCAATGCTGTCGCGTTGCACGAGCTTGTTCGCAACGCGATTGCTACGCCGTCCATCGTCGTCCAAGCACGCTGCAATCCGCCAGCGCCGAGGCGGTTTGTCGTGCCTGTAAAGCGTCGATACGATCCCGCGCCTTGCCTCCCACAAAGGAATGCGCGGATGCCGCCATCGACTGCTTTTTCCCCCTCCGCCAACACCGACTGGCAGCAGCGCAGCCGGCGCCACGTGTGGCATCCGTGCACGCAGAGCATCCGTCTCGAAGCGGTGCCGCCGTTGCCGATCGCGCGGGGCGAGGGCGTCTGGCTCATCGACCATGACGGCCGCCGCTATCTCGACGCGACGAGCTCATGGTGGGTCAATCTCTTCGGCCATGCGCACCCGGCCATCAACGCGGCGCTGAAGGACCAGCTCGACGCGCTCTCGCACGTGATGCTCGCGGGCTGCACGCATGCACCGGCCGTCGAACTGGCCGAGCGGCTTGCCGCGCTGACCGGTCACGAACTGGGCCATTGCTTCTACGCCTCCGACGGCGCCTCGGCCGTGGAGATCGCGCTGAAGATGAGCTTTCACGCATGGCGCAACGCGGGACGCAGCGGCAAGCAGCACTTCGTCGCGCTGCGGCGCGGCTACCACGGCGAAACGCTGGGCGCGCTGCATGTGACCGACGTGCCCGTGTTCCGCGATGCCTATGCGCCGCTGCTCGCGAACGCGCACCTCGTGGCGTCGCCGGATGCGCGAGCCGCGTTGGCGGGCGAGGATGCCAGCGCCGTGGCGCGGCGTGCCGCCGCGGAACTCGAAGCGCTGCTGGCCGAAAGCCATGCATCCATCGCGGCCGTGATCGTCGAGCCGCTCGTGCAATGCGCCACCGGCATGGCGATGCATGACCCCGACTACCTGCGCCTCGTGCGTGCCCTCTGCGACCGCTACGAGGTGCACCTCATCGCCGATGAAATTGCGGTGGGATGCGGCCGCACCGGCAGCTTCTTCGCCTGCGAGCAGGCCGGCATCTGGCCCGATTTCCTGTGTCTCTCCAAAGGCATCAGCGGCGGCTACCTGCCGCTTGCGCTGGTGATGACGCGCGATGCGATCTACGAAGGCTTCGTGGACGACGACGTGGCACGCAGCTTCCTGCATTCGCATTCGTACACCGGCAACGCGCTGGCCTGCCGCGCCGCGCTCGCGACACTCGACCTGTTCGAGCGCGAGGATGCATTGCGCCGCAATCGTGGCCGCGCCGAACGATTGATCGGCCGGCTGCGCGAAGGGCTGCGCGGCATGCCGGTCGACCACCTGCGCCAGCGCGGAATGATCACGGCCTTCGACGTGCGCGAGCCTGGCGCCGGGTTCGCGGAGCGCTTTCACCTCGCAGCGCGCGCGAACGGGCTGCTGATGCGCCCCATCGGTTCGACCGTCTACCTGATGCCGCCCTACGTGATTCGCGACGACGAAATCGACCGGCTGGTCGATGGCACGCTGGCCACGCTGCAGGCGGTGTCCGCTCGCGCGCCCGCAGAAGGAGGCCGCGATGTTGCGCTTGCTTGAACGCCTGCAGGACGAGATCACCGCGCTCGATACGCAGGCGCTGCGACGCCGGCGGCAGATCGCCGAGACCGCCTGCGCACCCGAGCAGTCGCTGACGCTGGCCGGCACGACCGCGCCGCGCACCATGCTCGGCTTCAGCAGCAACGACTACCTGGGGCTGGCCGCGCATCCGGCGCTGGCCGCGGCGCTGGCCGAAGGCGCGGCGCGCTACGGCACGGGCAGCGGCGGCTCGCACCTGATCCTGGGCCATTCGCGCGCGCACGCCGAGCTCGAGGAGCGTCTGGCCGGCTGGATGGCGCCGTTCATCCCCGAGGCGCGCAGCCTTTTCTTCTGCACCGGCTACATGGCCAACCTCGCGGTCCTGTCGGCGCTCGGCGGCGCGGAGGCGGTGATCTTTTCCGAAGCGCTCAATCACGCCTCGCTCATCGACGGCGCGCGGCTGGCCAAGGCGCGCGTGGCGCGCTATCCGCATTGCGACGTGGCCGCGCTCGATGCGCAGCTGGGCGCCTGCGATGCGCCGGTCAAGCTGATCGTGAGCGATGCGGTCTTCAGCATGGACGGCAACATCGCGCCGGTGGCCGAGTTGCTCGCGCTCGCGGAGCGCCACGATGCCTGGCTGGTGCTGGACGACGCCCACGGCTTCGGCGTGCTGGGCGCGACGGGCCGGGGCGTGCTGCAGGCGATGGCGCTGCGCTCGGAGCGGCTGGTGCTCATCGGCACGCTCGGCAAGGCGGCGGGGGTGTCGGGCGCGTTCGTGGCGGCGCACCGCACCGTCATCGATTACCTCGTGCAGCGGGCGCGGCCGTACATCTTCACCACGGCCGCGCCGCCGGCCATTGCGCATGCGCTGCTCGCGAGCCTCGCGCTGATCGAAGGCGAAGAGGGTGACGAGCGCCGCGCGAAATTGAAGGCGCGCATCGCCCAGCTGCGCCGGGGCCTGAACGCGGTCCTTCCGCCGGACGGCAGCGCCTGGCTGCCCGATTCGCCCACCGCGATCCAGCCGCTGATCGTCGGCGACAACGCACGCGCGATGCGCACGATGGCGCAGCTCGATGCCCGCGGGCTGCGCGTCGGCGCGATCCGCCCGCCGACCGTGCCGGCTGGCACCGCGCGCCTGCGGATCGCGCTGTCGGCCAGCCACAGCGAGGCCGACGTGACGCGGCTGGTCGATGCGCTGGGCGACGCCTTGGCGCAGCCGTGGAAGGAGGCCGCATGACGCAGCGCCGCTGGTTCGTCACGGGCACCGACACGGGCGTCGGCAAGACGCTGGTGAGCAGCGCGATGCTGAGCCTGCTGGCCGCCTCGGGCCTGCGCGCGGTCGGCATGAAGCCGGTGGCCGCGGGCCTGGAACGGGTGGATGGTGCGTGGCGGAACGAAGACGTCGAGCAACTGCGCGCGGCCGGCAACGTCGATGCGCCGCTGGCCTTGCGCTGCCCCTACCTGCTGCGCGCGCCGATGTCGCCGCACCTCGCGGCGCGGGAAGAAAGCGTGCGCATCGAATTGCCGCCGCTGCTGTCGGCCTTCGAGGCGCTGTCGCAGCGCGCGGACGCGGTGGTCGTCGAAGGCGTGGGCGGGTTCTGCGTGCCATTCGGCGACGACCTGGGCAGCGCCGACCTGGCCGTGGCGCTCGGGCTGCCGGTGATTCTCGTGGTTGGCCTCAGGCTCGGTTGCCTGAACCATGCGCTGCTCACGGCCGAAGCCGTGCGGGCGCGCGGCCTCGTGCTGGCCGGCTGGGTCGCGAGCGTCATCGAGCCGCGGATGCTGTCGCCCGAGGCGAATCTACAAACCTTGCGCGACCGGCTCGGCGCGCCCTTGCTCGGTGTGGTGCCGCACCTGGCTGCGCCCGATGCGGCCAGCGCCGCGCGGCACCTCGATCTGCGCGCACTGCGCGCAACGGCGGCCCACGCCGCGCGGCGCTCGGCCGCGCTGGCATCGGCGTTGGCGTTGGCCTGATAGAAATTGCGTTCGATTTGCCAAAGCCGTTCGGGCTGAGCCTGTCGAAGCCTCGCGCGGCGCTTCGACAAGCTCAGCGTGAACGGATTTCTCTTTTGAAGCAACCTGGTATGAGCCAATCAGGCCAGGTGCTTGTCGCGGTTCGCGCGCTGGCGCTCCAGCATCCAGCCCGGGTACTCGGCCGGCAGCGCGCTCACCTTGTCGAGCGTGGCCAGCTCGTCGGCTGACAGCTCGATGGCGGTGGCCGCGATGTTGTCGTCCAGCTGCTCGACGCGCTTGGCGCCGATGATCACGCTGGTGACGACCGGCTGGTGCAGCAGCCACGCCAGCGCGATCTGCGCGACCGACACCTTGCGGGCCTCGGCCAGCACGCGCATCGCGTCGATGCAGTCGTAGGCGCGGTCGCGGTTCACCGGCGGGAAGTCGAAGCTGGCGCGGCGGGTGCCCTTTTCGGTCTCGGTATGGCGGTCGACCTTGCCGCTCAAGAGGCCGCCGGCCAACGGGCTCCAGACCATGAGGCCGACGTTTTCGCTGCGCAGCATCGGCACCAGCTCGCGCTCCAGGTCGCGCCCGGCGATGGTGTAGTAGGCCTGCAGCGACTCGAAGCGCGCGAGCCGGTCGCGCTCGGCGATGCCCAGCGCCTTGGCGATCTGCCAGGCGGCCCAGTTCGACACGCCCACGTAGCGCACGTGGCCCTGCTGCACGAGGTTGTCCAGCGCATGCACGGTTTCCTCGATGGGCGTGAGCGGATCGAAGCCGTGGATCTGGTAGAGGTCGATGTGGTCCAGCTGCAGGCGCTTCAAGCTCGCCTTCACGCCGTCCATGATGTGAAAGCGCGAGGCGCCGCTGGAGTTGGGGCCCTTGCTGCCGGTTTCGCCGAGCACCTTGGTGGCCACCACCACGCTGTCGCGCGGGATCTTCAGGTTCTTGAGCGCCTGGCCGGTGATGACTTCCGACTGGCCTTCGGAGTACACGTCGGCCGTGTCGATGAAGTTGATGCCGGCGTCGATGGCGCGCCCGACCAGGCCTTCGGCCTCGGCCTGCTGGAGGTCGCCGATCTGGCTCCAGATGCCCGAGGCGCCGCCGAAGGTCATCGTGCCGAGGCAGAGTTCGGAAACCAGGAGGCCGGTGCGGCCGAATTTGCGGTACTGCATGGAGAGGTCCTTTGTGTTGGGGGAGGGTGTTGTGGGAGGGTGTCGGGGGATGCCGGGTGAGGCACTGGCAAAAAGTATCCGCCCGCGGCCCGCGGCGCGGCGAGCGCGTTCCTGCAAAGTCTTTGCCTATTTCTCCAGACCTCCTTCCGGGGGCGTGCAGATTCATGGGAGCGGCGCTAAGCTGTAAACCACCCGATCCTCCACGGTGCCCGCCACCGTGACCTTCACCGCGACAAGGCCCCCTACATGTCCGACGAAACACCCGAAATCGCTGCCGAAATCGCTGGAGCCTTGGCCCAGCCGATGCCGCTGGAGCCCGAACTCGACGAAGCCAGGAAGGAACTGGTGGCGCTCATCAACCGCATCACCGGCGGGCGCGACGGCACGGTGGAAACGCCGGTGACCGGCCTGCAGGTGTTCTGCATCAGCAAGCCCGACGGCCCCAAGCACGCCTTCGCGACGCCCGCGCTCGGGCTGATCGCGCAGGGCTCCAAGCGGATCATCGTGGGCGACGACATCTACGTGTACGACCCGATGCACTACCTGGTCACCTCGGTGGACCTGCCCGTGTGCGGCCAGGTGCGCCTCACGTGCGAGAACGAGCCGTACCTGGGCGTGCGGCTGGAGCTGGCGCTCGACGAAATCGGCGAGCTCATCGGCGACGAGAAGCTGCCCGCCAAGGCCAACGCGCCGGCTTCCCGCGGCATGTACGTCAACCGCATCGCGATGCCGGTGCTGGAGCCGGTGCTTCGGTTGCTGCGGCTGGTCGAGACGCCGGAGGACGTGCCGATCATGGCGCCCCTCATCAAGCGCGAGATCATGTACCGCCTGCTGGTGAACGGCGAGGGCGCGCGGCTGCGCCAGATCGCGCTGCAGGACAGCCACACCCAGCGCATCGCCAAGGCCATCAGCGCGCTGCGCGTGAACTATGCGCAGTCGCTGCGGGTGGAGGACATGGCACGCGCGGTGCACATGAGCGTGTCGTCGTTCCACCACCACTTCAAGGCCGTGACCGCGATGAGCCCGCTGCAGTACCAAAAGCAATTGCGCCTGCAGGAAGCGCGCCGCCAGATGCTGATGACCGGCACCGACGTGGCGAGCGCCGCACACAGCGTGGGCTATGAAAGCCCCTCGCAGTTCGCGCGCGAGTACGGCCGCATGTTCGGTGCGCCGCCGCTGCGCGACAAGCAGCGCTGGCTCTCGGAGGCGGGCAACGACGCGATGGGTGCCGCGTCGATGGAAGCGGCCTAAGGGGCCTGAGCCGGATGGCCGAATCCAAGGTCGCGATCTACGGCGCCATCGGCGCCAACGTGGCGATCGCCATCACCAAGTTCGTCGTGGCGGGCATCACCGGCAGTTCGGCGATGCTGTCCGAGGGCATCCACTCGGCGGTGGACACCTTCAACGGCGTGCTGCTGCTCGTGGGCCTGAAGCTGAGCAAGCGGCCCGCGACACCCGAGCATCCGTTCGGCCACGGCAAGGAGCTCTATTTCTGGAGCCTGATCGTGGCGGTGCTGATCTTCGGGCTGGGCGGCGGCGTGTCGTTCTACGAGGGCATCCAGCACATCCGCGCGCCGGAGCCGATGCGCGATCCGACATGGAACTACGTCGTGCTCGCGGCCGCCTTCGTGTTCGAAGGCACCAGCTTTCTCATTGCGCTCAGGCAGTTCCGCGCGCAGGCCAACGGCACGCCGTTCTGGCAGGCGCTGGACCGCAGCAAGGACCCGACCACCTACACCGTGCTGGCCGAGGATTCGGCCGCGCTGGTGGGCCTCGTGGTGGCCGGGCTCGGCATCTACTTGAGCCACGCGCTGGACATGCCGGCGCTCGACGGCGTGGCCTCGGTGGTCATCGGCGTGCTGCTGGCCGGCGTGGCGGTGCTGCTCATCGCGCAGGCGCGGGGCCTGCTGATCGGCGAGGGCATCCGGCCCGAGACGGCGCGCGCCATCCGCGAGCTCGCGATGGCACAGCCCAGCGTCGAGGACGTGGGGCATGTGCTGTCGATGTACATCGGCGCCGACGAGGCGCTGGTGATCGTCGATGTCAACTTCAGGGACGACATTTCCACGGGCGAGGCGGGCGAGGCCGTTGCCGCCATCGAGACGCAGGTGCGCGCGCGTTTCCCGACGATCAAGCGCATCTTCATCGAGGCGACCGACGCCCCGCAGGCCGGCGCAACGCCTGCGAAAGACGGCGGCGCCTTGTAGCACTTGCTGCGATTTCTTGCGTCGTCACGACCATGCAGGTTTCAAATTTTTTCGTTATTGTTTTGCTCGCTGCAGCACCCCGGCGCACTGGCGCCGGGTGAACCTAACAACACGGAGAGATGCATGCTTTGGGAAAAAAAGCTGGCGCAGTGGAGCGCCGCCGTTCGTGACCGCGCCAACCTGCCGGCGCGCCTGACCTTGTGGGACGGCCAGTCGTACGACTTCGGCAACTTCAGCGGGCCCTCGGTCACGCTGCACGTCAAGACACCTGCCGCGCTGTCGCTGATGCTGCAGCCCACGCTGGACAACCTGGGCGAGGCCTACGTCAAGAGCAAGATCGACATCGAGGGCAAGCTCAGCGACGTGATCGATATCGCCTACGGCCTGGCGAAGACCTCGATCGACAAGCAGGGCGGGGCGCTGCAGAACATGGCGCGCTACTTCACGCACACCAAGTCGTCGGACAAGAAATCCATCCAGTACCACTACGACGTTTCCAACGCGTTCTACCAGCAGTGGCTGGACCCGAACATGGTCTATTCGTGCGCCTACTTCGAGAACGGCGACGAAGACCTCGCGACCGCGCAGTTGAAGAAGATCGATCACATCCTCACCAAGATCGACCTCCGGCCAGGCCAGACGCTGCTGGACATCGGCTGCGGCTGGGGCGCACTCGTCATCCGTGCCGCGCAGAAATTCGGCGCGCGCTGCGTGGGCGTCACGCTCTCGCAGAACCAGTTCGACCTGGCCACCGAGCGCGTGAAGGCCGCGGGCCTGGCAGACCGCATTGAGATCCGCCTGCAGGACTACCGCGACGTGACCGGCCAGTTCGACCGCATCACCAGCGTGGGCATGTTCGAGCACGTGGGCCGCAAGAACCTGCCCGCGTACTTCAAGCGGGTGCAGGAGCTCCTGGCCGACGACGGCGTGGTGATGAACCATGGCATCACCTCGTCCGACCCCGAGGGCGGTGGCGTCTCTTACGGCGGCGGCGATTTCATCGACCGCTATGTGTTTCCCAACGGCGAGCTGCCGCACATCAGCCTCGCGCTGCAGGCCATGCAGCAGGGCGGGCTCGAAGCCTTCGACATCGAGAACCTGCGCCGCCACTATGCGCAGACCTTGCGCTACTGGAGCGACAGCTACGAAGCCAACAGCGACAAGCTGCACACGATGGTCGACGAGGAGAAATTCCGCATCTGGCGCGTGTACCTCGCGGGCTGCGCCTATGCCTTCGAGAACGACGACGTGGCGATCTACCAGATCGTGGGACGCAAGGCGGGGCGCGCGGCGAAGACGCTGCCCTGGTCGCGCCGCTACATCTACGACGGCACCTCGGCGCTGAACGCGGGCTGAGCCGGCGCGCTACGCGGGGCCGCGAAAGCCGGCCTCGATGTTGTTGCGCCCGGATCGAATCCTCTGGCGACAAGGCGATATCGCAAGCCCGTTCGATCGCGCGAACAAGACAGCGCGAGTGCCCGAGCGCCAGCACGAATACGCGCGCCCCGATAGCATCGACGCCTCGCGGCCCCGCCACCTCACCTCAGCTTGCCGGACACCTCCGTCCGGGGCAGCTTCAGGCCCGACACACCCCATGAGCGCCAGCACCAAAACTACAAACCGCCCCCTGGTCATCGCATCGATCATGGCCTCCATGGCCATGGTCGCCATCGAAGCCACCATCGTCTCCACCGTCATGCCGCAGATCGCCTCCGAACTCGGCGGACTGCATCTCTACAGCTGGGTCTTCGCCTCATTCCTGCTCGCGCAGACCGCGATGACCGTGGTGTTCGGCAAGCTCTCCGACCTGTACGGCCGCAAGCCCATCATGTTCGTGGGCATCGCGATCTTCATCATCGGCTCGGTGCTGGCGGGCTTCTCGTGGTCGATGCCGGCCATGATCTGCTTCCGGCTCATCCAGGGCATCGGCGCGGGCGCCATCCAGCCGGTGTCGCTCACCATCGTCGGCGACCTCTATCCGGTGCGCGAACGCGGCAAGGTGCAGGGCTACCTGGCGAGCGTGTGGGCCGTATCGGCCGTCGTGGGGCCGATGATCGGCGCGCTCATCGTGCAGAAGCTGTCGTGGGCCTGGATCTTCTGGGTCAACGTGCCCATCGGCCTGGCCGCGGCGGCGGGCTTCTGGTTCTTCCTGCACGAGGCGCCGACGGTGCGCCGCTCGTCCATCGACATGGTGGGCGCGGTGCTGTTCACCGTCGGCATCGCGTCGCTGATGATTGCGCTGACCGAGTTCGGTGTCGGCAACTCGGGCGTTGCGCTCGCATGGGCCGGGCTCTTCGCGGTCACGCTTGCGCTCTTCATCGCACAGGAGCGCCGCGCGGCCGACCCGATGGTGTCGCTCAAGCTCTGGGGCGCGCGGATGATCGCTACGGTCAACGGCGCGGCGATGCTCGCCGGCATGGTGCTGATCGGCATCACCACCTTCCTGCCGATGTACGTGCAGGTGGTGCTGGAGCGCTCGTCGGTCACGGCCGGCCTCACGCTCACGATGGTGATGCTGGGCTGGCCCATCGGCGCGACGCTGACCTCGCGCACCTTCCACCGCATCGGCCTCTGGCGCATGGTGGTCGTCGGCGCCGCGCTGATTCCTGTGGGCACCGCGACCTTCGCATTGCTCGGTGCCGGCAGCTCGCCGGTGCTGCCGGCCATCGGCTCGTTCATCATCGGCCTGGGCATGGGCGTGATGAGCCTGAGCTCGCTGATCCTGATCCAGGAGGGCGTGGAGCTCTCGCAGCGCGGCATCGCCACGGCCTCGAACGTGTTCTCGCGCAACCTGGGGAGCGCACTGGGTGCGGCGTTCTTCGGCGCGGTCTTCAACTTCGGCCTGACGCGCGGCGACGGCAGCATGATGTTCACCGACGACGAATTGCGCCTGCTGCTGCAGGGCGTGCACGGCTCCGTCGCGGGCGATGCGGGCATCCGCCTCGCGCTGGGCAGTTCGCTGCACCTCACGTTCCTGATGATGCTGGTCGTGAGCCTGGGCGTGGTGGCGCTGGCGTTGTGGCTGCCGAAGGAAGGGCTGGAGAGTTCGGCCGCTCGAGAAGCCAAGGCGGCGCAGAAGTAGGGCTCAGCGCAGAAGCGTGGCGATGGCCCACGGCACCACGAAGCCGGTGACCAAGGCTGCGACCATGAACAGCAGGTCCTTGAGATAGACAGGCGTTTTCGTGATCGCCCCACCCACCGAAACCAGCACGATCGACGAGACGACCAGCACCGAGAGCGCGATCGGGCCCGACGAGAGCAGGTAGTCGTACACGCCGCCGACCAGAAGGCCGACGAGCGCGATGCCCAGAAAGGCGATGGGCCGCGATATCGGCTGCTGCTCGGCCTTGGGCGCGCCCGCCGGCGCGGCCGCGGCGATCGCCGATGCATGCCACATGACACCGCCGAACAGCGCGAGCAGCGTGACTGTGGCAACGGCGCCCGCGCCAAAGCCAGGGAAGACCTGCGCGAGCGCCATGCCGATTGCGAAACCGAACAGCGCGGCAAGCACGACGCGCCAGAGCAGAAGGGCGAAGAGAAGACCGATGAGTTCGTCCATGGCGGCCATTCTGCCGTCATGCGGAGCCTGGACATCGGCGGCCCTCAGTCTAGGAGTGGCAGACAAACCCATCCTTGAGCAGCGTGATCTCGAACTGCAGGTTGCCCGCCCGCGCACCGCGCGCCTTGCTCAGCGTGCCATCGGCGCGCCATTGCCGCAGCGCCGCGGCCAGGTAATCGCGTGACCCGCTATCGCCCTCCGGCAAGCGGATGGCTGCATCCGCTGGCGGACGCAGGTCGCTCGCCAGCGGCTTGTAGAAGCGCCATTCCTCGTTCTGCATGAGCCGCTCCAGCACCTCGCCGTCCTCGGCGAGCGCGGCGCATTCACCGGCCATGAAGGCCGATGCCGCATGTACGGACGACGGATAGCTGCGCGGCTCGGCCCCATAGCGCTCCGACACCGCGCCCGCATAGCCCGAGCCTTCGCCGACGCATACCGTGGCACCGCGCAGCGCGGACGCCGCTTGCACCTTGCCGCGGCGCAGCGCGACCACGAGGCCGCGGCCGATGTCGTAGCTGCCGGGTGCGGCGGCGATGTCCTGCGCAGTCTGCGCGGGCACGCCGGCGACCAGCAGGTCGATGCGGCCTTCGCGCAGCGCGGCTTCCTGCGCGGCCGCATCGAGGCCGACCAGTTCCAGCGGCACCCCGAGCGACTGCGCCACCTGCCGGGCCAGCGTGGCGTCGAAGCCATCGGGCTCGGGCGGCGTCGGCGCCTCGGGCGGGGCGGGACGTGGATAGCGACGCACGCCGACGACGAGCTTGCCGCGTTCGATGGCGCGGGCGAGCACCGGGCCTTTCGGCAGGCTCGACAGCGAGGGCGTCGCGAAGGCCCAGGCGCCGCCGATGCCCGCGAGCGCCACGGCCGCAATGAGCGCCGCGCCTGCCGCCGCCAGCTTGCGCTCAGTCATCGAGGCTCAGCCCCTTGCGCCAGCGCAGCAGCCGCCGCTCCAGCAAGGCGAGCAGGTAGTTGAGCAGCAGCCCGAGCACGGCCAGCAGCAGGATGCCGGCGTACATCGTCGGGATCTGGAAGGTCTCTTGCGAATTGAGCGTGAGAAAGCCCAGGCCCGAGTGCGCGCCGATCATCTCGGCCGCGACCAGCGCGGTGATGCTGTAGGCCCCCGCGAGCCGCACGCCGGTGAAGATCGACGGCAGCGAGGCCGGCAGCACCACCTTGAAGAAGATGAAGCGCTGCGAGGCGCCCATCGACAGCGCCGAGTTGACGAGCAGGCGATCCACTTGCTTGACGCCGCTCACGGTGCTCAGCAGCACGGGCCAGAACGACGCCCAGAAGATGATCGCCACCTTCGACAGCTCGCCGATGCCCAGGAACAGGATGAACACCGGAAACAGCGCGAAGGCCGAGGTCTGCCTGAAGAGCTGCAGCACCGGATCGACGATGGCCGCCAGCCGCTTCGAGCTGCCGATCAGCAAACCTAGCACCACGCCGAAGAAGCTTGCGAGCAGCAGGCCCCACAGCGAGCGCTGCAGGCTCGCGGCCAGGTGCTTCCAGAGCTGGCCGGTGTCCACGAGCTGCGCGATGCTGGCGATGACGGCGGAGGGCGGGCTCAGGTAGGCGTCGCTCACGATGCCCAGGCGCGGTAGCGCCTCCCACAGCGCCAGGAAGATCGCGATGCCGATGCCGCGTTCGGCCACGCGGGCGAAGCTGCGCGCGAGCTTGATGAAGCGGTGGGGCGTGCGCGCTGCGGGCGCGTCGAGCACGGCGCTCATGACACCACACCTTCCAGCGATCGCGGCTTCAGCCCGGCCTGCACTTCATCCTTGAGCACCTCCCACGCACGCTGGCGCAGCGCGGCGAATTCGGTCGAATGGCGAATCTCCGCCGAGCGCGGGCGCGCGAGCGGGATGTCGATGACGTCCTTGATGCGGCCGGGCCGCTGCGTCATCACCGCCACGCGGTCCGAGAGGTACACCGCTTCCTCCAGGCTGTGCGTGATGAAGACGATGGTCTTGCGGTACTGCTCCCAGATGCGCAGCAACTCGCCCTGCAGGATCTCGCGCGTCTGCGCATCGAGCGCGGCGAAGGGCTCGTCCATCAGCAACACGTCGGGCTTGTAGGCCAGCGAGCGCGCGATGGCCACGCGCTGCTTCATGCCGCCCGAGATCTCGTGTGGGTAGCGATCGGCAAAGCCATGCAGGCCGACCAGTTCGAGGTACGCGTGCGCGGTGCGGCGGCGCTCGGTCTTGCCGATGCCGCGTATCTCGAGCCCGACCGCGATGTTGTCGAGCACCGAGAGCCACGGAAAGAGCGCATAGCCCTGGAACACCACGCCCTGGTTGCGGTTGATGCCCGCGAGCGGCTGCCCGTTGATGGCGATGCGCCCGCCGGTGCGCTCGGTGAGCCCCGCCAGGATGCCCAGGAACGTCGACTTGCCGCAGCCCGAGGGGCCGAGCACCGAGAGGAATTCGCCCTCGCGCACATCGAGGTCGAAGCCTTCGAGAACCCGCACGCGCTCGCTCGCGCCGCGCGCGGCGTAGTCCATCCGCACTTCGCGGGCCGAGATCTTGAGGCTCATGGCGCGCGCGGTTCAGGACTTCGCGGCCGGCTGCGCGAAGGGGTTGAATTCGTTGGTGTACACGTCCTTCACCGCCACCTTGCCCGTGGCGAGCTTGCCCTCGGACTGCAGGATGTCGATGTAGTACTGGATCGGCGGCTCGGTCACCACCAGGTCGTCGACATAGGCGTAGCGGTCGACGTTCTTCAGGTCCATGTTGATGCGCTTGGCCACGAGCTTGCGCGCTTCCTCGGTGTTGGCGTTGACCCAGTTGCCGGCCTTGGCGAGCGCGGCGACCACATCGCGCACCGCCTCGGGGTGCTGGCGGATGAACTGGCCGTGCGCGCTGTAGGGCGCCATGCCGCCCAGGCCGCCATCGAGGTCGAAGTCGCTCCACAGGCGCACCAGCGACTCGGCGTTGTCCGCGCGGCCCGAGAAGGGCGCATGGATGATCGCGAGATCGGTGTTGCCCGTCACCAGCGTCTGCTCGGCCTGCTCGTCGGGAATGACGACGAAGTTGATCTTCGTCACATCCACGTCGTGCTGGCGCAGGTACTTCTTGGTCACGAACTCGGCGCAGGCGCCGAAGCTGTTGAAGCCGATGGTCTTGCCTTCGAGGTCCTTCGGATTGCGGATGCCCGAGTCCTTGCGGACGAAGTACTTCATGTGCGGCGCTTCCTGCAGCGTCTTGCCGCCCGCGGCCACCACCTTGAGGTCCGCGCCCGACGCGATGGCCGAGATCACCAGTGGCACCATGCGGCTGCCGAAGTCGATCTCGCCCGTGCCCACGAGCGGAATGATCTGCGGCGCGGCGATCTTGCCGACGTACTCGGGGTGGGTGTTGGTGCCCTCGAAGTAGCCGAGCTCGTCGGCCAGGTAGATGAGGTCGAACGACGGGTTGTTGGGGTACTTGAAGGCGACCTTGTCGCCGGTCTTCTTCACCACGGCCGGGCCGCTGGCCGCTGCCGCCTTGTCTTCCCGCGAGCAGCCCGCCAGGGCCAGGCTGCCGATGGCCGTGACGGATGCGAGAGATGCAAGCGCCTTGAGCGCCACGCGGCGCGAAGGAATGGAAGAGGGCGTCTCGGAGAGCGTCTCGATGGGCATGACGGCGCGCTCCGGTACGGGAGCGGTGGGGCTGGTTGGGAAGCGACGATCCTAGAAAGCCCTGCGCGCGTCACCAACGAAGAAAACCGCGCATGCATATGCGCAAACACGCGGGCATCATGTCGCTCCCTTCCCACTCTTCTGCTCACGCCATGACCTACCTTGCCGCCGCCGAGCGCTACGACGCCATTCCCTATCGCCGCGTCGGGCGCAGCGGGCTCGTGCTGCCCGCCATCTCGCTCGGGCTCTGGCACAACTTCGGAGACAGCACGCCCATCGACGTGCAGCGCAAGCTCTTGCGCACCGCGTTCGACCTGGGCATCAACCACTTCGACCTGGCCAACAACTACGGCCCGCCCTACGGCAGCGCGGAGACCAACTTCGGCCGCCTGCTGCGCGAAGACTTCAAGGCCTACCGCGACGAACTCATCATCTCCAGCAAGGCCGGCTGGGACATGTGGCCCGGCCCGTACGGCCAGGGCGGCGGCTCCCGCAAATACGTGCTCGCGAGCCTCGACCAGAGCCTGAAGCGCATGGGCGTGGACTACGTCGACATCTTCTATTCGCACCGCTTCGATCCGCACACGCCGCTGGAAGAAACCGCCTCCGCATTGGCGCAGGCCGTGCAGCAAGGCAAGGCGCTGTACATCGGCATCTCGTCGTACTCCGCGGGCAAGACGCGCGAGATCGCGGCGCTGCTGCGCGAGTGGAAGGTGCCGCTGCTTATTCACCAGCCGGCCTACAACCTGTTCAACCGCTGGATCGAGAAGGACCTGCTCGATGCCACCGGCGAACTCGGCGCGGGTGTGATCGCCTTCACGCCGCTCGCGCAAGGGCTGCTCACCGACAAGTACTTGAAGGGAATTCCGGTCGATGCACGCATCAACCGTCCGGGCGGCGGCTCGCTCAAGCACGAACACCTGTCGGACGACAACGTGGAACGCGCACGCGCGCTCAACGAGATCGCCCAGCGCCGCGGACAGAGCCTCGCGCAACTCGCGCTGACGTGGACGCTGCGCGATCCGCGCGTGAGTTCCGCGCTCATCGGCGCGAGCCGGCCCGAGCAGATCGTCGACAACGTCGCAGCGCTGCGCCACGCGCCGTTGAGTGCCGAAGAGCTCGCGGAGATCGACAAATACGCGGTGGAAGGCGGCGTGAATCTCTGGGAAAAACCGTCGACCGATTTCGCCTGAACGCAGCGGCCGCACGCGCGAATTCTTTCAGCGTAATAGCGGTCACACACGTAATAGAAAGACCGCCAGAGCCCCTGCGCGGCGGCTTCTTTTAAAGATTTTTCGATCGGAAAAATCACCCCGTCAGCTACAGTAACAAATCGTGTTTCAAACGATGGTGTTGCGTGGCAATCCTTGTTGCGGCGCCCGTCGGATGGCGTTTGCCGATCAACAAGAAGATGGGGGCTGAAATGCAGGACGCCGTCATTGGCCGCGGCGACGCAAGCGAGTCGGTCGCACAGCACATTCCCGGCTACGACCTGTTGGACGTGCTGGGCGCGGGCGGCTATGGCACGGTCTATCGCGCCATGCAGCGCCACACGGGCACCGTCGTTGCCGTGAAGGTGGTGAAGGTCGAGGACGGCAAGCAGCGCGTCGCACGCTTTCACCGCGAGACCAAGCTCTGCGCAGCATTGCACCACCCGCATATCGTGCAGTTGCTCGACAAGGGCGAAGAGGGCGACTGCGTGTACGGCGTCTTCGAATACGTGCCCGGCGAAACGCTGCGCAGCCTGGTGCGGCGCCGAGGCTCGCTGACCGCGACGGAAACCGGGCATCTCATGGCCGAGGTGCTCGATGCGCTGGACTGCGCGCACCGCGCCGGCATCGTGCACCGCGACCTCAAGCCCGACAACGTGATGGTCACCTTCACCGGCGCGATGCCGCACGCGAAGGTGCTGGACTTCGGCATCAGCACCGTGATCCCGCTGCACAGGGGCCTGCAGTTTCCAACGCTCACGATGGCCGAGGAGTGCCTGGGCACGCCCTCGTACACCGCGCCCGAGCAACTGCGCGGCGAGCCGCCCAGCGTGCGCTCGGACCTCTATGCCTGGGGGTTGATGTTCCTCGAATGCCTGACGGGTTCACCCGCCGTGCGAGGCGAATCGACGGCCGAGATCTTTCACCAGCAGCTCAGTCCGCTGGAGGTGCCGCTGCCGGCGGAGATCGCCGGGCATCCCGTGGCGGCGCTGCTGCGGCATGCACTCAAGAAGAAGGCCGACGAGCGCTGCGGTTCGGCGGCCACGCTGCTGGCCGAACTCGGGCGGCTCAGGCTCGACAACCTCGTGGGCGCGCTGCGGTCCGCGCAGCAGCAGCAACAGCTGCACGACGATCCGCTCACGCGCACCGTGGCGTCGCCGCGGGCCTTCTCCGAGAAACGGCAGCTCACGGTGCTGTGCTGCAGCGTCGCGGTCTGGCCCGATGCCGGGGAGGGCCAAGACAGCGAAGACGTCGAAGGCACCGTGCCGCCGTCGGACATCGAGAAACTCGAGCTCCTGCAGCGCGAGGAGCTCGGCCGTTTCTCCGACGTGGCCACGCGGCGCGGCGGCCTGCTGGCGGGCACGCTGGGCGACCGGATGATCGTGCTCTTCGGCTATCCGCACGCGAGCGACACCGACGCGCGGCAGGCCAGCATGACGGCGCTGGAGCTCACGGCCCTCGGCCACAGCCGGGCCGAGGCCATCCGCCAGGCGCATGGGGCGCACCTGGGCATCCGCATGGGCATGCACACCGGCATGGCCGTGGTGGCCGCGGGCGAGATCCCCTCGGGCCATGCGGTGAGTGTCGCGATGCGCCTGGAAGGCGTGGCCGACATGGGAACGCTGCTGGCCAGCGAGAGCAGCTACCGCCTGCTGTCGCGCCACGCGCATTTCGATGCGGCCGGCAGCGTGAGCCTGCCGGGGCAATCGGCGGGCATCCAGACCTTCAGGCTCAATCCGCAGAAGCCGTCGTTCTCGCCGCCCATCGCCGTTGCGGGCGCGTTGGGCCACCGCTGCATCGGGCGCGACCCGGAACTCGAACTGCTGCGCACCCAATGGGCGGAGGCCTGCCAGGGCCAGGGGCGCGCGGTGTGGATTCGCGGCGAGCCGGGCATCGGCAAGTCCTGCCTCGTCGACGTGCTGCGCGAGCACGTGGCGCAAGAAGGCCGAAGGTCCGTGGGCGCGCAGTGCCAGCCCGAACACCAGAACAACGCGCTGACGCCGTTTCTCTCGCTGCTGCGCCAGCAGCTCGATGCCGTGCCAGGTGCGTCACCAGATATCCGCCGCGATCGCTTGCAGGAGGCATTGCAGGCCGCCGGTTGCGACGCGCACGCCGTGGTCCCGATCTTCTGCGCGTGGTTGTCGCTGCCGCTGGGCGCGCACGAGGCGAGCCAGATGTCGCCCGCGATGCAGAAGGCGCTGCTGCTGCAATCGACCGCGCAATGGCTGCTGCACATGGCCGCGTCGGCGCCGCTGCTGCTGGTGGTCGAAGACGTGCATTGGGCCGATCCGACGAGCATCGAATTTCTCGAGAGCCTGGTTGCGCAACTCGTGGACCGGCGCGTGCTGCTCGTGCTGACCGCGCGGCCCGAGTGGACCAAGCCGCCGGCCCTGGAGGCCGAATGCATCGAGGTGCGAAGGCTCGACGACGCGCAGGCAACCCAACTGGCCCGCCAGGTGCTCGCGCCGAGGGAAGTCGATGCCGCGGTGATCCGCAACATCGTCGCGCGCACCGACGGCGTGCCGCTCTTCGTCGAAGAGATGGCGCGCATGCTGCTGGACACCTACCTGGTGGAAGCCGGCGGCACCTGGGTCTTCAAGGACGCGGTGCAGCCGGCGGCCATTCCCGTCACGCTGCGCGACTCGCTGGTCAGCCGCTTCGACCGGCTCGGCGCGGCCAAGAGCCTGCTCCAGCTGGCCGCCACCGTCGGGCGGCAGTTCGATGCGGAATTGCTGTCCGCCTGCTCGGGCAGGAGCCGCGAGGCGGTGGACTGGGAACTGCGAGCCCTGCGCGAGGCCGGCCTGGTCATGCCGGCCGAGCCGTCCGCCGCGGAGAGCGGCGCCTTCATCTTCCGGCATGCACTGATCCGCGACACCGCCTACGAATGCATGCTGGTCGCGCAGCGCCGCCAGCAGCACGAGCGCGTGGCGCAGACGCTGATGCGCCGCTACCCGCAGCGCGTGGCCAGTGAGCCGGGCGGCGTCGCGCAGCACTGGGCCGACGCGGGCGACCACGCGCAGGCGGTCGCGCTCGCGGTGCGGCAGCTTCGCCTCACGCAGCACCGCTCGCTCAACGACGAGACCATCGCCTATGCGCAGCACATCGACGGCTGGGTCGCGCGGCTGGACGGCAACGCGCAGCGCGAGGCCCGGCTCGACGTGAACAGCTACGTCACGCAGGCGATGATGAACAAGCACGGCTGGGCCCACGCGCAGGTGGTGGACCGCATCGCGCTCTCGCAGGAACTGCTGAACGACACGGTGGCGCGCGAGAAGCAGGTGCAGCACCTGTGGACCATGATCACCTTCCACCATGTCGCGAGCAACCGCGACGAGGTGCGGCGGCTCAGTCACCGGCTGCTGGGCCATGCGCGGCAGCAGGAGGACAAGGGCGTGTACGTCGCCGCGCAGACCTACCTGGGCCTGGCGCACTATTCCGACGGCCGCTTCGCCGTGGCCGAGGTGGCGCTCACGGACGCCATCGACTGCTACAGCCCCGAGGCGCATGCGCACCATGCGGCCGAATTCGGTTTCGACACGCGCGTGTGGGCGACCACCGGGCGCTCGCTGGTGCGCTGGTTCGCCGGCCACGACGAGGCCGCGCGCGCCGATGCGGCGCAGGCCGTGCAGTGGGCGCGCGAGATGTCGCACATTCCGTCGCTGAGCATGGCGCTGCTCTACCAGAGCCTGGGCCATCAGGCGCGCGGCGACCGGGCGGCGGCGCTCGCGAGCACGACCGAGCTGCTGGACATCACCGCGCGCTACGGCTTGCCGGCGTTCCAGGGCTATGCGGACATCATCCGCTGCTGGTCGACCGGCGACCTGGCGGACATCGCGCAGGCCGACGGCACCGTGCAGGCGCTGTGGAACATGGGGTGCCGCTACTGCCAGACCTACTACCGCGCCTTCGCCGCCGAAACGCTCGCGAGCCACCAGCGATGGGCCGAGGCGATCGCGCGCATCGACGACTGCCTGCAGCTGGTGGCGCAGCTCAACGAGGGGCTCTACAGCGCCGAGCTGCACCTGAAGAAGGCCCGCTACCTGCTGGGTGCGGGCGGCGACCGCGCGGCGGCGGTCCAGAGCCTTTCGCATGCCGCGGCGCTGGCGCGCGAGGGCGGCAAGCACCGCACCGAATTCGACGCGCTCACCGCACTGCAGGCCCTCGCGCCCGTGAGCGACGAGGCCCGCGACCGCATGAAGGATCTGGCCGCGATGCGGCCGGAGTTGTCCCCGCGCAAGCGACCGCCTGCGCAATTTTCTTGAACAAGGAAGAAGTCATCATGACCCAGCGCCAAAGTGCCGAGCCGTTGCTCGAATTCCGCCTCGCCTACCTCAGGGCCATCGCGCGATCGTGGCAGGACGATGCGTACCGCCGCGAACTGCTCGACCAGCAAGACATCCAGCCCCTGCTGCACCGCGACTTCGGCCTGCCGACGCTCTGGCCGCAGCTGGACATCAGCCTGCACGTGGACAGCAACCCCGCGATGTGGGCCGAGTGGAAGCCGATGCTCACGGCCGGCTGGATCGGCCCCGACGACGCCTTCGTCATCGTGCTGCCGGAGGCGCCGACGGCGCTCGCGCCCGAGGCGCTCGCGGCCTACTACCAGGTGTTCCCCAACTTCATGGGCTCGGCGGCCGCGTTCGATCCGCCGCCCACGCCGCCCGGACCGGTGCAGGGCGCCTTGCCCACCGGCCTGGGTATTCCGGGCGGCGGCGCGGATTCGCTGCTGGCCTTTGGCGGCGTGGTGCTGCGCGCCATCGCGCTCGCCTGGAAGTCGCCGGAGTTCCTGGCCGAGCTCACGCGCGCGCCGGGCACCGACAAGGCCCCGGTGCTGAGCCAATGGCTGGGCTACAACAACCCGTTCAACTTCGAGATCCGCATGGCCACCAACCCGCAACTCACCTGGGATGCCAAGCGCGGCGCGTGGAACCTGAAGGGGAGCGACGGGGCGCTGATCAAGAACGCCATCCAGCTCAACTACCCGCAGCCGCCGGTGGAAGAGGGCATGCGCGCGATCGCGCTCACCGCCTACAACAACACGGGCAGTGCCTATCCGTTCACCTGCTGAGCCGAAGACCGCGCTGCAAGGCGCCACGGCGACGCTGCTGCTGACGCTGGCCGCGCGCGCCGGTGCGAGCGGTGCAATCCACGATGCCGCGGGGTCGGTGTTCTCCGATCCCGAAGCGGAGCGCATCGCCGCGGCGATGGCGCTCGACCTTGCAGCGTATGCGGGGGATGCGGCGTTCGTGCGGGGCGTGGTCTCGCGGGCCGCGCTGATCGATCGCTTCGCGGCGGAGTTCTTCACGGCGCATCCGCACGGCATCGGCGTCACGCTGGGCGCGGGGCTGTGCACGCGCCGCAGTCGATTGGGCGGGCACAGTGGCGTCGACTGGCTCAACGTCGACCTGCCCGATGCCGTCCGGCTGCGTGAAGCGCATCTGGCGCCCGCCGAACAGGAGCGCAACCTCGCGTGCTCGGTGCTGGACCCCGCGTGGCTCGACGCGGTGGCGTTGCACGGCGATCGTCCCGTGCTGCTGATGCTGGAGGGCGTGTGCCCCTATCTGCCACAGGCGCCGCTGGAGGCCATGCTGCATCGCATGGCCGAGTGGTTCGGCCGGCGTTCGGCGACGTGCGTGCTCGTGATGGACTACGTCCACCCGATCCTCGCGCGCATGCCCGTGCAGGTGGGCGGCATGCACCTGCCGGTGGTGTCGGGGTTCGAGGATTCGGCACGTGTCGCGGCCATCCATCCGTCGATCCGCGTGCGCTCCGAAGACCACCTCTATGCGCAGTTCTCCGAACAGCACCGGCTCTTCGAGACCGACTTCCAGGCGACGACCGGCCAATGGCCCTATACGGTCGCCCGCTTCGCATTGGGATCGCCGCATGACGCGTAGCCCGCCGCCGATGGACCTCTTCACCGACGTCTTCCAGTGGCACGACAGGTACCTGCCGCCGCTGGTGCAGCCGGACGACCTGCTGCTGCTGAGCGAGACCGAACTGCTCTCACTCGGCTCGCCGGGTGTGCTGGCCGTCGAACGCGTGCTGCGCGAAGGCGTGAGCCTGGCTTCGCACTGCCGCACCGAGGGGCCGCCCGCGCTGCTGGCGGAAATGCTGCATGCGCTGGAGGCGCTGGTTCGGCAGGGCCTCGTGAGGCCGGTGCGCGGTGATGGCGCGGCGCGGTATGTCGTTCCGGACTTCTCGTTGCCGGCCACGCGTGTGCGATTGAATGAGCAGGCGGATGTCGTCGTGCTGTCGAAGGCGGTGGACGAAGAAGCGGCCTTGCGCTGGGAGCATGAGGCGGCCGGCTGCGATGCGTTGACGATCGTGTTCTGCGACGACTACCTCGATCCCAGGCTCGGGCAGATCGACGCAAAGCAGCGGGCAGACAAAAGGCCCTGGCTGCTGGTCAAGCCGAGCGGAGAGCAAGCGATGGTCGGGCCGTTGTTCACGCCGCACGAAGCGACGGCATGCTGGCATTGCCTCGCGCACCGCCTGCTGCGGAACCAGCCTGCACGGGCCTGGTGGCAAGCCCGGCATGGCGGCGAAGCCATCGGCGTGCCGGTGCGCGCTGACCGCGAACTCGTCGAGGCACGGTTGAAGGACTTGCTTGCGTTGGCGAAGGGCGCCGTCACACAACGCAGTCAGCAACTGTGGACGCTCGACCCTCTGCAGCCGCATGCCGTCGTGGCGCGGCCCCAATGTCCGCACTGCGGAGACGCCGGGCTCATGGCACGCCTGCAGCGCGAGCCGGTCACGCTCGCGCCATGTCTTGCCAGCGCTCGGCCCGACGGCGGCTGGCGCACGATGCCTGCGTCGGCCACGGTCGCGCGCCTGGCTCCGCACCTCGATCCGCTGTGCGGTGTCATCGCGCGGGTCGTGCCGCTGGGCGCAGAAGTGGAAGACGCGCTGACGGTCTACCGCAGCGAGATCTTCAGGACGCCGGCCGCGCACGGCGCCCCTTCCGCGAACGCGCTCGTGCAGGTGTGCCTCGGCAAGGGCATATCCACCGCGCAGTCGCGTGCGAGCGCGATGTGCGAGGCGATCGAACGGTATGCCGCCTTCCATCAAGGCGATGAAGCCGCCGTCGTCGCGGCACCATCGGCGCTGGACGCGCGTTGCATCCGGGCGCCCGAACTCGCGCGCTTCAGCGAACGTCAGCGCGAAGAGGGGAACAGGCCGCCGCACGCGGTCGCCCCGCAGGCCGCCTCGGCGAACGACACCGCCTGGTGGGCACCGGCGTGGTCGCTGACATCGAACGAGCGTTGCTACCTCCCACTGTCCTACTGCTACGCCAACGCACCTGCAGAGAGCCAACGCCACGCCATATGGACATCGAACGGCTGCGCCGCCGGCAACACGCGCGAGGAGGCCATTCTTCAAGGCTTCCTCGAACTCGTGGAGCGCGATGCCGCGGCCATCTGGTGGTACGGGCGGATTCAAAGGCCGGCCATCGACCTCGGCATCCTGTCCGCCGAAAGCCTCGCGCGGGTCGCACGCGGCCTCGGGCCGTCGTGGCACTACTGGGCTCTCGACATCACCCACGACTTCGGCATTCCGGTGGTGGCCGCCATCGGCCGCCACCGAACGACCGGCGACTGGGCCATCGGCTTCGGCTGCAGTCCGAGTCCCGTGCTGGCCTGCGAACGCGCGCTCACGGAAATGAGCCAGTTGATCGCGGCTGAAAAGAAGTTCGCTGTCCCGCATTCGGACGATGCGAACGGCGCGCCACGTTTTCTCATGCCAGGCGACGCAACGCCGATGCGTCCGGCCGCCTGTGCCGCAGAAGCAGACATCGCGCAGGAGATCGCCCGCTGCGTCGGCATCGCCTCGGCCCTCGGCATGGAGACCGTGGTGCTCGACCACACGCGGCCCGACATCCCGCTGTGCACCGTGAAGGTGGTCGTGCCGGGCCTGTGCCACATCTGGCCCGAACTGGGCAACCCGCGCCTGTACCGCGTGCCGGTCGCCATGGGATGGCGCAGCGCGCCTTTGCAGGAGAGCGACCTCAATCCGCAGGCGCTCTACGTCTGACGCAAGGCAGAAGGAAAAAAGCAACGATGGCCGTCTTCAGGAACAAGCTCGATCAACGCGGCACCGTGCTGCGCCCCCTGCATGCGTTCGGCCGCCGCCCCTCGGCCTGCCAGACGGTGCTGCAGGCGCCGGACATCTCGCAGATCCACGCGCTGGTCCGGTGGAACCGGCAGGCCTGGGAGATCGTCGACCAGAGCCGCAACGGCACCACGCTGAACGGCGAGCGCCTGCCGAACGGCCGCTGGACCGTGCTGCCGCCAGGTGCCGAAGTGCGCCTCGGCCTGGGCGAGGAATCGGTGTGGATCGCCGAGGATCTCGCACCGCCGGTCACCTGTCTTTTTTCGGGCGAAGGGCACGGCATGCCGTTGCCGTTGAGCCTGCGCGAGAACCTGCTGCCGGATGCGAACCGGCCCGAGGCGAACGTCTATTTCCATGAAGGCCAATGGGTGCATGAGCACATCGACGGCATCGATCGCCTGGCCGATGGCGCGATGGTCCGCACCGCCGGCAGCACGTGGGAGTTCGTGCTGTGCGACGACCTGGAATCGACCGCCGTGAACACGATCGCGACGGCATCGCCCCAGCCCGTGGACGTTGCGCTGCACTTCAACGTGAGCCAGAACGAGGAGCACACGAGCCTGAGCCTGGTGACGGGCGGCAGGTCGGTTTCGCTCGGCGAGCGCATCCACCACTACACGCTCGTGACCCTCGCGCGCGTGCGTTCGCAGGACGCGCAACGCGGCCTGGCGCCGCAGAGCCAGGGCTGGATCGCGCTGGACGAACTCTCGCGCATGCTGGGCGTGGAGCCCTCGTACGTGAACATCCAGATCTTTCGCGCGAAGCACCAGATCCTCAATGCGCTGCCCGCGCAGCCGGCCGATGCGCAGCTGGTCGAGCGGCGGCGCGGCGACGTGCGTTTCGGCAGTTTTCCGTTTCTCATCCAGGGCGGTGCGCAGGGCTGAAGGGCTGTGCATTCCGCAGACTGCGGTGGGTGTAATTGCCTGTAATTCCGTTGAGGGCGACGGCTCCCTAGAGTCGGTTCCAGTTCGCAGCCACTGTGGCGCGAACTGTTCAACCAACCACTTCTTCTGGAGAGCGTCATGGGCAAGACTTATTCGATCACCGTCAACAACCGTGCAAGCCATTCGGCATTTTTCATGGTGTTCCAAAACGACCCGACAAGCTGGTCGCCGAACGCCCTGTCGCTCGCCTGGTTCGCCAAGTACTCGAACCCGAGCACGACCGCGCGCGTCAAGTTCGAGTGGTCCGTCGAAACCGGCTTCTCGTGGGCCGAAACGGGCGAACTGAAGCCCGGCATCCAGTTCGCCGCGACCGAACTCTACATTCCGCACAACGGGCTGAACAAGATCACGCTCGACTACAACGGCGCCTACCAGTTCATCGACCCGGCCGCGGGTGCGGACAAGGACCGTTACTACCTGGCCGAGACCAAGAGCATCCCGCTCAAGTCGCAAGCCGCCGTCGGCGTGACCATGTCGGGCAGCACCGTGTATGCGGTGCAGGCGCGTCCCAACCAGAACCTGACCTTCTCGCCGCACCCCGAGTACTTCATCGCCTACGGCGACTACGTCGAGGGCGACGTGATCGACGTCAGCAGCGTCAACAATCCGCTGCGCCTGGCGTACCCCACCGGCGTCTACGCGCTGACCACGACGCTCAATGTCGACGGCACGTGGGACAACCCCACCACGCTGGCCCAGGCCAACCAGAAGCGCCTGCAGCTGCTCGAAGCGGCCTGAGCCCCCCAGCCTGTCACACCCACCGGCCCGAAGCGCGACGGCGGTTGCCGCAGTTCGCCCAGGGCCGGGCTGAAAGGACTTCGACATGTTCGATGCATGCCTCATCGGCAGCGTCTGCGGCTTTGCCGGACAGGTGAACCCCGTTTCGGGCGACGCCAACAACATCTGGAAAAACACCGCATGCACGAGCCAGAACTCGGTGACCGCGCCCCGGCGCGACGACATCCCGATCAGCTACCTCGAGCAGCAGGGCTGGATGCTGTGCGACGGACGCAAGCTCAAGGCGAGCGCGTACCCGGAGCTGTTCGCCGCGCTGGGCTACCTGTACGGCGGCGCGAGCGAAGACTTCTGCATTCCCGATTACCGGGGCCTGTTCCTGCGCGGCAACGATGCCGGCTCGGGCATGGACCCGGATGCGGCGGCGCGCATCGGCCCCACGGGCAGCGGCACCGTCAACGGCGTGGGCTCCTACCAGTGCGATGCCATGCAGACGCACACCCACACCTACAAGGCCGTCACGCTGGCCGCGGTGTCGCAGAGCGGCAATGCGGCGGGGCAGTCCTCGGGCGACCTGGAGACCACGGTGCCGAACAAGCCCGCGCGCCTCACCTCGGAGACGCGGCCGAAGAACCTGTCGATCAACTACATCATCAAATTTCGCTGAGGGCGACATCATGAAAAGAACGAACCAACTTGCCTTGCTGTGCGCCGCGGCGCTGGCCTTCCTGAGCGGTTGCCAGGGCCTCGCGTCGGCGCCCGAAGCCGCCCTCGTCGATGCGCAGTGCGTCGTCACGCCGGCCGGCTACCAGCACATCTTCGCGCGCCATTGCACCGCGTCGTCGGGCGCGAGCCAGCTGCTGCCGCAGTACTGCACCAACGCGGCCGCGGCGCAGAACTTCTGCCGGATGGTGCAAGGCGCGGTCAACAAGACCCGCGTGGTCCAGCCCGACAACCGCATCCGCTACGACGCCAACCTCGGCCAGGTGGTCGGCACGGCCGGCGAGAAATGCGGCCGCCTCATCATCGAGGGCGCGGCCAACGGCACGGTGGTCACGGAGTTTCCGGAACTCGCCGGCGCACCCGGCAATTGCCAATAGCATCCGGCATGCGTCGAATCATCCAGGTGCCCGAAGGCGTCGGGCCCGACATGCCGGGCCTGCACAGCCTCCCGATGGAAGAGACCGTCTGGGAGGACGGCTATTCGCTGGTCATCGACGAGCTGGACAGCGGCACGCTGCAGACCTTCTGGAAGCACTACTACGGCGCCTCCGCCGAGATGGTGATCGCCGGGCGCGAGGTGGCCGTGTTCCGCAAGGAGATCATGGCGGTCGCGCCGGCCTGCTCGGGCAAGCCGGCGGTGTTCGAGTTCCTGCTGGCGCTTTCGCGCATGTGCGCGCGGGCGCACCGCGAGAACCACAGCCTGCACGTGATCGCGGACTGAGGCCGGAGCGCAAGGCCGGGTGCGCGCTACTCCAGCGTGAACCCGATCTTCACCGTCACCTGCCAGTGCGCGATCTTGCCGTCCACGACATGGCCGCGCGTCTCGGTGACGGTGAACCACTGGATGTTGCGCACCGTCTCGTGGGCCTTGGCGATGGCGGTCTGCACCGCATCCTCGATGCCGACGGGCGACGAGCCGGTCAGCTCGAGGGACTTGTAGACGTGGTTGGACATGTCTCTGCTCCTTGTAAATTGGCGTAGGGGCATCGTAGTCACGGCGTGCCGCGGCGGGGGGGATTTTCTGCATCATGTAACTCGCAATCCTTCTTTGAGAAAGGCCAGTGCTTGCGCAGAATCGCCCCCAGCGTTCACCCGGAAGTTGTCCATGCCACAGCGCAGTCCCTATGTATCTCCGGCGGCCCAGGCCCGCCACGTTCTCGCGCTGACCACCGCAGCGTGGCGCATCGCGCCGTCTTCTCCGCACGAGGTGGCGCGGCGTGCGCCGCATGGCTATGTGCCGATCCGCGCCCTGCGGCGTTTCCACGCGGCAACGGCCCTGGCCTTGCTGCCGCACTCATGGTGAGATGCTGATCGTCTTCTCCGGCTTGCCCGGCTCGGGCAAGACCACCGTCGCACGCGAACTCGCGGTTCGGCTTTCGGCCGTCTATCTGCGCATCGATGCCATCGAGCAGGCGTTGGTGTCGGCGAAGGTGCTGGCCGGGGAAGTCGGCCCCGCAGGCTACGAGGTCGCCTATGCGCTTGCCCGCTCCAACCTTGCGCTCGGCCTCACGGTAGTGGCCGATTGCGTCAACCCATTGCCGGTCACGCGCGAGGCGTGGCGCGAGGTCGCGGCGAGCACCTCGTCGCGCGTGCTGGAGGTCGAGATCGTCTGTTCGGATGCGGCGGAACACCGTCGGCGCGTGGAACTGCGCGCGCCCGACATTCCGGGCCACGTGCTGCCCGATTGGGCGTCGGTGCTGCGGCACGACTACGCGCCATGGACCACGGATCGCCTCGTCGTCGACACGGCCACCGTCGACGTAGCCGATGCGGTGCAGCGGATCGCGGCAGCAGCCCGCCCCTGAACAATATGCAGATATCGATAGAGGAAATCAGCGCAAGCGGTGCGCGCGATGCCCAAGAGAATTCGCAGCAATTCTTTCAAGGGCGTCATCGCTGCACACCGTGTCCTATTCGCTGTCCCTCCTCGACAAGAGCCTGATTCCCGAAGGCGCCGACGCCGCCCAGGCGTTCCAGCACACGATCGCGCTGGCCCAGAGCGCCGAGCGCCTGGGCTATCGCCGCTACTGGCTCGCGGAGCACCACGGCAACCGCGGCTATGCGGGCTCGGCGCCCGAAGTGCTGGCCTCGCATGTGCTCGCGAAAACCTCGCGCATTCGCGTGGGCACCGGCGGCGTCATGCTTCAGCACTACAGCCCGTTCAAGGTCGCGGAAACCTTCCGTGTGCTCGCGTCGCTCGCGCCGGGCCGCGTGGACCTGGGCGTCGGCAAGGCGCCCGGCGGGCTGCCGCTCACCAGCAAGGCGCTGCAGTGGTTGCACGATCCGGTGAAGCAGAAAGAAGACTTCGCGCTTCGCCTCGCCGAGCTCGATGCATTCCTGCACGACGGTGTCGCCGCGGACCATGCGCTGGCCGGTGCGCTCGCCACGCCGAACCCTCCGCAGTTGCCGCAGCGCGTGCTGCTCGGCGGCACGCCGGAGAGCGCGGCGCTCGCGGCGCGCCTGGGCTGGGCGTTCGTCTACGCGGGCCATTTCAATGGCGACCCGGTGAACATCGGGCAATCCATCGAGGCCTACCGCTCGGCCACCGGCCGCGCGCCCTTGCTCGCGCTCTTCGCCTTCGCGGCCGAGACGCACGAGAAGGCGGCCGAACTCGTCGGCGCGCTGCGCAGCTTCAAGGTGCATCTGCCGAGTGGGCAGAGCGTGAACCTCGGGAGCCTCGAAGCCGCCGCCGAGTTTGCGCGGCAGGCCGGCGTGACCGACTACCGCACCGAAGAACGGCGTCCGCATGTGATCGCAGGCACGGCCGACGAGGTGCGCGACGCGCTCGATGCGCTGAGCGAGCGCTACGGCATCGAGGAGTTCGTCATCGACATTCCCGTGGCCGGTTTTGCCGAGCGCGCCACCGCCGTCGAGCTGCTGGCCCAGGCGCGCGAGCCCGCGCTGGCCTGAGCGCCTTCACCTTTTCCCCTTTTTTTCCACCTCGAGAAGAACACATCGCGATGAGCAACATCAAGTTCGGCGTCATGCTGCAAGGGGCCGGCAGCCACATGAATTCATGGAAGCACCCGGGCGGTCCGGCCGATGCCAGCGTGAACCTCGACTTCTTCGTGCGCACCGCGAAGAAAGCCGAAGACAACGGCATCGCCTTCGCCTTCGTGGCGGACGGGCTCTACATCAACGAGAAGTCGATCCCGCACTTTCTCAACCGCTTCGAGCCGATCTCGATCCTGTCGGCGCTCGCGACGGTCACCTCGAAGATCGGCCTGGCGGGCACGGTCTCCAGCTCGTACAGCGACCCGTTCACCGTGGCGCGCCAGTTCGCATCGCTCGACCTGATCAGCGGCGGGCGCGCGGGCTGGAACGTGGTGACCACGCCGCTGGAAGGCAGCGCGAAGAACTACAGCCGCGTGCATCCCGAGCATGCGCTGCGCTACGAGATCGCCGACGAATACCTCGCGATCACGCAGGGCCTGTGGGACAGCTGGGACGACGACGCCTTCACGCGCAACCGCGAGAGCGGCCAGTTCTTCGACCGCGAGAAGCTGCACGCGCTGGACCACAAGGGGCGTTTCTTCCAGGTGGCGGGGCCGCTGAACATCCAGCGTTCGCCGCAGGGGCAGCCGGTGATCTTCCAGGCCGGCTCGTCGGACGCGGGCGTGGGCCTCGCGGGCAAGTACGCGGATGCGGTGTTCACCCATTCGCCTTCCATCGAGGAAACGCGCACCTTTCTCAAGCAGGTGAAGGCCAGCGCGGTGGCGCAGGGCCGGCAGGCCGACGACGTGAAGATTTTTCCCGGCATCGGCCCCGTCGTTGCGGCCACAGAGGAAGAGGCCGAGGCCAAGTACCGCGCGATCCGCGAACTGCTGACCATCGAAGAGGCATTGGCGTACCTGGGCCGCTTCTTCGATCACCACGATTTCAGCCAGTACCCGCTGGACGAGGCCTTCCCCGAGCTGGGCGAGATCGGCCGCAACAGCTTTCGCTCGACCACCGACCGCATCAAGGCCAAGGCGAAGGCCGGCGGCCAGACGCTGCGCGAGGTGGCGCTCGAAGTCGCCACGCCGCGCACGCAGTTCGTGGGCACGGGCGAGCGCATTGCCGACGAGATCATCCGCTGGGTGGACGAGGGCGCGGCCGACGGTTTCATCCTCGGCTTCCCGGTGCTGGGGCAGGGGCTGGACGACTTCATCGAGTTCGTCGTGCCCGTGCTGGTGGCGCGTGGCCGCTACCAGCGCGAACTGCCCGGGCAGACGCTGCGCGACCATCTCGGCCTGCCACGCAAGGCGAGCCGCCATGCGGCGGCGGACAACGCCATCGACACCGCGCGAAAGGCCGCGTGATGAGCGAGCAGTTCGTCTACACCACGCCGCTCGATCCGCGCGCCCAGCCGCTGCTGGAAGGCCTGAGCTTCGAGTACGACAGCCGCTACGGCGACGTGCTGCGCGAGCCCGGCGCGCCGCGAGAAATCGACCGCTATCCGCCCGAGGTGTTCGCACCGCCGCACGGCAACTTCGTGCTGCTGCTGCGGGACGGCATCGCCATCGGCGGCGGCGCCTTCATGCGGCATGACGAACGCACCGCCGAACTCAAGCGCGTGTGGACGCGCACCGACCTGCGCCGGCAAGGCCTTGCGAGCAAGGTGCTGCTGGAGCTGGAGGCACTGGTACGGCGCCAGGGCTACGAGCGCATCTATCTCACGACCGGCTTTCGACAGCCCGAGGCTGTGGGCCTGTACCGCGGCCATGGCTACACCGCGCTGTTCGAGGAAGCGGTGGACCCTGAGACGCCGCGCAAGCTGCCGTTCGAAAAGCACCTCGTGCTGCCGCGTCACCATGGCCAGCCCGCTGCGTCCCTGAGCGAGGCGGCGCAGCGATGAACACGACCACCATCCTCGACGTCGGCCCCGAGCCGCGCAACCCGGCGCCGGCTCGCCCCGTGGCCCGGCCCGAGCCTTCGGCGCCGCACCAGGCCGCGCCCGCCAAAGGCGACTACTCGCACTTCCGCGTGGTGCCGGCCAAGTACCCGGCGCGCACGGTGGGCACCGTGTTCGCGGTGCTGCTCATCGGCATCGTGCTGCATTCGGTACTGACCAATCCGCGCTGGGGATGGAGCGTTTTCGCGCAGTGGTTCTTCGCCGAGCCGGTGCTCGCCGGGCTCGGCCGCACGCTGCTGCTGACGGCGCTGGGCGCGGTCTTCGGCTTCGTGCTGGGCACGGGCCTGGCGCTTGCGCGGGTCTCGCGTTCGCCGCTGCTGGCGCGGATGTCGTGGGTGTTCACCTGGCTCTTCCGCTCGGTGCCGATCATCGTGCTGCTGCTGATCATCAACAACCTGGGCTATCTCTACGAGACGGTGGCGCTGGGCATTCCGGGCACCGACATCACCTTCTTCTCGTACCCGACCACGCAGCTGATCAGCCCGTTCGTCGCGGCGCTGCTGGGCCTCACGCTGAACCAGGCGGCCTTCGCTTCGGAGATCGTGCGCGGCGGCATTCTTTCGGTGGAGCAGGGGCAACTCGAAGCGGCGGCGGCGCTGGGGCTTTCGCGCAGGCGGCAGGCCTTTCGCATCGTGCTGCCGCAGGCGATGCGGACCATCCTGCCCACGGCCTTCAACGACATCATCGGCCTGGCCAAGGGCACGTCGAACCTCTACATCCTCGCGCTGCCCGAGCTGTTCTACACGATCCAGATCATCTACCGGCGCAACCTGGAGGTGATTCCGCTCCTGATGGTGGCCACGGTGTGGTACCTGGTGATCCTCACGGTGCTGTCGGTCGCGCAGCACTACATCGAGCGGCATTTCTCGCGCGGCGCGCTGCGCAACCCGCCGCGCTCGCGGCTGGCCGGCGTGGCGCGCGGGCTGTGGCGTTCGAAGGCGCCGGCAGCGGCCGAAGCCGTGGTGTCTTCGCCGCCCGCACCGGTGCTGGTACCGCGCTGGACCGACCCGCTCACGCTGGGCGGCGAGGTCACGATCCATGGCGTGTCCAAGAGCTTCGGCGCGCTCAAGGTGCTCGACGACGTGACGCTCACCGTGCCGCAAGGCAGCGTGACGGTGATCCTCGGGCAGTCGGGCTCGGGCAAGTCGACGCTGCTGCGTTCCATCAACCACCTGGAGCGCGTGGACGACGGCTTCATCGCGATCGACGGCGAACTCATCGGCTACCGGCGCGACGAAGACACGCTGTACGAGCTGCACGAGAAGGAGATCCTGCGGCGCCGCGTCGACGTCGGCATGGTGTTCCAGAACTTCAACCTGTTCCCGCACCTGACGGTGCTGGAGAACATCGTGGAGGCGCCGGTGTCGGTGCGCGGCCTGGCGCGCGAGGAGGCCCAGGCGCTGGCGTCGGAACTGCTCGTGCGCGTGGGCCTGGGCGACAAGACGCATGCCTATCCGCGCCAGCTCTCGGGCGGCCAGCAGCAGCGCGTGGCCATTGCCCGCGCGCTCGCGCTCAAGCCCAAGGTGCTGCTGTTCGACGAGCCCACCTCCGCGCTCGACCCCGAGCTGGTGGCCGAGGTGCTGGCCGTCATCAAGGAGCTCGCGCGCTCGGGCACCACGCTGGTCATCGTGACGCACGAGATCGGCTTTGCCCGCGAGGTGGCCGACACCATCGTCTTCATGGAGCAGGGCCGCATCCTGGAGACCGGCACGCCCGACAAGGTGTTCAACGCGCCCTCGCATCCGCGCACGGCCGAGTTCCTGGCCAAGGTGCTCTGACCCATTTTTCCCCTGACTGAAATCCCTCCCATGATCCATCGCAAGAACCTCCTCTCCGCGCTCCTGGGCGCCGCCATGCTGCTGCTGCTTCCCTTGGCGGCCTCGGCGCAGCCCGCCACCGACCTGAGCCCCGAGCAGGCCGGCCGGCCGCGCGCGCAGAAGCTGGACGAGGCCATCAGGCTCGCCAAGGATTTCAAGTTCCAGAAGGAGGGCGTTCTCGTCGTCGGCACCACCACCGGACGGCTGCCGTTCGCCGCGTATGCGACCGACACCAAGACGCCCGTGGGCAACGCGCCCGACATCGCGCAACTCGTGGCCGACAGCCTCGGGCGCAAGCTCGAACTCGTCTCCACGGCGTGGGCCGACTGGCCGCTGGGCCTTCAGTCGGGCAAGTTCGATGTGGTGGTGTCCAACGTCACGGTGACCGAGGAGCGCAAGGAGAAGTTCGATTTCTCCACCTACCGCAACGACCAGCTGGGCATCTACGTGAAGTCCGACAGCAAGCTGGGGGCGATCAAGGAGCCCAAGGACATCGCGGGCCTGAAGCTCATCGTGGCGGCCAGCACGAACCAGGAGCAGATCCTCCTGCGCTGGAACAAGCAGAACGTGGCGGCGGGCCTGAAGCCCGTGGAGATCCAGTACTACGACGACGATGTGGTGCAGCGCCTGGCGCTGCAGTCGGGCCGCGCCGATGCGTATGTCGGCCCCAACGCCATCGCGGCCTACGAGGCGCGCGACGGCAAGACGCGGCTCGCGGGCCTGGTCTCTGGCGGCTGGCCGCTGAACGCGGAGATTGCGGTGACTTCGCGCAAGGGCTCGGGCATCGCCGAGGCCATCACGGTTTCGCTGAACGCGCAGATCAAGAACGGCAACTACGCGAAGGCGCTCTCGCGCTGGAGTCTGGGCTCCGAGGCGATCGAGGTGGCGCGCACCAACCCGCCCGGCCTGCCGAAGAACTGAGGCCGCGCCACCATGTCTTTCAGAAGCAAAGCCGGCGCAGCATTGCTCGCCTTCGGTTTCATCGCGATGACGACGGTGATGGCGACGGCACACGCCGCCGACAAGTTCGACTTCAGCCCCGAGCAGAAGGGCCGCCTGCACACGGGCAAGGACGCGGAGGCGGTCAACGCCATTCCGCCCAGCTTCAAGTTCGTGAAGGAGGGCGTGCTGACCATCGCGATCGCGCCGTTCGCGCCGCCCATCTCCACCTACGCTACCGATGCGAAGACCGTCGTCGGCTTCGATCCCGATTTCGCGCTCCTCATCGCCGAATCGCTGGGCCTGAAGCTCGAGCTGCAGCCCGTCGCATGGCCCGACTGGCCGCTGGGCCTGGCCTCGGGCAAGTACGACGCGGTGATCTCCAACGTGGGCGTGACCGAGCAGCGCAAGGAGAAGTTCGACTTCTCGACCTACCGCCTCGGCCTGCACGGCTTCTACGTGCGCACGGACAGCGCCATCAAGTCCATCAAGGAGCCGAAGGACGTGGCGGGCCTGAAGCTCACGACCGGCGCGGGCACGAACCAGGAACGCATCCTGCTCGAATGGGACCGGCAGAACGTGGCCGCGGGCCTGAAGCCGATCGCGATCCAGTACTACGACGACGATGTGACGCGCTGGCTGGCGGTGACCACCAAGCGCGTCGATGCCAACTTCAACCCCAACGCGCCGCAGGCCTACGAGGCCGCCAAGAACGGGCAGCTGCGGCTGGTCGGCACGGTGAACGCGGGCTGGCCGCTGAAGTCCGACGTGGCGATTGCCACGCGCAAGGGCAGCGGCCTGGCGACAGCGTTGAGCGTCGCGGCCAACAACCTGATCCGCAACGGCACCTACGGCAAGGCGCTCGCGCGCTGGAGCCTGGCGGAAGAGGCGCTGCCGAAGTCCGAGATCAATCCACCCGGCCTGCCCAAGTTCTGAACAAGAGGGGCGACGCCATGGCGATCCATCACATCGGTTTTCTCACGCCCGGCAACTACGCCGAGGCGAATCCGCTGGCCGGTCTCGAGGCGGCGCTTGCGCTCTTCGAGTTCGGCGAGCGGCGCGGCTTCGACAGTGCCTGGGTGCGACAGCGCCACCTGGAGCGCGGCGTGTCGTCGGCCACGACCATCCTGGCGGCCGCGACGCAGCGCACGCACCGCATCGAACTGGGCGCCGCGGTGATCCAGATGGGCTATGAAAACCCGTTTCGCCTCGCCGAAGACCTGGCCACCGTCGACGTGCTTTCGCGCGGCCGGCTGCAGGTGGGCCTGAGCGCGGGCGTGCCGCCGCACGGCGCGCTGCTGGGCAGCCGCTTCTACGACGCGGCGCCCAACACCATCGACTTCACGCACAAGCGCGTGGCGCGCCTGAGGGCCAACCTCGAAGACGTGCTGCTCGGCGACGACGATACCTTCGTCGAATCGGCCGGCGGGCGCGTGCGACCGCGCGTGCAGCCCTATGCGCCCGGGCTGGCCGACCGGCTCTGGTACGGCGGCGGATCGCTGCGCTCGGCCGAATGGGCGGGGCGCAACGGCTTCAACCTGCTCCTGGGCAACGTGCTCTCGGGCGAGCACACGGACGATTTCCTGCAGGCGCAGTCGGCGCTCATCGAACGCTACCGCGCGAGCGAAGCCGGGCCGCGCGCGGGACGGGTGGCGCTGGGCCGCGTGATCGTGCCGCTCGACGGCGCCGATACGGCCACGCGACGGCGCTACCGCGAGTTCGCTGCGGGCCGCATCGAGCGCACGCTGGCGCCGCAGGGCGAGCGGCGCACGCTTTTCGCGATGGACCTGGTGGGCACGTCCGACGAAATCCTGGCGCGATTGCGCAAGGACCCCGTGCTGCCGCAGGTGAGCGAGCTGCGCGTGGAGCTGCCCTACAACTTCGCGAGCGAGGAGTACGCGCAGATCCTGGACGACATCGCGCGCCGCATCGCACCGGAGCTGGGGTGGCGATCGCCGGTTGCGGCAACTGCTGCGCGCGAAGAAACACTGGAGCCCGGATAACAAACCGGGAAGGCCGGACTGGATGAGTTCGAGGTGAGTCGGAGTCGGGTTGTCTTCCTGCCAGCCTGATGGACGACTTTTAACGGGCCTTCGGGCCCGTTTTTTTGGATGCGCCGCAGCTTCAGTCGTGGTCGATGAACACGCCCGCGCACAGCGCGATGCCGACGACGTAGAGCAGCCAGGTCCACGGGACCGCATAGGGGTAGAGCATCAACGCCACGCCGAGCCACTTGCTGCGCCGGCGGCCGGAGCGCTTGCCCCACCGGTAGGCCGCGATGCCCGCGAGGCCGAACAGCACGGCGCCGAAGATGTAGGCCGGGCTCGGCAGCGTGATGCCGAGCGACTGCAATGCTTGCAAGTTGTCCATGGGGCGCTATTAACGCACGCCAGTATTACGTTCACCGTGCCCGCAACGGACCGAAGAAACCGGTGATCTTGAGGATGCGGCTGCCGTCTTGCGAGAACTCTACGTAGTCGAAGCCATCCATCTCCAGGCCATAGGCCGTGCCATCGACCTCCAGCGGCGCCGGCGATTTCAGGAGCCACGCGAAACGGCCGACCGCATGGTGCACGTCCAGCTGGCTGGCCGGCACGATGAAGGCGCCGGGATAGCGTGCGCGGAAGTCGAGGATGACGGCGGCCAGTTCCTCGGGGCCGGTGGCGGTCGGGGTGATCGGGTCGGTGTAGGTGCTGGCGGGTGTCCAGCACAGCGCGAGCGCCTCGCGGATGTCCCGTTCGGTGGCCTGGGCCCATGCGGAAGAATAGTTTTGAACGGTGGCTGAATGGGTCACTGGGTTTCCTCGTCTTGCTTCATCGCGTTTCATGGTGAGCAGGGCGGCCCTTCGGCCGCGCCCACGCCAGGAAGCTTGACAGGGGTGTCCTGACAACGTGGTGTCAGCAGCAACTGCTCCCGGAGGATTCGCCGTATCTCCAGGATCGCCAGCGGGTTCTCCTGCACGCTGTGCGCCGACGCGAGCACCAGCTCGGACGCCGCGCCCTCCAGGTGCGCGCTCTCGTAGGGCACGATGCCGTCGCTCGACAGCGCCTGCACGACACCGGGCGTGTCGTTGCCGATGATCGAGTGGAAGCGCACGCGCGGGTTCATCGGCAGGCCCGAGGACATCTGCACGAAGGCGTCGCGGTCGCTCAGGTTGTCGATGCTGTTGGGAATGCGCAGCGGCCCGATGTCCTGCTTGCCGGGCGCGATGCGCATGAGCTCGCGCGAGATGTCGTTCAACTGACCCAGCATCGCCACCGGCAGCGTGATGAGGTTGGCCACCCAGCGCGCCACGCGGTTGTTGGCGAACGGCGTGCCGCGGTGCGGCGAGGCGATGAAGATCGCATCGCTCACCTGCGGCAGCGGCTCGAAGCGCAGGTAGGGCGCAAGCCGCTGCTCGATGCGCTGCTGCTGCGCGCCCTGCATGGGGTAGCTGGTGAGGAGCGCGTCCCACAGCTTGTCGCCCGACGAGGACACCAGGAGGCGCGAGAGCACGCCGCCCATGCTGTGCCCGATCAGCGTGATGTTGCGCGAGGCCTCGGCCTGGCCTGTCGGATCGAAGTGCGCCAGCGTCTCGGTGATGGCCTGGCGGATCGCGAAGTTGTTGATCGGCAGCGGCGCGTTCGTCGGGTAGTAGACCTGCCAGATCTGGTAGCGGCGGCGCAGCGTTTCGTCGCCCAGCACCTCGTTGGCCACGTTGATCCACGCCTCTGGGCTGCTCGCCAGGCCGTGCAGCATGATGACCGTGCGCCGGTTCGGGTCATAGGGCTGCATGAGGTAGATGCGCGGCCGGGTGAGCCCGTCGGCGCTGCCGAACAGGCTCCGCAGCGCCTGCCGCGCGAAGTCCGAGCGCGCGAGCCAGAGGCCGTAGCCGGAGGTGAAGTTGGCCGCGAGCGGAATGTCCTGCTCCGCGAGGCGCGTGGTCGAGGTGCGGTAGGGGTCGAACACCACGATGCGCGCGGTGTGCGTGGCGAGCACCGCGCGCAGGTCCGCGCCCTCGAAGCGCAGCAGCGCGGTGAGGCCGGGGAAGGGCATTTCGCTGTAGGACGGGGTGTCGTCTTCGGCCGTGGTGGTCGCAGTGGTCGCAGTGGTCGCAGGGTGGGGCGCGACAGCCGGCTGGTTGGTCGCCACCACCAGCTCGGCGCCGAAGCCGTCGCGCCGGTAGGTGTTGCGAAGGCCCGAGAAGGTGAGCGAGGCGGCGGGAATCAGCTCCTGCGGCACCGGGTCGCCGGGGCGCAGCTCGAGCGCGGAGAGGTCGACGTCGATGCGCCAGTCGCCCACCTGCGGCACGCGCGGCAGCGCGTTGTCGTCGGGGCGGCCGTCCTGGCGGTAGCGCCGGAAGAGGCCCGTGATGGCTTGCTGCACCGCGTAGTTGTAGTAGTCGCGCACCTGCGTCTGGCGGTCTTCGAAGGCCCGGTCGCGCGGCTTGCGCGTGGTGAAGAAGAGGTACGCGTAGGCATGGCGCGCGCTCTCCAGCCATGCCTCGATGGCCTCGGGCGCAGCGGGGCCGGCGCCTGTGCCGCCGTTTTTGCCGGCCGCGAGCGCCACCTGCAGCCAGACCTCCGAGAGCGCGGACAGGCGCTGCTCGTCGGTGATGCCGGACGAGTCGGCCAGCGACTGGCGGCAGGCCTGGCCGTTCTTGCGGCACAGATCGGCGTCCGAGCCGATCACGCGCAGCACCTCCTGCGCCGAGGTGCTCAGCTTGCCGGTGGTGAGCACGTCCCCGCGGCGTTGCGCGAGGTATTCGGCCGGCGAGATCGAGCCGACGGTGACGCCCGCGCAGCCGGTCAGCAGCGCGGCGCACAGCAAAGCTGGCAGTGCCATGAAGCGCGAAAACATCATGGCCTGGCCCCGGCATCCACCGCCATTTCGACACCGGGCAAGTCGTTCCGGATGGCTTGCGAGAAGCTTTCCGTGCCGGGGTGGGTGTCGTAGGCGCGCGCACGCTCGGTGATGCGACCGGCCGCGCGAAGTTCTTCCATGTCCAGGCGCGGCGTCAGGGCGCCGACGTCGTGCAGGTACTCGGGCAGGTAGCCCGAAGCCAGCAGCCGCCAGTCCATCGGCAGGCCGGGCACGACATGCTTGGCGAGCGCGTAGACGATGGTCGTGCAGTTGGCGGTGAGCGTGTTGTAGAAGCTCGGCGCCTGCACCAGCGCCGCGCCTTCGCCGAGGTAGCCGAGGAACAGCGAACGCATCTCCGGTTGCGGCAGGCGCACGCGGTACATGTAGACGTCTTCGCCGCGCACGTTGGTGCGCACGCGCAGGATGTCGTGCTCGTCCGCCGCGACGAGGCTGGTCTCGAACTGCTTGAAGAAGCCGCCGATGGACGAGAAGCTCTCGCCGCGCTCCTTGCGGATCTCGATGGAGAAGGTGACGAACTGGCCGTCGTCGAAGCCGAATGAGACGAGCGTGTGCGCGATGGCCGGGCCGCTCCAGTACGAGAGCGACACATCGACCGAGCGCAGACGGTCGAGGTCGTAGCGGCGGGTTTCCCAGCGCGGGGTGTAGTCGGTGTCGGTGCGCCAGTCGAAGTTGCGCACGTTCTGCATCGTGACCTTGTTCCCCTCGACGCGCGCGATGAGCTGCCGCGCCACGTCGTCGGACCAGGCGCGGTTTTGCGACGGCAGGATGGTGCCCCACCAGGCCAGCACCATGGCGAAGCCCACGGCATACGAGAGCAGGGCGCGCGCGGCCGTGCCGCGCCACAGCAGCGCGATCGCCGCGAGGCCGAAGCCGGCCCAGAGCACGCCGGCCGCGATCTTGACGGCCGGTGTTGCCGGCAGCTGGTACCACAGGGCCGCGCAGGCCCACGCGGCCGAGAGCAGCACGGCGAGCGACGCGACGAGGCGGCCGGAGATACGCAGGAACGTTCGGATCATGGAGAGGAGAAGGAAAGGGAAGACTTGCAACGAATTCATTACGCGGAAGCGCGCAACGCGACGCCGGAGCTTACGACGCGCCGGTGCCTTGCAGGGCTTCTGGTCTCCACCGGTAACGGGTAAGCGCGCTGTCAGAAAGCGCACACAGAGTGATCTGGCGCCCCCCCGGTGTGCCGCCCGTCCGCAGGCGAATGTGCGGAACAAGAAGACCAACAGGAGACCTCCCTCATGAAGATGCGCAAACATGCGCCGGCCCTGGCTGTTGCCGTGGCCGTCTCGGTGCTGATCGCCGGATGCGGCACCGACGGCAGCGGCAGCGGCCTCGTTTCCCGTACCGATTTCTCGGGTGTCACGAAGGCCGCCGTGCCGGTGACCAGCGTGAACACGCTGCAGGGCTCGACCAGGGACGTGTCGGTGGAATTCCACGAAGGCACCAACATGGCCGCCGCACCGTCGCCCGACGGCAAGCGCATCGCGTTCACCGCGATGGGCGCGCTCTGGATGCTGCCGTTGCGCGGCGGCATCGCCACGCGCATCACCAGCTGGGACATGGAGCCGACCGCGCCGGTGTGGTCGCCCGACGGCAGCCTCGTCGCGTTCCAGAACTACGACGCGGAAGGCAACTACCACCTGTGGGTCGTCAACCCCGACGGGTCGGGCCTGCGGCGCGTCACCACCGGTCCCAACGACGACCGCGAGCCTGCATGGACGCCGGACGGCAAGGGCCTGGTCTTCGCATCGGACCGCAGCAACGACGGCAACTACAAGATCTGGCGCGTGTCGCTGGACGCGGTCTACACGAGGCTGACCTCGGGCCCCGGCGCAGAAAGCAACCCGGTCCTCTCGCCCGACGGCAAGCAGCTTGCCTTCGTGGACACGGCGCGCGTCTTCACCCGCCCGGTCGGCGGCACCGAGGCGCCCAAGCTCATCGGCCCCGGCACCATGCCCGCCTGGGCGCCCGACGGCTCGGGCCTGGTGTTCCAGACCGACCGCAAGACACTGAGCGTGCGCGGCAAGGACATCGCGCAGAACGAAGACTTCTTTCCGTTCCCCGTGCGGCACCTTGCGGACGGCCGCTTCATGTACACGGCGGACGGCCAGATCAAGATCCGCAACGCCGCCGGCGAGGCGCCGGCCAACGTGCCGTTCAGCGCGACGCTCACCGTGCGCCGGCCCGTCATCGACAAGCGCAAGGACCGCGGCTTCGACACCCTGGGACCGCAGCCGGTGCGCGGCATCAGCGCACCGGTGATCTCGCCCGACGGACAGAGCATCGCCTTCGTCGCGCTCAACGACGTGTGGGTGATGACGATCGGCCAGTCACCCGTGCGCCTGACCAACGACAAGGCACGCGACGGCAGCCCGCAGTTCACGCCCGACGGGCGCGCCGTGTACTTCTCGACCGAGAAGGGCAACGGCGGCGCGCTGGCCATCGACCAGGTGGAGATCGGCTCCAAGCGGCGCACGCGTCTCGCGGCGATCCCCGCCAAGTCGATGGTCACGCCGAAGATGTCGCCCACGGGGGACCGCATCGCCTACACCACCGGCTCGGGCCAGCTGGAGGTGTGGGACATCGCCTCGCGCACGCCGCAGGTGGTGATCGCGCAGGTGAGCTCGCAGGTCAGCACGCCCTCGTGGCTGCCGGACGGCAAGCGGGTGGTGCTGGTGGACAACGAGCGCATCAACAACCGCTTTCGCGAGGGCTACAACAAGCTGCGCGTGATCGACATCGCGGGCAAGACCGGCACCTTCCACGCCGTGGCCAAGGCGCCGATGCAGATCTCCGACCGCGAGGAGGGCGCTGCGGTCGTATCGCCCGACGGCACCAAGGTGGCCTTCATCATGGATTCGGTGCTGCACGTGATGCAGCTGAACCCCGACGGCTCGCCCTTCGGCGCGCCGATCAAGCTCGCGGCAGAGACGGCGGACATGCCTTCGTGGGCGGGCGATTCGCGCACCATCCTCTACAAGGCGACCGACAAGCTCAAGACCATCGCGGCCGACGGTTCGGGCGCCCGGGAGATTCCGCTCGATCTCTCGTGGACGCAGGCCGTGTCGACCGGAACCACGGTCGTGCGCGCCGGCCGCCTGTGGGACGGCAACAGCGAGACCCTGCGCACCGATGTCGACATCGTGATCAACGGCAACCGCATCACCGCGATCCGCCCGCACGACCCGGCGGCTGCGCGGCGCGCCCGCAAGTACATCGACGCCTCGGCGCTCACCGTGATGCCGGGCCTGTGGGACCCGCACTTCCATCCGCTCACGCTGTACCAGGGCGGGCAGTACGGGCAGGTGGCCGCGTCGATGCTGGCCTATGGCATCACCTCGACGCAATCGGTCGCGGGGCCGCTGCACCAGAGCATCGAGATGCGCGAGGCGCTGGAGGCGGGCAACCTCGTGGGCCCGCGCCTGTTCGTCTCACCGCCGCTGTGGGAGGGCAACCGGCTTTTCTACAGCTTCGCGCGGACCCTGCGCAGGCCCGAGGTGGCCGACCTGGAGATCGCCAAGGCCAAGGCCATGGGCGTCGATTACCTGAAGTCGTACGTGCGCGCGCCGATCCCGATCATGGTGAAGATCGCGCAGGCCGGGCTCGACATGGGGGTGCCCACCGGCACGCACATGCTGGCGCCGGGCGCGGCGGCCGGCATCGGCGGCACCACGCACCTGTCGGCGACGCAGCGAATGGGCTATGGCTGGTCGAAATCGGTCGGCGGCTTCACCTACCAGGACGCCTACGACCTGCATGCGAAGGCCGATTTCCACCTGGTCGATACGCTCTTCTCCTCGCTCGCGCTGGTGGGGCAGGACCCGCTGATGACCAGCGACGACCGCTTCAAGCTGCTGATTCCGCCGAACTTCCTCGCGGGCCTGAGCGGCACCGCGACGCCGACGCCGGCCGTGCTGCAACTCGCGCGCAAGGACGCCGAGCAATCGGCCAAGGTGCAGCGCGCGGGCGGCCTCCTGGCCATCGGCACCGACACGCCGCTGGTCGCGCCGGGCATCGCGCTGCAGACCAACCTGCGCGCGGCGGGCATGGCCACCTCGAACCACCAGGCACTGCAGAACGTGACCCTCAACGCCGCGCGGATGAGCCGCGTCGAGCAGGACCTGGGCACGGTGGAAGTGGGCAAGCTGGCCGACCTGGTGATCGTGCGCGGCAATCCGCTGCAGGACCTGAAGGCCGCGGCCGCCGTCGAGTACGTGGTGAAGAACGGCGTGAGCATGTCGCTCGGCGAGATCCTCGCGCCGTTCCGCACGCCGGCCGCCCTGAGCGAGCGCAGGAAGGCGGTGGTCGCGTACGAGAAGCTGTGCCGCGCCGATCCGCACGACTGCGCGGACATGAACCACGCCGATTGAACGCGGCGGCGCGCTGGTGACCTACAGCTGGTAGGTCACCAGCTTGAAGTCCGGATCTTCGGGGAACGACTTCACGGTGAAGCCGATGCGGCGCACCAGCTTGAGCATGTCGGGGTTGTTGGCGAGCACGAGCCCGTCGACTTCCGCCAGGCCCCGGTCGCGCGCGACGTCGATGATGCTTTCGAGCAGCCGCGAGCCGATGCCCTTGCCGCTGAACTCGTCGGCCACCACCAGCGAGAACTCGCAGCTGGTCTGGTCGGGGTTGGTGACGTAGCGCGACACGCCCACGATGCGCTCGCTGTCCAGGATGGTGCCGTCGGGCGCGTTGCTGCGCTCCATCACCACGGCCACCAGCGCCATCTCGCGGTCGTAGTCGATCAGCGTGAAGCGCGAGAGCATCGAGGGCGGCAGTTCGTGGAAGCGCGAGACGAAGCGGAACCACCGGCTCTCGGGCGAGAGACCCTGCACCAGCGCCTGCAGCATCTGCGCGTCGTTCGGATGCACCGGCCGCACGGTGTAGAGGTCGCCGCCCGTGCCGGGAAGCGGCCATTCGCGCCGGTAGCGCGCGGGGTACGGCATGATGGCCAGGTGCTGGTAGCCGCTGCCCACGTGGCCTGCCACCGCCTGAGGGCTGCTGTCCACCACGATGCGCGCATCGACCGACACCGCGCCGTGCTCGTCCACGATGATGGGGTTGATGTCCATCTCGCGCAGCTCGGGCAGCTCGCACACCATTTCCGACACGCGCAGCAACACGTCTTCGAGCGCCTCCATGTTCACCGGATGGGCGCCGCGCCATTCGCCCAGCGTCTGGGCCACGCGCGAGCGTTCGATGAGGCGGTGCGCGAGAAACTGGTTGAGCGGCGGCAGCTCCATCGCGCGGTCGTTCATGAGCTCGATCATGGTGCCGCCCGCGCCGAACACGATGACCGGGCCGAAGGGCTCGTCGGTCACCAGGCCCACGTAGATCTCGCGGCCGCGCCGCGCCTTCACCATCTTCTGCACGGTCACGCCATTGATGCGCGCCTCGGGCGCGAGGCGGGCCACGCGCTCCATCATTTCCACGTAGGTGTCGCGCGCGCTGGTGCCGTTGAGCACGTTGAGCGCCACGCCTTCGACGTCGGACTTGTGGCTGATGTCGGGCGAATCGATCTTCAGCGCCACCGGAAAGCCCAGCTGCGTGGCGATCATCATGGCCTCGTTGGCGCTGCGCGCAAGCAGGGTGCGCGTGATCGGAATGTGGAAGCACGACAGCAGCGACTTCGACTCCATTTCCGTCAGCACCTTGCGCCGCTCGGCCAGCACGCTTTCGATGATCAGGCGCGCGCCTTCGATGTCGGGCTTGGCGAGCGCGGAGAGCGGCGGCGGCGTCTGCTGCAGCAACTGCTGGTTTTGATAGAAGGCCGCGATGTTGCCGAACGCACCCACGGCCGCCTCGGGCGTGCGAAAGCTCGGGATGGTGGCTTCGGCCAGCACGCTGCGCGCGGGTCCGACGGAGGCGTCGCCCATCCAGCAGGCGAGCAGCGGCTTGTTCATGGGGCGCGGGATGTCGGCCAGCGCGCGCGCCGTGGCGGCCGCATCGACGCCGGCCTTGGGCGAGAAGATGGCCAGCACGCCATCGACCTGGCTGTCGGCCGAGGCGGTGTCGATCGCGGCGCGAAAGTGCGCGGGCGTGGCGTCTTCGGAGAGGTCGATCAGGTCCGTGAGCGACGCGAGCGGCGGCAGCGCGGGCTGCAGCAGCTTCTGCGCGGGCGCGGAGAGCTTGCCCAGATCGAGGCCGATCTCGTTGATCCAGTCGGCCGCCAGCACGCCGGGGCCGCCACCGTTGGTGACCACCGCGAGCCGCTTGCCCACGGGCCGGTAGCGCGAAGCCAGGCACTTGGCCGCAGAGAAAAGCTCGACGAAGGAGCGCACCCGCACGGCGCCCGCGCGGCGCAGCGCGGCATCGAACACGTCGTCGCTGCCCACGATGGCCGCGCTGTGCGTCTGCGCCGCCGCGTTGCCGGCGGGCTTGCGCCCGGCCTTGAGCACCACCACCGGCTTGGCATGCGAGGCCGAACGCAGCGCGCTCATGAAGCGGCGCGCGTCAGAGATGCCTTCCAGGTACACGATGATGCTGTGCGTGGCCTGGTCGTTGGCCAGGAAGTCGAGCACCTGCGGAATGTCTACCGAGGTGTGTGGGCCCAGCGACACCACGCTGGAAAAGCCCACGCCGTTCTGCCGCGCCCAGTCGAGCATCGAGGCGGTGAGCGCACCCGATTGCGACACCAGCGCGAGCGGCCCGGCCTTGGCCAATGGCCCCGCGACGCTCGCGTTCAGGTGCAGCAGCGGGCGCTGGAAGCCCAGCGAATTCGGCCCGAGCAGGTGCACCCCTTCGCGGCGCGCGATCTTGCGCCACTGGGCGGCCTGTTCCGGCGCGATGCCGTTGGAGATGACCACCGCGGCCTTGCAGCCGATGCGGCCGGCGATCTCGAGAGCGGCCGCCACGTCCTGCGGCGCGAGCGCGATGAGGGCGAGGTCGGCATGCGTCTGCGAGAGTTCTTCGAGCGTGCCCTTGGTGCGCACGTCGAGAAAGCGCAGCGTGCCGTCGAAGCGGTTGGCGCGAAAGGCCTCGCGCAGCACGCGGCCCGCTGCGGTCTGGCCGCCGGGGTCGCTGGCATTGCCGACGAAGGCCACGGCCGAGGCCGGCGCGAAGAGCGGGGTCAGGAAGTGCTTGTCCATGGCTTAGTGTGCCCCGATCGACGGCGCCTGTCGCCAGTGCCCGCAGGGCTCCTGTACACTCCGCGCTCCATGTCGTGCCTCCCACTCCACACCGCATCCGCCGCTGCCCGCATGGGCCGGATGATGCCGCCTGCATTCCCGCAGGCAATGGGTGCACGAATGATTACCTCCATTACCTCCGCGGCCACCTGAGCACGCGCAGGTGGCCGTTCCGGCAGCCACCTGGTGAATCGCTCTTCTCCCCGAACGAATGAAACCCAGCTCTGGCAGCTGGGTTTTTTGTTTGTTCCTTCGTTCGGAGAAGTCCCATGTACCGCGATCCAGTCCTGTCCCTCCAGCCCCTTGCCGGTGTTCCCGCGGCCATGCGCCCGCTGCGCGTGGGCATGATCGGCATCGGCACCGTGGGCTCGGGTACCTTCCGCGTGCTGGCCCGCAACCAGGCCGAGATCGCCGGCCGGGCAGGGCGAGGGATCGAGGTGGCGATGGTGGCCGCGCGCAACCTGCCGCGGGCGGCCGGCATCGTGGGCGATGGCATCCCCCTGACCGATGACCCGATGCACGTCGCCACGCACCCCGACATCGACGTGCTGGTCGAAGTGGCCGGCGGCACGGGCCCCGCGCGCGACTGGGTGCTCGCAGCCATCGCGCACGGCAAGCATGTGGTCACGGCCAACAAGGCGCTGCTGGCCGAGCACGGCGCCGAGATCTTCGCGGCCGCCCGGCAGCACGGCGTGGCGGTGGCGTACGAAGGCGCGGTGGCGGTCAGCATCCCCATCATCAAGGCGCTGCGCGAAGGGCTCACCGCCAACCGCATCGAATGGGTCGCGGGCATCATCAACGGCACCACCAATTTCATCCTGAGCAAGATGCGCGACGAAGGCCTGGACTTCGCTGGAGCGCTTGCGCAGGCGCAAGCCCTGGGCTACGCCGAGGCCGACCCGGCCTTCGACATCGAGGGCATCGACGCCGCGCACAAGCTCACGCTGCTCGCCGCCAATGCCTTCGGCACGCCGGTGCGTTTTGCCGATGTGCAGGTGGAGGGCATCACCGCGCTGCAAGGCGTGGACGTCGCCTGCGCCGAGCAACTGGGCTACCGCATCAAGCTGCTGGGCATCGCGCGGCGGCGGGAGGAGGGCGTCGAGCTGCGCGTGCAGCCCGCGCTCGTGCCGGCCGCGCACCTGATGGCGCATGTGAACGGATCGATGAACGGCATCATGGTCAAGGGCGACGCGTCGGGCGTGACGATGTACTACGGTGCGGGCGCCGGCTCGGAGCAGACCGCCTCGGCCGTGATCGCCGACCTCGTGGACATGGCGCGGCTCGATGGCACGCATGCGGCGCAGCGCGTGCCGCATCTGGGTTTTCACGCGCACGCGATGAGCCAACTGAAGGCGCTGCCGCGCGCTGCGGTGCACACCTCGCACTACCTGCGGGTTCCGGTGCATGCGGCGAACCAGATCGAAGCGGTCGCGGCATTCTTTGCGGCACGGCGCATTCCGGTGCAGCAAGTCGTGTTGGCCGCGCAGGAGAAGACGGGGCCGCAGGTCCTGGTGCTCACGGGCCCGGCGCCGCAGGGCGAAATCGACCTGGCCGTGCACGCGCTGCAAGCAAGCGCGGCGGTGGCCGGCGCGGTGACGACGCTGCGGGTGGAGACGCTCGCCGGTTGACCGGTTTCAGTGCCCCAGCCGGTCCGATTCGCCGGCGGCGATGTCGGGCCGCGCGCGGCCTTCCACGTCCGGCCAGTGGAACTCATCGGGCGCGAAATATCCTGAAAAATATAGCGTATTGCTGATCTCGGTTTTTTATAGAGGAGCATTCGCCTTCGATTGAGGTTGACTTGGCATACGCTATGTCGCGTCGTATATTGCGAAGATGCTAAACCCGCCTTTCAGACGCCTGGCCTCGGCCAATACGGCCCCCGCGACACCCGACGGCCCCGCGCTGCAGCACGTCGCGGGCTGTTGCGAACCACCGGAAGGCGGCGACGAGGCGCCGAGCGGCCGCGTCCGTCTCTCGGACCTGGACACGAACTTCTATTGCTCGGTGATCGGCACCTGCCTGACCACCGCCGAGCTGCGCAAGCTCATCGCGCGCTTTGCGGACGTGCAGGGCGCGAGCGACCTGCACATCCATCACGAAGCGGTGCGGCTGGCCACGCAGAACGCCATCGTCTCCAAAGCGTTGCAAAAGGCGCTGGACCATCGGCATGCCGCCACCATCCAGCGCCTGTCGAGCCTGCACGACGCTCAGGCGCTCACTGCGTACTGGGAAGAAGCGCTGCACCAGGGCGAGATTCCGGGCTCTTACTGGGCCGTGCTCATGCACCGCAAGGGCACGCCCGAGCTGCGCAACCGGGCCTTCGGCGACATCCACATGCTGTCGCACCTGGTGGGCGCCGCCAACCGCGCCGACATCCGCCGTCTCGCCGCGCTGGAGCATGACAACGTCGAGTTGCGCGACCGGCTGGACCGGCATCAGTTGCGCTCGCAGGAGCTGATCGAGGAGCGCGACAGGCGCATCGCGCACTTGAAACTGGAACTGATCGAGGCTTCGAGGGCGAACGCGGCGCCGACCGCCACGGTCCCGACGAAGGCTCGCCTCGAAGAATCCGAGAAAGCCGCGGTCCTGATCGCGGTGCAAACCGAACGGCGCGAGCGCGCCGAACAGGCCTCGGCCTTTGCGGCCACCGAAGTGGCGCGGCTCACCGAGGAGCTCGAGCACCTGCGCGCACACGCGGTGGCGCTCGGCCGCGAGCTCGGCGCGGCCGAGACGCAGCTGAAGATGCATGCGGGCGAGGGCGCGTCCAACGCCTGCCTCGACCAGCAACTGCAGGGCCGGCGCATTCTCTACGTCGGCGGCCGGCCCAGTTCCGCGCCGGCGATCCGCGACCTGGTGCAGCGGCACGGCGGCGAACTCCGCCGGCATGGCGGCGCACTCGAAGATCGCAGCGGCCTCCTGGCGGCCGCGGTCTCGTGGGCGGAGGTGGTGGTTTTTCCGGTCGACTGCATCGACCACGAATCGGTCGACAACCTCAAGCGCCTGTGCACGCGCCAGCAGGTGCGCTATCTGCCGCTGCGCAGCGCCGGCATCGCGTCGTTCGCCGCGGCGTTCTCGGGTCCGCCGGTCGAAGACGCGGGCGAGGCCGGTGCCTCCAGCAGCCCGATCTGCCCCCGCCACGGATGAGCGCGCTCGATAGACTCGCGCCTTCAATCCCAAGGAGCCCCCATGAAAATCAGCGCCCGCAATGTCCTGTCCGGCAAGGTCGTCTCCATCGTCCGCGGTCCGGTGACGACCGAGGTCACGCTGGAAATCGCACCCGGCGTGCAGGTCGTCTCCACCATCACCAGCAGCTCCGCACAATCGCTCAACCTCACCGAAGGCGGTGCGGCCTACGCGGTGATCAAGGCCTCGAGCGTGATGGTCGGCACCGACTGATCTGCACATCCGGCGCGGCCGGCCAGCCGGCGCTGTCGCCGTGAAGCACACACACTGTCTTTGCCAATTCGTTTGACCGGATGGCTCGACAGGTGTGGCTCATGACGCTGCTTTCGCCTCTGGTCTTTAGAGGATGTAGCAGTTGTTCTGGATGATCGTGCGGCCGGCCGTGCTGCCCACGTAGGCGATGAAGGCATCGACCGCCGCATTGGTCGAGCCGGGCCGGCCGCGGATCGCCGCGGCGTCCTGCAGCAGGCGGTCATGCGGCGGGTTGCCGTTCACCGTGGCGGGCGTGTATTCGAAGTACGTGCCCGTGAGCGAGCGCACGGCGCCCGAGCCGTTGCACACCTGCGACTTGGCGACGAACCCGACGTTGGGATAGCTGGTCGCACCGGTGCTCGCATTCACCGCCGTGTAAGTGGTCCCGATGGTCGTGTATTGCGCGAACTTGGCGTCGTAGGCACCGCCCGGATAAGTGATGCTGTTGACGCGGCCGAGCACCTGCTGCGCCGCCGTGCCGTACGGCGCGGTGGTCGGGTTCGCGATCGCCACCTGGCCGTTCGCATAGGCATAGCTCGCCGGATTGGTGAAGCCGCTCGAGCCGCTCGTGCTCACGTTCGGGCCGTATTTGGACCACAGGATCAATTTACCTTCGGCATAGCGGAACGGCACCTGTACCACGCCGGAATAAGCCGCGCGCAGGGCGGCCGGCGTGGTGTCGTCCGCCGCAAAGAACAGGTCATACGGCGTGGTGCCGCCGGGTGCCGAGAGCGCGGTGCCGATGGCGGTCTGGAAATCGCCCGTCGCGCCGTAGGTCACGGTGAAGCTGCTGCCCGAGAACGGCAGGCCGGAAGCGCCGAAGGCATTGACCAGCTGGACCATTGCCCCCTGGAAATTCGCGGCCACGGCCACGTTGATGGACTGCGCCCACGTCGCGGACGAGCCCAGCATCAGCGCGGATGCAGAAACGCCCAGCGCGATTTTCTTGATCGAAAACTTTCTCACGGTATCTCCTCGATGAATTGGATGAATGACGGGTGTGAGTCTTTCGCGCTATATCGGTTTGTATATAGATTGCATAGCATGCGGGTAATGCATCGGCATTGAATTGCAGGGTATTGCTATTCAAAAACGCATCCGGACAGCACGTAAAAAATCACGGTCGCTATACTCTCAGAAATATAACGAGACAGGTGAACGAATGAAGCAGGTCACGAATAAATCCAGAAGCCGCTGCCCGCGATTGAATTCAAAAGTATGCGCAGCCATTTATGTGTTGCTTCATTCATCGATGGGAATGGCCGCGCCGCAGGGCGGCGTGGTCACCAGCGGCGCTGCCGCCATCGGCCAGGCGGGCAGCGTGACCCGCGTCGACCAGAGCACGCAGCGCGCGACCATCAACTGGCAGGGCTTCGGCATCGGCGCCGGAGAGACCGTCAACTTCATCCAGCCCAATGCCTCGGCGATCACGCTCAACCGCGTCGTCGGCAACGAGCGCAGCGTGATCGACGGCGTGTTGAACGCCAACGGCAAGGTCTTTCTCATCAACTCGAACGGCGTGCTTTTCAACCGCGGCAGCAGCGTGAACACCGCCGGCCTCGTGGCCAGCACGCTGGACATCAGCGATGCGGACTTCAACGCCGGACGCTATGCGTTCAGCGGCAATGGCGGTAGCGGATCGGTCATCAACATGGGCACGCTGACCTCGGCGAGCGGCGGGTATGTCGCGCTGCTCGGCCCATCGGTGTCGAACCAGGGCGTGATCGTCGCGACCAAGGGCACGGTGGCGCTGGGCAGCGGCAACAGGATCAGCCTGAACTTCAATGGCGATTCGCTGGTGAACGTCAGCATCGACGAAGGCACGTGGGCCGCGCTGGTCGAGAACAAGGGCGCGATCCAGGCCGACGGCGGCACGGTGATCCTCACCGCGAACGCGGCCAACCTGCTGCTGGGCAGCCAGGTGAACAACACCGGCATCGTGCAGGCGCGCACGGTGGACGATCTGAAGGGCAGCATCACGCTGCGCGCGGACGGCGGCACGGCCAACGTGGGCGGAACGCTGGATGCCTCGGCACCCGTGAGCGGCGACGGCGGAACCATCGCGACCGCGGGCCGCAGCGTCAGGGTGGCGGACGACGCCACCATCACCACCAGGTCCGCGAACGGCAACACCGGCATGTGGACGCTGGCCTCCGACGGCTTCACCGTCGGCGCGGGCGCGAACATCAGCGGCGCCCAGCTCGGCGCGCAGCTGGGCAACACCAACGTGGCGATCGCATCGACGGGTGCAAGTGGCGCCGGCGGCCACATCGACGTCAACCAGGCCGTGAACTGGTCGGCCGACACTGCGCTCACGTTGACCGCGGCCAACGATGTGCGCATCAACGCGCCGATCACGGCCACCGGCATGCGCGCGGGGTTGAACCTGAACTTCGGAGGGGACTACCGCATCGACACGACGCAGGGCGCATCGGTCACGCTGAGCGGCGCCAATGCGAGCCTGGCGATGAACGGGCAGGCCTACACGCTGATCCACAGCATGAGCGATCTGGAGGCGATCGACGACACGGGCGGTGTCGCGGCGGGGCGCTATGCGCTCGCGGGCAATCTCGATGCATCGGGCAAGACGTACAGCAACACGGTGGTGTCCAAACTATCGGGCACTCTCGCGGGGCTGGGTCACACGATCAGCAACCTGACGATCCTGGAGCCCGTGCACAACGACTTCATGCAGACACCCGTCGGCCTGATCGGCACGGCTCAGGTCGGTAGCGCGATCCGCGACATCGGCCTGGTCGGCGTCGACGTCAGCGGCTACGGCCGGGTCGGCGGGCTGGTCGGGGAGAACTTCGGCGGCAGCATCAGCCAAGCCTTCGTGACGGGGACGGTGCAGGGCGTCGTCAACGTGGGCGGGATGGTGGGCTACAACGGAAGCACCTTCGACCCGGTCACGTTCGAGCCCATCAGCGGCAACGGCATCATCTCGGACTCCTATTCCAGCGCCACGGTGACGGGGTCCTCCCGCTACACGGGCGCCTTCGGTTCCTTCAGCTACATCGGCGGGCTGGTAGGCCGGAACCAGGGCGGCACCTACAAGATTCTTCGCTCCAGTGCCAGCGGCGACGTGTCGGTTTTCAGCGACCCCAACTCCGGCATGCAGAACGGAAACATCGGCGGGCTGGTCGGCGGCAACATCAACGGCACCATCGCCGACTCCCATGCCACGGGCAACGTGTCGGTATCGGACAACTCGAGTTCCGTCGGCGGCTTGACCGGCCTCAACAACGGCCCCGACGCCGTTGTGACCAACAGCTACGCCACGGGCAACGTCACGGGCGGACAGGGCAACGTGGGTGGTCTGGTGGGCAGCAACATGAGCGGCCGCATCGTCGACTCCTACGCCACCGGCAACGTGACCGGCGGGCCGGTCGTCCTGGCTGGCGCCGAGAGCTATGGTGGGCTGGTGGGCTTCAACAGCGGGGGCAGCATCTCGGGCTCGCATGCGACCGGCGCGGTGACGACTTCCAGCGGAATTGCCGGCGGCCTGGTCGGGAACAGCGGCGGCAACGGCGCAAGCATCACCGACTCCTACGCGACCGGTGACGTGAGGGGCGGAGTCGGCAGCGGCGTGGGCGGCCTGGTCGGCTCGAACAGCGGCACCATCTCCGGCTCTCATGCCTCCGGCAATGCCTCGGGCGAAACCGCGGGCGGTCTGGTGGGCGGCAACCAGGGCACCATCACCGACTCCTACGCCAGCGGTAACGTGACCGGCTCCTACGCGGCCGGCGGCCTCGTCGGCCAGATGGACGGCGGCACGATCTCCAACTCGCGCGCCAGCGGCAACGTGACGGGCGGCACGGACTTCGACTTCACCGGCGGTCTGGTGGGCCGCATGCAGGGCGGCGACATCGACAACTCGCATGCGACCGGAACGGTCACCGGCGGCAGCGGCACCGCGGAGCTGGTCGGCAGCCACACGGGCACGGGCAGCATCACCAACAGCACTTACCGCGACGCAGCGGCCGAAGCGGCAGCCGAAGCCGCGGCCCGGGCCGCAGCGGAAGCGGCCGCCCGCGCGGCGGCTGCCCAGGCTGCGGCAGAGGCGGCGGCAACCGCGGCCGCACAGGCGTCGGCCCAGGCCGCGGCGCAGGCTTCAGCCGATGCGCAGGCCGCCGCCATCGCCGCAGCGCAAGCCGCCGCCCAGGCCGCAGCGTTGCAGGCTCGCGCCGATGCCGGCACCCGCCTCGCAGCAGCCGCCACCGCGGACGCCCAGCGCCAACCCGAACGCCCCGCCGCCCAGATGACCGCGGGCCTCACGCAACGGGCCGCCTTGCTGGCAGAGAACATCGTCTTCGCCGACAAGCGCAACTTCTCCGCCAACATCCAGCGCATCGAGATCGACGGCAAGGTCTTCGAGCTGGAGGACGAAGACAGCAAGGCGCCCGCCGCGCAGCCATCGACGCCGCGGTGAGGTCGCTCGCCCCCTTGCGGGGCGCCTTCGCCGATTCCGCCTCTCACTCCTCTTCCTCTGGCCCTCTCTCTTCGTTCCCGTTGCGACATGAACCCAGTCCGTCCCGCCTCGTCTTCACGCCGAGTGCATCCAGCGCTTGCCGCTTTCTCCGTGCTCTGCACATTCGCCGCCGCGAGCCATGCCCAGGTCCAGCCGGTGCCCAGCTACGGCATCGGTGATGCGCTCAGAGAGGCGCAGCCCCCGCGTCCGCCGGCCCCGAGCCAGCCGCCCGCGCCGGTGATCGTCGAAGAGCCCGAGCGGCCGATGAACCTGCCCGCCGGCGAAACGCTCGCGGTCCGCGAATTCAGGGTCGAAGGCGCCGACGCCATTCCGTCCGAGGAGCTGCAGGCCGCGCTCGCGCCGTACCGCGGCCGCGCGCTGTCGATGGCCGAGATCGAGCAGGCCGCCGGCAAGATCACGGCGCTGTACCGCAGCCGCGGCTACCTCGTGGCGCGGGCCTATGTGCCGCGGCAGGACGCGAGCGCGGGCACGCTGGTGATCCGTGTCCTCGTGGGCATCTACGGCAAGCTCACGCTCAAGAACCGCTCGCTGGTGCGCGACGGCACGCTGGGCGATGTATTCGCGCCGCTGCAAGCAGGGCAGGCCGTCTCCCGCGCGGACCTGGAGCGCGCGATGCTGCTCGTCGGCGACATGCCCGGCGCCGCATTGCCGCGCCTGACCATCTCACCGGGCGACGCACCGGGCACATCGGACTTCGATGTCGACGTGGGCGAGAGCAAGCACTTCACCGGCTATGTGCTGGGCGACAACCAGGGCTCGCGCTACACCGGCAAGAACCGGTTGAGCGCGGGGCTGGACATCAACTCGCCCTTCGGCATCGCCGACAAGCTGAGCCTCAACCTCATGGGCACCGAAGGCGGCGGCCTGGACAACGGCAGGCTGGCCTACAGCTTTCCATTGACCGCCAGCGGCCTGCGCCTGGAGCTGGCCGCCGGGCGCACGACCTACCACCTGGGCGGCGACTACAGCGACCTGGAGGCCAAGGGCAGGGCGCGCACCGCGGAGGCCACCTTCAGCTATCCGTTGCTGCGCACCCGTGAGCAGAACCTGTCGCTGAGCCTGAATCTCGCGAACCGGCGCTTGCGCGACGAGATCGGCGTGGCCGAGAACGTCGACAACAAGACCGCCAAGGTCGCCACCTTCGGCGTGCAGCACGAACGCTGGGGCGACCTGCTGGGCCGGCCGGGCTACACGAGCGTCAGTGCCGGGCTCAGCTACGGTCATCTGGACATCGCCGACCCCGTGCAGCAGGCCGCCAACAAGGCCGGCGCCGACACCGCGGGCACCTTCGCCCATCTCAACATGCGGCTCGCCGCGAACATGGAAGTCGCCAAGGGCTGGACCGCCAGCGCCGCGCTGAGCATGCAAAAGGCGCTACGCAACAAGAACCTCGACGGCAGCGAGCAGATGAGCATCTCGGGCCCCAACGGCGTGAAGGCGTACCGCGAGTGGGTGAGCGGCGACAACGGCTACCTGCTCAACGCGGAGTTGCGCTATGCATTGCCCGCGCCCGAAGGGCTCACGCATTCGGTGGGCGTGTTCGCAGACCTCGGCCGCGCGTGGCTGCAGAACGCCGCCTACACCGCCGCGCGCAATGGCGCGCGCCTGTCGGACGTGGGCGTGGGCTACCAGGCGCGCTACGGCGCGCTGTTCGGGCGGGTGCAGGTCGCGCGCGCTGTCGGGTCGCGGCCGGACGAAGTCGCGCGCGACGGCCGCACCCGCGTGCTGGTGCAGGCCGGCGTCGTTTTCTGAAGAAGATCGAGAAGGAAAAAAACCAATGAACACGAACTGGCTCGCCGGCGCCATCGACTACGGCGTCATCGGCCTCCTGGTGGTGCTGAGCGTGGTGGTCGTGGCCATCGGCATCGAGCGCGCCTGGCTCTACGGCCGCATCGACACGCACGCCATCCGCGACATCAAGTCGCTGGAGCTCGCCCTCACGCGCAAGCTCTTCGTCATCGCCTCGGTGGCGAGCAACGCGCCGTACCTGGGCCTCCTGGGCACGGTGTTCGGCATCATGCTGACCTTCTACAACATGGGGCAGGACGCCTCCATCGACACCGGCAAGATCATGGTGGGCCTGGCGCTCGCGCTCAAGGCCACTGCGGTGGGGCTGGCGGTGGCGCTGGTTTCGGTGGTGCTCTACAACACGCTGCTGCGCAAGGTGCAGGTGTTGATCCTCGAATGGGAGATCGCGCGTGACCGAAAAGCCGATTGACAGCATGAACATGCTCCCGTTCGTGGACATCATGCTGGTGCTGCTCACCATCGTGCTGACGACCTCGAGCTTCATCGCGAGCGGGCGCATTCCGGTGAACCTGCCGCAGGCCAGCGCAAGCCCGTCCGACACCTCGCAAACGCAGACCATCGTCATCGATGCGGCGGGCGCCATTCACTTCAGCGGCGAGACCGTGAACGCCGACGCGCTGAAGACAAGGCTCGCCGCCGTGGACAGGCAGACCGCCTTCCTGCTGCGCGCCGACCGGACGGTGCAGTTGCAGCGCTTCATCGACGTGGCCGATGTGTTGAAGCAACTGGGCTTCGCCCGGGTGGCCGTGCAGACCGAGGTGGGCACGAAGTGACGGCCATCGGCGCCTTGCCTGAGCGGCGATTGCGTCTTGTGTTCGCGGTCGGCCTCGGCATTTCGGTGCTGCTGCATGCGGTGATCGTGCTGCCGTGGCTGATGGGCGACCGGGTCGCGGCGAAACCTCCGCGGCACGAGCAGCTGCGGGTCGATCTGCTGGGGCTGGTGAGCAACCGACAGAGCGAACAGCAGCTCGCCGGGCAGCCTTCGCCGCCGGAAAAAACCGCCGTGGCCGAGCCACCGCGAGCGCAGCCCGCGGCGCCGCCGCCAAGGCCTGCTGCAAGGAAAGAGGCGCGCGAGCGGCCCGTCGTGGCACGTCAGGCCGCGCCCAGCCCGGTGCAGGTGGCGCCACCGGCCGAGGCGTCCGTCCCGAGCCCACCCGATCCACCCGCGCAGGCGGCTGTCGCGCCACCCCCAGCCACCGGCGCCGAGGAAGAACGCACGCAGCAAACCGTGCGCGCACGCAATACCGATGCCGATGCCTTGCGCAAATACCTAGCGAGCCTGAAAAAGGCGATCCAGGGCAAGCTGGTCTATCCGGCCGAGGCGCGCGAGGCGGGCTATGTCGGCGCGCCGACGATCCGCTTCACCCTCACCGAGAGCGGCAGCATCCTGTCCGGCTCGCTCGCGGTGCAGAAGAGCAGCGGATACCCTGTGCTCGACGAGAGCGCGATGCGCGCCGCGCTCGCCGGCGCGCCCTTCGAGAAACCGCCGCGGCAGATGGATGTCGCGATCGCCGTCGCATTTGTTCAAGACCGGGAGCGACCATGAACGCCCAAGCCATTGCAAGCATTCCCATCGTTGCAGACACCGAGCCGCTGAAGATCCTGGGCGCCGTTCCCAGGCCCCGCGTCTTCACCATCGACGACCTCGTGCAGCTGGGCCGACACGCGCTGGGCCCCACGCAGGTCCTGTGCTTCTCGGGCCGCGCGGTCGCGCAGGTGGACAGCTACGCCGGAGCCCGGCTCATCGATGTGCTCGACCAGTGCGGCCTGTCGGAGCGGCCGCGCCCCGAACTCAAGCGCTGCATCGTCCGCGTGCGCGGAGACGACGGCTACGAAGCCGTCTTCAGCTGGAACGAGCTCTACAACAGCACGATCGGCGAGAAGGTGCTGGTGCTGTACGAGAAGAACGCGGGGCCGCTCGAGCCGCACCTGGGCACGCTGTGCCTGATCTCCGCCAACGATGCGCGCCTGGGCCCGCGCCACCTGCGGGGCATGTCGCAGGTGACGGTGCAGATGCTCTAGGGCGCGGCGGTCAGGCGTCGTTCGCCTGCGCCAGCAGCCATTGCCTGAACACCTGCAGCGACTGCATCTGCGCCGACTCCTCCGGGTACACGAGGTAGTAGCCCTTGGCATAGCGCCACTTGCGCCGCGACAGCCGCCTGAGCCGCCCCGAGGCCACCGACTCGTCGCTCATGTACGGCGGCAGCAGCGCCACGCCCATGCCCGCGAGCGAGGCGTTGAGTGCCATCGACATGATGTCGTAGCGCGGTCCCTCGCGGCCCGCTTCGGCCGCGATGCCTTCGCGCGCGAACCACTCGTCCCACGCGCCGGGCAGCGTCTGGTGGTGGATCAGCGCCGAGCGCGGCGTGCTCGCATCGACCGTCTTGCCATGCGCGGCGATCCACGCGGGCGCGGCGTAGGGCGAGAGGTCCAGCGGCAGCACGAATTCGCTGTGCAGGCCCGGCCGCTTGCCGTCGCCGAATTCGAGCGATGCATCGGCCGGCGTCGCGCTGAAATCCACCGGCCCCACGCGCGTGCCCAGGTTCAGCGTGATCTCGCCGTGGTCGCGCGTGAACTCCGGTAGCCGCGGAATCAGCCAGTAGCTGCCGACCGAGGCGCCGCACGACAGCGACAGTTCGCCGCCGCGCCCCTTGAGCGCCATCACGTTGGCCGTGGCGCGCTCCAGCCGCTGCAGCAGCGGTGCCACTTCGCCCAGGTAATAGCGGCCCGCGTCCGTCAACGCCAGCGCCTCGCGCCGCCGCGTGAAGAGCTTCACGCCGAGCCGGTCTTCCAGCGTCTGCACCTGGCGGCTCACCGCGCCCTGCGTGAGGCGCAGCTCCTGCGCGGCCGCCGTGAAGGAGCGCAGCCGCGCGCTTGCCTCCAGGCACATCAAGGACATCGTCGAAGGGGCGCGAACGTGCTGGTTCATGAGAAAAGAACAAGTCTGGTGCATGCGCCCTCTGGTGGTAACCCTGAGAGCACCGCCACCGTGCATGAGGAAAGCGCATGCTAAACCCAGAAAACGTGGGTTGTCCAACGCGACCCGCGAACCGATCATCGGCGCACCGATTCCTTACTGCCGGAGTTCTCTGCCATGCGTCCACGTGCCTTGCTGTGTGCTCTCTTCGTCGCCGCGATGGCGGTGGTCTCGCTGCCGGCCGCCGCGGCCTATCCCGACAAGGCGATCCGCCTGATCGTGCCTTCGGCGCCCGGCGGCGCGCCCGATTCGCTGATGCGCGCGCTCGGCGCGCAGCTCTCGCAGCAGATGGGCGTGCCCATCGTGATCGACAACAAGCCCGGCGGCTCCTACACGATCGGCACCATGGACCTGGTGCATGCCGCGCCCGATGGCTACACGCTGGCCTACGGCAACATCGTCTCGCTGGCCACCAACCGGTCGCTCTTGCCCAACGTGCCCTACGACGTCGAGAAAGACCTGACGCTGGTCGCCAACACGCTGCGCCTGTCGAACCTCATGATCGTCAACAACGAACTGCCGGTGAAGAGCGTCACCGAGCTCATCGCCTACGCGAAGAAGAACCCCGGCAAGCTCGCCTTCGCGTCCGACGGCAACGGCACCACCGCGCACCTGGGCGTGGAGCTCTTCAAGTCAATGACGGGCACCAACATGCTGCACGTGCCCTACAAGGCCGCGACGGCCGCGGTGACCGACCTCATCGGCGGCGGCGTGCAGTTGATGATGGTCAACACGCCCGTCTCGGGCCCGCTCGCGCAGTCGGGCAAGGTGAGGGCGCTGGGCATCTCGTCGCGCCAGCGTTCGTCCACGTACCCGGACGTTCCGACCATCGCCGAGGCCGGCGTGCCCGGCTTCGAGGTGGAGGCCTGGGGCGGCATCATCGGCCCGGCGCGCATGCCCAAGGAGGTGGTGGCCAAGCTCAATGCCGAGATCCGCACCGCGCTGGCTAACCCCGGCCTGCGCGAGCGCTTCCGGCTGCTGGGCGCGGAGACCGATTTCGCGACGGCAGACCAGTTCCTGGAGCTCTCGCGGCGCGAGACGGTCAAGTGGGCAAGGATCATCAAGGACTCGGGCGCCAAGATCGATTGAACCGATTGAACCGATTGAGAGCACGCTCCCCATGACCCCCTGGAAAGCCGCAAGGCCCGGCGACCCCGTCGGCGCCATCGATACCCCCGCGCTCGTGCTCGACCTCGATGCGTTCGAGCGCAACCTCGCGCGCATGGCCGAGGCGTTGCGCGGCAGCGGCGTGCGCCTGCGCGCCCATGCCAAGTGCCACAAGACGCCCGAGATCGCCCTGCGCCAGATCGCGCTGGGCGCGGCCGGCATCTGCTGCCAGAAGGTCAGCGAAGCCGCGGTGTTCGTGGAAGCCGGCATCGCCGACGTGCTGGTCACCAACCAGGTGATGGGCGAGACCAAGCTGCGGCACCTGGCCGCGCTGGCCCGCAAGGCGCGCATGGGCGTGCTGGTGGATCACCCGCAGCAGGTCGAAGCGCTGAGTGCCATCGCTCAAGCCGAGGGCGTCACGTTGGACGTGTACGTCGAAGTCAACGTCGGCGCCAACCGCTGCGGCGTCGCGCCCGGCGAAGAGGCCGTGCGGCTCGCGCTGCAGGTCGCGGACGGCGCGCCGCAGTTGCGCTTCATGGGCCTGCACTGCTACCACGGGCCGGCCCAGCACCTGCGCGCCCCCGAGGAGCGCGCCGCCGCCATCGCCGGCGCCGTGGAAGCCGCGCGCACCACCCGCGCCGCCATCGAGGCCTGCGGCATCGCGGTCGAGCGCGTCACCGGCGCGGGCACCGGCAGCTTCCCCCACGAGCGCGATTCGGGCGTGTTCAACGAGATCCAGGCCGGCTCCTACGTCTTCATGGACCGCGACTACGGCGACAACCGGCGCGGCGAGGGCGACATCGCGTTCGAGCACGCGCTGTTCGTGCGCACCACCGTGTTGAGCCGCACTACGCCCGAGCGCGCCGTGGTGGACGCTGGCCTGAAGGCCTCCAGCGTCGATTCAGGCATGCCCACCGTCTGGCAGCGCCCCGAGCTGCGCTACCTGAAGGCCGCCGACGAGCACGGCGTGCTGGCCACGCCCGATGCCGCGGCGCTGTCCCTGGGCGACCCGTTGATGCTGGTGCCCGGCCATTGCGATCCGACCGTCAATCTCTACGACGAACTGGTCTGCGTGCGCGGCGGGCGGGTGGAGGCCCTGTGGCCGATCGCCGCGCGCGGCGCGCTGCTTTAACTCTCTCTTCAATCCGAGGCATTCAAGGTACCCGATGCAAGAAAAATTCGACCTTCTCATCCGCAACGCCAGCATCGTCGACGGCACCGGCGCGCCCCGCTATGCGGGCGACATCGGCATCCGCGGCGACCGCATCGCCCGCATCGGCGATCTCTCCGCCGCGCACGGCGAAGTGGAAATCGACCGGGCGGGGCGCATCGCCGCGCCCGGCTTCATCGATGCGCACACGCACGACGACCGCCTCATGCTGTCGAATCCCGACATGGCGCCCAAGGTGAGCCAGGGCATCACCACGGTGATCGCGGGCAACTGCGGCATTTCGCTCGCGCCGATGCCGGGCGGCATCACGCAGCCGGTCACGCCGCCCCTGAACCTGCTGGACGAGGAGGGCGGCTGGTTCTCCTTTCCCACCTTCGCCTCGTACATCGCCGAGCTGCGCGCCAAGCCCGCGGCCACCAACTGCGCGCTGCTCGTGGGGCACACCACCTTGCGCGTCGCGACGCTGGACGACCTCGCGCTGCCGGCCACCGACGAACAGATCGTGCGCATGCGCGCGCTGGTGCAGGAGGCGCTGGAGGCCGGCGCCATCGGAGTTTCCACGGGCCTCTACTACGAGCCCGCGGTCGCCGCGCCGACCGAGGAAGTCATCGAGACCTGCCGTCCGCTGAAGGACTTCAACGGCGTCTACTGCACCCACATGCGCAACGAGGCCGACCGCGTGATCGACTCGCTCGAGGAAACCTTCCGCGTCGGCCGCGAGGTGGGCGTGCAGGTCGTCATCTCGCACATGAAGGTGGTCGGCCCCGAGAACCATGGCCGCTCGCAGGAGGCGCTCTCCTTCATCGAGAAGAACATGGCCACGCAGCCCATTTGCCTGGACTGCTACCCCTACACCGCCGGCTCGACCATCCTCTCGTCCGACCGCGCCGCGAGCTCCTCGCGCGTGATCGTGAGTTGGTCCAAGCCCATGCCCGAATACGCGGGGCAAGACCTCGACGTGATCGCCAGGAAGCTGGGCGTGGATCAGGACGAGGCGATCCGCCAGTTGAGCCCCGCGGGCGGCATCTACTTCCGACTGGACGAAGCCGATGTGCAGCGCATCCTGAAGTTCGACCAGACCATGATCGGCTCCGACGGCCTGCCGCACGATGCGTCGCCGCATCCGCGCCTGTGGGGCAGCTTTCCGCGCGTGCTGGGCCACTACGGGCGGCTGCTCGGGCTCTTTCCTCTGGAGACGGCGATCTACAAGATGACGGGCCTCACCGCGAAGAACTTCGGCCTCAAGGACCGCGGCGTGCTGAAAGAGGGCGCCTACGCCGACCTCGCCCTCTTCGATGCCGACACGGTGGACGAAGCCGCCACCTACGAATCGCCGATGGCGCCGGCGCGCGGCATCGAGGCGGTGATCGTCAATGGCGCGGTCGTGTGGCAGGGCGGGCCGACCGGCGCGCGGCCCGGGCGCGTGCTGGCGCGCGAGATGGAAACAGCGAAAGGCTGAGGCCTCACCACGCGTCCGCGCGGCCCTCCAGCGCGCGGCGGGCGAGCAAAAAGGTCGACGCGTTCCAGCTCTGCCCGGCCATGCCCATCGGCACCAGCGTCTTGCCGTGGAACCACTCGGTGAAGCGCCAGTCGTCGAGCGAATTGACGTGCGCGAGCCGTGCGAGTTCGGCTCGGGCGAGATCGTGCCGTCCGACGTTGGCCAGCGCCATCACCCAGAAGCCGCCCACGAACGGCCAGATGCCGCCGTTGTGGTACTGGTGCACGTCATTCTGCTGGTGGCGCCCCATGTAGGGCCGCCACAGCTCGTGCTGGCGCGACAACGGATGCAGCACGACCCGCACCGGGAACGGATCGGCGGCACGTGAGTTCGCGATGGTGTCCACGATGCGGCCGGCCATCTCGGGTTCGGCCAGGCCGGCCTGTATCGCCAGCGCGTTGCCGAACACGTCGCCCTCGTTGCCGACGAATGCGAAGTTGACGAAGCTCAGGTACAGCGCCGGGTCGCGCCGCCCGCGCCGCGCGTAGTGCCGCAGCAGCCGCGCCCGGTGGTATTCGGGCAGGTCGCGCTGGAACGGATTGAACATGTGGTTGAAGTGGTGCTGCGTTTCCTCGGCATGGTCGAGCGCGAAGCGGCGCTTGACGTCGTACCAGAGCGCGTTGCTGTACAGCACGTAGCCCGAGCGCGGCATGATGTCGGCCCAGTCGCTCGCCTCGTTCTGCTGCAGGAGCCGGAAGTGCTGGTGCTCCTGCGCGAGCAGCCAGCCGATCGCACGGGCCACGCCGTCTTGCCAGTGAGATGCACCGACGGTGCCGTGGCGGCGCACATGGTCCACCGCGATCAGCCACCACAGCGTGGCGTCGATGCAGCCCAGGTACCAGAAGTCCGCGTCCTGGCCCTCGGGGTCCACGTACTTGGGAATCTGGCCGTTGGCCGCCTGCTGCGCCGCGAGCGCATCGAGGCTCGCGACCGCGCCTTGCTCCAGCGCCGGCACGCCGCTGCCGCACATGGCCATCACGCAGATCGCGGCATCGCGCCCGAAGATGCGCGTGTAGCGCCGCGCCACGGCGGCCTCCGTGCGGCTGGCGGCCAGGATGCCGTGCGGGGTGAGGTTGCTTTCCAGGAGCGCGAGCGAGGCCTGCGTGCAGGCGTCGATCAGCGCGAGCGAATCGGTGTCGGGCATCGTCGTCATGGCATGGATCGTATGAGATGCGGCGCGCGGAAGTCCGACGCCCGGCGTGGTCCGGTTCTCACAGCGCGGACCCGTCGTACGCTGCAGGCTTCCGATGTCTGTAGAAAAAGGCAGAAAAACATGGCGAGCAAATCCGCCCGCGGCACCGATCATTTCGTGCGCGTCCGCGGCGCACGCGAACACAACCTGCGCAACGTCGATGTCGACATCCCGCGCGACGCGCTCGTGGTGTTCAGCGGCATCTCCGGCTCGGGCAAGTCGTCGCTGGCCTTCGGCACGCTCTACGCCGAGGCGCAGCGGCGCTATTTCGAATCGGTCGCGCCGTATGCGCGGCGGCTCATCGACCAGGTGGGCGTGCCCGCGGTCGACGCCATCGACGGGTTGCCGCCCGCGGTCGCCCTGCAGCAGCAGCGCGGCACGCCGAGCACGCGCTCCTCGGTGGGCAGCGTCACCACGCTGTCGAGCCTGCTGCGCATGCTCTATTCGCGCGCCGGCGACTATCCGCCGCGCCAGCCGATGCTCTATGCGGAAGACTTCTCGCCCAACACGCCGCAAGGCGCATGCCCGACGTGCCATGGCCTGGGCCGCATCTTCGAGGTGACCGAGCGCTCGATGGTGCCCGACGACACCCTGAGCATCCGCGAGCGCGCCATCGCCTCGTGGCCGCCCGCCTGGCACGGCCAGAACCTGCGCGACATCCTCGTCACCATGGGCATCGACGTCGACAAGCCCTGGCGCGACTTGCCGAAGAAGACGCGCGACTGGATCCTCTTCACCGAGGAGCAGCCCACCGTGCCCGTGTACGCCGGCTTCACGCCGGCCGAGACGCGCGCGGCCGTGCGCAGCAAGATGGAGCCGAGCTACCAGGGCACCTTCATGGGCGCGCGCAAGTACGTGCTGCACACCTTCGCGACCACGCAGAGCGCGCTCATGAAGAACCGCGTCGCGCGCTTCATGGTGGGCGGCGACTGCCCGGCCTGCAAGGGCAAGCGGCTCAAGCCCGAGGCCTTGTCGGTGCGCTTCGCGGGGCATGACATCGGCGAGATCGCGCGCATGCCGCTCACGCAGTTCGCGCAGGTGCTGCGGCCGGTGGCGGCGGGCGAGGCGCCGGCGGCGTCGGGCGGCGCCGGCACTCGGAGCGCCCTGCGCGAAAAAGGCGGTGCGCATGCCGCGGCGCCCGACGTGCGCCGCACGCCCAATCAATCGGCGGAAAAGCGCATCGCCGCGCAACGCATCGCGCACGACCTGCTGGAGCGCGTCACGGTGCTGAACGACCTGGGCCTGGGCTACCTCTCGCTCGACCGCAGCACGCCGACGCTCTCGCCCGGCGAACTGCAGCGCCTGCGCCTGGCGACGCAGATCCGCTCGAATCTCTTCGGCGTCGTCTATGTGCTCGACGAGCCCTCGGCCGGGTTGCATCCCGCGGATGGCGAGGCGCTGGTCGTGGCGCTCGACACGCTCAAGCGCTCGGGCAATTCGCTCTTCGTGGTGGAGCACGACCTCGACCTCATGCGGCGCGCCGACTGGCTGGTGGACGTGGGGCCCGATGCGGGCGAGAAGGGCGGCGTCGTGCTCTACAGCGGCCCGCCCGAGGGGCTGCGCCATGTGAAGGCGTCGCACACCGCGCGGTACCTGTTCGCGACCCACACGGCGTCGTCGCGGCCCGTGCGGGAACCGGCCGCATGGCTCGCGCTGGAAGGCGTCACGCGCAACAACCTGCAGGGCCTCGCGGTAGCGTTTCCGCTCGGCGTGATGACGGCGGTGACCGGCGTCTCGGGCTCGGGCAAATCCAGCCTGGTGAGCCAGGCGCTGGTCGAACTCGTGGCCGCGCACCTGGGCCACGAGGCGCCGCCGCCGGACGACGAGCCCGATGCCGAGCCCAGCCTCGCGGGCCGCACCGGTGGCCACATCGCCGGCGGCATGGAACGCATCCGCCGGCTGGTGCGCGTGGACCAGAAGCCCATCGGCCGCACCCCGCGCTCCAACCTGGCCACTTACACGGGCCTGTTCGACCATGTGCGCAAGCGCTTCGCCGACACCAAGGCCGCCCGCGCGCGCCGCTTCGATGCCGGCCGGTTCTCGTTCAACGTGGCCAAGGGCCGCTGCCCGACCTGCGAGGGCGAGGGCTTCGTGAGCGTCGAGCTGCTCTTCATGCCCAGCGTGTATGCGCCATGCCCCACCTGCCACGGATCGCGCTTCAACGAACAGACGCTGAAGGTGACGCTGCGCGACCGCACCATCGCCGACGTGCTGGCCATGACGGTGGAAGAGGCGCACGCCTTCTTCGCGGACGACGCCGCCATCGAACGGCCGCTGCGGCTGCTCGCGGCCATCGGCCTGGGCTACCTGCGGCTGGGGCAACCGGCCACGGAGCTCTCAGGCGGGGAGGCGCAGCGCATCAAGCTGGCGACGGAACTGCAGCGCTCGCAGCGCGGCGATGCGCTGTACGTGCTGGACGAGCCGACCACGGGCCTGCACCCGTCCGACGTGGACAAGCTCATGACGCAGCTGGGCGGGCTGGTCGATGCCGGCAACACCGTCATCGTCGTCGAGCACGAGATGCGGCTGGTCTCCGCCTGCGACTGGGTGATCGACATGGGGCCGGGCGCGGGCGATGAGGGCGGGCAGGTGGTGGCGAGCGGCACGCCGCAAGAGGTGGCGAAGGCCCGGGCGAGTCGGACCGCGCCTTACCTGGCGCGCTGGACGTCACCGGGCGGGTGAGCCCCGCGAGCCCCGTGACCCCCGTGAGGCCCGACTGCGCCTACAAGCAGCCGGGCCCAAGCCCCACGGTCGCGCGTGCTCGGGCCCGCAGGATGAAGTCTGTTCGATCGCGCATCGACTTTATTTCAACCCTCATTCAAGGAGCCATCCATGGCAAAAGACCGCACAACCCTGCATCCTGACGATCTCAACCGCGATCCCATCTCGGGCGCGCCCGGCGCTCATCCCGTCGGCACCGGCGTCGGTGCCACGGGTGGCGCCGTGGCGGGCGCCGCCGTCGGCGCGGCCGGCGGTCCGGTGGGCGCGGCGGCCGGCCTCGTCGTCGGTGCAGTGGTCGGCGGGCTCGGCGGCAAGGCCGTGGCCGAGCGCGTGAACCCGACCGCCGAGCGCACCTACTGGGAAAACGCCTACGACCGCGAGCCGTATTACGAGACGGGCCGCACCTACGACGACTACGGCCCGGCGTACGAACTGGGCTGGTCCAGCCGCAATGCCACAGTCGATGAATTCGCCTCGGTCGAGCCCTCGCTCGCACGCGAATGGGAGGCACGCCGCGGTGCTTCGTCGCTCGACTGGGAGCGCGCCCGCCCGGCTTCGCATGCCGCGTGGGAGCGCGCCGACCGTCTGTATTTCCGCGAGGAAGAAATGGCGATCCCCGAAGGCGATCCGCTCTCGAACGACGACGTGGTCGACGTGCTCAACGACCTGCTCGAAAACACCCGCGACGGCGAATACGGCTTTCGCACCTGCGCGGAGGAAGTCGAGACCGGGCGCCTGAAGGAAGTTTTCGCGTCGCGCGCCGCGCAGTGCCAGGCGGCGGCGAGCCAGCTGGTGGAACTCGTCATCACCTACGGCGGCAAGCCCGCGGAAGGCGGCACGACCACCGGCGCGATGCACCGCGGCTGGGTCCATGTGAAGGGCGCGCTGGGTGCGAACAGCGAGCTGTCGATCCTGGAGGAATGCGAGCGCGGCGAAGACGCCGCCGTGGCGCGCTACCGCAAGGCGCTCAAGCAATCGCTGCCCACCGGCGTGCGCCAGATCCTGCAGACGCAGGCGCAAGGCGCGCAACGCAATCACGACCAGATCCGCGACCTGCGCAATGCCGCACGCGCCGCCAAGGCGCGCAGCTGACGCGCTGACGCGTGAACCCAAGGAAAACGCGGCCTTCGGGCCGCGTTTTTCGTTTCAGAGCTGAACCGAGAGCACCGATGCCAGGTGCTCCATCGCCTTCTCGTGCAGAGGGCGGCTCTTCCAGGCTTCGAGCGTGACGCGTTTCGACTGCTTCAGGTCCGCCTCGAACTGCACGGTCTCCTCGGCGGCGAAGGCCTCGTCGTAGATGTTGAGGTTGGCTTCGTCGTTGAGGCGAAACGAGCGGTTGTCGAAGTTGGTGGAGCCGACCGACACCAGCAGTCCATCGACCATGAAGACCTTGCAATGGAACATCGTCGGCTGGTATTCGCTGATCTCGGCGCCGGCCTCCAGCAGCGGGCCCCAGGCGGCACGCGATGCGGCGCGCACGGTCTGCGAATCGATGATCGGGCCGGGCGTGATGATGCGAAGCCGCACGCCGCGCTGCATGGCCGCGACCAGCGCGCCCACGGTCAGATCGTCGGGCACGAAGTAGGCGCTCGAGAGGTCGATGGTCTTCGTGGCCGCCGCGATCGACAGCAGGTACATCAGGTGCATGCTCTCGCTGCCGCCCGAGGGCGAGCTGCTGAACACCTGGGCGCGGCCTTCGCCCACCGCAGCGAGCGGCGGAAAGTAGCGCTCGCCGTGCAGCACGTCGCCCGACACCTTGATCCAGTTGTCCATGAACACCGCCTGCATCTGCGCCACCGCCGGCCCCTCGACCTTGTAGTGCGAATCGCGCCAGTGCTGCGGGTCCTGCGCGCGGCCCGTCCATTCGGGCGCGATGCCCACGCCGCCGGTGAAGCCGACGCGCCCGTCCACCACCAGGAGCTTGCGGTGGGTGCGGTTGTTCATGCGGCCGATGTCGTACCAGCTCGGCTTGTGAAAGCGCCGGATCTGCACGCCGGCCGATTCCATCTCCTTGATGAAATCGTCGTCCACCTTGGCGCTGCCCACCCAGTCGAGCAGCACGTGCACCGGCACGCCGGCCCGCGCGCGCTCGGACAGCGCATCGGCAAATTCGCGGCCGATGTCGCCCGACCAGTAGATGTAGGTCTCGAAGGTGATGCTCTGCTTGGCGCCGCGGATGGCCTCTAGCATCGGCGGAAAGATCCGGTCGCCGTTGTAGAGCGCCTCGAAGCGGTTGCCGCCCGTGATGGGCGGCCCGAGCAGCACGCCCAGGGCGCGCTGGTACTGCGCATCGTGCAGCGCGTACTCGCGGCGAATCTGCTCGTCGATCTTCTTCTCGCTGCCACCGAGGTTGACCACCAGCAGCGTCGCCGCGACCGTCAGCACGAACGTCCAGAAGATCGCCTTGAAGGTCTTGCGGTGCCTCACGCTGAAAGAACGCGCGGCATGCTCAATCGATCAGCTGCGTCTTGATGGCGTAGTAGGTGAGGTCGCTGTTCGTGGAGAGGTTCATCTTCTCCATGAGCCGCGTGCGGTAGGTGCTGATGGTCTTGACCGAGAGCGACAACGCCTCGCCGATGCTGCCTACCGATTCGCCCTTGGCCAGTTTCAGGAACACCTGGAACTCGCGCTCCGACAGGTGCTTGTGCGGCGGCTCGCTGTCCTTGCGCTCCAGCTGGCCCGCCAGCAGCTCGGCCACCGAGGCCGAGATGTAGCGGCGCCCGAGCGCCACGGTGCGGATGGCGTTGGCGATTTCTTCGGGCGCGCATTCCTTGTTGAGGTAGCCCGATGCGCCCTGGCGGATCAGGTTGACCGCGTAGTGCTCCTCCGGATAGCCGCTCAGGATGAGCACGCCCAGCTGCGGCGCCTTGGCGCGCACCATGGCCAGCGCGTCGATGCCGCTCTGGCCGGGCATGGACAGGTCCATCACCAGCACGTCCATCTCGGTGGTGCGGACCATGTCGATCGCTTCGCGGCCGGTGCCGGCCTCGCCGACCACCCGGAAATCCACGAAGGTGGAGAAGAAAGCCTTCAGGCCTGAGCGAACGACCGCGTGGTCGTCGACGATGCCGATCTTGATCATGAGGGGCGCTCCTTTCCGTGTGGGCGAAATGAATGTTGGCCGCGCATTTCGCGGCGAGAGGAACAATGCCACAGCGGCGCGGCTTTCCGCGTTGGCGCACGCAGGTCGCGCTGTTGTCCTGCACGGCGAGGCTCCGCTGTCCGCCATGAAGACGCGCGCTTGCGCCGATTCGTGGCGCTGCGCCTACATGGCATGTCCCGAGGCGCCGACACGACGGCCACGGCGCGCGCAAAACCATCGGGTTTTTTCCAACTCGCGAAGGACGAAAACCATGGCCACCAGCACCCCCTCGGGCATGGACCCGATCGGACCCCACGACGACAACCCATCCACCCCGCCCGCACGCGACAGGCTGGAGCGGGGCGGCACGGAAGGCACCGCGCCGCTCGATTTCGACGACGACGAGATCTACTCGGGCCGCGGCAAGAAGCGCGACGGCGGCACCACCCATGCCGCGGGCGGCGACAGCGGAAAGCTCGGGCCGCCGGCCGAGCAACTCTCGGACACCAACGCGCCGAGCGATCCCGCCAACCGCAAGGGAAGTTCATGACGCTGGGCGCTGCGCCCGGCGAGGCCAACCGATCGCTCGCGCCCTGAGCATGCGCACGCCCGCTACGGTCGAGCCCATGCTCGCGAAGATCGCCGAGGCCGTGCCGCCCGAAGGCGACTTCCTCTACGAGCCCAAGTGGGACGGTTTTCGCGCCATCGTGTTTCGCGATGCGGCCGGCGTGCGCGTCCAGAGCCGCGACCTCAAGCCGCTGGACCGCTACTTTCCCGAACTGCATGCGGCGCTGCTCGCGGGCCTGCCGGGCCGCTGCGTGCTGGACGGCGAAATCGTCATCGCGGGCGCCGCGGGGCTCGATTTCGATGCGCTGCTGCAGCGCGTGCACCCGGCCGCGTCCCGCATCGAGCGGTTGGCGCGCGAGACGCCCGCGTCGTTCGTGGCCTTCGACCTGCTGGCGCTCGATGGGCGCGACCTGCAGCGCCGCGGCCAGAGCGAGCGGCGGATGCTGCTGGAGGCGTTCATGGCCGACGTCGGCCCGCCGATCCACCTCACGCCGATGACCGAAAGCCGCGCGGTCGCGCTGCAATGGCTGGACGATTTCGAAGGCGCGGGCCTCGATGGCGTGATCGCCAAGCGGGCCGACGGCGCCTACCTGCCGGGCGAGCGCGCCATGTTCAAGGTGAAGCACGTGCGCACGGCCGATTGCGTGCTGGCCGGGCTGCGGTGGCACAAGTCGAGCACCTCCGAGGTGCCTGCGGTCGGCTCGCTGCTGCTCGGCCTCTGGGATGCGAAGGGCGTGCTGCAGCACGTGGGCGCAACCTCGTCGTTCGACATGGCCACGCGCCTGGCGCTCGCGCGCGAACTCGCGCCGCTCATGCGCAACGCCGGCCGCGGCCACCCTTGGATCGGCGCCGATGAAGCGGCCACCGCTGCGCTGCAGGCCCGCCAGCGCGCACCGGGCGCGCGAACGCGGTGGAATTCCGGCAAGGATCTTTCGTGGGTGCCGCTGCGTCCCGAGCGCGTGTGCGAGGTGCGCTACGACCACCTTCAGGGCGAGCGCTTTCGGCACGGCGCCATCTTCGTGCGCTGGCGGCCCGACAAGCCGCCGGCCGCCTGCACCTACGCGCAGTGCGAGGTCACGCCGCCCTACGAACTCGCACGGGTGTTCGCCGCCGAGCGCGAACGCCCGACGTCGCCATGAAGCGCCGCGCCGCTCAGCTCACGCCCAGAACGATCGCGCCCGATTCGATGAACCGGTCGAACTCGATCTTCGGAATGGCGGCGGTGAGCGGCTGGCCGTCTTCGGTCCAGGTCAGCACGGCGCTGTCGCCTTCCACGATGACCTGGCATTCGCCTTCGGGAATCGTCAGCAGCGGGCCGTCGCCGGCGCGGAACTCGACGGGCGCGACGATGCGCGAGGTGATCTGTGTGGGATTGGATGACATGGCCGCGATGTTTGCCGCGGCAACCCGGCGCGCGCGTGGGACGGCACCGCATGAGAGGCGAGGGCAATGACCTCAATGACCTCAAAGACCTCAAAGACCGGACGCACGCTGCGCATCGGCATCTCCGGCTGGCGCTACGCGCCCTGGCGCGGGCGCTTCTATCCGCCGGGCCTCGCGCAGCGCAGGGAGCTCGAATTCGCCTCGCGGATGCTGCCCACCATCGAGATCAACGGGTCGTTCTATTCGCTGCAGCGGCCCGAGTCGTACCGGCGCTGGCACGACGAAACGCCCGAGGACTTCGTGTTCGCCGTGAAGGGCTCGCGCTACATCACGCACATGCTCCAGCTCAAGGACGTGCACCAGGCGCTCGCCAATTTCTTTGCCTCGGGCGTGCTCGCGCTGGGGCACAAGATGGGCCCGGTGCTGTGGCAGTTGCCGCCGCGCATGCGCTACGACGCCGAGCGGCTGGAGGCTTTCCTGTCGCTGCTGCCGCGCGACGCACGCTCGGTGCGCGCCCTGGCAAGCGGGCACGACGAGCGGGTGGCAGGCCGGGCCTTGCTCAAGCCCGTGCGCGGCCTGCGCATCCGCCATGCGCTGGAGGTGCGCCACCGCAGCTTCATCGATCCGGATTTCATCGCCTTGCTGCGCCGCCACGAGGTGGCGCTGGTCGTGGCCGACACGGCCGGGCGCTGGCCGCTCATCGAAGACCTGACGGCGGATTTCGTCTACCTGCGCCTGCATGGCGACAAGGAGCTCTATGCCAGCGGCTACGGCGATGCCGCGCTCGACCGCTGGGCCGCGCGCATCGAGGCCTGGCGCCGCGGCCGCCAGCCGGCCGATGCGAAGCTGGCTTCGCCCAAGGCGGCGCGGCGCGGCGCGCGGGACATGTTCTGTTACTTCGACAACGACAGCAAGGTGCATGCGCCCTACGACGCGGCGAACCTCGCGGCGCGGCTGGGCCTTGCGACAGGCATGGCACCCGGCATGGCACCCGGCAAGGCGAGCGGAACGGCGAGTTGAATGGCGGGTTGAACCGCCCGAGTCACCGACACGCGCTTTGCTGCGACGTCCTACAAAACTGCCCGATTCGCAGCACTAGGTTGGAGCCCCCTCGAACCCAACCGGACGACATACACATGGCCAAACAACCCCGAGCGAGCGCGCCGCCTTCCGCGCTCGACGCCGCCCGCTCCGCGGCACGCAACACCGACAGCGGCCCCGCCCACCCGGCACCGCCCGCGGCGGGCAAGGGCGACATTCCCGCGCAGAAGGCGATCGACACGCAGGCGCTCGCCGCGTCGATGCCCGCCAACACCAACAAGCCGCTCGAACACACGCCGGAGGCGCCCGTCGGCCTGAGCGCCAAGCCGGCGTCGCGGCTGCCCACCGGCAGCACGCCCTCGGAATCGAACGTGTCCGGGAAGACCGGCTCGGTCGCGCCCGAAGGCACCAACGCCACCATCGGCACGCTGGACCGCGTGCGCGTGGATTCGGGCGGCCAGCGGCTCACCACGAACCAGGGCGTGCCGATCGCGGACAACCAGAACTCGCTCAAGGCCGGCGCGCGCGGCCCGGTGCTGCTCGAAGACTTCATCCTGCGCGAGAAGATCACGCATTTCGACCACGAGCGCATTCCCGAGCGCATCGTCCACGCCCGTGGCTCGGGCGCGCACGGCTTCTTCGAGTGCTACGAGCCGCAGACCGAATTCACCAAGGCGGCGCCGTTCCAGGAAGCCGGCAAGGTCACGCCCGTGTTCGTGCGCTTCTCGACGGTGGCCGGCGAGCGCGGCTCCAAGGACACCGCGCGCGACGTGCGCGGCTTCGCCGTCAAGTTCTACACCGACGAAGGCAACTGGGACCTGGTGGGCAACAACATGCCGGTCTTCTTCATCCAGGACGCGATGAAGTTTCCCGACCTCGTGCATGCCGTGAAGCCCGAGCCGCACCATGCGATGCCGCAGGCCGCGTCGGCCCACGACACCTTCTGGGACTTCGTCTCGCTCATGCCCGAATCCACCCACATGCTGATGTGGCAGATGAGCGACCGCGCCATTCCGCGCAGCTACCGGATGATGCAGGGCTTCGGCGTGCACACCTTCCGGCTGGTGAACGAGGCGGGCGAATCGGTGCTGGTGAAGTTCCACTGGCAGCCCAAGCTGGGCACGCACTCGCTGGTGTGGGACGAGGCGGTGAAGATCTCCGGCGCCGACCCCGACTACCACCGCCGCGACCTGTGGGAGGCCATCGACGCGGGCGAGTACCCCGAGTGGGAGCTGGGCCTGCAGATCTTCACCGAGGAGCAGGCCGAGCAGTTCAGCTTCGACATCCTCGATGCCACCAAGATCGTTCCCGAGGAGCTGGTGCCGATCCGCATCGTCGGGCGCATGGTGCTGAACCGCAACCCCGACAACTTCTTTGCCGAGACCGAGCAGGTCGCGTTCTGCACGGCGCACGTGGTGCCGGGCATCGACTTCACCAACGACCCGCTGCTGGCCGGGCGCATCCACTCCTACGTCGACACGCAGATCACGCGCCTGGGCGGGCCCAACTTCCATGAGCTGCCGATCAACGCGCCCATCGCGCCGGTGCACAACAACCAGCGCGACGGCATGCACCGCCAGGCCATCCATCGCGGGCGCACCGCCTACGAGCCCAATTCGCTGGGCGGTGGCTGTCCGTTCCAGGCCGGCGCGGCGCAGGGCTTCGCGAGCATCGCCAAGCGCCTGGATGCCAAGGAGAGCAGCGACAAGGTGCGCGTGAAGCCCGAGAAGTTCGCCGACCACTACACCCAGGCCACGCTCTTCTTCGAGAGCCAGACGCCCGAGGAGCAGGCGCACATCGCGGCGGCCTTCCGTTTCGAGCTCTCGAAGGTGACGGTGCCGGCGGTGCGCGCGCGCGTGGTGGCGAGCCTGCTGAACGCGTCGCCCGATCTGGCCGCCAAGGTGGCGCAAGGGCTAGGCATGGAGCTGCCCGCGCCGTTGCCCAAGGCGCTGGAGACGCCCGCGACGCCCGAGGTCGACAAGTCGCCCGCGCTCTCGCTCATGGCGCGCCCCGGCGACGGCGGCATCCGCACGCGAAAGATCGCGATCCTCGTGGCCGATGGCGCGGAGGGCGCGTCCATCGGCAAGCTGGTGACGGCGCTGGTGCAGGCGGGCGCGGTGCCGCGGCTGGTCGGCCCGCGCCTGGGCACGTACACGGCGGCGGGCGGCGAGAAGCTGGAGGCCGACGCCAGCATGGAGAACAGCCCCGGCTTCCTCTTCGATGCGCTGGTGCTGCCCGACGGCCTCGCGGCGGTGGAGGCGCTGGCCGCCGACGGCCACTCGATGGAGTTCGTGAAGGACCAGTACCGCCACTGCAAGACCATCCTCGCGCTCGGCGCCTCGCAGGCGCTGCTGACCGAGGCCGGCATTCCGATGAGCCTGCCCGACGGCTCGGACGACCCCGGCCTGATCCTCGCGGATGGCGCGCATGCCGACACCGCCGCGACCGACTTCATTGCCGCGGTGGGCATGCACCGCCATCCGGCGCGCGACACCGATCCGCCGCGGGTGTAGGTAGGGGTGCAGGCACCGTGGAAAACCCGCCGGTGGTGAAAGGCGTCGATGGCCTGGGCCTGGGCCCGCCCGCCGAAGCGCAGGCGGCGGCGCCCGAAGGCGAAGAAGACAAGCAGGGCTTCTGGCACAAGCTCGGCCCCGGCCTCATCACCGGCGCGGCCGACGACGACCCTAGCGGCATCGCCACGTACACCCAGGCCGGCGCGAAGTTCGGCTACGGCCTGGGGTGGACGCTGCTGGTGACCTATCCGTTGATGGTCGGCATCCAGCTGGCGAGCGCGCGCATCGGGCGCACCACCGGGCGCGGGCTCACCTCGGCCTTCGCCACGCTGTGGCCGCGGCCGGTGGTGGCCATGGCGGTCGTGCTGCTGCTGGTGGCCAACATCGTCAACCTCGCGGCCGACCTGGGCGCGATGGCGGAGGTCACGCGGCTGGCGATCGGCGGGGACGAGGCGCTCTACGCGCTCGCGTTCGGCGTCGTCTCGCTCGGCCTGCAGGCCTGGCTGCCGTACCGGCGCTACGTGCGCATCCTGAAGTGGCTCACGCTCTCGCTGCTCGCCTACGTGGGCGTGGCGATGGTCGCGCACGTGGACTGGAAGGCGGCGCTCTCGGGCGCGGTGCTGCCGCACGTGACGTGGAATGCGGAGACGGTGAAGATGGTCGTAGCGATCCTGGGCACGACGATCAGCCCCTATCTTTTCTTCTGGCAGGCCGCGCAGGAGGTGGAGGAAATCGAGCGCGTGGACAAGGACAAGCCGCTCAGGAAGGCGCCGCGTCAGGCGCCCGCCCAGTTGCGGCGGCTGCGCTTCGATACCTGGCTGGGCATGGGCTTTTCCAACGCCATCGCCTTCTTCATGATCGTGGCCGCGGCGGCCACGCTGCACGCGAACGGCCAGCTGGATGTCGAATCGACCGCGCAGGCCGCCGAGGCGCTGCGGCCGGTCGCGGGCGATGCGGCCTTCGTGCTGTTCGCGCTCGGCATTTTGGGCACGGGGCTCCTCGCGTTGCCGGTGCTCGCGGGCTCGGCGGCGTATGCCTGCGCCGAACTCCTGAAGGTGCGCCGGGGGCTGGAGAAACCGGTGGGCGCCGCGCCGGCGTTCTACGCGATCCTCGCCGCGGCGATGGTGTGCGCCATGGGCATCAGCCTCATCGGCATCGACCCGATGAAGGCGCTGGTGTGGGCGGCGGTGATCAATTCGCTGATGTCGGTGCCGATCATGGTCGGCGTGATGCTCGCGGCCGGCAGCAGGCGGCTCATGGGCGAACTGCGGCTGCCGCTCGCCTGGCGCGTGCTGGGCTGGGCGGCGACGGGCGCGATGGCGGTGGTGTCGGTCGCATTCATCGTCACCAGCGTCGCCTCGTAGCTGCGCCGGCCGGTGCTGCCGCGCGGGACTGTTCCCACGCGCAGGTGCAGCGCCTTCCGACCGCGCGCGGCCCGAACCGGCCCACCATGGGCTGGCGCCTTCCTCTTTCGGGGAGGGGCCCACATTGCCAGGAGCGCACCATGACCAAGGAACAGAAAGAGCAGAAAGAGCAGAAGCCATTTCCCTTTCCCACGTCGGAGAACCATGGCAAACCGTCCGAGCAGGAAAAGCCCGTCGAGCAGCCCGCCAGCGAGGAAGCGCTGGACAGCGGGGTCGAGGAGTCGTTTCCCGCGAGCGACCCGGTGTCCGTCACCGTCACCAAGGTGAAGCTGCCTTCGGCGGAGAAGGACGGGGACAAGAAGAACGCGAGCAAGGACGCCCGGCGTTGACCGGCGCCAGCCACCTGGCCACTTAGCCACTTATTGCCCCCGCCCGCCATGAAAACGGCCCTCCGCCCCCGGCCTGCCGAATCGGCATCGACGTCGCCCGCACCATCACCGCTGCGGCCGCAACCGCGCAGCCTGGTGACGTGGAATCTCGACCCCCAGGCCTACTGCAGCGCGCACGAGCACGCCACCCGCAGCGACTTCGCGCGGCGGCTGGCCGTGCTCAAGGGCTGCGACTACGCCGGCGACTACGACGAACGGCAGTCCTACACCGTGGCGCCGTACTTCGTGCCCAGCAACACCGTGACCGACGCCGGGCTCGCTGAGGCCATGGGCATCGCCGGCGTGCACGACCTGTTCGGCGGCGTGGTGCCGCACGCGTTCATCGCGACCAAGGCCATCACCCATCCGGTGGCCGGCGCCGAGGCGACACAACCGCCGGGCTGGAACCCGCGCTTCGCGGACCAGATCGCCGGCTCGGCGCTGGACGGGTTCTCGTGCTTCTCGCGCGACGAGGCGCGCAGGGCGGGGCGCACCTTGCTCGGCGCGGGCGTGGTGCGCATCAAGCCGGTGACCGCGACCGGCGGCCGGGGCCAGGTCGTCGCGCGCAGCGCCGAGGCGCTGGACCGCTGCATCGACGCCATGGACGAGGCCGACATCGCCAGCCACGGCGTGGTGCTCGAAGAGAACCTGGAGCGCCCCGTCACCTACAGCGTCGGGCAGGTGATCGTGGAGCGCATGGTCGTGAGCTACTACGGCCAGCAGCGCCTGGCGCGCGACAACGCCGGCGAAGAGGTCTACGGCGGCTCCGACCTCACGCTGGTGCGCGGCGACTTCGAGGCGCTGCTGGCCGCCGCCGACCTCGCGCCGCCGCTTCGCCACGCCATCGACCAGGCGCGCCGCTACCACCGCGCGGTGATCGACTGCTACCCGGGCTTCTTCGCCTCGCGCACGAACTACGACGTGGCGCAAGGCACCGGCCGCGGCGGCGCATGGCGCTCGGGCGTGCTGGAGCAGTCGTGGCGGGTGGGCGGCGCGACGGGCGCCGAGATCGCGGCGCTCGAATCGTTCCACGCCGACCCCGCCCGCGAGCGCGTTCGCGCATCCACCTTCGAGGTGTACGGCCCGGCCACGGTGCCCGCGCACGCCATCGTGTCCTACCAGGGCGTCGATCCGCAGGTCGGGCCGCTCACCAAATACACCCTGTTGAATGCCCATGCCGACTCGCCATAGCGCCATCGATATCGCCGTGGACGGCCAGCACATCGAGGGCACGCTGTTCGCGGCCTCGGCGATGGTGCCCGGCGTGCTGCTGGTGCACGGGTGGGACGGCAGCCAGGAGCAGTACATGAAGCGCGCGCAGGAGATCGCCGCGCTCGGCTGCGTGTGCCTGACCTTCGACCTGCGCGGCCACGCGCGCCACGCCGCGCAGCGCATGGAAGTCACGCGCGAGGACAACCTGCGCGACGTGCTCGCCGCCTACGACGCGCTGGTCGGCCACCCGACGGTCGACCCGGCGTCCGTGGCCATCGTCGGCAGCAGCTACGGCGGCTACCTCGCCGCGTTGGTGACCGCGTTGCGGCCGGTGCGCTGGCTCGCGCTGCGCGCGCCGGCGCTGTACCGCGACCGCGAGTGGGACACGCCCAAGGGCAAGCTCAGCCGCACCGATCTCGTGGCCTACCGCCGCTCGCTGGTCGGCCCGAAGGACAACCGCGCGCTCGCGGCCTGCGCGGCGTTCGCGGGCGACGTGCTCATCGTCGAATCGGAAGACGACCAGACCGTGCCGCACCCGGTGCTGGAGAACTACCTGGCCGCCTTCAAGCGCGTGCGCTCGGTCACCTACCGCGTGCTCTCGGGCGCGGACCACGCGCTGTCGAAGCAGGAATCGCGGCAGGCCTACGGCGCGCTGCTGGTGTCGTGGATCACCGAGATGACGCTCGGCGCCAAGGCGAACGCGACGATCACGAAGCCGGTGTCGAAGAGCCCGGCCTGAACCATCCAGGCACAACCGAACGGCAAACGAACAACAAGCGGCAACGGACGGAGGAACGCCATGGACTCGCTCTCGGAACTCTTTCGCCTGGAGATGCCTTCCTGGCACATGGTGCTGCGGGGCACGGTGGTCTATTGGTTCCTGCTGCTGGTCTTTCGCTTCCTGCTGCGGCGCGACGTCGGTTCGCTCGGCGTGGCGGACCTGCTGTTCGTCGTGCTGATCGCCGATGCCTCCAGCAACGCGATGCAGGGCGAATACAAGACCGTGACCGACGGGCTCGTTCTCATCGCGACGCTGGTGGGCTGGAACTACCTGCTCGACTGGGGCAGCTACCACTCGCCGGTGGTGGCGCGCCTGATCGAGCCGCCGCCCGCGCCGCTCGTGAAGCACGGACGCATCGTTCACAAGACGCTGCGCCGCCAGCTCATCACGGTGGACGAGCTGATGTCCAAGCTCAGGGAGAAGGGCGTCCACGACCTGTCGGAAGTGCGCCTGGCGATGCTCGAGAGCGATGGCGAACTCAGCGTGCGCAAGTACGGCCGCTGAGCGCCTTGGGTCGTCATCCGACAGCGCAATCGCCTCCGGCTGACATCGTGGGCTTGCGGTCCTGCCGAAGCTCGCGCTTTTGCACCTTCACGCACCACCTCACCGCCGCACCACCGCACCACCTCACCGCCTTCAAGCAACCAGGAGATTCACCATGCAACGTTTCAAGGACCGCGTCGTCATCGTCACAGGGGCCGGCTCGGGCATCGGCGAGGCCACGGCGCGCCGCTTCTCGCAGGAGGGCGCCAATGTCGTGCTCGCCGGCGACACCCAGGCCAAGCTGGACAAGGTGGCGCGCGACCTGCCGCCCGAGCGCACGCTGGTCAAGCGCACCGACGTGTCCGACTACGCGCAGGTGCAGGCGCTGGTGGCGGCCACCGTCGAGCGCTTCGGCGCACTGCACGTGCTGTTCAACAACGCGGGCATCGCGGTGGAAGGCACCGTCACCGAGGCGCCGTTCGAGGGCTGGGACAAGATCATGGCGACCAACGTGGGCGGCGTGTTCCACGGCTGCCGCGCCGCGATGCCGCACCTCGTCCAGAGCAAGGGCTGCATCGTCAACACCGGCTCGGTCTCGGGCCTGGGCGGCGACTGGGGCATGGGCTTTTACAACGCGTCCAAGGGCGCGATCGTGAACTTCACCAAGGCGCTGGCGCTCGACCATGGCCGCGACGGCGTCCGCGTGAACGCGGTGTGCCCGAGCCTCACCTTCACGCCGATGACCGAGGACATGAAGGACGACAAGGCACTGATGGCCAAGTTCAAGGAGCGCATTCCGCTCGGCCGCGGCGCGGACCCCAGCGAGATCGCCGCGGTCGTGGCGTTCCTGGCGAGCGACGACGCGAGCTTCGTGAGCGGCGTTGCGCTGCCGGTGGACGGCGGGCTCATGGCCTCGAACGGACAGCCCTCGATGGCCTAGCCGCGCTGTAGGAACACACCTACGCGAACTTGCGCTCGATTCCACCGCACACGATCGCCGTGCGCGCCTTCAATCCTTGCCGCGACAGCGCTCACACAAGGAGACAAAGGTCATGGATTTCGAGGGTATTTATTGTTTCGATACCGCGTCGGTGCGTTTTGCCGTCTATCCCGACGGGCCGAAGGGCGCACGCGTCGTGGCACAGATATCGGAAGACACCCTGCACGACGGCTTCGGCACGCGCGAAGTCGGGCACCGGCTGCTGGATGTCTGCAGGAACCACTTCCACGCGATCGAGCCCGCCGTCGTCGCGCGCTACCGGGCCAATCCGCGGCAGCCGGTCGTCACGCTCACGCTGGCCGACTTCGCGGTGCAGCGCAGTGCACCGGTGGCAACGCGCGAGGACGACGCGATCGCCGCCTGAGCGTTTTATTTCCGGGAGACCGTTTCATCCCGGCCCGCATGCGGCGCGATACGGGCAGCTCTCCGACACGGCGAGGAGACACGCACCGTAGCTGCCGCGCACGTCGTTCCCGCAAATTGGTGGCAGCCATGCGGAGGCCAGCGTCGTTCCTTGAACAACCGTTCCGCGGGCCCCATCAAGGAACGCCGTGCCGCTGAACCATTCATCGCTGGACGATCGAGACGCTTACCTGTTCCGTGAAGGAACGCATTCCCGCCTGTACGACGTGCTGGGGTGCCACCCCGGCGGAGAAGCCGGCGGCGCGCACTTCGCCGTCTGGGCGCCGAACGCCGAATCGGTGTCGGTGGTGGGAGACTGGAACTATTGGTCCGGCGACGCCGACCCGCTGCAACCCAGCCCCGACGGCACCGGCATCTGGCGCGGGCACGTGCCGAACGCCGCCATCGGCCAGGCCTACAAGTACCGTATCCGTTCGCGCCACAACGGCTACACGGTGGACAAGGCCGACCCGGTCGCGTTCGCCGCCGAGCCGCCGCCCGCGACCGCGTCGCGCATCTGCGAACTCTCCTACGAATGGGGCGATGCGGAGTGGATGGCCAACCGGGGCCCGCGCAACGCGCTCGATGCGCCGCAGTCGGTCTACGAGGTGCACCTGGGCTCATGGCGCCGCAAGGACGGCCACTTCCTCGGCTACCGCGAGCTCGCGCACCAATTAGCCGAGTACGTGACGAAGATGGGCTTCACGCACGTGGAGCTCATGCCGGTGACCGAGCATCCGTTCTACGGTTCCTGGGGCTACCAGACCACCGGCTACTTCGCACCCACCTCGCGCTTCGGCTCGCCGCAGGACTTCATGTACCTGGTCGATCACCTGCACCAGCAGGGCATCGGCGTGCTGCTGGACTGGGTGCCTTCGCACTTTCCGACCGACGAGCACGGCCTGGGCTACTTCGACGGCACGCACCTCTACGAGCACGCCGATCCGCGCCAGGGCTTCCACCCCGAGTGGAGCTCCAGCATCTTCAACTACGGCCGCGCGGAGGTGCGCAGCTTTCTCGTGTCGTCGGGGCTCTTCTGGCTGAACCTCTACCACCTCGACGGCCTCAGGGTGGATGCGGTCGCCTCGATGCTCTACCTGGACTACGCGCGCAAGCACGGCGAATGGATTCCCAACCGCCACGGCGGCCGCGAGAACCTGGAGGCGATCGACTTTCTGCAGACGCTGAACCGCGCCGTCTACCGCGAGCACCCCGACACCGTCACCGTGGCCGAGGAATCGACCGCCTGGCCGCGCGTCTCGCGGCCCACCGACATGGACGGCCTGGGCTTCGGCGAGAAATGGAACATGGGCTGGATGCACGACACGCTGGCCTACATGAAAGAGGACCCGGTCAACCGCAAGTACCACCACCACAAGCTGACCTTCTCGCTGGTGTATGCCTTCCACGAGAACTTCGTGCTGCCGCTCTCGCACGACGAAGTGGTGCACGGCAAGGGCTCGCTCATCAACAAGATGCCCGGGGACACGTGGCAGCAGTTCGCCAACCTGCGCGCGCTCTACGGCTTCATGTGGGCGCACCCGGGCAAGAAGCTGCTCTTCATGGGCGGCGAGTTCGGCCAGCGCCGCGAGTGGACGCACGACGGCGAACTCGAATGGTGGGTGTGCGAGCAAGAGGGGCACGGCGGCGTGCAGCGGCTGGTGGCGCAACTCAATCGCGTGTACCGCGGCGCGCCCGCGCTGCACCAGCTGGACTTCTCCTCCGCGGGCTTCGAGTGGGTCACCGCCGACGACGAGGCCATGAGCGTCTTCGCCTTCTTGCGCAAGGCCGGCGACGGCAGTCCGCCGCTTCTCGTGGTGAGCAACATGACCCCTGTGCCGCGCACCAACTACCTGCTCGGCGTGCCGCTGGGCGGCCACTGGCGCGAGGTGATCAACACCGACGCCGCGGAGTTCGGCGGCTCGGGCTGGGGCAATTTCGGGGGCGTCGAGGCGGCGCCCGTGCGTTCCCACGGACACAGGCAATCGGTGTGCATCACCTTGCCGCCTTTGTCCACGCTGATCCTGGAGCACCGGCCCTGATGAAGAACATTTTCTCGACGAAGACCGCCTCCGCCGCGGCCACCGACGGCGCCACGGGCGCCGACATCCAGCAGGCCGACGGCGCCGTCCGCGCGGTCATCGACGCGGTGCTGCCGTGCGTGGACAACGGGCGCTTTCCCGTGAAGTGCGTGGCCGGCGAACGCGTCACGGTGCGCGCGCATTGCTTCACCGACGGGCACGACGTGCTGCGGGTGCAGCTGTGCTGGCGCGCGCAAGAGCAGAAGGACTTTCGCGAAGTGCCGATGAAGCCGCTCGTGAACGACGTGTGGGAGGCCGCGTTCTCCCCGCCGTCGCTCGGGCGCTACGTCTACACCGTGGTGGCGTGGGTCGATCCGTTCGAGTCGTGGCGGCATGAGTTGACGCGGCGCGTCGACCCCGACGACGTGCGCATCGCCGCGCAGGTGGGCGCGCTGGAAATCGCCGCGGCCGCGGGGCGCGCCGAGGGCGCCGACCGCGCCGCGCTGCAGCGCTGGGCCACCGAGCTCGATGCGAGCGCGGCCAACCCGGGGTCGGACGTGGCCTCGCTGAAGGCGCTGGCGCTCGACGACGAATATGCCGAGCTCGCGCGCCGCCATCCCGACCGCCGGCATGCGGCGCGCTATCCCGTCGAGCTGCCGCTGGTGGCCGACCGCGAGCGCGCGCGCTTCAGCACCTGGTACGAGCTCTTTCCGCGCTCCACCGGCGAACCGGGCGTGCACGGCACGTTCAGCGACGTGGAGGCGCGCCTGCCGGCCATCGCCGCGATGGGCTTCGACGTGCTGTACTTTCCGCCGATCCACCCCGTCGGCCGCATGCAGCGCAAGGGGCCGAACAACGCGCTGCAGGCCGGCCCCGACGACGTGGGGAGCCCCTGGGCCATCGGCGCGGCCGAGGGCGGGCACAAGTCGATCCTGCCGGCGCTCGGCACCGCCGAAGACTTCCGCCACCTGCTCGCGCGAGCCGCAGAACATGGCCTGGAGATCGCGCTGGACATCGCCTTCCAGTGCGCCCCCGACCACCCCTACGTGAAGGCGCATCCCGACTGGTTCCGCTGGCGCCCCGACGGCACCGTGCAATACGCCGAGAACCCGCCCAAGAAGTACCAGGACATCTACCCCTTCAACTTCGAGTGCGAAGACTGGCGCGGCCTCTGGGCCGAACTCAAGAGCGTGTTCGATCACTGGATCGGGGAGGGCGTGCGCATCTTCCGCGTGGACAACCCGCACACCAAGGCCTTTCCGTTCTGGGAGTGGGTCATCGGCGAGGTCAAGCGCGAGCACCCCGACACCATCTTTTTGGCCGAGGCGTTCACCCGGCCGAAGGTGATGCACCGGCTCGCGAAGGCGGGCTTCTCGCAGTCGTACACCTACTTCACCTGGCGCAACACGAAGGAAGAGCTGCAGGAGTACTTCACCGAGCTCTCCAGCGGACCGGGCGCGGAGTACTTTCGCCCCAATGCCTGGCCCAATACGCCCGACATCCTGCACGAGCAGTTGCAGACCGGCGAGAGCGCCGTGTACATGTCGCGCCTCGTGCTGGCCGCCACGCTCGCGGCCAACTACGGCATCTACGGCCCGGCCTACGAGCTGCGCGAGCACCTGCCGCGCGGCCCTGCGAGCGAGGAGTACCTGGACTCCGAGAAGTACCAGCTGCGCCACTGGAACCACGACGATCCCGCGAGCCTTGCGCCCTTCATCGCGCGGGTGAACCGTATCCGCCGCGAGAACCCGGCGCTGCAGTGGGACCGGGGCCTGCGCTTCCTGCACGTGGACAACGACCAGCTGCTGGCCTATGCCAAGGCATCGCCCGACGGCAACAACGTGATCGTCACCGTCGTCAACCTCGACCCGCACAACGCGCAATGGGGCTGGGTCGGGCTGGAGCCCGCGAGCGTGGGCGTCAAGGGCGGGCAGGCGTTCCAGATGCACGACCTCCTGAGCGACCAGCGCTTCGTGTGGCAGGGCGACTGGCACTACGTGCGCCTGGACCCCCACAGCGTGCCCGCGCACATCTTCGTGGTCCGCCGCCGCCATGGCGACGAGCGCGACTTCGACTACTTCCTATAACAAAGAAGGTGATTCGCACATGAACGCACCCGTCTCCCACATCGCGCTGGAAACCGTCGAGATCGACAACAGCGACGATCCGCTGTGGTACCGCGACGCGGTGATCTACCAGCTCAACGTCAAGGCCTTCTTCGACTCCAACAACGACGGCATGGGCGACTTCCGGGGCGTCACCGCCAAGCTCGACTATGTGAAGGAGCTGGGCGTCAACACCATCTGGCTCATGCCGTTCTATCCGTCGCCGCTGCGCGACGACGGCTACGACATCTCCGAGTACGAGGACGTGCACCCGCAGTACGGCACGCTGGACGACTTCCGCGAGATGCTGGCCGAGGCGCACAAGCGGGGCCTGCGCGTGATCACCGAGCTGGTCATCAACCACACCTCGAACGAGCACCCGTGGTTCAAGGCCGCGCGCCTGGCGCCGCCCGGTTCGCCCGAGCGCGACTTCTATGTGTGGAGCGACACCGACCAGATCTACCAGGGCACGCGGATCATCTTCACCGACACCGAAACCTCCAACTGGACCTGGGACCCGGTGGCCAAGCAGTACTTCTGGCACCGCTTCTTCAGCCACCAGCCGGACCTGAATTTCGACAACCCGGCGGTGATGGAGGCGATCCTCAAGACGATGAAGTTCTGGCTCGACATGGGCGTGGACGGCTTCCGGCTGGACGCCATTCCGTATCTCGTGGAGCGCGACGGCACCAGCAACGAGAACCTGCCCGAGACGCACGCGGTGATCAAGCGGCTGCGCGCGGCCATCGATGCGCAGTACAAGAACCGGTTCCTGCTGGCCGAGGCCAACATGTGGCCCGAGGACGTGCGCGAATATTTCGGCGACGGCGACGAGTGCCACATGGCGTACCACTTCCCGCTGATGCCGCGGATGTACATGGCCATCGCGCAGGAAGACCGGCACCCGATCGTGGAAATCATGGCGCAGACGCCCGACATTCCCGAGGGCTGCCAGTGGGCGATTTTTCTGCGCAACCACGACGAGCTCACGCTGGAGATGGTGACCAGCAAGGAGCGCGACTACATGTACACCATGTACGCGGCCGACACGCGCGCGCGCATCAACCTGGGCATCCGCCGGCGCCTGGCGCCGCTGATGGAAAACGACCTGGACCGCGTCAAGCTCATGAACGGCATGCTGCTGTCGATGCCGGGCTCGCCCATCATCTATTACGGCGACGAGATCGGCATGGGCGACAACGTGTTCGTGGGCGACCGCAACGGCGTGCGCACGCCCATGCAGTGGAGCCCCGACCGCAACGCCGGGTTCTCCCGCGCCGACCCGCAGCGCCTGTACCTGCAGCCGATCATGGACCCGATGTTCGGCTACGAGGCGCTCAACGTGGAGACGCAGACGCGCGACAGCAGCTCGCTCCTGAACTGGACCAAGCGCATGCTCGCGGTGCGCAAGACCAGCCATGCCTTCGGGCGCGGCAAGCGGCGGTTCCTGAAACCGGGCAACCGCAAGATCCTCGCGTATTTGAGCGAGCACGACGGCGACGTGATCCTCACGGTGTTCAACCTCTCGCGCGCCGCGCAGCCGGTGGAGCTGGACCTCTCGGAGTTCAAGGGGTTCGTGCCGATCGAGATGCTGGGCCGCGCGCCGTTTCCGCCGATCGGCGAGTTGCCGTACCTGCTCACGCTGTCGTCGTACGGCTTCTACTGGTTCAAGCTCACGGCCGAGGCCGATGCGCCCAGCTGGCACGAGCAGGGCGTGGCGCTGCAGGAGTGGCCCACGCTGGTGCTGTTCGACGGGTGGACCAGCTTCTTCCGCGAGCGCGTGATGCCCTGGCGTATCGGCATGTCCGAGCGCATGCGCAACCAGTTCGAGCTGGAGACGCTGCCGCGCCACATCGAGATCCAGCGCTGGTACGCGTCCAAGGGCACCGCCATCCAGCGCGCGCGACTGGTCGACCACGCGGTGTGGGAGGCCAACGGCCAGAGCTGGCTGCTGCCGCTGCTCGACCTGGACGGCCCGCCCGGCGGCGCGACCTACTTCATGCCGCTCGCGCTCGCCTGGGAAGAGCGCGACGAAGAGCGCATGGCCGGCGTGGCGCAGGCCGCCATCGCCCGCATCCGCCAGCAGGCGCAGGTGGGGCTCATGGGCGATGCCTTCTACGACGAGGCCTTCTGCCGCGAGTTGGTGCGCATCATCGGCCGGGGCGCCGAACTGCCCACCGCCAACGGCAAGCTGGTCTTCAGGCCGACGGCCGCGTTTGCCCAGGTGGCCGTGGACATCGACGCGTTGCCGGTCGGCCGCCCGAGCGGCGTGAGCAGCAACACGGTGGTCACGCTGAACGAAACCTTGTTCCTCAAGGGCTATCGCCATGTGCGCGAGGGCATCAACCCCGAGCTGGAGATGGGCCGCTTCCTCACCGAGGTGGCGCGCTATCCGAACTGCGTGCCGGTGCTCGGCGCGCTCGAATACATGACCAACGACGGCCGCACCATGACGCTCGCGATGGTGCAGAGCTACATGGCCAACCAGGGCGACGGCTGGGACTACACGCTGGGGTACCTGGAGCGGTTCCTGCGCGACGTGGCCACCACCGACGGCAGCGCGCCCGACGGGCCCGAAGTGGCCGACGTGCACGGCGGCTTCCTCGCGCTCATGGCCACGCTGGGGCGGCGCACGGCCGAGCTGCACCATGCGCTCGCCGCGCGCACCGGCGCCGCGGCCTTCGACCCCGAGCCGCTGGCGACCGCCGATTTCGCGGGCTTCAAGACGCATGCGGCCAGCGACGCCACGGCCACGCTCGCGCTGCTGCGCGAACGCATCGAGCTGCTGCCGCCGGCCGCGCAGGCCGACGGGCGCACGCTGCTCGCCGCGGCCGATGCACTGCAGGCGGGCATCGCATCGCGCCATCCGGTCGAAGGCGCCGGCATCAAGACGCGCTACCACGGCGATTACCACCTGGGCCAGGTGCTGGTGAAGGACAACGACTTCGTCATCATCGACTTCGAGGGCGAGCCCGCGCGCACCTTCGAGGAGCGCCGCACCAAGAGCTCGCCGCTGCGCGACGTGGCGGGCATGCTGCGCTCGTTCAACTATGCGCGCTGGTCGGCGCTGCGCCGGGTGGCGCAGAGTCCCGACGAGGCCGAGCGGCTCGCTGCCCCGGCCATCGCCTGGGAGCGCGCCACGCGCGACGCCTTCCTGGCCGGCTACGGCGACGCCGTGGACACCGAACTGCTCGCGCTGTTCGAGCTGGAGAAGGCGCTCTACGAGCTGCGCTACGAACTGAACAACCGCACCGACTGGGCGCAGGTTCCGCTGCACGGCGTGCTCGCGCTGATCCAGCCGGCGCGCGCCTGACCCGACCCGACCTGACGAAACGACATCGAGGAACAACGCACCATGGAAAATTTCGGCATTCACCTGGAGCCGCTGCGCGCCATCCTCTACCAGGTCGGCGCATTCATCCCGCGCCTGCTGATCGGGGTGGTGGTGGTCATCGTCGGCTGGCTCGTCGCCAAGGCGGCCCGCTTCGCGGTGACCAAGGCGCTGCGCGCCATCAACTTCAACGTGCTCACCGAGCGCGCGGGCCTGGACAACTTCCTGCGCCAGGGCGGCCTGGCGGGCGACACGAGCAGCCTCTTCGGCATCCTGACCTACTGGCTGGTGATCCTGGCGTCGCTCCTCATTGCCTTCAACGGCATGGGGCTGAGCTACATCGCGGACCTCTTGGGCCGCATCGTCTGGTTCGTGCCGAACGTGTTCGTGGCGCTGCTGGTGCTGGCCTTCGGCTCGTACTTCGCGCGCTTCGTGGGCGAGGCGGTGGCCAGCTATTTCCGCGGCGTGAAGATGCAGGACGCCGTGCTCTTCGGCAAGGTCGCGCAGTACGCGGTGATGGCCTTCGTGATCCTGATCGCGCTCGACCAGATCAAGGTGGGCGGCGACATCGTGCGCGAGAGTTTCCTGGTGATCCTGGCGGGCGTGGTTTTTGCGTTGGCTCTGGCATTCGGGCTCGCAGGAAAGGACTGGGCCAAGGCACAGATCGAGCGCTGGTGGCCCCGGCAGATCAAGGACGGCAAGGCCCCCACGCCCGGGGTTACGCCCGTCGGCACCCCCCCGCGGTTCGACAACGACCGTCCGCCACGTTGAAGAACAAACGAATGAATGGATGAATGAATTGCTGCAAGAACGACTGAAACACCGGCGCGCCGAATGACACGAAAAACCAATCCAACGATCACGGCCGTCTGGCCCGGCCGCCCTTATCCGCGCGGCGCCACCTGGGACGGGGCGGGCGTGAACTTCGCGCTGTTCTCCCAGCACTCCACCAAGGTGGAGCTGTGCCTCTTCGACGAGCGCGGCCGCCAGGAGCTGCAGCGCATTCCGATGCGCGAGCGCACCGACGGCGTGTGGCACTGCTACCTGCCCGAGGCGCGCCCGGGGCAGGCCTACGGCTACCGCGTGCACGGCCCCTACAAGCCGGAAGAGGGCCATCGCTTCAACCCGCACAAGCTCCTGCTCGATCCCTACGCGAAAGACCTGGTGGGAGATCTTCGCTGGGGCGACGCGCTCTACGGTTACACCGTCGGCAGCAAGCGCGAAGACCTCTCGTTCGACCGCCGTGACAGCGCGCCGCTCATGCCCAAGGGCCGCGTGCTGGAGACCGCCTTCACCTGGGGCGACGACCGCCGTCCCTCGGTACCGTGGCAGGACATGGTGATCTACGAGATGCACGTGCGCGGCTTCACCATGACGCACCCCGACGTGCCGCCCGAGCTGCGCGGCACCTATGCGGCGCTGGGCTGCGCGCCGGTGGTCGATTACCTCAAGCGCCTGGGCGTGACCACCGTCGAGCTGCTGCCTGTGCACAGTTTCCTCAACGACCGGCACCTGGCCGAGAAGGGCCTGCAGAACTACTGGGGCTACAACACCTTCGGCTACTTCGCCCCCGAAATGCGCTACAGCGCCTCGGGCAAGGTGAAGGAGTTCAAGACCATGGTCAAGACACTGCATTCCGCGGGCATCGAGGTGATCCTGGACGTGGTCTACAACCACACCTGCGAGGGCAACCAGCTCGGGCCGACGCTCTCGATGCGCGGGGTGGACAACGCCTCGTACTACATCGTCAACGCGGACAACCGCCGTTACTACGACGACTTCACCGGCTGCGGCAACACCGTGAACCTGGAGCATCCGCACGCGCTGCAGCTGGTGATGGATTCGCTGCGCTACTGGGCCGAGGAGATGCACGTCGATGGCTTCCGCTTCGACCTGGCCTCGGCGCTCGCGCGCGAATCGGGCAAGGTGGAAAACCTGGGCGGCTTCTTCGATGCGATCCGGCAGGACCCCACGCTCAACCGCGTGAAGCTCATCGCCGAGCCCTGGGACCTGGGCCACGGCGGCTACCAGGTGGGCAATTTCCCGCTCGGCTGGGCCGAGTGGAACGACCAGTACCGCGACGGCCTGCGCGGTTTCTGGAAGGGCGACGGCGGGCTCATCGGCGAGGTGGCCAAGCGCGTCACCGGCTCCGAGGACCTGTACGGCTGGTCGGGCAAGCGGCCCAGCGCCAGCATCAACTTCATCACCGCGCACGACGGCTTCACGCTGCACGACCTGGTCTCCTACAACGACAAGCACAACGAGGCCAACGGCGAGGACAACCGCGACGGCAACAGCCACAACGTGTCGTGGAACTGCGGCGTCGAGGGGCCGACCGACGACCCCGAGGTGGTCACGCTGCGCGAGCGCCAGAAGCGCAACCTGCTGGCCACGCTCTTGCTCTCGCAGGGCGTGCCGATGCTGCTGGCGGGCGACGAGCGCGGCCACACGCAGCAGGGCAACAACAACGTCTACTGCCAGGACAACGAACTGGGCTGGCTCGACTGGACGCCCACGCCCGAGCGCCTGGCGCTCGCGACCTTCGTGGAGCGCGTGATCGCGCTGCGCCGCGCGCACCCGTCGTTCCGGCGCCGCACCTTCTTTGCGGGCAAGCCGGCCGAAGGCGAGACGGTCACCGACGTGTATTGGCTCAAGCCCGACGGCGCCGAAATGCAGCCGGAGGACTGGAACGACAGCAACGCCCGCTGCATCGCGATGTACATCCCCGGCGGCGGCATCGCCGACCGCGGGCCGCGCGGCGAGGTGCAGCACGACGACGACTTCCTGGTGCTGATGAACGCCCACCACGACGAGATCGCCTTCACGCTGCCGCCGATGCCGCACGGCGCCTGGCGGCTGCTGGTGGACACCGCGAGCAATTCGCCACCGCCCACCACCGAGGACGCTGCGTCGCTCGCGCCGGCGTGGGGCGAGGCGGCCTATCCGCTGCAGTGCCGCTCGCTCGTGGTGATGAGCCGGCCGGACGTGCGGCCATGAGCGCCCGTTCGCATCGCATGCCGTTCGGCGCCACGGCGCGGGCTGAAGGCGTGGCGTTCGCGCTCTGGGCGCCCTCCGCGGAAACCATCGTGCTCGAACACCGATCCGCGTCACTGCCGATGACGCGCGAAGGCGGCTGGCATCGCCTGACGGTGCCCGATGCGAAGCCCGGCGACAGCTACAGCTACCGGCTCGCGGACGGCACGCGCGTGCCCGACCCGGCCTCGCGCTTCAACCCCGACGACGTGCACGGCCCGAGCGTGGTGACCGACCCGGCGCGCTTCGCATGGACCGACGATGCCTGGCGCGGCCGGCCGTGGGAAGAGGCGGTGGTCTACGAACTGCACATCGGCACCTTCACCGAGGAGGGCAGCTTCAATGCCGCGCGCGAGCGGTTGGCCGCGCTCGCCGAGCTCGGCATCACCGCCATCGAGCTCATGCCGCTTGCGGACTTTCCGGGTCGCCGCAACTGGGGCTACGACGGCGTGCTGCAGTTCGCGCCCGATGCCTCCTACGGCACACCGGACGAGCTGAAGGCGCTGGTGGACACCGCCCATTCGCTCGGGCTGATGGTGCTGCTGGACGTGGTCTACAACCACTTCGGCCCGGAGGGCAACTACCTGCATGCCTACTGCCCGGAGTTCTTCAACGCGGGGCACAAGACGCCCTGGGGTTCCGCGATCAACTTCGACGGACCGGGCGCGCGCACGGTGCGCGATTTCTTCATCCACAACGCGCTCTACTGGATCGAGGAGTTCCGCTTCGACGGCCTGCGCATGGACGCGATCCACGCCATCCACGACGAGACACAGCCGCACATCGTGCGCGAGATCCGCGAGGCGATCGACGCGGGCCCCGCGCGCGAGCGCCACGTGCACCTGGTGCTGGAGAACGACACCAACCAGTCTTCGATGCTGATGCGCGACGGCCGCGGCCTGCCCGTGGCCGGCACCGCGCAGTGGAACGACGACCTGCACCACGCGGTGCACGTGCTGGCCACCGGCGAGCGCGACGGCTACTACGCCGACTATGCCGACGACCCGGTGTGCCGCTTCGCGCTGGCGCTGGCCGAGGGCTTCATCTACCAGGGGCAGCCCTCGGCGTTCCGCCAGGGCGAGCGGCGCGGCGAGCCGAGCACGCGACTGCCGCCGCAGGCCTTCGTGTCGTTCCTGCAGACGCACGACCAGGTGGGCAACCGCGCGTTCGGCGAGCGCATCCACGCGCTGGGCGACCCGGTGCCGGTGCGCGCGGCCATGGCGTGCCTCTTGCTGTCGCCGCATGTGCCGATGCTGTTCATGGGCGACGAGTTCGCGGCCTCCACGCCGTTCCAGTATTTTTGCGACTTCGGGCCCGACCTGGCGGCCGCGGTGTCCGAAGGCCGGCGCTCGGAGTTCGGCGGGTTCGCGGCGTTCAAGGACGAAGCGGCCCGCGCGCGCATTCCGGACCCGAATGCCGAGGCGACTTTCCTCGCGTCGAAGCTGCGCTGGCGCGAGCGCGGAACGCGCGCGCATTTCTCTCGGCTCAGCGAGGTGCAGCATCTGCTGGGCCTGCGCCATCGCTACATCGTTCCGCGGCTCGCCGGCATGACAGGCGCGGGCATCTACCGCTGCGAGAACGACACGCTCCGGGTGCAATGGGACCTGGAGCCCGAGGCCGAGGGCGCGCCGCCGATGCGGCTGCACATGCTGGCCCATTTCGGCGCACAGCCGGCGCAGGGCATCGAGCTGCCGCCCGGCGAGGTGATCCACAGCGAGGGCGTGCAGGCGCACGACGACGCGCAGCAACTGGCGCGCGGTGCGGTGCATGTGACGCTGGAGGCCGTGCATGGTGAATGAGCCAAGACACGTCACTGGCGACCTGAGACAGCTTTGTGAACACCACGGCATCGCGACCGGTTACTTCGACGCTTTCGGCGTGCGGCAGGAGGCCGCCGCGCAGAGCCTGATCGCGCTGCTGGCCGAGTTCGGCGTGCGCCTGGACAGCGTGGCGGACGCGGGCCCAGCGCTCGACGTGGCACGCCGCGCGCAACGCGCCGAGGCGCTGCCGCCGGTGCTGGTGGTGCAGGCCGGGAGCGCCGCATGGTCGGTGCCCTTGCGCCTGCCCCTGTCGATGCGGCGCGTGCGCTGGCAACTCGGCGATGAGCAGGGGTGCGATCGGGAAGGCGAGATCGACGTCGATGCATTGGCCGAAACCGGCCGCGCAGAAAACGATGGTGCCGCACTGAGCGAGCGCACCTTGCGGATACCGCTAGCGCTCGAGGCGGGCTACCACCGGCTGCGCATCGAAGGCCTGCGCGGCGAAACGCTCGTGCTCGCCACGCCCGGGCGTTGCTACCGCCCGCCCGCGGTGCGCGACGGCGGGCGCGTCTGGGGCACCGCGGTGCAGCTGTACAGCCTGCGCTCGCCGCGCAACTGGGGCATCGGCGACTTCAGCGACCTGGAAGAACTGGCCGTGCAGATGGCCGCGCAGGGCGCCGACCTCATCGGCCTCAACCCGCTGCACGCGCTGTTCGCGAGCACGCCGCTGCACACGAGCCCTTACAGCCCGTCGTCGCGCCAGCAGCTCAACGTGCTCTACATCGACGTGGAGGCGGTGGAAGGTTTCGCGGAGTGCACGCCGGCCGTCGAGCGGGTGCGTTCGCCCGACTTCCAGGCGCGGCTCGCGGCCTTGCGCGCGACGCCGCTGGTGGACTACACCGGCGTTGCCGCGGCCAAGTTCGAAGTGCTGGAGATGCTGTTCGATGATTTCCGCGCACGGCATCTGCCGCCGGAGTCGGCGCCCGACGACACCGGCCGCGAGTTCCAGGCCTTCGTCGCGGAGCGCGGCGAGGCGCTGCGCCAGCACGCGCTGTTCGAAACGCTGCAGGCCCACTTTCTCGCCACCGAGGGCGGCGCATGGGACTGGCATGCCTGGCCCGATGCCTACCGCGACCCCGATTCGGCCGAGGTGACGGCCTTCGCGATCGCCAACGCCGAGCGCGTGCAGTACCACCAGTTCCTGCAATGGCTGGCCAGTCGCCAGCTGGCACGCGCCGCTGCGCGCTGCGATGCACTCGGCATGGGCGTGGGCCTCTACGTGGATCTGGCCGTTTCGGTCGAACGCGCGGGCTCCGACGTGTGGGGCGCGCAGCAGGTCTTTGCGGAGGGCGCCAGCGTCGGCGCGCCTCCGGACGAATTCAACCCCGCCGGCCAGCGCTGGGGCCTGCCGCCGCTGCGGCCGGACCGCCTGCGCGCGGACGGCTACCGCTTCTTCACCGAGACGCTGCGCGCCGGCATGCGCGGCGCGGGGGCGCTGCGCATCGACCATGTGATGGGCCTCATGCGCCTGTTCTGGATTCCGCCGGACCGCGATGCGACCGAGGGCGCCTACGTCTACTACCCGCTGGACGAGATGCTCGCCATCGTGGCGATCGAAAGCCACCGGCACCGCTGCATGGTGGTGGGCGAAGACCTTGGCACGGTCGAGGACGCGGTGCGCGATGCGCTCGCGAAGGCCGATGTGCTGTCGTACCGCCTGCTGTATTTCGAGAAGCAGCGGGACGGCGGTTTCAAGCCGCCCGAGACCTATCCGCCGGCCGCGCTGGTGGCGATCAGCACGCACGACCTCGCGACCTTCGCGGGCTGGTGGACCGCCAACGACCTGCGCGAGCGATTGGCGCTCGACCTGTTCCCCGACCCGGCCATCTTCGACAAGCAGCTCGCGGACCGGATGCAGGAGCGCATCGCGCTGATGCAGGCCTTGCAGCAGGCCGGGCTGGTGTCGCGCGAAGAAGTGGGGGAGGCCGCAGGTTTGGCCCTGCCGTCCGCCCGCATCGCCGAAGCGGCGCATGCCTTCCTGGCCACCGCGCCCTCGGCGCTGATGATGGTGCAGCTCGAGGACGTGGCCGGCGTGGTGGCGCAGGCCAACATGCCGGGCACGGTCGAACAGCACCCCAACTGGCGCCGCAAGCTGCCCGAGGCGACAACGGCATTGGCCGGCAGCGAGCGCATGCGCGGCATCGGCGAGGCCTTGCGCGCGGCGCGGCCGCGCCCGGTGGCAACCGCCGAGGGGAGCGCGCCGGCCGGCCTGCAGACCCGTGTGCCGCGTGCCACCTACCGGCTGCAGTTCCACAAGGACTTCGGCTTCGACGACGCGATCCGCGTGCTGCCGTACCTCGCCAAGCTCGGCGTGAGCCACGTGTACTGCTCGCCCATCCAGCGCGCCCGCGCGGGCAGCATGCACGGATACGACGTGGTCGCGCATGCCGAGGTCAACCCCGAGCTCGGCGGCGAGGAGGGCTTTGCGCGCTTCGTCGCGGCGCTCAAGGCCCACGGCCTCGGCCAGCTGCTGGACATGGTGCCCAACCACATGGGCGTGTTCGGCGCCGACAACGCCTGGTGGATGGACGTGCTGGAGAACGGCCCCGCCTCGCGCTACGCGCAGCACTTCGACATCGACTGGCAGCCGCTGAACGTCGAGCTCACCGGCAAGGTGCTGCTGCCGATCCTCGGCGTGCACTACGGCGAGGCGCTGGACAACGGCGAGCTGGTGCTGCGCTTCGAAGACGCCACCGGCAGTTTCGCCATCGGCTACTACGACCACCGCTTTCCGCTCGCGCCCGAGAGCTATCCGGCGGTGCTCGGACGCGCGCTCTCGCGGCTTGGCGATGGCACCGCGGCGGCGCGGCTCGCGAGCCTTGCCACCGCGTTCGGGCACCTGCCGCCGCGCGGCACGAGCGATCCGGAGGCGCAGGCCGAACGCGTGCGCGACAAGGAGCTGCTCAAGGCCCGGCTTGCGCGCCTGGCGCGGCAGCACCCCTCGGTCGCGCAGGCGCTCGTGGCCTCGGTGGCCGAACTGAACCTCGCCCAGCCCAACGCCCGCGACGCGCTGCACCGGCTCATCGAGGCGCAGGCCTACCGGCTCGCGCATTGGCGGGTGGCGGCGGACGAAATCAACTACCGCCGCTTCTTCGACATCAACGACCTCGCGGCCGTGCGCATGGAGCGCGACGAGGTGTTCGAGGCGACGCAATCTTTCGCGCTCGACCTTGCGGCTTCGGGCCTGGTGGACGGCCTTCGCATCGACCACCCCGACGGGCTCTACGACCCGGCGGCGTACTTCCGCCAGCTCCAGGAAGGCTACGCGCGCCGCGCGGGCCTCGTGCTGCCCACGCACGAGGCCGACGGCCGGCCCGCGCGGCCGCTGTACGTGGTGGCCGAGAAGATCGCCGGCGCGCACGAGGAAGTGCCCGACAGCTGGCATGTGCACGGCACCACCGGCTACCGATTCGCGAACGTGGCCAACGGCGTGCTGATCGACACCACCGCCGAGGCCGCCGTGGTGCACGCGTGGCAGCGCTTCACGGGCGAGATGGACGACTTCGCTTCGATCTGCCGCGCGGGCCGGCGTGAGGTGATGCGCAACGCGCTCTCATCGGAACTGAACGTGCTCTCCAGCGAACTGCTGCGCATCGCCCGGGCCGACCGCAGCACGCGCGACTACACGCTCAATGCGCTGCGGCGCGCGCTGGCCGAGGTCGCCGCGTGCATGCCGGTCTACCGCACCTACATCGTCGAAGGGCCTTCGGCGCAGGACGCGCGCTTCATCGACGAGGCCGTGAACGAGGCGGCGCGGCAGAGCGGCGATGCCGACCGGTCGATCTTCGATTTCGTGCGCAGCGCGCTGCGCGGGGCGGCCGTCGTGTCGGCGCCGCCGGCGCTGGGCGAGCGGGTGCGCCGCTTCGCGCTGCGCTTCCAGCAGTTCAGTGCGCCGGTGGCGGCCAAGGGCGTGGAAGACACGGCGTTCTACCGCTACTTTCCGCTGAGCGCGCTCAACGAAGTGGGCGGCGAACCGGATCTCTTCGGCATCGAGGTGGAGCAATTCCACGCGCTGAGCGCCGACCGCGCGCTGCGCTGGCCGCACACGATGCTGGCCACTTCGACGCACGACAACAAGCGCTCGGAAGATGTGCGCAACCGCATCGACGTGCTCTCCGAAATGCCCAACGAGTGGATGCTGGCGCTGACGCGCTGGCATGGCCTGTGCCGCGGCGCGCGCAAGAAGCTCGCGGGCGGGGAGGCGCCGTCGCGCGCCGACGAATACCTGCTGTACCAGACGCTGCTGGGCACCTTGCCGCTGGGCGGGCTCGATGCCGAAACGGCGCCCGGTTATGCCGACCGCCCCGGCTATGCCGACCGAATCTGGCAGTACATGCAGAAGGCCGCGCGCGAATCCAAGCTGCGCACGCGCTGGACCCAGCCCGATGCCGACTACGAAGCGGCGCTGGAGAACTTCGTGCGCGAGCTCCTGGCGCCCACCGCGGATGCGGAGGAGGAGGGCGCCTGCCTGCCGGGCATCCAGCGGCTGGCCGACCGGCTCGCGTGGTTCGGCGCATGGAACAGCCTCACGCTCACGCTGCTGAAATACGGCTCGCCGGGCGTGCCCGACCTGTACCAGGGCAGCGAGCTCATCGAGCTGAGCCTGGTCGATCCGGACAACCGGCGGCCGGTGGACTACGCGCTGCGGCAGCAACGGCTCGATGCGCTGCATGCGATGGCCGACGAAAACGGTCTTGCCGCGCGCGTGGGGGCGATGGCCCGGGCGCCGCACGATGGGGACGCGAAGCTCTGGTTCATCTGGCGGTTGCTGTCGCTGCGGCGCGCGCAGCCGTTGCTGTTCCGCGAGGGCAGCTACGAGCCGTTGACGGTCGAAGGGCCGCTGGCGAAGCATGTCGTGGCGTTCGCGCGCCGGCATGAAGGCCAGGTGCTGGTGGTCCTTGCGGGGCGGTTGTTCGTTGGGCTCTCGGGTGGCGGTGCCGATGAGGACGCCGCGCCCGCGCTGCCGGACGGGGCGACATGGAACGGCACGACGGTGCGCCTGCCTTCAGGGCTCGGTGCCACCACACTCGGCAATCTGCTGACTGGCGAAACCATCGCTGCCGAAGCCGGTGCCGTGCGCCTGACCGACGCCTTCCGCCACATGCCGTGGGCGGCGCTGGTCATCGGCACTTCGCCATTGATCAACCAAGCACCACCGGCACCAGCTGCACCGTGAGCGCGCCGATGAGGCCCTGCGCAGTGACGCAGTGCCACATCAGCGCGGTGTTGTCGAGCGTCGCGCGCGCCGCGGGCTGCAGCTTGCCGGTCCACGAGCGCGCGAGCACATAGCCGCCCATGAGCATCAGCACCGCGACGTGGAAGGCCTGGTAGCCGAGCAGCATGCCCACGGTCGCGCTCCACGCCTGGTCGCGCGGATCGAGGCCCGCCTTCCAGTGGCCCGTGAGCTCGAACCCGAGCGCGCACGCCGCGCAAAGCAGGGCGAACGCCGTCAGCAGCCGCACGGTGCCCTGGCCACCCTGTTTCAGCATGCGCACCGCCACCGCCATGCCGGCGGAGCCCAGCAGCAGCAACAGCATCGATGCGAGCGGCCAGCGCAGCGGCGGCAGCGCCGCGCCGGGCGGCGGGCACACCTCGGCGGCCATCGACAGGTGGATGTGCGCGAACAGGAAGGACACGAAGATCGTCATGTCCACCGCGATCAGCACGATCACCGCCCACCACGAATGCGATGCCCGTCCCGTGGCGCCCACGGGCAGCCGCACGCCGTGGCCGACATCGGCCGTGGCGGTGGGCGGCGGCTGGTCGGATTCCCAGAGCCAGCGCAGGATGGCGACGATCGCGAGCAGCCCGAAGGCGAAGGCGAGCACCGCCTGCGATGCGGTCAGCAGCAGGAAGAATCCGGCCGTGCCCACGGCCGCGACGACCGGCCACCAGCCATCGGTCGGCAGGCGCAGCAGGTGCAGGGGGCGCGCATCGCGCATGCTGGTGACGAGTGTTTCGCGTCCGCCGAAGACGGTGCCCGGCAACCAGTGCCGCCCGGCCTCGACCTCTTCGGGCAGCGCGGGCTCGCGCCACAGCGGATAGAGCGAATCCACCTCGGGAATGCTGCGCACGCCGTAGTCGCGCGGCGGCAGCCATTCGAGCGTGCCCGCGCCCCAGGGGTTGCCGTGGTCCTGCTCGGGGCGTCGCAGCGTGCGCGCCGCGTCGATGAAGAACAGCAGCACGCCCGCCGCGAGCACGAAGGCGCCCACGGTCGAGGCCATGTTGAGCCCGTTCCAGCCGAGATCGCCCGGGTAGGTGTAGATGCGGCGCGGCATGCCTATGAGGCCCGCGATGTGCATCGGAAAGAACGCGAGGTTGAAGCCGCCGAACATCAGCCCGAACACCCAGCGGCCCCAGCGCTCCGAGAGCCGGTGCCCGTTGAACACCGGCGCCCAGTAGTAGAAGCCCGCGAACACCGGAAACACCATGCCGCCGATCAACACGTAGTGCAGGTGGGCCACGATGAAATAGCTGTCGTGCGCCTGCCAGTCGAAGGGCAGCACCGCCACCATCACGCCCGTGAGCCCGCCCAGCACGAAGATGAAATGAAAGCCCAGCAGAAAGAGCGTGGGCGCATCGAGCGTGACGCGGCCGCGCCAGAAAGTGGCGATCCACGCGAACACCTGCATGCCGCTCGGAATCGCCACCATGAAGCTGGCCGCCGACACCACCACCATCGAGACGTTGCCCAGGCCCGTGGTGAACATGTGGTGCGCCCACAGCAGGAAGCTCACCACGCCCACGCCGATGAGCGCCATCACCACCGCGCGGTGGCCCACCAGTGGCGTGCGCGCGAGCGTGGCCACCATCACCGACACCATGCCGGCCGCGGGCAGGAAGATGATGTAGACCTCCGGATGCCCGAAGAACCAGAACAGGTGCTGCCACAGCACCGGGTCGCCGCCGCGCGCGGGAATGAAGAAGGGCCAGTCGAAGGCGCGCTCCAGTTCCAGCAGCGTGGTCGCCGCGATCACCGCCGGGAACGCGAACACGATCATCAGCGCGCTCACCAGCATGGCCCATGCGAACACCGGCATGCGCATGAGCGTCATGCCCGGCGCGCGCGTGAAGAGGATGCCGATGATCAGCTCGATGGCGCCCGCGATGGCCGAGATCTCGATGAAGCCGATGCCCAGCAGCCACCAGTCCGCGCCGCGGCCGGGCGAGAATTCCTTGCTCGTGAGCGGCGGGTACATGAACCAGCCGCCGTCGGGCGATTCGCCGAAGAAGATCGTGCAGAAGAACGCCAGGCCGCCGATCGCGTAGGCCCAGAACGCATAGGCCGAGAGCCGCGGAAACGGCAGGTCGCGCGCGCCCAGCATGCCCGGCAGCAGGTAGACCGCGATGGCTTCCACGATCGGCACCGCGAAGAGAAACATCATCACGGTGCCGTGCATCGTGAAGAGCTGGTTGTACGTCTGCGCGCCGATGAGGTCGTTGCCCGGCACGGCCAGCTGCGCACGCATCACCAGCGCGAGGATGCCCGCGAGCACGAAGAAGACCATCGCCGTCGCGATGTAGAAGACGCCGATGTGCGTGTTGTTGACCGCGGAGAAGAGGCGCCAGCCGCGCGGCGCGCGCCACGCGCGCTCGAGCGCTTCGCGTTCGCCTTCGGGGCGGTCGGTGGGTTGGGTCATTTCAGTTGGCCGAGCCATTCGGCGATGGATTGCAGCGTCGCCGCGTCGATGCGTTCGCCCGACGAGGGCATGCGCGCGCCGGGCTTGAGCTGCTGCGTGTGGGCGACCCACGCGGCGAGGTTCTCCGCGTCGTTGGGCACCGTGCCCGCGCCGAGATAAAGCCGGCTGCCGACGTGCGTGAGGTCGGGGCCGAGGCGGCTCTCTTCGCTCACGCCGCGCACCGTGTGGCAGGCGTTGCAGCGGTTCGCAAGGAAGGCCGCGCGGCCGCGTTCGATGCCGGGTGACGAAGGTGGCCCGGCAGGCTTGGCCTGTGCCGCGAGCCACGCATCGAACGCGGACGGCGCCTCGGCCACCACGTGCAGCGCCATGCGCGCATGCTGCTCGCCGCAGTATTCGGCGCACTGCCCGCGGTACGTGCCGGGCCGGTCGGCCTGCAGCAGCAGGTGCTGCACGCGGCCGGGCAGCATGTCCATCTTGCCGCCCAGCGCGGGCACCCAGAAGCTGTGGATCACGTCCGCGCTGCCCAGGCCGAAATACACGGGCCGCCCGACGGGAATGCGGATCTCGTTGGCGGTCGCGATCTCCGCGCCCGTGGCCGGATCGCGGTAGCGCACCTCCCACCACCACATGTGCGCGGTGATGCCGACGATGAGCGCGTCTTTCGGCGGCACGGCGCGCCATGTCGGCCGGTGCCACTCGCTGTACGCGAACAGCGCGGCCAGCACCACCACCGGAAAGACGACGCCGCCGCCGATCACCCAGAGGCGCGCGTTCAACGTGCCGGCGTGCCTGCGCGCCGCGAACGCGAGCAGCGCCATCACGCCGAGAAAGATCACCGCCGCGCCCGCGACCAGGAGGCCGGTGACGCCGAGCAGCGTGTCGGCGACCGGCCCCGCGGCCTGCAGTGCGGATTGCGAAGGCGCGTTGCTCATTCGAGCGCGAGCAGGTAGGCGGCCATGTCGCGCGCATCGGTGGGGGACACGCCCATGGCCGGCATCACGGTGCCGGGCACCAGCGCGGCGGGCGCCACGATCCAGTTCGCCAGGGTGTCCGGGCGGTTCGGCACCCGGCCGGCGATGTAGCTGCGCCGCCCGAAGGCGGTGAGCGGCGGGCCGGCCGCGCCCTGTGCGATCGGCACATCGGGAATCGCGTGGCAACTGCCGCACTGGTACTGCGCGAGCAGGCGCTGGCCGGCGATGCGTTGGGCCGAGGGCGCATTGCCGTAGGGCAGGTCGCGCTCGCCGAGTTCGCAGCCGCCCGCCAACGCGGCAAGCAAGAGGGTGGCGAGCGTGGCGGAAGGAACGGCCATGCGCGCATTCTGCGAGCGCGGACGGGGCTTTCGCCGACACGGCCAGCCCTGCCGCGCGTCGGACAATGCCGCCAAATGGGGACGCCCAAGACCATCCTTCTCACCGTCGCCGCGCTCGGCCTGGCCGCGGCGGCCGGTGGGGCATGGATGGTGTGGGGCGGCCTCTACAACGTCTCCGCGACCGCGCAGCACACGCAGCCGGTGTACTCGCTGCTGGAGACGGCGATGCGGCAATCGGTGCGCCTGCGGGCGCGCGGCATCGAGCCGCCGCCGCTCGGCGACGAAGCGCTGGTGCTGCGCGGCGCCGCGTGCTTTCGCGACAAGTGCGTGCAGTGCCACGGCGCACCGGGCGTGGCGCAGGGCGACATCGGCAAGAGCATGCAGCCGCTGCCCGGCCCGCTGGTCGATGCGCGCCAGCGCTGGAACGCGCGCGAGCTCTACTGGGTCACGAAGAACGGCATCAAGATGAGCGGCATGCCGGCGTGGGAGTACCGCCTGTCCGACGAAGACCTGTGGGCGCTGGTCGCGTTTCTCGAACGGCTGCCCGACATGACGCCGCAGCAGTACGCGCAGGCGAGCGCGCCGATGATGCCGTCGGGGCAGGGCGTACCGATCGGGTGGACCGGGCCTTCGTGCGGACCCGGGCCGCGCGCGGCCGGCGAGGTGCAGGACAGCGTGCGGCGCGGCCAGCGCGCCCTCGCGCAGTACGCCTGCAACGCGTGCCACACCATTCCCGGCACCACGGGTTCGTTTCCGAACGTCGGCCCGCCGCTGGCCGGCATGGCCAGGCGCGCGATGATCGGCGGCAAGCTCGCCAACACGCCCGACAACATGGTGCGCTGGCTGCGCCACACGCGCGAGGTCGATCCGCTCACCGCGATGCCCGAGATGGGCGTGACCGAGCAGGACGCGCGGGACATCGCGGCCTATCTGCAAACGCTGGATTGAGGACAGCCGCAGTTGCTGTCTCCTACAGCCGGCCGCGCCGTCTACCGACCTTTTGCAGTCCGCGACCTCCTAGCTTGATGAGCGTCGGGCGTCCGCCCGGCTCAACCCAAGGAGACCAGCATGACCCGTACTTCCAGCTTCATTGCAGCCATCGCACTCGGCGCCGCCGGCGTCGCTTTCGCACAGGGCAATCCGCCCACCACCGCGCCCGCGAATCCCGCCACCGCCGCGGGCCAGCAGAACCCCTCGGGCGGCCCGATGGGCACCACCGGCACCACGCCGCAGAACAACAGTTCGTCGGGTTCCATGTCCTCGGGCACGACCTCTTCGGGCTCGACCATGTCGCAAGGATCGCAAGGCAACATGAACAGCGGCTCCACGACGGGCACCGAGCAGCCGATGCGCCAGGCACGCGCCGACCGCAACTGAGCGCATGAGCTTGCCTTCACCCACGACGGGCATCGCGGGCCGCGGGCTCGCCGTGCTCGCTGCCTGCACCCTTGCCGCGGCCTGCACCGCAGCCGCGGCCACCGAACCCGATGCGCTGCGGTTCGCGAAGGCGGCCGTTGCCGCGGCCGACAACCAGGGCCAGGCTTTCGCCGTGATCGACAAGAAGAAGGCACGCGTCTTCGTCTTCGATGCGCAAGGCCGGCTGCGCGGCGATTCGCCCGTGCTGCTGGGTCTGGCGCACGGCGACGATTCCGTGCCGGGCATCGGCGAACGCAAGATGGCCGACATCCGTCCCGACGAGCGCACCACGCCCGCGGGCCGCTTCGCGAGCGAGCCGGGCCGCAACCTCCAGGGCGAGGACATCGTGTGGGTCGACTACGACGCCGCGGTCTCCATGCACCGCGTGCGCGCGACCAACAAGGCCGAGCGCCGGCTGGAGCGCCTGGCCACGCCCAGCGTGGCCGACAACCGCATCTCGTACGGCTGCATCAACGTGCCGGCCGGCTTCTACGACACGCACATCCGCCCCGTGCTCGGCGAGCGCAAGGGGGTGGTGTACGTGCTGCCGGAAAGCACGCCCTTGCAGGCGCGCTTCGGGTTCATGGGACCGGGGTAGCGGCGGTAGCGGTGGTAGCAATGGTCGGTTGCGCCGGGCCGGAGGGCGTGAGCACGACCTTGCGGCATTCCTCCTCGGCCTTCTCGAAGATCTCGTAGCCGCGCGCCGCGTCTTCCAGCGCCATGTGGTGCGTGATGATCACCTCGGGCTTGAGCTGCCCGGCCTGGATGTGCTCGAGCAGCCTGGGCATGTGCTGCTGCGTGTGCGTCTGGCCCATCTTGAAGGTCAGGCCCTTCTCGAACGCGTCGCCGAACATGAAGCCGTGGATGAAGCCCGCGTACACGCCCGGCACGCTCACCACGCCGCCGCGGCGCGTGGCCGCGATGGCCTGGCGCAGCGCCTTGCCGCTGGAGCCTTCGAGCTTCAGGTCGGTGAGCACTGTCTCCACTGCGCTGCCCTTGGCCTCGAAGCCGACCGCGTCGATCGACGCATCGACGCCGCGGAAATCGGTGCGCTCGATGATCGCGCCGGCCGGGTCGTCGATGTCCCTGAAGTTGATCGGGTCGACGCCGTAGGTGGCCTGCGCGAACGCGAGCCGGTAGGGATGCTCGTCGACCATGAAGATGCGCTCGGCGCCCAGCAACCGCGCCGACGCGGCCGCCATGATGCCGACCGGCCCCGCGCCGAAGATGGCGACGCTGGAGCCCGGCCCGACGTCGCCGTTCACCACCGCCTGGTAGCCGGTGGGCAGGATGTCCGAGAGGAACAGCACCTGTTCGTCGGCCAGCCCGGGCGGTATGAGGAGCGGGCCGGTGTTGGCCTTGGGCACGCGCACGAATTCGGCCTGGCCGCCGGGGTAGCCGCCATAGAGATGCGAGTAGCCGAAGAGGCCCGCGCCCGAGCGCAGGTTCTTCTTGTTGAGGATGGCGCCGCGCCCCGGGTTGGTGGTTTCGCATGCGGCGAAGAGGGCCTTGGCGCAGAAGAAGCACTGGCCGCAGGCGATGGTGAAGGGCACCACCACGCGGTCGCCTTTCTTCAGCTGCGTGACGCCCTTGCCGGTCTCCTCGACGATGCCCATGAACTCGTGGCCGAGGATGTCGCCCGACTCCATGTCGGGAATCTTTCCGCGGTAGATGTGCAGGTCGGAGCCGCAGATGGCGGTGGCGGTCACGCGCAGGACGATGTCGTCGTGCTGCTGGATGACGGGGTCGGGCACCGTCTGCACGCTGACGTTTTTCGATGACTGGTAGGTGAGGGCTTTCATGCGGATTCCTTCGCTTGAGAGGTGGAGATGAGCGCACGATTTGCCTCGCGCCGCGATGCGCGCGCGGGCACTGCGCCCATCCGCGGGTCGGACAATTTCCCGTTGCGGCCAACATGCTGACGCGCTGTCTGCCTACACCTGTGCGCAGGCGAAAGAGCGAGCTTCCTTCGCATGACGCGCGCCGTGTTTATCGTGGAAGACGAACCGACGATCCAGGACAGCCTGAGGGTGGTGCTGGAGGGTTATCTGCGGGCCGAAATCGTCGGCACCGCGACCTCGGAGGCGGAGGCCGTGGCGTGGCTGCAGGCAAACCGGGACGGCTGGCACCTGCTGGTGGTGGACCTCCTGCTCAAGCAGGGCAGCGGCCTGGGCGTGCTCGGCGCGCTGGCGGCGCTGGGCCCCAAGTGCGGGCTGGTGGTGGCGCTCACGAACGCGGCCTCCGCGGACAACCGCGCGCAGTGCCTGACCCTGGGCGCCGACGCCGTCTTCGACAAGGCGGCGGAGATCAACGAGTTCCTGGCGTTCTGCGCGGAAGGGGTGCCATGACCAGAGCCGCCGGCCTTCTTCGCCTTTGCAAGGACGCGGCCATGGCCTGGGTGGACGACTTCGCGCCGAGCATGGGCGCGGCCATCTCGTACTACACGGCGTTTTCGCTCGCGCCGCTGCTGGTGATCGTCATCGCCGTGGCGGGCGCGCTCTTCGGCGCCGAGGCCGTGCAGGGCCAGATCGCCGCGCAGCTGTCGGGCCTGATCGGGCGCGACGGCGCGCTGGTGGTGCAGGGCCTGGTCAAGGCCGCGAGCGAGCCGTCGCGCGGGCTGATCGCGGGCGGCATCAGCGTGGTGGTGCTGGTGGTGGGCGCGACGACGGTGTTCGCCGAACTGCAGAGCGCGCTGGACCGCATCTGGCACGTGCCCGAGCGCGAAAAGCCCAGCGGCGTATGGGGCATCCTGCGCGCGCGGCTGCTGTCGTTCGGGCTGATCCTCGGGCTGGCCTTCTTGATGATGGTGTCGCTGGTCGTGAGCGCGGGGCTGGCGGCGGTGGGCAGCTGGAGCACGGGCCTCTTTCCCGGTTGGGAGCTGCTGCTGCAGGGCCTGAATGCGGTCGTCTCGCTGGGCATTCTCACGCTGCTGTTCGCGATGATCTTCAAGTTCATGCCGAGCGCGCCGATCGCCTGGCCCGACGTGTGGATCGGCGCGGCGGTGACGGCCGTGCTGTTCGAGGTGGGCAAGGTGCTGATCGGGCTCTACCTGGGCAAGAGCGGCGTGAACGAATCGTTCGCCGCGGCCGGATCGCTCGTGGTGCTGCTGGCCTGGGTGTACTACGCGGCGCAGATCTTCCTGCTCGGCGCGGAGTTCACGAAGGTCTATGCGAATGCCCACGGGTCGGTGGCGGCCGCCAAGGCGCAGGCGGCCACCGAGGTTGCGGCCGAGCAGGCCAGGGCGGGCACTGCGAGCACTGCCGTGAAGCAGCGCGCGGCCTCCGGCGCTTGAACCGGCGCTTGAACCGGCGCCGGAGCGCTCAGGGCTTGCCGAGCAGGCGTTCGAGCAGGCCCTCGAGATGATGCGCATCGATCGGCTTGGTCAGGTGCGCATAGAAGCCGGCCGCAAGGCTCGCCTCCCGGTCCGAGGCCTGGCCGAAGCCGGTGATGGCCAACAGCTTCGGCGGATGCGCGACTTCGCGGTGCACGCGCCGGGCCACTTCGACACCGCTGAAGCCCGGCAGGCCGATGTCCAGCAGCACGATGTCGGGCTGCTCGACCTTGATCGCATCGAGCGCCGAAGGGCCGTCGAACGCGGTGCGGGTCGCGTAGCCCAGGCTCTCCACGAGCAGGCACATCGTCTCGGCCGCATCGCGGTTGTCGTCGACCACGAGCACCACCTTGCCGGTGTCGGCGCCGTCGTTTCTTTTTTTCTCCAGCGGCGCCGCGACGCGCGGCAGCTGGATGATGAATTCCGTGCCTTCGCCCGGGATGCCCTTGCTGAAGGCGCTGACGTCGCCGCCGTGCAGCGTCACCAGCTGCTCCACCAGCGTGAGCCCGAGGCCCAGTCCGCCGTGCGGCCGAGAAATTTCCTGCTCGCCCTGCGCGAACAGCATGAAGACGCGCGGCAGCGACGCGGGCGCGATGCCCGGGCCGTTGTCGCTGACGCTGATTTCCGCGTTGGCGCCGCTCTTGCGCAGCCGCACCTCGATGCGGCCGCCATCGGGCGTGAACTTGACGGCGTTGTTCAGCAGGTTGCACACCACCTGGATCATGCGGGCGCGGTCTCCGGCGATCCATGCGTCGGTGGCGGTGCTCTGCACGACCAGCGCGTGGTGCTTGGCATCGGCGGAGGGCTTGACCATTTCCACCGCCTCGTCGATCACCTCGGCCAGTTGCACCGGCTTGGATTCGAGGTGGATCTTGCCGCTCGTGATGCGCCCGACGTCCAGCAGGTCGTCCACCAGCCGGGTGATCTGCTTGAGCTGGCGCGCGATGATGTTGTTCATGCGCGCGAGCGTCTTGGCGTCGACGCCATTTCCGCCATTCGTGCCATTTCCAAGACGTTCCATGATCGCCACCGCATTGGAGATCGGCGTGAGCGGGTTGCGCAGCTCGTGCCCGAGCATGGCCAGGAAGGTCGTGATGCGGCGGCCCTCGTCTTCCAGCGTGCTGATGCGCCGGCGCTCCGTGAGGTCGCGCGTGACCTTGGCGAATCCGCGGTGGCGGCCCGTCTCGTCGAAGAGGGCCGTGATGATCACGCTGGCCCAGAAGCGGCTGCCGTCCTTGCGCACGCGCCAGCCTTCGTCCTCGAAGCGGCCGACCTCGCGCGCGACTTTGAGCTCCGTGTCGGGAAAGCCCGTGGCGGACACCTCGGGCGGATAGAACACCGAGAAGTGCTTGCCGATGATCTCGTGCGACTCGTAGCCCTTGTTGGCCCTGGCGCCCTTGTTCCAGCTGACGACGTAGCCGCTCGGGTCGAGCATGAAGATCGCATAGTCCTTCACGCCGTCCACCATGAGCCGGAAGCGCTCCTCGCTCGCGCGCAGTAGGTCGTCTTGCTGCTGGCGTTCCGACAGGTCGCGGGTGATCTTGGAGAAACCGCGCAGCGTGCCGTCCGGGCTCGTGAGGCGGGTGAGGACGATGCTGGCCCAGAAGCGCGTGCCGTCCTTGCGCAGGCGCCAGCCTTCTTCCTTGTACTGTCCGGTTTTCGTGGCGACTTCGACCTCGTGCCGCGGCCAGTTCTTCTCCAGCAGCTCGGGGGGATAGAAGATGGAGAAGTGGCGCCCGATGACCTCGTGGGGTTCGTAGCCCTTGAGTTGCCTGGCCCCTGCATTCCAGCTGAGCACGATGCCGTCGGGGTCGAGAAAGAAGATCGCGTAGTCGGTGATGGAATCGATCATCAGCCGGTAGTCGGCATCGGCGATCAATCCGAGGTTCAGGGGAGCGCTGGGATCTTGGGCCTGTTCGTTGTTCTCGACTGGTTTGCTGCCATCGGCCATTTTTTCTCGGATCTCGTTGGGGAAAGCCAGAGCGGCACGCAGCCACTGTCGAGCGAGACGTTATTGCTTTTTGTTGCGCGCCGGTGTCGGACAACGCCGCAGGCAGCGAGGCGCGCTTGCCCGTCTTTCAATCCGGCGAGGCAGCGGGGGCCAAGGGCTTTCGCGCCTTGGCCCCCACCGCACGCACAGCCTATCGGCTCAACGGATGCCCGACCTTCATCTGGTTCACGCCGGTCACCTGGATCCAGGTGCCCGCCAGCGGCTGCTCTTCCAGTCCGGGCTTGGTGTAGTCGCACACGCCGCTCGCGAACACGGTGCGCAGCCTTGCGAGATCTGCATCGCGCGCGCCGCCGGTCCAGCCGGGATTGCGTGTGGCGTAGCCGGCGTAGTCCGCGGCATCGACCGGGCGGAACTGGCATTGCATCGTGCGCGACTGCAGCGGCTCGCCGGCCTCGAAGCGCGGGAACGACGAGGCGGGGAACATCGCGTTGCAGCGCGACGGCGCCGAGCCCGTGCCCACGGTGCCGGCCGGCGACTTGCCGCCGTTGCCGTTGACGAACACCGAGTTGAAGCCGCCGAAGACCTGCGGCTCGGCGATGAAGTCGTCCGCCGCGCCGGCCGTCGTCGCGCCGAAGCAGCCATCGACCAGCGTCGCCGGCTTGGTCTTGACGACCTTCACCGCGAGCGGCTCGGCCGACTTGTCGTTGGCCAGCGTGGTGAGCCACTGGTCCATCGCGAAGAAGGCCTTCTGCATCGCGCCGATCGTGCGCCCGGTCTTGGCCGGCCGCGGCGCCTGGATGGGCGTCGCGTGGTTGGCGTTCGGATCGGGGTTGAAGGCGGCGACGTTGGCCATGCCGTTCCACATGACGTGGTTGTCGAACTTGCCGGTCGCCGCCGCGATGCGCGCGCGCAGGATGTAGTGGAAGAACTTCAGGTGCATGTCGCCCGCGCCGGTGAACTCGTTGTTCAGGCCGTCCAGGTCGAGGATCGCGGTGGTCGCCAGGCCCGCGCCGCCGTACGCGATCATGCCGGTCTGGTAGGCCGCCTTCAGCGCGATGGGGTCGGGCTGCATGCGCGCCGTGCCCAGGTTGCCGTCGGGGTCCTGGCCGCCGATGTTCTCGTTCAGGTGGATGAACTGCGCCATCGTGATCTGCCCGGTGTTCAGCGCGTTCAGGCCGAACTGCACGCCGGCATTGCCCGAGAACGAGCGCGCAAAGCCCGTGGCCGGATCGATGCCGAGCACGTTCCGGTTGTGGTCCGCGACGTTCGGGCGCAGGCCCGTGGGGTTGGCCGCCAGGAGGCTCACGGGCGGTGCGGGCAGCACGCCCATCGGTGCGCTTGCGACCACGTTGGCCGGGCTGTACTTCTCGCTCGCGCCGATGATCGCGTTGAACACCGAGCTGTTGCCGCTGCCGGCCATCACGTTGTCGCGATCGCCCTGGTTGGCGGGGCGCAGCACCGAGTCGGTCCGCGCAGCCCAGAAGCTCGCCTGCTGGCGCATGCTGTGGTAGGTCGAGTAGCCCGAGGCCGCGGCGATTTCCGCGTTGGTCCACATCGGCAGCGTCGCATCGGCGGCGCGCTTGGCCGCGGTGGCGTTGTCGTAGGTCGGGTCGTAGGCGGTGTTGGGCACCGGCACGTAGGTGCCGTTCTGCGTGGTGCCGTTCTTCGTGTGATTGAGCTGGTAGTTGTAGAAGAGGCGCCCCTCCATGCTCTGCGGGCCCGCGTTGTCCGGGAAGCCGTTGAGCATCACGATGCCGTCCAGCAGGCCCGGGTAGGTGTCGGCGATCATGCTCTGCTGCATCGCCGAGCCGGAGCTGCCCCAGCCCATCGTGTAGAGCACCGGGCCGTTGGCCTTGATGAAGCGCTCCTTGACCATCATCATGGTTTCGGCCGAGATGATGTGGTTGCAGTTCTGCCCGAAGTAGTTGAGCGTCGAGTTCGCGACCGCGAAGCCCTTGCTCAGCGGCAGGTCGTTGAGCGCATTGAAGTCGCCCGCCGCGCCGTTCGCCGAATTGGTGGAGCCGCCCACCGGACCGAGCGACCGGCCCTGCACGTACCAGCCGCCGCCGCAGCTCTGGCCGAAGGGGTAGACGAGGCGGCCGTTGAAGCCGCTCGGCGGATTCGTCGCGGTGGGATTCGGGTTGCCGGCCGGGTCGCCCAGCACCGCGATCTGATAGATGCCGCGGTTGATGACGCCCGTCTCCAGGCGCACGATGTAGGGCACTTTCTTTCCGTCGAGCAGCGTCGTCTGCTCGACCGTGGCCGGCGGGCTCGCCGGGTCGTACTTCTGCCAGACCGCGGTGCCTGCCTTGGTGGCGTCGTGGTAGACCCAGTCGATGCGGGTGGGCGCGGCGCAGTTCGCGTCGGTGTTCGCACCGGTCGTGAGCGTGGGGCCGCCCGGATAGATGTTGAAGGTGTCGGTCTGGCAGTGGAAGCTGCCTTCCTGCGGCGCATAGAGGATCGGGCCCTGGATCGGATAGGCGGTGAGCTTCAGGCTCCCGCGCACCTTGGAGGCGTCGGCGGCATCGCGAACTTCGATCGTGTTCTCGCCTTGCGCGAGGCCAGTGAGCAGGCCGAGCGATGCGTTGCCGTTGGGCGCCTTCTTGAACTGGTCGGTCACGTCCTTGTCGTTGAGCACGACCTTCACGCCGGCCACGGCGCTGCCGTCGCTGGAGCTCAGCTGGATCAGCGTGTCGTTGCCGCTGGTCATCTTCTCGGGGGAAGACAGGCTTTGCACCGTCACGGCCGGCTTGTCGCCGGGAGTGCCGCCGCCGGGGCCGTTGCCGCCGTTCCCGCCATTGCCGCCAGGCCAACCGGCCCAGCCGCCGCCACCACCACCGCTGCCGCCGCAGCCTGCCAGCGCCAACGCGAGCGTGCCGAGCAGCAGCCCCGATGCATGCAGCGGTCGCTGCTTGATTCCTGTGTCTGTCTTTCTCATCTTCTTGTCTCCAGTGTTGTTGTTCAAAAAAGCGATCTCATTGCTTTCACTTCGCAGCCAGGCCGAGCCTTTCGATCAGCTGCTTGTCCTTGGCGTAGGTCTCGCGCGCCCACTTCGCGTAGTCGTCGCCGCTGCGGTACCAGGCGTCCTGGTTCAGCTGGTCGAGCAGCTCGATGTGCTTGGGGTCTTCCATCGCCTTGCGGAAGGCGTCGTGCAGGGCCTTGGCCACGGCCGGGTCCATGCCCTTGGGGGCGGCGAGGCCGTAGGGGGAGGTCGAGACCACGCCGTAGCCCAGCTCCTGCGCCGTCGGCACGCTGGGCCAGCGCTTGGTGCGCTTCTCGCCGAAGGTGACCAGGAGGCGCATCTGGCCGCCGTCGACGTACTTGTCCCAGCCGCTCGCGTCGCTCTGCGCCATCACGTGGCCGCCCAGCAGCGCCTGCTGCAGGTCGGCGTTGCCCTTGAAGGGAATGTGGTTCAGCGTGACCTTGGCATTGGCGGCCAGCTCCTCCATCAGCAGGTGCGGCGAGGTGCCCACGCCGGTGGAGCCGTAGTCGATCTTGCCGGGGTCCTTGCGGGCGGCTTCGATGTATTCCTTGAAGCTCTTGAAGGGCGAATCGGCGCGCACCGTGAGGCCGAAGGTGTAGCCCGAGACGCCGAGCAGAAAGGTGAAGTCCTTCAGCGGGTCCCACTGCACCTTCTGCATGTGCGGCACGCGCAGCATGCCCATCGGGTACTGGGAGATCGTGTAGCCGTCCGGCTTGGCGGTGAGCGCCATGGTGCCGGGGCCGGTGGTGCCGCCGCCGCCGGGCTTGTTCTCGACGATGACCGGCTGCCCGAGGTTCTTGCCGGCCAGTTCGGCGAGCGCGCGCATGTGCCGGTCGGTCGAGCCGCCGGCGGGCCAGGGGCAGATCAGCGTGATCGGCCGGCTCGGAAAACTCTGCGCGCGTGCCGGCAAGGCGGCGAGCGTCGCGGCGCCGGCCGCGGCGATGAGCACCGTTCGCCGCGAGGCAGCCGCACTGGCGGGCGTGAAAGGGGAAGGGCCGAGGGTCATGGAAGGATTTGTCCTTGGGAAGCGGTTTCGGTTCGACGCAAGGACTGTTCATTCATATTCCGTTCTGCGGAATACGATTTCCAATCCCGTCAAAGTCTAGAAGCGCGCTCGATGGCTGTAAACAGCCTTAAGGGATTCTCCGAATCGGTAGAACCCTGAGGTGCAATGCAGCAGGCCCCGTGCCTGTGATTCAATATATTCCGCAGATCGGAATAAGGAGATTGAAATGGGCAGAAAACGAAACGCGGCCGGATCGGTCGATGCCGACGAAGCGACCAAGGACCCGCGCTTCATCGCCGCACTGGCGCGCGGCATCGAACTGCTGCGCGTGTTCAAGCCGCAGGACCGCTGGCTGAGCCACCGCGAGATCGTGCGGCGCATCGCGCTGCCGCCGGCCACGGTGTCGCGCCTGACCTTCACGCTCACGGCCATGGGCTACCTCAAGCACCGCGAGGACGTGGGCGAATACGCCCTGAGCCCGGCGGTGCTCGGCCTGGGCTTCTCGATGCTCGGCAACTTCGACATCGCCCGCATCGCGCGCCCGACCATGCAGGCGCTGGCCGACAAGTGCCAGGCCGCCGTGTCGCTGGGTGCGCGGCACGGGCTGGAAATGATCTACGTCGCGCACAGCCGCAGCACCGCGCGGCTGATCCTGGGGCTGGACGTCGGCGCGCGCCTGCCGATCGCGCGCACGTCGATGGGCCGCGCGGTGCTGTGCGGCATGTCGCCGGGCGAGCGCGAGATGCTGATGCAGCGCATCGCGCAGGCCGAGGGAGACGGCTGGCCCGCCGTGAAGGCGCGGCTCGCAGAGGTGCAGCAGCAGTTCGACACCTGTGGCTTCGTCACGACCGAAGGCGAATGGGACCCTTCGATTTCAGCCGCGGCCGTGCCGGTGGTGGTGGGCGATGGGCGGACCCTGCTGGGCCTGTCGGTCGGCGGCGCGTCGAGCTGGCTGCACAGCCATGCGCTGCGCGAGGAGGTGGGGCCGCTGCTGGTCGAGGCGGCGGGGACGATCGTCTCGGCCATTCATGCGGCGGACTGGAAGGACTGACGGGCTGCATCGATTCGGGCTTGATCGCGCGGCGCGTTATTCGGCTGCGCGATTTCCATGGTTACGCAGTGCGCACATTGCGTAATTCCGCGTCGCGCCGTTTCGCCGGCGCGTTCGCCTTTCCGACCGTGTTGGCGTTTCGGTCGTCTCTCCATCGACCGCGCTCTTCTTGCAATTGGCTCATTTGCGAAGCGGCGGCACGGCAAACAACAAGCCAAATTCCCTCTGTAGATCTCCGCGAAAGATGCCCTGGATTTCTTTCCGGCGATCAGGTCAGCTTGCGGTCAGTTAATTCGGTTTTGAAAATTTGATTTGGCCGGGATATCGCCATTTATTAGCTGGGAATTAGCAAAAGAATTCGCGCTCTTTTGACACAAAGATGTCACCCGCTATTTCTACATTCCTCCTCGAAGTGGCGTTTCGTATTCAAAACGCACGATGCCCGGCATCCCCATGCAGGCCAGTCAAAACCATCCATAACTAACTGCCCCGGATAAATATGATGATTTTCCAAAAACGAGTTTTGCTCTCGTCATTGACGACAGTTGCAGCCTGCGTGCTCGCCGCTTGCGGCGGAGGGAGCGACGGAAACAGCGGCTTCTTCCCGATCATCACGCCGCCCGGCAACACGACCTCCAACACGGGCAGCACCTTGAGCGGCGTGGTGGCGGCCAGCGGTTTCGTTCCGGGCAGCACCACGGGCAACCCGACGCTGAAGCCCGGCTACTACCAGAAGGCCACGGTCTTCGTCGACGCCAACGGCAACGGCGTGCTGGACAGCGGCGAAGCGTCGGCGGTCACCGATGCCAGCGGCAAGTTCACGCTGACGACCGCCGCCACCGGGCAACTGGTGGCCGACATCGGCACCTCCGCGATCAACAGCGCAACGGGCGCCGCCGCGGCCGGTCACCTGATCCTGCGCGCCTCGGCCGCGCAGATCGCCGACCAGGGCGCGGGCAAGATCGTCATCAGCCCGCTGTCCAGCGAAGCGCAGCGCCTGGTGGAAGCCAACGGCAGCGACTACGCAACCGAAAAGGCCAACCTCGTCGCACGCCTGAACGGCCCGGCCTTCAACCTGGGCGATGCCAAGTTCGCCGATCCGCTGGCCGACGTGAACGGCCTGAGCGGCGCCACCCAGTACGCGGCGCTGTACCAGGACAACGAGCTGACCAACCGCTACACCTACGCGACCGCCAAGCTCGACCGCAAGGACATGTTCCCCGACAACCTGGCCGTCCTCGGCGGCGACCCGCGCCTCGTGGGCCTCTCGGGCGTGACCCTCACCAACGCCGACGGCACCAAGGCCACGCCCACGGCGCCGGCGCAGAAGCAGGCGCCCATCACCTTCGCACAGGCGCAGCAGGCGGCCTTCAACGTGGAGGGCGTGCCGGCCTACGACAACATCTTCGTGATCGTCGAGGAAAACAAGTCGACCGACGCGATCGTGGGCAACCCGCGCGCCGCGAACATCAACCACATCCTGAACAACTACAACCAGCTGAGCACGTACTACTCGACCGGCAACCCGTCCGAGCCGAACTACACCGCGCTGGGCGGCGGCGACGACTTCGGCATCCACGACGACAACTGGTTCGGCTGCGGCGCTGCCGGTGACTACAGCGTCAAGGACGTCGCATTTGCCGGCGGCACGGCCTCCGACGGCCAGCCTTTGCCCAGCCAAGGCGATCTGCCACCAGCGGACAGCGCCCACCGCGCCGGCTTCAAGTCGGGCGACTTGACCTGCGGTGAAAAGCCGACCGGCGGCACCGTGCACAACGTCCCCGGCGCCAACCTGTTCACGCTGATGTCCAAGACAGGCCGCACGATTCGCACCTACAGCGAATCGATGAACCCCGGCCAGGACGTGCGCGCCGACAGCATCGCCGACGGCAACGTGGTCGCCACGTACGACACGAGCCGTCTCGCGGGCGTCACCAACCTGGACGGCTCGGCCATTCCAGCCCTCGTCGGCACGGCCAACTTCGCGGTGGTGGGCGGCCTGTACAAGGTCAAGCACGGCCCGTCGATCGCCTTCCAGGAAGCACGCAGCCTGCCCGAGTTCGCGGCCACCAACCGCACCATCTTCGGCACGCAGTACCAGGAAGCCGACTGGCTCAAGACCGCGGCCTACAAGGTGCCCAGCGGCTGGGTCTACGACCAGTTCAGCAAGGACCTGGCCGCGGGCGACGTGGGCAACATCAACTTCATCGTTCCGGACCAGTGCGACGACATGCACGGCGTGGGCAGCGACACGAGCTGCCAGGGCGGCAACGACGGCCAGGGCCCCAACATCAAGCGTGCCGACATCTACCTGGGCATGACGGTCAAGGCGATCCAGAACTCGGCGCTGTGGAAGAACCCGCACAAGCGCGTGGCGATCGTGGTGATGTTCGACGAAGGCGAGGGCGGCAGCAACGGTTCCTGCTGCGGCTGGAACGCGGGCGGCCCGAACTCCGGCGCCACGCCGGTGACCGTGGACGCGAGCGGCAAGGCGACGGCCACCGTCGCTCCGGCCAACTACGCCGGCGGCAATTTCGGCCACGGCAATTCGATCTTCGGCATCCTCACCAACCAGCAGGACGTGGGTTCGGCGAAGAAGAAAGTCGCGGACAGCGACGCCTACAGCCACTTCTCGTTCGTTCGCACGCTGCAGGACATGTTCCAGATCGCCGATCCGGCCATCGATGCGACGTACCTGAACCGCGCCAAGTACTCCGAAGCGTTCATCACGGCCAACATCCTGGCACTGCCTGAATACCAGAACAGCGCGGACACGCACTTCGACTCGGTGCGCCCGATCAACCATGCCTACGTGATCCCGGCCAACTACAAGCAGAAGCTGTACGCGAACGACATCGTGGGCGTGCACGACCTGGAGACGGGCCAGACCGAAGGCCTGATCACGCCGCAGGTCGGTGCCGACGCGAGCCAGAGCAGCGTCTGGGCGACGAAGTAAGCGCAAGGAACACCGGCCGCGAAGGTCGTTGGGGGGCAAGGCCTGCGGGCCTTGTCCCCTATCCCTTTGCGGCTTCCGGTGTTCCGCACAGCAAGCAATGATGAATCTGAATCTGGTGGTGGACAGGATGGTCCCGCCCGCGATGGCGGTCGTGACCGCGCTCTCGGTGGCGCTATTGGCCTTGACGGCGTGCGACGGCAAGAGCGCGGCACCGGCCGCAAGCACCGCCGGCCCGCGCGCACCGGCGCTGAGCGTCCAGGCGCAGGTCGGGCAGTTGGCCTTCTTCGACAAGAACCTCTCGGGCGCGAGGAACATGTCGTGTGCGAGCTGCCACGATCCGCAGTACGCCTACGGCCCGCCGAACAGCATCTCGGTGCAGCTGGGCTCCGACATCACGCAGGCGGGCGCGCGCGCCGTGCCTTCGCTGCGCTACCGGGATTCGACGCCGCCTTTCAGCGACGACGCGCCCAACCCGGACGGTGTGACCTCCAACTCGCCGGGCGGCGGCTTCATGTGGGACGGCCGCGGCGCAACGCTCGCGGCGCAGGCGGCATTGCCGCTGCTCAACCCGGTGGAGATGAACAACACCTCCAAGGAGGCGGTCGTGAAGGCGGTGCGGGACGGTGCCTATGCGGGCCTCTTCAGGCAGGCCTTCGGCGGCGACATCTTCAACAACACCGATGCGGCCTTCGATGCGCTGGGCACCGCGATCCAGGCGCTGGAGACCGAAGACCTGAGCTTTCACCCGTACAGCAGCAAGTACGACCTCTACGTGTTCAACAAGATCGGCGGCGTGCTCACGCCGGCCGAGCGGCGCGGCGAGGTGCTGTTCCACAGCACCGGCGTCACCAACTGTTCGGGCTGCCATTACACGGGCGCCAACTTCAACGGCAACACCGGCCTGATGACGGACTTCACCTACCAGGCCCTGGGCGCGCCGCGCAACGACCGGTCGATTCCGAACAACCCGGACCCGATTCCGGCCAACGACGATCCCAGGTATTTCGACATGGGCCTGTGCGGCCCCTTCCGCACCGACCACATGCCCGCCACGCTGGAGACGCCCAACCCGTACTGCGGCATGTTCAAGGTGCCGGTGCTGCGCAACGCGGCGACGCGGGGCGCGTTCTTTCACAACGGCGTGCTCCATTCGCTGGAGCAGGTCGTCAACTTCTACAACACGCGCGACACCAATCCGGAGTACTGGTATCCGGCCCTCGATCATGGAAGCGATGGCAAGCCGCAAGCCAATCCGCCGTGGGCCCTGCAGCCCACCGCCGTGCCGGGCGCGGCGATCGACAAGTACAACGACCTGCCGCACGCGCAGCAAGGCAGCATCGACGAGGAAGTGCCCCTGGGCACAGGCGAGGGCGGCGACAAGACGCTCGCCAGCGGCACCCGGCCACGCGCGCCGGGCTCCACGCCCGTCATGACGCCGCAGCAGATCGCCGACCTGGTCTGCTTCCTGGGCACGCTGAGCGACGGCTACCAGCCTTCCACCGCGCCATCGGCCAGCGGCAGGTGCGTGCAATGAAGACGCTTGCGAGTTCCGTCCTTCGGTGCATCGGTGGCGCCGCATCCGTGCTGGCGGTGCTGGCTTCGCTCGCCGGCTGCGACAACGAACAGGCGCGCCTTCCGACGCAGGAGAACTTCACCGCGACGACCGACGACTACCTCGCGCAGCGCGGCCATGTGTGCCTGGCCAAGTACGAGTGGCCGATCACGGTGACGGCCGGCTCGCGCGAACCCGATGCACAGCAGATGCCGGTGCTCGAGAAGCTGGGGCTGGTGACCGGCAAGGACGTCGTCGCCACCCCCAAGGGCACGGCAGCGGCCACCCCGGCCCGCGAATACGTGCTGACCGACGCGGGCCGCAAGTACTACCTGAAGGTGCCCGTGGTGATCCGCACCACGACAGACAACGTCACGCACCCGGCCGACTTCTGCGCGGCCACGCTGAGCCTGGACCGCCTGGTCGGCTGGGACCCGCCGCAGACGCGCGATGGCCGCACCGCGACCTCGCTGCTCTTCACCTACCGCATCGCGCCCGAACCGTGGGCCGCAGCGCCCGAGGTGCAGCAAGCCTTTCCGTTGCTGGCGCGCGCCATGCAGCGCGAAGGAACGATGCAGGTGCGCCTTGGCGTCCATCTGACGCAGCGCGGCTGGGTCGCGGACGAGCTCGATGCGCACTGACTGAAACCATGACTACCCGTCAATCAACAACAAGAGATCGCATGAATTTCCGCTTTGTCCGCCCAAGCCGTCGCGCCCGGGCATCGATCAAGACCCTGACCGGCATCGCCATGCTCTGCGCACTCGCTGCATGCAGCGTCGGCAAGGATGCCAACGCACCCACCGCCGAGAATCTCGCCGCGCCACTGGACGACTACCTGGCCCAGCGCGGGGACATTTGTCTCGCGATGTTCGACTGGCCCATCGACCTGACCGAAGCCGAGGCCGGCGCCGGTGCGCGCCATGCCATCCAGTTTCCGGTGATGGAACAGCTGGGCCTGGTGCACAGCACCATCGTCTCCGTACCGAAGAGCACCGAGAACCCGGACGGCGCGGTCAAGCGATTCGAGCTGACCGACGCCGGCCGCAAGTTCTACAAGCCGCATCCGCACGCGACCCAAGGTGCCGAACATGCCAATGATCTTTGCGTGGCGCATCTCAAGCGCGAGCAGATCGTCGACGTCAAGGTCGATGCCACCAACGCGCAGCATCCGCTGGCGGTGGTGAGCTACACCTACCAGATCGACACGGCACCGTGGATGCAGGACGCCGACGCGCAGCGCGTGTTCCCGATGATCGCGCGCATCGCGAACGGCGCGGGCGGAAAGCTGCAGCTGCGCCAGGGCTTCACGCGCGGCGACAAGGGCTGGGTCGCGCAGATGGGGCCGGTTTGACGCAGGCCCCATGAGCACCGTCGTCCGCTTCTCGCCTGACCTGGGCCGCTGGCTCACGCACAACCTCGATGCCGGCCAGGCGCCACAGGCGCTGGTGGCCACGATGCGGGGGCAGGGCATGAACGAACGCGCCGCGCACGCCATCGTCGCGGCCTACGTTGATGCGCGCCAGCGGGGCGTGGCGATGCCGGCCGACACCGTCGAGCTGCCGGACGAGGCACCGCCCAAGCCCGTCGCGCGGCTCGCGCCGGGGACGCGAATCCCGGCGGCCGACCGCGAGGTCGTCGTGCACTCTCGCAGCGATGACCCGGTCTTCGCCGCGCTCGGCAACGTCGTGGATGCCGACGAATGCAAGGTCCTCATCGAGATGGCACGGCCGCGCCTGAAGCCTTCCACGCTGGTCGATCCGATGAGCGGCCGCGATGTGGTGAGCGACAAGCGCGCGAGCTGGGGCATGTTCTTTCGGCTGGGCGAAAACGACCTGGTCGCGCGTCTCGATCGGCGCCTTTCAGCGCTGATGAACCTTCCGCTGGAAAACGGCGAGGGGCTGCAGCTGCTGTACTACCCGACCGGCGCGGGCAGCGAGCCTCACCACGACTACCTGGCTCCCACCAACGCCGCCAACCGCGAATCCGTCGCGCGAAGCGGCCAGCGCGTGAGCACGCTGGTGACCTACTTGAACGACGTGCCGGAGGGCGGCCAGACCGTCTTCCCGCAGCTGGGTCTCGCGGTTTCGCCGATCCGCGGCAATGCTTGTTACTTCGAGTACTGCGATGGAAACGGCCGCGTCGATGCGCGGTCCCTGCACGCGAGCGCGGCCGTGACGCGAGGCGACAAGTGGGTGATGACCAAGTGGATGCGCGAGCGCCGCTTCGTGGCGGGCGTTCAGGCCGTTTGATCGACGCTTTTCGCTGCGGCCGGTTCACCGCAGCAGGCAGCGCGTCGTCCGAAGAAACGCTGCGCCGGCTTCAACCGGCTGCCTGCAAGGCAAGCTCAGGCACGCGCAACGACGCCCCCAGCGACAGCGCGTGCCTCGCCGCCTGTTCCTGCGCCGCATCGAGCGCGACCAGCAGCGCGAACTCTCCCGCCATGCTGGTCGCGATGGGCACGCCATCGCGGTACAGCACGCGCGAGCCCGCGACGCGTGGCACCTTGGGCCCGTTCACGAGGGTTCCGAGCAGATTGGCCGGATCGCTGGCCGCGAGCGCGATCAGCGCGCCGTCGCCGGGTTGCCTTCGCACCTGGCGCATCGATGCGACCGCCTCGGGCAGCGCGAACTGCTCGCCCGACACGCCGGCGATGAAGCGGCCGCCGCGGATTTCTCCGCGCGCCTCCAGCCGCCTGCACACGCGCACGAGGTCGCGCCACGGCGGCAGCCACGCGGCCTCGCGCTCGAGCAGGCGCCAGCAGATGACGCCGTAGCGGCGCAGCAGCACGCGCACGACCTGCTCGATGGCCTCCGCGGAAAGTGCCGCCATCGCTTCGGCGGCGGCGGGCGGCCGCACCAGCGTCCAGCGCCCTGCATCCTCGATGCCGAAGAGCGGCGTGCGCCGCCGGCGCCGCGTGTCGGCCGATGCGCGCTTGGACGCCGGCACCAGCAGGGCGCGCAGGCCCGCGTAGCTGTCGCAGCGCGCACGGCCCTTGGCGACCAGTTCGGTCAGCGCCTCTTCGATCTCGACCGGCAGCAGGCGCGTGCCGAGCGCGATCTCGTCGAAGAAGCAGGCGCCGTGCTGCGCCAGGTGCGCAGAGACGCGCAGCGCCCGTGAGCCCAGCGTTTCGTCGTCGGCCGGGGCCGGCGCCAGGCGGGTCCACAGCGCCGCACTGCGGCGCGGCAGCAGCACGACCGGCGTGGCGCGCAACGACAGGCTGCCCGCGCCCTTGCGTCCTTCCGCGGCGGATGGGCGCAGGCGCGTCCACAGCACGCGCCCCGCCGTGCACAGGTCGTCGAGCCAGGCGCCGGCGTAGTCGGTCACGCGCGCGGGCAGCAGCTCGGCTTCCCAGAGCGGCGCAGGCGCCTCGTAGCCTTCGAGCTGCGACAGGATGCCCGACAGCGCCTCCGGCCCGCTCACGCGCGCGGCCGCGCCGATGTGCTGCCATTCGAAGAGAAAGCGCACGAAGTCGCGCGGCTCGACCGGTTCGATCTCGTGGCGAAGGCGCTTGAGCGTGTAGCGATGGATGCGTGCCAGCAGATGGCGCTCGCACCATTCGAGATCGGCCGTGTCGGCCGTGTCGGGCGTGCCGGGCGTGAAGTGGCCTTGCAGCACGCTGCCTTCGGTCTGCAGCGCGAGGAGGGCGCCTTCAACGTCCGCAGGCGGCAGGCGCAGCGGCTCGGCGAGTTGCGCCACGGTGACAGGGCCCAGGCCGCCGAGGCGGGAGCGCAGCAGTTCGCGCAGCGCGGTATCGCGATCGGCCGGCTGCTCGGCATCGGCGGGCGCGGTGATGGCGGGCTGCATCGGCGCATCGGGGGCGATGGCCTGCAGCAGCCGCAGCCGCTCGGCCGTCACCCACAGGCCGCGCGCGGTGCGCCCCTTGCCTTCGAGCAGCAGGCGCGTTGCGCGGCCGGCCTTGGCGAGCGCGGCGAGCCATATCTTCCAGTCCGTCTCGCGCGCCACTTCGTCGTCGCCCAGGGCGCCGAGCATGTTGAGCGCCTCGTGCATTTCGTCGGCACTGCGCGGTTGCGGCCAGGCTTCTTCGCGCACGCTGGCGATGGCGTCGGCATCGAGCTGCCCGACGTCGTCGGCGCTCTCGGGGTCGGTGTAGCGGCGGTTCTGCACGGCCTGCGTGCGGCGCTCTTCCAGCGGCGCATCGTCCAGGAAGGCGTAGGGGCGCGCGTTCAACGCTTCCATCGCGAGCGGCGAGGGCGCCGGCAGGTCGCGCGCCAGCATGCGCACCTCGCCCGACTCCATGCGGCGCAAGAGCGCGAGCCAGCCTTCGGCGTCCATCGCGTCGTGCAGGCAATCGTCCAGCGTCTGCGCGACCAGCGGGTGCTCGGGCACTTCGCGCTCGCCGACGATGTTTTCCGCGCACGCGACCTGGTCGGGAAACACGGCCGCGAGCAGGTCTTCGGAGCGCATGCGCTGCAGCTGCGGCGCCACCTTGCGCCCGCCGCTGAAGCGCGGCAGCGCCAGCGCGGTGGTCGCGTTCCAGCGCCAGCGCACGCCGAACAGCGGCGCATCGAGCAGGGCCTGCACCAGCACATGCAGGGCCGAGGCCGAATGCAGGTAGCGCGCCACTTCGTCCAGCGGAAAGCTGTGGCTGGTGGACAGCGACAGCACGATCGCGTCCTCGGTCGCCGCGGCCTGCAGCTCGAAGTTGAAGGTGCGGCAAAAACGCTTGCGCAGTGCCAGGCCCCATGCGCGGTTGAGCCGGCTGCCGAAGGGCGAGTGAATCACCAGCTGCATGCCGCCGGAGGCGTCGAAGAAGCGCTCCATGACCAGCGTGCGCTGCGTCGGCAGCGCCCCCAGCACCGCGAGCGCATGCGCGAGATGCCCGACGATCTGGCGCGCGGCTTCGTCGTCGAGGCCCACGGTCTGCGTCAGCAGTTCCATCGCGGCGTCTTTCCCGCCGGATGCCAGCGCCTGCGCGACCTCTTCGCGCAGCCGCGACACGCCGAACGACAGCTCGTCGCTGCGCCCCGGCGCTTCGCCGAGCCAGAACGGAATGTTGGGCGCGGCGCCCTGCGCGTCTTCCACGCGAACGCGGCCCGGCTCGATCTTCAGGATGCGGTAGCTGGTGTTGCCCAGCTGGAACACGTCGCCCGCCAGGCTCTCGACCGCGAAGTCTTCGTTGACCGTGCCGATCTTGTCGGCCTGCGGCTCCAGCACGACCGTGTAGTCGCCGGTCTCGGGGATGGTGCCGCCGGAGGTCAGCGCCGTCATGCGCGCGCCCTTGCGCTCGCGCAGCAGGTGGTTGACGGCATCGCGGTGCACGTAGCCGGCGCGCTGGCCCTGCCGCGTGGTGAATCCCTCGGACACCATGCGCACCACTTCCATGTAGCGCGCGTGCGAGAGCTGCGCATAGGGCCACGCGCGGCGCACGAGCGCGAAAAGTTCGTCCTCGTTCCATTCGCGGCAGGCGGTCTCGGCCACGATCTGCTGCGCCAGCACGTCCAGTGGCGCGGGCAGCACGCGCAGTGCATCGAGCTCTCCGCGGCGGATGCAGTCGAGCAGGGCGGCGCATTCGACCAGCTCGTCGCGCGACTGCGGAAATAGCCGCGCCTTCGGCACGCCGCCCACGGCGTGGCCCGATCGCCCGGCGCGTTGCAGGAAGGTGGCAATGGCGCGTGGCGAGCCGAGCTGGCAGACCAGGTCGACGTCGCCGATGTCCAGGCCCAGTTCGAGCGATGCCGTGGCCACGAGCACCTTCAGGTCGCCGCGCTTGAGGCGCTGCTCCGCATCGAGCCGTGTTTCCTTCGACAGACTGCCGTGGTGCGCAGCCACCGCCTCCTTGCCGAGGATGTCGCCCAGGTGCCGCGCCGCGCGCTCGGCCATGCGGCGCGTGTTGACGAACACCAGCGTGGTCTTGTGCAGCCACACCAGCTCGGCCACGCGCGCATACACCTGCGTCCATTGGTCGCCCGACATCACCGCCTCGAGCGGCGTCGGCGGCAGCTCCAGCGCCAGGTCGCGCTGCTTGGCATAGCCGATGTCGACAATGGCGCAGTCGGCCGTGCCATCGGCATGCAGCGCGCCCGCGCCGACCAGGAAGCGCGCGACCTCGTCGATGGGCTTCTGCGTGGCCGAGAGGCCGATGCGCACCGGGCGCGCGCGGCCTTCCGCCTCGCACAGCGCCTGCAGCCGCTCCAGCGACAGCGCCAGGTGGCTGCCGCGCTTGCTCGCGGCGATGGCATGGATCTCGTCGACGATCACGCTGCGCACGGTCGACAGCATCCGGCGGCCCGATGCCGAGCCCAGCAGGACGTAGAGCGATTCGGGCGTGGTCACGAGGATGTGCGGCGGCCGCCTAAGGCTCTGCTGGCGCTCGCGCTGCGGCGTGTCGCCGGTGCGCACGGCCGTGCGGATGTCGACGTCGGGCAAACCGAGCGCCGCCAGTTCGCCGCGTATGCCCGCCAACGGCGCATCGAGGTTCAGGCGGATGTCGTTGGAGAGCGCCTTCAGCGGCGAGACGTAGACGACGGCGGTTTCATCCGGCAGGCCCTCGGGCGCGAGGCCCCGGCGAACCAGTTCGTCCAGTGCCGCGAGAAATGCGGTGAGCGTCTTGCCGGAACCGGTGGGCGCGGCCACGAGTGTGTCCCGGCCGGCGCGGATCGCCGGCCACGCCTCGACCTGGGCGGGCGTGGGGCCGGGAAAGGTTCCAAGGAACCACCGGGCGATGGCGGGATGAAAGGATTGCAGGACCACGGGGAGATGAGGCTACGGCAGGCATCGCGGCAGCGCAACACGGCAGGCAGCTATCGAAACAGCTAGGGGCGGTACGGGAAATCTCAAGCCGCGCGTGCCGTTTGGCCTCGGCCTTCATGCCTTCGGCGGATAGGCGGATTGCCGCAGCAGCCGCGCCAGGTGCACGGCATTGCGCACCATGAGATGCGTGGCGTCCATGGTCGAGGGGGGCACGGGCTTGAGTTCGCGGTACTCCTCGGCGCTGCGTGCCGCGCCGACCCAGTACGCCATGGCGTTCGGCGCCAGCGAAAAACCCAGGTCGTTCAGCGCCTGGTAGATCTCGCCGCCCACGTGGTGCGCGCCGTCTTCATTCCCCACCACGGCCACGGCGCCCACCTTGCCGTACGAGGGCATGCGCCCGTCGTCGCCGGTCTCGGCGATGAACGCGTCCATGCGCTCGAGCACGCGCTTGGCGATGCTGCTGGGCTGGCCGATCCATATCGGGGAGCCGATGACCACGATGTCCGCCGCCATCACCCGGGCGCGCAGCGCGGGCCAGTCGTCGCCGGGGCCCTCGTCGGAGCGGGTGCCGGGCAGGATGTTGTGCGCGGCGGCGTGCACGATGTCGGTCTCCACGCCGTGCGCGGCCAGCGCATCGCGGATGTCGCCGAGCATCGCGCCGGTGGAAGAGGGGCGTTGCGCGGGTTTCAGGCTGCAGTTGAAGGCGAGGGCGCGAAGGGGCGGCGACGGCGCCCCGGAGGTGGCGATGAGAGAGGTCATGGTGCCGAGACTTGCCGGCTCTTTCAGTGGCGCTTGAAGTACTGGACTTCGCGCTCGTGCTGCTGCGCCTGCTCTCGCGAATCGAAGGTGCCGAGGTTGCGGCGCTTGCCGGTCTTGGGATCGGTCTTGCGGGAGTAAAGGCGGTATTCGCCGGAGGCGAGTTTCCGGATCATCGAGGTGCTCCTTTCTGGGGTGGAAATTCAATTTGCGGCGCAGGCGTGGATCGCCTTGTCGGACAGCTTCACTTCGCCCTGAAGGAACACCGTCTTCCGGAGGGCGGGTGGCCTCGGCGTTTTCCCCTGCTTTTCCTTCGCAACGGGAAGACTTCCTACAGAACGACAGTGCCGCAACCGATCCGGCGTCGTGGTGTCGTGCGCGACACAGGCAGCCTCAGCCACCCATTTCGGGTTACCGGCACCGCGACAGCGGTGCCACACACACAGGAGATAGTCATGGCACTCACATCCGGCAGCAACGTGATTTCATCGGACCGCGTCGAAGGCACCAGCGTCTACAACGCGGCGGGCGACAAGCTCGGCACCATCGACGATCTCATGATCGACAAGCTGAGCGGACAGGTCCGCTATGCGGTCATGGAGTTCGGCGGCTTCCTCGGCATGGGCACCGATCGCTATCCCATTCCCTGGACCATGCTGAAGTACGACACCGCGCAGGACGGCTATGTCGTGCCGCTCGACAAGGCCAGGCTCGAAGGCGCGCCGCGCTACACCAGCGACCGGATTCCCGACTACGACGAGGGCTACAGCAGCTCGATCAACAAGTACTACGGTTTCTGAGCGGCCATCTGCCAACGACCCCCACGACCCCCACGAGAACGCACATGACCATCACCATCAACGGATCGCCGGTCGAGTTGCCCGGCGATCCGCGGGTTTCGCTGCTCGATCTCCTGCGCGAGCACCTGCATCTGTTCGGCGCCAAGAAGGGCTGCAATCAGGGCGCATGCGGCGCCTGCACCGTGCTTGTCGACGGCGAACGCGTGCTGTCATGCCTTGCGCTGGCCGTGCAGTACGAGGGGCGTGAAGTCACCACCATCGAGGGGCTCGCGACGCAAGGCGACCTGCATCCGCTGCAGAAGGCCTTCGTGGAACATGATGGCTTCCAGTGCGGCTACTGCACGCCCGGGCAGATCTGCTCGGCCGTGGGCATGGCGCAAGAGTTGCGGCAGGGCGTGCCCAGCCACGTCACCGCCGACCTCTGTACCGAGCGCATCGCGCTCAGCCATGACGAACTGCGCGAGCGCATGAGCGGCAACGTGTGCCGCTGCGGCGCCTACAACGGCATCGTCGCGGCCATCTCGGAGACCTTCGAGACGTTCGAGAACTTCGAGAAGGAGCCGGCATGACCCCCTTCACCTACGCCCGCGCGCACGACACGGGCGATGCGCTCCAGCTGGGCAACCGGCCCGGCGCCAAGTACCTGGGCGGCGGCACGAACCTGGTCGACCTGATGCGCGAAACCATCGAGCGTCCGATCGCGCTGGTCGATGTGACGGACCTGTCGTGCGACATCGAGGAACGCGCCGATGGCAGCCTCTTGATCGGCGCGGCGACCCGCAACACGGCGCTCGCCTCGCACCGCGCCGTGCGCGCGCGTTACCCGGTGCTCGCGCGGGCCATCACCGCCGGCGCGTCGGCGCAGATCCGCAACATGGCCACGGTCGGCGGCAACATCCTGCAGCGCACGCGGTGCGCGTATTTCTACGACGACGACGGCTCGCGCTGCAACAAGCGCAACCCGGGCCAAGGGTGCGATGCCGCCGAAGGCATCAACCGCTATCACGCGATCCTGGGCGCTTCGCCCAGTTGTGTCGCCACGCATCCGTCCGACATGTGCGTGGCGCTCGCCGCGCTGGGGGCCGTCGTGCATCTGCGCAGCGCGAGCGGCGAGCGCACGTTGCCCTTCACGGACTTCCATCGCCTGCCCGAAGACCATCCCGATGTGGAGACGCTGCTCGAGCCGGGTGAGCTCATCACCGCCCTGGAGTTGCCCGCACTGCCGTTCGCGGCGCGATCGACCTACCGCAAGGTGCGCGACCGGTCCAGCTATGCCTTTGCACTGGTGTCGGTGGCGGCTGCGCTCGAACTCGACGGCGACGCCGTCAAGGACGTGCGCATCGCCCTGGGTGGCGTCGCGCACAAGCCCTGGCGCGCGTGGAAAGCCGAAGCGGCGCTCAAGGGAAAGCCGGCCGATGCGCAGGCTTTCCGTGCCGCCGCAGAGGCAGAACTGGCCGACGCGAAGCCGCTGCGCGACAACGGATTCAAGGTCGAGCTGGCAACGCGCGCGATCGTCGCGGTGCTCGCCGAACTCAAGGAGATGACAGCATGAGCATCGTTCAAGAGGCCGTTCAGGCGGTCATGAAAAAAGCCGTCGCGCTCGCGCCCGATGCGTGGATGCCGGGCGGCAAGCCCGACCCGCTCATCGCGCGCAAGAGCGGCCTGATCGGCGCGCCGGTCTCGCGCCTGGATGGCCCGCTCAAGGTGCAGGGGCAGGCGAGGTTCGCGGCCGAATTTCCGATGGAGGACATGCTCTACGCCGCGCTCGTGTACAGCACCGTGCCGCGCGGACGGATCGCGACGCTGGACACGGCCGCGGCGCAGGCGGCGCCCGGCGTCGCGCTGGTGATGAGCCACGAGAACGCGCCGCGCCTGAAGCCCATGCCGCTCTTCATGTCCAAGGACAAGGCTGCCGGCGGCGACGACCTGCCCGTGATGTAGGACGACCAGGTCCACTGGAACGGCCAGCCGATCGCCGTGGTGCTCGCACAGACGCAGGAAGAGGCCGATCACGCGGCGTCGCTGGTTCGCGTCACCTACGAAACCGCGCCGGCCACGACGTCGATCGCTGCCGCGAAGGCCAGGGGAACCAAGCCTGGCGTCTTCCAGGGCGAGCCGCTGAAGATGGAAATCGGCGATGCCGAAGCCGCGCTGGCCGCCGCGCCGCACCGGGTCGATGTCATGTACACCACGCCGCGCCAGAACCACAACGCCATCGAGTTGCATGCGGCAACGCTGGCCTGGAAGGGCGACGAGCTCGTCATTCACGACGCCTCGCAGGCCGTCGCGCACATGGCTTGGTCGATGGCGGAAATCTTCGGCATCGACGAGAAGCAGGTGCATGTGACCTCGCCCTTCGTCGGCGGCGGCTTCGGCGGCAAGACGCTGTGGCGCCACCATGTGCTCGCCGCGGCGGCCTCGAAGCTGGCCGGGCGGCCTGTGCGCATCATGCTCACGCGCGAGGGCGTGTACCGCGTGGTCGGCGGGCGCACCGACACCGAACAGCGCGTGGCCATCGGCGCGCAGGCCGACGGGCGCTTCGATGCGCTGATCCACACCGGCGTCGTGACGATGACCGAGCACAACAACATGCCCGAGCCGTTCATCCTGCCGGCGCGCTCGGCCTATGCGGCGGGCAGCTTCAAGCTCGACGTGGAGGTGGCGACGCTCGACATGGTGGCCAACACCTTCATGCGCGCGCCCGGAGAAGCGGTCGGCACCTTCGCGCTGGAGAGCGCCATCGACGAGCTGGCCCACGCGATGAAGATGGACCCGATCGAGCTTCGCATCCGCAACGAGCCCGAGAAGGACCCGACCACGGGCGCGCCTTTTTCGTCGCGGCATATCGTCCAGGCGTACCGCGCCGGCGCCGAGCGCTTCGGCTGGAACCGCCGAAGCGCGACGCCGGGCACGCGCCGCGAAGGCGAATGGCGGGTCGGCATGGGCTGCGCCACCGCCACGTACCCGTACTACCGCATGCCGGGCGGCGCGGCGCGCATCACGCTCACGAAGGACGGCCATGCGAAGGTCGAGATCGCGGCGCACGAGATGGGCATGGGCACCGCCACGGCGCAGACGCAGGTCATCGCCGAGCGGCTCGGCCTCGCGATGGAGCAGGTGAAGTTCTGCCATGGCGATTCGCGATTTCCCGGCGTCGTGCTCGCTGGCGGTTCGCAGCAGTCGGCGGCCATCGGCGGCGCGGTCATGGCGGCGCAGCACGCGCTCGTGACCGAATTGCTCAAGCTCTGCGGCAAGGACTCGCCGTTGCATGGCCTGAAGTCCGACGATGTGGCCGGCCGCGATGGCGGCCTCGGCAAGATCGACGAGGCCGGCCGTTTCGACAGCTATGCGGCCATGCTGGAGCGCGCCGGGCGCGACGAACTGGTCGCCGAAGCTAGCGCGCCGCTGCCGCTCGAAGTGCAGCACTGGTCGATGCATTCGCACGGCGCCATGTTCTGCGAGGTGCGGGTGAACGAGGTGACCGGCGAGACGCGGGTCAGCCGCTTTCTCGGCTCGTTCGACTGCGGCCGCATCCTCAACGCCAAGACGGCGGCCAGCCAGTTTCGCGGCGGCATCATCATGGGCCTGGGCCTCGCGCTGATGGAAGAGACGCAGTTCGACGAGCGCAACGGCCGCATCATGAATGCCAGCTTTTCCGACTACCACGTGCCGGTGCACATGGACGTGCCCGAGATCGATGTGATGTGGACCGACATCCCCGACCCGCACTCGCCGATGGGCGCGCGCGGCGTGGGCGAGATCGGCATCACCGGCGTGGGCGCCGCGGTGGCCAATGCGGTTTTCAACGCGTGCGGAAAGCGCGTGCGCGCGCTTCCGATCACGTTGGACAAGTTGATGGGGGGCTAGTTTTCCTGGCGGCGAACTGGACGGCTGACCGGTCTAAGCCTTGGGAACGTCCAGCTCGATCCACGCCGGCGCGTGATCGCTCGCGCCGATGCGCCCGCGCACATCGCGGTCCACGCCGGCGCTGCGAAGCATCGGCGCGAGTTCGGCGTTCAGCAGCAGGTGGTCGATGCGAAGGCCGGCGTCGCGCGGATAGCGGTTGCGCCAGTAGGTCCAGAAGGTGAAGGGCACGCGGTCGGGATGGCATGCGCGGATCGCATCGGTCCAACCCTGCTTGAGCAACTGCGCGAACGCCGCGCGGCTTTCGGGCTGCAGCAGCGCGTCGTCGCGCCACGAGGCCGGGTTGTAGATGTCGGCATCGGTCGGCACGACGTTGTAGTCACCGGCCAGCACGACGGGCAGGCCGCTCGCGAAGAGTTTCTTCGCGTGCCTGTTGAAGGCCTCGAACCACTGGAGCTTGTAGTCGAACTTCGGGCCCGGCTGCGGATTGCCGTTGGGCAGGTAGAGGCAGCCGATCAGCACGCCGTCGACCACTGCCTCGATGTACCGGCTCTGGGTGTCGGCCTCCATGCCCGGCAGGCCGCGGCCGGTGTCGATCGGCTCTTTCCCGCGCGCGAGGATCGCGACGCCGTTCCATGCGCGCTGGCCGTGCGCCACGATGCCGTAGCCCGCGGCCCGGATCGCATCGACCGGCAGGTTGGCATCAGGGCTCTTGAGCTCCTGCAGGCAGGCGACGTCGGGTTTCGATTCGGCGAGCCATTCGAGCAGGCGGGCGAGGCGGCTGTTGACGCCGTTGACATTGAAGGTCGCGATCTTCATCTCGGGCGAGCGGGGAGAGAGCCGAGAGGGCTGGCCACCGTGGCCGCGCCTAACTGACGCGCTTCTCGATCGTGTCGGCAGGCGGTCGCGAAAGAAGCTCGAAGGCCGGGCGATGCCCGCGCCCGCGCTGCACCGGTACCGGTGCGACCGCGCTGGGCTGCGGCGACGCTGGGCCGAGCGTGCTCCACAGGCTGGCGAACCGAACGTCCGCATCCTTGCGCAGCCTGGCGATCTGCTCGATGCGGTTGTCCGGAATGCTGAGGCGCCCGCCCTGCGTGCGTTGGTGAAGCTGGTGGATGGCCGTGTAGGCGGCAGTTTCCGCCGTCATCCAGGCGACGAATGCAGCAGGGGTGGGTTCTTCGGCCATCGGTTTCCTTCGGTCATGTCTGCGCGCGGCGACACCGAATCTAGAGGCCTTCCGCCAGTCTCTTGTAGGCCGGCGCCGCCAAGGCGCGCACGAATTCGCCGTCGCGAGGTCGTGCGGATGCGAAGAAATGTTCGGCGTCGATTCGCCGCGGATATCGCGCCGCCCAGCTGGCTAGCCGGTCTTCTTGCGCGGGTCGCTCAAACGCCTTCGATGACCCGCAGATCCCGTTCGGCGCCGTCGCCCAGCGCGGCAAGCGCGGCCTGGTAGTCGGGACTGTCATGCGTGGCCGTCGCCTGCTCGATGCTGTCGAACTCGATCAGCACGGTGCGTTCGGCCAAACCGAATTCGTAGACCTTGGCCGGCAGGCCGCGCGCGAGAAAGCGCCCGCCGCCGGCAGTGATCGCCGGGCCGGCCAGTTTCGCGTAGGCCGCGAGTTTGTCGGCGTCCTTGACGGCACGGTATGCACTGACCCAATAGGCTTTTGCCATGGTGATCTCTCTCTGGTTGATGAATGAATGAATGGAGGAACGATGTCTCGACCCGTCGCCGCGTCGATTTCGATTTTGACGCCGTACAGGTTCAGGCCACGTCGTCCATCGACGGAACGCCCGGTTCGTTGCAGCAGACCACCAGGATCTGCGCGCCTTCGTCGCCGCCGTTCACGTAGAGGTGGCCCAGCCCGCTGTCGAAGTAAATGCTGTCGTGCTTCTCGAGCCGCTCGACGCGCCCGTCCACGAAGTGCATCTCCAGCGCTCCGTCCAGAACGAAGATGAATTCCTCGCCCGGATGCCGGCTGAACTCGCCGGGCCGAAGCACCGAGTGGGCCTCGACGCGGCCGAGCATCGGCGTCATCTTCTTGGTCGTCACCTGCGTGGCCAGCATGCCGTACAGGTAGCGTTCGGAGTGGTATTCGACGACGTCCTGGTTGCGCGTCACCACCACGCTGCCTGCGATGAAGCCGGCCGGCTGGCTGCCGAACAGTGTGGACAAGTCCAGCTGCAGCGCCGCCGCCAGCGCGGCGAATTTTTCGTAGCTGAGCGCAAGCAGGCCGCGCTCCGCCTTGGAGATGGAAGCCACCGAGACCTGCGACTTGATCGCCAGTTCGGTCAAGGTCAGCTGCTGCGCCAGGCGAGCGCTGCGCAGCCGCGCACCCAGCTCTGTCTTGTCCAGGACGATGCCGTGTCCGGGGGCGCTGGAGGAGGAAGAGGGCGGGGTCGAGGAGGCGATGGAAGGCTCCATAAAAATTTTCTTATCTGAAAATTTTCGCATATGATAATTCTGTGAACACGCCTATTGTCCCTTCCGCAGCACCCATTTCCCTCCCGTGGATCGAGAAGTTGATCCGCTTCGACACGACCAGCTTCGCGTCGAATCTCGGCCTCATCGAGACGGTCCGCGATCACCTGGAGCAGCAGGGCTACACCTCGACCCTGACCTACGAGCCCACCGGGAGGAAAGCCAATCTCTTCGCCACCATTCCCGCGGCGGACGGGGCCACGCAGGGCGGCATCGTGCTCTCCGGCCACACCGACGTGGTGCCGGTCAAGGGCCAGGACTGGGACAGCGACCCCTTCGATCCCACGGTGCGTGACGGCAAGCTCTTCGGGCGCGGGGCCTGCGACATGAAGGGCTTCATCGGCGTGGCGCTGGCGATGCTGCCGGAGATGAAGGCGGCGCGCCTGAGGGAACCGATCCACTTCGCGTTCTCGTGCGACGAGGAGCTGGGCTGCATCGGCGCGCCCTACATGCTGGACGACCTGAAGGCCCGCGGCATCCACGCCAACGGCTGCATCGTCGGCGAGCCGACCGACATGCGCGTCATCGTCGCGCACAAGGGCATCAATGCCTACCGCTGCCGGGTCCACGGGCATGCGGCGCATTCCTCGCTCACGCCGCAGGGGCTCAATGCCATCGAGTACGCGGCCCGGCTGATCTGCTTCATTCGCGACCAGGCCGACAAGTTTCGCGGCGAGGGCCCGTTCGACGAGGCCTTCGACGTGCCTTTCACCACGCTGCAGACCGGCGTTATCAGCGGCGGCATCGCGGTCAACACCATTCCGGCGCACTGCGAATTCAGCTTCGAATACCGCAACCTCCCGGGCGTGGACAGCGCGCCGATCATCGCGCGCATCAAGGACTACGCCGCCCACACGCTGCTGCCTCAGATGAAGGGCGAGCACCCCGGCGCCAACATCGAGTTCGACCTGCTGGCCACCGCGCCCACGCTGGACGCATCCGAGCAGGCGGCCATCACGCAACTGGTCCGGGCGCTCACGCACGACCGGAGCGTGCGCAAGGTGGCCTACGGCACCGAGGCCGGATTGTTCGAGCGCATGGGCATCCCGTCCGTCGTCTGCGGGCCCGGCAACATCGAGCAGGCGCACAAGGCGAATGAGTTCGTCACGCTCGCGCAGGTGGCGCAATGCGAAGCCTTCCTGCGCAAGCTGATCCACAGCATGTCGACCGCCGCCTGAACACCCCGAAGGCGCGCAGAGCAGGGCGGGACACAAGAAAAACCAACAGAGACAAAAAAGGAAAGTTCCATGACCCACGCTCAAAGCCTGCAAGGCGGCATCGCCCGGCCCGCAGCTTCCCCGCATCCCGATGCGCCGCCGTGGCGCGCGGTCATCTCGGCGTCCATCGGCAATGCGCTGGAGTGGTTCGACCTGGTGGTGTACGGCTTCTTCGCCGCGACGATTTCCAAGCTCTTTTTTCCAACGGGCGACGACACGGTGTCGCTGTTGCTCACGCTGGGCACCTTCGGCGTTTCCTTCTTCATGCGGCCGCTGGGCGCAATCGTCATCGGCGCCTACGCCGACCGTGCCGGCCGCAAGGCTGCGCTCACGCTGTCCATCATGCTGATGTTCACGGGCACGCTGCTGATCTGCATCGTGCCCACGTACAGCAGCATCGGGCTGCTCGCGCCCGCGGTGCTCGTCGTCGCACGCATGATCCAGGGCCTCTCTGCCGGAGGTGAATTCGGCAGTGCCACCGCCTTTCTTGCAGAGCACGCACCCCGGCGGCGCGGCTTCTTCTCCAGCTGGCAGGTCGCCAGCCAGGGCCTGACCACGTTGCTGGCGGCCGGCTTCGGCGCGGTGCTCACGAGCACGCTCACGGCCGATCAGCTGGCCTCCTGGGGCTGGCGCGTGCCGTTCATCTTCGGCCTGCTGATCGGGCCGGTCGCTTACTACATCCGCCGCAACGTCGATGAGAGCCCCGAGTTCTCCAGCATCGAGGCCACCACCACGCCGCTGCGCGACACCCTGAGCCACCAGAAAGAGCGCCTGCTGCTGGCCGTGGGCATCGTCGTGCTCGGCACCGTGGCCACCTACCTGGTGCTCTTCATGCCCACGTACGGCGTCAAGCAACTGGGCCTGCCGGCGTCGGTGGCCTTCACCGCGACCATGATGGTCGGCGTGATCCAGATGTTCTTCTCGCCCGTCGTGGGCCATCTGTCGGACAGGATCGGCCGCGTGCGCATCATGCTGATCGCCGGCGTGCTCCTGCTGCTGGCCATCTACCCGATGTTCGCGCTGCTGGTGAGCCGGCCGAGCTTCGGCACGCTGCTGCTGGTGGAGATCGTGCTGGGTTGCCTCATGACCGCGTACTTCGCGCCGGTGCCGGCGCTGTTGTCCGAGTTGTTTCCCACGCAGACCCGCACCACGGGCCTGTCCCTGAGCTACAACACGGCCGTCACGATCTTCGGCGGCTTCGCGCCGTTCATCCTGACCTGGCTGATCAGCGTGACCAACGACAAGCTGTCGCCCAGCTACTACCTGATCTTCGCCGCGATCATCAGCATCGTCGCGCTGGTGTTCACGCGCATCCGGCTGGGCTTCAAGTGACCGGCGTGCGCGCTCATTCCACGATCTTTCCATGACCCCAACCCCAACCCCCACCCTCATCGACGGCCAGCCGGTGCCGACGCTCGACGCCATCCGCGAACTCGCCGCCGCCTTGCAGCCCTACGTGTTCACCACGCCCACGCTGGACAAGGACGCGATTTCCACGCTGCGCGATGCGCGCATCAATTTCAAGTTCGAGCTGCTGCAGGCCAGCGGCACGTTCAAGGCACGCGGCGCCTTCTCCAACCTGCTGGCGCTCGATGCCGCGCAGCGCCAGGCCGGCGTGACCTGCGTGAGCGCGGGCAACCATGCGGTCGCGGTCGCCTACGCCGCGATGAAGCTGGGCATCAGCGCCAAGGTGGTGATGATCAAGACGGCCAGCCCGTTCCGGGTGGCGCTGTGCCACCAGTACGGCGCACAGGTCGTGATGGCCGACAACGGCCCGGCCGCGTTCGATCAGGTGCACCAGATCGAGAAAGAAGAAGGGCGCTTCTTCGTGCATCCGTTCAACGGCTACCGCACCGTGCTGGGCACGGCCACGCTCGGCCTTGAATGGGCGAGCCAGGCGCCGGACCTCGACGCGGTGATCATTCCTGTCGGTGGCGGCGGATTGGCGGCGGGCGTGTCCACCGCGTTCAAGCTGATGCAGCCGAACTGCAAGGTCTACGGCGTGGAGCCCGAGGGCGCCGATGGCATGGGGCAGAGCTTCAAGGCCGGCCACCCGATCAAGATGGGTCCGATGCAGGGCATTGCCGACAGCCTGATGGCGCCGCACACCGAGGCCTACAGCTACGAGCTCTGCCGCCGCAGCATCGACCAGCTCGTGACCGTGTCCGACGACCAGATCCGCCGCGCCATGGTCCACCTGTTCGAGGAGCTCAAGCTCTCGCCGGAGCCCGCGTGCGCGGCCGCCACGGCGGCGCTGCTCGGCCCCCTGCGCGACCAGCTCCAAGGCCAACGCGTGGGCGTTCTGCTGTGCGGCACCAACACCGACCTGGGCACGCTCACCCGGCACCTGGACGCGGCCCGGGCGCTCGCATGAGAGAGGGTGCAGGCGCGCCCGTTCTCTTTCTCGGCCAACAGGACATCGCGCGCCTGCTCAGCGTTGCGGATTGCATCGACCTCATGGCCGACGCGATGGCCGCGCTCGCACGCGGCGAGGTGCACCAACCGCTGCGCCAGATCGTGCGCCCGCCGGACGCCAAGGGTCTTCTGGGCCTGATGCCTGCCTACATCGGCGGCACCGAGCCGGTGTACGGCGCCAAGACCGGCGGCTTCTTTCCGGGCAACAGCGCGATCGGGATGGACCCGCACCAGGGCTGCGTTCTTTTGTTCAGCGGCGAGACCGGCGCGCTCATGGCGGTCATGTCTGCGTCCGAGATCACCGGCATCCGCACCGCCGCGATGACCGGCCTGGCCACGCGCCTGCTCGCGCGGCCCGAGGCCGGCCGCCTGGCCCTGATCGGCAGCGGCCACCAGGCCCATTGGCAATTACAGGCCGTCGCGGCGGTGCGCACGCTGTCGTCGGTCAAGGTCGCGGCACGCAGCCTGGCCAGCGCGCGAAGCTTTGTCGAAGCGCAGCAGCCTTTGTACGGCTTTGCGATGGAAGCCGTGGACTCGGTGGAAGCCGCGGTGCATGACGCCGACATCGTCGTCACCGTCACGAGCGCGCGCGAACCCATCCTGCAGCGGCAATGGATCGCGCCGGGCACGCACATCAATGCAGTGGGCTCCAGCACGCCCTCGCATTGCGAGATCGCGCCGGCGCTGATGGCGCATGCCTCCTTGTTCGTCGACAGGCGCGAGTCCACGTTGAGCGAATCGGGTGACTATCTGAATGCATTGCACGCCGGCTTGGTCACGCCGGCGAGGTTGCTCGCGGAGATAGGCGAACTGGTCATCGGCCGGCACGCGGGACGTTCGAGCTCGGATGAAGTGACGCTGTTCAAGTCGCTGGGCATGGCGCTCGAGGATGTGGCGGCGGCGCGGTGGCTGTACAAGCAGGCGCGGTCTTTCGACGCTGGGACCTGGTTGATTCAATAACCAATACCGACTTATGACGCGCCTGTTTCTATGGAAGTCATGGTCGAAGACGAGGCAGGGCGACTGCGCCGCTCAACGATTCAATCGGCCGATTTCTTGCGCGCCCGCAAGCCTTCCCATCCAAGCACGGCAATGGCGCAGAGAGCACCGTACAGATGCCCTTCGGCCACGACGTGGCCCCCGATCAACTCGCTTGCCGCACCCGGTGACTCGAACAGCATTTGCCATGCGATGCGAGCGCAGACGAAGGCAAGCGCGAGCCGCGGCACGAGGCCGCCGCGCCAGGCTCGCGGTGCCAGCACCCAGACAAACAACCCATACAACACGCCCGACAAGCCTGCGTAGTCCCCGACCCGGGGCGACGCCAGCAGCAGCAACAGGCCAACACCGAGCGCCAACACGCCAACGGCGCTGGCCCATTCGCGCCAGGACCGGGTGTCGGCAGCGAAAACCGCGCACACAGCCAGCCCGGCCAGGTTCAGCAGGCAGTGCGCCCAACCGAGGTGCACGAAGTTTGAAGTAACCAGCCGCCACCACTCTCCCGCGAAAACGGCCTGCCGCTCATAGCGCAGCAGTTCGTACATCGGCGCGCCGCCCATCTGAAAAAGCACGATCAGAAAGGCCGACGCCGTAGGTGTAAGCAAGTTCAAAAACGTTGAACGGGACGTGTGCGCGCGCATGTTTTATGCCTTGTTGAGAAGTTGCTTATCTGCTCGTATTTTCCATTGAAAGCAAAATGAAAGGATTAGATACTGATGCTGGAAATTGCTGATTTCCAACCTCCATCTAACTCACCAACTCAATTTCGATGAACATTAAAACCAACAAAGGCCAGTATGTCCGAGTCGCACGCTGGTCCATCGTTCTCGCGGCGGCCATCACCACCTGCAACATGGTGTCGGCCGCCGACCCTTCGGACACGTCCGGCTGGGGCAAGGTCTACTCGATCGTCGTTCCGTATTCCAACGACAACGACCTCAACGCCCTGACCCGGCTGATCGACCACCCCTACGTGGACCAGAAAGCCCGCACGGTCTCCGCGGAGGTCGGTGCGGAGGAGCTTGCCAAGCTGCAGGCGCTGGGGCTGACGGTACGGATCAACGAAGCCGAGACGGCGCGCATCGGCGAATTCATCGCCGAGCGCACCAAGCCTTCGAGCGCGGGGCAGGTCGGCTCGCAGAAGATCTCCGACGCTGGCTCGCACTCCCTGTGCTACCGCACCGTCGGACAGGTCTACACCTCCTTCGATGAACTGGCCGCCAAGTATCCGAAGCTGGTCAAGGTGCAGACGCTCGGCAAGACCTGGCTGGGCACGAAGTACAAGAAGCCCGGCACCGACACCGCCGACAACTCGGCCTCTTCGTTCGGCAACCTCCTGGCCAAATACCTGCCGCTGAGCGTGATCCAGCTCTTCAACCTGAGCCTGTTCCCGCAGGAGCCGTATCCGATCAAGGTGATCGTGGCCGGCAACTTCGAGAAGCAGGACGCACAGGCGGAGAAGCCGCCGAACATGGTGTGGACCGGCGGCATCCATGCGCGCGAATACGCGCCGCAGGAAGTGGGCATCAAGTACATCGAGTGGATGCTCGCGAACTACGAGACCGATGCGAATGCCCGCATGATGCTGGACACCAATCGCTATCACTTCGCCGTGCACAACCCCGACGGCCGCTCCATCGCCGAGCAGCAGGTGTCCGCCAGCCAACGCAAGAACACCGACTACGAGGTAGCGGCCTGCAGCACCAACGCATCGCGGGGCGGTGTCGACCTGAACCGCAACTACCCGTTCGGCTGGCGCACCGGAGGCCCGGGCGCCTCCGACAACAAGTGCGCGGAGGACTATCGCGGCACCGCGCCCGTCTCCGAACCTGAAACGCAGGCGGTGCTGGACTATGTGCGCGGCACCTGGAACCAGGCCGCCTGCAAGTGGGAAGGCGGCGCGCTGCCCGATGGGCGGCCGAAGAACGCGAACTACTGCAACGCGCAGAACCGCGACAACGGCGGCGCCGGCGAGTTCGACTGGAAGACCGGTGCCGACGAGAACTACGGCGGCGGCATCTTCATCGACCTGCACAGCAATGCGCGCGCCATCCTGTGGTCGTGGGGCGTCACGCGCTCGGAGAACGACGGCAGCATCCAGACGCCGAACAACCTCGGCCTGGCCACCATCGCGCAACGCCTGGCCTATCACAACAAGTACTCCGCTCAACAGGTGCTCGGCTACGACACCGAAGGAACGACCAAGGACGCCATCTACGGCTACCTGGGCGCGCCTTCCTACACGGTGGAGATGGGCCGCTCGTTCTACGAGACCTGCGACAACTTCAACAAGGAGGTCTATCCGGAGAACTTCAACGGGTTCCATTACCTCAGCCGCATCCTGTATCGCCCATACCAACTGCCGCAGGGGCCGGACACGGTGGACGTGAAGATCGCCGCCGATGCGATCGCGGTGGGTGCGAAGGCCGCGGTGACAGCGACGGTGGACGACAACCGCTACCTCTATTCCAAGCCTGGTCAATCCGATATTCCCGCACCGCCGGTGCCCGTCATCAAGAACATCAAGACGGCGATGGCCTACATCGACAAGCTGCCCTGGGAAGCCGGAGCGGTCGGCATTCCGCTGACGCTGGCGGCATCGGAGCATGCCAGCGCCGAATTCCCGGAAGCCACCAAGACCGCGAGCGGCATGCTCGACACCACGGGCCTGGTCGCCGGGCGGCACATGGTCTACGTGCAAGGCACCAACGCCGACGGCAAGCCGGGTTCGGTGTCGGCGGCATTCCTGAACGTGAAGGCAGCGGACACAACCACGCCACCCACGGGCGGCGACACCTCGACGCCTCCGCCGGGCGGAGCCATAGCGATGCCGTTCGGCAAGCGCGGCGGTGGCGGCTCGCTGGGCTGGGGTGACTTTGCGCTCGTGCTGTTGGGCTTGGCCGGTATCGCCGGCGCACGCCGCAAACGCGGCTGAAGTTGAACGCTGCGTGCCGCGTGCACGCAATGGAGCAAAGCCCGGAGCACCTCGGTGACCCGGGCTTTTTTTCGTGGCGCGCAGTCGACTTGCAAGGGTTCCATCGAGGTGCAACGCGCGCACAGACCGGCCGCGCCCACATCATCAACCGCCCGTTTCACGCCCTCTGCGCGATCCGCACGATGGCGTCGTAGATCTCGTTCTCCGCATCCACCGGATCGAACTCGCCCGCGGCCGCCGCGAACGACACGGCCTCCGCCGCGCCCAGCATGGCGCGCATCGCTGCCGGCGCGATGGGCCGCTTCGCAAACGGCTGCAATGCGCCCCGGCACTTCACCGAGAACTCGGCCTCCAGTTCCTTCTTCAAGGCATCGAGCTCGGGCGAGCCGGCCAGCGCGGCGCTGACGCCGGGCATCTCGTGCCCCATCTCCATCACGCAGTTGACATAGGCGGCGGCAATCACCCTCGCCACCGCCGGGAGCGTCTTTCCCGATGCCCGCAGGGCCTCGTCCATCAGCGCGTGCTGCCGGCTGTCGTATTCGCCGTAGAGGACGCCGAGGAGGCCCGTGCGTGTGCCGAAATGGTCGTACACGACCGGCTTGGTCACCCCCGCGCGCTCGGCCAGATAGCCCAGCGTGAGCGCATCGGTTCCTTCGCTGCGCACGATGGACCACGCGACGTCCAGCAGCTGGCGGCCGCGCGCGTCCTTGGGAAGTCGCTTCTTCGGTGCGACTGGCACAACCGGTTCCGTCTGCTTGCTTGACATTCTTAAACTACCAAAGGTAACCTACTAAAAGTATTTTACACCCACCCCCAAAGGACCCGCCATGCATGCTCTCATCGTCGTCAGCCATCCCGATTCCCGGTCCCTCACGCACGCCGTCGCGCGCTCGTTCGCCGAGGGCGTTGCGGAGTCCGGTGCACACACCACCGAGATCGCCGACATCGCCGCGGAAGGCTTCCAGCCGGACTTCAACCAGGCCGACCGCTCCGCCTATTTTCTCCAAGCACCGTTGCCATCGGACATCCCGCGCGAGCAGGCGCGCATCGACCGGGCCGACGCGCTCGTGCTGGTCTATCCCGTCTACTGGTGGTCGTTCCCCGGCCAGCTCAAAGGTTGGATCGACCGCGTATTTTCCAACGGATGGGCCTATGACGAGGCGCCGGACGGCACGCTCGGAAAGCGGCTCGGCCGCCTCGACGTCCACCTGATCGGCATCGGCGGCGCGGACGGGGGCACCTACGCGCGGCATGGCTACGACAAGGCGATGCGCACGCAGATCGACCACGGCATCTTCGATTTCTGCGGCGCGCGCGTCGTCACCTCGGAGTTCCTGCTCGATGTGAATGGGCAGGGCGGGGCGTCTCACATCGTCACTGCGCGAGCCCTCGGCGGCAACGCGTTTGCAGCTAACGCAAACCAGAAGGTCTCGCCGACCGTGTCCTCGCTTTGAATCTGTCGAATGCATAGACCGGAGCGTTGAAAAACCCGTCCATCCCGCTCGATCTAGACTCCGATTTTCCCGATATGTGACACCGTTGAAAAAGGAGCCGAAGGCCATGACAGTCAAGCGAATGGACAACATCCTGATCGTTGTCGACGATCTCGAAGCGGTGAAGGCGTTCTTCATCGAGTTGGGTCTCGAGCTCGAGGGCCAATCCACGGTGGAAGGGCCTGCTGTCGGGAGCCTCATCGGGCTTGGCGACGTCCGGGCCACGCTCGCGATGCTGCGCACGCCCGATGGGCTGGGCATCGAGCTGGACAAATTCCACACGCCGGATGCGGTCAGGTTCGGGCCCGTGGATGCGCCGGTGAACACCTTGGGTCTTCGTCGCATCATGTTTGGCGTCGACGACATCGATGCTGTCGTTGCGCGGATGCAGGCCCATGGCGCAGAAATCATCGGCCAGATGCAGTACGGGGAGTCGTACCGGCTCGCCTATATCCGTGGGCCGGAGGGCATCATCGTCGGGCTTGCCGAGAAGCTCGGCTGAGGGTGGGCGGCTCGCCCGCGCGACGACTTCCACGGGATTGCATCGGGGTGTAGAAAGACCTGCCGCCTGAAAGGCAGACGAACGCGCCAAGTGCTGCATCAGCCCTTCAGCCGAGAACTTCAGTCACGATGCTTGCGCTGACGGACTTGCCGCCTTCGCGCATCGCGGATGATGGACGAATATGCCAATGAACCTGCTCAAGTCTCCAGCCATAAGTTCAATCCTCCTAGCGGCCGTGCTGAGCGGCTGCGCTACGCAACAACGGCAAGCGACTGCGTCCGCACCAGGCCTTGCCTCACAAGCGCAAGCATCGCTCTCGCGGCCGCAGGCACGGATCAGCGAGGCCTGGAATCGCCGCTTGACGGCGGCAATAGCGCCGAACATCGAGTACTCCGTTTCCCAACCACGGCCAGCGCAGACTGCAGAATTTACGGTCTTCATGAGCCCGGACGGATCGATCACCGACAAAGCCTTGCTCAACTCCAGCGGAAATCCGCTATGGGACCGTGCGGCGTCCCTTGGGTTGCGCAAGACGTCACGCCTCCCGGTCGACGACAGCGGCGTGGCGCCACACCAGGCCCTGATTGCGATAGGCGCGACGCGGGTGTCGGCCGTGGTCATTCAACACACGCCAGCACCATCACCACCACTTGGCGGAGCATCGCCCGCGATCGGAGCAGGCGGGTACGCCGGGCTGGTCGCGGCAACCCTTCGGCCGAACATCGTTTTCTACGGAGATCCTGACGAAATACCCGGCAATCCGGCCGCGGAGTTCGACGTGCTACTGGCGCCGGATGGCACCATCATTTCGGCGACGCTTGCCAAGAGCAGTGGGTGGCCGGACTGGGACGCAGCGGCACGCCGCGGGATCCTGAAGACGGAGCGGCTGCCTCGCGATGTGGACGGGAAAGTACCTGCGCGCCTGACGCTTTCGCTTCGGCCGAAACGATAGTTCAGTTCGCGCAATGGCTTGAGTCTGAGCGCATTGCGCAGGAGAGCCCGGTCCATCGATGCGTCAATGCGCCGGATACGGGCTGTACGGGCAGAGCGCCTATCCACCGCACTTCAACGACCGCCCACTCAATTGACCAAATCGTCGGCCAAATAAACAGGAAAGTCCGTGTACCCCACCTCGCCGCGAGGGGTATAGAAGGTCGATGGGTCCGCCTCGGCCAGCGGCCAACCGTGCTTCAGCCGCTCCGCCAGGTCGGGGTTGGCGATGTAGGGTCTGCCGAAGGCGATGAGGTCGACCAGACCGGTGTCCAGCGCAGCCTGAGCGCTCTCAGGATTCGCGAAGCCACCGCACCAGACGATCGCGCCGGGAAAAGCGGCGCGGACCTTGGCCAGCAACGCATGGTCGATGTGGCGTTCCTCGAACTCGCTGGTGTCCATGTTTCCCTCGGGCATGAGCTGGTAGACCAGGTGCATGTAGGCCACGCCGCGGCGACCCAGTTGCTCGGCGACATGCAGCAGGGTTTCCTCGACGCGCGGGTCCGCCGGCATGGCGTTGAACTTGCCGAAGGGTGAGAGGCGAACGCCGACGCGCCCGGGGCCCAACTGACGCACCGCCTCGTCGACGACTTCCATCAGGAATCGCGTGCGGTCTTCGACGTTGCTGCCGCCGTAGCGGTCGTCGCGGGTGTTGAGCGCGGAGTTCATGAACTGGTCGATCAGATAGCCGTTGGCCGCGTGGATCTCCACGCCATCGAAGCCGGCCCGACGCGCATGGGCGAAGGCTTCCGAAAATGTGCCGACCAGGGCCGAGACTTCTTCTGTCTCCAGCCGCCTCGGTGCACCCGCACGAACGAAGCCCAGCTTGCCATGCGCATCCTGGACAAACACGTCGGCGTCCTCGGCCCTTTGCGCGGTCACGCCCCAGGGCGCTTCGCCGTTGGGCATGAGCGATGGATGCGCCATCCTCCCGACGTGAAAGAGCTGCAGGAAGATCTTGCCTCCCACGCGATGAACTTCGTCGGTCACCAGGCGCCACCCTTTTTGCTGGGCTTCGGTGTAGATGCCCGGCATCAGCGCGTAGCCCTTGCTGGACGGCGCAACATTGGTGACTTCGGTCAGGATCAGGCCGGCGCCGGCCCGCTGTCCGTAGTATTTGGCCATGAGCGCATTGGGGACGTCGCCCTCGGACGTGCGCGTGCGGGTCATCGGAGCCATGACAATGCGATTCTTGAGCGCAACGGTGCCGCCCAACTGGTGGGATTCAAACAGGTCTGCCACAGGTCTTCCTTCGATTGATTTCAGATGGATCGAAGGTTATTTCTCGCGCGGCATTCCATCTACACACGCATTGGTCAGCGGTTTCACATGAAGATCATCAAACGGCTTCCGGGCTTGCCGGTGGAGCGCGCGCTGGGCATCCTGTCCGGGCGGTGGAAGGCGGTCATCCTGCATGTCCTCGGGGACGGCCCGCAACGCACCTGCGAGCTGGAAAAGCGCATTGCCGGCATACCGCAGAAGGTGTTGATCGAACAGCTGCGAGCGCTCGAGGAACATGGACTGGTGAGCCGCCGGCCCATGGCCGCGGAAGCCCAGGGCATCGAATACCTGCTGACCCCTTTGGGCGAGAGCCTGCGGCCCATCCTGGAATCGCTGATCGATTGGGGCGCTTATCACGCCAAGGAGGTCGATGAGGTCCATCGGCTTTTGCCATGCGAGGCCGTCGTGCAGGCGCGTGCCAGGTGACGCATGTGGAGGGCATGAGGCGGCGCCGATTTAATCGCCCGCGAGTCTTTTGAAAATCAATCAGCAGGTGACTTTCCGTCGCACGCCACCGGCCTTGCGTGTCATCAGCCGAGCCGGATGTCGTCCAGGTCGATCGACACCATGAGTTCATCGAACTTGGGAAAGCCCTTGTCGTCCCGCACGTAGGCGCGCCGACGTGTCGGAAACCGCAGGCCCGAGAATTCCCGGATGTCGGTGACGTACTGGGCCGCTGCGAATCCACCCGCGACGTCGACGTGATAGTCGTGCCGGCGCAGGAGAAAGTCGTCGCCGAAGTAGAAGTCCTGCTCCGGGCTGTGCGTCTCGATCCCCTCGGGGAAGCGCACCCGCAGCCCGCGCCATTTTTCGTGGCCTTCGATCCACGGCGCGATCTCCGTCACCTGCATGCCGGGCATCGCCATGAAGAACGGCGTCGTGAGGTAGATCCAGAGGGCGTAGCCGTTGAAGTAGGCCCGGTGCAGCGGGTCCCATGGCGTCTGGAGCTGGTGGCCATCGAAGGAGGTTCTCGGGTCGAGGCGCTCGCGGACGACGGCGCCCGCGCTGTCCTCGATCGCGACGCGCCCGGGCTTGAAGGCGGTGTGCCAGTCCGGGTTGCCGAACGGACGCACGGAGGCCGTCTGCGCGTGAAGAGAGATCGTCATCTCGCGCGGACTGGGATCCTGCACCAGGCCCTTGATGCCCCACAGCGCGCCACCCGTCACGATGGTCGCCTTCAGTTCCTTGAATTGGTGCCAGCGATCCAGTCCGCCGTGCGCCTGGATCGCCTTCTCGAGCAATTGATTCATGTCGTTCTCCTGAGGTTGAGATGGTTGTGGCGAAAGGCCCTGCGCAGCTACGAGGCCGCCGGATTGAAAGGGGAGGCGTCGACGAAATCCCATTCGAGCGCCGCCGGCAGCGGGCGCAAGAGCCATTCCCTGACGTGGAAATCCCAAAAGCGGCGCGTTCCGCCCGTGCGGCCTTCGTGATCGTCCAGGTCCCATTGCAACAGGGCGGTTCCGCTGAGATGGAGCAGGCGCTGCCCCTGGAAATCGGGAATGACGAGTCCGCATTCCGGATGGAGGCTCAGGTTGCCCAGCGTGTTGAAAAGGCTGTTGCCGTGGTAATCGGGAATCCGCAATGTCGAGGCATCGAGCAGACCGACGAAGCCGGGATGGCCGCCGCGATGCGAGACGTCCGAATCGCCGCCGGGGCGCATGCTGCCGACGAAGAACGTGTCCGCGCCGGCGATCAGCGCGGCGAGGTCCGGGGTGAGATGCGCGCCGCGCACCGCCTCGGTAGCGCTGCCGGTCGCCGCTGCGACGTCCCGCAGCTGCCGGCGCTGGATGTACTTCGGGCAGTTGGGGTAGGCCTCCTGGATCTCCACGTCGAGGCCGTCTTCGGAGACCGCGGAAACCACGCCATTGACCCGATAGCGGCGGCGGGTCTCCAGCTCGATGAACAGCATGCCCAGGTGCGACCCCGCCGTGACGTGCGCGCCGACCGGGTCGCCGGTGCCGCGCAATCCGCCTTCCATGCGGATGGTCCGCTCGCTCGAAGCCGAAAGAAAACCCGGCGCGCCGAAGACGACCGAGGCCCACACGTGGCCGTGCGAATCCTCGTTCGAGATGACGACCATCCGCTGCTTCCGGATGAAGGCGAGCGCGCCCGGAATGGCCGCGTCCGAGACGAGCCGCGCATTGCGCGACGCGACCGCCGCTTCACCGGCGCGGGCCTGAACGGACAGCTCTCCGTCGTGGAACTCGAAAGGTCGTGTCATGGCGTGCTCCTGTCTTTTCGGTCGGGCGGCGATGGCGGGCGCGTGCGTTTCGTTAGAACGTGAAGACGGTGTAGCCGTCCTCGACGAGCTGGCCGAGGCTGGGCAGGCCCGAGGTGCCGGGCACGCTGTTGTCGGTGATCAGGTCGAAGCCGCTCTTGACCGCGTCCTCGCGGGCGCCGAATACGTCCGCACAGCCGCACGAGACGCCGGCGACGGTGTCTTCCACGGCCTTGAAGAGCGCATGGATGGGGTGGTCCGGCTTGCTGACCACGCTGGGCCAGCGCGTGCCGGTGCCCTGGAAGTAGATCGATGTCTCGACCTTGCGTTGCTTGAAGTCGTACGCGGCGGCCAGGCCGTTGAAGGCGCGTCCGAGGGCTTCTTCGCCACCCGAGACGGGGTCGGAGAGGATGATGATTGCGGCTTTCATGAGGGTTCCTTGGGTGAGTGAGTCGGCGTTCCAGGAGCGTTGCTTCTCCTTGGGTTCCGATGCTAGGCAGACGCTGCCGCGAGAGAAATGCCCTGGCCGAGAATTAGCTCTTTCGGGATTTGGAACAGTGGGTGGGAGAGGCCGGCATTGCAGTTTCCGCACTGGTCAATTGCCGGCTGGAGGATTGAAGGCGCGGCAGCGCCGTTGCACAGTAGGCCTCCTATCTACAAGGAGCCTTTCATGGAAACACGCCCACCGCTTCCTCCCTTCACCCACGAATCCGCCGTGCAGAAAGTTCGTCTCGCGGAAGACGGGTGGAACACGCGCGATGCGTCGCGCGTCGCGCTCGCCTACACCGAAGACACCGTCTGGCGCAACCGGACGGACTTCCCCGCAGGGCGCGCTGCCGCGCAAGCGTTCCTGGAACGCAAGTGGGCCAAGGAGCTGGACTACCGCCTCATCAAGGAGCTCTGGGCGTTCACCGGCAACCGCATCGCCGTGCGCTATGCCTACGAGTGGCACGATGCCTCGGGCCAGTGGTTCAGGAGCTACGGCAACGAGAACTGGGAGTTCGAGGCGAGCGGGCTCATGAAGCGCCGTTTCGCGTGCATCAACGACCTGGCGATTTCCGAGGAGCATCGCCTGTTCCATTGGCCCCTGGGCCGCCGCCCGGACGATCACCCCGGGCTGAGCGATCTCGGACTCTGACGCACACCGCGGCCCGTCGATGACGGGCAGTGCAGGCGACGCTGCATGGGCTTGGAGCCCTGGGCGCTACCGCAGCCTGGGGTCGCTGCGCAGCGCATCGACCGCCATGTCGATGAAGGCGCGGACCTTGTGCGTGGCGTGGCGGCCCTCGCGGTGGACCACGTGGATGGGCACCGCGGGCCGCTCGAACGCCTCCAGGACCAGTTCGAGCGTGCCGTCCTCGACCGCCTGCGCAATCTGGTAGAGGGGCAGGCGCGTGATGCCCAGCCCTGCCGCGGCCGACTCGGCGGCGGCCTCGTTCGTTGTGGCCGTGAGCCGCGGCTGCAGCCGCACCAGCACGGGCTTGTCGCCATCGCGAAAGCGCCATTCGGGCGTCGGCGTGATGCCGGTGGCGGCGATCATGACGTGCGCTGTCAGCTCTTCGGGCCGTTCGGGGATGCCTCGGCGCCGAAGATAGTCCGGTGAAGCGCACAGCACCTGGCGCACCTGGCCGACCTTCACGGCCTGCAGGGAAGAGTCGGGCAGCTCGCCGATGCGAACGGCGACGTCCACGCCCTCGTCGACGAGATTGACCATGCGGTCCATGAACCAGCAGTTGATGTCCACCTTGGGAAACTGCTCCAGGTAGGCGCGCACGATCGGCGAGACGTACATGCGCCCGAAATTCACGGACGAGGTCACGGTGAGCTGGCCCTGCGGCGCGGCATGCGTTCCGGCGGCGGCGCTCTCGGCCTCCTCGATGTCCGCAAGGATGCGGCGGCAACTGTCCGCATAGCTCGTGCCGGCCTCGGTGACCCGCACGAAACGCGTGGTCCGCGTGAGCAGGCGCACGCCCAGCCGCTCCTCGAGCTCGACAACGGCGCGGGTGATGACCGACGGCGACACATTGAGCTTGCGCGCCGCCGAGGCGAATCCGCCGGTCTCCACGACCGTCAGGAACGCCGCCATGGCCTGGATTCGATCCATCTCAGTTCCCTTGCGCGGTGGATTTGTTGACGTTTCGAGAAGGGTGACTTGTCGCCCGCAGGGATTCTAGAGGCGGGGGATCGGCGGGACCATCGGTGCTCCAGGACACCTCTCTTCCCGTTCCTCCATCCGACCTCTCCAAGGATTCTCAAATGAAGCTGTACTACCACCCCCTCTCCGGCCACTCGCATCGCGCACGGCTCTTTCTCGGACTCATCGGCGTCGAGCACGAGTTGGTCGAAATCGATCTGCCCAAGGGCGCGCACAAGAAGCCCGAATTCCTCGCGCTGAATGCCTTCGGCCAGGTCCCGGTGCTCGATGACGACGGCACCATCGTGACCGACTCGAACGCCATCCTGGTCTACGTCGCAAAGAAGCTGAAGTTGACCGACTGGCTGCCCGAGTCGCCCGCGGCCGCTGCCGCGGTGCAGAAGTGGTTGAGCGTCGCCGCGGGGCAGATCGCCTACGGCCCCGCCGCGGCCCGGCTCATCACCGTGTTCGGTGCTTCGTTCAGGCCCGAGGAGGTCATCACGCGCGCCCATGGCGTGCTGGCCGTGGTCGAGGCGCAGCTTTCCGGCCGCAGCTTCATCACCGCCGCCTTGCCCACGATTGCGGACGTCGCGCTCTACAGCTACATCGCGCGCGCACCCGAAGGCAATGTCGACCTGCAGGCGTACCCGAACGTGCGCGGCTGGCTTGCGCGCATCGAGGCGCTTCCCGGCTTCGTCGAATTTCGCAAGAGCCCCGTCGGCCTCACCGCCTGATTCTTCGGAGCAGCCCGCGCGCCAGCACCATGACCGATCAAGACAACACGAACCAGAAGTCGCCGTGGCACGCCGGAGAGCTCGCCATCCAGGCGAGCATCGGGGTGGTCCAGCACATGGACCGGCCCGGCCGGCTGTATGTGCGCAACTTCCTGCTCGAGCAGCACCGCAGCTTCTATCCGCTGCTGCATTTCGTCGCGCTGGGCACCGTCGATCCGCAGGGCGATGCGTGGGCGACCCTCAGGGCGGGCGAGCCGGGCTTTCTGCAATCGCCCGACTCCGCGACATTGCGCGTAAGTGCGCCGCGAGACCACGCCGATCCGGCCGAGCGCGGCATGGAAGCCGGCGATGCGATCGGCCTGCTGGGCGTGGACCTCATGACGCGCCGCCGCAACCGGATGAACGGGAACCTGCGGCGCGATGGTGACGACGACGCGTCCTTCGACATCGACGTCACCCAGAGCTTCGGCAACTGCCCGCGGTACATCCAGAACCGCAGCTTCAGCTTCGCGCGCGATCCGGCAGAAGCCGCGCAGCCTGCGGCGGTCCATCTCGATGCCCTCGACGACCGCGCCCGCCAGTTGATCGAGCGCGCCGACACCTTCTATGTCGCGTCGTATGTGGACCGGGACGACGGCACGCGGCAGGTCGACGTTTCCCATCGCGGCGGCAAGCCCGGGTTCGTGCGGGTCGGAAGCGACGGCGTGCTCACCATTCCCGACTTCTCGGGCAACCTGTTCTTCATGACGCTGGGCAACATCCACGTCAATCCGAAGACCGGCCTGCTGTTCGTCGATTCGGAAACGGGCGACATGCTGCAGATGACGGGCGATGCCGCGGTCATCCTGGATTCGCCCGAGATCGCCGCGTTCGAAGGCGCCGAGCGCCTGTGGACGTTCACCGCGCGCCGCGTGGTGCATCGGCCCGAGGGCCTGCCCTTGCGCTGGCGGATGGAAGCGGACGGCTGGTCGCCGAACCTGCTCATGACCGGGAGCTGGGCCGATGCCGACCAGCGCCTGGCCGCCAAAGCGCTCGCCCAGCAATGGCGCCCGTTCCGCGTGACCCGCATGGTGGAGGAGAGCGCCTCCGTCCGCTCGCTCTATCTGTCGCCGGCGGACGGCATGGCGATGATCCCGCCGCTGCCCGGGCAGCACCTGCCGATCCGCATGACGCTGCCCGACGGCGGCGAGGCGCTGAGCCGGACCTACACCTTGTCGATGGCGCCGTCGGACGGCCAGTACCGCATCAGCGTCAAGAAAGACGGCAAGGCCTCGCGGCACCTTCACACGCTGGGCGAAGACGCGCTGCTCGAGGTGCGTGCGCCCGCGGGCGCCTTCACGGTGGACGCCGCGCAAAGACGGCCTGCCGTGCTGCTCGCCGCAGGCATCGGTATCACGCCTTTGCTGGCGATGCTGCGCCATCTGGTGCACGAAGGAAAGCGCACGCGAACGCTGCGGCCCACCTGGCTGTTCCATTCGGCCCGCACGATCGAGGACCGGCCGTTCGACGCCGAAATCGCGGCGCTTGTGGAAGCCGGCAACGGCGGCGTGCGGCTCGTTCGCACGCTCAGCCAGCCCGGTGCCGCGGTGATCGGGCGCGACTACGACAAGGAGGGCCGCATCGACATGGCGCTCCTGAAGGCGACGCTGCCGTTCGGCGACCACGACTTCTACCTCTGCGGCCCATCGGGTTTCATGCAGACGACGTACGACGGCCTGCGCGAACTCAACGTGAGGGACGAGCGCATCCATGCCGAAACCTTCGGCCCGTCGTCGCTGCGCCGCTCAGGGGAAATTGGTGGCGCAGCCGAGCCGCAACTGCCACCGGCGGCGACCGAATCGGTTCGCCTCGTCTTCACGGAATCGGGAAAAGAAGGGCGATGGAACCCCGGAGACGGCAGCTTGCTCGAGGTGGCGGAGGCGCGTGGCCTGTCTCCCATGTTCGGCTGCCGTGGTGGCAGTTGCGGCACCTGCATGACGCGCGTGCTGGAGGGTTCGGTCACCTATGCGAGCACGCCTTCGTTTCCGCTCGAAGAAGGCGAGGCGTTGATCTGCTGCGCGATGCCGTCGAAGGCATCGGGTACGGCGCTGCATCTGGCGATGTAGCAGATGGTCCTGCACTGCGAGTCTCCGGGGAGGCTGTTTCACTTTTCACAACGGCGCAGTCCACGGAACTGACTATCGAGCCGCGTCTCTTTTGCCTATCGTTCCCCAACCGTGTCCATCAGGGACATGCAACAAGGGCAACAGAGAGACACCATGATCATCGACGCCAGCACGCTGGATGCAACTTCCGCCTACAAGCTGCTGATCGGCAGCATTCTTCCGCGCGCTATCGGCTGGGTCAGCACCCTCTCTCCGGGCGGCGTGGCCAACCTGGCGCCGATCTCTTTCTTCACGGCCGTGGGGCGGTTGCCGCCGATGGTGTCGTTGTCGCTCCAGCCGCGCTCGGACGGCGTCACGCTCAAGGACACCTTCACCAACATCCGCGACACCGGCGAGTTCGTGACGAACCTCGTGACGCTGCCCCAGGCGCATCACATGCACCGCAGCGCTTTCGAATTTCCTTCCGACGTCGATGAGTTCGAGGCCGTGGGCCTGGAGAAAGAGGCCTGCGAAGTGGTTCGCGCACCGCGCGTCAAGGGCGCGCCGATCGCCATGGAATGCCGGCTGGAGCGGGTGATCACCATCGGCGACCTGGGCGACCACGTCGTCTTCGGCGAGGTGGTGCGCTTCCACATCCGCGACGACCTGTACCTGGACCGTGGCCGCATCGACACGGCCGCGCTGGCGGCGGTCGGTCGCCTCGCCGCCGAGTACAGCCTGGTGAACAACGTGTTCACCACGCCGCTGGAGAGCGATCTGCTCGCATCGCTGGACGGCCGTCGCATGGCGCGCCTGGACGCTCACGCCGCCGACTTCTCGCCGATCGATACGGGCGGCTGGTCCGCTTCCGGATCGACGGCCGCCTGATTTCATTTCCATCCACAACGCACTGGAGACCCCGATGACGAAAAACAAGGAACACGCGCTCGTGTTCGTTCATGGCTTCCTGGACGCGGCAGCCGTCTGGAACGACGTGATCGCCGAATTGAAGACCGATGGCATCGCGGCCGTCCAGGTCGACCTGGCGGGCATGGGCGCGCGCGTGGCCGACGAAGGGCCGTTCGACCTCGACCGGTTCGCCGCCGACGTCGGCGCCGTGGTGGATGCGCTCGCCAAGCCCTTCGTCATCGTGGGGCAGAGCATGGGCGCACAGGTGGCCGAACTCGTTGCCGCCGCGCGTCCGGATCTCGCAAGGGGACTCGTGCTGTTGACGCCGGTTCCCCTCGGCGGCACCGGCATGCCGCCGGGCGCGCTCGAGCCCTTCCGCAGCCTGGGCGGCCAACCGGCGGCGCAGGCCGCGGTGCGGCAGCAACTGACCGCAGGGCTTGCGCCCGCGAAGCTCGACAGGCTCATCGCACTCGGCCTGCCGGTCCGGCCGGAGGTCGTGGCCGCGACGGCCGATGCATGGAACGCGGGGCATCCCGTAGGTAAATCGCCGAGCACGTTCGCGGGGCCGGTACTGATCGTCGGCGGCGAGAGCGACGGGTTCGTCACCGCCGATCTGATCGCCTCGACCGTGGCGCCGCGCTTCCAGCATGCAGCGACGGAAATCATCGCCCATGCGGGCCATTGGCCCCATGCCGAGCAGCGGCAGGCTGTCGCCGGGCTGTTGGACAAATTTCTTGCCAGCATCGACGTCTCCGCATCGGCGGGCAACACCGCCAGCGACGTGCGCAGCCAGGGATGGACGCAGGCCTTCGCGAAGAAATCGGAAGACGCCTTCGCGGAAGCCTTCGATGCACAAGTGACGCTGGAGGCGAGCACGCTGGCCCTGCCGGTGCAAGGCCTGGTGGACGTCAAGGCGGTCATGGCTGCGGCCAGCAAGATCTACGAGTCGCTGGTCTTCACGCACGAGGCGGTGAACGGGCAGCGCAGCTATCTCGAATGGAAGGCCGTTGCCTTCGGCGGCCAGGAACTGCTCGGCGTGACGGTGCTGCAGAAAAACGAGGCCGGAAAGATCGTTCGCGTGGCCATCCACCATCGCCCGCTGAAGGCCGCACTGCGCTTTTCGCAGGAACTGCGCGAGCGCCTGAGCGGAACCATCACCGCCGCTCATTTCTACAACGGCGCCTGAGTGCGCCCAACCCCCAAGGAGTTTGTATGGTCAAGCGAATGGACGTCGAGTTCCAGGCAGAGGGAGGCGTCGCGCTGCGTGCCTGGCTCTATGTTCCCGAAGGCGGCACGAGACCCGTGAAGCCCTATCCCGCCATCACCATGGCGCACGGCTATGCCGGCACCAGGGAGCACGGCATCGAGGCCTTTGCGAAGGCTTTCGCCGAGCGCGGCTTTGTCGTGCTGCTGCACGACCACCGGGGCTTCGGTGCCAGCGAGGGCGCCCCGCGGCAAGACGTCGATCCGTGGAGGCAGATCGCCGACTGGCGGCGCGCCATCTCGTACCTGGAGAGCCTGGACTACGTGGACGCCAACCGCATCGGCCTCTGGGGCACCAGCTACGCAGGCGGACACGCGATCGTGCTGGGCGCGACGGACCGGCGCCTGCGCTGCGTGGTCTCGCAGGTTCCCACGATCAGCGGCTTCGAGCAGGGGCTGCGGCGCATTCCGCCCGAAGGCGTGGCGGCGGTCGAAGCGGCGTTTTCCGAGGATGAACGGGGTCAGCTGCGAGGCGAGCCGCTGCGCCGGCAGAAGATCGTGAGCGCGGACATGGGCGAGCCGGCTTCCTACCGCGCGAAGGATGCCATCGACTTCTACCTGCAGCCCGTGCCCGAGGGGGTCTGGACCAATGAAGTGACCGTGCGTTCGACGCGCGCTGCCCGCATGTACGAGCCCGGTGCATGGATTGCCCGCGTCTCGCCGACGCCGCTCCTGATGGTTGTCGCACTCAACGACACCGTCACGGTGACCGACCTCGCGCTGGCCGCCTACGAGCGCGCGCTGGAGCCCAAGAAGCTGGTGTCGATACCCGGCGGTCACTTCGACCCCTACCTGGTGAACTTCCCGCAATCGAGCGCAGCGGCGCTGGCCTGGTTCCAGGCACACCTTTCCTGAACTTGCACGAATCGATCCCCATGCAACACCTGACCTGCACCATCGACAACCAGACCGCCACCCTGGTGCTGCGCAACCCGCCGCAGAATCGCATCGACGAACAGATGGCCGACGAACTCGCGGCGGCCATCAAGGCCATCGGCAAAAGCGATGCGCGTGCGGTGCTGCTGCGCGCCGAAGGCCCGGACTTCAGTTTCGGCGGCGACATCCTGCCGTGGCCGGACATGAGCCGTGCATCGCTGCGCGCGCTGTTCGAGCGCTACATGAGCGTCTTCAACCAGTTCGAACGGCTGCCCCTGCCTGTGGTGGCCGCCGTGCAAGGCCTGTGCTTTGGCGGCGGGCTCGAACTGGCGCTGCGCGCGGACATGATCCTTGCATCCGAGACCTCGCGTTTCGGCCACCCCGAGCAGTCGCTGGGCATCGTGACGGTGCTGGGCGGTGTCTACCGCGTGGCCGAGCGGGCAGGGCGTTCGCGTGCGGCCGAATGGGCGCTCACCTCGGAGCAGGTGCCCGCGGCGACGATGGAGCGCTTCGGCGTCGTCAACAGGGTCGTGCCCGATGACCGGTTGCTCGCCGAGGCTTCGGCCTTCGTCGCGAAGATCGCCGCCGGACCGACCCGCGCCTACGCGGCGCACAAGGCGCTGCTGCGCACCTGGGCGGTGGGCGGCATCAGCGCCGCGGACGAGGTGATGTTCGACATCGCGATGCCCGTGTTCGATACCGAGGATGTGCAGAAAGGCATTCCCTCCGCAGTGAACGCATTGAAGGCGGGCAAGCCTCGGCCCGTCATGGACTTCAAGGGGCGTTGAGCGCAAGCGCGCTGCACAGGCGCGGGGAAGCCAGGGCGCGAATCAGGACTTGCGCTTGACTGTCTTGTTGTGCTCGAAGAGATCGACCGCCCAGTCCACGAACACCCGGACCTTCGCGCTCAGGAAACGGTTCGGCGGATACACGATGCTCGTCGCGTACACATCGGATTGCCAGTCTTCCAACAAAGGCACGAGCTGCCCCGATTCGATGGCGTCCTGCACTGCGATGCTGGCAGCCTGGACGATGCCGAGGCCAGCGACACCCGCCGCAAGATAGGCATGGGTGTCGTTGATCGACAGGCGGTACTGCGGCGTCACCTCCAGCCGCACGGAATCCTTGTGGTAGACGAAAGGCAAGGGGCGGGCGGTGCGGCTCGACACCATGCCGACCGTGTCGTGGCCCTTCGACAGTTCGTCGGGGTGCGTCGGAACACCGCGACGCGCCAGGTAGGCGGGGCTGGCGCAGGTCGTGAAGTGCAGGTAGCCGATGCGGCGCGCAACGAGCGATTGGTCCGCGATGGGGCCCGTGCGGATCGCGCAGTCGACGTTGTCGGCAATGATGTCCACGTCGCGGTTGCTCACGCTCAGCTCGATCTCGATGTCCGGGTAGCGGGCGTAGAAGTCGGTCAGCGCGGGCACGACCAGCATCGCGGCCATCGCGACGCTGAGTTCCACCTTGATCTTGCCCGACGGCCTGGCGAGCGAGCTGCGCGTACCGGCCTCGATGTCCTCCAGCTCCGCGAGCAGCCGGACGGTTCGCTCGTAGTACGTCGCGCCTTCGGCCGTCAGCGTCAGGGCACGTGTGCTTCGATGGAGCAGTTGGGCGTTCAGTTGGGATTCGAGCGCCTGCACAAGCCGCGTCACGGTCGGCTTGGGCACATTCAGGGTCTTGGCCGCCTTGGTGAAGCTGCCGGACTCGACCACCCGGACAAAGGCGGCCATTGCATTGAATCGGTCCAAGGGTTCGTCCGTTAGTGGTCTACCTTGCCATGATAGGCGCAGCTCACCCCGCGAACTCCTGTGTCGACACGACCTTGGCATAGCCGAAATTGAGCGCTGCCATGAAGGCTGCATGAACTTGAGCTGCCGGTACCTTCACGCCGTCGAACTCCAGATCGTGCGTGGCGCAGGCGTCATGGACCACCGTCACGTCGAAACCGTAGTCGTCCGATGCTCGGGACACCGCATCGATGCACATGTGGCTCATGTTCCCGATGACCGCGACTTTTTCGATCTTGGCGTTGTCCAGTATTTCCTTGAGATTCGTTTCGCGATACGGATTCATGAAGTGCTTCAACACCACCGTTTCGTCGGGCAAATTCAGGGCCTTCTTGTGCAGTTGCGCACCCTCGGTATCCGGGACGAAGAATGCAGCCCCTTGGGAAAGCGTTTCGTGGCGAATGTGTACCACCAGATCTCCCGAGCGCCGGGCCTTATCGATGACGCGCGCCGCGTTATCTGCAGCATTTTCGACGTCATGGAGCAGCCATTTACCGCCGGGGAAATAGTCGTTCTGAATGTCGACCACGATGAGTGCTTGATTGGTCATTGCCTGTCCTTGAGAAAGTTGAATGAAATACAGGAGCACACAAGCCGGACCCATCGATTGGATGGAGAAGCGATTGCGTTGCTTTCTGCCGTTCAACGAATGTAGGGTTGCTCTCTCTCGGGGGGAATGAGCGGGATCTTCAATTCACTTTTCTGCAAGTCGTCGGTAGTTGTGGCTGCGGAAGATCCAATGCAGCCTTGTTGCGATGCTTGTGACAACCGAAAGTTGCTCGCAACCGCCTGGTGCGGCGTGATGGCGGGAGCCCAGCGTGCGAGCGCCTGCCGCTCAGATCAGGCCCGCCTGCACGGCCAGGCTCACCGCCTGCGCCCTCGAATGCACATGCAGCTTCTTGTAGATGCTCTTGATGTGCGCGTCGACCGTCTGGCCGGTGATGCCGAGCTTCGCGCCGATCTCCACCGAGACGTGGCCCAACGCAACGAAGCGCAGGATCTGGCTCTCCCGGTGCGAGAGCGTCGTCTCGTGCTGGAGCGGTGCCGACGGCGCTGCCGACAACGGAAACGCATCGTCGGCCAGCGGCTCGGGAGGTTGCTGGTTCATGAGGTGCAGCAGGCGCCGTGCGAGCCGCGGCGTGATGGCCGCGCCGCCGTTCATCACGTGCAGCACCGCATCGGGAAAGCGCTGCAGCCAGGCGTTCTTCAGCAGGAAGCCGGTCGCGCCCAGCTCGAAGGCGCGCAGCACATGCGCTTCGTCTTCGAAGGCGGAGATCACGATGACCTCGATGTTGCTGCGGTGACGCCGCGCTTCGTCGATCAGCTCGAAGCACAGGCCATCGCTCAGCCGCAGGTCCACCATCAGCACGTCGAACTCGTGCGCGACCAGGAGCTTGCGTCCTTCGCGGATGCTGTCGGCCTGGCCCTCCAGCTGGATGCGCAGGTCCGCCAGCAACTCCCGGGCGATCGTGCGGCGCACCAGCTCGTCGTCGTCGACGAGCAGCACGCGAACCGGCGATCTTTCCTGGCCTGTGAGGAAGTCGGGCCACAGCGCGGTCGCGGGGGCGCAGACGCCGGGCATGGCGTTCTGGCGGTAGGGCGTCATGGCAGTGGAGGCGGGTTCGCCGGAAGGAATGAGCGTGACATCGGGCGCGTCCTCGGTCCGATGGACGTGGGCGGGCTCTTGCCGGGCGGGTCGGGCCGGGGGAACGGCCGCCTCCACCATCCCGGCTGCTTCCAGGACCCTGTGCGGCTGATCGAGCGGCGTGACGAGCGATTCCTGGCGCTCTTCATCCGCCATGCCGCCGCGGTTGCGCAGGTGCGCGATTTCCGCGCGCCCTTCGTCCGTGATGGCCAGGATGACCGCGCTTTCGTAATGCTGGTAGCCGAAGCCGTCGAATTGGAATTCGGCTTCGATCAGCCCGGTCGCCACGAGCACCGATGCATGCCGGATGTCCGCTTCCGCGGTGAGCGTGACAGGAAATCGCCTGCGCAGAAGCTGGAGAAGAAGTGCGAGCGGCATCCGATGCTCCCGTTGTTCACCGCACGCGCGCACCCGCACCCGGGGCCGTGCTGTCCACCGCCGGCCTGCCGTCGAGCGCCAGCGTCGCGTTGAGCGCGTCCAGCGCTTCGGGCGTCAGCGTGCCGTTGGCCTGCCGAAGCCGCAGGGTTCCCAGCAGAACGTTGTAGCGCGCCTGCGCCAGATCGCGCTTGGTTTGGAACAGCTGGCTCTGCGAATTCAGGACGTCGATGTTGATCCGCACGCCCACCTGGTAACCCATGCGGTTGGCGTCCAGCGCCACCTGGCTCGACGCTTCCGCGGCTTCGAGCGCCTTCACCTGGCTCGCGCCGGAAACCAGTCCGAGAAACGCGGCGCGCGTCGATACCGAAACACTGCGACGCGTGTTGTCCAGCGTGGCGCGCGACTGGTCCGCGAGGGCCAGGGTTTCGCGCACCCGGTTCTCGGTCGCGAACCCTGCGAACAGCGGCATGTTGAACACCACGCCGACGCTGGCCGCGCCCACGCGCGTCTTGCCGGCCGATGCGGTGCTGGAGGTCGTGTTCTGCGGATTGGTCGTGATGTTGTAGCCCAGCTGGGCGTCGATCGTCGGCAGGTGGCCGGCCTGGGCCTTGCGGATCTCCAGCGTCGCCACCTCCACGCCGCGGCTGGCCTGCAGGATGGCCGGATGCATGGCTTCGCCTTGCGCGAGCCACGCGTCCACGCTGTTCGGCGTGAGCGGCGGCAGCAGCACGGGTGCCGCGAGCGGCGTGGGGCTGCTGCCGGCTTGTCCGACGAGCTGGTCGAGGATGATCTTCTTGACCTCCAGGTCGTTGGCTGCAGCGATTTCCTGTGCCACGACGAGGTCGAAGCGCGCCTGCGCTTCGCGCGTGTCGGTGATGGTCGAGGTGCCGACATCGAAATTGCGCTTGGCGGACGCAAGCTGCTCCACCACGCCCAGTTTCTGCGCCCGCACCAGCACGAGGCTGTCGTAGCTCGCGAGCACGTCGAAGTAGGCCTGGCTCACGCGCACCACGAGGTCCTGTTCGGCAAGCACCAGTTGCGACTGCGCGATCTCTTCCTGCAGCCCGCTCTGCGCGTAGGTGGCCCAGTTGGCGGGGCGGTACAGGGGCTGGGTCAGGTTGATGCCCACGTTGCGCGAATTCACGCCGCGTGTCGTCGACGTATTGCCGGTGGAAAGGTCCTGCTCCGTGAGCGATGCGCCTGCCGTCAGGTTGATCGCCGGCAGCACGCCAGCGCGGGCCTGCGCCGCACGTGCCACGGTGGCGGCGTACTGCGCTCGCGCGCCCTGGTAGACGGCGTCGTAGTCGCGCGCCGATCGATAGAGCTCCACCAGACTTTGCCCCCACGCCGGTGCGGCCCCGAGCGCCAGCAAGAGCGAAAGCATGCGGGCGGATGGACCGCTTGCCGATGCTCTGCGGCCGTGCCCGCACGCGCCGGGCAGGGCGCGATGAACGCCTTGTGCGCTTGTCTCCATGTCTTGTCTCCTCCGTGGCCTCCAACCTCCCTGTCTTCAAAATTACTACCTATTGCTTAAGGACTTCTTAAGGGTGGGACTAAAGACTGTGATGACGGAAGTAGCGTTCCGAAACACCCCACCACCACAAGCACTGAGGAGCCATGCCATGTCCGTCACAGTCAATCAAGCAGACCTCGAGTTCATCCTTGCGCAAATCAAGATCTCGGAGGCCCACGCCGCCGGCCAGCCGTTGTTCGGACCGGGCGGGCTGGTCCCGGCGTACAACGTCAGCTGGGGTTTGCGAACGGTGGATGGCACGTACAACAACCTGCTTCACGAAACATGGGGCGCCGCGGACCAGCCGTTCCCGACGCTGCTAGACCCGGCATATCGGCCGGCGGACGGCACGCTGTTCGATCCCGACGGTCCCGGTCCCGCGCCCGCCATGCCGACGGCGGCGAACTACAACCCGAGCAACAACCCGAACTCGCTCGTCTTCGATTCAAGCCTGCGCACCATCTCCAACCTGCTGGTCGACCAGACCCTGGGCAATCCGGCCGCCATACTGACCGCGCTGGACCGCGCGGGCGCGGCCAACCCCATGGCCGATCTGGCCGCCATCACGGTCATCTACCAGGCCTTCAAGCCCGCGTCCGATGCCGAGTACCAGGCCCGTGTCGTGGCGCAGAACGCCCGTGCGGATGCCGAAGAACTCGGTGACGGCGATCCCGCCACGCCGCCCACGCCCGCGGAGCAGGCCGCCCTCGATGCGGCCGACGCCGCGGATGCCGCGCATGCGTTGACCGTCACGGCATTGCAGGAGGCCCGCGTGGTGCGCGACGCCGCCATCGAGCCCTTCGGCATCACGATGGATGGCGACAACGTCAGCCTGCCCAACATCTCGCCGGACGTGGGCCTGTCGGCATCGTTCAACTCGTGGTTCACCCTCTTCGGCCAGTTCTTCGACCACGGCCTGGACCTGGTCAACAAGGGCGGCAGCGGCACGGTGTTCATTCCGCTGCAGCCGGACGATCCGCTGTACGTGGAAGGCAGCCCGACCAACTTCATGGTGCTGACCCGCGCCTCGGTGTCCCCCGGCGCGGACGGCATCATGGGCACCGCCGACGACGTGCGGCCGGTGAACACCACCACGGCCTTCGTCGACCAGAACCAGACCTACACCTCGCATTCCTCTCACCAGGTGTTCCTGCGCCAGTACACGCTGAACGGCGACGGCCAGCCGGTGGCGACCGGCAAGCTGATCGAGGGCGGCAACGGCGGCATGGCGACGTGGGGCGAGGTCAAGGCACAGGCCCTGATGCTGGGCATCGAGCTGACCGACTTCGACGTGGGCAGCGTGCCGCTGCTCAGAACGGACCAGTACGGCAACTTCATTCCCAATGCCGCGACCGGCATGGCGCAGGTCATCGTGGGCATCGGCGCCGACGGCATTCCGAACACGGCAGACGATATCGTGGTCTCCGGTACGCCGGGCAGCCCGGTCAATCCGACGACGGCGGCGGCACTGCGCACGGGCCACGCGTTTCTTGCGGACATCGCGCACGAGGCGGTCCCGATCGGCAAGATCGCCGACGGCGACATCACCATCGGCCTCGGAAACCCGGGCAACGGCGACACGGAGTACGACAACGAACTGCTCGACGCCCACTTCATCGCCGGCGACGGCCGCGTGAACGAAAACATCGGCCTCACCGCCGTGCACCACGTGTTCCATGCAGAGCACAACCGCATGGTCGAGCACAACCAGGAAGTCATTCTGTCCACCGCGGCCGGCGGCGACTTCGCCTTCCTGAACGAGTGGCTCATCGAGGACGTGACGGCGCTGCCGGCGGACCTCAGCACGCTCGTGTGGGACGGCGAGCGCCTGTTCCAGTCCGCCAAGTTCACCACCGAGATGCAGTACCAGCATCTGGTGTTCGAAGAATTCGCGCGCAAGATCCAGCCGCAGATCAACCCGTTCGTGGTGCCCGACGGTTTCGACGTGACCATCAATCCGTCGATCGTTGCCGAATTCGCGCACGTGGTGTATCGCTTCGGCCACTCGATGCTCACCGAGTCGATCGACCGGTTCGATCCGAACTTCAACGCGGACGACATCGGGTTGATCCAGGGCTTTCTGAATCCTGTCGCGTTCGATTCCGGGCATGCCATCACCGACGACATCGCCGCCGGCACGATCATCCGCGGCATGACGCGGCAGGTCGGCAACGAAATCGACGAGTTCGTGACCGGCGCGCTGCGCAACAACCTCTTGGGCCTGCCACTGGACCTCGCGACCATCAACCTGGCACGAGGCCGCGACACGGGCGTGCCGTCGCTCAACGCCGCGCGGCGCGAGTTCTTCGACGCGACCAACAACGCGGCGGAACTGCGGCCGTACGACAGCTGGGTGGACTTCGCCGGCAACCTCAAGCACGAGGCGTCGATCATCAATTTCGTCGCCGCCTACGGCACGCATTCGTTGATCACCGGCCAGACGACGATCGAAGGCAAGCGCGATGCTGCGCTGACGATCATCACCGGCGCGGCGGTCGGCGGGCTGCTGGTGCCGGCCGATGCAGTGGACTTTCTCAATGGCAGCGGCGCATGGGCGAGCGGCGCGAACGGCGTCACCACCACGGGCCTGGACAACGTGGACCTCTGGATCGGCGGCCTCGCGGAAAAGATTCTTCCCTTCGGCGGCATGCTCGGCTCGACCTTCAATTTCGTGTTCGAGCAGCAGATGGAAAGCCTGCAGAACGGCGACCGCTTCTACTACCTGCAGCGCCTGGACGGCCTGCACCTGTTCGGCGAAATGGAGAACAACTCGTTCGCCGAAATGATCATGACCAACACGAACGCCACGCACCTGCCGTCGGACGTGTTCTCCACGCCGGGGCTGGCGCTGGAGGTGGACATCACCCGCCAGTTCAATGACCTGGACGGCAACGGCACGCTGGAGAGCACCGACCCGGTAGGCGGCGGCATCCTGACGCCGCTGGTGGTGCGCAACAACCCGGGCACGGCCGGGCCCGACAGCAACTACCTGCGCTACACGGGCGACGAGCACGTGGTGCTGGGCGGCACCGAGGGCAACGACATCATCATCGCCAGCGAGGGCGACGACACGATCCACGGCGACGGCGGCAACGACAACCTGGAAGGCGGCGCCGGCAACGACATCATCAATGCCGGGGCGGGCGACGACATCGTGCGCGACCTGGGCGGCGACGACAACATCAAGGCCGGCGACGGCAACGACGTGGTGCACGGCGGCCCGGGGCTGGACCTCATCATGGGCGGCAAGGGGCAGGACTTCATCGTGCTGGGCACCGATGCGGGCTCCGAGGTGTTCGCCGGCGAGGGCAACGACTTCATCCTGGGCAGCAAGAACGCCGAGCGCATCCTGGGCAACGAGGGCGACGACTGGATCGAGACCGGCACCTTCGACGGCGCGCCCGGCGACAGCTTCGACGAGATCTTCGCGCGCGACAGCATCGTGGGCCACGACGTGTTCCTGGGCGACGGCGGCTTCGACGAGTTCATCGCCGAGGGCGGCGACGACATCATGGTGGGCAGCCCCGGCCGCGGCAAACTGGCCGGCATGTCGGGCTGGGACTGGGTGACCTACAAGGACAACACCGCCGGCATCAATGCCGACCTCACGCGCGCCATCGTGTTCGACGAGAATCCGGCGCCGCCGCAGAACGGAACGCTGGACGGGTACGAATCGGTCGAGGGCCTCTCGGGCACGCGCTTTGCCGACGTGCTGATCGGCGCCGACACGCTGGCCGAAGAGCGGCTGCCGTTCGCGCAGGGCGGCACCGAGGGCTACGCGGGCAACCTGCTCGATGCGGCGGGCATCGCACGCATCAACGGCCTGCAGGCCGTGCTGGGCGCGGGCGTGGTGAACTACTCGGCGGGCGACATCATCCTGGGCGGCGACGGGGGCGACCTCATCATGGGCCGCGGCGGCGACGACATCATCGACGGCGACAAATGGCTCGATGTGCAGATCGGCGTCTTCGCGGCCGGCGACACCGCGCACACCGGCACGCCGATCGCGCTGCACAACAGCATGAAGACGCTGGTCAACAGCATGTTCGCGGGGCAGATCAACCCCGGGCAACTGGCCATCGTGCGCACCATCCGGACCGACGAGACGGCGGGCGACATCGACACCGTCGCGTACCTCGGGCCGATCGCCAACTACGCGTTCGGCACCGACGCCAACGGGCGGCTCACGGTCACCGACGTGAGCGCCGATCCGATCGAGGGCACCGACACGCTGAGCAACATCGAGCGGCTGCAGTTCACCGACGCCACGCTGGGCATCGTGACGGGCACCGCCGGCAACGACACCCTCAACGGCACGGCGGGCAACGACCTGCTGCTGGGCCTCGCGGGCAACGACACGCTCAACGGGCTGGCCGGGGACGACGTGCTGGTCGGCGGCGCGGGCACCGACACGCTCAACGGCGGCCTGGGCAACGACACCTATGTGTTCGGCCTGGCGGACGGCAACGACACGATCAACGAACCGGTCAGCGCGACCAGCGGCGGCACGGCCGACCGCATCGTGATCCAGGCGGGCATCGACCCGGTCACGCTGCTGGCCAACCCGCTTGTCGGCCTGAACGCCGCGGATAGCAACACGGGCACCAACACCGGCAACTTGATCCTCAACTTCAACGGACAGACGGTGACCGTCAACGGCCACTACACCGGGACCAACGCACAGACCGGCGTGGAGCGCATCAACTTCACCGACAGCAGCTATGCGGGCTACCTGCTCGGCGTGGACGACTACCTCATCAGCCGGCTGGACTCCGCGGGCGGCTCGCGCACCATCGACTTGTCCGCCTCGACGGCCAACAACTTCATCGCCGGGGAGAACGGCACCAATGACCTGATCACCGGGGGCCTGGGCAACGACCTGATCTTCGGCGGCACTGGCGACAACGAACTGCACGGCGGCGACGGCGATGACCTGCTGGTGGGCGGCGCTGGCAACGGCGACGACGACCTGCTCGACGGCGGGCTGGGCGCCGACACCATGGTGGGCCTGAACGGCAGCGACACCTACGTCGTGGACGACGTGCTGGACGTGATCGTCGAAGCGGCGGGCGCCAACACCGGCACCGACCAGGTCCAGACCGAGCTGGCCGCCTTCTCGCTGGAGCTCATCGCCAACGTGGAGAACCTCACCTACACCGGCATCGACGCCGACCAGTTCGTGGGCACCGGCAACGCGCTCAACAACGTCATCAGCGGCGGCGACCTGGCCGACACGCTCGCAGGCCTCGGCGGCAACGACACGCTCAATGGCGGAATCGGTGCCGACGCACTGGACGGCGGCGAGGGCAACGACACCCTCAACGGCGGTGACGACAACGACACGCTGCTGGGCGGCATCGGCAACGACACCCTCAACGGAGGCGACGGCAACGACACGCTGGACGGCGGCACCGGCAACGACGCGATGGCCGGCGGCGCGGGCGACGACACCTACCTGGTGGACAGCGCCACGGACACCGTGGCCGAGGGCGCGGGCGCCGGCACGGACACCGTGCAGTCGACCCTCACCTACACCATCACCGACGCGGACGTGGAGAACCTCACTCTGCTGGGCACCGGCAACATCAACGGCACGGGCAATGCCGGCAACAACGTGCTGACCGGCAACGCGGGCAACAACGTGTTGACCGGTGGTGGCGGCAGCGACACCGCGAACTACGCCACAGCGGCGGCGGCGGTGACGGTGTCCCTGGCGATCGCGGCGGCGCAGGCCACCGGCGGGGCGGGCAGCGACACGCTCTCGAGCATCGAGAACCTCGTGGGCAGCGCGTTCGGCGACACGCTCACGGCGAGCGGCACCGCGGGCACGGGCGTCGTCAACCTGCTGAGCGGCGGCGCGGGCAACGACACGCTCTCGGCCACGGTCGACAACGTGCGCGATACGCTGGACGGCGGCGCCGACCTGGACACGGCCAACTACTCGGCCTACACGGCGGCGCTGACGGTGAACCTGGGCGGCGCGGCGCCGATCGTCGTCACGGGCTCGGGCAGCAACGCAGCCAACTCCGACGTGATCGTGGGCATGGAGAACTTCACCGGAGGCAGCGGCAACGACACCATCACCGGCAGCGCCGGCGCGAACGTGCTGAACGGGGGCCTTGGGGCTGACACCTTCAACTACACGATCGGCGGCGGTGCCGACACCATCGTCGGCGGCGGCGGCAACGACGTGCTCAACATCACGGGCGCGGCGAACAACGATGTGCTGGACGTGGTCTACAACGGCGCCATCACGGGGTTCGAGGGCGGCACGGTGACGGGCGTCGAGTCGATCAACGCGAACCTGGGGGGCAACGCGGACACGCTCTCGTACGGCGACTCCACCACGGCCGTCAACGTCAACCTGCTGGCGGGCACGGCCTCGGGCTTCACCTCGATCGCGAGCATCCTGAACGCGACGGGCGGCGCGGGCAACGACACGCTCACGGGCAGTGCCGGCGCCAACACGCTCATCGGCGGTGCGGGCAACGACACCATCAACGGCGGGGCGGGCGGCGACATCCTCATCGGCGGTATCGGCGCGGACATCCTCAACTCGGGCGCGGCGAACGACAACGTGCAGGACATCTTCCGGTTCAGCGCGACCAACGAGTTCGGCGACGTGGTGAGCAACTTCGACGCCAACGGCCCGACCGCGGCGGGCGACGACCGCATCGAGTTCGGCGGCGCGCTCAACACGGCCTGGGACGACGGCAACAACAACGACAACTTCCTCTTCGGCACCGGCAACGGCGCGGGCGGCACGGTGAATGTCACTGTGGGGCAGGGCAACGGCGACATCGAGGCGCTGCTCCTGACCGGCGCGGGCGGGGAGGGCGTGACCACGGCCAACCTGGGCAATGCGGCGGCGGTTGCGGCGGCGTTCAACAGCGAATTCGCGATCACCGCGGCCAACGGCGAGGACGCGCTGCTGGTCATCAACGACACCAACGGCAACAGCTTCTCGCTGTGGCAGTGGGTGCAGGCCGGCGGCGGGGAAACGTCGGCGGCGGAGCTCACGCTGATCGGCACCTTCAGTGCCAATGCGGCGGTGGTGGCGGCGAACTTCGACTTCGTCTGATCGGCAAAAAAAGCAAGGTACGGCGCGGGGCGTGCAAGCGCCCCGCGCCGAATACCGGAGGAGATCCAACATGAAGCCGATCTGGGCCGAGCTGAAGCCGCTGCTGTTCAGCATGGCGCTCTTCTCGTTCGTCATCAACCTGCTGTACCTGGTGCCTGCGCTGTTCATGCTGCAGGTGTTCGACCGCGTGATTCCGACCAACAGCCGCGAGACGCTGTGGGTGCTGCTGGGCGGCGTGGGCACGGCGCTGTTCATCCTGTTCGTTCTCGACTACGTGCGGCTGCGCCTGCAGCACCTCACGGGGCACATCGTCGACGAGCGGCTCTCGCCGCCGGTGGTGCATGCGGTGGTGACCGCCGCCGCGCGTTCCACGCTCAATGCGCGGCCCGATGCGATGCGCGACATCGCCACGCTGCGGGGCCTGTTCTCGGCCAACGGATTGACCGCGCTGATGGACGCGCCGTGGATCGTCGTCTACGTGGCCGTCATCGCCTTCTTTCATCCGGCGCTCGGCCTGGGGGCCGCGGGGGCGGCCGCCGTGATGATCGGCCTGGCCTGGCTCAACGACCGCGTGAACCAGAAGGCGCTGGACGCGGTGCAGCGCGAAACGCGCCAGGCGTCGCGCTACGTCGAAGGGTCGCTGCGCAACGCCGAAGTGCTGCAGGCCATGGGCATGACCGAGCGCCTCCTGGGCCGCTGGCGCAAGCAACAGGACGAGGCGCTGGCGCTGCAGGCCAGCACCAGCCACGCGAGCGTGTCGTTCAGCGCGGCCTCGCGCTTTTTGCGCCAGGGCGTGCAGGTGATGATGATGTCGATCGGCGCCTACCTGGTGCTCACGCAGGCGGCTTCGGCCGGCGTGATGATCGCCACCACCGTGCTGCTCGGCCGCGCCCTGCAGCCGGTGGAGCAGATCGTGGGCAGCTGGCGCGTGCTGAACGAGGCGCGCTCGGCCTACCGGCGCCTGCGCGATCTGTGCGAGCACTTCGGCAAGGACGTGCCGCGCATGTCGCTGCCCCGGCCGGTCGGCCATATCCGGGTGCACGGCATTTCGTTTCGCCCGCCCGGCTCGGAGAAGCTGGCGCTGTCGGGCGTGTCGCTGAACCTCGTGGCCGGCGAGGCGCTGGCCATCATCGGGCCGAGCGCGGCAGGCAAGTCGACGCTCGCGCGCCTGATGACCGGCATCTGGCAACCGACCATGGGAACGATCCGGCTGGACGGCACCGAACTCTCGACCTGGTCGCGGCGCGAGCTCGGCCCCTGGATCGGCTATGTACCGCAGGACGTGGAGCTTTTCGACGGCACGATCGCCGACAACATCTGCCGGCTGGGCGAGCCGGACGGCGAAGCCGTCATCGCCGCGGCCAAGCGCGCCAATGCCCACGACATGATCGTGCAGCTGCCGATGGGCTACGACACGCAGATCGGTGACAACGGCGCGCGCCTTTCGCCGGGCCAGCGTCAGCGGATCGCGTTGGCCCGCGCCATGTACGGCGACGTGCGCCTGCTGGTGCTCGACGAGCCGAATGCGAGCCTCGATGCCGAGGGCGAAATCGCCTTGGCGCGCGCGCTCAGCGGCCTGCGCGCCGAGGGGGTGACCTCGATCGTGGTGACGCATCGCCCCTCGCTGGTCGCGCACGTGGACAAGATCCTCATCCTCGAAGCCGGGCAGGTGAAGCAGTTCGGCCCGGCCAGCGAGGTGATGAAGTCGATGCAGAAGCAGGCGCAGGCAGCGCTCACCGAGCGCGCCGCATGAGGCCAGAGACCGCAGCCAGCCAGGAGGCCCACAAGCCATGACGCACGCACACGCACAGGCACTCCCACAGGCCCCCTCACACGCCCCCCCGTTCGGCAGCACGAAGCCCAAACGCAAGACCACCAAGCAGCAGATCAAGGGACTGGTGCGGCTGGGTCTCGCGACCGTGTTCGCCATCGTCATCCCGGTCGGCATGTGGGTCGGGCTCGCGCCGCTGGCCATGGCCGTGGTGGCGCCGGCGCACGTGAAGGTCGATCTGAACCGCCGGCCGGTGCAGCATCTCGAAGGCGGCATCGTGCGCCAGGTGCTGGTGCGCGACGGGCAGCAGGTCAAGGAAGGGCAGGCGCTGGTGGTCTTTGCCGACGTGGGCATGGACGCCGACCGCAACCGCCTGACCTACCGCCTCGCGGTGGAGCGCACCGCCCTGGAGCGCCTGGAAGCCGAGCAGCGCCGCGCCGAGAAGCTGGTGTTTTCCGAGGCGCTCCAGACCGAGGCCCTCAGGGATGCGCGCCTGCAGGATGCGATGGCCAAGGAGTCGTCTCTCTTCGCGGCGCGCCGGCATTCGCTGCAAAGCGAGCTGGCGCTCATGCGCATGCTGCGCCAGAAGGTGCAGCAGGAAATCGGCTCGCTGGAGGCGCAGGGCGTGAAGGCGCAGGAATCGCTCGCGCTGCAACACCGCGACCTGCAGGCCAATCGCGACCTGGTGAGCGAGGGCTTCGTCTCCAACGCGCGCATCAACCAGATGGAAGCCTCGGTGGCCGACTACACCGCCAAGCTCGAAGAGCGCCGCTCGGAACTCGCGCGCGGACACGGGCGCCTGGTCGATGCCGACATCAAGAGCAACTCGATCGTCAACGAGTACCTGCGCTCGGCCAGCGACCAGCTCAAGAGCGCGGTCACCCGCGTGAGCGAGATCGAGCAGGAGCTGCGCAAGTCCGACGACGCCACCACGCGCCAGGTCGTGCTGGCGCCGGCGGCGGGCGAGATCATCGACCTGAAGTTCACCTCACCGGGCGCGGTCGTGCGGCCGGGCGAGGCCATCGCGGAGATCGTGCCGAGCAACACCGCGCTGATGATCGAGGCGCAGATCCGTCCGGAAGAAGTCAACAACGTGCTGGTGGGGCAGAGCGCCCGCATCAAGTTCACCGCCTTCAAGTACCGCAACGCCACGATGGTGAAGGGCAAGGTGACCTATGTGTCGGGTGACCGGTTCACCGACAAGACGACGCAGATGCCGTATTACGCCGTTTCCATCCTGGCCGACGCCGAATCGGTCGAGGCCGTGGGCGACCTGAAGATGCAGGCAGGCATGCCGGCCGAGGTGTACATCGAAGGCGGTTTCCAGACCGCGCTTCAGTACTTGCTGGAGCCCATTACTTCCACATTGCGCCGGGCCGCTCGGCAAATGTGAGAACCGGACTTTTCGTCGGCTTCTTCCCATCATTTTCGGGTGCATTACCGCATGGCACCGGAAACGTGATTTCCGCGCGGAGCCCTCCCAACGGCGATTGACGCAGCCGCACGACCGCGTGGTGCGCCAGCGCCACCGCCTGCACGATCGACAGGCCCAGCCCGACGCCATGCGGATCGACACGCCCCAGGCGGTTGAAGCGCTGGAACGCGGCGGCATGCTGGCTCGCGGGAATGCCCGGGCCGGAATCGTCGAAGGTCAGCACAACGCCCTCATCGATGCGGGCACTGCCGACCTCGATGCGCCCGCCGGCGGGCGTGAAGCGGATGGCGTTGTCCAGCAGGTTGTGCATCAGCATGTGCAGGCCGAGTTCGACGGCCGGCAACCGCGCCGCGTCGAAGCGCGTGACGACCGTCACCCGGCTGTCGGCGGCCACCGGGCCCAGCTCGGACATCACGTCCTGGAACACCTTGTGCAGGTCCACGTCGACCGCCACATGCCCCGCGACCGCCAGGCTGTCGACGCGGGCGAGATCGAGCAGCTGATCCAGAAGGTAGCTGGCCTGGTCGATGCCCGACATCAACCCGCGCAGGCACGCCGACAACTCCTGCGGCGATGAGGCGACCGCGGTGGCCAGCTGCGCGTGCGCGCGAAGCCCGGCCAGCGGCGTTCGCATTTCGTGCGCGGCAATGGCCGTGAACTCCCGCTCGCTGGACAACGCCGACCTGAAGCGGGCGAACAGCCCATTGACCGAATCGACCATCGGCTTGAGCTCGACCGGCGGATTCGCAACCTTCAACTCCGACAGGTCCAGCGCATGGCGCTCGCGAAGCTGCGAAGCGTAGCCCTCGACCGAGCGCAGCGCCTGATTCACGAACCACCAGGTGCTCACGAAAATCAGCAGCAGCGGAATCGCCAGGAACGAGAGAAAGTAGCCGGTCGTGATGCCGGCCGCCGCCTCGCGGTCGCGCTGGCGCTCGGCGATCTGGATGACCATGCCCGTTCTCTCGGCCGCGTGCGTGTAGGTTCGCACCTCTTCGCCGTCGACCACGGCTTCGCCGAAGCCGCGCTGCGCTATCGGCTGCAGCGGGCCGTCCTGCCGCGCCTTGTGGCTCTGGTGCAGCAGCCGCCCTTCGACGGACCAGATCTTGTAGTGATAGCGCGCGTCCAGCGAGCTTTCGGTCTGCCTGACGACGTCGCTCAGCCCTTCGATGAAACCTTCTTCCTCGATCTCGTGTTCCGCGAAGGCGAGCACCGTGCGCGCGAGCGTGACCAGCCGCGCGTCCAGCACGTTGCGGTCGGAGATCTGGTCGGCCCGGTGCATGGCGACGCCGCCTGCCAGCAGCGTTGCGGTGCAGACGAAAAACGCGATCGCCGCAACCCGGTGACGCAACGACCACGAAGACACAAGGCTATGCATGCAGCTTCTCGGGACCGAGCTGATAGCCGACGCCGCGCACCGTGAGGATGAGGTTGGGCGAGAACTTGCGCCGCAGGTAGTGGATGTGAACCTCGACCGCGTTGCTCTCCACCTCCACGTCGAAGGTGTACAGCGCCTCCTCGAGCTGGCCGCGCGACAAGACCTGGGTCTTGCGGCGCACAAGAATCTCCAGCAGCCAGAATTCCTTGTTGGTCAGCGCGACGATGTCGCCATGCCAGGTGGCCGTTCGGTGCGACGGATAGAGCTTGAGCGGACCATGCTCCGGTTCGATCGAGGAGGGCGCCTTGCCGTTGACCCGGCGCAGCACGGCCCTCACGCGCGAGGCGAGTTCTTCCAGGTCCAGCGGCTTGACCATGTAGTCGTCGGCGCCCATGTCCAGCAGCCGCACGCGGTCCTGGATGCCGCAGCGGGCCGTGATCACGATCACCGAAACGGGAATGCCCCGGCTGCGGATGCTCTTGAGCAGCGAATCGCCGGCGACGTCCGGCAGACCGAGGTCGAGCAGCACGCAGTCGTAGTTGCAGGACGCCAGCGAAGAGAGAACCTCCTTGCCGCCCCGGCTCCAGTCGACCGCATAGCCCGCGCGCATGAGGCCCTTGTGCACGGCGCTGCCGAGCAGTTCGTTGTCTTCGACCAGGAGAAGCCGCATGGCACATGCCCGATCAACGTCGTCCAGCCGGCGCGGCAGGGCGCACGCAGGAGGTACTGGGCGCGTGGAAGAGGAGGGTTGCGAGGCGGCTGGGTACCCCATTGCGACGGCCGTGCCGTGTCGTGCATGAAGACCGCAGCGCGTCATCCAGGCGCGGCGATCGGGCCGGGGAGAGCCCGCCGAACGATGGACGGGAAAGGACTTTCGAAGTCTTCATCTTGTCTCCTCGGCGCACTGTTTAACCGGTGGGCCGGTTGGGTCGTAGCCAGATCGTTCAACGGTATCGACCCGCATCAATGGTGCCGCGGATGTACAACCGGCGTATTAATGTAGAGAAAGTTAATTCAAATGGCAATCCAGCATTTGTGGGTTGTCGCCATAGGCTCAAAGCACTAGTTCAGCGCGTCGCGGGCCAGGAGCGAAACCGTGGGGGGCTTATCCGGCAGCGGGTCCGGGAGTTGGCCTACGAAAACGCTGGTGGCAACTCGCAGCATGCGGGCGTCAACATGCCCAGGAGTCGCTCATGCCCACCCGCATCAAAAACACAATCGTTGCCACGGCCATCGCGACGGCCGTCGCTTCGCTTGCCACATCGGCCGTCGCCTTGCCCGGCGATGCGGGCAAGGGCCCTGTCGCATCGCCCGCGGACACGGTCGGCCCCAACCCGAAGATCGCACCCGTCGAAAAGCAACTGATCACCACGGTGCAGATCGCGCCGGCCAAGGGCTGGCCCGCGGGCAGCAAGCCCACGGCGGCCTCGGGTGTCGCGGTCACGCCTTTCGCGTCGGGTCTCAACCATCCGCGCTGGGTCTACGTGCTGCCCAACGGCGATGTGCTGGTCGCCGAGACCAATGCGCCGCCCAAGCCCGACGACAGCAAGGGCGTGAAGGGCAAGGTCATGAAGAAGGTCCAGGCGCGCGCGGGCGCCGGCGCGCCCACGGCCAACCGCATCGTGCTGCTGCGCGATGCCGACGGCGACGGCATCGCCGAGACAAAGACCGTGTTCATCGACAAGCTCAACTCCCCGTTCGGCATGGCCCTGGTGGGCACCGATTTCTACGTGGCCGCCAGCGACGCGATCCTGCGCTTTCCGTACACCGCGGGCGAGACGACCATCACCGCCAGCCCCGAGAAGCTGACCGACCTGCCCGCGGGAACGATCAACCACCACTGGACCAAGAACATCATCGCGACGCCCGATGGCGCCAAGCTCTACGCCACCGTGGGCTCCAACAGCAACGCGGCCGAGAACGGCATCGCCGCGGAAGAGGGGCGCGCCGCCATCTGGGAGGTCGATCGCGCCACGGGCCAGAAGCGCCTGTTCGCCACCGGCCTTCGCAACCCCAACGGCATGGCGTGGGCACCGGGCGGCACTGCGCTGTGGACCGTCGCCAACGAGCGCGACGAACTGGGCAACGACCTCGTGCCCGACTACCTGACCTCGGTGAAGGAGGGCGCGTTCTACGGCTGGCCCTACAGCTACTACGGCCAGCACGTGGACGAACGCGTCAAGCCCAAGCGCCCCGAGATGGTCGCCAAGGCCATTGCCCCGGACTACGCGCTCGGCGCGCACGTGGCCGCGCTCGGCCTCGTGGCGGCCGGCAAGACAGGCTTGCCGGCACCGTTCGCCAACGGCATGTTCATCGGCGAGCACGGCTCGTGGAACCGCAGCCCGCCCGCGGGCTACAAGGTGGTGTTCGTGCCCTTCGCGGATGGCAAGCCGTCCGGCCAACCCGTGGATGTGCTCACGGGCTTCGTCAATGAAAAGGGCGAGGCCTACGGGCGGCCCGTGGGCGTGGCCATCGATGCGAAGGGCGCGCTGCTGGTGGCGGACGATGTGGGCAATGTGATCTGGCGCGCGATGGGCACGGCGCACTGAGTTCGAATCGCGGTGCTTCGGCGCGCTCTGGCCGCGGACAGCGCGGCTGTCATTTCACGCGCCTGCCATTTCATTTCGCCGGCGGCGGAAGCCCGTTCTCCTGCGTCGGCGCGGGGCCGCCGCCCGGCGGCAGGTTGCCTGGGCCCTTCTCGGGGTCCTTGATGCCGTAGAAGAACAGCACCACCACGACGATGACCGCGATGGCGGCGAGCAGGGTCCACATCAGGCGGCGGCCGATGTCGCCTTGGCTGTGTCGTTGTTTCTGGTTCATGTCTTTGCGTCACTGTGCGTCGCGCGAATTGTGGAGAGGCTTGTTGAGCTGGCCATGAGAGGGCTCCTCGGGAAAGGTTTTCGAGATCGCTCTTCGTGGCGATCCGTGGCGATCCATGGCAATCGGCGTTCCCGCCGTGGCTGCGCTGAAAGACGGGCTGCGAACTGAATTGCAGCCCGCCAGACCGGCCGCTAGGCGCCGTCGGTCTCAGGCGCAACGCGTCGCGCCTTCTCGCTCGACTGAAACAGCTCCCCGGCCTTTTGCGTCAGATCGGCTGCGAGCCAGTGCAGGTTGGCCAGATGCCTGGGTCCGTCGCCGGTGCACCAGTCGATGTCTGCGCCATTGCAGGTCCACATGAGCGCATCGAGTTGCGCGAGCGTGTTCTCCAGGCAATCGGTCGCGTCTTGCGCGTTGCCGTCGGGAGAAGTTACCGGCGTGCGAGGCCGGGCTATAGTCTTGGTAGCCATTTTTGTGCGGTCCTTTAGAGGTTGTTGCACGTCTTTGGTTAGACGGCTGGGGTGCTTACTACGCCCCGGCCGTCGCCTTTTGATACCTCGCATCTGCATCGGTGCTTTCGCATCGACAACCCGCCGCGAGGCAAGCGGCCTTCATTCATTCATTCGGTGCTTTGTGTGTGACGCCTTCCGTGTCCCCTTGGCGGGGCTGTGAGTGACAGGGGCATTCACTGTAGGCAAGAGCGCGGCGATGTGGCCGCTTCGCGCATCACGAAGTCGCGATTCGCGCCAACAAATGCAGCTTCGGCGACGCCGCGTGCACGCAGCGGGGCAGCGCCTGGCGAAGGCGCGCGCCGGCCGGCTCAGGCCCCGTCGATGCCGCTGGCCAGTGCCGCGCGGCCCTCGGGCGTCAGCGCGAGGAAGCGGCCCCGCTCGCGGCCCTGGCGATCCTTGCGGTCCTCGCTGCCGTCGCCATCCCGAAGGGGCCGCAGCGTGAAAGCGGCGACGAAGCCCGCCGCGCGCAGCACCACCAGGTTGTTGATCTCGTCGGGGTCCGTGAGCGTGAGCGGCGCCTTGCTCCGGCTCAGATGGTCGAGAAATTCCATGCACATGGTCTTGGGGCTGCAGGGATTCAGGCAGCGGCCGCAAGCCGGGTGCCGCGCGCACGGCGCTCGTCCACGGGGTCGATGTCCAGCGCCTGGCGGTACTTGGTGATGGTGCGGCGCGCGATGCGAAAGCCCTGCTGCGCCAACTGCCGCGCGAGCGCGGCGTCGCTCAGCGGCGCGGTTGGCGGTTCCACCGCGATGAGCTCGCGAATGAGCTGCCGCACCGCCACCGGCGCACTCGCGCCGCCGGCCGCGTGCTGCAGCCCGCGCGAGAAGAAGTACTGCAGCTCGAACACGCCGGCGGGCGTGGCGATGTACTTGTTGTGCACGGTGCGCGAGACGGTCGAGGCATGCACGCCCACTTCGTCGGCGATCTCCTGGAGCCCGAGCGGCTTCATCGCCAGCGGGCCGTGCTCCAGAAACAACTGCTGCCGCGCCACGATGGCGCGCGCCACGTCCAGGATGGTGGCGGTGCGCTGCGTCACCGCGCCCACCATCCAGCGGGCCTGCTCGAGGTAGGCCTTCAGCGCGCCGGTGCGGGCACCGCGGCGCGTGTCGAGCAGCGCGGCGCAGGCGGTGTTCAGCCGCACGCGCGGCACTGCATGGGCATTGAGCGAGGTGCGCCAGGCGCCGCGCACCTTCTTCACGGTGACATCGGCCACCACGAGGCGCGCGCCCGTCTCGCCATGGGCCCAGCCCGGTCGCGGGTTGAGCCGCCGGATGCCGGCGACCGCGCACTGCACCTGCGCAAGCGGCACGCCGAGTGCGCGCGCGATGCCGCCGAAATCCTGCACGGCCAGCCGGTCGATGTGCGTCTCCAGAATGCGCCGCGCGATCGCGCGCAGCGGCATCGGCGCAATCGCATCGAGCTGCAGGCAGAGGCACTCGGGCACGCTGCGCGCGCCCACGCCCGCCGGGTCGAGCGCCTGCACGCGGCAGAGCGCGGTGTGCAGTTCGTCTTCGGCGCCTTCAGGGTTTTCCCCCAGCGCGAGCGCGATGTCGGCGAGCGTTATGCGCAGGTACCCGTCGTCGTCCAGCGCCTCGACCACCGCGTGCGCGAGCGCGCTCTCGCGTTCGGTCAGGCGCAGCACGCCCACCTGCGCATGGAGGTGCGCCGACAGCGATGGCGGCAGCGCCACGCGCTGCATCAGGTCGGCGCTTTCGTCGTGCGAGAGGTGCTGCGCCTGCGTCGAAGGCGCGGCGGTGATGCGCTCCAATGCGAGCGGGGCGTCGGTCTCCGCAGCCGCATCGGTCGGCGCGTTGAGCGTGTTCAATGTGTCGGGTGCGGCGGGCATCTCCGCTGCCGCGCTTTCGTGCAACGCAGCCACGCTGGGCTCATCGACTTCGAGAAACGGATTCAGCTCGGCCGCCTCGCGCAGCGCCTGCGCATAGTCGAGCGAAGAAAGCTGCAGCAGCCGCACGGCGTGCTGCAGCCGCGGCGAGAAGATGGTGGCTTGCGTCTGGCGCGCCTGCATGGCGATGGATGGGTTCATGGTGTGTGCTGATGCGCAACGGTTGTGCCAACCCAAAAGCGGTAAAAACCGGTCCCCAAGAGCCTGCAGACCGGCAATCGGCCGCATGCGGCACCGCAACCTGCATGCCTTGCCGCAAAACTTGCAGCGCCGCCGGGGCAGACAGGCCCGGTTCATTGGCCGACACTGGGCGGCATGACGAAGATTCGACAAGAACGCGGGCGGGGGCCTGCAGGTTTCTGGGTGGCGGGCATGTTGGCGGGCGTGTCGGCGGGGATCGTGGGGGCCTTCATCGGCACGCGTCTGCGGCGCGAGGGCAGGGCGCGCGGCGCCCCCTCCACCGAACAGCAATTGGCCCTCCTGCTCAAGCAAGTGGCGCGCCAGGCGCAGGCGGCGAGGCAACTGGACCACGACCTGCGCGCGCCTGTCGGCGCGATGGCCGTGGCGCTGGAACTGCTGAACACCACCGACGACGACGCTCTCAGGCAGGAGGCGCTGCAGGTGCTCGCGCGCCAGGTCGCACGTATGAATACGCTGACACAGCAAGTGCACGATTTCTCACGCGGCTTCAACGGATGAACCGTCGGCCGCGGGCTCGGGATGGAGCAACCATCGGCACAGGGGAAAACGCAGAAGCGCCGCCGTAGAAGTGCGATTGGCGCAACAGGGTCTGGAGCAGGTTTGGCACATGCATTGATCGTTGAGGACGATGACGATTCCGCATTGATGATGGCGGCCCTCGTCGCACGCGAGGGCCACTCGGTGATGTGCGCGCATTCGATTGCCGACGCGCGCCGCCTGATGGCGATGCAGCGGCCCGACCTGCTGCTGCTCGACCTGCACCTGCCCGATGGCGAGGGCTTCGCGCTGTTCGACGAGAAGAACGAAGTCCTGAACGACACGGTGCTGGTGCTCATGACCGGCCAGGCGAGCCTGGACACCTCGATACGGGCGATGCGGCTGGGCGCGGCGGATTACCTGGTCAAGCCCATCAACCCGCGGCACCTGAAGGGGCTGCTCTCGCGGCTCATCGCCCCGTCGCAGCTGCGCGCCGAGTTCGACGAGGTCGAGGAACTCTGGCGCGAGACCGGCCGTTTCGGCCCGCTGGTCGGGCGCTCCGAGGCGATGCAGCGCGTGTACCGGCAGATCACGCGCGTGGCGCGCAGCGCGGTGACGGTGTTCATCCATGGCGAGAGCGGCACCGGCAAGGAGTTGGTGGCGCGCGCGGTGCACGACCTGAGCCGCCGGCGCGACCAGCCCTTCCTGGCCGTGAACTGCGGCGCGCTGTCGCCCAACCTCATCGAGAGCGAGATCTTCGGCCACGAGCGCGGCAGCTTCACCGGCGCCGAGCGCCAGCACCAGGGTTTTTTCGAGCGCGCGCACGGCGGCACGCTGTTCCTGGACGAAGTGACCGAGATGCCGCCGGAATTGCAGGTGAAGCTCTTGCGCGTGCTGGAGACCGGCACCTTCATGCGCGTGGGCTCCGCGCAGGTGCAGCAGACCGACGTGCGCGTGATCGCGGCGACCAACCGCGACGCGGCAGCCGCGGTGGCGAGCGGGCGCATGCGCGAAGACCTGCTCTACCGGCTCAATGTGCTCCCGATCGCGCTGCCGCCGCTGCGCGAGCGCGACGACGACGTGATGCTCATCGCCACCGATTTCCTCAAGGAGATATCGCGCCAGGAAGGCGGCGCCAAGCACCTGGGCGCCGATGCGCGCGCGCGGATCGTGGCCTGGCGATGGCCCGGCAATGTGCGGGAGCTGCGCAACGTGCTGCAGCGCGCGTGGGTGATGGCGAACGGCGCGGAAATCGATGGCGAATGGCTGCCCGCGCAGGACACGCCGACGGGGCAGACGAGGGAAGCGGCGCAGCCATCCCCGAAGGCGCGCGCCGAGACGTCCACCGCCGCGGCGGCGCCGATCGTGCCGTCCTTCGGCGCCCACGGCGCGAGCGCATCGCTCGCGCCCGGCGGCCAGCAACTGATCGTGGATGTCGGCGCGCAGCTGGCCGACGTGGAGCGCCAGCTCATCCTGGCCACCTACGCGCACTGCGGAGGCCACAGGGAGCGCACGGCCGCGCTGCTGGGCATCAGCATGAAGACGCTCTACAACCGGCTCAAGGAGTACCAGCAGTAGCTGCCGCGGCGCCGAGCCGGCAACCGAACAAGGGATTGCATTGAACGATGCCTCGCCCGACAGGGCCGAAGAAGAAGCCGCCGCACAACTGGACGACGCGGTGCCGTCGTTCGGCTACGGTCTCGTGCCCGTGGTGGGCCTGGGCGGCGGGGCGGGCGGCGTGCAGGCGCTGCTGGCCTTTCTCGAAGGGCTGGCCGAGCCGTCGGGCATGGCGTTCGTCGTCGTGCTGCAGCTGCCCGACGTCGACCAGGCGGCGCTGGTTCGAGAGTTGCGCGCGGCCACCGCGCTGCCCGTGGTGGCGGTCCAGGGGCGGATGCGCCTGGCGCCCGACACGGTGCACGTGCTGCCGCCCTGCATGTCGGCGCACCTGCGCGGCAATTTCATCGAGATGGTCAGGCTGCCGCCGGAGCGCGGGCGCCACCTGACCGCGGACCTTTTCTTTCGCACGCTCGCGGATTCGCACGGGCCGCACGCGACGGCCGTGGTGCTCTCGGGCGCCGATGGCGACGGCGCGATCGGCATCAAGCGCGTGAAGGAGCGCGGCGGGCTCACCGTCGTGCAGGAGCCGCGCGAATCGGCCGACGACGGCATGGCGCATGCCGCCATGGCGACCGGCATGGTCGACTGGGTGCTGCCGGCGCGGGAGATGGGCGCGCGCATCGGCGCCTACTACCGCCTGGAGACGCAGCTTCGCCTGCCGCCCGAGCAATCTCCCGCGCACGACCCCTCGGTGCCGGCCACGCCGGCGGCGGAGCCCGGCGAAGCGCTGTTCCGCGAGGTGCTGGCCTTCGTGCGCAACCGCACCGGCCGCGACTTCGACGACTACAAGCGCGCCACGGTGCTGCGGCGCATCGGCCGGCGCATGCAGGTGAACGGCGTGCGCGACCTGGCGACCTACCTGGACTGCCTGCGCACGCGGCCCGGCGAGGCCGGTGCGCTGCTGCACGACATGCTCATCAGCGTGACCAACTTCTTTCGCGATGCCGACAGCTTCGCCGCGCTGGCCGCGCGGGTGCCCGAGCTGTTTCGCCACAAGGGCCCGGACGACACGCTGCGCGTGTGGGTGGTGGCCTGCGCGACGGGCGAGGAGGCCTATTCGGTCGCGATGCTGCTGACCGAGCACGCGCGCAGGCTGGAGAATCCGCCGGCGATCCAGATCTTTGCGACCGACCTGGACGAAGACGCGGTGCGCGCCGCGCGCGAGGGCCTCTATCCGCTCGCGGCCGAGGCCGACCTGGGCGAAGAGCGCATGCGGCATTTCTTCGTGCGCGAGCCGCGCGGCTGGCGGGTGCGCCGCGATCTGCGCGAGATGGTGCTGTTCGCGGTGCACGATGTGCTGCGCGATTCGCCGTTCTCGCGCATCGACCTGGCGACCTGCCGCAACCTGCTCATCTACCTGAACCGCGACGCGCAGGCGCGCGTGCTCGAGACGCTGCACTTCGCGATGCACGCGGGGGCGCCGCTTTTTCTCGGTGTCTCGGAGGTGGCGGACGGAAACGGCGATCTGTTCGCGGTGGCCGACAAGGCGCATCGCATCTACGTGCGGCGCCAGATGCAGGCGGGCGCGCCACTGCCGCCCAGGCCCGTCGGCGCGCCGAGGCTTGCCGAGTCGCGGCGTTCGCAGCCGGTGATTCCGCGCGCCGCGATCGTGCCACCCGCGTCGCCCGCGTCGCCGGCCACGCTGCTGCCCACGCTGCGCGGCGGGCGCACGATGACCTGGGCCGAGATGCACCTGCAGCTCATCGACCAACTGGCGCCGCCCTCGATCCTGGTGGATGCGGAGCACGAGATGCTGCACATCTCGCCCGCGGCCACAGCATTTCTCTATTTCGGCGGCGGCGAGCCCTCGCGCAACGTGCTGCGCGCGATCGTGCCCGAGCTGCGAGCCGAACTGCAGACCGCGCTCTTCCACGCGCACGAGAGGCACGGGCCGGTGGAGGTCGCGCCGGTGCGGATGCGCGTGGCCGGCAGCGAGCTGGCGGTGGCGATCGGGGTGCGGCCGGTCGAGGCCTTCGGCGGCGGCTACCTGGTGCTGCTGCGCCGTGAAGATGTGCGGCAGAACGTGGCGGCGGCCGATGCGGACGAAAGCGCCGTGCCGGCCGGCGATGGCTTCGCGGCCCTGGCGCGCGTGCAGCCCGAGCCGGTCGCCCAGCATCTGGAGCGCGAGGCGGACCGACTGAAGGCGCGGCTGCGCCAGACGGTGGAGCAGTACGAGGTGTCCACCGAGGAGCTCAAGGCGAGCAACGAAGAACTGCACGCCATGAACGAGGAACTGCATGCGGCCGCCGAGGAGCTCGATACCAGCCGCGAGGAACTGCAGTCGATCAACGAAGAGCTCACCACCGTCAACCAGGAGCTCAAGACCAAGGTCGACGACCTGGGCCACGCCAACAGCGACATCCTGAACCTCATGGACGCGACCGCCATCGCCACCGTGTTCCTGGACCGCGAGTTGCGCGTGATGCGCTTCACCCCGAGCGCGGCAACGATCTTCAAGCTGATCGCGGGCGACACGGGGCGCCCGCTGTCGGACCTGGTCACGGGGCTGGACTACCCGCAACTGGCGCACGATGCGCGCGGCGTGCTGCGCTCGCTGCTGCCCTCCGAGCGTGAAGTGGGCGACGCGCGCGGCAACTGGTACCTTGCGCGCGCGCGGCCCTACCGCACCGTGGAGGACGTGATCGCCGGCGTCGTGCTGACCCTGGTGGACATCACCGAGCGCAAGGCCGCGCAGCAGGAGCTGGAGCAAGGCCGCGCCGAATTGCTTGCGGCATTGCGTGGCAACGAAGTGGCGCGCCGCGCGCTGGAGGCGGCCGACGCGGCCAAGGACCGCTTTCTGGCCGTGCTGTCGCACGAGTTGCGCAACCCGCTCGCCTCCATCAGCGGTGCGGCCGAACTGCTGGCGCCCGAGTCGCTCGCTACACAGGACCAGGCGCGCGCCGCCCGCGTTGTCCGCCGGCAGGCCTCCGCCATGGGCGTCATGCTGGGGGAGCTGCTCGATCTGTCGAGCCTGCGGCAGGGCCGCCTCGCGCTGAAGCCGGAGCGCATCACCGCGCAAGCCGTTGCGGATGCGGCGCTGGAAACCGTGCGCCCGCTGATCGAGAGCGGGCGCCACGTGCTCGAACTGCGCATCGCCGAGGAGGAGATCGCCCTCGACGCCGACCCGACGCGGCTCGGCCAGGTGCTCTCGAACCTGCTGTCGAACGCCGCCAAGTACACACCCGCGCAGGGCCACATCCTGCTGTCGGTGCATGCCGACGCGCGCGACGCGGTGTTCGAGGTGTCCGACGACGGCATCGGCATGGCGCCCGACACCATCGAGACGATGTTCGAGATGTTCGCGCAGAGCGAGCATGCGCACGAGCGCGCCGCGGGCGGCCTGGGCATCGGGCTGGCGCTGGTGCGCAATATCGTCGAATTGCATGGCGGCACCGTCACCGGCCAGAGCGAGGGCCTCGGGCGGGGATGCCGCTTCACGGTGCGCATTCCCTCGGCGCGCGTTCACTCGCCGCATGCACAGGCAGCGGTGCCGCCGCTCGCCCCCGCCGCGGGCGGCGAAGGCCCGGTGCGGCCGCAGCGTCTGCTGCTCGCGGACGACAACGTCGATGCGCTCTGGGGCATGGGGCAGATGCTCTCGGCGGCGGGCTTCGGCGTGGAGACCGTGCACAACGGCATCGATGCACTGCGCTTGGCAGAGGAACTGCGCCCCGATGCGGCGGTGCTCGACATCGGCATGCCAGGCCTGGACGGCCACGAGGTCGCGCGCCGCATCCGCGCCGAGCCTTGGGGCCGCGACATGGTGCTGATCGCGGTCACCGGCTGGGGCCAGCCGGCCGACCGGGCCGCGGCGCTCGCCGCGGGCTTCGACGCGCACGTCGCCAAACCGGTGACGGCGGCCGACCTGCAGCGCCTGCTGCGCGCGCACGGGGCCGACCGGCAGGCACGCCGTTTGCCGGAAGCCTGAAGTCCGCCTGCGCGCGGACCCTTTTCCCTCACTTCGCGTCTCCGGACATGACCAGCTTGCAGGAATCTCAGAACACCCAGCACACACGGACTGCCCAGGAGGAGCGCCAGTCCCCGGCGCCCGCCGTGCGGCGCGCCATCTTCATCGGCGCTTCCTCGGGCGGCGTGTACGCGATGCTCGAACTGGCGGCGGCGCTGCCCGCGAACTTTCCGGTGCCTGTGCTGCTGGTGCAGCACATCGGCGCGCACCGCAGCCAGCTTGCGCAGCTGCTGGACGCCCGGGGCCCGAACCTTGCCGTGGAGGCGCGCGACGGTGATGTGCCGGCCGCCGGCACCATCCACATCGCGCCGCCCGACCACCACATGCTGCTGGAAGGCGGCGTGATCCGCGTGACCCGCGGCCCGAAGGAACACCATGCGCGCCCCGCGATCGATCCTCTGTTTCGTTCCGCCGCGCTGGAGTTGGGCGCGGGGGCCATCGGCGTGGTGCTCACGGGCATGCTGGACGACGGCAGTGCAGGCCTTCGCGCCATCAAGGACTGCGGCGGCACGGTCGTCGTGCAGGACCCGGCCGATGCCTTGGAGCCCAGCATGCCGCGCGCCGCCCTCTCGGTGGTGCCGGCGGACCATGTGGTGCCGCTGTCGAAGATGGCGGGTGTGCTGCTGGCATTGGCCAGCGCGCCGCCCGACGATCGCGTCCATCGCTTCCACGGCAGCTGCGAGTCATCGGCCGCGCTGCGACGCGAGTACGCCGCAGGCGCGGGGGGCCATGCGATGGAAAGGCTGAAGGAGATCGCGAGCCCTTCGACGTTCAGTTGCCCCGACTGCGGCGGCGTGCTGTTCGAGCTGGACGACAAGCGCCCGCTGCGCTACCGCTGCCACACCGGCCATGCCTTCAGCCTGCGCAGCCTGGCGGCCACGCAGGAGCAGGTGACCGATGCCGCGCTGTGGACGGGCCTGCGCGCGTTGCAGGAGAAGGAAGGCATCCTGCGGCGGCTCGCCCAGGTGCAGCGTGCGGACGATCCCGAAGCGGCGGCCGGCTGCGACGCCGAAGCCGACGAGCTGGCGATGGTGGCCGCCGCGATGCGCAACCTGACGGTGAAGGCGCCGAGCCCGTCGGGCTTCGAGACGTAGAAGACGGCCTGCCCGCCCCGACATGGCGGACGGCGATGCGGTCTTCAGTCGTAGGGGATCGCCGCGCGCAGCAGATTCAACTCGAACGAGCGTGCCAGCACCGCGTCGAAGCCCGCGGCGCTGCTGGTGGCCGGAAGGCCGCGCGTGGCCACTGCGTCTTCGATGGCGATGAGCCGTCCATCGAAGCCGGCGCCGCGCGCCAGCCTGGCCAGCGAGCGGGCTTCGCCGGCCGAAGTGCGCAGATCGATCACCGCGAAATCGGGGCGCTCCCGCAGCAGCAGCTGGTGGCCGGCAAGGGTGCTCGCCGCGAGGTCGACCCGGTAGCCGGCGTGCGAGAGCAATCCCGCCAGCCGCGCCAGCAGGTGCACGTCGTCGGAGACCACGAGGGCCCGCTCGCCCTGCGCGGCTGCGCGCTGCGCGTGGGACATGAGTTCGTCGATTCGCACGGCGAGCTCGCGCGCCTGCCGCGCGACCACCGCGCCGGCTTTGTGCAGCACGGCGGGTGGCGAGTCGTCACGGCCGAGCACCTCCGCGGCGGCGGAGATTGCGGCAAGCGCGTTGCGCGCGTCGTGCACGCATTGATCGAGTCGGCCGAGAGCATGAAGGGGCGAGGGCGGATTCATGGCAAGAGAAATGGCTGGCATGCGCGAAGCACCAGCACGCGGTGTGCCTGCCGATGCTGCCGCCAGAGCAGCAGGGGAACGTCGGCACACCTGCACGATTTGCGGCAACTCTTGCCGGCCCGCCCAGCGGTGCGCGGGCACGTCGATTGCTCGTGAACCGGCCCATGAACCACATGCCCGCGCAGGTGCATCTCGACAACGGCTGGGCCTGCCACATCGAGGTGCAGTACCGAAAAAACGGCTCGTACGACGGCCGTGCGGAGGTCTTGTGCAACGGCGCGCGGCGCTGCGTGCTGGTGGCGCTGAATGTCGCGGCGTCGCAAGACGCGCTGGAGCAATTGACGGACCGCGCCCGTGCCTACATGGCCAGCGCGGCGTGCCCCGAGGACGACGGCGACTGATCGAACGACCGACCGTGCGGGTGGTGCGGCTCGCGCTCAGATGAAAGGCACGCCGCCCGTCACCGGGATCGTCGCGCCCGAGATGTAGCTTGCCTGGTCGGAGGCGAGCAGCACATACACCGCCTGCAACTCCGCCGGCTGGCCGGGCCGCTTCATCGGCGTCTGCGTGCCGAACTCCTTGACCTTCTCAGGCGGCATGGTCGAGGGGATGAGCGGCGTCCAGAACGGGCCCGGCGCCACGCAGTTCACGCGGATGCCTTTCTCGGCGAGCAGCTGCGCCATGCCGCCGGACATGTTCTGGATCGCGCCCTTGGTCGCGGCATAGGCCACGAGCGTGGCGTTGGGCTTGTCGGCGTTGACCGAGGCGGTGCTGATGATCGATGCGCCCGGCTTCATGCGCGCGGCGGCCGCCTTGCAGAGAAAGAAGTTGGCGTAGACGTTGGTGCGGAAGGTGCGGTCGAACTCGTCCTCGGAGATCTCGTCGAGCGACTTGTGCGTCATCTGGAAGGCCGCGTTGTTCACGAGCACATCGAGCCGGCCGAACGCATCGAAGGCCTGGTCCACGAGCTTGCGGCAATGCGCTTCCTCGCAGATGTCGCCGGGCACCGTGATGCAGCGGCGGCCCGCGCGCTCGATCCATTCGCGGGTGACCTTGGCGTCTTCTTCTTCCTCGGGGAGGTAGGAGATGAGCACGTCCGCGCCTTCGCGCGCGAAGGCGATGGCCACCGCGCGGCCGATGCCGCTGTCGCCGCCGGTGATGAGCGCGGCCTTGCCTTCGAGCTTGCCGCTGCCCACGTAGCTTTGCTCGCCGAAATCGGGCGGCGGGGACATTTGCGATTCGAGGCCGGGCGGTTGCTGGGCCGGGGTTGAAAAGGGCGGCTGCGCGCCGGCTTGGCGAGGGTCTGTCATGGCGGGTCCTGCGGAAAGATGGAAAGAAGGAAGGGCGGCTCAGGCGCCGGCGTCGTTCTCGCGCGGCGTGTCGCGCGCGGCATTGCGCTTCAAGCGGTCCTGGCTGTCGGCATCGGGCGCGGCGGTGTCGCGCTCGGCGGCTTTTTTCATGCCGCGCTTCAGGCGTTCGGGGTCGGCGCCGCCGATGGCGGGCTCTTCTCCGTTCACCGCATCCGGCGCCTTCACGCGCTGGCCGCCCGAGGCGGGGCCGGGTGTGGTGGTGGTGGTGGTCTGAGGTTTCTTCATCGTGTGCTCCTTGCGTTTCTAGAAAGACAGGCGACGGCGGTCACGGCCGCAAGCGCGCCGAGGCCGAGCCACAGCGCATCGTTGGCCCGGGTGTTCTTGCGAAAGCCCCCGTCGATGGCGCAGCCGCGCGAGGGCTCGAACAGGTTGCCGTCGCTGCGCGCGGCGGGCGCGGCGCGGCGCATGGCGGCGCCGCCGACCCAGCCGAGCACGCGCGCCATGAGGTTCGGCGCGAGCGCGTGCATCCAGATGCCCGGCAGCGCCGGCGCGCCGATGTAGGTGCGCGCGCGCGGCCGCGTGGCCAAGCCGACCAGCGCCGAGGCCACGCGGCGCGGATCGACCACCGGCGGCGGCGGCGCGACGCGGTGGCCGCTGTAGTTCGCGCCGTGCGACATGCCCGGCGAATCGACGAAGGTGGGGAACACCTCGCAGACGTGGATGCCCGGAGATGCCGAGAACTCCGCGCGCAGCGATTCGGAGAACCCGCGGATGCCGAACTTGCTCGCGGTGTAGGCCGTCGCATAGGGTGTGGCGACCCAGCCGCCCAGCGAGATCATGTTGACCAGCGTGCCGCGCCCGCGCTCGCGAAAGTGCGGAACGATGGCGTACGCGCCATGCATGTGACCCACGAGGTTGGCCTCGATCACGCGGCGGTGCGAGGCGATGGGCGTGTCCTCGAAGCGCCCCACGGCACCGACGCCCACGTTGTTGATCCACATGTCCACATGGCCGTAGTGGGAGATGGCCGCTTGTGCGAGCGCGGACATGGCCGCGAAGTCGGTCACGTCGGTGGGCACCGCGAGCGCGCGTGCGCCGGCCTGTTCGCACTCGGCGGCCAGCGATTGGAGCGCCTCGCGGTTGCGCGCGGCCAGCACGAGCGAGGCGCCCTCAGCGGCAAAGGCGAGCGCGGTGGCGCGGCCGATGCCGCTGGAGGCCCCGGTGAGCACCACCACGCGGCGCAGCGCGCGGGGCGCCGCATCGGCGGGGCCGGAACGGCTGGCGCGCGTGAAGGAAAGCGGCGCTTCGGTCGCGGATTCAGCGGGCGATTTGGCGGCGGCGATTGGGGACACGGGGCGGCTCCTGCGGGGTCGATCAAGCCTCCACCCTTTGGCGAGCGCGCGGCCGCGTGCGCGCGCGGCTTGCGCATCCGGGCGTCGGACAAAACCCACGGGTTGTCTTTGGTCGTACACGGGTTTTCCCGCTCGCTGTGCGCGCGCTGCGGCCGAGGGCCGAGCAGGGGGGCGGCAGGGGCGTCAAGCCGTACGGAAGGGTGCAGAATCCCAAACTTCGTCCTGTTCCGCCGAGGGCCGCCCAGCGGCGCTTTGCCTCCCTCCGCCAGCGAGATCTCATGCCCCCTCAAGGACCCGCCGCAGCGCCTTCCTCCGGTTCCACGCCGTCCCACCTGACCCCCAGCCACCTGAAGTTTCCGGTGGTCGGCATCGGCGGCTCGGCCGGCGGACTGGAGTCGGTGATCCGGTTCTTCGAGCAGATGCCCACGGCCGGAGGCATGGCCTTCGTGGTGATCCTGCACCTGTCGCCCAAGCACAAGAGCAGCGCGGCCGAGATCCTGCAGCGCGCCACCGCGATGCCGGTGCGCCAGGTCAACCAGTCGATGCCGGTGGAGGCGAACCATGTGTACGTGATTCCGCCGGGCGTCACGCTCACGATGAACGACGGCCACCTGCGCGTGACGCCGAACGAGCAGATCGCCGGGCGCCACATGGCCATCGATGTGTTCTTTCGCACGTTGGCCGAGGTGCACCAGGCGCGCGCGGTGTGCATCGTGATGTCGGGCACGGGCAGCGACGGCGCGGTGGGGCTCACCAGCGTGAAGGAGTACGGCGGCATTGCCATCGCCCAGACGCCCGAGGACGCGGCGCACGACGGCATGCCGCGCGCGGCCATCGCCACGGGCGCGGTCGACTTCGTGCTGCCCGCGGCCGACATGCCCGAGCGGCTGGCGGACATCTGGCGCACCGCGCGCAACATCCGCATGCCCGAGGCGCAGGCGGAGGACGGCGCCTTCGCGGCCGACCCGGCGGCGCCGCTGGAATCGCAGGAGGCCGAGAAGGCGCTGCAGGACATCATGTCGTACCTGCGCGGCTACACGCGCCACGACTTTCGCCACTACAAGCGCGCGACGGTGCTGCGCCGCATCGAGCGCCGGCTGCAGGTCAACCGGCTCACCGACCTGCCGTCGTACCGCGACTTCCTGCGCGAGCACGCCGAGGAGGCGCCGCTGCTGCTGCAGGACATGCTGATCAGCGTGACCAACTTCTTTCGCGACCGCGAGGCCTTCGAGGCGCTGGAGCGCGAGGCGATCCGCCGCATCGTCCAGGCCAAGCAGCCCGGCGAGCAGGTGCGCGTGTGGGTGGCCGGCTGCGCCACCGGCGAGGAGGCCTATTCGCTGAGCATGCTGCTGCGGGAACAGGCCGACCTGCAGTCCAAGCCGCTGGAGATCCAGGTGTTCGCCACCGACATCGACGAGCGCGCCATCGCCACCGCGCGAAAGGGCCTCTACGCGCAGGGCATCGCCGAGGACGTGACGCCCTCGCGCCTGCGCCAGTTCTTCGTGAAGGAGCAGGGCCAGTACCGCGTGGCCACCGTGGTGCGCGAGCCGGTGCTCTTCGCGCTGCACAACCTCTTGCGCGATCCGCCGTTCTCGCGGCTGGACCTGATCTGCTGCCGCAACCTCCTGATCTACCTGGACCGCTCGGCGCAGGCGCATGTGCTGGAGATGTTCCGCATCGCGCTGCGCGCGGGCGGCTACCTTTTCATGGGCACCTCCGAATCGACCGATGCGGTGGGCAGCCTGTTCGATGCCATCGACAAGAAGCACCGCATCTTTCGCGTGAACCCGGGGCTCTCGGGCGGGCGGCACATGCCGCTCATCAGCGAGTCGCCGCTGATCGCCACGCCCGGTGCATTGCCCGAGCCGCAGCGAAGCACGCGCCGCGCGGGCGACGCCCCCGCCACGGCCGAGATGCACCAGCGCGCGATCGAGCAGTTCTCCCCGCCGAGCGTGCTGATCAACAGCGAGCACGAGGTGCTGCACCTGTCCAACGGGGTGGGCCGGTTCCTGGAGCGCGCAAGCGGCGAGCCCTCGAACAACCTCCTGAACAACGTGCGGCCGGACATCCGCATCGAGCTGCGCACGGCGCTGTTCAAGGCGGCGCAGTCCGCGCGCAGCGTGGAGACGCGCATCGTGCAGCGCCAGGAAGACGGCAAGCAGGTGTTCCTGAACATCACGGTGCGCCCGCTGCCGCCGAACCAGGACAGCAAGGACGGAAAGGACGGCAAGAGCGGCCTCGTCCTGGTGGTGTTCGACGAGGTGGAGGAGAGCATGCCGCTGCGCACCGGCGAATCGGACGATTCGGCGCGCATGCTGCTCATCGGCCAGCTGGAAGAAGAGATCCGCCAGCTCAAGATGCACCTGCAGGACACCATCGAGCATTCGGAGACCTCCACCGAGGAGCTGAAAGCCTCCAACGAGGAGCTGCAGGCGATCAACGAGGAACTGCGCTCGGCCACCGAGGAGCTGGAGACCAGCAAGGAAGAGCTCCAGTCGATGAACGAGGAGCTCGTGACGGTGAACTACGAGCTCAAGGTGAAGGTCGAGGAGCGCGGCAACATCAACGACGACCTGCAGAACCTGATCTCGTCCTCGGAGATCGCCACGGTGTTCGTGAACCGCGGCATGCACGTCAAGCGCTACACGCCGCAGGCGGCCGGGCTCTTCAACCTGATCCCCACCGACCTGGGGCGCTCGCTCTTCGACATCACCAGCCGGCTGGACTACCCCGAGCTTTCGGACGACACGGCCTCGGCCTTCAAGGACCTGCGCGCCATCGAGCGGCAGGTGACCAGCACCGACGGGCGCCACTACATCGCGCGCATCCTTCCGTACCGCACGGCGGACGACAAGATCGAGGGCGCGATCCTCAATTTCTTCGACATCACCGAGCTGCGCGCGGCCCAGGAGCGCGTGCGCGCCGGCGAGGAGCGCCTGCGCCTGGTGGCGGCGACCACGCGCGATTTCGCGATCATCACGACGGATGCGGCCGGGCTCATCACCAGCTGGAACCGCGGCGCGCAACGCATCTTCGGCTATGCCGAGGAAGAAATGATGCAGCAGCCGATCGCGACGATCTTCACGCCCGAAGACCAGGCGCACGGCATTCCCGAGCGCGAGATGCGCCGCGCCACCGAGAGCGGCCGTGCCGAGGACGAGCGCTGGCACCTGCGCAAGGACGGCAGCCGCTTTTATTGCAGCGGCGTGATGACGCCGCTGGAGCAGGCCGCCGGCGGCGGCTTCGCCAAGATCGCGCGCGACATGACCGGCACCAAGCAGCAGGAGCTCGCGCAGGAGCACCGGCTCGTGAAGGAGAAGAAGGCCAGCCTCAACGCCCAGTTGGCCAACGAGCTGAAGGACCGTTTCCTCGCGGTGATGTCGCACGAGCTGAAGCAGCCGCTCAACCTGATCCAGATGAACGCCGAGCTCCTGATGCGCCTGCCGGTGGCCGCCGACAACCCGTCGGTGCGGCGCCTGGGCGACGCGATCCGCCACGCGGTGAGCAGCCAGTCGCGCATCATCAACGACCTGCTGGACCTCTCGCGCATCCGCACGGGCAAGCTCCGGTTGAACCGGGTGGCCGTGGACCTGGGCGAGCTGGTGCAGACGGCGGCGACCGCCGCGGTGGCCAATGCGGCGGGCAAGAAGATCGCGCTGGACGTGCAGTGCGACGCCGGCGTGGTCTGCAACGGCGACCGCGTGCGCGTGGAGCAGATCGCCTGGAACCTCTTGAGCAACGCCGCCAAGTTCACGCCCGACGGCGGGCACATTTCGGCGCGCGTGGTGGCCGAGGACGGGTTCGCGCGCCTGACGGTCACCGACACCGGCTGCGGCATTGCGCCCGAATTCCTGCCGCATGTGTTCGGCATGTTCAACCAGGCCACGCAGGACGCCGCGCCGCCCAACGGCGGCCTGGGCATCGGCCTGGCGCTGGTGTACGAACTGGCCGTGGCCCACGGCGGCCGCGTGGAGGCGCACTCCGAGGGCGTGGGCCGGGGCGCGACGTTCGACGTGTGGCTGCCGCAGGTGGGCACCGACGTGGCCGCCGCGCCCGAAGCGGCGCCCGCCGAGGTGGACCTGAAGGGCTGGCGCGTGCTGGCGGTGGACGACTATGCCGATTCCCTGGTGCCCTTTGCCGAAGTGCTGCGCCTGGAGGGCGCCATCGTCGACACGGCAGGCAGCGGCAAGGAAGCGCTCGCGCTGCTGCAGGCCCGGCGCTACGACCTCCTGGTGTCGGACCTGGGCATGCCCGAGATGGACGGTTTCGAGCTGATCCGCGAAGTGCGGCGCATGGAAGCCGCGCGCGACCTGCCTTCCATCGCGATGTCCGGCTACGGGCGGCGGGTGGACGCGCGGCGCGCGCTCGAAGCAGGCTTCGATGCCCACCTGCCCAAGCCCGCGTCGATCGACGAGCTCAAGGCGGCGATCGGCCGGCTCTGAGGCCGGCGGCGGCAAGCGAAGGAGGGCGGTAGGGGCGTTAGGGCGGTCAGACGTCGGGCGGTCAGCCGGTGCGCCGCCGCGTCAGCGACTCCAGCGCGATCAGCGCCGCATCGAGCTTGTCCGCGCAGGCGCGCCAGTGGTTGCGGGCGCCCGGGGCGGGCAGCGGACCGCCATCGCGCACGGCCACCCGCACGGCTTCAAGCCACACATCGACCTGCTCGCGCGCAACCGCCTCTTCGGCGCACTGGTGCGCGAGCGTGTGCGTCAGCCGCTCGACGCGCGCATGCCAGTCGGCCTCGTCGGCCGCGGCCGCGGCTTCTTCGTCCTTGCGGCTCATGCGCGCTGCGCGGACGGCGGAATCCGCGAGGAAGAAGGCATGGGCGGCACCGCCCGCGCGCTGCGGGCGAGCGCATTGCGGCCCTCCGCGGTGATGGCGGTGACCACGGCGCGCGCGATGCGCCGCTCGCCGGTGCGCAGCAGCTCGGGCGGCTCGGTCAGTGCTTCGAGCAGCGAGGCGCTGCGCAGCGCGAGGATGCGGTGGATGTCCTCCGGCGCGGAGCACACAACCGGCAACTGCCGGCGCGACAAGAGCTCGAGCAGCTGGAAATACTCGGCCACGCGAAGGTCGCGCGGCGTTACCTTTTTTCTCATGCAAGTACCTGGGTGAAGAGGGGTCGATGGAACGAAAACACGTCGACCTCTGTCCCGGCAATCGGCGTGCCCGGCCACCGCCCTGCACGGCGTGCAAGACGTGCGACTGCAACTTCCGCGGCGAGTGGATGGCGTCCGACACCCGGCGCGCGGTGTGCGTCCAGCCTTGGACGCAACCCGTCGTTCCGGCGGAAAGGAGCACCCGATGACTCAGCCAAGGAAGGCCGCGCCGCCGGCCACAGCGCCCGTCGCACCGCGACAGGCGCCCTCGAAGAAAGAAGGGCCGACCGCCACGCGCACCACGCGCGAGGGCGCGTCCGTCGGCAAGGCCGGCAACTCCACGGCCGGCGGTGCCGCCGGCCAGCTCACGCCGAAGGACTAGCGCGAAGCGCGCGTTCCTTGCGGCTGCATGTCAGCCCTTGCGGCCGTCGACCTGCGATTCGGCATCGAGCCAGTCCTGCACATCGTCGCCGGCGGCGCCGTCGCGGCGCACGTAGGCGTCATAGGCGGCGTTGCGGATGCGCTCTTCCCGGGCCGCCGGGTCCAGCGACTGGTCCTGCGCCGCGTCCTGCTGTTGTTGCTGCTGTTGCTGCTCCTGCCCGATGGCCCCTGAAGAGGGGGAAGAGGAGGGCGGCTGTTCCTGCCCGTTGGCATTGTTCCCGCTGGTTCCCAGGGGTTGCTGGTTCTGTGGATTGCTGCTGCTGGTTTTCGGCATGGGGTCATCTCCGTTGCGCCGTTGAACACGCGGCCAACCTACGCCGTTGCCGTGCCGCCGTCGTCGGACAAGCGCTCGTTTTCAATCGATGAATGCGAAAACCGGTGGGGGTCGCGCGAGAGAATTTATGGCACGCGGTTTTGATCTTTTTCCTACAGCGAACGCGATCGAGCGCATGCGAGCCTGCGGCGCTCATCCACCTTGGAGTGCGCAAATGGAACGATCACCTCGCCATCTCACTGCAGCAGCCAGGCCGAGGCGAAGGACGCGGACCTCAAGGCGCTCGCCAGCAAGATGCTGCCGGTCGTGCAGGGGCACCTGAAGCACGCGCGCGAGCTGAGCACCAGCGTCGCGAGCAAGTAGGACGAAGCAGCGCGGGACCCACGGCCCGCGGCGCTTGTAGGAGCCGCCGTCCAGCGGAACGCGGCCAATGGCCACTGGGCCGCGTCGCTGCCGGACGATACGGTTCGCCATGGCCCGCTCCGACACGCTCAAGAAATACAAAGCGAAGCGCAACTTCGACATCACCCCCGAGCCCGCGGACGGCGGCAAGTCCACGGCCGGCGCGTTGCAGTTCGTCGTGCAGAAGCACTGGGCGACGCGGCTGCACTACGACTTCCGGCTCGAGCTGCAAGGCGCGATGAAGAGCTGGGCGGTGCCCAAGGGTCCGAGCTACGACCCCGAGGACCGCCGCATGGCGGTGCACGTGGAGGACCACCCCATGTCGTACAACAGCTTCGAGGGGCAGATCCCCGCGAAGCAGTACGGCGCGGGCAAGGTGATCGTCTGGGACAAGGGCACCTGGATGCCCATCGGCGATGCGAAGAAGGGCTACCGCGAGGGCAAGCTCAAGTTCGAGCTGCATGGCCACAAGCTGCGCGGGCACTGGACGCTGGTGCGCATCCGCAGCCGCGACGAGAGCAAACAGGATGCGTGGCTGCTCATCAAGGAGCACGACGCATACGCGCGGCCGGCCGACGAGTTCAGCGTGGTCGATCAGTTTCCGGACAGCGTGAGCGCGCTGGACATGCCTGCGGAGGCGCAGGCTGCAACGCCCGCGAAAAAGGTGCCTGCAAAGAAAGCGGCTGCGAAGAAGGCAGGGCGTGCCTCGCCCTCCGGCATGCCCGAAGGCGCGGTGAAAGCGGCCATGCCCGCCAAGCTCTCGCCGCAGCTGGCCACGCTCGTCGACGCGCCGCCGCCCAATGCCGAGGACTGGGTCTACGAGATCAAGTTCGACGGCTACCGCATGCTCGCGCGCATCGACGCCGAGGGCGTGCGCCTGTTCACCCGCAACGGCCACGACTGGACCGCGAAGCTCGAACACCTTGCACAGGCGCTCGGGCGCATGAAGCTCAAGCAGGGCTGGATCGACGGCGAGATCGTGGTGCTCAACGACGCGGGCACCACCGACTTCCAGGCGCTGCAGAACGCGTTCGACCGCTCGCGCACCGAGCGCATCGTGTTCTTCGCGTTCGATGTGCCGTACTACGACGGCCACGACCTCACCGGCGTGCCGCTGACCGAGCGGCGCGCGTTCCTCGCCTCGCTCCTGAAGAAGCCGCCGGCGGCGGTGCACTACAGCGAGACCTTCGACGCGCCGGCGCGCGACATCGTGCTGTCGGCCTGCAAGATCGGGCTGGAGGGCGTCATCGGCAAACGCAAGGACAGCGGCTACACCTCGCGCCGCTCGCCCAACTGGATCAAGCTCAAGTGCAGCCAGCGGCAGGAGTTCGTGATCGGCGGCTACACCGACCCGAAAGGCTCGCGGGTTGGTTTCGGCTCGCTGCTGATGGGGGTGCACGACGAGGCGGGCGACCTCATTTATGCGGGCGGCGTGGGCTCGGGCTTCAACGACCGCTTGCTCGCCGACCTGCTGGCGCGCATGCAGAAGCTGGCCATCGACGAGCGACCCTTCAAGAACCGCACCGAGAACGACCGCCGCGCGCACTGGATCAAGCCGGTGCTGCTGGCGGAGGTGACGTTTTCCGAATGGACCTCCGACGGGCACATCCGCCACGGCGTGTTCCATGCGCTGCGTTCGGACAAGCCGGCCAAGGCCATCGTGCGCGAGAAGCCCGTGCATGCGAGCGCGGTCGATGCGGAAGAGCGCGTGCCCGTGCGCGTGCCCGTGCGCGTGCCCGCGCCCACCACCTTGTCCGGCAACCTCAAGGTGTCGCACGCCGACCGCGTGATCGATCCGAGCACCGGGGTGAAGAAGGTCGAGCTCGTGCGCTTCTACGGCCTGGTGGCGCCGCTGATGATGGAGCACCTGAAGGGCCGGCCCGTCTCGCTCGTGCGCGCGCCGCAGGGCATCAAGGGCCAGCTGTTCTTCCAGAAGCACCTGGACAAGGGAACGATGGACGGCGTGCGCCAGCTCGACCCCGCACTTTGGCCCGCGCACGCGCCGCTGCTGGAGGTGGCGCAGCCGCTGGGCCTGGTCACCGCCGCGCAGATGAACGTGGTGGAGTTCCACACCTGGAACGGCGTGAAGACGGCCATCGGCAAGCCCGACCGCATGACCTTCGACCTGGACCCGGGGGAGGGCGTGGACTGGCCCGCCATGCTGCAGGCGGTGGAGCTGGTGCGGATGATGATCGCCGAGCTGGGCCTCGCGCCGTTCTGCAAGACCAGCGGCGGCAAGGGCCTGCACGTGGTGGTGCCGATCAAGCGGCTGCACGACTGGGACACGGTGAAGGATTTTTCTCAGGCCGTGGTGCGGCACATGTCGCGCACGCTGCCGCAGCTGTTCGTGGCCAAGAGCGGGCCGAGCAACCGCGTGGGCAAGATCTTCATCGATTACCTGCGCAACGGCTTCGGCGCGACCACGGTGTGCGCCTGGTCGGTGCGCGCGCGGCCGGGGCTGGGCGTGTCGGTGCCGGTGGAATGGGCCGAGGTGCAAAGCCTCAAGGGCGGCGCGCAGTGGACGCTGCAGAACATCCACACGCGGCTGGACAAGGGCAATGCGCCTTGGGAGAGCTACGCGAAGTCGGCGCGCGGCCTCTCGGGCGCGATGAAGATGCTCGATTTCAAACGATAGGCGCGAGGCCTAGGGCTTCGCGGGCTGCGGGGCTGGCTGGCTCTGCGCGGGCGGTGCCTGCGGCGGCGCCTCGCCACGCTTGTCCACCGCGTAGAAGTACGCGAGCGCGCCGAGGAACACGATCACCGCGGCACTCGCGCCCAGGTGAACACGCGGCGGTTGTCGCGGTCGTCGCCTGTTTTCTCGTGGGTTTCCTGAGGGGTATGGGTATGGGTATTCATGATCGATCTCCTTTGCGCCAGCATTCGAGGGGCGCGACCACGAACCTGTAGGAGCGCACCGCCGGTGGGGTGCAGTCGACGACGACAGCGCGCCCGGCACGAACCCCGGGCCTGCGCCTAGCCTTGCGGCTTTTCCTTGCTGGCCGGGTCTGGTTGCGCGCCTCCTTGGTTCGTCGGAACCGTAGCCGGGCCGCAAACCCGGTCTGCGATGTCCTGGGTCCATTGCGCGACGTCCCGGTCCGTCATGCTGCTTGCGGGGGTGAGGCGGCCGTCCACGTAACCCAGTTGCTTCACATCGTGCAGGTATTGCTCCCGCGAGAGCAGGGTGCCCGCGCACACGTTCGCGTTCGAGGCCGCGGGCGCATCCACTTCACCGGCCAGGCGATCGATCAGGTGGGCGATCACCCAGCCGGGAATGCGGTGGCGCTCGCCGGGATAGATGTAGCCAAAGAGCGTGAGGTGCGCCAGCAGCACGCGCCAGTGCGAGCCGAAGCGCTCCATGAGGCTGGCCCAGTCCAGCTGCTCGGCGCGGGCCAGCAGCAGGTGGGCGATGTCGCCGCCGTCGTAGCGCTCGCGCTCCATGATGAAGGCCTTGGACAGCAGGCTGTCCTCGACATTGGCCACGCGCGCCGACACGCCCAGGATGTCCGCGCGGCAGTTGCCGCTGAACCAGCGCTGGTCGACCGGTGTCACGCCGTTGCCCGAACTGAAGATCAGGTCGATGAACGCTTCGCCGTCGTACACCTTCGCCAGCCAGTGCGGATAGGTCAATTCGACACGCCAGCCGTGTTGCCGCATCTGCTGCGCAATGCGCTCGAAGTCTTTGCGCAGGATGAACAGGTCCAGGTCCTTGGTCGACCGGCGGATGCCCGTGTAGCAGGCCAGCGCGAAGGCGCCCCCGACCAGGAAAGGAATGCCCGCATCGCTCAGGGCGTGCAGGGCCTGTCGATAGAAGTCGGCCACACGGGGGTCGACTTCCTCTTCCAGTGAAGGGGCCAGCGCGGGGAAGGGCGGGAACGACATGCCTGCAAAGGTGGCGTGAGCAGCAGACGCAACGCCGGAGCAAACGACCTCAACCCGCGTCGGCAAGCGCCTACAGGCACTGCGGGAGGGGGCCGATGACGACGAAGCGCGACGAAGCACAGGCTGGTGGACACCATGCCCAATCCGAAATCTTCCTCTCACATCCGCTTCGCCGCCGTCGGCGATCTCCACGTCCAGAAAGACTCCGCCGGTACGTTGCGCAGCCTGTTCGCCCAAGCCGACGAAGAGGCCGATGCGCTGCTGCTGTGCGGTGACCTGACGGACTACGGCACCGAGGAGGAGGCGCGCGTCCTGGTCGAAGAGCTGAGCGCAGTTCACATTCCTGTCGTCGCCGTTCTGGGCAACCATGACTTCGAGTCCGGCACTTCCGAGGTGGTGGTCGGACTGCTGGCGCAGGCCGGCGTTCGCGTGCTCGATGGTTCGGTCTGCGAGATCGAAGGCGTGGGCATCGCGGGCGTCAAGGGCTTCGGCGGCGGTTTCGGACGCGGCTCGCTGGGCGCATGGGGCGAACCGGCGATCAAGCTGTTCGTGCAGGAGGCGCTGAACGAGGCGATGAAGCTGGAATCCGCGCTGGCCAAACTGCGCACCCGGCGCCGGATCGCGCTGTTGCACTACGCGCCGGTCGTCGGCACGGTCGAAGGCGAGCCGACGGAGATTTTTCCTTTTCTGGGCAGCAGCCGCCTGGAGGAACCGCTGTTGCGGTATCCGATGGATGCGGTGTTCCACGGCCACGCGCACCGGGGCACGCTCGAGGCGCGGACCATCAATGGCGTGCCGGTCTACAACGTTGCCAAACCCTTGTTGCAACGCAGCCGGCCCGATGTGCCGCCGTTCTTTCTGTATGAGTTATCGCGGGACGTGGCCGATGAAGAGGCGTCGGCGGCCGTCCGTTGATTGGCGCGGAACTCGGGATCGGTCGATCCTGTGCCCGGAACGCCCGCGTTATCGCGGCTCCACCAGACCGCGGCGCAGCAACCCCGTGAGGGTCGCCGGGCCGACGGGACCGGCGCCGCCCCGCCAGGGAAAATCGATGGCGCGCAGCACCTCGTACTCCTGCATTCGCGCCGCCGCGTGCGGATCAGACGGCCCGACGGCCGCCGAGGGGTGGCACATCAACACGTCCCCCGTTCGCGCGGCGCCCAGCCAGCCCTGCAGCCGTGCGCGGTAGGCGTCGGCATCGCCGCCGAAGTCATACACGCCCAGGAGCCCGCGGCTGCCCGGAATGCCGTGCGCTCGGGCCTGTCGTTGCAAGGCGGGGCCGCCGAGCGCGTGGACCACGCGGGCCTTGAGGCCTTCCCGCCGCAGCGCGCCGCCAGGCGCCGTGTTGCGCAGCCAGGGTGGCGATGCGGCATAGCGCCTGGACACCTCCTGGAGCAGCAGCTCGCGCACCACCGGAAACTGGTGCACGTGCCGGTGGCCGTCGATGAAGGCGGGCGCGCGACCCATGGCGTCTTCGAAGCGCGTGAGCTGGTCGCGGATGTCGGCCTGCAGTCCCGCCGCGAACGCGGTGCGCGTCCAGGTCCGCGCGAGCAGGCGCGCCAAGCCGGGCTCGGGGCCGTCGGCCTTCGAGGGGCGGGTGAGGTCCAGGTGCAGGCCGACGTCCAGCCGCTCCGGCGCGATGCGCCGCAGCGCGCGTGCGCCGGCCGGCCAGGCCCCGCGCCGCACCATGCCGCCGGTGGCGGAGAGCTTGCCTCGCTCGGCCAGCTCGAGGATCGCCGCGTTGATGCCGCTGCTCATGCCGAAGTCGTCGGCGCAGATGCAGATTTCGCGCAGGGGGGCGCGCCCGGGGCTTTCGCTCTCAGTCATTGGCCGGCGCTCCAGAGGCCGATGCCGCGGGCGGGACATCCAGGCAATGCGGGTCGCTCGCGGCGCTGCCCGCGAAACGCCATGCGGCGGCCGCGCGGTTGACCGCCACCACTTGCGCGCGGGCCAGCCAGGGGTTGGAGAGCTGCGCGTTGCTGGGCCCGACGATCCAGGTCGCGCGCGGCACGCAGAGCGCGGGGGCGAGCCGGGTCCGCTCCAGCAGTGTTGCGGCGGCGCGTGCAGGCTCGAAGCGCGCTGCGTCGGACATTTCCTTGCGCCAGTTGTCGCGCGGATCGCGAGCCGCGGCGCGCCAGTCGTCCGACACCAGCACCGGCTCCCGCAGCTTCCAGTAGAAGGGGATCTCGTAGAAGTAGCTGTCGAGCATCAGCACCCGCTCGCCGGGCGCGATCGACAGGCCGGCCGGAAGGCGCAGGTGCGCGCCGGGCGGCACCGACCAGGCCGCGACGGCCGCCACGCAGGCCACGCAGACGGCGGCGGATGCCAGCGCGGTCGTGCGCAGCCGCATGCGCAGCGCCTGGACGGACCGGCCTGCGAACACGCGCCGCGCGATCAGGTAGGCCAGCGGCGGCAGCGCGGGCAGCACGTAGCCCACGAGCTTGGAGCGCGGCAGCGAGAAGAACACCACGATCACCGCGAGCCAGATCACCATGAGCCAGTCGACGTCGGATAGGCCGGGGCGCTCGGTGCCGTTTTTGCCGCGCGGAACGAGCACCCAGGCGAACCACGGCAGCGTGAGCCCCGCAAGCACCGGCAGGTAGAACCAGAAGGCATGCTCATTGTTGAAGCCCGAGGATGCGAAGCGCCGAAAGTGCTGCGTGACGACGAAGTAATCGAAGAACTCCGGGTACGCCATCTGCATGCGCACGAACCACGGGCCGGCCACCGCGAGCAGCACGGCCCAGCCCGGCAGCCACAGCGCCAGGCGCAGCGCCGCGAGCCTGCGCGTCGCTGCGCACCAGAGCACGATCACCAACGTCGGCAGCACCAGCCCGATGAGGCCCTTGGCCAGCAGACCGGCCGCGGCGAACAGGTAGGCGCCCGCGAGCAGCGCGCGCCACGCTTCGTTTCGCTCCTTCGCCAATGCCGCGCCGGCCGCCAGCAACACGGTGCAGGCGATGCAGCCGGCCACCAGCATGTCCAGGTTGGCGAACTGCGCGCCGAGAAAGAAAAAGGGCGTGGTCACCAGCACCACGACCGACAGCAGCGCCAGGGGCTGCGTCGACCACCGGCGCAGGAAAAGATACAGGGCCGTCGCGGCCGCGACGGCGCCGAGCACCGAGGGCAGGCGCGCCGCCCATTCCACCGGGCCCGTCACCGACATCGCCGCAGCGCCGATCCAGTAGAACAGCGGCGGCTTGTGGAAGAAGGGCAGGCCGTCCAGCCGCGGCACCAGCCAGTCGCCCGCGTGCAGCATGGCCAGCGCGACGCCGGCATAGCGCCCCTCGTCGGGCGACATGAGCGGGCGTATCCATGCCGTGGCCAGCAGCCAGGCCAGGAGCGCCAGGACGAGCCACGGCGTGCTCGGCGTGCTCGGCGTGCTTGGGGCGCTCGGCCCTGCGGCGTCGGTGCGCCTCATGGCTCGCCGGCGTCCAGGCCGCTCCCGTGTTCCCGGCTCACCACGTACAGCGGACGGCCCTTGACCTCCTCGTAGATGCGCGCGACGTATTCGCCGACGATGCCGGTGGAGATCATCTGCACGCCGATGAAGAACATCAGGCTCGCGACGATGGTGGTCCAGCCCGAGACCGCATTGCCGAGCACCAGGTATTCGATGCTCACCCAAAGCCCGTAGCCGAATGCGACCAGCGCGAACAGCAGCCCGACCACGCTGACCATGCGCAGCGGCCAGGTGGTGAAGGCGGTGAGGCCGTCAATGGCCAGGCGCACCAGGCGCCGCGTGTTGAAGGTGCTGGTGCCCTCGGCGCGCGGCGCGGGCGTGTAGGGCATGGCCACCGCGCGGAATCCCACCCAGGCATACAGGCCCTTCATGAACCGGCTGCGCTCGGGAAGGGCCATGAGCGCGTCCACCACCTTGCGGTCCATCAACCGGAAATCTCCCGCGTCCCTGGGCACCGAGAAGCGGTCCGAGGTGTCGAGCAGGCGATAGAAGAGCCTGCTGCCCAGTTGCTTGAAGCGGCTTTCGTCGCGGCGCTCCTCGCGCACGGCGTACACCACCTCGGCGCCCGCGGACCACAGGGCGATCATGTCGTGGATGAGCCGGGGCGAGTGCTGCAGGTCGCCGTCCAGCAGCACCACGGCATCGCCGGCGGCCGCGGCCAGGCCCGCGGTGAGCGCGGCCTCCTTGCCGAAGTTGCGCGACAGCGAGATGCAGCGAAAGCCCGAGAGTTCGCACCAGGCGCGGGCGACGGCGGCGGTGTCGTCGGTGCTGCCGTCGTCAACCACGATGATTTCCCAGCGCAGCTTGGTTGCCCAGAGGATCTCTTCGAGCAGAGGCAGGAGGTGCCGCAGATTGGCGCCTTCGTTGTAGCAGGGGATGACGCAGGAGACGCCGAGCACGCGCGATTTCGGCGCAAGCGGTGCGCCCGAGGGCGCGGCCTCGTCTGGCGAAGCCTGCGCGTCGGCGGGCGGCTCGCTGTTGCTGCGGTCGCTGCGGTCGCGGATGTTGCGGCTGGTGCTGCCGCTGCCGGCCTCGGCGCGCCACCGTGCGGTGTGAAGGGGCGAGGTCATGGGTGCCTCCATGGCGAAACGGTTGGCCGGGTCGCGGCGGGGCTTCGGTCCGCTCGCGGCACGAGCAGGTGAACGAGCCAGCGGCCGCCGGCGAGGGCGCCGGCGATCGCCGCGCCGAGCAGCAGGCCCGCGAAGATGTCGAGCGGGAAATGGACGCCCACGTAGACCCGCGCCCAGCCGGTGGCGGCCGCGCAGGCCAGCAGCGGCACGCCGAGCCGGCGCAGGCCGGCGTGCAGCAGGAAGGCCAGCGCCACCATGAACATCACGGCCGCGTGCGTGCTCGGCAACGAGCCGCGGCCGGCATGCGCGATGTAAGCCGGGGCCAGCCCAAGCACGAAGGGGCGAGGCACGTCCAGCGACATCGCGATGGCATGCGCGAGCAGCGACGTCAGCCCGGCGGCCGCGGCGACCACGCACAGGTATGCGCGGTCGGCGCGGTGCCGCCACAGCGCCACCAGGAGGATGGCAGCGCTCAACCAGCTGCCCCAGACAGCGAAGGCGGAGGCCACCGCGAGCACCCACGGCGTGGGATGGCCGCCGGCCGCAAGCCATTGGAAAAGAGCGAGGTTCGGCGCGTTCACGACGGCACCCCGGGCGAAGCGGACGAAAAGACAGGCGCGGCAAAGCGCCCGGTGCGGCACGCGCACCCGAAGAAGCTGGACATGGTCGAGGCCCTTGCGACAAGAAAGGAAAGCTGCGCTGCGGACGCGGCGGGACAGCAGCTGTCCCGCCACGCAGCGAGGCGGCGCGACGCGCGCGGCGTCGTTCGCTTCTCAGGCGGTCAAGGGTGGCGCGGCGGAGGGCGGAAGGCGCCGCCAGGGCAGGGCGGGCGACGGCGGAGCGCCGCTGCGCGCCGGCACCTGCTCGGGAACGGCGCGCACGATGGGCACGACCAGCTGCGCCAATGCCAGGATGAGCGGCAGCATCGCCAGCACCACAGCCATCAGGCCGTCGAGCGCGAGGTCGAATGCGTCGGGGTGGTCGATGCTTGCCGGCGTCTGGGCGAACACCGTGGTCTCGCGATCCGAAGGATGGTCCGCACGATCGTCGGCCTCGAATTGCACCGCTTCGCTCGCGGCATGCAGTCTGAGCATCGGCTCGTCCTCCAGGCCGTCGCAGCGGTAGTGGACCGCGATGAAGGGCAGCAGCAGGACCAGCGCCATGCCGGCCCAGCACCACAGCCTGTGGTGTGCCGCAACGCACTTCCTGATTCGCGACCTCGTCATGCGGTCCATCGTAGGATGCGATCGTGAACGCAAGCTGATCTAGGCATTCAGACTCCCGTCAGGAAATGCGCAGGTTTTCGTGCCCCGGCGCATGCACCAGGGGCGCATGTTCGTCTCGTGCCTGGCGGTCCGATTGCCACTCGTGCCGCCCGTGCCGCCCGTGCCGCTCTTCATGCCCACGATCTATGCTTGGCCCCACGGGCCCGGAACGCGGCGCCGCGCCGACACCCGACACCCACACCCACACCCGATGACGACCGACCTGCGAACATATTTCTCCCTTCGAGGCCTGCGCGGACTGCGCAGCCTGGGCGGCGCATCGATCGACCTGGACGTGAACCGGGGCGAGTGCATCTGCGTCCTGGGCAAGTCCGGCTCCGGAAAGAGCGTGTTCCTTCGGCTGGTGGCCGATCTGGATCCGGGCGAGGGCAGCGTCACGCTTAACGGCACCGAGCGCAATGCCTGGTCGGGGCCCGAGTGGCGCCAGCGCGTGGTCTATCAGGCGGCCGAGCCCGCGTGGTGGGCGCCCACGGTGGCGGCGCACTTTCCCGCCGACGGCCTCGCGCGGCTGTCGGCCTGGCTGCCGCAGATCGACATGGCGCAGGACATCGCGCATGCGGACATCGCGCGCCTTTCCACCGGCGAGCGCCAACGCCTCGCGCTGCTGCGCTCCCTGGCGCGCAGGCCCGCGGTGCTGCTGCTGGACGAGCCGACGGCCTCGCTGGACCATGCCACCACGCTGGTCGTGGAACGCCTGTTGCAACGCGAACAAGCGGCGGGCCTTTCGATCCTGATGGTGACGCACTCGCGCGAGCAGGCCGGGCGCATCGGCCAACGCCTTTTCGAAATGACCGACGGCAACCTGCACCTCGCATGAACACGATCCATCTCGACGCCACCGACCTGGTGCTGGCCACGCTGCTGGTGCTGCTGAATGCCGGCGCCTCGCTCGTGCTTCATCTGCGGCTGCACCGCCAGGTGCTGTGGGCGGCCACGCGCATGGTGGTGCAACTGCTGCTGGTCGGGCTGGTGCTGCGGCTGGTCTTTGCCGCCGTGTCGCCGACCGCGACGGTCATGCTGGTTCTCCTGATGATCCTGGCAGCCGCGCGCGAGGTGGCGGTGCGGCCCGCCTGGCGGCTGCGGCGCGGCGGCAACTTCCGCATCGGCGCGGCGGCGGTCGGCATCTCCAGCGTGGCGACGGTGGTGCTGGCGCTGATGACGGCGATCCGCCCGCACCCGTGGTACGACCCGCGCTATGCGATTCCGCTGATGGGCATCGTGCTGGGCAGCGTGCTCAATTCGGCCAGCCTGGGCCTGGACAGCTTCTTCGAAGGCGTGACCGCAGGCCGCGCCGGCATCGAAGCCCGGCTGTCGCTGGGCGCGACGTTCCACGAGGCATTGGCGGACCTCACGCGCTCGTCGATCCGGCGCGGGATGATCCCGATCATCAACCAGATGTCGGCCGCGGGCGTCATCACGTTGCCCGGGATCATGACGGGTCAACTGCTCGCGGGCATGGACCCGATCGAAGCTGCCAAGTACCAGATCCTGCTGCTTTTCCTGCTGACGGGGGCCGGTGGGCTGGCCGCAGCGGGCGCGGTCTACCTGGCGGCGCACTCCATGACGGACGAGCGCCAGCGGCTGCGGCATGACCGGTTGTCTTGAGGGGAAGAGGAACAGGGTTTTCCCAGGAAAGGGCTGAGTGCGTGACAGAACAGGTGGCGGATCAAGAGGCAGATGCGACGCCCTTTATTTAACATAATGCACATTGTGTTATTTTTATATGCGCTGCCCAACGAGCCATCTACTCCCGGAATCACGCAAGAAACGCCCTCAAGACCCCTGCGGACTGACGGACGCCAGCGAAGGATCGAAATCCGCCTCCACACGCCCGATGTCCGGCACGCGTTGGTATCGCAGCACCCGGTACCCGGCTTCGATCAGCATCGCATCGCGGTCCGGATCGCGCCTGGCCTTGTCTTTCTGGTTCTTGTCGCCGAGCTCGACCACGGCCACGACCTTGAACGAGCGGTCGCACACGACGAAGTCGGCGATCCTGCGGCTGAACGTGCTGCGCGCGGCGCGCGTGCGGGCCGTGAGCAATGCGCCGAAGCTGACCTGCGGAAGCACCACGAGGTCCGGCAGCGTCTGCACGAGGCGGTTGTACATCGCCTGTTCGCGCGCATTGAGCGGCGCCCGTGCCTTGGGCTTGTCGACAAAGCCGCTGGTGCTTTGCTCAGACCGCTTCTTGGCCACCACCAGGAACACCAGCACCCCGACGGCCAACAAAACGACCATGAATAGGAACGTATTCATCTCTGCTTCTCCTTCTCCACAGAGTCTCGCACGAGTGCACAGGCGCCCTTTTGGAGCTGTTCTGGCGGGGCCTGCAATGCGATGGATTCAGCCTTCAGCGCCCCTCAGCGCTTGGGCGAACTCCCGGATCCTCTGCCTTCGTAGTTCACTCCCTTGGTCTGCTTGATCTCGATTTTTTTCGCGTCCGGACACGGCACGTTCGAGTACGTGATCTTGCTGCCCTCGACACATTTGTAGATCGAGTGCTGGGCGTCTGCGTCGAGCGCGAAATTCGCCAAGCCCAGTGCGACGACGACGCCGCTGAATCTCTTCACCATTTACCGTCTTTCGGTGGCGCCTTCGGGCCGGGTTTCGCATTCATGGCCGCCGTGATCAGCTGCGCCGCTTCCGCACGGTTCGCCTTGTTCGCGAAGTCGACCGCAGTCATACCCAACTGATTTTTCATCGCTGTGTCAGCGCCTTCGGCCAAGAGCAATTTCACGGCTTCGCCCGAGCCGTACATGGCGGCCATCATCAGCGGCGTGGTGCCGTTGGGCGACTGCGCATCGATGAAGGCGTAGTTGTCCAGCAGCACTTTCATGATGGTCAGCTGGCCGCTGGTAGCGGCGTAGTGCAGCGGCGTCCAGCCGGTCTTGTTGACGGCGGCGTCGCGCTTGAGCAGCTGGTTGACCAGCTCCTGCTGGCCCTTGATGGCGGCCAGCATCAGCGGGGTTTCGTCCTTGGCGTTGGCGATGTCGACGTTCAGTTGCGGCGATTCGAGCAGCACCTGGATCACCTTCGGCGACGGTTCGCGCAGCGCGATGAGCAGGCCGGTCTGGCCGTGTTCGTCGCGCGTGTTGGGGTCGAATCCGCGCTGCAGCAGGGTGCGCACGCCGCTCGCGTTGTCGCCGCGCACGGCACGGAAAAAGTCCTCGAACGATCCGGCATGCGCCGCAAAAGATGCAGCAATGACAAGGAGATAAAGCGGTCTCTTGAAGTAATTTCTCATGATTTGACGTCCCTGAACAGCGTTTCGAAGTTGTCGCTCGTCGCTTTTGCAATGGCCTCTATGGGCAGGTTTCGCAGTTCGGCGATCTGTTGTGCCACATAGGGCACGTACGACGGGTTGTTGGTCTTGCCGCGGTACGGCACGGGCGCCAGGTACGGGCTGTCGGTCTCGATCAGCATGCGGTCCAGCGGCACGAAGGCGGCCACGTCGCGCAGGTCCTGCGCCTTCTTGAAGGTCAGGATGCCCGAGAAGGAAATGTAGAAGCCCAGGTCGAGCGCCGCGCGCGCCACCTCGGCGGTCTCGGTGAAGCAATGGAACACGCCGCCGGCCGCACCGGAAGAGCCGTCTTCGCCCTCCTCCTTCAGGATCGCAATCGTGTCGGCTGAGGCTTCACGGGTGTGGATGATGAGCGGCTTGCGGGTCTGTTGCGCGGCGCGGATGTGCACCCGGAAACGATCGCGCTGCCATTCCATGTCGGCGATGCTGCGGCCGCCCTTGCGCTCTTCCATCTGGTAGTAGTCCAGGCCCGTCTCGCCGATCGCCACCACGCGGGGCCGGGCCGACAGGCGCACCAGGTCTTCGACGCTGGGCTCGGCGATGTCCTCGTTGTCGGGATGCACGCCCACGCTGGCCCAGAAGTTGTCGTAGCTGGCGGCCAAGGCCTGCACGTCGTCGAACTCCTCGAGCTTGGTGCAGATGCAGAGGGCCCGGTCGACCTTGGCCGCGGCCATGGCGGCGCGGATCTGCGGCATCTGGTCCGCGAACTCAGGGAAGGTCAGGTGGCAATGGGAGTCTGTGAACATCGGAAATGACGGTAGAGCCGGCGCACCTGTCACAAGTGTGAAATGGCGCCGAGCACGGAGTTCCGCGTCACCGGGACGGCAGAAAACTCAGATGGTTTGGGTGGGGCGGTCCGACGCCATCGAGCCGCCGAGGGCCGCCTCGATGCGCGCCTTCAGCTGCCGCGATTTCTCGTCCGACGGAAACCGGATTCCCACGCCGGGCGCCCGGTTGCCGGCGGCGCGCGCTGGCGTGATCCATGCGACCTTGCCGGCCACCGGATAACGCTGCGGGTCTTCAGGCAGCGTCAGCAGCACGTAGACATCGTCGCCCAGCCGGTACTCGCGCGTGGTCGGAATGAAGATGCCACCCTCGGCGAAGAGGGGGATGTACGCCGCATAGAGCGCGCCCTTCTCCTTGATGGCGAGCTGGATGACGCTCGGCCTGGCAGGCGTGGCGGCTGCGGACGCAGTGGGGGCGGGGGCGACAGGTTGGTTCATGGGCGGCGAGCGGCTGAGTTTAGGGTGCTTCGCGCTTCGCTCACAAGCGCTTCGAGCATGAGACCTGCATTGAATGGATGTTCGGCGGTCCTCGCGGCGTTCGCGAGCGACTTCGACCAGCGCGCCAGCGCGAGCCGTGACGGCGCCGCCGGCAGGTCGGCCGCCTCGAAGAAACGTGGCTCGGCGCCGTTGCCGACAGCCATCAGGTCGTGGCAAAGCTTCTGCAGCGCGCCGACGGCCTGCGCCGGTGCGTGGTCCGACAGCGCACCCACGTCACCGCGCGAGATGGCCTTGGGAAACAGCGACCACGCCTTGGGCGATTGGCCGGAACGCGCAAGACGCAAGGCATCGCTGGGGCGTCCGCCGGCAGCGCGCAACAGGGCGGCCGCATCGGCGGCCGGAACGTCCTGCGCAATGAGCCAGGCTTCGGCTTCGGCGGTTTCGGGCCACGGCAGCGTGAAGCCCAGGCAGCGGCTGCGAATGGTCGGCAGCAGCTGCCAGGCGGCTTCGCTGGCCAACACGAAGCGCACGTCGCCGACCGGCTCCTCCAGCGTCTTGAGCAGCGCGTTCGCGGTGATGGTGTTCATGCGCTCGGCCGGATACACCAGCACCACCTTGCCGCGCCCGCGCGCGCTGGTGCGCTGGGCAAAGCCGACCGCATCGCGCATCGCCTCGACGCGGATCTCGCGGCTTGCCTTGCGCTTCTTGTCGTCGATGTCGGCCTGCGCCTTCTCGTCGAGCGGCCAGCCCAATTCCTGCATCGCGACTTCGGGCATCAGCACGCACAGGTCGGCATGGGTGCGAACCTCGATGGCGTGGCAACTCGCGCAATGGCCGCAGGCCGTACCGCCCCCTTCCGCCGGCTGCTCGCACAGCCAGGCGGCCGCGAGCGCCAGCGCGAGTTCGTATTGGCCGATGCCCGACGGCCCCTGCAGCAGCCAGGCATGGCCGCGCTGGCGCAGCAGTTCCGCGAGCGGCTGGCGCAGCCAGGGCGTGAGGGCCGGCGTGCTCATCGTGGGATTCCTGTGTTGTGCGACGCCAGCACGCCGCGCGCCACCAGCGCGGTTTCGATCTGCTGCCAGACCTGGTCGCGCGCCTGGCTGGCGTCGATGCGAACGAAGCGCTGCGCGTCCGCGGCGGCGCGGTCCGCATAGCCCTGGGCTACGCGGCGGAAGAACTCGACCGGCTGGGCCTCGAATTTGTCGGGCACGCGCGCACCGGCCAGCCGCTGCGCGGCGATCTCGGGCGCCAGGTCGAACCACAGCGTGACGTGCGGCTGCAGCAGCCCTTCTCCCCTGCCCCCTTGCACCCACTGCTCCAGCGTCGAGAGCACTGATGCATCGAAGCCGCGCCCCGCGCCCTGGTAGGCGAAGGTGGCGTCGGTGAACCGGTCGCACAGCACGAGGTCACCGCGCGCGAGCGCCGGTTCGATGACCTGCACGATGTGGTCGCGCCGTGCCGCGAACACCAAGAGCGATTCGGTCAGCGGGTCCATCGGCTGTTCGAGGATCAGCCCGCGCAGCGTTTCCGCCAGCGGCGTGCCGCCGGGCTCGCGCGTGCGCACGACCGTGCGGCCCTGCGCCTTGAAGAGCGCTTCCATTGCATCGAGGTGGCTCGATTTGCCCGCGCCATCGATGCCTTCCAGCGTCAAAAACAAACCTTCGCTCATTGCGTCGCCTTCGGTTTGGGTTCGCCGCCGCCCCGTTGGTAGCGATTGACCGCACGGTTGTGATCGTCCAGCGAACTGCTGAATTGACTGGTGCCATCGCCCCGCGAGACGAAATACAGCGATTTGCTTTGCGCCGGCTGCACCGCCGCGAGCAGCGCGGCCTTGCCCGGCATCGCGATCGGCGTGGGCGGCAGGCCGCCGCGGGTGTAGGTGTTCCAGGGGCTGTCGGTCTGCAGGTCTTTCTTGCGCAGGTTGCCATCGAAGGTGGCGCCCAGGCCGTAGATCACCGTCGGGTCGGTCTGCAGCGGCATGCCGATGCGCAGGCGGTTGGTGAAGACGGCGGCGATTTCGGCGCGGTCGTTGGCCTTTCCCGTCTCCTTTTCGACAATGCTGGCCAGAATAAGCGCCTCATCGGCCGATTTGAGGGGCAAATCGGCCGCCCGAGCCGCCCAAGCGGCTTCGAGCTTCTTGTCCATGGCGCGCATGGCACGCTGCAGCAACACGATGTCGGTCGAGCCCTTCGAGTAGGTGTACGTGTCCGGGAAGAAGCGGCCTTCGGGGTGCACGCCCGGCTTGCCCAGCTTGGCCATGAGCGCGTCGTCGGTCAGGCCCACGCTCTCGGGCTTGAGCTGGTCGGCCTTGCCCAGCGCCGCGCGCACCTGGCGCATGTTCCAGCCCTCGACCAGCACGAGGCTGCGGGTGGCCTCTTCGCCGCGCACCAGGATGTTGAGCAGCAGCTTGGGCGTGACGCCGCGCTCCAGCTCGTAGCTGCCGGCGCGCATCTGGCGGTCTTGCCCCGAGACGCGGAACCACAGGTAGAGCAATTGCGGCTGCACATCGACGCCGGCATCGGCCACGGCCTGCGCGATGCCGCGCGGCGTGGTGCCGGGCTCGACCGAAAGATCGGCGCTGGGCGCCGACATCTTGAGCGGCTGGTGCACCCACCAGAGTCCACCGGCGCCGAGCGCGAGCGCGATCAGGGCGGCCAGCAGGAAGAGCGTAAGAAAGAAGCTGCGCACGAATCCGATGGAGAGCGTTGGATCGACCAGGAAGAAAAAAAAGGGGGAGTCCCTGCCGCACCGGGGGGGACAGGCCGACCATGATAATTCAGCGATGACCACCACAGTCGTTCTCAACGGGGCTGCCACGCTGTCCCCACTCGGCGTGATCCGCGCCGAAGGCCCCGATGCCGCCAGCTTCCTGCACGGACAACTGACCCAGGATTTCTCCCTGCTCGGCGCCACCGAAGCCCGCCTGGCCGCGCTCTGTACCGCCAAGGGCCGCGTGATCGCGAGCTTCATCGGCATCCGGCCGCAGCCCGAACTGATCCTTCTTGTGTGCAGCCGCGACATCCTCGCCGCGACGCTCAAGCGCCTGTCGATGTACGTGCTGCGCGCCAAGGTCAAGCTGACCGACGCCACCGACCAGTTCGCGCTCTACGGCCTGGCCGGCACCGCGCTCACCGCCAACGGCCTGGACGCAGCCACGCCGCCCGGCCAGCGCACGGCCATCGGCGATGGCATCAGCGCCGTCTCCCTGTATCCGGCCGATGGCGTGCCCCGCGCACTCTGGATCGCCCCCGCCGACCATGCCGCGCCGGCCGGCCCGCAGCTCGACACCGACCTCTGGCAATGGAGCGAAGTCCGCAGCGGCATCGTCACCGTGACCACGCCGATCATCGAAGCCTTCGTGCCGCAGATGATCAATTACGAATCGGTGGGCGGCGTGAACTTCAAGAAAGGCTGCTACCCCGGCCAGGAGATCGTGGCGCGCAGCCAGTTCCGCGGCACGCTCAAGCGCCGCACCTACCTCATGCAGGTCGATGCGGCCGTGGCGGTCGGGCAGGAAGTGTTCGCGGCGGCCGATGGTGACCAGCCGGTCGGCACCGTGGCCCAGGCCGCGCAGGCACCCGGCGGCGGTTGGTCCGCACTGGTCTCGATGCAGATCTCGGCGCTCGAAGCTGGCGCCCTGCATGCGGGCGCGGCCAACGGCCCGGCCCTCTCGGTCGAGCCGCTCCCCTACCCCCTGCTCGAAGACATCTGATTTTTCTTCCCCCAACGCCCTGACCAAAAGGGCGTTTGGCGCCATCGAAAAAGATGGCGCCATTTTTTTGTGTGTCGCTTAACCCCGCCGTCGATGCTGCGCCGTAGAAGCCTGCATCGATCCACTCCTGGCAAGGAAGAGCACCATGAAGCGCAGACTTTTTTCCACCGTCCTGGCCCTGACCGCCCTCACCACCGGCCTGGCGGCCTGCGCCGAAAGCCCGGCCCGGCCGTTCGCGCCGCCGTCTTCCGCGAGCCGCATCGGCTCGCTGATGCAGATCGCCATCGTCGATCGCACGACCGGCGCCGAGCTCCCGATCTACCGCCACCGCGGCGAATACTGGGTGGCCGGCCGCCCCGGCGCGCGCTATGCGATCCGGGCGCGCAACGCGATGGGCGAACGCATCATGGCCGTGATGTCGGTGGACGGCGTCAACGTCGTCTCCGGCGAAACCGCGGGCATCGGGCAGACCGGCTATGTGTTCGGCGCGCGCGAGAACAGCGACATCACCGGCTGGCGCAAGAGCGATTCGCAGATCGCGGCCTTCGAGTTCGCTTCTGCCGGCAACTCCTACGCAAGCCGCACCGGCCGGCCCGATGACGTCGGCGTGATCGGTGTCGCGTTGTTCCGCGAGAACGTGCCCGTGCCGCCCCCGCCACCGATTGCGCCCTATCAGAGCCGCGACGAATACAGCACCCGCGACCGTGAACTGCGGAGCGACTCGTCCGCGATGGGCGATGCCCGCGCCAAGTCGGCGCCCGCCGAAGCCGAAGCGTCGGCCCAGGCCCCTGCCGGCAGCATGGCGCGCCGCCAGGCACCGGCCCCGAGCCTGGGCACGGCCCATGGCCGCCGCGAGACCTCCTACGTCGGCAAGACGAACTTCGAGCGCGCCCAATCGACGCCCGACGAAGTGGTCCGCATCCGCTACGACAGCCGCGAGAACCTCGTGGCCGCGGGCGTGATTCCGGTGCCACCGACACCGCGCTGGCCCCGTCCGGCCGGCCCGTCGCCGTTCCCCGGCTCAGATCCCGGCTACGTGCCGGACCCGCCCGCGCGCTATTGACCGAAAGCGATCAGCGCAGCGCCCGCCGCATCTCGACGTGCGGGATGCCTGCCTCGTCGAACGGCTCGCCATGCACCGCATAGCCCAGCCGCGCATAGAACCGCTCGGCGCTGCGCTGGGCATTGAGTGCCACTTCGCGATCGCCGCGCGCCCGGGCAACATCTTCGAGCGCCTGCAGCACGGCCGCGCCGTGCCCGGCGCTGCGCAGCGTGCGATGCACCGCCACGCGGCCGATGTAGGACACGCCGTCTTCCGCGTCCAGCAGCCGCCCGGTCGCGATGACCTGCCCGATGCGGTTGCGCGCCACCGCGTGCAGCACGACGGCATCGTGCGCATCCCACTCCAGCTCCTTCGGAATGTTCTGCTCCTCGATGAACACCGCGCGCCGCAAGGCGGCCGCGCCTTCGCCGAGCGCATCCCACCCGCCCGTTTCCACGGCGCGCATCGGCTCGCCGGCCTCGAAGCCCAGCAGCACTTCGCGCAACGCCGCAGGCACGGGCTTCGACGTCTGCGTGGCCGGATCGGCAAACACATAGACCAGCTCGCAGCCCACCAGGTACTGGTCCTGCCGGAACAGCGCGCCCTCGAACACGATCGACGAATTACCGATGCGCGCGCACTTCATGCCCACGTCGATCACGTCGTCCATGCGCGCCGAGGCGCGGAAATCGATCGTCGCCTTGCGTACGTACAGGTCGCCGCCCAGCGCATGCATCGCCTCTTCATACGGCAGCGCCATCGCGCGCCAGTAGTCGGCGATGGCCGTGTCGAAGTACATCAGGTAGTGCGCGTTGAAGACGATCTTCTGCATGTCCACTTCGGCCCAGCGCACGCGCAGGCGATGAAAAAAGCGGAAGTCCTCGCGCCGGTTCGCTGTCTCTTTATGGGTCTCTGTCATGGTGCCAATGCGTCCTTGAGTGCCCGGGCCGCGTCGCCCTGCGCCTGCAGCGCTTCGGGCAACGCGCGGCCCATCTTGATGAATTCGTGGATCACGCCGCGGTAGATCTCCAGGTCCACCGCCACGCCCGCCGCGCGCAGCTTGTCGGCATAGGCGATGCCTTCGTCCACCACCGGATCGCATTCCGCCAGGCCGATCCACGCGGGCGCCACGCCGTCGACGTCGTCGGCCAGCAGCGGCGCAAAGCGCCAGTCGTCGCGGTCGGCCGGCGTGCGAACGTACTGCGCGAAAAAGAAATCGATCATCGCCTTCGTGAGCAGCGGCCCGTGCTCGAAGCGCCGGTGCGAGTCCGTGTCCTGGTGCGCGGTCATGCCGGGATAGATCAGCATCTGCAGCGCCACCGGCAGCCCCGCATCGCGCGCCATGATCGCGCACACCGCGGCCAGCGTGCCGCCGGCGCTGTCGCCGCCGACCGCGATGCGCCGGCCATCGAGCCCGAGGCTCGCGCCCTGCGTCGCGACGAATCGGAAGGCATCCCATGCGTCGTCCGATGCGGTCGGAAACTTGTGCGCGGGCGCGAGGCGGTAGTCCACCGACACCACCGCGCACCCGCTCTTGCCGCTCAACACGCGGCACAGCGTGTCGTGCGTGCGGACGTTGCCGACGGTGAAGCCGCCGCCATGGAAGTACACCAGCACCGGCAGCACGTCCGGCGAAGGCGCGTAGAGCCGCGCGGGAATCGCAAAGCCGTCACGTGCCGCGATCGTGAAGTCCTCGATGCGCGCCAACTCGGGCTTGGGCACTTCGAGCACGCCCGCGCCTTTTTCGTAGGACGCCTTCGCCTCGTCGGGCGACAGCTGGTCGAGCGTCGGATGGCCCGCACGCGCCATGCGCTCGACCACGCTGGCCATCTTTGCGGTCAGCGGGTGCGGGGGAAATGTCGTCGGCGGGTTGCTCGTCATGTTCCGGGCGTGACAGCTGCAAGGGTTTTGTGGATGGGCAAGACGCTCCCCTGTTGTTAGATTCGGATGGTCGGCAATCGTACTTCTCCCAGCGAACACGCCCCATGGCACTCATCCAATACCTCACCCAGATCCAGTTCGAATTCGGCGCCATCAAGCTCCTCTCAAGCGAGTGCGCCCGCATCGGCATCAACCGCCCGCTGATCGTGACCGACGCGGGCGTGCGCGCGGCCGGCGTGCTGCAGAAGGCGCTCGACGCCATCGCAGACCTGGAGGTCTCGGTGTTCGACCAGACCCCTTCCAACCCCACCGAAGCGGCCGTGCGCGCGGCCGTCGAGCTCTACCGCAGCGGCCGCTGCGACGGCCTCATCGCCGTGGGCGGCGGCTCGGCCATCGACTGCGCCAAGGGCGTTGCCATCGCGGCCACGCACGAAGGCCCGCTCAAGACCTACGCCACCATCGAAGGCGGCTCGCCCAAGATCACCGATCGCGTGGTGCCCCTCATCGCGGTGCCCACCACCAGCGGCACCGGCAGCGAGGTGGCGCGCGGCGCCATCGTCATCGTCGACGACCACCGCAAGCTCGGCTTTCACAGCTGGTTCCTCATGCCCAAGGCCGCGATCTGTGACCCCGAACTCACGCTGGGCCTGCCGCCCAAGCTCACGGCCGCGACCGGCATGGACGCGATCGCGCACTGCATGGAGACCTTCATGTCCGCCGCGTTCAATCCGCCGGCCGACGGCATCGGCCTGGACGGCCTGGAGCGCGCGTGGCTGCACATCGAACGCGCCACGAAGGACGGCAGCGACCGCGAGGCGCGCCTCAATCTCATGAGCGCATCGATGCAGGGCGCGATGGCCTTCCAGAAGGGCCTGGGCTGCGTCCATTCACTGAGCCACAGCCTGGGCGGCGTCGATCCGCGCCTGCACCACGGCACGCTCAACGCCCTCTTCCTGCCCGCGGTGATCCACTTCAACGCGGGCGCCGAGTCGGTGCAGAAAGACCAGCGCCTGCAGCGCATGGCCCAAGCGATGCACCTCGATTCGGCCGGCGATCTCGGCGATGCGATCCGCGACATGAACGCGCGCCTCGGCCTGCCCAAGGGCCTCGCGGAAGTCGGCGTCACCCCCGCGTTGTTCGAGAAGATCATCGACGGCGCCATGGCCGACCACTGCCACAAGACCAACCCGCGCCTGGCCACGCGCGACGACTACAAGGCCATGCTCGAAGCATCGATGTAAGGCGCACCGCGCAATCGTCGATCGCCCCGCACAAGCGCCACGCCCATCGTGCGCAGGGCATCGGGTGCTCCCCGCAGCGAAATCAAGGAGGAGGCCGCAGGCCGGGGGACATTCGCGGAGGGGAGCACCCGGTGCCCTGCGCACACGCCCCGAACGACAGCACGAGCGCCCTCCCCGCGTCATGCATATGACATAACGAATTCCTAGACTGCCCCTCGAAGGCTCCGCATCCGCAGAAGCCCCAAGGGACAGGGAAATTCCGAATGCCACGCACCGTCCAGGTTCACACCGTCCTGAACACCGAGCAGCTGAAGTTCCGCGCGATGCGGGGACGCGAAGGCCTCTCGCAGCTGTTCGAGTTCGAGGTCGACATGGTCAGCCCCAGCTTCAGCCTGGACCTGAAGACGCTGCTGGGCACATCGCTCACGATCGAGCTGCAGGACGGCGGCGCGCCGCGTTTCCTGAACGGCACCGTGGTGCGCTTCGAGCTCGTGGGCCGCGCCAACGAAACCGGACGCCACTACATCTACCGCGCGCTCGTGCAGCCCTGGCTCTGGTACCTCACGCGCACCACCGACAGCCGCATCTTCCAGAACAAGAGCGTGCCCGAGGTGCTCGACGACGTGCTGGGCAAATACGGCTTCCAGTTCGAGAAGCGCCTCACCGGCAGCTACCGCGCGTGGGAATACTGCGTACAGTACCAGGAGAGCGACTTCGCCTTCGCCAGCCGCCTCATGGAGCACGAGGGCATCGCCTACCACTTCGAGCACGGCAACGGCGCGCACCTCCTCGTGCTGGCCGACGACACCGGCGGCTACGGCAACCTGCCGGGCTACGCGACCATTCCCTACCGCCCGCGCGACCGCGTGGTCAACGCGATGGAGCCGTGCATCGACCGCTGGCGCATCGCCGAGCAGATCACCTCGGGCCGCGTGATGCTGGACGATTTCGATTTCAAGAAGTCGCGCGCCTCGCTGCAGAGCGTGCAGCAAGACCCCAAGCCGCACGACCACTCGACCTACGAAGTCTATGAATGGCTCGGCGGCTACAGCGAGCACGGCCAGGGCGACGCCTACGCCAAGATCCGCCTGCAGGAGCTGCAGTGCGCCTACGAACTGGCCGCGGGCCACACCAACGTGGTGGGCATGGCGCCCGGCTACCTCTTCCAGATGACGCACTGCCCGCGCGAGGCCGACAACCGCGAGTACCTGGTCACCGAAACGCGCTACGACCTGCAGGAGCCCGAGTACTCCAGCGGCGGCAGCGCCGAATCGGTGTGCGAGTTCGACTTCACCGTGCTGCCCTCCACCGTGGCCTACCGCCCCGCGCGCAAGACCCCCAAGCCGCGCACCAACGGCCCGCAGACCGCCACCGTCGTCGGCCCCGAGGAGATCTGGACCGACCGCTTCGGCCGCGTGAAGCTGCAGTTCCGCTGGGACCGCTACGGCCAGTCGGACGAGAACAGCTCCTGCTGGGTGCGCGTGTCCAGCAGCTGGGCCGGCACCAACTACGGCACCATGCACATGCCGCGCGTGGGCCAGGAAGTGATCGTGGATTTCATCGGCGGCGAACCCGACCGCCCCATCATCACCGGCCGCGTCTACAACAGCGACCAGATGCCGCCGTGGGAATTGCCCGCCAACGCCACGGCCAGCGGCATCCTCACGCGCTCGAGCACCGGCGGCGCGGCCAACCAGGCCAACATGCTGCGCTTCGAGGACCGCACCGGCGCCGAGCAGATCCTGCTGCACGCCGAGCGCAACCTGGACGTGGAGGTCGAAGCCGACGAGACCCACACCACCGACGGCACCCGCACCACCCTCATCAAGGGCCACGAGTCGGCCACCTACCAGAGCGGCGAAGCCCGCGACATCACGGCGGGCGCCAGGGAAACCATCACCGGCGGCGACACCCGCAGCGTGACCGGCGGCTTCGGCGAATCCATCACCGGCGGCGTGACGCAAACGATATCGGGCGGCAAGACGCGCACGCTGAGCGGCGGCCTGAACGACACCATCACGGGCGGCGTGCAACTGGCGATCACCGGCGGCTTCCACGGCACCATCGACGGCAAGGAAATCCGCTTCGTGAGCGATGGCCGCACCGACACCATCGACACCTCGAACAACGTCACGGTCAACGGCCCCTCGACCACCGTGGTCACCGGCCCCACGGTGCACACCTCGCCCGACGTGACCTTCAACACGACCAACCACATCCACAACACGACGCAGCACGTCATCAACACGACGACCTACAACACCACGTCGACCACCTACAACAACCTCACGGTCAACTACACCAACAACTCCGCCACCTACATCAACAACTACGCCAAAAGCAGCGACTGGCGCTGGTTCCGCGCGGGCGGCGTGGGCTTTCGCATCAGCCTGGTGGGCATCTCGCTGGACGTGTGGGGCGCGCGCCTGCAGTACTACGCGGGCCTGAACGCGCAGATCGCGACCGTGAAGATCGACACGGCCGTCTTCTCGCTCAAGAACAAGCCGCTCGAAGTCAGCACCAAGGGCCTGGCCATTGCGAACAAGGGCATGCTCATCGCCACCGGCGGCCTGGCCGCGAAGTTCAAGGTGCTCACCCTTGTGGTTTGAAACGCTGCTCTGGATCGTGTTCGCCGTCGTGATGAGCGCGGTGATCGTGACGGCCATCTCGGTGGTGATCGTCGCCTCGCGCGAGAACCGCATCTACTCGGCCGAAGAGAAAACCTGGAAGCGCCTCGCGCAGCACGGCGTTCCGGCGGAGGCCATCGTCGAATCGGTCAAGCGCTCCGAGCACGAGCTCACGCGCGGCGGCTCGCAGGGCCAGACAGTGTTCGCGGTGGAGATGTCGCTGAAGGTGTTCGACGGCGCGGGCGGCGCGAGCCCTGCCGTCGTGCGCACGCTGGTCGACGAAGCGCTGCTGCCACAGTTCTGCATCGCGGGCACGCGGGTGCATCTGCTGCGCGACCCCGACGATGCATCGAGCCTGGCCATCGACCGCACGCGAACGCCGCTCGAAATCGCGCGCGCCGCGGGTTGATCGAAGCCACGCCGTGAAGACCGTCAAACCCCTGCGCCTGAGCGTCATCACGCGCCCCTTTTTGCGCGCCGGCCACCAGCGGCTGGGCGTGACGGCGATGGGCATGGTCGCGATGGAGGAGGTGCCCGTGCTGCTGCCCGAGCCCGAGTTCTGGAAGGCGGTCTCCGAAGAACTCGGCCCCACCGGCGTGCTCGACCTCGGCATGCCCAAGGCCTGCGCCGAATTCCTCGCGACCGGCCATGCCTACACGCACCATCAGAAAGAAAAGACCGCCTGTGCCGTCGCGCTGAGCGTCGGCGCCCTCACCCGCCAGTTGGTGGTCTTCGGCGACCGCTTCTGGCTCGATGGCCGCGCAACCGCGCCGCAGCCCTTCGAATCGATGCGCCTGGATTGGACGCGTGCCTTCGGCGGCCCCGCCTTCGCCGACAACCCGCTGGGCATCGGCCATGCGCCCGAGCTGGTGAATGGCCTGCTGGTGCAGCGCCTGCCCAACGTCGAGCATCCGCACCGCCGCATCGACCAGCCCTCACGTCAGCCGGAGCCCGCGTGCTTCGGCGCGATGGACGTGAGCTGGCCCAGCCGCATGCGCCTCATCGGGCGGCACTACGACGCGCACTGGCGCGAGAACCTCTTTCCGGGCTTTTCGGAAGACATGGACTGGCGCCTCTTCAACGCCGCGTCGCCCGAGCAGCGCTGGCCCGACCACGACCGCATTCCGGGCGGGACGCCCTACGAGGTGTGGAACATGCACCCCACCCTGCCGGTGCAGCGCGGCCGCTTGCCGGACTGGCGCGCGCGCGCCTTCATCGCGCGCAAGACCACCTCGGGCCAGGCCGAACCCGAGCGCTTCGAAGAAGTGCCGTTGCGGCTCACCACCGCGTGGTTCTTTCCGCACCTGTCGCAGGTCGCGCTGATCTGGCACGGCGAAACCGCCATCGCGGAAGACGATGCGGCCGACGTGACGCATGTGATGCCCGCGATCGAATCCGCCAGCGAACCCGAGCGGCCGCTCGCCCATTACTTCGCGATCCTGCAGCGCCGCAGCGACCCCGAGACGGGCGGCCTCTACATGTTCCGCGACGACGAACTGCTGCCCGCCGAGGCCATCGGCCCCTGGATCGACCAGATGGAAGAGGAAGAGTCCGCGCTCGTGCGCAACATGCGCGAACGCGGCAACACGCTGCGGCAAGACCTCACGCAGCAGGGCCTGGACGCCGGCCACAAGCCGCGCCACTTCAAGACGCAGGCGCTGCCCGCGCCCTTCACGAAGATGCCCACGCTCGGCGAGCTGCCCGGGTTCATCGAGCGCACCAAGGTCTACGAGCGCGAGCAGCAGCAAAAGCTCGACGCCGCGCGCCGCGAGCTCGCGCAGATGGCCGAGGCCAATGCGGTGGAGTCGCGCAAGGTGGGCTTCGACAGCCGCGCGCTCGTGGCCGATGCGAACGGCAGCCAGGTCAAGGGCCCGCCCAGCTTCGATGCGCGTGGCGTGATGCAGGGCATGCTGGGCATCGCCCCGGCCACGCGCACCGCGCCCCTGTCGCCGGCGCAAGAGGCGGACCTGCGCAAGACCGCGGAAAGCGGCCAGCGCGGCCTCATCGACATGTACCGGCTCGGCGCGCAGCACCAGTCCGCGGCCGATGCGATGACCACCGAACGCACCGGCGAAGCCCGCGCGCGCGTGCAGGCGCTCATGGCCACCACGCGCGACCTCTCGGGCCTGGACCTGACCGGCGCCGACCTCTCGCGCATGGACCTGCGCGGCGCCCGCCTGCACCGCACGCTGCTCGAAAGCGCAGACCTCTCGGGCGCGCAGCTGGACGATGCCGATGCCACCGAAGCCGTGTTGGTCCGCGCGCGGCTCGCGGGCGCATCGCTCGCGGGCTGCGTGCTGCGCAGCGCCAACCTGAGCCTCGCGCATTGCGCCCGCACCTCGTTCGCGCGCGCGCAGTTCGATGAAACGACGATCGAGAAGACCCGCTTCGACGACTGCGATTTTTCGGAGGCGCGCCTCGCGCATCTGAACCTCCTGGGCATGCATTTCCAGAACTGCCGCTTCGACCGCGCGCACTTCGACTACGTGACGCTGCTCGAAAAGAGCCGCCTCGTGGATTGCAGCTTTCGCGCGGCGACGCTGCACAAGTTCGGGCTCATCTCCTGCGTGGTCGAGCGGCTGGATTTTTCCGAGGCGAATCTCGAGGCCTGCGCCTGGGTCCACACGGTCGGCGACCACGGCATCTCGTTCACCGCGGCCACGCTCAAGACCACCTGCTTCGTCGGCACCAGCAGCCTGCGCACCATCGACTTCGAAGACGCGACGCTCGTCCAGTGCAGCCTGCGCGACATGGTGCTCGACGGCGCGCTTCTCGCCCGCGCCACGCTCGACACCTGCGACTTCTCGGGCTGCAGCCTCTTGGGCGCGGACCTCGGCCTCATCGACGCGCCCGACAGCCTTTTCATCCGCGCGGACCTCACCCATGCATCGCTGCGCGGTGCCAACCTCATGAACGCAAGCCTCCAGAAAGCAACGTTCGTGGGCGTCGACCTGCGCGACGCCAACCTCTTTCGCGCCGACGTGTCGCAGGCGCTGATCGACACCGTCACCGAAACCCGCGGCGCCTACATCGAGCAGGCCAAGACCGTCCCGCGGCGCGCGGCGGAACCGGCGCGATGACGCCGGAGGCGTTGGCGCAGAAGGTTCGCGGCGGCGAGTTCATCAAGGGCCAGGATTTCAAGGGCATGCAGCTGGACCACCTCGACCTGCGCGGCGGCAGCTTCGGCGAATGCGATTTCTCGCAGGCGAGCCTCGAAGGCGCGCAACTGACCGAATCGATGTTCGACACCTGCCGCTTCGACGGCGCGAGGCTCGATGCCGCCGACCTGCAGCGCACAGCGTTTCACAAATGCGGCCTGCAGCAGGTGAGCCTGCGGGGCGCGACGATGACGCGCGCGGCCTTCAGCGAATCGGCCCTGAAGCACGCCGATTTCGCAGAGGCCCGGCTCGACCTCGCGGCCTTTCACAAGAGCACGCTCGATGCGGCGCGCTTCGATCGCGCCGACCTCACCAAGACGGTGTTCGGCGAATCGGCGCTGGACGGGGCGCGCTTCGACGATGTGCGGCTCGACACCACCGTCTATTACCGCGCCGGGCTGCGCGGCGCGCGCTTCAAGGGCGCGCGCTTTCACAACGTGATCTTCAGCGAGGCCGATCTGGCGGGGCAGGATTTCTCGGGGCAGCAGTTCCACCTCTGCCAGTTCATCGATGCCGATCTCACGGGCTGCAATTTCGACCGCGCGCGCCTCACGCAGTGCAACTTCAAGGGCGCGAAGCTGGAGCGCGCCGTGCTCACGGGTGTGCATGCGCCGCAGTGCCTGTTTCCCGAAGCGGACCTGCGCGGTGCCGACTGCCGCGGCGGGCAGTTCGCGCAAAGCATCTGGGTCGACGCGACGCTTACCGATGCGGACCTGTCCGACGCGCAGCTCGTGCAATGCGTGTTCCACCGCGCGCGCTGCAACCGCGCTTCGTTCGCGCGCAGCCAGCTGGTCTACGCGGATTTCTCGTACGCCGACCTGAGCGATGCCGACATGCGCGGCGCGACCTTCCAGCGCACGCAGCTGCACCGCGCGATCGAAGCCGGCACGCGCTGGAGCGACCGCCTCGGCGTGCTCGACAGCGACCCCGCGCTGTTCGAGGCCGAGCGCTTCTCGGCGATGCGCGAGCGCCGCCCCCGGCGCGCGGGCCGCGACCCGCTGGGCCGCCCGTTGCCGCCAGACCGCAAGGACCTTTCATGACCCATCGCGCCATCCGCGAATCCATAGAAGCGCCGCACCTCGTGCCGGACATGCCCGCGCACGCCCCCGAAGGCGACATGCAGGCGCTCCTGCGCAAGCCCCTGCCCTCCTCCGCCGCGACCGCCGTCTCCCCATGGACTGGCAGCGCCCTCGGCACCGTCGTGCAGCCGCTCGCGGACGGCGCCTTTCTCGTCGCGCCGCAGGACGGCGGCGCCCCCTGGCAGTGCCCCCGCGCCGCGAGCTGCCTGCTGCAACCCGCCGCCGGCGACACCGTGCTGGTGGCCGGGCCGCACCGCGACCACGTCTACCTGATCGCGGTCATCACGCAGGCGGACGCGAGCCAGGCGCACATCGTCACCGACGGCGACCTCACCATCCGTTCGCGCCAGGGCCGCATCGCGCTCGATGCGCCCGAGCTGCGCATGCAGGCGCAGAAGGCGCAGCTGGACATCGCCGACATGGACTACCGCGGCGCCGAGGTGCGCGTGACCACGCTGGTCGCGCGCTTCGTGGGCCGCACGCTGGAGACGGTGCTCGACCGCCTGAGCGTGCTCACGCGCTCGAGCTTTCGCCTCACTGAAGAAGTCGAGCAGGTGCGCGCCGGGCAGATCGACATGCAGGCCAAAGAGACGCTGCGCCTGCACGCCAAGAACACGCTTGTCACCAGCAAGGCGCTGGTCAAGGTCGATGCCGAACAGATCCACATGGGCTGAGGCCCGTTGACCCCCACCGATTCAAGGACCCGTTGCCATGTTCGCCAATGCACAGATGATGGGCGTGGACCTCGCCTTCCCGGACGTCTGCAAGACGCCCCCGGCGCTGCCCATCCCCTACCCCAACTTCGCGCTCGGGCCCACGGCCATTCCCAACGCCTGGAACATCCTCTACGGCGGCACGCCCGCGCACAACATGGCCACCACCACGCCGATCACCAACGGTGACAACGCCGGCGTGCTGATGGGCGTGGTGTCGCAGACGGTGATGGGGCCCTCGCGGCACATCACCGGCGCGTTCACTGTGCTGCTCAAGGGCACGCCGTGCACGCGCATGACCAGCCTGTCGGTGCAGAACCGCTGCAACATCGTCGGGATGCGGATCGTGCCGAGCCAGTTCAAGGTGCTGGTGCTGGCGGCTTGAGGGCCGGTCGCCCGGTCATTGGGGCGCCGAGCACCTCCACGCGCCCAGCGCCGAGGCCGCGGGAATTTCACCGGAGGCATTCCTGACAAGCGATGGCGTGCTGGCGACGGCGTTGTCGTCGTGGACCCATTTGTCGAGGTCCGACACCGCGTTCCAATTCAATTGCATGGCGCTCAATCCGATTCGCTTGAGCAGTGAATTGGTGTTGTAGAAGCCGTGGCTGTAATCTTCGATGAAATAGGTGCGAACGGAATTCTTGATATCGCTCGCCGTTTCTTTTTGGGCCAATTCCCTAACGAATTCGCCTGCCTGGCTGCAAGGCACCAGGAAATCGGAAGTCCCCTGGTAAATAATGATCTTCTTGCCTTTTTTGCCTGCTCTCTTCTGATTTGCCGCAGCATCGAAAAAATTGGCAAGATCATGCGGCTTGACGTTCCACACGGGCGCCAACGCATCCAGCAATCTGCCATAGCCATCGTAGTTCGCACCGGATTGAACGGCAACATCCGCCAGACGCCGGGATGTCGAGCCCAGCGCATCGCTGAGCGTTTGATCCGACACGTCCTGGCCAAAAAGGCTGGTCAGTATGGCGGCGCTGCTGTTCCAATTGACCACCCAATCATTGACCACCGCCGGGACTTCCAGCGTTTTCAGCAGATTGGTTTCATCGACCGGCGGCGCGCCTGCAATAACGCCGTCATACGCATCGGGCCAATTCGCCACGGCTTTCAATGCCTGCCGGCCGCCGGTGGAAATTCCGACGAAATAGGTGTCGGTGGGCGCGGCGCCTGTGAGTTTTCGCGAGAGGTACAGGCCGACGTCGAGCGTTTTCTTGATCGAGTCCTGTCCGAAATTCTTGACCGCCTCCTGCTTGGGCACATCGCTCAGTTGCCTGCCCGGCTGCACGAAGGCCGGATCGAATGCCTTCGACGATGCACCGGCACCCGCGTCGCCCAGAACGACTGCGTAATTCGACAGCGCCGGTCCCTGCCACGACGGCGAGAATTGCTGGTTGCTTTGCTTGCCGGCTGCAACGACGTCGGTATCCCAGGCAAATCCGCCGCCGCCGAGCTGGATGAATTTACCATTCCATTGCGCCGGGATATAGACCTGGTAATTGATATCTGGAATTCTGTAATCAGGTGCCTTGACGGCAGGATCTATTCCGCCGGGAGATGTGGGCTGGATGGTTCCCTTGATCAAACAATAGGCAGGAAATGCAAGCCAGACCTGCTCGACCGATGTGATCTTGAATCCGCCGGTCTTGGGTGAAGGAAATCGGGTGTTCCGGAAATCATTCAATACGGCGTCGGCATATGCCGAACCATTTAATTGATTGGAGCATGTGCGCACGAGGGTGGCGGAAATATCATTGGCCGCATGCGCCACGGAGAATATGCATCCCAATGCGATTGCCACGAAAAATGATTTAGGCAACCGCGGCGACGGCCGAGCGCCCGAAGACCCGTTATTTTCTGTCTTGGTCAAGATTTGTCTCCAATTGATTGAATTGAATTGAATATTCACGGGCGCCATCCATGCGTATGGATGGCGCCGCGCCTTCTGCGAGGCCGTGGAAATTCTCAATCGCCTGGCGACGGGCCGCACTATCCCTGCGGCGCCAATCGAATGACCTTCAGTGCATGCGCGGGCGCCCTATTTCGCCGTCACTCCGCTTTCACCCCCGCCGTGCGGATGACCTTGCCCCACTTGGCCGTCTCGGCCGTGATGAACGCATCGAACTCCTCGGGCGTGCTGCCGGCCGGAATCGTGCCCATCGCGTCGAGCTTGGCGCGCGTCTCGTCGCTCTTGATGATCCGCGCCACCTCGTCGGACATGCGCTTGACCACATCGCGCGGCGTGCCCGCCGGCGCCAGCATGCCGGCCCAGGTGCTGCCGGTGAAACCCGCGAAGCCCTGCTCGATGAAGGTGGGCACATCGGGCGCGGCCGCCAGGCGCTTGTCGCCCGCCACGCCGATCAGCCGCACCTTGCCAGCCTTGGCCTGGTTGATGAGGCCGGTCGGCGCGTCGAAGAACAGCTGGATTTGCCCGCCCATGAGGTCCGTGAGCGCGGGCACGGCGCCGCGGTACGGGATGTGGATCATGTACGTCTGCGTGAGCGACTTCCACAACTCGGTCGTCAGGTGCGCGGCCGAGCCGTTGCCCGAGGAGCCGAAGCTCACCTTGCCGGGGTTGGCGCGCGCGTAGTCGATGAGCTCGCGCGCGGTCTTGAACGGCGCGTTGATGTTCACCGCGGCCAGCAGCGGCGAGACGCCCATGAGCGAGACGCCCGTCAAGTCCTTCTGCGGGTCGTACGGGAGCTTGGGGTACAGCGTGGTGTTGGCCGCGTACGCCGCGATGACGACGCCGAAAGTGCTGCCGTCGGCCGGCGCCTTGGCGATCGCGTCCACGCCGATCAGGCTGTTGGCGCCGGGCTTGTTGTCGATGAGCACCGGCTGGCCCAGGCGCGTCTGCAGGCCGATCTGCACGAGCCGCGCCATCTGGTCGGTGAAGCCGCCGGGCGTGTAGGGCACGACGATGCGGATCGGCTTGCTCGGCCACGCGGTCTGCGCGAACGAGGGAACGGCGAGGCTGGAGGCGGCGGCGGCGAGCGTGAATCGGCGGCGTGTCAGCGTGAGAGGCTGGGGATGGGTCATGTGGCTTGTCTCTTGTTGCTTCTGAATGGACCGGGCCATTCTCGAAGCGCCACCTGCGATGCCCGTCAGGGTTTGCCCCGGCGGCAAGCGCCCTCGCCGGGCTCAGAGCGGCAGAACGTCGGGCGCGCGCCCGTTCGCGAGCCACCCTTCGAACTCGTCCGACAGCCGCTGCGCCTCGCGCGTCGCCTTGCCCCAGGCCGTGATGCGCGCCTGCGCGTCGTTCTGGAAATGGATGAAGTCCTTGCGGTCGGGCAGCTTGCCGTTGGGCAGCGACTTCACCCATTCCGGGTCGGGCGCGAGCACCACCATGCGGTCGAGAAACCCCGTGGCCTTGTGGCGCCAGCGCAGCCCCTTGTCGAGCCACCCCGGCACCACCGCGCGCTGGAAGTGCGGGTACAGCACGATGCCGTCGTCGGCCGCGTCATGGGCAGTCCGGTAGTCCAGGTGCAGGTGGTAGTCGGTGATGCCGCCGTCCCAGTAGGCGCCGCGCGGCGCGCCCGGAATGTCGTGCACCGCGGCGAGCAGGAACGGGATCGAGCACGAGGCCTGCAGCACCATGTTGAAGTTGGCTTCGCTCAGCGCGTGCTGGCGCGTGCGGAAGTCCTGCGTGCCGAAGGGTAGCGCCGCGCCCGGCGTGGAGAACACGCAGCGCTCCAGCCACGCGCCCAGGCTCTTGCGGTAGACGCTGTTCGACGCGAAGGCGCCGAGATAGCCGAACGGCGTGCGCGCCCTGCCCTCGCGCCCGAGGATGTGGCGGCCGCGCGAGGTCACCACGTGCAGGCGGTAGCGCGGGTGGTTCAGCACCTCGCCGATGCGCCCGCCGTAGAAGTCGACCAGGCTTTCGGCGAAGCGCTCGCTCAGCTGGTGCGGGCTCAGGCGCTTCTGGCCCGGCGGCACTTCGAACTGCTGGCGCACGTAGTCGTGCTCGAAGCGCTGGAAGGCGGCCTCCGGGTCCGAGAGGCACGCCGTCGAGAGCCGCCACGCGCCGATCGATGCGCCCACCAGGTGCACTTGCTGGCTCGACTGCGTGAGCCAGCGGCCGAAGATGAAGCGATCGAGCGGCCCCAGGATCAGCCCCTTCGGCCCGCCCGCCGCGCCGGGAACGGTGCGCACGTCCTGCGGGCGCAGGCCGTGCTGCTCGATGTGCTTGCGGGCCGCGGGACCGGCGTAGATGCGCAGGGCTTTCATGCAGTGCCGTGCTCGCGAAAAACATTCATGACTGACGACGGTCCACAGACTTCTCTCAATGAACCGGCGCAACACTCCGTCTGCGCGCCGCGCCTCTCGGCAAAGCCGGAACGTCGGCACTTGCAGGCGCGGAAAGCAGCAATTGCTTCAACGACAGATTGACCGCCGCGAGCGCATCGCCACTCGGCGCAGCGCCAATTTTCGATCCGTCATTCAGAGGCTCGACGACGGCGCAGTCCTTGGTGATTGATGCTGGCTTGCGATTCATGGCGTTCCTTCGAGACTACTTGCGCAACCCCTGCAGCTTCGCAAACGCATTCGCCATCTGCCCCGCCGGCTGCGGCGCGTTGTCGCGGCGCGGCTGCTGCTGGTTGCCGCGTCCGGCGCCTTCGAAGCGGTTGTCGCGCGGGCCGTCGCGGCGCGCGGGCGCCGCATCGAGCTTCATCGACAGGCCGATGCGCTTGCGCGCCACGTCCACTTCCATCACCTTGACCTTGACGATGTCGCCGGTCTTCACGACCTCGCGCGCGTCGTTCACGAACTTGTGGCTCAGCTGGCTCACGTGCACCAGGCCGTCCTGGTGCACGCCCAGGTCGACGAAGGCGCCGAACTGGGCCACGTTGCTCACGGTGCCTTCCAGGATCATGCCCTCGACCAGGTCCTTGATGTCGTCCACGCCGTCGTTGAAGCGCGCCACCTTGAAGTCGGGGCGCGGGTCGCGGCCGGGCTTCTCGAGTTCGCCGAGGATGTCTTTCACCGTGATGACGCCGAACTTCTCGTTGGCGAAGAGCTCGGGCTTCAGGGTCTTGAGCATTTCGGCGCGGCCCATGAGCTCGGCGATCGGCTTGCCGGTCTTCACGATGATCTGCTCGACCAGCGGATAGGTTTCCGGGTGCACGCCGGTGATGTCCAGCGGATCGGCGCCGCCGCGGATGCGCAGGAACCCGGCGCTCTGCTCGAAGGCCTTGGGGCCGAAGCCGGTCACGTCGAGCAACTGCTTTCGCGTGGAGAACGCGCCGTTCGATTCGCGCCAGCGCACCACGGCCTTGGCGACGCTGCCCGAGAGGCCCGAGACGCGGCTCAGGAGCGGCACGCTCGCGGTGTTCAGGTCCACGCCCACCGAGTTCACGCAGTCTTCGACCACGGCCTGCAGGGTGCGGGCGAGCTCGCTCTGGTTCACGTCGTGCTGGTACTGGCCCACGCCGATGCTCTTGGGATCGATCTTCACGAGTTCGGCCAGCGGGTCTTGCAGGCGCCGCGCGATGGAGGCGGCGCCGCGCAGGCTCACGTCCACGTCGGGCATTTCCTGCGAGGCGAATTCGCTCGCGGAATAGACCGAGGCGCCGGCCTCGCTGACCACGACCTTCTCGACCGTCATTTCAGGTGCGCCGGCCTGCTCGGCCATCTTGGCCAAGAGCTTGATGAGGTCGGCGGCCAGCTTGTCGGTCTCGCGGCTGGCGGTGCCGTTGCCGATGGCGATGAGGTTCACGCCGTGCTTGGCGCACAGCTTGCCCAGGGTGTGCAGCGAGCCTTCCCAGTCCTTGCGCGGCTCGTGCGGGAACACGGTGGCGGTCTCGACCAGCTTGCCGGTCGAATCGACCACGGCCACCTTCACGCCGGTGCGGATGCCGGGGTCCAGGCCCATCACGACGCGCGGGCCGGCGGGTGCGGCCAGCAGCAGGTCGCGCAGGTTGTCGGCGAAGACCTTGATCGCGACCTTCTCGGCGTCTTCGCGCAGGCGGGTGAAGAGGTCGCGCTCGGTCGAGAGCGCCAGCTTCACGCGCCAGGTCCAGGCCACGCACTTGCGCAGCAGGTCGTCTGATGGGCGGCCCGCATGGCTCCAGCCCAGGTGCAGCGCGATCTTGCCTTCGGCGATGCTGGGCTTGCCCGGCTCGGGCTCCACGGGCAGCACCAGCTTGGCATCGAGGATGTCGAGCGCGCGGCCGCGGAACACGGCCAGCGCGCGGTGCGAGGGCACGCGGCCGATGGGCTCGTCGTATTCGAAGTAGTCGCGGAACTTGGCGATGTCGGCGTTGTTCTCGTCCTTGCCGGCCATGAGGCTGGATTTGAGCAGGCCCTCGGCCCAGAGCCATTCGCGCAGGCCCTGCACGAGCGCCGCGTCTTCGGCCCAGCGCTCGGAAAGGATGTCGCGCACGCCATCCAGCACCAGCGGCACGGTGGAGAAATCGGGGCCCGGCTTGCCGTCGTCCAGCGTGGTGGCCGGCTGCAGGAAGGCCTTGGCTTCGACGGCCGGGTCGAGCGTGGGGTCGGCCAGGAGCTTGTCGGCCAGCGGCTCGATGCCGAATTCGCGGGCGATCTGGCCCTTGGTGCGGCGCTTCTGCTTGAACGGCAGGTACAGGTCTTCCAGCTCCTGCTTGGTGGGCGCGAATTCGATCGCGGCGCGCAGCTGGGGAGTGAGCTTGCCCTGCTCGTCGATGGCCTTGAGCACCGCCACGCGGCGGTCCTCGAGTTCGCGCAGGTAGGAAAGACGCGCTTCGAGTTCGCGCAGCTGGATGTCGTCCAGGCCGCCGGTCACTTCCTTGCGGTAGCGGGCGATGAATGGAACCGTGGCACCTTCGTCGAGCAGTTCGACGGCGGCCTTCACCTGGTGCTCGCCGACCTTGATTTCAGTGGCGAGCTGGCGAATGATTTTCTGCATGTCTTGAGCGCATCCCTGGCAAAGCGCGGAAGTTTGCCATAGGCGCGGGCGGGTTCCGGCGGCCGGTGCCGCGGGCCTGTTACAGGCTGCTGGCAGCCGCGGGCAACGGATCGCGCAGGACCGGCGCCAGCGCCTCGTCGCCGAGCACCAGGCGCACGCACAGCCCGTGCGGCACGGCGTCCATGACGGCCAGGTCGCCATGCAGCGCATCGGCCCGCGCGCGCATGCTGCGCAGGCCCTTGCCCAGCCTCTCGACCGGCATGCGCGCCGGTGCGCCGAGGCCGCGGCCGTCGTCGCGCACTTCGAGCAGCAGCCCGCGCGAGCGTTCGAGCGGGCCGAAGCGGACCTCGACGCTGCCGGCGTGCGAATGGCGCAGCACATTGGACAAGGCTTCCTGGGCGATCCGGCAGATCTGCAGCGCCGATTCGGCGGGCATGGCGTGCGCGAGCGGCACGTCGCGCACGTTCCAGGCAAGGCCGATGCCCAGCCGGTCGAAAGCGGGCTGAAGCCGGTAGCGCAGGTGCGCCAGCCGTTCGGCGATGGTGGCCGAGGCCTGGTCGTCGAGGGAATCGACGGTCATCTGCAGCTCGAGCAGGCAGGCCTGCAGCGCCATCGAGAGTTCGCTCGGCGCGGCCGAGCGCGGGTCATTGCTCGCGAGCAGCGCCACCAGCCGGGAGCCGACGCCGTCGTGCAGGTCGCTCGCGATGCGGCGCCGCTCGGCCTGCACCGCTTGCGCGGCCTGACCCGTCTGAATGCCCTGAACGCCCTGCCCGCCCTGAACCGCATGCCCATGCCGCTCGCGAACGAACCATTGGCGCAGCAGGTAGCCGATGCCCCCGGCCATGCCCGCCGCCGCGATGCACAGCCCCTGCAGCGCCCAGAACGCCGGCGGAACGTCGCCGTACGAGGCGGCGATGGAAAGCCACACCCCCTGGTCTTGCAGGTGGTGGGGCAGTTGAAGCACCGAGGACAGCATGGGCGGACGCGCCGGTCACAGGCCGTTGCATCGGCGTCAGAGCAGCCCGCGGTGCGAGGCGAAGCTCACGGCCTGCGCGCGGGTGTGCGCGTGGAGCTTGCGGTAGATGTTCTTCACGTGCGCATTGACGGTTTGCGCGCTGATGGTGAGCTGCAATGCGATCTCTTCGGTCACATACCCTGTGGCTACAAGTCGCAACACTTCGCGCTCCCGTACGGAGAGCGCCGCCTTGGTCTCGGGCGGGCGGACCGGGCTCGGGTTGGTGCGCTGGTGGTCCAGGTGCACGAGCAGGCGCCGGGCCAGACGCGGGGTGATGGCCGCGCCCCCGTTGACCACCTGCAGCACGGCCTGCGCATAGCTCTGGAACCACGCGTTCTTCACCAGGAAACCCGAGGCGCCGAGCTCGAAGGCATGCAGCACCTGGGGTTCGTCCTCGATGGCGGAGATGACGATGATCTCGGCCGCGCTGCGGTGCTTCTTGGCCTCCTCGATCAGCTCGAAACCGCTGCCGTCTCCGAGGCGGATGTCGACCATGAGCACGTCGAATTCATGCTGCATCAGGAGGCGCCGCCCTTCGCGCAGGCTCCCGGCCTGGCCTTCTAGCTGGATGCGCAGGTCGCCCAGCAATTCCTGCGCGATGACGCGTCTCACGAAGGGGTCGTCGTCCACCAGGACGACGCGCACCGGCTTGGTCTGTTGGCCGGTCAGATAGTCGGGCCAGGGGAGCGTGTCGGCGGAGGGTGCGAGCAGCCCGCCGAACTGGCCGGGGTTGGAAAATTTCCTAGCACCGCCGCCCATGTCCGTCAATGAAATGTCAAGTTCGTTTTCCATTTCTATCCCCTGGTGACAAAAACTATCCGCTAGTTCGTGAGCAAAAGTTAATTCATTTCTACTCAAATTTTGTTTTTGAGCTTTTTTGATTACTTCGGTTTCTTCTTGTTGCAGTCAGGGATGAATGTGAACTAAAGAAGTAGATATTGCAAGCGTCACCACGCGGAACAGGGCCTTTGGCCGGGTGCCCGAAACGGCCGCTTCCATTGCTTTCGCCATAGCCTTGCACTACCCACCACTGGGCATTTTGGGTTTCCTCACCCACGCAGAAACTGCATCCCGGTCGCATCGGAAACATTCAATCCGCGCTCGCTGACCGTTGGCTGATAGGCCGGATTCGCCGGCGATCGGGTTCGTTTCAACACCATTCGAGGAAGCATCATCATGAAGAAGACTCTCATCACGGCAGCCGTGGTCCTGCTTGCAGGCGTGGCCTCGGCGACCAGCACCACGGCCCTGGCCGTCACCAGCACGACCACGGGCTCTTCCAGCTCGGCCGGGTCGGTGGCAGCCAGCTCGGGCACGGGCAGTGCACTGAGCTACAACGCGGCCAATTCGAGCTCGTCGGCCACCGCCAATGCAGCCGGCGGCGCGGTCAGCATTCCGGGCCTGCGCGTTGGCGGCGCCACCGCCAGCGGCTCCGCAACCACCCAAGGGCGCGTGACCAGCGTGGCCGCGACGACCGGCAACGGCGTGGCCCTGGGCGGCGCCAACGCCTCGGCCAACTCGACCTCGGCCGGCACCGCCAACTACAGCGCGGGCGGCCCCAACCAGGTGAGCGGCAGCGCAACCGGCGGTGCGGCTTCCACCACCAACAACACGGCTGCCACCGCAGCCGGCCCTGGCGGCGGCCTGGCCGTGGTGACGCGCACCTCGGGCACCACGTCCGGCTACAACGCCTCGTCGGGCGCCATCAACGGCTTCGTCAACGGCACCACCACGTCGGCCACGGCGGGCTCGACCGGCGGCTCCTTCGGCGTGAGCAACTTCGCCTTCGGCAACGCGGGCGGCGTCAGCAACGGTGGCGGCACCGGCGGCCTCGCGGGCGCTGGCGCAACCGCATCGGCTCCCTGAACGGGCCACATCACGGTTGTTGGACCAGAAATGGGGAGGGGCATGCCCCCTCCCCGGCTTTCAAAGGAGTGAGAACATGAAAAAACTGATTGTCCTGACCTTGATGGGCTTGTCCGCCGGCGCCTTCGCGCAGACCACGGCGGGCGGGGCCAACAACCAGTCATCGAGTTCAGCCACCACATCGGCGCAGGGCAACACCCAGGCCGTGAACTTCAACACCAATACGCCGGCGGACACCACCACCCGCTCGACGTTGAGCAGCAACCAGAACATCAACAACACCGGCGCCACGACCAGCACCCTGGACTACCAGGGCAGCTACACGATCAAGAACGTGCCGTCGGTGAGCGGGCCCAACCTGACCACCAGCAACGACACCTGCATGGGCAGCACCAGCGCCAGCGCGAACGGCCCCGGCGTAGGCATCAGCTTCGGCACCACCTGGACGGACGAGCACTGCAAGCGCCTGAAGATGAGCCGCGAGCTCTGGAACAAGGGCATGAAGGCCGCCTCGCTCGCGATGGACTGCATGGATGCGGCCGCGATGGCCGCGATGGAGATGACCGGCACGAAGTGCCCGCAGTCCATGACCGCCGAGGAGCGCGTGAGTGCGTTCGGTCCGTATGCGTCGCCGGCCAACGCCGCGGCGCAGGTGACGGGGCGGCCGATCGCGGCCATGCAACCCGTGCAGGCCACGCAGCCCGTGCAAACCATGCCGCCTGCGCAACCCATCGCCGTGTCGGTGCAGCCGATGCAGCCGCCGCAGGCGGTGGTCATTGCGCCGCCGGTGGCGTCGATGCCGCCGCCCACGTCCTCGTCCACGGCCTCGCCCGTGCCCGCCCCGCTGCCGTTGCCCCAGGCGCCCGTCGCCGAATCGGCACCCGCGCCGCAGGCGGCCGCGCCGGTGCAGCCCTTGCTGCAGGAAGAGCAGCATGCAGTCGCGGTGGTGACGATGCCGGTCGAACTGCGCAGCGTGATGGCCGGCGAGCCCATCGGCGAGCTCTCGGCGATCGCCGTTTCGCAATGACCGCGCGGAGCCCATGATGACCAGGACCGTATTCCTCTGGATCGCGGCGGCTTGTTGTGCGGCCACGGCCTCCGCGGGCCCTGCCGTTCCCAACCTGCGCGTCGAACGGATGACCTTCGGCAGCGGCCAGCAGAACGGCATCGGCAAGGACACCGCCGAGCCGGTCGGCGACCTGGGCGTGTGGCACGTGCCGCAGTACATGCCCGGCTATCCGACCTCCGCGACCATCTGGCCGCGCGTCGTCGAGATCCCGTGCGCCAACGAGCTGTGCGCGGGCTACGAAGTCACGCCGGAGCTGGGCCGCGGCGAGTACCTGTTCTTCCGGCCGGTCCGCAAGTAACGGCGCCCCGCCGGCAAACGCGGCCGGACCACCCGGCCGCGCGATGCCGTACCCTTCGCGCATGACCTCCCCCTCGGGTGTTCCGCGCGTTCCGCGCGTCTTGCGCGTCCTGCGCACCGTGTTCCGTGCAGTGGCCACGGTGCTCATCGTTCCCTTCCTGCTCTTCGAGGAGTGGGGCTGGGAGCCGCTGGCGGCGCTCGTCGGGCGGCTGTCGCGCCTGCCCTTCTGGGCGCGCCTGGAAGAGCGGCTGCGCCGCCTGCCGCCGTGGGGCGCGCTGCTGGCGTTCTTCGTGCCGGTGGTGCTGCTTTTGCCGGTCAAGGTGCTGGCGCTCTTTCTCTTCAGCAACGGCCATGCCGCCAGCGGCGTGACGGTGCTGGTGCTGGCCAAGCTGGCCGGCACGGCGGTCGTGGCGCGGATCTTCCAGCTGGTCGAAGGCCCGCTGATGCGCATTCCCTGGTTCGCCCGCTGGTATCCGCGCTGGAAAGCCTGGAAGGACCGGGTGCTGGACCTCGTTCGCCAGAGCCGGCCGTGGCGCGTGGTGCGGGTGTTCAACCGCGGCATCTATCGCGGATGGCGGCGGTTGCGGGAAGGCTGATCTGCCAGTTTTACCCGGGTCTTATTGCCTTTTCTATTTCACCCGGGTAATATAGACGGCATGAACATGCCTCAAGAGACGCGGCGCGCCCTCGTCAGGAAATACAAGGAAACGGTGCTCCCCGCGGGCGTCTTCGTCATCCGCAACCTGCTGAACGGCCGCGTCTATGTGTCCGGCAGCCTCGACGTGGAGGGCGCGATGAACCGGGCCCGCTTCGAGCTCGGCCTGCGCTCGCACCGCAACAAGGCGCTGGTGCGCGACTGGGTGGCGCATGGCGCCGCGCATTTCAGCTTCGAGGTGATCGACCGCGTGAAGGAGCGCGACGATCCGGCCTTCGACCGCGCCGCCGAACTCGAGAAGCTGCTCGAACTCTGGCGGGAAGAACTCCAGTGCACCGGCGACCAGGGCTACAACACGCCATGAGCGCCGATGCACTGGATTTTTGCCTCACGATCGGCCGCGCCCACGCCTGCCTGAACCTGAAGCTCCGCGACAACCTGGGCGCCTTCCACGGGCTGGACTACGAAGACTTCACGCTGCTCCATCTGCTGCTGCGCGCCGAAGGCGGCCGCATGCCGATGGCCGAGCTTTCGCGCACCTTGGGGTTGCCGATGTCGGCGCTGCTTCGCAAAATGGTCCTGCTCGAGAAAACAGGACTGGCCGAACGCACGACCAGCGCGAACGAAGACAACCACCACGACCACCGCCTTGCAGCCATCCGCCCGGGCGGCCGCAAATTGATGCAAGCTGCGGTCACGACCGCCGAGGCGATCTGCGCCGATGCAGTCGAACCGCTGGCCCCCGAAAGCCTGCCGCAGATCCATGCCGCGCTCCTTGCGCTGTGCCTGGGCGACACACCGAACGCCTGAGCCGTTCAGCGGGTAGATTACGCACCTCGTTGCGCACCTTGTGACGCACCTCGCCTCGAACGGACCGGAAGAAAGAACAAGCCATTCGACATGCCATCCGACACGCAACCCATCCACCTCATTGTTTTCGCCGGCTTCAAGCGCATCGCGCAGGGCAGCACCGCCGACGTGCTCGCGCAACTGCGCGAACGCAAGGACGAGGCGCCCTACCTCATCTTCGACGCGCAGACCGGCGAGTCGCTCGACTTCGACGTGCACAACCAGGCCGGCGTCGTGCCGCACGCGGCCAGCGCCGAAGCCCATGACGACGCACCGCGCGGCGTGGGCCGCCCCAAGCTGGGCGTGGTCGCGCGCGAAGTCACGCTCTTGCCGCGCCACTGGGACTGGCTCAACCGCCAGCCCGGCGGCGCCTCGGTGGCGCTGCGGCGCCTGGTGCAGGAAGCCAGCCGCGTGAACGCCGACCGCGACGCCGTGCGCGCCTCGCGCGAATCCACCTACCGTTTCATGACCGCAATCGCCGGCGCCCTGCCCGGCTTCGAGGAAGCCACGCGCGCGCTCTTCGCCGGCGAGCGCAACCGCTTCGAGGGCCTCATCGACGCCTGGCCCGCGGACCTGCGCACCCATCTTCAAGAACTGTCAGCCGCTGGCTGGAGCACCCCTGCATGAGCGCTACCCCCGCGACTTCCACGAATCCCACGACTCCCTCGGCCTCTGCGAATCCCACGTCTCCCGCCGCCGGCCCGAGCGGCCTGAAGGGGGTGCCCGTGGCGCCCGTCGGCGCGGCGCGGCCGCTGTGGAAGGTGTTTCTCTTCTTCCTCGCGCCGATGCTGCTCAGCAACATCCTGCAATCGCTCTCGGGCACGCTCAACAACGTCTACGTGGGGCAGATGCTCGGCGTGGGCGCGCTGGCGGCGGTGTCGAGCTTCTTTCCCGTGATGTTCTTCTTCATCGCCTTCATCATCGGCCTGGGCGCGGGCGCCTCGGTGCTCATCGGCCAGGCCTGGGGCGCGCGCGACGCGGCCAAGGCCAAGGCGGTCGCGGGCACCACGCTCACCGTCGGCGTGCTGATGGGCCTGGTGATCGCGGTGTTCGGCGGCGCCTTCACCACGCCGATGCTGGCCGCGCTGGGCACGCCACCCGACGTGCTGGCCGACTCCACGCGCTACGCCCGCATCATGCTGATCGCGATGCCCGGCGTGTTCGTGTTCCTGCTCGCGACCGCGATGCTGCGCGGCGTGGGCGACACCGTCACGCCGCTGCTCACGCTGGTGATCTCCACGCTGATCGGCCTGGTGGTCACGCCCGCGCTCATCCGCGGCTGGGGCGGCCTGCCGCAGATGGGCGTGGCCAGCGGCGCGTGGGCCTCGGTGCTGTCCTTCGTGGTGGCGACCACGTGGCTCGGGTTTCGGCTGCGCCAGAAAAAGAGCCCGCTCGCGCCCGATGCGGAGTTCTTCCGGTACCTGCGCATCCAGCCGCAACTGCTCAAAGCCGTGCTGCGCATCGGCGTGCCCACGGGCGTGCAGATGATCGTGGTGGCCCTGGCCGAAGTGGTGCTGCTGTCGATGGTCAACAGCTACGGCTCCAACGCGACGGCGGCTTATGGCGCGGTGAACCAGGTGGTGGCGTACGTGCAGTTCCCGGCCATCTCGATCGCCATTGCCGCGTCGATCCTCGGCGCGCAGGCCATCGGCGCCGGTCGCGCCGATCGGCTCGGCGCGATCACCAAGACGGCGCTCCTGATGAACCTCGTGCTCACCGGCAGCCTCGTGCTGCTGGGTTATCTCTTCTCGCGGCCGCTCATGGGCTTCTTCATCACCAGCCCACCGGTGATCGAGATCGCGCAGACGCTCTTGCACATCATGCTGTGGAGCCTGGTGATCTTCGGCATGGCCGCGGCCACGTCGGGGGTCATGCGCGCGAGCGGCTCGGTGCTGGTGCCGACGTTGATCTCCATCGTCTGCATCCTGGGCGTCGAGGTGCCGGTGGCGTGGGTCATGAGCCACCGCATCGGCCTGGATGGCATCTGGATCGCGTACCCCGTGACCTTCGGCGCGATGCTGCTGCTGCAGACCGCGTACTACCAGCTCGTGTGGCGCAAGAAAGCCATCCACAAGCTGGTGTGAGCACGACGAGGGTTCAGCGGCCCTCGTAGGCCTTCTGCACGGTGGCCAGGTCCAGCTTGGTCATCTCCATCATGGCCCGCATCGCGCGGCCGGCCTTCTCGGGGTCCTTGTCCTGGAACATGCGGATCATGGCCTGGGGCGCCACCTGCCACGAGACGCCGTAGCGGTCGGTGAGCCAGCCGCACTTCACGGGCTTGCCGCCGCCTTCGAGCAGCTTGTCCCAGTAGTGATCGACCTCGGCCTGCGTCTCGCACGGCACGTAGAGCGACAACGCCGGGGTGAACTTGTAGTCGGGCCCGCCGTTGAGCACCATGAAGGCCTGGCCGTCGAGCTCGAAGGTCGCGGTCAGCAGGCTTCCGTCCTTGGGGCCCGGGCCGTTGGCGGGCCAATTCAGCCGGTCGGTCACGCGGGAGTTGGGGAAGATGCCGGTGTAGAAATCAAGCACCTCTTCGCCGTTGCCGTCGAACCAGAGGCACGGAATGATCCGTTGCATGAAGCGTTCTCCTTGAGGGTTTGAGTCACGGTCCTCGATGGGTTCTCGACGAGTCCTCGATGAACCAGGGAGTTCAGTATTCAAGCCCCAAAGGACCGTGTCAAGCCGAGCTTTCGTAGGTAGGCGTTCCGCCTGCCGTCGCGAAACCCTTGCTGGCTACCCTCCCCCGCGTGAGCCAACCGGGCTAGAACCCGTACAGCGCGCCCGGGTTGTCCACGAGGATGCGGCGCCGCGTGTCGTCGCTCGCGGCCCACGAAAACAGCAGGTCGTAGAGCGGTACCGCGTCCGGCCGCGGGTCGCGCCCGGGGTGCGGCCAGTTGCTCGCCCACAGGCACCGCTCCGGAAACTTCTCGGCCAGCGTGCGCGCGAGCAGGCTCACGTCGTCGTAGCCGGGCGCACCCACCTTCGAGGTCTCGTAGGGCGCGGAAAGCTTGATCCACACGCGCCCCGAATCGAGCACGCGCAAGAGCGACTGGAACGACGGATGCGACGGCGCGACCGGCTCCAGGAACTTGCCGTTGTGGTCGAGCACCAGCCGGCACGGCAGGCGCTTGAGCACCTCTTCGTGCTCGGGCATCGTGCGCCCGTCCAGCTGCAGGTTGACCATCCACTCGGCATTCGCCAGCCGCGCGGCCATGGGCTCCAGCGACGCCCAGCTCAGCACGCCGCCGATCATCATGTAGCGCACCCCGCGCATGCCGCCCGCATGCAGGCGCGCGATCTCTTCATCGCTCACCTCGGACGCGACCAGCGCGATGCCGCGCGCCGCATCGCCGAACTGCGCGAGCGCATCGAGCGTGCAGCTGTTGTCGAAGCCGTAGCCGGTCGGCTGCACGACGATCGCGCGGTCGATGCCCAGCGGCGCCTGTACCTCGGCGCGGTACGCCGACACCGGCGAATGCGGGGGCACCCAGGCCACGTTCGGGATCAGCGGAAATCGGTCTTCGTAGATGTGGACGTGGCAGTCGCAGGCGCCGGGGTAGCGCGTGTTGCGGGTGGGTTCCATGGGGCGTCTCTTTGTGTGGTTGTGATGAATGGAACGATCAGCCGAAAGCCTTCTGCCACCGCCACGCCTCGGCCGCGTTGACGGCGCCCTTCGGCACCCGGCCCTGGAAGATCTCGCCCAGCTGCGCGACCGTCTCCATCGCCTGGTGCTCCACGGCCGGCGGCGTGAGCCCGCCGATGTGCGGCGTGGCGATCACGCGCGGGTGCGCGGCCACGCGCGGCGACGGCATCTGGTCGGGCGCGCGGCCCACGTCGAGCGCGCAGCCGGCGATGGTGCCGGCGTCCAGCGCGGCCAGGAGCGCGCCTTCGTCCACGAGGTTGCCGCGCGAGGCATTGATGAAGAAGGCATGCGGCTGCATCGCGGCGAAGGCGGCGGCGTTCAACATGTTTTCCGTCGCCTCGTTGGCGGGCGCGAGGCAGACCACGAAATCGGACCGCGCGAGCAGCGCATCGAGCGCGACCTGTTCGAGTTCGGCGCGCCCTGTCGAAGCATGCGGATCGTGCACGACGATGCGCATCCCCAGCGCCAACGCCACGTCGCAGAGGTACCGGCTGATCTGCCCGTAGCCGATCACGCCGAGCGTGCTGCCGCGCAGCTCGCGCCCCATCGCCGGCACGACCGGCCGGCCCGCGTGGTACAGCGCGGTCGAGGCGCTGATGTGCCGGCCCAGGTCGATCATCGCGCCCACGATCCACTCCGACACCGACGCGATGAACCCCGCGCTCGCCTGCGTCACCAGCACGCCATGACGGCTGGCCGACGCCACGTCGATGTTGCGGATGTCGATGGCGCAGCGCACGAACGCCTTCAGGTCGGGCAGCGCCGCGAACAGCGCCTCGTCGCCCACCGTCTGCCGGTACGAGACGATCGCGTCGCAGCCCTTCGCGAGCTCGGCGAGTTCGGCGGACGAGAGGTCGTTGTCCGTCGGGTTGAAGCGCACCTGCGCAATGGCCTGCAGCGCGACGCTGGCGCGGTCGCCGAAATAGTGGGCGAGCTTGCCCTGCGGATGGCTGACGAAAACCGTGGTCATGAAGAAGGAAATTTCCGGAAAGAAGACTAGGCGCGCGGCGGCGCCACCGAATCGCGCGCCACCAGCGTGGGCGCAAAGACGAACTCCTCGGTCGGCAGCGACGCGTCGGCCAGCCGGCTCATCACCCGCTCGACCATCACCTGCGCCATCTCGGGCACCGGCACGCGCACCGAGGTCATCGCCGGGTACATGAGCGTGGAGAGAAACACGTTGTCGATGCCGATGACCGACACATCGCGCGGCACCGAGAGCCCGGCATCGCGAAACCCCGCCATGAGGCCGAAGGCCAGCAGGTCGTTCACGCCGATCACGCCCGTGGGGTGGTCGGGCGATTTCGCGAGCAGGCCGGCCTGCATGCGGCCCAGCTCGCTCATCATCGAATCGCCGTACTCGTCGACCGGCAGGCCCTCGACGACCTGCGCGCTCGCTTCGAGGCCGGCGCTTTTCGCCGCGGCGAGAAAGCCGTTGATCTTCTCGTTCCGGCTCATGGTGCGGCCCGAGGGCGTGACGAACGCGAGGCGTCGGTGCCCTTGCTCGATGAGGTGCGTCGTCGCGATGCGCGACGACTCGAAGCTGTCGACGGTCACGTGATCGATGACCGAAGGCATACCCGACGTTGCGCGCCGGTCGTAGCTCACCACCACCAGCCCGCGCTCGGCCGCGGCCTCCACGTGCTGCTCGTCCACCAGCGACGAGATGATGATCACGCCGCGCACGCCGTGCGCCATCAGGTCTTCGAAGAAGTGCTTTTCCTTCTCGGCATCGCGGTAGGTGTTGCCGATCATGATGCGAAAGCCGTAGCGCTCCTGCGCGAGCGTCTCGACCTCGCGCGCAATGAAGCCGTACATCGGGTTGGCCATCGACGGCACCAGGAGGCCCAGGAGCGGCGTGTGCCCCGTCTTCAACTGCCGCGCCGAGGTGTTGGGCCGGTACTTGAGCTCGCGGATCGCCGCCTCCACGCGCGCCAGCGTCTCGGCGGCCATGCGGTCGCTGCGGCCGTTCAACACGTTCGAGACGGTGCTGGTCGACACCCCGGCCCTCTGGGCCACATCGGTGATTCTGCTCACGGAATCCTTCCTGTTTTCATCGTCGTCACAAGCCCATGCGCGTCGGCAGCCACGTGGAGAACGCGGGCACGAGCACCAGCACCACGAGCGTAACGAACAACACGGCCAGGTATTTCATCATCGGCCGGGCCACGTCCTTCACCTGCGTGCCGGTGATCGCGCAGGTCGCGAAAAGCCCCAGGCCCACGGGCGGCGCGAAGAGGCCGAAGCCCATGGCAATGACCATCACCGTGCCGAAGTGCAGCGGATTCACGCCCAGCTGCGAGGCGATCGGCGTCAGCAAGGGCCCGAAGATAATGAGCGCGGGCGCGCCCTCCAGGATGGCGCCGAACACGATCATGATGAGCACCGACAGCATCACGAACATCGTGCTGCCGTACGAGTGCGCAAAGCCGATCATGAACTCCGACAGGTACTGCGGAATCTGCTGGATCGTGAGCGCGAACGACAGGCTCGACGCCGCCGCCACGATGAAGAGAATGCCCCCGGCCATCGACGCCGAGCGCACGAACAGGCGCGCCACCGACTTCACCGTGAGCTCCCTGAAGGCGAGCCACCCGACCACCAGCGCGTAGATCACCGCGAACGACGACACCTCGGTCGATGTCGCGATGCCCGAGGTCACGCCCTTGCCGATCATCGCGACCATGAGAAGCGCCACGAACGCGCCGCCCAGCAGCCGGAACGTCGGCGTGCGCACGTCGAAGGCTTCGTCGGGGTTGATCTTGGTGCCCACGTAGATCGTGACCGCGGCCAGCGACAGCGCCAGCACCACCGCGGGCACCAGCCCCGCCATGAAGAGCCCAGCGATCGAGATGTTGGCCACGAACCCCATGATGATCATGTTGATGCAGGGCGGGATCGTCTCGGCCATCACCGCGGTGCAGGCCAGGAGGCCCGCCGTCTCGTTCGGGTCCTGCTTGGTCTTGCGCACGGCCGGCATGATGATGCCGCCCACCGCCGCGATGTCCGCGAGCTTGGAACCCGAGACGCCCGAGAAGAACGCCGTCGCCGTGATGGTGATGAGCCCGAGCCCGCCGCGCAGCCGCCCGAACATGCGCAAGAGCAGCTCGATGAGCCGCGACGACATGCCGTTGGCCTCCATCAGCAACCCCGCGAGCACGAAGAACGGAATCGCCAGCAGCACGTAGTGGTCGGTGCCCGCCATCACCTGCTGCGAATACACAAGCATCGGCAGCGACGGATCGGCCATGAAGAACACCAGCGACGAGAGCGCCAGCACGAACGCGATCGGCATGCCCAGCGCCATGCCGCCGAGAAAGCCCGCGGTGAGCAGCGCCCATGGAGGAATCCCGTGGTTCGGCACGAGCGTGTTCCATGCGACGACCGCGGCCGTGAGCGCGACGCCCACGCCCAGCGTCGACCACACCATGCGCGCCGGCCCGTTGATCGCATTGGCCAGGCCGAACAGCGTCATGAACAGGCTGCCGATGGTCACGGGGTACACATAGATCCACTGCGGCATGCCGATCGGCGTGGTCATGTTGTACGAGTCGAGCAGGAGCTCGCACGACGAGGCGAAGAGGCTCGCCGACACGCCCACGATGATCCAGCTGCCGAACTGGATCAGCGCCGGCTGCCAGCGCGCCGGCAGGAGGCCGCGGAACAGGTCCACGCCCACGTGCTGGCTGCGCGCGAGCACGGTGGCCGCGCCGAAGAACACCTGGATGATCATGAGCGCGCGCGCCACCTCCTCCGCCCAGTCGAAGGGGTCGTGAAGGAAGTAGCGGAACACCACCGAGATGAAGACGACGATGACGTCGACGGCCAGCACCACGCCGGCCACGTACTCGGTCATGCGCATCAGCCAGGCCAGCCACCGGCCGGAGGCGCGGGTGACGTCGAAGCCGAGCGCGGGCTCCATGGCCACCGGCGAAATCGAGAGGCTCGACATGGCCGCTCAGGCGCGCGCGGCGGTGATGGCGGCGAACAGCGGCCCCGTCTCCGGGTACTGCTTGGCAAAGCCCGACCAGAGGCGCGTTTCCATTTCCTTGCGCACGAAGTCGCGCTCGCTCTTGGCCATCGGCGTGAAGACGATGCCCAGCTTCTTGAGCTCCTCGATGGCCTGCAGGCCTTTCTGCGTGCCGATCTCGCGCTGCTGCAGCGTGGAGTCGGCGGCGGCCTTCAGGAACGCGGGGCGCAGCGTGGCGGGGATCTTGTCCATCGCGCGCTTGCCGGCCACGCAGACCATCGGGCTGAACAGGTGCTCGGTCATCCAGCAGTACTTGACGACCTCGTTGAGCTTGCTCGCGAGCACCGTGGCCGCATCGTGCTCGAAGCCGTCGACCACGCCGGTCTGCGCGGCCATGTAGAGCTCGCCGAAGGAGATGGGCGTGGGAATGGCGCCCATGATCTTGAAGGTCTCGATGAAGGCGGGCGTGGGCAGCACGCGCAGCTTGACGTTCTTCACGTCGGCGAGCGACTTCACCGGCTGCTTGGTGTACACGTTGCGCGCGCCGTAGTGCGCGCCCCAGGTGATGACCTGGCAGCCGGTGCTTTTGACGAGCATGTCGTTGAGCTTGCCGCCCACGCCGCTGTCGAGCGCGCGCGCGGCGTGCTCGTAGCTGTCGAACACGTAGCCCAGGTCGAGCATGCCCAGCTGCGGCGTCACCGTGGCCCAGATCGAGGAGCCGGTGAGCATCATGTCGATGGAGCCCACCTTCACCTGCTGCACCACGTCGCTTTCCTTGCCCAGCTGGTTGTTCGGAAAGTAGTCGATGCGGATCTGCTCGCCCACCGCTTTCTTCAGGTTGGCCTGCATCAGCTGCGACCACGCGAAGTGCGACGAATTGAGGTCGGCCACGTGGGACGACGACAGGCGCAGCACCACGGTTTTCTCCTGCGCGGACGCGCCTTGCGGAAGGCCTGCGGTCGCCATCGCAAGCGACAGCGCCGAGGAAGACTGGACGAACTGGCGGCGTGAAATCGGGGTCATGGTGTTGTCTCCTGTGGGTCGATTGCCCATTCGGTTGCTCGGTCTGGCGCTTTTGGTGGAACGATTTACTGTATCGATACACAAGAATGGCGGCAATGCGATTCCGATAGGTGTTTTCCTCCGTAAACGAGGTAAATCGGCAGGCCGCAAAGGCAGAATGGAAAAACCAGCTCACGGATGCCCCCATGACCTCATCGACACCCGAAGCCGCGCGCACTTACGCCATCGCGATGCATGGCGACCAGAAATACGGCCCGCATCCCTACGTTCACCATCTGGACGCGGTGGTCGCCCTGCTCCAGCCCTACGGCGAGAAGGCGCAGGTCGTCGGCTACCTGCACGACGTGGTGGAGGACACCGATGCCACGGTGTCGGATGTGCAAGCGCGGTTCGGCGACCTGGTGGCCCGGTGCGTGTCGCTGTTGACCGATGCGCCCGGCGCCAACCGCAAGGAGCGCAAGGCCAAGACCTATGCGGCGATGGCGCAGGTGTCGGGCGATGAAGAGCTCGCGCTCGTGGTCAAGGCGGCGGACCGGCTTGCGAATGTGCGGGCCTGCGTGGCCGATGGGCATCGGCAGCTGTGGGACACCTATCGCGGCGAGCACCCGACGTTTCGGGCTGCGGCGTTTCGCAAGGGGCAATGCGATCCGCTGTGGGGCGAGCTCGATGAGCTCTTGCTGGAGTGGCGGGCTTCGTGAGGCCCTGTTCGGGGCGGCGTGCACAGGCCACCGGGTGCTCCCCTCCGCGAATGTCCCCCGGGCTTCGCCCTCCTCCTTGATTTCGCTGCGGGGAGCACCCGATGCCCTGCGCACTTGGGCGCGCTGCTGGCTATCGGGCGATCGACCAGTGCTCTGACTACTGTCCGCAACTCGGGTGCTTGTGCCCCTCGGTGGCGTTGGGCAGGCCCATGAAATCGAGGATGTGCGGCGTCGCGCCGTCCACCTGCAGCATCGCGGTGGCGCTCAGGTTGCCCTGGCAATAGCTGGGCTTGAGCGGGTTCGCGTAGTTGTTGTTGAGGATGAGCAAGGTGTCGCGCTCCGCGGCGGTCTGTCCGCCGTGGCTGCTGCCGGTGCCGCCGTGGTCGGAGGTCACGACGATCAGCCACTCCTCGTTCGCGTAGTTCGGCCGTGCGGTCAGCGCCGCGAGCACTTGCGCGATCTGCTGGTCTTCGCCTGCGATCTTGCTGCGGTAGTTGGCGTTCAGCGGGTCGTAGCTCGGCGCGTGGATGTCCACGTTGTGCAGGTAGTAGAAGATGGCCGTCGGCGGGTTCTTCCAGCCGAGCCAGCCCTTGACGGCATCGGTGGCCTGCTGCGAGTTCTTGGCCGCGTTGGCCACGACGAAGTCGGCCTTCGCGGGGCGCAGGTTGTGGGTGATGTTGAACCAGTCGCCCACCACCGCCGTCGTGGCCGTGGGCCAGGCCTGCTTGATGAGGTCGAACACGTGCGTCTTCTTGAGCACGAGGCCGGTGTCGTTCGAGGTCACGCCGTGCTTGTCGGCCCAGAAGCCGGTGAACACCGACGACCAGCCGGGGCCGCTCACGGTCGCTTGCTGGGTGCCGCCCGCGAGCACGTTGCCGTGGAAGGCGCCGCCCGCGATCAGCGCCGACATGGCGGGCGTCTGCACGCAGCCCTGGCACTGGACCGCGTCGCCGCGCAGGCCGTCGATGCCGATGAGCAGCACGTGCTTGTTGCCCGGCACGGGGTTGGGAACGCCCTCGCCTGCGATGAGCGCGTAGTGGTCGTAGGGGTTGCCGGCGTAGTCGGTCTTCAGGCCGCCGACGTCGCTCGCGCGCTTGTCGCTCAGGTCGCAGCGCTGCGGGGTCTTGTGATAGTCGAAGGACTTGCACCATGCGGTGCGGCTCGCGTCGGTGCAGGCGGTGGCGCAGTCCGCGGGTGTCACGGCCTGCAGGGTCTCGGTGTTGTGGCCGCTGATGGCCGCATCGGGCGTGCGCGTGAACGCCTTCAGTGGATCGGGCTTCAGGCTGTAGTGGTCGTAGGGGTTGCCGGGGTAGTCAGTCTTCAAACCGCCGACGTCCTCCGGGCGTTTGTCGCTCAGGTCGCAGCTCTGGTTGGTCTTGTTGAAATCGAACGACACGCACCAGTTCGACCGCGGCGCCGCAAGGCAGGCCGTGGCGCACATCTCGGGTGTGGACTGCGCGAGGTTCTCGACGTTGTAGCCCGAGATCGCCGCATTCGGCGAGAGCGTGAACGCGTCGAGCGGCGCGGCGGCCGCATGGCCCGCGAGCGCAGTGAACAGGCACGCCAGGCCGGCGCGGATCGATGGCTTCATGTGATGTCTCCTCATCGCGTGAACGTTGGATGAATCCCGTGTTGCCCGCTTCTTCGCGTGGCTTTTTGCAACTCCGGGCGGAGTAAATCACTGGCGGCTGCTATCGATCCAATTCAAAAATCTTCTGTGTCGTATTGAGCAGGTCTATACGTCGGGCTGTCATCGGCTTGTGCTTGGCCTATCGTTTTTCGTCGGCCGGTGGTGCGGCGGGTCCGCGGCCGATCATCAGCCACGCGCTCAACGCACTGAGCACCGCGAGCCCTGCGCTCAGCAGCATCACCCAGCGAAAGCCCGCCACGAACGACTCGGCCACGGCGCGCTTGACGGACGCGGCGGTGGCCGCATCGATGCCCGGCGGCATCACCGCGCCGGCCAGCTTGCTGCGCTCGCCTTCGAGAAACTTCGACACCTCGGCCGAGGCGCCCATCTCGCGCAAGCCATCGGCCAGCGCGGCATCGAAGGCCCACGCCATGACCGCGCCGAACACCGCGATCGCCAGCACCGCCGCCGCGCGCGACACCGCGTTGTTGACGCCCGAGGCCACGCCCGCGAGGTCGAGGCCGACCGCGTTCATGACGGTGGTGGTGAGCGGCGCCACCGTCACCGCCATGCCCAGACCCAGCACCACGACGGCGGGCAGAAAGCCGCTCCAGTAGCTCGCGCCGACGCCCGGCACCGCGAACAGCACGAACCCCGCAGCAGCGATGGCCGGCCCGATGACCAGCGGCAGGCGCGGCCCGAAGCGGTCGACCAGTTGCCCGGCCCAGCCCGAGAGCGCGAACATGATGAAGATGAACGGCAAGAGCGCCGCGCCCGCCGCGGTGGCCGAGTAGCCCTGCACCTGGATCATGTTGAGCGGGAAGAAATACAGCCCGCCGCCGAGCGCCGCGTAGAGCAGCAAAGTCAGCAGGTTCGCGCCGCTGAAGTTGCCGATGCGCAGCAGGCCCAGCGGCAGCATCGGCGTGCGCGCCTTGCGCTCCACCACGATGAAGGCCGCACTGCCCACGACGCCGACGGCCAGCGCCGCGAGCACGTACGGCGAGTTCCAGCCCTGCGTGGGCGCCTCGATGAAGGCATAGACCACGCCGCCCAGCCCGGCGGTGGCGAGCAGCGCGCCCCACACGTCGAGCCCGCCGCTGGCCGATGCGCCGTGGCTCTCGGGCACGTGGCGCCAAGTGATCCACAGCACCAGCAGCGCCATCGGCACGTTGATGTAGAAGGCCCAGGTCCAGGAGATGTGATCGACCAGAAAGCCGCCCAGCACCGGCCCCACGGCCGCCGTGATGCCGCTGAAGCCCGACCAGGTGCCGATGGCCTTGCCGCGCTCCTTCTCGGGAAACGCCGCGCTGATGAGCGCGAGGCTCCCGGGCACCAGCAGCGCCCCGCCGATGCCCTGCACGGCACGCGCGGCGATGAGCTGGTGCACATCGGCCGCCAGCCCGCAGGCCACCGAGGAGAGCGCGAAGAGGCCCACGCCGATGGCGAAGATGCGGCGCCGGCCGTAGTGGTCGCCGAGCGCCCCGCCCACCAGCAGCAGCGCCGCCAGCAGCAAGGCATACGACTCGACCACCCACTGCGCCTGGAAGGCCGTGGCCTTGAGGTCGGACTGGATGGCCGGCAGCGCGACATTGACCACCGTGCCGTCGATGAAGGCCATGCTCGAGCCGACGATGGCCGCGGCCAGCACCCACGGCTTGGAAGCCTCGGGGCACGCGCTTTCTTGCGCCCCGGCGCCATGCAGGATCAGCGTGTCGTCGCAGGGCGCCTTGCCGATCTGTGCCATGGGGTCTCCGATCTGTCTATCTCTCTATTGGACTTCGGTCTTGCCCCTTCCCCCTCTGGGGGAAGGTTGGGATGGGGGCATCTTCCAACGGGGCGCCGTGCATTTGCAAGCGCCGTCGTGCCCCCACCCCTGCCCTCCCCCAGCGGGGGAGAGAGAAAGAAAAAAGGTCAGAGCGTGCATGCCGTCGATGCCGGGTTCGCACGCGCCGCGCTCACGCTGCGCGCCATGGCCGCGGCCGCCGCGGCCGTCACGCGCTGGGCGCCTTGCGCCACGGCGTCCATGCCGCTGCCGACCGGTTCGCCGACGTTCAGCTGGCAGACAACAGTGCGCGCCTCGTCGGAGCGGCGCAGCGTCCAGCTGAAGCTCGCATCGACGCGCCCGCCATCGACCGCATCGAACTGCCGCAGTTGCACCGCGATGCGCCAGACCGGTTGCGAGGTCTGCCGGCCGCCCTTGGTCACGTCGAGCGCGCCGAGCCGCGCGGAAATGTTGCTCGCGAGCGCATCGCGCAGCTCGTTCTCGAACGACGAGGCCCAGCGGTGCTGCTCCAGCACCTCGACCTGCACGCTGCCGCCCGGCCGGCGCACCACCATCTGCGGCCGTGCGAAGCGCTCGGGCACCGCCACCGGTGCGAGCTCGACGTAGAGCGGCGCGGGGCTGCCCAGCGTCGACGGTGCCGTATCGGCGGCTGCGACCGGGCTGGCGAGCGTGTAGTAGTTGTCGGGCTTGCTCGCGCAGCCGGCCAATGCCAGCAGCGCGGCTGCAACGGCCAGCGCGGGGTTTCCGAATTTTCCGAAAGCGAAGTTCTTCATCATTTCTTGTCGTCCGGTTTGCCGCGCAGCAGCGACTCGGGATGGCGCTCCAGGTAGTCGGTCAGCACGCGCACCGAGCCCGCGGCGCGGGTCAGCTCCTGCAGCGTCTGGCGCATGTCCTGCTGCAGCGGCGAATCGTCGGCCAGCGTGCGCTCGGCCGTGTTCACGGTCTTGCGCACGTCCTTCATGGCCGCGGCCAGCTCGGGCGTCACGTCGTTGTTGATGCGCGTGACGGTCTGCTCGGCGCTGGTGAGCGTCTTGTTGAGCGTGGCGAGCGTGGTGCGCAAGTCCGCCGCGATCTGCTCGTAGGGCACCTTGTTGAGCTTGCTCGCGATCTCCTGCACCTGCGACTGGATCTCGTCGAGGCTGTTGGGCATCGTGGGCAGCTCGATCGGGCTCTTGGCCAGGTCGATCTTGGCGGGCGGCGCCTTCGGGAAGAAGTCGAGCGCCACATAGACCGAGCCGGTCAGCAGGTTGCCGTTGCGCAGCTGCGCGCGCAGTCCCTTCTCGGCCAGGAAGCGCAGGCGCTCCTGCTGCGTGACGCGCGACTCGGCGCCCGGCGGCTGCCCGTTCTCGCGGCGGCGCAGGCGGTCCGGGTAGACCTGCACCAGCACCGGCATGCGGAACTCGCGCTCGGCGCGGTCGAACTCCACGCCGATCGACTTGACCTCGCCGATCACCACGCCGCGGAAATCGACCGGCGCGCCGGGCACGAGGCCGCGCAGCGACTGGTTGAAGTACATCAGGAGCGTCTGCGACGGCCCGTCGGGCTCCTTCATCGCCGCGGCTTCGTCCTGCGCGAGCATGAAGGCGGTGTTTTCCTTGGCGAGCGGCCCCATCGCGTCTTCGGGCGCCTGGAACGCGATGCCGCCGAGCAGGATGGTTGCGAGCGACTGCGTGCGCAGCGTGAAGCCGCTGGCGCTCAGCTGCGCATCGATGCCGCTGGCCTGCCAGAAGCGCGTGTTGACGCCCACGAACTTGTCGTAGGGCGCGTTGACGAACACGCGCAGCGTGACGCCGCGGCCGTCGCCGTCGAGTTCGAACGCGGCCACCTGGCCGACCTTGATGCGGCGGAAGTACACGGGCGAGCCCACGTCGAGCGAGCCGATGTCGGTCGCACGCAGCAGGAACTGCTGGCCCGAGGCGTCGCGCGTGACGATGGGGGGCGTTTCGAGCCCGGTGAATTCACCGGCCGTCTCGGTCGCGGTGCCCGCGTCGGCGCCGATGTAGGCGCCCGACAGCAGCGTGCCCAGGCCGGAGATGCCCGAGGTGTCCAGGCGCGGCCGCACGACCCAGAAGCGCGAGTCCTGCGCGGTGAAGCCGTCGGCGTCCTTGTTCAGCTGCACCAGCACGCGCACGTGCGAGCGGTCGCGCGCCAGGCGCAGGCTCTGCACGAGGCCGATCTGCACGTCCTTGTATTTCACCGCCGTCTTGCCCGCCTCCAGGCCCTCGGCGGTCTTGAAGGTGAGCACGATCTCGGGGCCGCGCTCCAGCAGGATGCGCGCGACCAGCGTCACGCCCACGAGCGCGGCCACGATGGGGATGAGCCAGATCAGCGAGGGCAACCATTCGCGGCGGCGCTTGACCTGGGGTTTGGGCAATGGGGGCGCAGATGGGGGCGCGGACTGGGGCGCGGACGGCGCCGGTTTGTCTTGCGGTTGCGGATCTTCTTCACTCATGCTGCTTGTTCTTCCCTGTTCTCGAAACTCTCTTGCACCGCCTGCGCCTCCTTGCTGTCCCAGGTGAGCTTCGGATCGAAGCTCAGCGAGGCCAGCATGGTCAGCACCACCACCGAGCCGAAGGCCGCGATGCCCACGCCCGCGGTGATGACCGCGAAGCCCTGGATCTGCACCAGCCCGGTCAGCAGCGACACCACGAACACGTCGAGCATCGACCAGCGGCCGATGATCTCGATGATGTGATACAGCTTTGCCCGCTCGTGCTGCCGCCAGCTGCTGCCGCGCTGGGCCGTCACCACAAGCAAGAAGAGCACCGCCAGCTTGAACAGCGGCACCAGGAAGCTCGCGATGAAGACGATGGCCGCCAGGCCGTAGGCACCCGACACCCAAAAATAGATCACCCCGCTCAGGATGGTGTCGTACTGCGCGCCGAAGAGCGTGCGCGTGATCATCACCGGCAGCAGGTTCGCCGGGATGTACATGATGCAGGCCGCGATCAGGAACGCCCAGGTGCGCGTGAGGCTCTGGGGCTTGCGCGTGTGCAGGTGCGTGCCGCAGCGGCCGCAGGCGTCGCCCTCTTCGGCGTTTTGCCAGACGGCCGCGCAGTGCGGGCAGGCCAGCAGGCCGAGCGATGCGGCGGTGGCGACGGGCGCGTCGTGATCGTGATCGTGCAGGTGGTGCGCTTCATCGGCCGGCACCGGTTCGCGCATCCTGCGAAAGCGAAAGGAACGGGGAAAGAGCCTCATGCGGAAGCCTCCTTCTCCTCATTGCCGGCGGCCCGGTAGGTCATCTCCCAGAACGCGCCCGGGTTGAACGACAGCACCGCCGTCAGCGTGACCGTGAGCGCCATGAAGGCCCAGAGCGCCGGCCCCGGCACCACGGTCGCCATGCTGGAGAGCTTGACGATGGCCACCAGCACGCCGAGCAGGAACACCTCGATCATTCCCCACGGGCGCAGCGACTGCATCATGCGCACCAGCAGCGCGAAGCCCAGCGGCCGGTGCTCGCGGCGCAGCGGAATCAGGAGGTAGGCCAGGATGCACAGCTGCAGCAGCGGAAAGAGGATGGTCGTGGCCAGCACCAGCAGCGCCACCACCGACATGCCCTCGCCCGCCAGCACCACCACCGCGCCGGCCAGCGTGGTCTGGCTGGTGAGGCCCCGCAGCTCGATCTCCACGATCGGAAACAGGTTGGCGATGGCGAACATGATGAGGCTGGTCACCGTGAGCGGCAGGATGCGCTGCTGCTGCGCGCCGGGGTGCCTGTCCAGCTCGGTGCCGCAGCGCGGGCAGCGGGCCACGTCGCGCGGCGCGAGGGGCGTGCGGGCGTAGACCGCGTCACAACCCGGGCAGACCACCGTGTCAGGTACTTCCTTCATGGGGCCGTACCCTACCCTATTCAGTGGTGCGGGTTTGTCGTCTTCAATCGCAGACTGCTGAAGACCGCCGCCACCGCCGCGCAGCAGGCGGCCAGCACCAGCGCCACCACCGGGCCATGCCCGCCGTGCGGGCTCCAGACGCTGAAGACCCCCGCCAGCACCACGGCGCCCAGGGTCTGGCCCGTGAGCCGGGCCGTGCCCAGCATGCCGCTGGCTGCACCGCTTCGGTGCGCGGGCGGCGAGCTGACGATGGTGTGGTTGTTGGGCGACTGGAACAGCCCGAAGCCCAGCCCGCACAGCGCCATGCGCCAGGCGATGTCGGCATTGCCCGGATGCGCCGGCAGCGCGGCCAGCAGCGCGAGGCCCGCCGCCAGCAGGCCGAGCCCGATGCCGCCGAGCAGGCCATCCGGGTACTTGCCGATCAGCTTCCCCGCGATGGGCGCCATCACCACGATGGCCAGGGGCCACGCGGTGATGAGCAGGCCCGCCTCGATGTGGCTGCGGCCGTACACATCGAGCAGCAGGAACGGCAGCGCGATGTAGGCCAGCATCTGCGCGCAGAACGCGGCCACCGAGGTGCCCATGGACAGCGCGAAGACCGGAATGCGCAACAGGTCGATTGGGAAAAGCGGCACCGCCTGCGTGCGCTGGCGCCGCAGGTAAACGAAGCCCACCGCCAGCCCGGCCAGCAGGATGACCCAGGCGGACCAGTGCGAGCCGCCCCCGTCCACGCCACCCTCGCGCACGCCCAGCCGGTCCACGCCAAGGAACACCAGCGAGAACATCAGCACGTTGAGCGTCACGTCCACGGGCGAGAACCGGAGCCCCGCCGCCGGCGCCACGCGGTTGAACGGCAGCGCCTTCATGCCCAGCGCGAAGGTGACGATGCCCAGCGGCACGTTGATGGCGAAGAGCCACGGCCACGAAGCCACCGAGAGAATCGCCGCCGCCACCGAGGGCCCGGCCACCGACGACGTGGCCACCACCAGCGAATTGATCGCCATGCCCTTGCCCAGCTGCGACGACGGGTACGTGAGCCGCACCAGCGCCGCGTTGACGCTCATGATCCCCGCTGCGCCCAGGCCCTGGAAGGCGCGCGCCGCGATCAGCGTGCCGAGCGAGTTGGCGAAGGTGGCGGCCAGCGACGACAGCGCGAACACCGCCATGCCCACGAGGTACACGCGCCGGTAGCCCACCAGGTCGCCGAGCGACGCCAGCGGCAGCAGCATGACCAGCGTTGCGATCTGGTAGGCGTTGACCACCCAGATCGCCTGCGAGGGGCTGGCCTGCAACTCGCGCGCGATGCCCGGCAGCGCCAGGTTGACGATGGTGCCGTCGAGCACCGCCACGATCAGCCCGAGGATGATGACCAGCATGGCCCAGCCGCGCGCGGGCGAGGCCAGCCCGTCGATGGGTTTCAGGGTGTTTTCTTCGGCGCTTGCCAATGCGGCGCCTGGGTGTATCGAGCTCACGCTTCCTGCGTCCTTCGTGTGGGTTCCGAGCGCACGCTGCCCAGCGTGAGCCAGGTCAGCACCAGCGCGATCAATGCGCCGGCGGCCATGCCGGCGACCATCGGCAGCGGGCGGCCATCGGTGAAGAAGCCCACCACCGCCATGGCGAGTGCGCCCGTCAGCATCTGCAGCGTGCCGAGCAGCGCAGAGGCGGTGCCCGCGATGGCGCCGTGCATCTCCAGCGCGAGCACGCCGGTGGTCGGGATCACCAGGCCCATGAAGCCCGAGGCGATGAAGTACAGGACGATGAGCACCCAGATGCTGTCGCCGCCCATGGCGAAGTACGCGAACATCGCCACCATCGCGGCGCCGCAGCAGGCCACGCCGAACTTCACGAGGTTGACGAGCCCGTAGCGCTCGCCGAGCGAACCCGTGAACTGCGAGGCGCCGATGAAGGCCGCGGCATTCACGCCGAAGGCCACGCTGTAGAGCGCTGGCGAGAGGCCGTAGTGGTCGATCATCACGAACGACGAATTGGCCAGGTAGGTGAAGAAGCCCGCCATCGCGAAGCTGCCGATGAACACCAGCCCGAGGTAATGCGTGTCGCGCAACAGCAGCCAGTAGGCCGAGAGCGCGCTGCCCAGGCTGCTCTCGACGCGCTCCGAGGCGGGCCGGGTCTCGTCGAGCAGCTTGACCATCATCGCGAGGCCCGCCACCGCGGCGATGGTCACCGCCCAGAACACGCCGCGCCAGCCCGCCACCGCGATGACCGCGCTGCCCGCGAGCGGCGCGAGGATCGGCGACACGCTGAACACCAGCATCAGCAGCGACATCAGCCGCGCCGCGTCGGTGCCCGTGTGCAGGTCGCGCACGACCGCGCGCGGAATCGCCATGCCGGCCGCCGCGCCCAGGCCCTGGATGAAGCGCAGCGCGATCAGTGTCTGGATGTCGGTGGCCAAGGCGCAGCCCACGCTGGCCACTGCGAAGAGCACCAGCCCGGCATAGAGAGGCGGCTTGCGCCCGACCATGTCGGAGATCGGCCCGTAGAGCAGTTGGCCCGCGCCCAGCGAAAGGAAGAACGCCGTGAGGCTCATCTGCACCGCGCCGATGTCGGCGCGCAGGCTCTGCCCGATGGCGGGGAGCGCGGGCAGATACATGTCGATGGCGAAGGGCCCGATGGCCGAAAGCAGGCCCAGCAAGAGGGCCATCTTGAAGAAGGGGGAAGAACGCATTGCCCCGATTGTCGCCAAGCCAGGCGATCGGCGCAGGCGTGGGGTCGGGCGCCCCGTGGCCGCGCGCCCGCACTAATTCAGGCGAAAGAATCGACTGGCAGGCCGCGTTGCGTGCGGCGTACGAACTTCGTACTCAGGCGGCCGGCCAGAACACCAGCGCGCGCAGCTCGATGCTGCGGCGCGGCGGCGCTTCGCGGGCGCCGGTCGGGTCTTCGAACGCGGTGTGCGCCGTGAAGCGCGCGGTGCCGTCCTCGCGCGAGTCGTAGATCTTCAGGAGCAGCGCCTCATCGGGCCGCAGCCTCGGGAACCAGTACCACTGGTGCTTCGGGTTCCAGGTGAAGGAATAGGTCTCGCCCACCCTGTCGGGGTAGACCAGGTCGCTGGGCACCATGTCCTCGAACGCGATGGAGCGCGCATCGCACAGCGCGAGCGGCAGGCGCTCCACCGTGGCCAGGGGGCGCCACAGGTTGACGATGGCGAAGCGGTGCTTCAGGCGCTCCTCGGCTTCGTCGGGCGGCAGGTGGTCGCGCACGCGGCGCGGCGCGGAGACGAAGGTCTGGTCGTTGTGCACCCGGCGCACGGGCTCCCGCAGCTCGGCCGTGCGGCGCGAGCCTTGCGCGCTGTCGCGCAGCGTGTGGTCGAAGACGACGATCTTCTCGGCGCCCGTCACGTCGCGCAGCAGCGCCTCGGCTTCGCGGTAGTAGATGTCGCGGATGGTCGCATCGTGCGAGAAGTCGGCCACCACGCTGCGGTGCGAGATCTGCGTGAAGCCGCTGCGGTCGAGCGAGAGCTCGTGCAGCGCCACGAGCGGGCGGCCGTCGCGGATCGCCACGCGGCGCGGCTCCAGCTCGCCGGTCACCCAGGGCACGCCGGGCGGCGGCTCGAAGGTGTAGCTCACCGGCCTGCCCTGCCCCGCCTTCAGGTAATTGAGCTCGCCCTCCACCGAGGAAAGCGTGGCGGCCACCAGGTGGCCGTTCGATGCGGTGCCCATGCGGCATGACTCCTCAGAAGGGTTCCTTGAACGGGCGCAGGTCGAGTTCCTGCGTCCACGCGCTGCGGTGCTGCACATGCAGCTGCCAGTAGTTCTCGGCGATGGCCTCCAGCTGCAGCAGGCCATCGTCGCCCGCCTGCGCCACGCGTTGGGGTGCGTTGCTGCGCAGGCGCTCGCCGTCGATGCCGCCATCGATCACCACGTGCGCCACGTGAATGCCCTCTGGCCCGAACTCGCGCGCCAGGCTCTGGCTGAGCGAGCGCAGGCTGGCCTTGGCCGCCGCGAAGGCGGCGAACGGCGGCTTGCCGCGCAGCGCCGCGGTGGCGCCGGTGAAAAGCAGGCTGCCGCGCGCCCGCGGTGCGGTGGCCTCGAAGCCGTTGGCCAGCAGGCCCTGCAGCGCTTCGCGCGCGAAGATGAAACCGCCCAGCGCGCTGGTGCGCCAGGCCTGCGTGAACTGGTCGACCGAAATCTCCAGCGTCGGCGCGCGCACCGCGCTCGAGGCATTGAAGATCGCGACCGAGAGCGCGCCCAGTGCCTTCACGCGCTGAGCGATGCCATGCATCTCCGCCTCGCTGGCGACGTCACCGGCGAACACCTGGGCGCGCCCGCCGGCGCCCTCGATTTCGGCGGCCACCGCGGCCAACTGGGCCTGCGTGCGGCCGGTCAGCGCGACGAGAAATCCCTCGGCCGCGAAGCGCCGCGCGAGCGCTGCGCCCAGGCCCGCGCTGGCGCCGACACCGGCGATCCAGGCCACCGGAGAAGGGCTCGAACCCGAGGGAGAAACAGGGGATGGTGCAGAGGTGGGAGGCGTGGTTGGAGGCATACGTGACGCCGAAGGCTATACCTGCGCTGCGGGCCGTGGAACGATGCAAAAGCGATAACCTTATTTGCCGGCTGGTCGGCGCCCGCACGTGCTTGACGTGTCACGCAATTGCGCGGCGACACGATCGGCGGCTACCCTATCGGCTTCCCGGACCGCTTTCACAACAACTCACAGCATCTGCCTTCCAGGAGGAGTTACCCATGGCCTTCGCCCGAACGATCCATGCCGATCTGCTTCGCGTGTTTCTTCTGACCCTCGTGTCGCTCTTCGCCATCCCGGCGGCGACGCTGGTCTTCACCGAGTACGCACTGCGCTCGCAGGACGCCGAGTTCCTGCAATCGATCGAAAAGCGCATCAACTCGGATGCCCGCCTCTCCGCCGACGACAAGGCGCAAGCCACCGCGTTCTACCGCAGCCACCCGCTCTCCAAGGCCTGCGACGCCACCGCGCCAGAGGACAAGAACTTTCACGACAAGGTGTGCAGCCCCTACTCGATGCAGTGGCAGTTCCACTGGGCCGACCGCGCCGCCCTCTGGACGCTCGCGCTCGGCGCGGCGCTGCTCGCGGCGGCCCTGGTACTGGGCGCGCTGGCGTTCGCCAACCGGGGCCTGCGCTACGCGAGCTTCGTGGCGGGCTGGCGGCTCATGACGGTGTCCAGCGCCATCGAGGTCGTGCTGCAGAGCGCGATGCTGGTGTGGCTCTCGTTCTGGCTCACCGCCTTCTTCTGGCACAGCTACTACGTCAAGCTGATCATCATCGCCGGCGTGGCGGCCGCGGCGGCCGTGTTCTATGCGGTGTACACGCTGTTCAAGAAGCTGCCCTCGGTCAACGCGATCGACGGCGAGCTCATCGCCGAGGGCGACGCGCCGCGCCTGTGGGAGCGCATCCGCCAGCTCGCGGGCCGCGTGCAGACCGCGCCGCCCGACCAGATCGTCGCGGGCATCGACACCAATTTCTTCGTGACCGAAGCGCCCATCGAAGTCGGCGGCCGCACGCTGCAAGGCCGCACGCTCTTCGTGAGCCTTCCGCTGCTGCGCGTGCTCGACCAGTCGGAGGCCGATGCGGTGCTCGCGCACGAGCTGGCCCACCTGGGCGGCGGCGACACCCGCAGCAGCGCGGCGCTCGGCCCGAAGCTGCGGCAGTTCGACCAGTACACCTGGAAGATGCGCAGCGGCGGCCTCACCATCGTGGCGCACTACCTGCTGCGCCTGTATCGCATGATCTTCGAGTTCGCCCTGGCGCGCGACAGCCGCGAGCGCGAGTACAAGGCCGACCGCGTGTCCGCGAGCCTCACGGCCCCCAGCGCGATCGTGCAGTCGCTCATCAAGATCTCGGCCTACGCGAGCTACCGCAACGACGTCGAGCAGAAGCTCTTCGCGCAAAACCGCCAGCACGACGGCGTGCTGGGCATCGCCAGCTTCGTGGCCGACGGGCTGCCGCCCTACGCGAGCTCCGAGGCGTTCATCGAGACGATGAAGACCGCCGACGTGCCCCACCCCTACGACAGCCATCCGCCGTTGCTCGAACGCATGCGCAACGTCGAGCACCATGTGCCCGAGAGCGTGTACGGCGCCATCGTCGCGACCGCACCGCAAGCGACCTGGGCCGACGACATCGAGACGGCCCCCGCGATCGAGCAGCGTCTGTGGAGCGAGTACGAGCAGCGCTTCGTGCAGAACCACGACCTGGCCCTGGCCTACCGCTACGAACCCGCCACCGAGGAAGAGCGCGTCGTGGTGCTGCGGCACTTTCCGCCGGTCGAGTTCGCGCTGAAGAACGGCGAGCGCATCGTGATCGACTACACCGGCCTGCACCCGAGCGCGGACGGCGGCTCGACCATCGCGTGGGACGAGGTGAAGGGCCTCACCTACAAGGACGGCAGTTTCGGCGACACGCTGATCGTCACGCACCACGACAAGGGCATGCTGGGCGCGCGCACCACCAAGGTCAAGGTGGCGGGCCTTGGCAAGCAGAAAGACAACTTCAGGGGCGCCGTCGGCTACTACTGGCAACGTCACCAGGTCATGAGGGCACAGCAGAAAGAAGAGGACCAGGCGTCCTCCTGAGCATTTTTCCCATCACCTGTCACCGGACAGGCTCCACCAAAACCTTCACATAACAGGAGACATACATACCGTGAACCCCGTCGAACAGAGAACCATCTCCAAGATCAGCTGGCGGCTCTTGCCGCTCCTGATGATCAGCTACTTCATCGCCTACCTGGACCGCGTGAACCTGGGCTTTGCCGGGTCGGCGATGTCCAAGGACCTGGGCTTCACCGCCGCGGTGTTCGGCAGCGCGGCCGGCATCTTCTTCCTGGCGTACTTTCTCTTCGAGGTGCCGAGCAACATGGCGCTGGAGCGCTTCGGCGCACGCCGCTGGATCGCCCGCATCATGTTCAGCTGGGGCATTCTTTCCGCGGCCCAGGCCTGGGTGGGCGGCTCGACCAGCTTCAATGTCGTGCGCTTTCTGCTCGGCATTGCCGAGGCCGGTTTCTTTCCGGGCGTGATCTTCTACATCACGCTGTGGTTTCCGGCGGCGTACCGCGCGCGCATCGTGGGCTGGTTCATGTTCGCCATTCCGATCTCCACGGTGATCGGCTCGCCGATTTCGGGCTACATCCTCAACATGGACGGCGTGGGCGGCATGCACGGCTGGCAGTGGCTGTTCATCCTGGAGGCGATCCCCTCGCTGATCCTGACCTTCTTCATCCTCTTCTACCTGCCCGATGGTCCCAAGGATGCGAAGTGGCTCTCCAACGAAGAGCGCGACTGGCTGCAGCACACGCTCGACGGCGAGCGTCGCAGCCGCGAGGCACTGCACACCATCTCGTGGAAGCAGGCGCTGCTGAATCCGCGCGTGATCGGCCTCGGGTTCGTCTACATGGGCATCACCGTGCCGCTGTACGGCCTGAGCTTTTTCCTGCCGCAGATCATCAAGGGCTTCGGAGGTCTGGGCAACGTGGAGATCGGCTTCATCAACGCCTTTCCCTACCTGATCGGCGCCATCGCGATGGTGTTCTGGACCCGCGCCTCCGACGCGAAGAAGGAGCGCAAGTGGTTCCTCCTGATCCCGCTCGCGTGCATCTTCGTGGGCCTCGTCGCGGCCGCGGAAACCAGCGCGCCGGTGCCCAAGATGGCGGCCGTGACGCTCGCCGCGTTCGGCATCTTCAGCGCGCTGCCGATGTTCTGGACGCTCCCCACCGCCATCCTGAGCGGCACCGCCGCCGCGGCCGGCATCGCGTGGATCAACTCCATCGGCAATCTGGGCGGCTACATCGGCCCGACGATCTTCGGCGCGCTGAAGGACCGCATGGGCAACGACATCTACGCGGTGATCTTTCTCGCGCTGCTGTCCGCGGTGGCGTTCGTGCTGGTGCTGATCATCGGGCACGATGCGCGGGCCGAGCAGGCGGCGGCGGGGCGGGCCTGAGCGCAGCGATGAACGGCGGCCGGGCCCTGCTGCTTGCCTTGCTGCCGCTTGCATCGGCGCCCTGCCTTGCCTCGTGGAGCATCGAGACCGATCGCTCCACCGCCGAGATGCATGGCCTCTTCGAGATACGGCAGGAGGCTCGCGACTTTGTCGCGAAGGAGAACGCGGCCACTCACAGCGGATGGGTGGCGCTCGAGCCGAACCTGAAAATCCTGGTCCCGCGGTGCACCGTTCCGCTCGAAACCCGATGGACACCCAAGAGCTACGGGCTGACGGGGCGCAATGTCATGGTCACCTGCGCACGCGCTGTGGGCACCCCCCTGCAGAAGTGGAACGTGAACGTGCCGGTCACGCGAAAAAATTAGGGCACGATGAATTCAATCCCTCGCCTCTCCGGCCTCCCCAAGCTGCTCGCTGTCCTGACCGTGGCGTACTTCCTGACGAGCCTCGGACACTTCACTCACAACGCCGAGTTCATCTGCGAGTACCCGAATCTTCCGGCTTCGCTCACCAGCGCGAAGGTCTATGCGGCCTGGGTGGGCATCACGTCGGTGGGGGTGATCGGGTTCCTGCTCATCCGCAAGCGGTTCGTGATGACGGGCCTTCTGCTTGTCGCCGCCTATGCCCTGCTCGGCTTCGACGGGCTCGGCCACTATGCGCTGGCGCCGATGGCCTGGCACACCCGCACGGCGAACCTCACGATCCTGTCGGAAGTCGTTGCCGCGGCACTGCTGCTTGCGGCCACGGTTTGCCTGCTGGTGTTGCGGTTGCGCGAGCGGCACCGGGCATCGCTCCGCTGAACCGCTCCCTGCGGCTCAGCCGGACTTGCTGCGCGCAGTCTTCTTGCCGCTCTCGGCGCGCGGCGCTTCGTTGCTCGCCGGGGCGTTCGCCTGATCGACCCACAGCAGCGCATCGACATACGACACGAACAGGTTGAGGTATTCAGGCGAGAGCTCGCGCATCAGCGTGAGCGATTGATGCACGAGGTTGTGCGAGTTGAGCGGGCCGGCGTTCTGCGGCAGCTTCGCCAGCGATTGCGTGAGCCGCCGTTCGGCGCTGAGCCTGGACCATGTGCTCCGGAAAAACGGGAGCACCTTCAGCTCGTTGGTTGCCGGGTCCATCCGCTCGGACGATGCGTGCTGCGCGATGTGGCCGGTCAGTTCCGCGAGCGGCCCATGCGCACGTGGCTCGACCGCGGTGGCTTGCGCATCCGGCATCTTTTCGAGATCGTCGCCATAGGCCGCGAGCAACGCGATGACTTTCTCGTCGAGGATGCGCCGCGCCTCGCCGCCGTGGTCCGCCGCGCGCCGGGCCAGCGTCTCGATGAAGTGGAAGCGGACCGGGTCGAGGCGATGCGCCCCGCGCTCGCGCCATGCGCCGAGCGTTGCATCGATTCCGCTGGCTTCGTCGCTGCTACTCACGCGGCTTTGTCTTTGCGTCGGAGCGCTTCGGCGTGGGCGCCATCTCCACGCGCCGATTTTTCGAGCGCCCATCGGCATCGGCATTCGACGCCACCGCCTGCTCGGCGCCGAACGCCGCGGCAAAGATCGCGGACGACGGAATGCCCTCTTCGATCAGCGTGCGTGTCACCGTCAACGCGCGCTGCGCCGAGAGCTCCCAGTTGTCCGCGAACTGGCGGTTGCCGCCGCGCACCTGTCGGTCGTCGGTGAAGCCGCTCACCATCAGGATCTCGTCGCGGGCTTGCAGGTACGCGGTGAGCGGCGCGGCCAGGCTCTTGAGCAGTTGCCGGCCTTCGGGCTGCAGCTCGGCGGAGTTCAGCGCGAACAGCACGCTGCCGCTGATGCCGATGCGGCCGTTGTTCAGCGTCACGCGGCCCGCCGCGAGCGGCCCGGCCAGCGCCTGCTCGAGCGTCTGCAGCCGTTCGGCCTCGACCTTGCGCTGCTTGACCTCGGTTTCGAGCTTCGTCGCAAGTTCGAGCTGCATGCCGATCACGCAGACCAGGATCAGCACGAAGGCGCCGAGCAGGCCCGACATCAGGTCGCCGAACACGGCCCAGACCGGGACCGTCGCTTCCGTGCCGGCGTCGAGGTCCTCGGTCATCACGCTTCGCTGCCCGCCGTTGCACGGTGATCGCGCTGATCGCGCTGCACGGCGAGTTGCTGTAGGTCTTCGACGATCTGCTTCTGCGACGAGATGCTCAGGTCGATGACCTCGCGGGCCTGTGCCACGTAGTACGCCAGTTGCTCGTCGCTGCGCGCGATCGACTTGCCCAGCGCGCCTTCGATGCGCTGCAGGTGCGCGCTCATCTTGTCGTTCGATTCGGTGAAGAGCTTCACGGCGAAGCCGAAGGCCTCGCCCAGGCTCGCCACTTCCACCGCGCTGCCGGTGATCTGCGCGGCGACGTCGGCCATCTTTTCGGTTTCGGTATCGACCTTGTCGGTGAAGCGCGAGCCCACGCGGTCCAGCAGATCAGCCGAGGTGGCCACGAGCGCATCGATGGCGCTGCGCTGCTCGGTGGAGGCGTGGTTCACCGCATCGAGCAGTGTCTCCAATGTGCCGAGGATGCGGCTGCGTTCGTCGAGCATCGCGTTGTCGCGCGCCATGCTGTCCGAGAGCTTCTGGCGCAGCTCGGCGATCACCTCAGCCGCGGCGCGGGGCGCTTCGGAGGCGGCCTGCATGAGCTGGCCGATCTCGGCGATGGTGCTCCTTGCGTGAGCCTCGCTCTGGGCGGAGATGTCGCTGGCGGTCTCTGCCAGCGTCTTGCAGATTTCCTGCTGCTGGGCTTCGCTGCGGGCACCGGCCTGTTGCCATTCCTGCTGGAGCGACACGGCCATCGTTTCGAGCGCCTGCGTCCAGGTGGCCAGGCGTTGCTGGTCGCGCGATGCCATCTCGGTCTGCAGGTCGGTGTGTGCCTGGCCCACCGTGTTGAGCAGCGATGCCGAGTGCTGTTCGAACGTGGCTGCGGCGGCCGTGAGCGCGCGGTGCGTGTCCCCCGAGAGGCTTTCGCTCGCGCGCTCGTGCTGCGCGAGTGCGCTGCGCCAGTTGTCGGACACGCGCTCGACCGTGGTTTCCAGGCGCGTGGAAACGCCGTCCACCAGCGAAGCCGAACGCTCTTCGAAGGTCTGCGTGAACTGCGCGAGCGTGGCGCGCAGGTCGTTGGCTTGCGCCTCGCTCGTGCGTTGCTGACCGGCGAGCGCAGTCTTCCAGATGTCCGCCACGGTGGCGGTGTTGGACTCGAAGCGGGTGGAGAGGCCGTCGAGCTGCCGTTGCACGCTCTGCTCGACGGTGGCATGCAGCGCAGCCGTCTCGCGCGCGATGCCGGCCATGGTGGCTTCGACCACCGGCTGGATCGTCGCGCCGGCGATGCGGGCGCTGTCGGCAAGGCCCTCTTTCAGCGACTGGCCGACGGACGAAGCCAGGCCCGCGTACACGGACTCGGCCTTGCCGTGGAAGCTGTCCTGGCTGGAAATCAGGCGCTCGTTCAACGCCTGGCTCTGGCGCTCCATCGTCGCCATCATCAGTTGCAGCTGGTCGACCAGCGCGGGCATCGCCTCGCCCTGGCGCTGCAGCAGCTTGAAGGACTCTTCACGCTGATGGGCTTGCGAGAAGACGCGCAAGGTGGTGGCGATCCGGGTGTCTAGCGACTGCGCGGTCTGCATCCGGTCGCGCCGCGCGAGGGCCGACAGAAGGCCCAGCGTCGCCGACGTCGCCACGCCCGCGAGCGAGGTGCCGAACGCCACGCCCAGCCCCTTGACCGGCGCGGCCAGCGAGGCGCGCATGGCCTGCAGGTCCGACGCGCTCTCCAGCGCGGTGCCCGTGCCGTTCAGCGTGACCACCATGCCGAGGAAAGTGCCCAGCATGCCCAGCAGCACCAGCAGGCCCGCCAGGTACGGCGTGAGGCTCGGGCCGGGCAGGCCGACGCGCTCGCCTTCGATGCGAAGGCGCACCGCGTTGCGCAGCGACGGATGCAGCTTGTCGAGCCATTCGCCCAGGGTGGACGGCGGCCCGGTCATGTCCGCGACGGCGCTGGCCAGCGTGGTCGTGGCCTGCCCGAAGCGGTGCAGCTCGAGCGCGCCGATCACGTAGAACGCGCCGATGAGCACGGTGATCGCCAGCGCCAGCGGGTTCGAGCCGATGTACCCGATGCCGACCCAGCAGACCGCGGCGAGGCCGACGATGAAGACGATGCGATGAAGAAGTTGGGTCATGAAACTCTGGTTAGCTCGCGCGAAGGGCTTCGAGCAGCCCTTCGACCGGTTGAAATCGGACGTCCATCTCGGCAAGCAGCACGTCGTGCATGTCCTTGCGGAACACGGCCAGCCATGCGGCGGGCTCGGCGTCGGTGCCGGCCTCGGTGCCGGCATCTGCATCAGCGCTTGCATCGGCGTTTGCAGGGGCCCGGCTCAGGCGCTTGAAGTGCTTCTCGAGCGTCGCCGGCACGCTCGCCAGCAGGCGATGCTCCTGAGCGCCCAGCACCTGTTCCATCACCACATCCACCGCCGCCAGCCGCGCCATGTCGGGCGAGCGCGTCGCCAGCGTCGAACGCAGGCGGCCGCGCAAGGGGCCGATGCTCGTCTCCATGGCCTGCTGCCTCGCGTGATAGCGCCGGCGGTAGGCCGGGAAGTCGGCGGTGTTGTCTTTGGCGACGCTGTGCATGTCCTCCGCGATGGCGTTGGCCATCGCGCTGCGCACGCGCTCGCATTCGCGTTCCTCGGGGTTGCCGGCTGCGCGCGCGCCAGAAGGCACGCCGGCCACGCCGCCGTTCAACGCTGCAGAAAGGGAGATGGCATCGGTCCAGCCGAGCCATTGACTCAATCGATCCGCAAAAGCCTGTTTGGGCTCGGGGACTTCGATGTCGGTCAGTCGAGCGAGCAAGCGAATCAGCGCCGAGCCGGTGAAGCCTGTGCGCCTTGACACTTGCACCATTACCGCCAGATGGAAAAACTTGGCAGTCTACACTGCCGCTCCCTCTGAACCGGCTGCCCGCGCCCTGCCGGAAGCGCCTTTTGCGTGACATCTTGTAGCCCGCGCCGCGCGGGTTTTTGCGGCCGCGCCACGGCCCCGTCCCAGCTCAGTACAGCGTGGCCTGCTGCCTGGCGGGCAACTCACGGTCGTAGGCCGCCCCGTCGAACGCCGCATCGGTCAACGCGGAAAGAATGGCTCCGGCCGTCGGCACCTCGCGCTTCGCATCCGCCGCCACCGGGGCCCAGAGCTTGGAGCGCTGGATCGCGCGGGCGCACTGGAAGTACACCGTCTCCACCTGCACCTCGATCACGCACTGCGGCAGCTTGCCCTCCACCGCGAAGCGCGCCATGACGTCCGGCGCGACGGTGATGCGCCCTCTTCCGTTCACGCGCAGCGTCTCGCCCACACCGGGGATCAGGAACAGCAAGGCCACGCGCGGATCGGCCACGATGTTGCGCAGGCTGTCGATGCGGTTGTTGCCGCGGCGCTCGGGCAGCAGCAGCGTCTTCTCGTCCTGCACCACCACGAAGCCCGGCGGGTCGCCGCGCGGCGAGGCGTCCAGGCCACCAGGGCCGGTCGTGGCGAGCACTGCGAAGGGCGATGCGGCAATCAGCGCCTGGTAAGCCGGGTGCAGATAAGCCACTTCCTTCTTGAGCGAAGCCTCGCCCGGCTGACCGAACAGAGCCTCGAGCTGCGCGACGGTTTCGATGGCGTGGGAAGTGTTCATGACGTTGGCTCCTGGGCGTTAGGTGTCGGATGGGACGACGGATTCCGGCCGCAAGCGATCGCCATGATGGCCAGCAGCACTGCGGCGATGCCGTAGATCCACGGCGGCGACGCGACCGGCAGCAGCAGCCCCGCGATGAGCGGACCAGCGCCCGCGCCAATATCGCGCCACACCGAGCGCGCGGCCAGCGCCTGCACGCGCTCGGGCCCCGGCGTGCGGCGCGCCACGATGGGCGACAGCAAGGGCAGTTGCAAGGCGCGCAACACCACGATGAGCGCCGCGCAGCTCCAGAGCCAGCCGAGGCCGAAGCCCACGAGCGCCACGGCCGTCACGAGCGAGAGGCTCACCAGCAGCCGCTCCGCGCCGAAGCGCTCGGCCAGGTGCCCGCCGACCGGGCTCAGGAAAATCTCCGCGAGGTAGCGCAGCGCCATCAGCAAGCCGGCCACGATCACCGCGCCGCCCGGCAGCAGGTCCTTGCCGAGGTACGAGAGGCCGACGATGAAGAGCCCGTCGAGCGCCAGCCCTTCCATGAACGACCAGCCGTCCAGGCTGTTGGGCCACTGGAAGCGCCGCGTGGGCTTGTGCGAGCGATGCGGCGCCGAGGGCAGCCGCCGGGCCGCGAACACCGCCAGCAGCGAGAACACCGCGAGGCTGCCGAAGATCGCGCGCGGCCCGATCCAGTGGGCCATCAACGCGCCCAGCGGCAGCGCGATTACCGGCCCCATGGCGATGAACGCGCGCGAGCGTCCATTGCGGCGCGCCGCGCCGATGGGGTCGGCCGTGGCCAGCGCCTGTGTCGAGAGATTGAGCGCCGCGAAGCACAGCCCCCACATCAACCGCAACGGCAAGAGCGCCCAGAAGCCCGAGAGCGTCGCGTAGCCCACGCCGCACACGGCAGCGGCCACGACGGCGATGGTGCAGGTCGGCCGGTCGCCGTTGCGCGCATAGAAGCGCGCCACCCAGCGGTAGCCGGCGATGCGCACCAGCCGGTTGGCTGCGAGCAGCATGCCGGCCTCGGCCAGCGTCACGCCGAACTGGCTGGCATACATCGGCAGCAGCAGGTAGAGAACGACGTCGGCCGGCAGCGAAAGCCCGAGCGCGATGGCTGCGTGGCGGGAATTCAGGTCGGTGGTGCTGGGCGCGGGAGCGGGGGCAGGTGTGAGGGGCGTTGAAGGCATCGGGACCGCATGGTGCGCCGCGGCAAGGCGGGCTGACAAACGAGATTAACGCCCCGCATGCGTGAGAAAATCGCACACATGCCGCTTCGAGAACCGCCCCTGAACGCCGTGCGCGCTTTCGTCGCCGCGGCCCGCCACCAGAGCTTCACGCGCGCGGCGCAGGAGCTTCATGTCACGCACAGCGCGGTGAGCCGGCAGATCAAGAGCCTGGAGGAATGCCTGGGCGTCGCGCTGTTCGAGCGGCGCGTCCGGCAGGTCACGTTGACGCCGGAAGGCCAGCAGTTCTTCGCCGAGGCCGGCCCGGCGCTGGCGCAGATCAACGCAGCCGCCCAGGCGCTGCAGGCGCAAGGCCCGGCCCGCGCGGTGCGGATCAACGTGCGGCCTTCGTTCGCCGTGCGCTGGCTGATTCCGCGCCTGCCGGCGTTCGTCGAGCGCCACCCCGACATCGAGCCGCAGGTCACCACGAGCACGGTGACGCCCGAGCAAGCAACCGACAGCTTCGACATCGCGGTGCGCCGCGGGCTCGAGGGCTGGCCCTCCTCCATCGACGTGCATCCCTTTCTCGAAGACGAGGTGCTGGTGGTCGGCGCACCGGCCCTGTTCAAGACGCATCCGCTGGCGGACCTGCGCGCGCTCGCATCGCACGTGCAGCTCTCGGCCCGCACGCGCAAGGACGATTGGGACGCCTGGAAGAAGCAGGTCGGCGCGCCGCGCGCGAAGCCCGTGGGCCGGCTGCAGTTCGACCACCTGCACTTCGTGCTGCAGGCGGCGGTCGATGGCCTGGGCATCGCGCTCGCGCCGACCTCGCTCGTGTCGCACGACCTGGCCTCGGGCCGCCTTCAGTCGCCGCTGCCCGCGCTGCGCATGACGCTCAGCCGCTACTACTACGGCCTCGCGCCCGACGCCGCGCCCGAAGCGCAGCACGTGGCGGCGTGGTTCGAGGAGATGCTCGCGCCCTCCTCCGAACCACGCGCCGCCCGCTACCACTCGTAGCCGACCCCCACCCCCAGGTTGAACTTCTGCCCGCTGTAGGAGCCGTTGACCTTGTAGACCCAGCTGCCGCTTTCCGAACGCTGCGAGAAGCCGACGGCCACGGCGCTGTAGCCCGAGTAGTAGCCCACGCCGACCGACATCAGCGTCTTGCCCGGCGTCATCGCCTGCGGCAGCGAGCTCATCGCGGTGGCCATCGCCACGCCCGAGTACGCGATGCGGGCGATGTCGCGCACCTGGCCCTGCACGCCCTGCAGCTGGCCCAGGTTGACCGCGTCGCTGGCCACGATGCCCGGCGCCACGTTCGAGATGCGCGTGCCGCCCGGCGCCTGGCCGTTGCCCAGGGTCACCTGGCCGTAGTTGACCGAGCCGTCGGGGTTGGTCCCGTATTGCACGCTGCCCGCGGCCACCGCGCCCGTGGTGGCGCGCAGCTGCGCCACGTTGGTGGCGTCGCTGTCGGCCGTGCCCGCCGCCACGCCGGTGATCTGGCGGAACTGGCCCGTGGCCGCATCGCCCACCGACACCGCCGCCTGCGTGCCGGTGGTGGCCTTGATCGCCTGCGCCTGCTGCGCCGTCGCACTTGCCGGCACGAAGCCGGCCGCGCCCGCGCCCGTCGATGCCACCGAGCCCGAGCCGAGCGCCACGCCACCCGATTGCTGCACCACCGCGCCGAAGCCGACGGCCGTGCCCTGCACGATGTTCTGCGCCTGGCTCAGCGGCGTGCCGCCCGCATCGGCCTTGTCGCCGAGCGCGACGCCGCCACCGCCGGCGCGCGAATCCACGCCGATGGCCTGCGACCCCGTGGCCAGCGCGCCCGGGCCGATCGCGATGGCGTTGGCGCCGGTCGCCTGCGCGCCGAAGCCGATCGCCACCGCGCCCGCCTCGGTCGCCTTCGCGCCGTTGCCCGCGGCGAACGAATTGGCCCCGCTCGCCACCGACTGCGGCCCGATCGCCACCGCCTCCTGCCCGCTGGCATCCGCATCGCCGGCCGACGAGTTGGCATGGAAGTACTTGGTGCCGCCGTTGTAGATGCTGGTGACCGTCGAGCTCAGCGTGCTGACATTGCTCTCGACCGTGCTGAGGCCGGTGGACAGGCTGCCGAAGCCGCTCGTCGCGCCGATGACGCTGGTCGACAGGCTCGCGAAGTTGCTGTTGGTGGTGCTCAGGCCCGTGGAGAGGCTGGAGATGCCGCTGGTGTTCGTGCTCAGGCCCGTCGAGAGGCTGCCGATGTTGCTCGTGACCGTGCTCAAGCCCGTGGACGTCGATGTCGACAGGCTGTTGACGGTGCTGTCGGTGGTGCTCAAGCCGGTCGAGAGACTTGAGATGTTGCTGGTCGTGCTGCTCAGGCCGGTGGACAGGCTGGAGATGTTGCTTGTCGCGGTACTCAGGCCTGTGGAGGTAGAGGTCGAGAGGCTGTCGACGGTGCTGGCGGTCGTGCTCAGTCCGGTGGACAGGCTGGAGATCCCGCTGGTTGCAGTGCTCAAGCCCGTCGAGAGGCTGGAGATTCCGCTTGTGGCGGTGCTCAGGCCCGTCGAAAGGCTTGAAATGCCGCTCGTCGCGGTACTCAGTCCCGTCGATGTCGAGGTTGAGAGGCTATCAACGTTGCTCTTGGTCGTACTCAGCCCAGTCGACAAACTTGAGATGCCACTCGTGGCCGTACTCAGCCCCGTTGACGTCGATGTCGAGAGGCTGTCGACGTTGCTATTGGTTGTGCTCAATCCAGTCGAGAGACTTGAGATGCCGCTTGTCGCGGTGCTCAAGCCCGTCGATGTCGATGTCGAGAGACTGTCGACATTGCTGTTCGTCGTGCTCAGGCCAGTAGACAGGCTTGTGATGCCGCTCGTCGCGGTGCTCAAGCCCGTCGAGGTGGATGTCGAGAGGCTATCAACGTTGCTGTTGGTCGTGCTCAAGCCGGTCGACAAACTTGTGATGCCACTCGTCGCAGTGCTCAATCCCGTCGATGTCGATGTCGAGAGGCTGTCGACGTTGCTGTTGGTCGTGCTCAAGCCGGTCGACAAACTCGAGATGCCACTCGTCGCCGTACTCAGCCCCGTTGATGTCGATGTCGAGAGACTGTCGACGTTGCTGTTGGTCGTGCTCAAGCCAGTAGACAGACTTGTGATGCCACTCGTCGCGGTGCTCAAGCCCGTCGAGGCGGACGTCGAGAGGCTATCGACATTGCTGTTGGTCGTGCTCAAGCCGGTAGACAAACTTGTGATGCCACTCGTCGCAGTGCTCAATCCCGTCGATGTTGATGTCGAGAGGCTGTCGACGTTGCTGTTCGTAGTGCTCAGCCCCGTCGACAAACTCGAAATGCCGCTGGTGACTGTGCTGAACCCGCTGGACAAGCTGGCGATGCCGCTGGTTGCAGTGCTCAGTCCCGTCGAGGTCGACGTCGAAAGGCTGTCGACGCTGCTGTTGGTCGTACTCAACCCAGTCGACAAACTCGATATGCCACTCGTGGCCGTACTGAGCCCCGTGGAAAGACTGCCGATCCCGCTGACGGCGGTGCTCAAGCCCGTCGAAGTGGAACTCGACAGACTCTCGATGTTGCTCGTGGCCGTGCTCAGGCCCGATGACGTGGATGTCGACAGGCTGCCCACGCTGCTGTTGGTCGTGCTCAGGCCGGTGGACAGGCTGGAGATGTCGCTCGTCGCCGTGCTCAATCCCGTGGACAGCGAAGAGGCGGTCGTCGAAAGCTGGCTGACGTTGACCGCATCCGTCGGCGCACCGCCCGCGGCCACATTGGTGAGCCGGCGCTGCACAAAGCTCGATCCAACGGCCACCTCGCCCACCGGCGTCTCCCCGGCGATCGGGGCCCCCGCGAAAGGCACGTAGGCCGCCGTGGCCTGCAGTGCCGCCAGGGTGGCCGATGTCGCGCTGCCGTTGCCGATCGCCACGCTCGCGTCATACGCCGCGTTGGCCGTGAAGCCCACCGCGAGGGCACCCAGGCCCTGCGCTCGCGCTTGCGATCCGATCGCCACCGCGAAAGTGCCCATGGCGTTGGCCGAACTCCCGAGCGCAACGCTGTCCGCCGCCGAAGCCACTGCGTTGTTGCCGACCGCGGTCGCGCCGCCCCCTACCAATGCCTTGGCGCCAGCCCCCACTGCCGTCGCGCCAAATCCCGTTGCATTGGCGCCTTGGCCGAAAGCGGCAGAACTCGGTGCGGTCGCCTGGGCTTGAGGGCCGACCGCGGTGGCCAACGCCCCGCTCGCATTGGCCGCCAACCCGATGGCCACCGAGGGCCCGCCCGCCCCCGACACCGTGTTGGTCCCGATGGACACCGAATCCGCGCCCGCGGTCGCGGTCTGGCCCAGCGCCACGGCGCCCGCCGCGGTGGCGCTGGAGCCGCTTCCGAACGCGAGCGCGGCCTGGCCGATCGCGTTGTTCGAATGGCCCAACGCGACAGCGCCCTGCCCGATCGCATTGTTGGCATTGCCCAGGGCCACCGGCCCGTTGGCCGCGACGGTGCCGTCGGCGCTGCCGGCCGCGGTGTTCTCTGCGCCCAGCGCGACGGCGCCGGTGCCGGTCGCCGTGTTGGGGTCGCCGATGGCCACGGCGCCGTTGCCCGTGGCCTGCTGCCCGGAGCCGATGGCGACCGCGCCGCCATCGGTGGTCGCGCTGTTGGCCGTGGCGCCCGCGCCGATCGCCACGTTTGCGCCGGTGTCGCCGCTCTGCGCGCCGTCTCCCATGGCCACGCCGAACGCACCGACGGCACTTGCCTGGCGCCCGATCGCAATGCCCGAAGCATCCTGCGCCGTGGCCGACTCGCCGATGGCGATGGCGGAAGATCCCGCGGCGTTGGCAAATGCGCCCATCGCGACGCTCTGGCCGCCACCCGCTATAGCCGACGTTCCCAATGCGGCGCCGTATTGCCCGGTTGCGATCGCGTTGTAGCCGAACGCGATGGAGATGGCGCCCGCCGCGTTCGCGGCCGCACCGAAAGCCGTCGAGCCGACCGCGGTGGCTCTCGCGCCCCGGCCGAAGGCCGTGGCTGGCCCATCGCCAGCCGTATTGCCCTTCGCGAACGCGCCGGTACCGACTGCAATGTCGTTGGCGAAGACTGCATTGGCCTGCGAGCCCAATGCGATCGACGAGGTTCCGAGCGCCGTGCTGTCGGCGCCCATCGCAATGGCAAACGTGCTGCGAGCGCTGGCTGCGCGACCGATGGCCACCGCGCCAAGTTGGGTGCCTGCGGCGTTGAACCCGAGCGCGACCGCCTCATTGCCTGCAAATGCCTGGTATCCGCCGGCAAACGCGAATCTGGCTGCATTCGCTCCCAGTCCGACAGCGGTGGCGGCATCGCCGGAGGCATTGGAGAACGCGCCAAGAACGGTGGCGCCGAACATGCCGTTGCCTTGTGCCGCGCAGCCCATCACCGATGCGAAGCCGCCGCTCCCGTCGGTGGCAGCCTTGTAGGTGTACTTGGTGACTCCGTCGGGGCCGACGCCATCGGCACCGCACGCAGAACCGCCCGCCACGCTGCCCGAGCCGATGCCCACGGTGCTGGCCAGCGCGGAAGGCATTGCGACGACGACGGCCGATGCAACCGCGATACGCATGAGCAAAAGCGCCAAGTCCCCCCGGCTTGGCGTGGCCGCATCGTCCGAGGGAGGGCGTCTGCGACTTGAAGAAGCGCCGCCTGCTCCTGGCGCGCCTCCTGTGGAGGCATGTTCAGGTACCGCCACCCACGCGCGAAGCGCTTCATTCCAAACCGTCCGGAAACACTTGTTCATCTCACCACCTCAGCTTTCAAAGGAGTGCAGCGCCGCTGTGCAACGCGTGCCGGGGAACTCCCTAAAAAGCGAGTGGAGGTGGGGGGCTGGGCCCACCCGGCTCGAAGGCGCGGGTGAGCACGAAGAACTCATCCGAAGCTTAGGACGCGAGGACTCTAGGCCTCTTTGTGGGCATTGGGTACCCGCGATGCAGGCTTAAAAGATATAGATAGGAAATCTATCGGGGGATAGCTGTAACCGAGCCTCAGCCGGCAAGCGATTCGATCACTTGCGCAATGCCGACCTTGCCCTTCCGCACGGCCGCATCGGTGCCCTCGAACGTGATCCATCCCTCGTTGAATCCGTCGAGCATCTGGATGCGCGGCATCGGGTCCTTCGTTCCTTGCGCGCGGAAAAGCGCGCCCCAGGTTTCGCGCGGCACTGCTTGCGCATGCACCGGCCGGCCGAGCGCCTGCGAGAGCGCCGCGGCGATCGCGTTCGGGCTCACGCGCTCGGGGCCTTCTAGTTCGACGATGCGTTCGATGGCGCCCTCTTGCATCAACAGTTCGGCCGCGACCCGTCCGACATCGGCCGCCGCCACCATCGGCACGGCCCTGTCCAGCGGCTGCAGGAAACTGGAGAGAACGCCCTGCTCCCGCGCCGGCGCGATGTCCCAGGCCAGGTTGTCGAGGAACCATGCGGGCCGCAGGAACGTGACGGGCAGTGGCAGCGTTGCCAATGCTTCTTCCATCAAGGTGCGCTGGCTCAGCAGGTTCGACTGCGTGGCCTGCGCGCCGACGGTCGAGAGGCAGATCACACGCGCGGGTTGCGCAGCGACGAGCGCTTGGCGCACCGCATCGATGACGACCCTCGCCTCCGGAAAACCGGGCGTGGGGTCGAAGTTCGGCGGCGGCAAAACGAAGACGCCTTCGGCGCCGGCGAAAGCGCGCGCGAGCGCCCCTGCATCTTCCATCTCGGCGATGGCGACTTCGCAGCCGAGGTCTGCCCAGGCCTTGCCCTTGGCCGCATCGCGAACGACCGCGCGAACGGGCTTTCCTTGTGCCAGCAAGGTGCGTGCGACGGCACCGCCGACATTGCCCGTGATACCGGTGATTGCGTACATGAGAATTTCCTTTGTTCCAGTGAATGAATGCAATGGAACGAATGTAGGAACAGCGCGCCTTTGAGTAAAGCGACCCAGTGGCATATCATTCATGACACCCGATCACGAATGAAAAAATGGCACTCGACGGACGACTCCTCTCCAACGTGGGCGTGCTGGCCGCCGTCGTCGAAGGCGGCAGCTTTGCGAGCGCGGCCAACGCGCTGGGCCTCACGCCTTCGGGTGTCAGCCGCGCCATCGCGCGGCTGGAGGCGCGCATCGGCGTGCGCCTGTTCGATCGCACGACGCGCTCGCTCAGCCTCACGGACGAAGGCCGGCTGCTCTACGCCAACGTCAATCCGCTGGTGCTCGGCATCGAAGATGCGGTGACGATCGCCACGGGGTCGTCCGGCGCGGTGCGCGGTCGCCTGCGCGTGAACACCGATGCCTTCACCTCGCGCCTTCTGCTCGCGCCGCACCTCCCGCGCTTTCTCGACCTGTACCCCGAGCTGTCGCTCGAACTCGTCGCACGCGACCAGCTCGGCGACCTGGTGGCCGAGGGCTTCGATATCGCGGTGCGTTTCGGCGAACCGCCTTCGTCCTCGCTGGTCGCGCGCAAGCTCATGGACACGCGCATCGTCACCGTCGCCACGCCGGGTTACCTGAAACGGCACGGCCGCCCCGCAAAGCCGGCGGACCTCGTCGGCCACGCGTGCCTGCAGGTGCGCAATCCGGTCACGGGCCAGCCCTATGCATGGGAGTTCCAGCGCGGGCGCAAGCTGGTCAAGGTGCCCACCATCGGGCGCCTGCTGCTGACCGATGCGGGCACCATCCTCGCGACCGCGCTCGCGGGCGTCGGCGTGGCGCAGATCAAGGCGGTGGGCATCCAGTCACAGCTGGACAGCGGCGAGTTCGTGGACCTCTTTCCCGACTGGCCCGACGAGCGATTTCCGCTCTACGCGCTGTACCCGTCGCGCCACCTGCCGGCGGCGAAGGTGCGGGCCTTCATCGACTTCGTGATGGCGGCGATCACCGCGAAAGATACCGACGCAAAGCCGAAAACGCGGCGATGACCGCGGCGCGTTCGGGTCCGCTTTCACGTCCGCTTTCACGTCCGCTTTCACGTCCGCAAATGGCCAGCGCAAGAAGGGATGGCGCCGGACGATCGGCTTTTCTACTCGAGCTTCATCGCATGTCTTACGCCCTTCCCCGCTCCTTCCAGAATCTCGCGTGGTCCAACCTCGCGGCCCAGTCCGCCGAGCAGTTGAGCCTTGCCGCCGTGCCGCTGGTCGCGGTGCTCATGCTCGGCGCCGGGCCCGGCGAGATCGGTTTTCTCGCGGCAGTGCAGACGCTGCCCTTCCTGCTGGTCTCGATGCCGCTCGGGCTGCTGGCCGATCGCATGTCGCGCCAGCGGTTGATGGTGTGGGCCGAGGGATTGCGCGCGGTGTCGCTGCTGATGCTCCTTGCCATGGTGTTCGCGTCGAAGCTCAGCATCGCGTGGCTCGCGGTGCTCGGGTTTCTGGGAGCCGTGGGCACCGTGGGTTTCAGCGTCGCGGCGCCGGCCCTGGTGCCCGCGCTCGTGCCCCGTGAAGCGCTGGCACTGGCCAACGGAAGGCTCGAACTCGCACGCAGCGCGGCATTCACCGCCGGCCCCGCACTCGCGGGCGCGCTGGTCGCATGGGCCGGCGCTTCGGCGGCCTTCGTGCTGGCGGCCGTGCTGTCCGTGGCGGCCGTCGCACTGCTGCTGCGGCTGACCGAAGCGCCGCGTTCGCCTGCCGCGCCGCGCCATCCGCTGCTCGAAGTGAAGGACGGCGCCCGCTTCGTCTGGCAGCACGAGTTGCTGCGGCCGATGGCGATCACCGGCGCGGTCTTCAACATCTCGTGGTTCGTGCTGCAGGCCGGGTATGTGCCCTATGCGGTGCGGGTGCTCGGGCTCGGTGCGCAATCCGTGGGCTTCACGCTGGCGATGTATGGCGCGGGAATGGTGGTGGGTGCGCTGCTGACGTCGCGCGTGGTGGCGCGCCTGCCCTTCGGCCGCGCCATCCAGGTCGGCCCCGCCGTGGCGGTGATCGCGGCGGGCGTGATGGCGGCGACGCTGGTCTTTCCCCTGGCTTCGCTGGCCGCGCTGTCGTTCTTTCTCTTCGGCGCGGGGCCGATGGTCTGGGTGATCACGTCCACCACGCTGCGGCAGAGCGTCGTGCCCTCGACGATGCTGGGCCGCGTGTCGGCAGTGTTCCTCACGATCAATTCGGGCGCCCGGCCCATCGGCGCCGCGCTGGGTGGCGTCGTGGGCGCCGCGTGGGGCGAGCCGGCCTGCCTGCTGCTTGCGCTCGCGGGGTTCGCGTTGCAGGCGGTGATCATCTTCGCGTCGCGCATCGCGACGCTCCATAGGCTGCCCGCGGCTGTTGCCTGAGCCGGCTCAGAACAGCGAGGCCATCCCGTTCGGCCGCGCGTCCTCGATGCCGAGCATGCGCAGCTTGGTCAGCGCGCCGCCGCCTGCCGAAAAGCCGCCCGGCTTGTTGCCCGCGGCCAGCACGCGATGGCACGGCACCACGGGCGCGAAGGGGTTGTGGCCCATGGCCTGCCCGACGGCGCGCGACAGGCCCTTGTCGCCGAGTTCTTCCGCAATCTCGCCGTAGGTGCGCGTCTGCCCCGGCGGAATGCTTCGCGCGATGGCGTAGATGCGCTGGTGAAACTCCGACACGCCGCGCATGTCGAGCACGATGTGATTCAGGTCGTCGTGCACGCCCTGCAGCAGGCCCTGGATCGCGGCGATGGCGTGTTGCGCCATGTCGTTCGGCGGGCCTTCGCGCAGGTCCGGAAAGCGGTGGCGCATGCGCGCCCGCGTGGCCGGCTCGCCCTCGTCGGCGGGCAGTTGCACACCGACGAGGCCAAGCGGCCCCCACGCCAGCGCGCACATGCCGATGGGGGTGTCGAACAGCGCGAAGCCGGTCGTGTCGTCTTGCTCCGTCATTCGATCTCCTTGAGCGCATGCTGGCGCGATGCCAGCACCGCAGCGAGCCACAGCGCGATCGCCGAAGCCACCAGCCCGCGCGCGAGGCCGCCGGGGCCGTCCGAGATCCAGCCCGTCACCGTCGGCCCGACGATCTGCCCGAGCGCGAAGACGATGGTGAACAGGCTGATGCCCTGCGCCCAGCGTGCCGGCGGCAGGTTGTGGCGCACCAGCGCGGTGGTCGAGGCCACCACCGACAGGAACACCCCGCCGAAGAGCACGCCCGAGGCCAGCGCGACCGGCGCCGAGGGACTGAGCACCGGCAGCAGCGTGGCCACGCCCAGCAGCCCGTTCAGCAGCGCCTGCGGCTGGCCGCCGCGGTAGCGGTCGAGCAGCCCGGCCCACAGGCGCGACGAGGCCACGCAGGCGATGCCCAGCAAGGCATAGAACACGGTGACGAAGCCGGCGCTGGCGCCCTGCTCCCGCAGCAGCGCGATCACGAAGGTCATGTAGCCGATGTAGCCCATGCCGAACAGCGCGTAGCCCGCGAGCGCCCAGCCGAACTGGCGCACGGCCCCTGGCTCGGTCGCGGACTGCATCGCGCTGGTGGCCGATGGCATTGCCGCGGCCGGCGGATCGGGCATCGCGCGCGCGGCCCAGCCCAACAGGCAGGTCGCAACGCCGCTCGCGAGCGCCAATGCCCACCACGCCCAGGTCCATCCGTGCGGCACGTCCGACGCCCAGCGCAGCACCTGCGGCACGAGCAGCGCCGACAACAGGATGCCGAAGCCCGTGCCGCCGTAGTAGATGCCCAGCAGCAGCCCGCTTCGCGCGGCGCCGCTTCGCGCATCCGCTTCACCGAGCCGCGCGGCCAGCAACCCGCCCGCCACGAACACCCACGCGCTGGCCACGCCGGCCAGCAAGCGCTGCAGCAGCAAGGCCGGCGCGTCGGTCACGAAGCCGCTGCCCGCCATGAACACGCTGGCCAGCACCGCACCGACGACGAGGAGCCGCATCACGCCGAAGCGCCGCATCAGCGCCGGCGTCACGAGCGCGCCGACGAGGTAGCCGACTGCGTTGGCGGTGTTCATGCCGCCGGCCAGCGCGTAGCTCCAGCCGAGGTCGGCGCGCATCGGCGGCAACAGCAAGGCGTAGGCGAAACGCGTGATGCCGAGCGACACGGCCGCGCCCATCGACAGCGCGAACGCAAGGCGCAGCGTGGGCTGCGCGGGCACGGTGGAGGAAGTGAACGTGGTCGTCATCGGATCGGGGTGGCGCGCCCATTCTGCGGCAGCCCGCGCGATCCTGCCCGCGGGCCGGCCGGTTTACCGTGTCACGGGATCAGGCTTCAGCAGGTGCCGCGCCAGCAGCACCGCCACGTGCACCGCCTCGCGCTGCGCCCCGTCGCCGATCTGGTGGCGGCAGCTGGTGCCATCGGCCACCACCACCGCATCGGGCTTGGCGCGGATGGCCGGCAGCAGGCTCGCCTCGGCCATCTGCATCGAGACATCGAAGTGGCTCGCCTCGTAGCCGAAGCTGCCGGCCATGCCGCAGCAGGAGCTTTCGATCAGCTCGGGCTCGGCACCGGGAATGAGCTTGAGCACCTCCATGATCGGGCTCACCGCGCCGAAGGCCTTCTGGTGGCAATGGCCGTGCAGGAGGATCGGCGCCGCGGAGGGCTCGAGCGCCAGCGCGAAGCGGCCGGCCTTGATTTCGCGCGCGATGAATTCCTCGAACAGCAGCGCCTGCTTCGCCACGGTCTGCGCCTTCTCGCCGAAGCCCATCACCAGCGTCTCGTCGCGCAGCGTGAGCAGGCATGAAGGCTCCAGGCCGACGATGGGAATGCCGGCTTGCGCGAGCGGCAGCAGCGCATCGATCAATGCTTCGGCACGCACCTTCGCCTCGTCCACCATGCCGCTCGCGAGGAAGGTGCGGCCGCAGCAATGGTGGCCGCCGCCCTTTCCACCACTTTTTTCGACCGTGTGCAGCACATAGCCCGCGGCTTCGAGCACGCGCGCGGCCGCGAATGCGTTCTCGCTCTCGAAGGTGCCGTTGAAGGTGTCGACGAAGAGCACCGCGGCCTTGCCCCCGCGCGCCGCCACCGACAGCACCGAGGCCTGGTCCGCGAAGAGGCCCGGCTCGTTGCCCTTGGCGCGCCAGAAGGTGTCGCTGCGCCATTCGGGCAGCGAACGCTTCGCCGAAAAGCCCAGCAGCTTTTCGCCGAGCCACGCCGCGCCGGGCACGCTGTTGCGCAGGTTCAGGAGCCACGGCATGCGGCTCGCGCGGTACGCGTAGTCGGGCATGTAGGCCACGAGCTTGTCTTTCAGCGTGTGGCCGTGGCGCTTCTTGTAGTGATCGAGAAACTCGATCTTCATCTTCGCCATGTCCACGCCCGTCGGGCAATCGCGCTTGCAGCCCTTGCAGCCGACGCACAGATCCATGGTCTCGTGCATCGCCTCGCTCGTGAAAGCGTCGGCGCCGAGTTGGCCCGAGAGCGCGAGGCGCAGCGTGTTGGCGCGGCCGCGCGTCAAGTGCTGTTCGTCGCGCGTCACGCGGTAGCTGGGGCACATGGTGCCGGCATCGAATTTGCGGCAATGGCCGTTGTTGTTGCACATCTCCACGGCCTTGGCCAGGCCCCCGGTGCTGTCGCCGCCGGTGCCGGGCGCGGTGGTCACCTCGGTCACGGGGTCGGCGTTGACGTTCCAGGCCGACCAGTCGAGCACCGGCTTGAGTTCGATGCGGCGGTAGGGCTTGGGCGCCGTGGGCGGCGCGAAGCGGAACAGCGAGCCGTCGTCCATGCGCGGCGGATCGATGATCTTGCCGGGGTTGAACAGGTCGATCGGGTCGAGCTTGCGCTTGATCGCGCGGAACGCCTCGTTGATGGCCGGCCCGAACTGCCATTCGATCCACTCGCCGCGGCAGAGGCCATCGCCATGCTCGCCGCTGAACGCGCCCTTGTACTTGCGCACCAGCGCGCTGGCCTCCTCGGCGATGGCGCGCATCTTGGCGGCACCGTCGGCCCGCATATCGAGGATCGGCCGCACGTGCAGCGTGCCGACCGACGCGTGCGCGTACCAGGTGCCGCGGCTGCCGTGTCTCGCGAACACTTCGGTCAGCGCGTCGGTGTATTCGGCCAGGTGTTCGAGCGGCACCGCGCAGTCCTCGATGAAGCTCACCGGCTTGCCGTCGCCCTTCAGGCTCATCATGATGTTGAGGCCGGCCTTGCGCACTTCCCACAGGTTCTTCTGGCGTGCGTCGTCGGGCATCTCGACCACGCTGCCGGGCAGGCCCAGGTCGCCCATCAGTTCGACAAGTTGTTTGAGCTGCGGGAGCAATGCGGCCTTGTCGGCGCCAGAGAACTCCACCAGCAGGATCGCCGCGGGCTTGCCGATGAGCGCGGTCTCCACCGTCGGCTTGAAGGCGGGGTTCGCAAGGCTCAGCTCGATCATCGTGCGATCGACCAGTTCCACTGCCGTCGGCCCGAGCTTCACGATGTGCTGCGCCGCATCCATGGCCGCATGGAAGGTCGGGAAGTTCACGATGCCCAGCACCTTTGCGCGCGGCAACGGCGCGAGCTTGAGCTTCAGGCTCTTGGTGTACGCGAGCGTGCCTTCGGAGCCGATGAGCAGGTGCGCGAGGTTCACGCTGCCGTCGGCCGTGTACGGCTTCTCGCTCTGGTTGTCGAAGATGTCCAGGTTGTAGCCGGCCACGCGGCGCATCACCTTGGGCCAGTTCTCCGCCATCGCGTCGCGGTGCTGGCGCGCCAGGCCGCGCACGAACTGCGCGATGCCGGCCGCGCGCACGCCCATCGTGCCCACCGGGCCGAACTCCACCAGCTCGCCGTTCGACAGCCACGCGCTCGCGCCCAGCACGTTGTGCACCATGTTCCCGTAGGCGATGGAGCGGGAACCACAGGAGTTGTTGCCCGCCATGCCGCCCAGCGTGGCCTGTGCGCTGGTCGAGACGTCGACCGGGTACCAGAGCCCGAGCGGCTTGAGCTTCGCGTTCAGGTGATCGAGCACGAGGCCGGGTTCGACAGTCGCCGTGCCCTCCTCTGCATTCACCTCGAGCACGCGGCGGAAATGCTTGCTGTTGTCGATCACCAGCGCCGCGCCCGTGGTCTGGCCGCACTGGCTCGTGCCGCCGCCGCGCGCGAGCACCGGCACCTTCAGGTCGCGCGCGATGTCGATGGCGGTCGCGATGTCCTTGTCGTTGGTCGGCACGAACGCGCCGACCGGCGTGATCTGGTAGATCGACGCATCGGTGGCGTAGCGCCCGCGCGAGCCGTCGTCGAACAGCACCTCGCCTTGCGTCTCGGCGCGCAGCCGGCGCGAGAGCAATTCGCAGGTGTCGTTGGGCGGAAGAACGGTTCCGGCTGGCTGCATGTGGCTGGCGGGATCGATGCGCATAGTGGAGTCAGCTCGCTTTATTGGCTTGGGGATAGATCTCGCCGGCGCGCAAGAGCTCCAGCACGGTGTCGCGCTTGCGCAGCACGTGCGCGATGAGCACCTTGCGCATCGCCTGCGCATCGCGTGCGGCCAGCGCCTGGATCATCTGTTCGTGCTCGTCGACCGCGTGCTTCCACTTGGCCTCGTTCTGGTTGGTGCGAAACCGCAGCGACTGCACGCGCGCGTTGATCGAGCGGTAGGTGCCCGCGAGCACCGGGTTGCCCGCGGCCTCGTTGATGGCCGTGTGGATGCGCGCGTTCAGCCGGTAGTAGCCCGAGAGATCGCGCCGCGAGAAGCAGGCCAGCATCTCGTAGTGCAGCGCGCGCACCTCGGCCAGGGCCTCGTCGGTGATGCGCTTGGCAGCCAGTTCGCCCGACATGCCCTCGAGCATCGCGAGCACCTCGAAGGTGTCGAGCACGTCGGCCTCGGTGAGCTTCACCGCGACCGCGCCGCGGTTGGGCAAGAGGTCCACCAACCCTTCGGCCGCGAGCAGCTTGATGGCTTCGCGCAGCGGCGTGCGCGAGACGCGCAGTTGCAGGCAGAGCTCCCGCTCGTTGAGCTTGGCGCCCGGTGCGATGTGCCCTTCCACCAGCATGGTGCGAAGGCGCGCGGCCACCTGGTCATGCAGCGCGAGCCTGGAGATCTCGATGATTTCAGCGGTCATGGGGTTTCCCTTTGAATGCATTTTGAATGCAAAAAATAGGACCTACAACCCTAACGATTAAGGGTAAACCATCAAACAAAAAAGCATTTTGAATGCAAAACTGAAAGCGAAAGGACAGTCCATGCTGCAACTCGACATCCATCCCACCGGCCGCCATTTCCTCCAGATTCCCGGGCCCAGCCCCGTGCCCGACCGCATCCTGCGGGCCATGAGCCTTCCCACCATCGACCACCGCGGGCCCGAGTTCGGCACGCTCGGTTTGAAGGTGCTCGGCGGCATCAAGCAGATCTTCAAGACGAAGCACCCGGTCGCCATCTACCCCGCCTCGGGCACCGGCGCCTGGGAGGCCGCGCTCGCCAACACGCTGAGCCCGGGCGATCACGTGCTCATGTACGAGACGGGCCACTTCGCCTCGCTCTGGCAGAAGATGGCCACGCGCCTGGGCCTCTCCACCGAATTCCTCGCGCTCTCGGGCACCGACGAGCACCTGCCGAATGCGCCGGGCTGGCGCCGCGGCGTGCAGGCCGAGCTCATCGAGGCGCGCCTTCGCAAGGACACCGAGAAGAAGATCAAGGCCGTGTGCGTGGTGCACAACGAGACCTCCACCGGCGTCACCTCCGACATCGCCGCCGTGCGCAAGGCCATCGACGCGGCCGGCCACCCCGCCCTCCTGATGGTGGACAGCATCTCGGGCCTGGCGAGCGCCGATTTCCGGCACGACGAATGGGGCGTGGACGTGACCATCAGCGGCTCGCAGAAGGGCCTGATGCTGCCGCCGGGCATCAGCTTCAACGCGCTCTCGCCGCGCGCACTCGAAGTCTCGAAGACCGCCAAGCTCCCACGCGCCTTCTGGGCCTGGGACGAGATCGTCGAGATGAACAAGGACGGCTACTGGCCCTACACGCCGAACACCAACCTGCTCTACGGCCTGTCGGAATCGCTCGACATGATCCTCGGCGAGGGCCTGGACAACGTGTTCGCGCGCCACCAGCGCTGGGGCGCCGGCGTGCGCGCCGCGGTCAACGCCTGGGGCCTGCCGATCCAGTGCGCGGACCCGGCCGTCTACTCGCCCGTGCTCACCGGCGTGATCACGCCCGAGGGCGTCGATGCCGATGCGCTGCGCCGCCTGATCCACCAGCGCTTCGACCTCTCGCTCGGCACGGGCCTGGGCAAGCTCAAGGGCCGCATGTTCCGCATGGGCCATCTGGGCGACAGCAACGACCTGACCCTCGTGGCCATGGTCGCGGGCGTCGAGATGGGCATGAAGCTCTCGGGCATCAAGCTCGCGGGCAGTGGCGTGCAGGCGGCGATGGACCATTTCGCCAACCACGCGGCAGCGCCCGTCGGCTTGCAAAAAGCCGCGTAGGCCTGCAGCACACACCGGCCGCAACGCGTCGCTTGAACGACGCGGCGGCCTTTCACCTTGCCGGTCTTCCCAAGCCGGCACGCATCGGACCCCCAACACCACGGAGACAAAGATGATGCAAAGACGTTCCCTCATTCAAGCCGCCGGCGCCGCGGCCGCCGCGCTGGGCGTGCCCCGGCTCTTCGCGCAGGAGTGGCCCACGGGGCCCGTGCGCATCGTGGTGGGTTTCCCACCGGGCGGCGGCACCGATGCGCTCGCGCGCGTGGTCGCGCAGAAGCTCACGATCATGTGGGGCCAGCAGGTCATCGTCGAGAACAAGGGCGGCGTCGCCGGCGTGCTCGCGGCCGACTACGTGGCCCAGCAGCCCAGCGACGGCAGCACGCTGCTGATGGCGCACATCAACAGCCACGCGCTCGCGCCGAGCCTGCAGCCCAAGCTGCGCTACAACGTGGAGCGCGACTTCGTGCCGATCGTGCTCGTGGGCGTCACGCCCAACCTGCTGATCGCGAACCCGGGGCAGAAGGCGCTGAGCGTGAAAGACATCGTCGCTGCCTGCAAGGCCGCACCCGGCACGGTGAGCTTCGGCTCGGCCGGCGCGGGCTCCGCGCAGCACCTGGCGCTGGAGATGTTCAAGCTGCAGGGCGGCGTCGATGCGCTGCACGTGCCGTACAAGGGCAGCGGCCCGTTGCTCGCGGACCTGATGGGCGGACAGATCCAGTACAGCTTCGAGACGATGACCGCCGCCACGCCGCACGTGAAGAACGGCCGCGTGATCGCCGTCGCCCAGACGCGCACCAAGCGCGCCAAAGGCCACCCCAACGTGCCGACGATGCAGGAGCAAGGCTTCGCAGGTTTCGAGGCCACCACCTGGTACGGCCTTGTCGGCCCGGGCAAGCTGCCGCCGGCGATCGCGCAGAAGGTGAATCGCGACGTGAACACCGTGCTCGCGATGCCCGATGTGCAGGAGCGCATGGACACCTATGGCGCCGAAGACGGCGGCGGGTCGCAGGACAAGTTCAAGCAGTTCATCAGCACCGAAATCGCCAAGTGGGCGAAGGTCGTCAAGGACGGCAACGTGCACGTGGAGACCTGAGGTCTCTGTTTCGGGGCGACGATCACGCCGACGGGGTACACGGCGAAGCGAATGTCCCCCGGGCTTCGCCCTCCTCCTTGATTTCGCTGCGCAAGGCACCCCATCGGCGCGCTCGTCTCAGAGCACTTGTTGATCGGCCGCAAACCAGCAGCGTGCTCCAGTGCGAAGGGCATCGGGTGCTCCCCGCAGCGAAATCAGCGAGGAGGCGAAGCCGGGGGACATTCGCGGAGGGGAGTACCCGGTGGCCTTCGCACCCGCCCTGAACAGAGCAACTGACAAAATCCAAAAAATGAACCCACAAATGACCGCCCTCGCCGACGCATTGATCGCCGCACGCCGCAGCAACCGCACCCTCGACGCCGCCCCCTGGACCGATGCGCTGCAAGACGCTGCCCAGGCCTACGAAGTGCAGGACGCCGTGGCCGCCGCACTCGACTGGTTCGGCGACGACGGCGCCGTGCCCGGCCACTGGAAATCCGGCGGCGGCTCGCGCAGTGTGACGCTCACGCATGCGCCGCTGCCACCGGCCGGCGTGCGCCAGAGCCCGGCGAATTTCGACGACCTCGTGTTCCACACGCCGGGCATCGAATCCGAAATCGCGCTGCGGCTCGGCCAGGACGTGACACCCGAGCAGGCCGCCCAACTCGATCACGACAACGCGGCTTCGCTCATCGACGCGATGGCCGTCTCCATCGAGATCGTCGATTCGCGCTGGCAAGACCTCGCCTCCACGCCCGCCCTGCTGCGCCTGGCCGATTCGCAAGTTCATGGCGCACTCGTGCTCGGCGAATGGCAACCGTATGCCGCTGTCGATTGGGCCTCGCAGCGCTGCGAAACACGCATCGGCGGCGCCGAAGTCGTCGTGCGCGAAGGCACCCATCCGCTGGCCGATCCAGCGTGGCTGCTGCCGATCTGGCTGCGCCACATCACGCGCCATGGCCAGACCGCGCGCGCCGGCACGGTCGTCACCACCGGCTCGTGGGTCGGCGTGCTGCCCTGCCGCCGCGGCGATCAGGTGACGGCCGAATTCCCCGGCATCGGCGCGGTCCGCTTGCGCGTGTAGCGCCCGTCTCCCACGCCCGAGCAGGCCACCAGAAAGTCGAGCACAGCCCGCACCCGCGCGGGCAGCGTGCCGGCCTTGCCGATGTACACCGCGTGGATCGGCTCGGCCTCGCCGGGGTTGAACTCCTCCAGCAGCGGCACCAGCCGCCCCGCGTCGATATCGTGCTGGATGTGATACAGCGACAGCCGCGCCACACCCGCCCCCGCAATGGCGAGTTGCCGCAGCGTCTCGCCATCGCCCGCGCGCACCGGGCCCGCCACCGGGATCGAGACCATCCGGCCATCGACGCGCAGCGGCCAGTCGGGCGTGTTGCGCCGATAGCTCCAGCCGAGCCGGTTGTGCGCCTCCAGCTCTTGCGGCGTGTGCGGCGTACCGTATTTCTTGAGGTACGCGGGCGAGGCCACGATGGCCTGGTTCGTTTCGCCCAGGCGCCGCGCCACCAGGTCGGACGCCGGCAGCTGGCCCCAGCGGATCGCGATGTCCGCGCGCTCGTCCATCAGGTCGACGATGCGGTCGGTCAGCGCGATGTCCAGCGTGATCTCCGGATGCATCTCCAGGAGGCGCGGCACCAATGGCACGAGCTTGTGATGCCCGAACGAGACGCTCGCGTTGATGCTCACCCGCCCGCGCGGCGCCGCGCCGGCGGCGGCGCAGCGCTCGGCCTCGTCCATGTCGGCCAGCACGCGGGTGCTGCGCTCGTAGAAATGCAGCCCCTCGGGCGTGAGCTGCAGCTTGCGGGTGGAGCGGTGCACGAGCTGGATGCCCAGCCGCAGTTCGAGCCGCGCCACCAGCTTGCTGATGGCCGAGGGCGTCATGTCCAGCAGGCGCGCCGCCGCGGAGAAACCGCCGGATTCGACCACCTGCACGAAGGCTTCCATTTCACCGGAGCGGTTGACGTCGAGGCGTGGCATGCGGTCCTTTTCTGTGACTTCAGTTCACAAGTGCGTGTAGCGGCGGCATTCTAGTCACAGACCCGGAATGTCTTCACAGTACAGGTCATCATGCCAATCGCTCTACTCGCCCTCACCGCCGGTGCCTTCGGGATCGGCACCACCGAGTTCGTCATCATGGGCCTGCTGATGCAGGTGTCGACGGACCTTCATGTCTCCATCACGATGGCCGGCCTCCTGATCTCGGGCTACGCGCTCGGCGTCGCGGTCGGCGCGCCCGTGCTCACCATCGCCACGCGCAAGCTGCCGCGCAAGACGGTGCTGCTCGCGCTGATGGCGATCTTCACGCTCGGCAACCTGGCCTGCGCGCTGGCGCCCAACTACGAGATGCTGATGGCCGCGCGCGTGGTCACCTCGCTCGCGCACGGCACCTTCTTCGGCGTCGGCTCGGTGGTGGCCACCGGCCTTGTCGCGCCCGAGCGCCGCGCCTCGGCCATCGCGATCATGTTCACCGGCCTCACCGCCGCCACGCTGCTCGGCGTGCCGGCCGGCGCGTGGCTGGGCCTGCAGTTCGGCTGGCGCTCGGCCTTCTGGGCGGTCACGCTGATCGGCGTGCTGGCGCTCGTGGTGCTCGCCGTGTTCGTGCCGCGCGTGAAGGGCGAAGCCAAGCCCGCGCCGCTGCGCGAAGAGCTGGCCGTGCTGGCCCGCCCGCAGGTGCTGCTGGGGCTGGCGATGACGGTGCTGGGCTTTGCCGGCGTGTTCGTGGTGTTCACCTACATCCAGCCGCTGCTCACGCAGATCACCGGGCTTTCGGAATCGGCCGTGTCGCCGATCCTCTTGGTGTTCGGCGGCGGCCTCGCGGTCGGCAACATCCTGGGCGGCAAGCTGGCCGACCGCGCGCCGATGGCCGCGGTGCTCGGCACGCTGGTGGCGCTCGCGGTGGTGCTCGGCGCGATGCAGTTCACCATCGGCACGCCGTTCACCGCGGTGGTCTTCGTCGGGTTGCTGGGCGTGGCCTCGTTCGCCACCGTGGCGCCGATGCAGCTGCGGGTGCTGGAGAAGGCTTCGGGCGCGGGACAGAACCTCGCGTCGAGCCTCAACATCGCGGCCTTCAACCTCGGCAACGCGCTCGGCGCGTGGGTCGGCGGCGTGGTGATCGACCACGGCCCGGGGCTGCGCGCCCTCGGCTGGGTGGCCGCGCTGCTCACGCTCGTGGGCCTGGCGATCGCGCTCTGGAGCCGTTCGCTCGACCGGCGCGAAGCCGGCCGCCCCGTGGCCGATTGCGCTTCGGCGCAGGCCTGATTCCTTCGGTTACTTCGACACCAGCCGGCGCGCGAAAAACGAAAGGATCTCGTCGCGGGCCGCGATCGTCGGCTGGCCCGCCTCGTCGATGAGGTGGGCCGTCACCACGCTGTGCGGGCTCGCGACCACCTGCTCGAAGAACGACGGCAGCGACTGCCGGTTGGCCGCGCTATCGGGCAGCACCCGCGCAACGAAGCGGGTACCGAGCGCTTCGGCATAAGCGGCGAAGCGCTGCGCGGTGCAGAACTTGTCGCCTTCGAAGCGGTAGGCCATGACGGTCAGGTCCTCGCGATCGAGGCGCTGCTTCACCGCGGCGATTTCCTCCGGCGAGATCTCGATGCCGGCCGGATTGTCCAGCGGCAATGCCGGCTGCGACAGCACCGGCGCGAGCACCGAAGGCTCCAGCATCATCGTGAGCGCGAAGTTGCCGGTGAAGCACATGCCGATGGCGCCAACGCCCGGTCCGCCGCACTCCTTGTGTGCCAGCCGGGCGAGCGCACGCAGCCACTGCGTCACCGGGCTGGACTTGTTGCCCGCGAAGGCGCGGAATTCGGCGCTCACGCAGGCATGCTGGAAGACCGCCTTGCCCTCCTCCGCATCCGCCACCGCGCCATCGCGGCCGAAGAGCGACGGCATGTACACGGTGAAGCCCGCATCGCGCACCCAGCGGGCGAAGCGCGCGACATGCGGGCTGATGCCCGGCATCTCTGTCATGACGATCACCGCCGGTCCGGCGCCGGCGATGTAGACCTTCTTCGTCGCGTCGTCCAGCGTGATCTCGCGGCGCTCGAAGTCTTCGAGCGGGTCGGTTTCGTTCAGGTTGCGTGTCGTCGGCATCTTGGCTCCTGCGGGTCTTCGTGTGGATCGGAGCAGCTATTACACGTGGCCAGGCGCTAGACTGACAGTGTCCATTTAGACGTTTATCGAGCGGTTTCAGCCATGCGAGATTTCACCGTCCTCGTGCTCCCCAAAGCCTTCGCCACCAGCGTCTCGATCACCCTGGACGTGCTGGAGGCCGCGGCCGGTCTGGCACCTGCGTTGAAGATGCCCCGGCCGACCTGGCGCGTGGTGTCGCCCGACGGCGGCTTCGTGCCGCTGAGCAGCGGCCTGCAGATCGAGACCGCCGCGATCCCCGTCCGCTCGCGCGCCGACGCCTCGACATGGATCGTCCCGGGCCTCGGCGTGGACCGCCCCGCGGACCTCGCAGTCCGGCTGGCCGACGACTGCGCCACCCGCGCCATCGCCGCCGTGCGACGCCATGCCGCGCGTGGCGGCGCCGTGGCAGCCTCCTGTTCCGCCGTGTTCCTCTTGCAAGCCGCCGGCGTGCTGCAGGACCGGCGCGCCACCACCACCTGGTGGCTCGCGCCGGAACTGCGACGCATCGAGCCGCGCTGCAACGTCGATGCCCACCGCATGGTCTGCGCCGATGGCCCGGTCAGCACGGCCGGCGCTGCGTTCGCCCAGTCGGACCTCATGCTCCACCTGCTGCGCACGCGCTTCGGCGCACCGTTGGCCGATGCCGTCGGCAAGGTGCTGCTGATCGACGGCCGCGAGGCGCAGGCGCCGTTCGTCGTGCCCTCGATGATGGCCAACGGCAGCGAGCTGATCCGGCGGCTCACGCAGCGCATCGAGGCGTCGCTGCCGCGTCCACCGAGCGTCGCGGCCCTGGCCGGCGAGTTCGCGATGTCGCAGCGCACGCTAGCGCGCCACGTGCGCGCCGCGACGGGCCTCGGTCCGCTCGCGCTCGTGCAGAGCGTGCGACTCTCGCGCGCGCGCATGCTGATCGAAACGAGCCGGATGACCATCGACCAGGTGGCCGCGCAAGTCGGGTACGAAGACGCGACAGCCTTGAGGCGGCTCATGCGCAAGGCAGCGGGTGCCACGCCGAGCAAGTTCCGCGTGAACCTGCAGGCAGCCTAGCGGCGGGCCGCGCGTCACACCCGCGTCATGCCTCCTGCATTCAATCCGTCCACCCCACACATGGACGAATGCAATGACCTCCGCCAATTCGCCGCGCCCGCCCGCAGACGACATCGATCCCCGCGAGGCCGCCAACCGCCGTCGGCGTGACTTTCTCGAGTTCCTCGTCAAGTCTTCTTCCAGCGCGATCGCCCTGACCGCCGTGGGCTCGCTGGCCGCGTGCGGCGGCGGTGGCGGCGGCGGCCCGGGCTTCCTGCCCATTCTTCCGCCTGCTCCCGCACCAGCACCGGCGCCCGCACAGGCGCCGGCGCCCGCCGCCTTCGCGTTCGGTGTCGCCAGCGGCGATCCACTGGCAGACCGCGTCATCCTCTGGACCCACGCCAAGGTGCCCGACAGCGAGGCCGACGTTCCCCTCACCTGGGACGTGGCCACCGACGCGGCCTTCGCGCAGATCGTGAGCAAGGGCAGCGTCATCGCGACTGCCTCCGCATCCTTTGCCGCCAAGGTAGACGCCACCGGCCTTGCCGCGGGCAACACCTACTTCTACCGCTTTCGCGACGCGACCGGCGCGACCTCCACCATCGGCACGACGCGCACGCTGCCCGCCGGCGGCGTGGCCTCGGTCAAGTTCGCCGTGTTCTCCTGCGCGCTGTACTCCGAGGGCTACTTCCACGCCTACGACGCGGCCGCCAAGACCGATGCCCAGTACGCCCTGCACCTGGGCGACTACATCTACGAATACGGCTCCGACCCGGCGAAGTACGGCAACAGCAGCATTCCGGGCAACCGCATCGCCAGCCCCGCGAACGACATCGTCACGGCGAACGACTACCGCACGCGCCACGCGCTCTACAAGTCCGACCTCAACCTGCAGGCAGCGCACGCGCGCATGCCGTGGATCACGGTGTGGGACGACCACGAGTTCGCCAACAACAGCTACGTGAACGGCGCCGAGAACCACAACCCCGCCACGCAGGGCGACTGGGTCACGCGCAAGAACATCGCGGCCAAGGTCTATCACGAGTGGATGCCGATCCGCACGCCCGACACCGCCAATCCGCTGAAGATCTACCGCCGCTTCGACTTCGGCAGCATCTTCACGCTGCACATGCTGGACACGCGCATCGAGGGCCGCGATCGCCAGTACGACAACTTCGGCGATGCGGACGGCGGCATCGCGCGCTACCTCGCGGGCCTTGCGCCCTCCGCGGGCGGCGTGCGCCCCGATGCCTCGCGCCAGATGATGAGCGTGGAGCAGCAGAACTGGCTCACCGCCGGCATGAACGCATCGACCGCGACATGGCAGGTGCTGGGCAACCAGACCATCATGGCGCGCATGTGGTTCCCGGCCTCGGTGCTGACGACCTTCACCAGCAACCCGGCCGGCGCACCGGCAGCCATCACCGCGTTCCTCACCGCCAAGGCCACGCTGGCCGCCGCCGGTGCGGGCGCGCTGACGCCGACCCAGGCCGCGCTGCTCAGCACGACGAGCAACCCGCGGCTGCCCTACAACCTCGATTCGTGGGACGGCTATCCCGCCCAGCGCGACGCGATCCTGCAGGCCGTAAAGACGCAGGGCAAGCGGCTGGTCACGCTGTCGGGCGACTCGCACGACGGCTGGTTCGCCAACCTCACCACGCTCGCCAACGAGAAGGTCGGCATCGAGTTCGCGGGCACCTCGGTCACGTCCACGGGCTTCGAGTCGGTCGGGCTGGGCACCGCCGGCAGCTCGATCGACGGCAGCGCCCTGGTGCCGCAACTGGGCAACGCCGCGATCGGCGCCGGCCTGGGCCTGATCGATGACGTGAACTACTGCGACACCTCGCGCCGCGGCTACATGCTCGTGACGTTGACGGCCGCGCAGGTCAAGGCCGAGTACGTGTTCGTCTCGAGCGTGAAAGAGCCTGCGTACACGGCGTCGGTCGGCAAGACCATCACGGTCGCCGCGACGGGCTCGGGCATGGCGGCACCGGTGATCGCCTGAGCGAGGCGGGCGTCGGCCCGCTGTAGCGCACGCTGCAAAGGACGCGCGCGGCCGTCGCGCGCGGACTGCTTCCTGACAGAATCGGGCGCCCGAAGAAAGAGCCGCCGTGGAACGCCCCCTTCCTCCTCCAGTCTCCATCCGTCTCGCGCGCGCAACCGACGCGCACGCCCTGGCCGCCCTGTCGATCCAGGTCTGGCTCGCCACCTACACCGAAGGCGTGAGCGACCTGTTCGCGCGCTATGTGCTGTCGGAGTTCACGCCCGAGAAATTCCTCGCGCTGCTGGATGCGCCCGATGTTTCGCTGCACGTTGCCGAGGTGGACGAACGCCTCGCCGGCTATGCACTCGTGCGCTCCGGCGTGCCGCAGCCGTTGGTGCCTGAAGCCGACTCCGAACTCTGCACGCTGTATGTGCAGGAGCCGTTCACGCGGCGCGGCGTGGGGTCTGCGCTACTGCAGGCGGCACGCGCGGGCAACGATGGGCTGTGGCTGCTGGTCAACGTGCGGAACCTGCGCGCTTGCCGGTTCTACGAGAAGCATGGCTTCGTGGTTCGCGGGAGCGCCGACTTCGTGCTCGGCGAAGGCAGGCACGCGAACCATGTGCTGGGATTGCCGCGCATCGACGCGGCGTGACCAAGCCCCGCCGGGCGGTCGCTCAGGCGGTTACCGTTCGTGGCGAAGCCTGGAAAGAGACCACCGGTTCACGGCCCGGTGCTGTCGTACCGCTGAGTTCGTCCACGAGGCGATCCACAGCCGCCTCGGCCTTGCGCATCGACTGCGCGAGCTGCTCGCCGCCGAATTCGTCGCACTCCACCGCCGCCTCGCGCACGTCGGTGATGCCGATGTAGCCGAACACCGAGCGCACCGTGTCCTCCGCGTGGTTCAGGTGCGCGATGCGCCCGCCCTTGTCGTAGCCATGGTCGCCGCGCGCGCCGAGCAGCACCATGCGCTTGCCGGCGTCCGCGAGCATCGGCCAGTACGGCACCGCGCCGCGCGCACGGTCGAAGCCGAAGGTGCGGCCCACGCGCACGATGTTGTCGATGTAGGCCTTGAACTGCGCGGGGACGCTGAAGTTGTACATCGGCAGGCCCACCACGATCAGGTCGGCGGCCAGGAGCTGATCGACGAGGCGGTCGCTTTCGGCGAGCACGTCGGCCATCCAGGGCTCGCGGTCGGCCGGCGCGGTGAAGGCGGCGTGGATCCAGCGGCTGTCGACAAAGGCGGGCGGGTGCTGGCCGACGTCGAGGTGATCGATGCGGTCGCCGGGCCGCGTCTTGCGCCAGCGTTCGACAAAGCGTGCCGAGAGGCGCCGCGTGTGCGAGCCGTGCGGGTCGGTGCCCGAGATGCCCGGGCGGGCGCTGGCGTCGATGTGAAGCAGGTTGAGGGTCATGGAATTCGCTCCGTGGATGGATGAGTTGATGTACGCTGTGTTGCGCCGTCAGAATGACTGCACAGGCCTCGAATCTAGGGATACGCCCGGCCATTCACAAACGATCATTTCTCCCGTCATGCAAGAGACTGGCTCATCTGTCCGCCCCTCACGCCGCCTGCCGCCCCTGCTCTCGCTGCGGGCTTTCGAGGCGGCGGCCGCACACCTGAGCTTCCAGCGCGCGGCGGCCGAACTCTCGGTCACGCCCTCGGCGATCAGCCACCAGGTGCGAGCGCTCGAAGACACGCTGGGGCAGCCGCTGTTTCGCCGGCTCACGCGGCAGCTCGCGCTGACGCCCGCGGGCCAGCGGCTCTTCGACGATCTGTGCATGGGCTTCGATGCGCTCGAAGCGGGTGTCGAGCGGCTGCGCCGGCCTGCGGCTTCGCAGTCCGTCACGCTCACCACCAACACGGCCTTTGCGGCGCGCTGGGTGCTGCCGCGCATGACGGCCTTTCGCAAGGCCTGCCCCGGCATCGAGCTGCGGCTGCACGCGGGCGACACGGTGGTCGATCTTTCGCGCGGCGATGCGGACATCGCAGTGCGCTCGGGCAGCGGCAACTGGCCGGGGCTGGTATCGAGCGAACTGATGCCCGAGCGCTATGCGCCCTTGTGCAGCCCGATGCTGGGCCTGCGCCGCAAGGGCGATCTGCCCAGGCACCAGTTGATCCATTGCGACTGGCAGCCGAACGCGCTGGCGCCGGCGCTGTGGTCGCGCTGGTTTCGCGAAGCGGGCATCGCACAGCCGCGCGGACGTTCGGCGAAGGCCGCGGGCCTGTCGTTCTCGGACGAGACGCACGCGATGCTCGCCGCGCTGGCGGGCCATGGCGTCGCGCTGCTGAGCCTCACGCTCGCGGCCGAGGAGCTTCGCAGCGGCGCGCTGGTGCGGCCCTTCGGGCCGGCGCTCGATACGGGAAGCTACTTTCTCGCGACCGCGAACGGGCGGGAGAACGAGCCGGCGATCCGGGCGGTGTGGGAGTGGATCGAATCGCAGGCCGCAGCCGAGTGATCAAGCGAGCGGATCGGTGATCTCGCGAAGCGCCATGCGCTTGTAGGCGGCCACCAGCGCCGCGCCTTCGGCCGCCTCGACCGCGATGGCCAGGCGGATCGTCGCCTCGCCCATCTCCCAGATCAGGAAGGCCGCCTGCTCCACCCGTTTGGTGTCGGCACGGCCGCGCACCCTGTGCACCTTGAACATTGCGTCGGCCAGCATCTGCCCGCAGGCACGGCTTTCCGCGATCTGCAGGGCCAGCAACTGCTTGTCGGCCTGCATGCCGCTCCAGATGTCGCGCATGACGGGGCGCTCGTTGACGATCCTGTAGTACACGTCCACCAGCGCGGCGAAGGACGACTGCAGGCTCGCGAGATCGACCACGTCCTTCAGGCCCTCGCGGATGCACTCGCGGCTCGCGGCATTGATGCGCTCGGCCAGCATGCGGATCAGCGCCGCCTTCTCGGGGAAATACTGGTAGAGCGAGCCGATCGAGATGCCGGCCGATGCGGCGACCTCGCTCATCTTGAGCTGGTCGCTGCCGCCGCGCACGATCAGCTCGGCTGCCGCCTCGAGGATGCGCTCCACGCGCGCCTTGCTGCGCTCCTGGATGGGGCTCTTCCTGGCCGAAGGCGCCTCGGCGACGGCAACCTGCGATGGCAAAGGTGCACTGCGTGTCATGGCTTCATCCCGGGGTTGACATTCAAAATGTGAGTAACTATCATTTTTTACGTGAGCATTACTCACATTATCTCAAGGAGTTCGAAAATGGCAATCAGCAGCAGCACCCGGGATGATGCGCATCCCATTTTGGTACTCGGCGCGAACGGCAAGACGGGCGGGCGCGTTCTGGAACGGCTGCGCGCCGCCGGGCACGCCGTGCGCGTCGGCTCGCGCGCCGCGCAACCGCCGTTCGACTGGGAAGACCGCGCCACCTGGACGGCCGCGCTCGAGGGCGTTCGCGCCGTCTACGTCGCCTGCCAGCCGGACCTGTGCGTGCCGGGTGCCGTCGACACGGTGACCGCGTTCTACGACGCTGCCGCCAAAGCCAGCGTTCAAAAGATCGTGCTGCTGTCGGGCCGCGGCGAGCCCGAAGCGCAGGACGCCGAGCGCGCCCTGCAGGCCACCGCGCTCGACTGGACCATCGTGCGCGCGAGCTGGTTCTTCCAGAACTTCAGCGAAAACTACTTTCTCGACGAGATCGTCGCGGGCGCGATCACGCTGCCCGAAGGGCTCGCCGCGGAGCCCTTCATCGATGCCGACGACATCGCAGACATCGCGGCCGAAGCGCTGGTCGACAGCCGCCACAGCCGCAAGCTCTACGAGCTGACCGGCTCGCAGGCCTTCACCTTTCCCGAGGCCATCGCGCAGATCGCGCGCGCGACGAATCGCCGGATCGATTGCCACATCATCCCGATGGACGACTACGCCAAGCTCTTGGCGGAAGCGGGGCTGCCCAAAGACCTCTGCTGGCTCGTCGTCTATCTCTTCACCACCGTGCTGGACGGGCGCAACCTGCCCATCGCGCACGGCGTGGAACAGGCGCTGGGCCGCCCTCCCCGCACCTTCGCGGATTACGTGGCGCGCACGGCCCCGACCGGCGTGTGGGGAGCGAAGTGATGATGGGCAAGACGGCGACGGTGCTAATCCTGGCGAGCGCCTTTTCCACGGCGATGGTCGCCGGCATCTTCTACGCGTTCTCTTCGTTCGTGATGCCGGCACTCGCGCGCGTGCAGAACAGCGAAGGCATCAACGCGATGAACGCGATCAACGTCACGGTGATCACGCCGAGCTTCATGCTCCTCTTCATGGGCAGCGCGGTGCTGGGCATCGTGCTCGGCGGCTGGTCGCTGTTCTCGATCTCGCAGCTGGACTCGCAACTGGTGCTGCTCGCGAGCCTGCTCTACGTGGTCGGCTGTTTCGGTGTGACGATGGTGCTCAACGTGCCGCTGAACAACCAGCTCGCGGCCACGTCGCCCATCGACGGCGGCACGTTCTGGCAGACCTATCTCAAGACCTGGACGATGTGGAACACCGTGCGCACGGCATCGTCGGCGCTCGCGGCGATCGTCTTCGTCGCGGCCGCATTGCGGCGCGCCGGGGCGGCGTAGGCGGCAGGCAGCTCAGCCTGCGCGCAGTTGCTCGCGCAGCTTCTGGCCGATCTCGGGGCGCTCCAGGAACGGGTCGGCCGGGTTCGTGATCGACACGATGTTCTCCATGCGGCTCTTCACGTTGCCCAGCGCCTTGGGGTGGCTGAACACGTAGAACTGGTTGTCGCTGATGGCGTCGAACACCTTCGCCGCGACCTCGGCCGCGGTGATCTTGCCGCTGCTCACCGCCTTGTTGCTCATGGCCTGGCCGATCAGCTGGCTCTTGGTGAGCTCGCTGTCCTTGGGCGCATTCGGGCGGTTGCGCTCGCTGCTCGTGATGCCGGTCGGCACGAAGTAAGGGCACAGGAGACTCGCGCCGATCTGGTCGGTTACGAGCGTCAGGTCCTGGTACAGCGTTTCGGTAAGGCTCACGACCGCGGCCTTGGCGGCGTTGTAGATGCCCATGTTGGGGGGCGTGAGCAGGCCCGCCATGCTCGCGGTGTTGGTGATGTGGCCGCGGTAGCTCGGGTCTTTCGCTGCGGCCTCGAGCATCATCGGCGTGAACAGGCGCACGCCGTGGATCACGCCCCAGAGGTCCACGCCCAGCACCCATTCCCAGTCGGAGACGGTGTTCTCCCACACGAGCCCGCCCGCGCCCACGCCGGCGTTGTTGAACACGAAGTGCGGCGCGCCGAAGCGCTCCTTCACGGCGGCGGCCAACGCCTCCATCTGCGCGGCGTCGGACACATCGACCTTGCGGGCCAGCACCTGCGCGCCGGCGGCTTCCATCTCGGCCCGGGCCTTGTCCAGCGCGTCCTGCTGCACGTCCACCAGCACGAGGTTCATGCCGCGCGCAGCGCCGATGCGCGCGCATTCGAGGCCGAAGCCCGAGCCCGCGCCGGTGAGAACGGCGGTCTTGCCCTTGAAGTCCTGAATCATTTGCCGGTGTCCTTCTTGCGTTGAATGTCGACGTCTGCGACGTTGGAGGCGCTATTGAAATACGGAACGCGCCGGCGCGCAGTCACGAAGGTGCCCCGCTCGCGTGCCTCTCATACGGGAAACGCGTTCAAAAATATCAATCCGTTCACGCTGAGCTTGTCGAAGCGCCGCGCGAGACTTCGACAAGCTCAGTCCGAACGGTTCTTGTTGATCAACCGCAAACTCGTTTCAGGCCTCCGCCTTTTTGAGCACATAGCCGATGCGCGGAAAGTGCACGTGCACCGTGCCGATGCGGTCTTCGCTGCGCGCGAGCGTGTAGTGCGTGCGCGTGGCGGCCACCAGCGTGCCGTTCGTTTCCTCCAGGCCGAAGCTCTCCGCGCGGATGGTCACCGCGCTGCCGAGCGCGATGCCATGGTCGTCCTGGAAGGTGCTGTCGGTCAGCAGCGTGTGCGGCGTCGCAGCCTTGGCCACGGCAATGGCTTCGTCGGCGCTGTACTTCTCGGGTGCACCGTGGCCGATGGCGGCCATGCGGTCCATCCAGTCGACCACCGCGGGCGTCAAATCGAGGATGGTGCGCACCGACTCGATGCGGCGCGTGTACCAGAGCGGGTGGTAGGCCGCGAAGTCGCTGATGCTGGGCACTTCGCCCAGGAGGTAGTGGCGGTCGTCCAGCATGTCCGAGAGGCGCCGCAGGTACGACTTGTAGGCGCTGGTGGCATCGGCCGGGCGCAGGCGCGTCATGTTGCCGGCGCTCATCTTGCCGCGGTCTTCGCCGAAGGCCTTGGCGGCTTCGGGCGGCGCCTTGGCGAACACCTCGGCCGCGCCCTTGGGCTGCAGGTTCCAGGCCATCGCGGCCCAGAAGAGCGTGGTGTCGGCCCACTGCGCGAGGATGCGCGACAGGCCCTTCTCGGGCTCGGGGTACAGCGTGGGCTCGGGCTGCAGGTGCTCCAGCACGTCGGCGATGAGCGCGCTGTCGCAGTACATGTCGGCGCCGATCTGCAGGAACGGCGTCTTGCGGTAGCCGCCGGTGAGCAGCTCCACGTCGGGCTTGGGCATGATCGGCGGAATGAAGACCGACTTCCACGGCAGCTTCTTGGCGCCGAGGATCAGCCGCACCTTTTCCGAGAACGGCGAGGTGGTGTAGTGGTGGAGGATCAGGTCGGCCATGGGTTTCGGTTTCCTTGTAATCGTGAGGCTGAATCCACCACCACCGTTCGGGCTGAGCCTGTCGAAGCTGCGCGCGGCACTTCGACAGACTCAGTGCGAACGGATTCGCGGGGTGGCGTGAATATCTATAGCGGACTGGCCCGCTGGATGATCGAATCGAAATCGGTGCCCGCGCCCAGCGTGCCGAAGGCATTGCCCCAGTCGCCGCCCAGGCGCGATGCGCAGAACGCGCCGACCACCGCGGGCGGCGCCGTCTGCGCCAGCAACGAAGCCTGCACGGCGAGCGCCACGTCCTGTGCCAGACGACGCGCCTCCACCTCGGAGGCCATCGCCTCGATGCGCGCGGGCAGCGCGTCGGCCAGGCGGTCGAGCGCCGCATGCTGGCCGCGTGCGGGCGCCAGTTCCTTCGTCAGCGCCGCCACGGCATCGCCCTTGCGCAGGCCCCGCAGCAGGTCGAGCGCCATGATGTTGCCCGCGCCTTCCCAGATCGAGTTGAGCGGCATCTCGCGGTAGACGCGCGCCATGATGCCTTCGCCGCCCTCTTCCACGTAGCCGTTGCCGCCCAGGCACTCCATCGCCTCCTGCGCGAAATGGCTGCCGCGCTTGCAGATCCAGAACTTGGCGACCGGCGTGAGCAGTCGCGCCATCAGGCGCTCGTGTTCGTCGTCCGGGTGGTCGAAGGCGCGGGCCAGTCGAATGGCCAGGGCCGTGGAGGCTTCGCTCTCAAGCGCGAGGTCGGCCAGCACGTTCTTCATGAGCGGCTGCGCGATCAGCGGCTTGCCGAAGGCGTTGCGCTGCGATGCGTGGTTGATGGCGATGCTCAACGCCTGCCGCATGAGGCCGCTGGTGCCCAGGGCGCAGTCGAGCCGGGTCATCGTGCCCATCTCCAGGATCTGCGGAATGCCGCGCCCCTCCTCGCCCACGAGCCATGCGCTCGCGCCGTGAAATTCGACCTCGGAACTCGCGTTGGCCTTGTTGCCGAGCTTGTCCTTCAGGCGCTGGATGTGGATGGCGTTGCGCGTGCCGTCGGGCAGCACGCGCGGCAGGAAGAAGCAACTGAGCCCGGCCTCGGCCTGCGCGAGCACCAGGAAGGCATCGCACATCGGCGCCGAGAAGAACCACTTGTGGCCGGTGATCGCGTAGCGCTCGCCCCAGGCGTCGCTGCCATCGCGCACGGCCTTCGTGGTGTTCGCGCGCACGTCGGAGCCGCCCTGCTTCTCGGTCATGCCCATGCCCATGGTCACGCCGGGCTTGTCCTTGAAGGACTTGAGTGCCGGGTCGTACCAGAGGCTCGTGAGCTTGGGCCCCCAGTCGGCGTACACGGCCGCGTTGCTGCGCAGCGCGGGCGTGACGGCGTAGGTCATCGAGATCGGACACAGCATCGAGGGCTCCAGCTCGGTGAAGAGCATGAAGCCGGCCGCGCGCAGCACATGCGGCGAGGCCGAGGTGCCCGCCCACGGCGTGCCGTGCAGGCCCGCGCCCACCGCAGCCGACATGAGCACGTGGTAGCTCGGATGAAACTCCACCTCGTCGATGCGCCGCCCGAAGCGGTCGTGCGTGTGCAGCTCGGGCGTGTGGACATTGGCCAGGCGCGCATGCGTCTGCATCTCGGCCGAGCCGATGGTCACGCCCAGCTCCTGCAACGGCGCCACCTGCAGCTGCGGCGCATTGAACTTCAACGCATCGCGCAGCGGCCGGTTGGTTTCGAACAGGTTGTAGTCCGCCAGCGGTGCGGGCTGGTTGAACACCTCGTGCGTGGTTTCCATGACCGGCCTCCTTGCCGTACGTTCAGCTCATCCGGGTGGGGTCAGATGAGCTTGACCAACTGCTTGCCGAAATTCTTGCCCTTGAGCAAACCCAGGAAGGCTTCGGGGGCGGATTCGATGCCCTGCGCGACCGATTCGCGCGGCTTGAGCTTGCCCGTGCCCACGAGCGTGCCGAGCTCGGCGAGCGCTTCGGGCCACACCTCCATGTGCTCGCTGACGATGAAGCCCTCGATCTTCAGGCGGTTGATGAGGATCAGCGCCGGGTTCGCGAGCGGCAGCGGCGCGCCGTCGTAGCCCGCGATCATCCCGCACAGCGCCACGCGCGCGAAGGCGTTGGTGCGCAGCAGCACCGCATCGAAGATGTAGCCGCCGACGTTCTCGAAGTAGCCGTCGATGCCCTTCGGGCAGGCTTCCTTCAGTGCCGCGCTCATGGTCTTCACGTCCGGGTGCTGGCGGTAGTCGATGCAGGCGTCGAAGCCCAGTTCGTCGGTCACGTACTTGCACTTGTCCGGACCGCCCGCGATGCCCACCACGCGGCAGCCGCGCGCCTTGGCCAACGCACCGAAGGCGCTGCCGACCGCGCCGCTCGCGGCCGTGATGACGACCGTTTCACCGGCCTTGGGCGCAATGATCTTCACGAGGCCGTACCAGGCCGTGACGCCCGGCATGCCGACTGCGCCCAGGTAGTGCGACAGCGGCACGTGCGTGGTGTCCACCTTCTTCAGCGCGCCGGGCTGCGAGCCGTCGACCACGCTGTATTCCTGCCAGCCGCCGAAGCCGACGACCTTGTCGCCCACGGCGTACTTGGGGTGCTTGCTCTCGACCACTTCACCGACCGTGCCGCCCTGGAACACCTGGCCCACGGGCTGCGGCTGCGCGTAGCTCTTGGCGTCGTTCATGCGGCCGCGCATGTACGGATCGAGGCTCATGTAGTGGTGGCGCACCAGCACCTGGTTGTCGGCGAGCGCGGGCGTCTCGGCGGTCACCAGCTTGAAGTTGCTCGCAACGGCTTCGCCATCCGGGCGGTTGTCGAGGTGGATCTGCTTGTTCGTGGGCATGTGTGTCTCCTGGGAATTCGTTCAGTCGGTCAGTCGGTCGAAGGCGGCCGCATCTCGTTCGCGCTCGCGGGGCCCGTCGGCAGGCGCCGCTTCACGTACTTGAAGGTGCCGGTGGCGTGGGCGCACACGCGCTCCTGTTCGTCGTAGATCTTGGCTTCGGTGAAGGCCAGCGTCGCGGTGCGGTGAATGAGCGTGCCCCGCGCGTGCAGCGGGCCGACCGAAGGCTGCATGAAGCTGGTCTTCATCTCGATGGTGACCACGCCGGTCTCGGGCGCCACGCTGCGCGCGGCCGCCGCCATGGTGATGTCCAGCAGCGTCATGCAGGCGCCGCCGTGCGTCACGTCGAAGGTGTTCAGGTGCTCGGGCTTGGCGGTGTAGAGGATCTCGGACTCGCCGCCCTCGAACTTCGTGAGCTCGAAGCCCAGGTGGCGCGCGAACGGAATCTGGCTCGTGTACGAGCGGATGTTGATGTCGGAAGAAGGAGAAGAAGCGTCAGTGGTCATTGAATCCATTCGTGAGACACCGCGGAACCGGCTTCGCCGGGCCGCCGGTGTCGCCCCCGGCGAGGGGGAAGGCGCGCGCGACACGAAGTGCGCGCAGCCTGGGGGAGAACTCTACGCTGCGCCCAGGACCACGCTCACGCCGCCGTCCACCGCCAGCCACTGGCCGGTGATGTGCTTGCCGGCATCGCTCGCGTACAGCAGCGTCAGGCCCTTCAGGTCTTCGTCGTCGCCCAGGCGGCCGAGCGGCGCCTTGGCGGCCATTTTTTCTTCGCCCAGCGAGTTGATCAGGCCGGCGGCCATCTTCGTCATGAAGAAGCCGGGGCAGATTGCGTTCACCGTGATGTTGTACTTGCCCCATTCGGCCGCCAGCGTGCGCGTGAAGCCGATCACCGCCGTCTTGGAGGTGTTGTAGGCCAGCGTCTGCATCTCGGGCGGGTTGCCGTTCAGGCCGGCTACCGACGCGATGTTGATGATGCGGCCCGTCTTCTTCGGGATCATGTAGCCGTTGGCGATCTGCTGCGACAGGATGAAGTAGCCCCGCACGTTGAGGTTCATCACCTTGTCCCACGCCTCGACCGGGTGGCTCTCGGCCGGCGCGCCCCAGCTGGCGCCCGCGTTGTTGATGAGGATGTCGACCGCGCCCATGCGCTGCAGCGTCTCGTCGGCCAGGCGGCGGGTGTCTTCTTCCTTGGAGCAGTCGGCGGCGATCCAGCGCGCGTCGATGCCGGCGGCCTGCAGCTCGGCCGCGGCCTGCTCCAGGTCGTCGGCCTTGCGCGAGCTCAGCATGATCTTCGCGCCGGCCTCGCCGAGCGCGTGGGCCATCTGCAGGCCCAGGCCGCGCGAGCCGCCGGTGATGAGGGCGGTCTTGCCGGTGAGGTCGAAGAGTTGCTGGGTGGTGCGGGCGGTCGTGCGGGCGGTCATGGGTTGTCTCCGGTGTTCTCTGGAAGGTCGATCGGGGCGGTCAGATTTCGTAGTCCATGCACTGCCGCGCCTCGCGCACGGCGCCGATGAAGGGCTTGAGCGCCACGTGCTGCGGATGGTCCACATAGGCCGCGAGCGCGGCGGCATCGGTGAATTCCGAATACAGCACCAGGTCGTAGGTGGCCTCCAGCCCGGGCTGGGCGATGGCCACCTCGAAACGGTGCGTGCCGGGCGAGAGCTTCGCGCAGGCATCGAGCAGCGCCTTGGCCTTGAGCAGATTGGTCGCCTTGTCGGCGCCCTCGGCGTGTTCCTTGAACTTCCACATCACGATGTGCTTGAGCATGGTCTTGCCTTCTTCTTCTCTCGGCTTATTTCTTGTCGTTCAGGCGCGAACGCACGTAGATGAGCACGACGCCCACCAGCGCGACCACGCCGCCGGGCGCGGCCATCGACCAGCCGAGCGCGGTGTCGGTGCGGCCCGTGGCGATCCCCAGGATCACCAGGAACAGGCCGCCGTAGATCAGGATCCAGATCCACTTTTCGAGCCGGGCGTGCGGCTTCGGTGGTTTGACAGGGGTGGGTTCGTTGGGGGTGGCGTTGGCCATTGTCAGAAAGCGTCCTCGGGCAAAGCGGTACAGGTCGGGTCGCGGCTCTCGACCACGTTGAGCCAGGCGCCGATTTTCGGCAGCTCGTAGTGGAAGAAGTAGTCCGTGGCGCCGATCTTGCCAGCTGTTACCGCCCTCGCCTTGTCCGCGTCGATTTCGAGCGCGCGCCGCGCCACGTCCAGCCAGAGCCAGGCCAGCACCGTGTGGCCGAAGGCCTGCATGTAGGGCACCGCGTTGGCCAGCGCGTCGGCCGGATCGCCGGTGGACCAAGCCGCCTCGGTGGCGCTGCCGATGCGCTGCAGCGCGGCCGCGAGCGCCTTGGCATGCGCCGCGAGCGCGGGCACCTTGGCCGTGCGCCCGATGGTCTCGGTGATGCGGCCGGCCAGCAGCTGCATACCGCGGCCCTTTTTCATCAGCACCTTGCGGCCCAAAAGGTCGGCCGCCTGGATGCCATGCGTGCCCTCGTGGATCATGTTCAGGCGGTTGTCGCGCCAGTACTGCTCCACCGGAAAATCGCGCGTGTAGCCGTAGCCGCCGTGCACCTGGATCGCCAGCGAGTTGGCTTCCAGGCACCACTCGCTGGGCCAGCTCTTGGCGATGGGCGTGAGCACTTCGAGCAGCAGGCGCGCGTCGTCGGCGGCTTGCGCGTCGCCGGTCTTCTGCGTATCGACCAGCCGGGCGCAATACAGCTCCAGCGCCAGCGCGCCTTCGCAGTACGCCTTCTGCGCGAGCAGCATGCGGCGCACGTCGGCGTGCTCGATGATGCGCACCTGCGGGCTGGCCGAGTCCTTCGCGACCTGGCCGCCCGCGCCTGCCTCGGGCTTCTTCACGAGGCGGCCCTGCGGCCGGCCCTTCGCGTACTCCAGCGAGGCGTAGTAGCCCGCCATGCCGAGCATGGTCGCGGCTGTGCCGACGCCGATGCGGGCCTCGTTCATCATGTGGAACATGCAGTGCAGGCCCTTGCCCGGCGCGCCGACGAGGTAGCCCACGGCGCCCGCCTTGCCGTCGACCGGGTACTTGCCCTCGCCGAAGTTCAGGAGCGTGTTGGTCGTGCCGCGCCAGCCCAGCTTGTGGTTCAGGCCCGCCAGCGCCACGTCGTTGCGCTCGCCGGTCAGCTCGCCCTTGGTGTCGACCATGCGCTTGGGCACGATGAACAGCGAAATGCCGCGCGTGCCCGGCACCAGCTTGCCGTTCTCGTCGGGGATCTTGGCCAGCACGATGTGCACGATGTTCTCGGTCAGCTCGTGGTCGCCGGACGAGATCCACATCTTGTTGCCGGTGAGGCGGTAACGCGGGCCCAGTGGGTCGTCTTGAAAGTCCACGCCATCGGGCACCGCGCGCGTGGCCACGTCGCTCAGCGACGAGCCGGCCTGCGGCTCCGACAGGCACATGGTGCCGGCCCAGCGGCCCGCGAACTCGTTCTTGGCGAACACCTCTTTCTGCATCTCGGTGCCGTGCACCATCAGCAGGTTGGCGTTGCCGCTGGTGAGCATGTTGGAGCCGATGCTCACCGAGGCCATCGCGAAGAAGCTGTTGGCCGCGGCCGACAGCGTGTAAGGCAGTTGCATGCCGCCGATGTCGTAGTCCTGCGCGGCGCTCATCATTCCCGATTCGACGAAGGCCTTATGCGCATCGTGCGTGGCCTTGGGCAGGATGACTTTCTCGCCGTCGAAATGCGGCTCCTGCGTGTCGACCGTGCGGTTGAACGGCGCGTACTTCTCGCGCGCGATGCGCTCGCAGGTGTCGAGCACCGCGTCGAAGGTTTCGCGCGAATGGTCGGCGAAGCGCTCGGCTTTGTTGAGCGACTCGGCATCGAGCCAGTCGTAGAGCAGGAAATCGAGGGTGGGACGCAGGCTCATGATCGGTCTTGATGTGGAGGCCACCGACTTCCACCGGCAGCGCTCATCGGCCGGCGAAGCCAGGCCCGTTCGTGAAACACCGCGGAACCGGCTCAGCCGGGCCGCTGGTGTTGCCCCCGGAAGGGGGTTGGCGAAGGCGACACTCAGTGCGCCGCAGACTGGGGGCGAGTCAGAGAACCTCGAACACGCCCGCGGCACCCATGCCGCCGCCGATGCACATCGTGACCAGCACCTTCTTGGCGCCGCGGCGCTTGCCTTCGATGAGCGCGTGGCCCGTCAGGCGCTGGCCGCTCACGCCGTAGGGGTGGCCCACGGCGATGGCGCCGCCGTCCACGTTCAGGCGGTCGCCCGGAATGCCCAGCTTGTCGCGGCAGTAGATCACCTGCACCGCGAAGGCTTCGTTCAGCTCCCACAGGTCGATGTCGTTGACCGTGAGGCCCAGGCGCTTGAGCACCTTCGGAATGGCGAAGACCGGGCCGATGCCCATCTCGTCGGGCTCGCAGCCGGCCACGGCGAAGCCGAGGAAACGGCCCAGGGGCTTCAGGCCCTTTTGCTGCGCGTACTTCTCGTCGACCACCACGCAGGCGCCGCCGCCGTCGGAGAACTGGCTGGCATTGCCGGCCGAGATCAGCCCGCCGGGCATGGCCGAGCGGATGCCGCTGATGCCTTCCTTGGTGGTGCCGGGGCGGATGCCTTCGTCGTTCTCGACGGTGACTTCCTTGGTGCGCAGGCCCAGCACCGGGTCGGCCACGCCGGCCAGCACGGTGATGGGGGCGATCTCGTCCTTGAAGCGGCCGGCTTCGAGCGCGGCGGTGGCCTTCTGCTGGCTGGCTGCGCCGTATTCGTCCATCGCATCGCGGCCGATGTTGTAGCGCTTGGCGACCTGCTCGGCCGTCTGCAGCATGTTCCAGTAGATCTCGGGCTTGTGCTTCACGAGCCAGGGGTCGGCCAGCATGTGCTTGTTGGCTTCGTTCTGCACGCACGAGATGCTCTCCACGCCGCCGGCCACGTACACGTCGCCTTCGCCCGCGATGATGCGCTGCGCGGCGGTGGCGATGGTCTGCAGGCCCGAGGAGCAGAAGCGGTTGATCGTCATGCCCGAGGTGGTGACGGGGCAGCCGGCGCGCAGCGCGATCTGGCGCGCGATGTTCGAGCCGGTGGCGCCTTCGGGCGTGGCGCAACCCATGATGACGTCATCGACATCGGCCGCTTCGATGCCGGCGCGCGAGATCGCGTGCTGCACCGCGTGACCGCCGAGCGTGGCACCGTGCGTCATGTTGAAGGCACCCTTCCAGCTCTTCGCGAGCGGCGTGCGGGCGGTGGAAACAATGACGGCGCTGGTCATGGTGAGGTCCTTTGAAGATGGAAGGGAAAAGAAGGAGTGGTCGTCATTGCGCCGGAGCAGCGTTGGTGTTGCCCAGGAGCTGGTGATAGAAGCCGATCATCTCGCCGTAGTTGGAGATGGCCAGGCGTTCGTTGTTGCCGTGAAAGCGCGCGAGGTCCTCGCCCTTCACGCGGAACGGCGAGAAGCGGAAGACGGCGTCGCTCACGAGGCTGAAGTGGCGCGAGTCGGTCGCCGCGGTCATGAGGCCCGGGGCCACGACGGCATCGGGAAAGGTCTGGCGCACGGCCTGCTGGATCGCGCGGTAGCCGGTGCTGTCGGTCGGCGACACAGGCGACGGCTCGGAGTTGCCGGGATAGCGCTTGATCTTGATGTCGTCGTTGGCCAAGGCCTTGCGCAGGTGCGCCTCGACGCTGTCGATGGTGTCGCCCGGCAGGATGCGGAAGTTCACGGCCGCCTCGGCGCGGCCGGGCAGCACGTTGTCCTTGTTGCCGGCGCGCACGATGGTGAGCGCGGTCGTCGTGCGCAGCATGGCATTGCTGCTCGGGCTCTTCTCGAGCTGGCCGCGCACCAGCGGCTCGGTGAGCCACAGGTTGGAGAGCATCACGCGGTTCACGCCGCTCATCTCCGGCGCGAGCGCGCCGAACATCTGGCCGGCCACGCCCTTGATGCCACCGGGCATCGGGTTGGCTTCGAGCCTGGCGAGCGCGGCGCTCATGCTGCCGATGGCGCTGTGCTGCGGCGGCATCGACGAATGGCCGGGGGCCGTGTCGAGCGAGAGGAAGAAGGTGCCGTAGCCCTTTTCGGCCAGGCCGATCAACGCCGCGGGCTTCGAGAGGCCGGGCAGCACGCCGTCGAGCACCAGCAGGCCTTCGTCGAGCACCCAGTCCAGGCGCACGTTGCGCGACTTGAGCAGTTCGGCGATGGGCAGCGCGCCGCGCAGCCCGCTCACCTCTTCGTCGTCGCCCATCACGAGGTAGACGGTCTGCCTGGGCTTGAAGCCGGCGCCGATGAGCAGCTCGATGGCTTCCATCTGCGCGAAAAGATTGCTCTTGTTGTCGAGCGTGCCGCGGCCCCAGACGAAGCCGTCCTTGATCTCGCCCGCGAAGGGGTCGACCGTCCAGGCCTTCTCGGTGCCGGGGGCGATGGGCACCATGTCCTGGTGCGCCATCAGTGCGACCGGCTTGGCCGACGGGTCGGTGCCGGCCCATGTGTAGAGCAGCGCCTTGTTGCCCACCACTTCCTTCTTGAGGGTGGCGTGGACCTTCGGGTATTGCTGTTCGAGGTACGCGTGCAGCTTGTCGAACTCGGCCGCGTTGGCGGCCGGATCGTCCAGGCCCGACACCGTGCGGAACGTGATCGCCGTGGAGAGCCGCCTGGCGGCTGCCTGCAGGTCGATGTCCAGCTTGGGTGCGGGCGCCACCGCCAGTTGCTGCGATGGCGTGGTCCAGGTCTTGACCGCCACGGCGGCCACCAGTGCCAGCAGCACCAGCAGCAGCCCGAGGAAGATGCGTTTCAACATGGGCGGTCTTGATCCCGGTTCGGTCTCAGCTGAAGGACTTGCCTTCGGCCACCAGCTTCTGGATCAGTGGCGCGGGCTGCCAGAACTCGGCGTCGTCGCGCGGGTTCTTGGCAAAGCGCTTCATCGATTCGGCCACGTTGTACAGGCCCACCTGCGATGCGTAGTGCATCGGGCCGCCGCGCCAGATCGGGAAGCCGTAGCCCGTGAGGTACACCATGTCGATGTCGCCGGACTTCGAGGCGATGCCGTCTTCCAGGATGTGCGCGCCTTCGTTCACGAGCGCATACACCAGGCGTTGCACGATCTCTTCGTCGGAGATCTTGCGCGGCGTGATGCCCAGTTCCTTGCGGTGGTCCTCGATCATCTTGTTGACCAGCTCCGAGGGAATCGCATCGCGCTTGCCGGCCTGGTAGTCGTACCACCCTGCCCCGGTCTTCTGGCCGAAGCGGCCCAGCTCGCAGAGCTTGTCGGCCGTGCGGCTGTACTTCATGTCGGCGCGCTCGGTGGCGCGGCGCTTGCGAATCGCCCAGCCGATGTCGTTGCCGGCCAGGTCGCCCATGCGGAACGGGCCCATGGCGAAGCCGAACTTCTCGATGGCCTTGTCCACCTGCTGCGGCAGCGCGCCTTCGTCCAGCAGGAAGCCGGCCTGGCGCGAGTACTGCTCGATCATGCGGTTGCCGATGAAGCCGTCGCACACGCCCGAGACCACCGAGGTCTTCTTGATCTTCTTGCCGATGGCCATGACCGTGGCGAGCACATCCTTGGCGGTGGCCTTGCCGCGCACCACTTCGAGCAGCTTCATCACGTTGGCCGGGCTGAAGAAGTGCATGCCGACCACGTCCTGCGGACGCTCGGTGAACGAGGCGATCTTGTCCACGTCCAGCGTCGAGGTGTTGGAGGCCAGGATGGCGCCCTTCTTGGCCACGCGGTCCAGTTCCTTGAAGACCTTTTCCTTGACGCCGATTTCCTCGAACACCGCCTCGATGATGAGGTCGGCGTCCTTCAGGTCGTCGTAGCTCAGCGTGGTGCTCAGGAGCGCCATGCGTTGCGCGTACTTGTCCTCTTTGAGCTTGCCCTTCTTGACCTGTGCTTCGTAGTTCTTCTTGATGGTGGCGACGCCGCGGTCCAGCGCCTCCTGCTTCATCTCGAGAATCTTCACGGGGATGCCCGCGTTCAGGAAGTTCATCGAGATGCCGCCGCCCATGGTGCCGGCGCCGATCACGCCGACCGACTTGATCTCGCGCTTGGGCGTGTCTTCGGGCACGTCGGGAATCTTGCTCGCGGCGCGCTCGGCCATGAAGAGGTGGCGCAGCGCCAGCGATTCGGGCGTGAACATCAGTGCGGTGAAGATGCGGCGCTCCTCGGCCATGCCCTGGTCGAACTTCATCTTCGTGGCGGCCTGCACCGCGTCGATGCACATGAGCGGCGCCGGATAGTTCTTGGACATGCCGCCCACCATGTTCTTGGTGAACTGGAAGTAGGCGTCGCCCTGCGGGTGCTTGCACGGCAGGTTGCGCACGAGCGGGAGCGCTTCACCGGTCTTGCCGGCCACGCTCTTGGCGAAGGCCACGGCCTCGTCGAACACCGACTCGGCCGATGCGGCCAGCTTGTCGAACAGCTTCTGGCCCGGCAGGCTCGCGAGCAGTTCGCTCTTCACAGGCTCGCCGCTCACGATCATGTTGAGGGCGGTTTCCACGCCGATCACACGCGGCAGGCGCTGCGTGCCGCCGGCGCCGGGAATGAGGCCCAGCTTGACTTCGGGCAGCGCGATGCTGGTGCCCGGTGCAGCCACGCGGTAGTGGCAGCCGAGCGCGAGCTCCAGGCCGCCGCCCATGCACACGGAGTGGATGGCTGCGACGATGGGCTTGGGGGAGGCTTCGAGCGTGAGGATCACGCTCAGCAGGTTGGGCTCTTGCAGCGCCTTGGGCGTGCCGAATTCCTTGATGTCCGCACCGCCGGAGAACGCCTTGCCGGCGCCGGTGATGACGATGGCCTTGACGGCGTCGTCGGCATTGGCCTTGGCCAGGCCATCGGTGATGCCGATGCGGGTCGAGAAACCGAGACCGTTGACCGGAGGGTTGGTCAGTGTGATCACGGCGACATCGCCGAGCACTTTGTATTCAGCCGTCATGCTGCGTTCCTTGGTGTGTGAAGAAAAAGAAGAAAAAGCACGAGTGTTCTTTTTCGAGGGATTCTAGGCGTTTAACGTGGCTCAACAATGGCACGCAGTCGCTGTCGGGACAAGAGGATCCGGGGCATGCCCGGATCTCGCAAGTATCAAACTTCCAGCCACTCTTTGCGAGTGGTGGCATCGGCACGGAGGCTGTCCGGCGTGCCGTCGAACACGATGCTGCCGTGGCCCATCACGAGCGCGCGGTCCGAGATCTGCATCGCGATGGTGAGCTTCTGCTCGATCAGGAGCACCGAGATGCCCTTGTCCTTGAGCGTGCGCAGGTACTGCCCCACCAGCTCGACGATCTTGGGCGCAAGGCCTTCGGTGGGCTCGTCGATGATGATGAGGTCGGGGTCGCCCATGAGCGTGCGGCACAGCGTGAGCATCTGCTGCTCGCCGCCCGAGAGCACGCCCGCTTCGGTGTGCTGGCGCTCCTTCAGGCGCGGGAACATGTTGTACATGTCGTCGAACTGCCAACGGCTGCCCTTGCCCGTGCCCTTCTGCCCCAGCAGCAGGTTCTGGTGCACCGTGAGCTTGGGAAAGATGTCGCGGTTCTCGGGCACGTAGCCGATGCCCAGGTGGGCGATCTCGTAGGCCTTCCTGCGCAGGATGTCCTGGTCCTTCCAGCGCAGCGTGCCTTCGGCGTGCACCAGGCCCATGATGGCCTTGGCGGTGGTCGAGCGGCCCGAGCCGTTGCGGCCCAGGAGCGCCACGATTTCGCCGGGACCGACGTCGAACGAAACGCCATGCAGCACATGGCTCTTGCCGTAGTAGGCGTGGATGTCGTGAAGCTTCAGCATGTCCAGGTTTCCCGCCGGGCCGCCCCAAGGGAGACCTCGCCCCCTCGGGGGGCAATGAATACACGAAGTGATGAATGTGGGGGCATCAGTGTCCCGCCCCCTGTGCGTCGGCCACCGAGGACCCGAGATAGGCTTCTTGCACGCGCGCGTTCGCGCGAACGGCAGCAGGCGTGTCGAAGGCGATGACTTCGCCATACACCACCACCGCGATCTTGTCGGCCAGGCCGAAGACCACGCCCATGTCGTGCTCCACCGTGAGCAGCGTCTTGCCCACCGTCACGTGCTTGATGAGCGAGATGAAGTGCGAGGTCTCGGTCTTGCTCATGCCGGCCGTGGGCTCGTCCAGCAGGATCACGCCGGCGCCGCCCGCGATCGTCACGCCGATCTCCAGCGCGCGCTGCTCGGCATAGGTGAGGTTCACCGCATGCACGTCGCGCTTGCGCTCCAGGCCGATCTGCTTGATGAGCTCCTCGGTGCGCGCATTGGCATCGTCCAGGTTCGAGAGAAAGCGCAGGAACGTGTACTTGTAGCCCAGGCTCCAGAGGACACCGCAGCGCAGGTTCTCGAACACGCTCAGCTTGGGGAAGATGTTGGTGATCTGGAAGCTGCGCGAGAGCCCCAGCCGGTTGATCTCGTAGGGCTTCTTGCCGTCGATGCGCTCGCCGTTGAGCAGCACCTCGCCGCTGGTGGGCGTGAGGCGACCGCTGATGAGGTTGAAGAGCGTCGACTTGCCCGCCCCGTTCGGGCCGATGATGGCCACGCGTTCGCCGGCGTTCACCGCCAGGTCCACGCCGCGAATGATTTCGGTCTTGCCGAAATTCTTTCGCAGCGCCTTCAGTTCCAGTGCATGTTGTCCGTGTACCGCGCTCATTTACGCCGCCTCCCGACGTTTGATTTCTGCTTCTATTTCTTCTTGCGCATGGCCCCAGACACGCACGAAGCGGCGTCGCGCCACCTCCAGCGCACCGAGGCCGATGACCAGGATCACCGCCGCGCCGAGCCAGCTGCCCACGCCGGTCGTGTCGAGCGCCACGCCGAAGAAGTTCAGCGTCGGGCCCATCGCCGCGTTGAGCTGGATGTGATAGATCATCTCGATCAGCGCAGCCGCGCCGACCACGACCGGAACCAGCGCCACGGCGAGCGCGAGGTACAGCCACCAGAAGCGATCGAACTTGCCGAACTTGGCCACGCGCAGGTTCATCATGATCAGGCTGGCGATGCCGCCGGGGGCGAACATCACCATGAACACGAACACCAGGCCGAAGTACAGCTGCCAGGCCTTGGAGAGTTCCGACAGCAGGATCGATGCGAACACCAGCAGCACCGCGCCGATGATCGGCCCGAAGAAGAACACCGCGCCGCCCAGGAACGTGAACAAGAGGTAGCCGCCCGAGCGGATGGCGTTCAGGCTGTCGGCCGCGTTCACGATCTCGAAGTTGATCGAGGCCAGCCCCCCGCCGATGCCGGCGAAGAAGCCCGCGATGATGAACGCGAAGTAGCGCACGCGCTGCGTGTTGTAGCCGATGAATTCGACGCGCTCCGGGTTGTCGCGCACCGCGTTCAGCATGCGGCCCAGCGGCGTGCCCGTGAAGGCATACATGAGCGCGGTGCAGACGAAGCAGTACGCGGCGATCAGGTAGTACACCTGGATCTGCGAGCCGAAGTTGAAGCCGAAGAAGGTCGGGCCGTACACGCGGTCGGTGGTGATGCCGCCCTCGCCGCCGAAGAAGCTGGGGAACATCAGCGCCATCGAGGCCACCAGTTCGCCGATGCCCATGGTGATCATCGCGAAGGTGGTGCCCGATTTCTTGGTGGTCACGAAACCCAGCAAGATCGCGAAGAACATGCCGGCCAGGCCACCCACCAGGGGAATGAGCACCAGCGGAATCTGCATGCCGCCCTTGGCGCCCATGTTCATCGCATGGATCGCCAGGAATGAGCCCAGGCCCACGTACACCGCGTGGCCGAAGCTCAGCATGCCGCCCTGCCCCAGCAGGATGTTGTAGCTCAGGCAGATGATGATGAGGTAGCCCATCTGCGAGAGCATCGTGAGCGCCAGGCTGCTCTTGAACAGCAGCGGCGAGACGATCAGCACGATGGCGAACAGCGTCCAGATCAGGTAGCGCCCGATGTTCCAGGGCTTGAAGCGGTAGTACTGGGTGGTTGCAGTGGTCATGGGGTCAGTCCTCCCGGGTTCCAAGAAGACCCTTGGGCCGGAAGATGAGGATCAGCACCAGGAACAGGTACGGCAGGATCGGCGCGACCTGCGAGATCGTGAGCCTGAGCAGCTCGTAGCCGAAGGTCTGGTCGGTCACGGTCATGCCGATGGCGCGCAGCGCCGTGGCCAGCGACTGGTCCATGGCCACCGCGAAGGTCTGGATGATGCCGATCAGCAGCGACGCGAGGAACGCCCCGGCCAGCGAGCCCATGCCGCCCACCACCACCACCACGAAGATGATGGTGCCGACCGAGCCGGCCATCGCCGGTTCGGTGACGTAGGTGTTGCCGCCGATCACGCCCGCGAGACCCGCGAGCGCGGCGCCGCCGCCGAACACCAGCATGAACACGCGCGGCACGTTGTGGCCCAGCGCCTCGACCATGTCGGGGTGCTTCAATGCCGCCTGGATCACCAGGCCGATGCGCGTGCGCGTGAGCAGCAGCCACACCGAGATCAGCATCAGCACCGCCACCAGCATGATGAACGAGCGCGACTTCGGGAACTGCGTGCCGTAGAGCGTGAAGAGCGGGCCCTGCAGCTGCGTCGGCAGGCCGTAGGGCACGGTCGAGCGGCCCCAGGCCAGTTGCACGAGTTCCAGGATGAGGTAGGAAAGACCGAAGGTCACCAGAAGCTCGGGCACGTGGCCGAACTTGTGGACCCGGCGCAGGCTGTAGCGCTCGAAGCCCGCGCCCAGCATGCCCACCAGCAGCGGTGCAAGGAACAGCGCCGGCCAGAAGCCCACGATGCCCGACAGCGTGTAGGCGATGTAGGCGCCGAGCATGTAGAAGCTCGCGTGCGCGAAATTGAGCACGCCCATCATGCTGAAGATCAGCGTAAGGCCAGAGCTCAGCATGAACAACAGCAAGCCGTAGCTCACGCCGTTGAGCAGCGAGATGACGAAGAATTCGACGTTCATCGGTCTTTCGGATGCGTGAAAAAGAAAGAGGCCCGAGTGTTGAAGTCGGGCCTCGACCGGTCAGGTGGCGGCTTCGATCAGGAAGCGGCGCCGGGTCGCTTCATCTGGCACGTCGTCGGGGTGCTCGAGACGTAGGGCTCGTAGTACTTCACCGGGGCCAGCGTGTAGCCGGTGTTCTCCGGGCTGTACGGGTTCTTGGCGTCGGCCTTCTGCCAGCGCGTGATCCACAGGCCCTGCTGCAGCTGGTGGTCGGCCTTGCGCATCTCCACGTCGCCGTTGAAGCTCTTGAACTTCATGCCTTCCATGGCGGCCGCGACCTTCACCGGCTCGGTCGACTTGGTGCGCACGAACGCTTCGCTCAGCATCGCGTACACCGTGTAGATGTCGGTGGTGTACATGTCGTCGTTGAAGCGCTTCTTGAATTCGCCCATCAGCGGCTGCACCGGGCCCGGCGCGTTGTAGTGGCTGTAGCCCACCTGGTAGACCTTGCCGTCGGAGGCCGCGCCCATGGCGGTCGGCGTGCCGTTGGTCACCGCGTAGTAGGTGTAGAACTTGACGTTCAGGCCCGCGTCGTTGGCCGACTTGATCAGAAGCGCAAGGTCGGAGCCCCAGTTGCCGGTGATGACGGTGTCGGCGCCCGAGGCCTTGATCTTGGCGATGTACGGCGCGAAGTCGCGCACTTGCGCGAGCGGGTGCAGGTCGTCGCCGACGATTTCCACGTCGGGGCGCTTGCTCTTGAGGTTGTCCTTGGCGTACTTGGAGACCTGCTGGCCGTGCGAGTAATTCTGGTTGATCAGGTAGACCTTCTTGATGTCGGTCTGGTCCTTCATGAAGGTGGTGAGCGCCTCCATCTTCATGGACGTGTCGGCATCCAGGCGGAAGTGCCAGTAGCTGCACTTGCTGTTGGTGAGGTCGGGATCGACCGCCGCGTAGTTGATGTAGAGCACTTCCTTGCCCGGGTTGCGGGCGTTGTGCTTTTCCAGCGCATCGATGATGGCCAGCGCCGGGCCCGAGCCGTTGCCCTGCACCACGTAGCGCGCGCCCTGGTCCATGGCCGAGCGCAGCGCGCTGGTGGTTTCCTGGGGGCTCAGCTTGTTGTCGATGCCGATGACCTCGAACTTCACGCCGGCCACGTTCTTCTTGTTGAATTCTTCGGCCAGGAACTGGAAGGTCTTGAGCTGGTTCGTGCCCACCGCGGCCATGAGACCCGAGAGCGGGTCCAGCCATGCGATCTTGACGGTCTCACCCTTCTGGGCCAGAGCGCCGGTGGCACTCGCGGCAAGGATGGCTGCGGTAGCGATTTTCAGAGCGAACTTCACGATCTATTTCTCCTGGTCAAACCGAATCAAAAAGCCTTGCACGAGCGTACAAGCGTTCGCAGCCCCTCCCCTCAGGGAATGCCCGTAAGGGGGTGGCCGCGAAGGCCCATTCCTATCGCGCAGGCGACAGCGCATTTCTCCAATTGCTACCCGCCGGTAGACCATTGCTACCAGCGAGTAGGAAATGCGTTCACAAAGACGCCTAGGGGCGCTTCATCTGGCAGGTCGTCGGCGTGCTCGCCACATACGACTCGTAGTACTTCACGGGGACGTTCGTGTAGCCGGTGTTCTCGGCGTCGTAGGGGTACTTGGCGCTGGCCTTCTCCCAGCGCGAGATATAGAGGCCCTGCTGCAACTGGTGGTCGGCCTTGCGCATCTCGACCTCGCCGTTGAAGCTCTTGATCTTCATGCCTTCGAGCGCGGCGGCCACCTTCACGGGGTCGGTCGACTTGGTCTGGGCGAAGGCCGCATCGAGCAGCGCGAACACGTGGTAGATCGAGGCCTGCGTCAGGTCGTCGTTCATCTTCTTCTTGTAGCCGCCCAGCAGCTTCTGGATCTCGCCGCCCATGTTGTAGTGGGCATAGGCCACGGTGTAGACCTTGCCGTCGGACGTCGCACCCATGGCCGTCGGCGTGCCGGCGCCCGGCGCGTAATACGTGAGGAACCTGACGTTCAGGCCCGAGTCGTTGGCCGCCTTGATGAGCAGCGAGAGGTCCGAGCCCCAGTTGCCGGTGATGACCGTGTCGGCACCCGAGGCCTTGATCTTGGCGATGTACGGCGCGAAGTCGCGCACCTGGGCCAGCGGATGCAGGTCGTCGCCCACGATCTGGATGTCGGGGCGCTTGACCTTCAGGTCTTCCTTGGTGAACTTGGACACCTGCACGCCGTGCGCGTAGTTCTGCCCGAGGATGTAGACCTTCTTGATGTCGGGCTGGTCCTTCATCCAGGTGGTCAGCGCCTCCATCTTCATGGAGGTGTCGGCGTCCACGCGGAAGTGCCAGTAGCTGCACTTGCTGTTGGTGAGGTCGGGGTCGACCGCCGCGTAGTTCATGTACAGCAGCTCCTTGCCCGGATTGCGCGCGTTGTTCTTCTCGATGGCGTCGATGATCGCCAGCGCCGGGCCCGAGCCGTTGCCCTGCATGATGTAGCGCGCGCCCTGGTCCTGCGCCGAGCGCAGCGCGGCGGTGGTTTCCTGCGGGCTCAGCTTGTTGTCCAGCGCGATGATCTCGAACTTCACGCCCGAGAGATTCTTCTTGTTGAACTCTTCGGCCAGGAACTGCGTGGTCTTGAGCTGGTTGGTGCCCACCGCGGCCATCAGGCCCGAGAGCGGATCGAGCCACGCGACCTTGACCGTCTCGCCCTTCTGGGCGAAGGCGGCCGCGGCGCTCACCAACAGGGCACAGGCAGCGACCGACTTGAGGGCAAATTGCATGAAGAGTCTCCTGGATGAAAGGCGTAAATGAGGTGGGATGCCAGCGTACAAGTGCCCCTTTTTTCCACGCACAGGGATTGCCCGGAAGGAAGCCCGCCGAAGCGGTCTTCCTATCGCATGCGCGACAGTGCGGTGGTGTCGGGGGCTGTTGTCAGAGCGTGGGCAGCTTGTAGTCCTTGAGCAGTTCGCGCAGCTTGGTTTTAAGGATCTTTCCGGTGGCGCCGATCGGAATGGCTTCGACGAAGACCACGTCGTCGGGAACCTGCCACTTGGCGGTCTTGCCCTCGTAGAACTTGAGCAGCTCCTCGCGCGTGACCTCGGCGCCGGGCTTCTTCACGACCGCGATGATCGGGCGCTCGTCCCACTTCGGATGGAACACGCCGATGCAGGCGGCCATGGCCACGGCCGGGTGCGCGACGGCGATGTTCTCGATCTCGATGGAGCTGATCCATTCGCCGCCGGACTTGATCACGTCCTTGCTGCGGTCGGTGATCTGCAGGTACCCCTCGGCGTCGATGGTGGCGACGTCGCCGGTGGGGAACCAGCCGCGGCCCTGCGCATCGGGAATGAGCGGATCGCCGCCCTCGCCCTTGAAGTATTCCTTGACGATCCAGGGGCCCTTGACCAGCAGGTCGCCGTAGGCCTTGCCGTCCCAGGGCAGCTCGTTGCCGTCGCCGTCGACGATCTTCATGTCCACGCCGAAGATCGCGCGGCCCTGCTTCATGCGGATCTGCAACTGCGCATCGGGCGGCAGCGACAGGTGCTTGTTCTTGAGCGTGCAGAGCGTGCCCAGCGGGCTCATCTCGGTCATGCCCCAGGCGTGCAGCACCTCGACGTCGAACTTCTCCTGGAACGCCGTGATCATGGCCGGCGGGCAGGCCGAGCCGCCGATGACGGTGCGGTTGAGCTTGCTGAACTTCAGGCCACCGGCCTGCATGTGGCCCAGCATCATCTGCCACACGGTGGGCACGCCGGCCGCGAAGGTCACGCCTTCGGATTCGATCAGTTCGAACACCGATTTGCCATCGAGCGCCGGACCGGGGAACACGAGCTTGCAGCCCACGAGCGCGGCCGAGTACGGAATGCCCCAGGCGTTGACGTGGAACATCGGCACCACCGGCAGCACCGAGTCGCGCGCCGACAGGCGCATGACGTCGGGCAAGGCGGCGGCGTAGGCGTGCAGCATGGTCGAGCGGTGGCTGTAGAGCGCGGCCTTCGGGTTGCCCGTGGTGCCGCTCGTGTAGCACATGCTCGAGGCGGAGTTCTCGTCGAAGGTAGGCCAGTCGTACGCGTTCGGCTGCGCGCCCATCCAGCCTTCGTAGCTCACCAGGTTGGGGATGCCGCTGTCGGCCGGCAGCTTGTCGGCATCACACAGTGCAATCCATTTCCGGATCGTGGGGCACTTGGCGTGCACCGCCTGCACCAGCGGCAGGAACGTGAGGTCGAAGCACAGGATCTGGTCTTCGGCGTGGTTGGCGATCCAGGCGATCTGGTCGGGGTGCAGGCGCGGGTTGATGGTGTGCAGCACGCGGCCGCTGCCGCTCACGCCGTAGTACAGCTCCAGGTGCCGGTAGCCGTTCCAGGCCAGCGTGGCGATGCGGTCGCTGAAGAGCAGTTGCTCCCCGTCCAACGCATTGGCCACCTGCCGGGCACGCGATGCGATGCCGCCCCAGGTGGTGCGGTGGATGTCGCCTTCGACACGGCGCGAGACGATCTCGCCGTCGCCGTTGTGGCGCTCGACGAACTCGATCAGCGACGAGATCAAAAGCGGTTGGTCTTGCATCAAACCCAGCATCTACAGGCTCCTTGTTTCAACAAAATTCAGTGGTTTCTCGGACTACGGCGATTCACGCAATTTATGTGCGTTCGCACAATGACAGAAACCCGCAGTCTTGGAGGACCGATCTGTCGTCAAGACGACAGCTGGCGCCCGCCGGAGCGTGCAGGCACCTCGTGCGTGACATGACCTTCGCCATCACAGCACCGGCCATCGCCGCCGCCGTGATGTGCCTCGATGCGCCCGCAGTGCTCAAGGCGCGCTGTTCTGCAGTTGCGTCTTGCTGGCGTCCAGCACGATCTTGCGCGGCCAGTTGGGCCAGGTCACGCCCAGGCCCGGATGGTTCGGATCGCCATTGCGCGCGAACGCGGCCAGGCTCCCCACCATCGCATCCGACAGCGCCTCGCGCCCCGGCCGGTTCGCTTCGCCGAAGGAGAACGAGAAGATGCTGGTGCCGAAGTTGTGGAACATGAACGCCGTGTCCAGCCCGTGCGTGGCGCCATAGACGGTGTTGAACGGCGCCACCTGCTGGCTCCAGTCGAAGCGGTAGTACCAGGTCCTGGTCGGCAGGTACTTGGCCACCGAGTCGATCTGCGCGGGCAGGCCATTGAGGAAGATCGCGTTGGTCGCGAAATCCGACGACGCCTTCCAGCCATTCAGCGGCTTGTCTACCGGCAGGTAGGGCGCGTTGATCAGGTCGGCCTCGGTGAGCGTCACGGGCGCGTCAGGGTTGAAGTTGTACTGCAGGCCGAAGCGCTCGTAGTCGGTGGGCTTGAAGCCCAGGCCCTGCCCCGTGAAGGTGCCGAACAGGTTGGCGAACAGCGTGCCTTCGTCGCGCGTGTTGCCGATCAGCATGGGCACCTTGTTGAACCGGCCGGCATCGACCTCGGCGCGCGAGTTCACCGGCAGGATGGCGCCGTCCTCGATCGGCGCCGGCGCGTTGCCCAGCTGCGGGTTCGCGAGCACGATGGTCAGCAGCCGGTCCGCCGGGAGGCCGCGCAGGTAGGCCGCGATCTGCGCATCCGTCTGCGAACTGACCCAGGCGTTGGCCGAGGGGGTGTCGGTGGCCTTGCCCTCGGCGATGGCGATCGCGTTGAGCAGCGCCTTCGAATAGGTCTGCGCGGTGGCACGCGTCGCGAAGGAAATGCCGCCGCTCAGCGGCACCGCCTTGTGCAGCAGGCCCGCCGACGCGCTCGAGACGACCAGCCCCCAGGTATTGACCGCGCCCGCCGACTGCCCCATCACCGTGACGTTGCCCGCGTCGCCGCCGAAGGCGCCGATGTTGGACTGGATGAACTTCAGCGCCTGCATCTGGTCGAGCAGCGCGAAGTTGCCCGAGTCGTTGCTCGCGTTGCCGGTCTTGAGCTGCGGCAGGTCGAGCCAGCCGAGCACGCCCAGGCGGTAGTTGATCGTCACGACGACGGCGTCGCCGCGCTTGGCGAGCTGGGCACCGTCGTAGCCCGGGTCGGCCGTGTAGCCCGAAATGTTGCTGCCGCCGTAGATGTAGACGATCACCGGCAGCTTGCCGGCGTCGCCGGCCGGGCGCCAGATGTTGAGCGTGAGGCAGTCCTCGTCGCCCACCGGCTTGCCGAAGCCCTCGCGGTTGCCGAGGCCAAACGGTGCGTCGCCGGGCGCGGGGCTGAAATAGCGCCCGCCCTGGGCGCAGCTGCGGCCGAACTGGCTCGCGGCGCGCACGCCGTCCCAGGCCTTCGGATCGGCGGGCGGCGCCCAGCGCAGGGCGCCGACGGGCGCCTGGGCGAACGGAACGCCCTTCCAGAACAGGGTGCCCGTCCTGGCGCTGTCGTCCACGCCTTCGATCTTGCCGGCGGTGGTCTGGCGCACCATGGGGCCGTCGGCCGGAGGCGCGGGTGGCGGGGCCGGCGGCGGTGGCGGCGCGGGAACGATCGGTGTGAAGGAAAAACCGGAATCCGAGCCGCCGCCGCACGCCGAAAGCGCGATACAGGCCGTCACCGCCATGGCCCTGGCCACGGCCTTGGCCGCCGTGGGCCGGCTTGCGCCCTGGTTTTCCGTTGTCTCTGTCTTGTTCATTGTTTGTCTCCACACCGGGTTAATCGGAATTCCTGCACCGGTGTCCGGCAGCCATACTCCGGCCAGCCAGACCCGCCAGAAAATTCTAGGAACGGACCGCGCTTCCCCCGCTATCGCAAGCGAGCCAATTCAATGACTTCAGGAGCCTCCATGCCGCATGCACAGCGCCGGCCGCAACGCCGGCCGGGCTGCACACAGCAGCCGGAACTGCGGACCAGCTCGGCCGCCTGGCTCGAAGGCGTGCTCTCGATGTTCGAGGCCGAGGGCCTGGACGTGCCTTCGCTCTTGCGCGACGCGGGCTTCGACCCCGATTCGCTGCACCGCCAGAACGCACGCATCCCAGTCGACGAGATCTCCGTGCTCTGGCAACTGGCCGTGGCGCGCGCCGGCAAGCCCACGCTGGGCCTGCACCGCGAGTTGGCCGCCACGCACACCAAGCTGGGCACGGTCGGCCATGCCATGTCGTGCAGCGCGGACCTGGGCGAAGCGCTCACCCGGCTCACGCGCTACATGGCGGTGATCTCGGACGCGACCGCCTTTGCGATGCAGCCCGAGGCGCGCGGTTGCTGGCTGGTGATGGCGCACACGGGCGGCAGCCTGCCCATTCCGCGCCAGCGCGTGGAGTACGCGCTGCTGACCGTTCTCATGCAGTGCCGGTGGCTCACGCGGCGCGACCTGCAGCCGATGGCGCTGGAATTCGTCTACCCCGCGCCGGCCGACGACCGGCTGCACCGCGAGGCCTTCGGCTGCCCGATCCGCTACAACGCGCCCGCCAACCGCCTCCTGCTGTCGGCCGCCGACATGGCCATGCCGCTGCCCACCCACCACCCCGTGCTCGGCGAGATGCAGGAGCACCTGCTGGACGACCAGCTGACCTTGCTCGGCCAGACCACCACCAGCAGCCTGGTGTGCGCCGAGATCGCGCGCCGCCTGCAGCAGGGCGAGCCGCGCCGGCAGGACGTGGCCGCGGGCCTGGGCCTTGCGGAACGCACGCTGCAGCGGCGGCTGCAGGAGGAGTCGGTGTCGTTCCAGTCGCTGCTCGACCGCACCCGCCGCGAACTCGCGCAGCAGTACCTGGCGGAAGACCGCCACACGCTCACCGACGTGGCGGACATGCTCGGCTTCGTCGACAGCAGCAATTTCTTTCGGGCCTGCAAGCGCTGGTTCGGCCTGCCGCCGGCGCAGTACCGGGCGCGGATCTGGGACACGCCCGCGCTCGCCCACTGAGCCACGCCGGGCGACGATGGCCCGCGCGGCAAGGGGTTACGCCCGGTGCCGGACAATCGACGCATGAGCCTGCTTGCTGAAGACACGGACGTCGCGGACCTGGGATTGCGCTGGAAACCCGGTTTCGCGGCCCTCGGCCCCGCCTTTCTCACCCACCTGCGACCCACGCCCCTGCCCGACCCGTACTGGGTGGGCCACAGCGAATCGGTGGCGCGCGAGCTGGGGTTGCCGGCCGATTGGCGGCAATCGGACACCACGCTCGCGGCGCTGACCGGCAGCCTGCCGATTGCCGGCACCAATCCTTTTGCCACCGTCTACAGCGGGCACCAGTTCGGCGTGTGGGCCGGCCAGCTCGGCGACGGGCGGGCGATCATGCTGGGCGAGACCGAAGGCGGGCTCGAGGTGCAGCTCAAGGGCGCGGGCCGCACGCCCTACTCGCGCGGCGGCGACGGCCGCTCGGTGCTGCGCTCCAGCATCCGCGAATTCCTGTGCAGCGAGGCCATGCACGGCTTGGGCATTCCGACCACCCGCGCGCTCAGCGTGACCGGCTCCGACGCCCGCGTGTACCGCGAAGCGCCCGAGAGCGCCGCCGTCGTGGCCCGCGTGGCGCCCAGCTTCATCCGCTTCGGCCATTTCGAGCACTTCGCCGCCAACCAGCGCGAAGACGAACTTCGCGCCCTCGCCGACTACGTCATCGACCGCTACTACCCGGCCTGCCGCACCACCGAGCGCTTCCACGGCAACGCGTACGCCGCGTTTCTGGAAGCCGTGAGCGAGCGCACCGCCGCCCTGCTCGCGCAGTGGCAGGCCGTGGGCTTCTGCCATGGGGTGATGAACACCGACAACATGAGCATCCTCGGGCTCACCATCGACTACGGGCCGTTCCAGTTCCTCGACGGCTTCGATCCGCGCCACATCTGCAACCACAGCGACACCAGCGGCCGCTACGCCTTCAACCAGCAGCCGAACGTGGCGTACTGGAACCTCTTTTGTCTCGCGCAGGCGCTGCTGCCGCTGATCGGCGACCAGGAAGTCGCCGTCGCCGCGCTGGAGTCGTACAAGACGGTGTTCCCGAACGCCTTCGAGGCCCGCATGCGCGCCAAGCTCGGGCTGGCGGATGCGGCCGAGAGCGACCGCGCGCTGATCGAAGGCGTGCTCAAGCTGCTGGCCGCGGGCAAGGTCGACTACACGATCTTCTGGCGCCGCCTCTCGCAGTACATGGCCGACCGCAATGCCGAACCGGTGCGTGACCTGTTCCTGGACCGCGCCGGCTTCGATGCCTGGTTGCTCTCATTTTCAGAGCGCCACGCGCAGTCGGTGCGGGCCGATGCCGGGAGGTTGATGCTTCGATCGAACCCGAAATACGTGCTGCGGAACCACCTGGGCCAGCAAGCCATCGAAGCGGCTGCGCAAAAGGACTTCTCGGGTGTGGCAACCTTGCTCACGCTGCTCCAAACCCCATGTGAAGAACATCCCGGCGCCGACGCGTACGCCGGCTTCCCGCCCGACTGGGCTTCCACGATTGAAATCAGCTGCTCATCATGACCACTCCTGTTGAAAAAACCGACGCCGAATGGAAGGCCCTCCTCGCTGAAAAAGGCGCCGAGCCGGCCGCCTTCGAGGTGACCCGCCACGCCGCCACCGAGCGCCCCTTCACCGGCAAGTACGAAGCGCACTGGGACGACGGCACCTACCACTGCGTGTGCTGCGGCGCCAAGCTGTTCGAGTCGGGCACCAAGTTCGACGCCGGCTGCGGCTGGCCCAGCTTCTCGGAAGAAGCGGTGCCCGGCGCCATCAGGAACATCGTCGACCGCTCGCACGGCATGGTGCGCACCGAGAATGTCTGCGCCAATTGCGGCGCCCACCTGGGCCACGTGTTCCTCGACGGCCCCACCGAAACGGGCCTGCGCTACTGCATGAACTCGGCGTCGCTCGATTTCCAGAAAAAATGAAACTGATCCTCGACTTCTTCCCGATCCTGCTGTTCTTCGGCGCCTACAAGCTCGGCGACATCTACACCGCCACCGGCGTGCTGATGGCCGCCACGGTGGTGCAGATGGCCATCATCTATGCGATGGAGCGCAAGCTCCAGGCGATGCAGAAGGCCACGCTGGTGCTGATCCTCCTGTTCGGCACGCTCACGCTGGTGCTGCACGACGACCGCTTCATCAAGTGGAAGCCCACCGTGCTCTACGGCGCGATGGCGATCGCGCTGGCCGTGGCGCTCTGGGCGCTGAAGAAGAACTTCCTGAAGATGCTGCTGGGCTCGCAGCTGGAACTGCCCGACCGCATCTGGGGCCGCCTGAACGTGGCGTGGATCGGCTACTGCCTCTTCATGGCGCTCATCAACGGCTACGTGGCGGCGTACTTCACCACCGAAGCCTGGGTCAACTTCAAGCTCTGGGGCTATGTGTTCCCGATCGTCTTCCTGGTGGCGCAGGGCCTGTACATCGCGCCGCACCTGAAAGAAGACAAGCCGACCGCATGACGAGCACGACCATTCCCCTTCCGACCGTGGCCGCGCTCGAAGCGGCGCTGCGCGAGGCGCTGGCCCCCACGCAGCTCGAAGTGATCGACGAAAGCGCCGCGCACGCCGGTCACGCAGGCGCCAATGCAGAGGGTTACGGCACCCATTTCCGGGTCCGCATCGCCTCCCCGAAGTTCGACGGCAAGCCCCGCGTGGCGCGGCATCGGCTTGTGTATGATGCCCTCCAGGTTTTTATCGCACAGGGTCTGCACGCCATCGCCATCGAGGTGCTCTGAGTCGTCCGTACTGGTTGAATGGGGTTGCACGCGGCCTTCGCCGCGATGCCCCAGCCGTCGTTCCTCTCCCCTTCTTGTTCGCCTCTCTCCGCTTTCCTTCACGCGCCTTTTCCTACACGCGCATTTCCTCTCCAGCCTGATATTCATTCCATGAAAAAACACATCTTGCAGGCCGTAGCGGCCGCAGCGCTGATCGGTGCCATTCCCATGGCGGCTCTGGCGCAGAACGCAGCCATCGTGAACGGCAAGCCGGTGCCCAAGGCCCGCATGGACGTCCTGGCCCAGCAACTGGCCGCCGCGGGCCGCCCGGTGACGCCCGAGATGCAAAGCCAGCTGCGCGAAGAAATCGTGGCCCGCGAAGTGTTCATGCAGGAAGCGCAAAAGCAAGGCCTCGATGCCAACGAGGACTACAAGAACCAGCTCGAGCTCGCCCGCCAGGCCATCCTGATCCGCGCGCTGTTCGACAACTACCGCAAGACCAACCCGATCTCCGACGCCGACGTGAAGGCCGAGTACGACAAGTTCGTCGCGGCCAATGGCGGCAAGGAATACAAGGCCCGCCACATCTTGGTGGAGACCGAAGACCAGGCCAAGAAGATCCTGGCCGACCTGAAGAAGGGCGGCAAGTTCGAAGACATCGCCAAGAAGCAGAGCAAGGACCCGGGATCGGGCGCCAACGGCGGCGACCTGGACTGGGCCAACCCGGCGAACTTCGTGCCCGAGTTCTCCGAAGCGATGATCAAGCTCAAGAAGGGCGAGACCACCCCCGCGCCCATCAAGACGCAGTTCGGCTATCACATCATCCGCGTGGACGACATCCGCCAGGCGCAACTGCCGAAGCTGGAAGAAGTGAAGCCGCAGGTCACGCAGCAGCTGCAACAACAGCGCCTGCAGAAGTACCAGGAAGAACTGCGCGCGAAGGCCAAAGTCGAGTAAGTCGATCCAGCCAGAGAAAAAGCGGCCCATGGGCCGCTTTTTTCATGGGCGTCTTTTCTCTTTTCTAGATGGCCCAGGTGCCGAAGTTGTCGCCCGGCCCATCCAGCGCCGTGAATGCCTGCCACGCCTTGTCGGCATCGGCGCCCTGCACTGCGCGGCCCAACGCGTCGAGCGTGCGGTAGATCTTTTTCGAGGCGCCGAAGTGCGCGGCATTGAGCGCTTCGAGCTGCGGGATCAGCGTCTGCAGGATCTGCGTGCGCGCCGGCGGAGCGACGGCTGCATCCTCGCGCCATGCGAGGAGCAGCTTGCGGACCAGGTCCTCGATGCGCGCCGCCTCCAGCACATGCCGGCTTTGCGGGTGATCGAGGTCCAGCATGGGCCGTGGGCCGGGTCAGCCCACCCAGCGGCGCGCGTTGCGCCAGATCTGCATCCAGGGGCTCAGTTCGCTCCGGTCGCCCGGCGTCCAGCTCATCTGGATGTTGCGGAACACGCGCTCGGGGTGCGGCATCACGGCGGTGAAGCGGCCGTCCGGCGTCGTCACCGAGGTCAAGCCGCCTGCGCTGCCGTTCGGGTTGAACGGGTACTGCTCGGTCGCGTTGCCGTGGTTGTCCACGAAGCGCATCGCCGCGATGGCCTTGGCCGCGTCGCCGCGATGCTTGAAGTTCGCATAGCCCTCGCCGTGCGCCACCGCGATCGGCAGGCGGCTGCCGGCCATGCCTGCGAAGAAGAGGCTCGGCGATTCGAGCACCTCGACCATCGACAGGCGCGCCTCGAAGCGCTCGCTCTGGTTGGTGGTGAAGCGCGGCCAGGCTTCGGCGCCGGGAATGATGTCGGCCAGCTCGGCGAACATCTGGCAGCCGTTGCATACGCCGAGGCCGAAGGTGTCTTCGCGGCCGAAGAAGGCCTTGAACTGTGCGGCCAGCTTCGGGTTGAAGGTGATGCTGCGCGCCCAGCCGATGCCCGCGCCCAGCGTGTCGCCGTAGCTGAAGCCGCCGCAGGCGACCACGCCCTTGAAATTGGCCAAGTCCGCCCTGCCCGTCTGCAGGTCGGTCATGTGCACGTCGTAGGCCTCGAAGCCCGCCTCGGTGAACGCATAAGCCATCTCGACATGCGAGTTGACGCCCTGCTCCCGCAGGATCGCGACCTTGGGGCGCGATTGCAGGATGGCCGGCGCCGCAGGCTGAGCGTTCGGCAAAAACACATGCACGCCCGGGTCCGAGGGCTCGCCGGCCGCCGCGTGCTCGGCGTCGGCGCAGACCGGGTTGTCGCGCTCGCGGGCGATCTTCCAGCTGACCGAGTCCCAGACCTGATGCAGGTCGTGCAGCGAGGCGCTGAACACCGACTTGGCATCGCGCCAGACTTCGAGCTTGCCCTTGCCCGCATCCATGGTCGAGCTGGCCGGGCGCGTCTTGCCGACGAAATGGCTGTGTGCGCTCAGGCCGTGCGCGCGCAGCACCTGCATCACGTCGTTGCGCTCGGCCGTGCGCACCTGCAGCACCATGCCGAGTTCTTCGTTGAACAGCGCCTTGAGCGTGAGCTCCTCGCGCCGCGCGCTCACCTGCTGCGCCCAGTTCTTGGCGTCGCCGGTTTCCATGCGGCTGTCGGAGATGCCGTCGCCTTCGGTGACCAGCATGTCCACGTTGAGCGCCACGCCGACGTGGCCGGCGAAGGCCATTTCGCAGGCGGTGGCGAACAGGCCGCCGTCGCTGCGGTCGTGCATCGCGAGGATCTTGCCGTCTGCGCGCAGGGCGTTCACGGCGTTGACCAGCGCGACCAGTTGCGCCGGGTCGTCCAGGTCGGGCACCGTGTCGCCGCTCTGGCCGAGCGTCTGCGAAAGGATGCTGCCGGCCATCCGGTGCTGGCCACGGCCCAGGTCGATCAGCACGAGCGTGGTGTCGGCTTCTTCGGCATCCAGCTGCGGCGTGAGCGTGCCGCGCACGTCGGCCAGCGACGCGAAGGCGGTGACGATCAGGCTCACGGGCGAGGTGACCTTCTTGGCCTCGTCGCCGTCCTTCCACTGCGTGCGCATCGACAGCGAATCCTTGCCGACCGGAATAGACACGCCCAGCGCCGGACACAGTTCCAGGCCCACGGCCTTGACGGTCTCGTACAGCGCGGCATCTTCGCCGGGCTCCCCGCAGGCGGCCATCCAGTTGGCCGAGAGCTTGACGCGCGAGAGTTCGATCGGCGCGGCCAGCAGGTTGGTGATGGCCTCGGCCACGGCCATGCGGCCCGAGGCCGGCGCATCGAGCGCGGCCAGCGGCGTGCGCTCGCCCATGCTCATGGCCTCGCCGGCAAAGCCCTTGTAGTCGGCCAGCGTCACGGCGCAATCGGCCACGGGCACCTGCCACGGGCCGACCATCTGGTCGCGGTGGCTCATGCCGCCCACGGTGCGGTCGCCGATGGTGATGAGGAAGCGCTTGGAGGCCACGGTCGGATGCGCGAGCACCTCGATGGCCGCCTTCTGCAGATCGACGCCCGTGAGGTCGAGCGGCTTGAAGGTGCGTGCGACGGTCTTCACGTCGCGGTGCATCTTGGGCGGCTTGCCGAGCAGCACGTCCATCGGCATATCCACCGGCTGCACCGCGGCGCCTTCATCGGCCACCAGCAGCTGGCGTTCTTCGGTCGCCACGCCGACCACCGAGAACGGGCAGCGCTCGCGCTCGCAGAAGGCCTTGAACTGCGCGAGCGATTCCGGCGCGATGGCCAGCACGTAGCGCTCCTGGCTTTCGTTGCACCAGATTTCCTTGGGCGCCATGCCCGACTCCTCGAGCGGCACCGCGCGCAGGTCGAAGCGTGCGCCGCGGCCGGCGTCGTTGGTCAGCTCGGGGAAGGCATTGCTCAGGCCGCCCGCGCCCACGTCGTGGATCGCAAGGATCGGGTTGGCCGCGCCCTGCTGCCAGCAGTGGTTGATGACCTCCTGCGCGCGGCGCTCGATTTCGGGGTTGCCGCGCTGCACCGAGTCGAAGTCGAGCTCGGCCGCATTGGCGCCGGTGGCCATCGAGCTGGCGGCGCTGCCGCCCATGCCGATGCGCATCCCGGGGCCGCCCAGCTGGATCAGCAACGAGCCGGCCGGGAATTGGATCTTCTTGGTCTGCGTGGCGTCGATGCTGCCCAGGCCGCCCGCGATCATGATGGGCTTGTGGTAGCCGCGCTGCACGGTGTCGAGGTCGCTCGCGACCGCTTGCTCGTATTCGCGGAAGTAGCCCAGCAGGTTGGGCCGGCCGAATTCGTTGTTGAACGCGGCGCCGCCCAGCGGCCCCTCGGTCATGATCTGCAGCGGGCTGGCGATGTGCTCGGGCTTGCCGTAGTGGCCTTCTTCCGGCCAGAGCTTCGACACCGTGAAGCCGGTCAGCCCCGCCTTGGGCTTGGAGCCGCGGCCGGTGGCGCCTTCGTCGCGGATCTCGCCGCCCGCGCCGGTCGAGGCGCCGGGGAACGGCGAAATCGCGGTCGGGTGGTTGTGCGTCTCGACCTTCATCAGCACATGGCTCAGGGTGCTCTCTTTTTGATAGCTCTGCGAGCCGTCGGCCGGAATGAAGCGCTCGATGGTCGCGCCTTCCATCACCGAGGCGTTGTCCGCATAGGCGATCACCGTGTGCTGCGGGTTTTGCTTCTCGGTGTGGCGGATCATCGAGAACAGGCTCTGGGGCTGCGCCTTGCCGTCGATGGTGAACTGGGCGTTGAAGATCTTGTGGCGGCAGTGCTCGCTGTTGGCCTGCGCGAACATCATCAGTTCGACGTCGCTGGGGTTGCGCCCGAGGCGCGTGAAGGCTTCGACGAGGTAGTCGATCTCGTCCTCGGCCAGTGCCAGGCCGAAGCCCGTGTTGGCGGCCACCAGCGCCTCGCGGCCGCCCTTTTGCACATCGACCTGCGCCATCGGCTGGGCCGGCAGTTCGCTGAAGAGGCTGGCCGCCTGCTCGACGGTGGCGAGCACCGATTCGGTCATGCGGTCGTGCAGCGGGCCGGCCACTCCAGCGAGCGTGTCGCCCTCGATGACGGGCGCCTTGCCGATCAGCGGCGCCTTGAGCTTGAGGTGATATTGCGTGACGCGTTCGACCCGGCGCAGCGCCAGGCCGCAGTTGTGGGCGATGTCGGTGGCCTTGGAGGCCCAGGGCGAGACGGTGCCCAGGCGCGGCGTGACGACCACCGAGGTGCCCGCCTTGGCCGGCGCCTCGAAGGGCTCGCCGTAGGTCAAAAGCGCGGCGAAGCGGTCGCGGCCGGCCGCGTCGAGTGCGGCGTCGGTGACCACCAGGTGCACGAAACGGGCCGAAATGCCCTCGATGCGCGGCTCGATGGCTTGCAGCTTGGGCAGCAGCTGCCGCGCGCGGAAATCGCTGAGCGCGCTGCCGCCCTCGAACAGGGTTACGACGGGAAGGGCTTGAGGTGCGGGCTGCGTCACGGTCGATGTGGGGCCTCGGGGGCCGCGTTGGAGATCAAGAATCGAGGCGGATGGCCGCTGACTGGGGGCATCCGCGTTAACCCGGAATTTTAGCTTGGTGGATGGGATAATTCCGGCATGAGCATTACCTACAAAGACGCTGCAGGCATCGAAGCCATGCGCGTCGCCTGCCGCCTCGGCTCCGAGGTGCTGGACTACCTCACGCCCTTCATCAAGCCCGGCATCACGACCAACGACGTGGACCGGCTGGCCGCCGAATACATGGTCAAGCAGGGCACCACCTCGGCCACGGTGGGCTACATGGGCGCCAGCAGCGTCCCGTTCCCCAAGTCGCTCTGCACCTCGGTGAACCACGTGGTGTGCCACGGCATCCCGAACGACAAGCCCCTGAAGAAGGGCGACATCATGAATGTCGACGTCACCGTCATCAAGGACGGCTGGTTCGGCGACAACAGCCGCATGTTCGTGATCGGCGACGCCTCCATCGCCGCCAAGCGCCTGTGCAGCATCACCTTCGAGGCCATGTGGCACGGCATCCTGCAGGTGCGCCCCGGCGCCCACCTGGGCGACGTGGGCCATGCGATCCAGAAGTTCGCCGAAGGCCAGGGCTTCTCGATCGTGCGCGAGTTCTGCGGGCACGGCGTGGGCCAGCGCTTTCACGAGGAGCCCCAGGTGCTGCACTACGGCCGCCCGGGCACCATGGAAGAGCTCAAGCCCGGCATGATCTTCACCATCGAGCCGATGATCAACGCCGGCAAGCGCGACGTGAAGGAAGACTTCAAGGGCGGCCAGTACGACGGCTGGACCATCGTCACGCGCGACCACTCGCTGTCGGCCCAGTGGGAGCACACGGTGCTGGTCACCGAGACCGGCTACGAGGTGCTGACCCTGTCGGAAGGCAGCCCGCCGCTGCCCTCCTTCGTCACTTCGACCAAGACCTGACGCGCCCCGAGCGCGCTCCCCGGCCGTGATCGAAGCAGCCAAGATCGACGTGGCGACGCTGCGCGAAGCCTATCGCGCGAAGAAGCTCGCCCTCTTCGACACCCTGCGCTTTGCGCGCGCCCCCACCCGCAGCGTGCACACGGTGCTGCGCCAGCTCTCGGCGCTGGCCGACCAGACGCTGTGCAGCCTGTGGCATGAAGCCAATTTCGGCGATTCGCTCACGCTGGCGGCTGTCGGCGGTTTCGGGCGCGGCGAGCTGTTTCCGTATTCCGACGTCGACGTGCTTCTGCTGCTGCCGCCCGAAGGCCACGAGAGCGAGATCGATCCGGCCCGCATCGAGGCCTTCATCGGCCACTGCTGGGACGCGGGCCTGGAAATCGGCTCCAGCGTGCGCACCGTGGACGAGTGCCTGGCCGAGGCCGAGAAAGACGTCACCGTCCAGACCTCGCTGCTCGAGGCGCGGCTGATCGCGGGCAACAAGAAGCTCTTCGTCGCCTTTCGCCGCCGCTTCACGCGCGCCATCGATCCGCAGGCCTTCTTCGTGGCCAAGTCGCAGGAGATGCGGCACCGCCACCAGAAATTCGACAACACGCCCTACGCGCTGGAGCCCAACTGCAAGGAATCGCCGGGCGGCCTGCGCGACCTGCAGACCATTCTCTGGATGACCAAGGCGGCCGGCTACGGCAGCCGCTGGGACGACCTGGCCAAGAACGGCCTGGCCACCTCCTTCGAGGCGCAGCAGATCAAGCGCAACGAGGCGCTGCTCTCGCTCATTCGCGCCCGCCTGCACGTGATCGCCAACCGGCGCGAAGACCGCCTCGTGTTCGACCTGCAGACCGCCGTGGCCGCCAGCTTCGGCTACGAAAGCGAATCGCAGCGCAAGTCCAGCGAAGCGCTCATGCGGCGCTACTACTGGGCCGCCAAGGCGGTGTCGCAGCTCAACCAGATCCTGCTGCTCAACATCTCCGAGCGGCTGCAGCCGAGCGACGAGCAGCACACGCCGATCAACGAGCGCTTCTACGAGCGCGCCGGCCTCATCGAGATCGCGAGCGACGACCTCTATGAGCGCGAGCCGCATGCGGTGCTCGAGACCTTCCTGCTCTACCAGAAGACCATCGGCGTGAAGGGCCTGTCGGCGCGCACGCTGCGCGCGCTCTACAACGCGCGCCACGTGATGGACAGCAAGTTCCGCAACGACCCGGTCAACCACGAGACCTTCATGCGGATCCTGCTGCAGCCCTACGGCATCACGCATGCCTTCCGGCTGATGAACCAGACCTCGGTGCTGGGGCGGTACCTGCGCGTGTTCCGCAGCATCGTGGGGCAGATGCAGCACGACCTGTTCCACGTGTACACGGTGGACCAGCACATCCTGATGGTGCTGCGCAACGTGCGGCGCTTCTTCATCGCCGAGCATGCGCACGAATACCCGTTCTGCTCGCAGCTCGCAGCCGGCTGGGACAAGCCGTGGATCCTGTACGTGGCCGCTCTCTTCCACGACATCGCCAAGGGCCGCGGCGGCGACCACTCCACGCTCGGCGCGCGCGACGTGCAGCGCTTCTGCAAGCAGCACGGCATCGCGCGCGAAGATTCCAGGCTCATCGAATTCCTCGTGGCCGAGCATCTGGTGATGAGCCAGGTGGCCCAGAAGCAGGACCTGAGCGACCCCGAGGTGATCGGCGCCTTCGCCAAGCGCGTGGGCAACGAGCGCTACCTCACCGCCCTGTACCTGCTGACCATCGCCGACATCCGCGGCACCTCGCCGCGCGTGTGGAATGCGTGGAAAGGCAAGCTGCTCGAAGACCTGTACCGCTACACGCTGCGCGCCCTGGGCGGCCGCATGCCCGACCCGGACGCCGAGGTCGAATCGCGCAAGCGCGAGGCGCTGGTGCAGCTGGCCCTGCACGCCCAGCGCTTCGAGGCGCACAAGGCGCTGTGGGACACGCTGGACGTCGGCTATTTCATGCGCCACGACGCCACCGAAATCGCCTGGCACGCCAAGCAGCTCTCGCGCTTCGTGCCGCCGCCGAACGTGCCGGTCGACCCGAAGGCGCCGCCCATCGTGCGCGCGCACCTCTCGCCGGTGGGCGAAGGCCTGCAGGTGGTGGTCTACACGCCCGACCAGCCCGACCTGTTCGCGCGCATCTGCGGCTACTTCGACCAGTCGTCGTTCAGCATCCTGGATGCCAAGGTGCACACCACGAGCAATGGCTACGCGCTGGACACCTTCCAGGTCGTGACCACCTTCCTGCCGGACCATTACCGCGACCTCATCAGCATGGTCGAGTCGGGCCTCGCGCAAACGCTCACCGAAGCGGGCGCCCTGCCCCCGCCGAGCATGGGGCGGGTGTCGCGCCGGGTGCGCAGTTTTCCGATCAAGCCGCGCATCAGCCTCCTGCCCGACGACAAGGCGCAGCGCTGGCTGCTCAACATCTCGGCGAGCGACCGCGCGGGTCTCCTGTATTCGGTGGCGCGGGTGCTGGCGCGCCATCACCTCAACCTGCAGCTCGCCAAGGTCACGACCCTGGGCGAGCGCGTGGAAGACACCTTCCTCATCAGCGGCCCCGAGCTCCAGGGCCAGAAGACGCAGCTCGCGATCGAGACCGAACTGATGGAAGCGCTGGCCTCCTGACCCGATCCGCGGTTTCAGCCGCAGTAGGCGCCGACGATGCGGCCGGTGGGCTCGACCTGCAGGTTCAGGCGAGTGGCGTCTTGCGCGGGGCTCGCCGTTTCCGTCGACGGCACGGTGCGGGCCGTCTTGGCGCCCGCGCGCTGCATCATTTCCTGCAGCAACGCCTGGCTCGCCTGCAACCCGAGCCCGAAGCGCACGGCCGCGGCCTGGCAGGCTTCGGGCGGCGGCGCGAAGCTCGGCGGCTCGGGCACCTCGGAGGTCAGCGGGCGGTCCTTCGGCGGGGCCGCGCAGCCCGCAAGCATCAGGGCCACCGCCGACAGGCACAACCAGCTTCGACCATTCTTCATGCGCATACTTTCTTGCTCCTTGAAACTGGGTGGAAGCTTAGTCGCCAAAAACGACACGCCGCGCACAGGTTAAGCCAGCGATACGCAAAGCATCAACTAATTCACGAAGGGTATCGGTGCTGCCTTTTCGATGGCGTATCCTGAAACCGATGCATGCAGCTCCGGCCAACTCCTGCTCAATGGGCGCCCCCTCATGACACAGCACCCTGACACCGTTTTCCTGGTCGACGTCGACAACACCCTGCTCGACAACGACGGCGTCGTCGGCGACCTGCGCGCCCACCTCGCGCAAGCCTTCGGCACCGAGAGCGCCAACCGCTACTGGGCCGCCTTCGAGACACTGCGCAACGAACTCGGCTACGTCGATTACCTGGGCGCATTGCAGCGCTACCGGGCCGAGGAAAGCAAGCGCGGCATGAGCGATTCGCGGCTGCTGCTGATGTCGGGCTTTCTCATCGACTATCCCTTCGCCGACCGCCTGTATCCCGGTGCGCTCGAGGCACTGAAGCATCTGCGCCGCCACGGCCCCACGGTGATCCTGTCCGACGGCGACGTGGTGTTCCAGCCGCGCAAGGTGCAGCGCTCGGGCCTGTGGGACGCGGTCGAGGGCCGCGTGCTGATCTACGTGCACAAGGAGCAGATGCTCGACACCATCGAGGAGTGCCACCCCGCGGCGCACTACGTGATGGTGGACGACAAGCTGCGCCTGCTCTCGGCCATGAAGGCGATCTGGGGGCCGCGGCTCACCACCGTCTTCGTGCGGCAAGGCCACTACGCGCTCGATGCGCAGGCCATTGCCGCCTACGCGCCCGCCGACCTCACCATCGAACGCATCGGCGACCTCATTCAACTCGACGACTGGCCACCCAAGAAATGAGTCAAAAAACCAATCCCCTCGCGGGCCAACCCGCGCCCCTCGAACTGCTGGTGAACGTGCCGCGCCTGATCTCGGCGTACTACACGGGCCGGCCCGATCCGTCGGTGCCCGCGCAGCGCGTGGCCTTCGGCACCTCGGGCCACCGCGGCTCGTCGTTCGACGACGCGTTCAACGAATGGCACGTGCTGGCGATCAGCCAGGCCATCTGCGATTACCGCAAGCAGAAGGGCATCGACGGCCCGCTGTTCCTCGGCATCGACACGCATGCCCTTTCCACGCCGGCCTTCAACAGCGCGGTCGAAGTGCTGGCCGCCAACGGCGTCGAGCTGATGCTCTCGAAGGACGACGAGTACACGCCGACGCCGGCCGTCTCGCACGCGATCCTGGTCTACAACCGCGGCCGCACCACGGGCCTGGCCGACGGCATCGTCATCACGCCCTCGCACAACCCGCCCGAGAGCGGCGGCTTCAAGTACAACCCGCCGAACGGCGGCCCGGCCGGCACCGACATCACCTCCGCCGTCGAAGCGGCCGCCAACAAGATGCTGGCGAACCAGCTCCAAGGCGTGAAGCGCATGCCGCTCGCGCAGGCGCTGAAAGCCTCCACCACGCACCGGCACGACTACCTGAACACCTACGTCGAAGACCTCGCGCAGGTGCTCGACATGGACGCGATCCGCGGCGTGCAGATCGACCTGGGCGTCGATCCGCTCGGCGGCGCCGGCGTGCACTACTGGCCGGCCATTGCCGAGCGCTACAAGCTGCAGCGCCTCACGGTGCTGAACCAGGAGGTCGACCCGACCTTCCGCTTCATGTCACTCGACTGGGACGGCCGCATCCGCATGGACCCGTCGTCGCCCGACGCGATGCACAAGCTGATCGCGCTGAAGGACCGCTTCGGCATTGCCTTCGCCTGCGACACCGACCACGACCGCCACGGCGTGGTCACGCGCAGCGCGGGCCTGATGCAGCCGAACAGCTACCTCGCGGTGATGATCGACTACCTCTACACGCACCGCCCGCAATGGCCGGCGGCTGCGGCCGTCGGCAAGACGGTGGTGAGCAGCCAGATGATCGACCGCGTCACGGCGCGGCTCGGGCGCAAGCTCTACGAAGTGCCGGTGGGCTTCAAGTGGTTCGTCGACGGCCTGGTCGAAGGGTCGCTCGGCTTCGGCGGCGAGGAAAGCGCTGGCGCGACCTTCCTGCGCCACGACGGCTCGGCATGGACCACCGACAAGGACGGCATGGTGCCCGCCCTGCTCTCGGCCGAGATCGCCGCGCGCACCGGGCGCGACCCCGGCGAGCGCTATGCAGAACTGACGCAGGCGCTCGGGCAGCCGGTGTCCGACCGCGTGGATGCGGCGGCGACGGTCGAGCAGAAAAAGAAGTTGTCGAACCTCTCGCCGCAGCAGGTCAGTTCGACCGAGCTGGCGGGCGACAAGATCGAGGCCGTGCTGAGCCATGCGCCCGGCAATGGCGCGGCCATCGGCGGCGTGAAGGTCGTCACCGCCAACGGCTGGTTCGCGGCACGCCCCTCGGGCACGGAGAACATCTACAAGGTGTACGGCGAGAGCTTCAAGGGTGCGGAGCACCTCGCGCGCATCCTCGAAGAGGCGCAGCAGCTGGTGGACAAGGCGCTGTCGAGCTGAAGCCAAAGCAGCCGGCCATGGAAGCCCACGCGCTGCGATTGAATCCGGGTGATGACCTGCGCGGCGCGCTCGACGCGGCGCTGAAGCAGCGTGGCGCCGAAGCGGCTTTCGTGGTCTCTGGCATCGGCAGCCTCCGCGGCGCGCGCATCCGGTATGCCGGGGTGGAAAGCGCTGCAGTGCTCGAAGGCGATCTTGAAATCCTCACGCTGTCCGGCACGCTTTCGCCGGACGGCGCTCATTTGCACATCAGCGTGTCGGATGCGGCGGGCCAGGTGCGCGGCGGCCATGTCGCGCCGGGCTGCACGGTGCGCACCACCGCCGAAATCCTGATCGCGTGGCTGCCCGAATGGCGCTTCGCCCGGGGGCACGATCCGGCGACCGGCTACCCCGAACTGGTGCCGCGCGCCAAGCCTTGACGCCGCGCCGGCGCCGCTCAGGTCGGCGCGCTCGCGAGCCTGCGCTCCAGCCACACGCTGTAGCGCGAGAGCCCGAAGCACAGCACCCAGTACACGGCCGCGATGAAGAGATAGCCCTCCAGGTAGAACGGCCGCCAGACCGGGTCGCCGCCGAGCGCGAGGCCCAGCGCGCCGGTCAGCTCGAAGAGGCCCACGACGGTGACGAGCGAGGTGTCCTTCAGCGTGCCGACCACGCTGTTGGTGAGCGCCGGCACGACCAGGCGCAGGGCCTGCGGCAGCACGATGTCGCGCTGCACCGGCCAGCGGCCGAAGCCCAGCGCCATCGCCACCTCGGTCTGCCCTCGCGGCACGGCCTGCAGGCCGCCGCGGATGATCTCGGCCAGATAGGCCGCGACGAACAGCGTGAGGCCCGCGAGCACGCGCACCAGCACGTCCGGCTGCCAGCCCGCCGGCCACAGCAGCGGCAGCAGGAACGACGCCATGAACAGCACCGAGATCAGCGGCACGCCGCGCACCAGCTCGATGTAGCTCGCGCTCAGCGTGCGGACCACCGGCCAGCCCGAACGGCGGCCCAGCGCGAGCAGCAGTGCGAGCGGAAAAGCCAGCGCCAGTCCCACGACCGCGAGCCCGATGGTCAGCGGCAAGCCGCCCCAGCGGCTCGTCGGTACATGGTTCAAGCCCATGACGCCGCCGCGCATCAGCAGCACGAACAGCAGCAGCGCGACGACCCAGAGCGGCACCAGCCACCAGCGCCAGCTGCGCGGCCAGGCGCTCAGCACGGTGACGGCGGACAGCACGACCACCGCGACGGCAGGGCGCCATTGCTCTTCATAAGGAAAGCGCCCGAACAGCATCGGCCGCCACTTCTCGGCCACGACGCCCCAGCAGGCGCCGTGCTGCACCGCGCGGCAGGCATCGGCATCGGCGCGGAACACCGCGTGCACCACGGCCCAGTCGACGATGTGAAAGCCGATCCACGCGAGCACCGCGATCAGCAGCACCGTCGCCAGCGCGCGCAGCGGCGAACCCCAGAGTTCGCGGCGCCAGGCGATCGGGCCTTGCGCGACATTCCTCATCGCCACCCCCGCAATGCGACGCGCGCGTTGTAGCGGTTCATGCCAAAGGAGATCGCGAGCGACAGCAGCAGGTACACCGCCATGATGATCGCGATGCACTCGAAGGCGCGGCCGTTCGAGCCGATGGTGGTGTTGGCGACCGACACCAGCTCCGGATAGCCCACGGCCACCGCGAGCGACGAATTCTTCACGAGGCTGAGCAGCTGGTTGGTGAGCGAAGGCACGATCACCCGCAGCGCCTGCGGCAGGATCACGATGCGCAGCTGCTGCACCGACGACAGGCCCAGCGCCTGCCCGGCCAGCACCTGCCCCTGCGAGACCGATAGGATGCCGGCACGCACGATCTCCGCGACGAACGCGGCCGAATAGAACGACAGGCCCGCGACGATGGTCACGTATTCGGGGCTCAGCGCCGCGCCGCCGCTCACGCCGAAATCGCCGCGCTCGGGCCACTCGAAATGCGTGGGCCACCAGCCGCCCTCGCCCGCCACGGGCCACGGCACGCTGAGCCCGCCCTTGCTGAGCCACACGCCCGGCAAGAGGCGCACCGGCTCGGTCGGGTCGGGCAGCAGGTTGGCCATCGCGAAGGCCAGCATCAGCAGTTGCACCAGCAGCGGCACGTTGCGCAGCAGCTCGACGTAGGCGGTGCAGATGCCGCGCAGCAGCACATGCGGCGCGAGCCGGCCGATGCCGATCAGCGTGCCGAGGACGACCGAGAAGATCGCAGCAGGAACCGCCGCCCGCACCGTGTTGATCAGGCCTGCGAGGAAGGCGCGCCAGAACGGCTGGCTGGCGTCGAAATCGAGCCAGCCCTCGCTGATCGAGAAGCCCGCGGGCTCGGTGAGAAAGTCGAAGCCGGAGCGAACGCCGCGTGCGCGCAGCACCTCGAGCGCGTGGTGCACCACCCAGAAGGCGCCGGCCACGACGGCCAGCACCAGCAGCGCCTGGACGGTCCAGGCCAGCCAGGCGCCACGGCGCGAGGCGCCCTCACGGCTCATCGCACAGGTGGTGCGTAGATGAGACCGCCCTTGCTCCACAGGTTGTTGGAGCCACGCGGCAGCTTGAGCACCGACTTCGGCCCGACGTTGCGCTCGAACACCTCACCGTAGTTGCCCACGGCCTTGATCGCGCGGAACGACCAGTCCTTGTCCAGGCCCAGCAGCTTGCCCAGGTCTTCGCCGGTGCCGACCAGGCGTTGCTGCGCCGGGTCCTTGCTGCTCGCCTTGAGCGCGTCGGCGTTGGCCTGCGTGACGCCGGCCTCCTCGGCCTCGATGAGCGCGTTGGGCACCCACTTGGCAATGGCGAACCATTCGTCGTCGCCGCGGCGCACCAGCGGCGCGAGCGGCTCCTTGGAGATCAGCTCGGGCAGGATGACGTAGTCGTCGGGGTTCGGCGCTTCCTTGTTGCGCAGGCCCGCGAGCGCCGAGGCGTCGGTCGTGAAGGCCTGGCAGCGGCCCGAGAAGAAGGCCTTGAAGGAGGCCTCGAAGCTCTCGAAGACGACCGTCTTCACCGGGATGTTCTGCGCGCGGAAGTAGTCGGAAACGTTCTTCTCGTTGGTCGTGCCCGACTGCGTGCAGATGGTGGCGTTCTTGAGTTGCTTGGCGCTCGTCACCTTCAGCTTCTTCGGCACCAGGAAACCCTGGCCGTCGTAGTAGGTGATGGTGGTGAAGTTGAAGCCGAGCGAGGCGTCGCGCGTGAGCGTCCAGGTGGTGTTGCGCGCGAGGATGTCGATCTCGCCGGCCTGCAGGGCCGAGAAGCGCTGCTGCGAATTGAGGGGCACGAAGTCGACCTTCTTCGCATCGCCGAGCACGGCCGCCGCGATGGCGCGGCAGGTGTCGACGTCCAGGCCCGACCAGTTGCCCTGGGTGTCCGGCGCGGAGAAGCCGGCCACGCCGTTGGTCACGCCGCACTTGACGGTGCCGCGCTGCTTGACCGCATCGAGCGTCTTGCCCGCGAAGGCCGGCGCTGCGGCGGCCAGGGCGACCAGGGAGGCGGCGGCGATCAGTGCCGGGCGGAATCGGTTCTGGTTTTTCATGGGTGCGTTTCTCCTCAACAGACAACGAAAGGCAGTGTACGGGGCGTCGCGCGGCCGCGCCAAAGAAGGGTCGGTTGGATGCATATGCCAAATCCAGCGGCAATACCGCAATACCATACGGCCCTTTATCAACTCTCCCGAACAGGAATCACACAATGTTCAAGTCCGACGACACCGGCAAGCTCGTTCTGCGCCTCGCGCTGGGCATCCTCATCCTGCTGCACGGCGTGGCCAAGATCACCAAGGGCGTCGACGGCATCGGCGGCATGCTGGCCTCGCACGGCCTGCCGGCGTTCCTGGCGTATGGGGTCTATGTCGGTGAGATCCTGGCGCCCGCGCTGCTGATCGTCGGCCTGTTCACGCGGCCGGCCGCGGTGATCGTGGCGATCAACATGCTGGTGGCGATCTGGCTGGTGCACCGCAAGGACTTGGGCGCGATCAACGGCCAGGGCGGCTGGGCGCTGGAACTGCAGGGCATGTTCCTGTTCGCGGCGATCTCGCTGGCCTTCACGGGCGGCGGCCGCTTCGGCCTGAGCAACAGGTAACGACAGAGCCTTCGCTCAGTCGTCGTCCGCTGCATCGAGGCCCGGGAACAGGACCTCGGTGTAGCCGAAGCGCGAGAAATCGCGCACCCGCATCGGGTAAAGCTTGCCCAGCAGGTGATCGACTTCATGCTGCACCACGCGCGCGTGGAACCCGCTGGCGACCCGGTCGATCGGGTCGCCGTACGGATCGAAGCCGGTATAGCGGATGTTGGCGAAACGCGGCACCACGCCGCGCAGGCCCGGCACCGAGAGACACCCTTCCCAGCCCTCTTCCTCGTCCTCGCCGATGGGCGTAATGACGGGATTCAGCAGCACGGTGCGGGGCACCGGCGGCGCGTCGGGATAGCGCGGGTTGACGATGTCGGTGCCGAAGATCACGAGCTGCTGGTCCACGCCGATCTGCGGGGCAGCGAGGCCGGCGCCGTTGACCGCATGCATGGTCTCGAACATGTCGCGCACCAGGAGGTGCAGCTCGTCGGTGTCGAAAGCGGCGACCGGCTGCGCGATGCGCAGCAGCCGGGGGTCGCCCATCTTGAGTATTTCGCGAATGGCCATCGCGCGATTATCGCGACAGGCTCAGACCATCGTCACGGGATGCCGCCGGGGTTGTTCTTCGAGTCCGGCGAGGTCCACAGCCGCGCGCGGCCCTGGGGCATCTGTTGCGGACGCGAGGGCGTGATGCCCGGAACGCCGCCACCGGCGGAGGGTGGGCGGGCACCGCCACCCCAGTTGCCCGGCGGACGCCCGGCCGGATAGCCCGGTCGCACCGCGGGGTAGCCCGGTCGCACAGCCGGATAGCCGGGCCGACCGTAGTAAGGGCGACGGTCGTAATAGCGGCCACGCTCGTAATAGCCACCGCCCTGGATGTAGACCGGTGCCGGCGAAACGACGACTGGCGATGGATCGGAGTAATAAGGCTCCGAGTAACCGCCACCCGAGTAATACGGATCGCCCGGAACCGCAACGCAGCCCGTCAGCAGCGCGAGGCCACCGAGGGCAATGCTGGCACCAAGAACGCGAATTTTTTGCATGAGGGGCTCCTTGTTGGCCTTCAGTTTTCTTTCAACGTCAGGTTGTAGACCCTGTTGACTGCGCTGCGATGAAGCTGCGTAACGGCCGGTAAAGAGGCTTATCGCCGAACCTTCACTCTGTAGCGGTGACGCCGTTCTCCAGAATCTCCAGCATACGCGCCTCGTCGATCACGGTCACCCCGATTTCGCGGGCCTTGTCGAGCTTGCTGCCGGCATCTTCGCCGGCCACGAGGTAGTGGGTCTTCTTGCTGACGGAACCGGCGACCTTTGCGCCGGCTGCCTCCAATTTATCCTTCGCCTCGTCACGGCCCAGCGTAGGAAGGGTACCGGTGATCACGAAGGTCAGGCCCGCCAACGGCTTGGGCGCACGGGCCGCGGGCTCGCCCTCTTCCCAGGTCAGGCCGCAGGCGCGCAGCTGCTCGACGACCTCTCGGTTGTGCGGCTGGTCGAAGAAGGTGCGCAGGCTCTGCGCCACCACCGGGCCCACGTCGTTGACCTCGAGCAGGTGCTCCTCGGTCGCGTCCATGATGGCGTCCAGCTTGCCGAAATGCTTGGCCAGGTCCTTCGCGGTGCTCTCGCCCACATGCCGGATGCCCAGGCCGAAGAGAAAGCGCGGCAGCGTGGTTTTCTTGGAGGCCTCGAGCGCGTCGACGAGGTTCTTGGCCGACTTCTCGGCCATGCGGTCCAGGCCCGCGAGCGTGGTGAATCCGAGCTTGTAGAGATCGGGCAAGGTGCGGATGAGGTTGGCGTCCACCAACTGCTCGACCAGCTTGTCGCCCAGCCCGTCGACATCGACCGCGCGCCGCGCCGCGAAGTGCAGGATGGCCTCCTTGCGCTGGGCCGCGCAGAACAGGCCGCCGGTGCAGCGGTAGTCGACCTCTTCCTCTTCGCGCACCGCGTCCGAGCCGCACACGGGGCACTGGTGCGGCATGGTGAAGACCGGGCCGCGTTCGCCCTCGGGCTTGGCAAGGCTCTCGGGCACCACGCCGACCACTTCGGGAATCACGTCGCCCGCGCGGCGCACGATGACCGTGTCGCCCACGCGCACGTCCTTGCGGCGGGCCTCGTCCTCGTTGTGCAGCGTGGCGTTGGTCACGGTCACGCCGCCGACGAACACCGGCGCGAGCTTGGCCACCGGCGTGAGCTTGCCGGTGCGGCCGACCTGGATCTCGATGCCGAGCACTTCGGTCAGTTGCTCCTGCGCCGGGTACTTGTGCGCCACGGCCCAGCGCGGCTCGCGCGAGACGAAACCCAGTTGCCGTTGCAGCTCGACGCTGTCGACCTTGTAGACCACGCCATCGATGTCGTAGGGCAAGGCATCGCGCTGGCGGCCGATGTTCTCGTGGAACGCGATCAGCTCGATGGCGCCGGTGGCCCGCGCGGTCTGCGTTGCCACGGGAAACCCCCAGGCATGGAATTGCTGCAGCCAATCGAACTGCGTCGGACAATCCGGCCCGCCTTCCGCGGCCGGCGTGACTTCGCCGAGGCCGTAGGCAAAGAAGCTCAGCGGCCGTGCCGCGGCGATCGCCGGATCGAGTTGCCGCACCGCGCCCGCCGCCGCATTGCGCGGATTGACGAACACCTTCTCGTTCTTCTGGCCGGCCGCGATCTTCTCGCGCTGGCGCTCGTTGAGCGCATCGAAATCGGCGCGCTTCATGTAGACCTCGCCGCGCACCTCGACCACGGGCGGCGCCTTGCCGTTCAATCGCAGCGGAATCTCGCGCACCGTGCGGATGTTCTGCGTGACCTCTTCGCCGACTTCGCCATCGCCGCGCGTGGCGGCCTGCACCAGCACGCCGTTCTCGTAGCGCAGGTTCATGGCGAGGCCGTCGAACTTGAGTTCGCACACGTACGAGACCTGCGGCCCGTCTTCGGGCAGGCCCAGTTCCTTGCGCACACGCGCATCGAAGGCGCTCGCGCCGCCGGGCGTGATGTCGGTCTCGGTGCGGATCGACAGCATCGGCACCTTGTGGCGCACCTTGGTGAAGCCGTCCAGCACCTTGCCACCCACGCGCTGCGTCGGCGAATCGGGCGTGCGCAGATCGGGGAATTCCGTCTCCAGCGCCTGCAGGCGCTGGAACAGCTTGTCGTACTCGGCGTCGGGCACCGCGGGCGCGTCGAGCACGTAGTAGAGGTGGGCGTGCTTGTGAAGCTGTTCGCTCAGTGCGGCGGCTTCGCGTGCCGCTTCGTCGCGCGTCGTCATGTGGGTGTCTCCCGAAAAAACCGGATCAGCTGAAGAGTCGGCGGGCCAGCGGCGAGCCGGCCGCGAGGTCGCGCGCATCGAGCGTGTCGTAGAGCTGCTCGAGGTCGCTGCCGATGACGTCCATCGTCTCGTCGCGCAGCAGCTGGCCGTCGCTGTCGGTCACCACGCCGTCCATCTCGCGCGCGAGCGTGGCGGCGGCCTCACGCATGCGGCGGAACGGCTCTTCGGCGCGGTCGACCTGCGGCACGTCCAGGCTCAGGCTGAGCTCGCGGATGGCCGACTGCGCCGGGTCGTCGGCCAGCGCGGCCTGTGTGTCGAAGGCAAGACCGAGGATCGGCGGCAAGCCGACTTCGCCGGTCGGCAGCACCATGCGCCCCGGGATGATGCCGGCCACGAAACCGAGCCGCGCGGCGTTCTGCTGCACGTAGCCCGGGCTCCAGGCCGCGTGCAGCGCGCGCAGCACGAATCCCAGCTGCGCATCGTGCGCGCTCGCGAACTGGTCGAGCTCGCGGGCCCGCGCCACTTCGTCGAGCATCTCGGGAAATTCGGGCGAGCCGTTGACCGCATCGGCAAAAGCCTGCGCCTTGACCACGAATTCGGAGTACTCGATCTCGTTGAGCGCGCCCGTGCGGTTGGCCAGCTGCACGCCGACCTGGAACGCGCTGTAGCGCTGCCCCGCGACCGGCGGCTCCCATTGGCCCGTGTGCTCGTTGAGCCCCTCGATCGCAACTGGCTTGCTGCCCGCGCGCCGCGTTGGCGGCATGGCCGCGATGGCCGCGTCGCCCGATGCGAGGCCGTCCAGCGACACCGGCGCGATCACGTCGATCAGCGGATCGAGCCCGCCGCGCCGTTCGCCGGTGGCCACGGGAACACCGCTGGGCGCCGGCAGGTCAGGGTCGAACAGGGGCTCGTGGCGGTCGTGCGCCGAGAGCTGGTTCGGATCGACGTGCAGCATCGGCTCCACGCCGTCGCCCGACGACATCGAGCGCTCCACATCGGCCAGCGCGGTGTCCACCGCGTCCGGCTGGCGCGGCGCGTTGCGGCGCGACATGAAGGTTTCGTAGCCAACGACGGCCGCGAGAACGAGGCCTCCGAGAATGGAGAGTGCGAGGGTGAGGTTGCTCATGCGCGCCGCCAGCTCAAGCGGCCTCGACCATGGAGGCTGCGGCCTCCATGTCCACCGCGACGATGCGCGAGACGCCCTGCTCCTGCATCGTGACGCCGATCAACTGCTCGGCCATTTCCATGGCGATCTTGTTGTGGCTGATGAAGAGGAACTGGGTTTCGCGGCTCATGGCGGTCACGAGTTTGGCATAGCGCTCGGTGTTCGCGTCGTCCAGCGGCGCGTCCACTTCGTCCAGCAGGCAGAACGGTGCCGGGTTGAGCTGGAAGATGGCAAACACCAGCGCAATGGCCGTGAGCGCCTTCTCGCCGCCCGAGAGCAGGTGGATGGTCTGGTTCTTCTTGCCGGGGGGCTGCGCGAGCACCTGCACGCCGGCATCGAGAATTTCGTCGCCCGTCATCACCAGCCGCGCGTTGCCGCCGCCGAAGAGCTCGGGGAACATGCGGCTGAAGTGCTCGTTGACGATCTTGAACGTGCCGCCGAGCAGGTCGCGCGTTTCGGCATCGATCTTGCGGATGGCGTCTTCCAGCGTGCCGATGGCTTCGTTCAGGTCGGCCGACTGGGCGTCCAGAAAGGTCTTGCGCTCGCTCGCGATCGCGAGTTCGTCGAGCGCGGCGAGGTTCACCGCGCCGAGGGCTACGACTTCGCGGTTGAGGCGGTCGATTTCGCTCTGCAGGCCGGTCAGGCGCACCTTGTCGGTCTCGATGGATTGCGCAACGGCTTCGAGGTCGGCGCCGGCGTCTTCCAGCAACTGCTGGTACTGCTCGACACCCAGGCGCGCAGCCTGTTCCTTCAGCTGGAATTCGGTGATGCGCTGGCGCAGCGGATCGAGCTCGCGCTCCAACTGCAGGCGGCGCTCGTCGCTCGCGCGCAGCTTGAGCGTGAGGTCGTCGTACTGGCTGCGCGAGGCGCCGAGCGCGGTTTCGCGTTCGAGCTTGAGCGACAGCGCATCCTGCAGGCCGGCCTGCGCAGCGGCATCGGACAAGCGGCCCAGCTCGGCGCGGGCGCGCTCGTCTTCGTCGGTGAGCGCGACGGTCTGTTGCGACGCGGTTTCGATCGCGCGGTTCAGTTCGGCACGACGGGCCTCGAGCGTGCGCTGCGAGAAGGTGGCCTCCTGCGCCTGGCGCTCGAGGCTCCGGTGCTGCTCACGGCTGGCATTGAGCGCGCGGCCGGCTTCGATCACGCGCTCGTCCAGCTGCGCATGGCGCTCCTGGCTGTCGGCCAGTTGCATGTCGAGCTCTTCGAAACGGCCTTCGGCGGCGATGCGCTTTTCCTGCAGTTCTTCGAGTTGCGCGTCGACTTCGCCAAGGTCGGAGGCCAGTTGCTGGCTGCGCGCGCGCGTCTGCTCGGCGAGCTGGGTCATGCGCAGGGTCTCGACCTGCAGTTCGTGGGCGCGCGACTGGGTGTCGGCCGCTTCACGGCGCGCCGTCACCAAGCGCTGCGCGGCGTCGCCGTAGGCGGCTTCGGCGCGGATCAGCGCGGTGCGCGCCTCTTCGTTGATGAGCGTCTGGGCGCGCAGCTGGCGCTCCAGGTTTTCCATTTCCTGCTGGCGGGCCAGGAGGCCGGCCTGCTCGGAATCGGGCGCGTAGAAATTGACGCTGTGCGAGGACACGGCATGGCCGCTCTGCACATAGATGACTTCGCCCGGCTGCAGCGTGGCGCGCTGCGCCAGTGCTTCTTCAAAACTCGATGCGGTGTAGCAGCCGTGAAGCCAGTCGTTCAGCAAGGCTTGCTGGCCGGCATCGTTCAGCCGCAACAGGCTCGACAGCCGCGGCAGCGCGGCAGCGCCCTGCGGCGCGCCGGCCGACGGCGGGCTGTAGAAGGCCAGCTTGGCAGGCGGCGCGTCGTTGCCGAAGGCGCGGACCATGTCCAGCCGGCTGACTTCGAGCGCACCCAGCCGCTCGCGCAACGCGGCTTCGAGTGCGCTTTCCCAGCCCTGCTCGATGTGGATGCGGCTCCACAGGCCCTGCAGGCCATCGAGGCCGTGCTTGGCGAGCCAGGGGGCCAGCTTGCCATCGGTCTTGACCTTTTCCTGCAGCGCGCGCAGCGCCTCGAGCCGCGCCGAGAACTCCGCGTGGCGCGCACCTTCGGTGTTGACGGCCTGCTGCTTCGTGCGGCGGTCGTCGTCCAGTTGCGGCACGGCTTCCTGCAGTTCGTGCAGGCGGGCTTCGGCTTCGCTGGCGGTTTCCTGCGCTGCGGCCAGCTGCTCCTGCATGTCCAGGAGGCGCGCCTCGTCGGGCGCGGCCAGCGCGTTCTGGTCGGCGCGCAGGCGTTCGCTGCGCTGCGTGAGCTGGCGGCTCTGGTCTTCGATGTTGCGCTGGTCGGCCGCGAGCACCTGGATCTGCTGCTGCACCTGCGAGACCGTCGTGCGCTGGCTGTTGGCTTCGTCCTGGGCGCGCTGCACGGCCTCTTCGAGCTCGGGCATGCGCGCGTCGTGTTCTTCGAGCTGGGCCGCCAGCAGGATCGCCTGCTCTTCGGCATCGACGCCCTTGCCGGCCAGGGTTTCGATCTCGGTCTCGGCCTCTTCGCGGCGCGTGCCCCACTGGCCCATCTGCTCGCGCAGCTGGACCAGCCGCTGCTCGACGCGCTGGCGGCCTTCGACCACGAAGCGGATCTCGCCTTCGAGCCGGCCGACTTCGGCGCTGGCCTCGTAGAGCTTGCCCTGCGCCTGGTTGACCTGGTCGCCGGCCGCGTAGTGGGCCTGGCGCACGGTTTCGAGTTCGGCTTCGATGTGGCGCAGATCCGCGGTGCGCGATTCGAGGTCGTTGATCGCCTTTTCCGAATCGGACTTGATCTTGGCCTGGTCCGCATCGCTCTCGCTGCGCTTCAGGAACCACAGCTGGTGCTGCTTCTTGGTGGCCTCGCCCTGCAGCGTGTTGTAGCGCGCGGCCACCTCGGCCTGCTTCTCGAGCTTTTCGAGGTTGGCGTTGAGTTCGCGAAGAATGTCTTCGACGCGCACGAGGTTCTCGCGCGTGTCGCCCAGGCGGTTTTCGGTCTCGCGGCGGCGTTCCTTGTACTTGGAGACACCGGCGGCTTCTTCGAGGAACAGGCGCAGTTCCTCGGGCTTGGATTCGATGATCCGGCTGATCGTGCCCTGGCCGATGATGGCGTAGGCGCGGGGCCCGAGACCGGTGCCCAGGAACACGTCCTGCACGTCGCGGCGGCGCACCGGCTGGTTGTTGATGTAGTAGCTGCTGGTGCCGTCGCGCGTGAGCACGCGCCGCACGGCGATTTCGCCGAACTGGTTCCACTGACCGCCAGCACGGTGGTCGGCGTTGTCGAACACCAGCTCGACGCTCGAGCGGCTGGCCTGCTTGCGGGTGGTCGTGCCGTTGAAGATCACGTCCTGCATCGACTCGCCGCGCAGCTCGGAAGCGCGCGATTCGCCGAGCACCCAGCGCACCGCATCCATGATGTTCGACTTGCCGCAGCCGTTGGGCCCGACCACGCCGACCAGTTGGCCCGGCAGCAGGAAGTTGGTGGGTTCGGCGAACGACTTGAAGCCCGAGAGCTTGATGGAATTAAGACGCACGACTTGTCGGCCTGCCTTGACGTTAACGCCAAGGTATTGATTTGTAAGGAAAATTGCACGGGCTCGCTGCTCGAAGCGAGCCGCCGCCCCAGTCTTGGATGATAACGTCAGGGCATGAGTGTTTCTCCGGTTTTACCCCTTGCGGCGCGACGCACCTGCCTTCTGGCCGGCGCCGCCTCCCTGCTCGGCCTGGCGGGCTGTTCATCGGTTCGGTCGACAGAACGCGCCGAACCCTATGCCAACCAGGAATGGCTGCAGTCCAGCGCCAACCGCATCGCGAATCTTTCGCTGCGCGACAACCTGCAGTCGATTCGGCGCGTGCAGTCCACCCTCTACAAACGCAACCCGCGGGAATGGCGCAAGTCGGCGGCGAGCATCGACGAAGCCAGCCAGCGCGCGTGGGACGCGGTGCTCAAAGGCGCAGATCTGCCCGAGCTGCGCGGCGCCACCGGCATCGAGGCCATCCGCCTGGCCTTCGAGACCGGGCCGCAGCCCTACCAGGGCGACCGCGTCGCGGCGCTGGTGGTCGGCTGGGCCTCGATGCTCAAGCAGGCCAACGGCGGCACCTGGGAGCAGACCATGATCGACGGCGTCGACGCCGAGAACAGCTACCGGGCCGCGCGCAATTTCGAGATCTCGCTCTGGCTGATCTCCTCCAAGACCGGCCCCGACGGCCAGCCGCTGCTGCTGGCCACCGAGATCAGCGAGCGCGGCCGCAACCTCGTGGCCGACCGCGAGCTGTCGAAGGTGGTGGCCCGGCTCGACCTGCTGGCCGCGCAGGCCGACGAAAAATACCGGCGCGCGGCGCTCGATTTCGGGCAGAACTGGGTCATGGGCGTGGTCATGCCCCTTTTCACGCTGGTGCCGAAATAAGCCCGCCGGGCAGCATAAGGCAGGGAAATATATTTCCCAAAATGCCAATTGCGGTAATATATTTCCGTGACCAAACAGGAACTCATCACCACCCTGGCCGCGCGGCGCGACGCCGCCGGCCTCTCGACCGCCGAGATTGCGCTGCGTTCGGGGCTCACCGAGCGATCGGTGCGCAATGCCCTGAGTCTGCAAGGCAATCCGCAGATGTCGTCGCTGCTCGCGCTGGTCGATGCGCTCGGGCTTGAACTGCAATTGGCGCCCAAGGGCTTCGGCGAAACCGCGGCCACCGATCCCGGCTACCGCCCCGTCACCACCCGCGTGGGCCATGCGGTCGCACAGGCCCCGGCCTCGCCGCCGTACACCAACAACAAGCGCCGCTCGCCATGAACGTCAAGATCCTGGAGATCTCGCTCGGCACACGGCGCTTCGGCAAGCTGTTCCAGTACGCGGACCTGTGCCGCTTCGTGGCGGAGCCCGAACTGATCGCCGCGCCGCCGCCGGAGGTGCTGTCGCTCTCGATGGTGGCGAGCGACGCTGCCACGCAGGCCGCCCTCTGGAGCGACGTGAAGAACCCGCTCTTCAACGCCCAGGGCGGACAGCTCCCGCGCTTCTTCCAGAACCTGCTGCCCGAGGGCGTTCTGCGCAGCCACATCGCGCAGTTGCGCGGTTGCCGGGAGAACGATCATTTCGAGCTGCTCGCGGCCTGCGGCGGCGACCTGCCCGGCGCGGTGAGTGCCAAGCCGGTGTCGGTGGACCGCGGCACGCTGCAACGGCTCATCACGCAGGACCAGGACGCGCTCGAGATGTCGGTGGTCGAGCTGCCGATGCCGCAGGGCATCTCGGTGTCGGGCGTGCAGCCCAAGCTGGGCCTGCGTCGCCAGGGCGGCCGCTACGTGGCGCGCACGCGGGCCGGTGCGAGCACACGCGTGATCGCCAAGCTGCCAGTGGCCGGACGGCCGCACATGCCGCAGCTCGAAATGCTCTCGCTGCAGATGGCGGGCGCCGCGGGCGTCCAGGTGTGCGACGCCGAACTCGCGCCGCTCTCCGCCATCAAGGCCGAACACAGCTATGCGCTGCCCGACGAGCCCGACTTCCTCGCCGTCACCCGCTTCGACCGCGACGGCGCGCGCCGCATCCACTTCGAGGACTTCGCGCAGGTGCTCGCCGTGGACCCGATGCACAAGTACAGCGCGAGCTACCTGGACATGGCGCTCGCGATGCAGGCCTTTCCGTCACTGGGCGAAGACGCCGTGCTCGAACTCATTCGGCGCCTGGCGGTAAACGACCTGCTCGGCAACCCCGACGCCCACTTGAAGAACTTCGGCGTGCTGTACGCCGACGGCATCGCGCCGCGGCTGGCGCCGGCCTACGACATCGTCGCGTACGCGGCGATCCAGGGCGTCGACGGCCATGCGCTTCCTCTGCTGCCGACGAACACCGCAGCCCCAAGGCGCACCGCCCTCTTCACCCCCGCCAACGTGCGCGCCTTCTGCTTCTCGACCGGCCTGCACGAACCGCTGGTGCGGCGCGTGGTCACCGACACCGCACGCCTCGCGCGCAGCCTCTGGCCCGAGATGATCGACGCCTCGACGCTGCCCGCGCCATGGAAAAAACGGCTGCAGCAGCGCTTGCAGGCACACCCCTTGCTGCAAGCCATGGCCAAGCGCGGCAAATAGGCCCATCGAAAAACGCGACACCTAGAATGATTCAGCCCTTCACCCCTCAACCCATTCGAGGCAGCAGCAACTCATGAGCTCCATCAATTTCATCGGCGGCGAAAAAGGCGGTGTCGGCAAGTCGGTCACGGCGCGCGTGCTGGCGCAGTACTTCATCGACCGCAGCCGCCCTTTCACCGGCTTCGACACCGACCGTTCGCACAGCTCGTTCACCCGCTTCTACGAAGGCTTCGCCTCGCCCGTGGTGGTCGACAGCTACGAGGGCCTGGACACGGTCGTGAACGGCTTCGAGAGCAATCCGAAGCAAAGCGTGATCGTCGACCTCGCCGCGCAGACGCTGGCGCCGCTGTCGCGCTGGATCAAGGAGTCGGACCTCTTCGACGTGTTCGCAGAGATCGGCGTGACCGTCAATTTCTGGCACGTGCTGGACGACGGCAAAGACTCCACCGACCTGCTCGGCACGCTGATCGACACCTTCGGCAACCGCCCGAACTACATCGTGGTGCAGAACTACGGCCGCGGCAGCGATTTCGGGATGCTGCTGGCGTCGCAGTCGCTCTCCAAGGCGAATGCGAACGGCGCGCGAGTCATCGCGCTGCCGCGCCTGCACGAAGCCAGCATGCGCAAGATCGATGCGCAGAACACGAGTTTCTGGAAGGCCGTGAACGACCGCGAAGGCGTGCATGCGCTGGGCCTCTTGGAACGCCAGCGCGTGAAGTCGTGGCTGGCGACGGCCTACGCGGCGTTCGATACGCTGCCGCTGTAACGCTACCGGCCGGGCAGCAGGCTCAGATCATCCCGCCGTTGATCGAGATCACCTGCCCGGTGATGTAGCCGGCTTCATCGCTCGCCAGGAACGACGCGAGCGCGGCCACTTCCTGCGGCGTTCCCGCCCGCTTCACCGGCACCATCTGGTTGATGACCGCCGGATCGAACACTGCATCGGCCATCGGCGACGCGATGATCCCCGGCGCGATCGCGTTGACCGTGACACCGCGCGACGCCACTTCGAGCGACAGCGCCTTGGTCGCGCTGTTGAGCGCGCCCTTGGCCGCAGCGTAGTTCACCTGCCCCCGGTTGCCGGTGATCGCCGACACCGACGAGATGTTCAGGATGCGGCCCCAGCGCGTGCGCATCATCGGCAGCAGCAGCGGCTGCGTCACACGGAAAAATCCGTTGAGCGACACGTCGATCACCTTGTGCCATTGATCGGCGCGCATGCCCGGCAGCACCGCATCGTCGTGCACGCCAGCGTTGTTGACCAGGATCTGGACCGCGCCGCCTTCGAGGATGCGCGCGCACGCCGCCGCCGAGGCCTCGTCGCTGCGCAAATCGAACACATGGCATTCGGCCTTGCCGCCCGCCGCGATGATCGACGCCGCCAGCTGCTCCACCGCTTCCGGCCGCGAATTGGCGTGCAGCAGCACCGTCGCACCGTCGCGCGCAAACCGTTCGGCCATGGCAGCGCCGAGTGCGCCGCTGGCGCCCGTGATCAGCGCGCGTTTTCCTTCGAGACTCATGAGGCGGTGCTTTCTGTTGCGAGCGGCGTGTTCAGGACCACCACGGCCCGGCCCTCGGCCAGCGTACGGCCGTCGTCGGCGTTGACCGCGAATTCGTAGAGGATCTGCTTGTCGTCGCCCGACAGGCGCCGGGCCTGCACGTGCAGTTCACCTTCGATGTCATCGAGCCGCGTGACGGCCAGCCGCACACTGCGCGCGCTCGCCAAAAAACCGGCCGATGGCGTGCTGCCCTCCGCGGCCAGCAGCCCGCCGTGAAGCGCCATGGCCTGCGCCGCGTATTCGATGGCATTCGGCGCCAGCAATCCGCCGGCCGTGCGCAGCGGGTTGTCCGCCAGCCGGTGCGTCGTCGTGCTGCAGCGGATCACGTCCGCATCCCAATCGTCGAGCCGCTCCAGCAGGCACATGCTGCCGCTGTGCGGAATGCGCGCGGCGATGCCGGCGCGGTCGAGCGTCTGCGGCGCCGTCAAGCGGCTGCCTCCAGGTCGGCCACCAAGAGCACGTTGGCGAACGGCGTGCCTTCGCTCATCGGAATGCTCTGCACACGGAAACCCAGGCGCTGCAGCACTGCCGTCCATTCGGCGAGCGGCCGGCCCCACGTCGGCGAGACCTTGTGGCCGCGGATGCGCGTCACCGTGCGGTCGACCCACTGGCTGATCGCGAAACCGCGCCGGCTCGACGCATCGCCCACGCGCAGCAGCAGCCGCGCCTTCGGGTTGCCGCCGCGCCGGAGCGCATCGCGCACGCGCGCCAGCACGCCCTCTTGCGCTTCGAGGTCCACGTAGTGCAGCACGTCGAGGATCACGACCAGGTCGCAGTCGGGCAAGGCGGCGGAGCACATGTCGGCGCACACCAGGCGCGGCGTCGGCTGCAGATGGCCGACCGACGCCTCGGCGCGCGCCACGTCCTTCGGCATCAGTTCGATCCCGGTGTAGTCCGCGGCGGCCGGCGTGGCAGGCCATGCAGCAGGCCAGCGCCCCTGCTGCTGCATCGTGCTCATCGACGCCAGCAGGCTCACGAAAAGGCCCTGCCCGCAGCCGATATCGACCACGCGCCGGTGCTGCGCATCGATCAGCCCGCGTTCGAGCAGCCCGCGAAAGACCGGGTCGCGCCCGAGCTTGCCGCGCGCGAACTGCCAGGCGAAGGTGCCGCCCTTCTTGTACGGAACGGTGGCGGCTTCATGCAGCTCGCGCCACGCGTTGTCCGTGGATGACGACGACATCACGGCGCTCATGGCTTGAGCCCTTCGGGCAAGGTCACGGCGCGCATTCCATCGGCGCGCAGGCGTTCGAGCAACAAGGGCAATACCTCCAGCAAAACGGGTTTTCCTTCGGCGGTGCGCGCGGCGTTGCCGTCGTGCAGCAACAGGATGTCGCGGGCCTGCAGATTGCGGGCGAGGCGCGCCATTACCTTGGCGGGGTCGCCTTCGCGCGTGTCGAAACCGCGCCGCGTCCAGCTCACGAGCGAGAGGCCCAGGCGGTGCAGCACCGGTTCGAGAAAGGGGTTGCGCAGCCCGGCGGGCGCGCGGAAACAGGTCGGGCGCTGGCCGGTGACTTCGGTGAGGATGTCCTGCGCCCGCGCGATTTCGCTCGCGAAACCGCGCGGCCCGAGGAACGAGAAGTTGTGCCGGTGGCGCGCCGTGTGGTTCTGGATGCTGTGGCCGCGCGCCACGATCTCGCGCGCCAGTTCCGGATGCGCGAGCACGCGCTCGGCGATGCAGAAGAAGGTGGCGCGCTGGCCGTGCGCGTCCAGCAGGTCCAGCACGCGGGGCGTGACTTCGGGCTCCGGTCCGTCGTCGATGGTGATTGCCACCTCGCGGCGTGCGGCCGCCGCTTCGGGCAGCCGCGTGACGTTGGGGCCCAGCAGGTTGCTGCGCGGCGTGAGCCCGGCGCCGGTGATCAGCGCGTGGTTGAGCACGATCGCGCCGATGGCCCACGGCCACGCGCCCGGCACCAGCATGCCCGCCCCAATAGCCGCCACATGCCAGGCCGCGCTGGCGCGCATGGCCGGCGGCCAGGGCCAGGACTCGGGGGTAGCGGTTGCGGAAGACATCGCGGCGGATTTTCCCATCAGGTGCGCCGGGCGGGCGAAGCGGGCGTCGGTGCCACATGACGGGCGAACGCCGCCGACAGCAGCAGCGCCAGCAATGCCCCCGGCGCCACCACGCGACCGATCGACGACAGCGCGGGGATGTCCGATATCGCGATCAGGCCAAACGACACCACGGTCGTGAGGTTCGCCAGCATCAGCGAAGCCAGCGTGTCTTCATCCGCCCGCCCCGTCGTGCGCAGCTGGTCGAAGAACAGCGCGTAGTTCGAGCCCACCGCCACGATCAGCAGCAGCCCCACCAAATGGAGGATGCCGAGCGCAGCCTGCGCGAGCGCCATGCCGCCCAGCGTGAGCATCACCGCGAACACCAGCGGCTGGCACACCGCCAGCAGCCGGCGCCACGACCGCAGGTAGATGCCCAGCAGCACCACCACCGCCAGCGCGCCGAGCAGCACCTGCACGAAGGCTTCGTGCAGGTAGCGCTGATACAGGCTCGCGAGTTCGCGGCCGACGTCGACCACCTGCACGTCGGTCGTGCCCGCGAGCGCGGCTTCGAGTCGGGCCTGGTCGAACTTCGGACCGGGGTGCAGCACCAGCAGCGTCGCCCATCCGCCGCCCGGGCGCTGGTACATCAGCGTGTTCAGCACGGAGCCGAGCGGACCGCCGGCCAGGTCGGCGCGCTGCACGGGCGCGAGCTTGCGCGCCGCCTCGACATCGGCCAGGAACGGCCCGAGCCGCGAGGCCGGCAACGGCAGGCCCTTGGTGGCTTCGGCCAGGCTGGCTTGCAGCGTGGCTGCATCGGGCAGGCTCGCGATGCGCGCGCTCTGCGCAGCCGCGCTGGGCAGCACGCGCGTGACGGCCTCGTAGCCGCCGAGTTCGGCCGTGTCGACCAGTGCATCGAGCTTGGCGGCCGCCGCTTCGGTGTTGCGCAGCGCCGCCTGCTCGTCGTCGCCATAGGCCACCACCAGCACACCGCCGTCGCTCGCGCCGATGTCGTTGCGCAGCATCTCATCGAGCTGCTGGGCCGACTTGGGCACCGGGCTCATCGCGCCCAGGTCGGCGCGCCACAGATGCCCGCCCTGCCACAGCACCAGCCCGAGCGCGGCCACGCCGAGCGCGGCCAGCGGCCAGCGCAGGCGCGGCAGGCCGCGCACCAGCATGCCGGCGAGCTGCGCCATGTACCTGCGCATGCCCATGCCGGTCGCGCCGTCGGGTGCGAGCATCGGCAGCACGTAGCGCGTGGCCAGCGCAGCCGCCACGAGGCCAGCGATGGAGAACACGCCCAGCTGCGCGAGCCCCGGAAAGCCCGAGAACACCAACGCCGCGAAGCCGCACACCGAGGTCAGCAGCCCGAGCCGCACGGTCGGCCAGTTCAGATCACGCCAGCGTTGCCAGCCGGTGCCGGCCACGGCCGCCCCGCGCGCCTGGATCAGGTAATAGATGGCGTAGTCCACCGTCTCGCCGATCAGCGTGCTGCCGAAACCCAGCGTGAGCCCGTGCACCGAGCCGAACACCAGGCTCACGCTCGCCGTGCCGATCACCACGCCCGTCGCCACCGGCAGGAAAGCGATGAGCAACGCGCGCGGCGAGGCGAAGGCCAGCAGCAGCAGCGCGCCCATCACGATGCCGCCGACGATCGCGAGATGGATGGCTTCGGTCTTGATCTTGTCGCGGCTCATCACCGAGAACACGGGCGGGCCGCTCAGCAGCAGCTTGGGCCTCGCCTCGCCCATCTCCCGCGTGGCGGCTTCGAACGCCGCGTGCACCCTCGCGATGGCCACGGCCTGCGCGTCCAGGTCGCTGCCGGCGGCGCGCGTGGTCGCAATCATCAGCGCGCGCGGCGCGGTGCGCGACATCCACACGCCGTCTTCGCTGCGCGGCGCGCTCGCGGGCACCAGTTCCATGGCGATGCGCTGCGTCTCGCCGGTCGGGTCGCGGTCGAGAAAAGGCTTGATCACGTTGCCGGCCGGTGTGCCGAGCATCGACAGCGTCTCGTTGATCGCGTCGCGCAGGCCCCCGGCGGTGAACTGCCCGGGCGTGACGGCGGGTGACAGCTGGTAGCGGTGCTGGAACACCCAGGTGCCCGCCTCGCTCCAGTCGCCCACGTCGCCGTTCTGGATCAGGTCGAAGAGCCGACTCTCGCGCATGGTCTTGCCCATCGCGCGCGACACCGTGGCGCGCTGCTCCGCGCTGCCGCCTTCGAAGCCCAGCATCAGCGTGCGCGAAGCGACGCCGCTTTGCAGCTGCTCGATCAGCACGCGCTGGCGCAGGTCGGGGCTCTTGGGCAGGAACGCCGAGAGATCGGCGCCGATCTGCGTGCGCGCGATGACGAACGCGCCGCACAGCAGCACCAGCAGCCACGCGAGCAGCACGACCGCCCTGCGCCGCCAGCTCGGCGGGCCGCCCGCCTGCGGCGCCGTCGCGGCAGTCACGGTGTGGTGCGTCCGGCCGCGCCGGACGGGGCCGCGCCGGGGGGCGCCGTGGCGGCGGGCGCAGGCGCGGGCGCGTTCGGCGAGATGTTCATGACCGAGCGGTCACCGCCGACGAACTCCATCTCCAGCCCCAGCACGTCGCTCGCGCGGCCGCTGATGCGGATGCTGCGCACCTGCGCGGCCAGGCGGCTGTCCATGGGCGCAAGGTCGAGCGTCCACTTGGCGGGCGCGCCCGTCACGGTGCTCTTGAAGTAGCGCTGCAGCGTCGCGCCGTCGCCGGTCAGCGTGCCGCGCATGGCTTCGACCAGGCCGAGCAGCTCGGGCATGCTGTCCAGCGCCAGCGTGCGGTTGCGGCCGCCGCGCGAGAGCGTGAGCGTGTTGCCGTCGACGGCCATGGTCTCGATGCGTGGCGACAGCGTGCGGCGCACCAGCTTGTCGGGCGCGTCGAAGCTCAGCGTGCCGCTCGCATCGAGCGGGCCTTCCAGGCCGTGCACGAAGCGCTGCTCGGTGAAGCGGGCCTCGCCGCTCTTTTGCTTGGCCAGCAGGCCCATCAGCTCGGGCAGGTCGAACGCCCACGCCGGCGCGGCGCAGAAAGTCACCGCGAGTACGAACACCCTGCAAAGCCGGTCAAGCCGCATCTTCGAGCCAGAAATCATGAAAGTTGAACCAGTTGTACGGATAAGCGCGGCACAGCGCCTCCAGGCGTGCGACGTAGGCCTCGACGGCGGCGCGGATGCGCCGCTCGCGGTCCGCGGCATCGGCGGCCGGCTCGGCGAAGTCGGCCAGCGGATCGAACCGGACATCGTAGCGGGCGCCGCCGCCATAGAGGCCGGCCATGAAGAACACCTTGCGGCGCAGGAGCGCCGCGAGCCGGAACGGCCCGTCGTTGAAGGTGGCGGGCTGCCCGAGGAACGGCAGCACGATGTTGTTGCCGCGGTGGTGCGAGGGCTGCTCCTCGCTGCCCGGCAGGGTGCGGTCGGCCAGCATGCCGCCCAGGCCCCCGCCGTCGAGCCAGTCGCGCAGGTCGAGCATCGAGTGCGGCCGGCCGAGCGCGATCACGTGCGGCCGCATTTCGGGCAGCGCGATGGCGTTGAGGATGGCGGTGATGCGCTGCGCGTTGTCCGGGTACATCAGCATCGCGAGCCGCAGGTCGTGCTGCTGCGTGCGGTGCTTGCAGGCGCCCATGACCTCGAAACTGCCCACGTGCGCGCCGAGCAGGAAAGCGCCCCGCCCTTCGATCGCTTCGGTCTCCAGCGGCACGTTGCCTTCGACCGTCAGCTTGAAGAGGTCCATGCGCCCGCGCAGGAAATACACGCGGTCCAGCACCGTGGACGAAAACGCGTGCAGCAGCCGGTAACCGTCGATCCAGCCCGCGTGCGGACCGATGGCCCGGAACAGGTAGCGCTTGATCTGCCGGCGCGGCGCGGGCGCGAACAACAGGAAATACAGGCTGATCGGCGGCAGCAGCAGCCGCGTGACGTGGCGCCCGCACACCAGCGCCATGAAGCAGATGAAGCGCAACGCGAGCATGTTGCTGCGCTCGGGCGCCTGGGCCCAGCCGCCCCTCTGCCCAGCCTGCCCGGTGTGCCCGGTCTGGGCCGCCTCGTTGACGGCGCGCGTCTCAGCGTCGGTGTGCTTCATCGGGCTGACTCTTGCACGGCCGTCCAGCGGCCGCTGACAGCCACCACGCCGTCGCAACGCACGTCGAAACGCACGCCGCGGCCGGTGCCGGCTTCCGGATGCAGTTCGATGGCGAGCGTGCTGCCGGGCCGCACGGGCGCGAGAAACTTCGCCGCCGCGAGCGTCGGCGACGTGCCCAGCCGCGCGACCAGCGCCGGCACGCGCTGGATGGCTTCCATCACCTCGGCCAGCACCAGCGCGCCGGGCAGCAGCGGCTGGCCGGGGAAATGGCCGGCGAAAGACGGATGGTCGGCGGGCACCGTGTGCGCGATCTGCACCGGCGTGTCGTCTTCCGCGAGCTGCGCCAGCGCAAATTCGCGCAGCGCCCGCACCGTGAGCTTGCCGGTGCCTTCGCGCGGAAAAGACTTCACCTGCACCACGCGCCGCGGCACGAACACCGGCTCCAGGCGCTGGCGCAGCGCGCCGATGATCGCGCCCGCCGCGAGCGTCGGCGCGACCACGAAGGCCACCGGCCGCACCACGCCGTCGGCCACCTCGTCGGGCAGCCAGAAGGCGCCGTCGTCGACCCCGGGAATGCTGTTCAGGTGGAAGTTCAGGTGGGCCAGCGAGCTGCGCCGGCCGGCCACGTGAATGAGGTCGTTCGCGCGGCCGAACAGGCGAAAGCGCCGGTCGTCCAGCAGCTCGAGCACATCGGCCATGGGCGTGGGCTCGGGCAGGAAATCGCCCTCGAAGATGAAGCGCTCGGGCCCGTCGGCTTCGCCCGGCTCCGCATGCACGCGGATCTGGCCGAAGTTTTCCCAGATTTCGCTCTCGGTCGTGCGGCGCGTGGCGACCTGGCCCGACTCGGTGCTGCCGTAGATTTCGAGCAGCACCGCGCCCATGGCCTGCTCGGCCTGCAACGCAAGCTGCGGCGAGAGCGGCGCGGTGGCCGACAGGATCAGGTCCACCGGCGGCAGTTCGATGCCCGACAGCAGCAGCGTCTTCAGGTGGAACGGCGTGGTCACCAGTGCCCGAGGGCGCGGCACCGAGGCCAGCGTCTGCGCCACGTCGGCCGGAAAGAACGGCCGGCCGCTTTCGAAAGCAGCACCGCCCAGCATCGCCAGCAGCACCGACGATTCGAGCCCGTAGCTGTGCTGCACCGGCACGGTCGCGACCAGCGTCAGGCCTTCGAGCGTGGGGCGCTCCAGCACGCGGCAGAGCCGCTCGACGGCCACGGCCACATCGCCCACCAGCGTGCGCCAGGTCTTGGCATGCGGCTGCGGCGCGCCGGTGGAGCCCGAGGTGAGCAGGCTGGCCGCGTGCATCGCGCCGTCGAACGCGGGCACGGTCGCGCTCGCATCGCCTTCGAGGCTGGAGCGGTCTTCGATCAGCACGCGCTGCATGCCGGGCGTCTGCAGCTTGGTGTCGTCGGTGAGCGCGAAAAGGCGGGTGCCGTGGCTCTCGACCAGGCGCGCCAGCGTGTCGGGCCGCGCATCGGGCGGCAGGAGGCTCGCATGGCCGCGCACCAGCGCGGCGCCCAGGCTCACGGCGAAGGCATAGCGATCGACGCACAGGTTGACCGCGGGCCCCTCGGCCGGCAGCACCGGCGCGAAACGGGCCACGTCGGCCAGGAACTGGCGGGTGCTCACGGGCACGCCGGCACGCCACGCGAGGGGGGCGTCGGGGTCGCGGTCCGCGAGCAGGGGCAGGAAGTGGGTGTCTGTCGTCACGCGGGCTGCGCCTGTGTCACCGGGGGCCGGCGCCGTTGTCGATCGTCGAGGTGCCGTAGAAGGCGCGCACCGCATCGACCAGGCGCGTGCGCTCGAACTCGGGGTGCAGCCTGTAGCGAACCAGGTGCTCGCCCACGAAAAGAAGCGCCACCGACACCGGCGACAGCACATTGGCCAGCAGCGACCAGGCCGAGAACGGCAGCGTCAGGTAGACCACGATCGAGGACACGACCACCACCGCGAAGTACGCGGTCCAGACCTGCGTGAGATGCGTCGTGTAGGACAGCATGTGCCCCTTGAGCGGATGCACGCGCTGCGCGAACTGCGTGATCAGCGGCAGCCCGCGGCCACGCAGCGTGGAGCCGAACCAGCCGCACAGCGCGCCGTTGATGCCCACATGCTGCAGCACATAGAGACGGTTCGGATCGCCCGCCTCACCCAGGAAGACGAGCGCGAAGCCGCCGATGCCCAGCGCCAGCGCCGCGGCAAAGCCCCAGCGGCCGAACCAGCTGGCCGCAAAGCCCATGGCCGCCAGCCACAGCGGGCCGAGCAGCACCACCACCGCCCACGGCTCCGTGGCGTGGAACAGGGTCATCCAGTGAGAGAGGCCGGCATAGGCCACTCCCACCAGCAGCAGGAGCGCCAGTCGCCATCGTGACATGGGTCAGGAAGCGCTGCGATGCTGGGCGACGTGGGTCGCGAGCGTGCGCAGCGACTGGAAGATTTGCTGGTTGCGCTCATCGTCCGAGCGCAGCTGGAAGCCGTAGCGCCGCGAGACTTCGAGCGCGACTTCGAGGATGTCGATGGAATCGAGACCCAGGCCTTCACCGTACAACGGATCGGTGGGAACGATGTCCTCGGGCGCAACCTCGAGATTGAGAGCGTTCACGAGCAGTACGGCGAGTTCTTTTTCGATCGGCGACTGTTCTGACGCATCGCCAGTGGCGGGAATGGGGGGCTGAGCAGTCGATGACAAAAAAACCTCCTGAAAACTTTTTCCTGAACCTTCGTGCGGCCGTGGATTATAGGAGTGCCGCTTGGGGCCTGTTCACCCTGTGCAAGGGGGTCGCGTTGCTTCGCAAAGGGGCTGGCTGCAAGGCGCCCGCGCGCAGCAAGGCTCGTGCCTTGCAGGTGCGGGCAACGCCGCAGACGGCCCCTTTGCGAAGCAACCCGGAGGGAAGCTCGCCACAGCCCGCCCCTCGGCGTTGCGTTCCTTGTGCGTGCGGACGCACGCACGGCGTCACGCGCCTTGATGGGCGGGCTGTGGCGAGCTTCGCGACCCCCTTGCACAGGGTGGACAGGCCCTAGACTACCCGCTTCGATACGACCCGGAGCCTCTCATGGCAGACCCCCTTCTGATCGCCCGCCACGACAGCATCGAGTGCGCCCTCCTCCCCAGCCTCGCCAACCGCCATGGCCTGATCACCGGCGCCACCGGCACGGGCAAGACGGTCACCCTGCAGACCATCGCCGAGAAGCTCTCCAGCATCGGCGTGCCGGTGTTCATGGCCGACGTCAAGGGCGACCTGACGGGCATCAGCCAGAAAGGCGCCGTCGGCGACAAGCTGGCGGCCACGCTGAAGGAACGCGGCATCGACGTGCCCGAGCCCTCCGCCTGCCCCGTCACGCTCTGGGACGTGTTCGGCGAACAGGGCCACCCGGTGCGGGCCACCGTCTCCGACATGGGCCCGCTCCTCCTGGCCCGCATGCTCGACCTGAACGAAACCCAGGCCGGCGTGCTGAACCTGGTATTCAAGATCGCCGACGACAACGGCATGCTGCTGCTCGACCTGAAGGACCTGCGCGCGATGCTGCAGTACGTGGGCGAGAACGCGAGCCAGTTCACCACGCAGTACGGCAACATCAGCGCCGCCAGCGTGGGCGCCATCCAGCGCGGCCTGCTGCAGATCGAGACCCAGGGCGGCGACAAGTTCTTCGGCGAGCCGATGCTCAACATCGCCGACTTCATGCAGACCGTGGGCGGCAAGGGCGTGGTCAACGTGCTGGCGGCCGACAAACTGATGAATTCGCCGCGCCTGTACGCGACCTTTCTCCTGTGGATGCTGTCGGAGCTGTTCGAGCAACTGCCCGAGATCGGCGACCCCGACCAGCCGAAGCTCGCCTTCTTCTTCGACGAGGCCCACCTGCTCTTCAACGAGGCGCCCAAGGCGCTGGTGGAGCGCATCGAGCTGGTGGTGCGGCTCGTGCGCTCCAAGGGCGTGGGCGTGTATTTCGTCACCCAGAACCCGCTGGACATTCCCGACACGGTGCTCGCCCAGCTGGGCAACCGCGTGCAGCACGCGCTGCGCGCCTTCACCCCGCGCGACCAGAAGGCCGTGAAGGCGGCCGCCAGCACGATGCGCCAGAAGCCGGGCCTCGATATCGAGACCGCCATCACCGAACTGGCGGTCGGCGAGGCGCTTGTGAGCTTTCTCGACGAAAAGGGCCGCCCGAGCGTGACCGAGCGCGTGTTCGTACTGCCGCCCGGCAGCCAGCTCGGCCCGATCACGCCCGACCAGCGCAAGGCGCTGATCGCCAATTCGCTCGTCGCCGGCGTCTACGAGAAAACGGTGGACCGCGAATCGGCCTACGAAAAGCTCAAGGGCCGCGCCGAGTCCGCGCCCGACGCGCCCGCGGCCAAGGCGCAGGTGGGCAAGGCGGCCGAAGAGTCCGGCTCGGGCATGGGCGGGATGCTCAACGACATGATCTTCGGCAGCACCGGCCCACGCGGCGGCAAGCGCGACGGCCTGGTGCAGACCATGGCCAAGTCGGCGGTGCGCACCATGGGCACGTCGGTGGGCAAGGAGATTTTGCGCGGCGTGCTCGGCGGGATCTTCGGCAGCAAGAAGCGCTGAGGCCGGCAACACCACGCACGCAACCCCACGCACGCAACGCCAGGCAAGCGACGCACCGAATGTCCACCAGCAAGCTGCCGGACAGCGAAGTCAACCAGTTCTGGGAACGCTGCATCTGGCCGCGCGTGCTCACGCAAAGCGAGCGCGAGGTGGTCTACAAGGCGCTCTTTACCCGCGAGCATGGCCCGGGCGAATTCGTCTGCCAGCGCAACGAGATCGCCGACAGCTGGATCGGCGTGATCCGCGGTTTCCTGCGCGTGCAGGACACCTCGGCCGACGGCAAGCCGGTGATGTTCACCGGCGTGGCCACCGGCGGCTGGATCGGCGAAGGCTCGCTGCTCAAGGTCGAGCAGCGCAAGTACGAGATAGCCGCCACGCGCCCGACCACCACGCTGCACCTGCCGCGCGACACCTTCGCGTGGCTGCTGGACCGCAGCGTCCCCTTCAACCACTTCATGCTGTCGCACCTGAACGAGCGGCTGAGCCAGTTCATCGCCACGGTGAAGTTCGACCGGCTGCTGGAGCCCACCGCCCGCGTGGCGCGCGGCATCGCGAGCCTGTTCCATCCGGTGCTCTATCCGAACACCGACGCCACGCTGCAGATCAGCCAGGAAGAAATCGGCTGGATGGTGGGCGTGTCGCGCCAGCGGGTGAACGCGGCGCTGCACGAACTCGAAGCGGTGCAGCTCATCAAGACGGGCTACGGCTACATCAACGTGCTCGACAGGCAGCGCCTGTCGAGGTTTCCGAACAACCAGCCGGGCTGAAGCTCAGCTGAGGCGGCGCGGCTCAGAACGCCACGGACACCGGCGCGGCCGGCAGGTCCTGCCCGCCGGGGCCGTTGCGGAAGGTGGTCGGCGTCCACGGCACCTGCCCCACGCCCGGCTTGCTCCAGTTGCACACGCCATCGGGGAACGTCGCCTGCAGGCGAACCTGCTGGCCGCCCGTGAAGCGGATGCCAGCGTAGTCGGCCGATGCGAAGTCGATCGGCTTCAACTGGCACTTGAACACGTCTTCGGACAGCGGACCGCCCGACACGATGCGCACCGACTCGTAGGGCCTGACCGGGCACGCGGAGGTGGTGAAGCCGACGTCCACCAGCTCGGCATTGGTCATGCCCGCGGTCGCGAGGCAGAGATCGACCGCGTCGGAGGGCTTGTTCTTCACGACCTTCTTTTCCTTCGCATCGCTCGAGGTGTCGGCCTCCATGGCGCTCAGCCAGCGGTCCATCATGAGGAAGGCCTGCTTGGTCAGCGCCACGCCGGTGCCTGCCGCGCTCGCGAGCACCACGTGGTTGTCGTGCCCGCCGTTGCCCGCATCGAGGCGCGCGCGCTGCTCGAAGGTGCGCCAGGCCATGTGGATGTCGGCGCCCAGTTCGGGACGCAGGTCCACGATCGGCACCTTCGCGAGGTTCTTCGCATAGCTCACGAGCCCGCTGCGGTAGAGCGCGGTCATCGCGCTGGTCTGCGCACGGGCGCGCACCGCGGGAATGACGGCCTTGTCGCCCGACCAGACCATGTCGGCATCCCAGCTGCCGATGCCTTCGTTGAGCGCGACGAACTCCTCGGGCGTGATCGCGCCGGAGCGCAGGGCCTTCAGCCCGTACTGCACGCCCGCGTTGTCATAGGGCAGGTTCGGCACGGTGTTGCCGTTGAGCTCGGTGGTGCCCAGGATCGCGGTCATCACGTCGTGGATCGTGCAGCGCACGCCGTTGGGCCGCAGCACCGGGTCGTACACCAGCGCCGCCGGGAAGCCCGGGCCGCAGTTCGGAGACTGCACCGGGTTCTGCGGCGCGAGGAACGAATAGACCCACATGGTGCAGTAGTCGGCCGTCGGATGGCCCTCGATGGCCGCCCGCGCCGCCAGCGAGAGGCCCGCGCCCGGACCGGTGCCGTAGTAGCGCCAGAGGTTGCCGCAGTCGCGCGTCTCGATCCAGGTGGTGACCGCGTCCGGGTAGCTGTAGCCGGTCTGCAGGCCATCGAGCAGGCCCGGCATCACCGAGGCCGGCACGGTCTGCATCATCGAGCCGCCCGAGCCGCCGTCGGACATGGTGAAGCGGATCTCGCCGTAGGCGTCGACGATGTGCTCCTTGACCATCATGATGTTCTCGGTCGCCAGGAACTCGTTGTTGTTGTCGTTGTGGTTCGTCAACTGCGAATTGACGGTCATGAAGCCGGCGCGCAGCGCGTTGTCGTCAAAGAGCGCCGTGCCCGGGTTCTGCTGGAAGCGGTTCCCCGAGGCCGAGGCGCCCATCTTCCAGAGCACCTTGCCGTTCCAGCCCTTCTGCGGCTCCCACGGCGTCCAGGGCTTGGCGGGGTCGAAGTACACCGCCACCTGGTATTCGCTGCGGCCCATGGTGCCCAGCTCCACGCGCAGCAGGGCCTTCACGGTGTCGCCGCGGTCGGTGGTGAAGTTGGCGATGTCGGCGTCCTTCGGGCGCTTGGCGGGGTCGTACTGCACGAAGCAGGCGTAGAGGCCGAAGGGCTGCTGGCCGCAGTCGGTGCCTTCCTTGGCCTTGGGCTGGTAGTAGTAGGTGTAGACGGTCGGCGCATTGCAGTCGGCATCGACGGGGTCGGCGTCCAGGCCGCTCACCTGCGTGGTCACGCTCGCCGAGAGGCCGGTGCCGGGCACCGTGACCGTCGCGACCGAACCCGCCTTCGTCGCGCAGATCCACGGCTGCACGGGCGTGCCCGCGAAGATGTTGCCGCCGCGGGCGAAGTTCTCGATGGCGAGCTTCGCGCCGCTCTTCGTGGACTTGAGCGTGGCGGTCAGCGTGTTGCTGCCCACGCGAAGCCCGGTCACAGTGCCGAGCACGCGGCCGTTGGCGCGCAGGGCGAAGGCGGAAGAGATGTCCTTGCCGTCCAGGTCCACCGCGAGGTCGAGCGCGCTCTTGCCCTCGGGCAGCGTGATTTCGACATAGGCATCGCCGTCGCTGATCATGTCGGCGCGGTTCGACAGCGTGCGGATCTTCAGTTCGCCGGTGGCCTGCACCGGCGGCCCGTCGCCGGGCGGCGGGTTGGTCGCGGGCGGCGCGTTGCCCGATGGCGGCACGATCGGCGCGAAGCCGCTGCCGCCGCCCCCATCGCCGCCGCAGTTGATGAGGGAAGCCAACACACACAGGCCCAATATCCTGAGCCCCGCCCGGTAGATGTCTCGCATCGTGTCTCCTTCGTTATTTGAGGAAAAAGCGACGCGATTCCACTACTTTCGTTTTCCGCGGACTGTTATGGGAACGACATTTCAGGCCCGACTAGGGTTTGTCCCACGCGGGGACACCAGGGGCCTACCAGCGCAGCAGGCGCGGGCCCAGCGCGGCACCGACCAGCACCGGCACCGCGATCCCGCTCACATACCAGACCGCCAGGAACGGCGCGGTGAGTTCCATGCAGTGCAGCGCATACACCGCAGCGCCGACGCCGCCCGCAAGCGCCCCCGCCGCGGCGCCCGCGAGCGCGGGTTGCGTGGGCGCGAGCCCCTTGAGCGCCACCAGCGTGGCCGCGAAAACCGGCAGCGCCATCAGTCCGATGCTGGCCGCGCAGATGCGCCACGACTGCCCCATGAGCGCAGGCATCTGGTCCTCGGCCGGCATGGTGAACCACGCGACGACCGCCAGCGCCCAGATGCCCAGCACCGGCAGCACCGCGCCGGCCCAGGCATGCCGCACCGCGACGCCTGGCCGCGCGAGCCGCTGCACCATCACGAAGCCGGCCGCAGCGATGCACAGCGGAAACAGCACCTTGACCCAGAACATCGGCCAGAACATCGCCTGCACCAGGTCGCGCCGCAGCCCGTACTCGGCGAACAGGATGACGAAGGACAGCGGCACGCCCGCCAGCAGCGCCAGGCCCAGGCGCCGGCTCGTCGCGCGGCGCGGCGCGGCAACGGGGCCGTTCGCGAGCATCGCGACCAGGTCGTCGGTCTTCATGCGGCGGCACTCCAGGTGTGGCCGAAGCGCGCGGCCAGGGCTTTCAGCCCGCGGTGGATGCCGACCTTCACCGCCGACTCCGACATGCCCGTGAGGCTTGCGGTCTCGGCGACCGAGAGGCCTTCGATCTTCACGTGCACGATGGGCAGGCGCTGGCGCTCGGGCAGCGTCTGGAGCAGGCCGCCCAGGTCACGCTTCGCATCGCTCGCCTCGGTGGCCGACTCGGCGAACACCGCGAGGTCGTCGTCCAGCGGGTCATGCAAATCTTCGCGGACCGACTTGGCGCGCAGCAGGTCGATCATCTTGTAGCGCGCGATGGCGTGCACCCAGGCCGTCAGCGGCTGGTCGCTCTGGTAGGTGTGGCGCTGGTTGTGCATGGCGAGCAGGCATTCCTGGACGAGGTCTTCCACTTCATCGGGCCAGCCAAAGAGGCGCTTGCCCAGAAAGGCGCGCAGGTGCGCGCTGAGTTTCTGCAGGAATTCGCGGTAGGCCTTCGCGTCGCCATCCAGGCCCCGAAGGAACAGGCTCCGCAGCGCCGCTTCCGCGTCGCTCATCTGTATCCTGCTACCTTCAGTGGTTCGTGCCATCGGGCTGGCTGGTTACAGCCTGGTCGAAAAATAGTGCGTTCGATTGTGCCGTGACACGGAAAGTGCCAGCGCCCGCAAGCCCTTCGCCCGCACCTTGGGCTAAGCTGCGCCGATGTTCAGCGGACTCGTCTCGCACCCCTGGGCCTATCCGGCGCTGGAGGTGGCGCACATCGTCGGCATCGCGCTGCTGTTCGGCGGGCTCTTCGTGTTCGAGCTGCGCGCGCTGGGCATGGGGCGCGAGCTGCCCGCGCCGCTGCTGGCGCGCCTGACGCTGCGCCCCGCCCTCGCCGGCTTCGGCCTGTGCGCGGTCACCGGGCTCACGATGTTTTCCGGCCAGCCCGACGAGTTGCTGGCCAACACCGCGTTTCGCATCAAGATGCTTTTGGTCGCGCTGGCCGGCGCCAACGCGGCGCTCTTTCACTTTCGCAGCGGCGTCGCGGCGCTGGACCGGTTCGCCCGGGTGCAATGCCTTCTCTCTTTGGGGTTTTGGCTCGCTGTCATCATCTGCGGGCGCTGGATCGCCTACCTCTGAACTGCCTCACATGAAGGAGACCGAGATGATGCAAAGACGCCTCTTCGTTGCCACCTCGATGGGCCTCGCGTTGCCCGCCTGGGCCCACCATGGATGGAGCAGCTTCAACCAGGAGCGCCCGCTGTACCTGGAGGGGCGCGCGACCAAGGTCATGTGGCGCAACCCGCATGGCGAACTGGAGCTCGAGCTCTCCGACAACCCCACGCTCCCCGCCGACCTGAAGCAACGCGCACTGCCGAAACAGTCGACGTCCGTCGACGGCCCCGCGCTCCTGGCCAAGGCGCAATTGCCCACGCGGGGCGACCGCAAATGGCAGGTCGAGCTCGCGCCCCTCACGCGCCTTGCGGCCTGGGGCGTCGAAGAGATCAAGCCCGGCACGCAGGTGGGCGTGCTCGGCTTCACCTTCACCGGCGAGAAAGGCGATGCGGTGCTGCGCGCCGAATACCTGTTCGTCGGCGGCAAGACCTACGGCCTGCGCTCCTCGCCGGCCTGAGCACCGCGCGCCGCTGGATGACAGCGGGGCATGGTCCGCCCCGGCTTGCCAGCCGCACGCGTGATCGGTACATTGCATTTTTTGAGGGCCTGCAATGTCCGTAGATAGCACCGAGATCCCTTCCGCACTCCCGGCTGGCACCGCGTCTCTTTCGCCACTTTTGCCTGTCCAGCCTGTCCAGCCTTTCCCGCCGCTGCACCCCTCCTCCTCGACCGGCCACATCCGCCTGACCTCGCATGCCGGCGGTTTCGGCGCGCTGCCGATCCAGTGGGGCGCGGCCACCGCCACCGAGCGCGGCCCCGTCGTCGGCACCACCACCAAGCGCGCGCACCGCAACGTCATCGGCACGCACAGCGGCTCGTACAGCGTGTACCGCGCGCTCGCGGTGGCCTCGGGCGCCCTGAAGCGCGAGCACAAGGCCGACCTCACCAACACCTCGCCCACCGACGTGATCGGCCCCTATCCGCAGTGGGGCGAGCCGGGCCGCATCGTCTCGCTCGACCCATGGGGGGCGCTCGTGGCCGATGCGTTTTCCACCGAACTGGCCGCGGGCTACGACATCCGCCCGACCATCGCGATCACCAAGGCGCACGTGATCCTCCCGGAGGTGATCGAGGCGCTGCAGAGCGGGCGCCTGAAGGCCGACGGCCACTTCCTCACGGCGGGCGGCGCCGCGATGGTGACCAAGGCGGCCATCGAGCCCGTGTGGTATCTCCCCGAGGTGGCGCGCCGCTTCGGTTGCTCCGAAACCGACCTGCGCCGCACGCTCTTCGAGGAGACCGGCGGCATGTACCCCGAGCTGGTCACGCGCTCCGACCTGGAAGTGTTCCTGCCGCCCATCGGCGGGCAGACGCTCTACATCTTCGGCAACCCGCGCGACCTGGCCAACCCCGAGGTGGAGCTCACCGCGCGCATCCACGACGAGTGCAACGGCTCGGACGTGTTCGGCTCGGACATCTGCACCTGCCGCCCCTACCTCACGCACGCGATCGAGGAATGCATCCAGGGCGCGCAGCGCGGCGGCGTGGGGCTCATCGCCTACTCGCGCAAGGAAGGCCGCGCGCTGGGCGAAGTGACCAAGTTCCTGGTCTACAACGCCCGCAAGCGGCAGGTGGGCGGCGACACGGCCGACCAGTACTTCGCGCGCACCGAGTGCGTGGCCGGCGTGCAGGACATGCGCTTCCAGGAGCTGATGCCCGACGTCTTCCACTGGCTGGGCATCAAGAAGATCCATCGGCTCGTGTCGATGAGCAACATGAAGTTCGACGCGATCACCGGCTCGGGCATCGAGATCGGCGAGCGCGTGAACATTCCCGATGAACTGATCCCGGCGGACGCCCGCGTCGAGATGGACGCCAAGATGGCCGCCGGCTACTTCACGCCCGGCCCGGTGCCGGACGCCGAGGAACTGAAAAAGGCCAAGGGCCGCGGACTCACCGAATGACGACCAGCAACAACACCGACCCCCACATGCCCGTCGACGGTTCCGGCAGCCTGCCGGCCGGCGGCGCGGGCAAGGTCGACCCCTCGATCGAATTCACTGCGGACACCGCCCACCCGGCCGGCGCGGCCTCGCTGCTGCGCACCACCGCCGCCATCCGCCAGCGCGCGGGCGCCTTGCTGGCGCGCGCGCGGCGCGGCGAATCGCAGTGGTTCCGCATCGGCAGCGACGACGCGCTCGAAGACGCGGCACGCACCGTGGCCGAGGTCACGCGCGAGCGCTATCCGTGGGACACCATCCCGTACCACAGCCGCTGGCGCCACTTCGAGGCCGGCGGCACCGACCGCCTGAAGCAGCTCGACCAGCTGTTGGGCAAAGGCATCGACGCCCGGCAACGCGCCCGCGCGCACATCGACCTCGTGCTGGTGAGCGTGCTGCTCGATGCCGGCGCCGGCCCCGACTGGCACTACACCGAACCCGCCACCGGCGAGCGCTACACGCGCTCCGAAGGCCTGGGCGTGGCGAGCTTCCATGCGTTCACGAGCGGGCTCTTTTCGTCCGACCCCGACCATCCGCTGCAGGCCGACGCGGCCGGCCTCAAGGGCCTCGTGACCGACCGGCTGGGCGATGCCTTCCAGGTGAGCGACGTCAATCCGCTGGTGGGTCTTTCGGGCCGCGCCACGCTGCTGCGCCGGCTCGGCGAGGCGATGAGCGAGCAGCCCGAGACCTTCGGCAACGACGGCCGGCCCGGCCGCCTGTTCGATGCGCTGGTCGGCCCCTACGGCCCGGCCGCGCCGCCCACGGCCGAGATCACCGCGCACCAGATCCTCTCGCTGCTGCTGGAGACGCTCTCGCGCATCTGGCCCTCGGCCAATGCGGTGGACAGCATCGCCATCGACGGCAGCGACAGCGCCGGTGGCATCGGCTCGGGCGACCCGGCGCTCGCGCTGGGCGACTGCTGGCGGCACAGCGCGGTGCGCGGCCCGGGGCTCACCAATGGCTGGATGCCCTTTCACAAGCTCTCGCAGTGGCTCACCTATTCGCTGCTCGAGCCCTTCGAATGGGCGGGCGTGAAGGTGCGCCACCTCGACGCGCTCACCGCGCTCCCCGAATACCGCAACGGCGGCCTCCTGATCGACAGCGGTGTGATCGTGCCGAAGGACGCGGCCTTTCTCACCCGCCGGTGGAAGGCCGGCGACGAGTTCATCGTCGAATGGCGCGCGCTCACCGTGGCGCTGCTGGACGAGGTGGCGCCGCGCGTGCGCAAGGTGCTCGACCGCACCGAGGAGGAGCTGCCGCTCGCCTGCGTGCTCGAAGGCGGCACCTGGGCGGCGGGCCGGGCACTGGCACAGCGCTTGCGAGACGGAGCGCCACCGCTTCTCATCGAGAGCGACGGCACCGTCTTTTAGACTCGCGGGTTCACTTTTGCAACGCCAGAAAAAATTCCAATGAGCAACGTCCACCTCGTCGACCATCCCCTCGTCCAGCACAAGCTCACGCTGATGCGCCGCAAGGACGCCTCCACCAACAGCTTTCGCCGGCTCCTCAATGAAATCAGCATGCTCATGGCGTACGAGGTCACGCGCGACATGCCGATGCAGGACATCGAGGTCGAGACCCCGCTGGAGACCATGCAGGCCAAGGTCATCGACGGCAAGAAGCTGGTGCTGGTGTCGATCCTGCGCGCCGGCACCGGCATCCTGGACGGCATGCTGACGGTGGTGCCGGGCGCGCGCGTCGGCCACATCGGCCTCTACCGCGACCCCAAGACGCTCACGGCCGTCGAGTACTACTTCAAGATGCCCGGCGAGATGGAGAACCGCGACGTGATCGTGGTCGACCCGATGCTGGCGACCGGCAACTCGGCGGTGGCCGCGGTCGAGCGGCTGAAGGAGCTGAACCCGAAGTCGATCAAGTTCGTGTGCCTCCTCACCTGCCCCGAAGGCGTGGCGACGATGCAGAAGGCGCACCCGGATGTGCCGATCTACACCGCGGCGATCGACCGCGAGCTGAACAGCCACGGCTACATCCTGCCGGGCCTGGGCGACGCGGGCGACCGCATCTTCGGCACGAAGTAACGCTCGCCCCCAGGCTGCGCGGCACTTCGTGTCCGCTTCGCCAACCCCCTACCGGGGGCAACACCTGAGGCCCGGCGGAGCCGGTTCCTCGGTGTTTCCCGAAGGAGGCGGGGTCCGTTCTGGGGGAGCGGGCATGGGGATTGCAGCGCTTGATTTTTTTACGACCGAGGAGAAGACCGTGACAGCACGCCGTCAGTTGATCATTCGTTCCGTCGCCATCGCCGCAGCCCTTGCGGCCGGGGCGCCGGGCATTGCGCTTGCGCAGGCCAAGCTCAAGGTGGCGGCGGTTTACACCGTGCCGTTCGAGCAGCAATGGGTGGGGCGCATCCACAAGGCGCTCAAGGCTGCCGAGGCGCGCGGGGAGATCGAATACAAGGCCACCGAGAACGTGAGCAATGCCGACTACGAGCGCGTGATGCGCGAGTACGCGACCGGCGGCAACCAGTTGATCATGGGCGAGGTGTTCGGCGTGGAAGCGGCGGCGCGCAAGGTGGCGAAGGACTTTCCGAAGGTCGCCTTTCTCATGGGCTCGTCGCTCAAGCCCCAGGCGCCGAACTTCAGCGTGTTCGACAACTACATCCAGGAGCCCGCTTACCTGAGCGGCATGGTTGCCGGCGGCATGACCAAGAGCAACCGCATCGGCATGGTCGGGGGCTTTCCGATTCCCGAGGTCAACCGGCTGATGAACGCCTTCATGGCGGGCGCGAAGGAAACCAACCCGAAGGTGGAGTTCAGCGTGAGCTTCATCAACAGCTGGTTCGATCCGCCCAAGGCCAAGGAAGCGGCCTTCGCGATGATCGACAAGGGCGCCGACGTGATGTACGCCGAGCGCTTCGGCGTCTCCGATGCCGCCAAGGAAAAGGGCAAGCTCGCCATCGGCAACGTGATCGACACACAAAGCCAGTACCCCGACACGGTGGTCGCCTCGGCCCTGTGGAACTTCGAGCCCTCGGCCGACCGCGCGATCAAGCTCGTGAAGGAAGGCAAGTTCGCGGCCGAAGACTACGGCGTCTATTCGCAGATGAAGCACAAGGGCTCGGAGCTCGCGCCGCTCGGCACTTTCGAAAAGAAGGTGCCGGCCGACGTCGTCGCGAAGGTGAAGGCCAGGCAGGCGGACATCCTCTCGGGCAAGTTCACCGTGAAGGTGGACGACGGCCAACCCAAGTCCACCGCAAAGTGAGCCAGCCGATGACGATGCGCTGGCGCACTCTTCTCGCGGCCGGCGCGCTGGCCTTCGGCGCCACGGGCTGCGTCGGTGTCTACAAGGGCACCGGCGCGAGCATCAACAGCAGCACGCGGCTGGACGACACGCCGCGCATCGCGGTGATCTCCGCCTTCGAGCCCGAGCTCAAGCTGCTGCTCGCGCGCCTGCAGGGGCCCGCCAGGCACAGCGTGAACGGCGTCGAGTTCACCACCGGCACGCTGGAAGGCAAGCCGGTCGTGCTGTTCCTCTCGGGCATCAGCATGACGAACGCGACGATGAACACGCAGCTCGTGCTCAACCGCTTTCGCGTGACCAGCATCGTGTTCAGCGGCATCGCGGGCGGCGTGAACCCGTCGCTGCATGTGGGCGACGTGACGGTGCCCGCGCAATGGGGCCAGTACCTCGAAGTGCTGATGGCGCGCGAAACCGCGCCCGGCAAGTACACCGCGCCGCCCTTCATCAAGGACGCCACGTTCCCCAACTTCGGCATGGTGCATCCACGCCCGGTCGAGGTCCGCTCGGCCGCGAAGCCGGAGATCGAGCGCAAGTTCTGGTTCGAGGTCGATCCGAAGATGCTCGAGGTGGCCCGCAGCATCCGCACCGTCGACCTGGCGAACTGCAGCGCGGGCAAGTGCCTCACGCGCAAGCCTCAGCTGGTGATCGGCGGCAACGGCGTCTCGGGCCAGGCCTTCATGGACAACATGGCCTTCCGCCAGTACACCTTCAAGACCTTCCAGGCCAACGTGCTCGACATGGAAACCGCGGCCGTGGGCATGGTGGCCTACAGCAACGGCGTGCCCTACATCGCCTTCCGCTCGCTCAGCGACCTGGCGGGCGGCGGCGGCGGCGAGAACGAGATGGGCACCTTCATGGGCATCGCGGCGGACAACTCGGCCAAGGTGATGCTGGCGTTCCTGGCTGCGTGGAAGTGACGGTGACGCCCGTTCGCCTCGTGCTGCTGCCGGGCATGGATGGAACGGGCGACCTCTTCGAGCCTCTGAAAGACGCCATGGGGCCGCACGCCGCGATCGATGTGGTGCGCTATCCCGGCCACCAGGCGCTGGGCTATGACGATCTGGAGCCGCTGGTTCGCGCGCAACTGCCGACGTGGGCGCCCTTCGTGCTGCTCGGCGAATCCTTTTCCGGGCCGCTGGCCATCTCGATCGCGGCGTCGCCCCCGCCGGGGCTTCTTGGGCTCGTGCTGTGCTGCAGCTTCGCGCGCAGGCCCGGGCCCGGCCTTGCGGTGATGCGCGCAGGCCTGCTCGAGCTGTCCATGCGGCTGATGCATTCCAGGCTGATGCGCGCGCCCCTGCGGCAGTTGCTGCTGGGGCGGTACGCATCGCCGCGCCTGTCGGGCATGCTGCAGGCGTCGCTTGCACAGGTCTCCGTCGCCGTCATGACCCGTCGCATGAAGGAAGTTCAACGCGTGGACGTGCGGGACAAGCTTTCGCTGGTGCGGGTACCCACCATGTACCTCCAGGCGCTGCAGGACCGCATCGTGCCTCGACGGGCGGCTGCGATCATCCAACAGCGGCTTTCCGCGCTGCGCGTCGTCCAACTCGACGGGCCCCATGGCCTGCTGCAGGCTTCGCCCGCCGCCTCCGCCCGCGCGATCGAGAATTTCTGCGGCGAACTGCAACCCGCTTCTCCATGACAACGCCCACCGTTCTCCGCCTCCAGTCCATCACCAAGCGCTTCGGCACCCTCGTCGCCAACGACGCCATCTCCCTGGACCTGCAGGCCGGCGAAGTGCTCGCGCTGCTCGGCGAGAACGGCGCGGGAAAGTCGACGTTGATGTCGATCCTGTTCGGCCACTACGTCGCCGACGAGGGCGGCATCGAGGTGTTCGGCGCGCCGCTGCCGCCCGGCAACCCCAAGGCCGCGCTCGCCGCGGGCGTGGGCATGGTGCACCAGCACTTCACGCTGGCCGACAACCTCACCGTGCTCGACAACGTGATGATGGGCACCGAGCCGCTGTGGCGCCCGGTCTCGCGCCGTGCTGCGGCGCGGGCCCGGCTGCTCGACGTGGCGCAGCGCTTCGGCCTGCCCGTGCAGCCCGACGCGAAGATCGGCAGCCTCTCGGTCGGCGAACGCCAGCGCGTGGAAATTCTCAAGGCGCTGTACCGGGGGGCGCGCATCCTGATCCTGGACGAGCCGACCGCCGTGCTGACGCCGCAGGAGAGCGAGGCGCTCTTCGCCACGCTCGCGCAGATGGTGGCGCAAGGGCTCTCGGTGATCTTCATCAGCCACAAGCTGGGCGAGGTGCTGCGGGTGTCGCAGCGCATCGCGGTGCTGCGCGGCGGCAAGCTGGTGGCCGAGGCGCGCACCGCCGACACCACGCAGGCGCAGCTCGCGCTGTGGATGGTCGGGCATGCGGTCGAGGCGCCGCAGCGGCGGCCCGCGAAGTCGGTGGGCGATGCGGTCTGCGTGCTCGACCATGTGAGCACCGCTGCGTCGAAGGACGGCGGTCAGGACCGGCTGCGCGAGGTGTCGCTCACGCTTCGCGCGGGTGAGATCACCGCCATCGCGGGCGTCTCGGGCAACGGGCAGGCGGCACTGGCAGAACTGCTCTGCGGCACGCGCCGCGCCGTCGCCGGCACCGCCCAATTGATGGGCCGCGCGCTGCCGCCCTCGCCCGCCCGGCTGGTGCAGCGCGGCGTGGCGCGGATTCCCGAAGACCGGCATGCGGTCGGCGTGGTGGGCGACCTGCCGGTGTGGGAGAACGCGGTGTCCGAACGGCTGCGCAGCCCCGTGTTCTCGCGCTGGTCGGTGTTCGTGCGGCGTGCGGCGGCGCGGCTGCATGCGCGGCGCATCGAGAAGGCGTTCGACGTGCGCGGCGCGGGCCTGATGTCGCCGGCACGTTCGCTCTCCGGCGGGAACATGCAGAAGCTGATCCTGGGACGCGCATTGCTCGCGCCCGAACAGGTGGAAGAAACCAAAGGAAGCGACACCAAGAAATACCCGAACCGCGCCCCGCGCCTGATCGTCGCGCACCAGCCGACCTGGGGCCTGGACATCGGCGCGGTCGCCTACGTGCAGCAGCAACTCATCGCCGCGCGCGATGCCGGCGCGGCGGTGCTGGTGATTTCGGACGACCTGGACGAAGTGCTCACGCTCGGCGACCGCGTGGCCGTGATGCACGGCGGCCACCTCGGCGAAGCGCGCCCGGCCGCGGCATGGACGCGCGAAGCCATCGGCCTTGCGATGGCGGGCGCCACGAAAGGCGCGCCATGATGCGGCTCGAACGACGCCACGAAACTTCGCGCGCCGCGCTGGTGCTCGCGCCCATCGGCGCGGTCGTGTTCACCATGGCGGTGAGCGCGCTACTCGTGCTGTGGGCCGGCGCGCCGGTCGGCCGCACCTACGCGCTGCTGCTGCAGGGCGGCTTCGGCTCGGTGTTCGCGTGGAGCGAGACGCTCACGCGCGCGATCCCGCTGATCCTCACCGGCCTGGCCGCGACGGTCGCGTTCAAGGCGCGGCTCTTCAACATCGGCGCGGAGGGGCAGCTGTTCGCCGGCGCCCTCGCCGCCGTGGCCGTGGGGGGTATGCACGGCGGCACGGGCTTCGAACTTTCGCCCTGGCTGCTCTTCCCGCTGATGATGCTGGCCGCCGCCGTGGCCGGCGCCCTGCTGCTGCTGGGCCCGGCGCTCATGAAGAACAAGCTCGGCGTCGACGAGGTGGTGACGACGCTCCTGATCAACTTCATCGTGCTGCTCGGCGTCTCCGCGCTGCTCGACGGGCCGATGAAGGACCCAACCGCCATGGGCTGGCCGCAGAGCGTGTCGCTGCAGTCCGACCTCGAACTGGGCAAGCTCATCGCCCAGACGCGCGTGCACACCGGGCTGCTGTGGGCTATATCGCTCGCGGTGATCGTGTGGGCGATCTTCAAGTACACGGTGCTGGGTTTCGACATCCGCGCGGTGGGCGCCAATGCGCGCGCCGCCGCGTTCGCCGGCGTGCCGGTCACGCGCACCGTGGTAATGGTGGCCCTGCTCTCGGGTGCGCTGGCCGGGCTGGCCGGCGCCATCGAGGTGGCGGGCCGCACGAGCTACGTCACGCTCGACATGTCGCCGGGCTACGGCTACACAGGCATCGTGATCGCGATGCTCGCCGGGCTGCACCCGCTGGGCGTGATCGCCGCGGGCGTGTTCGTGGCCGGCGTGCTGGTCGGCGCCGACACCATGAGCCGCGCGGTGGGCGTGCCGACCTACATCGCCGACGTGATCGTCGCAGCCTCGCTGATCGCGGTGCTGGTGGCGACGCTGCTCACGCAATACCGCGTGCGGATGACGAAATGACCGACCTCCTCGAAATCCTCGCCAACCCCGCCTTCTGGGTCGCGGTGCTGCGCATCGCCACGCCGCTCATCCTCGGCACGCTGGGCGTGCTGCTGTGCGAACGCGCGGGCGTGCTCAACCTGGGCATCGAAGGGATCATGGTCGCGGGCGCCTTCACCGGATGGCTGGCGGTGTATGCCGGTGCGCCGCTGTGGGTCGGCGTCGGCGTGGCGGCGCTCACGGGCATGGTGTTCGGACTGCTGCACGCATTCCTGACCGTGGGGCTTGCGCTCTCGCAGCACGTCTCGGGCCTGGGCATCACGCTGCTGGCGACCGCGCTCAGCTACTTCGGCTACCGCGTGAGCTTTCCGAAGGTGAACACGCCGCCGACCATCACGCCCTTCGCGCCGATGGAGTGGCTCCCCGTGCCCATCCTCAACGCGCAGACCGCGCTCACGCTGTTCGCGCTGCTGCTCGTGCCCGCGGTCGGCTGGGTGCTGTACCGCACGCCGCTCGGCCTGGCGCTGCGCATGGCCGGCGAGAACCCGCAGGCGGCCGAGAGCCAGGGCGTGTCGGTCGCGGCCACGCGCACCGGCGCCATCGTCGCGGGCTCGGCGCTGATGGGCATGGCGGGCTCGTTCCTCACGCTCTCGGCCTTCAACGCCTTCTTCTTCAACATGGTGAACGGGCGCGGCTGGATCTGCGTGGCGCTGGTGGTGTTCGCCTCGTGGCGGCCCGGCAAGGCCCTCTTGGGCGCGCTGCTGTTCGCCTTCTTCGACGCGCTGCAGTTGCGGCTGCAACAATCGGGCGACGCCGTGCTGCCCTACCAGCTCTACCTGATGCTGCCGTACCTGCTGTCGATCCTCGCGCTGGTGCTGGTGGCGCGCAAGGCGAGCTATCCGCAGGCGCTGATGAAGCCGTACCGCAAAGGGGAACGTTGAGATGATGAAGACGACCGCTGCCATCCTGCTCGCCGCACCGCTCCTATTCGGCGGCACCGTCGCGCAGGCCCTGGGCAGCGACTACAGCTACGACACCTTCAAGACGCCCGATTCCGTGAGCTGGGTGCAGCTGTGCGGCACCTGGGGCAAGGACCACCAGGGCACCTACCGCGTGGTCCATGCGGACCAGTACGCGCAGTCGTTCCTCTACGTGCAGTGGATGACCCGCGATGCCAACGGCGGCCTGCACGCCGAGCACACGGTGGCCATCGCCGAACTCGACAACGACCACGCGGAAATCGCGCTCACCGACATCACCTGCCGCGCCACGCCGCGCGGCATCGTGGTGACGGCCAAGGCCGACTCGGGTCACGACGACAAGCTGCGGCGGGTGACGATCGAGGTGGGGCCTGCGGCGGGGCAGTACCGGTATCGGGCGCAGCGCACGCGCTGAAAGACAGTCCAGGAACTCACACGATGCTCGACCTCCTCATCACCAACGCCACCCTCCCCGACGGCCGCACCGGCATGTCGATTGCCGTGCAGGACGGCCGCATCGCCGAGGTCACCGAAGGCCTGGATGCGCCGGCGCACGAGAAGCTCGATGCGCAAGGCCTGCTGCTCGCGCCGCATTTCGTCGACCCGCACTTCCACATGGACGCCACGCTGAGCTACGGCCTGCCGCGCGTCAACGAGAGCGGCACGCTGCTCGAAGGCATCGCGCTGTGGGGCGAGCTCAAGCCGCTGCTCACGGCCGATGCGCTGATCGAGCGCGCCTTGTCCTATTGCGACTGGGCCGTGGCCAAAGGGCTGCTGGCGATCCGCACGCATGTGGACACCAGCGACCCCAGCCTGCTCGCCGTCGATGCGCTGCTCGACGTCAAGCGCCAGGTCGCGCCCTACCTCGACCTGCAACTGGTCGCCTTTCCGCAGGACGGCGTGCTGCGCTCCCAGGGCGGCGTCGAGAACCTCGTGCGCGCGCTCGACAAGGGCGTGGACGTGGTCGGCGGCATTCCGCATTTCGAGCGCACCATGGCCGACGGCGCGGCGAGCGTGAAGCTGCTGTGCGAGCTGGCCGCCGAGCGCGGCAAGCTGGTGGACATGCACTGCGACGAGTCCGACGATCCGCTCTCGCGCCACATCGAGACGCTGGCCTTCGAGGCGCAGCGCCTTGGCCTGCAGGGCCGCGTGACGGGCTCGCACTGCACCTCGATGCACTCGATGGACAACTACTACGTGAGCAAGCTCTTGCCGCTGGTCGCGCAGAGCGGCGTGGCGGTCATCGCCAATCCGCTCATCAACATCACGCTGCAGGGCCGCCACGACACGTATCCCAAACGCCGCGGCATGACGCGTGTGCCCGAGCTCATGGCGGCCGGCGTGAACGTCGCCTTCGGCCACGACTGCGTGATGGACCCCTGGTACGGCATGGGCTCGGGCGACATGCTCGAAGTGGCGCACATGGGGCTGCACGTCGCGCAGATGACGAGCCAGGCCGGCATCCGCCAGTGCTTCGAGGCGGTGACGTCGAATGCGGCGCGTGTGATGCATCTGGAGAACTACGGCATCGCCGCGGGCTGCGATGCGAGCTTCGTGCTGCTGCAGGCGCGCGATGCGGTCGAGGCGATCCGACTGCGTGCGACGCGGCTCAAGGTGTTTCGCAAGGGCAAGCTGCTGGCGGAAACGCCGGCGGCCACAGCGACACTGCGCGTGCCGGGGCGGGCGCAGGCGACCAGCTGGATGAATCCCAAGGCCTGAGTCCATGCAGGGCTTCGCTTTCCGGCCGATGCAGGCCTCGGACCTGCCGCTGCTGCGCGAATGGCTGGGCCGGCTGCACGTGACCGAGTGGTGGGGCCCGGCGCCTTCGCAGGCGGAAGTCGATGAAGACTACGCGCCGATGCTGTCGCCGGAATCGACCGACCGCGCCTACATCGCCCTGCTGGACGGCACGCCGATCGGCTACATCCAGTCCTACGTCGTCATGGGTTCGGGCAACGGCTGGTAGGAGGAAGAGCGCGATCCGGGCGCGCGCGGCATCGATCAGTTCCTCGCGCATGCCGAACAGTTGAACCGCGGCCTCGGCAGTGCGATGGTTCGCGCATTCGTGGACCAGTTGTTCGAAGACCCGGCAGTGACGAAGGTCCAAACGGATCCTTCGCCGAATAATCACCGCGCGATCCGCAGCTACCTGCGCGCCGGTTTTCTTGAACAGGGCGAAGTGGCCACGCCCGATGGCCCGGCCCTGCTGATGGTGCGAACCCGATGAATCATCCCTGGAGACAGACGACATGAAAGTCCACGGCAGCTGCCATTGCGGCCAGATCACCTACGAGGCCGACGTCGATCCCGACAAGGTGAGCCTGTGCAACTGCGCCGATTGCCAGGTGCTCTCCGGAACGGCCTATCGCGTGTCCGCGCCCGTGCCGGCCGAAAACTTCCACCTGCTGACCGGCGAGCCCAAGGTCTACGTCAAGACCGCCGAAAGCGGAACGCGGCGCCGCCAGAGTTTCTGCGCGCACTGCGGAACGCCGATCGCTTCGAGCCCCGACATCGATCCGCCGCCCGCCTACTCGCTGCGCATCGGCAGCCTCGCGGAACGCGACCGGTTGCCGCCGCAGAGGCAACAGTGGTGCCGCTCGGCGCTCGGCTGGTCGCAGGACCTCAGCGGGCTGCCGGCCCAGCCGACCCAGTAGCCGGGGCCGATCCGCCGCCTTCGAGGTCGCACCACATGTGCACCTTGGCCAGCAGCGCGCCATCGAGCGCAATGGCCATCGGCTCGACGCCGAAGACCTGGAAGCCGCAGCTTTCGTACAACGTCTGCGCGGGCGCATTGCCCTCGGTCACCGTGAGCTGCACCAGCCGCAACCCGCCGTGCGCGCGTGCATGGTCGAGCACGGCCTGCACCAGCCGGCGGCCGAAGCCCGCGCGGCGCGCCGACGCCATCACCGACATGCCGAACAGCGTGGCCTTGTGGCGCGCGCGCTCCCGGTCCTCGAAGCTCAGGCCCGCGGCGCCGACCAGCGCGCCAGCGTCGTCGAATGCACCGAAGACCACGCTCGGCGCATCCTTCTCGGCGCCCAGGCGCTTCTCCCACCAACTCAGCGGCAGGCCTTCGCGCTCACCGACCGTGGAGGTGAAGGCACTGGGATGCGTGGCGTAGGCATCGAGCATCACGGCGCGATAAGCGGCGGCATCCGCGGCGGTCAGGCGACGGACGATGTTGCTGTCCTTCACGGTGTTTTCTTGAAGATCTTCAGAAGCGGACACAGACGGATTGCCTTTCCTGCAGCACCGCCTCCTGGCCGAAATTCTTGCGGTACGTGTCGATGATGTTGGCGATGGCGGCGTCATCCTTCGCATTGCGCGGATGCAGCAGCACGACGAGCTTGGAAGGCTCGCGCACCACGCCGCCCGAGGCACCGCGCCATTGGCCGACGGCGTCGAGCACCGTGAGCCCTTGCGGGAACGCGGGGGTCACGGTGGTGTCGAGGAAGCCGCTCCACTGCGCATCCGACACTTGCCCACCCGCCGGTATGGCACGGCCGAAGAAGAGCGTGTCGCGTTCGAAGGTGTCGAAACCGGGGCCGCAGGCCTTGCCTGCCGTCGGTGTGGAAGGCGTGGCGCCGCAGCCTGCGAGCGCGCCGATCACGACGGCGGCGAATGCCAATCGGGCGCGGGAGATAATTGTCATGGCGTTCGCCCTCGCGATCAGCCTGGTCGAAAGAGGAGCGGCGCAGGCGCCCCTTCTTTTTCCGGCGTACCGAAATCGAGCAGCCGCCACCCCGGCTCCCACCGCTGCACGCGCCCCTCGGCGATGGCGGCTTCGAGCACGGTCTGGGCTTCTTCCGGGTGCTGCCAGTCGAGCGCCAGGGCGCGCAGGTCCCAGTCCCACCACGGGCAGGCCCGGATGCGTTCGACGAGCGCATCCGGAAAGCGCTGGCGGATCACGCGCGCCGGCACGCCGCCGACGATGGTGAACGGCGCCACGTCCTTGGTCACGATGGCCCCGGCGCCGATCACCGCGCCGTCGCCGATGGTCACGCCGCCGCGGATGCTCACGCGCGAGCCGATCCACACGTCATGCCCGATGTTCACGCTCGAATGCGACCAGAACCCGCCGATCGGTCGATGCCGGTACGGCTCGGGAAAATTCGGCGCGAAGCTCAGCATGTGCGTGGTGAACCAGTCGGACGGGTGGTCCGACAGCACCTGCACGCCGTCGCCGATCGAGCAGTAGCGCCCCACATGCACCGCATTGAGCGCGGCGCCCGGCGAAAGCGTGGTGTACGCGCCCAGCGACCCGCCGATGACGCGCACCGCATGCCAGATGCGCACCGGCGTCTCGAAGCGGAACGGTATCGACAGCTGGACACCCGCCGAAAGGAACAACCCGTGTTCCTCCAGGCCCGTGGAAAGCTCGGGGGTGATGGTGAGGTTCTTGTCCATGGGCGGGTGTGCGTGCGTGAATGTTCAGGCTTCGGGCGCGATGGCTTCGGCGTATTCGTAGAGCGCGCCGAGGATTTCCTCGCCGCGCTCGTCCGCCGTTTCGGAGAGCGCATCGACTTCGCTGAACAGCTGCTCGATGGTGCGCGCCCCGCCCTCGCCATGGAACAGGCGCGCCACGCGCAGCGCCTCCCAGCGCTCGGTTTCTTCGGGCGCGAGCGATTCGGGCCAGTTGCGCGCGCGGTAGCGGAAGACGATCTCCTCGAGGCGACCGTCGTCGAAGCCGGTGCGGTCTTTCGCGAGCTCGCCGGCCGAGAGGCCGCGCAGCTGGTTCAGGCGCCGGCGGTCGGCGTTGCCGACGAAGCCGCCGTACAGGTCCTCATCGACGTCGGGCGTGGCCTCCTTGGGCCGTGCGTACACCTGCGACCAGATCGCGCTCATGTCGGGCAGGTCGCGCGCGATGGCGGCGTGGCGCATGGCGGTGTCCAGGTCCACGCCCCAGCGCTCGGCCATCGGCAGCGCGAGCGTGCGCAGGTTGCCGACCACCATCGGCGACTTGTTCAGGTGGATGCCCTTGACGGGCAGGCGCACCACGCCTTCGGGCAGATCGGCCGTGCGGGTGAAGAGGCGCAAGCGCAGCGTCTCGACATCGAGGTCGCGCAACTCGCTCGGGTCGTGCGCGAGGTCCCAGGCGAGCAGTTCGTTCTTGTTGGTGGGGTGGCTCGCGAGCGGCCACATCACGGCGATGCAGCCGCGCTCGACCGGGAACATGCCCGAGACGTGCAGGAAGGGCTTGGCGGTCTCGCGCATCGCGGGCAGGCCGAGCTCGCTCGCCACGCGGTCCTTCCTGTGCAGGCCGAAAGCGAAGTCGAAGAGCTTGGGCTGACGGTCGCGGATGAGCCGCGCCAGCGCGATGGTCGCGCGCACGTCGGAGAGCGCATCGTGCGCCGACTCGTGCAGCAGGCCGTTCGCGCGCGCGAGGTCTTCGAGCTTGAAGCTGGGCTTGCCGTCTTCCTTCTTCGGCCACTCGATGCCCTCGGGGCGCAGCGCGTAGGTCAGGCGCACCACGTCGAGCAGGTCCCACCGGCCGCAGTCGTTCTGCCACTCGCGTGCATAGGGGTCGATCAGGTTGCGCCAGAACATGAAGCGCGTGACCTCGTCGTCGAAGCGGATCGTGTTGTAGCCCACGCCGATGGTGGCGGGCTGCGAGAAGGCGCGTTCGATCTGCGCGGCGAAGTCGTGCTCGGGGATGCCGCGTTCCAGGCACACCTGCGGCGTGATGCCGGTGATGAGGCAGGCCTCGGGGCTGGGCAGGTAGTCCGGCGCGGGCTTGCAATAGATCATCAGCGGCTCGCCGACTTCGTTCAGCTCGGCATCGGTGCGGATGGCGGCGAACTGCGAGGGGCGGTCGCGACGCGCCACGGCGCCGAAGGTTTCGTAGTCGTGCCAGAGAAAGGTGTGGTTCATTCAGAGCAGGGGTGAAAACAAGCGCGCAATGGAATCGCCGAGGCGACGCCAGAAATTCTGGGGCCGGGTGGCGCGCACCGCGCCGGAGCTGTGCAGGTCGGTCTCGAACTGCGCGGCCAACGGGCGGGCCAACTCGGGGCCGTAGACCACCGCGCAAACCTCGAAGTTGAGCCGGAAGCTGCGGTTGTCGAAATTCGCGGTGCCGATCATCGCGCAATGCTCGTCGACCACCAAGGTCTTGGAGTGCAGCATGCGCGCCTTGTATTCCCAGACCTTGACGCCGGCAGCGATCAGCTCGTCGAAGTACGAGCGCGCGGCGGCGCTCACGATGGCCGAGTCGCTGCGGCGCGGCACCAACAGGCGCACATCGACGCCGCGCAGCGCGGCGCTGGTGAGCGCCATGAGCGCGGGCTCGCCGGGCACGAAGTACGGCGTGGTGAGCCAGGCGCGGTGCGTGGCCGAATGGATCGCCTCGACGTGCATGCGGTGGATGGGCTCGAGCATGTTGTCGGGGCCGCTCGTCACGATCTGCACGGGGATGTCGCCCGCATCGAGCTGCGGCAGCATCGCGGCCATCGTGTCGTCCATGCCGCGTGGGTCTTCGCCGGTGGCGTAGGTCCAGTCTTCCAGGAACGTCGTTTGCAGCCAGCGCACCGCACTGCCCTCGATGCGCAGGTGCACGTCGTGGTACGCGTCGGGGTTGGTGCGCTTGTCTTCCTCGTCGGTGATGTTCACGCCGCCCGTGAAGCCCACGCGACCGTCGCACACCACGATCTTGCGGTGGGTGCGGTAGTTGGTCACCGGGCGCAGGCGCCGGCCGATCTTGGTGTCGTGGAAGAGCGCGACCTTCACGCCCGCCTCATGCAGCGGCGCCATGAACTTGCGGCCGATGCGCTTGGAGCCGAGCGCGTCGAGCAAGAGGCGCACGACGACGCCCTCCTTCGCGCGTTCGACCAGGAGGTCGCGCAGCGCGGTGCCGATCTTGTCGGGCTCGAAGATGTAGTACTCGAGGTGGATGTGGTCCTTCGCCGCGCGCACGGCCTCGAAGATGGCATCGAAGGTGCGCGCGCCGCCCGAGAGCAGTTCCACATCGGACGCGCTCGAGACCGGCAGCCCGCAGGACGCGGTGCCCAGCCGCGCCATCTGCTGCAGCGCCGGTGGCGCGTTCTGCGCCGCGTCGCGCAGGCGGGCGAGATCGGCCTGCGCGGATGCCCCCGCGCGGCTGCGCAGCCGCTTGATGCGTTGCTTGCGCAGTCGCTGCGGCCCGAGGAAGTAATAGATGACGAAGCCAGCGAACGGCAGCAGCGCGAGCGACAGGATCCAGCTCATCGTGGAGACCGGCGCGCGCTTCTGCATCACGATCCAGATCGACAGCACGGCGATGTAGCCGCTCCAGGCGAGGGAGAGGCCGGTTTTCCATTCGGGGCTGAGGACGGGGAGGATCAAGGCGAACGAAGGCGGAAAAGGCGTGCGGTTGAGCTTGCGGGGTTCGGGCCGCCCAAAGAAAAAGGCCGGCAGCGAATGCTACCGGCCTTTGCCTTCATTCCAGAGATACCGCGGAACCGGCTTTGCCGGGCCACAGGTATCGCCCCCGGAAGGGGGTTGGCGAAGCGACACGAAGTGCGCGAAGCCTGGGGGAGAGCCCAATCACCCCGTAGCGGCTTCTTCCGCTTCAGGCTTGGATTTGCCTTCCTTCTTCGACAGCGGCTGGATGTCCAGCAGCACTTCGTCCTTGTCGTCGAGATCGACTTCCAGGCGCCCGCCGTCGGTCAGGCGACCAAAGAGCAGTTCGTCGGCCAGTGCACGACGGATCGTGTCCTGGATCAGGCGCTGCATCGGACGCGCGCCCATCAGCGGATCGAAGCCCTTCTTGGCCAGGTGCTTGCGCAGCTTGTCGCTGAAGGTGACTTCCACCTTCTTCTCGGCCAGTTGCGTTTCCAGCTGCAGCAGGAACTTGTCGACCACGCGCAGGATGATGTTCTCATCGAGCGCCTTGAAGTTGACGATGGCGTCCAGCCGGTTGCGGAACTCGGGCGAGAACAGGCGCTTGATGTCGCCCATTTCGTCGCCCGCCTGGCGCGGGTTGGTGAAGCCGATGGTCGCCTTGTTCATGGTCTCGGCGCCCGCATTCGTCGTCATGATGATGATGACGTTGCGGAAGTCGGCCTTGCGTCCGTTGTTGTCGGTCAGCGTGCCATGGTCCATCACCTGCAGCAGCACGTTGAAGATGTCCGGATGCGCCTTCTCGATTTCGTCGAGCAGCAGCACCGAATGCGGCTTCTTCGTGACGGCTTCGGTCAGGAGACCGCCCTGGTCGAAACCGACGTAGCCCGGAGGCGCGCCGATCAGGCGGCTCACCGCGTGACGCTCCATGTACTCCGACATGTCGAAGCGGATCAGCTCGATGCCCATGATGTAGGCAAGTTGCTTGGCCGCTTCGGTCTTGCCGACGCCCGTGGGACCCGAGAACAGGAACGAGCCGATCGGCTTGTCGCCCTTGCCCAGGCCCGAACGCGCCATCTTGACCGCGGAGGCCAGCACTTCGAGTGCCTTGTCCTGGCCGAACACCACGCTCTTCAGGTCGCGCTCGATCGTCTGCAGCTTGCTGCGGTCGTCGTTGCTGACGTTGGCCGGGGGAATGCGCGCGATCTTCGCGACGATTTCCTCGACCTCGGTCTTGCTGATGGTCTTCTTGCGCTTGCTCGGCGGCAGGATGCGCTGGGCGGCACCGGCTTCGTCGATGACGTCGATCGCCTTGTCGGGCAGGTGACGGTCATTGATGTACTTGGCGCTGAGCTCGGCGGCGGCCTGCAGGGCTGCCACCGCGTACTTCACGCCATGGTGTTCCTCGAAGCGCGACTTCAGGCCCTTGAGGATATCGACGGTTTCCTGCACCGACGGCTCGACCACGTCGACCTTCTGGAAACGACGCGACAGGGCCGCATCCTTCTCGAAGATGCCGCGGTATTCGGTGAACGTGGTCGCGCCGATGCACTTGAGTTGGCCGCTCGAGAGCGCGGGCTTGAGCAGGTTCGACGCATCGAGCGTGCCGCCCGAGGCTGCGCCCGCGCCGATCAGCGTGTGGATTTCGTCGATGAAGAGCACCGCGTTCGGCTTGTCCTTGAGCGACTTGAGCACGCCCTTCAGGCGCTGCTCGAAATCGCCGCGGTACTTGGTGCCGGCCAGCAATGCGCCCATGTCGAGCGAGTAGACCTGCGCCTCGGCGAGGATCTCGGGCACGTCGCCCTGCGTGATGCGCCATGCGAGACCTTCTGCAATCGCGGTCTTGCCGACGCCGGCCTCGCCCACGAGCAGCGGGTTGTTCTTGCGCCGGCGGCACAGGATCTGGATGACGCGCTCGACCTCGTATTCGCGGCCGATCAGCGGATCGATCTTGCCGTCCTTGGCGAGCTGGTTGAGGTTCTGGGTGAACTGCTCGAGCGGCGATGCCTTCTCGTTGCGCTCGCCGCCGCCCTCTTCGCCTTCACCTTGAGGCGCTTCGCCGCTGCCCTTGACGGCTTCGGGCGGATCGCTCTTCTTGATGCCGTGGGCAATGAAGTTCACCACATCGAGGCGGGTCACGCCCTGCTGGTGCAGGTAGTAGACCGCGTGCGAGTCCTTCTCGCCGAAGATCGCGACCAGCACGTTGGCGCCGGTGACTTCCTTCTTGCCGTTGCCGGTGGACTGCACATGCATGATGGCGCGCTGGATCACGCGCTGGAAACCCAGCGTGGGCTGGGTGTCTACATCGTCGGTACCCGCCACTTGCGGCGTGTTGTCCTTGATGAAGTTGGTGAGCGACGCCCGAAGGTCGTCGACGTTCGCCGAGCAGGCGCGCAGAACCTCTGCGGCGCTCGGGTTGTCCAGCAAAGCGAGCAGCAGATGCTCCACGGTGATGAACTCGTGGCGCTGCTGCCGGGCCTCGACGAAGGCCATGTGCAAGCTGACTTCCAGTTCCTGGGCAATCATGTGATTTCCTTTTGCCTTGCTGTAAATAAGTTCTCAGATGGGTTGGAGCTTGCGCAATTCAACAGGTTCACGCAACTGGCTCACTGACACATTGCAGCGGGTGCCCAGCCTGCTGCGCGGCCTCCATGACCTGATTCACTTTAGTGGCTGCCATGTCGCGGGAATAAACCCCACAGACGCCGCGGCCATCCAGGTGAATCTTCAACATGATCTGCGTCGCGGTTTCGCGGTCTTTGCTGAAGTACTCCTGCAGCACCACGATCACGAACTCCATGGGGGTGTAGTCATCGTTCAGCATGACCACCTGGTACATCTGGGGCGGCGCAGTTTTCTGCGGCCGGCGCTCCAGAACGACCGAATCTCCGTCATCCCCGGCCGGTTTTTGGGCCGGGGGGGTGGGGGGAGTCTTGGGAATTCTCGTTGCCATGAAAAAGATTCTATAGAGCGTGCAAGCACCGTGCCGACGCAGGAAGACTTGGTGACGTGTATTCGACAAATCAAGTGCCTTGCGTCGCATGCGCCAGCGCAAACAGCGAAATAAATCGGTGAATTGCCGCCGCGCTCAGATATTTCGCAGGATTGGCTTATTTGGCGCCGACATTTTTCTACGCTGCGGCCGGACGGGCGCTGGCAGGTCGGGAGGCAATGCGTCGACTTCCTCGTCGCTGAGCTCTCGCTCGGGCACTTCCGGGGACTGAATGAGCGCTGGAGGCACCCGAAGCGTTTCCATCGCTTCGTGAGAATCAGCTGCGGCCGCGGCTGCTGCCGCGGCTGGCAACGGTGCGAGCGTCGGCTTTTCCGCCTGAGCGATATCGGCAGGCTGCGCACTTTCGCGCGGCATCGGCGCGCTCAAGCCCGACAGCAGCGTGCGCCACTCGGCCTGCCTTTGGGTTTCCTGCTCCGATTGCCAACGCTGCTGTTCGCGCAGCAACGCCTTGTGGCGCTCCGTGTGCTGCCGTCCGAGAAGCTCCAGTTCGATCCGCGCCGCGCGCTGAACCCATTGCGGCACGCACAACAAGGCGTGGTGCAAGTCCCACTGGGCCTGCGCCCTGGCCAGCTCGAATGCCTGTCGCTGCGCCTTCAATTGCGCCCGGGCAGCCTGCGAGAACGCCCACGCGCCGAGCCCGGCCCCGAGCAGTCCCAGGACGAAACAGGCCGACAGGAAGCCCATCTCCATTTCATTTCCCATCAAGGGCGCCCTTCGGCGGAGTCCCATTTCCGCAACAGATCGAGTGGAATGGCGTCGGCCACCTGCGCGAACCGCTTGCCGACCATGTGTTCGGCCTGCCTCAGCAGTACCGCCACCGGGCTGCTGGGTTCGTGGTTTTCAAACCACTCGCGCGCATTGCGAATGGATTGAAGAACGTCGTCGCGCGAGGTGGCGCCGGGAAGGTGGGAACGCGTTGCACGCTCGTGATGCTCGACGGGCTCGGCCTCGGGCGCGGCTTCGACAACCTCGTCGAAAGGTTTCAGGAGATCGATCAGTGCCTGCAGCGACGGTGCATCCTGACCCAGGCGATGCGCCGCCCAGGCCACGATCTGCCGGGCAGCCCGAGATGCCTGCGACAGCATCTCCGCCGGCACATGGGCGCCTCCGTTCGAGGCGAGGCGCAACTGCGCAAGCTGCTGCGCGACGGATTCGGGACTCGGCGCATCGGCCGGACGCGGCACCGAACGGGCGCGTTCGATTTCGCGCACCGTCAGGTGCCTCGCGGCATTCGCCGCGACGACGATCTCACGCACGTCGGCCAACAAGCCGTCAGGGTCCGCCAGCGCCGCCAAGGCATTGGCGCGCACGGCCGGATCGCGCTCTCCTTCCACCGTGATCTGTGGATGCACCGCGTCGGGCCAGCGCTCCAGCACCGCGGACAGCGCGCTCAGCGACTGCGCAAGCCCCGTGGCCTGGGCCAGCCGCGTGCGAGCCCGGCACAGCCAGACGAACAGGTTGATGTCCCGGGTCCGCAGCAGCAGGCGGCGGCAGTCGCGTTCGATCTCGGCCCAGTTGGGCGCCTCCGGCGTTCCGACGAATTGCCCGTACTGCGCGTCGCTGCGCGGTGACATGCGCGAGAGCAACACGGCGTATTCCGCGTCGTATTCGAGGCTCGGACCGCAGGGCTCCTGGGCACTCAACGGCGCGAGCTCGGTGGCCGGCACGATGGAGGTAACAGCGTAGGTCATGAATTTCGGGTGAACGTGTCAATGAAAGGTCCGGGCATCGCCGTCGCGATAGCGCGAACCGATGTACTGCTCCGGCTCGAACACCATCCCGACGGTGAAGTCGGCCGCATGCGCCGCCGTTCGTGACGCGGCTCGCGCCGCGGCCTGCCCCGCCCCCCTGCCCTCGGCGCCGCCGAGCCAGGTGGACCATCCGAGCCTCTCCCCGTCGTCGAGCCGGGCGGGCGGCGTGCTGTCGTTGCGGATGCGCAGTTCGACCTCCCAGACGAACTCATGGCCGACAAAGGCGCGCACCCATTCCACGAGCAGCGCGAGGTCCTGCCCGCGCGGCGTGAAGCGCAGGTACTGAGCGAGCTTCAACGGCCCGATCACGAGCCGGAACTTGTTCTGCCGGTCGGCCACGACCTCCCCCGCGATCGCCCCGGCGCCCATGACGCTGGAGGCGCGCGCGCGGCCCAGATGGCTCTGGTCTTCGTCGTCGATGCGGATCCAGTGCAGCACGAACTCCTGAAGCTGCACGGGCACCGCGAAGAACCGGGCCACTGTGGCGGCCAATCCATCGGGGTTGCGGGCCTCTCGGCCCAGGTGCGTGGATGCCGCGAGGCGCGCATGCGCGGGCAACACCGAATCGCGGATCTCCAGCGGGTCATGACCCGTGAGGCGTGCGACGTAGCGGCTGAAAGCTTCATCCTCCGCGCGATCCAGGCCCGCGGCAGCCTGGCTCTGCGCCCACGCGCGGTACATGTGCGTGAGGTAGCGGTGATGGAAGAGGTCCAGAAAGTCCGCCAACGTGCTGTCGTTGTGATTCTCGGCACGATCGCGCACCAGTTCCGTGTAGTGCAGCGGAAGCGGCCCGTTGGGGCCCAGCAGGCCCAGTCCGTACACGCGCATCACGGGAAGCGCCGGGTTGTTCCCGGCGCGCGGGGGTGGAGCCCCCGGCAAGCGCTGCGCCGATTCGCCCGGCAGCACCACGGCGGCGATCTCGCGCGGCGCAAAGATCAAGGCGGCCGCCTGCCCCAACCGGAAAGGCTCTTGCTGCGGTCGGCTTGCGAGTCCGATGGGTGGCTGTTCTGACCAGGCGGCGCCGAAGCGCCTCAACACCGCGAGAAATCCGAACTTCCAGGGGGTCACACGCAATTGCGCGAGCATTTCCTGCAGCGCGGGCTTGGCCGGGGTTTGCGTCACGAAGCGCCCTCCTTCTCGCCATCTTCGCCGCCGGCGCGCATCGATCCGATCCGGACGTGGCTGTCCGGCGAGAGATCGTGGTGCTCGCGCCGCGTGAGGCTCGGCAACGAAGTCCTGGCCTCGCGAACCAGCTCTGGCGCGAACAGGCCCAGCACATCTTCCGAGGGCTCCGCTTCGAGAAGCCCCGATCGCGCGAGCGGCTCGAACTCGTCGATGACCTGGTCGATGCCTTCGCGCGGCAGCAGGATGTCGCGCAGCAAGGCATAGGGCTCGGCCTGTTTGCTCAATTCATCCAGCGTAGGCGCAGTCTCGCCGCCGAAAACCACGAATCCTTCCCAATCGATCCGGCCTGCGAGCTGGTCGGGGTCCTGGACCACGCGCACGAACTCTTCATGCAATTCGTCCAGCACGGATTCCGCGGAACCGGGAGGCGCCGGTGGTCGCGCGGCGGGTGCAGGCCGCGCTTCGCGTCGCGGCTTTTCGCCGAGCAGGCCGGCCAGGGTGTCTGCGGCCGGGCGAGACCTTGCACCCGCGATGTCGAGCACGCCGAAAGGATCGGCAAAAGTATCGATCCGCAGCTCGCTACCGCGACCGTCCAGATCGCGTAGATCGCGTAGATCGCGCAGATCGCGCAGATCGAAGCCACGCGGTGTCCCTGCCGGCGCCGGAGACGCGGTGGCCCAGTGATCGAACACATCCAGCCGGTCTCCCGATGTCCTGGGTTCCACGTGCATCTGTTCAGGCACAACGCCTTCCCCCGACTCCAGCACGAAGCGCAGCAACCCCAGTTCGAGCGTGTCGCCCGCTGCAACGGTCACCGCCGCGCCGACCGGGATGCGTGCGCCGTTGTGGGCGCACACGAGCGTGTAGCTTCCATTCAGCAATTGCCAGCCGCCGGCTTCACCGCGCCACGCAATGCGGCACAGATTGGCGACGCGCCACTGGGCATCGCTCTGGCGCTCGCCGCACAACTGGAGGGCATCGGCCATGCCCGCGCCGGCCGGGGGAATCAGCATGGTCGCGTTCCGCGCCTCGCCGCCGCTGTGCGTCAGACGAAGAAGCAAAGGGGCCACGTTGCCGCTGATCGCACGAGGGTTGTCGGTATTCATGCCACGCCGCCCCACAACTTCTGCAACCTGTTGGCGGCGCCGATGAAGCGCCCCTCGGCGTCTTGCTGCCAGAACGCGCTTTCGGCACGCGCGCCTTGCAGGCGATGCGGCCAATCGGCCCACGGGAGATGGCGAACGCCGTGCAGCCCGGCGGCGGGATCGTTACCGGGTGCGGGGCCCATCCCCTGGTCGAGCACGGCTTCCATTCGGCGAGTCCGCTGTCCGGGGTGGCCTTTCTCCATCTTGCAGCTTTCCTCCCACAACGCACGCACCGTGATCTCCAACGCATGAAAGTCGGCATGGCCTTGCGCGCGCGCATGGCGGGCCACGGCACGCGCAAGCCAGAACTGCCAATTGAGCGGCTGATCGCGCTGCGCCTCGAAATGACGCATGGCCCAGCGCGGGTGTGCTTGCTGATAGATCACCAGGGGATGGGAGCGCCCCACCTTGTCGATAGACGGCGCCATCACGCCGAACACGAACCGTCGCCGTGCAAACGACAAGTCACCGGCAGGCAGCACGAAAGCGACCGGCGCGGACACGGCCCTGGCGGCGACGCCGGCTTCGGCGTTGAAGCCTTGCTGTGCGAGCCACAGCATCCATGCCTCCGCTTCCCCATGGCGCACGCCGCTGCGCACGAAGTCCGCGTGGTCCGGCAACTTGCCCCAGATGGCCGGCGGAAGAATGCACCAGGGGGCGATCAGTTTTTTCAGCATGGGATCACGCCGCCCGTCCCGGGCAGCGGAAGCCCTTGAGCACATCGCTGTTGAGCGGATTGGGCTGGCTGCCGGAACTGACGTCGATCAGCGCCTTGCGGCCATCGAACGCGTACTCGACGCTCAGCCGTCCCGGCGTTGCCGTGTTCACGATGCGGCCCTTTTCGAGCAACCGGAACAGCGCCCACGGACCGTTGGCCAGAAAGGTCGAGGTCGGCCCCGAGATTCGCGGGTTCGCGGTGATCTCCGCCATCGCGCCGCCGCGCGGCCCCGGCCAGTTGACGGCGAACGCCTGCACCGGGCCATGGATGTAGCGCTGCCCCTGTCCATCGATGTCGATGAGCAGGTCGGTGATGCTGGGCTCCAGCTCGAGCACCCGCAGGTCCATCTTCCACGCCAGCCTCTTGCCGCCGGCATCGCGAAAGAACAGATCGCGAATCTGTTGCGCGCGATAGAAGGCATCGAGGTTCGGCCCGCTCTGGGCCAGCAGCTTGAGCAGCTCGCCGAGCAAGGTCGGGCCTGTGGTCGCAGGCGACACCACTGCACCGCCGGGGGCGGCTTCCGCGCCGACCATGGCGTTGGCCACGCTCGGGTCCTTGTAGCGCCAGGGACGCACGCTGGTGTCGACGTACGAAGCCAGGTACTTGTTGAAGAACTCGTCCGCTGCGCCGCCCGCCGCGAAGACCAGCGTGAAGTCCTCGATGGACGCGTCCTGCGCGACGGCAGCCAGCGGATAGCGCCCTTCCACGCCGCGCCTGCAGGGCTCGCCGACCTGCATCGCCATCAGGCCCATGATGCGGTCCAGTTGCTGCTGCGCCTGGGTGCGCAGGATGCCGGTGGCGCCCAGCACCACCTTGTCGCCGCCGCTGGTGGCCAGCGCGGTCAGCACCTCCCGAAATGGCGCCGGGAGCTTTCCGGCTTCCAGCTTCAGGCGCGCGCCGACCTCGGAGCCGCCGGGTGGCAAGCTGCCCGCCGTGAGCGCCGTGTCGGCCACGACGAGCAAGGTGTAGAACTCGTTAACGAGGCCCGAGATGGTTTCGAGCCCGGGTTTGGCACCGGCAGTGCCGACATTCCCCGCACCGATGTCCGGCTGGCCGGTCACGACCTCGCGCAGCGCGGCGAAGCGGTTGTCGACGATCTGCTTTTCGAGCCGCTCCTCGGCGCGAATGCCCAGATTCCTGCCGATCGCGCTGGTCTTCTTGCTCAGTTCGTCGGAGGCCTTGTCCAGGAAGCCCTTCTCTTCCTGCGCACCCACGACCAAGGGACGCGACAGCGTGGTCTCGCGCGCAGCCGCACGCGCCAGCCGGGCCAGCGGTGAATCGGGCGCGGCAAACTGCCGCAGCACGCCCAGGTCGAAGCCCAGGCTGGTGCCCGTGGTGTCGCTGCCGCTGACCGTGCGAATCGATTCGAGGAAGGCCTCCCATTGCTGGGCGTACTCGCTCAGGTACTGGCGGCGGATGTCGTCGAGCAAGGGATCGTTCTGCAGCTTGCGAGCCGCCGCGTCGAGCGGCCCGGATGCTCCCCGCCCCATGACCCAGGCATCGTCGTCGATCGCCTGCCCGACGAATTCCGGCAGACGCTTGCTGAAGACGTCGTGGTATCCGTCATAGGTGAAGAGACCCGGCACGCCCTTTTCGAGCGGGAGGCCACCGGCGCGCGAGAACACCGTGCCGGCCTGCGGCCCGACCGCGCGGACCAGCGTGAACTCCTGCGGCGCATCGGGCAGCATGGCCGCCTTGGCGCGCTCGTACACGCGCTGGGTCGAGGTGTTGCCGTTCAGGAAGTCCTGAACCGCGCGCACCAGCCCTTCGTTAGGCAGCGACGCAGCCTGGACCGGACGCTCGCCGGAAAAGAGCGCCGTCACATGGCCCACCATCGACGCGCGTCCGCCGAAGGCCGCGGCGCTGTCGGCCTGCTCCCAGTCCTTGAGCACCCAGTTGCGGACGTCCCGCGCGCCGCCCTTCATGTAGTGGTCCCTGTCGTGCAGGAGCTTGTAGACGCGCAGGGTTTCATAGGCCGTCTTGGCATCGCCGTCCTTCATGCTCTGCGTCAGCACGGCCTCCATGCGCTGCAGGATGGTCGGCAGCAAGGTGTGGTCCTGCAACTGCGCATAGGTTTCGCCCGTCGCCGCCAGCACCGGCGGCACGGTGTACAGGCCGTAGAGAAAGCTGCCCGGCGGGTTGTCGATGTCCAGGCCTGTGTAGCCAGGCAACTCGCTGGCGCCATTGAGCACATCCGGCACACCCGCGGGCTTGAAGTTGCCCAGCAGCGCGCGCACCTGGCCCGCGAGCACATCGGTGCGCTGCCCGACGGTGCCCAGGTACTGGCGGTTGTTGCCGAAGCTCAGGGCCAGCGCGCTGGCCAACCACAGGAAGATCACCACCGACAGCGCATGCCCCGTCAGGCGCAGCAGCCGGAATCGGAATTCCCAGCGGAGGTTGGGCCTCACGAGATGCGCTTCCGGGATGATGACCTTGGTCAGCAGGTCCTGGAGGAAGAAGCCCTGCTGCCCCCGCCCCGGGGCCGTGCCGGCCGCCTGCGGGTTCGGGGGTGGCGACAGGCCGAGGCTGCGCTGCAACCGCTGAAGCAGCGTGCCCGGGTCGGCTGGCACTTCCGCGTGGGCTTGCGCGCCGCTCGTGAAATACACACCACGCAGCGTGTCGTGCAGTTGCGTCCTGTCGAAACGCGAGACCAGAAAGATCTCGTCGAGCATCGGCACCAGCGGCACCGCCAACCCCGCCAGTTCCTGCGGCAATGCAAACAGGCGCTTGCGGCGTTCTACGTCGAACTCTTCGTTCAGCCGCGCGCGCAAGCCGTCGGCGAGCCGGTCCTTGAGCAAGGCCAGCTCCGCTTCGACTTGCGTGCGCAAGGTCTCGCGAACCTGCGCTGTGGCGCGCGCGTTCTTCATGCCGTTGAACGGCAGCGTGAAGCCCCAGGCCTGCATGCGCCCTTCGCTGGTGAGTGACTGGAAGTACTCGCTGAAACCCCGCAGCAGGTCCATCTTCGTGACGACGACGTACACGGGAAAGCGAATGCCCAGCTCCTGGCGCAGATCGGTCAGGCGGTCGCGCACCATGCCCGCATGCTCGGCGCGCTCCATCTCGGTCATGGTCAGCAGTTCGGCGGCGTTGAGCGCAACGATCACACCGTTGAGCGGTGCGCGCGTGCGGTGCTTGCGCAGCAGGCCGAGAAAACCGCGCCACTCGAGCGGATCGATCACGGGATCGCTTTCCTGCGTTGTGTAGCGGCCGGCCGTGTCGATCAGCACGGCCTCGTTGGCAAACCACCAGTCGCAATGCAGCGTGCCGCCTTCGGACTTGAACACCACGCGCTTGGACGCATTACCCATCTGCCTCGCCAGCGGAAACTGCATTCCCGCGTTGAGCAGCGCCGTGGTCTTTCCCGTGCCGGAGCTGCCGACGATCATGTACCAGGGCAACTCGTACAGATAGCGCCGGCCCTCGAGCAGGCGGCGCAATCCACCGCGGCCGCGCATGCCCTTGAGCTGTGCCAATGCGCGAGTGACCGCGGTGGTGACCGTCTTGATCTCTTCCCTGCCGGTCTCGTCCTTGCCTACGTCCTTTCCGAAGCTCAGGACGCGTGCGAGCAGGTCCTCGTTGTTGCGCAGCGCCTGCCAGAGACGGTAGAGCCAGTACAGCGCATACAGCAGCAGGATCGCGCCGATGATCGCCACGCGCACCCAGGCTGGAGCCAGCGGCTTTGCAGTGCCGATCTCCAGCAAGGGGCCCGCCTGCCACAGCAGCAAGCACAGCGCAGCGACTCCCACCAGGCTGTACGGACCCGAGACCAGCCAGAGGATGCCCAGCACCAGCAGCAGCACGATGAAAGTCACCCGCACACCGACCGGCGCCAGCGGCCGCAGTCCGTCGACGGCGAGCAACGGACCGACGAACCAGATCGCCATTGCCAGCAGCACCATGGCGAGGAAGGCCAGCATCTGCCGGGAAAAAAGAAATGCCAGGAATTTTTTGATGTATTGCATGAGTGATTCCCGAGTCGCCTCTAGCGCGGCGCTGGCGAGGGTGAGGCGGCTCGCACGGCGTTGTTGCCATCGCCCTGGGTGACGACGATGTCGACGCGTCGATTCCTGGCGCGTCCCGCGGCCGTTGCGCTGTCGGCAACCGGCATCGTGTCGCCCCGTCCTTCGGTGCGTATGCGCGAAGCCACCACGCCCTTCTCCTGCAGCACGGCGGCGACGGCTTCGGCACGCTTCTCGCTCAGGACCTGGTTGTCGGGAAACTCGCGGGTCTTGATCGGCCGGTTGTCGGAGTGGCCGGTGACCTGCACCGAGCCCGAGACCTGGTTGATCTCGTCCGCCACCTTGGCCAGGACCAAAAGAATCCGTGCGTTCAGACGCGCCTGGCCGGGGACGAACATGTCGTCGCCCCTGAAGCTCACCGCGCTGCGGCGCTCGTCTTCTTCCACGCTCACCGTGCCCCGCGCGATCTCGGGTGCCAGCAGTTCTTTCAAGCGCAGCGGTTTGACCGGCGGCGCCGGGGGCACCGGTGGCGGACGCATCTGGCCGATGGCGGCGATGCGATGCGCCACGTCGGCACTCATCCGCAGCAGCTGGTACTTGTACCAAGCGAACAGTCCGCACAAGACCAGCGCCAGCAGCGAGGCCGTCAGCCAGACCGGCACGCTGCGCAGCAACCGGAATGTGCCGGCCCCCACACCCCGCCAGTGCGGAGAAAGGTCGTGCGGCACATCGCCGCGCGCGGTCCCGAGCAGCGTGAACAGCCGATGGCGAACCGTCTCGAGCTGCCGACGTCCGTTGGCCGCGGTGCTGAAGCGCCCCTCGAACCCGAGCCCGAGCACCTGGTACATCAGCTCGAGCAGATCGACGTGTTCCTGCGGGCTGGCCGCCAGGCGTCCCACCAGCAGGAAGAACTTGTCGCCGCCCTTGGTGTCGCCGTGAAACTTCGCGGCCAGTTGCTGCCCGGCCCAGATGCCGGCTTCGCCGTTCTTGCCGCCGCCCCATTCGGTGCTGTTGGCCGACTCGTCGAGCGCTGTGCACAACGAATAGCTCGCGGCCACGACATGCTCGTGCCGGATCTGCGCGCTGCTGCACAGCGACTGGAAAATCGCGACCTCGCGCTCCAGCAGCCGATGAAGGACCGTGACGCCTTCGGTGCCGAGCATCGCGGGCATGTCCGCCAATGCGCGCAGCAGAGGCTGGGCTGCTTCGAGCAGGGGATTCCGAGCGGCAGCCACTGCAGCGAGACGCGCCTGCATCGGCGATTCCGGAGCGAGATGCACCTCCCCTGGCTGATCATCCGGCCACGAGCCGTCGACCGGATCGGCGTCGCCCGGGACGCCGTTGGGCGTTTCCTGATCGCGCATGGTGTCGTCAAGGATTGGTGTCATTTTTCGCGCACGCCCCACAGCTCCATGCGCAGACCGGGGAACTCACCCGCCACGTGCAGCGCGAGCCCGCCGTGCTTGACCATGTGCTCCCAGAGCGGCCCGCGCGAGTCGATCTGGAAATAGACAAACCCTGCGTTGAAAGGAATCTGGCGCGGTGGCACCGGCAGCGTCTGCAATGGAATGCCCGGCAGGTGCGAACGGATGAGTTCGGCGAGCCGGTCGCTCGGCCCGACCTTGCAGCGCGCCGGAAACTGGCTGGCCAGTTGATCGGGCGGCGTATGGGCAGCCACGGCGAACACGAGGCTGGAGAAACCTTGCAGTTCGGACGGCTCGACGCTCGCCACACGCACGCCGTTGGCGCGATTGGCCAGGGGAATGCTCTGCGCGCTGCGCACCAGCACGTCGTTGAGCAGCGCCTGCACGTCGCCCATCAGTTCCCTGAACGAGAGACACGGATCGATGTGCTGGTAGGCCGGGTGCGCGGCGGGGCGGCGCGTGCTCGCGCGCACGAACGTCGCAAGCTCCCCGCTGAGCGTGCACAGCGCGGTGTAGAGAACCTCCGGCGAAGTCTCCCGCACACGCAGCCAGTGCTCGAACAAGGGCTCGTAGCGATTGAGGATCTGCAGCAGCAGGAAGTCGGACACCTCGGCCGCCTCGCTCGACTTGCCATCGTTGCCGCTGAGTCGCGCCGCGAGAGACTGCGCGCGAAGCCGGCACAGGCCGTGCAAATTCGTCACCCAATCGGTCAGCAGCGGGCTCGCGCCGTAGCCGGCAACGGGCGGTATCAGGTGGGGATCGATCGCGATGCTCCCGTCGGAACGCAGCACGGTCACCTTGGCGAGCGGAAGGCCGATCCATGCATCCGTGAGTTCACGTTGCGGCAGCAGGCGCAAGCGCAGGCGGGAGAGTTGCACCGTCTTCGGGCCCTGGCCGATGGAGTTCGCGTCGCGCAACTCGATGTCGAAAACCGAGAAGCGCGCGAGCGACGCAGCGGATGCCAGCACATCGTCGAACGTGGTTTCCTCGCCGTTGGGCGTGCGGATGGGCACGGCCAGATGGATGACCTGCTCCAGATGCTCCGGAAGGATGGTGAGCGGTGCGGGCGGGAGCGTCTGGGCCGGCGCATCGAACGGCGTGCCGTCCGAAAAAATGCCGGCGGCGCTGGCGAGCACGAGCTTGCCGAGGGACAACGACTCCGCGTCGATGCTGTAGTGATTGAAGCCCCAGTAGAACGGACTGAGCGATGCCGTGCGCTTGTGCGCGAGGTGTTCGAGGTAGCGCTCCTGCTGCTGAAACAGCTGCGGGCGCAGGAAGAGCCCTTCGCTCCAGGCGACTTTGTTGTACCAACTCATGAGATCGATCGTTGTGCTTGCAAGCCGTGGGCTTACTTGAGGGGAATGAGCTGGATGCCCTTGGCTTGAAGGGCGATCTGCAACTTGACCTTGTTGGCCGGCAGGACCGAGCGATACCAGGCGACTTCCGGTGCGGGGTCGATCTTCTGCACCACGCGCCAATCGGCTTGCGCGAGGTCGCGATAGCCCGCGACGATGCCGATGGCGCCGAGGTCGGGGTGCGACTTGCGGCGGATGGTCTTGACCTCGCCGGGCCGCAGGATGAATTCGTCCCGCACGAGCAGGTCGCTGCCGATCACGGCCTTGTCGTTGCCGGAGAGAGAAAAGTAGTCGGCGGATTCGAAGGTGCCCTCCGACTTGAGCTCATAGAGGCGTACCAGGATGGGCGCCGCCCTGCCCTTGTCATCGGGGTTGACGCCGGCCTCTGCGGTGATCGTGATGTCGAGCCGGGTCTGCTCCCTGGGATCGGAGAACTGGGCATGCGAAGACACGGCGGCGACCAGCGAAAGCGCGAGAACCAGCGGCGTAAGCACCACGGGCAGCCATCGCCGCGAAGCGATTCGCCGGGCACAAGGCAGGTTGAAGAGCATGAGAAAAAAGGGGTGATGCAACCGGTCGAAAGGATCGACCGCAGGCAGCGCGCCGCACTTTCGTGCACCGCGCCGTCCGAAGTCGAAAGGCCCTGAATCGGTTCAGGGCCTGGCCTTGGCTGTCAGGACTCCTTGTTGCCCTTGATGTCGTAGCCGGCGGTGACCGCGCCGCCGCTGCCGCCCTGCGCGTTCTGCACCGAGTACTCCTGCTTGATCTTGGAGAACGACAGGCGAACGCGCTCCTTGACGCGCATCTCGTCGGAGTTCGAACCGAACGGATGGATCGTGGTGATGATCACGTCGGAGAACGTGAACTTCAGGTACTCCAGCGGGTTGCCGCCGGCCTTGCGGATGGTGAGCTTCGCTTCCTGGACGTGCTTGCCGGTGAGGCAGTACTTCATCAGGTTGGGACTCGAGCGATCGACGTAATGCTCGAACTCCAGGTCCTCGACCGTGGCCTTGCCGGCACCACCGCCCGAACCGGCGTGCATGGTCGATTCCTGGAAGGCTTTCCAGTTGAAGGCCAGTACCTCGATCTCGTTCTTGTGATCGGAATCCTGGGATTCACCTTCGATGCCGTTGATCTTCAGAAAAATATCTTGTGCCATAAAAACTCCCTGAGCTTGGTTTTTTCAATGTTTGACAGATGCCCGAGCGCTCTTTCGGCGCTTCGAGCGGCTTTGCGGGTGGCGTCTGCGCGCCACTTCATCGAACGATTCGAAAAACGTTGGAAGCGATGCCGGTCAGGCCGCGTCCTTGAGAGAGGGCAATTTCGCGACGAGGCGCAGCGAAACGGTCAGCCCTTCGAGCTGGAAATGCGGGCGCAGGAAGAACTTCGCGCCGTAGTAGCCGGGGTTGCCCTCGATGTCTTCCACCACCACCTCGGCGGCTGCGAGCGGCCTGCGGGCCTTGGTCTCCTGCGATGAGTTGGCGGGGTCGGCATCGACGTAATGCATGATCCATTCGTTGAGCCAGCGCTGCATGTCCTCGCGCTCCTTGAAGGAGCCGATCTTGTCGCGCACGATGCACTTGAGGTAATGCGCAAAGCGGGTGCTGGCGAACAGGTACGGCAACCGCGCCGACAGGTTGGCATTGGCCGTCGCGTCGGGGTCCATGTACTCCTGCGGCTTCTGGACCGATTGCGCGCCGATGAACGCGGCGTGGTCGGTGTTCTTGCGATGCACGAGGGGAATCAAGCCCGCCTTGGCGAGTTCGGCCTCCCGGCGGTCGGAGATGGCGATCTCGGTCGGGCACTTCATGTCGAAACCGCCGTCGTCGGTCGGGAAGGTATGGCACGGCAGGTTCTCCACCGTGCCGCCCGACTCCACGCCGCGGATCATCGTGCACCAGCCGTAGAGCTTGAAGCTGCGGTTGATGTTGACGGCCATCGCGTAGGCCGCGTTGCTCCAGACGTAGTTCCTGTGGTCCGCGCCTTCGGTTTCTTCTTCGAAATCGAACTCGTCGACCGGATTGGTCTTTGCGCCATAGGGCAGGCGCGCGAGGAAGCGCGGCATCGCGAGGCCGACGTAGCGCGAGTCCTCGGTGCTGCGCAGCGAATTCCAGGGCGCATGCTCCAGGTTCGAGGTGATCTTCGCGAGGTCGCGAGGGTTCGCGAGTTCCTGCCACGACTCCATGCCGAGCAGCGACGGGGCCGAGCCCGCGATGAACGGCGCATGCGAGGCAGCCGAGATCTTGGCGATGGCGCCCAGCAGTTCGACATCGGGGGGCGTGTGGTCGAAGTAGTAGTCCGCCACGAGACAGCCGTACGGCTCGCCGCCAAGCTGGCCGTATTCCTCCTCGTAGATGCGCTTGAAGATCGGGCTCTGGTCCCAGGCAATGCCCTTGTGGCGGCGAAGCGTGCGGCGCACCTCGTCCTTGGACACATCCATGAAGCGGATCTTGAGCTTCTCGTCCGTCTCCGTGTTGTAGACCAGGTGGTGCATGCCGCGCCAGGCCGACTCGACCTTCTGGAACTCGTCCTTGTGCAGCACGAGGTTGATCTGCTCCGAGAGCTTGCGGTCGATCTCCGCAATGATGGCTTCGATGCTGCTGTAGGCATCGTCGGTCATGGTCGCGGCATTGACGAGCGCCTGTTCGGCCAGCGTGCGCACGGCCGCTTCGACGGCGTCGCGGGCCTCGTCGGTCTTGGGCTTGAACTCCTTGTCCAGCAGGGACGCGAAGTCGGAGGGGTTGGTGTACTGCGCCGCCACGGGCGCGTCGAGAACGTTGTCGCTTGCGATGTTCATAGGAGGCTCCTTGGGGCAGGTTCAGGTTGCCGATTCGGCAGTCGATGCATCGTTGGGGGTTGCCGCACGCGGCTTGGGCGCCTGCGCAAGGGACTTCATGAGCGTCGGGTCTTGCAGCAGCTTGTTGACGAGGCCCTCGGCACCGGCCTTGCCATCCATGTAGGTCTGCAGGTTGGCGAGCTGGGTGCGCGCCTCGAGCAGGCGACTGAGCGGTTCGACCTTGCGGGCCACGGCCGCCGGCGAGAAGTCCTCGATGCTCTCGAAGGTGATGTCGACCATGAGCTGGCCCTGGCCCGACAGCGTGTTGGGCACGGCGAAGGCCACGCGCGGCTGGATCGCCTTCATGCGTTCATCGAAGTTGTCGATGTCGATATCGAGGAACTTGCGCTCGACCACCGGCGGCAATGCTTGCACGGGCTTGCCGGACAGATCGGCCAAGACACCCATGACGAAAGGCAGCTCGATCTTTTTCTCCGAGCCGTAGATTTCCACGTCGTATTCAATCTGCACGCGTGGCGCCCTGTTGCGGGCGATGAACTTCTGGCTGCTGTTGTTGTTTGTCATGAAAACTCCCTGATGAAAAACTGAAGTGAGGGCGCCGGATGAATGCGGCGGCTTGAAGGATCAGGCGTACTCGGTGTGGCAGATGACGACATCTCCTCCTTGCAAGTGAGAGCCCGTCGTGTCGCGCGGCTTGGCGTCGACGGACATCCGGGTGATCGTTCGCCTTTCCTGCAAGGCGGTGAGCCATTGCCGCGACAGAACGGGCAGCAGGTGCTGCTCGATGAACCCGATCAGGCGGCGAACGCCGGTTTCGTGGGTGCCGCACCGCTCGATGATTTCGGCCACCAGAGAGGGTGCGTAACCCAGTTCGATGCCATGCTGCTTTTTCATGCGCTGGACCACGCGGTCCAGGTGCAGCGAGACGACGCGGCCCAGGGCCCGCTCGCCCAACGGGATGTAGGGCACGACGGACAGGCGCCCCAGGAACGCGGCCGGAAACACCTGGCGAAGCGCGGGCTGCAGGGCTTCGCGCAAGGCGTCGATGCCGGGCGGCGGCGAAAGGTCTTCGCACATGCTCTGGATGAGCTCGGCGCCGGTGTTGCTCGTCAGCAGGATGGTGGTGTTCCTGAAGTCGATGTGGCGACCTTCGCCGTCTTCCATCCAGCCCTTGTCGAACACCTGGTAGAAAAGTTCGTGCACATCCGGGTGCGCCTTCTCCACCTCGTCGAGCAGGATCACGCTGTAGGGTTTGCGCCGCACGGCCTCCGTGAGAACGCCGCCTTCCCCATAGCCCACGTAACCCGGCGGCGAACCCTTCAGGCCAGAGACGGTGTGCGGCTCCTGAAACTCGCTCATGTTGATGGTGATGAGGTTCTGCTCGCCGCCATACATCGCTTCCGCCAACGCCAGCGCGGTCTCGGTCTTGCCGACGCCCGAGGGACCGACCAAGAGGAAGACACCCACCGGCTTGTCGGGATCGGTGAGCCGCGCTCGCGACGTACGAATACGTTCGGCAATGGCCGCGAGTGCATGGCCTTGACCGATGACTCGTTCATCGAGCGTGGATTCGAGCCTGAAGACCGCGGCGACTTCGTCCTGCACCATGCGCCCCACGGGAATTCCCGTCCAGTCGGCGACGATGGCCGCGACCACCGACTCATCGACCTGAGGAAAGACCAGCGGCATGTCCTGCTGACGCGACAGGAGTTCTTCTTCGAGGGCCTGCAATTGCGCCGAGGGCCATTCGCCCTCGGCGCTTCTCTCTCCCTCCTCCCTCTTCCTTGTTCTCAGCGCTTGAATCTGCTGGACCATTGCCAGCTCTTCCTGCCACCTGGCTTCATGTGCCGAGAGTTCAAGTTCGGCGGTCCCGAGCCGGGAATGCGCGGCTTCGACGCGCTCCAGCCGCTTCTCGCTGCCTTGCGAGATGGCGCCCTCTCCAATCAGCAGTTCGAGTTCCACATCCAGCGCCGCAATTCGCTGCCGCAATTGATCGACCACGGCGGGCGGCGTGTGCAGCGACATGGCGACGCGTGCGCAGGCCGTGTCGAGCAGGCTGATCGCCTTGTCCGGCAGCTGGCGCGACGGGATGTAGCGATGGGACAGCGTGACCGCGGCCCGCACGGCCTCGTCCAGCACGGTGACGCCGTGATGCGCGGCAAAGGTGGCGACCAGGCCACGCACCATCTCGATGGCGGAGGCCTCTTCGGGCTCGGCCACCTGCAGCACCTGGAAGCGCCGGGTCAACGCGGGGTCCTTTTCGATGTGGCGTTTGTATTCGCTCCACGTGGTGGCGCCCACGGTGCGCAAGGTGCCGCGCGCGAGCGCGGGCTTGAGCAGGTTGGCCGCGTCCCCGGTGCCTGCCTGTCCGCCCGCGCCGATCAAGGTGTGCACCTCGTCGATGAAGAGGATGACCGGTTGGCTCGACGTGCTCGCCTCCTCGAGCAGCGATTTCAGGCGCGACTCGAACTCTCCCCGCATGCTGGCGCCGGCGAGCAGCGCGCCTACATCGAGGCTGAGCAGGCGGGCATCGCTCAGCGATGGCGGAACCTCGCCGCTGGCGATGGCGAGCGCAAGGCCCTCGACCACGGCCGTCTTGCCCACGCCAGCTTCTCCCGTGAGCAGAGGGTTGTTCTGCCGCCGACGAAGCAGGATGTCGACCATCGTGCGGATCTCGTGTTCGCGGCCGATCACAGGGTCGATCTGTCCACCGCGTGCGCGTTCCGTCAGGTCGGCGCAGTACCGGGCCAAGGCCGATTTGCCTTCCGGCGATGCGGCGATCGCGCCGCTCGCTTCTCCAGGCATTGCGGGCGACAAGGCCGAGCCGTCGTGCGGCCCTTCGCCATCTTCCGGGGAGCCTGCAATGAGGGCAGCGAGAACATCCGTCAATTGCTCCGCGGGAATTTTTCGGAATGCCGGAGATATGCCGAGGAGCACGCGGCGCAGTTCGGGCGTTTGCACCAGCGCCGCAAGCAGCCAGGCGCCGCGCACGCAGCGGCCACCGAACTCGAGACTGGACAACACCCACGCACGCTCGACGGCGGCTTCGACGTGATGGGAAAAATCGCTCAATGACGTGGCGCCGGAAGGCAGCTCCGACAGGGCCGACCTCAGGTCTGTTTCGACGGCTTGTGCGTCGACCTGGTAGTGACGGCAGACACGCTGCAGATCGCCGTCATTGAGTTGCCAGAGTTGATGAATCCAATGCGTCAATTCGACGTACGGATTTCCTCTCAGCTTGGCAAAGGCTGTCGCGGATTCAATACCGCGAAACAGGGTGAGATTGAGCTTGCCGAACAGCGCTCGTCGAGAAATCGCCATGGCGATCTACCGCTTCGCCGACCAAGACAATTGCCCGGCTGCTTCACGCACTGCGCCGCTCGGCAAAGCGCCGGTATTTGCTTTTTTCCTGCCCATTTCGCGCTCCCTATACTTTCTCGAATAGGCGCGATTCTGGGTGCTCGTGCAGGTCTGTGCGGTGCACAGTTTCTACCAATAGTTAAATCCCAAAAACAGGTAATTCGTCCGTGAAATTTCTCCGGGTCTGCGCGATTGGAAAGCTTGAAAGTAGTAATTTCTATTCGAATGGAGAGCGTGCAGACAAGAAAAAAGCCTTTGAATTCCTTTTGGAAATTCAAAGGCTCGATGCGGCGACGTCACAAGACGCCGAGCGCTCAATGAATTGATTACATATGCTCGATCATGACCTGCCCGAAGCCCGAGCAGCTCACCTGCGTCGCACCTTCCATCAGGCGCGCGAAGTCATAGGTCACGCGCTTGCTGGCAATCGATTTTTTCATCGCGCTGATGATCAGGTCGGCCGCTTCGGTCCAGCCCATGTGGCGCAGCATCATTTCGGCCGAGAGGATTTCGGAGCCGGGGTTCACGTAGTCCTTGCCGGCGTACTTGGGCGCCGTGCCGTGCGTGGCTTCGAACATCGCGACGGTGTCGCTCAGGTTCGCGCCCGGGGCGATGCCGATGCCGCCGACCTGCGCGGCCAGCGCGTCGGACACGTAGTCGCCGTTGAGGTTGAGCGTGGCGATCACGCTGTACTCGGCGGGGCGCAGCAGGATCTGCTGCAGGAACGCGTCGGCGATGCTGTCCTTGACGGTGATTTCCTTGCCCGTTCTCGGGTTCTTGAACTTCATCCACGGGCCGCCGTCGACCAGCTCGGCGCCGAATTCCTTGGCGGCCAGGGCATACGCCCAATCACGGAAGCCGCCTTCGGTGAACTTCATGATGTTGCCCTTGTGCACGATCGTCACACTGGGCTTGTCGTTGTCGATGGCGTACTGGAAAGCCTTGCGCACGAGGCGCTCGGTGCCCTCGATCGACACGGGCTTCACGCCGATGCCGGAGGTGTTGGGGAAGCGGATCTTCTTGACGCCGAGTTCGTCCTGCAGGAACTTGATGAGCTTCTTGGCCTTGTCGCTTTCTGCTTCGAATTCGATGCCGGCGTAGATGTCTTCCGAGTTCTCGCGGAAGATGACCATGTTGGTCTTGTGCGGCTCGCGCACAGGGCTGGGCACGCCTTCGAAATACTGGATGGGGCGCAGGCACACGTAGAGGTCGAGCTCCTGGCGCAGCGCAACGTTCAGCGAGCGGATGCCGCCGCCGACGGGCGTGGTGAGCGGGCCCTTGATGGAGACCACGTAGTCGCGCACGGCGTGCAGGGTTTCCTCGGGGAGCCAGACGTCGGGGCCGTACACCTTGGTCGATTTTTCGCCGGCATAGACCTCCATCCAGTGGATCTTCTTCTTGCCGCCGTAGGCCTTGGCCACCGCGGCATCCACCACCCTGAGCATCACCGGCGTGATGTCCAGCCCCGTCCCGTCGCCTTCGATGAAAGGGATGATCGGTTGATCGGGCACATTCAGCGAGCTGTCGGCATTGACCGTGATCTTCTGGCCTTCGGCCGGGACTTTGATGTGCTGATAGCTGGGCATGAGGGCGAAGGCTCCGGGAGTGATGTAATTTTGACGAGTGTCAGCGAATTCAGACAGCGCGGGGGTTTCGCTGTACAACCGGCTAACAAATCGCTGTACATTTTAGACGCTGCCCATCAGCTGGCGTTTGTCAACCATGGGGCCAATGGGCTCGTTAGTGGCTGACCTTCTGCTCGCCGGGAGGCGTTTCCAACCAATTCTCGATAGAGGAATCTTCAATGAGCAAAATTCTCGCAGTCATGATCGCTGGTCTGTTCGCAGCTGGCGCCTATGCCCAAAACCCGGCCGGCACCACGCCCGAACAAGGGAACGCAACCAACAGCAAGTCGCAAACACGTGCTGAAGCCAAGAAGGATGCCAAGCCCGCTGGTCAAGTGGCAGCTCCTGCTGGCGACATCGCCAAGACGCCCGAAGGCGGCGCCGTGGGCACCGACAAGGCTGCAGCCTCCGGCGAAAAGCGCGCCGAAACGCGCGACCAACGTCGTCGCAACAAGGATGGCAGCGTCAAGCGCAAGTCGACCCAAGGCGGCACGCCCAAGTAATTGGGCATCCCCTGAAAAAAGCGCTCCTCGGAGCGCTTTTTTTCGCCCGGCGCCGCCCAAGCGCTGTCAACCGCGTGCGATGGGCTCCGTTGAATGTGGACCTTCCACAGGGAGGTGATCCAAATCAACGATATCAAAGGATTTCTCATGAACAAGCTGCTCGCAGCCCTGGTCGCCGGTCTCTTCGCTGCCGGTGCATTTGCGCAAACCGCTGAACCTGCAGCTGCCACGCCGGCCGCACCTGCTGCCCAGAAGGCCAAGGCCAAGCACGCTGTCAAGAAGCACAAGGTTCGCCACGTCGCGAAGGCCCACACGGCCGCCGCCAAGAAGGTGTAAGCTTTCAAGCTCACCCGGCAATGCCCGCATCAGCGGGCATTTTTATTGGTCACGGGTCGGGGCCTTTGCGGCCCTCGCCCTGAAAGAGTTATCCGATGTTTCAGCGTTTAGCCGCCCTGCTCCTGCTGTCCGCCTCCTTCGTGATGCCGGCGCATGCCCAACAGCAGCAACCCCAGACCGACCTCGCGCGCACGCAGCTGTCGGTCGGCCTGTACAAGATCGACACCCAGATCGCCCAGACGCCCCAGCAGCGGGAAATCGGCCTCATGTTCCGCAAGACCATGCCGCAGGCCGAGGGCATGATCTTCGTGTTCGAGCAGCCCGCCACCCAGTGCTTCTGGATGCGCAACACCTTGCTGCCCTTGACCGCTGCCTTCGTGGCCGACGACGGCCGCATCGTCAATTTGGTCGACATGCAGCCGCTCACCGAAAACTCGCATTGCTCCGAAGAGCCGGTGCGCTACGTGCTCGAGATGAATCAAGGCTGGTTTGCCAAGAAGAACATCAAGAAAGGCGCCAAGCTCGGCGGCGAACTGTTCTCAGCCGCCAAGCGTTGAGTTTCTGCTGGCTGTAGCCGACATGTAGCCCACAAAAAAAAGCCGACCCGAGGGTCGGCTTTTTCATGCGCGAACGTGGCTCAGCCGAAGTTCTTCGCGGCGAAGTCCCAGTTCGCGAGCTTGGCCAGGAAGGTCTCGACGAACTTCGGGCGCAGGTTGCGGTAGTCGATGTAGTAGGCGTGTTCCCAGACGTCGACGGTCAACAGCGCCGTGTCCGCGGTGGTCAGCGGCGTGCCGGCGGCGCCGGTGTTCACGATGTCCACCGAACCATCGGCCTTCTTCACGAGCCACGTCCAGCCCGAGCCGAAGTTGCCGACGGCCGACTTCACGAACGCTTCCTTGAACGCGTCGTAGCTGCCCCACTTCGCATCGATGGCCTTGGCCAGTGCGCCGGTGGGAGCACCGCCGCCCTGCGGCTTCATGCAGTTCCAGAAGAAGGTGTGGTTCCAGATCTGAGCGGCGTTGTTGTAGATGCCGCCGCTGGCCTTCTTGATGATCTCTTCGAGGGTCATCGATTCGAACTCGGTGCCCTTTTGCAGGTTGTTGAGGTTCACCACGTAGGCGTTGTGATGCTTGCCGTAGTGGTACTCGAGGGTTTCCTTCGAATACTCGGGTGCCAGTGCGTCAAGGGCGTACGGCAGGGGTGGGAGCACATGTTCCATGGTTTTTTCTCGTGGGTTGGTTGTGGGGAATAAAGGATTCTAGGAACTAATTTTTGGAGGCGCGTCGGACGTGTTCCCGTCGTTGCTCCTTCCATGCGTCACAGTCAGGTCGACTTCGCCATCCGCGAGCCGCGCGACGACAGCATCGCCAGCATGCAGCTTCTTTGCGCTGACGACCGCGCGGCCCGAGCCATCGGTGAGCCATGCGTAGCCGCGCTGCAGGACCAGCGCCGGATCAAGCAGCCGCAAACGCAGCGCCACGCGCTCCAGGCGTTCGCGCCGCTGCACGAGTGCGCGATCGAATTTCGCAGGAAGATCCGCGGCGATCGACCGCGGCACCTGCGCGAGGCGCTCCCGTCGCGACAGCACCGCAAAGTGCAAACGCTGCGCATGGTGCGCCAGGCGAAGCTGCTGGCGGGCCACCAGGTTCGACGGACGGCCCAGACGCCCCGCCGCTTGATCGAGCCGCTGTCCCAACACGTCGAGGCGTGCGCCCAGCGCATCGCCGAGCCGCTCGTCGAGCAGGTCGAGCGCGCCGAGCCACAGGTCGCGCGGCGCGCTGACGAGCTCGGCCGCCGCCGTCGGCGTGGGCGCACGCAGGTCGGCGCAGAAATCGGCGATGGTGAAGTCGGTTTCGTGTCCGACACCGCTCACCACCGGCACCGGGCTCTGCACGATGGTCCGCGCCAGGGTCTCGTCGTTGAAGGCCCACAGGTCTTCGATCGAACCACCGCCGCGCACCAGCAGGATCACATCGACCGCCGGCTCCAGCGCATAGAGCGATTGCAGCGCGCGGACCAGCTCGGCGGGCGCATTCGCGCCCTGCACCGCCGCCGGGGCCAGCACGACGGGGATGTGCGGCACGCGCCGCCGCAAGGCCGTGACAACGTCGTGCAGCGCCGCCGCCCCGAGCGAAGTGACGACACCGACCGTGCGCGGCATGGTGGGCAGCGCACGCTTGCGCGCCGGGTCGAACAGGCCTTCGGCTTCGAGGCGCGCCTTGCGTTGCAGGAATTGTTCGAACAGCGCGCCCTGCCCCGCGCGCCTCAGGCTTTCGACGACCAGTTGCAGGTCGCCGCGCGGCTCGTAGACCGCAAGACGTCCGCGCACCTCCACCTGGTCGCCATCGCGGGGCGAAAAATCGAGCAGCCCGGCGGCACGGCGGAACATGGCGCAGCGCAACTGGCCGGACTCGTCCTTGAGCGAGAAGTAACAATGTCCGCTCGACGCGCGCGAAAAACCCGAGATCTCGCCGCGCACGGCCACCGGATTGAAGCGGGCATCGAGCATGTCGGCCACCGCCCGGCACAACGCGCCGACCGCCCAGATGCGCGGCCCGGGCGCGGAATTCGTTTCACGCAAGTTCACAAAGCGTGCGAGTGGCCGAAAGCCACTCTTCCACAACAGACCCGATGTCCCCTGCCTGAAGTCCCCCATGCAGGGCAGGCGCACGGTTTCCCGTGCAAGTGGTTGATTTCATTCAAAAAAGTACTGCTCAAAATTCAATCGATCTAGCGGAAAGGCCCACCCGTGCGGGTTCGGGCGCGTTGCGAAGCAGGTTAATCACAAAGTTATCCACAGAATCTGTGCGTCCTTGCCGACACGCAAACAAGCCACATACCGATGGTGGGCTCGGTGGATAATCGCCGCGCATTTGCAGTCTACGGGCCGGAGGATTTTCTTGTTTTCCATCATTGTTGCTGCGGGTTGGCCGATCTGGCCGCTGCTCGCTTGTTCGGTTATTGCGCTCGCGCTGGTTATAGAACGTTTCACGAGTCTGAAGACCGTGAAAGTATTGCCGCCGAAATTGCTCGACGAAACCATCACCGTCTCACGCGGGTCCATTCCCGGACCGGACATCGTGACCAAACTCGAACGCAACTCGATGCTCGGCCAGGTGCTTGCCGCGGGCCTGCGGGCGCTCAACGCCAACCCGCGCTGCACCGAGGACGACCTTCGCGCCGCCATGGAGGCCTCGGGCCGCACCATCGCGCACAAGCTGGAGCGCTACCTGCCGGCACTGGCCACCATCGCTTCGGCCGCGCCGCTGCTGGGCCTTCTGGGCACGGTGATCGGCATGATCGAGATCTTCGGTTCGCAATCGCCCGGAAGCGGCGCTGTCGGCTCGGGCAACCCGGCGCAGTTGGCGCACGGCATCTCGATCGCGCTGTACAACACGGCGTTCGGGCTGATCGTGGCGATTCCGACGCTGATCTTCTGGCGCTATTTCCGCAGCCGCGTCGACGAATACCTGCTGAACCTCGAACTCTCGGGTGAGCGGTTCGCGCGCCACCTGAACGCGCTGCGCAAATGAGCCGAGCGCGCATGCAGTTTCGCCACGGCGCGCGCGACGAGCCGGAGATCAACCTGATCCCGTTCATCGACGTGCTGCTGGTCGTCCTGATCTTCCTGATGCTGTCGACCACCTACAGCAAGTTCACCGAAATGCAGTTGCGGCTGCCGACGGCGGACGTGGACGCGCAGCGCGACTATCCGAAGGAAGTGATCGTCACTGTCTCCGCCGACGGCCGCTACACGGTCAACAAGGCCGCGGTGGCGGACCGCAACGTGAACACCGTGGCTGCCGCACTCGGCGCCGCGGCGACGGGCGGCAAGGACAGCGTGGTGATCATCAGCGCCGATGCGAGCAGCCCGCACCAGGCCGTCGTCACGGTGATGGAAGCCGCGCGCCGCGCCGGCCTGATGCAGATCACCTTCGCCGCCCAGTCGACGGCGCAAGCCGGGCATTGAGTGCCATCCGAGGGCCGCAGCAGCACGGGCGCATCCAGCGAATCGCGTGCATCGGCCTGGCGGCTGCAGGACGCCTGGCTGCACCGCGGCCTGCTGGCGTGCCTGCTGTGGCCGCTGTCGCTCGTCTACGGCGCGCTCTTCGCGCTGCGCGGCTGCCTCTATCGCCTGGGGTGGCTTCGCACCGAACGCGTGCCCGTTCCGGTGATCGTCGTCGGCAACGTGATTGCGGGCGGTGCGGGCAAGACACCTGTCGTGATGGCCATCGTCCGGCATCTGCAGGCCCGCGGCCTGCAGGTCGGCGTGGTGTCGCGCGGCTATGGCCGGCGCACCGACGATTGCCGCGAGGTGCTCGAAGGCAGCGATCCCCATGATGTCGGCGACGAGCCAGCGCTGATTCGCCACGCCACGGGCGCCCCGGTTTTCGTTGCGCGACAACGCATCGAGGCCGCGCGCGCGCTGTTGACCCGGCATCCGGCCACGCAGGTGATCGTGAGCGACGACGGCCTGCAGCACCTGGCGCTGGCACGCGACATCGAGATCTGCGTGTTCGACGATCGCGGCATCGGCAACGGCTGGCTGCTGCCTGCGGGCCTGCTCCGCGAGCCCTGGCCACGTCGTTGCGACCTGGTGCTCCACAGCGGCGAGCGGCCCGCACTTGCTGGCGGCTACACCGCCACCCGCAGCCTCGCCCAGGATGCGGTCGCAAGCGACGGAAAGCGCGTTCCCCTGGAGACCCTGGCAGGCACGCCGCTGATCGCACTGGCGGCCATCGCGCGACCCGAAGGATTCTTCGAGATGCTGCGTGCGCGCGGCCTCACGCTCGCCGAGACCATCGCATTGCCCGATCACCACGACTTCGACGCGTGGCAGCGCCCCCCCGGCAATGAATACACCCTGCTCTGCACCGAGAAAGATGCAGTCAAGCTGTGGCGCAAGACGCCGGACGCACTGGCCGTTCCGCTGCACTTCGAACCTGCCCCGGAATTCTTCGCCGCGCTCGACGCAAAGCTATCATCGACCGATGGATACCAAGCTGCTTGAACTGCTCGTCTGCCCCGTGACCAAGGGCCCCCTCACCTGGAACGCCGAGAAGCAGGAGCTGTGCTCCCGCAGCGCACGCCTGGCCTACCCGGTGCGCGACGGCATCCCGGTGCTGCTCGAGAACGAGGCGCGCACGCTGTCCGACGAAGAGCTGGGTCTGTGACCGGCCCCGTGCGCTTCACCGTCCTGGTGCCGGCACGACTGGCCTCCACGCGGCTGCCCAACAAACCCCTGGCCGATATCGCGGGCCTGCCGATGGTCGTGCGCGTGGCGCAGCGGGCCGGCCAGTCCAGCGCATCGCGCGTGGTCGTGGCCGGTGACGATGCCTCCATCGTTACGGCCTGCAAGGTGCACGGCGTCGAGGCCATCCTCACGCGCCAAGACCACCCGAGCGGCACCGACCGGCTGGCCGAAGCGTGCGAGCAACTGGGCCTCGATGGCGACGAAATCGTCGTCAACGTGCAGGGCGACGAGCCGCTGATCGACCCCGATCTGATCGATGCCGTGGCCGCAGCGCTGGCCCTGCATCCCGAAGCGGCGATGAGCACAGCGGCCCACGAGATCGACTCGCTGGGCGATTTCATGAACCCGAACGTGGTGAAGGCGGTCCTCGACGCGCAGGGCAACGCGCTCTACTTCAGCCGCGCGCCGATTCCCTGGTGGCGCGATGGCTCTGCCAACGGCGCGGCGCCGACCGTGCTGCCCACGCCCGCGCCGCTGCGCCACATCGGCATCTACGGCTACCGCGCGGGTTTCGTGCGGAAATTTCCGTCGCTGCCGCCGGCGCCGGTCGAAGCGACCGAGGCACTCGAGCAATTGCGCGCGCTCTGGCATGGGCATCGCATCGCGGTGCACGTGAGCCATGTCGCGCCCGGGCCGGGCATCGACACCCCCGAGGATCTGGCGCGCGTACGTGCCGTCTTTGCCTCCAGGCCAGCCCCTTAAGACGTGCGCCACGGAGGGAATTCCCTACGGAGGCGCATGCTATCCTCGACGTGAAATCCGCCTTGCCCAGCCCTCGGGCCGACGCTGGGCGTGACACAAAATCTAAGAACCGTCCGAGGACACCATGAGACTAATTTTGCTGGGCGCGCCCGGGGCGGGCAAAGGCACGCAAGCGGCCTTCATCTGCCAGAAATACGGCATCCCCCAAATCTCGACCGGCGACATGCTGCGCGCCGCCGTCAAGGCCGGCACGCCGCTCGGACTGCAGGCCAAGGCCGTCATGGACGCGGGCGCGCTGGTGAGCGACGACCTGATCATCAACCTCGTGAAAGAGCGCATCGCCCAGCCCGACTGCGCCGGTGGTTTTCTGTTCGACGGTTTCCCGCGCACCATTCCGCAGGCCGATGCCATGAAGGCCGCGGGCGTCAAGCTCGACTACGTGCTCGAGATCGACGTGCCCTTCGGCGACATCATCGAACGCATGAGCGGCCGCCGCTCGCACCCGGCATCGGGCCGCACGTATCACGTCAAGTTCAACCCGCCCAAGACCGAAGGTAAGGACGACGTGACCGGTGAAGACCTGATCCAGCGCGAGGACGACAAGGAAGAAACCGTGGGCAAGCGGCTCGAGGTGTACAGCCAGCAGACGCGCCCGCTGGTCGACTACTACTCGGCCTGGGCCAAGGCCGATCCGGCCGCCGCGCCGAAGTACCGCGCCATCAAGGGCGTCGGCACGGTCGACGAAATCACGCAACGCGCCCTGGCGGCACTGAGCAGCTGATTCCCGCCGCCCTTCGACGGGGCGGCTATTTATTTCCCCAGCAGTTCCAGCATCAGCGCGATGCGCGCCTTCACGGGCGTGAGCGCGCCTGCATCGCGCAGCCGGTCATCGGGCTTCGGCAGGATGCGGCCACTGGTGCAACGCGTCGCGCGCAGCACCGCGATGCCGGCGTCCTGTGCCTTGAGCGCCGCGGCTTCCAGTGCGTGGTGCACGGTGCCATTGCCGGTGGTGGCGATGACCAGCCCGCGGACTGGTTCCTCCGCGCCCTCCCGCAGTAGCGCATCGACGATCGCGCCGCTCGCACCGGCATGGCTCATGACGATCTCGACCCGAGGCCAAGGCCCGGACGTGCTCAGCGCCTTCGACGATTGAGATGACGGCGCAGCCGGCCACTCTCTCACGCGCCGCACCGCGCCCTCTTCCACATAGCCGATCGGCCCTGCATCTCCAGATGCGAAAGCATCGAGCCGGTACGTGTGCACCTTCTGCACATCCACCCCGCTGTGGACCGTGCCAGCACACACCGCCACTACGCCCTGCGCGCCCACCATCGCCGCGACCGCGATCGCATCGCGCACGTTCTGCGGACCGTCCGGCGAGAGCGCCGTGGCCGGGCGCATCGCGCAGGTCAGCACCACGGGCTTCGCCGACGCCAGCACCGAGTGAAGGAAGAAGGCCGTTTCCTCGAGCGTGTCGGTGCCATGGCTGATCACCACGCCGGCCACGTCGGGCTGTGCGAGCCAATGCACGCAGCGCTGCGCGAGCTTCTGCCAGATGTCGAACGACATGTCCTTGCTGTCGAGCTGCGCCACCTGCTCCGCCAGTAAAGCGATGCCCTCGGGCGCATCGATGCCGCCCAGGAGGTCCGCCACGCCCACCTGCCCGGCGGTGTAGCCGATGTTGTCGCCGCTGCTGGAGGCCTTTCCGGCGATGGTCCCGCCGGTGCCCAGGACCACCACGCGACGCACTTCGGGCAACGGCAAATGGGCCATGACTTGTCAACTTCCAAAAACTGGTTAAAAATACAGGTACTGGATATCTAGCCAGTGCCGCAAGGAACCACATATGCAGTTCGCCGTGAAGCTTACCGCCCGCCAGCAGCAGATCCTCGACTTGATCCAGAGCGCCATCGCGCGCACCGGTGCGCCGCCCACGCGCGCCGAAATCGCCAACGAGCTGGGGTTCAAGTCGGCCAACGCCGCCGAAGAGCACCTGCAGGCGCTGGCACGCAAGGGCGTCATCGAACTTGTCAGCGGCACCTCCCGCGGCATCCGCCTCAAGGGCGACGCGCTGCGTTCGCTCAACGAAACGCGGCATCGCGAAGGCGGGCAGTTCTCGCTGTCGCTGCCCGGCATGGCGCAGCTGGCGCTCCCGCTCATCGGTCGCGTCGCGGCCGGCTCGCCCATCCTGGCGCAGGAGCACGTCGACCAGACCTACTACGTCGAGAACACGCTCTTCCAGCGCCAGCCTGACTACCTGCTCAAGGTGCGCGGCATGTCGATGCGCGACGCCGGCATCATGGACGGCGACCTGCTCGCCGTGCAGGCCACCAAGGAAGCGCGCAACGGCCAGATCGTGGTCGCGCGCCTGGGCGACGAAGTCACCGTCAAGCGCCTGAAGCGCAACAAGCAGGTCATCGAGCTGCACGCCGAGAACCCCGACTACCCGACCATCATCGTGCAGCCCGGTGAGCCCTTCGAAATCGAAGGCCTCGCGGTCGGCCTCATCCGCAACACCATGCTGATGTAGGCCTCGCGGCCTGCTTGCAGCAGCACCCCATCCGGCCTCGACAGGTGGCGGGCGTATGGCGCGAAGTCGCCATCACCCTGTCGCGGCCGATTCAAGAAATCCTGCCTGTGTTCAACCTCAGACTTTTTTGGAGTTCACATGGGAATCGCCCTCCTCGCCATCGCTGATTTCTGGATGCCGCTGCAATCGCTTGCAAGCCGCCTGATGCCCGCCCGCCGCACCCGTCACCGGGACAGCAGCGACACCGCCGCCGGACTGCGCTACGTGGCCGTGCGCCCGGCCTGCACCGCGCGCACCGCAGGCACGCCTGCACCGACGACAACCGCCACAGCGCCGGCACGCCCGCTGCGCGTGGTTCGCGTGATCGACGGAAAAAGCCAGGACCGCAGCCGCATGGTGATCTCGGGCCGCATGGCCGATGTCTGCGCGGAGCTCGACCGGCTGGCCGCGCTCGAAGCGGCGGAAACCATGCGCTCGGTGCCCCGCTCCACCCGTCTGCACTGAGACATTTCCCCGGGAGAACCGCTCCAGAAGCACCCCGGGGTGGGTATCCAAACGTTCACTGGCGCGACATCCCAATGCTGCGAGGCACAATGGCACGCCATGAACATTGTGATCCTCGACGATTACCAGGACGCCGTGCGCAAGCTGCGCTGCGCCGCCAAGCTGGACGCGTACGCGGCCAAGGTCTACACCAACACGGTCAAGGGCATCGGGCAACTGTCGGTTCGCCTGAAGGACGCCGACGTGATCGTGCTGATTCGCGAGCGCACCCACATCTCGCGCCAGCTGATCGAGAAGCTGCCCAAGCTCAAGCTCATTTCGCAGACCGGGCGCGTCGGTGGCCACATCGACGTCAATGCCTGCACCGAGCGCGGCGTGGCGGTGGCCGAGGGCACGGGCTCTCCGCAGGCACCGGCCGAACTCACCTGGGCGCTGATCATGGCGGCCATGCGCCGGCTGCCGCAGTACATCAGCAACCTCAAGCACGGGGCGTGGCAGCAGTCGGGCCTCAAGTCGGCGTCGATGCCGCCCAATTTCGGCCTCGGCTCGGTGCTCAAGGGCAAGACGCTCTGCATCTGGGGCTATGGCCGCATCGGTCAGTTGGTCGCGCGCTACGGACAGGCCTTCGGCATGCAGGTGGTGATCTGGGGACGCGAGGCGAGCTGCGCCAAGGCGCGCTCCGACGGCTTCCAGGTCGCGCAGAACCGCCACGAGTTCTTCGCCGCGGCCGACGTGCTCTCGGTGCACCTGCGGCTCAACGAGGAAACCAACGGCCTCGTCACGCTCGAAGACCTGTCGCGCATGAAGCCGACGGCGCTCTTCGTGAACACTTCCCGCGCCGAACTGGTCGAGGCCGATGCCCTGCTCGCCGCGCTCAATCGCGGACGCCCGGGCCTCGCAGCCATCGACGTGTTCGAAAGCGAGCCGCCGCTGCAGGGCCACGCGCTGCTGCGCCTGGAAAACTGCATCTGCACGCCGCACATCGGCTACGTGGAGCAGGACAGCTACGAGAGCTACTTCGGTCAGGCTTTCGACAACGTCGTGAGCTTCATCAAGGGCAATCCCACCAACATCGTGAATCCCGGCGCGCTGCAGGTTCGCCGGTGATTCCATGAGTCGGCCTGCGCCCCGGGGCGCGCTCTGGGCGCTGCTGGCCGGCAATTTCGTGATCGGCACGGGCGTGATGGTGGTGCCCGGCACGCTCAACGAGATCAGCGCCTCGCTTTCCGTCACCGCTGCGACGGCGGGCCAGCTGATCACCGCGGCAGCGATCGTGATGTGCCTCGGCGCACCGCTCCTCGCCGCCCTCGTCGCAGGCTGGGACCGCCGCCAGCTCCTGGCCCTCACGCTCCTCTGGTACGCCGCCGGACACGCCCTCTGCACGCTCATGCCGAGCTTCGGCACCCTGCTGCCGGTGCGCATGCTCACGGTGATCGCACCCGCGATCTTCACGCCGCAAGCCGCGGCCTGCGCCGGCATGCTGGTGCCGCCGGAACACCGCGGGCGCGCCGTCACCTTCGTCTTCCTCGGCTGGTCGATGGCCTCGGTGCTGGGCCTGCCCATCGGTGCGCTGATCGGCGGCCACCTCGGCTGGCGCATGGCCTTCATGGCCATCGCGATGCTCAGCATCGTGAGTGCGGCGTCGATCTGGCTCACGCTGCCCACCGGCATCCGCCCCGCCGCGCTCACGGCTGCTGCGTGGTCGCGCGTGCTGCGCAGCCCCGTGCTGATGGGCATCGTGTTGGTCACGGCGCTGCAGGGCTCGGGGCAGTTCGTGCTGTTCAGCTATTTCGGCCCCGTGCTCAAGCAGAGCTTCGGCGCGGACGCCAACACGCTGAGCCTGATGTGGGCGCTGTTCGGCGCTTTCGGGCTGATCGGCAACATGGTGGTCAGCCGCTTCATCGATCGTGCGGGCGCCGGCCGCATGGTGCTGCTGACGAGTTCGCTGATCGCGCTGAGCCTGTTCCTGTGGCCGTTCGCGAGCACGCTCGCCTGGCTGGCCGTGGTGATCGTGCCCTGGGGCCTGGGCTGTTTCGCCACCAACTCGGCCCAGCAGGCGCGGCTGGTGGGCCTCGCACCCGCGCTCGCGCCGGGCTCCGTGGCGCTCAACAGCTCGGGCATCTACATCGGCCAGGCCGTCGGCGCGGGGCTGGGCGGCTGGCTGCTGGCGAACGACGCGGCGCCGTGGATGAGCCGGGTCGGCCTCGCGCTGCTGTTGCTGGCCATCAGCCTGAGCGTGGCCATCGACCGCAGCCGTCGTCCGGCCTGAAAAAAGCGGCCCCGCGTAAGACCCGGGACGCATCGCCCGCGCGGGATTGCAAAATCGGAGGCTGCCGACGCTCGCCAGCCGCCCGCCAGCCGCTCTCGGCCAGCACCTGCGCGTCAGGCCCCCATACCACTCAACCAGCGAAAATCTTCATCAAATGACAGTGAACTACCAAAGGATCGGGCTCATCGGCGCTGGCGCCATGGGTCGCGGGATCGCGCAGATCGCCGCGCAGGCCGGCAGCGAAGTGCTGCTTCTCGACAGCTTTGCAGGCGCCGCCGAGCGCGGACGCGAAGCCCTCATCGCCCAGTGGAACAAGCTGCACGAAAAGGGCAAGCTTGAGGCCGCGGCCCGCGATGCGCAGATCGCGCGCGTGCAGGCCGTCGACTCGATCCAGGCGCTCGCCGGCTGCGACCTCGTGATCGAGGCGGTGATCGAAGACCTCGAGGTCAAGCGCAAGCTCTTCCGTGAAATCGAGACCGTGGTGGGCCCGACGGCCACGCTGGTCACCAACACCTCGTCGCTCTCGGTCACGGCCATCGCGGCCGGACTCTCGCATCCGGAGCGCTTTGCGGGCTTTCACTTCTTCAACCCCGTGCCGCTCATGAAGGTGGTCGAGGTGGTGGCGGGCTTCAAGACTGCGCCCGAGGTCTGCAAGCAGCTGGCCGGCTACGCGGTGCAGATGGGCCACAGCGCGGTGCAGGCGCAGGACACGCCCGGCTTCATCGTCAACCACGCGGGCCGCGGCTACGGCACCGAGGCGCTGCGCATCGTGGGCGAAGGCGTGACCGATTTCGTGACGATCGACCGCATCCTGAAGGACCAGGCGGGCTTTCGCCTCGGCCCGTTCGAGCTGCTGGACCTGACGGCGCTCGACGTGTCGCACCCGGTGATGGAGTCGATCTACCACCAGTACTTCGAGGAGCCGCGCTTTCGCCCGAGCGTGATCACCGCGCAGCGCCTGGCGGCCGGCGCGCTCGGCCGCAAGACCAACGAAGGCTTCTACCGCTACACCGACGGCGTGATGCAGCAGACGCCCGAGGCGCCCGCGCCCGTGGTCGACGGCACGCCCTCGGTCTGGGTCTCGCCGCGCGCCGCGCGCCGAGCCGAGCTGCTGCGCCTCGTCAACACGCTGGGCGCGCAGATCGACAGCGGCGCCACCGCCGCGCCGCATTCGCTGATCCTCGTGGCTCCGCTGGGCTTCGACGTGACCACCGTCGCGGCCGTCGAACGCCTGGACGCCACGCGCACCGTCGGCATCGACATGCTGATCGACGACGCCGCCACCAAGCGCCGCGTGCTCGCCACCAACCCGGCCACCCGCCGCGACATCCGCGATGCCGCGCACGCCCTCTTCGCGCGCGACGGCAAGGCGGTGAGCGTGATCCGCGACAGCGGCGGCTTCGTCACGCAGCGCGTGATCGGCACCATCGTCAACATCGCCACCGACATGTGCCAGCAGCGCGTGTGCTCCCCGGCCGACCTGGAGACCGCGGTGCAGCTGGGCCTGGGCTACCCGCGTGGCCCGCTCGCGATGGGCAACCTCTACGGCCCGACCAACATGCTGGAGGTGCTGTTCAACCTGCAGACCGTCTACGGCGATCCGCGCTATCGCCCGAGCCCGTGGCTGCGCCGCCGCGGCGCGCTGGGCCTGAGCCTCTTGCACGAAGAAGAATAAACAGACAACCAACCCACTGGAAACGCGACACAGCGATGACCGCCGAACTCAAGAGCACCAGCGAAGGCAGCACCATGGTGCTGACGATCGCCAACCCCACCCAGCGCAACGCCCTGGGCCCCGAGATCTACGCCGCGGGCATCGAGGCGCTCAACGGCGCCGAGAGCAGCGCGGAGATCCGCAGCGTCGTCATCGTGGGCGAAGGCGCGTGGTTCTGCGCCGGCGGCTCGCTGCAGCGCCTCCTGGCCAACCGCGAACTCGACCGCTCGGTGCAGGCCGAGAGCATCGAGGGCCTGCACAACTGGATCGATTCGATCCGTACTTTCCCCAAGCCGATCATCGCGGCCGTCGAAGGCGCCGCGGCCGGCGCGGGCTTTTCGCTCGCTCTCGCCTGCGACTTCGTGGTGGCGGCGCGCGATGCGGTGTTCGCGGCCTCGTACAGCAACGTGGCGCTGTCGCCCGACGGCGGCTTGAGCTGGCACCTGGGGCAGCAGCTGCCGCGGCAGCTGGCCAGCGAATGGCTCATGAACGGCGAGCGCATCGGTGCGCCGCGCCTGCATGCGGCCGGTCTCGTGAACGAGCTCACCGAGAACGGACAGGCGCTCGCGGGTGCCCTGGCGCTGGCGAAGAAGCTCAACGCCCGCGCGCCCAACTCGCTGGCCAGCATCAAGGAACTGCTGAGCGAAGCACGCGGCGCCACGCTGGCCGCGCAGCTGTCGCAGGAGCGCGACCATTTCGTTCGCAACCTGCACCATGCGAACGCGGGCATCGGCATCGCCGCGTTCCTCGACAAGAAACCGCCGCAGTACGAGTAGCGCCTTCCGGCGTCGCTCCCGTGACACCCCCCAGCTTTTCAGTCGCCGAGAGGACAGACCAATGGACGACCCCATTCTTACCATCGAAGAACGTGAAGCGATCAACAGTGGTCGCTGGTTTTCTTCCCTATCTCCATCGCTACGGCACGACATCCTCCGATGCGCTTTCGTCAAACGCTACAAGGACGGCGACCTGATCGCCGCACGCGGCGACCCACCCGAACACTGGATTGCCTGCGCCAAGGGCGCGGTGCGGGTCAGCTCGACGGCCGTCTCGGGCAAGCAGGTGACGCTGACCTACGTGGAGCCGGGCATCTGGTTCGGCGACGTGGCGATGTTCGACGGGGACCGGCGCACGCACGACGCCTATGCGCATGGGGACAGCACCATTCTTTGCGTGGCGCGGGCCGACTTCCAGAAAATCCTCAATTCGCACGTGGAGCTGTACGAGGCGCTGATGCGGCTGCAGGCGCGCCGCATCCGCACGCTCTTCGGGCTGGTGGAAGACCTCAACACCCTGCCCTTGCGCGCACGGCTTGCCAAGCAACTGATTCACCTCGTGCGCAGCTACGGCGTGCCCAACCTGGACGACGGCAGCCAGATGCGCATCGGCCTGCAACTGGCGCAGGAAGAACTGGCACAGCTGCTGGGCGCATCGCGCCAGCGGGTCAACCAGGAACTCAAGACCATGGAACGCGAGGGCACCATCCGGATCGAGCCGGGCGGCCTTGTGGTGCTGGATCGCGCCGCACTCATGCGCGTCTCGGAAGCGGATATCTGACATGAGCCAGGACTTCTCCAACTTCGTCGGCACCCGTGCGGTGTCGCAGCAGCACGCCTTCGACATCGAGGTGCTCTCAGCCTGGCTCGAGAAGAACCTCGAAGGCTTCAAGGGGCCGCTCGAGGTCGAGATGTTCAAGGGCGGCCAGTCGAACCCGACCTACAAGCTCGTCACGCCGTCGCAGAGCTACGTGATGCGCGCCAAGCCGGGCCCGGTCGCCAAGCTGCTGCCATCGGCCCATGCGGTGGAGCGCGAGTTCAAGGTCATGAGCGGCCTGCAGGGCACCGACGTGCCCGTGCCGCGCATGCATTGCCTCTGCGAGGACGAATCGGTCATCGGCCGCGCCTTCTACGTGATGGAGTTCATGCAGGGTCGCGTCCTTTGGGACCAGTCGCTGCCCGGCTTCAGCAACGCCGAACGCGCGGCCTATTACGACGAGATGAACCGCGTCATCGCGGCGCTGCACACGGTCGACTTCGCCGCGCGCGGCCTGGCCGACTACGGCAAGCCCGGCAACTACTTCGAGCGCCAGATCGGCCGCTGGAGCAAGCAGTACAAGGCATCGGCCGATGGCGCGGGCGAACTGTCGCAGCCGATCGAGGCCATGGAGCGCCTGATCGACTGGTTTCCCGCCCACATGCCGGCGAGCGCGCGCGACGAGAGCAAGGTCTCGATCGTCCATGGCGACTACCGCCTGGACAACGTGATGTTCCACGCCACCGAGCCGCGGATCATCGCGGTGCTCGACTGGGAGCTCTCCACGCTGGGCCATCCGCTGGCGGACTTCAGCTACCACTGCATGTCATGGCACATGCCGCCCACCACCGGCCGCGGCATCGGCGGCGTGGACGTTGCGGCGCTGGGCATTCCCACCGAGAGCGAATACATCCGCCGCTACTGCGAGCGCACGCGCATCAGCACGCCCGAGGCGCTGGCGCCGGACTGGAATTTCTATCAGGCCTACAACCTGTTCCGCATGGCCGCGATCCTGCAGGGCATTGCGAAGCGGGTCGAGGCCGGTACCGCATCGAGCGAGCAAGCCGTGGCGTCGGCCCGCGGCGCGAGACCGATGGCCGAGATGGCCTGGCAGTTCGCCCAAAAGGCGTAGTCGGCCTTCCCCTAAAACCCCACCAGGAGACAGCATGGATTTCGAATATTCGGCCAAGACCAAGGAACTGCAGAAACGCGTCAAGGCGTTCATGGACGAAAACATCTACCCGGCCGAGGCCGAGTACAGCGCCGAGCTGGCGGCGAACACGGCGGCCGGCAAGCGGTGGACCGCGTTGAAGACGGTGGAAAAGGTCAAGGAAAAAGCCAAGGCCCAGGGCCTCTGGAACCTCTTCCTGCCGGTCGACAGCGCCTCGGCCTCCGGCTACGCCGGTGCGGGCCTCACGAACCAGGAATACGCGCCCCTGGCCGAGATCATGGGTGCCGTGCCATGGGCGAGCGAAGCCTTCAATTGCTCGGCGCCCGACACCGGCAACATGGAAACCATCGCCCGCTACGGCTCCGAAGAGATCAAGGCGCGCTGGCTCAAGCCGCTGCTCGAAGGCCAGATCCGCTCGGCCTTCGCGATGACCGAGCCCGACGTGGCATCGAGCGACGCCACCAACATCTCGACCCGCATCGAACGCCAGGGCGACGAGTACGTCATCAACGGCCACAAGTGGTGGATCTCGGGCGCGGCCGATCCGCGCTGCGCCGTCTTCATCACCATGGGCAAGAGCGATCCTGACGCGCCGCGCCACTCGCAGCAGAGCATGGTGATCGTGCCGGCCGACGCCAAGGGCATCCGCATCGTGCGCCCGCTCAACGTGATGGGCTACGACGACGCGCCGCACGGCCACGTCGAGATGTATTTCGAGAACGTGCGCGTGCCTGTCGACAACATCCTGCTGGGCGAAGGCCGCGGCTTCGAAATCGCCCAGGGCCGCCTTGGCCCGGGACGCATCCACCACTGCATGCGCCTGATCGGCCTGGCCGAGCGCGCGCTCGAGCTGATGTGCAAGCGCGCCTCCTCGCGCGTGGCCTTCGGCAAGACCGTCGCTTCGCAGACCGTGACGCAGGAGCGCATCGCCGAGGCGCGCTGCAAGATCGACATGGCGCGTCTCCTCACGCTCAAGGCCGCCTGGCTCATGGACGTGGCCGGCAACAAGGTCGCCAAGAATGAAATCGCGATGATCAAGGTGGTCGCGCCGAGCATGGCCTGTCAGGTGATCGACTGGGCCATGCAGGTCCACGGCGGCGGCGGCATGTGCGACGACTTCCCGCTCGCCTACGCCTACGCCGGCGCGCGCACGCTGCGCTTCGCGGACGGCCCGGACGAAGTGCACCGCAACGCGATCGCGAAGTGGGAACTGGGCAAGTACGCGCCCGCCAAGACCGAAGCCGAAGCACCCGTCACGCGCTTCTGATTTGTCTTGCTCCCTCTCCCCTCGGGGAGAGGGCTGGGGTAAGGGCCGGCGGCGATCAATTCGCCCCGGCCTTTTTCTTTTTCAGAGCTTCTTCTGAAGAAAGACCGCCTGGCCGAAAGCCGGATCGAACTGGAAGCCGGCGAACCCCTCGCGCTCATAGGAGCGCAGCGCCGGTGCGTTGCCCGACAACACTTCGAGCGTGAGCTTGCAGGCGCCCCGCCTGCGTGCCTCTTCTTCCACCAACGCGAACATCTGCTGCGCCACGCGCTGGCCGCGGTGGCTGGGCCGCACGACCACGTCGTGCACGTTGACCAGCGGCTTGCAAGCGAAGGTCGAAAAACCCTCGATGCAATTGATCAGCCCCACGGGCGTGTCGCCATCGAAGGCCAACACGCTGAAGGCCTGTGGACGCGCCGCCAGCGCGGCCGGCAAGCCTTCGCGCACGGCGGCATCGAGCGGCGTGCCGCCGCCGGCCGGATCGCGGGCGTAGGTGTCGAGCAGGTCGACCAGCGCCGCGGCCTGCGCGGCATCGCGGTAGTCCGCGATCAGGGTCTGGATGCTCATTGCGCCGGCTCCAGCGTGGCCGCGAGGCGTTGTGCGCACGACTGCGACTGCGCCGCGTCGCGCGCCTCGACCATCACGCGAACCAGCGGCTCGGTGCCGCTCGCGCGGATCAGCACGCGGCCGCCGTCGCCCAGCTCGGCTTCGATGCGCTGCGTTTCGCTGGCCAGCGCCTTGTTGTCCTTCCAGTTCTGACCGGGCGCGAGGCGCACGTTGATCAACGTCTGCGGGAACAGCGTGACGCCTTCGAGCAGCTGCGCCACTGTCTTTCCGCTGCGCACGCACGCCTGCAGCACCTGCAGCGCGCTCACGATGCCGTCGCCCGTGGTGTGACGGTCGAGCGCGAGCAGATGGCCGGAGCCTTCGCCGCCCAGGATCCAGCCGCGCTTGTCGAGCTCTTCGAGCACATAGCGGTCACCCACCTTGGCGCGCACGAACTCGATGCCCTGCCCGCGCAGCGCGACTTCGACGGCCTTGTTGGTCATGAGCGTGCCGACCACGCCGACCGGCTTCTCGCCGCGCGCGATGCGCTCGGCCACCATCAGGTAGAGCAACTCGTCGCCGTTGAAGAGGCGGCCGCTGGCATCGACCAGCTGCAGGCGGTCGGCGTCGCCGTCGAGCGCGATGCCGTAGTCGGCCTTCTGCGCCGTCACCGCAGCGACCAGCGCCTCGGGATGCGTCGCGCCGAAGCCCTTGTTGATGTTGAGCCCGTCGGGCGCGCAGCCGATGCTGGTCACCTCCGCGCCCAGCTCGTGGAACACGTTGGGCGCCACCTGGTAGGCCGCGCCGTGCGCCGCATCGACCACGAGCTTCATGTCGCGCAGCGTGAGGTCGTTGGCGAAGGTGCTCTTGCAGAACTCGATGTAGCGGCCGGGCGCGTCGTTCAGGCGGCGCGCCTTGCCGATGTCGGCGGAGGCGGCCCAGACGGGCGCCTCTTCGAGCGCCGCCTCGACCGCCAGCTCCCAGGCGTCGTCCAGCTTGGTGCCCTGCGCGCTGAAGAACTTGATGCCGTTGTCGGGAAAGGCGTTGTGGCTCGCGCTGATGACCACGCCGAGGCTGGCGCGCTGCGCCCGCGTGAGGTATGCGACGCCGGGCGTAGGCAGCGGGCCCAGCAGCACCACGTCGACACCGGCCGAGTTGAAGCCCGATTCGAGCGCCGATTCGAGCATGTAGCCGGAGATGCGGGTGTCCTTGCCGATCAGCACCGTGGGGCGCGACTGGCTCTTCTTGAGCACGCGGCCCACGGCGTGCGCGAGACGCAGCACGAAGTCGGGCGTGATGGGCGACTGCCCGACCGTGCCGCGGATGCCGTCGGTGCCGAAGTATTTGCGGGTCATGAGGTTTCCTCTTTTGTTTGTTGTGGTTGTTGTTCTGTCGCTTTCATCGCGCGCCATACGGCCAGGGCTGCGACGGTGTCGCGCACGTCGTGCACACGCACCACGGCGGCGCCGCGGTCCACGGCCAGCACGGCGGCTGCGACGCTGGGCACGACGCGCTCGCCCGCGTCCTCGATGCCGGTGACCGCGCCGATCGACGACTTGCGCGACCAGCCCAGCAGCAGCGGGTAGCCGGCGTCGAGCAGTTCGTGCTGTCGGCCCAGCAGGGCGAAATTCTGCGCCACGGTTTTTCCGAAGCCCACGCCCGGGTCCAGCGTGATGCGCGACGGATCGATCCGCAGCGCGCGAAGCTGCGCCACCTGCGCGGCCCAGAACGCGATCACCTCGGGAATCACGTCGCCCTGCATGGGCACGGCCTGCATGGTCTGCGGATCGCGGTGCATGTGCATCAGGCAGATGCCGCACGACGGGTGCGCTACAACGGCTTCGCGCGCGCCCGGCTGGCGCAGCGCCCAGATGTCGTTGACGATGTCCGCGCCCAGGTCGAGCACGGCGCGCATGACCTCGGGCTTGTAGGTGTCGATGGAGAGCGGCACGTTCAGCTTCACAGCCTCGCGCACCACCGGCAGCACGCGCGCCAGTTCGGCGTCGAGCGGCACGGCGGGGCTGCCCGGGCGGGTCGATTCGCCGCCGATGTCGAGGATGTCGGCGCCCTCCTTCAGCAACTGCTCGCAGTGCCGCAGCGCGGTTTCGGTGGACGCATGCGCGCCGCCATCGGAGAACGAATCGGGCGTGACGTTGACGATGCCCATGACGCGGGGCTGCGCGAGGTCGATCCTGAAGCGCGAGGTCTGCCAGGTCGCACTTGCACGGGACCCACCATGGAAAACGGGGCCAGAGGCCCCGTTGTCGCTTGATTTCAAGCCCACCTCAAGCGGCGGTCGGCGCCGGGTCGGTATTGACGGCCGGCGTGCCGCCACTGCCACCGCTGCCCGAAGGAGGGGTGCGCGGCGTCCAGTCCTTGGGCGGACGCGGCGCGCGGCCGGCCATGATGTCGTCGAGCTGCTCGGAATCGATGGTTTCCCATTCGAGCAGCGCCTTGGCCATCGCGTGCATCTTGTCGCTGTTCGCTTCGATCAGGTTGCGCGCCAGGGCGTACTGCTCGTCGATGATGCGGCGCACTTCGCCGTCGACCTTTTCCATGGTCTGCTCGCTCATGTTCGTGGTCTTGGTGACCGAGCGGCCGAGGAACACTTCGCCTTCGTTCTCCGCGTAGACCATCGGGCCCAGCGCATCGGTCATGCCGTAGCGCGTGACCATGTCGCGGGCGATGGAGGTCGCGCGCTCGAAGTCGTTGCTGGCACCGGTGGTCATCTGGTGCATGAACACTTCTTCGGCGATACGGCCACCGAACAGCATGCTGATCTGGTTGAGCATGTACTCGCGGTCGTAGCTGTAGCGGTCCTGCGCGGGAAGGCTCATGGTCACGCCCAGGGCGCGGCCACGCGGAATGATCGTGACCTTGTGGACCGGGTCGCACTTGGGCAGCAGCTTGCCGATGAGGGCGTGGCCGGACTCGTGGTACGCCGTGTTGCGGCGCTCTTCCTCGGGCATGACCATGCTCTTGCGCTCGGGGCCCATGAAGATCTTGTCCTTGGCCTTCTCGAAGTCCTGCATCTCGACGACGCGCGCATTGCGGCGTGCGGCCATGAGGGCAGCTTCGTTGCAGAGGTTGGCCAGGTCGGCGCCGGACATGCCGGGCGTCCCGCGGGCGATCACGCTCGGGTTCACGTCCTGGCCCAGCGGGACCTTGCGCATGTGCACGCCCAGGATCTGTTCGCGGCCGCGGATGTCGGGCAGCGTGACGTAGACCTGGCGGTCGAAACGGCCCGGGCGCAGCAGTGCTGCGTCCAGGATGTCCGGGCGGTTGGTGGCAGCCACCACGATCACGCCGAGGTTGGTTTCGAAGCCGTCCATCTCGACCAGCATCTGGTTCAAGGTCTGCTCGCGCTCGTCGTTGCCGCCGCCGAGACCCGCGCCGCGCTGGCGACCCACCGCATCGATTTCGTCGATGAAGATGATGCAGGGCGCGTTCTTCTTGGCGTTCTCGAACATGTCGCGGACACGGGCAGCGCCCACGCCGACGAACATTTCAACGAAGTCGGAACCGGAGATCGAGAAGAAGGGAACCTTGGCTTCGCCGGCGATCGACTTGGCCAAGAGGGTCTTGCCGGTACCGGGAGGGCCGACCAGCAGCAGACCGCGCGGAATGCGGCCGCCGAGTTTCTGGAAGCGCTGCGGGTCTTTCAGGAAGTCGACGACTTCGCGGACTTCTTCCTTGGCCTCGTCGCAGCCTGCGACGTCGGCGAAGGTGACCGTGTTGTTGTTCTCGTCCATCATGCGGGCCTTGCTCTTGCCGAAGCTGAACGCCCCGCCCTTGCCGCCGCCCTGCATCTGTCGCATGAAGTAAATCCAGACGCCGATCAGGAGGAGCATCGGGCCCCAGCTGACCAGGAGCGTCATGAGGAGCGAGCCCTCTTCGCGCGGCTTGACGTCGAACTTGACGTTGTGATCGATCAGGTCGCCCACGAGGCCGCGATCGAGGACCGTGGCGGTCGTGCGGATCTTGCGATCGTCGTTGGTGACGGCGACGATCTCGCCGCCGCCGGCGCCTTCAGGGATGACGGCGCTCTTGATCTGGTTGTTCCGGACCTGGTCCAGGAACTCGGAGTAGCTGACTGCTCCCGAGCCGACGCCACCGCGGGTGTCGAACTGCTTGAACACAGTGAACAACACCATGGCAATGACGAGCCATACGGCAACTTTGGAAAACCACTGATTGTTCAAACGAAGCTCCAGTCGAAAGCGCGTGACGAGGATATGAAAAAACGCGCTATGGGTACGCAATTGCGCCCCATTTTAGGCTTTTCAAGCTGCGAAAAACGGTCATTTCCCTAAAGCAGCCATAGCCTGACAAGGGTTTGCGTGCCCTGACGACCCGTGGCGGCAAGGTATCAAGGCGTATCCACGGGCTTCAAGCCCATTCCGACGAGGAAGGTCTCGGCCGATTTGTCGCGAGATGCCTTGGGCTTGAACGGCTTGACGGTACGGAAACTGGCCTTGAACAGCTTGACCGATTCGTCATAGCCGCTCCCATGGAAAAGCTTGGCCACCAACGCCCCCTCGGGCTTCAGGTGGTGCTGGGCGAAGTCGACGGCCAGCTCGATCAGGTGCGCGATGCGGGCGCCATCGGCCGAATGGATGCCTGAAATGTTGGGCGCCATATCCGAGACGACCAGATCGGCCTTCCGTCCCGCCAGCACGCCCAGCACCTGCTCCAGCAGCTCCGCCTCGCGGAAGTCCCCCTGGAGAAAAGTGACCCCTTCGATGGGCTCCATGGCCAGCATGTCGAGCGCGATGATGGTGCCGTTGAGCGTGCCGACCGCGGCGCCCTCGGGCGACATGCGCCGCCGCAGGTACTGGCTCCAGGCCCCCGGCGTGGAGCCCAGGTCGACCACCAACTGGCCCGGCTTGACCAGCCCGAGCGACTCGTCGATTTCCTTGAGCTTGTAGGCAGCGCGTGCGCGATACCCCTCTCGCGTGGCCAATTTCACGTACGGATCATTGATGTGATCGTGAAGCCAGGCTTTGTTGACTTTTTTGCTTTTTGCTTTGGTGTTCATCAGGAACCTCCGTGCTCCGCGCTGCGGTATTTGCCTTGGGAACGGCCCGGCGGGTCAGGGGGTGCTTTCTACCCTCGATAATACGGGGATGCCCGCCATTCAACTTACCCCTGCCGAGCGCAAGGTGCACCGCGCCGAAGCTCACCACCTGGATCCGATCGTCATGGTCGGTGGAGACGGGCTCACCCCTGCCGTGAAAAAGGAGGCCGACGCGGCGCTCAAGGCCCATGGCCTGATCAAGGTGCGCGTCTTCTCCGACGACCGCCTCGCCCGCGACGCCATGCTGCGCGAGCTCGCCGAAGAGCTCGACGCCGCCCCGATCCAGCACATCGGCAAGCTCCTGGTGCTGTGGCGCCCGAAGCCTGAAAAAGAACGTGTGGTCGATGAAGACCGCATGCCCGGCCCGCGCGACGTCAAGGTGCTCAAGTACAGCAAGCGCGGCGGCCAGCGCCCCGAGATCAAGACCCTGCGCGTGCTCGGCAACCAGCGCCTCACCCCCGGCGGCACCATCAAGCGCGCCAAGGCCAAGCGGCCGCTGTCGGCCAAGAAGCGCAACCAGTCGGACTGAGCCGGGTGGGAGCGCAAGGCGCCGAGCGCCATATCCTCTGCATGAAGTGGGGCACGAAGTACGGCCCCGAATACGTCAACCGCCTCTACGCGATGGTGCGCCGCAATCTCAGTGGCGACTTCAAGTTCGTCTGCTTGACCGATGACGGCACCGGCATCCGCCCCGAGGTGACGTGCCTGCCGATCCCACCGCTGAACCTGCACCTGGCCCCCGGCCAGCGCGACGGCGCCTGGAAGAAGCTCACGACGCTCGAAGGCGACCTGCACGGCCTGCGGGGGACCGCCCTCTTTCTGGACGTCGACGTGGTCGTCGTGGGCAGCCTGGATGCCTTCTTCGAGCAGCCCGGCGAGTTCCTGATCATTCACGACTACGCGCGCCCCTGGCGCGGCCGGCGGATCACCGGGAATTCTTCGGTTTACCGGTTCGAGCTGGGCGCCCATGCCGACGTGCTGGCGTACTTCCGGAACAACATGGACAAGGTCCAGGCCGAGTACCGCAACGAGCAGACCTACCTGTCCGCCATGCTGCACGCGCAGGGCAAGCTCTCCTACTGGCCCGACGCCTGGTGCCCGAGCTTCAAGTACCACGGCATCCCTACCTGGCCGACCAACTACTGGGAAGCGCCCTTCGTTCCCCAGGACGCACGCATCATGATCTTTCATGGCGAGTGCAATCCGCCCGATGCGCTGGCGGGACGGCGCAATCGCGCCTTCCGCTACATCCGGCCGGCGAGCTGGGTCGCGAAGTTCTGGAAAGAGTGAGCGAGTGAATAGATGGCGGCGCAGGCCGCCATCGCCGCTTTATCGGCGGCTGGTCAGCGGGCCGGCCGGGCGCCCATGCGCCAGAGCAGCACCAGGGTGCACAGCCATTGGACGACATACATGCCGCTGCCGATGGTGTGCCACAGCTTGAGGTTGTCCCGCGCCAGGATGCGCGGCGCCACGGCGTACTGCTGGAGCAGCGCCAGGAGCAGCGCGCCAAGGACGATGCCGATGGAGGTCATCGTGGCTGCATCCATGCGCTCGTCGGCCTTGCTCCGGAAATGAATCAAGAGGATCAGGCCGCAGCCGATGGCGACCCAGCTCTGCGCCTCGAACAGCTGGCCGGCGAAATTACCCGCGACAGCCGGGTTGCCGAGCTTGGCGAACAGCATCGGCACCACCAGGAAGCCGATCGTCGTGAGGCTGCCCCACCAGAAGGCGGCCAGCAGCAGGGCCAGACGGTCTTTCATCGAAGGCTCTATCGACCTGGTGGATCAGAGGTAGCGAACGGCCACGATCTCGTAGCGCTTGAGGCCGCCCGGGGCCTGCACCTCGGCGGTGTCGCCCTCTTCCTTGCCGATCAGCGCGCGGGCGATCGGGCTGGAGATGTTGATGAGGCCCAGCTTCAGGTCGGCCTCGTCCTCGCCCACGATCTGGTACTTGACGGCTTCGCCCGACTCTTCTTCCTCGAGTTCCACGGTCGAGCCGAACACCACCTTGCCACCGGCATCGAGCTCGGTCGGATCGATGATCTGCGCAGCCGAGAGCTTGCCCTCGACCTCCTGGATGCGGCCCTCGATGAAGCCCTGACGGTCCTTGGCGACCTCGTACTCGGCGTTCTCGCTCAGGTCGCCCTGCGCGCGGGCTTCGGAGATCGCGTTGATGACCCAGGGGCGCTCCACGGTCTTGAGCTGATGCAGTTCGGCGCGCAGCTTTTCGGCACCGCGCTTGGTGATTGGAATGGTGGCCATGTTTGGTTCTCCATAAAGCGAAACCGCCGAACGATGCCGTTCGGCGGTCGATTGGGGGGACAGATCAGACGAGATTGCGTCCGGTCAGCCGGCTCAGGATGGCGAGCGGGCTCGAGTCGGGATTGTATTGCTTCGAAGCGGCCAGATGAAGGGTCTGCTCGAGCATGTACTGGCCGGCCATCACGGCGTGCGAGGTCTGGTCGGAAAAGCACACCCACACCGAGCCCGGCGGAAACTCGGCCTTCTCCTGCGGCGAGGTTTCCTGGTATGCCATGTCCGACTTCATGCCGTCGTGCAGCTGCAGCATCAGGTGGTCGTATTCGCTGCGGAACGACTTGGTCACGTGCAGCGCCTGCAGCAGCCTGGCCTGCCAGCGCATATACGGCTTGGCGCGCGGCAGGAAGCGCCTGGCGATGTCCTCGAAGGGCTCGCCCACGCGCCAGACGCGCGCCGCGCCCTCGGGGTTCACATTGGTGAACACGCGCAGGATGCGCTCGCCGTAATTGGGTCGCGACGGAAACGCATCGACGTGCAGCCGGCGGTCGTCCGCACGCCACGACTGCACGCGCGTCTCGACCTGCGCCGGCCGATAGCTCGTGGGCGCGAGGCGCAGGGCCGGCGTGTAGTGCGGCAGCAGGCCGTGGATCAGCTGCTGCGCCTGCGCGCGAAAGCGCCCCACCATCGCCGCTGCCGTGCGCTGCACCGCCTCGTCGCCGACGGCGCCCTTGAGCTTGCCGTTGGCGTCCAGGCTGATGTTGCGCACATCGGGCGACAGCAGAGCGGGCGTGAGCAGGCTGCGCTCTTCGGGCAGCAGCTCGAAGCCCAGGCGCGGAAAGTACAGCACCTTGCCCGCTTCCAGCGCCGCGATCCACGCCTCGTTGGGCGTGGCCGCGTTCCAGTCGTGGAGGTCGAGTTCGACGAGCTGCGTTTCCATGGCGGCGCTCAGGCTGCAGCGAGCTGCGCGTGCATCTCCTGCACCGAGATCACGCCCAGCTCGTCCATGAAGCCCATGCCCTCGACCGCGGCTTCGGCGCCGAAGATCGTGGTGAAGGTCGTCACGCGCGCCAGCAGTGCCGAGGTGCGGATCTGCCGCGAATCGGTGATCGCGTTGCGGCGCTCTTCCACCGTGTTGATGACCAGCGCAATCTCGTTGTTCTTGATCATGTCCACGATGTGCGGGCGGCCTTCGGTCACCTTGTTCACCGTCGCGCATTCGATGCCCGCGGCGGCAATGGCGGCGGCCGTGCCCTTGGTGGCGATCAGCTCGAAGCCCAGCTTGGCCAGCCCGCGCGCCACTTCGACGGCGCGCGCCTTGTCGTTGTTCTTCACCGAGATGAAGACCTTGCCCGACTTCGGCAGATGCGTGCCGGCACCGATCTGCGACTTCACGAAGGCTTCGCCGAAGGTCTTGCCCACGCCCATCACTTCGCCGGTCGACTTCATCTCGGGGCCGAGGATGGTGTCCACGCCCGGGAACTTGACGAAAGGGAACACGGCTTCCTTCACGCTGAAGTACGGCGGCGTCACTTCCTTGGTCACGCCCTGCGACGCGAGCGACTGGCCGGCCATGCAGCGTGCCGCCACCTTGGCCAGCTGGATGCCGGTGGCCTTGCTCACGTAAGGCACGGTGCGCGATGCGCGCGGGTTCACTTCGAGCACGTAGATGACGTCCTTGCCGTCCTTCTGCTGGATCGCGAACTGCACGTTCATGAGGCCCACCACGTTCAGGGCGGCCGCCATGGCGGCGCTCTGGCGCTTGAGCTCGGCAATGGTCTCGGCGCTCAGGCTGTAGGGCGGCAGCGAGCAGGCGGAGTCGCCCGAGTGCACGCCGGCCTGTTCGATGTGCTCCATCACGCCGCCGATCAGCGTGCCGCCTTCGGCGTCGCGGATGCAGTCGACATCGCACTCGACGGCGTCGTTCAGGAAGCGGTCGAGCAGCACCGGCGAGTCGTTGCTGACCTTGACCGCTTCGCGCATGTAGCGCTCCAGGTCGCGCTGCTCGTGCACGATTTCCATCGCGCGGCCGCCGAGCACGTAGCTCGGGCGCACCACCAGCGGGTAGCCCAGGGCCGCGGCCTTTTCGAGCGCTTCGGGTTCGGTGCGCGCGGTGGCGTTCGGCGGCTGGCGCAGGCCGAGTTCATGCAGCAGCTTCTGGAAGCGCTCGCGGTCTTCGGCCGCATCGATCATGTCGGGCGAGGTGCCGATGATCGGCACGCCATTCGCTTCGAGGTCGAGCGCGAGCTTCAACGGCGTCTGGCCGCCGTACTGCACGATCACGCCGAGTGGCTTTTCCTTGTCGACGATCTCCAGCACGTCTTCGAGCGTCAGCGGCTCGAAGTACAGGCGGTCCGAGGTGTCGTAGTCGGTGGACACGGTCTCGGGGTTGCAGTTGACCATGATGGTCTCGTAGCCGTCCTCGCGCATGGCGAGCGCGGCGTGCACGCAGCAGTAGTCGAACTCGATGCCCTGGCCGATGCGGTTGGGACCGCCGCCGAGCACCATGATCTTCTTCTTGTCCGTCGGGTCGGCCTCGCACTCGTCTTCATAGGTCGAGTACATGTAGGCCGTGTTGGTCGCGAACTCGGCGGCGCAGGTGTCCACGCGTTTGTAGACCGGGCGCACGCCCAGGGCGCGGCGCTTCTCGCGGATGGCCGTGTCGGTGGTCTTGAGCTGCTTGGCCAGGCGGCGGTCGGAGAAGCCCTTTTTCTTCAGCGCGAGCAGCGTGTCCTTGTCGATGTCGTCCAGCGACTTGGTTTCCAGCTCGAGCTCGATCTTCACGATCTCTTCGATCTGCACCAGGAACCACGGGTCGATCTTGGTCAGCGCGAACACTTCATCGACGCTCAGGCCCATGGCGAAGGCATCGCCCACGTACCAGATGCGCTCGGGGCCGGGCTCGCCCAGTTCCTTCTCGAGCACTTCGCGGTCCTGCGTCTTCTCGTTCAGGCCATCGACGCCCACTTCAAGGCCGCGCAGGGCCTTCTGGAACGATTCCTGGAAGGTGCGGCCCATGGCCATGACCTCGCCCACCGACTTCATCTGCGTCGTCAGGCGCGAGTCGGCCTGCGGGAATTTCTCGAACGCGAAACGCGGGATCTTGGTGACCACGTAGTCGATCGACGGTTCGAACGAGGCGGGCGTGGCGCCGCCGGTGATCTCGTTGCGCAGCTCGTCGAGCGTGTAGCCCACGGCCAGCTTGGCCGCGACCTTGGCGATCGGGAAACCCGTGGCCTTGGAGGCCAGCGCCGAGGAGCGCGAGACGCGCGGGTTCATCTCGATGACGACCATGCGGCCGTCCTTCGGGTTGATGGAGAACTGCACGTTCGAGCCGCCGGTATCGACGCCGATCTCGCGCAGCACGGCCAGCGAGGCGTTGCGCAGGATCTGGTATTCCTTGTCGGAGAGCGTCTGTGCCGGGGCCACGGTGATGGAGTCGCCGGTGTGCACGCCCATCGGGTCGAGGTTCTCGATCGAGCAGACGATGATGCAGTTGTCGGCCTTGTCGCGCACGACCTCCATCTCGTACTCTTTCCAGCCGAGCAGCGACTCTTCGATCAGCAGCTCGTTGGTGGGCGAGGCTTCGATGCCGCGCTTGCAGATGGTCTCGAATTCGTCGGGGTTGTAGGCGATGCCGCCGCCCGTGCCGCCGAGCGTGAAGCTGGGGCGGATCACAGTCGGAAAGCCCAGCGTCTTCTGCACGGCCCAGGCTTCGTCCATCGTGTGCGCGATGCCCGAGCGGGCCGAACCGAGACCGATCTTGGTCATCGCGTCCTTGAACTTCAGGCGGTCCTCGGCCTTGTCGATGGCTTCGGGCGTCGCGCCGATGAGCTCGACCGGCTTGCCGGTGGACGCGCCCGTGTACTTGTCGAGCACGCCGTTGCGCCAGAGGTCCAGCGCGCAATTCAGCGCGGTCTGTCCGCCCATGGTGGGCAGGATCGCGTCGGGGCGCTCCTTGGCGATGATCTTCTCGACCGTCTGCCAGGTGATGGGCTCGATGTAGGTGACGTCAGCCGTGGCCGGGTCGGTCATGATCGTGGCGGGGTTGCTGTTGATCAGGATGACCTTGTAGCCCTCTTCGCGCAGCGCCTTGCAGGCCTGCACGCCGGAGTAGTCGAACTCGCAGGCCTGGCCGATGATGATCGGGCCGGCGCCGATGATGAGGATCGATTTGAGGTCTGTGCGCTTAGGCATTCGTGCTCTCCGTTTTTTCCGTCTTTTCTGTCTTGTTCTTTTCCATCAGTGCCGTGAAGCGATCGAACAGGTAGCCGATGTCGTGCGGACCCGGCGAGGCTTCCGGGTGCCCCTGGAAGCAGAACGCGGGCTTGTCGGTGCGCGCCAGCCCCTGCAGCGTGTTGTCGAACAGGCTGATGTGCGTGGGACGCAGGTTGGCCGGCAGCGACTTCTCGTCCACCGCGAAGCCGTGGTTCTGGCTGGTGATGCTCACGCGGCCGTTGTCCAGGTCCTTCACCGGGTGGTTCGCGCCATGGTGGCCGAACTTCATCTTGAAGGTCTTGGCGCCCGAGGCGAGCGCCATGATCTGGTGACCGAGGCAAATGCCGAAGGTCGGAATGCCGGTCTCGATCAGTTCCTTGACGGCGCTGATGGCGTAGTCGCAGGGCTCTGGGTCGCCGGGGCCGTTGGCCAGGAAGATGCCGTCGGGTTTGAGCTTGAGCACGTCGGCGGCCGGGGTCTGCGCCGGCACGACAGTGATGCGCGCGCCGCGCTGCGCGATCATGCGCAGGATGTTCTTCTTGACGCCGTAGTCGAAGGCGACGACGTGGAATTTCGGCGTGATCTGCACGCCATAACCCGCGCCGAGCTTCCACTCGGTTTCGGTCCATTCGTAGGTCTCGGTGACCGACACCACCTTGGCGAGGTCCAGGCCCGCCATGCTCGGCGCGGCCTTGGCGGCGGCGACCGCCTTGTCGACGAGCGCCTGCGTCACCGCTTCGCCTTCGGTCAGGCCCAGGATGCAGCCGTTCTGCGCGCCGTGGGTGCGCAGGTGCCGCGTGAGCTTGCGGGTGTCGATGTTCGCGATGGCCACCGTCTTGCCGGCCACGAGGTATTCGCTCAGCGTGGCGGTCTGGCGGAAGTTGGAGGCGACGAGGGGCAGGTCCTTGATGATCAGGCCCGCGGCATGGATCTTGTCGGCTTCGATGTCTTCCCCGTTGACGCCGTAGTTGCCGATGTGCGGATACGTCAAGGTGACGATCTGCTGGCAGTAGCTCGGGTCGGTGAGGATTTCCTGGTAACCGGTCATGGCGGTGTTGAACACCACCTCACCGGTCGTGGAGCCGGCGGCTCCGATCGAATTGCCTTGAAAGACCGTGCCGTCTGCGAGCGCCAGGATGGCGGGCGGGAAACTTCCCTTGAGAGACAAAAGCACTGGGTTCTCCGGATGGTTACGGTCGCCCGGAGCCCCAGGCGCGTTGCCTGCGGACTTGCTTCAAGGGGATTTTGGCGTTAAAGGCGGCCGGGCGACGCTATTGCGAGTAAGCCCCCGATTGTAGCCCGGACTGGGGCCTATCCGGCCTGAAGGGCCGCTCCGCTCGCATGCAGGCAGATGGCGGCGGCGGCGGCCACGTTCAGCGACTCCTCGCCGCCGGGCTGGGCGATGCGGATGTGATGGGTCGCCCGAGCCTCCAGCGCGGGGGAAACGCCCTGCCCCTCATGGCCCATCAGCCAGGCGCAGGGGTACGGCAGTCGGGTCTTGTGCAGCCACTCGCCGTGGTGCGAACTGGTGGCGACCAAGGGGATTTTCAACGCGTCCAGCGCATCGGCTTCGACGCCTTCGATCAGCCGCAGGCCGAAATGGGCACCCATGCCGGCGCGCAGCACCTTCGGCGCCCAGAGCGCGGCCGTGCCCTTGAGCGCGATCACCTGTGTGAAGCCAAAAGCGGCAGCGCTGCGCAGGATGGAGCCGGCGTTGCCGGCGTCCTGCAGGCGGTCGAGCACCACGCTCGGGGCGTCGGGGATCAACTCGGGCCGCGCCGGCTGATCGAGCACGAAGCCCATCGGCGCCGGCGATTCCAGCCCGCTCACGCCGCGCAGCAAATCGTCGGCGACAACTACGGTTTTGATAGCACTCGCGCCCCATTCCGCTGGGGCAGTCGGCCAGAAAGACTCTGAAAACACCGCGATCGCCGGTTTGACGCCGCGCGCCAGCGCCGCGCGGCACAGGTGATCGCCTTCGAGCCAGATCCGGCCCAGCTTCCGGTAGGCGCCCGGATCCTGGGCGAGCTTGCGCAGGTCCTTGAGCAGCGGGTTGTCGCGCGAGCTGATGTGGCTCGCGCCGGCGTCGGTCGTCATCGGCGGATCAGGGCGCGGCGCGCAGGTCGAGGTGCACGGTCTCGACCGTCGCGATCACCATCGGCATCGCCGTTTGCGTTTCGATGACCAGGGACGCGCCGGCCGCCGTTCGCGTCAGCGCCGCGGCCACCGGACTGAACGACCGGCGGTGATGCACGCAGGCGCCGTGTTTCAGCAGCGCCTCGAGGTGCTCTGGCGTGCCGTAGCCCTTGTGGCCGGCAAAACCGTAGTGCGGGAATTCGGTGTGCAGTTGCTCGCACAGCCGGTCGCGATGGACCTTGGCCAGGATCGACGCGGCCGAAATCGCCTTGATGAGCGCATCGCCCTTGACCACGGCTTCGGCCAGCACGTCCAGCGTCGGCAGGCGATTGCCGTCGACCAGCACCTTGGCGGGCTTCAGGCGCAGGCCCTCTACGGCGCGGCGCATGGCGATCATCGTGGCCTGCAGGATGTTGTGGGTGTCGATTTCCTCGACGCTCGCCTGCGCGATGGAGCAGCACAGGGCCTTGGCGAGGATCTGGTCGTGCAGGCGTTCGCGCTGCAGCGCCGTGAGGGTCTTGGAATCGGCGAGGCCGCGGATCGGTCGCGTGTCGTCGAGGATCACCGCCGCGGCCACCACGGGGCCCGCCAGCGGGCCGCGGCCGGCCTCGTCGACGCCCGCGAGCAGTCCCGGCGCGTCCCACACGAGGCGGGCCTGCTCAGCCTTCAAGAACTTTCTGGATCGCATCGGCGCAAAGTGTCGGCGTATCGCGCTGCAATTGCACGTGCAGCTCGGAAAATCTTTGTTGCAGGGCCTGCGTCTTTTCGGGCGCGTCGAGCCAGGCCAGCGTGGCTTGGGCCAGCGCTTCGGGCGTGGCGGCTTCCTGCAGCAACTCGGGCACCACGAACTCGCGGCAGAGGATATTGGGCAATCCGACCCACGGCTGCAACTGCTTGCGCTGCATCAGTCGCCACGAGAGCCCGTTCATGTTGTACGCGATGACCATCGGCCGCTTGAAGAGCGCCGCCTCCAGCGTGGCGGTGCCGCTGGCGATCAGCGTGACGTCGCAGGCGGCCAGCGCGGCGTGCGACTGGCCGTCGAGCAGCTTGACCCGGCCCGCCATGCCGCTCGCCTGGAGCAAGGCGTCGACCTCGGCACGAAGGCTGGGGATGATGGGCGCGATGAACTGGAGCGCGGGCCGCGCCTTCTGCATCAGCGCGGCGGCCGCGAAGAAACGGGCGGCCAGGTAGCGGATCTCGGAGCGGCGGCTGCCCGGCAGCAAGGCGACGACCTGCGCATCGGGCGCCAGGCCCAGCGCGGCGCGCGCCGCGGCGCGGTCGGGCGTCATCGGGATCACGTTGGCGATCGGATGCCCCACGTAGCTCGCGGCCACGCCCTGCTTTTCGAGCAGCTCGGGCTCGAACGGGAAGATGCACAGCACATGGTCGGCGGCCGCCCGGATCTTCTCGATGCGCTTGGGGCGCCAGGCCCAGATCGAGGGGCAGACGAAATGCACGGTCTTGATGCCCTGGCTGCGCAGGCCCGCTTCGAGATCGAGGTTGAAATCGGGCGCATCGACGCCGATGAAGAGCGCGGGCCGCTCCTGCAGCAGCCGCGCCTTGAGCTGGCGGCGGATGCCGGCGATTTCGGCGTAGTGCCGCAGCACTTCGATGTAGCCGCGCACCGCGAGCTTTTCCTGCGGCCACCAGCTCTGGAAGCCGTGCGCGAGCATGCGGGGGCCGCCGATGCCGGCGGTCTGGAGGTCGGGCCAGCGGGCCTGCAGGCCGTCGAGCAGAAGCCCTGCGAGCAGGTCGCCGGACGCTTCGCCCGCGACCAGCGCGAAGCGTCGCTGTTCGGCTGTCTGCATCGGCGTCACGTCAACGCGCGATGCCGCGCGTGGAGCTGGCGAGGAAGGATTCCATCAAGGCAACGTCTGCCGCCGCCTCTGGCATCTCGGCGGTCAGCGCGGCGATGCCTGCGCGCGCCTCTTCGAGCGTCTTGCCCTGGCGGTACAGCAGCTTGTGCATCTGCTTGACCGCCGCGAGCCGCTGCGCCGAGAAATCGCGCCGGCGCAAGCCCACGACATTGAAGCCGCGAACCGCCAGCGGATTGCCGTCGACCAGCATGAAGGGCGGCACGTCCTGCGAAACCGCGCTCGCGAAGCCGACCATGGCGTGCGCGCCGACCGAGACGAACTGATGGATACCGGTGAGCCCGCCGACCGTGACCCAGTCGGCCAGGTGCACGTGGCCCGCGAGCGTCGTGTTGTTGGCCAGCGTGGTGTGGTTGTCGACATGGCAGTCGTGCGCGATGTGCGTGTACGCCATGATCCAGTTGTCGTTGCCCACGCGGGTCACGCCCCCTGCCCCCGGCACGCCGAGGTTGAAGGTGCAGAACTCGCGAATGACATTGCGGTCGCCGATGACCAGTTCGGTCGGCTCGCCCGCGTATTTCTTGTCCTGCGGGATCGCGCCGAGGGACGAGAACTGGAAGATCCGGTTGTCGCGCCCGATGGTCGTGCGCCCCTCGATCACGCAGTGCGCACCGATGGTGGTGCCCGCCCCGACGCGCACGTGCGGGCCGATGACGGTGTAGGGCCCGACCGAGACCGAGGCGTCGAGTTGTGCCTGGGGGTCGACGAGCGCTGTCGAATGAACCTGGGTCATGCCTTGAAGTGACAGGGGCCGGGTCAGCTGATCTGGCGCATCGCGCACATCAGCGTGGCTTCGCAGGCCAGTTCGCTGCCTACCAGCGCGCGGCCCTTGAACTTGGAGATGCCGGCCTTCATGCGTTCGATCTCGACTTCCAGCGTGAGCTGGTCGCCGGGTTCCACGGGGCGCTTGAAGCGCGCGCCGTCAATGGCGGCGAAGTAGTAGACGGTGTTGTCGTCGGGCACGATGTCCAGCGAGTGGAACGACAGCAGGGCCGCGGCCTGCGCCATGGCTTCGAGCATCAGCACGCCCGGCATCACCGGACGGTGCGGGAAGTGGCCGTTGAAGAACGGCTCGTTCATCGTCACGTTCTTGAGCGCCGTGATGCGCTTGCCCTTTTCCATGTCCAGCACGCGGTCCACCAGCAGGAACGGGTAGCGGTGGGGGAGCAGCTTGAGGATTTGATGGATATCGAGCGTCGTCATGATTTTCTGTTCCTGCATCGTCGTCATTTTTTCGGGGGAGCCTTCTCCAGCGCCTTCAGTCGTTCGCGCAGGCTGTGCAACTGCTTGAGCGTTGCCGCATTTTTTTCCCAGCTCGCATTGTCATCGATGGGAAACATGCCGGTGTACTGGCCGGCCTTGTGAATCGATCGGGTCACGGTGGTCGCGGCGGACACGTGCACGCCGTCGGCCACCGTCAGATGGCCCAGCACGATGGCGCCGCCGCCGAAGGTGCAGTTGGCCCCGATGGTGGCGCTGCCGGCCACACCGACGCAGCCCGCCATGGCGGTGTTCTTGCCGACGCGCACGTTGTGGCCGATCTGGATCAGGTTGTCGAGCTTCACGCCGTCTTCGATCACGGTGTCGTCCAGCGCGCCGCGGTCGATGCAGGTGTTGGCGCCGATCTCCACGTCGTTGCCGATGCGCACCGCGCCCAGCTGCTCGATCTTGACCCAGGCGCCCTGGTGCAGCGCCAGGCCGAAGCCATCGGCGCCGATCACCACGCCCGGGTGCAGCAGGCAGCGATCGCCGATCGTGCAGTCTTCGCTGACCGTCACGCGCGACTTGAGCACCGTGCCCGCGCCGATCCGTGCGCCCCGCTCCACCACGCAGAGCGCGCCGATGCGGGCCGTCGCGTCGACGTGCGCTTCCGTATGGATCACGGCGGACGGGTGGATGAGATCGGCCTCCGGGCGCGCGTGGTGCGCCTTCCAGAGCTGCGTCAGGCGCGCAAAGTAGAGGTAGGGGTCGGGCGTGACGATGAACGCGCCCCGCGCGGCAGCGGCCTCCTGCATGGCAGGCGACACGATCACGCAGGCGGCCTTGGAGGCCGCCAGTTCCTGCTGGTATTTGGGATGGCTCAGGAAACTGAGCGCATCAGGCTGCGCATTCTGGAGCGGCGAGAGCCGCTCGATGGACAGCGTGGCATCACCATGAAGCTCGCCCCCCAGGGCGTCAACGATGGCTCCGAGCTGCAGCGACACGCCGGTTCGCGGCGTTACTTGCCGGCCGCGGGCGCTGTGGAGCCGACCGACGCGTTCAGCGCCTTGATCACCTTGTCGGTGATGTCGTGCTTCGGATTGATGTAGATCGCTTCCTGCAGGATGGCGTCGTACTTTTCAGCTTCGGCCACCTGCTTCACGACGCGGTTGGCGCGTTCGTAGACCTGCTGGAGCTCTTCGTTCTTGCGCGCATTCAGGTCTTCCTGGAACTCGCGGCGACGGCGCTGGAATTCGCGGTCCTGGTCGATCAACGCTTTCTGGCGCGTTGCCCGCTGGCTTTCGGAGATGGTCGGCGCTTCGCGCTCGAACCGCTCCGAGGCCGTCTTCAGTGCGTCGCCTTGCGCGGTCAGGTCCTTCTCGCGCTTGAGGAACTCGGCTTCCAGCTTCGCCTGGGCTGCCTTGGCCGGCTGCGCTTCACGCAGCACGCGGTCCGGATTCACGAAGCCGATGCGAAAGGTTTCCTGCGCCTGTGCAGGCGCAGCCACGATCGCGAAAGCGGGAATCAACAACGCGCCAGCCGCGGCGCGAATCAAATGCTTCATTTAGAAAGACGTTCCGATCTGGAATTGCAAGCGCTGGATTCTATCCTTCGGGATCACGATGAAGCCGGTGTTCGGATCGAGCACTTCCTTTTGCGACTTGACGGGGAAAGCGTACGCAAGGCGCAGCGGGCCCAATGGCGAAATCCAGCTGATACCGAGGCCGACCGAGGCGCGCAACTTCTTCTGCGCCTTGTACTGCTCGTCGGTCAGGCCCGGTGCGCGCGAGCCGAACACGTTGCCCACGTCGAAGAAGCCGTACAGGCGCAGGGTCCGGTCGTTGCCGGCACCCGGGAACGGCGTGCTGAGCTCGGCGTTGAAGACCGCCTTCTTGGTACCGCCCAGTGCGGCACCTTCGGTCTGGCCGAGCAACGGCACGTCGCGCGGACCGAGCGAGTTCTGCTCGAAACCACGGATCGAACCGAGACCGCCCGCATAGAAGTTCTTGAAGATCGGGTAGACCTTGCTGCCCAGGGCCTTCGCGTAGCCCACATCGCCGTTGATGGCGAAGGTGTACTGCTTGTTGATCGCGAAGAACTGCTGGTACTGGTAGTTCGTCTTGACGTATTGCATGTCGCCAGCGGCGCCGACTTCGAGGTTGGCACGCTGCAGGCGACCGGTCGTCGGGATCAGCGCGCTGTCCCGGCTGTCGCGGCCCCAGCCAACGGTGAGAGGCACGCCCCACACGCTCTTCTGGTCGCAACCGGTCACGAACAGGCCCGTCGCATCTTTCTGGCACTGGAAGTAGCGAAGGTAGGACGGCGGCGTGTAGAGCCCGGAGAACGAGGTCGAGGTGTTCGGATCGAACGCATACCGCTCGAGCCCGATGCCAAAGAAGATCGTGTCGACTTCGCTGAACGGCACGCCGAAACGGATGGACGCGCCCTGGTTCACCAGCTTGTAGTCGCCGTCGATGTTGGTCGAGTACGGTCGCGTGGTCGTGTGATAGACGCTGATCGTGCGCGAGATGCCGTCCTTCGTGAAGTACGGATCGGTGGTGGTCAGCGACAGCGTGCGGTTGTACTTGCTGGTGTTGACCGACACGCCCAGGAAATTGCCCGAGCCGAACACGTTTTCCTGCGAGATGCCGAAGGTCAGCGCGACCTTTTCCGCGCTCGAGTAACCGGCACCCAGCTGCAGGCTGCCGGTGGGCTTTTCAGCCACGTTGACGGTCAGGTCCACCTGGTCGGGCGAGCCGGGCACTTCCTGGGTCTCGACGTTCACTTCGGTGAAGAAGCCCAGGCGGTCCACGCGGTCGCGCGAGAGCTTGATCTTGTCGCCGTCGTACCAGGAGGCCTCGAACTGGCGGAACTCGCGGCGGATCACTTCGTCGCGGGTCTTGTTGTTGCCGCCGACGGACACGCGGCGCACGTACACGCGGCGCGAAGGCTCGGCCTGCAGCGTGAGCGTGACGCGGTTGTTGACGCGGTCGATATCGGGCACGGCCTGCACGCGGGCGAAGGCGTAGCCGAAGGTGCCGAAATAGTCGCTGAACGCCTTGGTGGTTTCCGTGACCAGTTCGCCGTTGTAGGGCTCGCCGGGCTTGATGGTGATCAGCGACTTGAATTCGTCGTCGCGGCCCAGGTAGTTGCCGTTGAGCTTGACGCCGGCCACCACGAACTTCTCGCCTTCGGTGATGTTGACCGTGACCGACAGGTCCTTGCGGTCCGGCGAGATGGCCACCTGGGTCGAATCGATGCGAAACTCGAGGTAGCCGCGCGTGATGTAGTACGAACGCAGGGTTTCGAGGTCGGCGTTGAGCTTGGCGCGCGAGTACTGGTTGGACTTGGTGTACCAGCTCATGAAGCCGCCGCTGTCCTGATCGAACAGGCTCAGCAGCGTCGATTCGCTGAAGGCCTTGCCGCCGACGATGTGGACTTCGCGGATGCGCGCCGAATCGCCTTCGGTGACGGTGAACGTCAGGTTGACGCGGTTGCGCTCGATGGGCGTGACGGTCGTCACGACCTGCGCGTTGTAGAGGCTGCGGCTCACGTACTGGCGCTTGAGCTCCTGCTCCGCACGATCGGCCAGCGCCTTGTCGTAGGGACGGCCATCGGTGAGGCCCACTTCGCGCAGTGCCTTCTGCAGCGCTGCCTTGTCGAATTCCTTGGTGCCGACGAAATCGACGTCCGCGATGGTCGGGCGCTCTTCGACGATCACCACCAGCACGTTGCCGTTCACGTCGATGCGGACGTCCTTGAACAACCCCAGGTCGAACAGCGCGCGAATGGCGGCCGAGCCGCGTTCGTCGCTGTAGGTATCGCCCACGCGCACTGGCAGCGACGCGAAGATCGTGCCGGCCTCGACGCGTTGCAAGCCTTCGACGCGAATGTCGCGCACCGTGAAAGGCTCGACGGCCCAGGCTGCCGTGGCTGCAAGTGCGCTGGCGACCACCGCGACAACGCTACGCAGGCGAAAGCGATTGGAGTTTTTGTTCATCTGAGAATTGAGCCGGCACGGAAAGGGCCGGGCAGAAAGTTAACCAAAGAGCCGCGTGACGTCGTTGAAGAGTGCGACCGACATCATGACCAGCAACAAGGCGACACCGCCGCGCTGAAGCCGTTCCATCCAGGCGTCAGAGACGCTTTTGCCGGTCAGGCCCTCCCAAAGATAATACATCAGGTGTCCCCCATCGAGGACCGGCAGCGGCATGAGATTGAGCACGCCCAGGCTCACGCTGATGACCGCCAGGAAGATCAGGTACTGGGTCAGGCCGAGGCTCGCGGACTTGCCCGCGTAGTCGGCAATGGTCAGCGGGCCGCTCAGGTTCTTGAGCGAGGCCTGTCCGGTCACCATCTTGACCATCATGCGGACGGTCAATGCGGACATCTCCCATGTGCGCACCACGCCGCGCCAGACGCCGTCGACCGGGCCCTGGCGCACCGTCACCATGTCGGGCGGCGCGCCGACGTAGGCGCCGATGCGGCCGACCTTCGCGGCGCCCTCCTCGCGCACCTCGGGCTTCACTTGGAGCGAGAGCGGCTGGCCGTCACGCTGGATTTGCCAGGCCTGGGTACGCGGCTGGCTGCCGTCGACCGACGCGCGGATCACCTCGCGCAGTTGCTGTCCGTCGTAGATGGCCGTATTGCCGACGGCGCGCACCAAGTCGCCCTTGCGCAGGCCCGCCTGCTCGCCGGCGCTGCCGGCCATGACGTCGCCGATCTCCGGCCGGGTCAGCGGGGCGAGGATGCCGATCTTGCGGAACATCTGCGGATCGGCGTCCTTGGCCTCCATCCGGCTCAATGGCAGCACGAGCTGGCGCGCGGGCTTGCCGTCTTCGCCGGCCACTTCGAGCGTCAGATCGCGGGCGTCGAGGGCGCCCTGCGTCATGCGCCAGCGCAGGTCCTCGAAGGACTGGACCGGCGTCAGATCGCCGTCGAAGCCGGCGCGCGTGATGTGTTCACCGCCGCGCAGGCCCGCAGCCTCGGCCAGCGAAGCCGCCACCGGCTGCGCGAGCCTTGCGACCGGCTCTTCCACGCCGATCCAGTTGACGGCCGTGTAGAGCACGATCGCCAGCAACAGGTTGGCGATGGGGCCCGCCGCCACGATGGCAGCGCGCGAACGCAGAGGCTGGGTGTTGAAGGCCCGATGCCGCTCCTCGGGCGCCACCGGCCCCTCGCGCTCGTCGAGCATCTTGACGTAGCCGCCCAGCGGAAAGGCGGCGATGACGAATTCGGTCTGCTGCCCCGGGTGCTGGCGCTTGGGCTGCCAACGGAACAGCGCCTTGCCGAAGCCGACCGAGAAGCGCTCCACCTTGACGCCGCAGGCGACGGCCACGCGGTAGTGACCGTATTCATGCACCGCGATCAGGACGCCGAGTGCAACCACGAAGGCTATGACAGTGAGCATCGGATCCTCTGCGAATGGAGAAAGTCAGGCCGCGAAACGCAGCGCCGCGGCATTGGCGGCCGCCCGGGCGCTGGCGTCGAGCGCCAGCAGGTCGGCCAGCGATGCCGGCTTGGAGGGGGCGACGGTTTCCAAAGTTTCCATGTTGACCGCGTGAATGCGGTCGAAACGCAGGCGCCGGTCCAGAAAAGCCTCCACGGCGACCTCGTTGGCCGCGTTGAGCACCGCCGTCGTGCCCGGTGCGGCGCGCAACGCATGCCACGCAAGACCCAGGCCGGGGAAGAGTGCCGCGTCGGGCGCGTCGAAGGTCAGCGACGCCATCTGGCGGAAATCGAGCCGCGCCGCCCCGCTCTCGATGCGCTCGGGCCAGGCCAGGCCGACCGCGATCGGTACCCGCATGTCGGGCGTGCCGAGCTGGGCGATGACCGAAGCGTCGGTGAACTGCACCATCGAGTGCACCACGCTCTGCGGATGGATGACGACCTCGATCTGCTCGGGCGAGACGCCGAACAGGTGGCGCGCCTCGATCACCTCGAGCGCCTTGTTCATCATCGTGGCCGAGTCGACCGAGATCTTGCGGCCCATGACCCAGTTCGGATGGGCGCAGGCCTGCTCGGGCGTCACGGCGCCCAGAGAGCCGGGCGAACGGGTGAGGAACGGGCCGCCTGAAGCGGTCAGGATGATCTTGTCGATGCGCCGCGCCCAGGTGGATGGGTCCTCGGGCAGCGACTGGAAGATGGCCGAATGCTCGCTGTCGATGGGCAGCAGCGTGGCGCCGCCCTCTCGCACCGTGCGCATGAACAGTTCGCCGCCGACGACCAGCGCCTCCTTGTTGGCCAGCAGAAGGCGCTTGCCGGCGCGCGCCGCGGCCAGGCACGGCCCAAGCCCGGCAGCGCCGACGATGGCGGCCATGACGGCATCCACGTCGTCGTGCGAAGCTATGTTTTCAATAGCATCCGGGCCCATCAGCACGCGCGTCTTCAGGCCGCTTTGCTTGAGCTTCTCGGCGAGCATTTCGGCGTGCGGCGCGCTCGCCATGACGGCGAACTGCGGCGAGAACTGCGCGCACTGCGCGAGCATTTCGTCCACTTTGGTGGCGGCGGACAGCGCGAACACCTCGAAGCGCTCGGGGTGCCGCGCAATGACATCGAGCGTGCTGACGCCGACCGATCCGGTCGAGCCCAGCACCGTGACGCGTTGTTTGGGAGTGTTCACAGGAAGGCCAGCATCATGGCAATGGGAAGTGCCGGCAAGAGGGCATCCACGCGGTCGAGCACGCCGCCGTGGCCGGGGAGCAGCCGGCTGCTGTCCTTGGCGCCGGCGCTGCGCTTGATCAGCGATTCGACGAGGTCGCCGACGACGCTCATCGCAGCGAGAAACACCGCGCCGATCAGCAGCAGCCACCAGCCGCGTTCGTTCAGGCGGGTGTAGAGGCTGGGCACCGTCGCGCCGAAGTAGCGGTCGGCCCAGACCCAGGCAAAGGCCAGCACAACGACGCCGATCATTCCGCCCCACACGCCTTCCCAGCTCTTGCCCGGGCTGATGGCCGGGGCCAATTTGCCGCGCGTGAACTTCAGGCCGAAGGCGCGGCCCGCGAAATAGGCGAACACGTCCGCCACCCAGACCAGCACCAGGATCGACAGCAGGAAGTTGATGCCGACCATGCGGGCTTGCACCGCGGCCAGCCACGCGACCCACAGCGCCAGCAGGCCGCCCACCAGGCGCAGCCCGCGCGGAATGCGGGGCCAGCCCGGCACCGCCACGCGCAGCAGCGCCGCGCCGCCGAGCACCCAGGCCGCGCTCGCCAGGGTCCACATGAGGACCAGCGGCTGCTCCAGCAGCCCCAGCCACCACGAAAGTCCGCAGAGCACCACCATCTCGGCGCCGAGGAACAGCGACATGCCCTGCCCGTAGCCGTTCAGGCGCCCCCATTCCCACGCGGCCGCGCCGATCAGCACCAGCATCACGCAGGCGAAGGGAATGTAGTGTCGATAGAACAGCGCTGGCAGCAGGATCGCGAGCAGCACGATCGCCGTGAGGATGCGTTGTTTGAGCATGCGGGAGGTTGTAGGGTCTTCAGGCCGCAGCCGTCGAGACCTGTGCCGAGGTTTGGCCGAAGCGGCGCTCGCGGCTCTGGAATGCGGCGATGGCCTCGTCCAGCGCGGCCTCGTCGAACTCGGGCCAGAGCTTGTCGCTGAAGAAGAGCTCAGCGTAGGCGCTTTGCCAGAGCAGGAAATTCGACAGCCGCTGCTCGCCGCCGGTGCGGATGAACAGGTCGGGGTCGGGCACGTGGGCCAGCGCCATCGCGCGGTCCATGTTCATCTCGGTCATCGGAAGGCCCTGCGCGGCCAGCTTGGCCGCGGCCTGCGCGATGTCCCAGCGCCCACCGTAGTTGAAGCAGATGTTGAGCACGAGCCGCGTGTTGTGCGCCGTGCTCGCCTCGGCTTCGACCAGCGCGGCCACCATCTTGGCGGAAAGGCCCGCGCGCTCGCCGACGAAATGCAGCCGCACGCCGTCGCGGCTCAGGCGCGGCACCTCGCGCGCGAGTGCGCCCACCATCAGTTCCATCAGCCCGGAGACTTCTTCGGGGGGACGGTTCCAGTTCTCCGAGGAAAACGCAAACACGGTGAGCACGCCCACGCCGCGATCGGCACAGGCCTTAACGCAGCGCCGCAGCGATTCGACGCCCTGCTTGTGCCCCGCCACGCGGGGCATGAACCGCCGCGTCGCCCAGCGGCCGTTGCCGTCCATGACGATGGCAACGTGGTGCGGAATGCGCGGCAGTGACGGCGGCGAAGAGGCCATGACGGGCCTCAAACGGCCATGATCTCCGCTTCTTTCGCCGCGACCAGGCGGTCGATTTCCGCGATATGGCGGTCGGTGACCTTCTGGATGTCGGCCTCGGCGCGCTTCTGGTCGTCCTCGGACGCCAGCTTGTCCTTCACCAGCTTCTTGACCGCTTCGTTCGCGTCGCGGCGCAGGTTACGCGTGGCGACCTTGGCGGTTTCGCCTTCGTTGCGGACCAGCTTGGTCATTTCCTTGCGGCGCTCTTCGCTCATGGCGGGCAGCGGCACGCGGATCAGGTCGCCCATCGACGCCGGGTTCAGCCCCAGGTCGCTTTCGCGGATAGCCTTCTCGATCTTGGCGCCCATGCCCTTTTCCCAGGGCTGGACGCTGATGGTGCGCGAGTCGAGCACCGACACGTTGGCCACCTGGCTGAGCGGCACTTGCGAGCCGTAGTACTCGACGTGGATCGAGTCGAGCAGCGCCGAGTTGGCGCGGCCGGTACGGATCTTGGTGAGGTTGTTCTGGAATGCGGCGAGCGACTGATTCATCTTCGCGTCGGTCGCACTGCGGATGTCTGCAATGGTCATCTCAAATACTCCTAGGCATGCACCAGCGTGCCCTCGTCCTCGCCCATCACGACGCGCTTGAACGCGCCGTTCTTGAGGATCGAGAACACCTTGATCGGCAGCTTCTGGTCGCGGCACAGCGCAAAGGCCGTGGCGTCCATGATGCCGAGATTCTTTGCGATCGCCTCGTCGAAACTGAGCGAGACGTAGCGCGTTGCGTCGGGGTTGGTCTTGGGGTCGGCGGAATAGACGCCATCCACCTTGGTCGCCTTGAGCACCAGCTCGGCGCCGATTTCGGCACCGCGCAGCGCGGCGGCCGTGTCGGTGGTGAAGAACGGATTGCCGGTACCGGCTGCGAACACCACGACCTTGCCCTCTTCGAGGTACTGCAGGGCCTTGGGGCGCACATAGGGCTCCACGACCTGCTCGATCGCGATGGCGGACATCACGCGGGCGATGAGGCCCTGCTTGTCCATCGCATCGGCCAGCGCCAGCGAGTTCATGACGGTGGCCAGCATGCCCATGTAGTCGGCGGTAGCGCGATCCATGCCGACCGAGCCGCCGGCCACGCCGCGGAAGATGTTGCCCCCGCCGATCACGACCGCCACCTGGACGCCCATGTTCACCACCTCGGCCACTTCCTGGACCATGCGAACGATGGTCGCGCGGTTGATGCCGAAGGCGTCATCGCCCATCAATGCCTCTCCCGACAGCTTCAACAAGATTCGCTTGTGGGCTGGGCGGGCATCAGACATGGGCAATTTCCTTTGGGGTTGGCGGTGACGAGTGTAAAACGTAGCGATGAAAAAACGACGGCACGCGAGCACGCGCCGTCGTTGGAAGCCTTATGGCTTAAGCAGCGGCCTTGGCTGCTGCAACTTGCGCGGCCACTTCGGCTGCGAAGTCGTCGACCTTCTTCTCGATGCCTTCGCCGACCACGTACAGGGTGAAGCCCTTGATCGACGTGCTGGCGGCCTTGAGCATCTGCTCGACGGTCTGCTTGTCGTTCTTCACGAACGGCTGGTTGTGCAGCGAGACTTCCTTCAGGTACTTCTGCACGCCGCCTTCGATGCGCTTGGCAACGATGTCGGCCGGCTGCGGCTTCTTGCCTTCGGCTTCGGCCGTCTTGCGGTCTTCTTCCGCCTTGCCGGCGGCAACGGCGCGCTCTTTTTCGATCAGGTCGGCAGGAACGTCCGACGCCTGGATGGCGACCGGCTTCATGGCGGCGATGTGCATCGCGACGTCCTTGGCCGACGTGTCGTCGCCCTCGAACTCGACCATCACGCCGATGCGCGTGCCGTGCAGGTACGAAGCCAGCTTGCCGTTGCCCGCGAAGTGCTTGAAGCGGCGAAAGCTCATGTTCTCGCCGATCTTGCCGATCAGGCCCTTGCGCACGTCCTCGAGCGTGGGGCCGAAGCCGTCCTGCTCGTAGGGCAGCGCGCCCAGCGCGGCGATGTCCGCGGGGTTGTTCTTGGCGACCAGCATCGCAGCGGCGTTGGCCAGGGCCAGGAAGCTGTCGTTCTTGGTGACGAAGTCGGTTTCGCAGTTGATCTCGATCATGCCGCCGGCAGCGCCGTCGACGAAAGCCGTGACCACGCCTTCGGCGGTGATGCGGCCCGATGCCTTGCCAGCCTTGTTGCCGAGCTTGATGCGCAGCAGCTCTTCGGCCTTTTCCATGTTGCCTTCGGCCTCGGTCAGGGCCTTCTTGCATTCCATCATCGGCGCGTCGGTCTTTGCGCGCAGTTCGCCGACCATGCTTGCGGTGATTGCAGCCATTTGTGTATCTCCGTAAATCCAAAAATCAGGTTAAAAAAAAGGGGCACCAAAGCCCCTTCTTCAGGCTCGCGAGAGAACCGATCAGGCCGAAGCGCTTTCTTCGACTTCGACGAATTCGTCGCTGTTGCTGCCTTCGGCGATGGCCTTGACGACGTCACCGGTGGCGCTGTTGCGGCCTTCGATGATCGCGTCGGCAATGCCTCGTGCGTACAGCGTGACGGCCTTGGACGAGTCGTCGTTGCCGGGGATCACGTAGTCGATGCCTTCGGGCGAGTGGTTGGAGTCCACCACGCCGATCAGCGGAATGCCGAGCTTCTTGGCTTCGGCCACGGCGATCTTGTGGAAGCCCACGTCGATCACGAAGATGGCGTCGGGCAGCGCGGTCATGTCCTGAATGCCGCCGATGTCCTTCTCGAGCTTCTCGATTTCACGCGAAAAGGTGAGCTGCTCTTTCTTGCTCAGGCTGTCGAGGCCGGCTTCTTGCTGGGCCTTCATGTCCTTCAGACGCTTGATCGAGGTCTTGACGGTCTTGAAGTTGGTCAGCATGCCGCCGAGCCAGCGGGTGTCCACGAAAGGCACGCCGGCGCGGCGGGCTTCAGCGGCGACGATTTCACGGGCCTGGCGCTTCGTGCCGACCATCAGGATCGTGCCGCGGTTGGCCGTGAGTTGCTTGGCGTACTTCATCGCGTCCTGGAACATCGGGAGCGACTTTTCCAGGTTGATGATGTGAATCTTGTTGCGATGACCGAAGATGAACGGAGCCATCTTGGGGTTCCAGAAGCGGGTTTGGTGACCGAAATGGACACCGGCTTCCAGCATTTCGCGCATGGTGGTAGACATTAGAAATTACTCCAAAGGTTGGGTCTAAAATCCAGCCCGTTTTGCGCTCCTTTCGAATGGAGTCACAACACCTTGATTGGGCCGGTTTGCGGATGTGTTTGGCTGGATGCAACGGGAGCCGTCGCTCGACCAGCGAAACCCAAAGAGTATAGCACGGCCGCAGCCCCTCTTTCCCTCTTGAACCGAGCCGCTCGCGGCGCCCCCGCAGCCACCCCATGAACGACCTTCACGCCGCCCGTCTCACCCTTCAGGCAGGTGGCTCCGATGCACGCACCGAAATGGAGCGCGCCATCGAAATCTCGCAGTCCCCGGCCTGCGCCCACGTTTTCACCCGCACGATGTTCGACGAGGCCCGCCAGAGCGCCGCCGAAGCGAATCCCGCAAGCAGGCTCGCCGGCCTCGCCTTCACTTCCAAGGATCTGTTCGACATCGCTGACCAGCCAACGCCCGCGGGGTCCGTCGTCCTGTCCCATGCGCCGGCCGCCAAGGCCGACGCCATCCCGGTGGCGCGGTTGCGCGCCGCAGGCGGCGTGCCCACGGGCCGCACGAACATGAGCGAATTCGCTTTCTCGGGCGTGGGCACCAATCCGCACCACGGGACGCCGGTCAACGTGAGCGACAAGGCCACGCCCCGCATCCCGGGCGGCTCCTCCTCCGGGGCGGCGATCTCGGTGGCCAGCGGCGCCGCCTTCATCGGCCTGGGCTCGGACACGGGCGGCTCGATCCGCATCCCGGCCGCGTTGAACGGCATCGTCGGCTTCAAGAGCACCGCTCGCCTGGTGCCGGCCGAGGGCGCACTGCCGCTGTCGACCACGCTCGATACCGTCTGCGCCATGACGCGCTCGGTGCGCGATGCAATCACCGCGCACGAAATCCTCGCGGCACGCCGCGTGACGGCCGGCACGGCGCCACTCGCCGCCTACAAGCTGGCGGTCGTGAAGAACGTGTTCTTCGACGGCATCGAGCCGGCCGTGGCTGCCGCCTTCGAACGCACGCTGAAAACGCTTCGCGCCGCAGGCGCCCGCATCGAGGACATCGAGTTGCCCGAGCTGGCCGACCTGCAGTCCATCAACGCCACCGGCGGCTTCTCCGCGGCCGAATCGCACGCCTGGCATCGCCTGCTGCTGGAGCGCAGCGGCGCGGGCTACGACCCGCGCGTGGCCCAGCGCATCCTGCGCGGCGCCATGATGAAGGCGCACGAGTACATCGACCTCATCAACGCCCGCCGCGCCTGGATCGCCCGCGTCGAGACGGCGCTGGCGCCCTTCGACGCCGTGCTTTCGCCGACCGTGCCCCTCACTGCGCCGTCCATCGCGAGCGTGGCGCCGGGGGCCGAGCGCGACGATGAATTCTTCCGCGTCAACGCGCTGCTGCTGCGCAATCCGTCGATCGTCAACATGCTCGACGGCTGCGCCATCTCGTTGCCCTGCCACGCCGCCGGCGAATTGCCGGTCGGCCTGATGCTGTGGCACGCCGCGCTGCATGATGACGCCGTGCTCGCCATCGCCCTGCAGGCGGAGCGGGCGCTGCAAAACCAATAGCCAATGACGCCAATGAGCCAATAGCTGTCCACGCCTTTTCACAGGCGTCAGCCGTCTCCTTTACCTCTGAACAATCAATGAAAATCGCGATCGTGGGCGCCGGCATCATCGGCGTCACCACCGCCTGGGAACTGGTCTCCGACGGCCATGAAGTGACCGTGTTCGAACGCCGCGGCGCCGCGGCAGAAGAAGCCAGCTTCGCCAATGCCGGCGTCGTCGCGCCGGGCTACGTCACGCCGTGGGCCGCGCCGGGCATGCGCATGAAAGTGTTGCGCTCGCTGCTCTCCTCGCACGGGGCCGTCAAGCTGCGCTGGCCGCTCGGCGCCCGCGACCTGGGCTGGATGTCGCGCTGGCAGAAGGCCTGCAAGCTCGAAACGTACCTCGCCAACCGCGCCCGCATGCAGCGCCTGGCCTTCTACAGCCGCACCCGGCTGCACGAGGTGAGCGAGGCGCGCGAGCTCAGCTACGAGCGCAGCGACGGCTACCTCGTGCTGCTGCGCTCCAAGCGCGATAAAAAGCTGATCCAGCCCGGCCTCGAAGTGCTGCGCACGGCCGGCAGCGTGTTCCGCGAAGTCGATGCCGACGAGGCCCGCCGGATCGAGCCCGCGCTCAACGCCGACACGCCGCTCGCGGGCGCCATCCACCTGCCGGAAGACGAAGTGGCCAACTGCCGCCAGTTCGCGCTGCTGCTCAAGTGGGAGGCCGAGGCGCACGGCGCGCAGTTTCATTTCAACTGCGACATCGCGCCGCTCAGCCGCGCGGCGCCCACCTCGCTGTCGCTCGCCAGCGGCTCGGAGGCGCTGCGCTTCGACGCGGTGATCGTGTGCGCCGGCCTGGCCTCGGCGACGCTGCTGCGGCCGCTGGGCCTGCGGATTCCGCTCGCGCCGGTCTACGGCCACTCGGTCAGCGCGCCGGTGCGCGAGCCGCTCAATGCGCCGCGCAGCGCGGTGATGGACGAGCGCTACAAGGTCGCCATTTCGCGCCTGGGCCAGCGCGTGCGCGTGGCGGGCAGCGCCGAGATCGGCGGCTCGCTCGAGACGATGAATCCTGCCGCGATCCAGACGCTCTACAAGGTGCTGCACGACTGGTTCCCGGGCGCGGTGACGCTGCAATCGGGCGTGCAGCAATGGAAAGGCGCGCGCCCGATGCTCCCCGACGGCCCGCCGGTGCTGGGCGCCAGCGGCATCCCCGGCGTGTGGCTCAACCTGGGGCACGGCTCGAGCGGCTGGGCGCTGTCGTGCGGCAGCGCGCGCGTGCTGGGCGATTTGATCGGCGGACGCGATCCGGGCGTCGATCTGGAAGGCCTGGGCGTCGAGCGCCTCAATCTCTAGGACCCCACCGCCGAAGCATCTCTGCGCTCGGCGGCTTCTCGGTCGGGAGCTCGGGTGCCGCCGGTGGCCTGAGCTTCTGGGCGCCCCACGCCAACAGCGCGGGCGCCACGAGCGCAAAGAAAACAAGGCACAGCAGACCGGCGCCGAACATCAGCCAGCGCTGCGTGAAGGACAGCCCCTCGACCGGCAGGTCGAACCAGCGGATCACGCCGACGCCATAGGCCACGCCTGCGACCCAGGTCACGTCGCGCAGCGGCACCCAGCGCTTCACTTCAGCCAGCAGGAACGTGCCCCACACGAGGCCCAGCAAACCGAGCGACCACGCCAGGCCGGCGATCCACGCCATCGTCGCGGCCAGGAAAAAGACGATTCCCGCCAGCAGCAGGACGAGCAGCCAGCCAAGGCTCTTGAGCTTCATCCGTCGATCATAGGGCGGCAAAATGCCTCGATGCACCGCATCACCTCCGCCACCGTCGCCGACCTGTTCGACATCGCGGCCACGCGCCGCATCGAGCAGGCCGCTGCCGCCGCCCTGCCCGCCCACACGCTGATGCAACGCGCCGGCCTCGCCGTGGCGCGGCTCGCGATGGCGATCGCGCCGCATGCGCGCACGGTCTGGATCGCCTGCGGACCGGGCAACAACGGCGGCGACGGCTTCGAAGCCGCGGCGCAGTTGCAGCACCGGGGCTTCATGCCGATCGTCACCTTCGTGGGCGACGAGAGCCGGCTGCCGCCCGATGCCAAGGCATCGCTGCAGCGTGCCCGCGATGCCAGCGTCATCTTTGCGCAGAAGCCGCCTGCCGAATACGAACTGGCGATCGATGCGCTGCTGGGCATCGGATCGACCCGGCCGCCCGAGGGCGTCATGGCCGAGTGGCTGCGCGAGATGGATGCAAAGGGCCAGCCGGTGCTTAGCGTCGATGTGCCGTCCGGACTGAACGCGGACACGGGCGTGCTGTCCGGCAGCACCGGCACCCATGCAGACACGGCTCGTTTCTGCGTGACCTTCCTGACCCTGAAGCCCGGCCTCTTCACGGCACACGGCCGCGATGCCGCAGGCGCGGTGTGGTTCGACGACCTGGGTTGCGGCGACACCGCCGAGCCGCCGACCGCGCGCCTGGCAGGCGCCCCCAAGGCGCAGGCCCGCACCCACGCATCGCACAAGGGCAGCTACGGCGATGTCGCGGTGATCGGAGGCGCGTCGGGCATGGCGGGCGCCGCGTTGCTGGCCGGATCGGCTGCGCTGCATGCGGGTGCCGGCCGGGTGTTCGTCGGTTTGCTAGACCCCAGCGCCGCGCCGGTGGACACGGCGCAACCCGAGTTGATGCTCCGCGACGCCAACGCGCTCGACCTCTCGGGCATGACCGCGGTCTGCGGCTGCGGTGGCGGCACGGACGTTCGCTCGGTGCTGCCGCGCGTGCTGGCGACGGCGGCGTCGCTGGTGCTCGATGCGGATGCGCTCAACGCCGTCGCGACCGACAGCGCCTTGCAGACGCAACTGGCATCGCGCGCCCGGCGCGGAAGACCGACCGTGATCACGCCCCATCCACTGGAAGCGGCGCGCCTTCTCGGCTGCACGGCTGGCGACGTTCAGGCGGATCGATTGGCGGCAGCCCGCCAGCTCGCGTCGCGCTTTGGCGTGGTCGCCGTGCTCAAGGGATCGGGCACGGTGATCGCCGACGACAGCAGCGCGCCCGCGGTGCTCAACCTGACGGGCAACGCCCGGCTCGCAACGGCCGGAACCGGCGATGTGCTCGCGGGCATGATCGGCGCCGCGCTCGCAGCGCAGCAACCGGCATTCCAGGCGGCCTGCGAAGCCGTCTGGCGGCACGGCCACATCGCCGACACCTGGCCGGCCGATGCGGCCCCGCTCACGGCGGGCACGCTGGCACGCCGGGCGCCCGTCTGACCGCTTCCCAGCTTCCTAGCCGCGCCCGACGAAGGGCATCTTCGTGGCCATGATGGTGTGGAACAGCACGTTGGCTTCCAGCGGCAGGTTCGCCATGTAGAGCACCGACTGGCCCACGATCTTGACGTCGATCAGCGGCTCGATCGCGAGTTCGCCGTTCGCCTGCGGCACGCCCTTGGCCATGCGCGCGGCCAGCTCGGTCATCGCGTTGCCCACGTCGACCTGGCCCACGGCGATGTCGTACTTGCGGCCATCGAGCGAGGCGGTCTTGGTCAGGCCTTCGACCGCATGCTTGGTCGCGGTGTACGCAATCGAATTCGGGCGCGGCGCGGTGGCCGAGATGGAGCCGTTGTTGATGATGCGGCCGCCCATCGGCACCTGCGCCTTCATCGTGCGGAACGCCTGCTGGATGCAGAAGAACATGCCGGTCAGGTTGATGTCGACCACGCCCTGCCACTGCGCGGGCGTCCAGTCCTCGAACGGGCCGGGCGGGTTGCCCACGCCGGCGTTGTTGAACAGCAGGTCCACGCGCCCGTAGCGCTCCACGGTAGCGGCGAACAACGCCTGCACCGATTCGGCATTCGACACATCGGTCGGCACCGCCAGCGCGCGCGCGCTGGCGCCCGACTCCTCGGCCACCTGCTCCAGCGGCTCCAGGCGACGGCCCGCGAGGGCCACGCTCCAGCCATCGCCCAGCAGTGCCAGCGCGGCGGCCCGGCCGATGCCGGAACCGGCGCCCGTGACGATCGCGATGCGGCCCTTGTTGTTGCTTTCAACGCTCATGCTCAATGTCTCCTGCTCGGCTGTCTGTTGTTGGGGGCGGGTGCGTGTCACCCGCGGCGGGGCTTGCGCCCCTTCATCTTGTTGGCGGCCTTCTTGACCGCCGACTTGAAGGCCTGCATCGCCGATTGCGGCCCGGCGGCAACGGCCGCCGTGCTGCGCTCCGCCCGCTGGTCGCTGGTGGCCGCCTCCGCCTTGTGGCGCGAGCCACGCTTGGCCGACGCCTTCACCGGCACGCCGCCGGAGCCGGCACCCTTGTCCTTCATGGCGCGCGCCGTCAGGTCTTCGCCTTCGCGCACGAGGCGGAAGTCGATCTTGCGGCCGTCCAGGTCGACGCGGCTCACCTGCACGCGCACCCGCGTGCCGATGGCATAGCGGATGCCGGTGCGCTCGCCGCGCAGCTCCTGGCGCATCTCGTCGAACTTGAAGTATTCGCCGCCGAGTTCGGTGATGTGCACCAGGCCCTCGACGTACATCGCGTCGAGCGTGACGAAGATGCCGAAGGTCGTGGCCGCGGTGACCACGCCGCCGTACTCCTCGCCCAGGTGCTCGCGCATGTACTTGCACTTGAGCCAGGCCTCGACATCGCGGCTGGCTTCGTCGGCGCGGCGTTCGTTTGCGCTGCAATGCAGGCCCGCGGCTTCCCAGGCCAGCACTTCCTTGGTGGGCGCGATGGTCGCCTTCTGCGGCTTGGTCGTCGGCGCCTTCACGCGCGACGCGAGCCGCTTGGCCAGCTTGGCGTGCGCCTCGCCCGGCGTCGGCAGCATCGGCAGCTGGTAGCGCGTCTTCGTGAGGATCGCCTTGATCACGCGGTGCACCAGGAGGTCGGGATAGCGACGGATCGGGCTGGTGAAATGCGTGTACGCCTCGTAGGCCAAGCCGAAGTGGCCGCTGTTGAACGGTGTGTAGATCGCCTGCTGCATCGAGCGCAGCAGCATGGTGTGGATCTGCTGCGCGTCGGGGCGCTCCTTGGTGGCTTCGGCGATCGCCTGGAACTCGCCGGGCTTCGGATCGTCAGTGATGGTGAGGCCCACGCCCATGGCCTTGAGGTAGCCGCGGAGGATCTCCTTCTTCTCCGGCGTCGGGCCTTCGTGCACGCGGAACAGGCCCGGGTGCTTGCCTTCGGCGATGAAGTCGGCGCTGCAGACGTTGGCCGCGAGCATCGCTTCTTCGATGAGGCGGTGCGCTTCGTTGCGCGTGCGCGGCACGATCTTCTCGATGCGGCCGGCGTCGTCGCAGATGATCTGCGTCTCGGTGGTCTCGAAGTCGACCGCGCCGCGCTTGCCGCGCTGCTTGAGCAGGGCCTTGTAGACGTCGGCGAGGTTCAGCAGGTCCTTGACGCGGTCCTTGCGTTTCGCGGCTTCCGGTCCGCGCGTGTTGCCCAGGATCGCGGCCACTTCGGTGTACGTGAAGCGCGCATGGCTGAACATCACGGCCGGGTAGAACTGGTACGCGTAGATCTCGCCATCGGCGGCCACGAGCATGTCGCACACCATGCACAGGCGCTCGACCTCGGGGTTCAGCGAGCACAGGCCATTCGAGAGCTTCTCGGGCAGCATCGGAATGACGCGACGCGGAAAGTAGACACTGGTGGCGCGGTCGTAGGCGTCGATGTCGATGGCCGAGCCGGTCTGCACATAGGCGCTGACGTCGGCGATCGCGACCAGCAATCGCCAGCCCTTGCCGCGGCCCACCTTGGCGGGCTCGCAGTACACGGCGTCGTCGAAGTCGCGGGCGTCTTCGCCGTCGATGGTGACGAGCGGGATGTCGGTGAGGTCCACGCGCCCCTTCTTGTCGGCGGGACGAACCTTCTCGGGCAAGGCCTTGGCCTCGGCCAGGCATTCCGCGGAAAACTCGTGCGGCACGCCGTACTTGCGCACGGCGATCTCGATTTCCATGCCGGGGTCGTCGATCTCGCCCAGCACTTCTCGCACGCGGCCCACGGGTTGGCCGAACAGCGCCGGCGGCTCGGTGAGTTGCACCACGACCACCTGCCCCACCTTGGCGGGACCGGTCGCGCCCTTGGGGATCAGGACGTCCTGCCCATAGCGCTTGTCTTCAGGGGCTACGAGCCAGATGCCGCCTTCGTGCAACAGGCGGCCGATGATCGGCTGCTCGGGGCGCTCGACGATCTCGACCACGCGTCCTTCGGGACGACCGCGGCGGTCTTGCCGCACGACGCGCGCCTTGACGCGGTCCTTGTGCAGCACCGCGCGCATCTCGTTCGGGGGCAGGTAGATGTCCGCCTCGCCGTCATCGCGTTGCACGAAGCCGTGACCGTCGCGATGTCCTTGAACAGTGCCTTCGAATTCGTCCAGCAAGCCGCTGGAATTGACATTATTTTTGATATGATCTCCTTCTTTCCTGAAATTCAAAACGTACTTGCTTTTGCAGGTATGTGGGCCCAGATGGCGGAATTGGTAGACGCACTAGTTTCAGGTACTAGCGAGTAACATCGTGGAGGTTCGAGTCCTCTTCTGGGCACCAAGTTTAAACAGACCCCTACCGGGTCCTTCGATTCAAGCCACCGGCCTCCGGTGGCTTTTTTCTTGCCCGCTCGAATTTGAGCCGGCACCAAACAACCCACGAATTCCTTCGCCGCGGCGAAATCGCTGCGTTCGATTTGGTATACTCGTAGGCTTTCCTGAAATGCCCAGATGGCGGAATTGGTAGACGCACTAGTTTCAGGTACTAGCGAGTAACATCGTGGAGGTTCGAGTCCTCTTCTGGGCACCAAAGACAACGAGACCCCTACCAGGTCTTTCGAATGAAGCCACCGGCATCCGGTGGCTTTTTTCTTGCCTGTTCGAATCATCAAATCGGCAATGCGATCAGGTCATGGCCCTCGGCGCCCACGATGCGCGCGCGAGTGAATTCACCGACCTTCAGCGTCTTGCTGATCTTCTCGGGCGGCAGCAGCCGCACGGTGCCGTCGATCTCCGGCGCATCGGCGTAAGTGCGCCCCACCCCGCCCTTGCGGCCCATGCCGGGAGCTGAATCGACCAGCACCTGCATCGTCGCGCCGACGCGCCTCTGCAACTTGGCGATCGATACGGCTTCGGCCACTTCCATGAAGCGGGCGCGGCGCGCTTCGCGCTCGGCCTCGGGCAGCATGCCGGGGATATCGTTGGCGGTCGCGCCTTCGACCGGACTGTAGGCAAAGCAACCGGCGCGGTCGATTTCGGCCTCGCGGATGAAGTCGAGCAGATGCTCGAACTCCTGCTCCGTCTCGCCGGGGAAGCCGGCGATGAAAGTGCTGCGGATCACCAGCTCCGGACACACCTCGCGCCAACGCGCGAGCCGCTCCAGATTCTTTTCACCGCTGGCGGGGCGCTTCATGCGCTTGAGCACATCGGGGTGGCTGTGCTGCAGCGGCACGTCGAGGTAAGGCAGCACCTGGCCGCTCGCCATCAATGGGATGATTTCATCGACGCTCGGGTACGGGTACACATAGTGCAGGCGAACCCACGCGCCGTAAGGCTCGGCAATTTCGCCAAGCGTGCGCACCAGCTCGAGCATGCGGGTCTTGACCGGCTTGCCGTCCCAGAAACCGGTGCGGTACTTCACGTCGACGCCGTAGGCCGACGTGTCCTGGCTGATCACCAGCAGCTCCTTCACGCCGCCTTCGAACAGGGCCTTGGCCTCGCCAAGCACGTCGCCCACCGGCCGAGACACGAGGTCGCCGCGCATCGAAGGGATGATGCAGAAGGTGCAGCGGTGGTTGCAGCCTTCGCTGATCTTCAGGTACGCATAGTGGCGCGGCGTCAGCTTGAGGCCGGCGATGCCGAAGTTGTTCGGCACCAGGTCGATGAAGGGATCGTGCGGCTTGGGCAGGTTGGCATGCACCGCATCCATCACCTCTTGCGTGGCGTGCGGACCGGTCACGGCCAGCACGCTCGGGTGCATCTGGCGCACCAGGTTGCCGCCCTGGTCGCCGGTCTTGGCGCCCAGGCACCCAGTGACGATCACGCGGCCGTTCTCGGCCAGCGCTTCACCGATGGTGTCCAGGCTTTCCTTCACGGCATCGTCGATGAAGCCGCAGGTGTTGACGATCACCAGATCGGCACCTTCGAAGGTCTTGGAGGTCTGGTAACCCTCGGCGCTCAGCCGGGTCAGGATCAATTCGGAATCTGTCAGGGCCTTGGGGCAGCCCAGGCTCACAAAGCCGACCTTGGGGGCGGTCGACGTGGTCGTTCGTTCGGGGGAGGCAACTTCGCTCATATCCCTCTATTGTCCCAGCTATCGGTGACAGTCGGGCAATCATTGGACAAGCCCCGCCTTCGCGTGGCCCGGAGCCACTCAGGGACGCTTGATGCCAAAGGCCCCCAGTACCTGCTCGGTGTTTTTCTGCATCTGCTCCTGCATCTGCAGGAAGACGTTCTTGGATTGCTCGACGTAGTTGCCCATGAGACCCTGGAGCATCGGCGACTGCATGGTCATGAACTTCGACCACATCTCGGGCGTGAGGCCCTCGGCCTTGTCGGCGAGCTGGGCCTGCACTTCGGTCATGGCCTGGATGTTCTTCTCCAGGTACGGCCCCATGTAGCCCTGCATCGCCTGGCCGTAGAAACGGATGATGTTGGCCAGCACCTGCTCGGTGAACATCGGCGCGCCGCCCGCTTCTTCTTCCAGGATGATCTGCAACAGGATGCTGCGCGTGAGGTCGTCGCCGGTCTTGGCATCGCGCACAACGAACTGGGCATTCTGGATGACCAGCAGCTTCACCTCGGTCAGCGTGATGTACGTGGATGTCTCGGTGTCGTAGAGCCTTCGGTTGGGGTACTTCTTGATCACACGCTGTACCGGTTTGACCCCGGACTTCTTGCTCTGCACTGCGGACTCCTTCACATGGACGCCCATGTCATCGGATGATTCTAGGGAGCGGTTTTGCTGCATCGCGACAAGGTTTACCCTGACCGCGCACTGCACTTCAGCCCTGCGATGTCGCGTACTCGGCGCCGCATGCGTGGCAGGCGGCTGTTTCGGGGCGCTCTTCGGTCGCCTCGCGAAAGCGAAGCGGGCTCTTGTGACCGTAGACCACCCAGCAACGCGGGCAGTGCTCCTGCCCCGCGGTCGGCAGATAGGCGCGGGCGCGCTGTTCGGCGCGCTCCTCGGTCACCGCCACGCCTTGCCGAAGGGCTCTTGCCACTTCGCGCGCCGCCATGGTGTCGGTGCGGCCGCCTGCATGGTCATTGATGCCGTAGACCGCGCGCGCAAACTCGATGGGCGCCTGCCGCAACAACGCGGCAACGCGCGTGTCGGCATGAGTCCGATCAACCAGCGTTGATCGCGTATTCATCGGATCGCTTGTCAAGAAATTGGGAAGGGATTTGCAGAACGGCCAAGGTAGCACAACAACATGGCCATGGTCTTTTTCTGCATCACCACAAGGGACGATTGAAACACCGGGGAACCCGGTGAAAGCTCTGTCCAACAGACCCGGTGGTTGGCCGGAAGTTGGAACAGAAATTGGTAGGCGCGATTGGACTCGAACCAACGACCCCCACCATGTCAAGGTGGTGCTCTAACCAGCTGAGCTACGCGCCTAAGGATGTGTCCGAGAAGCAGCTATTGTAGCAGGAGAAAACACGCTTTTTAGCGGCGACGTGCAGATCGCACACCAACAACTGCGGTGACGATGCCGAGCACCTGCGTCAGCCGCGCCGCGTCGGCGATTTCCACAGTGAACGTCATCCACGCCGTGCCCTTCACGGACTGCGTCTGCACGCCGATCACGTTCATCTTTTCCCGCGCGAACACATCGGAGATATCGCGCAGCAGCCCCTGGCGATCGGCTGCTTCGACAGACACGTCGACCGCATAGACCGGCGCATCGCCACCCTTCTTCGTCGCGCCCCATTCGACATCGATCACGCGCTCGCCATCGCGCGAAGACATCGTGCGGAAGTTGCTGCAATCGCTGCGGTGCACGCTGACCCCATGGCCGCGCGTGACGAAGCCGCTGATGGCATCGGGCGGCGCCGGCTTGCAGCACTTGGCCAGCTGCGTCATCAGCGACGACACGCCCACCACCAGCACGCCACCCTTGCCGGACTTCTCGCTGCCGCGCGCCTTCTTGATCTGCACGCCGTCGTCGGGATTGGGCGCCGGCTCCGGCGGACGCAGCAGCGTCTCGATGTTGCGGAGGGAAAACTCGTCCTTGCCCACCACCTCGAACAAATGGTCCGCCGACTTGAAGCCGAGCTGCGACGCCAGGTCCTCCAGCCGCATGGCCGTCTTGCCTTCGCGCTGCAGCAGCTTCTCGACCGCTTCGCGTCCGCGCGCGACGGTCTCGTGCGTGATCTGCGCGTTGAACCATGCGCGCACCTTGGCACGCGCACGATGACTCGCCAGATAGCCCAACTCGGCATTGAGCCAATCGCGCGAAGGACCACCTTCCTTGGCCGCGATGATCTCCACCGTCTGCCCGTTCGACAGCGGCGTGTTGAGCGGCACCATGGCCCCATCGACGCGTGCACCGCGGCAGCGATGGCCCAGCGTGGTGTGCACCGTGTAAGCAAAGTCCACCGGCGTCGCGCCCTGCGGCAATTCGACGATGGCCGCATCCGGCGTCAGCACATAGATGCGATCGTCGAACAGGCCCTGCCCCTGCAGGCCGCCCGAGAGATCGCGCTCCCAGGCCAGCAGCTGGCGCAGCACCGCGATCTTCGCGTCGTACTCGCCGCTCGCCCAGACGCCCGCATAGCCCTTGTGCCCTGCTTCCTTGTAGGCCCAGTGCGCCGCCACGCCATGCTCGGCGTGGTCATGCATTTCCTCAGTGCGGATCTGGATCTCGATCGGCTTGCCCGGCTTGCCATCGACCAGCTCGCGCACCACGGTGTGCAGCGACTGGTAGCCGTTCGGCTTGGGCCGCGCGATGTAGTCGTCGAACTCTTCGTCAATCGGCTGGAAATGCGTGTGCACCCAGGCGAGCGCCGCATAGCAGTCTTTCACGTCCGCCACCACCACGCGCAGCGCGAGGATGTCGAACACTTGCGCGAAGTCGAGCGACTTGCCGCGCATCTTCTTCACGATGCTGTAGATGTTCTTGGGCCGCCCCTGCACCGCGGCGTGCACGCCCTCGGCCTGCAGTTCGCGCTCGAGCTCCGAGCGCAATTGCTCGACGTGGCCTTCGCGCTCGATGCGCTTCTCGTCGAGCAGGCGCGCAATCAACTTGTAGGTTTCAGGCTCGATGAAGCGGAACGAAAGATCCTCGATTTCCCACTTCACCTGCCAGATGCCCAGGCGATTGGCCAGCGGCGCAAACACCTGCAGCGACTCGCGCGCCACGCTCTCGGGTGCCGGCTGCTTGCTGGCCGCCGCATGGCGCAAGGTCTGCAGGCGCGACGCAAGCCGCAGCATCACCACGCGCAGGTCGCGCGAAAACGCCAGCAGCATCTTGCGCACGTTCTCGGTCTGCGCACCGGCGCCTTCGATGTGATGGCCTTGCGACGCCGAGCGGGCCTGCTCCTGCACGCGCACCAGCTTGGTGGTCTCGACTGCGAGCGCCGCGAAGTTGTCGCCGAAGACCTTGGCGATCACCTCCTGCGGGCGGTTCAGGTGCTGGCACGAATAGACGAGATAGCTCGCCGCCTGCATGGCCTCGGAGCCGCCCATCTTGGCGACGATGGCAGCGACCGCATCGGCGTGCGCCAGCGTGTTCTCGCCCGTGTCGAGCTTTTCATCGGCGATCAGCGGCTCGGCGAACGCACGGGCGCGGGCGAGCATGTTCTCGATCACCGGCGTGCGGTCGGCCGTGGCCGCGGACAACGGATAGTCGACCACGGCGGTATCGGACAGAGGTGCCGTCTGCAGGCTCGAGGACTCGCGCTTCACGCTGCTTCACCCCATCAATCGAACAGGAAGGAAGTGACGACGGCGACCTGCGCGGGATCGACGAAGGTCGGCGCATGGCCCACGCCTTCGAACTCCACCAGCGCCGCCTTCGGCCCGCGCTCTGTCATGGCCATGGCCGTCTCGCGCGAGAGCAGGTCCGACACGGCGCCGCGCGTCACCAGCGTGCGCGCCTGGATGGCGTCGTACAGGCTCCACATGATCGCGCCGCCCTGCGCCGCCGCTTCGGGCGTGATCGCGCGCAGCGCCACGGCGATGGCCGGGTCGTAGTGAAGCATCCACGAGGCACCGCCGGCATCACCGCCGGTTTCGACCTTGGCCGCGCCATCGGCCGTGCGCTGCGACGCAGGCACCACCATGTGCTGCGACAGCGCGAGCCATTGCTCGGGCGTGTGCGGCCCGAAGCTGGTCGAGATCGCCCACATCGCGTCGGCCGCTTCCTTCACGCTGCCATAGCGACCGCCCTGCCCCACATAGGCGGCGATGCGCTGCAGCGCGACAGCCTCGATCGTCGGGCCGACATCGTTCGCGATGAAGCGGCGCACCGGCCGCGCGAGCGGCAGTTCCTTGTGGCCCGCCAGCACGAAGCCGATCAGCCCGCCCATGCTGGTGCCGAAATAGTCGAGCGTGTCGATGGCCTGTTCGCGCTGCAGCTGGGCGATCAGCGCGACCATGTCGGCCGCATAGACAGGCACTTGGTAGAAGGCCGGCTCGCGCAGCCAGTCGCTGCGCCCGCGCCCCACAACGTCCGGGCAGATCACGCGTACGTCGCCGCCCGCGCGCGCGACGATGGCCTGCGCCAGCACGTCGAAGTCGCGCCCCTGCCGGGTGAGCCCGTGCACGCAGACCACGACATGCGCGCTGCGCTCGTCGCCCCATTGCCAATAGGCCATGCGATGGCCGCCCTGGGCGTCGTCGCATGCCACGTAATGAAGCGTCGGTTCGGTCATGAAAACGGGGAAGTCGTGGTGCGGATAATGGTCTCGTTGCATCCTAATTCATCCGGAGATTGATCTTCATGCTCAAAGGCAAAACCGCGCTTGTCACGGGGTCCACCAGCGGCATTGGCTTCGCCATTGCCAAGGCCCTCGCCCAGCAAGGCGCGCACATCGTGCTCAACGGTTTCGGCGATGCCGAGACGCCCAGGTCCCAGATCGAAGCGCTCGGCGTTCGCGCCGAGTACCACGGCGCCGACATGAGCAAGCCCGGGGAGATCGAGGACATGATGAAGTTCGCCGCGTCGAAGTTCGGCCGTGTCGACATCCTCGTGAACAACGCCGGCATCCAGCATGTCGCCAAGGTCGAGGACTTCCCGGTCGAACGTTGGGACGCGATCATCGCCATCAACCTCACCAGCGCATTCCATACGACGCGCCTGGCGATCCCCGCGATGCGCGAGGCCAACTGGGGCCGCGTCGTCAACGTCGCATCGGCCCACGGCCTCGTTGCCTCGGCGCAGAAGTCGGCCTACGTGGCGGCAAAGCACGGCATCGTCGGCTTCACCAAGTCGGTCGCGCTCGAGACCGCGACCACCGGCATCACCAGCAACGCGATCTGCCCCGGCTGGGTGCTGACGCAGCTCGTGCAAAAGCAGATCGACGACCGCGCGGCGCGCGAAGGCATCTCGGCCACGCAGGCGCAGAACGATCTGCTGGGAGAGAAGCAGCCTTCGCTGCAGTTCACGACGGTCGAGCAACTGGGCGGCCTCGCGGTCTTCCTGTGCTCGCCGGCGGCCGACCAGGTGCGCGGCGTTGCTTGGCAAATGGACGGCGGCTGGACAGCGCAATAAAGCGCCGCCCGACGGTGCCAACTCGCTTCTTTACTTGAGCTGCACCGACCCCGACACGTTCACGATCACGCTGGTCTTGCCGGCTTCGACCGGCACGGCTGAGTCGGCTGAGAACGACTTGGCCTGCATCGCCATCACCCGTGGGCGCGGGCCGCCGTCGTTCGCGTTCACCGACACCTCGCGCAGCGTGTAGCCCACGAAGCCGAAGCCCTTGGCCAATTCGTTGGCCTTCTGCTTGAAGTTCTCGATTGCGATGTTCTGCGCCTCGGCCTCGGTCTTGGCGCGTTGCTCCCGGCTCAGGCCGAAGCCGACGTTGCCCACGCTGAGCGTGGTGATGCGGCCGGCCGTCTGCGTGATGCGCGGAAAGTCGCGGCCTTCGAGCACCAGCTCGGTCGAGCCCTGCCAGCCGTTGATCTTGCCGTCCTTGGTGTAGCGCGGCGACAGGCTGAAGTTGCCGGTGCGCACGTCGAGCTGGCCGGTCTGCGCGTTCTTCTTGGCCTCAGTGAGGGCGGCGTCGAGCGCGGCCTTCAGCTGGGTCTGCACGGTGGCCGCATCGGTCGCGTCGCGGGTGGTCACGAGCGTCATGCTCAAGAGGTCCTGCTGGACCTCTACCGTGCCGGAGGCGGTCAGTTGCAGCACGTTCTGCGGTGCCGGGGCGACCACGTTCTGGGCGAGCGCGGAACCGGCGGCGGCCAGGGCGGCGCAGACGGCGAGCAATTTGATTTTTTTCAAGACAAGGGACTCCCTAGGTTTGTTGGCAGGAACACCCGCGCGCGGTGGCGCGTCGGGCGTCAATGGCGCTGGCTGCGCGGCGCGGTGAGCGAACGGGCAGCGGGCACCGGGGCCGGCGAGATGCGCTCGGCTGGCTGCGATTCTGCCGAATTCGCCAGGGCACCCACGCTGGGCGGCGTCCACTGGCCTCGCACCTGCTGCCGCAGCTCGAACAGCTCGGCGGCTGTCAGGCGCCGGCCGGCGGCGGCCTCCTCGCGGCGAATTTCCTCTCGCTGCGCCGCCCGGTGGGCGGCCACTGCATCCCGCACTTCGCTGCGGCGTACCTCGCCGACCCTGAAAAAATCACCCGAAACGGCCCATGTCGGACCACAGGCGCAGGCAAGAAGCAATGGAAGTGCTGGAAAAGGAAGTCTCATTGAGCATTTGTCATAAGGCAGAGGGACTTTGCCACCGTCAAGCTAACGTCGGATGACCAGAGGGCGAGCGTCCGCAAGTTTTGTAACTTAGTGTCAAACCATAAGTAAATCCGGCTCGATGGGGTGCTAACGCCTTCAGAATCGGCGCTGTTACAAATTCAACGTTGTAGAAATGACTCAAGTTCCCGCTCGCACTGACAAGATCGTGATCGTCGATGACGACGCCCGCATCCGTGACCTGCTTCGCCGCTACCTGACCCAGGAAGGCTTCGAAGTGATCGTGGCCGAGGACGGCAAGGCGCTCAACCGCATCCTGTTGCGCGACACGGTCGACCTGATCGTGCTCGACCTGATGATGCCGGGCGAAGACGGCCTCTCGGTCTGCCGGCGCCTGCGCGCCGCCAACGACCGCACGCCGATCATCATGCTCACCGCCAAGGGTGAAGACGTGGACCGCATCGTCGGCCTGGAAGTCGGCGCCGACGATTACCTCGGTAAGCCCTTCAACCCCCGCGAACTGCTGGCCCGCGTGCACGCCGTGCTGCGCCGCCGCCCGCCGCTGGAGGCGCCCGGCGCCCCCTCCACCGAGAACGAGACCGTCACCTTCGGCCCGTTCGCCTTCGACCTGGGCTCCCGCACGCTCAAGAAGGACGGCGAAGAGCTCTCGCTGACCACCGGCGAATTCGCGATGCTCAAGGCGCTGGTGCGCCACCCCCGCCAGCCGCTGTCGCGCGAAAAGCTCGCCCAGCTGGCGCGCGGCCGCGAATTCGAGCCCTTCGACCGCAGCCTGGACGTGCAGATCTCGCGCCTGCGCAAGCTGGTCGAGTCGGACGCCGCGGCGCCCCGCTACATCCAGACCGTCTGGGGCGTGGGCTACGTGTTCGTGCCGGACGGCACGGCCTGACGCGCCGTTGAGAGGTGGCCATCGGCCAATCCGCCAGACCCGGCTCCCAGCAGGAGGACGGCGCACAGGTCACGATGCCGAGCCCGCTGGAGGGCTCCCAGCGTGACCGCCGCCCCGGCCTCAAGCTGGGCTTCAGCCTTTTCTGGCGCACTTTCTTCCTGCTCGCGCTGCTGCTGATCGGCTGCACGGTCGCCTGGCTGCAGACTTTTCGCTCGCTCGAATACGAACCGCGCGCCATTCAAACGGCCCACCAGATCGCCTCGCTCGTGAACCTCACGCGCGCGGCGCTGGTGTATTCGGACGCCATCACCCGCGTCTCGCTGATCAAGACGCTGGCCGACCAGGAGGGCGTGCGCATCCTGCCGCGCGAACCGAACGACCGCTTCCAGCCCTACACCAGCGGCGCGCTCGACCTGCGCGTGACCGAGGAGCTGATCGACCAGCTCGGCGAAGGCACCACCGTGGCCAGCCGCGTGAACGACGAGGCGGGCCTGTGGATCGGCTTCACCATCGAGAGCGACACCTACTGGCTGCTGCTCGACCCCACGCGCTTCAGCCGCGTGGGCGGCCGCACCTGGCTGGTCTGGCTCAGCACCGCCATGGCGCTGTCGCTGGCCGGCGCGGCGCTGATCACGCGGCTCATCAACCTGCCGCTCAAGCAGCTGTCGCGCGCGACCATGCAGGTGCGCGAGGGCGAATACGAGGCGCACCGGCTCGACGAGCGCGCCCGCACCAACGAGATTCGCGCGGTCAACATCGGCTTCAACCGCATGGCCGACCAGCTCGCCAAGATCGAGCAGGACCGCGCGATCATGCTGGCCGGCATCTCGCACGACCTGCGCACGCCGCTCGCGCGCCTGCGCCTGGAAACCGAGATGAGCGTGGCCGACGAGGACGCGCGCGACCACATGGCCGCCGACATCGCCCAACTCGACGCGATCATCGACAAGTTCCTGGACTACGCGCGGCCCGACCATGTCGATCCGCGGCCCGTGCTGCTGCGCGACGTGGTCGATGCCTGCACCTACGCCGTGCAGGACTACGAGGAGATGAACATCAAGGTCGAGGTCCCGCCCGACCTGCGGGTGCTGGGCGACGAGGTCGAACTCACCCGCGTGATCTCCAACCTGGTGGAGAACGCCCGGCGCTACGGCAAGACGCCGGCCACCGGCGTCGCGGACGTCACGATCCAGGCGCAGGCGAACAACGACGCGGTGCTGATCAAGGTGCGCGACCACGGCGCGGGCGTCGAGCCCGCCCTGCTCTCGCAGCTGACCAAGCCGTTCTTCCGCGGCGACGCGGCGCGCACCTCGGCCGCGGGCGCGGGCCTGGGCCTGTCGATCGTGGCGAAGAACATCGAGCGCATGGGCGGCACCTTCGCGCTCACCAGCACGCCGGGGCGTGGGCTCGCGGCCCACATCCGCATGCCGCGCGCCATGCCGACGCCCAAGCCGGGCGAAGTGCCGGGCGGCAAGAAGCCCGCCTGACGCGATCTTTGCGGCCGCTCAGCGGTGCAGCAGCACCGCCGCGCGCGCTTCCATCGCGCGGCCCTCGCCGACCGGGCCGAGCTTCTCGGCCGTCTTGGCCTTCACGTTGACCTGATCGAGCGCGATGCCCAGCGTGTCCGCGATGCGCTGGCACATGCGCGGAATGTGCGGCGCGAGCTTGGGCGCCTGCGCGATCACGGTGCTGTCGACGTTGCCGATCTCCCAGCCGGCGGCCCGCACGCGGCGCGCCGCCTCGGCCAGCAACACGGCCGAATCGGCACCGCGGAACTGCACGTCGGTGTCGGGGAAATGCCGGCCGATATCGCCCAGCCCCGCGCCGCCCAGCAGCGCATCGGTGATCGCGTGCAGCAGCACGTCGGCGTCCGAATGTCCCAAGAGGCCCGTGGTGTGGGGTACCTCGACGCCGCCCAGGATGAGCTTGCGCCCCGCCACGAGCTGGTGAACGTCCCAGCCCTCGCCGACGCGGATGTTGAAGGAGGCGGCAGTCGTCATGCGATGGCTTTCTTGCGGCTGAGCAGCACCGCCTCGGCCAGGGCGAAATCTTCGGGAAAGGTGATCTTGAAATTCTGGGCGCTGCCCGGCACCAGGAGCGGCGCCAGGCCGATCGCCTCGATGGCGCTGGCCTCGTCGGTCACCGCGTCGCCCACGCGCTCCAGCGCGTCGAGCAGCATGCCGATGCGGAACATCTGCGGCGTCTGCGCGAGCCACTTGTCGGCCCGCGAAAGGGTCTGGGAGACGCGGCTGTCGGTCGAGGACACCTTCAGCGTGTCGGCCAGCCGGTGCGCCAGCAGGCCGCCGACGGCGTCGTGCTCGCAGGCGGCGATCAGCGCCTCGATCTGGCTGGAGGTGACGAGGCAACGCGCCGCGTCGTGCACCAGCACCCAGTCGTGCGCCCCGGCGCCCTTCTGCCGCAGCGCCACGAGGCCGTTGCGCACCGTGGCCGCCCGGGTCAGGCCGCCGACCTGCAGCAGGTACTCGTCGTTGCCCGGAAAGCGCGGCAGCGCGGCCTGCACCTCGCGGTCGTCCGGCGACACCACCACCGCCAGCCCGGCAAAACGGCCGGCCAGCGCGCGAAAGGCCTCCACCGTGTGCGCCACCATCGACGCCCCCGCGAGCCGCCGGTACTGCTTGGGCTGCACGCCGCCCGCGCGGTGGCCGGAGCCGGCGCAGGGAATCAGCACGAAGAATCGGGAGGAAGACATAGGTGCAGCACGGGCCGATGGCCGACAAGCGGGGAAAGGGCCGCCATTCTAGAATTGACCTTCGCACACCCCTCGCCAGCCGGCGCGGGGTGTCTTGCATTTTTCGAAGCGTTCCATGGACCTCCCCCACCTCACGGCGGGCAAGCGTTTCACGCTGCCGCGCCCCCCTTGTCGGCCGATGCCCTGCTGCTCGCGCAGTTGGGGATGCGCGAGAAGGCCGCCGGCCGCGCCACCGCGATGTTCACGGCCGACGCCAACGACGCGCAGCGCCTCATCGACGAGATCGCCTTCTTCGCGCCCGACCTGCGCTGCGCCCTCTTTCCCGACTGGGAGACGCTGCCCTACGACAGCTTCTCGCCGCACCAGGACTTGATCAGCGAGCGACTGGCCACCCTCTGGCGCATCAGCCAGAAAGAGGCCGACGTGGTGCTGGTGCCCGCCACCACCGCGCTCTATCGCCTCGCGCCGCCATCGTTCCTGGCCGGCTACACCTTCCACTTCAAGGCCAAGCAGAAGCTGGAGGAATCCAGGCTCAAGGCGCAGCTCACGCTGGCCGGCTACAGCCACGTGACACAGGTGGTGAGCCCGGGCGAATACGCGGTGCGCGGCGGGCTGATCGACCTCTTCCCGATGGGCTCGCTGGTGCCGTTTCGCGTCGACCTGTTCGACGACGAGATCGACTCCATCCGCACCTTCGACCCCGACACCCAGCGCAGCCTCTACCCCGTGCCCGAGGTGCGCCTGCTGCCGGGCCGCGAGTTCCCGATGGACGACGACGCCCGCGCGCGCTTTCGCAGCCGCTGGCGCGAACTGCTCGAGGGCGACCCGACCAAGAGCCGCATCTACAAGGACATGGGCAACGGCGTGGCCACCGCCGGCATCGAGTACTACCTGCCCCTCTTCTTCGACGAGACGGCCACGGTGTTCGACTACCTGGGCCCCGACGCCACCATCGTGCTGCACGGCGACCTCGAACCCGCGTTCCAGCATTTCTGGCAGGACACGAACGAGCGCTACCGGCTCGTGCGCGGCGACCCCGAGCGCCCCGCGCTGCCGCCCGAGGCGCTGTTCCTCAACGCCGAGCAGTTCTACCAGCGCGCCAAGCCGCACGCGCAGCTGGCCATTCGAGGAAATGCAGGCGGCGACATCGCCACCGACACGCCCTACGCCGAGTTCGACCGGCTGCCGCCCTTCGCCGTGGTGCGCGGCGCCGAAGACCCGCTGGTGGGCCTGAAGCTGCACATCGCCGCCACGCCGCACCGCGTGCTGCTGATCGCCGAGAGCGATGGCCGACGCGAGAGCCTGCTCGACTTCCTCCGCGCGAGCGGCGTGAGCCCGCCGGCCTTCGACTCGCTGGCCGAGTTCGAGGCCTCCACCGACGAGAAGATCGGCATCGTCACCGCCGCGCTGGCGTCGGGCTTCGCCTGGCGCGAACAGGGCATCGACCTGGTCACCGAGACCGAGCTCTTCGCCACCGCGCCGACCACGCGCCGGCGCAACAAGAAGCAGGAACAGGTCAGCGACGTCGAGGCGCTGATCAAGGACCTCTCGGAGCTCAACGTCGGCGACCCGGTGGTGCACACCGCGCACGGCATCGGCCGCTACCGCGGGCTCATGCACATGGACCTGGGCCAGGGCGTCGACGCCGAAGGCAAGCCCCTGCTGCAGGAGATGCTGCACCTGGAGTACGCCGACAAGGCCACACTCTACGTGCCCGTCTCGCAGTTGCACCAGATCAGCCGCTACACCGGCGTGAGCGCCGACGAGGCGCCGCTGCACCGGCTGGGCTCCGGCCAGTGGGAAAAGGCCAAGCGCAAGGCCGCCGAACAGGTGCGCGACTCGGCCGCCGAGTTGCTCAACATCTACGCGCGCCGCGCCGCGCGCCAGGGCCACGCCTTCCGCTACTCGGCCGCCGACTACGAGGTGTTCGCCAACGACTTCGGCTTCCAGGAAACCGCCGACCAGAAGGCCGCGATCCACGCCGTGGTGCAGGACATGATCTCGCCCCAACCGATGGACCGCCTGGTCTGCGGCGACGTGGGCTTCGGCAAGACCGAGGTGGCGCTGCGCGCCGCCTTCATCGCGATCACCGGCGGCAAGCAGGTCGCGTTCCTCGCGCCCACCACGCTCCTGGCCGAGCAGCATTACCAGACGCTGGTGGACCGCTTCGCCAAGTGGCCGGTGAAGGTGGCGGAGATGAGCCGCTTCCGCTCGGCCAAGGAAATCACGGCCGCCGCGAAGGGGCTGGCCGAGGGCCAGATCGACATCGTGGTGGGCACGCACAAGCTGCTCTCGCAGTCGGTCAAGTTCAAGAACCTGGGCCTGCTCATCATCGACGAGGAGCACCGCTTCGGCGTGCGCCACAAGGAGGCGATGAAGGCGATGCGCGCCGAGGTCGACGTGCTCACGCTCACCGCCACGCCGATTCCGCGCACGCTGGGCATGGCGCTCGAAGGCCTGCGCGACCTGAGCGTGATCGCCACCGCGCCGCAGCGGCGCCTGGCCATCAAGACGTTCGTGCGCAACGAAGGCACGGGCGTGATCCGCGAAGCCGTGCTGCGCGAATTGAAGCGCGGCGGGCAGGTCTACTTCCTGCACAACGAGGTCGAGACCATCGAGAACCGCCGCCAGAAGCTCGAGGAAATATTGCCCGAGGCCCGCATCGCGGTGGCCCACGGCCAGATGCCCGAGCGCGAACTGGAGCGCGTGATGCGCGACTTCGTGGCGCAGCGCTACAACCTCTTGCTGTGCTCGACCATCATCGAGACCGGCATCGACGTGCCCACCGCCAACACCATCGTGATGAGCCGCGCCGACAAGTTCGGCCTCGCGCAGCTGCACCAACTGCGCGGTCGCGTCGGGCGCTCGCATCACCAGGCCTATGCGTACCTCATGGTGCCGGACACCGAAGGCCTTACCAAGCACGCGGCCCAGCGCCTGGACGCCATCCAGCAGATGGAAGAGCTGGGCTCGGGCTTCTACCTCGCGATGCACGATTTGGAAATCCGCGGCACCGGCGAAGTGCTCGGCGAAAACCAGAGCGGCAACATGATGGAGATCGGCTTCCAGCTCTACAACGAGATGCTGAGCGAAGCCGTGCGCGCGCTCAAGGCCGGGCAGGAGCCCGACCTGCTGTCGCCGCTCTCGGTCACGACAGAGATCAACCTGCACGCTCCCGCCCTCCTGCCCGACGATTACTGCGGCGACGTGCACCTGCGCCTGTCGTTCTACAAGAAGCTGGCCACCGCGAAGACGCCCGACCAGATCGACACGCTGCTCGAAGAAATCGTCGACCGCTTCGGCAAGCTGCCGCCGCAGGCGCAGACGCTCATCGACACGCACCGCCTGCGCGTGCTCGCGAGGCCCTACGGCGTGGTGAAGGTCGATGCGGCGCCGGGCATCATCAACATCACCTTCAAGAAGGACCCGCCGGTCGATTCGATGGCGATCATCCAGCTCATCCAGAAGAACAAGCACATCAAGCTCGCCGGCAACGAAAAGCTGCGCATCGAGCGCGCACTGAAAGAGCCGAAGGAGCGTGCGCAGATGGTGCGCGATGTGCTGCGCAGCCTCGGTCAACCCCTCGTCAAGGAAATCGCCCCCGCATGAGCGCTACAGAAATCTCTCCCGGTCTCGTTCTCCAGCGCGTGAAGCCGCCGCTGGCGCTGGCCGATTTCAAGCTGATCGCGTTCGACATGGACTCGACGCTCATCAACATCGAATGCATCGACGAGATCGCCGATGCCGTCGGCAAGAAGGCCGAGGTGGCCGCGATCACCGAGGCCACGATGCGCGGCGAGATCAAGGACTTCAAGGAGAGCCTGCGCCGCCGCGTCGCGCTGTTGCAGGGCGTGCCGGTCGAAGCGCTGCAGCAGGTGTACGACGAGCGGCTCAAGCTCAACCCCGGTGCGGCCGAACTGGTCGCGGCGTGCAAGAAGGCGGGCCTCAAGGTGCTGCTGGTGTCGGGCGGCTTCACCTTCTTCGCGAACCGCGTGAAGGACCGGCTGGGCATCGACTTCGCGCGCTCCAACCTGCTCGACGAGGCCGACGGCAAGCTCACCGGCCAGGTGGTGATGCAGAGCTGGGGCGACATCTGCGACGGCGCCGAAAAGCGCCGCACGCTGCTCGAAGTGGCGTCGCTCATGGGCATTTCGCCGCAAGAGACCATCGCCGTGGGCGACGGCGCGAACGACCTGCCGATGATGGGCGAAGCCGGCCTCTCGGTGGCCTATCACGCCAAGCCGAAGGTGCGCGAGCAGGCGATGGTCGCCATCAACGAAGGCGGGCTCGACCGCCTGCTGGAAATCGTCCGGCCCTGACCAGGACCGGCGGCCGTTCCGAAGCCCGAAGCCGCCGCTCAGGCGGGACTGTCCGCCGCGCCGGCCTCGGTGGCGGGCGCCTTGGCGGCCGCACCGAGAAGGCGCTCCCGCATCGCGGGCACCACCGTGTCCGCCGCGCGCTCCAGCTGCTCCACGAGGCCGCCCACCCCCACGGCGAAACGTGCACCCGATGCGCTCGACGCCGAGCCGAGCGCGATGATGCCGATGCCCTCGGTCACCACGCCGCGCGAGAACGCATAGCCGCGCTCGCGCGACTCCTGCACACGCGCCTTCACGTAGTCCGCATCGACCGTCTGGCCGCCGGGCTTCAGGCGGATATTGCTGCGATGGATGGTGCGCGCCACGTGGTCGTCGCTGCTGGCCGCCAGCAGCGCCCAGCCGGTGCCCGACATGCACAGGAGCCGCCGCGTGCCCGGCTGCACGTTGAACTGGATCGCGCGGCTGCCGAAGATGACGTGCACGTACTGCGCGTAGATGTCGTTCTCCACCGCCAGGATCGCGGTGAAGCCGGTCTCGCGCGCGATGTCGCCGAGCACCGTGAGCAGTTGCCCGCCCTGGAACATCGAGTCCATCACCCAGTCGCCGATCGAGGCCAGGCGCGGTGTCGCGAGGTAGGCGCGCAGCGACGAGTCGTAGCGCAGGTAGCCCAGCGTGGCGATGCTCTTGAGCAGCACCTGCGCGCTGGACAGCGGATAGCCCAGGCGTTCGGAGATCTCGCGCACGGTGACCGGCCGCCTCGTCTCCCTCAGGTACTCCAGCACCTGAAACACCCGCCCCGCCGTCTTGATGACCGATTGCTCCACTTGTTTTCTCCACGGTCCCGGGCCGGCGCCTCCCCAAAACGCACCGCGGCCGGACCGCGGGCGATGCTACTGCAACTCGATGCCCGTGATGCCCACCAGCCGCTTCCAGCGGCCGATCTCTTCGGTCTGGTAGCGGCGCAGTTCGACCGCCGACGACATGATGAGCTCGGTGCCCTGCTTGCGGTAGTACGCCTGGATCTCCGGGGTCTGCGCGGCCTTGGCGAAGAGCGCGCCGAGCCGCTCGACGGCAGCGGGCGGCGTCCTGGACGACACCGCGGCCGCCACCCAGTTCACCGCCAGGTAGTCGGGCCAGCCGGCCTCGCCGATGGCCGGCACGTCGGGCAGCACGATGGAGCGTTGGGGCGCCGTGAAGGCCAGCGCGCGCACGCGGCCCGAGCGTGCGAGTTCGTTGGCGCCGGTGGCATCGACCACGGCGAAGTCGACCTCGCCCGTCATCACCGCGTTCACCGCCTCGCCGGCACCCTTGTAGTTGATGCCGGCGGTCTTGATCTTCGCCATCTCGTTGAACCACTCCGAATAGAGCGTGTACGACATGGAGCCGCTCGCGTAGTTGAGCTTGCCCGGACGCTTGCGCGCGTCGGCCACCAGCTGGTCCAGCGTGCGGTAGGCGGAGCTCGCCGGCACGATGAACAGGCACGCGCCGCGCGACAGCAGCGTGATCGGCGCGAAGTCGGCGATCGGGTCGTAGGGCAGCTTGCGGAAGGTGGCGGCATTGGTCGTGAGCGTCGAGTTGCTGCCGATGAACACCGTGTGCCCGTCGTGCGGCGGGTTCAGCGCGGTCTGCACCCCGATGAAGCCGTTGCCCCCGGGCTTGTTTTCCACCGTCACCGGCTGGCCCGTGAGATCGCCGATGCCCTTGGCAAAGAGCCGCGCCGTGATGTCCGTGCCGCTGCCGGGCGGGAACGGCACGATGAAGCGCATGGCGTGCGACGGGAATGCCTGCGCCTGTCCCTGTGCATGCGCGAGCACGGGCAAGCCGCCCGCGCCCATCAGCGCGGCGCCGCCGCCCAGCTGCAGGAGCCTGCGCCGGCCGATGCCCGCCTGTTGCGGGCCTGCGTGTGTCTTGTCTTTCATGGGTCTGTCTCCTTGTTCTTCCATCAGCGGCGCGAGCCGAGCAGCTCGCGCGCCACCACCCAGCGATGCACTTCGCTGGGGCCTTCGTAGATGCGCATCAGCCGGGTTTCGTTGGCCATCTGCTGCAGCGGCATTTCCTTGGTCATGCCCATGGCGCCGAAGACCTGCATGGCCATGTCGACCACGTCCCAGGCCATCTCGGTGGCAAAGACCTTGATCATCGAAACCTGCGCGCGCGCCTCCTCGCCGCGGTCGATGCGCGCGGCCGCCTCGTAGGTCATGAGGCGGCAGGCGTGGATGCGGGTGGCGGCGTCGGCCACGCTCCACTGCACGCTCTGGCGCTCCGAGAGCATCGCGCCGAAGGTCTTTCGCATCGGCGCGTACTCGCACACCATGTCCAGCGCGCGCTGTGCGCGGCCGATGCACCAGGCGGCCATCTGCACGCGGCGGCTCGACAGCCGCGCCTGCATCGGCGCGAAGCCTTGGCCCTCGACGCCCAGCAGCTGGCCCGCGCCGACGCGGCAGTCCTGCAGGCTGATCTCGTAGGTCGACGTGCCGCCCAGCATCGGGATGCGGCGCTCCACCACGAAGCCCGGCGTGTCCTTGTCCACGATGAACGCCGAGATGCCGCCGCGCGAACCCAGCGCCTTGTCGGTCACCGCCATCACGATGGTCCAGTCGGCGCGCTCGGCGCGGCTGATCCAGATCTTGCGGCCGTTGAGCACCCAGCCGCCATCGGCCTGGCGCACCGCGCGGGTGCTCATCGCCGAAGGGTCGGCGCCCGCGCCGGGCTCCGAGATGGCGATGGCCGAGACCGTTTCGCCGCGCGCATACGGCGCGAGGTAGCGCTCGGTCTGCGCCGCGTCCGCGGTCTTGAGCAGCATGCGCAGGTTGGGCGAATCGGGCGGCAGGTCGTAGGGCGTGATGGTCTTGCCCAGCTCCTCGTTGACGCCCGCCATCGCCGTCACCGGCAGGTCGGAGCCGCCGAGCTCGCCCGGGGCGTCGAGCCCCCAGAGGCCGAGGTCGCGCGACAGCGCATCGAGCCGCGCGTGCTCCTCGGGCATCAGCATGAGGCGGCCGCCCTCGGCCTCCCTCTTGAGCACCGCCGGCTCCAGCGGCAGCAGTTCGTCGCGCACGAAACGCGCGACCAGTTCCTTGAGCATGCGGTGCTCGTCCTCGAGTTCGAAGTTCATGGCGTGTTCCGTTGCTTCTTCATTGGCCGGCGACCGCGCGCCGGTCCTTCAGGCGCGCGATCTCCTCTTCCGCGAGCCCGGCTTCGCGCAGGATCTCGCTCGTGTGCTGCCCGACCGTGGGCGCCTGCCGGTAGACCCGCGTCGGCGTGGCCGAGAAGCGCGCGGTCGGGCGCACCTGCCGGATCGGCCCCTCGGTGGGATGCACCGCGTCCTCGAACAGGCCGACGGCTTTCAGGTGCGGATGCGCCGGCAGTTCGTCGAGCGTGTAGATCGGCGTGGCGGGAATGTCGAGCTTCTCGCACAGCGCCATCCACTCGGCGGTCGTCTTCAGCGGCGTGAGTTCGCGCAGGTGCCCGTACAGCGCCTTCACGTGCGTGTTGCGCTCCTGCCGGTTGGCGATGCTGTAGCGCTCGGCCAACTCGGGCTGCCCGACCTCCACGAAGAACGCCTGCCAGTGGCGCTCGGTGTAGGGCAGCATGCTGATCCAGCCGTCGCGCGTGCGCGCGGGCTTGCGCCCGCCTTCGAGCAGCCGCGGATAGCCGGCCTTCACCGCGGAGCCCTGGAAGGTCATGCCGCCCATGTGCTCGGCCAGCACGAAGGCGGTCATGGTCTCGAGCATCGGCACCTCCACGTACTGCCCCGCGCCGTTGCGCTCGCGGTGCAGCAGCGCCGCCAGCACCGCGTTGCAGACGGCCAGGCCCGTGGTCTTGTCGGCGATCAGGCTGGGCGTGTAGTCGGGCTGCTCGCGGCCCGCCGAGCCCACGCCCACCAGCCCGCAGGCGGCCTGGATGATGTCGTCGAAGGCCGGCTTGTCGCGGTGCGGGCCGTCCTGCCCGAAGCCGGTCGCGGCGCAGTACACGATGCGCGGGTTCAGGCGCGAGACCGCCTCGTAGCCCAGGCCCAGGCGCTCGATGGCCGCCACGCGCATGTTGTGCACCACCACGTCGACCGTGGGGATCAGCGCGCGCAACGCCGCGATGCCCTCGGGCGATTTCAGGTCCACCGCCAGCGAGCGCTTGTTGCGGTTGACGGCCAAAAAGATCGAGCTCATGCCCGGGTTCTGCGAGATGCCGTTGGCCCGCATCATGTCGCCCTCGGGCGGCTCCACCTTGATCACGTCGGCGCCATAGTCCGCCAGCGTCTGGGTGGCCAGCGGGCCGAGCACCACGGCCGTGAGGTCGAGCACGCGGATGCCCTTGAGCGGCCCGCAGGGCGCGTTGGAAGTCGAATCGGTCATGGAGAAGAAAAAAAGAAGAAATGAAAAGTTCAGCCGGCCGGAGCCCGGCCTCAGTTCGGCAGGCCCACCAGATGCCGCGCCATCACGACGCGCTGGATCTGCCCCGTGCCCTCGACGATGTCGAGCGCCTTCACGTCGCGAAAGAGCTTCTCGATCAGGTGGTCGCCGCGGCCCGCCGCGAGCCCCATCACCTCCATCGCGAAGCTCGCGGCCTCGAAGGCCGCGGGCGGCGCGAGCGCCTTCGAGGCCGAGGCCTCGACCATGTTCGGCTGGCGCTGGTCGGCCAGCCAGGCCGCGCGCAGCGCCAGCAGCAGCGCCGCCTTGAGCTTGCGGCGCGAGCGCTCGAGCCGGTCGCGCAGCCGCAGGTACGCTGCGAGGCCATGGGCCTGCATGAACGCCGCGGCCTCGTCGAGCGCCGCGCGGCCGATGCCCACGGCCATGCCCGCGATGGCGGGACGGCCCGCGTTGAAGGTGTTCATTGCGCCCTTGAAGCCGCCCGAGCGCTGCGTGTAGTAAGCCTCGCCGCCGAGCATGTTGGCCGCCGGCACGCGGCAGTCCGCAAGGAAGAACGAGGTCGACTCGTACGCCTTCAGGCCCATCTTCTTCTCGATGCGAAAGTCGGCCAGACCGGGCGTGCCGCGCTCGATGACGAAGGCGCGGTGGCCCGCGCGGCCGAGCGCGGGGTCGATGGTGGCGAACACCACGATCCATTCGGCGCGGCCCGAATTGCCCGAGAACGACTTCGCGCCGTCGAGCACCCAGTGGTCGCCCTCGCGCCGCGCGCGGGTCTTGATGTTGGCCACGTCGGAGCCGCCCGAGGGCTCGGTCATCGCGAACGCGCCCCAGATCGGCCGCGCGGGATTCACGAACGGCGAGAGAAAGCGCTCCTTCTGCTCGGGCGTGCCCATCGAGAGGATCGGCGGCTCGCCCAGGCCCGGGCCCGGCAGCGCGACGCCGATGCCGCGGTCCCAGTAGGCGCCCTCTTCGGCGAGCAGCACCTGCGCCACGGCCGAGCTGGCCTTGTTGGGCGCGGCCTGCGTCTCTTCGCTGCTCGCATCCGCCCCGGGCGGGCGCCAGCGCGTGCGGCCGAAGCCCTCGGCGAGCATGCGCACGAAGAACGGATCGTCCACCGGCAGCGGTGCGCCGGCGCGGTCGGCGCGCCAGCCGGCCGGGCGCATCTCCTCGCGGCCGAGCCGGCGCAAGGTCTGCAGCCGTTGCTGGTCTTCTGGGGCAATCGAAAAATCCATGGTCAGGCTCCCAGTGCGCCGGCGGCGAGAAAAGAAAAGGGTGCGAGCGGTGCATCAGTCAGTGCATCACCCAGCGCGTCGTCGCGCGCCGCATCCGCGCCGCCGAGCAGCAGGCCCAGCGCGCGCAGTTCGCGCATGTGCTTTTCCACCGGGTAGTCGCGCATGAAGCCCGCGCCGCCGAGGATCTGCACCGCGTTCGAACCGATGAAGACGGCGTTCTCGATCGCCTCGACGAGCGCCGTTGCCGCGGCCTCCGTCGCGGGCTGTGCGGCATCGAGCCGCCAGGCCGCCTCGTGCAGCAACTGGCGCGCGGCGTCCACCGCGCTGTGCATGTCGACGATCAGGAAAGCCAGCGCCTGGTGGTGCGCGATCGGACGGCCGAAAGCCACCCGCTCCAGCGCGTACTTGCGCGAGTACTCCGCCGCCGCATGCATCTGGCCCACGATGAGCGCCGACAGGTGAACGCGCGCATGCGCCAGCGCCAGCGCGGCGGCCGCGGGATCGGTCCAGGCCGCATCGACCGGCACACGGTCCACGCGGATCTCGCCAGCCCCCGCCGCGCGCAGGCCCGCGCCTGGCACGGGCGTCACGCGGATTCCGCGCGTGACGATCTTCAGCCCCGTGCGGCTCAACACCGCCAGGAGGTCCACGCGATCGGCGGGCAGCCACGGCGCGCTGCCGGTCAGCGTGTCCGCACCGCCCTGCCACGCATCCCGGTGATCGAACACCAGCACCGCGCGCAGGCCGGGCGCGTCGAGCGGCGCGGCGCAGCGCCGCAACGCCGCTTCGCCGCCGAACGCGAGCAAGGCATGCGCGACGCTGCCCAGCGGCTGCAGGGCGATCGCCGCGCCCGGGCATCCGGCCGCCAGGCGCTCCAGGACCAGCGCGCGCGCCACCGCGCCCATGCCGGCGCCGCCGCTGGCCTCGGGCCAGTCGATGCGGTCGAAACCGATGTCGCGGGCTTCGCGCAGCACCGCATCCGCCACCGCGCGCCGCGCTTCGAAATCGCGTTGCGACGGCAGCAGTTGCTCGTCGGAAAAGCGCCGGGCCGTCTCGGCCACCAGCGCGAGGTCTTCACCGAGGGAGAAGTCGATCATCGTGTGCTCCGGCTTCGCTCTGCTCAGCGGCGCCCGAAGACGGGCTCGCGGCGCTGCGCCATCGCGGCCACGCCTTCGCGGAAATCGCTGGTCTGGAAGTGCTGGCGCTGCTCGCCGGCCTCGCGCTCGACGGCGGCGCGCACCGATTCGACCAGACCGGTGCGCAGGCTCGCGCGGGTCGACTCGACGGCGATCGGGGCCGACACGGCGATCTCTTCGGCCAGCGCCTGGGCGCGGCTTCGCACCGCGTCCTGCGCCACCAGTTCGTCGGCCAGCCCGATGCGCACCGCCTCCTCGCCGTCCAGCCGGCGGCCGGTGTACAGCAGCAGCGCCGCCTTCTGCGGACCGATGAGCCGCGGCAGCGTGTAGCTCAATGCGAAACCGGGGTGAAAGCCCAGCCGCGCGAAATTCGCGCTGAAGCGCGCCTCGGCGCAGGTGATGCGGAAGTCGGCCACCAGCGCCAGCCCGAGACCGCCGCCCACCGCGGGGCCCTGCACCGCGGCGATCACCGGCTTGGTGACGGCGAACAGGCGCACGGCCTGCCGGTAGAGCTCGGCCGGATCGCGGCGCTCTCCCGCGGGCGGTTGTGGCGCAGAGAAGTCGGCACCGGCGCAGAACGAGCGGCCCTGCGCGGCCAGCACGATGGCGCGGCACTCGGGGTCGGCCTGCAGCGCCTCGAAGGCGTCGGCCAGCGCGGAGATCAACGCCAGGTCGAAGAAGTTGTGGGGCGGCCGGCGCATCTCCACCGTGGCCGTGTGGCCGGTGCGATGGATCGCGAGGTCGGGCGTGGCCGGATCGTTTCCGGCGAGGTTCGCTTCAGCGGTCATGTGGCTCCTGTCGTTCTGTCTTTTTCGAAGATATAACAGATACGTAGTTTTTAAAAGCACATATGTATTATTATTTGGACCGACCCGAAAAAACGGGCACGCAGCCCGAACGACCGGTTCAATCACGGAATCAGGAGCAAAAAAGATGGAGACAAACAGGCGCCAGCTGCTGCTGGCATTGGCAGGCTCGGCGGTCGCGGGCAAGGGCTTCGCGCAGGCGAATGCCTTTCCCACGCGGCCGATCCGCATCGTGGTGCCGTTCACGCCCGGCAGCGGCTCGGACAACTCCGCGCGCTACTTCGGCGACCAGCTCGCCGCGCAGATCGGCCAGGCGGTGGTGGTGGAGAACAAGCCCGGCGCCAACGGCATCATCGCGTTGCAGTCGGTCAAGAACGCGCCGGCCGACGGCTACATGCTGCTGCTGGCGAGCAACTCACCGATGGCGGTGAACCCGCTGGTGATCAAGGACCTGGGCTACGACTCGGTCAAGGACTTCAAGCCCGTCTCGGGCCTCACGCGCGGCATGAACGTGATCGTGGTGTCGAACGACTCGCGCTTCGCAACGCTGGAGGCGCTGTTGGCGGCGGCAAAGACCAAGCCCCTGAACGTGGGCACCTATTCGGCCGGCTACCAGCTGGCGGCGGCGTGGCTGGCCAACGTGGCCGGCTGCGAGTTCACCAACGTGCCCTACAAGGGGCAGGCGCCGATCATGACGGACGTGATCGGCAACCAGCTGGACTTCGCGCTGGTCGACCTGGGCGGGGCGATGCAGCTCATCAAGTCGGGCAAGCTCAAGGCGCTCGCGGTGTCCGGCGAAGCGCGCAACCCCGACGTGCCCAACGTGCCGACGATCCGCGAGAAGGGGTTCAACGAGTACGTGCAGTACAGCTGGGTGTCGTTCTACCTGCGCTCGCAGACGCCCGACGACATCACCACCAAACTCGCCGATGCGCTGCAGAAGACGCTCGCCACCGACGAGGCGCGCGCCTTCGTGCTCAAGACCGGCGGCGAGCTGATGCCCTATCCGCCCGAGAAGATGCAGCGCTTTCACCTCGAGGAAATCGCGCGCTTTCGCAAGATCGCGGCCATCGCCAACATCAAGCCCGAGTGAACCAGAATGGGGGCATGAACGACATCTCCCCGCTCTACCGCGCCGATGCACTCAAGGACTACGCGAGCGCCCTGCTGCAGAAAGCCGGCCTCGCCGCATCGATGGCCGACAGCGTCGCGCGCACCCTCGTCGAAGGCGACCTTCTGGGCCACGACACGCACGGCCTGGCGCTCCTGGCCGGCTACGTAAAGGAAGTCGAATCGGGCGGCATGACACGCGACGGCGCGCCCCAGGTGCTGTCGGACCGCCCCGCCGCCGTGCTGTGGGACGGCAAGCGCCTGCCCGGCCCGTGGCTCATGGACCAGGGCATGGACCTGCTGGTGCCGCGTGCGCGCGAGCTCGGCACCGCTTCGCTCGTGATCCGCCGCAGCCACCACATCGCGTGCCTGGCCGTCTACATGCTGCGCGCGCTGCAGGAAGACATGCTGATGCTCCTGGCCTGCTCCGACCCCAACACCGCAAGCGTCGCGCCCTTCGGCGGCACGCAGGCCGTGTTCACGCCGAATCCGCTGGCGATGGGTTTTCCGCTCTCGCAGGGCGGCGTGATGGTCGACATCTCGGCCTCGATCACCACCAACGGCATGAGCAACCGCAAGCGCGCGGCCGGCGAGACCTTCGCCGAGGAATGGCTCATCGACGCGGCCGGCCAGCCGACCAACGACCCGCAGGTGCTGTTCGACCAGCCGCCCGGCACGCTGCTGCCCGTGGGCGGCTTGAGCCACGGCCACAAGGGCTATGGCATGGCGCTGCTGGTGGAAACGTTGACGTCGGGGTTGGCGGGCTTCGGCCGGGCCGACCCGAAAGAAGGCTGGGGCGCGACGGTGCACATCACGCTGCACGACCTCCATGCATTCGGCGGCAAGGAGGCGTTCCTGCGCCAGATGGACCATGTCGCGGCCCAGTGCCGGGACAACACGCCCATCGATGCTGCGAAGCCGGTCCGGCTGCCGGGCGAAGGCGGGTTGAAACGACGGGATGCGCAATCGAAGAACGGGGTGCGGCTGCACCCGTCGATCGCGCGCTCGCTGCAGGACGCGGAGCAGCGCCACGGGCTGCAGCTGGCGAAGGCGCTGATCTAGAGGTTCAGTCTTCCTCGGGCGGCGCTTCGGTCCGCTCTCCGGCGGGGCGGGGCGTGCGCTTGCCGGGCTTGGCGAGGATCTCGATATAGAACTGCTTGCCGCCGTCTTTGACGATGCCGTCGATCAGCTTGTTGATGGCCGGCACCTGGGCGACTTCGGCGGTTTCCGCCGACGCGCCGAACTTGCAATCGAAGTCCCAGAAGTCGCTGCCCTCGGGCAGATCGCGGCGGCGTTCGCGCTTGATGTACTTGGCGATCTCGTGCTTGATGGCTTCGACGAGACGGTCGGGGTGCTTGCCCTCGACCTGGAGCTGAAAGGTTTTTCTCATGGTTGATCGTAACCCCCTGGTGGGGAGTGCCGCGCTGTGTACAGTCGGCGGTTCAATGGAAAGCAGGTGATAGACATGGCGCGCGCGAACGACTGGGCAAGCAAGGTGATGGCATTGGTGAACGGCGGCAACGCCTCCGCGGCCATCGCGCAGATCAAGGTCGCGCCCTCGGTCAAGGACCTGAAGGCGCTGCAGACCATCATGACGCTCTCGAAAATGAAAGGCCGCTATCCGAACGTGGATGCGGCCATCGCGGACAACCTGGACCTGCTGGCGGCGCCCCGCCTGCATCGCTCGCCCTGATTGTTTACAGGGCCTGACCGAGTCGCTTGACGCCCTCTTCGATCTTGGCCATATCGGCGGTCGCAAAGCTCAAACGCAGCGTCGCCACATCGGGCTTCTCGGCGAAGAACGGCGCGCCGGGCACGAAGGCCACGAGTTTCTCGATCGCGCGCTTGGCCAGTTCATTTGCATCGGCCAGCTTGCCGTTGGCGCCCGTCAGGCGCGCCCAGAAGAACAGACCGCCGTTGGGCTGCGTGAAGCTCACCGCATCGCCCAGTTCGCGCTTCAATGCCGCGCCCATCGCCTGCGCGCGCTGGCCGTAGACCTCGCGCACATGCGCGAGCGTCGCGGGCATGCGGCCGCTCTTGAGGTACTGCGCGGCCGTGGCCTGCGAGAAGGTGCTGGTGTGCGCGTCGCTGAACTGCTTGCACATCGTCGCCTTGGCGAGCAGCTCGGCGGGCGCGATCATCCAGCCGATGCGAAGGCCCGGGCTCAGCACCTTGCTGAGGCTCCCGCAGTGCGCGAGCAGTTCGCGGCTGCCCGGAACGTCTTTGCTCAATGCGAGGATCGAAGGGGGCGGTGCTTCGCCGAAATAGAGATCGCCGTAGGGGTCGTCCTCGACGATCAGCGTCTGGTACTTCACGGCAAGTTCGAGCACCTTCTTGCGGCGCTCCAGCGTCAGCATCGCGCCGCTGGGGTTGCCGAAGGTCGGGATCAGGTAGACGAACTTGGGCTTGTGCTCGGCGATGAGCTTCTCCAGCTCGTCGGTCTTCACGCCGTTGGCGTCGATCGGTGCGCTGATGAGCTGCGCGCCGTAGAGGCGAAAGCACTGGATGGTGGCCAGGAAGGTCGGGCCTTCGACGATCACCTTGTCGCCGGGGGAAATCATGGTCTTGCCCAAGAGGTCCAGCGCCTGCTGGCTGCCGGTGGTGACGATGAGGCCGCTCGGGTCCACATCGACGCCCTTGGTCTTCATGAAGGAACTGAGCTGGCTGCGCAGCGGCTCGTAGCCTTCGGTGGCGCCGTATTGCAATGCGCCGCCGGGCTCCTCGGTGAGTGCCTTCTGGCTCGCTTCCTTCAGGCCCTCGACGTCGAACATCGCGCTGTCCGGGAAACCGCCCGCGAAACTGATGATGCCGGGCTTGCCGAGCAGCTTGAAGAGTTCGCGGATGGCGGAGGTTTCGACGTTGTCGAGGCGGGAGGCGAATTGCATGGTCAGTCTCACTTTCTGGGCGCCATTGTCGCGAAAGGCGGGTGCATGAATGCTGCGTAAGGCTATCGTCTTTCAACGATATATTGCGCCTGTCGCCGCCCTGCGCCCCCGGCAAATGCGCGCGGCGCCTTCGAGCCCCATGAAAAAAGACAACATCCCCCTCTTCTTCGCCATTCTGCAGGCGGCCAACCCCACACCCGAGACCGAGCTCGAATACGACACCCCCTTCGAGCTGCTGGCCGCCGTGCTGCTCTCGGCGCAGGCCACCGACGTGGGCGTGAACAAGGCGACGCGCAAGCTGTTTCCGGTGGCCAACACGCCGCAGGCCATCTACGACCTGGGGGTCGAGGGGCTGGAGCCTTACATCAAGACCATCGGGCTCTATCGCAGCAAGGCGAAGCACCTGATCGAAGCCTCCCGCATGCTGGTCGAGCTGCACGGCGGCGAGGTGCCGAAGACGCGCGCCGAGTTGGAGGCGCTCCCCGGCGTCGGCCGAAAGACCGCCAACGTGGTGCTCAACGTGGCCTTCGGCGAGCCGACGATGGCGGTCGACACGCACATTTTCCGCGTGGGCAACCGCACCGGGCTCGCGCCGGGCAAGACGCCGCTGGAGGTGGAACTCAAGCTGGAGAAGCGCGTCCCACCAGAATACCGGCTGCACGCGCACCACTGGCTCATCCTGCACGGCCGCTACATCTGCGTGGCGCGCAAGCCGCGCTGCTGGGAGTGCGCGGTGGCGCCCTACTGCGACTACAAGCCCAAGACACCGGCCCCGAAAACCGCCTGACGACCTGCGCATGACGATCTCGAAAACCCACGGCGCCCTCCTCGCCACCGCGCTGCTCTCGGCAGCCGCTTTCCTGCCGGCCGCGGCCTGGTCGCAGCAAGGCGGCAAGGGCCTGCCGCCCGACGCCATGGCGGCCTATGGCGGGCGCTGGTCGACCGCGTGCGCCGATGCGTCCGCGCCCACCCTGCAGGTGCGCGAAGACCAGCTGATCGTCGAGAGCGGCAAGCGCCGCGTGGTCGGCCAGTCGCCCGAGACGGCGCACAGCTTCTTCGGCAACAGCCAGCCGCCCGCGCGCTTCGACGTCGCGCTGATGAGCGAGGTGGAAAAGGCCGGTGCCCTCACCTTCCTGGTCTTTCGCGAAACGCGCGGCCAGTCCATCACGCTGGATGCCGCCAAGCCGGTGGCGGGCCAACTGGGCCCTGAGCTGATGAAGCTGCGCTACTGGCGATGCGACGGCTCGGCCCGTGCCGCGACGCCGCCCATGGAACCGGCAGCCACGAAGCAGCCCGCTCCGCCGACGGGCAGCCCGGCCGCGCTCGCACAGGGCCCGGCCATGCAGAAAGCCTGGCGCGCCGCGCTCGGCGCCAAGGAAAACGACCGCTGGCTGGTGCGCCGCGAAGGCCCCGCGCCCGAGCCGCAATGGGTCACCGTGGACGGCACGCGCTATGTGCTGCACGCCTTCTGCAAGCCGCATGACTGCCACGACAACAACGCCGTCGCGCTCTACGACCAGGGCTCGGGCCGCATCTACGGGCTGGTGCAGCGCAACGGAAAGAACACCCTCGTGGGCGCGCCGCCACAGGCGCTCGCGCCGCAGCTGGACAAGCTCTGGCGCGAGCAATGGCGCCAGAAGAACTGAACTGACGGGGCGCCCGGCCGCCCCCCAACGCACTACGCCGTCTACCTCCAACGATGGATGTGCAACCGCCGCCGGAGGCAGACACTGCACGCCACCACCACCCGTGGAGGAGGCAGACGCCATGGCACTCACGCCCGAGCAGCAGCAAGACATCCGCGAGGAGGAGTTCTTCCGGATGGAAGTGCGCAAATCCCTCGCCGCACCGAAGGGTCCGCCCTCGCTCATGGACCGCCTCTCGGCCTTCGGCGATTCCAAGGTCGGCTTCTGGCTTTTGACGACCGTGCTCGCCGGCCTCGTCGCCACGGGCTTCACCAAGCTGCAGCGCTACTTCGACCAGGAAGACATCGCCCGCCGCGAGCTCGCCGAGCGCAGCCGCCGCGACGCGGACATGCTGCTCAAGCTCGGCCCGCTGCTCACCTCCGACAAGCGCCCGCAGGTGGACATGGCGATCGTGCTGCTCAACAGCCTCTCGGCCGGCGACGGCATCGACAAGCAGGTGTCCGGGCAGATCGTCGCGCTGTTCCGAAGCACCGCCGAGGCCGGCAACCGGCCCAACGCCACGCCCGAGGAGCGCGTGGCGAGCCAGGCGATCTACAGCTTCTTCGACAAGGCGGGACTCTCCGCGATGCAGGCCTGGGGCACGCCGGCCGCGGCGAGCGTCGCGGCCGAGCCGGCGACGGCGGCCGCCGCGCCCAGCCTCGTGGCGGCGGCGCTGGACAGCGCCTCGCTGCCGATCCGCATCTACCTGCAGGTGGGCGACCGGGCCGACTGGCCGGCCGCGACCAAGGCGTCGGAGGGGTTGCGGCAGGCCGGGATGATCGTGCCCGGCATCGAGCTCGTGCCCGCGCAGAACACGCCGAAACAGAACAGCGTGCGCTACTGCAAGGACAAGGTCTCGCCCGCGGCGCTGGACCGGGTGCGCGCGGCGACAGCGAGCCAAGTGGTTCCGGCGCCCGCGATGACCGAGCTGGCATCCAAGCTGTGCAACAACGTGCGCTTCAACCACTTCGAACTGTGGTTCGCGCGGGCGTAGTTATCGGCCGATTGGAGGGTGTTCGAAAGTGAGCCAACCGCCGAATGCGAGTTCACCCGCGGGCCAGTCGGCGGCGTTTGCGGGGCAGCGGATGCCGCGCTGCAGCAGCGTCACTGCGCGCAGCACACCGGCGTGCGTGACCCACAGCGCATCGCCCTCGCCCGACAGCCATTCGTCGTGCGCTTCGGCCGCGCGCTGCATGAAGGCGCGCACGCTCTCGCCGTTCGCACCGGCGATGCCGTCGGCGAAATTGCCGGTCCAGGCCTCGAACTCCTCGCGCGCAATGGCGGACCATGGACGGCCTTCCCACGCGCCGAAGCTCATCTCGGCGAGGCGGGCGTCGTGCTGCACGGCCAGGTCGGGGCGCAGCGCCGCGATGGTATCGGCCAACGCGACGCAACGCCGCAGCGGCGAACTGCGCAGCGCGATGCCGGCCGGCAGCAAGGGCGCGATGCGTTGCGCGGCGGCCCGCGTGGCTTCGGCTTCCGCTTCGAGATCGGTCGCGCCGTAGCAGAGGCCGGGTGCCGCGATCACGGGCGCATGGCGCAGCAGCCAGAGCTTTCTCATGCCTGCCAGGCCAGCGCGAGATAGATCGCGAGTTCGCAGACCTGCTGCGTCGCGCCCAGGCCGTCGCCCGTAAAGCCCTGCAGGCGACGGATAAAAAGACGCGCCATCCATCCTGCCGCCACGACGGCGGCCAGCAGCGCAGCGACGACATGCACCGCGTCATGCGCACACAGCAGCAGCGCCACCGCGGGCACCGACCACAGCACCGCGATGACCAGCGCCCCGCCGCCGATCGCATCGGCCAGCGGCTTCGCCTTGCTCGCCCCGCTGTCGCCGACATAGGGCAGCCAGCGGATCAGGAACAGCGGCGCCAAACGCGACAGCACATGCGCCCCGACGATCGCCACGGCCACCGCCTCCAGCCCGCGCCCGGCCAGCGTGGCGAGCAGCGCGAACTTCAGGCCCAGCGCGAGCACCAGCGCGACGGCACCGAAGGCGCCGATGCGCGAGTCCTTCATGATTTCCAGCGCGCGCTCGCGGTTGGCCGAACCGCCCAGGCCATCGGCGACGTCGGCGAGGCCGTCTTCATGGAAGGCGCCTGTCAGCATCACGGTGGCGACGGTGCTCAGCACCGCTGCGGCGAATGCGCCCGCCACGCTCTGCAACCCGACACCCACGGCCACGAAGACCAGCGCCGCCACACCGCCCACGAGCCACCCGATGCCGGGCAGATGCGCCGCGCTCGCGCGCAGCATCTGCGGACTGAATCCGACCCACGCCGCGAGCGCCCCTGTCACCGGCACGCGGGTGAAGAACTGCAGCGCGAGCAGGAAATGGCGAACGCCGTTCATGAAGCTCAGGCGTCCTTGCGCGACACGCCCGCCGCCTCGAAGCTCGCCATCTCGCGCAGGATGCGGCACGCCGATTCGAGCAGCGGCCAGGCCAGCGCGCCACCCGAGCCTTCGCCCAGGCGCAGATCGAGGTTCAGCAGCGGCTCCAGCCCGAGGTGCTTGAGCAGCAACGCATGTCCCGGCTCCGCCGAGCTGTGCGCGGCGACGCAGCGCTGCGTCACATGCGGCTGCAACGCTTGTGCGACGAGCACCGCGGCGCTGGCGATGAAGCCGTCGACAACGATCACCCGGCGTTCTTCCGCCGCCTGCAACACGGCGCCGACCAACGTGGCGACCTCGAAACCGCCGAATGCGGCCAGAGCGTCGAGCGGCTCGGTCGCGGCCGAATGCAGTGCGAGCACTTCGCCCAGCACCTCGCGCTTGCGTGCGAGCCCCGCCGCGTCGAGACCGGTGCCCGACCCCGTGCAAGCGCCGATGTCCAGCCCCGCGAGCCGCGCCAGCAGCAGCGCCGCCGACGAGCTGTTTCCGATGCCCATCTCGCCCAGCAACAAGGCATTGCCCGGCAGCACGCGCACCACCTCGCGCCCGTTGGCGATGGCCTGCGCGCACTGCGCGGCGGTCATGGCGGGGCCGGCCGACGCATCCGCCGTCCCGGCCGCGATCCGCCGCGACACCAGCCCCGGACGGGCCTGGAAATCGCGCCGCACGCCGCAATCGACCACCGTGAGCGCCAGCCCATGCTGCCGCGCGAGCACGCTGACCGCCGCGCCGCCCGCGAGGAAGTTCTCGACCATCTGCCAGGTCACGTCGCTCGGATACGCCGAGACACCGCGCGCCGCGAGCCCATGGTCGCCCGCGCAGACCAGCATCTGCGGCGCGTCGAGCACCGGCGTTTCGCTGCCCAGGATCGTGCCGATCCGCAGCGCCAGCGTCTCGAGCCGGCCGAGCGCGCCGAGCGGCTTGGTCTTGTTGTCGATCGCGTGCTGCAGCCTGGCTGCCAGCGCGGCATCGGTGATATCGGAAAGGGTGGGAATAGAGGGAATCGTGTCGTTCATGCGAATTCAATCAGGCCGGCAAGCACGCCGGCGTCGAAATGGGTGTCGATGAAATCGGCCAGGCCGTCGAAGGTGCTGTCGAGCGTGGGCGCCGCCGCGCCGAACAGTGCATGCAGCACCGCCGCATCCTCGAAGAGGCCGTGGAGGTACAGCCCGAGCACATTGCCGCGCGCGTTCTGCCAGGCCAGGCCCTCGGGCATCACCGCGTGGCCGTCCTCGGCCATCTGCGGGTGGGCGGCGGTCTGGCCGTGGTGGATTTCGTAGCCGGCCATCGGCACGCCCGAGAGCGCCGCCCAGTTGCCGGTCAGCGCGCCAAAGGTGGCGCTGCGATGGCGCACGGTCTTCTCGCGTTCGAACACCGTCACCAGCGGCAGCAGGCCGAGGCCCGGCGCGTTGCCGTCGATGCCGTGCGGATCGACCAGCGCCTCCCCCAGCATCTGCAGCCCGCCGCAGATGCCCAGCACCACACCGCCCCGCGATGCATGCGTGGCCACGGCGCTGTCCAGCCCCTGCGCGCGCAGCCAGGCGAGGTCGCCGCTCGTGTGCTTGGAGCCGGGCAGCACGATCCAGTCGGCGCCGGCCACGTCGGCGGGCGTGCGCGCCCAGACCAGCCGCACGCCGGGCACGTTCTTGAGCGACTGGAATTCATCGAGGTTGCTGATGCGCGGATAGGCGATGACGGCCACGGTCTTCGTCACCTTGCCGCTCGCGCGGCTGCGGTCGTCGAACACGCCGTCTTCCTCGGGCAGGCCGTGCTGCCACCACATCGGCAGCGTCGCGACGGTGGGCACGCCGGTCAGCGCCTGCAGTTTTTCGGGCGCGGGCGACAGCAGCGAGGCGTCGCCGCGAAACTTGTTGAGCACGAAGCCATGCAACAGAGACCGGTCGGCCTCGGGCAAGAGCGCCCAGGTGCCGTAGAGATGCGCGAAGGCGCCGCCCCGGTCGATGTCGGTGGCGAGCAGGCAGCGGGCCTGGGCGTAGCGGGCGACGCGCATGTTGACGATGTCGCTGGCCATGAGGTTGATCTCCGCCGGCGAGCCCGCCCCTTCGATCACCACCACGTCGTTCTCGGCGCGCAGGTCGTCGAGCGCCTGCGCGATCTGCGGCCACACGCGCTCGCTGCGCCCGCGCCAGGGCAAGGCCGAGAGCGCCTCGCTCACCTGCCCCATCAGGACGACCTGGCTGTGGGTGTCGCGCTCGGGCTTGAGCAGCAGCGGGTTCATGCGCACGTCGGGCACGGCGTTGGCCGCCAGCGCCTGGAAGTACTGGGCGCTGCCGATCTCGCCGCCATCGACCACACGGGCGTTGTTGCTCATGTTCTGCGCCTTGAAGGGCGCCACTTTCAGCCCCTGCCGCGCGTACCAGCGGCACAGCGCCGTGGCCAGCCAGCTCTTGCCGGCTCCGCTGGTGGTGCCCAGGACCATGACGCACCGCGCCGGCCTGCTTTTCGCCGTTGAACTCATGGGCCGGATTGTCGTTGAGCGCCGGCGCGCCCCGAATCGGGCGGCCGAAATGCGGCATCTTTCACGCAGGCGGCCGGGGATGCGGTTGCGTTTTGAATCCGGGGGCGTCGTTTGTCCGTATACAAGACACCTCAATGCCTTGCGACCACGGACCCATGCCCGCTCTCAACGACCTGGCGCTCACGGTCGAGGAACGCGAGCCGGGCCAGTTCTACTGGACCCTGCTCGAAGCCCTCGACAACAGCGGCCACTCAGACCTTCACGACACCCGCGACACCCTCGATTACCGGGTATTCCGCACGGCCGGCAAGCCGCAGGCCACCTACTCCAACGCGCTGGCCCTGGGCGTCGCGGAGCTCCAGAAGATCAGCGCGTCGCCACCTTCTGCGCAGCAGCAGGGGTAGCGGCCGGGGCAGCCGACGCGGTTGCCGCCGGCACTTCCCACGTCCCGCCGATCGCACGGATCAGGCCCACGGCGGCCTGGTACTGCGCCGACTTCACCTGCAGCGCCTGGCGCCGGTTGCGCAACTCGCTGCGGCGCGCGTCGAGCAGGTCGAGCTGGCTGATGTAGCCATTGCGATAGCGCGTGTCCGACAGGCTCGTCGCCCGCTGCGCCGACGACACCGCCTTGGCCTGCACCACCGATTGCTCCTGCAGGATGCGGATCGCGGCCAGCTGGTCTTCGACCTCCTGGAACGCCACCAGCACCTGCGTGCGGTAGCTGGCCAGCGCGCCGTCGAGCTGGGCGTTGGCGCCCTGCAGGCCGGCCTCGCGGCGGCCGCCGTCGAAGATCGGCAGCGACAGCAGCGCGCCCACGCCCCACGAGCGGGCCGACCACTTGAAGAGGTCGCCGATCTCGGGCGAGGCGTAGCCGGCGGCGCCGGTCAGCGAGATGTCCGGGAACCATGCGGTCTGCGCCACGCCAACGCGGGCCTGCGCCGCGAGCACCGCGTTCTGCGCGGCCGACACATCGGGCCGGCGCGTGAGCACCGTGCCGGGCACGCCGGGCGGAATGGCCGGCAGGGCTGTCGCCCATTCGTCGGTGCGCACGCCGAAGCTGGAGGCCGAATCGCCCACCAGCACCGCGAGCGCGTGCTCGACCTGGGCGCGTTGGCGGTCGAGTGCCAGCGCGTCGGATTCGGTGGACGACACCTCGGTCTGCACCCGCGCCACATCGAGCTCGGCGATGTCGCCGGCCGCTTGGCGGCGCTGCGTGAGGCGCAGCGTGTCGCTGTAGGCGTCGACCGTCTCGCGCATCAGTGCGCGTTCGGCGTCGAGCGCGCGCAGCTGCAGGTAGGTCTGCGCCACTTCGGCCTGTACCGCGAGACGCGTGCTCTGCAGCAGGCCTTCGCGGCCGGCGGCATCGAGCTTGGCCGCGTTGCTGGCGCCCGAGAGGCGGCCGAACAGGTCCACTTCGTACGAGAACGTGGCGCCGATGTTGGTCATGGTGCCCGGCGAAACGCTGGCCGTGGCCTTGTCCAGGCCCGCGCCGCGGTTGGCACCCGCGCCCAGGCCGATCTGCGGCAGCCGGTCGGCATTGGCGCTGCGCGCAAGCGCGCGGGCCTCGGCCAGCCGGGCCGCGGCGGCCTGGATGTTGTTGTTGTTGACGTCGGCCTTCTCGACCAGCGCATTGAGCACCGGGTCGTTGAACGCCAGCCACCAGGCGCCGCGCGCCTGCGCTTCCGAAGGCAGTGCCTTTGTGAAGCCGGCCGGCGGCGTGGCGCCCTGCTCCTTGAACTGCGCCGTGGTCTGGATTTCCGGCACGCCGGAAGGCACCGTCGCGCAACCGGCCAGCGCCAGGGCGGCGACCAGCGGCAGGAATGCGTTGCGCACCAAAGGTTGGAATGCGAATTTCATGATGAACTTTCTTCTTGATCAGCGATGCGATCAGTCATGCGACCCGTGCGAGGGACGCGGCGAGGCCGGCACCGGGTGCAGACCGCCACCGCCCGAACCACCGTGCGACGACGAAGGCGCCGGGGCGGCCGGATGGCCCGCCGAGACGAACTCCTCGCCATGCGGCACTTCGCCATGCAGCTTGAGCGGCTTGTTGCCCGCCAGGCGCCGCAGCAGCACGTAGAACACGGGCGTCAAGAACAGGCCGAAGGCCGTCACCCCGATCATCCCGGCGAACACCGCCACGCCCATGGCCTTGCGCATCTCCGAGCCCGCGCCGGTCGAGAGCACCAGGGGCAGCACACCCATCACGAAGGCCAGCGAGGTCATCAGGATCGGGCGCAGGCGCAGGCGGCTCGCTTCGATCGCGGCCTGGATGGGCGTGCGTCCGGCGAACTCCAGCTCCCGTGCGAACTCCACGATCAGGATCGCGTTCTTCGCACTCAACCCCACCAGCACGATCAGCCCGATCTGCGTGAAGACGTTGTTGTCACCCCCCGATATCCATACGCCCGCCATCGCGGCCATGATGCCCATGGGCACGATCAGGATGATCGCGATCGGCAGCGTCAGGCTCTCGTACTGGGCAGCCAGCACCAGGAACACCAGCAGGATGGCCAGCGGGAACACCAGGAAGGCGGAGTTGCCGGCCAGGATTTCCTGGTAGGTCAGCTCGGTCCACTCGAAGCTCACGCCCTTGGGCAGCGTCTCGGCCGCGATCTTGGTGATCACGTCCTGCGCCTGGCCCGACGAATAGCCGGGTGCCGGGCCGCCGTTGATGTCGGCGGCGAGGTAGCCGTTGTAGCGCATGGCGCGTTCCGGTCCGAAGGTCGAATTGACCTTCATCAACGCGGCCAGCGGCACCATCTCGCCCGAGGTCGAGCGCACCTTCAAGAGGCCCACGTCTTCGGCACGGGCGCGGTAAGGCGCATCGGCCTGGACGCGCACGGAGTACGTGCGGCCGAACTTGTTGAAGTCGTTGGCGTACAGGCTACCCAGGTAGATCTGCATCGTGTCGAAGATGTCCGTCACCGGCACGCCGAGCTGGCGCGCCTTGGTGCGGTCGATGTCCGCGTACAGCTGCGGCACGTTGACCTGCCAGCTCGTGAACATGCCCGTGAGCTCGGGCGCGGCCTGCGCCTTGGCCATGAAGGCCTTCACTGCCTGGTCCATCTGGTCGTAGCCGACCGATGCACGGTCTTCGATCTGCAGCTTGAAGCCGCCCGTGGTGCCCAGGCCCGCCACCGGCGGCGGCGGGAACATCACGATGAATGCGTCCTGGATGCTGGAGAACGCGCCGTTGAGCTGGCCCGCCACCGCGCCGCCGCTTTGATCGGCGCGCTTGCGCTGGTCGAAAGGCTTGAGCGTGGCGAACACGATGCCCGAGTTGGAGCTGTTGGTGAAGCCGTTGATCGACAGGCCCGGGAAGGCGATGGCGTCTTCCACGTTCGGGTTCTTCTTCATGATCTCGCCCATGCGCTGGATCACTTCGTCGGTGCGGTCGAGCGTGGCGCCGTCGGGCAGCTGGGCAAAGCCGATGAGGTACTGCTTGTCCTGCGCCGGAACGAAACCGCCGGGCACCGCCTTGAAGAGGCCGAAGGTCACCGCGATCAGCGCGACGTAGACCGCCAGCATCAGGGCCTTGCGCGAGATGACGTTCTTCACGCCGCCGCTGTAGGCCTCCGAACCGCGATGGAACAGCTTGTTGAAGCCGCGGAACAGCCAGCCGAACGCCTTGTCCATGCCGCGCGTCAGCGCGTCTTTCGGTTGGTCATGGCCGCGCAGCAGGAGGGCTGCGAGCGCCGGCGAGAGCGTCAGCGAATTGATCGCCGAGATCACCGTCGAGATCGCGATGGTCACCGCGAACTGGCGATAGAACTGGCCCGTGAGACCGCTGATGAATGCGAGCGGCACGAACACGGCCACCAACACCAGCGCGATCGCGATGATGGGCCCGGACACTTCGCGCATCGCGCGGTACGTCGCTTCACGCGGCGTGAGCCCCGCCTCGATGTTCCGCTCGACGTTTTCCACCACCACGATGGCGTCGTCCACCACGATGCCGATCGCCAGCACCAGCCCGAAAAGGCTCAGCGCATTGATCGAGAAACCGAGGATGTGCAGCACCGCGAAGGTACCGATCACCGACACCGGCACGGCCAAGAGCGGAATGATCGACGCGCGCCACGTCTGCAGGAACAGGATCACCACCAGCACCACCAGCATGATGGCTTCGAGCAGCGTGTGGATCACCGACTCGATCGATGCGCGCACGAACTGCGTCGGGTCGTAGGCGATGCGGTATTCCAGGCCCTCGGGCATGTTCTTGTTGAGCTCGGCCATCGTCTTGCGAACGTTGGACGAGATGTCGAGCGCGTTGGAGCCCGGCGCCTGGAACACGCCCATGCCCACGGCCGGGTCGTTGTTCAGGAGCGAGCGCAGCGAGTAGTCGGCAGCGCCCATCTCCAGGCGGCCGATGTCGCGAAGGCGCGTCACGGCGCCGTCGGTGCCGCTCTTGACGATGATGTCGCCGAATTCTTCTTCGCTCTGCAGGCGCCCCTGCGCATTGATCGACAGCTGCATGTCCACGCCCGAGAGGCCCGGCGATGCGCCGACCACGCCGGCCGCGGCCTGCACGTTCTGGCCGCGGATCGCAGCCACCACGTCGCTCGCCGAGAGGCCGCGCTGCGCGACCTTCTGCGGGTCGAGCCAGACGCGCATCGAGTAGTCGCCGCCGCCGAAGATCTGCACCTGGCCCACGCCTTCGATGCGTGCGAGCGGGTCCTTCACGTTCAGCACCGCGTAGTTGCGCAGGTAATTGATGTCGTAGCGGTTGTTCGGCGACACGAGGTGAACCACCATCGTCAAGTCAGGCGCGCTCTTGACGGTCGTGATGCCCAGGCGCCGCACTTCCTCGGGCAGGCGCGGCTCGGCTTGCGAGACGCGGTTCTGCACCAGCTGCTGGGCCTTGTCCGGGTCGGTGCCCAGGCGGAACGTGACGGTCAGCGTGAGCACGCCGTCGGTCGTGGCCTGGCTGCCCATGTAGAGCATGCCTTCGACGCCGTTGATCTGCTCTTCCAGCGGCGTGGCCACGGTTTCGGCGATCACCTTGGGGTTGGCGCCCGGGTACTGGGCGCGCACCACCACCGAAGGCGGCGCGACTTCCGGGTACTCCGAGATCGGGAGCCCCCGCAGCGCGATCAGGCCGGCTATCAGCATCAATAGCGACAGCACGCCGGCAAAGATCGGCCGGTCGATGAAGAATTTAGAGAGATTCATGTTGGTTCTCCGGCGGACGCCAAGGCGCCCTCCTCCGAAATCAGGACTTCGCGGCCTCGGCCACGCGTTCCGGTTGTTGTTGCTTGGCGGCGTCCGCCTTGGCGTCCATCGTCACGTTCTGCGGCGCCAGCAGCGCACCCGGGCGGATGTGCTGCAGGCCGTTGACCACGACGCGATCGCCGGCCTTCAGGCCCTTGCTCACGACGCGCAGGCCGTTGATCGAAGCGCCCAGGGCCACTTCGCGGTAGACCGCCTTGCTGTCCTCGCCCACGACCATCACGAACTTCTTGTTCTGGTCGGTGCCGATGGCGCGTTCGCTCACCAGCAGCGCCGTGTCGTTGCGCGCCTGGCCCATGCGGATGCGGGCGAACTGGCCGGGGATGAGCGCGCCGTCCTTGTTGTCGAAGGAAGCACGGACACGCACGGTGCCGCTGCGGGCGTCGACCTGGTTGTCGATCAGCTGCAGCTTGCCGGTGAAGGGCGTGCCGTCCAGGCCGGCGGTGCCCATCTGCACGGGGATCGTGTCGATCTGGCCGCGTGCGCCGACGTTGGCCGGCAGGTCCTTCAGGGCGCGGGTGATCACTTGCTCGTCGGCATCGAAGCTCGCGTAGATCGGGCTCACCGACACCAGCGTGGTCAGCACCGGCGCGCCGGGGCCCGCGGCGACGAGGTTGCCCACCGTCACTTCGAGCTTGCCGATGCGGCCGGACACCGGCGCCCGCACCTGGGTGTAGCCCAGGCTCAGGCGTGCGGTCTGCAGCGAGGCCTGCGCGGCGCGCAGGTTGGCTTCGGCTTCGCGGCCGGCGTTCACGCGCTCGTCCAGTTCGCGCTGGGCGATGGCCTGCTCGTCCCACAGGCGCCTGGCGCGTTCCTGCTCGCTGCGGCTGAAGGCCTGGCGGGCCTGCGCCGAGGCGACCTGCGCTGCGGCGCGCTCCACCTCGGCGGCGTACGGCGCGGGGTCGATGGTGATCAGCAGGTCGCCCTGCTTCACGAGCGCGCCTTCGCGGAAGTGCACCGCCTGCACGGCGCCCGCCACGCGGGATCGCACGTCGACGCGCTCGACCGCTTCGAGGCGGCCGGAGAACTCGTCCCACGCATTGATCTCGCTCGACGCGACGACCGCGACCGACACCGGCGTGCCCTGTTGCGCAGCCACGGGCGCGGTGGCCTCGGCCTTGAAGCTGTACATGCCCACCACCGCGGCGGCCACCGCCAGCAGTGCGGTGAGGCCGGTCACGGCGGGCCACAGGCCCTTGCGGGCGGCGGAAGACAGCTTTTGTTGTTCGTTGTTCGACATGATGTTTCGTCCTTCTCGATGACTTTTTGGGATGCAACAGGCCACCCCGGTGCTTTTGGCACCAGGAGGCGGATTTCAGGGAAAAGAGGGGCCGGACGCCCGCCTCGAGGGGAGGCGGCGGCTGTCAGTGGGCGGTGCTGACTCTTGCGGGTCTAGCTGGGCTCGGGCGCCGCCGGAGGTGGCGGCGTCGTGGCGCTGAAGAACTCGCGAAAGTGCTGCTGCACGTTGGCCGCGCAGTCCCGACAACCCTCGTTGTCAGGGTCGTACAGCGCCTTGGGCCAGTTCGCCGCGCCGGGCAGCACGCTGCTGGTGACCTCGATGCCGGCCGCACGCAGGCGCCCCGCGAAGGTCATGGCCTCGTCGCGCATCGCGTCGTCCTGCCCCACCAGCACCAGCGCAGGTGCCAGGGCGGAGAGGCGCAGCGACCCGCTCGGCACCGCATAGGGGTGCGTCGCGTTCGACGGGCAGCTCAGGTACTTTTCCCAGCCGCTGGCCCAGCGGCATTCGGGGGCGTCGTTGGTGGCCTTGCGCAGCGACGCGGTGCCTGCGCACGGGTCGAGCATCGGCGACAGCAAAATCTGGCCTGCCAGCGGCGGATGGGCCCGGTCTCGGGCGATCAGCGCCACGGCGGCAGCCAGGTTGCCACCGGCTTCCTCGCCGGCCAGATAGACCAGCGCGCCCTTGCCGCCCAGCTTGGTGCGCTGCTTGTAGAGCCATTCGAGCGCGGCATAGCCGACCTCGATGGGCTCCGGAAACGGCACCAGCGGATAGGCCAGCGACACCACCACGGCGCCCGAGCCGGCCAAAAGCCGCGCCACGTTGCGCCCGTTGTCCAGGCCGCCGCACACGAAGGTGCCGCCATGGAAATGCAGCACCAGCGGCGCCGTGTCGCCCTTGGCGCGCTGTCCGTAGATACGGGCGGCCACCGGTTCGCGACCGGGCAGCTCGATCGACAGATCGGCTTCCACGCCTTGCACCGCAGCGGCTGCGGCGGCGGCTTCGGCAGAACGGGACGATGGAACGGGTGACATGGGCGACCTCAGGGGAATGGGCGATGGTTGAAATATAAGGCGCCGTGTGTGACATGAAACAGGCAAGCTGACCCCACTCTGTTTCCAAACGGCTAACAATCCGTATGCCACGGGGGGTTGGTCGCCTTGTGTGAGAATCCGCCTCCCTCCGGCGTGGGCCGGGCACCAGAACAGGCATTCGATGGATCAAATCCAGGCCATGCGCATCTTCGTCCGCGTCGTGGAGGCCGGCACTTTCACCCGGGCCGCGGACTCGCTCGCCCTGCCCAAGGGCACGGTCACCAAGCAGATCCAGGCGCTGGAATCGCGCCTGCGCGTGAAGCTCTTGAACCGCACCACGCGCCGCGTGACGGTCACGCCCGACGGCGCCGCGTACTTCGAGCGCGCCGCGCGCCTCCTGAACGACTTCGACGACATGGAGGCCAGCATGACCAATGCGCAGGCCAGCCCCACGGGGCGGCTGCGCATCGACGTCGGCACCTCGGTCGCCCGGCAGATCATCCTGCCCAACCTGGCCAGCTTTTGCGACCGCTACCCCGACATCCAGGTCGACCTGGGCGTGAGCGACCGCACGGTCGACCTGATCAGCGACAACGTCGACTGCGTGATCCGCGCCGGCGAACTGAGCGACCAGTCGCTGGTGGCCCGCCGCATCGGCACCCTGCACTTCGTGACGGTGGCCTCGCCCGCGTACATCAAGCGCTACGGCGCGCCGCAGCATCCGAACGACATCGAGAAGCGCCACACGGTGGTGAGCTATTTCTCAGGCACCACGCGGCGCATCTACCCGCACGAGTTCCACAAGGGCGACGAGCGCATCGAGCTGAACGGGCCGTACCGGGTGTCGGTGAACGAGAGCAACGCGCACATCGCGGCGGTGCTCGGCGGCTTCGGTATTTCGCAGTGCATCACGTTCATGGCGGAGCCGCATCTGGAAAGCGGGGAGCTGGTCGAAGTGCTGGCCGACTGGAGCCGCGATCCGCTGCCGATTCACGTGGTGTATCCGCCGAACCGGCATTTGAGTGCGAAAGTGCGGGCGTTTGTGGATTGGGCGGCGGAGTTGTTTGCGAAGAATCCGCGGTTGCAGCGGCGGTGACTTGACCGGTGGCCCGGCCAGCTCCGGATTTTCGGCGTTAACTCACCCGCCCGCGCCGTACACCGGCTCGCAGCGCACATCCGTCTTCACCGAGTTCGCAATGAAGCACTCCTCGTGCGCCCGGTGGTGCATGTGCGCGATCTGCTCGCGCGTGGGCAGGTTCTCTCCCGAGAACGTGACCTCGGGCCGCAGCGTGACGACGGTCATGGCCATCTTGCCGTCCGCGTTCTTTTCCATGACGCCGCTCGCCGCATCGAAGTAGCGGTCAACGCAGAACTTGCGCTTCACCGCCATCGTGAGGAACCAGAGCATGTGGCAGCTCGACAGCGATGCGACGAAGGCTTCTTCCGGATCGACGGCCGATGCATCGGAAAAAGGCAGCGGCACCACGTGCGGCGACGACGAGCCCGCCCACTCCGCGCCGCCGTCGAAGCGCAACGAGTGCCTGCGGCTGTAGGTGTTGGCCAGGAAGTCCTGCTCGCCTCGTTGCCACAGCACTTCTGCGGTGTATTCGGACATGGTCGTCGTTCTCCGTGATGGGTTGTGGGGTCAGCTTCTGGTTGGCGCCGAAGCGCGGATCTGCGCGGCCGTCACGGACCAGGCCTTGCCGAGCATGCGCGAGAGATAAGAGCCCGACTCCCATCCCACTTGCTGCGCGACCGAAAGCACCGAATCGTCGGTGCGCTCGAGCAGGTAACGCGCGCGCTCCAGGCGCTTGCGCTGCTGGAATTCGAGCGGCGACATCTCGAACGCGGTCTTGAAGATCCGCTCGACCTGCCGCCGCGACATACGGTGCCGCTCGGCGAACGCATCGAGCGAGAGCGCTCGCGCGAGGTCGGCCTCGATGTCGTCCGCCAGCAGCGCCGCAAGCACCTGCGCGGGCGCGCCGCGGTCGTTCGGCTGCACGAGGGGATGCGCCGTGAGCCGCGCCGCCTCCATGACGAGCGCGCCGCAATGCGCGACGACGCGCTCCTCGGTCTCGCCCGACTGCGCCAGCGACAGCATCTGCTGCGACAGCGCCGTGAGCGCGGCGCTGCCCGCGCGCATGCCCTGCTGCGGCTGCCGCACGCCCTGGGCGCGCAACGCCATTTCCCAGAACTCGGAATCGACGTACACCGCGACATGCGTCTGCCGCAAGGTCTGCGCGCTCGTTGCATGGGCCGCGCCTGCGGCGAACCAGAGGAAGTGACCGGGGGACGACTGCAGCGCGTCGCCCTGCGCATCGACGATGTCGAAGCGGCCCGCGAGCGGCACGAAGAGCATGTCGCAATCGTGCGCATGCGTGCTGGTCGCGTAGCCCTCGCGCGCGTTCGCCACCATCGTCGCCTTGTGGGCGAGCCGGTCGATGAACGGCGAAATCCGCAGGCCGGGCTGGGCGTCTTTCGGTGGCATGCGGGGGATTGTCGCCAATGTCGCTTTCGTGCGCGAGGGTGTCGCGATCCGGCGCACCCCGAGGAGCGCCTTCGACAAGACTAGTCCGCATCCCACCGTCGATCCTGCAAGGAAGCTTCATGAACCCCTCGTCCCTCGTGCGCGCCAGCCTTCGCCTGGCCGCGGCCGGTGTGCTGGCAGCCGCAGCGGCCACGCACGCCGCCCACGCCGCCTACCCGGCCAAGCCCGTGACCATCGTCGTGCCCTTCCCCGCGGGCGGCGGCACCGACGTGATCTTTCGCGCGGTGCAGGTCAAGCTGCAGGCCGAGCTGGGCGTGCCGGTGATCATCGACAACCGGGCCGGCGCGGGCGGCACCGTCGGCACGGGCTATGCGGCCAAGGCGGCGCCCGACGGCTACACGCTGGTCGCCGCGACGACCACCACCATCGCCTCGGCGCAGGCCGTGTACCCCAAGCTGCCCTACGACCCGCTGGCGGACCTCGCGCCGGTCGGCACGCTCGGCACCACGCCCTTCGTGCTGGTGGTGTCGCCGGAACTGCCGGCGCAGAACCTGGCCGAGTTCATCCGCTACGCCAAGGCCAAGCCCGGCGCGCTCAACTACGGCAGCATCGGCAACGGCACCGCGAGCCACCTGGCAGCCGAGCTCTTCAAGCAGCGCACCGGCATCGAGATGACGCACATCCCCTACCGCGGCGCGGCGCCCGCGCAGACCGACCTGATGGCCGGCCAGGTGCAGGCGCTGTTCGACAACCCCGTCGCGCTCGCGCCGCAAGTGCGCGCCTCGCGCATGCGGGCGCTGGCGATCAGCCAGCCCTCGGCGGTGTTTCCCGAGCTGCCGACCTTCGAGGCCTCGGGCATCAAGGACTTCAAGCCCGAGCTTTGGTACGGACTCATGGCGCCCGCGGCCACGCCCAAGGACGTGCTGCAGCGCCTGCGCACGGCCCTGGACAAGGTGCTGCAGGACCGCAACCTGCGCGCCGACATGCTCGCCAAGGGCGTCGCGCCGCAAAGCCTGAGCCCGGAGGCGTTCGCGCAGAAGATCCGCGCCGACATCGCGCTGTGGGGCGGCATCGCCCGCGCGGTCAACGCCAAGGCGGACTGATGGCGATGACCACGCAGCTCGTTCGCGTCTTCGCCCTCTCCGGCGCCGACACCGGCGGCAACCCCGCGCCCGTATGGCTCGATGCCGACGACATGACCTCCGCGCAGATGCAGGAGCACACGCGCCTGAGCGGTCACGAGTCGGTGTTCGCGCTGATGCCGTCGAGCGCCGATCACCGGTTCCGCATGCGCTACTTCGTGCCGCGCCACGAAATGGAAATGTGCGGCCACGCGACCATCGGCGCGCTGTGGCTGCTGCACGAGCGCGGCCTCTGGAGCGGCGCGCCGGTGCGCATCGAGACCTTGAGCGGAACGGTCGAAGGGCGCCATGTGCAGGGCACGGTCGAGATCAGCCAGCCGCGCGCGCAGGTGCAGGTCGTGGGCGATGCGCTGGTGCAGGAGATTGCGCGCTGCCTCGGCGTGGAGCTGCGGCAGATCGTCGGCCAAGTGCTCAACTCGGCGACGAGCCGCGTGAAGACGCTGATCCGGCTCGAAAGCCTCGAGGCGCTGCACACATTGCGCGTGGACCTGGGCAGCGTCGAGGCGCTGTGCAACCGGCTTGGCTCGACCGGGCTCTATCCCTTTGCGCTCGCCGACAGCACGGGCCCGGTCGTCAGCGCGCGGCAGTTCCCGCGCTCGTCGGGTTACCCGGAAGATGCGGCCACCGGCATCGCCGCGGCGGCGCTCGCCTGGGGCCTGCGCGAACAGTCGCTGGCGGGCGATGCGGCGACGCTCGTGACGGTCAGGCAGGGAGAGGCGATGGGCTCGCCTTCGCTGATCGGCGTGCGGCTTCCCGCGCGCGGCGAAGAAGCGCAAGGCTGCTGGCTGCGCGGCGAAGCGCGGGCGATGTGAGCGTCAGGCGCCCAGCAGCTTGACCAGCAGCGGCACCAGCAGCGCCGTCGCGATGCCATTCAGCCCCATCGCAAGCGCAGAGAACGCGCCCGCGGTTTCGTTCACCTGGATGGCCCGCGCGGTGCCGATGCCATGCGCCGCCATGCCGACCGCGAAGCCGCGCACCGCGGGCTCCTTGATGCGCAGCAGGTTCAAGAGACCGGTCGCCATGATCGCGCCCGAGATGCCGGCGACAGCGGCGGCAACCGCTGCCAGCGACGGCAAACCGCCGATCTTTTCTGCCACGCCCATCGCGATGGGCATCGTGGCCGACTTCGATGCGAGCGACATGATGAGCTCGTGCGATCCGCCCAGCGCCCACGCGATGCCGATGGCCGAGACGATGGCCGCCACCGACCCCATCAGCAGCGCCACGCCGATCGGCAGCCACAGCCTGCGCAGCCGCGCGATCTGCCCATAGAGCGGTACGGCCAGCGCCACGGTCGCCGGGCCGATCAGGAAGTGCACGAACTTCGCGCCTTCGAAATAGGTGTCGTAGGGCGTGCGCGTGAGGAGCAGCACGGTGACGATGACCACGACGGAAATCAGCACCGGATTGACCATCGGGTTCGCGCCGCTGCGCCGGTGCAGCCACAGCGCACCGAGGTACGCGAGCAGCGTGAGCGAGAGCCACAGCAGCGGCGACTGCGCGAGAAAGACCCAGACCTCGGAGAGCTTGGCGGGGGCGCTCATTCGGCGTTCTTTCCGGTGATGCGGATCATCCAGCGGAAGGTGAGCGCGGTGACGGTCATGGTGAAGGCCGCACCGACGATGCCGGCCGCCAGGAAGGGCAGCCACTCGCGCCCCACCCGCTCGAAATGCAGCATGACGCCGGTCACGGCCGGAATGAACAGCAGCATCAGGTTGCGCAGCAGGTGGCCCGAGGTGTCGGCCAGCGCCTGCGGCACGCCGCCGCGCACGAGCAGCGCGATGAAGAGCAGCACCATGCCGATCAGCGGCCCCGGAATCGGCAGGCCCAGCCACTGCACGAGCAGTTCGCCGGCCAATTGGCAAAGGAAAAGCGAGGTGATGGCGTAGAGCATGGTTTCAATCTTCGGTGCAAGCGGCGGCGCGTGTCCAGGCTTGCTTGAGCGCCTGCTGGCTCTGCGGCGGCAGCACGCCCAGGCGCACGTGGCCCGGCAGGCCGAAGGAGGCGCAGTCGCGCAGCTTGATGCCGTCGGCGCGCAAGGCGGTTGCCAACGGGGGGTACGGGATGTCGGTGCGGGCGCAGAAGAAATTGGCGTCGCTGGGAAGGCACTGCCAGCCGAGCGATTCGCAGAGCGCGCGCTGCTGCGACTTCCAGGTGCGCAGGGTCTGCAGGCTCCGGGCGAGCCAGGCTTGCGCCTGGTCGCCTGTCCAGGTCTCGAGCAGCGCCACGCCGTGCGTGCCGAGCGGCCATGACGGGGCGAGTTGTTCGAGGCGCTGCATCAGCGGCGCGGCGGCCGCGTCGTCGGGCGCGATCGCGTAAGCGGCACGAATGCCGGTGAGGCCCATGGCTTTGTTCGGCGTCCACAGTTGCCAGACGCGGTCGCGCTGTGCGGCATCGAGCGAAGCACGGCCTTCGAGGCGCAACGGCGCGTAGGCCATGTCGAGCACGCAGGTGCTGCTGGCTTGCGCATGCAGCGCGAGATCGGCTTGCGCCTGCCCCAGCGGGCTCGACGGCTCGCAGCACCAACGCAGCGCCGCGCCATCGTGCGGCGCGGGCGCGCGCGATACGTCCAGGCCCCAGGCTTGCGCGGCGCGCTCGTAGTCGCCATAGCTGTGCGCGGGCAGCCAGACCTTCCGGCCTCCGTCGCGTGAGACAGCGGCGCTGATGCGGTGGATGAATTCGCTCGCGCTCGCCGCGATCACGATGCGTCCGGCATCCACGCCATGAAAGGCCGCGAGCCGTTCGCGCAGCGCCGTGTAGCGCGGATCGGGATAGTGCGTCGCGTCGGCCGCGCGCACCGCGGCCACTGCCGCCGGGCACGCGCCCACGGCGTTGCCGTTCGTCGAAAAGTCATGTGGCGCAGCACCGGTCTCGTCGGGGCCGCCGTGGAGAAGCGGGGCGATGCTCATGGCCACCTCACCCATGCCGCGATGCCCGCGATCGCCAGCGATGCGCACACGGCCGCCGCCAGCACCGCCCTGCCCGCCAGCACCGCCGTGCGCTGCGTGTCGTCCGTGGCGGCGCGCCGCGCCTCGGCATTCAGTGCGTAAACGCCCGGCTTGGCCAGTCGCACGCCGAGCAACAGCGCCATCGCCGCCATCGGCCAGCCGCTGTTGGGCGATGGCGTGCGGCGCGCTTCCTCGCCTAGGCCTCCTGGCCATTGCCACGCGGCAAGCGCCAGCAGCAGCGCGGTGAGGCGCGCCGGCACCCAGGAGAGCACGTCGTCCGCGCGCGCCGCCCATTTGCCGAGCCATGTCCAATCCAGACCCTTGCGCTCGCCGCGATAGCCCCACATCGCATCGGCCGTGTTCGCGAAACGGTAGAGCGCCGCGCCCGGCAGGCCGAGCAGCACGAACCAGAACAGCGGCGCCACCAGCGAATCGTTGAGGTTCTCGGCCAGCGACTCGATCGCGCTCTCGCGCACCTCGCGCTCGCCGAGCTGGGCGACGTCGCGGCTCACGAGCCGGGCCAACTGCGCGCGGCCTGCGTCGAGCGAAACGGCCAGCGCCGCTTCGACCGCGAGCACTTCGTCGCGCAGCATCCGCCATGCGAAGAGCGGCTTGAGCAGCAGCCCCAGCAGCACGGCCGCGGCCCATGCGGGCAGGTGCAGCGTGACGAGCGATTGCAGCAGCAGCGCCACGCCCCAGACCGCCATGCCGCCGAGGCACCACGTCAACGCGCCGATGAAGAAGCGCGGCAGGTCGCGCGCCTTGGCCTGCCATGCCTTGGGCGCGATGCGCGAGCCGATCCAGCCGAGGTAGGCGCCCATCCACACCACCGGATGCAAACGTGCCGTGGGCTCGCCGAACCAGCGATCGATGGCCAGCGCGAGCCACAGCGCCGTGACGGCGATGAGGGCGTGAGTGAGGGAAAGGGCTGGCATCGGGGCCGTCATTCTCGCGAATCAGGCATGGGCCGGCGATGCCCTGCCGCGCCGCCACTGCGCCAGCGCGCCGAGTGCGACCAGCAAGGCGGCGCCGAGCGCGACCCAAAACCGCAGCGCGCTCGCCTCGGCCTTCGGCGGCGGCGCTTCGTCGGGCGTGGGTTCGAGCTTGAGGCCGGTCACGGGCTGCGTGCCTTCCTGCGCGGGAGCCTCCGCGGCCTTCTCGGATGTCGGCGCGACACTCGCTTCGACCGGCGCCACGGCCGGCGCCCTTCGCACCTCGACGGGCGCGGTAGCCCGCGGCGCCAGCTCGGCCTGCACGAAGCGCTGCACCCCGGCATTGCGCTCGCGCAGCCCGGTGGCGCGCACCGCCTCGTCGTAGGCCTTCGCGAGTTCACGCCGCGTCGCGGCATCGGGCTTCCAGTAGTCCAGCCGCACCGCATCGAGCATGCGCTCCAGCGTCTGCGCGAAGGCGGCGCGGTTGTCGTCCTCCAGCCATTCGCGCGTGCCGAGCTTGTACCGGTCGCGCACATACACGTCGTGCAGCGATTGCCACTGATCCTGCCGCACCGCCGCGGGCGCGGTGACCTGCCACCCCCAGAGGAACTGCGCGGTCTTGAGCACCTGCAGCGTGCCGCTGTAGCCCTCGGCTTTCTGCGCTTCGATCCATTGCGGGTGCAGGTAGCGCGTCTGCATCTCGCGCGCGATGGCGCCGGCGGCCGTGTCGGTGCGCACCGCGCCGCCGTCGCGCAGGTTCTGCACGTAGAGCGCCGGGTCCTTGCCGGTGAGCTGGCGCACAGCCTGCGCGATGCCGCCCAGGTACTGGAACGGATCGTCGTTGGTGAGCACGCCATAGAGATTCGACGTGCGCGTCATCAGCGCCGCATCGACCTGCGCGAGATTGTTCGCGTAGGCATCAGGGCGCGCCGCGCCGTCGAGTCCCTGGCCGTAGGCATGGCCCATTCGGTCCATGTAGAGCCGCGCCATCTGCGCATCGCCGCCGCCGCGCCGCTGCGAAGTCCACACATCGCTTGCGAGCGCGGCCTCTTCGAGCCCGGCGCCGTAGCTGCCCTGCTCGTTCGAGAACACGCGCGCGGTCGACCAGCGCCTGGCCTCGGCCGGCGTGGCGCCTTCCGCGCGCAGCTTGCGGGCCAGCGCCGCGCTGTGCTGCGCGACCGCATTGCCCGGTTCGTCCAGCGCCGCGACTTGCTGCACCGCCTCGTCGAGCCAGCGCATCACGTTCGGGAACTGGTCGCGGTACGAACCGGTGACGCTGACCAGCACATCCATGCGCGGCCGCTTCAACGCCGATGCGGGCAGCACTTCGATGCCGGCGATGCGCCCTGCCTCGTCCCAGCGTGGCTTCACGCCCATGGCGTAGAAGGCCTGGCTCTCCAGCACGCCCTGGTGGCGCGAGGCTTCACCCGCCCAGAGGGTGAAGGCGATCTTCTCGGGGAGCTTGCCGGCGTGGCCCTTGGCGTGTTCGGCGATCCATGCGTCCATCGCGGCGACGCCGATGTCCCACGCGGCGCGCGTCGGCACGCGGCTCGGGTCGAAGCCGTAGAGGTTGCGGCCGGTCGGCAGGCTGTCGGGGTTGCGCACGGGGTCGCCGCCGTAGCTGGCCTTGAGGTAGCAGCCGTCGAGCGCGGTGAGCAGGCCTTCGATTTCTTCGTTGTGCGCGAGTACGGTGTCGATCTTTTGCGCGCGCAGGGCCATGGTTCGCAGCGCCTTGGCATCCGCGCCCATTGCGCTCGCCGCATCGGCATCCTTGATCGCTACCTCGACCCAGCGTGCGAGGCGCGAAGCCGCGATGTTCTTCGCATCGACAAGGAAGGCCTCATCGACGTCTTCGCCCAGCGCTTCGGCCAAGGGCTTGCCAAGGATCTGCAGGATCGTCATGCGGCGACGCTCAGCATCGGGCGCCTGCCCGAAAGTGGCGAGGCCCAGCGGCTGCGCGGTCTGCGCGAGTTCATCGAGGTAGGGATGCAGCACCGCGATGAAGCCCGCGAAATCGGCGCGAATCCGCGCGGGCGTCCACTTCAGGTCGCGGTCGTAGTGCTGTTCGGTGAACTCCGCGGCGAGCTGCTTTTCCATCGCGCGCTTCACCGGCCCGGGCGACAGCGTCTCCCAATCGTGCATCCGCTCGTGCATCGCCTGCACGCCGGGGCGAAAGCCCGCGGGCGCGAACATCGGCGTCGAGTGGCTCACCATCGTCGCGCGGCCGCGGCGCTTCGCAGTGGTGGCTTCGCCGAGGTTGTCCATGATGTACGGGTAGACGTTGGGCAGGTCGCCGAGCGCCAGCAGCGGATCGTCCTGCACCGAGAGCCCGCGCTCCTTGCCGGCCGACCATTCGACCGTGCCGTGCGTGCCCACGTGCACGACCGCGCTCGCACCGAACTGCGTGCGCAGCCAGAGGTACGTCGCCAGATAGCCGTGGCTCAGCGGAATGGCCGAGCGGTGGTAGACCTGCTCGGCCTTGCCTGCCACCTGCGTGCCCGGCTCGAAGCGCGGTGGCTGGCGCAGCACGACGACATTGCCGAAGCGGACGCGCGGAATGACGAAGGCCGGCTCGCCCGCGACGGGCCGCAGCATGGTCGACTTCTCGGGCGGTCCCCAGTAGGTCTCGATGCGGCGCTGCGTCTCGGCAGGCAACGAACGAAACCACGCGACATAGCGCGCGAGTGGCAGCGAATCGGCCAGCCCCTTGCCGAGCAGCGGCTGCAACGCATCGCCGCCATCGACCGGGTAGTACGCCTTCATCGCCGCCTGCACCTGCGCGATGAGCGCGTCCGCGCCGGGTATCTCGGTGCGGTAGCCCGCCGACTGCATCGCCGCCAGCATGTTGTTCACGCTGCGCGGCACGTTGAGAAACGACGCACCGAAATTCGCCTCGCCCGGCGGGTAGTTGTAGACCAGCATTGCGACGCGCCGGTCCGCGGCCGGCGTGCGCTGCAGCCGCAGCAGCGCGGCCGCCTTGCCGGCCACCGCATCGATCTGCGCAGGCAGCGGCTGCAGCGTGCCGGCGGCGGCATCGCGCGCACTCACGAGCATCGGGTCGGTCATGCCGGCCAGCTCGCTCGGGCTGTAGTACGAGGCGATGTCGGTCTGCGCGAGGCCGTCCTTGCTGGCGGCCCACTGCGCGGCGTCCATGGCGAGCGACGGCAGCGTCTGGAGCACCGGCACGCCGATGCGCTCCAGTTCGGCCTTGCGCTCGTTCGGCGTGAAGACCAGCGAGGCGTTGACGATCACATCGGCCACGCGGTGCTCGTCCGCGCCGGCTGCGTGCGTCATGCGAAAGAACAGGTCCTTCTGCTGGCGCGGGCCGTAGAAGGCGTAGGCGCGCAGGCCGCGCTGTTCGAGCGCGGCGATCAGCGCGTCGAGCCAGCCGGTGTCGTCGCCTGTCACGGTGGCGCTGTTGATGGCGATGGCGACGGTTCCGCCGGTGCCAGGCAACTTGTCCACGGCCGCGATGTCGGGTTCGATGCGCGGCCAGCGCGGGTGATAGAAGCCCGAGAGCGGCGTCGGCACGGGGGGCGGCAGTCCGTTCACGTCGTCGATCTGCGCGAGCGCCTTCATCGCCGACTTCAGGTTGGCCGCGCCGGCGAACCGCCAGTACTCGCGCAGCCGCTGCGCCCAGGCCGCATCGACGCCGCGTTCGGCCGCGAGGGGCGCTGCACCGGAGGCCTGACCCTTCGCGACGAGCGCGAATTCGCCGATCAGCACATAGGGCACGGCGCTGCGCGAAATCACATCGCCGAAGCGCGCCGCCGCGGCTTGCGCCACGCTGATGTGCGGCGCATCGATCACCAGCAGCCGCGCGCCGTCAAGCGCCGCGGCGAGCGCTTCGGGCGAATCCTTGGCGGCCGACACCACCTGCAGCGGCAGCCCCACCTCGTGCGCCGCTTCCTGCAGCCGCACCACGCGCGCCGGCGACACCAGCGACGTGCTCAGCACCACGATGCGCGAAGGTTCGTCCGGCTCGGCTTGCGCGCAGAACGCCAGCGCCATCAACACGAGCCAGACGAAGACGCGCGTCACTTCCCGTCCTGCGCCGCAGGCACCGCATCCGCCGGCACATAGACCATCGTGCCGTCCTTCAGCCGCCACGCCGTACCAGCCTTCTCGCCGTCGCCCTGCCCCGTCGCGCCGCTGGCCTTGAAGCGCGTGATCTTCTGCCCTTCGCGCGTGATGATCTCCATGTCAGGCTTGCCTTCGTTGCGGATGACCGTGACCTTGTCCTGCGCAAACGGGTTCATCGGGTTGTTGATGACCGCGATCATCAGCATGCCGATCACCACCATGAACACGTCGATCAGGTTGATGGTCGAGAGCACCGGGTCGTCGTCATCCGTATCGAGGCTGCTCAGGATCGAGAACTGCCTGCGGCTCATGAGAGGCGATCCCGCGCATCGAGCACCGTCACCAGCTCGCGCATCAGCCAGCGGCGGCGCACGGTGTAGACCACGAAGGTGATCGAGGCCGAGGCGAGCGCCACGATCACCGCGGCGAACGCGGGCGCGAGGCTCTGCGCCACGCCCTGCGATTCGCCCGATGCAACGGCCACCAGCGCCGGCCCCATCGGGATCATCGTGGCGATCAGCCCGAGCATCGGCGCCACGCGGCTGCACAGGCGCACGCCTTCGAGGTGCTTGAGCACCACCAGCTCCATCTGCTCCTGGCTCGCGCCGAGGTGGCGCTGCAGCACCAATGCGCGCGACGGGTCGCGGCGGCGCTGCAGGTACTCGATGCCGAAGGCGCCGAGGCAATACACCGCGTAGACGAAGGACAGCAGCACGCCGAGCGTCACTGGCCAGAGGAACAGGCGCGCGAGCTCGAAGAGGACGGTATCGAAGGCCAGCATCAGGCGGGTTCCACGGCGGAGGGGGCGGAAGAAAACAGGTCCGACGGCTGGCCCCAGCATTCGTCGAACACCAGCGCCGAGAGCGGCTCGCGCCGCGCCCAGCGTTCGCGCTGCAGCATCGGCTCTTCGTAGAAATCGTGCACCGGGCCGAGGCACAGCAAGGCGATGGGCTCGGCGCCTTCGGGCAGGCCGAGCAAGGCGCTCAATTCGACCGGATCGAACAGCGACACCCACCCCATGCCCAGCCCTTCGGCGCGCGCCGCGAGCCAGAGGTTTTGGATCGCGCAGGAGGCCGAGGCCAGGTCCATCTGCGGCAGCGTGCGGCGGCCGAACACATGACGGTCGCGATCGTCCGCGAGCGACACGGCCAGCACCTCGGCCGCATCGAGCAGGCCCTGCACCTTCAGGCGCATGAATTCGTCTTCGCGCTCGCCGAGGGCGCGCGCCGTGAGCACGCGTTCGCGCTCGACCGCGTCGTGCATGCGCTGCCGCAACGCGGCGCCGCGAATGCGGATGAAGCGCCACGGCTGCATGAAGCCGACGCTGGGCGCCTGGTGCGCCGCTTCGAGCAACCGGCGCAGCACTTCGGGTGCGACCTCGCCGCCCGCGAAGTGCCGCATGTCGCGCCGCTCGCGGATGGCACGGTACACGGCCCTCGCCTCGTCGTCCGCGAAGGCGTGCTGCTGCTGCGCCATCGCGCTCAGTCCTCGATGCCGCGCTGCGCCGGGATGCCGGCCTTGAACGCATGCTTGACCATCGTCATCTCGGTCACGGTGTCGGCCAGCTCGATGATCTCGGGCGGGCAGCGCCGGCCGGTCAGCGCCACATGCACGTGCTTGGGCCGCGCGCGCAGCGTCTCGAGCACGCCTTCGAGCGGCAGCCAGCCGTAGATCAGCGGATAGGTGATCTCGTCGAGCACCACGAGGAAGAATTCGCCCGAGAGGATCGCCGCCTTCGCCTTCTCCCAGCCGTCCCGCGCGAGCTGCCCCGAGCGTTCGAGGTCCTGGCTCTTCCAGCTGAAGCCGTCGCCCAGCCCCTCGATCGGAATGCCGATCTGCTCGAACATGCGGTGCTCGCCGAAGCGCGCCGAAGGCACCTTCATGAACTGGTAGATCTTCACGGCCTTGCCGCGGCCGTGGGCGCGCAGCGCGAGGCCGAAGGCTGCCGTGCTCTTGCCCTTGCCGTCGCCGGTGTTGACGATGACGATGCCGCGGCGTTCGCCCTCGGGCTTTTCGTAGGGCTTTTCGCTGGGGGGAGTTTCGATCTGCATGTGTGTTCCTTATTTCGGCAGCGCGATCCACTGGTCCGCCACGCGGTGCACGCGGATGCGGTGGTCGAACACCTGTTCGAGCGCGGTGTGGGTGGCCGGGTCGTCGCAGCCGCCGTGGTGCACCACGCGGCCCTTGTCCATCACGACCATTTCGTCGGCGGCCAGTGCCATGGGCAGTTCGTGCAGCACGCTGACCACGGTGCGGCCCTCGGCCACGAGCGTGCGGGCGGTCTGCATCCAGTCGGCCTGGTGCGGCGGGTCGAGGTTGGCGAGCGGCTCGTCCATCAGCAGCACCTGGGCCTGGACCGCGAGCGCGCGGGCCAGCAGTACGCGCTGGCGCTCGCCGCCCGAGAGCTGGCCGAGCGGGCGGTCGCGCCAGTCCCAGGCCTGCGTGCTGCGCAGGGCCTGCTCCACCGCCTCGCGGTCGGCGGCGCTCGGCGCGGCGAGCCAGCGCTGGTGCGGCAAGCGGCCGAGCATCGCGACGTCGTAGACCATCAGGTCGTCGGCGCTCGCCTCGCCCGTGCCGCTCTGGCCGAGCCAGGACAGGCGCTGCGCGCGGATGCGGGCCGGGATCTTGCCCTCCGCCTCGCCGAAGAGCCGCACTTCGCCGCGGTGCGCGAGCAGGCCGGCGAGCGCCTTGAGCAGCGTGGACTTGCCCGCGCCGTTCGGGCCGACGATGCTGGTCCAGCGCGCGGACGAAAGTTCGAGATCGATGCCGTGCAGCACTTCGGTCGTGCCGAGCGTGGCGCTGATGCGGCGCGCTTCGATGGCGGGGCGGCTCACGACAAACCTCCACGCGCGCTGCGGCGATGCATGAGCCACAGCAGATAGCTGCCGCCGAGTACCGCAGTCAGCACGCCCACCGGCAGCTCCTGCGGTGCGATGAGCCAGCGCGCCAGCAAGTCGGCCGCCATCAGCAGCAGGCCGCCCATCAAGGCCGCGAGCACGATCAGCCGCGCATGCGTGGTCTTGACCACCGAGCGCACGAGGTGCGGCGCCGCAAGGCCGACGAAGGCGATCAGGCCGGTCTGCGCGACGGCCGCGCCGGTGGCCAGCGCGAGCACCACGACCAGCGCGGCACGCATCGCGCCCAGCGGCAGGCCGAGGCTGCGTGCGGTCGCCTCGCCGAGCGCCAACCCGTCGAGCACCGGCGCGAGCGCCCAAGCCGCCAGCAGGCACACCGCGCAGACCGCGCCCATCACCGCGCAGGCGCTCCAGCCGACGAGGCCGGTGCTGCCGAGAATGAAGCCCTGGATGGCCTGCAGGATGTCGGCCGAGGCGATAGTGATCAGGTCCTTCGCGGCGCCGAGCACCACGCCGACGATCACGCCCGCGAGCAGGAGCCGCAGCGTCTGCTGCACGCCGCGCGCGAGCGTGAGCGTGAGCAGCACCGCGAGCACCGCGCCGACGAAGGCCGCGCCCGTGAGCCCGAGGCGCATCACCCATTGCGTGCTCGCAGCGGAGCCCCCGAACAGCATCAGCGCCACGGCCACGCCCAGCGAGGCGCCCGAGGCGCTGCCCAGCAGATAAGGGTCGGCCAGCGGATTGCGAAACAGCCCCTGCGCCACCGCGCCCGCCAGGCCGAGCAGCGCGCCCGCGAGCCACGCGCCGAGCGTGCGCGGCAGGCGGATGTCCCACACGATCTGCAGCGCCACCGGGTCGTGCCGCGCGGCCAGCAGGCTCTCGAAGCCGGTGCTGCCGATGCCCAGGCCGAACAGCAGCAGCGCGACGCCCAGCACCAGCAGTGCCGTGCCGAACACCACGACGCGGCGCAGGTGCGCGGTGTGCATGTGCGCGGTATGGATGTGCGCGGCGTTCACTGGCCCTTGTCCACCAGGCACTGCGCCATCAGGCGCGCGGCCTCGTCCATGCGCGGACCGGGCCGCACGAGCACATCGGATTGCAGCGCGTCGAAGCGGCAGATGCGCCCTTCCCGCACCGCGCGGATGCCGCCCCAGCCGGGCCGCTGCTCCAGCCCCTGCGCGCTGCGCACGCTGACCATGATGAGGTCGGGATTGGCGCGCACCACGTACTCGGGGTTGAGCTTGGGAAACGGCCCGAGCTTCGCGGGCACGATGTTCTTCATGCCCAGCCGCGTGAGCGTCTCGCCGATGAACGACGACTCGCCCGCCGCATACGGCGTGCTGTTGACCTCGAAGTACACGCGCTTGCCGCGCGCGCCCGCGGGCACCGACTGCGCCGCGGCCGAGACGCTCGCATCGATCACGCGCCACACGCGCGGCGCCTCATGCGTGCCCAGCACCTGGTCGAGCTTGTCGAGCACGCGCTGCACGTCGGCATGGCTCTTGGGTTCGAGCACCAGCACCTTCAGGCCCAGCGCCTCGAGCCGCTGCGTGACGCGCGACGACTTGGCCAGCAGCACCGCATCGGGCCGGAGCGCGACGATGGCTTCCACGTTGGGCTCGATGCCGCCGCCCATCTGCGGCAACGCGCGCACCGCGGCCGGCGAGTTGGAATAGTTGTCCACGCCCACCAGCCGCTCGCAGGCGCCCAGCGCGCAGACGGATTCGGTGAGCGACGGCAACAGCGAGACGATGCGCTGCGGCGGCTGCGGCAGGCTCACGGTGGTGCCGCGTTCGTCGACCACATCGAAGGCGTGCGCCGCGAGTGCGCAGAGCGACAGGCCGATGGCGACGGCGAGCGATGAAAGCAGGCGCAGCTTCATCAGGCGGGCGCCTTCAGGCTCAGCGGCAGGCCGGCCGCCATGAGCGTCACGCGGCTGCAGGCGGCGGCCACGTCCTGGTTCAGGCGCCCGAGCGCATCGACGAACGCACGCGTCTCGCGGCCGAGCGGAATCACGCCCAGGCCGATTTCATTACCCACCAGCACCACCGGCCCGCGCGCCTCGCGCAGTGCGATCTGCAGCATGGTGGCATGCGCCGCGGGCGTGCGCGTCACCGGCCGCGCGGCTTCGCAGCGCATCGGCATCAGCAAGTTGGTGAGCCAGAGCGTGAGGCAGTCGACCACCACCAGCGTCTCGGGTGCGCTCTGCGTGACGATGGCGCGCGCGAGCTCGACCGGCTCCTCGATGGTGCGCATGCCGGGCACGCGCTCGGCGCGGTCGGCCTGGTGGCGCACGATGCGCTCGAGCATTTCGTCGTCGTAAGCCTGGGCGGTGGCGATCAGCACGGCACGGTGGCTGCCGGGCGCAGCGGCGAGCCAGTCGATGGCGCGCTGCTCGGCGCGGCGCGACTTGCCGCTCTTCTGGCCACCGAGGATGAATTCGTGCTCAACGCTCATCGATCTCTTCCTTTGCTGCGTCGTTGTCCAGCGCGATCGGCATGGCGCCGAAGAGCCGCGCCGTGGCCTCGGGGCTGGAGGCGAACCATGCGTGGAAATAGCTGGCCCGCACCGGGCCATGCACATAGAAGGCCTCGCCGCCGCGCGCGCCGACGGGCTGCGTGGCGCCGGGCCGCGCGGTGTGGGCGGAAGGCACGAGCGGCGTTTCGCAGCGCGAATAGTGGAACGTGTGGCCGCGCAGGGTGTGGCTTCCAAGTTCAAGCTGTTGCGGTCCGAGGCCGGCGAGGCGCTTCTGCATCGTCACGCGGCCGGGGAGCAGGCCCCAGAGGCGGTGGACGTGCTGCGGCTCTGCATCGGCGTGCGTGGCCAGTTCATCGAACAGCGCCATCATGCCGCCGCACTCGGCCCAGATGGGCTTGCCTGCTTCGGCATGCGCGGCCAGCGAGGCACGCATCGACTCGTTCGCCGACAGGGCTTCGGCATGCAGTTCGGGATAGCCGCCTGGCAGCCAGACTGCATCGCACACCGGCAAGGCATCGCCCGCGAGCGGCGAGAAAAAAGTGAGCCGCGCACCGAGTGCCGAGAGCACATCGAGGTTGGCGGGATAGATGAAGGAGAACGCCGCGTCGCGCGCGATGGCGATCGCGCGGCCCTTCAGCAATTGCGTAGCGGCTGTGTCTTGCGTCGATGCGGCATCGAAGCGCACCTGCGGCAGTTGCGAGACTGGCAACTGGCCCAGCGGCGTTTCGGCCAGCACATCGGCCGCCGCATCGAGCCGCGCCATCGCGTCGTCGATTTCGCCCGCGCCCACAAGGCCCAGATGGCGCTCGGGCAACGCGAACCGCGCGTCGCGCGGCAAGGCGCCCATCCATTGCGAAGGCTCCCGCAGCGCGTCCTTCAGCATGCCCGCGTGCCGCTCGCTCGCCACGCGATTGGCCAGCACGCCGGCCCACGGCAGGCCGGGCCTGAAGTTCTGCAATCCATAGGCCAGCGCCCCGAAGGTGCCGGCCATCGCATGCGCGTCGATCACCGCGAGCACCGGCAAGCCGAAGCGCTCCGCGAGATCGGCCGCGCTCGGCGTGCCGTCGAACAAGCCCATCACGCCTTCGACGATCACGAGATCGGCTTCGGCCGCCGCGGCATGCAGGCGCGCGCGGCAATCGGCCTCGCCCGTCATCCACAGGTCCAGCGAATGCACCGGCGCGCCGGTGGCGAGCGCCAGCCAGTGCGGGTCGAGAAAGTCCGGCCCGCACTTGAAGGCGCGCACCCGCCGGCCCTGGCGCGCATGCAGCCGCGCGAGCGCGGCGGCCACCGTCGTCTTGCCTTGCCCCGAGGCAGGCGCGGCGATCAGCACCGCAGCGCAGGTGGCTGCGGCGTGTCGTGGCGAGCGGTCGTTTACTGCGGTGTCCACTTGAGGCCGAGGTAGGCGCTGCGGCCCCCGTTGGCGTAGAGCCGTGCGAACTGGTAGTCCTTGTCGCCCACATTGTCGATGCGGGCGATGAGGTTCAGGTCGCGCGTGATCTGCGTGCTGGCCGACAGGTTCAGCAGCGTGTAGCCGCCCAGCTTGACGGTGTTGGCCGTGTCGTCGAAGCGCTGGCTGGAGGCCTGCACCTCGGCGCCCAGCGTCCAGCCGGCCACGCGCCAGTCGGCGCCCAGCGTGCCGTGGCGCTTGGCGCGGCGCGCGAGCAGGTTGCCGGTGTCGGCGTCCTTGGGGTCCTGCACGTCGAACGAGGCGCGCAACGTGACGTCGCCCAGGCGCTGGCTGGCCGAGAGCGTCGCGCCCTGCAGCGTGGCGCGGTTCACGTTGGTGTAGCAGCCGAACGCCGAGGCGCAGCCCTTGGCGGTACCGACGAAGTTGATCAGGTCGCGCACGCGGTTGCGGTACACCACGATGCCGGCGGTGGTGCCGTCCTTGGCGTAGTTCAGGCCCAGCTCGACGTTGCGGCTGTCCTCGGGCCTGAGCGTCGCGATGCCGTATTCGCTGAAGCGCTGGTAGAGCGTCGGCACGCGGAAGGCCGTGCCGGCCGACGCGGTGAAGCGCAGCGACGGCAGGATGGCGAAGCCGTAGGCGGCACTGCCGGTGGTCTTGCCGCCGAACTCGCTGTCCTTGTCGCGGCGCACGTGCAGCTGCAGCGAATGCGGGCCCTGCACGAAGCCGTAGCCGAGCGACAGGGCGTTCTGCGAGCGGTCTTGCGACAGGAGCTTGGCCGAGGTGGTGGGCGCGTTTTCCAGCGCGTCTTCGCGGCGCTCCAGCGTGGCGGTCACCAGGTGCGGGCCGAAGCGCAATTCGTTCTGGAACAGGTAGCCGCGCAGGTTGGTTTCGGTGCGATAGAACGAAGGCTGCGTCTTGTAGACCGACTGCGAGTCGGTCACCTGCACGCGGGTGCTGTAGATGTCGTTCCACTTGGCCGACCAGGTCAGGCCCGCGGTGCGCAGCGTGTTGGTCGAGACGTCGTTCTTGAAGAGGATCGGCGGCTTGGTCCGGAAGCTCACCGAGGGGTCGTAGCCGGCTTCGATGTTGCTCTGGAGCAAGGTGGCGTCGATGCGCTGGTCGGGCGTGATCTGGAAACCCAGCTTCAGGTTGCCCGACGTGCTGCGGTAGCCGTCGCGGTCGGGGCTGGTGAAGCCGTCCTTCGAAGGCGTGCGCTTGTCGGCGGGCTGCACGTTGAAGCCCTTGCTCTCTTCGTGCGCGACGCCGAACGAGTAGTCGAACAGGCCCGACTTGCCGCTCACGCCGCCCTCGATCTTGCGCAGGCCGTGGCTGCCGAAGCCGATGCCCGCGTAGGGCGAGACGCCCTCCTCGCCGCGCTTGGTGAAGAGCTGGATCACGCCGCCGATGGCGTCCGAGCCATACACCGCGGCGGCCGGGCCGCGCAGCACTTCGATGCGGTCGATCTGCGAGAGCGGAATGCTTTCCCAGCCGGCGCCGCCGGTGGTTTGCGAGTCGATGCGCACGCCATCCAAATAGACGGCGGTGAAGCGCGTTTCCGCGCCGCGGATGAAGAGGCTGGTGGTGTTGCCCACGCTGCCGTTGCGCGTGATCTCGATGCCCGGCTGGCGCGCCAGCACATCGGCCACGCCGGTCGCGCCGCTGCGCTCGATGGTCTCGCGGTCGATGATGGACACGTCGCCCACCAGGTCCGACAACGGCTGCGGCGTGCGGTTGGCGGTGACCACCGTCTGGGGCAGCGCGGGTGTTGCTTCCTGCGCGAGCACGGACAGCGGGATCAGCGCGAGGCCGCCGAAGGCCGAGGCCAGCGCGAGCGGCAGGCAGGCGAGAGAGCGGCGCGCAGGAGCGCGGCCGCGGGAAAGAGAAACGCAGGAAGTCATGGATCAGCCGAACGAACGTCAATGCCCCTGGCCGGCCTCCCCGCCGGCGCCTCGGGGCGCAATGACCGCCCCAGGCACGAACCGTTTCATCGGTTCATTGCATGCGGCAGCCGCCTTGTTGGCCGGTATCCGGGCTGGCAGAACGGCCCCTGCCGCCTTCCCAGGCACCTGTTTCAGGGCGCCCAGTGGCTGGATGGAAAGGGGTGGCGCCTTGCGGCGTCGTCTGCTTGACCGTTGCGGGGGCAGCGCAGGCGGCTTCGGCCTTGTTCCGATGTCCGGCTTGCGGACCCTCGGGGGCGTTCACTCCTGCTTCCCGTTGAACTGCGCCGTGCGAACCACGGCGCGAGCACCAACGGGCGGGATTTTAGGCCCTTCGGCAGCGGCGCTAAGTCGAAAGTTTTGGCTGCCGCGCCCATCGGGCCGCTGGTGAGGCTACTTCGATGGGGCCGGGCGGACCGCCATCACCTCGATCTCCACCAGGTACGCCGGGTTGGCCAGTGCCGCCACCTGCATGGCCGAGCGCACCGGCAGCTTCGGTTGCGCGGTGGTGCCGAAGAACTGGGTGTAGCCCTCCATGAAGCCGGCGAAGTCCATCTTGTTGTCCTTGGCCGGATCGCCGACCAGGAACACCTGCATCTTCACGACGTCGCCCATCGTGAGGCCCAGGCCCGTGAGGCTCTTCTCGATGGCCTTGAGCACGCCGACGGTCTGGCCCCTGGTGTCGCCGCCATAGGCCGCGGCACTGTTCTTGGGCGCGGCCGCGTCCTGCAGCGGCGGCACCTGGCCCGAGAGGTACACGTTGGTGAGCGACGACGGCACCTCGACCGCGGCCGAAATCGGAAAGGTGGAGTTCGGAATGCGGTGGCGAATGACTTCGTCGGCCGCGTGCGCCGCGCCGGCGCCGGCTGCGAACAGGGCGGCGGCGAGCGCCAGTGGCTGGGTCTTGGTGAACAGGGTCATGGTCATGCGTGTTGTCTCTCTGCTGGGGTGGTGGATGAAGGAGGGATCCGGTGAATGCCGCAACGCGGTCAAGGCCGCAGCTTCTTGACGCTCTCCGCGGGAATGGCATCGGCGTACTGGTTGCCGAAATGGGTGCGCGCATAGCCGACCACCGAGGCGATCTGCTCGTCGCTGAGCATCTTGCCGAAGGCGGGCATGCCCTTCTGGCCGTTGATGACGACGTAGAGCGGGTACTCCGCGCTGGCCAGGCGCGGGTTCGATGCGAGCGGCGGGTAGGCGCCCGCGCCCTTCGCGCCCTGCCCTTGCGCCATGTGGCAGGCCTGGCAGGTGGCGCGGTAGATCGATTCGCCCGAGCTCTCCTGGAACCGGGGGCCGACGGAGAACGCGGGTTCGGACGACTGCGACGGCGATTGCGATTGCGCGAAGACCTGGCCGCTCATCGCTGCGATGGCGCCGAACGAAAGGCCGAGCAGCGCGCGCTTGAAAGTCGTGAGGTTGTTGTTGTTCATGGTGGGTGTGTCCTTCACGCTGCGTTCATGCAGCGACGGCGCGGGCGTGCAGCCGCTGGATCGCATCGAGCGACGAGAGCAGCGCGCCCTCCTGCCAGGCCGGAATGTAGGAAGCGTGTTCGCCCGCGAGCGCGATGCGCCCGTCGACCTGGCACAGGTTCTTGTAGTGCTTCTGGCGCGTCTCGTCGGTCCACATGCCGTAGCAGCCATGCGAGCCCGGCACGCGGTGCCAGCCGACGGAGATGCCGTTGTCGAATTCGCGCGCGTACTGCGGATGCAGCTGCGTGCCGAACTCGACCGCGCGGCGCACGCGCTCCTCGGGCGCCATCGCGGTGAATTCGTAGGAGTTCGGGCCGTCGAACACATAGGCCCCGAGCACCACCGCCTTGCCCTTGTCACCGTAGCGCGTCGAGGGGTACGAGATGCGCGAGATCGGCAGATCGGTGTAGCTGATGCCGCCGTAGATGTGCTCGTCTTCTTCCCAGAAGCGGCGCTTGAACTGCAGGCCGACTTTCACCGACGCGCCATAGGGCACGGCGTTGATGGCCTCCTGCATCGGCGCGCTGACCTGGACGTCGATCTGGCTCAACACCGACAGCGGAATGGTGCACAGGCACCAGTCGGCCTTGGCCTGCGCGACCGCGCCGCCCTTGGCCTCGTCGGTGTAGGTGACGGTGACGCCGCGGTCGTTCTGCTCGATCTTGGTGACCTTCGCGCCGTAGCGGATGAGGCTGCCGACTTCTTTCTGGAAGGCCTTGGCGATCATGTCCATGCCGCCCACGGGCTGAAAGATCGCGCTCTGGAATTCATAGTCTTGTCCGCTCGCGATGTAACGCCAAAGGTTTGATTGCAGCAACTCGCTCATGTCGAGCGGCTTCGACGGCTTGGCCAGCGGCATGAGGCCGCCGCCCGCATCGACTTCATAGCCGCGGCGGTCGCTGCTGACAGTGCCTTCGCGGTAGCGGAATTGCGTGTCGAGCGCGCCCCAGCGGCGCAGGCCTTCGAGGAGTTTTTCCTTGTCCTCCTTCGTCAGCGCCGCATCGAGGTTGCCCTGCTGCGTCGCCTTGCCGAGCAGCTCCGCCACGTAGCCCTGGTAGTCGGCCTGCACATGGCGATAGCGCTGCGGCTTGCCGCCATAGGCCTTGCTCGAATGCACGAGCGCGTTGTAGTTCACCTGAATGAAGGGCTCCAGCGCAACGCCCAGGCGCTTGCAGTAGCCGAGCACCGCGTGGTGATGAAAAGGTATGCGCCACGGACCGGGGTTGAAGTACTCGCCCTTGGCAAAGCCGCACTGCTGCGCGGCACCGCCGAGCTCGGTGAAGGTGTCGCCGCCGCGCAGCGTCCAGCAGCGGCCGCCCGCGCGGTTGCTGAACTCGAGCACCTTCACCGAGTAACCCGCGTTGCGCAGCTCGAGCGCGGCGGCCATGCCGGCCAGGCCCGCACCAAGAACCAGCACCGACGCACCCTTTCTTGCACCATCGAGTTTCGGAGGACCGCCGTAGTTGGACTCGGCAGCGAAACCCAGGGAAGTCATCGCCTGGTACATCGCGCCGCCGCCCGCGGTCTTGCCGATGAGCGCGAGCAGGTCGCGCCGGCTGAATAGAGTGTTGTTCTTCGTGGTCATGGAGTGGCTATAAATGTTTGAAACGCCACTGCGAAGGCAGCAGAATCCATGCCAGTCGAGGCACCGCGCGCCCTGCCGGCGGGCCCCATTCCCCGGGAAACTACAATCGCCAACCATGCCCGCCTCCAGCCCCATCGATCAGATCGCCGAGCGTGTGGAACGCTTGCTCGTGCGTCACGAAGAGGTACAGCGCACCAATGCGCTGCTCCAGGAACAGGTCGATGCGCTCACGCGCGAACGCGACGGGCTCAAGTCGCGGCTCGCCGCGGCACGCACGCGCCTGGATGCGCTGCTCGAGCGGCTGCCGGCTGAACCACCTCCCGAAGACTCCACCGCATGAAGCAGATAGAAGTACAGATCATGGGCCAGAGCTATTTGCTCGGCTGTCCCGACGGCGGCGAGCCGCAACTGCGCGATGCGGTCGAACGCGTGGATGCGGCCATGTGCAAGATCCGCGATGCGGGAAAAGTCAAGGCGCGCGATCGCATCGCGGTGCTGGCTTCGCTGAACCTGGCCTTCGATCTCGCGGCGCAACAGGCCACGGCTGTTGCAGCGCCTGTCGCCACAGCGCCCGCGCCTGCCGCGGCCGAGCCCGGAGAAGTCGATGCCAAGGCCACCCAGCTCATTCAAAAGCTCGATCAGGCACTGGCCGGCGATGGTCATTTGCTCTGAATGAACACCATGGACGCATACGGAGCGTAAAATCCGAACTGTCTGCGGTGCGCGTCGGGCTTAATATTTCCTTGTTCCAATGCTCTCCGGAGCCGGGCTTGGTACATCGCTTGACGGGCGTGATCATCTCGCGTCAGATGAACCCGAAGTCTTGCTGCCCTCGCCCACCTGAACCCTGGTTCAGGATGCGGGTTCGGCGCCCACTTGCAGACACCTTTTTTCATCGGCACGGCCCCCAGCACACACTGCTCGGGGCCGTTGCTTTGTCCGAAGACCCGCAGCGTGACCGATCTCCTCGACCCCCTCCTGATTCTTGAACTGGCCGCGCTCGGCCTGGGCACCGGCTTTCTCGCGGGGCTCCTGGGCATCGGCGGCGGCATGCTGATGGTGCCCTTCATCACGATCATCATGGGTCACCGCGGCGTGTCCTCCGACCTCGCGGTGAAGATGGCGATCGCCACCTCGATGGCCACGATCATCTTCACTTCGGTCTCCAGCGTGCGCGCGCACCACAAGCGCGGCGCGGTGCGCTGGGACATCGTCAAGCGCCTGGCGCCCGGCATCGTGATCGGCAGCCTCGCAGGCAGCCTGGGCGTGTTCGCCCTCCTCAAGGGCACGGCGCTGGCGATCTTCTTCGCGCTCTTCGTGGGCTTCTCGGCCACGCAGATGTTCCTGGACAGAAAGCCCAAGCCCACGCGCCAGATGCCGGGCACCGGCGGCCAGCTCGCCGCGGGCGGCGTGATCGGCTTCATCTCGGGCCTGGTGGGCGCGGGCGGCGGCTTCATCAGCGTGCCGTTCATGACGTGGTGCAACATCTCGATCCACAACGCGGTCGCCACGAGCGCGGCGTTGGGCTTCCCCATCGCGGTGGCCAACGTGGTGGGCTATGCGATCAGCGGCCAGTCGGTGCAGGGCCTGCCCGCGGGCTCCTTCGGCTACATCTGGCTGCCGGCGCTGGTGGTGATTGCGCTGTGCAGCGTGTTCACCGCGCCGCTGGGCGCCAAGGCCGCGCACACGCTGCCCGTGAAGAAGCTCAAGCGCGTGTTCGCGAGCATCCTCTATCTGCTCGCCGCCTACATGCTTTGGAAGGGCCTCCAAGGCTGAGGCACGGGGCTGGAAATAGCCCCTCGGTTCTGGGGTGAGACCCGTTGCGACCCACAGGTCGCAGCCGTATAACGGTTTCATGAAAATCCTCATCGCCGTCGACGGCAGCGCCTACACCCGCAAGGCGTTGGACTACCTCGTCACCAACCGCGCCATGTTCGTGGACGGGCACGAGCTCATCGTGGTCCACGTGTGCACCGGCATCTCGGGCCACGTGACGCGGCACCTGAGCAAGGAGATCGTCGCGGAGTACTACGCCGAGGAAAGCGCGAAGGCGCTCGATCCGGTGAAGGCGCTCCTCGCCGAGAAGGGCGTGGGCAACTACACGATCGACAAGCGCCACGGCCACGCGGCCGAGGAAATCCTGAAGTCGGCCACCGCCGCGCACGCCGAGCTGATCGTGCTCGGCACCCATGGCCACGGCCTCTTCGGACGCGCGCTGATGGGTTCGGTCGCGACCAAGGTGATCGGCGAGACCGACATCTCCGTCCTGCTGGTCCAGTAGACCTCGGCTACTGCACCCGCGGCACCTGTGGGTGCCGCCACTCGCGCGGCGAGCAGCCGAAGCGCTCGCGGAACGCGCGGCTGAAATGCGCCGCATCGTTGAAGCCGCGCCCATACGCGATCTCCCCCACCGGCTTGCCCGCCAGGCGCGGCTCCAGCAGGTCGCGGCTGCAGGCCTCGAGCCGGCGCTCCCAGATGTACTGCGAGGGCGTCAGCGGCTCGCTCTTGAACACGCGGTGGATGTGGCTCGCCGACACCCCGAGCGACGCCGCGAGGCTGCCCACCGAGAGCGAGGGATCGGCCAGCTGCTCGTCGATGCACCGCTTCACCCGCGCGAGGTGGTACGCCGTCAGATTGCTCAGCGACGGCGCACGCGCCGCGGGCAGCGTCTGCAGCCCCGCCACGAGGATGCTCTGCACGCCATTGGCCACGGCCAGCGCCGATGCGGGCTGCAGCGTGTCGATGTCTTCGCGCAGCGTGCGGATCATGCCGAGCAGGAGATGCCCCGCGCCCTCCTTGCCCGACACCGTGGTGGCCGTCAGCGCCTCGGTATCGCGCAGTTCGCTGCGCAGGCGCTCGCCGGGCAGCTTGAGCACGATCTGCTCGAACCTGTCGTCGAACAGCAGCTCGTAGGGCCGCGTGCTGTCGTACAGCGCAAAGTCGCCGGCCGAGAGCACCGCATCGCGCCCGTCCTGGCGCACCACGCCGCGCCCCTCGGCCTGGATGCTCACGAGGAAATAGTCGTCGCACGAGCGCGCGATGTGCCCGCTCGTGCGCATGACCTTCTGCGCGCCTGACTTGACCACCGACACGTCGAGACTCGGCAGCGAGTGCTGGCGGATGCTGCCCTCGAAGCGGCCGATGTCGTCCGGTCGCACCGGGTCGCACCCGAGCTGCACGTAGACGTTGCAGATCATGTCGGTCCAGTAGGCCAGGCGCTGGTCGCGCGCCACGGCATCGGTGCTGAGCAACTGGTTCATGGGGGTCCCCGGAAAGCGCGTGCAACGCTGGAACAAGAACGCCGCCAGTTCGGATCAAGGCGTTCCGCGGCGGCGAATCTACGCTTCAAGCAACCCGCATGCCACCGCGCAAACCCGCGTTGGGGGTGTGCGAAGTTGTTTCATCCACCCCACCACCATCACCTCTGGAGGCTCGCCATGCCCACCACCGTTCACCCCAAGCTGCGCGTCGCCGCCGTGCAGGCCGCGCCCGTGTTCCTCGACCTCGACGGCACCATCGACAAGACCATCGAGCTCATGGCCCAGGCCGCCGGCCAGGGCGTGAAGCTCATCGCCTTTCCCGAGACCTGGGTGCCCGGCTATCCGTGGTGGATCTGGCTCGATTCGCCCGCCTGGGGCATGCAGTTCGTGCAGCGCTACCACGACAACTCGCTGGTGGTCGGCTCGGCCGAGTTCGAACGCATCGCGGAGGCTGCGCGCAAGCACAGGATCTGGGTCTCGCTGGGCTACAGCGAGAAGGCCGCGGGCAGCCTCTACATCGCGCAGGCGCTCTTCGACGACCAGGGCAACACCGTGCAGACACGCCGCAAGTTGAAGCCCACGCACGTGGAGCGCACTGTGTTCGGCGAAGGCGACGGCTCCGATCTCGCGGTGGCCGAAACGGCCATCGGCAACATCGGCTCGCTCTCGTGCTGGGAGCACCTGCAGCCGCTGAGCAAATACGCGATGTATGCGCAGAACGAGCAGATCCACTGCGGCGCATGGCCCAGCTTCTCGCTCTACCGCGGTGCCGCCTACGCGCTCGGGCCAGAGGTCAACAACGCGGCGAGCCAGGTGTATGCGGCCGAGGGCCAGTGCTTCGTGATCGCGCCGTGCGCCACCGTCTCGCCCGCGATGAGCGAGCTGATGTGCACCGACGCGGGCAAGCAGCAGATGCTGCGCACCGGCGGCGGCTTCGCGCGCATCTACGCACCCGACGGCTCGCCGCTCGGCACGCCGCTGGCCGAGGACCAGGAGGGCCTGGTGATCGCGGACATCGACCTGGGCATGATCTCGCTCGCCAAGGCCGCGGGCGATCCGAGCGGGCACTACTCGCGCCCCGACGTCACGCAGCTGCTGCTCAACAAGACGCGCCGCGAGCCCGTGGTGCTGCAGCGCACGCCCGAGCCCGATCGCAGCGCACCCGAAGCCATGGCCGCGGGCACCGAGCCGCGCCTGCAGCTCGCGGCCTGACGCCCGGGAGCCCGCCATGGAATCCGCCATCGCCGAGCACCTGAAATGCCCCCGCACGCGGCACCGCCGCGTCGAGGACGACTACACGCCGCCCTACCCTGTCTGGTCGGCCCGCGCGCCGGTCTCGGTGACGCAGGTGGTGATGGGCTATTTCGGCGTGCAGTCGCGCGGCGCGCAGATGCAGGGCCGCGCCTGCGCCGCGCTGATGAAGATCGCGCGCGACTTCGCGCTGCCCGACGGGCCGGGCCATCACGACCTCACGCACTACGTCGATGCCGACGGCTTCGACAACATGGTCGCGATCGCCTACTGGGACGACGCCGCCGCCTTCGCACGCTGGAGCGCCACGCCCGCCATCGATGCATGGTGGCGATCGGACGAACGGCTCTCGGAAGGCCTCGGCTACTTCCGCGAAATCGCCTCGCCGCGCGTCGAACACTTCGAGACCATGTTCAACACGCCCGACCGCTTCGAGGGCGTCGGCGTGGTCATGGGCGAGGTCAGCGGCGAGCTGCAGGAGCACGGCTACTGGGGGTCGATGCGCGACCGCATTGCGCTCTCGCAGACCGATGCGCTGTCGCCCTCGGGCACGCGCGCGGTCGTCGCCGGCACGCCGGCACCGGGCCAGCGCGTGCGCGTCGCGGGCCACGAGAACATCGCGATGATCCGCTCCGGCCAGGAGTGGACCGAGACCACCGGCCAGGAGCGCACGCTCTACCTGGAGGACATGGAGCCGGTGCTGCGCGAAGGCATGGACTTCTTGCGCGACCAGGGCCTGGCCATCGGCTGCTACAGCAACCGTTACATGCACCATCTGGACGCGAAGGGCGCGCCGCTGCAGAAGTCGTTCGGCCTGAGCTACTGGCGCTCGCTCGCCGACATGGAACGCTGGGCCGAATCGCACCCGACGCACGTTGCGATCTTCGGCAGCTTCATGCGCTATGTGCAGGCGCTGAACTTCCAGCTGCAGTTGCGCGTGTACCACGAGGTGTCGGTGCTCAAGGCCGATGAGCAGAGCTACGAATACATCAACTGCCACGCGCGCAGCGGGCTCATGAACGGGCTGGCTGCAGCATAAGAAAAAATTCGCCGCGCGGGATTGCCTTAGGATTCGCCCCCCTATCCAACGGCCCAAAGGCAAGGACCCCGACCATGTGGAGCGATCTCGAAAGCCTCGTCGAAGCCTCGATGCAGGAATGGCAAGTGCCCGGCCTCGCGCTGGCGGTGATCCAGGACGGCGAGGTGGTGCTGCAAAAGGGCTACGGCGTGCGCGACACCGACACTGGCCTGCCCGTGACCACCGACACGCAGTTCCTGCTGTGCTCGATCACCAAGTCGTTCACCGCCGCGGGCCTGGGCCTGCTGGTCGACGAACGCAAGCTCGACTGGGACCGGCCCGTGCGCGAAGTGCTCCCCGAGTTCCGCCTGCACGACGCGGTGGCGACCGGGCGGCTCACGGTGCGCGACCTCCTCTGCCACCACAGCGGGCTGCCGCGCCACGACTGGATCCACATGCCCGGCGACCTCAGCAACGCGCAGATGCTCGCGGCGCTCCGGCACCTCGCGCCGAACAAGGACCTGCGCGACACCTTCCAGTACTCGAACCTGGGCTACCTCGTCGCGGGAATGATCGCCGAGCGCGTCAGCGGACAGCGCTTCGAGGACTTCACCACCGAGCGGCTGATGAAGCCGCTGGGCTTCAACCACTTCGGCTTCTCCATCGAGGCGCTCGGCGCAGCAGAAGACGGCGCCCGTCCGCACGCCATCGATGGCGACGTGCGCCACCGGTCGCCGCTGTCGCCCATCCGCGCGACGCCCGCGGGCGGCATCAACGCCTCGGTGGCCGACCTCGCGAAATGGGCGCGCTTCCTGCTCGACGGCAAGGCGGACGGCCGCCAGCTGCTCTCGCCGCAGGCGCTGCGCGAGATGACGACGCCGCGCGTGCACATGGGCCGCTCCGAGTACGCGGAGATCGGCGATTCGCACTACGGCCTGGGCCTCTTCTGCGAGCAGTACCGCGGCGATCGCACGATCGCGCACTCGGGCTCGTGGACCGGCTGGAGCACGCTCATGACGCTGCTGCCCGAACGCCGCGCCGGCATCGTGGTGCTGACGAACCGCACGCCGGGCGGCGCCACGCCCATCCTCACCTTCGCGGCGCTCGACCGCCTCTCGGGCCGCGAACCCATCGACTGGTTCGGCCGGTTGGCACCGAAGCGCCGGCAGGCCGTAGCGCAGCAGAAGCTCGACAAGAAGGCCGCCGCCGATGTTCGCCACAGCGAAACGCGGCCGAGCCATCCGCTCGAAGACTATGCCGGCGAGTACGAACACCCGGCCTACGGGCGCATCCACATCGAGCAACGCGGGGATGCGCTCGCGTGGCAATGGCGCGGTACGGAAGACCTGCTCCAGCACCGCCACTACGACGTCTTCATCACGCCCGACCGGCCGACGATCATGCATCCGAGCGACCGCACCCTCACCTTCCGCTACGACCGGCAGGGCCACATCGATCGCATCGAAGTGCCCCTGGAGCAGATGGTGGACGACATCGTGTTCCGCCGGGTCGCGGCCGGCGAGGTGCTGGACCCCGCCTTCCGCCGGCTGTGCGCCGGCGACTACCTGCACGCGGGCCGCGTGATCGAGATCCGGCTCGATGCCGGCGACCAGCTCAGCATGACGATTCCGGGCCAGCCGACCTACCGGCTGCTGCCGGCCGGCGGGCGGCGCTTCAACGTCGAGACGCTCGAAGGCTTCGGCGTGGAGTTCCGCCGGCCTTCACCGGAGGCCGTGGATGCGCTGGTCTTTCACGAGCCGCGTGCCACCGCCCTCGCGTCAAGGATTGCGAAGCCCTAAGCGAACAGCTCCTTGTGCTCGGCGCGCAGCAGCGCCTTCTGCACCTTGCCCATCGTGTTGCGCGGCAACTCGGCCACGACGAAGCAGCGCTTGGGAATCTTGAAGTTCGCAAGCTTCGACTTGAGCTCCGCCACGATCGCATCGGCATCGATGGCCGTGCCCGCCTTGGCGATCACGATGGCCACGCCCACCTCGCCGAAATCGGGGTGTGGCACGCCGACGACCGCGCTCTCGGCCACGCCGGCCATCTCGTTGATGTAGCCCTCGATCTCGGCCGGGTAGACGTTGTAGCCGCCACTGATGATCAGGTCCTTGCTGCGCCCGACGATGGTGATGTAGCCGCGGCCGTCGATCTTGCCGACGTCGCCGGTCTTGAAGAAGCCGTCGGCGGTGAACTCTTCCTTGGTCTTCTCGGGCATGCGCCAGTAGCCGGCGAACACGTTGGGGCCGTCGACCTCGATGCCGCCGATCTCGTCGGTGGTGCAGTCGTTGCCGTTCTCATCGCGCACGCGCAGTTGCACGCCCGGCAGCGCGAAGCCGACGGTGCCGCCGCGGCGCTCGCCCTGCTCGGGCTTGTAGGGGTTGGAGGTGAGCATGACCGTCTCGCTCATGCCGTAGCGCTCCAGGATGGTGTGGCCGGTGCGCGCCTGCCATTCGTCGAAGGTCTCGATGAGCAGCGGCGCAGAGCCCGCGACGAACAGGCGCATGTTGCGCACCGCCTTGCGCGTGAGGCCCGCCTCGGCCAGCAGGCGCACGTAGAGCGTGGGCACGCCCATGAACACGGTGGCTTCGGGCAGCTTGGCGACGATGCGCCTGGGGTCGAACTTCGAGAACCACAGCATCTTGCTGCCATTGAGCAGCGCGCCGTGCAGCGCGACGAAGAGGCCGTGCACGTGGAAGATGGGCAGCGTGTGGATGAGCACGTCGCCCGGTGTCCAGCCCCAGCAGTCCTTGAGCACCTCTGCGTTGGACAGCAGGTTGCCGTGCGTGAGCATCGCGCCCTTGCTGCGGCCGGTGGTGCCGCTCGTGTAGAGGATCGCGGCCAGATCATCGGCCGACTTCTTCGCGGGCGCGTGCTTGTCGCTGCACTGCGCGGCCACTTCGAGCAGCGTGCCGGTGCGGTCGTCGTCCAGCGTGAACACATGCCGCGTGCCCGCTGCGGTGGCGATCGGCCCGACCCATGAGGCATTGCGGCTCGTGCACACCACGACCGCGGGCTCGGCGTTGCCAATGAAGTATTCGATCTCGGCGCTCTGGTAGGCGGTGTTCAGCGGCAGGAACACATAGCCCGCGCGCAACGTCGCGAGGTACAGCAGCATCGCCTCGACGGATTTCTCGACCTGCACCGCGATGCGCGCGCCCTTCTCGAGCTTCAGCGCATCGAGCAGGTTGGCGATCATCGCGCTCGCGCGTTCGAGGTCGCGCCACGAATAGAACAGGCCGTTGTCGGTCTCGACCGCAATGGCATCGAGGTCGGCGGGAAAGGCCGCGCGCAAGGCGGCGAACAGGTTGGCGTTGGTGGGCTTCTTCATCGCTTCGTCTTTGAACCGGTACTTCAGAAATTCGGTGTGCGCTTGGCAAGGAAGGCATCGATGCCTTCGCGGTGCTCGGCGGAATCGGCGTAGTCGTAGGCCGTGGCAAGCAGGGTCTGCAGGGAGGGCGCGCCGGCCTTCAGCATCGCGAACGTGCGCTTGTGCAGGCGCGCGGCCTGCGGCGCGAGCGCGGCGATGCGCTCGGCGTGCGCCTGCACGGCCGTCGCCACCTCGTTGTCGGGCAGCACCTGCAGCAGGAAGCCCGCGTCGTACAGGCGCTGGGCGCCATGCACGCCGGCGGCCAGCAGCATGTCGCGCGCGAGCACGTCGCCGATGGCGCCATGCACGAGGGCCGCTTCGCGCGGCGCCATCGGAAAGCCCAGCTTGGCGATCGGCGCGCCGAACTTCGCGGAAGCGCCCGCGATGCGGATGTCGCAGCAGCTCGCGATCTCGATGCCGGCGCCCATGCAGGCGCCCTCGATCTGCGCGACCAGTGGCACCGGGCAGTCGAGCAGCGCCTGCAGCGCGGCCCAGACTTCGTTCTCGTGGAATTCGCGCAGGCTCGATGCTTCGAAACGGAACGACGGGTACTCGGAAATATCGCCGCCCGCGCAGAAGGCGGCGCCCTCCCCGCGGATCACGACGCATCGCAGGTCCGCATCGTCCAGGCCCGCGAACGCTGAGCGCAGCGCGCGCCACATCGCGCGCGTCATCGCATTGAGGCGGCCCGCGTTCGACAGCGTGACGACCGCCACCGCGCCTTCGCGGCGCAGTGAAACAGTGCCCGCAGCCGTCATTCGAGCTTGGCGCCCGACGCCTTCACGACCGTGGCCCAGCGCTTGATCTCGGCGTTCACGAAGCCGCCGTAGGCCGCCATGGTGAGGGTCGGGATCTCGGAACCGTTCTGCGCCCAGATGGTCTTGAGCTCGTCGGTGGCGAGCGCCTTCTTCATGTCTTCGACCGCGCGCGCCTGCGCATCGGCCGGCGTGTTCTTCGGCGCCCAGAGGCCATACCAGGTGGTCACCGTGTAGTCGGGCAGGCCCACTTCGGCGGCGCACGGCACGTCGGGGAACGCGGGGTTGCGCTTGCTGCCCGCGACCATCAGCGCCTTGATGCGGCCGCTCTTGATGTGCTGGGACGAAGAGCCCAGGCCGTCGAACATCAGGTCGACGTTGCCCGAGATCAGGTCCGACAGCGCCGGGCCCGCGCCGCGGTACGGGATGTGGGTGATGAAGGTGCCGGTCTGGATCTTGAAGAGCTCGCCCGCCAGGTGGTGCGAGGTGCCCGAGCCGGCCGAGCCGTAGTTGAACTTGCCGGGGTTGCGCTTCACCAGCGCGATGAATTCCTGGATTGTGTTGGCCTGCACGCGCTTGGGGTTGATGACCACCACCTGCGGCACGTTGGCCAGCAGCATGAGCGGCGCGAAGTCCTTCTCGATGTCGTAGTCCAGCTTGGGGTACACCGAGGGCGCGATGGCGTGGTGCACAGCGCCCATGAAGAGCGTGTAGCCATCGGCCGGCGCCTTGGCCGCGATGCTCGCGCCTAGCGTGCCGCCGGCACCGCCGCGGTTGTCGATCACCAGCGTCTGGCCCGCCACCTTGGTGAACTGGCCCGAGAGCGGCCGCGCGAAAGCGTCGGTGCCGCCGCCGGCCGGGAACGGCACGATCATCGTTACCGGCTTGGTCGGCCAGCCCTGCCCCTGGGCGCGCGCGGCGCCGCAAAGAACGGCCGCACCGGCGGCGGCCACGCGCAAAACATCACGTCGCTGAAAACTCTGGTTCATGTGTCTCTTCTCCGATCGTTGTGGATTTTGCCGCCCGATGCGGCGGTAGGCGCCTTCTCTGCACCCGCTTTTTTTTCGCTTTTCCGAACACTAGCCTTTTTTGAAGAACAGGCTTTCGATGTCTCCCGATACCGCGACCTTGCCATCGCCCAGCCAGGCCCTGTGCTTGTCCAGGCGCTTCAGGTCATACAGGTAGTTGACCATGAGCCCGTACGACTGCTTCAGCCCCTTGGGCGACGGGTCGCCCGCCCAGTTCAGCCGCTCCACCCGCGCGCCGTTGCCCAGGTGAAAGCGCGCGACCGGGTCGGCCGGCGTGCCGTCGACCAGCGCGTGGCCCAGGTATTCGGCCGCCGCCTGCAGCAGCCATTGCCGCAGCGGCGACTTCGCATCGAAGGTGGCGGCCGCGTCCACGGCGGCGAGCAGGCGCTCGGCCGTGGGCGGCACGGAGCCGACGAGCCGGCCGAGTTCGGCCTCGCGCTTCTCGTCCAGGCGCGGCAACAGGTCGCCAGCGTTCTTGGCGAGCCATGTGCGAAAGCCCGGAATCGGCGAGAGCGTGGCGAAGGTCTTCAGGCGCGGCAACTCGTCCTGCAGCGTCTCGACCACGCGCTTGATGAGCGAATCGCCGAAGCTCACGCCGCGCAGGCCCGTCTGGGTGTTGCTGATCGAATAGAAGATCGCGGTGGTCGCCTTGGCGGGCAGCACCGGCACGGCGGCCTCGTCCAGCAGCGGCGTGATGCCGTCGCTGATGCGATCGACCAGCGCCACTTCGACAAAGATCAGCGGCTCGTTGGGCAGGCGCGGATGAAAGAAGCCGTAGCAGCGGCGGTCGCTGTCGTCCAGGCGGTTCTTCACGTCGGACCAGCTCTTGATGTCGTGCACCGCCTCGTAGCGGATGAGCTTCTCGATCAGCGAAGCCGGCGAATCCCAGTCGATGCGGCGCAGCTCGAGGAAGGCGACGTCGAACCAGGTGGAGAACAGGTGCTCGAGTTCGGCATCGAGCGCGAGCAGGCGCTTGTCGGCCTTCAGGCACGGCAGCAGGTCGGCGCGCAGATCCACCAGAAAGCGCATGCCCGCGGGCTCGACCGCGAAGCGCTGCAGCAGGCGCATGCGCGGCGACACGAGCGCGCGGCGCAGGCGCAGCTCGGCCTGCCCTTCGTCGGGCGTGCCGACCGCGGCCTGGTGCTGGTCGCGCGCGGTCTTGAGCTTTTGCGCATCGGCAGCGAAGTGCTCGCTCATGAGGGCCCAGTAATCGCGGCGCTCCTCGGGCGTGGCGTCGGCGTAGGCCTCTGCGATGGCATGAGCCCGGCGGCCGCCCTCGACCTCGCTCACGCGCGGATCGATCACGGCCTGCAGGTCAGCGAGCACGCGGCGCAGCGCGCGCGGCGACAGGGCCTCGTCGGCCTTGCGCAGCGTGACCTGCAGGCGCTCGGCGGTCGTGCGCTCGCTGGGCTTGAGCGTGCTCTTGGTTGCGCTCTTGGGTGCGCTCTTGGCTGTGCTTTCGGGCGCCACGGGCACCTTGGATTTTTCGCCAGAACGCAGCCGCGCCTGGAACCATTCGGTCGCACTCATCGCTGGACTCCCCTGTGAACGGATGCGGGCGCGCCGCGGCAGATCGTCATGGCATCACCCTGGATTTCTGTTGCCGCGCGACTTCGCGCAATGCCTCGCGCTGGCGCGTGAGGTGCGTGCGCATCGCGGCATCGGCGCCTTCGCTGTCGCGCGCCTTGAGCGCCGCGAACACGGCCAGGTGCTCCGAGAGGCTCTGGTCGAGGCGGCCCGGCGCATGCAGCTGCTGCAGGCGCGCGAGCTTCAGTATCTTGCGCAGGTCGCCGATCACCTGCGCGAGCCACCGGTTGTCGGCCAGCTTGATGATCGCCTCGTGAATGATGTGATTGGTGGCGTAGTAGTCGTTGATGCGGCGCGCCTTGGCGTGGCGCTCCAGGCGCTCGTGCAGCCCGTCGAGCTCGTGCAGCTCGGCATCGCTCGCGTTGCGCGCCGCCTCGTAGGCACAGCGGCCTTCGAGCAATGCGATGACCGGGAAGATCTCGTCGAGGTCGCGCTCGGTGACCTCGTTGACGAAGCAGCCGCGGCGCGGCTCGTGGCGCAGCAGGCCTTCGGCGGTGAGCACCTTGAGCGCCTCGCGCAGCGGCGTGCGGGAGATGGAGAGGCGCTCGCACAAGGCCACTTCGTCCAGGAAACTGCCCGGTGCCAGCGTGCCCGCAAAGATCTGCTCGCGCAGCGTGGCGGCGACTTCGTCGTGCAGGGAGTTGGGGACCAGGCGCATGGCGATTCGGGCTTTCGACCTTGACGGCTGAGTTGTGAGGCTCGGCGTAATTTCCTGTAATTACGCGTAATTGTGAGCGCGCCAACCCTGCGGCGCAAGTGCCGCGCATCGCCTGCGCGGCCCGGACTTACCCTGAGAACTTACAGGTTCAGGCGCGCGCAACGACGCGCTTGGAGCGGCCGAACCAGAACCACAGCGCAATGCCGCCGATCACCATCGGCACGCTCAGCCACTGCCCCTGGCTCAGGCTCAGCGCCCGGAGGCCGAGAAAGTCATCGGGCTCGCGGAAGTACTCGGCAAAGAAGCGCAGCGCGCCATAGCCGATCAAGAAGACGGAGGCTACCTGCCCCTGTTTGCGTTCCTTGCGCGCGTAGAGCCACATGATCACGAACAGCAGCAGCCCTTCGAGCAGGAATTGGTAGATCTGCGAAGGATGGCGCGGCTGCATCGAGCCGCTCTGCGGAAACACCATGCCCCAGGGCAGGTCGGGGCTGCTGAAGCGGCCCCAGAGTTCGCCGTTGATGAAGTTGCCCACGCGGCCTGCGGCGAGGCCCGTCGGCACGCAGGGCGCGACGAAATCCATCACCTGCCAGAACGGCCGCGCGCGCGAATGGGCGAACCACACCATCGCGCCGATCACGCCCAGCATGCCGCCGTGGAAGCTCATGCCGCCCTGCCACACGTAGAGGATTTCCAGCGGATGCGTGAGGTAGAACTCGGGCTTGTAGAAGAGGCAATAGCCCAAGCGCCCGCCGACGATCACGCCCATCACGCCGAGGAAAAGAATGTCCTCGATGTCCTTGCGCTGCCAGGCGCCCTGCCCGACCAGCGAGCGGTAGGGCTCGTGATGCAGCCGGCGCGTGCCGAGAAAGTAGAACAGCGCGAAGGCCGCCAGGTAGGTCAGGCCGTACCAGTGAATGGCGACCGGACCGAGCTGCAACGCGATTGGATTGATCTGCGGATACATGAGCATCCGCGGATTGTGCCCGCGCCGGATGTCGCGGCCGGCACGGGGATATTCAGGGCAATCTCAGCGCCCGAACTTCCACCACAGGAGCCCCGCGACCACGGCCGGCACCGCGAAGATCACCAGGAAGATCGGCAGCTCCTCGGCCACCGAGTACCCCGCCTTGATCACGCCCACCGCCATGTTGATGCCGGCGCCGATGAACCATGCCGGAATGAACCACTTGGCGGCGGTGGCAAGCGCCAGCGAAGAGCCGTCGCCGATGAAGCGGCTGGCCAGCAGAAACACCACCAGCAGCACGAAGCCGCCGCCCATCACCAGGATCGTATGCATCCGTGCACTCCTCAGGATGTGTTTGCGCCGCGCTCGCGCACGAACGCGACAAAACGTGCGAGCGCCGGATTGTCCGCCCCTTCGGGCCACACCAGGCTGGTCTCGCAAACGGGCAGTGCCGGCCCACTGCGGCGCCGCGCGGCCGGCGCGAACTCCGCGGCACGCCGATAGACCACGCCCGCGCGCCGGAACTGCGTGACGCTCTCCGGCACCCAGGCCACACCGATGTCCCCGGAAACCAGGTTGACGATGGTCTGCATTTGGATGGCCTCCTGCGCGAGCTGCGGCACGCGGCCCGCCGCGTGATAGAGCCCGAAGATCGCGTCGTGCAGCGAAGGCACGATGCGGCGCGGAAAGATCACCAGCGGCTCGGTGAGCACGTCGGCCAGCAGCAGCTTGCGCGTGCGGGCCAGCGCGTGCCGGGCCGGCAGCGCGAGCACCAGCGGCTCCTCGGACACGGCCAGCCGCGCGAGCCCCGGCGGCGCGGCGCCGGGCGAATGCAGCATCAGCCCGGCATCGATCTCGCCGCGCGCGAAGGCTTCGATCTGCACGTCGCCGGTGGCCTCGACCAGCTCCAGCGCCACCTCGGGGCACAGCACGCGGAATTCGCGCACCCAGGCGGGCAATTGCTCGAAGCCGACCGTCGAGACGAAGGCAATGCGCACCCGCCCCACCTGCCCCGCCGCCGCGGCGCGCGCGCGTGCCGGCAGCGCCTGGGCGCGGGCCAGCAGCTCGCGCACATCGGGCAAGAGCGCCTCGCCCGCGGGCGTGAGCGCCACGCGCCGTCGGGTGCGATCGAACAGCACCACGCCCAGCGTTTTTTCGAGCTGGGCGATGGCCTGCGTCACCGGCGGCTGCGTCATGTGCAGGCGCAATGCGGCGCGGCCGAAGTGCAGTTCCTCGGCCACGGCGACGAACTGGCGCCAGGCACGCAGGTCGATGAGGGCTTCATTCATATGCCGAGCATATCAATCCATGCTCAAAAATGGATTGGAACCAATCAATCAGAAGTCCGATACTTGGCTCCCCGATCTCCCCCACGATAGAAGAGACACCATGGACACCAAGCCGATCCAGATCAACCGCCGCAGCGCCAACATCGTCGAAGGCAAGAGCCGCGCCCCCAACCGCTCGATGTTCTACGCCATGGGCTACGAAGAGAGCGATTTCAAGAAGCCGATGGTCGGCGTGGCCAACGGCCACAGCACCATCACCCCCTGCAACTCGGGCCTGCAGAAGCTGGCCGACGCGGCCATCGCGGGCATCGAGGAAGCCGGCGGCAACGCGCAGGTGTTCGGCACGCCCACCATCTCCGACGGCATGGCCATGGGCACCGAAGGCATGAAGTATTCGCTGGTGAGCCGCGAGGTGATCTCCGACTGCATCGAGACCTGCGTGGGCGGCCAGTGGATGGACGGCGTGCTGGTGGTCGGCGGCTGCGACAAGAACATGCCCGGCGGCTTGATGGGCATGCTGCGCGCCAACGTGCCGGCCATCTACGTCTACGGCGGCACCATTCTCCCGGGCCGCTACAAGGGCCAGGACCTCAACATCGTGAGCGTGTTCGAAGCCGTGGGCCAGAACGCCGCTGGCAACATGAGCGACGAGGACCTGCACGAGATCGAGAAGCGCGCCATTCCCGGCACGGGCTCCTGCGGCGGCATGTACACGGCCAACACCATGTCCAGCGCGTTCGAGGCGCTGGGCATCTCGCTGCCCTACTCGTCCACCATGGCGAACCCGCACGACGAGAAGGCCAACTCGGCCAAGGAATCGGCCAAGGTGCTGATCGAGGCGATCAAGAAGGACCTGAAGCCGCGCGACATCGTGACCAAGAAGGCCATCGAGAACGCCGTGGCCGTGATCATGGCCACCGGCGGCTCGACCAACGCGGTGCTGCACTTCCTGGCGATCGCGCACGCGGCCGAAGTGGAGTGGACCATCGACGACTTCGAGCGCATGCGCAAGAAGGTGCCGGTGCTGTGCGACCTGAAGCCCTCGGGCAAGTACCTGGCGGTCGACCTGCACCAGGCCGGCGGCATTCCGCAGGTCATGAAGGTGCTGCTGAACGCAGGCCTCCTGCACGGCGACTGCATCACCATCAGCGGCCAGACCATCGCCGAAGTGCTGGCGGACGTGCCCGACGTGCCGCGCGCCGACCAGGACGTGATCCGCCCGATCGGCAAGCCGATGTACGCCGAAGGCCACCTGGCGATCCTGAAGGGCAACCTCTCGCCCGAAGGCGCGGTCGCCAAGATCACGGGCCTGAAGAACCCGGTCATCACCGGCCCGGCGCGCGTGTTCGACGACGAGCAGTCGGCGCTGCAAGCCATCCTGGCCGGCAAGATCGTGGCCGGCGACGTGATGGTGCTGCGCTACCTCGGCCCCAAGGGCGGCCCGGGCATGCCGGAAATGCTGGCACCGACCGGTGCGCTGATCGGCGCGGGCCTGGGCGAAAGCGTCGGCCTCATCACCGACGGCCGCTTCTCGGGCGGCACCTGGGGCATGGTGGTGGGCCACGTGGCGCCCGAAGCGGCGGCCGGTGGCACGATCGCCTTCGTGAACGAAGGTGACTCGATCACCATCGACGCGCACGATCTCAAGCTCGAACTGAACGTGCCCGAAGCAGAGATCGCCAAGCGCCGCGAAGGCTGGAAGGCCCCGGCACCGCGCTACACGCGCGGCGTGCAGGCCAAGTTCGCGTTCAACGCCTCCAGCGCGAGCTCGGGCGCGGTGCTCGACAAGTTCTGATCAGGCCATCATCCACGCGCCGTAGCCGAAGGCCGCAAAGCCCAGGCCCACGATCGCGAGGATGCCCAGGACCTCGAAGTCCCTCGCCGGCGGCAGGCACTGCACCACCAGGTGCAGCAAGGCGCCCACGCCGATGGTGAAGAAGCCCGCACCGAACTGCTTCATGGGGTTCGGGTCGGGATAGAAAAATGCCAGCGCGAAGCCGGCAAGAAAAACCACGTTGGCCACCACCGTGCCGCGCGTGCGCCAGCGCTGCTGCGCGGGCGTGGGCGCGCGCACCCCCATGCGTCCGCTGCGGTGGCGGCCCTCCTTGATGGCCATGCCGGTGAAGAAGATGCCGGACAGCGTCGGAAACCCGCCGAAGAGCCCGAGCGCCCAGACGATGCCCCACATGTTCTGGAAATCGGCCACCAACGCCTGCGACGGATCGGCCGGCTTGTAGCGCACGTCGACCGGATCGCCCGTCGACTTGTCGGAAAGCCCGCCGCCGAGCCCCTTCACGCGGCGCGCCTGCCCGTCGGCGGCGGTGTATTCGACGATGGGGGCGCGGGTGGTCGTCGTGCGGCCCTTGCTGTCCTTGCTGCGCTCCTCGACGAATTCGACGAGGCGCCCTTCCACCAGCACCGTGCCGGCAATCGATTGATGGCGCTGCCAGCCCACCGTGGCCGCGCCGTAGAGCCCCGCGCAGCCGATCAGCAGCGCCCCGACGCCGACGCCCCAGAAGAGCTTTTTGCGCCAGCCCACGAGCGCGCCGATGGCCGGCCCGACGAGGAGCGAGAGCCCGAAGACGAGCAGTGCGTGGGTGGCGGCTTCGTCATCCATGGCGCGCTTTCGTTCTGGCAGCGCGGGATGATGTGGCCGGGGAGCCGCTGTGCGCTCAGCGGCGCGGGCGCTGGCCGTTGCTGGTCGGCAGGCCCATGTTGGCCTTCTGGCGGTCGATGCGCGCTTGCTTGCGGCGGTTTTCGCGCTCGATCACCTTGCGCTTGGTGTAGCCCGACGAATCGGCCCACGCCCACCACGCGACGGCCAGTGCGAACGGCGACAGCACGATCCACCAGCTCCAGCCGGCGACGACGCCGACTTCGAAGTATTTGAGGCCCAGGCCCAGCAGGCCCAACAGCAAGAACAGCATCGCGAATCCCTCCGGGTTGTTGTCAACGCATCCGGACGCCGCTGGTCGGCGCTACCTACAATCGCGTTGCATCGAATGTAACCCAGCCCTTACGAAATAAATCCCCCATGAAAAGAGTTCTGTTCGCCGCAGCCCTGGGCCTTGGCCTCGCGGCGCCCGCCTTTGCCGACCTGGCCCTGGCCACGTCGAAGAACTGCATGAGCTGCCACGCGGTCGACCGCAAGGTGCTCGGCCCCTCCTTCAAGGACGTGGCCACGAAATACAAGGACGACAAGGGTGCCGTCGACACCCTGGCCACCAAGATCGTGAAGGGCGGCTCCGGCGTGTGGGGCCCGGTGCCGATGCCGGCGAACAACCAGGTCAGCGAAGCCGATGCGAAGAAGCTGGCGGCCTGGGTGCTCGCAACACCGCGTTAACCAATTCAACCCTGCGGATTGATGTCGGCCGGAACCACCACCGGCCGGCGCTCGATGCGATCTTCGAGCTGGCCGATGTGCGCGGCCAAGGTGTTGTCGGTCTGCTCGGAGCGCACCCGCACGGCGTTCTCCAGCTGATCGATGCGCGCCACCAGCGCGGTGTGGCGGTCGGCGTTATGCGCCATGTGCTTGTTCTCCTGCGCCTCCAGGAAGTTGCGCAGTTCGGTGAAGCGCGAGGCCTCGGCCTTGTCGGCCAGGGCGCGCTGGACCTGCATTTCCTTCGTGTGGCGCTTGGTGTCCAGCAGCACCGAGCTGTGCAGGTACAGCACGTAGACCAGGAAGAAGGCGGCCAGCACGACCGTCAGGCCCAGCATGATCAGCCCCAGCGGCGCCGAGACGGTCATGAAGCCCAGCCAGACATCGGTGGGGGCCGCGAGCATCCCCCAGTTCAATGCGGCGAGCGCTGCGATCAGCAGCACGATGACGAACAGGAAAGCGGATCTCACGCCCATGGGGGGCCTCCTCTGAAAAGATCGAACACAACAACCGGCGCCGCAGGCATCGAGGCGCGCGGCAACGGGTTGGTTTTACCTCAGGCAAAGGGCCCGTCTGGCGCGGCCGGACGGACAGGCGGCCACGTCCTACAGGCGTTCTGACAACTGTTCGAGGATTGCCGGGTTTTCCAGCGTCGAGGTGTCCTGCGTGATCTCTTCGCCCTTGGCGATGCTGCGCAGCAGGCGCCGCATGATCTTGCCGCTGCGCGTCTTGGGCAGGTTGTCGCCGAAGCGGATGTCCTTGGGCTTGGCGATGGGGCCGATTTCCTTGGCCACCCAGGCACGCAGCTCGTTGGCGATCTGCTTGGCTTCCTCGCCGGTCGGGCGCGAACGCTTGAGCACGACGAAGGCGCACACCGCCTCCCCTGTCACGTCGTCGGGACGCCCCACCACCGCGGCTTCGGCCACGAGATCGGTCTTGGAGACCAGCGCCGATTCGATTTCCATCGTGCCCAGGCGGTGGCCCGAGACGTTCAGCACGTCGTCGATGCGGCCGGTGATGCGGAAGTAGCCGCGGTCGGCGCTGCGCACCGCGCCGTCGCCGGCCAGGTAGATCGTGCCGCCCATTTCCTCGGGGAAGTAGCTCTTCTTGAAGCGCTCGGGGTCGTTCCAGATCGTGCGGATCATCGAGGGCCACGGCCGCTTGATGACCAGCATGCCGCCCGCGCCGTTGGGCAGGTCCTTGCCGGTCTCGTCGACGATCGCGGCCATGATGCCCGGCAGCGGCAAGGTGCAAGAGCCTGGCACCAGCGGCGTGGCGCCCGGCAGCGGCGTAATGACGTGGCCGCCCGTTTCGGTCTGCCAGAAGGTATCGACGATCGGACATTTCTCATGGCCGATATTGCGGTGGTACCACATCCACGCCTCGGGATTGATCGGCTCGCCGACCGAGCCGAGGATGCGCAGGCTCGAGAGGTCCCAGTTCTTCGGGTGCACCTTCTCGTCGCCCTCGGCCGCCTTGATGAGCGAGCGGATCGCGGTGGGCGCCGTGTAGAACACCGACACCTTGTGCTTCTCGATCATCTGCCAGAAGCGGCCCGCGTGCGGGAAGGTCGGGATGCCCTCGAACACCACCTGCGTGGCGCCGGCCGCGAGCGGCCCGTAGGCGACGTAGGTGTGGCCGGTGATCCAGCCGATGTCGGCGGTGCACCAGAACACGTCTTCGGGCTTGATGTCGAAGGTCCAGTCCATCGTGAGCTTGGCCCACAGCAGGTAGCCGCCGGTGGCGTGCTGCACGCCCTTGGGCTTGCCGGTGGAGCCAGAGGTGTAGAGGATGAACAGCGGATGCTCGGCGTTCACCGGCACGGGCGGGCAGTCGGTGCTCTGGTCCTGGAGCGCTTCGGTGAAGGTCTTGTCGCGGCCCTCGACACGGGCCCATGCGGTGGGCGTGCGCTCGTAGACGAACACGGTCTTGATCGACTCGCAGCCGCCCAGCGCGATGCCGTCGTCCACGATGGCCTTGAGCGGCAGTTCCTTGCCGCCGCGCAGCTGGTAGTTGGCGGTGATGACGGCCACAGCACCGGCGTCGATGATCCGCTCCTGCAGCGCCTTGGCCGAGAAGCCGCCGAACACCACGCTGTGGGTGGCGCCGATGCGCGCGCAGGCCTGCATCGCGATCACGCCTTCGACGGTCATCGGCATGTAGATGATGACGCGGTCGCCCTTCTGGATGCCCGCGGCCTTGAGCGCGTTGGCGAACTGGCTCACGCGGGCGAGCAGTTCCTTGTAGGTGACGTTGGTGACGGTGCCGTCGTCGGCTTCGAAGACGATGGCGGTCTTGTTCTCGACGGGGGTGCCGATGTGGCGGTCCAGGCAATTGGCGCTGGCGTTGAGCTCGCCGTCGCCGAACCATTCGTAGAACGGCGCCTTGGACTCGTCGAGCGTCTTCGTGAAGGGCTTGGTCCACTGGAGGTTGCCCTTGGCCAGGCGAGTCCAGAAACCCTCGAAGTCCTGTTCGGCTTCCTTGCACAGCGCGTCATACGCGGCCATGCCGGAAATCGTGGCGCCTTCGGTGGCGCGGGCGTCGGGGGGAACACGCGGTTCTCGACCAATACGGATTCAATGTTTTTAGATGCGCTGCTCATTCGCTTTGTCTCCTGGATGGGTGCGGCCGTAATGTCGACCGGGCCACTTACGGGTCACTGACGCGTCCGATGTTAGTTCGCAGGGTTATCACGAGTACGACACGGGGGCACCCATAAAATCGCCGGTCTTCCACGAACCCCCATCCGATGTCCGCTCCCGATCCTTTCGACCCCTTGAACCCGCCCCCCACCCGGACCATCCCCATGGGGCCGCTGCCCAAGCTGATCTTCGCCAGCCGCTGGCTGCAATTGCCGCTGTACCTGGGCCTGATCGTCGCGCAGGCGGTGTACGTGGTGCATTTCCTGGTCGAGCTGCTGCACCTGGTCGAAGCCGCATTCGGCAGCCAGACCGCGCTGCAGGCCCTGATCACCAGCATCGGCTACAAGACGACCGCGCCCGTCGGCTCGCTCAACGAGACCGTGATCATGCTGGTGGTGCTGGCGCTGATCGACGTGGTGATGATCTCCAACCTGCTGATCATGGTGATCGTGGGCGGCTACGAGACCTTCGTGAGCCGCATGAACCTGGAAGGCCACCGCGACCAGCCCGAGTGGCTCAGCCACGTGAACGCCTCGGTGCTCAAGGTGAAGCTGGCCACCGCCATCATCGGCATCAGCTCGATCCACCTGCTGAAGACCTTCATCAACGCGGACAACTACACCGACCGCGTGCTGATCGCGCAGACGGTGATCCACATCACCTTCCTGTTCTCGGCGATTGCCATTGCCTACACGGACAAGCTGATGACCGCGAACGCGTCGCAGGGCGGCACGCCTCACTGAGTCACTGAGTCACCGAGAGAAAGCCCGCGCGCCCTCGTCCTATGCGGCGGCGCGCGGCGCGTCCCAGGCCGGCACTTCGGTGAAGCGCTCGGCCAGGAAGTCGAGCATCGTGCGCAGCGTGGCCGGCATGTGCTTGCGCGAGGCATACACCGCATACATCCCGACGACCTGCGGCTCGCAGTCCTCGAAGAGCGGCACCAGTTCACCGGACTGCAGCAGCTGCGCCGTGAGGAAGGTCGGCAGCATCGCAATGCCCGCCCCCGCCCGCGCGAGGTACATCAGGCTCGCGGCATCGTTGGCCGACACGTTGCCGTTCACGGCCACGGACAACGGCGCCCCGTCCGCCTTGCGGGTGAAATTCCAGAGGCTGTGGCCGAAGTAGGAATGCGTGAGGCAGTTGCGCTGGGCCAGTTCGTCCACGCGCAGCGGCTTGCCGTGCTCTTGCAGGTAGGCGGGCGAGGCACAGACCACCGAGCGGCAGGTGGTGAGCCGGCGCGCGATGAGGTTGGGATCGATCTCTGCCGCCGTGCGGATCGCCAGGTCGATGCGCTCGTCCACCAGGTTGACGGTGCGGTCCAACAGCACCAAATCGACCGCCACGCCCGGATAGAGACGCACGTAGTCCGCGATGGCGTCGGCCAACTGCGCCTGCGCGAACGACGTGCCGGTCGTGATGCGCAGTTGCCCCTGCGGCGCCTCGGCCGGATGCCGCACGGCCGCCTGCATGTCGCCCGCGAGCTCGAGCACCTGGCGGCAGCGCGGCAGCAGTTCTTCGCCCGCGGCGGTGAGGCTCAGGCGCCGCGTGGTCCGGTGCAGAAGGCGCGCGCCGGTCCATTGCTCCAGCTCGGCCACGTAGCGCGTGACCACGGGTCGGGACATGTCCAGTTTCTCGGCCGCGGCGGACAGGCTGCCCGAATCCACCACGTTCACGAACACCCGCATTGCGTTCAATCGGTCCATTCGAACGATTTTAGGAATAAAGAAGCGCGGATTTCGAGGTATTTCTTTCGAAACCAGAAACCTAAGATGAGATGCATCCCATCCACTTTCTGGAGTCATTCATGAGCCACATCGCCATCATCGGCGCCACCGGACGCGCCGGCGGCCGCCTTCTCGAAGAGGCGCTGCGCCGCGGCCATACCGTCACCGCCATCGCGCGCAAGGCGAGCGAGAAGCTGTCGGGACGCGCCAACGTGAAGGCCGTCGATGTCGACGCGCTCGACACCCCCGCGCTGGAGAAGGCACTGGCAGGCCACGACGCCGTGTTCAGCGCCGCGCACTTCGCCACCGTGCCGTCCGCGGCCATCATCGATCCGGTCAAGCGCGCGGGCGTCAAGCGCCTGCTGGTGGTCGGCGGCGCGGGCAGCTTGTCCGCGGCACCGGGCCTGAAGGTGATCGAGACGCCGAACTTCCCCGATGCCTACCGCGCCGAAGCCACGGCCGGCGGCGTGTTCCTCGAGGCGCTGCGCAGCGAGAAGGAGCTCGACTGGACCTTCCTGTCGCCCTCGGCCGAATTCGTCGACGGCGAGCGCACGGGCAAGTTCCGCCTCGGCAAGGACGACCTGCTCGTGAGTGCCGAGGGCCGCAGCTGGATCAGCTTCGAGGACTACGCGATCGCGTTCATCGACGAGCTCGAGAAGCCTGCCCACTCGCGCCAGCGCTACACGATCGGGTATTGAGGCTCGCCCCCAGGCTGCGCGCACTTCGTGTCGCTTCGCCAACCCCCTACCGGGGGCGGGCCGGCCGCTTCGGGCGGCCGTGCGCGGCGGCCCCTCGAACAACCCGGCGCCTGAAATTCAGCGCCCCGTCATGTTCTCCGGCACGACCCACTGGTCGAACTGCTCGGCCGTCAGGTGCCCCGAGGCGATCGCCGCTTCGCGCAGGCTCGTGCCTTCCTTGTGCGCCTTCTTGGCGATGTAGGCCGACTTGTCGTAGCCGATGTGCGTGTTCAGCGCCGTCACCAGCATCAGCGAGCGCTGCACCAGTTCCGTGATGCGTTCGCGGTTCGGCTCGATGCCCACGGCGCAGTGGTCGTTGAAGCTCACCATGCCGTCGGCCAAGAGGCGCACGCTCTGCAGGAAGTTGTGCGCCACCATCGGGCGGAACACGTTCAGCTCGAAATTGCCCGAGGCGCCGCCGATGTTGATGGCCACGTCGTTGCCGAACACCTGCGCGGCCAGCATCGTGACCGCCTCGCTCTGGGTCGGGTTGACCTTGCCCGGCATGATCGAGGAGCCCGGCTCGTTCTCGGGAATGCTCAGTTCGCCGATGCCGCTGCGCGGGCCGCTCGCGAGCCAGCGCACATCGTTGGCGATCTTGTTCATGCTGGCGGCGAGCGTCTTGAGCGCGCCGTGCGCATGCACCAGCGCATCGACGCTGGCCATGGCCTCGAACTTGTTCGGTGCGGTCACGAACGGCAGGCCCGTGAGCTTCGCGAGTTCGGCGGCGACCTGCTCCGCATAACCCTTCGGCGCATTGAGCCCGGTGCCGACGGCCGTGCCGCCCAGCGCCAGTTCGCTCAGGTGCGGGAGCGCCGCGCGCACATGCGCCTCGCCGTGCGCGAGCTGCGCCACGTAGCCCGAGAACTCCTGGCCCAGCGTGAGGGGCGTGGCGTCCTGCAGGTGGGTGCGGCCGATCTTCACGATGTCGGCGAAGTCCTTGGATTTCTGCTCCAGCGTGCCGCGCAGCCTGGCGATGGCGGGCAGCAGCTTGTGGGTGATGGCCTCGACAGCCGCCACGTGCATGGCGGTGGGGAACACGTCGTTGCTCGACTGGCTGCGGTTCACGTCGTCGTTCGGGTGCACGAGGCGCCCTTCGCCGCGCTCGCCGCCGAGGATTTCGCTCGCGCGGTTGGCCAGCACCTCGTTGACGTTCATGTTGGTCTGCGTGCCCGAGCCGGTCTGCCAGACCACCAGCGGGAATTCGCCCGGGTGCTTGCCGGCGATGACTTCGTCGGCCGCGGCCACGATGGCCTGGGTCTTCTTCTCGTCCTGCAGGCCCAGCGCGTGGTTGACCACGGCCGATGCACGCTTGACCTGCGCCAGCGCCTTGATGATCTCGCGCGGCTGCTGCTCGCCGGAGATGTCGAAGTTCTGCAGCGAGCGCTGCGTTTGCGCGCCCCACAGCTTGTCGGCCGGCACGTCGATCGGACCGAAGGTATCGCGCTCGGCACGGGTCTTGGGGAAAGTCGTCATGAGAAAAGCTCCGCAGTCTTGGATGGTCGCGCCGCTTGGTCGGGCGCGGCCCGAGTATCGGCCAACAAGAATAGCTCGCATCTGACGGGGCCATTGGACCGCCGCCGACATCACGTTACGCCCGTCGGGTTGACTCGCGTCATGTCAAAAAGTTATAATCATGGGCTTCAGACGACCAACAAGTCATGTAAGTCATGGTTGGTCGGCCCTGCGCTACTCGCGGATCTCCGAATCCCGTCGCGGTGCAAGGTTCTCCCCGCCGGGCCCTGTCCGGCAAACCGGCCGGATCGTTTCCGGCCCCACTGCCACGCCACCTTCGGCGGGCACTGGTTTCGTCGCCACGTCGTCTTCAGTGCCTGTCGGCAGCCCTCCAAGGCTCGCCGGGCCATTGCACGCGTTTCTCGCGCTCTCTGTTCGGACAGCCCATCGGCTGATGGCGTGACCGTTGCCGTCCCGTGCTTTGCCGGGGCGGTGCTGTGTCCAACCTTTCAACAAGGAGCCCCGGCATATGGCCAAAGGAATTCTCATCGACCATGTCTTCAAGGTGTTCGGCGATTCGCCCGACGAAGCCCTCGAACTCGTGCGCCAAGGTTTTTCGAAGAAGGAAATCCTCGCGCAGACGGGCCAGTCGATCGGCGTCTTCGATGCCACCTTCGAGATCCAGGCCGGCGAGATCTTCGTGATCATGGGCCTGTCGGGCTCGGGCAAGTCGACGCTGGTGCGCCTCCTGAACCGGTTGATCGAGCCGACCGCGGGGCGCATCGTGATCGACGGCGCCGACATCAACGAGCACTCCGACGCCAGGCTGCGCGCGCTGCGCCGCAAGGACATCAGCATGGTGTTCCAGTCGTTCGCGCTGATGCCGCACATGACGGTGCGCGAGAACACCGCGTTCGGCCTGGAGCTCTCGGGCACGAGCAAGAAGGCGCGCCTCGCGCAAGCCGACAAGGCGCTCGCGCAGGTGGGCCTGGCGGGCTGGGGCGACAGCTATCCCGATGAGCTTTCGGGCGGCATGCAGCAGCGCGTGGGCCTGGCGCGCGCGCTGGCCTCGGACCCATCGATCCTCCTGATGGACGAGGCCTTCTCGGCGCTCGATCCGATCATCCGCACCGAGATGCAGTCGGAGCTCTTGCGGCTGCAGCAGGAGCAGCGCCGCACCATCGTCTTCATCTCGCACGACCTGGACGAGGCCATGCGCATCGGCGACCGCATCGCGATCATGAAAGACGGACAGGTGATCCAGGTCGGCACGCCCGACGAGATCCTGCGCAGCCCCGCCGACGACTACGTGCGCAGCTTCGTGCGCGGCGTGGACGCGGCGGCCGTGTTCAAGGCGGCGGACATCGCGCGCAAGTCGCTCACCGTGGTGTGCGAGCACCCCGAGCGCGGCGCGCGCGCGGCGCTCAAGCTGCTGGAAGACCAGGACCGCGACTTCGCCTACGTGACCAGCCCCAACAAGCGCTTCCTGGGCGTGGTGTCGGCCGACACGCTGCGCGGCGCGCTCGACGGGCATTCGGGCCCGCTCGGGCTGCAGCACGCGTTCCTGGCCGACCTGCCGCGCATCGACGCCGAGGCGCCGGTGGCGGGCCTCATCGGCCAGCTCGCGCAGGCGCCGTGCGCGCTGCCGGTGGTGGCGGGCGACGGGCGCTTCTGCGGCGCGATCAGCAAGACGACGCTGCTCAAGTTCCTGGACCGCGAGACGCCGCCGATCGAGCCCGTCTCCCCGCACGCCGCGCCTGCCCTCGCCGCCGAGCCGCACTGAATTCACGAAGGATCCTGAACGATGAACGACACCACATTGCCTTCCGACCTGAACGCGCCCGACATCGGCGCCGCGCTGAACACGTCCCCCGAACCCGCGGCCTTCGTCGATCCGTGGGAGGCGCTCTCGGCCGCGCCCGACACCTCGGCCACCAGCGCCTGGCTCGATGCGCCGCTGAACGCCGCGCACCAGCTCGCCGGCCAGGCCGACAGCGCGACCAGCGGCTTCCAGCTGCACCGCCTCTGGGACGGCTCCCTTCCCGTCGAGTCCTGGATCAACCAGGGCCTGGGCTGGGTGGTCGAACATTTCCGCCCCTTCTTCCAGACGGTGCGCCTGCCCATCGACAGCACGCTGAACTGGGTGCAGGGCCTGCTGACCGGCCTGCCGACGCTCGCGATGATCGCGCTCATCGGCCTCCTGGCCTGGCAGTTCGCGGGCCGCGCGCTGGCCATCGGCACCACGGTCGCGCTGCTGCTCGTGGCGATGCTGGGCATCTGGCCCGAGGCGATGGTCACGCTGTCGCTGGTGCTGACCTCGCTCGTCTTCTGCATGGTCATCGGCCTGCCGCTGGGCGTGTTGCTGGCCAGCAGCGACCGGGCCCAGCGGATCATGCGGCCCGTGCTCGACGCGATGCAGACGACGCCCGCCTTCGTGTACCTGGTGCCGGTGGTGATGCTGTTCGGCATCGGCAACGTGCCGGGCGTGATCGTGACGATCATCTTCGCGCTCGCGCCGCTCGTGCGCCTCACGAACCTGGGCCTGCGCCAGGTGCGGCCCGACCTCATCGAGGCCGCGCGCGCCTACGGCGCCTCGCCCTGGCAGATGCTGGTGAAGGTGCAGCTGCCGCTGGCCATGCCCTCGATCATGGCGGGCATCAACCAGGCGCTGATGCTGTCGCTGTCGATGGTGGTGATCGCTTCGATGATCGCCGTCGGCGGCCTCGGCCAGATGGTGCTGCGCGGCATCGGGCGGCTGGACATGGGTCTTGCGACCGTGGGCGGCCTGGGCATCGTGCTGCTGGCGATTTCGCTCGACCGGCTCACACAGGCGATGGGCAAGTCACGCCGCAGCGCGGGGCGACGCTGGTGGCACACGGGGCCTGCGGGGCTGGCGCTGCGCGTGCTGCAGCGGCTCGTGGGCACGCCGTCGCGCGATGCGGGCGCGCCCGTTCCCGCGCTCTCTGCGCAATGACAGGTCACGGAGGAAATCAACGCATGAAGAAAACCAGTTTCATCGCCCGCGGCTTCCTGGCCCTCGGCTTCGTCGCATTCGGCGTGGCCGCGCAGGCCGCCAACGACCTGCCCGGCAAGGGCGTCACCGTGCAACCGCTCAAAAGCTCGCTGGCCGAAGAGGCCTTCCAGACGCTGCTCGTGATGCGCGCCCTCGAAAAGCTCGGCTACACGGTCGAGCCCATGAAGGACCTGGAGCCCGCCACCGAGCACCTGGCCATCGCCAACGGCGATGCCACCTTCATGGCCAACCACTGGAGCCTGCTGCACGCGGACTTCTACAAGAACAGCGGCGGCGACGCGAAGCTCTCGCGCACCGGCGTGTACTCGGACGGCGCGGTGCAGGGCTACCTCATCGACCGCAAGACCGCCGAGCGATACAACATCACCAACATCGCGCAGCTGAAGGACCCGGCGATCGCCAGGCTCTTCGACGCGGACGGCGACGGCAAGGCCGACCTGACGGGCTGCAACCCCGGCTGGGGCTGCGAGCTGGCCATCGAGAACCACCTGACGGCCTACCGGCTGCGCGACACCGTCACCCACAAGCAGGGCAGCTACGCCGCGCTGATGGCCGACACCATCGCGCGCTTCAAGCAGGACAAGCCGGTGCTGTACTACACGTGGACGCCCTACTGGGTGAGCGCCGTGCTGCGCCCCGGCGCGGACGTGGTGTGGCTGCAGGTGCCCTTCTCGTCCTCGCAGGAGGGCCAGGCCGACACGCAACTGCCCAATGGCAAGAACTACGGCTTCCAGGCCAACCGGGAGCAGATCGTCGCGAACAAGGCGTTCGTCGAGAAGAACCCGGCGGCCGGCAAGCTGTTCGAGGTGATGAAGCTGCCGATCGGCGACATCAACGCCCAGAACCTGCGCATGAGCCAGGGCGCCAACACGCAGCAGGATGTGGAGCGGCATGCGGATGGGTGGATCCGGGTGCACCAGGCCTTGTTCGACGGCTGGATCGCCGAAGCGCGGGCGGCGGCGAGGTAGCTGGCGGCGGCTGAGATAATCGGGGGGCGATTTCCCGTGTTACCCACTACAAAAAGCCCCCCACCATGACGACCACGATCCAGCAGGCCGACCTGATCGAATCGATCAGCGCCGCGCTGCAGTACATCAGCTACTACCACCCCGCCGACTACATCGCCCACCTGGCCCGCGCCTACGAGCGCGAGCAGAGCCCCGCGGCCAAGGACGCCATCGCGCAGATCCTCACCAACAGCAAGATGAGCGCCACGGGCCACCGCCCGATCTGCCAGGACACCGGCATCGTCAACGTGTTCCTCAAGGTGGGCATGGACGTGCGCTGGGGCGGCTTCACCGGGTCTCTCGACGACGCCATCAACGAGGGCGTGCGCCGCGGCTACAACCACCCCGACAACACGCTGCGCGCCTCGGTCGTGGCCGATCCGCAGTTCGACCGCAAGAACACCAAGGACAACACGCCCGCGGTGATCTTCACCGAGATCGTGCCGGGCAACACCGTCGAAGTGACGGTCGCGGCCAAGGGCGGCGGCAGCGAGAACAAGAGCAAGCTCGTGATGCTGAACCCCGGCGACAGCGTGGTCGACTGGGTCCTGAAGACCGTGCCCACCATGGGCGCCGGCTGGTGCCCGCCGGGCATGCTGGGCATCGGCATCGGCGGCACCGCCGAGAAGGCCGCGCTCATGGCCAAGGAAAGCCTGATGGACGACCTGGACATGCACGAGCTGCAGGCCAAGAAGGCCTCGGGCGCCGAGCTGAGCAAGGTCGAGGCGCTGCGCATCGAGCTGTACGAGAAGGTCAATGCGCTGGGTATCGGCGCGCAGGGCCTGGGCGGCCTGGCCACCGTGCTGGACATCAAGATCAAGATGTACCCGACGCACGCGGCCAGCAAGCCCGTGGCGATGATCCCCAACTGCGCGGCCACCCGCCATGCGCACTTCGTGATGGACGGCAGCGGCGCGGTGTACCTCGATCCGCCGTCGCTGGACCTCTGGCCCGACGTGAACTGGGCACCCGACGAGAAGAAGAGCAAGCGCGTGAACCTGGACCAGCTCACGCCCGCCGAAGTGGCGAGCTGGAAGCCGGGCGACACGCTGCTTTTGAACGGCAAGATGCTCACCGGCCGCGACGCCGCGCACAAGCGCATCCAGGACATGCTGGCCAAGGGCGAGAAGCTGCCCGTCGACTTCACCAACCGCGTCATCTACTACGTCGGCCCGGTCGATCCGGTGGGCGACGAGGCCGTGGGCCCCGCCGGCCCGACCACCGCCACGCGCATGGACGGCTTCACCGAGATGATGCTGGCGCAAACCGGCCTGATCGCGATGATCGGCAAGGCCGAGCGCGGCCCCGTCGCCATCGAGGCGATCAAGAAGCACAAGAGCGCCTACCTCATGGCCGTGGGCGGCGCCGCCTACCTGGTGAGCAAGGCCATCAAGACCGCCAAGGTGGTGGGCTTCCAGGACCTGGGCATGGAAGCCATCTATGAATTCGACGTGGTCGACATGCCCGTGACGGTGGCGGTCGATGCGGGCGGCACCAGCGCGCACATCACCGGCCCGGCCGAGTGGCAAAAGCGCATCGCCAGCGGCGAGTTCAAGACCATCATGATGGAAGAAGCTTGAGCCTTGTAGGCGTCTTCGACAGCGGCGTCGGCGGGCTCAGCGTGCTCGCCGCGCTGCGTGCCGAACTGCCGCGTGAGCGCTTCGTTTATTTCTCGGATGCGGCCTATGCCCCGTATGGCGAGCGCGGCGATGAGTATGTGATCGAACGCTCGCGCAAGGTGACCGCGCAATTGATCGCCGAGCACGGCATCCAGGCGCTGGTCGTGGCCTGCAACACGGCCACGACGGCGGCGATCCACCTGCTGCGTGCCGAGCATCCGGCACTGCCCATCGTGGGCCTGGAGCCTGCGCTCAAGCCCGCGGTCGCGACGAGCCGCACGGGCCACATCGCGGTGATGGCCACGCGCGGAACGCTGGCCAGCGCCAAGTACGCGGCCTTGCGCGACTCGTTCGCCGGGTCTGCCCACATTCGTGCCGTGCCGTGCGACGGACTCGTCAAAGCCATCGAAGGCCTGGACACCGCAGCCATCGCGACGCTCTGCGCGCGCTACATGGCCGAGGCCGGTCCCTTCGGCGATGCGCCCGGCGAAGTCGACACCATCGTGCTCGGCTGCACGCACTACCCGCTCGTGAAGAGCGAACTGCAGCGCCATGCACCGCCCACGCTGCGCTTCATCGACACCGGCGCGCCCGTCGCGCAGCAGACGCGGCGCGTGCTGGCCGCTGCCGGCCGCCTCTCGGATGGCGAAGGCGGACTGATGCTTCAGAGCAGCGGTGACCCCGCCGTTCTCGACGTGGCCGCCGCGCGCTGGCTGCAGATTTCACCGCAAGGTACAACGGCGATCGCCACCTGAAACTGCCGTACCTCATGCGCTCCTTTCTTCGTCACGCCCTGCTCCTGCTGTGCCTCTCTGCGGCCGGCCTGAGTCACGCTGCCTGCGAAAGCGGCCTGGCCGAGCGCATGCACGCCAAGCTGTACCCCAAGCGCCCGCTCGACGAGCGGCTCGCGGCCTGCAAGGTGTGGCCCGCGTTCCCCGGCCGCAGCATCGTCGTGCTGCCGATGCCGCGCGAAACCACCGACAAGGGCGCCAAGGTCTTCGACCTCGAGGTGCTGCTGATCCAGCGGCCCGACAACGGCAACACCGAGCGCGACACCGTCATCGGCCGCCTCTTCCAGCCCGAGGCGCTCGACGAGGACGCGACCACCGCGATCCAGGACATCCGCATCGACACCTCGCGCTACGTGCTCGCCGCCGACGCGCGCGCCTTCGGCCTGCGCGTGCGCTACCGCGGCAGCAGCGCGCCCTCGAGCCCGCTGGCCAGCGAGACGGTGCGCCTCTACGTGCAGCACGGCAGCAGGCTGCGCGAGGTGCTGCAGGAAATCGAGCTGGACCACGACAACGGTGGCTGGGATTCGACCTGCACCGGCCACTTCGAGAAGCTGCGCACCATGCTCTCGGTGGGCAAGGCCGCCAGCAACGGCTTTGCGGACCTGCAGCTGTCGCGCACGCTCGTGCAGAGCCGCGCGCAGGAGCAGGAAGACCAGGGCTGCGTCGAGAAGGCGCTGCCCGCGAAGTTCAGCACCGTGACGCTGCGCTACGACGGCGAACGGTTCAAGGTGCCGAAGTCGCTGCTGCAGCAATCGCCCTGACGGGCGGCTGAATTCGCGGGGTGTTTCACGGCACCGTCACACGAAAGTACCAGCATGCGCGGTTTGTCCAGAACAAGAACCGCGCAACATGAACTCTCTCGCCTCCTCCCGTATTCCTTTCAAGCCCATGCTGCTCGCCAGTGCCCTCGCTCTCGTACTGGCCGCATGCGGCGGCGGTAGCGACGGAGGTGGCATTGCCTTCCCGCCGGTCGGCGTGGCGCCCCCGCCGGCCGCCCAGCCACCCGCGGCAGCGCCGCCGGCAGCCGAGCCGGACCAGTTCGTCTCCAAGGCCACGTTCACCCCCAATGCCGGCACCACCGAGGGCTCGTCGGACGCATCGACCGCATTCGCCCTGCCCGACAACTTCATGATCGTGGCCGACGACGAGGCCAACGTGCTGCGCGTGTACCCGCGCACCAGCGGCGCTGCGGTGAAGGAATGGAGCTACGAGCTCGAAGGCCCCAAGCTCGGCAAGGAACTCGACCTGGAAGCCGGTACGCGCATCGGCGACACGCTGTACCTCACGGGCTCCAACAGCAACAAGAAGGACGGGGGCGATGCGCCTGATCGTTCGCACCTCTTCGCCGTGAAAGTCACGGGCACTGGCGCCGCAACAGCCTTCAGCTATGTGGGCCAGTTCTCGTCGCTCGAAGCGCAACTCGTCGCCTGGGACGCCACCAATGCGCACGGCCTGGGCGCGAACCATTTCGGCTTCACCGTGTCGGCCGGCGCGGGCATCGTGCCTGAGCGGGTCGATGGCTTCTCGATCGAGGGCATCACCAGCGCGCCGGGCGACATCGCCTTGTGGCTGGGCTTCCGCGCGCCGCAGACGGGTGCATCGACGCGCGCCAAGGCGTTGATCGTGCCGGTGCAGAACTACGCCGCGTTGGTGGGCGGCACGGCCACGCAGGCCGCGTTCGGCGCCCCCATCGAGCTGGAACTCGGCGGCCGGGGCATCCGCTCGATCGACAAGGGCACGGACGGCAACTACCTGATCGTGGCCGGTCCGGCAGGCGCCGCCAGCGCGGACGTGGACCGCAACTTCGCGCTCTTTTCGTGGAACGGCAATCCGGGCACGGCACCGGTCGAGTTGTCGAACGACCTCGACAAGCTGCGCAAGGACACGGGCGGCAGCTTCGAATCGACCGTCGAAGTGCCGGGGCCGGTGACGGCCGGCACAGAAGTGCAACTGCTGCTGGACAACGGCGACACCGTCTGGCCCGGCCAGAGCGACGCCTCGAAGGACCTGCCGCCGGCCGACCAGAAGTTCAACGGCTACGTCGTGCGCCTGGCCGCGCCATGGGTCGACACCGCCGGCCCGGTGCTTCGCAGCGGCTCGCCCAAGGCCACGGACGGCAGCGTCGGCGCGAACGCGAAGGTGACCCTGAGCTTCAACGAAGGCGTGCGCCTGGGCGCCGGCAGCATCGTGCTACACAAGGCCGACGGCAGCGTGGTCGAGAGCTTCTCGGCCGCGAGCCCGGCCACGCGCCTGCAAGCCGCGTTCAACGTGATCACGCTGACACCGAGCCAACCGCTGGCAGCATCCACCGGCTACTACGTGACCGTGGACGCCAACGCCATCACCGATGCCAAGGGCAACGCCTACGCAGGCATCGCCGACGCGACCACGCTGAGCTTCACGACCAGCGCACCGCCCGCGCTGGCTGCCGGCGACATCCTCTTCATGGGCGCGAACGCCGACAAGACCGACGCGTTCGCCTTCGTGCTGCTCAAGCCGATGGACACGGGCACGCGCATCATCTTCACCGACCGCGACCGCACCGCCGCCGACTTCGACACCATCACCAACGAGAGCGCCTTCGTCTGGACCGCAGACCGCGCCCTGCCCGCGGGCACCATCGTGACCATCCAGCCGGACGTGGCCAAGAACACGAACCCGATCACCAACGTCGGCACCGTGCAGGGCGCGGGCGGCGGCATCAGCGCCAGCTACGAGACGGTCTACGCCTTCGTCGGCGGCACCATCGCCGGCCTGGGCGACGGTGCTGCCGGCACCATCAGCGGCGTGGGAACGTACCTGGCCAGCATCACGCTGGGACCGGTGCCCGATGCGAACGCCATTCCCGCGACGCTGACGGCCACGGGCGCAGCGATCAGCTTCCCCACGCAGTTCGACGTGCTCTACAACGGACCGATGCTGCCGGCCTCGCCGACGCCGACCGACATCGCGAACTTCGCCGCGAGCGTGAAGAACACGGCCAACTGGAAGTTCCAGAGCAAGGCCGGCTGGCCCCTGACGAACAACAGCCTGTTCTGATGGCTCAGGTGCGCAGCGCGGCCTCGCGGCCGCGCCGCATGTCGATCGGCAGCAAAAGCAACAACCCCGCCACGAACAGCACCGCGGTCGAGAGGATCGCGATGCGCTGGTTGCCGCCGGTGGCCCAGGTGATCGCGCCGAAGCTCAGCGGGCCGATGATGCTGGCCAGCCGGGTCGCGAAGGTCCAGAGCCCGAAGAACTCCGCAAGCTGCTGCGGTGGCGCGAGGTAGCCCGTCATCGCGCGGCCGGCGGACTGGCTCGAGCCCATCGCGAGGCCTGCGATGGCGGCGGCCCACCAGAAACTGCCCTTGGTGGTCACCACGGCGGCGATCACGCAGACCGCGATCCACGCCACCAGCGTGGCCGCGAGCGACACCTTGTGGCCGATGCGGTCCTGGATGTACCCGAACGAGAAAGCGCCGATGGCGGCGGCGATGTTGAGCACGAAGATCAGCACCATCGTCTCGCTCGCCACGAAGCCGATCACCTGCTCGGCGTAGATCGCGGCGAGCGTGATCGCGACCGCCACGCCGCCCTGGTAGCAGACGGTGCAGACCAGCAGCCACATGAAGTCTCGGTACGCGCGCGCCTGCTTGTAGGTGGCGCGCAGTTGCTGCCATGCGCCGAGTTCGCCGTCGGTAGTTTTCGGCTGCGCCCGTTCGGGCAGCAGCGCGAAGGTGGCGCAGGCGGCGGCGCCGTAGATCGCGGCCGTGATCAGCATCGTGACCGGCACGAAATGCGAAGCCGGCAGGCCCCTGGCCTGCGACCACAGCACGTAGGCCAGGCAGATGCCGAGCGTGAGCATGCCGCCGACGTAGCCGAAGCTCCAGCCCCACCCGCTCACCTTGCCCATGCCTTCGGGCGTTGCGAGTTCGGGCAGGAAGGCGCCCGTGAGGGACTCGCCGTAGGAATAGAAAGCGTTGGAGACGATCACCAGCGCCATGGCCAGCGCAATGCCGCCCGAGGCGCCCGCAAAGCGCGGCGTGAGCGCCAGTGCGGCCGTGGCCAGCACGCAGCCGGTGGTCGCAATGACCAGCACCCGCTTCTTGGCGCCGCGCAGGTCGGCCCAGGCGCCGATGGCGGGCATCGTGAGCATCACGATCGCGTAGGAAATGCTGAGCGCCGCGGTCCATGCGAAGGCGGCCCAAGGCGCGCCCTTCGCGATGCCGCCCACGAAGTAGGCGGCGAACACGGCCGTGATGACGACCGTCGTGTAGCCCGAGTTGGCGAAGTCGTACATCGCCCAGCCGAACACCTCGCGCTTGCGCACGCCCGGGCGCAGCGCGGAGGCGGGGAACAGGGCCATGCGGCCTTGCGTCGGGCGAGTGGTCGCGGGGTTAGTGCAGGTGACGCGGACGGCGACCGCCGCCGTGGCCACCGCCGCTTCCGCCGCTGCCGGGGCCACCGGTGCCGCGCGGGCGCTTGCCGATTTCGAGCGAGTTCACCAGCGCATCGAAACGGTCGCTGAACAGGCGATCGATCTCGGCGACCACGCCACCCAGCTCGGCGCCGTCGAAGTGGCGCTCCATGAGGTTGACGACGTCTTCCACCAAGAGGTCGCGCTGCACCTGCATGATTGCCGCCGGGTTGGGGCCGACGAACAGCATCAGGAAATCGTCGCGCGATTCTTCGTCGGGGTCGCCCTCTTCCTCGTCGAAGTCGGTGTCGTAGAAGGTGACCTCGATGGCGGCGCCGCGATCCGACAACTCGTTCAGGGCCATGCACATTTCGTCGAGCGCCTGGCGGAAGTCTTCGTCGCCGGGCACGGTCCAGCAGATCTGCAGCGTGTGGTCCTTCTGCTCGAAGCGGATGCCGGGTTCTTCTTCGTAGGTGCTGGTGGCACCATCGGCCAGCGACTTGGCGCCTGCATATTTCCAGAGCGGCTTGAGCGCTTCCTGGATCTGCTCGAAGTTCACGTCCGGGCGCAATGGCACGTCGCCATGCACATGGATTTCAAATGGAGCGTTGTAGCGAGGCATCGAATGCTCCTTTTTCTATATGTGGTACCCGGAACGGGGGTCGAACCCGTATGCCCCGATCAAGGAAGCGGCGGATTTTAAGTCCGATGTGTCTACCAATTTCACCATCCGGGCGTCAGGTTGAACATCGACGATAACCCAAACGAAACAAGCCCCGACAACGGTGGTTGGCGGGGCTTGTTTGTCGGGTCGAATCGTGTCTAACGAGAAGGTGGAGGCGCGACCCGGAGTCGAACCGGGCTAGACGGATTTGCAATCCGTTGCATAACCGCTTTGCTATCGCGCCACGCAGAACCAAAAAACGAACTTGCGAAAAAAAGGGAAGCAGTTGCTTCCCTTTTTCAAAACTGGAGCGGGAAAAGAGTCTCGAACTCTCGACCTCAACCTTGGCAAGGTTGCGCTCTACCAACTGAGCTATTCCCGCGTTTCGAGCCTCGAATTATATACCAGTTTTTCGAGGCCTGGCAAATTCACACCCTCAATGTTTGACCGAGCCTTCGGTCGCGGTGCCACCGGCACGTTGCTTGGCGAGCTCAGCCACCGCAGCCGCGGAGGCCGCGACCTCTTCGTCCGACAGCGGCTCGGGCATCTTCTCCAGCGCGATCTCCAGCACCTTGTCGATCCACTTCACGGGCACGATCTCCAGGCCGTTCTTCACGTTCTCGGGGATGTCCTGCAGGTCCTTGGCGTTCTCTTCGGGGATCAGCACGGTCTTGATGCCGCCGCGCAAGGCGGCCAGCAGCTTTTCCTTCAGCCCACCGATGGCCGTGACCTCGCCGCGCAGCGTGATCTCGCCCGTCATCGCCACGTCGCCGCGCACCGGGATGCCGGTGAGCGCCGACACGAAGGCGGTCGTCATCGCGGCGCCCGCGCTCGGACCGTCCTTGGGCGTCGCGCCGTCGGGCACGTGGATGTGGATGTCGCGCTTCTCGAACATCTCGTCCTTGATGCCCAGGCGCCGCGAGCGGCTGCGCACCACGGTGCGTGCGGCCTCGACCGATTCCTTCATCACGTCGCCCAGCGAGCCGGTGCGGCTGATCACGCCCTTGCCGGGCATGGTGACCGCCTCGATCGTCAGCAGGTCGCCGCCGACTTCGGTCCATGCGAGGCCGACCACCTGGCCGACCTGGTTCTGCTTCTCGGCGAGGCCGAAGCTGTACTTGCGCACGCCCAGGAACTCGTTGAGGTTCGCGCCGTCGACGGTGACCTTGGGCGTCATCTGCTTGAGCAGCAGGCCCTTGACCACCTTGCGGCAGATCTTGGAGAGCTCGCGCTCGAGCGAACGCACGCCGGCTTCACGCGTGTAGTAGCGAACGATGTCGCGCACAGCCTCTTCGGTGACCAGGAGTTCTTCTTCCTTGACGCCGTTGTTCTTCAGCTGCTTGGGCAAGAGGTACTTGATCGCGATGTGCGTCTTCTCGTCCTCGGTGTAGCCCGAGAGGCGGATGACTTCCATGCGGTCCAGGAGCGCCGGCGGAATGTTCATCGAGTTCGAGGTGGCGACGAACATCACGTCGCTCAGGTCGAAGTCGACTTCCACGTAGTGGTCGCCAAAGGTGTGGTTCTGCTCGGGGTCGAGCACCTCGAGCAGCGCGCTCGACGGGTCGCCGCGGAAGTCGGTGCCCAGCTTGTCGATTTCGTCCAGCAGGAACAGCGGGTTGCGCGTGCCGATCTTGCTCAGGCCCTGCAGCACCTTGCCCGGCAGCGCGCCGATGTAGGTGCGGCGGTGGCCACGGATCTCGGCTTCGTCGCGCATGCCGCCCAGCGCCATGCGCGTGTACTTGCGGCCGGTCGCCTTGGCGATCGACTGCCCCAGCGAGGTCTTGCCGACACCCGGTGGGCCCACGAGGCACAGGATGGGCGCCTTGACCTTGTCGACACGTTGCTGGACCGCGAGATATTCCAGGATGCGGTCCTTGACCTTCTCCAGGCCGTAGTGGTCGGCATTGAGCACGGCCTCGGCATTCGCCAGGTCGTGCTTGATCTTGGTCTTCTTGCTCCACGGCAGGGCGATGAGCACGTCGATGTAGTTGCGCACCACGGTGGCCTCGGCCGACATGGGCGACATGAGCTTGAGCTTCTTGAGTTCGCCTTCGGCCTTCTTCAAGCCCTCCTTGGACATCTTGGCGAGCTTGATCTTCTTCTCGATCTCCTCGATGTCCGCGCCCTCTTCGCCTTCGCCGAGCTCCTTCTGGATGGCCTTGACCTGCTCGTTCAGATAGAAGTCGCGCTGGTTCTTCTCCATCTGGCGCTTCACGCGGCCGCGGATCTTCTTGTCGACGTTGAGGATGTCGACTTCGCGCTCGAGCTGGCCGAACAGGTTTTCCAGGCGCGCCTTGACGTCGTCCAGGTCGAGCACGGCCTGCTTGTTGTCCAGCTTCAGGGGCAGGTGCGCGGCGATGGTGTCGGCCAGGCGGCCGGCATCGTCGATGCTCGAGATCGAGGTCAGGATCTCGGGCGGGATCTTCTTGTTCAGCTTGACGTACTGGTCGAACTGCTGCATCACGGCGCGGCGCAGGGCCTCGACCTCGGTGCCCTTCTCTCCGCCTTCGGTCGCCTCGACGGGCGTCACGTTGGCCGTGAAGTGCGTCTCGCCGTCATCGATGCGGTTCACGCGTGCGCGCTGCTGGCCTTCGACCAGCACCTTCACCGTGCCGTCGGGCAGCTTGAGCATCTGCAGGATGGTCGAGACGCAGCCGACTTCGAACATGTCCTCGACCGAGGGCTCGTCCTTGGCGGCGGCTTTCTGGGCCACCAGCATGATGCGGCGCTCGGCCTCCATGGCCAGTTCGAGCGCCTTGATGCTCTTGGGGCGTCCCACGAAGAGCGGGATCACCATGTGGGGAAACACCACGACGTCGCGCAGCGGCAGCAGCGGCAGGTCGAGGGCTTCGGGAGGCAGGGGGGTATGGCCAGACATGCAGATCCTTCGCGTCTTTGGCTTTACGCCTTTTTCGCCGCTTCGCGGTACACGAGCAGCGGGGGCTTGTTTTCGTCGATGGTCGATTCCTCGACCACCACCTTGTCGACATTGGTCGCGTTCGGCAATTCGAACATGGTGTCGATCAGCGACTGTTCAAGGATCGAACGCAGGCCCCGTGCACCGGTCTTGCGGGCCAGCGCCTTGCGCGCGATGGCCTTGAGCGCCGCCGGACGGATTTCCAGGTCCACGCCCTCCATCTGCAGGAGCTTGGTGAACTGCTTGACCACCGCGTTCTTCGGCTCGGTCAGGATCTGGACCAGCGCGTCCTCGCTGAGTTCCGCGAGCGACGCCACCACGGGCATGCGGCCCACGAGTTCGGGGATGAGGCCGAACTTGATCAGGTCTTCGGGTTCGACTTCGCGGAACACCTCGGTGATGCTGCGCTGCGCCTTGCTCTTGACCGTGGCGCCGAAGCCGATGCCCGAGGCCTCGGTGCGGTTTTCGATGACCTTCTCCAGGCCCGCGAACGCGCCGCCGCAGATGAACAGGATGTTGGTCGTGTCGATCTGCAGGAAGTCCTGGTTCGGGTGCTTGCGCCCGCCCTGGGGCGGCACGCTGGCCATGGTGCCTTCGATGAGTTTCAGCAAGGCCTGCTGCACGCCCTCGCCCGACACGTCGCGTGTGATCGAGGGGTTGTCCGACTTGCGCGAGATCTTGTCGATTTCGTCGATGTAGACGATGCCGCGCTGGGCGCGTTCGACTTCGTAGTTGCAGCTCTGCAGCAGCTTCTGGATGATGTTCTCGACGTCCTCGCCCACGTAGCCGGCTTCGGTCAGCGTGGTGGCGTCGGCCATCACGAAGGGCACGTCGAGCATGCGCGCGAGCGTTTGCGCCAGCAGCGTCTTGCCCGAGCCCGTGGGGCCGATCAAGAGGATGTTGCTCTTGCTGAGTTCGACGTCGTCGCCCTTGGCCTTTTCCTTGTGGCGAAGGCGCTTGTAGTGGTTGTAGACCGCCACCGACAACATGCGCTTGGCCGGCTCCTGGCCGATCACGTAGTTGTCCAGGTTGGTCTTGATCTCCAGCGGCGTGGGCAGGTCGCTGCGCGCTTCGCGTGCTTCTTCACCGGCCGGCAGTTCGTCGCGGATGATCTCGTTGCACAGGTCGATGCACTCGTCGCAGATGAAGACCGAAGGGCCCGCGATCAGCTTCTTGACCTCATGCTGGCTCTTGCCGCAGAACGAGCAATAAAGCGTTTTTTCGCTGGAAGAGCCTTTTTTTTCGGCCATGGACAGGTGCCTCGTGACAGGGTATGGACAATGATAACTAAACAAAAACGGCGTTTCCCGTGTGGAAAACGCCGTTTTTCGCCTTTTGCGCCACAGGCGCCGGCAGCTTCAACCGCGCTTGGCAACGACCTGGTCGACCAGACCGTAGTCCTTGGCCTCGTCGGCCGTGAGGAAATAGTCGCGCTCGGTATCGGTCTTGACCTTCTCCAGCGGCTGGCCGGTGCGCTCGGCCAGGATGCGGTTCATCTGGTCCTTGGTGCGCAGGATGTCGCGCGCATGGATCTCGATGTCGGTCGCCTGGCCGCGTGCGCCGCCCAGCACCTGGTGGATCATGATCTTCGAGTTGGGCAGCGAGAAGCGCTTGCCCTTCTCGCCCGCCGCCAAAAGGAACGCGCCCATGCTGGCCGCAAAGCCCAGGCACATGGTCGACACGTCGGGCTTGATGAACTGCATGGTGTCGTAGATCGCCATGCCGGCGCTCACGCTGCCGCCCGGGGAGTTGATGTAGAAGGAAATGTCCTTCTCCGGGTTCTCGCTCTCCAGGAACAGCAGCTGGGCCACCACGAGGTTGGCGGTCTGGTCGTTGACCTCGCCCACCAGGAACACGATGCGCTCCTTCAGGAGGCGCGAATAGATGTCATAGGACCGCTCGCCACGGCCCGATTGCTCGACGACCATCGGGACCATGCCGAGGCCTTGAATTTCGTTTGCGATCATGAATTAGCTCTCCGGAAGATGAATCGTTCGCTGTGTATGAACTGTACGCCTGAGTGAAATGGGGCTCGTGCCGCAAAGCACAAGCCCCATTGGCGTTGCGGGCAGCCAGGAGATCAACCTTGCTGCTGCGCCATCAGTTCGTCGAACGACACCGACTTCTCGTTGACCTTGGCCTTGGCGAGCACGAAATCGGTCACGTTGTTCTCGATGACGACGGCTTCGACTTCGGCCAGGCGGTTGTTGTCGCTGAAGTACCAGCGCACCACGTCGGCCGGCTTTTCGTAGCTGGCGGCCAGCTCGTCGATGTGGGCCTTGATCTGCTCGGGCTTGGCCTGCAGTTCGTTGGCACGCACCAGCTCGGCCACCACGAGGCCCAGGCGCACGCGGCGCTCGGCTTGCGGGCGGAACACTTCGTCGGGGATCGGGGCCTTGTCGGCGTCCTTGATGCCGCGCTGCTTGAGCTCGGCGCGGGCGCCTTCGATCATGCGGCTGACTTCGGACTGCACGCTGGCGTTGGGCAGGTCGAGCTCGGCGTTGGCCACCAGCGCGTCCATCACGGCGTTCTTGTTGCGGGCCAGCAGGCGGAACTTCACTTCGCGCTCGAGGTTGCGCTTGATATCGGCGCGCAGGCCTTCGACGGTGGCTTCGGCGATGCCGAGCGACTTGGCCAGCTGCTCGTTGACTTCGGGCAGGTGCGAGGCTTCGATCTTCTTGACGGTGACCATGAAGTCGGCTTGCTTGCCGGCCACGTCCTTGCCGTGGTAGTCGGCCGGGAACGACAGCGGGAAGGTGCGGCTGTCGCCGGACTTCATTCCGCGCACGGCGTCTTCGAATTCCTTGAGCATCTGGCCTTCGCCGACCACGAACTGGAAGTCTTCGGCCTTGCCGCCCTGGAAGGGCTCGCCGTCGATCTTGCCTTCGAAGTCGACGGTCACGCGGTCATCGTCTTGAGCAACGGCGTCTTGCGCGCGCTGGGCGAAGGTGCGGCGTTGCTTGCGCAGGATGTCCAGCGTCTTGTCGATCGCGTCGTCGCCCACTTCGGCCGAGAGCTTCTCGACTTCAGCGCCCGAGAGGTCGTTGATCTTGACTTCGGGGAACACTTCGAACACCGCGTCGAAGGCCAGCTCGCCCTCGGGCGACTCTTCCTTCTCGGTGATGCGGGGCTGGCCGGCCACGCGCAGCTTGGCTTCGTTGGCCGCTTGCGAGAAGGCTTCGCCGACCTTGTCGTTCATGACTTCGTAGTGCACCGAGTAGCCATAGCGCTGGGCCACGACGTTCATCGGCACCTTGCCAGGACGGAAGCCGTCCATCTTGACGGTGCGCGCGAGCTTCTTGAGGCGCGAATCGACTTCGTTCTGGATGGTGCCGACCGGCAGGGTCAGCGTGATCTTGCGTTCGAGCTTCTCGAGAGTTTCAACGGTCACGGTCATGATGTCTTCCTTGTGAGGGGGCTGTTGCGCGGGGCCTGCATCTTTTTTATCAATACAGATCAAGGACTTACACGCGCTAGCGGGATTTATGCGGCGGCACACGCGTGCAGCTCGCAAAACTGGGCAACCCGCGATTCTAATCGGCTGGAACACCCGCTTCGGACCGGCCGCAAGGCCGTGCGCGGAGATTGCTCGGTGCGTGCCGAAATCCCGCGCCGCATTCCCCTTTACAGTGGCGGGCGATTCGCCACTGCCCCCAGGGATCTCCATGCTCCAGCGCCTCTTCGCCGCCCTCACCTTCGCACTTGCCGCCCTCGCGTTTGCGATGCCCTCGCCGACGCTGGCCAAGACCGGCGCGCAGGCGAAGGAGCCGACCATCCAGCAGATCTACGACGCGGCGGACAAGGGCCGCATTGACGCCGCGAACACGATGATCGCCAAGGTGCTGAAGAGCCATCCCGAGAGCGCGAAAGCCCATTTCGTCCACGCGCAGTTGCTCGCGATGCAGGACGAACTCGATGACGCGAGAGACGCGCTGGCCCGGGCCAAGGAACTGTCGCCGGGCCTCAAGTTCGCGAAGGCCGAATCGGTCACCAAGCTCGAGCGCAAGCTGGAGAAGCCGGCGGAGATCGCGCCCCCCGAACCGCTGCCCGCGCCGAGCCCGGTCGCAGCGCCGGCTCCCGTGGTCAAGGACTCCTTTCCGCCCACCGGCTCGATCCCGTGGGGCCCGATCGGCATCGTGGCGCTGATCGTCGTCGCCTACGTGTTCTTCCAGCGGCGTTCGCGTGCCGTCACCTTCCCGGTGCCAGGCGACGTCGCGGAAGCGCCGCGGTTCTCGCGGCCCACGAGCGACTCGTCCATGGGCTATGGCGACCGCGAATTTCCGCCCTCGCCCCCGCCCGGCCACGGCTCGAACATCGGCGGCGCGCTGGCGGCCGGTGCCGTGGCCGGCGTCGGCGCGGTGATCGTGGGCGAAGTGCTGCGCGAGGCCATGAACAGTCGGCGAGAGTCGCGCGCAGGCAGCACGGTCAACATCTTCAACAACAGCCGCAGCAACAACGCGCACATTGGCAGCAGCCTGTGGCCTTCATCGGATTCGATATCGGACTCGGACTCCGAACCCGAGCGCCGGCCCGACCGCAGCTTCGTGGACAACGATTTCGGCATCAAGGACACGAGCTCGTGGGACGACTCGAGCAGCAGCAGCAGCAGCGATAGCGGTAGCAGCAGCGACAGCAGCAGCAGCGATAGCAGCAGCAGCGACAGCAGTTCCAGCAGCAGCGACTGGTGAAAACAAAAAAGCCCCCGTCCTTGTGGAACGGGGGCTCTTCGCTGCTCGATAGAACGTCTACATAGCAGAGGCTGGTGCGCGGGGCCGGACTCGAACCGGCACGTTCTTGCGAACGTCAGGACCTAAACCTGGTGCGTCTACCAATTTCGCCACCCGCGCGATGCCAAATCTTTCAGGTGAATGCAAAAGCGGACGGCCTCTTGGCACCTCGGGAATCCCTCGGGCCGAAGACCATCCGCTTGAAATCGGTCAGCTTTCGATTTTAAGCATGAATGAGGGTCGCTTCCGGCGCCTTCGGTGCCCCTGGCTCGGCCGGCTCCCGCTTGACCCGGAATGCCGCGGCGTACATCGCCGGCAGCGCCAGCAGCGTGAGCACCGTCGCCACGATCAGCCCGCCCATGATGGCCACGGCCATCGGCCCCCAGAACACGCTGCGCGACAGCGGAATCATCGCCAGCACCGCAGCCGCCGCCGTCAGCACGATGGGGCGCAGGCGCCGCACGGCCGACTCGACGATCGCGTCCCACGCCGGCACGCCCGCCGCGCGATCGCTCTCGATCTGGTCGATCAGGATCACCGCGTTGCGCTGGATCATGCCCATGAGCGCGATCACGCCCAGGAGCGCCACGAAGCCGAACGGCCGGTCCAGCACCAGGAGCGCGCCGGCGACGCCGGCAATGCCCATCGGCCCGGTGATGAACACCAGCAGCGAGCGGCTGAAGCTGTGCAGCTGCAGCATCAGCAGCGTGAACACCAGGAACAGCATGATCGGCACGCCCGCCACGATGGAGGCCGATCCCTTGCTGCTTTCCTCGACCGCGCCCGCCACCTCGATGCGGTAGGCGCCCTGCCCCGCCGCAAGCCAGCCGGCTTCGAGCTGGCGCAGCCTGGGCAGCAGTTGCTCGGTCACGGTCGCGCCCTGCAGGCCCTCGACCACGTCGCCCTGCACGGTGATCGCGTAGTCGCGGTTCTCGCGCCACATCACGCCGGGCTCCCAGGTGAACACCGGCCGGGCGATCTGCGTGAGCGGGATCGAGCGGCCCGAGGTCGTCGGGATGTAGGCGTTGGCGATGTCCGAGATGGCTTCGCGCTCATCGGGCGACTGGCGCAGCACGATGTCGATCAGCAGGTCGTTCTCGCGGTACTGGCCCACGGTGGTGCCGCTGAACATCGTGCGCGAAGCCTGCGCGATGGCCTGGCTCGTCACGCCGAGCGCGCGCGCCTTGGCCTGGTCGATCTCCAGGCGGATCACCTTCACCGACTCGTTCCAGTTGTCGTTCACGCCGCGCATGTTGGCGTTCTCGCGCAGCACGGCCTTCACCTCGTCGGCGTGCGCGCGCAGCTGCGCCGGCTCGGTGCCGATCACGCGGAACTGCACCGGGTAGGGCACCGGCGGCCCGTTGGGCAGCAGCTTGACGCGGCCGCGCACCTCGGGGAATTCCTCGGCCAGCAGCGCGGGCAGCCGCAGCCGAAGGCGCTCGCGCACCTTCAGGTCCTTGGCGAGCACGATGAGCTGCGACACGTTGGTCTGCGGGAACACCTGGTCCAGCGGCAGGTAGAAGCGCGGCACGCCCGAGCCGACCCAGGTGCTCACGGTCTTGACGCCCTCTTCCTTCATCACGCGGTGCTCGACGCGCCGGGCCACCTCTTCGTTGGCCGCGAACGAGGTGCCTTCGGGGAACCAGATGTCCACCATGATCTCGGGCCGGCTCGAATCGGGAAAGAACTGCTGCTGCACCTTGCCCATGCCGAAGATGCCCAGCGCGAACACCAGCACCGTCGCGCCGATGGTGAGCCACCGGTGCTGCACGCACCAGTTCACCGCATGGCGAAAGCCGTTGTAGAAGGGCGTGTCGAAGAGCTCGTGCGGCGGCGCATCCGGATCGTGCGGCTTCACCTTGAGCAGCAGCGTGCCCAGGTACGGCACGAAGTACACCGAGACGATCCACGACAGCACCAGCGCGATCACCGTCACCGCGAAGATCGCGAAGGTGTATTCGCCCGTCACCGACTTGGCGATGCCGATCGGCAAAAAGCCCGCCGCCGTGATGAGCGTGCCCGTGAGCATCGGCTTGGCCGTCACGTCGTAGGCGAAGGTGGCGGCGCGCACCTTGTCGTAGCCCTCCTCCATCTTTCGCACCATCATCTCGACCGCGATGATCGCGTCGTCCACCAGGAGGCCCAGCGCGATGATCAGCGACCCCAGCGATATCTTGTGCAGCCCGATGCCGAAGTAGTTCATCGCGAGGAACGTCACCGCCAGCACCAGCGGAATGGTGATCGCCACCACCAGCCCCGGGCGCACGTCGATGTACCAGCCGAAGCGCCCGCCCTTGTGCAGGCCGAGCGCGATGATGCTCACGGCCAGCACGATGGCCACCGCCTCGATCAGCACGCCGACGAATTCGTTCACAGAGCTGGCTACCGACACCGGCTGGTCCTGCACCTGCGCGAGCTTCACGCCGATGGGCAGGCGCTGGTCGATCTGCGCGGTCGCCACCTTCAGCGCCTTGCCCAGCGCGATGATGTCGCCGCCCTTGGCCATGGAGACGCCCAGCGCGATCACTTCCTTGCCCTGGTGGTGCACCTTGACGGCCGGCGGATCGATGTAGCCGCGGCGAATCTCGGCGATGTCGCCGAGTTTCAGCTGGTTGCCCGAGGTGCCGCGGATCGGCATCTCGCGCAGCTGGTCGACGCTGGTGAACTGGCCTGCCACGCGCACCTGCACCACATCGAGCGGCGACTGGATCGTGCCGGCGCTCTCCACCGCGTTCTGCGAGCCGAGCTGCGCGAGCACCGCGTTGAAGTCGAGCCCCAGCTGCGCCAGGCGCTTCTGCGAGATCTCCACATAGACCTTCTCGTCCTGCACGCCGAACTGGTCGACCTTGGCCACGTCCTTCACGCGCAGCAATTGCTGGCGGGTTTCGTCGGCCAGCGTCTTGAGCTCGGCGTAGCTGAAGCCTTCGCTCTCCAGTGCATAGATCACGCCATAGACATCGCCGAAATCGTCATTGAAGAACGGCCCCTGCACGCCGGGCGGCAGCGTGTTGCGCATGTCGCCGATCTTCTTGCGCACCGTGTACCAGACGTTGGCCACCTCCGCGGCCTTGGACGAATCCTTGATCTGGAAAATGATCTGCGACTCGCCCGGCTTCGAATAGCTGCGGATCTTGTCGGCATAGGGCGCCTCCTGCAGCGTGCGCTCGAGCTTGTCGGTGACCTGCTCGGCCACCTGCTGCGCGGTGGCGCCGGGCCAGTAGGTGCGAACGACCATCGCGCGGAAGGTGAACGGCGGGTCTTCGTCCTGCCCCAGCTGGAAGTACGCGAAGGCGCCCAGCACCATCAGCACCACCATCAGGTAGCGGGTGAGCGGCGCGTGGTCCAGCGCCCATTTGGAAAGGTTGAAGCCGGCGGACTTGGCGGCGGGCTTGTCGAGGGGCTTGTCGGTGGGGTTCGCTGCGCCTTCCGTCATTTGGCGGCACCTGCAGCGATCTCCTTCTTGGTTGCGGCGACGGGCTCGACGGCCTGCACGACGTCCTTCGCGTTGGCGGCGGCCGCGGCCGCCTCCTTGGACTGGTAGATGGTGACCTTCTGGCCCGGCGAGAGCACGTGCACGCCCGCGGCCACGACCATCATTCCGGGCGCGAGCCCGCCGCCGATCACGGCTTCGTTGCCGTCGGCGGTGGCCACCTGCACGGCTTGCGAGCGCACCGTCATCGTCGATTTGTCGAGCACCCAGACCGCCGTGCCCTTGCCTTCCTGGCGCAAGGCGCTGGTCGGCAGCTTCATCACGGCGGTGCTGGCGTGGGCCAGGGCCTGCGGACGTGCGTAGACGGTGGCGCCCAGCGGCGGCGAGGTGGCCGCGTCGATGGCGACCTTGACCGAATACGTGCGCGTGACCGCGTCGGCGCTGGCCGCCACTTCGCGCACCTCGCCCTGCAATTCATTGCCGCCGGACCAGCCGCGCACCGTGACCGGCGAGCCGGGCTTGATCGCCTGCGCGCGGTCTTCGGGCACCGCGAACACGACGTCGCGCGCGCCGTCCTGCGCGATGCGAACGACCGGCGTGCCGGCCTGCACCACCTGGCCGGGCTCGGCCTCGATGGCGGTGATGACGCCGGCCACGTCGGCGACGAGCGTCGTGTAGTTCGCCTGGTTGCCCTGCGAGGAAAGCTGGGCCTGCGCCTGTTCGAGCTGCGCCTGCGCGGCCTTCCAGGTGGTCTCGCGGCGCTCGAGTTCGGCGCCGCTGATGAAGTTCTGCTCGCGCAGTTCGCGGTAGCGCTTCAGGTCGGCGGCGGCCAGGTCGCGGTTGGTGAGTGCGGCGGCCTGCTGGGCCCGGGCGGCGTCGGCGGCCAGCTTGTAGTCCTGCGGATCGAGCTGGGCCAGCACCTGGCCGGCCTGCACGTGCTGGCCGAGATCGGCCTGGCGCTTGGTGATCTTGCCCGCCACGCGGAACCCGAGCCGCGATTCGACGCGGGCCCGGACCTCGGCCGAGAACTCGGGCTGGGCGTCGAAGTCGCTGGTGCCGACGGTCACCAGCTTCACCGCTCGCACGGGCTCCTCGGCGGCCGGCTTGGGCGAACAGCCGGCCAGGAACAGGGACGGAATCAGCAGCCACAAGGCGCTGCGCACCAGAGGAGGAAAAGCGGGAAAAGCGGTGGAGGCGGTCATGAGACACCCAAGAAAGAACAAACCCGGGCCTTTAATGACCCACTGGTTAGTAATCTAGGGTAAACGTTAAACACTGTCAATGACCCGCGGGTCAGTTGACAGATGTTTTCAGGTCCGCTGGCCCATCTCCACCAGGCGGTTGTCGGGCAGCTCGAAGTAGTCCGACGCCCTCCCCGCATTGCGCTGCAGCCAGCCGAACAGCACGCGCCGCACCGGGTTCAGGCCCGGCAGGTTCTCCTCGCCCACCGAGGCGCGGGAGACGAAGTACGAGGTCTTCATCGAATCGATCGCCAGCGTCTTCTGGTAGGCCAGGATGCGGATGAACTCGGGCACGTCGGGCCGCTCCATGAAGCCGTGGCGCGCGGTGACCACCCAGATGCCCTCCATCAGTTGCTCCGCTTCGATGCGGATGCGCGCGTCCACGCGCGGCGTGTCGCAGGCCAGCACGCGCAGCACGATCACCTGGTCGTGCAGCACCTGGTTGTGCTTGAGGTTGTGCAGCAGCGCATGCGGCACCGCCGTGGCATCGGGGTTCAGGAACACCGCGGTGCCGCTCACCCGGTGCGGCATGTGCTGCGCGAGCGATTCGATGAAGGGCCGCAGCGGCAGGCTCTCGGCGGCAGCCGCCTCCAGCCCCAGCCGCCGGCCCTTGGCCCAGGTGGTGAAGAGCACCATCACCACTGCCGCCACCGCCAGCGTGAGCCAGCCGCCTTCGGCCACCTTCAGGCTGTTAGCCACCACGAAGGTCAGGTCGACGACCGCGAAGGCCACCACGCCCACCACCACCGCCACCTTGTTCCAGCGCCAGAGGCCCCAGGCGACGATGCCGGCGAGCAGCGTGGTCGTCACCATCGTGATCGACACCGCGATGCCGTACGCCGCCGACAGCGCGCCCGAGCTGCGAAAGCCCAGCACCAGGAGCAGCACGCCCACCATCAGCAGCCAGTTCACGGCCGGCACATAGATCTGCCCGATCGCCGAGCCCGAGGTCTGCACCACCCGCATGCGCGGCAGGTAGCCCATGCGCATCGCGTGCGCGGTGAGCGAGAAGGCGCCCGAGATCACCGCCTGCGAGGCGATCACCGTGGCCATCGCGGCCAGCACCACCATCGGCAGCACGCCCCACGAGGGAAAGAGCCGGAAGAACGGGTTGTCGATGGCCGCCGGGTTCGCCAGCACCAGCGCGCCCTGCCCGAAGTAGTTGAGCACCAGCCCCGGCAGCGCGATGAAGAGCCAGGCGAGCCGGATCGGCTTGGCGCCGAAGTGCCCCATGTCCGCATAGAGCGCCTCGCCGCCCGTGAACGCGAGGAACACCGCGCCCAGCACCGCGAGCGACTGCGCCCGGTGCTCGATCAAGAAGCCGAAGGCACGCCGCGGATCGAGCGCCGCCAGCACCTGCGGCTGCTGCAGCACCTGCCACAGGCCCGCCGCGGCCAGCACGATGAACCACAGCAGCATCACCGGCCCGAAGATCTTGCCGACCACGCCCGTGCCCTTCTTCTGCACCATGAAGAGCGCGATCAGGATGACGACCGTGATCGGGATCACCGCGCGCTGCAGCACCGGCGCCTGCACCTCCAGCCCCTCGACGGCCGAGAGCACCGAGATCGCCGGCGTGATCAGGCTGTCCCCATAGAACATGGCCGCGCCCACCAGGCCGAGCACACCGATCGCGTTCCACACCCAGGGCCGGGTCTTGGGCCCCGCGACCGCGCTGCGCGCGAGCGCCTGCAGCGCCAGGATGCCGCCCTCGCCGTCGTGGTCGGCGCGCAGCACGAACACCACGTACTTCAGCGTCACCACGAACATCAGGCCCCAGAAGATCAGCGACAGCAGCCCCAGCACCGAATCGGGCGAGAACGGCACGCCGTGCTCGGGGTTCATCGTTTCCTTGAAGGCGTACAGCGGCGAGGTGCCGATGTCGCCGAACACGACGCCCAGCGCCGCGATCATCAATCCCGGCCCCGCCGGATGCCCTGCCGCGCCTTGCGCTGGAATCGGGGCCTTGGAGGCCGGGGCCGGTGCGTTCATGGGCGAGCTGTTCGAAGTGGCAACGCACCGAGCATAGTGCCGGGGGCATCGTGTCGCGGACAATCGTGGCGTGTCCGCCACTCCCCACCAAGCCGTCCCGCCGACGCACTACGAAAACTTCCCGGTCGCCTCGTGGCTCTGCCCACCGCACCTGCGCCCACCGATTGCCGCGATCTATCACTTCGCGCGCACCGCCGACGACATCGCCGACGAAGGCGACGCGTCGCCCGGCGAGCGCCTGGCCGAACTGCGCGCCTACCGCGAAGAACTCGCCGCCGCCGCGCAGGGCCAGGCGCTCGCCGCGTCGCGCTGGCCGCACGTGTTCGGCCCGCTCGCCCACAGCATCGCGCAACACGGCCTGCCCGAGAACCTGCTCGCCGACCTGCTGAGTGCCTTCATGCAGGACATCGAGAAGACCCGCGACCACGGCACCTACGCCGACCGCGCCGAGCTGCTCGACTACTGCCGCCGCTCGGCCAACCCCATCGGGCGGCTGCTGCTGCACCTCTACGGCGTGCACGATGCACAGGCGCTCGCGCAGAGCGACGCCATCTGCAGCGCGTTGCAGCTCATCAACTTCTGGCAGGACCCGAGCGTGGACCTGCCGCGCGGGCGCTTCTATTTCCCGCTGACCGATTGCGCCCGGCGCGGGCTCACGCGCGAGCACTTCAAGGTGTTCGAGCCACTCTCGGCCGCGCCGCCGCCGCAGGAGGCCATCAACCTGGTGTCGGTGGTGTCCTTCTGGGCCCGCGAGCTCATGGACGAAGGCGCGCCGCTGGTGCACCGCCTGCCGGGCCGCGCGGGCTGGGAGCTGCGCCTGGTCGTGCAGGGGGGCCTGCGCATCCTGGACAAGATCACCGACCTGGGCTTCGACACCTTCTCGGAGCGCCCCACCATCGGCAAGGCCGATGCGCCCGTGCTGCTCTGGAAGACGCTGCGGATGCGGAGACAATGGCGCCCCATGAAAGCAGCGCCTCCCCGATGAATCCCGAGCAATACGTGCAAGACAAGGCCGCCGCCTCGGGCAGCAGTTTCTATTACGCCTTCCTGTTCCTGCCCAAGCCGCGCCGCGCCGCGATCACGGCCTTCTATGCCTTCTGCCGCGAGGTCGACGACGTGGTCGACGAGGTCAGCGACCCCGGCGTGGCTGCCACCAAGCTCGCCTGGTGGCGCACCGAAGTGGCCCAGGCCTTCGCGGGCACGCCGCGCCATCCGGTGATGCTGGCGCTGATGCCGCACGCCGCGGCCTACGGCATCGAGGCGCGCCAGCTGCTCGAGGTGATCGACGGCTGCCAGATGGACCTGGACCAGACCCGCTACCTCGACTTCCCCGGCCTTGCGCGCTACTGCCACCTGGTGGCAGGCGTGGTGGGCGAGGTCGCCGCGCGCATCTTCGGCCAGACCGATCCGCAGACCACCGCCTACGCCCACAAGCTGGGCCTCGCGCTGCAGCTCACCAACATCCTGCGCGACGTGGGCGAAGACGCCCTGCGTGGCCGCATCTACCTGCCGGTCAACGAGCTGCAGCAGTTCGACGTGAAGGCGCACGAGATCCTCAACCGCGTGCATTCGGACCGCTTCGTGGCGCTCATGAAGTTCCAGGCCCAACGCGCGCATGCCGCGTACGACGAGGCGCTCGCCCTCCTGCCCGTGGCCGACCGCCGCACGCAGAAGCCGGGCCTGATGATGGCCAGCATCTACCGCACGCTGCTGCGCGAGATCGAGCGCGACGACTTCCAGGTGCTGAACCAGCGGGTGAGCCTGACGCCGGTGCGCAAGTTCTGGCTCGCATGGAAGGTCCAGGCCTTGGGGCGGATCTAGCCGTCGCGCCCATGGATCCGTCCCAAGCTCCGTATCGGGATCTGTCCGATGCGCTCTCCCAAACTGCCCCAGCGGAAGATGTCTTTGAGACGCTGCTTCGTCCGTGGCTCGACGCACACGCGAAAGAACGCGACTGGCTGAATGCGTTTGCGCAAAGATCCTCGCCGGCGCCCATCGCCATCGAGGACTCGTGGCGCCTCTACGCACTGTCGCGCGTCAACCAGGTCTTGCTGCTGGCCTTTCAACGCAATGAGGGCGAAGGCTGGGAAGGCCCGAACCTGGGCCTGCCGGATTACTTGACATTCATGACCGGCCTGGGTTGCCGCGTGGCCGACGAGACGGACTACTCGCCGTTCTTCCACGAAATTGTCGAAGTCGCTGAAGAGAAGAGAACTGTCTCTTCGCAACGCAAGGCCGTTGAACTGGCAAGGGTCGATTGGCCCGCGTTGATGCTCGGGACAATGATGTTCTCGAGATCGGGCGTTGCGGTCAGTTGCGCCCCTGGCGCCCTGCATGCCGAGATCGCAACGTCCTCGACCCTCTATTGGGAACGCCGGCGCAAGCATCGCCGCACGTCGGATCTCTCAGATGGTTGGGGCTCCAATTCGCAGTGGAGAACGCCCTTTCGCCGCGACTACATCGTCGGCGAAGAGTTGCTCTTCAACGCCGACGGCGAGCACGACCTGGCTGCGCTCGGATTGCCGGACTCCGCGTACGACGACCTGACTGTTGCCGAGCGCATCGAGGTGCTCACGCACAGATGTTTCGTCCGTTGCGAGAAGCCGGACGACGACATTCATCCCTACGGCGACCGCATTCAACTTCCCCGCGGTTTCCAGCAATGAAGAAGCTTGCGGTCATCGGCGCCGGCTGGGCCGGCCTCGCCTGTGCGGTCGAGGCCATGCGGCTCGGTCATGCGGTCACCCTGTTCGAGGCGGCGCACATGCCGGGCGGGCGCGCGCGGCGCGTCGACCACATGCACGGGCTGGCGCTGGACAACGGACAGCACATCCTGATCGGCGCCTACACGGCCACGCTGAAGCTGATGCGCGAAGTCGGCGTCGATGTCGAGAAGGCGCTGCATCGCTTGCCGCTCTCGCTGCGCTTCGCCGATGGCGGCGGCTTGAAACTGCCGCGTCTGCCTGCACCGCTCGATCTGCTGATGGGCATCTTCACGGCGCGCGGCTGGACGTGGCAGGACAAGTCTTCGTTGCTGCGCACCGCCATCGGCTGGCGGCTTTCCGGCTTCCGCTGCGCAAGCACCACCACGGTCGCCGACCTGTGCACCGGCCTTTCCCCGCGTGTGATGCAGGAGCTGATCGAGCCGCTGTGCGTCTCTGCGCTCAACACGCCGGTCGCCCAGTCGAGCGGCGAGGTGTTCCTGCGCGTGCTGCGCGACGCGCTCTTCAGCGGCAGCGGCGGCGCGGACCTGTTGCTGCCGCGTGCGGACCTCGGCGCGCTTCTCCCGGATGCTGCGATCGCGTGGCTGGCGAAGCACGGCGCGACGCTGCGCATCGGCACGCGCGCGCGGGCCATCGCCCCTGAAGCCGGCGAGTGGCGCGTCGATGGCGAAGCCTTCGATCAGGTCATCCTGGCCTGCGCCCCCTGGGATGCCGCGCGGCTTGTTCGTGCATCGGGCTTGCCGGCCGATCGCTGGTGCGAGACCACCGAGGCATTGCGCTTCGAAGCCATCGCCACGGTCTATGTGCGCGGCGCCTCGAAGCTGGCGGAGCCGATGCTGGCGCTGCGCAGCGATCCGGCCACGGCGCCCGCACAGTTCGTGTTCGACCGCACCCAGCTCGGCGGCCCGGACGGCGTGCTCGCGCTGGTCATCAGCGCCAACGAGGCATCGCGCGAAGTACTCGAACAGCAAGTGATCGCGCAAGCTGCAACGCAGTTGGGCCAGACTTCGCTGGAGATCATTCAGACCGTCGTCGAAAAGCGCGCCACCTTCGCCTGCACGCCCGCGCTCGCACGGCCACCGATGCGCATCGCGCCGGGCCTGCAGGCTTGCGGCGACTACACCGAAGGCCCCTACCCCGCGACGCTCGAAGGCGCCGTGCTCAGCGGCTTGGCGGCCGCGCAGGCGTTGACCACCCCATGACCGAACTGCGCTACCTCGACTTCGACTACAGCGAAGACACCGAAGGCAACGGCACCTTCGATGCCATGGCCTCGACGTCGCCAGAGAAAGTGCGCGAGGTGCGTGCCGAAATCGAACAGGTGATCGCCTGGGCGGAAGCCACGTTTCCGAACGCGCGCGGCGCATTGGACGAAGGCGCGATTTGGGACTATGACCTGCAGGAAACGCGCGAGGACACGCGCTTCACCACCCTCACCTTCTCGCTCGGCGGCACCGCGGACTTCTGCGCCGCGCTGCGCGAGCAATTCGCGCTCGACTGATCAGGCCACCTTGTTCGGCAGGCGCAGCAGGCTCAGGCCCAGCAGCACGAAGGCGCCGCCGGACACGCGGTTGAAGAGCTTCGAGCGGCGCGGATCCGAGAGCTGCTTCTTCAGCATTCGCGCGAGCAGCACATAGAACGCATGCGACAGCACCGAGCCCGCGGCGAAGGTGGCCGTGAGCACCGCGAACTGCCCGAGGATCGGCGCGTCGTGCATGAGGAACTGCGGGAACAGCGCCGAGAAGAACAGGATGCCCTTGGGATTGGTGAGCGCCACGGTCACGCCGTTGCCGAACAGGCGCCATGCGGCGCGCGGCGCGGCGGGCGCGCCGGTTGCTGCGAGGTCGGAAAACACGCTGGCCCGGTTGCGCCACTGCTTCACGCCCAAATAGATGAGGTACGCCGCACCGGCCACCTTCAGCACCATGAACGCGGAGGCCGAGGTCGTCAGCACCACGCCCAGCCCCGCCATCGCGGCGGCTGACACCATGAACAGGCCCACCGCATTGCCGAGCGAACTGATCATCGCGCGTCGCGGGCCCACGGCGATCGAGTTCGACACCGCGAGCAGCACGGCCGGACCGGGGGTGAAGGCGACGAGCAGCGTCACGCCGCAGAAGATGAGCCAGTTGGAGAGGTGCACTTTCGGAGTTCCTGCGCGAAAGGTGATCGGGGATGCGGAGACGGGGGAGCGGGAAACTATAGTCCGACGGCCCGCCGCCCGCCCGGGCCGCGCCAATTGCCCCTCACCTCTGGACAAAGAACATGGTCACCTGTTACCTGCGCTACATCGTCGACGCCTACAAGCTCAAGGAATTCGAGCACTACGGCAAGCTCTGGATTCCGCTGGTCGAGAAGTTCGGCGGCAAGCACCACGGCTACTTCCTGCCCTCGGAAGGCGCCAACGACGTGGCGCTGGCGATGTTCAGCTTCCCGAGCCTCGCGGCCTACGAGAAGTACCGCGCCGATTCGATGCAGGACCCCGAGTGCCAAGCCGCCTTCAAGTACGCGCAGGACACGCGCTGCTTCCTCAGCTACGAGCGCAGCTTCTTCCGCCCAGTCTTCGAATAAGGCTCAGGCACCGAGGGCCACGCACAGCGCGTGCAGGTTCGGCACGATCAGCTGCGGCCGCGCGCCGTGCACCCAGGGGCGCTCGTCGCGCACCAGCCATGCGGCCTGCATGCCGGCGTTGAGCGCGCCGACCACGTCGAGCTCGGCGTCGTCGCCCACGTGCAGCACGTCCTTGGGCAAGAGGCCGACCGAGGCCGCGGCCGCGCGAAAGATCGGCGCATGCGGCTTGCCGCTGCCGAAGGCGCGCGCGTTGAACGCGGTGCGAAACCACCGGCCCACGCCGGTCTGGTGGATGTCGGCATTGCCGTTCGACACGGCGACCAATGGGTAGCGCTCGCTGAGCCACTTGAGCGCGGGCAGCGCGTCGTCGTAGAGCGTCACGCGCTGGCGCTCGGCGAAGAAGGCGTCGAACGCCGGATCGGCCAGTGCCGGGTCTTCGCCCGCGCGCTTCAGTGCGGTGCGGATCGATTCGCGGCGCAGCGCGCTCAGGTCGTGCGCGAGGTCCGAGCGCTCCTTGGCGGTGGCCTCGCGCAGTTCGCGCAGGATGCCGGGCGTGAGCAGCAGCGAAGCGGTCTTGGGCGCCTCGCGCAGGAGCCACTCCTGCAGCACGCCCTCGGCGCGTTCGATGGTGGGCCAGATGGGCCAGAGGGTGTCGTCGAGGTCGAGCGAGATCGCGGCGATGCGCTGGACGTCGAGCGGCGCGGCGCTCGCGGGCGCTGGGGGAGCGGAGGTCATGCCTGAGAATATCGCATGCCTCAAGACACGATGATCGCCAGCTCCGTCAATGACCGCACCGCCGTGCTCTGGTGCAACCTGGGCTCTCCAGACGCCCCCACCGCCGCCGCCGTCCGCCCCTACCTCGCCGACTTCCTGGGCGACCCGCGCGTGGTCGAGATTCCAAAGGTGCTCTGGGCACTGATCCTGCACGGCATCATCCTGCGCACCCGGCCGGCCAAGTCGGCCGCCAAGTACGCGAGCATCTGGATGACCGAGGGCTCGCCGCTGAAGGTGTGGACCGAGAAGCAGGCGAAGCTCCTGGCCGGCTGGCTCGGCGAACGCGGCCACCGCGTGACGGTGCGCGACGCGATGCGCTACGCCAAGCCGTCGATCGCCTCGCGCCTGGATGCGCTGCAGGCCGAAGGCGCCACGCGCGTGCTGGTGCTGCAGGCCTATCCGCAGTACTCGGCCACCACCACCGCGAGCGTGATCGATGCGGTGAACGACTGGAGCCGGAAGCAACGCCGCATTCCCGAGTTCCGCTTCGTCAACCAGTACCACGACGACCCCGCCTACATCGACGCGCTCGCGCAGGGCATCGAGCGCCACTGGAAGAGCGAAGGCCGCGGCGAGGTGCTGCTGATGAGCTTCCACGGCATCCCCGCGCGCAACATCGCGCTGGGCGATCCGTACCAGGCGCAGTGCCTCGAAACCGCCCGCCTGCTCGTGGCGCGGCTCGGCCTTTCCGATGCGCAGTACCGCGTCACCTTCCAGTCGCGCTTCGGCCGCGCCAAATGGCTCGAGCCCTACACCGAGCCGACGCTGCGCGAACTCGGCGCGAAGGGCGTCAAGCGGGTCGATGTGGTGTGCCCGGGCTTCCCGGCCGACTGCCTGGAGACGCTCGAAGAGATCGCCATGGAAGGCCGCGAGGCCTTCCTGCATGCGGGCGGCCAGGCGTTCAACTACATCCCGTGCCTGAACGACAGCCCCGCTTGGATCACCGCGCTCGCGAACATTGCCGAGCGCAATCTCGCGGGCTGGCCGACCAGGTAGCTCAGCCCGTGGCCTTGCGGGCCAGCAGCGCCTGGATCGCCGCCTCCATCTCGGCGTACTCGCCTTCGCCGAAATGCTGGCGCATCACCTGCCCCTTGGCGTCGACGAGATAGAACGCCGGCCAGTACTGGTTGTTGTAGGCCTTCCAGGTGGTGAAGCCGTTGTCCTGCGCCACCGGGTAGCGGATGTTGAAGCGCTCGATCGCGTCCTGCACGTTGCGCGTCGACCGCTCGTAGGCGAACTCCGGCGAGTGCACGCCCACGACGACGAAGCCCTGGTCCTTGTAGGTCTCGTACCAGCGCACCACGTGCGGCAGCGTGCGGATGCAGTTGATGCAGGTGTAGGTCCAGAAGTCGACGAGCACCACCTTGCCCGCGAGGCCCTGCATCGTGAGCGGCCCCGAGTTGAGCCACTTCTCGATGCCCGCGAACTCGGGCGCGCGGCCGTAGTCCTTGAGGCCCGGCGATGCGGCGAGCGCACCCTGCATCGGCCAGCAGGCGGCCGCGGCCACGCCCGCACCGAGTCCTGAAAACGCCCTTCTCGACAGCAACTTGCCCATGATCGCAACCCCGTTCGTGTCAGACCGACAGCGGTCTGGCGCGATTGTTGGGCGCGCGCCGGGTTGGCGCGCATGTGTCACGGCAATTTGAAGTTTGTCGCGAAGCCGTGACGAACGGCGTTCAGAACTTGCCGAGGTAGTCCAGCTTGCCGATCGGCATGCCGCTGTGGCGCAGCACGTCGTAGGCGGTGGTCACGTGGAAGAAGAAGTTGGGCAGCGCGAACTGCAGCAGGTAGCGCTGCGCGGTGAAGGTGGCCTCGCCCTCGCGGGTCTTGATGGTCACGGGGCGCTCCTCCTGGCCGTCGATGAGCGCGCGGTCCACGGTGGCGAGAAAGTCCTGCGTCTTGTGGATGCGGGCCACGAGGTCGTCCCAGGTCTTTTCCTCGTCGGGAAAACTCGGTGCCGAGATGCCCGCGATGCGCGCCGCGCCGAGCTTGCAAGCATCGCTCGCGCGCTGCACCTGGCCGGCCAGCGTGAGCATGTCGGGCGCGAGGCGCGCATCGACCAGGGTGGCGGTGTCGATGCCGTTGGCCTTGGCGTGCGCCAGGCTCTTGTCGAACAGGTGGATGAGCTGGCCGAGTCCGCGGGTGAAGACCGGGACCGAAATGTCGTACATCGAGAGCGCCATGGTGAGGTGAGCCTTGTAGTGGTTGAAGCCGCGGCGATTGTGATGCCGCCGCGCGTTCAGCGACCGGCGGCGCGGATAAACCCCTCGATGGGCGCCAGTTGTTCGGGCACGTTCAGCGCGGGCGCGTGGCCGCACCCCTGGATTTCGATGACCTGCAGCCGCCCCTGGGCGCCCGGTCCGCGATGCCGCATCTCCTGGACCACCTCGGGCAGCACCAGGTCCGAGTCGGCGCCGCGCAGGCACAGCACCGGCACCTCGATCGCGTCGTAGTGCGGCCAGATGAGGTAATCGTTGTCGTGCGCGCTGAACTGCTGGACCATGGCCGGGTCGTAATGCGGCGTCACGCGGCCGTCGGGCAGGCGGCGCGTGGAGCTTTCGGTCAGGCGCCGCCATTGCGCGTCGCTCAGCCAGCCGTAGGGCTTGTAGACGGTGCGGAAAAAAGCTTCGAGCTCGGCCACCGTGTCGAACGAAGGCGGCTGCCCCGCATAGGCGCGGATGCGCTCGATGGCCGCCTGCGCGAGCTGCGGCGCGTTGTCGTTGAGCGTCAGGCTCGCGATGCGCGCCTTCATGCGCGGCTCGAACAGGCCCGAGGCGCAGACCATGCCGATCGCGCCGCCCATCGAGGTGCCCACCCAGTGCACGCGGCCCAGACGCAGTTCGTCGCACAGCGCGTTGGCCAGCCGCGCGTAGAAAGACAGCTGGTACTCCTCGTCGGGCAGCGGGCTCCATTGGCTGAGGCCCCGGCCGATGGTGTCGGGGCAGATCACGCGAAAGCCGCGCTCGGCGAAGTGCTGCGCGAGCTCGTCCATGTCCCTGCCGGTGCGCGCGAGCCCGTGCCAGGCGATGACCACCGGCGCATCGGGTGCGCCCCATTCGAGCCAGTGGATCTCGCGGCCGACAAGTTCCGCGTAATGCGATGTGGGAATGAGGGGCGCGCTCATCGTGCCGCCCTCGCCCGCAGCTTGCCGACGATGCCGGTCGGAAAGTAATACACCGAGAGCACGAACAGCACGCCCAGCCACAGAAGCCAGCGGTCGGGCGACAGCAGCGCCGCGAGCCACGGCAGGCCGTTCGCGGCTTCGCTGCCCAGTCGAAGCAGGTCCTGCAGATAGCTCTGTGCCACCACGAACAGCACCGCGCCGATGGCAGCGCCGTAGATGGTGCCCATGCCGCCGATCACCACGATCAGCAGCACGTCGATCATGATCTCGAAGCTCAACGATGTGTCCGGTCCGTTGTAGCGCAGCCAGATCGCGAGCATCGCGCCGGCCAGCGTGGCGAACAGCGCCGACAGCACCGCAGCCGTCGTGCGGTACACCACCACGCGGTAGCCGATGGCCTCGGCACGGAACTCGTTCTCGCGGATCGCCTGCAGCACGCGGCCGAACGGCGAATTCACGATGCGCAGCAGCGCGAGCACCAGCACCACCGCCGCGACGAACAAGAGGTAGTAGCAGAGCAGCCGGCCGTCGAGCGAGACGCCGAGGAAGGGCTCCTCGGCAAACTCGAAGCTCGGCGAGATCAGCTCGGGCAGCTTGAACGTGAGGCCGTCTTCGCCGCCGGTGAAGTCCGACAGCTGCGAGGCCAGCGTCTGGAACGCCGAGGCCACGGCCAGCGTGATCATCGCGAAGAAGATCGCGCGCACCCGCAGCGAAAAGAGCCCGATGGCGAACGAGAGCACCAGCGAGATCGCGAGCGACGCGCCAAGCCCCACGAGCACCGCGCCCCAGTTGGGACCGAGCCGCGAGGCCGAGATGGCGATGCCGTAGGCGCCGATGCCGAAGAACATCGTGTGCGCGAAGCTCACGATGCCGGTGTAGCCCAGCAGCAGGTCGAAGCTTGCGACCAGCACCACGAACACCAGGATCTTGGCCGCAACGCTGAGCGCCTTCACGCCCGGAAAGATGAACGGCGCGAACGCCAGCGCGATGAACAGCGCCACGAGCAGCAGCGCCAGCAGGCGGCTGCGCGGCATGTCGTTGGAGAGAAGTCTTTTGAGGAACATGGTGTCTTCTTCCTCAACGGTTCGCAACGGGATACACGCCCTGCGGCCGCCACAGCAGCACCGCCACCATCAGGAAGATGCTCGCGAACTGCGTGACCGTGGGCAGCAGGAAGCCGATGTAGTTGGTCATGAGCCCCACGAGCAGCGCGCCGATGAGCGCCCCGCCCGTCGAGCCGAGCCCGCCGATGATGATGACGATGAAGATCAGCACGTTGACCTGCGCGCCCATCTGCGGCACGAGGTTCTGCTGGAACAGCCCCCACATCACGCCGCCCAGCCCCGCGAGCGCGCTGCCCACCACGAACACGCCGACGAAGAGCCGGCCGATGCGGTAGCCGAGCGACTCGACCATCTCGCGGTCCTGCACGCCGGCGCGGATCAGGAGGCCGATCTTGGTGCGGCCGAGCGTCCATGCGAGAACGCCGAACACCACGATGCCCACGGCCACCGCGAGCAGCCGGTACTTGCTGATCGCCGCATCGCCAATCAGCAGCGATCCGCGCAGTGCCTCGGGCAAGGGCAGCGGCACCTGAGCCGGGCCCCAGATCACCTTGATGAGCTCCTCGCCGATGATCATGCCGCCCATCGTGATGAGGATCTGCTTCAGATGCTGGCCGTAGACGGGCCGCACGATGAAGCGCTCGAACGCAAAGCCGACCGCGCCCGCGACGGCCATCGCGACCAGCATCGCGGGGAATACCGCAACCAGGTTGCGCCACAGTTCCTGCGAGCCGGTCCAGTCGCCCATGAGGCCCAGCACGCTGCTCGCCACGAAGGCGCCCAGCGCGATGAACACGCCGTGGCCGAAGTTCAGCACGTCCATGAGGCCGAACACCAGCGTGAGGCCCGAGGCGATGATGAAGATGATCATGCCCATCGCAAGGCCCGCCACGGTGAGCGTGAGCCAGGTAGAGAAGGAGCCCGTGAGCGGCAGCGCGACGAGCGCGAGGATGGGGGCCAGAAGCAGCGGCTTCCAGTCGAAGTCGAGTTTCATAAGGCCAGTCCGAGCAGCGATTGCTGCAGTTGCGCATCGGCGGAGAACGCCGCCATCGAGCCGCTGTGCACCACGCGGCCGTTGTCCATCACCGCGACGTTGTCGCCCAGGCGCTGGGCGAAGTTGATGTTCTGCTCCACCAGCAGGATCGTCACGCCGCTTCGCTTGAGTTCGGCGAAAGCGTCGATCATGTTGTTGATCATCACGGGCGCGAGGCCCTTGCTCGGCTCGTCGATCAGGAGCAGTTCGCGCGGCTCCACGATGGCGCGCGAGACGGCCAGCATCTGCTTCTGCCCGCCCGAGAGCTTGCCGGCCGGATGGTTCCAGAACTTCTCCACTGCGGGGAAGAGCTTGAAGATCCACTTCAGGCGCGTGTCGTCGATCTGCGCGGCGTTCTTGGCGCCGCGTGCCGCGAGCAACATGTTCTCCTTCACGGTGAGGTCGGAGAAGATGCCCATGTTCTCGGGCACGTAGGCGATGCCCAGGCCCGCGATCTGGGGCGTCTGCAGCGCTGTGATGTCCTTGTCGGCGAAACGCACCCGGCCCTCGGAGGCGTGCCACAGGCCCATGATGGTTCGCAGCGTCGTCGTCTTGCCCGCGCCGTTGCGGCCCAGCAGCATGGTGAGTTGACCCTTGGGCACGGCGAGGTCCACGCCGTGCAGGATGTGGTACGCCCCGATGTGCGTCTGAACGCCTTCGAGCGTCAAGAGATTCGAGCTCATGCAGCCTCCTTCGCGATGCCCAGGTAGGCTTCCTGCACCACCGGCGAGGCGATCACCTCGGCCGGTTCGCCATCGGCCACCAGCGTGCCGTTGTGCAGCACGATGATGCGGTCCGCGAGCTCGCGCACCACGTCCATCTTGTGTTCGACCAGGAGGATGGTCTTGGTCTTGTCCTGCTTCAACTTGCGGATCAGATCGAGGATGACCGGCGCCTCGGCCGCGTTCATGCCGGCCGTGGGTTCGTCGAACATGAAGACCTTGGGCTCCAGCGCCATCAACAGCGCCACCTCGAGCTTGCGCTGGTCGCCGTGCGGCAGGCTCGCGACCGTCGCGTGCTCGCGCGACTTCAGCGCCACGTCCGCGAGGATCTGGTCCGCGCGTTCGGTCAGCGCCTTGTGGTCGCTCCAGATGCTCCAGAGATTCAGGCCCCGCCGGTGCGCCCCCTCGCGCGTGGCCTGCACCGCCAGGCGCACGTTCTCCAGCACCGTGAGGTTGGGAAAGAGGTTGGTGAGCTGGAAGGCCCGCCCCAGCCCCGCGTGCGTGCGCGCGGACGGCGCGAGGCCCGAGAGCGATTGCCCGTCGAGCGACACCGTGCCGGCGCTCGCCTTGAGCTGCCCCGAGATCAGGTTGAAATAGGTGGTCTTGCCCGCCCCGTTGGGGCCGACGATGGCCGTTAGCGTGCCCGGCGCAAAAGCGCAGCTCACGCTGTTGACGGCCACGTGTCCCCCGAAGCGGATGGTCAGGTCTCGGGTCTCAAGCATCGTTGGTCATTGCGAAAAGAAAAAAGTGTCGATCTCGATCGGCCTCAACAGGTGCCGATCACGTAGTAGTTCGGGCCGGTCTGCTTCAGCGTGGTGGTGACGTAGATGTTCCACAGGCCCATGGCCTGCGCCGAGCCGTAGGCATACGTCAGGCCCCACAACGCATAGGCGCGCCCGGCCATCGTGTGCGCATAGTTGCTCGCGGTGTAGCAGGTGCCGCCGGTGCCGCCCGAGGTGGTGGTGCCCGTCGCCGCCGTCGACATCGCGCCCTCCGCGCTGCCCGCGTCCAGCGCCGCGACCGTCCAGCTGTAGGTGGTGGAGGCGGCCAGGCCCGTGTCGGTGTAGTTGGTGCCGGCGACCGGCGCGGCGTTGACCTTGCTGCCGCCGCGGTACACGTTGTAGCCGCTCGCACCAGTGACGCCCGCCCAGCCGATCACCATGCTGCTGCTGGTCGCGCCCGAGGTGCCCACGCCGGTCGGTGCCGGCAGCGACGAGCCGCCGCCCGAGCCGCTGACGCGGTCGACCATGGCCTTCAGCGCCGCCATTTGCGGGCCGGACTTCTTGGCGTAGTTAACGCTGCCGTAGCCCCACCAGTCCCAGCAGCTGTTGGTCGCGGCGGTGCTGGTCTGCGGGTAGAGAAGAATGATGTTGTTGGTGTCGGCCCAGCGGTTGTAGCCCGTCTTCTTCACGTACTGGTCGCCGACGTCCGTGTAGTTCTGCTTGCAGCCGTGCAGCACCAGGTGCACGCGGCAGCTGTTGCCGCTGCCGGCCGCGCAGGCCGCGGGCGTGTAGAGCCAGCCGGTGGCCGCCATGCCGGAACCGCCGGCGAATTCGCCCTGGTTGAACTCGGTGAAGGTGCCGCCCAGCGTGCCGTTGTTGCGCGCATTCAGCGGGCCGTACAGGTGCGCGAGGATCTCGCCCGCCAGATCGAAGCCGCAGTTGTTGATGTAGGGCGTGGCGGTGGTGCTGCAGGCCGCGCCGTAGTCGTCGGTGACCATCGCGTGGCCCGCGCCCAGGTTGTTCTTGTAGACCGTGTTGGCCGCGGGCACGAAGCTCTGGTAGTAGGTCTTCAGGTCGTTCATCACCGCCTGCTTGACGGTGTTGTCCGAGGTGCCGGAGAACATGTAGACCTTGGAGCCCGTCATGTTGGAGACCGGGTCGATCGCGCCGCTCGCGGCCCAGCTGTTGGTGGTGCTCACGAGCGTGGACACCGGGATGGCGGTGCTGTGCGTCATGCAGCGCCCCGTGGCATTGAGCACCGAGCCTTCGGCGCAGTAGTACGGACCGCCGGCCACGATGCCGGCGCCGCGCTTGAAGGTGGCCGAATAGGCCACGTGCAGTTGCACCGCCATGAAGCCGCCGGCCGACAGGCCCGAGACGCTCACCTCCGCCGGATTGGCGTTGAGCGCAGGCAGCGGCACCGCCGCCACCGCGGCATGCGCCGCCACCGTCATTGCCGCTGCCGCGGCCAGTCCCTTCCAGTTCCTTCTCATCGCTTGCATCGCTGTCTCCTTGTGTTGTGGGTATCGAACGCTTGCTTGCAGACTGACGAATCGGCCGTGGAAACGCACCGGCTTGCGCGCACGCAGGCTGGCGCTTCGCCCGGCGGCCATCCGGGGCGAAATGGGAGCGGCGCTTCTTGCGCGCCGCGCGGTCAGGGGGCGATCGGCGCCGTGTCGATCAGCGCTTGTTCTTGATCGGGATGTCCATCTCTTCAGGCTTGATCTCGTGGACTAGCTCAGGCACGCCCCAGGCGAACGCCGGGTCCACCTTGATCTTGAAGTGGTACATCGACTGCATCGCCTGGTGGTCTTCCTTGCGGAAGGTCATCTTGCCCTTGGGCGTGTCGAAGCTCATGCCTTCCATGGTGCTGATGAGCTTGTTGGTGTTGGTGTCGCCGTTGGTCTTCTTCAGCGCCGTCACCACCGCCATCGCGGCCGAGAAGCCGCCGGCCGTGAAGAAGTCCGGCGGCGTCTTGAACTGCTTGTAGTGCGCCGAGACCATCGCCTCGTTCACCGGGTTCTTCGGGATGCCGAAGTAGTAGTACGCCGCGCCCTCCATGCCCGGCAGCGCCTTGTACGCGGCCATGGCCGGCAGGATGTTGCCGCCGGTGGCGATCTCGATGTTGTAGCGCTTGAGGTCCAGGTCGACGATCTTGAACGGATTGCCCGCGCCGGCCCAGACGATCCAGATGATCTTGCGGCCCGGCTGGTCCTTCAGCTTGTCGATCAGGCGTTGCGCGCCGGCGGTGAAGTCGGTGGTCGCGGGCGGCAGGTACTCCTCGTGCACCAGCTTCGCCTTCTTGAGCGCGGCGCCGAAGGCCTTCACGCCGTCGCGGCCGAAGGCGTTGTCCTGCGCGAGCGTGGCGACGGTGACGCCGGCCTTGTCGACCGCGACCGCGTTGGAGATCGCGTCCTGGCTCGAATTGCGGCCGGTGCGGAAGATGTACTTGTTCCACTTGTCGCCGGTGATCGAGTCGGCCACGGCGGGCTCGACCAGCAGGATCTTCTTGTATTCCTCGGCCACCGGCAGCATCGCGAGCGCGACGCCCGAAGCGGTCGGGCCGACGGCCAGCGCGGCCTTGTCATCCGAGTACGCGGCGGCCAACAGCGATTTGCCAAGGTCCGGCTTGCCCTGGTCGTCCTTCTCGATGACCACGAGCTTCTTGCCGTTGACCTCCATCGTGCCGCCGGTGGCGTAGTCCAGGCCCATCATGAAGCCGGTCTGCGTCTGCTTGCCGTAGGCCTCCAGCGCGCCGGTCTTGCTGTAGATGTGGGCGATGCGGATTTCGTTGGACTGGGCCCAGGCGGGTGCGGCGGCGGCGCAAGCGGAAAGCGCGGCCAGCGCGACGAGGTGGCGACGGATCATCGTTATGTCTCCTGAAAGTGGTGACTGAATATTGCACAGTTCGTGCCACGCGACCAAGTCGTTGATAACAAAGGTTTCTTCATTGGGAAGAAGCCCCTGGCGCCTGATTTCAGAACACTTGCCGCGTCTGAATTTCAGGCAACTGTCTTTTTATCAGTCAGGGTTTCCCAGAAGCCTGGCGCACCGCGATCCAGCGCTGGAATTCGCGCTCGGCCTGCATGCGGAATTCGTTGCGCGTGTGGTTGCAGATGGCGTGGGCGAGGCGCCGGTGCTTCTGATTGCGCACACCGCCCAACGTCGAGTCGACGAGGTGCTCGATGGTCGCGGACTCGGGCCGGCCGTGCGGCTCGTCGAAGTCCATGGGAAGGCCGCACCAGTGGCAGTTGGGGCCGAAGGTGGAGCGCAGGGCTCGGACGCTCATGGTGCGGCCCTCATGGCGCAGTCAGGTCGGCGTATCGACGTCATCCCATTCCTTGTTCTCGAATCGGACCAGCCAGTTCAGCACCCGGTGGCGCTCCAGGATCACGCCGGCATCGAGCCCCGCCGGCACGGCCTGTTCCTTGAGCTCGGCCTGGCGCGTGAGCCAGTGGAGCCGGTAGTGCAGGTCGAGCGCATCGAGGATCTCGCTGTCCGTCCGCATCCGCATCGCGCGCATCAGGCCTTGCTCGTCGCGCGCGTCCAGCAGGCGGCGGGTCGTCAACGGCACGTCGCAGATGGCCGAGGGAAACGGCAGCGCGTCCACCAGGCCCATGGCCCATTCCAGGAGGAACACGCATTCGTAGCGCCAGGCGAACTGCGCGACCTCCGATTCCGATGGTGCCTCCTGCAGCAGAAAGGCCTGCTCCTTCGGCGTCAGGTGAGTCCGCGCGGACGGCAGGCTTTCGAACAGCGATTCGGCGGAGAGCGGGTCCTTGGCGGCCACCGACTCGGCGCGGACCGCCATGGCCAGCAGCGCGAACGCCCTGCCCGCGATCTCCTGCGTGGTGCGCAACCGCAGCTCGGGCTCCGAGATGAGCGGCGGCAGGTGTTGGGGCGGCGGCATCTGTTTCCCTGAGAGAAGCGCTTCCGTGCGCGCCTTTCTCTCCCATGCCTGCGGTGGATAGGGAATCGCGGTGCGCGCATCGCCCTCCTCGCCGCCCGCGGACAGCAGGACCACGCCGTGGGGATCGCGGATGCCGCCATCGCGCATGAACAGGATCGCGTTGGCCTGCACGGCCCAGTCGGCGAACGCATCGAGCTGCGCGTCCTCGACGACGAGGCTCAGGTGCTGCCGCACCCGCTGGATGTGCCGCATCACGTGATAGCGGTTGCGCGTCATCTCGCCGTTGCCCCCGCTCAGCACATAGCCGACGAAGCCTTCGAGATGCGTGGCGAGCTCGGGATCGGAGAGATCGCGGCGCGCCACGATCGTGTGCGCGAATTGAAGTTCAGGAACCTCGGCGCAGGTGCAATAGGCGTTGACCAGCATCCCCTCCTGCGGGATTGCATCCGGTTGCTCTATCGGCGCCGCGGGCTTCACCAGCGCATCTTTCAACTTCGCGAACAGACCCTTCATCGAATCCCCTTCCTCATGGTGGTTGTCGATCGGAGCTCATCGCTCCTGGTTCGTCATGCGCTCGTACAAGGTTGCGCGCGAAATGCCGAGCAGCCGCGACGTCGCGAGCTTGTTGCCGCCTGTGGAAGCCATCGCCGCTGCGATGGCCTTGCGCTCCAGCTCGGCGACCTGTTGCGCGAGCGGCCGCAGCAGCGCGGCTTCTTCATCGCCGCCCGCATGCGACAGGTCGGGCAGCTCGATCTGCTCCAGCCCCGCTTCGCGCAGGATGCGCTCGAGCTGCACGGCATCGATGCGTTGCGAATCGCTGCGCATCGTCACCTGCTCCAGCACGTTGCGCAGCTCGCGGATGTTGCCGCGCCAGTGCTGGCCCGCGAGCAGTGCGAGTGCATCGGGGGTGAGCTCGGGCGGCGCTTCGCCGCTGCGCAGCGCCATGTCTTCGCCGAGCGCTTCGACCAGCGCGGGAATGTCGCTGCGCCGTTCGCGCAACGGCGGCACGCGCAATGGCAGCACGTTGAGGCGGTAGTAGAGGTCTTCCCGGAACAGGCCGCGCCGCACCAGCTCGGGCAGGTCGCGCGAGGTGGCGGCGATCACGCGTGCGTCGAAAGGCACGAGCTTGTTGGAGCCGAGCGGTTCGATCTCTCCCTCCTGCAATGCGCGCAGCAACTTGGCCTGCAGGCCGAGCGGCATGTCGCCGATCTCATCGAGGAAAAGGCTGCCGCCATCGGCCAGCTTGAACTTGCCTTCGCGCCCTCGCCTGTCGGCGCCGGTGAAGGCACCGGGTGCAAAGCCGAAGAACTCGGCTTCGAGCAGCGTGTCGGGCACGGCCGCGATGTTGACGCTGACGAACATGCCCTTGGCGCGCGCCGACGATGCGTGAATGGCGTGCGCGAGCAGCTCCTTGCCGGTGCCGGTTTCGCCCAGCAGCAACACCGGGCTGGTGGACTGCGCCGCGCGACGCGCATGGCGCTTGACCTCCACCGCTGCGGGGCTGCTGCCGATGAAGCTCGCGAAGGTGTACTTGGAGCGCCGCTGCCCGTCGGGCGCGTGCTGGTACAGCGGGTTGTTGCGCTGGCTCGCGAGTTCGCGCCGCGCGTCGTCCAGGTCGCGCTGCAGCAGCGCGAACTTGCTGATGAGCGGCTGCAGCGTGGTCTCGGGCTGGTCGAACAGCACGATGCCGATGGCGCCGATCACATCGCCCGCACCGCCCTCCCGTTCGTCGCGCAGCGGAATGCGGCTGACCACGAAGGTCCCCGCCTTGTTCGTGAGCAGGTCCACCAGGATCGGCTCGCCGGTCTCGAGCACGCGGCGCATCTGCGTGTTGGGAATCACGTCCTCGACCATGTGGCCCTGGAACTGGTCGATGGACGAGAAACCCAGCGCCGGCAGGAAGCGCCGGTAGCCTTCATTGACCCACACGATGCGCCCGCTGCTGTCCACCAGGAACATGCCCTGGCTGATGCTGGAGAACAGATGGAACATCGAGCGCGCGGCCAGCGCGAGGATGCCTTCGGCATCGAGGGGAAGCACAGGAACCGAGCTCAATTTCCGTTCTTCTTCTTTGCGTAATTATTCTGGGCCGACTCCAGCGCGCGCTCGCAATCCTTGTCTAGCAGCGGTCGAATCCTATTGCGAATTGGCGCGTCCAGCCAGCCCTGCCCTAGATTTCGACGCCTAGCCTCGACAACCCATTTTTCCTCCACCACCTCCAAGTGATCAAAAAATAGCTTTACACGTTCAATTCTAATTCTAATTTTAGAAATGAAATTCTCTTCGAATTGAATCTTATTAGTGAGTTTTCTTATGCCATTCCACAGGTCTTCGTCATATATATGGGCATCTAATGTGCACATTTCAGCGTAATTAAATCTACCCATCAAATCCTGAACTAAATACCCAGCCAACCTTGTAGGAACCAATCTCGACTGCTGAGATACAGGAGCTCCATCAACAGTTCTTAATATAGAACTTTCCAATAGACTTTTTAAAACCAAGTCAACCTCTCTCTGCGCAATCCCCACTTGATGAAGAGTTGCCTGAACTTCTTCAACAATGGCACCCTCAAAATTAGAAGATTGCGCCATGTGGACTAAGTAATCGGCGAGAATCAAGCGCAATAACTGAAGTGTTGGGATGCCGAGTTTGGCACAAAACATGTTTGGCAAAAGCGAGTCTTCTTCCCTATAAAACTTACGCCCTCCAAGCACAGCGCCTTTAAATATTTCGTGAATAGGAAATTTCCAATTCTGATCGGTCAAATATTTTTGAAGCGCGACGTCAGCAGTCACGTGCCCGCTCGCCAGAAATTCTCGCGCCAACGTAAGGCCACGACGAATATTTCCGCCTGCCAACGTATCTATTAGCTCGGCGCCTTCAATCGAAAGCAACGAATGGGCGGCAATCTCAAAAAAAGCCCCGATATCATCTGCTTTGAAACGAATTCCGCTTTCCAATAAAAGATCTGCCTTCTGCCCTTCCAGCATTTTTCGAGCAAATGTGAATCGACGGGCTAAAACAGGGACAACACTGGGCGGATCAATATATATAGCATCCACTTCGAACGCGTTAAATGTTGGCGCGGATCGGTATTTGCGAAATGTCGTATCTCGAAGAGAAATTATTATATTTACTTGATGCTTTTGAGAAAATGCCTGTGCCTCCGCAAAAATTTCGCTTTGCCGCTTGTCATCCTCAATTTGATCCACATTATCAATAGCAATAAAAATTGGGCGAGTTGCCGCAACATGAGAAATTATGCGATCTACATATGGAACGACGGCAGTTCGCTCTTTCATTATTACCGCTGCAACTTCTCTTTCAAACGCAGCAGCATCCGCCTTTTTCAGCAAATATAACGGGCCTCGCCCCAAATTATCAATTTCCGCCTGATAGGCCGGGCTTATAGTTTTCTCCCAGTCCCCTAAATCAAATTGCTTATCCTCTTCGATCAAAGAAAGCAGTTGAGAATAAATGAACTCTCTCGGAACATCGTATTGTGTCGCCTTCTTGAAATCGATGTACAACCAAGCGATTGACGCGTCAATAAGATCGCGCGCAGATACCATGCGTGTATACGCAAGGAACGTCGATTTTCCCGCGCCGACTTGTCCAAGAATCAGGAAAAATTTTGACTGCGCGGGTCTGGCTGAATTAATTTTTTGATCGAAATAATCAAATGCCTTTTTTGAAGTTTTAACTCGAGTTGAAGCAATCCCAAGTTGAGGCTTTGGATCTGAAAGATACATCTTCAGTCGGCTATCAAATCCTGTTCTTTCTGTATTTCTAACATAGCAAAAACTCAAAGCATCTGCATCACCCAGCAACCCCTCGTCAGTTAAAACTTTTTCAACTGCAGGATTCAGGTGCGCAAACAATGTATTTCTTGCCAACCTGATATTTGGATCACGCAGCAGAGAAAGTGCACGTCGAATGGTTGTATCTCCATCTTTTTGCAAAAGCTCTTTCTCAAGATTGCCCTCGATAACTCGCTGCCTAGAAAGTAATTCCCAAAATTCAACGAATCGACTATTTATATCCTCAAGACTTCGAAAAATTCGAGCTTGGGTTTCTTCAAACTCAATGCCATCCGTTCGTACAGCAGGAAAAACTATCCAAGCATCCCCATTAGTTACCACTGCAAATTGTGCCGATTTTTTTTGGCAATAAAATCTTGCCTGCGCAACAGCCTCTCCAATCTCCCCGATCGACAAAAAACCACCAAGCTTTCCAGATTTAAGCTTATTCGGAAGAGTGAAAGCTGCTCCTGCGCGCTTCGCTTCAACAATAATGCTGGTAGTGGCCGTTTTTACCAAATAATCTGCATAATCCGTGTGCCCCTGCTCAGTGCAGGCCGGTTCAACCGATATGTCATCTTTTTGCCATCCAAGGACTTTTTCCAAAATACCATCGATTACCTTAAATCTGGTTTCGGCCTCATTTGCATTTGCGAGAGACAACTTCCCAAATGCATTAATTAAATCACTTAGAACACGATGCCCTTGATCGACCTGCAAATCGCTCATGTTTTCTTCCAAAGATTTGGTTGCAAAAGAGTCTACAGGCGAACGAACCAGTAAGCCCTATGTATAGAGCCATAGAACGCCCCATATGAAGAGGATCTGAGCTCTACTTCAATCAAACGATTGATTTATCCGGCCACTTCAGTTTCAATGTGGCCACATGAACTCCCACCAAGTTCCCGCTAAGCCAAACGCCTCCCGCTCGTCCCGCGCGGATGGCGCCGAGGCGCGCCACCGCCTCCTGCACACGGCGCTCAGGCTCTTCGCGCAGAAGGGCTTCGCCAAGACCTCCACGCGCGAGATCGCCCGCGAGGCCGGGGTCAACATCTCGGCCATCAGCTACTACTTCAGCGACAAGAACGGCCTGTACGGCGCCTGCTTCACCGAGCCGATGGGCGGCGACTCCGACGACCTGGTGGCGATCTTCAGCACGCCCGGGCTCACACTCGAAGCGGCGCTGCGCATCTGCTTCACCTCGGTGATCCAGCCGCTGAAACAGGGCGAGATCGTGCGCCAGTGCATCCAGCTGCACATGCGCGAGATGCTGGAGCCGACCAGCCAGTGGGCTAAGGAAATCGAACGCGACATCAAGGGCCCGCACCGCGCCATTGCCGAGTTGCTGTGCCGGCACCTGAAGCTCGAGCGCGCCGACGACGACATCCACCGCCTGACCTTCGCGATCACGGGGCTGTCGATGCAGCTCTACGTGAACCAGGATTTCATCGAGGCCGTGCGCCCGTCGCTCCTGCGCACGCCGCGCAGCATCGACACCTGGGCCGACCGCCTCACCGTCTACGCGCTGGCGCTGGTGCAGGCCGAAGCCACGCGCCGGCAGGCCGCGGCCGCCGACGAGAAAGCCGCAACCGCGCCTGCGCCCTCCCCCGCACGCGCCGCGAGAAAGAAGCCATGAGACAACTGCGACTGATTGCCTCCCTTTGCATCCCGCTGAGCGTGGGCCTCGCGGGCTGCGGCCTGATGCGCCCGCCGGCCAGCGTCCAGGCGCCGTTCCCCGCGCAATGGAATGCGCCCCTGCCCCACGGCGGCTCGCTCGCCTCGCTGGCCGACTGGTGGCGCCAGCTGGACGATCCGCTGCTGGTCGAGCTGATCGCCGCGGCCGAAACCGCCAGCCCCAACCTTGCGAGCGCCGCGGCGCGCGTGGCCGAGGCGCGCTCCACGCGCGTGCAGGCCGGCGCGGCGCTGCTGCCCAGCCTGGACGGCACGGGCACGGCGAGCCGCGGTGTCTCGGGCTCGTCCTTCAGCGGCGGCGGCACGGGCTCGTCGTCATCGAGCAGCAGCAGCAGCAGCAGCGCCGCGGCGGCAGCCACCGCGCCGCTCACCACGCTGCAGGCCGGCCTGCAATCCAAGTGGGAGATCGATCTCTTCGGGCGCCTGCGCGCCGACCGCGATTCAGCCCAGCAAAAGCTCGATAGCGCCACCGCCAAATGGCACGACGCGCGCGTGGCCGTCGCGGCCGAAACCGCCAACGCCTATTTCGCCGAGCGCGCCTGCCGTCAGCAGTTGCGCGTGTCCGAGTCCGATGCCAAGTCGCGCAGCGAGACCGCGCGGCTCACCGACCTGTCGGCGCGCGCCGGCTTCACCGCGCCGGCCGATGCGGCGCTCGCCCGCGCCAGCGCCTCCGATGCCTCGGGGCGCCTCACGCAACAGCGCGCCCAGTGCGCGATACAGCGCAAGGCGCTGGTGGCGCTCAGCGGCATCGACGAACCCACGCTCGCGCAGAAGCTCGCCGTCTCGCACACGCAGCGCGCGCTGGTGGTGATGGGCGGCATCGAGAGCGTGCCGGCGCAGGCGCTGTCGCAGCGGCCCGACGTGTACGCCGCCGAACTCGCCGTGGCTTCGGCCAGCGCCGATGTGGGCTCGGCCGAGGCCGAGCGCTATCCCAAGCTCAGCATTTCGGGCTCCATCGGCCGCATGCAGATCCGCACCAGCGGTTTTCGCGAGTCGCTGGACACCTGGACGGTCGGGCCGGTGTCGCTCACCGTGCCGCTGCTCGATGGCGGCGCCCGCAAGGCCAACACCGATGCGGCCAAGGCGCGCTACACCGAGGCCGTGTCGCTCTACCGCGCGAACGTGCGGCAGGCGGTGCGCGAGGTGGAAGAGGCGCTCGTGAACCTCGACGCCACCGAAGCCCGCACCACCGACGCCGACAGCGCGGTGAAGAACTACCAGGCCTCCTTCGACGCCACGCAGGCGCGCTACAGCAGCGGTCTCGCGAGCCTGTTCGAGCTGGAGGACTCGCGCCGCACGCTCTTCACCGCGCAGACCGCGCGCGTCACGCTGCAGCGCGAACGCGCCGAAGCCTGGGTTTCGCTGTACCGCTCGATGGGCGGCGGCTGGAACCGGCCTGACTCGTCCGCGTCCTCGTCCTCGTCCTCGCCAGCGTCCTCGTCCATGACCTCTTCCTCGACCTCTACGGTTGCGACGTCACCATGAAAACAATGAAGCGTTCCACCCTCGTCATCGCGCTGCTGGCGCTCGTCATCGTCGTCGTTGCGGCCGTGTGGCTCGTGCGCAAGCCCTCGGGCACGCCCGCCGAGCAGGCCGCGGCAGGCAAAGCCAAGGACGGCGCGCCTGCGCCCAAGCCCGCGCTCACCGTCACCGTCGCCAAGCCCGAAGCCACCGAGCTGACCGTCACGCTCGCAGCCAACGGCAACGTGGCCGCCTGGCAGGAGGCGGTGATCGGCTCCGAGTCCAACGGCCTGAAGCTCGCCGAGGTGCGGGTGAACGTGGGCGACGTGGTCAAGAAGGGCCAAGTGCTCGCCGTGTTCTCGCCCGAGACGGTGCAGGCCGACATCGCGCAGTCGCGCGCCTCGCTGGCCGAGGCCCGCGCCACGGCCGCCGATGCCGCCGGCAACGCCGCGCGCGCCCGCACGCTGCAGGCCACCGGCGCATTGAGCCAGCAGCAGATCAACCAGTACCAGACCACCGAGCAGACCGCCAAGGCGCGCGTCGAGGCGGCCGAAGCGGTGCTGGCCGCGCAGCAGGTGCGCGGGCGCAACACGCAGGTGCTGGCGCCGGACGACGGCGTGATTTCCGCGCGCACCGCCACGGTGGGCAGCGTGGTCGCGGCGGGCACGGAGCTCTTTCGCCTGATCCGCCAGGGCCGCCTCGAATGGCGCGCCGAAGTCACCTCGGCCGAGCTCGCGCGCATCGCGGTCGGCACGCCCGCCTTCGTGGTCAGCGCGAGCGGCGCGCAGGTGCGCGGCAAGGTGCGCAGCATCGCGCCGACGGTCGATCCGCAGACGCGCGCGGCGCTGGTCTACGTCGACCTGCCCACGGTGCTGCAGAACACGGGCGTCAAGGCCGGCATGTTCGCGCGCGGCGACTTCGAGCTGGGCCGCACCTCGGCGCCCACCGTGCCGCAGGCCTCCATCGTTCCGCGCGACGGCTTCAACAACGTGTTCGTGCTGCAGCCGGACAACCGCGTGCAACAGCTGAAGGTGCAGGTCGGCCGCCGGCTGAACGACCGCATCGAGGTCACCAGCGCACTGCCCGAGGGCGCGCAGGTCGTCGTGCAGGGTGCGGGCTTCCTGAACGACGGCGATCTGGTGCGCGTGGTGGCGGCAACGCCGCCGGCAGCGGCGGCAACGGCAGCGCAGCCTGCGAAGTCCGCGGCATCCGCCGCAGACCCGGCGAAATCCGCGGCATCCGCCGCGGGTGCCAAGTAAGACAAACAAGGACACGCCATGAACGTTTCCGCCTGGTCCATACGCAACCCGATTCCGGCGGTGATGCTGTTCGTGCTGCTCACCTTCGGTGGGCTGCTGTCGTTCAACGCGATGAAGGTGCAGAACTTTCCGGACATCGACCTGCCGACCGTCACGGTCTCGGCGTTGCTGCCCGGTGCCGCGCCTTCGCAGCTGGAGACCGACGTCGCGCGCAAGCTCGAGAACTCCATCGCCACCGTGCAGGGCCTGAAGCACATCACCACCAAGGTGCAGGACGGCGCCGCCACGCTGATCGTGGAGTTCCGCCTCGAGAAGCCCGTGCAGGAAGCCGTGGACGACGTGCGCTCGGCGGTGCAGCGCGTGCGCGCCGACCTGCCGGCCGACGTGCGCGACCCGGTGGTCACCAAGCTCGACCTGGCGGGCCAGCCGGTGCTGGCCTTCACCATCTCCTCCTCGCAGATGGACGCCGAGGCGCTCAGCTGGTATGTGGACAACGACATCACCAAGAAGCTGCTCGCGCTGCCCGGCGTGGGCGCGGTAAACCGCGTGGGCGGCGTCACGCGCCAGGTGCACATCGACCTGGACCCGGCCAAGCTGCAGGCGCTGGGCGCCTCGGCCGGCGACATCTCGCGCCAGCTGCGCCAGGTGCAGGTGGAAAGCGCCGGCGGGCGCTTCGACCTGGGCGGCAGCGAGCAGCCGGTGCGCACGCTCGCCACCGTGCAGTCGGCCGACCAGTTGAACGACATCCAGATCGTGCTGTCCGACGGCCGCCGCGTGCGGCTCGATCAGGTGGCGCGCATCAGCGACACCATCGCCGAGCCGCGCTCGGGGGCCCTGCTCAACGGCAAGCCGGTGGTGGGCTTCGAAGTGGCCCGCAGCCGCGGCGCCAGCGAAGTGGAAGTGGGCCGCGCGGTGCAGAAGGCGCTGGGCGACATGCGCGCGCAGCGCCCCGACATCGAGCTGACCGAAGCCTTCAACTTCGTCGATCCGGTGGAAGAGGAATACAACGGCTCGCTGCACCTCCTGTACGAAGGCGCCATCCTGGCGGTGATCGTGGTGTGGCTGTTCCTCCGCGACTGGCGCGCGACCTTCGTCTCGGCGGTGGCGCTGCCGATGTCGGTGATTCCGGCCTTCATCGGCATGTACCTCCTGGGCTTCTCGGTCAACGTGATCTCGCTGCTCGCGCTCTCGCTGGTGGTCGGGATATTGGTGGACGATGCGATCGTGGAGGTCGAGAACATCGTGCGGCACCTGCGCATGGGCAAGACCCCCTACCAGGCGGCGATGGAGGCGGCCGACGAAATCGGCCTGGCCGTGATCGCCACCACCTTCACGCTGATCGCGGTGTTCCTGCCGACGGCTTTCATGAGCGGCGTGGCCGGCAAGTTCTTCAAGCAGTTCGGCTGGACGGCCTCGCTCGCGGTGTTCGCCTCGCTGGTGGTCGCGCGGGTGCTCACGCCGATGATGGCGGCCTACATCCTCAAACCCATCGTCGGCGCAGAGAAGGAGCCCGGCTGGCTGCGCTGGTACATGCGCGCCGTGGAGTGGAGCACGCACAACCGCTTCAAGACGATGGTGCTGGCCACCCTCTTCTTCTTCGGTTCGCTGGCGATGATTCCGCTCCTGAAGACCGGCTTCATCCCGCCCGACGACAACTCGCAGACGCAGGTGTATCTGTCGCTCGCGCCGGGCTCCACGCTCGCGCAGACCACCGCAGCCGCCGAGGAAACGCGCAACCGCGTGATGAAGATCGCGCATGTGAAGAGCGTCTACACCACGGTGGCCGGCGGCAGCGCGGGCGGCGACCCGTTCGCCAGCTTCGGCACGCCCGAGACGCGCAAGGCCACGCTCACCATCAAGCTGGACGAGCGCGGCGACCGGCCGCGCAAGCAGGTGATCGAGAACCAGATCCGCACCGCCCTGGAAACCCTGCCGGGCGTGCGCAGCACGGTGGGCCTGGGCGGCTCGGGCGAGAAGTACATCCTGGCGCTCACGGGCGAAGACCCGGTCGCGCTGGCCGCCGCGGCCAGCGCGGTCGAGAAGGACCTGCGCACCATCGCGGGCCTGGGCAACATCACCTCCACCGCGAGCCTGATCCGCCCCGAGATCGCCGTGCGCCCCGACTTCGCGCGCGCCGCCGACCTGGGCGTGACCAGTGCGGCCATCGCCGAGACGCTGCGCGTGGCCACGCTGGGCGACTACGACCAGTCGCTCGCCAAGCTCAACCTCGCGCAGCGGCAGGTGCCGATCGTGGTGAAGCTGGAAGACTCGGCGCGCAAGGACCTCGACCTGCTCGGGCGCCTCTCGGTGCCCGGCGCGCGCGGCCCGGTCATGCTCAACCAGGTGGCCTCGCTCACCATGGAGGGCGGGCCGGCCGTGATCGACCGCTACGACCGCTCGCGCAACGTCAACTTCGAGATCGAACTCTCCAGCGTGGGCCTGGGCGATGCGAAGACCGCGGTGATGGCGCTCCCCTCGATCCAGAAGCTGCCGCCCGGCGTGCGGGTGACCGAGGTGGGCGACGCCGAGGTGATGACCGAGCTCTTCGCGAGCTTCGGCCTCGCGATGCTCACGGGCGTGCTGTGCATCTACATCGTGCTGGTGCTGCTGTTCAAGGACTTCCTGCACCCGGTGACCATCCTGTGCGCGCTGCCGCTCGCGCTGGGCGGCGCCTTCGTGGGCCTCCTGATCGGGCAGAAGGCGCTCTCGATGCCGTCGCTGATCGGGCTCATCATGCTGATGGGCATCGCGACGAAGAACTCGATCCTGCTGGTGGAGTACGCCATCGTGGCGCGCCGCGACCACGGCATGAGCCGCTGGGACGCGCTGCGCGACGCCTGCCACAAGCGCGCGCGCCCCATCATCATGACCACGCTCGCCATGGGCGCCGGCATGCTGCCGATCGCCGTGGGCTTCGGCGCCGCCGATTCGAGCTTCCGCTCGCCGATGGCGATGGCGGTGATCGGCGGGCTGATCACCTCCACCGTGCTGAGCCTCCTGGTGGTGCCGGCGGTGTTCACCTACATCGACGACATCGAGCACTGGATCAAGCGCACCGTGCGCAAGCTGCGCGGGCAGCCGGCCGATCCGCACCTCGACGACGACCTGGTGGAGACGCCGCGGCCTGCGGGCTGATGCTGTCTTGCCCCCTCTCCCGCTCGCGGGAGAGGGAGCCCAGCCTCAAGCCGCGAACGTCGCATCGAGCCAATCGCCGATGCGCGCCATCGCCAGGCGCTGCGCCCCCGCATGGCAATGCGCGCCGGCACCCAGGGTGTCGTCGAGCGCGAGAAAAGTCTTCGGGCATGTGAGGTGCGCATACAGCGCCTCGGGCTGGCCCTTGAAGAACATGTCGTTGGCGGCAGCGCACACCAGCGTCGGGCACTGGATGCGCTCGGCCACGCCGTCGGCCACGTTGTAGTCCAGCAGCGTCGAGAGATAACCGCGCGCCGTGCCCTTGCCGGTGACCCACGCGCCGTGGCCGAAGGCCCAGCGCGCCTGCGCATCGTGCGCGGCGACCTGCGCGAGTGCCTTGTCGATGTCGGGCGCCGAGGGCGCGGTGAGCACGCGGCGCGCCACTTCGCGCTGGCCGCCGAACATCGGCAGCGTCTTCTCGCTCATGTCGTAGATGCCGTCCAGCGCGATCAGTGCGCGGATGCGCGGCTCGAACGCTGCTGCGCGCGGCGCCAGCACGCCGCCCAGGCTGTTGCCCAGCAGCGCGACGCGCCTGGCATCGACGTCGGGCCGCGCCAGCACATGGTCGAGCACCGGGCCGACCACATGCTCCCAGTCGGGCCGCAGAACCAGGCCTTCGCGGTGCATCGGGCCGGGCTGGCCGGGGCCGTCGAAGCTCAGCACGTTGTAGCCGCGCTCGGCCAGCGCGGCGGCGGCAACGTAGTGCATCTCTTCGACCGAACCGTCGAAGCCGTTGTGCATGACGACCGTGGGCCGGCGCTTGCCGCCCTTGCCACCGTTTCCCGCAGCGCGATAGAAGTAGCCCGGCAGCGTCGTGTTCTCGTAACGGATGCGCACTGGCGCGATCGCGCCGCCGGTGAGCCGCACGGCCGCGCGAAAGCACGCGACGCTGCGCTCATACGCCGCGTTGATGCGCGGATCGGCCGGGTTGCCGTGCAGGAAGAACTCCGCGCTGCGGTAGTAGTTGGAAGCGCGAAAGAACGCATCGCGCGCGCTCACCGCGTGGCCCGCGGCCAGGCTCTTCTCGGCCTCGGCGGCCACCCGGTCGGCGGTGAGGCACCATTCGTCGTGCCAGCTGTCGTAGTCGCCGCCGCGGATGCGCTGGGCGGTGACCACCACCTCGCCGAAATCCGCGCCGCCATAGGCGATGTGGCCGAAGGAGCGCAGCGTCTCGTACCAGAAGGTCTCGTCCTTCTCGAAGAGAAACGGCTTCAGGCCAGGGGCTGCCGGTGCGGGCGATGCGGCAGCGGCCGGGCTGGCCTCCTGCGCTTTTGCGCCCAGTGCGATGGCACCCGCGGCGGCGAGGATCGAGCGGGCGAAGTGACGGCGTTCCATGGTGAGTTCCTTTCGTTGGGTTCCATCCGGGGAAGACGGGCGGCGTCTTCTGGTGCGGGACTCTAGGAACGCACGCCGCGCGGCGCATCCGACTTGCGACGAAATGCATCAGGCGGGGGGCGGACAGCCGCCACGGTGCGCCAGCGGTTGCCCGCTGGGGCGGACCCGGGCATGCCAAACAAAAATGCCGCGGGGCAAAAGCACCGCGGCATTCCTGGAGAGAAAGAAACGAAAGAGGGTCAGGCGTCCAGCTGCGCCAGGCGCTTCAACTTGCGTTCGCTCATGCGCTTGGCCAGGCGCGGCAGCACCAGCACGGCCACCACGATGATCACCAGCACGATCGACATCGGACGCTGGAAGAACACCACCGCGCTGCCCTCGCCGATCGACATGGCGTTGCGCAGCTGCGCTTCGGCCAGCGGCCCGAGGATCATGCCGACCACCACGGGGGCGGTCGGGAAATCGAAGCGCCGCATCACCACGCCCAGGAGGCCGATGGCGTAGAGCAGGAACAGGTCGAACGCGCTCTGGCGCATGCCGTAGGCCCCCACCGTCGCGAAGATCAGGATGCCGGCGTAGAGCTGGGGCTTCGGAATCTTCAGGAGCTTGACCCACAGGCCCACCATCGGCAGGTTCAGCACCAGCAGCATCACGTTGCCGATGTAGAGCGAGGCGATCAGCGCCCAGACCAGCGCGGCCGAGGTGGTGAAGAGTTGCGGACCCGGCTGGATGCCGTAGTTCTGGAACGCGCCCAGCAGGATGGCGGTGGTGTTGGAGGTCGGAATGCCCAGCGTGAGCAGCGGGATCAGCGCGGCCGTCACCGTGGCGTTGTTGGCGGCCTCGGGGCCGGCCACGCCTTCGATGGCGCCAGTGGTGCCGAACTCGGCCTTGGCGTCCTTGTCCTTGGCGAGCTTCTTTTCCATCGCGTAGCTCAGGAAGGTCGGAATCTCGGTGCCGCCGGCCGGGATGCAGCCGAACGGCGTGCCGATGGCGGTGCCGCGCAGCCACGCGGGGATCGAGCGCTTCCAGTCGCGCTTGGTCATGTGCACGCGGCTCAACTTGTTCTGGCCTTCGGTGACCTTGCCTTCGTAGAGCACGGCGTACAGCACCTCGGCCACCGCGAACAGGCCGACCGCGACCAGCACGATCTCGATGCCGTCGAGCAGCTCGGGCACGCCGCCGGTGTAGCGGCCCTGGCCGGAGATCTGGTCCAGGCCCACGCAGCCGGCCGCAAGACCCACGAACAGCGCCGTCATGCCGCGCAGCGTGCTCTTGCCGAGCACCGCGCTCACCGTGGTGAAGGCCAGCAGCATCAAGAGGAAATATTCGGGCGGCCCGAGCTTGACCGCGAACTCGGCCACGAACGGCGCGAACAGCGTGACGATGACGGTGGCGATGGTGCCGGCCACGAAGGAGCCGATGGCCGCGGTGGCGAGCGCCGCGCCCGCCCGGCCGCTCTTGGCCATCTTGTTGCCCTCCATCGCCGTCACCATGCTGGCGGTTTCGCCGGGCGTGTTCAAGAGGATCGAGGTGGTCGAGCCGCCATACATGGCGCCGTAGTAGATGCCCGAGAAGAAGATCATCGAGGCCGTGATGTCGACCTTGCCGGTGATCGGCAGCAGCATCGCAACCGCCACCGCCGGGCCGATGCCGGGCAGCACGCCCACGGCCGTGCCCAGGGCGCAGCCGACCAGGCACCAGAGAAGATTGATCGGGGTGATCGCCGTGGCGAAACCCGCCATGAGTGCGTTGAAGATTTCCATGTCAGAGCCACCCCGTCGTTGTGAGGCCGGGCAGGTTGATGGCCAGGAACTGCGTGAACATCCAGAACACCGGGGCGGCGATGAGCACGCCGGTGACGAAATCGATGGCGAAGGTGCGCGGCGCATTCACGCCGGCCTGCCCGCTCGCGCGGCGAAGGCCCTGCACGGCCAGCACGTAGCACAGCGTGCAACTCAAGATGAAGCCCAGGGTCGTGATGAGCGCCGCGTTGAGCAGCAGGCCCGCCGAGACCCAGATGAAGCCGGGCCAGTAGGCGCGGTCGGCGCCCGTGGGCGCGTCGAGTTCGCGAAAGCCGCCGGTGCGCGCTTCCCAGAGAATCCAGCCGCCGCAGAGCACGAGCACCACGGACACCATCCAGGGCAGGAAGTTGGGGCCGACGCCGCCATAGCCGGCTTCGGACGAGATGCCGATGGCACCGAAGGCGAGCGCCAGGCCGGTGACGAGCACGCCCGCGCCGACGAGGGTTTGCGGCCAAACTGCCGCCGCTTGCGCCGCCGCATCAGGCGGCGAGACCGAGGAATCTGGAGTTGTCATTTTTTGCTCCCGGAATGTGGTGCTGGATTTGAAAACGGCACGCTGTCGTCTCTTGCGAGGACAGCGTGCCATTCGGCAGGCAGGTGGTGCGCGGTGTGCGCGTCAGACCATGCCGGACTTGGTCATGATGGCTCGGAGACTCGCGAAGTCGTCGTCCACGAACTTGGCGAACGCGTCGCCCGACAGCACGGCCGGCGTCCAGTCGTTCTTCTTGAGCGACTCGGCCCACGACGAACTCTTCATGGCGGCCAGCACCATGTCGGTCAGCGCCTTGCGCTGCTCGGCCGAGATGCCGGGGGCGCCGTACACGCCGCGCCAGTTGCCGATTTCCACGTCGATGCCCTGCTCCTTGAGCGTGGGCACGTTGATGCCCGGCAGGCGCTGCGCGGAGGTGACGGCAATGGCCTTCATCTTGCCGGCGGCGATGTACTCGGCGAATTCGCTGTAGCCGCTGCCCCCGACCGTGACGTTGCCGCCCAGGATGGCGGCGGTGGCCTCGCCGCCTCCGCGGAAGGCCACGTAGTTGATCTTGGACGGATCGGCGCCGACCTTCTGCGCGATCATGGCCGCGGCGATGTGCTCGGTGGAGCCGCGCGAACCGCCGCCCCACTTGACGCTGCCCGGATCCTTCTTGAGCTGGTCGACCACGTCCTTCATGGTCTTCAGGGGCGAATTGGCGGGCAGCACGAACACGTTGTATTCGGTGGTCAGGCGCGCGATGGGCGTGGCCTGCTCCAGCTTGACCGGCGGCTTGCCGGTGATGATGCCGCCCAGCATGACCGAGCCCATGACCATCAGCGCGTTGGCATCGCCCTTGGAGCCGTTCACGAACTGGGCCAGGCCCAGCGCGCCGGCGGCGCCGCCCTTGTTGTCGTAGGTGACGGTGTCGGCCACCTTGGCGTCGCTCAGCGCCTTGCCCAATGCGCGGCCGGTGGTGTCCCAGCCGCCGCCCGGGTTGGCGGGGATCATCATCTTGACGTTGGCTGCTGCACGCGCCGAGAGCGGCAGCGCGCCGGCGGCGGCCAGTGCGGCCAGGGACTTCAAAAAGGTATCGCGACGCATTGTGGTTGTCTCCGGAGGGGCTGAAAGGAAGTTGCTGGAGCCTGAAGGAACCTGAAAGAACCTGACTCAGGCCTGAGCCGCTATCATGCGCCGCCCCGCTGTCAGTTGGCTGTCCGCCAGACTGGGGAAAACACCAAAGTATCCATTGCGCCGTCCCCCCATTTCCCGCATGACCCTCGTATGAAGCTGCTGCTGGTCGAAGACGATCCCTCGATGCAGGTCACGCTGCAGCGCGCCCTCGCCCGCCGCCGCATCGACGTGCGCGTGTGCGGCGACGGGGCCGAGGCGGTGGCGCAGTGGCGCGCCATCGAGCCCGACGTGGTGGCGCTCGACCTGAGCCTGCCCAACCTGGACGGCCTGCAGGTGCTCGCGCAGGCCCGCGCCGAAGGGCTGCGCACCCCGGTGCTGCTGCTCACGGCCCGCGGCACGGTGGGCGACCGCATCGTGGGCCTGAACGCCGGCGCCGACGACTACCTGCCCAAGCCCTTCGACCTGGACGAGCTGGAGGCCCGCATCCGCGCGCTGCGCCGGCGCAGCCAGAGCGCGGGACCCGACAACGGCCTGAACCCGCAGGAGATCGGCGGCCTGCGCTTCGAGCCCGACAACGGCGCCATCTACAACCGTGCCGACCTGCTGGAGCTCACGCCGCGCGAGCTCGCGCTCATGAAGGCGCTGATGATGAAGCCGGGCCATGCGGTGACCAAGGAGCGCCTGTTCGAGCTGGTGTTCCCGGGCGAGACCGACGTGCAATACGAGGCCATCGAGGTGGTGGTGTATCGCCTTCGCAAGAAGCTCGCGGGCACGGGCGCCGTGCTGATGACGATGCGGGGCCTGGGCTATCTCCTGCGGCCCGAGACATGAAGGCCGCATGAGGCATGTCTCCTCCCTGCGCGCGCGGCTGCTGCTGGGCATCCTCGCGCCGGTGGCGGTGTTCATCGTGATCAACAGCGTGAGCCTGTACCGCCAGAGCCTTGCGGCCGCCACCACCGCCTACGACCGCACGCTGCTCGCCTCGGCCAAGACCATCGGCGAGCAACTCGACGTGGAAGGCTACGACGAGAAGGCGCAGTTGCGCGCGATCGTGCCCTACTCCGCGCTGGAGGCCTTCGAGGCCGACAACCGAAGCCGGCTCTTCTATCGCGTGTCCGCGCTCAACGGCGACCTGATCTCGGGCTTTGCCGAGCTGCCGTTCTGGCGCGGCCGCATTCCGGACCGCAGTGCCTACGCGGCGCTGGTCGATTTCTACGATGCGCAATTCCGCGAGCAACCCGTTCGCGTCGCGGTGCTGCTGCAGCCGGTGGCGAGCGCCCGCGGCCGCGGCATGGCGGTGGTGCAGGTGGCCGAGACGCTCGAACTGCGCGAGACGCTGGTGCGCAAGCTGCTCCTGGACACGCTGTGGCGCCAGCTCCTTTTGATGGGCGTGATCGCGGGCGTCACGGTGTTCGTGGTGCACCGCGCGACGCGCCCGGTGCGCGAGCTGGGCGAAGCCATCGGGAAGCGGCCGGCGGACGACCTCTCGCCGATCGACGCGCCCGATGCGCCCCGCGAGCTGCTGCCGCTGATCGACGCCACCACCGAGGTGATGGGCCGGCTGCAGCGGCTGCTCGATCACCAGAAGCGCTTCGTGCGCGACAGCGCCCACCAGCTGCGCACGCCGCTCGCGGTGCTCAAGGCGCAGGTGCAGTCGGCGCGCCGCGGCGACGTGGCGCCCGAGCAGGCCTTCGGCGAAATCAGCCAGACGGTCGAGCGCGCGACGATGCTGGCCAACCAGATGCTCTCGCTCGCCAAGGTGGAGCAACTGCGCCAGCAGCCCGAGTCGGTGACGCTGGATCTGGGCGACGTGGTGCGCAACATTGTGCTGGACCTGTCGCCGCTGGTGGCCGACAAGGCGCTGGATTTCGAACTGGCCATCGACGAACCGGTGGCCGTGCGCGCGCACCAGTGGATGCTGCAGGAGCTCACGCGCAACCTGCTGCACAACGCGATCAAGCAGAGCCCGCAGGGTGCGGCGTTGTCGGTGAGCGTGCGGGCCGCCGAGGGCCAGGCGGTGCTCACGGTGCGCGACGAAGGGCCCGGCATTTCGCCCGAGCTGCGGCTGCGCCTCTTCGCGCCCTTCTCCGCGGGCAGCACGTCGAGCGGCTCGGGGCTGGGGCTGGCGATCTGCCGCGAGATCGTGCTGGCGCTGGACGGGCGCATCGACCTGGAGAACCGCACCGCGCAGGACAACACCGCCAGGGTCATCGGGCTGGACGCCGTCGTGCATCTGCCGCTGTGGCGGCACAATTCCTGATCTATGGAATCCTCTCTGGAACGTCTGCGCATCGACAAATGGCTCTGGGCCGCACGCTTCTTCAAGACGCGTTCGCTGGCCGCGGAGGAAATCGGCAAGAACCGGGTGCAGGTGAACGGCGACGTCGCCAAGGCCTCGCGCGAAGTGAAGGCCGGCGACACGGTGACGATGCGCCTGGGCGTGCAGACGCGGACCGTGACGGTGCGCGGCATCAGCGGCCAGCGCGGGCCGGCGCCCGTTGCTCAATTGCTCTACGAAGAAACAGCCGAGAGCATCGCCGCGCAGGCCGCCTTGCGGGAGCAACGCCGCATGGGCAGCGAGCCGGCCCTGGCCATCGAGCAGGGGCGCCCGACCAAGCGCGACCGGCGCGATCTCGACGGCGCGGTGCGCCACGCCGAATGGGACAACCGCTGGAGCGCCTCGATCGATCCGGAAGATACCGAGCGCTGATCTCTGATCGCTTAGGCTGTCGGCTTTCCTTCTTCACGGAGTTCCGGTTCATGGCCAGCTTCAAGAAATACCGCGTCGGCAGCAAGTTCAAGCTCTCGCACATCGACCCCGGCGACACCGCCTTCTGCGAGGGCGACGAAGCGGCGCAGCGCGAAGAGGTCGATGCGATGGCCGTGGAGCTCGACGAGCTGCAGAACCTGCTGCACGCCGAAGGCCGCCGCAAGGTGCTGCTGGTGCTGCAGGGCATGGACACCAGCGGCAAGGACGGCACGGTGCGCTGGGTGTTCTCGCGCACCTCCCCGCTGGGCGTGCGCGTGGCGGCCTTCAAGGCGCCCACCGAAGAGGAACGGGCGCGCGACTACCTCTGGCGCTGCCACGCCGTCGTGCCGCGCACCGGCGAGATCGCGGTGTGGAACCGCAGCCACTACGAAGACGTGCTGGTGCCGGTGGTCGAAGGCTGGATCGACAAGGCCGAGACCAAGCGGCGCTATGCGCAGATCAACGACTTCGAGCGGCTGCTGGTGGAGACCGGCACGGTCGTCGTCAAGTGCATGCTGCACATCGACAAGGACGAGCAGCGCGAGCGCCTGCAGGCGCGCATCGACACGCCCGGCAAGCAATGGAAGTTCAGCATGGGCGACCTGGAAGTGCGCACCAAGTGGAGCGCCTACCAGCGCGCCTACGAGAACGCCCTGGCGGCCACCTCGACCGAGCATGCGCCCTGGTACGTGATACCGGCCAACAGCAAGCGGCACCGCAACCTGATGATTGCGCAGCTCTTGATGAAGACGCTGCGGCAGATGAAGTTCAAGGCCCCGCCGCCGGACCCGGCGCTCAAGGGAATGATCGTCAAGTAGGACGATGCCGTTGGTTGCAGCGGCGTCGTGCCGCTGCAACGTCCTGTTTGTAAAGTGTCCGGAGGCCTACGAAGCCGTGCACCGCCGCAAACTAAGGTTCATGCCGTACCTGCTTGAGGTGCATTCATCAACCCGAAGGACTCCAACATGAAAAAGATACTCTTCGTTCTCGCCGCCTGCGTGCTCTCGAGTGCAGCCATGGCCCAGCCCATGCGTCATGGCCCCGGCTACGACCGGCCGCACGCGGCGCCGCATCACCGCAAGCACAAGGTGTGGGTGCCGGCGCACCGTGAGCATGGCCGCCGGGTGCCGGGGCACTACGTCTGGCGCTGAGCCAGAAAGAGAAAGGCCGGCATGACGCCGGCCGTTAGCTGGGTTGAAAAGACTCAGGAGCGGCGCACCGGCGCCTGCGCCAGCACGCGGCACTTGCCGAATTCGCAGCGCACCGCCCAGGTGCCGCCGTTTTCGCAAGGCACGTTGTACGACTCGAAGCCCGGGCCCTTGGCCGTGAGTTCGGCGCGCGGCTGCACGTTGCAACGACCGGCCTTGGCCAGCGATTCGACGTTGTAGGTGTCGATGCCCGTGCGGCGCGGCTTGGCGGCGACGACCGGATCGAAGGTGTGACCGTAGAAGGTGTCGCGCACGTCCGGATCGAGGTTGCGATAGCCGCGCTTGGCCATGCAGTGGACGATGGCGATCTCTTGGTGCTCGGCCATGAGTTCCGAGGTCGGGCGACCGTTCCAGTCGATGACCGCTGCACTGATGCCGGTGTACGACGCGGCGGCCACGATGCCCTGGCCGTGCACGGTAATCAATCCGAGACCGAGCGCCAGCCACATGGCGTCACCGGTTTCGCTGCGCGCCGTGATGCGGGTGGCGGCGGTGCGGCAGGCCTGCACGTCGCTGTCGTAGCGCACCTTGTCCACGCCTTCCATGGCGACCAGGGGCACGTAGGTGAGTCCGGAGCCCGTGCCGGGTTCGGTCGGCACCAGCGGCGCCCTGGCGGTACAGCCCATCAGGGCGACAGCGGCGAACGCAATGCTCAGCAACAGCTTCATGGGATTCCCTCGTCCTCTTTCGCGATAGTTCCGCGGATTTAACCATACATATAGTTACTCTTGAATCGACTTGTCGCGAATGAACGACGACCGATGCAAGGGCATGCGACCATGCGTTTCTCCGCCCTCTACGGGCTGCAAACCAAAGTCCCCGTGAAGTTTTCGATTCCTGCCGTGTGCTCGCTCCTGTCGATCTGTTGCGGCGCGTCGACATCCCTCGCCCAGACCGCACCACCCGCACCTCCCGCGGCCGTGATGGACCTGCTGCGGAAAAACGGCTGCATCGCCTGCCATGGCCTCGTCCACAAGCAGGTCGGCCCGGGTTTCGCGCAGATCGCGGACCGCTATCGCACCGATCCGGAAGCGCCGCCGCGCCTGGCCGAGAAGATCCGCAACGGCAGCGTCGGCATGTGGGGCCGGGTCATCATGCCGCGGCAGAGCCTGGTCACGGAGGCCGACGCGCGGGTGCTGGCGAGCTGGGTGCTGTCCCAGCCGTCGCCGGCCACGAAGTAAGGCTCAGGACGCCCGCGCAGCCTTCTCGGTATCAGCCTTGCGCTGGAGCGGCAGCCAGAGCGTGAAGCGCGTGCCGCCACTGCCGGATTCCCAGCTCGCGGTGCCGCCGATCGCCGTGGCACGCTGCTGCTGGTTGCGCAGCCCCCGGCCGCTTCGCTGCAGGGCCTTTTCCACGTCGAAGCCCGCGCCGTTGTCCTCGATCACGACGCTGACGCCCTCGCCCACTGTCGCGGTGCTGAACGAGATGGTGGTGGCCCGCGTGTGGCGCAGCACGTTGGCAATGCACTCCTGCATGATCCGCAGGATGTGCAGCGCGCTGCCCGCATCCAGCCAGGGCAGCTCGGGCACGGGCTGCACTTCCCAGCGCAGCGCGACGCCGGCGCTCTCGATGCGCGGCGCCAGGCGAAAGCGCAGGGTCGCGAGCAGCAGCAGCAGGTCGGCGTCCACGCTTTCCATGGAGTCGATCGCCAGCTTCAGGTCGTCCATGCAGCCCTTGAGCACGTCGGAGATTTCGGCGTCGCTCATGGCGCCCCGCTCCACCGAGCGGATCGCGCTGATGAGCGAGGAGCCCAGGCCGTCGTGCATGTCCTGCATCAGGCGCCGGCGCTCGGCGTTGAGCATCTGCTGGTTCTCGATCACGCGCAGCCGCTGGTAGCTTTGCTCGAGCTCTTCTTCGCGCGCCTGCAGGCGCTGCGCCAGCCCCTTGTTCAACCGCGCCACCTCGGCGAACGCGCCGGTGTAGCGCTCGAACATGATGTACGAGAAGACGAAGAACAGGCTGATGATCGCGTAGGGCGAGGTGTAGACGCTCTCCGGGCTCACCAGGTTGTTCTGCAACAGCCCGTCGTAGGACGTGAACGTGACGGCAAAGACCGTCCAGCCCGCCACCAGCCGCCCCTCGGGCAACTTCGCGCGCAATGCCTTGCGCAGATTCACCGCGAAGATCAGCACCGCGACGGGCAGCACCGCCAGGTTGAGCAGCGGCGTGATGAGGTAGAGGCTTGCGATCGAGGGCGACAGGTGCGGCAGCGTGGCGATGCTGCAGCCCGTGGCCAGCGCCACCGACGAGCGCGTCAGCCACGGCGAGGGCTGCTGGTGCAGGCGCTCCAGGAACAGGTGGATGGCGACGATCAGCCAGATCAGCGAGGCCACGGTCATCCATTCGAACAGCTCGTCCGAAATCGGGAGGTAGCTGCCGCCCGCGTAGTAATGCACCGTCCGCAGGAACGCGAGCGCCGAGATCGCGAAGAACAGCAGGTAGAGCGGTTCGCGCCGCTTGCCCAGCCACACCGCGAAGGCGAAGGCACCCACCGCCAGGAACGCCGCGCTGCCCATGAACGGCAGCTGCACCTGCAGCAACTGGCGCGCCTGGTAGCGCCAGATCAGCGAGTCCTGGTCGCCGACCCACACCGTCGAGAAACCGCTGCCGCTGCTGCGCAGGCGATCGACGCGGATCAGCACCGTGACAGGGGACGGCGTACCGGCCGCCGCGTTCAACGACAGCAGCAGCGGATGGTTGTAGCCGTTGTGGATGGGACTGCCGTGCGATTGATAGAGCAGCACCCCGTCGCCGTACACCGCGATGTGGCCCAGGGTCTTCCAGCGCGGGAGATAAAGAAGGCGCTGCTGCGCCGAGGGCGCGAGCCCGGTCAGGTCGATGCGGTACCAGTCGGTGAGGGTTCGCACGCCGCCCTCCGGCGTGGGGACCAGTTCACGCCCGGCCGTGTGCGGCAGGCTGATCTCTTGCCATCCGTCGTCGGGCAGGCGTGCATCCTCGGCGTGCAGCGGCGGCGCGGTGTAGCCGGTGCCGGGCACGATGAGCAGTTCGGCGCGGGTGATGTGGACGGCGCCATCGGGCTGTGGTGCCTCCGCCGCCAGTGGTTCGACGGCGCGCGCCAAAGGCGAGGCGACGAGCGGCAGCACGATGCACAGGTTCGCAATCCATCGGCCCATCCGCCGCCAGCCTTGGCTGACGGGTCGGCGGCCAAGGGCAACGGGAGACGTGTGCATTAGTTAACAATTATGTCTCCGCACCGCCTCAACGTGTATCGCATGGCCGCTCTGCCGGCGAACGCCTCTTCGCTACCCCATCATCGCGGCCGCCGCCTTGATGGCTTCGCGGATGCGTCCGTAGGTGCCGCACCGGCACACGTTCTCGATGGCATCGATGTCGGCATCGGTCGGATTGCGGGTGCGCCGCAGCAGGTCGACCGCCGCCATGATCTGCCCCGGCTGGCAGAAGCCGCACTGCGGCACGTCCAGGTTCATCCAGGCCTGCTGCACCGGATGCAGCACGTTGCCGTTGGCCAACCCCTCGATGGTCGTCACCTGCCGTCCGCGCACGTCGGCCACCCGCGTGGAGCAGGTGGTGACCGCCTTGCCGTCCACGTGGCAGGTGCAGGCCTTGCACACGTTGATGCCGCAGCCGTACTTCGGGCCGGTGATGCCGAGCTTGTCGCGCAGCACCCAGAGCAGCGCCATGTCGTCGGGCGCCTCGACATCGACATTGCTGCCGTTCACCTTGAAAGATTGCACGGGCATGGCGGGCTCCTCAGGCGGGGACCGGCACGACGACCGGCGTGGGCAGCTTGCCCGGGGGGATGGGGGTGAAATCGACCGGGAAGTTCAGCGGAAAACTGCGTGGCTTTCGCCCGGTGGCGCGCGCGTAGGCGTTGGCGATGGCGCCCGAGCTGGCCGACAGGCCCACCTCGCCCAGCCCGCCGATCGCCTCGCCGGTGCTGGCCGGCATGATGATGACCTTCACGTCCTTCGGGTAGTTCTTCATGCGCGCGAAGTGGTACTGCGAATAGCTGCCCTCCAGCGGCAGGCCGTTCTGGATGTGCAGCCCCGCCGTGAGCACGATGGAGATCGATTCGCACAGGCCGCCCTGCATCTGCGCCTCGATGCCCGAGGGGTTGATCGGCGTGCCCACGTCGATGGCGATGGTCGCGCGGATGACCTTGACGTCGGTCGGCACCCGCGCATCGATCTCGACGATGCAGGCCGTGAACGACTTGGACTCCTGGTGCACCCCCACGCCCTGCGCGAAGCCTGCCGGCATGGCCTTGCCCCACTGCGCCGCGGCAGCGGCCGCCTGCAGCACCTTGCGTGCGCGGGGCAGCCGCAGGTATTCGAGGCGGAACGCGATCGGGTCCTTGCGCAGCGCCCGCGCCATGTCGTCGACCAAAATTTCTTCCACCAGGCGCGAAGGCTGGATGTGCACCGAGCGGTACGAACAGGTGTTCATGTCCATCGCCACCGGCGTCAGCAGCTTGGTGGTCACGCCGAAGTTGTACGGCGAGGTGACCATCGTCTTGAACATGACCTGCTCGATGGCGAAGTTGCCCACCGTCTGCGGAAAGCCGTTGGGCAGCGCGATGGCCGCCGCGCCCAGCATCTCGCCGAAGCCGTGCCGCGTGTCCAGCCGCACGCCGGCAATCCGCTGCTCGAACGCGATGACCTGGCCCAGCAGCATGGTGGCGCGCGCCCGGTGGAACATGGGCGGGCGCACGCGGCCGTGGCGCATGTCGTCGGTGCGGTGGTACATCAGCCGGCAGGGCCGGCCCAGCGCCTTGGAGGCCTGTACCGCCTGCAGCGTCGCGTCCCAGAAGAGCCGCCGCCCGAAGGAGCCGCCCGAGGGCACCGCGTGCACCTTCACCTTGTCCAGCGGCAGGCCCAGCTCGATGGCGATGGCCTGCTGCGTGACGATCGGGCTCTGCAGGCCGGACCAGATCTCGGCCCGGTCGGCGCGCACATCGGCGATGGCGCATTCGGTTTCCATCGGGCAGTGCGAGACGGCCGCGAATTCGAATTCGCCCTCGACCGTGAGCGCCCCCAGCGGCGGCAGCAGGAACGGCAGCAGCGCGCTCTTGAGCTTCTGCTGGATGCTGGCGTTGGACTCACCCGCGACGGGCCCAGCGGTCCAGGTGACGTCCAGCGCATTCACCGCGGCCCAGGCCTGCCCGAAGGTCTCGGCCATCACCGCCACGCCGGGCGGCGTAGGCACGATGCCGTTGGTCGCGGGAATCGGCGCGATGCCCAGCACGCCCGGCATCGCCGTCACCGTGTTCAGGTTGTTGATGCGCACGAACTTGCCGTTGATGGTCGGCGGGCGGCACACCATGGTCGGCATCGCGTCGGGCACGGCTTGGTCCATCGAGAACTTCTTGCGCCCGGTCACGATGTCCAGCGCGTCCAGACGCGTGGTGCGCTGGCCGACCACCGCGTTCGCGCTGCCCGAGAGCAATCCACCCAGACCGCCCAGCAGCGGCATGCCTGCATGCAGCGACCGCACGCTCGACGAGCCGCCGGTGAGCTGGTTGAAGACGAGCTCGGGGCTGGCATCGGCCGAGCCCACCTCGATCGCGCTCAGCGGCAGGCGCAGCTTGTCGGCCAGCATCATCGCGGCGGCCGTGGCGATGCCCTGGCCCGACTCCAGGCGCGGGAGCTCCAGCCGCACGCGGCCGTTGGCCACGTTGGTAACCTTGACCAGCGGCATCGTCGGCAACGCGGTGAGCGTCACCGCATCGCCGATGTCGATCAGGTCGGTCGTGTCGGGGGGCGTCATCGGCAGGATCGCGGCCTCGGCCGACGAGGGGGCGGCCAGCCCGCCAAGTCCGACGGCGGCGGCTGAAACCAACGGCGCGGACGCCGCGTATCCCAGGAGGTCGCGCCGGCGCATGCCGGGTGGTTCGTCTTGGCGCGGCACATGCGTGGGGACCGTGCCGGATTCGGGATGTTCCATCCTTGTCTCCTGTCTTCTGGTTGTGGCGAACAGGAGTCAATATGTCATGATCGTTTCGCCGAAGATGTCGTTTCAAAGACATTCCTTACGCGGCTCCGCAGGCCTTTCCATGCAGGCCCGCGGAGATGGAGGAGTGAGCAAGCCAGCCAGCTGAAAAGCAAGCGAGCGAGGGAAGCACGTATGTCGTCGAACGCCATGGAAACCATGCTCCGCGAGAGCCTGTGGGCACAGACCCTTTCGCCCGGGGAGCTCGACCGCGTGGTGCGCGAGTCGCACGAGCGCGAGGTGCCGGCCGGCGGGTTCGTGCTGCGCCGCGGCGAATCGGCCGACCTGTGGCTCGGTGTGATCGAAGGTCTGGTGAAGATGTCGGTGTCGCTGGCCGATGGCCGCATCTCCACCTTCACCGGCGTGACCACCGGCGGCTGGGCCGGCGAAGGCTCGCTGCTCAAGCCCGGCCCGTGGCGCTACGACGGCGTGGCCATGCGGCCCACGCGCATGGCCTGCGTGCCGCGCCACACCTTCGAGCGCCTGGTGTCCACGAACCTGGACTTCAACCGCTTTCTTCTGCTGCACATCAACGCGCGGCTGAGCCTGTTCATCGGGCTCATGGAATTCGATCGGCTGCTCGGGCCCGATGCGCGCGTGGCGCGTTGCCTGGCGAGCCTGTTCGATCCCCTCCTCTATCCGAAGACGAGCAGCTTCGTGCGGCTGAGCCAGGACGAGATCGGCCTTTTGTCCGCCGTCTCGCGCCAGCGCGCCAACCGGGCGCTGCACGAACTCGAGCGCGCGGGGCTGCTGCGGGTGGAGCACGGGGGCGTGGAAGTGCTCGATCTGGCGGGGCTGCGCAGCTATCTGGGGGAAGGGGCTGCGCTGGCGCAGTGAGTTGCCGAGTCCGGGAGGCGCTGGCAGCCACCAGCCCTCGACCATTGCACCACTGACACCCGCTGCTGTGACGTCCTGGCCACTGAAGTACAGCCCCTTGACCGGTGCGTGTGCGCCCATCCAGCGCTGGGCAAAACGCCGCGGCGTCTGTTCGAAGCCCATGAAATTGCCCCGGGTGCGATTCAGGAAATGATTGAAGCTCAGCGGCGTGGCCAGCTCGGTGGGCGCGACGCGCCCTTGGAGCTGCGGAAAGCGGCGAATGGCCTCGGCGAGCAGATGCTCGGTCAACTGCGCTTTCATGTCGTCGTACTCGGCGCCGCGGCGCTTTAGCTTGGCGGCACGGAGGGATTGAAAACTTTAGCGCTGGCGCGACCTTCGAGCCGCGATCAAATTTTTACCATCGGCCTACCCTGCATCTTGCGATTGGCCTTCACGCAAGGAGTGCCAAGGCTGACCGTGCAAAACGGCTGAGAGAATGCCGCCGCCAGCCGACCGGCTGTGACTGCAGAAAATTAGAAGCTGATGAATAAGAACAACGACACGACCCGAGTGATCGAAGCCCGAGCCGCGGCGGCAACACTCGCCATGTGGATTGCAGCCATCCTCACCGTCTTGGTGCTCGTTCCCTTCTCCGCGAGCTTTCCCGATGGCACCCTCGATTCATCGTGGATGCACGCGATAAATTTTGCGGTCGGGAAGGGCTTGCAGTTCGGGCTTGACATCAACTTCACCCTAGGACCATGGGCGGCCGTTTACACGAAGCAGTATTTCCCGTCGACAGATAACGCGATGCTGGCAGGGTCGCTCTTGATTGCGGTCTCGGTGTTTCTGTGCTTCCGAACCATCGCCGGCGCCGCGCGCAAATCATGGTTGCTCGCATTGCCGTTCTTGGTCAGTCAAACCACGATGGACCCGATCTTCGTAGGTCTGCCGCTGCTGGTTTTGTTCGCAAGCGTCAAGCCCGCATCGGAGCGAGTCCTGTATACGGCGTCGCTGCTGCTCGGCATGGCCGCAATGGCCTTGCTGCTGATCGCGAAGGGGAACACGATCCCCACTGTGTTGTTTTGCAGCGCAGCCACGGTGGCAGTGCTTTGCCGCAAATCCATGGCTCTGGCGGTGCTCAGCGCGGCAGTCTTCGTCTCGGCGTTGCTGATGGCGTGGGCCGCCTCCGGACAGGCAATAGCCAATCTACCCACCTATTTCATCGCGCAGGCGCCCATCATTTCCGGGTACACAGATGCCATGTCGATGCTCGGGCCCGTCAGCGACGTAGGCGTCTATGCGCTGTGCTCGCTACTGCTCTTGTGGTCGGTCTGGAAAGTGAAGACGCCGTATCCCTGGGTGACCTTGTTCGCAACAACGCTCTTTTTCTTCCTTTGTTTCAAGGCCGGCTTCGTGCGCCACGACGGCCACGCCATTTCCGCAGCGTTCGCCACTGTTTTTGTGGCGCTTCTCTGCCTGTTGTGGTCGCCGGGCCGCAGGACCGCCATTCTGCTCGGGACCGCAGTCCTTACCTGGGTCTTCATCGCGTCGAGCATTACTTCGGTGACACCAACTGCACTCGCGGGGAATTTCCCTTCAGCGGTTAAAAGCGGTGCCACGGGAATATGGAACCGCTTCAAGGGCCGGTACCTGCTCGATCACGCCTTGGAACTCGCATATTCGGGCATTCGAGCTGCGCACCCGCTGCCGGTTTTGAGCGGCACAACCGATCTCTATCCGACCGACCTTTCCGTCTTGCTTGCCAGTGGCAACACCTGGGCGCCGCGACCAGTTTTGCAAAGTTACTCCGCCTATACGGAAGGCCTTGCTCGCAGAAATGCAGATCACCTTCGCACCGCCGGCCCTGATCACGCTTTCTTTACTGTCGCTCCGATCGATCAACGCTATCCAAGCATCGATGACGGCGCCAGCTGGCCGATCCTGCTCAACCAATACCGTGTGAAACAGATCGCGGGCGCTTACGCTGTGCTTTCCCGAGACACATCAGCCTCGATGTTCGACTTGGGCCCTGCGGCTTCGACGCGCACGATGCGAATGGGCGAGTTGGTCGACGTGCCCACATTGGACGCGCCGATGTTCGTTCAGATCGATGTGCGACCGACGGCAATCGGCAAGATTGCGGCCATTGCGTTCAAGTCTCCGCAGTTGCATCTCGTCGCGGTCTACCCGGACGGAAAGTCGCAAACCTACCGCTACATCGCAGGCATGGGCCAATCCGGTTTCGTTCTTGCGCCGACGATTTCAAACGTCACAGACTTTGCCTTGCTCAAGTCGCCAAATTGGAAGGCCTATCTGGGCCATCGGATGCCCGTGAAATTCGGGATAACTGGCGACAGCGGAACCCGCTTCACATGGCAAAACTCGGTCGAGGTGAAGTTTTTTAGGCTGCCCGTGAGTGCCGACGGGTCCGTCGAAGAAATGTTGTTTCCCGCGCCACAGCGTATGGACTCCCTCGCGGGCCTGCATCGGGCGACCGATTGCAACATCGACAGCATCAACTCAGCGGAGCCCGGCAGACAGTCGTACACCGCTGCCGCCGCGCTCCTGCAAGTCACCGGTTGGGCGGTGGTGTCTGGTTCGAAGGGCATTGCGAACGACGCGGTCTCGCTGGCACTGGTGCGACCAGATGGAAGCGCGACGATCTATCCGGCCCACAAAGTCGAGCGCCCTGACGTTGCAGCTGAGTTCAAGCATCCAGCTTTGCAGTCGGCCGGCTACGCTGGAGTCGTGAACACGCGGCAGTCAGAGCTGCCTGCAGATCTTCGGATCATCCAGCGGCGCGGGGCCACCTCATTTCTCTGCGACCGAACAGTCAAGGTAATTCGCCCGTAGCTCGATCGCTCGCGCCTGTGAGGCCGCTATCCGATGCTCGTAAGAGGCCGCTACTTGCCCTCGAGGATCTCGTCGAACTGGTCAAGCGTGCGCTGTTGTTTACCGTCGAAAATTGACCCAGCTAACGCAGTAATTCCGTCTAAGACTGACCCACGTAAAACCCTACCCTGCTCATTATTAAAGCAGGGGATCCTAGGAGTGATAGACGTGGCGACATTGAGTGTCATCAGACGTTGGGCCCTGCGCGAGCAGATGTCCATCCGCGAGATAGCCAGGCCTACAGGCCTGTCTCGCAACACCGTAAAGAAGTACCTGCGAGCGGGCGAAGAAATGCCGCGCTACGCCAAGCGGGAGAGCTCAAGCAAGCTCGATCCCTATGCCGAGAAGCTCGCGACCTGGCTCGCGATCGAGGCAACCAAATCGCGCAAACAGCGGCGCAATCTGCGGCAGATCCACACACTCAACCTAAAAAGGAGAACACCAAGCACTACACCGTGAAGCCTTCAGGCTCACAAAGCGGGTGGGTCAGTATTCAATGGAAATCTAGGGTCAGAGATCGGCGGAATCCAACAGCGCGGGCACCCGCTGCCGGTAGCTCGAACTGGAAAGCGCTGGAAAGTGCCGAATCGCCGGAGAGACGCAGGCAAAGAAAAAGCCCCGTAAATCAGCGATCTACGGGGCTTATTCGGAAGGTTCTGGATTGCTCCAAAACCTCAACTGGCGGAACCGGAGGGATTCGAACCCTCGATGAGGCTCTACACCCCATACTCCCTTAGCAGGGGAGCACCTTCGGCCACTCGGTCACAGTTCCTGAAAGAAGCCGAGATTATGCCACTGTCAGACAGCCGGTTGATCCAGATCGAAGGCTTTATGCAGCGCGCGCACCGCCAATTCCATATATTTTTCGTCGATCACCACCGAGGTCTTGATCTCGCTGGTCGAAATCATCTGGATGTTGATGCCCTCTTCGCTCAGCACGCGGAACATCTTGCTCGCCACGCCCACGTGGCTGCGCATGCCGATGCCCACGATGCTGACCTTGCAGATCTTGGTGTCGCCCACGATCTCGGTCGCGCCCAGCGAGGGCATGACCTTCGACTGCAGCAGGTCGATGGTCTTGGCGTATTCGTTGCGGTGAACCGTGAAGCTGAAGTCGGTCTTGCCGTCCTTGCTCAGGTTCTGGATGATCACGTCCACCTCGATGTTGGCGTCCGCCACGGCGCCCAGGATGTGGTACGCGATGCCCGGCTTGTCGGGCACGCCCAGCACCGAGATCTTGGCTTCGTCGCGGTTGAATGCGATGCCGGATACGACGGCTTGTTCCATGTTTTCGTCTTCCTCGAAAGTGATCAGCGTGCCGGACTTGGCCTCTTCATTGATGTCGATGTCCCATGCGGTGAAGCTCGAGAGCACACGCAGCGGCACCTTGTACTTGCCGGCGAATTCCACCGAGCGGATCTGCAGCACCTTGGAGCCGAGGCTCGCCATCTCGAGCATTTCCTCGAAGCTCACGGTGGTCAGGCGCCGCGCATCGGGCTCCACGCGCGGGTCGGTCGTGTAGACGCCGTCCACGTCGGTGTAGATCAGGCACTCGTGCGCCTTCATCGCAGCCGCGATGGCCACGGCCGAGGTGTCGCTGCCGCCGCGGCCCAGCGTGGTGATGTTGCCCGCGTCGTCCACGCCCTGGAAGCCGGTGATGACCACCACCTTGCCCGCGTTCAGGTCGGCCATGACGCGCGTGTCGTCGATGCTCTCGATGCGGGCCTTGGTGTACGAGTTGTCGGTGCGCACCGACACCTGCCAGCCCGCATAGCTCACCGACTCCATGCCCTCGGCCTGCAGCGCGATGGCCAGGAGCGCCGACGAAGCCTGTTCGCCGGTCGATGCCAGCATGTCGAGTTCGCGGTTGTGGGCGTCGCCCGGTTTGCTCGGTGCCAGTTCTTTGGCCAAGCCCAGCAGGCGATTGGTCTCGCCGCTCATGGCACTCGGAACCACGATCATCTGGTGGCCGGCGCGCGCCCACTTGGCGACGCGCTTGGCGACGTTTCGGATGCGCTCGGTCGAGCCCATCGACGTACCGCCGTATTTGTGAACGATCAATGCCATGGGTGAAATCAGAGAAAAGAAAAGGGCCGCTGTCTAGGCGGCGCCCTGCAAGCTGTCCGAGCTAAGTCTTCGGCGAGGGCGGGGCATTGTACCAATGCAGCCGGTCGCCCTTTCGCTCGGCAAAACCGCCGGCCACTTTGAGGTGGATGCGGTGGCCGCGCGTGGTGCAGGCGCGGACCTGGTCGAGCAGCTGGTCGAGCTGCGCGGCGCTGGGCGCGCAGCCGTGCGACTGCATCAGCCAATGGCGCAGCACGTTGGCCTGGCGGGCCTTCGAGAGCGCCTGCAGCGCCCTGATGACGGGCGGATCGCCCACGGTTTCGAGGTCTTGCGCGGCAAGTTCGAGCAGCAGTTGCTGCCCCTGCGCCGCATGGCAGATGCTGCGCGCGAACGTGGCGCGGAACTGCGGAAATGCCTGCGCCAGCGCGGGCAGCAGCACCGCGCGGATCCGGTTGCGGGTGTAGCGGGCGTCGCCATTGCTCGGGTCTTCAATCCACGGCAGGTCGCGCGATGCGAGCCAGGCGCGGATGTCTGCCGCAGGCACCGCGAGCAGAGGTCGATGGATGTTCAGGCCATGGCGCTCGGCATGCGCGGGCATGGCCGCCAACCCCGGAAGACCGGCGCCGCGCGACAGTGCCAGCAGGAGCGTTTCGACCTGGTCGTCGGCGTGATGCCCGAGCGCGATGGATTGGATCGCATCCGCGCGCGCCATGACCGCAAACGCTTCGTAGCGAGCACGCCGCGCCATGTCTTCAGGACTGTAGCCCGGTGCATGCCGCGCATCGACCCGGTGAACTGTGAGCGGCACGCCGAGCCGCTCGCACACTTCGCCGCAATGCCGCTCGAAATCGTCGGCCGCGGCCTGCAGCCCGTGATGCACATGAAAAGCGACGACCTGCCCCGGCCAGCGCGACGCGCAGGCGGCCAGCAAGGCGGTGGAGTCCGCGCCCCCACTGAAGCCCACCGCCAGCGGCCATTGCGCCGGCTCGAACGCGGCCATGGCGCGTTCGAAGGCTTCGCTCATAAGGGGCTTATCTAAGGGGCTTATCTGCCGGTGTCGGCCTTGGTGTCGTTGAAACGGCCGTAGCTCTGCAGGCGCTCGTAGCGGCGGTCCAGCAGTTCCTTAGGCTTCAGGTCGCTGACCTGGCGGAACGCGTCGTTGAGCGCGCGCTTCAAGAACGCGGCCATCTGCCGGTGGTCGCGGTGTGCGCCGCCGACCGGCTCGTTCACGATCTTGTCGACCAGGCCCAGCGCCTTCAGGCGATGCGCCGTGATGCCCAGTGCATCGGCCGCTTCCTGCGCCTTGTCGCTGGTCTTCCAGAGAATGGAGGCGCAGCCTTCGGGGCTGATCACCGAATAGATCGAGTACTGCAGCATCACGAGCTGGTCGCCGACCGAAATCGCCAGCGCGCCACCGGAGCCGCCCTCGCCGATGATCGTGACGATGATGGGCACCTCCAGCTGCGCCATCTCGAAGATGTTGCGGCCGATGGCTTCGGACTGGCCGCGTTCCTCGGCATCGATGCCGGGGTACGCGCCGGGCGTGTCCACGAAGGTGAACACGGGCAGCTTGAATTTCTCGGCCGTCTTCATGAGGCGCAGGGCCTTGCGGTAGCCCTCGGGCTTGCTCATGCCGAAGTTGCGCGCGGTGCGCTCCTTCGTGTCGCGGCCCTTCTGGTGGCCCAGCACCATGCAGGGCACGCCGTTGAAGCGCGCCAGGCCGCCCACGATCGACAGGTCGTCCGAGAAATGCCGGTCGCCGTGCAGTTCGACGAAGTCGGTGAAGATTTCGTTGACGTAGTCCAGCGTGTAGGGGCGCTCGGGATGCCGTGCGATCTTGGTGATCTGCCAGGGCGTCAGGTCGCTGTAGATGTCCTTGGTGAGCTGCTGGCTTTTCTTGCCGAGCTGATCGATTTCTTCCGAAATGTCGACCGCCGATTCGGTCTGTACATAGCGCAGTTCTTCAATCTTTGTCTCGAGTTCCGCAATGGGCTGCTCGAAATCGAGGAAGGTTCGTTTCGCCAACGTCTTCTCCTGTTTTATTTCAATACGCGACCGGCACGGGGTCCAGCGATCGCCAAATATACCAAGTCGCCACGCTGCAATACGGCGCCCAGGCCACGGCGACGTCGCGGGCATCGCTGCGGCTGACCGGGTCGCCCGAAAAGTAGTTGACGCTGATGCCGTTGAGCAGTCCCACGTCGTCCACAGGCAGCACGTTCGGGCGCATGAGGTGGAAGATGAGGAACATCTCGGCCGTCCAGCGGCCGATGCCGCGGATGGCCACGAGCTCCTCGATGATGAGCTCGTCGGCCATGTCCTTCCACGAATCGACGTGCACCACGCCCGAGTCGAAGTGAAGGGCCAGGTCGACCAGGTACTCGATCTTGCGCGCCGACAGGCCCGCCGCGCGCATGTCGTCGACCTTGAGCTTGAGCACGTTGGCCGGCGTCAGCTTGCGCGGCAGCAAGGCGAACTTGTCCCAGACGGTTTGCGCGGCCTTCACCGAGATCTGCTGGCCCACGACGCTGCGTGCCAGCGTGGTGAACGCATCGCCGCGCGATTCGAGACAGGCCTCGCCGAACTTCGGAATCAACCGCTTCATCACGCGGTCTTTCTTGGCCAGGTGCTTGCAGGCCTCTTCCCAATAGTCCGGCGTGTAGATCTGAACGGTCGGGTTTTTGGAAGCGGGCATGGGGTTGGTGGTTCCGTTCACTGCGCGGCGGCCCAGCTCGTGCCTGTGGGCGAATCCTTGAGCACGATGCCCTGCTCCAACAGTTCCTGGCGGATGCGATCGGCTTCGGCGAAATTCTTCGCCGCCTTGGCCGCGGCCCGCTGGGCGATCAGCACCTGGATTGCCGCGTCGTCGAGCGTGCTGCCCGTGCCTGCTTGCAGGAACGCCTTCGGGTCGCCCTGGAGCAGGCCCAGCGTGCCACCGAGCACCTTGAGCAGGCCGGCGGTTTCCGCGGACTGCGTGCGGTGAACGCCGGTGGCCAGCTCGAACAGGACCGCGATGGCGCCGGGCGTGCCGAAGTCTTCGTCCATCGCAGCCTTGAAGGCCGCTGCGTGCGGATTCGTCCAGTCCAGCGTGACCGGTGCGGGCGTTACCAGGTCGAGCGCCGTGTACAGGCGCTTGAGCGAGTTGCGGGCGTCGGTCAGGTGTGCATCGCTGTAGTTCAGCGCGCTGCGATAGTGGGTGCGCACGAGGAAGAAGCGCAGGCTCTCTGCGTCGTACTTCTGCAGCACCTCGCGGATGGTGAAGAAGTTGCCCAGGCTCTTGGACATCTTTTCGTTGTCCACGCGAACGAAGCCGTTGTGCACCCAGAAACGCGCGAGCGGCTTGCCATGGGCGCCTTCGCTTTGCGCAATTTCATTCTCGTGGTGCGGGAATTGAAGGTCCGCGCCGCCACCGTGAATGTCGAAGGTCTCGCCAAGGGTGGCGCAGCTCATTGCGGAGCACTCGATGTGCCAGCCCGGACGGCCGGTGCCGAAGGGGCTGTCCCACTTGGCATCGTCCGGCTCGGCGGGCTTGGCCGCCTTCCAGAGCACGAAGTCGAGCGGGTCCTGCTTGCCCTCGATCACCGCGACGCGTTCGCCGGCATGCAGTTCGTCCAGCGACTTGCCCGACAGCTTGCCGTAGCCCGGGAACTTGCGCACCGCATAGTTCACGTCGCCATCGGGCGATCGATAGGCCAGTCCCTTGCGCTCCAGTGTCTCGATGATGCCGAGCATCTGCGGCACGTACTCGGTGGCACGCGGCTCGACGGTGGGCGGCTCGATGCCGAGCGTGCCGATGTCTTCATGCATGGCCGCGATGACTTCGTCGGTCAGCGCGCGGATAGTGATGCCGCGCTGAACGGCGCGCACGATGATCTTGTCGTCGATGTCGGTGATGTTGCGCACGTAGGTCACGCCGTAGCCGCTCGCACGCAGCCAGCGCTGCACCACATCGAAGGCCATCATCATGCGGGCATGGCCGATGTGGCAGAAGTCATAGACCGTCATGCCGCAAACGTACATGCGCACCCTGCCAGGTTGCAATGGGGAGAATTCCTCCAATTCACGCGACAGCGTGTTGTAGATGCGCAGACTCATGAGACTCGGAAAGCGTCGCTTCGCGCACGTGCGGCACGGGCGAACGACGGTGTATTTCAGGGGTGACGGGGACAGTGGCGACGAGGGGTTGGACATGGCCCCTCGGCTACAATGCAACGCAGTATAAACGGCCGCCGCAGCCTGCTGCCGCGGACCTCTCGGGTGCTTTCCAGGCCCCTTCAGGCCCGTCCAGGCCCGCATCCCCCAATCCTGCCGAGGCTTCATGAAGCACCCCGTGTTCTCCAAACTCTCCTTCGCCTTCGCACTCCTGTTCAGCCTGTGGGGCACCGCCGCGCATGCCAACGACTACGACGACGTGAACCTCCTGCTGCGCCAGGGCAAGGCCACCGAAGCGCTCGCCAAGGCCGACACCTACATCGCCGGCAAGCCGCGCGATCCGCAGATGCGGTTCCTGCGCGGCGTGATCCTCACCGAGCAGAACAAGCAGGCCGAGGCCATCATCGCCTTCACCCAGCTCACGCAAGACTTCCCCGAGCTGCCCGAGCCCTACAACAACCTCGCGGCGCTGTATGCGTCGCAGAGCAAGTTCGACCAGGCCCGCGCCGCGCTCGAAACCGCCCTCAAGCTCAACCCGAACTACGCCACCGCGCACGAGAACCTCGGCGACGTCTATGCGCGCCTCGCGGCCCAGGAGTACGTGCGCGCCCAGCAGTTCGCCAGCACCAACGCCAGCGTCGCGCCCAAGCTCGTGCTGATCCGCCAGATCTTCTCCTCGAAGACCGAGGCCGAAGCCGCAGCACTGCCGGCGGCGCCCGTGGTCATTCGCAAGCCCGTCGGCCGTTCCAGCAAGTAAGCCTGGCCGCATCCGGCACGGCGCGGCAACGCATTCGTTGCACCGCCCGCGCCCTCCCCCTTTCGCAAACGGAGCATCACTTGACGATCCACGCCTTTTCAAGATTCAGCCGCCGCAACGCCTTCATCCTGGCCGCGGCCCTCGGCTTCGCCGCCACCGGCTACGCACAGCAAGCCGCACCGCGCGTCAAGCTGGCCACCTCGGCCGGCGACATCGTGGTCGAGCTCGATGCGGCCAAGGCGCCCAAGTCGGTCGACAACTTCCTGCAGTACGTCAAGGACAAGCACTACGACGGCACGGTGTTCCACCGCGTGATCGACGGCTTCATGATCCAGGGCGGCGGCTTCACCGCCGACATGCAGCAAAAGCCCACGCGCCCGCCGATTCCGCTCGAAGCGGGCAACGGCCTGAAGAACGACAAGTACACCATCGCCATGGCCCGCACCGGCAACCCGAACTCGGCGACCTCGCAGTTCTTCATCAACGTGAAGAACAACGACTCGCTCAACGCGCCCAACCCCGATGGCTACGGCTACACGGTGTTCGGCAAGGTCGTGGCCGGCACCGACGTGGTCGACAAGATCCGCGCCGTTCAGACCGGCAACAAGGGCGGCATGCAGAACGTGCCCCTGGAGACCATCACCATCAAGTCCGCCACGCTGGCGAAGTAATTCACCCATTCCGAACTTCCGAAGGAGCCCCTCATGAGCAACCCCCAAGTCGAACTGCACATCAAGAACTACGGCGTGATCACGCTCGAACTGGACGCCGAGAAGGCGCCCAAGTCGGCCGAGAACTTCATCGCCTACGTGAAGAAGGGCCACTACGACAACACCGTGTTCCACCGCGTGATCCCCGGCTTCATGGTGCAAGGCGGCGGTTTCGAGCCCGGCATGAAGCAAAAGCCCACCGGCGCCGAAATCGAGAACGAAGCCAACAACGGCCTGAAGAACGCCAACTACACCGTCGCCATGGCCCGCACCAGCGCGCCGCACTCGGCCACCGCGCAGTTCTTCATCAACGTGTCCGACAACGGCTTCCTGAACCACACGGCACCCTCGGCACAAGGCTGGGGCTATGCGGTGTTCGGCAAGGTCATCAACGGCACCGACGTGGTCGACAAGATCAAGGCCGTGAAGACGGGCCGCAAGGGCTTCCACGACGACGTGCCGCTCGACGACGTGGTGATCGAGAAAGCCGTCGTCATCGCTGAATGACCCGCATCAGGCACGGCGCGGCATGACCAACGTGGCGAACCCGGCTTTCTGCGAGCTGGTGGCGCCGCCCGCGTGGCGCACCGTCGACCTGATCTCCGACCTGCACCTCGAGGCCGGCGAGCCCGCCACCTTCGAGGCCTGGCAGGGCTATTTGCAGACCACGCCGGCCGATGCGCTGGTGATCCTCGGCGACCTGTTCGAGGTGTGGGTGGGCGACGATGCCGCGGGTGAGCCCGGCTTCGAGGCGCAATGCGCCGAGTTGCTGCGCCGCACCGCCGAGCGCCTGCCGGTGTTCTTCATGCACGGCAACCGCGACTTCCTGGTCGGCCCCGCGCTCGCGGCGCAATGCGGCTTCACGCTGCTGGACGACCCCACGGTGCTGGTGCTGCACGGCCAGCGGTGGCTGCTGAGCCACGGCGACATCCTTTGCCTGGACGACACCGAGTACCTCAAGTTCCGCGCGATGGTTCGCACGCCCGAATGGCAGGCCGCCTTCCTGGCCCGGCCGCTCGAAGAGCGCCGCGCGCTCGCGCGCTCGATGCGCACCCAGAGCGAAGACCGCAAGCGCAATCCCTCGACGATCTGGGCCGACGTGGACACCGGCGCCGCACGCCAATGGCTGCAGCAGGCCGGGGCGACAACGATGGTGCACGGCCACACGCATCGCCCTGCCGACCACGACCTGGGCGATGGCCTGCGCCGCATCGTGCTGAGCGACTGGGACGCCGCGGCGCATCCGCCGCGCGCGCAGTTGCTGTGCCTGTCCACCGCCGGCGTGCAACGCGTCGACCTGCGCTAGCACCGCCGATGTTCAAGTGGCTGCGCCGCCTGCGTGCCCTGCCCCCGATTCCCGAAGCCGCCTGGCACGCCACGCTGGCGCGCTACAGCTTCCTGGCCGATCGCCCCGCCGCGGACCTGGAGCGGCTGCGTGTGCTGACGGCCGAGTTCCTGCGCGACAAGGAATTCCACGGCACCCAGGGCTTCGTCATCACCGACGAGGTCGCGCTGGCCATCGCCGCGCAGGCGGTGCTGCCGGTGCTGCACCTGAAGGGCCACCTCGACTGGTACGACGATTTCGTCGGCATCGTGGTGCACCCGTCCGAAGTGGTGGCGCGGCGCAAGGTCGTCGACGAGGCGCAGGTCGTGCACGAGTACGACGAGGTGGTGGCCGGCGAAGCCATGGACCGCGGCCCGGTGATGCTCAGCTGGCAGGACGTGCTCGCCAGCAGCGTCACCCGCGAAGGCGGCTACAACGTCGTGATCCACGAGTTCGCTCACAAGATCGACATGCGCGGCGGCGATGCCGACGGCTGCCCGCCCCTGCCGGCCGGCTTCGCGGGCCAGCGCAGCGCCCGCGCATCGCGCGCCGCGTGGTTCGCCGTGCTGCAGCCCGCCTACGACGACTTCCGCGAGAAAACCATCATGGCCGAGCGCTTCGGCGCCGAGCCGCCGTGGCTGGACGACTACGGCGCGACCTCGCTCAGCGAGTTCTTCGCGGTGGCCTGCGAGGCCTACTTCGTGAACCGTCCGAACTTCGCGCGGGATTTCGCCAGCGTGGTGGCGCTCTTCGACGAATTCTTCTTGCGCAAACAGGCCTGATCCCGACGGGACATGCGGGATTCGGCGCGTGCGGCCGTGCGGCCGTGCATTACCCCAAAGAAAAAGGCGCCCCGCGGGGCGCCTTTTTTCATGGCCTTCCGGCGCGCGCTTACTTGCGCAGCAGCGCCTTCAACGCATTCTGCAGGCGGCGTGCGCTGGCAGCGTCGTGCGCCGCGGCCAGCACCTTGCCGGCATCCTGGCCCCAGGTCTGCACCGGCGCCGGGTCGCCACGCTTGGTCAGCAGCTTGAGCTGCAAGGCGCGGCGCGCGTCCAGCTGCTCGGCCGGCGTCGGCACTTCGGCGGCCATTTCCAGGCGCAGCAGTGCTTCGGCGGCATCGTTGGCGGCGGCGGTCGGCGCGCTGCCGATGGCTTGCGACCAGTTCGTGCGCACGGCCGGCGAGACCGCGCGACCCAGCTCCTGCACGCTCGGCAGGCGCGCGGCATCGCGCTGTTCCCAGGCGCCGAGCACCTGCGTGAGCGCTTCGCCGTGGGCTTGCGCCGCGAGCTTGCGCAGCGCCATGTCCGCACGTTCGAGCGCTTCGCGCTGCGCGCGGAAAGCCGCATCGCCCAGGCGCGGGCCGCGGTCCTCGAAGCGCGGGGGACGGTCGCCGAAACGACCGGCCGGTGCGCCGCGATCACCGCCGCGATCGCCACGATCACCGCGCGCATCGGGGCGCGGACCGCCACGGTCGCCGGGACGCCCCGGGCCACCGGGGCCGGGCCGGCCACCGTCGCGGCGGTCGCCGAACTTGCCACCGGCACGGCCTGCGGGCGCCGCGTCCGTCTTCTTGCTGCTGGGACGGTCGTCCCCGCGCATGGCCACGACCGGCTTGGGGGCCGGCTTCGGCGCGGCGGCCGGTGCCGGGCTTTCGACAGCGGCGGCTTCGCCGGCGTCGTGCGCTGCGCCATCGGCGCGTGCGGAGGCGTCGGCGCCGTCGGCGGGCGCCACGAGGTCGGGCGCATCGGCCTGCGCGGCTTCGACCGGTGCGGCCGGCGACGCTTCCGCATCGCTCGGGCTCGGCGCCTGCTCGGCGCTTTCGGCGAATTCAGCGGCGGCCTGTCCGGGCGCCACGATGTCGGTCGCACCCACCGACGGGCCATCGCTGGCCACGTTCGGGGCAACGGCCTGTTCGGCCTTCGGCGCGGGCGGCGGTGCTTCGCCGCGCAGCGCGCCTTCCAGGCGGGCGATGGCCGCGCGGATCTTCTGCACGTCGCCGCCGGCATTGGCGGCGTCGAGCGCCTTGGAGGCGTCGAGCACATGGCGGTCGTGCTCGCTCATGGCGGCCGATGCCTTTTCGCGCTCGGCCGTCTTGCGGTTGAAGGCTTCGTCGATGGGCGCGCGGAACGCGTCCCACAGCTTCTGTTCGTGGCGGCGGTCGAGCGGCACGCTCTGCGCCTCGTGCTGCCAGCGCTGCTGCAGCGCCTTGACGGCGTCGATGCGCAGCATCGGCTGGGCACCGAGCTCGGCGGCCTCGGCGATCATGGCCTGGCGGCGTTCGACGCTGGCTTTTTGCGCCGTCTCGAACGGTGCGCGCGCGGCGCCGAAGGCTTCGTTCCACTGCGGCTGCAACTCGGCGAACACCTTCTCGCCCACGTGGCCGGCATCGCGCCAGCGGTCGGCGAACTGGTGCAGCGCGCGGTTGTGCGCCTTCAGGTCGGTGGCGCCGGCATGCTCGGCGGCCCAGGCCTTGACCTCTTCGATCAGCGCCACGCGGTGCGCGCGGTGCTCGGCCGCATCGGCGCGCACCTTCTCGAGCCAGGCTTCGACCACCTTGTGGGCTTCGTTGCAGGCTTCGTCGAAGCGCTTCCACAGCGCATGGTTGGGCACCCCGCCCTGGTCGGCCTGCTTCCACTGGTCGCGCAGCGCGCGCAGCGTTTCCTGCATCTTGCGGCCGCCGAGGGCCTGGCCTTCGGGGCGCTTGAGGAGGCCCTCGGCCTTGGCGACGAGGTCTTCGCGGACCTTGTCGGCGCTCCAGCGCTGCCAGCCTTCGAGCTCGCCGGCCGCGACCAGCGCCGCATGCACGCGGGCTTCGAGCGGCGCCTCGACCAGCTTGCCGTGCTCCTTGAGCACCGCGCGCAGCGCGGCGGCCGCGCCAGCGCTGGCCTTGCCGTGGCCCTCGGCGGTTTCCTGCTCGAGCTTGGCAAGCGCGGCCTGCACCGCGTCTTGCGCGGCGGCGCGCACGGCCGGATCGATCTTGGGTGCGGCAGGCCGTGCGGGCGCTGCGGCCTTGGGCGCGAGCACCTCGCCGCGCGCGCTGCGCAGCTCGTCGGCCCAAACGGGCACCGGCGGCAGCGGCGCTGCAGCGTCGGCCGCGGCGGCGATGGCCTGCGCCAGCGCGCTGTGGAATGCATCGGACACGACCAGCAGCTGCGACTTCGATGCTTCGAGTTGCGGCGCGAACTTGGCGTCCAGGCTGTTCCAGTTGATGTCGGCGGTGATGTCGCCGGCCTGCTGCTGCCAGTGCGTGACGTCGTTGCGCAGCGACTCCTCGGCGGCCTGGGCGTCCTGCCAGCCCTTGGTGGAGAGCACTTCGAAACGCTGCGCCAGCAGCACAGCGGCTTCGCGGTGCACCTGGGCGCGGTGTTGCAGGTCTTCGATGCCCTTCACGCGTTCAGCCAGCTTGGCCTTCAGGCTTGCAAGCGGTTCGCGCGAGAGCGGCGCGCCGGCCTTGGCGGCATCGCGCTGCCAGGCGAGCGCGTCGGCGATGTTGAGCTTGGACTGGCCCAGCAGCGCCTCGGCCTTCTGCGCCCATTCGGCGGCAATGGCCTCCTGGCCCTTGGCGCGCTTGAGCTCGTCGAGCTTCTCGCGCAAGAGGCGTGCGGCGCCCTTGTCGCGGCCGCTCAGCTCCTTGAAGACTTCCTGCATTTGCTCGGACGCGGGGTTGCCCGCGAGCCAGTCGCGGATGCGCGCGGCGCGTTCTCCCGAGGTCGGCGCGGTGAAGGCGCCGCCGGTGAGCGTGTCGAGGGCCTGAAGGTCGTGTGGCTTGGAAGAAGTAGAGGTCACTGCGCGAAATCGTTGTCTTGGTATGGAAAGCGAAGGCGCCGGCAAAGGCCGGCGCACATCGACATTTTCACCCACTTGCGGTGGACCGCCCAATTCCGTTGCGGAACGGCGGCCAATGCAGGTTGCGGGCTGGGAGATTAAAGGTGACTACATATATAGCAAGCCGATGCAAAAAACCAAGTGGCCGCTCTCACTTCATGGTCAGTTTGAGCTCGGCGCCCGGCTTCCAGTCGGCACCGCTGGCCGTGGTGCGCACCGCGCCCAGGAACAGCCGCTCGCTCGTGAGCTTCTGCGCCAGCAGGTAGTCGCGCACCGCGGCGCCGCGTTCCACGGCCAGTTGCCGCATCGACTCCTCGTCGACCGGCACGCTCGCGAACAGCAGCTTTTCCATTTCGGTGACGGGCAGGTCCTTGGCGAGGCCGACGAGGTTGCGCGGCTTGGTGATGTCGGCGCGCTTGTAGACCGCGGTCAGCAGCTCGGGGTATTCAGCGTCGGTGACCGGCGCCACGTCGGTGCCGGTCTGGCCGCCGCGCACCGCGACGCGGCGCTTCTCGGCCTGCGTCAGCTGGCGCACCCGCTGGCGCTGGTAGGCGTCGCGCTCCTTCTCGAGGCTGGAGGTGCCAACGACCGTCATCTCCAGCGTCGGCCGCTCGGTCAGCGCCTTGGCGACCTTGTCCAGGCTTTCCTTGGCCGCGGCGCTGAGCACCGAGCTGCCCGCCTCGAAGGTGATGGCGCTCGACTCGCCGCTGCCGCCGCCCCCCAGCCCCCCCGTGAGCAGGCTGAACGGCGCCGTCACGGCCTTGACGATCAGGTTGACCACGGCCTTCCAGATCAACGGCCCGACGCTGAACTGCGGATCGTTGAGCGAGCCGCTGAGCGGCAGGTCCACGTCGATCACGCCGTTGCGGTCGGCCAGCAGGGCCACGGCCAGCTTCACCGGCAGGCTGTTGGGCGCGCCGGCGACTTCCTCGCCGAACTGCAACTGGTTGAGCACCAGCTTGTTGGTGGCGGTGAGCTGGCCGTCGGGCGCGACCTTGTAGTTCACGTCCATGCTCATCTTGCCGCGCTCGATGCCGTGGCCCGCGTAGCGCACCGAGTACGGCGACAGCGGCGCGAGATCGAGGTCGCGCATCTTGGCGGTGATGTCCAGCTCGAGCGGCTTGGCCAGCGGGTTGAGCTTGCCGGTGATCTCCAGCGCGGCGGTCTGCTGCGCCTTGCCGCGCAGCTCCAGGTCGGCCAGCGCCGGCCGGCCCCCCTGCCCGTTGGGCGGGTTCGACGAGAAGGAACTGAGCTTGCCGGTCAGCTCGCTCAGGTCGGCCGAGTAGTTGGGCTTGACGAACAGGTCGGTGAAATCGATCTTGCCGTTGACCAGGCTCATCGGGCCGAAGTTGATGACGGGCTTGGGGCCGGTGTCGACGGGGGCCTGCGCCGTGGCGACGGGCGCCGCCGCCGGCGCGGCCGGTTCGGGGGTGCCGCCGACCATGGCTTCGGCCGATACCGGCGCCCCACCCGAGCGCTGCGCCGGCGGTGCGCCGCGGGTCGTGGTGGTCGTGCCGCCCGGGCCCTTCTGGGTCCTGGCCTCGGCGGTCGCCGTAGCGGCGGCGGCACCTTCGGCCTCGCCCTTCTTCGTCAGGTTCAGCAGGTTGAGCCGGCCGGTCGGGTCGACGATCACGCGGGCGAAGAAGTCGGTCAGCGTGGTCTCGCGCACGTTCACGTTCGGCGGCGCGTTGGGCGCCATGCTGACCTGCAGGCCGCGAAGGCTCAGCGTCTTCCAGCTCAGCAGCTGGTTGGTGTTGCGGTCGAAACCGGGCGACTGGGTCAGCGAGACGCTGTTGGCGCGGAAGTCGTCCAGCGCGGTGTCGCCAGCCAGCTTCACGCTCATGCCCGCCGGCGCGGTCGCGTAGCTGACGGTGCCGCGGTAGCTCGCGAAGGCGCGGCGGATGTCGACGTTGAGCGCGTCCGCGTAATAAGCCTTGAAGGCGTGCGCGGGGAACGAGATCACCTCGAGCCGGCCTTCGGCGGCCAGCGGCTTGAGCACCACGTTGCCCTTGTAGTCGAACTTGCCCGGATCGGAACGCCCGGAGCCGATGCGACCCGAGACCTGCAGCGGCGAGACGGTGTTTGTCTCGGGCGCGATCTTCTGCGCGTTCAGCTTGAAGGCCGTGACCTCCACCGTCACCGGCAGCGCGCCGGCCTTGTCTGAATAAGAGAGGCTGCCGTTGTCGACCGCCATGGTGGCGATGGTCAGCGCCCAGGGCTTGGTGTTGGCATCGGGCTTGGCCGATCCGGCGCCGGCGGGCTTGGGCGCCGCAACCTTCGCTTCGGCCGCCCCGCCGTTGCCGGCCGGGGTGCGCAGCCACCGCTCGAACATCCAGCGCTTTTCGCTGTCGCGCTCCACGCGCACCTTGGGGTTGGTGGCGGTGAAGGAGGCGATGTTCAGCGTGTGCTGGGTCATGTCGACCTCGGCATCGACCAGCTCGAAGCGGCCGACGCTGGCCAGCGCGGTCTTGGTCTGGGTCAGCGCGAGGCCGTCGGCGGCCAGACGGCGGGCCTTGAACTTGAGGTTGGGCTGGTCCCAGGCAATGTCGATCTGTCCGCTGAGCTTGCCGTCGAGCGTGGGCTCCAGGCTCTGCGCCAGATAGGGCGCGGCCAGCGAGAGCGGCAGCGCGTCGACCTCGGTCTGCACGTCCGCCACCTTGTCGGTGGCGCTGCCCTTGAACTTGAGCGAGGCGCCGGCGATGGCGGTGCTGCCGTTGAATTGGGCCGGCTTTTCCATCGGCCAGGTGATGGCGGTGACGTCGAGCCCTAGGTCGGTGACATCGACGGCGGCCGCAGGCTTGACGGTTTCGTCGCGCCAGCCGATGCGCCCGCCGCTCAGCGCCACCTTGTCGACCTGCACCTTGAGCTTGGGTTTTTCGGCCGGCTTGCCGGCCGGCGCACTGGCTGCGGCGGTGGGAAGCGGAGCCACTTTTTCCGCGGCACCGGTGGCCGGGTCCGTGGCCATCAGGTTCAACTGGCCCGAGGCATCGCGCGCCACCACGAGCTGCGGATTGGCCAGCGCCACTTCGCTCAAATGAAACACCGATTCGAGTGGGCGAACGTCCGCCAGCGCGAGCTTGAGCGAATCGAAGCCCAGGAGGTCGCGACCTCGGGCGTCGCTCAGCTTGGCGCCGTGCGCCTCGACCGTGCCGTAGATCTTCAGGCCCGTGGTCGCCGCCTGTTGGAAGTCGATCTTCAGGTCGGCATCCAGGCTGCCGGCCTGCAGCTTCACCGGCAGGCCGCCGGGGATGTAGCCCAGGTAAGGCGCCAGATCGAGCCCCTTGAACTGCACGTGCGCGTCGGTCTTGCGGCTTGCCGAGAAGGGCGTGGTGAAAGCGGCCGAATCGAAGCTGCTGCCGTTGAGCACGAAGGCCAGCTTGGGCTCGGTCTTGACCTCGCGCTGCGACGCCAGGTTGCTCAGGAAAGGCACGTCGAGGACGAAGTTGCGCAGCTCGTGCCTGCGCTTGACCGTCTGGTCGTCGAAGTCGACCGCGCCGTCCTTGATCGAGATGTTGTAGATGGCAAAGCGCGCCGGCTCGGCCTTGGGGTCGGGCGGCGGGCCCGAGGCCAGCTTGGCCAGGATGTCATCGATGTCGTACTTGCCGTCGGCCTGGTGCGTGAGCAGCACCGCGGGCGCCTCGATCGACACCGCGTCGATCACGGGCGCCAGGCGAAAGAGCGACTGCAGTTCGGCGTCGGCGTAGATGCGCTTGATGGCCAGTTGCGGCTGCTTGCCGTCGGCCGTGGCGATGCGCAGGTCGTGCAGCGCGAGTTCGAGGGTCCAGGGCTTGAAGTCGATCTTGCCCACCGTCACCTGGCGGCCCAGTTTCTCGCTCGCGATCTTTTGAAGCTGGCTCTTGGCGATCGGCGGCACGATCAACCATGCAATGACCCAGAAGGCCAGAAGAACCAGCACCGCGACGATCCCACGTCGCACCCATTTGTTTTGTTTGAGCGAAGCTAAATCCATCGCGGGAGTGTGCCGCAAACATGCGGCAAAGCAGAAACAAGAAAGCCCGGCAACGCGACTGAATGCCTCGTTGCCGGGCTTGATGGCGGGCCTAACACCCAAGCCATCGATTCGCGCGACCGGAAGTCAATGGTTCCTGCCGTGCTGGCAGCAAGAGATTGCCGCCGTGGATCCGCCGTCGATCGAGCCCTTGACTTGCACCTCGGACTGCCTGACTTTGGAAAACGCCTGAAAACCCAGGCCCGTCCAGATTAGGTGCCGCACCCTCGCATTGCAAATTCAATCTTCCAAGGGATTTCCCGTAAGCCAAATGCCTCTGTGCGGGTCGGATTTTTAAACATCTATTAGCATATGAAACGATTTCCTTATGCTTGACCGGCTATTAAGCGACGTTAGAATCCGCCCTGCCCCAGCTGCCAGACGCAGCAGGGCCACCCTGAATCCGCTGCCGAGAACTCCCCCGGCTTGATCAGGTCGCCGCGCTCCTTACCCCACACCCCTCCATGCGCGGAGCCTGATTCGTACCAATCCAAGCGCCGTTGCCTTCATCCATCGCCTCTCCAGGCGCTGCGAGCAGGTGCCGCACAGAAAGGAAGAGCGATGAACAAGGCGTTTGATGCCACAGCCCGCGGGCTACGGACCTTCGTGTCCGATGTGGCAGACGGCTTTTTTGAAATCACCCACAACGGGTTTGCGCTGGTCGGTTTGGCCATCGTGTTCGCGGCCCTCGCCCTCGTGGCACGGCCCGATCTGCGCCAGACCGGCGAGGAACAGCTCATGGGCTGGCTGCAGTCGCGCAAGCCCGCGCCTGAAGTCTCCGACCTGGAGCCGACCGCCATCGAGCGCACCACGGCAGCGAGCCCCGGCGACCTGCCCAAGCAGCAAGCCGCCGTGGCTTACTGGCTGAGCAAGAAATACAGCGTGGCTGCAGAGCCGCTGAGCGTGCTGGTGTCCGAGGCCTATTCGATCGGCAAGCGCACCAAGCTCGACCCGACGCTGATCCTGGCCATCATGGCCGTGGAATCCAGTTTCAATCCCTTCGCCCAGAGCCACGTCGGCGCCCAGGGCCTGATGCAGGTCATGACCCGCGTGCACGGCGACAAGTACGAAAGCGCGGGCGGCACGCTCACCGCCTTCGACCCGGTGACCAACATGCGCGTGGGCGTGAAGGTGCTGCAGGAATGCATCGCCCGCGCCGGCTCGCTCGAGGGCGGCCTGCGCTACTACGTGGGCGCGGCCAACCTCGAGGACGACGGCGGCTACGCCAGCAAGGTCATGGCCGAGCACGAGCGCCTGCTGCAGGTCGCCAACGGCCGCGCGCCGTCGGTGCTGCCGCCCCGGCCGGCCATTCGCGCACAGCCGATTCCCATCGTGACGCCGGCGCCCGCGCCGATCAAGGCCGAAGAAGGCTCGGAACCCGCAAAGGTCGCGCTGCTTTCCGGCGTGTCCTGAGGCTCGCCTGGCCGGGGGTGAGCTACACTCGGCCCCGTACGCGACTGGCGATAGGCGCAGCACCCGACAAGGTGCCACGCGCTGACGTGGAATACCACTGGGAAGCGTGCCGCCTGACCACAACAGGCGTTCAGCCGTTCGCCTGGGCAGCCCTTGTTTGGTTGAAGAACAAGGACCTCGTCTTCAAAGGACTGCCATGTACCAACGCAATATCCTGGTCGAACAGACCGATCCCGAGATCTGGGCCGCGATTCAAGCCGAAAACGCGCGCCAGGAACACCACATCGAGCTGATTGCCAGCGAGAACTACGCCTCGCCGGCCGTCATGGCCGCCCAGGGCTCGCAGCTCACCAACAAATACGCCGAGGGCTATCCGGGCAAGCGCTACTACGGCGGCTGCGAGCACGTCGACGTGGCCGAGCAACTGGCCATCGACCGCGTCAAGCAGATCTTCGGCGCCGATGCCGCCAACGTGCAGCCGCATTGCGGTGCCTCGGCCAACGAAGCCGTGATGCTCGCCTTCCTGAAGCCCGGCGACACGATCATGGGCATGAGCCTGGCCGAAGGCGGCCACCTGACCCACGGCATGCCGCTGAACATGAGCGGCAAGTGGTTCAACGTGGTGAGCTATGGTCTGGACGCCAACGAAGCCATCGACTACGACGCGATGGAACGCAAGGCGCACGAGCACATGCCCAAGCTGATCATCGCGGGCGCCTCGGCCTACTCGCTGCGCATCGACTTCGAGCGCTTCGCCAAGGTGGCCAAGGACGTGGGCGCGATCTTCATGGTCGACATCGCCCACTACGCCGGCCTCGTGGCCGCGGGCGTGTACCCCAACCCGGTGCCGCACGCCGACATCGTGACCTCCACCACGCACAAGAGCCTTCGCGGCCCGCGCGGCGGCATCATCCTGATGAAGGCGCAGCACGAAAAAGCCATCAACAGCGCCATCTTCCCGGGCCTGCAAGGCGGCCCGCTGATGCACGTGATCGCCGCCAAGGCCGTCGCGTTCAAGGAAGCCATGACGCCCGAGTTCAAGACCTACCAGCAACAGGTGGTCAAGAACGCCCAGATCGTGGCCGACACGCTCACCGAGCGGGGCCTCCGGATCGTGAGCGGACGCACCGAGAGCCACGTCATGCTGGTGGACCTGCGCGCCAAGGGCATCACCGGCAAGGAAGCCGAAGCCGTGCTGGGCAGCGCCCACATGACGATCAACAAGAACGCGATTCCGAACGACCCGGAAAAGCCGATGGTCACCAGCGGCGTGCGTATCGGCACCCCGGCCATGACCACGCGCGGCTTCAAGGACGAAGAGGCCCGCATCACCGCGAACCTGGTCGCCGACGTGCTCGAGAACCCGCGCGACACGGCGAACATCGACGCGGTGCGCGCCAAGGTGCACGCGCTGACGAGCCGCTTCCCCGTCTACCGCTGATCCGACTGACGAGACGACCGCATGAAATGCCCTTTTTGCGGTCATCTTGAAACGCAGGTCGTGGAGACCCGCGTTTCGGAAGACGCCGATTTCGTGCGCAGGCGCCGCCAGTGCAGCGCCTGCGACAAGCGCTTCACCACCTACGAGCGCCCCGACGTCAATTTCCCTGTGGTCGTGAAGAAGGACGGCAGCCGCGCCGACTTCGACTCGACCAAGGTGCGCGCCTCGATGATGCTGGCGCTGCGCAAGCGCCCGGTGAGCATCGAGCAGATCGACACCGCCCTCTTGCGCATCGAGCAGAAGCTCCTGGCCAGCGGCCTGCGCGAAATCGATTCGACCAAGGTCGGCGAACTCGTGATGCGCGAACTCAAGCGCCTGGACAAGGTGGCCTACGTGCGCTTTGCCTCGGTGTACCGCAGCTTCGAGGACGTGGACGAGTTCAGGCAGTTGCTGCGGGACATCTGATCCCCCACGTCCGGGCGGGCGCGTCTCCTCAATCGCCGCTTTCTCCTCCCCTGGCGCACGCGCCCGAGCCGCAATCGCCGCTCACATCCGGATTGCAGACCTTCGCCCGGCCCGACGCCGAGACGATGATCGACGCCCTGCGCCCGGTCTCGGCCTTCAGCGTCAGGCAGCCGGCGCTGAAGCCGGAGCGGCTTGTCTGGCGCGAGAAGCCGTTGCCGTCGTAGCGCAGGCCCTGCGCGAAGCCGGCCCCGAGCGTCGTGTCGACGCTCACGCCCTGCGGCAACTGCTCGAAGCGCCGCAGCGTCTGGCGCGATTCATCGTCCCCGGTCCGGACGATCCAGCCGCCGGACCAGTCGCTGCCCGCGAGCGCAGCCACCTCCACGGGCCTCGCGCGCTGGATGGCCTCCATGCGTGCCAGGCTCAACGCAGAATTGAAGCCTTGCGCGGCGCTCGCGAGACGCTGGTTGAGCAGCATGTCGCGAAAGCTCGGCGCGCCGACCGCAGCCAGCACCGCCACGATGGCCACGACCACCATCAGCTCGATCAAGGTGAAGCCGGGCGACGACGCGCCTTCGCCGCCCTTCATTGCCAGCACCTTCCCGCGTCCGTCCCATCGCAGCCCTTGCCGCCCGTGCTGTCCACCCAGAGATTGCCGACCTGCGGATCGGAGAAACCGGCCTTCAGCGTGGCCGTCAGCCGGAGGCAGCTGTCGATGCTCCCCTTTCCTTCGCAATTGCCGCTCTCGACCGTGTACTTGCCGCCTGCGCCGCCGATTCCTGAGTCTGCCGAATCGCCCAGGTAGCGCCGGTACCGCCCGACCTGCGTATAGAGGCGCTCCTGCTCCTGCATCTGTTGCATCAGCGCGGAGCGCCCCTCGCTGCGCCAGCCCTTGCGCACGAAATCCATGTACGACGGATAGGAGATGGCCGCCAGGATCGCGGCGATGGCCACCACGATCAGCATCTCGATCAATGTGAATCCGCGAAACGCCGCGTGCTTCATTTTTTCGCTCCCTGGTAGTCGACGACTTCTCGCCAGTTCAGGCGCCCACCGGTCTGGACCATCTTGCCGTCGCCGGCAGGCTGGGCGGTCGAGATGCCGCCGCCCCGACCTCCCGGCGCATCTCGCGCGCCGATGCTGACGATGCCCAGGCGCTTGGTTTCAGACCGCCGCCCGAAGGCATCGGTCGCGCCGAAGCCAGCCATGCCCAGTTGCACCAGATGCGGCGTGCCCAGCATGCCGACGCTCGAGGGCATGCAGGTGCCGGCCTGCGAGAGCCCTGTCATCGCGTTCACCGCGCAACTGCGGCCGCCGCCATCGGCGCTGCAGGCGTCGGCGTTGGGGATCAGCGTGTTGAAAAACAGCTGTCCATCGCTGAGCACCGGCTGGAAGACCAGCCGCTCGCCCTGCTCGAGCCCCGCCGGCAAGTCGAAATACCAGCCGCGCCGGGCGTTCGTCTTGCGATCGAACGCGCCGTAGACAAAGGGATCGCCCGTGCCGGGCGGGAATGCCTGCCCGGCGACGGGCGTGGCCTTTCGCGGCTGAAGCTGCGTGCGCGCTTCGCCCGCAGGAATCGCAACGCCGTTGTCGTACACGCCATACATCGTCTGCACGCCGCGGCTCGATCTGCCGAGGTCTTCGGGGCTTGCGAACTTGCCCGTGCCGAAGAGCACGATCGCGCCGCCATCCGGCCCCACGCCGACCTCCGGCGCGACCGTGATGGGCTGGCGCTTCGCATTCGCGCCGCTGCCCGACGTAGCAACCATCACGAGCGAGCCCTTCACTCCCAGCGCGTTGCCGTTGCCCCATGGTGTGCCGCCCGTAAAGTCGAATTTCCACAGGTTGCCCTGCGTATCGCCGGCGTAGAGGAAGCGCGTGGCCCCGTCCGCTGCCGCGTAATCACCTGGTGTGCTCAGCGCATTCACGATGGTCTTGTCCTTCGGCGCGGTCAGGACGATCTTGTAGTAGTTGAGGTTCTCCTTCCAAGCTTCGCTTGCGGGCTTGTCGAGCGAGAGCAGGAACAACGCGGCGCGCCCGTCCTTGTTGGCGTTGTTGAAACCCGAAGGAACGACAGCGAACCAGCCGTAAGTCGCAGCATCCGTCTTCGTGGCTGCGGCCGTGCGGAACTTCATGATGCGTGGCGCCTGGGTCACGTACCCCATGTCGGGGTCGTACGCGCCATTGAACTCCCACAGCGCCTTGTCGGCGGAGAAGTCCGCGGGTTCGGTCACGTCGAGCGCGAAGACGCCGGTGCCGCCGCCACCATTGCCGGAGACCAGCACGCTCTTCCACGCGCCGTTCGCCATCCGGGCTTCGCCAATGACGGGCGTTCCATCGACGTAGCTCCGGTGCACGTAGTCCGGAGAGGCGTAAGCAGCCAGTCTGGCGAACATGATCCGCGGCACGTAGGCGAAGAGTTCCTTGCCGGTGCGAGCCTCGAAGGCGTGCAGCATGCCGTCATTGGCGCCGACGTACACCGCGTGCGGCCGGCCGCGATGGGCGGCCAGGAACTTGTCGTAGCCGGTCTCGTGGATCGCAAGGCTCGGCGCGCCCACGTAGACCGGATTGGAATTGGTCACATCCCCCATGACCGAATCGCGCACGCGGAAGATGCCTTGCGGCGCGGACTGCTCCTTTCGCCGATCTCCACGCAGATAGGCCAACCGCTCGGCGCCGAGGCCATCGGACGATTCAGGCACGGCATACGGCGTCGCGCTCAGCCATCTGCGCAGCCCGTCATCGAGCGCCGCCCATTCGAACGGCGTGCCGACGCCCGCCGTCGAGAGCGTGAAGATGCGCCGGCCCGCAATGTCCCGCGCGGCCACGGGCGGGATGGCGTTCGGATTGCCGGTCAGCAATTCACCGGCATCCCAATCGGGTTTCTCCAGCTTGTGCGCAGCGCCGTTCGCCACATCGGCGCCGAACGGATACGACAGCAGCGTGCCCGACCAGCGGCGGCCATCGAACCGCGGCACGTAGAGGCTGACACCGGCGTCCGTGATCGTTCCCGACGACATGGCGCTGCCTGCCGTGATGCCGCCCCGCGGCACGTCGGCGCGCAGGAAGACCCGTCGAATGGCTGTGGTCAACTGAGACGGATCGCCAGCCAGGAAATAGTTGGCAGGCTTGGGCTGGTTGTCGGCATCGAGGCCCTCGGCCCATTCGGAACCGCCACCCGACGCACGAAACGGATTGCCGTCGTCGTTGCTGTCGGCAAAGCCGCCGTACTTCGCGGCCAGATAGAAGACGCTGCCACGTTGCTTCTGCCCGATGGCGCTCTCGCCGCCCTGCCCCATGTCGATGGCGAAGGTCTGCACCCGCAGGTCGGGATGGTCGCTGCGGATCTTTTGCGTGCGAGCCCAGTACGCGAGGCCCGCTATTCCAAACGAACCCTTGTCTGCGCCTGTTTCGATGGCTGCGATATTGGCGGAGGTCAGCGGTGTTCCGCCTTTGTAGTTGAGCGCCCTGGGCCCCTCGTTGCCGCTCGTGGTGAGGCCCGCCTTTCCTGAAGGGTGCGTGAAAGAAAGCGACTCCTTGTTCTCGAAGCCACCGACGAGGCCCGTCCAATAGGCCGTGTCCGGCTCGTAGGCCGCATTGTTGAAACTCCGGTCGAAGTCGCCGATCGAGGCGCCCTTCGACATGCCGGGAAGCGAACGGTCGTAATGGGTCTCGGCATCGCCGATCACCAGGATGTCGTTCCGCTGGCAACTGGCGGCGATAGGGTCCGCGTGACTGCGAGCGCTCTGCGTGCCGGCCACGGCGTCGGGCGTCGGCGCCTTGCCTTGCAGGTAGCGCAGCGACTCGTAGTAGAGCTCGCCCGCCGGGTCGAACAACCGGTAGGCGCCTTGCTTGCCGCCGTTGCGTCCAAGGCGGTTGATGGCCCCGACGACACCGATGCCTTCGGGGCTGTCGGCCTTGAACACGCCCGTCACCGCATCCCACTCCGTCTGCGCGTTGTCCACGCTGTCGAACGTCGCATCGACCTTCTTCGTCCCGGCGTGCTTCATCGGCGCGCGCAGGACGCCGCCGTAGCGCGCGGGATCGTCGTCCGGCAGATAGCCAAAGACCGAGAACTTCATCCGCCCGGCGTAGCGCTGGATGCTGCCCACTGGCTTGGAGTTGCCGTCCGGATACGGAGCGCACAACGACGGGCGCGCCGACGCGTCGGCCGGCGTGCATACCTCGACGCGCGCCAGGAAAGTCGTGCCGCCCGGCTCCGCGCAGGTGCCGCCACCGGTCGGCCCGACGGCGACGCGGTCCAGGCAGTTGCCGAAATGCAGCGTGCCGGTCGCGAGCACGCCATCGCGGCCCGTGGTGACCAACGGCGTCAGTTTGTCGAGGCTCCCGGTCACGGTCTTGTCGGGAAACTGGGCGCTGCGATGGAAATCTTCCGGCAGCACCGCGCGTTGCAGCACCGTTCGGCCCGGCTCGTCGATCACGCGATCGCCACCGGTCAATGCAATGCGCACTCCGTCGAGCGACGATGAGGCCGCCCAGTTCAGCAGATTGCCGCTCCATTGGTTGACGCAGGCAATGGCGCCCCCATCCGGCTTCGTTGCCGTGGCCGAGCGCTTGAAATAACCGTCGCCCGCCGCGTAGCTGTAGCAACCCATCGGGTCCCAGTAGCCGCCGTAGGTTTTCTTCGCGTCGAAGCCGTCGCGGTACGCCGCGCCCGCGTTCGCGCGCTTCAGCGAAAGATCGATCACCACCCCGGGATCGACGCGCGATGCCAGCGAAAACATCGGCTCGCTCGGAAGCACCGCGTCAGGTGGAAGGACTGTCGTCGCGGCGTGGGCGCAAGAGACGGCGCAGGCCAGCGCCGCGCAAAATCGAAGAGAGCGCATGCAGGTTCAGTCTTGAGGAAGGCAGCCAGGACTGACCGCCGGTTTGTACAAATTGGTCTGCAGCACGACCTGCGTCTCGTCGCGCATGCCGTAGCCGATGGCGGTGACGCGAAAGAGGTAGCTGGCGTCCTGGGCGCTCGCGCTCTGCAGCGCATTGGCCTGCCAACCGCCGCGGTTGCGAACGGCTTCCACGATGTAGCGCGGTGCCCGGGAAGGCAACGCGCCCGCTCGCATTCCCGTGGCGGCGTCGCCGCTGAAGTAGGTCTGCCCGGTGAAGGTGCCGTAAGCAACGGACCGCCCGCTGTCGGTTGAAAGGTCGACGGACATCCACGCCGGATCGGTGCCCGGTTCGGCGGGTGCGCACAGCCCCTGCTGCTTGCCGGCGCCGCCGCATCCTTCGAAGAAGCCAGTCACGTCCTGGCGATTGAAAAGACAGAGCCGCTGCCGCGTGTCGTCGTTGGGGCCGAGCACATCGGTTTCGGCGTCGATGAGGGCGGCTTCGGCGGCCTGGAACGCCACCTCGGTGTCGCGGTCGTTGCGGGCGCTGCGTTCGTTGACCAGCGAGACCTGCGCCGCACCGACGCCCAGCACGGTGGCCACGACAAGAATCAGCAGCACGACGATCAACGAGAAGCCCCGCTGCGGTGAACGACAGCGCGGGCTCATGGCGCGCGTCCCTTCATCGGATTGCGCAGCATGACCGTGAAGGTCGCAACGCGACGCAGCCTGCCGTCCGCTGGCGGCCTGAAACTCAGCTCGGAGAAATCGGTTCCCAGCGGATAGAGCACCTCCTCCGCCTCCTGGGCAGCACCTCGGGGGCGCGCGCTGCGCGCCACCATGCCGATGCGCAGCCCGACGACCTTGCGCCATTCGTCGGCGACCTTGTCTTCCGACGCGGCCATGGCCTCGAGCTGGGAGGCGTCCAGCCACTGCTCGGGAACGCCGTCGCCATCGGCGTCGTGACCGTAGACGACCTTGAACACCTCGATGCCGCGCGCCAAGGGCTGCGCCTGGAACGGGCCATTCTTCGAAGCGCGGTATTTGCAATAGAGCTCGGGTTCCTTGTCCGCGGCTTCGGCGACGTAGAAGAAGCTCCAGGCGCGGTCGGCGGACACCGGCTTGTCCGCCGAGGGCCCGGGCTGGGCGAAACCCATGCAATCGATCATTGCGCCGTCGGGGTCGGTGCCATCGCCGCCCGGACGGCTGCGGCCGAAAAAGCGGACCCGCAGGGAATCGCTTGCGTTGACACCGCGGGTGCCGTGCGCGCCGTAGCTGTCGCCGACGCCGCTGACGCGCGTATCGCTCGCGCCCACGATGTCGAGGTCCATCGGGTCGTTCGACGGTGCCGGCATGTTCGTGCCGCTTGCGGCTGTTGCCGCACCGTCGGGGCTCTGGTAGTCCGGCGCATAGTCGGCATAGCCGGCCTGCCGCGCGACGGTCCGCACGACGAAGCCCGCGAACCTCAGCGACTCTTCCACGGCCTGCGCGTCGGCGTCGACCGTGAACAACCGCTGGCTGCCGATGAACGCGGCCGTGGCCGCGAGAACGACGACCAGCGCGATGGCCATGGCGACCAGCAGCTCGACCAGCGTCACGCCGCGCTGACGTGCGTGGCCCATGGGATCAGGAACCGGCCTGGCCATCGTGTGCCTGCCCCGCGACCAGTTGCATCACCAGACGCGGCGGCGCCGCCGGCTGCACCTTCGCGCTTCGCATCGTGCGAGGCGTCCAGCCGAGCTTCACGACCAAGGTGTGGCCCGTCTTGCTGCACGCCCATGTGTATTCGTCCGCCGCCGCATTCCAGGGCGCCTCGTCGAAGCACACGCTCAGGCGCGCATCGGGCAGGGCCTTGGCGATGCGGCGCTTCCACTCGCCCATGTCCCATAGCGCGAGGTCGGCCGCGCTGCAGGCCGCGCCGGACGCCACGCAGGCACTGCCGACGGAGGCTGCATCCGGTGCAGCACCTTCCCGCCAGTCCTCGACAAGGTACGCATTGGCCGCATCGTTGCGCGCGGCCACGCCCTTGTTCATGCGCGCCTTCTCCGACAACTCGCGCGCCAGGTTGAGCGCCGCCGTGAACGTGGCCGTCTCATTGCCGGTGCGCACCGACGCCAGCAGCATGCCGACCATGCCGAGCAGTCCCACGCTCAGCACGACGATGGAAACCAATACCTCCACGAGCGAAAAGCCCGCGGCCCGATGCTTCTTTGAAGCCATGTTCGATGTCCTCCCTGATCTGCTGCAACTTGTGTTGCTTCTTTATTCCCGCCATCGAACTTCGAGCGTAGAGGCCGCTTGCGACGGCACGCGCACCGTTCATCCCCATCGGGATGCCGCTCGTATGATCGAAACGCACCGGTGTTAAATTTTTCCGTTCATCTCATCCCATGTCCTCACACGAACAAGATGCGCAGCACATCGCGACGGCATTGCGCCTCGCTGCCGATGCGCTGCTGCTGACCGATCCGAACCCGCGCGTCGGCTGCGTGCTGTGCGATGCCGAAGGGCGCGTGCTGGGCCAGGGGCACACGCAGAAGGCCGGTGGTCCGCATGCGGAGGTGATGGCGCTGCGCGATGCGGCGGCGCGGGGTCATTCGGTCGAAGGCACGACGGCCTACGTCACGCTGGAGCCCTGCTCGCACCATGGCCGCACGGGCCCCTGCTGCGATGCGTTGATTGCAGCCGGCATCGGGCGGGTCGTGGCCTCGCTGGCCGATCCGAACCCGCTGGTCGCGGGCCAGGGCTTCGAGCGCTTGCGCGCGGCGGGCGTCGAGGTCGAAGTCGGCCCGGGCGCCGCCGAATCGCGCGAACTCAACATCGGCTTCTTCAGCCGCATGGTGCGCACGACGCCGTGGGTGCGGCTCAAGGTGGCGGCTTCGCTCGACGGCAAGACGGGCCTCGAAAACGGCGTGAGCCAGTGGATTACCGCCGAAGCCGCGCGCGCCGACGGCCATGCCTGGCGCGCCCGCGCGAGCGCCGTGCTCACGGGCGTGGGCACCGTGCTCGAAGACAACCCGCGCCTGGATGTGCGCCTGGTCGAGACGCCGCGCCAGCCGCATCTCGTGGTGGTCGACAGCCGCCTCCAGACGCCGCCCGACGCTCACATATTCATAGCAGGCCGTCCCATCTGGATCTATGCGGCCGTGCGGGACGAAGCCAAGGCCGCCGCGCTCGAGGCCCGCGGCGCCACCATCACCTGCCTGGCGAACGCCGACGGCAAGGTCGATCTGGGCGCGATGCTGAAGGACCTGGCGGCGCGCGGCGTCAACGAATTGCATGTCGAGTCGGGCCACAAGCTCAACGGCTCGCTGCTGCGCGAAGGCTGCGTCGACGAGCTGCTGGTGTACATGGCCCCCAAGCTGATCGGCCCCGGCCTGGACATCGCGAGCCACCTCCATGCGGACGGCCCGCTCACCTCGCTGGCGGGCGTTCTGCCCCTGGAATTCAAGTCCGTGGACATGCTCGGCCCCGACCTGCGCATCGTGGCCCGGGTGGCGGGAAGGGACGGGTTCTAGCGTTTGCCCCGAACGGCCCCCCGTTCTCTGCGAAAATGTGCGAATGTTCACCGGAATCATCACCGGCGTGGGGCGCATCGCCGCCATCCACGACCTCGGCACCTCCTCCTCCTACGGCAAAAGACTCAGCATTGCGGTGCCTGACGGCTATCTCGACGACGTCGGGCTGGGCGACAGCATCGCGCTGAACGGCGCCTGCATGACCGTCACCACGCTCGCCCCCGAGCAGCAGTTGTTCACCATCGATATCTCCGCCGAATCCCTCGACAAGACTGCGGGCCTGACCGACGAGGGCAGCCGCATCAACCTCGAGAAGGCCCTGCGCGCGAGCGACCGCCTGGGCGGCCACATCGTCTCGGGCCATGTGGACGGCATCGGCACGGTGAGCTTCTTCGAGCCGGTCGGCGAGAGCTGGGAGCTGCGCGTGGTCGCACCGCCGGCGCTGGCCCGCTTCCTGGCCTACAAGGGCTCGATCACCATCAACGGCGTGAGCCTCACGGTCAACAGCGTGAAGGACATCGAAGACGGCGCCGAGGTCAGCATCAACCTGATCCCGCACACCGTGGACAACACCTCCCTCGGCGGCTTGAAAGCCGGCTCGAAGGTCAATCTCGAAATCGATACCGTGGCGCGCTACGTGGAGCGGATGCTCCAGGCCGGCGTCCTGGTCCCGCAGACCGCTACGTATTCCAAGGACACCGCCGAATGAACGCCTCCGTCACGCCCATCGGCGCCGCCCCCAGCGCCGTGCGCGCCCCCGCCCCGATCGCCTCGGTCGAAGAAATCGTGGCCGAGCTGGCCGCGGGCCGCATGGTCATCCTGGTGGACGAGGAAGACCGCGAGAACGAAGGCGACATCGTCATCGCGGCCGACCACATCACGGCCGAATCCATCAATTTCATGGCGCGCCATGCACGCGGCCTCATCTGCCTGACGCTCTCGCGCGAGATGTGCGAGCGGCTGCAACTGCCGCCGATGGTCCAGCGCAACGGCGCCAAGCATTCGACCGCCTTCACCGTCTCCATCGAGGCGGCCGAAGGCGTCACCACCGGCATCTCGGCGGCCGACCGCGCCCGCACCGTGCAGGCGGCCGTCGCGCCCAACGCCGTGGCGGCCGACCTGGTGCAGCCCGGCCACATCTTCCCGCTGCAGGCGGTGGATGGCGGCGTGCTGATGCGCGCCGGCCATACCGAAGCCGGCTGCGACCTGGCCGCCATGGCCGGCTGCTCGCCCGCCTCGGTGATCTGCGAGGTGATGAATGAGGACGGCACGATGGCGCGCCTGCCAGACCTGCAGATCTTCGCGGCCGAGCACGGCATCAAGATCGGCACCATCGCCGCGCTCATCGAGCACCGAAGCCGCACCGAATCGCTGGTCGAGAAGGTCGGCTGCCGCGAGATTCAAACCGCCTGGGGCGCCTTCACCGCCCACGCCTTCACCGACAAGCCCAGCCGCGGCGTGCACCTGGCACTGGTGCGCGGCACCTGGACGCCCGAGGACACGGTCTCGGTGCGCGTGCACGAGCCGCTCTCGGTGCTCGACGCGCTGGAGATCAACCGCTCGCTGCATTCGTGGAGCCTGGACGCCAGCCTCTCGCACATCGCGACCGAGGGCAAGGGCGTGGCCGTGCTGCTGAACTGCGGCGAGACCGCGGGCGAGCTGCTCGCGCAATTCGACGGCACCGCGCGCCCCGCACAAGCGCCCGAGCGCGGCCGCATGGACCTGCGCAGCTACGGCATCGGCGCGCAGATCCTGCGCGAATGCGGCGTGCACAAGATGAACCTGCTGGGCACGCCACGTCGCATGCCGAGCATGGCCGCAGGCTACGGCCTGGAGATTGCCGGCTACCTCACGAAAGACTGAAAGACCATGCAAGGTTCAAACAAGGGCCAGACGGCGCTCAACGGCAAGGGCCTGCGCATCGGCATCGTGCAGGCGCGCTTCAACGCCGACATCACCGACGCACTGGCATCTGCCTGCCTGGCCGAGCTCGAATCGCTCGGCGTGGCCGCGGCCGACATCCATCATGTGAAGGTGCCCGGCGCCCTCGAAGTGCCCGTGGCGCTGCAGGCGCTGGCCGAGCGCGGCGGCTACCACGCGCTGGTCGCGCTGGGCTGCATCATCCGCGGCGAGACCTACCACTTCGAACTGGTGGCCAACGAATCGGGCGCGAGCGTGAGCCGCATCGCGCTCGATTACCGCCTTCCCATCGCCAACGCGATCCTCACCACCGAAAACCTCGAGCAGGCCGTTGCGCGGCAGACCGACAAGGGCCGCGATGCAGCCCAGGTCGCCGTCGAAATGGCGCAACTGCTGGCCACCCTTTCATGACCGAAGACACCACCAAGGCAGGCGGCGCCAAGCCCCGCCAGTCGCGCACGGGCCTCACCAGCACCGGCGCACGCAAGGCTTCGGCCAAGTCCAACCGCAGCCGCGCGCGCGAGTTCGCGCTGCAGGCGCTCTACCAGCACCTGGTGGGCCGCAACGACCCGACCGACATCGACCACTTCACGCGCGACCTGGCGGGCTTTCACAAGGCCGACGCCGCGCACTACGACGCGCTGCTGCACGGCTCCATCGACAACGCCGAGCAGCTCGACGCGCTGATCCGTCCGCTGCTGGACCGCAAGTTCGAGGAGATCTCGCCGATCGAGCACGCCGTGATGTGGATCGGCGTGTACGAATTCCAGAACTGCCCCGACGTGCCGTGGCGCGTGGTGCTCAACGAATGCATCGAGCTCGCCAAGGAATTCGGCGGCACCGACGGCCACAAGTACGTGAACGCCGTGCTCAACGGCCTGGCGCCGCAATTCCGGCCGCTCGAGGTGGAAGCCGACCGCGCTTCCGGCAAGGCGAAGGCATGAGGATCTCGACGCGCGCGGAGCGCATCGAGCCCTTCTATGTGATGGAGGTGGCGAAGGCTGCGGGTGCGTTGGCGCGCGAAGTGGCGCACACCGACCGGCCGATGATCTTCCTGAACATCGGCGAGCCCGATTTCACCGCGCCCCCGCTGGTGCAGGAAGCCGCCCTTCGCGCCGTGCGCGCCGGCGCCACGCAGTACACGCAGGCCACGGGCCTGGACCACCTGCGCGAACGCATCAGCGGCTGGTACCGCGAGCGCTTCGACGTCGACGTGCCCGCTCGCCGCATCGTGGTGACGGCCGGCGCCTCGGCCGCCTTGCAGCTGGCCTGCCTCGCGCTGATCGAATCGGGCGACGAGATCCTGCTGCCCGACCCGAGCTATCCCTGCAACCGCCACTTCGTGAGCGCTGCGGACGGCAAGGCGGTGCTCATCCCGACGACGGCCGAGGAGCGCTTCCAGCTCACCGCCGCCAAGGTCGAGGCCGCCTGGACCGACAAGACCCGCGGCGTGCTGCTCGCCTCGCCGTCCAACCCGACCGGCACCTCGATCGCGCCCGACGAACTGCGCCGCATCCACGAGGTGGTCTCGCAGCGCGGCGGCATCACGCTGATCGACGAAATCTACCTGGGCCTCTCTTACGACGACGCCTTCGGGCAGACGGCGCTGGCGATCGACGACAACGTCATCAGCATCAACAGCTTCAGCAAGTACTTCAACATGACCGGCTGGCGCCTGGGCTGGCTGGTGGTGCCCGAGGTGCTGGTGCCGGTGGTCGAGCGGCTGGCGCAGAACCTCTTCATCTGCGCGAGCACGGTGTCGCAGTACGCCGCGCTCGCCTGCTTCGAGGCCGAGAGCATCGCCGAGTACGAACGCCGCCGCGCCGAATTCAAGGCGCGCCGCGACTGGTTCATTCCGCAATTGAACGCCCTGGGCCTGAACGTGCCTGTGGTGCCCGACGGCGCCTTCTATGCGTGGGCCGACTGCACAAGCTTTGCCGAGAAGCTCGGCATCTCGGGCAGCTGGGACTTCGCCTTCGAGACCATGAAGCGCGCCCATGTCGCCGTCACGCCAGGGCGCGACTTCGGCACGGCCGAGACGGCGAAGTTCGTGCGCTTCTCCACCGCGAGCTCGATGGAACACCTGAAGGAATCGGTCGAGCGCCTGCGGGCGATGGCCGAGAACCGGGCTTCATGAGCGCCGCGCCGCGCCGCCCCAAGCCAGCTCGCGCCAGAGGGCAACGCACGGAGGCGTGCCGGTGAGCTACGCGTTCCCGATCCGCGTCTATTGGGAAGACACCGACGCCGGCGGCATCGTGTTCTACGCCAACTACCTGAAGTTCATGGAGCGCGGGCGCACCGAGTGGCTGCGCTCCCTGGGCATCGCGCAGCGCAAGCTGCGCGAAGAAACCGGCGGCCAGTTCGTGGTGAGCGAAACGCAGCTCAAATACCATCGGCCCTCGCGCCTGGACGACGAACTGCTGGTGACCGCCGATGTCCAACAATTGGGCACCGCGTCATTGATAATCAGACAGCAAGTGCTATCAAAAACAGAGCAAGAGCGAACCGGTGCCCCGGAACCGGTCTTGCTGTGCGAAGGCACGATCCGCATCGGGTGGGTGGATGCCGCCACATTGCGCCCCACACGCATACCGCCCCAGGTTTCGGGAACCCTCGAGCACTACGGCGGCTCCATGACTCAACCTTTCAAGCCATGAACCAAGATCTTTCCATCATCAACCTCCTGCTCCACGCCAGTTTCGTGGTGCAACTGGTCGTGCTGCTGCTCGTGATCGTCTCGATCGCCAGCTGGGCCGCGATCATCCGCAAGTACTTCGCGCTGCGGCGCATGCGCGCCCTGAACGACGACTTCGAGCGCGAGTTCTGGTCGGGCACCAGCCTGAACGAGCTGTTCGCCTCGGCCGCGCAGAACGCCAAGTTCGCGGGCCCCATGGAGCGCATCTTCGCCTCCGGCATGCGCGAATATCAGAAGCTGCGCGAGCGCCACGTGAGCGATCCCGCCACGCTGCTGGACGGCGCCCGCCGCGCGATGCGCGCGAGCTTCCAGCGCGAGCTGGACGCGGCCGAGCAGAACCTCTCGTTCCTGGCCACCGTCGGCTCGGTCTCGCCCTACGTGGGCCTCTTCGGCACGGTCTGGGGGATCATGCATGCGTTCACGGGCCTGGCCGCCTTGGCGCAGGTGACGCTCGCCACCGTGGCGCCCGGCATCGCCGAAGCGCTGGTGGCCACGGCCATCGGCCTTTTCGCGGCGATTCCCGCGGTGGTCGGCTACAACCGCTTCGCCCGCGAGATCGACAAGATCGCCATCGCCCTGGAGACCTACATCGAGGAGTTCTCCAACATCCTGCAGCGCAACCTCTCGGCCAACCCGGGCGCCGCCGCAGCAGCCACCACGGTGGCTCCGGCCAACCGTTGAACGGATAGCAGCGCATGCCCGCCGTTTCATCCCGGGGCCGAGGACGCCGCACGATCAACGAGATCAACATGGTCCCGTTCATCGACGTGATGCTGGTGCTCCTGATCATCTTCATGGTCACCGCGCCGCTCATCACGCCCAGCGTGATCAACCTGCCTTCGGTCGATCGCGCCAACAAGCAGCCCAACAAGCCGATCGAGATCGTCATCAAGAGCGACGACGAAGTGCAGATCAAGAAGGACCCGTCCACCGGCACCGGCGGCACGTCGATTCCCATGACGCAGATCGGCGCGGCCGCCAAGCAGGCCCAGGGCGGCGACGCCGAGCGCCCGGTGGTCATCAGCGCCGACAAGACGGTGAAGTACGAAACCGTCGTGAAGGCGATGAACCAGCTCAAGCGCAGCGGCATCGAGCGCGTGGGGCTGTCGGTCACGACCACGGGCGGCAAATAAGGCATGTCGCTCGCACTGGATCGCCCCGAGTTCGCGCCCCCGCCGCAACGCGGCACGCCGCGCGCCGTGGTGCTCGCCCTCATCGCGCATGCGTTGCTGATCGCGGCGCTGACGTGGGGCGTGCGCTGGCGCAGCGACGCCGACGAAGGCGCCGTCGATGCGGAGCTGTGGTCGTCCACGGTGCAACAGGCCGCGCCGCGCCTGTCCGCACCGGAGGCGCCGACGCCCGCTCCCGCGCCGCCCCCGCCTGCGCCCACGCCGCCACCGCCTCCTGCCGCAAAGGCCCCCGAGCCCGCGCCCGCCCCCAAGGCCCCTGACATCGCCCTGGAGCGCGAGAAGAAGCTCAAGGAGCAGAAGGAACAGAAAGAGCGCGAGCTCGAGCAGCAGCAACAGCAAAAGAAGAAAGAGCTCGAAGCCAAACAGCGCGCCGAGGACGAGGCCCAGCGCAAGAAGGAACAGCAGCAAAAGCTCGCCGACCAGAAAAAGCAGCAGGAAGCCGACGCCAAGCAGGTCGAAGCCAAGAAGGCCGAGGCTGCCGCCAAGCAGGCCGCGGCCGATCGCGCGGCGACGCTCAAGCGCATGCAAGGTCTTGCGGGCGCGAGCGGTGCCGACGACGCCAAGGGCAATGCGCTGCGCTCCTCGGGCCCATCGAGCGGCTATGCCGGGCGCATCGCCGCGGCGGTCAGGCCCAACATCACCTTCGACAACAGCACCGTGGACGGCAACCCCGCCGCCGAGTTCGCAGTGAACCTCGCGCCCGACGGCACCATCGTCGGCGTGAAGCTCACCCGATCGAGCGGTTTGCCGGCCTGGGACGAAGCCGCCGAACGCGGCCTGCACAAGACCGAAAAAGTGCCGCGCGACATCGACGGGCGCATTTTTCCGTCACTCATCGTGACGCTGCGTCCCAAGTAGATTCGGTTCAGCGCGCATCTAACGCGCAGCTAAGAAAACGAGGGCCTTCCGGGTGACGGACACGTCACCCGGAACTCGATAATCGGGACGCATGAATCCCAATGGCCGAATCCGCTACGGCAGCAGTCCGCTCCTCGCAAGTCCCACCCCCGTCTGGCGCAGCAAGTTCATCGTGGCCAGCATCGCCTTCGGCTTCGTGCTGCTGGCCGGCCGGGCCGCCTACGTACAGGTCTTCAACCACGACTTCTTCCAGCACCAGGGCGAGGTGCGCTACCAGCGCACGCTGGAGCTGCCCGCGAACCGCGGGCGCATCCTCGACCGCAACGGGCTGATCCTCGCCTCCGACATCCCGGCGCCCAGCATCTGGGCCATTCCCGAGGACATCGAGCGCGACGACCCCGCCGTGCAGGCCAAGTTGAAGCAGGCCGCCAGGCTGCTCGGCATGCCGCAGAAGGAGTTCGACAAGAAGCTCGAGGACGAGGACAAGAGCTTCGTCTGGATCAAGCGCCAGGTCGACACCGCCGTCGGCAAGCAGATCACCGATCTCGGCATCAAGGGCCTGTACCTGCGCCGCGACTACCGGCGCCAGTACCCCGAAGGCGAGGCGGCCGCGCACCTGGCCGGCTTCACCAACGTCGAGGACATCGGGCAGGAAGGCGTGGAGCTCGCCTTCAACAGCGAGCTGGCCGGCAAGGCGGGCTCGCGCCACGTGATCAAGGATCGCCTGGGCCACATCGTGGAGGACACCGAAGACCAGGTGCCGCCGACCGACGGCCACGACATCCAGCTGAGCATCGACGACCGCGTGCAGTTCACCGCGTACGAGAAGATCCGCGACGCGGTGGTTGCCAACAAGGCGCGGGCGGGCAGCGTGGTGGTGGTCGATGCCCAGACGGGCGAGCTGCTCGCCATGGCCAACTACCCGAGCTACGACCCGAACGACCGCCGCAATCTCACCGGCGAGCAGCTGCGCAACCGCGCGATGACCGACGTGTTCGAGCCGGGCTCCACGATGAAGCCGATCACCATCGCCACCGCGCTGCAGCTGGGCCGCGTGACGCCGCAGACCATCATCGACACCAACCCGGGCCGCGTCACCGTGACCGGCGCCACCATCCACGACGACGAGAACTTCGGCGTGCTCACCGTTCAGGGCGTGATCCAGAAATCGAGCAACGTGGGCGCCACCAAGATCTCGCAGCGCATGACGGCGCAGGAGATGTGGAACTCGTTCACCTCGCTGGGCCTCGGCCAGAAGCCGCAGACGCCCTTCCCCGGCGCGGTGACCGGGCGCCTTCGGCCCTGGAAGTCGTGGCGGCCGATCGAGCAGGCCACCATGTCGTACGGCTACGGCCTGTCGGCGTCGCTGTTCCAGATCGCGCACGCCTACACGGCCTTCGCGCACAACGGCGAGGTCATTCCGGTGGGCCTCCTCAAAAGCACCGACACCGATCCGCCCGGCGTGCAGGTGTTCTCGCCGCAGGTCGCGAGCGAGGTGCGCAAGATGATGCACCTGGCCGCCGCGCCCGGCGGCACCGCGCCGCTCGCGCAGACCGAGGGCTACTCGGTGGGCGGCAAGACCGGCACCGCGCACAAGCAGGTCGGCAAGGGCTATGCGAGCAACAAGTACCGCGCCTGGTACACCGGCATGTCGCCGATCGACAAGCCCCGCATCATCGTCGCGGTGATGATCGACGAGCCCGGCGCGGGCAAGTACTTCGGCGGCCTGGTCGCGGCGCCCGTGTTCAGCCAGGTGGTGCAGCAGACGCTGCGCATCCTGAACGTGCTGCCCGACCTGCCGGTGGCGTCGATGGCGCACTGATGGGGCATTGATGGCTCATGGGGGCCACCCCGCTCGTTTAGGATCGTCAGCAATTCATTGCCTGGCGCTCCTGACATGGTCGCAACCCCTCCTGCCGCTCCCGCCGTTCGCCTCGACGACCTGACCCCGCTCCCCTACCAGCAGGCCCTGGCCGCCCATTTGCAGGCGAACGAGCCAGAGGTCTGGCACTGGGCCGCCTCCGCCGAGGCGCGCGAAGAGCATGCCGCGGCCGTGCGCGCCGACCTGCTGCGCAACTCGTACCGGCTCGATGCCGACGCCCACCCCGAGCTGCACGCGCATTGCAGCGCGGCGGTGCAGCGCCTGGGCATCACGGCGCGCGTCGCGCTCTACCAGGCGGGCGACGGCACGATGAACGCCACGCTCTTCTTCCTTCCGGGCGAGGCGCACATCGTGCTCTCGGGCCCGCTCATGGAGCGCCTGCAGGGCGCGGAGTTGCAGGCCGTGCTCGGCCACGAGTTGGCGCACTACCTGCTGTGGGAGCGCGACGGCGGCAAGTACCACGTGGTCGACCGCATCCTGCAGGCCGCGGCGGCCGATTCGCGCGCCGACGCGAGCCACCTGCATGCGGCGCGGCGCTACGGCCTCTACACCGAGGCCTTCGCCGACCGCGGCGCCTGCATCGCCTGCGAAGCGCTCGAACCCGCGGTGACCGCGCTGGTCAAGGTGCAGACGGGCCTGAACCAGGTCAACGCGGCGAGCTATCTGCGGCAGGCCGACGAGATCTGCGCCGCGCCCGAACTCCAGACGCGCGGCACCAGCCACCCCGAGGTGTTCGTGCGGGCGCGGGCGCTGCGCTTGTGGACCGAGCGCCAGCCCGAGGCCGACGAATGGCTGGCCGGCGCGCTCGAAGGCCCGCTGGACATCGCCACGCTCGACCTGCTCGGCCAACAGCGCGCCGATGCGCTGACGCGCGAGACCATCGCCCAGTTGCTGCAGCGCCCGTTCCTGCAGTCCGAACCGCTGCTGGCCCACGCACGCCGCTTCTTCCCGAACTTCGCGCCGCCCTCGGCGCCCATGCCGCCACCTGCGCCGGTGCCGGCCGGCGTGCACGACTACCTGGCCAGCGTGCTGGTCGATTTCGTCGCGGCCGACCCCGACCTGGACGACGTCACGCTCGCCGCCGCGCTCGGTCTCGCCGAAGCGATGGGCTGCACCACGCAACTCGAAGAGCGCGTGGTCAAGGACATGCGCTTTCCCAAGCGCAGCCTCACCCGCGTGAAGCGCGACGCTGCCACGCTGCTCGAAAAGGCGGCCGCCCAACACCTGCAAGGCGCCTCCGCATGAACGCCACCGTCGCCCCTCTTCTGCAACTGCTGGACACCGCCGACGCCCACGGCGGCCTGCAGACCGACGATGTGCTCAGCCTCGTGCTGCCGCTGCTGCGCGAAGTGTCCGCCCTGCACGAGCAAGGCAAGGTCGCCGCGCTCGGCACCGCCTTCGCCTACCGCGTCGACGACACGCCCGCCCTCGTGCTGGCCCAGCCCGAAGGCGCCGACCCGCGCCAGAACCGCGAAGCCATCGCGCCGCTCGAAGCGCCCGCCGCCTCCGTGCTGCGCGTGGTCGGCGAGCACCGCGTGACGCTCGATGCCGACGAAGGCGTCTCGGTCGAGAACCTCGCGCTCATGGCCGACGCCGCGCCCGATGCATTGCCGACGCGCCCCGTCTACCTGCCCGGCTACACCGCGTGGGAACTGCGATTCGCGCACCACGATGCGCTGACCGACATCCTCTGCCTCGGCCAGGTGCTCGCCAGCCTCTCGTGCGGCCTGGACTTCACCGACAGCGAAGAGCTCAGCCGCTTCGTCGCGAACCGCGGCAATCTCTTCGCGCTCAACCGCCGCCTGCACCCCGTGGTTGGCGCGGTGATCGGCGAGATGACCGCGCTGGACCGCCACGAGCGCGCGCGCGACCTGCCCTCGGTGATCCGACGCCTGGAGACCTACCGCGACCAGCCGCTGGACCTGGGCCTGGACCGCATCGCGCCCGCGAAAGACGGCGCGGGCCAGCGCCGCCAGGCGATCCGCGTGCACCTGCGCGACCGCCTCTTCGACCTCTCGCGCCGCAACCGCCTCCTGCATTTCAAGCCGAGCCAGACGCATGTGAACCTCACGGTGGCGAGCGTGCCGCTGGTGGTCGACATCAAGAACATCCGCGTCGACCAGCTGTGCCTGTGGGACGGCCGCTTCGCGAGCGACATCGCCAGCTGCGACCCGGTGCCGCTCGCGCGCTGGCTGCGCTTCGAGGACCAGCCGTACCTCCCGGGCGCGCTCGACCGCATCCTGCAGGAGGCGCGGCGCGACCGCTCCGAATACGGCTTCTCGCAGCTCTCGCTGGTGATCGCGTTCCTGCGCTGGCACAACCTGAAAGAGGGAGAGGCCGAGCGGGCCGAGCGCATCGCCTCACCGCTCCTGATGCTGCCCGTCGAGCTCACGCGCAAGAAGGGCGTGAAGGACCAGTACCTGCTCGAAGCCGCTTCCAGTGAGGCGCAGGTGAATCCGACGCTCAGGCACCACCTGCGCCAGCTCTACGGCATCGTGCTGCCCGAGAGCATCGACCTGCGCGAGACCACCATCGAGCAGTTCCACGCCCAGCTGGCCGCGCAGATCGCGGCGACCGAGCCCGGCGTGCAGCTGCGGCTGGTCAAGCAGCCCGAGATCGAACTGATCCACCAGCGCGCGCGCCAGCGGCTCGAACAGTTCAAGCGGCGCGCCCGCGTGCGCCACCCCGGCGCGCAGCCCGTGGCGGCGCAGGACTTCAGCTATGCGAAGGACGACTTCCGCCCGCTCGGGCTGCAGCTCTTTCACGCCAAGGTGCGGCCGGTTCCGCTGTCGCTGCGCGATGCGGTCGGCGCGCGCCCCTTGCCGCGCGCGCCGCAGATGGCGTCCACCGCCGCGCAGACCGAACAGAAGACCTACTCGCTGCACGAGAGCAGCGGCAACCCCTACCAGTGGGACGTGGACCTCACCTCGGTCACGCTCGGCAACTTCAACCACCGCAAGATGTCGCTGGTGCGCGACTACTCGGCGCTGAGCGAAACCGAGATCGCGAGCGACGCCTTCGACCGCGTGTTCTCGCTGCAGCCGCGCCAGGTCGATGCCCAGACGCCCGCCGCGCTGCCGCTGGCCGACCAGTGGCCCGTGGTGCAGGCCGATGCCACGCAAACCGCCGCCGTCGCGCTCGCGCGCACCGGCACCAGCTACATCATCCAGGGCCCGCCCGGCACGGGGAAGTCGCAGACCATCACCAACCTCATCGCCGACTACGTGGGACGCGGGCAGCGCGTGCTGTTCGTCTGCGAGAAGCGCGCCGCCATCGACGTGGTGTTCCATCGCCTGCGGCAGCAGGGGCTGGACGAGCTGTGCTGCATGATCCACGACTCGCAGGGCGACAAGAAGGCCTTCGTGCAGAACCTCAAGAAGACCTACGAGCACTGGCTCGCGGCGCCCGAGGAACTGGGGGCCGAGACCCGCGAGCGCACGCAGCTCGTGGACATGATGGACGCGGACCTGAAGGCGCTCGAACGCTTCGACGCCGCGATGCGCGAGACGCCCGAGCACCTGGCCGTGGCAGTGCGCACGCTGATGGCGCGGCTGATCGCGCTCAAGCCGCACGACCCGGCACTCACGCCACTGCAATCCGAAGCATTGCCGGCCTTCGCGGCATGGCGCCGGCATGAAGACCTGGTCGCGCGCCTGCACCTCGCCGTCACAGAAAGCCTCGACGTGCCCTACCTCTCGGCGCATGCGTTCGCGCAACTCGCACCCGCGTTGCTGCGGCAGGAGCGGCCGTTGGCGCGGCTGGTCGAACTCAGCGACCGCGCGGCGGAACAGACCGGCCCGCACCGCGATGCATTGACCGACGCCTGGCCGCCGCTGGGCGATGCGCCCACGCTCTGGGGCGATGCGCTGGCCGTTGTGGCCGATGCGCGCCGCGTGGCCGCACTGGCCGCGCGCGGGCATCTCTCGCTGCTCGACATCGCGCACCCCACGAGCCTCGCGTTTGGCGAGGCGATGGCGCAGCGCCGTGCGCTGCAGCAGGTGCTCAAGGAGGCCCTCGAGCGCACGAACCACTGGCGCGACAGGTTCTCGCCGGGCGACACCGAAGCCGGCCTCGCCCAGGCCAAGGCGCAGCAGGGCTCGCTGCTGCGCTGGCTCCAGCCCTCGTGGTGGCGCCTGTCGGGCGAACTCAAGCGCCGCTACGACTTCGCCAAGCACGCCGTCCGCCCGCAGCCCAGCCAGGTGCTCGAAGAACTGCTGGCCGAGCACACGGCCCGCGCAGCCGTCGCCAAGCAGGCCGCGCAGATCGAGGCCACCTACGGCTGCGCCGACCCCGACGATTTCGTGCAGCAGCTCGATGCCCTGCGCCGCGGCGATGCCGCCGGCACCGGCGTGCGCGCGGCCTTCCACGCGCACCTGCGCACCGAGCCCGGCGCGAGCCGCAACGTCGAACGGCTGGCCGCGCTCGGCGAGCGCACCGACGCGCTCGATGCCCTGTGGCGCGACCTGCTGGACGACCCCGCGGCGCAGCCGCTGGCCGCGCTCGAAGCGCTGGCCCGCACGCTGCGCGAGCAGACCGACACCCTGCCGAGCGTGCTGCCCCACCTGCAGGAACTGGCCGATGCCGACCCGGCCCTGGCCAAGGCGCTGCGCACATTGCCGCTCGCACCCGAAGCCATCGAATACGCCGTCGCGCGCGAAGGCCTGGAGCGCGTCTACCGCACCGAGCGCTGGCTGCCGCGCTTCGACAGCGCCGCGCTCGCGCGCCATGCGCAGCGCCTGGCCGAGGGAGAGCGCAAGCTGCTCGACCGCAATGCCCGCACGCTCGCCGCCGCGGTGCGCGAGCGCTTTCGGGCGCACGTGCGCACCAGCGCCCTCCCCGCGAGCCAGCTCGACGCTGCTGGCAAGCTCTTCAAGAAAAGCTACAACGCCGGCCGGCGCGAGCTCGAGCACGAGTTCGGCAAGACCATGCGCTACAAGGCGATCCGCGAACTCGCCTCGGGCGAGACCGGGCAGGTGGTGCGCGACATGAAGCCGATCTGGCTCATGAGCCCGCTCTCGGTGTCCGACACGCTGCCGCTCGCGGCCGACCTCTTCGACGTGGTGATCTTCGACGAGGCGAGCCAGATTCCGGTGGAAGAAGCCGTGCCCGCGCTCTACCGCGCGCCGCAGATCATCGTGGTGGGCGACGAGATGCAGCTGCCGCCGACGAGCTTCTTCTCCTCGGGCCGCGACCCCGAGGACGATACCGTCTCCGTCGAAGACGAAGACGAAGGCGACCGCATCGCCGTGGTGCTCGATGCCGACAGCCTGCTGAACCAGGGCGCGCGCAACCTGCCGGCCACGCTGCTCGCCTGGCACTACCGCAGCCGCTACGAGTCGCTGATCGGCTTTTCGAACGCGGCCTTCTATGCGGGCAACCTCTTCACCATTCCGGACCGGAGCCTGCCTTCGGATGCGCGTGAAGAGATCCTCGTGCAGTCGCGCAACCCGACCGACGCCTCGGTGGCCGCGAACGTCGACGCCCTGCTCTCGCGCGCCATCAGCTTCCACCGCGTGACCGATGCGGTGTACGAGAACCGCATCAACGACGGCGAGGCGCGCCACATCGCGCAGCTGGTGCGCGAACTGCTCAAGCGCGAGACCGGGCGCAGCCTGGGCATCGTCGCGTTCTCGGAAGCGCAGCAGACCGAGATCGAGGCCGAGCTCGACGCGCTGGGCGCCATCGACAGCGACTTCGCCGCGCGGCTGGAAGCCGAGTACGTGCGCGAGGAAGACGACCAGTTCTGCGGCCTCTTCATCAAGAACCTGGAGAACGTGCAGGGCGACGAGCGCGACATCATCATCCTGAGCATCTGCTACGGCCCGAACCCCGAGGGCCGCATGCTGATGAACTTCGGCCCGATCAACCAGCGCGGCGGCGAGAAGCGGCTCAACGTGATCTTCAGCCGCGCGCGGCACCACATGGCCGTGGTCTCCACGATCCGCCACGAAGCCATCACCAACGACCACAACGAAGGCGCCGCGGCGCTCAAGCAGTTCCTGCGTTATGCGGAGTGCCTGTCGCGCGGCGATTCGGCGACCGCGCGGCGCGTGCTCGAGGGCATGAACCCGCTCACGCGCGGCAGCAGCGCGCCCCATGCGCGCGCCGACGAAGTGACGGCGCAGCTCGCGGCCGCGTTGCGTGCGCGCGGCCATGCGGTCGATGAACAGGTGGGCCAGTCGCGTTTTCGCTGCGACCTCGCGCTGCGTGCGCCGGAGGCCGGGCACTATGCGCTGGGCATCCTCGTGGACACCGCGACGCACTACGAGAACCGCAACGTGCTGGAGCGCTACGTCTCGCGTCCGCGCGTGCTCGATGCGTTCGGCTGGCAGGTGGTGCAGGTGCTGGCCAAGGACTGGCTGCACGCGCCGGAGGCCGTGCTCGAGCAGATCGAGCTGGCGCTGCGGAAGAAGGGCAAGAAGGCGGCGGTGGAAGAAGCCCCCGCTGCCGCCGCGGCAGAGGTCAGCGCGCCAGGCTCAGCCGCTTGACGTCCAGCTCGGCCTTGCCGACGAGGTCCTTGTCGAACTCGCCCGAGATCTCGACGCGCACTTTGTCGTCGATCTTCACGCCGGGCGGGAAGTGCTTGGCATCGATCTCCACCTTCATGCGGCCGGTGTCGTCGGCGAAGGTGTAGTGCTCGCCGCCGTCGTGCGAGACGATGAAGCCGCGCAGCGTGGCGTGCTGGTCGTCCTTGCCGGTGTCCAGCAGTTGCTTGACCGTCATCGTCGGCACGCTGCTCGGGCCGGCGTACTGGGCGAAGGCGGCGGACATCGCCAGCGACATGCCGAGTGCGAGCGCGGCGGTCTTCAGGGTCTTGGTCTTTTGGTGGGTCATGGCAATCGTTCCTCCTCGAACAGCCTGGTTGTGAAGAAACAGATGGACGCGCAGTACGCCCAAACGTTCCACGACCCCAAAAAGCCAGGGGCCATTCACTCGTAGACGATCAGCGCCTTGCCCGCCTCCGCCTGTGCCGTCCAGCTCGCGAGCGCGGCATCGGTCGGGAAGAACTTGGCGCGCTCGCCCAGCTGCAGCTCGACCTGCGCGCCGCCCCGCGCCATCGACAGGCGCACCGGCAAACCCTGAACCAGATCGCCGACTTCCGTCTGCTCGGTGCGCGGCGGAAAGTCCTTCACCAGCCGCGCGATGTCCGGCGCCTTGCCGTTCACCGCCACGCGCAGGAACTTGCCGAAGCGGCAGCGCGCCGTCGCCAGGTCCCACACCTGCTGCACCTGGAAGCGCGCCTCGAAACCGCCGCGCGCGGGTTGCAGCCGGCCGCTCACGATGACGAGCTCGTCGTCCTTCAAGGTGTTGCGGTTGGCATTGATGAGCGCCTCGTCGGCCGTCGCATCGATGGACTCGGACTTGTCGTCCAGCTTGAAGATCGCGAGCCGCCCGCGCTGCCCGTTGATCACGCGAAAGTCGCTCACGATGCCCGCGATCACCTGCTGGTCGCGGCTGTCGAGCAGGTCGCCGATCTCGCGCTTGCAGAAGCGCCGCACCTCGTGCGAGACCTCGTCGAACAGGTGGCCCGAGAGGTAGAAGCCGACGGCGGTTTTCTCGAGCGTCAGGCGCTCCTTCACGCCCCACGGCGTGGCATCGACCAGGTCGGGTTCGGCGGTGGCCGAGCCGTGCTCGCAGTCGCCGAAGATGTCGACCTGCGAGGCGTTGGCCGCGGTCGCGCTGGCGAAATCGAAGGCGCGGTCCAGCGAGGCGATCAGCGCCGCGCGGTTCTGCTGGATCGCATCGAACGCGCCCGCCTTGATGAGCGCCTCGACCGTGCGCTTGTTGATGCGCTGGCGATCGATGCGCACGCAGAAATCGAACAGGCTCTTGAACGGCCCGCCCTCTTCGCGCGCCCGCACCACGGCCTCGACCGCGAGCTGGCCCGTGCCCTTGACGGCGCCCAGGCCGTAGCGGATCACCCGGTCGGTGACCGGCTCGAAACGGTAGTTGCCGCGGTTCACGTCCGGCGGCTCGAAGGTGATGCCGAAGTTCTTCTGGGCGTCTTCGAACAGCAGCTTGAGCTTGTCCGTGTCGTCCATTTCCACGGTCATGTTGGCGCAGAAGAATTCGGCCGTGTAGTGGACCTTGAGCCAGCCCGTGTGGTATGCGAGCAGCGAGTAGGCGGCCGCGTGCGACTTGTTGAAGCCGTAGCCCGCGAACTTCTCCATCAAGTCGAAGATCTCGTCGGCCTTGTCCTGCGGAATGCCGTGCGTGGCGAGCGCGCCCGCGCGGAATTTCTCGCGGTGCTCGGCCATCTCCTCGAGCTTTTTCTTGCCCATTGCGCGGCGCAGCAGGTCGGCGCCGCCGAGCGAGTAGCCGCCCAGGATCTGCGCGGTCTGCATCACCTGCTCCTGGTAGACCATGATCCCGTAGGTCTCCGAGAGCATCTCGGCGACGGCCGGGTGCGGGTACTCCACCTCTTCGCGGCCGTGCTTGCGCGCGACGAAACTGGGGATCAGGTCCATCGGGCCCGGACGGTACAGCGCGTTGAGCGCGATCAGGTCTTCCAGGCGCGTGGGCCGCGCGTCCTTCAGCATGCCCTGCATGCCGCGCGATTCGAACTGGAACACCGCTTCGGTCTTGCCTTCGGAGAAGAGCCGGTAGGTGGCCGCGTCCTTGAGCGGAATGTTCTCGAACGCGAAGTCCTCCTGGCCCTTGTGGCGCGCGACGATGAACTCTTTCGCGATCTCCAGGATGGTGAGCGTGGCGAGGCCCAAAAAGTCGAACTTCACCAGGCCGATGGCTTCGACGTCGTCCTTGTCGTACTGGCTCACGGCCGAGTCGCTGCCCGGCTGCTGGTAGAGCGGGCAGAAATCGGTGAGCTTGCCCGGCGCAATCAGCACGCCGCCGGCGTGCATGCCGATGTTGCGCGTCATGCCTTCGAGCTTCTGCGCGAGCTCGACCAGCATGCGCACTTCTTCTTCCTTCTCGATGCGCTGCGCGAGCTGCGGCTCCATCTCGATGGCGTAGTTGTTCTTGTCGCCCTCGATCTTTTTCTCGGGCGGATACTGCAGCGTGACCGACATGCCCGGCTTGTTCGGAATCAGCTTGCTGATGCCGTCGCAGAACATGTAGCTCATGTCCAGCACGCGGCCCACGTCGCGGATGGCCGCGCGCGCGGCCATCGTGCCGAAGGTGGCGATCTGGCTCACGGCGTTGCGGCCGTACTTGTCCTTCACGTAGTCGATCACGCGATCGCGGTTGCCCTGGCAGAAGTCGATGTCGAAGTCGGGCATCGAGACGCGCTCGGGGTTCAGGAACCGTTCGAACAGCAGCTTGTATTCGAGCGGGTCCAAGTCGGTGATCTTCAGCGCATACGCCACCAGCGAGCCCGCGCCCGAGCCCCGGCCCGGGCCCACGGGGCAGCCGTTTTCCTTGGCCCACTTGATGAAGTCGCCCACGATCAGGAAGTAGCCGGGGAAGCCCATGTTCAGGATCGTGTTGATCTCGAACTCCAGGCGCTCCACGTAGCGCGGCCGCTCGGCATCGCGCTTGGCCGCGTCGGGGTAGAGGTGCGCGAGGCGCACTTCCAGCCCCTCGAACGATTCCTGCCGGAAGAAGTCGTCGATCGGCATGCGCACGCCGTCGCTCACGAAGGGCGTGGGGAAGTCAGGCAGCTGCGGCTTGCCCAGCACCAGCGTCAAGTTGCAGCGCTTGGCGATCTCCACCGTGTTGGCCAGCGCGCTGGGCACGTCGGCGAACAGGGCCTGCATCTGGGCGGTCGACTTGAAGTACTGCTCTTCGGTGAACTTGCGCACGCGGCGCGGGTTGCCGAGGATCTCGCCTTCGGAGATGCACACGCGCGCCTCGTGCGCCTCGTAGTCCTGCCGTTCGGCGAACTGCACCGGGTGCGTGGCGACCACCGGCAGCTTCAGGCGTGCCGCGAGCTTCACCGCGGCGACCACGTGCGGCTCGTCTTCCGGACGGCCCGCGCGCTGCAGCTCGATGTAGAAACGGTGCGGGAACATGCCCGCCAACTTCAGCGCCAGCTCGGCGGCGCGCTCTTCCTGCCCCTGCAGCAGCGGCACGCCCAGCGGCCCCGCCTGCGCGCCCGAGAGCACGATCAACCCGCCCGAAAGTTCTTCGAGCCATTCGAGTTTGCAGGCGGCCTGCGACTGGCCGCGGCCCACGTTCTGCGTCCACGCGCGCGCGAGCAATTCGGACAGGTGCAGATAGCCCTCGGTGTTCTGCACCAGCAGCACGATACGGGTGAGCACGCCGGGCTCCTTGCCCAACCCTTCGATGAAGATTTCAGCGCCGATGACGGGCTTGACGCCCTTGCCCCGCCCCTGCTTGTAGAACTTGACCGCCCCGAACAGGTTGTTCAGGTCGGTGATGGCCAGTGCGGGCTGCTTGTCGGCAGCGGCGGCCTTGATGACTTCGTCGATCCGGTTGGTGCCGTCGACGACGGAAAATTCGGTGTGCAGGCGCAGGTGAACAAACATCCGGTCATTGTAGAAAGCCGCACCCCACGATGTGGGTTGGCAATCCCTACAATCGCGCCCCGTGCAAGAGATTCTGAATATCGCGGCCTACAAATTCGTGGCCATAGACGACAGCCCCGTGCTGCGCGAAGACCTGCGTGCCCGCACCCAGGCCCTGGGCCTCATGGGCACCATCCTGCTGGCGCCCGAGGGTATCAACCTGTTTCTGGCCGGGCCGCCGGACGCCATCCATACCTTCCTGGCCGAGCTGCGTGCCGACGCGCGCTTCGCCGACCTCGAAACCAAGGAAAGCTGGTCCGCGGCACAGCCCTTCAGGCGCATGCTGGTCAAGCTCAAGCGCGAGATCATCCGCATGGATCACCCGGCCATCCAGCCGGCCGCAGGCCGTGCCCCCGGCGTCGATGCGCCCACCCTCAAGCGCTGGCTCGACCAAGGCCACGACGATGAAGGCCGCGAGATCGCCCTCCTCGATACGCGCAACGACTTCGAGGTCGACGAAGGCACCTTCGACGGCGCGATCGACTGGCGCATCACCAAGTTCACCGAATTCCCGCCCGCGCTGAAAGCACACCGCGCCGATTTCGCGGGCAAGACCGTGGTGAGCTTCTGCACCGGCGGCATCCGCTGCGAGAAGGCCGCGATCCTGATGCGGGAGGAAGGCATCGAGCACGTGCTGCAGCTCGAAGGCGGCATCCTCAAATACTTCGAGGACGTGGGCGGTGCGCACTATCACGGCGACTGCTTCGTGTTCGACGGCCGGCGCGCCCTGGCGCCCGACCTGAGCGCGCGCGCGGCCGATGCCAGCGCACGCGCCTCGGAAGACATCGACCTGGGCCGCGGCCTGAAAAAATAAACGGCACAAACGGGCACTAACCGGCAATCCCTCATGCGCATCCTCCTGGTGGAAGACGAACTGGACATGGCCTCGTGGCTCGTCCGGGCGTTGACCCAGAGCGGCTTCGTCGCCGACCACGCGCCCGATGCGCGCACCGCCGAGGCCTTCATGGCCGGCACCGAATACGACGCCATCGTCCTGGACCTGCGCCTGCCCGACAAGCACGGCCTGAGCGTGCTGGCCGACATGCGCGATGCGGACGACCGCACCCCCGTGCTCATCCTCACCGCGCAGGGCGCGCTGCAGGACCGCGTGCGCGGCCTGAACCTGGGCGCGGACGATTTCCTCACCAAGCCTTTCGAGCTGGTCGAGCTCGAGGCACGCCTGGCGGCGCTGGTGCGGCGCAGCCGCGGCAAGCAGCATCCGCGGCTGCAGTGCGCCTCGCTCTCGTACGACAGCGAGAGCCACGCCTTCACGCTGCGCGGCACGCTGCTGTCGCTCACGCCGCGGGAGCAGGCCGCGCTCACCGCGCTCCTGATGCGCAGCGGCGCGCCGGTGGGCAAGTCGCAGCTCTTTGCCAAGGTGTTCACCAACGACAGCACCGCGGGCCCCGACGCCATCGAGGTGGTGCTGCATCGCCTCCGGCGCAAGCTCGCGGACAGCGACGTGCGCATCGTCACCGTGCGCGGGCTGGGCTACATGCTCGAGGGCATTGCCGATGGACCCCCAGGCGCCCCGCCCGCAGCGGCCTGAATTGCGGACCGAACCGCGGCGCTTCGGCATCCGCGCGCGCCTGCTCGCGCTGCTGCTGCCGGGCATCGTCGCGCTGCTGGCGCTGGACAGCTGGAACGACTACCGCACGCTCACCGATTCGCTGGTGCTCGCCTACGACCAGAGCCTGCTGGAGCCCGTGCAGGCGCTGGCCAACGGCATCGTGGTCGCGAGCGACGGCAGCGTGCGGGTGCAGGAGGCCTTCTCGGTGCAGGCGATGTTCGAGTCCACGCACCTGCGCTACAAGTACCTGCACGTCGGCGTGCAGCGCATTCCCAAGGGCGAGACACTGGACACCAATGCGCCGGAGACCACGCTCATGGGCGTGCCCGGCCTGCCCCGCCCCGCCGAACGCCCGCCCGACGGCACGCCCGTGTTCTACGACGCGGTGCACGAGCAGCACCCGGTGCGCGTGGCCGCGCTGCGCCAGACGGTCTACGACAACACCCACGCCGGCACCGCGTACAGCGTGCTCATCCAGGCCGCAGAAGGCACCGGCCCGCGCCTGCAGGCGCAGAACGAATCGCTCGAGCAGGAGCTGCTGCGCGACGCGCGCATGGTGCTGGTGATGGCCGTGCTGGTGTGGCTGGGCGTGGCCTGGACGCTGCGTCCGCTGGAGCGCCTTCGCCGGTCGCTGCGCGAGCGCCGGCGCGATGACCTGAAGCCGCTCGACGCGAGCGGCGTGCCGCAGGAAGTGGTGCCGCTGGTGGACGCGGTCAACCACCACATCGCGGACCACCGGCGCATGGTGGCCGAGCAGTCGCAGTTCCTGGCCGATGCCTCGCACCAGCTGCGCACGCCGCTGAGCATCCTGTCGATCCAGGCGGGCTACGCGGTGCGCGAGACCGACCCGGCGCGCATGCGCGAATCGCTGCACGCGATCGTCGCGCAGCTGGCGCGCACGCGGCGCCTGAGCGAGCAATTGCTGGCGCTGGCGCATGCCACGACCGAAGAGGAAATCACGGGCGGCACCGAGCCCGCGGTGGTCGACCTCAGCGACATCGCGCGCGCCGTGGTGCTGCAGTACCTGCCGCTCGCGCGCGAGCACGACCAGGACCTGGGCTGGGTCGATGCACGCGGCGAACCGGAGGCGCAGGACAAGCTGGACGGCGACAGCGACGACGACAACGCGCCCCCCGTGCTGCCCGTCGAGGCCAACGGCGCCGAGCTGCACGAGGTGCTCGCCAACCTCGTGCACAACGCCATCAAGTACACGCCGCGCGGCGGCAACATCACGGTGACCGTGCGGCGCGAGGCCTCGCACGCGCTGGCCGAGGTGTGCGACAGCGGCCCGGGCATCGCGCCCGAGCGGCGCGACAGCGTGTTCGAGCGCTTTCACCGCGACCCCGCCGCCAACGCCGCCACGCAAGGCGCGGGCCTCGGCCTGGCCATCGCGCGCGGCTATGCGCGGCGCAACGGCGGCGAGATCGGACTGGACAGCGCCGACATGCCCGAGCGTCCGAACGGCGGCGGCCTCCGCGCGATCCTCAAGCTCCCATTGGCCGTTTTACCTAGGGTTTCTGCGGGGTAGCGCGGTACGCAATTACACGTATTTTGAAGGTCCAGAGGCCTTTCGCACTCGTATCGAAAGGCGATTGAAAGCCTCGATTCCTAGACTGCGCTCCTTCCAAATCGAAGGAGACTCAATGCACCCGCACGGTGAAGATCCGGCCTCGCACGCGCTTCGGCCCGCACCCCAATTCAAGAAGGATTACTACGGCGGCGCGTTGCTCGTGGTCATCGGCCTGGCAGCCGTCTATGCCGGCATCGGCTACCGCGTCGGCGAACTCGCGCACATGGGACCGGGCTTCTTCCCGGTCGCGCTCGGCGGTCTCCTGGCGCTCACGGGCCTCTTGATCGCGCTGTCCGCGCGCGGCGAAAAACCCGCGAGCACCGAGGCCGCATCGCACGGCCATCCGGGCGGCATGCCCGACCTGCGCGGCGGCATCTGCATCATCGTGGGCATCCTGTCGTTCCTGCTGCTGGGCGAATACGGCGGCCTGCTGCCGGCGACCTTCGCCATCGTGTTCATCTCGGCGCTGGGCGACCGTGACAACACGCTGACCGAGGCGCTGCTCTTGGCGCTCGCGATGTGCTTCATCGCGGTGGTGGTGTTCTGGTGGGCGCTGAAGCTGCAGCTGCCGTTGTTCCAATGGGGAGGCTGAAGCCATGATCGGTCAATCGCTCCACGACCTCTGGTTCGGCTTCGGTGTCGCGTTCCAGGGCTCCAATCTCCTGTGGTCGTTCTTCGGCGTGCTGGTGGGCAACCTGATCGGCGTGCTGCCGGGCATGGGCGCACTGCAGGCCATCTCGATCCTTCTGCCGCTCACCTACGCGATGCACCCGGTGCCCGCGATCCTGATGCTGGCGGGCATCTTCTACGGCTCGCAGTACGGCGGTGCCATCGGCGCCATCCTGATGAACATGCCCTCGCACCCGCCGCATGCGGTGACGTGCCTGGACGGCTACCCGATGACCAAGCAGGGCAAGGGCGGCGTCGCGCTCGGGGTGACGATGATCGCCTCGTTCTTCGCGGCGTCGGTCGGCATCATCGTGATGATCTTCGCCTCGCCCCTCTTGGTGCAGATCGCGTTCAAGTTCGGCCCGACCGAGATCTTCTCGATCATGCTGCTGGGCCTTCTTGCCGGTTCCACCATGTCGCGCGGCTCGCCGCTCAAGGGCGTGGCGATGACGATCTTCGGCCTCCTGTGCGGCGTGGTCGGCACCGACGTGAACAGCGGCAGCTTCCGCTTCGCGTTCAACCTGCCCGAGTTGAGCGACGGCCTCGAACTGGTGGCCATCTCGATGGGCCTCTTCGGCGTGGCCGACTTCCTGCTCAACGTGAACCGCATGAAGGCCATCGGCGACACGGGCACGCTCAAGCTGAGCGACATGCGCCCGAGCAAGGAAGAATTGAAGCGCGCCTTCCCCGCCATGATCCGCGGCACCATCGTCGGCACGATCTTCGGCGCGATGCCCGGCACCGGCCCGACCATCACCACCTTCATCGCCTACGCGCTGGAGCGCAAGGTCTCCAAGACGCCCGACAAGTTCGGCACCGGCATGATCGAAGGCGTGGCCGGCCCCGAGGCCTCGGCCCACTCCAAGACGCAGGTCGACTTCATCCCGACGATGAGCCTGGGGATTCCGGGCGACGCGGTGATGGCGCTGATCCTGGGCGCGCTGCTGATCCAGGGCATCCAGCCCGGCCCGCAGCTCATCACCGAGCATCCGGACATCTTCTGGGGCCTGATCGCCTCGTTCTGGATCGGCAACGTGATCCTGGTGGTGCTGAACGTGCCGATGATCGGCGTGTGGGTCAAGCTCCTGAAGGTGCCCTACAAGTACCTGTTCCCGGCCGCGATGTTCTTCATTGCGACGGGCGTGTACAGCACGCAGAACAGCCTGTTCCAGATCTGGGAAGTGCTGGTGTTCGGCATCGTCGGCGCGGTGCTGATGACGTTGGAGTTCTCGGTCGCGCCGATCCTGCTGGGCTTCGTGCTCGGGCCGATGGTGGAGGAGAACTTCCGCCGCGCGCTGCTGCTCTCGCGCGGCGACATGTCGGTGTTCGTCACGCGGCCGATCAGCGGCACCTTCATCGGGTTGTGCGTGCTGCTCCTGGCCGGCGTGGGCTTCTCGGCATGGCGCGGACGCGCGGGGCGCAAGGCCATGATCGAACTGCCTAAGGCGCCCGATGGCGCACCGCCTTCGGAGGCCGTCTCGATCGGCGGCAAGTAAGCCGCGCAAGGCAATCACCCAATGAAAGGGCCCGATCCGTCGGGCCCTTTTTTCGTTCGCGCTGCTGCTTTTTACTTGAGCTTCTGCGCGAACGCCAGCATGCGTTCGCCGTCGGCGTCGGTGAACACCACCGCCGGCGTGAGGCCCACGTAGCGCCCGCCTTCGTGCGGCCGGGCCTCCACGAGCTGCAGGCCGACGAGCTTGCCGCTCTTGACGTAGCGGGTCTCGATGTAGATGCCGGTCTGGCCCTTCTTGTTGATCGGCAGCTGCGCGACGGCGGCGTAGTCGTCGGTCTTGAGCAGATGCGTGATGCGGTCCTTCAGGTGGAAGTCGTACCAGGCCTGTTCATAGACCATCGACTCGCCGGTCTGCACATGCTTGAGCATGAGGACCAGCTTGCGCTTGAAGAGCTTGAGCTCCTCCATGAGGAATTCGAAAAGATCGCCGTATTCGCCCGGTGCAACCTCGGGGGTCCGAAAAACTGCCATGTGCCTTGCTCCCTTTCTGGGGATGTCGTTGGGACGGCGACCCCCTCGATCGCCGTTTGCGGGGCGCAGCTTACTACCTCAAGGTGTCCGGAAATCTCGCGAAATCTCTCCCGCCAACGTACGAACAGGGTCAGACGGGCGTGGTGCCCGTGTCCGGCTCGCGCACGCCGAAGGGCTTGCCCGGCAGCGGAATGAATTCGGTCTCGCCGGGCACGTGGCCCATGCGTTGCGCGGCCCAGTCGGCACCGGCTTCCAGGATGCGCTCGCGCCGGCTCGAGACGAAGTTCCAGGTGATGTAGCGCGGACCGTCCAGCGGCTCGCCGCCGATCACCATGAGGCGCACGGCCGCCTCGGCCGTCAGCACGGCGCCCTGCCCGTCGGGCAGCACCGCCATCGTGTGCGCGGGAATCGCCTCGCCGTTGACGCGCGCATCGGCATCGACGGCGTAGATGGCCAGCTCGGGCGCGAGTGCGGGCAGCTCGAAGCGGCCGCCCGCGGGCAGCGCGATATCGAGGTACACGGTCTGCGCCAATGTCTTCACCGGAGAGCGCTGGCCGAAGGCCTCGCCCACCAGCACGCGCACGTTGGCGCCCTGCTCCACCAGTTCGGGAATGGCGCTGGCCGGCGTGTGCTCGAAGTTCGGCTCGACCTCCTCATGCGCCTGCGGCAATGCGGCCCAGAGCTGCAGTCCGTGGTTCACATAGGTGTCGGCCTTCAGGCGGTCGGGCTTGCGCTCGGAGTGCACGATGCCTCGCCCCGAGGTCATCCAGTTGATCGCGCCGGGCAGGATCTCCTGCACGCTTCCGAGGCTGTCGCGATGCATCATCGCGCCCTCGAAAAGATAGGTGACCGTCGCCAGGCCGATGTGCGGATGCGGCCGCACGTCGTGCTCGGTGCCGGGCTTCTCGGTGGCCGGCCCGAAATGGTCGAAAAACACGAAGGGCCCGACAGAGCGGCGCTGCGCCGCGGGCAAGAGGCGCCTCACGTTGAAGCCACCACCCAGGTCCTTGTCGTGCGGTTGAAGCAATTGGGCGTGGGCAGTGGTGTCGGTCATCGGGGGCTCCGTGGGTGGCTGGGTTTTATCCGCGCGATCTTGCCACTGCGGCAATACGTTCGCCGAATGCACGTGCCGTATCGAAGTCGCCCTTGAACATCTCGGCCGGGCTCGCGTCCGACGGCGATTGCGTCAAGAGGCCGCCGTAGCCGCCCACGTAGTTCATCGAATCGCGCGTCGCTGCCTTGTTGTTGGTCGGCAAGATGCCCATGCTGACCCAGATGCCGCTGTGCTGCATCGCGAGCGTCCACAGGTACGCCATGGTCGTGACCTTGTCGCCGTTCATGGTGGCGCTGTTGGTGAAGCCGGCGAAGAGCTTGTCCTTCCAGCCCTGCGTGTACCAGACCTTGGACGACGCATCGGCGAACTTCTTGAACTGCCAGCTCACGCCGCCCATGTAGGTGGGCGAGCCGAGGACGATCGCATCGGCCGCGGCCAATGTTTCCCAGCCGCCTTCGGGCAGGTTGCCATCGGCGTCGATCGCGAGCAGTTGCGCACCGGCCGATTCGGCCACGGCTTGCGCGATGCGTTGGGTGTGGCCGTAGCCGGAATGGAAGACGACAACGATGTTTGCCATGAATGATCTCCTGAGTGAAACGATGGTGAGCGGTGGTGAATGTCTTTTCGCGGAACACCGAGGAACCGGCTTTGCCGGGCCTCAGGTGTTGCCCCCGGTGGGGGGTTGGCGAAGCGACACGAAGTGCGCGAAGCCTGGGGGAGAGCCTATTTCTTGTCGATGCTGAAGCGGCCGGCGCCGAAGGCTGCGAAAGCGAGCATGCCGCCTGCGATCGCCAGGTTCTTGAAGAACTGCGTGTTCTGCGTCGCATCGATCCAGAACTTGTGGAAGAACAGGCCGGTCGCGACCGTGAAGATCGCCATGACCAGGGCCACCCAGCGCGTCTTGAAGCCGACCAGCAGCGCGATGCCGAAGCCGAGTTCGATGACGATCGCGATCGCCGCCGCCACCTCGGGCAGCGGCAGGCCCGCCACCTTGGTGATGTAGCCGACGGTGCCCGCAAAGCCCATCAGCTTGCCGAAGCCGGCGGGGATGAACAGCGTGGCGATCAGGATGCGGCCGATGAGCGCCAGGGTGTCCTGGGCTGCGTTGGGGGTGGTGGTGGTGGTGGTTGCCATGGTTGAAAACTCCTCGGGTTGTTGATTGAAATACAGGGGACAGAAAAAAAGCCGGGCGACAAGCGCCCGGCGGTGGATCAAGCGGTCAGGTCGAACACCAGCACTTCGGCGTCCTTGCCGGCACCCAGCGTCAATTGAGATTCGCCTTCGAGCATCGCGGCGTCGCCGCCCGAGAGCTTCTGGCCATTGACTTCGAGCTCGCCGCGAATCAGGTGCACGTAGCTCTTGCGCGCCGGGTCGAGCGCCAGGCTGGCCTTCTCTTCGCCATCGAGGAGCCCTGCGAAGAGGCGCGCATCGGCATTCACCTTCACCGAGCCGTCGCTGCCGTCGGGCGAGGCCACCAGGCGCAGCTTGCCGCGCTTCTCGGCGTCGCCGAACTGCTTTTGCTCGTAGCCCGGCGCGATGCCGCGCACGTTGGGCTCGATCCAGATCTGCAGGAAGTGCGTGGTCTCGTCTTTCTTGTGGTTGAACTCGCTGTGCATCACGCCGCGGCCCGCGCTCATGCGCTGCACGTCGCCCGGCGGAATGGATTCGATGTTCCCCATGCTGTCCTTGTGCGCCAGTTCGCCCGAGAGCACGTAGCTGATGATCTCCATGTCCTTGTGGCCATGGGTGCCGAAGCCGGCGCCCGCGGCCACGCGGTCTTCGTTGATCACCCGCAGGTTGCCGAAGCCCATGTGGGCCGCGTCGTAGTAACCGGCGAAGGAAAAGCTGTGGAACGAGCGCAGCCAGCCATGGTCGGCATAACCGCGTTCCTGTGATTTACGGACTTGCAACATCGTCGAACTCCTTTGGCCGTTCCCCGGGGGGATGTTCTGGCCTTCTTCGTATGCCGCGCCGGATGCGCAGCGGATGTGAAGAACTTTAGGCCCGCACCCCCGCGGTAAAAGCGCCCGGTTTTGATGGCATCATTCAAATTTTTTGATCAATCGATGGAGCCGCCATGCCCAGCGCCAGAGACGTACTGACCCCCGACGCGCTCGCCATGCTGCAGACGGTGGCCAACACCGGCAGCTTCGCGGGCGCGGCGCGCGCGCTCAACCTCGTGCCCAGCGCGCTGAGCTACCGGGTGCGCCAGATCGAAGACGCGCTCGACGTGCTGCTGTTCGACCGCAGCGCGCGCCAGGCGCGCATCACCGAGGCCGGCGCCGAGCTGCTGCGCGAATCGGCGCGCCTGCTGAACGAAATCGACGCGGTGGCCAACCGCGTCAAGCGCGTGGCCACGGGCTGGGAGCCGATGCTCACCATCGCGGTGGACAGCGTGATCGCGCGCGACCCGCTGCTGGACCTGGCCACCGCCTTCTTCGCGCTCGATCCGCCCACGCGGCTGAAGCTGCGCGACGAGACGCTGCTGGGCACCATCGAGGCGCTGACGAGCGGCGAGGCCGATCTGGCCATCGGCGCGGTGCTCGATGCGGCGAGCCTCGCGTTCACGGCCACCGGCATCCGCAGCCGGCCGATCGGCGAGCTGCGCTTCGTGTACGCGGTGGCACCGCACCATCCGCTCGCGCGCCTGCCCGAGCCATTGACCGACGAAGTGCTGCGCCAGTACCGCGCGGTCGCCGCAGCCGACTCGGTGCGCAGCGGGCCGAGCATGACCGTCAACCTCGTCGGCGGGCAGGACGTGCTCACCGTGCCGAGCATGCAGTTCAAGCTCGCGGCGCAATTGCACGGCCTCGGCGGCGGCTTCCTGCCCGAGCCGATGGCGCGGCCGTACATCGAGGCGGGCCATCTCATCGAACGCAAGACCGAGCGCACGCCGCCGCTGGGCACCATGCATTGCGCATGGCGCGTGCGCAGCGCGGGCGGGCCGGGGCGCGCGCTCGAATGGTGGCTCGCGCAGTTCGAGCACGAGGCCACGCGGCGCGCGCTGCTCGAGCGCCATCGGGGACGCTGAGGAACGCCCTGAGGTCCGGTCTCCCGGCGGCCCTCGCAGACCGATGTAGAGTGCGGACACATTCATTGTCTCCCTGTCAAAAGAAAAGAGTCCGCCATGAGCACCCGCGCAACTGCAAAACAAGCCGACCGTCACCGAACATCCTCCGCGTCCTCCCCCACTCCCCGCCACTACGCCGTCGTCGGCGCCGGCATCGCCGGGGTGGCCTGCGCGCGCACGCTGGTGCAGGCCGGCCACAAGGTCACGCTGTTCGAACGCGAGGCCGCGCCCGGCGGCCGCATGGCGAGCATCGACACGGCGTTCGGCCGCTTCGACAGCGGCGCGCAGTACTTCACCGTGCGCGATGCGCGATTCGCATTGGCACTCGAAGCCACGCCCAGCCTCTGCCGCCCCTGGAGCGCCAACCTCGTGCGCGTGCTCGATGCCCATGGCCGCGTGGCAGAAGCGGCATTGCCCGGCCGCGAATCGCACTGGGTCGCGCAGCCCGGCATGGACGCGCTGGTCGCCCACTGGGCCGCGCCGCTGGCCGGCAACCTCATCACCAACACGCAGGTCACGCAGATCGAGCCCGACGCGCTCGATGCCAAGCGCTGGCAGCTGCGCACCGCGGGCGAAGACGATTCGCAGCATGTGTACTCCGGCTTCGACGCCGTGCTGCTCGCCGTGCCGCCCGCGCGCACCCGCGTGCTGCTGGGCGACGGCAAGCTCTCCGCATCGATCAGCCAGAAGATCGAGCCGGTGCGCATCGCGCCGTGCTGGACGCTGATGATCGCGTTCCCGCAGGCCAACCAGCCCACCATATCGCACCTCGGCCCGCAGTGGAACGCGGCGCGCAGCACCCACCATCGCGTGGCGTGGCTTGCGCGCGAATCGTCCAAGCCCGGCCGCGAACGCATCGAGCGCTGGACGCTGCAGGCCAGCGCCACCTGGTCGCAGGAACACCTGCGCGACGACGCGCCGCGCGTCGAGGCCAAGCTGCTGCGCGCCTTCGCCGAGATCACCGGCATCCACGCCGTGCCCTCGCACGCGCAGACGCGCTGCTGGACCGAAGCCCAGACGCAGGTGCCCGTCGGCAAGACGCACCTGTGGGACGCCAAGGCGCGCATCGGTGTGGCGGGTGACTGGTGCACGGGGCACCGCGTGGAAGACGCGTTCCTCTCGGGCCTCTCGCTGGCGCTCGCGGTGATCTGATCGATTTTTAGGATGCGTGAGACCGGCCGTTTCGCGCCCTCGCCCACCGGGCCGCTGCACGCCGGCTCGCTGGTGGCCGCACTCGCGAGCTGGCTCGACGTGCGCGCCCGCGGCCGCGAGGCGCGCTGGCTGATCCGCATCGAGGACGCCGACACCGAACGGTGCCTGCCCGGCATGGGCGAACACATGCTGCGGCAGCTGGCCGACTGCCATCTGCTGCCCGACGAGACGCCCGTGTGGCAGACGCAGCGCACGGCGCACTACGAGGCGGCGCTGCAGAAGCTGCAGGCGCTCGGCCTCGCCTACCCGTGCGGCTGTTCGCGCAAGGACATCGACATGGCGCTCGCGCGGCTCGGCCAGCGGCACGAGCGGCATGGAGAGCGCGTGTATCCCGGCACCTGCCGGGGTGGCCTGCACGGCAAGCCCGCGCGGGCCTGGCGCTTTGCCACCGAGAAGTTCGAATCGCATCAGCCCGGCGAACTCCGCTGGACCGACCGGCGCATGGGCGAACAACATCAGGACGTGAGCCGCGAGGTCGGCGACTTCGTGCTGCGCCGCGCCGATGGCCCCTGGGCGTATCAACTCGCCGTGGTGGTCGACGACGCGGAGCAAGGCGTGACCGACGTGGTCCGCGGCGAGGACCTGGCCGACAACACCGCGCGCCAGATCCTGCTGCAGCGCGCGCTGGGCCTTCCGACGCCCAGCTACCTGCACACGCCGCTGGTGCGCGGCGCCGACGGCGACAAGCTCTCCAAGCAGAACGGCGCCACGGCCATCGACACGTCCACGCCCGAGGCCGCGCTGGCCGCGCTCGATGCGGCCGCGCGCGTGCTCGGCCTGGGTCCCGCCACGGCCCCATCCTGTGCGGCCGCGCTGGCCGGCTGGGTGCCCGAATGGCGCGCTCTCTACAATTCGCGGCCGCCATGAACTTTCCCGACACCGTGCCCCACGACCTCCCGCCCAGCGACGAAACCGCAGACGACAGCGCGGGCGACAGCAACAAGCCGCACCCGCTGCACCGCCGCCTCAAGAGCTTCGTCAAGCGCGCCGGCCGCACCACCGACGGCCAGGCGCGGGCCTTTTCCGAACTGGGCCCGCTGTTCCTCATCCCCTACACCCCCGAGCCGCTGGACCTTGCGGCGGCCTTCGGCGGCCGCGCCGCCCCGACGGTGCTGGAGATCGGCTTCGGCATGGGCGAGGCCACCGCGCACATCGCCACGGTGCTGCCCGAGACCAACTTTTTCTGCTGCGAGGTGCACGAGCCCGGCGTGGGCGCGCTGCTCAAGCGCATCGGCGAGCAGTCGATCTCGAACATCCGCATCTGCGCGCACGACGCGGTCGACGTGCTCGACCACATGCTGCAGCCCGGCACGCTGGCCGGCGTGCATGTGTTCTTTCCGGACCCGTGGCACAAGAAGCGCCACAACAAGCGCCGGCTGATCCAGCCCGAATTCGTGACCAAGCTCGCGCAGCACCTGCGCCCCGGCGGCTACATCCACTGCGCGACCGACTGGCAGCCCTACGCCGAGCAGATGCTCGAGGTGCTGGCCGCCGAGCCGCTGCTGCGCAACACGGCCGAAGGCTACGCCGCGAAGCCGGAATACCGCCCGCTCACCAAGTTCGAGAACCGCGGCATCAAGCTCGGCCACGGCGTGTGGGACCTGGTGTTCGTGCGCGCCTGAAGCCCTCAGCTACTCAGCCTGGAAGCGGAACGGCAGCCGCATCCGCGTGCGCACCGGGCGCCCGTCCGACGACCGCGCGGGGTCGAAGCGCCATCCCTTGAGCGCATCGGTCACCGCCTTCGACAGCAGCGGATGCGGCGATCGTTCGATGCGCACGTCTTCGGGCACGCCTGTTTCACCCACGTAGAAGACGGCGATCACTTGGCCTTCCACGCCCTCGTTCGCCAGCGCGGTCGGATAGTCGGGCAGGCGCCGCTGGCGGATCACCGCATCCTTCTCGATGGCGGGCGCCTGGGGCCGCGTGGCTGCGGTCGGCGGCGCACTGATGACCATGGGCGGCGGCTCCGGCGCAACGTCCGGCGACGGTGCCGGAACGGGCTGCGCGATTTCCACCACATCGCGCGGCGGCACGATGCATCCCGCGAGCGCCACGCACAACCCGAATCCACCCCAGAGAAAAGCAGTTTTCATAGGGCAATTCTGTAGCAGCCGCTGCTATCGTCCTGGCCTCAATATTGCTACACTTTTTTACTACTTCTCACAAAGGGTGCGCAATGAACAGGTCACGCAGGGAATGGTTGGAGAAGGCATGCGGCGCGCTGCTGTTGGGCGGCGGCATGGGTTTGGGCATCACTCAAGGTGCATTGGCGCAGACCCGCGCGGCCGGCGCGCCCCGCGTCGTGCTGCTCGGGCAATCGGTGCCGCTGACCGGCGGCGCCGCGGACATCGGCAGCGCCTTCGCGGCGGGCAGTCGGCTCGCGGTGAGCGACTTCAACACGCGCAACGCCACCACCGGCCTGCAGCTGAAGCTGGTGCAACTGGACGACGGCTACGAAGCCGCCCGCGCCAGCGCCAACGCGCGCACCCTGCTCGGCGCGCAGAAGGCGGACCTGCTCTTCGGCTTTGTCGGCACCGCCAGCAGCGAGGCCGGCGCGAACGTCGCCACGCAGCAGGGGAGCCTGCTCTTCGCGCCCTTCGCCGCATCGGACAACCTGCGCGGCGCCGAGCACCCGAACGTGTTCCACGTGCGGCCCGGCATGATCGACGAGGCCCTCAAGATCGTGCGCCAGTGCGCCACCGTGGGGCAGACGCGCGTGGCCTTCCTGGGCGACGACGACGCCATGGGCCGCGCGGGCCTGGCGGCCGTGCAGCAGGCGATCACCGAGCTCAAGCTCACCCCGCTGGTCGCGAGCGCGCTGGTGCCCGCGGGCGGCGACAAGCTCGATGCCGCGCTCAAAGACGTGCAGAAGCAATCGCCCCAGGCCATCGTGCTGGTGTCGCTCTCGGGCACCACGGCCAGCGCGATCCGCAAGCTCCGCAAGAGCGGCTACACGGGCAACTTCATGGCCTTCTCGATCGTGGGGATCGATCCGCTCTACGCGGAGCTGGGCAAGGACATCGGCGGCATCGTGATCTCGCAGGTGGTGCCCTCGCCGCGGCCCTCGGCCATTCCGATCGTCAAGGAGTACCTCGCGGCGGTCGACAACTCCGACCAGACCGCGTCCTACGAAGGGCTGGAGGGCTTCATCGCCGCCAAGACAGTGGGTGAGGCGGTGCGCCGCGCGGGCCGCGGCTTCAACACCGCGACGCTGCAGCGCACGATGACCGCGATGACCGACTACGACGTGGGGGGCTTTCGCATCAACCTGCGCCCGGGCCTGCGCGACAACGTGCGCAGCATCGACCTGATCAGCATCTCCGCTGACGGGCGCGTGCTGCGCTGAACGGCATCAACCGGTGCTGACCAGCCGCTGCAGCGCATCGAGCGACAGCAGCTCGACGCGCCCGTAGCCCAGCGCCACCACGCCCTCGCCTGCCAGCGCGTTGAGTTCTTTCGACAGCGTCTGGCGCGTCACGCCGAGCATCATCGCGAGCGCCTCCTGCGGCAGCATCAACTGGTGGCGCAGGTGCACCGACTGCGTCGCGTCGCCGCGCGCGAGCACCAGCAGCCGGTGCGCCACGCGCGCGCGCAGGCTGCGCAGCGTCGCGTCTTCCGCGAGGCCGTAGAGCATGCGCACCCGCGCGGCCAGCATCGCGGCAATCGCGTTGGAAAACACCACGTCGCGCATCTGCCGCGTGAAGGCTTCGGGCGACACCACCAGGAGGTCGAGCGCCTCGAGCGCGGTCGCGTCGTGCGTGCGGGGCGAGCCGTCGATCAGCGTGATCTCGCCGAACCAGTTGCCCGGCTCCAGCACCGCGAGGATGGCCTCGCGCCCGTCTTGCCGCAGCGAAGAAATCTTGATCGTGCCCGCCACCAGCCCATAGAAACCGCCGCCCGACGCATGAATCGGATCGCCCTGGCGGAACACCATCGTTCCGCGCCGCACGTGGATGAGCTCGGCCGCGCCCACCAGCGCCTCGCGCTGCGCGCGCGGCATGCTGGTGAACCACGGGTTGCCCTCCAGCGCAGCGCGGTGCGGGGCGGAGAGACGCGGCTTGGTGGAGGGGGGCATTGGAGAAAAGGTGGGGCGGGTCCCCCTGGGGACAGGGGTTTACCACCACCCTACATTGTCAAATTCTTGACAGTTGAGCGTCAAGTGCAGGTCTACAGTGACCGCCACCCCACGGACGAACAACGCACGAACAATGGAGACAGCACGATGAGCGCAAGGGCAAGTTTCAAGAGCATGCAGGAGAGCACGCGCGAAGACTGGCAACTGATCGGCGGCGAGTTCATGCAGTTCGCGGGCGCCCTGCCCGCGCGCGTGATCAAGCACCTGCAGATCCTGGAGGGCGACTACGGCGGCTTTCCGGTCGACCGCTACACCCACTCGCTGCAGACCGCCACGCGCGCCCTGCGCGACGGCCGCGACGAGGAGTACGTGGTGTGCGCGCTCTTGCACGACATCGGCGACACGCTCGGCAGCTTCAACCACCCCGACATCGCCGCCGCGATTTTGAAGCCCTTCGTGAGCGAGGCCAACCACTGGATGGTGCAGCACCACGGCATCTTCCAGGGCCATTACTTCTTCCACCACATCGGCCTGGACCGCGACATGCGCGAGAACTTCAAGGACCACCCGCACTACGAGCGCACGGCCGAGTTCTGCGCGCTCTACGACAACCCCGCCTTCGACCCGAAGGCCGAGACCTTGCCGATCGGCGAATTCGAGCCCATGCTGCGCCGGTTGATGGCCCAGCCCAAGCAAAGCATCTACAAGACCGTGCTGAAAGAACCGGCCGCGGCCTGACAGACCCCAGACAAAGGACACCCCCACCATGAACGCCAACTCCCAATCCGAAATCCAGAAGCTCGTCTCCGCCGAAGAGTGGCAGCTGCGCGTCGACCTCGCCGCCTGCTACCGGCTCGTAGCGCTCTACGGCTGGAGCGACCTCGTGTTCACGCACATCAGCGCGCGCGTGCCCGGCCCCGAGCATCACTTTCTCATCAACCCCTACGGGCTGATGTTCGACGAGATCACCGCATCGAGCCTGGTGAAGGTCGACCAGCAGTGCAACAAGATCATCGAGTCGCCCTACCCGGTGAACCCGGCCGGCTTCGTGATTCACAGCGCGGTGCATGCCGCGCGCGAAGACATCCAGTGCGTGCTGCACACCCACACGAAGGCCGGCATCGCGGTGAGCGCGCAGAAGAACGGCGTGCTGCCCATCAGCCAGCAATCGACCTTCGTGCTGGCCTCGCTCGCGTACCACGACTACGAAGGCGTGGCCTTCCGCGACGACGAGAAGCCGCGCCTGCAGGCCGACATGGGCCATGCGAATTTCCTCATGCTGCGCAACCACGGCCTGCTGACCTGCGGCAAGACCATTGCCGATGCCTTCCTCTCGATGTACACCTTCGAGAACACCTGCCAGATCCAGATCGCGGCGCAATCGGGCGGCAGCGAGCTCACGCATGTGAACCCGAAGATCATCGACGGCGTGGGCCAGGCGATGAAGGTGCAAAGCGGCGGCCTGGGCGGCATGTTCGTCTGGCCTTCGCTGATCCGCAAACTCGACCGCATCGACGACAGCTACAAACAATAAGACGCGTCGATCCCCGGTTTTCCAAGGCTGCCAGCGCCCGCGCGACGGGTGCGGGCAGCCATTTTTTTAGAAGAACCAAAGAGGAGACACAACCCATGGACACCACGCTCATCGTGACCCGGTTCCTGTTCGGCGCGCTCGCGCTGGTGATGTTCGGGCTGGGGCTGTCGCTCTCGCTGGCCGACTTCCGGCGGCTCTTCAAGCACCCCAAGGCGGTGACCATCGCGCTCCTGCTGCAGGTCATTGGCTTGCCGCTCGTGTGCTACGCAATCATCGTGGGCTTCGGGCTCTCGCCGGTGTTCGCCATCGGCCTCATGCTGCTGGCGGCCTCGCCGGGCGGCATTTCGGCGAACCTGTTCTCGCACCTCTTCGGCGGCAACGTGGCGATGAACATCTCGCTCACGGCCGTGAACACGCTGCTGTCGATCGTCACGCTGCCGCTCATCGCCAACTGGGCCATCGGCCATTTCGCGCAGAGCGGCCAGGTGGTGCCGCTGCAGACGCGCAAGCTCGTGGAGGTGATCGCGATCGTGCTGGTGCCGGTGGCCATCGGCATGTTCGTGGCCTCGCGCAAGCCGGCGTTCGCCGCGCGCATGGAAAAGCCCACCAAGATCTTCAGCGGCGTGGTACTCGCCGTGGTCACGACGCTCGCAATCGCGAACGAGTGGAAGACCCTCACCGCCACCTTCGCCGAGATCGGCATTCCGGTGCTGCTGTTCAACCTCGTGAGCCTGCTCGCGGGCTATTACTTGAGCCGCGCCGCGGGCCTGGACAAGCCGCTGGCCACCGCCATCAGCTACGAGATCGGCATCCACAACTCCACGCTCGCGATCTTCATCGCGGTGAGCGTGCTCGGGAGCTTTCCGCTCGCGCTGCCGGCCGCGATCTATTCGGTGGTGATGTACATGACGGCCCCTCTGTTCGGATGGCTGTTGCTGCGGCGCGGCCAGCCCGCCGCCGTGCCTGCGCGATGATGCGCGCATGGAACTGAGGCAACTGCGCTACTTCGTCAAGGTCTGCGAGCTGCGCAGCATGGGCCGCGCGGCCGTGGAGCTGGGCGTGGTCACCTCGGCGCTGAGCCAGCAGATCAGCCGGCTCGAAAGCGAACTGGCCACGCGCCTCTTGCAGCGCAGCTCGACCGGCGTCACGCCCACCGATGCGGGCCTCGCGTTCTTGCAGCAGGCGCAGCTCACCTTGCGCCATGCCGACGACGCGGTGCGCGCCGCGCAGCAGGCGCGCCTGTCGGGCCATGTGAGCGTGGGCCTCGCGCCCACCACCGCCACCGTGCTCGGCGTGCCGCTGATGCGCGCGATGCAGGAGCGCTACCCCGAGGTGCGGCTGCACATGGTCGAGGCGCTCTCGGGCCACCTCACGACGATGCTGCATGCGCGCCAGCTCGACCTGGCCGTGCTGTTCCAGACCGACACGCCGCGGCGCTGGAGCGTCGCGCCGCTGCTGGCTGAAAAGCTCTTCGTGGTCGCCTCGCCCACGCTGGCCGAACGCCCCAAGGGCACCAAGGTGCGCCTGTCTCAATTGGCCGATGTGCCGCTGATCCTGCCGAGCGGCAGCCACGGCCTGCGCGCCACGCTGATGGCCGCCTTTCTCCGGGCGCGCGTCACGCCGCGCATCGTGGCCGAGGTCGACGGCCTCGCGCTCCTGATGGACGCGGTGCGCGCCGGCTACGGCGCCACCGTGCAGCCCGGTGCAGCCACCGCGCGGCACGACCGCGACGACCTCGAACTCACGCAGATCAGCGACGCCCACGTCGGCCGCCGCAACCTGCTCGTGAGCCTGTCGGACGACGAGCTCTCGCCCGCTGCACTGGCCGCGCGCGTGGTGGTCGCCGACACCGCCCGCGCCCTCGTTCGCGAGGGCCGCTGGACCGGCGCAAGTCTTCTCGAAAACTGAACACCCGTTGCCTCTTTCGGCCTTTCGCGTGAAGGCCATGCTCCCTAAAGTCTCCTGGATTCCAAGGAGACCCACGAGTGATGGATGTACTGGCAGACGTAGTGGTTGTTGGTGGCGGCAATGCCGCGCTGTGCGCCGCGCTGATGGCGCGCGAGGCCGGCGCTTCGGTGCTGCTGCTGGAAGCCTCGCCCAAGGAATGGCGCGGCGGCAATTCGCAGCACACCCGCAACCTGCGCTGCATGCACGACGCGCCGCAGGACGTGCTGATCGATGCCTACCCTGAAGAGGAGTACTGGCAAGACCTCCTGAAAGTGACTGGCGGCCTCACCGACGAGCACCTCGCTCGCCTGGTGATCCGCGCCTCCTCGAACTGCCGCGACTGGATGCGCAGCCACGGCGTGCACTTCCAGCCGCCGCTGTCGGGTGCGCTGCACGTGGCGCGCACCAACGCCTTCTTCATGGGCGGCGGCAAGGCACTGGTGAATGCGTATTTCCGCAGCGCCGAAAAGCTCGGGGTGCAGATCCGCTACGACACGCCCGTCGCTTCGGTCGAGCTTGACGGCGACCGCTTCGTGGCCGTGCGCACCGAGGCCGGCGAGCGCATCGAAGCCAAGAGCTGCGTGCTCGCCTCGGGCGGCTTCGAATCGAACCGCGAATGGCTGCGCGAAGCGTGGGGCCAGAACGAGCGCGGCGAGTGGCCGGCCGACAACTTCCTCATCCGCGGCACGCGCTTCAACCAGGGCGTGCTGCTGAAGTACATGATCGCCGCGGGCGCCGACAGCATCGGCGATCCGTCGCAGGGCCACATGGTGGCCATCGATGCGCGCGCGCCGCTCTACGACGGCGGCATCTGCACGCGCATCGATTGCGTCTCGCTCGGCGTGGTGGTCAACCGCGACGCGCAGCGCTTCTACGACGAGGGCGAGGACTTCTGGCCCAAGCGCTACGCGATCTGGGGCCGGCTCGTGGCGCAGCAGCCGGGGCAGATCGCCTGGTCCATCATCGACCAGAAGGCGGTCGGCCGCTTCATGCCGCCCGTGTTCACCGGTACGCAGGCGACCACGCTCGGCGAACTCGCGCAGAAGATCGGCCTGGACGAAGCCACTTTCGTGCGCACCGTGCAGGACTACAACACGGCCTGCCGCGTCGGCCGCTTCGACCACACGGCCCTGGACGACTGCCACACCGAAGGCATCGCGCCCGCCAAGACGCACTGGGCGCGCCCGCTCGATACCGCGCCCTTCTACGCCTACCCCGTGCGCCCCGGCATCACCTTCACGTACCTGGGCCTCAAGGTGGACGAGACCGCCGCCGTGCGCTTCGGCGGACGCGCCAGCCCCAACCTCTTCGTGGCCGGCGAAATGATGGCCGGCAACGTGCTGGGCAAGGGCTACACGGCCGGCGTGGGCATGAGCATCGGCACGGCCTTCGGCCGCATCGCCGGAACGCAGGCCGCGAAGGCAGCGAAAGCCGCCAAGAACCTTTCGAAGAATTCCCCGGAGACCGCCCTTGCAGCAGCTCACTGATCTCGTCGCACGCGCCCGTGCGGATGCCGACGGCATCGGCAGCGCCCCGCCTTCGCAGCGCGTGATCCCGATCCAGCCCGCCCTCCCGTTGACCGCCAGCGAGGGCGAGGTCGCGCGCATCCTGCAGATCTGCAACGCCTGCCGCTATTGCGAGGGCTTCTGCGCCGTGTTCCCCGCGATGACGCGCCGGCTCGAATTCGGCAAGGCCGACACGCACTACCTCGCGAACCTCTGCCACAACTGCGGCTCGTGCCTGCATGCCTGCCAGTACGCGCCGCCGCACGAGTTCGCGGTGAACGTGCCGCAGGCGATGGCGCAGGTGCGCATGCAGACGTACCACGACTACGCGTGGCCGCCTGCGATGGGCGCGCTCTACAAGAAGGCGGGGCTCACCGTCGCGCTGGCGCTGGCCGGTGGATTGGCGCTGTTCCTCGTACTGGCCGTCGCGATGTCGGGCTCGCTGCTGCACGAGCCGCTCGCGGGCAATTTCTACGCGATCTTTCCGCACAACTTCCTCGCGCTGGTGTTCGGCGCGGTGTTCCTCTTCGTGATGTTCGCGCTGGCCATGGGCGTGCGCCGCTTCTGGCGCGAGGTGTCGCCCGCGAACGATCCGGGCAACGCGCCCTCGATGCCCGGCGTGCGCGGCCCCGCGAGCGCCGAGGCCGCGCACGACGCGCTGCGGCTGAAGTACCTGGGCGGCGGCCACGGCGAAGGCTGCAACAACGAGGACGACCGCTTCACGCTCTGGCGCCGGCGCTTCCACCACTTCACCTTCTACGGCTTCATGCTGTGCTTCGCCTCGACGTGCGTGGCGACGCTTTACCACTACCTCTTCAACCTGCATGCGCCCTATGCGCTCACGAGCCTGCCGGTGCTGCTGGGCACGGCCGGCGGCATCGGCCTCGTGATCGGCCCGATCGGCCTGCTGTGGCTGAACCTGCGGCGCAACGCCGCGCACGGCGACGTGGCGCAGCGGCCGATGGACCGCGGCTTCATCGCGCTGCTGCTGCTCACGAGCGTGACCGGCCTCGCGCTGCTCGCATGGCGCGACACGACTTTCATGGCGCTCTTGCTCGCGGTGCACCTGGGCGTGGTGATGGCGCTCTTCCTCACGCTGCCCTACGGCAAGTTCGCGCACGGCATCTTCCGCTCGGCGGCGCTGCTGAAGTTCGCGATCGAGAAACGCCTGCCCAGCCGCCTGCAACTGGGCGCCGACTGAATTGAATCAATCGAATCCTCCCCTCGAAAGGAAACCCGCGATGACAACCCCTGGCGTGCTCCAGATCCCTTCCATGAAAGACAAGTGCTCGCCCGCCGAATGGCAGGCCCGCATCGACCTGGCCGCGTGCTACCGGCTGGTCGACTTGTATGGCATGTCGGACATGATGGCCAACCACATCTCCTCGCACGTGCCGGGCGAGCACGGCGCGTTCCTCATCAACCCCTACGGGATGATGTACGAGGAGATCACCGCGTCCAGCCTCATCAAGGTCGACGCCGACGGCCGCATCCTCTCCTCGCCCGACTTCGGCGAGCTGAACTACGGCATCAACAAGGCCGGCTACGTGATCCACAGCGCGGTGCATGCCGCGCGGCCCGACGTGGCCTGCGTGATCCACACGCACAGCTGGGCGTCGATGGCGGTGTCCTCGCTCGAATGCGGGCTGCTGCCGCTCACGCAGACGGCCATGCGCTTTTTGAAGATCGGCTATCACGAGTACCAGGGCGTGGTGCTCAACACCGCCGAGCAAGAGTCGCTCCTGGCCGACCTCGGCCAGAGCGAGGCGGTGATCTTCCGCAACCACGGCGCGCTCGTGGTGGGCCGCAGCGTGGGCGAAGCCTTCAACTGGATGCACCGGCTGGAGCTGGCCTGCCGCGCGCAGATCGGCGCGATGTCGTGCAACACGCCGCTCAAGGCCGTGCCGCAAGAGGTGCTCGAAGAGACCTGGAACAACTACCAGCCCGGCACCCGTCGCCCCTACGGCCTCATGGAGTGGCCCGCGCTGCTGCGCAAGCTCGATCGCATGGACCCGGGCTTTCGCGACTGACACGCACACGCCGAAGAACAGCAGAGACAACGCCCCATGAAGAGAAGATTCCTCCCCGCCGTGCTGGCGGCGCTCGCAGCAACGCTCGCATTGCCCGCGCTCGCGCAAAAATTCCCGCAGAAGCCGGTCACGCTCGTCGTTCCGTTCGCGCCCGGCGGCAACCTCGACGTCGTCGCGCGCACGCTGGCGCCGGCGTTGGGCCAGATCCTCGGCCAGTCGGTGATCGTGGACAACCGCGCCGGGGCCGGCGGCGCTATCGGCGCGTCGTACGTGGCGCGTGCGCAGCCCGACGGCTACACGCTGCTGGTGAGCACGCCGAACGCGCTCGTCGTGCTGCCGCTGATGACCAAGACGACCTACGCGCTCGACAACTTCGCCCCCATCGGCCTCGCGGCCACCACGCCGCTGGTGATCGCGGTGCGCGGCCAGGGCCCGTACAAGGACATCGACGCCGTGCTCTCGGCCGCGCGCAGCAAGCCGGGCCAGGTGACGGCCGGCCATGCAGGCCCGGGCACCACCAACCACATCGCGCTGCTGCAGCTGGAGCAGGCCGGCAAGCTGAGCCTGAACACCGTGCCGTACAAGGGCTCGGCGCCCGCGCTCACGGACCTCCTGGGCGGGCAGATCGATCTCGTGGTGGACCAGCTCACGAGCTCGGCCGCGCACATCCAGTCGGGCATGCTGCGCGCGGTCGCCGTGATGTCGAAGGACCGCGATCCCGCATTGCCCAACGTGCCCACGCTGCGCGAGGCAGGCCTGAAGGATTTCGACGCGACCACCGCGACCGGCCTGCTCGCACCCGCCGGCACGCCGCGGGAGGTGATCAACGCGCTCAACGCCGCGCTGCGCAAGGCGCTGGCCGACGAGACGGTCAAGCGCCGCCTGATCTCCGTCGGCAGTCCGGGCCAGGCCTCGTCGCCCGACGAATGGCTCGCGACGCTGAAGAAGGAAGACGCGAGCGCGCGGCTGCTCGCCAAGAGCGGCAAGCTCAAGGTCGATTGAGGAGACGCACGCACCATGACCCGCCCCTGCCTGCCTCCCCATGACGCATTCACGCCCGTGTCCTTCGCGCTGCCGCCCGGCGCATGCGACAGCCACGCGCATGTCTTCGGCCCCTTCGACCGCTTTCCGCTGGCCGACGACCGCAGCTACACGCCGGGCGAATACCCCGGCGCGGCCTTCATCGCGCACCTCGACCGGCTGGGCCTCTCGCGCGGCGTGCTGGTGACCGGCAGCGCGAGCGGCACCGACAACGGTGCGGTGCTCGCCGCGCTCACGCAATATCCCGACCGACTGCGCGGCATCGCCGTGCCGCAGACGGACACCACCGATGCGGAACTCGACCACTGGCATGCCGCAGGCGTCCGCGGCGTGCGCTTCAACCTCTTCAAGCGCGACGGCCATGCCGTGTACCGCAACGGCGTGGGCATCGAGGTGCTCGAAGCGCTGGCGCCGCGCTTGGCCGAACGCGGCTGGCATGCGCAGATCTGGATCCATGCGCCCGACCTGGTCGAGCTGGCGCCACGGCTGCTGCGCGCCGGCGTACCGCTGGTGGTCGACCACATGGGCCGCATGGCGGCCTTGCGCGGCATCGACGACCCCGGCTTTCGCACGCTGTGCCGCCTGCTCGCCGAGGGCAAGGCGTGGACCAAGATTTCAGGCGCCGACCGCAACACCGGCATGGGCCCGCCCTACGCCGACATCGATCCCTTCGCCGCCGCGCTGCTCGAGGCCAATGCCGAGCGCGTGGTGTGGGGCACCGACTGGCCGCACATCAACTACTTCGAAGCGCAGCAGGTGCCCGACGACGGCGCCCTGGTGAACCTGCTCGCGCGCTGGCTGCCCGACGAGGCGCAGCGCAGGCGCGTGCTGGTCGACAACCCGGCGGCGCTGTACGACTTTCCCCCGCCCAAGTAGAGACAGAGACGACAGAACCCAAGGATCAGAAAAATGAATCGAGACAAGCCTTCCCCCTCCTCTTCCTCCTTCCTGCTGCGCAAGCTCGTGGGCACGGCCACCGCCGTGCTGCTGGCCGCGGGCCTGGGCGCCGCGCCGCGTGCCGATGCCCAATCCGCGTACCCCAGCAAACCCGTGCGCGTGGTCGTCGCCTTCACCGCGGGCGGCACCACCGACATCCTCGCGCGCGCCGTCACGCAGCAGATGTCCGAGAAGCTGGGCCAGCCCTTCGTCATCGACAACAAGCCCGGCGGCGGCGGCAACATCGGCACCGAGTTCGTGGTGCGCGCGCCGGCCGACGGCTACACGCTCATCGTCAATTCGGTCGGCCCGATGGCCGTGAACCAGACGCTCTACAAGAACATGACCTACGACCCGCTCGCCGACCTCGTGCCGGTGGTGCAGATCGCCGACGTGCCCAACGTGCTGGTCGTGAACCCCGAAGTGCCCGCCAAGACGATGGAAGAGTTCATCGCCTACGCCAAGGCCAACCCCAACAAGCTGAACTACGGCTCGACGGGCATCGGCACTTCGTCGCACCTGTCGAGCTACATGCTCAGCAAGCGCATCGGCGCCGAGACGCTGCACGTGCCCTACAAGGGCGCCAACGCGCTGACCGACCTGCTCGCGGGGCGCATCCAGTTCATGTTCGCAACCATCCCCTCGGTCATCTCGCACATCCGCGCGGGCAAGCTGCGCGCCATCGCGGTGAGCAGCCTGAAGCGCTCGCGTTCGCTGCCCGACGTGCCGACCGTGGCCGAGAAGGGCTTTCCCGGCTTCTCGGCGGGCTCGTGGTTCGGCTTCTTCGCACCCAAGGGCACGCCGGCACCGGTGATCGCGCTGCTCAACAAACAGGTGAACGACGCGCTGCCTTCGCTCGAAGCGCAGATGATCCGCGAGGGCGCGGACCCGGTCGGCGGCACGCCCGAGCAGTTCGGCAAGTTCACGCGGCAGGAGTACGAGAAATGGAAAGTGATCGTGCGCGATTCGGGCGCGACGGCCGAATGAGTTCCCCGCTGCGCATCCTGATGACGCCCGCGGCCGCGCAGCAGGCCGGCACGGGTCTTGGCGAAGCGCTCGGCGGCCACGCGCACGTGGTGGTGAACCCCGGGGACGATGCGGACGTGGCCTTCGTCTCGCGCGACGTGACCGGTCTCTCGACCAAGCACCAGGTGCTGCCGCACACGCAGCAGTTTCACGATGCCCTGCGCGGCGCGCCATCGCTGCGCTGGGTGCATGCGCATTCGGCGGGCGCCGACCGGCCCGTGTACGGCGAACTGCGCGCACGCGGCGTCGAAGTGACCACCTCGTCGGGCGCCAACGCGGGCGTGGTCGTGCAGACCGCGCTGGCCGGCGTGCTGATGCTGGCGCGCAACTTTGCGCAATTGCTCGCGGCGCAACGCGAGAAGACCTGGGCGCCGCTCGTGGGCAGCGGCCTGCCGCGCGACCTGGCGGGGCAAACGGCGGTGATCGTCGGCTGGGGGCCGATCGGGCAAGGCCTCGGCGCGCTGCTCTCCGCATTGGGCCTGCGCGTGATCGCCGTGCGCAGCAGTGCGGGCACCGACAGCGTGCGCTTCGAGGACATCCGCACCGTGCTGCCGCGCGCCGACTGGCTGCTGCTCGCCTGCCCGCTGACCGACCGCACGCGCGGCCTTGTCGATGCAGAGGCGCTCGCGCTGCTGCCGCCCGGCGCGCGGCTCGTGAACGTCTCGCGCGGCGAGGTCGTCGATGAGCCCGCGCTCATCACAGCCCTGCGCAGCGGCGCGCTCTCTGGCGCCTACCTCGACGTGTTCGCGCACGAGCCCCTGCCGGCCGATTCGCCGTTGTGGGACATGCCGAACGTGATCGTCACGCCCCACACCGCCGGCCACTCCGACGGTAACGAGGCGCGCGTCGCCGCGCTCTTTCTCGACAACCTGAAACGCTGGAACGAAGGCCAACCGCTGCTGAACCGCGTGGCCTGACGCCTTCTTTCTTCAAACAACAACACCAAGACCTCACGACCATGAACCGAAAGAATTTCCTCCGCACCGCCATCGCCACGCTGCTGCTCGCGGCCGGCGCAGCCTCCGCCGCCGACTGGCCCACCAAACCCATCACCCTCATCGTCCCCTTCGTGGCGGGCGGCACCACCGACATCGTCGCGCGCACCATCGGCCAGAAGCTCTCGGAGGCGCTCAAGCAGCCGGTGATCATCGACAACCGCGGCGGCGCGGGCGGCACCGTGGGCGCGACCATCGCCTCGAAGGCGCCGGCCGACGGCTACACGCTGTTCCTGGCCACGATCGCGCATTCGATCGCGCCGGGCCTCTACAAGAAGCTCGCCTACGACTTCCAGCGCGACTTCGATCCGGTCGCGCTCGCGGCCTCCACGCCCAACGTGCTGATCGTCAACGACAAGGTGCCCGCGAAAACGGTGGCCGAGCTCGTGGCGTACATCAAGGCGAACCCCGGCAAGGTCAACTTCGGCTCGGCCGGCAACGGCAGCACCGAGCACATCTCGGGCGAGCTCTTCCGCTCGATGACGAAAACCGACATCGTGCACGTGCCCTACAAGGGCGGCGCGCCGATGATGGCCGACCTCATGGGCGGGCAGATCCAGATGGCCATCGAGACCAGCCCCTCGGCCTCGCCGCACGTCAAGGCCGGCAAGGTGCATGCGCTGGCCGTGACGACGAAGACGCGCTCGCCCGCCTACCCCGGCGTGCCCACGCTGGACGAGGCGGGCCTGAAGGGCTACGACATGACGACGTGGTTCGCGCTGATGGCCCCGCACGGCACGCCGCCCGAGATCGTGCAGCGCCTGAACACCGAGCTGGCGCGCGCGGTGCAGCAGCCCGATGTGGTCAAGCGCTTCGAGGAACAGGGCGTGACGGCCGGCAACATGAAGCCCGCGGAGCTTTCGAAATTCATCGCGAGCGAGACGACCAAGTGGGTCAAGGTGGCGAAGGAAGCCGGCGCAACCGCGGAATAAGCGCACCGGTCAACCATAGCCCTACGGCGACGACGGAAACCCGCTTGCCGGGGGCGGGGCCCGTTGTCTGCAGAATAGGAGGCCATGCACGTTCGAAAAGCGGCGCTCGCCGCCCTCCCCCTCCTCCTTTCCCTTTCCGGCTTTCTCCTTCCCGCTTCAGCCGCCTCGATGCCCGATGACCCCGCGGCCTCTGCCGCCTCCGCTGCGGCGGATGCGCGCGTCGAATCGCTGATCGCGCGCATGACCGTCGAGGAAAAGGCCGGCCAGCTGAGCCTCTACGGCCCGGCCGACATCAACATCCCCAACAACCCGCAGGACGCATGGCGCAACGGCCAGCAGGAGACGGCGGACGTGCGCGCCGGGCGCCTCACGGGCCTCTTCAACAACGCGGGCCTCGAAGGCAAGCTGCGGCTGCAGCAGATCGCGGTGCGCGAATCGCGCCTCGGTATTCCGCTGATCTTCGGCGCCGACGTGATCCACGGCTTTCGCACGATCTTCCCGATGCCGCTGGCCGAGGCCTCCAGCTGGGAGCCGGCGCTGGCCGAGCGCACCACGCGCGCGGCGGCCGTCGAGGCCACGGCCGACGGTTTCCGCTGGACCTTCGCGCCGATGGTGGACATCGCGCGCGACGCGCGCTGGGGCCGCGGCCTCGAAGGCGTGGGTGAAGACCCGTTCCTCGCACGCCAGTTCGCGGCGGCGCGCGTGCGCGGCTTTCAAGGCAGCAATCTCTCGAACGCCGATTCGATGCTCGCCACGCCCAAGCACTTCGCGGCCTACGGCGCGGCCGAGGGCGGGCTGGACTACAACGCGAGCGACATCTCCGAGCGCACGCTGCGGGAGGTGTACCTCCCGCCGTTCCGCGCGGCCATCGACGCAGGCGCGCTCTCGGTCATGAGCGCCTTCAACGAGATCGGCGGCATTCCCTCGACCGCGAACCCGGCGCTGCTGACCGGCGTGCTGCGCGACGAATGGAAGTTCAAGGGCTTCGTGGTCTCCGATTTCACGGCCGACGAGGAACTCATCGAGCACGGCTACGCCGCCAACAGCCGCGAGGCCGCCAAGATGGCCTTCATGGCCGGCACCGACATGAGCATGCAGAGCGGGCTCTACATGCGCCACCTGCCCGACCTCGTGGCCTCGGGCGAAGTGCCGATGGCGCGGCTCGATGAAGCGGTGCGCCGCGTGCTGCGCGTCAAGCAGAAGCTGGGCCTCTTCGACGATCCGTTCCGCGGCCTCGACGGCCCGCCCGCCGCCCAGCGCACCGAGAACCCCGAATTCATCGCGCTCGCCCGCGAAGACGCGCGCCGCTCCATCGTCATGCTCAAGAACGAGGCCAAGCTCTTGCCGCTGCCCAAGGCCGGCACGAAGATCGCGCTGATCGGCCCGTTCTCCGAAGGCACGAAGGACCTGATGGGCTCGTGGAGCCTGTTCCCGGGCCAGTCGGCGCCCGTCGGCATCGACGAAGGGCTGCGCGCAGCGCTCGGCCCCGATTCCTCCGTGACGATCGTGCGCGGCTCGAACGTCGAGTCGCCGCTGCCCGGCGGCATCGAGGCCGCAGTGGCCGCGGCGCGCAACGCCGACGTGGTGGTGCTGGCCATCGGCGAGAGCCAGAAGATGTCGGGCGAGTCGCGCTCGCGCAGCGACATCGGCCTGCCGCAGCCGCAGCAGGACCTGGCCGAAGCGGTGGCCGCGACCGGCAAGCCGGTCGTCGTGCTCCTGAGCAACGGCCGCGCGATGGCGCTCAAGGGCGCGGTGCGCAATGCGCGCGCCATTCTCGTGACCTGGTTCCTCGGCGTGCAGACGGGCCACGCCATCGCCGACGTGGTGTTCGGCGACTTCAATCCTTCGGGCCGCCTGCCGGTGAGCTTTCCGCAGACCGCCGGCCAGGTGCCCTACTACTACGCCCACAAGCGCACCGGGCGCCCCACGCCCGAAGGCGCACCGGGCACGTCGTTCAAGACGCGCTATGTCGATGCGACGAACGAGGCGCTCTACCCCTTCGGCTTCGGCATCGGCTATGCGCCCGTGCGCTACGACAACGTCGAGTTGAGCCAGGAGCGCATGACGATGGGCGACACGCTGCGCGTGCGCGCCACCGTCACCAACACCGGCATGCGCGAGGCCGAGGAGGTGGTGCAGCTGTACCTCTCGGAGCGCGCCGCGAGCGTGACGCGGCCGGTGCGCGAGCTCAAGGGCTTCCAGAAGGTGCGCATCGAGCCGGGCACCTCGAAGGTGGTCGAGTTCACGCTCGCCGCGGCCGACATGGCCTTCATCGGCCGCGACATGAAGCCCGTGGTCGAGCCGGGCGAGTTCGACCTGTGGGTGGCGCCTTCGGCCGCGAGCGGTATCCGAAAGCGCTTCGTGCTCACCCGCGAATGAACCGCGAGTGACCCGCGAGTGAGCCGCGCGGCTTACTCGCCGCTGCCAGTCGCGGAAGGCAGGTTCGCCGACGCCACCGGCGGCTGCACCTGCGACTCGAGGATTTCGGTCGGGTGCATCGCGTTGTTGGCGCGCACGGCCTCGGCCTGGACCTGCGCACGGTCGGCGCCCGACACCGGCCGCTGCACCTGCGATTCGAGGATCTCGGTCGCGTGCATGCTGTTGTTGGCACGCATGGCGTCCTCGGCCACCGCGTCGCGCGACTGGGTCGAGTGCGACATCTGCGGATAGTCGGGGTCGCCGCGCCCGCCCGCATGCGCGAGCGAGGCCAGCACCAGCGCCGGTGCGGCGGCAATGCAAAGGACTGCGGTACGAACTCTCATGGCTGTCTCCTGGAGTGGTTGGTTTTTTCACTCTAGGACGACCCACTTAGGCGCCGATGACGAGTTGCTTAGACCCGCGTGAGAAGGCGCGCCGGCGTGCGCGCGCTCCCCCGCGTTGCCGGGCTCAGTCGAACACGCCCGTGAACGCCACGCGGCTCACCGCGCCCGAGCTGCTCACGCCCACGCCGAGCGTGACGCTGTAGCGGCCGTCTTCGGAAGTGCGGCGCAGCGATCCGCCCATCGCGCTCTCGCTGCGGAAGTTGCCCAGGCCCACGGCGTAGCTGATCTTGCCGGGCACGAGGGGCGCCGCTTCCATCGCCGCGACGCCCGCGATGCCCGCGAAGGCGCGCCGCGAGTTCTCGTCCAGCTGGTTCTGCAGGCGCGCGGCCGTGAGGTCGGTGTAGGCCTTGCCGAACGGCAGGCCCTGCGCGGCGATGGTGTCGGTATAAGCGTTGGCCGAGGCCACGCCGTTCTGCACCATGCCCTGCACCTGGCCCACGTTGGTCGCGTCGGTCGGCGCGCTGCCGGGCGCCACGCCGGTGAGCTGGCGGTTGCCCAGCGCCACTTCGCCGGCCGACGACTGCAGGCCCGCCATGCCCGTGGCCACGTAGTTGGTTTGCGCGCCGCGCGTGGTCACGCTGCCCGCGCCGAGCGCCACGCTGTTGGCGTGCTGCACCACCGCGTTGGCACCCAGCGCAATGCCCCCATCGGCCTGCGCCTGCGCGCCGCTGCCGATGGCCATCGCGTTGTCGGCGTTGGCGCGGGCCGAGGCGCCGATCGACAGCGTCTGGTTCGCGTTGACGTACACGCCCGCGTCGTTGCCGATGGCGATGTTGGCGTTGCCGCTCACATGCGCGCCGGCGCCGTTGCCCTGCGCCGTGTTGTCGTTGCCCGTCACGCCCTGCCCGGCGGTCGCGCCGAAGGCCTGGTTGCGGTTGCCCTGCACGCCGCCGCCCGCGCCCTGGCCCATCGCCAGGTTGTTGTTGCCCGAGACCTGTGCGCCGGCCATCTGGCCCGAGGCCTGGTTGCCCGAGCCCTTGACGCCGCCGCCCGCGCCTTCGCCGGTGGAGATGTTGTTGCTGCCGTTCACGTCGCGGCCCGCGCCGTTGCCGTAGGCCTGGTTGCCGTTGCCCGTGACGTTGCCGCCGGCGCTGGTGCCGTAGGCCTCGTTGTCGGAGCCGGTGACGTGCTGGCCGGCGTTGGAGCCGGTGGCGTCGTTGCGGTTGCCGGTGACGAACTGGCCCGCGGCATATCCGTTCGAGTTGTTGTAGTCGCCGGTGACGTTCTCGCCGGCGCTGCGGCCCATGGTCTGGTTCCAGCCGCCGACCACGTCGGTGCCCGCGTAGTAGCCGATGGCCTGGTTGGCGTTCTTGCCCGACACGTTGGTGCCCGCGCCTTCGCCGATGGCCAGGTTCCAGTTGGTGCTGACGTTGTTGCCCGCGCCGTTGCCCATCGAGATGTCGCTGCTGCCGGTCACGTTCTTGCCGGCGTTGGTGCCGATGGCCGTGTTCTCGCTGCCCGTGACGTTGCTGCCGGCGCCGTTGCCCATCGCGTTGTTGTTGCTGCCCGCGACGGCCATGCCGGCGTTGGTGCCGGTGGAGTTGTTGTCCGAGCCGGTCACGCCGCTGCCGGCGTGAAAGCCTGTCGCGTTGTTGTGGTTGCCCGTGACGTTGTCGCCGGCGCTGCGGCCGAAGGACTGGTTCCAGCCGCCCTTCACGTCGGTGCCCGCCTGGAAGCCGATGGCCTGGTTGGCGTTGTCGCCGCTCACGTTGGTGCCCGCGCCGTCGCCGATGGCCAGGTTGTACTTGGTGCTGACGTTGTTGCCGGTGCCCGTGCCCATCGCCTGGTTGTTGGTGCCGGTGACGCCGGTGATGCCCGTGCCGGTGCCGATGCCCAGGTTGGACTTGGCCGGGTCCCAGGTGATGGTCTGGGCATGGCCCAGGCCCACACCGGAGCCGAGCGCGACGGCCAGCCCGACCAGGGCTGCGCCGCGCGTTGCGCGCTTGTGTTTCATGCTTCTCCTCTGTGTTGTCGTTGCGGGCGCGTTCAGACCGCCGCGAGATGCAGCGCCATCGCCGGATCGCTCACGCTCGGCTTGCCCGTTTCCACGCGGCCCGAGAAGCGGCGCTCGAAGTTGTCGGCGGCGACGGTGAAGTCGTACCAGTGGCCGCTGTCTTCCAGGTTCCAGTGCAGCATGCCCGTGGCGCCTGCGGCCACGTCGAGCGACCAGGGACCGTCGGCGCGATAGGCGTTGGCCTTGACCGCGACCGTGCCGCTGCCCGTGCCGGTGTTGTGCACCTTCACGTAGACCTGGCCCGCGGCCGGGTCGTAGCAGACCTGCACCTCGGGCTTGAAGGCCGCGGTGTCGGTGGCCAGCGCGTCGCCCTTGAAGGTGCGCACGAAGCCGTTGCTGCTGTAGACCCACAGCTCGTACTTGCCGCTGTCGGTGGCGCCGGCGTTCCAGAAGTCGGTCAGCTGCTTGCCCGCTTCGACGGTGTAGCGGCGCGGGATGCGGTCCAGGTGCAGCTTGTCGTAGACGTGGAACACCGCGCCCTGGTCGCCGGTGTTGCTGAAGATCAGCGACACGAGGCCGCGCGTCTCGATGCGCGCGCTGGTGTGCAGCTCGTAGGGCAGCGCGCGCGAGAAGCGCGTGCCGGTTTCCTGGAAGAGCGGCTGCGGCGTGACCGGGGCCTTGGTGATGACGCCCGTGTTGGCCAGCGCCTTCTGCGCCAGGTTGATCGCGGGATAGCCGCTCGTGTCGGGCAGCTTGGGCACGACCGGATCGTTCGGGCTCACGAAGTCGAAGCACGAGGTGAGGTCGCCGCTGACCGCGCGGTGCCACGGGCTGATGGCGTCGATCGTGATGCCGAAGCGCTTCTCCAGGAAGCGGCCCATCGAGGTGTGGTCGAACACCTGCGAATCGACCCAGCCGCCCTTGCTCCACGGCGACACCACGTACATCGGCACGCGCGCGCTCAGGCCCCATGGGCGCGTCTTGCCGCTCGTGGTATCGGCGGCGTTCAGGTAGCTGCCCACCGAGGCGTCGAAATACTCGCCGTCCAGCGGCACGGTGGACTTGCCCATCAGCTCGCCGCTCGCGCTGTACGAGGGCACCGAGGGCATCGCCATGTGGTCGAAGAAGCCGTCGTTCTCGTCGAAGGTGACGAACAGCGCCGTCTTGCTCCAGACCGCGGGGTTGGAGGTGAGCGCGCTCAGCACGTCCGAGACGAAGTCGGCCGCGCCGGCCGTGCCTTCGCTGCTGCCCGGGTGCTCGGCCAGCGCCTGCGTGGGCAGCACCCACGAGACTTGCGGCAGGGTGTCGTTCATCACGTCCTGCTTCAACTGCGCGAGGAAGTTGACCGCGCCGTCGGCCGCCGCGGGGCCGCCCGTCAAGCCGTGCTCATAGATCGGCGAGCCCGGCTGCGCGGTGCGGAAGCTCTCGAAGGCCAGGCACCCGTTCATGGCGCCCGTCCAGTTGTTGTTCATGTTCTGGTAGATGTGCCAGGTGATGCCCGCCTTCTGCAGCACGTCCGGCAGCGTGTCCCACTTGAAGGAGTTGTTGACGTACTTGTAGTTGTAGGCACCCGAGGTCGGGTCGGTCTGGCCCGTGCCGTCGGCCTTCTGCGCGCGGCCCGCGACCCAGTTGGAGGGGCTGGGCCAGCAGCGCGAGTTCACGGGCTCCGAATCGGTGTCCGTGCTGTTGATGCCCTTCTTGCGCAACTCGGGGTTGAAGTTGGAGCCCGACCAGAAGATGACGCGGTTCGGATCGGTGCCGGTGAGGATGGAGCAGTGGTAGCTGTCGCAGAGCGTGAAGGCATCGGCCAGCGCGAACTGGAACGGGATGTCTTCGCGCAGGTAATAGCCCATCGTCACCTGGTTCTTGAACTGGATCCAGCGGTCCATCTTTCCCTGGTTCCATGCGCCCTGCATGTCGGGAAAGCTGTGCGGCGCGCCCGAGCCGATCAGCGCATTGGCGATCGTGGAGTCGCGGCGGAAGGGCTGGATCTCCGGGCCGCCGACGACGGTGTTGGGCTGGAAGAACACCGGCTTGCCGTTGGCCAGCGGAATCGGGAAACGGTCGCCGAAACCGCGCACGCCGCGCAGGGTGCCGAAGTAGTGGTCGAAGCTGCGGTTCTCCTGCATCAGGATCACGATGTGCTTGATGTCGTTGATGGTGCCGGTGTCGACAGCGGCCTCGATGGCCAGCGCCTTGCGGATCACGGGCGGCAGCATCGTCATTGCCGAGGCGGCGCCGATGGCGCCGGCCGACTTGCGGAAGAAATCGCGACGGTTGGGGGTGTTCATGGGTGGTCTTTCAACGCGGGAGAAAAACAAGGAGCGAAGGAGCGGATCGGTGGGCGGGCGGCGCTGTCAGGGCGCGCACTTCAGGGCGGGCGCGGGCTGCTGGGGCTGGTCGCCGCCGGGCTGCTGCGGGCCGCTGCCGGCGGGCGGCGTCTGGCCCGGCGGAAGGATGGGCAGGCCACCACCACCACCACCACCACCGCCGCCACCACCACCACCACCGCAGGCGGCGAGGCCAAGGCACAAGACGAGGCCCGCCGCAGCGAGGCCGTACCGGGAAGAAGCTGATTTCATGGGTGTGTCCTTTGGAACGAAAGATCGAGGGCGAAGCGATCCCCTGCGGGCCCGCGAAGGGCTCGCATCGGAATCGAAGGAAAGTCGGGATGGGTGCGGGGGCTAGCGCTCAGGCATAGCGGCTGCGCAGGCGGGCTGCGACCCTGTCGAGCACGAGGACCGTGAGGAAGATCGCGATCAGGATCGTTCCGACGTGCGCGTAGTTGTACATGTCGTAGCGGCCCTTCAATTCCTGCCCGATGCCGCCCGCGCCCACCAGGCCCACCACGGTGGCCATGCGCACGTTGCGGTCGAGCACGTAGAGCGTGTAGGCGATGAACTGCGGCATCACCTGCGGCAGCACCGCGAAGCGCATCACCTTCAGCTTGTTCGCGCCGATGGCGCGCAGCGCCTCCTGTGGCTTGTCGTCGGCGGTCTCGATGTCTTCGGCGTAGAACTTGCCGAGAAAGCCGGCCGAGTGCAGCGCGAGGGCCAGCACGCCGGCGATCGGGCCGAAGCCGTAGGCCAGCACCAGGAAGAGCGCGCTCACCAGCTCCGGCACCGCGCGGAACATGCCCACCACGCTGCGCGCCAGCGTGTAGACGGCGCGGTGTGGCGAGTAGTTCTTGGCGCTGCACCAGGCCAGCGGCGCGCTCAGCACGATGGCCAGCAGCGTGGCCCAGATCGCGATCTCGAAGGTCTCGAGCATCTTCACCGCCACGTGCCAGAGATAGCCGAAGGGCTCGACCAGCACCTCGCGCTGGTCGACCACCTCCTCCATCTGCAGCGTCTGCGGATTGAGCTTGGGCTGGCGCGATTCCTCGGACTCCACGTGCGAGAACCAGGGCAGCCGGTTGCGGTCGAAGCCCTCGATGCGCGCGACCTCGGTGCGCTCGGACACCTGCGGCGGAAAGAGCGAGCGCGCGATGGTGCCCAGGCCCGAGAGCACCTGCGACTGGTCGCGCAGGCCCACGGCGGCGAGCACGCCTTCGCCGGTGAGCGAGAGCATGCGGCCCATCTCCACGCGCTGGCCGGCGAAGAAGCCGACGACGATGACGAGAAACAGCACGACGAGGCTGCGGGTGCCGAAGGGGCGCGGCAGTTCCCAGGCCGACGAAGGGCGGGATGCGGGCTGGTTCATTGCGCCATCTCCAGCAAGCCCGCATGGCCGGTGTGCAGCGGCAGCACGGCCTCGGGTTCGTTCAACGGCGCCGGTGGTTGTGCGGCAGCCGCGGGCCGGCCGTAGATCGCATCGAAGACCTTCGGGTCGAACGCCTCGGGTGCCCCGTCGAACACCACCGCGCCATGGCGCAGCGCCACGATGCGGTCGGCGAACTCGCAGGCCAGCTCGATCTGGTGCAGGCTGCACAGCACCGTGGTGCCGCGCTCGCGCGCCTCGCGCCGCAGCAGCGAGAGCACGTCGTGGCTGGTCTGCGGGTCCAGGCTCGCCACGGGCTCGTCGGCCAACACCAGCGGCGGATCGAGCATGAAGGCGCGCGCGATGCCCACGCGCTGCTGCTGGCCGCCCGAGAGTTCGCTCACACGGCGCATGAGGTGCTGCTCCTGCAGGCCCACCGATTCGATCAGCGCGCAGGCCTTGGCGCGCTGCGCGTCGGTAAAGAGGCCCAGCAGCGCGCGCCACGTCGGCATCGCGGGCAGCGCACCGGCCAGCACGTTCTCGGCCACGGTGGAACGCAGCACGAGGTTGAACTGCTGGTGGATCATGCCGATGCGCGGGCGGATGCGGGCGAGCGCGGCGGCCACGATCGGCACGCCCTCCACCTGCACCGCGCCCCCGGTCGGCCGCACCAGCCCGTTGGCCATGCGCAGCAGCGTCGACTTGCCGGCGCCCGAGGAGCCCAGCACCACGCAGAACTGGCCGGTGGGCACCGTGAGCGAGACGCCGTCGAGCGCGCGCGTGCCGTCGGCATAGCGCATGGCGACCGAATCGAAGTTCAGCATGGCCGTGCTCAACGCTCCGCGGCCTTGGAGAGGATGCGGCCCTTGAGCTCGTCGGTCAGCAGGCCCAGCTTTTCGGCGGCGACGTTGAACTCGTCTTCCGAGAACCTGGTGTCGTAGCCGTCGATCTTGCCGCCGCCGTAGCCGCGGATCATGTCGGGCGTGATGCCGGGAGCCTTGTTGACGGTCTGGAAGGCGTCCTTCAGCTTGGTCTTCAGCGGCTCGGGCAGCTTGGAGTTGAGCGCGAGCGGCGGGTACGGAATGGCGATGCTCTTGGCGATGACCTTCATGGTCTTGGGATCGACGGCGCCTTGCTTGACGGCCTTCTCGTACGAGTCGAACGAGAGCGAGGCCACATCGACCTGGTCCTGCACGAGCGCGGCCAGGCTGCTCGCGTGGCTGCCGGTCATGCGGATGGCCGAGAGGTCCTTGGCCGGGTCCATGCCCGCGTCCATCAGCATCGCGACCTGGAAGGTGAAGCTGGAGGCCGAGTTGACGTCGCCGAAGGCCACGCGCTTGCCCTTGACGTCCTTGATGGTGGCGATGGGCGCATTGGCCTTGGCGAACATGCCGGCGTAGTACACCGAGGCGCCCTTCTCCACGCCCACGGCCAGGAGCTGCGCGCAGCCGCGCTTGTGGGCCTGCACATACGACACCGGGCCGAAGAAGGCGATGTCGGCCAGCTGGTTGCACATGCCCTCGACCACGGCGCCGTACGACTGGCCGACCTTCAGGTCGAAGTTCAGGCCCGTGGTGCGCGTGATGGCGTTGAAGACGGGCGCGTAGTCGGCCTTGGTGCCCGACTCGGTGCCGCCGTCGGCGGGAATCAGCAGCACGCGCAGCGGGTGCTCGCGCGAGCCGTCGGCCACGGACTGCGCATGCGCCGGGAAAGAGAGTGCTGCGGACAGCGAGAGTGCGGCGGCCGCGACGGCCAGGAGCTTGTTCATGATCGTTTCCTTCGTTTCGGATCTGTGGGCAGAGCGGGAGCGCTGGAGGGCGGGTTCATCGCTCGGATGCCGGTGAGCTTAGAAACGAAAGATGACAGGAAAATGAAATTAGCTCAGTACAAAACCAACAATCAATTGAGCAATGTTCAATACAATCCGGCGCCATGGCCGAGATACCGGTCGGCCGATACCGGAGATCCATGAGCACGAATTTCAAGACAGCAATGGCAACAGCAACAGCGACAACAGCGAACGGCGAATGGCTCACCCAGGCCCGCCACCTGCTCGTCGACCTGGACGGCACGCTGGTGCGCCAGCAGGAAGCGATCGACGGCGCGGCCGAACTGCTCGCGCACTTTCACGACCGCTACGCCATCGTTTCCAACAACTCCACGCACACGGCGCAGGGCCTGGCGCTGCGGCTGCGCCGGCTGGGCCTGCGCGTGCCGCCAGGGCGCATCGTGCTGGCCGGCGAACTGGCGGTGCGGCAGCTGGCGCAGCAGCATCCGGGCGCGCGCGTGTTGCTGATCGGAAGCCAGTCGCTGCATCGGTTCGCGCGGGCCGAAGGCTGCGACCTGGTGCAGGCGAATGCGGACTTCGTGCTGCTCGCGCTGGACATGCATTTCAGCCACGCGCGGCTCGCGCTCGCCGCCAACGAGTTGCTGCGCGGCGCCAGGCTGATGGTGACCAACGCCGACGCCACGCACCCCGGCCCGCAAGGCCGCGTGGTGCCCGAGACCGGCGCGCTGCTCGCGGCCGTGCTCGCCGCGAGCGGCGTGCAGCCTTGGCGCGTGATCGGCAAGCCCGCGCCGCTGCTGTTCGAGGAAGGATTGCGCCGCCTGGGCGCGGAGCCCGCAAGCACCGTGGTCATCGGCGACAACCCGCTCACCGATGCCGAGGGCGCCGCGCGGCTGGGCATGGCGTGCCTCCTGGTGGGCCAGGCGCCGGGCGCCGTCGCGCCCACCGTGGCGGGGCTCTTCCGCTCCGCCGCGCCCGCGGCAAAAGAAGCGCCTCAGTACCTCTTGAGCGAGAGCACGTCGAAGGTCTGGCGCAACGTGCGCACCGAGGTGTCGTAGTCCGAGAGCGCCAGGCACGCGATCAGCACGTCAATGATCGCCAGCTGCGCGAGGCGGCTGGTCATCGCCTCGGTGCGAAAGCTCGTTTCGCGCGCCATGGTGAAGAGCACCACGTCGGCGAAGGCCTGGATCGGCGACTTGCCGAAGTTGGTGATGCACACCGTCGAGGCGCCCGCCTCCTTTGCAAGCCGCGTGGCCGTGACCGTCTCGTGCGTGCTGCCCGAGTGCGAGATGGTGAGCACCGCCACCTTCGCATCGGTGAGCGAGGCGCTGATGGCCTGCACGTGCGAATCGACCACCACCTTCGCATTGAGGCCGATGCGCAGCATGCGGTAGTGCGCGTCTTCGGCGATGGTGGCGGAGCTGCCGATGCCGTAGATCTCGATGCGCTCGGCGCGGCGAAAGAGCTTGACCGCGCGCTCCATCGCCTTCGCATCGAGCGTGGCCTGCGTGTCGTGCAGCGTCTGCACGTTGCTCTGGAAGATCTTGCGGATCACCGCATCGGCCTTGTCCTGCGGGTCGAGGTCTTCGTGGATGAACTGCACCGGCCGCACGATCTCCTGCGCGAGCGCGATCTTTATCTGCTGGAAGCCCGTGGCGCCCAGGTTCTTGCACAGGCCCACGATGCTGCCTTCGCTCGAACCCGTGCGCTCGGCCACCTCGCTCACCGACATGTGGACCACCTCGCGCGGGTTCTTCACGATGAAGTCGGCGATGCGCTGGCCCACGGGGCCGAGCGACGACCACAGCGTCTCGATGCGCGCGAGCACCGCCGAGACCTGGCCGTCCGGCAACTGCGGCGGCGGCATGCCGGCGGCCTTGGGGCTGGCGGATCGGGGGGTGCTGGGGCTGCTGTTGCGCTTCATGGGCCGCGAGCTTACCCGCCCACGATGGCGGTTTGATGCGGCGGCGCGCATACTGGGCCTCCTTCGCTTTGCCTCGAGGCCTCGCCCGCGAGGCCCCGCCCCCTTCCGATGCCGGGCTACCAAATCAAGCTGGAGCGCATCGCCATCGCGGGTGCGGACGACCTGGTCATCCGGTCCCTGCTCGACCGCCAGCAGTACGCCGATCCGCAAGGCGCCGCGGCAGCGCAAGGCATCTCGTCGGCGGCATGGCCGATGTTCGGGCTCCTGTGGCCCTCGGGCGCGCAACTGGCCGCGCGCATGGCGATACACCCCGTCGTGATCGGCGCCCGCGTGCTGGAGATCGGCTGCGGCCTGGCGCTCGCGAGCCTGGTCGGCCACCGCCGCGGCAACGACATGACCGCGAGCGACTGCCACCCGCTGACGGCCGGCTTCCTGCTGGAGAACCTGCGGCTGAACGCGCTGCCGCCGATGAAGTACCGGCGCGGCCACTGGGGCATGCGCGGAGTGAACACCGAGGGCGACGTGCAGGGCGCGTTCGACCTCATCATCGGCAGCGACCTGCTCTACGAGCGCGATGCGGGCGGCCTGCTGGCCGCCTTCATCGGCCGGCATGCGAGCCCCGCCGGCGAGGTGTGGATCGTCGACCCCGACCGCGGAAACCGCCCCGCCTTCAACCGGCAGATGGCCGACGAGGGCTTCGGCATGTGCGAGGAGCGGCTCGACCAGCGCGCGGCGGTGGGCCGCGTGGCGTACCGGGGGCGGCTCTTGACCTACCGGCGCACCGACCCGCAATGACCGACGGCCAAGGCGCAACCATGTCCCCAAGCTCTTGGCATTGGCGCCCGCGCTAGTACTCGTTCAAGGCCCAGCTGCTGACAAAGGCGAAGTACTCGCGCAGCCAGATGTTGTATCGCAGGTAGAGAGGCGTCTCCGCACCCAGGGTGGTGACGGCCGGATAGCCGGCGCGCTTGGCGATCAGCCCTGCGCGCAGCGTGTGGAAATCGCTGGTCACGAGATGGATGGGCGCATCGGCGGGCACCCCTGCGGCGGCCACCAGGGGGCGGCTGAAGGCCAGGTTCTCTTGCGTGCTGGTGCTGAGTTCTTCCTTGACGATGCGATGCGCCGACAGCCCGCGCTCCTGGAGGTAGGCGGCCATCACTTCGCCTTCGCTTTGCGCCCTGAAGCTGATGCCCCCGCTCACCACGACCAAGGCGTCTGGGTAGCGGGCCGCATCGCGCAAAGCGAGGTCCAGCCGGGCGACGAGCGTGGGCGATGCCGTAGCACCCGGTGATCCCGATCCCAGGACGACGATCGCGGCCGGCGCGGTCGTGGGGAGATCCGTCGATGCCCTGCTTGCCAGCACGACCCAGAAGACGGCCACTGTGGCGAGCCAGAGCAACACGCCGTACCAGAACCAGCGCCAGAGGGTGGCGCGTCTCGGGGCGACGCCCAGCCAGCGTTTCATCGGCACCCACCAGAGTGCAAGGCCGCAAAGCCCGAGCCCCATCACCACGGGCAGGACGACGCCGAGATTAAAGTAGCCGGTCGCCAGCAAGACCAATCCGTCAGACAGCAGCACGAGTCCGAGGACACCGGCCACCGCACGCTTCACGTTATGCATCGCAAGGAAATTCATCGGTCCGAACTCTATCCTCGTCATCGACGCATGCATGGCGTCACTGCGGAAGAAAGAGTCCACACACGATCCACCTTCAACCGACCAACGGACCCATGACCACACCCATCCCTCCCATCCCGATCGGGCGACGCCTGGCCCTCGTCTCGGAGACCGAGATCGAGACCTACCGGTTTCAAGCGGCGGGCCATGTCGCCGCAACGCTGGGCACGACGAATGGACCGGTGTGCGCACCGCTTCTCGCCTACGACGTGCTCTCGGCCGACAGCATCCGGCTGGTCCACAGCGGTGACTTCGCCATCACCTGGACGAACATCGCGATCGATGGCGATGTGCTGCGCGCCGAGTGCGATGGGCGCACCAAGACATTCACCATCGAATGACGCAGCAGCCGCGAAAGCGGCCAGGCCAGCAACGAAAAAACGGGCCCGAGGGCCCGTTCTTCATGGTGCCGATCAGCGATCGGCTCAGCGCGTAGCTTGGCGCGTGAACGACACGCTGGGCTTCTTGTAAGCCTGCGGCACTTCGTCGCGGTAGAAGGCGCGGCGGTCGAGGCTGGCGTACGGATCGTGCGCCTTGGCGACGGCTTCTGCCTGGATGGTTGCGCGGTCGGCGGTCGAGGTGAACGCTTGTGCGCCGGCGCTGGCACCTTCGCCGTATTCGTTGCCGGCGCGGGCGGCGGCAGCGGCTTGCGGCGCAACTTCCGCACGCGACACCGACGAGTTCACGGTGTGCACGCCGTCATAGGTTTCTGCTTGGGCACCGGCGGCAGCCAGGAGCGAGAGAGCAGCAGCAGCGAGGATCTTCGAGGCATTCATTTCAATCTCCTTCAATCGGTTGGTTGGTGAGATGAAGTTTGATCCTGAAGGCCCCGAAAAAACCGCGGCAAAAAGAATCGCGGCGTTCACAGGATTGAAACAATCGTGAATTGCTCCAACTTGCTACACGACCGCGACCCTGCGTGCAGCATCAATGCGAAATCATCCACGGCCGCTTCGATGGCGCCGACTTCGCACCGCTCGGCGCCGTCACCGTTGCGCTGCGGCGGGACGACCCCGAGCAGCAGCCGCAACCAGAGGGATGCTTGAAGCGCGCGTAGTCCCGCGAACTGCCGGGCTCGTGCCGCGCACGCTCGTTGGTTTCCATCGCGCTGCGCGTGCCCGAAGCCATCAGCGCGAGCCGCGGCGCGGCCGAAAGTACACGCGGCGATGCGCCGCCGCAGTCGGGGCACGCGGCCGGTTCGTCGCGCTGGCCCGAAGGCCGCAGCGCGTCGAAGCCGCCGCATTGCCCGCAGGCGTAGTCGTAGGTCGGCATGTCTGTGTTTTCTTCAGCGCAGGTCGTGTGACAGCGGCATGTCGATGTTGCCGTCGATCATCTTCACCGGGCCCGAGGCGTTCGGGTTGATGTCGAAGTCGAAGATGCCCGTGGGCAGCCACAGCGTGGCGCATGAATTCGGCACGTCGACCACACCGCTGATGTGGCCTTGCACCGGCGCCGTGCCCAGGATCGAATAAGCCTGCGCGCCCGAGTAGCCGAACTTCTTCAGGTACTCGATGGCGTTCAGGCACGCCTGGCGATAGGCCACGTTCACATCGAGGTAGTGTTGCTTGCCGCTCTCGTCGACGGAGATGCCTTCGAAGATCAGGTAGTCGTTGTACTGCGGCGTGATCGGGCTGGGCTTGAAGATCGGGTTCTTGATGCCGTACTTGGCCATGCCGCCCTTGATGAGCGTGACCTTCATGTGCACCCAGCCCGCCATCTCGATGGCGCCGCAGAAGGTGATCTCGCCGTCGCCCTGGCTGAAGTGCAGGTCGCCCACGCTCAGGCCCGCGCCGTCGACGTACACGGGGAAGAACACCTTCGAGCCGCGCGACAGGTCCTTGATGTCGCAGTTGCCGCCGTGCTCGCGCGGCGGCACGGTGCGCGCGCCCTCTGCTGCCGCCTTGGCGCGCGCTTCACCGGTCATCTTGCCCATGTGGGCGGTGCCGGCAAACGGCGGGTTCGCGAGCCCCGGCACGCGGTCCGGATCGGTGGCGATGAGCTTGCCCTCGCGCTCGTTCCACATGTCCAGCATCGGCTTGTCGGGCAGGCAGCCGATCAGGCCCGGATGGATCAGCCCCGCGAAGTTGACGCCCGGAATGTGGCGCGAGCTCGTGAACATGCCCTTGAAGTCCCAGATCGATTTCTGCGCCTCGGGAAAGTGATCGGTGAGGAAACCGCCGCCGTTCTTCTTCGAGAAGAAGCCGTTGAAGCCCCACAGGCTGTCCTGCTTGGCGCCGATGTCCAGCAGGTCGACCACCAGCAGGTCGCCGGGCTCCGCGCCCTTCACGCCCACCGGGCCCGAGAGGTAGTGCACCGTGCTCAGGTCGATGTCGCGCACGTCGTCGGCGCTGTCGTTGTTCTTGATGAAGCCGCCGGTCCAGTCGAAGGTCTCCAGGATGAAGTCGTCGCCCGGGTTGACCCAGCAGGCCATCGGAATGTCCGGGTGCCAGCGGTTGTGGATGTTCTCGTTCTCCGTAGGCGATTGGGTCAGGTCGACCTTGATCAGCGTGTCCGTCATTTGCAGTGGCTCCTGGGGTTGTGGTTAGACAGAGAGATAAGCTTTGATGTGGTCCACATCGGTCTTGTCGCGCGCGGTCTCGTGCACGAGCCGCCCGCCTTCGATGACGAAGAGCCGGTCGGCCACGTCCATCGCGAAACTGAGCACTTGCTCGGACACGACGATCGTGATGCCGCGCAGCTTCCGGATCTCGTTGAGCGCCTTGGCGATGTCCTTGATGATCGAAGGCTGGATGCCCTCGGTGGGCTCGTCCAGCAGCAGCACCTTGGGGTCGGTGACGAGTGCGCGCGCGATGGCGAGCTGCTGCTGCTGGCCGCCGGAGAGGTTGCCGCCCTTGCGGCGCTTCATGTCCCACAGCACGGGGAAGAGCGCGTAGATCTCTTCGGGAATGCGCCGGGTCTTGGAGTTCTCCAGGCCCGTCTGGATGTTCTCTTCCACCGTCAGCGTCGGAAAGATCATCCGGCCCTGCGGCACGTAGGCGATGCCCTTGGCCACGCGGCGAAAGCTCTCGTCGCGCGACACGTCCTGCCCCGCGACTTCGATGCGCCCGCTCTTGATCGGCAGCACGCCCATCAGGCTCTTGAAGAGCGTGGTCTTGCCCATGCCGTTGCGGCCCATGATCGCGACGGTTTCGTTGGCATGGCCTACGAACGAGATGCCGTGCAGCGCCTCGCTCTGGCCGTAGGCGGTGTGCAGGTCGTCGACCTTCAGCATGATGTTGCTCATCTCGATGGCTCCGGGGTGTTGCTTGCTTGGCTTTGTTGTTCAGGGCGGGTGCGCAGGCCACCGGGTACTCCCCTCCGCGAATGTCCCCCGGGCTTCGCCCTCCTCCTTGATTTCGCTGCGGGGAGCACCCGATGCCCTGCGCACTTGGGCACGCTCTGGGTGAACGGCCGATCAACGACTGCTGCGCGTGACGAGCACGCCGATGGGGTGCCTTGCGCAGCGAAATCAAGGAGGAGCCGAAGGCGGGGGACATTCGCGGAGCAAGGCACCCCGTCGGCGTGATCGCGCCCTGGAAGACGGCGCTTCATTCAATGCCCCAGGTACACGTCGATGACCTTCGGGTCCGCCTGCACCTTCTCCATCGGCCCTTCGGCGAGGATCTTTCCCTGGTGCATCACCGTGACCTTGTGCGCGATCTGCTTGACGAAGGCCATGTCGTGCTCGATGACGATCACCGCGCGGTTCTGGCAGATGCGCTTGAGCAGCTCGGCCGTGAGCTCGCGTTCGCGCGCGCTCATGCCGGCGATGGGCTCGTCCAGCATCAGGAGCTCGGGCTCCTGCATCAGCAGCATGCCGATTTCCAGCCACTGCTTCTGGCCGTGGCTGAGGAGCCCCGCCTCGGTGCGCAGCTTGTCCGCGAGGCCAATGTCTTCGGCCACCGCCTGCACCTTCGACTTGACCTCGTCGTCGCACTTGAAGGCCAGCGCGCCGAACACCGAGCGCCCTTTGGGAAAGGACACCTCCAGGTTCTGGAACACGCTCAGGTTCTCGTAGATCGACGGCGTCTGGAACTTGCGCCCGATGCCCAGCCGCACGCGCTTGTGCTCGGCCATCTTCGTGAGCTCGGTGTTCTTGAACTTGATGCTGCCGGCGCTCGCGCGCGTCTTGCCGCAGATCAGGTCGAGCAGCGTGGTCTTGCCGGCGCCGTTCGGGCCGATGATCACGCGCAGCTCGTTCCTGTCGATGTAGAGCGTCAGGTCGTCGATGGCCTTGAAGCCGTCGAAGGAGACGGTGAGGTCTTCCACGGCGAGCGCGAAGTCGGTGTTGCTCATGAGAGATGTGCTCCGGTGTTCTTCTTCAGGCGCGCTGGCTGCCGACACCGTCGGGCAGGTGCGGCTCGGGCGACGCGGGTGAAGCAGTGGATGCCGCCGGCGTCATCGGCATGGCGGGCGGCGGCTGCACCGCGGCCTCGCGCAGCGCTGCGCGGCGGCCCTTCCACCAGGGCCTGATCTTCTCGTCCCACAGGCCCGCGAGACCCATCGGAAACGCCATGGTCACGCCGATGAAGAGTCCGGCCATGAGAAAGAGCCACAGGTCTGGAAAGCTCTCCGAGAACAGCGTCTTGCCCGCATTCACCAGCAGCGCGCCGTACACCGCGCCCACCAGGCTCATGCGCCCGCCGACCGCGCAGAAGATCACCATCTCGATGGAGGGCACGATGCCCACGAAGCTCGGCGACATGAAGCCCACCTGCAACGCGAACATCGCGCCGCCGATGCCCGAGAGCCCCGCCGCGAGACAGAAGATGAAGACCTTGAAGTTCGACACGTCGTAGCCCGAGAAGCGCACGCGGTCCTCCTTGTCGCGCATCGCGAGCAGCAGCGTGCCGAGCTTGCTGGTCTGGATGAAGCGGCACAGCAGGATGCTCGCGACCAGGAGGCCCACGCACACGTAGTACAGGATGTACTTGGCCCCGTCGGTGCGCGTGTCCCAACCCAGCATGGTCTTCAGGTCCGTCATGCCGTTGACGCCGCCCGTGTACCCCTGCTGCCCGATGATGAGCACCGTGCAGATCAGCGCCACCGCCTGCGTGATGATCGCGAAGTACACCCCGCCCACGCGCCGCTTGAACATCGCAAAGCTCACGAGCCAGGCGAGCGCCATCGGCGCCAGCACCACCAGCGCGAGGCTCAGCGGCAGGCTCTTGAACGGCAGCCACAGCGCGGGCAGCTCGGTGATCTGGTTCCAGTCCATGAAGTCCGGGATGCCGGGCGTGGACTGGATCTTGGTGGTGATGGGGTCCGAGGCTTCGAGCTTCAGGAACATCGCCATCGCGTAGCCGCCGATGCCGAAGAACACGCCCTGCCCCAGGCTCAGCACGCCGCCGTAGCCCCACACCATGACGAGCCCCACGGCAACGAAGGCGTAGGTGAGGTACTTGCCCACGAGGTTCAGGCGAAAGATGTCGAGCGAGAGCGGCAGCACGACCGCCAGCAGCAGCACCAGCAGCAAGAGGCTCCCGAGCTGGTAGCGCAGGATCGAGGCCTTGACGAAATTCATCGGAACGTTCTCCAGGAAGAAATCGGGTTCATCAACGACGCACCTTGACGGCGAACAATCCCTGCGGCCGCATCATCAGGATCAGCACGATCAGCGAGAGCGTCAGCACCTTGGCCATCGAGCCGGTCATGAAGAACTCCGAGATCGACTGCGTCTGCGCAATGCCGAAGGCCGAGACCACGGTGCCAAGAAGGCTCGCCGCGCCGCCGAAGGTGACGACCAGGAACGCATCGACGATGTAGAGCGAGCCCGAGGTCGGCCCGGTCGAGCCGATGGTGGTGAAGGCCGCGCCCGCCATGCCGGCGATGCCGCAGCCGATGGCGAAGGTCAGGCGGTCGGTCTTCATGGTGTCGATGCCGGTCGCGTTGGCCATCGTTCGGTTGGCCACGGTGGCGCGCACGCGCAGGCCCCAGCGGCTCTTGTGCAGCGCGATCAGCACGCCGGCCGTGACGAGCCCTGTGAGCGCGAGCACGAAGAGGCCGTTGATCGGAATGTCCAGGCCTTCATGCGGCGTCCACGAGCCCATGATCCATTCGGGCAGCGTGGGGCTCACTTCCTTCGGGCCGATGAAGGTGCGAAAGATCTGCTGCAGCCCCAGGCTCACGCCCCAGGTTGCCAGCAGCGTGTCGAGCGGGCGCTTGTAGAGGTGGCGAATCAGCACCCACTCCACGATCCAGCCGACGATGAAGGCGAACACGAACGCCAGGCCGATGGCGATCGGAAAGTAATACGGCATGAACGCGGGCGCCATGCTTTCGGTGACGCGCGCGGCCAGGTAGATCGAGTAGGCGCCGATGGTCATGAACTCGCCATGCGCCATGTTGATGACGCCCATCTGGCCGAAGATGATCGCAAGCCCGAGGCCCATGAGCAGCAGCACCGCGAAGAGGCTCAGCCCCGCGAAGCCCTGCATGAGGCCGATGTTCATCATGTCCGACAGAGTCATGGCGGGAAGTCCGGAGTGTTGGGGTTGCTCCCTCTCCCGCACACGGGAGAGGGTTGGGGTGAGGGCCGACGGCCTGCTTACTGGTAGCCCTTGGGAAACGGATCGGGCTTGATCAACTCCGCCGACTCCGCCACCACCTTGAACGTCCCATCGAGCTGCCCCTGCCCGATGCGCGCCTTGCTCCACAGGTGGTGGTTCGCGTCCAGCTTCACGTAGCCTTCGGGCGCCGTCTTCAGCTCGATGCCCGGCGAGCCGGCAACGACCTTGTCCACGTCGAAGCTGCCCGCCTTCTCCACCGCGGCCTTCCACAGCCACGGCCCGAGGTAGCCCGCCTGCGTCACGTCGCCGATCACTGCGTCCTTGCCGTACTTGGCCTTGAAGGCGGCGACGAACTTCTTGTTGTTCTCGTTGTCGAGCGACTGGAAGTACTTCATCGACGAATAGAAGCCCGCGAAGTTCTCGCCGCCCACGCCGGTCATCTCGTCCTCGGTCACGGCCAGCGTCAAGAGGAACTGCTTGTCGCCGGTGATGCCCGCGGCCTTCAGTTGCTTGTAGAAGGCTACGTTTGAGCCGCCCACCACCGCCGCGAAGATGCAGTCGGGCTTGGCCACCTTGATCTTGTTGATCAGCGAGTTGAAGTTGGTGTGGCCCAACGGGTAGTACTCCTCGCCCTTGACCGAACCCTTCTGGAAGTTCTCGATGTGCTTGCGCGCGATCTTCATCGAGGTGCGCGGCCAGATGTAGTCGGAGCCGACCAGGAAGAAGGTCTTGGCCTTCTTCTCCTTGGCGCCCCAGTCCAGGCCCCAGATGATCTGCTGCGTGGCCTCCTGGCCCGTGTAGATCACGTTCTTGCTCTGCTCCAGGCCTTCGTAGAAGGTGGGGTAGTACAGGAGGCCGTTCTCTTTTTCGAACACCGGCAGCACGGCTTTGCGCGAGGCGCTGGTCCAGCAGCCGAAGACGGCCGCGCAGTGGTCGTTCACGAGCAGCTTCTTCGACTTCTCCGCGAAGGTGGGCCAGTCAGAGGCGCCGTCTTCCTTGATGACCTTGATCTTGCGGCCCAGGATGCCGCCCATGGCGTTGATCTGGTCGATGGCCAGTTGCTCGGCCTGGATGGAGCCGGTCTCCGAGATGGCCATCGTGCCGGTGGACGAATGCAGCTGGCCCACCGTGACTTCGGTGTCGGTCACCGCGAGCTTGGTGGTGTTGACCTTGGCGGTGGGGAACTGCGACTGGCCGAAGCTCAGGCCGGAGAGGCCCATCACGGGCAGGGCAGCGGCGCCCTGCAGCAGGCGGCGGCGGCGCAAGGCCAGGGCATCGAGAGAGGGATCGGAATCACGCGGCATCAGGAACTCCAGGCAGGTTGAAAAATGAGGTGGCCGCGCACCATCGCAGTGCATCGGACGGTGCCCCGAGCACCATGGCTGGTACTTTAGAAATCAGTTCCCTTCCCGCGAATACGTCATTCAACGTAGCGGCGCGAACCCGCCCTGCCCGCAGACTCCCGAGCCAGACATCGGTGGTCCGTCGGTGGCAAGCGGCACAGGGAGCGCTTCTTGCTGTACCTGCCCATGCCACCGCCGCCGCGAGAACCCGCCATGACATCCGTCTCCGGACAGAAGATCTTTCGCATCCGCCGCGACTACAACGCCTGGGTCGCGAACGAGACGCTGGAGGACTACGCGCTGCGCTACACGCCGCGCAGCTTTCGCAAGTGGTCGGAGTTCCGGGTGGCCAACGCGGCGTTCGGCGCCACCTCGTTCCTGGCGCTGGAGGCCATCGGCGGGGCGATCGCGCTGAGCTACGGCTTCTCGAACGCGCTGTGGGCCATCCTGGTGGTGGGGCTCATCACCTTTCTCACGGGCCTGCCGATCTCGTACTACGCGGCGCGCCACGGCGTGGACATGGACCTGCTCACGCGCGGCGCGGGCTTCGGCTACCTGGGCTCCACGCTCACCTCGCTGATCTACGCGAGCTTCACCTTCATCTTCTTCGCGCTGGAGGCGGCCATCCTCGCGCTGGCGCTGCAGATGTACCTGGACTGGCCGCTGTGGCTGCTGTACCTGGTGTCGTCCATCGTGATCATTCCGCTGGTGGCGCGCGGCATCACGCTCATCTCGGGGCTGCAGCTGTGGACGCAGCCGATATGGATCGTGCTTTTCGTCTGCCCCTTCGTCGCGGTGCTCGTGAAAAAGCCCGAGCTGTACGCAGACTTCACGGGCCTCGTGGGCCGCACCTCCGACAGCAGCGGCTTCGATCCGCTGATGTTCGGCGCGGCCGCCACCGTGGCCTTCTCGCTCGTGGTGCAGATCGGCGAGCAGGTCGACTACCTGCGCTTTTTGCCCGAGAAGACCGCCGCCAACCGCGGCCGCTGGTGGACCGCGGTGCTGGTCGCGGGGCCGGGCTGGATCGTGCCCGGCATGCTCAAGATGATGGGCGGCGCCTTTCTCGCGTTCCTCGCGCTGCAGCACGAGATACCGGCCGCGCATGCGATCGAGCCGACGCAGATGTACCTCACGGGCTTTGCGTACGTGCTGCGCGATCCGGCGTGGATTCTGGGCGTGACGGTGCTCTTCGTGGTCGTCTCGCAGATGAAGATCAACCTCACCAACGCCTATGCGGGCTCGCTCGCGTGGTCGAACTTCTTCGCGCGGCTCACGCACAGCCACCCGGGGCGCGTGGTGTGGCTGGTGTTCAACGTGGTCATCGCGATCCTGCTGATGGCGCTGGGCGTGTTCGCCGCGCTGGAGCACGTGCTGGGCTTCTACAGCAACATCGCCATCGCCTGGGTCGGCGCGCTGGTGGCCGACCTGGTCATCAACAAGCCGCTGGGCTGGAGCCCGAAGACCATCGAATTCAAGCGCGCTCACCTGTACGACATCAACCCCGTGGGCCTCGTCGCGATGCTGGTGGCCGCGGCGCTCGCGATGCTCGCGTACTCGGGCGCGCTGGGCCAGTGGGCGAAGGCCTTCTCGCCCTTCATCGCGCTGGCCACGGCCATGGCCGTTTCGCCGCTGCTCGCCTGGAAGACGCGCGGCCGCTACTACCTCGCGCGCACCGACATCGACCGCTGGGCACCGGGCCAGAGCGTGAAGTGCTCGGTGTGCGACAACAGCTTCGAGTCCGAGGACATGGCGCACTGCCCCGCCTACAGCGCGCCGATCTGCTCGCTGTGCTGCACGCTCGAATCGCGCTGCCACGACCGCTGCAAGACCGACTCGCGCGCGGCCGAGCAGATGAGCGGCTGGCTGCAGGCGCTGCTGCCGCCGGCGCTGTCGGCGCGGCTCAATTTCCGCGTGGCGCACTACCTGCTGATCGCCACCTCGCTGATCGCGCTGCTGGCCACGGTGGTCGGCGTGGTCTATGCGCAGGAGGCCATCGCGGGCACCAGCGACCCGACGCTCGCCACCGCCTTCCTCAAGGTGTTCGCGCTGCTCTCGGTGGTAGCCGCGGTGGCCGCGTGGTGGGTGGTGCTGGGCAGCGAGAGCCGGCAGATGGCGCAGGAGGAATCGAACCGCCACAACAACCTGCTCGCGCTGGAGATCGAAGCCCACCGCCGCACCGACGCCGCGCTGCAGACCGCCAAGGAAGCCGCCGAGGCCGCCAACCAGGCCAAGACGCGCTACGTCGCGGGCATGACGCACGAGCTGCGCACGCCGCTCAACAGCATCCTGGGCTATTCGCAGATCCTGCTCAAGGGCGATGCCGCCGCGCCGCCGCGCGAGGCCGTGCAGACCATCCACCGCAGCGGCGAGCACATGCTCGGGCTCATCGACGGCCTGCTCGACCTCGCGCGCATCGAGGCCGGGCGCCTGCAGCTGGAGCCGGCGCCGCTCGCGCTGCCGGCCTTTCTCGACCAGCTCGTGCACATGGTGCGGCCGCAGGCGGAGAGCAAGGGCCTGGCCTTCGTCTGCACGCACGCGGGGCAACTGCCGGCCTGGGTGCATGCCGATGCCAAGTGGCTGCGGCAGATCCTCATCAACCTGCTGACGAACGCGGTGCGCTTCACCGACAGCGGCACCGTCACGCTGCATGTCGATGCGCGGCGCGAGGTGCTGCGCTTCGACGTGGTCGACACCGGCATCGGCGTCGCGCCGCAGGACCACCTGCGCATCTTCGAGCCCTTCGAGCGCGGGGCCGCGGGGCGCCGGCGCGGCGAGCCGGGCACGGGGCTGGGCTTGACGATCACCGCCCTGCTCACCTCGCTGATGGGCGGCGAACTGGTGATGGCCCACACCTCGCCCGCGGGCAGCACCTTCAGCGTACGCGTGTACCTGCGCGAAGTGGCCGACCCCGGCCCGCAGGCCAAGGGCGGTGCCCTGCGGCAGCCGGTGTCGGGCTACATCGGCGCGCGCCGCACGCTGCTCGTGGTGGACGACCAGCCCGTGCAGCGGCAGATGCTCGCCGGCATGCTCATGCCGCTGGGCTTCGAGATCCGCGAGGCCGCCAGCGGCACCGAGTGCCTGGACAGCCTGCGCGAAGAGCTGCCCTCGGCGATCCTGCTGGACCTCACGATGGACGAGATGGACGGGTGGCAGACCGCCACCTCGGTGCGCGCCACGGGCTTCGAGAGCATCCCGATCATCATCGTCTCGGCCAACATGTTCGAGAACCAGGCCGAGCGCCTGCGCGCCGCGGGATGCCAGGCCTTCGTCGGCAAGCCGGTGATCGAGTCGGTGCTTATCGCCACGCTGGAGCGGCACCTGGGCCTCGAATGGCTGACGGCCGCCGACGCGATGCCGCCCGCGAGCGACGAAGAAAGCGCGCCGCGCCCACCGCGGCTCGTGCTGTCGGAAGACGACCGCGCCGAGCTCATGCGCCTCGTGCAGATGGGCCACGTGCGCGGCCTGCAGACGGCGCTCGACCGGCTGGCCGCCGCATCGCCCGCGGCGGCCGCGACCTGCACCTGGCTGCGCGGCTTGGTCACGCGCTTCGACCTGGACAACCTCCGCAACGCACTGGCAGAAGATGCAGACACTCCCCTCGGCCCCGTCCTTTCGTCCTGAATCCGAACGCCCCGTGGTGCTGGTGGTGGACGACGCCCCCAGCAGCCTGGGCATGCTGTGCGACACGCTGGAGGCCAGCGGCTACACCGTGCTCGTGGCGGCCGACGGCGAGGCCGCGCTGCAGCGGCTCGAACTGGTGGTGCCCGATGCAATCTTGCTCGACGGCTTGATGCCCGGCCTCTCGGGCTTCGAGACCTGCCGGCGCATCAAGGCCAACCCGGCGCTCGCGCACATTCCGGTGCTGTTCATGACGGGCCTCTCGGAAACCGCGCACGTGGTCGAAGGATTCGAGTGCGGCGGCGTCGACTACGTGGTCAAGCCCATCCGCGCGCAGGAGGTGCTCGCGCGCCTGCACACGCATGCGCGCAACGCCCGCATCACCCGCATGGCGCGCGATGCGGTCGACGTGGCCGGCATGGGCGTGGTGTTCGTGGACACGCGCGGGCGCATCGCATGGCGCTCGCCGCAGGCGGCGCTGTGGCTGCATGCGCTCGAAGAGCCCGTCTCGCCCGGGCTGCTGCCGCAGTCGCTCGAGGCGGCGCTCGTGGCGGGCGCGGCGATCGCCGTCGGCACGGCGACGGGCATGCGGCTGTCGGTGCGCAACCTGGGGGCGGCGGCGCTCGGCGAGACGATGCTCCTGTTCGCGATGCAGCGCGATGGCGCCGGGGGTGCCGGGGGTGCCGCGGGTACTTCTTCGGCGCGGCTGGCCGAAGCCGCCCTCACGCCGCGCGAGACCGAGGTGCTGTCGTGGCTCGCCAAGGGCAAGACCAACCGCGACATCGGCGAGATCCTGGGCACCAGCCCGCGCACGGTGAACAAGCACCTGGAACACATCTTCGAGAAGCTGGGCGTGGAGACGCGCGCGGCTGCGGCCGCGCTGGCGAGCGGACAACTGGCCTGAGGGGGGTAGGTACCCACCCCCCGGGTTTTCCGGTCATTGAATACGCAAGCATTGGTCTGCAGAATGACCGCATCACCGGAGATCAAGATGCTCTCGAAACTGCTCCCGTTCTCTTCCCCCGAAAGCGCCTACCGGCACAAGTTCCTGAACAACCAGGACGAGAACCTGTTCATGGGATCGTTCGAGAGCTTCGCCGCGGCCGAGGCCGGCGCGCCCGCGTCCAAGGCCGTGGGCTACGACCACGCCGAGGCCGCCAGCCTCTACAGCCCGCAGATCTATTTCTACGACTACCCGGGCCTGTTCTGGCTCGGCCGCTCGATCGACGCGGGCCTGGCGCGCATCTTCGATCTCGGCGGCCACATCGGCATCAAGTACTACGCGTTCCGCCGCGTGCTGAGCTACCCCGCGAACCTGCAATGGACCGTGTGCGACGTGCCCAGCGTGGTCGAGAGCGGCCGCGCGCTGGCCGTGCAGCGCGAGGCCACCGAGCAGCTCGCCTTCACCACCGACTACCGCGACGCGAGCGGCTGCGATGTGCTGTACGCCTCGGGCAGCCTGCAGTACCTGCCGGTGCGCATCGACGAGATCCTGTCGTCGCTTGCGGCCAAGCCGCGGCGCATCGTGCTGAACACGACGGCCGTGCACCCCGAACGCACGCTCTTCACGCTCAACAGCATCGGCGTGGCGGTGTGCCCCTACCGCATCGAGCACTACGACGAACTGCTGGCCATGCTCACCCGCTCGGGCTACCGCAAGCGCGATGCCTGGCGCAACGAGGGCAAGCCGATCGAAGTGCCCTTTGTCGACGGCGGCGACAAGACCTACTACGCGGGCGGGTGCTTCGACCTGATCTGAAGCGCGTCCGGCAACCGGACGCTGTGTGCCTCAGACCGCGAACAGCGAATCCAGGTTCGCGAACGACTTCATCTCGATCGCGTTGCCCGAGGGGTCGAGAAAGAACATCGTCGCCTGCTCGCCCGGCTCGCCCTTGAAGCGGATGTAGGGCTCGATCACGAACTTCGTCTGGCGCGCCACGAGCTTGTCGGCCATGGCCTGCCACTTGTCCATCGGAAGAATGGCGCCGAAGTGCCGCACGGGCACGTCGTGGCCGTCCACCGCGCTCAAGGCCTTGTGGCCGCATTCGTCGGGCGCGAGGTGGGCCACGATCTGGTGGCCGTAGAAATCGAAATCGACCCACTGGGGTGCGCTGCGGCCCTCGGGACATCCGAGCAGTTCGCCGTAGAACGCGCGGGCTTCGGCGATGTCGCGCACGGGGAATGCGAGATGGAACGGGATGCGTGTTTCCTGGGTGCTCATGGGGCGTCGTCGTGGTGTTGAGGGAATCTGGCCTGCCCGGACTCTAAGCAATCGGCTGCATTACCGAAAACGATATATTTCTTCTCTGAGCATCAATAATTTCGATTAATCCCCATGATCGACGAACTCAAGACCTTCATCACCGTCTGCCGCCACGGCACCTTCGCCGCGGCGGGCGAGCGCATCGGCCTCACGCAATCGGCGGTGAGCAGCCAGATCAAGCGCCTCGAAGAGAGCCTGGGCTTCGCGCTCTTCGACCGCACGGGGCGCTCCGCCACGCTGAACGCAGCGGGCGAAACGACGCTCGCGCGCGCGGAGGAAATCTGCACGCTCTACGCCAGGCTCGGCGACCTGCCCGACGACGCCACCAACCGCGGGCTGCTGCGCATCGGCGCCATCGCCTCGGCGCAGCCGACGCTGCTTGCACGGGCGCTCGCGCGGCTGCGCCAGAGCCTGCCGCTGCTGCGCGTGCACGTCTCGCCCGGCGTATCGATGCGGCTCATGGACGACCTGGACGCGGGCGGCATCGATGCGGCGGTGATGATCCGGCCGCCCTTCGGCCTTCTTCCCGACCTGGCCTGGCAGCCGCTGGTGCAGGAGCCCTATGTGCTGATCGTGCCGGCCGATGTGCCTGGAAAAAACTGGCGCACGCTGCTGCAGGAACAGCCGTTCCTTCGCTACGACCGCGCCTCGTTCGGCGGGCGGATGGTCGAGCGGTTCCTCCGGCGCGAGGGGCTGCAGGTGAGCGACTCCATCGAGGTGGACGAGATATCCGGCCTCATCCACATGGCGGCCAAGGGACTGGGCGTGGGCCTCGTCCCGCTGGTCGAGGCCCATCTGCCGCTGCCACCGGGCGTGCGCACGCTGTCGCTCGGCGCGCACACGTTCCACCGCGAGGTCGGGCTGCTGCAGCGCAAGCCGCGCGCCAGTCCGCCCGTGGTCGCGCAGCTGGCGCAATGCCTGCAGGAAGCGGTACGAAGCTCACGCACGGGGCGGCCGAAGAAAGCTTGATCGCATCCGAAAGGAAACATCATCCGGAACACCGCGTCGGTTGCGGCCTCGTCGAGAGGAGCGCGCCGCGCGTGAGCCGCCCCACGCGGGGGCCCGATGGGCCGGCGCAGTCACTGCCTGAGTTCTTCGCAGCGGCCGGCCTCGCACTTCACCAGAAGCGCATAGCCGTCCGTGCAGGCGACGGTGTAGGTCTCCACGCCCGCGCCCTTGCCGACCAGCGCCGCGCGCGGATCGGTGGTGCAGCGCTGTGCCCTGGCCAGTCGTTCGGCATCCATCGCGTTCTGGCCCACCGGTTGCAGCTCGGCCTGTGGCGATACGGGTATCGCCACGGCCACCGGTGCCGGTTCCGCGGCCGGTGCCGCTGCAGCCGGAACGATGGGCCTCTCTGTGCGCCGGTACTCGGCCATGGCAAGGCGACCGCGCGCGGGCACTTCGCCGATCCACTGGGCGGGCCGCGCGAAATTCAGGTTCTGCGCGCTGCCGCCGATCGCGGCGGTGGTGATGCCGATCAGCCGCGCCTGGTCATCGAAAAGTCCGCCGCCGCTGGAGCCCGGCGAGATCGGCGCCGTGGCCTGGATGTACTCCACCTCGCCCGCGGCATTGCGCCGCAGCGCGGAAACCAGGCCGTCGCTCAGGGTCTGCTCCAACCCGCGCGGTGCACCGATCGCAAACGCCTTCTGCCCGACCTGCAAGGCGGCCGTGGGCACGACGGCCGGTGCCGTTGCGGACGACGGCAGGCCGTCCGCCTTGAGCTGGCAGAGGTCGCGCTCCGGGTCCGGAAACTCGAGGCTCGCGGGCAGCTCTTCGCGCTCGCGCCGCAGCGTGACCGACACGGCCCTGCGAAGCACATGGCAGTTGGTGACGAGGCGGCCGGGGCCCACGACGACGGCGCTGCCGCTGCCGAGCGCGCGCCCCTGGTCGTCGCGCGGCACCACGACCCACACGGCGGGCGAGACCTTCCGGAAGATCTCCTCGGGCGTCAGCGCGCTCGCAAGGCCGGGCAACAAGGTGCAGAAAGCCGCGGCCGCAGCCAGGCGTGTCGTTGTTGTTTTCATTGGAGGTTCCGCCAGAAAGATGAACGCCCTGCCCGGCTACTTCGGCAGCAGCCCACTGAGATCCCTCATCTCGACGCGCCCTGCACCGCCGCCCGACCACGGCACCGAGGCGGGCTGCACTTCGGTCACCGGATCGGGAAAGGTCACTGCGCGCCGGACGATTTCTTCCGCGGTCAGCGCGCCGCTTCGGCCCTGGCTGGTGACGAAGGGCTTGAGCGCGTTCATCACCGCGTTCGCGCGCAGAGAGTAGCGCGCACCGGGCTCGGTCGAGGTCTTGAACATCAGGATCGTGGCCTTGCTGGTCCAGGTGGTGATGGTTCCGCCACCGCCGGGCACGTAGATGTAGGTCGGAGCCCGGTAGCCGCCGCTGCCGCCCCCGCCGCCGCCCTTGAGCTCGATCCACTCGGGCGCATCCGTCTCGTCTTGCGCCAGGCGAAAGTCCGGCTGGTCATCGGGTGCGGAGGCGCTGGCCTTGGGCAGCGCGATGAAGTAGGCGTAGCCCTTTTGCACCGTCAGGTCCGCGCACCGGTAGAGCCAGTAGTTCCACACGGCCTCCTTGGAGGTGTTGCCGTTGCCCGAGAACTCGACGATGTAGCTGTTGTCGGCGAGGCGCGTGTCGGTGTAGCCGCCGGTGGCCCCCTTGGGCTGGTACACCGTGGTGCAGGCGGTCAGGAGGCTGGCGGCCGCGACGGCTGCGAGCGCGGCCATGGTCCTGAGCGAGATTCGTACGTGCAGCTTCATCATCTTCTTCTTGTTCAAGTGGGAAACCAACACGACGATACAAACATCGACGTGAAAGCACAACGACAGCTTCGGTCCGCCTCCGACCGGTGCAACGGAAACTCCGGCCGCCGTTGCAAAACCGCAGAAACCCGTCACACGGCATCCCCGCCCCGCCCGCGTCGGTAGTAACCCCAGAATCGATGAAGGCGGATTGACAGCCCCGGCCTCTACGATGGCAACGACGAGCAGCGGCCACGCTGCCACCCGCCCCTTTTTCCAGGAGACACCGTGAACCCCGTTCTTTCCTCCCTCACCCGCCGCGCAGCACTCCCCCTCGTCGCGGCCCTCGCGCTCGCCGGCTGCGGCAGCTTCGGCAACGACACCAAGCCGGCCGCGGGCGGCGACATCCACGTCATGACCTCGGGCGGCTTCACCGCCGCGTACAACGACCTGCGCCCGGCGTTCGAACGCAGCAGCGGCCGCACGGTGAAGACGGCCTACGGCGCCTCGATGGGCAACGCGCAGGACTCGATTCCGAGCCGCCTCGCACGCAACGAGCCGGCCGACGTGGTGATCCTCGCGCGCCCGGCGCTCGACGACCTCGTCGCCAAAGGCAAAGTGGTGCCGGGCAGCCAGGTCGACCTCGTGCGCTCGGCCATCGGCTTCGCGGTGCGCAAGGGCGCGCCGAGGCCCGACATCGGCACGGTCGAGGCGCTCAAGCGCACGTTGATCGCGGCGCCGTCGATCGCCTATTCGGCGAGCGCGAGCGGCACCTACTACGAGACCGAGCTGCTCAAGAAGCTCGGCATCGAGGACCGGGTTTTGCCCAAGAGCAAGCGCATCCTGAGCGAGCGCGTGGGCACCGTCGTCGCGCGCGGCGATGCGGCGCTGGGCCTGCAGCAGGTGAGCGAGCTGCTGCCGGTCGCGGGCATCGACTACATCGGCCCGCTGCCCGCCGAGGTGCAGCAGAACACGGTGTTCTCGGCCGGCATCGCGACCGCATCGAAGCAGCCCGATGCGGCGCGGCAGCTGATCCGCTATCTCAACTCGCCGGCCGCCGCGCCCGCCATCGCCAAGACCGGGCTGGAGCCGCTGACAGCGCGCTGAGGCACGCCGCAGCCCCAGCGCGAGCCTCAGGGCGACTCGATCAGCGCCTTCACCCGCCGCGCGAGCACGTCCATCTCGAAGGGCTTGGTCATCACGTGCATGCCGCGGTCCAGGTGGCCGTGGCTGAGCACCGCGTTCTCTGCATAGCCGGTGATGAAGAGCACCTTGAGCCCCGGTCGCGCGGTGCGCGCCGCATCGGCCACCTGCCGCCCGTTCATGCCGCCGGGCAGGCCCACGTCGCTCACCAGCAGGTCGATGCGCTGGCGCGACTGCAGGATGCGCAGCGCGCCCGCGCCGTCGCCGGCCTCCAGCGTGGCGTAGCCCAGGCTGCGCATCACCTCCACGATGATCATGCGCAGCGCGGGCTCGTCGTCCACCACCAGCACCGTGTCGCCCTGGTCGGCGCGCGGCGCGAGCGTGGCCTCGGCCGGTTCGCTCGCGGCTTCTTCCTGCTCATCGTGGCGCGGCAGGTACAGGCTCACCGAGGTGCCGTTGCCCGGCTCCGAATAGATGCGCACCTGCCCGCCCGACTGCTTGGCGAAGCCGTAGATCATCGACAGGCCCAGGCCCGTGCCCATGCCGATCGGCTTGGTGGTGAAGAAGGGGTCGAAGGCGCGCGCCACCACCTCGGGTGTCATGCCCACGCCGTTGTCGCTCACGGTGAGCGACACGTACTGGCCCATGGGCATGTCGCGTTCGCTCGCGGTGCGCGCATCGACCCAGCGGTTGGCGGTCTCGATCACCAGCTTGCCGCCCTCGGGCATCGCGTCGCGCGCGTTGATGCACAGGTTCAACAGCGCGTTCTCCAGCTGGCTCGGGTCGGCATGCACGTTCCACAGCCCCACGGCCGCAACCACCTCCAGCGCGATCTGCGGGCCCAGCGTGCGGCGCAGCAGCTCTTCCATGTCGGCGACCAGCCGGTTGGCGTTCAGCGGCTTGGGCTCCAGCGTCTGGCGCCGCGAGAACGCGAGCAGCCGGTGCGTGAGCGCGGCCGCGCGCTTGACCGCGCCCTGCGCCACGCCGATGTAGCGCTCCAGGTCGGCCGGCTGGCCGTCGATGGCGCGCCGGCGCATCAGCTCCAGGCTGCCGCTGATGGCCGCCAGGAGGTTGTTGAAGTCGTGCGCGAGCCCGCCGGTGAGCTGGCCCACGGCTTCGAGCTTCTGGCTCTGGCGCAGTTGCTCCCGCGCGGCCTCCAGCTCGGCGGCGCGCTCTTCCACCTGCCGCTCCAGCGATTCGGCAAAGGCCTGCAACTCGATCTGCGCCTCGCGCCGCGCGATGGCCGAGCGCACGCGGTCGCCGGTCTCGCGCACGAAGTCGAGCTCGTCGCGCGTCCATTCGCGCGCCTGCCCGTGGTTCAGGTACAGCAGCCCGACCAGCCCGCCGCGCTCGGTGAGCGGCATGTTGACCACCGCGCGCGCGGTGATGGCGTCCAGCGCATCGGCGGTGTCGCGGGTGCGCGGATCGGTGCGCGCATCGGCGAAGGCCACCGTCACGCCGCGCAGCAGGTCCTCGATGTAGGAGCCGTAGTCGCGAAAGTGCAGCACGCCCGCCAGGCTCGCGACGCCGGGCGCGGTCCAGTCGCGGTCGATCGAGATCGTCTCGGCCGCCTTGTCCACCAGGCCGTACCCCGCGCGGTCCACGCGCAGGCGCTCACCCAGCATGGCCGAGGCCACGTAGGCGATTTCCGCCGGCTCGTCGATGTCGCGGATGCGGTCGCCCAGCTCCATCAGCGCGAGCCGGCGCGACTCGGCTTCGCGGAAAGTCTCGTTGGCCACCTGCAGCTGGAACTGCGCCACGCGCTTGGCGCGGCGGTCGGCGGCTTCCGTCAGCGCGCGCTCCAGCACCACCGGCAGGCGCGCCAGGCGCCCCTTGCTCACGTAGTCGGTCGCGCCGCGCTTCAAGAGCTCGACCGCGTTGTCCTCGCCGATGACGCCCGAGACGAAGATGAAGGGCGTCTCGGGTGCCAGGCGCCGCGCGATCTCCAGCGCCTCTTCGCCCGAGAACCCCGGCAGCTCGTAGTCCGAGAGGATGAGCGCATGGCGCCGCTCGCCCAGCGCCGCGACGAAGCCGCGCTCGTCGCGCACCACATGCGTTCGCGCACCGGGCAGCGCCGCGGAGAGCGCCTCGCCCAGCAGTTCGACGTCGAAGCGCGAGTCTTCCAGGATCAGGACCTCGACCGCGCCGGGCGTTGCGGCATCCATGACCGCGATGCCGCCCACGCCACCCGCGCCATCCGCGCCATCCATGGCGGTCATGGCGCCCATAGCGGCAGCGGCACCCGCGGCCGCGGCAACCGCCGCGTCCTTCCCGTCCGGCACGCGCTCGACGCCCGGGCTATTCATGTCTGCGCGTCGCCTTCAGCGAACCGGGCGGCGGCTCGTTGAGCACCGCCCAGAAGACCCCGAGTTCGGCGATGGCCGAGACGAACTGGTCGAACGCCACCGGCTTGACCACATACGCGTTCACGCCCAGCTCGTAGCTGCGCAGCACGTCCGACTCTTCCTGCGAGGAGGTGAGCATCACCACCGGAATGCTGCGCAGCCCGGCGTCGGCGCGCACCGCCTGCAGCACCTCCAGGCCGGTCACCTTGGGCAGCTTCAGGTCCAAGAGGATCACGGCCGGGTTGCCCTCGGCGCGCGCGGCGTATTCGCCCTCGCGGCGCAGGTAGTCCAGCGCCTGTGCGCCGTCGCGCAGCACGATGACGTCGTTCGCCAGCTGGCTGCGTTCCAGCGCGATGAGGGTGAGTTCCAGGTCTCGCTTGTCGTCTTCGACGAGCAGGATCGGCTTAAGCATGTCCTTCTCCGTTGTCTGGCGGCGTGCCCGCCGCGTTGTCGTTGCTGTTGTTACCGGTTCCCCGGTTGGGCAGGATGAAGCCGAAGGTCGCGCCCTCGCCCATCGCTCCCTTCGCCCAGACCGTGCCGCCATGGCGCTCCACGATCCGCTTCACGTTGGCCAGGCCGATGCCCGTGCCCTCGAATTCCTCGGCCTGGTGCAGCCGCTGGAACACGCCGAACAGCTTGTCGACGTACTTCATCTGGAAGCCCACGCCGTTGTCCTGCACCTCCAGGCCAATGCCCAGGTCGTTGCGAACGGCACGCACCGCGATGCGCTGCGGATCGCGCGTGCGCGAGTACTTCACCGCATTGGCCAGCAGGTTGCGCACCGCCACCTGCAAGAGCAGCGGGTCGGCGTAGAGCACGGGCAGGCCGGCATCGACCTGCCATTCGATGCGGCGTGCCGGCTCCAGCCGCACCAGCTCGCGCACGAGCCCCTCGACCAGCGAATCGGTGTCGACCATGCGCTGCTTGAGCGCGGCGCGGCCCATGCGCGAGAAGTCCAGCAGCGCATCGACCATCTGCCCGGCGAACGCGGCCGCGTCCTTCACGTGGCCCAGGTACCGGTGGGCGCGCTCGCTCAGCTGCTTGCCCTCGGTCTGCGCGACCAGGTCGACGTAGCCCGCGATATGGCGCATCGGCGCGCGCAGGTCGTGCGACACGGTGTACGAGAAGGCTTCCAGCTCCTTGTTCACGCGGCCCAGTTCGGTGGCCACGGCCGCAAGCTCCTCGGCGCGGCGCAGCACCACGCCGATGAGCGCCTGGCGCAACTCGGCCGCCGCGCCGACCTCGGCCGGCGACCAGGCCGCCGACCGGCCGCGCACCTCCTCGGCCCAACTGGAGAAGCTCAACCGCGGATGGATGCGGCCGCTCGCCGCGGCCTTGGGCTTCTGCGGATCGCCGGCCCACTGGATCGTCTGCACGATCTCGGGCCGGAACCACAGGATGAGGTGGCGGTGCACCTGCGAGATCGAGATGGCGAGCACGCCCGCCGCCACGCCGCGGAACTCGACGGCGGGCGCGAAATGCGCGGGCAGCTCGCTGCTCTCGTAGACCTCCACGCCGAGCCCGGCGATCCAGCTGGCCAGCTCCTGCACGTGGGCGCGCGCGGGCACGTCGCCCACGCTCCAGACCTCGTCGTCCAGCACCACGGCCGCGCCGGTGGCGCGCGCGAGCCGCAGCATGAGCGAGGACTCCGACACCAACCGCTGCAAGGTGGCGTCGCTGTCCGCCAGGTGCGAGACGATCTGCAGCGTGAGCTGGCGCAGCTCCAGCCGCTCGGCCACCGCGACATTGCTTTCCTTGGACTGGATCTGCAGCGACAGCAGGTGGCCCAGGTGCTCGCAGGCCAGGCGGGTGCCCGTGTCCAGGAAGCGCGGCTGGTGGTCGTGGCACGAGATGAGCCCCCAGAGCCGGCCGTCGATCACGATCGACACCGACATCGATGCGAGCGTGCCCATGTTGCGCATGTACTCCAGGTGGATCGGCGAGACGCTGCGCAGCTGCGCCTGCGAGAGGTCCAGGTCGGCCGCGGTGAGCGCCGGGTCGGCCGCGCGCAGCGGCACCGGCGTGTAGGTGGCATCGGCGATGAGCCGGAAGTGGTTCACCAGGTAGAGCGCGCGCGCCTGCTGCGGAATGTCGGAGGCCGGAAAGCGGTGGCCGGTGTAGCTGTCGTAGCCCGGGTCGGCCTCCTCGGCCAGCACCTCGCCATGGCCGGCCGCGTCGAAGCGGTAGACCAGGCAGCGGCCGAAGCCGGTCAGGCGCTTCATTTCCGCGGCGGCCAGCTGCGCGAGCCGCTCCAGCGTGTCGGCCCGCTGCAGCTTGGGCAGGAACACGCGCCCGAGCGAGTAGATCGGCGCCTCGTTGCCGGCGGTCGGCCGCGCCTTCTCGAACTCCAAGAACAGGTGGCGTTCGCTGCGGTGCGCGGCCACGTCGAAGGTGTGGTCCGCCACCCGCAGCGCGCCCAGCGAAACGGGCGTGGCGCCGGGCTGCAGCGCGGGCAGCGAAAGGCTGCGCGCGGTGTCCTGCGCGGCGGCGAGCTCGCCGCCCGGCCAGTTGTCGCTCCAGGCGACGAGTTCGAGCGAGCCGGGCTGCAGCACGAGCATGCGGCCGTGCGGCTGGATCGATCCGGGCACGCGGATGGGCTCGAGGTCGCAGGACGACAGGTCGACCTCGGGCGGCCGCAAGGCATGGGGGGTGGGGGAAAGCGTGTGGGGCTGGGGCACGATCAGGCGGCGGGGAAGGCGCGGGAGGCGCGGGAAGCGAGGGCGGCGTGAGGGGCGTGAGGGGCGTGAGGTAACGAATCGGCAGAAGGAACGACGATGACCGAGCAGGCCAAAAAGCCGCGACGGTCAGCAAGGGCACGGATGGCGCCGCGCCGGCTCTTCGGTAAAAAACGGATCGCGGGGATCATGCCTGTGCGTTCTGCTGTGTCTCGTCGGCCGTTTCCTACAGGCCGAAGCGGGGCATGAGGCTGCGGAACCCGGCCGTTGCGCCGCGGCGGGCCGCTTCGACGGCGGCCGGATCGGCCAGCGCGGCGCCCAGCTGCGCGACGAAATCCTTCCACTGCGCCGCCGGTCCGTCCGGCGCATCGGCCGGCTGGAAGTAGCGCATCGGATGCGGCGCCAGGCGCGGGGCGAGCCGCTTGTGCATGGCCATGCCGCCGAGCTGCGAGCCTTCGACCACATAGGCCAGGCCCCAGGCGAAGGCGGGATCGCGGGCGGCTTCTTCCGACAATGCGGCGGGCATCGCATCGACGCTCTCGCGAGCCGTGCCGTGCGCGCCGGCGGAGGGCGCACCGAGATCGTCCAGATCGAGCGCGAGCGCGGCAAGGCGGCGGTCCGTGCGCCGGGCCAGGCGGTCCAGGCCCGGCACGCCCGGGGCGGCGAGTGCCGCGCGCACGGCCTGCAGCCAGGGGCGCAGCGCACGCAGGTGGGCTGCGTAGTCGGCCAGCGAGGCATCGGCGCGCGCAATCGGAAGTTGGCTGTCCAGCGCCTCGTGCAGCGCGTGGGTGGCAGCACGCAGCGGTCGCAATACGTCGGCGATGGCGGGCGGATTGGTCGTCATGAAACGGTCGAAAACTGCGGTGTGGAAGGAATGAAAAAGCTCGAACGAAGCGTACGCGACCGCCGCGCGGCGCCGGTGGGCGCGCTTCCCTTCCCGCAGTAGGAATTCCGGCCGGCTCGCTCGTAAACTGGCCTGACTCCCGCCCTCCTTCCTTCCCTCCCCCCAGACGAACGGATGCCATGACCCAGCCCTCCCCCGCCCTCGTTTCCGCCTTCGCGCCCAACGGCACGCTGCGCGCCTCGATCAACCTCGGCAACCCGATCCTCGCCAACAAGGACGCCGCCAGCGGCGAGCCGGTGGGCGTGTCGATCGACCTCGCGCGCGAGTTCGCCAGGCGCCTGGGCGTGGGCATCGAGCTCGTGGTGTTCGAGAAGGCCGCGGCCTCGGTCGATGCGGTGAAGAACGAGAAGGCCGACATCGGCTTCTTCGCGATCGACCCCGCACGCAGCGAAGGCCTGCGCTTCACCGCGCCCTACGTGCTGATCGAGGGCAGCTACCTCGTGCGCGAATCAGCGGCACTGAACGACAACGCGCAGGTCGATGCGCAAGGCCATCGCATCTCGGTCGGCTCGGGCAGCGCCTACGACCTGTTCCTCACGCGCGAAATCCAGCACGCCGAGATCGTCCGCTTGCAAGGCGCCGGCCCCGCGCTGGCCGCGTTGCGATCGGGCGAAGTCGAAGTGGCAGCGGGCATTCGCCAGTTGCTCGAGGGCGAGGCAGCGCGCGCACCGGGCGTGCGCGTGCTGCCGGGCCGCTTCATGGTGATCCAGCAGGCGATGGGCACGCCGGCCAGCCGCGGCGCCGACGCGCAGGCGCTGCTCGCCGCCTTCGTCGAAGAGATGAAGGCAAGCGGCTTCGTCGCCGATACGCTGAAACGCCACCGCATCGAAGGCGCGATCGTCGCGCCTTAGTCCGTCAGAGCTTGTAGGCCTCCACCGGCCCCTGCGAATAGAACAGGAAGTAGCCGGTCTCGGTCTTGAAGCTGTCCTTCTGCCAGCCCGGCGGCACCTTGAAGATCGCGAGCTGGTCGCTCGAGACGCCGACGAACTGCGTGTTCTCGCCGTCCGTGGTGATCCTGTTCCAGCGCTCGCGCGTCACCGGCTGCATCTGCATCTTGGGTTCGCTCCACTCGGGCGTGCGCACCTTGTCGCGCATGATGTAGCGGCCGCCCTGGCGCTCGATCTTCACGACCTCCTTGAGCGCGCCGTTCGTCTTGATGGCGTAGACGCCGACCAGCTCGGCCTCGGGGCCACCACCTGAGCCACCCGCGCCGCAGCCCGCCAGCAGCGAGACGCAGGCGCCTGCCACGATGTACTTGAATAGGTTTTTCATGATGTTCATGGTGTGAGGCGTGAGCCGCCGGACGCGCCCGCGAAGGCACGCCCGGCCGGCATCACGCACAGGTCGCGAAGGTCAGCGCTTGTCGTTCTCGCGCAGCTTCAGGCTGCCCTGGAAGCGCAGTGCGTGCGGGTACTCCTCCTTCTCGCCCGCATCCACCGCCGCCATCTTCTGCTGGCTCAACTGCGTCTTCGCGAGCACCGGCGCCGGCAGGTTCAGCACGCCCTTGATCTGGTCGTACTGCGCCTGCGTGATGCGGCCCACGCTCAACAGCCGGAACGCATCGCGCTCGATGTTCAGCAGGAGCGGCTTGTTGGCCGCCAGGTTCTGCACCTTGGCCAGCAGGTCGCTCCACGACTGCGCGCTGTAGTTGCTCACGTAGTAGTCCTGCCCGGTCGGCCCGGTCAGCACCGCCGTGCAACCCGGCAGTTCCAGCTGCACCGCGTTGTTGGACATCACGACGGTCTTGCGTTGCTCCATCGCATCGCCGTACGCCAGCGTGACGGGGATGGTCCACGTCGAGGCCGGGAACTGGTTCTGGTTGGGGAACGCCTCCTGGCTGATGTTCACGTAGGTGCGGTCGCCGGCGCATTGCGCATCCACCGTCAGGAGCGGAATGCCCGTCTGGCGGATGAGGCTGTCGCCGATGTCGCTCACCTTCTTGTCGGTGGCCTTCTCGAGAGAACTCCACAGCCGCGAGGGCGTGACGTTGCCGTACGCGTAGTCCTTCAGGTAGATCTGCAAGCCCTTCTGCATCGCCTCTTCGCCGATGTAGTTCTGGATGGTTTCCAGCACGTGGCTGCCCTTGTTGTAGACGAAGATCGACGGGCTGATGAAGCCGAACGAACCCGCGTCGTTCAGGTTGCGCTGCACGGGCACGGCGGTGTTCTTCAGGTCGGCCACGATCACGTTGTGCTTGTCCAGCACGTAGTCCGAGAAGCTGTAGTACTCGGGGTGGAATTTGATCGTGGTGCGCCGCTCGAACCAGCGCGCGAACGACTCGTTGAGCCACACGTTGTCCCACCAGTCCAGCGTGACCAGGTCACCGAACCACTGGTGCGCCACCTCGTGCGTCACCACCGTCACCGAGTACAGCGTGGGCGTGTCGCCGGGCTTGGTCAGCACCGCGTCGGCGAACTCGAAGATCGAGCCCCAGTTCTCCATGCCGCCGAAGCCGGTGTTGGGCTTGTTGTTGTAGCTGTCGTTGGCAGCCACGGTGTCGAACTTCTTGAAGGGCAGCGGGATGCCGGTGTACTTGTAGTAGTAGTCCATCGACACCTTGGTCCACTCCATCGCGAACTTGGCCCAGTCCGAGCGGCCCGGCGGCGTGAACCAGCGCAGCGGCATGTCGGTGCCGTCCAGCGGGTTCTTGAAGGTGTCGGCCAGGATGTCGAACTTGCCGCCGCCGAAGAACGTGAGGTACATCGGCATCGAGGGCGTCTTCTCGAACGACACCTGCTGGTAGCCGTCGGGCAGTTTCACCGCCGACTTCTGCGCGCCGTTGGAGACCGTCTTCCAGTCGCCCGGCACCTCGGCCGAGATCTCGAAGGTGTGGCGGAAGGCCGGCTCGTCCCAGCCCGGGAACCACTGGCGCGCGTAGTTGGTTTCGCCCTGCGTCACGATGGCATCGCTGCTCACGCCTTCGGGCGTGGAGAGGCCCACCTTGAAGATGCCGGTCGCGGCCGAGCAGAACGGGTTGCGCGCCACTTCGGCGGGCGGGCAGTACTCCGCATCTGAGAATTGGATCTTGCCGTCCCACTCCATGTGCAGCAGGTACTTGCCCTTGGCGATCTGGCCGTCGTTCAAACGCAGCTGCACGAAGTCGCCGAGCGTCTGCGGCGTGGGGATCAGCGGAATCGCCTCGCCCGGGTTCGAGACCTTGCGCAGCGTGGTGCGGCCCTTGGCGAAGTTCAGGTTGTGCGCGGCCACCACGATCGCATCGACGGGCTTGAGCACCTCGATCTCCACGTCGCCGCGGCCCACGAAGGTCTTGAGCGCCGCATCGGGGCGGAACCACAGCTTGTAGTTGCTCGGCCAGACGGTGTCGGGCAGTTCCATCGGCCTGGCGGACTTGTCGACCGCAGCGACCGCGGCCGGTGCGGGCACGCTGTCGTCCGGTGTCTTGGCCGCGCTGTCGGATGCGGGGCCGGAGGTGATCGGGCTCGAAAGACCGACACCACTGCCGCCGCCGAACGAAGGACCACTGTCTCCTCCGCCGCCGCAAGCCGTGATGACGGCAAGGGTCACTGCGGTGATGGCAAGATGATTCACGAGGGAGTAATTGAGTTTTTTCATGATCGCCTTCTGGTAAGGACATTGCGCCGGCCTTGCATGCACCGGCGGGTAGCCGGCGATGCGCGGACACGCGCGGTGATGGAAGAACAACTGACGCTGCGAACAGGCAGCACCGCACCCTCCCGGCGAACGAGACGTTCGTCAGGACCACACGGAACCACCGGAATTTTTCTTGGCCGGCACGACACGAACGAACGGACGAACGTGCAACGCCAGGCCCCACCGCAAGCTATGCGGGCGGCCCCAGGATGCGGGGGGTGATGGCTTCCATTCCCGTCGATGCGCGGGTGGATGGGATGCGGGGGATCGGGCCTTGAGGCGGGTGTGTGCCTTAGTGCCCGCGCATCGTCAGTGACGGTCGCGTCGTTCGCGTCGTCCGTGTCACTGGCGTCAGTCGTTCACGCATTGCAGGAACGACACGCGCTGTGCTCGTCAGGATCAGAATTCTTGCGGCTCTTGTCGTTGATATCACGCGCATTCCCTCGTCCATTGAATGCGCTCAGTTGTAGCTGATCGACTGCGATCTCTCAACGACTCGCGGAACTTTTCGCTCTCAAAATGTTCGTGCGCGATACGACGAATGGAGTCACTGCATTCGATGCATGTCGTGCGATACGAAGATGGTTCTGCGGATGCGGCACACACGCTGCATCGACACGAAAACTCGTAGGCATCGGATGTGACGATGCAGCCACACTCCGCGCCTCAAAGCGATACAGGCGCTACAAAACCTGTGAATGCGCAACGCTCGAAGCCACGCGCGTGCGTTCGCGCAGCCACAGCACGAAGCCGCAGCCGAACACCACGACCTGCGTGCCGATGAGCAACGCGAAGCCCGCGAAGAAGCCCGATGCGGAGGCGGCCGATGCGGTGGCCGTGCCCGATGAAGATGCGCCGTGCGACACCGCGCTGATCACGCCGCCCATCAACGCCGGCATGAAGCCCGCGACGAGGCTCCCTGCCCCGTTGGTTACGCCGAACGCGCTCGCGGTGTGCTCGGGCCGGGAGCAATACTGGATCGTGCTCGGGATCGCGGGGCTCTGCAGTCCCCAGAAGAAGTTGGCCGCGACGAGGCAGCAGGCCGCGGCATACGGATCGCGCGCGTTGATGGCCATCAGCACCGACAGCGCCACGCCCACGCTCGCGCCCATGAAGATGAAGGGCACGTGCGCGCGTTCGATCCTGTCGATGACGACGCCGCTCACGAGCACGGCGAGCACCGTGGCGTACTGCGGCAGCGATGCGAGCCAGCCCATCTCGCGCAGCGAGAAGCCGCGCGCCTCGTGCAGGTACGTGGGCAGCCAGTTGCTGCTGCCCCAGAGGTACGCGAGCGCCGCCGAGGTGAGCAAGGTGATGAGGAACAGGTGCCGCGTCTGCAGCGCGCCCTTCACGATCGCGCCCACGCGCGCCATCGCTTCGCCGATCGACGAAGGCCGCACCGCGTCTTCCTTGCCGGGTGGCATGCGCACGAACGCGAGCACCAGCGGAATGCCCAGCGCGATGTTCATGATGCCCAGCACATGGAACGAGGTGTCCCACTGGAACTGCGCGAGCAGGTAGCCGACCAGCGGATAGCCGACGGCCAGGCCGAGGCCCGTGCCCATGTTCACGAGCGCATTGGGCTTGCCGTTCTCGTGGCTGTGGAAATGCGCCTTGATGTACGACGAGGCCAGCGAGAACAGCGGTCCCTCCGACACGCCCAGCAGGATGCGCGAGGCCAGCAGGAGGCCGTAGCTGTCGAACATCGGCGAGGCCCACGTCACGACGCCCCAGAGAACCAGCCCATAGACCAGGCTGCGCCGCACGCCGAAGAGCGCCGAGCAGAACGGCGTGAGCACGAAGGCCGACACGCCATAGCCCAGCATGAACGCCGTCGCCAGCAGGCCCTGGCTCACGCGGTCGTTCGCCGCGAGGCCCACGTGGTTCAGGAACGCGGCATCGGTGATCAGCACCGCGATGTTGATGCGGTCCACGTACGAGATCGCGACGATCACGAACAGCGTGACGACGCCGTACCAACGAAAGTTTTTGCTCTGCATGGGTGTTGCTCTGCTGTTGTGCCGTGACGGCGGTGATGGCGCGTGGACCGGGTCCTAGAACATGTGGCGCATGCCGAACTCGGTGCCGCTGGAGGCACGGTTCGGCGCGGTGATCGCGCCCGAGAGCGCCTGCGCGGCACCGTTGCTGTTGCTGATGCGCGCGATGGTCGCGTAGAGCGCCGTGCGCTTGGAGAGGTTGTGCACGTAGCCGATGGCCAGCTTCGACGAGGTGGGCTTCACCGCGGCGCCGAACGGCTCCAGCTTGTAGCGCGCATACGAGGCCTTGATCTCCCCCACGCCGATGGGCAGCTGGAAACCGATGAGCGCGCCCTTGGCATCGGTCGAGCCCTTCGACTCGGTGTACAGCTCGCTCGTGAGCTTGAGGTTCATGAGCGACGGACCGAAGGTGTACGCCGCGCCGAGGTTCGTCACGCGCAGGTCGCCGCTCGCATAGCGCGTCTTGCCGGTGGCGATGGCGATGTTCAGGCCCCCGCTCTGGTAACCGAAGCGCAGGCCCGTGTGGTTGCCGTCATGCTCGTTGGACTTCAGCGTGCCCGGCAGCACCGAGTTCGAGTCGTTCTCGCCCATCGCGTACATCACCTGCCCGTAGAAGCCGCCGAGCGAGGCCGGCAACAGGTAGCCGACGCTGTTCGATGCGCGCGTGCCCGTCGGCGCGACCAGGCCGCCCAGGCCCGAGAAATAGATCTGGTTGGCGCCGATGCCGCTGCCCGTGCCGAAGGGGTCGAAGATCGCGGTGTTCCAGAACGCGGGCACGTAGTCGCGGCCCAGGCGCAGCTCGCCGAAGGGGCCCGCGAGGCTCACGGTCGAGCGGCGGTTGAAGCTCAGCACGCCCGCGGTGCCGTTGCCGCTCGCCTGGTTGTTCGAGTTCGACGGAAAGCCCATCGCGCTGTCGTTCTGCAGCCCCATCTCGAGCCAGAAGTTGGCCGAGTAGCCGCCGCCCAGGTCTTCGGTGCCGCGAAAGCCCAGGCGGCTGAACATGTTGCCGCTGTTGGACAGCTGCGTCTTGTGGGCCGAGCCGTCGCCGCTGCCGCGCGTGTAGGTGACGGCTGCATCGACCACGCCGAAGAGCGTGAGGGAAGATTGGGCCAGCGCTCCGCCAGCCACGCTGGCGGAGGCCAGCGCGATCAAGTACTTTTTCATCGGATTTTTCGGGGTGGTTTTTCTGGCCGTCGAGGGTGGTCGGCCTCAGATATCGAGCACCAGCCGCTCGCCCTTGCAGCGAGAGACGCAGATCATCATGGTCTTGTTGGACGCACGTTCGATCTTGGTGAGGATGCCGTCGTGGTGCTCGACTTCGCCTTCGAGCACTGCTGTTTCACACGCGCCGCACACGCCTTCCTTGCAGCTGTGGTCGGGGTTGAGGCCGGCGTCGATGAGGCTGTCGAGAATCGATTTGCCCGCCGGCACCTCGACGCTCTTGCCGCTCTTGGCGCACTGCACGACGCAGCCCTGCGTGGTGTTGGCTGCCTCCACATGCACCGCGGCGAAACGCTCGATGTGCGCGTTGGCGTAGCCGAGCTGCTCGCATGTCTTCTCGAATGCATCGAGCATCGGCGTCGGGCCGCAGCAGTAGTAGTGGCTCGCGGCGCCCTTGCCGGCCAGCAGCGCCGCGAGGTCGGGCGGTGCACCCTTCTCCTCGTCGAAGTGCCAGGTGAGCTGCACTCCCTTCTCTTTCGCGAGCGCCTCGATGGCCTCGCAGAACGCGGCCTCCTTGCGGGTGCGCGCGCAGTACAGGACTTCCACCGGCTGGCCGATCGCCACGAGCCGCTGCAGCATGCACCAGATGGGCGTCACGCCGATGCCGCCGGCCACGAGCACCGAGCGCTCGGCACCTTCCTGCAGCTTGAAGTTGTTGCGCGGCGCCGAGATCGGCAGCGTCATGCCCACGCGCAACTGCTGGTGCACATAGCGCGAACCGCCGCGGCTCTTGCGGTCGTTGAGCACACCGACCACATAGCGCTGGCGGTCGCTCGATGGATTGCACAGCGAGTAGCTGCGCACCAGCCCGTTGGGCAGGTGCAGGTCGATGTGGGAGCCGGCCTCGAAGGGCGGAAAGTCCACGGCAGGCGTGGCCGGCCGGAACTCGACACTGACGATGCCGTCGGCCTCGTAGCGCATCGTGTGCACGAGGGCGTTCAGCGTGGGAGAAGACATGGGCGTGCTCGCTTCCCGGTCAGGCCGTGGCGGCTTCGGTGGCTTCGGCCAATTGCGCCACAGCGAGGTTGCGCATGTGGCGGCGCAGGCGGACGATGCCCAGGTCGTGCTGGTACAGGTTCTCGTGCTGGTTCGCGTCGGGCTCCATCTCTTCCAGCATCACGCGGTCCTGCTCCAGCACATGCCAGTGGCGGGCCTCCAGGCGGTTCTTGTAGAGGAAGCGCCAGGTGTCGCGCTCCCAGCCCTTCGGCAGCTTGCGCACGCGCCAGAAGAAGGTGGCCGTCATGCCGTTGGCCATCGGCGAGAAGGCGCCGATGATGATGAAGTTGCCGCCGGGGCCGCCGGTCTTGGGGTATGGAATTTCCAGGCGCATCCAGTGGATGCCCGTGTCGGCCCACTCGGTCCAGTCGAAGTTGACGTTGCGCTGGCCTTCCTTCTCGAACACGAAGCCGATGTCGGTCGGGCGGATGCCGAACTTCGCCGACGAATCGCCCTCTGCCATCGAGTGCGACTGCTTGTGCAGGTAGGTGCCGTGCATCGGGTCCATCACGTTGTCCAGCACGTAGCGGTAGTCGCCCTTCCACTCGGTGTAGCAGAGGAAGCTGCCGTACTCCGCGTCGTCGGTCAGTTGCTCGGGCAGCACCAGCGGCGGCGGAATGTCGACCGACTCTTTCGAGTTGTAGAGGAACACGGCGCCCGCGCGCTCCTGCACATGGAAGTGGCGCGTGGCCTGCGAGCCTTCGAGCTTGCAGCCGGGGCTGCCGGGCACGCGCGTGACGACGCCGTCATGGCGCACCTCGACGCCGTGGTACGGGCACGAGAGCCGGTCGCCCAGCACCACGCCCTGCGACAGCGGCGCACCGCGGTGCGGGCAGCGGTCTTCCAGCGCATGCAGCACGCCTTCGCCGTCGCGCCACAGCGCGAGCTTGCGCCCGAGGCGCCGCAGCGAGATGGGGTTCTCCTTGATGAAGTGCGAGGGGCAGATCGGGTACCAGAGGTCCTTGAGGCCGATCTCCAGCAGGTGATCGACCGGATCGGCGGGAACGGGGGTGATGGCGATGGTCATGATGGTTCTCCTCAGGCGGCCAGCGTGGCCATTTCCTTGCGGTACAGCGCCTCGGTCCAGGGCTGGCCGCCGGGGGTGGCGAGGCCGCTGTCGTTCAGGCGCTGCACGAGGCTGCCCAGGTCTTGGATGCCGTCGGCGAAGGCGCGTTCGATCACGTCGCCCAGCAGGTCTTCGTAAGTGGTCGCGGGGCGCTGGCGCGCCTGGTGCGGTTGGAGATAGCGGTCTTGTTGCATCGTGGGCCTCCGGGGATGAGGTGAAATGAAATCAGGCGGTGACTGCGACAGGCGCGCCGAGCGGCACGGCCCAGGCGTCGTAGCCGTAGACCCAGTCCGCATTGCCGCCTTCGCGCAGCCAGTTGTTGCCGCGCGAGCCGAGCTGCACCTGGCTGGCGCGCTCGATGCGGGCTTTCTCATAGGCCTTGAGCGCATCGACGGCATCCGCCATCGAAACGCCTTCGAGGTGCCGCGACAGCACGACCGCGTCTTCGATCGCCATGCCCGCGCCCTGCGCCATGAAGGGCAGCATCGGGTGCGCGGCATCGCCGAGCAGCGCCATGCGGCCCTCGGCCCATGCGGGCATCGGGTCGCGTTCGTACAGCGCGGTCTTGAGCACCGTGTCGCAGGCATCGAGCAAGGCGCGCGCCTCGGGGTGGTAGGCCACGTATTGCTCGCGAAGCTCATCGACGCTGCCGGGCGCGGTCCACGATTCGAGGTGCCAGGTGTCCTGCGGCGTGGTCGCGAAGATGAAGATGTCCTTGCCGCGGTTCAGCGGGAAAGTGACGATCTGGCTCTGCGGGTTCGGCCCCCACCACTTGGTGAAGGCGCCGAGGTTCGGCACGCCGGCCACGCGCTCTGCGGGCACCACGGCGCGGTAGGCGACGATGCCGGTGAAGCGCGGGCTCTCGGCCCCGAACATCGCGGTGCGCACGCACGAGTGGATGCCGTCGGCGCCGAGCAGCACGCCGACGCGGGCGCTGGTGCCGTCGGTGAACGAGAGGGTCACGCCCTCCTCGTCCGCCGCGATCTTTTCTGCGCGCTTGCCCAGGGCGACGCGCTCGGCCGGAAACATGTCGGCCAATGCGGCCAGCAGGTCGGCGCGGTGGATGGTGAGCTGCGGCGCGCCGTAGCGTTCTTCCGCCGAATCGGCCATCTCCAGGCGCGAGGTTTCCTCGCCGGTGTCGTAGGTGCGGCTGATGCGGTGCGACGGGCGCGCCGCCGTCACGCGGGCCGCCTCGCCGACGCCGAGGCCATCGAGTGCGCGCACCGCGTTGGGCGTGAGGTTGATGTCGGCACCGACGCGGGCGAACTGCTTGGCTTGCTCGAACACGACCACGTCGTGCCCCGCGCGCCGCAGCGCAATGGCAGCCACCAGGCCGCCGATGCCGGCACCGACGATGCCGATGGTGGATTCGCTTGTCTTCATGGATGTCTCTCTGCTTGTTCCTGCATGCGGCTCACTCGGCCACGATGTTGCGGGCCTTGATGATTCGCGCCCACACGGCTGTTTCTTCGCGGATGTGCGCGGCGAATTCCGAAGGCTTCATCGCCGCATCGGTCATGCCTTGCACCTTCAGGCGCTCGCGCACGTCGGGCTGGGCCAGCATGTCGGCCGCATCTTTCGCAAGCTGCTCGACCACCGCGGGCGGGGTGCCCTTGGGCGCGAGGAGGCCGTACCACGAGGTCACGGTCACGCCCTGGATGCCCTGCTCCGCGAGCGTGGGGATGTCCGGCGCGGCCGCGCTGCGCGTGGCCTCGGTCACGCCCAGCGCGATGAGCTTGCCGTTCTTGATGAAGGGCATGGTCGCGGGCAGGTTGCTGAACATCAGCGGCACCGAGCCGCCGAGCACGTCGTTGAGCGCGGGCGCCGTGCCCTTGTAGGGCACGTGCAGCAGGTCGATGCCGGCCTGCTGCTTGAAGAGTTCGCCCGCAAGGTGCAGGCCGCTGCCCACGCCGGGCGATGCATACGACAGCGTGTTGGGCTTGGCCTTGGCCATCGCCACCAACTCCTTGGCGCTCTTGATGCCCGACGACGGCGCGGCCACCAGCACGTTGGGCGCCTTGGCGAGCATGGTGACGGGCACGAAGTCCTTCGCGATATCGAACGGGAAGTTCGGCATCAGCGTCGGGTTGATCGTGAGGTTGCCCGCCGGCACCACCAGCAGCGTGTGGCCATCGCCCTTCGCGCGCTTGACCTTGTCGATACCGATGTTGCCGGCTGCGCCCACGAGGTTCTCGACCACGGCGGCCTGCCCGTAGCGCTTGGCAAGGCCGTCGGACAGCACGCGCGCCAGCGTATCGACCGGACCGCCGGGCGGGAACGGCGAGACGATGGTGAAGCGCTCGCTGGAGAGCTGCTTCTGCGCATCGCTCTGCGCATGCGCCGGCATGGCGACAGCGGCCACGGCGGCGAGCAAAAGGGAAATGGAAAAACGTCGTTGCATGGTGATCGAGCCCGTCATTTCTTCTCGGTCAGGAAAGCGCCCTTCGGGCCTTCCGCGTTCTTCTGGCGGCGCGTGTTGCCGTCCAGGCCGCCATCGACCGCCCATTCGGCGAACACCGTCGGGCCCGGCTCGAACTCGCGCGGCTGCCAGTCGGCCGTCAGCTGGTCTTCGTCGGCGTAGTACTCGATGAGGCCGCCGGCCGGATTCTTGAAGTACCAGAAGTACGCCGACGACACCGGGTGCCGGCCCGGTCCGAGTTGCGTCTCCCAGCCGCGGCGCGAGAAATGCAGGCCGCCACCGAACACCTCGTGGATGTCGCGCACGGTGAACGCCACGTGGTTGAGCCCGCGCTTGCCCGAGGGAATCTGCAGCAGGAACAGGTCGTGGTGGCCGCCCTCGGCCGCGCAGCGCATGAAGGCGCCGCGGTTCGGGTAGCTGTCGGACGAGACGAAGCCGAAGCGATCCGCGTAGAACGCGCTGGTGCCCACCACATCGCTCACGAAGAACACCACGTGGCCGACTTCGATCGGCGTCGCGCGCTCGTAGATCGGCGCAGGCTGGTTCACGCGAAGCTTGGCGTTCCAGGTGTTCATCGCGCCGCAGTCGACATCGACCGCGTGCTTGCGGCTGACCTGCAGGCGCACCGCGAGGCCGTTCGGATCGATGCAGCCAATGCGGCGCGCGCCGTCGACGGTGCTGTCGAAGAAGGCCGGGTCTTTCGCGATGGCGGTGGCGTAGCGGTCGAGGTCCGCTTCGCTTTCCACGCCCCACACCACTTCGCGCAGCGTCGGGCCCTCTTCCATCGCGGGCGGCAGATTGGCCTTGTCCAACGCCGCGACGACGACCTTGCAGCCGTTGAGGCACTCGAAGACGAGTTCGTCGGCCGCCTCGGACTTCAGCGCGAGGCCCCAGTCCTCGAAGAACTGGCGGCAGGTGGGGAGGTCGTCCGCCCCGTAGGTGATCTGGTCGATGCCTAGAACGCTCATGGTCGTGTCCTCTTCAGTTCGCCCACGGGAGCGGTTGGTCGTTCGTGCCCCAGTACATGCTCTTTTGCTCCATGTACTGGAAGATGCCTTCGCGCCCCTTCTCGCGGCCGAGGCCACTGTCGCGCCAGCCGCCGAACGGCGTCGAGACGGAGAACTGCTTGTAGGTGTTGACCCAGACCGTGCCGGCTTGCACCGCGCGGCCGAGCTTCCAGGCGCGCTTGAAGTCGCGGCTCCACACGCCTGCGGCCAGGGCATAGACGCTGTCGTTGGCCTGTGCGATCAGCGACTCCTCGTCGTCGAAGGGCATCGCGACGAGCACCGGGCCGAAGATCTCTTCCTGGCTGATGCGCGCGCTGTTGTCCAGGCCTTCGATGATGGTCGGCTTGTAGAAATAGCCGCTGTCGTAGCCGGCGCCGTGCGGGCGCACGCCACCCGTGCGGATGCGGCCGCCTTCGGACACGCCCAGGTCCACATAGCGCTCGATGCCTTCGCGGTGCTTCGCGGTGATGAGCGGGCCCATCTGCGTCTGCTCCGACGCCGGGTCGCCCACGCGCAGCGCATTGGCGCCTTCGGCCAGCCGCGTGAGGAACTCGTCGTAGATGCTGCGTGCGACGAAAAGGCGCGAGCCCGCGATGCACGACTCGCCCGACGAGCTGAAGATGCCGTAGAGCACGCCGTTGACTGCATGGTCGAGGTCCGCGTCGTCGAGCACCATCGTGGGCGACTTGCCGCCCAGCTCCAGCGACACCGGCATCATCTTGTCGGCCGCGATGTGGGCGATGTGCTTGCCGGTGGTGGTGCCGCCGGTGAACGACACGCGCTTGACCAGCGGGTGCTTGGTGATCGCGTCGCCGATGACGGAACCCTTGCCCGGCAGCACGCTCACGATGCCCTTGGGCACGCCGGCCGCTTCGCAGATGCGCGCGAGTTCCAGCGCCATCAGCGGCGTGACTTCGGCGGGCTTCACGACCACCGCGTTGCCGGCCGCGAGCGCCGGTGCGAGCTTCTGCGCTTCGCTTGCGATCGGCGAGTTCCACGGCGTGATGGCCGCGACCACGCCCATGGGCTCGTGCACGCTCATCGTGACGAAGGCGCCGCGCGAGGGGGTGATGGTTTCTTCGAGCGTCTCCAATGCGGCCGCGAAGAACTGGAAGGTGCCCGCGGCGCTCGCCACGAGGTTGCGGGTTTCGTTGATCGGCTTGCCGTTGTCCAGGCGCTGCTTCTGCGCGAGCGATTCGCTCTCTTGGCGGATCAGCTGCGCCACGCGATGCAGCACGGCGGCGCGCTCGTGCGGCAGGCGCTGGGCCCAGCCGCTGGTGCGGAACGCGTGGTCGGCACGGACGATGGCCTCCTCGACATCGGCGAGGCTCGCGGCCTTCAGGCGCGCGATCGGCTCGCCCGTGGCGGGGTAGAGGCTTTCATACACGTCGCCGCCGCCCAGGCGCCATTCGCCGGCAATGCAGATCGGGAGAAGTTCGGAAGAAATCATGGAAGGGCTCAGGGATCAGATGGACAGCGGCGCGACGCGGTTGCGCAGCGCCCGCACCGCGCTGTACACGGTCAGCGCGGAGGTCTTGGGGTTGGCCGCGAGCGGCTTGTTGCGCATCGTCAGCTCGAAGCTGCCGAAGGCACCCTCGGCTTCGACGGTGTGCACGTTCTCGGCGGTGGCGGGGTCGGCGATCAGGCGCACCAGTGTCTTGTCGAGGCCGAGCCCCGCGAGCGAGACGGTGGCCGCGACGTTGGCGTTCTTCGGATAGAGCGAGGCCGCTTCGCGCGCGCTGCCTTCGAAGATCACGGTGGCCTCGGCCAGCGCGTCGAGGTCGCGGCCCTGTTCGGCCGGCGTGCCCTTCCAGGCCTTCGGTGGCTTGCGGCCGGTGTAGCGCACGCTGTCCAGCCCGCCGATGCGGGCCGCGGCGAGCGCATCGATCGCGCCGATGGCGCCGGGAATCAGCTGCACCTGCGTGCGGCCCGCGATGGCGGCGGCTTCGAGCTTTTCAGCGAGGCCCGCGGCCGACAGCGCACCGACCGAGGCCACCACGCAGGGCGTGCCGCGCGCGAGCGCCGGGAGCACGTGCTCCTCGATGGCGGCGTGGCCCGCGGTTTCGACCACGAGGTCGATGCCGGCGACGGGCACCATGCTCAGCACCTCTGCGCCCGGCACAGCCTTCTGCGCGGCGGCCATGCCCTCGACGGGCACGACGACGACCGTCACCCGCAGCGCCGGATCGCCTCTCAGCAATTCGAGCACAGCGGTGCCGATGGCGCCGCAGCCGATGAGTGCGATGCGTGTGGGGGCGATCATGGGTGGGGCTCCGCTCGCTCTCACTGCGCCGTGCCGAGCGCGGGAATCTGCGTGACCGTGTTGGTCGGCGGGCCGGCGAAGCTGGTCTTGAAGCCGCCGACCGAGAGCATGTCGATCTCCAGCAGGAACGGGCCGTCGGCAGAGAGCGCTTCGTCCAGCCGCGTGGGCAGGTCGGCCAGGTCGCGCACACAAGCGTGCGGCAACGCGATCGACTTGCACAGCAGGTCGTAGTCGGGCGTGTGCAGTTCGGCGTAGCACTGGCGGCCACCGTACTGCGCGTCCTGGATGTTCTTGATGACGCCGTAGCTCTTGTCGTTCATGAGCACGATCACCATCGGCGCCTTCTCCTGCACCATGCAGGCCAGTTCGCCCAGGTTCAGGATGAAGCCGCCGTCGCCGGCCAGGCAGAAGGTCTTGCGGCCCGAGCCGGTCACCGCCGCGCCGATGGCCGCGCCGATGGCCATGGGCATGCCCTGGCCGATGCCGCCGCCCGTGGCGTGCACGCCGGCGCTCGGCTCGAAGATGCGCAGTTCGCGGTTGCCCCAGGTGCTGTTGGAGACGGTCACGTCGCGCACCCAGTTGAACTTGCGGCCCGCGGCCGACTGCAGCCGGCGCACGAGTTCGGCATACGGGCCAAGGCCGTCGCGCAGCGTGGCCACTGCCTGGTCGTGCGCGGCGCGCAGGTCGGCCAGCAGTTGCGCATCGGCCTTGTAGCCGGCGGCTTCGAGGCGATCCGCCAGGCCTTCGAGGGCCAGCGCCGAGTCGCCGCAGACGAAAGCCTCGGAGGCATAGCAGCGGCCTTCGGCGGCGGCATCGGCGTCGATGCGGTACAGCGGGCGCGGGAGCTTCAGCTCGTACTTGAGCGTCTCGTTGCCGCGCAGGCGCGAGCCGACCACGAGCATCGCGTCGCAGGTTTGGTAGAAGGCCTCGACCGGCTTCTGGATGTTGTAGGCGCCGAGCGAGCCGGCGTCGTCTTCGGGCACGGTGCCGCGGCCCTGCGTGGTGGTGACCACGCCGAAGCCCAGCTTCTGCAGGCGCTGAATTGCCGTGCGGGCATGGCGCGCACCGCCGCCCACCCACAGCAGCGGGCGCTTTGCGGATGCGAGGCGCGCGGCCAATGCGTCGAGCGCGGCGGCGGACGGCACCGGACGCTCCACCGGCAGCGGCGACAGGTCGGCCGGCATCGTGATGAGCGCCGACTGGATGTCGATCGGGATCTCCACGCTCACCGGGCCCGTCGGCGCCGTGAGCGCGAGCTGCACCGCACGCTTGAGGGTGCCGAGCACCGTCTCCACGCTGCGCACGCGCAGCGCCGCCTTCGACACCGCCTTGAGCATGGCCAGCTGGTCGGGCGCCTCGTGGATGTACGACATGCTCTTGTCCAGGTACGGCGTCTCGATCTGCCCGGTGATGTGCAGCAGCGGCGCGCCGGCGGTCAGCGCCTCGACCATGCTGCCCGCGATGTTGCCCGCGGCCGGGCCGGTGCTGGTGATGCACACGCCCAGGCTCGCGGTGGAGCGCGCATAGGCGTCGGCCATGTTGCCCGCGCCCGCCTCGCCGCGCGCGGAGATGAAGCGGATCGTGCCGCGCTGCGCGAAGGCATCGAGGATCGGCATATTGTGGATCGAGATCACGCCAAAGGCTGCCTTGACGCCGCACTGCTCCAGGAAGGCGGCGACGACAGCGCCGACAGTGACGGTGTTGTGGGGGTTATGCATGGCGGGAATGGCCTCCGGAGATATCGATGTGGCTGCCCGTCGTGTACGACGCGAGGGGCGAAGCGAGGAAAAGGATCGCGCGCGCGGCTTCGGTCGGAAGCCCCAGGCGACCCAGCGGGATGTGTTTGGTCTTCGCGAGCTGGGCGCTCCAGGCGGCCCAGTCTTGCGACTTGTCTTCGCGCGCCTCGAAGCGGCGGCGCCATTGGCCCGATTCGACAAGGCCGATCAGGATGCCGTTGACGCGCACGCCCTGCGGCGCGAATTCGGTGGCCATCGAACGCACGAGGTTCAAGAGGCCCGCGCGCGCGGCCGAGGTGGCGACCATGTGCGGCTCGGGCTGGCGCGCGAGCAGCGAGTTGGCGCAGACGATGGCGGCATCGCCGAGCACCGCGCGCTGCGCGGCGAGCTGCGGCAGGAAGGCGCGCGTGGGGTGGATGACGGAGAAGAACTTCAGGTGCAGCTCGTCCATCCAGGCCGCGTCGTCGGTGTCCGCGAAGGTGGAGACGCGGCCCTGCCCCGCGTTGTTGACGAGCATCGAGGCCGGGCCGAGCGCGGCCTCGCTGGCGACGGCGAAGGCCTTGACCGCGGCGGCATCGAGCACATCGCAAGGCTGTGCGAAGAGCTTCGCGCTCGGGAACTGCGCGCGCAGGCCGGTCACCGCGCGGTCGAGCCGCTCGGCGTTGCGGCCGCACAGCGCGACGGCGGCGCCGCTCGCGAGCAACAGCTCGACGGTCGCAAGGCCGATGCCCGAGGAACCGCCCGTGACCACGGCCACGCGGCCCGCCAATGCATCGGCGGCAAAGAAATGAGAAGGTGCGGGCATCGTCATGGCCGTCATGCGCTGCGAAGCGGCACCACCTTGCTGGAGCGCGCGGGCGAGTAGTTCAGCAGGCCCGAGATCTCGTCGGCCACGCCGCGCACGCGCAGCACCATCTCGTCCATGCGGCTTTCCTCGATGTGGTCCGAGGTGATGGTCGCGCCCAGCGCCGCCACGATGTGGCCGCTGTGGTCGCGCACCGGCGCGGCGATGCTGGAGATGTTCGATTCGAAGAAGCCTTCGCCCAGCACATAGCCGCGCGTGCGGTCGGCCTGCACCATGTCGAAGAGCTCGTTCACCGTCTTGGGCGTGCTCGGCGAGAAGGTCTCCAGCTTGTCTTCGGGATAGAGCGCGCGCAGTTGCGGCAGCGTGAGGTCTTCCAGCAGCACGCGGCCGAGCACCGTGGCGTGGGCCGGCAGGCGCGTGCCCACGGTGACCGAGCTCGCGAACGGCGTGGGCGGCGCGACCTTGGCGACATAGACGATCGAGCGGCCGTCGCGCACCACCAAGTTGCAGGGCGTGCGCAGCTCGTCGCAGAGGCGATTGAGCAGCGGCGTGCCCAGCTGCGTGAGTTCGAGCGAGGCGAGGTATTCGAAGCCCAGGCGCAGCACCGCGAGGCCCAGGCGGTAGTCGCGGCCGCCCTCGGCGCGCTCCAGGAAGCCCATGTTCTCCAGCGTGGTGAGCAGGCGGAAGACGGTCGAGCGCGGCAGGTCGAAGCGGCGCGCCAATTCGGGCGCGGAGAGCGTGCGGTTCTCGCGGCTGAACTCGCACAGCACGCGCAGGCCCCGCTCGAGCGCGGGCACGTTGTAGCGGTCGGCGCCCTCTTCCATCACTTCGTTGTCGTTCGTTGCCATGGTGGTTCGTTGTTTCCGTTGGATGTCTTGTGGTGGCCTGCTCAGGCAGCGAGTGCTTCGCGCAGCAGCGCGGCGACGGCCTCGGGCCGTTCCACGTAGCTGGCGTGCCCGGCGCCTTCGATGGGTTCGAGCGTCACCCCGCAGCCGCGCGCGACCTCGGCGCAGGCTTCGGGCGTGGTGACGACATCGAGCGTGCCACAGGCCACGCGCGCCGGCATGGCGGGCGGCAGGTCGGCGATGAGGTCGCCGTTGCATAGCAGTTCGACGGCCTGGCGGTAGCCGCCGTCGTTCAGGCGGGCCATGTTCCAGCGCACCCACTGGCGCGCGAGTTCGCTGGCGGTGTCGGAGACGAGGCGGCCCGCGCGTTTCGCGGCCATGCCGGCGATGCCTAGTTCGTCGAGCGTGGCGAGGCGTTCGGTGCGCACCTTGGCGCGGGCTTCGGCGCGTGACGGTGCGCCGTAGCCGGCGGCCGGGCTGATCAGCACCAAGCGGCGGATGCGCGAAGCCAAGGCCGAACCGTTGCGCGCGGCCGATGCCGCGGTGATCGCGCCGAGCGAATGGCCGACGAGCACGCACGACTGGATGTCGAGCGCATCGAGCAAGGCGTGCAGCCGGTCGGCATAGTCCGCGGCGGATGGCGCAGCCGATGCCAGCGGCGTCGATGCGCCGTAACCCGGCGCATCCCACGCAATCACGCGCGCCTGCGGTGCCAGCAGCAACGCCACGTGGAGCCACGACGCCGCGCCCGAGCCGATGCCGTGCAGGCACACGAGAGCCGGCCCCGCGCCGCGCTCGCGCACCGACACCACCGCGCCGCCGCCGACCGGCACGCCGCGTGCCGGAAAACGGGCGTCGAGCAGCGCCAGCTCGGAAGCGGGAAGCGCCAGTCCGTCGGTGACCATCGCGTCGCTCATCTCGTCCTCAGCGCTTGATCTTGGCCAGCGGGTGATCGGCCGGGTATGTCGGCTTGATCGGCTTCTGCGCGCCGAGCATCACGCACATCAGCGCGTCTTCGTCGCCGATGTTGATTTCCTCGCGGTACACGCCCGGCGGCACCGAGATGAGGTCGCGGTCGGTCATGATGGTTTCGAAGCGCTCGCCGTCCTTCTCGATCACGACCTTGAGCTTGCCGCGGATGAGGAAGAACACCTCTTCCACATCGGTGTGCAGGTGCGGCGGGCCCTCGTGGCCGGCCGGGATCACCATGGTGGAGAAGGTGAAGTGCTCCGAAGGCACGGTGTTCGCGTCCTTCTCGACGCCGGTGCCGCCGGTGCCCACGTAGCGCATCTGCGCGCGGCGGAACTTGGGGTCGAAGTCGGCCTGGAACTTCAGCGCGTCCCAGTCGTACTTGCGCGTCTCGTAGCGCGCGATGCGGGTGTTCATCCACTCCGCGAGGCTCGTGCCCTCGGGCTGCGCCAGGGTCGTGCTGGCGGCATCGTTGATCTTCTGTTGTTCGGACAAATCGCTCATCGGGTTTACTCCTTCGTCGGAAAAATTCAGTGCATCGCAAAGCCGCCGTTGACGGCCAGCAGTTGGCCCGTCACGAAGCGCGAGAGGCCGGAAAGCAGGTACAGCGTGGCGCCGCAGACATCGGCCGCCTGCTGCTCCCGCGGAATGGCGCGGCCTTCGAGGTATTTCTGGTGGCGCGCCATCGGTACGTATTCGGTCGCCTCGACCAGCGTGAGGCCCGGCGCCACGGCGTTGACGGTGATGCTGTCGCCGCCCCATTCGCGCGCCAGCGAGCGCGTCATGGAAATGACCGCGCCCTTGCTCGATGCGTAGGCCAGCAGGTTGGGTGCACCCCAGAGCGCGGTGTCGGACGCGAGATTCACGACCGCGCCACGGCCGCTTGCAGCGAGCGCCGCGCGGCAGGCGCGGCCCATGAGCCAGGTGCCGCGCACGTTGACATTCATCACGCGGTCCCACATGTCGATCTCGAGCTGGTGCGCGTTGCGGCCGCCCGAGTTGGTGATGGCGGCGTTGTTGACCAGGCCGTCCAGGCCGCCGAGCAGGCGGATCGCCTCGGCGGCGCAGGCGTCGATGGAGGCCGGCGCCGACAAATCGACGGTGAGCGCATGCGCCTTGTGGCCCGCGTCGCGCAGCGCCTTCGCTTCGGTTTCGGCGAGCTCGCCGAGGATGTCGGCCAGCACCACGCTCGCGCCCGCCGCGGCGATGCACTGCGCGAACGCGAGGCCCAGGCCGCGCGCCCCGCCGGTCACGAGCACGCGGCGGCCGGCCAGCAGGTTGGCGGGCAGTTCGGCCAGCAGCGACTGCAGGCTCGAGGGATCGGGAATGGCTTTGAGTTCGGACATGCGTGTTCAGTCGGCCTGGATGCCGAGCTCCTTGATGACCTTGCCGAAGCGCGCGTAGTCGGCCGCGTTGGTCTTGCCGAGCACGTCGGCATCGCCGCCCACCGGCGTGGTGCCGAGCACGGCCATGCGCGCGACGATGTCGGGCATCTTGAGGATTTCGTTGAAGTGGCCGTTGAGCGTCTTCACGATCTCGGGCGAGAGGTTGCGCGGGCCCCAGAGGCCGTTCCAGGCGACCACCTCGACGTCCTTGTAGCCGAGCTCGGCGAGCGTGGGCACAGTGGGCGCGAGCGGCGAGCGCTGGCTCGATGCCACCGCGAGCGGCTTGAGCTTGCCGTTGGCGAAGTACGGCGCCACCGGGCCGAGCGTGATGAAGGTGACCGGCACATGGCCGCCCAGCACGTCGTTGACCGCGGGCGCCACGCCCTTGTAGGGCACGTGCGCGAGGTTCGTGCCCGAGGCGCGAGCGAACATCTCGCCCAGGATGTGCATCGGCGAGCCGCTGCCCGGGCTCGCGTACGAGAGCGATTTTCCGGCGCCCTTGGCCGCGGCGACCGCGTCCTTCGCGGTGGCGAAGCCGCTGCCGGCGCTCGCGACCAGGAAGAGCGGCTGGCTGCCGGTCTGCACGATCGGCGTGAAGCCGGCGAGCACGTCGTAGCCGGAGGCGCCGTTGGTCTTCAGCACCAGCTGCGCGATCGAGAAGGTGCTGGGCGCGAGCAGCAGCGTGTAGCCGTCGGGTGCCGCCTTCGACACGTAGCCGCTGCCGATGATGCCGCTCGCGCCCGGCCGGTTGTCGACCACCACCGGCTGCCCGACCCGCGCCGAGAGCTTCTCGGCGAAGAGCCGCGCGAGGGCATCGGTGTCGCCGCCCGCCGGATACGCGACCACCAGCGTGATCGGCTTGGCCGGATAGTTCTGTGCCCAGGCAAGTCCGGTGGCGCAGGCGCCGGCCAGGAACATGGCGGCGGCGATGGCGAGGCGGCGTGTGTGTTTCATGGGTCCGTCGTGGTCGGCGTTTTGTTTCACTAAAGAAACAACGATTTATTAATGGAACGCACGAAGGATAGCCACGAAGACAACTTCGTGGCTAAGTAGAAACCCTAGATGTCGCAACCCAACGTAAAACAGGGCGGCCCTTTCGGACCGCCCTGCTCGGGGGATGGCGTCGTGCCTGCTAGCCGCCGTAGCGCGCCACGGTCAGGCCTTCCATGTCGATCTCGGGCGCCTTGCCGGCAACGAGGTCGGCCATCACGCGGCCGGTGCCGGCGGCCATGGTCCAGCCGAGTGTGCCGTGGCCGGTGCTCAGCATCAGGTTGGGGATGCGCGTGGCGCCGATCACGGGGGTGCCGTCGGGCGTCATGGGGCGCAGGCCGGTCCAGAAGGAGGCGTCGCGCACGTTGCCGCCGCGGGGAAAGAGGTCGGTCACGACGTGTTCGAGCGTGTCGCGCCGGCGCGGATTGAGCGCGAGGTCGAAGCCCGAGAGCTGCGCCGTGCCGCCCACGCGGATGCGGTCGCCCAAGCGCGTGACAGCCACCTTGAAGGTCTCGTCCATCACGGTGGATTCGGGGGCGCCGGCCGCGTCGGTGATCGGCACGGTGATCGAGAAGCCCTTGACCGGGTACACCGGCAGGTCGATGCCCAGCGGCTTGACAAGCGCGGGCGAATAGCTGCCGAGCGCGACCACGTAGCGGTCGGCGGTGAAGTTGCCCTGGTCGGTGCGCACCGCAGTCACGCCCTTCGCGGCGTCGTGCTCGATGGCCTGGATGTTCACGCCGAAGCGAAAGGTCACGCCTTCGGCTTCCGCCAGCTTCGCGAGCGCCTGCGTGAACTTGAAGCAGTCACCGGTCTCGTCACCCGGCAGGCGCAGGCCGCCGACGAACTTCTCCTTCACCGCCGCGAGCGCGGGCTCGTAGGGCAGGCAGCCGTCGCGATCGAGCACCTGGTAGGGCACGCCGGAGGCTTTGAGCACCTCCACGTCTTTCGCGGTGCCGTCGAGCTGCTGCTGCGTGCGAAAGAGTTGCAGCGTGCCCTGCATGCGCTCGTCGTACTGGATGCCGGTGTCCGCGCGCAAGGCCTTCAGGCAATCGCGGCTGTACTCGGCCAGGCGCACCATGCGGCCCTTGTTGAGCTCGTAGCGCGCCTGCGTGCAGTTGCGCAGCATCGAGAGGCCCCAGCGCCACATCGCCGGATCGAGCATCGGTTTGACGACCAGCGGACTGTGCTGCATCAGCATCCATTTGATGGCCTTCACCGGCACGCCGGGCCCAGCCCAGGGCGCCGAGTAGCCGGGCGACACCTCGCCCGCGTTGCCGAAGCTGGTTTCGAGCGCGGGGGCCGGCTGGCGCTCCAGCACCGTCACCTCGTGGCCGGCGCGTGCCAGGTAGTACGCCACCGAGGTGCCGATGACACCGCTGCCGAGAATCAGGACCTGCATGAGAACTCCCTCTTTCTTGTGGGCCGAGCGCCGCAAGAGCCCGAGGGTACAGGCTAAGCGCTACAGGCCGAGAGCGTCTTGCAATCGCCGTGCCGGCCAGCGCTCGGGCTGGTTCGGCCAGGCTTCGAGCAGCGCGACCATGCGCGCATTGCGCGGTGCGCTCAGGCCATGTTCCTGTGCGAGGCGCACGACCTCGCCGCTGAGCGCATCGATCTCGGTGCGGCGGCCAAGCGCGAGGTCGTCGGCCATGCTGGAGCGCGCCTTCGCATCGATGCGCAGCATGCGCGCCGCGACGATGCGAAAGAGCCAATCGGGCAGCCGCAGCAGGCTCGAGAGCCGCTGCGCCGGCACCGCCGCCACCTGCGCCGGCACGATGCCGCTCACGCCGAGCACGCCCAGCGTTTCGTCGATGAGCGCCGCGAAGCACTGGCGGTAGCCGCGGTGCATCAGCTCCTCGCGCAGCGGCAGGCCCGAGAGCGCATTGACCGGGTTGTTGAGGTTCAGCAGCAGCTTGCCCCACTGCACCGGCAAGAGGTCTTCATGCAGGTCGAGCGGCACGCCGGCGCGCTCGAACACGGGGAGCCACGGGCGCAGCGCCGCATCGTCCTTCGCGGCGAGCCGGCCGGGGGTGCCGCGATGGAAGGCGCCCTCGCCGATCTCGGCCACGTTGTACGGCACCATGCCCGGCAGCACGTTGAGCGACGGTCCCGCTTGCGATGCAGCGGCGCTGTTGGAGATGCCGTTCTGCAGCGAGACGACTGTGGTGCCCGCGGGCAGCGCAAAGGCCAGTTCACCTGCGGCTTCGGCGGTGGCGCCGCTCTTCACGCAAAGGAGCACCAGCGCAGGCCTGGCGCCGGCGGGCACCTGCTCGCACAGGCGCAGCGCCGAGGGCAGGATGTGGTGCTTGGCGCCGTCCAGGTCGCTGAGCGAAAGGCCGTGGCCCGCGAGCTTCTGGAGCACGCGGGGCCGGCCGACGAAGGTGACGGGCACGCCCGCCGCGGCGAGCCGGCCGCCGATGTAGCAGCCGATGGTGCCCGCGCCCATCACGAGCACCTCGCCAAGTGGCGTGCCAGACTCTTCGCCGGGCAGCGCGTCGGTCATCAGACGCGTTCCGCGACCCAGCCCTGAACCGATTTCAGCGCGGCGGGCACGCCCGCCGCATCGGTGCCGCCGGCCATGGCCATGTCGGCCTTGCCGCCGCCCTTGCCGCCGACCTGCTGCGCCACGAAGTTGACCAGCTCGCCGGCCTTGGCCTTGCCCACGGTGTCGGCGGTGACGCCGGCCGCGATCTGCACCTTGTCGCCGTCGACGGCGGCCAGCACGATGATGGCTGTCTTGAGCTTGTCTTTCAGCTTGTCCATGGTGTCGCGCAGCGTCTTGGCATCGGCGCCGTCCAGCTTGGCCGCGAGCACCTTGATGCCATTGACGTCCACCGCCTGCGCGATGAGTTCGTCGCCCTTGGACGATGCGAGCTTGCCCTTGAGCGAGCCCACTTCGCGCTCCAGCGCCCTCACCTGATCGAGCACCTGCGTCAAGCGGCCCTGCAGCTCGGCGGCCGGCGACTTGAGCGTGGCGGCCACGCTCTGCACGGTCGATTCGAGGTCCTGCAGGTAGGTGAGCGCATTGGCGCCCGTGACCGCTTCGATGCGGCGCACGCCGGCGGCCACGCCGCCTTCGCTCACGATCTTGAAGAGGCCGATGTCGCCGGTGCGGCCCACGTGGGTGCCGCCGCACAGCTCGCGGCTCGTGCCGATGTCCAGCACGCGCACGGTCTCGCCGTACTTCTCGCCGAACAGCATCATCGCGCCGGTCTTCTGGGCCGATTCCATGTCCATCACGCGCGCCTGCGTGGCCACGTTGGCAAGGACTTCGGCATTCACGCGCTTCTCGATCTCCAGGATCTGGTCGCGCGTGACGGGGGCGTTGTGCGCGAAGTCGAAGCGCGTCTTGTCGGCATCGACCAGCGAGCCCTTCTGCTGCACGTGGTCGCCGAGCACTTCGCGCAGGGCCTTGTGCATCAGGTGGGTGACCGAGTGGTTGCGCATGGTCGCGTTGCGGCGTTCGCCGTCGACCGCGGCCTTCACTGCGTCGCCGACCTTGAGCGTGCCCTGGGTCTGCGTGCCGTGGTGGCCGAACACGTCGGCCTTGATCTTCTGCGTGTCCTCGACGCCGAACTGCACGCCTTCGGCGCTGAGCACGCCCTGGTCGCCGACCTGGCCGCCGCTCTCCGAATAGAAGGGCGTGGCGTCGAGCACGACGATGCCGGGCTGGCCTTCCTTCAGTTCGTTCACTGCCGCACCTTCGAAGTACAGCGCGACGACCTTGGCGCTTTCCTCCAGGTGCTCGTAGCCGGTGAAGGTGTTGCCCGCGCCGGTGTATTCGACGTTGCGGTCCATCTTGAACTTGCCGCCCGCACGGCCCGCGGCCTTCTGCTTTTCCATCGCGACGTTGAAGCCCGCTTCGTCGACGCTCACGCCGCGCTCGCGGCACACGTCGGCCGACAGGTCGAGCGGGAAACCGTAGGTGTCGTGCAGCTTGAAGGCGACGTCGCCCGGCAGCGTCCTGGCGTCGCCGGCCAGGGCCGCGTCGAGGATTTCCATGCCGTTGGCGAGCGTCTCGAAGAAGCGCTCTTCCTCGGCCTTGAGCGTGTCGGTGATGCGCTTCTCGTCGGCCACGAGCTTGGGGTACGCATCGCCCATGAGCTTCACGAGGTCGGGCACGAGCTTGTGGAAGAACGGCTTCTTCTGGCCCAGCTTGTAGCCGTGGCGGATCGCGCGGCGCACGATGCGGCGCTGCACGTAGCCGCGGCCTTCGTTGGAGGGGATGACGCCATCGGCCACCAGGAACGAGGTGGCGCGGATGTGGTCGGCGATCACGCGCAGCGAGTTGTTGCCCAGGTCTTTTTCGCCCGTTTCGCGGGCCGCGGCCTTGATGAGCGCGTCGAAGATGTCGATCTCGTAGTTGCTGTGCACGTGCTGCAGGATCGCGGCCAAGCGCTCCAGGCCCATGCCGGTGTCCACGCAGGGCGCGGGCAGTTTCTTGACCGAGCCGTCGGGCTGCATGTCGAACTGCATGAACACGTTGTTCCAGATCTCGATGTAGCGGTCGCCGTCTTCGTCGGGGCTGCCGGGGGGGCCGCCGGGGATCTCGGGACCGTGGTCGTAGAAGATCTCGGAGCACGGGCCGCAGGGGCCGGTGTCGGCCATCATCCAGAAGTTGTCGGACATGTAGCGCCCGCCCTTGTTGTCGCCGATGCGCACGACGCGCTCGGGGGGCAGGCCGATTTCTTTCGTCCAGATGTCGTAGGCCTCGTCGTCCTCGATGTAGACGGTGGCCCAGAGCTTCTCGGCCGGCAGCTTGTAGACCTTGGTCAAAAGCTCGAAGGCCCAGGTCAGCGATTCGCGCTTGAAGTAGTCGCCGAAGCTCCAGTTGCCCAGCATCTCGAAGAAGGTGTGGTGGCGCGCGGTGTAGCCCACGTTCTCCAGGTCGTTGTGCTTGCCGCCGGCGCGAAGGCACGCCTGGACCGAGGCGGCGCGCACGTAGTTGCGCTTGTCTTCGCCGAGGAACACGTCCTTGAACTGGACCATGCCCGAGTTGGTGAACATGAGGGTCGGGTCATTGCCCGGCACCAGCGAACTGGAGGGCACCACCGTGTGGCCCTTGGAGGCGAAGAAATCGAGAAAGGTCTTGCGGATGTCCGCGACCGTGAATGTGGGCTGGCTCATCTTTGGATTTCGTCTTCTGTCGAGGGCGGCCTGGCGATGGCGACCTCTCGTCGAAACCACTGCGTTGAACCGACCTAACTGCTTGATTTGCTTGAACAAACGATTATAGGTTTGCCCATGGCGCCCGGCCGGCCCCGGGGCGACTGCGTGATCGCAGCACCGCGGCTAATATGCGCCCTGGAGCTCCCGCGCGGCCGAACCAAACGCAGCGGGCCCCGTCCTATTCATATGCACAACATGAATCAAGGAGTCCGCATGGCAGGTCTTGAGGCCGAACACTGGAAGATCGAGGACCTCGATTTCTCGCGCATCGCGCTCGACAAGGTGCGCCCGGACGAGAATCTTTTCTACCTCGTGACCTCCGCCTCGTTCATCGAAAGCGGCTCGGACCTGTACACGCACAACCTGGTGGATTTCTTCCGCGGCGACGACGAAGTGACCGATTGGCTCTCCAACCACTGGGAGCCCGAGGAACTGCAGCACGGCCAGGCCCTGCGCGCCTATGTGCGCCATGTGTGGCCCGAATTCGAGTGGGACACGGCCTACCGCGGCTTCCTGGAGGAGTACGCGACCTACTGCAAGGTCGAGCTGCTCGCCCCCACCCGGGCCCTGGAGATGACCGCGCGCTGCGTGGTCGAGACCGGCACCGCCACCTACTACCGCGCCATGGCCCGCGCCACCGACGAGCCGGTGCTGCACGACCTGGCCACCCGCATCGCGACGGACGAGGTCAACCACTACAAGCACTTCTACCGGTTCTTCCGCCGCTATCGCGAACAGGAGAAACTCAGCCGCTTTCGCGTGATCGGCACCATTGGCCGGCGCACGCTGGAACTCAAGAGCGAGGACGCGGACTGCGCGATCCGCCACGTCGTGAAGGCCCGGGCGCCCCATCGCGCCGACGACACGGCCTATGTGCAGCAGTTGAGTGCGCGCATGAACAGCACCATCCGCACCAACCTGAGCGCCGGCAGCACGCTCAAGATGCTGATGCGGCCGCTGGAGCTGCCGGCCCGGGTGCAGACGGTGATCCAGTACCCGATCAAGCAGTTCATGCAGCACGTGTTCCTGCGCTAGCCGCCTCGGCGGCTCCGCACCTTTTCCCTCCCTGAGCATCACGGAAAGAATCGGTTCCGGCCGACAAAGGCTGGGTCGTTTTTCCGGCCTTGTCCTGCATGGTTTTTTCGCGCTCGCATGATTGAATTTGGTATCCGAATTTTTCATGGAGCAACAACGATGGAGGCCAAGGCATCAAGCCTCGGGGGACGGCAAAACAACCTGCTGGGCATCGGCGTGCCGGGGCTGGACGATGTGCTGGGCGGGGGCCTGGAGCCCAACCGCCTTTACCTGGTGGAAGGCACGCCGGGCGCCGGCAAGACGACCATCGCGCTGCAGTTCCTGCTCGAGGGCGCCCGGACGGGCGAGTCGGTCCTGTACGTCACGCTCTCGGAAACCGAGAACGAACTGCGCGGCGTGGCCAACTCCCACGGCTGGGACCTCTCGGGCATCCATGTGCGCGAGATGCTCCCCGCGCAGGACAGCCTTCACCCCGAAGAGCAGTACACGATGTTCCACCCCTCGGAGGTGGAGCTGAGCGAAACCACGTTGCGCATCCTCAGCGACGTGGACACGCTCAAGCCCTCTCGCATCGTCTTCGACTCGCTGTCCGAGTTGCGGCTGCTGTCGGGCACGTCGCTGCGGTACCGCCGGCAGATCCTGGCGTTGAAGCAGTTCTTCGCGGGCCGGCAATGCACCGTGCTGCTGCTGGACGACATGACCGCCACGGAGCACGACCTGCAGGTGCAGAGCATCGCGCACGCCGTGCTGCGGCTGGAGCAGCTCAATTCCGACTACGGCTCGGCGCGGCGGCGCCTCCTGGTAGTCAAGTACCGCGGACAGGCCTATCGCGGCGGCTTTCACGACTACAAGATCCATCGCGGGGGCCTGCAGGTGTTTCCGCGGCTTGTGGCCTCCGAGCACGCGACCAGCGCACCGCTCACCAAGATGCCCAGCGGCATCGCCGAACTGGACGACCTGCTCGGGGGCGGCCTCGAGAAGGGAACGAGCACCCTCTTCGTCGGCGCGCCGGGCACGGGCAAATCGTCGGTGGCCGTGCAGTTCGCCGTTTCCGCCGCCCGGCGGGGCGAATGCGCCGCGCTTTTCATCTTCGACGAGAGCGTCAACACGCTGCGCACGCGCTGCGCCGGCCTCGGGATGGACCTGGAGCCCTACCTCGCGTCGGGGCACCTGCGTATCAAGCAGGTCGACCCCGCCGAGCTGTCTCCGGGCGAGCTGGTCCACGAGATCCGCCTGGCCGTGACCGAGCACGCCGCAACGGTCGTCGTCATCGACAGCCTCAACGGCTATCTCAACGCCATGCCCGATGAGCGCTTTCTCATCGTGCAGCTGCACGAACTGCTGACCTACCTCGGGCAGGCCGGCGTGGCCACGCTGCTGGTCGGCGCGCAGCACGGGCTCATCGGCATGCAGATGCAGACGCCGGTCGATGCCAGCTACCTTGCGGACGCGGTCGTGTTGCTGCGCTACTTCGAATTCGAGGGCGAGGTCCGGCAGGCCATCTCGGTGCTCAAGAAACGCGGCAGCGCGCACGAGCGGACCATCCGCGATTTCTCGATGGATGGCAGCGGGCTGCACGTGGGCGAGCCCCTGCGCCACTTCCGGGGCATCCTGAGCGGCATTCCGGTGCCCATCGATGGCGTCACCGCCACCCGGCCGTGACGACGAACACGCCAGGCGCCACGATCACGCACGAAGACACGCAACTGCGCGTCCTGCTCAGGACGGCCACCTCGAAGGACGCCGTGATGGCGACCGCCGTGCTCGAGCGCGCCGGCATCGCCACCCGGGTCTGCGCCACGCTGCACGAACTGGTACTGGAAATCGGCCAGGGCGCGGGCGCCATCCTCGTGTCCGAGGAAATGCTCTCGGGCAACGATGCGGCCGACCTGTCCGACGCGGTGTCGACGCAGCCGCCGTGGTCGGACCTGCCGGTGCTGGTGCTGGCCCGCCAGGGCGCCGATTCGCGCGCCATCGCCGTGGCCATGGAGGGCATGGCCAACGTCACGGTGCTGGAGCGGCCGATCCGCGTGGCGGCCCTGGTGAGCGCGCTGCGAAGCGCCTTGCGGGCCCGGCGCCGGCAGTACGAACTGCGCCGCATCCTGGACGACCTGGGCGAAGCGGACAAGCGCAAGACCGAATTCCTCGCCACGCTGGCGCACGAGCTTCGCAACCCGATGGCGCCGCTGAGCACGGCGCTGGCCATCCTCACGCGCAAGCCGCTCACGCCCGAAGCCGCGCAGCCCTACTACCAGCTCATGGGCCGCCAGATCGATCACATGGTGCGCCTGGTGAACGACCTGATGGAGGTGTCGCGCATCACCCGCGGAAAGATCGAACTCCAGCTCGGCGAGCTGATGGTCGACCAGGTGATCCGCGATGCCGTGGAGCTCAGCCGGCCGCTGATGGACGCCGGCCGGCACCAGCTGCAGGTGCATGCGGCAGATGCCTCATTGGCTGTCGAAGGAGACGGGGTGCGGCTCACGCAGGTGTTCTCCAACCTGTTGAACAACGCCGCCAAGTACACGCCCGAAGGCGGCCGGATCGATGTGTTCGTCGAGCGCGACGGCGCGAATGCGGTGGTCCGCGTCCTCGACAACGGCGCCGGCCTTCCGCCTGACATGCTGGCGTCGATCTTCGACATGTTCGTGCAGGTGAGCGGCACGGCCAGGGCCGCCCAGGGGGGCCTGGGCATCGGGCTCACGCTGGTGAAGAGCCTGGTGGAACTGCACGGGGGCACTGTCAGCGCGAAGAGCGCCGGCCTCGGCCAGGGCAGCGAATTCGTGGTGACGCTGCCGTTGGCGATCGCGCACGATGCGGGGGGCGAGAAGCGCGCGGCCCCCTCCACTGAAGCGGTCATCGCGCGGCACAGCATCCTGGTCGTCGATGACAACCGCGATGCGGCGGAATCGCTGGCGGCGCTGCTGGGCCTTCTCGGGGCGCGCACCGCCGTGGCGTTCAGCGGCACCGAAGCGCTGAAGACGGCGGACGGCTTTCGTCCCTCGCTGGCGATCCTGGACATCGGCATGCCCGGCATGGATGGCTGCGAACTGGCCCGCAGGCTTCGGGCCGACCCCGCGCACAGCGGGCTGACGCTGATCGCACTGACGGGATGGGGCCAGCCGGACGACAGGGTGCGCATTGCCCAGGCCGGCTTCGACCATCACTTGCTCAAACCCGTCGATATGGAGGAACTGTCGATGGCGCTGCGGCGGCTGGCGCAGCGCTAGTCGAAGGGCGTTTCAGGCGCCGCTGAACCGGCGCAATGCGCGGTGGCCGAGCCGGGTGAGTTCGGTCACCGTTGCCACGGGCATATCGACTTCGGGGGAGCGAGGCTGCGGAAAGATGGCCTTCACGCAGCCCTCCTGCAACAGGGCCTGAACGGCGGCAATGCCCTGCGCACCTGCGACGGTGGCGGGCAATGGCTGCGTGGAGAGGTAGTGCAACAGCGAGTGGCGCATGCTTCTTGAAGGTCCTGGATGAACGACAGGGATCGCATCAGGCGCGGAGAAAGAAATCTTGACGACCTTCAGCCTCGAGGAACCGCTGCAAAGAGCGGGTGCAAAAGCGGGTGCAGAAGCAACCTCTACCAACGCCGGAAGACCGTCAAGATTCAGTATCGTTCTCCAACCTTAAGCCGAACTGAAAACCAGCCGCCTGCCCTGTCATCCGGGTCACGAGGCTATTGCCATGCCGGAGCGTCCGCCAGTGTCGAAAGTCATTCGTCCGTTCCTGGCTTGCCCGCATGGGCACCACGTCACGTTTCGCCGGGTTGGCGCCTTCCTTCAGAAGTGCTGAGCAACGATCACCACGGCACCGGCCAACGAGATGACCCCACCAACGACTTTTCTGAACATCTTCATGCGGCTCTCCAAGAATGAGCCTTGATGGTGCCGTGTCTGCCCGCGCCACAGGTTTGGCAATATTCATGTCCGGGATAGCGATGGCCGGCTTGCGTGCTTCGGCAGGCGCTCAGGTCGCTGATGTCAGCCCCGGCTTGCGAGTGCCATCCAGCGAATACAACTGCGGCCGATCCTCGGCCAAGACATCGGCAGGCCCGTGTTCCGCGCCGCGCGGCTGCCGGTAGAGCTCGCTCTCGAGCCGCCGAACGCGCTCGGCGTACATCCGCGCCAGTGCACTGTGATGCTCCGCGGCGGCCTGGTGCTCGATGCGTGCCATCTGCGCTTCTTCCAGCAACGCCGACGCCCTTTTGAGGTAGGCGGTATGGCTGGGACGAAACAAGAAGTCGAAGGTCATTTCATGCTCCTTGCCGCAACATTGCGGTCAGGAGATGTTCCTCCCGCGAGCCCTGGGAAGTCTGTCAGCGCGCGCCTACCCCGGTTTGTGCAACAACTGTTTTTACCTAACACATGGCCATGTCATGTTTTCCATTTTCAATGGGGACAATGTTGTGGAAAACCATGTGTGAAGAGTTCAGGATCGTTGCCTGGCGTGGCCTGCAACACGGTGCCTGCAAAAGCGGCAGCCTGCGAAAAATATTTGGGCTCGGCCCGGATTCCGTTCCTTGGCGGGCACAAAAACGTCGTCTGGTACAATCGCCCCTCGCTCAGATTCACTCTGAGTGTTGCCTGGCCAGGCAAGCCGAATCTCACACCGGCGCGTCGAAGTCACTACGACGAGAAAAACAACAGGTGGCTTCCGCAATTGAACATTTGCCGTAACGTGGACCGCGTGAGAGTTCACGACCACATTCCAAAGCCCGCCTCGTGCGGGCTTTTTCGTTGGCCTTCCCGTCCTAGCCCACGACTTCGCTCTCGAGTTCGCGCTGCGCGCCGCGCGGAAGCTCGGACAGGAACGTCGCCACGATGATGGCCGCGGCCCGATCCACTTCGAGCACATCGGTGATGCCGAACTGAAGCAACGCCGTCTTGCCCGTGGCGCCGAGCGGCCGGCGCAGTTCGAGAAGAACTTCGGCCGCCAACTCGCGATCGGTGCGCGCCCGACCGTCGGGTCGCATCACCCATCGATCGACCTGGTCGAACGGCATGCTGCGAAACACCCCGACCACGGGGAAATACTGGAACCGCTCTTCGTCGAGCCGGATCGGAATGCTGAAGCGGCACACGAATGTGTCCACCTCAGGTGACAGTTCATTCATAACTCCCATGAGACACCTCTTTTTGTTGCGAAGAGTGTGCTGCAGCGATCCGCACGTTGGGAATGGCTGGCCTGCGACATAAGGCACAACAGGACACAATTACACAAACTTCATGGCTTGAAGTGGCATTAATTCACGCATCCAAGAACGTCGGGCGCAAAAAAAACCCAGCACCAGGCTGGGTTGAATCTCTTTAGGTGCTGTCACACACAGAGAACTCGCACTTCGAAGCGAGTTCGCAAAATCTAGGGCTTCGCGCAGATCAGTCTTGTCAGACGAGACCGACACTTCGAGCGCCATGGCCGGGCAGCAACGTTTGCAGCCTGCCAAATACTTCACGTTTTTAAGTGTGTCCTACGCTGACAGCCTAATTTTGGCTTACAGCCGATTGCAGCCACCCCACCGACGATCGAGGGGTTGTCACGCAACAGGGCCGCATAAAAGAAGAGCTCTCTGTTTCGTCCTTAGAGCGCCCTGCACGGGCTCCTCGAACCCGCTTCGGCGGGTATTTTTTTGCCTGGTCCCGCGGCGGGATCCTTCGCATACGCGAGCCTCCGGGACGAAGGCCCGCGCAGCGTCACGACCTCGATGGCCAGCGCTCCCCCGGGCGCCAGCGGCTTCCGGCTGATGTGGGGCCTGTCGGAAACGCGTCGGCTCGCCAGCGGCGCGCTGATCGACACAAGCCGCCGCCTCCTCGGCGAAGCAGCGCAGCAGGCGCAGACCGAAATCCTCACCTCTTCGCCCTACTTCGTGCCCAGCCCCGTCGCGCTCGAGGGCCTGCGCCGCAACGCCGGCCAGGGTGACGGACAGCGAGCCCGGAGCAGTCCATGGATGCGCTTCAAGCTGCAATGGCAGTTGCTCATGATTCCCGAATCGATGCTGTAGGGCTGCATGCGGTTGCATCTACCATGCGAGAAATCCGCCCACCTGCAGGAGCCGCGTCTTTGCGTGAAGAGGTTCATTACAGCCGCGCGATCGAGGTACCCGGCCTTGTCCTGAGCACGGCCCGGTTTTCCGCCTTTCGCTTCAAGCCCCATTACCACCTGGACTGCCACGTCGCGCTCGTGGCCGATGGCGTGCAACGCCAGCAGTTCAAGGGCGAATCGCTGTTGCTCACCCGCGGCGCGATCCAGCTGATGCCGCCCGGCGAGGTGCACGACGGCGTCGCGGGCGCCAACGAGGCCTACACGCTGCAGACGTTCCGGCTTTCTCCCGAACTGCTGGCGGGCCTGGGCGAAGAGATCACCGGCAAGCACCACTTCCCCTCGCAAGCGGCCGTGGTGCTGCGCGACACGCGGCTGGCCGAACGACTGATCGGCATGCACACCGCGCTGCGGAACGCGTCGGACGATCCGCTGCTGCAAGAGGCGCACGTCATGGAGCTCTTCGAGTCCCTGTTCGCGCGGCTGCTGAAGCCATCGCCCCAGGTTATCTCCGGTACGTTGACGCCGCGGCAACTCATGCGCGTGCGCGACTTCATGGAAGCGCGCCTGTGCGACAAGGTCGTGCTGGAAGATCTCGCGTTTTTGCTGGGCCTCGACCGGTTCCGGTTTCTCAAGCTCTTCAAGCGCACGGTCGGCATGACGCCCCATGCGTGGTTGCTGCGGTTGCGGCTCGAGCGAGCGGTCGAGCTGATCAAGACGAACCGCGACATGCCGATCACCGACGTGGCGCACGCCGTCGGTTTCTTCGACCAGAGCCACTTCACGCGCGCGTTCAGCGACGCCTACAGCGTGACGCCGGCCCGCTTCCAGCGCCCTGCCGGCAACTTTTTACAAGGCGATCGCGGTTCCGCTCGGTAGCCTGCGGTGCTCGATGCCCGCCCGGTTCCGGGCCGGGCGCCCACACACGACGGCACCGAATGACCACCTTCAGTTTTCTCGACGACTACAGCGAGGGCGCGCACCCCGACATCCTGCGCGCGCTCGCGCAGACCAACCTCGCGCAGCAGGCGCCCTACGGCGACGACGCCTACTCGGCCGATGCGGCATCGAGGATCAAGGCGCACCTGGGCGGCGCGTTCGAAGGCGCCATCCACTTCGTTGCCAGCGGCACCATGGCCAACATCGCTTCGATCTCCAGTTGCCTGCGCCCGCACGAAGCCGTGATCGCCGTGAGCTCCGGCCATATCGTCGTGCGGGAAGCCGGCGCGATCGAGGCCACGGGACACAAGCTCATCCTCGTTCCCGCGGTCGATGGAAAGATCACGCCCGAGAACATCGAGGAGGCGCTCGAGACCAACTCGCACTTTCCCCACATGGCCCGGCCGCGGCTCATCTACCTGTCGAATGCGACGGAAACGGGCACGGTCTACACGCTGGCCGAATTGCGCAGCATCTCCGCGCTCGCGAGGCGGCGGGGGCTCATCCTGTTTCTCGATGGCGCCCGCCTCGGGGCCGCGCTGGCTTCGCACAGGAACGATGCGACGCTGGCCGACATCGCTTCGCTGGTCGACCTGTTCTGGATCGGCGGGACCAAGGTGGGCGCGCTGCTGGGCGAGGCCATCGTGGTGTGCAACCCGGCGCTTGCAGAGGACTTCGCCTTTCACCTCAAGCAGCGCGGCGGCATGCTGGCCAAGGGGCGGTTGCTCGGCATCCAGTTCCGTGAATTGTTCGGCGATGGCAATCTGTTCTTCGCCATGGCGCGGCACGCGAATGCCATGGCGGCAAGGCTGGCGGCCGGCATCGCCGCGGGCGGCTACGGATTCGCTGCGGCGACCGAGACGAACCAGGTGTTCCCCATTTTTCCGAACGCCGTCGTCGCCGCGCTGCAGAAGGACTTCGCGTTCTACGTGTGGGGCCGACCGGACGAAGAACATTCGGTGATTCGCCTGGTCAGCTCATGGGCCACTGCCGAGGACCAGGTCGACGCCTTCCTGTCCCGTCTTGCGACGGACTGACGCTGCCGCGGCGCCGCTAGCACGCCAGCCGCGACAAGGATCTCCAGTGCCATCGCGGAGCGATTGCCCAGGGCCCGTTTGATGGCCACACTCATTCGCGCACCTGCGACCGCTTCCCGAGCCCCACGCCGGCCGTCGGCAACAGCGCAAGGCCCTGGCGCGCAGCCGCGTCGTCCTGCACCGCCATCGCACGCACGAAACCTGCGCGCGAACTCAGGCGCTCCCAGTACCGCCGCACCGCCGGCCCGAAGCGCTCGTGGTGGCCCAGCACGCGGGCCAGCAGCAAGGCGTAGCCAATGGAAATGTCGGCTGCCGTGAAGCGCCCGGCGCACGCAAAGTCCTGCGCCTCGATCCGCTGTTCGAGCGCCCGCAGGCGCACGAAGAAGAACCGGGCGTAGTCCTCCGCGGCCTGGGGCTGGCGGCGCTCCTCGGGCTCCAGCAGGGTGTAGCGCAGCACCAGGGTCTGCGGAAAGGTCAGCGAGGCCTCGCCGAAGTGGAGCCAGTTCAGGTAGTCGCCGTAGCCCGCCTCGCCGCGCTCCACGTCCAGCGAGGTCGGCGCGTGCAGGCTGGCCAGGTACTGGCAGATCGCGGCCGACTCGGTCATGCGCGTCTGGCCATCGACCAGCAGCGGCACCGTGCCCTGCGGGTTGATCTCCAGGTACGCGGGGTGCAGCACCCGCGGCGGAAACGGGAGCATCTCCAGCCGGTAGGCCGCGCCGAGTTCCTCGAGCATCCAGAGGACGCGGAACGAGCGTGCATTCGCGCAGTGGTAGAGCGTGATCATCGAATGAAGGGCTCGACGCCGGGAGTTGCGCCGATGGTCGCACGCCCCCGCCCCGGCACCTTGCGTCGATTGGCTGCGTTGGCCGCATCCGCCGCAGCCAGTCTGCGCAAGTCTTTTGCCGCACCGGCGCATAGCCTGCGGGCTCCTGCGATCGCGCATCGCGATTTCCGAAAGCCTGCATGCAGTCCCTGAAATCGAAAACACTCTTCATCACCGGCGCGAGCCGCGGCATCGGCAAGGCCATCGCGCTGCGGGCCGCGCGCGACGGCGCAAATATCGTGGTCGCGGCCAAGACGGCAACGCCCGATCCGCGCCTGCCCGGCACCATCCACAGCGCCGCCGAGGAAATCGTCGCGGCCGGCGGACAGGCGCTCGCGGTGGTGGTCGACGTGCGCGACGAAGCCCAGGTGCGCGCCGCCGTCGATGCGGCGGTGGCGCGCTTCGGCGGCATCGACATCCTGGTCAACAACGCCAGCGCGATCCACCTGGAGACCGTCGAGCGCACGCCGATGAAGCGCTACGACCTCATGTTCGAGATCAACGCGCGGGGCAGCTACCTGTGCGCGCAGGCCTGCCTGCCGCACCTGGAGAAAGCGGCCAATCCGCACATCTTGACGCTGTCGCCGCCGCTGGACATGAACCCCAAGTGGTTCGCGCGCCATGCGGCCTACACCACCTCGAAGTACGCGATGAGCATGCTCAGCCGCGGCCTGGCCGAGGAGCTGCGCGGGCGCGGCATCGCGAGCAACTCGCTGTGGCCGCGCACCGTGATCGCCACCAGCGCCCTGCGCATCGCCGCGCCCGACGTGGCCGGACAGGCGCGCCTGCCGGCCATCATGGCCGACGCCGCGTGGCACATCCTGACGCGCCCGAGCCGCGAGCTCACCGGCCAGTTGCTGATCGACGAGCAGGTGCTGCGCGATGCCGGCGTCGCCGATTTCGCGCCGTACCTGGTGACGCCGGGCGTCGAGCCGCTGATCGATTTCTTCGTCGAACCGTGACCGGGCCAGCGAGCCCTCCAGGAGCCCTCATGCAGACAGCCGACGCCGAACGCACCCGCATCGCCCGCATCTCGCTCGCCGACATCGTGCGGCGCAGCGCCCGCCGCAACCCCGACAAGACCGCCGTCATCCAAGGCGAGCGGCGCATCAGCTTCTCGGCGCTCGATGCGGCGAGCGAACGCGTCGGCGAGGCGCTGCGCGACCAGGGGCTCACCGGCCGCCGCATCGCGACGATGTGCGTCAACTCGATCGAGCACCTCGCGGCCATCCAGGCCATCCACAAGTCGGGCAACGTCTGGGTGCCGGTGAATGTGCAGCTCGATGCGGCCTCGATCGAACATGTGCTCAGCCACGCCGAAGCCAGCGGCGTCTTCATCGACGCCACGCTGTTCGCGGTGCCGGCGCTGCGCGCGCTGGTCGAGCGGCTGGGGCTGCGCGCGGTCGTGATCGGCGCGCACGAGCCCATCGCCGGCACGCTGCAGTTCGATGCGCTCGCATCGCGCCCGCCGGCGCAACCGCTGGCCGTTGACCAGGGCGACGACGACCTCGCGCTCGTCATGTACACCAGCGGCACCACGGGAAAGCAGAAGGGTGTGATGCATTCGCACCGCGCGATCCACGGCGCGCTGCTGAGCTGCGCGCAGAGCTTCGAAGCCACCGAGCGCGACGTCGTCGGCTCGGTGCTGCCGCTTTTTCACTGCGCGCAGCACACCATCAGCATGGGGGCGTTGATGGTGGGGGCCACGATCTGGCTGGCCAACGGCTTCGACCCCGCGGCCATGCTGGCGGCGATCGCGCGCGAACGCATCAGCTGGCTCTCGTGCCTGCCGATGATGTTCGATGCATTGATGAAACACCCCGAGCGCCCGCGCACCGATGTCTCCTCGCTGCGCATGTGCATGTACGGCCTCGCGCCGATGCCGAAGAACCTGCTCGCAGAGGTGCGCCGCGAGATGTGCGCCGACGTGCGCCTGGGCACCGGCCAGACCGAGATGTACCCGCCGACCATGGTCTACCGCGCGAGCGAGCATCCGGACAAGGACGGCAACTGCTGGGGCGTTTCGGTCGCGGGCGTGGAGACCGCTGTGATGGACGACGACGGCCGGCTGCTCGGGCCGGGCGAGGTCGGAGAGATCGTGCACCGCGGCCCCAACGTCTTTCTGGGTTACCTCAAGGACCCCAAGGCCACCGCCGCGGCGCGCCGCTTCGGCTGGCACCACACGGGCGACATCGGCATGTTCGACGCCGACGGGCAGATGCTGTTCCTCGACCGCAAGAAGGACATGATCAAGTCCGGCGGCGAGAACGTCTCCAGCATCAAGCTCGAAGCCGTGCTGCTGGCCCACCCCGCGGTCGCCGGCGCGGCCGTGGTGGGGCTGCCGCATCCGCACTGGGGCGAGGCGGTCGCGGCGTTCGTGGTGCTGCGCCCAACGGCCGACGCGTGCGGCGAGGACGAACTGCTCGCGTTCTGCAGGGAGCGCCTGGGCCGCTTCGAGGTGCCCAAGTCGGTCCGCTTCGTCGGCGGGCTGCCGATGACGCCGACGGGGAAGGTGCAGAAGTTCCAGCTGCGCACCGCGCATCTAGGGCTCTTTGCGGCCGAAGAGGGATAGGCGCGCGCGCAGCCGGTCAGGGCGACTTCACCGGCGCCTGCCGCGCGTCGCCTCGGTCTTCTTTTTCGGCGCGATCTCCAGGCCCGAGATGCCGTTCACGAACAGCTGCGTCGCGATCGGCGCCATCTCTTCGTAGGTGAACCGTCCGCCGGGCCGGAACCAGGTGAACATCCAGTTGAGCATGCCGAAGAGGAACATCGTCAGCAGCTTGTGAAGCTGCGCGTCGTGCAGGTCGGGGCGCGTCGCGGCGATGGCGTTGGCGAACACCTGCACCACCGTGCGTTCCTTGTCGAGCACGCGCGCCTGCGCCTCGGGGGCGAGGAAGCGCACGTCTTCGGTGAGCACGCGGTGCTCGTTCTGCGCCTCCGCGTACTCGCGCATGAACGCCTCGATGAGCTCGGGCAGGCGCTGCTCCGCGGCGAGGTCCAGCGCTTCCACCCCCGTCACGATGTCGACCAGCCGCGAGACATGGCCGTCGGCGATGTGCAGCAGCACCTCGGCCTTGTCCTTGAAGTGGTGGTACAGGCCGGGCTTGGAGAGGTGGCTGGCCTCGGCGATCTCGTTCATCGACGTCGCCGCATAGCCCTTGCGGGCGAACAGCTCGGCGGCGCTTCGGGCGATCAGGCTGCGCTGGTCGCCCGGGCGGGGAGAAGGAAGGTCAACGGTCATGGGTTCGAGAGGAACAGGCCCTGCGCCAGGCGGCGCGATCGTGGATCTTAGGGGTTAGTCCCGAGCTTTCGCCGCTTGCCTGGGTTCGGGCTCATGCGTTAGCCTCGCCCTGCTTTCATACCGACCGACCGGTCGGTAGCCAGATCGGCAGACATCGAGAGAGATTTGCCGGGCATCCGGCGCACCACTCAAACACTGGAGACAACCCATGCGCAACGAAAAACATAAACCTCGAGCCCTGCTGTCGAAGGGCCTGCTGCTGGCCGCAGGCCTGGCCCTGCAAGCCTGCGGAGGCGGTGGTGGTGGAGGCAGTGGCTTCCTGCCGATCGTTCCTCCGCCCGCACCCGCACCGGCGCCCCCTGCACCGCCGCCGCCCACGGGCCCCACCGCCGAGCAGCTCAAGAGCACCTGCACCACGCTCAAGGGACAGGTCATCGAAGGCGTGACCGTCACCGGCACCGTGCGCTTCGAGGCGAAGGCGCCGCTCTATCCATCGGGCTTCTGCCAGGTGCTGGGCACGCGCGCGCCGTTCCTGGACATCGAGATCGACGTGCCCGACAACTGGACCGGCCGCTACTGGCAGCAGGGCGGTGGCGGCTTCGACGGGCGCATCGCCTCGGTGGTGACGACCGACTCGGGCGGCGCGGTGGTCGCGGTCAGCCCCGTGCTCGCGGTGAAGGGCGCGGTGTACGCAGCGTCCAACGGCGGCAACCGGGCCAGCGTGCCTGCACAGGCCGCGCCGGGGGTGTGGGTGAGCGGCACGCCCGACGCCCAGCAATCGGCCATCGACTACGCGTACGCCGCCGGAGGCACCACGCTGCGCTTCGGCAAGGCCGTCGCCAAGGCCTTCTTCGGCAAGGCGCCGAGCCACAGCTACTTCAGCGGCTGCTCCAACGGCGGGCGCAACGCCTACATCGCCGCGCAACGCTGGCCACAGGAGTTCGACGGCATCGTCGCCGGCTGCGAGACCATGGACATGGGCGGTGCCGTCACCGGCCTCATGAACACGGCCGCCAAGGCGGCCACGCCGGCCGAGATCAGCCCGCCCCAGTACGCCGCCGCCTATGCGGCCGCGGTGGCAGCCTGCGACGCCAGCGACGGCGCGACCGACGGCTACCTCGCCAACCCTGGCGCGTGCGCCCTGCCCGCCGCGTCGCTGCAATGCGGCCAGCCCGGCGCGAATGCCGACCCCGCGCTCTGCCTGTCGGCGGCGCAGGTGCCCACGCTCGCGGGCTTGCTCAACGACCTGACACTGGCCTCCGGCGCCACCGCGTACAGCCGGTACAACTGGACCAACTTCGCGCCAGCGTCCCCCATTCCCGGCGTGCCGGCGCTGGGCGTGACGAGCTATGGCGGCCTGGGTGGCGGCTTCGCGTTCCTGGCGACCAACGATCCGTTGTGGTTCGGCGCGCCGCCTCCGGGCACGGCGCCGGCGCCCAACCTGGCGAGCTTCGACGTCAACCGCGATTACTACGTCTTCAGCAGCGGCCTGCAGCGCCTGGGCGCCGACCACGACAGGAACGCCATCGCGGCCTACGTGGCGTCGGGCGGCAAGTTGCTCTCCTGGCACGACGCGGGGGATCCGTTGATGTCGGTCAACGACCACGTTCGCAACTTCACCACCATGTCCGCCGCCGCGAAGGCCTTCGGCCTGGCCGACCCGCGCGCCAACGCCCGCATGTTCATCGTGCCCGCTTCGACCCACGGGGCGGGCGGCAACCTGAACGAGGTCGACTGGCTCGGCGCCGTCGTCGACTGGGTGGAGAACAGCAAGGCGCCGGACCAGCTGACCTACAACTTCATGGCCGGCGCCACGGCCCGCACGATGCCGGTCTGCGAGTCGCCGAAGTACCCGCGCTACAACGGGACGGGCGACGTCAACGCCGCGGCCAGCTTCACCTGCACGCCGTGAGGGATCGAGCGACGGCGACGCGGCGGCGCGCGCTGCGAGTCATGGGCGCGGGCGCGGCGGCGCTGGTCGCGGCGCCGTGGGCCCGATGGGCGTCTTCGGCGCCGCGCACCGAGGCCGACGCGGAGATCCTGATCGGCCAGTCGTGCCAGCTGAGCGGCCCGCTCGCCCCGCTGACGCGCGAGCTCCAGGAAGGCGCGGCCTGGTGCTTCGAGCAGGTCAACGCCAGGGGCGGCGTGCACGGGCGGCAGCTGAAGGTGGTCGCGCTGGACGACGCCTACGACCCGCAGCGCACCGCGGACAACGCGCGGCAGCTGATCGACAAGCACGGCGTCTTCGCGCTCTTCAACCTCGCGGGCACGCCGACCACCCTGGCCGCGCTCCCGGTGGTGCGGGAGCGCAAGGTGCCGCTGGTCGCGCCCTTCACCGGAACCGATGCGCTGCGCAGCGGCTTCGACCGCTACGTCTTCAACGTGCGCGCCGGCTATGCGGACGAGATCGAGAAGATCGTGCAGCACCTGGCCGTGCTGGGCATCGACCGCGTGGGCGTGGCCTATCTGGACAACGCGTTCGGCACGGGCGGGCTGGACGCCCTCAAGAGCGCGGCCGCCCGGCGCGGCGTGGCGCTTGCGGCGGCAACGCCGCTGGCCGTCGACGGCAGCGGGCTGCAAGCGGCGGCGCAGGACCTCGCGCGCGCCAGGCCGCCGGTGGTCGTCCTGGTCACGGCGGGCAAGGTCACGAGCGACTTCATCGCGGCCTATGCATCGGCCGGGGCCAGCGCGCAGTTCTATGCCTTGTCGGTGGTCAGCTCCCAGCAGCTGATCCAGGCGCTGGGCGATCGCAGCAAGGGCGTCGCGATCGCGCAGGTGATGCCCTATCCGTGGGGCAGCGCCACGCGGCTTGCGCGCGAACTCTCCGACCTGGCAAGCCGCAAGGGCGTGGAGGCCGGCTACAACCACATGGAAGGTTTCGTGTCCGCCAGGGTGCTGGTCGAAGGGCTGCAACAGGCCGGCCCGTCGCCCACGCGCGAGAGCTTCGTGCGCGGGCTCGAAGGGCTTCGTGAACTCGACCTCGGCGGCTACGTGGTGCGCTTTTCCGACCGCAACCACAACGGCTCGAACCACGTCGAGCTGACGATCGTCGGTGCGTCGAAGCGGGTCTTGCGCTGATCGGCAGCCGGTGCGCGATGCCGCATCGGCTCTCTCGATTTCCTACGCGACCTTGCGCCCCTTGACGGAGAACTGATTCACCGGCCGCTCCAGCCCCAGGTTCTCGCGCAGGGTGCGCCCTTCGTAGGCCGTGCGAAAGAGGCCGCGGCGCTGGAGTTCCGGAATCACCAGGTCCACGAACTCGTCGAGCGATTCGGGCAGCACCGGCGGCATGACGTTGAAGCCGTCGGCCGCACCGCCTTCGAACCACTCCTGCATCCGGTCTGCGATGGTCTGCGGCGTGCCGACCACCACCCAGTGGCCGCGCGCGCCGGCCAGGTATTCGTAGAGCTGCCGCACGGTGAGCCTGTCGCGCCGGGCCAGCTCCAGCACCACGTGGGCGCGGCTGTTTCGCCCGGGCGGCGCGTCCGGAATGTAGGGCGGCGGCGCATCCAGGTCCCATTTCGACAGGTCTTCGCCGGGCCAGAAGGTGTGCAACGTGTTCAGCCCGACGGACGGGTGGATCAGCTTCTGCAGCGCGGCCCATTTGGCCTCGGCCTCTTCCTGGGTGCGGCCGATCACCGGCGAGATGCCGGGCAGCACCAGCAGTTGCTCGGGGCGGCGGCCGTACTTGGCAAGTCGCCCTTTCACGTCGCGGTAGAACGCCTGCGCCTCGGCCAGGCTGGTCCACGCGGTGAAGATCGCTTCGGCGGACGCGGCCGCCAGCTCGCGTCCGGGCTCGGACGAGCCGGCCTGCACGATCACCGGATAGCCCTGGGGCGGGCGCTCCAGGTTGAGCGGGCCGGCGACCTTGAAGTACTTGCCCGAATGGTTCAGCGCGTGCAGCTTGGCCGGGTCGAAGTACTTGCCGGAGACGGGGTCGCGCTGAAAGGCGTCGTCCTCGAAGCTGTCCCACAGGCCCTTGGCCACGTCGATGAACTCGTGCGCCTGCTCGTAGCGGGAGGCCGGGTCGGGGTGCTTGTCCAGGCCGAAGTTGCCGTGGACGTTGTCCGCGCTGGTGGTCACCACGTTCCAGGCCGCGCGGCCTTTGCTCAGGTGGTCCAGCGATGCGAACTTGCGTGCGAGCAGGAACGGATCTTCGTAGGTGGTGGACGCGGTCGCCACGAAGCCGATGTGCTTTGTCACCGCCGACAATGCGGCCCACAAGGTCACCGGTTCGAAGTAAGACACTCGCCCCTGGCGGCTGAAGGCCTCGTCGTCGCCGTGGAAGGCGACGCCCGGGCTGTCGGCCACGAACACCTGGTCGAACAGGCCGCGCTCGGCGGTCTTCGCGACTTCGATGTAGTGATCGATGTTGACGCCCGAATCGGCCTGCGAGCCCGGATGGCGCCATGCGGCCACGTGGTGGCCCGTGGCCATGATGAAGGCGCCCAGGCGTAGCTTGCGTTGACTCATGAGGATTGGTTGCAGCGGGTGACGCGCGACCTTAGTCCGCCATGGCAATGCCGCCAAAGAAGAATTTCGCGCTTCGATATGCGGCACGCCCCGCGTAGGCACCATCCCCGGCCTGCACCCCTGAAGACCCGGGAAGTCAGCGACCTTGTCGGTCGGCTTCTTCCATTTCGTCCATCACGACGATATCCGGATCGTCGCCCTCTTCCCGCGGCCCGACGTTCAGGTCCTCCGACAGCCCCTTGAGCACCACGTAGCCCGCCTGCAGTGCATCGCCGTAGGTGGCGAAGCCGGTGGCCGCCTCCATCAGCGGCTCGAACTCCATCGAGTTGTCGAAGGATTCGAGGAGCACCCAGAAATAGTCCCCGGCATCGTGTTGGTCGACGGTCAGGGAGATGGAGATGAGTTGGCCAGCCATGCGCCGATGGTGGCGCCCTCAGGTGACAGTCGCGCGAAACGGCTGTGAAGGTTCTGCTGCCGCACCGGAGCGCGGCGATCGTGAAATGCTTGGCAACCCTGCGCGCGAACCGTCGCCAAAACACTACGTTTCTTCGCGTATCCAGCCTTCACGGCGGACACCGCAATCGGCGATGCTCGGGTCATGTCCACGGCGCGTTCACGATTGTCTTTTCGCCCCGGCTGGCGCATCGCGGCGTCGGTCTACACGGTCGCCGGCGTGGTCTGCGTGCTGGGCAGCGCGGTCGTGCCTGAGAGCGACGTGGGCATGCTGGCCGCCATCGCGGGCGGCCTGCCGTGGTCGCTGGGCCTGTTGACGCTCGATCTCTCGCCCGGCGTGGCGAGCACCGCGCTGCTATTGCTGGCGGGCGGTTGGGCGGTCAATGCGGCGCTGCTCTGGTGGCTGGCCCTGCGGCCGCGGGATGCGGAATTCCCAAGCGACGTGCCGAGCAGCGCCGCGAAGCGGACCCGATAGGCCTGCACTGCTTCGACGCCGCGCTGCCGTTGCGCAACGGCAGCCGTTTGCACCTCCGCGGATCGTGCGAATATTTGGATGCGATCATTTCGCCCTCGTGCACCACGCACCACGCATCGCACATCCCCATCCAAGAACAAAGGAAGACAAAAGAATGCCCCGCCCCCTGCATCCCAATGCCCCGCTGATCGGCGTTCCCGGCGGCCGCCACCTGCTCGATACACCCGCCCTGCTGATCGAGCTGCCCGCGATGACCCGCAACATCGAACGCATGGCCGCCTTCGCCAAGGCGCGCGGCATCGGCCTCAGGCCGCACGTGAAGACGCACAAGTCGATCGAGATCGCGCGGCGCCAGGTGGCCGCGGGCGCCATCGGCGTGAGCTGCGTCACGCTGGGCGAAGCGGAAGTCATGGTCGACGGCGGCATCCGCAGCGTGCTGATCACTTCGCCGGCGGTCACGCCGAGCAAGATCGCGCGCCTGGTCAAGCTGGCCGAGCGCGCGGCGCCCGGCGGCGTGATGGTGGTGGCCGACAACCTGGCCAACGTGGCCGACCTGGCCCGGGCCGCGAGCGGCCTCTTGCACCCGCTGCCCGTGCTGGTGGACTACGGCGCCGGCTACAACCGCACCGGCGCCGCGAACGAGGCGCAGGTGCTCGCGCTGGCCGCCGCCATCGCCGGCGAGCCGCGCCTCAGGCTGCGCGGCCTGCAGGCCTATGCGGGCAACCTGCAGCACATCGTGGCACGCGACGAGCGCAGCGCGGCGGCTGCGGGCCTGCGCGAAACCGTGGCGGGCATCGTCGCGGCGGCCCGGCGCAAGGGGTTCAATTTCGAGATCGTCACCGGCGCCGGCACCGGCACGCACGACCTCGACACGGAGCAGAACGCCTTCACCGAACTGCAGGCCGGCTCCTATGTCTTCATGGACGCGGAATACACCCAGGTGCTGGCCGCCGGCACCGAGCCCTCGCCCTTCGAGGTGGCCCTCTTCGTGCAGACGGCCGTGGTCAGCACCAATGCGCCCGACTGGGTCACCGTCGACGGCGGCACCAAGTGCTTCGCCACCGACGGCGGCGTGCCGCTGGTCGCGCGCGGCACCGATGCCGCCAGCCGCTACGCCTTCTTCGGCGACGAGCACGGCAAGCTGATGCCGGCAGGGCCGAGACCCGCGCTGGGCACGCGCATCGAGTTCGTGACGCCGCACTGCGATCCGACGGTGAACCTGCACGACGTCTATCACGTGGTCGAGGGCGGCGCGCTGGTGGCGATCTGGCCGGTGGATGCGCGCGGGAAGCGATAGCCGATAAGGCGGCTGCGGACGCCTCATAACGAAACTCGGAAAGCGCATTTCCCAAGCCGCATGCGGCCGGGCACAGTCCGGCTCTCATGGCCATCACTCAAGACACGCCGCGCCCGGTGCGCGCCCCCGCGGCACCCGCCGCGCCCTCCTCGCAACAGCTCTTCGCGCGCTTTCGCCCCATCTTCGATCGCATCGCGGTGCACGCGGCGCAGCGCGAAAACGAGCGAGAGCTCGCCTACGAACCGGTCGCCTGGCTCAACGCCGAGCGCTTCGGCGCCCTGCGCGTGCCCCTCGAATACGGCGGCCTGGGCGCCTCGGTCGAGCAGCTGTACGACCTGCTCATCGAGCTGGGCGAAGCCGACTCGAATCTGCCGCAGATCCTGCGCGCGCACTTCGGCTTCATCGAGCGGCTGTTCGCGGAGATCGACCCGTCGCTGCACGGCCCGTGGATGCGGCTCGCCGCGGAAGGCGTGGTCTTCGGCAACGCCACCACCGAACTGGGCGAAGGCGCGCTCGGCGCATTGCAGACCACGCTGTCGCGCGAGGACGGCGATGGCGATGCGTGGCGGCTCGACGGCGACAAGTACTACAGCACCGGCACGCTCTACGCCGACTGGATCTCGGTCTCGGCCCAGCGCCTGAATGCCGACGGCAGCAGCGACCGCGTGATCGCGCTCGTGCCCTCGGAGGCCGCGGGCGTGGAGCGCGTGGACGACTGGCGCGGTTTCGGCCAGCGGCTGAGCGCCTCGGGCACCACGCGCTTTCGCAACGTGCGGGTGAAGCCCGAGCACGTGCTGCTCTACGTGCGCGACCAGCCGACGCCGCTCACCGCCCATTTCCAGCTCACGCACCTGGCCACGCTCGCGGGCATCGCGCGTGCCATCGTGCGCGACGCGGTCGCCTTCGTGCAGCCGCGCAAGCGCGTCTACAGCCACGGCAGCGGCGACACGCCGCGCGAGGATCCGCTGGTGCAGCAGGTCATCGGCCAGCTCGCGAGCACCGCGTTCATCGCGGCCTCGACCGTGCAAGCGGTGGCGCGCGGGCTCGGCGAGATCGACCGCTTCCGCCAGCGCGGCGAAAGCGTTCCGGAGAGCCTGTTGTTCGAGGTGGAACTCAACACCGCCAAGGCGCAGGCCGGCATCGTCGATGCGGTGCTGCAGGCCGGCACGCGGCTCTTCGACATCGGCGGCGCCTCGGCGCTGCAGGAAGACCGGCGGCTGGACCGCCACTGGCGCAACGCGCGCACGCTCGCGTCGCACAACCCGACGATCTACAAGGGGCGTGTGGTCGGCGATCACCTGCTCAACGGAGCAAGGCCGACGTTCTACTGGGCGGTGGGGGCGATTGCGGCCTGAATCCGAGGCCAAAGGCGCAAGACAGGCGCAGGACAGGCGCGAGCCTCAGACGCGAGGCAATGCGGCCAGGAAAGTGGAGACGACGATCGCAGCGGCGCGGTCCAGTTGCAGGATGTCGGCCACATCGAAGGCGTGCGGCGCCGTGCGGCCGCTCGCGCCGAGGGGCTTCCTGATCTCCACAAGCACTTCGGCCGCGAGTTCGCGATCGCTGCGCGGTCCGCCGTCGGGATGCATCACCCACTCGTCGACTTGATCGAATGGAATGCTGCGGAAAACCCCAACGATGGGGACGTACTTGTAGCGGTCCTCGCCCACCAGGATGGGCACGCTGAGGTTACAAAAAAACGTGGTCGTCGACATGCAGGATCGCCGTCGCTAGGCAAAGCGTTCAATTGTTAAGGAGGGCGCGTTCAGGAGCCATCCTTCCAAGGGACTACTCCCCGGAAAGCCGTGACCTTCTGCACACAAAGTGATTCCATTTCCGCCCATCCTTGCCATAAAACAACTACTTAATTCTTACACACCGATACCCGATGTGTGCTAAGTGCTGACTTTTTCGGCGGCCAAAACACGTAAAGACCCCAAAAAGGGAGCCGCCCACGCTCTTTTCGAAGCGCGGGGCATGCAACGCAGCGGGGTGTGCCGGTCAAGCAGGCGGAGAAAAGCGCGGCGGGCGGCGCTCGATGTTGGCTTTCACCGCCTCGGCCTGGTTCGCGCTGCCGATCAGCGCTTTCTGCTCGACCGATTCGGCCATCAGCAGCTCGGCGGCGCCCTGCGACATGGCCGCGTTGAGCAGGCGCTTGCCGGCCCGGACCGCATCGGGACTCTTGCCGGCGATCTCGTGCGCCATCCGCAGCGCCTCGGCCAGCGGATCGGCCGAGAGCCGCGTGGCAAAGCCGATCTGGAGCGCCTCCTCGCCCGAGAAGATGCGCCCGGTGAACGTGAGCTCGCGCACCACGTCACTGCGCGCCAGCTCGCGCATCAGCACCATGCCGGCCATGTCGGGCACCAGGCCCCACTTGATCTCCATGACCGAGAGCTTCGTGTCGGGCGCGACGATGCGGATGTCCGCGCCCAGCGCCACCTGAAGGCCGCCGCCGAAGGCCACGCCGTGCACCGCGGCGATGACCGGCACCGGCACGTCGCGCCAGACCATCGCGACGTGTTGCGCGGCGTTGGAGATGCCGTGGGTGCGCTTGACCAGATCGGCCCCTGCCGCGCCCTCCCCCAGCACGCCCTCGCCCGCGCCCTGCTGCATGCGCTCGAACGACGCCATGTCGAGCCCCGCGCAGAACGCCTTGCCGCGGCCGGAGATCACGACAGCGCGCACCGCCGCGTCGCGGCACAGGGCTTCGCCGGCTTCGATGAGCGCATCGAACATCGCGGGGTCGAGCGCGTTCATCTTGTCGGCGCGTGCCAGCTGCAGCTCCACCACGCCGGCGGGGTGGCGGGTCCATTCGATGCGATCGCTCATGCGTGTCTCCTTGTGGGTTCCGATCAGTATCGCCCGGCGCGGCGCCTGGGCGATGATGGCGGCTGTCGCCCACCCAACACCCCTGCCATGCCGCTGGACCGCCGTCACTTTCTCCTTCAATCGGGCTCGGCCGCCGCCGTGGTGGCGCTGTTCGGGCAGGGCTGCGCGTTTCCCTCGTCGGCGCGCGGCGGCAACGCACTCGGATTCACAGGCGTGCCCGTGTCCTTGCGCGACACCGTCGTCGTGCCGCCCGAATACGAGTGGCAGCTGCTCTATCCGTGGGGCACGCCCACCGGCATCGCCGGGCAGATGCCGGCCTTCGCCCCGGACGGCGCCAACAGCGCCGCCGACCAGGCGGTGCAAGCCGGCATGCACCACGACGGCATGCACTTCTTCGCACTCGACGAGGCCGGCAAGCGTGGCGAGCGCGGCCTGCTCGTGATGAACCACGAATACACCGACGAGCAACTGCTGCACACCGACGGCGTCAAGGTGTGGACCGCCGACAAGGTGCGCAAGTCGCTCCACGCGATGGGCGTCTCGGTGATCGAGGTGCGCCGCACCGCCGGCGGCTGGCAGCAGGTGCAGCCCTCGCCGTTCGCGCGCCGCATCCACGGCAACACGCCCATGCGCATCGCAGGCCCGGCCGCGGGCACGCCGTTGATGCGCACCGCCGCCAACCCGGCCGGCGACCAGGTGTTCGGCACCTTCGCCAACTGCGCCATGGGCGTCACGCCCTGGGGCACGTACCTCACCTGCGAAGAAAACTTTCACGGCTACTTCGGCGGACCGAAGGAAGCGGCCAAGGACATGACGGATGCGCAGCGCCGCTACGGCACGGTGCCCGGTTCGCAGTGGGTCGAGTACTGGCGCTTCGACGAGCGCTTCGACCTCGCCCGCCATCCCAACGAGCCGCACCGCTTCGGCTGGGTGGTGGAGATCGATCCGTTCGACCCGGCGTCCACGCCCGTCAAGCGCACGGCCCTCGGCCGCAAGCGCCAGGAGAGCGCCACCTGCACGCTCGCAAAAGACGGCCGCGTGGTGGTCTACATGGGCGACGACGCGCGCTTCGAATACATCTACAAGTTCGTGAGCCGCGAGAAGGTGCGCCCCGGCACCGACGCGGCCGCGCGCGCCGCCAACCGCCACCTGCTGGACGAGGGCACGCTCTACGTCGCGCGCTACGACGCGGGCGGGCGCGGCCGTTGGCTCGAACTCACGCACGGCCGCAACGGCCTCGATGCGGCCAACGGCTTTGCCGGCCCGGCCGAAGTGCTGGTCCACGCGCGCCTGGCGGGCGACATCGTCGGCGGCACGAAGATGGACCGCCCCGAATGGATCGCCGTGCATCCGGCGAGCGGCGAGGTGTACGTCACGCTCACGAACAACAGCCAGCGCGGCGACGCCGGCAAGCCCGCACCCGATGCGGCCAATCCGCGCGCGAACAACCTCTTCGGCGGAATCCTGCGCTGGCGCGAGGACGGCGCCGATGCGGCGAGCACGGGCTTCGCCTGGGACCACTTCGCGCTCGCCGGCGACCCCGCGCAGGCGGGCAGCGGCGCGCGCTACCCCTCGGCCGAGGCCGACATGTTCGGCAGCCCCGACGGCCTGCATTTCGACAGCGGCGGCCTGCTCTGGATCCAGACCGACATGAGCGGCCAGGTGATCGGCAAGCCCGCCTACGCGTCGCTCGGCAACAACCAGATGCTGTGCGCCGACCCGGCCACCGGCCGCATCAAGCGCTTCCTGACCGGACCGAACGGCAGCGAGATCACCGGCTGCGTGGTCACGCCGGACCGCCGCACGCTGTTCGTGAACATCCAGCATCCGGGCGAGGCGCGCGACGATGGCAACGCCATGCCCGTCAGCGCCTGGCCCGACGGCACCACGCCGGGCAGCGCGCGGCCGCGCTCGGCGACGCTTGCGATCCAGCGCCGCGACGGCGGCATCGTCGGCACCTGAAAAAAACGGAGGACCACCATGAGCATCCGCATCGTTCGCCTGGGCACACCGCGCGCACCCGGCGAGGGCCTGCGCGTCGGCACCGTGCGCCGCCCGCCGCGCGGCGTTCCGAAGACCGAATTCGCCTCGCAAAACTGGTACGACGTGTGGTACCCGAACCTCGCGCCGTCCGCCGAGACGATGAAGCTCGGACAGGAGGCGCAAGCGACGCAAGAGCCCGCGCAATGGAATGCCTTTGCGCGCAAGTACAAGTCCGAGATGGCCGAGGCCGACGCGAGCCGCAGCCTCGACCTGCTGGCTGCGCTTTCGCACGGCACCGCGCTGGCGGTCGGCTGCTATTGCGAGGACGAATCGCGCTGCCACCGCTCGCTGCTACGCGGTCTCCTGACCGAGCGCGGCGCGGACATCGCGGACTGAACTACACCTGGGGCGATGCCAGGAATGCCGGCAGGTTTTCCGCGCGCACAGAGTAAGCCGCCAGTGTCGGAAAACGGCCCGGCACGATGACCTCGGGCAGCATCAGCTGCGTGAAGGCCCAGGCGACGGCCGACGAAATGCCGGCCTGCGTCATCGTCGATTCATCGGCAGGCGGCGGCATTGCGGCGGCCTCCTGCTCGAGCGCAGAGTACGCCGCGACGAGCTGCCCCTGAACGCGATCCAGCCACGGCTGGTGCAGCTTCTCGGCCGGGCGCAGGTTGTGTTCGTAGACGATCTGCACGGTCTTCTCGCACGCCGCGAGCGCCAGGCCCACCGTCCGCAGGGCGTGCAGCCGGCCGGCCGCATCGGCGGGCATCAGGCTGCGTCCGGCGAGGGCTTCCGCGTGGTCGATGATCAAGGTGGAATCCATCAGCACCGTGCCGTCGCCGCACACCAGCGTGGGCGCCTTGACCACCGGATTGATCGCGCGAAACGCCTCGAAGCCGCTGAAGACCGAGACCGGGCGATGCGCGAACGGCAGGCCGAGCAGCCGCAGCGAGATGGCGACGCGGCGCACATAGGGTGAATCGAGCATGCCGACGAGTTGCATGGTTTCTCCTGAAAAGGTGCATGCCACGATAGCGGCCGCACCGCCCGCGCCGAATGGCAATCCATCGAAAATCAGGCCCGCAAACCGATCGACCATCGGTCGTGAAACACACCATGAACATCGACAAGAAGGACCGCCTGATCCTCGAAGCGCTGCAGACCGATGCGCGCCAGAGCCTGGCCGCGCTGGGCAAGCGCATCGGCCTCTCGCAGCCTGCGATGAGCGAGCGCGTGCGCAAGCTGGAAGACGCCGGGGTGATCGAAGGCTATGGCGCCCGCGTCAACCTGCGGGCGCTGGGCGTGGGGCTGCAGGCCATCATTCGCGTGCAGACCTCGCATGCGGGCATCGCCAGGTACCAGCAGCTCTTTAACGACATGCCCGAGGTGCTGAGCGCCGACCGCGTGACCGGCGAAGACTGCTTCATCGTGCGCTGCGCGATCGCCGAGCCGGCCGACCTGCAGCGCGTGGTGGATGCGCTGGCGGTGGACGGCGCGGTGACCACCTCGCTGGTGCTGTCCAGCCCCGTGCACAAGCACGTCACCGTGCACGCGGCGAAGCCGCCGAAGAAATAAAGGGACGACGCGCTCAGCGCTGCGCCTTGTCCTTCTGGTTCTGCGCCTCGATGCGGTCGCGCGCGTCCTTCCAGTCGGTGTCGCTCCACTGGCGCAGCTCGTAGAAGCTGCCGCCGTTGGCCAGCGCGTTGGCGCCGTCCATCATGATGCTCTGGCCCGTGAGCCAGTCGCACTGGCCCGGCGCCATCAGGAAGGCGGCGATGTTCTGCAGCTCGCTCATGCGGCCGGTGCGCCCCATCGGGCTCATCTCCTTGGTGCGCGCGCCGGGCTCCTCGCCGGGGTTCAGGCGCTTGCTCATGCCCTCGGTGGGAATCTCGCCGGGGCCCACGGCGTTCAGGCGGATGCCATGCCGCGCCCACTCCACCGCGAGCGACTTGGTCATCACCTCGATGCCCGCCTTGCTCATGGCCGAGGGCACGACGTAGGGGCTGCCGTTGTCCACCCAGGTGACGATGATGCTCATCACGCTGCGGAAAGGGTCGCCCTGCTTCCACTTGCCCGACTTGGCCTCGGCCACCCAGCGCTTGCCCACCGCCTGCGTCACGTAGAAGCTGCCGTGGAAGACGATGTTCGCGATCGCGTCGAAAGCGCGCGGCGAGAGGCTCTCGGTCGGCGCGACGAAATTGCCCGCCGCGTTGTTGATGAGGCCGGTGAGCCCGCCGCTCTGGAACAGGCTCTCGACCATCTCGTCCACGCTCTGCGCGATGCGGATGTCCACGCCGAAGGTGTCGATGCGGCGCCCCGGGAACTGCTGGCGCCACTCGGCCGCCGTTTCCTCGCAGACCGACTGGCGCCGGCCGCAGATGGCGATGTCGGCGCCCAGGCCGAGAAAGCGCTCGGCCATCGCGCGGCCGAGGCCCGTGCCGCCGCCGGTCACGAGGATGCGCTGGCCGCTCATCAGGGAAGGTTGAAACATGGTGAGTCTCCTTGGGTCTGCGGCAGCGGCAAGGACGAGCGCTGCCATGGCGCATGCTACGCGCGCCGCCCGCGCGGCGGCTTGCGGAATCTGGCTCCCCCACCGCTCGGGTGAGAATGACCGTTGACCTGTTTTGCGGATCGACGACACCCATGTCCAGCCCCACCTCCTTCCTGCCACTCGAAGGCGTGCGCGTCCTGAGCCTTGCGCTCAACCTGCCCGGCCCGGCCGCGCTGCTGCGTTGCCGCCAGATGGGCGCCAGCTGCCTGAAGCTCGAACCGCCGGCCGGCGACCCGATGGCGCTCTACAACCGGCCGGCGTATGCCGCGCTGCACGAAGGCATCGCCATCGAGGCCGCGGACCTCAAGACCGAAACGGGACAGCAGCATCTGCACGCCGCCCTGGCAAAGACCGACGTGCTGCTCACCTCGTTCCGCCCCTCCGCGCTGCGCAAGCTGGGCCTGGACTGGCCCGCGCTGCAGGCGCGCCATCCGTCGCTCTCGCAGGTGGCCATCGTCGGCGCGCCGGGCGAGCGCGCCGAGGAGCCGGGCCACGACCTCACCTACGTCGCCGAAAGCGGCCTCGTCACCGGCACCGAGCTGCCGCCAACGCTCTACGCCGACATGGGCGGCGCCCTGCTCGCGAGCGAGGCGGTGCTGACGGCCATGCTGCGGCGCGCCCGCGGCAGTGAAAAGCCCGAAGGGATCTATCTCGAAGTGGCGCTGAACGCCTCGGCCGACTGGCTGGCGCTGCCGCGCACCTGGGGCCTCACGCAGCCCACCGGCGCGGTGGGCGGCGCGCATGCGGGCTACCGCGTCTACCCGTGCGCCGATGGCCGCGTGGCGGTGGCGGCGCTGGAGCCGCATTTCGCGCAGCGCCTTTGCGAAGCTGCCGGCGTGACGCCGCCCGACATGATGGCCGCGGCCACGCACGAGGCGCTGGCGGCGTGGCTGGCGACGCGCACGCGCGCCGAGCTCGATGCCATGAGCCGCGAGCGCGACGTGCCACTGCTCACGCTGGCCGGTTGAGGGGTTGGGTTTTCAGCGGCCGGTGCCGTCGCGCTGCCGGTCTTCGCGCTTGAGCGCGAGGTAGGTGTCCAGGTCCACCTCGTGCAGCTGCCGCGGGTACTGCTCGGCCGCGGCGAACCAGTGGCGCTGGCGGCGCTCGGCGGCGTCCTTCTCATCGGTCGAGAGATAGGCGTCCAGCGTGAGGAAGTAGCGCATCGCATTGCGCTCCACCAGCCCGCGCGGGCCGCGGATGTATTCGGGCTTGCCATCGGACGCCTTGCCCACCACGGTGAACCCCACCTTGTCGCGGCCGAAGGTCGCCAGGTAGGCCTGGGTCGCCATTCGCACCATCATGCTGTGGTCGTAGCTGTAGCTGAAGTGCACGAAGCTCTTGCGCTCATCGAGCGCCACGGCCTCGAGCGTGACGCGGTAATTGCTCGTGCCGAACGGACCACTGGCGGCCGAAAGCTCCACGGACAGGTTCTCGGGCGTCGCGCTCACCACGCGATAGACGAAGGGCAGCTCGAAGGCCTGGTCGACCGGCTTGTCGTAGCGCCGCACCACATAGAGCGTCAACGTCTCGTGCCCCTGCGCCGTGCCGATCTTGCAGCGCCGGTTGTTGATGTGCAGCGTGAGCAACTCGCACCAGTGGGCCGACCCCTTGAACGCCGCCGTGACCTCCGACAGCGGGTGGTCGATCACCGCATAGATGTCGCCCTCCAGGCCGCCGGGCGTCTCGCTCGAGTCGAGCTGCACGGGGCGGCCGAAGCTGCTGCGGTCGAGCTTGTCGCTCAGGCGCTGGTGGGTGTCGCGCAGCGCCTGAGCGGGCGCTGCGGACTCGGCGGGTGCCGCGGCACACAGCTGCAGCGAGGCCGCGAACAGGACGGCGCCGCACAGGGTGCGGGTCCACGATGCCGGCAGGTGGGGCGAACTGCTCATGGGGCCACACCATACAACGGAGCGACCACTTTTGGCTTCAGTCGGCTTCTGTTTCGGATGCCGTCTTCGCACCGCGCCGCATGAGCAGCAGCATGGCCACCGCGAGCAGCACGGCGCCCAGCCACTGGCGGGGCGCCATCGGCTCGGCAAGCAGCAGCGCCGCCAGCAACGCCGCCACCAGCGGCTCGATCAGCGTGCCGACCACCGCCGCCGTCGGCGACAGGCGCCGCGCGCCCCAGGCGAAGGCCAGGTAGGCCACCGAAGTCGTGACCACGCCGGTGTAGGCCGCACCCAGCCATTGGCTCGTGCCGCCCGGCCACGTGATGCCCGACGGCCACGCCACCGCGAGCATACACAGCGCCGCCACGCTCATGCCCCACGCCGATGCCGTGACGGCCGGCACTCGCACGGGCATGCGCGCGTTGCCGAGCACCACCAGCGCATAGCAGAAGGCCGATCCGAACGACCAGGCCAGCCCCGCGGCATGACCCGCGGGCAGCGGGCCCCATCCCCCGGCCGGCATCACCAGCAGCGCCACGCCCCCGAGCGCCATCACGAGGCCGCCGAGCAGGCGCAGGCCGAAGGGCTCGTAGCCACGCAGCACAGAGACGAGCGCGACGATCACCGGTGCGCAGCAGATCGAGATCACCGTCGGCAGCGCGGCGCCCAGGTGCGCGATGCCCGCGAACCAGCAGCTCACGTTGAGCGCCATCGCGGCGCCGGTGCCGACGACCTGGAACTGCTCGCGCCGGGTGAGGTCGCGCCAGCGCGCGTCGGAGGACCGCGCCGTGCGCTGCGCCCTCCAATGCAGCCACCACAACAGCGGCACCCCGAGCGCGAAGCGCGCGAGCGACAGGCTCTGCGGCGCGATGCCGCCATCGATGAGGAATTGCGCCACCAGGGCACCGCCGCCCCAGAGCGCGCCGGCCAGCAACACGCCGCCCCAGGCCAGGGCGGCAGACATTCTTGCGTTCATTGTTGAAATTTCTCCATGACGCCCGCCGCTCGTTCTTGTCGAAGGCGGGCATGACCATCGGGCCGTCAGTCCGCCTTGCGAAAGAAGGCGGACGACGGCGACCACTTGCGGGTCTGAGCGCGGCGCGAGGCGCGCGTCAGCTGCGGGTCGACGGAGGGGGAGAATGGTGCAGGTGCATGAGCGGCCGATGATAGGAGCCTCGTCCACGAGGGGCAAGGGAAAGCACAAGGAAAAGCACGAGGAGAATCGCGGCCATGTGCCCTCCTCCCACTCGCCACGAAACATGAAACGCCAAGGCCGACTCGTCCGATGGGAAGCCGAACGCGGCTTCGGTTTCATCCGCAGCCCCGACGTGTCTGCCGACGTGTTCGTGCATCTGCGCGACTTCAGCGACCGGCGGGTGTTGCCGCAGGTCGGCATGGCATTGAGCTTCGAAGAGATCCATGTCGGCGGCAAGGGACCGCGCGCCGTGGCCGTGCAGGCGGTATCGGCATCGGCCGAGGCTTCGCGGCCCCCGCCGAAACACACGCCCGTCAGCCGCCGTGAACGCGCTCCTGCTCCGGCTCCCACCAAGCGGGCGAATCCGCGCCGCGCGAGCGCTTCCGGGCCCTCGGCCTCGTGGGGCCTGCTTTTCCTCCTGGCGTACGGTGTACTGATCGGCGCGGCCGTCTGGTCCGGCCGCTTGCCCCTGCTGGTTTTCGGCGTGGTCCCGGGGCTGAGCCTGCTGGCCTTCTTCGCCTACGCCCTCGACAAGAACGCCGCACAGACCGGCCGCTGGCGCACGAAGGAAAGCACGCTGCACCTGCTCGCGCTGGCGGGCGGCTGGCCGGGCGCCTGGGCCGGGCAAAGGCTGCTGCGCCACAAGTCGAGCAAGCAGGGTTTTCTGCGCGTGTACCGCGCCACCGTCGTCCTTCACTGCGCGGCGCTACTGGCCTGGGTCTTCTGGCTGCGTGGTATTTCGCCCGCGACCTGACCTGCCGCGCACGCCGTCTCTAGACTGGGCTTCACCCCCATCCAGGAGAAACCTCCCATGCCACTCGTACGAATCGAACTGTCCGACGCCTCGCCCGACACGCTGGGGCACGCCATCGGCGACCTGGTCTACCAGGCGATGACGGAAACCATCAACGTGCCCAAGGACGACAAGTTCCAGGTCATCACGCGGCATGCCGCGCAGGGCCTGGTACATCCGGCGAACTACCTGGGCGTCACGTATTCGGCGGGCTTCGTGCTGATCCAGATCACGCTGAACCAGGGGCGCACGGTCGAGATGAAAAAGGCCTTCTACCAGCGCGTGGCGAACGACCTGCACGAGAAGCTGGGCATCCGGCGCGAGGACGTGTTCATCAACCTCGTGGAGGTGATGAAGGAGAACTGGTCGTTCGGGAACGGCGAGATGCAGTACGCGTAGCGGTCGCCCGCTACCGTCCGATCAACGCACCTTGCGCGATGAAGGCTTGTTGACCGGCTTGCCGCTGCCGTTGTCGCGAGGCGGCAGACCGGTGTGCTGCGTGAGGATGCGGCCCTTGGAGGGCTTCACCGGCGCGAGCCTCACCGGCGCCGCGGCCTTGGCGGCCACCGGCGCGGAGGTCGAGTTCTTGCGGCGCGCGCTTGTGTAGCCGCCGTCGGTCAGCGGCTGCCACGTCGGGATGAGGTGGTGCTTGCCGTTGCCGATGAGGTCGGCGCGGCCCATGCTCTTCAAGGCTTCGCGCAGCAGCGGCCAGTTGTTGGCGTCGTGGTAGCGCAGGAACGCCTTGTGCAGGCGGCGGCGCTTGTCGCCGCGCACGATGTCCACCGTCTCGCTCTCGCGCGTGATCTTGCGCAGCGGGTTCTTGTTGGTGTGGTACATCGTCGTGGCCGTGGCCATCGGACTCGGATAGAACGTTTGCACCTGGTCGGCGCGGAAACCGTTCTTCTTGAGCCAGATCGCCAGGTTCATCATGTCCTCGTCGCTGGTGCCCGGGTGCGCGGCGATGAAGTACGGAATGAGGTACTGCTTCTTGCCCGCCTCGGCCGAGAACTTCTCGAACATCTGCTTGAACTTGTCGTAGCTGCCGATGCCGGGCTTCATCATCTTGGTGAGCGGGCCCTGCTCGGTGTGCTCGGGCGCGATCTTGAGATAACCGCCCACATGGTGCTGCACGAGCTCCTTCACGTATTCAGGCGACTGCACGGCCAGGTCGTAGCGCAGGCCCGAGCCGATCAGGATCTTCTTGATGCCGCGCAACGCCCGCGCGCGGCGGTAGATCTTGATGAGCGGATCGTGGTTCGTGCCCAGGTTCGGGCAGATGCCGGGGTACACGCAGCTGGGCTTGCGGCACGCCGATTCGATTTCGGGGCTCTTGCAGCCCAGGCGATACATGTTGGCCGTCGGGCCGCCCAGGTCGGAGATGGTGCCGGTGAAGCCGCTCACGGAATCGCGAATGGCCTCGACCTCCTTGATGATCGATTCTTCGGAGCGGCTCTGGATGATGCGGCCCTCGTGCTCGGTGATCGAGCAGAAGGTGCAGCCGCCGAAGCAGCCGCGCATGATGTTCACGCTGAAGCGGATCATTTCCCACGCGGGGATCTTCGTCCCGCCGTCGTGGCTGCCGTTCTCGTCGGCGTAGCGCGGGTGCGGGCTGCGGGCGTACGGCAGGTCGAACACGTAGTCCATTTCCGCCGTTGTGAGCGGAATGGGCGGCGGGTTGATCCACACGTCGCGCGCCGTGGTGCCCTCGCCGTGCGCCTGCACGAGCGCGCGGGCGTTGCCGGGGTTGGTCTCCAGGTGCAGCACGCGGTTGGCGTGCGCGTAGAGCACCGGGTCGCTGCGCACCTGCTCGTACGACGGCAGGCGGATCACCGAGCGGTCGCGCGGCGGGACGGTGATCTTGCCGCGGCTTTGCAGCGCGGGGTTGGGCATGAAGGTCAGCGGCTTGATGGCGGGATTCACCACCGACTGCAATGACTGCACCGACTGCATCGACTGAAGCGCCGGCGAGCCGGCAGCTTCCGCGGCCTTGGCCACGTCTTTCGCCTCGTCTTCCTTCGCGCAGGTGGCGCCGTTGGCCTTGGCCTGGTCCGACACCATCAGGTATGGGTTGACGTGTGCCTCGACGCGGCCCGGCTCGTCCACGCTGGTGGAGTTGATCTCGAACCAGCCCTCGGGCGTTTCGCGTCGCACGTAGGCGGTGCCGCGCACGTCGGTGATCTGCTGCACGGGCTCCTTGGCGGCCAGGCGGTGCGCGATCTCCACGATGGCGCGCTCGGCGTTGCCGTACAGGAGCAGGTCGCACTTGGCGTCGACGACGATGGAGCGGCGCACCTTGTCCGACCAGTAGTCGTAGTGCGCGATGCGGCGCAGCGACCCTTCGATGCCGCCCAGGATGATCGGCACGTCGTTCCAGGCTTCCTTGCAGCGCTGCGAATACACGATGGCCGCGCGGTCGGGGCGCGAGCCGCCGATGTCGCCGGGGGTGTAGGCGTCGTCGCTGCGGATCTTTCGGTCCGCGGTGTAGCGGTTGATCATCGAATCCATGTTGCCGGCGGTCACGCCGAAGAACAGGTTCGGCTTGCCCAGCGCCTTGAAGGGCTCGGCGCTCTGCCAGTCTGGCTGGGCGATGATGCCCACGCGGAAGCCCTGCCCCTCGAGCATGCGGCCGATCACCGACATGCCGAAACTGGGGTGATCGACGTAGGCGTCGCCCGTCACCACGATGATGTCGCAGCTGTCCCAGCCGAGCGCGTCCATTTCCTTGCGTGTGGTCGGCAGGAACTTGGCCGTGCCGAAACGGGCCGCCCAGTACTTGCGGTAGCTGGTCAGCGGCTTGGCGGCGCGCGCAAAAAAGGAGACGTCGACGGGAGCGTTCATCGTGGGAGTGGACAGGGCCGTGGCGGCGCTGTGGTGGGCAACCCTCGATTTTAGGGTTTTCGAGCATGCCTGTCGCGACAAACATCCAGTGACCGGGTCTTGGCGCGGGCATCAATTGATTGCCAAAGTCAACCAATCGAATGACAATGGCAAGCATGTCCACGCCCTCACCCACCGTCGACGCCGCCGCCGTCAAGGCCATCCGGCAGTTCAACCGCTTCTACACGCGCCAGATCGGCGCCCTCGATCCGTACCTGGGCAGCGACATGTCGCTGACCGACGTGCGGGTGCTGTACGAGCTGGCGCACCGCGAAACGGCGGTCGCCAGCGAGATCGGCCGCGACCTCGGGCTCGATGCGGGCTACATGAGCCGCATCCTGCGCCGCTTCGAATCCGCGGGCTGGCTCGCGCGCGCGCCCCATGCGCGGGATGCCCGGCAAAGCGTGCTGCGCCTGACCGAAGCCGGCCATGCCGCATTCGCGCCGCTGCAACAGAAATCGCGCGACGAAGCGGCCGCCCTGCTCTCGCCGCTCGCCCCGGCCCAGCGAAACCAACTGGTGCAGGCCATGGGCACGATGCAATCGCTGCTCGACCCTGGGGCCGCGCCCGCGAAGACCCAGGCCGCCGTCCTGCGCGACCCGGCGCCCGGCGACATCGGCTGGGTCGTGCAGCAGCACGGCGAGATCTATGCGCGCGAATACGGCTGGGACAGCAGCTTCGAGGCGCTGGTGGCGCAGATCGCGGGGGAGTTCCTGCTCAAGTTCCAGCCCGACTGGGAGCGCTGCTGGATCGCCGAGCTCAACGGCGAGCGCATGGGCTCGATCTTCGTGGTGCGCAAGTCGGCCGGCGTGGCGCAGTTGCGCCTCCTGATCCTGTCACCGGCCGCGCGTGGGCTGGGCCTGGGCGGCAAGCTGGTCGATGAATGCATCGCCTTCGCACGCCGCAAGGGCTACCGAAAGATGGTGCTGTGGACCAACAGCGACCTCACGGCCGCGCGCGCCATTTATGCCAAGCGCGGCTTCCAGCTCACCAAGTCGGAGCCGCACGAGAGCTATGGAAAGCAGCTCGTGGGCGAGACCTGGGAGCTGAAGCTGTAGCGCCTACTGCATGAACCAGCCGTGGCTCACCACCAGCGACTGGCCGGTGAGCGCATTGGTCGGGAAGCCCGCGAACAGCAGCGCCACGCGCGCCACGTCCTCGGTCGTGGTGAATTCGCCATCCACCGTTTCCTTGAGCATCACGTTCTTGATGACTTCGTCTTCGCTGATGCCCAGCGTCTTGGCCTGCTCTGGAATCTGCTTCTCGACCAGCGGGGTGCGCACGAAGCCGGGGCAGATCACGTTGGCGCGCACGCCGTGCTTGGCGCCTTCCTTCGCGACCGTCTTGGCGAGGCCGATGAGCCCGTGCTTGGCCGTGACGTAGGGCGCCTTCAGCAGCGACGCCTCCTTCGAGTGCACCGAGCCCATGTAGATCACGCTGCCGCCGCGGCCCTGCGCGTACATGTGCTTCAGGCACGCCTTGGTGGTGAGGAACGCGCCATCCAGGTGAATCGCGAGCATCTTCTTCCAGTCGGCAAAGCTGAATTCCTCGACCGGATGCACGATCTGGATGCCGGCGTTGCTGATCAGGATGTCGATGCCGCCGAAGGCCTTCGCGCCCTCTTCGACCGAGGCGTTGACCTGGTCTTCGTTGGTCACGTCCACGGCCACGCCGATGGCTTGTGCGCCCGTGGCCTTGAGCTCGGCGGCCGTCGCGTCGGCCGCTTCCTTGTTGAGGTCGGCAATGATGATCTTGGCGCCTTCCTGTGCGAAGAGGATCGCGATTTCCTTGCCGATGCCGCTGGCCGAGCCGGTGATGTAGGCGACCTTGTCCTTGAGTTGCATGGTGAATGTTCCTTCGGGGTTGGGATGAAAAGAAGACAGCAAAAATCGGGCGCGGTCGTCAGGCGAGGTAGTCGTGCTCGACGGTGCCCAGCGCGAGCGTCATGTCGGCGATGTAGTGCACCGCCGATTCGACCTTGCGCACCGGCAGGTCGGCCACCGGCGCGAGCGCATGCGGATGCAGTTCGAGCGAGGCCGGCGCGGTCCACGCGCCGTGCAGCGTGACATCGACCATGTGATAGCGCACCAGCTCGCAGATGCGCGCCGTGCCGTCGACGTGCGGGATGATCTTGAGCAGGAAGTTCGGCTGCGCGATGCCCGCAAGAATCGGCGCGGGGTCGAGCGCGCGGTGCTTGAAGCCCATCGTGGCCTTGGCCACGCGCACCTTGCCGTAGTCGAGCGTGCCGACGATCACGTCGATCTCGTAGTCGAGCACCGGCGAGGCGAGCTTCTTCGGAAAGCCCCAGAGCTCGCGGCCGCCGGCGATCGGCGGATGGTCGTTCAGGTACATCGCGTGCACGTACGCGCCCTGCTCCACGCCCTTGGCGGTGCGCAGTTGCACCGGAATGACCTGGCCCGATTCGGTGTAGTCGCCGAAGCCCGTGGAGTCGGGCATGCGGATGAATTCGTACTTCACGAGCGGCTCGACCACTTCGAGCGGCTCGGGCACCACGGCGCGCAGGGCCTCCATGTCGGTGCGGTAGGTGACGATGAGAAATTCGCGGCGCACGAACCGGTACGGTCCGGGCGGGAAGGCGGGGCTGGTGAGCGGCATGGCGAAAGCCTGGCGCCGTACATCTTCAATGTTCATGAACATTTCCTCCTGGTGAAGTGACCGATCCAGTCTCGCGCTGGTTTCTTAGTCGAACCTGATCGCTTGCCCTGGTGCTCAGCGCGAGAGGCCCGGCCGCTTGACCCGGCCCGAGCCGTGGTCGCCCAGGTCGAACGTCGTCACGCCATTGACGGTGGCGTCGGCGCGCAGGGTCTCCGGGTGCGCGAGCGTCACGCGCATGTCGCGCGCGCCCGACTCCCAGTGCTCCTCGACCGCGGCGCGCGAGAACTCGTAGTCTTTCGACTCGAGTTCGTAGGGCTTGTCGCGGTAGATCAAGTGAAAGATGTCGATGGGCTCGTGCGTGAGCTGCGACTGCACCGCGAGCACGCTCGCATCCTTGCGCAGGTTGGCCGGCAGCTTGGTGATCAGGTCGGCAATGGCCTGCTGCAGGTTCATGTTGGCGGCCAGCGCGTCGGTGTTCATGCGGGTGCGGCTCGAATAGGTGATGTCCTTCTGCCGCTCCATCACGCCCGCCATGGTGCGGGGCATCTCGCCGCGCGCATTGAAGAGGTCCACTTGCAGCACCACCAGCGGGTCGCTCCGCGGATGCAGGTCCAGCACGTACTGCAGCGGCGTGTTCGAGACGATGCCGCCGTCCCAGTAGTCGTCGCCGTCGATGTGCACCGGCGCAAAGCCCGGCGGCAGCGCGCCGCTGGCCATGATGTGCTCGGGCCCGATGCGCTGGCGCGTGTTGTCGAAGTACACCGAGTTGCCGGTGCGCACGTTGACCGCGCCCACGCTGAAGCGCGCCTCGCAGGCGTTGATGCGGTCGAAATCGATGAGGCGCTCCAGCGTGCTCCGGAGCGGCGAGGTGTCGTAGTAGCTCAAGAGCGGCGCCGCGCCGCCCATGAGCAAGGCCGGCGAATAGCGTGGCTCGAAAAATCCCGGAATGCCGACCAGCGACGCCATGGCTGCGCTGTACTGGTTCTGCGTGGCGCGATCGCCGAGCCACAAAGGCAGGCGCTGCGAAGGCCCGGAGGACACGAGATGCCAGAACTCGCGCAGCCTGTCGACCCGGTGCTCGGGCGCGTTGCCCGCGATCAGCGCCGCGTTGATGGCGCCGATGGAGACGCCGGCGATCCAGTGCGGCTGCAGTTCGGTCTCGCTGAGCGCGGCATACACGCCCGCCTGGTAGGCGCCGAGCGCGCCCCCACCCTGGAGCACCAGGGCCTTGCGGGCCTGGCGCATGTCCTCGCGGCGAGACGCGAAAGGATTGAGGGCTGGGGGGTGGGAGGGGGATGCCGCGCGGGGCTTCTTCTTCGGGGTCGTCGTCATGCATTCATTTGACACCACCCCCGCGACAGTAACCTGACCGGAACCCGAAGCCCCCGGTCCCTCTCCCGCAAGAAGATCACATCTTCGGCAGCATCTGCCCGCGGATCTCGCCGCCCGGGTTGGCCGCGGTGTGGACGTTCGCATACCACTTGCCCGCGACCAAGTCCGCGGCCTGCGCCGGCGTGAGCGTGGCCTGGCCTTCGATCGGGCTGGCCGCGTTGGCGAACGGCAGCACCACGCCGGCATTCGCGCCGGCGGCGGCAGGGCCGTGGAAATGCGCCGCGGTGGCCGGGCCGCTCAGGCCCGTGTAGGTGATCTTGTACTTGAGGACGTTGGTGTCCCGGTTGAGCCAGGCTTCGGCCATGCCGCTGCCGCGCGTCATGTTGGGCGGCACTTCGCTGGCCGCGTTCATCGCGCCGCTGAAGCTGGCGGTGTTCGACTTGGACATCATCCCGCAGCCGACCAGGGCAGCACTGGCCACGCCGGTGATGAGGGCTGCGCGCAAAAGGGTGCCGTATTTGGTCATGAGCTTTATCTCCTGGGTTATGAAAGCCTCCACAGCATAGGCAGCACGCGCGCCCCGCCGTGTCGGCCACCACCCCGACTTTGCGGGCCCGCCACAGAGTGAAAGAGAATGCAACGATGACCTCCCAAGCACTCCCTGCCGCCCGCGAAGTGGTCGATTTCTGGCGCGAAGCCGGCCCCTCGCGCTGGTTCGCCAAGAGCGATGCATTCGATGCCGAATTCCTCACGCGCTTCTTGGCCGCGCACCAGGCCGCCGCCCGCGGCGAACTCGATCACTGGATTGGCGATGCCCACGGCGCGCTGGCGCTTCTCGTGCTGCTCGACCAACTGCCGCGCAACGCCTGGCGCAACAACCCGCACATGCTCGCCACCGACGGTCTCGCGCTGGCCGTGGCGAAGAAGGCGATCGATGCGGGCTTCGACCGGCAGTTCGAAACTGCGCTGCGCGCGTTCTTCTACCTGCCCTTCATGCACTCCGAGGCGCTCGCCGAGCAGGAGCGCTCGGTCGAACTCAACGCGGCGCTCGACGCCAACACGCAGCGATTCGCCGTGCTGCACCGGGACATCGTCGCGCGCTTCGGCCGCTTTCCGCACCGCAACCGGATGCTGGGGCGCAGCACCAGCGCGGACGAGCAGAAGTTTTCGACGAAGGCGGCTTCTCAGGTTGATCGACGCCTGCCCTCAGGCGTCGTTGCGCGGCAGGGGTACATCGCGCGTGGGCGACGGGTTCGCATCGGGCAGGCCCGCCTTGTCCTTCATCGAGCCGTAGGTGCGCGCATAGACCCAGGTGAACTCGGCGCCCAACAAGAAGATCTGCGCCGAGTAGTACACCCACACCAGCACCACCACCAGCGAGCCCGCGGCGCCGTAGCCCGAGGCGACGCTGCTCTTGCCGATGTACAGGCCGATCAGGTGCTTGCCGACGGTGAACAGCAGCGCCGTCACGGCCGCGCCCACCCACACGTCGCGCCACTGCACCTTCGCGCGCGGCATGATCTTGTAGATCATCGCGAAGATCACCGTCACCATCGCGAAGCTGAAGACGAAGTTCACCACTTGCGCCAGGCTCTCCCACGCGCCGAACACCGGCGACCACCACTTGCCCAGCGCCGCGAGCGCCGCGCTGGCCACCAGCGACACCATGAGCAGAAAGCCGATGCCCATGATCATGCTGAACGACAGCAGCCGCACCCGCAGCAGGTTGAAGATGCCCGAGCTCTTGGCGCGGGCCGGTGCGCGCCAGATGCGGTCGAGCGCATCCTGCAGTTCGCCGAACACGGTGGTCGCGCCGACCACCAGGAGGCCGATGCCGATCACCGTGGCCACGATGCCCTCGGCCGGCTTGTTGACCGCCTGCAGCATGCCCTGCACCGCAGCCGCGCCCTGTGCGCCCATGAGGCCCGAGAGCTGCGCGAAGATTTCGCCGCGCGCGGCCTCCTGGCCGAACACGAGTCCCGCCACCGCGATCACGATCAGGAGCAGCGGCGCGATGGAAAACACCGTGTAGTAAGCGAGCGCCGCGCCCATGCTGGGTGCGTAGTCGTTGGACCACGACGCGAAGGCCCGTTTGCAGAGATCGAAGAGCGCGCGGATTTGCATGAGCATGGAGTGTCCCTGTTGAATCGCTCGGGCATGTCGGCCCGGTGCCCGGCATCTTGCAGGCCTGCCTACGATAATCGCATCCCCATGCACCCGCCCCTCTCCGACGCGGCAACGCCGCCAGCCCCCTCGCAGCCACAGCCCCGGTCGCCAGGCGACCTTTTTGTTTCATTCACCTGGCTCGCGCTGCAGGGCTTCGGCGGCGTCCTGGCCATCGTCCAGCGCGAAATGGTCGAGAAGAAGAAGTGGCTCACCCCCGAGCAGTTCCTCGAGGACTGGGCCGTGGCCCAGGTGATGCCCGGACCCAACGTGATCAACCTGGGCCTGATGATCGGCGACCGCTACTTCGGCCTGCGCGGTGCGCTGGCCGCCGTGGCGGGCATGCTGACCATTCCCCTGGTCGTGATCCTCGCGCTGGCCGTGCTCTATGCGCACTACGCGGGCAACCCGCAGGTGGCGGCGGCGCTGCGGGGCATGGGCGCGGTCTCGGGCGGGCTCATCGCCGCCACGGGCATCAAGCTGATTCCGCAACTGCGCAAGCACCCGCTGGGCTTTCCGGTCTGCCTTGCGTTCATGGCACTGGTGTTCGCGGCGATCACGGTGTTCAAGGTGCCGCTCGGCTGGGTGCTGCTGGTGGTCGGCGGCGTGGCCTGCGTCTGGACCTGGAAGAGGATCGCGCCATGACGATTGCGATGCAATGGCACGACTGGCTGGCGCTGTTCGGGCAGTACTTGCTGTTGTCCCTTCTGTCGATCAGCGGCGCCATCACCACGGTGCCCGACATGCACCGCTACCTCGTCACCCAGCACGGCTGGCTCACCGATGCGCAGTTCAGCTCGTCGGTCGCCATCGCGCAGGCGGCGCCCGGGCCCAATGTGCTGTTCGTCGCGCTGATGGGCTGGAACGTCGGACTCAACGCGGGCGGCGGCATCGGCGCCGGGCCGATGGCCTGGCTGCTCGGCTTCTTCGGCCTCATGGTGACCATGGTCGGCATCATGGTGCCAAGCACCACCCTCACCTATTTCGCCACCCGCTGGGGCCACCGCAACCGCACCCGCCGCGAGGTGCGCGCCTTCAAGCAGGGCATGGCGCCGGTGGTGGTGGGCCTGCTGATCGCCACCGGCTGGGTGCTGGCCACCGGTAACCATGCCGGCGATGCGCCTGCCTGGCACCTGTGGCTCCTGACCGGCGTGGCCGCGCTTATCGTCTGGCGCACGCGCATCCACCTGCTCTGGCTGCTGGGCGCGGGTGCGCTGCTCGGCGCCGTGGGCTTCGTCTGATCCTTCCCTCCGTTCTTTCTTCTTCAGGAAACTTCGTCATGTCGCAACTTCGCCCGCTCGGCCGCTCCGGCCTCCTGGTTTCGCCGCTCGCCTTCGGTGGCAACGTGTTCGGCTGGACGGTCGACGAGGCGGCCTCGTTCAAGCTGCTCGACGCCTGGCTGGACGCGGGCTTCAACTTCGTGGACACCGCCGACGTCTACTCGGCCTGGGTGCCGGGCCACACGGGCGGCGAGTCGGAGACCATCATCGGCAAGTGGCTCAAGCAGAGCGGCAAGCGCAACCGCGTGGTGCTGGCCACCAAGGTCGGCAAGCCGATGGGCGAAGGCAAGGTAGGCCTTTCTCCCAAGTACATCCGCGAGGCGGTCGAGGCCTCGCTCAAGCGCCTGCAGACGGACCACATCGACCTCTACCAGTCGCACGACGACGACGCCAGCACGCCGCTGGAGGATTCGCTCGGCGCCTTCGATGCGCTCATCAAGGAGGGCAAGGTGCGCGCCATCGGCGCCTCCAACTACACGGCGCCGCGGCTGGCCGAGGCGCTGGACGTGTCGGAGCGCTTGGGGCTGGCGCGCTACGAGAGCCTGCAGCCGCTCTACAACCTGTACGACCGCGCGGTGTTCGAGGACGAACTGGAGCCCCTGTGCGTGAAGCGCGAAGTGGGCGTGATCAACTTCTACGCGCTCGCGGCCGGCTTCCTCACCGGCAAGTACCGCACCGAGGCCGATGCGTCCAAGAGCGCGCGCGGCGCCAACACGACGAAGAAGTACCTCAACGAGCGCGGCCTGCGCATCCTCGATGCGCTCGACAAGGTGGCGCAGCAGTACAACGCCAAGCCGGGCCAGGTCGCCATTGCATGGCAGATCGCACGGCCGGGCGTGACGGCACCCATCGCCAGCGCCACCTCGATCGCGCAGCTCGAAGAACTGGTTGTGGCCACGCAGCTGAAGCTCGACGCGGGCACCATCGAGATGCTCGACCGCGCCAGCGCGGAAACGACAGCCGCCTGAACCGCTTCGTGCGATGAGCAGCAACCTCTTCGATTCGATCGCCGCACCGGCGCTCGACCACTTTGCCGACCTGCGCGTGGAAGTGGGCGTGCCGCAGGTGCTGGGCCAGAGCGCGCGGGGCCTGCGCCGCGTGGTGCCCATCACGGGCGGCGAGGCGTCGGGCCACGGCTGGCGCGCACGGGTGGTGCCGGGCGGCGGCGACTTCCAGTTGATCGTGAGCGACACGCTCTCCGAGCTCGACGCGCGCTACGGTCTCGAGACCGACGCGGGCGACCTCGTCTACGTGCAGAACCATGCGGTGCGCTCGGCCGCGCCGGAGGTGATGGCCAAGCTCATGCGCGGCGAAGCGGTCGATCCGGCGCAGGTCTATTTCCGCTGCAACCCGCGCTTCGAGACGGCCTCGCCCGCGCTGCGGTGGATCAACGAGCGCATGTTCGTCGGCGCCGGTGTTAGGCACCCGGCCGAGGTCGTGATGCGCTTCTTCGTGCTGAACTAGCCTTCAGCCGTCGACCGGATTCAGCGGCGTCGCAAGAATCCGCTGGTAGAACGCCACGTCGAGCCAGCGGCCGAACTTGAAGCCGGCCTGCCGCACCGTGCCCGAATGCGCGAAGCCCAGGCGCTCGTGCAGGCCGATGCTGCCCGCATTCGCGGCATCGATGGCGCCGACCATCACATGCACGTCGCGCGCGATCGCCTCCGCGATGATCGCCTCCATGAGCGTGCGCCCGAGCCCCGCACCGCGGTGGCCGGCCTCGACGTACACCGAGTGCTCGACCGTGTACTTGTAGGCGGGAAAGGCGCGGAAGGTGCCGTAGCTCGCAAAGCCCAGCAGCTTGCCGTTCTCGTCCACCGCGCCGATCACCGGGAAGCCGTTGGCGCGCTTGGTGGCGAACCACGCGACCATGTTCTCGGGCGTGCGCGGCTTGTAGTCGTACAGCGCGGTGGAGGTGACGATGGCGTCGTTGAGGATGGCGAGGATGGCGCCGGCGTGAGCTTCTTCGGTGCAGGCAATGAGGCGCATGGTGCTTCTCTGTCGTTCAATATAGGAGAATAATAATCTCATATGAGAAACGAATCACCCCCTTCCGGCAACACCCCTGGCGACACTCCCGGCCACATCGACGCCCTCATCGCCACCCGGTTGCTGGCGCTGCGGCAGGCCAAGGGGCTCAGCCTGGCCGAGCTGGCCGAGCTGTCGGGCGTGAGCAAGGCCATGATCTCGAAGGTGGAGCGCGCGCAGAGCAGCCCCACCGCCGTGCTGCTGGGCCGGCTGGCCGCGGGCCTGGGTGTGTCGCTGGCGCAGCTGCTCACCGAGGAAAACGTAAGCCCCCAGCGGCTGCGCACGAAGGCCATGCAGGAAGTCTGGCGCGATCCCGAGGCGGGCTATCTGCGCCGCCAGGTCGCCGAGCGCGGCGCGGGCAACGGGGTGGAACTGGTCGAGGTCGAGCTGCCTCGCTCCGCGCAGGTCGGCTATCCGCGCTGGAGCGGCAAGCCCTATCGCCAATGCCTGTGGATGATCGAAGGCGCGCTGCGGGTGGACTACGGCGACGAGCGCTTCGAGCTGGCGCCCGGGGATTGCCTGGACTTCGGCGTGGACCGGCCGCTGGTCTTCAAGGCGCTGGGGCGCACGGCCTGCCGGTACCTGCTGGTGGCGTGTCCGGACTAGCCGAACGGTAGGCACGCTCCCACACGCAGAGGCGGTCCAGGCCGGTTCGGGCCGGGAGGGCGGCCGGGATACACCAAGGCATCTCAGCTACCGGAGGACATGATGTCTTTTGCGCTTTACATGATCGGCTTCCTGATCTTCCTGGGCGGCGTCGCCTGGGGTGCTTCCGTCGCGGGCGTTCCCACGCTCTATATCGGCATCGGCACGTTGATCCTCCTGGGCATCGGCATCTTCAGCGCGGTGGGCCGCACGCGCAGCAAGGACCCGTCCTGACACGCTGAGCCGACAGGGTTCACGCAGCCTTCACGCCGAGCGCACATGGCGTAGCTAACTTCGCACGCGCACCACACACCGTGGTGCGCGTTGCTTCAGTCAGCTGCCCATGCACTCCTCCTCTTCCAGTCTTTTTTCCCCGCTCTCCACTTCATCCACGGCGCCCTGTCCCGCGTCACCCACCGCGAGCAGCGGCCTTGCCAACATCAAGGTGGACCTGCTCGTCGTCGGCGCGAGCTTCGCGGGCCTCGCCTGCGCCCGCGCCGCGGCGCTCGCCGGATTGAGCGTGATGGTGCTGGAGAAGAAAACCAGCGCCGGCGCCAAGCTCCACACCACCGGCATCATCGTGAAGGACGCGGTCGACAGCGTCCCCTGGCTGGCCGAGGTTCCCCCCGCATTGGTCCGGCGCATCGAAGGCGTGCGGCTCTACGCACCGAACATGCGGCACGTCGACCTGCATGCCCCCGGCTACTGGTTCTGGGCCACCGATGCGCCCGCGCTGCTCGACTGGATGGTGGCTTCCACCCGGGCCTGCGGCGTCGATGTGCGCCTGGGCACGCTGTTCGAGCAGGCGCTGTGGATGAACGACCGGTGGGAAGTCCCCGTGTTGCACGGCCCCTGCATCACCGCCACCTACCTCGTCGGGGCCGACGGCCCGCATTCACGCGTGGCCAAGGTGCTGGGGCTCTCCCGCAACACGCGCTTTCTCTACGGCGTCGAGCACGAATACCAGGGCGCCCGCATGGCGCCCGACCTCCTGCACTGCTTCATCGACCGCAAGCTCGCGCCCGGCTACATCGGCTGGGCACTCGACGGCGTGGGCGTGAGCCAGATCGGCCTGGCGCGCCGCATGGGCCAGAACGACGCGAACGCGCTGCGGCTCGCGCCTTTCCTGAAGAAGATCGAATCGGTGGTGTCGCCGGGCGACGCGCCCCCGGTGGCCGTGCGCGCCGGGATGATCCCCTGCGGCGGCGTGCTCCCGGTCGTGGCGCGCGATCGTGCGCTGCTGGTGGGCGATGCGGCCGGCATGGTGTCGCCGGTCACGGCCGGCGGCATCCACACCGCACTGCAGCACGGCGAGCGCGCGGGCGAGGCGGTGGCGCGCTTCGTGCGCGGCGAGGTCGGCGATCCGGCGACGTGGTTCGTGCGCAGCTATCCGCGCTTCGTGCTCAAGCGGTCGCTGCGCTGGGCCTTCGACCACTTCCAGAGCGACTGGATGTTCAATCACCTGCTCGGCACGCCGCAGATGCGGCGCATGGCCGAACTCGTGTACTTCCACCGCAAAGGCGGACCGCTGCCGAAGAAGGACTAGCGCGCGATCAAACGCTGCGCTGGCGCATCGCTTCGTAGAGGCACACGCCGCTGGCCACCGAGACGTTCAGGCTCTCGACGGCGCCGGCCATCGGGATGCTCACGAGCTCGTCGCAGGTCTTGCGGGTCAGCTGGCGCATGCCTTCGCCCTCGGCGCCCAGCACCAGCGCCAGCGGGCGCTTCAGGTCGCTTTGGTAGATCGTGCCCGGTGCGTCGTCGCTCGTGCCCACGCACCAGATGCTGCGTTCCTTGAGCTCGTTGAGCGTGCGCGCGAGATTGGTCACCATGAAATACGGCACCGTCTCGGCCGCGCCGCTGGCCACCTTGGCCACGGTGGCGTTGATGCCGGCCGCATGGTCCTTGGGGGCGATCACCGCATGGGCGCCGGCGCCGTCGGCCACGCGCAGGCACGCGCCCAGGTTGTGCGGATCGGTCACGCCGTCCAGCACCAGCAGGAGGGGCACGGTGCCGGCCTCTTCGAGGCCTTCGAGCAGTTCGTCGAGCGAATGGATTTGCGCCGTGGGCTCGACCCGCGCCGCCACGCCCTGGTGGCCGTGGCTGCCGGCGAGCTTGGCGATGCGCAGGCTGTCGGCCTCGACCAGCCGCACGCCGGCTTCCTGCGCACGCGCGATGAACTGTTTCATGCGCGCATCGCGCCGGCTGGCGTCGAACAGAACCTCGAGCACCGATTTCGGCGCGGTCTTGATTCGCACGCCCACGGCATGGAAGCCGAAGATCACTTTGGGGGAAGACATCCCCTGATTATCCCTACCCCCGGGGATCGCCCTTCAGGCCGCCTCAGGCGATAGGAAGACCGCTGAGCGCGCGCGTGCGCTCGTCGTGCAGTTCCTGCACCGCTTGGGCGTTCGGATGCACCCGCTCGGTGTTGCCGACGCTCTCCAGGTACTGGCAGGCGGCGCGGCCTTCGGCGGCCTTTTCGTACTGCGCGATCCAGGCGTCGCGCGCGGGCAGCTTCTCGGGCGAGACGGGCCACACGCCCGGCTGCGGCCGCATGTGCTCGCCGATGCCGATGCGCCAGGGCTTGGCGCTCAGGCGGGCGCGAAAGCAGTTCTGGTTGCGGCACATGCGCGCGTAGACCTTGTCCACGCCCAGCGCCTGGAAGCAGTCGGCCACGGCCATGTCCGCCGGGCTGAACACATCGTGCATCGCCAGCAGCCGGAAGCCCGCGGGCGTGCGGTACACGCGCAGGTGCCAGTCGGGATGCTGGTGCACGAAGCGCCCGATGCGCTCGATCGCCCGCTTCTCGGGCGCGGGGTTGGTGCTGGCCTCCCCGCGCTTCTTGGCCAGGCCGATGCGGTAGGCGACGACGAAGACCACGACGGCGGCGATCAGCCCGCCCACCCAGGTCTTGGCCGTCCAGCCGCCGACGATGCCAGCGATGAGCGCCGGCACCAGCGCAAAGCCGAACACGCTGGTGCGCAGGGGTTCGTCGAAATCGATGTCGACGAACATCACGTCGGGCGTGTTCAGGCAGCGCGCGCCGTAGCCGTTGCGGGTGATGACGCTCTCGCCCTGCCGCTCGACGATTTCCTCGCGGATCGGCACGCCGTCGGCGCCGTTGTAGGCCAGCTTGCGTTCGCGGCGCTCCAGTTGTTCGCCGCTCACGATACGGTCGAAGGCCTCGCGGGTGCGCTGGTCGGCATGCGCCTGCGCGGCCAGCGGGCTGTCGTCGGACCAGCCGTAGCGCCGCACCGTGATCTGCTTGCCTGCAACGCGCTCCTGGATGCGGCCCTCGGCCCAGAACTGGGGAACGATCATCGCTTCAGGCGCCCTTGACGAAATACAGCCAGGCCAGCGCCGCGACCAGGAGGACGATGACGATAGGCAGCCACCTGAAGCCCCCTTGCGGCACCCGTCCCGGCTCGGCCATCGGGTGCGTCGGCATGCTCGATGGCAAGTGCCCGAAATCGCCGGCCGCCGGGTTCTGGTGGTTCTCGACCAGTTGCTTGGCTTCGGCCAGGCCCAGGCCCGTAGCCTCGCGCGTGAGGCGGACGGCCTCGAGCTTGTTGCCCTTGGCCAGGGCCGCGAGCGCGGCCGGCGGCACCGCCGCGGGCCCGTTGCCCTGCATGCCCGCGCCCTCGGGTTCGCTGCGGCCCCAGTCGCCCTCCTGCCAGTCCGCCGCCCCGCCTTCGCCGTTGGCGTAGCGCTCGACGGCTTCCTTGGCCGACTTGAGGTCCAGGCCGGTCTTGTCGCGCACGATCTTGATCGCCTCGATCAGGCTGCCGCGCTGCAATGCCGCGACGGCTTCGGGTGGAAGCTTGTCCATGGACCTCTCCTCGGGTGTCGTTGTTGTTTGGGGGGTGGCTCAGGCGGCCTGCTCGACCGTCGAGACGGGCGTCTTCTCGTTGAGCGACACGCGCCCCGCCTCGATGGTGATGCGGCGCTCGCAGCGCGACGCGATGCCGCGGTCGTGGGTGACCAGCACCAGGGTCGTGCCCAGTTCGCGGTTGAGGTCGAACATGAGCTTCATCACCTGCTCGCCGGTCGCGAAATCGAGGCTGCCGGTGGGCTCGTCGGCCAAGAGCAAGGCCGGCTGGACCACGAAGGCCCGCGCGAGCGCCACGCGCTGCTGCTCGCCGCCCGAAAGCACCTTGGGGTAGTGGCCCAGGCGCTGCCCGAGGCCGACGCGGCCGAGCATCTCGGTGGCGGCCTTGCGCGCGTCCTTGCGGTTGGCCAGCTCCAGCGGGAGCATCACGTTCTCCAGCGCGCTCAGGTTGCCCAGCAGCTGGAAGCTCTGGAACACGAAGCCCACGCGCTGCGCGCGGAGAGCCGCGCGCTCGTCCTCGTCGATGGCGAAGATGTCGTCGCCCGCGAGCTTGACCGTGCCGCGCGTGGGCGTATCGAGCCCCGCGATGATCGACAGCAAGGTGCTCTTGCCGGAGCCCGAGGCGCCGACGATGGCGGCGGTTTCCCGCGCGCCGAGGGTGAAATCGATGTCCTGCAGAATGTCCAGCGTGCCGGTCGAATCGGTGACGGACTTGAAGACATGCTCGACGGCGACAATGGCATCAGACGGGGGTTGGGACATGGAAAGGCTTTGGTTTTGAATCGACGTGACTTTATCTTGACCACCGCCGCGCTCGGCAGCGCGGGGGCATGGACGGCCGTGGCGCAGGCCCAGGCCACCAACGCGGCCGGCAAGCCGGTCATCCTGGTGCTGGGCGATTCGCTGAGCGCAGAGTACGGCTTGAAGCGCGGCGAAGGCTGGGTACCCTTGCTGGAAAAAAGGCTTGCCCAGCAGAAGATCGCGGCCACCGTGGTCAACGCCAGCATCAGCGGCGACACCAGCTCCGGCGGACGCGCCCGCTTTCCCGCCCTGCTCGCTCAGCACAAGCCCAGCCACGTGGTGGTGGAGCTGGGCGCCAACGACGCGCTGCGCGGCCTGCCGCTCCCGGACACCGAGAGCAACCTGCTGCAGATCGCCAGGGCCGCGCAGGCCGCGGGCGCGAAGGTGCTGATCGTCGGCATCCAGGTGCCGCCGAACTACGGCGGCGACTACACGCGGCGCTTCGAGGCGGTGTTCTCCAAGGTGGCGGGCGCGACGAAATCGGCGCTCGTGCCCTTCCTGCTCAAGGGCGTGGCCGATGCGCCGAATGCGATGTCGCTGTTCCAGGCCGACCGCATCCACCCAACGGCCGTGGCGCAGCCCCAATTGCTCGACAACGTCTGGCCCGAACTGCGCAAGCTGCTGCCGAAATAACCTGCGGCGCGGCCAAGAAAAAGCCGCCGCAGGCGCAGGCCTGCGGCGGCTTTTCGATGGGGACGCCAGGAGCGGATCAACCGTTCTTGGTGGGCAACTCGGGCACCGTGGGGGGATCGCGTTCGAGCGATGCCACGTCGGTCTCCGGGTCTCCGGGAGCCAGTCCGTCGCTGCTCGGGCTGAGCTTGCGATATTGCTTCTCGCGGAGCTTGTCTTCCTTCTTCTTCTTCTTGGCCAGCTCTTTCTGGCGCTTCTCGTAGCCGTAATTTGGTGTTGCCACTGCTTCTCCTTGAGGCGAGACAGTCACCGTGACTGTGCGTCTCCTACTGTAAGCGATAACGGTGCAGTCTCAAGGCGCGGCGCCGGGTGCCGTTTCGAACTCGAACAAACCTTGCAAACCGGGGTAGCGCCGGTGCATGAACCAGCCCATCGCACCCGCGCCGGCCCCCATGGCCAGGACCATCGCGGCCACCATCCAGCCGATGTGTTCGCCCACCGGCCAGAGGACGATCACGGCCAGCACCGGCACCAGCCCGACGAGGGTCGAAAGCCACATCCAGCGCCTCGGCGCGTGCATGGGCTGCCAGGTTTGCGGATCGACGCCGGCATCGATGAAGACCTCGGCGTCGAAGCGCAGGCGCGGCCTGGGCTGCGTGGCCAGATGCAGCAGCAGCGCGCGCAGCAACGCAGCCCGGTTGCGAAAGCGAAAGACGCGCGCCGTGTCGACCGTCAGCGCCAGGGGCAGCCGCACCTCACCGGATTCGCCACCTCGCGCGGCCTGCTGCAAGACCAATCGCTTGACGATGGCCTCGCTGGATGCGAACTCGGTTTTCACGTCGCACAAGCCCACGGGTGCACGGCGCACGTCGCGCCATACCATGACCCGTGGCGAGGCCGGATCGCCCCATCGCATGCCTTGCGCGTCGATCCGGAACATTCCCTCGCCCACCCGCGGAAGCTGCCGCAGCAGGTACCAGATGCCACCGCCCAGCAACGCGAAGAGCGCCAACCCGAGCAGCGTGAGCACCGCCTCGTTGCCGCGCGCGTTGGACCCGTCGTTCTGCAGCACTGCGGCCGTCGCCAATCCCGCCGCGACCGATGCGAAAAGCGTCACAAAGCCGCCGATGAAAAGCCGCGTGGCGCGCAGATCGGGAACGCCTTCCAACGGGCCGGCCTGCGCGAGCGCCTCCAGCACATGCACAGGCACGGTCAGCACACGCGACGCGACGGCCGGTGACGCGGACGGCATCGCATCGCGCGCAACAGGCGGCGCGACGTACTGGCTCTTGCGGTTTTTTCTGCCCACTGCGCGCAGTGGCGCCTACATCCGCAACAGCGCCTGCTGCAGGTCGGCGCGCAGGTCGTCGACGTCTTCCAGCCCGACCGAGAAGCGCACCAGCGTGCCCTTGTAGGGCCAGCGCGCCACGCTCGCGTCGCGCATCAGGCCGATGTCGTAGGGCACCACCAGGCTGATCGGTCCGCCCCACGAATAGCCGAGGCGAAAGAGCTTCAGGCTGTCGCAGAAACGGTCGACCTGCTCGGTGCTGTAGCGCTCGTCGAACACCACCGAGAACAGGCCCGCGGCCAGGTCGGTGGCCCCGCACAGCGCGCGCCAGTTGGCATGGCCGGGCGAGTCTTCCAGCGCGGGGTGCAGCACCTGCGCGATCTCCTCGCAGCCGTTGAGCCAGCCGGCCAGCTCGCGCGCCGCGCGGTCGTGCGCGGCGTAGCGCAGGCCGATGCTCGGGAGCGAGCGCAGCAGCGTTTCCACATCGCCCACGCCGATGCCGAAACCGATGCGCATGTGCGCCAACTTGAGCGCGCGGTGCAGCCGCTCGTCGTTGGTGACCACGCTGCCCATCAGCACGTCGCCGCCGCCGCTCGGGTACTTGGTGAGCGCGTGCACCGAGATGTCCACGCCCTGCCCCGTGCCGTTGAAGTCGAAGGGCGCGAAGGCCAGGCCCGCGCCCCAGGTGTTGTCCAGCGCCGTCACCACGCCGCGCGCGCGGCAGACGTCCACGAGCGCGGGCAGGTTCGGGAATTCCATCGTCACCGAGCCCGCCGCCTCGACCCACACCAGCCGCGTGCGGTGCGAGATCTTGGCCTCCAGGTCGGCCGGGTTCATCGCGTCGTACAGGCGGTGGGTGATGCCGAAGTTGGCCAGCTCGCCGGTGGCCAGCGCCTTGTTGGGGCCGTAGGCGTTGTCGGGAATCAGCACCTCGTCGCCGGTCTTCAGAAACGCGAACGAGACCAGCGAGATGGCGGCCAGGCCGCTGGGCACCAGCAGGCATTCGGTGCCGCCTTCGAGCGTGGCCAGGCGCTCCTCGAGTGTGAAGGTGGTGGGCGTGCCGTGCAGGCCGTAGGTGTAGCCGGCCTTGGTCTTCCAGTCGCGCGCGCGCATGGCGGCCACGTCGGCGAAGAAGACGGTCGATGCCTTGAACACGCCGGGCTGCGGCGCGGCGAATTTGGCGGGTGGGACGTAGGGGTGGTGGATCAGGGTCGTCGATGGCTTGCTCATGTGCCGATGCTAGCGCGACTGGCCTGCGGGGCGCCCCCATCGCACAATGCGCCGATGGGCTACAGCCTGCTCCAGCCGGATCGCGCAGCATGCAGCTGACGCGGCCCCCTCCTCCTCACTTGCAGCCGTTCATCAAGCTGCTGTGGGCGTCGTCGCCCGAAGGCGCACCGGCCGAACGGCCGGGCGCGCGCGAGCACGTGCTGCCCACGGGCGGCATGCACCTGGTGTTCCGGCTGTCGGGCCCGCCGCTGAAGCTGTTCGGCGGCCCCGACGACCTGCGCGGCCAGACCTGCGGCTACGCGATCGTCGGCGGCGCGCGTGCCGCCGCCTACATGCGCGATGTGTCGGTGGCCACGCGATCCGTCGGCGCGCAGTTGCAGCCCGGCGCCGCACGCGCGCTGCTCGGCGCGCCCGAAGACGCGCTGGCCAGCCAGCACACGCCGCTCGATGCACTGTGGGGTGCACGGCAGACCGATGCCGCGCTCGAACAGGTCCATGCGGCGGGCGGCCTCGAACGGCAGCTGGCGGTGTTCGAAGCCCTGCTCGCGCAGCGTGTCCTCGACGCGCTCGGAGGCCCGCGTGGCCCGCATGACCTGCGCGGCCTGCATCCGGCCATCGCCGCGACGCTCGGACCGCTGGCCCAGGAGAACCCGTCGATCGCCGGGCTGGTGACGCGCAGCGGCTACAGCCACCGCCGCTTCATCGCGCTCTTTCGCGGCGCCATCGGCCTCAGCCCCAAGGAGTACGCGCGCGTGATGCGTTTCGACCGCGCACTGACACTGGCCGCCGACCCGACGCAAAGCTGGGCCGAGATCGCGCTCACCGCCGGCTACAGCGACCAGGCGCACCTGAGCCGGGAGTTCGCGGCGCTCGCGGGGCATGTCGCCGCAGGCGTGGCGGCGGACCGGTGCCGCGTCGCCGCGGCATGTGCCGGCGGGCGCGACGGCAGGTCAAATTCGTTCAAGACGCTAGCGGCGCGGCGGCCCAGAATCGGCGCCACGACAACTGCTTTCCTCTTCTCGAAAGGCAACTCTCATGGCGATCCACGAACTCTTTCCATACCTCTGCGTCGACGATGCCGGCGCGGCCATCGACTTCTATTGCGAGGTGTTCGAGGTGAAGGAAATCTTCCGCCTCACCGAGCCCAGCGGGCGCATCGGCCACGCGGAGCTGGACTTCCACAACGGCGCGATCCTGATGATTTCGGACGAGTTCGCCGAATACAACATCCGCAGCGCCAAGACGCTGGGCGGCAGCGCGGTGACGCTGCACCTGCATGTGGACGATGCGGATGCGGTGGTGGCGCGGGCCGTGGCGGCCGGCGCGACGCTGGACATGGCGCCGCAGGACCAGTTCTACGGCGAGCGCTCGGGGGTTTTTCGCGACCCCTTCGGCCACCGCTGGAACGTGGGCCACAGCATCGAAAAACTGACGCCGGAAGAGATGCAGCGGCGCTACACCGCGATGCTCACTTCCGGCGACGGGTCGTGCCAGAGCTGATCAGGATTTGATCAGACCGACCACTTCTCCAGCAGCTTCTCGGCGCCGAGCGAGTCGTAGCCCTCGAAGGGCTGGTGGATCCAGGGGTTGGTCGCCAGGTACTCGACCGAATAGTCGGGCGTGAAGGTCGACAGCGCCTTGGTCCAGATCACCGCGCTGCGCAGCTCGGTGATGGGCTTGTAGTTGTTGCGCAGCATGTCCATCACGGCGTGCAGCGTGTGGCCCGAGTCGGCCAGGTCGTCCACCAGCAGCACCTTGCCGGCGATCTCGCCCTTGGGCGTGGTGATGAAGCGGGCGATGTCCAGATGGCCTTGCACCGTGCCGGCGTCGGCGCGGTAGGAGCTGGTCGACATGATCGCCAGCGGCTTGTCGAAGATGCGCGAGAGCACGTCGCCCGGGCGCATGCCGCCGCGCGCGAGACACAGGATGGTGTCGAACTCCCAGCCCGACTGGTGCACCTTGATCGCGAGCTTCTCGATCAGGTTGTGGTACTCGTCGTAGCTGACGTAGAGATGTTTGCCGTCTTCGGTCAACATGGTCTGGATTCCTTCAGTCTTTTCTCATTCGTGGAACACCGCGGAACCGGCTTTGCCGGGCCGCTGGTGTTGCCCCCGGAAGGGGGTTGGCGGCCACACGAAGTGGGCAAGCCTGGGGGGTGAACCTGATCAGTCGGCCAGGTAGGGGTGACGCATCATGATGGTGTGGTCGCGATCCGGGCTCGTGGAAACCATGTGGATCGGCACGCCGGTGATCTGCTCGATGCGCTGCAGATAGAGGCGCGCATTGACCGGCAGCTTGTCGTACTGGGTGACGCCCACGGTGCTTTCGCTCCAGCCTTCCAGGGTCTCGTAGATCGGCGTGCAGCGCTCGATTTCGTCGGCGCCCATCGGCAGGATGTCGGTGGTTTCGCCGTCGAGTTCGTAGCCGGTGCACAGCTCGAGCTTCTCGAGGCCGTCCAGCACGTCCAGCTTGGTGATGCACAGGCCCGACAGGCCATTGACCTGCGCCGAGCGCTTGAGCAGCGCGGCGTCGAACCAGCCGCAACGGCGGCTGCGGCCGGTGGTCACGCCCTTTTCGGCGCCCACGGTGCTCATGTGATAGCCGGGGGTGCCGGGCGTGGCCCAGTCCAGTTCGGTGGGGAACGGACCGCCGCCAACGCGCGTGCAGTAGGCCTTCGTGATGCCCAGGATGTAGTGCAGCATGCCCGGGCCCACGCCCGAACCGGCGGCGGCGTTGCCGGCCACGCAGTTGCTGGAGGTGACGTACGGGTAGGTGCCGTGGTCGACGTCGAGCAGCGTGCCCTGCGCGCCTTCGAACAGCAGGTTGGCGCCGGCCTTGTGGGCGTCGTTCAGTTCGCGCGAGACGTCGGCCATCATCGGCTTGAGCAGCACGGCGTGGCGCATGGCTTCGTCGAAGACGGTGTCGAAATCGACGGCCGGCGCGCCCAGCACCTGCGTGAGCACGTGGTTGTGCAGGTCGAGCAGCACGCGCAGCTTGGTGGCGAAGCGCTCGGGGTGCTTCAGGTCCTGCACGCGCAGCGCGCGGCGGGCGATCTTGTCTTCGTAGGCCGGGCCGATGCCGCGGCCGGTGGTGCCGATCTTCTCGACGCCGCCCTTCTCGCGGTAGGCCTCGCGCGCGATGTCCAGCGCGGCGTGGAACGGCAGGATCAGCGGGCAGGCCTCGCTGATGCGCAGGCGCGAGCGCACTTCGACGCCGGCTTTCTCCAGGCCTTCGATTTCCTCGAAGAGCTTGGCCGCCGACAGCACCACGCCATTGCCGATGTAGCACTTGACGCCGGGCCGCATGATGCCGCTCGGGATCAGGTGCAACGCGGTCTTCACGCCGTTGATGACCAGCGTGTGGCCCGCGTTGTGGCCGCCCTGGAAGCGGACCACGCCCTGGGCGCTCTCCGTCAGCCAATCGACCAGCTTGCCCTTGCCTTCATCGCCCCACTGGGTGCCGACGACGACCACGTTTCTTCCGGTGGTTACGCTCATGCTCGTTCCATTGCTTAAAAATTCAGATCGCTCGGACATTCCACTGGCCCGCCTGCTCGACGAGCTCGCGGTCGCAATGGAATTCATCGATTTCGCTGCCGTGTCCCGGCAGCACACAGACAACCGTTTCACCGGCCTTGCGCAGTTGGGCGATGGCCTGGCGCAGGCCCGTCGCATCGCTCCAGGGCGCGCGGATGGCGGCGCGCAGCGGGCACGCCGGCAGCACGCCGACCAGTTCGCGCACGTCCAAGCTGAAGCCGACGGCCGGGCGGTTGCGGCCGAACACGGCGCCCACCTCGTCGTAGCGGCCGCCACGCACCAGCGAATCGGCAGCGCCCGGCACGTAGATGCCGAAGCGCATGCCGCTGTAGTAGGCGTAGCCGCGCAGGTCGGCCAGGTCGAAGCTGATTTCGCGCCCGGCCGTGCCGTTCAGGCCGGCAGCGAGCTGCTTCAGGTCGGCCAGCGCGGCGGCCACGGCCGGCGTGCCCTTCAGGGCCTTGGCCGCTTCGTCGAGCACCGACGCATCGCCGTAGAGCTGGACCAGCGCGCGCAACCCATCGCGCGAGGCGGGCGGGAAATCCTTGGTGAGCACGTGCAGCTCGCTCGCGTCCTTGGCGGCGAGCGCCGCATGCACGCGGGCGAGCGCGGCGGCATCGACCGGCACGCCGGCGAACAGCGCGCGCACGATGCGGGCATCGGCCAGGTCGACGATCACACCGTCGCGCAGGCCCGCAGCGTCGAGGCAGTCGAGTGCCAGCAGCAGCGTTTCGGTGTCGGCTTCGAGGCCGGCGTGGCCGTAGATCTCGGCGCCGAACTGCAGCGGCTCGCGCGTCGCATGCGGACGGTCGGGCCGGGTGTGAAGCACCGGGCCGCAGTAGCACAGGCGCGCCACGCCGTCGCGGTTCAGCAGGTGAGCATCGATGCGCGCCACCTGGGGGGTGGTGTCGGCGCGAAGGCCCATGCTGCGGCCGGAGAGCTGGTCCACGAGCTTGAAGGTTTGGAGGTCGAGCGCCTCGCCGGTGCCCGAAAGCAGCGACTCGAGGTGCTCGAGCAGCGGCGGCATCACCAACTCGTAGCCATAGCCACGGGCGGTATCGAGCAGCTGGCGTCGAAGTTCTTCGATGTGGCGCGCCTCGGAAGGCAGCACATCGGCAATGTGATCCGGGAGGACCCAGGCGGACATGGGGATCGGGGGCGTGGTTAAACCGGGATTCTACCGGGACCGCGCCCAGGGTCTGCCGCCAATTGAACGCCTGCGCGCTGGTCCCGCCATGCGGTGGGTGCGCGAAGGGTGGCGCAGCCCATGGCCACCCATGGGCAAGCCAGCCGACAAAGCACGCGCCGTATGGCGGGACCAGCCCGGAGGGAGACCCTGCTGCGCGGCGCATTGCGGCGTTGCCCTTCGCTTGCGTAGCTGTGCTACGCGGCACTCAGGGCGCCTTGCACTGCGCCGCGCTGCAGGGTCTCGCGCAGGCGTTCAATTGGCGGCAGACCCTAAGCCAAAACCCAAAGGAGGACCAAACCCAGCAAGATGCTGCAAAGACCGAAGAACCGCAGTTGGCCATCGCGCAGCTGCATCAGCTGCCCGAAGCCGCGGCGCCACCCTCCCGGCGACACGAAGGGCAGGATGCCCTCGATCACCAGGACGAGCGCCAGCGCGCTCCAGAAGGTCTCGGCGCTCACGAAGCCCCGGAGCGGATCAGCGGCGAGGTGCGTTGCCCGCCGAGCCGGAGCCCTGCATGGCGCGGAAGAAGTCGGACGACGGATCGACCACCATCACGTCGCTCTTCTTGTTGAAGCTCTGCTTGTAGGCCTCAAGGCTGCGATAGAACTGGGCGAACTGCGGGTCGCGACCGAAGGCCTCGCTGTAGGCGCTGGCGGCCTGGGCATCGCCCTCGCCCTTGATCTTCTGGGCGTCGCGGTAGGCGTTCGCCACGATCACTTCGCGTTGGCGGTCGGCATCGGCGCGGATCTTTTCGCCTTCGGCCGTACCGGTCGAGCGCAGCTCGTTGGCCACGCGCTTGCGCTCGGCCTCCATGCGGCGATAGACCGATTCGGTGATGGCTTCCACGTAGTCCACGCGGGTGATCCGCACGTCGACCACATCCACGCCCCAAGGCTTTGCGCCCTTCACCACGGCCAGCACCTCGCGCTGCACGTCGGCCATCAAGGCCTCGCGGCGCAACGAGATGAGGTCGCGCACGGTGCGCTTGTTGATGTTTTCCTGGAACGCGTTGCGCACCACGCGGTTCAGCTGCATGGCACCCGCGTTTTCGTCGAGCCCGACGTTGCGGATGTAGGCCTGCGGATCGCTGATGCGCCAGCGCACATACCAGTCGATCACCACGCGCTGCTTTTCAGCAGTGAGCATGGGTTCGGTGTCGATGCTGGACAGCGTCAGGAGGCGCTTGTCGATGTACGACACGTTCTGGAACGGCGGCGGCAGCTTGAAATTGAGGCCGGGCTCGGTGATGACGCTCTTGATCTGGCCAAGCGCGTAGACCACGCCGAACTGGCGCTGGTCGACCACGAAGAGGGTCGAGCTCAGCAGCACGAGCAAGACGAGGATCGACGAGGCGATGAATCCGATTCTGTTCATGTTCTTCTTGGCCTTTTTCAGCGCACGTCGCGTTCACGCGAACGACCGTCGCGTGCACGGGTCTCGCCCGTGGGCGGCGCCACCGGGATCACCGACGACTGGGCCGGCGCGGTGCCGGCCACGCTCGGGCTGGCAGCATCGACGGGTGTGGCGGCCGCGTTGTTGCCGCCCAGCTGCATGATCTTGTCCAGAGGCAGGTACAGCAGGTTGGAGCCCGCCTTGGTGTCGACCAGAACCTTGGTGGTGCTGGCGTAGATCTGCTGCATGGCGTCGGTGTACATGCGGTCGCGGGTGACCTGCGGCGCCTTCTGGTATTCGGCCAGCACCGCGCTGAAGCGGCCGGCATCGCCTTGCGCCTGGGCCACGATGCGCGCCTTGTAGGCTTCGGATTCTTCCTTCAGGCGCGAGGATGTACCGGTGGCCAGCGGCACCACGTTGTTGGCGTAGGCCTGTGCATCGTTCTTGGCGCGCTCGCGCTCCTGGCCGGCCTTGAGCACGTCGTCGAACGCTGCCTGCACCTGCTCGGGAGGACGCACGCCACCCTGCTGCAGATTGATGCCGACGACTTCGACGCCGATCTTGTAGCGGTCCAGGATGGTCTGCATCAATTGCCGCACGCGCGGGGCGATCTGATCGCGCTCCTCGGCGAGGGCCGCATCCATCTTCATCTTGCCGACCACTTCGCGCACGGAGCTCTCGGCCACCTGCACGATGGTTTCAGCCGGCGACTTGCTCTCGTAGAGCCAGGCCTGCGCGTTGCTCAGGCGGTACTGCACGGCGAACTTGATCTCGACGATGTTCTCGTCTTCGGTCAGCATGGCCGATTCGCGCAGGCCCGTGGAACGCACGATGGCGTCGCGGCCCACATCCGTCGAACGGATCTGCGTGGTCACCACCACTTCGTGGCGCTGGATGGGGTACGGCAGGCGCCAGTTGAAGCCGGCGTTCACCGTCGACTTGTAGCGGCCGAACTGCGTGACCACGGCCTGCTGGCCTTCGTTCACGATGAAGAAGCCGGTGCCGAGCCAGATGAGGATCGCCACGGCAGCCACCAGGCCGAGGCCGAATCCTGCGTTTTTCATGTCGGGTCTGTAGCCGTTGCCGCCACCGCCACCGCTGCCGCCATTGCTGCCGTTGGGGCGATTGCCACCGCCCTTGCCGCCGCCGAAGAAACCGCCGAGCTTGCGATTGAGGTCGCGCCAGAGTTCATCGAGGTCGGGCGGGCCCTGGTTGGGACCCTGGCCACGCGGGCGGTTGCCGTTGTTATTGTTGTTGCCCGAAGGCGGGGGCGTCGGTGCGCCCGGAGGATCGGCATCGGGGGGCCGGTTGCCGGCTGGGCGGTCGCCGTTGGAGGACGACGGCTCGTCGCCGCGACCCCATCGGCCATCGTTCAGGTTGAACATGCCCAGAAACCCTCTCCACGCTGGCTTTGCATTCATTCGCTTCGTTCTCTTGTCAGTGGCGGGATTGTGCCCAATCAAAGGGCGGCATCGTGCAATTCAGTGTCGTCCGCAGGGGTCATCGTATCGGCTACGGAGCCCGATTGCCGGGCCAGCTCGGCGCGCAGCAACGGCACGCCCTCGCCGCTTTTGGCGCTGAGGAAGATGCGGGGGACCTGAACGCCGTCGATTTCCATCTCGTCCTGCAGATGCAGCGGACGTTGCGCGCTTTCAAGAGCATCGAGCTTGTTGAATACCAACAGTTGCGGAACGGCGTCCGCGCCGATCTCGCGCAGGACGGTCTGCACCTCGGCCATCTGCTCGGGGTAATGGGGGTTGGAGGCGTCGATCACATGCAGCAGCAGGTCGGCATCGACCGCCTCCTGCAGCGTGGCCTTGAACGCGTCGACCAGGCCGTGCGGCAGGTCGCGGATGAAGCCGACGGTGTCGGAGATCGACACCTGGCGTTTCGCGTCGCCCAGGTAGAGGTTGCGCGTGGTGGTGTCGAGCGTGGCGAAGAGCTGATCGGCCGCATAGGCGCGCGCCTTGACCAGCGCATTGAAGAGCGACGACTTGCCCGCGTTGGTGTAGCCCACGAGCGAGATGTTGAAGGTCTCGCGGCGCTCCCGTTGCCGGCGCTGCGTGCCGCGCTGCTTCTGCACCTTGGCCAGGCGCTCGCGTGTGCGCTTGATCGACTCGCTGATCATCCGGCGATCGAGCTCGATCTGCTTTTCGCCCGGACCGCCGCGCACACCGGCGCCACCGGTCTGGCGCTCCAGGTGGGACCAGCGGCGGACCAGCCGCGTGCTCAGGTACTGCAGGCGAGCCAGCTCGACCTGCAGCTTGCCTTCGTGCGAACGCGCGCGCTGGGCGAAGATTTCGAGGATGAGGAAGGTGCGGTCGTAGACCGCGATGTCCAGCTGGCGCTCGAGGTTGCGCTGCTGCGCCGGGCTCAGGGACTGGTCGAAGATGACCTCGCTCGCCTGGTGCATGGCGGCGAGTTCCTTGATCTCGTCGGCCTTGCCGCTGCCCACGAACAGCGCCGCATCGGGCGCCTTGCGTTTGCAGGTGATTCGGGCGACAGGCGTGAGGCCCGCGGTCTGCGCGAGCAGGCCGAGTTCCTCGAGTTCGCTGTCGAAATGGGGCAGCCCAAAGTCGACGCCGACGAGAACGGCGGCGCCTTCCTGGCGGTGGATCAGTTCAGACAAGCGAAATCAGAAAATGAAAAAGCGCGACGGAGGGGACTCCGCCGCGCTCCGCGCGATCAGGCTGCGGCGTCGTCGTTCTCGGCAGCCGAGAAGTTGACGGCACGACCCGGCACGATGGTGGAAATGGCGTGCTTGTAGACCATTTGCGTCACTGTGTTGCGGAGCAACACGACGTATTGGTCAAAAGACTCGATCTGGCCCTGCAGCTTGATGCCGTTCACCAAATAAATGGAAACCGGCACATGCTCGCGACGCAGGGTGTTCAGAAACGGGTCTTGCAGAAGTTGCCCTTTATTGCTCACGATATTCTCCGTGTTCAAGAGTAGTTGTTGGAGAGATGACCTTAACACAGGGTTTCTGCGCTGCAGCAATCGGGCCCAAAAGCCTTGAGAAAATAACGGTTCTCAAAAGACGGAACTTCCGTTCCAGCTGCAACTCATCGGCCGCCATCGGTGGCCAAGCCCGCTTTAGCTGTCCTTGTCCGCAAAGGGATTTTGCGAGCTTTTGAACTGGATCCGCAAGGGCGTGCCCACCAGGTCGAATTCCTTGCGGAAGCGCCCTTCCAGGAATCGCTTGTACGCGTCGGTCACGTGCTCCAGCGAATTGCCGTGGATGATGATCACCGGCGGATTCATGCCGCCCTGGTGCGCATAGCGCAGCTTCGGACGGAACATGCCGCCGCGCTGGGGCGCCTGGAATTGCACCGCCTCCAGCAAGAGGCGCGTGAGCACCGGCGTCGACATCTTGCGAGTGGCCGACTTGTGGGCCTGCGCAATGGCCTGCCACACCGGGCCGAGCCCCTGGCGCTTGATGGCCGAGATGAAATGCAGCGAAGCGAACTTCAGGAACGGCAGCCGGGTTTCGATCTGCCGCTGGATCTGCTCGCGCTGGTAGCTGTCGACCGCGTCCCACTTGTTGATGGCGATCACCACCGCGCGGCCGCTCTCCAGGATGTAGCCGGCGATGTGCGCGTCCTGGTCGGTCACGCCCTGCGTGGCGTCCAGCAGCAGCAGCACGACGTTGGCCGACTCGATGGCCTGCAGCGTCTTGACCACCGAGAACTTCTCGATCGCCTCGAACACCTTGCCCTTGCGGCGCAGGCCTGCCGTGTCGATCAGCTCGAAGCGCTGGCCGTTGCGCTCGAACGGCACCGAGATGGCGTCGCGCGTGGTGCCCGGCATGTCGAAGGCCACCAGGCGCTCTTCGCCGAGCCAGGTGTTGATCAGCGTGGACTTGCCGACGTTGGGCCGGCCGGCCACCGCCAGCTTGATGGGCTTGTTGACGTCGTCTTCGTCGGTCTCGTCGTCCGGGTCCGGCAGGTTCAGCGGTTCGAGCGCCAGCTCGACCAGGTCGCGCATGCCCTGCCCGTGCGCCGCGGACACGCCGTGCACGTCGCCGAAGCCCAGCTCGTAGAAATCGACCAGCTTGGTGCCGTCGTGCATGCCTTCGGCCTTGTTGGCCGCCAGCACGCAGGGCTTGCCCAGCCGGCGCAGTTCGTTGGCGATGTCGTGGTCCTGCGCCGAGAGGCCTTCGCGCGCATCGACCACGAAGATCACCACATCGGCCTCGGCCACGGCCTGCCGCGTCTGCTTGGCCATTTCCTTGTAGATGCCGCTGCCGGCATCGGGCTCGAAGCCGCCGGTGTCGATCACGATGAACTCGTGCTTGCCCAGGCGGCCGTTGCCGTAGTGGCGGTCGCGCGTGAGGCCGGCGTAGTCGGCGACGATGGCGTCGCGCGTCTGGGTCAGGCGGTTGAAGAGCGTCGACTTGCCGACGTTGGGACGGCCGACCAGGGCCACGACCGGCTTCATGGCCGGCCTTTCGATGGCGCGGTTTTCATGGTCGGGCCTTGAGAGTGGGAAAAGAAGAAATTATTCAGGGCGATAGCCAAACACGCCGCCCTTGGCGGTCACGACCACGACCGTGTTGCCGGCCAGGACCGGCGCAACGGTGATGGCCGAGCCATCGGGCGTGACGCGATTGAGCAGCGCGCCGTCTTCGCGCGAAACGAAATGCAGGGACCCGGTGTCCTCGCCGATGATCAGCGAGCGGCCCACCGCGAGCGGCGAGGTCAGCACACGGTTCTTGAAGCGGGTCGACTGCCAGGCGCGCTCACCGTCGCCGCGGCGCCAGGCCGTCACGCTGCCGTCGGATTCGGTGCCGTAGACAAAGCCTTCGTCGCCGGTGACGCCGTCCGCGCCCGAGGCCGGCTTGCTCCAGACCAGCGCGCCGCGCTGCGTCTCGACGCATCCGACGCTGGCGTAGTAGGCCCGCGCGCAGACGCCGTCGCCGAAGCGGCTCACGCTGCCGGTCAGGTCGACCAGGCGCTCCACGTCGTTGGTGCCGCGCGGCGCCGCAATGGGCGATTCCCAGCGCGAGGTGCCATTGGCCGGGTTGATGCCGACCAGCCGGCCGCCGATGCCCGCGACCAGCGTGTCGCCCACGGCGATCAGCACGCCCGACTTGCGCAGCACCAGGTTTTCACCGGGGCGCTGCTGCAGCCAGAGGCGGCGGCCGCTCTGGCCGTCCCAGGCGCTGATGCTGCGGTCGGCGGTCTGCACGAACACGCGGCGGCCAGCGACCAGCGGTGCGGTGAAGGCTTGCGCCGAGAGCTTCTGCTTCCACAGGACCTTGCCGCCTTCGATGGCGACGAGCTCGTTGTTGGTGGTGACGACCGCGGCCATGGAGCCGTCGCTGCCGACGCCTGCCGCCAGCGTGGCGCCCGCGTTGGCACGCCAGGTTTCGCGGCCGGCACGGGCGTCGATCGCCACGACAGTGCCGTCGCTGCCGGCCACGGTCACGATGTCGCCGCTGACGTCGGTGGTGAGCGGGAAGCCCACTTCCGGAATCTTCACGCTCCAGGCCTGGCGCACGCCGAGCGTCGAAGGGTTGGCGGGCAGCTCGGCCGGCTTCGGCTTGCCGGAGCCCGAGCAGGCGGCCAGGAGCGCGACCAGAACGAGAGCAGAACCCGCGCGCAGGGCGGCCGATTCAGGCATGAGACGCTTGAGATTCATGATGCGGTCAGGGAGTTTTGGGGGCTGCGGGTGTGACAGTGATGGTCGGCGCCAGGCTCTTCGGGTCGACACCGACCGCGTTCAGCTTGATCTCGACCAGGCGGCGGTAGTCGGAGGTCGCGCCCAGGCCCGTCCAGGCCTTGCGGTATTCCTGCTGCGCCTCGTCGCGCTTGCCCTGCGCCATGTAGATGTCGCCCTTGCGGTCGGCCACCAGCGGTTCGAATTCCTTGGGCACCTTGCCGTCCAGTTGCTTCAGGGCTTCGTCGTACGACTTGCCATCGAGCAACTCGGCCGCGAGCCGCAGCTTCGCGATGGCCTGGTAGCCCGGATCGATGGCGCTCTGCGCCACCCAGCCCAGCGCGGCACGCGATTCCTCGACCTTGCCCTTTTCGTACAGCGTCTTCGCGGCCAGGAGGCCCGCCTGCTGCGCATAGGCGGTGCCGGCGAAGCGTTCCTTCATGTCGCCCAGCACGCGCTGGATGCGCTCGACGTCGCCGGACTGCGTGCTGCGCTCCACCTCGTCGTAGAGGGCCGCGGCCTGGGCTGCCTTGCTGCGCTGGAAATACTGCCAGCCGTTCCAGGCCACGAAGGCGCCGGCAACGAGCAGCACGGCCCAGGTGATCAGGGTGCCGTAGGTGTTCCAGAAATGCTTGAGCTGGTCGAGCTGTTCCTGTTCTTCGAGATCGAGATGGGTTGCCATGCGCTGTCAGGTGTTGGGAGCCGGGGATTGTAGGGTGGTGGCCCAGGTGGCCACTTCGGCGAGCGGCCGCGAGGTTTGCGCACCGACGCCGTCGCGCAGGGCCTTGAGAGTCACTTCGCCGCGCGCAAGTTCATCGGCGCCGAAGATCAGGGCGTAGGTGGCGCCGCTGTTGTCGGCTTTCTTCATCTGCGACTTGAAGCTCGCCAGGCCCTCGGCCGTCGCACCGTGCATCTGCACGCGCACGCCAGCTTCGCGCAGTTGCTGCAGCGTGCGCAGCACCAGCGGCATGGAGGACGCGTCGGGCACGATGGCGTAGGCATCGGGCAGCGGTGCGGGCATGTCCACGCCCTGCTCTTTCAGCAGGTCGAGGATGCGCTCCACGCCCATGGCCCATCCCACGGCCGGCGCGGGCTTGCCGCCGATCTGCTCGATCAGGCCGTCGTAGCGCCCGCCGCCGCAGACGGTGCCTTGCGCGCCAAGGCGGTCGGTGACGAACTCGAACACCGTGAGGTTGTAATAGTCGAGCCCGCGCACGAGACGCGGGTTGATCGTGTAGGCGATGTCGTTGGCACGGAGAATGGCCTGCAGCCCCTCGAAGTGCGCGAGCGATTCGGCACCGAGGAACTCGCTCAGCTTGGGCGCCGACTCGACCACGTCCTTCATGGCCGGATTCTTGGTATCGAGGATGCGCAGCGGATTGCTGTGCAAGCGGCGCTTGCCGTCTTCGTCGAGCTTGTCGGCATGCTGCTCGAAGTGGGCGATGAGCTGGGCGCGGTGCAGCGCACGCTCTGCGGGCTGGCCCAGGCTGTTGAGTTCGAGTCGCACGTCGGTCAGGCCGATGGCCTTCCACAGCGCGCTGGCCAGCAGGATCAACTCCGCATCGACATCGGGCCCGGCAAAACCCAGTGCCTCGGCACCGATCTGGTGGAACTGGCGATAGCGCCCGCGCTGCGGCTTCTCGCGGCGGAACATCGGGCCCGTGTACCAGAGGCGCCGGGGGCCGTCGTAGAGCATGTTGTGCTCGATCACGGCACGCACGAGACCGGCGGTGTTCTCGGGACGCATCGCGAGGTGCTCGGCCTGGCCGTGCTTGTCGGAACGGTCCTCGAAGGCATACATCTCTTTTTCGACGATGTCCGTGACCTCGCCGATGCCGCGCACGAAGAGCGCGGTGTGCTCCAGGATCGGCGTGCGCACATTGCGGTACGCATAGCGCCCCATCAGGTCGCGCACGGTGGCCTCGAGCCACTCCCAGCGCGCCGATTCGGGCGGCAATATGTCGTTCATGCCTTTGACGGCATTCAATTTTTCAGCCATGAGTCTCGCGGAGGTGTCAGGCAGCGACGGCGTGCTCGCCGCCGAAGCGCTTTTCGATGTAGGTTTCGACGAGCTGGTGGAACTCGTTGGCGATATTGTCGCCGCGCAGCGTGAGGGCCTTTTCGCCGTCGATGAAGACCGGCGCGGCGGGCGCCTCGCCGGTGCCAGGGAGGCTGATGCCGATGTCGGCGTGCTTGCTCTCGCCGGGGCCGTTGACGATGCAGCCCATGACCGCCACCTTCAGCGTCTCCACGCCCGGGTATTTCTTGCGCCAGACCGGCATCTGCAGGCGCAGGTAGTCGTCGATCTGCTTGGCCAGTTCCTGGAAGGTGGTGCTCGTGGTGCGCCCGCAGCCCGGGCAGGCCGTGACGCTCGGCACGAACACGCGCAGGCCCAGGGCCTGGAGAATTTCGTTGGCGATCAGCACTTCCTGCGTGCGCGACTCGCCCGGCTGCGGCGTGAGCGACACGCGAATCGTGTCGCCGATGCCCTCTTGCAGAAGAATCGACAGCGCCGTGGCCGACGCCACCGTGCCCTTGGTGCCCATGCCGGCTTCGGTGAGGCCCAGGTGCAGCGGATAGTCGCAGCGCCTGGCGAGCTCGCGGTACACCGAGATCAGGTCCTGCACGCCGCTCACCTTGCACGACAGGATGACCTGGTTGCCGGCCATGCCCATCGATTCGGCGAGCTTTGCCGATTCGATGGCCGAGGTGATCAGCGCCTCGTACATCACCTGCTTGGCGTCCCAGGGCTGGGCGCGCTGGCTGTTGGTGTCCATCAGGCTGGCGAGCAGTTCCTGGTCGAGGCTGCCCCAGTTCACGCCGATGCGCACCGGCTTGTTCCAGCGCATGGCGGCGTCGATCATCTGGCCGAACTGCTTGTCCTTCTTGTCGCCCTTGCCCACGTTGCCGGGGTTGATGCGGTACTTGCTCAGCGCCTCGGCGCAGGCCGGATAGTCGGTGAGCAGGCGGTGGCCGTTGTAGTGGAAGTCGCCGATCAGCGGCACGTCGATGCCCATGCGGTCGAGCTGCTCGCGGATGTAGGGCACCTGGGCTGCCGCCTCGGGCGTGTTGACCGTGATGCGGACCATCTCGGAGCCCGCGATGGCCAGTTCCTTGACCTGGATCGCGGTGCCGATGGCATCGACCGTGTCGGTGTTGGTCATCGACTGCACACGCACCGGCGCATCGCCGCCCACCGTGACGATGCGCGGGCCCCAGGCCACGCTCGCCTGGCGCGAGCGGCGCGCCTTGGGCGCCGCCGATTCGATGGCCGATTCGACGGCCGATCCGATGGGTTGGGGAGTGCAGTCAGTCAAGTCGGTCACGATGTCACCTCGAAACGCGCCACGCCGCCGCCGCGCGTGACAGGCTTCAGATCGTAGGCTTTTCCGCGCACCTGCACGTCCACGGCCGAAGCGCGCCCCACCACCACCGAGAGCGGCAGCGTGCCCGACAGCCCGACGGTTTCGCCGGCCTGCAGGCTGCGGCGCAGCAACTGCTTGCCGCCGGCTTCGGTCACGGTGATCCAGCACTCTTCGCGTGCCACGAAAACCAGTTGCTGGCTGCTGTTGGCGGCGGCAACGGGAGACGCCGCGCCAGGCGCGACGGTTGCAGGGCCAGCCGCGTTTGCCGGATTTGCAGTGGCGGCCGTGGCGGATGCATCGCCCGCAGGGCCCGTCGGCGCGACGGCCTGCACGGGAACGCTCTCGGCAACAACGCCCGGCGTGCCCGAAGCCGAGCCGGGCGCATCGCCCGCCGCACCCGCCCCCGCATCGGTTTCGCTGCGCGCCGTGAGGCGCGACACCGAGGCGCCGATCTGGTCGAAGACCGACTGCGGCAGCCAGAAGAGCGCGCCCGCGCCGATCAACAGCAGCACGACCACCGTCAACAGCGCCCGCGATGGCAGCACGCTGGCGCGGCCGCCGTTCCAGCGCGGTGTGCCGGAGACGATGTTGGTCTTGAGGGTGCGGTCGGCCACGGCCAGCGCCGTGTGCGTGGTGTTCGGCAACTTGGCGAGCACGGGCGCCGGATCGATGCGCAAGGCGCGGCAGACGCTGCTGGCCAGCGCGCGCGCAAAGACCGGGTCGGGCAGCGAAGCGATGTCGTCCGCCTCCAGCGCCATGAGTTTTTGCGGTGGCACCTTGAGGGCCGCGGCAACCATATCGATGTGCAGTCCGTGCGCCTCGCGCGCCTCGCGCAACAGGTCGCCGGCCGTCTTGTGCGTGATGTCGCCTTCCTCGAGCGGCAGCGCCGCGGAAGTGCCGAACTCCGAAACCCGTTCAGTCATTGAAATTCCCGCGCTCGTACGCTGATGCCTCCCGCGATTGGGGGAAGCGGCGTTGCAGTTGGCCTCCCAACTGCGCGATGGCTTCGCGGTTGTTGAGCTTGCGTTCGATCTTGATGCCCAGCCAGAGCGTCTCGGCGCTGGCCGAGGGGCTGTTGTTGACGCGGCGGATGTAGAACTGCGCGCGCTGCCACTCTTCGCGCTGCGCCAGCACCGACGCCAGGTTGAAGCCGACCACCGGATTGCCGGCGTCGATTTCATAGGCCTGCAAGAGGCTGCGCTCGGCCTGCGGGCGCAGTCCGGCCTTGAGCTCGCAGACGCCCTGCGTCATGAGGGTCTTGGCGCGGTCGTTGTAGCTGGGCACGGCGAGCGCTTCGGTGAACTGCTGCGCCGCGTCGCCGAAACGGTTTTGCTGGCACAGCAGCCAGCCGTAGTTGTGGCGAATGTTGGGGTCGCGCGGCGCGATCGCGATCGCACGGCGGAAGCTGTCCTCGGCCAGGCCCGCATCCTCCAGGCGCATGTAGACGAGGCCGCGCAGGTTGTAGGCGTCCGCGTAGTTGGGGTCGGCCACCAGCGCCTGCTTGATCTCGTCGAGCGCAACGGTGGTCTGGCCGTGTTCGAAATAGCCCGAGGCCAGCTCCATGCGCAGGCGAGCGCGGCGCTGCCGGCTGGTCTCGTCGGACTCGGTGACGATCTCGTTGCCCTTGCCCGAGCTGGTGTCGGCCAGGCTGGTGGTGGTGGTCCGCGTGTTGACGCAGCCGGCGAGCAGAAACGCCACGGCGACACCGGCAAGGCTGGCAGCCAGCAGGCGCTGCGTGCTCGCGGTGGTCATCGGAAAGGCCATGCTCATCGTTTCAATGCTCCTGGGGGACGGTGGGGGTCTTGCGCATCGGATGCAAGACGACGGGGCGTTCGGTCGCACGGCGCTGGGCCATGCGTTCGGCGGCGCGGGTGCGGTCCTTGACGTCGCCGGCGAGCTGCCCGCAGGCGGCATCGATGTCGTCGCCGCGCGTCTTGCGCACGGTAGTCACGAGGCCCGCCTCGCTCAGCGTCCGGGCGAACGCCAGCACGCGCGGCTGCGGCGAGCGCAGGAGGCCCGAGGCCGGAAACGGGTTGAACGGAATCAGGTTGAACTTGCACGAGACATCGTGCTTGCGCACGAGCTCGATCAGCTGGCGCGCATGCTCGGGCTGGTCGTTCACGCCGTCGAGCATGCAGTACTCGAAGGTGATGAAGTCGCGCGGCGCGTGCACGAGATAGCGCTTGCAGGCCTCGAGCAGTTCGGCGATCGGGTACTTGCGATTGAGCGGCACGAGGTCGTCGCGCAGCGCATCGTTGGGCGCGTGCAGCGACACGGCCATGGCCACGGCGCAGTCGGTGCCCAGGCGGTCGATCATCGGCACGACGCCGGACGTCGACACGGTGACACGGCGGCGCGAGAGGCCGTAGGCGTTGTCGTCGAGCATGGTGCGCAGCGCGGGCACCAGCGCGGTGTAGTTCTGCAGCGGCTCGCCCATGCCCATCATCACCACGTTGGAGATGACACGTTCGGTGCGCTTCAAGTGCTTGCGCAGGAAGTGTTCGGCAAACCAGAGCTGGGCGACGATTTCGCCCGTGCTCAGGTTGCGGCTGAAGCCCTGATGCCCGGTCGAGCAAAAGCGGCAACCGACCGCACAGCCGGCCTGGGACGACACGCACAGCGTGCCGCGGTCGTCCTCGGGAATGAATACGGCTTCGACGGCATTGCCGTCGCCGACGTCGAACAGCCACTTGATCGTGCCGTCCTTGGATTCGTGCTGCGTGAGGACCGGCAAGGCCTCCACGCGCGCGGTGGTCGCGAGTTTCTCGCGCAGCGACTTGGCCAGATCGGTCATCTGGGTGAAGTCGCTGGCGCCACGCTGGTGGATCCAGCGGAACAGCTGCGTGGCGCGGAAACGCTTCTCGCCGAGTTTTTCGCAGAACGCAGCCAAACCCTCGAGATCGAAGTCGAGCAGGTTGGCCGTGGTCATGGAATCAGTCGGCAGACAGCTTCAGCGTGCGTAGACGTTGAGGCCGGCGAAGAAGAACGAGACTTCGTTCGCTGCGGTTTCAGGAGCGTCCGAACCGTGCACGGCGTTGGCGTCGATGCTGTCGGCGAAGTCGGCGCGGATGGTGCCGGCGGCTGCCTTCTTGGGGTCGGTGGCGCCCATCAGGTCACGGTTCTTGGCGATGGCGTTCTCGCCTTCGAGCACTTGCACGAACACGGGGCCCGAGATCATGAACTCGACCAGGTCCTTGAAGAAGGGGCGCTCCTTGTGGACCGAGTAGAACTGTTCGGCTTCGTTGCGCGACAGATGCACCAGCTTGGCAGCGACGATCTTGAGGCCGGCAGCTTCGAAGCGGGAGACGATCTTGCCGATGACGTTCTTGGCAACGGCGTCGGGCTTGATGATGGAGAGAGTACGTTCGATAGCCATTGAAATGCTTCCTGCAGCTTTGATTTTGAAGTGTTTTGTCACAACTGCAACGAATTTGTTTCGTCACGAGTCGACAAAGCCTCTGATTTTAACCGGCGCGGCCCCTGGGGTTGGTGAAAACCCCGCGCAAGCCGCGCCGTGACGGCTGGCTTTCAGCGTCCGCGGCGGCGCGAGCCGGCCGGGCCGCCGTAACCGCCGCCGCCCGGAGCGCCACCGCCGCCGCTGCGGCGCCCCCCCGGTCCTCCGCGCTGCTCCTTGCGCTGGCGCGAGAAGCTGTCCGCGCCGATGTAGCCCAGCGAGGTCTTCATCGGGTCGGGCTGATTGGCACCGCTCGGCTGGCGATCGTCGCCCTGCTGGCGATTGCCTCCACCGCCCTGCCCCTGCCGGTTGCCGCCGCCGGCATTGCCGCGGCGCTGCTGCGGCGGGCCGCCGTTGCCACCACCACCGCCGCCGCGGTTGGCACGGCCACCGCGATCGCCGCGCGGCGCACGGCCGTCGCCCAGCGGATTCGGAATGGGCGCCTCGCGCCCGTCATCGCGCATTTCGCGCGGTTGCTGTCCTTGTCCCTGACCCTGGCCACCGCCGTTGCGGTTGCCGCGGCGCTTCTTGTTGCGCCCGTTGCGGCCACCGCCCTCGGGGCCGCCGGGGCCACGTTGCTGGGGCGCCGCGGGGCGCGCGGCCGCACCGCCGGAGGCCTGGAACAGCGCGCGGATGTCGCGCTCGTCCAGCTCCATCCAGGCACCGCGCTTCAGGCCGCGCGGCAGCACCATCGCGCCATAGCGGATGCGGATCAGCCGGCTGACCGCATGGCCCACCGACTCGAACAGCCGGCGCACTTCGCGGTTGCGGCCTTCGGAAATGGTCACGCGGTACCAGCAATTGGAGCCCTCGCCGCCGCCCTCTTCGATGGTGCCGAACTGCGCCATGCCGTCTTCCAGGCGCACGCCGTCGAGCAGCTTCTGCTTCTCTTCGCTGCTGAGCGCACCCAGCACGCGCACCGCGTACTCGCGCTCCAGGCCGAAGCGCGGGTGCATCAGTTGATTGGCCAGGTCGCCGGAGCTGCTGAACAGCAACAGGCCTTCGGTGTTCAGGTCGAGGCGGCCGACCGATTGCCACTTGCCCTGCTGCAGGCGCGGGAGCTTGCGAAACACCGTGGGCCGGTTCTGCGGATCGTCATGCGTGACCACTTCGCCCACGGGCTTGTGGTACGCGATCACGCGCGGCGGCGGTGGCGCGATGCGGTAGCGGATCGGCTTGCCGTTGATCTTGACCTGGTCGCCGTACTGGATGCGCTGGCCGATGTGGGCAGGCTCGTTGTTGACGGAAATGCGGCCCTGCAGGATCAGCGACTCCATCTCGAGCCGCGAACCCAGGCCCGCTTGCGCCAGCACCTTGTGCAGCTTGGGCGAATCGGCTTCGGGCAGCAGCACGCGCTTGAGCGGCGGCACCTCGGGGCTTTCCTCGTCGGCGTCGAACTGGCCCGAGATGACGTCCGCGAAGCGGATCGGCTCTGGCGGCGGTGCATTGCGCTGCTCGCGCTCGGCGGCACGGCGGGCGCGGTCGAGGTCGTCTTCTTCCTCGTCGGGCTCTTCGTCTTCGTCCTCGTCGTCACCCTGATCGTTCTGGTCACCGCGGGGAGCTTCCTCTGCGGGGCGCTCCTGGCGAGCGGCTTCGACCGGTTGGACTTCTTCGGATGCACTTGCGACAACCGGCGCCTGGAGCACGGGCTCTACGGGCTCGGCCTGCTCGGCCACGGGCGATGCCTCGGCCTCATCGGCAGCCACCTCGATCACCTTCTTCTTGCGCGGGCGCCGCTTCTTGGGAGCCTCGCCATCGGCAGGCGCTGCGGAATCGATGCCCGCATCCGCAGCCTGCTCGGTCGCTGGCGCCTCCTTTTTCTCGGATTCAGGCGCGACCGGCGGAATTCCTGCGTCGTCGGTGTCAGATGGGCTCATGGGGTTTTTCCGGAGGAACTGCGTGGGGGTCGGCCTCGTCCTGGGACGCGGCATCGGGGTCGGAATCGGTAACGGAGGTGGGCTCGGCTTCGGCGGGAGACCCGGCCTCGTCGGCTGCGGGAAGCGGGGCTTCATCCGCTTCGGCCGCTGCGGCGTCTTCGGCCACCTGCGCGGCTGCAGCTTCCACCACTTCGGGGGCGGCTTCGATCGTGCCGTCGGCTGTCAAGGGAGCTTCTTGCGTCGCTTCGCCCGGCATCACGTCCGCGTCGCCATCGGCGGACGCGTCGGCATCGGACTCGGCCACCGCATCCATCGGCAGGCCCGGCTGGTTGCCGGAGGCCTGCTCGAGCGCGTCGACCAGCGCGGCCTGCTGCGCGGGGGTTTCGATCAGCGGCAGCTGGTCCAGCGAAGCGAGACCGAGGTCGTCGAGGAACTGGCGCGTGGTCGCGTACAGCGCGGGCCGGCCGACGGTTTCGCGGTGGCCGATCACCTCGACCCAGCCGCGGTCCTCCAGTTGCTTCAAGATCAGCGAGTTGATCGTGACGCCGCGGATGTCTTCCATGTCGCCGCGCGTGGCCGGCTGACGGTAGGCAATGATGGCCAGCGTTTCGAGCGCGGCGCGCGTGTATCGCGGCGGCTTCTCGGGATGCAGGCGATCGAGGTGGTCGCGCATTTCGGGCCGGCTCTGGAAGCGCCAGCCGCTGCCGACGCTCACCAGCTCCAGGCCGCGTTGCGCCCAGTCTTCCTGCAGTTCAAGCAACAGCACCTTGATGGTGTCCACACCCAGTTCGTCGTCGAACAGCACGCGCAGATCGCGCACCGGCAACGGCTGGCTCGAACAGATCAAGGCGGTTTCGAGAATGCGCTTGGCATCCGCCGTATTCATGGTTCGCGTTATCCGGGAAAAGGCGCCTCGGGGGCGCTTGTTCAGAAGGATGAAAGAAGGAGGCGTTGCCGGCACGCGGCGAGTGCAACGCAGGGCCGGCATCGGGGGGCCGGCGCGGCCCTCGGGCCGTCAGGCGCGATTGTAGTCCAGCCCCCAGGACTGCAAAGCCTGAACGAGGTCCGGCGGCGGCGGCGAGCGGAACTCCAGCGCCGCTTGCGTGACGGGGTGCACGAACGCGAGCCGGAACGCATGAAGCCCCTGGCGCGTCAGGCCGACGGCCGGGGCACCGCCGTACAGCGCGTCGCCCACCAGCGGATGGCCGATCGACGCCATGTGCACGCGAATCTGGTGGGTGCGGCCGGTTTCGAGCGTGCAGCGCACCACGCAGCCTTCGGAGTGGCTGTCGAGCCGCTCGATCAGGGTGCGGGCCGTCTTGCCCGACTGGCGCTCCAGGTCGACCACGGCCATCCGCAGCCGGTTGCGCGGATCGCGCCCGATCGGAGCATCGACCTGACGCGCCGCGGCGCCGGCCCACGGCTTGTGCCCGATCGCCAGGTACTGCCGCTTGACTTCGCGCGCGGCGATCAGCGCCACCATCGCGTCCATCGCGGCGCGGGTGCGCGCGACCACCATCAGCCCGCTGGTGTCGCGGTCGAGCCGGTGCACGATGCCCGCGCGCGGCAGCAGCACGGCCTTGGCATCGAGCGCCAGCAGCCCGTTCAGGAGCGTGCCGCTCCAATGGCCCGGGGCCGGATGCACGACCAGCCCGGCCGGCTTGTCGACGATGCGCAGGTGCTCGTCCTCGAATACGGTGACGAGGTCCATCGGCTCGGGCCGGAAGGCCTGGCTCTGGGGCGTGGGCCGCAGTTCGATGTGGCCCGCCTGTCCCGCGCGCACGGTGGCCGAGGCCTTGGTGAGCGCGCGGCCCTGAAGCTCGACAGCGCCGGCTTCGATCAGTTGCTGCAGGTAACTCCTGGAAAATTCGGGCACCAGGACGGCCAGCGCCCGGTCGAGCCGCTGGCCATGCTGGGCCTGGCTGATGGCAAAGGGGCGCAGTTCGCTCGGCTCGACCGGATCGGCGCCCTCTTCGAGCTCCATGGTTTCCGGGGGATCGGCTGAAGGGTCGGTCGATATAATTGAAGGCAACTGTTTCACGAAAGCCGTATGTGATGTTTCGCGCCAAATTATCGGTCCCCGCCTGGATCGCGCTCAGCGCGGCGGCTCTGCTCGCTACCGGCTGCTCTTCCACCAAGGAAGACAAGACCGCCGGCTGGAGCCCCAACCGCATTTACTCGGAAGCCAAGGAAGAATCCAGCTCGGGCGCCTACGACAAGGCCGTGCCCCTGTACGAGAAGCTCGAAGGCCGCGCCGCCGGCACCCCGCTCGCGCAGCAGGCCCAGCTCGAAAAGGCCTACGCCCAGTACAAGGGCGGCGAAAAGGCCAATGCCATCGCCACCATCGACCGCTTCATGAAGCTGCATCCGGCCAGCCCGGCTCTCGATTACGCGCTGTACCTGAAGGGCGTGATCAACTTCAATGACGACCTGGGCATGTTCGCGTTCCTCACGCGCCAGGACCTGTCCGAGCGCGACCAGAAGGCCGCCAAGGAATCGTTCGAATCGTTCCGTGACCTCGTCACGCGCTTTCCCGATTCGCGCTACGCCCCCGACGCGCGCCAGCGCATGAACTACATCGTGAACTCGCTCGCGCAGTACGAAGTTCACGTGGCGCGCTACTACTACTCGCGTGGCGCCTACCTGGCGGCCATCAATCGGGCGCAAATCGCGCTGTCCGACTACCGCGAAGTGCCGGCGCTCGAAGAAGCCCTGTACATCATGGTGAAGTCGTACGACGCCCTCGGCATGAACGACCTGCGCGACGACGCCCAGCGCGTGCTGACCACCAACTATCCGCAGAGCACCTACCTGGCCAACGGCTTCAAGGGCAACAACGACCCCTGGTGGAAGCTCTGGTAAGGCGCTTCTAACGCCTAGTAAGGATTCTTGAGGGCGCCGATGGCGCTCTCGAAATCCGCTTCGGTTTCCAGCCGCCGCATCGGCGGCAGCGCCGCCAGCAGGCGGCGGCCATAGCCCATCGCCACCAGCCGCGTGTCGCAGATCGCGAGCACGCCGCTGTCGGTCTCGCGGCGAATCAAACGCCCCGCCCCCTGCTTGAGCGCCACGGCCGCCTCTGGCAACGAATAGTCGCTGAACGAGCTGCGCCCTTGCGCTTCCAGGCGCTGCGAGCGTGCTTCGACCAGGGGATCGTTGGGCGGCGGGAACGGCAGCTTGTCGATGACCACCAGTTGCAGCGCATCGCCGGGCGCATCGAAGCCTTCCCAGAACGACGCCGACGCCACCAGCACGCAGCCGGCACGCCCCTCGTTTGCGCCTTCGCGGAATCGCTCCATCAGCACGCGCTTGGGCAGCTCGCCTTGCACCAGCACCTCGGGCCGCACCGCCGCATCGAGCAGTTCGAAGTGCTGCTTCATCGCGTCGCCGATGGTGCGCAACGCGCGCAGCGTGGTCGTCAGCACCAGCGTGCGGCCGCCGAGTTCGGCGGCGCCGCGTGCAGCAAGTTGCGCGACCTTCGCGCTGTGCGAAGCGTCGTTGGGTTTCGGAAAAACGCGCGGCACGTAGAGCGCCGCTTGCGATGCGTAGTCGAACGGGCTCTGCACGCGCAGCACCTCGGCATCGCCCAGTCCGCAGGGCTCGGTGAACCAGCGCAACGTGGGCTCGTCGCCCAGCGTGGCGGAGGTGAAGACCCAGGCGCGGCGGTCGGGCTCCCGCTCCTGCGCGGCGGGGCGCTCGCCGTAGGCGTCGGTGTCGCTGTCGTCTTCGTCGCCCGGCTCGCTGATCTTGAGCACGCGCTTGCGCATCGCCTCGGCGATGTCGAGCGGCGATTCGATCAGCCGCAGCTGCGAGCCCACGTCCACCCAGCGCACCGAATCGACCGCGCATGGCAGCGCGAAACGCGCCGCGCGCTTGGCGAGCTGCTGCGCTCGCTCGTGCAGGCGCACGAAGTCGGGAGAAATTTCGCTGACGGTATCGAGCCCCTCGGCGGCGGCCTCGAACGAATGCTGCAGGTCTTCGAGCGCCCCCTGCCAGGCCCCCGGATCGACGCCCTCCGGCGACTGCCCCAGCCAGCGCAGCTTGGCGCCGGGCCATTGCTTGCCGACCACGAGCCGAAGCTCGCGTGCGGCACGCTCGACCGCCGCCACCAGCTGCTGCCAATCGACCAGCCCGCGCGCATGCTGCAGGCCGGCGCCCAACATGTCGCGCGCGAAGTCGAGCGCCTGGCCGCTACCCAGTTGCGCGCCGAGAAACTGCACGCCGGTTTCGTTGAGTTGATGTGCCTCGTCGAACACCACCACGCTCACGGTCGGCAGCAGTTCGGCCATGCCGGTCTCGCGCACCGCGAGATCGGCGAAGAACAGGTGATGGTTGATGACCACGATGTCCGCCGCCAGCGCCTCGCGCCGCGCCAGGTTGACGTGGCAGGGCTTGAACTGCGGGCACTGCGCGCCCAGGCAGTTCTCGCGCGTGGACGTGATCAGCGGAATGAGCGGCGAGCGCTCGTCCAGCCCCGGCAGCTCGGCCAGGTCGCCGGTGCGCGTGGCCTTGGACCATTGCTCGATCTTGGCGAGCGTGCGCAGGCTCCCGCGTTCGGGCAGCGAGGCGTCGTGGCGCGCCGTGTCGAGCCGGTGCAGGCACAAGTAGCTGCCGCGCCCCTTCAGGAGCGCTGTGCGCACCGGCAGCCCGAAAGCCTCGACCAAGCGTGGCAGATCGCGGCCAAACAATTGATCCTGGAGGGTCTTGGTGGCCGTCGACAGCAGCACGCGCTCGCCGCTCAGCAGGGCCGGCACGAGGTACGAAAAAGTCTTGCCGACACCGGTGCCGGCCTCGACCACGAGCACGCCGCCCTGGTCGATGGTGCGTGCCACCGCCATCGCCATGTCGGTCTGGCCCGAGCGTTCGCGGAACTGTTCGGCCGCATGCGAAAGCACCCCGCCCTGCGCGAACGCATCGCGCACCTTGTCCTCGAGCGTATCGGTCACGCGGGCTCTCTCGGGTCGAGCATGTTCTCCACGCGCGTGATCTGGTCGCGCAGCGCGAGACGGCGCTTCTTCAGGCGCCGCAGCAGGAGCTCGTCTTGCGGCGAGGCTTCGGCGAGGCGGTCGATGGTGGCGTCGAGATCGGCGTGCTCGATGCGCAGTTCGATCAGCTGGCGGGAAAGGGAGTGGAGATTGGAGTCCAACGGTGGGTGTGCGAACGCAGGGTTTGCGCGGCGCATGTTCATTCGATAATACGTCCTGATACGAATTTACGAGAAGACAGGAAGCGCGCCTTTGGCGCACATGTGCTCATGACCCAAGGCTTTCGACTTGCCGCCGCCACCGGCCTCCACAAGGGAGACCGCCCCTATCAACAGGACCAGGTGTTGATGATGAGCCATCCGCGCACGCCCGGCTGTGTCCTGGGCGTCATCGCCGATGGCATGGGCGGCCGCAGCGGTGGCCGCAAGGCCTCCGACCAGGTGCTGATGACCGCGCGCCAGCTCTTCACGCGCTACCACCCCGACCGCGACGACCCCGAGGCCGTGCTGCGCCAACTGCTCGACGACGCGCACACGGTCATCAAGCTCACCGCGATCTCCAGCGAGCAGGAGCCGCACAGCACGCTGGCCGCATTTCTCATGAACCCCAAGGGCGACTGCGCGTGGATCCATGCGGGCGACTCGCGCATCTATCACTTTCACGACGGGCAGCTCATCAAGCGCACGCGCGACCATTCGTACGTGCAGGCGCTGGTCGACCGCGGCCAGATCAGCGAGGCTGAGGCCAACGTGCATCCGCAAGGCAACATCCTGCTCGGGTGCCTGGGCATGGCCACGACGCCGCCGCCCATCGACCCGCACTACATCCCGAAGATGCAGCCGGGCGACCTGCTGATGGCCTGCAGCGACGGCCTTTGGCACTACTTCAGCCCCGCGGAGCTGGCGAGCGTGCTGTATGCGCAGCCGCCGCGCGATGCGGTCGAAATCCTGGTGGGAGAAGCGCGTCGCCGGGCTCGCGGCACGGGCGACAACATCTCGATCGCCGTGCTGAAGTTCGACTCGCTGCCGGAGACGGCGGCCGCTGCGGCCACCGCCTGATCGCATCGCGCTCAGCGCGCCGGCGCTGATGCGGCCGTGGCCGGCGGCAGCGGCGCGCCGCGCGGCTTGGTGCGGTTGGCGTTCTGCCGCTCGCGGCTCGCCCTGTGCTCTTCGGCCTTCTTTTGCTTGTCGGCGAACTGCGCGGCGGTGGTCGGCGCCTCGGCGCGGCGCTGTGCGGCCTTGGCCTGTGCATCGGCGTGCGCCTTCTGCTTGTCGTCGAACTGCCGCTGGCGCTCGGCGGCCTCGGCGGCCGTGGCGGCACGGCTGGTGGCATGGTCGGCGGCGCGCTGCTCGCGGTCCTTCTGGCCCTGCTGCGACTGCTCTTTCTTTTCGTTCGTGTCCGCCGGGCGTTGCGTCGCGGCCTTCTGGTCGAGCTTCTGCAACTCCGCGGCACCGGCGCGCTGGCGCTGGATGTCGTTGATCGCCGTTTCCTGGCGCTTGATGCTGTCCAGCTCCGTGCGCCGGCGGCCGCGGCTCTCGCGCAGGCAGTCTTCGACCGCGAACTTCTTGTAGCAGGCCGTCCGCTCCAGCACGAAGCGCGCTTCGATCGCTTCGCGCTCGCTGGAGAGCCGGCTGCGTTCGGCATCGAGGTTGGCGTTGCCGGCCGCGGCGTTCGACTGCGCCCAGAGCGGAAGGCTGGCCAACGTCATCAGCAAGGCAAGGGCGATTTTTTTCATGTGAGTCGGGTATCGACGATGCGGCGTTCCAGGGAGAGGAACTCGCTCGACTGCATTTCGGTGAGCCGGGAGACCGTGCGCGGAAACTCGTGCGCCAGCGGACCCTCGGTGTACAACGCCTCGGGCGGAACCTCAGCCGACATGATGAGCTTCACGCGCCGGTCGTACAAGACGTCCACCAGCCAGGTGAAACGGCGTGCTTCCGAAGCCATGCGCACCGGCATGTGCGGCACGTCGGACAGGAGCACGGTGTGGAACTGGCTCGCGATCTCCAGGTAGTCGTTCTGCGAGCGCGGTCCGCCGCAGAGCGTCTTGAAGTCGAACCACACCACGCCGCCGGCCTTGCGCCGCGCGCGGATCTCGCGCGCCTCGATGTGCAGCACCGGGTTTTCGTCGGCCGTCTCTGCCAGCTTGTCGAAGGCCTTGCGCATTTCCTTCTCGGCCGACGCGTCGTTCGGCGTGAGGTACATGCGCAGTTGCTCGAGCGTGCGGCGCCGGTAGTCGGTGCCGTTGTCCACGCTCAGCACTTCGAGCTTCTCGTTGAGCAGCGCGATCGCGGGCAGGATGCGGTCGCGGTGCAGCCCGCCGGGGTACAGGTCGTCGGGCTTGAAATTGGAGGTGGTGACGAAGCCCACGCCGTTCTCGAACAGCGACACCAAGAGGCGGTGAAGAATCATCGCGTCGGTGATGTCCGCGACGTGGAACTCGTCGAAGCAGATGAGCTTGTAGCGCTTCGAAATCCGCAGCCCCAGCTCGTCGAGCGGGTTGACCGTGCCCTGCAACTCGCGCAGCTCGCGGTGCACCTCGCGCATGAATTCGTGGAAGTGCAGCCGCGTCTTGCGGCGCAGCGGCACCGCGTTGAAGAACAGGTCCATCAGGAAGCTCTTGCCCCGCCCGACGCCACCGTACATGTAGACGCCGCGCGGCAGCTCGGGCCGGTTGATGAACTTCTTCAGCGCGTTGGAACGCTGGGCCTTGTACTCGGCCCATTCGTTCGCGCAGCGATCCAGCGCCTCCACGGCATGCAGCTGCGCGGGATCGCTGTGGAACCCGCGCGCGGCGAGTTCCTTCTCGTAAGCCTCTTTGACGCTGGCCAAGGGATCAGCGCATCAGAAGTTGAGCGTGCGCTTGTCGACCGCCAGGGCGGCTTCCTTCGTGGCTTCCGACAGCGACGGGTGCGCGTGGCAGATGCGCGCGATGTCCTCGGCGCTGGCCTTGAACTCCATGGCCACCACGGCTTCGGAGATCAGCTCGCTGACCTGCGGGCCCACCATGTGCACGCCCAGGATCTCGTCCGTCGTCGCATCGGCCAGGAACTTGACCATGCCGGTCGTGTCGCCCAGCGCGCGTGCGCGGCCGTTCGCCAGGAACGGGAAGGTGCCGGCCTTGTAGGCGCGGCCTTCGGCCTTGAGCTGCTGCTCGGTCTGGCCGACCCACGCGATTTCGGGGTGCGTGTAGATCACCCAGGGAATCGTGTTGAAGTTGACGTGCCCGTGCTGGCCGGCAATGCGCTCGGCCACGGCAACGCCCTCTTCCTCGGCCTTGTGCGCCAGCATCGGGCCGCGCACCACGTCGCCGATCGCCCACACGTTGGGCAGGTTCGTCTTGCAGTCGCCGTCCACGGTGATGGCACCGCGCTCGTCCAGCGCCAGGCCCACGGCATCGGCTGCGAGGCCGATGGTGTTGGGCACGCGGCCGATCGAGACGATCAGCTTGTCGACGTCCAGCACCTGGGCTTCGCCCTTGGCGTTGGTCCAGGCGATCGAGACGCCCTTCTTGCCCGACTTGATCTCGCCGACCTTCACGCCCAGCTCGATCTTCAGGCCTTGCTTGTCGAATGCCTTCTTGGCTTCCTTGGCGATCTGTTCGTCCACTGCACCCAGGAACGTGGGCAGCGCTTCGAGCACCGTCACTTCCGAGCCGAGGCGGCGCCACACCGAACCCATTTCCAGGCCGATCACGCCCGAGCCGATCAGCGCGAGCTTCTTGGGCACCGCGCCGATGCGCAGCGCACCGTCGTTCGACAGGATGTTTTCTTCGTCGAAGGCCGCACCCGGCAGCGCGCGGGCATTGGAGCCCGTGGCCACGATGATGTGCTTGCCGACGATGGTTTCCTCGGCGGCGCCCGCCACCTTGATCTCGTAGCCGCCTTCGGCCGCCTTCACGAACGAGCCACGGCCGTGGAACGACGCGATCTTGTTCTTCTTGAAAAGGTAGGTGATGCCGTCGTTGTTCTGCTTCACGACCTGATCCTTGCGGGCCAGCATCTTGCCGATGTCCAGCGACAGGCCCGACACGTTGATGCCATGGTCCGCAAAGCCGTGGCCGGCGTGCTCGAAATGCTCCGACGATTGCAGCAGCGCCTTCGAGGGAATGCAGCCGACGTTGGTGCAGGTGCCGCCGAGTGCGGGACCGCCCTTGGCGTTCTTCCACTCGTCGATACAGGCCACGTTGAAGCCCAGTTGCGCCGCACGGATCGCGGCGATGTAGCCGCCGGGGCCGCCGCCGATGACGATGACGTCGAATTGTTTGGTGGTCATTTGATTTCCGAAAATTTAGTGATGAACGCGCCGCACCATCTCGATGTGCGGTATCCCGTCTTCGTCGTAGGGCTCGCCAACCGAGGCAAAGCCCACCGACTCATACAACTTCTGCAGGTACGCCTGCGCGCCGATCCGCAGCGCGGCGTTGGGCCAGAACCCGTTCGCCTGCGCGAGGCCGCGGTTCAGGAGCTCCTGCCCGAGGCCACGGCCGCGGTACGCGGTGCCCGTGAGGACGCGTCCGATCGAGGCTTCCTCGTAGGACACGCCCGGCGGCAGGAGCCGCAGGTACGCAGCCACCTGCGGCCGGCCCCGCGCACCGCCTGCGCCATCCACATCGTCCATTGCGAAAAGATGGTGCGCCTGCGCGTCCTTGCCGTCCGCATCGAGGTACACGCAGCGCTGCTCCACGACAAAGACTTCGCTGCGCGCCGACAGAATCGCGTAGAGCTGCGACGCCGTCAAAGCGTCGAAAGGCTTGCAATGCCACTCCATCGGCAGCGCGCGCGGATCAGATGTCGAACAGGAGGCGCGACGGATCTTCCAGCGCTTCCTTCATCGCGACCAGGCCCAGCACGGCTTCGCGGCCGTCGATGATGCGGTGGTCGTAGCTCATGGCCAGGTAGTTCATCGGGCGGATGACGATCTGGCCGTTCTCCACCACAGCGCGGTCCTTGGTGGCGTGCACGCCGAGGATGGCCGACTGGGGCGGGTTGATGATCGGCGTCGAGAGCATCGAGCCGAAGGTGCCGCCGTTGGAGATGGAGAACGTGCCGCCGGTCATCTCTTCGATGCCCAGCTTGCCGTCCTGTGCCTTCTTGCCGTACTCGGCGATCTTCTTCTCGATGTCGGCAAAGCTCATCTGGTCGGCGTTGCGCAGGATCGGCACCACCAGGCCGCGCGGCGAACCGACGGCGATGCCGATGTCGAAGTAGCCGTGGTACAGGATGTCGTTGCCGTCGACCGAGGCGTTGATCACCGGGTACTTCTTGAGCGCGTGCACCGCGGCCTTCACGAAGAAGGACATGAAGCCCAGCTTCACGCCGTGTTCCTTGGTGAAGCTGTCCTGGAAGCGCTTGCGCAGTTCCATGACGGGCGCCATGTTCACTTCGTTGAAGGTCGTGAGGATCGCGTTGGTCGACTGCGACTGGATCAGGCGCTCGGCGATGCGGGCGCGCAGGCGGCTCATCGGCACGCGCTGTTCCGGACGCTCGCCCAGGTCGGACGCACCGACCGGCGCCGCGACCTGCGGCAGCGCGGGCTTGGCGGCCGGTGCCGGAATGGCTGCAGCAGGTGCTGCGGGCTTGGCGCCCGAAGCCACGGCGCCGAGCACGTCGCCCTTGGTGACGCGGCCGTCCTTGCCGGTACCGGCCACGTCGCCCGTCTTCAGGTTGTTGTCGGCCAGCAGCTTGGCGGCGGCGGGCATGGCAACGTCGGACTTCGAACCGCCGGTGGCGGCGGCAGCGGCGGCCGGTGCAGGCGCAGCTGCAGCCGGTGCGGCGGCAGCGGGTGCCGCTGCAGGCGCTGCGGCGCTGGCCTTGCCTTCGGTGTCGATCTTGGCGATCAGCTGGTCGGCCACCACGGTGGCGCCATCGGGCTGCACGATTTCGGCCAGCACGCCGGCCGAGGGTGCGGGCACTTCCAGCACGACCTTGTCGGTCTCGATCTCGATCAGGATTTCATCGACGGCGACGGCGTCGCCGGCCTTCTTCTTCCAGGTGAGCATGGTGGCTTCGGCCACGGATTCGGAAAGCTGGGGGACTTTGACTTCTACGATAGACATTTGGAGATTGCTCCGTGTTTTTCTTGAGGGTGTTCGTGTGAAAAAGAGGCCTGGATTACTTGGTCAGCACGAAGCCCTTGAGCTTGCCAAACGCGCCATCGACGAGCGCCTTCTGCTGTTCCTGGTGCAGGTGCGAGTACCCCACCGCCGGCGATGCCGAGGCGGCACGGCCGGAGTAGCCCAGCTTCTGGCCGTCCTGCATGTTTTCGTGGATGTAGTGCTGCACGAAGAACCAGGCGCCCTGGTTCTGCGGCTCGTCCTGGCACCACACCACGTCCGCGAGGTTCGGGTACTTCTTGATCTCGGCAGCGAAGGCCTTGTGCGGGAACGGGTAGAGCTGCTCGACGCGGATGATCGCCACGTCGTCGTTGCCCTGCTCTTCGCGCTTCTTGGCCAGGTCGTAGTACACCTTGCCCGAGCAGGCGATCAGGCGCTTGACCTTCTCGGCCTTCAGGCCCTTGCTGTCGGGAATGACGGTCTGGAAGCTGCCCTTGGTGAACTCGGCGAGCGGCGAGGTCGCGTCCTTGTTCCGCAGCAGCGACTTGGGCGTCATGATGATCAACGGCTTGCGCAGGTTGCGCACCATCTGGCGGCGCAGCACGTGGAAGATCTGGCTGGCCGTGGTGGGCTGCACCACCTGCATGTTGGTGTCCGCGCTCAGCTGCATGAAGCGCTCCAGGCGCGCCGAGCTGTGCTCGGGGCCCTGGCCTTCGTAGCCGTGCGGCAGCATCATCGTGAGGCCATTGACGCGGCCCCACTTCACTTCGCCCGAGGCGATGAACTGGTCGATCACCACCTGCGCGCCGTTCACGAAGTCGCCGAACTGGGCTTCCCAGATGACGAGCGTGTTCGGGTCGTTCGAGGCGTAGCCGTATTCGAACGCGAGCACGGCCTCTTCCGACAGGATCGAGTCGATGACGACGAACGGTGCCTGGTTCTCGGCCACGTTCTGCAGCGGCGTGAAGGTCCCGGTGTCGAACTTCTCGCGGTTCTGGTCGTGCAGCACGGCGTGGCGGTGCGTGAACGTGCCGCGGCCCGAGTCTTCGCCCGACAGGCGCACCGGGTAGCCGCTGGCCACCAGCGAGGCGAAGGCCATGTGCTCGCCCATGCCCCAGTCGACATTCACGTCGCCGCGGCCCATGGCGGCGCGGTCGTCCAGCACCTTCTTCACGAGCGGGTGCACCGTGAAGCCGGCCGGCACCGTGGTGATCTTCTCGGCCAGGCGCTTCCACTCGGACGACGGAATGGCGGTGTCGCCGGCGTCGGTCCACTTCTTGTTGAGGTACGGGCTCCAGTCGACGGCGTACTTGCTCTTGAAGTTGGTGAGCACCGGATCGACGGTGTTCTTGCCTTCATCGAACGCCGCGCGCTGCGCCTTGACCATGTCGTCGCCGAGCGTGTCGCCCAGGCCCTGAGCGGCCAGCTTGTCGGCGTACAGCTTGCGCGTGCCGGGGTGCTGGGCGATCTTCTTGTACATGAGCGGCTGGGTGAGCGAGGGGGTGTCCTGCTCGTTGTGGCCCAACTTGCGGAAGCAGATGATGTCCACGACCACGTCCTTCTGGAATTCCATGCGGAAGTCCAGCGCGAGCTGGGTGGCGAGCACCACGGCTTCGGGGTCGTCGCCGTTCACGTGCAGCACCGGCGCATCGACCATCTTGACGATGTCGGTGCAATACAGCGTCGAGCGGCTGTCGCGCGGGTCGCTGGTGGTGAAGCCGATCTGGTTGTTGATGACGATGTGCACCGTGCCGCCCGTGGAATAGCCACGGGTTTCGGCCAGCGCCAGCGTTTCCATCACGACGCCCTGGCCCGCGAAGGCGGCGTCGCCGTGCACGATCACGGGCAGCACCTGCTTGCCCAGCGGGTCGGCGCGGCGGTCCATGCGGGCGCGCACCGAGCCTTCCACCACGGGGTTCACGATCTCAAGGTGCGAGGGGTTGAACGCCAGGCTCAGGTGCACCGGGCCGCCGGGGGTGGTCACGTCCGAGCTGAAACCCTGGTGGTACTTCACGTCGCCGCTGGGGAGCTCTTCGGGGGCGGTGTGGTCGAATTCGGCGAACAGGTCGGCCGGCATCTTGCCCAGCGAATTGACCAGCACGTTCAGGCGGCCGCGGTGGGCCATGCCGATCACGATTTCCTGAACGCCCTTGGCGCCGGCCTGGGTGATCAGCTCGTCCATCGAGACGATGAAGCTCTCGCCGCCTTCGAGCGAGAAGCGCTTCTGGCCGACGTACTTGGTGTGAAGGAAGCGCTCCAGGCCCTCGGCCGCGGTCAGGCGGTTGAGCACGTGCTTCTTCTGGTCCGCGTTCAGTTGCGGGTTGGTGCGGGCGCTTTCGAGCCGCTGCTGCCACCAGCGCTTGTGGTTCTGGTCGGTGGTGTACATGTACTCGGCGCCCATCGTGCCGCAGTACGTTTCGCGCAAGGCGTTGAGCAGGTCGCGCAGCGACATGGTCTCCTTGCCGAAGAAGGTGTTGCTGGTGTTGAACACCGTCTCCAGGTCGGCATCGGTGAAGCCGTAGAACGAGGGCTCGAGTTCCGGAATGGCCGGGCGCTCGGCGCGCTTCAGGGGATCCAGGTCGGCCCAGCGTGCGCCGACGTTGCGGTAGGCGGCGATCAGCTGCTGGACGGCGGTGCGCTTGCGGCCGAGTTCGGAGTCGGCGCCGCTGGCCTGCACGACCTTGGTCGTGCCCTGCTTGGCGCGCTCGGCAAAAGCGTTGACGACCGGCAGGTGCGGGACGTCGCGGGTGTTGGTGCCGTCGGCCGCGGGCACGTTCTGCAGGGCGTCGAAGTACGAACGCCAGTTGTCGGGAACGCTGCCGGGGTTGGAGAGGTAGTTTTCGTACATCTCCTCGACATAGGGCGCATTGCCGCCGAAGAGGTAGGTGTTGCCTTGATAGGCGGTGTACGCCGTGGGCGTAGAGGAATCGCTCATGATCCGCTGACCTTCGCTTCCCTGAAGGAAGCACTAGCTGGTTAAGAAACCTTCCGCGACACGGCTGAACCGATTGGCGGATGCGACTGTGGCTGGGGAAGGGCCTGAGTACCTTGGCATTGTGCCACGTCAACCATATGACGCCGGCATGGGGGTCCGCAACCCCCATCGGGGAGATATCAGCCTCTATCGAGTAACTGTTTGATCTGCTGCAGCGTGGCGGGGTCGTCGATGGTGGTCAGGTCGCCCGGATCGCGCCCCTCGCACACCGCCTGGATGGCGCGGCGCAGCAATTTGCCGCTGCGGGTCTTGGGCAGGCCCGAGACGAAGCGCACGCGCGCCGGCCGCGCCAGTGCGCCGAGGCGGTCGGCCACCACTTTCATGATCTCGCCCTCGAGCTTCAGCGCCGCTTCGGCGTCGGTCACTGCGCGCCCGTCCTTCGGCACGACGAAGGCCATCGCCACCTGCCCCTTGAGCGCATCGGCCACGCCCACCACCGCGACCTCGGCCACGTTGGCGTGGCCCGAGATGCTCTCCTCGATCTCGCGCGTTCCCAGGCGGTGGCCCGCGACGTTGATCACGTCGTCGGTGCGCCCGAGGATGTAGAAATAGCCGTCCGCGTCGCGGATGCCCCAGTCGAAGGTCGAATAGACCATCTTGCCGGGCACGCTTTTCCAGTAGGTGTCGACGAAGCGCTTGTCGTCCTTCCACACGGTCTGCATGAAGCCGGGCGGCGTCGGGCCCTCGACCACCACCACGCCCTTCTCGTTCGGCGCTGTCAGTTCCTCGCCCGTCGATTCATGCAGGATCTTGATGCGGTAGCCGTACATCGGGATGCCCGGGCTGCCGAACTTGCTCGGCTTGGCCTCCACGCCGTTGGCGATGGTGATCATCGGCCAGCCCGATTCGGTCTGCCAGTAGTTGTCGATGATCGGCACCCCCAGGCCCTCGCTGATCCAGCGCGCCGTCGGCTCATCCAGCGGCTCGCCCGCCAGGAACAGCGCGCGCAGGGTCGAGAGGTCGTACTTCTTCAGCAGCGCCGGGTCCTGCTTCTTGAGCACGCGCACCGCGGTGGGCGCGCTGAACATCACGGTCACCTTGTACTTCTCGACCAGGCGCCACCAGATGCCGCCGTCGGGCTGCTGGTCGATGCCCTGGGTGGGCAGGCCCTCGTACATGATCGTCGCCATGCCCGCGATCAGCGGGCCGTACACGATGTAGCTGTGGCCCACGACCCAGCCGATGTCGCTGGTGGAGAAATACGTTTCGCCGGGCCGGCCGTCGAAGATGTGCTTCATGCTCGCGGCCAGCGCCACGGCGTAGCCGCCCACGTCGCGCTGCACGCCCTTGGGTTTGCCGGTGGTGCCGCTCGTGTAGATCGTGTAGCTGATGTCGGTCGAGGCGAGCCATGTGCAGGGCACCTGGGCATCGATGTGCTTCTGGCGCAGCTCGCTGGCCAGGTGGTCGCGACCGGCGGTCAGGTCCATGGGCGCGAGGCCGCGGTCGGTGAGCAGCACGGCGGCCGGCTTGTACGTCGACAGGCGGATCGCTTCGTCCAGCAACGGCTTGTACGCGATGACCTTGCCGCCGCGCGAGCCCGCATCGGCGCTCACGACGACCTTGGGCTCGGCGTCCTCGATGCGCGTGGCCAGCGAGCCGCTCGCGAAGCCGCCGAACACCACGCAATGGATCGCGCCGATGCGCGCGCAGGCCAGCATCGCGAAGGCGGCTTCGGGAATCATCGGCATGTAGATCAGCACGCGGTCGCCCTTCCCCACGCCCAGTTCGACCAGGCTGGCGGCGGTGCGCTGCACCTCGGCGTGCAGTTCGTGGAAGCTGTAGCTCTTCTCCACGCCGGTTTCGGTGGAAACGAAGATCAGCGCCGGCTGGTCGCCGCGCGCGGCCAGGTGCCGGTCGACCGCGTTGTGGCACAGGTTGGTGGTGCCGCCCACGAACCAGCGCGCGAACGGCGGCTGGCTGGCATCGAGGATCTGCGTGGCGGGGGCCTGCCAGTCGATCAGCTTCGCCTGCTCGGCCCAGAAGGCCTCGGGCGCGTCGACGGACTGGCGGTAGAACTCTTCGTAGCGGCTCATCTCGGTTTGTCTCCTGTTATGGGTCCGGTTCCGGCAGCCTCGCCAAAACTGAATTCATAATTATGGAGATCGATCTTGCAGCAAGCTGACGGCCGGAACAATCCGGCCGAGCCCTGCCCGGCAGGCCGCTACTTAGCTGTCGGGCTATCGGGCTATCGGACCAGCGCGAGCACTTCAGGAAATGCGGGATGTTCCGCGGTGCGCAGCCACTCGAAGGCAACCATCTCGGTCGTCACGAGCTCGGCGCCGGCGCCGGCCAGCCGGTCGAACGCGGCATCGCGGTTGCGCTCGGTGCGCGAGCCGCAGGCATCGGTGACCACCCAGACTTCGAACTCGTCTTCGAGCAGGTCGAGCGCCGTCTGCAGCAGGCAGACATGGGCTTCGCAGCCGGCGATCACGATGGTGTTGCGCTCCTCGGCCGCGGCGGCGGGCTTCTGCAGGTGCTTGGGGAGGCTGCGGGCATTGCCCTGCGGCGCCTTGGCCGGCACGCGCAGCCATTCGCCCAGGCCCTCTTCCACGCCGCTGAAATGCATCTTGGGCAGGGTGCGCTGGCACAGCGCGCGGATGTCGGGCATGTTCTCGCCCAGCTTGGAGGGGTTGTGCTCGGTGCCGAACACCGGCACCTCGAACAGCCGCGCCAGCTTGCCCAGCCGCACCGCGTTCTGCGCGACCGCTTCGCTCTCGAAGATCGCCGGCATCAGCCGCGCCTGGTAGTCGACCAGAACGAGTTGGGAGAGCGAGGCGTCGAGCAGCATGAACGGGGTCTTTCAGGTATCGGTTGGATGGGGCTGAACCGTACCACCGAAAAGATCCGGTTGGCCCGCCTCGGCGGGCGCGGCGGTGTCTTCGTTCGTCGCCGGAGCGGCGGATCGCTGGGTCAGTTGCGCCAGGTAGGTCTTGAACAGCGCATCGGCCGACTGCCGGAACATGCGGATGCGCCCGGTGTGCTGCATCAGCAGCAGGCCGACGCCGTGCGCGAAGAGGGCCGTGTTTTCCTGCAGCGCCAGCGCTGCGTCCAGGCCCATGGCCAGCAGCGCGTCTTCGCAGGGGCGCAGCGCGTCGTAGAGGCGGTCGTTCAGTTCGTGGTCCAGCTCGCTGGTCAGGCCGCGGGGGCGCATGCCGTGCACGAGGTAGAAGCCGAGGTCCAGGTCGCGCGGGTTCGCCGCGTAGAAGTCGAACCACGCCTGCGCCTTGGCGGCCAGGGTCTTGTCCGGCCGGGACCTGGACACCTTCGCCTCGGCCACTGCGGCCTGCAGGCGCAGCAGCGATTCGTCGAGCAGCGCGGCGTAGATCGCCTCCTTGCTCTCGAAGTACGAGTAGATGGCGCCCGGCGTGTAGCCGGCCTTTTTCGCGATCTCGCGGATGCTCGCGCCCTCGATCCCCGCTTCCGAAAACACCGTGCGGGCCGCGTCGAGCACCAGGGCCCGGCGGGCGTCGGTGAGGGTCTGGCGGCGTTGGAGCTTGGCGTGCATGGGCGGCACTATAAGCCTCGGATTGCGCACCGGTTCATATTTTTCAACGTTGATATAAAAAATGAACAGTGTTCAAATATTTGCGCCGACGATCAAAATCCGGAGACAAAAAAGATGAACGCACCGCTCCCCGCCGCCCTCATGTCCGGCGCCGACTTCCGCGAATCGCTGCGCCGCTACAGCCCCAACGTGTTCGTGGACGGCCGCCGCGTCGACAGCGTGGCCGACGAAGCCGCCTTCCAGCCCGGCATCAATGCCATCGCCCTCACCTACGACTACGCGCTGAAGACCCAGTACGAGCCCCTGATGACCGCCGTGCAGCGCACCAGCGGCAAGCGGGTGAACCGGCTCTCGCACATCAACACCAGTTCGGGCGACCTGCTCAACAAGCTGGAGGCCGTGCGGCTGGTCTGCCAGGAAACCGGCTGCGCCCAGCGTTACCTCACGCACGATGCGCTCAACGCCATCGCCCAGGTGTCGGCCCGCATCGACGACGCGCGCGGCAGCACCGAGCACACCGCGCGCTTTCGCGAGTACCTGCACCGCGTGCAGGACCAGGACCTGACGCTGGGCGTCGCCATGACCGACGCCAAGGGCGACCGCAGCCGCCGGCCGCACGAGCAGGCGAATGTCGACAGCTACCTGCACGTGGTCGAGCGCAATGCGCGCGGCATCGTGATCTCGGGCACCAAGGCGATCGTGACCGGTGCGCCCTATGTGCATGAACTGCTGGTCATGCCCTGCCGCAACATGGGCCGGGAAGACGCCGACTTCGCCGTCTGCTGCGCCGTGCCGCTGGACGCGCCCGGCCTCACCATCGTCGCGCGCCCTGCCGGCCGCCCCGGCGAGAAGTTCGAGCACGGCGACGCCCTCTTCAGCCGCAAGTACGGCCAGAGCACCGGCGTGTGCATGTTCGACCGCGTGTTCGTGCCGTGGGAGCGCGTGTTCTACGCCGGCGAATGGGAACACTCGGGCCACCTCACCTACAGCTACGCCACCCACCACCGCCACAGCTGCATCGGCGCGCGCGCGGGTTTCGGCGACCTCTTGATCGGCGCCGGCGCACTGATGTGCGAGGCCAACGGCTTCGACCCCGGCAAGGAAAGCCACCTGCGCGAGCAGATGGTCGAGCTCATCACCATCACCGAGAGTTTCTTCGCCTGCGGCGTGGCGGCCAGCGTCTACGGCAAGGCCGATGAACACTGCGAGGTCTTCATGCCCGACCCGGTGTTCAGCAACATCGGCAAGCTGTTGCTCGCGACAAAGATCTACGACATGCACCGCATCGCGCACTACGTGAGCGGCGGCCTGATCGTCACGCTGCCCGGCCCCGACGAAGACCACAACCCCGAGACCGCCGCGCGCCTGTCGGACGTGCTGCGCGCCAACCCGGCGATTCCCTACGAGCAGCGGATCGAGACGGCCCGCTTCATCGAAGACCTGACGGCCGGCTACCAGGGCGGCTGGTACAGCGTGATCAGCCTGCACGGCGGCGGCTCGCCGGCGGCGATGAAGCAGGAGATCTGGCGCAACTACCCGGTCGGCTCCAAGGTCGAGTTGGTCGAGCGCATCCTGGAACGCGGCATCGCGGCGGACGGATCGCCGGCCGCGGCGCCACACGACCCGGCACGCGCCATCACGAAGAACCGCCAGCCCGGCAAATGCTGCGACACCGGCTGCACCACGCCCGGCCAGCCGGTGATGGTCGACCTGCCGGCCTCGCGGCGCAACGAGAGCGCCGAGCGCGCCTAGACTCCGGCGGATGCGAATTCTCTCGGCGCTTTGTGCGGCCCTCCTGGCCACCGGCTGCGGCGGCCTGCGCACGGCCAAGGTGCCGCTGGAGACCACGCTCGAAAAGAGCGCCTGCACGCCGAACGCCGATACGCTCGTCGTCATGCTGCCCGGCGCGTACTCGCACCCCGACGAGTTCGTGCGCGAAGGCTTCGTCAGCGCCCTGAGCGACAACCGGCTCGCGGTGGACGTGATGCGCGTCGACGCTCACCTCGGTTACTACAACAGCAAGACCATCCTCGAGCGATTGAGCCAGGACGTGATGGCGCCAGCGCGCAGCCAGGGCTACAAGTCGATCTGGATCGTCGGCATCTCGGTCGGCGGCTTCGGCGGACTGCTCTATGCGCAGACGCACCCCGGCGAGCTCGCGGGCCTCGTCACCCTTGCGCCCTATCTCGGCGAACGCGGCCTCAGCACCGACATCGCCAATGCCGGCGGCATCGCCCGCTGGACCGGCCCGTTGAGCGATCCACCCGGCAGCGATCCACGCACGCCGAACGAAACGCAGCTCTGGCAATGGCTGCGCGGCTACGTCGGCGCCGCCGCCACCTTCGGCGCGCGGCCGCCGCTCTATCTTGGCTACGCGGTCGACGACCGCTTTGCATTCAGCCACCGGCTGCTCGCCGCCGCGTTGCCGCCGGACCGTGTCTTCACGACGGAAGGCGGCCACGATTGGCCTGAATGGACGCGGCTCTGGCGCCGCATGCTGCCGACGCTGCCCCTGCCGGGCTGCCCCGGCTGACTCGCGCGTTCAGTTCGGGCGCTCAGTTCGGCCGCAGGCGCAGCAGCTTGCCGTCGGACTCGTCGGTCAGCACGTAGAGCAAACCGTCCGGCCCCTGCTTCACGTCGCGAATGCGCGCCCGGCTGTCGGTCAGCAGCTTGTGCTCGGCGACCACCTTGCCGTCCTTCAGTTCGATGCGGTCGAGGTAGCCAAACTTCAGCGAGCCCACGAAGAGGTTGCCCTTCCACGCCGCGCCATAGCGGTCGCTCGTGAGGAACGCCATGCCCGACGGCGCGATCGACGGCACCCAGTAATGCAGCGGCTGCTCCATGCCGTCCTTGGCCGTGATGCCGTCGCCGATCTTGCCGCCGCCGTAGTTCTCGCCGTAGGTGATCACCGGCCAGCCGTAGTTGCGGCCAGCCTGCGGGATGTTGATTTCGTCGCCGCCCTGCGGGCCGTGCTCGGTCATCCAGAAGCGACCGTCGGGCGCGAGCGTGGCGCCCTGCCCGTTGCGATGGCCGTAGCTCCAGATCTCGGGCAACGCGCCCGGCTTGCCGACGAACGGGTTGTCCTTCGGCACGGAGCCGTCCTTGCTGATGCGCACGACCTTGCCATGGTGGTTGTCGAGCTTCTGCGCGTCTTCCTTGCGGCTGAAGCGGTCGCCCAGCGTGAGGAACAGCGTGCCGTCGCGCGCCTCGACGATGCGGCAGCCGAAATGCGAGCGGCTCGCCACCTTGGGTTTCTGGCTGAAGATGATCTTCAGGTTCTCGAGCCGGGCGCCATCGGCCGACAGCTGCGTGCTCGCCAGCGCGGTGCTGTTGCCGGAGCCGCCGGCTTCGGGCTCGGAGAAACAGAAGTAAAGCGTGCGATTCTTTTCGAAGGCCGAGTCGGCCAGCACGTCGAGTAAACCGCCCTGGCCGCCCGCGGCGATGGCGGGCAGGCCGGCGATGGGGGCGCCGATCTTGCCGTCTGCGCCGATCAGCCGCATGCGGCCCGGGCGCTCGGTGACGATGTAGCGGCCGCCCGGCAGAAAACTCACGCCCCATGGGTTCTCGAAGCCGGTCGCCACCGTTTCGGGGCGCCCTTGGGCGAAAGACAATCCGCCAACTCCGAGCACGGCGATGAAAACGGCGCGGCGGGCAAGGCGAATGGCCAAGTTAATCCGAAAGTTCATGTTTTTTCCGGGTAGTTGGCGTCATCTTGGCGAGAAATAGCGTCAGCATCCACCCCACCGGACAGTTCACTTCGGGCCTGAAGGCCCATTTGAAACGAACCACTTATGGAACATAAAGGTCCACCGTTACATTTTTTATTCGGCCGAATCGGAAAAATTCAAGCAGATCAATGATTTGCAGACACATTCGCTAATTCAGTTTAAATTGACATAACTGCGCGTCATCAATATCCTACGCGCCATGCGTTTTTTCGTCCTACCCGCGTCCCTCCTGTTTGCCGTCGCTGTCCATGCAGCCCCTTCACAGGACCGAACCGATGACGAACTGGCCGGCTTGCTCGCAGACAAGGGTCTGATCGGGCAACTCAAGCAGGTCCGTCAAACCGTCACCGAACGAACTTCCGACCTGGTGGTCACCGCCATCGGTTTCCTGGGCGTTCCTTACCGCCGCGGCGGCAACACGGCGGAATCCGGTTTCGATTGCAGCGGCTTCGTCCGCGCGATGTACAACCAGACCGTCGGCCACATGCTCCCCCGCCGCGCCGAAGAGCAAGCCGCCGCCACCGAGAAGATCGACCGCAGCCAGCTCAAGCCCGGCGACCTCGTGTTCTTCAACACCATGCGCCGCGCCTTCAGCCATGTCGGCATCTACGTCGGCGAAGGCAAGTTCATCCACTCCCCCCGCTCGGGCGCCCAGGTTCGTGTCGAAGACATGAACGGCAGCTACTGGCAGCGCCGCTTCGACGGCGCCCGCCGCGTGCTCGGCGGCGCACCGACCGAAGAGATCAAGGCCGCCGCAGCCAACGCCCGCACCGGCGACTGATCCACCCTCCGATCCCTCAAGGATCAGGACGAAAAAAATCCCGCCGAGGCGGGATTTTTTTATGGGCGCCGATAGCGCCTCTGCCTCTACCGAGCTATCAGGCGGCCTTCTTCACCGGCGGCAGGTCGGTGCAGGTGCCGTGCGCCACTTCCGCCGCCATGCCGATGCTTTCGCCCAGCGTCGGGTGCGGGTGGATGGTCTTGCCGATGTCGATCTCGTCCGCGCCCATCTCGATGGCCAGCGCGATCTCGCCGATCATGTCGCCCGCATGCGTGCCGACGATGCCGCCGCCCAGGATGCGGTGCGTCTCGGCATCGAACAGCAGCTTGGTGAAGCCTTCGTCCCGGCCGTTGGCGATGGCGCGGCCCGATGCGGTCCACGGGAAGTGGCCCTTCTTGACCTTGATGCCTTCGGCCTTGGCCTGGTCTTCGGTGAGGCCGACCCACGCCACCTCAGGGTCGGTGTAGGCCACGCTGGGGATCACGCGGGCATTGAAGGCGGCGCTGGAGAGCTCCTTGTAGCCCTTCTGCTCGCCGGCGATCACCTCGGCCGCCACGTGCGCCTCGTGCACCGCCTTGTGCGCCAGCATGGGCTGGCCCACGATGTCGCCGATGGCGAAGATGTGCGGCACGTTGGTGCGCATCTGGATGTCGACCAGAATGAACCCGCGGTCGCTCACCGTGACGCCGGCCTTCTCTGCACCGATCTTCTTGCCGTTGGGGCTGCGGCCCACGGCCTGCAGCACGAGGTCGTACACCTGCGGCTCCTTGGGTGCGTTCTCGCCCTCGAAGGTGATCTTGATGCCCTCCTTCGTGGCCTCGGCGCCGACCGTCTTGGTCTTCAACATGATGTTGTCGAAGCGCGGCGCGTTCATCTTCTGCCAGACTTTGACGAGGTCGCGGTCGGCGCCCTGCATGAGGCCGTCGAGCATTTCGACAACGTCCAGCCGCGCGCCCAGCGTGGAATACACCGTGCCCATTTCGAGGCCGATGATGCCGCCGCCCAAGACGAGCATGCGCTTGGGATCGGTGCCCATTTCGAGCGCGCCGGTGGAATCCACGATGCGTGGATCGCCCTTGGGCATGAACGGCAGGCTGACCGACTGAGAGCCGGCCGCGATGATCGCGTTGCGGAACTTGACAGTCTGCTTCTTGCCGGTGGTGTCCCAGCTGGTTCCGGAGGTCTCTTCGACTTCCAGGTGGTACGGATCGATGAAGTTGCCCACGCCGCGCAGCACCGTCACCTTACGCATCTTGGCCATGGCCGTGAGGCCGCCGGTGAGCTTGCCCACCACCTTGTTCTTGTGGCCGAGCAGCTTGGCGCGATCGACCGTGGGCGCGGCAAAGCTCACGCCCAGTTCGGCAAAATGCTTGACCTCGTCCATGACCGAAGCCACGTGCAAAAGCGCCTTCGAGGGGATGCAGCCGACGTTCAGGCACACGCCGCCGAGGGTGGCATAGCGCTCGATCAGCACGACCTTCAGGCCCAGGTCGGCCGCGCGGAAGGCGGCGGAATAGCCGCCGGGACCGGCACCGAGCACGATCACGTCGCACTCGACATCGACCTTGCCGCCGTAGGTGGACGCGACGGGCGCTGCGGCCGGCGCCGGCGCGGGGGCCGGCGCAGCAGCCTTGGGCGCAGGAGCCGCTGCGGCAGGCGCAGGCGCTGCGGCAGCCGGTGAAGCAGCCGCGGCACCTCCCACTTCCAGCGTCAGCACGACCGAGCCTTGCTTGACCTTGTCGCCCACCTTCACGGCAATGGCCTTCACCACGCCGGCGGCGGACGACGGGATTTCCATCGAGGCCTTGTCCGATTCGACCGTGATCAGCGACTGCTCGGCCTTGACCGTGTCTCCGACATTGACCAGCACCTCGATCACCGCGACTTCGTCGAAGTCGCCGATGTCGGGCACCTTGATTTGTTGTTCGCTCATTTGGACACTTTCAGTTTGAGTGTGAGAACGTCGACCGGTGGGGCCGAATTGCGATCGAATTCGCAGGCGGCGGCGATCCCCGCCTCCGCCACGTCGCGTGAGGTGCGCGACTTGATGCCATAGGCCGCGTGCATGGCGCCCAGCGCAAAGCTGCGTCCCGAGCCGATGGCCCAGAACTCCTTGAACTCGAACACCTCGCGGTAGCTGTAGATGCCGTAGATGCCGCTCTGGTTGGCCATCAGCATCGTGAACTGGCTCGACTCGTAGGGCTCGTGGTCGTCTTCCTTGGTCTGCATGAAGAACGAGTCCTTGAGCACCGGATGCAGCATCGTGAAGGTGCGGAAGATCTCGTGCTTGCTGCCGAACAGGAGCTTCTCGCGCTCCTGCGCGGCCAGCGCGTGCTGCAGCACCAGGAAGTGCGCCGCGGCGCCGGCCATGGCGAACAGGCTCGTGCCCGCCGCGTCCTCGACGGTGAAGATCTTCTGGTTCGCCTCGGCGCGGTGCGAGAGCCGCGTGTCGCCGAAGGTCACCAGAGAATCCGCTGCCATCGTGACCTGGCCGCCCTTGCGGACGGCCACTACCGTGGTCATAGCAGGATTCGACGGTAGTCCGCGAGCACCTGGCCCAGGTAGGCGTTGAAGCGCGCAGCCAGGGCCCCGTCGATCACGCGGTGGTCATACGACAGCGACAGCGGCAGCGTGAGACGCGGCACGAACTGCTTGCCGTCCCACACCGGCTTCATCTGGCCCTTGGAGAGGCCGAGGATGGCCACTTCGGGGGCGTTGATGATGGGCGTGAAGTGCGTACCGCCGATGCCGCCGAGCGAGCTGATCGAGAAGCACCCGCCCTGCATGTCGGCCGAGCCGAGCTTGCCGTCGCGCGCCTTCTTGGCGAGCTCGCCCATCTCGGCGCTGATCTGCAGGATGCCCTTCTTGTCGGCGTCCTTGAGCACCGGCACCACGAGCCCGTTGGGCGTGTCCGCCGCGAAGCCGATGTTGAAGTACTGCTTGTAGACGAGCTGGTCGCCATCCAGGCTCGCGTTGAAGTCGGGGAATTTCTTCAGCGCCGCGACCACCGCCTTGATCACGAAGGCCAGCATCGTGACCTTCACGCCCGACTTCTCGTTCTCCTTGTTGGTGGAGACGCGGAAGGCTTCGAGCTCGGTGATGTCGGCTTCGTCGTGGTTGGTGACGTGCGGGATCATCACCCAGTTGCGGTGCAGGTTCGCGCCGCTGAGCTTCTTGATGCGCGAGAGGTCCTTGCGCTCGACCGCGCCGAACTTGGCGAAGTCGACCTTGGGCCACGGGATGAGGCCCAGCGCCGCGCCATCCGCGCTGCCGCCACCGGCCGGCGCCTTGGCCGCCGAGGCCTTGGTGCTGGCCTGGCCGCTCATCACGGCCTTGGTGAAGCCCTGGACGTCTTCCTGCGTGATGCGGCCCTTGGGACCGGAGCCCTTGACCTCTTCGAGCGGCACACCGAGTTCGCGGGCGAACTTGCGCACCGAGGGCGAGGCGTGCGGCAGGCTGGCGCTGGGCGCCGTGGTGGGATCGTGCGGCGCAGCGACGGCTGCCGGGCTTGCAGCCGGGGCCGGCGAAGCAGCGGCCGGCGCGGGTGCGCTGGCGGTTGCCGCGGCCGGGGCTGCCGCCGCAGCTTGAGCTGGCGCGGGCGCCGCACCGGCCGAACCTTCCAGGATCGCGATCAGGTCACCGATGTTGACCGTGTCGCCGACCTTGACCTTGAGTTCCTTCAGCACACCGGCGCCGGACGACGGAATCTCCATCGAGGCCTTGTCCGACTCCACCGTGATCAGCGACTGGTCGGCCGCGATCGTGTCGCCGGGCTTGACCAGAAGCTCGATGACCGCGACGTCCTTGAAGTCGCCGATGTCCGGCACCTTGATCTCGACCGGGCCGGAGGCTGCTGCAGGTGCAGCAGCCGGTGCGGGCGCCGCGGCTGCAGGCGCAGGAGCGGCTGCCGCAGGAGCCGGCGCTGCAGCAGGCGCGGGCGCCGGTGCGGCGGCGGCACCTTCGGCCTCCAGCACGAGCACCACCGAGCCCTCCTTCACCTTGCCGCCGACCTCGACCTTGATTTCCTTGACCACACCGGCGGTCGACGAAGGAATCTCCATCGACGCCTTGTCAGATTCCACCGTGATGAGCGACTGCTCGGCCTTGACCGTGTCGCCCACCTTCACGAGCACCTCGATCACCGCGACTTCATCGAAATCGCCGATGTCCGGCACCTTCACTTCCACTGCTGCCATATCGTTGTCTCCCGCCGCGAGGCGCCGTTCGTTCGTTGGTTGTTGATGTTCAAGCGTAGAGCGGGTTGACCTTGTCGACATTGATGCCGTACTTCTTGATCGCTTCCACCACCTTGGCCACCGGCACGGCGCCATCTTCGCTCAGCGCCTTGAGCGCGGCCACCACGATGTAGTGACGATTGATCTCGAAGTGTTCACGCAGCTTGTTGCGGAAGTCGCTGCGCCCGAAGCCGTCGGTGCCCAGCACCTTGTAGGTGCGGCCCTTCGGGATGAAGGGGCGGATCTGCTCCGCATAGGCCTTCATGTAGTCGGTCGAGGCCACCACCGGACCGGTCGTGGGCGCGAGTTGCTCGGCCACGAAGGGCACGCGCGGGGTCTGGTCGGGGTGCAGCAGGTTCCAGCGGTCGGCGTCCTGGCCGTCGCGGGTGAGCTCGTTGAAGCTCGGGCAGCTCCACACGGAAGCCGATACTCCCCAGTCCTTCTCGAGCAGTTCCTGCGCCGCGAAGCTCTCGCGCAGGATGGTGCCGCTGCCCAGCAGTTGCACGGTCGGCGCTTCCTTGCTGCCCTTGGCGGCCTTGACCACCGGGCCCTGCCTGGACAGGTACATGCCCTTGATGATCTGCTCTTCGGTGCCGGGCTGCAGGCCTGGCATCGCGTAGTTCTCGTTCAGCAGCGTCAGGTAGTAGTAGACGTTGTCCTGCTTCTCGACCATGCGCTTCAAGCCATGGTGCAGGATCACGCCCACTTCGTGCGCGAAGGTCGGGTCGTAGCTCACGCAGTTCGGGATGGTGTTGGCCAGGATGTGACTGTGGCCGTCTTCGTGCTGCAGGCCTTCGCCGTTCAGCGTGGTGCGCCCCGACGTGCCGCCCAGCAGGAAGCCGCGGGCCTGCATGTCGCCGGCCGCCCAGGCCAGGTCGCCGATGCGCTGGAAGCCGAACATCGAGTAGTACACGTAGAACGGCACCATGATGCGGTTGTTCGTGCTGTACGAGGTGGCCGCGGCGATCCAGCTGGACATGCCGCCGGCCTCGTTGATGCCTTCCTGCAGGATCTGGCCGGCTTTGTCTTCCTTGTAGTACATGACCTGGTCTTTATCGACCGGGGTGTACTGCTGGCCTGCGGGGTTGTAGATGCCGATCTGGCGGAACAACCCTTCCATGCCGAAGGTGCGGGCCTCGTCCACCAGGATGGGCACCACGCGCGGGCCGAGCGCCTTGTCGCGCAGGAGCTGCGTGAGGAAGCGCACGTAGGCCTGCGTCGTGGAGATCTCGCGGCCTTCGGCCGTGGGCTCCATCACCGACTTGAAGGTTTCCAGCGAGGGCACCGTGAAGCTCTCGTCGGCCTTGGTGCGGCGGTGCGGCAGATAGCCACCGAGGGCCTTGCGGCGCTCGTGCAGGTACTTCATTTCCGGGGTGTCGTCGGCCGGCTTGTAGAACGGCAGGTCGGCGATCTGGCTGTCCGGGATCGGGATGTTGAAGCGATCGCGGAAGGCCATGATGTCCTCGTCGCTCAGCTTCTTGGTCTGGTGGACGTTGTTCTTGCCCTCGCCGATCTTGCCCATGCCGAAGCCCTTGACCGTCTTGATCAGGAGCACCGTGGGCTGGCCCTTGTGCTTGACGGCCGCGTCGAAGGCCGCGTAGACCTTCTGCGAGTCGTGGCCGCCGCGGCGCAGCTGCCAGATGTCGTCGTCGCTCATCTTGGCGACCATCTCCAGCGTGCGCGGGTCGCGGCCGAAGAAATGCTTGCGAACGTAGGCGCCGTCGTTGGCCTTGAACGACTGGTAGTCGCCGTCGTTCGTCTCCATCATGATCTTGCGCAGGGCCCCTTCCTTGTCGCGGGCGATCAGCTGGTCCCAGCCGCTGCCCCAGATCAGCTTGATGACGTTCCAGCCGGAGCCGCGGAATTCGCCTTCCAGCTCCTGGATGATCTTGCCGTTGCCGCGCACCGGGCCATCCAGGCGCTGCAGGTTGCAGTTGATGACGAAGACCAGGTTGTCGAGGCCTTCGCGCGCTGCGAGGCCGATGGCGCCCATCGATTCGACTTCGTCCATTTCGCCGTCGCCGCAGAACACCCAGACCTTGCGGTTCTCGGTGTTGGCGATGCCGCGGGCGTGCAGGTACTTGAGAAAGCGCGCCTGGTAGATGGCCATGAGCGGGCCGAGGCCCATCGACACCGTGGGGAACTGCCAGAACTCGGGCATCAGCTTGGGATGCGGGTAGCTGGAGAGGCCCTTGCCGTCCACTTCCTGGCGGAAGTTGAGCAGTTGCTCTTCGGTCAGGCGGCCTTCGAGGTACGCGCGGGCATAGATGCCGGGGGAGACGTGGCCCTGGATGTAGAGGCAGTCGCCGCCGTGGTTCTCGCTCTCGGCGTGCCAGAAGTGGTTGAAGCCGGCGCCGAACATGTTGGCCAGCGAGGCGAAGGAGCCGATGTGGCCGCCGAGGTCGCCGCCTTCGGCGGGGTGGTGGCGGTTGGCCTTGACCACCATCGCCATCGCGTTCCAGCGCATGTAGGCGCGCAGGCGCTCTTCGATCTCCAGGTTGCCGGGGCAGCGCTCTTCCTGGTCGGGCTCGATGGTGTTGACGTAGGCGGTGTTGGCGGAGAACGGCTTGTCGATGCTGTGCTGCCGGGCATGTTCGAGCAGCTGCTCGAGAAGGAAGTGGGCCCGCTCGGGACCCTCGCTCTGGATGACGGAAGACAGTGCATCCATCCATTCACGGGTCTCCTGGGCGTCCGCATCGTTTGCGGCCGAGCCGAACAGGTTCTCGGGATTTGCCGACATGCTTGTCTCTCCTTTTAGGGCTGTGGCTGTAATTTAGTGCGCTCTGCAATAAACGCGGGCGAGTTTCGCATAGAAATCCTGTTATTTCAAATGGCGCATGACGATTTCTTAATGTGATATTTTTGTGACTTTTCCTGACAGGACCCGACCGCGAAGGGATCAATGACACTGGCGCTTTTCCGACGTTTTCCGAGGGGCATCCCCTAAACTCGCGCGATGCCTTTTTCCTCTCCGCTGGCGGTTGCCCGCAGTGCCGTGAATGCCTCGCCGCTGTCCTGGTGGCGCCGCTGGTGGCGTCGGCAAACGCCCGTGCTGCAGGACGCGGTCGCCATGCTGGCGCCGATGGCCGCGGTGCTGCTGTTCCTCGCCGCCATCGTTTCCGCCTTCTGGTACCTGCGCACCGAGGAGGTCGAGCGCGAGCAGGAGTCGGTGCGCCGCGACGTCGAATACGCGCAGCAGCGCATGCGCCTGCGCCTCCTGGAGCGCCAGGAGCAACTGATGCGCATCGCGCGCGATGCCTCCAACCGCGAGATCGACCCGACCGAGTTCACGAGCCGCGCCGAATCGCTCGTGAGCCAGTTCCCCGAGCTGCAGACCATCACCTGGATCGACGACCGCCGCCGCTTCAAGGCCGGCTATGCCGCGCCCAGCGTGCACCCCGCGCAGCAGCACCTGATCGGCGACGTGCTGCGGCCTGGCGACATCGAGAGCAACTACGCGCTGGCGCGCGAGCTGCGCCAGCCGGTGTATTCGCAGCCGGTGGCCGGCGGCGATCCGGCCGCGATGCTGCAGTTGCACATCCCCCTCTTCGACCAGGGCCTGTTCGCGGGCGTGGTGCTCGGCGAGTTCTCGGTCGACGGGCTGCTGCGCTACGGCATGCCCTCCGAGGTGCAGGCGCGCTACGCGGTCTCGCTGCTGGACGCGAAGGGCAACGTCATCGCCGGCAACACGGCCAACCTGAAGGACAGCGGCACGCGGCTGCTGCCGTGGTCCGAGCGAACCAACGAATACGAAGTGCCCGTGTCGCCCGTCGGCAATGCGCTGCTGCTGCGCGCGCAGGCCTACCGCACCTCGCAGGGCGTGGTGGGCAACGGCCTCTTCTGGCTGGTCTGCGCGCTCAGCGTTCTCACCAGCTGGATGCTGATCGGCACCTGGCGCCACACGCGCCGGCGCCTGCAGGCGCAGCAGCGGCTGGTCGCCGAAACCAACTTCCGCCGCGCGATGGAAAACTCCATGCTGACCGGCATGCGCGTGCTCGACCTGCAGGGCCGCATCACTTACGTGAACGCCGCGTTCTGCGCGATGACCGGCTGGAGCGAAGCCGAACTGGTCGGCCAGTCGCCGCCCTTCCCCTACTGGCTCGAATCCGACCGCGAAGTGATGAACGAGCGGCTCGAAGAAGAGCTGCACGGCCGGGCTCTCCCCGGCGGCTTCCAGGTGCGCGTGAAGCGCAAGAACGGCAGCGTGTTCAACGCGCGGCTCTACGTCTCTCCGCTGATCGACGCGCGCGGCCACCAGACCGGCTGGATGACGTCGATGACCGACATCACCGAGCCGACGCGCATCCGCGAGCAGCTGTCGGCCTCTTACGAGCGCTTCACTACAGTGCTCGAAGCGCTCGACGCTGCGGTGTCGGTCGCTCCCATCGGCAGCGAAGAGCTGCTGTTCGCGAACAAGCTGTATCGCCTCTGGTTCGGCTCGGACACCGTGGGCCACCTGGGCATGGTGGCGCAGGCCGGCGTGCCGGCATCGAACGCGCACGACGAGGGCCTGGACGACGTGGACCCGTACGCCGGTCTGCCGATCGACACGCTCACCGCCGCGCAAGCCGCCAACAACGAGATCTTCGTGCCGCACCTGGGCAAGTGGCTCGAAGTGCGGTCGCGCTACCTGACCTGGGTGGACGGGCGCCTCGCGCAGCTCGTGATCGCCACCGACATCACGCCGCGCCGCGATGCCGAAGAGCAAGCCGCCGCGCAGGCCGACAAGGCCCAGGCTGCGAGCCGCCTCATCACGATGGGCGAGATGGCGTCGAGCGTCGCGCATGAACTCAACCAACCGCTCACCGCCATCACCAACTACTGCAACGGGATGATGTCGCGCATCAAGGGGCAGACGATCGACACCGAGGCGCTGCTTGCCGCGCTGGAGAAGACCTCCAAGCAAGCCCAGCGCGCGGGCCAGATCATCCAGCGCATCCGCTCCTTCGTGAAGCGCAGCGAGCCGAACCGCACGCCGGCCGACGTGGCCACCATGGTGAGCGAAGCGGTCGAGCTCGCGGGCATCGAGCTGCGCCGGCGCAATGTGCGCCTGAACCACTACGTGGCCGCGCGGCTGCCGGTGGTGCGGGTCGATCCGATCCTGATCGAGCAGGTGATGGTCAATTTGCTGAAGAACGCGGCCGAATCCATCGACCTGGCAGACCGGCCGCTCGCGCGCCGCAGCGTCGAGCTGCGCGTGCTGCCCAAGACCATCGAGGGGCAGAACGCCATCGAGTTCTCGGTGCAGGACACGGGCAAGGGCCTCTCGCCCGAAGTGATGGACCGGCTGTACGAAGCCTTCTTCTCCACCAAGCCCGAAGGCATGGGCATCGGGCTGAATTTATGTCGCACGATTGTGGAGTCGCACCGCGGCCGGATGCAGGCGGAGAACATCTACAATGGCCCGGATGTGATCGGATGCCGTTTTTCCTTCTGGATTCCGGTGTTGGACGCTATCAGTTCCGTAGCTAGCGACGAGGCAAAGGTACCTGCATGAGTTTGATTCCGAAGAAGGGCACGGTCTATGTCGTCGACGACGACGAAGCCGTACGCGATTCGCTGCAATGGCTGCTCGAAGGCAAGGACTACAGAGTCCGCTGTTTCGATTCCGCCGAATCCTTTCTCTCCCGATACGACCCGCGCGAAGTCGCCTGTTTGATCGTCGACATCCGCATGGCCGGCATGACCGGCCTCGAATTGCAGGATCGGCTGATCGAGCGGCGCTCCCCGCTTCCGATCGTGGTCATCACCGGCCACGGCGACGTGCCGATGGCGGTGGACAGCATGAAGAAGGGCGCGATGGATTTCATCCAGAAGCCCTTCAACGACGAAGAACTCGTCACGCTGGTCGAGCGCATGCTCGAACACGCGCGCGGCGCCTTCACGCAGCACCAGCAGTCGGCCAGCCGCGACGCGCTGCTGTCCAAGCTCACCGGCCGCGAGGCGCAGGTGCTCGAGCGCATCGTCGCCGGCCGCCTGAACAAGCAGATCGCCGACGACCTGGGCATCAGTATCAAGACGGTGGAGGCGCACCGCGCCAACATCATGGAAAAGCTCAACGCCAACACCGTGGCCGACCTGCTGAAGATCGCGCTCGGACAGGCGGCCCCCGCGGCCAAGGCCTAGACGCTGTCCCTCCGATAGCAATGAATGCTCCCCACGCCTGCGCAAGCGGGCGTTTTTAATTGGAAGATCGAAACCGATGACAGCTCAACTGATCGACGGCACCGCGCTTTCGCGCCAGCTCCTGGCCGAAGTCGCCACCCGCGCCGCAGCACTCACCGCACGCGGCTTCACCCCGGGCCTTGCCGTCATCCTGGTCGGCAACGACCCGGCCAGCGAGGTCTACGTGGGCAAGAAGGTCAAGGCCTGCGAAGAACGCGGCCTGCGCTCGGTGCTCGAGCGCTACCCCGCCGAACTCAGCGAAGCCGATCTGCTCGCGCGCATCGCCGCACTCAATGCCGACGCGTCGATCCACGGCATCCTCGTGCAGATGCCGCTGCCCAGGCACATCGATCCGCACAAGGTCATCGAGGCCATTTCCACCAGCAAGGACGTCGACGGCTATTCGGTGCTGTCGGCAGGCGAACTCATGACCGGCCTGCCCGGCTTTCGGCCCTGCACGCCCTACGGCTGCATGAAGCTGATCGAGAGCACCGGCATCGACCTGAAGGGCAAGCACGCCGTCGTGATCGGCCGCAGCAACACGGTCGGCAAGCCGATGGCCCTGCTGCTGCTGCAGGCGAACGCCACCGTCACCGTCTGCCACAGCGGCACGCCGGACCTGGGCCTTTACACGCGGCAGGCCGACGTGGTCGTGGCGGCCGTGGGCCGCCGCAACACGCTGACGGCCGACATGGTCAAGCCCGGCGCGATCGTCATCGACGTGGGCATGAACCGCAAGGAAGACGGCAAGCTCGCCGGCGACGTCGACTTTGCCGGCGTTCGCGAGGTGGCAAGCCACATCACGCCCGTGCCGGGCGGCGTGGGACCGATGACGGTCACGATGCTGATGGTCAACACCGTCGAATCCGCCGAACGAGTGGCCGGACGCTCTTGAACTGCAGCCGCAAGGCCGCCAGATAAACACATGACGAACCCCCTCCTCGACTTCACCGATCTCCCGCTGTTCGACCGCATCAAGCCCGAACACGTCTCGCCTGCGGTCGACACGCTGCTGGCCGATGCCGAGGCCGCGCTGCAGGCCGTGACGGCGCCCGAATTCCCCGCCGACTGGAACGCGATCTCGAAGGTGCTGGACGTGGCTTCCGAGCGCTTCAGCCGCGCCTGGGGCGCCGTCGGCCACCTCAACGCCGTGGCCGACACGCCCGAACTGCGCGCCGCCTACAACGAGGCGATGCCGCGCGTCACCGCGTTCTGGACGCGCCTGGGCTCCGACGAGCGGCTCTACGCCAAGTACAAGGCCATCGACGTCGCCACGCTCAATGCCGAGCAGCGCCAGGCGCACCGCAACGCCGTGCGCAACTTCGTGCTGGGCGGCGCCGAACTGCAGGGCGACGCCAAGAAGCGCTTCGCCGACATCCAGGAACGCCAAGCCGAGCTGAGCCAGAAGTTCAGCGAGAACGCACTCGACGCGACCGACGCCTTCGCCTACTACGCCAAGCTGGGCGAGCTCGAAGGCGTGCCCGAAGACGTGGTGAGCGCCGCGCGCTCCGCCGCCGAGGCCGACGGCAAGGACGGCTACAAGCTCACGCTCAAGATGCCCTGCTACCTGCCGGTGATGCAGTTCGCCAGGAGCAGCGCCTTGCGCGAAACGCTCTATCGCGCCTACGTCACCCGCGCCAGCGAATTCGGCGACGCGGCCTTCGACAACACCGCGCTGATCACCGAGATCCTCTCGCTGCGCGAAGAAGAGGCCAAGCTCCTGGGCTACAAGAATTTCGGCGAACTCTCGGTCGTGCCGAAGATGGCCGAATCGCCCGAGCAGGTCGTCAAGTTCCTGCGCGATCTGGCGACCAAGGCCAAGCCGTATGGCGAACGCGATCTCGCCGACCTGCGCGCCTTTGCCGCCGAGCAATTGAGCATCACCGATCCGCAGCCCTGGGACTGGAGCTATATCGGCGAGAAGCTCAAGGAAGCGCGCTATGCCTTCAGCGAGCAAGAGGTGAAGCAGTATTTCCCCGCGCCGAAGGTGATGGCGGGCCTCTTCAAGATCGTCGAGACGCTGTTCGAGGTGTCGATCCGCCGCGACAGCGCGCCGACGTGGCACCCGAGCGTGGAGTTCTACCGCATCGAGCGTGCCGGCCAGAAGGTCGGGCAGTTCTACCTGGACCCCTCCGCCCGCGCCGCCAAGCGCGGCGGCGCCTGGATGGACGACGTGCGCGCCCGGTGGCTGCGCCCCGACGACGGCGTGCTGCAGACGCCGGTCGCGCAGCTGGTCTGCAACTTCGCGAGCGGCGTGGACGGCAAGCCGCCGCTCCTCACGCACGACGACGTGACCACGCTCTTCCACGAATTCGGCCACGGCCTGCACCACATGCTCACGCAGGTGAACGAGCGCGACGTCTCGGGCATCAGCGGCGTCGAGTGGGACGCGGTGGAGCTCCCGAGCCAGTTCATGGAGAACTTCTGCTGGGAGTGGGATGTGCTCAGCCACATGACGGCGCACGTGGACACCGGCGAGCCGCTGCCGCGCGCCCTCTTCGACAAGATGACCGCCGCCAAGAACTTCCAGAGCGGGCTGCAGACGCTGCGCCAGATCGAGTTCTCGCTGTTCGACATGCTGCTGCACACCGAGTACCACGCGGCCGACGCGAAGACCGGCGACGTGATGGCGCTGCTGGGCAAGGTGCGCAGCGAGGTGGCGGTGATGCCTTCGCCGCCGTTCAGCCGCACGCCGAATACTTTCAGCCACATCTTCTCGGGCGGCTATGCGGCCGGCTACTACAGCTACAAGTGGGCCGAGGTGCTGAGCGCCGACGCCTACGCGGCCTTCGAGGAAACCGTGGGCGCCGATGGCGAGCCGAACATCGAAACCGGCCGCAAATACCGGCAGGCCATCCTGGAGGCCGGCGGCAGCCGCAGTGCCATGGATTCGTTCAAGGCTTTCCGCGGCCGCGAGCCCCAGCTTGATGCATTGCTGCGACACCAGGGCATGGCCGAGGCCCAGCCCGCTTGATGCGGCGCTGAAGCTTGCGATACTCGGGACATGTATCTGACGTCTTACAAATTCCCGTCGCGTCGCCTGACCGGCCTCGCCCTGCTGCTCCTCGCCGCAGGCGCGATGGCCCAGCCGATCTATCGCAACGTCGACAAGAACGGCAAGGTCACTTTCTCGGACCGCGCGCCCGCCGCCAGCACCGAACCGGCAGCGCCGTCCCAAGGCGCCAGCTCACCGGCCAATACGGCGGGGCTGCCCTACGAACTGCGGCAGGTGGCACAGCGCTATCCCGTCACGCTCTACACCAGCGAAGACTGCGCGCCCTGCAGCGCGGCCCGCACGTTGCTCACCACGCGCGGCATTCCGTTCGACGAGCGCACGGTCAAGAGCAATGAAGAGATTGAGGCGCTGCAGCGCCTGAGCAGCCAGAGCTCGCTGCCGCTGCTCACCATCGGCACGCAGCAGCTCAAGGGCTACGGGGATACCGAATGGTCGCAGTACCTCGACGCGGCCGGCTACCCCAAGAGCAATAGCCTGCCCGCCGGCTACCGCAATGCGCCGGCCCGGCCCCTGGTCGCCGCGCAGCAAGCGGCGCCTGCGCCGCGCGCCGCTGCACCCGCCGCACAACCCGCACAAACCGCGCCACCGCCCGCCGCACCGAGCGATCCGGGCGCTGGCAACCCGGCCGGCATCAAGTTCTGACGCCGGGCGGCTCGCCGCTTCAGGCGAACTGCATCGTCTTCACGCCCGTCGCGGTGCCCAGCAGGCACACATCGGCCTTTTGGTGCGCGAAGACGCCGACCGTCACCACGCCGGGCCACTGGCTCACCTCGGATTCGAACGCGAGCGGATCGGCGATCTGAAGGCCCGTCACATCGACGATGTGCTGGCCGTTGTCGGTGACCAGCGGCAGACCGTCCTTCTCGCGCACCTGGGCGATGCCGCCCATGGCCGCGAACTGGCGCATCACGCGGCGCGCCGCCATCGGGATCACTTCCACCGGCAGCGGGAAGGCGCCCAGCGTCTCGACCAGCTTGGACGCATCGGCGATGCAGACGAAACGCCTGGACTGCGCCGCGACGATCTTCTCGCGCGTGAGCGCCGCGCCGCCGCCCTTCACCATGAAGCCCCGGTGATCGATTTCGTCGGCGCCGTCGATGTAGACGGCCAACTCTTCCACTTCGTTGCTGTCGAACACCGGAATGCCCAGCGCGCGCAGGCGCTCGGTCGATGCGACCGAGCTGGAGACGGCGCCCTTGATCTCGTCCTTGATCGTGGCCAGCGCGTCGATGAACTTGTTGACGGTCGAGCCGGTGCCCACACCGACGATCTCGCCCTTGACCACGTAGGCCAATGCGGCGCGGCCGACCTGGGCCTTAAGTTCGTCCTGGGACAGGACGGCGGGGGATGGGGAGGCGGGTGCGGTCATCGCGGAGAATCCTTGGCTCATTGAAGTCGAGAATTATCCGATGCCCCTGCTGCTGCCCTCTTCGCTCTACGGCCTGGCCCGCCCTTTCCTGTTCGGTTTCGATCCCGAGCACGCCCACGAAATCACCCTCGACGGCCTGGCCCGCACGCAGAACACGCCGCTGGCCTGCGCCTATGCCGCCCCGCGCGTGGACGATCCCGTCACGCTGGCCGGCCTCGTCTTTCCGAACCGCGTGGGCCTGGCCGCCGGTCTCGACAAGAACGCTCGCTGCATCGACGCCTTCGCGGCCATGGGCTTCGGCTCCGTCGAGGTCGGCACGGTGACACCGAAAGCGCAGCCGGGCAACCCGAAGCCGCGCATGTTCCGCCTGCCGCAGCGCGATGCGCTGATCAACCGGCTCGGCTTCAACAACGAAGGGCTCGACGCGTTCCTGGCCAACGTGCAGAAGGCGCGCTTTCGCAAGAGCGGCGGCGGCAAGACGCCGATGCTGCTGGGCCTGAACATCGGCAAGAACGCCGCCACGCCGATCGAGCGCGCGGTGGACGATTACCTGGCGTGCCTGGACGGCGTGTACCCGCATGCCGACTACGTGACGATCAACATCTCGAGCCCCAACACGGCCAACCTGCGCACGCTGCAGAGCGACGAGGCGCTCGATGCGCTGCTCGGCGCGGTGGCCGAACGGCGCGAGGCGCTGGCTGCTCGCCACGGCAAGCGCTCGCCGCTGTTCGTGAAGATCGCGCCCGACCTCGATGAAGCACAGGTCGCGGTCATAGCCGCGACGCTGCAGCGTCACCGGATGGACGGCGTGATCGCGACCAACACCACGCTGTCGCGCGATGCGGTGGCGGGCCTGCCGCACGCCGATGAAGCCGGCGGCCTTTCGGGCGCACCGGTGCGCGAGGCGAGCAACCGCGTGATTGCGCAACTGCGCGCGGCATTGGGGAAGGACTTCCCGATCATCGGCGTGGGCGGCATCCTGAGCGCGGCCGATGCCAAGGCCAAGATCGCCGCGGGTGCGGACGTGGTGCAGATCTACACCGGCCTGATCTATCGCGGCCCTGCCCTGGTGCGCGAAGCGGCCCAGGCGCTGCTGCGCGATCGCAGCAAGGCCTGAGGCTTTTTCACTTCCTCTTCAGCGCATGCGCCAGAGGATCGGCGCGATGACGGCCGCCCAGCGCAGCAGGCGCTTCGGGCGGATCACCACCATGGCAGCCGCGGCGACGACGCCGGTGGCCACCGGATGCGCCCGTGCAATCCGCAGTGCGGCGGCCGTGGCCGTTTCGTTCGGCGGGGGCGCCTCGCGCTCGCGCTCGGTGGTGCCCGCCGGCTGCGTCTCGCGACCGCCCTGCAGGGTTGCGATGCGCTCGCGCTGACGCTCCATTCGCGCGAGCAATTCCTCGCGCGTGGCCGGCCGCGGGGGACGCGGGGCTTCCTCGTCTTCGGGGTCCTTGCCGATCCCGAAGCTGTCCTGCGCCCAGGCCCAGTCGCGCGCGAACTCCTGGCGTGCGGGAATGAAGCTGTTGGAGGCATTGCGCAGGGTCAGCAGCAAGCCGGCAGCGGCGGCCAGCCAGAGCACGATCCACACGCCCGCCACCGACCATGCGGCCGTGATGCGGTACGGCGTTTCCCAGAAATGCACCACCACCGCCATCGAGAGCAGGGCCACCGTGACAGTGGTCAGCCCGAGCACGGCCACCACGAGGACGAGCATTAGCTTCAGGCGCTGCTTCTCGTCCTCCCAGGCCATGCGCAGCAGCTGCACGCGGTCTTCGGCGGCCAGTGCGCCTTCGGCGGCGGCGATGCGCAACTGGCGGATGCGGCCGCTCAAGCCGAACAGGGAGAGCAGCCTCATGGGCATGCTCCGGCCCCGCTCAGCGAGCGGCGGCGAACGGTCCGGCAGTGCGCGCTTGGGTCAGCGCGATCAGCGGCGGCCAAGCAACAGACCCACCAGCACGCCGACGGCCAGTGCGGCGCCTGCGATCTGCCAAGGTTCGTCGTGGGCGTAGGCGTTGGTGGCGGAGGCCGCCTCGCGCGCCTTCTTGGCGGCGAGCTTGCTCTTCTCGGCGGCGAGTTCGCGCGCAATGGCGAGCTTGGTGTCGATGCGCTGGCGCAGCGCCTTGATGTGGGGAACCGAATCCAGGTCCTTGCTGGCCAGCACGCCGCGCACGTCGCTTGCGATGTCTTCGGCTGCTGCTTCAAGATTTTGGGATGCACTCATTGGAATCTTTCCTCCGTGATGACACCGGCACCGCGCCGGCGGCTTCACGCCAGCAAATGGCGTGGTGTCATGTTACAGGCTCGAAAGCCCCTCATGCGCGGCAGATGTGCAGACTTGTGCGCGCATTGGCCTCATGCATCGGCCAGCAGCCGCGCGACGTGGGCGCCGATCGCGAGACTGCTGGTGAGCCCCGGCGACTCGATGCCGAACAGATTGACCAGGCCCGGCACGCCGTGCGACGCGGGACCGTCGATCCTGAAGTCGGCCGCTGCCTCGCCCGGGCCCGAGATCTTGGGTCGCATGCCGGCGTAGCCGGGGATCAGTCCACCGTCGGGCAGCGCGGGCCAGTACTTGCGCACCTCGGCGTAGAAACCATCGCCGCGGGCGGGGTCCACCACGAGGTCATCGGCCGAGTCGACCCATTGCACGTCGGGGCCGAACTTGGCCTGGCCGCCCAGGTCGATCGTCAGATGAACGCCGAGGCCACCGGGCTCGGGCACTGGGTAGATGAGACGGCTGAACGGCGCGCGGCCCGAGAGGGTGAAGTAATTGCCCTTGGCGAAATATTCCGTCGGAATTGCAGAGGCTGGCAGTCCTTCGAACCGCCTGGCCAACGCCGGCGCGCCGAGGCCCGCCGCATTGACCACGCTGCGGCAGCGCAGCGCCGTACCGTCCTCCGCGATCAGGACGATGCCGCTGCCGCTGCATTCGGCGCGCGTGATGGGCGACTTCAGCGCCAGCATGCCGCCCGCGTTCTCCAGGTCGCCGAGCAGGCTCAGCATGAGTGCGTGGCTGTCGACGATGCCGGTGCTGGGCGAGTGCAGCGCGGCCGTGCAATGCAGCTGCGGTTCCATTGCCTGGGCCTGCTCGGCGGTGATCTGCACGAGATCGTCAACGCCGTTGGCCGCAGCCTTCGCGCGGATCGCTTCGAGCTGGCCCACCTGATCGGCAGAAGTCGCCACGATGAGCTTGCCGCAGCGCTGGTGCGGCACGCCGCGCTCGGCCGCATACGCGTAGAGCGCGTGCCGCCCTTCGACGCAAAGGCGTGCCTTCAGCGAGCCCTGCGGGTAATAGATGCCGGCGTGAATGACTTCGCTGTTGCGCGAACTGGTCCCGGTGCCGATGGCACCCTCGGATTCGAGCACCAACACCTCCCGGCCCGCGAGCGCCAAGGCGCGCGCCACTGCCAGTCCCACCACACCACCGCCGATGACGGCGCAATCGATTTCGTCCATGGCGCGAGCTTATCGCGGCCCGCGCGCATGGCTCACGTGGCGGTGGGCGGCGGCTCGGGGTCGGTGGGCTCGTCGGGCGGTGTGCTCGGCCCTTCGTCGGGCTCCACGGGCAGGTTGGGTGTGACGGGGGTTGGAAGGTCGGGATGGGTGGCCATGGTCGTCTCCTTTGCCCTCTTCTATGCCGTTGCCGCGGACGGCCGGCCAGCATGCAGCGTCACCTGGCGTCGGCCCAAACCGACAGTTCGCTCGCGTTCGATCTGCGGCTCACACCAAAGTCTTACCCCACCTCAAAGAAGATCGAACCCAACGACAGCTGCTGTTTAAGATCCGCATCCGACGCCCCGGGCATCCGATCCGGACGCGGACACGCTTGAAAAAACTGGAGGGAAATCAATGGGCATCAGGGACACGCTCGGGCATGCGCTGCTCGACAACGACAAGCTTCATTTCAGCACCGCGGAGACGCTCACGGCCGAGGAGCAATGGCTGGTCACGCTGAGCGCGCCGCTGTCCGCGTTCAACGGCGATTTCGTGAATGCCGTGGCCACCGGAAAAGACGACGGCGAGTTGCGCGAGGGCATCGCCGAAGTCTGGAACGTGCACGACCGCGAGAGCTTCGAGGAAACGGCCCGTTGGCTCGCAGAGGAAGGACAGCGTTCGACCTACCTGTCCACGTGGCGGGCCGTTGCCGCGATCGACGAGGCAACCCAGAGCACGCCGGCTGTGCTGCGGCTTGTCATGGATGCATGGTTTCCCGCGTTCTTCCAGATCAAGGCGCGCAAGAGCCTGGACTACCGCGCGCTGGCGGCCGAGAGCGGGCGGTCGGTGACGGACCTGACCCAGCTGACGTCGGGCAGTTCAAGCTGGGTCAATGCCTTGCGCAAGCACTTCAAGGCTTCGCCGCCCCAGATCACCAACCTGGTCGCCTGGGATGCCGTGCGATTGGCGAGCCTGTCGCGGTGGGCGGTGCAGCTGGGATTCATCGAGCGCGGGGAATTCGCGGGCTTCGCCGGCGCATTGAATTCGCAAGTGCGCGAGGCCTATGCCGACTGGTCGCAGGTGAGTGCCGCGTACATTGCCGCCGGCCTGATCTGGCGCTATTCCGACGCGCGTGAGGAGCACCTGTTGCGCACGAACCGCATGCTGCTGAACGACGCCCGCAGCCCCTACCGCAGCGTGCCCTTCCGCTGACATCGGCGGCATCAACGAAAACGGCACCCGAAGGTGCCGTGTCGTGGAATTGTGGTGGGCGGTGGAGGTTTCGAACCTCCGACCCCAGCAGTGTGAATGCTGTGCTCTACCCCTGAGCTAACCGCCCGTGGCACCGCGGATGCAGTGCCGTGGAAATCAATCGCGCTGTGTGCGAAGCCTTCGATTATGCCACAGCATTTTCGCCATTTTGGCGAAACAGCGTGCGTCCGCCGCTGGATTTGTCGAGCTGCGACAACACCGCCTCGTGCGCCGCCAGCTCCTGCTCGCCGGCCGTGATCACCGGCAGTTCGAACTGGCTCAAGTCGATCGCCACCACGGTGGTGCCCTGCGCCGGCTCGTTCGATGCCACATCGATCAGCAGCGCGTCCTGGCCGCGCGTGAGGTTGATGTAGACGTCGGCCAGCAGCTGCGCGTCGAGCTTGGCGCCGTGGAAGGTGCGGTTCGAGCGGTCGACGCCGAAACGGTCGCACAGCGCGTCCAGTGAATTGCGCTTGCCCGGGTAGACCAGCTTGGCCATGGCCAGCGTGTCGGTCACTTCGCCGACGAAGCTGCGCAGCAGCGGCAGGCCCGCGCGCTCGAACTCCTTGTTGAGGAAGCCGACGTCGAAGGCCGCGTTGTGGATGATGATTTCGGCGCCGCGCAGGTACTCGATGATGTCGTTGCCCAGCGTGGCGAACTTCGGCTTGTCGCGCAGGAAATCGGTCGTCAGGCCGTGCACCTTCAGCGCGTCCTCATGGCTCTCGCGCTCGGGGTTGAAGTAGATGTGCAGGTCGTTGCCGGTGAGCTTGCGGGCGAACAGCTCCACGCAGCCGAGCTCGATGATGCGATCGCCGTTCTCGGCAGAGAGCCCGGTGGTTTCGGTATCGAGGACGATCTGGCGCGACATCAGTGGTTTTCCTTGGCGTGGTTGATCGAGTACTTCGGAATCTCGATCGTCACATTTTCCTGCGCCAGGATCGATTGGCAACTCAGGCGCGATTGCGGCTCCAGGCCCCAGGCGCGGTCCAGCAGGTCTTCTTCGCCCTCTTCCGCCTCGTTGAGCGAGTTGAAGCCCTCGCGCACGATCACGTGGCAGGTGGTGCAGGCGCAGCTCATCTCGCAGGCATGCTCGATGTTGATGTGGTTGTCCAGCAGCGCCTCGCAGATCGAGGTGCCGGCGGGCGCGGTGATCTCGGCGCCTTGCGGGCAGTACTCGGGATGCGGGTAGATCTTGATCGTGGGCATGTTGTTGTTCTAGAGGGATTCGACCTTGCGGCCGGCAAGTGCGCGCGCAATGCCCGCGTTCATGCGCTGGGCGGCGAAGGCTTCGGTGTCGTTGGCCAGCGTCTTGGTGGCGGCCTCGATGGCGGCGGCTTCGCTGCTGCCCTTGGCGGCTTCGCGCAGCCGGGTCATCGACGCGTCGATGACGGCGCGCTCGTCTTCGTTCAGCAGGTCGCCGTCGGCATCGAGCGCGCTCTGCGTGGCGAGCAGCATGCGGTCGGCATCGACGCGCGCTTCGACGAGCGCGCGGGCCTGCATGTCCTGCTGCGCGGTGGAGAAGCTCTCCTGCAGCATCGTTGCGATCTGGTCGTCGGAGAGTCCATACGACGGCTTGACGGCCACGCTCGCCTCGACGCCGCTGCCCTGCTCTTTGGCGCTCACGCTCAGCAGGCCATCGGCATCGACGGTGAAGGTCACGCGGATGCGCGCCGCGCCGGCCGCCATCGGCGGAATGCCGCGCAGCGTGAAGCGCGCGAGGCTGCGGCAGTCGGACACCAGGTCGCGCTCGCCCTGCACCACGTGCAGCGCGAGGGCCGTCTGGCCGTCCTGGTAGGTCGTGAAGTCCTGCGCCATTGCCGTCGGGATGGTCTGGTTGCGCGGCACGATGCGCTCGACCAAACCGCCCATCGTCTCGATGCCGAGCGAGAGCGGGATCACATCGAGCAGCAGCAGGTCGCCCGCCCCGTTGTTGCCGGCCAGCTGGTTGGCCTGGATCGCCGCGCCGAGCGCGACGACTTCGTCCGGGTTCAGGTTGACCAGCGGCTCGCGGCCGAAGAATGCGGCCACGGCCTCGCGGATCTGCGGCATGCGGGTGGAGCCGCCGACCAGGACGATGCCTTGCAGGTCGTCGGCCTTGAGCTTCGCATCGCGCAGGGCCTTGCGGACGGCAGCGATGGTCTTGTCCGTGAGCGGCTTGGTGGCCGCGTCGAACTGTGCGCGCGTCAGGACGAACTGCGCTGCGCCGCCGGCCACGTCGGCGTGGAAGGCCACGGTGCCCGAATCGGTCAGCGCTTCTTTCGCCGCGCGGGCCGCCACGAGCACTGCGGCCTTGTCGCTGTCGTTGCCGACTTTTACGCCGGTTTGCGCGAGCACGAAATCGGCGAGCGCGTGGTCGTAGTCGTCACCGCCAAGCGCCGAATCGCCGCCGGTCGCGATGACCTCGAACACGCCTTGGGTCAGCCGCAGGATCGAGATGTCGAAGGTGCCGCCGCCGAGGTCGTAGACCGCGTAGACGCCTTCGCTCGCGTTGTCCAGGCCGTAGGCAATGGCCGCGGCCGTGGGCTCGCTGATCAGGCGCAGTACGTTGAGGCCGGCCAGTTGCGCCGCGTCCTTCGTGGCCTGGCGCTGGCCTTCGTCGAAGTAGGCCGGCACGGTGATGACGGCGCCGTAGAGCTCGTCGTCGAAAGTGTCTTCGGCGCGGAAACGCAGCGTGGCCAGGATCTCGGCGCTGATCTCGACCGGCGACTTCTCGCCCACCGAGGTCTGCACCTTCACCATGCCGCCCTCGTCGCCGCCGATGCGGTAAGACATGGCGTCGCGGTTCGCGATGTCGGCCAGCCCGCGGCCCATGAGGCGCTTGACCGAAGTGATGGTGTTGGCGGGGTCCTGCGCGCGAGCGGCGAGCGCATCGAAGCCGATCTGCCGGCGGTCGCCCTCGAGGTAGCGCACAGCCGAGGGCAACAGCACGCGGCCCTGGTCGTCGGGCAGGCACTCGGCCACGCCGTTGCGCACCGCGGCCACCAGCGAATGCGTGGTGCCCAGGTCGATGCCGACGGCGATGCGGCGCTGGTGCGGATCGGGCGCCTGGCCGGGTTCGGAAATCTGAAGAAGAGCCATAAGGGCTTATTGTCCCAACTGATCGAATTTGGCTTCGACGTCCTGTCCGAAGCGCTCAATGAACATGAGGGCTCTCACCTGCTGCGCGGCGGCGGGGTAGTCGCCCTTCTCGTCGATCAGCCAGTCGAGCGACGACAGCGCGCGGGCGCGGCCGGCATCGACTTCGGCCTGCAGCTTCTCGACCGCGGCGATGTCGCCTGCATCGTCGAGCGCCTCGCGCCATTCCATCTGCTGCATCAGAAAATCAGGCGGCATCGCCGTGTTGTTCTCGGCGTTCAGCGGCGCGTCGTGCAGCTCGCAGATGTAGCTCGCGCGGCGGATCGGGTCCTTCAGCCGCTGGTAGGCCTCGTTGATGCGCACCGACCACTGCATGGCCACGCGCTGCGCCGCGGCGCCCTGCGCGGCGAAGCGGTCCGGGTGGGCCTCGCGCTGCAGCTCTTTCCAGCGCGCATCGAGCGCGGTGCGGTCCTGCGCGAAGGTCGCCGGGACGGCGAACAGTTCAAAGTCGGTGTCGTTCAGGTTCATGGCAAGAAAAAACCGCCAGCACATGACATGGTGGCGGCTGTGGTCGCGGTCAGCGACGACGCATCAGATGCGAAAGCTTTCTCCGCAGCCGCAGCGATCGCGCTCGTTCGGATTGATGAACTTGAAGCCTTCGTTCAGGCCCTCGCGCACGAAATCCAGCTGCGTGCCGTCGATATAGGCCAGGCTCTTCGGATCGACCAGCACCTTCACGCCGTGGTCTTCGAAAATCACGTCTTCAGGCGTGAACTCGTCGACGTACTCGAGCTTGTAGGCCAAGCCCGAGCAGCCGGTGGTCTTCACGCCCAGCCGCACGCCCACGCCCTTGCCCCGTTTGCCGAGGTAGCGGGTGACGTGGCGCGCAGCGGCTTCGGTCAGCGTGACGGCCATTTCAGTGAACAGCTTCGGCGGCCGACTCGGCTGTCTTGGCGCCGTGCTTGGCCTTGTAATCGCTCACGGCTGCCTTGATGGCGTCTTCCGCGAGGATCGAGCAGTGGATCTTGACCGGCGGCAGCGCCAGTTCTTCGGCGATCTGCGCGTTCTTGAGCGCAGCCGCTTCGTCGAGCGTCTTGCCCTTGACCCATTCGGTCACGAGCGAGGACGAGGCGATGGCCGAGCCGCAGCCGTAGGTCTTGAAGCGTGCGTCTTCGATCACGCCGGTTTCGGGGTTGACCTTGATCTGCAGCTTCATCACGTCGCCGCAGGCCGGCGCGCCGACCATGCCGGTGCCTACCGAGTCGTCGCCTTTTTCGAAGGAGCCGACGTTGCGGGGGTTTTCGTAGTGGTCGATGACCTTGGAAGAATATGCCATGGTGTACCTCTCAAACTTTGTTCAATCGTGGAGCCTCGGGGCGGGCCGTTCGTGTCTGCGTTCGTGTCAGTGGGCCGACCACTGGATCGTGCTGATGTCGACGCCGTCCTGGAACATCTCCCAGAGGGGGCTCAGCTCGCGCAGCTTGGCCACGTTGTGCTTGATGGTCGAGATGGCGTAGTCGATTTCTTCTTCGGTCGTGAAACGGCCGATGGTCATGCGAAGGCTGCTGTGGGCCAACTCGTCGCTGCGGCCCAAGGCGCGCAGCACGTAGCTGGGTTCCAGGCTGGCCGAGGTGCAGGCCGAACCCGACGACACCGCCAGGCCCTTGATGCCCATGATCAGCGATTCGCCTTCGACGTAGTTGAAGCTCATGTTCAGGTTGTGCGGCACGCGGCGTTCGAGGTCGCCGTTGATGAACACCTGTTCAACATCCTTCAGGCCATCGAGCAGGCGCTGCTGCAGGCGGCGCGCATGGGCGATGTCGTCCTTCATCTCGAGCTTGGCGATGCGGTAGGCCTCGCCCATGCCGACGATCTGGTGCGTGGGCAAGGTGCCCGAGCGCATGCCGCGCTCGTGACCGCCGCCGTGCATCTGCGCTTCGAGGCGAATGCGGGGCTTGCGGCGCACGTACAGGGCGCCGATGCCCTTGGGGCCGTAGGTCTTGTGCGAGGCGAGGCTCATCAGGTCGATGGGCAATTGCGTGATGTCGATGTCGACCTTGCCGGTGGCCTGGGCCGAATCGACGTGGAAGATCACGCCCTTTTCGCGGCAGACGTTGCCCAGCGCGACCACATCTTGAATCACGCCGATCTCGTTGTTCACGAAGAGCACGCTGGCCAGGATGGTGTCGGGGCGGATCGCCGCCTTGAATTTGTCCAGATCGACGAGGCCGTTTTCCTCGACGTCGAGGTAAGTGACTTCGAAGCCCTGGCGCTCGAGCTCGCGCATGGTGTCGAGCACGGCCTTGTGCTCGGTCTTCAGCGTGATCAGGTGCTTGCCCTTGCCCTTGTAGAACTGGGCCGCGCCCTTGAGGGCGAGGTTGATGGACTCGGTGGCACCCGAGGTCCAGACGATTTCGCGGGGGTCCGCATTGATCAGGTCCGCCACTTGGCCGCGCGCCTTTTCGACCGCCTCTTCAGCTTCCCAGCCCCATGCGTGACTGCGCGACGCCGGGTTGCCGAAGTGCTCGCGCAACCAGGGAATCATGGCGTCGACCACACGCGGGTCGACCGGCGTGGTCGCGCCGTAATCGAGATAGATCGGGAAATGAGGAGTGACGTCCATGGCTGGCTCGGGCTGGCGTGGGGGGTTGTTCTTTGATCTGGGCTTCTCTCGCAGCTGCGCCCGAAGGCGCCTGCCGCGATTCAAGGCATCAGGACTTGGCGAAGACGTTGCCGAGGGCGAACACCGAATTCGGCGCATTCACGCGAATCGGCTTGACCACCGGCTGCGCCGAGATCGCGCGCTTGACGACCGGCTTGTTCTCGATCTGCACGCCCTTGGCGATCTGGTCGTCGACCAGCTTCTGCAGGGTGACGGAATCGAGAAACTCGACCATGCGCTGGTTCAGCGAAGCCCACAGCTCGTGCGTCATGCAGCGGCCGGCTTCGCCGAGGCAATTTTCCTTGCCGCCGCATTGCGTGGCATCGATGGGTTCATCGACGGAAACAATGATGTCGGCCACCGTGATGTCCGCAGCCTTGCGGCCGAGGCTGTAGCCGCCGCCGGGGCCGCGGGTCGATTCGACCAATTCGTGACGGCGCAGCTTGCCGAACAGTTGTTCGAGGTACGACAACGAAATCTGCTGCCGCTGACTGATTGCAGCCAAGGTGACCGGACCGGTGTTCTGGCGCAGGGCCAGATCGATCATGGCGGTGACCGCAAAACGGCCTTTGGTAGTGAGACGCATCGCAAGCTCCTTCAAGTGCTTACCGTTGAAATGACACCGTGGTCCTGGACCGCGGTGACTTCGTCTCCGCCCTGCCCGACCCCTGACACTGGTGAACCAGTCGGTAGGAGTCGGTCCTTCATCGCGAAGTTCTAGTTTTTGTTGTTGAGTGTTTCGGTCAAGTATAGCAGAAGGCCCTCAACTCTGCTGGGGTAAACCCCAGCGCCAACCCCTTGAAGAACGCGGACTTCCGGCCTACGACGGCAAGATCGCGATGTTGTCCCCGCCCGCCGCCCCGAACGCCTGCTCGCGCAGCAGCGCCAGCTGGTCCCGAACCCGCGCCGCCTTCTCGAATTCGAGGTTGCGCGCGTGTTCGAGCATGAGCTTCTCCAGCCGCTTGATTTCCCGCGCGATGTCCTTCTCGCTCATGTCCTCGACCTTGGCGCGCTCCAGGTCGAGCTTGGCCATTTCCTTGCCGGTCTTCTCGCTGTAGACCCCGTCGATCAGGTCGCGCACCTGCTTGACGATGCTGCGCGGTGTGATGCCGTTGGCCTCGTTGTGGGCGATCTGGCGCGCGCGTCGGCGTTCGGTTTCGTCGATGGCCTTCTTCATCGATTCGGTCATGCGGTCCGCATACAGGATCGCCTTGCCGTTCAGGTTCCGCGCCGCGCGGCCGATGGTCTGGATCAGCGAGCGCTCGGCGCGCAGGAACCCTTCCTTGTCCGCATCGAGGATCGCGACCAACGACACCTCCGGGATGTCCAGGCCTTCGCGCAGCAGGTTGATGCCCACCAGCACGTCGAAGGTGCCCAGGCGCAGGTCGCGCAGGATCTCGACCCGCTCGACCGTGTCCACATCGCTGTGCAGGTAGCGCACCTTGACGCCGTTATCGCCCAGGTAGTCGGTCAATTGCTCGGCCATGCGCTTGGTCAGCGTGGTGATGAGCACGCGCTCGTTCTTGTCGACGCGAATGCGGATCTCGCCCAGCACGTCGTCCACCTGGTGCGTGGCGGGACGCACCTCGACCTCGGGATCGATCAGGCCCGTCGGCCGCACCAACTGCTCGACGACATTACCGGAGTGGTCCTTCTCGTACTGCGCCGGCGTGGCCGAAACGAAGATCGCCTGCCGCATGCGCTTCTCGAATTCCTCGAACTTGAGCGGCCGGTTGTCCATCGCCGAAGGCAACCGGAAGCCGTACTCGACCAGCGTGGTCTTGCGTGCCCGATCGCCGCTGTACATCGCGTTGAGCTGGCCGATCATCTGGTGGCTCTCGTCGAGGAACATCAGCGCGTCCTTCGGGAGATAGTCCGTCAGCGTGGCCGGCGGATCGCCCGGCGCCGCGCCCGAGAGGTGGCGCGAGTAGTTCTCGATGCCCTTGCAGTGACCGATCTCGGCCAGCATCTCCAGGTCGAAGCGGGTGCGCTGCTCCAGGCGTTGCGCCTCCACGAGCTTGCCCTGGCCTACGAATTCCTTCAGCCGCTCGGCCAACTCGATCTTGATGGTCTCGACCGCGCCCAGCACCTTGTCGCGCGGCGTCACGTAGTGGCTCGACGGGTACACCGTGAAGCGCGGGATCTTCTGGCGGATGCGCCCCGTGAGCGGGTCGAACAGCTGCAGCGACTCGATCTCGTCGTCGAACAGCTCGATGCGGATCGCCAGTTCGCTGTGCTCGGCCGGAAACACGTCGATCGTGTCGCCGCGCACGCGGAACGTGCCGCGCGCAAAGTCCTGCTCATTGCGCGTGTACTGCATGCGGATCAGCCGGCTGATCACGTCGCGCTGCCCGATCTTGTCGCCCACCCGCATGATGAAACGCATCTGCGTGTAGTCCTCGGGCGTGCCGATGCCGTAGATGGCGCTCACCGTGGCCACGATGACCGTGTCGCGCCGCTCCAGCACGCTCTTGGTGGCCGACAGGCGCATCTGCTCGATGTGCTCGTTGATCGAGGAGTCCTTCTCGATGAACAGGTCGCGCTGCGGCACGTAGGCCTCGGGCTGGTAGTAGTCGTAGTAGCTCACGAAGTACTCGACCGCGTTCTTCGGAAAGAACTCGCGGAACTCGCTGTAGAGCTGCGCGGCCAGCGTCTTGTTGGGCGCGAACACGATGGCCGGGCGGCCCAGCCGCGCGATCACGTTGGCCATGGTGAAGGTCTTGCCCGAGCCCGTGACGCCCAGCAGCGTCTGGAACACCTCGCCGTCGATCACGCCCTCGACGAGCCCGTCGATCGCCTTGGGCTGGTCGCCGGCCGGCGGATACGGCTGGAAAAGCTCGAACGGGGAGTCGGGGTAGCGGATGAATTCGCCCTGTTTCGCCGGACCGATCGGGTCCAGTTTCTTCAGGTCTGCTATGGCTTCGGTGTTCTCTGGCATGGCTGTTCCCGACAGGTGGCGATGGCGCCGGTAAAATTCAAGGCAACCGGAAAGCGTAGCGCAAGTCCGGTTGCCAGCGAAGCTTTCATCCCAAAGGACCTTTCCATGTCTATGTTCACCGCGGTCGAAATGGCACCGCGCGACCCGATCCTCGGCCTCAACGAGCAATTTGCCGCCGATACCAACCCCAACAAGGTCAATCTCGGCGTCGGCGTCTATTACGACGACAACGGCAAGCTGCCCCTGCTCCAGTGCGTGCAGGCCGCAGAGCAAGACATGATGAAAGCGCCCTCGGCGCGCGGTTATCTCCCCATCGACGGCATCGTGGCGTACGACAACGCCGTGAAGACGCTGGTTTTCGGTGCCGACAGCGAACCCGTGCAATCGGGCCGCGTGGCCACCATCCAGGCCATCGGCGGCACCGGCGGCCTGAAGGTCGGCGCCGACTTCCTGAAGAAGCTCAACCCCAAGGCCAAGGTGCTGATCAGCGACCCGAGCTGGGAAAACCACCGCGCCCTGTTCACCAACGCGGGCTTCGAAGTCGACAGCTACCCCTACTACGACGCCGCCAAGCGCGGCATCAACTTCGACGGCATGCTGGCCGCGCTCAACGCGGCGCCCGCGGGCTCCGTCGTCGTGCTGCATGCCTGCTGCCACAACCCGACCGGCTACGACATCACGTCCGAGCAGTGGGACCAGGTCGTTGCCGCGGTCAAGGCGAAGGGCCTCGTGCCCTTCCTGGACATGGCCTACCAGGGCTTCGGCTACGGCCTGAAGGAAGACGGCGCGGCCGTCGCCAAGTTCGTCGAAGCGGGCCTCACCTTCTTCGTCTCGACCTCCTTCTCCAAGAGCTTCAGCCTCTACGGCGAACGCGTGGGCGCCCTCTCGGTGCTGTGCGAGAACAAGGAAGAAGCCGGCCGCGTGCTCTCGCAACTCAAGATCGCCATCCGCACCAACTACAGCAACCCGCCGATCCACGGCGGCGCCGTGGTGGCCGCGGTGCTCGGCAATGCCGAACTGCGCGCCCTGTGGGAAAAGGAACTGGGCGAGATGCGCGTGCGCATCAAGGCCATGCGCCAGAAGCTGGTCGACGGCTTGAAGGCCGCGGGCGTGAAAGAAGACATGAGCTTCATCACCACGCAGATCGGCATGTTCAGCTACTCGGGCCTCACCAAAGACCAGATGGTGCGCCTGCGCAATGAGTTCGGCGTGTACGGCACCGACACTGGCCGCATGTGCGTGGCCGCGCTCAACAGCAAGAACATCGACTACGTCTGCGCGTCGATCGCCAAGGTCATCTAAGTGACACCGGTGTGAAGGAATCCGTCTTCCGGCGATTCCTTCACATCTTTCGCAGGAATCGGCCCCTTTCGCTGGGTCGGACTAGGGGTTAGGCCCCCTGCATGGCGGCAGATGCGCTGATATATTGCACTGCAACAATCCACTCCAAGACCCGCAATGCTCTATCAACTCTACGAAGCCCAGCGTTCCCTGATGGAGCCGTTCTCGGACTTCGCGCAGGCGGCCTCCAAGCTCTACGGCCAGGGCGCCGTCTGGGGCCAGTTGCCGATGGCACAGCGCATGGCCGCCGGCTACGACCTGCTCTATCGCCTGGGCAAGGACTACGAGAAGCCCGAGTTCAACATCAAGTCGGTGAAGGTCGATGGCGAAGAGGTCGTCATCCAGGAGGCCGTCGAGCTCGACAAGCCCTTCTGCGAACTGCGCCGCTTCAAGCGTTTCACCGACGAGCCGCACATCCTCAAGACGCTCAAGAGCCAGCCCGTGGTGCTGATCGTGGCGCCGCTGTCGGGCCACTACGCCACGCTCCTGCGCGACACCGTGCGCACCATGCTGCAGGACCACAAGGTCTACATCACCGACTGGAAAAACGCCCGCCTCGTGCCGATGTCGGAAGGCGAATTCCACCTGGACGACTACATCAACTACGTGCAGGAGTTCATCCGCCGCCTGCAGGCCGAGTATGGCAACTGCCACGTGGTCAGCGTGTGCCAGCCCACCGTGCCGGTGCTCGCGGCCGTCTCGCTCATGGCCAGCCGCAAGGAAGCGCTGCCGCTCACGCTGACGATGATGGGCGGCCCGATCGACGCCCGCAAGTCGCCCACCGCGGTCAACAACCTCGCGATGAACAAGAGCTACGAATGGTTCGAGAACAACGTGATCTATCGCGTGCCGCAGGGCTTTGCGGGTGAAGGCCGCCGCGTGTACCCGGGCTTCCTGCAGCACACCGGCTTCGTCGCGATGAACCCCGACCGCCACGCCTCGAGCCACTACGACTACTTCAAGGACCTCATCAAGGGCGACGACGCCAGCGCCGAGGCCCACCGCAAGTTCTACGACGAGTACAACGCCGTGCTCGACATGGACGCCGATTACTACCTGGACACCATCCGCACCGTGTTCCAGCAGTTCGAGCTCGTGAACGGCACCTGGGACGTGAAGAACCCCGAAGGCCAGATCGAGCGCGTGCGTCCGCAGGACATCCGCACGGCCGCGCTGCTGACGGTCGAAGGCGAGCTGGACGACATCTCCGGCTCGGGCCAGACCGAAGCCGCGCACAGCCTGTGCACCGGCGTCGCCGATTCGAAGCGCGAGCACTACGAAGTCAAGGGCGCGGGCCACTACGGCATCTTCAGCGGCCGCCGCTGGCGCGACCTCGTCTACCCGAAGCTGGTGAAGTTCATCGCCGCGAACGACCAGCCGCAAAGCCGTGCCGGCGCGCGCGAAAGCCTCGCGGCCGAAGACCGCGTCAAGCCGGGCCAGAAGGTCGCTGCCGTTGCGGCCAAGAAAACGCCGGCCGCCAAGAAGGCTGCCGTGGCCGCCCCCGCCAAGAAACCCGCGGCCGCTGCCAAGAAGCCCCGCGCCAGCGCCGCGCGCTGAGGCGCGCGCAACCTCAAGTGAACGGGCTGGCCGCACGCATCAACGACGCACTGCCGCAAACGCAGTGCACACGGTGCGGCTACCCCGATTGCGCCGGCTACGCGCAAGCCATCGCCGATGGCGAAGCGGACATCAACCAGTGCCCGCCGGGCGGCGCCGAAGGCATCGATCGCCTCGCGCTCGTCACCGGCCGCCCCGCGCTGCCGCTCGATCCGCAATTCGGCACCGAAGGCCCGCGCTCCATGGCCGTCATCGACGAGGCCTGGTGCATCGGCTGCACGCTGTGCCTCGATGCCTGCCCAACCGATGCGATCGTCGGCATCAACAAGCGCATGCACACGGTGATCGAGGCGCACTGCACGGGCTGTGAACTCTGCATTCCGGTCTGCCCGGTCGACTGCATTTCGCTCGAAGTCGAAACGCCGGGCCGCAGCGGCTGGCAAGCCTGGTCGCAGGCGCAAGCCGAAGCCGCGCTGCAACGCTACAAGCTGCATGGCCAGCACCGCGATGCGGCCAAGCGCGAAGCCGAACCGACACCCGCCGTCTCCGAGCCCCAAGCCGCCGACACACGCAAGCGCTCCATCGTCGAAGCCGCGCTGGCGCGAGCCCGCGCCGCGGCCGAGCAACGCGAAAAAGCCAAACCCCAGCCATGACCCTCGACACCCTGCTGATCTACGTCGTCGCCTCGCTCGCCCTCGCGGTGATCCCCGGCCCCACGATGCTGCTGGCGCTGTCCAACGGCATCGACGGCGGCATGCGGCGCGCGAGCTGGGGCATCGCCGGTGCGTCGCTCGGCAGCACCACGCTGATCGCGGTCGTCGCGCTCGGGCTGGGTTCGCTGCTCGCGACGTCGGAGCTGCTCTTCAACGCGATCCGAATCGCGGGCGTCGTCTACCTCGTGTGGCTCGGCATCAAGCTCTGGCGCAGCGACGCGACCGATCTCGGCACGGCGCTGGCCAAGTCCGCCGTCGAGGTCCGCCCGCATGGCCGCGTGGCCCTCGTGCGCAGCCTGCTCGTGGCACTGTCAAACCCGAAGACGGTGCTGTTCTTCGCGGCCTTCCTGCCGCAGTTCATCGACATCACCCAGCCGCAAGGCCCGCAGTACCTGCTGCTCGGCGCGATCTTCGTCGCGCTCGACACCTGCGTGATGCTGGCCTACGCGGCCGCCGGCACGCAGGCCGTGCGCTGGCTCTCGCGCCGCGGCCTCAAGGTGCTGAACCGCAGCTGCGCGGCCGGCATGTGGCTGCTGGCGGCCACGCTGGCGTTCTGGCGCCGTCCGGGCACCTGAGGGCGTTCAGCCCTTCAGTTCTTTTTCGGGCGCTTGAAGAGCAGCAACAGCACCCCGGCCAGCACGACCGCCACCGCATACCACTCGAAGCGCGTGACGGTCTCGTTGGCGATCCACACGCCCAGCAGCATCGCGATCACGGGGTTCACGAAGGTGTAGCTCGCCGCCAGCGCGGCCGGCGCCTTCGCGAGCAGCACCATGTAGGCGTTGAAGGCGATCAGCGAGCCGAACACCACCAGGTACAGCCAGGCCCAGACGGCCTCTGGCGCCGGTGGCCACGCGAGGCTCTCGCGCGAGACGGCTGCCAGCACCAGCAGCACCACGCCGCCGCAGATCATCTCGCTCGCAAAGCCCATCGCGCCTGGCGCAAGCGGCAGGCTGCGCTGGCTCAGCACGCTGCCCATCGACCAGCAGATGCAGGCAATCGAAATCGCCGCCAACCCCGCGGGCGACGACTGGAAGCCGCTGCCCTGCGTGAGCATCAGCACGCCGATGAGCCCGAGCGCGATGCCCGCCGCCTCCATGCGCGTCGGCTTGATGCCCCAGATCAAATTCAGCAGCGCGATCAGCAGCGGCACCACCGCGATGAAGGCCACCACGAGCCCCGAGCCGATCGTGACTTCGGCATGCGCTGTGCCGCCCATGCCGCCGCCGAGCATCAACGCGCCGACCACCAGCGCATTGCGCCATTGCAATTTCGAAGGCCACGCGGCGCCGCGCCAGCGCATCCACGCGGCCAGCAGCAGTCCCGCGAACAGGAAGCGCGATCCCATCTGCAGGAACGGCGGAAAGCTGATCAGCGCGTACTTGATCGCCAGATACGTCGAGCCCCACACCACCCAGGTGGCGGCGAGGCAAAGCCACAGCAAAGGCGGAAGCGCGCCGCGGTTGGCACCGGGCGCGGCGGGAGCGGCAAGGGTTGGCATATCGAGGAGTCTCTTGTTTTATTGGTACTGAAGCGCCGCCCATGGTATGAAAGCCGCCTCCCACGAACCATGGACATTCCACGGTTCTGCCGCTCCATCACCGTCGATTTAAAGGAGTTCCATGGACTTCACCTTGAACCCCGCGCTTGACGCTCACGACACGCGCATCCTCACCGAATTGCAGAGCGACGCGCGCCTCACGATGGCCGAACTCGGCCGCCGCGTGCACCTGAGCCAGCCGGCCGTGACCGAGCGCGTGAAGAAGCTGGAGGCCGCGGGCGTCATCAGCGGCTACCGCGCCACCGTCAACCTCGGCAAGCTGGGCTACGGCATCCGCGCGATCATCCGCGTCGGCCGCGCCGACTACGACCATGTCGTGAAGCTCGTGCAGGACACGCCCGAGTGCGTGAACGCCTACAACGTGACCGGCGAGGACAGCTGGATCCTCGAGATCGCCGTGATCGACGTGAGCCACCTCGACGCGGTGGTCACCAAGTTCTGCATCCTCACCGAGACGGCCACCTCGATCATCCTGAACCCGGCGCGCGAGCACCAGCCGATGCTGCCGCCGCACCGCTCGGATGTGCGGCCGCCGATCAGGAAGGTGCTCAATGCCTGATACGGCTGAGAGGCCGGAGTCAATTTTTCAAAGGTCCAAAACCCGTTCGGGCTGAGCTTGTCGAAGCCGTGCGCGAGGCTTCGACAAGCTCAGCCCGAACGGTTGTTGGAGGTCAGTGGTTCGCCAGCGCGCTGAAGGCCTTCACCACTTCTGGCGGCGCCTGCACCATCTCGATCAAGACGCCCTCGCCCGCGATCGGAAACTCCTCGTTCGCCTTCGGGTGCAGGAAGCAGATGTCGAAACCGGCCGCGCCCTGGCGAATGCCGCCGGGCGCAAAGCGCACGCCCTGCGCCGTGAGCCATTCGACGGCCTTGGGCAGGTCGTCGATCCACAGCCCCACGTGGTTGAGCGGCGTCGCGTGCACCGCGGGTTTCTTGTCCGGGTCCAGCGGCTGCATCAGGTCGACCTCGACCTTGAACGGCCCGCTGCCCATCGAACAAATGTCCTCGTCGACGTTCTCGCGTTCGCTCTTGAACGTGCCGGTGACTTCGAGCCCCAGCATGTCGACCCAGAGCTTCTGCAGGCGCATCTTGTCGAGCCCGCCGATGGCGATCTGCTGGATGCCCAGCACCTTGAAGGGACGCGCCGCGGCCGTCATGCGCAGACCTCCACCGTTTCGGTGGTCGTCGTGCGGCGCGGCTGTAGGCCGAGCTTGCGCAGCAGCTGCACGTCCGCATCCACGTCGGGGTTGCCTGTGACCAGCAGCTTGTCGCCATAGAAGATCGAATTCGCGCCCGCCATGAAGCACAGCGCCTGCACCGCGTCGCCCATCTGCTGGCGCCCGGCCGACAGCCGCACGCGCGCGGTCGGCATCGTGATGCGCGCGACCGCGATCATGCGCACGAAGTCGAAGGGATCGACCGGCTCCGAATCTGCGAGCGGCGTGCCCGGCACGCGCACCAGGCTGTTGATCGGCACCGACTCCGGGTACGGATTCAGGTTGGCCAGCTGCGCGATCAGCCCCGCGCGGTGCACCGGCTGCTCGCCCATGCCGACGATGCCGCCGCAGCACACGCTGATGCCGGCGCTGCGCACATGGGCCAGCGTGTCGAGCCGGTCCTGGTAGCTGCGCGTATCGACGACGTCGGTGTAGTACTCGGGCGCGGTGTCCAGGTTGTGGTTGTAGTAGTCGAGGCCCGCGGCCTTCAGCTGGTGCGCGTGGTGCGGCTCCAGCATGCCGAGCGTGGCGCAGGTCTGCAGCCCCAAGCCCTTCACCGCCTCGACCAGCACGACCACCTTCTCCACGTCGCGGTCCTTCGGCGCGCGCCATGCGGCGCCCATGCAGAAGCGCGTGGCGCCCGCGTCCTTGGCGGCCTGCGCGGCGCGCAGCACCTCGTCGACCTCCATGAGTTTTTGCGCCTTCACGCCGGTGTCGAATTCGGCCGACTGCGGGCAGTAGCCGCAGTTCTCGGGACAGCCACCGGTCTTGACCGACAGCAGCGTCGCCAGCTCGATGTCGCCTTCGGGAAAGTGCTCGCGGTGCACCGTCTGCGCCTCGAACAGCAGGTCCATCAGCGGCTTGTCGAGCAGCGCCTGGATCGCCTCGACCGACCACGGGCCTTGCGGCGTCAGCGGCTTTGCGGGCCGGTGCAGCGTGATCGTCTGTTGCAGGTCGTTGGCACCCATCAGTTGAACTCCAGAATGATTTGGTCGACAGCGAGCGATTCGCCCTTGCCTGCCGAGATTTTTCCGACCACGCCGTCCTGCGTGGCGAAGAGCACGTTTTCCATCTTCATGGCCTCGATGACGGCCAGCTTCTCGCCGGCACGCACCTGCTGCCCCGGCTGCACCGACACCTCGACCAGGAGACCTGGCATCGGCGACATCAGGAACTTGCTCAGGTCCGGCGGCGCCTTGTAGGGCATCAGTTCGAGCAGGCGCGCGCCCAGCGGCGACAGCACCATGGCCTCGATCTGCGTGCCGTCGTGCGACACGCGCAGCGCCAGCGGGTTCTTGCCCGCGCCGCGCTCCACTTGTGCGGTGAAGGGCTTGTCATTGACCATGCCCTGCACGCGAATCGCGCCGAGCGCAAAGCTGCTGTCGATCTTGTAGCTCTTGCCGCCCACGGCCACCGCGCTCGCGCCGGTCTTGCCGTGGAAATCGGTGACCGACACGGGGTGCTGCACATGCTTGCCCTCGGGCCCGAGCTCCACCACCACGAACTGCTCGCCCACCTTGACGCCATGGCCCGCGAGCTGCCCGCTGATGCCCGAGGCGCGCGCGCGATAGCGGCGGTGCACATAGGCTGCGAGCGCGACGAGGAACGACGGATCGGCGTGCGGCACATCTTCCGCGTGGAAGCCCTTGCCGTAGTGCTCGGCGATGAAGCCGGTGTTGAAATCGCCCGCCACGAACTTCGGATGCGCGAGCAGCGCCGCCTGGAACGGGATGTTGCTGCTGATGCCGCGGATCACGAAGCCGTTGAGCGCCTCGCGCATGCGGGCGATCGCATGCTGGCGATCCTTGCCGTGCACGATGAGCTTGGCGATCATCGAGTCGTAGTACATCGGGATCTCACCGCCGTCGTACACGCCGGTGTCCACGCGCACGCCTTGCAGGTGCTCCGTGTCGCTCGCGAACATCGACTCGGCCGGCGGCTGGAACTTCACCAGGCGCCCGGTCGAAGGCAGGAAGTTGCGGAACGGGTCTTCGGCGTTGATGCGGCACTCGATGGCCCAGCCATCGCGCTTGACCTCTTCCTGCGTGAGCGGCAATTCTTCGCCTGCGGCCACGCGGATCATCAGCTCGACGAGGTCCAGCCCCGTGATGCATTCGGTGACCGGGTGCTCCACCTGCAGCCGGGTGTTCATCTCCAGGAAATAGAAGCTCTGGTCCTTGCCGACCACGAACTCCACCGTGCCCGCGCTCTGGTAGTTCACCGCCTTGGCCAGCTGCACCGCCTGCGCGCCCATGGCCTTGCGCGTCTCGTCGCTGATGAAGGGCGACGGCGCCTCTTCGATCACCTTCTGGTGGCGCCGCTGGATCGAGCACTCGCGCTCGTTCAGGTAGATCACGTTGCCGTGCGAATCGCCCAGCACCTGGATCTCGATGTGGCGCGGCTCCTCGACGAACTTCTCGATGAACACGCGATCGTCGCCGAAGCTGTTGCGCGCTTCGTTCCGGCACGAGGTGAAGCCCTCGAAAGCATCCTTGTCGTCATAGGCCACGCGCAGGCCCTTGCCGCCGCCGCCGGCCGAGGCCTTGATCATCACGGGATAGCCGATGTCCTTGGCGATCTCCACGGCGCGCTCGGCCGTCTCGATGGCGTCGTTCCAGCCCGGAATGGTGTTGACCTTCGCTTCGTTCGCGAGCTTCTTGGAGGCGATCTTGTCGCCCATCGCCGCGATCGAATAATGCTTCGGTCCGATGAAGGCGATGCCCTCTTCCTCGACCTTGCGCGCAAAGGCTTCGTTCTCCGAGAGGAAGCCGTAGCCCGGATGCACCGCCTCGGCGCCCGTCTCTTTGCACGCCGCGATGATGCGGTCGGCCTGCAGATAGCTCTCGCGGCTGGGCGCGGCGCCGATGTGCACGGCCTCGTCGGCCAGCTCGACGTGGCGCGCTTCCTTGTCGGCGTCGGAGTAGACGGCGACGGTGAGGATGCCCATCTTCTTGGCCGTTTGAATCACGCGGCAGGCGATTTCACCGCGATTGGCGATCAGGATCTTCTTAAACATCTGTGGTCTCCGCGGTGAAATCGCCGCACGCTTCGCGTGCCAAGCAATGTGACTTCGTCGCTGCGCCGCTGCGCGGCTGGTCACCGCGGTTGGCAATCAGGATCTTCTTGAACATGTTCTTCTTCTCCGTGCCGCTCACAGCGGAATGTTCCCGTGCTTGCGCCACGGGTTCTCGAGCTTCTTCTCGCGCAGCATCACCAGCGAGCGGCAGATGCGCTTGCGCGTCTCGTGCGGCAGGATCACGTCGTCGATGTAGCCGCGTGCGCTTGCCACGTAGGGGTTCGCAAAACGCGCCTTGTATTCCGCCTCGCGCGCGGCGAGCTTCTCGGGGTCGTTCTTGTCCTCGCGGAAGATGATTTCCACCGCGCCCTTGGCGCCCATCACCGCGATCTCGGCGCGCGGCCAGGCGAGGTTGACGTCGCCGCGCAGGTGCTTGGACGCCATCACGTCGTACGCGCCGCCATAGGCCTTGCGCGTGATGACGGTGATCTTGGGCACCGTGCATTCCGCGTACGCGTAGAGCAGCTTGGCGCCGTGCTTGATGATGCCGCCGTACTCCTGCCCCGTGCCGGGCATGAAGCCGGGCACGTCCACGAAGGTGATGACCGGGATGTTGAACGCATCGCAAAAACGCACGAAGCGCGCGGCCTTGATGCTGCTCTTGATGTCCAGGCACCCCGCCAGCACCAGCGGCTGGTTCGCCACGATGCCCACCGTCTGGCCTTCCATGCGCGCGAAGCCGATCACGATGTTCTTCGCATAGTCGGGCTGCAGCTCGAAAAAGTCGCCGTCATCCACCACCTTGAGGATCAGCTCCTTGATGTCGTAGGGCTTGTTCGGGTTGTCGGGCACCAGCGTGTCGAGCGAGTAGTCGGGCCGGTCGGCCGGGTCGCCCTGGCCGTTGTTGCCCAGGCGCACGGGCGGCTTCTCGCGGTTATTGAGCGGCAGGTAGTTGTACAGGCGGCGCAGCATCATCAGCGCCTCCACGTCGTTCTCGAACGCCATGTCGGCCACGCCGCTGCGCGTGGTGTGGGTGATGGCGCCGCCGAGCTCCTCGGCCGTCACGGTCTCGTGCGTCACGGTCTTCACCACGTCGGGGCCGGTGACGAACATGTAGCTGGAGTCCTTCACCATGAAGATGAAGTCGGTCATGGCCGGCGAATACACCGCGCCGCCCGCGCACGGGCCCATGATCATGCTGATCTGCGGCACAACGCCCGAAGCCATCACGTTGCGCTGGAACACGTCGGCATAGCCGCCCAGCGACGCCACGCCTTCCTGGATGCGCGCGCCGCCCGAATCGTTGAGGCCGATGACCGGTGCGCCGACCTTCATCGCCTGGTCCATCACCTTGCAGATCTTCTCGGCATGCGCTTCGCTGAGCGCGCCGCCGAAGACGGTGAAGTCCTGGCTGTACACGAACACCAGGCGGCCGTTGATCATGCCGTAGCCGGTGACCACGCCGTCGCCGGGGATCTTCTGCTCGGCCATGCCGAAATCGACCGAGCGGTGCTCGACGAACATGTCCCACTCTTCGAAGGTGTTGTCGTCCAGCAGGAGCTCGATGCGCTCGCGCGCCGTGAGCTTGCCCTTGGCGTGCTGCGCGTCGATGCGCTTCTGTCCGCCGCCCAGGCGCGCCTTGGCGCGGCGCTGTTCGAGTTGTTCAATCAGTTCTTGCATGGTGTGCTTCCGAAGCTGTGGTCGTGAATCGTGTGTTGTCAGGGGCTGGCAGTGATGGCCGCCGCCGCGAGCAGCTGGCGCGCCGCGGTCGATGCCGGCAGCGCGCCCTGCGCCACCTGCTGGGTGAGTTGCGGCAGCAGCTCGCGCACCTGCGGGTGGTGCCTGAAGGCGTGCTTGAGGCCCGCGTCGATGCGCTCCCACATCCACGCGGTCGCCTGCTTTTCGCGGCGCCTGGCAAGCTTGCCGTTGGCGGTCTGCAGCGATCTGAATTGGGTGACGGCTTCCCAGAAGGCATCGACGCCCGTGCCCGCGAGCGCGCTCAGCTGCAGCACCCGGGGCAGCCAGAAGCGCACCTCCGCGCCGCTGTGCGCGTCGTGCACCGCATGCGCGTGGTCCGGGTTGCCCTGGTGGCCGAAGAGGCGCAGCGCCGAGGTGATCTGGGCCTGCGCGCGCGTGGCGGCGTCCTTGTCGATGTCGGCCTTGTTGATGACCACGAGGTCCGCGAGCTCCATCACGCCCTTCTTGATCGCCTGCAGGTCGTCGCCGGCGTTGGGCAGCTGCATCAGCACGAACATATCGGTCATGCCGGACACCGCGGTCTCGCTCTGGCCCACGCCCACGGTCTCGACGATCACGACGTCGTAGCCCGCGGCCTCGCACACCAGCATCGCCTCGCGCGTCTTCTCGGCCACGCCGCCCAGCGTGCCGCTCGACGGGCTCGGGCGGATGTAGGCGCGCTCGTGCACCGAGAGCCGCTCCATGCGCGTCTTGTCGCCGAGGATGGAACCGCCCGAGACGGTGGACGACGGGTCGATGGTGAGCACCGCGACGCGATGGCCCTTGTCGATCAGCAAGAGACCCAGCGTCTCGATGAAGGTCGATTTGCCCACGCCCGGTACGCCCGAGATGCCGAGGCGAAACGAATGGCCGGTGCGCGGCAGCAGCGCGGTGAGCAACTCGTCGGCCTGGGTGCGGTGGTCGGCCCGCGTGGATTCGAGCAGCGTGATCGCCTTGGCGATCGCGCGCCGCTGCACCATGCCGTTCGAATCGCCGATGGCGCGCTCCAGCGCTTCCACCGAGTTCAGCACGCGGCCTCCGCGGTCACGCGCCAGCGGTAGTGCAGATCGACGCCCTCCTCGCCCTCCAGCACGAAGCCGTGCCGCAGGTAGAAGCGGTTCGCATCGCTCTGCACGAGCGCGGTGAGCTTGATGTCGAGGTTCTTTTCGCGCGCTTCGGCCTTGGCCCAGCGCATCACCCATTCGCCGATGCCACTGCCCTGGAAGCCGGTGCGCAAATAAAGATGATCGAGCCTCAGCGCATCCGCGCCCTCGGGCTTGAGCGTGACGAAGCCCACGCGCTGGTCGCCGTCGAGCACGATGTGGTGCATGAACGGCACGGCGAACCCCGCGCTCAGCCGTTCGCGCGAACGCGCAAGGTCGAAGCGACCGACACGCTCCAGGCTCGGGCGCATCGCATCGATGCGCACGGCCAGCATGTCCTCGAAATCGCTGGAATCCACGGGCTGCAGCGACAGCCGCGACAAGAGATCGCCCACGTCTGGCGTCCCGGTCAGGCCGCGACCGCCGCGCGGATCTGCTCCAGCACGTCCTTGGCGCTGGCCGGGATCGGGGTGCCCGGTCCGTAGATGCCCTTGACGCCGGCCTCATAGAGAAAGTCGTAGTCCTGCCGCGGAATCACGCCGCCGACGAACACGATGATGTCGTCTGCGCCCTGCTTCTTGAGCTCGTTGATGATGGCCGGCACCAGCGTCTTGTGGCCGGCCGCGAGGGTGCTCACGCCGACGGCATGCACGTCGTTCTCGATCGCCTGCCGCGCGCACTCCTCGGGCGTCTGGAAGAGCGGCCCCATGTCCACGTCGAAGCCCAGGTCGGCGAAGGCCGTGGCCACCACCTTGGCGCCGCGGTCGTGCCCGTCCTGCCCGAGCTTGGAGATCATCACGCGAGGACGGCGCCCCTGTTCCTCGGCGAAGGCGTTGATTTCGGTCTTGAGGGCTTCCCAGCCCTCGGCGGAGTCATAGGCAGCTGCGTACACACCGGTCACCTTTTGCGTGTCGGCCCGATGGCGGCCGAATGATTTTTCGAGCGCATCCGAAATCTCGCCCACCGTGGCGCGAAGGCGCACCGCGTCGATGCTCAGCGCGAGCAGGTTGCCCGTGCCGTTCTCGGCCGCTTCGGTGAGCGCATCGAGCGCGGCCTGCACCTTGGCGCTGTCGCGCGACGCGCGGATCTTCTGCAGCCGCGCCACCTGCTGGTCGCGCACCATCACGTTGTCGATCGAGAGGCTGTCGATCGCGTCCTCGTTCTTGAGCTTGTACTTGTTGACGCCCACGATCACGTCCTTGCCCGAGTCGATGCGCGCCTGCTTCTCGGCCGCGGCCGCCTCGATCTTGAGCTTGGCCCAGCCGCTGTCCACCGCCTTGGTCATCCCGCCCATCGCCTCGACTTCTTCGATGATGGCCCAGGCCGCATCGGCCATGTCCTGCGTGAGCTTCTCCATCATGTAGCTGCCGGCCCAGGGGTCCACCACGTTGGTGATGTGCGTCTCTTCCTGGATGATGAGCTGCGTGTTGCGCGCGATGCGCGAGCTGAACTCGGTGGGCAGCGCAATGGCTTCGTCCAGCGCGTTGGTGTGCAGGCTCTGCGTGCCGCCGAACACCGCGGCCATCGCCTCGATGGTGGTGCGCACGATGTTGTTGTACGGGTCCTGCTCGGTGAGCGACCAGCCCGAGGTCTGGCAGTGCGTGCGCAGCATCAGGCTCTTGGGGTTCTTGGGCTCGAACTCCTTCATGATGCGGCACCACAGAAGGCGCGCCGCGCGCATCTTGGCCACTTCCAGATAGAAGTTCATGCCGATGGCCCAGAAGAAGCTCAGGCGCCCGGCGAAGCCATCGACATCGAGGCCCTTGGCCAGCGCGGTCTTCACGTATTCCTTGCCGTCGGCCAGCGTGAATGCAAGTTCGAGCGCCTGGTTCGCGCCGGCCTCCTGCATGTGATAACCGCTGATGCTGATCGAGTTGAACTTGGGCATGTTCTGCGCCGTGTACTCGATGATGTCGCCGATGATCCGCATGCTCGGCGCGGGCGGAAAGATGTAGGTGTTGCGGACCATGAACTCCTTGAGGATGTCGTTCTGGATGGTTCCGCTCAGCTGATCCTGCGCCACGCCCTGCTCCTCGGCTGCGACCACGTAGCCCGCGAGCACCGGCAGCACGGCGCCGTTCATCGTCATCGAGACGGAGACCTTGTCCAGCGGGATCTGGTCGAACAGGATCTTCATGTCTTCCACCGAATCGATCGCCACGCCGGCCTTGCCGACGTCGCCGGTCACGCGCGGGTGGTCGCTGTCGTAGCCGCGATGGGTGGCCAGGTCGAAGGCCACGCTCACGCCCTGCCCGCCCGCGGCCAGCGCCTTGCGGTAGAAGGCGTTCGATTCCTCGGCGGTCGAGAAGCCGGCGTACTGGCGAATGGTCCACGGGCGCACCGCGTACATGGTGGCCTGCGGGCCGCGCAGGTACGGCTCGAAGCCGGGCAGCGTGTCGGTGTACTTCAGCCCCTGCAGGTCGGCCGCGGTGTAGAGCGGCTTGACGGTGATGCCGTCGGGCGTGACCCAGTTCAGCGCGCTCACGTCGCCGCCCGGCGCGGACTTGGCCGCGGACTTGGCCCAGGCGCCGAGGTCGGCGGGCTTGAAGGTGGGTTCGGGTGTGCTGCTCATGGAAGGCGCCGCTTTGCAGTTGTCTTGCAGGGGATTCGCAAATTCGCCCGCAAGGATTTGCAGGCCGGCAGCGAGTCTAACCGATCCATAATTATTAATTCAAACCCGTTTTCTGCGGTACATTCCTGCCCATGTCCGCCGTCCCCTTGACTCCATTAACTCCGCTCACCCCGCGCGCCCTCTACGAAGAAGTGGCCGAGCTGCTGCGCCTGCGGATCTTCCGCCGCGAGCTGGAGCCCGGCAGCTGGATCGACGAACTCAAGCTCGCCGAGGAGTACGGCATCAGCCGCACCCCGCTGCGCGAGGCGCTCAAGGTGCTGGCCGCCGAAGGGCTGGTGACGATGAAGCTGCGCCGCGGCGCCTACGTGACCGAGGTGTCCGAGCAGGACCTGGCGGACGTCTACCACCTGCTCTCGCTGCTGGAGAGCGACGCGGCCGGCGTGGTGGCCGAGCGCGCCACCGATGCCGAGCGCGCCGAGTTGAAACGCCTGCACACCGAGCTCGAAGCCGCGGCCGCGCCGGGCAAGGAAGACCGCGAGCACTTCTTCGCGCTCAACGAGCGCTTTCATATGCAGCTCCTGGCCATCGCCAACAACAAGTGGCGCGACCAGATGGTGGCGGACCTTCGAAAGGTGATGAAGCTCAACCGCCACAACTCGCTGCTGAAGGCGGGGCGCATCGCCGAATCGCTGGCCGAGCACCGCTCGGTGATGGCCGCGATCGAATCGCGCGACGCTGCTGGCGCCATGGCGCGCATGCGCGAGCACTTCAAGAACGGCCTGGAAGCGGCGAACTAGAGTTCGCGGGCGGCCGCTCAGCCGGCGTCCGCCGCGGTGCCGGCTTCCTTGGCGATCCGCTGGGCAATTTCCTGCAGCCGCGGCGCCACGCGGCTGAGCATGACGTCCTTGGGCAGCAGGTAGGCGGGGCCGGCGCAACTCAGGCCGTAGCGTTCGCCGCCCGGGCCCTGCAGTGCGAAGCCCAGGGCATGGATGTGGGGGTGCCATTCGCCGAAGGAACTGCAATAGCCCAGGCGGGCGTATTCCTCGATGCCCGCCAGCAGGCCGGGCTCCACCGTGGGCCAGTTCTCTCCGGTCTCGGTGCGGATCTGCTCCAGCAGCACGGCTTGCTCGGACTGCGGTAGCGCCGCCAGGTACGCGCGGCCGGCGGCCGAGGTGGCGATCGGCAGGCGCGTGCCCACCTCGATGCGCGAACTGATGAGCGCCGAACGCGGCCGCAGCGAATCGATGACCAGCATGTCGAGTTCGTCGCGCACGCCCACGTGGATGCTGGCGCCCGCGAACTCCGACAGCTCCGTCAGATGGGGCCGCGCGACCGTGCGCAAATCGAAATGCCGCAGATACCGGCTGCTCATGTCGAGCAGCGCCGGCCCGAGGCTGAAGCGCTCGCTGTCGCGCGACTGGCGCAGGTACCCGGCGCCCACCAGCGTGGCGGTCAACCGCGAGACGGTCGCCTTGGGGATGCCCGTCGTGTCGGCCAGATCCCGGTTGCCCATCGGCGCGGCTGCCATCCCGATGGTCTTGAGTAATGCCAAGCCGCGTGCCAGTGCGCTCACTTCCTCTTTGCTGCCAACAGCTTCGCTCATGTGAAGAACCTTTTTTTTGTTTCCCTGACCTCTTTATTCTTGAGCAAAAACAGGCGTGTAAGCCACACTTGTTGCCGCATTGTTTCGGAACCATGTTCCGTTAAAAAAGGTAAAACGCCTCGATTCAGCGACGAAAAAGAGCCGTTTCGAGCGAACTAACGCACGAAATCACTGAGTTCGAAGACGAGGCGGATGCGCCGGGAAAGCGAAAAGCGGCCTGGCCGCCAGCCGGCTCAGGCGGCCTGCGCGACCGGCTCGTGCGCGAGCGCCATCACCTCGTGCGGCGGGCGCGTCTTCAGGCGATGGTCGCTCCAGACCTGGCGCCAGCGGCGTGCGCCGGGCAGGCCGTTGCGCAGGCCCAGCATGTGGCGCGCGATCGATGACCACTGCGTGCCGTGCTCGGCCGCCTCGCGCACCATGTAATCGCACATCAGCGACTCCACCTCTTCGCGCGTGAGCGGCTGCGGCGCGGCGCCGAAGAACTCGGCGTCCCACTCGGCGAGCCACCAGGGGTTGTGATACGCCTCCCGCCCCACCATCACGCCATCGAGCAGCCGCAGATGCTCGTGCACCTGCTCGTTGACCGAGATGCCGCCATTGATGGAAAAACTCAGCGCGGGAAAGTCGTGCTTGAGCCGATGCACCAGCGCGTAACGCAGCGGCGGAATCTCGCGGTTCTGCTTGGGGCTCAGGCCCTTCAACCACGCATTGCGCGCATGCACGATGAAGGTGCCGCACCCCGCTTCGCTCACCTGGCCGACGAAGTCGCGCACGAACTCGTAGCTCTCGATCTTGTCGATGCCGATGCGGTGCTTCACGGTGACCGGCACATCGACCACATCGACCATCGCCTTCACGCAGTCGGCCACCAGCTGCGGCTCGTTCATGAGGCAGGCGCCGAACGCGCCGCGCTGCACGCGCTCGCTCGGGCAGCCGCAGTTCAGATTGATCTCGTCGTAGCCCCATTCCTGGCCGAGCTTCGCGCAGTGCGCCAAGTCGGCTGGCTCGCTGCCGCCCAGCTGCAGCGCCACAGGGTGTTCTTCAGCGTGAAAGCGAAGGTGCCGCGGCACATCGCCATGCACCAGCGCGCCGGTCGTCACCATCTCGGTGTAGAGCAGCGCGTGACGCGACATCAGGCGATGGAAGTACCGGCAGTGACGGTCCGTCCAGTCCATCATCGGCGCGACCGAGACGGTTTTTTCTTTGAGATTCGACAACTTGGATTGATCACTCATACGCTTGGAACCCTGCGTGTGCACGCCATCCGGTTCGGGAAGGCGCGGGTCCCGTCACCATCAGCCAGACATCGGCTGCATCAGCCGGGTAGTTTCTCATGGGCCGCCATCCAAGGTGCCGCGTGCGGGATGGCAATCCGCACGACGGCTCGCCAGCCGCCGCCCCCCGAGCGCATCCCGCATGCGCTTACTGCACATGCTCCTGCAACCCGATCTTCTTGAAGAACGCATCCACCGTCGGCGCCCAGACGCCGACATTCGGCCGCCCCTGAAAGAAGCTGTGCCCCTCGTTGCCATAGGGCGGCACGATTTCCAGTTCGAGGTCCACGCCCTTGGCCCGATAAGCCTCGCCCAATCGCTTCGCAAGCGCGAGGTTGAAGAAGTGATCGTTCTCGGAATAGAACCACAGCATCGGCACATGGGTGGTGCTGGCGTAGTGGCTGAAGGCCGCGACCAGCTTGCCGTCGTAGCAGACGTCGTCGGGCCCGCGTGAGCCGCGCCCGCCGGCGAAGCTGATCGTGCCGACGACGCCGGGCGGGTTCTGGCTGGACAGCGCCAGCGCACCGAAGCCGCCGGCGGAATGCCCGACCAGCACCACATGCTTCGCATCGACATAAGGTTGTGCGCGGGCGTACGCGAGCGCGGCGTCGATGTCCTTGGCGGTTTCGAGTCCGGCGCCGATGTAGTCGGGGTTGCCGCAGCTGAAGTAGTTCTCGGCCCACGGCCCGTCGGAGCTTCCATAGCCGCGGCGCAAGGTATTGATCACCACGAAGCCGTGCCGCGCAAAGAGCTGCGCCTGCCAACCGAGGAAGTTCTTCCATGTCGGGAAATCGGCCGGCGACCGCGGCGTGCCGTGGTTGATCAGCATGAGCGGAAACGGGCCCTCCCCTTCGGGCTTGTATTCGGTGGCGGACAGCTGGATGTGCGAGTCGCTGAACATGCCCTTGACCGTCATCGGGATCTTGATTTCCTGCACGGTGATGTCGGCCAGTGCGCGGGTGGGCGCGAGCACGGCAAGCAGCGCGGCGGCCATGCCCGACACGAGGCGCGAGAAGAAGCGGCTTCGGAAATTCATGGGTGTCCTTGTCGAGATCGCATTACACAGCGCGACGAGGCTGCGAGGGCACCTCGGCACTCAGGCCCCGCGCTGTATGAAATCCACGAAGGCCCGAAGCGGCGCGGGCAGCAGCCGACGGCCGGAGTAGTAGAGAAATGGGCCAGAGAAACGCGGCCACCAAGGCTCCAGGATCGGCTCGAGCGCACCGCTGTCCATGTGAGGCCGCAGCCAGTCCTCGAACAGATAGATCACCCCGGCGCCGGCGATGGCCGCATCGACCGAGAGCTCGGCGGCCGAGCCGATCCGCACGATCAGTTGCCCGGTGACGTCGAGGCGCAGGGTCTCGCCATCGCGCTCGAACTCCCACGGCGGCATGGAGCCGCTCGCGAAACGCCCCCGCAGGCACGCGTGGCCGAGCAGGTCGCGCGGATGCTCGGGCCTGCCGCGGCGGTCCAGGTACGACGGCGCCGCGGCTGCCGCGAAGCGCTGCACGCGCGGGCCGATCGGCACCGCGACCATGTCCTGTTCGAGCCGCTCGTCGTAGCGAATGCCGGCGTCGCAACCGGCGGCCAGCACATCGACGAAGCTGTCCTCCGCGATCACTTCCAGCGAGATCTCCGGGTAGGCGGCAAGAAACCGCGGCACGATCGACGGCAGCACCAGCCGCGCGGCGCTGATCGGCACATTGAGCTTGAGCGTGCCCGCCGGACGGTCGCGAAAGCCGTTCACCACATCCAGCGAGGCCTCGACCTCGGTCAGCGCAGGCCGCAGGCGCTCGAGCAGCCGTTCTCCGGCTTCCGTGGGCCGCACGCTGCGCGTCGTGCGATGCAGCAGGCGCACCCCGAGCTGGGTTTCCAGCCGGCGCACCGCCTCGCTCAGGCTCGAGGCGCTCCCGCCGCTCAGGCGCGCGCCGTCCCGAAAGCCCTTGGCGCCTGCGACTGCCACGAAGGCATTGAGATCTCCGAGATCGACTTTCATTGTTCTGGATCCTGCACAGCCCGTGCCGATTATCTCGGCTTATCAAACACGCATGCGCTGCCTAGACTGCCTTCACACACCCCTTTATCTCTACAGCACGCAAGGAAAACCATCATGCCCGGCAGCCAGATCGACAGCACATTCACCCTCGGCGACCGCACCGTCCAACGGCTCGGCTACGGCGCCATGCAACTCGCCGGCCCCGGCGTGTTCGGCCCGCCCAAGGACCGCGATGCGGCAGTAGCCGTATTGCGCGAAGCCGTCGCCAGCGGTGTGGACCACATCGACACCAGCGACTTCTACGGACCGCACATCACCAACCAGATCATCCGCGAGGCGCTCGCGCCCTATGCAAAGGACCTCGTCATCGTCACCAAGATCGGGGCGAAGCGCTCCGACACGGGCGGCTGGCTGCCGGCTTTCTCCGCCGCAGAGCTCACGCAGGCGGTGCACGACAACCTGCGCAACCTCGGCTTGGATGTGCTGGAGGTGGTCAACCTGCGGATCATGTTCGACGTGCACGGTCCGGCCGAGGGCTCGATCGAGGCACCGCTCACCGCGCTGGCCGACCTGCAGCGCCAGGGCCTCGTGCGCCACATCGGCCTGAGCAACGTCACGCCCGCGCAGGTCGCGCAGGGTCGCGGCATCTGCCGCATCGCCTGCGTGCAGAACCAGTACAACCTCGTGCATCGCAACGACGACGCGCTCATCGACGATCTGGCGAGAGATGGCATTGCGTATGTCCCGTTCTTTCCGCTCGGCGGATTCACGCCGCTTCAGTCTTCCGCGCTGTCGGAGATCGCAGCGCGTCTTGACGCCACCCCGATGCAGGTGGCGCTGGCCTGGCTCCTGCGCCGCTCGCCCAATATCCTGCTGATCCCCGGGACCTCGTCGGTCGGGCATCTGCGCGAGAACCTGGCCGCCGGAAAGCTGGCGTTGCCGGCGGACGCGATGCAAGCGCTGGACCGTGTGGCCGCGCCGGTGGTCGCGACATGACGACAGCACCAGCCGTTGGGGCATGAAGGAACGAAGAGATGATCGGCCGGCTATCGGGAGCGGGAACGACCGCCGGTCGCGTCCTGCTCCTACGCAGCGCAGCCGCCGGCGCGATAGCTTAAGCCGCTTCGAAACCGCCATCGGCCGACCCCGGCCCCGACCCATGAATCTTCATCGCTACCTTCTGATCGCAGGCGCCGTTGCGCTCGGCGCCTGCGCCAGCAACGCGCCCACCTCGTCCTCCACCGCGGGTTCGGGCGTGGAGAACCAGCCCGACCCCACCATCCTGCTCGTCCCGCTGCGCATCGAGGACCCGCGGCTGGCCTCGGGCTGCTGGGCCCAGTTCTATTCGAAGCGCGACTTCCAGGGCGATGTGGCCACCCTCGTGGGCCCGGCCCAGGTCCAGAGCATGGACAAGGGCACCGCGCGCCAACTCAAGCGCGACATCGACAGCGTGAGCGTCGGCCCCCGCGCCACGCTGGAGGTGTACGAGCACGCCATGTTCAGGGACCGCACCGTGCGCTTCGAGCCCAACAGCCGCGAAGGCGGCCTGGTGCGCAAGCTCGGCTTCGGCGGCCGCATCGAGGCATTGAAGCTGTCCTGCTCCTAGCCGCCAGCGCGAAGCGTGATGCGTGAAGCACCGGCGCCCGCCTGCCGCGCGGCCTGAGGGAACCGCCTGGCGGCAGGGGCCGCGCACCGGGACGCGGATGCGGACGAAATGTCCAAGGGCGATGTGTCCTATTCCCAAGACCTTGGGCCTGATGTTCAATGACTCCTGGCGCAGCACCGATGCACCACGTTCAATGGAGATGCTCAGGTCATGGACTCCCTCACGCTCGCGCGTATCCAGTTCGGGTTCACGATCTCGTTCCACATCGTTTTCCCGGCGCTCACCATCGGCCTGGCCAGCTACCTCGCCGTGCTGGAGGGCCTGTGGCTTCGCACCGGCCGCAAGGTGTACCTGGACCTCTACCAGTTCTGGATCAAGGTGTTCGCCGTGGCCTTCGGCATGGGCGTGGTGTCGGGCCTGGTCATGGCCTACCAGTTCGGCACCAACTGGAGCAACTTCTCGCGCTTCGCGGGCGGCGTGACCGGGCCGCTCCTGGCCTATGAGGTGCTCACCGCGTTCTTCCTGGAGGCCGGCTTTCTCGGCGTGATGCTCTTCGGGCGCGACCGCGTGGGCCCCGGGCTGCACTTCGTCTCCACGCTCGCGGTGGCCATCGGCACTCTCGTCTCGGCCACCTGGATCCTCGCCTCGAACAGCTGGATGCAGACGCCCCAGGGCCACGAGATCATCGACGGGCGCGTGGTGCCGGTCGACTGGCTGCGCGTGATCTTCAACCCCTCGTTCCCCTACCGCCTCGCGCACACCGTGGTGGCCTCGTACATCGCCACGGCACTCATGGTGGGCGGCGGCGCGGCGTGGCACCTGCTGCGCGGGCGCGACGACACGCGCGTGCGCACCATGCTGTCGATGGCGCTGTGGATGCTGCTGGCGGCCGCGCCGATCCAGGCGCTCATCGGCGACCAGCACGGCCTGAACACCATGGAACACCAGCCGGCCAAGCTCGCGGCCATCGAGGGCCACTGGGAGCGCACGCCCGAGGGCGAAGGCGTGCCGCTCATCCTGTTCGGCTGGCCCGACATGCAGGCCGAGGTCACGCGCTACGCGATCGAGATTCCGCGCGCGGGCAGCCTGCTGCTCGCGCACAGCTGGGACGGGCAGATCCCCGCGCTCAAGGACTTCGCGCGCGAAGACCGGCCCAATTCCACCATCGTGTTCTGGACCTTCCGCCTCATGGTGGGACTGGGCGTGCTGATGATCGCGCTGGCGGTGTGGGGCCTGTGGCTGCGGCGGCGCGGGCGGGTCTTCTCGCATCGCCTGTTCCTGCGCTTCGCATTGCTGCTGTCGCCGGCCGGTCTGGTGGCCATTCTTGCGGGTTGGTACACAACAGAAATCGGCCGCCAGCCCTGGGTGGTGTACGGGCTCATGCGCACGGCCGATGCGGTGTCGCCGCAGCATTCGGCCTCGCAGGTGGGCTTCACGCTCGCGCTCTTCGTGCTGGTGTACATCGCGGTGTTCGGCGCGGGCACGGCCTATGGCCTGCGCCTGATCGCCAAGGGCCCGCCGGACGACGACCACGAACCGCCGGAGCCACCGGTTCATGGCGGGCCGGGCGAGCCGCGCCATCCGATGCGCCCGCTGTCGGCCGCGCGCGAAGGCGTCGATGCAGAGGGCGACCTCGCCGCACCGGAGGCTCGCCATGGGCATTGACCTCGCATTGATCTGGGCCGTCATCATCCTCTTCGGGATCATGATGTACGTGGTGATGGACGGCTTCGACCTGGGCATCGGCATCCTCTTTCCGCTCGTGCCCGCCAAGGACGACCGCGACGTGATGATGAACACCGTCGCGCCCGTGTGGGACGGCAACGAGACCTGGCTGGTGCTCGGCGGCGCGGGGCTGCTGGCGGCGTTTCCGCTCGCGTACGCGGTGATATTGAGCGCGTTCTACCTGCCGCTCATCCTCATGCTGATCGGGCTGGTCTTTCGCGGCGTGGCGTTCGAGTTCCGCTTCAAGGCGCGCGCGGGCAAGCGCCGCTGGTGGGACGCGGCATTCATCGGCGGCTCGTTCACCGCCACCTTCTTCCAGGGCGTGACGCTGGGCGCGTTTCTCAACGGCCTGAAGGTGGTCGATGGCAATTTCTCGGGCGGCCCGTTCGACTGGGTCTCGCCCTTCTCGGTGTTCACCGGGCTCGCGCTGGTGGCCGCGTATGCGCTGCTGGGCGCCACCTGGCTCGTGATGAAGACCGAGGGCGAACTGCAGGCGCGCATGCGCACGCTCGCGCGGCCGCTCGTCTGGGCGATGCTCGCGGTGATCGCGGTGCTGAGCGTGTGGACGCCGCTCGCGCACGAAGCCATCGCGCGGCGCTGGTTCACGCTGCCGAACCTGCTGTACTTCCTGCCGGTGCCGCTCCTGGTGGGCGCAGTCGTGTGGCGGCTGCTGTACGCGCTGCGCGGCGACGGCCACGGCACGCCGTTCGTGCTCACGCTCGGGCTGCTCTTCCTCGGCTACACGGGCCTGGGCATCAGCCTCTGGCCGAACGTGATTCCGCCGGACATCTCGATCTGGCAGGCGGCCGGGCCGCCGCAGAGCCTGGGCTTCGCGCTGGTGGGGGCGCTGCTGATCATTCCGGTGATCCTCATGTACACGGCATGGAGCTACTGGGTGTTTCGCGGCAAGGTGCGGCATGGCGACGGGTACCACTGAGGCCGGGCAGGAAGCGCGGCCGCGCACCTGGCGCCGGCGCCTCGCGTGGCTCGTGGCCATCTGGCTCGCGAGCGTGACAGCGCTGTTCGTGGTGGCGGTGGTGTTCCGCTTCCTGATGACGGCGGTGGGGCTCTCGCGGTAGCGGCGCCGTTTTTTCGGCGCCATTCTCTTCAGCGCTTTCTCTTCATCGGGATATGGCGCACGCGACTTACAGGCAAGCCGATGCCTGCGCGCCCCCGCGCCGCTGCGCCAACGCGCAGCCGGCGCGACCTCAATCGATGAAGGCCGCCAGCTCTTCGGGCGACCCGAGGGGAAACGCTTCCTTCAGAAATTCGAGGAACGTCGATACCCGGTTGCTCAGCAGGCGGCGCGACGGATACAAGGCCCACAGCGCGATCTCCGGGCCCTCGACATCGCCCCAGCACACCAGCCTGCCGACGGCCAGGTCCTGCGTCACGAGCGACACCGGCAGGCGCGCCGCACCGACGCCCGCACGCACCGCATCGCGCACCATGACCAGCGATGACAGGCTCAGCACCGGCTCCACCGTGATGCGCTTCTTGCCGGTCTTTGCCGTGTACTCCCACGACGGCGCCGCGGCATCGAAGCCCCCGCCTCGCATGACCGCCGGAACCGTCGCCTTGCGCGCTGGCGGCTTGAGCTGCGGGCTGGCAACGACGACCAGCCGATCCCTCATGAAGATCCGCCCCACCAACCGCGCGTCGGGGTGGGGGTTGACGCGAATCACCAGGTCGTAGCCCTCTTCCACCATGTCGACCGCGCGGTCCTCCGTGGTGACCTCCAGCCGGATCAGCGGATGCATCAACGCGAACCGCGCCGCCAGCTTGCCCATGGCCGCCTGCGAGAACAGCAGCGGCGCGCTCACCCGCAAGCTGCCTCGCGGCGTGTCGCCGCCCGATGCGATGGCCGCCGCCGTCTCGTCGATTTCGGCGAGCAGCACCGATGTCCTCTCGTAGAGCGCGCGCCCCTCCTCGGTGAGCTTCAACACCCGGGCGCCGCGCTCGAACAGGCGCAGGTTCAAGCCGCTCTCCAGGTCGGACACCCGGCGCGAGAGCGTGGCCTTGGGGCGGCCCGATTCCCGCGCGGCACGGCCGAACCCGCCATGCCGCGCGACGAGGTTGAAGTCAGCCAGCGCAGGTAAATCCATGTGTTCCACCCATGAGACGAAGTGTCCAAATATAAGGGCTATCGAGCATGAAACGGAACAACGAAGATTTGGGCTCATTCAACCCAACGGAGCTTTCTCATGACCATCCTCATCACCGGCGCATCGGGCGCCATCGGCCGCCAGGTCGTGCAGCAACTCGTAAACCGCGGCGCCGCGGTTCGCGCACTGGTCCGCGACCCGGCAAAGACCGAGTTCCCCGCCGGCGTCGAAGTCGTTCAAGGCGACCTGCTCGATGTCGCGTCGCTGCGCCGCGCCGTGGCCGGGGTCTCCACGCTGTTCCTGCTCAACGGCGTGGTGCCGGACGAATTCACGCAGGCGCTCGTCGCCCTGAACGTGGCACGCGATGCGGGCATCGATCGCATCGTCTACCTCTCGGTGATCCACAGCGACAAGTACCTGAACGTGCCCCACTTCGCGGGCAAGTTCGGCGTGGAGCGGATGCTCGAGCAGATGAACTTCGGCGCCACCATCCTGCGGCCTGCCTACTTCATGCAGAACGACCTCACCATCAAGGACGTGGTCACCGGCCACGGCGTGTACCCGATGCCCATCGGCAGCAAGGGCCTGGCCATGATCGACACGCGCGACATCGCGGAGATCGCCGCCCTCGAGCTGCTTCGACGCGAGCACGCGCCCGGATCGCTTCCGCTGAGCCGGATCAACCTGGTCGGCCCCGACGCGCTCACGGGGGCCGACGTCGCCGGCATCTGGTCGGCCGCGCTGGGCCGCCCGATCAATTACGGCGGCGACGACACCGCGGGCTTCGAGAAGAACCTGCTGAACTTCATGCCCGGCTGGATGGCGTACGACATGCGCCTCATGAGCGAACGTTTTCTCACCGAGGGCATGACCCCGGATGCGGGCGACGTGGAGCGCCTGGTCGCGCTGCTGGGCCGCCCGCTGCGCTCGTACCGCGACTTCGCCGCCGAGGCGTCGTCATGAACGAAACCAAAGCCGCCGGCAGCGGGCCGGCACGCCCGAAACTCCTGGTGCTCGGTGCCACCGGAGGAACAGGCCGATCGATCGTCCAGCAGGCGCTTTCGCGCGGCTACGACGTTCGCGCCCTGGTGCGCTCCCCGGAGAAGGCGACGGGCCTCGAGGGCGCGGAGATCAGCGTGGGCGACGCCCGTGACGAGCGGGCCTTGCGCAAGGCCCTCGCGGGCACGGACGCGGTGGTGAGTGCGTTGGGCACGCCGGCCAGCCCCTTGCGCGAAGTGACCCTTCTTTCCACCGCCACGCGCGCGCTGGTCGATGCGATGCGCGCGGAAGGCGTCAAGCGCCTGGTGTGCGTCACCGGCATGGGCGCGGGCGACAGCGCCGGCCACGGCGGGTTTCTTTTCGACCGGCTGATCTTTCCCGCGCTTCTGCGAAAAGTCTACGCGGACAAGAACCGGCAGGAGGCCGTGGTCCGGGAGAGCGGGCTCGACTGGGTGCTGGTGCGCCCCTCGGTGCTGAACGACAAGGCAGTGCGCGCGCCGGTGCGTGCTCTCACGGATCTCTCCGCGTTCCACGGCGGCACCATCGCGCGGGCGGACGTCGCCAGCTTCGTGCTGGACCAGGTGCAAGGCGATGCCTGGCTGCGCCGCTCGCCCCTGATCTCCTGGTGAGCCCCGTGGCAAGGCCCGTCTACGAAGGCGACACCACCGCGCGCTCCAGCGCCTGGGTCAGCTGCTCGACCGTGTAGGGCTTGCGCAGCCACGTGGTTCCCGCCAGCGGCTCGGCCGGCTGGGCCTGCCCGGTCACGAAGATCACGGGCACATGGTGGTCGCGCAGCAGCCGCTCGGCGAAGTCGTGGCCCGACAGCGCGGGCAGCCCGATGTCCACCATCACCACGTCGAAGGCCCCGTGGAAGAAGCGCGAGATGGCGGCCTCGGCACTCTTGACGCCAGTCGCCCAGTGCCCCAGGGCCTCCAGCAGTTTCAGGGTGGTGGCGAGCGTGTCGACGTCGTCCTCCACGAGCAGCACGCGAAGCTTGGGTTGCGGATCAGTGGTCATTGCGTTGTATTTTTCCAGACAACTCGCCGTGTTGCACCCGCCGCGGCCCACCACCCCACAGGGATGTACGACAGATGGCGGCGTTGTCTTACTCGGCACCGGGCATGCGCCCCGACAATGACCCCCTCGGCCGAGACAAGCCGATGGAACGTACTCTCTCGCCTACAACGATGACCCGCATCTACCTCATAGAAGACAACCCTCTGATCGCGACCACGCTGACCGACGGGCTGCAAGAATTTTCCGAATGCGATGTCATCGGCACCGCAACCACCTCCACGGAAGCCATCGATTGGCTCAAGGCCAACCCCGACGAATGGGACGCGGCCGTCATCGACGTGTTCCTCGCCGAAGGCAACGGGCTCACCGTCGCGCAGTACCTGAAGGACCACAAGTCGCCCGCGCAGCGCACCGTGGTGCTCATGAACTACGCGACCTCCGAGGTGCGCGAAGGCGCGCTGTCGGCGGGCGTGGATGCGGTGTTCGACAAATCGCTTCAGCTCGAAGCCTTCTACGACTTCTGCGCGAAGCTGAACATCACGCCCCGGCGCTGACACAATCGGCCGCGTGCCGATCTTCAAACACTGCCTGTCCTTCGCCTTTTCACTGGCGTTCGCACTGGCGCTCGCACCGGCCTTCGCGCAAGCGAACGAGCCTCTGCTGCTCATCACCTCCCCCACCGCATTGCAGGCCGCCGAAAAATCCGGCGCCAGCTTCGCGCACTGGACCGGCGATGCACCTCCTTCACCCGACGGCATCGCGACCAACCAGTCGTTGATGCGTTCCGCGGCGTGGCAGTCCATCGCCACGCCGCTCGGCGACAGCCTCGCGCGCATCCAGCGTGCCGACAAGCAGGCCGGCGTCGGCATCGCGCGCTATCCGCACCGGCTGTTCGACGCGCGCTGGCTCGCGAGCCCCGATGCCTTCTTCGAACTGGTGGGCGTGGCCAACCGCATGGACCGCCGGCCTTTCCAGAACGGCGCATGCGGCGAGACGCGGCTCGTGTACCGGCTCACGTACCGCACCGCCGCGATGCAGTCGCGCCTGCCGATGACCGTCAACGTCGAGCTGCGCGGCGATGCGCCCGATGCGAGTGGCAGTTGCGCCGCCGCCGCGCGAGTCTGGCAGCCGCCGCAGGCTTCGATGCCCGACGAAGCGCTCGGCCGCTGGCTCGTGTCGCCCGACGGTCCGCTCGCGCCGCAGCGTCTCGCACCCGCGCGCATCGCGCAAATCACCACCAACCTGCAGAGCGTGCGCTGGCCTTCGGCGGTACGGCCCGACCTCGGCGGCCATGCCGAGTACATGCTGCGCGCCTTCCGATGGAACGCCGGCGCGAAGCGCTTCGACGTGGCACCGCTGGAGAACACGCCCGATGTCGCGCGCCTGAAGGCCAACGCGCCACTGCGAGAGGAACTGCAGCAGTGGCTGCAGCAGCCCGCCAACCTGCGCGCACTGGACGAAGCCTCGGTGCGGATCCCCGAGAAATTCCTCGCGACCGAATCGATCTCGGTCGCGCCGCGCGGCCTCGCGCGCCTCGCAAACCGGCCGTTCGCGCAGGTCTTCTCACCCGGCGATTGGCAAGCCGTGCCCGGCAGCCGCACGCTGCAATCGCCTCAGGCCGTGCTGCGCCGCCTCGACGATCTCAGCTGCGCGGGCTGCCACCAGAGCCGCGCGGTCGCAGGCTTTCACCTGCTGGGCAGCGACCGGCGCGGCGCATCGCGCACCTTCACGACCGGCAATGCGCTCGCGCTGCCGCACTCGCCGCATCTGCAGGACGAACTGGCGCGTCGCGGCGCGTATGTGCACGCCGCGCTGTCGACGCCGCAGCCCGATCCGTTCCGGCCGCTCGCCGAACCGGACGCCGCAAACGCAGCGCCCGCAGCGCCCGAGAAGGCCACGGTCGGCGCCAGCTGCGAGCCCACGCGCATCACGCAGTCCGCCAACCCGTGGCTGGACCGCGCCGAGAAACTGCCGCGCGTCGCTTGCGAAGGCGCGTCTTCCGTGTGCGAGAAAACCTCGGTCGGCTTCCCGGGCGGCATGTGCTCGGGGCCTTGCGATCCGCGCGACAGGAACGGCACCTGCGGCGGCATCGCCATCCTCAGCGACTTCAACCAGTGCCTCGCCGCGAACAAGCCCTTCGGCGATTGCCTCGCCAAGCACACGCGCCCCGGCAACCTGCGCAGCTGCTCGGCGCAGCAGCCGTGCCGAGACGACTTCATCTGCGCGCAGGCCGAGGGCCAGCCCGAGGGGCGCGGCGCCTGCATTCCGCCCTACTTCCTCTTCCAGATGCGGGTGGACGGCCACTCCTGACGACAACGGCTCATTCGTTCGATCACTCGTTCGAAGTCGGCCGCATCAAATACGCGCACACCGCCGCGATCACGCCCAGCACCGCGACATAGATGCCCACCGGCACGATGCTCGAATACTTCGCCACCAGCGTCGCCGCGATGATCGGCGCCAGCCCGCCGCCGATGGCCGCCGCGAACTGGATGCCGATCGAGATGCCCGAGTAGCGCAGCTCCGCCGGGAACTGCGCCGCATACAGGTTCGACTGCGGCGCGAACATCAGCGCGTAGTTGATCGACAGCGCGATCACCATCGCCACCGTGTACGCCGTGAGCGAGCCGCTGCCGATCGCCTGGAACAACGGCACCGCCATCACGGCCAGCAGCAGCCCGCCGACCACATAGAGCCGCCGCGCGCCCACCTTGTCCGCGAGCCAGCCGCTGGCCGGAATGGTGAAGACCATCACGACAGAGCCCGCGATGAGCGCATGCAGCGCATCGGCCCGCGAGAACCCGAGGCGGCTGGTCGCGTACGAGATCGAGAACACCAGGATCGTGTAGATCAGCGTCACCTCGGCCAGCTTGCCGCCGATGGTCAGCAGCAAGGGCTTCCAGTGCGCCACGACGACCTCGCGCGCCGGCAGCACGGCCGTCTTCTGGTGCACCTTCACCTGCATGAACTCGGGCGACTCCTCCACCTTCATGCGGATGAAAACGCCCAGCACGATCAGCACCGCGCTCGCAAGAAACGGCAGGCGCCAGCCCCAGCTCAGAAAGCTCGCCTCGGGCAGTTGCGTGACCAGCGCGAAGGCGCCCGAGGACAGCAGCACGCCGATCGGCGCACCCATCTGCGGCATGCTGCCCACCAGCGAGCGCCACTTTGGCGGCGCATGCTCCACGGCCATCAGCATCGCGCCGCCGAGCTCGCCGCCGAACGAAAGCCCCTGCCCGATGCGCAGCAGCACCAGCAGCACCGCGGCCCACATGCCGATCGATTCGTAAGTGGGCAACAGGCCGATCAGCACGGTGCAGATGCCCATCATCAACAGGCTCAGCGTGAGCATCGACTTTCGCCCCAGCCGGTCGCCGAAGTGCCCGAAGACGATGCCGCCCAGCGGCCGCGCCAGCATGCCGCTCGCGAAGGTGCCGAAGGCGGCCAGCGTGCCGACCGTGGGGTCGAAGTTCGGAAAGAAGAGCTTGTTGAACACCAGCGCCGCCGCGGTGCCGTAGGCGAGAAAGTCGAAGGCCTCGATGGCCGTGCCCACCATGGTGGCGGCGCCGATCTTCCACATGCTCTGGTGCTTCTTTACCACGGCGGCACCTTGCAACGGAGAAGCGATGCTGCTCATGGCTGCTCCCCGGTGATCTGCCGCGCGAACATCGCGAAGCTCGCGTTCACGATGCTCCGCTGCAGCAGGAAGTCATGCGACTCCTTCGCCAGCGCCGGGTCCACCAGCTTGAGCCGCCCGTAGGCCGACTGCGCGATCAGCTGGTTGCGCGCCGCGCGCTCGATGAGCACCGACATGTAGAGCGATTCCTCGATGCTCCCCGTCGCGGCCAAAAAGCCGTGGTTGGCGAGCAGCACGCAGCGCTTGGGGCCGAGCGCGGCCGAGATGATCTCGCCCTCCACGTCGGCGATCGGCAGGCCGGGCCATTCCGCGAGGAACGCGCAGTCGTCGAAGAACGGCGTGGCGTCCATGTGCGCGATCTGCAGCGGCTCGCCCGTCATCGAGAGGGCCGACACATACGGCGGGTGCGTGTGCATCACGCAGTTCACATCGGGCCTTCGCTTGTAGACCCAGAGGTGAAAGCGCACCGCGGGGTTCGGCACGCCGCGGCCTTCGAGCACGCGCAGCGAATCGTCGATGCGCATCACCGACTGCGGGCGGATCTCGCTGAAGGCATGCGCGAGCGGCGTGGTGAGAAAGGTGCCGTCGGACTGCCGCACGGTGACCTGCCCGGCCAACGTTTCGGAGTGCCCTTCCCTGGCGAGGATGCGGCAGCTGAGCGCGAGCTTCTCGGCTTCGCTCCAATCGCCGTAGCTGAGTCCGTCGAAGGACGGTGTGGGGTTGTCGTGGGTTGTCACGCTGTGGCTCCTGTGCATTGACGTGAAGGCCAATGTAAGAAGCAAGGCGCGGTTTGCTCTTGTGCGTGAGCGCACGCCGATTGACCCGGCGTGCCAACCGGGACGGCGCACTAGTGGAAAGTCTCGATCGTTGCGAGCAGCCGCCGCACCTAGACTGCGGTCGCTTGGCACGAAGCGTGCGGGCCAACCGCAGGAGCCCCACCATGCACCACGACACCGCATCCGACCTGAGCTTTGCACCGCGCTTTCGCCCGTTCTATCCGGGCGACGTGCAGGGCTACTCCAGCGCGCTCGACTCGCTCGTCTACCCGGGCGAACTGAGCGTGCAGGACAGCAACCCGCGCATGAGCCTGGAGGCCTGCCGCCTCGTGGGCGGCGGCTTCGCCATCAGCTTCACCTCGACGCCGCTCGCGGTGCGGCACGACTCCGCGCTCGCTTCGCCCAGCGGCACCGGCGACGTGCTCGCGATGATCGCCGTCGAGGGCGAAGGCACCATCGACCAGGGCGGCCGGCGCATGCCCTTTCGCGCGGGCGACATCACCTTTCGCACCACGCGCATGCCTTCGATGTGCACGCTCGATACGCCTGGCAAGCTGGTGATGCTGCGCGTGCCGGCGGGCCGATTCTTCGGCATCCATGCGGACCTGCACGAGCGCTTCGTGCCCACGCTCGCGCGGGCCGATTCGCGGCTGGCCGAGGCCGCGCGCACGCACATGGGCCACGTGTTCCCCGGCCCGGTGCAGGGCACGCCGGCGCTCGCGTATTTCTCGGAGCAGTCCTTCGTCTCGCTGCTGGCTGCGACCTACTGCGAGTCGTGCGAGTCCGTGGACGACGATGCCGCCGAGGGCAAGCGCCGCGAGCGCGACCGCTGGCAGCGGCTCGTGGCCTACATCGAGGCGCACCTGGGCGATGCGGAGCTGTCGGTCGATGCGGTCTCCAGGGAGTTGGGTATTTCCAAGCGGCTCACGCACCGCCTCTTCGAGATGCAGCGCACGCAGTACGGTGCGTACCTGAAGGCGCGCCGCCTCGAACGCGCGAAGGAAGAACTCGAGAACCGCAGGCTCGATCACCTGAGCGTTTCGGAGATCGCTTACCGCAACGGCTTCGGCGATGCGAGCCATTTCAGCCGGTGCTTTCGCAGCCAGTTCGGCGCACCGCCCGGTGTCTATCGCAAGTCGCCGGACTGAGCGGATCAGGGCGCCGGTAAAAATATCTCTTGCGATTAGATCGCATGCGATCTAATATCCGGCCCATGCCTTCCAAGCGCCCCGCCACACGACCTGTTGCACCCGCCGAAGCCGCCAGGACCAATCCGCTGGCGCTCGACGAGCAGCTCTGCTTCGCCGTGTACTCGACGATGCTCAGCCTCAACAAGGTGTACCGCGGCCTGCTGCACGACCTGGACCTCACCTACCTGCAGTACCTGGTCATGCTGGTGCTGTGGGAGCGCGACGGCATCAACGTCTCCGAGATCTGCACACGGCTCTCGCTGGAGACCACCACCCTCACCCCCTTGCTCAAGCGCCTCGAAGCGCGCGGCCTCGTCCAGCGCGTGCGTTCCGCATCGGACGAACGCCAGGTCATCGTGTCCCTCACCGCCGAAGGCCGCGCCCTGCACAAGAAGGCGCGCGCCCTGCCCGCCTGCGTGGCCGAAGCGATGGCACTGGAGCCCGGCGACATCGGCCGGCTCCGCGACGAACTGCTCTCCCTGCGCTCGAACCTCGACAGGAACGCGTGATGGCCCGCCGCATCCGCCCTCCTGTTTTTTCATGCCATTTATATCGCACACGATATTAATACACACGATACGAATTCCACTCTTCCATCTCCACCACGTCACCGAAGGAACGCACCATGTCACACGCAAAGAACTTGACCGCTACCCCGACCCGCCGCAACCTGCTGCTCGGTAGCGCTTCCGTCGCAGCCGGCGCCCTCGTGGGCACCGGCTTCTCCACCGCGGCATCCGCCGCATCCACCGCTGCGCCGAAGGCCGGCGCGGCCTCTTCATTCAAAGGAAAGAAAGTCATGAGCAACACCATCGTCACCAAGGACGGCACCCAGCTTTACTTCAAGGACTGGGGCCCCAGCAACGGCCAGCCCGTCGTGTTCAGCCACGGCTGGCCGCTCAATTCCGACAGCTGGGAATCGCAGATGCTCTTCCTCGCCTCGCTGGGCTACCGCACCGTCGCGCACGACCGCCGCGGCCATGGGCGCTCGAGCCAGCCGTGGAACGGCAACGACATGGACACCTACGCCGACGACCTGGCCACCGTCATCGAGACGCTGGACCTGAAGAACGTCGTCCTGGTCGGCTTCTCCACCGGCGGTGGCGAAGTGGCGCGCTACATCGGCCGCCACGGCACCCAGCGCGTGGCCAAGGCCGCGCTCATCTCGGCCGTGCCGCCGCTCATGCTCAAGACCGCGGCCAACCCCGGGGGCCTGCCCATCGAGGTGTTCGACGGCCTGCGCGCCGCGCAGCTGGCCAACCGCTCGCAGTTCTACAAGGACGTGCCCTCGGGCCCCTTCTTCGGCTTCAACCGCCCCGGCGCGAAGTCGTCGCAAGGCCTCATCGATTCGTGGTGGGCGCAGGGCATGATCGGCGGCCACAAGAACACCTACGACTCGATCAAGGCGTTCTCGGAAACCGACTTCACCGAAGACCTGAAGAAGTTCGACGTGCCCACGCTCATCGTGCACGGCGACGACGACCAGATCGTGCCGATCGGCGCCGCGGGCCTGGCCTCGGCCAAGCTGGTGAAGAACAACAAGCTCATCGTCTACCCGGGCGCACCGCACGGCCTGACCGACACGCACAAGGACAAGTTCAACGCCGACCTGCTGGCGTTCATCAAGTCCTGATCGAGTGAGCCGTCCGATGCGGCTCAGGCGAGGTACCCACCGTCCGCGGTGAGCGCCGCGCCCGTCACGAAGCCCGCATCGGGCCCGGCGAGATAGGCCACGAGGCTGGCGATCTCGCTGTCTTTCCCCATGCGCCCGAGCGCCATCAGCGCGCTCATGCGCTCGCCGATCACCGCTTCGGGCGCCATGTCGGTGGCGGTCGGCCCGGGCTGCACCACGTTCACCGTGATGCCGCGCGGGCCGAGGTCGCGCGCCAGCCCCCGCGTGAGCGAAGCCACCGCGCCCTTGGTCATGCTGTAGACCGACGTGCCCGCGAAGCCGCTGCGGTCCGCCGCGACGCTGCCGATGGTGACGACGCGCCCGCCCTCCCGCATGTGCGGCACCGCGGCCTGCGTGGCGACGAACACCGCGCGCACATTGACGGCCACCATGCGGTCGAAATCGGCGAGGTCGTAGGCGTCGACCGTGCCCGGAATCAGGATGCCGGCGCTGTTGACCAAAATGTCCAGCCGCCCGAAAGCCTCGGCCGTTTGCGACACCGCCTGCTGTATCGCCTTCGGGTCGGCGCTGTCGGCCCGGATGGCCAGGGCCTTGCCGCCTTGCGATGCGATCTCGGCCGCGAGCGCCTTCGCCTTTTCTTCCGACGCCGCATAGGTGAACGCGACGGCCGCGCCGTCGTTCGCCAGCCGCCGCACGATGGCCGCGCCGATGCCGCGCGAGCCGCCCGTGACCAATGCGGCCTTGCCGCTCAATGTTCCAGTCATGATGTTTCGTCCTTTTTTAACGGATCGTTCGATCCAGAATAGAGCCAAAAAATGCGCCCATAAGGGCGCTCCTTGATCTGCCCGCCCGCCGCCTATTTGAGGCTGCGAACCGCCACCTTCACCACGCCGCGCAGCGTCTCGGCCGAGGCACCGCCACGCGCCGCGATCTTCAGCCCCGAGAGCGTGGCCGACACGAACTGCGCGGCATCCCGCGTGTCCACCGCCTTGCCGATGTCGCCCGCCGCCTTCGCCTCGGCAATGCGCCGCTCGATGGCCGAGAGCAAGGTGCGCCCCGCCGTATCGGTGAGCAGCGACACCTCCGCATCCGAGCGGCCGAACTCGCAGATCGCCCCGATCCCCAGGCAGCCCGGTTCCGCATCGGTGCTCGGCTTGGCAGCCATCGCGTTGAGCATCGCCTCGATGCCCTTGAGCGGCGAGCTCGCCCCATTGAGCACGCGGATGTGCTCGGCCACGTTGCTCGCGACGTAATACTGCAGCGCCTCCAGGTACAGCTTTCGCTTGTCCCCGAAGGTGTCGTACATGCTCTGGCGGCTGATGCCCATGGCCTTGAGCAGCACCTCGGTGGAGGTGCCGTCGTAGCCGAGGTCGGAGAACACGGGTATCGCGCCCTGCAGGGCGGTTTCGCGGTCGAATGCTTTGGGTCGGGCCATGGCTCGGAGTATAGGAAATTCCGGACTGATATGTCCTGAACTGCGCAATACCCCCATTGACCCGCAGGCTCCTCTTAGTATTCGCCGGACAACATGAAGACCTGAGGAGCCCGCGTGGACATCTTCGAAAACGTCCTTCTCATGCTGGTGGCGGCCTGCCTGCTGCTGCAGCTCTCGCGCCGCCTCGCGCTGCCCTACCCCTCGCTGCTGGCGCTGGCCGGCGTCGGGCTGGGCGCGATGCCGTGGGTGCCGCACATCCAGTTCGATCCGCACCTGGCGCTCGCGCTCTTCATCGCGCCCGCGCTGCTCGACTCGGCCTTCGACACCTCGCCGCGCGAGCTGCGCCGCAACTGGATGCCGCTGGTCTCGCTGGTGCTGGTGGCCGTGCTGCTCACCACCGCCGTGGTGGCCTGGGCCGGCTGGGCCTTCGCGGGCCTGCCGATCGCCGCGGCCATCACGCTCGGCGCCATCGTCGCGCCGCCCGATGCGGTGGCCGCGGCGGCGGTGATGCAGCAGTTCCGCATTCCGCGGCGCACGCTCTCGCTCATCAACGGCGAGAGCCTGCTCAACGACGCGGTCGCGCTGCTAGTGTTCGGCGTGGCGGTGTCGGCCGCGGGCGCGGGGCATGCGCCCATCTCCAGCTCGCTGCCGATGCTGCTGGTCGCGGTGCCGGGCGGCGCGGTGGCCGGCCTCCTGCTCGGCAAGATCTACCTGCAGCTCGTGGGCCCGCTCTTCGCGGGCACGCGCTCGGCCATCATCTTCCAGTTCGTGATGACCTTCGCCGCGTGGATCGTGGCCGAGCGGCTGCACCTCTCGCCCATCATCTCGGTGGTCGCCTTCGGCATGAAGCTGGGGCAGTACGCACCCAGCCGCAGCGCGCCGCGCGACCGCGTGCAGTCGTATGCGGTGTGGGGCGCGGTGGTGTTCACGCTCAACGTGCTCGCGTTCTTTTTGATGGGGCTGCAGGCGCGCGGCATTCTGGATCGCCTCTCGGGCCCCGCGCTCGTGCATGCGCTGCAGTTCGCGGGCCTCGTGCTCGCGCTGGTCATCGCGGTGCGGGTGGCATGGGTGATGTTCTACGGGGCGGTGATGCGCACGGTGAAGCACCGGCTGGGGTTGAAGCCCAAGGGCATCTCGATTCCTTCGAAGCGCATCGGCTTTCTGGTCGGCTGGTCGGGCATGCGCGGGCTGGTGACCATGGCCACGGCCTTTGCGCTGCCGGCGGACTTTCCGGGGCGCGACCTCATCGTGCTGAGCGCGTTCGCGGTGGTGCTGGGCACGCTGGTGATCCAGGGCTTCACCATCGGGCCGCTCATCAGGGCGCTGAAGATCGAGCCCGACGCATCGCAGGACAAGGAAGTTTCGCTCGCGCGCATCGCGATGATGGATGCGGCGCTCTCCGCACTCGAAGCCGAGCCCGGCGGCGAGGCCGGTGCCGTGCGCGACGAATACCGCGCCGCGCGGACCATCGCCGCCGACGAGCATGAGCCGCAGGCCCGCACCGCGCACGACCGCCTGCGCGCCACGGCGATCCGCGCGCAGCGCCGGGCGCTCGAGGTGCTGCGCGAGAGCGGGCAGATCGAGGACGACACGTACCACCGGCTCGAAGAGGAGATGGACTGGGCGGAGCTCAATGCCATTCCGGCGAACGATGTGAGGCTGCAGAGCGTGTAGCGCCTGCGCGCTGCCTGCATTGCTCCCTCCCCCTCTGGGGGAGGGTTGGGGTGGGGGCACGACGGCCTCCAACGCATCGCAGCGCTTGATCGAACGCCGCTTGCCCCCACCCCTGCCCTCCCCCAGCGGGGGAGGGATAAAGGCAATGCATCAGGCCTCCTCGTACCACCTGTCCTTCGCCAGCATCACCCGGTGGTGCCCATGCCCCGACGGCATCATCGGAAAGCAGTTCTCCTGCGCCGCCACCTGCACGTCGAGAAAGAACGGCCCTTCGCTCGCGAGGCACTCGGCCAGCGCGGCTTCGAGCTCGGCCGGGTCCGACACGCGACGCGCGCCCCACCCGAATGCCTTGGCGAGCGCGACGAAATCCGGCAGCGCCTCGTTCCAGCTGTGGCTCAGGCGGTTGCCGTGGTTCAACTCCTGCCACTGCCGCACCATGCCCATGTAGCCGTTGTTGCAGAGCACGAGCTTCACGGCCGCGCGGTGCTGCACCGCCGTCGACAGCTCCTGGATGTTCATGAGCACCGATGCATCGCCGCTCACGCACACGCACAGCGCATCGGGGTGGCCCACCTGCGCGCCGATGGCCGCGGGCAGCCCGTAGCCCATCGTGCCCGCGCCGCCCGAGGTGAGCCAGTGCCGCGGGCTGTCGAAGCGCAGGTACTGCGCGGCCCACATCTGGTGCTGGCCCACGTCGGTCGAGACGATCGCGTCGCGCCCCGTGCGGCCGATGGCCTGCTGCAGCGAGGTCATCAACTGCTGCGGCAGGATGGCATCGGCGCGCGGCGCGAACTTCAGGCAGTCTTCGGCGCGCCAGCGCTCGATGCGCGCCCACCACGGTGCGAGCCGCTCGGGCGCAAAGCCCTCTTCGGGCAGCAGCGCCAGCACCGCATCGAGAATCGCCGCGCAGTCGCCCACCATCGGCACATCGACCTGCACGATCTTGTTGATGCTCGCGGGGTCGATGTCGATGTGGATCTTTCGCGCATGCGGGCAGAACTCGTCGAGCTTGCCGGTCACGCGGTCGTCGAAGCGCGCGCCGACGCACACCACGAGGTCGGCCTCGTGCATCGCGAGGTTGGCTTCCAGGTTGCCGTGCATGCCCAGCATGCCAATGAACTTCGCGTCCGATGCCGGGAAGGCGCCCAGGCCCATCAGCGTGAGCGTGCACGGCGCATGCAGGCGGTGCACCAGTTGCGTGAAGGCCTCGCACGCCGCGGGCCCCGAGTTGATGAGCCCGCCGCCGCCATAGAGCACCGGCCGCCGCGCGGTCGAGAGCAGGTCCGCCGCGCGCTGCAGCATCGCCTTGGGCGGCAGCGCCGCGCGGCTGGTGCGCAGCGGACGAAGCGGCGTCGAAACGCCACCCAGGCGCATCAACTGGATGTCCTTCGGCACATCGAGCAGCACCGGCCCCGGCCGGCCCGTCGATGCGATCTCCAGCGCGCGGCGCACCAGCGCCGGCACGTCGTCGGCCGCGCGCACCTGCTGGTTCCACTTGGTCACCGGGCGCGACATGCCCAGCGCATCGCTCTCCTGGAAGGCCTGCGTGCCGATCACCGCCGTGGCCACCTGCCCGCTGATGCACAGCACCGGCACCGAATCGCTCATGGCATCGAGCAGCCCCGTGATCGTGTTGCCCACCCCCGGCCCCGAGGTGACCAGCACCACGCCGACGCGCCCCGTGCTGCGCGCATAGCCCTCGGCCGCGTGCACCGCGGCCTGCTCGTGGCGCACCAGCACATGGCGAAGGCGCGGCTCGCCGTGCAGCGCGTCGTACAGCGGCAGCGCCGCGCCGCCGGGGTAGCCGAATATGGTGTCGACGCCGCACTCGACCAGCGTATCGAGCAGGGCCTCCGCGCCGTTGCGCACGCGGGGCGGCGCTTCAGGATGAAGGGACAGGGAAGACGTGAGGGGTAGAAGGTTTGGATCAAGCAATCTCATGCCGTCAATTCTTCCGCTTCTGAGGCAGAATTTGCTTCTTTCTTTTGGCTCTTTGGGTTCAATTTATGAAAACCAATCGGAAAACCGCCACTTCCGAAGAAGGATCTTTCGACAAGATCGACATGGCCATCCTCCGCGTGCTGCTGCTGGACTCCCGCAAGACCCTGCAGGAAATCGGCAACGAGGTGGGCCTCTCGCCCACCAGTTGCTGGACGCGCATCAAGAAGCTGGAGGCCCACGGCGTCATCAAGCGCTACACCGTCGCCATCGATCCGGCCAAGCTCGGCTATCACGATTCGGTGATCGTGCAGGTCACGCTGGAGAGCCACACCGACGAAACCCTCTACGACTTCGGCCGCGTGCTCGCGACCATTCCCGAGATCCAGGAGGCCTACCTCGTCTCGGGCGACTACGACTACTACATCCGCATCGCTGTGCGCGACACGCGCGACTACGAGCGGCTGCTGCGCGAAAAGCTCTACAAGATCCCCGGCATCCGCCACAGCAAATCGCACTTCGTGCTTCGGGTACTCAAGGAGACCAGCGTGCCCGTCATCTGAAGGTGCGAACATCGCCTTGAACTGAACTCCCCCAAAGGATCTTCGGATGTTCGATTTCCTCAAGAAGAAAAAGCCGCCGGCCCCGGCGCCCGCCGAGCCCGCCGAGACCGGTCCCGCCGTTCCCTTGCCTCTGGCCGGACGCGACGGCCACGTCGGCGCCATCGAGGCGGTGACGCTGGACGGCACGATGTATTTCTTCGGCTTCGACTTCGCGAGCGACCTGGTGCTCTCGCCGCTCATCGCCGACATCGACCTCGCCGCGCGCTTCGCGAGCCGGCACATGGCGCAGCGCGACGGCATGCACGACGAGGCCTACTGGCGCGAGCTCGCGGGCTACGCGGTCGAAGGCTCCGAACTCGCGTCCGAACCCGAGAGCCGCGCGTTCAGCAGCACGGCGCTGGCCGATGTAGTCACGCGGCTTGCGCGCGTGCGCCGCGAAGGCACGGTCGAGCCCGGCTTCGCCATCGAATATCACCTGCGCTATTTGCTCGGCGCGGCGGGCGGATGGGAAGTGCCGGAAGAAGCCGGCGCCGAAGATGCGGACGAATGGATCGACGTCATCAGCGGCAACGAACCGCTGGCCGAAGGCACGACGCTCGCGGGCATCGCCGATCGGCTGCAGGCGCACCTGAACGCGCTGGTCGATACCGCGCCCGGGAACTGGTCCACGACGTTCGCGGTGTTGAAAGGCTGAGGGCTGAGGGCTGGCTTCGGTTGCGCTCGATACCTCAAAACCGTTCACGCTGAGCTTGTCGAAGCGCCGCGCAAGGCTTCGACAAGCTCAGCCCGAACGGTGTTGGCTCAACTCGAACGGTGTTGAAGAAGCGACCTAGGTCGTGCCCGAAAAGACAGAGCCGTTCCCGCTGAGCTTGTCGAAGCGCCCCACGCTCAGAGCCGGATCAACTCCACCCGCCGATTCTTCGCCCGCCCCGCCTCGTTGTCGTTCGGCGCCACCGGCTCGGCCGCGCCCGCGCCGCGCGTGGTGAAGCGGCGCGGGTCCACGCCCGCCTTCACCAGCACGCCGATCACCGCGACCGCGCGGCGCTTGGAGAGGTCGTCGTTGTGCCTGGCCTCGCCTTGCGCATCGGTGTGCCCCACCACCGAGAGCTTCAGGGGCGGGTTGTTGCGCATGAGCTTGGTCATCTCATCGAGCGTGGGCTGCGACTCGGGGCGGATCACGTCCTTGTCCAGGTCGAACAGGATGCCGTAGAGGTTGATGCGCCCCGTCTCGGCCAGGCTCTTCTGCATGGCCGAGGCGTCGACGAACACGATCTTGTCGCCCTCCATCGCCTTGCTTTCGACCACGCGCACGAAGGCATGGTTGCCGACATCGGCGTTGTGCTCGGCCAGCGCGATGCTCGCGTACACGGTGCCCGTGGGGCCCGTCTTCTTCGCGAGCAGGTAGCGGCCGCTCACCGAAAAATAGTTGCGCACGTAGTCGCCGCCCTTGCCCAGGCGCGGCCACTCGGGGTCGTCGAAGGCCAGCGCAAAGTCGTAGGGCGTGTTGGTGTCCACGCTGTTGGGCCGCTTCTTGTAGCAGGACGCGTTGGCCGTGCCGCAGGTGAAGAGCACCTCGAAGCCCTTGGCCTTCAGGCTCGACTCGTAGTTGCGCTGCACCTCCAGGGTCGAGCGCCCATCGGGCAGCTTGTAGTGGTAGAGCGAGATCTTGCCCTCGAGCTTGAGCAGCTCGGGCTTGCCGCCGCCCCAGTTCTGGAACGGCTCCTTGATGAGGCCGACCTCGTCGAAAGCCATGACCTTGGTGCCGTCGAGCACCGCGCCTTCGTAGCGGCCGACGAGGGGGTGGTCTTTCTCGGGCGGCGCAGCGGCGAAGGCGGCCAGGCCGAGCGTGGCAGTGGCAGCGAAGAAGGCGAGCTTTTTCATCTGGGGCATCGAGAAGAGCGGCATTGCCTGGGATGCTAGGACGCGCCCCGGCCGTTGTGCATTCGACGGATGGCCTATGCCGTGGACAATCGCGCCAGCGCCACCCGAAACCAACACCAAAGCCACGACCATGCCCCGCCTCGACGATCCCCTCCACGACGCCGAAATCGGCTCCCGCGACAGCACGCTCGACACCACCCGCATCGACGACGTGCGCATCGGTGCCGTTCGCCCCCTCATCACCCCCGCGCTGCTGCAGGAGCGCGTGCCCGTGCGCGACAACACGCTCGCGCTGGTCGAGGGCAGCCGCGCGGCCATTGCCGACGTGCTGCACGGCCGCGACGACCGCCTGGTGGTCGTGGTCGGCCCCTGCTCCATCCACGACCACGACCAGGCCATCGAATACGCGCAGCGCCTGAAGAAGGTGGCCGACTCGCTGCAGGACGATGTGCTCATCGTGATGCGCGCCTACTTCGAGAAGCCGCGCACCACCGTCGGCTGGAAGGGCTACATCAACGACCCGCACCTGGACGGCAGCTTCGCGATCAACGAAGGCCTGGAGCGCGCGCGGCGCCTGCTGCTCGAACTCACCACGCTGGGCCTGCCCACCGGCACCGAGTTTCTCGACCTGTTGAGCCCGCAGTTCATTGCCGACCTCATCGCCTGGGGCGCCATCGGCGCGCGCACCACCGAGAGCCAGAGCCACCGGCAACTGGCCTCGGGCCTGAGCTGCCCGGTGGGCTTCAAGAACGGCACGGACGGCAGCGTCAAGGTGGCGGCCGACGCCATCCTCGCGGCCCGCGCGCCGCATGCCTTCATGGGCATGACCAAGATGGGCATGGCCGCGATCTTCGAGACCCGCGGCAACGACGACTGCCACGTCATCCTGCGTGGCGGCAAGGCGCCCAACTACTCGGCCGCGGATGTCGAATCCAGCTGCCAGGCGCTGCTGGCGAACGGCCTGCGCCCGCAGGTGATGATCGATGTCTCGCACGGCAACAGCAGCAAGCAGCACCAGCGCCAGATCGTGGTGGCCGAGGACGTTGCCGCGCAGATCGCGGGCGGCGAGCGGCGCATCACGGGCCTCATGATCGAGAGCCATCTCGAAGAGGGCCGGCAAGACCTGAAGCCTGGCGTGGCGCTCAAACACGGCGTCTCGATCACCGATGCGTGCATCGGCTTTGCGCAGACCGTGCCGGTGCTCGAGGGACTGGCTTCTGCGGTCAAGACGCGGCGGCGGCTGACAAAGGCGTAAAGCCCGAGGGCGCTTACTCGTTCGCGAGGCGCCGCTGCATCGGGTACATCGGGTGCATCGTGTACGCGGGGCTCACTCAACTCACACAGGAGAGTCCCGGATGCCAGTGGCAAACAAAGCGATTCTGGAGAAGGCCAACGCGGCCATCGTCCAAGGCGACTACGAAGGGTTCCTCGCGTTCTGCACCGAGGACACGCAATGGACCTTCGTGGGCGAGCAAACGCTCAACGGCAAAGAGGCCGTTCGCCAGTGGATGGCGACCGCGTACAAGGCGCCGCCGCGGTTCGAGGTCCATCGCCTGATCGCGGAGGGCGACATCGTCGCGGCCTTCGGCGAGATCACGCTGAAGGATGAAGCGGGCAAGGACACGCGCCACGCCTACTGCGATGTGTGGCGCTTTCGCGAGGGCAAGATGGCCGGGCTGCATGCGTTCGTCATCGAGGGGTCCCTGGAGGCCGGAGCCGCCGCGCAGAAACGCTGACCGCGGCGCCCTCTCAGCCCACCGGCAAAGGGGCGCCCAGGCTGGAAAACTCGTTCAGCAGGCCCGACGGCCGATCGCACGAGGCGGGCTGGCGCAGAGATGGTTGCCCGGCGTGGAACGCGTCAGGCGCTACGGCCTTGCACCCGCCGCGGGCGCCTCCGGCCAGCGCTGCGGCACACGGCGCAGGTTGTCCACCGAATAGCCCAGCTCCTTCAGGCGCGCCACCGCCGTCTGGTAGGACGCCTCGGAGATCTGCGGCGTGCGCGCCATGATCCAGGCGTAGTCGCGGTCGCTGCGGCCGATGATGGTCAGCTGGTAATCGCGGTCGATGTCGACGATCACGTATTCGGCCTTGATCGGCCAGACGAACTGCATGCCCCAGACCGCGTTGTTGGTACCGGGCACTACAGTGCCGACCGGGTTCATCGTCTTGAGCTCGCCGTCGAACGCGCCTTCACGGTAACGGAACCGCGTGGCGATCTTGCCGTCGGGCTGCAGCGTGTACGACTCGACCGCGTTGAAGGCGTTGCGCTCGGGCCGCGTGGGGATGTTGCCGATCACGTACCAGTCGCCAGCGAAGCGCTGCAGGTCGACCTGTGGCACCGGCCGGATCGTGACGTTCGGCGACACGGCGCAGCCGGCGACAAACAGCGCCGTGAAGAAGGCGGCGGCAAGCAGGATGGTCGGCTTGGCGAATTGCGAAGGCGCACGTTTCATGGTGGCGGTTCCGGAAGTTCGCTGGCAAGGTACCGGCCGTTCCGCGCCGGAGGCGTCGGACGGGGGCCTGCGGCTTTGCAAGCCTTCTCGCTTCAGGCCGAATATAAGCACAAGCACAAGCGCATCGCGGGCGGCGGCCGACACCCGCATTCAGCGCTTGGGCTCGGAAGCCCCAGCCCCAGCCGCATCCGGGTCCATCCAGAACGCTCCCCACAGGTGGTCGTCGGGATCGGCGAGGTCCCGGCCATACATGAACCCCAGGTCCTGCACCGGGTTGACATCCGCCTTGCCGCCATGGGCTGTTGCGGCCAGGTTCATCGCGTCCACGGCGTCGCGGCTCTCCAGGGACAGCGACAGCATCACCCCCGCGGTTCCGGGCGCCGGCAGCGGTCGGTCGGTGAAGCTGCGCCACTTGTCGTGCGCGAGCAGCATCGCGTGGATGGCCTCGCTCCACACCATGCACGCCGAAGCGTCGTCGCTGAACTTCGGGTTGCGCCGGAAGCCCAGCGCCTCGTAGAAGGCGATCGAGGTCTGGAGGTCAGCAACGGGAAGGCTGACGAAGATCATCTTTGCCATGGATTTCCTTGGTCGAAGCGTTCGCAGTGGTGAGCGGGATAAGGGCCCAGCTCAACGCTGCCTGCCCCCCAACACTGTGCCCGGCCTGACCCTGTCCGACGCGCGCACAACCGCCCGCCGAATTCAGTTCGCCGCGAAGCAGTACATCAACCCAGCGCTCCCACTCATCTTCAGCTGATCGACGCTGCACCCCCGCGTACCGTGCGATGAGTTCCACGACGCATTCGCGACCGGATCGGGATTGGTCCCCTTGTGGTCGTGGTGGCCCACGATGGCGGAGCCGCCGTCGCTCTTGGTCCAGTTGCCGCACGTGGTGTCCTTGCCGGCCTCTGGCACGGCCAGCGTGCCGTCGGGGCGGGAGCCCGTGAGGATGTCGTGGCGGTTGACCGTGTCGCCGAAACCGGAGACGACCTCGCCCTTCTCGGTGAGCGAGGTGTCCTTGCCGACCTTGGCGTTGGCGCTGTGCAGGTCGGCCACGCCGGTGGCGACGACCACGCCCTTGGCGTTGGTCCACGGACCAGTGCCGATCCGGTCGCGCGCATTGACGGCCGGCTGCCCGTTCGCGGCGGTGGTGCTCAGGTAGGCGCGCCAGTTCTTGCCGCCCGCTCCCGCGCTCGTGGCCAGCGACTGGCAGAAGCGGTCGGCGCCGGCGAGGCCGCCCAGGTCGCCGCCCTTGCCGGGGTTGGCGCTCGTGATGAAGAAGCTCATGGGCTTGCCGCCCGATGACGAACCCATGGCACCGCAACCGACGATCAGTGCGGCGGCGGCAACAGCGGCGGCGGCGCCCGCGGAAAGAATGAAGCGACTGGGCATCGGGAGGCTCCTGGCAGTGTGGTTTGGAGCCGGGAGGCTAACGCAGCGCAGCGCAAGCGGCAACCCGAGCCGCCCCTAGGCGGCGACCGCGACCCTCACGCCCAGTTCTGCGCCACCCCGTTGCGCACCGTCGCCCACGCGGGCGTCTTTAGGTAGTTCTGGGTCGCGCTTACCAGTTCGCCCACATTCTTGTAAATCGTCCAGACCGAACGACTGGCTCAGCGGTACGTCGCCGCGCGTGCAGTCGCAGCCCAACTGCGCAGTGGCGTCATCACTGCGCGAAAGGTGTCGTCGAGAGATCGGCTTCGACCGGTGCAGCCCCCGCAAGGTGCGCAGACTGGTCGCAATACTCGATCAGGATCTCGGTGAGGACACGTATCTTCCGCGCGGGATGCTGGCCCGGCGGGCGGATGACATAGGCCCCCGCCGGTGGCGGCGGATGACGAGTCATGACCGGCACCAGCGCCCCCGAGGCCAGCTGCTCATGGATGAGCGACTCGGGCAGGTAGGCGATGCCCAGGCCCGCCGTCGCGGCCGCGACCAGCGCCGTGCCGTTGTCGCTCTTGAAGCGCCCCTGCGGCCGCACCGTGATGACCTTGTCGCCGTCCGTGAGTTGCCAGGCCTCGGTGCCCTGCATGAGGGCCTGGTGCGCGGCGAACTCCTCCAGGGTCTCGGGCGACCCGTGCGCCTCGACGTAGCCAGGACTCGCGACCAGCAGCCCACGCAGATGACCGATGCGCCTCGCGACGAGGCCGGAGTCCTGCAGATGGCCCACCCGTATCGCACAGTCGTAGCCCTCCGCGATGAGATCGACGAAGCGGTCGCTGTAGCAGGCCTGCACGTGAAGCAGCGGGTGGCGCCGCGCCATCTCCGCGAGGATCGGCGCAAAGTGCGTCAGCCCGAAAGAAAGCGGCACCGCCACACGCAAGCGCCCGCGCAATTCGCCGGCGGGCAGGATCGCATCGCGGGCCGCGTCGATCTCGGCGCAGACCCTGGCCGCATGGTCCCGGAACGTGGCCCCAGCCTCCGTGAGCGCGGCCCCGCGGGTGGATCGCGAAAGCAGCTGGACACCCAGTTCCTTTTCAAGCCGCAACAGGCGGCGGCTGACGATCGACTTGGCCACGCCCAGCCGCAGCGCCGCGGCCGAAACCCCGCCGGCATCCGCAACTTCCACGAAGGTTTCCAGTTCTTCGATGTCCAACTTGGCGTTCCTTGTTTCGCGACACAGCTCGCCTCGAAATGGTACTACCGCATCGATTTAAGGAACAACACAATGCATTCAGGCAACGGCGCTTTAGGCGCATGTTCCCTGACGAAACCCAATCCCCTCCACGAGGGCAATCAAGGATGTATCAATGACTTTTCGAAATGGCCTCGCCTCGCTTCTTCGTCCCGAAGACTCCGTACTCGTTCTGATCGACCACCAGCCATTCCAGCTCGCGAACCTCAACAGCCACGACCCGCAGGCCGTGGTGAACAACACCGCGGCGCTGGCGAAGGCCGCCAAGGCCTACCGCGTGCCGACCATCCTGACCACCGTGGTCGCCGAGCGCGGCGGCCTGCTCTTTCCGCAGATCACCGATGTGTTCCCGGGCCAGGAAGTGATCGACCGCACGCTCATCAACACCTGGCAGGACAAGAAGGTCGTGGACGCGGTCAAGGCCACAGGCCGGAAGCAACTGGTCATCGCAGGCCTGTACACCGAGATCTGCGTCGCAATGCCCGTGATCCAGGCCCTGGGCGAAGGCTGGGATGTGACGGTGATCACCGATGCGTGCGGCGCGGTCTCGACGGAGGCGCATCAGGTGGCCATCCAGCGCATGATCGCGGCCGGCGCGAACATGATGACGTGGCTCGCACTGGTGTCCGAATGGCAGCGCGACCACGCGCGGACCGAGCACACCGCCGAGTTCGTCGACATCCTCAAGCACCATGCGGCGGGCAGCGGCATCGCGTTTTTGTGGGAGCAGCAGTTGCTCAACACGCCGGTGCCCGCCAACGCGGCATGACCTGAGCGGGGATAGCGAGGTCTCGACTTAACGTAGCGCGAAGGCCAAGGGCTTTCGGGACCTCCTCATTCCTCGCTGTCGCAAGGCCGCCATCAGCGATGCGCGCGCCTTCTGGCACCCTCCCCGCGCCCTTCCCGCACCCGTCCCCAATCAGGCCCAGTTCTGCTCCACCCAGTTGCGCACCGCCGCCCACTCGGCGGTCTTTATATAGTTCTGCGTCGCGCTTACCAGCTCGCCCACGTTCTTGTAATCGTCCAGCGCGAAGGGTTGGGCCAGCGGCACGTTGCCGCGCATGTAGTTGTTGCCCAGCAGTTGCTGCGCCTGGATCGCCGCCAGCTGCGCGGTCGCATCCATCGTGAGGTTGAGCAGCGCCGTCGCCGGCACCGGGCCATTGCTGAACGGCCACAGCCAGTGCGTGACGCCCCAGGCCAGCGGATCGGGCACCGAGGCCGGCGGCACGCCCACCGGATTGGCGCCGGTGCCCAGCGACAGCATCACGATGTCCGACGTGCCGGTGGCGTAGCCCTGATAGATCGCTTCCACCACGGCCGTCATCGAGGGGTTGTTGGCGAAGGTGCCGCCGTCGGCGAAGTAGCCGAAGCCGCCCACCTGGTACGGCGGAAAGTACGTCGGCGCGGCCGAGGTGGCGAGCGCCGCGTCCACCATGCTCACGTCGCGGTAGGTGTTGCTGCCGCCATTGGAGAGCGTGCATGGCGCCCAGCTGTTGTCGCTCGCGTCCCACAGCCGCGCGGAGTTGACGGCCACGAAGCGGCTCGCCGACGACAGCGCGCCGGTGCCCACCAGCTGCTGCGCCACCTTCTGCAAACCGGTGTTGACGTACTGGCTCTTGAAGATGCCCGGGCCGCTGCGCAGCAGCTCTTCGGTCGACTGCGCCGGGCGGCGGTCTTGCTGCTTGGCCTCGGCCTCCAGCAACCAGCCGTTGGGCTCGAAGATGGTGGCGCCCTGGTTCTCGTAGAGATCGACGATGGCGTCGATGCCCACGCCGCTCACCAGGCCCAGCGAGATCAGGCCGCCGGTGGAGGTGCCGGCAAAACCGTTCGCGCCCTTGACGATGCCGAAGCTGCGGTCCAGGTCCTGGATCAGCAGCGCGGTGATGACGCCGCGAATGCCGCCGCCGTCGCAGCAGAGAATCTTGAAAGTCATGGCAGTGCTCCTTGCTTGAGTGAGTGAACGAATGAACGAACGAGTGGATCGGTCGATGAATGGATGAGCCGCACTGTGGCGCTTCTTCGTGCACCGATCCATTTCACGTCATTACAGGCACATCGCGGTCACCGGCTGCTGCGCGACGCGCCCAGCCCACTACCAAGGCGCCACCCCGCACGCTACGCGGCGCGCCCCCGCTCTTGCGCCACAAGCGCCCTCGCCTGCAGCCTCATCGCCTCGTAGCGCTGCGACTTCTCCAGGCGCTTCGCTTCCGCGGACGCGCTGCTGCACTTCACCCGCCCGGCCGCTCGCCCCGTGAACTCGAACCACTGCGAAGCGGGGTCGCCGATGAAGCGGCGGCCGGTGTAGTGCAACACCACCTCCGGATGATCCGAACGGATGACGTCATCCGAAAGCCGCGCGCGCGGGTCGCTGGCCGGGAGCGGAATCTCCGAGCGCGCCACCGTGCCGCACGGGCCCCAACCCACGCCTTCGACGCCGGCCAGCGCCTCTTCCAGCAACGCGTATTCGTCCGTCGGCAGATAGCTCCTGTGCACGTTCAGCTTCTGGAGTTGACGCAGGTGAACCGCGGGGAGCAGCGCGGGATACGGCGCGCGGCATTTGACCTGCCACAGCGCCAACACCTCCAGCTGCGAGAGCCCGCGAAGAAACTCGAAGTCCTCGATCGGCTGCTCCCAATCGGTGGTGCCGTGGATCGCAAGGTACTTGAGACTCGTCGAGCCCGCGAGGCCGCCGAAGCTCGACACCCTGCGCAGGTTTTCCATGTGCACCGCGCGAAGGTTGGGCAGTGCGCCCAGCGGCGAGAGGTCGCTGAAGCCCGAGACGTACTCCAGCACGAGCTCTTGCAGCGCATGCATCGGGCGGATGAAATCGAGCGTCTTCGGCCGCGCATGCGTGATGCGCAGGCGCTGGACCGACGGGAGCGCGCCGATGGCCGCCAGCTGCTCGGCCGAGGGCTCGTGCAGCGTGAGCTCGACGAGGTGGGGGAACGCGAGAACGCGCTGCCAGTTCGGGTCGTCCTTGCTGATCGTGAGGATGGTGATGTCGGCACTCGCCTCGGGCACGTCGTCGATGCGATGGGCGTAGCGCTCCCGGTTGGGAACGATGGTCCAGTAGCTGCCCTCGCGGTCCAGAAAATCGCCGAAGTGGTGTCGCACGGTGCTGCCTCCTGGGGGTGTCTAGGGGGTGTCTGCGTTCAGTTCATTGCTGCTTGCGGTCGAGCAGTGCCGCAACGGCCGCCTGCACCGACGCATCGGGGTTGTGCCCGCCCACCTCCGTATCGGGCACCACGCCGACGCCGTGAATGCGCGAGCCGGCCGGTGAGGCCCAGTACGCGCTGGTGTACTTGATCGCGCTTGCATCGCCCAGGCGCGTCATCGTCTGGATGCTTCCCTTGCCGAAGCTGGTGCGGCCATAGAGCGTGGCGCGCTTGTGGTCCTTCAATGCGGCCGCGACGATCTCCGCGCCCGAGGCGGTGGCCTCATCGACCAGCACGGCCAGCGGAAGGGTGCGAATCTCTCTGGGCAACTCGGCGAGCGGGTCGGGCCCGGTGCCGCGCGAATAGTCGCCTTGCGTTGCGCGGAAGACTTGCTGGGAGCGCGGCGTGCGGCCGCTGAACGTGGCGACCAGCGTGTCGGCCGGCAGGAACATCGAGGCCACGCCGATGGACGCATCGACCAGCCCGCCCGGACAGGCGCGCAGGTCCAGGATCAGCGCCTTGAACGGCTGGCGCCGCCACTCGTCGCGCAGCAACGCCGCGGTGTCCCGCAATGTCGATTCCTTGAACGACGGAATGCGCAGCATCGCCACGGACGGCCCCGGGCGCGAGACCTTCGGGCCCGCCACCGAGACCACGCGCCGCTGCACCGGAATCGCCCGGACCGACAGATCGGACTCCCGGAACACCGTGAGGGTCGCGCTGGTGCCCTGGCGGCCCCGGAGCAACTGCACCACCTGATGCGCCTCCAGGTCCTGCGTGTGCGTGCCGTCGACGGCATAGAGCTGGTCGCCGAACCGGATGCCCGCCTGCGCGGCCGGACCGTCTTCGATGGGGGCCAGCACGGTGCGGCCTTGGCGCGTGCGGAATTCAACGCCCATCGTGCCGGCATCGGGAAGCGGCGACGCCATGAACTTCTCGTTCTCGGCGGGCGTGAAGTACTCGCCTCCCTCGGGGTCCGAGCCCTGCACCATGCCCCTGATGGCCGAGACGATGAGCGCCCGATCGTCGGGCTTCTCGGGCAGCGATTCGCGCAGGATGGTGTAGGCACCGGCCAGGGCCTGCAGTTCGTCGCGCGGTATGGGCCGGATCTCGGTCCTGTCCTGCGCGATGGCAATGGCGGATGCTGCCGCGAGCAGCGTTCCGAAGACGGCGAGTTTCAATGCGGCCTCCCTTGTTTTGGTTTGTCGATGTGCGGGTGCCGCTGCCCGGGCCAGAGTCTGCGCGGCGAAAAACCGGGTGATTCTGCCAGCGCCCAATGACGCGGAAATCTGCGCGCCCTCGCCTCGCAAACATTAGCAATTTGCAGCGATGAAGCGAAACCTGCGCGTTCCGAGAATTACTAGCGCATTCAGTTTCCCCGCACGCGCCGGCTCTCTCTAAAGTGGATGCCTCGTCACTCAACGACCCACACCGTGGGCAAGGAAGGCATCACACACCACACGCTTTGACGGATGAACCGCTTCGCCTCGCGGCGGGCCATCGGTGCGATGTGCATTCGATGAAAAAAACGCGGGGCACAAAAGGCGACGGCCGGGGTGTGTCAGCACCCCAGCCGTCTAACCACATGACGTGCAAACACTTTGAAAGAGAGCACAAAACATGGCTGATCGAATTATGGCCGGGCGTCCCACGCCCACACCCCGCGGCAACTCGACCACTCCCCCGGACGGGCCCAGCGCGGCGGATCTTCTTGAGAACAGGCTGACGCAACTGAAATCGCTGCTGGCGTGCTGCTACGGCGACAGCATCGACTGGTTCGGTGACGTGGGGCCGAAGCATCTGGATAACGTGATCTGGCTGATTGCGGATCTGGTGGATGAGGCGGGGGAGTTGCACCAGCGGTGTGAGAAAGAGCGGGCCGGGCAACGCGGCGTGGCGCCGACCGATAACGCATGAGTGAAAGGCGCGTCGCGCAGAGACGCGTCGCCGCGCCCAGTGGCCCCGGTCCCAGGATTTGGGCCGCAAGTGGAGTCTTGCGAGGCCAATGGCATAGCAAGGCCCCTCGCTCCGCGTCGTGCGAAGGGACAACTCGACTGCAAATCTCCAGTACCGATTGCTATCCAGCACCTGCGCAGAAGAACGACAGAGACCTCCAATCTGGGGTACGCCCTCTTCACGCCGAATGAAATAAGGCGTTACATCTATAAGCTCAACCTTGGCTTGGAGTGACTACGCCAAGAACTCCATTTTCTCGGCGACTATAGAAGCATGAAATACAACGATTCCAAGCTGGATAAAGATCTTCGCAAATGGTTTGCCAACGACTACACCAAATCTTTGCTCCGGAAAATCGAACTCGTCGATGGAACATTTAGAGGAGTGACGCCATTTTCGCTAGCCATTGATTACCCAATAACTGCCATTGCTGGAAAAAATGGAGCCGGCAAATCAACCCTCATCGCTATTGCGTGCTGTGCTTATCATAATCAAAAAGGTGGATTTAAGCTACCAAGAAGAAAAAACAGCTACTACACATTTAGCGATTTTTTTATTCAGCACACCGCAGAAAAATCACCTGATGGCGTAGACATTCATTACACCTTTGCAGTCAATACTTTCGACAAGACAAAATATCCTGATGGCTGCGGATTGGGGTATCAGCGGCGCTGGAAAAGCCTCGGGGGAAAATGGAACGATTACGACTCTCGCCTGGCAAAGCCTGTGGTATTTCTTGGAATCGAGCGCATAGTACCGCATAGCGAAAGAAGTCAGTCGCGCTCATATTCAAAGGCATTTTCCAGCATTAAAATGGAGGGCTGGGAAAATAAAGTAAAAACAATCGTCGGGAAAATATTGGGAAAGCAATACGACGAATATCGGTTGCTCTCCCATTCAAAATACAGCCTGCCATTAGTTCGAATTGGACAAACCGTTTATTCGGGATTTAACATGGGCGCAGGAGAAAATGCACTTTTTGAAATTTTCTCAACGATTTATGCATGTGGCGGAGGTTCGCTGATCGTTCTTGACGAAATTGAATTAGGCTTGCATTCCGAGGCCCAACGTCGCTTTATGCAGAGTTTAAAAGCGACTTGCTTCGAAACGAACACTCAAATCCTATGTACGACACACTCGCGCGAGATATTTGATTCTTTGCCGGAAGATGCTCGAATATTCATTGAGCAAGTCAATGGGAAAACTCGCATTACGCCAGGAATATCATCTGATTTTGCAATGGCCAAGCTGGGTGCCGTTCAGGACAAGGAGTTACAGATTTATGTGGAAGACGATATTGCCCAGTCGATCATTGCAGCGGCGCTTCCGGCGAACTTGAGAATCAGAGTTGACGTGGTAAGAATTGGGTCGGCGACTGCCATGGCACGGCAATTGGCCGCCGCATATATGCGAAAGGAAAACCGCCCAATTCTGGCAATATTTGATGGTGATCAGCGCGCTTTAGAATTAGCCAATACAAAGCATGCGAAGGCAATGGCCGAAAATATTAAGCATGATTTTGATGATTGGCTAGCCAATCGCATCTCCTATTTACCATCCGAGAGTTGGCCGGAACTATGGCTAATTGGCGAAGCAAAGAAAATAATTCCAGCGATTGCTGCCGTGGTTTCTGCCGAGGAAGACGATATGACGATGTACTTAGAATACGGACTTCAGGCGGGAAAACATAGCGAATTTTTCGAAATATCCAAGCAACTTGGGCTGACGCGCGAGCAAACGATTGACATGCTCATTCCCGTTATATGTGCTTCGGCAAACTCGGAACTTGAAGGCATTCGGCTAAAAATTTGCGAGCTCTTGGGTACGCATTTGTGATTCAGCAAAAACGGATGAAGTAGATCGAATTAATTCAAGCGGGTAAGGACGGCAAATATGGCGATTGGACGAGAAGATGTACCGCAACGGCTCTACAAGTATTTCAGCCCTGAGAGGCTAGACTGCTTAGACAGCGGCATGATCCGATATACACCATTATGCGCTTTCAATGACCCATTTGAAGGACGTCCTGACATTTCAGAATTAACGCCTCCTCAAGAACTTCTAAAAGCGCTTGAACTCGAAACATTGGAGCAAGCCGAATCTTCTTACGATCAATTTAGCGACGATCAAAAAAGAAAAATTCCCTATGCTACCTATCTGCAACTATTTAATGCAGCATTTGCAGAAAAGCAGTCCGAAATAATATCGTTTTACTCCAATACATCAGTTGAGATGAAGCGAAGAATTCTCTCTTCCATGGATACACTTGTGGGCGCGCTGTGCCTTACGGAGGAGCCGACAAACATATTAATGTGGCCCCATTACGCGCAGAATCATGAAGGGTTCGTCGTTGAATTTGATGCGCACCACGAATATTTTCATGCCCAACGTTCGGCGCAAGACGAATTCAATCGACTTCGTCGCGTCAATTATCGACGGGAGCGCCCAAATCTTGACTTTAAAGATATGAATGGAATTGTTTTATTTTTAATAAAAAGCAGCGATTGGGCGTATGAAAACGAATGGAGGCTATTAAAACCTCTCGCGGATGCAAGTAAAAGGATCGACGTAAAGCCATATCCTATTGACCTGTTTACCTTTCCTCGTAGCGCAGTTAAATCCGTAATTTTGGGGGCTCGGGTATTGCCTGAGACTCTCAATAAAGTGCTAGCGATATTGACTTCCCATGCCGAATACGCCGGCGTTCGAGTCAAAAAGGCGGTGGCTGACTCAAGGGAGTTCCGATTAACTCTCCAGGATCAACCAAGCTCGCCGTAAACCTCTTCGCTGCTCCACTTCACACGTTCTGATCTTCTAGGACGCCGCCACCTCGGTTCTGTCCTTGGACTGCCGCAGCAGAATCACAAGCCCCGAAATCAAGAAATAAACAGCCCCCACCGCCGCATACCCCCCAAACGTCTGCACCACAGGCGCCGCACTCCCTTGCTGCGCCACAAAGAACCCGCCAGCCAGCGCAGACTGCGCCCCGCTCAGCATCATCACCCACTGCCCCTTGTCGCCCTTGCGCCGGCGAATGGCGGTCGCCAGCTGCAGCAGCCCCGCCACGATCGCCCACACCCCGAAGATCGCCAGGATGATCTGCAGATGGAGCCCGAGCGATGCCGCAACGGCCACGGTGACCAGCGCGCTCATCCACGCGTTCGCCACCTGCGTGGGGTTGGCCTTGGCGCCGCCGGTCATCCGGGCGTCCCACAGGTTCGCCAGCGCGTCCCACGCGGGGTAGACGACGAGCAGCGCGCTCGCCACGACGGGCGAGCCCTTGGCAACGGTGAAGGCGAGCGCGACCCACGCGAAGGAAAACGCGGCGCGAACGAAGTAGAGCTTGCGAAGCCACGCGGCTCGCTGAAGTGCAGAGGGGTTGGTGTTGGACATGGCAATGGCGGTTGAAGGCCGCGAGGTTGAAAAGAGGAAGAAGAAAAAGGAGGAAGAAAGCTCGTCGCCCCTCGAGCGAGGCGGGTGCAGCCCATTCTGTTGAAGCCGCCCCGCCCGCGGTATCGGTCGAATGACCGACAAGGCCCGAAAGACTGTGCGATGCTGGCTTTTGCTTTCACCCTCTCCTGCCTTCCGCCCCTCATGTCCGACGACTCGACCATTGCCGTTTTCGACGCCATCCGCGCGCTCGCCTTCATCGGCGACCTGAGCATGGGCCAGCCGACCGACCATTCGCTGCGCACCGCGTGGCTCGCGGGAATGATTGCGACCGAGGCGCGCTGCGCCCCCGCGCAGGTCGAGGCCGCCCGGCACGTCGCGCTGCTGCGCTGGTCGGGCTGCACGGCCAATGCGCAGGAGTTCGCGGACTTTCTGGACGACGACGTGCAGGGCCGGCAAGCGCTGCTCGCATCGCAGAAGCCGCGCGCACCGCAGCAGCAGCAACTACAGCAGCAGCAACCGCGCAGCGCGGCCATTCCGGGCGCGATGCTCGCCATGGCCAACATCCATTGCGAGATCGCCGGCGACATCGCGAACACGCTGGGCCTCGGCCCCGACACCGAAGCGGCGCTGCGCGCCATCTTCGAGACCTACGACGGCGGCGGCGTGCCCGGTCTTCTGCAGGGCGATGCCGTGCCGCTCGCGACCTACGTCGTGGCGCTGGCGAGCGACATCGAGATCTTCAGCCGCCTCTACGGCCTGGACGAAGCGATGACGCTCGCGCGCGGCCGCGCAGACAGCGTGTACCCGGGCGCGCTGGTCGATGCCTGCGCGCCGCGGGTTTCGGCGTGGCTCGCGACGCTGGATTCGCCCACCCCGCCGTGGACCGACGCGGCCGACGTGGCCGACATCTCCGATGCAGCCGATGCAGCCGACCATCCCGCGATGCTTCGCCGCGTTGGCCTCGAGCTCGTGGGCGACGTCATCGATCTGAAGCTGCCGTGGATGACGGGCTACTCCCGCCGCGTGGCCCAGCTGGCGCGCGATGGCAGCGCACGCGCGGGCCTCGATGCGGCGCTGTGCCACCGCACCTACAAGGCCGGGCTGATCCACGGCATCGGGCGGGCGTCGGTGCCCAACGCGATCTGGAACGCGCCCGAGCCGCTGCCGGCTTCGTCGCTCGAACGGCTGCGGCTCGTGCCGTACTGGACCTCGCGCGCCGCGGGGCAAATCGACGGGCTCGCGCATGAAGCGGAGATTGCATCCTTCGCGTTCGAGCGGCGCGATGGCTCGGGTTATTTCCGCGGGCGCTCGGGCACGGCGATGCCGGTGGAAGGGCAATTCGTGGCGGCGGCCGAGCGGTGGGTGTCGCTTCGCACGCGGCGTCCGTGGCGGGCCGAATTCACTGAAGCAGAGGCGCTCGACTGCATGAAGCAGGACGCAGCGGCGGGCCGCTTCGATGCGCACGTTGTCGATGCGCTGCTGGCCATCGCGATGTCACATGCGCCCGCGAAGCCTGTGGCGCCGAAGGGCGGCGAGCCCTCGTTGTCGGAGCGCGAGCTGGAGGTTTTGCGCTGCATCAGCAGGGGCGAGAACACCAAGGAAGTCGCGCGCGCGCTGGGCATCAGCCCGCGCACGGTGCGAACGCATGTGGAGCGGGTGTTCATCAAGCTCGAATGTTCGACGCGCGCGGCCGCGACGTTGAAGGCGTCGACGCGCGGGCTGATCTAGCCGCGAAGTTGTGGGCCGGGACGGGGCGGGCCGCGATGTGGCGGGCCGCCCGCTCGATCACTCCGCTGGCCCGACCCACTGCGCGCGCCATGCGGGCGCATCGAACGGATCGGCGAAGTACTGCGTCTCGCGCGCCACCTTGCCGTCGCGAAACTCCATGATGCTCACGGTGAAGGCGCTCTTGCCCGCGTAGTCGATCTGGTACTCGGTGACCCACACGCTGCCCTCCCCCGTGATGCGCCGCACCGCGAAGCCCGAGGGCTTGCCGGGGTGATGGCTGCGAAGCGCCTGAAGGTTGCGGCGGCCGCGGATGACCTCGCCCGATTGCGGGTAGGTGCACACGGCATCGTCGTGATAGATCTCGTGCTCGGCGGCCTGGTCGCCCGCGGCGGAGGCGAGCCAGTGGCGATCGAGTGCCGAGCGGATGTGCTGCTGCGTTTGCATGGTCGATGTCCTCGCGGGTTCGATGAGACCAACGGCACCAATGAAACCATGGTGTCATCGGCGTGCGGCATCGACGCGCCGCGCGAAGCGCAAGGCCGATGCCGTTCTGCCCGGCAGTCTATGCGTGCGCGGCGCGACGCATTGAAACGAGTCTTGCACTTGCCAACTACCCAGCTTTCACAAGGCTCGCAGGCATCGCATGGCACTCTTTTCGAAAGGGCCCGCCGCAGCGGTTGGACGACCGCGTGCACGGCGCCCTTGCTCATCCCTGTCCCCCTCACAACCGGGAATCGAAATGCAGCCTGGACGATTGGTGTGCCGCTTCCTGTCCACCGTGGGCTGGGCGACTCTGCTGGTGCTCGCCGCCTGCGGAGGCGGCGGCGGGGGCGGTGGTGGCGGCGGCAGCCTCGCGGGGCTGGTGGCCGTCATGCCGCCCGCCGCCGTCGCGCCGCAGCCCGCGCCCGCCGAGCCCGCGCCGCCGGCGCCCGAGCCCGTGGCCGTGCCCGTGCCCGTGCCCGAGGCAACGGGCCGCGTCGTCGAAGACAGCATCGTGTCGGCCAGGACGGGCGCCACCTACCCGCTCCAGATCTACCTGCCGGCCTCGTACGACGGCGGCTCGGTGGCCGCGTACCCGGTCATCTATGCGATGGATGGCGATGCGGTCTTCAACGCGCCGGGCACGCGCTTCGAGAACTTCAAGAGCGTGCTGGAGAAGCGGCACGCGCAGGCGATCCTCATCGGCATCGGCGGCACCGCGCGCCGCGAGCAGGACTACCTCTTGCCCGGCGCTCGCGCGTACCACGACTTCCTCGTGCAGGAGCTGGTGCCGTTCATCGAGGCGAAGTACCGGGCCGACGCGGCCAAGCGCATGCTCACGGGCCTGTCGTGGAGCGGGAGCATGACGGGCCTGGCGCTCTTCATGGAGGGGGCGAGCGGCACGCTCACGTTCTCGCACTTTCTCGCGTTCGAGGCTTCGTTCGATTCGCAGGCGACGGAGAACAACGCGCTGGAGCAGCAGATGTTCGATGCCTGGGGCACCAAGCCGCTGCCCGCCACGCTGGTGCTCACGCGCTGCGACAGCCCGCTGGAGTGCAACTTCGACAACGTGGACGACATGTACAAGCGGCTGCAGTCGCGCGCCTACCCGCAGTTCGTGATCACGGAAACCACCTACACGCAGACGCACCCCGGCACCGACCTGGTGTCGTTCACGGACGTTGCGGCCAGGCTCTTTCCATAGCGGCCACCCGGTCGAAAGTGAATGGCATCGCACCCGGGCGCGAGGGGATGGCATCGCGCGAGGCGTGGGCGTAAGCTGGTTGCCGGCCGGCCAGCCAAGGTGATGCACGCCAAGCGGCCACCGCTGCGCGCCGACTTGTGCGAAAGGACCTCCCATGTTGTCCGACTCGTCCGTCACGACCATGCTCCCCGTCAAGGACATGGACCGCGCCCGCGCCTTCTACGAAGGGTGCCTGGGCCTGAAGCCCGGGGGCCTCAAGCCCGACGGCAAGTTCGTCTACGCGGTGGGCGGCAGCACGCTGTCGCTCTTTCCCAAACCCGAAGGCACCAAGGCCGACCACACGGCGATCAGCTTTCGGGTCGACGACATCGCGGCCAGCGTCGCGAACCTCAAGCGCGCGGGGGTGGTGTTCGAGGACTACGACTTCCCCGGGCTCAAGACCGTCGACCATGTGTGCGTGCTCGGCTCGGAGAAGGCGGCGTGGTTCAAGGACACGGAGGGGAACTACCTCTGCATTCATGAGGACATGGCAGAGGGGTAGCGAGCGCACGGCGCCTCGCCACAGGGCCTCACGGTTGCTTCGCCGCGACCTCCGCCGCCCACGCCTTCGCATCCGCACCGGCCGCAATCTGCATCGGGCACGAGGGATCGGTCGCCGCGCGCCACACGGCCTCGGCCACATCCAGCGGGCGGGTCTTCGGGCCCGTGGTGCCGCCCAGCCTTGCCATCGTTTGCTTCACGAGGTCCGCATAGGCCGGGTGGTCGAAGCCGTGGATGCGGCGCTGTGCGTTGTCGCGAAAACGGGTCTCGGGCGACTGGCCCGGCAGCACGAGGCGCGCGCACACGCCGAACCGCGCGAGCTCCACCGCCATCGCCTCGGTGAACGCGTTGACGGCCGCCTTGCTCGCGCGGTACGACGCGTTCAGCGGCAGCGCCTTGAGCGTGACGCTGGAGGTGACGTTGACCACCACGCCCGAGCCGCGCTGCCGCATCTGCGGCAGCACCGCCTGCGTCACGGCGATCGTGCCCAGGGTGTTGGTCTCGAAGAGTTCGCGCACGGTTTCCAGTGGCGTGAGCTCGACCGGCGAAGCCGCGCCGAAGCCGGCGTTGTTCACCAGCACGTCGATCGGCCCGGCGGCCTCGACGGCGTCGCGGATGCTCCGCGGATCGGTGACGTCGAGCGCCAGCACGCGCAGGTGCTCCGAAGGCGGCAGCACGTCGCTGCGCGGCGTGCGCATGGTGGCGACGACCTGCCAGTCGCGGGCCAGGAAGTAGCGGGCGATCTCCAGGCCGAAGCCGGAGGAGCAGCCGGTGATGAGGACGGTTTTCATGGAGGTGTGGTCGGGTTGGTCGGGTTGGTCGGGTTGGTCGGGGTGGTTATTGGTCATGGCCCGACGATAGGCCGCCAAAGCCGGACGCACTAGAATCCCGAGTCCGAATCTCATGTGAAATAGTCCGGACATGGTCGATCCGCTCGCCGAGGTGGTCACGCTGCTGCAGCCCGGTGCGCGCTTCTCCAAGCTCGTGTTCGGCGCCGGCCCGTGGCACATCACCGGCTCGGATGCGGGCGAGCCCTTCTACTGCGTGATCCTGGAAGGCGGATGCCGCATCGCCATCAACGGGCGCGCGCCGATCGAGCTCCTCTCGGGCGACTTCGCCCTGATTCCCGCGACCCGCCGCATCGAAGTCTTCAGCCTCCAGGGGCCCCGTGCGGGCGCCCGCTCCCACACCAACACGCAGCCCGTCGCATTGGGCAATGGCGAATTCAGGGTCGGCGCGCAAGACGGCCCGATCGACACCCGCATGCTGGCCGGCCACTGCAGCTTCGGCTCGCAGGATGCGTCGCTGCTCGTCGCGCTGCTGCCGCAGTTCGTGCACGTGCGGGGCGAGCACCGGCTGGCCACGCTCGTGCAGCTGGTGCGCGAAGAATCGCGCGAGCAGCGGCCCGCGCGCGAGGTGGTGCTCGCGCGGCTGCTGGAGGTGCTGCTCATCGAGGCGCTGCGCTCCACCGCGGGCACGAGCGCGTCACCGGGCCTCGTGCGCGGGCTGGCCGACGAACGCCTCTCGGTCGCGATCCGCGCGATGCACGAGCGGCCGATGCACGACTGGTCGGTCGCCGAACTCGCCACCCGGGCCGCGCTCTCGCGCTCGACCTTCTTCGAGCGCTTCGGCCGCACGGTCGGCGTGGCGCCGATGGCGTACCTGCTCGCCTGGCGCATGGCGCTCGCGAAGGACCTGCTGCGCCGCAACGCGGGCAGCGTGGCTTCGATTGCGGAGCGCGTGGGGTACAACTCGGCGAGCACGTTCAGTGCGGCCTTCGCGCGGCATGTGGGGTGCTCGCCGACGCGGTATGCGCTAGGCGTGCCGGCGGCGGATGCGGCGTGAAGGGTGCGGGGGCTCGCGCTGCATTGCGGGCGGCGATTCGGTTCACCCTGTGCTGTTAGCCTTGCATGGTCGGCAGGGCCTCTGCCACGCCAACTCCGGCCATCGCGCCCAATCTTAGAAGTGAACTCACCATGACCAGCCCGTTGTACAACGCCTCCGTTCCCGTCCTGCAGCAGATGCTGCGCGCCCTGTCCGATGTGCTCAAGAAGGCCGAAGACCACGCGACGCAGAAAAATATCGATCCCAATGCGCTGCTGCAGGCGCGGCTGTTCCCCGACATGTTTCCGCTGGTACGTCAGGTACAGATCGCCGCAGACTTCTCCAAGGGCATTGCCTCCCGCCTGGCTGGTGCCGAGGTGCCGTCCTGGCCCGACACCGAGGCGAGCTTCGCCGACCTGCAAGCGTTGATCGCCAAAGCCTTGGCCCATATCGGCTCCTTCAAGCCTGAGCAATTCGATTCAAGCGAGAGCCGCGAGATCGTATTGCGCCCCGGCACCCCCAAGGAAAAGAAGCTGACCGCAAGCGCCTATCTTCTGCACTATGGACTGCCGCAGTTTTTCTTCCACGTGACCACCACTTATGCCATCTTGCGGCACAACGGTATCGAGATCGGAAAGCGCGACTACATGGGTGCCTACTGACCCGCTGCAGACAGGCGTTCAGCGGCTCTGGCCGCTGCCGCTCGATGGAAACCAAAGCCTCCAAAGCTAAATGATCGTGCCGCTAGTCGCATTGCATCCGGGCTATCGACCGAAAATTCCAATCACCGCATGGCCAGGTCCAGACCTATCCAATTGCAAAATTCAAAGGTGAGGAACAGCATGAGGAACGCAGAAGCGACGAACGCCGTGCCCACCTTGATGGATGTCAATACCACTGCAGCTGTCTTTTGATTCTTGTCCTTCTGTCCCCGGTCGTAATGCCACTTGACGGCTAAATACATGCCCACGCTGAGCACGAGAATCTTGAAAATAACAAATGAGATAGGGATTGAATTCATGATTTAAGGCTGTTGATGGGGACAGACGGCGAAGTGCCAAAGTGCGGCGAGTAGCTCAATAGGCCGATGAAGATACGGAAAAATCAATCTGATGAAACGCTTGCGGTGAGCTGAATGGGCATCCGCAAAGTGCGTCGAAAGTCGGGGTACTCTGCCGGCACCACAGAAGCACTCTCATCGTGATGTCGAGTGTTCCTCTTCCAGGCTGGAACGTACAGAATCAGATCAGCTGAAAATTTACGTATCAGAAGCCTAAGGGGGCCGGTCGTACTGCTGACCTGGCCGGCCAGCCGGCGCGTTCACGATGCCCGAACGTCTGCCGACCTCGGCCAATTCGACGTGAAACTGCTCGCGGCTCAATGAACCCGCAGCACCTCGAACTGCTGTCGGATCAGAGCCACCTGTATCGACACCTCGTCACCCTCGCATTTGCCCAGCATGGCCATGCCCAAAGGTGTTTCGCTGCTGATGACCTGAACGCGCTGAGCGCCGCTGAGCAACTTCATGCTGCCCCCATCCGGACCGAGAAAGAGCTGTTGCTGCTTGTCGTCGGAATCGACCAGGCAGACCAGCGCGCCGAGCTGTATACCTTTGCTGGCATCGTAGGGACGCGGGCGGAATTGGCGCCAATTGGCCATTGCCTGGCGGATGGCTTCGGCGCGACGAGCCTGGCCGGTGGCCAGGTAGGCGGCTTCGAGTCCCAAGGTGTCGTATTTGTTTTCGGCGATGTTCTCTGCGTGAGTCGCCGTTTCATGGGCCGCCCGCACTGCCTGTTCGGCTTGCATCAGGTCTTCGGCGAGCCGTTCCAGCACCTGCTGTTGCAGCGTGAATTTATCCATGACGAAAGGTAGGCATCTTGAACAAGCGGGGGTAGGTCTTGATTATGAAGGGGCCCACCGGGGTTCGACGCTTCTGTTGGCTGCAGGTTAACTTCAGCTATGGGGCCCAAAGCGGCTGTACGCCGCGCTCCAAAGCTGCCGTTCGATTGAGGTGTGCTACCTTGCCGCGTAACTTCGACAGGTAAGCCTTGATGACCGAAAAAAAGCAAGTTGGCACCATGCGGTTCTCGGAGCTAGTGGGAATGCTCATGCGTGAATGGCCAGACGAAATTTCCCTCGAAGACGCGCAGCCACCTACAGAATCTGGAGGTCAATACTTCCTCACGTTCTCGAAGATCGCTGCAGCGATTGAGGAACGAATCGACTACGCCAATGACCACTGGGCAAATCTCGGTCAGTGGTCTATTTCTCAAGCCTTCCACGAAGAGGCCAAGCGAAATTACAAAGAGGGGAAGCCCATTTTATTGACCCGCTCGGTATCGTTGGAGCGCATCAATTTTTACCTCCTCATGAGTCTTCAATCAGAGGGCTTCGAGGACGAACTGGCGTTATACGAACCGTATCCTCGCTGACCAAATTGTCGAAAGCACAGCGGCAATCGCGGGTACAACGTCTTTTCTTGCGACGCTGCGTAAAGTCGGTTCTTGGCCGACTGTAGCCGGTCGCGCCAACGTGGTGAACAGGTCCGAAGGACTCGATCAGCCTTGCCGATAGAGCGGACGCTCGGGGATCGATTGCTGTGCGGCCCGAATGCGGTCACCGATGAAGAGCAGACAGGCGCCTCCCCCGATCACGAGGGAGTCGTTCGACAAGCTGAGGTCGAGCGTTCGATCAGTTGAGGGGCTGAACGAGGCCTGCGAACGAGTTTCACGCCAGGACCGACATCGATGCCGCGACTTGGCTTGTCAGCGAGGAACCATGTCCAATGGTCGTACGCCGCTCGCCCGCGCAGGGTGCTGTTCGTGTGTCGCGCCCCCAGGATAGACAGTGAGCCAAAAGCCCCCAGACTTATGAGAGCTCAGATCGTTCGCTTCCATCAGTTGTAGTTCGGCGCTCACCATATCTGCAAAGGTGGCTGCCACCGAGGTTGGCTCACGATCCTGCTCGCTCCACTGCATCGGCGAGCTATCAAAGCTGCCATCTGCTAGAACATAAGTAAAGCAGTAGCCTTGATGAAACAAGAAGACCGCTGCACTTGGAGGTAGGGCTACAGATGCGCCAGTTTCCCTTATCAATTCTTCGGCGCTGACGCGAAACTCTTCAAGCTCGACCAAATCGGCCAGCTCACTGCCTCTGAACAAACGTCCAGGCGAGCGCCCCATCTGGAGAAGATATTCGCGGAATACAGCAGGGAATCTCCCTCGCAGAAGCAGCTCAGCGTTCGAGATTTCAGCTTCAGTGAAGCCAATGAAACCTATCTGGTTCGACTGATATTCTTCGATCAGGTTCTGAGGCGTTCGGCTGAAGACGTAAGGAGGGTTTTCTGCCAGGGCAACCAGTCGACGCTTCCAATTCGCAACAATCGCTTCTGCTTCCATGGGCCTTTTTCCTTTTCTGTTTTCAACGAAGACCGAGACTGTGAAAGTCGGCCATTGGCCGATTCAGGTCTGTGCCTTCCGCTTCGCCGTCACGCTCGCCATCGCTTCCTCAAAAACGCGGACGGACCGCACTTGCCCGTCATATTGATTCACACGGGCCTCCGTGAGCACCACCGCATCCTTGGGCCGCTCCTTCGCGATGTACAGCTCGAAAACTGCCTCGTCCCCGTCCCAGGATGTTCCTAGTGTGAGCTTGGTGTCGTCTGGAATGCGCTCGAACGGCTCAAGCGCAGTCCGGGTCGCAAGCCGAGCCGCCTCTTGCAGGGTAGCCAACGGAAGTTTTAATGGTCTGGATGTTGCCATCGGTGAAGATTCAGCCGCGCCGGCGAGTGACCGGTTTTGGCCGACTGTAGCCTCACGCACCGCTGGCACAAAGGGCCCACTGCGGTCTTCCGACATCGTCCAAAGCTGCCGGTCGTCGCGCCAACGCTAAGCGACATCTCCCTCCATGCATCGTCCAGCCAGGCACGCTGAATAAAATCCCGCGATGTCTCCCGCTTTAGTCCCACGCCCCCAGTGCACCGCTTGCCTGCGCCCGCTCAGTGCCTGCATTTGCCGCTGGGTCGCGCCCACCGCCCACGCGGTGGAGGTACTGGTGCTGCAGCACCCGCTGGAGGTACACCAGGCCAAAGGCAGTGCCCGCCTGCTGCACCTCAGCTTGGCGCACTGCCGCGTGGTGGTGGGTGAGGCATTTGCCGTGCCAGTCTGGCCGGTGGACGGCAAGCACACGCTGCTGCTGTACCCGGACAGCCTGCAAGATACCGCCCCGGACCTGCGGGTCCCACCCCCGCTACCGCCCGAGTGGACGCAAGCCCAGTCGCGCCTGCGCCTGGTCGTGCTTGACGGCACCTGGCGCAAAAGCCGAAAGATGCTCTACCAAAGCCCGCCACTGCAACAGTTGCCCCGCTTGGCCCTGCGCAACCTGCCGCCTTCGCATTACCGTATCCGCAAAGCCCATGGGCCCGACCAACTGTCCACGCTGGAGGCGACCTGCTATGCCTTGTGCCAACTGGAAGGCGGTGCGGCGCGGTTCCAGCCCTTGTTGGATGCCTTCGACGGGTTTGTAGAGTACGTGGAGCAGGCTGGCGGGCAGCGACGCGCAAACTGACAAGTCCTGCCCTCGATCAAGGGTTAAGGGGGTTTATTTAAGTGACCAGCTAATTGGCTGGTTTTGGCCGCGTTGTGTCCGCTGCCTTACTCTTCTGTTTGCTGGGCTTCGGCCTGGCGGCTCCAAGGAGCATCGGGCGCCTCACGCCAAGCCATCCAGCCTGGCTGCATTGCTGCAAGCTCAAGCAGCGTCTGGTCCCGCGCGACCATGCTCTCCAAAGTGACCAGCATTGCTTCTGCCATGTGGAACGCATCCCCCGTCAGGAACTGCCATCCTCCATCGTCTGCATCGCGTGATGCCATAAGGACGGGCTTTTCGCCATCAACGATGGACCGCACCGTGAAACAAACCACATTGGGTGGACTGTCGAACGGCCAACTCTGCGGCTCGGTGGTCATGCTGGGTCACCTGTAAACGTCTGCTTCTGGCCGAATGTACCTGTTCAACATTCGCACCGACCGCGAGGATGAGTCCACCATCTGCCAGTACAGCGTCACCTCAGGGACGGTTGGTCTGAAACGATGCGTGGACGGGGCCAGCCGGCGCCACGTTGCTTTGGCCGAGCGTTGTCAAAGCGCCGCGGATCGCGACGTTGCGAAATGACATGCTCGCCGCCCCCGAGCGATTGGAACTGGGTGCGGACGCGTAGCTGATCCATAGCATCCGCAGCTCGTAGGCGCCCCACGACATGAGGATGCTGGTGACAAGCACCGGCACAGAAGCCGCGATGAGCTTGTTCTTCCAGAACGCGCCGCGCGTCGCATGGTGGGCCTCGAATGCCTGGTCTTTCTCCATCTCTTCAGGGTGATGTCGTGTCGATAGCTTCATGGGGGTGGGTTCTTCAGGGGCGTCACTGAACGGGGATGCTGTGGCCTTTCTCGATCAAACCGCTGACGCTCAGGCGATCGGGCAGGCCCGGACTGCCTGCGGATCGCACGTTATGAGCAAGCTTGCCTCCGGCGGCTCCCGCAAACGCAAACCATGTCCCTGGCGCGCATTTTTTAAGGGCGGGTCCGAATGTGCAGCCGCACTCCGAGCTGGACGCCCGCCCCCATGGCGCTCGCGGCGCCGTCGCGAAAGTACCCACACCCGTCATCGTCGAGGGCGTACAGCGGTCACTCGAATCCTTGGATGATGGGTCCAACCTCAGGATGGTTATCCGACCAGCGCAGCCGGAATTCGTATGCATCAGCCGTGGCGTATGCGAAGCTGGATGCGTTCATCCCTTTGAGTGCGCAATGGTCAAGAAGACAACCGAACAGAAAAATGCAGAGGAGCGTCGCTACGTTGCTGCCAGTGGTGCAGCCAATGCAGTTGAGCTTGAGCCGTTTTTGACTGACCCCAATCAATCGATCCGCTCCGTGGCGGCCATGAACCCGGGTGCAGACGCAGAGATCTTGGATCGTTTCGCGAATGACAAATTCTGGGGCGTCCGAATGGAAGTGGTGCGCAATGCCAACGTCAGCCAGGCGACCCTGCGCAGGCTGTTGGAGCCTGATACGCGCAAACGCGGCGTAGTGCATCACGCAGCGCGCGCGAAGCTGGAAGAGCGCGGTGTGGAATTTGGTGTTGATGGCATGCCGGAAGATGCGGTGTAGAAAATAACGCCGCGTTTCCGAGCCCCCCATCCTCTTGGTGTAAATGCGCCGCGAACGTCGGCTTCACGCGAATTCGGCCACCTCGGCGAATGTCTGGTTCTGGCCGACCACGGCCGTTGACGGCGGCGACCAACTTCAAGCCCTCGCAAACTGCTCGCGACCCGATCCTCAATCCCACCAGCAATAAAGCGGATTGCCGCAGACGCCGTAGGCGCCAAGGCTGTCCGCATCCGGTCCCCAAAAACAGTAGTACTCGCCTTCATCGGGCTCGAAGACCAACCAGTAGCCCTCCGATCTCGCAAGGAGGTATCCGCTGATCCTGGACCCCGGTTGCCGATGGCGAAATCCCGGTTCGACAACTGTGGCCGACACCTTCTCTGCGGCCGTGGCGTGCGCTCGAATGCTCGAACGAAGGCTTTCAAAGTACGTCGCTTCGTCTTCACCTTTGGGAACGATGATCCCCGACGTGTCGGACAGGGCCGCCTCAAGGTTTTTCCAGTAAGGGTTGACTTCGTTCATGTGTTTGGTCCGACCGTACCCGATGCCCGGGTTTCTGCGAAATGCCTCCCAAAGAAACACCGAGCGCACTCATGGCCCAGAGAGCCTATTCGTGGTCCGAGAGTTCGACTTCGGCCTCTTCATACTGGCCCTCGCTGTCAAAGCGAATCACGACAATCGAATTGCCGTAGAACTTCTCGCTTGCGTCCCGGTATTCCAGATGACCACCCTCGGGAAATTCGATGCAAAGCACCTGCGGCGCCATGGAGGCCGCAGCCGACGGCACCTCGGCCAGATACCTGTGCCGGTCCTCCTCCGAGGCCTGGGAGCCTGCGGCCTCTGCAATCTCCCGCGCACACTGCAGCCTTAGGCTCGCCTCGTTCTTCAGCACTTTGGCAAGCAGCGCCTTGGCGTACTCGATGGATTCGGCCTGCTGCGCGCGGGCAGGGTTCTCCTCATCCAGATCGATGACAAGGCGAACGCGATGCGCGCCGAGTTCGACGGTGCCAACCCAAGCGGATTCATTCCAGGAAAGTTCGCCAAGGATCGAGTCATCGCTCCGGCTCAGAGGTTCTTCGGCGCTTGTCATGTTGACGCTCTCATGCTGTTTGCTGATCTGGATCGCTGGAGGAAGTGGGTCGCCCGGGTCGTCTAGTCGCGGCGGGGGTCCTGCTCGGGTGGCACGGGCAGGACACTTGGCTCTACGTCGATAGGCATCGTTCTGAAGCCTTGTCTCGCATCTTCATAAGCGGGACAGCCGGTATTTCGCGTTCTAAGAGCACCGTTGGCATAGGTGCACCTGATGGCCACCTTGCCGCTCTCAGGCTCGAATAACTCGACGGAGTTCAATTGCCCGCGGCTGAACCTCGTCTGTGCAAGCACAGCATTGAGGTGAGTCCACACGGTTCTGCAGCCGCTGTATTCCTTCTCAATTTCCCGGGGGTAGATGAAGATGAACTGGCCATGGATTGAGTTGACCGCAGCTGCGCGAGGCGGCGCCGACAGATCACAATTCTTCGCCGCAACAGTGTTCTGAGAACTTGCACCAAGACTGACCGCACAGAGAGCCAACGCACTCAGAAATCCTCGCGAAACGAAGAAGAAATTCGCCGCAGAAACCGAAGTTGAATCACGCATCGATCGCAGTCAAAATTTTCGCGCGGTCGACACGAAATGAACAAGGGCCATTCGGCCGCGAACGAGCGTGCTGATACACCACACCTCTTGCAGCCCGTCGAGTTGCACCGGCACTTCCTCTGCAATTGCCTCACGCAATTCTTGAACAGAAGCGTCGGCCATTCCTCGAATCGTCCCAGGCACAATGCCCTCTGCCCATGCAGATGGTGCCAGTTCGACCGACACGGCCTCCGCTTGGGACACATAGGTCCCACCTTCAAATTCAAGTACGAATGTGTAGAGGCTCATTCGAGACATGCGTCACTGCCTTTCGTCCATTCATTTCCAGAGCGTTGAATCAGGCACGACCGCGGCATCCGCATTCAGCGAAAACTTGTCGTGCAGCACACGCCAGCAACCGAAGGGCAGCTTGGCGCGCATGTAGTAACTGCCAAACCCGCTGCCGCTCAATTGCGGTGCCTCTCGTGTGTATTCATCCAGAATGACCGCTCGCCAGCGGCTCACGTCCAGCAACTCGCCTGTCTTCGTGTTCCAGCCGAGGTCGATGGGTGCCGTCAGCACTTCGGGGCTGCCGGCCTGGCGACGGGCGAGTGTTGCGACGTGCAGCTCGGGGTCCTTGAATGCCGGAATGCGCGTGATGGCCAGCAGTTCGAAGCCCATGCCGATGAACGCGGGCGCGACGTCGGAAATCTTCATGCCGAGCAGCGCGGCAAGCGCCCAGTAGTCCGCATCTCCTTGGTCGAGCCGCGTTGCGCAGGCGGCGGCAAAAGCCGATGCGTTGTCGCGCCAGACCTTGGCAAATGGCGCGAGGCTGTTCTTCAAGAGGCCGACTTCGTGCATGGCGCCGAGCACGTTGATATGGTCGTCGATGGTGTCGCTGATCGAAGCGCGTGCAGCCGCGGCGGCCAGGGCCCAACGGCCCTTATCGGCGGATTCTTCTGCGAGTTTTCTGAGTTTCTTTTGCATGCTGAATTGAAATGTGCGGTGAGTGGCGGCTCGTGGCCGGCCTCAGTCGCACGGCTGAAAGCGCTGGCACTCCGCGATGGTGTGGATCGACGTCACGGTGTTCTCACCGTCGATGCGCCTGGCGGTGAACTTGACCCAGGTGCCATCGGGAATATCGGCCAGCAGCGAGCGGTCGGGCAGCCTGAAGGTCTGCGTCGTGAAGGGCATCTTGGACCTGGGCAGCAGCTTCAATCGCACGTAGTGCTTTCCGCCGGGCTCATCGAACGAAGACGCGAGGCGCGCGCGGGTGAACACAGGGGGCGGCTCGTTGGTTTGCGCTGCGGCTGCGCTCATGATGATGACGCTCGTCGTCGCCACCACCATGGTTCTGCACCAGGCTCTCGACATCTTTTTTCCTCCAGATATTCGCGGCTCGATCGCTCGCATTCTGCATGCCAAACTTCGCGAACCGGGCTCGACGGCTGTTGTTCGACGCCCGTATCCTCATCTCCATGCGGCTCGACTTTATGGGCGAACCGCTGCAGCTTCAAGCGAGCAATGAATGAACGCATCGCCAACCAACCTTTTCGTTGACCAAGGGTACTTGCGGCTGGAAGGCTTCCATCCGAAGAAGCAGATCGCGGGCATCCGGCAGAAGCTGCTCGACGAGCTCAAGCGGCTGAAGGCATTGCCCGGCGGAAAGAGCCCGTTGGGTTCGCTGCAGAGACTGCCTGTCTTCCAGCAGATCGGAAAACTCTCCGCGCTCGTGAAGGTTCCGGGCTTGCATGCGGCGCTGGTGACGCCGAGCCTCATCGAGCGCATCGCCCAGCTGGGCGGGCGCGCGCCGACGGGCATCCAGGACCCGCAGCTGCTGCTGTCGCCGCCCCATCAAGGCACCTGGACGCTCGAGGGATTGAACTGGCATGTGGACATCGCGGCAAGACCGCAGGGCCCGTTGCCGGGCGTGCAGGCCTTCTTCCTGATCGACGACGTGGCGCCCTGCGGCGGCGCGACGTTGGCGCTGGCCGGATCGCATCGCGTCGACATGCCGGGGCGGCCTTCGGCCTCCCGGCTCCGGGAGGTGTTGAAGACAACAAACGGGGACATGGCGCGCAGCCTTGCGCAGCTGGGCATCGGCATCGTCGAGATGTCAGGCCGCGCGGGCGACGTGTTCCTGATGGACCTTCGCCTCTTGCACACGCCATCGGTCAACGCGACGAAGAACGTCCGGATGATGGCCACGGCGCGCTGCTTCTTCAACACCTGAACGCGTTGCCGACGCGTGCGGCGCGGTCAGCGCGGCAGGCCTGCAAGCCGGTGGAGATAGGCCGTTCGGTCGACTTCATCCGCCAAAAGAACACGATAAGAATCCACCCCTTCAGGTTCTCTGGAGTGCCGTGATGTCCGTGACTTTCCACGATGGAACGAATCTGCTCTACCGCAACTACACCAGCCACAGGGCCTGGAACAACACCGCACTGCTGGGCCTGAACCCCGGCCGCAGCTACGACAGGCTGCTGATCGACGACTACAACAACGAAGCCAAGATGAAGGAGCTGTTCGCGCGCCCCGGCGCGCAGAACTGCTATCCGGGCGGCCCCGGCGCGAGCAAGTTGGGCGACTATGTGAATTCGGATTCGCGCGACGTGATCGTCATCAAGGGCCTGCACCAGTGGGTCGAGAAACCGGGCACGGCCGGCCGGCGCGGGGGCTCCAACTACCAGTTGCACATCACCTTCGGCCTGGACGGCCAGCTGTGGCACCTGTACGCCACCTACTTCGGCGACTCGCAGAAGATCACGTTCAGCAGCCAGTGCTCGGTGGGCGAGAAGGTCTCGCACACCGACCATGAAGGGTTCAGCAAGCAGGGGCGCAAGAAGTAGGCTGAGGGTGCGTACGCGCCGCAATCGTTCGTCGTGTCGACAGAACAGATCGTCGACTCCGGGTACCGGCGCCTTGAGGTGGGCCATTACGCCACGGTGATCACGGCCTCCGCGTATTCGCTGGGCACCACCAGCCCGCGCCCGCCACCGATGTCCAGCTCTTCGAGCAACGCAGTGATGTCCCGCTGCAGCGCCGCCTGCCCCGCCGCATCCAGCGCGCCGAAGGCCTTGTGCGTCGGCCCGTAGAACTCGCGGAAGACCTGCACGAAGTGCGCGGCCGAGCGGTAGCGAAAGTGAAACTTCCTGTGCGCGACGTGCAGGTCGCGGGCGCGCGGTCCGAACAACGCGACCAGGTGCGGCTCGGAGCCCCAGAGCGCGGGCGAGCGCACGCCCGCGGGCGGTGCCACGTGGGTGCCGATGATCTTGAAGAGGCGGCCGATGAAGCCCTCCGGGGTCCAGTTGGCCAGCGCGATGCGCCCGCCGGGGCGCACCACGCGCAGCATCTCGCGCGCGGCGCTCGCATGGTCGGGCGCGAACATGACGCCGAAGGTCGAGAGCACGACGTCGAAGGTGGCGTCCGCATAGGGCAACGCCTCGGCGTCGGCGATCTCGAAGGTGACGTCCAGCCCTTCGGCGGCGGCGCGGGCGCGCCCCTTGTCCAGCAGCGCCTGCACGTAGTCGGTGGAGGTCACCCGGGCGAAGCGGCGCGCGGCGGCCAGCGTCGCATTGCCGTTGCCGGCCGCCACGTCGAGCACGCGTTCGTCGGCGCGCACGTCGGCGGCCTCGGCCAGGGTCTCGCCCACGATCTGCAGCGTGGTGCCGACGATGGTGTAGTCCCCGCTGGCCCAAGTGGCTTGCTGGCGCTGCTTGATGGCGGCATAGTCCGGTGCAGCCGCAGGAGCCGCAGGAGCCGCAACAGCGGCGGGGGTGGACGAGGGAGCGGTCATGGTGGACATGATGATGAATTCCTTCGAGGTGGACGTTGAATGCCGCTGCAGCCGCAGTCGGTATGCCGATGATTCCCGCCGGCGCCCTCGGGCACTTCACCCGTTGTCGCGCCGGTTTGCCCGTGCGTCCGCCGATAGGGGCGCGGCGGGCCCATGACAGCGATCGATCCGCTGTCCGACGTGCTGCGCAGCGTGCGGCTGCGGGGTTCGGTGTTTTTCCACGTCAGCTGCCGCGACCAGTGGGCCGCCATGGCGCCGGATTCGCGCGAGCTCGCGCCGGCCGTGATGCCGGGGGCCGAGCACGTCATCGAGTACCACCTGTTCGTCAAGGGCGAGGGCTGGATCGCGGTGCACGGCGAGCCGCCGCTGCGGCTGGCTGCCGGCGACATCGTCATGCTGCCCCACGGCGACGCGCACGTGGTCTCCAGCGCGCCGGGCCTCAAGCCGGAGGCCGGCGGCGAGTGGCTGTTCCAGATGCGCAAGGACGACCGGCCGCTGCCGGTGACCTACCGCGGGAACATGGTCGAGCTGGGGTTGCTGCCGCCCGAGGAGGCCAGCACCGTCATCGTGTGCGGCTTCATCGCCTGCGACCTGCGGCCGTTCAATCCGCTGATCGACGCCCTGCCCCGGCTGCTGCACCTGCGCGCCGAGGGCGTGGGCGCCTGGGTCGCGCCGATGCTGGCGCACGCGGCCTCCGAATCCGTGGACGCGCGCGCGGGCGGCGCGGCGCTGTTGCAGCGCATCAGCGAGATGGTTTTCGTCGACGGTGCGCGGCGCTACCTGGAGTCGTTGCCGGAGGAGGCGCAGGGCTGGCTCGGTGCGCTGCGCGACCGGCAGATCGGGCGTGCGATCGGACTGATGCACGGCGACCCGTCCGCACACTGGACGGTGGAAGAGCTGGGACGGCAGGTGGGCCTGTCGCGCTCCGCGCTGCATGAACGTTTCGTGGCGCTGACCCACTTGGCGCCCATGCAGTACCTCACGAACTGGCGCATGCAATGCGGCGCCCGCCTGCTGCGCGAAAGCCATTCGCCCGTGGCCGCGGTGGCGCTGGAAGTGGGCTACGAGTCGGAGGCGGCGTTCGCGCGTGCCTTCAAGCGGGCTACAGGCCTGCCGCCGGCGGCGTGGCGGCGCGTGCAGCAGAAGACGGTGGATGCGCCAGCCTGAGAGGGCCCCATCTCGAACGGGCCGGCCGGGCTTCGGCTTCTAGCGATTCCTGAGCAGGGCAGCAGCCGTCGCTTGCAGGACGAGCGCGCGATCGGGTTCGTCCGCCACGTAGGGCGAGTTGAGCAGTTTGGAAAGAAGCCGATCGAACTGCTGGCGGACTTGTTCGGGTGCCGGATGCGCCATGTAGAGGGCGTGGAGCATCGAGCAGATGCCGGATATCTGCGTGTCCAGGACATCGATGTCACCGAGCCGTCCGGCGGCCTCGGCGGCCCGTATTTGATCTTCGTGCGTCATTGGTCTTTGACCGTCTTTTTGACAGTGTTCCCTTGGGTTGGCGCCCTCATGAGGCGCGTGCGCTTCGAAACCGAAGCCGAGCCTTAAGTACGCAAGACCAATACCAATGGACTACATCCAGCCGGGCAATTCTTGAATTTTGAGACTTATTTCACGATTTTTGGGGTGGCTCGAATCTCCTGACGGGGTCACGCAGGCCGGTCGCGGGCCCACACGATCGCTTCGGCGCGGGTATGCACACCCAGCTTGTCGAGGATGCTCGACAGCTGGTTGCGCACCGTCTTCTCGCTCTTGTGCAAGTGCCGGGCAATGGCATGGTTGTCCAGGCCCGTGGCCACGAGGCGCAATACCTCGCTTTCGGCCCGGGTCAGCGCTGCATCGCCGGCGCGCTTGCCTGCATCGGCATCGGCCGGGTGGGTGCCGAGAAAGGTACGCAGCTCGGCCAGGAAGGTGGCCCACGCCGGCTCGGTGTCCAGCAGCACGTGGTTGTCGCTGTCCAGGGGCACGAAGCGTGCCCCCGGAATGAGCGCCGCCAGCCGCAGCCCCTCATCGAACGGCACGCGCGCATCGCCGCGTGCGTGCAGCACCAGCGTGGGCACGCGCAACTGGCGCGCGAGCTCGGTCACGTCGATGCGGTGGAACGCCTCGAGCGTGCGCGCGGCGTTCTCGGGGCTCGCGGTCAGGCGCTCCAGCTCGTTCCACCACTGGTGCTGCGTGGGCGTTCCGCCGGGAATGAACTGGTTGGTGAACACCTGGCGGAAGGCGGCGTTGTCGCGTCCCCAGCCCAGCCGGATCAGGTTGACCAGGGTCTCGGCTTCCAGGCGTTCGGCGCTGCCGGTGGCGCGCTGCAGCGCGCCGCGCGCGTAGGCGCCGGGCAGCACCAGGTGCGAGACCTTGTCGGGATGGCGCACCGCGTAGGCGATCGCCACCGCGCCGCCTTGCGACATGCCGATCAGCGGAAAGCGCCGCAGGCCCAGGCTGTCGACCACGGCCTCCAGGTCGCCGACCCAGGCATCGAGCGAGAAGTCGGTCACCGTGCTGTCCGACAGGCCGCAGCCGCGCTGGTCGTAGCGGATGTACTGGTGATCGCGCGCGAGCTCGGCCAGCCACGGCCGCCACACGGGGCTGTGCAGGTCGTGCTCGACGTGGCTGAGCCAATGCGCGCAACGCACCAGCGGCGCGCCGGTGCCGATCGACGCGATCGCGATGCGGGTGCCGTCGGCCGCGGTGCAAAAGCGCAGGCTCTGGCGCGGAAGCGGAAGCGGAGGTGGACGCTGTGCACCGGGCATGGCCGATTGTCTCGCGCCTGGGCCATCGGTCCCACGCGGGTGTGTGAGCGATCTTTTCCTGTCGCGGGCGTGGGACAGGCGCCCCATGCGCCGCCGCCCGCGCGGGTGAATCCTTCGGTCACGTCGACCCGACGGCTCTCGCTCGAAAGGAACTGCCATGCAAACCCACCCCGCCCCCGCCGAAGTTTCCCGCTACGCCCGGACCATCGAGGCCTCCAAGCGCATCCGCTGGGACATCGACCGCGACGTGATCCGCGGCCGCACTTTCGACCTGGCGCACACCTTCCTGCCCGATGGCCTCTCGCTGGCCGACGAGCTGCCTTTCCTGGCCCCGGCCGAGCACCGTTTCTTCAGCCAGGTGCAGGGCCGCACCTACGCCAACATGTTCGGCCTGGTCGAGCGCTTCATCGGCGCGAAGATGCTGGAGGTGAGCCGCGACCACTGGCTCGGCGACCAGGCACGCTGGAGCCGCGCTTCCAGAAGCTGCTGGGCCAGCTGGTCAGCGAGGCACAGATGGGGCGCATCCAGGCCGCGCTGGGACCGCTGGGCTACGCAGTGCCGGCGCACCCGCATTGACCCGGGCCATGGCGCATGCACTCACGCTGGGCCTGCCTGCGCATCCGGCGGCCTGCACACCTGCAGCACCAGCCCGCGCAGCCACCGGTGCGCCGGATCCCGGTCCAGGCGCGGATGCCACATCTGCGAGACGGTGATCTGCGCCGTGGCAACCGGCAGCGGGAACGCGCACAGCGTGCCCCGCGCCCTCTGGTATTCGAAGTACGACGACGGTATCAACGCCACCAGATCGGTCGCGGCCGCGACCGACAGGGCGGTGCTGAAGCTGGGCACCACGACCGCGGTGTTGCGCGCGAGGCCCATCGCTGCGAGCGCGTCGTCCACCGGCCCCACGGTGCGGCCGTGGCGTGACGTGACCACGTGGTCGCAGGCGGCGTAGCGCTCGGCGGTGACCTCGGCTTCGGCGAGCAGCGGATGGCCCTGCCGCACCACCGCGATGAACCGGTCGCGATAGAGCATCTGCACGCGCACCTCCGGGCCCGATTCGCCGAGAACGCCGACGTCCAGGTCGAGCAGTCCTTCGCGAAGAGGACGCACGTCCTTGTCGGGCTTGGGCGCGAAGCGCAGGCGAACGCCGGGTGCTTCGTGCGCGGCGCGCGCCACCAGCTGGTGCGCGAAGGCCTCGATGAAGCCGTCGTTGGCCCGTATGGTGAACAGCTGCCGGAGCGTGCGGGGGTCCATGCGCGCGTCGGCGGGCTGAAGAACCGCGCGCGATTCCTGCACCAGCTCCCTCACACGGTCGCGCAGTGCCAGCGCGTGCGGCGTGAGCACCATGGCGCGGCCCGCGCGCACGAGCAACTCGTCGCCGGTCGATTCGCGCAGCCGCGCGAGCGCGCGGCTCATGGCCGACTCGCTCAGGCCCAGGCGCTCGGCGGCTTTGGCGACGCTGCCCTCGGAAAGAAGTGCGTTCAGCGCAAACAGCAGGTTCAGGTCGGCATCCGTTGGCATGCCCGAAGCTAGCACGGCCGCGCCGGTTTCGACAGGCGCCGCGTGCAGGGACACCTTGCGCGCCACGCGCTGTGCAAGCGATGGGTGCGGTCCTAAGCTGGCCTGGCGCGATTGAGCGTGTCTCCTCCAGTCGTCACACCATGTTGTCATCCACGTTTCGAACGAACCCCTCTTCTTCCGCCATTGCGCGCACCGTCGAAACCCAGGCGGTGCACGACGCCGATGGCCTGCCCCTGCCGCGGCGCTTCGCCGCCGTCGCCGCGATCCTGGGCGCGGGCGTGCTGGTGGTGCTCGATGGCGCCATCGCCAACATCGCGCTGCCGAACATCGCGCAGCAATTGCAGGCGACACCGGCCGATGCGGTGTGGATCATCACGGCCTACCAGCTGGCCGTGGTCATGTTCCTGTTGCCGGCTTCCGCCATTGGCGAGCGTTTCGGGTACCGGCGCGTGTTCGCCGGCGGCGTCGCGCTGTTCACCGCGGCGTCGGTGCTGTGCGCGTTGGCCCCGTCATTGCCATGGCTCGTGGCCGCGCGGTGCCTTCAGGGCCTGGGCAGCGCGGCCGTGATGCCGCTCGGGCTGGCGCTGTTGCGCTTCACGTACCCGCGCCGATTGCTGGCGCGCTCGATCGGCTGGAATGCGCTCGCCGTCGCGGCCGCTTCGGCGGCGGGCCCGACCCTTGGCGCTTTCATACTCTCCGCAGCGAGTTGGCCGTGGCTCTTTGCGGTGAATCTGCCGATCGGGCTGCTCGTGCTCGCCGCCTGCGCGGGGTTGCCCAACCCGCCGCGCTCAGCGCGCCCCATCGATGTATGGAGCATCGCGCTGAACGCGGTCATGTTCGCTTCCTTCGTGCTGGGGAGCGACCGGCTGATGACGCAGCCGTTGCACGGCGGCGCGCTGCTCGTGCTGTCGGTCGTGTGCATGGTGCTGCTGGTGCGGCGCGAGATGCCGAAGGCGGCGCCGTTGATCCCGCTCGACCTGCTGCGCGTGCATTCGTTTCGGGTCTCGGTCATTGCCTCGGTGTGCTGCTTCACCGGCCAGATGGCGGCCCTTGTGGCGCTGCCGTTCTACATCCAGCACGAACTCGGCCAGAGCGCGGTGACCGCCGGCCTTCTGATGACGCCCTGGCCTTTGGCGGTGATGCTGGCCGCGCCGCTGTCGGCGCGCCTGGCCCAGCGCGTGCCGAGCGCCTGGCTGTGCGCGGCCGGAGGCGCCTGCTTCGCGAGCGGCCTGGCGCTGTGCGCGCTGTGGCCGCTGCACGGCAACACGGCCTTGCCGATCGCGATTTTCACGAGCCTCGCGGGGCTGGGCTTCGGCTTTTTCCAGACGCCCAACAACCAGAACATGCTGCTCTCGGCGCCCAAGGAACGCAGCGGCGCGGCCGGTGGCGCGCAAGGCACCGCACGGCTCACGGGGTTGACGCTCGGCAGCCTGTTGATGAGCTTGATGTTCGGGTTGATGCCGTCGCACAGTGCGGTGCACTGGGGGCTGGCGGTGGGGGCTGTGGCTGCGTTGGCAGGGAGTGTGGTGAGCTTGCTCAGAAGCCCTGCGAGGGATCGCGCTGCGTGATTGAGATCGGCTCCTTTCGCCCGCATTGCCGATGCGACCGAGCGATCCGCGCGCATCGCGGTTCGCTATTTCGGGTCTGCTACGATCCCGCCCATCGGGAAAACAGCCTCCCGGTCTGCAAAGCAAGACGGTGTCCCGTCCAAGCGCTGGTGACCTCACAACGGAGCCTTCCGTGGACACCGCCTCGCCCGACGCCTCGACCAACGCCTCCCTCGCGCCCTCCGCGCCCCTCCAATCCGTTTCCTTCGCAGACGCCCTGCGCTTCTGGCTGAAGCTCGGCTTCATCAGCTTCGGCGGCCCTGCCGGGCAGATCGCGATCATGCACACCGAGCTGGTCGAGCGGCGGCGCTGGATCAGCGAGAAACGCTTTCTTCACGCACTGAACTTCTGCATGCTGCTGCCCGGCCCCGAGGCCCAGCAGCTGGCCACCTACATCGGCTGGCTGATGCACCGCACGCGCGGCGGCATCGTTGCGGGCGCGCTGTTCGTGCTGCCTTCGCTGTTCATCCTCATCGCGCTGTCGTGGATCTACCTGCGCTTTGGCAACGTGCCGGTGGTGGCCGGCATCTTCTACGGCATCAAGCCGGCCGTCACCGCGCTGGTGCTGCACGCGGCGCATCGCATCGGCGGCCGCGCGTTGAAGAACCGGTGGATGTGGGGCATCGCTGCCGCCGCGTTCGTGGCGATCTTTGCGTTCGGCACGCCCTTTCCAGCGATCGTGCTGGCCGCGGGCCTCATCGGCCATTTCGGGGCGCGCTGGGCACCCGGGGTTTTCGCGCTCGGTGGCGGGCATGGCAACGCGAAACAAAGCTACGGCCCGGCGCTGATCGACGACGACACGCCCACGCCGCCGCACGCGCGCTTCTCGCGCGCGCGGCTGCTCAAGGTGCTCGCGATCGGGCTTGCGCTGTGGCTGCTGGCCATGGGCGTGCTGATCGCCACGCAGGGACTGCAGGGTACGCTCACGCAGATGGGCTGGTTCTTCACCAAGGCGGCATTGCTGACCTTCGGCGGCGCCTACGCGGTGCTGCCCTACGTCTACCAGGGCGCCGTCGAACACCACCAGTGGCTGTCGGGCGCACAGATGATCGATGGACTCGCCCTGGGCGAAACGACGCCCGGGCCGCTCATCATGGTGGTGGCGTTCGTCGGCTTCGTCGGTGGATGGCTGCAACAGGTGCTGGGGCCGGATTCGCTGTTCCTGGCGGGCGCGCTGGCCGCAACGGTCGTGACCTTCTTCACCTTCCTGCCATCGTTCATCTTCATCCTCGCGGGCGGGCCCGCCATCGAGGCCACGCACGGCAAGCTGGGCTTCACGGCGCCGCTGTCGGCGATCACCGCGGCGGTGGTCGGCGTGATCCTCAACCTGGCGCTCTTCTTCGCGTACCACGTGCTCTGGCCGCAGGGCTTTGGCGGCCGCTTCGACGCGGTGTCCGCGGTGATTGCCGTCGCGGCGGCCGTTGCCTTGTTCCGCTTCAAGGTCGGCGTGATGCCGCTGCTCGGTGCCTGCGCGGCCATCGGGTTGGCGGTGACCTTGTGGCTGCCCGTGCTGCGCTAGGTGCCTTCGATGCGCACCCTTATCGAGCCTCGCGCGCGCACGGGTCTCGCGCGCCTGCTGCCTTCCGGCGTGGACCCCGAGGCGCTGCCCTTGCTGGTCGCGCGCGGGCTTCGCGCCTTCGCCGACGGGTACATGGCGGTGCTGCTGCCGGCCTACCTGCTGTCGATCGGCCTCGGGACGCTGGAGGTAGGCATCGTCAGCACCGCGACGATGCTGGGCTCGGCGCTCGCCACGCTCGCGGTCGGCGCCTGGGGATACCGGTTCGCGGGCGGCCGGCTGCTGCGCGGCGCGGCGCTGCTGATGGCCGCCACCGGCCTGGGCTTTGCGGGCCTGTCCTCGTTCTGGCCGCTGCTGGTCGTGGCGCTGGTCGGCACGCTCAATCCCAGTTCCGGCGACGTCAGCGTGTTCCTTCCCCTGGAGCACGCCCGCCTCGCCGCGGCCGCCCAAGGCCATGCGCGCACCGCCCTCTTCGCGCGCTACAGCCTGCTGGGCGCGCTGTGCGCGGCGCTCGGCGCGCTGGCCGCTGCCGTGCCGGACTGGCTGGCGCGGCACAGCGCGCTTGCGCGGATCGATGCACTGCGCGGCATGTTCGTGGTGTATGCCGTGATCGGCCTGATCGTTTTCTGGATCTATCGGCGCCTTCCAGCCCAGGCCGGCGCGAACGATGGGGGCCGCGTGCCGGTGGCGCCGGCGCCGCTGGGGCCTTCGCGCCCCGTCGTGATTCGATTGGCCGCGCTCTTCAGCATCGACGCGTTCGCCGGCGGGCTGGTGGTCAACGCGCTCATGTCGTTGTGGCTCCTGGAGCGATTCGGCTTTTCTCTCACGCAGGCCGGCGTGTTCTTCTTCTGGACCGGCTTGCTGGGCGCGGCATCGCAACTGGCGGCGCCGGTGGTCGCGCAGCGCATCGGGTTGCTCAACACCATGGTCTTCACGCACCTGCCGGCCAATGTCTGCCTTGTGCTCGCGGCGCTGTCGCCCAACCTGCCGATCGCGCTGGGGCTGTTGACGATCCGCAGCGCGCTCTCGTCCATGGACGTTCCCACGCGCACTGCCTACGTGATGGCCGTCGTGACGCCGCCCGAGCGCGCGGCGGCCGCCAGCTTCACGGCGGTGCCCCGCAGCCTGGCGGCGGCCCTCAGCCCGACCTTGAGCGGCGCGCTCTTCGCAGCCGGATGGATTTCGCTGCCGCTCATCGCATGCGGGCTGCTGAAGATCGCCTACGACCTCGCGCTCTGGCGTGCCATGCGAAGGGACCGGCTCGATGCGGAGTGAGGTCCGCAAAGGGATCGGGGTTTGAGGCGCTGCGTTCCGCTCGGTGAAACGCCGCGGAGCGTCGGGTCGCGTCGGGTCGCGACACATGAGAACCATTCTCCTGCGCCGCAAAATCATCGCGCAACTGATACTTTTCCACCGCGCCGGATTGCGGCAAAGTTGACTCGTTCAAGCCTGCTTCCGTGCATTGCGCCGGAAGCTTGGGATGCGCGCTGCGCACCCGCGCCGCGCCCGCCGCACGTGCACTGCACCTGCTTGCACCTCGTCACCCTCAAGGAATCAAGGAAAAGTCATTCCTCTTGCAGAGCCGTCATCCGTGGCCGTGGTCAATGACCCGGAGCTCCAGCGCTGCGAGCTTGGACGAAAGATCGAAGCGCTGGGTCATTCGCCGCAGTACTTCGCCGACATCGTCGAGCTGTTGGGCGCCCTTGTCTGCGGGCAGCGCTTCGATCTTGTCCTCACGAGCTTTCGCGTCGACAAGACCTCCTTGCACAACGTGCACGCCGTGAGCGAAGCGCTCCACTTGCCTGTCCTTCTCGTTGCCCAGCCGTCGGGATGGCCTGCCCACTGTGAACGAGCCTCGAACAGTCAACTCGTCGACATCGTCACTTCGCAGATGTCGGAGAGCGAATTGAGGTGGCGCATCGACGCATTGCTGAAAAACGCTAGGGCCGTGTCGCAGGAACTGCACGAGCGCAGCATCACCATGGGCCATTACCAGTTTCTCGAAGCGGAGCAGGTCGTGCTGCTTCGAGGCCGCCCGATCAGCCTGCAGCCCCGTCAGTTCGGCCTGGCCCAGGCGATGTTTCGCAACGTCGGCAAGATCGTCAGCCGCGACTGGCTGTGGGCCACGGTCTGGAAGACGACGCCGCCGCCCCAAGGAAAGAACCGGACGATCGACGTGTGCGTGACCAACGTGCGCCGAAGGCTCGATCTGCGTGCGGAAAACGGATTCATTCTTCAGGCCGCCTACGGGCATGGCTACATTCTTTCCGCCGTGGACTCCGTTTCCGGCAGCTCCGAAGCGCAAGACAGTTCTGGCTGACCGTGGGCCGGAGCGCTCGACCTCCGCGCTCCCGTATCCGTTTCCTAGTAGAGGTACGCCGCCCCCCGGTTAAGAGCGCTGTTGTCCGTTTGATTGCCTCCGATGCCGCTCGCGGCGCTGGCTTCTCCCGTCGCCCCCACCGCGACCGTCCGGCCGTCTGCCGTGATGTCGAGCACGTCGCCGAACAAATCGCCACTTCCGGTGTTGGGTGCCTTCAGGTACCTCGTGTGGACGAACTGCGCGCCTGCCAGGCTGTACAGGTGGACCGCGCCGGCCGTCGGGGCCGCGCCCTGCGTCGCGTCGGCGTCGACCCCTGTTCCACTGCTCGAGTCGCCGCGCGCGGCGATCGCCATGACAGTGCCGTCTGGCGTGAGCGCCATGCCGAAGCCCCCGAAGGTGGCATTCGGCGTGGGCTGGGGCGACGGAATCGTCTGGGAGAGCGTGTAGGCGCCCGCGTTGCGCCGGAACACGTAGGCGACGCCCGCGCGAATCACGCCGGCGACCGACTCGTTGCGCGCGCCGATGACCACCGTGTCGCCATCGCCCGAGATGGCGGTGGAGGTCCCGAACAGATCGTCGATCCTGGGCACCGGTGCCTTGAGGTACGCACGCTTGGTCCACGTGCCTGTGCCTGTGTCGTAGCCATAGACGAATGCCGCGCCGGCGTTGGCCATGCTCGTGTCGGTTTCATCGGTGAGCGAGCCGCTGCGTTCGTACTGCGCGCCCACCACGATCGTGCTGGCATCGGCCGAGATCTTGGCCTGCACGCCGAACAGCCCGCCCGGCTGCGGATGCTCGGGCTCGATGGTGGCCTCTCTCGCCCAGGTGCCGCCTGTCTTGCGGTACACGTGAAAGCTCCCGCCCTTGGGGCTCACGTACTCTCCGACCACGGCCACCGTGCCGTCGCGCGAGATGCCGAGGAACGCGCCGAAGTTGCCGATGGAGCGAGGCACTGGCGGATTCCATTCGTCGGCCTGCGTCCAGCCCGATGGCGTCTTGGAGAACACCTGCACCAGGCCCTGGTCGCCAAACGCGCCATCGTGGCCGAACATGCCCGCCAGCAAGGTGCCGTCGTTGGAGATCACGGGCCTGGGATAGCTCGCGACCTGGAAGCTCAGCGTCTGCGCCCATTGCCATTGGCCCCCGCTGCGCGTGAACAGTTCCACGGTGGCCGAAGCGCCGACGGCCATGAAGCTGCCGTCCGGGGACAGGGCGATGCCTTGACCGAAGTTGCGGATGCCGGTGGAGGCCGCTGGCTTGAAATAGCCGATCGCCTTGTTGCCATCCGCCGTGACCGGCAGCGACCACGGGCTGCAGCCGTTGGCATTGCAGGCCTGCAGGGCATAGCGCCAGGCGGCCGGCGGCTGGGTCAGTGCCAGGTCCTGCAGCGCATAGGTGGTGCTGCCGAGGTTGTCGGCCCGCACGGTGAAGCTGCCCGTGGCACCCGGGTCTTCGCCCAGGCGGTAGTAGGTGGCGTTGGCGATGGCCGGCCAACTGAACAGGAACGACTTGGGCGCATAGCCCACGGTGGGCGGCGCGGGAATGGGCGGCGGCAACGACAACGGGTCGGCGGCGCACAGGGCCACGACCGAGGCGATGGCTGCATCGACCGTGCCGCTGGCGCTGGAGAGCGTGCAAAGCTGCCCGGCCGGTTGCGTGTGCACGGTCACGTCGTACACCGCGCCTTCGGGCAGCGCCTGTGCGAACGCGAAAGCGCCATCGGCCGTGAGGCTCAATGCGTCCGCGCCGTTGTTGCGCAGCACCAGCGTGCCGCCAGCCAGCCCCGAGAGCGTGCCGCCCACCGTGTGCGTGGCGGCCGCGCATGCCACGCGCACGTCCGTGACGTTCGCCGCGGCCGTGCCCTGGCCCGCACTCACCGCGCAGGTCTGGCCCTCGGGTTGTTGGGCGATGCTCACTGCATAGGGGTTGCCGGCCGTCACCGGGTCGGCGAAGCTGAAGGCGCCGTCGGCCTGGAGAGTGAGATCGCCCTTGCCGTTGTTGCGCAGCACCAGCGTGCCGTTCAGGCCCGAGACGCTGCCGCCGATGCTGAAGCTCGTGGCCGGCACGATGGGCAGCAGACCGATGCCACCACCGCCGCCGCCCCCACCTCCTCCACCACCGCATGCTGTCAGCACCCATGCGAACACCCACGCCGCATTCCACGCAGCAAGGCGCTGCAGACTCCTCGTTTGAATCACAAGCCCGTCCCCGTTTCGTTCAGTTACGGGATGCTATGCAGCGAGGCGGGCGCTGCCTATCCCAAGGAACTGGTAGACGACGGGGTGTGTGCCTAACGCCCCAGCGGAGCGCACTCGCCCTCGGCCAGGGCGCGGACCACGCCTGGCAAGGGCAGTTTGTATTCCTCTCCCAAGCCCACATCGACGGCCCACGGCTTGAACTCGCCACGCTGGCAGTCGCCCTTGCGCGCGGTGGCGATGCCTGCGCCCAGACGGGTGTCGAACGACGATCGAGGCGTGTTGCCGAGCGTGCCGTTGGCCTGCTCCGCGAACGAACGCGGGCGGCTCCTGTCCATGTCGCGCAAGGCGCGGCGCGTGGCTTCGGAGTTCAGATCGAGCGGTCGCGGCTGCGCCGTTGACGGCAGGTCGGGCGTCACCGGCGCGGCGGGTTCGGTCGCAGCGATGCTCGGCGCATCGCTCTGGACAGCGGGCGCGGTGTCGGGCCGCGAGCGAGCGCGTGCGACTGGTGCGCGTGCGGCCGGCGCGGGGGCCGTCGATGGCACTTGGGATGATCTCGGCGGCAAGGCCGGGGTCGGCATGGCGGGCGGACGCAGAGGCTCGACAGCGATCATCTGCACCGCGATGCGCTGCGCGTCGGCCACCGCCGGCGCACGCGGACGGCTCGCGAGGTTCAGGTAGCCGAGAAGCAGGCCGTGCATGGCAGCGACCGCGAAGACCAAGGCGAACCTAGCGGCGCACCGCCTCATGGCTTTCGGCCGTTCACGGCCGATGGGCAACGGCTCGCGGTCATGCCGCGTCTGTGCAGTCGCAGCGGCGTGTCCACCGGCTGCTTCTGGTCAACGGCCATCATTGACCCTTGGTGCGCAATGCTCGTCCAAGCAGCACCAGCAAGATGCCGCTTCCAATCAACGATGCTTCCACGATCCAGCTGTGCTCAGTTGGGACCACGCGGTAGTAATGATGCGGGCCGCCGAACAGGTCGATCGGCAGAAGATCACCGAACGGGAGCAGCACAAGAATGCCGGCTGCCATCAGGACATAACCCAGTCCGACAAACCAAGTTGAGAGTGTGAGTTTCATTTTTCGAGGGTACCGGGCATGACCGACTGTAGCCGCCCGAACTGTCCACGCGAAGCGCCCTGAGCGCTCATGGACCCTGCTCGCAAGCAAGCGCCGGCAACCTCGATCTGGCAAAGCACTCGACCTGCGAAGCGACCTGCATCGGCGAAGCATCGCTTCGAAATCGAGTGCATTGGAGTGCAATGAAACGCGGGAATCGCTCCCGTATTCGTTGCTCCTCTCGCACGCTGTTGCCTGCCAGATAAGGCCGTGCGAGTTGCCGCTTGACGATGATGTCGACGCAGGATTCCAGCTCGAACGAAGGCAGGAGCAGCGCGGTGAGCGGGCCCTCCTCTATGTCGCGACGCACTCCCGCATACCGCGGATCGATGTCCGCGTCGTAGGTCAAAAAGCCCGAAGACAGTGCCAGGACGGTTGGCACGCTCATGGTCTGCTTGAGCGCGAGGTAGACCGATAGATTTCGCCGTGCATAGCCTTCGTACCCATGAGTGCCGATGCACTGGGCTATGTCTCCCTCGCTGCGCATGAACTCTGTATCGAGGTCGAGAAACTGCCAACTCAGGAGGCTGCCCAACAAAGGCCCCACCGAGGTCTTGCCCGAGCCACCCGGGCCGACGAGATGAAGGATGGTGGGCATCGAGGGCAAAGTACAGGGTCTCAAGCGGAAGGTCGGCTGTGGCCCGACTGTAGCCGCTCGCGCTGTTCGGTTCGATGACTCAACGCCGCCAACTGAATGCCAGCCCGCCCATTGGCAGAAACCGTGGCTTCGTTGTCATTGCCACTCGAATCCGCAACTTCTAGACTCGCCGCTCGATCCGCAATCCGAACAAGTCGGTCGCCCTTCTTGTTTCCTCAATGCCCTGCACCAAGGAGTGATCCGCATGTCAAAGCTTCGCTTGAGAATTTCGATGTCGCTGGACGGTTATGTCGCCGGTCCGAACCAGAGTTTGAAGGAGCCGCTGGGCACCGGCGGCGAGCGATTGCACGAGTGGGTGTTTCAACTGGAGGCATGGCGGCGCCCGCATGGCATGGAGGGCGGCGTGGCGAACGAGAGCACGCCGGTGATGGAGGAAGAGCTCGCCAACATCGGCGCGACCATCATGGGCCGCAACATGTTCGGCGGCGGGCCGGGTCCGTGGAGCGAGACCGATCCGTGGAACGGCTGGTGGGGCGACACGCCGCCGTTTCGCCACCCGGTGTTCGTGCTGACGCACCACGCGCGCGACCCGTTGGTCTTGGAGGGCGGCACGACCTTCACGTTCGTCACCGATGGCATCGAGAGTGCGCTGGACCAGGCGCGGCGCGCGGCCGGCGGAAAGGACGTGGCATTGGCGGGCGGTGCCCACGCCGCGCAGCAGTACCTGAAGGCCGGCCTGGTCGATGAAGTGCAGCTTCACCTGGCGCCCACGTTGCTCGGCGGCGGCGAGCGCCTGTTCGATGACGCCAACGCCCTGCAGGGCCTGGCCATGGTGAAGACGGTCGCGACGCCGGACGTGATCCACCTGAAATTCGCGAAGAAGAAGTAGCAGCGCAGTGGGGATGGAGAGCTGGCACGCGCAACAAGCGCAGCAAGCGCCCCGCTCAGTCCAGCCTGATCCCCGTGCGCTTGGCCAGCGCCGCGTACTTCTCGATCTGCTGTCGCAGGAACGCCGCGAAGACCTCCGGCGGCTCGACCGAAACGACGACGCCGTCGCCCGCCAGCCGGTCGCGGATGTGCGGGGTCTGCAAGGTCTTCGCGATCTCGGTGCTCAGCGTGTCGACAAAGCGCGACGGCGTGCGGGCCGGCGCGACGAAGCCGTAGAAGCCGACCAGTTCGAAGCCGGGCACCGACTCCGCAATGGCGGGCAACTGCGGATACGCCGCGGCCCGCCGCGCGCTCGTGATGCCCAGTGCCCGAATGCGCCGGGCCCGCAGGTGCGGCAGCGCGGACTCCAGCGTCACGAACGCGAGTGGCAAGTCGCCGCCCATCAGCGCGCGGTAGACCTGCGAGCTGCCGTTGTAGGGCACATGCGCGAGCGGCACATCGGCCTCGATGGCGAGCAGCTCGCCGGCCAGGTGCGACACCGAGCCGATGCCCAGCGATGCGTACTGCAGCGGCGGATCGGCGCGTTGCGCCAGCGCGATCACCTCGGCCACGCTGCGGGCCGCGAAGTCCGCCTGCGCGACCAGCACGACGATCGAATGGCCGCCGAGCAGGACGGGCTTGAAATCGGTCAGCGCGTTGTACGGCATGTGCTGGCGCATCGCCTGGTTCACGGCGTGCGGCGAGAACACGATGCCGAAGGTGTTGCCATCGGGGGCGGCCGTTGCCACCGCCTGCGTGCCGATGATCATGCCGCCACCCGGGCGGTTGTCGATGAACACCGGCCGCTCGAGCGTGCCCGCGAGGTCCTTGGCGACAAGGCGCGCCATGAAGTCGGCGGCACCACCGGGCGCCTGCGGCACGATCATGCGCAATGCCCTGCCCGTTCCGTTGGCGGCCGACGCGTCGCGGCCGCACAGGCCGGCCGCCGCCATGGCGGCGAGCATCGCGCGCCGCGTGACCGACGTAGCGCCGTTCACCGCCGCAGCCTGCGCGACGCGCGCCGGAACTCGGCCGCGAGCGCCGCGGCCGGTGCGGTCAGCGGCCGCATTGTCGGGGTCATCAGGTACTGCACGGCCGGCGGCAGGTCGAGCGCGATGGGCAGCACCTTCAAGAGCCCCTCTGCCCGCAGCGGCTCCAGCGCGGCCAGGCTGTTGAGGGTCACGCAGTCGCTTTGCAGCAGCATGGAGATCAACGCGCTCGACGAATCGCAATGCGCCACCAGCGTCGGATCGGGCAGGCCGTGTTTGCGCATGAGCGAGACGATCCCCGGCCCGCCGGTCTGCTGCACGCTGTAGAGCCAGCCGTAGGGCACCAGGCTCGCGAGGTCGCGCGCATCGGCCGCCGGGTGGCCCGCGCGCACGACGACGCCCAGGTCGGAGCTGCACAGCTGCTCGGTGTGCAGGTCGGAGACGCTCTGGTCGGTGGGCAGCGGGCCGACCGCGAAATCGATCTTCGCTTCGCGCAGCGCCGCGATCGTCGACGACGAGCGGCCGCCGAGCACGCTGACCAGCGCATTGGGCGTGTGCTCGCGAAAACGCGCCACGGCCACCGGCAGCAGCATGGACTCCGCGGTGGCCGAGAGGCCCACCGTGATGAGCTTGTGCGTGTCGCCGCTGAGGCTGTCGATCTCCTCCTGCATGTGGCGCAGCTCCGCATCGACGATGCGTGCGCGGCGCAGCACGATGCGACCGAATTCCGTGGGCTCTACACCGCGCGCGGATCGCACCAGCAACGGCACGCCCAATGATTTTTCGAGCGCGGTGAGGTTCTTGCTGACGGCGGCCTGCGCAAGGCCGAGCTTGCGCGCGGCGGATCGAACACTGCCTGTTTCGATGACGGCTATCAAATCTCTTAAATGGGCCTCGCGCACAGTGTCTCGTATGTAGTTTTCGTTGTGATCTAAACGATTATCCGGCAATGACCCATTCGGCGCAGTGCAATCGCAAGCGCGCGCAGGGGCGCAGCGCAACACCCGCCACGCTGTGCAAATGCTCGAAGTTCGTGAATGCGACAGCCAACATGACTACCTGCGGTGAACGAGTTAACTGCTGGTGTGCACACCGGACGCGAAGGGCTGCGCCCCATCGCGGAACGAGTGCCTTCAGGGCGCGGCGACCCGCGGCGGTTGCGCCCAGACCTTGTCGCTCGACCAGTGGAAGTGAACGATGCGAAAGCTCTCGCCCGCGCGGCGCACGATCGCCGTCTCCTGCATCACCTGGTCGATCGGCTTGCCATCGGGCAGCTTGCCGGTGACGCGGTAGGTGCTGAGCACCCAGCGCTCGTTGCCGCTGCCGCCCACGCGCCGGGCCTGCAAGGCCCAGTCGGACACGGCAGCCATGTCGATGTCGCCCGGCAGGTGGCTGAGCGCATAGGCCTCGACGGTCGGGTCCGTCACGCCGAACTCGAACACCAGCAGCGAACGGTCCAGGTACGAGAGCGCGCCGCCCGTGTCCTTGCGCTTGAGCGCGGCGTGAAAGCCGTCCACCGCATCGGCCGGCAGCTTCACGGTCTGCGCCCACGCCGTGCCGGCCAGAGTCACGCTCGCAGCGGCGAGCAGCAAGCGCGCACCGCGGCCGATCATCGTGATCGTCGTGTTCGTCGTCCTTTCGCGCGGTGACTTACGCATTGGCATCGACCAGCTTGGGGTCGATCAGCTCGATGACGACGATGTCGCCCTCGGTCACGCCTTCCATCGAGGGATCGGTGTTGCGCACCGTCAGCTCGTCGGGCGTATTGCTCTTGAGCCACAAGGTCTTGCCGAACATCTTTCCGCGGATGAAGGTCAGCCGCCAGCCGCGCAACTCGTTGCGCTTGGGCGCCACCATGCCCGGGCCGATCGGCTCGAAGCGCAGCGTGGAAATGCGCCCCGCCTTGCCGGCCTGGCCCACGCGGGTCACCTTGGCGGTGAAGCGCCGCACCGCGGGGTCGACCGCGTCGTGCCCGGCGATCTGCACCCCATCGAGGCGCACCGTATCGGCCGCCACGTGCTGCGTGAGCAGCAAGGCCGCGGCCATCGCTGACGCGCGCACGCCGGCCAGGCTCCTTGTCGTCAGCAACATCGTTGTCTCTTGCCTGTTCTGAAAGTCGGCGATGTTACCGGCGCAACGCGCGCGTTCAAGGGCCGGCAACGCATCGCGATCGGCGTGCGAGCGCGAAGAAAACCGCGCGACTTTCGTGCCGCAGCGCGAGTGTCCGCGGGGCTTTGCGGCAGGCGCGTCGCGTCGATTCATGTGCTCACCTGCGATGAACGAGTCAACCGTTGGTCATCTTCTGAAGCACCGGATTCACAACTAATCTCTCCGGCCACTCCACACCACATTCACCCCGACATGCCGGCTTCCGTGACGACTCGCACCCGCTGGCTCTTGTGGCTCGTGACGGCGCTCGTTGTCGTCGTGGCAGCACAGTGGTGGTGGCCGTCGTCCGAGGACGCGGTGGTGCCAACGCCGATGGCGCCGACCGCGCCGTTCGCATCCGCACCGGTCCCGCCGATCGCTCCAGCGCCGATGCCGCCGGCCGCGAAGCCGGTCGATGCCGCACTGTCCGTATCGTCGCTCAAGCTCGTCGGCACGGTCGTGGCGGCCGATGGCGTCGACAGCTTCGCGCTCATGCGTCGCACGGCCGACGCGCAGCTTGTGCAACTGCGCGTCGGTGCGCACGTCGAGGGCCTCACCGTCAGCGCGATCGGCGCCGACAACGTCGTGCTCGCCGGCGCGGGCCAGGCCATCGTGATCGAAGCCGACAGAACCGTCGCAGTGCCGGCACCGTCCCGCGCACCTCCTCCTCATGCCCCGGACGTGGAGCCGGCATGGGCGGGAGACCCCGCCCCCTTCGGACATTGAGCCAAAGACGCTCCCCCGCTCCCCTGCTCCCCGTGTTTTTTTGACAGAGAAAGAAGAACCATGAAAAGAAGACAACCCTCCAAAGCCAACCTGTTGTTGATCGCGTCCCTCACCAGCGCGCTGCTGCTGGCCGCGTGCGGCGGCAGCAACGACAGCGGCGGCGCGCCGCCATTCATCATTCCGCCCGCACAGCCGCCCGCCGGCGCCGGGCAGCCACCCGCCGACACCACGCCCGTGGCGCAGGACTACGTGACACCCCCCAGGATCTGCGAGCCCGGACTCGGCGACCAGGGCGAGCCGGGCGTCAACGGCCACATTCCCAAGTCGGCCATGTACGACGCGACCGCCAACCCCGATGGCTTCCAGGGCTACTGGTGCGGCGCGAGAAAGGTCGCGCAGCACACGCTGTTCGGCCGCGGCGCCTTCGGCGACCTGCAGATCAAGGCCAAGGGCTCGACGCGCTGCGCCTACGCCTCCAACCGCGACGGCGCGGCCGGCGGCGATGCGGCGCTCACCACCGGCATCATCGTGTTCGACATGAAGACGCCCTCCAGGATGCAGGTCGTGCCCGCGAGCGGCGACACCACGGTCGTGGGCACCGCACCGTCGGCCAGCGTCGCGGCAACGAGCACCAACAAGTTCGGTGAAGAGACCAGCGCCGCCACACCCGTCAACCCGAACGGAAAGATCCTGCGCACCCCCGCGGCGCTCGAAGCCTACTCGGGCCTGGAGCTCTCGGGCGACCTCCTGGTGGCCGGCTACAAGGACAACAAGATGGTGGACGTCTACGACGTCAGCGACTGCCTGCACCCCGTGCCGCTGAACGCGAGCTACCAGTCCTCCGGCGGCCACCACGACGGCTGGCTCTCGCCGGACGGCAAGACCTGGTACGGCGTGCCCTTCGGCACCACGGCCAAGGACGGCGGCACGACGCTCATCACGGGCGGCACATCGCCCACCGACGAGAACTTTGCCAACTACACCATCGACAACAAGCGCGTCGACCTGCACATCACCAGCCTGGACGATCCGAAGAACCCCAAGCTGCTGCTGAGCTGGAACCGCTCGCAGTTGCCCGACGAGGTGAAGAGCAACAAGAACTGGCGGATCATGGCCGCGACCAACGTGCACGACGTCAGCACCAACCCCGACGGCACGCGCATCTACCTGGCGGTGTACGGCGGCGGCGGCCAGGTGGCCGGCAACCTGCCGACCGCGAGCACGACGTTCTGGCGCGACCAGAGCTGCGCCAACGGCCTGCTGGTCATGGACTCGAGCGACATCGTCAAGCGCGTGGCCGATCCGAAGCTGAAGTACGTGAGCTTCCTCTCGTGGTGCGACCAGCAGCCCGACCCCGAGTTCGAGCAAGGCGGCTATGCGCGCATGACCTCGACCTCGGCGACGCATGCGACCGAGTGGGTGCGGCACGTCAACGGCAAGGAATACATCGTCTCGACCGACGAGTCGTATGCCCTGACGACCAGCGACACCAACGGCCTGCCCAACCAGTGCAAGCAGCAGAGCTTCGGCCGCATGATCGACATCTCCGACGAGAAGCACCCCAAGATCGTCGGCACCTTCGAGCAGGACGCGAACAAGGCGAGCGTCTGCCCGACGCTGGTGGCGCAAGGCGGCAACGTGCCGATGGTTCACTACCTGAACTTCGACGACCGCAACAACATGCGTGTGGCGGTGTACGCGGCGGCCTCGGGCGGCATCCGCTTCGCCGACTGGACCGACCCGACGAGCCCGAAGGAAATCGGCTACTACGTCGCACGCCGCAACACGCCCAGCAAGATGGACTTCTCGCGCCCTGACCCGCGCTATGACGCCGAGAACTGCCTGTACTACACGGGCTGGAACCAGGGCGGCCTGGTGTCGATCGAGCTGACCAACCCGCAGTACAACGCGTGCATGAGCCGCAGCGCGAGCGTCAAGGGCAAAGTGGCCACGGCACAGGGCGACGTCACGGTTTCGCTGGAAGCCAGCCGCGGCAAGAACGGCCCGACCGCCAGCCTCGCCATCGACGGCGTGGGCAACAAGGTGCAGCTGACCTCGGTCACGCGCCTGGGCTCGGCCATCGATGCGGATGGCGCGCAGGTCACGGCGACGAAGAACTCGGTGCAGATCGACGGCGAAGGCACCTTCAACGACCAGCCGGCGAAGTTCCGCCTTCAGGTGACCGACAACGGCGCGAACAAGGGCTTCTTCTCGCTGACCTGCACCGAGGGCTGCTCGTTCACGACCAACGGTTATCTGCAGGGCGGCGGGAAGCTGTCGGTGGCGAATGTGAAGAGCTGATCCAGATCCCGGGTCGCATCGGCGGCCCTCCCCCTAAAAAGCCCCTGGCTCGCGATGAGCCGGGGGCTTTTCTTTTGGCTTCGGCCGGCTCGCTTGCTTTGTCGATGCCGGAGGTTTGCCGCTCTCGCTTCGTGCTGCGGCCGCTGCTTCATTGCGCGATGGCTCGCGCTGAGCCATGGGCCGGGCGATATCGACATGGCTGCGATCGACGATTGGAGTTCGCGAGCCCTGAGTTGGCGCAACGGCAAAGAGCGCTGAGCGCCGGGCACCTGCCGCATCAGCGGCGAGGTGCCCGGCGAAAGGGCGATATCAGATGAAGCGAAAGACGGCGATCAGCCCACGATGGGCTGCGCCATGATCCAGAGGCTCAGGCTCGTGTAAGCCACCATCAGCACGAGCATCGGCACCTGGCTCAGCAGCGCCGCGCGATGGCTCGCGAAGCGGCGCGTCGCCTCGATGTGCGCGACGATGACCGCCAGCACGTGGCCCACGACGATCAGCGTGACGGCCGTGTACCAGTACCCGGCCGGGCTCACGATGCCCAGGTTGACGGCCTGCCCGCGCGTGCCGAACAGGTTCCAGCCCCAGCCGAACGGGTCCGACGCGAGCGGAACGATGAACTGCCCCGTGGTCAGCAGCAGCGATGCGTAGTGCGCGAGGTGGTAGGCCACGGCGATCGGCACCAGGCTCCACACCATCGCATTCAGGTCCGCATGCGCCGAGCTGCCGGCCAGGCGCAGCATGCACGCGCTCACGATGCGAAAGATCAGCACGAAGGCGAGCGGAAACAGCAGCAGCACCACGGTGTTGAGCCACTGCGTCTCGTCCATGCCCGTGGCGGAAGACAGCGCGAACAGCGCTTCGGCCACCGGGCGCGCAGTCTGCGCGGCGGTGCCGATGCTGTCCATCAGCGGCGTTTCGTGGAAGCCGTCGAAGGTGACCGTGGCGAGCATCAAGAGCACGAACGCGGCGACCGAGTTGGGCACCTCCCCCTCCGTCAGCAAGCCCGCGGCGTAAGGACGCAGGCGCAAGCGTGCGGGCTCCGTCGGCGTCGAACTGCGCAGCTCGAGCGGCGCGAAGCGGCCGAGCACGCGGAACACCATCGCGAAGGCATCGGCGCGGCTGCGCCACGCCTCCACGCCGAACAGCAGCATGCCGCACCAGCTCAACGCCGCGTAGGCCAGCAAGGCGGAGGCGAGCGCGCGGGGCACGTCCTTGTCCTGCCAGACCAGCTCGGCCCACGCGAACGCGAAGAACAGAATGACCGCGGGCCATGCGCCCAGCCACGCGGGCCACGGCAGGTTCAGCGATTCGCGCCGGCCGGTCACGCGTGCGATGGCGCGGGCGACCGCGCGGTACACCGTGGGCAGCGGATTGACGACTTCCCACAGGTCGCCGACGAGCGCGCAGAAGAACGCCATGCCGACCCACCACAACACCCAGACCATCGTGACGATCAGGTTCGCATACGCATCGTCGTTGCCGAGGAAGCCGGTGGCCAGCGTCAGCGCGAACACCGCGCAGCTGATGATGCGCAGCACCACCGCGAGCGGATGCGCCGCGCGGCGCAGCGCCGCGAATTGCAGCAGGTCGAGGCTGCGGAGGAACGCCGCGCCGAAGTCGCGCCGCCGCGCGAACAACGCGAGCGCCACGAAGGTCAGCACGAGCGTCGCGCCCGCCCCCGTGAGCCAGAGCCACAGCGGCAGCGGCAGGTCGAAGCGCTGGCCGAAGCCATGCGCGTTGGCGCGTCCGGCCACGCACGCCGCGGCGAAGCCGAAGGCGGATCGAAAGGAGTTCAGAGCGCGCCTACGGGTGGACTTCGATGAACATCACCGCGCGGTGATTGCCCGCCCCCTCGCGATGCTCGTGCACCGGAAAGCGCCCCGCCAGGTCGGCCTTGAAGGCCATGAGCGCGGGCGCGGGCGGCGCCACCTTCGTCTCGATGTCGTAGCCGTGCAGGTGCAGCACCAGGGGCTGGTCGCTCACCACGCTCACCTGCACCTGGTCGCCCTGCTTCACTTTCAGCGTGTCGTCGCCCTTGATGCGGCCGCCCACGAGTTCGACCGAGAACTTCGGCGAAGCGGCCAGGGCGGCGCCCGCGAACGGCGCCAGCACGGCCAGCGCGAGAAGCTGCACCCGGAGGCGATTCGGATTCGACATGACGTTTTTCATGCGCATCACTCCGCGGTCTGCCCGGCCGCCTTGATGACCGCGCCCCACTTCTGGATCTCGGCCTCGACGAACTTCTTGTGCTCCGGCCCATTGACCCGAGCGTCGCTGATGATGACCGCGCCCAGGCCCTCCTGGCTCTTGACGAAGGCCGGGTCTTTCAGCGCCACCTTCAGCGCCGCGTTGAGCTTGTCGGTGATCGCCTTGGGCGTGCCCTTGGGCGCGAAGAGGCCGTGCCAGATGCTCACGTTGAAGCCCTTCAGCCCGCTCTCGTCCAGCGTCGGCAGCGCGGCCAGCGCGGGCGTCTTCAGGCGCTTTTGCGTCGTGACCGCATAGGCGCGCACCATGTCGCCTTCGATCTGCGCGGTGGTGTTGGTGGTCTGGTCGCACATCACGTCGACCTGGCCGCCGATGAGGTCGGTCATCGCCGGCGCCGTGCCCTTGTAGGGGATGGTCTGCACGTCGATCTTCAGCGCGCTCTGCAGCATCAGCCCGCACAGGTGCGAGGCCGAGCCGATGCCCGCGTTGGCCAGGTTGGTCTTGCTCGCGTTGGCTTCGAGCCACTTGCGCAGCTCGGCGAAGTTGGTGGCCGGCAGCGTCTTCTTGCTGATGACCGTCATCGGCACTTCGTTGATGAGGCCCAGGTACTCGAAGCCGTTGAGCGTGTCGTAGGGGAGCTTGCGGTACAGCGCGGGCGAGGTCGCCATGCTCACGTGGTGCAGCAGCAGCGTGTAGCCGTCGTTGGCCGCGCGCGCCGCCTTGGCCGCGCCGAGCGTGCCGCCCGCGCCGCCGCTGTTGTCCACGGCGATGGCGACGTTGCCAAGTTGCTTGCGCATCGCCTCGGCGAAGTCACGCGCCACCTTGTCGGTCGGCCCGCCGGCGGCGAACGGCACCACGAGCGTGATCGGCTTGTCGGGATACTCGGCGAAGGCAGGGAGTGCGGCGATGGCCGAGATCGCCATTGCGATCGCCAGGAAGCGCTTCTTCATTGATTGTTGTCTCGAGGGATAGGAAGCCGAAAATCCTATCCATCGCCTGCGCCGGGCAGAAGATGCCCGGTTGTTAAGGCAGTCACTTTAGGTGAACGCTGTACTGGAATTCAACCTCCAGTGCACGAGGCGCTCGCCGAAAGGACACCTATACGCCAAAGCCTGCAGCGACTCGCGAGGTCACGTCAGCAGCCAGTACTCAGCCGGCTGCGCCAGATGTGCTGCAGCAATACGCCGGTGATCTATTCACGAATGGGCCGTTTCTGGACCGGCAATTTGTTGCTGGAGCGAAGAGAAGTAGGAGGACTCAAACAAGTCACCGCTTCGTGTGCCGCGCGGCCAGACGCTCATCAACCGGTTCCGCACTCCATCGACCATCGTAAAGTTCTTTTCAGCCAACGAAGCCAAGCTCACGCCCACACGTCCGATGAAGTGCTGCTCTTGATCTTGCGACATCCGATCAGTCTCCGCCGCCAGCTCAAGCGTACGCAGCGCCGTATGCACCGCCCGTGTTTCTGCGCCAGTTGGAAGAAGGTTCACCACTTGGATAAGGCAATACGGAAAGAGATCTTGCAAAAGCTCCGGCTCCACGTTTGACATGACCCGAAGTCTTATTAACCAGAACGCCCAAACGGCTGCAACGCTGTCCTCGTCTGAACGCCCTGTGCGCAAGGCCTCGGCGATCACGGACGCCATGTGCAAGACCAGTTCTGCAGGCTGCTTACCCGGATACCAGATCGCCCTTGCCAGGGTGACAAATGGCTCGTGCCGGCGAAAGCGCTCCAGACGCTCGTACGGCGAAATTCTCTCTGCATCAGATACCGCACCATCTAGAGCAGCAATCAAGTACCGCGATTGCACTGAGATGCCGACATTCCATCTCGCGAGTTGCGCCAATAGTTGAGCCACCTCGAACTCAGAAAGGAGTTTTTCCTCATCGGCGAGTCGCATCAGTTCCAACGTACTAAAAACCTTTAATTTCGGCGTATCAAGAGTAGCCATGGCTCGTGCTATTACATCGTCGGAATAAGCTACCCATCTCCCTGTGGCAGCCAACTCCATATAGTCGAGCAACACGTCCCGTTGGCTGACCGTCTTCGCGACCACCCGTTCAGAAGATGGCTGATCGATGTGTTCAAGATTGGCATTGATAACCCCCAGCAATGCTGTGGCCTTCTCGCTCGCTATTGCGCTCACAAGCCAACCTCGACTGAATTGGCTGATGTAGCTAATCGTTCGCCTTGGGATCGCGATTCGCCTAAATAGCCCAAAAAGCACCGAAAAAAGCCCCAGATCATGGAGCACAAGCAGCGCGGTGAGATCAAGCAGCGGCACGTCTTGCCTAATCTGAGTCGATTGAAACTCGTTTGGCCGGTGCATCGATAGATGCAACTGCACGTCGTCAGGCTTTGAAAGCTTGGCTGCATGCCAAAGCGTAAAGACATCACCGATGTAATGCAGCGCATAGGACGGACGCATGACGAACGGTACGGGCATCTCGCCAGTACGAATTCCGCGCTCTCTCTCGGTGTATTCGCGCATGCGAGCGCGCGAATCACCGCCTGTCACGGCATCGACCAAGTCGTGCAAGTTGCTGAAACCCTGAGTTCCCTGCACTGGTGCGGTAACACGGCGGAAGATCTGAGAGATAGGCCAAGCGCGCTCGAAGCGGGTCGCGCGCTCATCAAAGGCCTTCAGTTCCTCTTTATTTAGGCTTGGATGAACCAACGTCAACCCAGCGAAGAGAATTAGATACATCCCCTCTTCGGCCTCGACCTCCGTGTTGACCAAGGCGCCAACTGCTTTGACAACACCGAGTGCATCGTCCACGAATCCCAACTGAACCAAGAGCAAGGCATTCAAGCGTAGAAGCTCTATACGCTCTTCGCGGTCAGTGTCCACTGCAAGCAGTCGTTCAATTGCTCCGCGCGCCTCTTTCAATCTTCCAAGACGCAGACAAATACTGAGGTAGTTCCGAAGTGTTGAGATTCGATTGGATCCGAGGTTGAGTGCGTGCTCGAAAGCGGTGACCGCATCACCCGTTCGGCCCTGCATTTCAAGCGCAATCGCCAGCATGCCGTAGAGCGTTTCGGAAGCGCCAAACTGGGTGAGCGCGGCATCTGCCTCCAACTCGGCTTCTTGCCATTGTTCGAGCGCAAAATGAGCGTTTATGAGCCGGACCTGATCCGCTACGGACAGCGCTACGTCCTGACCTAACCGTCGGGCCAGGTCAATGGCTTCTCGGGCTGCATCCGGTTCGTCGACGGGGAGGTTGGAAAAGAGATTCGACGCCAACACCTTAGAGTCTGGACACAGCGCGATACCGCTGCGCAGGACATCTAACGGGCTTGACGAACTACTGCCGGGCAGCAACGAGGCGGTGGCGAAGTCTGCCAAAAACGCGAACTCTCGATAGCGGAATTCAGCCTGTAACGGTGCGCGAAGCCGGTCGCGATCCCTGATACGAGACAGCTTGGCAGCCGCCGCCGCCCCGAGTGCTAACGCCGTTGGGGTTTGCGACACCGGCATCTGCATCGAATCCAAAACTAGAAGCGCTGCAGTCAAGCATGACGCGTAGTCCTTGGACTGGAACAAGATGCAAGTACGTCGCACCAGCACGGCGTGCCCGTCCGGTTGACGCATATTGGCCTCGAAGGCAACACCAGAATTTCCGGCACCGATGGCCAGTAGTTCCAAGTTTTCCTGGAGGTCGAGGTATTCCGGCCGCGCGGATGCGGCCTCTCGCAAAAGGGGCAGCGCTTCACTATGTTTACCGATGGCCCCCGCGACAACCACAACGATGGGTGCCAGTAACTCCACATTGATGGGCCACCCAAGCTCTTGGAGCTGACGCAGACACGCTAACGCGTGCTCCCAGGCAATGGTCGCAGCCCCCCAATCCAGGCCCGGCAGTCCCGTAAGCGGCAGCGTTTCAACAACGTCGCCCCCTTTAGGGCTATTGGCCAAGGCTTGTTGCCATGCAGCGCGCGCAGCGAGCAACTGCAGGCCGACGAGATCATGGGGGCTACTTGTCAAACACGACCCGATGGCCGTCTCAGCGGCACCTCTAACCTCAGCCCACTTGCGTTGACTGGACCATAAAACCAATTCCGCCTGAACCCGCTTGACCTTGATCGAAATCCTCTCGATAGCATTCTGAGCTGCTTCGTGATCCCCTACGCACGTGCAAACGCGCACCAACAGGCTCAATCCATCGTCGGTTTTCACAGTTTTCAGTGAAGCGGCGACCGCTTCAATCCCCACCTTGTCATCCCGATCAATGGCATCAAAAAACTGAAGCTCGGCAACCGGCAATAGATGCCTCTCGATCGGATGCGCGGCATAGGCCTGCTGAAAAAGTGACAACGCGTGTTCACGTTGCCTCCGCTGCACCGCGATTTTTCCTTCGAGACTCAAAAACCCGGCCGTCAGGTTTGGCGATCCCGATAGTCTTGTGCGTTCAATGCTTCGCACCACGCCTTCAGCCAGCGTGGTTCGCCCAGCGCGCACATAGGCCAGACCCTCGGCGATCTCCTTGCCCACGCCATCACGTGGCAACTCGAGTTCGCCTTCAAAGGAGATCGACAGCAACTCGGGGTGCTTGCGAACGTTGATAAGCAATTGCTCAAGTGGCTCAGCCTGGCCACCCGACGATGGTCTGGTCTCCAGGGCAAGGGCGGTCAGGTCCTCCATGGCTCGTGCGCTGCGAAGACGCTGGCCCAGATACGGAGTGACATCGACATCGGGCGTCAGGACTTGGGCCACAGATAGTTTTAGGGTCACCTCTTCCTGCCCACCGTCGAGGTCCACTGCATATCGGTTGCCCCGCAGACGCTCGATCTCATCGGAAATCCAAGTCCAGTAGATCCTGCTGCTTGCGTGGTCGACCTTGCCGTTCGGCTGAAGGGAGACTACAACGACCACCAGCATCACCTCATCGGCCGATTGAGCGTATAGATTAAGGGTCCTGACTTTTAGACCAATGGAAAGGGTGCCGCCATCGGCGGAAATCGTGGGTGACTGCGTGCCCTTAAGTTGCAGGCGGAAGGTCCTTTGTACCTGATTGTCGGGCGCGACCTGCACCTCAAAGTCATACCCGAAGTCATTGGGGCCCTCCCTGGAATCGAGCATCCAAGTCACGGGGTGGGCATTGTCCAGCACGTGCTTAGATGCGGTGCTGATGTGGTGGTTGCGATCGACGAGTGGAAAAGCGGCAGGCATGTAGCGAGTTCCGCAATCAGAAAGGTTTGGCAGTCTCGGCGATCCGCCTTAGGACGCAAACAGTACCTTGCAAAGCGATCTTCCGAACCCGCGGTCCGAACCATACGTTTCGCGAGCCCGGCTCACTTTGCCCATACAAATGGCCATGCTGCCAGATCTGCAAACCCGAAGAACTGAAATGGAGCAAGCGCATGTTGACCACGAAGAAGGTAGGTGAGGCGGAATGAGTGACAGCTGGAACAGTGCCTCAAAAAATAGAAAACTCCGTACTCTTTCCATCATCTCACCCATTGACGATAACGAAAAACTGCGAACGGATGAGCCCGCATGTCGCTCGAAAACCCGTCCTCGTCGATCGCATTCACCTCGCCCCTCCACAACTCCCCGCAATCCGCTCCCTAACCCACCGATGCCCCGCATCCCGATGCCGCCTTTCATGCCACAGCATCGCCATCTCATACCCCGGCACTTCCAGCGGCGCCTCCACCACCCGTAGCCCCGCAGCGCCACGCGCCAATCGCTCCGGCAGCATCGCCACCATATCGGTCTGCGCCAGCACCGACATCATGAAAAGAAAGTGCGGCACCGACAGCGCCACGCGCCGCGTCAAGCCCCTCTGCGCCAGTGCATCGTCCGTCGGCCCGGCGAAGCCGCCGCCGGCCAGCGACACCACCACATGCTCCAGCGCGCAGAACTGCGCGAGCGTCGGGCGGCGCTTCAGGCGCGGATGCCCCGCCCTCCCCGCCAGCACGTAGCGCTCGTTGAACAGCACCCGGCGGTGCAGCCCCTGCGGCGCGCCCACGCTGGTGTGAAAGAACAGGTCGATCTCCCCATGCTCCAGCTGCCGCGCCATGCGCGAGGGCACCGCCTCCACCATGGCCAGCCGCGTGTTCGGCGCGGCCTTGCGCAGGCCCGCGAGCGCGGGCAGCAGGATGGCCGACTCCGCATAGTCGGCCGCGGCCACGCGCCAGGTGGTGGTCGCCTCGGCGGGGTCGAAGGGCTTGGTGGGCGCCACTGCGCGGCCCAATGATTCCAGCGCTTCGCGCAGGGGCCCGCGCAATTCGTCGGCGCGCGCCGTGGGCCGCATGCCGCGCTGCGCGGGCACCAGCAGGGGGTCGGCAAAAGCCTCGCGCAGCTTGGCCAGCTGCACGCTCACCGAAGGCTGCGAGAGGTTCAGGCGCTCGGCGGCGCGGGTGACGTTGCGCTCGGTGAGCAGCACGTCGAGCGTCAAGAGCAGGTTGAGGTCGAGGCGGCTGAAATTGTTCATGGCAATGGCTGGAATTCGATCTATTCATTTCCAATATATCGCCACCGCTCCTAACCTGCGTGCATGTTCTTCATTCCATAGGCGAATCCATCGTGAAAGTCCTCCTCGTCCACGCCCACCCCGAAGCCCGTTCGCTCAACGGTTCGCTGAAAAACTTCATGGTCGATCGCCTCACGCAAGCCGGGCACGAGGTGCGGGTGTCCGATCTCTATGCGATGCAATGGAAGGCGCCGCTCGATGCGGCGGACTTCGCGCACCTGGCGCCCGGCGCGCACTTCGATCCGGTGCTCGATTCGCAGCGCGCGTTCGAGGGCGGCACGCAGCCCGCCGACATCGCCGGCGAGCAGGCCAGGCTGCTGTGGGCCGATGCGGTGATCTTCCAGTTTCCGCTCTGGTGGTATTCAATGCCCGCGATCCTCAAGGGCTGGGTCGAGCGCGTGTATGCCCATGGCTTTGCCTACGGCGTGGGCGAGCACTCCGACACGCACTGGGGCGACCGCTTCGGCCAGGGCGTGATGGCGGGCAAGCGCGCGATGCTGGTGGTCACCACCGGCGGCTGGGCGCCGCACTACGGCCCGCGGGGCATCAACGGGCCGATGGACGAGCTGCTGTTTCCCATCCACCACGGCATCCTCTACTACCCGGGCTTCGAGGTGCTGCCGCCCTTCGTGGTGCACCGCACGGGCAAGGTCGACGGCGCGGCTTATGCGCGGATCACCGAAGACCTCGGCGGCCGGCTCGATGCGCTGTGGACGACTAAGCCCATCGCGTTCCGCCCGCAGAACGCGGGCGACTACGAGATCCCCGATCTCACCCTGCGGCCCGACATTGCGCCGGGCCGCACGGGGTTCGCGGCGCACGTTGCGAACGCGGCGGATTGACTAGGGCAGCACGGGGTTGGCTGTGGCGTTCGCAATCGCCGCATCGGCGTCCACGCGCAGCATGAAGCGCCTGGCCACGAGGTCGTTGGCGGCGCTCGTGATTGCCGCGACGTAGCCGGCCTGGTCGGTGTAGCGCTCTTGCAGCGAGAGCCGCGCGTCCGTCGTGCCCGCACGCTGCGCGGCCGTTTTCACGAATGGAAAGTACGCGCCGAAGAGCCCCGCCTGGTCGATGGTGCCGGGCTTGTTGGTGTAGTTCCAGCCGGTGTTGGTGCCCACGGGCACGGCCACGTCGAGGCTGCGGATGCCGGCGATGTCGTTGCCGTCCGCATCCACCTGCGGCACGAGGATCGCGTAGTCGCGGCCCAGGTATGCGGGCGGCACCTGGGTGGCGATGCCGGTCTCGTCCTGCGGGCGGTAGCCGGGGCCCCAGTCGAGCAGCGAGAAGGTGTTGACCAGGCCCGTGTAGTTCGCGCCCGGAATGGCCGGAAACTTGACCTGCGCCGGGCGCACGAGCGTGGCATCGGCGAGCTTGGGCACCTGGCTGTCGGGCGGCGTGGTGCCGCTCACGACCCATTCCTCGAGGTTCTGGTAGAGGGCGCGCACGACGGGGATGACGGCCGCGTTCGCGTTGGTCGCGTAGAGCGCGCCGGCGCTCGCGCCCGGCAGCGATGCCAGGCCCAGCAGGTGGTGCGTGCTCGCGTAGTAGTACACGCGCGCATTGGCCGGCTGCACGAGGTCGGTGGTGCCCCATGCGTCGGTGAGCAGCGGCGAGCCCTGCAGCACATAGAACTCGGTGCCGCTGAAGCCGATGAAGAGCTTGGGGCAGGTGCCGCTCGCCTCGCAGCGCGAGAGGATGCCGCCGCGGCGCTGGGCCACGTCGTCCACGTAGTCCTTCGAGAGGCCGCGCGTGCCGGCCTGGCCGAAGGCCGTGTGGTCGCTGCGCACGCCGCCGCCGCCACCGGGGATGGAGAAGCGCATGTTGATGTTGGTCTGCCGCGCCGCGATTTGCGCGAACACGCCGTCGAACACTTTCTGGCCCGCGCGGTCCTCGTTGAAGCCCAGGTGCACGAAGGTCTTCATGAAGTTGCCGCACTGCGAGACGCCCGAGGCGATGGTGTTCTTGATGGCTGCGGCCACGGGGTTGGCCGTGCCCGCCGCATCGCTCGCATCGCGATGAAAGAACGTGATCATGTCGCGCAGCGCCGCGAGGCCCAGGCCCATCACCTTCGGGTCCTTCGCGATGTAGACCAGCTCGTACATGTAGGCCGGGTCCCATTTGTCCTTGAGGCACACGTTGGTCTCATCGGGCGTGCCGGGGAACGGTGCGCCCGCGCCGCACTTGGCGAACTTCCATTCGCTCGCGGGAATGAGCTGGCGCGCGTCGCCCTCGTTGATGCGGCGCGTGAGCACGTAGCCGGGCTTCGTGTTGTCCAGGCTCGCGGTCGCATAGGCCTGCATCGCGGCGTTGAAGGGGCCGCCGGGGAGCGGCAGCGAATCGTTCGTCGCCACCGTGGGCAGCAGTTCGGCGCGGTAGGTGCCGGTGATGCTGCTGCCATCGGCGTTCTTCGCCACCGGCACGTTGAGCGTGAGCTTGCCGGCGGCCGCGGGCACGTCGCCCTGCCACGCGGCCGTGAGGAACACGTAGCCGCGCGCGGCGAAGTACGGATCGAGGTTCACGATGTTGCCGCGGTTGGGCGCGTCGTAGCGCAGCACGCCGCTGGCCTTGGTCATGTCCTTGGGCTTGAAGAGCACGAAGTCCGACGCGTACTCGACCTTGCCGTTGGCGTTGAGCGGCGCGAGCTGCAGGTCTTGAATGATGGCGTTGCGCGCGTCCTTCGGGTCGACCTCGCCGGTGAAGGTGCCGCTGATCTTCTCGTAGGTGCCCGCAGTGCCGAAGGTGCCGGGCACGTCTTCGGTCTTGCTGATGGCGAGCTTGAATTTCGGCGCGGTGGCGGCCGGGGGTTGCGTGGCGGGTGGTGGATTGCCGGCGACCGGCGGCAGCACGAAGCCCCCGCCGCCGCCGCCGCTTCCGCCGCAGGCACTCAGAAAAAGGGCGGCCGAAGCCACCGTGGCAGCCGCGAGGCTCCAGCGTTTCATGGTTTGTCTCCTGTTGTGGTGTTCTGTGTTCGCGCGGCGCCGGTCTCCGCTACGGCGTGTGCATCACGCCGCGGCGATCACTCGGCCTCGATGCCGGCCGCCTTCACGATGCGGCCCCACTTCTGCGATTCGCCGGCCTGAAATTTGGCCAGCTCCTCGGGCGAGGTGGTGAACACCTCGGTGCCGGTGGGTTCGTAGAACGCGGTCTTCGCCGACTCGCTCTTCGCGGCCTTCACGAGCAGTTCGTTCAGGCGCTTGACGACGGCGGGCGGCGTCTTCGCGGGCGCGTAGGCGGCGAACCAGTAGCCCATCTCGTAGCCCTTCACGCCGGCCTCGGAAATGGTGGGCACGTCGGGCGCGAGCGGCGAGCGGCTGGCGCTCGACATGCCCAGCGCGCGCAGCTTGCCGCCCTTGACTTGGGGAAGGCCCGTGGCGGTGTCGGTGATCATCATGTGGATCTGCCCGCCCAGCAGATCGGTCACGGCCAGCGTGTTGCTCTTGTAGGGCACGTGCAGCAGCTTGATGTCGGCCATCTGCTGCAGCAGCTCGCCCGCCATGCGGCTGGAAGAACTGCCGCTGCCGAAGCTGTACTTGCCCGGCTCCTTCTTCGCGAGCGCGACGAACTCGGCCACGGTCTTGGCGGGGAACGAGGGGTTCACCACCATGATCTGCCCGCCCTTGCCGAGCGCGGCGACGGGGGCGAAGTCTTTCACCGGGTCGTAGGGCAGCTTCTTGAACAAGTGCTCGTTGGCCGCGTGCGTGGTGTTGGTGGTGATGAGCACGGTGTAGCCATCGGCCGGCGCCTTGGCCACGTTCTGCGAGGCGATGAAGCCGCTCGCGCCGGCCTTGTTGTCGATGATGACGGGCTGCTTGGTCTCGGCCGTGATGGCATTGCCGAGCGCGCGCGCGATCTGGTCGGTGGCGGTGCCGGCCGCGAAGGGCACGACGAAGGTGATGGACTTCTCGGGGAAGGCCTGCGCGTGGCCGAGCAGCGGGGCCAGCGCGAGGGCCGCGGTTATCGCGGTTACAGCGGCGAGGGGAAATCGTTTCATTGTTTTGTCTCCGGATGGATGGGTAAGGAAAAGGGGAACGCAGCGGCTACGGTCCGGCGAGCAGCGGTTCGAGCGCGCGCGGTATCCGCACCGGCATGTCGAGCAGCAGGAACGAGAGCGCCTTGCCATGCGCATCGAGGTTCAGCGCATCGTTCACGCCACCGTCGAGCACCGCATCGAGCACGAAGTTCATCGCGTGCAGCTTCGGCAACTCGAAGCGCTGCACCTGCGAGGGCGCGCGGTGGCGGAACTGCGCGGCCACGCGCTCGGGCGTGAGCTGTTCGAGCAGCAGCGGATAGAACTCGGCACGCCATGCGATCACGCTGATGTTGGAGCGGTCGCCCTTGTCGCCGGTGCGGCCGTGCGCGGCGCGGTAGAGCGGCACTTCGATCATGTCGTCTGTCGTGTTCATGCCAGCGCCTTCGCATCGAGCAGTTCGAATCGCACCGGCACCGATTCGCGCGGCAGCAGGCAAGAGAGCGTGTTCAGCCGCGGCGTGAGCGCGGTGCGCACGCCGCCGCCGCCCGCGGGGCCGCAGGTGTAGAGCGCCATCACCTCGCGCGCCAGGCGCTCGGCCTGTGCGCGGTCGGCGTGCGTGGCGGCGACGCGCAGGCGCACATCGCGCAGGCCCATGTCGGGCGTGTCGGCGAGCGCGCGGCCGGCGTCGTCGCCGAGGATGCTGAGCGCGCCGATGAGGTCCACGCGCAGCGCGAGGCCGTCGAGCCGTTGGCGCAGCACGTCCGCCGCGAGCCGGGCGCGGGCTTCGGCGCGCGGGCCGGCGTAGGAGATTTCTCCCTCGGCGAGCCAGCCGCCTTCGTGGCAGACGTTGACCTTGTAGTGGCTCGGCCGCGCATGGCCGCGCACGCCGGAGAGCTCGACGCGGTCCTTGCCCGGCAGCGCGCGCACCTCGGCTTCGGCGATGTCGGCGACCACGTCGGGCGTGAGGTAGGCGCTCGGGTCGTGCACTTCGTAGAGCAATTGCTCCTTCACCGTGGCTTCGCTCACGAGGCCGCCGGTGTGGTCGGCCTTGCCGATGGTGCAGTGGCCGTCGGCGTCGATCTCGGCGATCGGAAAGCCCACGGCTTCGAGCCCCGGCACGTCCTTGTAGCCGGGGTCGGCGAAGTAGCCGCCGCAGACCTGCGCGCCGCATTCGAGCAGGTGGCCCGCCATGGTCGCGCGGCCGAGGCGGTGCCAGTCGTCGGCGCGCCAGCCGAAGTGCGAGAGGGCCGGGCCGACGGTGAGCGAGGGGTCGGCCACGCGGCCGCACACGACGATCTGCGCGCCCGCATCGAGCGCGGCGGCGATGGGCTCGGCGCCGATGTACGCATTGGCGCTCACGACGCGCAAGCCTTCGACCTGCGCGCCGAGTGCGTCTTTCAGGAGCGCGCGGTGTGCTTCGCCCGAGAGGTCGTCGCCCTCCACCACCGCGATGCGCGGCGCATCGGCACCGAGCTCGCGCGCCATGCGGGCGATGTGCCGCGCCGCGGCACGCGGATGGGCCGCGCCGAAGTTGCTCACGATGCGGATGCCGTGCGCAAGGCAACGCGCGAGCACCGGCCGCAGCATCGCATCGAGCAGCGGCTCGTAGCCGGCCTCGGGGTTGTCGCGGCGGCGCAGTTGCGCGAGCGCCAGCGTGCGTTCGGCCAGCGTCTCGAAGATCAGGAAGGCGCGCTGTCCCGTGGGTCCGTCGGCGAGCCGCGCGATCAGCGTCTCGACCACCGGCCCGGCCGCATCGGTGCGGTCGCCGGAGAAACCAGCCGCGCAGCCGATCAGCAAAGGGGGCAGTGATTGGGCATTCATCGAGGTGCAATGTAGGCAAATGGCTGTGATCCGTAAAATCGGAAATTCGGATCGATTGATCTGCATTTCAAATAACCGGCACCAGCGAAGGCTCGACATGCGAAAGACGCCCGACCTCTCCACGCGGCAGCTGCGCGCCTTTCTCGCGCTGGCCGAGCACCGCAACTTCACGCGCGCGGCGCAGACCAGCCACCTGTCGCAGCCCGCGTTCAGCGCGTTGATCCGCACGCTCGAAGATGCCGTGGGCACGCGCCTCTTCGACCGCGACACGCGCAGCGTGCAGCTCACGCCCGAGGGCCTGCTCTTCGAGGGCGCGGCGCGGCGCCTGCTCGACGACATGGGCAGCGCCATGGGCGACCTGGCCGACCATGTGGAGCGGCGCAAGGGGCGCGTGCGCATCGCGGCACTGCCCTCGCTCGCGGCGGGGTGGCTGCCCACGGTGTTCGCGGAGTTCATGCAGGCCTGGCCCGGCATCCGCATCGACCTGGACGATGCGCTGTCCGATGCCTGCGTGGCGCTGGTGCGCAGCGGCCAGGCCGACTTCGCGCTCGCGGCCTCGGGCGCGGCGGCCGACAGCGACCTGCGCGCGCGCAAGCTCTGCACCGATCGCTTTCACCTGGTGTGCCGCGCGGACCATCCGCTCGCGCACGAGGCGCGCCTCACGGTCAAGAAGATCGCGCCGTGGCCCTTCATCCAGATGGCGCGCAACAGCAGCGTGCGGCAGGCGCTCGATGCGGCGCTGCATCCGCTGCGGCTGAACGCGGTGTTCGAGGTGGAGCACCTGGCCACCGTCATGGGCCTTGTGGAAGCCGGGCTCGGCATCAGCGTGGTGCCTGCGCTCACGCTCTTTCACTTCCGGCGCGAGACGCTGGTAACGCGGCCGTTGCCCTTGCCGGCGCTCACGCGCACGCTGTACCTGGTGCAGCGGCGCGAGGGCAGCCTGTCGGTGGCGGCGCAGACGCTGCATGACCTTGTCGTTGCGCGGCTCGGATCGCTTCGGCTGGACTGAGCTCAAGGCAGCGAACCGGTGCCATGCCGGATCGCTATATCTCCCAGTGCGCACACGATATTGCCCCGCGGCGGGCGAGCGGGAATAGTTCGGCATCGCGGCGCAAGACCGCATGACCGCATGACCGGCCTGCACACTTTTCCCAGGAGACCCATGAGACATTCCCGCCGCAGCTTCGTCAGCCTGATGCTGACCCTGGCTGCCAGCCCCGCCGCCTTCGCGGCGCCCCGGCCGCTTTCCTCCCGCCCCATTCGCCTCGTGGTGCCCTTCGGCGCGGGCGGCGTGGCCGACCTGGTTGCGCGCAGCGTCGCGCAGAAGATGTCCGAATCGATGGGCCAGAGCATCGTCGTGGACAACAAGCCCGGCGCCGGTGGCGTGGTGGCATCGGACACCGTGGCCAAGGCGCCTGCCGATGGCCACACGCTGCTCTTGATGTCCAACGCCAACGCGGTGAGCGTGGGCCTTTTCAAGTCGCTGCCCTACGACACGGTGAAGGACTTCGCGCCGATCTCGATGCTCGGCTACTTCGACATGGCGATCCTCGCGCCGGGCAACGGCAAGTTCAAGACGCTGGCCGAGCTGGTGTCCTACGCCAAGGCGAACCCCGGCAAGCTCAACATCGGCACCATCAACGTCGGGAGCACCCAGCACCTGGCGGGCGAATTGCTCAAGACGTCTCTCGGCATCGACGCGCAGGTGGTGCCCTTCAACGGCACGCCGGCCGTGGTGACCGCGCTGCGCGGCAACCAGGTCGATGTGGCGGTGGAGATTCTTCCCCCGTGCTCTCGCAGATCGAAGGCAAGGCGCTGCGCGCGCTGGCCGTGATGGGCGAGAAGCGCGCGAGCGGCCTGCCCGATGTGCCGACTGTTGCGGAGAGCGGCACGCCGGGGTTCCAGGTCGCCTCGTGGAACGCGCTGGCCGCGCCTGCCGGCACACCGGCCGAGGTGATCGCGCGGTTGAACCAGGAAGCGCTCGCCTCACTCGCTTCACCCGAAGTGAAGAAGCGCCTGCAGAACCTGGGCGTGGAGCCGCGCGGCAGCACGCCGCAGGAGCAGGCGCGGCTGCTGGAGAGCGAAATCAAGCGCTGGTCGGGCGTGATCCAGCGCGCCGGCATTCCCAGGCAATGAGCCCCGCCATGAAGACCATCGCCCCACCCCACCCCCACCCGAGCGCGCCCGCGCTCCGCCTGCCCGCGGGCGCCTGCGACGCGCATTGCCACGTGTTCGGTCCTGGCGACGTGTTTCCGTATTCGGAGAACCGCCGCTACACGCCGCCCGATGCGCCCGCCGCCAAGCTGCGCGCGCTGCACGCACTGCTGGGCATCGAGCGCGTCGTGCTTGTGCAGGCCAGCGTGCACGGCCACGACAACCGCGCGATGCTCGATGCCATCGCGCAATCGCCCGACAGCTACCGCGGCGTCGCGATGGTGGGCGCGGGCGTGAGCGATGCCGAGCTCGGCGCGCTGCACAAGGCCGGCGTGCGCTCGGTGCGCTTCAACTTCGTGCAGCACCTGGGCGGCGCGCCCGACCTGCCGACCGTGCTGCGCATGGCCGAGCGCATCGAGCCACTGGGCTGGCACCTGGTGCTGCACCTGGATGCGGAAGACCTGGTCACCTACCGCGCGTTTCTGGACACGCTGCCCGTGCCCTTCGTGATCGACCACATGGGCCGCACGATGGTCGAGCACGGCCTCGGGCAGCAGGCCTGCGCGATGATGCTGGACTTGATGCGCGACGAGCGCGCGTGGGTCAAGGTGAGCGGTGCGGAGCGCATTTCGCAAACGCTCTCCACGCAAGGCCAGCCGTATGCGGATGCCGTGCCGTTCGCGCGGCAACTGATCGCCGCCGCGCCCGACCGTGTGCTCTGGGGCACCGACTGGCCGCACCCCAACGTGCGCGAGATGCCCGACGACGGCAAGCTGGTGGACCTGCTGCCCCTCTTCTGCGACGACGCGGCGCAGTTGCACAAGCTCCTGGTCGACAACCCGACGCGCCTCTACTGGTACGACTGAGCGCCCCGCACCGCGGCGCGCGCTCCCACTGACACAACCCTCACGCCGTGGCGCAGCCATGGCGTGCGGAGCGGTGCGCGCCTTTGGCCTTTGGCCTTTGCTTTTCAAAAAAACCAACGAGGAGACAAACCATGAAACGACTGCTACCCACCCTTGCGCTGTGCAGCGCGGCCCACGCCGCATGGGCGCAGGCCGATGCGCCCGCGGCCAGCGCGCAGATCTACGGGCTGCTCGACGCCTTCGCCGGCTCGATGCGGCGCAGCGACGAGCCCGGCCGCACCAAGGTGCTCAACAGCGGTGGCATGACCACATCGTTCTGGGGCATCCGCGGCGCCGAGAGCCTGGGTGACGGGCTGCAGGCGCAGTTCGCGCTGGAGAGCTTCTTCCAGGCCGACAGCGGCACCATGGGGCGCAACGCCACCGATCCGTACTTCTCGCGCAATGCGTGGGTGGGTCTCGCGGGTGGCTTCGGCCAGGTGGCGCTGGGCCGGCAGACCAACCCGATGTTCGTGGCGAGCGGCGCGTTCAACCCGTTCGGCACGTCGCTGCAGTTCTCGCCCGTCATGCTGCACACCTGGCAGCCAACCTACAACCGCGCGGTGCTCGGCGACAGCGTGTGGAGCAACGCGCTGCAGTACACATCGCCCACCATCGCCGGGCTGCGCGCGAGCGTGCTCTATAGCCTCGGCGAAGTGACGAACCGCAGCGGCGTGCACAACCTGAACCTCACGCTCAACTACGCGGCCGGGCCCTTCGCCGCCGTGGTGTCGGCGCAGCAGGCGCAGGTGGGGCCGGGCTTCACCACGGCGATCCTGCGGCAGGACGCGGCGCTCGTCGGCGCCTCCTACGATTTCAGGGCGGTGCAGCTCTACGGCCAGTACCAGCGCACGCGCACGCCCGACATCCGCACCACGGCCACGACCGCGCAGTTAGGTGCCGCAGTTCCAGTGGGCGCGGGCCGCTTCCTGGCATCGGTCGCGCGCACGCAGCGCAAGGTGGAGCCAGCCACCGAAACGCATCGCACGACATGGGCCGTGGGCTACGACCATTTCCTGTCGAAGCGCACCGACGTCTACGCCGTCTTCATGCGCGACCGGCTCACCGGCTTCGACGGCCAGAGCAGCTTCGGCGTCGGCATGCGTCACCGCTTCTGAACTTCGGCGCGCGCGCCCAGGTGCTGCTGCACGAGCTCGCGCAGCAGCTCGCCCATGGCGCGCTGCGTGCGCGTGACCGGCCGCTGCGAACTCGCAGCCAGCGCGAGCCGCGTGCGCAGGATCGGCTCGACGATGGGCCGGATGGCATAGCGCTGCGGCCGCCCCGCGTTGGCGACCGCGTTGCGCGAGAGCACTGCATGCCCCGCGCCATCGGCCACGAGCGCGAGGATGGCGGGCACGCCGTCGACCTCCAGCGCGATCTGCGGGCGCAATCCGATGGCGGCCAGCTCGGCCTCCACGCGCATGCGGATCGCGTTGGGCCGGGTGGGAATCACCAGCGGCTGGCCCGCCAGCTGGCGCAATGGCAGCGGGGTGCCGCGCCGCATCGGACCGGTGCCCTTGGTGGCGCTGACCAGGAACAGGTCTTCCTCCAGCACCGTTTCGCTGTCCACGTCGGTCGAAGGCTGCGGGTTGTAGAGGAGCGCCACATCGAGCCGGCCGGTGACCAGCGATTCCTGCATCGCCGTGGAGAGGTTCTCGGTGATCGAGAGCGCCGCCTCGGGCAGGCGCTCGCGCGCGGCACGCACCAGCGGCACCGTGAGCACGCCGGCCACGCTGGGTGGCAGGCCCACGGCGACGCGGCCGGCCAGCGCCTCGCGCGAGCGGCTCATGTCTTCGCGCGCCCGCTCCACCTGGTGCAGGATGCCGCGGCCGTGCTCCAGCAGCCGCTTGCCCGCGTCGGTGACCACCACGCCGCGGCCGTTGCGCACCAGCAGGTTCTGCCTCAGCTCGACCTCCAGGTTGCGCACTTGGCGGCTCAAGGCGGGTTGCGCGATGTCGATCGCGATCGACGCGCGGGTGAAGCTGCCGAGCTCGGCCACGCGTATGAAGTACTCCAGTTGCTTCAAATCCATGGCTGGAGGTTATCGGCATAGGGGCTTCGCAGGTATGCGTGTTTGTTCTATCCGGCGATGGCAAACACGACCAGTTGATGCAAGCGGGCGAACGGTCCGTTCGACACAATGGGCGCAGCACACCCTGCACGGAGACAAAACCACATGCAGCAAGAAGAACAGATCGCGTTGATCCGCCGCGCGCTCGCGCTGATCGAAACCGGCGGCAGCGAGCGCGGCGAACCGGCCGTGAGCCCGGTGTCGCGCTACCTCGATCCGGCACGCCATGAACGCGAGGTGGAGCGCATCTTCCGCCGCTACCCGTTGGCGCTCTGCCCTTCGGCTTCGCTCGCCAACGCGGGCGATTCGTTCGCCATCGACGTGGCGGGCCTGCCGCTCTTGCTCGTGCGCGCGCCAGACGGACAGCTCAATGGATTCATCAACGCCTGCCGGCACCGCGGCGCACGGCTCAAGCCGGCGGGCGTCTCAAATCAGCGCGCGCTCGTGTGCCCGTACCACAGCTGGACCTACGGGCTCGACGGGGCATTGCGCGGCCGCCCTTCGGGCGAAGACTTTCCGCATGCGCCCGCTTCGGACTGCAGCCTCGCGCGTGTGCCGGTGGCGGAGGCACTTGGTTTCGTGTGGGTCATCCCTCGCGCATTGGCCGAAGGCGAAAGCGCCGCGCTCGACATCGATGCGTGGCTCGGCCGCTTCGGCACCGACCTGCGCTCATGGGGCTACGACCGCTGGGTGCCGTTTCACCAGCACGCCTTCGACAACGCGGCCAACTGGAAGATTCCGTTCGAGGGGAACCTGGAGACCTATCACTTCCAGTACGCGCACCGCAACAGCATCGCGGCGCTGTTCTACGACAACCTGCTGATGGCCGACCACGACCGGCAGCACCAGCGCCTGTTCCTGCCCAAGCGCAGCATCGAAGGGCTGCGCGAAGTGCCGGCGAGCGAATGGCGGGTGGGGCCGCACTCGAACATCATCTATTTCTTCTTTCCGGCCACCTTCATCCTGCACGAGGGCGACCACGCCAACGCCTTCACCGTGCTGCCCGAGGCTCCCGGCCGCTCGCGCGTGATCGCGAGCACGCTGATTCCCGAGCTGCCCAAGACGGAGAAATCAGAGAACTACTGGCGCAAGAACGTCGCGTCGTTCTGGGGCGCGCTCGACGAGGACTTCGCGCTCGGCGTGTCGGCGCAGTCGACGCTTGCGAGCGGCGCGCAGTCATCGCTCTACTTCGGCGCCACCGAGTGGTGCTCGGCGAAGTTTCACGCGGACGTGGAGGCGGCGACCAACTGAGCCAGCGCGGCGCGCGCGGTCGGGTTGGGCGTGGGCTCGCCGATCTTGTGCAGCGTGTTGCGGTCGGTGTGGCGAAAGGGCTCGGGCTTGCCGAGCACATCGAGCAGCGTGACCTGCTCGTACGACCAGCTGGCGTTGTCGTGGATGGTGATGGCGACGTCGTAGCGCAGCGTCTTGAACGCATGCTCCAGGAACGGGTTCGAGAGGATGCCGTTGGTCGCCGCGCCGCGCACGGCTTCCAGCTTGAACGATTTCGCATCGGGCGCCGCATGGCCCATGGCCATGACGGCCTGCCCGCGCGGGATCGTCAGCGTCTGGATCACCGTGCCGGTGGCGGCCTCCCAGAGCCAGTAGCCGACCTGGTCGTGAAAGCTCTCCACCTCGTTGGGCTTGACGATGCGCACGTGGTAGCGCAGGCCATAGAAGATCTGCGGCCCGTTGGTCTGCGCGTCGATGGGCTGGAACTCGGCGTGTTCGATGTAGGCCTCGGCTTCGGGGCCGTCTTCCTTCGGTGCCACGTCGTGGCCCGTGGCGCTGGTCCAGATGCCGGCCAGGCCCGTGAGCGGGCCGAGGTTGGAGAGCGTGTGCGGGTCGGGTTCGGGTTCTGTGTAGATGTCGCGGGGGTAGTCGGCCATGGTGGGTCCTGATATCTGGGTGTGACGGGCGGAAGTATCGCCAATAGCCGGCACCGACCGCCGCCTGATTTTCTTGCTCCCTCCCCCTCTGGGGGAGGATTGGGGTGGGGGCGCGCGGCGTACCCATCGGGCGCTCTGCCTGCCCCCATCCCAGCCTTCCCCCAAAGGGGGAAGGGGCAAGACGTCCTCCCCTCGAATCCCTCCCGGGTTTCCCCGCACATCAAAATGAGGTACGCACCTCAGAATCCGCCCCATGCCCTCCAGCACCCAGCGACTTCCCCTGCAAACCGGCCGCGCCACGCTCAGCGACGTGGCGCGCGAAGCCGACGTGAGCCTGGCCACCGTGGACCGGGTGCTCAACAAGCGCACCGGCGTGCACGCGCGCTCGATCGCGCAGGTGCATCAGGCCGTCGAGCGGCTGAACTACCGGCCCGACCCGGCGGCCGCCCGCCTCGCACGGCCGCATCCGCACCGGGTGAGCTTTGTGCTGCCCTCGGGCAACAACACCTTCATCGAGATGCTGCGCGAGCAGATCGCGGGCAGCAGCGGCTGGATGGAAGACCACCGCGTGAGCGCGCAGACGCACCATGTCGATGTCTTCGAGCCTCAGCGCCTGGCGCGCCGCATCCTCGCGCTGCGGGGCCACTGCGACACGGCCGTGGTGATGGCGCTGGACCATCCGCTGGTGCAGTCAGCCATCGACAAGCTGGCCAGCCATGGCGTTGGCGTGATCACGCTGGTGTCGGACGTGCCGAAGTCGCAGCGCCAGCACTTCGTGGGCATCGACAACGTGGCGGCCGGCCGCACCGCGGGCACGCTGGTGGGCCGCTTCTCGGGCGGCCTCAGGGGCGACGTCAAGGGCGATGTCGGCGTGATTGTGGGCAGCCTCTCGCTGCGCGACCATGCCGAGCGCAGCCTGGGCTTCAGCCAGGTCATGGCGGCGGAGTACCCGGGCCTGCGCGTGCTGCCGCCGATCGAGGGCAAGGACGACCCGAAGCTTGCGCGCCAACTCAGCGCGCGCCTTTTGACCGCGCACCCGAAGCTGGTGGCGCTCTACAGCGTGGGCGCGGGCAACCCGGGCATCTCGGCCACGCTCAAGGCGAGCGGGCGCGCGGGAAAGATCGTCTTCGTCGGCCACGAGCTCACGCCGGCCGCGCGCGCCGATCTGCTCGACGGCACGATGGCCGCGGTCATCAACCAGGACGCGGGGCACGAGATCCGATCGGCCCTGCGGCTGGCCATCGCGCGCCTCACGCGCGAGCCGGTGCATGCGGACCAGGAGCGCATCCGCATCGACATCTACCTGAAGGACAACCTGCCGTGAACGCGGCGGCGCTGCCCTCCCCCCACTGAACCACTGAAACAACCTTTAGCAGGAGCGTCGACACATGGCCACCAACATCAAGGGCCCGGGCATCTACCTCGCGCAGTTCGCCAGCGACAGCGCGCCGTTCGACTCATGGGCGTCGATCACGCGCTGGGCCGGCGGGCTCGGCTTCAAGGGCGTGCAGATTCCCTCGTGGGACGCGCGCATCTTCGACCTGAAGAAGGCCGCGGAATCGAAGACCTACTGCGACGAAGTGGCTGGCGTGGCACGCGAGAACGGCGTGGAGATCACCGAGCTGGGCACGCACCTGCAGGGCCAGCTCGTGGCGGTGCACCCGGCGTACGACGAAGCCTTCGACGGCTTCGCGCCCGAGGCCTACCGACGCAACCCGGTGGCGCGGCAGGCGTGGGCGGTGGAGCAGATGCTGTTCGCCGCGAAGGCCTCGCGCAACCTGGGCTTGAAGAGCACCGTGAGCTTTCCGGGGGCGCTCGCGTGGCCGTATCTCTATCCGTGGCCGCCGCGTCCCGCGGGATTGATCGAGGCCGCGTTCGACGAGCTCGCCAAGCGCTGGCATCCGATCTTCGATGCGTTCGAAGACGCCGACTGCAACGTCTGCTTCGAGCTGCATCCGGGCGAGGACCTCTTCGATGGCGTGACCTTCGAGATGCTCCTGGAGCGCGTGAAGAACCACTCGCGCTGCTGCATCAACTACGACCCCTCGCACTTCCTGCTGCAGCAACTGGACTACCTGGAGTTCATCGACATCTACCACTCGCGCATCAAGGCGCTGCACATCAAGGATGCGGAGTTCCGCCCCACGGGCCGCCAGGGCGTGTACTCGGGCTTCCAGCCGTGGGTGAACCGCGCGGGGCGCTTCCGGTCGCTCGGTGACGGGCAGATCGACTTCGGCGCCATCTTCTCCAAGATGGCGCAATACAACTACGACAGCTGGGCCGTGCTGGAGTGGGAGTGTTGCCTCAAGCACCCCGAGGACGGCGCGGCCGAGGGCGCGGAGTTCATCCGCCGCCACATCATCCGCACGACCGAGAAAGCCTTCGACGATTTCGCGGGCGCCCAGACCGATACCCAGCAGCTTCGCCGGATGCTGGGCCTGGAGACGACGACAACGGCGAAGAAGTAGTCAGCAACCCAACGAGCTAGCTTTCTCAACAACGAAGGAGACAAGAGACCATGACGAACAGAAGAATTTTTTCGGGCATCGCACTGGCCGTGTGCGCGCTGGCGAGCATGCCCGCGCTGGCCCAGAACAAGGCCACGGTGATGGGCGTCTCGGTGCCCGCCGCCACGCACGGCTGGACCGGCGGCGTCGTGTACTGGGCCAACCGCACCAAGGCCGAACTGGAAAAGCAATACCCCGGCATGAAGGTCTTCGTGAAGACCGCCGGCTCGGCCACCGAGCAGGCCAACCAGGTGCAGGACCTGCAGACGGTCAACAAGATCGACACGCTCGTCATCCTGCCCTTCGAGTCGGCGCCGCTCACCAAGCCGGTGGCGCAGGTCAAGAGCAAGGGCGTGTTCGTGACGGTGGTAGACCGCGGCCTGACGGACCCGAACGCGCAAAGCGCCTACGTGGCCGGCGACAACCCGGGCTTCGGCAAGGTGGCGGGCGAGTACATGGCCAAGACCATGGGCGGCAAGGGCAACGTGGTGATCCTGCGCGGCATTCCGACGGTGATCGACAACCAGCGCGTGGACGCCTTCAACGAAGTGATGAAGGCCAACCCCGGCATCAAGGTGCTCGATGCCAAGCACGGCAACTGGAACCGCGACGACGCGTTCAAGGTCATGCAGGACTACCTCACGCGCTTCAAGCAGATCGATGCGGTGTGGGCCTCGGACGACGACATGGCCGTGGGCGTGCAGAAGGCCATCGAGCAGGCCAAGCGCGACGACGTGAAGCTGGTGGTGGGCGGCGCCGGCGCCAAGGGCTACATCAAGAAGGTGATGGACGGCGACAAGATCGTCTCGGCCGACGTGACCTACGCGCCGAGCATGATCGCCGACGCGATGAACCTCACCGCGAAGGCGCGCGTGGAAGGCGGCGCGATGCCCGCGACGACGATCATTCCGTCGGTGCTGGTGACCAAGGAAAACGCGGCGAAGTACTACTTTCCCGATTCGCCGTTCTGAACGGTGCGCGCTCCTGAGCGCGCCGGGTGTGCGGACACACCCGGTGCGCCGGGGCAAGCGCGAACCACCGCAGGTCGAGGCCCACGGCGCGTGGCCGGTTGAACGGCCTGCATTGTGGAGTTGCAGAGACATCCATTCCATTCGGATCGACCTTCGCCCATGATCGTGTGCAAGCAACCCAAAGGTTCACGATGCACACCGACATATCAGGCATACGCATTCCCGACAGCAAGCTCGCGCGCGAGATGACGCAGTTCATTCGCGACACCGAGAGCGACCTGCTCTTTCATCACTCGTCGCGCGTCTATTGCTGGGGCGTCTTGACGGGGCAGCGCAGCGGCCTGAAGTTCGATACCGAGCTGCTGTACGCGGCCTGCATGTTCCACGACATCGGCCTCACCCCGCGCTACGAAGCAAGCCAGCTTCGCTTCGAGGTGGATGGCGCGAACGCCGCGCGAGATTTCCTGCGGGGGCACGGCATCGGCGAGCACGACATCGAGACGGTGTGGAACGCCGTCGCGCTCCACACGACGCCCGGCATCCCTCAGTTCATGCGCGCGGAAATTGCGCTGGTGCAGGCGGGCGCAGGCATGGACGTGGCGGGCCGCGGCTACCACCAGTTCACCGACGCGCAGCGCGAAGCCGTCGTCGCCGCCTTTCCCCGCGAAGCGGACTTTGCGCATGGAATCATCGATGCTTTCCACCAAGGCATGAAGCACCGGCCCGACACCACCTTCGGGACCTTCAACGACGACGTGCTCGCATTCAAGGACCCGGGCTTCAAGCGCATCGACATGTGCACCATCATCCTGGCCTCGCAATGGAATCACCGGGCCGGCTGCGCTCACCATGCGCATTCCGCGCCCGCTGTGCCTGACACGGGCACGGACCCGGACCACACCGCCTAGAGCCGGGCGCGCGCCTCTTGCTGCGCCCTGTCGATCGCCGCGTGGTTCGACTCGGCCCAGCGGTCCACGGCCAGCAGCGTCTTGCTCAGCGACAGGCCGAGCGCGCTGAGCCGGTACGCCACGTGTGGCGGCACCGTCCGGTGGTCGTCGCGCAGCACGAGGCCGTTGCGCTCCAGTTCGCGCAGCGTTTGCGTGAGCATCTTCTGCGAGATGCCGCCGACCTGGCGCAGCAGCTCGTTGTTGCGCCGCGGCTCGCCGCGCAGCAGCGGGATGAGCAGCAGCGCCCATTTGTTCGCGATGAGTTCGAGCACACGGCGCGAAGGGCAGCTCGCGTTCCACACATCGGCCGCAGCGTTGGCTTCGTGTGCCACAGGCTCGGGCGTTTTCAATGACGACTTTTCAATTCCCATGGTTACCAGAAGGTGCGTACTTGTCGATGGATGGGCTCGCGGGAAGTATCGGGTCGCGCCCTTTCCGCAAGCAACAAGGAGTCTTTCATGGGTTGGTTTTTTCTGTTGGCCGCGGGCCTTGTCGAGATCGCGATGGCCGCATCGCTCAAGCAGTCGGAAGACTGGACGCGGCTCGTGCCCTCAGTGCTCGGTGTGCTGACGGCGCTCGTCAGCATCTTCCTTCTCGCCAAGGCGCTGCGCTACCTGCCGCTCGGTGCGGCCTATGCGATCTGGACCGGCATCGGCTCGGTCGGCGTGGTGCTGATGGGCGTGCTGTGGTTCGGCGAGGCGCTCTCGGCGGTGCGGCTGGGTTGCATCGTGCTGGTCGTCGCCGGCTCGGTCGGGCTGCGGCTCACCGAAGCGTGATGCGCGCGAGCGCACTGCGTTGAATGCGGCTGCGGCACTGCAGATATGTAGCGACATGTTCCGATATGGAACCTAGGTATTCGTTATGACGATGTTTTTCAAAGCGTTCGCCGCTCTTTAACCATTCTGCAAATGGGCCGATTCACGGGGGGCTTCAAACCGTCATGACATCGGCGCAAGATGCGCATCCGCCGATTTCTTGCCGTCACACCGACCTGAACCGATCCGCCCGAAGGAGCCTGCTCATGTTCGCCACCGCAGAACGCACCATCAAGATCCCCGGCCCCGACCATGCCATCACCATCGGGCGCAATCCGCACCGCGTGGTGGTGTCGGTCGATGGTTGCGTCGTCGCCGACACGCGCGATGCGCTCACGCTGCGCGAGTCGCACTTCGGCACGGTGCACTACATCCCGCGCAAGGACGTGAAGATGTCGCTGCTGGAACGCACGCAGCACGCCACCTACTGCCCCTACAAGGGCGAGGCCAGTTACTACAGCATTCCCGCAGGCGGCGAGCGCTCGGTGAATGCGGTGTGGACCTACGAGGCGCCTTACGATTCGGTCTCGCAGATCAAGGACCACGTGGCCTTCTATCCGGACCGCGTGGGGCCGATCGAAGAGCGCATCGTCTAGCCTCGCCTCGCAGTCGACACACAAAAAAGCCGGGCCCCGCTTTCGCAGGGCCCGGCTTTTGTACGTCTGCCTCGCCGTCGAAGGCGAGCTGTGCTGTCGATTACAGCGGCAGAGCGTCGCCACGAGCGGCAGCGCGGGCTGCGGCACGCACGGTGGCGCGGTCCACACCGCTGGCCAGCACCGGGGCGACACGCGAGGTGGCGCCTTCGGCATACGGGTTTTCGCTGCGTGCGGCGACAGCAGCTTCAGCGCGGACCGCAGAGCGGCTGGTCGAGGAGACGAACACTTGCGCAGGGCCTGCATTGGCGCCGGTGGCGTACGGGTTGGCGGTGCGTGCGGCAACCACGGCCTGGCCGGCGACATCGGCGCGGCTCACGGTGGAGTTCACTTGCTGCACGCCTTCGTAGGTTTCAGCGTGAGCGGCACCGGCAACGGCCATCAGGGCAACAGCGACGGCGGAGAGGATCTTCGAGGCGGTCATTTGGATTTCCTTCAGTTCAGTTCAAGTTCTTGCTTGGTTGATTACGAACCGGTCTTGGGTGGGTCGCCGTCCCTCCGGGGGCGGCCACCTCGCTCGGGGCCCTGTTCACTCGGATCAGTTGAGTGCTGGTCCGTGAGATGAATTGTGCGCCGCCATCTAAGTAAAAACCCTCATCGAAAGGAACCGCGGTGTTCACCGATGGGAAACAATCGTGGCCTCAACCACCGCCACCGCCGCTCAACCCCAGGTCAGCGGGTCCAGACGCAGATAGAAGGCGAGGCGCTCGTCATCGGGGTCGGCGATGCCGTGGACCTCGAAGAGCGACTGGCGCGCAGCGAGCGGTTGCGCGGCGTCCGTCCAGCTCTCGCGCGCATTGGCGAGCAGCAGCGAAAAGTCGACGTACCGGTCCGCCGTTCCGAGCCGCCCCACATCGATGAGGCCGGTGCAGCGCAGCGTTTCGGGGTCGACCATGAAGTTCGGCAGGCACGCATCGCCGTGGCAGACGACGCGCTCGCGCGCCTCCTGCGCCAGCCGTTGCGGCAGTTCCGCACGCACGCGATCCAGCAACACCGACGGTGCGATGCCTCGCTGGTCGGGGTCGAGGAAATCCGGGTTCACCGCATTGCGTGCGACGACATCGGCGGCGCGATCGAACATCGCCGAGAGGCTGCGCGGGAACGGGCAATCGCTCGCCGGAATCGCATGCAGCGCCCTCACCCGCTCGGCGATGGTTGGCCATGCCTCGAGCAGCTGGACCGCCGTGAGATCACTGGCCGGCACGCCCGCTACGGCGCGCGTCACAAGGCATGCGCCATCGCTCGACGCATGCCAGTCCAGCACGGCCGCCGACCCGATGCCGAACGGTGCGAGCCACTCGGTGCGAAGGCGCTCTTCATTGAGTTGCGCGGCGCCCTTGCCGAGTGAAACCTTCGCGAACGCGGCGCCGTCGCTGCGGCGATACACGGCATCGCCGGACTCGCCTTCGTCGGCGCGGATCCAGGTCTTTCCGGGTGGCAGTTGGGGAAGCAGATTCGCGGCGTCCATTCAGTGCCCCACCGATTTCGAAAACACATTGACCACCACGACCCCCGCGATGATCAGCCCGAGCCCGGCAATCGCCGGCCCGTCCAGCGACTGCCCGAACCACAGCCAGCTCACCACCGAGATGAGCACGATGCCCACCCCCGACCAGATCGCGTACGCAATGCCCGTAGGCAGCACCCGCAGCGCGAGCGAGAGAAAGTAGAACGACACCGCATAGCCCACCACCGTGGCCACGCTGGGCCACAACCGGGTGAAGCTGTCGGAGGCCTTGAGGAAGCTGGTCGCGAGCACTTCGACAACGATCGCGACCGCGAGATAGACGTAGGTAAGAGCCATCGAAGGACTCTAAACGCCCCGCTTCCAACTCAGCGCAGAAACCCCAGCACCGCCTGCATGAACGCCACCGGGTATTCGATGTTCGACAGGTGCACCGCAGGCAGCACGACCAGCTTGGCGCCGGGCACGGTCGCGGCGATCTGCTCGCCGTGGCTCGCAGCCGTCACGGTGTCGTGCAGTCCGGCGATCACCAGCGTGGGCCGATCAATCAGCGCGATGGTGCGGCGCAGGTCCGCGTCGCGAACCGCCGCCCAGGCGCCGGCCAGGCCTTGCTGGTCGGTGGCGAGCAGCATGGCGCGGAATGTTTCGACGACGGGCTCCCCGGCCGCGAGCATGCGCTCGGGGAACCAGTTGGCCAGGAACACTTCGGCGGTCTCCGACATGTCCGGCGCCTCGAGCACCGCAGCGATGCGCGCATCCCACTGCTTACCCGGCCCGAGGTAGGGCGAGGTGTTGCTCAGGATCAGCCGGTCGACGCGCTCGGGCGCATGCACGCCAAGCCACTGCCCGACGAAGCCGCCAAGGGAGAGGCCGAGAAAGTGCACACGCCCGATGCCCAGCGCATCGAGCAGTTCGATCACATCGCGGCCGAGCCGGTCGAGCGAATAAGCACCGACGGGAACGCCCGATGCGCCGTGGCCGCGCAGGTCGTAGCGCAGCACGCGGAAATGCTTCGTCAGTTCTTCGATCTGCGTCTCCCACATCCGCAGCGTGGTGCCGATGGAGTTGGACAGCACCAGCACGGGCTTGCCGGCTTCGCCGTCGATGCGGTAAGCAATGCGTGCGCCGTCGCCGGCGTTCACGAAATTCAGGTCTGTCATGGAGGCTTCGCTTTCGGTTCGATGAGTGAATGAGGCAAATCGTAGTTGCGCTCCTTTCACAAAGAAATTACAAAGATCGGTCAATCTCTGTAGCCAAAGCTGACATGACCGAATTCACCCTGCACGACCTGCAATGCTTCGAAGCGGTGATCCGCGCGGGCGGTTTCCAGGCCGCCGCGGCGGCGCTGCATCGCTCGCACCCCGCCGTGTTCGCCGCCGTGGCCAAGCTGGAGCGGCAGCTCGATCTCGTGCTGCTCGATCGCAGTGCCTACCGCGTGCGCGCCACCGAGGCGGGGCTCTCGTTCCATCGCCGGGCGCAATCGCTGCTGCGCGAACTCGAGGGCCTCCGCACCCACGCCGCGCAGCTCGCGATGGGCGAAGAGAGCGAGCTGCACGTGGTCATCGGCGACCTGTGCCCGCGCCCGCAAGTGCTGGGCATGCTCGGCCGGTTCTTCTCGCAGTGCCCGGGTACGCGGCTGCACCTGCATTTCGAGGCGGTCGCGGGGCCCTGGGAGCGACTCTTCGATGGCGAGGCCGATGTGATCCTGCACCGCGTCGACAAGAGCGATGCGCGCGTGGAATGGGTGGACCTGTGCAAGGTGCCCTTCATTCCCGTGGTGGCGCCGGGCCTGCTGCCCGAGCCGGTGCCGCGCGCCGTCACGCCCGAGCGGATGCGCGCGTTCACCCAGTGCGTCATGCGCGACACGGCGCGCCATTCGGCGCCGCAGGACTACTTCATGGTCGAGGGCGCGCCGCAATGCACGGTGGCCGACCAGTCGATGAAGAAGGAGATCATCCTGCAGGGCCTCGGGTGGGGCCACATGCCGCGCTTCCTGATCGAGGAGGAGCTGCGCGACGGCCTGCTGCAGTCCATCGCCGGGCGCCACCTGCCCGGCCGCATCGAAGAGCTGGTGGCCGCGCGGCGGCGCGACCGGCCGCAGGGACCGGTCGCGAACCGGCTGTGGGATCACATCCAGCAGGAGGCGCCGGCGCTGCGCCGCGCGCTCGCACCACGCAAGGCCGCGCCGCCCGCGAAGAAACCCGCGCGCGGCAGGTGAGCGCGCTCAGTCCGCGTCCGGCGGCAGCACCAGCGGCCCGCAGTTCTCGTCGGTCACGAACACCGCCACCAGCTTCGCGGGCTTCACCGGATCGGGGTTCTCCGCGAACACATGCAGCGTGCGCGGCGGCTCGAAGAAGGTCTCGCCGGTCTTGTAGGTGCCCACCGGCCCGCCGCCCAGTTGCGAGCGGATCGTGCCTTCGAGAATGATCGCGGTCACCGAGCCCGGATGCCGGTGCGCCGGCGAATACGCGAGCGGCGGAAAGTCGACGATCACCGTGGTCACCGACTTGCCCGGCACATTCGGCAGCGCTTCGCACGAGATCACCCTGGACGATGTCGCGGGCCGTGCGGCCTCGCCGGAACCCGCAGACGCAGGCGCCGGCGTGGACGAGAACATCGGCCGGCTCACGGCGCTGCACACGTCGTCGAGCCACTGCACGGCCTCCTGCTTGCCGCCGTGCGGTATCAGCGCCCAGCCGGCCGCGAGCACCACAGACAGCGCTGCAACGCTGGCGCCCACCTGATTGCGATGAAGCCGAATCGCCTTCATGACGCCACGCCTCGCGGCAGCCGCAGCGACGCGTACCAGCCCAGTTCGCGCTTCGCCTTCTCGCTGCTGACGTCGGCGTTGTCCTCGGCGATGTTGAAGACGCCGCCCTGCGCATGCCGCAGCGCCATCACCGCCGCCCATGCGGCGGCCTCCACGTGGACCGGGCTCGCGCCCTTGGGCACGGCCGTCGACGTGCCCGGCCCGTAGATCTGCCCGTAGCGCAACACGGTGGCCTTGATGCCGACGGCACCCAGCACGCTGCGCTCCAGCGCCGCCACGCCGCCCACGCTCACGCGGCGGATGCCATCGGCTTCAAGATCGAGCGGATCGTCTTCGACATGCGGCGTCGCCCCCGGCGCGTAGGCCCAGGCGATGCTCTGCGCGACCAGCCGGTGGCTGCCCGCCGCCAGCGCCGCGGCCACGAGGTTGCGCGTGCCTTCGGTGCGCACGCGGGCGTTGCGGTGGGCCGCCTCGGCCATCAGCTTCGGATCGAGGTCGGCCGGCAGGTCGGTGAGCTGGTGCACCACGATCCCGGGCCGGATGCGCACCAGCGCCGCGCGAAGCGCCTCGGCATCGAACACATCGACGACGACCGGCGTCACGCCCCGGGCTTGCAGCGCACTCGCGCGGTCGGCGCGGCGCGTGCTGCCGTACACCTCGTAGCCCGCCTCGGTCAACAGCGGCACCAGCGCGGTGCCGATGGCACCGGCCGCACCCGCCACGAATATCTTCTCGCGCATTGCATGTCCTTCTTGCTGGCTGTTCGATGGGTCCATGCTAGGTTCTGGATGTCCTGCCGAAAAGAGGCAAGATTGATCAAAATGACAATGCCATGATCCAAGAGAAACAGTCGTCCGAAATCCTTCTGGCGATCGACCGCGCCACGCCCACGCCGCTGTACCGGCAGATCTACGCGCGCTTCAGGTCGGCCATCGAGCAAGGCGTGCTCCACCCGGGCGACCGCGTCGCCTCGGCGCGCGACCTGGCGAGCGAGCTGGGCGTCTCGCGCGGCACCATCGAGACGGCCTACAACCTGCTCATCGGCGAGGGCTATTTCTCGTCGCAGGGGCAGGCGGGCACTGTGGTCTCGCCTTCGCTGCCTGCGCACCGCTCGGCGCGGCGCGAGCGGCGGCGGGCCGATGCGCACACCGGCCGCGAAGCGCTGGCCGATGCCCGGCCGCCACCGCCGTTGCAGCTGGGCATTCCCGCGCTCGATGCCTTTCCGCGCAAGTTGTGGGCGCGCCTGACCGCCCGGCGCGCCAGGGCGGCGACCGCGGCGGACATGTTCTACGGCGACCCTTCAGGCTACGCGCCGCTGCGCGCGGCCATCGCGGCCTATCTGGCGGTCTCGCGCGGGGTGCCGTGCCACCCGTCGCAGGTCTTCGTGACGGGCGGGTACCGCGCATCGCTCGCGCTCATCGCGCACACGCTGCTCGACAGGGGCGATGCCGTGTGGGTGGAAGATCCCGGCTATCCACCCACGCAGGAGGTGCTGCGCAGCGCGGGCCTGCGCGCAGTGCCCGTGCCGGTGGACGACGAGGGCATGGTCGTGGCCCGCGGCACGCGCAAGGCTGCAGGCGCGCGGATGGCCGTCGTCACGCCGTCGCACCAAGCGCCGCTCGGCGTTTCGATGTCGCTCGCGCGCCGGCTGCAATTGCTCGAATGGGCCTCGCGCGCCAAGGCGTGGATCGTGGAGGACGACTACGACGGCGAATACCGCTATGCCGGCCCGCCCCTACCGGCGCTCAAGAGCCTGGATGGCCACGATCGCGTGCTGTACGCGGGCAGCTTCTCGAAGGTGCTATACCCGGGCCTCGCGCTGGGCTACGTGGTCGCACCCGAGTCGCTCTGCGCCGCGTTCGCCAAGGCCGCGCAGACCGGCTCCAACGGCAGCCCGCAGATCACGCAGGCCGTGGTCGCGGACTTCATGCGCGGCGGTTATTTCCCGCGCCACTTGAAGAAGATGCGGCTGCTCTATGCGCGGCGGCGCGGCATGCTCGTGACCGCGTTGCTCAAGGCCTTCGGCGGCGACGTGCGCATCGACCTCAAAAGCGGCGGCATGCACCTGATCGCGCGCTTCGACACGCGCCGCGAGCGCGACACCGAACTGGCACGCCGCGCGCAACGCGCGGGGCTGAACTGCCAGCCGCTGTCGGAACGCGGCACGTCGAGCTTTCGCGACGAAGGGCTGCTCATGGGCTTCACCAACATCGCCTCCGTCGCGCAGGCGCAGCAGCTGGCGACGAAGCTGCGCAAGGCGCTGGACGTTCGTTGAAATGAACGCGAATTTCCGCGCTCAAATATTGCCCAATTGATACCTGCTCGGCGCCCGTTTCGCGTTTCGTTTTTGCGGCACCGCCGAAGCTGCATTTGTTGGCGTGAATCGCGATTTCGTGGTGCCGGCAATCGCCACACGGCGCGCGCTCTTCTCTAAAGTGAATGCCCTTGTCACTCAACATCCCGCCAAGGGAATCAGAAAGGCGCCACCCACAGCACAACCGAATGAATGATGAATCGCTTCGCCTCGCGGCGAGTTGTCGATGCGAAAGCAGCGATGCAGATGCGAGGTATCAAAAGGCGACGGCCGGGGTGGTAGCACACCCCAGCCGTCTAACCAAAAGACGTGCACTTACTTTCGAAAAGGACGCACACCAAATGGCTACCAAGACTATAGCCGGGCATCTCACGCCCCTCTCCCCCGACCAAGACCCGACGGACTTGCTCGAAGCCACCCTCGCTCAGCTCGAAGCGCTCATGTGGACCTGCCACGGAGAAGACATCGACTGGCGCACCGGCGATGGGCCCACGCAGCTGGCCAACCTGCATTGGCTCGCGTCGGACCTGACGCGCCGGGCGAACGAGTTGTTTCAGTTGAGTGCGATGGCGCGACGCAATGCGCCTGAGACTGGCCAGTAAAGACCAGTAGAGGCCGGTTTGGCAGGCTGCGGTTTCGCGGCCTGCCTTTATGCGAATGACCCCGGCGCCATCACCCCACTAGCCAGTAATGATCGGTTTGAGCGCATCGATCTCCGTGGCGATGAAGTCGAAGAATGCGCTGACGCGGGCCGTCTTCCGTATCTCGGGCATTGCAAGGAGCCGCCAGTCCCGCGCGAGCGCCGGGATGGGGCCGAGAACCCGGACCAGCTCCGCTTCGGAATCCCCCAGCGCCGTGGGCAGCGGCGCGATGCCAACACCCGCCTTCACCGACAGCAGGAGCCCGAGCACGCTGCCGCTTCGCGCCACGATGTTCGCGTGCGGTGCCACATCGCGCAGCCACTGGCTTGCGCGGTGGGCCGCCATGCTCTCTTCAAACCCCGCCAGTGGGTGCGTCTCGATTTCTTCGATGCACGAAGGCTGGCCGTGGCGCGCCACGTAGTCGCGGCTCGCATAGACGGCCCACAGCGAATCGCCGACCTTGCGACCGACCAGCACGGCGTCGTCGGTGTCGCCTGAACGCAGCGCGACGTCGGCCTCGCCGGTGCGCAGGTCCACGTACTTGTCGCTCATCACGAATTCCACATGCAGATCGGGGTGCAGCGCATGGAAGCGGTCCAGCAGCCCGGAACGCGTCAGGCGATTGACGAGCGGCTCCGGGCAGGTAAGCCGGATCACACCGGACGCATTGCGCTTGGAGACCACCAGCACCTGTTCGAATTCGCCCACGGCCCGCTCGACCTCGCGCGCGGCTTGCAACACCTCGGTGCCGAAGTCGGTGAGCCTGTAGCCGGTGGTATGACGCTGGACCAGCGCACGGCCGATGTGCCGCTCCAGTGCCGTGAGGCGCCGCTGCACCGTGGACTGATCGACATCGAGGGCCCGGCCCGCCGCCAACGTGCTGCCGTGCTGCGCCACAGCCACGAAGTACTTCAGGTCGTTCCAGTCGAGCATCGCCCGTTATGCACTATTGCGGCCCCGTTCTGCAAGTCCGCGCCTTGTGGCCCATGGCGCGCCGGCCTACGCTGGTGCCGCCACATCACTTGGAGGCCGCCCATGACGACAAGCCCACTCACGAATGGCCGCATGCCGCGGCGGCGCGTGCTGATGGCCGGTGCCGCCGCAGCGACTGCGGCCGTTTGCGGCTCGGCCGCCCTCGGGCAAACGACGTCATCGGCCTCCTCGGCGAAGCAGGAACGTCTTCGCATCCTCTGCACCGGTCCCGCAGGCAGCGTGCCGGACATCGTTGCGCGAGCCTTCGGCGAGGCGCTTGCCGGTGTCTTCGCACAGCAGGTCGTCGTCGACAACCGGCCCGGTGCGGCGGGCCAGATCGCGGTGCAGGCGCTGAAGTCGGCGCCGCCCGATGGCGCGACCTGGCTGCTGGGCCAGGGCGCGATCGCCAGCCTCTACCCCACGCTGTACGCAAAGCTCGGCTACGACCCCGCGCGGGACCTCGTGCCCGTGTCGCTCGCGGCAGAAATGAATCTTGGCGTGGCCGTGGGCAAGGCCGTGCCGGCGGAGGTCGCCGACACCCGGATGCTGGTCGAGTGGATGCGGCGCCATCCCGGCGAGGCCAATGCCGCATCGCCGGGCACGGGCACCCTGCCGCACATTCTGGAGGTCATGCTGTTCGACCAGGCCGGGCTGGACTGGCGCCATGTGCCCTACCCGGGTGGCCCGCCCGCCATGGCGGCGCTCCTTGGCGGGCAGGTCGCCGTGCTCGTGCTTCCGGAAGGCCTCTTGCTGCCGCAACTGGCCAGCGGTCGCCTGCGTTTGCTCGGCACCTCGGGACGCGAGCGCAGCCGCTTCTCGCCGGCGGTGCCCACACTCGCCGAACAGGGCCACGCGCGATCGGTGATGCGCGAGTGGTTCGCCTTCTTCGCGCCGGCTGGCACGCCGGCACGGATCACTGAACAGGCGTCGGAGGCGATCGGCCACGTCGCGGCGAGCGCCGGGCTGGCACGCCGGCTCGAGGACGCGGCCATGACGGCGGCGCAAAGCTCGCCCGCACAACTGGCCGCGAAGATCGAGGACGACCGTCGGGCCTGGGCGCCCCTGCTGGTCGACGCAGGCATCCGGGGGGACGCATGACGGACGCGGCCGCGAGGGCCTGGGACGAGGCCGCCGAGGGCTGGTCCAGCAGCACGCCGATCGTTCATGCGTGGTTGCGGGAGGCCACCGCGGCGATGCTGTCCGAGGCGCGCCTCTGGCCGGGTGCGCGCGTACTCGATCTGGCCGCGGGCGCAGGCGACCAGACGAAGGACATCGCACTGGCCGTCGGGCCGGCGGGCGACGTGCTGGCGACCGACATCTCGCCGAGGATCCTGGACTTCGCGCGCGAGCGCATCGAAGGGGCCGGCCTCGCCAACGTGCGCTTCGCCGTCGCAGACGCGCAGCAGCCGCTTCATGCGGAGGCGCCCTTCGATGCGGTGATGTGCAGGCTCGGGCTCATGTTCTGCATGAACCCGGCCGCTGCGCTGGCCGCGGCATTCGACGTGCTGCGCCCGGGCGGCCGCTTCGTCGCGCTGGTGTTCGGCGACCCCGCGAACAACCCCTGCATCACGACCATGATGAAGGTGGCCCGCAAGCACCGGGGGTTGAGCGGCAGCGTCTCGCCCTATGCCGACGGCGGTCTGTTCAGTCTTGCGGCACCGGGAAGGCTTGCGAGCCTCTTGATGGCGGCTGGCTATGTCGAGGTCGCAGTCGATTCGCTCGCAGCGCCATTCGAACTCCCCGATGCCGCTGCCTACGTCGCCTTCGTTCGGAGCTCGGGTTCACCGATCATGGAAGTGCTCGCGCCGCTGGATGCAAAGGCCAGGGAGTCGGCTTGGCGAGAGATGGAGGAGGCGCTTGGGCAATTTCAAGGCGATCGCGGCTGGGTGGGGCCCAACGAACTCTTGCTGGCCTCCGGCACGCGAGCGGGCGGCGCCTAAGATGCTGGGGTCGGATCAGCCCCCGGAGTGCCATTCATGCCAAGCGAATTCACGCCAGTAACGACTGTTGCTCTCCCTACGCAGTCTGCCGTCGCAACGATCTATGAATCGACGAATCTCGCAGACGCGTTCGCGGTTCAACTTCCCCTTGGTACCTCCAGCGATCCGGATGTGCTGTGGCGATTCCTCATTGCGCACCAGCCATCGTGGATCGGATGGCTCACCAACATCCGCGATGCCATCGTTGCCTGCTTTGGCCTGAAGACCGCCAAGCACCTTGCGACGCTCTCCGGCGAAGCCGACGCCGACCGCATCGGCATCTTCAAGGTCTACGGCAGAAGCGACACCGAGATCGTCCTGGGCGAGGACGACAAGCACCTTGATTTCAGGCTGTCGGTGCTCCACACGCCCGACGTGTCTCCAGCGCGCGGTGGCCAACTGACTGTCTCGACGGTCGTCCACTGCAACAACCTTTTGGGCCGGGCCTACCTGCTGGTGATCGCTCCTTTTCATCGCCAGGTCGTGAAAGCCAGTCTTCGTCGCGCTGCGCATATCGGGTGGCCCAAGGCAGGCGCGACATAGGGCCGTGAGAGGCGGCTTGCTGCCGGCGCCGCCCGCGCTTCAATCAAACTGCGGCCGCCCTTGGCGCGCGAGGCACGATCGCATCGAAATTTGCGATCGCGGTTCATCAGTCGAACTTGACCAGGTCCTTGAAGATCAGCTGGCCCCAGGTATTTCCGCGCGCCTGCACAAGCAGTCCACCTTCCGAAAGCCCGCCAAGCTTGATCGGCGAGAAACCGAGGTTTTGCGCAAGCGCGCCGATCTCCGTTGCTGCGCTGTCGTCGTCGCTCGCGAGGAACACGACCCTCTTGCCGCCATGCACGGCCGGATCTTGTTCGAGGACGCCCGCGACCAGATGGTTGAAGCCCTTGACCAGTCTTGCACCGGTGAAAGCCTGCGCGACCGCGCTGGAAGAAGGCTGTCCTCCCAGTTCGTCGGGGGACACGCCGTAGGCATTGGTCACATCGACGATGGTCTTGCCCTTCCAGGTCGGCAGCGCCTTCGCGACCTCCGGGTGCGACTCGAAACGGACGGCCAGAAAGACGACGTCCGCCCTGAGCGCTTCCGCCAATGTTCTGGGAACGATCGTGGGCCCGATCGCGGCCGCGGCGGATGCAAAGCTTTGCGGGTCGCGCGTGGTTGCAACGGATACCTCGATGCCGCTTCGGGCAAACGCCTTGGCCAGGGCCTGGCCGACCTTGCCGAAGCCGATGATTGCGTAGCTCATGTGGTTCTCCTTCGGTGGGTCAGAGTTGCGCGAGGCCGCCGTCCACGGCGACTTCGCTGGCGGTCATGAAGCTGCTGTCCGACGAGGCGAGAAAGGCGGCAGCCGCCCCGATCTCCGCCGGATCGGCCATGCGCTGCAGCGGCGTCATCGCGGCGTAGACCTTCTGGCCCTCTTCGCCCAGCGCCGCCTTCGCTAGCTCGGTCGCGGTCGCTCCGGGCGACAGCACGTTGACGCGGATGCCGGTGCCCTTCAAGTCTTCCGCCCAGGACCGCGCGAGGTTGCGCACGGCCGCCTTGCTCGCGCTGTAGGCGGTCATTGCCGGGGCGCCCGTGGTGCCGGCGCTGGAGCCGGTGAGGATGATCGAGCCGCCCTTGCCCATCAGCGGCAGCGCCTGCTGGACCGTGAAGATCGTCCCCTTCACATTGGTGTCGAAGGTTTCGTCGATGTGCTCGGCGGTGATCTTGCCGAGCGGAAGCGGGCTTCCCGCGCCGGCGTTGGCGAAGACGATGTCCAGGGTTCCGCGCTCGGCTTTCACCGCGGTGTAGAGCCGGTCGAGATCGGCCGGATCGGAGACCGAACCCTTCACCGCACGGGCATTGGGCCCAAGGTTGGCCACAGCGGCGTCGAGCGCTTCCTGCCGGCGGCCGAAGATGAAGACGAAGGCGCCTTCTTCGATGAAGCGCTTTGCCGCGGCGCGGCCGATGCCGGTAGCGCCGCCGGTGATCACGGCGGTCTTTCCATTCAGTCTGGTCATGTCATGAATCCATGGTTGGTAGTTGCTCAAAGCAGAGAGAGAAAAGCTGCTTGAGAACAAGTATGGAGTTCTGATAACCTAAGGACAAGTATGCACTTTTAGGTAAGTACCCAAAAATGACGACATCCTCTGAAATCTGTGATACCGGCTGCGGGCTCAACGCCACGCTGCGCATCATCTCCGGCAGGTGGAAACCACTGGTCCTGTTTTTCCTGCGCGACGGTCCGAAGCGTTATGGCGAGCTCAAGCGCCTGGTCCAAGGCGTCAGCGACAAGGTGCTGATCCAGCAATTGAAGGATCTGGAGGCCGATCGCGTGCTGGCACGAACCGATTACAAGGAAGTGCCGCCGCGTGTGGACTACGCGCTGACCCCGCTCGGCCGCAGCCTTGCCGACGCGATCATCCCGCTGTGCACATGGGGAACCGAGAACGCGGCGGAAATGGCAAGCATCTTCGCCAAGCAGGACGCCTTGTCCTAGCGGGACGACGACGATGGTTCAAGCCGCCTCGTCGTCCATTGCCGCGCTGCGGTCCTTGATGCGCGTGACCTGCGAGAGCACCGCATCGTCTGCCGTCAGGTCCGGCCGCTGCCCCTTGTAGACCGGCTGCTCGAACTTGCCACCCGCATAGCGGTAGAGATAGCGCACCTCGACCAGCGTGCCCGCCGCCGGCAGCGGCTCGTTGGGCGGCACGGTCACGTTGCCCATGTCGACCATCGCGCCCGTCTCGTCGCGCAGCCCCACGGCCACCGAGCGCTGCGCGTTCACGCGGATCACCTCGCAGGTCGCGCTCTGGTTGAACTTGAACTTCAGGCTCGTCGCGCTGCGCCCCGCCGCGAACGGCGCGGCGAGCGCCTTGAGCACATAGCCTTCGCCATGCGCGGCCAGCAGTTGCGCCGCGCGGCGGCGCTTGCCTTCGGCGGTGGTTTCGAGGTCGAGCACCACCATCCACGGCAGGCGGCCCACTGCCTTTTGCAGATGGCCGAAGCGTTCGATGAAGGGCGCGCCGCGCAGGTCCTGGCCATCGAGTTCCAGCAGGTCGAAGGCCTTGAAGGCATCGCCCACATGCTCGCCCGCGATGACGGTGCGGCCGGCCGATGCGCCCGCCCCGCCGACCCAGGCCTGCGGGATGTCGACGAAGAGCCCGCGGCGGTTGGTGCCGCGCACCGTCTCGCCCTCGATCAGCAGGATGCGGTTCTCGCCATCGGCCTTTTCCTGCAGGCCCCAGCCCGCGTCCTCGAAGTAGCGCGCCACCTGCTCCTCGAGGATCAGCGTGGGCAGCTGCGGCAGCTCGCCGCTGATGCGGCCGGCCAGTTCGGTCGAGGTGTAGAGCGCGCCCGACTGGTCGGGCGTGTAGCCCTTGGAGGTCTTCTCCTTCACGACCTTCTCGTAGATCTTCAGCGCGGCCTCGAAGGCGACCGGGCTGCTGGTCTTGGTGCCGGTGGCGAGCGTGCCGCCGCGGCGGCCGTTGCCGTAGTCGACGACCCAGCCGTCGTCCTTCGCGCGCAGGTGGACCTGGTAGACCTTGTCGGAGCCTTGGCCCGTGAAATAGAGAAAGCTCGATTGCGATGCCTGCGTGCCGGCCGCTTGTTCTACGGGCGCGGCGGAAGGCATTGGCCTGGCCGGCGGCTCCGCCTGCGGGCTCGCCTCACGCAGATCGACCTCCGGCCGCATCGACGCGGCCCCGTTCCATCGCACCTCGAAGCCCGCCGCGCGGAAGTGGTCGACGATGAGTTCGCCGACGCGCAGCATGTCGGCATCGGCGCCCTGCGGCGCGCCCCAGTACGCGAGCGAGAGCTGGCTGGTGCGCTTCGCGCGGTTCAGGTCCTGCCGCGTGTAGAAGCAGAAGCCGTGCACGCCGGCCGTCTCGCCGCCGCGTTCGTGGAACGCCTCGGAGCAGTCGGAGAAACCGTCGGACTGCGTTTGCCCCGCGTCCTGCAGCGCGACGAGCCCGGCCTTCGTCAGCGCCTCGAAGACGGCGTCGATCCTCGCCTTCGTGGCGCGCCATTGCGCGGTCGTCATCTTCACCGGGTCGGGCTCTGGCGGCGGCGGTTCGGGAATGGGCTTGCCCGTGACGCGCGCGAGCAGCGCGACCACCTCTTGCATCATCGCGTTCACCGTGATGTGGTTGCCATGTCCGTCGCTGATGTCGGCCTTCGCGCCGGCGTCCAGGAGCAGTTGCACCGCATCGGTCGTGGGCGCGAATTCGGCGGCGAGGTAGAGCGCGGTGCGGCCATCGGTGCCGGTGTATTCGAGCGGGCTCGCGGCATCGAGCAGGAGGCGCAGCACGGCGATGTTCGGCGCGACCTCGGTCTGGTTCGATCCCATCGCGGCGCACTGCAGCGCGGTGAAGCCCTGCGCGTTCACCGCGGCCATGTCGGCCCCGGCGGCGATGCATGCGCGCACCATCTCGACATCGGCTTCGCGCACCGCTTCGAAAATCTTCTTCGGGTCCATGGCACTCCCTGTCTGCTGGTTTTTGGATTCTGCCGCAGGCACATGGCGCGACGTGACGCCACATGGCACTTCACAGGCCACGCGAACCTCGCTACATTCGACCCCTCGATCCACAACACAGACCGGAGGTGCGCGATGGAAGACACTGCTATTCATTCCCCCACCCCTCTACGGTTTGTTGTCGGGTCGATCAAGAACTGCTGCTGACGCGCTCCCTGCGCAGCCTGTGCCCCTGAAGGCATAGCAGCCGGTTCGACCATCGCGGCCTTCCGCCGCGACACAACCGCCCGATTCAAACGCCGCCGCTGGCACGCAAGTGCCGCGCGCGATCCGTTCCCTTTTCGAATCAAGGCCCACCATGCTTGAAACCCGTGCCGCCGATGCGCGGCCGTTCGCGATTTCCCGTTTCGATCCGCACCTCGCGTCCGCCGCGGAGTGGGTGCAGTACCTTGCCTACTGGCGTCTTCGCAACGAGGAAGACTTTCCGCACGAGCCGCTGCCCAGCGACGTCCACGCCCAGCAATTCATGCAGCAGCCCATGCCGTTGCATGAGATGCACCGCATCGTTGCGCGCGACGCGCATGGCCACATCGCAGGCAGCATCAACATGAGCGTTCGCCGCGAAGGCACGCCCGACTGCGAAGCCCATGCGCCCTTCGTCAATGTCGCGGGCGGCGTGCGGCAATCCCACCGGCGGCAAGGCGTCGGCAGCCTCCTGTTGCGGGAACTGCTGGCGTTGATGGACACGCAGGGCAAGACCACGGCCACCTTCAACGTCCACCTGCCCGAGAGCCACGCCTTCCTTGCCGCGATCGGTGCCACCGAAAAGCACCGCAGCATGGAGAACCGCATGGCCTTCGCAGGCCTGGACAACGCCGCCCTCGCCCGCTGGCGCGCCGAAGCGCTCGCGCCGGCGCACGGCCTCTGCCTGGAGATCCACGCGGGCCGCGTGCCCTTCGAGCGGCTCGCCACGCTGATGGCGCCGCTGTCGGCGCTGCTCGAAGACGCGCCCACCACCGGCCTCGCCCGCGCGCCGATGCGCTTCGAGCTCGCGGACTTTCGCGCCTGGTACGCCGAGATCGACCGCCGCGGCGGCGAGCACTTCCTCGTGCTGCTGCGTGAGGGCGACGAGGTGGCCGCGGTGTGCGATGCGAGCTGGAACCGGCTCTACCCCGACCGCATGTTCCAGCGCCTGACCGCCGTCGCCCGCCGCTGGCGAGGCAAGGGGCTGGCCAAGGGCGTGAAGGCGGTGATGCTGCAGCTGGTGCGGGAGCGCCACCCCGGGGTGGTGATGGCCGTCACGCAGAACGCGGAGGTCAACGCGCCCATGCTGGCCATCAACCGGCAGCTGGGCTTTGCGCCGCACAGGCATGATGGGGCCTACCAGATCGGCACGGAAAGCCTGAGGGCCTTCCTCTCGACCCGACCACTGACTTCGCGGGAGGCACGCACATGAAGACACCCCAGAGACTGCAGACCCTCGTGGACGAAGGCCTCGTCGACTCGGTCGTGCGCCAGCTGATGAGCGGCAAGGAGGCCATGGTGTACGTCGTTCGCTGCGGCGAGGAAACGCGCTGCGCCAAGGTCTACAAGGAGGCCGACAAGCGCAGCTTTCGCCAGGCCGTGGACTACACCGAGAACCGGCGCGTGAAGAACACCCGCGAGGCCCGCGCCATGGCCAAGGGCACCAAATTCGGCCGCAAGGTGACCGAGGCCATCTGGCAGAGCGCCGAGGTCGATGCGCTCTACCGCCTGGCCGCGGCCGGCGTGCGGGTGCCCACGCCGCACAACTTCCTGGAAGGCGTGCTGCTGATGGACCTGGTGACCGACGCCAACGGCGACGCCGCGCCGCGCCTGAACGACGTGGCCTTCTCGCCCGAAGACGCGCTGCGCCACCACGCGAGCCTGCTGCGCGAGGTGATGCGCATGCTGTGCGCGGGCGTGGTGCACGGCGACCTTTCGGAGTTCAACGTGCTGCTGGCCGAGGACGGCCCGGTGATCATCGACCTGCCGCAGGCCGTGGATGCCGCGGGCAACAACCACGCCAGGCGCATGCTGCTGCGCGACGTGGAGAACCTGCGCAACTTCTTCGGCCAGTTCGCGCCCGCGCTGCTGAAAACGCACTACGGCGAGGAGATCTGGCAGCTCTATGAGCGCGGCCTGCTCAGGCCCGAGACGGAGCTCGCGGGCACCTTCGTGCGCGAGACCGGCCCGGTCGACCTGAGCAACGTGCTGCGCGAGGTGGACGACGCGCGCGCGGAAGAAGCGGCGCGGCTCGTGCGCATGCAGGCGCCACGACAATAGCGGGCCGACCACGCCCGCTCCGATGACTTCCAACGCCCTCCCCCAGCGCCAGCCCTTCTCGACCGCCGCCACCGCCGTTCGCCACATCGCCAGGGCCGCGGCCTTCGTGGCGCTGGGCGTCGGCTCGGCGGCCCATGTGGCCCATGCCGGCGGCATTCGCCTCGAAGACGACCGCGGCACCACGCTCGAACTGCAGGCGCCGGCCAAACGCATCGTCTCGCTGATGCCCTCGCTCACCGAGACCGTCTGCGCGCTGGACGCCTGCGACCGGCTGGTGGGCATCGATCGCCACGCCAACTGGCCGGCCTCGGTGAAGGGCCTGCCGCAGGTCGGCGGCATGGACGACGCGAACATCGAGCGCATCGTCGCGCTCAAGCCCGACCTGGTGCTGCTGCGCCCGCGCAGCCGCGTGGCCGAGCCGCTGGAGCGGCTGGGCATCAAGGTGCTGGCCCTGGACGCCAAGACCCATGCCGACATGCGGCGGGTGATGGAAACGGTGGCCCGCGCCACCGGCAAGCCCGGCGCGGGCGAGACCTTCTGGCGCCGGCTCGATGCCGGGCTCGACGCGGCGCGCGCCCGCGTGCCGGCGGGCTGGCGGGGGCGGCGCGTGTATTTCGAGGTGCACGGGGGCGTGGCGGCGGCGAGCGAAAGCTCCTTCATCGGCGAGACGCTGGCGCGCCTGGGCCTGGCCAACGCGGTGCCGGGCACGCTCGGCCCCTTTCCCAGGATGAGCCCCGAATTCGTGGTGCGCGCCGACCCCGACGTGCTGATGGTCTCGGCGCTGGGCGAGATCTCGGCGATGGCGGCGCGGCCCGGTTGGTCGGCCATGGCCGCGATCCAGCGCGGGCGCGTCTGCAGCTTCGCCTCGGCGCGCTTCGACCTCATGATGCGCCCCGGCCCCCGGCTGGACGAGGCGGCCGACGCCATCGTGGGCTGCCTCGCCTCGCTGGGCGACCCGCGGCGCTGAACCCGGACACGTCACACGACACTGGGCGCTGGACGGGTGCTGACGTACCATTCCGGACACCTTGACCCCTGCACCGACCCCCGCCACCCCTGCTGCCCTCGTGGACAGCGCAGAAGCCATCGCGCGGGACGTGTCCGCCGTCGGCCGCATCAGCGCGGTGCCCTCGCTGCTGAAGATCATCTGCCAGAACACCGGCATGGGCTTCGCCGCCGTGGCCCGCGTGACCGATGGCACCTGGACCGCCTGCGCGGTGGAAGACACCATCCAGTTCGGCCTGAAGCCCGGCGGCCAACTCGAGGTGGGAACCACGCTCTGCAAGGAATCGCGCGCCGTGCGGCTGCCAGTGGTCATCGACCACGCGAGCACCGACCCCACCTACCGCGACCACCACACGCCCCGGCTCTACAACATCGAGAGCTACATCTCGGTGCCCATCGTCTACACCAACGGCGACTACTTCGGCAACCTGTGCGCCATCGACCCCCGGCCGGCGAACGTGTCCGACCCGCGCACCGTGGCGATGTTCACCGCCTTCGCCGACCTGATCGCGCGCCAGCTGGAGAACGAAGCCCACCGGGAGCGCGCCGAAGTCGCGCTGCAGTCCGAGCGCGCCACGGCCGAGCTGCGCGAGCAGTTCATCGCCGTGCTGGGCCACGACCTGCGCAACCCGTTGTCCGCGGTCGGCGCGGCGGCCGAGCTGCTGATCCGCCGCCAGGCCGAGCCGGACCTCGTGAAGCTCGGCACGCGGCTCAAATCGAGCACGCGCCGCATGTCCGGCCTCATCGACGACGTGCTCGACTTCGCGCGCGTGCGGCTGGGCTCGGGCATGGGCCTGGCGATCCGCGACGCCGATTTCCTCGCCTCGGGGCTGAAGGAGGTGATCGACGAGGCGCGCGCGTCCAACCCGCACCTGGACATCCGCGACGAGTTGTCGATCAACCGCGTGGTGCGCTGCGACCCGCCGCGCATCCAGCAGGTGCTGTCCAACCTGATCGGCAACGCGGTGACGCACGGCGGGCCGCACGACCCCATCGTCGTTCGCGCCGCGCTCGAAGACGACCGGCTCGTGCTGTCGGTGAGCAACGGCGGCGTCCCCATTCCGCCGGACGACCTGCCGAAGATCTTCCAGCCCTACTGGCGCCCCGCGAACAGCAAGCCCGGCGGCGGGCTGGGGCTGGGCCTGTACATCTGCGCGGAAATCGTCTCTGCCCATGGCGGCACGCTGGAAGTCACCTCGTCGGCGGCGGAGGGCACCTGCTTCGTGGCGGTCCTTCCCGTCGGCTGATTTCATCTTTCCAAAAGGGCAGGCAATGCACAGGACCGGCATGGCGGTCGTCCCCGCCGCGGACTTCACGCGCGGCGAACTCACGGCGCTCTGGAACCAGGCCTACGAGGGTTATTTCGTGCCGGTGCGCTTCGACGAGCCGCTGTTCGCGCGGCACCTGCGGCGTGCGGTGGTGGACCTCGCGCTGTCGCGGGTGATCGTGGCCGATGGCACCGCCTGCGGCATCTCGCTCGCCGGGCGGCGCGGACAGCGCGGCTACCTCGCGGGCTTCGGCATCGCGGGCACGCACCGGCGGCAGGGGCTGGCGCGGCTGCTTCTGGCGGCGCAGGCCGAGGCGTGGTCGAAGGCGGGGCTGCATCGCGTCTTTCTCGAAGTCATCGAACAGAACCCGGCACGAGTGCTCTACGGTCAGGCGGGCTTCGATGAACTGCGCACGCTCGACGTGCTGGAAGGCAGTTTCGAGGCGCGCGGCGCCATCGCGGCAAGGCAGCTGGACCACGCCGACCTCGCGGCCGTGCACACGGCGTGTGCAGCCCTGTCCCGCCCCACATGGCGCCGCGAACTGCCGACCGTGCTGGACGCCATCGACAACGAAAGCGCCGTCGCGCTCGGCGTGACGCGTGGCACCGCGCTCGTCGCGTATGCCGTCGTTGCGCCCGCCGGCAACGCCCTGCTCGACGCAGCGGCCCTCGACGAAGCCGCAGCCCACGACCTGCTCGACGCCCTCGCGGCCACCCGCCCCGGCACCCGCTGGCGGCTGGTGGACGAGCCGACCGGCAGCCCGCTCTTCCATGCAGCCACCGCGCGCGGCGCGACGGCTGTCATCCGCCAGATCGACATGGCGTTGACAATCGAGCCGGTCGACGTCCAGCCCTCTCCATGAAATCCCGCCACAAACAGCCTGCCACCTCCTCCACTCCGTTCATCCGCGTCGGCCCCAGCGGCGTGCACGGCCTGGGCGCCTTCGCCACGCGCGACCTGCCGGCGCAGGCCTTCCTCGGCCTCTACGAAGGCCGCCGCTATTCGAAGCAGGAAATCGCCACCAAGGTCTGGAACGACCAGCTCACGTACCTCTTCACGCTGTCGAACCACGAGACCATCGACGGCGCCAAGGGCGGCAACGGCACGCGCCACCTGAACCACGCCTGCGAGCCGAATTGCGAGGCCGTCGAGGAGTACGACGACGCCGGCGAGCTGGTGCTGAAGTTCCAGACGCTGGTGGCCGTGGATGCGGGCGACGAGCTGTTCATCGACTATTCGCTGACGGCGGACGACGGCTCGCCGCCCTCGAAGTACCCCTGCCATTGCGGCTCGCCGAACTGCCGCGGGACGATGCTGGCGCCCGTAGAGAACGCGGAAACCGCGTCTGAGCCGGACGGCCCGGTGACGGCAAAGGGCGCCGCGGCGACGCTCAGCGACCTGCCCTGGTGAAGCTGAGGCGCAAGGCGCTCAGGGCGATTCGCTCCTGAGGCCGCGCAACTGCTCCTCGGCGCGATCGAGCTCCGCGCGCAGCGTGCGGATTTCCTGCTCCAGCTTCTCGATACGCGCCGCGCGGCCTTGCGCAGGTACGGGCGGCACGAGCGCCACGCAGCGCGCCTGCAGCGCGGCCAGTTCGTCGCCCAGCTCGCGCCGGCGCAGCATCTGGCCGCGGGAGCGGGCGAGCGCCATGTCGCGCTCGAGCACCGCTTCCTGCGCCTTGCAATCGGCCGCGTCCACCGGCACGGGTGGCGCCGTCTGTGCGAAGGCGGGCATGGCCAGGGCCCATGCAAGGGGCAGGAAGCAGGGTTTGAAGCGCATGCCGCGAAGGTACCCGAAACACCCCGCGTCGGGGGCGCCCGGCCCTATGCCGTGCGGGCCATGCACCGGGTCTCGATCGATCGGTGCGCTGCGAAATGCGCTGTCGATTCCTGTGATTCAGGCCGGCAGGTAGCGCGCCTGCCATCGGCTGGCCAGCTGCTGCGCCCGGTGCAGCGGCATGCGCGCCGCTTCGAAATCGACCACGCAGGCGAAATCGGCCGCTTCGGGCCGCGCGGGGCTCTCGCTGCTGCGGCCATCGGTCAGCAGCCACAGCCAGCGCTGGCGTGCCGCGCTGTGCGCAAGCAGTTGGTCGGCGCGCTGGACGCCGAGCGCAAGCGGCGTGCCGCCGCCGGCTGCGATGGGCGCCACCCAGTCGTCGTTCCACGCGCTCGCGCGGCGCGGGGGCAGGCGCAGCTCGACCACATCGCCGGCGAAGCACAAGAGCGCGACGTGATCGCGCCGCTGGTAGGCCTCTTCCATCAGCGACAGCAGCAGGCCCTTGGCGCGCGCGAGGTTGCCGTCGCTGCGCATCGAGGCCGAGCAGTCGAGCAGGAAGCAATGCAGCGCCCCGCTGCGCGCCTGCAACGGGCGGCGGCGCAGGTGTTCCGCGCGCAGCGTGTCGGCGCCCCGCGCCGCGAAGGTGCGCGGCCAGTCGAGCGCGGCGCCCGGCGATGCGGCGCCGTGCCATGCGTCCCTTTGTTTGCCTTGCCTCCAGTCGCCCTGACGTGCGCCAGCGGGTGCGGCGTCCCGGAGGCTCAGGCTTTTTTTGGGGCGGCCTGCGGTGCGGTTTGCGAAGGGATCAGCGGGCGCAGTGGCTTGACGCGTTCGATGCCGACGGGTTCGGGGGGCATGGCGCCCCAGTCCTGATCGCCTGCGTTGTTCTGGCCTGCGCCGTTCTTATCCGCCGCGGGCTGAGGGGCCTGCCTCGCAGGTGCTTGCGCGGGGGCCGCGCCTTCGGCTTCAGGCTTGCGACGGTGCAAGAGCACGGCTTCGGCCACGCGCTGCACATGATCGGCGGTGATCGCCGCCGCGCCCTCCCACGCCGCGAGCGCGCGCGCCGAGCGCAGCATCACGAGGTCGGCGCGCAAGCCGTCGACCTGCGCGGCGATGCACAGCGCGCCGACCGCTTCGTGTACTTCATCGCCATACGGCAGTGCCGATGCGTCCGCCACGACGGCGCGAGCCCTGGCGAGCCCCTCGGCCAGTTCGGCTTCGGCCTGCGCGTGCTTCGCGCGAAAGCCCTGCGGATCGGCATCGAACGCGAGCCGCGCGCGCACGATGGCCTGGCGCTCGGCCGCGTCCTCGATGTTGCGCAACTGCACGCACAGGCCGAAGCGGTCGAGCAGCTGCGGGCGCAGCGTGCCCTCCTCCGGGTTCATCGTGCCGACCAGCACGAAGCGCGCCGCATGCCGGTGCGAGATGCCGTCGCGCTCGACCACATTGACGCTGCTCGCGGCCGCATCGAGCAGCGAATCGATCAGCGCATCGGGCAGCAGGTTGATTTCGTCCACGTACAGCACGCCGCCGTGCGCGCGTGCCAGCAGCCCGGGCGCGAACTTGAGCGCATGGCCCGCGAGCGCCTGCCCGAGATCGAGCGTGCCCACGAGGCTTTCGAGGCTCGCGCCCAGCGGCAGCGTGACGAAGGGCGCGCCCGGCAGCAGCTCGGCCAGCGCGCGCGCGGCCGTGGTCTTGGCCGTGCCGCGCGGACCTTCGATCAGCACGCCGCCCAGGCCCGGATCGACCGCGGCCAGCAGCAGCGCCTGGCGCAACTGCGGCTGGCCCGCGATCGCGGCGAAGGGAAAGGGCACCGGCATGGGCGCGGCAGTGGTCATGGGAGCGTTCCTTCCATCTGCTGCTCGTGGTCGAGCAGCAGGTTTTCGAGTTGGGCCTGATAGTCGCCGGGCGACTGCCAGAGGCCGCGCTGCATGGCTTCGAGCAGGCGGCTCAACATGTCGTGCAGCGCGCGCGGATTGTGTTCATTGACGAAGTCGCGCGTGGCGGCATCGAGCACGTAGGCATCGGCCACCATCGCGTACTGATGGTCGCCGACCACGCGCGCGGTGGCGTCGAAGCCGAAGAGGTAGTCCACCGTCGCGGCCATCTCGAAGGCGCCCTTGTAGCCGTGGCGCTTGACGCCATCGATCCACTTGGGGTTGACCACGCGCGCGCGGATCACGCGGCTGATTTCTTCCTTCAGCGTGCGCACGCGCGGCGCCTGCGGGTTGCCGTGGTCGCCGTGGTACATCGCGGGTTGTTGGCCGCTCAGGTGGCGCACGGCGGCGGCCATGCCGCCCTGGAACTGGTAGTAGTCGTTGGAGTCGAGCAGGTCGTGTTCGCGGCTGTCCTGGTTCTGCAGCACGACGTTCATCGCGCGCAGGCGCCGCACCAGCGCATCGGCCGCGGGCACGCCGTCGCTGCCCTGGCCGTAGGCGTGGGCGCTGCCGCCGACGTAGGCACTGGAGAGGTCGTCGTCGGTCTGCCAGTCGCCGTGGTCGAAGAGCGGCTGCAAGCCCGAGCCGTAGCTGCCCGGCGCGGAGCCGAACACGCGCCAGCCGGCTTGCGTGCGCGCGTCTTCGGCGGTCGCGCCTTCTGCTTCGAGCGCGGCGGCTTCGCGCAGGATGCGCGCGCGGATCGGGTTGCGCTCGGCGTCTTCGTCTTCCTGCGATGCGACGGCCTGCACCGCGGCGTCGAACATCTGCACCGCGTTGGGAAAGGCATCGCGAAAGAACCCCGAGATGCGCAGCGTCACGTCGATGCGCGGACGCCCGAGGCCGACCGTGGGCAGCACCTCGAAGTCGACCACGCGCTGGCTGCCCGGCGCCCACTTGGGCCGCACGCCGATCAGCGCGAAGGCCTGCGCGAGATCGTCGCCGCCGGTGCGCATCGTGGCCGTGCCCCAGACCGAAAGGCCCAGCGCCACGGGGTAGTCGCCGTGCTCCTGCAGGTGGCGCTCGACCAGCTGCGCGGCGGACTTGAGGCCGAGCATCCAGGCGGTGGGCGTGGGGATGGCGCGCGTATCGACCGCGTAGAAGTTGCGGCCGGTGGGCAGCACGTCGGGCCGGCCGCGCGAAGGCGAACCGCTCGGGCCCGGAGGCACGAAGCGGCCTTGCAGCGCGCGTGAAAGCTGATGCAGTTCCTGCGTGCCGCAAGCGTCCAGTGCGGGCGCAAGGCTTCGCTCGATGCGGCCCATCACGGCCGCTGTGTGCGGCATGTCGGGCGGGCAGGCGTTTGCTTCCAGCAACTGCTGCGCCAGCAACTCCAGCCGCTCGCGCGTGTCGCCGTGATGCCGCCACGCATCAGCGCTCACCGATTGCAGCAACGCCGGACGCGCGCCCTGCCACGGTTTGGCCGCGTCGATGTCCAGCGGGTCGAAGGCTTCGCCCGGCAGCAGGTCTTGCGCCAGCGCGCCCAACAGCCCGGCGTTCGCACCCGTGCCATCGGCGGACGGATAGCGCGCGAGCGCGAGCAGCGTGTCGCGCCGCAGCCGCGCCTCGGGCGACGCGCCGAACACATGCAGCCCGTCGCGGATCTGCGTTTCCTTGAGCTCGCACAGATACGCATCGACGCGCGCGAGCACCGCATCGTCTTGCGCGCCCGGCATGCCCAGCTCCTCGACCAGGTGCTGCGCCCGCACGGCCGCGAGGATCTGCGCGCGCAGCACCTTGGCGCGGCGCGCGTCGACCAGCAGCGCGTCGTAGTACTCGTCGACCTGGCGCTCCAGGTCCTGCAGCGGGCCGTGGTTCTCGGCGCGCGTGAGCGGCGGCATCAGGTGGTCGACGATCACCGCCTGCGTGCGGCGCTTGGCCTGCGCGCCCTCGCCCGGGTCGTTGACGATGAAGGGGTAGACGTTGGGCAGCGGCCCGAGGATCGCGTCGGGCCAGCAGGTCTGCGCGAGCGCGATGCTCTTGCCCGGCAGCCATTCGAGGTTGCCGTGCTTGCCCACGTGCACGACCGCGTCGATCGCGAACACGTCGCGCAGCCAGAAATAGAACGCGAGGTAGCTGTGCGGCGGCACGAGTTCGGCGTCGTGGTAGCTCCCGTAATCCCCCGCGCCCAAGTTGCCGAGTGCGCGTGCGGGCTGGATGCCGACGAACACGCGGCCCAGCCGCAGGCCGGCGATCATGAAGCGGCCTTGCCGCAGCATCGGGTCCTGCTCGGGTGTGCCCCAGCGCGCGTCGATGGCTTCGGCCATGCCTTCGGGCAGGGCCGCGAGCCGCGCGCGGTAGTCGGCGAGCGCGTAGCTCTGCCAGGCGGGGCGCGCGGACCATTGGGCCGGATCGTTCGCGATGCCCTGCTGCAGCGTCCGCATCAGCGCATCGCCATCGGCCGGAATCGCATCGCCGAGCACGTAGCCCTCGGCCTGCATCGCACGAAGAATGGCGATCACCGAGGCCGGCGTGTCGAGCCCCACGCCGCTGCCGATGCGGCCTTCGCTGCCGGGGTAGTTCGCGAGGATCAGCGCGACGCGCTTGTCAGCCGCAGGAAGGCTGCGCAATCTGCACCAGCGCCGCGCCAGCTCGGCGACGAAGGCGATGCGGTCCGGCTCGGGCTGGTAGCTCACCACCTCGGTCTGCGTGAGTTCGCAGCGGTGCGACAAACCCTTGAAGCTCACGGCGCGCGTGATGATGCGGCCGTCCATCTCGGGCAAGGCGATCTGCATCGCGATGTCGCGCGGGCGCAGGCCCTGCCTGTCGGCCAGCCAGTCTTCGCGGTTGCCGCCGCTCACGATCACCTGCAGCACCGGGGCATCGCCAGCCAATGCAATGGCCTCGCCCGCGTCGTCCTGCGCGCCCTGCCCGAGCGCGGCGAAGGCGGTGGTGTTGAGCACGAGCTGCACGTCGTGTTCGCTGCAAAGGCCCCGGAATGCGGAGAGGCACAGCGGGTCTTTGAGCGAATCGAGCGCGACCGGCAGCGGGTTCAATCCTTCGGCATGCAGCGCGGCCGCGAGCGCATCGAACGCCGCCGTGTTGCCCGACAGCAGGTGCGAGCGGTAGAACACCAGCGCCACCACCGGCGCATCCGCGTGCCACCCGGCGCGCAGGTCGTCGATGCCGGCGACGGTGTGTGCCGCATCGATGCCGCGCGGCACATGCAGCGCGACCTGCGGCAGGCTGCGCGGCGGCAGCGGCGCCTCGCCATGGCCGAGGCCGTGGAAGGCCACCGCGCGCAGGAACTGCATCGCATTGCCCGCGCCGCCCGCGCGCGTGTACTGCCAGAGCTGGCGGCTCACCGCGCGCGGCACGGTGCTGCGCGCGAGCAGGTCTTCGTCTTCCTGCAGGTCGCCCGAGAACATTGCGAGCTGCTGGCCCTTGCGTTTGGCGAGCTTTTCGAGCTGCTGCAGCCCGTAGGCCCAGGCCGATTCGGCACCCAGGTGATCGACCACCACCACGCGCGCGTGCTGCAGCACCTCATCGACGTACAGGTCGAGCGAGGCGGGCTGCCGCAGGTACATGAGGTTGGCCAGCCGCAGCGACGGGTAGCCGGGATCGGTGGCCGCCAGCGCGGTGCGCGCGGCGGCCAGCAGCGCGAGCGTGGTGTCGGCCGAACTGAGCACCACGATGTCGCCCGGCGTCTGGTCGAGCCGGGTGACGACGCTGTCGTCTTCGACGAAGCGTCCGGGCTGGGTGCTCAGCAGGTGCATGCGGTCAGGCCGTCAGGCGGGCACGGCGGCCACGCCTTCGAGCGCCTTGCGCAGTGCCGCTTCGTCCAGGTCTTCGCCGATGAACACGAGGCGCGTGCGCTGCGCCTCGTCGTCGCGCCAGCGGCGGTCGAAGTGGTGGTCGAAGCGGCGGCCCACGCCCTGCACCAGCAAACGCATCGGCTTGCCCGGAATCGCGACGAAGCCCTTCACGCGGTAGATGGTGTGCTGCTCGACCAGCGCGGCGAGCGCGGCCAGGAGAACGTCGCGGTCCACCGGCGGCAGCTCGATCACGAGCGAGTCGAACTCGTCGTGGTCGTGGTCTTCTTCGTGGTCGTGGTGGCTCTCGCGCAGGTGGATCGTGGTCTCGGCCGCGCGGCCCTGGCCCAGCAGCAGCGCGAGCGGCAGCTTGCCTTCGCTCGCGGCGACGATCTTCACCTCGGGCGGCAGCTCTTCGCGCACCAGCGCCTCGACCTGCGCGCGCATGGCGTCGTCCATCAGGTCGGTCTTGTTGAGCACCACGAGATCGGCGGCCGAGAGCTGGTCTTCGAAGAGCTCGTGCAGCGGCGATTCATGGTCCAGGTTGGGGTCGGCGCGGCGCGCTTCGTCGACGGCTTCGGGGTTCTGGGCGAACTGGCCCGAGGCGGCGGCCGGGCCGTCGACCACGGTGACCACCGAATCGACGGTGAAGATGTTGGCGATGTCCGGCCACTGGAAGGCCTGCACCAGCGGCTTGGGCAGCGCCAGGCCCGAGGTCTCGATGATCACCGCGTCGATGTCGCCGCGGCGCTCGGCCAGCTGCAGCATCACGGGCAGGAACTCTTCCTGCACGGTGCAGCACACGCAGCCGTTGGCCAGCTCGTACAGCGCGCCTTCGCGCTCGTTGCCTTCGTCGTCGCAGCCGATGCCGCAGCCGCGGAGGATCTCGCCGTCGATGCCGAGCTCGCCGAACTCGTTGACGATCACCGCGATGCGGCGGCCCTCGGCGTTCCCGAGGATGTGGCGCAGCAGCGTGGTCTTGCCGCTGCCGAGGAAGCCGGTGACGATGGTGACGGGAATCTTGGCGTTGCTCTGTGTCATGGAATGGAGGTTTTCAGGCGCCGGAGCGCGAAGAGAAGGGGCGGCACGCTACGGCCCGCCGCAAGCGGACTGCGGCGCGCGTGCGATGGATTCGGCTCAGACGCCGCCGTACAGGCGGCGCTCGACGAAGACGGTGCCTTGCAGTCGGCGCCAGCCCTTGGCCGCGGCCAGCACGCCCAGGTCGACCAGCGGCTCGACCAGCACGACGGTCATGTAGGCCGCGCCGAAGCTGGCGATCTGGCCGAGGTTCTCCAGGCCCGTGCCGCGTCCGTAGAGCGCCCAGAAGCCGACCCACACCACGATGCCGCCCTGGTAGGCCACCGACAGCTTGAAGGCCTGCTGGTAGCTCAGGTCCACATAGGCCACGTTCTCGGGAATGATGCGCCGCGCAAGCGCCGCCGTCGCGAACAGGGGCACCAGCAAGGTGGTGACGTTCATGCCGAACTGCGGGATGTCCTGCGGCTCGAAGAACAGGCCCTGGATGAGCAGCCCGCCCGCCAGGCCGATGGCCGCGGGCGCGAGCCCGAACACCAGCAGCAGCGTGGTGCCGAGGATCAGGTGCACCTCCGACACGCCCACCGGGTGGTGCGGCAGCACCTCGAAGAAGCAGAACACCAGCGCCACGGCGATCGCCGAGCGCAGCGCCAGGGCGGCGGGGCCGTCCTTCACGAGGGTGTCGAAGGCCACCTTGCCTGTGTAGGCCAGCGCGGCGGCTGCCGTCGCGTAGCTGAGGAAAATCTTGGATCCGTCGACGAGACCTGGTTCGATGTGCATCGAGCACCTCCTGTAGTGCACCGCAGTGCGAAAGTTGATTGTTGGTGGATGGGATGGATCACGCAAGCGCCGTCATGAACGCTGGAGCGCGCGCGACGCTCCGGACACGGCCGGCGCCCTGGGCTTGCGCCGCAGCCGCCGCCAGCCGATCACCACGCCGCTGGCCGAGGCGACCGTGCCGACGATCGACAGCAGCCACACGACGATGTCCCAGGCGGGGCGGTGGTGGATGAGCCACGGAAAATCGAGGCTGTGCGCGGCGTTGAAGAGCCAGCGGCGCAGGCGCGAATTGCTGTCGTTGCTGCCGGCGACCTGGCCGCTGGACGGGTCGATGTAGATCCAGCTGCGCGCGGCGTCGTCGAATTCGAGGCGCCAGATGGGCACGGTGCGCTCGCGGTGGTGGCCGTACCAGTGGAAGTCTTCGCGCGTCTGCAGCGTGGCCTGCGTCACGCCGGCCCCGGGGCGAAGGCGCGCGGCGGCGCGCACGATGTCGTCGCGGGCGATGGATGCGGGAGCGCCCGTGGCGGCGTCGACCACGCGCACGCGGGCCTCTGCATCGCGCAATTGCAGCAGCGGGCGGCCGTCGAACCACATCGGCAGTGCTTCGCGCGGCGCGGCGGCGCCCTCGCCTGCCGGCAGTTGCATCGGCGGCCAGGGGAAAGGCGACGACCCGGCGCCCGTGTAGCTGGCCATCGCGGTCGCGTCGCCGCGGTTGCGCTCGAACCATTTGTTGGGGTTCATCGAGAGCCATCCGCTCACGATCCAGGTCAGCACGAAGAAGCCGCCGATGAGGCCCGCGATGTGGTGCCAGGCCATCCACCCCGTGTACGGCGTGACCGCACCGTTGCGAAACCGCCGTCGCAGCCGGATGCGCAGGATGCCGATGACGATGCCCGTCACCGCCGAGACGATGCAGGCGGCCGAGAGCCACACCACCACGTCGTGCCACAGCGGCGGGTCGGCGCGCAGCGGCGTGAAGTAGATCCAGTGCGGCACGGAGCCCAGCCAGTTCCACAAGCGCTCGGCACGGTGGGTGTCGCGCGCCACTTCGCCGGTGCGCGAGGACACGTAGAGCTCGGTGCCGGCCGCGTCGCCGACCTCGACGCGGTGCAGCGGGCGCAGCGGGTCGAGGCCCTGCGGCACGGTCCACTGGTCGCGCTCCAGCGTCTCGGCCCAGCGCGCGCCGGGCTGGCCCGAGAAGTCGCGGGCGATGGCCTCGGCCCGCGCGGCATCGACCGGCCCAAGCACGCGGCCGTCGCGCGCGGACACCGCATGCCGCCCGCCGCGCGCATCGACGATGCGCCACACGGGCTGCGGATCGGCGCCGCCCTGCGTCTCCAGCGCCATGCGCCGCGGCGGCTGCGCGCGCAGCGCCTCGGGCAACGCACCGAGCGCGGCGGATGGTGCGACCACCGCCTCCTCGAAGCGCACCGGGCGAAGGCCGGCCAGGCGCTCCTCGTCCGTGAGGTTGGGATACCCCACGTACATCATCACCACGCCCGAGACGAACCACATGACGAACAGGAGGCACCCGCCGATGCCCAGCCACCGGTGCGTCCAGTAGAGCCAGTGGCGGATGCGGGGCCAGGCGCGGCGCCATGCGGAGGTCATGCGCGGACCGATCGAAAGTTCATCAGAAGTTCACCAGCGCCGACAGCTCGAACGATCGCGGCCGGCCCAGCAGCCACTGGTTGCCGCTGTTCGAGAACGACACCGGGTAGGTGCGGTTGGCCAGGTTGTAGGCCCGGAACGCGAGCTTGAGCGACGGGCTCGCCTGCCAGCTCACGCCTGCGTCGGCCACGGTGTAGGAGCCGATCTTGCGCGAGTTGGCCGCATCGACCTGGCGCGGGCCGACGTAGCGCACGCCGAACTCGGCCTCCCACTGCGGCATGAAGCGCCAGTTGAGCCAGAGGTTGGCGGCCTCCTCGGGCACGCCGGCCGGCGTGTTGCCGGCGCGCGAGATGAGCGTGCGGCCCGAGGCCTCGTTGAAGTCGTCGTAGCGCGCGCGCAGCTTGGCCACGTTGGCCTCGAGCCGGAGCGTGGAGGTGAGCGCCAGGTCGAGCGTGGCCTCGATGCCTTCGGAGGACTGCTGGCCGATCTGCTGCGTGACGGTCGGGTCGTTGGCGTCGCGCGAGAGCAGCTTTTTCTTCTCGATGCGGTAGGCGGCCACGGTCCAGGCGCCGCGGCCATCGGCCAGCTGGCGCTTGTAGCCGACCTCGACCTGCTTGCCGGTGCTGAGGTCAAAGGTGGCCTGCGAGGCCGAGGTGGTGACCAGCGAGCCCAGCGGGTCGGCCGCGCGCGCCACCTGCGCGTAGAACGACTGCGACGCATCGGGCGCGTACACCACGCCCAGGCGCCCCGTGCCGTAGACGAAGGTCTTCTGGAAGTTGTTGGCCGCGCTCTGCAGGTCGGTGCGCGCGATCTTCGCGTGGTCCCAGCGCAGGCTCCCGACCACGGACCATTGCTCGTTGAAGGCCAGCTTGTCTTCGGCGAAGAAGGCGTAGGTGCTGGTCCTGGTCTTGTAGCGCGGCGTGTAGGCCACCGGCGAGGTGTAGACGCCGGGGTTGAAGACGAAGGGGTCCACCACCGAGCGGCCGCCGTAGGGCGAGTCGTTGGTGTGCAGGAAGTCGATGCGGTTGGCGTCGAAGCCCACCAGCACCTGGTTCTTCATGCCGAAGAGCGAATGCCTGAAGGTGGCGTCGGTGCGGTTGCCGGTCTGCTCCTGGTCGTGGCCGATTTCCAGGTAATCGCCGCGCGTCACGCGGCGCGTGGTGGCGTTGTAGGTGTAGGTCTCGCTGTTGCGCCAGTGGCGCTTGCTGTCCAGGCGGTAGAGCTGATTGCGCACGGTGACGGCGTCGCTGGGCATCCACTGCGCATCGAAGCGGGTCCAGCGGTCGCGGTACTTGATCTCGGCGTCGTCGGGGTTGTAGTTCTGCTCGCGGCTGAGGCTGCTCACGCGGCCGTTGATGAGCGGCACGCCGTAGTAGCGCTGCGGCGACTGGCGGCCCTCGTCGTGCGAGAGCGTGAACTGCAGCTGCGGCGACACATCCAGCCGCACCGCGCCGCCCACGGCCAGGCTCTCGGCATCGCCGCGCACCATGAAGCCGTCGGTCTTGCGGTGGCTGATGTCGAAGCGGTAGGAGAGCATGTCGTTGATGGCGCCGCCGCTGCCGAAGGCGACCTGGCGCGTGGCGTCGGAGCCGGCGGTGACGAGCGCCTCGTTCTGGATCGGGCCGCGCGTGGGCTTCTTGGGCACCACGTTGATCGCGCCGCCGATGGCGCCCTCGCCGAACATCACCGAGGCGGCGCCGCGCAGCACCTCGATGCGGTCGACCGACCAGGTGTCGAACGGGAAGGTGACGGTGCCCGCGCCCGCGTAGAGGCGCGTGCCGTCGAACAGCTGCATCACCGAGCCGTGGCCGCTGAAGCCGCGTGCCGCCAGCGCCGTGCCGCCGTTGCCGGGGCCGGGCGAGCCGGTGATGCCGGTGGCGCGGGTGACGGCATCGATCACCGAGACGTCGCCGCGCGCGCGGATGGTGTCGCCGGTCAGCACCTCGATGCTCGCGGGGGTTTCCAACGGTGTGAGGCCCAGGCGGCTGCCGGTGTGCGAGGGCTCGTCGATGGCCAGCGGCGAGCGGCGGCTGGCCTCGACCTGCACCGGCGCGAGACCGCTGTTGCTGCGGCTGTCGCCCGCTGCCTCACCCGATTGCGCCAGGGCGCCGCCTGGCGCGAAAGCCAGGCTCAACCCCAATGAAAGACCCGAAAGGCGTGCCCATTGCAGCGGCGCGTCCGTGCGATCGCGCGCCGGCGATGCTTGACCCATGTGACTTCTCCTCGCGACCTGCGTCCCCGCAGGCTCCTGACCGAATGAGGACGTCGAGGGAGGCGGCTAGCGGGCGGGCCGGTCGCGCGAGGGGCGAAGCGGCATGCCCGGACCCGCACTCCCGCAGCGTCCGATGGCGGTTGCGAAGGCCGGTATCCGGGCTTGCGGAGCGCTTCGATGGCACTGTGCGTGCGCATCGGAGCCGAAACCCTCGCCTTCCCACGCCGAAGCGCAGTGGCTGCCGATGCCGCAGGGGGCATCGACGCGAGGTTTTCCAGATCCGCTGACCGTTGCGGGGGCAGCGCAGGAATGGATGCGTCCGTGAAGACGCAGCGCACCTGCTTCCCGTTTAACCCCCAGGCCACTGAATGGCATGCGGGGCACCTTCGAACCGTGTGGGTGGTCTTGCTAAGAAAAGCTTACAACCCGACCGGCGGAATTATAGGGAGCGGCCTCGGCGCGAGGACCGCGACCGCCGCTCGATGCGTCTCAGGCGGGTTTGCCTTCGGTGCCGAACAGCCGCCGCATCACCGCGACGCCGGCCACCAGTGCGTTCGAGTAGCTGGCGTAGGGGTCATGGGCCGCCTCCAGCGGCACGTAGACGTGGCGCTGGTCGCCGGTCGCATCTGCGCCGGTGCCGTCCACGGTTTCTTCCATCAGCACCCAATAGAACTCGCCGACCTCCAACTCGTGGACGGTCAGCGCGATGTTGCGGGGAAGGGGCATGGGGATGCGTTTCATGGCAGCGTATTTCTGTCAATGACTGGGACAACAGCGCGGTTGACAGCTTCCGGAGCTTCCGGGCTTCTCCTACAGAGCTTGCGCGGGGTGGGAACTAAGGTTGTTTCAGGCACCTTCATCAAAACCAGGAGGCAACATGAAGCACTTCACCCTTGAATCCAACATGCGGGCGAGCATCGGCGGCGCGTTCTATCCGACCGGCTATTCGATGGTGATGTTCCCGAGCGCGGAGGACGCCGACCGCATCGGCCACCGGTTGATCGAAAGCGGCGTGAGCGGCGACGAGGTCTACCTTCTTCCTGCGGCCACGGTGCTGGCGGAAATCTCGCCCACCGTGAGCGACGCCGACAACCCCCTGCCCTCCGCGGGCACCGAGGGCGCCACGGTGCGCGCCTACACCAAGCTCGCGCGCGAAGGCCACACGGGCCTCCTGATCAAGACCCAGAACGAAGAGGCGGCCAACCGCCTGATGGAACTGGTTCGTACCGTCCCTTACTCCATCGCGCAGCGCTACCGCACGCTGGTCATCGAAGACCTCTGAACGGGTAGCGGATCCTTCGGCGCTCAAGCCGGCACGGCCATCGACACCGCGCGCTGCACCACGTCGCGCGCCATGGCCTGGGCGAGTTCGTGCTCGCCGAGGAACACGGTGACCGACGCTTCCTGGGTGAGCAGCTTGGCTTCCTGCTCGTTGTGGCTGCGGATCACGGTCTGGATCGACGGGTTGAGCGTGCGCGCGGTCTCGATCATCTGGCGCACGTTCAGGGTATCGGGCGTGGCCACCACCAGCACGCGGGCGCGCGCGATGTGCGCCTGGATCAGCACCGCCGGGTCCGCCGCATCGCCCCAGACGGCGGCGACGCCGGCCTCGCGCAACTTCTCGACCAGCTCGCGGTTCTGCTCGGCCACCACGTAGGGAATGTCGTTCGCTTCGAGCTCGGCCGCGATGCGGCGCCCCACGCGCCCGTAGCCGACCAGCACCACCTGGCGCGAGAGGTAGCGCGCCTCGGTGCTCATCGGCAATTCGGCCAGCGGATCGGTGCGCGATTCGAGCCCGCGCGCGAACGAGGAATGGGCATGCAGCCATTTCTGCAGCGGCGCGATGAGGCTGAACCACAGCGGATTGGTGGCAATGGAAATGAGCGCGCCCGCGAGCACGAGGCTCTGCCCCTCGACCGGCAGCAGACCGAGCGAGACGCCCAGGCCCGCGAGGATGAACGAGAACTCGCCGATCTGCGCGAGGCTCGCGCTCACCGTGAGCGCCGTGGCCAGCGGGTAGCGGAACACCAGCACCAGCGCGCAGGCCGCGAGCGACTTGCCCAGCACGATCACCAGCACGACCGCGAGCACCTGCAGCGGGCGATCGATCAGCACCGAGGGGTCGAACAGCATGCCCACCGACACGAAGAACAGCACCGCGAACGCATCGCGCAGCGGCAGCGATTCCTGCGCCGCGCGGTGGCTGAACTGCGACTCGCGCATGACCATGCCGGCAAAGAAGGCGCCGAGCGCGAACGACACGCCGAAGAGCGCCGCCGAGGCGAAGGCGATGCTCACGGCGGCGGCCACCACGCACAGCGTGAAGAGCTCGCGGGAACCGGTGCGCGTGACCTGCCAGAGGATCCAGGGGAACACGCGCCGGCCCACCACGAGCATCAGCGCGACGAAGCCGCCGACCTGCAGCAGCGTGAGGCCCAGGGTCTGCCACAGCGGATCGGCGGGGCCGCCGCCGTTGTCGGGGGTGCCGCCGAGCGCGCCGGCCAGCGGCGGCATGAGCACCAGCACGAGCACCATGGCCAGATCTTCGACGACGAGCCAGCCGATGGCGATGCGGCCGGTGAACGAGTCGAGGATGCCCAGGCTCTCGAGCGCGCGCAGCAGCACGACCGTGCTGGCCACCGAGAGCGCCAGGCCGAACACCAGCGCGGCGCCGGGGCTCCAGCCCCACCAGAGCGCCAGGCCGCCGCCGAGCAGCGTGGCCACGGCGATCTGCGCCAGAGCGCCGGGCAGCGCGATCTTGCGCACGGCCAAAAGGTCGTCGAGGGAAAAGTGGAGGCCGACGCCGAACATCAGCAACATGACGCCGATTTCGGCGAGCTGCGCGGCAATGCTTGCATCGGCCACGAAGCCGGGGGTGAAGGGGCCGATGATCACGCCCGCGAGAAGGTACCCCACGAGGGCCGGCAACCGCAGCTTGGCCGCCAGGAAACCGAACACCAGCGCGAGGCCGAGGCCGGCGGCGATGGTGTTGATGAGGGAGACGCTGTGCGGCATCGCTGCATTTTGCAGGAACGATGCGTGCCCTTTTATTTCACACGGCCTTCTTGAAGGGCGTTGCGGGAGGGGTGTTCAGGGAGGGGCATTCAGGGCGGGTGCACAGGCCACCGGGTGTCCCCCTCCGCGAATGTCCCCCGGGCTTCGCCCTCCTCCTTGATTTCGCTGCGGGGGACACCCGATGCCCTGCGCACTCGGGCACGCCGTGGGGGTGCCCGTGGTCGGTCAGCCGACCATCTTGCTGTCGCGGCCGCCTTCGAGCACTTCGGGCTCCTGGGACTCGACCCAGCTCTCGTTGTTCAGGCCCGCCTGCAGCCGCTCGGTGTCCAGCTCGTTGGTCCACTTGGCCACGACGATGGTCGCCACGCCGTTGCCGATCAGGTTGGTCAGCGCGCGCGCTTCCGACATGAAGCGGTCGATGCCCAGGATGAGCGCAAGGCCCGCCACCGGCACATGGCCCACCGCCGACAGCGTGGCGGCCAGCACGATGAAGCCGCTGCCCGTGACGCCCGCCGCGCCCTTGGAGGTGAGCAGCAGCACCGCGAGCAGCGTGATCTCCTGCACCAGCGTCATCGGCGTGTTGGTGGCCTGCGCGATGAACACCGCCGCCATCGTGAGGTAGATGGAGGTGCCGTCCAGGTTGAACGAGTAGCCGGTCGGGATCACCAGGCCCACGCAGGTCTTGTTCGCGCCCAGGTTCTCCATCTTTTCCATCATGCGGGGCAGCACCGATTCGCTGGACGACGTGCCCAGCACGATCAAGAGTTCTTCCTTGATGTACTTGATGAATTTCCAGATGCTGAACCCGTGGAAGCGCGCAATGAGCCCGAGCACCACGAAGATGAACAAGAGGCACGTGAGATAGAACGTGCCCATCAGCTTGCCCAGCGAGAACAGGCTGCCCACGCCGTACTTGCCGATGGTGAAGGCCATCGCGCCGAAGGCGCCGATGGGCGCGAGCTTCATGATGTAGTTGACGATGCCGAAGAGCACGTGCGAGCCCTTCTCGATCACGTCGAACACCAGCGTGCCGCGGCCGCCGAACCGGTGCAGCGCAAAGCCGAACAGCACCGCGATCAGCAGCACCTGCAGGATCTCGCCCTTGGCGAAGGCGTCCACGAGGGTGTTGGGGATGATGTTGAGGATGAAGTCGACCGTGCCGGTCATCTTGCCCGGGCCGGTGTAGGCGGCGATGGCCTTGGTGTCCAGCGTGGTCGGGTCGATGTTCATGCCCACGCCGGGCTTGAGCACGTTGACCAGCACGAGGCCCACCACCAGTGCGATGGAGCTCACGACCTCGAAGTACAGGAGCGCCAGGCCCCCGGTCTTGCCGACCTTCTTCATGTCTTCCATGCCGGCGATGCCCACCACCACCGTGCAGAAGATGATCGGCGCGATGATCATCTTGATGAGCTTGATGAAGCCGTCGCCCAGGGGCTTCATCGCCTCGCCGGTGGAGGGATAGAAGTAGCCCAGCAGCACGCCGATGATCACCGCGGTGATCACCTGCACGTAGAGGGAGCGGTAGAGCGGGAGCTTCTTGGCGGGTGTGTTTGTTGTGTGTTCCATGACTTGCCTCCGGAAGGGTTGGGAACTGTAGGCCGGGATCAGGTGTTTTCCATTCGTAGAAGCCACATTTGTCCAATGAAAAAACCCGCCGAAGCGGGTTTTTCGATCAGGTCGCGGTCAGCATGCTCAGTGCATGTGCAGGCCGCCGTTGACCGAGAAGTCGGCCCCCGTGGAGTAGCCGCCTTCGTCCGTTGCGAGCCACGAGATGATCGAGGCGATCTCGCTGGGCTCGCCCAGGCGCTTGACCGGGATGGTGGCCACGATCTTGTCGAGCACTTCCTGGCGGATGGCCTTGACCATGTCGGTGCCGATGTAGCCCGGGCTCACGGTGTTGACCGTCACGCCCTTGTTGGCCAGCTCCTGCGCCAGCGCCATCGTGAAGCCGTGCATGCCGGCCTTGGCGGCCGAATAGTTGGTCTGGCCCGCCTGGCCCTTGGCACCGTTCACCGAGCTGATATTGATGATGCGGCCCCAGCCCTTTTCCACCATGTCGCCCACCACCTGCTTGGTGACGTTGAACATGCTGTTCAGGTTGGTCTCGATGACCGCGCTCCAGTCCTCGGGCGTCATCTTGAGGAACATGCGGTCGCGCGTGATGCCCGCGTTGTTCACCAGCACGTCGATGGCGCCATGCGCTGCCTTGGCGGCGGAGAAGGCCTCGACGGTGGATTGCCAGTCGCCGACATTGCCGACGGAGGCGTGGAACTCGAAGCCTTCGGCTTTCTGTTCGGCGAGCCACTTGGCGTGGTCGCGCGTAGGGCCGCAACCGGCGACCACGGTGAATCCGTCCCTGTGCAGACGTTGGCAGATGGCTGTTCCGATGCCACCCATGCCTCCGGTGACATATGCAACTTTCTTGCTCATGAAATTTCCTTGATGTGTGCTTAGCAAAAGCCTGAACGGCCGCCTTCACTCTAGCCATTTTCAGGCCACCGACCTCTGAGGAAAACACTGAGCCAAGCTTGCAACCAGCTGTCACGGTGCGATGCGCGGGTGCAACCTATATGCTCAGGTCTGTACGCTCTTGCAGCGGCCAGGCAGCCAAGGAGTTCGAAAGTATGAATTTCGGGATCATCGTATTCCCCGACGTCGAGGAACTCGACTTCGTCGGGCCCTGGGAAATGCTCACCATGTGGAGCAAGCTCGCGGCGGGCCCGCAGCAGTGCCTCATCGTTGCCGAGAAGCGCGAGCCGGTGGTCTGCGCCAAGGGCCTGTCGATCAATCCGCACGCGTCGTTCGCCGACTGTCCGCCGCTGGACTACCTGCTCGTGCCCGGCGGCATGGGCACGCGGCGCGAGGTCGACAACCCCGCGATGGTGCAGTTCCTCGCCGCGCAGGCACCGGGCTGCAAGGCGTTGCTCTCGGTATGCACCGGCGCCTTCGTGCTGCATGCGGCGGGCCTGCTCTCGGGCAAGACCGCGACCACGCACTGGGGTTCGCTCGATCGCCTGCGCGCACTCGGCGACGTGAAGGTGGTCGAGCAGCGCTTCGTGCAGGATGGCGACGTGTGGACCTCGGCGGGCGTCTCGGCCGGCACCGACCTGATGCTCGCCTTCATCGCCCACACCGCCGGCGAGGAAGCCGCGGCCAAGGTGCAGCTGCAGGCCGAGTACTACCCGGCGGACACGGTCTACGGCAGCACGGCGAGCCACGAGCGCGCGCCGGCGTATGTGCGCCAGCCGGGCGGCACGCTGCGAAAGACGCCGTGAGCGCCGCACCCTCGACCGAACTGGAGCCGCTCGCCGTGCTCGCCGCCCGCGTCGGCGCGACGCTGCGCGAACGGCGCCAGACGGTGGCGGTCGCGGAGTCTTCGGCGGGCGGGCTCGTCTCGGCCGCCCTGCTCGCGATTCCCGGCGCCTCGGCTTTCTTCCTCGGCGGCGCGGTCGTCTATTCGCGGCGCGCCGGCAAGGCACTGCTGGGCCTCACGCGTGAAGACATCGGCGACATGCGCGGAGAAACCGAGCCCTACGCCCGGTTCATCGCGGCCCGCATCCGCGAGAGCCATCGCGCGACCTGGGGCATCTGCGAGAGCGGCGCGGCCGGGCCTTCGGGCAGCCCCTATGGCGATGCGCCGGGGCACGTGTGCCTGGCAGTCGCAGGCGCTGTCACCGTGAGCCGGACCATCGAGAACGGAACCACCGACCGTCCGGCGAACATGGAGGTGTTCGCGCGGCAACTCCTTGCGCTGTTCGACCAGACGCTGCAGACGCAAGACAACCCCGCCTGATTCCGCCAACGGTTCTATGCCGCGCGCCGTGAGGTGCTCGATATCGCGATGCCCGCAAACACCATCAGCAACCCGGCGACGAGGCTCCAGCGCACCGGCTCGTTCATCAGCGCCCACCCCGCGAAGGCGGCGGCGATCGGGTTGACGGTGACCGACAGCGCCACGAGCGTGGGCGTGGTCCTGGCGAGTGCGTACGACCACAGGAAGAAGACGACCGCGCCACCGAATACGCCCAGGTAGGCGATGGCCAGCCACTGCCCGCTGTCGAACGACGCCATCGGTGCGTAGCCGCCGCGCCATGCGCTTGCGGCGACCAGGCACAGGGCGCCGCTGCCCATCGCCACCAGCGTGAACGGTATGGGGCCGGTCTCGCGGATCATCGGCCTCGACCAGACGCTGTAGAAGGCCATGCAGAGCGCCGCCCCGAGCATCGTGAGATCGCCGCGCCACGCACCGGCCGGCGCCGCCGCGAGGCCCGAGACCAATGCCATGCCCACCCCGCCCATCGCCAGGAGGACCCCTGCCGATTTGCGCGCCGTGAGCTGCTCCACGCCAAGCAGCGCCGCGATCGCCATCGTGAGCAGCGGCAAGGTCGACAGTGCGAGCGCGCCGCGCGCCGCGGTCGTGAAGTGCAGCGACAGATTGAACAGCACCGGAAACGCAGCGAAGAACAGCAGCCCGAGACCGACCACCCTGGGCATCGCCCGCGGCCGCGGCCAGTTCTGCCGGCGGCGCATCGCCAGGGGCAGCAGCAGCACGAAGCCGATGCCAAAGCGCAGCGAGCCCAATGCCAGGGGGTCGATCGCACCCGCGACGAAGCGCGTCGCGCCGACCGCCGCGCCACCCATGGCGCTGGAGACGATCGCGGCCAGCAAACCCGAAAGAAGTGCGCTCACCGGCATCCTTGTGTCATGTCGAAGGACGATGCTAAATAGCGGGTGTTGATAAAACAAACAAATAAACATGATCAGCTTCATCAGCAAACCCGATGAGCAACGCCGTGCTTGACCCCGAACTGCTGAAGACCTTCGTCACCGTCTCCGAGCAACACTCGTTCACCCGCGCGGCCGCGCAGCTCAACCGGACCCAGTCGGCCGTGAGCATGCAGGTCAAGCGGCTCGAGGAACTGCTGGGCACCGCGCTCTTCGCCCGGACCACCTCGCAGGTGGCGCTCACGCCCAGCGGCGAGGCCCTGCTCGGCTACGCGCACCGCATCCTGGCCTTGCACGACGAAGCGGTGGGCCGCATTCGCCAGCACCAGAACGAAGGGCAGGTGCGGCTGGGCATCATGGACGACTACGGCACGAGCATCGTGCCGCCGCTCCTGGCCAGCTTCGGGCAGCGCTACCCACGCATCCGCGTGAGCATGGAGACCGGGCTCACCGCGAAGATGACCGAGCGCCTGGGGGAAGATTTCGACCTCGTGATCGCCATGCATCCCCGAGGCCAGGGGGGCGGCGACTTCCTTCGGCAAGAGCAGGCGGTGTGGGCGGCCGCGCACGATCACGTGGTCGACGCGCAGGCGCCGCTGTCCGTCGCGCTCTACCCCCCGGGGTGCCTCTTCCGCGAATGGGCGATGGCGGCGCTGGACAAGGCCCACCGCCCCTGGCGGCTGGCGTTCGTCAGCCACAGCAGCGCGGCGGTCGAGGCCGTGGTGGCCCAAGGGCTGGCCGTCAGCGTGTTCAAGGCCGGCACCTTTCCCAAAGGGCTCCGCGCGCTATCGAAGGAAGACGGGATGCCGCGGCTTCCGCTGGCGGGCATTCGCCTGCATCGCGCAGCGGCCTTGACCGAAGCCGGCGCGCTGCTGGCGTCGCACCTGATCGCGGGCATCCGCCGCTCGGCGGGCGCAGCGGCCGCCCGCTGAACGGCTGAACGCGCACGAAATCAGTCCGCCTGCACGCCCGCAGCGCGGATCACCTTCCCCCATTTCTCCACCTCCGCCGCCAGGTGCGTGCGCAGGCTCTCGGGGGTCTGCTTGTCCAGCGGCACGATCTCCGAGCTGAGTTCGGCCAGGCGGTGCTTGACCATGTCGTCCTGCAGCGCGGCGCGCAAGGCCACGTTCAGCTTCTCGAGCACGGCCGGCGGCGTGCCCTTGGGCGCGTACACGCCGTGCCACACGCGCACGTCGAAGCCCTTCAGGCCCTGCTCGTCGAGCGTCGGGATGTTGGGCATGCTCGACAGGCGCTTGGGCGTGGTCACGCCGAACACCTTCACGCGGTTGCCGTCCTTGATGACCGGCGCGGTCTGCGTGGTCTGGTCGCACAGAAGGTCGACCTGCCCGCCCATGAGGTCGTTGAGCGCCGGGCCCGCGCCCTTGTAGGGCACCGTCGTCAACTGCACGCCGATCTGGTTCATGAACAGCAGCCCGCACAGCTGCGACACCGCGCCCACGCCCGCGTTCGCCAGCGTGACCTTGTCCTTGTTGGCCTTCACGTAGGCCAGCAGCTCGGGGTAGGTGCTGGCGGGAAAGTCCTTGCGCGAGAGCAGCGTCATCGGCACGTCGAGCACCTGGCCGATGTACTCGAAGTCCTTCAGCGGGTCGTAGTTGAGCTTCTTGTAGAGCGCGGGCGCGGTGGCCATGCCCATATGGTGGATGAGGATGGTGTAGCCGTTGGGTGCCGCCCTGGCCACGCGCGCCGGTGCGATGGTGCCGCCCGCGCCCACGGTGTTCTCCACGATCACCGTCTGGCCGAGCGACTTGCCCATGGGAATGGCCAGCATCCGCGCCACCACGTCGGTGGGGCCGCCGGCCGAGTACGGCACGACCATGGTGATGGGCTTGTCGGGCCATTGCGCCTGTGCGGCGGCCGGCGATTGCGCGGCCATGAGGCAGGCGCCCAGCGATGCGGCGATCAGGGTGCGTGCTTTCCAGTTCTTCTTCAGGTTCACTTCTTTGTCTCCTAGGGTTGTCGGATCTGTCTTCTTCGTTCGGAATCAGGGCGGCGGCGATTGCGCATCGAGCGCGACGAGGCGCTCGGCCAGGCGCACCACCGGCGCATCGACCATGCGGCCATCGAGGCTCACCACGCCGCCGCCCGCGGAGCGGATCGCCTCGATCACGCGGCGCGCCCATGCGAGCTCGTCGGCGCTCGGGCCGAGCGCGGCATGCACCGGGGCAACCTGGTCGGGGTGGATGCACAGCTTGGCGCCGAAGCCGCCGCGACGCGCACGGGCCGTGTCGGCGGCGAGGCGTTGTGCGTCGCGCCAGTCGGCGGTCACGCCGTCGATGGGCGCTGGCAGTCCGGCGCGGCGCGTGGCCAGCAGCAGTGCGAGGCGAACGGGCACCAGCTCGGCTTCGTCCGCATCGCAGGCCAGGCCGACGTCGGCCTGGAAATCGAGATTGCCGAACGCAAGCCGGAGCACCTGCGGCGCCGCCGCGATTTCGTCGAGCGCGGCGAGGCCCGCCGCCGATTCGATGAGTGGCACCAGCAAGCCCTTGGGACCTACGGCATCAGCCAGTTGCAACAGATCGCCGGCACGCTCGGCCTTGGGCAGCACCACGCCTGCGATCAGGCCTTGCGCGACAAGCGCAGCCGCGGTCTTGCGGTCGTCGTCGTGCCACGGCGTGCCGCTGGCATTGATGCGCACCAGCAGGCGCTGCCGATCCGCTTCGGGCAACGCGGCGAACGACGCTGCAAGGCCTTCGCGCGCCGATGCCTTGCGCTCGGGTGCGACTGCGTCTTCCAGGTCGACGATCACGCCGCCCGTGCCCGCGGCCAGCGCGCGCGCATGGCGCTCGGGCCGGTCGGCGGGCACGAACAGAAAAGTGCGCGCCAGCGCGAGCAGCGAGTTCAAACCGCCCTCGCCTCGCGCAGCGCCGCGATGTCCACATCGCCACGCCCCAGGCTGCGCAGGATCGCCTCGGTGTGCTCGCCGACGGCGGGAATCGCATCCATGCGGTAGTCGAACGCGCTCTGCCGCCCGGCCGGCAGCAGCGCCGGAATGTCGCCGGCCGGCGAGCCCACCTGCCGCCAGCGATCGCGCGCCTGCAGCTGCGGATGCGCCCAGAGCCCGGCCATGTCGTTCATGCGCGCGTTGGCGATCTGCGCCGCATCGAGGCGCTCCAGCACCTGCGCCGTGCTCAAAGCGCCGAAGGTCTCCACGATGATCGCGCGCAACGCTTCGCGGTGTTCGTTGCGCCGTGCGTTGCTGTCGAAGCGCACATCGGTCGCGAGCCCCGCCTGCAGCAGCACCTTCTCGCAGAAGGTGCGCCACTCGCGCTCGTTCTGCAGGCCCAGCATCACCGTGCCGCCGTCGCCCGCGGGGAACGGGCCGTAGGGGTAGATCGTCGCGTGCGAGGCGGCGCTGCGCGGCGGCGGCGGCGCGCCCTCGTAGGCGTAGTACATCGGGTAGCCCATCCACTCGGCGAGCGATTCCAGCATCGACACGTCGATGTGCGAGCCCTTGCCGGTCTTGCCGCGCTGGAGCAGCGCGGCAAGGATGCCGGTGTACGCGTACATGCCCGCCGCGATGTCGGCGATGGAGTTGCCCGACTTGCACGGGTCTTCGGGCGTGCCGGTGACCGAGAGGAAACCCGCTTCGCTCTGGATCAGCAGGTCGTAAGCCTTCTTGTCGCGGTACGGGCCGTCTTCGCCGTAGCCCGAGATGTCGCAGACGATGAGCCGCGGGTGCCTGGCCTGCAGCACATCGGCGCCCAGCCCCATGCGCGCGGCCGCGCCGGGCGCGAGGTTCTGCACCAGCACGTCGGCATCGGCCACGAGCTCCTGCAGCACCGCGAGCGCGGCGGGCTGCTTCAGGTCGAGCGTGAGGCTTTCCTTCGAGCGGTTCACCCACACGAAATGCGAGGCCTCGCCGCCCACGCGGCCGTCGTAGGCGCGCGCGAAATCGCCCACCTCGGGGCGCTCCACCTTGATGACACGCGCGCCGAGGTCGGCCAGCTGGCGGGTGCAGAACGGCGCGGCGATCGCGTGTTCGAGCGAGATGACGGTGATACCGTCCAGGGGTCTTGTCATGTGTATCTCTTCCTCAAGCGAGCACGGCCGTGGCCTGCATCGTGAGCCAGCCGTCGGCGTCTTCGCCCCAGAGGCTGAAGGTCTTGCCATCGGCGCCCGGTTTGCCGTGCACGCGGAACGGCGCGATGTCGAAGGTCGGCCGCACGGCGCGGAATTCGAAGCGCGCGAGTTGCGCGCCCGGCACGTTGCGGCGCAGCAGGTCGACCAGCAGCGTCGCGATCAGCGGGCCGTGCACGATCAGGCCCGGATAGCCCTCGACCCCGGTCACGTAGCGCCGGTCGTAGTGGATGCGGTGGCCGTTGAAGGTGAGCGCCGAGTAGCGGAACAGCAGCACGTCGTCGGGCACGATCTCGCGGCTGAAGGCGGCGTCCTTCGGCGCGGGCGTGGGGGGCGGCGCCTTCTCGCCGGGTGCCGCGGCGGCGCGGTAGACGATGTCGTGCTCCTCGGTCAACGCGAGGCCGCGGTCGTTCCGCACCTCGTGGCGCACGAGCACGAAGACCAGCTCGCCGGTGCGGCCGGCCTTGTGGGTGACCGAGGCGATGGTCGAGGTGCGCTCGATCTTGTCGCCGACCTGCAGCGGGTTGCCCGCTTCCCAGTTCAATCGTCCGCCCGCCCACATGCGGCGCGGCAGCGGCACGGGCGGCAGGAACCCGCCGCGCTTCGCATGGCCGTCTTCGCCGATCTCCGATTGACGGTGGTGCGGCAGGAAGTAGAGCCAGTGCCAGAGCGCGGGCAGCCGCGTGCCGGCGGCGGGCGGCGCGTCGGCGCGGTCGAGCGTGGCGGAGAGCGCGCGCACGGGCGCGGCGGTGATGTCGTCGGCCAGCGTTTCGCTGCGGCCTTGCCAGGCCTGCAGTTTCGCGAGCGCGTCGGCATCGATCGATGGGGTGGGGTTTTCAGGATTCATGGTTTCTTCAATCGACCGCAGCGCCGGAGGCCTTGACGATGCGCGCCCACTTGGCGAGGTCGTCCTGCAGCAGCTTTGTGAATTGCTCGGGGGTTGTGGGCGCCGCGATCTCGACGCCCTGCTGGTCCAGCTTGTCGCGCAGGTCCTTCGCAGCGAGCGCCTTGCGCGTCGCGTCCTGCAGCGCGGCGAGCACGTCGGCCGGCACGCCTGCGGGCGCGAAGAGGCCGATCCACAGCGTGCCGTTGTAGCCCGGCACCGCCTCGGCGATGGTGGGCACGTCGGGCAGCACCGGCGAGCGCTTGTCGCCGCTCACGGCCAGCGCGCGCAGTTTGCCGGCCTTGATGTGCGAGAGCGCCGAGGGCAGGCTCGCGAACACGATCGGCAGTTGCCCGCCCAGCACGTCGTTGAGCGCGGGCGCCACGCCCTTGTAGGGCACGTGCTGCAGCGAGATGCCCGCCATGCTGTTGAGCATTTCGCCCAGCAGGTGGTTGAGCGTGCCGTTGCCGGCCGAGGCGTATTGGTAGTTCGCGCCCTTCTCCCGCGCGAGCTTCAGGAATTCGGCGAAGTTCTTCGCGGGGAACGAGGGGTTGACCAGCAGCACGTTGGGCACGGCGCCGACGAGGCCGACGGGCCTGAAGTCTTTCACCGGATCGAAGCCCGGGTTCTTGTAGAGCGCGGGGTTGATCGCCTGGCTGCTGCTGATGGTCATGAGCAGCGTGTAGCCGTCCTTTGGGCCCTTGGCGACCAGCTGCGTGCCGATGTTGCCGCCCGCGCCGGGGCGGTTGTCGACGACCACGCTGGCGTTGTTCATCACCTCGCCGAGCTTCTGGCCGACCAGGCGCCCGACGATGTCGTTGGTGCCGCCCGCGGCCTGGGGCACGACGAGCGTGATGGGGCGCGAGGGATACGAGGAATGGGGCTGTGCGGTGGCGGGGTTCGCCGCAACCAGCGAGGCCGCAGCGAGCGAAAGAAGCGCGAGGGCGCGGAATGTCATCGTCTTTGTCTCCATGGCCGCATGGTCGTGCGCCACGGCAACGTGCGCAATCTGCGATTTCGGAACCCAGGCTTCTGAATTTCCGAAGGCTCGGGCTACGATGCGCCATGCTTTTCGACCTGACGGACCTGCGTCTTTTCGTCGCCACCGCCGAGCTCGGCAACCTCACGCGGGCGGCCGAGCGGCAGCACCTGTCGCTCGCCGCGGCCAGCGCGCGCATCAAGGCGCTGGAGACGCAAGCCGGCCTGCAGCTGCTGCAGCGCGAAGCGCGCGGCGTGCGCCTGCTGCCGCCGGGCGAAGCCTTTCTTCACCATGCGCGCCTCGTGCTCCACCAGACCGAGCAGTTGCGCGATGACCTCCTCGAATACGGCGGGGGCCTGCGCGGCCACCTGCGCGTGTTCGCCAACACCACCGCAGTGACCGATTTCCTGCCCGAGATCCTGCCGGGCTTTCTCGCACGCAACCCGCGCATCAACGTCGACCTTCAGGAAAAACCGAATGCTCAGATCCCGCGCGGCGTGCTCGACGGCCGCGCCGACATCGGCATCGTCGCGGGCCGCGTCGACACGCTGGGGCTGGAGGCGATCCACTTCAGCACCGACCGGCTGGTGCTGGTCACCTCGCGCAAGCACCGCTTCGCCAAGCGCCGACGGATTTCATTCGCCGAGACGCTCGATGAAGACGCCATCGGCATGCAGCAAGGCAGCACGCTGCAGACCTTTCTCGCGCAGATCACCGACAACCTGGGCAAGCGCCAGAAGCTGCGCATCCAGCTGGGCAGCTTCGATGCGATGTGCCGGATGATCGGCAGCGGCGTGGGCATCGGCGTGGTGCCCGAGTCGGCGGCGCGGCGCAACCGGGAGAGCATGCAGCTTGCGCTGATCGACCTGAGCGATGCGTGGTGCGTGCGGGAGCGGTACCTGCTGGTGCGCAGCCGGGCAGCGCTGCCGGTGTATGCGCAGGCGCTGGTGGACACGCTGTGCCGGCACTACGCGGCGGAGGTGCCGCCGGCCTGAGACGGGCTTCCGGGCAGCGCCCAAGTCCCCCCGCGTTGCGGGTGGTTGCATCGGCAACGAGCCGGTCGCCCTAGCATGCGGGCGCATGGAACATCTGCTCCCGCTGACCATCCTCCTGGTCGTCTGCATCGCCTTCCCGCTCGGCCTCGCATGGCGGATCGCCAAACTGGACGAGGCATCGCGCGACGCCTGGGCGCTGAAGGCCGCGGACAGCCTTTTCTTCTTCGGCCTGATCCTGCTCGCGGGACGCTGGGACATCGCGGGACTCTGGACGCGGACCGTGCTCGTCGTGCTGGTGCTGCTCGCGTTCGTCGCTTCGGGGTGGCGGCACGCGCGCCGGCCGTGGGCGCTGGCACGGCCGCTGGGGCGCGCACACGGGGTGACGCTGGTCTCGCTGGTTTTCTACGCGACGGCCTTCGGTTACCTCGCCGCCGGCCTCGCACCCGCGGGAGCGCCGACATCGCTCGCGTTCCCGCTCGAAGGCGGCCGCTTCATGGTCGCGCAAGGCGGGAACCGCACGCTGTTGAACCATCACCACACACACCCCCGCCAACGGTATGCGAGCGACATCGTGGCCATCGGCCCCGCGGGGTTCCGCGCGATCGGCGCCGCGCCCGCCGACCTGTCGCGCTACGCGGTGCATGGCGCGAAGGTCGTGAGCCCCTGCACGGGCACGGTGGCGAGCGTGCGGGATGGGCTGCCCGACCTGGCGCCGCCCCGGCGCGACAAGGCCAACGCTTCGGGCAACCACGTCGTGATCCGCTGCGACGCGCTCCAGGTCGAGCTCGCTCACCTCCGGCAAGGCAGCGTCGTGCACAAGACGGGCGATGCGGTGACCGCGGGCCAGCGCGTGGGGGCGGTGGGCAACTCGGGCAACACGACCGAGCCCCATCTGCACATCCACGCGGTGGACGCGGTCACGGGAGAGGCGGTGGAAATCGCGTTCGACGGCAAGGTGCCGGTGCGCAACCGGATCTTCGAGCGCTGAGGCGCTGCCGGTGGCGCCGGAGGCCTTTTCTCGTGGTATTGCGCCAACTTGCAGGCCGGACCTCAGGCCCGCGATCTCATCCCCATTTTCTGTGCACAACTTTGGGGACAACTCACGTGGAGCCTTGTAAAACGGATTTAACTCGTTGTTCTACAAAGGGATTCCACACTTTGCTCAAAAATCAGGCGGTGAACAAGTCGGGCCGCGGTGTTCAGCTTGGCGCTGTGAGCTTGTCCTGTGTCCGCGTGTCGAAATCGCTGGCGTCGTGGCGCTCGTGCAGTTGGCTTTCGGGCTGGCCCCAGGCGCGGTTGACCATGCGGCCGCGCTGCGCCGCGGGACGTTGCGCAATCTCGTCGTTCCAGCGCAGCACGTTCTTGTACTCGCTCACCTGCAGGAATTCGCCCGATTCGTAGAGCTGCCCCTTGGCAAGCGCGCCGTACCAGGGCCAGACGGCAATGTCGGCGATCGTGTAGTCGTCGCCGGCCAGGTAGCGGCTTTCGGCCAGGCGGCGGTCGAGCACGTCGAGCTGGCGCTTGACCTCCATCGCGAAGCGGTCGATGGCGTATTCGATCTTTGTCGGGGCGTAGGCATAGAAGTGTCCGAACCCACCGCCCAGGTACGGCGCGCTGCCCATCTGCCAGAAGAGCCACGAGAGGCATTCGGCGCGCGCCGCGCGATCGGTCGGAAAGAACGCACCGCCGAATTTCTCCGCGAGGTATTGCAGGATCGCGCCCGACTCGAACACCCGGATCGGCGCGGCGCCGCTGCGGTCCATCAGCGCGGGGATCTTGGAATTGGGGTTCACCGCCACGAAGCCGCTGCCGAACTGGTCGCCCTCGCTGATGCGGATCAGCCAGGCGTCGTACTCGGCGCCCGCGTGGCCGAGCGCCAGCAATTCCTCGAGCATCACCGTCACTTTCACGCCATTGGGCGTCGCGAGCGAATAGAGTTGCAGCGGGTGCTTGCCCACCGGCAGGTCTTTCTCATGGGTGGAACCTGCGATGGGGCGGTTGATGTTCGCGAAGCGGCCGCCGCTTTCCTTGTTCCAGGACCAGACGGTGGGCGGCGTGTAGGCGGTCGTGCCATTCATGCGATGAGTTCCGAAAGTTGACAGACGATGATCATTCTCTATGACTGCGCCACGGCGCCGAGTCCGCGGCGCGCCCGCATCCTGCTTGCGGAGAAGGGCATTGCCCACGAGGCGGTGCAGGTCGATCTGGTTCGTGGTGAACAACTGGGCGAAGCCTACCGCGCGATCAATCCGCAATGCACGGTGCCGGCGCTGCGCACCGAAGAAGACGGCCTGCTCACGGACAACGCCGCCATCGCGGCCTGGCTGGAAGCGCAGTTCCCCGAACCGCCGCTCATGGGCCGCACGCCCGCCGAGAAGGCGGAGATCGCCAGCTGGAACTGGCGCGTCGAGTTCGAGGGTTTGCTGCCGATTGCCGAAGCGCTGCGCAACGGCTCACCTGCGATGGCCGACCGGGCCTTGCCCGGCCCGGTGAACTACGCGCAGATTCCGGAACTGGCACAGCGCGGGCTCGCGCGCGTGCAGCATTTCTTCCAGGCGCTGAACGACCGGCTGGCCGGCCGCGAGTTCATCGCCACCGACCGCTTCAGCCTGGCCGACATCACCGCCGTGGTGGCGGTGGATTTCGCGCGCGTGGTGCGCATCAAGCCCGGGGAACAGCACCCCGAGCTCGTGCGCTGGCGCGCTGCGATGGCCGAGCGGCCGTCGATGTCGCGCTGAGCGGCAACGACGGCGCGCTGAGCGCCGTCGCGATCAGCGTTCGATCGTGAGCGCCACGCCCATGCCGCCGCCGATGCACAGCGAGGCAATGCCCTTCTTGGCGTTCTGACGCTGCATCTCATGCAGCAGCGTCACCAGGATGCGGCAGCCCGACGCGCCGATCGGATGGCCGATGGCAATGGCGCCGCCGTTCACGTTGACCTTGTTCACGTCCCAGCCCATTTCGCGGTTCACCGCGCAGGCCTGTGCGGCGAAGGCTTCGTTGATCTCGAGCAGGTCGAGGTCGGCGGCCTTCCAGCCGGCGCGCTGCAGCGCCTTGGTCGATGCGGGCACCGGGCCCATGCCCATGATGGCCGGGTCCAGGCCCGCGGTGGCGTAGCTGGCGATGCGGCCGAGGGGCTTCAGGCCCAGTGCGGCGGCCTTCTTGGCCGTCATCACCATCACGGCGGCGGCGCCGTCGTTCAGGCCCGAGGCATTGCCCGCGGTCACGCCGCCGGCCTTGTCGAAGGCGGGCCGAAGGCCCGCCAGGCCTTCGGCGTTGGTCTTGCGGTTGATGAACTCGTCCTGGCTGAAGACGATCGGGTCGCCCTTCTTCTGCGGAATGCTCACGCCGACGATCTCGTCCTTGAACTTGCCGGCGTCCTGCGCGGCGGCGGCCTTGGTCTGGCTGGCGAGTGCGAGCTCATCCTGCGCGGCGCGGTCGATGCCGTACTTCTTGGCCACGTTCTCGGCGGTGATGCCCATGTGGTACTGGTTGTAGACGTCCCACAGGCCGTCCACGATCATGGTGTCGACCAGCTTCCAGTCGCCCATGCGCTGGCCGTTGCGCGAGTTGGGCAGCACGTGCGGCGCGGCGCTCATGTTTTCCTGGCCGCCGGCGATGACGATTTCGCTGTCGCCCGTGGCCACGGCTTGCGCGGCGAGCATCACGGCCTTCAGGCCCGAGCCGCACACGGCGTTGATGGTGAGCGCCGGGGTTTCCTTGGCGCCGCCGCTCTTGAGCCACGCCTGGCGCGCGGGGTTCTGGCCGGCACCGGCCGCCAGCACCTGGCCCATGATGGCCTCGCCGACCTGCTCGGCCGAAAGGTTGGCGCGCGCAATCACTTCCTTGATGACCAGGGCCCCCAGCTCGGTGGCTGCAATGCCGGCGAGCGAGCCGCCGAATTTGCCGACCGGCGTGCGTGCGGCCGAAACGATGACGATGTCTTCCATGAGGTTCTCCGTTGAAGTGATGTTGAAGTCGTGGTTGTGGTGCGGTCCGGTCAGGCCCTGGCCTTGACGTAGCGTCCCGGTGCAGGCTCGATGGCCTTGTAGACCTTGCCGTTGCCGTAGCCCTTGGGCGCGGCCACCTGCTTGCCCGCATGGCCCTTGAGCCATTGTGCCCAGTCGGTCCACCAGCTGCCGGGGTGCTCGGTCGCGCCCGTGAGCCACTCGGCCTGCGTCTTGGGGAACTTGCCGTCGTCGCGAATCCAGTGGCTGCGCTTTTTCTTGGCGGGCGGATTGATCACGCCCGCGATATGGCCCGAGGCGCCCATCACGAAGCGCTTCTTGCCCGGCAAGAGTTGCGTCGATGCATAGGCGCCGCCGATCGGCACGATGTGGTCTTCGCGCGAGCCGTAGATGTAGACCGGGATGTCGATCTTTCCGAGGTCGATCTTCTGGCCGCACACCGTGAGCGCATTGGGCTTGGCGAGCTTGTTCTCGTGGTACGTGTTGCGCAGGTACCAGGCGTAGAACGGCCCCGGCAGGTTGGTGGCGTCGCTGTTCCAGTAGAGCAGGTCGAAGGGCGGCGGCGTCTCGCCCTTGAGGTAATTGCCGACCACGTAGTTCCACACGAGGTCGTTGGGGCGCAGGAAGCTGAAGGTCGAGGCCAGGTCGCCGCCGGGCAGCAGCCCGCCCTTGCCCAGCTGCATCTCGCGGTACGCGACCATCGTCTCGTCCACGAAGATATCGAGGATGCCGGTGTCGCTGAAGTCCAGGAACGTCGTGAGCAGCGTGACCGACGAAGCGGGCTTTTCGCCACGCCCCGCGAGCACGGCCAGCGCGGTGCTCAGGATGGTGCCGCCCACGCAGAAGCCCAGCGCATTGATCTGCTTGCTCCCGCTGATGTCCTGCACCGTGTGGATCGCCTGGATCGCGGCGTTCTCGATGTAGTCGTCCCACGTCGCCTGGGCGAGCGATTCGTCGGGGTTGCGCCAGCTCACCACGAACACGCGATGGCCCTGCTCGTTCGCATAGCGGATCAGCGAGTTCTCCGGTTGCAGGTCCAGGATGTAGAACTTGTTGATGCACGGCGGCACCAGCAAAAAGGGGCGCTCGTACACCTTGGCGGTGAGCGGCTTGTATTCGAGCAGCTGGAAGAACTCGTTCTCGAACACCACCGCGCCCTCGGTGGTGGCCACGTTGCGCCCCACTTCGAAGGCACTCTCGTCGGTCATGCTCAGGTGGCCCTGCTTCACATCGTTGAGCAGGTTCTGGATGCCCTTGGCGATGCTCTCGCCCTGCGAGTCGATGGCTTTCTTCTGCGCCTCGGCGTTGAAGGCGAGCGAGTTGCTGGGCGAGGAGGCGGCCATCCATTGCTCGACCGCGAAGCGCAGACGCGCCTTGGTCTTTTCGTCGGCATCGATGGCCTCGGCCATGCTGAGCATGGTGCGGCCGTTGAGCAGGTACACGGCGGCCGAGAAGGCTGCGAGCGGGTTGCTGCCCCATGCATCGGAGGCGAAGCGCTTGTCGCCTTCGGGCTTCGCCTGGAAGCCCTGGCCCCAGAGCGCGGTGGCCTCCGCGACGTACTGCTGCTGGATCGATTGGAGTTTCTGCGGGTCGATGGCGATCTTCGGCAGATCGGGCATCCTGGCGCCCGGCATCTGCGGCATCTGCCACAGCGGGCTGCCGCCGACATCGAAGGCCGAGGCCCCTTTCGCGGCGGACTGCTGGAACGATGCCAGCGCCTGGGTCCATCCCTCGGAAAGTGCCTGCTGGAAGGGCGCGAATGCATCCGCCCCCGTCGCTTGTTGCTTCATCATGTCTCCTGGTCCTCGCCTGAATCGAATCCGGATGGGTGCGTGTTTTGAGTATCCTGCATTCGCACGGCACCGACAACGCCGCTCTTTCCTCTTACCGACTGAAACTTCTCGTGTTCATACATCTGGTCGTGATCGGCTGGCTCTACGTCGTCGTGATGATGGCGGTGGCCGAAGCCACCAACACCACGGGCACCGTGCTGGGTGCCATCTTCACATTTCTTTTGTACGGATTGGCGCCGGTGGCACTGGTGGTTTACCTGATGGGGACGCCGGGCCGGCGCCGCGCCATCAAGGAGCGCGAGGCGCAAGCGCAGGAAGCGGCACGGCGCGCAGCGGCAGAGGCCGCGACGAAAAAGCCCGAAGACTCAGGCCTTCCAGACCAGCGCGGCGAAGCGCCCGCTGACGCCGTCCCGCCGGTGCGAAAAGAACCGTGACGGGTTGGCGACGGTGCACCACGCATCGCCGCCGTCGTTGCCGTACACCGCGTCGACACCGGCCGTGCGCAGCCGCTGGCGCGCGAGCGCGGGCAGGTCCGCCAGCCATTTGCCGGGCGCGCCCGCGGGCTTGAAACAGTTTGCAGCTTCCGGCGCATGCGCCTCGAAGGCCGCCTTTACCTCCGCACCGACCTCGAAGGCCTTCGGGCCGATGCACGGGCCGAGCCATGCGATGACCCTGCTGTTGCCGCGCGCGGGTCCGGCCTGCGGCTCGGTCGCGAAGCAGCGGGCTGCTTCCTCGAGCACGCCGCCCGCAAGGCCGCGCCAGCCCGCATGCGCGGCGGCCACCCGCTGGCCCGATTCGTCGGTGAAGAGCACGGGCAAACAGTCGGCCACCATGATCGTGCAGGCCAGCCCGATCGCCGTGGCCGTGCAGGCATCGGCCACGGTGGCATCGCGCACGAGCTCCGATTCGGCATCCAGCGTCACGACGCCCGTGCCGTGCACCTGCTGCAGGAACACCGGCCGCGCGGCGATGGCCTGCCCGAGGCGATGGCGGTTCTCGGCCACGTCGGCGGCCAGGTCGCCCACGTGATCGCCCAGGTTCAGGCTTTCGTAGCGGCCGTGCGAAACGCCGCCCTCGCGCGTGGTGCACACGGCCCGCACGTTCGACGGTGCGGGCCAGTCCGGCACGAGCCAGCGCGGATCGATGACGGCTGTGCTCACGTTCGATCAGGCTTCCGCGTCGGGGGCTTGCGAGGGCTGCGCGCGCTGGAAGGCCTCCAGCTGCATGCAGGCCTCGAAGGCGGCCATACTGCGCGGCAGGCCGCTGAAGTCGCAGTCGAAGCGGCGGCCGTTGAAGATCTGCGGCACCAGGCAGCAATCGGCCAGCGTGGGCGTGTTGCCGTAGCAGAAGGTGCTGCCAGGACGCAGCGCGAGTTGGCGCTCGAAGGCCTCCATGCCGTCGCGCACCCAGTGGCGGTACCAGGCGTTCTTGGCTTCGTCGTCCAGCTTCAAATCTTTCACGAGGTACTTGAGCACGCGCAGGTTGTTGAGCGGATGGATCTCGCAGGCAATGGACTGCGCCAGCGCGCGCACATGGGCGCGGCCCACCGGGTCGCTCGGCAGCAGCGGCGGCTCGGGGTGCGTCTCGTCCAGGTATTCCATGATGGCCAGCGACTGCGAGAAGCGCTCGCCTTCGTCTTCGAGCAGCGGCACGAGCTTGTCGGCCGAGATGGTGGCGTAGGGGCCGGTGCGGTGCTCGCCGCGCGCGATGTGCACGGGAACGTATTCGTAATCGACGCCCTTCAGGTTGAGGGCGATGCGCACGCGGAACGAGGAGGAGGAGCGGAAATAGTTATGCAGCTTCATGATTTTCCAAGGATAGCGCTCGCTGGAACTAGGAGCATGGAGTGGCCTGCAGCACGCAGCTGAAATCGCGCAGCCCGGCCTTCGGAGTGAGTTGGCGCCATTCGTCGAGGATGCGGCGCGCCTGCACCTCCTCGCGCGCGGCGATGCCGACGTGCCACGGTCCGCACGCCGCGGGCGGCTCACCGGGCGCATGGTTGTGCTCGCCATCGGGCCGGCCTTCGGAGCAGGCCTTGCAGAGCACCTGGATGCTGGTGGTCCAGTTCTCGGCGGCGGCGCCGGCGGTTTCGAAGCGCGCGATGAGCGCGCCAATGTCTTCTTCCGTCGCGTCGTCGATCGAGACTTCATAGGTCGAATAGTCCGAGGGCGCGATGAGCTCCAGCGCATCGAACACCGGAATCTCCCGGTCGCCGCGCTTGCGGTAGCCGTTGGCCGCGCCATCGTGCAGCACGAGGTCGCCGAAGCGGTGACCGCAGGCGGGCGACGGCACGTTGCGCAGGATGGCGCGCGCCGGATCGATGCGGTCCGACCAGACCACGTCGCTGGCCTCATCGCCATGCACGCGGATCGGCGTGAGGCCGATGAAGAAATCGACCGGGCCTTCGCCTTCGGGCACCTGGATGCCGTACTGCTGCCACGCGCGCCGCGCCGTCGTCCAGTCGCCCAGCGCGGTGGCGGCGATGCCCAGGTTCCACAGCGCGCCCTCGTTGCCCGGCTCGCACTGCACGGCCCGCGCGTTGGCCTGCAGCGACGCGGCCCATTCGCCGCGGTACTTGTGAATGAGGCCGGCGTTGTACCAGGGCACCGCCCAGCCGGGATGGATGGCGCTCGCCTGGGCGTAGGCCTCCAGGGCGGCGTCCTGGTCGCCCTCATCGTCGCGCCGGCGGCCGAGTTCGTTGAGGGCGGTGGCTTTGCTGGCTTTGCCGATTCGAAGGGGCATGGTGTGGCGGGGAAATCGAGGAAACGGTTCGAAGGACGCGCAGGACGCCTATTGTGAAGCGCCCGGAAATCCCGGTTCCAGCGCTCCGGCAACCCCGCCCTGCCTCTGGCACACTGCCGGTCTCCCTCCCGTTTCGCTGAAAAAGGACACGTCGCAATGGCTTCCGAGTTTGTTTTCGCCCCGCCCGCCACCGTTTCGGTTCCCGTGGCCGGACAGCCCGCCCGCTTTCCGGTGCACCGCATCTACTGCGTGGGCCGCAACTACGAAGATCACGCCAAGGAAATGGGTTTCACCGGCCGCGAGCCGCCCTTCTTCTTCATGAAACCCACCGACGCGCTGGTGGTGGTCGACGAAGGCCAGACCGGCACCATGGCCTACCCCTCGCTCACCAAGAACCTGCACCACGAGATCGAGCTGGTCGTCGCCATCGGCACCGGCGGTAAAAACATCAAGGCGGCCGATGCGCACAAGCACATCTACGGCTACGCCGTGGGCCTGGACATGACGCGCCGCGACCTGCAGGGCGAAATGAAAAAGCAGGGCCGCCCCTGGGACATCGGCAAGGGCTTCGAGCAGAGCGCCCCCATCGGCCCGATCGTGCCGGTGGCGCAAGCCGGCGACGCCGAGAACGCCGAGATCTCGCTGCAGGTGAACGGCACCGACCGCCAGCGCAGCACCGTGAGCAAGCTGATCTGGAACGTGGCCGAGACCATCGAGCACCTGTCGGCGGCCTGGGAGCTGCAGCCCGGCGACCTGATCTACAGCGGCACGCCCGAAGGCGTGGCGGCCGTGGTCTCGGGCGACACGCTGGTCGGCGCCGTCGCCGGCCTGCCGACGCTCACCGTCAAGATCGCCTGAAGACGGCAGCACCGCCCATGCTCCTGCGCGTCCCCATCAAGCACTGCAAGAACTGCGGCACCGCGGTGGTCTACCGCATTCCGGACGACGGCGACACCAAGCCGCGCGCCGTCTGCCCGGCCTGCCACACGATCCACTACGAGAACCCGCTGAACGTGGTGGGCACCATCCCGGTCCTGGGCGACAAGGTGCTGCTGTGCAAGCGCAACATCGAACCGCGCTGGGGCAAGTGGACGCTGCCCGCGGGCTTCATGGAGCTGGAGGAAAGCACCGCCCAGGGCGCCGCGCGCGAGACCGACGAGGAGGCCGGCGCGAACTTCGAGATGCAGGGCCTGTTCGCGGTGATCAGCGTCGTGCGCGTGGGGCAGGTGCACCTGTTCTATCGCGCGCGGCTCCTGGACGACAAGTTCGATCCGGGCCACGAGACCATCGAGGCGAAGCTCTTCACCGAAGAAGAGATTCCCTGGGACGAGATCGCCTTTCGCACCGTGCGCGAGGCGCTGGAACACTTCTTCGAAGACCGCCGCCGCGGCAGCTTCGACCGCGTGCACGAACTGAGCATCGTTTGACGAACCTCATGAACAAGACACTCCGCGCCACCCTCTTGTGCGCCGCCAGCCTCGGCTTTGCGCTGGCGGCCTCGGCGGCCCGGGCCGAAACGGTGGGCGAAGTCGACACCGCCTTCAAGCTCATCGGCCCCGACCACAAGATCGTGATCGAGGCCTACGACGACCCCAAGGTCAACGGCGTCACCTGCTATGTCTCGCGCTCCAAGACCGGCGGCCTGGCCGGCGCCTTCGGAGTGGCCGAGGACAAGGCCGAGGCCTCCATCGCCTGCCGCCAGGTCGGCCCGGTGAGCATCACGCAGCCGCTGCCCAAGCGCGAGGAGGTGTACAGCGAGCGCCTCTCGGTGCTTTTCAAGCGACTGCGCGTGGTGCGCATGGTCGATGCCAAGCGCAACACGCTGGTCTACCTCACCTACTCGGACCTGCTGATCGACGGCTCGCCCAAGAACAGCGTGACCGCGGTGCCCATCGACCGCGGCACGCCGATTCCGCTGAAGTAGCCGCGCGATAGCCCTTCGCGCATTCCGCTCTTCCAGAGGGTACGCACGAGTTTGCTAGCATCCCCCGCGTGGCGCGCCCGGCGTGCCCGACCGCAGGAACCCTCCGCAACGAACCCGTTCCAACAGCGCCATGCACATCCACCAGACTTTTCTTTTCCGCACCGGCGCCGCAGCGCTGGTTGCCGCCGCGCTCGCCGCATGCACCACCACGCCGCTGCCGCCGGCACGGCCCGGCCAGACCGTCACCCCGCCTCCGGCGAAGCAGGCGCTCTTCATCCGCCCCGCGAGCGGCACCACCATCGGCCGCTTCGACGGCGTGCGCAACAAGGGGCTCGACATCGCGGGCAACCTGGGCGACCCCATCGTGGCATCGGCCGACGGCCGCGTGGTGTACGTGGGCGGCGAACTGCGCTCCTACGGCAACATGGTCATCGTCAAGCACAACGACACCTTCCTCACGGCCTACGCGCACGCGCAGACCATCCTCGTGAAGGAAAACGCGGTCGTGCGCCAGGGCGAGAAGATCGCCGAGATGGGCCGCAGCGATGCCGATCGCGTGAAGCTGCATTTCGAGATCCGCAAGAACGGCACCGCCGTCGATCCCGAGCCCTATCTGAACGGGCGCCTGCAGGATTGAGCGGTCGGCGCCTGCAGGCCGCATTTCATCTTTCCTTCAGGTTTTTCCGTCCGTGCGCACTAAGCTGCGTGCGACCGGGGTGGGGCACGTCTTGCAGCCCTCCCCTTCGAAACGGAGAACGAATTTGCGTCTGATTCTTTGGGGCGGCCTCCTGGCGCTGAGCCTCGTGGGTTGCGAAACCACCCGCCACGGCCGCGATCGCGACAACGACTACTACGGCCGCCCGCCGCCGCGGCCCTACTACGAGCCCGAGCGGGAAGCCCCGCGCGAGGGCCCGCGCCTGAGCGACATGCAGCAGCGCGCGCTGGACAACTGCATCGTGCTGCCGACCCGCCAGGACCGTGCGCGCTGCCGCGCGACGGTCATGTCGACGGTCCGCTAGAGCAGGCTCTCGGGCACCAGCGGCGCCAGCAGCTCCAGCTTCCAGCGCGCCCAGAAATGCGTTTCGGGCTCCGTGTGCAGGATGGTGTCGGCCGCATCGCCCGACGCCGGACTCACCCACTCGATGCCGCCCTTGGGGCCCAGCTGCAGCTGGTAGGCGCCGTCCAGGCGGATGAAGCCGATCAGGCTGGTGAGCTGCTGCGCGATCTGCGGGCTGAAGATGAAGATGCCGATCTCGGTGTTGTGCAGCTCCGAGCGCGGATCGAAATTCATCGAGCCGATGAACACCGTCTTGCGGTCGATCACCGCCGACTTGCCGTGCAGCCGGCCGCTCGCCGAGCCGTACATGCCGAAGCGCTTGGTCTCCTCCACCCGCTTGGGGCTGAGCTCGTAGAGCTCCACGCCCAGGCGCAGCATCTGGGCGCGGTAGCGCCGGTAGCCGATGTGCACCAGCGATTCGTCGGTGGCCGCGAGCGAATTGGTCACGATGCTGTAGCTCACGCCGTTGCCGCGGATGACGCGGATCGACTCCATGCCGCCACGCCCGGGAATCAGGTAGGGCGTGGTCTGCATGATCTCGCTCTGCGCGCCGCCCAGGTACCGCCGCACGTTGTAGAGCACGCTTTCGCTCGCCTCGTCGGCGGGCAGCCCGCGCCCTTCCGGCGTGGGCGCGAGGGCCTTGGCCGGCGGGTCGGCATAGGCCTCGGCGCGTGCCCACACCAGCTTCAGCGTGCCCGCATCCAGGTCCTTGGCCAGCGGGTTGTTGCCCAGCAGGTCGGTGGAGTCGGGCTCCTCGGGATGCAGGGTCTCGGGCCCGCTGGTCAGGCGGTCGAAACGCTCGCGCAGTTCCTTCGGCGATTCGCTGCCCTTGGCCACCAGCGATTCGATCGGGTACACGTAGGGGCTGTTCCAGTACATGTCGAACAGCGACGAGAGGCGGGGCACCACGGCGCCCGCGACCAGCGTGTCGATGTCGATGAAGTTCGAGCCCCCGTCGCGCAGGAAATACTCGTTGGCGATGTTGCGCCCGCCCATGACCGCCATCGTGTTGTCCACCACGAAGAGCTTGTTGTGCATGCGGCGGTGCACGCGGTCGAAGTCGAACAGCGACGCGGCCCAGCGCGTGCCGAAGCGGTCGCGCCCCGCGGGAAACGGGTTGAACAGGCGCACCTCGACGTTCGGATGCGAGGCGAAGCTGGTGAAGAGCGGATCGGCGCCCGCCGTGTAGAGATCGTCCACCAAGAGGCGCACGCGCACGCCGCGGTCGGCCGCATCGCGCAGCGCCCGCAGCAGATAGCGGCCGGTCTCGTCGTTCTGCACGAGGTAGTACTGCACGTCGATGGAGCGCTGCGCGCGGCGCGCGAGTTCGATGCGCGCATGCAGCGAGAACTGCGGCATCGGCAGCAGGCGGAATCCGCTCAGGGGTTCGCCCGGCGGCGCGGCCGCTTTCACGAGGCGGCCGAGCATCGTCTGGGCGCCGTCGGCGACGGCCATCGAGGGCTTGCGCTGCACGTCGGTGGGCAGGCCCGCGCAACCGGCCATGCAGAGCGCGGCGAGGCCGGCGATCAGCCACGCCAGCCGCGCCAGCTGCGTCAGCTGCACCAGCTGCACCAGCTGCACCAGCTGCACCAGCCATTGGGCGCACGGTTTTTCAACCCGGTCGGGGATGTGGGACATGGAAGCGAGAGAAGTGGGGCAAGCGCACGAAGCGGAATGGGAGGACATCCGCGGCTCGCGGTTTCTACCATGCGCGCGCGCTGCGGCGGAGGGCGCCCCTTGTGGCGCCGCTCGGTGCGCGGCGCTCAGGCGTCTGCAGGAATGGTGATGCCCGAGACGTCGCTCGCCGGGCTGCGCTGCGGCGTCCATTGCCGCACGAAGTGGTCCGCCCGCAGCGTCGCGCGCTCGACCGCCGACTCCCACGACAGTTGCTGCGTGATCACCAGCGCGCACCGCGCAACGCCGTGCTGGCTCAACTCCGCAAGCCCCGCGTAGGTGCCATGGTGCGTACGCGCGAGCTCGATCCAGCATGCCCAGCCTTCCGGGACGTGGATATCGAGGCGCACTGTGTCCATAGTTTCCAGACCATAGGCCTTTGTGCCGCGGATTCCAATAAGTGAATCCCTTAGTACTACTTCACCTGTTCATGGGATGTGAAGGTTTGCGCGGTGGGGCAGGCGCCCGGCTGCGTCGGCTGGCCGCGGCCCGCGGACGTTGAGCAGGGACCCGTGCGAACGCGGCAGCCTCGACCCTACGTGCGTGCAGGACGACCGGCTACATTCGGCCCACGGCAGACCTTTCACACTGCACAGACATCCGGCAATCACAGAACAGGCCACGCATCATGAAAAAACTCGCTCTCTTCGCATTCCTCGGCCTCATGAGCGCCGTCCCCGCCATGGCCCAGGGCGAGTACAGCTACGAAAACGACCGCCGCTACTGCGCCAGCGGCCGCTCGGGTATGGACTTCAACTCCTGCATGCGGCAACTGCGTCACGACCGCGAACGCCAGGATCGCCGCGAGTACGAGCGGCGCGAATACGAGCAGCGCCGCGAGTACGAAGGCCGCCAGCGCTGGCAGGAGCCCGCGCCGGTCTACGTGCCCGAGTACCAGCGCCAGCCCCAGTACCAGCAGGAACGCCCCAAGCTCAGCGACATGCAGGAGCGCGCCCTGAACAACTGCAACCTGCTCGCGCCCCGCGACCAGCCGCGCTGCCGCGCGACGGTGATGTCGACGGTCCGCTAGGCGTTTTCTTCGCCGGCCCGCGCGGGCCGGCCTGCCGCATGACGCTCGACCTGTTCGACGACCCTCCCCGCAGCGCCCGCGAAGCGATCGGTTCCGGCGCCTTCGTCCTCCCCGGTTTCGCTCTGCCCCTTGCCGACGCGTTGCTCTCGGCCGTGCGGGCGGTTGCGCAAGATGCGCCCTTTCGCCACCTCGTCACGCCCGGCGGCTTCACGATGTCGGTCGCGCTCACCAACTGCGGCGCGCTCGGCTGGACCAGCGACCGCCGCGGCTACCGCTACAGCGCCACCGATCCCGACACCGGCAGGCCGTGGCCCGCCATGCCCGAGGCATTCGCGCGCCTGGCCCGCGAGGCCGCATCGGCCGCCGGCTTCGAGGGCTTCGCGCCCGATGCGTGCCTCATCAACCGCTACGCACCCGGCGCGCGGCTTTCGCTGCACCAAGACAAGGACGAGCATGACTACGGCGCGCCGATCGTCTCGGTCTCGCTTGGCATGCCGGCGGTGTTCCTGTTCGGCGGGCACGAACGCGGCGACAAGGCCGCGCGCATCCCGCTGGCGCACGGCGATGTCGTGGTCTGGGGCGGCGAGGACCGGCTGCGCTACCACGGCGTGCTGGCGCTGAAGGACCAGCCGCATCCGGCGCTCGGGAGCCTGCGCATCAACCTCACCTTCCGGAAGGCCGGCTGAGCCCGCATGCAGAAGACGCACAAGACCACCGAGACCAACGACCCCGGCAACGCGATCCGCGCGCTCTATGTCGCGCTCTGGCACTTCGCGGCCGGCGCACGCGGGCAACTGCTCGGCGCCACCGCACTGCTCGCGTCCTCACAGCTCATCCGCCTCGCGCTCCCCTACCTCGCGGGCCAGGCCATCAACGCGTTGCAGCGCAGCGACTTCAGCGGTGCCGGCCGCTGGATCGGCACGCTGGCCGCGGTGTACGTGGGCGCGTGGGCGCTGCACGGGCCGGGCCGCATCCTGGAGCGCAACGTCGGCCTGAAGGTGCGCGAGCGCCTGGCCGACGAGCTCTACGCGCGCATCGCCGCTGCGCCGCTGGCCTGGCACGACGGCCACCATTCGGGCGAGCTGCAGCACCGCGTGCACCAGGCCAGCCGCGCGCTCGCGGACTTCGCGCAGAACCAGTTCATCTGGCTCACCAACGCGGTCAACTTCGTCGGACCGCTGGTGGCGCTCGCGCTGCTGTCGCGCACGAGCGGCGTGACGGCCCTTGCGGGCTATGTGCTGATCGGCCTGGTGATCGTGCGCATCGACCGCGCGCTCATGAAGCTCGCGCGCGCCGAGAACGATGCCGACCGGCGCTATGTGTCAGCGCTGCTCGATTTCCTGGGCAACGCATCGACCGTCATCGGCCTGCGGCTGCAGGGCGCGTCGCGGCTCTTGCTGCGCCGTCGCATGGCGGCCATTTCGCTGCCGCTCAAGCGCACCGTGGTGCTGAACGAAGGCAAGTGGTTCGCGGTCGATCTGATGGGGCTCGCGCTCACCTGGGGGCTGGTCGTCATCTACGTGTGGCAGGCGCGCACGCCGGGGCAGGCGGTGATGCTGGGCGCGGTGTTCATGATCTACCAGTACGCGCAGCAGGCGGCCGGCGTGGTGACCTCGGTGGCCGCCAACTTCAGCTTCTTCGCGCGCATGCACACCGACTATTCGAGCGCCGAGCCGATCTGGCAGGCGCCTTCGGGCGATGTGCTTGCCACTGCGCCCGAGCAGGTGCCCGAGCGCGAGCGCATCGATGCGGGCGCGACGTGGGCGCAGCTGGGCGTCGACGCGCTGCAATGGAAGTACGCGCCGCGCGGCGAACCCATCGCCGATGCGACCGAGCCGCCGCGCAGCGGCCTGCACGACGTCGCGCTCACGCTGCGCCGCGGCCAGCGCGTGGCCCTCGTCGGCCCGAGCGGCGGCGGCAAGAGCACGCTGCTGCGCGTGCTCGCGGGCCTCTATGCGCCCCATGCCGGCACACTCATGCTCGACGGCCGGCCGGTCGATTGGCCGCAGCTGCGCCGCCTCGCCACGCTGATCCCGCAGGAGACCGAACTCTTCGAAGCCAGCGTGCGCGAGAACCTCGCCTTCGGCCAGCCCGCGGACGATGCGCGCCTGCTCGCCGCGCTGCACACCAGCACCTTCGACGAGGTGCTCAAGGCCAACCACGGCGACCTGGACACGGCCGTGTCGGAGCGCGGCTTCAACCTCTCGGGTGGGCAGCGCCAGCGCCTGTGCCTCGCGCGCGGCGTGCTCGCGGCCGAGGGCAGCTCGCTGCTGCTGCTGGACGAGCCGACCAGCGCGCTCGATGCCAACACCGAAGCGCGCGTGCTCGAACGCATCGCGGCCGCGTTTCCCAACGCTTGCGTGATCGCGTCGATCCATCGCCTGAGCCTGCTCGAGCGCTTCGACACCGTGCTGCTGATGGAGGCCGGCCATGTGCTCGACCACGGCCCGCGCGACGAAGTGCTTGCGCGGCAGCCGCTGTTGCAGCGCATGACGGCGCCGGCTTAAGCCACGGCGGGCGGTCCGAACCAAGTGGCCAGGGCCTCGGCCAGCCCCTGCTGCGTCGAATCACCCACCCATGCGACATGGCCGTCGGGCCGGATCAGCACGGCCGCGGGCGCCGCGACCTGCCCGATGGCCGGAAGCTCCCACACGCCTTCGTACCGCGCATCGACCTGCCGGACCCGATCGGCCCACGGCGAGATGTCGAAGCCGCCAGGCTCGCCGAGGTTGAGCAGCACCGGCCGCGCCGCTTGCAGCAACGCGAAGACGCGCAACGGGCCCGCCGCGGTGACGAGATCGAGATCGGGCATGCGCCGCCCGAGCAGCGGGTGCCCCTCGCCCAGGTCGTAGCGAATGCCCAGGCCCGACATGTCCGCGACCAGCCGCTTGCGCGGCTCGTCCATCGCGAACAGTTCGGCGAGCGTCGCGTCCAGCGCCTTGGTGCGGTCGTCGGTGCGGCGCAGCGCGACGTGCGCCATCGTGTGGCGCAGCACGCGCGCGGCCACCGGGTGGCGCTCGGCGTGATAAGTGTCGAGCAGGCTGTCCGGCGATGTGCCGCCCACCACCTGCGCGAGCTTCCACCCCAGGTTCACCGCATCCTGCACGCCGAGGTTCAGGCCCTGCCCGCCGATCGGCGGATGCACGTGCGCCGCGTCGCCGGCCAGCAGCACGCGCCGATCGCGGTAGGCGTCCGCCTGGCGCGTCATGTCGGTGAAGCGCGAGATCCAGGTGGGGCTGTGCGCGCCGAAGTCGGTGCCGTAGACGGCGACCAGCGCTTCGCGCACATCGTGCAGCGTGGGGTTGGCATCGCGCTGCAGTTGCCGGTCGGTCAGCACGACGCGCGCCAACGCTTTCCCGGTGTTCTCGGCCTTGCCGATCGCATGGATGCCGAACGCGTTCTCGTGAAAGCCCCACTTCGGCTCCGCGGTCATCGCCACCTCGGCCATCAGCCAGCTCGTGGTCGGCTCCCAGCCGGGGAAGCCGATGCCGGCCGTCTTGCGCACCAGGCTGCGGCCGCCGTCGCAGCCGACGAGGTACGCGGCCCGCAGCGAGCGGCCGTCGGAGAGCGCGACATCGACGCCCGCGCCGTCCTGCGCGAACCCCGTCACTTCGCATCCGCGATAGACCGTCACGCCCAGTTCGCCGACCCATTCAGCGAGCAGGCGTTCGGTGTGGCGCTGCCACAGCGCGAGGCTGCAGTTGTGGCGCGAAGGAAAGTCGCCGATGTCCATCGCCGTGCGGAAATGCACGGCGCGGTGCACTTGCCCCAGCGCGAGAAAGCGCTCGACGATGCCGCGCTGGTCGAGCAGCTCGAGCGTGCGGGCATGCAGGCCGCCCGCGCGCGAGCCATCGACTTCCTGATTGACGCGCCGCTCGACGATGGCCACGTCGATGCCTGCCAACGCCAATTCGGCTGCCAGCATGAGCCCGGTCGGGCCCCCGCCCGCGATCACCACTGCGTGCGCGCTCATTGCCGCACTCCGATCCGCAGCCATTCCACAAACAAAAACAAATGCATCGATTGACTCCAAAATCCGCCGACTCCGGCGAGGGCCGGCGATTCTGAAGTACACCCCCGGGGCTTCTGCAAGGCCCCTTGTGAGTTATATTCTGGAAGTGCCAGGAGACGGTTACGGCCCACGCGGCCCGCGACGTTTCCACCAGGCTCCCCCCAAATTCAACGCCCCTTCGAAGATCCGCTCTAAGGCAGGTTCTCGCGAAAAATCACCTGGCTGCGCGTCGTCTCCACGCCGCTCAGCGCCTCGCGCTTGTCGCGCAGGTTGGTGAAGATGCGCACGCAGCTCATGAGCGTGGTGTGCGGGCTCTGCGTGATCACCGCGTCCATGCTGCCGTCGATGAGAAGCGCGCGCGTGTCGGGCGTGAGGCCGTGGCCGATGAAGACCACCTTCTGCTCGCGCCCCGCTTCCTTCAGCGCGCGCGCCACGCCGTCCGAGGCGCCGCCGATGTTGTAGATGCCGCCCATGTCGGGGTACTGCTCCAGCAGCGCGCGGGTCTGGCGGTAGTTCTTGCCCGCGTCGTCCTGGCCTTCGCGCAGGCCCACCACTTCGAGCCGCGGGAACATCTCGTCGATGACGTGCAGGAAGCCCGCCTCGCGCTCCTCGTGCGCCTTGTAGCTCAGGCTGCCCGCGATGAGCGCGACCTTTGCGGCGCGCGCGCCGATGAAGCGGCCGATGAGGTAGCCCGCGGTGCGACCGGCCGCGCGGTTATCGAGCCCCACGAACGCCGCGCGCTCGGAGTTCGAAAGGTCCGAGATCAGCGTGACCACCGGCAGCCCGCGCGCCGCCAGTGCGGCCACCGCCTCGCGCACCGCCGGATGCTCCAGCGCCATCATCGCGATGCCGTCGCAGCGCTGCCCGTGTCGCCGCAACGCGTTCGCGAGCTCGTGCGGATTGAAGCTCTCGATGAACACCGTGCGGCACTGCACGTTGAACGGCGCCCAGTGCTCCTGCGAATAACCCACCATGTCGCCCAGCATGCGGATGAAGCGGTTGGTGCCCGCGGGCAAGAGGAACACCAGCCGCAGCGGCGGCGGCGTCAGCGCCGCATAGAGCTCGGGCCCCGGCAGGTAGTCGAGCTCGCCCGCGGCCTTGAGCACGCGCTGCACCGTGGCGTCGCGCACGCCGGGCCGCCGGTTGAGCACGCGATCGACCGTGGCGGTGGACACCTGCGCCGCGCGGGCGATGTCCACCACGCGCGCACGCCGTGCATCGGAAGGAGGTGCATCGGAAGGAGGTGAAGGGTTATCCCGCATACATCAAAAACCATCAGGAGCAAGTTTGACCCGGATGATGCATCCTTTTATCTTCGCTGTGGCCCGAATCCAATGGTGCATCAGATTGCATCAACCGCATTCCGAAGATCCTGGAGACAAAAGACATGAACTCGCTGACCCGTCGCAGTGCGCTGCGCACCCTTTCCGCCCTCCCCGCCGCCGGCATCGTGTCGGCCGTGCCGCGCATCGCGCGCGCCGCGGAGTTCTCGTACAAGTACGGCAACAACCTGCCGCTGAGCCATCCGCTGAACATCCGCGCGCAAGAGGCCGCGGACCGCATCGCCAAGGAAACCAAGGGCCGGGTCGAGATCAAGATCTTCCCGAACAACCAGCTGGGCGGCGACACCGACATGCTCGCGCAGGTGCGCTCGGGCGGCATCGAGTTCTTCACGCCCTCGGCGCTCGTGATCGCCACGCTCGTGCCGGTGGCCGCCATCAACGCGGTGGGCTTCGCGTTCAGCGACTACAACCAGGTGTGGGGCGCGATGGACGGCAAGCTCGGCGCGCACGTGCGCGGCGCCATCGCCAAGTCGCGGCTCTACGCCTTCGAGAAGATGTGGGACAACGGCTTTCGCCAGACCACCAGCAGCAAGGCCGCGGTCGCAAATGCGAAGGACATGGACGGCCTGAAGATTCGCGTGCCGGTGAGCCCGCTGTCGATCTCGATGTTCAAGGGCCTGGGCGCCGCGCCCGCGAGCCTGCAGTTCAGCGAGGTGTATTCCGCGCTGCAGACCAAGATCGTCGATGCGCAGGAGAACCCGCTGCCCATCATCCAGGTCGCCAAGCTCTTCGAGGTGCAGAAGTTCTGCTCGCTCACCAACCACATCTGGGACGGCTACTGGTTCATCGCCAACGGCCGCGCGTGGGACGCGTTGCCCGATGACCTGAAGACCATCGTCGCGCGCGCCATCAACGAGGCGGGCATGCAGCAGCGCGAGGACATCAAGAAGCTCAACGAATCGGTGGTCGGCGACCTGCAGGCCAAGGGCCTCGCCATCAACCGCCCCACGGCCGACAGCTTCCGCGCGAAGCTGCGCGAATCGGGCTTCTACGGCGAGTGGAAGGGCCGCTTCGGCCCCGAGGCGTGGGCGCTGCTCGAAGGCGCCGTCGGCAAGCTGGCCTGAGCGGGCCATGGTGCATGAATCCACTTTCGAAGCTGCGCCTTTCACCGGCGCCGGCCCTTCGGCCAACGCGCTGAGCGGCATCGCCGCGCGCGCCGACCGCGTGCTCGGCGGCGCCGTCGAGGCGGTGGCCGCGCTGCTGGTGCTGGCCGAAATCTGCGTGCTGTTCGCGGGCGTGGTGTCGCGCTACGTGTTCCATGCACCGCTGGTGTGGTCGGACGAACTCGCCTCGATCCTCTTTCTCTGGCTCTCGATGCTGGGCGCCGTGGTGGCGCTGCGGCGCGGCGAGCACATGCGCATGACGGCGCTGCTGCAGAAGGTGACGCCTTCGACGCGCGCCATGCTCGATGCGTTCGCCATCGCCGCGTCGATCGCATTCCTCGTGCTCATCATCTGGCCCTCGATCGACTACGCGCACGAAGAGTCGTTCATCGTCACGCCCGCGCTGGAGATCAGCAACGCCTGGCGCGCCGCCGCCATTCCGGCGGGCATCGGCATCATGCTGGCGATGGCGCTGCTGCGCCTCGTGCGCGTGTGCACGGGCAAGCAGATCGCCGTCGCGGTGCTCGGCATGGCCGCGCTGGTGGGCGCCTTCTGGCTCGCCGCGCCGCTGTTCGCGACGCTCGGCAAGTTCAACCTCGTGATCTTCTTCGTGATCGTGGTGGCGGCGACCGTGCTCTCGGGCGTGCCGATCGCGTTTTCGTTCGCGCTCGCCACCTTCGGGTACCTGGCGCTCACCACACGCACGCCGCTGCTGGTGATGGTCGGGCGGCTGGACGAAGGCATGTCGCACCTCATCCTGCTCGCGGTGCCGCTCTTCATCTTCCTGGGCGCGCTGATCGAGATGACGGGCATGGCGCGCGCCATGATCCAGTTCCTCGCGAGCCTCCTGGGCCATGTGCGCGGCGGCCTCTCGTATGTGCTGATCGGCGCGATGTACCTGGTGTCGGGCATCTCGGGCTCCAAGATCGCCGACATGGCCGCCATCGCGCCGGTGCTGTTCCCCGAGATGGTCAAGCGCGGCGCCAAGCCCGGCGACCTGGTGGCGCTGCTCTCGGCCACGGGCGCGCAGACCGAGACCATTCCGCCCTCGATCGTGCTCATCACCATCGGCTCGGTCACCGGCATCTCGATCGCCGCGCTCTTCACCGGCGGGCTGCTGCCGGCCGTGGTGCTCGGCGTGGCGCTGTGCGTGGTCGTGTGGTGGCGCTACCGCCGCGAAGACCTGAGCGGCGTGCAGCGCTACAGCAAGCGCGAAATCGGCAAGCTGCTGATGGTCGCGCTGCCCGCGGTGCTGCTGCCCTTCGTGATCCGCGCCGCGGTGGTCGAAGGCGTGGCCACGGCCACCGAGGTGTCGACCATCGGCATCGTGTATTCGGCGCTCGTCGGTCTCTTCGTGTACCGGCAGTTCGACTGGAAGCGGCTGAAGCCAATGCTGATCGACACCGCCTCGCTCTCGGGCGCGATCATCTTCATCGTGGGCTGCGCGACGGCCATGGCCTGGGGCCTCACGCAGTCGGGCTTCTCGCAGGACCTGGCCCGCATCATGGGCGCGCTGCCGGGCGGCGCGTATGGCTTCCTCGCTGTATCGATCGTCGCGTTCATCGTGCTGGGCAGCGTGCTCGAGGGCATTCCGGCCATCGTGCTGTTCGGACCGCTCCTCTTTCCCATCGCCAAGGCGGCGGGCGTGCACGAGGTGCACTACGCGATGGTCGTGATCTTCTCGATGGGCATCGGCCTCTTCGCGCCGCCCTTCGGCGTCGGCTACTACGGCGCGTGCGCCGTGAGCAAGGTCAACCCCGACGAGGGCATCAAGCACATCTGGGGCTACATCGCCGCGATGCTGGTGGGCCTCGTGATCGTGGCCGCCTTCCCGTGGTTCTCGACCGGCTTCCTCAAGTTCTGATCACAACAACACACTCACATCACCGGAGCCAATTGCAATGAGTCGATTCCTCGGCGAGATCCGCCAGCTGGGCTATGTCGTGCACGACATCGAAGCCGCCATGGACTACTGGAGCACCAAGCTGGGCGTGGGCCCGTGGTTCTACAACCCGAAGGTGCCCATCAAGAACTACCGCTACAACGGTGAAGCCCATGAGCCGCACAACTCGGTGGCGCTCGCGAACTCGGGCTACGTGCAGGTCGAACTGATCCAGACGCGCAACGACGTGCCCTCGATGTACCGCGACTTCCTGCAGGCCGGCCGCACGGGCCTGCAGCACGTCGCCTACTGGACGGCCGACTACGACGCCGACCTCGCGCGCCTCACCGCGCAGGGCTTCAAGCCCGTGATGAGCGGCGAAGTGGGCGAGCGCGGCCGCTTCATCTACTTCGACACCGAGTACCACCCGGGCACGGTGATCGAGCTGTCCGAAGTGGCAGGCCCCAAGGGCAAGATGTTCGACCTGATCCGCAGCGCCTCCGAAGGCTGGGACGGCAGCGAACCCGTGCGGCCCTTCCCCGACCTGAGCAAGCTGTGACGATGGCGGCCGAACGCATCCGCGCGCGCTACCTGATCGAGACGCCGGTCGAGCCGGCGGCCGTGGCCGAGGTGATGGCCGGCGAGCAATCGTGCGGCACCTTCACGCGCGTGGAGGGCGAGACCGATGCACTGCGCGAACGCGCGCGTGCCACCGTCGAGGCGATCACCGAGCTGGACCCGGCCTCTTCGCCGAGCCTGCCGAACGCACTGCTCGAACGCAAGGGCACGCGCGGGCCGTGGCGGCGTGCGCATGTAGACATCTCGTTTCCCGTCGCGAACATCGGCGCCAACCTGCCGACGCTCGCAGCGACCGTCTCGGGCAACCTCTACGACCTGGGCGAAGTGACGGGCCTTCGGCTCGAATCGCTGCACGTGCCGGCCGCCTACCGCGCGCAGTTCGAGCTGCCGCGCGTCGGCATCGCGGGCACGCGGCGCGCCACGGGTGTGGCCAGCGGCGCGCTGGTCGGCACGATCATCAAGCCGAACGTGGGCCTCTCGGCGGCGGACACCGCCGCACTGGTCGCCAGGCTCTGCGCCGCGGGCGTCGATTTCATCAAGGACGACGAGGTCTGCGCCGACCCCGCGCACGCGCCGCTGGCCGAGCGCGTGCCGGCCGTGATGGCGGTCGTGCGCGCGCATCAGGAGCGCACCGGCAAGCACGTGATGGTGGCCTTCAACATCACCGACGAAACGGATGCGATGAAGCGGCACGCCGATCTCGTGGAACGCGAAGGCGGCTCCTGCGTGATGGCCAGCCTCAACTGGTGCGGCCACTCGGGCATCCAGACGCTGCGGCGCCACACGGGCCTTGCGCTGCACGGCCACCGCAACGGCTACGGCGCGCTGTCGCGGCATCCGCTGCTGGGCATTTCGTTCCAGGCGTACCAGACGCTCTGGCGCCTTGCGGGCGTGGACCACATGCACGTGCACGGCCTGCAGGGCAAGTTCTCGCAGCCCGACAGCGAAGTCATCGAATCGGCGCGCGACTGCTTCACGCCGCTCACCGATGCGGCGAACGATTGCGTGATGCCCGCCTTCTCCTCGGGCCAGTGGGCCGGCACCGTGCCCGCCACCTGGACCGCCATCGGCAGCGACGACTTGCTCTTCATGGCGGGCGGCGGCATCCTCGCGCACCCGGACGGCGCCGAGGCCGGCGTGACCAGCATCCGCCAGGCCTGGTCGGCCGCGCGCGCGGGCACCGCGTTGCTGGACGCCGCGATGAGCGCGCCCGAACTCGCGCGCGCCCTCGCCTTCTTCGGCAAGCCGTGACGCCAGCGAACCCGGCACCGGCCGTCGTCTACTACGGGGACGATTTCACCGGCGCGACCGACACGCTCGGCACCGCGGCCCGCGCGGGCCTGCGCGCCCTGCTGTTCCTGGAGACGCCCGATGCCGCGCGGCTCGAACGCGCCGGCCCGCTCGACGTGCTGGGCATCGCGGGCGCGGCGCGCGCCATGACGCCCGAAGCGATGCAGGCCGAACTTGCGCCCGTCGCCGCGTTGTTCCGCGCGCTCGGCGCGCGCGTGCTGCACTACAAGACCTGCTCGACCTTCGACAGCGCACCGCACATCGGCTCCATCGGTGCGGCCGTGCGCGCGTTGCGCGGCGCGGTCGAACAGCCGTGGACCGCCATCGTCGGCGGGCAGCCGAACCTCGGCCGGCACTGCCTGTTCGGCAACCTGTTCGCCGCGGCGGGCGCCGGCGGCGAGGTGTTCCGCATCGACCGGCATCCGACGATGAGCCGGCATCCGGTGACGCCGATGCACGAGGCCGATCTGCGGCTGCACCTGGCCGGGCAGGGGCTGGCCGACGTGCGCTCCATTCCTTTCACCGTCGCGTCGAAGGGCGGCGATGCGCTCGGCGAGGCGCTGCACGGCACGCTGCATCCGCCTTCACCCGCAACACAACCCGAGGCCGTGCTGTTCGACGTGGCCGATGCCGCGCAACTCGCGGCCATCGGCGAAGTGCTGTGGGCCCACGCATTGCGCGACACCTTGCTGGCGGTAGGACCAAGCAGCGTGGTCGACGCACTGGCCACGGCGCTCGGCACGCGCGCCGATGCGGCAACTACGCAGTCGGTCGTGACACCGGCGAACGGGCCCGTGCTCGTCCTTGCGGGCAGCCTCTCGCCCGTCACGGCGCGGCAGGTGGCGGCGACGCGGTCATTCGACGTCGTGTGGCTCGACGCGCCGAAACTCGCCCTGCAGGACGCATCCACGCTGGAGCGCCATGCCCTGGAAATCGCGCAGGCGCTCGCTCGCGGCCGGAACGTCCTCGCCTGTACGCGCCCGCCCGAGCAGGCATCGCCATCGCCGGACGTCGATGCCCAGGCCCTCGCGCGCGCCGGTGGTGAATTGCTGGTTCGCGTGCTGGCGCAAACGCCGCTGCGCCGCGTCGGCGTCGCCGGTGGCGACACCTCGAGCCACGGCGTGCAGGCGCTGGACGCCTGGGGCCTTTCCTACGTGGCCGACATGGGCGCGGGCGCCTCGCTGTGCCGCGTGCACAGCGACGACGCGCGGCTCGACGGCATGGAGATCATGCTCAAGGGCGGCCAGATGGGCACCGAGGACGTGTTCGAGCGCCTGGTGCACGGCACGGACTGAACCGCGTCGGGCCGGCCTACATCTGCCCCTGCCCGTCGCTGGTGCGGTCGTGCACCCAGCGCACCGCCTGCTGCTCGGCATGGCGCAGCGCCTCCACCTCGGTGGCGTAGGAGCCTTCGTCGGTGTCGTTGGGCAGCTCGATGTCTTCGGGCTGGTCCGACCGGCCCTGGCAGCGCACGACCGGCCGGTAGGTCAGGTCGTCGATGCGCTCGGCGCGGCACAGGAACATCCAGCCCCTGTAGGTGAAGGTGACGAGACGCTCGTCGAGCGGCGGTGAGGTGGTGTCCATGGGTGGCCTTGTCTTTCCTTGTGATCGGCCTTCAATCTGCGCCGCGCTCCCAGGGACGCGTGTGAGAACCGGCCCACGTCGCGCGTCGGCAGAAGCACCGGATCGGCGGCTGCGCGCTGCGTTACGGTCGGTGAACATCCACATACAAGCACGCCCATCATGGAAATCCTCTCCCTCATTCAATGGCCGGCCTTCGCCGCCTCGGTCGCCGCGGCTTGGCTGGTGGCCTCGAATGCCAAAGGCCGCCGGAACGTCGGCTTCTGGGTCTTCCTGGCGAGCAATGTGCTGTGGACGGTGTGGGGCGTGCACACGCAGGCGTGGGCGCTGATCGCGCTGCAGGTGTGCCTGGCGGCGCTGAACATCCGGGGCCTCTTCAAGACCGAAGAGGGGTAAGTGCAGGCGGTGCTGCGCGCCTTGCACGCGCACGCGAAGAATTCCTACGCAGCCGCTGCACGTCGCTGCGCATCTTTGGCTTCCCCACAACCCTCAACCAGGAGCCCACGATGCCCACCACCAAGCGCGCACAGCCCGATGCATGCAGCCTGCTCGACACCGACCACAAGAACGTCAAGAAGATGTTCAGCGCCTACGAAGAGCTCATGGAGTCCAGGGCCGCGAGCGCTACCGACAAGAAGCGCGAGCTGGCCAACCAGATCTGCATGGAGCTGACGGTGCATGCGCAGATCGAGGAAGAAATCTTCTACCCCGCCGTGCGCGAAGCCATCAAGGAAACCGACCTGCTCGACGAAGCCGAGGTGGAGCACGCCACCGCCAAGGACCTCATCGCCCAGTTGCAGGACGCCACCGAAATCGACGAGATGTTCGACGCCAAGGTGAAGGTGCTCGGCGAGTACATCGACCACCACGTCAAGGAAGAGCGCAACGAGATGTTCCCCAAGGCGCGCGCCACCAAGCTGGACCTCGTCGCGATGCGCGAGCTGCTCGCCGCGCGCAAGGAAGAGCTGATGGCCGAACTGATGGGCGAACCCGCCTGAGGGCTGCCCGGGGATGCCCTCCAAGCCGTCCGGCATCCTCGCACCGGAGCGTGCCGCCGGGCATACCGCGCTGCTGGTCATCGACATGATCAGCTGCTGGGATTTTCCGGACGCCGAGAAACTCCTGCCGCGGGCCGCGGCGATCGCTCCGCGCATCGCCGCGCTCAAGGCGCGCTGCCGCAAGGCGGGCGTGCCTGTCATCTACGCGAACGACAACCGCGGCCGCTGGCGTTCGGACTTTCCCGCGCTGGTCGAGGAAACGCTCGCACAGGACAGCGCGGGCGCGGGCGTCACGCGCGCCTTGCAGCCCGAGCCCGACGACTATTTCGTGCTGAAACCCAAGCAGTCGGCGTTCTTCGGCACGCCGCTGGAGTTGCTGCTGCGGCACCTGGATGCGCAGCGGCTCATCTTGACCGGCGTTGCGAGCGACCAGTGCGTGCTGGTCACGGCCACCGAAGCGGGCATGCGCGACCTGGCGGTGGTGGTGCCGCGTGATTGCGTGGCCTCGCAGTCGGCCAGGCGCAACGAGACCGTGCTGCGGCAGCTGGAAGAGGTCCAGAACCTGCCGACCACGCCCTCCGCGCGCATTCGCCTCGCACCCCGGCATCGCCGCGCCTGAGACGGCCCGGGTGTCGGCGCCGGACGACACGGGTGTGCGCCGTGTGTCCTCATGCCGGCGCCGCGCGAGCCTCTACGGTTGCCTCTTGCAATCACCAACCACGGAGAACATTTCATGACCGCCACCACCGGAAACACCAGCAAGCTCTGGGAGCTGATCAAGGACACCCGCTACGGCATGCTCACGCACCGCCATGCCGACGGCCAGCTGCACAGCCACCCGCTGACCACGCAGAACAAGGACGTCGACGAGAACGCGACGCTCTACTTCTTCGTGCCGAAGGACGGGGAGATCGCGCGCCACGTCGCGACCGACCCGACCGTGAACGTCTCCTACGCCAACACCGACGACGACAGCTACGTCTCCGTCTCGGGCCATGCGGCGCTGCTCGAAGACGCAGCCAAGAAGGAGGCCCTGTTCACCAAGATGGCCAAGGCCTGGTTCCCCGACGGACCGACCGACCCCAACCTGGGCCTCCTGGCCGTGAGCGTGCTGCGTGCCGAATACTGGGACGTGGACGACAGCAAGATGGTGCAGCTGTTCAAGATGGCCAAGGCCGCGGTCACTGGCAAGACGCCGGACCTGGGCGAACACAAGAAGGTCGCCGTTTCCTGATGCGTGCAGAGCCGCCAACGACAACGACAGCGACGACAGCGCCGGCACCGCACCGCTGGCAATTCATCCGCGTCGGGGGCGCCGACCAGGTCATCTTCCGCACGGGCGAGGACATTGCCCGCCTCGGGGAGCTGGACCAGAAGCTGTGGGTCGCCCTCGCCTGCCCGACGCGCGGCATCGACTTCGATGCGCGCACGCTGGACCTCATCGATGCCGACCGCGACGGCCGCGTCCGCCCGCCCGAGGTGGTCGCGGCCTGCGAATGGGTGTGCGCGCGGCTGCGCAACCCCGACGTGCTGCTGCAAGGCAGCGACGTGCTGGCGCTGGACGACCTGGATGCCGGCAACGCCGATGGCGCGCGCCTGATCGAAGAGGCGCGCCGGCTGCTGCAGATCCAGGGCAAGCCCGATTCGGCCACGCTCACGCTGGCCGACATTGCCGACCGCGGCGAGCTGCTGTCCGCGATGCGCTTCAACGGCGACGGCGTGATCACGCCCGCGACGACGCAGGACGATGCCGTGCGCGCGACGGTCGCCGAGATCATGCGCAGCCACGGCAGCGTGCCCGACCGCCACAAGCAAACGCCGGGCGTGGACCGCGCCCGCATCGAAGCGTTTTTCGCCCAGGTGCAGGCCGCGCGCGACTGGCACGCCAAGGCGGATGCCAACGACCGCACGCTGATGCCGCTCGGCGAGCCCACGCTGGCCGCCGCCGACGCCACGCGCAAGGTGCAGGCCAAGCTCGACGACTATTTCGCGCGCTGCCGCGTCGCCGCCTTCGACGTGCAGGCCGTCGCGGCATTGAACCCCTCGCCCGAGGCCTACGACGCGCTGGGCGCGAACAAGCTCGACCTGAGCGCGGACCCGATTGCCGACCTGCCGCTCGCGCCCGTCACGCCGCGCTGCGTGCTGCCGCTGCACGGCAACCGCATCAACCCCGCGTGGACCGAAGACATCGCCGCGTTCGCCGACCGCGCCGCCACGCCGCTGCTGGGCGCGCGCGACGAACTCGCAGAGACGGAGTGGCTCGCCGTCAAGCAGCAGCTCGCGCCGTTGCAATCGCTGATGGCCCAGCGGCCCGACAACGCCGCGGCGTCGCTGTCGCTCGCGCAGCTCGACGCGTTCCTGCAAACCCGCGAAGCCCTCTTCGCACTGCTGCACGACGACGAAGCCGCCGAGACGCACAACAACCTGCTGGTCGATCTGGAAAAGCTCATCCGGCTGCAGCGCGACCTGGTGGTGCTGCTCAACAACTTCGTGTCGTTCAAGGCCTTCTACCGGCGCGAGGGCGCGATCTTTCAGGCCGGCACGCTGTACCTGGACGGCCGCAGCTGCGAGCTCACGGTGCAGGTGCAGGACACGGCCAAGCACGCGGTGCTGGCGGGCCTGGCGAAGACCTGCCTCGCGTACTGCGACTGCACACGCCAGGGGCAGAAGATGAGCATCGTGGCGGCGTTCACCGCGGGCGACATCGACTTTCTTTTCGTCGGCCGCAACGGCGTCTTCTACGACCGCCAGGGCCGCGACTGGGACGCCACCATCACCAAGCTGATCGAGAACCCGACCAGCGTGGCGCAGGCCTTCTTCGCGCCCTACAAGAAGTTCGTGCGGGTCATCGAGGAGCAGGTGGCCAAGCGCGCGGCCGCCAGCGAGGCCGCGGGCCAGGGCACGCTCACGGGCTTTGCGACCAAGCTCACGACCGCCGACCAGACTGCGGCGGGCGCGGCCAAGACTCCCGCGGCGGCGCCTCGCACGGCCGGCCGCGTGGACGTGGGCACCGTGGCGGCCATCGGCGTGGCGCTCGGGAGCATCAGCGCGGTGCTGGTCGCGATCTTCGGCAAGTTCATCGACCTGGGGCAGTGGATACCGGTGGCGCTCGTCGGCATCGTGGCGGCGATCTCCGGGCCGAGCATGCTGATCGCGTGGCTCAAGCTGCGCCAGCGCAGCCTGGGGCCGATCCTGGACGCGAGCGGCTGGGCCATCAACGGGCGCATGAAGGTCAATGTGCGGCTGGGCGGCATGCTCTCGCAGACCGCGCACGTGCCGCCGGGCGCGCGGCGGGTGGCGCGCGACCCGTACCGCGAGCGGCATGGCACCACCGGTTTCGCCGCGGCCGTGGTGCTGGCGCTGGCGCTCGTCGTGCTGGCGTGGCGCATGGACTGGCTGGACAACCGGCTGCCCGCCGCGCTGCAGCATTCGCCGACCGCCGCCGCATCGCAGGTGACGCCGCCTGCCCCGGCCTCGTGACTTGAGGGCGGGTTGAAAACGCCCGGGAGCGCCGCCATTTCATTCGGACCTGCCGATTGAAAGAGGCGCTCCCATGGGCTCACGCGACGAATTCCTTCTCGACTCCTACTCGGCCACCGTGACCCAGGTGGCCCACACCGCCAGCGCGGCCGTCGCGCACATCAAGGTCCGAAAACCGCCGCAGCGCGGCACTGCGGGCGGCCAGGGCAGCGGCTCCGGCTTTCTCTTCACGCCCGATGGCTTCGCCATCACGAACGCGCATGTGGTCGAGGGCGCGAGCGAGTTGCGCGCGGCCTTCATCGATGGCACCGAGAGCGCCGCGCGGCTCGTCGGCATCGACGCATCGACCGACATCGCGGTGCTGCGCTTCGAGTCGCACCCGAGCGCCTTTTTGCCGCTCGGGAGTTCGGCGGGCCTGCAGCCCGGGCAGCTGGCGGTGGCGGTCGGCAACCCGCTGGGCTTCGATTTCACCGTGACGGCCGGCATCGTGAGCGCGCTGGGCCGCAGCCTCCCTTCGCGCGGCGGCCGGATGATCGAGGACGTGATCCAGACCGATGTGGCGCTGAACCCCGGCAACTCGGGCGGCCCCTTGCTGGACAGCACCTCGCAGGTCATCGGCGTGAACACGGCGGTGATCCCGTCGGCGCAGGGCCTGAGCTTCGCGGTGGCGATCGACACGGCGCGCTGGGTGGCCGGCGAGCTGATGCGCCATGGCACGGTGCGGCGCGGCAAGCTGGGCGTGCAGTGCGCGGCCGTGCCGCTGCCTCGGCGCTGGGTGCGCGAGAACGAATGGCCGGTCGCGACCGGCGTGCGGGTGGTCGAAGTGGTCGCGGGCTCGGCCGCGGCGCGCGATGGCCTTCGCAGCGGCGACATCCTGGTCGGCTGCGACGGCACGCCGCTCGCGCAGCTGTCCGACCTGCTCAAGCGGCTGGCGGGCGAAGGCTACGGGCGCCCGCTGCTGCTCAAGCTTTTGCGGCCCGTGGCCGGGACGCTCACGCCGTTCTACCTGACGGTGTCGCCGGGCGGCTGATCCCAGCGGGTCAGAACCGGTCCACGTCAATCACCGCCTGCGCGAACGCTTCGGGCGCCTCCTGCGGCAGGTTGTGGCCGATGCCGCCCTGCAGCGTGCGGTGCGCGTACTTGCCGGTGAACTTGTTGCGGTACTTCGACGGGTCGAGGAACGGCGCGCCGTTGGCATCGCCCTCGAGCGTGATCGTGGGCACGCCGATGGCCGGGGCCGTGGCGAGGCGCTTTTCCAGCTCGTCGCAGCGCGCCTCGCCGGGGGCGAGGCTCAGGCGCCAGCGGTAGTTGTGCATCACGATGGCGACGTGGTCGGGGTTGTCGAACGACGCGGCGCTGCGCTCGAAGGTGGCGGCATCGAACTTCCACTTGGGCGATGCCGTCTCCCAGATGAGCTTGGCGAATTCGCGCCGGTACTGCGCGTAGCCCGCCTGGCCGCGCTCGGTCGTGAAGTAGTACTGGTACCACCAGTCGAACTCGGCCTTGGGCGGCAGCGGCTTCTTGCCGGCCTCCAGGTTGGTCATGAGGTAGCCGCTCACCGAGACCAGCGACTTGCAGCGCTCCGGCCACAGCACCGCCAGGATGCAGGCGGTGCGCGCGCCCCAGTCGAAGCCGGCGATGCTGGCCTTCTGGATCTTGAGCGCGTCCATCAGCGCGATGATGTCCAGCGCCACGGCCGACTGCTGGGCATTGCGGACGGTGCTGTCCGAGAGAAAGCGCGTGGAGCCATGGCCGCGCAGGTGCGGAACGATCACCCGGTAGCCCGCCGCCGCGAGGATCGGTGCGACGTCGACGAAGCTGTGGATGTCGTACGGCCAGCCGTGCAGAAGAATCGCGACCGGGCCATCGGCGGGGCCGGCTTCGGCGTAGCCGATGTTCAGGAGCCCGGCATCGATCTGCTTGATCGCAGCGAACGATGTGTTGCCCCCGGTCCTGCCCAGCGACGGCGCCACCTTGGCTCCCGCGGTCTGTGCGTTGGCACTCCCCACGATGCCGAACTGCGCGGCGGTGATCGTTGCGGCGGCCGCGCCGAAAAAGATGCGGCGGTGGCGGTTGATTTCTTCGGTCATCTGCTTCTCCAAAAGCGTTTGCGATGGAGACATTGGACCGGCGCGGTGTATCCGCGATGTGTCCTCGGACAGGGGTTTTGAATGCCCGTGTACGGATCGGGCAGGCAGATACAGTGGGCTACAAAACTCTGGCGGGCCGCGTTGCACAGGCCCCGGGACACAGGGGTTGGGCGTCAGCTGCGGGGCCGCAGGTCCCACTCCTGGATGAAGTGACCGACCCGCAGCTTCACGCGCGCGATGGCGGCGTCCCAGGTGAGTTGCTGGGTGATCACGAGCACGCCGCGGGGAACGCCACCGGAGCTCAGGCTCGCCATGCCGACATAGCTGCCACCGCCAGTCCGGGTGAGCACGAAGGAGCCGGTCCAGTGCGCCGGCAGGTCGATGGCGAGGGGGGTTGCGTCCATGAGGGGGTCGAGCGTAGTGGCTCGCCCCCTGCCGCCCCAAGGAACTATTACCAGTGCGGCGATAAATTCCGTGTGACTTGTTTATTTGTCCACGGTGATGTTCGCCGTCTTGATGATGCGGGCCCATTTCTCGCGCTCGGCATGCATGAAGTCGCCGAAGCGCTGCGGGCTGCCGCCGCCGTCTTCCGCGCCGAACTGCTCCAGCCGTGCGATCACGTCCGGCATCGCGAGCACCGTGTTCACATCCTTGTTCATGCGATTGACAAGCGCCGGATCCATGCGGGCCGGACCGACCAGGCCGAACCAGATGCTCGCCTCGTAGCCCTCGAAGCCCCCGAAGTTCGACTCGGCAAGCGTGGGCACCGCGGGAAAGCTCCTGGAGCGCTTGGCGCGCGTCTGCGCGATGGCCGTCATCTTGCCGCCGGCCAGGTACTGCGTGGCCGTGGTCATGCCCTCGAAGCTGTACTGCACGTGGCCACCCAGCATGTCGGTGACCAGCGGCGCGGAGCCCTTGTACGGCACGTGCAGCACGTCGATGTTGGCGCGCGCCTTGAAGAGCTCCAGCGCCAGGTGCTGCGCCGAGCCGTTGCCGGCCGAGCCGAAGATGATTTCCCCCGGCCGGCTGCGGCACAGCTCGACCAGCCCCTTGAGCGTCCTGACCGGCTGGTTGCTCGCGCAGATCAGCATCTGCGGCGTGGCGCCGACGAGCGCGATCGGCGCGAAATCGCGCTCCGCCGAATAGCTCAGCGACTGCAGCCCGGGCGCGATGCCGTGGCTGTTGATGTGCGCCATCAACAAGGTGCTGCCGTCGGGCTGCGACTTGGCCACGTCGCCCGCCGCGATGATCCCGGCCGCGCCCGCCTTGTTCTCGACGACCACCGGCACGCCCCACATCACGCCCAGCTTCTGGGCCAGCAGCCGCGCGAGCACGTCGGTGCCGCCGCCGGGCGGGAAGCCCACGACGATGCGCACAACACTCTTGGGCAAGGTCTGGGCGAACGCGCGCATTCCGGCAAGTGGCGCCAGCGCGGCCGCCACGGCACCGCCAGTGAAGAGTCTTCGTTTCATTTGTCTTGTCTCCTGTTTTCTTCTTCGGGTGTCAGGCGGCGAGCGCCGACGCATGCGGCATGCGGAACCCGCAGGCCTCGAGATCGGCCGCGAGCATCGCGCGTTGCGCCGCCTCGATCTCCACGAGCGGCGGGCGCACCGTTGCCCAGCCGGCGTCGCCGGTCTGCCGCGCGATGGTCGCTTTCATCGCAGCGATCATCGGCAGCTTCTGGAAGGCCGCGCGTGTCTCGTTGAGGGCTTTCTGTTTGTCGTCGGCGCCGGCGTCGGTCCAGTGTTCGTACAGATCGACGATGGCTGCAGGGTTCACATTGCCCGTGGCCGTGATGCAGCCCGCGCCGCCGCCGCGCAGCGTGTGCAACAGCACCGCCTCGGTCCCGGCAAACACGTCGAAGCCCTGCGGCTGGAACTCGCGCAGCAGGGCTGCGGTGTTGTTCCAGTCGCCCGAGCTGTCCTTGATGCCGGCCACCGTGCGCGGATAGGCCTTGAGCAATCGCTCGATCAGCGCCAGGCTGAGGCCGACCTGCGCCACCGGCGGGATGTGATACAGGTAGATGCGCAGCCGCTCGTCGGCCACCGCGTCGATCACCCGCGCGAAGCTGCGAAAGAGGCCTTCGTCGGACACGCCCTTGTAGAAGAACGGCGGCAGCATGAGCACGCCAGCGCAACCGGCTGCCACCGCATGCCGCGTGAGCTCGATGGTGTCGCCGGGCGCGCAGGTGCCGGTGCCGGGCATGAGGCGCTCGGGCGGAACGCCGTCTTCCAGCAACGCATCGAGCAGGCCCCGCTTCTCCGCGACCGTCAGCGAATTGGCCTCGGAGTTCGTGCCGAAGACCGAGAGGCCCACGCCCTGTTCGAGCAGCCAGCGGCAGTGCTTCACGAAGCGCGGCGCCGACGGCGAGAGGTCCGCATCGAACGGCGTGAGCACCGGCGAGAGCACGCCGCGCAACTTGGGTGTGCTCATTGCACCGAGCCCCACTTGCCGTACTTCTGCACCGCCTTCTCGTCGAAGCCGAAGCCCAGCCCCGGCGTCTGGTGCAGCACGACGCGGCCGTTCTTGTGATCGAGCTGGCGATCGACGAGGCGCCGGAAGTTCAGTACCTGGTCGTCCCAGAAGAACTCCACATAGCGCGCATTGGGCGTGGCCGCCACGAGCGGCGCGTGCACGTCGTGGAACCAGTGCGGGCACATCACCACGCCGTGGCTGGACGCCGTCGCGGCGATGCGCCGCCACTCGGTGATGCCGCCGCACACGAGCGCATCGGTCTGCAGGATCGATGCGGCGCCCTTGTCCAGCAGCTCCTTGTGGTACCAGCGGCCGTAGCCGATCTCGGCGGTCGCCACGGGGATGCGGGTGAGCCGCGCGAGCTTGGCGTGGCTGTCGATGTCGTCGGGGCCGAAGGGCTCTTCGATGAAGTACGGGTCGTAGGCCTCGAAGCGGCGGATGTACTGCATGGCCTGGGTGGTGTCGACCCAGCCGTTGTTGCAGTCCATCATGAGTTCGACGTCGGGGCCCACGGCATCGCGCGCGGCCTTCAGGCGCTCTTCCTCTTCCCTGGGCGAGAGGCGCCCGGTCTTCATCTTCACGGCCTTGAAGCCCTTGTCGACGTAGCTGGCCATCTCCTGGCCCAGCATGGCGGGCGTCTTGCCCTCCAGGTAGTAGCCGCCGCTCGCATAGGCCGGCACCGAGTCGAGCTCGACCGCGCCCAGGTACTTGTGCAGCGGCAGGCCGTGCGTTCTCGCGTTCAGGTCCCACAGCGCCGTGTCGAGCGCGCTGAGGGCGCGCATCACCATGCCCGAGCGCCCCTGCAGCAGCGACTCCTGGTACATGGCGGACCACAGGCCTTCGACGGCGTACGAGTCCTTGCCGATGAGCACCGGCGCGAGCAGCTGCTCGACCGCGGTGGCAAAGAGCGCGCCGCCCGCGCTCCCCACGTAGCAGAAGCCGATGCCTTCGACACCCTCGTCGGAGCGGACCTTGACGAGCCCGTAGTGGCGAACGCTCACGGTGCGGTTGGAGAACGAGGTCACGCGGTCGAGCGGAACGGCGGCGGCGCAGAAATGGATCGATTGAATCTTTGGCAAGGAAGTCTCCAGGAGGGTTGTGCGAATCGGCCCCTAGGGCTCGGATCGGAACGAATTCTGGAATTCTTCAAAGCAAAGAAAAATGGTTGTTTCATATCTTCTGAAGCAGTAAATTGTTTCTTCCACTTCGGGCCCTTTCGAGCCCTTTCGACACCTGTCCCATGGATTCACGCTTCCTTCAGAGCTTCGTCTCGGTCGTCGAACTCGGCTCGATCGCCGAGGCCGCGCGCCACCTGGACATGACCCCCGCCACGATCGCGCAGCGCGTGCGCGCGCTGGAGGCGGACATCGGCAGCCAGCTGATCGTGCGTTCGGGGCGCACCGTGCGGCCGACCGTTTCCGGCGCGCGCATCCTCGCGCGGGCGCGCAACGTGCTGCGGGAGCTGCGCGACCTGCAATCCGAAGCCTCGGACACCGAGCTTCCCGCGGGGCCGCTGCGGCTCGGCGCGATTCCCACGGGGCTCATGGGCATCGTGCCGCTGCTCTTGAAAGACTGGGTGCGGCGGCATCCGCACATCCGCATCTACATCGAGCTCGGCACCAGCACGGCGCTGTATGGCCGCGTGATGGCGGGCGAGCTCGATGCGGCGATCCTCGTGCATCCGGTGTTCGAGCTGCCCAAGACGAACAACTGGCACACCCTGCGCGAAGAGCCGCTGGTGCTGCTCGCGCCCGCGCGGATGAAGGTCACGGATGCGCTGGCCACGATCGCGCGCGAGCCGTTCATCCGCTACGACCGCCAGGTCGTCGGCGGCAAGATGGCCGACGACTACCTGCGCCAGCGCGGCATCCGCCCCAACGTGCGCGTCGAGCTCGATGGCATCGAGTACATCGCGAAGCTGGTGGCCGAGGGGCTGGGCGTCTCGGTGCTGCCCGACTGGGCCGTGGTCGGCGCGCTCAACCGGGCGGTGAAGAAATGGCCGCTTCCCTCGCCCTGCCCCACACGCACCGTGGGCGTGCTCTGGCAACGCTCGACCGTGCGGGCGCCGCTGGTCGATGCGCTGCTGGACATCGCGCGCGGGCACTTTCCGCGGTAGGAGCCCTCCCGCACCACAAAGCGCCATCGGCCCCGCCCCGTTCGTCACGGACGGCGCACACAATGGCACGCCTCACTGCACCAGCCCTCGCCCGCATGACCCCCAACGATCTGTCGCCCCGCCTCGAACGAAGTCTCTGTGCGGTAGGCCTTTGCGCAGTGCTCGCGCTCTCGGCTTGCACCGGCACCACCGAGGCCAAGCGCCAGGCCGAGAACAGCACGCCCCCGCCCACCGACTGCACCGCCTGGGTCGGGACCGACCGCAACGCGATGCTGCCCGGCTACCTGCTGCACCAGGGCCCCAAGGGCACGGGCAGCACGGTCTGCGTGCCGCTTCTCCTCACGGCCAACCCCACGCCGGCCAGCTACGCGGGCGGCGACTATCACATCAGCGAATTCACCGACGACAAGCTCAAGGCCCGCTGGCGCGCGTGCAAGGAAGATGCGGCCTGCTTCAAGCGCATCGACGCGCAGATGCAGCGCTGGCTGCCGCCGAACAAGGAGCGCGCCACGCGCTCCACCGGCGTGGTCGATCCGTCCGGAAAGATCGACCCCGAGGGGCAGGTGGACCTCAAGCAGATCCGCCGGCCCGCCTTCTTCGCCAAGGCGCCCTACCGCGAAGGCATTGCCGAGGCGGAGGGCCGCACCTACACGGTCGAATTCACCGTGCCGCCCGATGCCTTCGAGCGCATCGATTTGAAGAAGACCGCCGACATCAAGCTGCGCGGCTGGTACATCGAAGGCGCCGGCGTGGACGACGGCAAGGGCCGCAAGGTGCGCGCGCTCGCGATCATGGCGCCCGGCGGCGGCGGGCAGCTCACGGCGATCCAGCATCCGGACGAGGTGTCCTACCGCACCGACGAGAGGACGGGCAAGACCACGCCCGTGAAGTTTCCCAACGCCGCCACCGAGACCATGGGCCAGCGCTGGTGGCGCGAGAACCTGCATGCGCTGAACCAGGCCGGCTTCGACGTGCTGGCCTACGACCTGCGCGGCGAAGGGCTCTCGGGCGGCTTCAGCGACACCAACACGCTGGAGCAAGGCGAGGACGTGTTCCGCACGCTCGGGCAGCTGGAAGACGGCCGGGGCCTGCGCATGCTCACGCCCTCGGGCGAAGTGCTCGAAGGCACCGCCGCGCGCGGCCGGCTGCTGGCGGGCATGAAGGCCAACGAGATTCCGCTGGTGCTGGGCGGCTACTCGCGCGGCTCGATGTCCACCGCATGGGCGATGACCACCAACTACGTCGCCTCCTGCAGCTTCGACCTGCCGGAGGTCACGTGCGCCAAGCCGCGGGGGCTCAAGAACATCCGCGGGGCGATCCTGCTGTCGTCGTTCGCGAGCGGCGCGGGCTATGTGGGCGACGCGCCCGACCTCGCGGACCGCAACCTGTTCCTGGGCGGCATGGCGGCGGACCACCACATCCTTTTCTATCCGAACTCCGCCCCGCTCGCGGGCATGGACCGGTGGCCCGCGGCCTTCTTCGGCAAGGGGCTGTGGGACCGCGCGGAAACGCTGGAAGGCACCGTCGCGGCCTACAACCGCATCCGCGGCGTGAAGGAGATCGTGCTGGCGCGCGGTCCGCATTCGATCGAGACCTGGCCCGAGTCCGACCGGCGCTATTTGCGCGAGCGCATGGTGGCGTATGCGAAGGTGGTGGTGATCGGCGGGCGCACCGTGCCGGGCGCGCGGTCGTGGAAGGACTTCAAGGGGCTGGTCGCGACCACGCCCGATTCGTGGGAGCCGTCGTCGCGGCCGAAGACGGCGAGCGCCGCGCGGCCCTGAGGCAGTGAATCAGGTCAACGCCACCACCGGGTAGCGCCGCCAGCCAGCTTCCGCATGGCGCCGGCCGTGCGCGAAGATGAAGCCGAGGACTTCACGCGGATCGGAGAGCTTGTCGGGATGGCGCTTCTTCCATGCCTCGAAGGCGGCCTTCAGCGCCGGCTCTTCTTCCAGCATCCGGTGCGCCGTGTCTTCGAACACGTAGTCCGAGAAGAACTCTTTCTTTTCGAGCACGCCGTTGAAGAAGCCCCAGCGAAAGAAGCTGTCGTGGGCTTCGGGCTCGAGCGTCTCGACGACGTAACGGGCCTTCGGCTGGTCGAGCGAGATCCACACGTCGCCGGCGCGTGCATGCACGGTCTCGGTGTGCGCAACGAGCGTCACCTCGTCGTGGAACATGTGCCCTTCGTACGGGCCGGGGCGCGAAGCCACGCGCTCGATGCGGTAGACGCGGGCGTTGTCGAAGACCTGGTCTTCTTCCAGCCGCCGCATCGCCACACCGTTCCACTCGAGCCGCTCGATCACTTCGCGCCAGGCCTGCGGAACGAGATAGGCCTTGGGGGCGGCGACGGCCACGTCTTCCACGAAGCGGTCGAAGTAAGGAATGTCTTTTTCCCAGGGCTGGCTGCGGTCGTAGGCCAGGCGCTGGTAAGCGCCCAGGCTGCTCGGCGAATAGACCGCCTCGTATCCCTTGAAGCGGAAGCTGTTCGGTTGGCTCTGGTCCGAACGCCACGACAGCGGCCAGCGCGTCTGCTGGGCCGCACCGGCCTTCGTCTCGCGGCGGAGTTCCTGAATCTGCGCCGCATGCGCGACGGTGAAATCCAGCACCACCTCGACCAGCGTGCGCATCGCCGCCACGCGGTCGGCGTAGGGCTTGAGCATGTGCGTCTCGGGCATGAAGCCGATCGTGTGGTGCAGGGCCGCGTAGCCGGTCGAGAAACGAGGCATGTCGAGGAAGTCGGCGATGCCGTCGTCGGGCGTCTCGGCCACGCAGTTCACGTAGGGGCAGGTGGGCCAGCCGCGCGCGTCCATGCCGCCGTAGATCGCCGGCAGCATGCGGCCGCGCAGGAACTGGCCCAGGCCGCCGCCGAGCTTGTCGGGCTGGGTCGGGATCAACGTCATCGTATAGGCGTAGTCGGCGCCGTTGGAGGTGTGGGTGTCGACCATCACGTCCGGGTCCCACGCGGTGAAGAATCGGTTGAACACCTGCGCGGCGAGGCTGTCGCACTTGATGAAGTCGCGGTTCAGGTCCAGGTGCCGCGCGTTGCCGCGAAAGCCGAACGATTCCGGGCCGAGCTGGTTCGCGCGCGAGGTGCTCTGCCGGTTGAGGCAACCGTCGACGTTGTAGACCGGGATGAAGAGGAAGACCGTGCTGCCCAGCGCCGCGAGCCGCGCGGGCTGCGTGCAGAAATCGCGCACCAGCGCCATGCAGGCGTCGATGCCCTCGGGCTCGCCAGGATGGATGCCGTTGTTGTTGAAGAAGACCGGGCGGCGCTGCCGCTGCAGCGCCTCGCGGTCGAACTGCGCATCGGCAGTGACGATGCCCGCGTGCATCGGGATGCCGTTGTCGGAGGTGCCGATCTGCTGCCATCGCAGCACCGAGGGGAAGTCCTTGGCGAGCCGCTCGTAGAAGGCGATGCACTCGGCCCAGGTGGTGGTCTGGTTGTGGTTGCCGGTTTCGTACGGCGTGGGGTACTGGGGGGCTTGTTCGACTGGCATCGGGGAAGGCTCCGTTGATCGAAACCGATTCTGCATCGACCATCGCATATCTTCCCCGTGCATCTCGCAAGGAACACCCATGTCCCGCTCCCCGATCTTCCGCGCTGCGCTCCTGGCTTGCGGTGCAGCCTTCGCCCTCGCCACGCATGCAGCCGACTACACCGGCCCGATCTTCGACGCCCACCTCCACTACAACGAGGAGGCCTGGAACGGCAGCAGCGGCCCGTTTCCGCCGGCCGATGCGCTCGCGCGCATGCAACGCAACGGCGTGCGCGCGATCGTCGGCAACTCGCGGCCCAACGAGGGCACGCGCACGCTCGCGGCCTCGCGCGAGACGCGCGACGCCGGCGTCACGGTCGTGCCCTTCGTGCGCCTCTACCGCACCCGCGCCGACTACACCAACTGGTTCCGCGACGAGACCATTCACGAGATGGTGCAGACCGAGCTTTCGCGCGGCACGGCGAGCGGCCCCTACCGCGGCATCGGCGAGTTCCACCTCTACGAGAGCGCCAACGCCAACGGGCCTGTCGCCAAGAAGCTGATGGTGCTGGCCGAGCAACGGCAGCTCGCCGTGCTCGCGCACGTGGACGACGAGGCGGTGGACCTGCTGATGGCGCACTCGCCCACGCAGGGCCGCGAGCTGCGGCTGATCTGGGCGCACACCGGCATCGGCGGCGCGCCCATCGCGCGGGTTCGGCAGATGCTCGAGCGCTATCCGAAGCTGATGGGCGAGCTGTCGTACCGCCCCGGGCTCACCTGCGAAGGCGGCAAGCTGTGCGCGCCGTGGCGCGAGCTGATCCTGGCGTTTCCCGACCGCTTTCTCGTGGGCTCGGACACCTGGGTCAACCAGCGCTGGAGTTCGTACGACGAGATCATGCAGGGCTACCGCGGCTGGCTCGGCGACCTGCCGCCGGCCGTGGCGCAGCGCGTGGCGTGGGGCAACGCGGCCGGCTTGTTCGGGGTGCGATAGCCCGACATGGCCCGGACAAGGTTCGACATAGCCCGACGACACCAAGGGTTTACCCGAACCCGCGGTTACACTGCGCATCACCTTCTTACATGAGCAGTGGGGGTCCTGTCAGGTTCTGTTGAGGCCTTCAGCTGCTCGGCACCTGTCCAATGTCCTCCCTGAAAACTTCCCTTCACCGCAGAGACGCGATCAAGTACGTTGCCGCCGCGGGCGCCGCGATCGCGCTTCCGGCCCTTGCCCAATCCGCCCGCATCGTGCTCGGCCAGTCCGCCGCCTTCAGCGGCCCCGCGGAGCAACTGGGCCTGCAGATGAACCAGGGCGCGCGCATCTACTTCGACGCGCTCAACGCCACCGGCGGCGTCAACGGCCGCACCATCGAACTGCGCACGCTGGACGACGGCTACGAGCCCGAGCGCTGCAAGGCCAACACCGACAAGCTCATCAAGGACGACGTCTTCGCCCTCTTCGGCTACGTCGGCACGCCCACCTGCATGGCCGCGATGCCATTGGTCGATGCGGCGAAGATCCCGTTCTTCGGCCCGTTCACCGGCGCCGAGGCCCTGCGCGATCCGTTCCGCAAGACCGTGTTCCACGTGCGCGCCTCGTACGACGACGAGACTGCGCTCATCGTCAAGCAGCTCACCTCGCTGGGCATCCAGAAGATCGCCGTGTTCCACCAGAACGACGCGTACGGCCAGGCCGGGCTCCAGGGCGTGCTGCACGCGATGAAGCCCATCGGCCTCGCGCCGGTCGCGGTCGGCACGGTCGAGCGCAACTCGGTCGACGTGGCCAAGGCGGTGAAGGACATCATGGCCGCCAAGCCCGCGGCCGTGGTCCAGGTGGGCGCCTACAAGGCGTGCGCCGCGTTCATCCGCGAAGCGCGCAAGGCCGGCTACGGCGGCACTTTCTTCAACGTGTCGTTCGTCGGCACGCAGGCGCTGGCCGACGAGCTGGGCAAGGACGCCCGCGGCGTCGTGATCAGCCAGGTGATGCCCTCGCCCTTCTCCACGACCACCGCGATCTCGCGCGAGTACGTGGAGGCCGTGCGCAAGGCCGGCGGCGACGCCAGGCCGAACTACTCGAGCATGGAGGGCTACGTGGCGGCCAAGGTGTTCGCCGAAGGCCTGAAGCGCGCCGGCAAGCCGGCCACGCGCGACTCGCTGGTCACGGGGCTGGAGTCGATGCAGAACACCGACTTCGGCGGCTTCCACGTGGACTTCAGCGCGCGCGACCACAAGGCGTCGAACTACGTCGAGCTCTCGATGCTCACGGAAGACGGCAAGGTCCGCCGCTGACCTCGACCAACGCCCGCTAGCGCATCGCGCCGGCGGGCTCTCGCGTATCGACAGCGCGGGTGATCTTCTGGCTCAGGGCCAGCAGCGGCGCGCCCAGTTCGGCGGCGACGTCGCTCGATGATTCCGTGGACGACACGCTCACGTTGAGCACGTAGCCCCACGCGGATTCCAGCTTCAGCGGCGCGGCCAGCGCCACCACCTCCGGCTGCCACGATGCGGCGCACCAGCCCCGCTGCGCGACGCTCTCGATGGACTTGTCGATGTCCTTGCGCAGCCGGGGCCAGTCGGTTCTTCGCGCAGCGAATTCCGCGTACAGCGCCTCGCGCGCATCGGCTGGCGCGACGGCCAGCCAGGCGCGCCCCAGCGACGTCAACTCGATCGGCACGCGCTGCCCGCTCACCACGTTGCGTAGCGATGCGCGGCGGTTGTAGCGGATCGATTCCAGATAGACCATCTCCGACCGGTCGGCCACCGCCAGGCCGACGTTGATGCGCAGCTTTTCGGCCAGCGTGCGCATCAGCGGCGCGGCCGCCTGCAGCACGACCGAGCCGGTGCGCATCGCATGCGCCAGGCTCAGCACCGGCGCGGCCAGCCGGTAGGCGCGCGCGCCGCGGTCGTGCGCGAGCATGCCGCCCGCCACGAGCGTCTGCGTGAGGCGGCTCACGGTCGCGGGCGAAAGCCCGGTGCGCTCGGCGATCTCGCCGTTGCCCAGCAAGGTGGAGCCGGGCCGGAAGGCGCGAAGGATTTCCATGCCGCGTTCGAGCGAACGATTGAGCGTGCTTGCCATGTCGTCTCCTTGGATTTCATTGGCGCGACCGGCCGCTCATTTCCATTCAGTGGAATTGGGCCGGTGCGCGGCGGGAGTATGCGACCTAAGCTGAAGGCTCGCTTCAAACCCCTACAAAGAGAGACACAGGCATGCCGACATTCACACCGTTTCGTGCGCTCGCGTTATCGCTGATCGCACTCGCTCCGCTCGCCCCGGTCGCCGCACGGGCGGCCTTCCCCGACAAGCCGCTGCGCATCGTCGTGCCCTTCGCGCCGGGCGGCGGCACCGACGCCATCACGCGCTCACTGGGCATCGGCATGTCGGAGGCGCTGGGCCAGCCAGTCATCGTGGACAACAAGCCGGGCGCCGGCACGATCATCGGCAGCGAGTTCGTCGCCAAGAGCGCGCCCGACGGCTACACGCTCGTCATGGCGACGTTCGCGCATGCGGTGAACCCGGGGCTGCAGCCCAAGCTGCCCTACGACACCGACAAGGCCTTCGCGCCCGTGGCGCTGATCGGCGTCTCGCCCAACGTGCTGGTGGTGCGCGCCGACAGCCCCTACAAGACGGTCGCGGAGCTCATCGCCGGGGCCAAGGCGAAGCCGGGCAAGCTGACCTTCGCGTCGCAGGGCAACGGCACCTCGGCGCACCTGGCGGGCGAGCTCTTCAAGAACCTCGCCAAGGTCGAGCTCACCCACATTCCCTACCGCGGCGCGGGCCCCGCCATGACCGACCTCCTGGGCGGCCAGGTGGACATGATGTTCGCCACTGCCTCGGCCGTGCGCCCCTTCGTGGACAGCGGCAAGATGCGCGCGCTCGGCGTGACCACCGCGCGCCGCTCCCCCGCCTACGCCAGCGTGCCGACGCTCGCCGAAGCCGGCGTGCCGGGCTACGCGGCCGAGAGCTGGTACGGCCTCTACGTGGCGGCCAAGACGCCCAAGGACGTGATCGACCAGCTCAACGCCGCGGTCAAGAAAGCCGTCAAGGCACCGGCCTTCATCAAGCAGACCGAATCGGAAGGGCTCGCCGTCGATGTCGGCGCGCCCGCGCAACTGGAGACCTACGTGCGCGCCGAGGAAGTGCGCTGGCGCAAGGTCGTCAAGGACAACCACATCACCACAGACTGAGGAGCACCACCATGAGCACCACACCGGACACCGCACCGTCGCTGATCGAACTGGAGATCCGCGCCGGCATCGCGACGCTGACGCTGAACCGCCCCGAGAAGCGCAACGCCATCACCGACGGCATGCGCAGCGATTTCATCGCCGCGCTCGAGAAGATCGGCGCCGACAACAGCGTGCGCGCGCTGGTGCTGACCGGCGCCGGCAAGGGCTTCTGCGCCGGCGGCGACGTGGCCGGCATGCAGCGGCGCATGGACGCGCCCGCGGGCGAAGTGGGCTTCAACGGCTGGAGCCGTCAACAGCGCGTGCACCACTCGGTGTCGCTGCTGCACACGATGCCCAAGCCGGTCGTCGCGGCCGTCAACGGCGGTGCCAACGGGCTGGGCGCGGACATGGCGATGGCCTGCGACTTCGTGCTGGCCTCCGACGCGGCCAGCTTCGCGTGGAGCTACATCAAGCGCGGGCTGATTCCGGACGGCGGCGGCATGTACTTTTTGCCGCGGCGCGTGGGCCTCTCGCGCGCCAAGGAACTGATCTTCACCGGCCGCAAGGTCGAGCCCGACGAAGCATTGAAGCTCGGCATTGCCGACCGCGTGACCAGCGCGCAGAACCTGCTCGCCGATGCGCATGCGTGGGCCACCGAGCTGTCGCAAGGCTCGGCGGCCGCGATCGCGCTGGGCAAGTCGATCCTCAACCAGAGCTTCGAATCGCCGGCCGAGCAGGTGTTCGCCAAGGGCAGCCAGGCACAGGGCATCTGCTACACGACGCAGCAGCATCGCGACGCGGTGCTGGCGTTCCTGAATGCGGGCAAGGAGAAGGCGGCATGAGCGCCCTCTTGCCTGACATGCCCGACAACGCGATCGCGCGCCTGATGAAGCCGCGCAGCGTGGCCGTGATCGGCGCCTCGGCCGACCCGACGAAGACCGCGGGCCGCCCGGTCGCGTACCTCACGAAGCACGGCTTCGCCGGCGCGATCTATCCGGTGAATCCGCGCGCCGACGTGATCGGCGGACTCAAGAGCTATCCCGATGTGCAGTCGCTGCCCGAGGCGCCCGATGTCGGCATCGTGCTGCTGGGCGCGGAGCGTGCGCACGAGGCGGTGCGCGAACTCGCCGCGCGCGGCACCGCGGCGGCCATCGTGCTGGCCAGCGGCTACACCGAGGTGGGCGCGGAAGGCGCGCGGCGCCAGCAGCAGTTGCTGGAGGCCGCGGGCGGCATGCGCATCCTGGGGCCCAACACCATCGGCCTCGTCAATCTCACCGACCGCATCACGCTCTCGGCCACCGGCGCGCTGGAGCTGGAAGACTTCACGGCCGGCAGCATCGGCGTCGTGTCGCAGAGCGGCGGCATCCTGGGCGCGCTGCTGTCGCGCGCGGCGGCGCGGGGCATCGGGTTGTCGAAACTGATCTCCACGAGCAACGAGGCCGATCTGGACATGGCCGACTTCATCGACCACCTGGCCGATGACGAGGCGACCTCGGTGATCGCGCTCTACATGGAAGGCGTGCGCAACCCCGCGAAGTTCAAGGCCGCGGCGCTCAAGGCCGCGCGCAAGGGCAAGCCGGTCGTCGTGTTCAAGGTCGGGCGTTCCGAGTCGGGCGCGGCGGCGGCCGTGTCGCACACCGGCGCGCTCGCGGGCGCGGACCGCATGTACGACGCGCTGTTCCGCGAGGTGGGCGTCATCCGCGCGCAGGCGTTTTCCGACCTGCTCGACCTGCCCGCCGCGCTGGTCACGGGCCGGCGCCTGGCGGGCCGTCGCGTCGCGGTGCTCACATCCACCGGCGGCGCGGGCACGCTGGTGGCCGACAGCCTCGGCACTGCGGGCTTCGAGACGCCGGCACCCGACGAAGCAACGGCCGCGGCACTGCGCGCGCTGCAGTCCGGCGACCATGCGGTGCTGGACCGCAACCCGATCGACGTCACGCTGGCGGGCCTGCAGCCTGCCCTGCTGCGCGGCGCGATCACCTCGCTGCTGTCGAGCCCGAGCTACGACGCGGTGGTGGTGATCGTCGGCTCTTCGGGATTGGCGATGCCCGACCTCATGGCCAGCGCCATCCACGACAGCCTGCCGGGCAGCGACAAGCCGCTGGTCGTGTTCGTGAGCCCGCATGCGCCCGGCATCGCGAGCCTCTTGAACCGGCGCGGCGTGCCCGCCTTCATGGCGCCCGAAAGCTGCACGAGCGCGCTCGCGGCGATGCTGGAGACGGCGCGATGGAAAGAACCCGCGGCGCGAGGCGACGATGAGGCGGTCACCGTTCGCATCGACGACCTGCCCGATGGCGCGTTGAACGAAGCCGAGGCGAAGAACCTCTTCGCGCGCTTCGGTGTGCCGTGCGTGCGCGAGCGCATCGTCGGCAATGCCGAAGAGGCGGTGGCGGCGACACGCGAACTGGGCGAAGGCAAGGTCGTGCTCAAGATCCTGTCGTCCGAGATCACGCACAAGAGCGACGTCGGCGGCGTGGCCGTCGGCATCTCCGCGGACCGCGTCGGCGAACGGCTCGAGCGCATGGCCGCCGAGGTGAACGAGCGCGCCGGCGTGCGGCCGCGGCAATTCCTGGTGCAGGAGATGGTCGAAGGCGGCGTGGAGCTGATCCTCGGCTGCCATCGCGATCCGCTGGGCTCGGCCGTGCTGCTGGGCATGGGCGGGGTGACGGCCGAGCTGCTCAAGGACACGGCGCTGCGCATGGTGCCGCCCGGTGGGTTGAGCCGAGACGAGGCGCTGTCGCTCGTGCGCGAGCTGCGCACGTGGCCGCTGCTCGATGGCTTCCGGGGGCGCAAGCTGGCCGATGTCGACGCGCTGGTGTCGGCGATCGTCGCGTTCTCCCGGATGATCGAGGCGCTCGGCGAGCGGCTCGTGGAGGCGGAGATCAATCCGGTGTTCGTGCTGCCGAAGGGAGAAGGCGTGCGTGCGGCGGACGGGGTGGCCGTGCTCGCACGCGGTTGAGCTGGGCGCCGCCGATCAGGTCCTGCGGCGCGCGGCCTCCAGCGCTTCAGGGTTCACGACATCGGTGAGCCGCCCTTCGGCGAACGCATTGATGTTGTCGAAGGCGATGCCGAAATAGCGCTCGTAGTTGTCCTTCTCGACATAGCCGATGTGCGGCGTGCACAGCACGTTGGGCAGCGCGAGCAGCGGATGGTCGGGCGCCATGACGGGCTCCTGCTCGTAGACGTCGACGGCGGCGAAACCGGGATGGCCCGCGCGCAGCGCCTGCTCGAGCGCGCCCTCGGCAACCAGCTCGGCGCGGCTGGTGTTCACGAGCAGCGCCGTGCGCTTCATGCGCGCGAGGTCGTCTGCCGTGACCAGCCCGTGGGTCTCCGCCGTGAGCCGCACGTGCAGGCTGACCACATCGCTCTCGGCAAAGAAGGCTTCGCGCGACGGCGCCACCTCGAACCCGTCGGCGCGCGCCGCGGCGGTCGATGCCTCGCGGCCCCAGACCCAGACCTTCATGCCGAACACGCGGCCGTAGGCGGCCACCTGCCGGCCGATGCGGCCGTAGCTCCAGACGCCCAGGCGCTGCCCGCCCAGTTGCTGGCCGAGGTGCCCTTGCCAGAGCCCTTGACGCATGCGGTTGGCCTCGTCGACCAGATGGCGGCGGCTCGCGAGCGCGAGCGCCCAGCTCAACTCCGCGGTGGCGGATCCCGCGCCGCTGCCTTCGGCCACGAGCACGCCGCGCGCCGTGCAGGCCGACAGGTCGACGTGGCCCGCGAGCTTGCCGGTCTGGCTGATGAGGCGCAGCTTGGGGAGGCGATCGAGCAGCGCCGCATCGATGCGCGTGCGCTCGCGCGTGAGCACGATGGCCTCCGCATCGGCGAAGCGCTCGGCCAGCGCGTCGGTGCCCTTGACCGTGTCGTTGAAGATGCGCGTCTCGTGAGCGTCGAGCTTGGTGAAGCAGTCCAGGCTTCGGACGCAGTCCTGATAGTCGTCGGGGATGGCGATGCGCATGCGCGGGTGCTCCTTGTTCATTGCAGCGTGATGTGAAGTTCTTCGACCGTGCGCTTCCACATCGCCAGGTCGTTGCGAACCAGCGCCGTGAACTGCTCGGGCGGCATGCCGCCGGGGGCGATGCCCTGGGCCTTGAAGAGATCGCGCACTTCCTTGGTGTCGAGGGCGCGCTTGACTTCGGCGTAGAGGCGCTGCGTCACGGCAGCCGGCGTTCCGGCCTTGAGCAGCAGGCCGTACCAGCCGTGCACCTCGAAGCCGGGAAAGCCCTGCTCGGCCACGGTCCGCACGGCGGGCAGTCCCTCGAAGCGCGTGGCCGTCGCGACGGCCAGCGCGCGAAGCTTGCCGGCCTGGATGAACGGCAGTGCGCTGCTCATGTCGAGGAACATGAACTGGATCTGCCCGCCCAGGAGGTCTTGCACCGCGGGGCCCGCGCCCCGGTAGGGCACGTGCGTCGCGCGGATGCCGGCGCGCTGCGCGAAGAGCGCCGCGCCCAGGTGCGCCGAGGTGCCGTTGCCGGAGGAGCCGTAGGACAGGCCGTCCGACTTGGCCTTCGCGCTCGCGACCAGCGCCTGCAGGTCGGCCGCGGGAAAGTCGGTGCGCACCACGACCGCGTGGGGCACGAAGCCCACGACGGTCAACGGCGCGAAATCGCGCAACGTGTCGAAGGGGTAGCCGGGCATCAGCGCCGGATTGGTGACCGCCAGGATCGACGGAAAGACCAGCGTGTAGCCGTCGGCCGGCTGGTGCTTGACCTCGCTCATGCCGATGACGCCGCCACCACCGGGCTTGTTGTCGATGATCACGGGCTGGCCCAGGTTCGTCGACATGATCTTGCCGATCGCGCGCGCCATGAGGTCCGTGGGACCACCGGGCGAGAACGGCACGACGATGCGGATCTGCTTGGAGGGAAAGGTGTCGGCCCAGGCGCGCGGGGCGAGCGCCATGAGCGCGAGTGCGCCTCCCATGGCGTTGAAGTGGCGCCGGGAAGGGGCGAGGGTTGGGGGCATCGGGTCTCCTTGGGGATGCATCGCTGTGTGCGGACATCTTTTTGCTCAACGGATCAGCTTAGGCCCGCGTTCATTTGGCCGCATCCTCCCAATTCCATTCAATGGAATTGAAAGGCGCGCGTTCCTTCCCGGCTAAATCACTTTTCGCCACAGAGAGAATTAATACGTTAGACTTCACTTCGGTAGCCCCTTGTTTTCTCCCTCCTCCCCTTCTCAGGGCTACCCTTGCCCGCCTCGTGCGGGCTTTTTCTTGGCCGATCGGCTTGTGCAATTCGCGGGTTCCGGCGTGTCGTCGGAGAACGAAGTCGAACGTTATCAAGGGGCGTCGTTCACACGGCGCACCCTTTGATGCCATTGCTTAGAAAGAAACACATGAAGATCAAGCAGCTCGTTCTCTCCAGCCTCGTCGCCTTCGCCACCCTGGCGGCATTCGCACCGACCATCGCTTCGGCTGCGCCCCACAAGGCGCACAAGGTGTGCAAGTGGGATGCGCGTCATCACCACCGGGTTTGCCATTGGGTGCGTTGAAGCTGGCGCCGCAAGGCGTGTGACAAGAGCCCTCCTTGCGAGGGCTTTTTTACGTCTGGCGTGTGAGGGTTGCGGGAGTGAAGCAGCTCGCAGCGAGCGACTGGGAGCGTCTGGAAATGATCGGCGGCGGCTTCGGAAAGGCCGCATAGCATTTCGATCCGACAAAGAAAAACGGGCCAGAGCTTGTGGCTCTGACCCGTTGTTCTATCTAGCGTTTTGGTCGGTGTGAAAGGATTCGAACCTTCGACCCCTTGCACCCCATGCAAGTGCGCTACCAGGCTGCGCCACACACCGAAGCTCTCAATTATAGCCGGCTGAAATCAGCGTCCGACGGTCAGGAGCTCACGAATTTCAAAAAGCTCGCGCCGAAGGTGCAACAACTGGGACAGATCGACCGTGCGCGGCGCGGTCGGGTCGGGGCTGTCCTGTACGGCGGCGTCGAATTCTTCCTGGTCGATCTCGATCGCTTCCATGCCTTCGAGCGGCACCTCGCCGGCCTTGCGGCGATCGCGTTCGCCCTGCACCAGCTCCTGCAGCTTGTTGCGCGCGCCGCTGATCGTGAAGCCCTGGTCGTAGAGCAGGTCGCGGATGCGGCGGATCATGAGCACCTCGTGGTGCTGGTAGTAGCGACGGTTGCCGCGGCGCTTCATGGGCCGCAGCTGCGTGAACTCTTGTTCCCAGTAGCGCAGCACGTGCGGCTTGACGCCGCAAAGTTCGCCGACCTCACCGATGGTGAAGTAGCGTTTGACAGGAATCGGCGGGAGTGTTTTCTCCATTGAAATCAAGACGGTGCGCGGGAAACCTCAGAGATTACTCTACGCAACCGCCGAGCACCAAGCACTATTCCGTGCCCAGGCTCCACTCGACTTCGGACGAGCCGCTCTGCTCGATGCTTCCGTGAATCTGTTCCTTGAGCTTGGCACTCGCATGGAACGTGGCGACGCGGCGCTCGCCGATCGGAATGGCTTCGCCGGTGCGCGGATTTCGACCGGGCCGCGGCGCCTTCACGCGGATCTGGAAGTTGCCGAAGCCCGAGATCTTCACGTCCGTGCCTTCGATCAGGCTGTTGGCCACGAGCTCGAAGAACGCCTCGACCATGTCCTTGGACTCGCGCTTGTTCAGGCCGATCTGCTCGAACAGCAGGTCGGCCAGATGCGCCTTGGTGAGCGCCGGCGTTTCGAGGGCCTCGAGCGTGAATTCGGCAGCGTTCATCTTCATCCTCTCAAGCGGCCGCCGACCTTGGCGCCCAGTTGTTCGACGATTGCGCGGACAGCGGGTTCGACCTGCTCGTCCGTGAGGGTGGCGCTGTCGCTCTGGAAGCTCAGGCGCACCGCCATGCTCTTCTCGCCCTGCGCCAGTGCGCCGGGCGCTGCCACCGCGCCGTCACGCAGCGGCTGCGGGCGGTAGATGTCGAACAGCGTCGCGTCGCGCAGAAGGCCCTGTGCGGCTGCGGTAGAGCGGATCGCGTTCATCAGCGCGTCGTGCGTGACGGCCTCGGCGACCACGACCGCGATGTCGCGCTCGACGGCCTGGTGCTTGGGCACCGCCTGCGCCACGGGCACGAGGCGCGCAGTGACGGCATCGAGGTCGAGCTCGAACAGCACGGGCGCCTGCGCGAAGTCCCACTTCTGGCGCCAGCGCGGATGCAGTTCGCCGACAAAGCCGATGGCCTTGCCGTCGACCAGAACACGAGCCGAACGGCCGGGGTGCAGCGCAGGATGCTCGGCCGGCTCGAAGCTCGGCACCAGCGGAGCGAGCAGCGCTTCGACGTCGCCCTTGACGTCGTAGAAGTCGACGCGGTGCGCCTTGCCGTCCCAGCGCGCTTCATCGGCATCGCCCCAGGCGAGACCTGCCACGCGCATCGGCTGGTTCACGCCGCGCACGGTGCTGTCGGTCGTGACCACGCTGTCGTCGCGCATGAACACGCGGCCCAGTTCGAACACGCGCACGCGCGGTGCCTTGCGGTCGAGGTTGAACTTCAGCACCTGCAGCAGCGAGCCGATGAGCGACGAGCGCATTACGCTCATCTGGCTGGCGATGGGGTTCAGCAGCTTCACCGGATTGGCGTTGCCGGCGAGGTCCTGCTCCCAGTGCGCTTCGACGAAGCTGAAGTTGATGGTTTCCTGGTAGCCGAGCGCGGCGATGCTGCGGCGCACGGCGAAGCGGCTGCGCTGCGCTTCGGGCCGCACGCGGGCGGTGATGGGCGCGAGCGGCGCGGTGGTCGGCAGGTTGTTGAAGCCGATCAGGCGCGCGACTTCTTCGATCAGGTCTTCTTCGATCAGCAGGTCGAAGCGGTGCGGCGGCGGGGTCACGGTCAGCGTGCCCTCGCCTTCGGCGATGGCGAAGCCGAGGCGGTTGAGCGCGTCGGCGCATTGCGCCTGCGTCAGTGGCATGCCGATCACGCGCGCCGCACGTGCGACGCGCAGCGTGACGGGCACGGCGGCGGGCACGTTCAGTGTCTGGTCGCCCATCTTGCCGGCTTCGCCGCCGCAGATCTCGATGATCAGTTGCGTGATGCGCTCAATGATCTCGACGCTGCGGCTCGGGTCCACGCCGCGCTCGTAGCGGTGACCCGCATCGGTCGAGAAGTTGAAACGGCGGGAGCGCCCCTGCACGGCCTCGGGCCACCAGAACGCGGCCTCGACGTAGATGTTGCGGGTGTCGTCCGAGACGGAAGTTGCGTCGCCGCCCATGATGCCGGCCAGCGATTCGACTTCGCGGTCGTCGGCGATCACGCCGACCTTGTCGTCCACGGTGATCGTGGTGCCGTTCAGCAGCTTGAGCTGCTCGCCCGCCTTGCCCCAGCGCACCGTGAGGCCGCCGTGGATCTTGTCCAGGTCGAAGATGTGGCTGGGCTGGCCGTATTCGAACATCACGTAGTTCGAGATGTCGACCAGCGGCGTCACGCTGCGCTGGCCGCAGCGCGCGAGGCGCTCGACCATCCACTCGGGCGTGGCGACGGTGGTGTTCACGCCGCGCACGATGCGGCCGGAGAAGCGGCCGCAGAGCTCGGGCGCTTCGACCTTGACGGGCAGCACGTCGTTGAACGACGTGGCCACGGGGGCGATCGCCGGCGTCTTGAGCGGCGCGCCGGTGAGCGCCGCGAGTTCACGCGCGACGCCGTAGACGCTCAGGCCGTGCGCGAGGTTGGGCGTGAGCTTGAGGGTCAGCAGGGCGTCGTCGAGCTTGAGCACGTCGCGCACGTCGGCACCGATGGGTGCGTCGGCGTCGAGTTCGAGCAGGCCGCCGTGGTCTTCGCTCAGGTGCAGTTCGCGCGCCGAGCACAGCATGCCCTGGCTCTCGACGCCGCGCAGCTTGCCCAGCTTGATGAGGAAAGGCTTGCCGTCTTCACCCGGGGGCAGTTCGGCGCCGACGAGCGCGCAAGGCACCTTGATGCCGACGCGCGCATTGGGCGCACCGCACACGATGTTGAGCAAGGCGCCCTGCCCCGCGTCCACCTGGCACACGCGCAGGCGATCGGCGTTCGGGTGTTGCACCGCTTCCTTGATTTCGCCGACCACGATGCGCGTGAAAGGTGGCGCCACCGGTCGGCGCTCTTCGACCTCGAAGCCGCCCATGGTGAGCGTTTCGGCCAGTGTGGCGCTGTCGAGGGGCGGGTTGCAGAACTCGCGCAGCCAGGATTCCGGGAATTGCATCTCTTCGATCTCGATCTGTTTTTCTGGGGATGGGTGCTTACTGGAACTGCGAGAGAAAACGCAGGTCGCCGTCGAAGAAAAGGCGCAGGTCGTTCACGCCGTAGCGCAGCATCGTGAGCCGGTCGGGGCCCATGCCGAAGGCGAAACCGATGTAGCGCTCGGGGTCCAGCCCCATGTTGCGCACCACGTTCGGATGCACCTGGCCGGAGCCCGACACCTCCAGCCAGCGGCCGGCCAGCGGGCCGCTCGCGAACTGGATGTCGATCTCGGCGCTCGGCTCGGTGAACGGAAAGAAGCTCGGACGGAAGCGCAGCACGAGGTCGTCGCGCTCGAAGAAGGTGCGGCAGAAGTCGGTGAAGACGACCTTCAGGTCCTTGAAGCTCACGTTCTCGCCGAGCCAGAGGCCTTCGCACTGGTGGAACATGGGCGAGTGCGTGGCATCGCTGTCGACGCGGTAGGTGCGGCCGGGGGCGATCACGCGGATCTCGGGCGCCTTCACGCTGCCGGTGGTGTCGGCGGCGGCAGCGGCGAATTCGGCCGCGTACTTCTTGATGTGCTGATGCGCGTAGCGCACCTGCATCGGGCTGGTGTGCGGACGCAGGTTGTAGGGGATGCCGTCGTCGCCGTTGAGGTCGACGTAGAAGGTGTCCTGCATCGAGCGCGCAGGATGGTTCGGCGGGTTGTTGAGCGAGGTGAAGCTGTGCCAGTCGCTCTCGATCTCGGGGCCGTCGGCCACATCGAAACCCATGCTCGAGAAGATCTCCTCGATGCGCTCCAGGGTGCGGCTCACCGGATGCAGCCCGCCGGGAATGCGGCGGCGACCGGGCAGGCTCACGTCGAGCGCCTCGGCGCGCAGTTGCAGGGAGAGTTCTTCGTCGGCCAGTTGCTGGCGGCGATCGGTCAGCGCGGACTCGATGGCCTGCTTGGCGACGTTGATCGCGGCGCCGCGGGACTTCTTCTCTTCGACGCTCAACGCGGCCATGCCCTTCATCAGCTCGGTGATGCGGCCCGACTTGCCAAGGAACTGGGCCTTGGCGTTTTCGAGCTCGGCGGGCGTTTTCGCTTCGGCGAAGGCGGCGCGTGCGGTGTCGACCAGGGAGTCCAACTCGTTCATAGCAACAAAAATCTTCGAGGGAAAATAAAAAAGAGCTGGAGCCTTTTCAAGCGCCAGCCCTTGAGCCGTGGGCGCAGGAAGCTGCCCGAAGGCCGCATCCCTGCTGTGCAGAATCAAGCAGCCAGCTTGGCCTTGACCTGCTCCACGATGCCGGCAAAAGCGGCCTTGTCGTGCACGGCGATGTCCGCAAGCATCTTGCGGTCGATCTCGATACCGGCCTTGCGGATGCCGTTGGCGAACTGGCTGTAGGTCAGGCCCAGTTCACGCGAGGCGGCGTTGATACGCGCGATCCACAGCTGACGGAACACGCGCTTCTTGGTACGGCGGTCACGGTAGGCGTATTGGCCTGCCTTCATCACCGCCTGTTTGGCGACGCGGAAGACATTGCCGCGGCGACCGCGGAAACCCTTGGCGAGTGCGAGAACTTTCTTGTGGCGGGCGCGAGCCGTTACACCACGTTTGACGCGAGGCATGTGTGTACTCCTTGTTCGTCTGAGTTAAATGCCACGGCCGGGCAGCATGGCGGCGACAGAAACCATGTTGGTCTCATGCACTGCGACTGCACCACGGAGGTGACGCTTGTTCTTGGTGGTCTTCTTCGTCAAGATGTGACGCTTGAAGGCTTGACCGCGCTTGACGGTGCCACCGGGACGAACGCGGAAACGTTTTTTCGCGCTGCTCTTGGTCTTCATTTTGGGCATGTGAATGCTCCTTTAGTTTGTGCTCGTGAGGCGCCGCGGATACTCCGCGAACTTGTTGGCCCCGAGACACTTCTTTATCTCGCCCCTGCCTGCGCTTCTTTCAAAGCACCGGCAACGGCGAAATCCCTTCAAAACCTCGTCTGCTGCAAGCGCCTCAGGCGGTTGCCGCGGGCGCCGTTGCCGGTGCAGCGTCTGCTGCCGGCTTGGGAGCCCCGCCACCGGCCTTCTTGCGACCCGGCGCGATCATCATGATCATCTGCCGGCCTTCCAGCTTCGGAAACTGCTCGACCATGATCAGGTCGCCCAGTTCATCGCGAATGCGCTGCAAGAGCGCCAAGCCGAGCTCCTGGTGCGTGATCTCGCGGCCACGAAAGCGCAGCGTGATCTTGCATTTGTCGCCCTCTTCAAGAAAGCGCTTGATGTTGCGCATCTTGATGTTGTAGTCGCCGTCGTCGGTACCGGGCCGGAACTTGATTTCCTTGACCTCGATGACCTTCTGCTTGGACTTCGCCTCGGCCGCTTTCTTCTGCTCGTGGTACTTGAACTTGCCGTACTCGATCAGGCGACATACAGGCGGGTTGGCCGCCGCGACGACCTCCACCAGATCCACATCGGCCTCGCCAGCAAGGCGCAAGGCCTCAGAGAGACTCATAACACCCAATGGCTCGTTTTCCGGGCCTACAAGGCGGACTTCCGGGGCCATGATTTCCCGGTTCAGGCGGTGTTGGCGTTCCTCGCGGTGGCGGCGGTCGCGAAATGCAGTAGCGATGGTCAGAATCCTTCAAAATTTGCTACAAAATCTGTAGCGAACGCCGGTCAGTCCTCGCGGACAAGCGGCACGATTTGGCTGGGAAACATATGGGGTGTTTCGGAGACAAATCAACGCTTGTCGGCAATGTCCTGGACGAGCCGTTGCACGAACGATTCGAGGGACATTGCTCCGAGGTCTTGATTGCCCCGGGCGCGCACTGCGACGGCACCTGCTTCCTTTTCCTTGTCGCCCACGACGAGGATATAAGGGAGCTTTTGCAACGAATGCTTCCGTATTTTATACGTAATCTTCTCGTTGTGCAGGTCAAGCTGAACCCTAAGCCCTTGATTTTGCAGCGTTTTCGCAACTTGCGCAGCGTAATCGGCCTGTCCTTCGCTGATATTGAGCACCGCCACCTGCACCGGGGCGAGCCACGCAGGCATCGCGCCGGAGTGGTGTTCGATCAGCATGCCGATGAAGCGCTCCAGGCTGCCCACGATGGCGCGATGCAGCATCACGGGGTGCGCGCGGCCGCTCGATTCCGTGACGTATTCGCCGCCCAAACGCTCGGCCGTGTTGAAGTCGACCTGCATCGTGCCGCACTGCCACTGCCGGCCGATCGCGTCGCGCAGCGTGTATTCGATCTTCGGGCCGTAGAAGGCGCCGTCGCCCGGCGAGATGACAAAGTCGACACCCGAACGGCGCAGCGACTCCATCACCGCGTGCTCGGCCTTGTCCCACAGCTCGTCGGAACCCACGCGGTTCTCGGGCCGCGTGGCGACCTTGTAGAGAATGTCCGTAAAGCCGAAGTCGGCATAAACCTTCTGCAGTTGCTCCGTGTAGGCGATGCATTCATCGAGGATCTGGTCTTCCGTGCAGAAGATGTGTCCGTCGTCCTGCGTGAAGCCACGCACCCGCATGATCCCGTGCAGCGCGCCGCTGGGTTCGTTGCGATGGCACTGGCCGAACTCGCCGTAGCGCAGCGGCAGGTCGCGGTAGCTGCGCAGGTCGCTCTTGAAGATCAGCACGTGGCCCGGGCAGTTCATCGGCTTGAGCGCGTATTCGCGCTTCTCCGACTCCGTCGTGAACATGTTGTCGCGGTAGTTCTGCCAGTGGCCCGTTTTCTCCCACAGGCTCTTGTCGAGGATCTGCGGGCCCTTCACTTCCCAGTAGCCCGTGTCGCGGTAGATGCCGCGCATGTACTGCTCGACCTGCTGCCAGATCGCCCAGCCCTTCGGGTGCCAGAACACCACGCCCGGCGCCACTTCGTCGATGTGGAACAGGTCCAGCTCCTTGCCGAGCTTGCGGTGGTCGCGCTTCTCCGCTTCCTCGATGCGCTGGATGTACTGGTCAAGCTGCTTCTTGTCGGCCCAGGCCGTGCCGTAGATGCGCTGCAGCTGCTCGTTCTTGGCATCGCCGCGCCAGTAGGCGCCGGCCAGCTTCGTGAGCTTGAAGACCTTCAGGAAGCGCGTGTTCGGCACGTGCGGGCCGCGGCACATGTCGACGTATTCCTGGTGGTAGTAGAGACCCATCGCCTGCTCGTCGGGCATGTCCTCGACGAGACGCAGCTTGTAGTCCTCGCCGCGCGACTTGAAGACCTCGATCACCTCGGCGCGCGGCGTCATCTTCTTGACCACTTCGTAGTCCTGCGCGATCAGCTCGCGCATGCGCGCCTCGATGGCGGCCATGTCCTCGGGCGTGAAGGGGCGCTCGTAGGAGATGTCGTAGTAGAAGCCCTCGTCGATCACCGGGCCGATCACCATCTTGGCCGTCGGATAGAGCTGCTTGACCGCGTGGCCGACCAGGTGGGCCGTCGAGTGGCGAATGATCTCCAGGCCTTCGTCGTCCTTGGGCGTGATGATCTGGAGCTTGGCGTCGTGATCGATGACGTCGCTGGCATCGACGAGCCGGCCGTCGACCTTGCCGGCCACCGTCATCTTGGCGAGGCCTGGGCCGATGGACTGGGCCACTTCGGCCACCGAAACCGGGCCTGGGAACTCGCGGCGCGAGTTGTCGGGGAGCGTGATCTGGATCATGTGAAACCTCGGGAGAAAAACAAAAAAGCGCGGTGGATGCCGCGCTTTGCTTGGTTGGGAGCTGGAAGAAACCAGCGAGCGCGGGCTACCGGCCCTTTCCTTCGATCGCGTCGAAGAAGAAAAAGCCGCTCGATCCTTGCGGAGTAGTTCGCGGTGTCATAACCAAGGTGCCTTTCTCGCTCTTGTTGAGTGCAGAGGCAGCAATTCTAACTTCTGCCCGCCGGGCCGTGGCGCCCGTGTTCTCGAGCCCCTGCACCCCGCTGGGCCGCACGCAAAAAAGCCCGGCACGTGGCCGGGCTTGAAAGTGACAGCGAAAAATCGGTGTCGGCAGATCAGTGGAACTGCTCTTCTTCGGTCGAACCGGTCAGCGCGGTGACGCTGGACTTGCCGCCCTGGATCACGGTGGTCACTTCGTCGAAGTAACCCGTGCCCACTTCCTGCTGGTGCGACACGAAGGTGTAGCCGCGGTCGCGCGCTGCGAATTCGGGCTCCTGCACCTTCTCGACATAGGCCGACATGCCGCGTGCCACGTAGTCCTGCGCCAGGTCGAACATGTTGAACCACATCGAGTGGATGCCGGCCAGCGTGATGAACTGGTACTTGTAGCCCATGGCGCCCAGTTCCTTCTGGAACTTGGCGATGGTCGCGTCGTCGAGGTTCTTCTTCCAGTTGAACGACGGCGAGCAGTTGTAGGCCAGCATCTTGCCCGGGTGCACCTTGTGCACGGCTTCGGCGAACTTGCGGGCGAACTCGAGATCGGGCGTGCCGGTCTCGCACCACACCAGGTCGGCGTAGTAGGCGTAGGCCACGGCGCGGCTGATGGCCTGGTCCATGCCCTTGTTCGTGCGATAGAAGCCTTCGGCGGTGCGCTCACCCGTGATGAAGGGCTTGTCGTTCTCGTCGTAGTCGCTGGTGATGAGGTCGGCCGCTTCCGCATCGGTGCGGGCGATCACGAGCGTCGGGGTGCCGCAGACGTCGGCAGCCATGCGCGCCGCGATGAGCTTCTGCACCGCTTCGGTCGTGGGCACGAGCACCTTGCCGCCCATGTGGCCGCACTTCTTGACCGAGGCGAGCTGGTCTTCGAAGTGCACGCCGCCAGCGCCGGCCTTGATCATGGCCTTCATCAACTCGAAGCCGTTCAGCACGCCGCCGAAACCGGCTTCGGCGTCGGCCACGATGGGTGCGAAGTAGTCGGTGTAGCCCTTGTCGCCGGGGTTCACGTTCTTGGACCACTGGATCTCGTCGGCGCGGCGGAAGGTGTTGTTGATGCGCTCGACCACCGTCGGCACCGAGTCCACCGGATACAGCGACTGGTCGGGGTACATCGAGGCGTAGCTGTTGTTGTCGGCGGCGACCTGCCAGCCGGACAGGTAGATGGCCTTTACGCCGGCCTTGACCTGCTGCATCGCCTGGCCGCCGGTGAGCGCGCCGAGGCAGTTGACGTAGGGCTCGTTGTTCACCAGGTCCCAGAGCTTCTCGGCGCCGCGGCGGGCCAGCGTGTGCTCGATGGGGAAGGAGCCGCGAAGGCGCACCACGTCGGCGGCGCTGTAGCCGCGCTTGATGCCCTTCCAGCGCGGATTGGTGGCCCAGTCTTTTTCGAGGGCGGCAATCTGCTGTTCGCGGCTCAGTTGTTCTGTGAGGGTCTGGGGCATGGTCACTCCGTGAGGTTGATTGAAGGGTTGAAAGCGGTTGGGCGCTGCGGCCTTGGGATCAACTGTAATTCGATCCGAGACTCTTATGTCTTATAGAAGACATATTTTTCAATCAACAAAATCAACCACTTACGAAGATATCTCTCAATGCGAAATTATTTTTCTCATATTGAGAAAAAATATTGCGCCGCAACAGTCACGCCTTCCACGATGTGCAATCAACCTTTCGGTGGTGAAAACGCCGGCGATTTCTGTGCGGCGTGCGCGATCCAGTCACCGCTGCCGATCACCGGCCGCCCCGCAATCCGCGAAGGATGAATCTCGTAGACCAGGCAATCGACCCACTGCGCACCCACCGTCACGCGAACCTCGCGCTTGATGTACTCGCCTGAATCGTCCTCGGCCACTTCTTCGAGCAGATCCAGCGCCGCCTCGACCGCGGGCTCGACGCGATAGATCTCGCCCTTCACGCGCCCCGCGCCGCCGAGCACGATGCCTGGATAGGCGCCGAGGTCGTACAGCGTCCCGGCAATGCTTGCCTCTGCGACGAAGACGGGCGCCGGCCTGTAGCGCGCGATGTCGTTGCGCCCGTGCCGGCGCAGCGTGCCGTAGACAAAAACGTGGGGCATCATCGAATCCGCTTTCTTCCGCAACAACAAAACTTCAGTCTATTGAACTCCGCCGCCCCCGCTTCCGGCCGCCTCGTGGCCTATGGCTGCCTGGCCCTGAGCATGTCGCTCGTCGGCGCCTACGTCGCCCTCTCCAAACCCCTTGTCGCGGCCTTCCCGGTGCTGCTGCTCGCATGGCTGCGCTTCGGCATCGCCGCGCTGGCCATGCCCCACTGGCTCAAGCGCGGCGTTGACGAGCCGCCGATGACGGCGCACACGCGCTGGCTCGTCTTTCTCGAATCGTTCCTCGGCAACTTCCTGTTCTCGATCTGCATGCTGTACGGCGTGAGCATGACGAGCGCGGTGTCGGCGGGCGTGATCATGGCGTCGATCCCCGCGGTGGTCGCGGTGGCGAGCTGGCTGTTCCTGCGCGAGCGCATCACGGTGCGCATTGGCGTGGCCATCGCATGCGCCGCGCTCGGCATCGGCCTCCTGGCCCTCAGCCCCGCGCACGCGCCGGCTTCGCCCGACGCGGCGAAGTCGTCGATGCCTTGGCTCGGCAACCTGCTGGTGTTCTGCGCGGTGCTGTGCGAGACCGCCTATGCGGTGATCGGCAAATCGCTCACGGGGCGCCTGGGCCCCAAGCGCATCGCGTCGCTCATCAACCTCTGGGGCTTCGTGCTCTCGATGCCCTTCGGCATATGGTTCGCACTGTCGTTCGACTTCGGCGCGGTGCACGGCGGCATCTGGGTCCTGCTCGCGGTCTACGCACTCGCTGCGAGCATCTGGACGGTGTGGCTCTGGATGACGGGCCTGCGCCATGTTCCCGCCGCGCAGGCCGGTGTTTTCGCGGTGATGCTGCCCGTCAGCGCGGCGCTCGTGGGCGTGCTCGTGCTCGGTGAAAAGCTCTCTTCGCCGCAGTTGCTCGCGTTCGCGATTGCACTCGTGGGCGTGGTGCTCGCGACGTGGCCTGGGCGCCGAACGTGAAAACGAGGCTTCTCCCCTCTGAAAAAACAACAACTCCCAATGAAAAAACCGCTTTTTCCCTTGGAAACGCGTTTTTTCTCCTTTAGCATCCGCATTGCCACTGGAGACGCAAGTTTTTCATTGGTGAATGTTCAACCAAAAAAGGAAATCAACCATGGCAACTGCAAAGAAGGCTCCGGCCAAGAAAGCTCCGGCAAAGAAGGCCGCTCCCGCAAAGAAGGCTGCGGCTCCTGCGAAGAAGGCTGCACCGGCCAAGAAGGCCGCTCCCGCAAAGAAGGCTGCTCCTGCGAAGAAGGCCGCACCGGCGAAGAAGGCTCCTGCAAAGAAGGCCGCTCCCGCCAAGAAGCGCACCCCCAACGCTGCGTTCATGAAGGCCCTGACCCCCAGCCCGGCACTCGCTGCCGTGGTCGGCTCGACGCCTCTGCCGCGCACCGCTGTCGTGAGCAAGCTGTGGGACTACATCAAGAAGAACAACCTTCAAGACAAGGCCAACAAGCGCAACATCAACGCCGACGCAAAGCTGAAGGAAATCTTCGGCAAGGCGCAAGTGTCGATGTTCGAACTGGCCGCGCTGATTGGCAAGCACGTCAAGTAAGCACCCAGGGGCCTCGCGCTCCTGAATCAAAAAGCCGGCTCACGCCGGCTTTTTTTTCGCCTGCGGCAAGGCCATGCCCTCCTCGAAGAAACGTGCCGGCGTGCAGCCGAAATTCTTGCGGAAAGTTTCGATGAACGCGCTCACCGAGCTGTAGCCGACCGTCAGCGCCACCGTCGTCACGGCCTCGCCCAGGCTCAACAGTTCGACGGCCTTCAGCAAACGCGATTGCTGCCGCCATTGCGCAAAACTCAATCCAGTCTCGACAGCGAAGCGGCGCGTGAGCGTCCTGCGCGCCATGCCGATGCGATCGGCCCACTGGTCGATGGTGTCGGGCATCGCGGGATCGTTCGCCAATGCAGTGGCCATCGCGGCCAGTCGCTTGTCCTGCGGCATCGGCAGATGAAGCGACGGCCTCGCGCTCGCGACGAGTTCATCGAGCAGCACGCCCACAAGCCGCGCGCGGCGTTCCTCGAAGGCGCTCGACGATGCATCGAACGATGTCAGCCGATCGATCACCGCCTGCATCAGCGGCGTCGTTGCGAACACATGCGGGCCTTCGGGCAGACCGGCCGCCATCGCCGCATCGATGTGCAGGCTCCAGCCCGCGGTGGCGCCGAAGCTCTGCGCCGCATGCGCGCATCGCGGCGCGATCCAGCCGATCCACCCCGGCGGCTGCACCCAGCGCCCGGCAGGCGTCTCGATGACCTGCAGCCCCTCGCGCAAGGCGAACAGCTGCCCCGTCTCGTGCGCGTGGTAGCCCGTGACGCGCGGCGCCTCGTAGGCATTGATCCAGAGCCTGACCGGCGCGTCAGCCGCCATGCCTGGCCCGCCGGAGGTATCGATTGGCCCCGCGCCGCAAGCCGCGAAGCGCCCTGCTGCCTAGCATCGAGTTCATCTTCACAACGCCGTCAAAGGAACACACATGCAAGCTCAGGACGTACTGCCCGATGGCCAGGATTTCGTCATCAGGAACGGACTCCCCTTGCGCAAGGGCTCGGTCGGCGCCTTCCTCATCAATGCGCAGTTGCTGCAGGACCCGAACGCCAGCGCAGAGGCGAAGCAGGCCGCTGAGCGCGACCTGATCGCACTGCTCCCCGCCCTCGAAGCGCTGGGCCTGTTCGACGTGTTCGAGTTGCGCTCGCCCACGTTGCGCGACGAGGTGGCCCGTCATCGCGCGGCGCTCAGCCCCGCGCCGGCTGCTGCGCCGCACGCCTGATCGACGCCAGCGTCCCGCGCGTGGTGATCACCTCGGGGTCCAGCGGAATCTCGATCAGCGTGCCCGTGTCGGCCGCCAGTGCGCGCAGCAGCGCGGCCTCGAACTGCCCGGTCTCCGTCACGCGTTCGGCCGCGTAACCGTAGGCGCGGGCGAGGCCGCAGAAGTCGGGGTTGCGCAGCGCGGTCCCGCTGGTGCGCGCCGGGTACTCGCGCTCCTGGTGCATGCGGATCGTGCCGAACATGCCGTTGTTGAGCAGCACGACGATGCTCTTGCCGCCATGCTGCGCAGCCGTCGCGAGTTCCTGCCCCGTCATCAGGAAATCGCCGTCGCCCGCGATCGTGAAGGCCACGCGCCCCGTCGCGAGGTTCGCCGCGATGCCGGCCGGCACCCCATAGCCCATCGCACCGCTGGTCGGCGCCAGCTGCGTCTTGTGCCCCTTGGCGAGCCCGTGATAGCGGAAGTAGCGATGCACCCAGCTCGCGAAGTTGCCGGCACCGTTGGTGATGGCCGCATCCGGCGGCAGGTGCTTCTGCAGCAGTGCGACGACCGCAGCCATGTCGACGGGGCCGCGCGGGGTCTCAGTCGGCATGCCGGCCAGCGCCTGCGGCACGAGGTTGGCTTCGTAGTCCGCATGCGCCTGCGCGGTCCATTCTTCCCAGGGCAATGTGGGCGGCGCACTCAGCACCTCGAGGCTGCGCGCTGCGGCGCTCATGCCGGCGTTGATCGCGAGATCGGCCTGGTACACGCGGTTGAGTTCCTCGGCGCTCGCATGGATGTGCACCAGCACCTGCCTGGCCTTCGGCGCCTCGAGCAGCGTGTAGCCGCCCGTCGTCATCTCGCCCAGGCGCGGGCCGATCGCCAGGATCAGGTCCGCGTCCTTCACGCGCTGCGCGAGCTTCGGATTGATCGCGATGCCGACATCGCCCGCATACAGCGGATGGTGGTTGTCGAAGGTGTCCTGGTAGCGGAAGGCGTTGGTCACCGGCAGGCGCCAGTTCTCGGCGAAGCGCTGCAGCGCCTGCGCGGCCTGCGTCGTCCAGCCGCCGCCGCCCGCGATCACCAGCGGCTTGTGCGACTTCAGCAGCAGCTCGCGCAAAGTGCGCAGCGCACCCGGATCGCTCCACGGCTGCACCGCCTCCACGCGCGGCAGCGGCCGCGCTGAAGTCTCCGAACGCAGCATGTCCTCGGGCAGCACCAGCACCACCGGCCCCGGCCGACCGTTCATCGCCGTGGCGAAGGCGCGGGCCACGTACTCCGGAATCCGGTCCGCGTCGTCGATGCGCTCCACGCGCTTGGCGAATCCCTTCGTGCTCGGCCCGAAGAAGCTGCCGTAGTCCACTTCCTGGAAGGCTTCGCGGTCGCGGAAGTCGCTGCCGACATCGCCCACGAACAGCACCATCGGCGTGGAGTCCTGAAAGGCGTTGTGCACGCCGATCGATGCGTTGGTGGCGCCCGGTCCGCGGGTGACGAAGCACACGCCCGGCCGCCCGGTGAGCTTGCCGTGCGCCTCGGCCATGAAGGCCGCGCCGCCCTCCTGCCGGTTCACGACGAAGCGCGCGCGCTCGCCGTAGGCATGAAAGCCGTCGAGCACGGCGAGGAAGCTTTCGCCCGGCACGCCGAACGCGATCTCCATGCCTTGCGCGACGAGGCACTCGACGATCAGGTGGCCTGCGGGTTGTGATGTACTCATGAGAAGTCGAACCTCAGCTGCAATGTCTCCGGCAATTATGTGCGTCTGCTCCTCATGCCTTGCGTTAATTCCCCAAATGGTTAAATTCGCGCCATGAAGGCACCGAAGGATTCCCCGCCAGAGACGCTCGAACCGCGCTCGCGCGATGCCGACCGCTCGCAGCTCGCCATCCTCGCCGCGGCGCGCGAGGAGTTCTCGCAACTGGGCCTGGCCGGCGCGCGCATGGACAGCATCGCGACGCGCGCGGGCCTGAACAAGCGCCTCATCTACTACTACTTCGGCAGCAAGGACGACCTGTTCCTCGCGGTGCTCGAGCGCACCTACGCCGACATCCGCGATGCCGAGCAGCGGCTTCACCTGGACGAGATCGAGCCGGTCGAGGCGATCCGCCAGCTCGTCTCGTTCACCTGGCACTATTACCTCGAACACCCCGAGTTCATCACGCTGCTCAACAGCGAGAACCTGCACCGCGCCGCGCACCTGAAGCGCTCCGAGCGCATCCAGGAAATGAACTCGCCGCTGGTGCAACTGCTCGACACCGTGCTGGAGCGCGGCCGCCGCGAGAACCTGTTCCACGCGGGCGTGGACCCGGTGCAGCTGTACATCTCGATCGCGTCGCTGTGCTACTTCTACCTCTCGAACAATCACACGCTCTCGGCCATCTTCGGCCGTGACCTGCGTGCGCCCAAGGCGATGGCGCAACGCCTCTCGCACATGACCGACCTGGTCCTGGGCTACGTCCTGAAATAGGCTCACCCCCAGGCTTCGCGCACTTCGTGTCGCTACGCCAACCCCCTTCCGGGGGCAACACCTGCGGCCCGGCAAAGCCGGTTCCGCGGTGTTACTGGCCTTGGCTGCGCCAGCTTCAGGCGACGCGCGCGGCGCCGTTCGACCAACCACTGGGCCTCCTTCGGGTATTCACTAGGCGGCGTCGGTTGACGCTGCGGCGCAGCCGTTCCTAAAATCGTTAATTCACTTATTGGTGAATTGATCGATTCAAGACAGCGGCCCGACCGCGCGGAGACAGACACCCATGAAGCGACTCGCACGCACCACTGCCACCACCACCGCATTCGCTGCGCTCACCGCCCTGGCCGCGTTGGTGCCGGGCCTGGCGTCCGCGCAGAACAGCTACCCGACCAAGCCGATCCGCGTGATCGTTCCCTTCGCAGCCGGCAGCACCACCGACATCATTGCGCGCGCCATCGCCGACAAGATGAGCCAGAGCATGGGCCAGACGCTGGTCATCGACAACCGCGGCGGCGCGAGCGGCACCATCGGCCAGCAGGCCGTGGCCACGGCCGCGCCGGACGGCTACACGGTCATGATCCATTCGTCGTCGCACACGGTGAGCCCCTCGACCTTCGCCAAGCTGCCGTTCGACACGGTGGGCGATTTCGCCGGCGTCACGCCGATCTCCTCGCTCCCCAACGCGCTGGTCATCTCGCCCACCAAGAACATCAAGACGCTGCCGCAACTGCTGGCGGCCGCGCGCGCCAAGCCCGGCAGCATGAACTTCGCCTCGGCCGGCCAGGGCAGCGCGACGCACCTGAACGCCGAGAAATTCAAGATGGCCGCGAAGATCGACGCGACCAACATCCCCTTCAAGGGATCGGGCGAAGCGGTGACCGAGGTGCTCTCGGGCCGCGTCGACTACTACTTCTCCCCCATCGCCCCGGTGATCGGCCAGATCAAGGAAGGCCAGCTGCTCGCGCTCGCCGTCGGTTCGCCCAAGCGCGCGGCGGCCTTGCCCGACGTGCCCACCACCACCGAGGCCGGCGTGCCCGGCTCCGAGTTCAACTTCTGGATCGGGATGATGGCGCCCGCCAAGACGCCGCGCGACGTCATCAACCGCCTGCACGACGAAGTGGCGAAGGCGCTGGCCACACCCGAGGTGAAGGAGCGTTTCCTCAAGCTGGGCGCCGATGCCTGGACGCTCAAGCCCGAGCAGTTCGACGCCTACATCAAGGAAGAAATCGCGAGCAACGCGCAGCTCGTGAAGGCCGCGGGCCTGCAGGTCCAGCAGTAACGCACGCACGCGCCGAGAAAGATCCGAGTCGCCCCCATGCTCCGCAAGCTCCTGCTCTCCCCGGCCCTGCGCCCGTTCTTCTTGATCCTGTTGCTGCTGGTGCTGTGGGACCTCGTGATCCGGCTGTTCAAGATTCCCGCGTACCTGATTCCGCCGCCGTGGGAAGTCGTGAAGCAACTCGTGGCCGAATGGCCGCGCCTCCTCAGCGAGAGCTGGAAGACCACGCTCGCCACGCTCGGCGGCTTCGGTCTCACGATCCTCATCGGCATTCCGATCGCAATGGTCATCGCCTACTCGCGGCTGGTCGAGTCGTATGTGTACCCGCTGCTGGTGTTCTCGCAGAGCATCCCGAAGGTGGCGATCGCGCCGCTCTTCGTGGTGTGGTTCGGCTTCGGCATCCTGCCCAAGGTGATCAGCGCGTTCCTGCTGGGCTTCTTCCCCGTGGTGGTGTCCACGGTGATGGGCTTCAAGTCGGTCGAGCCCGACATGCTGGACCTTGCCCGCTCGATGGGCGCGAGCCGCCTGCAGACCTTCTTCAAGATCAGCCTGCCGCAGGCGCTGCCCGCGATCTTCAGCGGCCTGAAGGTCTCGGTCACGCTGGCCGTCGTGGGCGCGGTGGTCGGTGAATTCGTCGGCTCCAACTCGGGCATCGGCTACGTGCTGCAGGTGGCCAACGGCAACTTCGACCTGCCCTTGATGTTCGCCGCGCTCGTGGTGCTCTCGAGCATCGGCGTGGTCCTTTTCGTCGCGGTCGATCTGGTCGAGCGCTTGATGATCCCGTGGCACGCCTCCCAGCGCCACGTGCAATGAGTTCCTTCGTCATACCCAGAAAACTCCCGGAGACAACCGCCATGAAGAAACTGCTTCCCTCGATGCTCGCCGTCGCCGTCACGGCCCTGGCGACCTTCGCCATCGCCCCCGCCCATGCCCAGGCTGAAAAGCCCAAGGACAAGGTCACGCTGATGCTCAACTGGTACCTCTACAGCGAGCACGCGACCTTCTTCCTCGGCAAGGAAAAGGGCTTCTACGCCGAAGAGGGCATCGACCTCGATATCCAGGAAGGCCGCGGCTCCGCCGTCACTGCGCAGGCGGTGGCCGCCAAGTCGGCGACCTTCGGCTACATCGACGTCACCACCATGATCAAGGCCGCCGCCAAGGGCGCGCCGCTCAAGTCCACCGGCGTGCTGTTCCAGGTGAGCCCGATGTCGGTCATGGGCTTCACCGAGAAGAACATCAAGACGCCCAAGGACATCATCGGCAAGACCGTGGCCGTGACGCCCGGCGACTCGATGTCGCAGATGTGGCCGCTCTTCCTCAAGGTCAACGACATCAAGCCCGACCAGGTGAAGATCGTCTCGGGCGACGGCCAGACCAAGCTCAATGCGGTGACCAACGGACAGGCCGACCTCCTCCTGGGCTACGTGATGGACCAGGCCATCAAGCTGCAGGACGCCACCGGCAAGCCCGTGACGCCGATCCGCTTTGCCGACTCGGGCGTGAACCAGATCAGCTCCGGGATCATCACCAACAAGAACCTCCTGACCGAGAACCCCGACCTCGTGAAGCGCTTCATGCGCGCCTCCACCAAGGCCGCCGAAGCCGCCGAGAAGAGCCCCGAGGCCGCCGTGGACGCGATGCTCAAGGCCAACCCGAAGGCCGGCGTGCGCGACACGCTGATCGTGGGCATGAAGCAGAGCGTGGCGCTCTATCACACGAAGGACACGGCGAACCAGCGCCCGTTCCGCGTGGCGATGAAGAACGTGAACGACTCGCTCGACCTCCTGGTGCAGTACGGCGGCATGGACGCCTCCACGCGCGGCAAGCCCGAGGACTACGTCACCCTCGACTTCCTGCCGAACTGATCTTTCATCCGCGCGTTCGCTCGCTTGCAGTTGCCACCTCTCACGCACCCATGTCCCAAGTCAACCTGATCGAAGCGCGCGGCGTCTCGAAGACCTACCAGAGCAAGGACGGCCCGGTCGAGTCGCTCAAGCCCCTGGACTTCGCCATCGAAGAGGGCGAATTCGTCTCCGTCGTCGGCCCCTCGGGCTGCGGCAAGAGCACGCTGCTCAAGATGGTCGCGGGCCTGCTGCCGATCAGCGGCGGCGAGCTCACGCTGGCCGGCAAGCCGATCAAGGGACCGCAGAAGGACGTGGGCATCGTGTTCCAGAGCGCCGTGCTGCTGCCCTGGCGCAGCGTGGAAGACAACATCCTGCTGCAGGCCGAGATGCGCCACCTGCCCAAGGCAGCCGCCAAGGCCCGGGCGCGCGAACTCATGGAGATGGCCGGCCTCAAGGGCTTCGAGGGCAAGTACCCCTGGCAGCTTTCGGGCGGTATGCAGCAACGCGCGTCGATCTGCCGCGCGCTGCTGCACGACCCCTCGGTGCTCTTGATGGACGAGCCCTTCGGCGCGCTCGACGCGATGACGCGCGAGAAGATGAACCTGGAACTGCAGCGCATCTGGATGGCCTCCAAGAAGACCGTGATGCTGATCACGCACAGCATTCCCGAAGCGATCTTTCTCTCGGACCGCGTGATCGTGATGAGCGAGCGCCCCGGCTCGATCGCGGCCGTCTACGACATCGACCTGCCGCGCCCGCGCACGCTCGACATGATGGCCTCGCCCGAGTTCGGCGCGTACACGAAGCTGGTGCGCGCGCATTTCTTCTCGCAGGGCATCCTGGACCACTGAACGCCTGCCATGGACGCGCCCCGCTTTCACATCGAAGAGATCCGCTTTTCCGAGCGCGACGTGACGCTCAGGCTGCCGTTCCGCTTCGGCGCCGCCACCGTCACCGCCTGCCCGCAGGTGTACGTGCGGGCGCGCATCCGCTTCGAGAACGGCGGCACGGCCGAGGGCTGCGCGGCCGAGATGATGGTGCCGAAATGGTTCGACAAGAACCCGGCCCTCAACAACGAGCAGAACTTCGAGCAGTTGCGCTTCGCGCTGCGCGATGCGCGCGACGCGTATGTGGCTGAAGACGACGCGCAGACCGCGTGGACGCACTTCGCCTCGAACTACGCTGCGCTGCAGGCCCGCGCGAAGGCCAAGGGCCTGCAAGCACTCGTGGCCAGCTACGGCCCGGCGCTGATCGACCGCGCCGTGATGGACGCGCTCTGCCTGCACGTCGGCACGAGCTTCGCGAGCGCCATGAGCGCCAACCTCTGCGGCATCGACATTGCGGGCAGTGGGCTCGCCGACGATCTCGCGGGCTTCGACATGCCCGCCTTCCTGGCCAGCCATTCGCCGCAGGCAAGCATCGCGGCACGCCACACCGTCGGCCTGGCCGATGCCATCGACGACAGCGACGCACTGCCCGACGCGCCCGCCGACGGCCTGCCCACCACGCTCGCCGCGGCGGTGAAGCGCTACGGCCTCACCCACTTCAAGCTCAAGCTCTGCGGCAACACCGCGCAAGACATCGACCGGCTCCAGCGCATCGCCCGCGTGATCGACAGCCACGCCCAACTCGTGACGCTCGACGGCAACGAGCAGTACGCCGATGCCGACGACTTCGCCGTCTTCCTCGACCGCATGCTCTCCACGCCCGTGCTGTGGAAGCTCGCGCAGAAGACCGTCTTCGTCGAACAACCGATCCGCCGCGACGCCGCGCTGGAGCGGAGCGTGTCGGCACTGGGCAAGCGCATTCCGCTTCTGATCGACGAATCCGACGCCACGCTCGACGCTTTCGTGCAGGCCCGCGCGCTCGGCTACACGGGCGTATCGAGCAAGAGCTGCAAGGGCTTCTACAAGTCGGTCGTCAACGCGGCGCGCTGCGCGCACTGGAATGCGGCGGAAGACAAGCCGCGCTATTTCCTCTCCGGCGAAGACCTCACGATGCAGGCCGGCATCGGCGTGCAGCAGGACCTCGCGCTCGTCGGGTGGCTGGGCCTCTCGCACGTCGAGCGCAACGGCCACCACTACGTCAACGGCCTCGCGGCCGTGCCCCAGGCCGAGCAGCAGGCGCTTGCCGCGCTGCACCCAGGCCTCTACGAAACCAGCGACGGCGCCGTGCGCCTCGCCATCTGCGGCGGACAGCTCCCCCTGTCGTCGCTTGCCGCCGCGCCCGGCTTTGCCACCGGCATTCCCGGCGCCGGCATCTCGTGGGACGCCATGCGTTCCGTCTACTGAAGCACCCCTCTCGCACCCCTCTCGAATCTCAAGGAAGAAAACGATGGCCACCCAACGTCTCGGAATCATCATGCACGGCGTCACCGGCCGCATGGGCATGAACCAGCACCTGATCCGCTCGATCTGCGCGATCCGCGCGCAAGGCGGCGTCACGCTGTCGAACGGCGACAAGGTCATGCCCGATCCCATCCTCATCGGCCGCAACGCCGAGAAGATGGAAGCGCTCGCCAAGGCCCACAACATCGCGCGCTGGGGCACCGACCTGGACAAGGCGCTGGAGAACAAGGACGACACGATCTTCTTCGACGCCGGCACCACGCAGATGCGCCCCACGCTGCTGGCCAAGGCGATTCGCGCCGGCAAGCACGTGTACTGCGAGAAGCCGATCGCGACCAACCTGAACGAAGCCGTGGAAGTCGCGCGCCTGGCCGAAGGCTCGGGCCTCAAGCACGGCGCCGTGCAGGACAAGCTGTTTCTCCCCGGCCTGCGCAAGCTGGACATGCTGCGCCGCGCCGGCTTCTTCGGCCGCATGCTCAGCGTGCGCCTGGAGTTCGGCTACTGGGTGTTCGAGGGCGACCTGCAGCCCATCCAGCGCCCGAGCTGGAACTACCGCAAGGAAGACGGCGGCGGCATGATCCTGGACATGATGTGCCACTGGCGCTACGTGCTGGACAACCTGTTCGGCGAAGTGAAGTCGGTCTCGTGCATCGGTGCCACGCACATCCCCAAGCGCTGGGACGAAGCCGGCAAGCCGTACGAAGCCACCGCCGACGACGCGGCCTACGCCACCTGCGAACTCACTGGCCACAACGGCGAGCCGGTGATCGCGCAGATCAACATGAGCTGGGTGACGCGCGTGCGCCGTGACGACCTGGTGACCTTCCACGTCGACGGCACCGACGGCTCGGCCGTGGCCGGTCTTTCCAGCTGCCGCGCCCAATCGCGCGTCGCCACGCCGCGCCCGGTGTGGAACCCCGACGAGAAGCAGATGATGAATTTCTTCGACCAGTGGCAGGAGATTCCGGACTCGCAGGTCTACGACAACGGCTTCAAGATCCAGTGGGAGCATTTCATTCGCCACGTGGTGGAGAACGAGCCCTACAAGTGGACGCTGCCCGAAGGCGCCAAGGGCGTGCAGCTGGTCGAGGCTGCGCTCGAATCGTGGAAGGACCGCCGCTGGGTCGATGTGCCTGCGCTGAAGGTCTGAAGAAGAAGCTGCCATGGCCCTCTCGCTGACCCTCCCCACCGCGAACGGCACGCTCGCGCCCTACGCCCTGCGCGGCACCGCGCCGGTCAAGCCCGATGCGGGCGTGAAGTTCAACCGCATCGCCTACTCGGCCGCGCACGTCGTGGCAGACCCGCTCGCGGCCCTCGACCCGTGGCTGCAGGCCGCGGTCGACTGGGACACCACCATCGCCTACCGCCGCCACCTGTTCTCGCTCGGCCTGGGCGTGGCCGAGGCGATGGACACCGCGCAGCGCGGCATGGGCCTGGACTGGCCCACGTCGCTCGAGCTGATTCGCCGCTCGCTCGATGCGGCGAAAGACGTGCCGGGGGCGCTCGTCGCTTCAGGCTGCGGCACCGACCACCTGAACATCGACGAAGTGAAGAGCGTCGACGACGTGATCCGCGGCTACGAGGAGCAGATGGCCGCCATCGAGGCGCTCGGCGGCAAGCTGATCGTGATGGCCAGCCGCGCGCTCGCCCGCGTGGCGAAGAGCCCCGCCGACTACGAGCGCGTGTACGACCGTATCCTGAGCCAGGCGAAGCAGCCGGTCGTGCTGCATTGGCTCGGCGACATGTTCGACCCGGCGCTCGCCGGCTACTGGGGCACGAAGGATGTGGATGCGGCGATGGACACGGCCGTGGGCATCATCGCGGCGCATCCGGACAAGGTCGACGGCATCAAGATTTCCTTGCTCGACAAGGACAAGGAAATCGCCATGCGCCGCCGACTTCCCAAGGGCGTGCGCATGTACACCGGCGACGACTTCAACTACGCCGAGCTGATCGCCGGCGACGGCTTCGGCGACGAGCCCACGCACGGCAAGAGCGATGCGCTGCTGGGCATCTTCGACGCCATCGCGCCCGCAGCGAGCGCGGCGCTGGGTGCGCTCGCACAGGGCAACACCGAGAAGTTCCACGCGATCCTCGGCCCCACGGTGCCGCTGTCGCGCCACATCTTCGCGGCGCCCACGCGCTTCTACAAGACGGGCGTGGTGTTCATGGCCTGGCTCAACGGCCACCAGAAGCACTTCACGATGGTGGGCGGCCAGCAGAGCACGCGCTCGCTGCAGCACTTCGCCGAACTGTTCCGCTTGGCCGATGCGGCCAACCTGCTGGAGCAGCCGGAGCTGGCGGTGCGCCGCATGAAGACTCTGTTGGCCCTGCACGGCATGGAAGGTTGAACGGACCCATGCGCGATTTCTCGCAGAACCACGACTGGCTCTCGATCAACACCGCGACCGTGCGCAAGCAATCGGGCGCCGAGGTGCCGCTGGACCGCATCATCGACCAGTGCGCCGAGCGCGGCATCCGCGCGATCAGCCCGTGGCGCGATCAGGTCGCGGCCGTCGGGCTCGACAAGATCGCCAGGCAATTGAAGGCGCATGGCATCGGCCTTTCGGGCTACTGCCGCGGCGGCTTCTTTCCCGCGCCCGACGCGGCGGGCCTGAAGGCCGCGCTGGACGACAACCGCCGCGCCATCGACGAGGCGAAGACGCTCGATGCGCCCTGCCTCGTGCTGGTCGTCGGCGCCCTGCCCGGCGCGCTCGACGGCAAGGCCGCGTACAAGGACATCGCCCGTGCGCGCAGCGAAGTGCGCGACGGCATCGCCGCATCGCTGGACTACGCCCGCGAAGTCGGCATGCCGCTCGCCATCGAGCCCCTGCACCCGATGCAGGCGGCCGACCGCGCCTGTATCAACACGCTCGAGCACGCGCTCGACCTCTGCGACGAACTCGACGCGGGCAAGAGCGGCATGCTGGGAGTGGCGCTGGACATCTACCACGTCTGGTGGGACCCGAAGCTGCAGCAGCAGATCGCCCGCGCAGGCCGCGAGCGCCTCCTGGCCTACCACGTCTGCGACTGGCTCACGCCCACGCGCGACCTTCTCTCGGACCGCGGGATGATGGGCGACGGCGTGGTCGAACTCAAGAAGATCCGCGGCTGGGTCGAGGACGCGGGCTTCGCGGGCTTCAGCGAGGTAGAGATCTTCTCGAACCTCGATTGGTGGCAGCGGCCCGGGAGCGAAACGCTGGACGTTTGCATCGAGCGACATCGCAGCGCGGTCTGATGCATTGCGCCGAAGCGAAGCGCAGCCGCTTGTGCTGCAATTCGCCCCATGGCTGACCCGACCCTCGACGACCTGCGCCGCTATGCGGTGGCGCGCACCCTCTTCAAGCCCACCACCCTCCCCGGCGCGATCCGTCAGCTCGGCTTCGTGCAGGCCGATCCGATCCGCGCACCCGCACGCGCGCAGGACCTGACCTTGCGCCATCGCGTGAAGGACTACCGCGCGGGCGATCTCGAAAGCCGCTACACGCGCCTGGCGATCGAGGAGGACTGCCTCGTCAACTACGGCTTCCTGCCGCGCGAGCACCTCGCGCTCATGCATCCGCGCGAAGCCAAGCAGGCTTGGGACGCCGCGACGCGGCGCAAGGCCGCCGACGTGCTGGCCTATGTGCGCGAGCACGGGCCGGTGCATCCGCGCCAGGTCGAGCAGCACTTCGCGCACGGCCGCATCCAGAACTACTGGGGCGGCTCGAGCAACGCGACCACGCACCTGCTGGACGGCATGCACTACCGCGGCATGCTGCGCGTGGTGCGGCGCGACAGCGGCACGCGGGTCTATGAAGCGGTGACGCACATGCCCGCCGACGACAGCCCTGCCGGCCGCGCGCAACGCGCCGCCGCGCTCATCGCGCTGATCGTGCGCAAGTACGCGCCGCTGCCGGCAGCGAGCCTCACTTACCTCGTGCGACTGCTCGGCTACGGCGCGCCGCACCTCGCGGCGCAGACGCAGGCGGCGCTGCGCCTGGCGCGTGAAGAGCTCGCGAGCTGCCGCATCGACGGCACCACCTGGTACTGGCCCGCGAGCGAGAACCCGGCCTCCAGACGCCATGCGCCGGATGACGCGGTGCGCCTGCTCGCGCCCTTCGATCCGGTCGTGTGGGACCGCCGCCGCTTCGAGCTGCTGTGGGGCTGGACGTACAAGTTCGAGGCCTACACGCCCGCACCGAAGCGCCAGTTCGGCTACTACGCGCTGCCGCTCTTGTGGCACGACCGCGTGATCGGCTGGGCCAACGTGACCGCCCCCGAAGGCCGGCTGCAACCGGCCTTCGGCTACGCCGGCAGGAAGCCGCGCGACGCGGCGTTCCGCGCGGCGCTCGACGACGAGCTGCACCGCATGACGCAGTTCCTCGCGGGGCGTGCGTTGCCGATCAAATAAATCCCCGCGCGGCCCAAGGTCTGGCGCGCGGGCGACAACCGGGACCGGGAGGCGCTCCTAGAATCGCGCCGTCGTCCGGTTCGCCGGGCGGCAAGCGTTCTCAGGGCGGGGTGCAATTCCCCACCGGCGGTGATGGCGACCGAAAGGTTGCACAAGCCCGCGAGCGCCCGAGGCCTGTGCAAGCAGGCCGAGGGGTCAGCAGATTTCGGTGCGATTCCGAAGCCGACGGTCACAGTCCGGATGAAAGAGAGCGCGAAATGCGGGCACGCCCGCGCGCTCTCGCATGAGCGCGCGGTGTGCCTTGCGGTTTCGTGCGCCCTGATTCAGGAAACCTGCTTTTCAGAGGCACACCATGAGTCAGATCAACGACCTTCCCCTCTCCGCCATCACCGCGTCGAATTCGTCGCGCGGCGAGCGCATCGCTTTCGTCGAGGCGCAGTGGCATTCCGACATCGTCCACCAGGCACGCGACGCCTTCCTCGAAGAGATGGCGCGCCTGGGCGTGGCGCGCGAGCTCATCGACATCTTCGATGTGCCCGGCGCGTTCGAGATCCCGCTGCACGCCAAGCGCCTCGCGAACTCGGGCAAGTACGCGGCCATCATCGGCTGCGCGCTGGTGGTCGATGGCGGCATCTACCGCCACGAGTTCGTCGCGAACACGGTGGTGAGCACGTTGATGCAGCTTCAACTCGAGACCGACGTGCCGATCTTCTCGGCCGTGCTCACGCCGCACCACTTCCACGAGCATGTGGAGCACCGCAAGTACTTCCATCGCCATTTCGCGATCAAGGGCACTGAAGTGGCCGAGGCCTGCTTCAAGACGCTCGAGGCGCTCAAGCAGGTGGACGCGGCACTGGCCGCGTGACAACGGGCCCCCGTCCGCAGTAATCTGCGCGGATGGCCTCTCCATCCGCCACCAGAGATCGCTACACCCTCTACGGCGCGCCCGGCTCGGGCGCCACGCCGGTCCATGCGGCGCTGACGCTGATCGGCGCGGAAGTCGAGACCATCGACGTCGCCACCTGGGAGGGCGATGCCGAGCGCGAACGCATGGCGAGCGTCAACCCGATGCGCCAGGTGCCCGCGCTCGTGCTGCCTTCCGGCGAAGTGATGACCGAGAGCGCGGCCATCCTCATCTGGCTCGGCGACCGCTACCCCGAAGCGGGCCTGTGCCCCGCGCCCGGCGATCCGCTGCGCGCGCGCTACCTGCGCTGGATGGTCTATCTGCCCGCGGCCATCTATTCGCTCTTCTGGGTGCGCGACGATCCCACGCGCCTCACGCCCGACCCCGCGGCGCAGGCCGTGATGCTCGAGCGCACGGCCGAGCGCATCGCGCACTGCTGGCACCTGATGGACACGCAGATCGACGAGCCCGCGCCTTATCTCCTCGGCGAGAAGATCAGCATGCTCGACCTGTACGTGACGGTGATGTCACGTTGGACGCCGCAGCGCCGGCGCTTCTACCGCGTGGCGCCGCGCATGGCGCGCGTGGTGAGGCGCGTGGACGCCGATCCGCGCCTGGCTGACTTCTGGGCCGCGCGCTTTCCGTTCTCGATGGACGAGCACGTCGAAAAGAATTGACGCCCGCCCTTCCGATAATCGATGCCATGACAGCACGCACCCCCACCACCGATTACCCGATGACGATCTACCACAAGCCCAACTGCAGCACGTCGCGCAACGTGCTGGGCTTGATCCGCGAAAGCGGCGTGGAGCCGACGATCGTGCTGTACCTGGAGACGCCGCCTTCGAAGAAGAAGCTGCGCGAGCTCGCCAAGGCCATGGGCATGACGGCACGCGACCTGCTGCGTACGAAGGAAGCGCCGTACGAAGAACTGCAGCTGGCCGACTCGAAGTGGACCGACGACCAGTTGTTCGACGCGATCGTGGAGCACCCAATCCTCTTGCAGCGCCCCATCGTCGTCTCGCCGCGCGGCACGTTGATGTGCCGGCCCTGGGAACGAGTGCGCGAGATCCTGCCGGCCTAGAGCGGCTGGTCCGCGGCCTGCTGCGCCAAGGCCCACGCGACATGCTCGCGCACGAGTTCGCTCGGGTGCTCGGCGCGCGTCGCCAGCGCTTCCCTCGCGCCGACCTCGCCTGACCGCACCGCATTGCCCAGTGCCACCGCGATGTTGCGCAGCCACCGCTCGTGCCCGATGCGCCGTATCGGGCTGCCCTCGGTGCGGCGCAGGAATTCGTCCTCGGTCCAAGCGAACAGCTCGGCGAGCGTGCGTCCCGTGAGGCCTTCGCGGGCGTCGAAATCGGGCAGCGCGCTTTTCTTGGCGAACTTGTTCCACGGGCAGATCAGCTGGCAGTCGTCGCAGCCGTAGATGCGGTTGGCCATCAGCGGCCGCAGTTCCTCCGGAATCGGGCCGCCGTGCTCGATGGTGAGGTACGAGATGCAGCGCCGCGCATCGAGCCGCCGCGGCGCGACGATGGCCTGCGTCGGGCACACGTCGATGCAGGCGCTGCAGCTGCCGCAGTGCGCGGTGACAGGTTCGCTCTCGGGCAGCGCCATGTCCACGTAGATTTCGCCGAGGAAGAACATCGAGCCCGCCTCGCGGTCCAGCACCAGCGTGTGCTTGCCGCGCCAGCCCTGACCGCTGCGCGAGGCGAGTTCGGCCTCGAGCACGGGCGCCGAATCGGTGAACGCGCGATGGCCGAAGGGGCCGACCTCTTCAGCGATCTTCTCGGCCAGTTTCGCGAGCCGGTTGCGCAGCACCTTGTGATAGTCGCGGCCCCGCGCGTAAACCGACACGATGGCCTCGCCGGGCCGCGCGAGGCGGTCGAACTCGACGGCCTGCCAGTCGGCGGACGTGTCGCGCGGCAGGTAGTCCATGCGCGCGGTGATCACGCTCACCGTGCCCGGCACCAGCTCCGCGGGGCGCGCGCGGCGCGTGCCGTGCGTTGCCATGTATTGCATCTCGCCATGGAACCCATGGGCCAGCCATTGCATCAGACCGTGCTCGGCGCTCGATAAATCGACGCCCGCGATTCCGATTTGGGAGAATCCGAGTTCCCGGGCCAAAGCCTGAATACGAACAACGAGTGGATGGCTGACGATCACTTGCCGATTGTAGAAACGCCCAAGGGCATCCCCCGCACCCGCGTCTTGCGCTGGGGCAGCGAAGCCGACACCGACACCTTCGCGCGATCGCTCGCCGCCTCGCCCGCCTTGCGCGATGCCTTCATCGCGCTCGAGGGCGACCTGGGCGCCGGCAAGACCACCTTCGTGCGCCACCTGCTGCGCGCGCTCGGGATCGAGGGCCGCATCAAGAGCCCCACCTATGCCGTGGTCGAGCCCCATGAAGCGCCCGACGGCTTGGCCATCTTCCATTTCGACTTCTATCGCTTCGCCGACCCGCGCGAATGGGACGACGCCGGTTTCCGCGACATCTTCGCGGGCCCAGGCCTCAAGCTGGCCGAGTGGCCGCAGAACGCCGCGGGCCGCACTCCACCTGCCGACCTAGCTATTAAAATCGAAGCAATGACCGACGACACACGCAGCGTGACCCTCCTGGCGAACACCCCTCGCGGCAGCGACCTGCTGGCGCGCATCGACGCATGAAGGCGGGCGGACTGAAACGGCGCGTGCTGCTGCAGGGCGGCAGCATCGCGCTGATGCTGGGCGTGCACCAGATCGCACGCGGCGCCACCATCCTCGCGGTACGCGTCTGGCCCGCGGCCGACTACACGCGGGTGACCATCGAGTCCGATGCGCGGCTCACCTCGCAGCAGCTCGTGGTGGGCAGTCCGCCGCGGCTGGCCGTCGACATCGAGGGCATCGAGCTCAACAGCGAACTGCGCGAACTGGTCGGCAAGATCAAGCCGGGCGATCCGTACATCAACGGCCTGCGCGTCGGGCAGAACGCGCCGACGGTCGTGCGCATCGTGTTCGACCTCAAGCAGACGGTGCGCCCGCAGGTCTTCTCGCTCGCGCCCGTGGCCGCCTACAAGCACCGGCTGGTGCTGGACCTCTATCCCGAGCAGGCCATCGACCCGATGGAAGCGCTGATCGCCGAGCGGCTGCGCGATTCGCCCAGCCCGGGCACCGGCATCAACAACAACGGCTCGGCGGTGGCGGGCATTGCGCCTTCACCCTCGCCGGTGCCCGGTGCTGCGCCTGCACCGGTGCGCCCGGCGATGCCCGCCGTCGATCCGCTGGGCGATCTCATGGCGCAGCAATCGATGCGGCCCGGGCCCGCAGCGCCAGCGCCGCCCGTGCTCGTGGCGCCGCCGCCGCTGCCGCCCGTGGTGGGCACCGCGCCCGTGAGACCCGTCTCGCCCCCCGTCGCGGCCGCGCGAGGCGGCGCCACGGCGAGCCGCACCGACCGCATCATCATCGTGGCGCTCGACCCCGGCCACGGCGGCGAAGACCCGGGCGCCACCGGCCCGAGCGGCACGCGCGAGAAAGACATCGTGCTGCAGGTCGCGTTTCGCCTTCGCGACCGCATCAACGCGGGCAGCGTCAACGGCAATCCGATGCGCGCCTTTCTCACGCGCGATGCCGACTTCTTCGTGCCGCTGGGCGTGCGCGTGCAAAAGGCGCGGCGCGTGCAGGCCGACCTGTTCGTGAGCATCCACGCCGATGCGTTCACCACGCCCGCCGCGCGCGGCGCGAGCGTGTTCGCGCTGAGCCAGAGCGGCGCATCGAGCAGCGCGGCGCGATGGCTCGCCAACAAGGAGAACGACGCCGACAAGGTCGGCGGCGTGAACGTGGGCAACCACGAGGCGCAGGTGCAGCGCGCGCTGCTGGACATGAGCACGACCGCGCAGATCAACGACAGCATGAAGCTCGGCGGCGCGATGCTCGGCGAGATCAAGGGCATCGGCGCGCGGCTGCACAAGGGCCAGGTCGAGCAGGCCGGCTTCGCGGTGCTGAAGGCGCCCGACATCCCGAGCGTGCTGGTGGAGACGGCCTTCATCAGCAACCCCGAGGAAGAAGCGAACCTGCGCCGCGTCGACTACCAGGAGAGCCTGGCCGATGCGCTCATGCGCGGTATCCAGCGCTACTTCGCGCAGAACCCGCCGCTCGCGCGCAGCCGGCAGCTCTGACGCTTCGGGCGGCGTGCCTTGTAAAGCCAAAGCACGCTTTTTGTCCCACGCGCAGCGGCCCGTGACACCGCACAGGCAGGCGCGGCAGGCTCCTACACGAAGCGAACAGCCGTTTTGATGATGATGAACCATCACTCCTCGAAAGGGCACATCATGAAGACACGTCTCTGGATCGCTGCAGCCGCAGCCACTTCGGTCATGACGATTGCGGGCTGCGCAAGCGGCCCCAACCAGAACCTCGGTACTGGCGTCGGCGCCGTCGGCGGTGCGCTGGTGGGCAATGCCATCGGCGGCAACACCGCCAGCACGGTGGGTGGTGCGGCCATCGGCGGCATCATCGGCAACCAGGTCGGCCGCAACGCCGACGAGCGGAACTACAACCGCCAGCGCTACCCGCAAGGCAGCGGCTACTACCCCGGCAACGGCCCGAACTACTGATCGGCCGGCTGCATAAAAAAAAGCGCGCCATCGGCGCGCTTTTTTCATGGGCAAGTCGAACGTTGAACGGCCTCAGGCCTGCGCGGCAGCGCGCGCCTTCTCTGCCTTCGACGCACGCCACGCACCGAAGATCGCCAGCAGCCCCGGCACGAAGATCAGCGCCCAGATGATCTTGTCCAGGTGCTGCCGCACGAACGGCAGGTTGCCGAAGAAGTAGCCCGCCGTCGCGATGCCCAGCACCCAGATCAGCGCACCCACCACGTTGTACATCGTGAACTTCGCGCGGCTCATTTCGGCCACGCCCGCCACGAAGGGCGCGAAGGTGCGGATGAAGGGCATGAAGCGCGCGAGGATGATGGTGATGCCGCCATAGCGCTCGTAGAAGCCATGGGCCTGGTCGAAGGCCTTGCGGTTGAAGAAGCGCGAGTTCTCCCACTGGAAGACCTTCGGCCCGAAGTAGCGGCCGATCGAGTAGTTGCACTGGTCCCCGAGGATGGCCGCGGCGATCAGGATGCCGCAGGCCAGCGGAAAGTTCATGAGTCCCGCGCCGCACAGCGCACCGACGATGAAGAGCAGCGAATCGCCCGGCAGGAACGGCATCACCACCGCGCCGGTCTCCACGAACACGATCAGGAAGAGCAGCGCATAGACCCAGGGGCCGTAGGCAATGACGAAGGCCTCGAGATGCTTGTCGACGTGAAGGATGAAGTCGATGAGATAACTGATGATTTCCATGGCCGCGGATTATCCTTGCTGACGTTCTGTGCCCTTTTCGAATTCCCCCATGATTCACATACGCGAAGCCCTCGATGCGGACTGGCCGGCCCTCTGGGCCGTGCTCGAGCCGACCTTCCGCCGCGGCGACACCTACACCTTCGCCACCGACGTGACAGAAGACGAGGCGCGCCATGCGTGGACGAAAGTGCCCACCGCCACCTTCATTGCATGCGACGAACATGGCACGGTGCTCGGCACCTACGTCATCAAGCCCAACCAGCCCGGCCAGGGCGCACATGTGAGCAACTGCGGCTACGTGGTGTCCGAGGCCGCGCGCGGCCTGGGCGTGGCCTCTGCACTGTGCGAACACTCGCAGCAGCAGGCGCTGCGCATGGGCTTTCTGGCGATGCAGTTCAACTTCGTCGTGTCCACCAACGAGCGCGCGGTGCGGCTCTGGCAACGGATGGGCTTCGCCATCGTCGGCACGCTGCCCGGCGCGTTCAGGCATCCGCGGCATGGCTTCGTGGATGCCTTTGTCATGTACAAGCAGTTGCAATAAGCACCGTCCCACGTTCACGGAACCGTGTGACCGTTTTCCCGGCCCAGTCCCTGATCCCCGGTTGAATGCCCCGAACTTCGTCACACTTCTAAAATGCTCCGGTGAGCGCACTCCCCTCCTCCATCCCCCCGTCCCCCCGCCGCCCGATCCGCGAGCTCCCCGATGAGCTGATCAGCCAGATCGCCGCTGGCGAGGTGGTCGAGCGGCCGGCCTCGGTGGTGCGCGAGTTGCTCGACAACGCGCTGGACGCCGGCGCGAGCCAGGTCACGGTGCGGCTCGCCTCAGGGGGCGTGCGGCTGATCTCGGTGGAAGACGACGGCCTGGGCATTCCGCGCGAAGAACTCACGGTGGCCTTGCGCCGCCATGCGACCAGCAAGATCGCGAGCCTGGACGACCTGGAAACGGTCGGCACCATGGGCTTTCGCGGCGAGGCGCTCGCGGCCATCAATGCGATTGCCGAACTCAGCATCCTCTCCCGCTTCACCGGCGCCGACAGCGCCTTCGCGCTCGACGGGCGCACTGGCGAACTGCGCCCGGTGGCGCGCTCGGTCGGCACGACCGTCGAGGTGCGCGAGCTTTTCTTCGCGACGCCCGCGCGCCGCAAATTTCTCAAGACCGATGCCACCGAACTGGCCCATTGCATCGAGGCCGTGCGCCGCCATGCACTGGCGCGGCCGGAGGTCGGCTTTTCGGTCTGGCACGACGGCAAGCTGGTCGAGCAATGGCGCGCCGCCGATGCACGCGAGCAGCGGCTGGCCGATGCGCTGAGCGACGACTTCGTGGCCAACAGCGTGGCCGTCGAGCGCCTGGGCGGCGTGGTGCGCGTGGTCGGCCGCGCCGGCATCCCCGATGCGGCGCGCTCGCGCGGCGACCAGCAGTTTTTCTATGTCAACGGCCGCTTCGTGCGCGACAAGGTGCTCTCGCACGCGGTGCGCAGCGCCTACGAGGACGTGCTGCACGGCCAGCGCCAGCCGATCTACGCGCTGTACCTGGAGATCGATCCGTCGCGGGTCGACGTGAACGTGCACCCGACCAAGATCGAGGTGCGCTTTCGCGATGGCCGCGAAGTGCACCAGGCGGTGCGCCACGCCATCGAGGACGCGCTGGCCGCGCCGCGCGCCGGCGATGCCGTGGCGCCCGCCGGCGCGCCGCAGCCCTTCTTCAAGGAAACCGCGCTGCCCGAGAGTGCGAGCTGGTCGCAGCCGGCCATGAATTTCGTGGCACGGGAGCGCGGCGCCGGCGATTTCGAGGCCATGTGGCCGCGCCGCGCCGACGAGCTCGGGCACGCGCCCGATGCCACGCCCTCGCACTGGCCTCCGACGAGTGCGGCGGGCGCGGCGCCGATGGCCTTCCGGGCCCCCGTGGGACTGCCGGCGAGCCCCGAAGGCGATGCGGATGCCGCCGCCACCAACGAGGAGGCGTGGCCCCTGGGCCGTGCGCTGGCCCAGTTGCAGGGCATCTACATCCTGGCCGAGAACACCCAGGGCCTGGTGGTGGTCGACATGCATGCGGCGCACGAACGCATCGTCTACGAGCGGCTCAAGACGCAGCTGGACGGCGCCGCCATCACCAGCCAGCCGCTGCTGATCCCGGCCACCTTCGCGGCCACGCCGCAGGAAGTGGCCACGGCCGAGGCCTGCGCCGAGGTGCTGCCCACGCTGGGGCTGGAAATCACCGCCTTCTCGGCACGCACGCTCGCGGTGCGCGCCGTGCCCGGCACGCTGGCCGACGGCGACCCGGTCGAACTGGCGCGCAGCGTCCTGGCCGAGCTGGGCCAGCACGACGCCAGCACCGTGGTGCAGCGCGCACAGAACGAATTGCTCTCCACCATGGCCTGCCACGGCGCCGTGCGGGCCAACCGCAAGCTCACCATCGACGAGATGAACGCACTGTTACGCCAGATGGAAGCGACCGAGCGTTCGGACCAGTGCAACCACGGCCGGCCGACCTGGCGGCAGCTGTCGATCCGCGAGCTCGACACGCTGTTCATGCGCGGCAGGTAGCCGAATCGGCGGCTTTTTCAGGGTTTTCGAGGGTTTTGGCGGGTCATCCGTTGAGCGGGCACGCACGTTGCATGGTCTCAGCAAAGCGCCGTTGAGCGCTGTTTCGGGGAGTTACCAGGGCGCAACGCCGGCGCGTCGTGGTGAAAGTGGATGAAACTTTCGGCCGGCATCGCTGTCCCTCAACCCCATGATGAAACGCTGGACCCTCCTCGCGTCTGTCCTCTCGCTTTGCGCCCTGCTCGCCGCCGGGTGCTCCACGCTCGACGAGCAACAGCGCGAATGGATCTTCCAACCCAGCGACCGCAGCTGGGGCAACACCGCCACCATGACCGAAGGGATGCAGGACGTCTGGATCGATTTCCAGTCCTCCATCAGCGGCGAGCCCGCGCGCCTGCACGGCCTGTGGCTGGGCGGCGCGCCCGAGACCACCGACACCCCCGTGCTGCTGTACCTGCACGGCGCTCGCTACAACGTGGCCGGCTCGGCACCGCGCATCCAGCGCATGCACGAGCTGGGCTTCTCGGTGCTGGCCATCGACTACCGCGGCTTCGGCAAGAGCTCCAAGGGCCTGCCCTCGGAGGAATCGGCCCGCGAGGACGCCCGCGCCGCCTGGACCTGGCTGGCCGCGCGCCATCCCAAGCAGCACCGCTACATCTTCGGCCACTCGCTGGGCGGCGCCATCGGCATCGACCTGGCGGCGCATGTGAACGACGAGAGCGGCACGATCGTGGAGAGCACCTTCAGCTCCATCGCCGACGTGGTCAGCAGCTTCAAGTGGGGCTGGCTGCCGCTGGGGCCCTTCATCACGCAGCGCTTCGAGGCCATCAACACCGTCAAGGACATCGGCGCGCCGCTCCTGGTGGTGCATGGCACGGCCGACAGCCTGATCAACCCCACGCTGGGCCGCAAGCTCTACGACGCGGCCACGGTGCCCAAGCTCTTCGTGCTGGTCGAGGGCGGCTCGCACCACAACACCAATTCGGTGGGCGAGACGCAGTACCGCGCGGCGCTCACGCAGCTGTTCCGCATGAAGCCCGACAGCATGATGGCGCGCAGCCAGCCCAAGCTGTCACCGCCCGCGCTGAAGCTGCCGCCCGTGCCCGCCATGGCGCCGCAGGACGTGCGCGGCGAGGCGCGCGCGAGCAGCGTGCCCGCGGCGATCTAGCTGTTTCACGACGCGCGTCGCGAAGGCGCGGTCAAAAAAACCATCCGTTCGGGCTGAGCCTGTCGAAGCCTTGCGCGGCGCTTCGACAAGCTCAGCGTGACCGGTTCTGCTTCTTGCAGCTCGAGCGCAATACAGCGCTCGTACACATCAAGCCAGGTTGAAAGGCAACTGCCGCAAGGGCTTGCCCGTCAGCTGCGCAATGGCATTCGCGAACGCAGGAGCCAGCGGCGGCAGCCCCGGCTCCCCCATCCCCTTGGGCGCATCGGCACTGGGCACGATGTGGATGTCGAACTCCGGTACCTGCGTGATGCGCGCCACCGTGAAGTCGCCGAAGTTGCCCTGCTGCACGACGCCGTCCTTCAGCGTGATCGCGCTGCCGGAAAGACACGTCGACAGCCCCATCACCGCCGCGCCCTGCACCTGCGCTTCCACGCTGCGCGGGTTGACGGCGAGGTTGCAGTGCACGCCGCTGGTCACACGGTGCAGCACCGGCTGGCCATCCTTGACCGAGGCTTCCACCACATAAGCCACCACCGACTCGAAGGACTCATGCACCGCCACGCCCCAGGCGCGGCCGTCCGCCAGCTTCTTCTTGCCGTAGCCGCTCTTGTCCACGGCCAGCTGCAGCGCGGCGCGATGGCGCGGGTGCTTGTCGCCGAAGAGCTGCATGCGGTAGGCGACCGGGTCCTGCTTCGTGCTGCGGGCGATCTCGTCGATCAGCGTCTCCATCACGAAGGCGGTGTGGGTGGAGCCCACGCTGCGCCACCACAGCACCGGCACGTTGACCTGAGGGTGGTGCACCGTCAGGCGCATGGGCACCGGATACGGATCGCGCATGCCCTCCACCGCCGTGGCGTCGATGCCGTCCTTGACCATCATGCCGGCGAACACCGTGCCCGCGGTGATGGACTGGCCCACGATGACGTGGTCCCACGCGAGGATCTTGCCGCGCTCGTCGAAGCCGATGTGCGCGCGGTGCAGGTGCATGGGCCGGTAGTAACCGCCCTTGATGTCGTCCTCGCGGCTCCACAAGAGACGCACGGGGGCATCCAGGCCCGCGGTGCGCGCGGCCTTGGCGATCTCGCAGGCCTCGACCACGAAGTCGCTCGAGCCCACGAAGCGCCGGCCGAAGCCGCCGCCCGCCATCTGCACGTTCACCTTCACCTGCGCGGGATCGAGCTTCAACGTGCGCGCCGCGGCCTGGCCGTCGAGGTCGGCGCTCTGAGTGCCGACCCACAGTTCGGCGCGGCCGTCCGACAGCTTCACGGTGCAGTTCAGCGGCTCCATCGGCGCATGGGCCAGGTACGGGAACACGAACTCGGCCTCCAGCTTGCGGGGCGCATTGGCCAGCGGTGCCATGTCGGCGTCGAACTTGCGGTTGCCGGGACGGCCGGCGAGCTCGCGGTACTGGGCCAGCTGCTTGTCGCTGTCGACCTTTTCCGCAGCGGCCGTGTTCCATTCCAGCTTCAGCGCATCGCGGCCCAGCTTGGCCGGCCAGTAGCCATCGGCCACCACGGCCACGCCTTCGGCGCCGCGGTCCAGTGGAATGCGCAGCACGGCCTTCACGCCCTTGACGGCGCGCGCCGCGCTGTCGTCCACCGAGCTCAAGCGCGCGCCGAACACCGGCGGATGCGCCACCACCGCCGTGAGCTGCCCCGGCTGGCGCACATCGATGCCGAAGTCCTGGTGCCCGCTGCTCTTGGCGCGCTGATCGAGGCGCGTGGTCGCGCGGCCGATGATGCGGAAGTTCTTCGGGTCCTTGAGCACGACCTTCTCGGGCACCGGCAGCGCCATGGCCGCTTCGGCCAGTTCGCCGTAGCCTGCCTTGCGGCCGCCCGGGCCGATCACCGTGCCGGCCTGCGTGCGCAGCGTGGCCACGTCGACCTTCCAGCGCGCCGCCGCGGCCGACAGCAGCATGGACCGGGCGCGCGCGCCCAGCTCGCGGTACTGCGTGTAGCTGTTCTTGATCGAGTTGGAGCCGCCGGTCAGGTGCATGCCGAAGAGCGGGTCGGCGTAGGCGGCATCGTTGGTGCCGCTGCGGCTGCGCACCAGCGCCCAGTCGGCGTCCAGCTCCTCGGCCAGGATCATCGGCAGGCCGGTCTGCACGCCCTGGCCGAATTCGAGGCGGTTGATGGTCACCATGACTTCGCCGTTCGGCGCGATCTGCACGAAGGCCGAGGGCTGCTGCGTCGGCTTCAAGCCGACGGCCGCAGGGGCCACGCCATCGGCCTGCGCCATGGCGAGGTGGGGAAAGGCGCCGAGCACGAGGCCGCTGGCGCCGGCCATCTTCAGGAAGCTGCGGCGGGGCAGCGTGGCGGCCTCGTCGGTCGCGGGTCGGGCCATCAGGCGCTGCAGCGCGCGCGGCAGTTCGTTGTAGTCGATGTGGGGCAGCATGTCGGCTCCTTCAGGCGAGGGTCTTGGCCGCATCGGCCACGGCGGCGCGAATGCGCACGTAAGTGCCACATCGGCAGATGTTGCCGGCCATGGCCGAGTCGATCTCCTCCACGTTGGGCTGCTTGCCCTTGGGCAGCGATTGGAGGAACGCGGTCGCGCTCATGATCTGGCCGCTCTGGCAGTAGCCGCACTGCGCGACGTCGTGCTTGACCCATGCGGCATGCACGGCCGCGCCGACGCGGTCGCTGCCATTGGTGGCGGCTTCGATGGTGGTGATCTTCTTGCCCTCGGCGGCGGAGATCGGCGTGATGCACGAACGGATCGCCTGGCCATCCAGGTGCACGGTGCAGGCGCCGCACAGCGCGGCGCCGCAACCGAACTTGGTGCCGGTCATGCCCAGCGTGTCGCGCAGGGCCCAGAGGATGGGGGTGCCGGGATCGGCATCGACCGTGTGGTCACGGCCATTGACGTGGAGCGTGCTCATGTTCTTTTTCTCCGTGGGTGGTGGTTGTGGGTTGGGTGGAATCCGTTTACTTGGCGCCGTCGAGCAGCCACTGCGCGAGCGCCTGCAGGTCGGCATCGGGCACCTGGGCCTGCGGCGGCATCGGCATCGCGCCCCACTTGCCCGAGCTGCCGGCCTTGATGCTCGCGGCAAGCTGGGCGGCCGTGCCCTTGCCGTCGCCGTACTTCGCGCCGATGTCTTTCCACGACGGGCCCACCACCTTGGTGGCCGGCTGGTGGCATGCGACGCATGAATACTTCTGCGCGAGCGCCAGGCTCGCGTGGGCATGCTGCGGCCACATGGCGCCCGCGCCGAGGCCCAGAGCGATCGCGATGGACGCGGTGAACGCGGTGATGGAGGCGGTCTTTTCTGTTTTCATCGTGGAATCGTGGAATCGTGGGAAGAGGAGATTTGTCGGAATCAACGGATGGCCCTCGGCGCATGACACCCCATGCACGCCGGCACATCGCGGGCCAGTGTCGGGCGAAGACCCTTCGGCCGTTTGCCCAATCCGCGCGTGTTCTTGCCTGAAACAACGAGACTGCGCCGTCAACGCGTGGCACACGAAATGCGCGAGCTAGACTTTTTCCCTGGCGTCATTCGAAAGGATTCAGATGGAAGTGGCAGAGCCGGCGAAGCAAGAGGCATCGGGCGTTCCAGGCGTTCTGGGCGACCTGGCGCATGCGGTCGCACGCATCGCGCAGAGCGACGGCGACTACCTCACCGCCATTCCCGAACTCTCCGTGCACCGCCGCAGCGCGACGACGGAGCCCATGCACTGCCTCTACGGTTTCGGCGTCGGCATCACCGTGAGCGGGCAGAAGCGCGTGGCGCTCGGCGAGGAGGTGTTCGACTATTCGGCGGGCCAGTCGCTCTTGACGACGGCCGACCTGCCCGTGGTGACGCACATCACCCGGGCCAGCGCCGCGCAGCCCTTCATGGGCCTCATGCTTCGGCTCGACCCGCGCGCCATCGTGCAGGCCGCCGCCGACATGGCCCTGCCGCAGCCGACCCGGGACTGCAGCTACCGCGCCATGTCGCTCGGCGATCTGGACCCGACGCTGCTCGGCGCGGTGACGCGGCTCGTCGCGCTGCTGGACGAACCCCGGCTGATGCCGCAACTCGCGCCGCTGCTGCAGCGCGAGATCCTCGTGCGGCTGCTGGCCGGGCGCCACGGCCCGCAGCTGCAGCGCCTCGTGGCGGTCGGCTCGCCGAGCCAGCAGGTGGTGCAGAGCATGGCCTGGCTCAAGATGAATTTCACCCGGCCCGTGCTCGCGGACGACCTGGCCGCCTCCGTGCACATGAGCCCTTCGACCTTCAGGCAGCACTTTCGCGCCGTGGCGGGCATGAGCCCGATGCAGTACCTGAAGCAACTGCGCCTGCAGGAAGCGCGGCAGCTGATGCTCAACCAGGGTATCGACGCCGGCACCGCGGGCGTGCGCGTGGGCTACGAGAGCGCCTCGCAGTTCAGCCGCGAATACGCGCGCCTGTTCGGCGCGCCACCGCTGCGCGACATCCGGCGGATGCGCGAAACGACCTGAGCCACCGGGGCCATCCGCGCCCTCCCCGCCGAGCGGCACGCGCCATTTGCTACCCTCGGCGAACCATGTCTCCCAGTTCCGCACCGGCCGCCGAGGCCGCTCCTTCGGCAATGTCTGCCGCTGCGCTTTCCGTTCCGCCGCGCTACGTCGCGCTCGCCGGCCCCACCGCCTCCGGCAAGACCGCAGCCGCATTGGCCCTCGCACGGCTGCAGCCGGTGGAAATCATCTCGGTCGATTCCGCATTGGTCTACCGCGGCATGGACATCGGCACGGCCAAGCCCACGGCGGCCGAGCAAGCGGCCGTGCCGCACCACCTCATCGACATCCTCGATGCGCGCGAAAGCTACAGCGCCGCCGCCTTCGTGGCCGATGCGACGCGGCTCATCGACGAGATCCGCGCACGCGGCGCGCTGCCGCTGCTGGTGGGCGGCACGATGCTGTATTTCAAGGCGCTGTTCGACGGCATCGACGCAATGCCCGCGGCCGATGCCGCGGTGCGCGCGCGCATCGACGCAGAAGCTGCCGAGCGGGGATGGCCCGCGATGCATGCGCGGCTCGCCGAAGTCGATCCGGTCACCGCCGCGCGCCTCGCGCCGCAAGACAGCCAGCGCATCCAGCGCGCGCTCGAGGTGTGGGAGTGCAGCGGCCAGCCGCTCTCGAGCTTTCATGCGAGCGATAACAAAACCGCCAAGGCCGTGGACGGCGGCGTGCTCTTCTCGCTTGAACCGAGCGACCGCGCGTGGTTGCATGCCCGCATCGCCGATCGCTTCGACGCGATGCTCGCAAACGGTTTTCTCAACGAGGTGAAGGCACTGCGCGCGCGCGGCGACCTCTCGACCGACCTGCCTTCGATGCGCTGCGTCGGCTACCGGCAGGCGTGGGAAATGCTCGATGCCTGCGGCACGTCCGCGTCCGACGCCAAGGCCATGGATGACCTGCGCGAACGCGGCATCGCCGCCACGCGCCAGCTCGCCAAGCGACAGATCACCTGGCTGCGCAGCATGCCGCAGCGCACCGTGATCGCGTGCGACGCGCCCGGCGCGGTGCAGACCGCCGTCCAACTGATCGCCAAGACCACCCTTACCAATTCGCCCGGATGACGCTGCGCATTACCAACCTCGGCAAGCACTACGGTGAATCGCCCGTCTTCGAAAACGTGACGCTGGAGGTCCAGCCGGGCGAGTTCGTCGCCATCGTGGGCGAATCGGGCGTCGGCAAGTCGACGCTGCTCAACTGCATGGCCGGCCTGGACAGCTGGGACCAGGGCACGGTGACGCACGACGGCACCGACATCGGCGCGCTCGACGGCGAGGCCTGCGCGCTCTGGCGGCGCAGGCATGTCGGCTTCGTGTTCCAGGCCTTCCACGTGCTGCCGCACCTGGACGTGGCGCAGAACGTGTCGCTGCCGCTCATGCTCCTGGGCCAGAAGAAGGACGACGGCCGCGTCGCGCACATGCTCGATGCGGTCGGCCTGCCCGGCATGGGCGCCCGGCTGCCGCAGACGCTCTCGGGCGGCCAGCTGCAGCGCGTGGCGATCGCGCGTGCGCTGGTGCATCGGCCCGCGCTGCTGCTCGCCGACGAGCCCACGGGCAACCTCGACCCGACGACGGCCGCGAAGGTGATGGAACTCCTGATCGGCCAGACGCGCGAGCACGGCGCCTCGCTCGTGCTGGTGACGCACTCCGAGAGCGCCGCCGCCCGTGCGGACCGCCTGCTGCACCTGACGGCAGGCGGGATTCGCGCCTGAAACGAAACTGCGTTCGATCTTCCAAACCCATTCGATCTTCCAAACCCGTTCGGGCTGAGCTTGTCGAAGCCTCGCGCGGCGCTTCGACAGGCTCAGCGTGAACGGCTCTGTCCCGTCGAACGCGACCCGTATGAAATTTACGCGAGCAGCGCCGCGAAGCGCGACAGGTCGACGTTGCCGCCGCTGATCACGATGCCCACGCGCTTTCCGGCGATGGCCTGGCCGGCAGCGATGGCGCCCGCGAACGCGAGGCACCCCGTCGGTTCCACCACCATCTTCATGCGCTCGGCGAAGAAGCGCATCGCCTCCACGAGCTGGTCGTCGGTCACGGTGAAGATGTCGTCCACGTCGCGCTGGATGATGCCGAACGTGTACTGGCCCAGGTGCTGCGTCTGTGCACCGTCGGCGATGGTCTTGGGCGTTTCGATGTGCACGATCTTCCCCGTGCGAAACGACTGCTGCCCGTCGTTGCCTGCCTCGGGCTCCACGCCGTAGACCTTGCAATCGGGCGAGAGCGCCCGCGCCGACAGCGCCGAGCCCGAGAGCAGCCCGCCGCCGCCCAGGCACACGAACAGGTGATCGAGCGGCCCCGTCTCCTCGATGAGCTCCTTCACCGCCGTGCCCTGGCCCGAGAGCACGTCGGGGTGGTCGTAGGGCGGAATCATCGTCATGCCGCGCTCCTGCGCGAGCTTCTTCGTCAGCGCCTCGCGGTCTTCGGTGAAGCGGTCGTACATCACCACTTCGGCGCCGTAGCCCTTGGTGGCCGCGACCTTGGCGGCAGGCGCGTCCTTGGGCATGACGATCACGGCCGGCATCGACAGGAGGCGCGCCGACAGCGCGATGGCCTGCGCATGGTTGCCGGACGAGAAAGCGATCACGCCGCCCTTGCGCTGCGCCGCATCGAACCTGGAAAGCGCGTTGAATGCGCCGCGAAACTTGAACGCGCCCATGCGCTGGAAGTTCTCGCACTTGAAGAAGAACTGCGCGCCCCACCGTTCGTTGGCGGTGGTCGATTGCAGCACCGGCGTGCGGTGGGCATGGCCTTCGAGCCGCGCGGCCGCGGCGGTGACGTCGTCGTAGGTAGGGAGTTGCATGGGTCGAGCTTAGCGAAGGCTTACGTTCTTTTGCAGACTCCGTCGGTAAAAACCCGGGATACGCAACGGCCCGGATCTCCGTACTCTGTATACAGAGTTCAAAGAAAGCCGCACCATGCCCGCCCAGCTCGTCAGCATCGAAGTCGCGCCCGACCTCGTCGACCAGGTCTACCGCGCCCTGCTCGGCGCCATCAGCAGCGGCTCACTGGCGCCGGGCGAGCGCATCACGCAGGAAGACATCGCGCAGCGCCTCTCGGTGTCGCGCCAGCCCGTGTTGCAGGCGCTGCGCCTCCTGAAGAAAGACGGCTTCGTGCACGACGCGCCCGGCCGCGGCGTGCTGGTGGCGCCGCTCGATGCCGAGGGCATGCGCCACATCTACCAGGTGCGCGGCGTGCTCGACGTGCTGGCCGCGCGGCTGGCGGCGCAGCAGCGTTTTCGCATCGACGCGAAGCTCATCGAGCGCGGCCGCCGCGCCGCGCGCGGGCGCAATGTCGAAGCCATGATCGATGCCGACGTGGCCTTTCACCGCGCGATCTACGACGCCTCGGGCAACCCGCTGATCGGCCAGAGCGCCGATCCGCACTGGCGGCACCTTCGCCGCGCGATGGGCGCGGTGCTGCAGGCCGAGCCCCAGCGCGAATCGCTCTGGGACGAGCACGAAGCCATCGCCAACGCCATCGCCGCGGGCAACGCGGACCGCGCCGCGCGCCTGAGCGAAGAGCACGTCGCGCAGGCCAGCGAGGCACTGGCCCGGCGCCTGACGGAGCAGCAGGCCCGCAACGCACCCACCCACACCCTCCCCCACAAAGCCCACAAAGGAGACAAGGCATGAAGCTGACCCCCGAGCAACGCGCGCAGTTCGAGCGCGACGGCTACCTGTTCTTCCCCGGCCATTTCTCGCCCGAAGAAACCAGGGCGCTGACCGATGCGGTGCCCGATCTCTACAGCAAGCGCGAGGCCTTCAACGTGCGCGAGAAGGGCTCGGACGCCGTGCGCACGAACTTCGCCGCGCACCTGATCAGCGAGCCCTTCGCCAGGCTCGCGCGCCATCCGCGCATGGTCGGCCCGGTGATGGACCTCTTCGAGGAAGAGGTCTACATGCACCAGTTCAAGATCAACGGAAAGATGGCCTTCGAAGGCCAGGTGTGGCAGTGGCACCAGGACTACGGCACCTGGCTCAACGACGACCTGATGCCCACCGAGCGCGCGATGAACGTCGCGATTTTTCTGGACGACGTGAACGAGCACAACGGACCGCTGATGTTCATACCGGGCAGCCACCGCAGGGGCGTGGTCGATGCGAAACATGACCTCACCACCACGAGCTACCCGCTCTGGACGGTGGACAACGACCTGATCGCGCAGCTGGTGGACCGCGCGGGCGGCAAGGAGGGCGGCATCGTCTCGCCCAAGGGCCCGGCCGGTTCGATGATCCTTTTCCACAGCTGCCTCGTGCACGCCTCGGGCAGCAACCTCTCGCCCTTCAACCGCGTGGCGGTGTACCTGAGCCTGTGCGCGGTCAGCAACCACATCCGCCGCCACAAGCGGCCCGAGTACATCGCGCACAGAAACTTCACGCCCATCGAGATGCTGCCCGACGACTGCCTCCTGAAGCCCTACCCGGTCGATGTGCCCTGGAAGCACGGCCTGCCCGAGAGCGCGCTGCAGACTTCGCTCGACGTGCGCGACACCGCGGAGGCCTGACCCCATGAGCCTCTACAACCGCCTGCAGCAGCGCGCCGCCGAAGGCCGCCCCATCCGCATCGGCCTGATCGGCGCCGGCAAGTTCGGCGCGATGTACCTCGCGCAGATCCCGCGCACGCCCGGCGTGCAGCTCGTCGCGATCGCCGACCTGTCGCCCGATGCGGCGCGCGTGAACCTCGCGCGCGTCGGCTGGAAGCCCGAGCGCAGCGCCGCGGGCTCGGTGCAGGAAGCGCTGAAGACCGGCGCCACCTGGATCACCGACGACTGGCAGGCCGTGACGCGCGAGCCGTCGATCGACATCGTGGTCGAGTGCACCGGCAACCCGGTCGCCGCCGTGGACCATTGCCTGGATGCCTTCGCGCACGGCAAGCACGTGGTCAACGTGACGGTGGAGGCCGATGCCTTCTGCGGCCCGCTGCTCGCGCACAAGGCGCAGCAGGCCGGCGTGGTCTATTCGCTGGCCTTCGGCGACCAGCCCGCGCTCATCTGCGACCTGGTGGACTGGGCGCGAACCTGCGGCTTTCCGGTGGTGGCGGCCGGGCGCGGCCACAAGTGGCTGCCGCACTTCACCGAATCGACGCCCGAGACCGTGTGGGGCAACTACGGCCTCACGCCCGAGCAGGCGTTGCGCGGCGGGCTCAACCCGAAGATGTTCAACAGCTTTCTCGATGGCTCCAAGCCGTCGATCGAAAGTTCGGCGGTGGCCAACGCCACCGGCCTCACCGTGCCGTCGGACGGCCTCCTCTACCCGCCCGCGAGCGTGGAAGACATTCCCTTCGTCACCCGCCCGCGCAGCGAAGGCGGCGTGCTCGAGCGCAAGGGCATGGTCGAGGTGATCTCCTCGCTCGAAGCCGATGGCCGAAAGATTCCCTACGACATCCGCATGGGCGTGTGGGTCACCGTCGAGGCCGAGACCGACTACATCAAGAACTGCTTCGAGGAATACAACGCCCACACCGACCCGAGCGGGCGCTACTTCACGCTCTACAAACGCTGGCACCTCATCGGCCTGGAGGTCGGCATGTCGGTCGCGAGCGTGGCGCTGCGCGGCGAGGCGACCGGCGTGGCCACCTGCTGGAACGCCGACGTGGTCGCCACCGCCAAGCGCGACCTCGCGGCGGGCGAAATGCTCGACGGCGAAGGCGGCTACACCGTGTGGGGCAAGCTGCTGCCGGCCGAGCGGTCGCTGCGCCTGGGCGGCCTGCCGCTGGGCCTGGCGCACAACGTCAAGCTCGTGCGGCCGGTGAAGAAGGGCCAGAGCCTCGGCTGGGCCGACGTGGCGATCGACACCTCCACGGCCGCCTATCGCCTGCGCCACGAGATGGAAAGCATGTTCTCCGCCTCCGTCGACGAGAAGGCAGCCTAAAGGCGTACCAGACGAAAGACGTAGGTAGCGCAACCGTTGCGCCAAACGGCAATCGCGTAAAAAATAATCTGCGCGGCACGGACCTTCCGTGTCGAAATGACCGGCTGCGGACCGTCATTGTGGTGAGCGATCTTGCTCAGCAAGCTTTTCCTTCACGGAGAGACACCATGCAGTACATGTTGATGTTCTATCAGCCCGCGGCCGAATTCGAACAGCGCGACGACGCGTCGTCACAGGCCTATCGGTCCAGCTGGATCGCGTATGCCGACGCGGTGCGCCAGTCGGGCGTCGCGCTCGGCGGCCACGGCCTCTTCCCGCCCATGACCGGCACCACGCTGCGCATCCGCGGCGACAAGCGCCAGGTGCAGGACGGCCCCTTTGCCGACACCAAGGAGCAGCTGGGCGGCTACTTCGTGGTCGACGTGCCCGACCTGGACGCCGCGCTCGAATGGGCGGCGCGCGCGCCCTGCGCCGCCAGCGGGGGCGTGGAGGTACGGCCGGTCTTCATGGCCACAGCTGCCACCGCGGCCACAGCGTGAACGCCCCGGCGGCTCATCAAGCCGCCGACAAGGCGGCGCGCGAGTCGTACGGCCGGCTGCTGGCGATTTTGTCGGCGCGCACGCACGACATCGCCGCTTCCGAAGACGCGCTCGCCGACGCCTTCGCGCGCGCGCTCGAACGCTGGCCCGCCGACGGCATTCCCGCGCAGCCCGACGCGTGGCTCCTGAGCGTGGCGCGGCACCGCAAGCTCGACGCCTGGCGCCACACCCGCGTGCAGGACCAGGCCACGCAGACCCTGCTGCTGCTCGCAGGCAAAATGGACGAAGCCAATGCCGAGGGCACCGCCGTGCCCGACGAGCGGCTGCGCCTGCTCTTCGTCTGCGCGCACCCGGCCATCGACGCAGCCGCCCGCGCGCCGCTCATGCTGCAGACCGTGCTCGGCCTCGACGCGGCGCGCATGGCCGGCGCCTTTCTCTCCGCGCCCTCCACGCTGGGCCAGCGCCTCGTGCGGGCGAAGGCGCGCATCCGCGCGGCGGGCATTCCCTTCGAATATCCGCAAGCGCGCGACCTGCCGCAGCGGCTGCAGGACGTGCTTGACGGCATCTACGCCGCCTACGGCACCGGCTGGGACGATGTCGACGGCGCTGATGCGCTGCCGCGCGGCCTCACGGCCGAAGCCATCGACCTGGGCCGCATCCTCTGCCACCTGATGCCCAGCGAGCCCGAACCGCTGGGCCTGCGCGCGCTGATGCTCTTCTGCGAAAGCCGCGCCGCCGCCCGGCGCAGCGACACCGGTGCCTACGTGCCGCTCGACCAGCAGGACACCTTGCGCTGGGACCCCGACCTGCTCGCGGAGGCCGAGCGGTGCCTGCGCCTGGCATCGGAGATGAAGTCCCTCGGCGCCTACCAGCTGGAGGCCGCCATCCAGTCGGCCCATTGCGAGCGCCGCGTGGGCGCGCCGGTGGCGCCCGAGGTGCTGGTGTCTTTGTATGAAGGCCTCTTGGCCTTGCGGCCCAGCATCGGCGCGCAGGTCAGCCGCGCCTGTGCGCTGGCGAATGCGCGCGGGCCGGAGATCGGGCTGCGCGCGCTCGAAGCGATTCCCTCGGATGAGGTGGCGAGCTACCAGCCGTTCTGGGCCGCGCGCGCGCATCTGCTTGCGGCCGGCGGCGCGCGTGCCGCGGCGCGGCAGGCCTACGACCGCGCGATCGGGCTCAGTGCGAATGCGGCGGTGCGGGCGTATCTCAACGGAATGTCGCAGCGGCTCTGAGCGACGCCGCGCTCACTCCTGCGGTACGGCGGCCGCCTCGCCCACCCGCCGCCCCTCGAGCTGGCTCCCGCCCTGCGCCAGCGTCACCCCCACCACCGCATTGCCCTCCCCGCGCTGGAAGACGATCTGTGCGCCGATGGTGGCCACCGCGAAGCGGTCGGTGCCCGTCGGCGTGAGCGCGTTGTAGCCGCGCCCGGTCTCTCGCACCAGCAGCCGCCCGTTGCGCACCGTGAAGCCCAGCGCCTTGGTCTTGCTGATGCGGTATTCGCCCTTGTAGTCCTCCAGCCGCTTCGGATCGACCGGCACCTCCGTCGTCGACACCGGGTAGCGGTTCTTGCCGATCGCCAGCATCACCGGCTGCAGCGGCGCGCGCGCGTTGCTGCTGAGCACGATCAGCGCCTCGCCGGTGTCGGGCGCGATCAGCCACAGCGTGCGGTAGCCCTCGGTGAGCCCCGCGTGCCAGTAGGTGCGGCGCCCGCCCTCGGGGCCGCGCACCATCACGGCATAGCCGATCTCGGCGCCCTCGTAGCGCGCGAGCGGCGTGAGCATGCGCGCGGCCGCCGGGCCCAGCGGGCCGCTTGCGCCGGCCAGGACCGCGCGGCTGAAGGTCATCATGTCGGCCGCTGTGGAGCGCAGCGCGCTGGCCGGCGCGTAGGCCATCATGTCCAGCAGCGGCCGGCGGCGGTCGCCGGAGAAAGCCGGGGCCATGCGCGAGGCCTTGTCGCCCAGCGAAATCACGGTGTCGTTCATGCCAAGCGGCTCGGTGATGCGCGCGCGCACCAGCTCGCCCCACGAGGTGTTGTAGCGCTCGGCCAGCAGCTGCCCGAGCAGCGCCATGCCGAAGTTGCTGTACGCGGCTTCGCACGGCGCCGCCGGCGCGGTGAGCTTGATGCGCGAGAGCGCGGCCCAGAATATCGGCCTATCGAAGCTGCGCAGCTGCTCGGCCAGCGGCTCCCCGCCTGTCACGCCATCGGCCATCACGGGCATGCAGCCCGTGTGCGTGGCGAGTTGCCTGAGCGTGACCGAGGCGGCCGCGGGCGGCACCCCCTGGACCTTGCCCGCGAGCACCTTGCCCACGGTGTCGTCCAGCTTCAGGTCGCCACGCTCCACCGCCTGCGCGAGCAGGAGGCCGGTGAAGACCTTGGTGACCGAGCCGATCTCGAACATCGGCTGCTCGGCGCTGTTGGGCTCGATGGGGCGCGGCGGCGAGAGCGGCTCGGGGTTGTAGGCCGCGCCGTACGAGGCCTTGCCGTTGCGCAGGAGGCCGATGACGAGCGTTCCGCGCTCGGCCCCGAGCGCCGTCTTGGCCAGCACGGCCGGATCGCTCGCGAGGGACAGCGGTTGCTGCTGCTGTTGTTGCTGCGGCGGCTGGAGCTGTGCGGCGGCATTGCCGGCCAGCAGCGGGGCAAGAAGCCAGGCCGCGAACCAGCGGCGGCGCATCACCGGGAACATGCTTGTGGACAAGGCTGGGGGCAGGCGCCGCATCGTCGAATTCCTCGGGGCATCGTCATCGAAAGAGGCGCCATCGTGCCACGCGGATGTAACACGAGCCCCGCGGCCACAATCGCGGCATGCGTGCATTGCTCACCACCTTCTCCTGGCAGGAACTGCGCCACCACCCCTGGCGCAACGCGGCGGCCGTGCTGGCCGTGATGCTGGGCGTGGCGCTAGCGTTCTCGGTGCAGCTCATCAATGCCTCGGCGCTGGACGAGTTTTCGAGCGCGGTGCGCTCGGTCAACGGCCAGCCTGATCTTGAGGTGCGCGCCGTGCAGGGCGGCTTCGACGAGGCCGTGTTCGCGCAGCTGGCGCGGCATCCGCAGGTGACGCTCGCGAGCTCCGTGCTCGAGTTCCAGGGCCTGGCCCTCGCCAGCGGCGAACGCCAGGTGCCGATGCGCGTGATCGGCGTCGATGCGCTGGTGCTCCCGACCATCGCGCCCGCGCTGATGCCGCAGCCCTCGGTCGGCGCCGGCCGTTTCTCTCTCTTCGCGCCCGGCCATGTGTTCCTCAACGCTGCAGCGCGCAGCGTGCTGGGGCTCCCGACGGAAGCCACCGGCACCGCCGAGACGGTGCAACTGCGCAGTGGCGCGACATGGCACAAGCTCGACGTGGCCGGCCATGTCGCCGCCAGCGGCACGGCGCTCGCGGTGATGGACATCGCCGCCGCGCAAGACCTGTTCGACCAGGTGGGGCGCTTGAGCCGCATCGACCTGCGCCTGGCGCCAGGCACCGACCGCGCGGCCTTCACCGAGGCGCTGCAGAAGTCCCCCGGCTGGCCCGCGGGTGTGCAGTTCGCGGAGCCGGGCGATGCGGCCGAGCGCGTGAGCAACCTCTCGCGCGCCTACCGCGTCAACCTCACGGTGCTCGCGCTGGTAGCGCTGTTCACGGGTGCGTTCCTGGTGTTCTCGGTGCTGGCACTCAGCGTGGCCAAGCGCGCGCAGCAGTTCGCGCTGCTCGGCGTGCTCGGCCTCACACCCCGCGAGCGGTTGCGGCTGGTGCTGGCCGAATCGCTGGTGCTGGGCGTGATCGGCAGCGCCGCGGGCCTGGCGCTCGGCACCGCGCTCGCGGCCTTCGCGCTGCGGGTGCTGGGCGGCGACCTGGGCGGCGGGTATTTCGAAGGCGTCGCGCCCAAGCTGCACTGGAGCGGCGGCGCGGCACTGCTGTACGGCGGCCTCGGCGTGGCGGCCGCGCTGGTGGGCGGCTGGTGGCCCGCGCGCGCGGCACAGGCGCTGCCCGAGGCGCAAACGCTCAAGGGCCTGGGCGCCGCGCCCACGCAAAGCCGCAGCCACTGGCTCGCGCTCGGGCTGATCGCACTGAGCGCTGCGCTCGCCAACATCCCGGCCATCGGCGGCATTCCGGTGGCGGCGTACCTCTCGGTGGCGTGCCTGCTGGTGGGCGGCATCACCGCCCTGCCCTGGCTCATCGCGCTGCTGTACGACCGCATCGCACCCGCGTTCGCCGAGCGCGTGCTGCCGATGCTGGCCATCGAGCGCGCGCGGCGCATGCGCGGCACGGCCGCCGTGGCGGTGAGCGGCGTGGTCGCGAGCCTGAGCCTCGCGGTGGCGCTCACGGTGATGGTCGCGAGCTTCCGCGATTCGGTGACGCACTGGCTCGACGTGGTGCTGCCGGCCGACCTGTACGTGCGCGCAACCTCGGGCGGCCGCGGCGGCAACAGCGGCGGCACGAGCAGCACCGACACCGCGACCTTTCCGCCCGCCTTCGTGCAGGCTCTGGCGCAACTGCCCGGCGTCGCGCGCACGGGCACGCTGCGCACGCAGTCATTGCAGCTCGATGCCGCGCAGCCCGCCGTGACGCTGATCGCGCGCAGCCTGGAAGGCAGCGCGTCGCAATCGCTGCCGCTGGTGGGTTCGGCATTGCCCGTGCCCGAGGGGCAGATCGGCATCTACGTGAGCGAGCCGATGGTGGAGCTCTACGGCGCGAAGCCGGGCACGGCTTTCGCGCCGCTGGCCGCGGCGCTGTCGGCCACCGCGCTCCCCACCAAAGTCGCGAACACCTTCTTCGTCGCGGGCGTGTGGCGCGACTACGCGCGGCAGTTCGGCGCCATCACGATGGACGCGCGCGACTACGAGCGCATCACCGGCCAGCGCGACGTGAGCGACATCTCGCTGTGGCTCGCGCCGGGCGCCTCCGAAGGCGCGGTGCAGGCGGCCGTGCGCGCGCTCGCGGCGCGCCAGGGTGGCGGGTCGCCCGACTCCGTGGAAATCGCCTCGGTCGGACAGATCCGCGCGACGTCGCTGCGCATCTTCGACCGCAGCTTCGCGGTCACCTACTGGCTGCAGGCCGTAGCCATCGCCATCGGTCTCTTCGGCATCGCGGCGAGCTTCAGCGCGCAGGTGCTCGCTCGGCGCAAGGAGTTCGGGCTGCTCGCGCACCTGGGGTTCACGCGGCGGCAGGTGCTGGCCGTGGTGGCGGGCGAAGGCGCGGCGTGGACGGCCATCGGCGCGGTGGCCGGACTGGTGCTCGGGCTCGCGGTGTCGGTGGTGCTCGTGAAGGTGGTGAACCCGCAGAGCTTTCACTGGACGATGGACCTGCTCGTGCCGTGGGCGCGCCTCATCGCGCTGTGCGGCGCGGTGGTCGTGGCGGGCACCGTCACCGCGTGGCTGGCGGGACGCGCGGCCGCGGACAAGGACGTGGTGCTGGCGGTGAAAGAGGACTGGTAAGGCCCTCGTTCTTCAACGCTCAGAAACCGGACGTGCCGTTCCAGTCGACCAGGCCCGTGCCGCTCCAGTGGCCGAAGGACGTGAGGTCCATCTTGGGCCGGCCGATGCGGCGCCAGATGTCGATCATGTGCACGACGCGGATGTCGTCGAACACGATCACCACTTCGCGCGACAAATTCAACGTAGCCAGATTCGCGAGGATGTTCGCTTCGGTGACGCCGTCCTTCGGCCCGTCGACAAAGATCAACTCGGCCGCTTCGAACAGCGCGCGATGCGGCGCGATGCCGCCCGGCGCGGAGATGTCGTGCAGCACCTGCCGCACGCGGCCCGCGGCGAAGTCGGAAGGCGCGAGCCATGTGTCGGGCAAGCGGTCCCACGCCAGCAGGTCGAAGGTGGTCAGCGTGCCCGATGGCTGCAGCTCCTGCGCGAGCGCCAGCGTGCCCATGCCGGTGAAGGTGCCGATCTCGATCACCGTCCTGGGGTTCAGCGTGCGCACCAGCGCGGCGAGCAGGCGGTAGTGCTCGCCGGGCCAGGTGTCGAACCAGTGCGGCTCCGTCGACGCGCGGCCTTCGTAGATCGGCAGCGCCCCATCCATCGCCGCCGAACATGCCTCGAGCGCGATCTCCATCAGGCGCCGGCTGGGCCGGGCAGGCTCGTCATCCATGCTCGCGATGATCGAGACTTCCTTGTGGCGCGCGGGGACTGCGGCGAATGTCCGGTTGAGCTCGTCGAGGGTCATGCCGCCTATTTTGCGGGCGCGAGCTGGATGCGCTCCACCGTTTCCTTCTCCACCGCCCCGCGGCTGTAGACCAGCGGCACGTACTTGCCTTCGAGCCACAGCGGCGCGAGGTCGCGGTAGTTCGGGCTGTCCGGGTTGCCCGACTGGCCGGGCGTGTTGATCACGCGCGAGGCGTCCCAGTTGCCCACGTCCAGCACCATGCGGAACGATGCGCCCGCGGTCAGCTTGTAGTCGCTCGCGCGGTAGGTCGCCGCCATCGGCGTGAAGCTGGAACCGGACATCGGCCAGTCGCCCACGTCGAGCTTCTTGCGCGTGGCCGCATCGACCACGCCGGCCAGCGGATGGCGGAACTCCGCGCGATGCAGCGTGCCCCACTTCCAGGCCTTCATGTCGGGGCCGAGCTTGGCGGTGAGTTCCTGCATCGCGGGCGGCAGCGTCTGCAGCAGCAGGGCATCGCGCTGCGCGTCGCTGACCCAGCCGAACGGGTTCTCCAGCAGCAACACCATGCGCGTGTTGTCGCCGGGCGCGGCCAGCGGTGCGCCCACCTCGCCAGCGCCGGCCTTGAGCACCGCCGCGCGCAGCGGCTTGCTGCTCCACACCTCGTAGAGCGCGGCGGCGGCGCTGTCGCGGTCCATCGTGCCGTCCCAGCCCTGCAGCAGGCGCAGGCCCGCGGCCGTTTGCGCGTCGTCGCTGCGCAGGCCCGCCAGCAGCTTCAGCAGCCGCTGCGCGGGCGTCGCGACGATGTCGTTCTGCATGCGCTCGGAGTCCTCGATGGTGAAGCGCGAGCCCGCCGCCACCTTCGCGGCGAACAGCTCCTTCAGGCGGCGCGCGCGGGCCGCATCGCTCCACTCGTAGCCGATGCCTTTCTTGGCGGCCGGATGGTCGGGCGGAATGTTGTTCTCGTTGGCGGTCACCACGTAGCCGCGCGCGGGGTTGAACTCCGAGGGTAGCTCGTCGCCGTTGCGAAAGCCCGACCACTCGTAGCGGCCGTCGCCCGGCACGGGCATGAGGCCGTCCCAGTTCGGGCGGATGGGCGTGAGGCCGCCCGGAATCCAGCCGACGTTGCCGCTGCTGTCGGCATACACCTGGTTCTCGCCGGGTGCGCCCCAGCGGTTCATCGCGGCGCGGAACTGGTCCCAGTTGCGCGCGCGCATGTAGTCCATCGAACCGAAGTACGGCGCCATGCCGGGCTCCAGCCACGCGGCGCGCAAGGCATACGCGCGGCGCTTTCCGGGCTCCGCGAGCAGCACGGGGCCATGGCGCGTGAAGGTGTTGACCACTTCGCGCGGCGCGCCCTCGCCCTTGACCGCGATGCGCTCGGTGACGCGCGTCATCGGCTCCCAGCGGCCCTGGTAGCGGTACTCGTTGGGGTTGCGCGGGTTGAGCTGGTACACGTACAGGTCTTCCTGGTCCATGTAGAAGCGCGTGAGGCCGAAGGCGATGGTGCCGTTGTGGCCGATCGACAGGCCCGGCAGGAAGGGCTCGCCCGCGCCGATGGCGTCCATGCCGGGCGCGCTCAGGTGCGTCATGTAGCGCAGGCTCGGCGCGCCGTGCGAGCGGTGCGGGTCGTTGGCCAGGATGGGCCGGCCCGTGGACGTGAGCTTCGGCGAGATGACCCAGTTGTTGCTGCCGTAGGCGCCCGTGGGATCGCCTTGCAGGGCCTGTTCCTGTTGCTGCGCCGCGTCCTGCTCGGCTTTCGCGGCGATCGATTCGGCGCTGCCGGGCAGCAGGGCGACCGGCGTGGAGGGCGCGCCCGCGTCCATGCCCACCCGCGTGTTCGCCTTGGTGAACTGCGGCGATTCGGTCGCCCGCATGTAGGCCGCGCGCAGCTCCGCCGCGGGGATGGTGCAGGGATCGAAACCCACAGGCACCTTCGGCGTGACCGGCGGATCGAGCTCGCGGCGCAGCCAGTCGGCCTTGACGCCCTGCCCGCCTGCGCAGAAGGCGCGCGCGCGATCGACCTCGGACGTGAAATTGAGCGTGAGCCCGTGGTGCCGGATGCGCACCACGTCCTCGGGCGACCAAGTGGCCGGCTGGTAGCCCAGCAGCGCGAATTCGGTGGGCAGCAGCGCGGGCTGCGCGCGCACCTGCGCGACGTAGGCGTTGACGCCGGCGGTGAAGGCCTCGGCCACGCGCTTGGCGTCCGACCCGTAGGCCAGCCACTCGCGGTACATGTCGCCGCGGTAGAGCACGGCGCGCGCGGCGCGGTCGCTCTCGACCCAGGCGGGGCCGAAGTCTTTGGCCATCTCCCCGAGGCCGCGCTTGCGCCAGAGGTCCATCTGCCAGAGCCGGTCGCGCGCGGCGATGAAGCCCTGCGCCACGAAGGCGTCGTAGAGCGTGCCCGCATACAGGTGCGGCACGCCCCAGCGGTCGACCAGCACCTCGGCGGGTTTCTCCAGGCCGGGCACGGTGAACGATGAGGAGGGGCGCGTGGGCGTGTCGCTGCTGCCCGGAGGGCTGGATGCGCAGCCGGCCAGTGCGATGGCTGCAAGCGCCGTGGCGCCGAGGGAGAGCCGATGGTTGTTCGGCATGCGTCGCGCTGCGAGGCGCGGGCTCGTTCTTTTCATGTGTCTCGTCTCCTGCCTTGTTGATGGCAGCGCACAGTATCCAGATTTCTTCGGGGCGCGGGGTTACAAGGCATGACTTGTAGACTGGCGCGCTATGCAGCCCACACCCTCCTTCCTCCCTGGCGCCTCCTGCAGCGGCTGGCTCGGCGGCGCTATCCGCCGCATCGAGGCCGACTACCAGCGCAGCGCCGACACGCACCTGATCCCGCTCCCCCTGCCCGCGCTCGCGGCCGCGGGCATCGACCTGTACCTGAAGGACGAATCCACCCATCCGACGGGCAGCTTGAAGCACCGGCTCGCACGTTCGCTCTTTCTCTATGCGCTGTGCAACGGCTGGGTGCGCGAGGGCACGACGATCGTGGAGGCGTCGAGCGGCTCGACGGCGGTGAGCGAGGCCTATTTCGCGCGGCTGCTGGGCCTGCCCTTCATCGCGGTGATGCCGCGCAGCACCTCGCCCGAGAAGATCGCGCAGATCGCCTTCTACGGCGCGAGCTGCCACTTCGTGGACCACGCGGCGCAGGTGTACGAGGAGGCCCGCGCGCTGGCCGAGCGCACGGGCGGCCACTACATGGACCAGTTCACGTATGCCGAGCGCGCGACCGACTGGCGCGGCAACAACAACATCGCCGAGAGCATGTTCCAGCAGATGGCGCGGGAGCGCCATCCGATCCCCGAATGGATCGTGGTGGGTGCGGGCACCGGGGGCACCAGCGCGACCATCGGCCGCTATCTGCGCTACCGCTGCCACGACACGCAGGTGTGCGTGCCCGATCCGGAGGGCTCGGTGTTCTCGGCCTATCACCGCACAGGCGATGCAACGCTGACGGCGGTCGGCTCGCGCATCGAAGGCATCGGGCGGCCGCGCGTGGAGCCGAGCTTCATCCGTACGCTGGTGGATCGCATGATCGAGGTGCCGAACCTCGATTCGGTCGCGGCGATGCACGCGCTCTCGGCGCTGCTCGGGCGCAAGGTGGGGCCTTCGACGGGCACCAACTTCATCGGCATGCTGGCCGTGGCGCAGGAGATGCGCGCGGCCGGGCGGCAGGGATCGATCCTGTCGCTGCTGTGCGATTCGGGCGAGCGCTACCTGCCGAGCTATCACGATGCGGCGTGGGTGAAGAACGCGTTCGGCGACATCGGGCCGGCGCAGCAGCGCGTCGATGCGCTGGTGGCGGGGTGATGTCCTTCGGCCCTTTCGGTCTCTCGCGGCGCAGCCTGTTGCTGGCTGCGTTGGCTGCGGCACCCGCAAGCTGGGCCTTGCCCGCGCGCACGCTGCAGTTTCCGCGCGACTTCGGCAGCCATCCCGACCTGCACACCGAGTGGTGGTACATCACCGGCCATGCGAAGAATGCGGTGGGGCGTGAGTTCGGCTTCCAGGTGACTTTCTTCCGCTCGCGCATCGATGCGACGCAGGCCATGCGCTCGGCCTTCGCCGCGAAGAATCTCGTGTTCGCACACGCGGCCGTCACCGATCTCGAAGGCCGCGTGCTGCTGCACGACCAGCGCATCGCGCGCGCCGGCTTCGGTGTGGCATCGGCGAGCGAAACCGACACCGACGTGCGGCTGCGCGACTGGTCGCTGGTGCGCAAGGACGGCAGCTATGCGGCGCGCATTCCGGCCGGCGAGTTCGCGCTCGACCTGCGCTTCACGCCAACGCAGCCTGTTCTCCTGCAAGGCAACGCCGGCCTCTCGCGCAAGGGACCCGATGAAGCCCAGGCGAGCTACTACTACAGCGAGCCCCAGTTGAAGACACAGGGCAAGCTCACGCTCAAGGGGCAGGGCTTCGATGTCGATGGCACCGCGTGGCTCGACCACGAATGGAGCGAGGCGTTGATGCATCCCGACGCCGTGGGCTGGGATTGGATCGGCATGAATCTGGACGATGGCAGCGCGCTCACCGCCTTTCATCTGCGTCGCAAGGATGGCAGTGCGCTGTGGGGTGGTGGTTCGTTTCGCACGCGCGATGGGGCGCTGCGTGTCTTCAGGAACGACGAGGTGCGCTTCGAGAGCGTCAATGCGTGGAGCAGTCCGCGCACGCAGGCGAAGTACCCGACGCAATGGCGCGTGCAGACGCCGTCCGGCAACTTCGAGGTGCGCGCGCTGCTCGATGACCAGGAACTGGACAGCCGCGGATCGACCGGAGGCGTGTACTGGGAGGGGTTGAGCGATCTGCTTGATGCGCAAGGCAAGCGTGTCGGTCGTGGGTATCTGGAGATGACGGGCTACGCTGCGCCTTTGCGGCTCTAGGGTCTGTTCGGGGCACTGGTGTTCAGGGCGGGTGCACAGGCCACCGGGTACTCCCCTCCGCGAATGTCCCCCGGGCTTCGCCCTCCTCCTTGATTTCGCTGCGGGGAGCACCCGATGCCCTGCGCACGATGGGCGCTGTCGTTGTGCTGGAGGATCAATCGCGGGGGATCGAGATCGCCGTGCTGCCGAAGGCCGACCAGCGGCCTTCGGAGCGGGCGCGTTCAGCCGGTCAGTGCGACGGGCCCGAGCCGCGGCCCTTGCGCCGGTCGATGAAGGCGATGATCTCGCCCATGATCCCCTTGCGGAACGCGAGCACGCAGATCACGAAGATCAGGCCCGTGACCATGGTCACCGACTCGCCCAGCGTGTTGAACCAGTCGATGGTCGTGATGCGCGCGAGGAAGTTGCCCAGCTCGCCGATCTTGTTCTCCAGCAGCACCACCACCGCCGAGCCGACCAGCGGACCCGAGAGCGTGCCCAGGCCGCCGACGAGGGTCATCAGGATGACCTGGCCCGAGGCGGTCCAGTGCACGTCCGACAGGGTGGCGAAGCCCAGCACCAGCGTCTTGAGCGAGCCCGCAAGGCCCGAGAGCGCGGCCGAGATCACGAAGGCCAGCAGCTTGAAGCGGCTCACGTCGTAGCCGAGGGACAAGGCGCGCGGCTCGTTCTCCTTGATGCCCTTCAACACCTGCCCGAACGGCGAGTGGATGGTGCGCACGATCAGGAGGAACGCGGCCACCACGACGACCAGCGCGACGTAGTACATCGTGAGGTCGTTCGACAGGTCGATGACGCCGAAGAGCTTGCCGCGCGGCACGCCCTGCAGGCCGTCTTCGCCGCCGGTGAACCTGGCCTGCAGCGCGACGAAGAACATCATCTGCGCGAGCGCCAGCGTGATCATCGCGAAGTAGATGCCCTGGCGGCGGATGGCCACGATGCCGAAGATCCAGCCGAGGAAGGCGCCGCTCAAGGTGCCGGCGATGAGGCCCAGTTCGGGGGTGAGGCCCCAGACCTTCATGGCATGGCCTGCCACATAAGCGGAGCCGCCCAGGAAGGCCGCATGGCCGAAGGACAGCAAACCGGTAAAGCCCAGCAGCAGGTTGAAGGCCGCGGCGAACAGCGCGAAGCACATGAGCTTCATCACGAACACCGGGTAGGCGCCGAAGAACGGCGCCGCGATGAGCGCGACCAGCAGCAGTGCGTAGACGACGGTGGAGATCTTTTTCATGTTCATGCCGTCCGCCTTATTTCTCTTTGCCGAACAGGCCGGCGGGGCGGATGAGCAGCACGATGACCATGATCACGAACACAACCGTAGACGATGCCTCGGGATAGAAAACCTTGGTGAGCCCTTCGATCACGCCGAGGCCCAGACCGGTGAGGATGGCGCCCATGATGGAGCCCATGCCGCCGATCACCACCACGGCGAAGACCACGATGATGAGGTTCTGGCCCATGAGCGGCGAGACCTGCATCACCGGTGCGGCCAGCACGCCCGCGAAGGCGGCGAGCGCGCAGCCGAAGGCGTAGGTCAGCGTGATCATCAGCGGCACGTTGACGCCGAAGGCTTCCACGAGACGCGGGTTCTCGGTGCCGGCGCGCAAATACGCGCCCAGGCGCGTCTTCTCGATCACGTACCAGGTGGCAAAGCAGATCACCAGCGAGGCGACGACCACCCAGGCGCGGTAGTTGGGCAGCACCATGAAGCCGAGGTCGGTGGCGCTGGAGAGCGCATCGGGCGCGTCGTAGGGCAGGCCCGAGACGCCGTAGACCGAGCGGAACACGCCTTCGATCAGGAGCGTGAGGCCGAGCGTGAGCAGGAGGCCGTAGAGATGGTCGAGCTTGTAGATCCAGCGCAGCAGGAGCCGCTCGATCACCACGCCGAAGAGGCCGATGACGATGGGCGCGGCAATCAGCATCACCCAGTAGTTGATGCCGAAATACTCCATGGCCATCCAGGTGAGGACGGCCCCCAGCATGAACAGCGCGCCGTGCGCGAAGTTGATGACGTTGAGCAAACCGAAGATCACCGCCAGCCCGAGGCTCAGGATGGCGTAGAACGAGCCGTTGACCAGCCCCAGAAGGAGCTGGCTCAACAAGGCGGGAAGGGAAATGGTCATAAGCGTTTCAACGAACCCGGGCGCCGCGGCGGCGCCCGCGGGAGATCACTTCCAGAGGGCGCACCGGCTCTCGGCCTTGGTCGTGAAGACTTCTTCGCCCTTCAGCTTCTGGACCACCTTGTAGTAGTCCCACGGCTGCTTGGATTCGGCCGGCGACTTGACCTGCATCAGGTACATGTCGTGCACGAAGCGGCCGTCGGCGCGCACGGTGCCCTTGGCATAGAAGTCGTCGATGGGCGTGGACTTGATGGTCTCCATCACCTTGTCGGCATCGACCGTCTTGGCGGCCTGCACGGCCTTGAGATAGGTCATGGTGGCCGAGTAGTCGGCCGCCTGGATGTCGGTGGGCATGCGCTTGGTCTTCTCGAAGAAGCGCTTGCCGAAGGCGCGCGTCTTGTCGTCCAGGTTCCAGTCCCAGCTGGTGGTGAGCAGGAGGCCCTCGGTGTTCTTCAGGCCCAGGCTGTGCACGTCGGTCACGAACACCAAGAGGCCGACCATCTTCATGTTCTTGGAGATGCCGAATTCCTTGGCGGCCTTGATCGCGTTCTGCGTGTCGCCGCCCGCATTGGCGAGCGCGAGCACCTGCGCCTTGGAGTTCTGCGCCTGCAGCAGGAAGGAGGAGAAGTCCGACGTGTTCAGCGGATGCTTCACGCTGCCCAGCACCGTGCCGCCCTTCTCTTTCACCACCTTGGTGGCGTCGGCCTCGAGTGCCTGGCCGAAGGCGTAGTCGGCCGTGAGGAAATACCAGCTCTTGTCGCCGCGCGCGATCACCGCGCCGCCGGTGCCCTTGGCGAGCGCCACGGTGTCGTAGGCGTAGTGCACGGTGTAGGGCGAGCACTGCTCGTTGGTGAGCGCCGAGCTGCCCGCGCCGTTCACGATGAACACGCGCTTCTTCTCCTGCGCGACCTTCGCCATGGCCAGGCCCGTGCCCGAGCTGGTGCCGCCGAACAGCATCGTCAGGCCCTGCGTGTCGATCCACTCGCGCGCCTTGGAGGCGGCGATGTCGGCTTTGTTCTGGTGATCGGCCTGCAGCAGCTCGATAGGCATGCCGTTGACCTTGCCGCCGAAGTCGTCGATGGCCATCTGGATGGCGAGGGCGCCGTTCTTGCCCTCCACGTCCGCGTAGAGGCTCGACATGTCGGTGATGAAACCGATCTTGACCTTGTCCTGCGCCTGCGCGGCGCCGGCCGCCATCAGGCAGGTTGCGGCGAGGCAGGCGGAGGCGATGAGCGTGCGTTGCATGGCGTGATCCTCTTGGTTGACTTTGGTGAAAAGGTCTGGCGCGGCTTCAGCCGTTTATTTCCAGAGCGTGCATTTCGTCTCGGCCTTCGTGGTGAAGACCTGGTCGCCCGGCAGCGTCTTGAGCACCTTCAGGTAGTCCCAGGGCTTCTTCGACTCGGCGGGCGACTTCACTTCGACCAGGTACATGTCGTGGATGAAGCTGCCGTCGGCGCGGATCTGGCCCTTGGCGTAGAAGTCGTCGATCTTCATGCTCTTGAGCTGCGCCATCACCTTGTCCGAATCGGTGGTCTTGGCGGCGGCCACGGCCTTCAGATACGTCATGGTGGCCGAGTAGTCGGCGGCCTGCACGTCGGTGGGCATGCGCTTGGTCTTCTCGAAGAAGCGGTTGGCGAACTTGCGCGATTCGTCGTTCAGGTCCCAGTACCAGCTGGTGGTGTGCAGGAGGCCTTCGGTGTTCTTCAGGCCCAGGCTGTGCACGTCGCTCAGAAAGACCAGCAGGCCCGCGGTCTTCATGGTCTTGTTGATGCCGAATTCCTTGGACGCCTTGATCGCGTTGATGGTGTCGCCGCCCGCGTTCGCCAGGCCCAGGATCTGCGCCTTGGAGTTCTGCGCCTGCAGCAGGAACGAGGAGAAGTCCGATGCGTTCAGCGGATGGCGCACCGCGCCCACCACCGTGCCGCCCTTTTCCTTCACGACCTTGGTGGTGTCGGCTTCCAGCGCGTGGCCGAAGGCGTAGTCGGCTGTCAAAAAGAACCAGCTCTTGCCGCCGCGGTCCACCACTGCCGCGCCGGTGCCCTTGGCCAGCGCCACGGTGTCGTAGGCGTAGTGCACGGTGTAGGGCGAGCACTGCTCGTTGGTGAGCACCGAGCTGCCGGCGCCGTTGTTGAAGTACACGCGCTTCTTCTCTTCGGCCACCTTGGCGGTCGCGAGCGCGGTGCCGGAGTTGGTGCCGCCGAAGATCATGGTCACGCCGGCCGTGTCGACCCACTCGCGGGCCTTGGAGGCGGCGATGTCGGCCTTGTTCTGGTGGTCCGCGACCAGCAGTTCGATGGGCTGGCCCAGCGCCTTGCCGCCGAAGTCGTCGATGGCCATCTGGATGGCGGTCGCGCCGCCCTTGCCTTCGAGGTCTGCGTAGAGGCTGGAGAGGTCGGTGACGAAGCCGATCTTCACTTTTTCCTGCGCCTGTGCGGCGCCCGCGCCCATGGCGAGGATGGCGACGGCGGTGGCGATGAGGCCGAGTTTCTTGTTCATGGTGTTGTCTCCTGAAGGAATCTTTGTGGGATGAGGAAAGGGGGGAAAGCGTCTTGTGGACTTTTGCGGGTTCAGACGCCGAGCAACTCGGTGAGCACCGGCATCTTGGCTTCGAGGTCGGCAGCGCCGAACTTCTCCACGATGCGCCCGTGCTCCATCACGTAGAAGCGGTCGGCCAGCGGCGCGGCGAAGCGGAAGTTCTGCTCCACCATCACGATCGTGTAGCCCTTGGCGCGCAGCGTGGTGATCATGCGGGCCAGCGCCTGCACGATGACCGGCGCGAGGCCTTCGGAAATCTCGTCGAGCAGCAGGAGCTTGGCGCCCGTGCGCAGGATGCGCGCGACGGCCAGCATCTGCTGCTCGCCGCCCGACAGGCGCGTGCCCTGGCTGTGGCGGCGTTCGGCGAGGTTGGGGAACATGGCGTAGATCTCTTCGACCGACATGCCCGGGCCCGCGCCCTTGAGTTCGGGCGGCAGCAGCAGGTTTTCTTCGCACGAGAGGCTCGCGAAGATGCCGCGCTCTTCCGGGCAGTAGCCGATGCCCAGGTGCGCGATGCGGTGCGTGGGCATCGCGATCGTTTCCTTGCCGTTGACTTCGATGCTGCCCTTGCGCGCGCCGGTCAGGCCCATGATCGCGCGCAGCGTGGTGGTGCGGCCCGCGCCGTTGCGGCCCAGCAGCGTGACGACTTCGCCGGGCTGCACGACCATGTCCACGCCATGCAGCACGTGCGATTCGCCGTACCAGGCCTGGAGCCCTTTGATTTCGAGTGCGGCGGTCATCGAGCCTCCCGCCGGGCCGCCCCAAGGGAGGCTCGCGCCCCCTCGGGGGGCAGCGAATACACGAAGTGATGAGCGTGGGGGTTCATGTCAATGCGCGCCCTGCATTTCGCCGTCGGTGGTGCCCATGTAGGCTTCCATGACCTGCGGGTTCTTCGAGACTTCGGCGTAGGGCCCCTCGGCCAGCACGGCGCCGCGTTGCAGCACGGTGATGGTGTCGGCGATGGTGGAGACCACGCTCATGTTGTGTTCGACCATGAGGATGGTGCGTCCGGCCGACACGCGCTTGATGAGCTCGGCCACGCGGTGCACGTCTTCATGGCCCATGCCTTGGGTGGGCTCATCGAGCAGCATGAGCTCGGGCTCCATGGCCAGCGTGGTGGCAATCTCCAGCGCGCGCTTGCGGCCGTAGGGCAGGTTCACGGTCTGTTCGTCGGCAAGGTCTTCCAGGCCGACTTCAGCCAGCAGCTCGCGGGCTCTGGCATCCAATGGCTTGAGCGACTTCTCGCTCTTCCAGAAGTGGTACGAGGTGCCCAAGCGCCGCTGCAGCCCCAGGCGCACGTTCTCCAGCAGCGTCAGGTGCGGGAACACGGCCGAGATCTGGAACGAGCGGATGATGCCGCGCCGCGCGATCTGCGCGGGGCGCTCGCCGGTGATGTCCTGACCATTGAACAGGATCGTGCCCGTGGTGGGCTCCAGGAACTTGGTGAGCAGGTTGAAGCAGGTGGTCTTGCCGGCGCCGTTGGGGCCGATGAGTGCGTGGATCGAGCCGCGCACCACCGAGAGGTTGACCTTGCTGACCGCGGTGAACCCCTTGAATTCCTTGGTGAGCTGGCGTGTTTCGAGGATGACGTCGCTCATCTCGCGAGGTCGCCCGGGTTCGGAAAAAAGAAGTCGGTCATGCAGTCCATCTCGGCGCGCCACCATGGAGCGCGGACCGATTGTTCGTGGGCGACTCGCGCTTGCATACTGGGGCAAATGCCTATGCTGCACTGCAACCTGCCGGCAGCGTAGAAGTTATGCACGATCACCAACTGTCGTCGCAGTGACAATGACGCCTCCCGCCCGACAACTCCCCCCATGCAATCCATGCCCGTAACGATCCGCGATGTGGCCGAGGCCGCCGGCGTGTCGATCAGCACCGTCTCGCGCGCCTTGAAGAACCAGCGCGGCCTCTCGGACGACACCCGCCGCATGATCCGCAAGATCGCCAGCGACGTCGGCTACAACGCGGGGCGCCTGCGCAGCGCCAAGGCCAAGCGGCTGGTCTTCATGGTGCACCGCCAGCACAGCCACTTCTCGGTCAACCCTTTCTTCTCCGACGTGCTGCATGGGGTGGAGGACGCCTGCCGCGAGTTCGGCATCGTGCCCACGCTGCTCACGTGCGGCCCGACCGATCCGATCCGCGAACAGCTGCGGCTGCACGAGCCGGACATGATCCTGGCCGCGGGCTTCTTCGAGACCGAGGTGCTGGACATGGTGGCCGCGCTCGACCTGCCCTTCGCGCTCATCGATTTCTCGCTGCGCGACATGCTTGCGGTGAACCCCGACAACGCGACCGGCGGGTATCTGGCCACGCGGCACCTGCTGGACATCGGGCGCCAGCGCATCGCCTACATCGCGGGGTCGCTCGCGCATGTGAGCATCCTGGAGCGGGCCCAAGGCTACCGCCGCGCGCTGTTCGAAGCGGGCATCCTGGCCGACCCGGAGCTGGAGGTGGTCGCGCCGCTGGGCCTCGCGCACGACCGCGGCGCATCGGCCGCCATGCAGCAGTTGCTGCGCTTGCGCAGGCCGCCGGACGCCGTGTTCGCATGCAACGACATGGCCGCGCTCGCGGCGCTCGACACGTGTCTCGCGGCGGGCCTCCGCGTGCCCGAGGACGTGGCGATCGTGGGCTTCGACGATGTGCAGACCGCCGCATCGGCCAAGCCCCCGCTCACCACGGTGCGCGTGGACCGCCAGGCGCTTGGCCGCATGGGCGTCGCGCTGGCGATGCAGGGCGGCTCGCTGCCGCGCCTGAACACGCTGCCGGTCGAGCTGATCGTGCGGCAGAGCACGGTGGGCTGAGGCCGCGCGCGGCCCCCTCTTCTTCGGCTTCTTCTTCTCGCGTTCTTCTCTTTGGCGCGGCGGTGGTTGTTGCGCTGCCGACGCCATGTTTCGTCGGGGAAAGCACAAGGCGACATGGCAGGCGCTCCTGCCAAAATGCCATGCACCCTGCAACGGAGAAACACATGAACCAACGCATCGTCGCACTCGCCGCCAGGCTGGCCATCGGTCTTGCTGCCAGTGCACCAAGACCGAGACCCTGATCGCTTGAGAACGACGCCCCTCATCTGCTCTTCATGCCCGATTTCCGCTCACCCGGTTTCCTCGTCGACCACATCCGGCACACGCTGGCCTTCTACGACGCGCGCGACGCCGACGCTTCGGGCGGCTTCTTCCACTTCTTCAGGGACGGCGGCACCGTCTACGACCGCCGCACGCGCCACCTGGTGAGCAGCGCGCGCTTCGTGTTCAACCATGCGAACGCGTACCGCCGCTTCGGCCAGGCAGCCGACCTCGACGCCACGCGCCACGGCCTGGCCTTCCTGCACGGCGTGCATGCGCTGCCAGGGGGCGGTTTTGCGTGGCTCCTCGACTGGCACGAAGGCCGCGCCACGGTGCAGGACAACACGCAGCACTGCTACGGCCTGGCCTTCGTGCTGCTCGCGCATGCGCATGCGCTGATGGCCGGCGTGACCGAGGCGCGCGAAGGGCTGGCGCACGCGTGGGACCTGATGGAGCGGCACTTCTGGGAGCCGCGCCACGACCTCTACGCCGACGAAGCCACGGCCGACTGGCGCGTCGCGCCCTACCGCGGTCAGAACGCCAACATGCATGCCTGCGAGGCGATGATGGCGGCCTTCGAGGCAACGCGCGACACACGCTACCTCGACCGCGCGCTCGCGCTCGCAGAGGCTGTGACGGGCCGCCAGGCCGCGCTGGCCGACGGCCTCGTGTGGGAGCACTACCACGCGGACTGGTCGATCGACTGGGACTTCAACCGCGGCGACCGCAGCGACATCTTCCGGCCCTGGGGTTTCCAGACCGGCCACCTGACCGAGTGGGCCAAGCTGCTGCTGCAGCTGGAGCGCCTCTTGAACGCCCAAGGCCGCGAGGCCGGCTGGATCGTGCCGCGCGCGCGCCACTTCTTCGACACCGCGATGTTCCGCGGCTGGGATGCGGACAACGGTGGGCTGGTCTACGGCTTCGCGCCCGACGGCGCGGTGTACGACGGCGACAAGTATTTCTGGGTGCAGGCCGAGAGCTTCGCCGCCGCCGCCCTGCTGGCGGTGCGCACCGGCGAGGCGAGCTACTGGGACTGGTACGACAGCATCTGGGCGTATTCGTGGGCGCACTTCGTGGACCACAAGCATGGCGCGTGGTACCGCATCCTGACGCCGCAGAACCGGAAGATCAGCGACGAGAAGAGCCCGGCCGGCAAGACCGATTACCACACGATGGGCGCGTGCTACGACGTGCTGAAGGCGCTGGGCAAATAAAAACCCCCAGGGTTCCGAAGAAGCCTGGGGGTGACGACAGGGCCTGTTATCAGTGCGTCAGTGCGTCAGTGCGCGCCGGCCGCGGCGTCGCCGCCGGCGCCGCCCTTCTGCGGCTTGGCCAGCCACACCAGCGGGATCAGCAGCAGGAACAGGATCGCCGACGCATAGAAGATGTCGTTCGTCGCCAGCATGTAGGCCTGCTGGTCCACGAGGCGATTGATCTGCCCCATCACCTGGTCGGTGCTGAAGCCGCTGCTGGAGAGCCCGGCCATTGCGCTGGTGGCGGCGTTGTTGCCCTGGTTGATGGTTTCGGCCAGTTGCGAATGGTGCAGCGTCGCGCGGTTGTCCCACAGCGTGGTGGTGAGCGACGTGCCCATGGCACCGGCCGTGATCCGCAGGAAATTCGACAACCCCGATGCGGCCGGAATGCGGTCGGGCGTGAGGCCCGACAGCGTGATCGTCACCAGCGGGATGAAGAAGAACGCCATCGCGATGCCCTGGATGATCGTCGGGATGATGATCGTCACGAAGTCGGCCTGCGTGTTGAAGTTCGAGCGCATCCACAGGATCAGCGCGAACACCAGGAACGAGAAGGTCGCATAGCGGCGCGGATCGATCTTGGCCACCGTGAGCCCCACGATCGGCGAGAAGAAGATCGCCAGCAGCCCCACCGGCGCCATGATCATCCCCGCCTGCGTCGCGGTGTAGCCCATCCATTGCTGCAGCCACAGCGGCAACAGCACCACGTTGCCGAAGAAGAGGCCGTAGGCCACGGCCGTTGCCACGGCGCCCGACCAGAAGTTGCGGCGCTTGAAGAGCGAGAGGTCGACCACCGGGTGCTTGTCGGTCAGCTCCCAGATGAGGAAGAACGCGAAGCCCACCACGGCCACCACCGCCATCGTGACGATCTGCGGCGAGTGGAACCAATCGAGCTCCTTGCCCTTGTCGAGCATCAGCTGCATCGAGCCCACCCACAGCACCAGCAGCGCGAGGCCGATGGCGTCGATCGGCACCTTGTGCGTCGTGCTCTCGCGCTTGCGATAGAGCGCCCAGGTGATGGAAGCCGCGACGATGCCCACGGGGATGTTGATGTAGAAGATCCACGGCCACGAGATGTTGTCGGTGATCCAGCCGCCCAGGAGCGGCCCCATCACCGGCGCGACCAGCGTGGTCATGGACCACATCGCCATCGCCAGGCCCGCCTTGGCCTTCGGGTAACTGGACAGCAGCAGCGTCTGCGACAGCGGAATCATCGGACCCGCGACGAAGCCCTGCAGCGCGCGGAACAGGATGAGCGTGGTCATGTTCGGCGCCAGGCCGCACAGCAGCGAGGCCATCATGAACAGGATCACGCTGGCCATGAACAGGCGCACCTGGCCGAAGCGCTGGGTCATGAAACCCGTGAGCGGCACCGCGATGGCGTTGGCCACCGCGAAGCTGGTGATGACCCAGGTGCCCTGCGTGGTGCTCACGCCCAGGTCGCCCGAGATGGCGGGCAACGACACGTTCGCGATCGACGAGTCGAGCACGTTCATGAAGGTTGCCGCGGAGAGCGCGATCGTGCCCCACACGCGGGCGGAGCCCTCGAGCGGTGGGTGCGCTATGTAAGCGGGAGCGGCGGTGGCCATTGCGCGTGCTTTTTCAGTTCAAGCGAAACGGGCAACGATCAACCGGGCTGGCCCTGCGTGGCCACCTGGGCGCCGATGGCGGCCGGTGCCGACGTCGCAGCAGGCGCGCCCTTGGCCGGTGCGGCAGCGGTGTTGGCCGGTGCGGCGCGGCCCAGGTTGGCCGCGACGATGCGGTCCACTTCGGCATCGGCGCCGCGGTCCAGCTGGCTGTAGACCTGCGTCTGCGTGAGCGCGCTGCCGCGCGGCGCGTCGGCGAGCATCTTGCCGCTCTTGGAGGAGATGTCGATCTCCGCGTCCATCGACAGGCCGATGCGCAGCGGGTTGGCCTTGAGCTGCTCGGGGTCCAGCGCGATGCGCACGGGCACGCGCTGCACCACCTTGATCCAGTTGCCGGTGGCGTTCTGCGCGGGCAGCAACGCGAACGCGCTGCCGGTGCCCACGCCCAGGCCCGCGACCTTGCCGTCGTATTCGACCTTCTTGCCGTAGACGTCGGCCGTGAGCTTCACGGGCTGGTCGATGCGGATGTTGCGCAGCTGCACTTCCTTGAAGTTGGCATCGACCCACAGCTGGTTGAGCGGCACGATCGACATCATCGGCGTGCCGGCGGCGACGCGCTGGCCGAGCTGCACGGTGCGCTTGGCGACGTAGCCGTCGACCGGTGCGGGCATCGCGACGCGCTGCGTGGCCAGGTACGCCTCGCGCACCTTGGCGGCGGCGGCCAGCACGCTGGGGTGCTGCGCCACGCTGGTGCCGTCGGTCAGCGACTGGTTGCTCACCAGCGCTTCCTTGGCGGCGACGACGCCGGCCTGCGCGGCGGCAAGCTGGCTCTTGGCGGTGTCCAGCTGCGTCTCGGCGTGGTTGAGTTCTTCCTTGGACACCGCGCCGTTGCCTGAGAGCGCGCGACGGCGTTGCAGGTCGTCCTGCGCCTTGGCGATGTCGCTCTGCGCCTTGACGATGTCCGACTGGCGCAGCGTGACCTGCGCGGCCAGCGAGCCGTTGTTGGCGTAGAGGGTGCGCACCTGGCGCACGGCCTGCGCGAGCGCGGCCTCGGCCTGCTCGAGCGAGACCTTGGCATCGGCCGGGTCCAGCTGCACCAGCGGCTGGCCGGCCTTCACGAAGTCGGTGTCGTCGGCGTTGATGGCCATGACGGTGCCGCCGATCTGCGGCGTGATCTGGATAACGTTGCCCTGCACGTAGGCGTTGTCGGTGTCCTCGTAATGGCTGGCGACCAGCCATTCGTAGAGGCCCCAGCCGCCGCCGGCGACGATGACCACGGCCGCGAGGGCCGTGAGCGCGCGGCGGCGCTTGCCGTTGCCGGCGGGGGCTTCGGGTGCAGCAACGGCTGTGGGGGCTGCGGAAGCAGCGGGCGTCGGAGTGTTGTTGTCGCTCATGATGAATTTCTTTCCGAAAACGAGGGAGTCGGGAGCCGTGTCAGCGCGGTTCTTTTCAGTTCACTGCGGCCGTCGGGGCCGATGCCGTGGCCGTCGAGGTCGACGGGGGCTGCCAGCCGCCGCCGAGAGCACGCGCGAGGCCCACCTGCGTGTCGAGCGCGCGCGCGGCCAGATCGACGGCCAGGCGGCGCTGCGCCAGCACGGAGGTCTCCGCGGTCAGCACGTTGAGGTAGTTGCCCAAGCCGGCGCGATAACGCTGCACGGCGATGTCGTAGGCGCCTTCGGCGGCCGTTTGCGCAGCGCGCTGCTCGGTCTGCTGGCGGGTGATCGACTGCGCGCTGGACACCTGGTCGGCCGCATCGCGCACCGCATCGATGACCGTGGCGTTGTAGCTCTCGACCGCCACGTCCAGGTCGGCCGACTTGCCGCGCAGGTTGGCGCGCAGCTTGCCGCCTTCGAAGATCGGCAGGCTGATGGCCGGGCCCACGCCCCACTGTTCGCTGCCCGACTTGAGCAGCTTGCCGAAACCCAGGCTCTGGAAGCCGACGAAGGCCGTGAGGTTCACGTTGGGATAGAACTGGGTCTTGGCATTGGCCACGTCGCTGGTGGCCGCCTCGACGCGCCAGCGCGCGGCGGCGATGTCGGCGCGGCGGCCCAGCAGGTCGGCCGGGATGTTGGCCTGCAGCGCCATCGGCTTGACGCCGTCGAGCATTGGAGGCTTGAGCGAGGCCGACACGTTGGGCTGGCCCACGAGCGCATCGAGCGCGTGCTGCTGCAGCGCGATCTGTTCGTTGAGCGCTTCGATCTGCTGGCGCGCTTCGGGCAGGCCGCCTTCGCTCTGGCGCAGTTCGAGGCGGGTGTCCAGGCCGGCGGAGACGCGGTCGCGCACGAGCTTCAAGGTTTCGTCGCGCTGGGCGAGCGTGCGCTGCGCCACGGTGAGCTGGTCGTTCAGGCGCGCCCACTGGAAGTAGCTGCGTGCGACGTTGCTGGCCAGCAGCACGCGGGCGGCGTCGGCATCGGCCGCGGCGGCGTTGGCGGCGCCGATGGCCGTATCGAGCGCGGTGCGGTTCTTGCCGAAGAAGTCGAGCTCCCAGCTTGCGCCCAGCTGCAGCAGGCCGATGTTCTGCGTCGAGCCGCCCAGCGGCGCGGGGTAGATGTAGTTGCTGTTGAACTTCTGGCGGTTCAGGTCGAGCTCGCCGTTGACCTTGGGCTTGAGCGCCGCGCCGGCGATGTCCGCCGAAGCCTGCGCACGCGCGAGGCGGGCCTGCGCGACCTGCAGGTTCGGATTGCCGGCCACGGCCTGGTCGATCAGCGTGTTGAGCTGCGTGTCGCCGAAGGCGAGCCACCATTGGGTGTCGAGCCGGGAGACGGGCGCTGCCGCGGTGTCGGGCGCGATGCCGAGCGACGAGGCGTCGCGCAGCTTGGCCTGCGAGCCGATGCCGGCCATGTCGGCACAACCGGCCAAGGCGACCAGCAAGGCGGCTGCCACGATGGGAGTGCGACGCACAGCGCGCAGGACGGGAGTGCGACGCACAGCGCGCACGGCGAGGGAATCATTCATTTTTATCTCCACGGGCCGCAAGGGCCTGCGCGTTGTCGAGGATGCGGCGCAAGTAACCCTTGAGCTGCTCCCATTCCTCGGTGGTGAAACCTGCCAGGTGCTCGTTCTGCACGCGGCTGAGCACGTAAGGCACTTCCTTGGCGGCGGCACGGCCTTCGTCGGTGAGTTCGATGTTGACCACGCGGCGGTCTTCGAGCGAACGCACCCGGCGGCACAGGCCCTTGGCTTCGAGGCGGTCGAGCAGCCGTGTCATGGCGCCGGTGTCCAGTTCGCAGGCCCGGGCCAGTTCGGCCACCGTGGTGGCCGCGCCGATGTGCAGCTTGTACAGCGGCACCCACTGCGGAAAGGTCGGGCTGCCGGGATCGCACATGCGGGTTTCTACCGATTGGGCCACCGCCGTGACGATGCGGCGCATCAGGTAACCGATGCTGTCCTCGGCACGGTAGTTTTCCGCCCGATAGAAGACGGGCGGACGACGCACAGCGTCATCGGGGTCCGATGAGGCCTTCGGGGTGTTTGCATCGCTCATGGGTCGGAATATTAGCTGCCATGGCAGTTATTGTCAAGGCTGCCTTTGTAGAGGCAAGGTTTCGGTAGAATCCGCGCCCATGGCTTCCTCCCCACCGTCTTCCATGGCCAAGGGCTCGCCCCGGTCGCTGTCGGGGCTGAGCCCCTTTCTTCGCCCTTACCGCGTGCAGATCGTGCTGGCGGCCGTTTTCCTGGTGATGGCGGCGGTCACGACGCTGGCCTTTCCGCTGGCGCTGCGCAGCCTGATCGACGGCGGGCTGATCAACCCCGACAAGGGCGCTCAGACCATGGCGCTGCGCGAGCACTTCGGCGCCCTCTTCGCGGTGGCCGTGGCGCTGGGCCTGTTTTCGGCCGCGCGCTTCTACACGGTGAGCTGGCTGGGCGAACGCGTCACGGCCGACTTGCGCAACGCGGTCTACGGCCACGTGCTGCACCAGAGCCCGGCTTTCTTCGAGACCACGCAGACCGGCGAGGTGCTCTCGCGCCTGACGGCCGACACGACGCTGGTGCAGACGGTCGTCGGCTCGTCCCTCAGCATGGGCCTGCGCAACGCGGTGATGGGCGTGGGCGCGCTGGCCGTGCTGGTCTGGACCAATCCTTACGTGATGGTGCAGGTACTGGGCATCCTGGTGCTGGTGGTGCTGCCAAGCATGTGGTTCGGCCGGCGCGTGCGCAAGCTCTCGCGCGCGAGCCAGGACCGCGTGGCCGATTCGAGCGCCATCGCGGCCGAAGTGCTGAACGCGATCCCGGTGGTGCAGAGCTACACGGCCGAAGCCCGCGAGGCCTCGCGCTTCGACGCCTCGACCGAGAACGCCTTCCGCACCGCGGTCCGCCGCACCAAGGCGCGCTCGGTGCTCGTGGCCTTCATCATCATCGCGACCTCCGCGGCGCTGCTCTGGGGCCTTTACCAGGGCACGCAAGCCGTGCTGCGTGGCGACATCACGGCCGGCCATCTCGGCCAGACCGTGGTCTACGTGGCCATCCTCGCAAGCGCGACGGCCGTGCTCGGCGAGGTGTACGGCGACCTGTTGCGCGCGGCCGGGGCCACCGAGCGGCTGATGGAACTGCTGCATGCGCCGGCCGTCATCACCTCGCCCCCGAATCCGACGGTCACGCCGATTCCGGCTGCGGGCAGCACGATCAAACTCGACGCAGTGACCTTCCACTACCCATCGCGGCCCGGCACGCCGGCGCTGCGCGATTTCAGCCTCGACATCGCGCCCGGCGAGACGGTGGCGCTGGTCGGCTCCAGCGGCGCGGGCAAGAGCACGGTGTTCCAGCTGCTCCTGCGCTATTACGACCCGCAGTCGGGCCAGCTGCTGCTGGACGGCGCGCCGCTGGCATCGCTCGCCCTGCCCGACCTGCGCACCCGCATCGGGTTGGTGCCGCAGGACGCGGTGATCTTTTCGGCCAGCGCGTTCGAGAACATCCGCTACGGCCGGCCCGAAGCCACGACAGACGAAGTGCATGCAGCAGCTCGCGCCGCCTTCGCGCACGACTTCCTGACAGCATTGCCCGAGGGCTACGACACCTTCCTCGGCGAGCGCGGCGTGCGCCTCTCCGGCGGCCAGCGCCAGCGCATCGCGATTGCACGCGCGATCCTCAAGAACCCGCCCTTGCTGCTGCTGGACGAGGCCACCAGTGCCCTGGATGCAGAAAGCGAACGCATGGTGCAGGCCGCGCTCGAGTCGGCGATGGAAGGCCGCACGACGCTGGTCATCGCGCACCGCCTGGCGACCGTGCAGAAGGCAGATCGCATCATCGTGCTGGACCACGGCGGCATCGTCGAACAGGGAACGCACGCGGCGCTGGTGGCACAAGGCGGGGTCTACGCCCGCCTGGCCGCGCTTCAATTCACGGCCTGAGCTGCGGGGCGCTTACTGCAGCGTCTCTTTGAGCGCTGCGGGCATCGGCAGCGGCATCACCGCAATGCCTTCGTCGAGCAGCGCCTCGGTCTGCTCGGGCGTCGCCTGCCCACGGATGCCGCGCTCTTCGGCTTCGCCGTAGTGCATCTTGCGGGCCTCTTCGGCAAAGCGTTCGCCGACGTCCTCGGTCTTGGCGATGACTTCGCGCATGGCGCGCATCCAGCGGGCTTCGGGAGAAAGTGGGGCCGACACCTGCGAGGGCGCTGCGGGTGCCGCTTCTGCTGCCGGCGCCTTGGCGTTACCAAGATTGAGGCGCGGCGCGCTCAGCAGCTTGACGATCGCGGTGTCGCCGCAGACCGGGCATTCGACCAGCCCACTGGCCAACTGGGTCTCGAAGGCCTCGTTGGACGCGAACCAGCCCTCGAAGCCATGGCCATGCGTGCAGCGGAGATCGAGGACCTTCATGCGCGGATTATCCCGCGCCGCCTTGCGACGCCGCCGCTTTCCAGTCGAGTGCCCATGCGCCGGAGAGGACGTTCTGCATCCACAGGGTGCAGGTCAATGACTTGGCATCGGTCACGGTGCCGTCGCGGCACCAGCCGATCATTTCCTCGGGCGTTGCGGTGAACACGTCGAGGAATTCACCGTGGTCCAGCTGCCGTTCGCCGAGCGAGAGGCCCCGCGCGAAGTAGATGTGGATGATCTCGGTCGAGTACGCCACGGCCAGGTGCATCGCACCGGCATGCGCCCATTCACGCGCGGTGTAGCCGGTTTCCTCGAGCAGTTCGCGCTGGCCGCAGACCAGCGGGTCCTCGCCCGGATCGAGCTTGCCCGCCGGAAACTCGACCATCACATGGCCCACCGGGTAGCGGTACTGCCGCTCCAGCACCACGCGCCCATCGTCGAGCAGCGGAATCACCACCACCGCGCCGGGATGCACCACGTACTCGCGCGTGGCGTTGTGGCCGTCGGGCAGGCGGATGGTGTCGCGCTTGGCCTGCAGGAACTTGCCCTTGAAGAGCTCCTCGCTGCTGACGAGTTCTTCCCTCAGGTGCGAATCGGCGATGGGTGATGTCATGTCGTTCAGTGCCTGTGCTTCATCAGGTAGCGCCAGGTGAACCCTGGAAAGGCCAGCACGATGAAGAGCGCGCCGGTCACCGCGTAGAACTCCCAGCCCTGCGGCGAGATCTGCCCTGCCCTGCGCTCGAACAAGAGGCCGATGCCGCCGGCAATGAAGTACAGCACCACCAGCTCGGCAAAGCGGATCGCCAGCGATTTGCGCTTTGCCGGCAGCGGCACGGCGCCGAACAGGCGCTCGTTGAAGAACGGCAGGTTGGCGGCCAGGAGCGCCACCAGCAGGACGACCCAGACCGACGCGGTTTGCGACACCGTGGGCCGGCCGCGTCAGTGGGCCAGCGTGGCCGCGATGGCGTCGTAGCACAGCGTCATCAGACCGCCGGGCAGCACGCCGAGAATCAGGATCAGTGCGCCGTTGATCGTGAGCACGGTGCGCACGTCGAACGATGCCGACACGGTGGTGGCCGTGACCGGTGCGTCGAAGTACATGACCTTGACCACGCGCAGGTAGTAGAAGGCGCCGACCAGCGACATCATCACGGCGAACACCGCAAGACCGATGTAGATCGCCTGGCCCGAAGCGATCAGCGCCTGCAGCACGGCCAGCTTCGCGTAGAAGCCGACCAGCGGCGGCAGACCCGCCAGCGAGAACATCGCAATCGCCATCACACCGGCGTACAGCGGGCTGCGCTGGTTGAGGCCTGCGAGGTCGGTGATCTCTTCGCTCTCGAAGCCTTCGCGCGCCAAGAGCAGGATGATGCCGAAGCTCGCCAGCGTGGTGAGCACGTAGGTCACGATGTAGAACATCGAGGCGCTGTAGGCGGCCTGTGCGTTCTGTGTGCCCGACAGGTCCGAGCCCGCGACCATGCCCAGCAGCATGAAGCCCATCTGCGAGATGGTCGAGTAGGCGAGCATCCGCTTGAGGTTGCTCTGCGCGATGGCGGCCAGGTTACCGATCAGCAGCGACGCGATGGCCAGCACGGCCAGCATCTGCTGCCAGTCGATCGCGAGCGGCTGCAGCCCATCGACCAAGAGGCGGATGATGATGCCGAAGGCGGCCAGCTCGGGCGCCGCGCCGATCAGCAGCGTGACGGCCGTGGGCGCACCCTGGTAGACGTCGGGCACCCACATGTGGAAAGGCGCTGCGCCCACCTTGAACGCCAGGCCGGCCACGATGAACACGAGGCCGAACACCAGCACCTGGTGGTTGACCTTGCCGGTCGAGATCGCCTTGAACACTTCGTTCAGGTCGAGCGAGCCAGTCGCGCCGTACATCATCGAGAGGCCGTACAGCAGGAAGCCGCTGGCCATCGCGCCGAGCACGAAGTACTTCATGGCCGCTTCGCTGGCCACCGCGTTGTCGCGGCGCAGCGCCACGAGCGCATAGCTCGAGAGCGTGAGCAGTTCCAGGCCCAGGTAGATCAGCAGGAAGTTGCTGCCCGAGATCATCACGAACATGCCCAGGAGCGCGAACATGCTCACGGTGAACAGTTCGCCGCCGCGCAGCATCTCGCGGTCGGCCGCATAGGGGCGGCCGTAGATCAGGGTGACCATCAGGGCGATGGTGGCGAAGCACTTGAGCCAGTTGCCCATCGAGTCGCTCACGACCATGCCGCCGAAGCCGTAGGCGGTCTTGCCGTCGAGCGCGGCCATGCCGGTGAGCACGGCCACCACCAGCAGCGTGAGCAGCGTCAGCACATAGGTGCGGGTGCGGCGCGGGCTCATGTCCGACAGGTCGACCAGCGCAATGATGCAGGCCATGACCAGCAACACGATTTCGGGGTAGATCGTGACCCAGCTGAGTTTGTCAATCATCTCGTTCTCTTGTCTTCAGCGTGGCATCAGGAGGGCAGCTTCGAAACTGCCACGTGGCGCAGGAGCTCGGTCACCGAAGCATCCATTGCATCGGTGAATGGCTTCGGATAAAGGCCCATCCACAACACGGCGATCGCCAGCAGCGACAGCATCAGGAACTCGCGGGCGTTGATGTCGGAGAGCTCCTTGACGTGGTCGTTGCCGACCGGGCCGAGGTACACGCGCTTGTACATCCAGAGGGTGTAGGCGGCGCCGAAGATCAGCGCGGTTGCTGCCCCCAGGCCGATCCAGAAGTTGGCCTTCACGGCGCCCAGGATCACCATCCACTCACCCACGAAACCGGCGGTGCCCGGCAGGCCGCAGTTGGCCATGGCGAACAGCAGCGCGAAGGCGGCGAACTTGGGCATGGTGTTGACCACGCCGCCGTAGTCGGCGATCTGGCGCGAGTGCACGCGGTCGTACAGCACGCCGATGCCCAGGAACATGGCGCCCGAGACGAAGCCGTGGGCGATCATCTGCACGATGCCGCCGGCGACGCCCAGCTCGTTGAAGATGAAGAAGCCCAGCGTGACGAAGCCCATGTGGGCGACCGACGAGTAGGCCACCAGCTTCTTCATGTCCTGCTGCACCAACGCCACCAGGCCCACGTAGATCACTGCGATGAGCGATAGCGCGATCATGAGCCAGGCCCATTCGTGCGAGGCGTCGGGCGCGATGGGCATCGAGAAACGAAGGAAGCCGTAGGCACCCAGCTTCAGCATGATCGCGGCCAGCACGGCCGAGCCGCCGGTGGGCGCCTCGACGTGCACGTCGGGCAGCCACGTGTGGACCGGCCACATCGGCACCTTCACGGCGAAGGCCGCGAAGAAGGCGAAGAACAGGAAGGTCTGCGCGGTCGAGCCCAGCGGCAGCTTGTGCCAGGCCAGGATGTCGAAGCTGCCGCCCGACTTGTTGTACAGGAAGATCAGCGCCACCAGCATCAGCAGCGAGCCGAGCAAGGTGTAGAGGAAGAACTTGAACGCCGCGTAGATCTTGTTCGGGCCGCCCCAGATGCCGATGATCAGGTACATCGGGATCAGCGTGGCCTCGAAGAACACGTAGAACAGGATGCCGTCCAGCGCGGAGAACACGCCGATCATGAAACCCGAGAGGATCAGGAACGCGCCCATGTACTGGTTCACGCGCTCGGTGATCACTTCCCAGGCCGAGATCACGACCACGACCGTGATGAACGAGGTCAGCAGCACCATCCACAGCGACAGGCCGTCAAGACCGATGTGGTAGTTGACGTTGAAGCGGGAGATCCAGCTCGTCTTCTCGACGAACTGCATGGCGGCGGTTCCGTTCTGGAAGCGCGTGAACAGCGGCACCGTGACCAGGAAGCTCACGATGGCACCGACGAGCGCGACCCAGCGCACGCCCTTGGCATGCTCTTCGCGGCCAAACGCCAGCAGCACGGCGCCGAATGCGATCGGCACCCAGATGGCAAGGCTCAACAAACCCATTTTTCTTTTTCTCCAGCGTTCGGGCTCAGCGTTTGAACCAGACGAAGTACGTCATCAGGATGAAGATGCCGAGCAGCATCGCGAAGGCATAGTGATAGATGTAGCCCGACTGCACCCAGCGCACCACGCTGGAGACACGGCCGATCACTTTCCACGAACCATTGACCACGGCACCGTCGATCAGGGCCTGGTCGCCGCCCTTCCAGAGGCCGGTACCGAGCGCGCGCGCACCGCGGGCGATGATGTTCTCGTTGATCCAGTCGAGGTAGTACTTGTTCTCGAGCAGGCGGTAGATCGGCTCGCAGGCGCGCTTGATCGCGGCCGGCAGCGCCGGGTTGATCATGTACATGTAGTACGACAGCACCACACCCGCCAGCGCCAGCCAGAACGGCGCGGCCTGCAGGCCGTGGATCGCCATGGCGACGGGGCCGTGGAAGGCTTCTTCCAGTTCCTTCATGGCGTGGTGCCTGGTACCGTCCACGAAGATCGCCTGCTTGAAGAACTCGCCGAAGAGCATCGGCTCGATCGTCATGAAGCCGATCACCACCGAGGGGATGGCCAGCAGCACCAGCGGCAGCCAGACCACCCAGGGCGATTCGTGCGGCTTGTGGGCGTCATGGCCGTGGCCGTGATCGCCGTGCGCATCGTGCGCGTGGTCGTCATGGTGCGCATCGGGGTTCTGGTCGTAGCGTTCCTTGCCGTGGAAGACCAGGAAGTACATGCGGAACGAATAGAACGCCGTGATGAACACGCCCGCCAGCACCGCGTAGTAGGCGAAGTTCGCGCCCCACAGGTGACTCTCGTGCACCGCTTCGATGATGCTGTCCTTCGAGTAGAAGCCAGCGAAGAACGGCGTTCCGATCAGCGCGAGCGAACCCAGCAGCGACGTGATCCAGGTGATCGGCATGTACTTGCGCACGCCGCCCATCCATCGGATGTCCTGGTTGTGGTGCATGCCGATGATCACCGAGCCCGCGCCGAGGAACAGCAGCGCCTTGAAGAACGCGTGCGTCATCAGGTGGAACACCGCGACCGAGTAGGCCGAGGCACCGAGCGCCACCGTCATGTAGCCCAGCTGCGAGAGCGTGGAGTACGCGACCACGCGCTTGATGTCGTTCTGGATGATGCCGAGGAACCCCATGAAGAGCGCCGTGATGGCGCCGATCACGAGGATGAAGCTCAGGGCCGTGTCGCTCAGCTCGAACAGCGGCGACATGCGCGCCACCATGAAGATGCCGGCGGTCACCATCGTGGCCGCGTGGATCAGCGCGGAGATGGGCGTCGGGCCTTCCATCGAATCGGGCAGCCACACGTGCAGCGGGAACTGCGCGCTCTTGCCCATCGCGCCGATGAAGAGACAAATGCAGATCACGGTGATCAGCATCCACTCGGTGCCCGGGAAGGTGATGCCGGCCAGCGTGTTGGCCTTGGCGAAGGCTTCGCCGTAGTTCAGCGTGCCGGCGTAGGCGGCAATGAGGCCGATGCCCAGGATGAAGCCGAAGTCGCCCACGCGGTTGACCAGGAAGGCCTTCATGTTCGCGAAGATCGCCGTGGGCTTGTTGAACCAAAAGCCGATCAGCAGGTACGACACCAGGCCCACCGCTTCCCAGCCGAAGAACAGCTGGAGCATGTTGTTGCTCATGACGAGCATCAGCATCGAGAAGGTGAACAGCGATATGTACGAGAAGAAGCGGTTGTAGCCGTCGTCTTCTTCCATGTAGCCGATGGTGTAGATGTGCACCATCAGCGACACGAAGGTCACCACGCACATCATCATGGCCGTGAGGCCGTCGACCAGGAAGCCGACTTCCATCTTCAGGCCGCCGACGATCATCCACTCGTAGAGCGTCGCGTTGAAGCGGGCACCGTCGACCACCACGCTCTTGAGCGTCATGGCCGAGATGATGAAGGCGACCAGCACGCCCAGGATCGTCAGCGAATGCGTGACCTTGCGGCCGATGTGATTGCCGCCGAACTTGGTGCCGAAAAGGCCTGCGACGGCAGCGCCGACCAGGGGTGCCAGCGGCACGGCCAGCAGGGTGGATGCGGAAAGGGTTGCGCTCATGTTGATTTCAACCCTTGAGCGAGTTGAGCTCGTCGACGTTGATGTTGGACTTGTTGCGGAACAACAGCACCAGCAACGCGAGACCGATCGCCGACTCGGCCGCGGCCACCGTCAGGATGAAGAACACGAAGATCTGGCCGTGCATGTCGCCCAGGTAGTGCGAGAAGGCCACGAAGTTCATGTTGACCGCCAGCAGCATCAGCTCGATGGCCATCAGCAGCACGATCAGGTTCTTGCGGTTCAGGAAGATGCCGATCACCGACAGCGCGAAGAGCATCGCGCCGAGCGAGAGAAAGTGTCCGAGCGTGAGCGTCATGCCTTGTTTTCCTTTGCCGCTTCAACGGGCGGTGCTTCCACCACGGGTTCGGCTGCACGCGTCACCGGCATCTGCACGATGCGCACGCGGTCGCGCGCCTTCACGCGCACCTGGTCCGACGGGTTGGTGTACTTGCTGTCCTTGCGGGTGCGCAGCGTCAGTGCAATGGCGGCCACGATGGCCACGAGCAGGATGACCGCGGCGATTTCCAGCGGGTAGAGGTACTCGGAATAGAGCAGCTTGCCCAGCTCCATCGTGTTCGAGGTGTTGGGAGAGGTGACCGCCATGGCCCGCGGCGCTTCGCCCAGGCGAAAGCCGCCCATGAGCACGGCCGCCATTTCGAGCGCGATCAGCGCGCCCACGCCGGCCGCGAGCGGGAAGTGCTTCCAGAAGCCCTGTCGCAAGCTGTCGACGTTGATGTCCAGCATCATCACGACGAAGAGGAACAGCACCATCACGGCGCCGACGTACACCAGCACGAGCGAGATCGCGAGGAACTCGGCGCGCAGCAGCAACCAGATGGCCGAAGCCTGGAAGAAAGCCAGCACCAGGTACAGCGCGGCGTACACGGGATTGCGGGCGGTGATGACGCGGAAGGCTGCAAAAAGCAGCACCACGGCAAACAGATAGAACAGACCGGTCTTGACGTCCATTGGAATTCGGGTGGGTACGGGTTTCGGGCTGGACGGATCAGCGGTACTTGGCGTCGGCCGCCTTGTTCGCTGCAATTTCTTTTTCGTAGCGGTCGCCCACGGCCAGCAGCATGTCCTTGGTGAAGTACAGGTCGCCGCGCTTTTCGCCGTGGTATTCGAAGATGTGGGTCTCCACGATCGAGTCGACCGGGCAGCTCTCTTCGCAGAAGCCGCAGAAGATGCACTTGGTCAGGTCGATGTCGTAGCGCGTGGTGCGGCGCGAGCCGTCGTCGCGCACATCCGATTCAATGGTGATCGCCAGCGCCGGGCAGACGGCTTCGCAGAGCTTGCAGGCGATGCAGCGCTCCTCGCCGTTTTCATAGCGGCGCAGCGCGTGCAGGCCGCGAAAACGCGGCGACAGCGGTGTCTTCTCTTCGGGGAACTGAACCGTGATCTTGCGGGCGAAGGCGTACTTGCCCGTGATCGCCAGGCCCTTGAACAGTTCGAACAGCATGAAGCTGCCCAAAAAATCCTTGAGCGAGAACGGTGCGGAAGCCAGCTTGGAAGGGCGCGCGAGCGCGCTGGCGGATTGCGCAGCAGTCATGATATTGGCGCTTCCAGTTATTTCCAGATGTTGAACGGCGTCTGCATCCAGCCACCGACCACGACCAGCCACACCAGGGTGACGGGAATGAAGATCTTCCAGCCCAGACGCATGATCTGGTCATAACGGAAGCGCGGGAACGTCGAGCGCACCCACAGGAACATGGTGACCACGCAGAAGGTCTTGGCACCGAGCCAGATCCAGCCAGGGATGAAGCTGAGGAACTCGAACGGTGGCAGCCAGCCGCCCAGGAACAGCACCACGGTCAGGATCGAGACCAGCCACATGTTGGCGTACTCGGCCAGGAAGAACATCGCGAAGCTCATGCCCGAGTACTCGATCATGTGGCCGGCGACGATTTCCGATTCGCCTTCCACCACGTCGAACGGATGGCGGTTGGTTTCGGCCAGGCCCGAGATGAAGTAGACGACGAAGATCGGCAGCAGCGGCAGCCAGTTCCACGACAGGAAGCCCACGCCCATGTTGGCGAAGATGCCCTTGCCCTGCACATTCACGATCTCGCTCATGTTCAGACTGCCGGTGACCATCAGCACCACGACGAAGCAGAAGCCCATCGCGATTTCGTAGCTCACCATCTGTGCCGAGGCGCGCAGTGCGCCCAGGAACGCGTACTTCGAGTTCGATGCCCAGCCGGCGATGATCACGCCGTACACCTCGAGCGAGGTGATGGCCATCACGAACAGGAGACCGGCATTGATGTTGGCCAGCGCCACGTCGGGGCCGAAGGGAATCACGGCCCATGCGGCGAGCGCCGGCATGATGGTCATGATCGGGCCCAGCAGGAACAGGCCCTTGTTGGCGACCGTCGGAATGATGATTTCCTTGGTCATCAGCTTGAGCGCGTCGGCAATCGGCTGTAGCAGGCCCATCGGTCCGATGCGGTTCGGGCCCACGCGGATCTGCGTGAAGCCGATGGCCTTGCGCTCCCACAGCGTGAGGTAGGCCACGGCCAGCATCAGCGGGATCACGACCACGATGATCTTGATCAGCGTCCAGATCACGGGCCATGCCACTGCCGTCCACCAGCCTGCGCCGATCAGCCCCTGGCCGAAGCCATGAATGGTGTCGATCATGCCAATGCCTCCTCGGCCTGACCCGATGCGACCGGTGCGTTCGATGCGTTGCGTGCATCGGCCGTCAGTTGCAGCGACGGGGCGCGGCGCACGATGGAGTCGAGCTGATAGATGCTCGCGACCACAGGTGCCGGTGCGGCGCCGTTGGAGGCGACGGCGTTCGCGGCCGTTGCATTGTTCAGGGCGTTGGCCGGAAGCGCACCGCCCTCGCCCACCATCTTGAGCACGTCGGCGGTCGATTCGAACGCGAAGCCGGGCAGGCCCAGCAGGTTGGCCAGCACGCGCAGCACCTTCCACGCCGGACGCGCTTCGCCTTGCGGCTTCACGACGGCATGGAAAGCTTGCAGGCGGCCTTCGGCATTGACGAAGGTGCCGGGGGTTTCGGTGAACGGGGCGATCGGCAGCAGCACGTCGCTGAATTCGAGGTTGGCCTTGAAGGGACTCAGCGTGACGACCATCTGCGCGTTGCCGACGACATCGGCAGCGGCGGCACCGGCGGCCGAATCGAACACCGGTTCGGTGTTCAGCAGCAGCACGGCCTTGAGGCCGGAGCCCGCGGCGAGCATGCGGCCGGCATCGAGGCCGCCGTTCTTCGGATAGGCGCCTACGAGTTGCGCGCCCACGGTGTTGGCGGCTTCGGTCAGGTAGCCGACGGTCGCGCCGGTCTGTGCGCCGATCCAGTTCGCAAGGGCCAGCAGGCTGCTGGCTTGCGCGTGGTGGGCGGCGGCATTGCCGAGCAGGATGACCTTGCGTTCGCCGCCCAGCAGCGACGCTGCGATGGCTTGCGCGGCGGCATCGGGTTCGTTCTTCGGTGCCAGAGGTGCGGTGGCACCATTGGTCTTGCCGATGGCGGCGGCGACCGCGGCCAGCGCCTCGACCCATTGGCCCGCGTCGACGATGGTCGACTGCGCGGCGGTGATGGCCCACGCCTCGCGGTCGGCCATCAGGTCGGCCGAGGTGATCACCGACAGCGCGGCGCCCTTGCGCACGGCCTGGCGGATGCGCTGCGCAAACAGCGGATGGTCCTTGCGCAGGTTCGAGCCGACGACCAGCGCGCGCTGCACTTGCGTCAGGGAAGCGATCGAGGTGCCGAGCCAGCGCACGCCTTCGAACGCCGTGAATTCCGCGTTGCGGAGGCGGTAATCGATGTTGTCGCTGCCCAGTTCACGCGTGAGCATGGCGGCGAGCTGCAGCTCTTCGAGCGTGCTGTGCGGGCTCACCAGCGTGCCGATGCTTTGCGCGCCGTGGTCGGTCTTGATCTGCTTCAGGCCATTGGCCACGTATTCGAGCGCGGTCTGCCAGTCGACCTGCTGCCATTGGCCGCCCTGCTTGAGCATGGGCTGCGTCAGGCGTTCGGGGCCGTTGAGGGCTTCGTACGAGAAGCGGTCGCGGTCGGCGATCCAGCATTCGTTGACGTCTTCGTTCTCCAGAGGCACCACGCGCATCACGCGGTTGTTCTTGACCTGCACGATCAGGTTCGAGCCGGTGGAGTCGTGCGGGCTCACCGACTTGCGGCGCGACAGTTCCCAGGTGCGGGCGCTGTAGCGGAACGGCTTGCTCGTGAGCGCGCCGACCGGGCAGATGTCGATCATGTTGCCCGAGAGTTCGGAGTCAACCGAGTCGCCGAGGAAGGTCTCGATTTCGGAGTGCTCGCCGCGCTGGGTCATGCCCAGCTCCATCACGCCGGCCACTTCCTGGCCGAAGCGGACGCACCGCGTGCAATGGATGCAGCGGCTCATCTCTTCCATGCTGATGAGCGGGCCGACGTCCTTGTGGAAGACGACGCGCTTTTCTTCTTCGTAGCGCGAAGAAGAGCCGCCGTAGCCGACGGCCAGGTCCTGCAGCTGGCATTCGCCGCCCTGGTCGCAGATGGGGCAATCCAGCGGGTGGTTGATCAGGAGGAACTCCATGACCGACTGCTGCGCCTTGATGGCCTTCTCGCTCTTGGTGCGAACGATCATGCCCTGTGTGACGGGTGTGGCGCAGGCCGGCATCGGCTTGGGCGCCTTCTCCACGTCGACCAGGCACATGCGGCAGTTGGCCGCGATGCTGAGTTTCTTGTGATAGCAGAAGTGCGGGATGTAGGTGCCCGCCTTGTCGGCCGCATGCATCACCATGCTGCCTTCGGTCACTTCGACCTTCTTGCCGTCGAGTTCGATTTCGATCATGAGTATGTTTCTTCTCGCGCTCAGGCCTGGACGGGCGCCTTCGGGACATAGCCCGGGATCAAGGCCTCGAATTCGTGACGGAAGTGCTTGATCATGGCGCGCACCGGCATCGCCGCCGCATCGCCGAGGGCGCAGATGGTGCGGCCCTGGATGTTGTCTGCCACGGAGTTCAAGAGGTCCATGTCGGTCGCCTTGCCCTGCCCGTTGTGGATGCGGTCCACCACGCGGTAGAGCCAGCCCGTGCCTTCGCGGCACGGCGTGCACTGGCCGCAGGACTCGTGCATGTAGAAGTACGACAGGCGCTTGAGCGACTCGACCATCGAGCGGCTGTCGTCCATGACGATCACCGCGCCCGAGCCCAGCATGGAACCGGCCTTGGCGATGGAGTCGTAGTCCATGGTGCAGGCCATCATGATGTCGGCGGGCAGCACCGGCGAGGACGATCCGCCGGGGATCACCGCCTTGAGCGTGCGGCCCTTGCGCACGCCGCCGCACAGTTCCAGCAGCTTGGAGAACGGCGTGCCCATGGGCACTTCGTAGTTGCCGGGCAGCTCGACGTCACCGCTGACCGAATAGATCTTGGTGCCGCCGTTGTTCGGCTTGCCGCATTCGAGGTAGGCCGGACCGCCGTTGTTGATGATCCAGGGCACCGCCGCGAAGGTCTCGGTGTTGTTGATCGTGGTGGGCTTGCCGTACAGGCCGAAGCTCGCCGGGAACGGCGGCTTGAAGCGCGGCTGGCCCTTCTTGCCTTCGAGCGATTCGAGCAGCGCGGTTTCCTCGCCGCAGATGTAGGCGCCGAAGCCGTGGGCCGCGTGCAACTGGAAGTTGTACGTGCTGCCCATGATCGCGTCGCCGAGGTAGCCGGCCGCGCGCGCCTCTTCGAGGGCTTCCTCGAAGCGGTCGTAGCTCTGGAAGATCTCGCCGTGGATGTAGTTGTAGCCCACGCTGATGCCCATCGCATAGGCGGCGATGGCCATGCCTTCGATCACGATGTGCGGGTTGAACTGCAGGATGTCGCGGTCCTTGCACGTGCCCGGCTCGCCTTCGTCGGAGTTGCAGACGAGGTACTTCTGGCCCGGGAACTGGCGGGGCATGAAGCTCCACTTCAGGCCCGTCGGGAAACCCGCGCCGCCGCGGCCGCGAAGGCCCGAGGCCTTCACTTCGGCGATCACTTGGTCGGGCGTGAGGCCCTCGGTGAGGATCTTGCGCAGCGCCTTGTAGCCGCCGCGCGCTTCGTAGTCGGCCAGGCGCCAGTTGGTGCCATTCAGGCCCGCGTAGATCTGCGGCTCGATGTGGCGGTCATGGAAACAGGTCTGCACGCCCGTCGCCTGGAACTGCTGGAGTACTTGCTCGGGTGACATTACGCGGCCTCCCCTTTGGTCGAGCCACGCAGGCCCTCGATGAGCTGGTCGAGCTTCTCGTTGCTCATGAAGCTGCACATGGTGCGGTCGTTGACCAGCATCACGGGCGAGTCGGCGCAGGCGCCCAGGCACTCGCTCTGCTGCAGCGTGAACAAACCGTCGTCGGTCGTCTCGCCCATCTTGATGCCCAGCTTCTTCTCGAGGTGAACGAGCGCGGTGACGCCGTCACGCAGCTGGCACGGCAGGTTGGTGCACACGTTGAGCTTGAACTTGCCCACCGGGTGCTGGTTGTACATGTTGTAGAAGGTCGTCACCTCGTGCACGGCGATGGGCGCCATGCCGAGGTAGTCGGCGATCTCGCGCTCGCGCTGCATGCTGATGTAGCCTTCGCCCTGCTGGACGATGGCCAGGCACGCCATCACGGCGGAGGCCTTGCCGGCCTCGGGGTACTTGGCGACTTCGCGCGCAAAGCGCTCGAGGACGTCGGCCGTCAGCGGCGCCGAAGGGGCCGCGTCGTGGTGATGGGTTGAGGAAGTCGTCATTCGCTCTTTCTCACCTGTCGATTTCGCCGAACACGATGTCCATCGTGCCGATCACCGCGACAGCGTCGGCGATCATGTGACCGCGCGACATTTCGTCGAGGGCGGCGAGGTGCGGGAAGCCGGGGGCGCGGATCTTCAGGCGGTAGGGCTTGTTGGCGCCGTCGCTCACGAGGTAGATGCCGAACTCGCCCTTCGGATGCTCGACGGCGGCATAGGCCTCGCCTTCGGGCACGTGGAAGCCTTCGGTGAAAAGCTTGAAATGGTGGATCAGCTCCTCCATGTTCGCCTTCATCGATTCGCGCGCGGGCGCGGCGACCTTGTGGTTGTCGGTGATCACCGGGCCGGGATTGGCGCGCAGCCATGCCGAGCACTGCTGGATGATCTTGTTGGCCTGGCGCATCTCTTCGACGCGCACGAGGTAGCGGTCGTAGCAGTCGCCGGTCTTGCCCACGGGCACGTCGAACTGCATCTGGTCGTAGACGTCGTAGGGCTGCTTCTTGCGCAGGTCCCATTCGATGCCCGAGCCGCGCAGCATCGGGCCGGTGAAGCCCAGGTTCAGCGCGCGCTCCGGCGTCACGACGCCGATGCCCACGGTGCGCTGCTTCCAGATGCGGTTGTCGGTGAGCAGCGTCTCGTACTCGTCGACCATCTTCGGGAAGCGCTTGCAGAAGTCGTCCACGAAGTCGAGGAGAGAACCCTGGCGGTTCTCGTTCAGGCGCTCGATGGCCTTCGCGTTCTTGATCTTGCTGACCTTGTACTGCGGCATCGCGTCCGGCAGGTCGCGGTACACGCCACCCGGACGGAAGTACGCCGCGTGCATGCGCGCGCCGGAGACGGCCTCGTACATGTCGAACAGGTCTTCGCGCTCGCGGAAGCAGTAGATGAGCATGTTCATCGCGCCGCAGTCCAGACCGTGCGCGCCGAGCCACAGAAGGTGGTTCAGGAGACGGGTGATCTCGGCGAACATCACGCGGATGTACTGCGCGCGGATCGGCACGTCCAGGCCCATCATCCGCTCGATGGCCAGGCAGTAGGCGTGCTCGTTGGACATCATCGACACGTAGTCGAGGCGGTCCATGTAGGGCAGCGACTGGATGAAGGTGCGCGATTCGGCGAGCTTCTCGGTCGCGCGGTGCAGGAGACCGATGTGCGGGTCGGCGCGCTGGATCACTTCGCCGTCGAGCTCGAGCACCAGGCGCAGCACGCCGTGCGCGGCCGGATGCTGGGGGCCGAAGTTGAGGGTGTAGTTCTTGATTTCGGCCATATCAGTGCAAACCGCCGCCGTAGTTGTCTTCACGGATCACGCGTGGCGTGATTTCCCGCGGCTCGATCGATACCGGCTGGTACACGACGCGCTTTTGTTCTTCGTCGTAACGCATTTCGACGTGACCCGACACCGGGAAGTCCTTGCGGAACGGATGGCCGATGAAACCGTAGTCGGTCAGGATGCGGCGCAGGTCGTCGTGGCCGTCGAACACGATGCCGTAGAGGTCGAACGCTTCGCGCTCGAACCAGGTGGCAGCACTCCAGACGGGCTGGAGCGAGTCGACCACGGGCAGGTCTTCGTGGGGCGCGAACACCTTCAGGCGCACGCGCTGGTTGAGCGTGACAGACAGCAAGTGCGAGACGACGCAGAAGCGCTCGCCCTGCCACTCGCCTTCGCGGTAGTCGGAGTAGTCCATGCCGCAGAGGTCGATCAGTTGCTCGAAGCGGCAGCCGGGCGCATCGCGCAGCAGCGTGGCCACGTCGATGTAGTCGGCGGCGCTCACCACGACAGTCACCTCGCCCAGCGCGAGCGTCACGCTCTTGGCCTTGGCGCCGAGCGTCTCGGTGATGGTGGCGCGCAGCACCTCCGGCGAAATTGCAAAGTCAGTCATCGTCGGCAATCTCTCAGGCGCGGGCAATGGTGTTGGTGCGGCGAATCTTCTGCTGCAGCTGGATCACGCCGTAGAGCAATGCCTCGGCGGTGGGCGGGCAACCCGGAACGTAGACGTCGACCGGCACGATGCGGTCGCAGCCGCGCACGACCGAATAGCTGTAGTGGTAGTAGCCACCGCCGTTCGCGCACGAGCCCATCGAGAGCACCCAGCGCGGCTCGGGCATCTGGTCGTAGACCTTGCGCAGCGCCGGCGCCATCTTGTTGCACAGCGTGCCGGCCACGATCATCAGATCGGACTGGCGCGGGCTTGGACGGAACAGCATGCCGAAACGGTCGATGTCGTAGCGGGCCGCGCCCGCGTGCATCATTTCGACCGCACAGCATGCGAGGCCGAACGTCATCGGCCAGAGAGATCCGGTCTTCGCCCAATTCACCACCGAGTCGTAGGTGGTGGTGACGAAACCTTCTTTGAGAACGCCTTCAATGGCCATCGTGATTCCTTGTCATTCCCAGTCGAGCGCGCCTTTTTTCCACTCGTAGATGAAACCTACGACGAGGATGGCGAGAAAGATCATCATGGCCCAGAAGCCGACAGCACCGATCTCCTTGAGCGCAATGGCCCACGGGAAGAGAAAGGCAATTTCGAGATCGAACAGGATGAAGAGAATGGCAACGAGGTAATAGCGCACGTCGAATTTCATGCGCGCATCCTCGAAGGCTTCGAAGCCACACTCGTAGGGAGCGTTCTTCGCAGCGTCTGGCCGGTTGGGGCCGAGGATGTATCCGATGACTTGGGGGGCGACGCCTACGCCGACTCCGACCAAAATGAACAAAAGGACGGGAAGGTAGGAATCGAGGTTCATCGAGAAATTTTCACCGCTTGCCACCGGCAAGAAGAACCTCTGGATGAGGTTTTCTGCCGATGAGATTTGGTGCGGTCGGCGAGACTCGAACTCGCACAGCTTTCGCCACTACCCCCTCAAGATAGCGTGTCTACCAATTTCACCACGACCGCGGTTTTTGCTGTTCAGATGGCATGAGGTACCGGTTAAGGCATTTGGCTTTCTGAACAGCTTTAGAGTTTACCCTGAAATACAGCCGTTTCTCGCCGACGACTGCATGAAAACGACTGGATTACTTGTTCGGAATCTGACCGGCGCCCGAAACGGGTGCGGCAGGTGCCGAAGCCGGTGCGCTCGGAGCGCCCGCGCCAGGGATTTCGCCTGCGGCGCCGGATGCCGGCGTGGCCGGCGCAGCGGGTGCGCCCACGGCCGCACGCTCCAGAAGACTGCCGCCGCCCACAGGACGGGCGTGGCTGAAGTACGCGAGCAGCAGCGTGCATGCGAAGAACACCGCGGCCAGCACGGCCGTGGTGCGCGAGAGGAAGTTCGCGCTGCCGCTGGCACCGAACAGGCTGCCGGCACTGCCGCTGCCGAAGGCGGCGCCCATGTCGGCGCCCTTGCCGTGCTGGATCAGGATCAGGCCGATCATCGCCAGGGCCGCCAGCATTTGCACGCCGACCAGAAGGTTGAGGACCACGTTCATTCGTTCTTACTCCTAATTGATGACAGCCGTTGCGCGTTCAGCGCGCAGCGGCAGAAATGATCTGCAGAAAGTCGGGGGCCTTGAGGGACGCGCCGCCGATGAGGCCGCCGTCGATGTCGGCCTGCGCCAGCAGTTCGGCGGCATTGGCCGCGTTCATGCTGCCGCCGTAAAGAATGCAGATACCGGCAGCGTGCTCGCTCGCGGCATGGTGCAGTTGCGCACGCAGCACGGCATGCACCGCCTGCGCCTGTTCGGGCGTTGCCGTCTTGCCGGTGCCGATGGCCCAGACGGGCTCGTAGGCCACGACGATTTCGCTGATGCAGTGGCCATTCACATGGATCACCGCGGCCAGCTGGCGCTTGACGACTTCTTCGGTCTGCCCTGCTTCGCGCTCGGCCAGCGTTTCGCCGACGCAGACGATCGGCGTGATGCCGTTCGCCAGAGCCGCGGCCGCCTTCGCCGCCACCGTCTCGTCGGTTTCGCCGTGGTACTGCCGACGCTCGGAGTGACCGACGATGGCATAGCGCACGCCGAAATCCTTCAACATCGCCGCCGACTGCTCGCCGGTGAACGCGCCTTGCGGATGCGCCGAAACGTCCTGCGCACCGAGCGCCAGCGACGGCGAGCCCGCCAGCAGCGATTGCAGCTGGGCGAAGTACGGCGCCGGCGCGCACAGCGCGACATCGCAAGCGGCCGGGCTTGCCGCCAGGCCTTGCTGCAGAGCCTTCACCAGCGCCTCGTTGGCGGCCAGGCCGCCATTCATCTTCCAGTTGCCGGCGATCAGTTTCTTCTTGGTTGTCATCGCGTTGTTCGTTGTCACCATGTCAGCACGATCTTGCCGATGTGCTGGTTCGATTCCATGAGCCTGTGAGCCTGGGCCGCACCACTCGTCGTGCCATCGGGTTCACCCGCCGCCACAAAAGTGCTGTGGATCACGGGCTTGATCGCGCCGCTTTCGAGCAGCGGCCAGACCTTCTCGCGCAATGCCTTGGCGATCGCACCCTTGAACGCCACCGGCCGCGGCCGCAGCGTCGAGCCGGTGATCGTGAGGCGCCTGCGCAGCACGAGGCCCGCATTGATCTGGGCTTTCACGCCGCCTTGCACCGCGATGATCACGAGCCGGCCGTCTTCGGCCAGGCACTCGATCTCGCGCGCCACGTAGTCGCCGGCCACCATGTCCAGGATCACGTCCACGCCCTTGCCACCGGTGAGCTTCTTCGCCTCTTCGACGAAGTCGCTCGTGCGGTAGTTGATGGCGTGGTCGGCACCCAGCTTCTTGCAGGCTTCGCACTTGCCGTCGCTGCCGGCCGTGACGATCACCGTCGCGCCCAGCGCCTTGGCGATCTGGATCGCCGTGACGCCGATGCCGCTGGAGCCGCCCTGGATCAGGAGCGTCTCGCCCTTTTGCAGGCGGCCGCGCTCGAACACGTTGCTCCAGACGGTGAAGAAGGTCTCGGGGAGCGAAGCCGCGTCGGCATCGCTCCAGCCCTTGGGCACCGGCAGGCACTGCGCCACGGGCGCCACGCACAGCTGGGCATAGCCGCCACCGGCGATCAGCGCGCAGACGCGGTCACCGATCTTGAAGCCCGCCTCGGCCAGCGCCGCGGCGTCGCCCGAGACGATCTCGCCGGCCACTTCGAGGCCCGGCAGGTCGGAGGCGCCCGGCGGCACCGGATAGTGGCCCATGCGCTGCAGCACGTCGGGGCGATTCACCCCGCTGGCTGCGACGCGAATCAGCAATTCGCCCACGCCCGCCACCGGATCGGGACGATCGGCCACGCGCAGCACCTCAGGGGCGCCGTACGAAGTGATTTCAATGGCTTTCATGGTCTTTCGGCCTCCAACGCCCGCAGGTGGGGCGCAGCTAGCTGTTCAAAAGATAGCAACGGCAGGTTTGCTGCCGTTGCGCCCTTCTTACTCCTGAGGCTCGCGCGGTGCTTGCGACTGCTCGCCGGCCGGAGCCTGCTGCTGGTCGTTGCGCGGTTGCTGCTGCTGGTCGTTGAAGCGCGGTGCGCGCTCGCCACGATCACCACCACGGTCGCCGCCGCGATCGCCACGGTCCGAACGCTCACGGCGCTCGCCACCACGATCGCCGCGGTCACCACGGTCTTCACGCGGCGGGCGCTCGCTGTACTCCATGCCGGCCGGACGCTCGGTCAGGGCCTTCATGGACAGCTTGACGCGGCCCTTCTCGTCGGTCTCCAGGACCTTGACCTTCACGATCTGGCCTTCGCTCAGATAGTCGGTCACCTTCTCGACGCGTTCGTGCGCGATCTGGCTGATGTGCAGCAGGCCGTCCTTGCCGGGCAGCAGGTTGATGAGCGCGCCGAAGTCCAGGATCTTGGTGACCGGGCCTTCGTAGACCTTGCCGATTTCGACTTCGGCGGTGATCTGCTCGATGCGCTTCTTGGCGAACTCGGCCTTTTCCGGATCGGTCGAGGCGATGGTGATGGTGCCGTCTTCGTCGATGTTGATCGTCGTGCCGGTTTCTTCCTGCAGGCCGCGGATGACCGAGCCGCCCTTGCCGATCACGTCGCGGATCTTCTCGGGGTTGATCTTCAGCGTGGTCAGGCGCGGTGCGAAGCTGGAGACTTCGGCCTTGGCCTCGCCCATGGCTTCCTGCATCTTGCCCAGGATATGCATGCGCGCTTCCTTGGCCTGCGCCAGTGCGACCTGCATGATTTCCTTGGTGATGCCCTGGATCTTGATGTCCATCTGCAGCGCGGTGATGCCGTTGGTCGTGCCGGCCACCTTGAAGTCCATGTCGCCCAGGTGATCTTCGTCGCCCAGGATGTCGGTCAGCACGGCGAAGCGGTTGTCTTCCTTGATCAGGCCCATGGCGATGCCGGCCACGTGCGCCTTCATCGGCACGCCCGCGTCCATCATCGAGAGGCAGCCGCCGCAGACCGAAGCCATCGACGAGGAGCCGTTCGACTCGGTGATTTCCGAGACCACGCGCACGGTGTACGGGAATTCTTCCTTGGTCGGCAGCACGGCGACGAGCGCGCGCTTTGCCAGGCGGCCGTGGCCGATTTCGCGGCGCTTGGTCGAGCCCATGCGGCCCACTTCACCGGTGGCGAAGGGAGGCATGTTGTAGTGGAACAGGAAGCGGTCTTCGTACTCGCCGGCCAGCGCGTCGATGCGCTGCGCGTCGCGTTCGGTGCCGAGCGTGGTGATGACCAGCGCCTGCGTTTCGCCGCGCGTGAACAGGGCCGAGCCGTGGGTGCGGGGCAGCACGGAATTGCGGATCTCGATGGGGCGCACGGTGCGCGTGTCGCGGCCGTCGATGCGGGGTTCGCCCGACAGGATCTGGCTGCGCACGATCTTCGATTCGATGGCGAACAGCAGGTCGTTGACCTTGCCGGCGTCGAAGGGCTCGCCGCTTTCCTTGAGCGTGCTCATGACGCTGGCGTTGGCTTCGCGCAGGGCTTGCGTGCGGGCCTGCTTGCTGCGGATCTGATAAACGGCGCGCAGCTTTTCTTCGGCCAGGCCCTTGACCTTGGCGACGAAGGCTTCGTCTTCGGCCGGTGCCTGCCAGTCCCACACGGGCTTGCCGGCGTCGCGCACGAGGTCATGGATCGCGTTGATCGCGATGCCGGCCTGTTCGTGGCCGAACACCACGCCGCCGAGCATGATTTCTTCGCTCAGTTGCTGGGCTTCGGACTCGACCATCAGCACGGCGGCTTGCGTGCCGGCGACGACGAGGTCCATCTGCGAATCCTTGCGGGCGGTCTGGCCCGGATTCAGCACGTACTGGCCGTTGATGTAGCCCACGCGGGCGGCACCGATCGGACCGCTGAACGGGATGCCGGAGATCGACAGCGCGGCGCTCACGCCGATCATGGCTGCGATGTCGGCGTCGACTTCGGGGTTCAGCGACACGGTATGGATGACCACGTGCACTTCGTTCAGGAAGCCTTCGGGGAACAGCGGGCGGATCGGACGGTCGATCAGGCGGCTGGTCAGCGTTTCGTGTTCGCTGGGCTTGGCTTCGCGCTTGAAGAAGCTGCCGGGGATCTTGCCCGCGGCGTAGGTCTTCTCGATGTAGTCGACGGTCAGCGGGAAGAAGTCCTGGCCCGGCTTGGCGGACTTGGAGGCGACCACGGTCGCCAGGATCACGGTGCCGTCGATGTCGACCAGCACGGCGCCATTGGCCTGGCGGGCGACTTCGCCCGTTTCCATGACAACGGTCTTGTCGCCCCATTGGAAGGACTTGGTGACTTTGTTGAAGAGGCTCATGTTTGCTCCTGTTTTAGTAGCGAACCACACAGGGCTCGCAAGGGGCGGAGGCTGTCTCAGAACACGATGCCATTCCAGCGAAGCTCGGGGAGAACTTCATTGGAATGACACAGCTTCGCTCTGTTTTGGCACTCCGAAAATGGATCGCGAAGTAAAAAACGCCTGAGCTAGCGGACTAACCCAGGCGTTTTTTCATGCGATTCGGTTTACTTGCGCAGACCCAGCTTGGCGATCAGCGCGGTGTAACGGTCGGCGTCCTTGGACTTGAGGTAGTCCAGGAGCTTGCGGCGGCGGCTCACCATGCGCAGCAGGCCGCGACGGCCGTGGTGGTCCTTGGCGTGCGTCTTGAAGTGGGGGGTGAGCTCGTTGATACGGGCGGTCAGCAGTGCGACTTGCACTTCGGGGCTGCCAGTGTCGTTGGCGGCGCGGGCGTTGTCTTTGACGACTTCGGCCTTGATGGAGGCTGCGATCATGTTGAATTTCCTTGTTCCGGGATGTTTGACTTGCGGTGAGCGCTGGAACTGCCCTCACCGTGCGCCTTGCGGCATGCAAAGCCTCGGGATTATAGCTCGGCATGCCTGAGGGGGCTTTCGGGGCGTTTCCCACCCCGTCCATCGAGCGACGCCAGCCCCACCGCGCCCAGCACGCACGCAGCCCCGCCGACCTGCGCCAGACTGATACTTTCGTCCAGCCAAAGCGCCGCCAGTATCAGCGCAGAAACCGGCAGGAGCGCCGTGAAGAGCGCCGCTTCCGCCCCCTTGAGCCGCGCCGATCCGGCAAACCAGAGGACGAAACCCAGCACCGTCGGCACCAGCGCGTAATAGGCGACGCCGACCAGCGCATCGTTCGGCAACGGGTGCTCCCAGGCGCGCTCGAACAGCGCCGGCACCAGCGACAGGAGGAGGCCGAAAGCCGTCATCAGCGTCGACAGCGCGAGCGGCCGCACAGGAACGCGTAAACGCTTGTTGAGAAGGATGAACATCGCCTCGCAAACGACCGCGCCCAACACCAACAGGTTGCCGACCATCGCCGCAGGGGATTTCGAGTCCCCCGCGGCGCCCTCCCCCGGCCAGCTGATCGCCAGCACGCCCGCCGTCGCCAGCACGATGCTGCCGATCAGGTAGCGCCCCGGCCGCTCGCGCAGCGCCAGCACCGCCACCAGCGCCGCGACAGCCGGCAGCGTGCCCGCCACCACACCCGCGCTGGCGGCAGGCGCCCAGCGCACGCCCAGGATCAGCAGCACTGTGTAGCCGACGCTCCCCAGCCCGGCCTGGCACAGCAGCAGCGCCAGGTCGCGCCGGTCGGGCCGCGGCCACGGCGTGCGCGTCACCCGCAGCAGCAGGAGAAACACAGGCAGCGCCATCGCGAACCGCAGCGCCGTCGCGGTGAACGGCGGCAGGCCGCCTGCAATCACCTTGCTGGCCACCACCGTGCTGCCCACCGTGACCATCGCCAGCGCGCACAGCGCCATTCCCTTGATTCGTTCCGACATGCATGACCTTTCGCTCTCGAAGAAAGGCCGAGCTTCGCGGGCCGCACGCCCCGCGTATTGAATGAAATTGCAGTCCGACCGGCTTAGCCCTTGCGCTGCGGCTGTGCGGCCAGCCACTGGCGCAGGCGCTCCACGCCCTGCACCAGCCGCTGCGGGTCTTTCGATGCGAAGCACCAGCGCAGCCAGCCCTGGGCCTCGGGCGCGAAGGCGTTGCCGGGCGCGAGCCCGAGGCCCGCCTCGACCACCAGGCGCTTGGCCACGTCAAGCGAATCGCCGAAACCGTCGAGCCGGAAGAAGGCGTACATGCCGCCCTTGGCCGGCGCCACCTGCACGCCAGGCACCGCGGCCAGCAGCGGCACCAGCGTGTCGCGGCACAGCTTCAGGTGCGCGACCACGCGCGGCGTGATGTCCGCCGTGTGCGCGATCGCCGCGATGGCCGCGCGCTGCGTGAACACGCTGGCACACGAGGTGTTGAACTCGATCAGCTTGCCGATGCCATCGACCATCGCGGGCGGCAGCACCAGCCAGCCGAGGCGCCATCCGGTCATGAGAAAGCTCTTGGAGAAACTGTGCGTCACGACCAGCCGGTCATCGGGCTTGGAGATGTCGAGAAAGCTCGGCGCGCAGCCATTCGGCGAGGGTTCGAAATAGAGCCGCTCGTACACCTCGTCGGCGAGGATCCAGGTGCCGGTCTCGCGGCAATGGTCGAGCACGGCCTGCTGCTCGTCGCGCGTCATCGTCCAGCCGGTGGGATTGTTGGGCGCGTTGACGATCAGGAGCTTCGTCTTCGATGTGACCGCGGCCCGCAGCGCGGGCAGGTCGAGCGTCCACTGTCCTTCGACTGGCACCAGCGGCACCGTGCGCACATGGGCGCCCATGATCGCCGGCTGCGCCGTGAGGTTCGGCCACACCGGCGTCACTGCGACCACGTTGTCGCCCGCATCGACCAACGCCTGCACCGCCAGCATCAGCGCGCTCACGCCGCCCGAGGTGACGGCGATGCGCGAGGCATCGACCGCCGAATGCAGCGCGCTGGTGTAGCGCGCGATCGCCTCGCGCAGCTCGGGCAGCCCCAGGTTGTGGGCATAGAAAGTCTCGCCGCGCTGCAGCGATTCGATGGCGGCCTGGCGGATCACCTCGGGCGTGACCTCGTCGCTTTCGCCGAACCAGAAGGCGAGCACGTCGTCGCGGCCCAGGCCCGCATTGGCGACCTCGCGAATCTTGGAGGCTTCGAGGTTGTGGATGGCTTCACGCATCGGCTGTCGTCCTGTTGGTCGTCACTGGAGGTGTCATTGGGGGTGTCATTGGGGGTGTCATTGGGGCCGTTTCATCTTGCACGATGCCGGCAGCTCGGCGCGCTCCGGGGCGATCGTCTTGATCACGCGAAAGCCGTAGCCCGAGCCCTCGACATCGAACTGCACGCCGGGCTTGCCCTGCCGGTCCATCACGCCGACCACCAGCTGCTGCTGGAACTGATGGTCCGCCGCGCGCATGCGGCCGCGCTGGCCGTACAGGCTCACGTCGGCCTGCTCCAGCGCGCGCGCAACGGCCACCGCATCGACGCTGCCCGCGCGCTCGACGGCCTGCGCGAGCGACTCGACGAGCAACTGCATCCGCATGTGCACATAGTCGTCCGCGGGCTTCGGAAAGCGCGCACGGAACGCGCGATAGAAAGCCTCCGACTGCACGGTCTGCACGTTGGGCAGCCAGTCGGCCACCGCCACCACGCGGCCGATGCCCGCATCGCCGATGGCCGCGGGCGCGCCGAGCGCGTTGCCGTAGAAGGTATAGAAGCTGCCGTTGAATCCGGCCTCGCGCGCGGCCTTCACGAGCAGCGTCAAGTCGTTGCCCCAGTTGCCGGTGAACACCGCCTGCGCGCCGCTCGCGAGGATCTTGGTTGCGTAGGGCGCGAAGTCCTTCACCTTGCCCATCGGATGGAGTTCGTCGCCGACGATCTCCACGTCGGGCCGCTGCACGCCCAGCTGCCGGCGCACCTCTCGCAGCACCGCCTGGCCGAAGCTGTAGTCCTGCCCGATCAGGTAGGCGCGCTTGAGCGAGGCGTCGTCCTTCACCACGTCCATCAGCGCGGCCACGCGCATGTCGGCATGGGCGTCGAAGCGAAAGTGCCAGAAGCTGCAGCGCTCGTTGGTCAGCGCCGGATCGACCGCCGCGTAGTTCAGGAAGATCACGCGCCGCGCCGGGTCGCGCTCGTTGTTCTTGTCGACGGCATCGACCAGCGCCGCCGCGGTGGCCGACGAGTTGCCCTGCAGCACGATGCGCGCGCCGTCGTCCATGGCAGCGCGCAACGCGGAGAGCGCTTCCTCGTTCTGGCCCTTGCTGTCGTAGCGGTCCAGCTGCAGCGGACGCGCGCCGCCCGGCAGCTTCACGCCGCCGCGCGCGTTCACGCGCTCCACCGCCCACAAGAGGTTGCGGAACACCGCCTCGCCCGTGTTCGCGAAGGGCCCGCTCATGCTTTCGATCAACGCAAGACGGATGGGCGCGGGCGGCGCTGCCGGGCTTTGCGCAAGCCCGGCCAAGGGGGTCGCGCATAGCGCCAGCGCCGCGAATTTCAAGGCCCGGCGGCGCCAAATAAAGGGGGGAGTCATCGTCTTGAAACGCGTGCGGCTGCGCCTAGATGAGGTGTCAAGCGGCACTCAGGATTGAATGGCCGCGCAGTGTAAGGGACACACATTCCTTGTCCCCATTGTGTTCATTCAGGAGCTTTTCCATCATGTTTTTCGCACCCACCATCCGCACCACCCGCTTCGTTCCCCGCTCGCAAGACCGCGCGTTCGAACGCTTCGTGAACGACGCTTTCGCCGCACCCCGCCGCTCGCCGCTGGTGGAGCAGGACGACACGAGCTGGACCCTTTCGCTGGACGTGCCGGGCCTCTCGCGCGACGACCTCGCGATCAGCATCGAAGGCGCCGTGGTTCGCATCGACAGCAAGGCCGAAGCCAAGCGCCAGTTCAAGGCCGCCTACGAACTGCCGCAGGACATCGACGTTTCGGCGAGCGAAGCCAAGCTGGAGAACGGCGTGCTCACGCTCAAGCTCGGCAAGCTGGTGCCCGTGAGCCAGGCCTCGCAGTTGCAAATCAACTAAGCAGACCTATGCCCACAAGAGGAAAATGTTAGTAGTGGCTTGTTTTTGACTTTAAACAAGCACCTTATTCACAATAGCGCTGGATAACGTCACATGATGTGACGTTTTTCTAGTACTTTCTTCTTCGTGGGCGTCTCGCAAGCGCATCGAATTTCGTGCCGGTGCGGGGCCGGGTGCCCCTCAAGGCACCATGAACACGCACCTGCGGTCAGCCACTGACAACGAACGGTCCGAAACGCTCCTGGTCTTCTTGCCGGGCGCGTACCTGAAACCCGAAGAGTTCGAGCAGCATGGCTTCATCAGTGCCGTGCGCGAGCGCCACCTGGCGGCCGACGCGATGCTGGTCGATGCCGACGTTTCCTACTACTACGACCAGACGCTCAGCGATCGCCTGCAGGCGGACGTCATCGAGCCGCAGCGCGCCCGGGGCTACACCTCGATCTGGCTCGTGGGCATTTCGATCGGCGGCTTCGGCGCGCTGATCCACGAGCTGGCGCGGCCGGGCTCGGTCGACGGCATCGTCGCTCTCGCGCCCTACCTCGGGCGCCGCGTGCTCGGCGCGGAGATCCAGAAGGCGGGCGGCCTGCGCGCATGGCATGCGCCCACCGGCCCGCAGCCCGACGAGGAGCCCGACCGCAAGCTCTGGCCCTTCTTCCAGGAGTACCTGCAGGCCCAGCCCTCCCGGAACCTGCCGCCGTTGTACCTGGGCTTCGGCCTCAAGGACCGCTTTGCGGGCAACCACAAGCTGCTGGCCGACGCCCTGCCGCCGGGCCGCGTCTTCACGACCGAAGGCGGGCACGACTGGCCCGAATGGCGCGAGCTCTGGCGCAGTGTGCTGGACGTGCTGCCCCTGCCCTTGCAGGGGCGTGCGCGCCAATCGCCGCTGCAACCGGTTACGCAGTCTCAGGCAGCGGCTGCGCCTCCGCCGCCAGCGAAGCCATGGGCCATCGCGGCTTGACGTCGAAGGCATAGCGCGCGCTGGCCTGGGACAGGCCCGATTGCAGGCGCATGGCTGCGGCCATGGCGATCATGGCGCCGTTGTCGGTGCACAGGTGCAGCTCGGGGTAGTGCACGCGCACGCGGCGCTTGGCGCAGGCTGCATTGAGTTGTTCACGCAGGTTCTTGTTCGCGCCCACGCCACCGGCCACCACCAGGCGCTTGAGCCCGGTCTGCTCGAGCGCGGCGAGCGACTTCTTCAGCAGCACCTCGACGATCGCCGCCTGCGTGGACGCCGCGAGATCGGCCTTGTTCGCCTCGAGCTGGTCGCCCAGCTTCTTGGCCTGCGTGAGCACCGCGGTCTTGAGGCCCGCGAACGAAAAATCGAGATCGCCGCTGTGCAGCAGCGGCCGCGGCAGCTTGAACGCCGTCGCGTTGCCATCTTCGGCCAGCTTCGCGAGCCACGGGCCGCCCGGGTACGGCAGGCCCATGAGCTTGGCGCTCTTGTCGAAGGCCTCGCCCGCCGCGTCGTCGATGGTCTCGCCGAGCAGTTCGTAGCGCCCCACGCCATCGACCCGCATCAGTTGCGTGTGACCGCCCGACACCAGCAGCGCGACGAACGGAAATTCAGGCGGATCGGCACTCAGGAACGGCGACAGCAGATGCCCTTCGAGGTGATGCACCCCCAGCACCGGCTTGCCCAGCGCCACGCCCAGCGCACAGGCCACGCCGGCGCCCACGAGCAGCGCGCCCGCGAGGCCCGGGCCGCGCGTGTAGGCCACCACGTCGATCTCGTTCAACGATCGCTTGGCCTCGGCCATCACGGTTTCGGTGAGCGGCAGCACGCGGCGGATGTGGTCGCGGCTGGCCAGCTCGGGCACCACGCCGCCGTAGGCCTGGTGCATGGCGATCTGGCTGTGCAGCGCGTGCGAAAGCAGCACCGGCAGCGCGTCGCCGTGCGACTCGACCAGCGCCACGCCGGTCTCGTCGCAGGATGATTCGATTCCCAACAAGAGCATCCGGCGAGTGTAGGTGGCGCCTGCGGCGCACGCCCGCAAAGGGGCAAGCGCGCGCCCGGCACGGGGCGAAGGCACGGATGTTGCAGCAACGGTGTGCGTTCCTTTCCCTCTTCCGCCTTCCGCACTCCCCATGAAATCCGGCCTGCACTTCCTGATCGCCGCCCGCCAGTGCGAAATCGACGAGCTCGACCAGCTCGCGCGCACCAGCGAACTGGTCGGCCTGATCGGCCGGCTGGTGCATGCGCTGCAGCGCGAGCGCGGCATGTCCAACGTGTTCCTCGCCTCGCGCGGCCAGCGCTTTGCCGACCAGCGCGATCCGCAGATCGCCGAATGCCAGGCGCTCGAGCAGGCGGTGCGCAACGGCTTCGACCAGCTGGAGACCGAGGCCCGCCAGCGCGCGAGCGCCGGCAACAGCGCGCGCCTGTTCAGCCGCATCGCCTGGGTGCTGCCGGGGCTGGACGCCCTGCCCGCGCTGCGCGGGCGCATCGGCGCGCTCGAACTCGCGCCGGCGCAATCGACCGCGGCCTTCGCCAAGCTCGTCGCGGGCCTCCTGGCCGTGGTGTTCGAGGCAGCCGACGGCGCCACCGATCCGGAGATCTCGCGCCTCCTGGTCGCGATGTTCAACTTCATGCAGGGCAAGGAGTTCGCCGGCCAGGAGCGCGCCTTCGGTGCCGCCACGCTGGCGCTGGGCCGCAGCAACGAGGCGCAGCGCGTGCAGTGGCTGCACCTCATCGAATCGCAGGAGCGGTGCTTTCACGTCTTCACCGATTTCTCGAGCGCCCAGGTGCTGGTGCTCTGGCGCGAGAGCCAGGCCGATGCCACCATGGCCGAACTCGAACGCCTGCGCCGCGTCGGCAGCACCGCGCTGGTCGCGGCGCCCGATGCGCAATACGGCCAGTTGAGCCAGAACTGGTTCGACTGCTGCACGCGCCGCATCGACGCCATGCGCACGGTCGAAGACCGCCTCGCCGACGAGTTGCGCGCCCTGTGCAACCGCAAGACCGCGCAGGCGCGCACCGACCTCGCGGCCTACCGGGAACTGGTCGATACGCTGGCGCCGCAGTCAGGCGGCGCCCTCTTCTTCGACGATGCCGGCACGCAGGCCGTGGCCCCCGCCCCCTATGGCCGCCTGCTGGAGCGCTCGGTGCTCGACATGGTGCAGGAGCAGTCGCAGCGCCTGCAGGCCATGAGCGACGAACTGCAGACCGTGCGCGCCTCGCTCAACGAGCGCAAGGTGGTCGAGCGCGCCAAGGGCCTCCTGATGGCGCACCGGCGCCTCTCCGAGGACGAGGCCCACAAGATGCTGCGCCAGACCGCCATGAACCAGAAGCGCCGGCTGGTCGACGTGGCCGAATCGATGCTCGCCATGGCCGACTACCTGCCGATGCCCGATGCCCGTGCGCCGCGCTGAAAGCGTTTCAACTTGGTGCGCCGCACAAAAACGGGCCTTCGACGAGCCATGGACTCCGGCGGCACTTCCGTCCTGCACGCACCGCGCGCCAGGGCTACTTTTTCGATAGCACCACGCACCCCGCGATCACTGGCACGCAGTTTGCGTAAGTGAGTACATCAGACCTGCGTGGTCTACAGGCAGGCGGCACCCAACGGCGGGTGCCACCCACCGAACCGGACAAAGGCGTCCCCATCCCGCAAGGGCTCTCGTTCGCGAGCAGCCCCCGCGCGGTCGGGACGCCTTTTTTGTTTTTGACCTTGCCTTTTGTTCGTTCTTCAACCGGAGCCCACCCCCATGACCGACCTGCTGAAAACCCGCCTCAGCCGCCGCCGCGTACTGCAAGCCGCCGCCATCGGCGCCGTGGGCATCGACCCCGCGCTGCGCGCCGCCGTCTGGGCCCAGGGCTCGGACAAGCCCGAGAAAGAAGAAGTGAAGATCGGCTTCATCCCGCTGACCGACTGCGCGAGCGTGGTGATGGCCTCGGTGCTGGGCATCGACAAGAAATACGGCGTGAAGATCGTCCCCAGCAAGGAGGCCAGCTGGGCCGGCGTGCGCGACAAGCTCGTGAACGGCGAACTCGACATGGCCCATGTGCTCTACGGCCTGGTCTACGGCGTGCACGTCGGCGTGGGCGGTCCGAAGAAGGACATGGCGGTGCTCATGGGCCTGAACCGCAACGGCCAGGCCATCACGCTGTCGAAGGCGCTCGCCGACAAGGGCGCGGTCGACGCGCCCTCGCTCGCCAAGCTCATGGCCAAGGAGAAGCGCGAATACACCTTCGCCGGCACCTTCCCCACCAGCACCCACACCATGTGGCTCAACTATTGGCTGGCCTCCGCCGGCATCAGCCCGGTGGCCGATGCCAAGGTGATCGTGGTGCCGCCACCGCAGATGGTGGCCAACATGCGCGTGGGCAACATGGACGGCTTCTGCGTGGGCGAGCCCTGGGGCCAGCGCGCGATCATCGACAAGATCGGCGTCACCGCGATCACCACGCAGGACATCTGGAAGGACCATCCCGAGAAGGTGCTGGGCACCCGCGCCGAGTACGTCAAGGTCAATCCCAACACCTGCCGCGCCGTGATGATGGCCGTGATGGAGGCGAGCAAGTGGATCGACGCCAACCTCCAGAACAAGGCCAGGATGGCCGACACGGTGGCCCAGAAGAGCTACATCAACACCAGCGCCGACGCCATCAACCAGCGCATCCTCGGGCGCTACGAGAACGGCATGGGCAAGACCTGGGACGACCCCAACCACATGAAGTTCTTCGACGACGGCGCGGTGAACTTCCCCTATCTCTCGGACGGCATGTGGTTCCTCACGCAGCACAAGCGCTGGGGCATCCTGAAGGAGCACCCCGACTACCTCGCGGTGGCCAAACAGATCAACCAGATCGACATGTACAAGGACGTGGCCGGCGCCATGAAGGTGAGCGTGCCCAAGGACCCGATGCGCACCAGCAAGCTCATGGACGGCACCGTCTGGGACGGCAAGGACCCGAAGAAGTACGCCGATTCCTTCAAGATCCACGCCTAGGGAGAACGACATGGTCAGCGCCGTTTTTCATTCGCCCGTCGACGTCCCCCTTGCCTTGCCGCGCGCGGGAGAGGGCCGCACCGAAACGCTCCCTCTGCCTGCGGCGCCCGCAGCTCCCGCCGCGGTTTCCAAGGCGCACAAGCAACCCAAGCAGCGAACGCCCATCGACCTGCGCGCCTTCTGGATGCGCGTGCTCCCGCCGCTCGCGGGCTTCGGCCTGCTGCTGCTGGTCTGGGAGCTGGTCGCCATGAAGAGCACCACCGGCTTTCCCACGCCGCTGGCGACCTGGCAGCAGGCGCTCACGGTGTTCAGCGATCCGTTCTACAGCAAGGGGCCGAACGACCAGGGCGTGGGCTGGAACGTGCTCTCGTCGCTGCAGCGCGTGGCGCTGGGCTTCGGGCTCGCGGCGCTGGTGGGCATTCCGGCGGGCTTCGCGATCGGGCGCTTCGAGTTCCTCGCGCGCATGTTCAACCCGATCGTGAGCCTGCTGCGCCCGGTGTCGCCGCTCGCGTGGCTGCCCATTGGCCTCTTGGTGTTCAAGGGCGCGAACCCTGCGGCCATCTGGACCATCTTCATCTGTTCGATCTGGCCGATGGTCATCAACACCGCGGTGGGCGTGCAGCGCGTGCCGAGCGACTACATGAACGTGGCGAAGGTTCTGAATCTTTCCGAATGGAAGATCCTCACCAAGATCCTCTTCCCCGCCGTGCTGCCCTACATGCTCACCGGCGTGCGCCTGGCGGTCGGCACCGCATGGCTGGTGATCGTCGCGGCCGAGATGCTCACCGGCGGCGTGGGCATCGGCTTCTGGGTGTGGGACGAGTGGAACAACCTGAACGTCGCCAACATCATCATCGCGATCTTCGTGATCGGCATCGTCGGCCTGGTGCTGGAGTTCGCGCTCATCAAGCTGGCCACTGCATTCACTTTCGAAGAGGTGAAGTCATGAACGACGACAGCAAGTACATCGAGATCCACGGCGTCGAGCAGCGCTTCAAGACTGCGAAGGGCAGCTTCCTTGCGCTGCGCGACATCAACCTGAACGTCGCCAAGGGCGAATTCATCACGCTCATCGGGCACTCGGGCTGCGGCAAGTCGACGCTGCTGAACCTGATCGCCGGGCTCACGACGCCGACGCAGGGCGTGCTCCTTTGCGCGAACCGCGAGATCAAGGGCCCCGGCCCCGAGCGCGCCGTCGTGTTCCAGAACCACTCGCTCTTGCCCTGGCTCACCTGCTTCGAGAACGTCTACCTCGCAGTCGAGCGCGTGTTCGCGGCTACCGAGAGCCGCGCGCAACTGCGCGAGCGCACCGACGCGGCGCTCGCGCTCGTGGGCCTCACGCCCGCCGCGCAGAAGCGCCCCGGCGAAATCTCCGGCGGCATGAAGCAGCGCGTGGGCATTGCGCGCGCGCTGTCGATGGAGCCCAAGGTGCTGCTGATGGACGAGCCCTTCGGCGCGCTCGACGCCCTCACCCGCGCCAAGCTGCAGGACGAGCTGCTCGCCATCGTGCAGAAGACCCACAGCACCGTCGTCATGGTCACGCACGACGTGGACGAAGCGGTGCTGCTGAGCGACCGCATCGTGATGCTCACCAACGGCCCGGCCGCCACCATCGGCGACGTGCTGGCGGTGGACATCGCGCGCCCGCGCAACCGCGTCGAACTGGCCGAAGATTCGGCCTATGTGCATGCGCGCAAGGCGGTGATCGATTTCCTCTACACGCGCCAGGCGCATGTGGAGAAGGCCGCGGCCTGACGCAGCGGGTGCCGCACGACCGGCATCAGGACATGATGACCTGCAGGCTGTGCTCGTACCAACCCGTGAGGCGCTCGAAGGTGTCGACGAGGGCTTCGCTGGAACGCACCAGCGTCGAGCGGCCTTCGGGACTGTCGAGCGCTTGCACACCTCCTACGAGGCGCAGCCATTCGTCTCGCGCGCTCGCCAGTCCTGCGCGGATCTCGGGCGAGCTGAGCGGCGCGCGCTCCAGCTCCACGAGCGCGGCTTCGAATTCGTTCATCGTCGGCAGCAACCGCGCGCGTGAAGCGCTTGCCGCAAGCGTCGATGCCAGCAGCGCATCTTTCGCCAGGCGCTGCGCCCGCATGCGCTGCCGCCCGCAGATGTTGACGATGCGCAGCGCGCGCCGCGCGCCCGAGGCTTCCAGCGCCTCCGTCATCGCTTCGGCCGCGAGCAGCAAGGCCTCGCCGCGCGCATCGATCTCCGCGAGCCCTTGCGGCGTGGGCTTCGCGGGCAGCGCCGTACTCAACCCGTTCCATGCCGCCTGCACCACGCCCAGCGCCTGCACGCCGGCCGCGCCCAGCGCGAGAGTCGCGAGGTGATCCAGGTTCTGCTGCATGCGCTCGGTCGATTGCGTGCGCAGGACCCGCGCGCGCTGCACGTCGATGCCCGCGAGCAACTGCGCCGCCACCCGCACGAGCCGCTGCGACAGCATGCGCAGCTGCCCCGCGCGGTTGATCGCCTCGGCCCACTGCGCGGCCTCCAGGACCGAGCGCGACACCTCGCCCAGCCGCAGGTTCGCGTGCATGGCCGCGCCGCGCAGCAGGCCGAAGGCCTCGTCTTCGCCGATGCCACGCGCGGACATCAGGAGGCCCTTGGCGCGATCGACCCACTTGCGCTCGTCCATGCGCGTGCGCAGGTTGTCGAGCTCGGTGCGCAGCGCGGTTTCGCGTGTCCATCGGGCTTGCGCACGTGCCACCAAGGCCGGCAGCGACAACGCATCGAGCGGCGCCCATGCGTGCACGCCGAGCGCGACCAGCGCCTCGTGCTGCGCGCTTTCCAACGGCGCGCCGACCACGCTCACCGCGCAGGGCGGCACACCGTTCCATGCCTGCAGCGCATCGCGCAACGCCTGCAGCTGCGCCGCCTCGGGCAACCACACCAGCACCTGTTGCGGTGCAAGCGCGCCCGCTTGCTGCACCAGCGTGCGGCAAGCGGCGCGCCCGAGCACCGTGGCGCCCGCATCCGCGAGGCCCTGCCGGAGCGCCTCCGGCAAGAGCGCGGGAGCATCGAATTCATTGGGAAGGACGAGCAGAAGGGAAGTCATGGCGGCGTGTCGGCGGGCACGGCAAGCATAGGCCACGCTCGCGCGCACGCCTGTGCGATTTCGCGGGCACGCCTCTTGCAACGAAAGGGATGCGGTGTAACGAAGCACCGCTTTGGTGAGGCTGCAGGCTCCTGCAACCCGTCCGGCCGCGCACACCCCGCGCACAGGCCGGACACACCCCCACGCCGACAGCGTCCGCTGCCGGCACACCGACCCCAACCCTGTCCGTCGACACGACCCTTCCAAGGTCGCGCCGCGGCTTTTTTGCACTTGTGAACACCATGTCAGGTTTCAGGAATTTCTTGCAGTCAGGCCACAGTCCCACGCTGTTCGCGGCGTTCCTGTACTTCTCGTTCTCCTGCTGCATCTGGGTGCTCAACGGCGCCATGGCGCCCTTCATCGGCGAGACCTTCGACCTCTCGCCCGCGCAGAAGGGCCTGATGCTGTCGGTGCCGATCATCGCGGGCGCGCTCATGCGCTTTCCGCTGGGCATCCTCTCGCAGTACATCGGCCGCAAGAAAGCCACGCTGGTCGAAATGGGCCTCATCGCGGTGGCGATGCTGTTCGGCTTTTTCTTCGTCAAGAGCTTCAACGACCTGCTCGCCATGGGCGTGCTGCTGGGCATTGCCGGCGCGAGCTTCGGCGTGGCGCTGTCGCTGGGCTCGGGCTGGTTCCCGCCGCAGCACAAGGGCCTGGCGATGGGCCTGGTGGGCGCGGGCAACGTGGGCACGGCGGTGTCGGTGCTGGTGGCCCCGCCGCTCGCGCAGTGGCTGGGCTGGCAGGCGGTGTACGGCGTGGCCGCGGTCGCGATCCTCATCCCGATGGTGGTGATGGTGGTGTTCGCCAAGGAGCCGCCCGACGTGGACAGCCACGCGAGCTTCCGCGCGCACATCGCGTGCCTCTTCGAGAAAGACGGCTGGGTCTTCAGCCTCATCTACGGCGTGACCTTCGGCGGCTTCATCGGCCTCACCACCTTCCTGCCCTCGTACTACTACGACCAGTTCGGCGTGAGCAAGGTCGAGGCGGGCCAGCTCACCATGCTCGCGGCCTTCATGGGCGCGGCGGTGCGCATCGTGGGCGGGTGGCTCTCCGACCGCTGGGGCGGCGTCAACACATTGACCGTGGTGCTGCTGGTGGTGGCCGTGGGTCTCGTGCTGGTGGGGCTCTCGTCGGGCTCGCTGGTGCTCACCACGCTGCTCCTGATCGTGTGCTTCGCCGCGCTGGGCGCGGGCAACGGCGCGCTGTTCCAACTGGTGCCGCTGCGCTGGCCGCTGAGCACCGCAGTGGCCGGCTCGATGATCGGCGAGATCGGCGCCCTCGGCGGCGGCCTCGTGCCCAACGCCATGGGACTGTCCAAGCAGTTCCTGGGCAGCTATCTCTGGGGCTTCGTCTTCTTCGGCGCGCTCTCGCTGGCGATGCTGGGCGTGATGCGCGTCATGCAGATCCGCTGGACGCGCACCTGGGCCGAGAAGGGTGGGCGTGCGCGCACCTCACCCGCGCCCGCCGTCTCATCGCCTGCACGAAGGGCTGCATGACTTTCCCACCCGCTCGCCCTGAGCTTGTCGAAGGGCCGTTTCCATCGCGAGCAAGGCTTCGACAAGCTCAGCCCGAACGGGAAGGCGCAACCGCTCGCCCTGAGCTTGTCGAAGGGCCGTTCCCATCGCGAGCAAGGCTTCGACAAGCTCAGCCCGAACGGGAAGGCGCAACCGCTCGCCCTGAGCTTGTCGAAGGGCCGTTCCCATCGCGAGCAAGGCTTCGACAAGCTCAGCCCGAACGGGAAGGCGCAACCGCTCGCCCTGAGCTTGTCGAAGGGCCGTTCCCATCGCGAGCAAGGCTTCGACAAGCTCAGCCCGAACGGGAAGGCGCAACCGTTCACCCTGAGCTTGTCGAAGGGCCGTTTCCATCGCGAGCAAGGCTTCGACAAGCTCAGCCCGAACGGGAAGGACGGCCGCTGTTTTCTTCAACACGCCCAGCAACCGCTCGCCCTGAGCTTGTCGAAGGGTTGTCTCCATCGCGAGCGGGGCTTCGACAAGCTCAGCCCGAACGGGGATGGTGGCTGCCACCGTCCTCAGCGCGGCAAGAACAGCAGCCACACGACGAGCAGTGCGTTGAACAGCAACGACACGCCCAGCGCGATCCTGTAGAGCATCACAGGATCTCGGCGCACGAGCGGCGTGGCCATCGGCGCGCCGACGGGGCGCGAGGCGCCGCGCTCCAGCGCGAGCAGCATCTCCTCGGCCGTCTCGAAGCGCTCGCGCGGATCGCGGGCCACGGCCTTGCGCACGAGGTGGTCGAGCCACACCGGCACATCGGGCCGCAGCCGCGAGAGCGCGACCGGGTCGCGCCGGTAGCGCGCCACCTGGTACGGCTCGATCTCGCCGTAGGGCAGGTGTCCGCCGAGCCACTGGTAGAGCGTGGCGCCGAGCGCGAACAGGTCGCTGCCGGCATCCGCGACGCCGCCCTCCTCCCACTGCTCGGGATTGATGTAGCTCGGCGTGCCCGCATGGAGTTCCCGCTGCGCTGCGCCCTCGCGGCCGGAGAGCGCCACGCCCAGGTCGAGGATGCGCCAGCGCCCGTCGTCGCCCAGGTGCAGGTTGCCGGGCTTGATGTCCCGGTGCACCACGCCGTGGCGGTGCAGCCGGCCGAGCGCCTTGCTCACCTCGATGGCCGCAGCGACCACCTCGGCCACGTTGCCGCGCGCGCCGGACTTGCGCATCTGCTCCAGCGTGCGGCCGCCGTGCCAGTCGAAGACGATGTAGAGCGCGCTCGCGTTCTCCGCGCGCTCGTGCACGCGCACGAAGCCGCCGCTCTCGCCGACGCGCTGGCCGAGCCACGCCTCGTGCGCCAGCATCGCGCGCTCCTGCGGATCGCTCGCGCGCGAAGGGTGCAAGGTCTTGAGCGCGACCAGCGCGCGCGTGGCCGGATGGCGGGCCTGGTAGAGCAGGTGCACGCCGGTGTCGGCCACCAGCGCGGTGACGACGTAGCCGTCGAGCACGTCGCCCACCTTCAGCAGCGGCGGCGGTGCGAGCCGGCGGCCGTCGCCGAGTTCGTCGTCCAGCTGCCGCGCATCGAGGCCGACGACGCGAATGACCAGTGCGGTCGCGTTGTCGCGCGTGCCGGCATCGAGCGCCGCATGCACCAGCGCCTCGCTCGCCGCTTCGGCATCGCCCTGCAGCGCGATCGCGGCCACCTGCTGCGGCTTGAGCACGCCGTGCACACCGTCGGAGGTCAGCACGAAGCAGTCGCCCACGCGCACGTCGCCCTGCGCGTAGTCGACGCGCACCTGGTCATCCAGGCCGATGGCGCGCGTGAGCCGGCTGCGCATGTCGGGATGCTCGAAGGCATGGTCCAGCGTGAGCGGCACGGCCGCATCGCCATCGGCGCGCACGCGCCAGGCGCGCGTGTCGCCCACATGGGCCAGCGTGTAGCTCTGGCCGTGCAGCACCAGCGCAGTGAGCGTGGTGAGCGCGGTCGTGTCGCCCGCGCGGCGGCGGTTGTGGTCGGCCAGCCAGGCGTTCTGCGCGCCGATCAAGCGGTCGAGCGCGGCGGTCGGCTCCCAGGTGTCGGGCGTGGCGAAGTAGTCGGCCAGGAGACCCATCACCGTGGTCTGCGCCGCCTCCAGGCCGCGCCCGCCGGTCGAGACGCCATCGGCGATCGCCGCGATGAGCCCGCGCGCCTCGTCGCCGCGCGGCGCATGCACGGCACCGGCGAAGTCTTCGTTCACCTCGCGGGGCCCGCGCAGGCTGCTGTAGCCGATGTCCACTTCAAAGCTCATGGCGCGATTCTCCACGCGCGCCGCGGGCCTTCGTTCGCCTGATTTCCAGCAAAGGCCCAGCCCATGAAGAAGAAAATGAAACTCGTGATGGTCGGCAACGGCATGGCCGGCGTGCGCACGCTCGAGGAGCTGCTGAAGATCGCGCCCGACCTGTACGACATCACCGTCTTCGGCGCCGAGCCGCACCCCAACTACAACCGCATCATGCTGTCGCCGGTGCTCGCGGGCGAGCAGACGATCGACGAGATCGTGCTCAACGGCTGGGCCTGGTACAGCGACAACCGCATCACGCTGCATGCCGGCAAGAAGGTGGTGGAGGTCGACCGCGTCAAGCGCATCGTGCGCGCCGAGGACGGCACCGAGGCCGCCTACGACCGCCTGCTGATGTGCACCGGCTCCACCCCCTTCATGCTGCCGGTGCCGGGCAAGGACCTGAAGGGCGTGATCGCCTACCGCGACATCGCCGACACCGACTGCATGATCGAGACCGCCCGCACGCACAAGAACGCGGTGGTCATCGGCGGCGGCCTGCTGGGCCTGGAAGCGGCCAACGGCCTCATGCTGCGCGGCATGAACGTGACCGTGGTGCACGTCATGCCCTGGCTCATGGAGCGGCAACTCGACGACGTGGCGGGCAAGCTGCTGCAGAAATCGCTGGAAGACCGGGGCCTCACGTTCCTGATGGGCGCGCAGACGCAGGACATGGTGGGCGGCGAAGATGGCCGCGTCAAAGCCATCCGCTTCAAGGACGGCACCGAGGTCGCGGCCGATCTCGTGGTCATGGCCGTGGGCATCCGCCCCAACGTCGAGCTGGCCGAGAAGATGCGCCTGCACTGCAACCGCGGCATCGTGGTCACCGACACCCTGCAGACCGTGACCGACGCGCGCATCTACTCGGTGGGCGAATGCGCGGCGCACCGCGGCATCGCCTATGGGCTGGTGGCGCCGCTCTTCGAGCAGGCCAAGGTGGCGGCCAACCACCTCGCGCAATTCGGCATCGATCGTTACCTGGGTTCGCTCACCTCCACCAAGCTGAAGGTGACGGGCATCGACCTCTTCAGCGCGGGCGAATTCATGGGCGGCGAAGGCACCGAAGAAATCGTGATGAGCGACCCCTTCGGCGGCGTCTACAAGAAGCTGGTGCTCAAGGACGACAAGCTGGTGGGCGCGTGCCTGTACGGCGACACCGGGGACGGCAGCTGGTACTTCAAGCTGCTGCGCGAAGGACTCAGCGTGCACGAGATCCGCGACCGGTTGATGTTCGGCGAGCCGGACGCCGGCCTCCAGAAAGAAGGCTGATGTGAGGACCGCAGCGTGCACTTTGCCGGCGCCATCGACGCTCACCCCTTTCCTCCGCCCGCAGGAGTGGGCGTGATGCGGGAAACGAAATCCACCTGCCCTTATTGCGGCGTCGGCTGCGGTGTGATCATCGAATCCGACGGCGCGCAGATCACCGGCGTGCGCGGCGACCCCGACCACCCGGCCAACTTCGGGCGCCTCTGCACCAAGGGCTCGACGCTGCACCTCACGGCCAGCGCGCCGGTCACGCGGCAGACGCGGCTCCTGCAGCCGATGCAGCGCCTCGTGCGCGGCGAGGCGCCCATGGCCGTGTCGTGGGATACAGCCATGGACAACGCCGCAGGCAAGTTCGCGCAGGTCATCCAGGACCACGGCCCCGACGCGGTGGGCTTCTACATCTCGGGCCAGCTGCTGACCGAGGACTACTACGTCTTCAACAAGCTCGCCAAGGGCCTCGTGGGCACCAACAACGTCGACACCAATTCGCGCCTGTGCATGAGCAGCGCGGTCGCCGGCTACAAGCAGACGCTGGGCGCCGATGCGCCGCCGGCCTGCTACGACGACCTGAAGCACGCCGAGTGCCTCTTCATCGTGGGCAGCAACACGGCGTGGGCGCATCCGATTCTTTTCCGCCGCATCGAAGACGCGAAGGCCGCCAACCCGGCGCTCAAAATCGTGGTGGCCGACCCGCGCCGCACCGACACAGTGGAGATCGCCGACCTGTTCCTGCCGATCCAGCCCGGCACCGACGTGATGCTGTTCAACGGCATGCTGCACCTGATGCTGCGGGAGGGCTGGACCGACGCGGCGTACATCGCCGCCCACACCAGCGGCTTCGATGCGCTGAAGGCCACGGTGCGCGACTGCACCCCCGACAAGGTGGCGCAGATCTGCGGCATTGCGAAGGACGATCTGCTCGCGGCCGCGCGCCTCTTCGCGACTTCGCGCGCGACGTTGAGCTTGTATTGCCAGGGCCTGAACCAGTCCTCCAGCGGCACCGCGAAGAATGCGGCGCTGATCAACCTGCACCTGGCCACCGGCCAGATCGGCAAGCCCGGCGCGGGCCCGTTCTCGCTCACCGGGCAGCCCAATGCGATGGGCGGGCGCGAAGTGGGCGGCCTCGCCAACCTGCTGAGCGCGCACCGCGACCTGGCCAATCCTGCGCACCGTGCCGAGGTGGCCGCGCTCTGGGGCGTGCCCTCGGTGCCCGAGAAGCCCGGCAAGACCGCCGTGGAAATGTTCCAGGCCGCCGCCGACGGCGAAATCCGCGCGCTGTGGATCGCCTGCACCAACCCCGCCCAGTCGATGCCAGACCAGGCGACGGTGCGCCGGGCGCTGGAGCGCGCCGAGTTCGTGGTGGTGCAGGAGGCCTTCGCCACCACCGCCACCTGCGCCTTCGCCGACCTGCTGCTGCCGGCCACCACCTGGGGTGAGAAGGACGGCAGCGTGACCAACAGCGAGCGCCGCATCTCGCGCGTGCGCCCGGCCATCGCCGCGCCGGGCGAGACGCGGCACGACTGGTCGATCGCCACCGACTTCGCGCGCCGGCTCGAAGCGCGGCTCGGCCGCGCGGGCACGCTCTTTCCCTACGACACCGCCGAATCGGTCTGGAACGAGCACCGCGAGACCACGCGCGGGCGCGACCTGGACATCACCGGCCTGAGCTACGCGATGCTGGACGACCTCGGCCCGCAGCAATGGCCGCTGAAGGAAGGCGACGCCACCGGCCGCGCGCGCCTCTACGAAGACGGCGTGTTCCCCACGGCCGATGGCCGCGCCCGTTTCGCGGACACGCCCTACACGCCCGTGGCCGAGGCCCGCGAGGCGCGCTACCCCTTCTCGCTCAATACCGGGCGCCTGCGCGACCAGTGGCACGGCATGAGCCGCACCGGCACCGCACCGCGTCTGTTCGGCCACGTGGCCGAGCCCATGGTGCAGATGAACCCGCAGGACATGGCGCAGCGCCAGATCGGCGAAGGCGACCTGGTGCACCTGACATCCAGGCGCGGCTCGATCATGCTGCCCGCGCGCGCCAGCACCGAGATCGGGCTCGCCCAGGCCTTCGTCGCGATGCACTGGGGCGAGGAGTACCTGAGCGGCTGCTCGTCGACCGGCACGCGGCTGGCCGGCATCAACGCGGTCACCACGCCCGCCTACTGCCCCACCTCCAAGCAGCCCGAGCTCAAGCACACGGCGGTGAAGATCCTCAAGGCCGAGCTGCCGTGGTCGCTGCTCGCGATGGCGTGGCTCCCGCCCGACGAGGTGCTGGCGGTGCACCGCGCGCTGCAGCCGCTGATGGCGATGTTTCCGTTCGCCACCTGCGTGCCGTTCTCGGGCAACACCCGGGACGCGGCAGGCGCCGAGCGCAGCGGCCTCCTGTTCCGCGCGGCCGCGCACGATGCGCCGGCGGATGCGCTGCTCGAACAGATCGAGGCCCTGCTCGGCCTGCAAAGCGCCGACACCCTGCGCTACGCCGACCGCCGGCGCGGCCAGCGCCGCTCGGCGCGGCTGGTGCGCCGCGCCGACCAGAGCGCCGGCCTGGAAGCCTTTTTGCTCGCAGGCGACACCAGCGCCGAGGCATGGATCGCCACGCTGCTGCGGGAAGAACTCCCCGCACAGAGCTACGGCCGCCTGCTGCTCTCGCCCGGTTCGCGCGCGCCGCTGGCGGTGCAATCGCGCGGAAAGCCGGTCTGCACCTGCTTCAACGTGACCGATCTGGCGATCCGGACCGAACTCGGCCGCTGCGGCGGCGCACCCGACGAACGGCTGGCCGCCCTGCAGGGGGCGCTGAAATGCGGCACGAACTGCGGCTCGTGCATTCCGGAGCTCAAACGCATGATCCGCATGGCGCCCGCCGAAGTCATTCCCGAGGGGGCATAAGCCGACTCGCATTCCGGCATAAGCGTTGCAGGACAATCCGCCTACCCATGGGAATCAGTCAATACATCAAGGAAATCGGCCGCGGCGCGCGAGGCGCCAAGCCGCTCACGCGCGAACAGGCCACCGACCTGTTCGGCCAGGTGCTGGACGGCACCGTCACCGACCTGGAGATCGGCGGCTTCTGCCTGGCGATGCGCATCAAGGGCGAGACGCCCGAGGAGATGGCCGGTTTCCTCGACGCCACGCATGCGCGGCTGCAGCACATTCCCGCCGGCGATCGTGCACTCATCGTGCTGCCCAGCTACAACGGCGCGCGCAAGCTGCCGGTGCTCACCCCGCTGCTGGCGCTGCTGCTGGCGCGCGAAGGCCTGCCGGTGCTGGTGCATGGCAGCGCCACCGAAACATCGCGCGTGCTCGCCTCGAACGTGCTCGCCGCGCTCGACGTGCCGCCCATGGCCGCCATCGGCCCCATCGCCAACGGCACCGTGGGCTTCGCCGCGACCGAGCTGCTGAACCCCGCGCTCAAGCGCCTGCTGGACGTGCGCCGCGTCGTCGGCCTGCGCAACCCCGGCCACAGCGTGGTCAAGCTGATGCAGCCCACTGCCGGCCCCGCCGTGGTGGTGGCCAGCTACACGCACCCCGAATACGCGCGCACCATGGGCGAGACCTTCGAGTTGATGGGAACCACCGCCCTCCTCTCGCGCGGCCTCGAAGGCGAAGTGGTCTCCGACCCACGCCGCACCGCGCAGATCGACGGCTTCGTGCGCGGCGCGCGCACCGAACTGCAGGCGCAGGCCAGCGGCACCGCGGCCGAGGTGCCCGGGCTGCCCAAGGAAATCGACGTCGCCACCACGGCCGACTACACGCGGCGCGTATTGAACGGCGAGCTTCCCGTGCCCGAAGCCATCGCCGCACAGGTCGGGCACATCAAGCAACTGGCATCCCACGCATGACTACTTCCTCGAACCTCATCACCGGCCGCTGCACGCTGGTGGGCGCCGGCCCCGGCGACCCGGAACTGCTGACCATCAAGGCCGTCAAGGCGATCCAGGCCGCCACCGTGCTGCTGGTGGACGACCTCGTGAGCGAAGAGATCCTGGCCTACGCCCGCCCCGGCGCGCGCATCGTGCACGTGGGCAAGCGCGGCGGCTGCAAGAGCACGCCGCAAGCCTTCATCGAGCGGCTCATGATCACCGCGGTGCGCGAAGGCGAGACCGTGGTGCGACTGAAAGGCGGCGACCCGTTCATCTTCGGCCGCGGCGGCGAAGAGGTGGAGCACCTGCGCGAGGCGGGCATCGAATGCGCGGTGGTCAACGGCATCACCGCGGGCCTCGCTGCCGTCACCTCGCTGGGCGTGCCGCTCACGCACCGCGACCATGCGCAGGGCGTGGTGTTCGTCACCGGCCACGCCAAGACCGGCGCGGGCGCGGAGGACGACCCGACCGACTGGCGCGCGCTCGCCGCCATGGCGCACAACGCGCGCCTCACGCTGGTGATCTACATGGGCGTGGCGGGCGCCCGCCACATCGAGCGCGAACTGCTGCACGGCCTGCCCGGCGACACGCCGGTGGCCGTGGTGCAGCACGCGAGCCTGCCGCACCAGCGCCACATCGCGACCACGCTCGACGGCCTGCAGGCGCGCATCGCCGAAGCCGGGCTCGCGAGCCCCGCGGTGATCGTGGTGGGCGATGTGCTGCGCGGGCTGGAGGCGGCAGCGCTGCCGGCGGACGCCGACCGCTTCGGCACCTAGCCTTCAGAAACGCCCGAAGAGGCCGGGTCGCGTGCGCAAAGCGGCGGCATCCGGCGCAGGACGCCCGCGCAGCACGACCGGCGTCTGGCTCCCCAGGCTCGCGACGAGCGCGATCCAGGCGATGGCCAGTTCGCCATCGGCCGCGGCCAGGCGCTGCTGCTCCAGCATCAGGCCCTGGAAGTCTTCCAGCATCTGGACTTCCGACATGTCTCCGCGGCTCATCCGCACTTTCGAACGCGCGAATTCGTCTTTCGCTTCATGCGCCCGCCGGGCCGCATCGGCCGCCACGCCGTTCGATGCCTGCAGCCTGCGCAAGGCCTCGGCGACCTCCGCGCGGCCCTGCGCCACGACCTGCGGAAAGAGCGGCGCGCCGGGCAGGTCCGCATCGGCGGCTGAATCGCTCGCGGCGTCGATGGTGCCCGCGAGCAAGGCCTGCGGCTCGATGCCGTAGAGCGACGCGGCCAGCTGGATGTCGTCGCGGTTCGCGAGCAGCGCGGCGGGCACGGCCTGCGGCAGCGAGGCCGCGAAACGGGGCAGCCTGCGCTCTGCAACTTCTTCGGCGATCGCCTGGTTCAACGCTGCTTCCGACAGGCCGCAGCGCGCGATGAGAAACGCGAAGTTCGCTTCGCGCTGCGCATCGATCTTTTTCATCGCCGCCGCGGCGCCGGTTTCGCGGCGCTTGAGTTCCTTGGCGAAGTCATCGTGCAACGCAGGACTGGCCGCGACGAGCTGCGACTGCCGGCGCACCGCGGTGAGCGCGCTTTCGATGTAGATCAATCGCAGCGTCTGAACGACCACCGCGACGTAGGCCGCCGAGACGCCGATCTCCGGAGCTGGCGCATCGAGATCGCCGCCACCGGTCGCGCCGCGGCCCGCGTCGGCGATCAACGTGTTCAGCGTCTCGCTCCCGAAAGCCGACCACCAAGGGACTGCGCCGGGGCGCAATGCGGGCACCGCCACAGGCAGCGCCTCCCGATGCGCCATGGCGTAGCTCGCGCTCACGCCCGAACCGGCGCAGGCGATGCCCAGCGCCCCGACCAGCATCGCCACCATCGACCGATTCAGCACCATTCGCACGCTCCACAAAAATCCGCAAGCCGCGATGGTTCATTGCAAATTCGGAGAAATCGAAGAGGCGGCGAAGCGCTGCCGTCGCAGTCCATTGCATCCGTGCAACACAAGTTGCGATCCGTCGCCGCTCGGCAAGATTCCTCCCACATTGGGCGAAACCATCCATCCGTCATCGGCAGGGCGCGCGTGTCGTTCGCGCCTCGCCTCACACGGAGAGAACCCATGAAGAATTGCCCGCGCTCGCCGAGCGTTTTGCGAACGCGACGTTGGATCGCTACAGCGGTCGTTGCGTTGGTCTCGATCACCGCGCATGCGCAGAACGCCATCGAGGCCGTCACGAGCACCGCGAGGGCCGGCGTGGAACTGGTGCGCATCGACTTCACGCAGCCGCTCGCCGCGCTGCCCACCGGCTTCGTCGTGCAGGAACCGGCCCGCATCGCGCTGGACTTTCCGGGCGTGACCAACGCGGTCGGCCGCTCGGCCATCGAATTCAACACCGGCAACCTGCGCACCGCCAATGTCGTGCAGGCCGGCGAGCGCTCGCGCGTCGTGCTGAACCTGCAGCGCGCGGCGACCTACGAGGCGCAGATCCAGGGGCGCTCGCTGCTGGTCTCGCTGCAGTCCGGCACGGGTCAGCCGACGAAGACGCCGGCCAACGCCGAGTTCGCCGAAGGCCGGGAACGCCGGGTGACGCCGCTGCAGGACATCGACTTCCGCCGCGGCAGCGATGGCGCCGGCCGCGTGCTCATCGCCATGGGCAACAGCCAGCTCGGCGTGGACGTGCGGCGCCAGGGCGCGACGCTGGTCGCCGAGTTCATGCGGGCGTCGCTGCCGGAGGGGTTGCGAAGGCGCCTGGACGTATCCGACTTCGGCACGGCCGTCGACACGGTGAGCGCGCAGCAGCTGGGCGACCGCGTGCGCCTCGCGATCACCGCGCACGGCGACTGGGAGCAGAGCGCCTACCAGGCGGACGACCAGTTCGTCATCGAGGTGCGCCCGCGCAAGACCGATCCGGCCAGGCTCACGCAGGGCACGGGCTACAGCGGCGAGAAGCTCACGCTCAACTTCCAGAACGTGGACGTGCGCGCGCTGCTGCAGGTGATCGCGGACTTCACCGGCTTCAACGTGGTGACCTCGGACTCCGTCTCGGGCGCCCTCACGCTGCGGCTGAAGGACGTGCCGTGGGACCAGGCGCTCGAAGTCATCCTGCAGGCGAAGAACCTGGGGCTGCGCAAGAACGGCAGCATTCTCTGGATCGCGCCGAAGGACGAGATCAACGCCAAGGAAAAGACCGAGCTGGAGGCGCAGGCCACCGTCGAGAACCTGGTGGCGCTGCGCACGCAGTCGTTCCAGCTGAACTACGCCAAGGCGGCCACGGTGGTGCAGAGCCTGACGGGCACCGGAAGCGGCGGCGGCGGTGGCGGTGGCGGCGCGGCGGCCACGCGCCTCCTGAGCACGCGCGGCAGCGCCATCGCCGAGGTGCGCACGAACCAGCTCTTCGTCACCGACACGCCCGTGCGCCTGGCGGAAGTGAGCGAGCTCATCCGCAAGCTCGACGTGCCGGTGCGCCAGGTGCTGATCGAGGCGCGCATCGTCGAGGCCTCGGACACCTTCGGCAAGTCGCTGGGCGTGAAGCTGGGCGGCGGCGTCACCGGCAAGAACGCCTCCTTCGGCACCAGCCCCACGGGCACCGGCAACGCCTTCACCGCGTTCACCAACAGCAACTTCGTGAACCTGCCGGCCGGCGATGCGGGCGGCACGGGCAACAGCGCGGGGGCGTTCTCGCTGTCGCTGTTCAACTCGAGCTTCACGCGCATGCTGAACCTGGAGATCTCGGCGCTGGAGGCCGAGGGCAAGGGGCGGCTGGTGTCGAGCCCGCGCGTGGTGACGGCGGATCAGACCAAGGCGCTGATCGAACAGGGCGAGGAGATTCCCTACCAGCAGGCCACCTCCAGCGGCGCGACGTCGATCTCGTTTCGCAAGGCCGTGCTCAAGCTGGAGGTCACGCCGCAGATCACGCCCGAGGGCAACATCATCCTCACGCTCGATGTGAGCAAGGACGCGCGCGGCGTCAACACCTCGGCCGGGCCGGCGATCAACACCAAGCATGTGCAAACCGAGGTGCTGATCGACAACGGCGGCACGGTGGTGATCGGCGGCATCTTCGAGCTGACCGAAACCAACGACGAATCGCGCGTGCCCGTGCTGGGCGAGGTGCCCTACCTGGGTGCGCTGTTCCGCTCGCGCGAGCGTGTAGTGAACAAGGTGGAGATGCTGGTGTTCATCACACCGAAGATGATCGGGCGCACGGGTTCTTGACCCACGCGATGCCCTGACACGGTGCGCCGGCGGCCGCCCCGTTCCGGGGCCATGTGGCATGGAGCGTGCTTAGACCGTGCATGCCCGCCTCCAGCCCGCCCTCCGCCCGGCAATGAACGCCGTCGCCCCGCTTCCGCCCGCCGCGGTCGAGATCGTCGCGCTCAGCAAGCGCTACGCCCCCGGCACGCCGGCCGCCGTCGACGCGATCGACCTGCGCATCGCCAGCGGCAGCTACTGCTGCCTGCTGGGCCCCTCGGGCTGCGGCAAGAGCACCACGCTGCGCATGATCGCGGGCCACGAGTCGGTCACCAGCGGCGACATCCTCCTGGACAACCGCAACATCACCAACCTGCCCGCGGCCGCGCGCGGCACGGCGATGATGTTCCAGAGCTTCGCGCTGTTCCCGCACCTCTCGGCCACCGACAACGTGGCCTTCAGCCTCAAGATGAAAGGCGTCGGCAAGGCCGAGCGCCAGAAGCGTGCGCGCGACCTGCTGGCGCGCGTGGCGATGGGCCACCTGGCCGAGCGCAAACCGGGCGAGCTCTCCGGCGGCCAGCAGCAACGCGTGGCGCTGGCGCGCGCGCTCATCACCGAGCCGCGCGTGCTGCTGCTGGACGAGCCGCTCTCGGCGCTCGACCCGTTCCTGCGCATCCAGATGCGCGCGGAGCTGCGGCGCTGGCAGAAGGAGCTGGGGCTGACCTTCGTGCACGTCACGCACTCGCAGGAAGAAGCCATGGCGTTGGCCGACACGATGGTGGTGATGAACCACGGCGTGATCGAGCAGGTCGGCTCGCCGCACGAGATCTACAACCACCCCGCCAACGAGTTCGTCGCGCGCTTCATGGGCGGGCACAACGTGATCGACACGCCCGCCGGGCCGATCGCGGTGCGCAACGACCACATGCGGATCGCCCCGGGCCCCGACGCCAACGGGCTGGCCGCCGCGGTCACCGACGTCGAATACCAGGGCACCTACGTGCTGCTCGGCCTGGCGCTGGAAGCCGCCGCGCCGGAGCGCCGGAACGTCTCGGTGCTGCTGGGCGAAGCCGCCTTTCTCGCGAGCCCCTATGCACAGGGCGAGACGGTTCACCTGTCGTGGGCCGAGGCCGATGCGCGCGCGCTCGCCGTGGCCCCCTGATCTTTTCCTTTCCCTTTCGTCCGCCTCTTTTTTTCACGGAGACACTGCCATGACCGATCCCATCGACTCCTCCACTGGCGTCAAGCGCCGCACCTTGCTGCAAGGCACCGCCGGCATCCTGGCCACGGGCATCGCGCCCTTCGTGCATGCACAGGAAAAGGTCGTGCTGCGCTACCTGGGCACCGCGGTGAACCAGGACAAGGCCATCGCCGAGAAGTTCAAGGCCGACACCGGCATCGAGATCCAGTACGTGGCCGTGACCACCGACGACGTGACCAAGCGCGCCGTGACCGCGCCCAACAGCTTCGACCTGATCGACACCGAGTTCTTCTCGCTCAAGAAGATCGTGCCCACCGGCAACCTGAAGGGCATCGACACCAAGCGTGTGAAGAACGCCGGCAAGATCACCTCGCTCTTCACCAAGGGCGAAGTGGGCGGCAAGAAGGTCGGCGACCAGGGCACGGCGCCCATCAAGGTGATCTACCTCGAAGGCGAGAAGAGCAAGGCCTTCGCCAAGTCGCCGACGCAGTTCATGTCGTTGATTCCGACCACCTACAACGCCGACACGCTGGGCATTCGCCCCGACCTCATCAAGCGCCCGATCGGCTCGTGGGCCGAACTGCTGAACCCGGAGTTCAAGGGCAAGGCCGCGATCCTGAACATTCCCTCGATCGGCATCATGGACGCCGCGATGGTGGTGGAGGCCAAGGGCATCCACAAGTACGCCGACAAGGGCAACATGACCAAGGCCGAGATCGACCTGACGATCAAGACCCTGATCGAAGCCAAGAAGGCCGGCCAGTTCCGCGCGCTGTGGAAGGACTTCAACGAATCCGTCAACCTCATGGCCTCGGGCGAGGTGGTGATCCAGTCGATGTGGTCGCCTGCCGTCACCGCCGTGCGCGGCAAGGGCATCGACTGCACCTTCCAGCCCCTGAAGGAAGGCTATCGCGCGTGGGCCTCGGGCTTCGGCCTTCCGGCCACGCTCTCGGGCAAGAAGCTCGATGGCGCGTATGAATTCATCAACTGGTTCCTGGACGGCTGGGCCGGCGCGTACCTCAACCGCCAGGGCTACTACAGCGCCGTGCTGGACACCGCCAAGACCAAGATGGAAGCCTACGAGTGGGCCTACTGGATGGAAGGCAAGCCCGCCGCGCAGGACATCAAGAGCCCGCAGGGCGACGTGATCGCCAAGGCCGGCGCGCTGCGCGACGGCGGCAGCTACGAGCAGCGCATGGGCGGCATCGCGTGCTGGAACGCCGTGATGGACGAGAACGAGTACATGGTGCGCAAGTGGAACGAGTTCGTCGCGGCCTGACCGCCCTCCTGATCCTGTGAGCGCTCCCGCCACCCGCGCCGCCGCCGCCGACCCGCTCCACACCGTGAAGGCGTGGTGGCAGGCGGCGCCGTTCGCGCTGGTGTTCCTGCTGTTCTTCCTGGTTCCGCTGGCGCTGGTCGCGATGGTGAGCCTCTGGAATTTCAACGAGTACGAGCTGATCCCCGCGGTCACGCTGCGCAACTACCTGAGCCTGTTCGAGGGGTGCTCGCACCTCACCGACAACGGCGACCTGTGCGTCACGCTCAACACGTACCTGAGCACCTTCAAGTTCTGCGTGCTGGTGTGGGGCATCACGCTGCTGGTCGGTTTTTCGGTGGCGTACTTCCTGGCCTTTCACGTGCGCTCCTCCACCGTGCAGACGGTGCTGTTCGTGCTGTGCACCGTGCCCTTCTGGACATCGAACGTGATCCGCATGATCTCGTGGGTGCCGCTGCTGGGGCGCAACGGGCTGGTCAACCAGGCGCTGATGGGCGCGGGCTTCGTGAGCCAGCCGGTCGAGTGGCTGCTGTTCTCCGATTTCTCGGTGGTGCTGGCCTTCGTGCACCTCTACACGATGTTCATGATCGTGCCGATCTTCAACAGCATGATGCGCATCGACCGGTCGCTGCTCGAAGCGGCCAGCGACGCGGGCGCCTCGGGCTGGCAGACGCTGTGGAACGTGGTGGTGCCGCTGTCGCGCACGGGCATCCTGATCGGCTCGATCTTCGTCATCACCATCGTGATGGGCGACTTCGTGACCATCGGCGTGATGGGCGGCCAGCAGATCGCCTCGATCGGCAAGATCATCCAGGTGCAGACCTCGTACCTGCAGTTTCCGCTGGCCGCGGCCAACGCGATGATCTTGCTGGCGGTGGTGCTGATGATCATCTGGGGGCTGACCCGGCTGGTCGATATTCGCAAGGAGCTTTGAAGTGCTCCTGTGCGCCAACGTTCGAATCGTGCGGGGTCATCCAGGGCGCGATCCCGCCGACGGGGTACCTTGCTCCGCGAATGTCCCCCGCCCTTCGGGCTCCTCCTTGATTTCGCTGCGCAAGGCACCCCATCGGCGTGCTCGTTTTTCAGAACAGTCGTTGATTGCCGCACACCCGCCGCGTGCCCAGGTGCGCAGGGCATCGGGTGCTTCCCGCAGCGAAATCAAGGAGGAGGCCGCAGGCCGGGGGACATTCGCGGAGGGAAGTACCCGGTGGCCTGTGCACACGCCCCGAAAGACCCCATGACCCCACCCATCAGAGAACAACGCGCCCCCGGCTTCTGGCCCCTGGCGATCGTGTTCGCCCTCTTCGTGCTGTTCCTCTACGGCCCGATGATCACGATCTTCGTGCTGAGCTTCCAGGGCCCCGAGGGCGGGCTGACCTTTCCGCTGCGGGGCGTGTCGCTGCACTGGTTCTACAAACTCGCCGAAGGGCTGGGCACCGTCGACATCGGCGCGGCCTTCCGGCGCTCGCTCGCGCTGGGTGCGGTCGTGATGGCCTTTACCGTGGTTCTGTCGGTGCTGGCCGGGCTCGCGTTCCGCAAGAAGCTCAAGGGTGGCAATGCGCTGTTCTTCGTCACGGTGGCCAGCCTCATCATGCCGTCGATCATCATTTCGCTGGGCATCGGCCTGCAGTTCCGGCTGCTCGATACGGGCATCAAGGGCGTGCTCACGGCCATGGACGCCACCACGCTGCTCGAAGGGTACGGCACGGCGCTCGGCCTCTTCAGTTCGGCCCTGGGCGCGCACCTGACGTGGACCCTGCCCTTCGGGCTCTTGATCATGTTCGCGGTGTTCAACCGCTTCAACCCGGCCTACGAAGAGGCCGCGCGCGACCTGGGCGCGACGCCCTGGCAGGCCTTTCGCCATGTCGTGCTGCCGCTGATCGGCCCCTCGATCGTGGGCATCGGCATGTTCGGCTTCACGCTCTCGTGGGACGAAATCGCCCGCACCTCGCAGGCGATCGGCGACGTCAACACGCTGCCGCTCGAACTGCAGGGGCTGACCTCGACGGTCACCACGCCCTCGATCTATGCGCTGGGGACGGTGACCACCGTCGTTTCGCTGCTGGTCATGGCCGTGGCGCTGGGCGCGGCGGCGCTGTTGCGGCGGCGGGCCGTTCGGCCTATGTGAGATTTTTCCTACGCCGCCTAAAATCGCGCTCCAACAAAGCACAAGCGATAGAGAGAGAGGCGGACATGCTCGACAAATTGAACGATTTCACGGGGAGCCACGGCCAACTGCAGCGCGGCCGCGGCCTCGTCACCGGAACCATCGCCCTGAGCCTGGGCATCCTGTGTTTCCTGGGCGTGCTGGCCTTTCACTTTCCGCAGTACCTCACCACGCCCGAGCTGCGCAAGAGCTACAACGTCGACGTGATGCGCTACATCCTGCTCGCGGCGCTGGTCGTCTCGGGCGGGCTCTCGCTGGTCAACATCATCTTCAACCGCTCGCGCTGGCTCTCGTCGGCCGCGTTCCTGCTGGTGGTGGCCTCGGCGCTGCTCGGCGGGCACAAGGTGCCCGTGCACGACTTTGCGGACAACACGCCCTACATCGGGCTGGACTGGTTCATCCTGGACCTCCTGGGTTCGTCGCTGATCTTCATCTTCATCGAGAAGCTGTTCGCGCTGCGCAAAGACCAGCCGGTGTTCCGCGAAGAGTGGCAAACCGACTTCCACCACTTCGTGGTGAACCACATGATCGTGGGCTTCGTGCTGCTGGCCACCAACCTCATGGTGCACAAGCTCTTCGGCTGGGCCGCCAACGACGGCATCCGCGGCTGGGTGGGCAACCTGCCGTTCTGGGCGGGCATCCTGCTGATCATTCTGGTGGCCGACCTCGTGCAGTACTGGACGCACCGCGCGTACCACGAGGTGCCCGTGCTCTGGCGCCTGCACGCGGTGCACCACAGCGTGAAAAGCATGGACTGGATGGCCGGCTCGCGCCAGCACATCCTGGAGTTGCTGATCACGCGCACGCTGGTGCTCGCGCCGATCTACGTGCTGGGCTTCAGCAAGGAAGTGATCGACGCGTACATCGTGGTGGTCGGCTTCCAGGCGGTGTTCAACCACTGCAACGTGAGCGTGCGCCTGGGGCCGCTGCGCTACATCATCGTGACGCCCAACTTCCACCACTGGCACCACAGCCAGGACATCGAGGCGCTGGACAAGAACTACGCGGCGCACTACGCCTTCCTCGACTACCTCTTCGGCACCGCAGTCAAGAGCACCAAGCTCTGGCCCGAGAAGTACGGCGTGCTGGGCGACTACGTGCCCAACGGCTTCTTCAAGCAGTTGAAGTTTCCGTTCGTCTGGAAGGGATGATGCGCGCCGCTCTTCGTGCCGCCGCGCTCGTGGCCGCGGCGGGTGCCGCGCTGCTGCTTTCGGCCTGCGCCACCCGGCTGGACATGCCCTCCAAGGACAACGGCCTGCGCCTGCGGGTGCAGAGCTCGGTCATCGCGCCGGGCAACGGCGGCGAGCTCATCACGGCCAAGGCCCTCGCGCCGGGCGACATCCTCCTGACCTCGATCGCCACGGTCAATTCCTTCGGCATCCGGCTGGGCACCTTCTCGCCGGTGAGCCATGCGGTGCTGTACCTGGGCGACGGGCTGATCGCCGAAGCCGTGGGCACCGGCGTGCGCGCGCGGCCGCTGGCCGACGTGGTGGCCGAAGAACAGATGGTGGTGGCCTTTCGCGTCCCGGGCCTGGACGACGCGGGCGTCGCGAAGCTGCGCGCCTGGGCCAATTCGCAGGTCGGCACGCGCTACAACACCGCCGGCGTGCTGCTGAACGCACCTTTCGTGCTGAACCGGCGCCTCTGCGAGCTGCCGCTGATCCCGGCCTCGGTGAGCAACTTCTGCATCAGCGGCATGGCCATGGTGCAGCTGGGCGCGAGCCGCGACGACCAGTTCTTCTGCTCGCAGTTCGTGCTGGAGGCCTACCGCCAGGCAGGACTGCCGATCACCGCGGCCGATCCGCGCTGGGTGAGCCCGGCCGACCTGCTGCACATGCGCGAGGGCGACGTGCCCTCCATCGCCGCGACGCAGCCGCTGCGCTACGTCGGGCACCTGAAGTACAACGCGCCGCCGATCCTGGCGGCCGATGGGCCCTGACCGTCTTGAGCGCTCCTTTCCAGTTCGATGTGGTCGTGGTTGGCGCCGGTGCGGCCGGGCTGTTTTGCGCCGGGGTGGCGGGCCAGCGCGGGCTCAAGGTGCTGCTGGTGGACCACAGCGAAAAAGTCGGCGAGAAGATCCGCATCTCGGGCGGCGGGCGGGCCAATTTCACCAATCGCGACCTGGACGTGCGCGCCCCGCAGCGCCACTTCATCGGCGACAACCCGAATTTCTGCCGCTCGGCGCTGTCGCGCTATGCGCCGCAGCAGTTCATCGAGCTGGTGCAGAAGCACGGCATCGCGTTCCACGAGAAGCACAAAGGGCAGCTGTTCTGCGACGGCTCCTCGCAGCAGATCGTGGACATGCTGCTGGCGGAATGCGAGGCCGGCGGGGTGACGCGGTGGCAGCCCTGCAAGCTGGGGAACATTGCTTTTTCTCCGGCAACCGCTGATGCAGCGGGCGCCGGAAGCTATCGAATCGATAGCGATCGTGGCGTGATCGAGACGCCGAAGCTGGTGATCGCGACCGGCGGCCTGTCGATCCCCCAGATCGGCGCCAGCGACTTCGGGTATCGCCTCGCCGAGCAGTTCGGCCTGCGCATGGTCACGCCCCGCCCGGCCCTCGTGCCGCTGACTTTCGGCGGCGAAGGCTGGGCGCCGTATGCCGAACTGGCCGGGCTGGCGCTGCCGGTGCGGATCGAGACGGGGGCGAAGAAAGAAAAGATGGCTTTTCTCGAAGACCTGCTCTTCACACACCGCGGCCTTTCGGGCCCGGCGGTGCTGCAGATCTCGAGCTACTGGAAGCCGGGCGCCCCGCTCACCATCGATTTCGCCCCCGGCACCGATGTGGCCGAGGCGCTGGGCGAGGCCAAGCTGCGGTCGAAGAAACGCATCGCCAACGAGCTGGCCACGCTGGTGCCCTCCCGGCTGGCCGACGCCTGGGTCGGGCAGGACCCGGCCCTGCAGCGGCCCGTGAACGAAGCGGCCGACAAGGCGCTGGCGGCGCTGTCCGAGCGCATTGCCCGCTGGCAGATCACCCCGAGCGGCACCGAGGGCTACAAGAAGGCCGAAGTCACCGCCGGCGGCGTCGACACGCGCGATCTGTCGTCCCAGACCATGGAATCGAAGCAGCCGGGCCTGTATTTCATCGGCGAAGTAGTCGATGTGACAGGTTGGTTGGGCGGATACAACTTCCAATGGGCTTGGGCGAGCGCCCACGCGTGCGCAACAGCCCTCTGAAGCGAGAAGGAGAAGATCCCTTCCAGAACACCGCGGAACCGGCTTTGCCGGGCCGCCAGTGTTGCCCCCGGCGAGGGGGAAGGAGGAGCGACACGAAGTGCGCGCAGCCTGGGGGAGTGCTATAATCGCGGGCTAACTTTTGGCCTTCCCTCAACGGCCACCAAAGATTTCAGTTGAGGAACCCCGGCTTTGGGCCTCGATCTCCCCGAGCCAACTTCAGTTCAACGATTCATCAATGACCACCATCCGCGTTAAAGAAAACGAGCCCTTCGACGTCGCTCTGCGTCGCTTCAAGCGCACCATCGAAAAGCTCGGCCTGCTGACCGACCTGCGCGCCCGCGAGTTCTACGAAAAGCCGACCGCCGAGCGCAAGCGCAAGAAGGCAGCCGCCGTCAAGCGCCACTACAAGCGCGTGCGCAGCATGCAGCTGCCCAAGAAGCTGTACTAAGCAACACCTGCGGGCAGCCGGCCCTCGACGAAAGTCACCGCCCGCGCCCCGTTGCCTCAGCCGCGCCAGGGAAACCTGCCGCGGCTTTTGTTTTTTCCGAAAGGTTGACGAATGACACTCAAAGAACAGATCACCGAAGACATGAAGACGGCGATGCGCGCCAAGGACTCCGAGCGCCTGGGCACCATCCGCCTCCTGCTCGCGGCCCTGAAGCAAAAGGAAGTCGACGAGCGCGTGGAGCTGGACGACGCCATGGTCGTGGCCATCGTCGACAAGATGGTCAAGCAGCGCAAGGACTCGATCGCCGCGTTCACCACCGGCGGCCGCACCGACCTCGCCGACAAGGAAGCCGCCGAGATCAAGGTGCTGGAGGTCTACCTCCCCCAGCGCATGAGCGCCGATGAAACCGTGGCCGCCGTGAAAGCCATCGTGGCCGAGCTGGGCGCCAGCGGCCCCGGCGACATGGGCAAGGTGATGGGCGTGGTCAAGACCCGCCTGGCCGGCAAGGCCGACATGGGCCAGGTCAGCGCAGCGGTCAAGGCCGCCTTGACGGGCGCCTGATGAGCGACAGCAGCGCCAGCCCTTCCGATCCGATCCTCAAGGCCTGCGCCTGCCTGGTCGACGCGCGGGGCCGGCTGCTGGTGTTCCGCCACCCCGGCGACGGCAACACGCAACTGCCCAAGGGCACCATCGAGCCCGGCGAATCGCCCGAAGTGGCGGTACGGCGCGAACTGCTCGAGGAATCGGGCATCGACTTCACCGGCGCGCTGCAATCGCTCGGCACGCTGGACCGCGAATGCGAAGCCGGCGTCGAGGGCAACACGCACCGCCATCCGCAGCTGTGGCACCTGTTCCTGATGCGCGCCGAGGCGCCGCTGCCCGAGACCTTCGCGCACATGGCCACCGGCAGCCCCGAGGAAGAGGGCCTCGTGTTCTCCTTCCGCTGGCTGAACCCGGACGATCCGCTCGAGGACTTCGCCCTGCCCTACCGCCAGACCATCGAGCGCGTGCGCGCCGCGCTGCTGTCCGTCGCCTGAGGCACTTCAGGCCATGGCGCGAGCCGCCATGTACGTCCCCAGCAGCGCCAGCCCGGCCAGGAAGCAGCGCTTGAACACCGCCACCGGCAGCTTCTGCCGCAGCCACGTCCCGATCACCATGCCGACGATCGCCGGCACCAGCATCGCGACCGACCCACCCACCGCCGCCATCGGATAGCCGCCGTTGCCCGCCAAGCCGATGCCCAGCACGATGGTCGAGGTGGTGAACGAAATCCCCATTGCCTGGATCAGCGAATCGCGCTGGAACCCCAGCGCCTGCAGATAGGGCACGGCCGGCACCGCGAACACGCCGGTCACCGCCGTCACCAGCCCGGTCGCCACGCCCACCAGCGGCCCCAGCCACCACTCTTGCGCCGCAGGCGCGTGCAACTGCCGCCCGGTGAGCCCCCAGAGCGCATAGGCCACCAGCGCCACGCCGAGCGCCACCGACGCCCACGCGCCCCCCGGCGCGCCGAGCCACACCGCCCCGCCCAGCGTGCCCACCACGATCCCCGCCTGCATGCCGCCGATGCGCCGCAGCACCGCGCCGAAGCTCGCGCGCGGCCCGGTCTGCCAGATGTTCGTGACGAGCGAGGGCACGATGAGCAGCGCTGCGGCCCGCACCGGTGGCATCCACAGCGCGAGCAGCGCCATCGACACGGTCGGCAGCCCCAGCCCGATCACGCCCTTGATCACCCCGGCCAGGAGAAATACGGCAGCGGCCGCAGCCCAGTGGCCCGCTGTCAGTTCGTTGGAAAAAATCGTCATCGCCGCCGAGTCTGCCGGCCAGTCGTGCCGCTGAAAATGCGGCATTCGCGCACCCAGCCTCAGGCACAGGCTGAGGCTCCCGTGCTACCTTGCGGCCCACCATGCGATTCGACCTCACGGACCTCCGGCTCTTCATCCACGTCGTCGAGGCCGGCAGCCTTACCGCGGGCGCCGAGCGCTCGCACATGACGCTCGCCTCGGCCAGCCAGCGCGTGCGCGGCATGGAAGACGCGCTCGGCAGCCCTCTTCTCACCCGCCACGCGCAGGGCGTGCGCCCCACCGAGGCCGGCCGCACGCTGCTGCACCATGCGCGCGTCGTGCTGCAGCAGATGGAGCGGCTGCGCGGCGAGCTCGGCGAATACGGCCAGGGCTTGAAGGGCCACGTGCGCTTCATGTGCGGCACCTCGGCGCTCACCGAGCACCTGCCCGAGGTGCTCAGCCGCTTTCTCGCGCAGCACCCGCGCATTTCGGTCGACCTGGAGGAGCGCCCGAGCCCCGACACCGTCGATGCGCTGCGGGCGGGCCTCTGCGACATCGGCATCGTTTCCGACGCAATCGATTCCGAGGGCCTCGAATGCCATCCCTTTCGCCGCGACGACCTCGTGCTCGTGATGCCGCGCGGCCATGCGCTGGCCGCGCGCCGGCGCGTGCATCTGGCCGAAGTGGTCGACGATGAATTCGTGGGCCTGCCCGCCGACACCGCGCTGCAGCAACTGCTGACCGGCCACGTCCGCGCCCTCGGCAAGCACCTGGCCTACCGCGTGCGCGTGCGCAACTTCGAGGCGGTGTGCCGCATGGTCGAGTACGGCATCGGCGTGGGCATCGTGCCGCAGACCGCGGCCGAGCGCTGCGCCCGCTCGATGAAGATCGCGCGCGCCTCGCTCGCCGATGCCTGGGCCGAGCGCACGCTGATGGCCTGCGTGCGCTCGTCGGAAGACCTGCCGATCAACGCGCGGCGCATGCTCGAGCACCTCATCGCGCCGCCCGAAGAAGCTACCAAGAAGAAAACGCGGAAGTGACCGGCCGCCCCTGCCGCGCACGCGCTGCGACGAACGCGTCGAAGGCCTCGCTGCTGGTCTTGCGCGGCACGTAGCCGAAGCGCTCCTTCAGCGCCGTGTTGAGCAGCACCGGCCGGTAGCGCAGGAAGTCGAGCTGCTCCGGGCCGTAGCGGCTGACACCCAACGCAGAACCCACCGCGAGCGCCGCCTTGAGCACACCCGCCGGCCAGTCGGTCGCCCGCTTGCGCAGGCGCGATGCGATCTCGTGGATGGTGAGCGCGCCATCGCCCGCGAGGTTGTAGCAACCGGGCGGCGCATCGCCCAATGCATGCGCGATGGCGCCCGTCACGTCCTCGTCCCACACGAACACGAACGGACTCGCGCTGCCACGGATGGCGATCAGCCGCTTCTTCTCGAACAGCGCGGTGATCTGGTTGTCGACCCGCTCGCCGAGGATGGTGCCGATGCGCAGCACCGTCTGTGCGAGCGCGGGGTGCATCGCGCGGTAGTCCGCGAGCATCTCCTCCACCTGCCGCTTGTGGTCGGCATACGCGAACACCGGGTTGCCCCGCAGCGGCTGCGATTCGGACATCCACGCCGGGTTGTCCGCGTGGTACCCGTAGGCCGCGCCGCTGGACGACACCACGATGTGCCGCACGCCCTGCGCCACGCAGGCTTCGAGCACGTTGCGCGTGCCGCCCACATCGACCGAATGCTCGAAGGCGCGGTTCGAGTCCTTGCCCGGCGTGACGATGGAGGCGAGATGCACGACCGTGTCGATCGCGTATTCGGCGAGCGTGCCGGCAATGCCCGCATCGCGCACGTCCTGCTGCCGATAGACCACGCCCGGCAGCCGACGCTCCGCAGGCACCTCGCGCACGTCGAGCGACACGAGCGCTTCAGGAGATTTCCCCACCAGCGCAGCCAGCACGCCGCGCCCCAGAAACCCATCGCCGCCCGTCACGAGCACGCGGCGCGCACTCATGGCGTCGCGGGCTTGCGCCCCCACCAGCTCGCGAGCGCGAGGCCCGCGATGATGTCCCAGAAGCCCCACACGCCGGCCACCACCGCCATGCCGCCGAGGCCGCCGAAGAAACTGAAGATCAGCACCAGCCCAAGCCCCGCGTTGCGGATGCCCACCTCGATCGACACCGCGCGCCGGTCGTAATCGCCCAGCCCCGAGAGCCGCGCGCAGAGATACCCCGTGCCGAAGGCCAGCGCATCGTGGATCGCCACCGCCAGCAGCACCAGCCCCACGTAGTCCAGAAAGTAGCGCCAGTTGCCCGCGATGGCGCCGACGATGAACGCGATCAGCGCAAGAAAGCTCAGGATGCGCGCCGGCTTCTTGATGCGCGCCGTGAGCCGCGGCAATTGATGCGCGCAGGCCACGCCCAGCACGAACGGAATGCCGATGATCATCACGATGTGCCCCAGCATGTCGAGCGGATCGAGCGCAATCGTCTTGAGCAGCGCCGAGGCCGTCGGATGCAGCCCGCCCCAGAACGCGAAGTTCAGCGGCATGACGACGATGGAGAGCGCATTCGAGATCGCCGTCATCGACACCGACAGCGCCACATTGCCGCCCGCGCGGTGCGTGAGGATCTGCGAGATGTTCCCCGGCGGACAGCACGCCACCAGGATCATGCCCAGCGCGATGCTCGGCCCCGGCTTCAGGATGAGCGTGAGCGCGAAGGTCACGGCCGGCAGCACGATGAACTGCGCGCCGATACCCACCGCCATCGCGCCCGGCATGCGCGCGACGCGCTTGAAGTCGTCGATGCGTGTGTCCAGCGCAATGCCGAACATCAAAAAGCCCAGCACCATGTTCAGCAGCACCAGCGAGGCGGGGTTGAAGTGAAGGCGGATTTCGTCGACGGGCAGCATGAGAGTGGTGACCTCGTTCAGCGCGGATCGGCCAGCGCCGCCGAGGCGCTGCGCACCGCCGCGCGGTAGGTGTCCTTGTGCACGTAGTACGCCATGCGCTCGAGCTGCAGGTACTTGTAGCCGCCCGAGAGATCGGGCGCGGGCCCCTGCACCGCCGCGCGCAACGCCTCGGCCTTGGGCGAGCCGACCGCCTTCGCGCGGAAATAGCGCGCCAGCAACTCGGCCTGCTCATAGCGCCCCTGCCAGCCGATGCCGCTCGCCTCGATCATCCCGAGCACCCCGATATTCTCGAAGCGCGGCGAGAAGATGTTGAGGTACAGCCGCGGCGCCATGCCCTCCCAGTTGAGCAGCCCGCGGTCGATGAACGGGTAGTGCAGCGCATAACCGGTGGCCGACAGGATGAGGTCGTAGTCGCGCGCACTGCCGTCCTTGAAATGCACCGTGTGCCCCTCGAGCCGCGCGATGTCGCCGCGCACGCCGATGTCGCCGTGCCCCACGTGGTGCAGCACCAGCGAATTCACGATCGGGTGCGACTCGTACATCCGGTAGTCGGGCTTCGGAAACCCGAAGCGCACCGGATCGCCGGTGAACCACTTGAGCACCGTCGCATCGACCCGCTGCTTGAGCCACGGCGGCAGCGGCCGCTTGCCGCCGAGCGTGTCGGCGGGTTTGCCGAAGACGTACTTCGGCACGAAGTAATAGCCGCGCCGCACCGAGATGTCCACGCTCCTGGCGTAGTGCACCGCATCGACCGCGATGTCGCAGCCCGAGTTGCCCGCGCCGACGATCAGCACGCGCTTGTCCTTGAAAAGCTCGGGGTGCTTGTAGTCGCTGGTGTGCAGCAGCTCGCCATCGAAGTGCCCGTCGAAGCGCGGGCGCTTGGGCTCGGCGAGCGTGCCGTTGGCAATGACCACGCCCTTGTATTCGGCCGTCTCGCCGGCGCCGCCGCCGGTATCGACGGTCACGCGCCAGCGCGTGTCGGGCGCTTCGCTCACCGGCTCCACGCGCAGCACGCGCGTGTTGAAGCGAAAGTGCTCCCGCAGCCCGAAGCGGTCGGCGAAGTCGCTGAAGTAGCGGCGCAACTCGCGGTGGCTCGGGTAGTCGGCCACGGTGTCGGCCATCGGGAACTCGGCGAATTCGGTGGTGCGCTTGCTGGAGATCAGGTGTGCCGAGTGATAGACCGTGGAGCGCGGGTTTTCGATGTCCCAGAGGCCACCCACGTCGCTGTGCGCCTCGAAGCCCTGGAAGGGAACGCCGTGCTTCTGCAGGTTGCGCGCCCCTGCAAGGCCGGATGGGCCGGCGCCGATGAGCGCGATCTTCTCGTGGGTGGGGACGTTGTCTGCCATCAGTGCGGTGGATGTTTGTCTGAGACGCCGGAAAGACCGGGAATGGCGGTGGCACCCGCCTCGCCCACGCGCGGCTTGCGCGGCTGCCCGCGCAGCACGCGGTCGTGCAGCTTCTCGGGCAGCAGGTTCAAGAGCTTCGAGAGCCAGCCGATGCGGCGCGGCAGCACGATCTGTTCGCGCCCTGCACGCACGCCGGCAAGCAGCTGATGCGCGGCCTCGTCGGCTTCGAGCAAACCCGGCATCGCGAAGCGGTTGCCCGCCGTCAGCGCAGTGCGGATGTAGCCGGGGCTCACGGTGTGCACCGTGATGCCCGTCTCGCGCAACTCGGCACGCAGACTTTCGAGATAACGGATCAGCCCCGCCTTGCTCGCGCAGTACGCGCCGTTGCCCGGCATGCCGCGCCATCCCGCGATGCTGGCCACGCCGACCAATGCGCCACGCTGCTGCGCACGCATCGGCTTCACGAACGGCTGGAAGGTGGTCGCCGCGCCGAGCAGGTTGATCTCCAGCATGCGGCGCAATACCTCAAGGTCATCGGCCTCCGCAGTGTCGAAGCCACCCGCCACGCCCGCATTGGCGATCACGAGGTCCGGCACGCCGGCCCTGGCCATCCAGTCGATGGCCATGGACTGCATCGCGGCGCTGTCCGACACATCGGGCGTGTAGGCCGCGCAGCGCCCAGGTGCCAGCGCAAGCAGCGCTTCCAGCTTCGCGACGTCGAGACCGACCAGTGCCACCTGCGCGCCACCGTCGATCAACTCGCGCGCCAGTGCCTGGCCCAGGCCTCCACAGGCTCCGGTGAGGACGACGTTGCGAAACGAAAATGGCATATGCGATGAGGCGGCGAGTGGCAAAACGCAGCCACTTTAGCCGCGCACCCGCGCCGCACTCCCCGGCGTTTTCCCTCGCAGCGTCGCTCAGACCGGCGCTGTCGCCGGAAACTCGATCTGTATCTTCACATCGCTCGCCCTCCCCGCCGCCGCCTCCTCGAAGGCCTGGATGCCATCCTCGAACGCAAAGGTGCGCGAGATGAACGGCTTCACGTTCACCTGCCCCGAAGCGATCAACGCGAGCGCGCGCGGAAAGATGTTGGCGTAGCGGAACACCGACTCGATGCGCAACTCCTTCGCCTGGATCGCGACGATGTCGAACGCGACCTTGGCGGGCGGGCAGCCCACGATCACGACGCAGCCGCCGGGGCATGGCAACTCGAAGATGCCCTCGTAGGCGCGCGTGCTGCCGCTGGCTTCGAAGACGACGTTCGCGCCCCAGCCGTCGGTCAGCGTCTTCACGGTGTCTGCGAGGTTCGCATCGTGCACATTCACCGTCGTCACGGCCGGGTTGTTGGCGAAGAGCGCCAGCTTCTCGGGCACGAGGTCCGCGAGGATCACGCGGGCCGCGCCGCCGGCCAGCGCCGCGAGCGCGGTCATCGCGCCGATGGTGCCCGCGCCGATGACGACCGCGACGTCGCCGGGCTTCAGCGCGGCCTTCTTCGCGGCCTGCAGGCCGATGGCCAGCGGCTCGACGATCGCGCCTTCGCCGAAGCTCACGTTGTCGGGCATGCGGAAGGTGAACGCGGCCGGATGCACCACGAACGGCGTGAGGCAGCCGTGGATCGGCGGCGTGGCCCAGAAGCGCACGGCGGGGTCCAGGTTGTAGATGCCTTCGCGGGTGGCGCGCGAATCCATCTCGGGAATGCCGGGCTCCATGCACACGCGGTCGCCGGGCTTGAGGTGCGTGACTTCGGCGCCCACCTCGGCGACCACGCCGGAGGCTTCGTGGCCGAGGATCATCGGCTCGTTGACCACGTAGGGGCCGATGCCGCCGTGCTGGTAGTAGTGGACATCGCTGCCGCACACGCCCACGGTGTGCATGCGGATCTTCACGTCGCGTGGCCCCATGTTCAGGGGAACGTCGACGTCGCGCAGCGTGAGTTCGTGCGCCTTTTCCAGGACCAGTGCTTTCATTTCGATCTTTCGCTCAAGGGTGTTTGTGTGTGTATTGGGGTTCAGTGAAAAGGGGTGCCGGCGTGCAACAGCGAGGCGCCGGTGTCGATGTCGAACAGGTGCACCTGCTGCGGGTCGGCGACGAAGCGCACGCGGTCGTGCATGCGTGGGCTCCGGGCCGATGGCATGAGCGCGGAGATTTCGCCGCCGTCTTGACCGCCGCTCTGGGCGAAGCTCACCAGCACTTCGTTGCCGAGGTATTCGATGAGCTGGACCTCGCCGGAAAAGCCGCCGTCGCGGCCCTCGTTCGTGTCCACCTGCAGATGAGCGGGCCGGATGCCCAGCGTCACGCGCGCGCGGCCACCGAGCGCGAAGCGCCGCGGATCGACATGCACCGTGCCGAAGGGGCCGCGCAGCACGACATGCCCGTCGGCGGGCGGTTCGACCCACATGTCGAGCAGGTTCATCGGCGGCGTGCCGATGAAGCCGGCCACGAAGGCCGAGCGCGGGCGCTCGAAGATCTCCCTGGGCGAGCCGACCTGCTCGATGCGCCCGTCGCGCAGCAGCACGATGCGGTCGGCCAGCGTCATCGCCTCGTGCTGGTCGTGCGTGACGTAGACGGTGGTCGTCTTGAGCGCCTGGTGCAGCTTGGCGATCTCGATGCGCATGTGGTTGCGCAGCTTGGCATCGAGGTTGGAGAGCGGCTCGTCGAAGAGAAACACCTTGGGTGTCTTGATCATCGCGCGCGCGATCGCCACGCGCTGCTGCTGGCCGCCCGAGAGCTCAGCGGGCTTGCGCTGCAGGTAACGCTCCAGGCCCAGCGTGTCCGACACCTCCTTGATGCGGCTGTCGATCTCGGCCTTGGGCACCTTCAGGCGTTTGAGGCCAAAGGCGATGTTGTCGCGCACCGTCATGTGCGGATAGAGCGCGTAGTTCTGGAACACCATGGCGATGCCGCGCTCCTGCGGCGGCAGGTCGTTGACGCGCCGGCCGGCGATGTGCAGGTCGCCGCCGCTGATGTCCTCCAGCCCCGCGAGCATGCGCAGGATGGTCGACTTGCCGCAGCCCGAGGGGCCCAGGAACACGACGAACTCGTTGTCGGCCACGTCGAGGTCGAACTCGTGCACGACCTGCGTTTCCCCGTAGCGCTTGATGATGTGGTGACAGCTGATGGCGGACATTTTTTGATCTTTGGAAAGAGGAACGACGCGGCTCATGCAGCCTCCCGTTTGCGCTTGAACGCGGCGTTGAGAAAACCGCTGAGCACGCCCACCATCAAGAGCGGCGGCACCGACAGCAGGATGACCGACGCATTCAGGATGCCCCAGGGCACATCGCGCCCGAGCTGGCTGAGTTCGGAGGCGATAATGGGCAGCGTCTTCGCATCCGAGGTGGTGAGCATCAGCGCGATGAGGAACTCGTTCCACACCAGCACGAAGCCGAAGGCGATGGCGCCGATGAGCGAGCGCGCGGCGATCGGCAGCGACACGCGAAAGAAGATCGCGTAGGGCCCGTAGCCATCGACGCGGCCCGCCTCTTCCACTTCTTTCGGCACCGCCTTGAACGCCGGAATGGCGAGCCAGATGACGGTGGAGAGCGTGAGCAGCGTGTAGGTCACGATGAGCGCGAAGCGCGTGTCGTACAACTCCAGCTGCAGCCAGATGACCATGAGCGGAATGGCCACCGCCACCGGCGGCAGGAAGCGCATCGACAGCACGAAGAACTGGATGTCGTCGGCCCAGCGCAGCGGATAGCGCGCGAGCGCATACGCGGCCGGCAGGCCCAGCACCGCGCCGATGACCACCGCCGCGCCGACCACGACGATCGAGTTGACCAGCCCCTGCGCCACCGCCTCGCGGCCGAGCACGTAGGCGTAGTTTTCCAGCGTGGGCGTGAAGATGAACTTCGGCACCGCCGAGACGATGTCCACCCGGTTCTTGAACGAGTTGATGAAGGTCCAGAGCACGGGCACCAGCGCGGAGAGCCCGGCGCCGATGAGCACCAGCCGCGCGAGCAGCGTGCCGACAGAGAAAGACGGCTTCTTCATCACGAGGGCCTCGTCCATTTCCAGATGTAGGTGAAGGCCACGGTCGATGCGACCATCATCAGCACCGCCATGCTCGAGGCGTAGGAGATGCGCCCCGACTCGATGAAGCCCTGCGAGAAGGCGTACATGTCCAGCGTCTCGGTGGAAATTCCGGGGCCGCCGCGCGTCATCACGTAGATGAGGTCGAAGGCCCGCAGCGACTCGACCATCTTCACGAAGGCCAGGCTGATGAGCGGCGCCTTGAGCATCGGCAGCGCGACGTAGGTGTAGACCTCCCAGGTCTTCGCATGGTCCATGCGCGCGGCCTCGAAGGGCTGGGGCGGCAGCGTCTCCAGCAGCTTGAGCACGATGACCGCGAAGAAGAGGCCCCACTGCCACACATCGACGAAGGCCACGGTGAGCAGCGCCGTCAGCGGATTGGCCAGCAGGTCCAGCGGCTCGCCCGTGATCGCCTTGTACGGGTACGTCAGCAGGCCGAACAGCGGATGGAACGCGAACTTCCAGACGAAGGCGGCCGACACGCGCGGCAGCAGCACCGGCACGATGAACAGCATCGACAGCACGTTGCGCCAGCGCGGTGAGGTGTTCTGGAACAGCAGCACGCCCAAGAGCACCGCGACGCCCATCGTGGCGCTGACCGTGAGCACCTCCCAGATGAGCGAGACCCGCACCGAGTTGAGAAAACGCCGGTCGGAGAACAGCTGCACGTAGTTCGAGAACCAGACCCAGCCGGCATCGGCCTGGCCGAGCTCGCGGTCCTGCAGCGAGATGCCGATCGCGAAGAGCGTCGGCACCAGCGCGAGGACCGCCAGCACCAGGAGGCCCGGGCCGATGAAGACGACCGGCAGCCTCGTCTTGTTGTTGCTTCGCGTCGGCTTCACTTCTTGCGCCGTGCGATCAGCTGCTTGGCGTAGGCGTCGAGTTCGTCGAGGCCGCCCTGGATGTCGGTGCGCGAGCCGGTGATGAGCTCTTCGAGAATGATCCCCCAGCGGTCGCCCAGGTCCGGCCACGCCGCGTCCTGCCAGAAGTTGACCGCGGTGAGCTTGCCGGTGTCGGCCAGCGCCTTGCCCAGATCGGCGCCGTAGCGCTTGGCGAACTCGGGGCTGGACAACACGCTGGTGCGGTTGAGTTCGCCGAACTGCCCTTCGGCCAGGCGCCGCTGCTCCTGCTTCTTGGAGGTGGCCCAGGCGACGAAGAGGCCCGCGCACTTCTTCGCCTCTTCGGTCTTGTTGGCCTTGGTGCCGATGGCCAGGCCATGGCCGTAGCCGCCGCCGGTGAGCGGCGCGGGCGGCGACAGGTAGGCGATCTTGCCGATGACGGTGGACATCTTCGGGTCGAGCGCGTTGCCCGCGAGCGGCGTCGATTCGACCAGCATCGCGACCTTGCCCGCGAGGAAGGCGCCGGTGGCCTCGTCCCAGCCGCCGGTCTTGGTGCCGGGCGCGGAGTACTTGAAGAGCTCCAGATAAGTCTGCGTGGCCTTCACCGCGGCGGGCGAGTTGAAGACCGGCTTGTCGCCCTCGAACCACTGGCCGCCCAGGCCGCGGAAGAACGGCATCCAGCGCCACACGTTGGCGCCCGAGCCGCGCTGCCCGCGCAGGGCGACGCCGTAGATGCCGTTGGCCGGGTCGTTCAACTTCTTGGCGGCCGCGACGAATTCGTCGAGCGTGGTGGGCGGCTTCACGCCGGCCTTCTCCAGCAGGTCCTTGCGGTAGACCAGGAGGTCGCCGCCGCCGGTGAGCGGCGCGAACCACGCCTCGCCCGCGAAGGTCGCGACCTTCTGGCGGCCGGGGTCGAAGTCGGCGTAGTCGTAGTCGGCCGGGTAGTACTTGGCGAGCGGCACGATCCATTTGGATTGCGCGAACAGCGGCACGTTGGCCTCGTCGACGTAGTACACGTTGTACTTGCCGACGGTGGAGGCGTCGGCCCGCGTCTTGGTGCGGCGGTCGTTCTCGTTGAGGTTGTCGATGGTGAACGAGGCGCCGCTCAGGGCCTTGAACTCGTCCTTGTACTTTTCCAGCAAGGTGAGGCCGTCGCGCGGTTGCGAAAGCACGCGCACATCGTCCTTGCAGGCCTGCTGGGCCTGCACATTGCCGGCCATGGCCAGTGCCGCCAGCAACAGCGCGCCGGCGGTGGCGCGGCGAGTGAATCGGTTCGTCATCGTTCGTCTCCTTGTGCTTGTGTGTGAGAGGAACGAAGCGTATGCAGGCCCCGCCGCGCGCTGCGTACACGCGCGCTGGCGGACTGGTATTTCCATGACCAGCGGACTTGGGGTTTAGCCGGGGGTGCGCGAGATAGTCGCTTTTATTTCATTGCAACGCCTAGGTTTGCAGGCAAAAAACGCGCATGAAGAAATAGCTCGAATTCGACTACTTCCCCTGTATCGACGCTGCATGCGTTCCCCGATGTAATCCACGCGGCCAATCGCCGAGGTCACAAGTTTCGGCCGGCCGGTATGTGTTGATCCCTTACATCACCTTTTGTGGAATGCCTATGAAAACCAGAATCAAAGTTGTCGTTGCCGCGGTGTTGGCGTTGGCGGGGCATGGCGCCTTCGCCGCGGATGCGGAGGCGGACAGGAAGGCGGCAGTCGACCGCGCGCTGGCGCTGATCCAGAGCAATCCGGCGAGCTTCAGCGTGGCGAAACCGGCACCGGCGCCAGCTCGCCGGTCGGCGGATTCGCAGGGCTTTGCGAGCAGCGCGGCACCACCCACGCAGGGCGATGAGTTCAAGCCGCGCGATGTGATCGTGGACAAGGATGGGACCGAGCATGTGCGCTTCGATCGCTTTCACCAGGGGCTGCATGTGATCGGCGGTGATGTGGTGGTGCACTCCAAGCAAGGCCAGCTGGCAACGCCCAGCCTGACGTTGCGCAACGCGATCCAGCTGCGCGCAACGCTGGCCAAGGTCGATGGGCGAACGGTCATCCAGAATGCGCCGGACATCGGCTTTGATCGTGCGAAGCGCATTGCGAGCGAAGAGTTCGGCAACGGCGCGATGCGCTCCGAGGCGCCCTATCTCGTGGTCTTCGCTCGCGACGAGACGCCGGTGCTGGCCTATGAGGTCCGGGTGTTCGGAAGGCCCGCTGCGAACCACGGAGCCTCCGTCGTCTACTACGTGGACGCGAGCGAGGGCATCGTCCTGGATTCGCAGGACATCAACAAGAGAATCGCAGCCAATGGCATCGGGGAATCGCTCTACTACGGCGACCTGCAGATCACCACGGACCAGACGGGTGTCAACAGCTATCGAATGGTCGACCCGACCCGCGGCAATGGCGCGGTGCTCGATGGGCGCGGTCTGCTGTCGAACGATCTGGGGGATGCACCCGATCTCGTGCCGTTCACGAGCACCAACAACAGGTGGGGCGACAACACGACGAACGACCGCAAAACCGTGGCCGCCGATATCAGCTACGGCGTCGCAAAGACCTGGGACTATTTCAAGGATGTCCACGGTCGCAACGGCATCTTCAATGACGGCACGGGTGTGAAGAGCTACGCGCACGTGATTTTTTATGCCGACGAGTTCAGAAACACAACTGGCGCGAATGCCCAATGGCATCCCGAAGGTGCGATGGCTTACGGTGACGGACAGCCGGGCTCCTCCCTACCCAGACCCGTCGTCACCATTGACGTCGCGGGCCACGAGATGGCGCACGGGGTAACGCAACACACGGCACGGCTCGAGTACTCGCGCGACGCTGGCGGGCTGAACGAGTCGACGTCCGACATTTTCGGAACGCTCGTGAAGTACTACGCCAACAATCCGGTCGCTCCGGGGAATTACGTCGTCGGCGACAAGGTCATCGATGGCGGCCTGCGCAAGATGTACAAGCAGGATCTCGACGGGCGCTCTTTCGTCTGCTATCTCAACCGTGAATTCAAGGGTGCGACGAAGGAGGAGAGGGCGATGCACGACCCGCACCTCACCTCAGGCGTGGGCAACCGCTTCTTCTACCTTCTGGCCGAAGGTTCGGTAGCGCCATCGACGGATAAAAAGTTGGACAAGAGCGAGCTGGTGTGCAACGGCGACACGAAGCTCGCAGGCATCGGCCGCGACAAGGCCGGCAAGATCTGGTACCGCACCCTGACGGTGTACCTGAACTCCAACTCGACATACCCGAACGCCCGCGCCGCATCGATTCAAGCGGCCGCCGACCTCTACGGCACCAACTCCGTCGAGACGGCCGCCGTTGCTCGCGCCTGGAGCGCCGTCCTGGTGAATTGACCGGCCTGCGCTGAAGGCCCCCCGACTGGCTCGCGACAAGCGCCGCCAGTCGGGCATCATCCGGGCCAGAATCGGTGCCACCGATTCATCCATCCGCATTCGCACGCTGCACGCAGGTGCCATGCACACGGCCCTGACGATGCAACGCTCGACTCCTCGCCGGTACGTGACCTGCGCCCTTCTCGCGGTGCTGCTTCTTCCATCCGCGGGCCATGCGGAAATCTACAAGTGGGTCGATGTGCAGGGCCAGACGCATTACTCCGAGCGCAAGGCCGATGCGGGCAACGCCAGGACCGTGGAAGTCAAGCCAGCCCCCGCACCACCACCGCAAGCCTCCGCGCCGCAGGAAGACTGGCGCGCGTGGAGCCGGGCCGCACCGCCATCGCAGACAGCGACGGGCGGACCGCCCTACGGGCCGCCCGCAGCAAGGCCCAGGTCCGTCTCGGGTGGCAGAGAGAACGGCACCGACGCCTCGCGGTGCACCCTCGCCAGGGATGTGCTCGACGGCACCCTGCGGCACAGCAACGGCAAACCCATCGATCAGTACGACCGCGACGTGGCGCAGAACGACATCAAGTCCTTCTGCAAGTGATCGCTCCGGCGCCGCGGCGCCGATGACAGAACGAACAACCGGTTCTGCTCGAAATCCCGGGCGTTGGAATGAACGGCACCCCCACTTCGCCTTGCCCCTATCGGTTGCAATGTAAAACCAGATAACTAGAATCCGCCCGGTCTTCTTTTGAAACCAGATGCCGTTCCCGCTTCATCTGGCCGCAACGAACACCGCCATGCAACTGAACCTCGACCCGGCCGCGGCCCGCCCCTCGAACGCACACGCCACCGCGCCCGCCATCTCCTCGGCGATGGCGCTGCTGTTCGCCATCGCCTGCGGGCTCGCGGTGGCCAACGTCTACTACGCGCAGCCGCTGCTCGACACGCTCGCCGCCACCTTCGGCATCCGCCCCGCCGCGGTCGGCATCGTCATCACGATCACGCAGGTGGGCTATGGCCTCGGGCTCCTCTTGGTGGTGCCGCTGGGCGACCTGATCGACCGGCGGCGGTTGATCGTGGGGCAGTCGCTGCTGTCGGTGATCGCGCTCCTGTGCGTGGCACTCGCGCCCAGCGCGGTGGTGCTGTTGCCGGCGATGGCGGCCGTCGGCGTGCTGGCCGTCGTGACGCAGGTGCTGGTCGCCTACGCCGCGCTCACGGCGCCGCCGGGCGAGCGCGGGCGCGTGGTCGGCGTCGTGACGAGCGGCATCGTCGTGGGCATCCTGCTCGCGCGCGCGGTGTCGGGCACGCTGTCTGATCTTTTTGGTTGGCGCTCGGTGTACCTGGTGTCGGCCGCGGCCACGCTGGTCGTCGCCGCCCTGCTGTGGAAGGCGCTTCCCCGGCACGCGCCGCCTTCGGTGCGCATCCCGTACGTGCAGCTGATCCGCTCGGTGTTCACGCTCTTTGCCGAGGAGCCCGTGCTGCGCATCCGCGCGGTGCTCGCCATGCTGATCTTCATGGCCGTCACGATGCTGCTCACGCCGATGGTGCTGCCGCTGACTGCGGCGCCGTTTGCGCTGTCGCACACGCAGGTGGGCCTCTTCGGACTGGCCGGGGCGGCGGGTGCGCTGGGCGCCGCGCGCGCGGGCCGGCAGGCGGACAGCGGCCGGGCGCAGCGCACCACCTGCATCGGCCTGGTGGTCATGCTGCTGTCGTGGGGGCTCATCGCGCTGCTGCCGTGGTCGCTCTGGGCGATGGCGGTCGGCGTGGTCGCGATCGACTTCGGCCTGCAGTCGGTGCACGTGGCCAACCAGAGCCTGATCTACCGCGTGCGCCCCGAGGCGCAGAGCCGGCTGGTCGCCGGCTACATGGTCTTCTATTCGATCGGCTCCGCGACGGGATCGATCGTCTCGACGATGCTGTACGCGCACGGCGGCTGGAACAGCGTCTGCCTCGCGGGCGCCCTCACCAGCGGCGCCGCGCTGGCGTTCTGGGCCGCGACCCGGCACCTGACGCCGCGGGACAGCGGCGGCTGAAAAAGCTCAGGCTGCGGCCGGCGTCGCCTGCCCCGAGCGCAGGCCGAAGCGGTCCTGCGCCTGCTGGCGGTAGGCCGAGGGCGTCATGCCCTTGAGTTGCAGGAAGCGCCGGTTGAAATTCGCGAGGTTCGCAAACCCCACCTCGTAGCAGATGTCGCTCACCAGCCGGTCGGAGGTCTGCAGCATCTCGCAGGCCTTGGTGATGCGAAGCCGTGTGACGAAATCGGTGAACGTGCTGCCCATGTGCTTGTGGAAGTAGCGCGAGAAGCTGCTCTCGGCCATGTTGGCCACGGCGCACACGGCCGGCAGCGAGAGCTCTTCGGTCAAGTGTGCGTCGAGGTAGTCGAGCACGCGGCGCATGCGGGTGTTGGCGCTCGGGTCGTCGTCCAGCGTCCCGGTGGCGCTGGAGATCTGGCGCCAGTCTTTCCAGTTCGCCAGCTCGTGCAGCAGCGCGATGAATTCCGCCAGGCGGGCCATGCCCTCCTGCGCCTGCACGCGCAGGAAACGCTCGCGCACCCGGTCGCCGATGCCGAAGAACTCCACACCGAGCTTCGCCCGGTCGAGCATCGGCAACACCGCCTCCAGCTCGCGGAACAGGCCCGTGGCCTTGCGCAGCGGCTCGTCGCGAAAGTGGATGACCATGCTGCGCCCGACGATGCCCTCGGGCGGCACGTCGTCGGAGATCCAGGTGTGCGGCAGGCGCGCACCCACCAGCGCCACGTAGCCCGGCTCGAAGCGGCCGATGTGGTTGCCGACGTAGACGTCGCCGCTGCTGCGGTTGATGCACTGCAGCTCGTACTCGTCGTGGTAGTGCCAGCAGTCGAACGGCCAGGGCGCGCCGTGCTGCAGGCAGCGCACCGAACTGCCGCCCGCCGGCTCGAAGCCCAGGCGCGGGTCGCGCAGCAGTTCATGCTCGAGTTCGGGCTTGCGGGCGGTGTGTGGTCTGCTCATGGCGTCTCCCTGGATTGAACCGCAGGATGCTTCCGAGCATGCGCGCCGTGGACGGCGGTACCGACAGGCGGCCGCCTGTCAGGCGCCGGCCACCTTCATGCGGTTGACCAGAATCGACCCCGTGGTCTTTGCACCGAAAGTGTAGGCATCGGCGCCGATGGCTTCAATGCCCATCAGCATGTCCTTGAGGTTGCCGGCGATGGTGATCTCCTCCACGGGGAAGGCGATGCGGCCCTTCTCGACCCAGAAGCCGCTCGCGCCGCGCGAGTAGTCGCCGGTCACGTAGTTCACGCCCTGCCCCATCAGCTCGATCACGAAGAGGCCGGTGCCCAGCTTGGCGAGCATGGCGTCCAGGTCGTCGCCGTGCCTGGTCAGGCGCGAGCTCAGCGTCAAGTTGTGCGAGCCGCCGGCGTTGCCGGTGGTCTTCATGCCCAGCTTGCGGGCCGAGTAGGTCGAGAGGAAATAGCCCTCGAGCCGCCCCGCGTCGACCACCTTGCGCGCGCGCGTGGTCACGCCTTCGTCGTCGAAGGGCGAGCTGCCCTTGCCGCGCATCACGTGCGGGTCTTCGGCCACGTCGATGTGCTTGGCCACCACGGGCTTGCCGAGCGAATCGAGCAGGAAGGTGCTCTTGCGGTACAGCGCCCCGCCGCTCACGGCCTGCACCAGCCCGCCCAGCAGGCCCACGGCCAGCGGCGACTCGAACAGCACCGGGCATTCGGTGGTCTTGATCTTGCGCGACTTCAGGCGGCTCAAGGCCCGTTCGGCGGCGTAGCGGCCCACGGCCTCGGGGCTTGCGAGTTCGTCGGCCGAGCGCATGGAGCTGTACCAGGCGTCGCGCTGCATGTTGTCGCCCTTGCCGGCGATGGGTGCCACCGAAATCGAATGCCGCGAACTGGCGTAGCCGCCGCGAAAGCCGTGCGTGTGGGCGCTGAAGAAGTGGCTCTGCTGGGCCGAGACGCCCGCGCCTTCGCTGTTGGTGATGCGCTTGTCGGTGGAAAGGGCAGCAGCCTCGCATTCCAGGGCCAGCTTGGCGGCCTGCTCGCTGGTCACATCCCAGGGGTGGAACAGGTCCAGCTCGGGGTGTTCCTTGGCGATGTCTTCCTCGTCGGGAAGGCCGCTCACGGGGTCTTCGGCGGTGAAGCGGGCGATGTCGTAGGCGGCCTGCACGGTCTGCTTGATGGCGCCCTCGGAGAAGTCGGAGGTGCTCGCGTTGCCGCGGCGGTGGCCCACGTAGACCGTGATGCCGAGGGACTTGTCGCGGTTGCGCTCGACGTTCTCGAGTTCGCCCTTGCGGACCGAGACGCTGAGCCCGCAGCCCTCGGAGGCCTCGGCGCCGGCATCGGTCGCACCGAGCTTTTTGGCGTGGGCCAGGGCCGTGTCGACCAGGTTTTCGAAGAAGGAGCGGCTGTAGGCGAAGCCGGAATCGGCGCGCGAGGAGGATGTCGTCATGTGGTGGCTATGATACTTGCGCCCCCCATTTCCCGGTTTTCCCCCCAGCTTCCCGCTGTCTCGCGTTGTCTGTTGCGCATTGCAACGCCGCACGGCGCGGCCCAGAATCCACCCACATGTCCCGCAAACCCAAAAAAGGCTATTTCGTTCGTGGCCAGTTCGTTGCCGAAGGCAGCGAACTCGACCTGGAGCTCAAGCGTGAGCTCAAGGGCACCGACGAAGCCAGCCGCACCGATCTCAAGCGCGAAAGCGACGAACTGCAAAAGCTCGGCACCGAGCTGCTCACGCTGCGCGCCGCCCTGTTCGATGCCCTCCAGCTGGACGAAAAACTGGTCGACGCCGTCGCCGAGGCCAAGCGCATCACCAACTTCGAGGGCAAGCGCCGCCAGATGCAGTTCATCGGCAAGCTCATGCGCAAGCTCGAACCTGAGGTGCTGGAGGCCGTGAAGCTCGCGCTGACCGAGCAGAACAGCACGCCGGCCGCCGAAACCGCCGCCCTGCACGAGGCCGAGCGCTGGCGCGACCGGCTGATCGCCGACGACGACGCCCTGGGCGGCTGGATCGAGACCCACCCCGCCACCGACTCCCAGCAGCTGCGCGCCCTGGTGCGCCAGGCCCGCAAGGACATGAAGACCGGCCCGGCCGGCGAGGCGCCCCGCCAGGGCAAGGCCTACCGCGAGATCTTCCAGCTGGTGCGGGAGCAACTGGCCGTGCACGGCGGCGACGACCACGCCGCGGCCGCCGCCGCGCAGGACCGGGAAGAGGACGCATGAGTTCGTCGTTCGACCCGGTGCGCATCGGCATCGTCTCCGTCAGCGACCGCGCCTCCAGCGGCACCTACGAGGACAAGGGGCTGCCCGCGCTGAAAGAGTGGCTCGGCCGGGCGCTGAAGAACCCCCTCGAATTCGAACCCCGCCTGATTCCCGACGAAACGGCCCTGATCAGCGCCACGCTGATCGAGCTGGTCGACGCCGGCTGTTCGCTGGTGCTGACCACCGGCGGCACCGGCCCCGCGCTGCGCGACGTGACCCCCGAGGCCACGCTGGCCGTGGCCCACAAGGAAATGCCCGGCTTCGGCGAGCAGATGCGCCAGATCAGCCTGCGCTTCGTGCCGACCGCGATCCTCTCGCGGCAGGTGGCGGTCATCCGCGGCAAGAGCCTGATCATCAACCTGCCGGGCCAGCCCAAGTCGATCGCGGAAACGCTCGAAGGGCTGAAGGATGCCGATGGCGCGCAGGTCGTGCCGGGCATCTTCGCGGCGGTGCCCTACTGCATCGACCTCGTCGGCGGGCCGTACCTGGAAACCGACGACGCGGTCTGCAAGGCCTTCCGGCCCAAGTCGGCGATCCGGCCCGCGCGCTGAGCGCTCTTTCCGCTTTTTCCGCTTTTCCGCTGGCTACTTGACCAGCGTCAGCAGCGGCGCGCCCTTGTCCTTGACCATCGTCACCAGGAACTTCGCCGGCTTGGTCTTGCTGGCATTGCGGCCGACCGTGTGGATGTCGCCCGGGCCTTCGTAGAAGGTCTGGCCCGGCGTCAGCGTGACCTCCTTGCCGCCCTTCACGCCCATGACGATCGATCCCTGGAGCACGTAGATGAAGGCGTGGGCGTCGTGGCGGTGGACGGGGTCTACCGAGCCCGGCGGAAAGTCCACGATGAACGAGATCGCCTCCTTGCCGGGCATGTCCGCCAGGTCCTTCGTCATGAGGACGGTCGCGGCGGCTTCAGGCGCGGCCAGGGCGGGCATCGCGGCAAACACGCCGAGCGCGAGGGCGAGGGAATTGCAGGTCTTATGGAAACGGGTCATGGGTTGTCTTTCGGCCCGGGTCGCGGGCATTGGATGAATGGGTTGGTGAACCGGCAGCGAGTGAATCAGGCGCGTGCGCGCAGTGCCAGCCAGTCTGCGAAAAGCGTCGTGCCCAGGCGCGGGTCGCGGCCCGGTGTCAGCGAGCGGTCGTCCAGCTCCACGCCGAAGTAGCTGGCCCCGGCATCGGTGACGACCGGACGCTTGTCGCCGGTCGCCGCGAACAGGCGGCGCACCAGTGCGTCGAGTGGCAGCGCCTCGGGCCCCGCGATCTCGATGCGGCCGCGCGCGGGCGGCTCGCCCACCACCACGGCAAGGGCGGCGGCGACGTCGTCCGCCGCCATCGGCTGGATCAGCGCGTTCGACAGCCGGACCTCGCCGCCCCGCACGCTCCCGTCGGCGATGCCGGCCACGAACTCGAAGAACTGCGTGGCCTGCACGATGGTCCAGGGCACGGGCGAGGCCTCGATCAACTCTTCCTGGCGCTGCTTGGCGCGGAAATAGCCGCTGGCCAGCAGGCGATCGGTGCCGACCACCGACAGCGCGATGTGGTGCGCGACGCCGGCCTCTGCCTCGGCAGCCAGCAGGTTGCGCCCCGCGGTGTCGAAGAAATGCAGCGCCGGCGCGTCCTCGAACGAGGGCGAATTCGCCACGTCGACGACGACCTGGGCGCCCGCCAGCACCTCTTTCAGGCCTTCGCCGGTCAGCGTGTTGACGCCCGTGGAGGGCGAGGCCGCGACGACCTCGTGGCCCGCCGCGCGCAGGTGCGGTGCAAGCTTCGAGCCGATGAGGCCGGAGCCTCCGATGATGACGATTTTCATGATCGATTCCTGGTGAATGGCGAAAGAAGCACCTCCGTCCGGAGGCGCCTGTTCCTTAGACGTCCGGCGTCACGGGTTTGTGACAGGCCGGGCGAAAAACCAGGAAAGCGACCCGCTGCGCGCCTAGGGCAGCCCCATCGACACGGGGCGGGCCTCGCGCCTGCGGGCCTCCTCTACCGCTTCGTCCTCATCGCGCCGGTGGGCGATGCGGTAGAGCAGCGGCAGCACCAGCAGCGTCAGCGCGGTCGAAGAGAGGATGCCGCCGATCACCACCGTCGCGAGCGGCCGCTGCACCTCGGCGCCGGTGCCGGTGGCGATCGCCATCGGCACGAAGCCCAGCGACGCGACCAGCGCCGTCATCAGCACCGGCCGCAGCCGGGTGAGCGCGCCTTCGCGGATCGCCTCGTCCAGCGGCATCCCGCCTTCGCGCAGGTTGCGGATGAACGAGATCATCACCAGCCCGTTGAGCACCGCCACGCCCGAGAGCGCGATGAAACCCACCGCCGCCGAGATCGACAGCGGTATGCCGCGCAGCCACAGCGCCACGATGCCGCCGGTGAGCGCGAACGGGATGCCGGTGAACACCAGCAACCCGTCCTTCAGGTTGCCGAACATCGCGAAGAGAAGCGTGAACACCAGCAGCAGCGACACCGGCACCACCACCTGCAGGCGCTGGGTGGCCGATTCGAGGTTTTCGTACTGGCCGCCCCAGTCGGTCCAGTAGCCCGCGGGAATGCGCACGGCCCGCATCGCCTCTTCGGCCTCGGCCACGAAGGAGCCCAGGTCGCGCCCGCGCACGTTGGCGCTGACGACGATGCGGCGCTTGCCGTCCTCGCGGCTCACCTGGTTGGGGCCCGGCGCGAGCTCCAGCGTGGCGACTTCGCCGAGCGGGATGAAGCTGGTGCGCGCGGCCTCCGCGCCTGTGCCCACTCCCACTCCCACACCCACTCCTTTCGGCAGCGCGATCGGCAGCCGCTTGATCGCCTCCAGGTCGGTGCGCAGGTTCTCGGGCAGGCGCACGAGAATGCCGAAGCGCCGGTCGCCGTCGAACAGCGTGCCCGCCTCGCGGCCGCCGACCGCGATGGACACCGCGTCCTGCACGTCGCCCACGTTCAGGCCGTAGCGCGCGGTCTTCTGGCGGTCGATGTTCACCGTGAGCATCGGCAGGCCCGTGGTCTGCTCGACCTTCACCTCGGCCGCGCCGGCGATGCCCGCGAGCACCTTCGAGACCTCGGCCGCGGTCTTGTCGAGCACGGCCATGTCGTCGCCGAAGATCTTCACCGCCACGTCGCTGCGCACGCCCGAGATCAGCTCGTTGAAGCGCAGCTGGATGGGCTGCGAGAACTCGTAGTTGTTGCCCGGCAGCTTCTCGACCTCTTCCTGCACCGCCGTCAGCAGCTCGGCGCGCGTGCGGCGGGGCGCAGGCCACTCGCTCTCGGGCTTCAACATGATGTAGCCATCGGAAATGTTCGGCGGCATCGGGTCCGATGCGATCTCGGCCGTGCCGGTGCGCGCGAACACGCGCTCGATCTCCGGGAATTTCGCCTTCAGCGTGCGCTCGAGCTGCATCTGCATCTCCACCGACTGCGTGAGGCTGGTGCCCGGAATGCGCAACGCCTGGACCGCGAAGTCGCCCTCGCTCAAGCTGGGCACGAACTCCGTGCCCAGCCGCGTGGCCAGGAGGCCCGAGAGCAGCACCGCCACCACGGCCGCGGTGATGACCAGCGGCTTGACCGTCATCACGCGCGCCAGCAGCGGCGCATAGCCGCGCTTGGCCCACGCCATCAGCCGGTTCTCCTTCTCGCTCACCTTGTTGCCGATGAACAGCGCCACGGCCGCGGGGATGAAGGTGATCGACAGGATCATCGCGCCCAGGAGCGCGATCACCACGGTGAAGGCCATCGGGTGGAAGAGTTTCCCTTCCACGCCCGTGAGCGCGAAGATCGGCAGGTACACGATCATGATGATCAGTTGCCCGAAAAGCAGTGGGCGCCGCGCCTCCTGCGAGGCGGCGAACACCTCGTGGAAGCGCTCGCTGCGCGTGAGCGGCCGGCCGTGCTTGGCCTGCGCATGCGCCAGGCGCCGCACGCAGTTCTCCACGATCACCACCGCGCCATCGATGATGATTCCGAAGTCCAGCGCGCCCAGGCTCATGAGGTTGGCGCTGACCTTCTGGTTCACCATGCCGGTGAAGGTGAAGAGCATCGACAGCGGAATCACCAGCGCGGTGATCAGCGCCGCGCGGATGTTGCCGAGAAAAAGAAAGAGGATCGCGATCACCAGCACCGCGCCCTCGAAGAGGTTCTTCTTCACCGTGGCGATGGCCTTGTCCACCAGCACCGTGCGGTCGTACACCGTCACCGCCTTCACGCCCGCGGGCAGCGTGCGGTTGACCTCCTGCATCTTCCTGTCGACCGCCTGCGACACGGTGCGGCTGTTCTCGCCGATCAGCATGAAGACGGTGCCCAGCACCACCTCGCGGCCGTTGTCGGTGGCCGCGCCCGTGCGCAGTTCTTGCCCGATGCCGACTGCGGCCACATCCTGCACACGCAGCGGAATGCCGCCCGCATTGCCCAGGATCACGTTGCCGATGTCCTCGGCCGACTTCACCTGCCCCGGCGCGCGAATGAGGTACTGCTCGCCGCGCTTCTCGATGTAGCCCGCGCCCACGTTGGCGTTGTTGCGCTCCAGCGCGGTGACCAGGTCGGTCATCGTGAGGCCGTGCGCCAAAAGCTTCGCGGGGTCGGGCGCGATATGGAACTCCTTGGCGTAGCCGCCGATGGAGTTGATCTCGGTCACGCCCTTCACGTTGCGCAGCTGCGGCTTGATGATCCAGTCCTGGATCTCGCGCAGGTCCGTGGGCGTGTAGGGCGTGCCGTCGGGCTTCTTCGTGCCCTCTTGCGCCTCGACGGTCCAGAGGTAGATTTCGCCCAGCCCCGTGGAGATCGGCCCGATCACCGGCGAGATGCCGGCGGGCATGCGCTCGCGCGCCGACTGGATGCGCTCGTTCACCAGTTGCCGCGCGAAGTAGATGTCGGTGCCGTCCTGGAAGATCACCGTCACCTGCGAGAGGCCGTAGCGCGAGAGCGAGCGGGTCTGCTGCAGGCCGGGCAGGCCCGCCATCACCGTCTCGATCGGATAGGTCACGCGCTGCTCGGCTTCCAGCGGCGAATAGCCGGGCGCGGCGGTGTTGATCTGCACCTGCACGTTGGTGATGTCGGGCACCGCGTCGATGGGCAGCTTCTGGTAGCTGAAGACGCCGAGCGCGGCCATGCCGAGCACGGCGAGCAGCACGAGCCAGCGCTGCGCGATGGAGAAGCCGATGATGCGTTCGAACATGCGTCGGTCCTCAGTGCGTGTGCGTGGCCGAGCTCTTGCCCTGCTGCGACTTCACGACGAAGCTGCCGCTGGCCGCATGGGGCGCGCCCGGCTTCAGGCCGCCCACGATCTCGATGCGCTTTCCGTCGCTGCGGCCGGTCTGCACGTGCTGCGGCAGGAAGCCGCCGGGCACCTTGAGGAACACGGTGGGCTTGTCTTCCACCGTCTGCACCGCCTCGGCCGACACCGTGACGGGCGCGTCCGCCTCGGACGCCACCAGCTCCACGTTCACGAACAGGCCCGGGCGCCACACGCGCTGCGGGTTGGTGAGCGTGACGCGCGCGGTGGCCGTGCGCGTCTGCGCGCCGATGAGCGAGCCCACGTACGACACGGTGCCGCTGGCAGTCTGGTCGAACGCGGTCGAGCGGATGGTCACCGGCTCGCCGATGCGCACGAGGTTCAGGTTGCCCGCGGCCACGCTGATCTCTGCCCACACGGTCGAGAGATCGGAAATGGTGAACACGTTGACCGCCTCGCCCACCGATTCGCCGAGCGCGATGTGCTTCTCGACCACCATGCCGTCGAAGGGGGCGCGCAGCTCGTAGCGCCCGAGCGCGGCCGAGCCCGGCGTGGCGCCCAGCGCCAGCAGCTTCTGGTTGGCGTTGGCCACGGCGATCTGCGCCTCCTGCGTGGCCTGCTGGGCCTGCAGGTAGTCCTGCTGGGGCGAGATCTTTTCTTCCCAGAGTTTCTTCTCGCGCTCGTAGGTGCTGCGCGCGAGCTCGAGCCTGCGCTGCGCCGACTGCAGCGCGCTGCGCTGCTCCGAGAGCCCCGGGCTGGAGAGCACCGCGAGCACCTGCCCGCGCTTGACCTCCTGGCCCAGGTTGGCCGACACGCTGTCGACCACGCCCGCCACGCGCGGCACCACGTGGGCCGTGCGGTCTTCGTTGAACTTGATCTCGCCCGGCAGTTGCAGCGAGGTCTTGATGCGCGCGGGGCCGGCGCTCTCGATGGCCATGCCGGCGGCCTTGACCTGCTCGTCGGTGAAGGGGATCTTTTCTTCTTCCGCCTTGCGTTCCTTCGACTCGGCCTTCGCTTCGCCGGGAGCGCCCTTCTCCTTGGATTCCGTGGACTCCTCGCCGTGGTGCTCCTTGTCGCCATGGCCCTTGGCCTCTTCATGGCCGTGCTCATGGCCATGGTCCTTGCCTTCGGCCTTTCCCTCCTCGTGGTGCTCGCCGTCGGCATGCCCCTCGGCTTCCGAATGGCCCGCCGCCTCGGGCTTGGCCGGCGCGGTGCGCAGGATGAGTGCGCCCGCCGCGAGGCCCACGACCAGGACGGCGACGATAGCCATCCACTGCTTCTTGCCGATGCGGTCGGCGAAGGTCTTGCGTTCTTGTTGCGTGTTCATGGTCTGTCCTTGTCAGCGCGCGACGGGCGTCGCATGCAGGGTTTCTTCGCCGTCGGTGCCTAGCAGCCGGTCGAGCTCGCCGGCCGCGCGGTGCGCATCGGCCAGCGCGACGAGGTACTGGTTGCGCACCTGGAACAGCGTGCGCTGCGCATCGAGCGCTTCGAGAAAGCTGAACTTGCCCAGCTCGAAGCCCTTGGTCGCGGCCCTGTAGGCGGTCTCGGCGCCGGGGAGCGCATCGCGCTGCAAGGTCTCGGCCGTGGCGCGCGCCGAGCGCAGGCGCTCGGTGGCCTGCGCCACGTCGGCGCCCAGCTGCAGCTCGGCGGCGGCGAGGTCGTCGCGCGCTTTCTCCTCGCGGCTGAGCGCCTCGGCGAGGTTGCCGCGATTCGTATCGAAGATCGGCAGCGGCACAGAGAGGCCGACGACCACCTGGTTGCGGCGGCTGTTCGCGCCTTCGGTGTCGGTGGACGCGGGCACGCGCTTGGCGCCGAGAGAGACGGTGATGTCCGGGATGCGCTTGGCCTGTTCCAGGCTGGAGAGCGCCTCTCGCCGTTCGACTTCGAGCCGCGCCTGTCGCAGCACGGGCGCGGCGAAGAATCGGCCTTCAACGTCTTGCGGCGAGGCAAGTGTCGGCAACTGATCGACCGCGCCGTCCACCTGCGTGAAGCGCGGCGACGGGTTGCCCCACAGCGCGGCCAGCTGCTGGCGCGCGGCGCGCAGCGTGCCCTCGGCCTGCAGCAGCTCGACGCGCACGCCCGCCTCGGCGACGCGCGCGCGGGTCTCCTCCAGCGGCGACACCTTGCCGGCCGTGACGCGGTTGGCGGCGGCCCTCGTCGCGGTCTGCGCGAGGCCGACGGAATCCTGCGCGAGCCGCAGGCGCTCCTGCGCGGTCAGCACCTCGAAGAACAGCGTGACGGTCGATGCGCGCAACTCCGAGCGTCGCGCGGCGAGCGCCGACGCGGCCTGGTCGCGCGCGCGCTCGGCGGCCGTCACGCGCGCCGCGCGCTTGCCGCCCAGCTCGATGGGCTGGCTCAGCTGCAGCGTGGTCGTGCGGTTGTCGCGGCGCAGGTCTTCCAGCTGCGCGCCGAGCACCGGGTTGGGCCAGGCGCCGGCCTGCACGATCGCGCCCTCGGTGGCCTCGTGCTCACGCGAGGCCGCGGACAGGCTGGGGTTGGACTGCAGCACCATCGCGACGGCGCTGCGAAGGGTCAGCGGACCCGCGGGCTCCAGCATCCTGGCGGGCGCGCGGGATGAAGAAGACTGGGAGCCGGCAGCAGTCTGCGACTGCGTTTGTGAATAGGCCGGGGGCACCGCCAAGGCCAACACGGCCAGCGGCACGAAGAGCGTGCGCATCGAATTCTCCTGGGTTGCGAAACAACGGACGGACGAATTCGGCGAGAGCTCAGCTGATGAAGGGGATCAGTGGTGGGTGGTGTTCTCTCGCCGAATCAGAGGGCGAGAGGCCGTGCGGGGCGCACCGGGACTTCGGAGACATGCGAAACGAAACGCTCTTCCGATCGGGCGTGCAGCACTTGCGGCAACTGGGGTGCATCGGCTGCATCGCCGGCCGCCACATTCACATGCTGCGCGCAGCCGAAGTGGCTCACGGTGCAGTGGCCGACCGCGCCGTTGGGCTGCGTGGTGGCGTTCTTCTTGGCGCCGTCGCCGGTGTGCGTGCGATCGGTGCCGCGGGCATCGTCCTCGTGATGGCCCCAGTGCCCGGGCTGCGTGTCGCGCTCGTGCTCGCAATACGCCGCCGACGCCGCCCAGCTGAGCTGGAACGGAAGCAGGAGCAGCAGAAAGATGAGGAGCCAGCGACGCATGAGTCAAAAAGTATATCGACGGGGGTGAAGCCCCCATCCCGCAAAAGCCCTGCGGTTCGAGGGCCCGGCGCAATCTACGACGCGAAGGCGGCGCCTTGTCCGTCAATAGGATTACTAAATCGTAACCAGTGCATTGAAAGGTATTGGGTACGATTCGACGATGCGAATTCTTGTCATCGAAGACGAGCCCAAACTGGGCGACTATCTGAAAAAAGGGCTGGAGGAAAACGGATATGTGGTCGACATAGCCCGCGACGGCATCGAGGGCCGTTACCTCGCCACCGAGGGAGACTACGCGCTGGTCCTGCTGGACGTGATGCTGCCCGGCATCGACGGATTCGCCGTGCTGCAGGCCATACGCCGCACGAAGAACGTGCCCGTGCTGGTGCTCACCGCGCGCGACAAGGTCGAGGACCGCGTGCAGGGACTGCAGCAAGGCGCGGACGATTACCTCGTCAAGCCCTTCTCCTTTTCCGAACTGCTGGCGCGCGTGCAGGCGCTGCTTCGGCGCGGCAAGGCACAGGACTCCACGGTGCTGCGCCTGGCCGACCTGGAACTGGACATGGCCAGCCGCAAGGTGTTTCGCAACCGCGGGCGGCTGGACCTCACGGCCAAGGAATTCACGCTGCTGGTGGTGCTGCTGCGCCGGCGCGGCCAGATCCTCTCGCGCACCACGCTCGCCGAGCAGGTGTGGGACATGAACTTCGACAGCGACACCAACGTGGTGGAAGTGGCCATCCGGCGCCTGCGCAGCAAGATCGATGACCCCTTCGAAGTGAAGCTGCTCCACACCGTGCGCGGCATGGGCTACGTGCTGGAAGACCGCTCCTGGGCATGAGCCCCCGGCCGCACGCGAACTCAATCCAGCGCCGCCTCTCGCTCTGGATCGCCGCGCAGACGCTGTTCGGCCTCAGCGTGATCTGCCTGGCCATCTACCTCGTGACGGCCTGGAATTTCGGCCAGAAGCAGGAGGACGAGCTCGACCAGAAGGCGGTGCTGGTGCAGCACCTGCTTCAGGAGGCCGAAAAAGGCGGCGACCTCGTCTTCCTCAAGCACAAGCTGGACGACTTCTTCTCGATGCAGGACGACGTGAGCCTGTCGATCTCGCATGCGGGCCAGCAACTCTTTCAGTCGCGGCCCACGGCGGGCGGGCGCTGGATGCGGCGCGACCTCACGGTGCCCTGGCAGCAAAACGGTCCCGCAACCCAGTTGCAGGTGCAGCTCGGCGTGAACGTGGCGCAGGAAGCGCGGCTGCTCGAGCGGCTCGCCTGGACGCTGCTCGGCGCCGTGGTGCTGGGCACCGCGCTCGTGTCGCTCACCGGCATGTGGCTGGTGCGGCGCGGCCTGCGGCCGCTGAAGGCGCTGGCCGACCGGACCGCGGCGATGGCGCCCGACAAGGCCAACCAACCGATCGATGCACTGGCCTTCGCCGAAGAGCTGCGCCCGTGGATCACGCAGTTCAACGCGCTGCTGCTGCGCGTGCAGCGTTCCTATGTGCAGCTCGAATCGTTCAATGCTGACGTGGCGCACGAGCTGCGCACGCCGCTCGCGAACCTGATCGGCTCCACCGAACTCGCGCTCACGCGGCCGCGCTCCAACGAAGAACTGCAGGGCGTGCTGGCATCGAACCTGGAGGAGATCGGCCGGCTCTCGGGCATCGTCACCGACATGCTGTTTCTCTCGAAGGCCGACCGCGGCACCTCGACGCGTTCGCGCGCCGTCGTGAGCCTGGCAGCGCAGGCGCGCGACGTGATCGACTTCTACGACGCGATGCTCGACGAGGCCGGGCTGCGGGCCGAAGTCACCGGCGATGCGATGGCCGACGTGGACGCCGCACTGGTCCGCCGCGCGCTCTCCAACCTGCTGGGCAACGCGATCCGCTTCGCAGCGCCGGCTTCGGCCATCGGCATCGAACTGAAGGAAGACCGCGACGCGTTCATCCTCTCGGTCGTGAACCGCGGGGAGCCGATCGATGCGGCCGCGCTCCCTCGCCTGTTCGAGCGCTTCTACCGCGCCGCGCAGGCCCGCGACGGATCGACGCGGCACCACGGTCTGGGCCTTGCCATCGTGGAGGCCATCGCGCGCATGCACGGCGGGCGCGTGTTCGCGTCGAGCGAGGGCGGGGAAACGCGCATCGGCTTCACGGTGCGCCGCAACGGCTGAAAGCGCCGCCTCGCGCTCAGGGCTTGGCGTGCGCCTCGGCTTCGGCCGGGGCGGCCACGCCGGCCACCGCCTTGGGCTTGCGGCCGATGCACAGCGTCATCAGCGGCCCCGTCATCGCGGTGGTGGCGAGCGCCATCACCAGGAGCATCGTGAAGAGCTCGGGGCCGATCAGGCCCACGTCGAAGCCGATCTTGATGACGATCAGCTCCATCAGCCCGCGCGCATTCATCAGCGAGCCGGTGGCCATGCTGTCGCGCCAGCTGTAGCCGGCCATGCGCGCGCCGGCCGCGCCGCCGGCCACCTTGCCGACAGTGGCCACGCCGATGATCAGCAGCATCGCGCCCAGGCTCGTGCCCGTGAAGGCGCTGGCGGTGGTGCCCAGCCCCGCGAGCGCGAAGAAGAGCGGCATCAGCACGACGATGGAAATGGGCTCGATGCGCTCGCTCAGCGAGCGCAAGAGGCGGTCGTCGCGCGGCAGGCAGGCGCCGAACAGGAAGGCGCCGAACACCGCATGCAGGTGCAGCCATTCGGTCAGCAGCGCGGTGACCAGCAGGCCGATCATCAGCGAGGCCATCACCGTGGTCGACGGCTCGCCGTCGGGCGCCTTCACGCGCAGCAGCCAGGCGAAGGCCGGCTTCAGGCCGAAGAACAGGAAGGCCAGCATCACCACCACGCCGACCGTGATCTTCACGAGGCCCGCATAGCCCTCGCCCGCGCCGACCATGGCCACCACGAAGGCCAGCAGGATCCAGGCGAACACATCGACCACCGCAGCGGCGCTGAGCGAGAGCTGGCCGAAAGAAGTGCGCGTCATGCCGCGGTCCTTCAGGATGCGCGCCATGACGGGGAAAGCCGTGATGGACAGCGCCGCCGCCATGAAGAGCGCGAACGGCCAGAACGCGACGCCGGCCGGCGCGAGCGCGGGATACAGCGTCGGCGAGATCGCCAGGCCCAGCGCCAGCGGCACGATCACGCTGAGCACGCCCACCGCGCCGGCCGCCTTCAGCTGCGAGCGCATGTTCTGCGAAGACCGCAGCTCCAGCCCGACGACGAACATGAAAAGCACCAGCCCCACGGTCGAGAGCGACGAGAGGCCCTGCAGCAGATCCTTGGCGAACAGTTGCGCATGCAGTGCGGGAAAGAGCGCGCCCATCACCGCCGGCCCGAGCATCAGGCCCGCGGCCATTTCGCCCACCACGCTGGGCTGGCCCAGGTAGCGGAGCACCCAGCCGCAGACGCGCGCGGTGGTGAGGATGACGACGAGTTGCAGCAGCAGGGTGGTGACGGACATGGGAGATCGGGGCGCGGGCGCCAGGGGGCGTAGCCGGCGATGTTAGTGCCGCGGGGGGCCGGGTTCAATCCGGCCGCCGGGCCGCCAGGATGCGCGCGAGGCACTCGGCCAGCTCCTGCAGCCCCAGCGGCTTGTGCAGCACCTCGGCCACGCCCGCGTCGCGCGCCCGCTGCTCCAGCGCCACGTTGACGTTGCCGCTCACCAGCGCCACCGGCAGCGCCGGGCGCTTCGCGCGCAGCAGCCGGGCCAGCTCGCTGCCGGGCATGCCGGGCAGCATCTCGTCGGTGAGCACCGCGTCGAAGCGCTGCGGATCGGCCTCGAACGCGGCCAGCGCACGCTCGCTGGTGCCGAAGCCCACCGGCTCGTAGCCCAGGCTCGCGAGCAGTTCCTCGGCCAGCTCGCGCAGCGGCTGCTCGTCGTCCACGATCATCACGACCTCGCCGTTGCCGCGCGGGCAGCCGGGCACGGTGTCCAGCGGCGCCTGTTCGGGCTCGCCCTCCGCCGCCTGGCCCTGCAGCACCGGCAGCCACACCGACACGACCGTCGGCTGGCCATTGCCCGTCACCACATCGATGGCGCCGCCGATGTCCGCCACGATGCCGTGCACCACCGAGAGCCCGAGCCCCGTGCCCTCGCCCACCTTCTTGGTGGTGAAGAACGGGTCGAACATGCGCTGCAGCACCTCGGGCGGAATGCCCGGGCCGGTGTCGCCCACGTCCAGGCGCACGTACGAACCGGCGGCGATGTCGCCGTGCAGCAGCGCGCGCTTCTCGCCGATGTCCACGCGGTCGAGCCGCAGGCTCACCACGCCCACCTCGCTCACTTCGCCCATGGCCTGCACGGCGTTCGTGCAGAGGTTCATCACCACCTGGTAGAGCTGCGTGCCGTCGCCCACCACGGCCGCGCTGCCGGACTGCAGCCGCGCGTCCACGCGCAGGCCCGGCGGCAGCGTGGGCACGAGCATCGAGATCACCTCTTCGACCAGCGCCTGCATGTTGACGGGCACGCGCTCGGCGATGCCGCTGCGGCTGAAATCGAGAATGCGCCGCACCAGCAGGCGCGCACGGGCGCCGGCCTGCATCACGCGGTCGATGTGGCGGCGCATCGCGCTGCCGGCCTCGGCCTGCTGCTGCGCCATTTCGCCGAAGCCGAGGATGGCGCCCAGGATGTTGTTGAAGTCGTGCGCGATGCCGCCCGAGAGCGTGCCCAGCGCCTCCAGGCGCTGCGTCTGCTGCAGGCGCGCCTCGAGCCGGGCCTTGTCGGCCTCGGCGAGCTTGCGGTCGCTCACGTCGGTGGCCGCGCCGAAGAGGCGCAGCGCAGCGCCCGCCTCGTCGCGCACGCAGCGGCCGCGCGCGTGGATCCAGCGCCATTCGCCGCCGGCGTGGCGCACGCGGTATTCGAGTTCGACCGCGTGCGTGCGGCCGGCCAGGTGGTCGTCGATGGCAGCCTTCGCGCGCGGGGCGTCGTCGGGGTGCAGGTGCACATGGCGCAGCACGTCGGCCGAGGTGCCCAGCGGCACCGACGCATCGACGCCGTGGAGCGCGCGCCACTTGTCGGAGACGAACACCGAGTCCTCGGCGAAGTTCCATTCGGCATGGCCTTCGTTCGCGGCCTCCATGGCCATGGCGTAGCGCTCCTCGCTCTGGCGCAGCGCCAGTTCGCCGCGCTCCTGCCGGCGCAACTGGCGCAGGAGGCCGACGATGGTGAGCACCACCAGCAGGATCAGCAGCACCGTGCGGATGCCCGAGCTCCACATCTCGTCGTACCAGGGGCGCAGCGCCTCTTCCTCGTCGCGCATGATGGCCAATATCAGCGGCCGCTTGCCCACGCCCACCGCGGCGATCAGCTTGGGGCGGCCGTCCATCGGGTTGATGGCGCGCGCCACCTTGCCGCCTTCTTTCAGCGCCGCGAGTTCGGGAAAGCTCAGCTTCTTTTCGGGGTCCGTGGGCCCGGGCTGGCGCACCACCAGCGTGCCGTCGCTCAGCGTGAGCAGCAGCGAGCTGCCCTGGCCCAGCTGGATGGCCGAGTACATGCCTTCGAGGTGCTGCAGCGTGACGATGGCGGTGACCACGCCCGCGAACGCGCCGCCCGGCCCGTCGATGCGGCGCGACACCACCAGCCCCGGCATGCCTTCCGTGCGGGTGGTCATCGGCTCGCTGATGAAAAGACCCGTGTCGCGCGAATCGCGCTGCGCGGTGAAGTACGGCCGGTCGGACACATCGGACAGCGGACCGCCCGTCTCGCGCGAGCGATGGCGCTGCATGCCGCGGGCATCGACGATGGTGAGCACGCTCACCTGCGGCACACCGACCGTGCGGGAGGCCAGGCCCGGCGACACCTCGCCGGGGCCGAAGTCGCCGCTGGAGGCGCCGTACCAGCTCGCGGTGTCGCGCAGCACCACGTCGACCGCCTGCATGCTGCGCAGCGACTGCTCGGCCAGCGCCTTGGCGAGGTTGCCGAGCTCGCGCTCGTTGGCCAGCATGATCTGCTGGTGCAGCCGCCAGCCGTCGTAGCCCGCCGAGCCGATGCACGCGGCGATCAGCAGCACGCCGGCGGCAACGATGCGGCGGCGCAGGCGGTCGGCGGATTTCATGGCGTCACGCGTTCTCAGTGCGCCGCGCCGATGGTGTCGGCCACCGCCTGGAGAAGCTCGCCGCGCGCGCAGGGTTTGGCGACGAGGCGGCGCAGCCCGAGGGCGCGCGCGGGGTTCGAATCGCTGTGCAGGCTGCGGCCCAGGCGGGTCGAGAGGCCGATGAGCGCCGCGCGCGGATAGCCGGCCCGCACGGCGCGCACGGTGTCGGCGCCGCCGCCGCGCAGGTCGGGCACGTCGACGATCACCAGGTCTGCCTCGCTACCGCCGTGGGAGGAGGTGGCGAGGCCCTGCGCGGGCAGCGCCCGCACGGCGTAGCCCTCGCCCAGCAGCCATTCGCAAATCAGTGTTCGCATGGCGCTATCTTCCTCGATCACTACGACGGTGGGCATGGTCTCTCTGCAGGTGCGGGCGGCGCGGGTTGCCGCCATGACGCTATTGGCGCTCCTGCACATGCCGCGCTCATGTCGGCGGCGGCGCGGGCGTTTCATCTGTAATGCGCCCGCACGCCGCGCGCAGCGAAGTTGCATTACCCTTCGCCTCCATGAGCGCCAGCCACCACATCCTTGTTGTCGACGACGATCCGGCCATCCGGGAATTGATGGCCGAGTACCTCACCGAGAACGAGCTGCGCGTGACCACCGCCGTCTCGGGCGCCGAGATGAAGAAGGCGCTCGCGGAATCGGTCATCGACCTGGTGGTGCTGGACCTGCGCCTGGGCGGCGAGGACGGCATGCACCTGGCGCGCCACCTGCGCGAGACCAGCGCCATCCCGGTGATCATCGTGACCGGCAAGCGCGATGAGGCCGACCGCGTGATGGGCCTGGAGATCGCGGCCGACGACTACATCACCAAGCCCTTCAGCAACCGCGAGCTGCTCGCGCGCATCCGCGCGGTGCTGCGGCGCTACCAGGTGCAGCGCGACGCCACCGCGGCGGCACCGGCCAAGGGCGGCACCGAGCGGCGGGCCTACCGGTTCGCGGGCTGGGAACTGAACGTGCTGGTGCGCCGCCTCACCGCGCCGGACGGCCGGCGGGTGGAGCTGAGCAACGGCGAATTCAACCTGCTGCTGGCGCTGTGCGAGGCGCCGCAGCGCGTGCTCTCGCGCGACCAGCTGCTCGAACTCTCGCGCCTGCACGGCGCGGAGGTGTACGACCGGTCGATCGACGTGCAGATCCTGCGCCTCAGGCGAAAGATCGAGGTCGATGCCTCGGCGCCGCAGTTCATCCGCACCGAGCGCGGTGCGGGTTACGTGTTCGACACGCAGGTCGACGCGCTGAACTGAAGCGTCGTCAGAGGCCCGTCAGAGGCCCTGCACCTGCACCGGCTTGCCGGGCTGGCCCGCCACCTGCGGCGCGATCACGAGGTAGCGGCGCGAGGCATCCGCATTCGACTGCACGATCTGGCGGATCGGCCCGATCGCGTTCACGATGGCCGAGCCCGCCGGGTTGGTCATGAAGTTGGCCAGCGGCTGCAGCGCGCCGCCGCCGTCGGGCTGCTCGGCGAGCGCGAGCACGTAGGGCGACTTCGGCTCGAGTCCCGTCGCGGAGGCCTGCAGCACCTGCGTCAATCCCTGGTCGAACAGCGCCACGCTGGTGGGCGTGGGCGCACCCGCCTTGTCGCCCTGCACGGCCATGAGCGTCAGGTGCGCGGCCTGCCCCGCCACGCCGAGCGGCTGCAGGCCCTGCGTGCCATCGCCTTCGGGCACCGCGTTCGGCACATAGGCGATCGCCTGCGGCGCCTGGCCGATGGGCACTTCGCCCACGACCCTGTTCGTCGCGGTGTCGATGACGGCGAGCGCATCGGCGTTCTCCAGCCCCACGTAGATGCGCGAGCCGTCGCCCGAGGGCCAGATGCCGTGCGGCAGCTTGCCCACCGGGATCGTCGCGACCTGCGAGAAATCGTCGGTGCGGAACACCTTCACCTGGTTGAGCCCGCCAATGGTCACGTAGGCGAAGGTGCCCTTCTTCGTGGCGGCGAAGTTGACGTGGTTGGTGATCGGCCCGGTGTCGAACGACTTGATGACAGCGAACGGCGGCTTCGCATCGAACACCATCGTGCGGCCCACGTCCTTGAGGGTGAACCACACCTGCTTGCCATCGGGCGTGGCGGCGATGTTGGGGCAGAAGGGGCTGTCCTGCTTCACGCGGCCGGCGATCTCTTTCGTCGCTGTGTCGATCACCACGGTCTCGGGGTTGAACGACGAGCACACGTAGCCGTACTTGCCGTCGGGCGAGAAGATCTGCATGCCGGGTCCGGCGGGCGTGACGATGCGGGTCTTCTCCTGGAAGGTGGCCGCGTCGATCACCGACACGTAGTTCTCCCCGCGCACCGTGACCCACACCTCCTTGCCGTCGGGCGTGAAGAAGGCCTCGTGCGGCGAGCGGCCGACATAGGTGGTGTGCTTGACGGCGTTGGTCGCGGTGTCGATGAAGGTCACCGAGTTGGAGCCGATCGACACAATGGCCAGCGTTCGGTGGTCGGGCGAGAAGCCCATGCCGTGCACCAGCACCTGGCCCTTGTAGAGCGGGCTGAAGTTGCCGGGCGACGGATCGCCCAGGCGGATCACGCCCAGCAGCCGGTTGTCGGCCGGGTCGGTCACGGAGACGGTGTTGGAGAACTGCTCGGCGGCGTAGAGGCGGTCGCGGTGGCTCACCGGAATGTCGGCGGACGCGGTGGCACCGGGGGCCTGCCCCGCGTGCGCGAACGACGTGAACGACGCGGCAATAGCGAACGATGCGCAAAGCAGCGCGGCGGCGTGACGAATGGGGGTCATGGGTTGTCTCGGTGCTCCATGTGCATGCCGGGCATCGTGTGTCGATGCGGCATGGCATCTGTTGTGTTGATGGCGGAAAGGCCCTGCGTGGGCGCGGGTGCCGAAGGCGGCAGCGGCTGGCCGAGCGCGAGGTGCATCGCCGCGATCTCCTGCTGCTGCTCGACGATGATTTCCTGCGCGATGCGGCGCAGCTGCTCGTTGCGGCCGTAGCGCAACTCGGCCTGCGCCATCTCGATGGCGCCCTGGTGGTGCGGGATCATCATCGCGGCGAAATCGCGGTCGACATCGCCCGAGGGCTTGACCTCCATCGCGGCCATCATGCGGTTCATGGCGGCGTCGTTCTCGGCGGCGAAGGCGGCGGCGAGCGAGTCGGCTGCCGCGGGCAGAACGCCCGCGGCAGCGACCAGCGCGGCGCCCACTGCAGCCGCCAGCGCGATGCCGCGCCGGCGGCGTGGTGACGTGGCGCTCACTGGCCCGCGTTCTGAGGCGTGGCCATCGCGACGGCGCTGTTCGTCGCCACCGCGTTGCCGCCGTGCGCGAGGAAGAACGAGCCGCTGTCTTCGCCGTAGAGCGCATCGAAGTGGCCGCTCTTCTCGGCCGTGGCCAGCTCGGCCTTGACCTCGGCGCGCGGCTCGGTCGACTTGAAGTTGCGCGAGAGATACGCCGAGCCGCTGTCGCTGGCGACCAGCACGCCCAGCGTGCCGTCGGCCTTGGCCTGCGCCAGTTCGGCCTTCACCTCGGCGCGCGGTTCGCTCGACTGGAAGTGGCGCGACAGGTAGGCCGAGCCGCTGTCTTCGCCCGTCAGTGCAGCCAACTGGCCGCTGGCCTGCGCCGCCTTCAGTTGCGCGACGACTTCGGCGCGGGTCAGGCTCTGGGCCGAGGCGGCGCCGGCGGCGGTGAGCATCACGGTGGCGGCAAGGGCAGCCATGGCGGCATTGAGTTTCTTCATGATCGTTTCCTTCTTGCGCATCTGAAAAAGTAGAAGGGGTGCGCCGGCAGACACGCGTCCGGCAGGCCCCGAGCCAACACTGGGTGATCCAGGCACCGGGGGTGCCGGTGCTTGTCTCGGGCTCTACTTTGCAAAGCGCGCGTTGCGCACGAATTGCGCGCGCGGCGCGGCCGATTCAGATGAAGCGGGAACGATTGCAGATGAAATACAGGGTCATTCGAACCAGCGGTTGGCCCACTGGTTGAGCGGCGTCAACCGCTTGACGAGTTCGCCGCCCGCCTCGGTGAGCACGTAGCCCGTGCCCGAGAGCTCGACGACGCCAGCCGCGCGCAGCTCCTTGAGCCGGTCGTTCAGCACCGAGGGCGACATGTCCTCCGTGCTCGTGCGCAGCGCCCTGAAGCTCTGCGGCGAGCCATCGCGCAACTCCCACAGGATGCGCAGCGTGCCCTTGCGGCCCAACTGCTCCAGCAATCGCATGATGGGCCGCCGCGCCGTGGGAGGTGTGGGGGGCGCGGGCTCCGAGGCCGATGCTTCTTCGTTGTCCATGTCGTGCTTCCGGTGATCGAACGGGCGCCTCTTGCGCTACGCATTTCGTAGCGATAGACTGCGCCGGATCGCTACGTTTTTCGTAGCGATTTCGACGCATTCTATGAAGGATTCCGACCATGACGACCGCCGCCCTGCAGCCCCTCAGCGCGCCACGCATTCCACCGCTCGAAGCGCCCTTCCCCGAGCCCATCGCCGACCTGCTGGCGCGGATGAATCCGCCCGGACAGCCCGAGATCCTCGCGCTCTTCCGCGTGCTGGCCGTGAACCCCGAACTCGCCGAGCGGACGCTGGGGCTGGGCCGCTACCTGCTGGGCCGGAAGGCCGCCGTCGGCCTGCGCGACCGCGAGCTGGTGATCACCCGCGCCTGCGCCCGCTGCGGCGCCGAGTACGAATGGGGCGTGCACGTCACGGCGTTTGCCGATGCGGCGGGGTTCAGCGCAGTCGATCGGCGCGTGATGGCGTCGGTCGCCGAAGACGTGGACCTGCTCGCGCCGCGCGACCGGCTGCTGGTGTCGATGGTCGACCAGTTGCACGACCGCAGCGACATCGACGACGAGCTCTGGCAATCGCTCAGCGAACACTGGAGTCACGCGCAACTGATCGAGCTGATGATGCTCGCGGGGTGGTACCACGCGGTGAGCTATGTGTGCAATGCGGCGCGCGTACCGTTGGAGAAATGGGCCGCGCGCTGGTAGGCCTCAGCCTTTCTCCGCACGCATCAACCGCAGCCCGTTCGCCACCACCAGGAGGCTCGCTCCCATGTCCGCGAACACCGCCATCCACATCGTCGCACTGCCGAACACCGCGAGCACGAAGAACACGCCCTTGATGCCCAGCGCCAGCGTGATGTTCTGCCACAGCACCGCGTGCGCGCGGCGCGAGAGGCGGATGGTCTCGGGGATGCGGCGCAGGTCGTCGTTCATGATGACCACGTCGGCCGCTTCCATTGCGGTGTCGGTGCCCGCGCCGCCCATGGCGAAGCCGATGTCGGCCTGCGCGAGCGCGGGGGCGTCGTTGATGCCGTCGCCGGTCATCGCCACCGCGCCGTAGCGCGCCTGCATCGCCTGGATGGCACCGAGCTTTTCTTCTGGCAGCAGGTTGCCGCGCACGTCCTCGATGCCGGCGTGGGCGCCGATGGTCCTGGCGGTCGCGGCGTTGTCGCCGGTGAGCATCACCGGCACGACGCCCAGGGCGCGCAACTCGGCCACCGCCGCTTGCGACGATTCCTTGATGGTGTCGGCCACGGCGAAGAGCGCGAGCACGGCCTGGCCCGATGCGAGCAGCGTGACGGTGCGGCCGGCCTCTTCATGGCGCTGGAGTTCGGCTTCGAGCGCCGGCGTGCACAGGCCCGTCTCCTCGATCAGCCGGTGGTTGCCGAGCATGTAGGTCTGGCCCGAAAGCGCGGCCTGCACGCCGCGGCCCGGCAGCGCGGTGAAGTCGCCGACCTCTGCGCGCTCGCCCTTCAGGCCCGCGGCGATGGCCCTGGACACCGGATGGTCCGAACGCCCCGCGATGCTCGCGGCGATCGCGAACACCGCCGTCTCGTTGCCCGATGCATCGAGCAGCGTCGATTCGACCAGCTTGGGCTTGCCTTCGGTGATGGTGCCGGTCTTGTCGAACGCCACCGCCTTGAGCTTGCGCGCCTCCTCGAGGTAGGTGCCGCCTTTGATGAGGATGCCGCGCCGCGCGGCCGATGCGAGCGCGCTCACGACCGTGACGGGCGTGGAGATCACCAGCGCGCACGGGCAGGCGATGACCAGCAGCACCAGCGCCTTGTAGAGGGCCTGCAGCCAGGTCCAGTCCATGAACAGCGGCGCGAACAGCGCAATCGCCAGCGCCAGCACGAAGACCGTGGGCGTGTAGATGGCGGCGAACTTGTCGACGAAGCGCTGCGTGGGCGCACGCGTGCCCTGCGCCTCTTCGACCGCGTGGATGATGCGCGCGAGCGTGGTGTCGGCGGCCACGGCCGTGACACGGAATTCCAGCGCGGCGGTCTGGTTGATGGTGCCCGCGAAGACCGCATCGCCGACGGTCTTGTCGACCGGAATGCTCTCGCCCGTGACGGGCGCCTGGTCGATGGCGCTCAGGCCCGCGGTCACCACGCCGTCCAGCGGCACGCGCTCGCCGGGGCGAATTCGGGCGATGGCGTCGAGCGGCACCGCGTCGGCGCGCACCGTCTGCCAGCTGCCGTCGGGCTGCTTCACCTCGGCCTCTTCGGGCGTGAGCGCGAGCAGGCCCTGGATCGCATTGCGGGCGCGGTCCACGGCGCGCGCTTCGATGAGTTCGGCGATCGCATAGAGCGCCATCACCATCGCGGCCTCGGGCCACTGGCCGATGACGAAGGCGCCGGTCACGGCAACGGCCATCAGCGCGTTGATGTTGAGGCGGCCGCGCACCAGCGCGCCGAAGCCCTTCTTGTAGGTGTCCAGGCCCGCGAGGCCGATGGCCGCGAGCGCGAGCCCCATCTCGACGGCCATGAAGCCCTTGCCTTCGAGCGCGAGGAAGGAGATCGATTCGGCCGCGATGGCCAGCACCAGCGCGGCGACCAGCCGCGCGAGGCCGGTGCTCATGCCCGCGATGCGCGCCGGGACGACAGGGGTGGCCGGGTCGGCTGCATCGCCGACTGGCTCGGGCTTGAAGCCGGCCTTGCGGATCGCATCGAGCGCCTGGGGCAAGGCCGCATCGTCGGCCGTGATGGCCATCGTGCGTTCGCCGAGGCGAAAGCGCAGGCCCTTGACGCCGGCAACCGGCTCGAGCGCGCGGCGGATTTCGGATTCTTCGACCGCGCAGTCCATCGTGGGAATGCGAAAGAGCAAGGCGCCCTTGGGAATGTCGGTGGTGTCCGCGGCGGGGGACGAGGCGCAGACCGGGCTGCCGCAGCAGCTTGTTTCTGCATGCGCATGAGGATGGCCATGCGAATGATCGTGACCGTGGTCATGGTCTTGATGAAGGGCCGGCGTCACGGGCTTCAGGGCGTTCTGGTTCGTCATGAAGTCGATTGGAAACCCTGAAGCAGGTGTAGAGTCAAACGCAAATCCCTTCACTTCGATTTGCCGCATCATGAAAATCGGTGAACTCGCCAAGGCCGCGAACACGCCGGTCGAAACCATCCGGTACTACGAGCGCGAGCAGCTGCTGCCCGCGCCCGCGCGCACCGATGGCAACTACCGCATCTACGACGACGAGCACGCCCAGCGCCTGGGCTTCATCCGGCGCTGCCGCTCGCTGGACATGACGCTGGACGAGATCCGCAGCCTGCTGAAATTCCGCGATGCGCCGCAGGACGATTGCGGCCAGGTCAACCAGCTGCTGGACGACCACATCGGCCACGTGGCCGCGCGCATCTCCGAACTCAAGACGCTGGAGAAGCAGTTGAAGGCGCTGCGCCTGCAGTGCTGCGGGCCCGAATCGGCCAATGCCTGCGGCATCCTGCAGGAGCTGGACACCGCCGCACTCGCGCCCGAGACCTTCGGCCAGCATGCGGGCCATGTGCACGGCTCGCTGCACGGCGCGTCGGCCAGGCGCCCGGCCTGAGATCGACCTCGCCATGATCTCGCCCGACCTGCTGCGCCGCATGTGCGATGCGCGCGACCGGCTCCAGTTCGAACTGGAGCCGCCGGCCCGGGTGGCGGACCTGGCGCGCGAGGCGGGCCTGTCGACCTCGCACTTCATCACCCAGTTCAGCGCGCTCTTCGGCGAGACGCCCTTGCAATGCCGCACGCGCGCGCGGCTGGAGCGCGCGCGGGCGATGCTGTTGGCCAGCGACGAGCCGGCCACGCAGATCGGCCTGGCCCTGGGGTTTACCGACCTGGGGAGTTTCTCGCGCCTCTTCACCCGGCACTTCGGCGTGCCGCCGCGGGCCTACCGGCGCAGCGCCCAGCCGTCCGCGGCGCCCGCGGGGTGCATCTCGCTCATGAACCTGGCCCATGCGGGCGACCGCAATTTCGGCGAAGTCGCGAGCGGGCATGTCGGGCAGGATGGCGGCGTTCCACCACCTCACTGAACCCCTTCTTCATCATGCGCATCAACCTCACCAGCATCTTCGTGGACGACCAGGACAAGGCCCTGGCCTTCTACACGCAGGTCCTCGGCTTCGTGAAGAGCCTGGAGATCCCGGCCGGGGAGTACCGGTGGCTCACGGTCAAGTCGCCCGAAGGCGGCGAGACGGAGCTGTCGCTGGAGCCCAACGCCAACCCCGCGGCCCGCGCGTACCAGCAGGCCTTGATGAGCCAGGGCATCCCGGCCACGGCGTTCCAGAGCGACGACCTGGAGGCCGACGCGAAGCGCCTGCGCGGGCATGGCGTGCGCTTCACGATGGACCCGATCGACCAGGGGCCGATCAAGCTGGCGATCTTCGCGGACACCTGCGGCAATCTGATCCAGCTCTACCAGCCGCTGACGAAGCCCTGATCGGCGGTGATCGGTGTTTGGGGGGCCTACTTCCCGATGAGCTGCGTGAGCTTCTCCGCCTCGAAGCATTCGTCGCGCGCCGCATCGCCGGGCACGCAGTCCCCGTTGCCCGGACGCGCCGACAGCTTCTCGATCGCCTGCCACAGCAGCGCGATCTGGTGCTCCTGGCTCGATGCGTTGTCGATCAGTCCGCGCATGGCCTGGCTCAGGGGATCGTCTTCCTGCGTGATGCCGTAGGCCGAGAATTTCTGCGGCGCCGACACGTCGGCGCTCTCGCCGGCCTTCGAGGGGATGATGCGCGCGGGAATGCCCACCGCGGTCGCCCCGGCCGGCACCGGCTTGATGACCACCGCGTTGCTGCCGATCTTGGCGCCATCGCCCACCAGGAAGCCGCCCAGCACCTTGGCGCCCGCACTCACCACCACGTCGCGGCCCAGCGTCGGATGGCGCTTCTCGCCCTTGTAGAGCGAGGTGCCGCCCAGCGTCACGCCCTGGTAGATGGTGCAGCCGTCGCCGATCTCGGCGGTCTCGCCGACCACCACGCCCATCGCATGGTCGAAGAACACGCGCTCGCCGATCTTGGCGGCCGGATGGATCTCGATGCCGGTCATCCACCGCGCCCAGTGCGCGATGAAGCGGGCGGGCCACTTGAAACCGTGCGTCCAACAGGCATGCGCCCAGCGATGCAGCACCACGGCGTGAAAGCCCGGGTAGACCGTCATCACTTCCCAGGCGCTGCGGGCCGCCGGGTCGCGTTCGAGGATGCACCGGATGTCGGCGCGCAGTCGAGAGAACATCGCTGCCTTTGTTGTCGTTATATCGATAGTGGGCGGGCAGTCTAAGGCCCGGTGTCTTCGCGTACTTTCGATGGGGTTTTAAGCGCCCGAGCCGCCCTCGGCGCCGCCTTTGGGGCCCTTGGCCGCATCGGTCATGGCCTTGGCGATGCCGCGCAGGATGTGGATTTCCTCGGGCGTGGGCTGCGCCCGGTTGAAAAGCTGCTGCAGCCGCGGCATCAGCTTCTTGGGCGCGGCCGGGTCGAGAAAGCCGATGTCCACCAGCGAGCGCTCCCAGTGGTCCAGCATGCCCGCCACGGCCTGCGCATCGGCCGCCTGCACCGGCGCCGTGGCATCGCGCACCTCGTAGCCGCCCAGCGCGAGGCGCCATTCGTAGGCCACCACCTGGATCGCCGCGCCCAGGTTCAGCGAGCCGAACTTCGGGTCCGTGGGAATGCTCAGCGCCACGTTGCAGCGGTAGACGTCCTCGTTGCGCATGCCGAAACGCTCCGAGCCGAACAGGAAGGCCACGTGCTGGTCATCCTGCTTTGCCAGCGGCTCCAGGTGCTCGCGCGGCGTGCGCGTGGGCGGGCCGAAGTCGCGCGGAATCATCGCCGTGGCGCACAGATGGGTCACGCCGTCGAGCGCCTCGTCCAGCGTTTCGACGATGCGGGCGTTGGTCAGCACGTCGAGCGCGCCGCTCGCGCGCTGGATGGTTTCTTCCCGCCGCAGCACGTTGGCCCAGCGCGGCGCCACCAGCACGAGGTCGTCGAAACCCATGGTCTTCATGGCGCGGGCGGCGGCGCCCACATTGCCGGCGTGGCTGGTCTGGATCAGGATGAAACGGGTGCGCATGGGAGGGTTTGGAGACACTAACGGGGCGGAGCCGGTAAAATGCCCGATTCTCGCCGCCCGCATCGCCGGACCGCGGGGTCGCCAGGATCACCTCTTGGGGGCCACTCCCACCGTTCTTCTCACAATCCAGAATGTCGTCCCCCAACCTGCATCCCATGCTCAATGTGGCCGTCAAGGCCGCACGCGCCGCCGGCGCCATCATCAACCGCGCCGCGCTCGACGTCGAATCGGTCCGCGTCTCGCAAAAGCATGTGAACGATTTCGTCACCGAAGTCGATCACGCCAGCGAGAAGGTCATCATCGAAACGCTGCTTGGCGCATATCCGGGGCACGGCATCCTGGCCGAAGAATCGGGCACCGAATACGGTGCAAAGGATTCCGACTACGTCTGGATCATCGATCCGCTGGACGGCACCACCAATTTCATCCACGGTTTCCCGGTCTACTGCGTGTCCATCGCGCTGTCGGTGCGCGGCAAGATCGAGCAGGCGGTCATCTACGACCCGAGCCGCAACGACCTGTTCACCGCCACCAAGGGCCGCGGCGCCTACATGAACGACCGGCGCATCCGCGTCTCCAAGCGCACCAAGTTGAGCGAGTGCCTGGTGTCCACCGGCTTCCCGTTCCGCAGCGGCGACAACTTCAAGCAGTACCTGGCCATCATGGCGGACATGATGCCCCGCATGGCGGGCCTGCGCCGCCCCGGCGCTGCCGCGCTCGACCTCGCCTACGTGGCGGCCGGCTTCACCGACGCCTTCTTCGAGACCGGCCTGAACCCCTGGGACGTGGCCGCGGGTTCGTTGCTGGTCACCGAGGCCGGCGGCCTCATCGGCAACTTCACGGGCGAGCCCGATTTCCTCGAGCAGCGCGAGTGCCTCGCAGGCGCCCCGCGCATCTACGGCCAGATCGTGCCGCTGCTGGCCAAGTACTCCAAGTTCGCCAACGTGGACGACAAGCTGCGCGCCAGCGACCGCGTGCGCGCCGTGTCGGCCTCGACCAAGTCGAACGCCGACGACGCCTCGGTGGACCTGTACGCGCGCAGCACCGTGGTCGATTTCGCGGATGAATCCGCCGAGGGTGAAGCACCCGCCGTGGCCCCCAAGCCCGTGCAGCGCAAGCTCACGCGCATCCGCCGCGACGCTCCCACCAGCCCCTCCGAGGGCGACGCCTCCGCCAAGTGATGACGGGGCCCAGCGCAGCCGTCCGGGGCCGAGCCGCGTTGCGCATTGCGCTCAGCCACTACGTGGCGAGCGGGCTCACCGTCGCGCTCGGCCTCCTGTTCATCTCGGGCGGCGTTCACCTCTGGCTCGGCACCATCGCCGCGTCGGCCGCGGCCACGGGCGTGATCGTCACCGCCCCGCCCGACCTGCCCGGCCCGCGCCGCGGCAAGTTCTTCCAGATGCTGCCGGCGCCGCTCATCGGTCTGCCGCTGTTCTTTGCGGTGCAGATGCTGCACACCGCGCCGATCCGCCTGGGGCTCCTGCTGGTGCCCGCCACCTTCATGGCCTTCCTGGCCATGGCCTGGGGCAAGCGCGGCATTCCCATCGCCATCGCGGTGATGTTCTCGATGATCTTCTCGATGGCCACGCCCGCGCCGGTCGACATGGCCGAGGCCGTGCAGCGCACCTGGCACTTCGGCCTCGGCGCGGGGCTCTACGTGATCTGGGCGACGCTGGCCAACCTCGTGCTCAACGGGCGCTTTCGCACCCAGTCGGTGGCCGACGTGCTCTATTCGCTGGCCGCGCTCATGCGCACCGAGGCCAGCCAGTTCACCCCGCAGGACGAAACCCGCGACATCCGCGACACCCCCGCCCCGGTGCTCGGCCAGTTGCTGCGCGAACAGGCGGCGCTGGCCGACCAGCTGCAGGCCACGCGCGACATCGTGCTCGAATCGCCCCGCACGCCGCGTCGCCAACGCCTGGCCGCCATGCTGGTGATCGTGCTGGAGATGCGCGACCAGCTGCTCGCGAGCGAGCTCGACCTCGACGCGCTGCTGGCGCACCCCGCCCATTCCGATGCGCTCATCGAAATGCGCCGCGTGCTCGAAGAGCTTTCCGACGACACCATCGCCCTGGCCGACGCGCTCATGCTGCGCCGCCACCCCGATGCGGTGACCGACCGCCGCCCGCGCCTGGCGGCCATCCACGTCTCGGCGGATGACGAACATCACCACGGCCACCCCGGCCCGACCGCCGCGATGCTCGCGCGCGGCCTCGCAAGCCGCATCGGCCACATCAACGACGAGGTGCTGCGCCTGTCGGCCATGGCCCGCGGCGATGCCGAGCCCAACCTGGCCGTGGTGCGCGCCAACTGGCAGCTTTTCGTGAGCCCGACCGACTGGTCGTGGCGCCCCTTCTTCACGCTGTGGCGCTGGGACCAGCCGCCGCTGCGCCACGCCATTCGCGCGTCGCTCGCCATCGCGGCCGGCTACGGCATCGCAGTGTCGATGCCGTGGGGCTCGCACGACTACTGGATATTGCTGACCATCGTGGTGGTGCTGCGCGGCAGCCTCTCGCAGACGCTGGAGCGGCGCAACGCCCGCGTGGCCGGCACGCTGCTGGGCTGCGTGCTCGCGGTGGGGCTGCTCTCGGCGCATCCGTCGGCGCTGTGGCTGCTGGTCATCGTGACGGTGGCGCAGGCCATTGCCCACAGCTTCGCGGTGCGGCGCTACCTCATCACGGCGGTGGCCGCCACGGTGCTCGGCCTCGTGCAAGCGCACATGCTCAACACCGGCACCGCGCCCATCTTCGCGCTCTTCGAGCGCATCGCCGACACGCTCATCGGCGCCGCGCTCGCCTGGGGCTTCTGCTACGTGCTGCCCTCGTGGGAGCGCACGCAGCTGCCCGCGCTGGTGGCGCGCGTGCTCACCGCGCAGGCGCGGCATGCGCGCCTTGCGCTGGGCCTGGGCCAACTGCAGGCCATCGACAGCAGCCCCGAGCTCGAATGGCGGCTCGCGCGCCGCGAGGCCTTCGACAGCCTCTCGGCCCTCGTGCAGGCCACACAGCGCGCGCTCTCCGAGCCGCGCGCGGTGCAGCCGCCGCTGGAGCCGCTCGAACACCTGCAGGCCCACAGCTACCAGATGCTCGCGCAGCTGAGCGCCGTCAAATCGATGCTCGTGCTGCGGCGCGACCGCCTCACGCCCGGCGAGGTCGAAGGCCCGCTCGCGCGCACCGCGCAACGAATCGAGGCCGCGATCGGAACCACCCCGACCACCGGCCCCTCTCAACCCGAGAGCCCGGGCTCCACCACGGTGGGCGGCCCGATTCCCCTGCCCGACCCGTTCGACAACGACATCAGCCCCTGGCTGCTGCGCCGGCTCGACCTGGCGACGGCCCTTGCCACGCAGCTGCGCGACGACGCGGCGCGCATTCTTCAACCTCTGAACGAGACAACAGAACCAGCGACCACCACCGCCTGATGATCCGAGACATTCTTGCCCACCCCTGGTTCGGCACCTGGCTTGCCGTCCTCGTCGCCGTCCCGCTCGCGCTTCTTGTTCACCGCATCGGCGGCCTCGTGCTCCGGCGCATCACGCGGCCCGCGCCCGCGGTGCATGCCATGGTCGTCAACTGCCAGTCGCCCGGGCGGCTGGTGCTGCCGCTGGCCGCGCTGCTGCTGGTGTTCCAGGCCGCGCCCGACGACCTGCGCTTCATCGCCAGCGTGCGGCACCTGAACGGCCTCCTGCTCATCGCCGCGACCACCTGGTTCATCGTGCGCGCCATCAGCGGTTTTGCCGACGGCGTGCTCGCGCAGCACCCCTCCGACGTGGCCGACAACCTGCAGGCGCGCCGCGTGCTCACGCAAACCCGCGTGCTCGCGCGCACCGCCATGTCGGTGGTCATCGTGGCCGGCGGCGCGATGATGCTCATGACCTTTCCGGGCGCGCGCCAGGTCGGCGCGAGCCTGCTGGCCTCGGCCGGCGTGATCGGCATCGTGGCCGGCCTTGCGGCCAAGCCGGTTTTCAGCAACCTCATCGCGGGCCTTCAGATCGCGCTCGCGCAGCCGATCCGCATCGACGACGTGCTGGTGGTCGAGGGCGAATGGGGCCGCGTGGAAGAGATCACCGGCACCTTCGTGGTCATGCGCATCTGGGACGACCGGCGCCTCATCCTGCCGCTCACCTATTTCATCGAGAAGCCGTTCCAGAACTGGACGCGCCACTCCGCGCAACTGCTCGGCTCGGTGTTCATCTCCGTGGACTACGGCATGCCGCTCGCGCCGCTGCGCGCGGAGGCCGAGCGCATCGTGAAGGCCGCGCCCGAATGGGACGGCCGCTTCTTCAACCTGCGCGTGACCGACGCCACCGAGCGCACCATGCAGGTCCGCGTGCTGTGCACCGCGGCCACCTCGGGCCTGGCCTTCGACCTGCGCTGCAGCGTGCGCGAAGGCCTCATCGACTTCATGCAGCGCGAGTACCCGCAGTTCCTGCCGAAGATGCGCGTGGAGGCCGATCCGGCGATGGCCGCGCCGGCGCACGTCCAGGGGCCCGCCGCGGCCTGACGACAACAACCTCGCGGGGGGCGGCTTGAGCGCGCCGGTGCGACGTGGCACGATCCCGTCGATGACCACCAAGCCCACCGCCGCGCAGCACCTGCGCGACCTTGCGCGCCTGCGCCGCGTGCGCGACCGGATCGACCGGGACTACGCGCAGCCGCTGGACGTCGAGACGCTCGCGCGCGACGCGGGCATGTCGGCCGGCCACCTGAGCCGCCAGTTCCGCATCGCTTATGGTGAGCCGCCCTACGCGTACCTCATGACGCGGCGCATCGAGCGCGCGATGGCGCTGCTGCGCCGCGGCGACCTGAGCGTGACGGAGGTGTGCTTTTCGGTCGGCTGCGGGTCGCTCGGCACCTTCACCACCCGCTTCACCGAGCTGGTGGGCGTGCCGCCCGGCGTGTACCGGCGCCAGGACGCGAACACGACCGAGGGCATGCCGTCGTGCGTCGCCCGCCAGGTGACGCGACCGATCAGGAATCGAGAAGCGCCGACCGCGCCTGCCGAAATAGCATCGGCGCCCGAACCCACTTAGAAGCACATTGCCATGGACATCACCATCCACTCCACCTTTCTTCCGCACACCGACGCCGAGGTGTCGCTGGCCTTCTACCGCGACACCCTCGGTTTCGAGATCCGCAAGGACGTCGGCTACGGCGGCATGCGCTGGATCACCGTCGGCCCCGTGGGGCAGCCCGGCGTTTCCATCGTGCTGTACCCGCCGGCGGCCACCCCCGGCATCACCGACGACGAGCGCCGCACCATCGCCGAGATGATGGCCAAGGGCACCTACGCCACGATGCTGCTGGCCACCAGGGACCTCGACGGCGCCTTCGCCAAGCTGCAGGCCGGCAAGGCCGAGATCGTCGAGGAGCCGACCGACCAGCCCTACGGCGTGCGCGACTGCGCGGTGCGCGACCCGGCGGGCAACATGATCCGCATCCAGCAATTGCGCTGAGCCGCACGACAGGAAAACGCCGGAGACCTGATGAGCAAAGCCCCGAAGAAGGACACCAAGAACACGCCCCACGCCGCCGACCATCACGACATGATCCGCGTGCAGGGCGCGCGCGTGAACAACCTGAAGGACATCAGCGTCGAACTCCCCAAGCGCCGGCTCACCGTGTTCACCGGCGTCTCCGGCTCGGGCAAGAGCTCCCTCGTTTTCGGCACCATCGCCGCGGAATCGCAGCGGCTCATCAACGAGACCTACAGCGCCTTCGTGCAGGGCTTCATGCCCACGCTCGCGCGGCCCGAGGTCGATGTGCTCGATGGCCTCACGACCGCGATCATCGTGGACCAGGAGCGCATGGGCGGCGACCCGCGTTCCACCGTCGGCACCGCGACCGATGCCAACGCGATGCTGCGCATTCTCTTCAGCCGCCTGGGCAAGCCGCACATCGGCTCGCCGAGCGCGTTCGCCTTCAACGTGCCCTCGGTGAAGGCGACCGGCGCCATCACCGTGGAGCGCGGCGCGAGCAAGACGGTCAAGCAAACCTTCAACCGCACCGGCGGCATGTGCCCGCGCTGCGAAGGCCGGGGCGCGGTCACCGACTTCGACCTGACTGCGTTCTACGACGACAGCAAGTCGCTCAACGAAGGCGCGCTCACCATTCCGGGCTTCAGCATGGAGGGCTGGTACGGCCGCATCTTCAACGGCTGCGGCTTCTTCGACCCCGACAAGCCGATCCGCAAGTTCACGAAGAAAGAGCTCGACGCCCTGCTGCACAAGGAGCCCACCAAGATCAAGGTCGACGGCATCAACCTCACCTACCAGGGCCTGATCCCGCAGGTGCAGAAGTCTTTTCTCGCGAAGGACGTCGATGCGATGCAGCCGCACATCCGCGCCTTCGTGGAACGCGCGGTCACCTTCAGCACCTGCCCCGAGTGCGACGGCACGCGGCTGAGCGAAGGCGCGCGCTCTTCGAAGATCAGGAAGATCAACATCGCCGACGCCTGCGCGATGCAGATCAGCGACCTGGCCGAATGGGTGCGCGGCCTCGACGAGCCCTCGGTCGCGCCGCTGCTCGAGAAGCTCGCGCACACGCTCGATTCGTTCGTGGAAATCGGCCTCGGGTACCTGAGCCTGGATCGCCCCTCGGGCACGCTCTCGGGCGGCGAGGCGCAGCGCACGAAGATGATCCGCCACCTGGGCTCCTCGCTCACCGACGTGACCTACGTCTTCGACGAGCCCACCATCGGCCTGCACCCGCACGACATCCAGCGCATGAATGGCCTGCTGCTGCGGCTGCGCGACAAGGGCAACACCGTGCTCGTGGTGGAGCACAAGCCCGAGGCCATCGCCATCGCGGACCACGTGGTGGACCTGGGCCCCGGCGCGGGCGCGGCCGGCGGCCGCATCTGCTTCGAGGGCACGGTCGATGCGCTGCGCGCCAGCACCACCCTCACCGGCCGCCACCTGGACGACCGCGCCACGCTCAGGAAGAAGGTGCGCACGCCCACCGGCACGCTGCCGATCCGCGGCGCGAAGGCGCACAACCTGCGCAACGTGAACGTCGACGTGCCGCTGGGCGTGCTCGTCGTCGTGACCGGCGTCGCGGGCTCGGGCAAGAGCTCGCTGGTGCATGGATCGATTCCCGCGGGCGCGGGCGTGGTTTCGGTCGACCAGGGCTCGATCCGCGGCTCGCGGCGCAGCAATCCCGCGACCTACACGGGCCTGCTCGACCCGATCCGCAACGCCTTCGCCAAGGCCAACGGCGTGAAGCCCGCGCTCTTCAGCGCCAACTCCGAAGGCGCCTGCCCCGCGTGCAACGGCGCGGGCGTCATCTACACCGACCTCGCGATGATGGCCGGCGTGGCCACGGTCTGCGAGGAGTGCGAGGGCAAGCGCTTCCACGCCTCGGTGCTCGAACACAAGCTCGGCCAACGCGACATCAGCGAAGTGCTCGCGATGTCCGTCACCGAGGCCACCGAATTCTTCGGCAAGGGCGATGCGCGCACCCCCGCCGCGCACGCGATCCTCGAACGGCTCGCCGACGTCGGCCTCGGGTACCTGAGCCTCGGCCAGCCGCTCACCACGCTCTCGGGCGGCGAGCGCCAGCGCCTGAAGCTGGCCACGCACATGGCCGAGAAAGGCGGCATCTACGTGCTCGACGAGCCGACCGCCGGCCTGCACCTGGCCGATGTCGCGCAACTGCTCGGCCTGCTCGACCGGCTGGTCGATGCGGGCAAGTCGGTCATCGTGGTGGAGCACCACCAGGCGGTGATGGCGCATGCGGACTGGATCATCGACCTCGGGCCCGGCGCGGGGCATGACGGCGGGAAGGTCGTGTTCGAAGGCACGCCGGCCGCGCTGGTCAAGGCGCGCGCCACGCTCACAGGCAAGCACCTCGCGGCGTACGTCGGCGGCTGATTCAGTTCAAGCGACGGCCTTGCGCCCCGGGTCCGTTACCGGAAAACCGCCATGCACTTCGAGCAACCGCACCAGCGCCTCGGAGCTGTGCGCCTTGGCCCAGTCCTTCTCGGAATCGGTGATGCCGACCACATGCAGAAAGTCGAACTTGCCCGAAGCCAGCTGCGCAGTGGCGGGATAGTGCTTCGGCTCGGCCAGCACCACGTTGCGCAGGCCCACGGCGCCCTTCTCACGGACCACCTCGCCCATCGGAACCCGGTCGCCGTAGTCGAGCAGCGGCTTGTCTTCGCCGAAACGCCCGTGCGCGAGCAGCACGTTGAAGGCCAGCAGCCGGCGCAGCAGCTTGATCGCCCACTGGTCCTTCGGCTGCTCCGCGACCTCGATGACGAGTTCGGAGCCGAGCCATGAATAGGCTTCGGGGTCGTACTCGGCCGGCTCCGTTGCCCAGGGCGTCGATCCGCCCGAGGTGACATAGAGCCAGGAGTTGCGCGCGGGCGTGGGCTCGAACTCGAACACGCCCAGGTGCAGCCAGGCCGGGTCGATGTCCTCTGCGCCGAGCGACGAGAAGACATCGAAGTCCAGCACGTAGATGCCGCTGCGCTTGTCGCCGAACAGCTGCGGGTAGAGCGTCTCCTCGCGGTACGCCCAGACTTCTTCCATGGAACTCATCGGCCTCTCCTTCTCGTGCGCCGGTGCCTCGGGGTCTTGGCGCCGGCGAGAGCATAAGCGTGAGACCCGACAGACGCCACCCGCCTAAAGGACTAGAGTGGCCCGACGCGGGAGTCCTCCTGCGCATCCGTCCAAAGGAATCTCCTTGACACACACGAAGCCACGCCATGGCTGACGCCCCCTTCTTTCACGACGCTTCGGGCACGGTCAGGTTTTCGGTGACGGTGGAGGGCCAGGACGTGAACGCCAGCATCGGACGCGAAGTGCTGCGCTACCACTACCGCACCGCCGAGAACGCCGACCCGCTCGACACCTACGGCATGCACATCGAGGAGTTCGATGCGGCCGTGCGGCGCCGGCTGGCAGCGGGCTCCACGGCGCCCATCATGCTGCGCGAGAACGATCTGCGCGCACCGGCCTGATACCAGGCTGCAAAGGCTGCAAAGGCTGCAAAGGCTGCAAAGGCTGCCAAGGCGCGTTCGAAAAGAGGGACCCGTTCACGCTGAGCCTGTCGAAGCGCCGCGCGAGGCTTCGACAAGCTCAGCCCGAACGGCTCTTGTGGATCGATCGCCAATGCGCTGAAAAGGCGCAGGCCGTTGCCTCAGGCCGTCACAGGCGACGCGGCGACCAGGTGCTCGGTCAGGAACCACACCTGCAGCTCGTTGGTGCGCAGCACGTTGCTCACGAACACGTCGTTGCTGCCCGCATCGCCCGATTTGTCGACCTTCTCGGCCGCCTCGCGCGCACCCACGATGATGTGCTCGTGCGCCTCGGCGAGCCGGCGCAATTGCACCGCGGCGGGCTCGCGGCCGCGCGGCGGACGGGCGATCTTCGTGGTCTCGGCGATGTCGGCCGCCATCGCGAGCGCGATGCCGCCCAGGAGCTGGATGCGCTCGGCCAGGATGTCCACCAGCAGCACCTGTCCTTCGTAGTGCTGGTCGTACATCAGGTGCAGCTGGTTGAAGGTCGGGCCGACCACCTGCCAGTGGTGCTTCTTGTACATGTCGCGCAGCGTGATCGTGTCGGCCAGGCACTGGTTCAGCAGCGCCACGCTCTCCTTGCAGACCTTCTCCGACAACCCGTTGGGGAGCTTCACGATCTCGCCGAAGCGCTGCGTCTCGTGGCTCTTCTGGTCGAGATCGGGTTTGACTTCTTCCTGCTTCGAGCGGGCGGACGTCGTGCGCGCGGTCGGCTTGGTGTTCTTCGAGGCTGCCATTGGGGGATGCTCCTGAGTTGGTGATGATGGAATCGATCGACAACTTCTAGCACCCGTCAATCGGGCTGTGCGTAGGCGGGGCGGCAGTGTTCGTGCGGGGCGCTTGTCCCCACGGGGTCTATGCCTTGGCGCCGCGGCGACCCCGGTCCGCCTTGGGCAGCACCGCCTCTTCGACCATGCGCTCCGCCCTCGCCTGCAAGAGATTCAACGAAGCATCGAAGCGCGCCGCATCGTCCTCATCCAGCGCACCCATCAGGTCGGCATTGATCTTCGTCACCAGCGGAAAGAGCTCGTCGTACAGCGCCCGCCCCGCCTCGGTGAGTCCCAGTTGCACCTGCCGCCGGTCCCCGGCCTTGGCCACCCGCGAGATCAGGTGCTTTGCGACCAGCGAGCCCACCGCCTTCGAGGTGCGCGCCCGGTCCAGCTGCGCGTGCTCGGCCAGTTGAGAAGACCCCAGCTCACCTCGGCTCGCCAGCACCGCGATCAGCCGCCACTCGCGCCGCGTGATGCCGAAGCGCCCTTCGCACAGGCGAATCACCATGCTCCCCGCCACGGCCAGCAGCCGCGACAGGCGGTACAGCAGCAGGTCGTCCAGCGGGCGGCGGGACGCGGCGGAGGCTGGGGCGGGCATGTGGGGGTTAGTCCGGGGGATGGTTGATTAGATCAATCGAATGTAGCGTCTCTAAAGTCGTTCGCCACCGAACGAAAGAACCGGAGACCCGCCCATGCCCATGTCCCGCAGCCGCCTCGCCTTCGACCGCCGCCATGCACTGGCCGCCCTGGGCGGACTGGCCCTCGCGCCGCTCGCCGGTCGCGTGCACGCCCAGCAGGCCCAACAGGCCTTCGTGCCGGGCCAGCCGATCAAGGTGCTGATCGGCGTGCCGGCCGGCGGCACGCAGGACGTGCTCACGCGCGCCATCGCGCAGCAGGTGCGCGAGTCGCTCGGCCCGCTCATCATCGACAACCGCTCGGGCGCGGCGGGCCGCATCGCGGTGGACGCAGTGAAGACCGCGCCGCCCGATGGCCACACGCTGCTGCTCGGCACGGCCAGCATGATGACGATGTTCCCGAGCGCGTACCGCAACCTCTCGTACGACCCGGTGAAGGACTTCATCCCGCTGCTGAACGCGGCCCGCTTCGAGCTCGCGCTCGCCGTGCACAAGGACGTGCCCGCCAGCACGCTCCCCGAATTCATCGCCTGGGCCAAGGCACAAGGCGACAAGCTGAGCTTCGGCTCCTACGGCGCGGGCACGCCCTCGCACTTTCTGGGCGAAATGCTCAACCGCGCGGCGGGCCTGAAGATGGTGCACGTGCCCTACCGCGGCTCCACGCCCGCGCGGCAGGACCTCATGGGCGGCACCGTGCCCGTGTACTTCGACACCATCGGCGGCGCGCAGCAGATGCTGCCCTCGGGCCGCGTGAAGGTGCTGGCCACCAGCGGCGAGAAGCGCTCGCCGCTCATGCCCAACCTGCCGTGCTTCTTGGAGGCCGGCTACAAGGACGTGGTGGCCACCGCATGGTTCGCGTACTACGCGCCGCTCAAGACGCCGCCGGCCACCGTCGACAAGCTGCGCGCCGAACTCACCCGCGCCGTCAATTCGCGCGAGGTACGCCAGCTGCTGCTGCAGAACGGCATGTACCCCATCGCCGACGGCAGCGAGGCGCTGTTGAAGACCATGCGCGAAGACACGACACGCTGGGCCGGCATCATGAAGGCCGTGAATTTCCAGGCCAACGATTGAGATTGAACGACAGACGACCGAATGACTGAACGAGGAGGAACCAACACCATGCCGAACCCGAACCAACCCACTGCACGACGCATCACCCGCCGCATCACCCGCCGCGCCGCCGGCCTCATGGCCGCGGCCGGCCTCATGGCGTCCATCGCCGCCGTGCCCACCACCGCCAGCGCGCAGCTGAAGCTCGACAGCCCCCTGCACATCGTCGTGGGCTACGCCCCCGGCGGCGCCACCGACCGCGTGGCGCGCATCGTGGGCGAGAAGCTGGGCGCCAAGCTGGGCGTGCCCGTCATCGTGGACAACAAGCCCGGCGCGGGCGGGCGCCTGGCGGCCCAGCAAGTCAAGCTCACGCCCGCCAACCAGAACGTGCTGATGCTCGCCAACCCCGCCGTGATGGTGGTCGCGCCCCTGGTCTTCAAGGACAACAACTACGACGCCGAGCGCGACTTCGTGCCCGTGTCGCACGTGAACGCCTACGACTTCGCGCTGGCCGTCTCGCCCACCCTGCCCGTGCGCGAACTGCCGCACCTGCTCGCATGGATGCGCGCCAACCCGCAGCAGGCCAACGTGGGCGTGCCCGCGACCGGGAGCCTCCCGCACTTCTTCGGCCTCATGGTCGGCGAGAAGGCCAAGGTCCAGACCCAGGTGATCGGCTACCGCGGCTCGGCGCCGCTGCTGAATGATTTGATCGGCGGCCAGGTGCCCATCGCCGTCGATACCGAAGACGTGGTGATCCCCCAGCACAACGCGGGCAAGCTGCGCATCCTGGCGCTCTCGGGCGAAAAGCGCTCGCCCTTCGCGCCGAACATTCCCACCTTCAAGGAAGCGGGCCTGGACCTTGCGGCCACCGGCTGGAACACCTTCTTCGCGCCCGCCACCATGCCCAAGAACAAGGTCGAGCAACTGGCCGCGACCATCCGCGACGTGATGCAGGACCCCGACACGCAGCGCAAGTTCAAGGACTCGGGCATGACCCCCGTGGTGAGTTCGCAGGCGCAGACGATCGCGATGCTCAAGGCGTACAAGACGCAGTGGGCGCCCGTCGTGCAGAAATCGGGTTACCAGCCCTGACCTTTTAAAAAAAGAGACATGACCCGACCCAACATCATCTTCATCGTCGCCGACGACCTCGGCTATGCGGACCTGGGCTGCTACGGCGGCCGCGATGCCGCGTTCGGCCCCGTGTCGCCCGTGCTCGACGGCTTGGCCGCGAATGGTTTGAAGCTCACGCAGGGCTACGCGAACTCGCCCGTGTGTTCGCCCACGCGGTTCGCGATGATCACCGCGCGCTACCAGTACCGCCTGCGCGGCGCGGCCGAGGAGCCCATCCGCAGCAGCAGCCGCGGCAGCACCACGCTGGGCCTGCCCACCGACCACCCCACGCTGCCCTCGCTGCTCAAGGCCAGCGGCTACCAGACCGCGCTCATCGGCAAGTGGCACCTGGGCTATCCGCCGCACTTCGGGCCGCTGCGCTCGGGGTACGACGAGTTCTTCGGGCCCATGTCGGGCGGCGTGGATTACTTCACCCACTGCGACTCCACCGGCAAGCACGACCTGTGGTTCGGCGAAGAAGACAAGGCGGAAGAGGGTTACCTCACCGACATTCTTTCGAAGCGCGCGGTGGACTACGTAGAGCGCATGGCCGCAAAGCAAAAGCAGGAAGAAGCGCCCTTCTTCCTCAGCCTGCACTACACCGCCCCGCACTGGCCGTGGGAAACGCGCGACGACGCCGAGAAGGCGCCCGCCGTGAAGGACAACCTCTTCGACCTGGCCGGCGGCAACATCCACGTGTACCGCCGCATGATCCATCACATGGACGAGGGCATCGGCTGGATCATGGCCGCGCTCGAGAAGCACGGCATGGCCGACAACACCCTCGTGGTGTTCACCAGCGACAACGGCGGCGAGCGCTTCTCGGACAACTGGCCGCTCGTGGGCGGCAAGATGGACCTGACCGAAGGCGGCATCCGCGTGCCATGGATCGCGCACTGGCCCGCAGTGATCGCCAAGGCCAGCGAGAGCACGCAGCTGTGCATGACGATGGACTGGTCCGCAACGATGCTCGACGCGGCCGGCGTGAAGGCCGATGCGGCCTACCCGCTCGATGGCGTATCGCTCATGCCCGTGCTGAAAGATGCGACGCAGAGCTTTGCCCGCCCGCTGCACTGGCGCATGAACCACCGCGGCCAGCAGGCGATGCGCGACGGCGACTGGAAGTACCTGAAGGTCGATGGCAACGAGTACCTGTTCAACATTCCGGCGGACGAGCGCGAGCGCGCGAACCTCGCGAAGAAAGAGCCCGAGCGGCTGGCCGCGATGCGCGCGAACTGGGATGCGTGGAACGCGACGATGCCGGCGATTCCAGAGGATGCGACGGTGAGCCTGGGCTACTCGGTCAAGGACATGCCGCAGCGCTGACAGCGCCGCCGCGGCACGGCCCCCCTCAATCCTGTATCAGCCCCAGGAAGTCCCTCGACCGCTGGCTCGCGGCGGCACCGAAGAAGTGATCGGGCGCCGCGTCTTCCACGATCACGCCGCCTTCCATGAAGATGATGCGGTCCGCCGCGTCCTTGGCGAAGCGCGTCTCGTGCGTCACCACGAGCATCGTCATGCCCTTGTCGGCGAGATCGCGCATCACCTTGAGCACCTCGCCGCGCAGCTCGGGGTCCAGCGCCGAGGTGGGCTCGTCGAACAGGATCACCTCGGGGTTCATGGCGAGCGCGCGCGCAATCGCCACGCGCTGCTTCTGCCCGCCCGACAGGCGCCCCGGGTACTCGTTCGCCTTCTCCAGCAGCCCGACCTGGCCGAGCAGCTCGCGCCCGCGCGGCAGCGCCTCGGCCTTGCGGATGCCCTGCACCGAGACCATGCCCTCGATCACGTTGTCCAGCGCGGTCATGTGCGCGAAGAGGTTGAACGACTGGAACACCATCGCGGTCTTCTTGCGGATCTCGCGCATCTTGCGGCGCGTCTCGCCCGAGGGCCTGGGCCCCGCATCGGCGATCTCGATGCCGCACATGCGGATGCTGCCGCGGTCGGGCATCTCCAGGAAGTTGAGCGAGCGGATCAGCGTCGTCTTGCCCGAGCCCGAGGGCCCCATGATGACCACCACTTCGCCGCGCGCGACCGAGAAGTCGATGTGCCTGAGCACCTGGTTGGCGCCGAAGCTCTTGGCAAGTCCGCGAACCTGCACCGGGGGGTTGAGCGAATCGTTCATGCGTAGCGCTTGGAGAGTCGGTTTTCGAGCCAGGTCTGCAGGATGGTGAGGATCTGGTTGATGAACCAGTAGATGGCCCCGACGATGAGGAACATCTCCATGTACCGGAAGGTCGTGGCGCCCATCTGCTCGGCCACGCGCGTGAGCTCCACCACGGTGACGGTCGAGGCGAGCGAGGTGTCCTTCATGAGGCCGATGAGGCGGCTCCCCACCGGCGGCAGCGCGATGCGAAAGGCCTGCGGCAGCACGATGCGCACCAGCGTCTTCCAGTAGCCCATGCCCATGGCCCAGGCGGCCTCCCACTGGCCCTTGTCCACCGCCATGATCCCGGAGCGGAAGTTCTCGCTCAGGTAGGCCGCGGCGAAGAGGCTGAGCGCGAGCAGCGCCGAGGGAATGGGCGGAATCACGATGCCCCAGGTCGGCAGGCCGAAGTAGATCAAGAGGATCTGGATCAGCAGCGGCGTGCCGCGAAACACCGACACGTACGAGAACGCGAACCAGCGCAGCGGCCGGAACGGCGAGATGCGCGCCAGCGCGATCAGAAGGCCCAGCACGCAGCCGAAGAAGAACGCCGAGAACCCGAGGCCCAGCGTGACCAGCACGGCCTTCTCGAGCAAGGGCAGCGCCCTCAGAAACAGATCCATCATCGTGGGACTCCTTGGGGTTCGTCAGCGCGCGGACGCTGCGGTGCCGTGCGCGCTGTAGCCGGCAAGCGCCGCCTTCAGATCGGCGATCAGATCGTCCGTGTCTTCCAGCCCGATCGACAGGCGCACCACTGGCTGGTCGGTGGCCGGGAACACGCGGTCGGCCTGCAGCGCCGCAGGGTAGTACGCGGCCAGGCTGTGCACGCCGCCCCAGCTCGCGCCGATGACGAAGTGCCGCAGCGCATCGAAGAAGCCGTGGAACGCGCCTTCGGGCGCGGGCTTGAGCACCAGCGAAAAGAGGCACCCGTTGGTGCGGAAGTCGCGCTTCCACAGCGCGTGGCCCGGGTCCGATTCGAGTGGTGGGTACAAGAGGCGCTCGACGGCCGGCTGCGCCTGCAGCCATTGCGCGATGTGCAGCGTCGAGGCGCTCTGCGCGGCCAGCCGCACCTTGAGCGTCTCCAGCCCGCGCAGCACCAGGAAGCAGTCGTCGGGGCTCACCTGCTGACCCAGGATGCTCTGCGTTTCGCGCAGCACCTCGTAGTGCGCGTGGTCGTTCGTGCTGATGCTGCCCATCAGGAGGTCGGAGTGCCCGCCCATGAACTTGGTCGCCGCCTCGATGCTGAAATCCACCCCGTTCGCGAGCGGCTGGAACCCGAGCGGGCTCGCCCAGGTGTTGTCCATCATCGTGAGCACGCCGTGGCGCCGGGCCACCGCCGCGATGGCGGGCGTGTCCTGCATCTCCATGGTCACGGTGCCGGGCGATTCCATGCAGATCATTCGCGTGTTCGATCGGATGAGCGCCTCGATCTCCGCGCCGATGGCCGGCGGGTAGAACTCCACGTCGACGTTCATCGCGGCGAGCCATTTCTGCGCGAAGGTCTTGAGCGCCCCGTAGCAGGCGGCCGACACCAAAAGGTGCTCGCCGCCCCGCACGAAGCCCATCACCGTGGTCATGAGCGCGGACTGCCCCGAGGGCGTGACCACGCAGTGCCGCCCACCCTCGAGCTCGGCGATCTTGCGCTCGAGCCCGCGCGCCGTGGGCGTGCCGGTGATGCCGTAGCTGAAGCCGTCGGGCTGGCGGCTCTTGCGGTTCACGAAGTCGGCGAAGGTGTCGAACACCACCGTGGAGCCGCGCATCACCGGGGGCGAAAGGCTCTCGAACGCCACATTAGTTGGGTCTATAGATTGCATTTATGCTATTCGTTCAGGTTAGGCGGTCCGCGACCGGTGCCATGGAAGTATTCGCCTTCCGCCCTATCGGCTCAACAGGCTGCAAGAGTCGCTCAATAAGCAGAGGTTATGGATGGAAAAACGCGACATCGAGGTGTTCCGCGCGGTCATGCGCGCCGGCACGACCAGCCAGGCGGCCAACCTGCTGGGGGTGTCGCAGCCCGCGGTGAGCCAGTCGCTGCGCAAGTTCGAGACCGCCTGCGAACTGCGCCTGTTCGAGCGGGTGCGCGGGCGCCTGGTGCCCACGCAGGAGGCGCTCGCGCTCATGGTCGAGGTGGACCGCTACTTCACCGGCCTGGAGATGATCGAGCACCGCATCCGCAGCTTGAAGTCCTTCGGCCTGGGGCGGCTGGCCATCGGCTCGCTGCCCGCGCTGGGCACCGGCTTCATGCCGCGCGCGATCGCTGCGTTCGGGCTGCACGAGCGGCAGATCCAGCTGTCGTTCCAGGTCATGAGCTCGCGCGAGGTCTACCAGCAGGTGTCGGCCGGCCAGCTGGACTTCGGGCTCATGGCCGAGGAGCTGTCGGTCACGGGCCTGGAGCACTCGCCGTTCGCCGCGGTGTGCGGCGTCATCGTGATGAACGCGAAGCACCCGCTCGCGCGCAAGAAGATCCTGGACGCGGACGACTTGGCGAGCCACCCCTTCATCGCGCTCAACCCCGAAGACGTGGGCCGCCGCGCGCTCGACCAGGCGCTGGCCGAAGAAGGCAAGACCTTGCGCCCGGTGATCGAGACGCCCTACTCCATCTCGGTGTGCGAATTCGCGCTGCAGGGCGTGGGCATGGGCATGGCGCATCCGGTGATGGCGCTGGACTACATCTCGCGCGGCCTGCTGCTCAAGCCGATGGTGTTCGACATTCCGGCCACGTCGCTCCTGGTCTTTCGGCCCGGCATGCCGCTGTCGGACAACGCCAAGGAGCTGCTGCGCGTGATGCGCATCCAGCTGGATGCGGACTTGAAGCGCGTGCGCGAGGTGCTGGGCCGCTCGGCCGTGTCTTCGGTGAAGCGGGCACCTAAAAGGGGATAGTGGTTTCCCTCATTGGTGCATAAGCTCAGGTTATTGAGCAACTACCGGCGCCCGATTGTGGCGGGCGGATGACGCCGACAAGATCGCGCTCATTCACACCTTCTTGCAGGACAGCGCCATGAACCGAACCCCTCTTCGCCGAACCCCTCTTCGCCGAACACTGCTGTGCAGCCTGATGGGCGCTTGCGCATCGCTCGCACTCCTCGGCTCCGCCGCCTGGGCCCAGCAGCCGCGCGACCTCTTGGCCGCCGCGCGCAGCAGCGGCGTGATCCGCATCGCCAACACGCAGGCCAGCCCGCCCTGGAGCATGCTGGACGACAAGAACCAGCCCGCCGGCTACGACGTCGAAGTGGCCAAGGAAGTGGCCCGGCGCATCGGCGTGGCGAAGGTCGAGTTCGTGGCCGACCTCTTCAAGAACTTCGTCGAGGGACTGAAGGCCGGCAAGTACGACCTCGTGATGAACGACCTCACGCCGACCGTGGAGCGCGAGAAGCAGGTGGACTTCAGCGCGGCCTACGGGCTGGAGGACTTCCGCATCTTCGTTCGCACCGCCAACAACGACATCAAGGACCGCCCCGACCTCAAGGGCAAGCGCATCGGCGTGACTGCGGGCACGAGCAACGAATCGTGGTCGCGCGCGAACCTCGCCGATTCGGAGATCGTCACCTACGACAACGGCGGCCTCGTGTTCAACGACATCGCCATCGGCCGCATCGATGCGGTCATCAGTTCGCACTTCGGCGGCATGAAGTACGCGACCGTGAACAAGCTGCCGATCAAGGAAGTCGGCCCCATCCTCACCTACCAGCTGTCGGCCGCGGCCATGGCCAAGAACCAGCCCGCGCTGCGCGAGGCGGTGAGCAAGGCCGTGCGGGACATGCGCGCGGACGGCACCATCGACCGCCTCTCCACACGCTGGCTCGGCGTGAGCTACCAGATGACGGTGGAGATCGCGAAGGCCGAGAAGCAGGCGGAAAAACAATGAAGCGCCAAGCCATGAAGCGCCGCCTTCTCTTTCGCACGGCAGGCGCGATCGCGCTCGCCGCCGCCGGCCTCTGCGGCGCATCGCTCGCCACCGCGCAAGCGGACGACTCGCTCTCGCGCCTGCAGAAAGCCGGCGTCGTCAAGGTCGCCAACACGCAGGAGAGCCCGCCCTGGAGCTACCTCGGCGCGGACAACCTGCCCACGGGCTACGACGTGGCCGTGGCGCGCGAGATCTTCCGCCGCCTGGGCGTTGCGAAGGTCGAATTCGTCGCGGACAAGTTCAAGCACTTCATCGACGGCGTGAACGCGAAGAAGTACGACGTGGTCGTCAACAGCCTCGCGCGCACCAGCGAGCGCGCCAAGGTGGTCGACTTCACCGTGCCCTACACGGTGCAGGACTTTCGCCTCTGGGTGCACGAGCGCAACACCGACATCCAGGACGCGGCCACCCTCAAGGGCAAGACCGTGGGCGTGAGCGCGGGCACCACCAACGAGATGTGGGCGCGCAACAACCTGCCCTCCTCCGAGATCAAGGCCTACGACGGTGGCGGTTTCGTCTTCAACGACCTGGTGAACGGGCGCATCGACAGCATCGTGGACTCGTACTTCAACGGCTACAAGATGAAGACCGTCAACAAGCTGCCGATCAAATCGGTCGGCGAACCCGTGGTGTATTCGCTCGGCGCGGCCGTGGTGCCCAAGAACTCGCCCGCGCTGCTCGCGGCCATGGACAAGGCCATCGGCGACATGATCGCGGACGGCACGCTGCAAAAGCTCGCCGACCAGTACGTCGCGCCCGGCTACGACATGGTGGGCAACATGAAGAAGGGCTCGGCCTGGAAATGAGCGCGGCAACGACAACGACAACGACAACGACAACAGCGGCCAACCCCATCCAGTGCGACATCGACCTCGATGCCGACGGCAAGCACATCGGGTTCCTGCGCCTGCCGCACTCCGTGCACCGCTCAGCCTACGGGTGGCTGCCGATTCCCATCGCATCGATTCGCAACGGCGAAGGCCCCGTGGTGCTGGTGTCCGCGGGCACGCACGGCGACGAGTACGAGGGGCAGATCATCGTCTCGCGCCTCATCCGCGAGATCGACCCCGCGATGGTGAAAGGCCAGCTCATCCTCATGCCGATGGCCAACGCGCCCGCGGCCGAGGCGGGCCTTCGCACCTCGCCGCTGGACGACGGCAACCTCAACCGCCTGTACCCCGGCAACCCGCAGGGCACGCCCTCGCAGGTCATTGCGCACTACATCGAGCACACGCTGCTCGCACGTGCGCAGTACATGATCGACCTGCACTCGGGCGGCACCTCGCTCGTGTACGACGGCGCCAACATGATGGGCCTGGAGCCGCGCGATGCCGAAGAGGAAGCGCGCGTCACGGGCCTTTTGAAAGCCTTCGGCCTGCCGCGCGCCTTTCTCTACCAGCCCAACCCGGTGAACGTGACGGCGGCCGCGCGGCGGCAAGGCGCCATCTGCTTTCTCACCGAGCTGGGGGGCGGCGGCGGCGTGGATGGGGCGCTCGTCGAGCAGGGCCGCCACGGCCTCTTGCACCTGCTGGGCTACATCGGCCTGCTGCACGGCGCGCTGGTACCGGCCGCGCCGCCGGCGACCGCGCGTCTCATGCAGATCGACCGCAAGCTGCACTACGTGTACGCGATGGACGACGGCGTGCACGAGCCGCTGGTGGGCCTGGGCGCGGTGGTGCGCAAGGGCGATCCCGCCGCGCTGGTGCACTTTCCGGCGCACCCGAAGCGCGAACCCGAGACGGTGTACTTCCCGGGCGACGGCGAAGTGATCTGCAAGCGCGCGATCGCGATGGTCAAGCGCGGCGACTGCATCTTCCAGTTGGCGAGCGAGCGCCGGGCGAAGGTCTGACCGAGGCGCCCCCCTGGGGCGCCTTGTGATGTCCCCGCGCCGTGACGCGGCCTGCAGCATCCGGCGTTGAGTGTGAGAATCCGGCGGCCCCTCAGCCCCGAACGGAGACGCCTCCATCCCGAACCTCGCACCTCCTCGCCTTGCGCACCGGTTTCTCTTCTGCCTGCTGGCCGCATTTCTTTTCTGCCTGTCCTGCACCGCATCGGCCCAATCGGTTGATGCGCTCGAATCGGTCGAAGCGACCGAGGCCGATGGCGTGGCGCAGCCCTTCGGCTTCGGGCAGGCGATCGCGGTGCTTCGCACACCTGCGAATTCACTGGCCACCAGCGAGGTGCTGTCGGGCCGTCGGGACGCCGGGTTCATCGAGCCCGACTCGCCGAACCTCAAGTGCAACGACGGCACCGTGTGCTGGGTCCGCTTCACGCTGCAGCGCAGTGCGCAGGCACCGGCCCACTGGTGGCTGCGCGCGAGGGCCGTGCGGCCCGGCGCCGTGGCGCTGTACGCGGCCGGTGCGAACAAGACGAACGAAACCAACGCGCTGCTGCCCCGCGAGCTCCCGCTGAACTGGCGCTTCGTCAGCTCGGACCTGTTCTTTCCCGTGCAGCTCACGCAGCAACCCGCGACCTACTACATGCGCCTGGAAGACACGTTCGGCGTCGACGGTTTCTCGCTGCTGCAGGACGGCGGCTTGGAGCGCCAGCAGCGGCAGCTGAGCACGTACCTGAACATCAGCGCCGGCGCCACCTTCGCGCTGCTGGTGCTCAACCTGATCTTCTGGCGGTGGCTGCGCGACCGGCTCTTTCTGTACTTCGCGCTCGTCATGCTCTCGGCCGTGCTGCTGCACGCCTGGCAGATCGCGCCCTCGATGTGGGAGCCCGAGCGCGTGGGCGACCTGGCGCTTCGGGGCGCGATGCAGTCGCTGTTCCAGGCGACCACCGCGCTCTTCGTCTCGCGCATGTTCGAGTTCAGGCGCTACCTTCCCATGGCGGCGCGAATGGTGGGCGTGTTCGTCGCGTTGAACGTGGTGACGGGCGTCATTTCGCTGGCGGGCCATCACGAAGCGATCGAGTACCTCACCGCGGTGCTGGAACTCTCGGCGCTCGCGGGCACCATCGCCGCGGCCGGCTGGCTGCTGTTCGTCAAGCGGCAGTGGCAGTTCACCTGGCCCGCGGCGCTGATGCTGCTGCTCGCGGTGGCCAGCCTCGTCGGTCGGCTGCGCTGGCTCGGCGTGCTCGATGCGGGGCCCGACGAAGGCCTCGGGCCGACGTGGATCGTCGTGCGCCTGACCTACATGCTGCTGCTGGCCATCATCGTTGCCGACCGCACCCGGCGCGCGGAGCTGCATGTGCGCAGCGCCCGGCGCCGCGAGCTGGACGAGGCGCAGCGCGCGGAGCGCGTGCTCGAAGAGAAGGTGCTGCAGCGCACCTCCGAGCTCGCGCGCAGCAACGCGCTCCTGGCCGAAGAGATCGACCGCCGCCGCCGCGCGGAGGCCGGCCTGGAGGCCGCGCTCAGCTCCGAGCGCAGCGCCATGCAGCAGCAGCGCCAGTTCGTCTCGCTGGTGTCGCACGAATTCCGCACGCCGCTCGCGGTCATCGATGCGGCGGCGCAGTCCATCGCGCTGCCGGGCGTCGCGGTGGAGCCGCGCATCGTCAAGATCCGGCGCGCCGTGCAGCGCCTCACGCTGCTGGTGGTCAATTGCCTCGCCGAAGACCGCCTGCATGCCGACCGCATGCTGCCCAGGACCGAGACGGTCGATCTCAAGGCCATCGTCGAGGCGCTGGCCTCGCCCTTCGCGCCGCTGGACCAGGCGCGCATCCGCATCCAGTTGCCCGCCGCCGGCAGCTGGGTGCATGCGGACCCCGCACTGCTGGAAATCGCACTTCACAACCTTGTTCAAAATGCCATCAAGTACTCCCCGCCCGAGAGCCCCGTGGACATCCGGCTCACCGACCACGAGGGCGCCGCGCGCATCGACGTGGAAGACCGCGGCGGCGGCATTCCCGCCGGCGAGCAAGGCCGGATCTTCGAGCGCTTCTTTCGCGGCGCGGGCTCCCGCATCGCGAGCGGCACCGGGCTCGGGCTCTTTCTCGGCGCCGAGATCGCGCATGCGCACGGCGGCTCGCTCACGCTCGTGCGCTCGGGCATCGAGGGCTCGCTCTTTCGCTTCGGGATGCCCGTTGCATCGGGTGCATCGGATGCGTCGAGTGCCCCCCTTGCATCCTGACGCCGCAAGGCGCATCGCATGAGGATGATCGACGCATCGACGCCCCTTCGCGTCTACCTCGTGGAAGACGACGACGACCTGCGCGAAGACATGGCCCTGCTGCTGGGCAGCGCCGGCTTCGAGGTGCTGGGGCTGGCCGATGCGCCCGCGTTCTACAAGGCCCACGCGCTCGCGCCCTGCGAGGTCGTGGTGCTCGACATCGGGCTCGATGGCGAAGACGGCCTCTCGCTCGCGTCGCAACTGCGCGCCTCGGGCTCGATCGGCATCGTGATGGCGTCGGCCCGCGGCGCTGTCGAAGACCGCATCGCGGCACTGCGCCAGGGCGCCGACGTGTACATGGTCAAGCCCGTGCACGTCGATGAACTGAGCGCAACGATCCGCATGCTCGGCAGCCGCGTGCGCTCGGCCATGCAGCCGGCCAATGCATCGGCGCCCACCCTGCCCTCACTGCCCTCCTCGCCCGCCCTGCCCTCTGGCGCCGGATGGCGATTGACCGAAGGCGACTGGATGCTGTGCGACCCCGAGGGCAAGACGCTCAAGCTCACCAGCAACGAGCGCGGTTTTCTCGCCGTGCTGATGCGCTCGCACGGCGGCGTGGTGAGCCGCAACGACCTGCTCGCGGGCCTGGAAGGCGAAGCCGGCGCCCTGGACCCCAAGCGGCTCGACGTGATCGCCAGCCGCCTGCGCCGCAAGAGCGAGCAGGCCGGCATGCGCCTGCCGCTGCATGTGGTGCGCGGCGCGGGCTACCAGTTCGCCGCGTAGCGCGCGCGCAGGCGAAAAGGCGAGCACGCACGGCGCGCACGGCGCGCGTGCCGCTGCAATTCTCTGCAACTTAGTGAAAGGAACGAGCGTTGACCCCACCCCCCTGATCCCTGACAGTCGCTCCCGCGCCAAACGTTAAATATTGTTTCTTAGGCGCCTTCACAAAACAACGAGGAGCGAGAGCTTGAACAGGACATACAGGTCGGTGTGGAACGAAACGCTGGGCGCATGGGTCGCCGCATCGGAGCTGGCGTCGGGGCGGGTGAAGAGCTCGGCCCGCGCCACGCGGCATGCGGCCATTCGCCTCGCGCCGCACGCCGCGGCGGCGGTGCTGGCCCTGGCCATCGCGCCATCGGCGCTGGCCGCCGCCTACACCGCATCGAACGAAGCAGAGCTGGCCACCGCCATCGCGTCCGCGAATGCGGACGGCGATCCGTCGTCCACCATCACCCTCACCAGCAACATCACCATCGCCGCACCCGGCGCGGTGCCCTCCGCCACCAAGGCGCTGACGATCAGCCCCGGCGCCTTCATGCTGGCCACGGCCGGCAACGGCAGCATCGATGCAGCGGCCGGCGCGACGGTGACCGTCGACGGCCGCATCACGGGCACCGGCCAGTTCAACAAGAACGGCGCGGGCACGCTGGTCTTGACGGGCACGGGCAGCAGCTACACCAACCGCATGGTGATCGGGGCCGGCGCGGTGCGCGTGCAGGGCGGCGGACAGATCACCTTCGGCAATGCCGTCGGTAACACAGGGCTGGAGGTGAGCGGCAACAACGCGAGCGTCACCATCACCGGCGCGGGCTCGTTGATGGATGCGCGCGACGGCGCATCCAGGGTGGGCTCCGTGGCCGGCAGTTCGCTGACCGTGGAGAGCGGCGGCCAGTTCCGCACGAGCAACGCGCTCATGCTCGGCGATACAGCGGGCACGACGGGACGACTGAGGGTCGACGGTGCGGGCTCCCTGGTCTCGATCAACGGACTGTCGATATTCCGCGGAACGGGTTTCATCGACGTCACGGCCGGAGGCAAGATCGACAGCGGCTCGTTCGCCATCGGCGGCATCGGCACGATTTCGGCGGGAGGCACCGGTGCGGTGACGGTGACCGGCCCCGGCTCACGGCTCGATACCGGCACAGCGAACCTGCACGACGGCTCCCTTGCGATTCTCGATGGCGGCGTGGTGGCCACCGCGTACACGCGCATCGGCACCACCGCAGGCCAAACGGCCTCGACCGTCATCTCGGGCGTGGGCTCGCAACTGGTGTCCAGCTCCTCCAGCGCAGGCGTCGATTTCGAGATCGCGCGGGCCGGCGACGCCTCGCTCCAGCTGGCCAACGGCGGCACGGCTTCCGCGCGCGCGGGCGTCGGCACCGTGAAGATCGCCAGCGCGGCCGCGGCCCGCGGCACCCTGAGCATCGGCGGCGCGCTGGGCCAGGCGGCCCAGGCGCCGGGCGTGCTCGAAGCGGCATCGGTCACGCTCAGCACCGGCGCGGCCACCATCGACTTCAACCACACCGACGGCAACTACCGCTTCGCCGTGCCGATCCTCGGAGGCTCCGCCGCCGCCGTGGTGAGCCAGAGCGGCCCCGGCACCACGGTGCTCAGCGGCGCCAACAGCTACGCGGGCACCACGCGCGTGGCGGCCGGCACCTTGCGCGCGGGCGCGGCCGGCACGCTGAGCGCCGCCTCGGCCTACACCGTGGCCGCGGCCGGCACGCTCGACCTGGCCGGCTTCAGCCACACGCTCGCCTCGGTGGACAACGCGGGCACCGTGTCGCTCGTGGGCGCCGCACCGGGCACCACGCTCACCGTGAAAGGCGCGTGGGTCGGCAACGGCGGCACGCTGCGCCTGGGCACTGCGCTGGGCAACAGCGCGAGCCCCACGGACCGATTGGTGCTCGACGGCGCAGGCGCCATCGCCAGCGGCAACACGCAAGTGCGCATCGCCAACCTCGGCGGGCTCGGGGCGCTCACCACAGGCAACGGCATCGAAGTGGTGAGCGCGATCAACGGCGCGACCACCACCGCGCAGACGACCAAGGACGCCTTCAGCCTCGCAGGCGGCCATGTCGATGCGGGCGCCTTCGAATACCGCCTGCATGCGGCCGATGCCGGCGGCGCGGGCGAGAGCTGGTACCTGCGCTCGGCCGTTGTGGTCGCGCCGCCGGTCGATCCGGGCACGCCGCCCGCGGACCCCGGCACGCCAGACGCCCCCAGCAATCCACCGGGTGGTGCCGCACCGGCGCCTGCGCCCATCGTCATCCCGACCTACCGCACCGAAGTGCCGCTGTTCGCCGCGCTGCCCGCGCAGTTGCGCCAGGCTTCTCTTTCGATGCTCGGCAGCCTGCACCAACGCATCGGCGACGACGACGTGAAGGGCCCGGCCGCGGCCTCCGAGGGGACCGCCCGCCGCGCCTGGGCGCGCGTGCTCTCCACCGACATCGACATCCAGCAAGGCGGCACCGTGTCGCCGACCAGCAAGGGGCGCCTCACGGGCTTCCAGGCCGGCACCGATTTGCTGGCCACGCCGAACTGGCGCGCGGGCCTGTACGTCGGCCAGCTCGACGGCGACGCCACGGTCAACGGTTTCGCGAGCGGCGTGAGCAACCTGCGCACGGGCCGCAACGACCTGCACAACGAATACGTCGGCGTGTACGGCACCTTCACCGGCGACAACGGTTTCTATGCCGATGCCGTCGTGCAGTCGGGCCGCCACCGCTACACCGTGCAGACGAACATCGGCACCGGTGCCGAAGGCAAGGGCAACAGCCTGCTGGGCTCCATCGAAGTGGGCCAGTCCTTTCCGTTGGGCGGCAGCGGCTGGCGCATCGAGCCGCAGTTGCAGCTGATTCACCAGCACCTGGACCTGGGCAACTCGGTGATCCTGGGCGCCGTGGTGCAACCGCAGGCCGACAGCGGCTGGATCGCGCGCGCCGGCGTGCGCGTGAAGGGCGAGATCGACACCGCCATGGGCGCGTTGCAGCCGTACGGCCGCTTCAACGTCTACAAGACATCGAGCGGCACCGACATCGCGCGCTTCGTGAACGGCGCGACCACCACCGACATCGCGGCGCCCACCGGCGGCACGAGCACCGAACTCGCGGGCGGCTTCACGCTGGCGCTCGGCCCCACGACCAGCCTCTACGGCGAGGTCGGCAAGCTGTGGTCGTCGGGCGGCGATGCGAAGGTCAAGAGCGCGATCAACGGCTCCCTCGGTGTGCGCGTGAAGTGGTGAGCACGGGCGCCCGACAAGCGCACGGTGAGGACGAGGCAAGAGGCGCCCAGGAGGCGCAGGCCTTCGCGCGCCGGCACAGCGCCTCGTTCATCTCGCCCTACGCCGTCCGGCTCGAAGGCGACGGCATCACGCTGCGCGATCGCATGCAGGTGAGCCAGGCCATGCTCGTGATGCTGGAGCAGGGCCTGGGCGGGCCGGACCATGTCATCGCCTGCTTTCGTGCGTGGCAAAAGCAGCGCGAGAGCGGCTTCGACTGGATGAACAAGATCGAGCGCGACAACGCGCGCACCTGGCAACAGGCCTTCGATCATTCGGCGGGCGTGGCCGCGGGCATGCTGTCGCGGCCCGGCGCGGTGCGGTTCATCTTCGAGTTGCGGATTGCGCAGGATGCGATGACCAGCCTGTGGCGCGTGGGCGGCGACACGGCGCAGGGCTGAGGGCCGGGCTGCGCCTGCGATGGCTTGACCTTTTTCCAAGCCTGATCTGCTCGGCCGATTTCGATTTGTTCGCGTTGTCGCAGTTGAACTGCGACAACTCAGACAAAACGAAATCGCCGAGGCCACGTGGAGCGGAAAAAAGCGGGGACCACCGCGCACGTCAGACAACACCTGAATTTGGCAGGAATCGCCGCCCCACGGCACTGACGGCCGGCCCTCGTGGGCCCGAGACTGCGCCATGACAAATTCCGCTACCTCTGCCCTCGCCGCGGCGGGCACTCGCCCTGCCTCCGGCGCTTCGATCAAGAACCTCCCCGTCAACCTCTTCGCCGCGGTCATGGGCCTCTCGGGCCTTTCGATGGGCTGGCGCTTTGCGCACACCGAGTTCGGCGTGCCGCGCGTCGTGTCGGATGCGATCGGCCTCTTCGCCACCTTCGTGTTCGTCGTGCTGCTCGTGGGCTATGGCGCCAAGCTGCTGCGGCACCCGGCGGCCGTGAAGGCGGAGTTCCATCACCCGATTGCCGGCAACTTCTTCGGCACCATCGCCATTGCGCTGCTGCTGCAATCGGCTGTGCTCGGCACCACCTGCGACAGCGCGCTGGGCCACGCGCTGAGCCAGGCCATGTGGATCGCCGGCACCGTCGCCACGCTGCTGCTGGCCGCATACGTGGTCTCGCGCCTTCTGGGCGGCAACTGCCACCCCGCGCACGCGGTGCCTGCGTGGATCATTCCGGGCGTCGCCGCGCTGGACATTCCCGTGACCGGCAGCCACATGCCCATGGCCTGGGCCGGCGAGGTGCTGCTGCTGTCGGCGGCGGTGGGCTCGGTGCTGGCGCTCGTGCTGTTCACGATGATCGTCACGCGGCTGATCCAGCACGAGCCGCTCGCGCCGGCGATGACGCCCTCGCTGCTGATTCTTGTCGCGCCCTTCGAGGTCGGGTTCACGGCGTATGTGAACCTCACGGGGCGGGTGGACCTGTTCGCGGGGCTGCTGTTTTACTTCGGGCTGTTCTTGTTCGTGGTGCTGGCGCCGAAGGTGTTCAGGCGGAGCGTGCCGTTTGGGGCGGGGTGGTGGGCTATTAGCTTTCCGCTGGCTGCGATGGTGAATGCGGCTTTGAAATATGCGGCAGTGCGGGGCATGCTGCCGTTGCAGTTGATGGCCGGCGGAATGCTGGTGCTTCTGACCGCCGGCCTCGTCGTGCTGACGTTGCGCACGCTGCGCATCGTGTTCAACGGCCGGTTGCTCACGGCCTGAGCCCAAGGCCTGAGCAGCCCACCATGCAGCGCGTCAACTGAACCGGCTCGGCCGAAACGGGCGAGGATCGGCAAAGGGCGTGGCCCCGGTCATCAATTCCGCCAGCAGCCGCCCGCTGCCCGGCCCCAGGGTCAGCCCGTGGTGGTTGTGCCCGAACGAAAACCACAGCCCGACATGCCGGGGCGCAGGACCGATGACCGGTCGCATGTCCGGCGTGCACGGGCGCATTCCGAGCCACGGGGTCTTGTCCACGCGATCGCCCAATCCGAAGATCGGGCGGGCCTTTCGCTCCGCGCGCTCCAGCTGCATCGGCGTTGGAGGCAGCCCGCGCCGCGCGATTTCCACGCCCGTGCTCAGGCGCAGGCCCCGGTCCATCGGCGCGATGGCAAAGCCCTCTTCGGCGTCGATGACGGGCACCTTCAGCACGGGCTGATGCGCTGCGCTTGCATAGTGCATGTGGTACCCGCGCTTGGGCATCAGCGGGATGCGATAGCCCAGCTTGCGATACACCCTGTCGGACCACGGCCCGAGCGCGAGCACGGCGGCCGGCGCGGTGCAGAGGCCACGTTCCGTTTGAACGCACCACCCGCCTTCGCGACGTTCGAGCGTCATGGCGTCGCCACGCGCGATGCTGCCGCCGCCTTGCCGAAAGAGCCGTGCGTACCCCTTGGTCAATGCGCCGGGGTCGCTGACCGTCTTGGGGTCGAGCCAATGAATCGCGCCCACGTAGCCATCGCCGAGCGCCGGTTCGGCGGCGCGCAACGCAGCGGCGTCCAGGATGCGCATGGCCAGCTTGTGCTTGAAAGCGAGGTCGGCCGCAACGCGCGCTTCGCGAGCGAAGATCGCTTGCGTGCTGTATGCCTGGAGCCACCCGCTCGGGCGCACCAGATGCCTCAGGCCGGCGCGGTCGATGAGCATGTCGTGCTCCCTCACGCTCGTGGTGATCAACGGCAACAGGTCGCGGCCCGCGCTGGCCAGCCGCTCGGGCGCGGACTCCCACCAGTACCGCGCGAGCCATGGTGCGAATCGGAGCAGCGAGACGAAGTCGTAGCGCATGCTCGTCGATGCGTTGCGGGCGTAGCGCAGCACGGTGCCCACGTCGCGCGGAAAGCCAAACGGCACGACCGATGCGCTCTGGATCAGCCCCGCGTTGCCGAAGCTGGTCTCCTCCCCCGGACCGCGCCGGTCGACCAGCACCACCCGCATGCCGCGGTCTTGCAGATGCAGCGCGGAACACACGCCCACGATGCCCGCGCCCAGCACGATGACGTCGGTGCTCATGGCGCTGCGGTCTTCTTGCGGGCATCGCGGGTCGTCGGCTCGCCCGCGCGCAGCGCCGAAGCGCCCAGCCCGAACGCCTTGTAGACCACACCCAGAAAAACGATGCCCACGACGCCCGCGATGAGCGAGGCGCGGCTGTGAACATCGATGGCCATCGTGCAGGCCAGGAACGCGAGAAACGCCAATGCGATCCACGAGCTCAGCGGCCAGGCCAGCATCGGGAACGCGGCCGCGGGCTGCAGGCGCCGCCGGCGCAGCACGCGAAAGCGATAGTGCGCGGCAAGGATCGTGGCCCACGTCCAGATCACGGCGAACGACACCAGCGCCATGAGCCAGTCGAAGATCGACTCGGGCGCGAGGTAGTTGAGCACCACGCCGATGAAGAGGCACGCGAGCGACAGCAGCACGCTTCGCACCGGCACGCCGTTGGCGGCGGTGCGCGCCATCGCGGCCGGTGCCTGCTTTTGCAGCGCGAGCCCATGCAGCAGGCGGCTGCCGCCGAAGATGGTGCAGTTGAAGCTCGAGAGCGCCGCGGTGATCACCACGAAGTTGATGAGCCCCGCCGCTTCGCGGATGCCCAGCCGCTCGAAGGTCATGACGAAGGGGCTGCCTTGCGTGCCGATCTGGTTCCACGGATAGATCGCGAGCATCACCGTGAGCGAGCCCACGTAGAAGATCAGGATGCGCCACAGCACCGAGTTGATGGCACCGGGAAGAACGCGCTTCGGATCGCTGACCTCGCCGGCCGTGAGCCCGATCATCTCGATGCCCCCGAAGGCGTAGATCACGGTGGGCAACGCCATGAGCGTGCCGGAGATTCCGTGCGGAAACCAGCCGCCATGGACCCAGAGGTTCGAGAGACCGATGGGCGCGCCCCCATTGCCCCAGCCGGTCGTGATCATCAGCACCCCTGCCGCGATGAACAGGAGCATGGCGGCGACCTTGATCAACGCGAACCAGAACTCCAGCTCGCCGTACAGCTTGACGGTGGTCGCGTTCAGCGCGCCGATGGAGACCACCGCGGCGAGCGCCCAGACCCACTGGGGCACACCGGGAAACCAGAGCTTCATGTAGATGGCCACCGCCGTGGTTTCGGCGATGCCGGCGCCGATGCACAGCACCCAGTAGTTCCAGCCCGCCAGAAAGCCCGCGAACGGCCCGAGGTACTGCGACGCGTAGGTGCTGAACGAGCCGGACACCGGCTGCTCGACCGCCATTTCGCCGAGCGCACGCATGATGAGAAAAACCACGCCGCCTGCCACCAGGTACGCGAGCAACACCGAAGGGCCCGCGATGCGGATCGCCTTGGCCGAGCCCAGGAACAGCCCCACGCCGATGGCCGCGCCCAGCGCGATGAACCGGACCTGTCGTGCATTGAGCACGCGCTTCAATTGAATTTCCTGCATGGCCTGCCTTGCTCTTCTTGTTGAGTCGGATGGGCCGGGTTGTCAGCACCTGCGCGGACACGCCTCGGTGCAGAAATTCTCTTGAACTATGGCCGTGAGCTTTTTCCTGAATCGGCACGCGGGCACGGTGTTTCGGGAATGCTTTTTCGAATGCGGCCGTGAAAATAAAAAAACGTTCCGTGCATGCGAAGTGCACGGCCATCGCCCGCCTTTCTTGCGCTCTTCCTCCCCTCCTCTCTTGCTCTCTTGCTCGCTTGCTCTGTCTCTCACCCTCCCGCTCAGGACGCCTTCCATGACCACGCTTGCGCTTTCTCCCCTCGACCGGCAACTGCTCGCCTACCTGCAGGAAGACCCGCGCATGTCGCTGGCCACCTTGGCGGAAAAGGCCAACAGCTCGATCTCGCCGTGCTGGCGCCGGGTCAAGCGCATGGAGGAGGCGGGCCTCATTCGCGGCTACCGCATGGAGCTGGACCGCCGCGCGCTGGGCCTGGGCATCGACGGCTACCTGTTCGTGAAGATCGACTCGCACCACGAAACGGAAGCGCTCGAATTCGAGCGCGCGCTGGCGCCGATCGAGCAAGTGCTGTCGTGCCAGGTCCTGTCGGGGCAGGAGGACTATTTGCTGCGGGTGGTGGAGCGCGACCTCGACTCGTTTGCGCTGTTCATGCGCCAGGTGATTGCGCGGCTGCCGCATGTGCGTGAGGTGCGCAGCACGTTGATCATGCAGACGGTGAAGGAGTCGGGGCGGTTGCCGCTGCTGTGAGGTGAGCCGGGGCGGCGAGGTTGGTGCTGCTGCTGTCGGCGGCGGTGGGCTCGGTGCTGGCGCTCGTGCTGTTCACGATGATCGTCACGCGGCTGATCCAGCACAAGCCGCTCGCGCCGGCGATGACGCCCTCGCTGCTGATTCTTGTCGCGCCCTTCGAGGTGGGGTTCACGGCGTATGTGAACCTCACGGGGCGGGTGGATCTGTTCGCGGGGCTGCTGTTCTACTTCGGGCTGTTCTTGTTCGTGGTGCTGGCGCCGAAGGTGTTCAAGCGGAGCGTGCCGTTCGGGGCGGGGTGGTGGGCTATTAGCTTTCCGCTGGCTGCGATGGTGAATGCGGGGTTGAAGTACGCGAGTGTGCGGGGGGCGGTGCCGTTGAAGGTGGTGGCTGGGGGGATGTTGGTGGTGCTGACTGCAACGATGTTTGTGTTGGCGGTTCGGACGGTGCGGGTGCTTTTTAATGGGCGATTGCTAACCAATTGAGCGATCGCGGCTTGATTACCTTGGCGTATTTGAATATGGCGAAGAGGAAATCAGTGACGCAACATCGGAGTCGTGGAGAAACCTCGAGCCGCAGAGGCATTCATCGAAATACGCTTGTTCTCCGGCTGTCGATTTCATGGTCTTTCAGCAGCCTTAAGCCAATCATTCATGCCGCTAACACCCAGCGCAAGCAGTTCATCTTGCAACGTGACCACGCGCTGCAACATTGCACCGCTATCTGACTCCTCCTGTTCTTCAGCCTGCGCGAAAAGACGCGTTAGAAGCTGCATGAAGTTGTTTTCGTGATCGTACATATAAGGTTTTGTACGACGAACAAAATCCAGATAAATCTCTATGGCCTCCAGCGCGTATGCCGAATCTCGAAGCGAAACGGCATTTACCCAAGCGTCAAAACCATAGATGGTTGCCTTGGCCTCCAGCAAACCAAAACAACGTCGCAATAATTCGATAGGTGCAATAATTACCGGCGCTTTTTCTTGCAATAAGGTACAAAATCTGTGCGCGATCGGTACGGCGTGCTCTCCAGCATTTAACCCAAATCTAAGGCCCGAAACACACTGCTCCTCGTTCTGCTGGAAATTACCCGAGTGCGTCCAAACGTTCGCTGCACCGCGCCAGGCTTGCGCATCTTCTAATGCTTCTAGCTGTGAAATAAAGTCCGAAAAATCCAGCTTCTGCGAAAGTGCCGCCAAAGCAGAAATACGCCCCCAAATCTCAAGATCCTTACCAGTGCCTTCCCGACAAAGGCGTGCTAGCCAAGGGGCAACAATCTCAAATTGCTGGTGATAGGCATAGTACAAGCAGTGCTCCGCCGCCGGCCATAGCCCGACCGCATTCACACGCATGGCACGTTCAAACAATTCCCAGCCAAATTCAGGATGATGGCTTTGCAAATATGGCAACCGCCTTAACAACAAAGCACGAATAGCAGGATTTTCATCTTCTGCAAATAAACGTAGCGCATCTTGCAACGAATGAGGCCAATGCGCGGCATTTTTTTCCATCTGATTTGCCACGATCATTAGCGCCTCCGCCGCATTGCCACGCGCCATGTTGATGCCAATAGTAATTAAATCAACAGAGTCCCCAGAGATGGTGCTTTCTTCTTGCAAAATCGAGAAATCAGTGGCCAATGAGACCACTCGGCTCGCGGTTTGAACGCTCATCATCGCGTGCGCGCAACCTTGTATGGCTTTAGATGCAGCTCGGTTATGACGCCAATGCTCGGGATGTTTTTCTAGTTCATCAAGAATTATTTGCACCAAATCTTCCGCGTCTGGATTTTCTTGGGCAGACCAATTATTACTTGGCTGCGTATTTCCGTAGCGATACGCAAGATATGAACTAGCACCTTCGAGAATGTCATCGCGAAATCGATCTGAAATTTCCTTCCAGTTCGTCGACAGGATTTTGACAAAACGATTGGGGCACCGCGAAGCCGCTTCACTCAGTTGGACACCAATCTCCCTCTCGCCACCCAACCCAAAATCATCAAAAGAATTTCTTTTATAGTCCTTGTAATGGTTTAACAAACGAAGTACACCTTTGTCACTTATGCCCATAAAAACATCAAAGGAAAATGGCGCAGCGATAATTCCGCCCCGGATTCCAATGCTTGGTCGACGAACCAACGGCCATGTCGTTTTTTCGCATTCATTCAAAACAGCCTGCGTTTCGTAAGAACGCAAAAAATGCGGAATCGCAATAAAAAACTGTGCCTGCTCGTTAAGAGCCAAAATTCGTTGCTCCGGATCAATTTTGGATTCATGGCGAAGAGCTAAGATTGTTGACTGCACAGCGTCTTGTGCTGCAGCATCAAGATAAAAAAATCCCGCTCCGATCAACGTTCCAAGTTCATACGATAGCTGGGATTCTAGTAAATCCTTGTCGCATAGCATCCGAGAAATCAAATCAAGGTTGGTGGTTGGCGACGCGGTGCATGCGAGGATCGAAAAATAGCGCAGTGCACCTTCCGCACTAAAGCAAAGACGCTCGCAATTTGATTTCCACCAAACAGATTGAATTTTCGCGTGATGCACTACAGCAGCTTCGATTGCATCTAGCAAAATGCGTTCGCTGTTCAAATGCCGGATATCGGTCTGACTATGCGCGTCTTCGTGAGAGGTTTGAGACAAAAAACCAACCCAGTAGTTTGTGCCCTCTTCGTATCGGCGTTTTTTTATTCGACTCCATTCCTCAATCGACGTGACGGCCAATTCAAGCAATGCTTCTGATTGCCGCATTCGATCTGAAAGGAAATTCTCATTTTTGTCACCAAATTCATGCGGTTGGCAATGCAATTTATCGTCTAAGCTATAGCCAAGAACATCAGCCTCTACAACCCCACCGGCGATGTAGCGCCACAATTCATCATCATCCACAGAACCATCGCTCACACACCTAGCAAGCGCATGTCCAAGAAAGCTGTGCTTCTGTCGCGGGAGCTCGAGTAACTTCAAAAGCAAGGGGACGCATAACTCAGAGTACTCGGCGCTAATTTGCGTAATTGCATATGCCATCGATCCAGCTAACTGAACTTTCTCGACCTCAACCATTTCCAATATTTCGAGCCAAAATTCAAGCACCCCCGCAGGGTCGTCATTTTTCCACTGGGTTGATCGATGCGAATGTGCTATTAGGCTTTCTTTATCTGGGATGTCCTTCAGCATAGGCACCAAGTGCTTCATCCAGAAATAATGCCACTCTACGCGAACTGCTTGGGTGTAAATGACTTGGAAAATCTCTGGATGATGAACACGCAGATCGCGTATCAATATCCAATCCTCATCCTGAGGAATTTGCTCTGAAAAAGTCTCAGCAACAAGACGGCGGATATGAAAGGCATTGCCTCCGGTTAAGACTGTGCGCACCTGCCTTCTAAATTCACGGCGCTCGCCAGTCGCCAATTGCGTTACAAAGCTGCGTATTGTGGGGCGCACAAAAGGCACCGGTGGCAAAGATTGAATGAATACATGCAAACTAGCACCTTGGCGAATTGCGCCGCTGATCACGAGCACATCTAACAGGGTCTGATGTCCAAATGTCAGATTTCCATCTTGGGTTTCGTGCAATATCTTATTGCTGAGAAGCGCTCGTTTAATGTCTTGTGACGCCGAAAATCTTAGATGTGACACCGCCAGGCTACGCAGTCTTAGCATCTCGGATGCGATAGCCTCCAGCGCCTGCATCGCGAGATCGCCAAGCAAATTATTTTCCCTGACGATTTGAACAAGATATTGGTGCGCAAGAGCTTGGCTTGTCACTACATTAAAGCTACCTCCATGCTGAGCCAGCTCTACAAACAAAGCAAGTTCGCGGGGGTTGCGTATTAGCTCCCGCGTGGTTGCGTCGACTGCTTCAGAAGAAATTTTTAGTTTTTCGAGTAGCGGTGCAACTTCCAAATTCCAGTCAAGCGGCCGGCAAATTATTTTTTTGCCCCATTCGCGCTGAGCAATACGTCGCTCATAGTGAGAGTCAAAGTCCCGACAGGCAGTAATGACGGTGACGTTCGGAATTAATAAAAGTCGATCAATTTGAGCTAGAAAATATGTAAGTACACTATGCTCTCGGGCAATAGACAATACATCTAGCGAGTCAATCAGCACGACCACATGCGCGTACTCCGCCGCGCGGGCTGCCCTTTCTATCCATTGCTCCGGCAGGCCGAAGGCTTGACGATCCTGCGCAGAAGCAAGATCTGCGAATTCGCGTGATTGAATAAAAATCGGCAACAAATCGCTGCGCACTGTTGCGATTTTTTCCAGTGCCTCCTGCACACCGAGCATTACGCAGGTTTTGCCAGAACCCGGAGCTCCCGTGAGCAAAATGGAATCGCACTTGTCTTCAATAGCGCCTATAAGTTCATCGACTAGTGGGCTTTTTATCCGCTCGTCACCAATATCCCTTCGCCATGAGCGACCAATGGCAGATGTATTTTTGAATGCGGTACGAACCTCCGCGATATCCATAGACGGAGTCAACATCGAACCCACGTTGGCCAACAAGGATTTCATATCCTCTTTTGTAAGGCGGTGCTGGATTGCGGCGTGCGGACCCTTTTCGCTCAAACGCATTCCTAGGTTATCAAGGTTCACCCATAGAGCGTCATAGACTGCCGAATGATTACTGGCTAATTGACTCAGTCGTCCACGCAGCAACTCGGCCATGCGGTCCATTTCCGGACTAATTTCGAACGTTGTGCGCCGCAAAAATTCGTAGGTGGACAGATTTTTAGTGTGTTTGCCAATCAGCGTTTTTAGGTTCGCGTCCACCTCGCGATGCCCTTTGCTTAGATCGCTTTGGTATGTCGACTCGTCGCCAAAATTGACGCTGTACTCTCGAAGAGCGGATATCTCACCGAAAGCGCTGCGCGAATAAAATCGAACGCTAGCCAAGGGGTCATTCGCCAGCAGCTGACTCGCTTTCCCTAACTCACCGGCTAGATCTGCGATAGACCAAGCTTGATGTTTTGGGTGATTTTTTTTACATTGACAGCAAATTTTAGTGCCGTCGGATTTTCCGATAACCACATCGTCGACGGTCCATCTTACTGAATCGACCTCGATCCACTGGTAATTTGGATTGGATAAGACAGATAACGCCCACTCAAAAGCAATCAAAGTTTGATAGCCGTCCCCTCTATTGGACTGAATGCCTGCTTTACTCATTTATTTTTCGCCTTGTATGGCGGGCCTGGTAAATCATCAGTGCTCTCCCATCTGGTGATTCAAATGCCCACAGCGTCCGAAAAGTGGACTTAAAGGTGATTCTGCAGGACCGTCAGGCTATCCGGCACAGAAAGCCGGGCGTGAAATGTCCCTTTTTGAGCTGACGCACGGTCGATCCGCGCCACTGCGGAAGCAGATCTGCACGGTGCCCTGGCAGCGAGTTTCGACTTTGTAGAGCGAAGGAAACTGCGTCTCCTCGGACGCAGTTTCAGAAAGCCATTTCCGCTTCACAGCTCATATCAGACTCAGAGTTCAACGAGCTGATTCTGAGCCGTGGCCTCAGAGACTGAGGCCTCGGGGTTACCCCCTCACACTCCCCTGCACCAGTTCCTCCACCTCCATCGCCAGATCCGCAGCGATCCAGACGATGTTCGATCGGTGTTCTTCTCCTGCTTCTTCGAACCAGCCGTTGCCGTCGCCGTAGGCGCACCACAGCAGTGATCTGAGTTGGGCGGCTTTGTTTTCGAGGAGGTCGAACGCGTCCTGGCCGGTCGGGGGCACGGGCGGTGAGCCGCTGGTGAGGGCGGTTGCCGTGTGACGGGAAGACTTGGGCGTAGAGCGCCCGGCGATAATTTGCTTAGCCATTTGGTGTGCGTCCTGAAAAGTTAATGCACGTCATGTGGTTAGACGGTCAAGGTGCGTGAACACCTTGGCCGTCGCCTTTTGCGCCTCACATTCGCATCGCCAGCACAAGGCCATCGACACCCGCTGTGAGGCAAAGCGGTTCATTCGTTCATTCGTTTTTCCGGGGCTGTTTGTCTGACGCTGTTCGTCGCGCACTCGGTGCGGCGTCTTGTCGTCAGGGCATTCACTGTAGAGAAGCAAAGCCGTGTCCGGCGAAGAGAATTCGTCTAGGAATTCTCGAATTCGCGAGGTATCTGCGGGCTCGCGGCCGAGGGACACAAAGGGCTGACATTTGAAGGCCCGACGCGCGCCAGGCGCGGTGCAAAAGCCGCGGCATCCGACGAAGAAAAACGAGGCGGGGCTGTGCGCAATTCGTCCCGCTCAATTCATCGCGCACATGGGGCCGCAAAGCGCGCGATGAAGCCGGGGATGCTGCGCGATCACTCGTTCCCTCGTTCCCTCGGTCGCACTGTGCGATGCGATGCGCTTCGCGAGGGCCGACCGTCAATCGCTCAAGGCGACACCGCTGCGCGCCGGTGCCATCAGCCGCCGCCCATGCGCTCCACGTTCGCATTCACGCGCCGCAGCAGCGCCAGCAGCTGCGCGACCTCCGCCTTGGAGAAGCCGGCCAGCGCCTGCTGCGTGTGCCCTTCCATCAGCGCCGTGGCCTTGGGCAGCCGCCGCGCGGCCAGCGGCGTGAGCGAGATGAGGCGGCTGCGCTTGTCGGCGGGGTCGTCCACGCGCTGGACCAGGCCGTCGCGCTCCATGCGGGTGAGCAGCTGCGCCATGCTGGGCTGCTCGACCTGCGCGATGCGCGCGAGCTCGGCCTGCGAGAGCGCCTTGCTTTTCTTGAGCGACACGAGCACCGGCAGCTGGCCCGCGGCCAGGCCCGCTTCGCGCAGATCGGCATCGGCGATGCGCACGAAGCCGCGGGCGACGCGGCCGATGAGCTTGAGGGGGTTGGTTTCAGGGAGATCGAGGGTGTCGTTGGCTTCGGTCATGCGCTCATTCTATACATAGGCTCCTATGCTAATATGCATAGGAACCTATCCTTTCTGCGGAGTCATCCGGATGCATCCCTCTTCTTCTGTTTTCACGCCCCGCATCGCCATCGTCGGCGCGGGCCCCGGCGGCCTCATGCTGGCGCGCCTGCTGCACCTGTCGGGCATCGCGGCCACCGTGTTCGAGCGCGAAGACAGCGCGCTCGTGCGGCCGCAGGGCGGCACGCTCGACCTGCACGAAGACTCGGGGCTGATGGCCGTGCGCCGCGCCGGCCTCGAAGCCGGGTTCCTTCGCATCGCGCGCTATGACGACCAGGGCTCGCGGCTGGTCGACAAGTCGGGGCGCGTGCTTTTCGAGGAGCCCGATGCGTCCGCGGGCGACCGGCCCGAGGTCGATCGCACGGCGCTGCGCGACATGCTGCTCGCGTCGCTGCCCGATGGCTGCGTGCAGTGGGGGTGCGCGCTGCGCGAGGTGGTGCCGCAAGGCGATGGTCAATGGAGCCTCGCCTTCTCGAACGGTGAGGCCGGGCCCTTCGATCTCGTGGTCGGCGCGGACGGCGCGTGGTCGCGCGTGCGGCCGCTGCTGTCGCCGTACAAGCCGCAGTACAGCGGGCTGACCTTCATCGAGTTCGGCATCGACGACGTGGACCGCAGCCACCCTGCCCTCGCGCAGCTGGTCGGGCGCGGCAAGCTCGACGTGCAGGGCAATGGCATGTCGATCATTGCGCAGCGCAACGGCAACGCGCACATCCGGGGGTACGCGATCTTCCGGGTGCCGGCGGATTGGGCGGCGCAGCGTTTCGACTTCGCCTCGCCCGCCGCTGTGCGCAGCGCCCTGCTTGCCGAGTTCACGGGGTATGGCGATGCGATCACCGATCTCTTTCGCGCGAGCAACGACAACTTCGCGGCGCGGCCGATTCATGCGCTGCCGGTCGGGCATTGCTGGGCGCACCGGCGCGGGCTCACGCTGCTGGGCGATGCGGCGCATGTGATGTCGCCGTTCGGCGGCGAAGGCGTGAATGCCGCGCTGAGGGATGCCGCTGAATTGGCCGCGCTGCTGGCCTCGGAACAGGACTGGGACAGCGCCGTCGCGGCTTACGAAACGCAGATGTTCGAGCGCGTGGCCGAGATCGCGGAAGGCTCGGCCGAAGCGGCGGCCGTGCAGCTGTCGCACATCGGCGAGGCGCTGACGCTGGCGCACCTTCACCAGCACCGGGCCGGCGCTGCGTAGCGCCCCTTCGCCCCGCTCCCGGAAATGGCCGGATGCATGTCTGTTTGACTTTTAAATCGATATATCTAAAATACTTTCGATACCAGTCATGAAGGACATCGACATGCGACACCCCCACTTCGGCCATCACCACCACAACCACCACTGCCACGCCCCCCGTGGCGAACACGACGACGGCTGCTCGGGCGGCCGCGGCCGGCACCACGGCGCGCCCGGCGACGAGCGCATGCACGGAGGCCGCGGCGGACGCGGCGGCGGGCGCGTATTCGGCCACGGCGGCCTGCGCTTCGTGCTGCTGCAGCTGATCGCCGACAAACCGTCGCACGGCTACGAGCTCATCAAGGCCATCGAAGACCGCCTGGGCGGGAGCTACGCGCCGAGCCCCGGCGTGGTCTACCCCACCCTCACGCTGCTCGAGGAGATGGGCCACCTGAGCGTGGAAACGGCCGATGGCGGTGGCCGCAAGCGCTACAGCATCACGCCCGGCGGCCAGGAGTTTCTGGCCGCCAACCGCGAAACGGCCGACGCCATGATGGCCCGCATGTCGGGCGGCGTGGACGGCGCGGGCCCGCGCGGCGGACGCCCGCCGCAGGTCACGCGCGCCATCGAGAACCTGAAGCTCGCGATGCGCATGCGCTTGTCGGGCGCGCCCCTCACCGAACAACAAGCCCACGATTTCGCCGCGGTGCTCGACAGCGCCGCTCAACAGTTAGAGCGCATCTGAACCAACTTTTTTGAAATGACCGACTTCACAACCACTACTGCTTCTTCCAGCACTCCAGACCGCACGCCGCGCCGCGTGCGCCATGACCTTCGCTTTCGCCAGCTCACGGTGAAGACGGTGCAGCGCGTGACGCCGCACCTCATCCGCATCGTGCTCACGGGCGACGACCTCGCGGGCTTCACGAGCCCGGGGTTCGACGACCACGCGAAGATCTTTTTCCCCGATGCCGCAACGGGCCAGCTCACGCTGCCGACGGCCGGGCCCGATGGCCCGGTCTGGCCCGCGAGCGGCCGCCCCACGATGCGCGACTACACGCCGCGCCGCCACGACGCCAAGGCCAACACGCTGGAGATCGACTTCGCGCTGCACGACGCCGGCCCCGCCACGCAATGGGCCGAGAAGGCCAAGCCCGGCGACACGCTGGGCGTGGGCGGCCCGCGCGGCTCGTTCATCGTGCCGACCGAATTCGACTGGCACCTGCTCGTGGGCGACGACACCGCGCTGCCCGCCATCTCGCGCCGCCTGGCCGAATTGCCGGCCGGTGCGCGGGCGGTGGTGCTGGCGGAAGTCGACAGCGAAGCGGACGAGATTCCGTTCGAGACGAAGGCCGAGCTCACGCTGCAGTGGGTGTACCGGCGCGGCGCCGAGGCCGGCGTGAGCACAGTGCTGGTCGATGCGCTGAAGGCCGCGAAGCTGCCGGCCGGTGACTTCCATGCATGGGTCGGCTGCGAGTCGGGCATCGCAAAGGCCGTGCGCGCGCACCTCGTGAGCGAGCGCGGCGCGAATCCGAAGTGGACGCGGGCGTCGGGCTACTGGCGGCGCGGCACTGCGGCCACGCACGATTCGCACGACGAGTAAGCGCGCGTCGTCAGTGCGGCACTTCGGCGGGGCCTGACGCGGCCGCATTGCGCCGCGGGCTGCGGATCAGCAGCAGCAGCGGAATCGCCAGCAGCGTGATCACCATCATGATCGCGAAGTCGTCGAGGTAGCCGATGAGCGCGCCCTGCCGCGTGACCTCGGCGTTGAGCATCGCGAGCCCGGTCATGGTGTCGGGCGACATCATCGGCGGCAGGTTGATCAGCCCCGGGTTGCCGGGCGTGACCGTCGCCGCGATCTGCGCATGCGCCTTGCTCGAGCCTTCGGTCAACAGCGCCTGCACGATCGAGATGCCCACGCTGCTGCCGATGTTGCGCAGCAGGCTGAAGATGGGCGTGCCCTGGTTGCGAAGGCGCGGCGCGAGCGTCGCGAAGGTGGCGGTCGACAGCGGCACGAAGGTGAAGCCGATGCCCAGCCCCTGGATGAAGCCCGAGAGAACGATGAGGCTGCTGTCCATCTGCAGCGTGAGCCGCGTCATCTGGTAGAGCGAGAACGCCGTGAGGCCGAAGCCCACGGCCATGATGGCGCGCACGTCGATGCGCTGCACGAGGCGCCCGACGATGATCATCGCGATCATGGTGCCCACGCCGCGCGGCGCGGTCACCTCGCCGGTGTAGACGACCGGATAGCCCATGAGCCCTTGCAGGAAGTTGGGCAACAGCGCCATCGTCGCGAACAGGATCATGCCCACGATGAACGCGAACAGGAGGCCGGTGACGAAGTTGCGGTCTTTGAGCAAATCGCGGTCGAAGAACGACACGCCCTGCACCGTCCATGTGTGGACCACGAAGAAGCCGAAGGCCACGAGCGCGGCGGCGGCTTCGAGCTTGATTTCCCACGAGTCGAACCAGTCGAGCTGCTCGCCGCGATCGAGAAACAATTGCAGCATGCCGATCGCGAGGCTCAGCGTGACGAAGCCGAAGATGTCGAGCTTCTCGCCCTGCGGCCGGCTCTCGGGCAGGTAGCGCGCGATGCCCCAGAACGCGAAGATGCCCACGGGCAGGTTGATGAAGAACACCCAGCGCCAGTCGAAGTTCTCGGTGAGCCAGCCGCCCAAAAGCGGCCCGAGGATGGGCCCGACCATGATGCCCGCGCCCCAGATGGCCATGGCCTGGCCGACCTTCTCGCGCGGGTTGATATCGAGCAGCACCGCCTGCGACAGCGGCACCAGCGCCGCGCCGAACACGCCCTGCAAGAGGCGCGCGGCCACGATGCCCACGAGCGACGTCGCCACGCCGCACAGCGCCGAAGCGACCGTGAACCCGATCACCGAAATGATGAACACGCGCCGCCGCCCCCAGTGGCCGCACAGCCACCCGGTGAGCGGCAGCGCGATGGCCGAGGCGACGATGTAGGAGGTGAGCACCCAGGTGATCTGGTCCTGCGAGGCCTGAAGGCTCCCCTGCATGTGGGGCAAGGCGACGTTGGCGATGGTGGTGTCCAGCGCCTGCATGATGGTCGCCAGCATGATCGAGATGGTGATCATGCCGCGGTGCGGCACGGTGGTTCCGGGGGCGACGCTCATGGTTTTTGCGCGTCGCCGGAGGTGATGTCCACAAGGCTGCCGCGCACCTTGTTGAGCAGGACCAGCAACTGCGCGCGCTCGGGCTGCGAGAGCACCGACATCACGCGCGCGTTGAGGCCGTCGCTGATGCTCAGCGCCGCATCGAGCGCCTTCTCGGCGCTGGGCTGCAGGTGGATCTTGTTGACGCGGCGGTCGGTGGCGCTGGGCTCGCGGCGAATCCAGCCGGCTGCGGCCATGCGGTCGCACAGGCCCGCGACGGCCATGGGGGTGAGGTCCAGGCGCTGCGCGAGTTCGGCCTGCGAGAGCGGCTCTTCGTCGCCGCGCATCGCGAGCACGCCCAGGAGGCGGCATTGCGCGCTGGTCAGGCCGATGCGTTCGCGCGCGAGGCGGTCGAACTCATCGACGTAGAGCTTGCCGACCTCCTTGACGAGGAAGCCGAAGCGCTGGGTGAAGTCCCTTTTCATAAGGGACTGGATTATCTACATGTTTATTAGTTTGGGATTAGCAGGCTGAGCGGCGCACGGCCTTCAGAGCCAGCCCGCGCGCCTGAACCGGTAGTACAGATAGCCGCAGGTGCTGACGATGAGCCCCAGCGCCACCGCATAGCCGTACCTGAATTTCAGCTCGGGCATGTTCTCGAAGTTCATGCCCCAGATGCCGGCGAACGCGGTGCACACCGCGAAGATGCTGGCCCAGGCCGCGAGACGCTTGGTGACTTCGCTGTCTTCGATGGTCACCATCGACAGGTTCACCGCGATGGCGGTGCCGATGGTGTCGCGCATCGCGTCGATCGAGCCGTTGATGCGGCCCAGGTGGTCGCCCACGTCGCGAAAGTATTCCTGCGTGCCCATGCAGATCTGCGGCACGCGCCCGCCATACAGCTTGCCCGCGGCCTCCACGAGCGGGGCCACCGCGCGCTTCAGGGTCATGCTGCGGCGCTTCAGGTCATAGAGCTGCTTGATCTTGTCGCGCGCCGCGCCGCTGTGGCCGAAGATCTGCTGCTCGATGGTCTCCAGCTCGACCTCGAGCGCATCGATGACGGGAAAGTAGCGGTCGACCACCGCGTCCATCAGCGCATAGAGCACGAAGCCCGCGCCGTTGCGCAAGAGGTCGGGCTCGCGCTCGCAGCGCTCGCGCACGCCCAGAAAGCCTTGCTGGCTGCGGTTGCGCACCGAGAGCACGTAGTTGCGGCCGACGAACACATCGACCTCGCCCACGTTCACGCAGTGCTCGCCCTCTTCCGATGGCTCCACCAGGTGCATGACGACGAAGAGCGAATCGCCGTACTCCTCGACCTTGGGGCGCTGGTGGCCGTGGTGGGCGTCTTCGACGGCCAGCGGATGCAGGTTGAATTCCTTCTGCATCTCGGCCAGTTCCTCGGGCGCGGGATCGCTCAGCGCCACCCACACGAAGCAGCCGGGCCGGGTGATGTAGTCGCTGATGTCCTCGACGGGAATGTCGGCGAGCTTGGCGCCGTTTTCGTAGGCCACGCAGTTGATCAGCATCGGTGCTCGTCCATGTCAGTCGTGCGGCGCGACGTGTCAGATCGCCGCGTCGGATTTCGCGGCCGCGGCCAGGTCGCGGGTGGCTGCCAGCGAGGCCTCGATGGCCTGCGTCTCGCCGTTGAGCAAGGCGAGGCCCTTTTCGGCGAAGGCCGCGTGGCTCGCCACGTCGGCCCACAGGCTCACCGCGGCTTCGGCGCAGGTGAGCGAGGTGAAGCGGATGCGGCCCTTGGCCAGATCGATGAAACGCTTCTCGCGCAGCGGGTCCGCGCGGTCCCACGCACCGCCGATGAGCACGCGCTTGCCGCGCTTGATGCGCGGCTCGCGCTCGGCGAAGAAAGGCAGCTTGGCGGAGACCCAGCCGAGCATGCCGCTCTTGGATGCAGTGTCGTAGTCGGAGGGCGCGGCGTGCGCCTTCGCATAGTCGCGCAGGGTGCCCAGCTGGTAGAGCACCGGGTCCTTGGGGCCGGCCGGGCCGCCTTCGACGGGCCGGATGACGGAGGGGCCGTTGCCTGCGCCGCGCTCGGGGCGTTTCGACTTGCGCAGGTCCGCCAGCTGGGCGGGCGACATGCACAGATACAGCGCCGCGAGTTCGGCGGGCAAGGTGGCGGTGTCGGGGAGCGCGTCCGCTTCAGGGCCTTTGATTTCTTCCGGGGGGGCCATGGGCGCCTTGTTCTTCACGCGGGGTTTGCGCGGGGGGATTTTAGAGCGGGGGATGCGGACGGATGGATGCGGACATTGCGCCCGGTATCGCTGCCGCAGGCCGCGCGAACGATCAGCCTCGGTACCCGCGCAAAGTTCACGGTAATCGGGACCGAGTTGGCCAGCGCCTGCGAAAAAGCATGCAGGCCGTGCCGAGAATGATTCGACAGGGGGGAAGCCATTGCGTGTGGAGCGCATCGGCTTTCGCGTATAAAATCTTATACAGACAGGCGCGTTGATGGACGAAAAGGAAATTCGGTGGGTTGGCTCTTCCTATGCGGATCTGCTGACCTTCCCCGAGGAGCCACGCCGGGCAGCCGGCTTCGAGTTGGGCAAGGTACAGGCCGGGCTGGACCCGACGGACTGGAAGCCCTTCAACGACGTTGGCGCCGGCACGCGGGAAATCCGGCTCAGGGATTCAAGCGGTATCTATCGCGTGATGTACGTAGCCAAGTTCGAGGAAGCGATTTATGTCCTGCATTGCTTCCAGAAGAAGACACAAGCCACCAGCCAGCAGGACAAGGCCATCGCCGAGACGCGCTACCGCGCGATGATCGACACAAGGAAGCATCGACCATGAAGACCGACACCACCATCCAGCACGTCACAAAGCCGGGCGCCAACATCTTTCTCGAACTGGGCTTTCCGGCGGCCGAGGCCAAGCGTCTGCACGCCGCATCGCAAAAGCAGATCAACGACACGCGGCTGTTGAAGCAGCAGCTCATGGAGGAGCTGTCGAACTGGATCGAAGCGCATCACCTGAAACAGGCCGAAGCCGCAGAAATCCTGATGGTCTCCCGTCCTCGGGTTTCCGACGTGGTCAACAGGAAGACCACCAAATTCACCCTCGACACACTGGTCGAAATGCTCAGCCGCATCGGCAAGCCGGTGAAGCTGAGCGTCGGCTGAGCGCCGCCCTCCCGTCCCCGATAATCCCCCGAGTGAAAACGACGACTGCCCAATCCCTTCCCCCGACCAGCGATCTCTCCGGGCACACGCCCATGATGGCGCAGTACCTGGGCCTCAAGGCGAACCATCCGGACACGCTGCTGTTCTACCGGATGGGCGATTTCTACGAACTGTTCTGGGCCGATGCCGAAAAGGCCGCGCGCCTGCTGGACATCACGCTCACCCAGCGCGGCCAGTCGGCGGGCCAGCCCGTCGTGATGTGCGGCGTGCCCTTCCATGCGGTCGATACGTACCTCGCGCGGCTCATCAAGCTGGGTGAATCGGTAGCCATCTGCGAGCAGGTGGGAGAGGTCGGCGCGAGCAAGGGGCCGGTGGAGCGCAAGGTGGTGCGGGTGGTCACGCCCGGCACGCTGACGGATTCGGAACTGCTCAACGACAAGAGCGAATCTTTGCTGCTCGCGGTGCATGCGGGCACGCGCAATTTCTGCGGGCTCGCGTGGCTGAGCGTGACGGGCGCCGAGCTGCGGCTGGCCGAGTGCCCGGCCGATGCGCTCGAGGCGTGGATCGCGCGCATCGCGCCGAGCGAACTGCTCTACAGCGCGGAGGTGACGCCGGCCTTCGAGCAGCGCCTGAAAGCCGCGCGGGCGGCAACGCCCTTCACGCTCTCGATCCGCCCTGCGTGGCAGTTCGACGGCGGCCTGGGCGAGCGCAAGCTCAGCGAGCAGATGGGCAGCAACAGCCTGGCTGCGTGGAATGCCGAATCGCTGACCAACGCGCATGCCGCCGCGGCCGCGCTGCTGGGTTATGCAGAGCACACGCAGGGCCGTGCGCTCTCGCATGTGAAGCGGCTTTCTGTCGAACGCGATGGCGACCTGATCGAGCTGCCGCCCACCACGCGGCGCAACCTCGAACTGGTGCAGACGCTGCGCGGCGAAGATTCGCCCACGATGTTCTCGCTGCTCGACACCTGCATGACGGGCATGGGCAGCCGCCTCGTGAAGCGCTGGCTGCTCTCGCCGCGGCGCGACCGGAGCGAAGCGCAAGCGCGGCTCGAAGCCATCGGCGCGCTGCATTCCACGGTGCTCGGCGGCACGGCCGCGCCGTGGCGCACGCTGCGCGAACAATTGAAGAACACGAGCGATGTGGAGCGCATCGCCGCGCGCATCGCGCTGCGCCAGGTGCGCCCGCGCGAGTTGCTGGCGCTGCGTCTGGCGCTCGACAAGGCCGAGCATTTGGCACCGCTGCTTCCCGCCGCCGCGCCGCTGCTGGCGCGCATCGCCGAGCGGCTCGCGCCGCCGCCGGGGTGCGCCGATCTGCTGGTGAGCGCGATCAAGCCCGACCCTTCGGCGCTGGTGCGCGACGGCGGCGTGATCGCCACCGGCCACGACGCGGAGCTCGACGAGCTGCGCGCCATCAGCGACAACTGCGACGATTTCTTGCTGAAGCTCGAAGTGAGCGAGCGCGAGCGCACCGGCATCAGCAACCTGCGGGTGCAGTTCAACCGGGTGCACGGCTTCTACATCGAGGTGACGCAGAGCGCGCTTTCCAAGGTGCCCGACAACTACCGCCGCCGCCAGACGCTGAAGAACGCCGAGCGCTTCATCACGCCCGAGCTGAAGGCCTTCGAAGACAAGGCGCTGAGCGCGCAAGACCGGGCGCTCGCCCGCGAGAAGTGGCTCTACGAGCAGTTGCTCGATGCGCTGCAGCCCTCGGTGCCCGCGCTTACGCAGCTGGCCGGCGGCATCGCGACGCTCGATGCGCTGTGCGCGCTGGCCGAGCGTTCGCACACGCTGCACTGGCGCGCGCCGAGCTTCGTGGCGCATCCGTGCATCGAGATCCAGCAGGGACGGCATCCTGTGGTGGAGGCGCGGCTTGCAGAGAAATCGTCGGGCGGCTTCATCGCCAACGACACGCAGCTCGGACCGCAGCAGCGCATGCAGGTGATCACCGGGCCGAACATGGGCGGCAAGTCGACGTACATGCGGCAGGTGGCGATCATCGTGCTGCTCGCCTCCATCGGCTCGCACGTGCCGGCGGCGGCCTGCCGGCTCGGGCCGATCGATGCGATCCACACGCGCATCGGCGCGGCGGACGACCTGGCCAATGCGCAATCGACCTTCATGCTGGAGATGACCGAGGCCGCGCAGATCCTGCACAGCGCCACGGCGCAATCGCTGGTGCTGATGGACGAAATCGGCCGCGGCACCAGCACCTTCGACGGCCTCGCGCTGGCCGCGGGCATTGCAGCGCAGTTGCATGACCGCAGCAAGGCCTTCACGCTCTTCGCGACGCACTACTTCGAGCTGACCGAGTTCCCGGCCACGCACCACGGCGCGGTGAACATGCACGTGAGCGCGACCGAGGCGGGCCGCGACATCGTGTTCCTGCACGAAATGCAGCCGGGCCCGGCCAGCAAGAGCTACGGCATCCAGGTGGCGCGGCTTGCGGGCATGCCGGCCGCGGTGGTCAACCATGCGCGACAGGCGCTGGAGGCGCTCGAATCGCAGCATGCCCAAACGCGTGCGCAGGTGGACCTGTTCGCCCCCCGCCCGTGGCCGAGACGCCGCTGGCCAGCGCCGTAGAATCCGCGCTGGCTGCGCTAGACCCCGACACCATGAGCCCGCGCGAAGCCCTCGACGCGCTCTATGCCCTCCAGAAACTGAACACGCGTGAACGCAGTGCCGCCTGAGTGGCCTGATTCATGCGAGACGAACTCATGACTTATTGCGTAGGCATCAAACTCAACGCCGGCCTGGTGTTTCTCTCCGACTCGCGCACGAACGCGGGCGTGGACCACATCAGCACCTTCCGCAAGATGATCGTCTACGAGCAGCCGGGGGACCGGGTGATGGTGCTGCTGTCGTCGGGCAACCTGAGCATTTCGCAGTCGGTGCGCGAGATCCTGCAGATCGAAGAGCTTCGCGAAACGCGCGAAGACGGCTCGCAGGGCGACCCGATCACCATCTGGAACGCCAAGAGCATGTTCGACGCGGCGCGCGTGCTGGGCTCGGCGGTGCGCCATGTGTACGACCGCGATGCCGAGGCGCTGAAGCACGCGGGGCTCGACTTCAACGTGTCCTTCATCTTCGGCGGGCAGGTCAAGGGCGAGGGCATGCGCCTCTTCCTGGTCTACGCCGCGGGCAACTTCATCGAAGCGACCACCGAGACGCCTTACTTCCAGGTGGGCGAATCGAAGTACGGCAAGCCCGTGCTCGACCGGGTGCTCACACCCGAGACGCCGCTCGATGAAGCCGCCAAGTGCGCGCTGGTGTCGATGGACTCGACGATGAAGTCGAACCTCTCGGTGGGCCTGCCGCTGGACCTGGTGGTGTACGAGGCCAACAAGTTCGAGACCGACCGGGTGATCTGCATCGACGCCGACAACCCCTACTACCGCATGATGCACAACAGCTGGGGCCAGAAGCTGCGCGAGGTGTTCGACAGCATCGAGGACCCGGTGTGGGACGACAGCCATACCGAGCATCCGTTGAAGATGCCGGCCACGCGGCACGGCGCGCTGCGGAAAATCTCGACGCCCGACGAAAAGCTCATCTGAAAGCCGTGCCGCCCGTCATCTTTTCGCACGGCAACAGCTTTCCCGCGAGCACCTACCGCGTCGTCCTCGAGAGCCTCCGCAACCGCGGCTTCGAGGTCGATGCCATCGAGAAATTCGGGCATGACCCGAAGTACCCCGTCACCGACAACTGGCCGCATCTGGTGCAGCAGCTGGCCGATTTCGCGCAGGTGCGCGCCGATCGCGCGGGCGGGCCGGTGTTCCTTATCGGCCATTCGCTCGGCGGATTCCTGAGCCTGATGTGCGCGGCGCTGCATCCGGCGCTCGCGCGCGGTGTGGTGCTGATCGATTCGCCGATCCTGGGCGGCTGGCGCGCGAACACGCTCAATGTCGTGAAGCGCACGCCGCTCATGAAGAGCATTTCGCCCGGCGCCATCAGCCGAAAGCGCAAGAACACCTGGGCGCACCGCGAGGCGGTGTTCGAGCACTTTCGCAGCAAGAAGGCGTTCGCCAAGTGGGACGAGCAGGTGCTGCACGACTACATCGACCACGGCACCTTCGACGGCACTTCAAGCGGAATTACAGCAGGCGAGGACAGCCGCGAGCTGAGCTTCGACCGCGACGTGGAAACCGCGATCTACAACACCCTGCCCCACAACCTGGGCGCGCTGCTGCGCAGCCACCCGCTCAAGTGCAAGGCGGCGTTCATCGGCGGGCGGCAGTCGGCCGAGATGAAGCGCGTGGGCATGGCGATGACCGAGCAGGTGACCAAGGGGCGCATCGCGATGCTCGACGGCACGCACCTGTTTCCGATGGAGAAGCCGTTGGCGACTGCCGCGGCGGTCGAGGCCGCGCTACGCAACCTGTTGTGAGTCATCGGCGGAAAGCGGGCGGCATGCGATGCCGTCGCCGACGCGCAGCACCCCGCCACGCAGCACCCGCGCCGTCACGCCGCCATGGCCGCGCATGGCGTTGTAGCCGCCGGGGCCGAGCAGCTCTTCCATCCGTGAACACGGCTCGCACGGGCCGCTGACCTCGAGCAGCACCTCGGCGCCGATGGCCAGCACGAGCGGCTGGTCGCGAAACAGCGAGCGCGCCGCCAGCAGGTTCAGGCCCGAGACGACGAGGTTGCGGCGCAGCCCCTGTGCATCGACCTGCGCATGGCCGGTGAGCGCGGCGATCACGGGCAGGTGCTCGTGCTGGATCAGCGAGACCTGCCGCTTGCCGCCGGGACGCGCGGCGCCGATGCGGTCGCCCTCCAGTCCGCGCCCTTCCACCGCAACCGCCTCGCTCACCGACAGCACCGGCGCGCGGCGCGCCGGGCGCAGCAGGATGGCCTCGAGGCGGCCGGGCCGCGCGAATCGGCGGGTCAGTTCATGAAGGTCGGGCATGCGGGGATTGTCTCCAGGTCTTTGGAGGCGCTCGCGGGCGAATACGGCGGTATTCGTGCCATCCAGGCCCCCAACGGCCTGCCGGACCCGATCGGAACGCCCTATTCCAAAGAGCGCGATGGTTCGTGCCGGCTCTTCGCCGCCCTGTTTTCAACCAGGAAACTCTCGGATACAACCGGCATGTTCTGCAACAATCCCGATATAAGTAAAAACGTCGTACAGACCCAGGGACCGATCAAAATTCCGCCCACATGTCCAATTTGCAGCTGGAAGACGTCGAAGCCGTTTCGTTGAGCCCCGCCCTGGTGGTCGAAGACGATCCGGCCATGCGCGAGCGGCTGGCCTATGTGCTGTCCACGCTCGGATGCGACGAGCCGCAGATCGCCTGGGCCGACAGCGTGACCACGGCCAAGGCCTTGCTCGACGAGCAGGATTTCGGCGTGGCGCTGGTCGATATCGGCCTGCCCGACGGCAGCGGCGTCGAGCTGATCGGCTGGATGCGCACGCTGCACCCCAAGGTGCCCGCGGTGGTGGTCTCGGCCTGGCGGACCGAGGAAATCATCTTTGCCGCGCTGCGTGCCGGCGCCATCGGCTATCTGCTCAAGGAACGCGACGACCTGGAGCTGAGCATCGCGCTGCGCAGCATCGAGCAGGGCGGCGCGCCCATCGATCCGGCGATCGCGCGGCGCATCCTCGGCTGGCTCGCGGCGCAGCAGCCGTCGCTGTCGGCGGTGCTGGCGGCCGATGCGCCGCCGCCGCTGCCCGTGGCGCTCACGCCGCGCGAGCGCAGCATCCTGGAGCTCGTCGCGCAGGGGCTGAGCAACCGCGACATGGCCGAATCGCTGTCGATCTCGCGGCTCACGGTGGAATGCCACACCAAGAACATCTACCGCAAGCTGGCCGTCACCTCGCGCACCGAGGCGGTCTTCCAGGGGCGCAGGCACGGCCTGCTGCGCTGAGGCGCCGACCGGGGCGCCGCCATCTCCTCTTCACCTCACCCGGCGCAGCCCGCCTGCGGGGCCATCCCCGAGCACTGTAGATCGCGAATGCCGCACCGAGAACATCGACCGCAGGAGGGCCCGAGCCATGCGCACCACGCACGCTCCCGCCTGGCGACAGCGCGGGCATGGCTCGTCGCGTCGATGGGCGCCCTCCTCTTCCTGCTCTTCACGGCCAGCGCGGCGATGGCGCAGCAGCCACCGCCGCCCGCACTCCACGTCGAAGCGGCACGCGCCACCGGCTGGGACGACACCGCCCCACCGGCCGACGGCTGGACGCCCGTCACCCTGCCCGACAGCTGGGCCGATCGCTGGCCCGGTTTCGACGGCGTGGTCTGGTACCGCCTGACCTGGGAGCAGCCGGCGCAGGTGCGCGAGGTCGGGCTTCTGCTGCACTACCTCAACATGGCCGGCGAGGTGTCGCTCAACGGCACGACGATCTCGCGCGACGAGAGCCTGGTCGAGCCGCTGACGCGCGCATGGAACGTGCCGCGCCAATGGCTGCTAGCGCCGCCGCTGCTGAAACCCGGCGGCACCAACACGTTGCTGGTGCGCGTGTCGGGCCTCTTCGCCTACCAGGCGGGCCTCGGGCCCGTGAGCCTGGGCACGCCCGCGGCCATGCAGGCGGAATACGCGCGCGAGCAGTTCGTGCGCCGCGACCTGCAGGTGCTGGGCCTCGCGGTAAGCGCCGCGGTCTCGGCTTTCTTCGCGGCGCTGTGGTTGCTGCGCCGGCGCGAAACGGCCTACGGCTGGTTCGCAATGATGTCGGTGCTGTGGCTCTTGTTCGGCTACAACCAGATCGCGACCAGCCCGTGGCCCTTTGCCGGCAACCACAGCTGGCAGGCGCTCAACACGTCGCTCTTCCTCGCCTTCAGCGTGTCGTACATCGTCTTTGCGCTGCGCTTCTGTGCATGGCGCATGCCGCGCCTGGAAGCCGCGGCGCTGCTGGTGGCGCTGGCCGGCGTGCTCGACCTGTGGTTCACGAGCGGCCAGAGCCTGCCGGTGCATCGCGCCGTCTGGACGCTGGTGGGCGGCCTCACCATCATCGCGGTGAACAGCGCATCGATCGTGCACGCCCTGCGCCATCGCGCGAGCCCCATGCGTTCGCTCGCGCCTTTCATGGCCGTCTCGGCCGCCACGGCGGCGCACGACCTCCTGGTGTTCACGCAGGTGATCGACAGCAACATCTACTACACGACCATGTCGTCCTACGTGCTGCTGCTGGGCATGGCGCTGACGCAGGCCGCGCGCTTCGTCAAGAGCCTGGAGCGCATCGAGAACTTCAACACCGAGCTAATCGAGGAAGTGAACGCCGCCAAGTCGGAACTCGCCGCCACGCTCGCGCAGCAGCATGCGCTGGAGCTCGCGCATGCGCGCATCGGCGAGCGCGTGAACCTCGCGAGCGACCTGCACGACGGCCTGGGCGGCATGCTGGTGGGCAGCATCGCGACGCTGGAGCGCACGCCCGCGAACCTCTCCGCGCCCGAGCTGCTCGCGATGCTCAAGAGCCTGCGCGACGACCTGCGGCTGATCATCGAGGCGACCGGCCGCCACGACGGCGCGCGCGCGTTCGGCGAGCTGCTCGCGCCGCTGCGGCACCGCACCTCGCAACTGCTCGATGCGAACGGCATCGATTGCCGCTGGCAGGTGTCGAACCTGGAGACGCTGGAGCTTCCGCCCTCGCAGAGCCTCGATTTGCTGCGCTTCCTGCAGGAGGCGCTGACCAATGTGCTCAAGCACAGCGCGGGCCGGCGTGTCGATGTGGCCGTGATGCGGGACGGTGCCGAATTGCAGCTCAGCGTGCGCGACGACGGCCGCGGCTTCGTGGTCGATGGGGCCGACAAGGCCGCGGGCTCTGGCCTGCGCAGCCTGCGCGCCCGTGCACGCAGGCTCGGGGCCGAGCTTCAGTTGCAGTCGCGGCCCGGCGAAACGCAGCTCGCGCTGCGGATGCCGCTGGTGCCGGCGGCTTGAGCCGCCTGGGCGGCTGGCGGGATCAGTCCGCCCAGACCACCGTGCCGGTCCACGCCGTCACCAGCACCACGATGCCGAAGGCGATGCGGTACCAGGCGAACGGAATGAAGTTGTGGGTGCTGATGAACTTCAGCAGCCAGCGCACGCACAGCCATGCGCTGATGAACGAGAACACCAGGCCCACGGCGAACAGCGGAATGTCGGCTGCCGAGAGCAGCGCGCGCTCCTTGTAGACGCTGTACGCGCCCGCGCCGATCAGCGTCGGGATCGCGAGGAAGAAAGAGAAATCGGTCGCCGCCTGGCGCGAGAGCCCCAGCAGCATGCCGCCGATGATGGTCGAGCCGCTGCGGCTCGTGCCCGGGATCATCGCGAAGCACTGCACGAGGCCGACCTTGAGCGCGTCCCATGGCGTGAGGTCGTCCACATGCTCCACGCGCACCGAGCCCGGCGGCCGCTTCTCGGCCCACAGGATGATGAAGCCGCCGATGATGAACGTGCTGGCCACCACGGTCGGGATGAACAGGTGGGCCTTGATCACCTTGCCGAACAGGAGGCCCAGCACCACCGCGGGCAGGAAGCCGATGAGGATGTTGAGCGCCAGGCGCTGCGCCTTGGGTTGCCGCGGCAGTGCCACGACGGTCGACTTGATCTTCTGCCAGTACACCAGGATCACCGCGAAGATCGCGCCGGTCTGGATGGCGATCTCGAACACCTTGCCCCGGTTGTCGCCGAAGCCGCCGAGCAGCGAGCCCGCAAGAATCAGATGCCCTGTCGACGAGATCGGCAGGAACTCGGTCAGCCCTTCGACGATGCCCATGATGGCGGCCTTGACCAGCAAAACAATATCCACGCGTACTCCTTCAAAGAGCATCAATTATGGCGAGGGCATCGGTCAGCTTTTGTTCAGGTAGCGGGCGAGTACCGAATACCTAATTCCGGGGATGTTCACCGGAAACGCATCGACACATATTCGTCGGCCAGACCATCAGGTGCCCCAAGGAATCTCTCATGCGAACGTTCACCCCCGCGGAGGAGCACGCATCGACCGCCGACGACCACGGCCAGGACCGCCTGAAGCACCCGCAGGCCGTTGCACAGGAACAATGCGAGTCCATCCGCCGCGTGGCCGGCGCCACCGGTGCTTCCACCCATGAACTGCGCATGCTGATGCAGCGCCTGGCCGACATCGACCGCTCGGGCTCGTGCGCGGGCATCGTTGCAGAGGGCAACATCGCCGCCGACCGCATGGAGGCCGAGATCCAGTTGCTCGACCTGGGCGACGGCTGCGTGGCGGAGCAGCAGGCGGACGCCTGCCAGCGCATCGACCTGGGCCTGCTCGAGGCGCTGAACCCCGCGCACGACAAGAAGTGGTACGCGCGCTGGAAGTTCTGGAGCTTCATCCTCGGCGCGGCCGGCCCCGTGGCCTCGCTCACGCTGCAGGGCCTGGCGCTGCGCCCGAGCGAGCCCGCGGGCGCGCACGCCGACCTCGTGGCCAAGGCGCGCAAGGTGCTGGAGAGCTGGCGCCGCACCTCCGACCCGCTCTTCTGGTCGGCCGTCGAAGACTATGTGCGGCAGCAGGCCTTCTCGCTCGAAACGCAGGCCTACCTCATGCACTGCATCGCGGCCGTGTTCAGCGGCAACGCCATGAAGCTGTCGAGCGAACAGAGCCAGCAGCTCACTGGCCTTCTCACCGAGACCTATTGCGATGCGCTCGGCACCGCGGCCATGATGCCTTCGTCGGACATCTACCGGCGCCTGGCCGAAGGCCTGGAGGCGACCGATCGCGAGACAGGCCTGCGCCGCATGCTCGGGCGCAGCGACGCGGCGCAGATCGCGATGACCACGCTGGTCAGCGCCATCGGCCACGGCGGCTCACGCTGAGCGCTGCTGACCTGTTCGCCGGCGCAGCGCGCGCACTGCGCTGTCGACCGTCGTAAGCACCGGCAGGCCGCTGGCCTCTGCACAAGCCGCACTGGCGCGCGCCATGCTGAATTGCGCGAGCGCGATGCGCGTGCAGCCGCGATCGCGCAGCATCGCGGCCTGCGCGGCGATGAGCGCGTCGTGGCGCTGCGTGTCGCCGGCATTCAGCGCATCGAGCGCGCCTTCGGCCAACGCGAGTTCCAACGCGGCACCCGCGGGAAATTCCGGCGGCATCGATGCGAGCGTGGGCGCGAAGGTCGCGATCAGGCCCAGCCGCCCTTCCCCCTGCATCGCCTCGGCGATCATGGCCTCATTGGGCTTGAGCACCGGAATGCCTGCATGCCGTTGCGCCACCGCCTCGATGCAGGGCCCGAAGGCCGAGCAGGTGAAGAGGATGCCTTCGGCACCCGTGTCGACCGCGTACTGCGCGAGGCGCTGGAAGCGTTCGTGCATCGCCGCGTCCAGCCCACGCCCGTTGCGCGCGAGGTCCGCCGAGAGGCTGTCGTCCAGCAGGTTCATGCGCACCGCCTCGGGCCAGTCGCGCGCGAAGGCTTCGTTAATGGGGGCGACCGAATGCGAGAGCGCGTGGACGAGGGCGATGCGTGTCATGCGAGGAACAGAGGAGCGTTAGAGAAAGAACCCAGGCGCATCGATCAACCGCAGCCGTTCGGGCTGAGCCTGTCGAAGCCTTGCGCGGCGCTTCGACAGGCTCAGCGTGAACGGTCTCGTCTTCATCGAGAGCAGCCTCGTATCAGATGCCCTTGGACGACGGATTGGCGAACGCATCCTTCGTCTCGGCATTGAGCGGGTAGTTGATGTTGATGCCCTTGGGCGGAATCGGCGACATGAACCATTTGCTGTAGAGCTTCTCCATCTCGCCCGACTTCATCATGCCCGAGACCACGCGGTCCACCAGCGCCTTGAAGGCTGGGTCGTCCTTGCGGAACATGAGCGATTGGTTCTCGGTGCGCAGGCTCTCGCCGGTGATGATGAAGTCCTTCGGGCTGCGCGCGTTCGCGATCTGCCCGGCCAGCAGGATGTCGTCGAGCACGAAGGCCTGCGCGCGGCCGCTCTCCACCAGCAGGAACGAGTCGCTGTGGTCCTTGCCCGCGAGGTTGGTCACCTCGAGGCTGCGGCCGCGGTCGGCCTCGCGCAAGAGGCGGAACGACGTGGTGCCGCTGGTGGTGGCCACCGTCTTGCCCTGCAGGTCGGCGATGCTTCGGATGCCCGAATCGGCCTTCACCAGCATGCGCACGTTGTAGCGAAAGATATCGGGCGAGAACGCCACCTGCTTCTGGCGATCGACCAGGTTGGTGGTGGAGCCGCACTCGATGTCGACCGTGCCGTTCTGCACCAGCGGCATGCGGTTGGCCGAAGTCACGGCCTGGTACTTGATCTCGATGGCGGGCAGCTTGAGTTCGGTCTTCACCGCCTCGACGATGCGGTTGCAGATCTCGATGCTGTAGCCCACGGGCTTCAAGTTGCCGTCCAGGTACGAGAAGCCGAACGACGACTCGCGGTAGCCGAAGGTGATGGCGCCGCTCGCCTTGATCTTGGCGAGCGTGTCGCTCTCCTGCGCGTGTGCGGCAGCGAACGGCAACAGGGTGCACGCCACCGCGAGAGCGGCAGCACCGAAGGAAATCGGCAGACGAAGCTTGGGCATGGGAGCGCTCCTCGGAACGGCGGGTTGAAGAAAACGGCGAAGGGAAACGAGGTCGCGATCAGCGCGCGGCGGCGCTGGTCACCGCATCGATCGAAGCTGTGAGGCGGCCAACGATTTCCTGCAGGTCCTGGCGCGTCGCGATGAAGGGCGGCGCGAGCAGCACGTGGTCGCCCTGGCGGCCATCGACGGTGCCGCCGAAGGGGTAGCACAACAGGCCGCGCGCCATCGCGTCCTTCTTGACGAGCGCATGGACCTTCCGCGACGGCTCGAACGGCGCCTTGCTCGCGCGGTCAGCGACCAGCTCGATGCCCCAGAAGAAGCCGCGCCCGCGGACATCGCCCACATGCGCGTGGTGGCCCAGCGCGTCGGCGAGCATCGCGCCGAAGGCCACGCCGTCTTCGCGCACCTTGGCGACGAGGCCGTCGCGGCGGATCACCTGCTGCACCGCGAGCGCCGCCGCGCAGGCCATCGGATGGCCGAGGTAGGTGTGGCCATGCTGGAAGAAGCCGCTGCCCCTGGACATGGCCTCGACGATCTTCTGCTGCGCGAGCACCGCGCCGATCGGCTGGTAGCCGCCGCCCAGGCCCTTGGCGATGGTCATCAGGTCGGGCGCGATGCCCTCCTGCTCGCACGCATGCAGCGAGCCGGTGCGGCCCATGCCGCACATCACCTCATCGAGGATCAGCAGCACGCCGTATTTGTCGCACACGGCGCGCACCGCCTTGAAGTAACCCGGCACGGGCGTGAGCACGCCGGCCGTGGCACCGCCTACCGTCTCGGCGACGAAGGCGATCACGCGGTCGGCGCCCTGCGCGACGATGGCCGCTTCGAGCTCGGCCGCGAGGCGGAGGCCGTATTGATCGGCGCTTTCGTCCGCGCGCTGCTCGCGGTACGGATAGCACGGCGACACATGCGTGGCCGGCACCAGGATCGGCGCGAACGGCTCGCGGCGCCAAGCGTTGCCGCCCACCGCGAGCGCGCCCAGCGTGTTGCCGTGGTAGCTCTGGCGGCGCGCGATGAAGTGGGTGCGCTGCGGCTGCCCGATCTCCACGAAGTACTGGCGCGCCATCTTGAGCGCGGACTCCACGGCCTCCGAGCCGCCGCTCACCAGGTACACGTGGCTTATGCCCTCGGGGGCGGAGGCGATCAGCTCATCGGCCAATTGCTCGGCCACTTCGCTCGTGAAGAAGCTGGTGTGGGCGTAGGCCAGCGAGTCGAGCTGCGCGTGCATGGCGGCCAGCACCTCGGGGTGCGCGTGACCCAGCGACGAAACGGCCGCGCCGCCCGAGGCATCGAGGTATTCGCGGCCTTCGGCATCGCGGATGAACATGCCCTTCGAGCTCGTGGCAACGGGCGGGGTCTGGCGAAGGCTGCGGTGAAAGACGTGCGTCATGGCGGTGGAGATCTGGAACGGTCTTTGGAACCAATGTTTCGGGTGGATTATTGTTTGGAACATTTGTTCCGTCAACTGTTTCATCGTTCCATGTCCGGTACATTCGTTCCAACCGCAGCCAGAAGAGAGACACCGCCATGGGCGCCAGAGACCAGATCCGCCAGCGCTTCAACGAACTGAGCCCTGCCCTGCAGCAAGTGGCGCGCTACGTGCTCGACCATCCCAACGAAGTGATCACCGCCTCGATGCGCAACGTCGGCACGCGCGCGCAGAGCACGCCGGCCACGCTGGTGCGTTTCGCGCAGAACCTGGGCTATGCGGGCTGGCCGCAGCTCAAGGAAGCCTTCGCGGGCGACATGGGCCTGGGCAGCGAGACCTACGGCGGGCGCGCCAAGCAGCTGGTCGGCCGCTCGCACGACCGCGGCCTCACGGGCGAGATGTTCGAGGTGCAGCGCCGCAACCTCGAAGCCACGCACCAGCAGAGCGAGCAGGCGCTGCAGAAGGCCTGCGCATTGATCGAGAAGGCGCCGGCCGTGCATGCGGCGGGCTTTCGCGCGTGCTTTCCGATCGCGTTCTCGTTCGTCTATGTGTACCGGCTCTTTCGCGCGAGCGTGCACCTGGTCGATGGCCAGGGCGGCTCGCTGGAGATGCAGCAGCGCGCCTTCGCCAAGGGCGATGCGCTGGTGGTCGCGAGCTTCGCGCCCTACTCGCGCGAGGCGCTGCAGGTGGCCGAGGCCGCCAAGGCGGCCGGCTGCCGCATCGTGGCGATCACCGACAGCGTAGCCTCGCCGCTCTCGCTGCTGGCCGACGAAACGCTGCTCTTCACGATCAACAGCCCGTCGTTCTTTCCCTCGGTCGCGGCCGGCGTGGCGGTGACCGAGGCGCTGGTCGAACTGCTCGCCAGCCGCGCGGGCAAGCCGGGCATCAAGCGCATCGACCAGGCCGAGGCGCAGCTGTTCGAGTCGGGTGCGTACCTTTTGCCTCCTGTCGCACGCGGATAGCCGCTGCCGCGAGACGGAACCCCGCCCCGACGCGGGTGTCCAACCGCTGTCGCGGCGCCTTGTCGCGACAGGAGGTAATGACCATGAAGCAAGTGAAGCATTGGCAAGACCCCGTCAACGCCGTCGCCGGCGCCTGGCTGATCGTCTCGCCCTGGGTCCTGGGCTTTCAGGGCATCTCGCCCGCCATGTGGACCATGGTGGCCACCGGCATCGTGCTGGGCGCCGTGGCCCTCGGCGCGACCTTCGTGCCCAAGCAGTGGGAAGAGTGGACCGAAGTGGCCCTCGCGGTGTGGCTTGCCGCATCGCCGTGGCTGGTCGGTTTCGCCGCGATGGAAACGGCGATGGTCAACGCGGTGCTCGTGGCCGCGGTGATCCTGGTGCTCGCCCTCTGGGTACTGGTGACCGACAAGGACTACCTGGGCAGCACGCTGAACCGTCCGGCGCACTGAGCGCCGGGAACGACGCCGGGAACGACGCCGGGAACGAAGCCCGCCGCGCGAGCGGCGGCGCCGACTGGATGGGCATGGCGCCCCTCCGCGAAACCGCCCTCCTCGCGCCTACTGCGTGCGAGGGCCGGCAGGTTGTTGTGCCGCGGCGCCCGTGTCGTTGCCGGCCATCCACCCGGCCTGCCAGCCACCGCCCATCGCCTGGATGAGCGCGATCGCCGAGGCCTGGCGATTGACCTGCAGCTGCACCAGCGCGCGCCGCGCGCTGAGGGCAGCCGCTTGCGCCGTCACCACGTCGGTGTAGCTCACCTGCGCCGCGCGGTAGCGGTTGAGCAGCTGTTGCTCGGTCTTGTCGGCCGCGAGCGTGGCTTCGCGGCGGAAGCCCTCCTGCTGCGCGAGCGTGGCGCCCGTCGTCAGCTGGTCTTCGACCGCCTGGAATGCGGTGAGCACCGTCTGGCGGTAGCGCGCCACGGCGGCTTCGTGGCCGGCCTTGGCGGCATCGACGCTCGCGCCGATCGCGCCCGCATCGAACACCACCTGCGCCACCGAGAAGCCGAGCGACCACAGCGTGTTGGCCGAGCTGAACAAATCCTTCACGCGGCTCGCGTTGGTGCTGCCGACCGACGCGGTCAGCGGGATGTTCGGGAAGTACGCGGCGCGCGCGATGCCGATCTGCGCATTGGCAGCGGCCACCGAGCGCTCCGCCGCCGCGATGTCGGGGCGGCGCTGCAGCAGCGTCGAGGGCACGCCGGTCGGCACGCCGGGCGCCGTGGGGGTCCAGGTCGCGGCCGGCAGGGTGAAGTCCGCCGGGGCCACGCCCACCAGCATCGCGATGGCGTGTTCCAGCGTGGCGCGCGTGCGCGTGAGGCCCACGCGGTCGGCCTTGGCATTGACCAGCTGCGTCTGCGCCTGCAGCACGTCGGTCTGCGCGGAAATGCCCGCTGCATAGCGGTTGCTCGTGATCTCGAACGCGCGCTGGTAGCCCGCGATGGTTTCGTCGAGCAGGACGATTTCGGCATCGGCCTCGCGCAGCGAGAAGTAGTTGGTCGCGAGATCGCCGATGGCCGAGAGGCGCGCCGCCGCGAGGTCGGCCTCGCTCGCCTGTGCATTGGCCTGCGCGCTGCTCACCGCTTCGCGCAGGCGCCCCCAGACGTCGGGCGTCCAGCTGGCATTGAGCGAGGCGGAAAAACTGTTCGACGGGCTGGCTGTTTCACTGTTGCTGTTCACGTTGCCGCTGCGCCGCCCGCTGCCGCTGAACGACACCGAGGGAAAGAGCTGCGCGCGCTCGCCGCGCACCAGCGCCTGGGCCTGCGTGTAGTTGGCCACGGCGGCGGCGATGTTCTGGTTCGACACCTGCACGCGGCCGGCCAGTTCGTCGAGCGTGGGGTCGGCGAAGAGCTTCCACCACTCGCCGCGGTCCAGCGCATCGGCGGGTGCGGCGGGCAGCCAGCCTTCGGCGGTCTGCTGCTCCTTCCAGGCGTTGGACGCCGCGGAGGTCGGCACCTGGTAGGCCGGACCGACCGCGCAACCCGCGAGCGCGGCGGCGAGGGCCAACACGCCGAGCCGGAACACAAACCGTTCGGGCTGAGCCTGTCGAAGCTCTGCGCGGCGCTTCGACAGGCTCAGCGTGAACGGTTGGCCCTTTTCGAGCGTGACAGGGGATGAAGTCGGCAGTGCGTTCATGGTGTTGTTCTCAAGCGGGCGTGACACGGCTCAATTCGTGTTCGTTCTTGCCACGGCGGCGCAGCTTGTCGAGCAGGAGATAGACGACCGGCGTTGTCAGCAGGGTCAGCAACTGGCTCGCGATCAGCCCGCCGATGATGGCCACGCCCAGCGGCCGACGCAGCTCCGCGCCCTCGCCGAAACCGATGGCCAGCGGCAGCGCGCCGAGTGCGGCGGCCAGCGTGGTCATGAGGATGGGCCGGAAGCGCAGCAGGCACGCCTCCCGCACCGCCTCCAGCGGCGTGAGCCCGCGCGAGCGTTCGGCCTCCAGCGCGAAGTCGATGATCAGGATGGCGTTCTTCTTCACGATGCCGATCAGAAGGAACACGCCGATCAGCGCGATGATCGAGAACTCCATGCGGAACATCAGGAGCGCCAGCACCGCGCCCACGCCGGCCGAGGGCAGCGTCGAGAGCACGGTGATCGGGTGCACCAGGCTTTCATAAAGAATGCCCAGCACGATGTAGATCACGATCAGAGCGGCCAGGATCAGCATGACCTGCTGGCCCTGCGACTGCTGCGCGCTGGCGGCGGTGCCGGCGAACGCGCCGCGCACGTTGGTGGGCATCGCGATGTTGGCCTCGGCCTTGGCGATGGCCTCGCGCGCATCGCCCAGGTTCGCGCCCTCGGCGAGGTTGAACGAGATGGTGGTCGCGAGCTCGCCGTCGTCGTGGCTCACCGAGGTGGCGACCGACTGCTCCTCGAACTTGGCCACCGCCGACAGCGGCACCAGCGTCGTGGGCGTGTTGCTCAGCACGTTGCCGGTCGATGCGCCGCGCAGGCCCGCGTTGGCCGAGACGGGCACCGTGGTGCTCGCGGCCGTGGCGGTCGATGCGGCGCCGCCGGTGGTCGAAGTGGTGGTGGTCGTTGCCGCGACCTGCGTGGTCACCGTCTGTCCGCCGATCACCGAGGTGCGGGTGGCCGGCACGTACACGTCGCTCAGCGAATTGGGGCTGCGCGTGTAGCGCGGCGCCCACTCCATCACCACGTGGTACTGGTTGAGCTCCGTGTAGATGGTCGCCACCTGGCGCTGGCCGAAGGCGTTGTAGAGCGCGTTGTCGATGGCGGTGGAAGTGAGGCCCAGCCGCCGCGCGCTGTCGGGGTCCACCTTGGCCACCGTCTCCACGCCGTTCTGGTCCTGGTCGGTGTCCACGTCGGTGAGCAGGGGCTGCAGCTTCAGCTCGTCCGAGAGCTTGGTGGCCCAGGTGCGCAGATCGGTCAGGTTGTCGCTCTTGAGCGTGTACTGGTAGGTGGAGTTGCTCGAGCGCCCGCCCGAGCGCACGTCCTGCACGGTCCCGAGGAACACGCGCAGGCCCGTCACCTCGTTGAGCTGAGGCCGAAGGCGCGCGATGACGGCCAGGCCGCTCTCGGTGCGCTGGTTGGCGGGCTTGAGGTTGACGAACATGAAGCCGCCCCCCGCGCGCGAGCCGCCGGTGAAGCCAATCACCGTGTCGACCGCCGGGTCCTTGCGGATGATGTCGATCACCTGCCGCAGCTTGGCAGCCAGCGCCTGCGACGAGATGCTCTGGTCGGCGCGCAGGCCGCCGTTGAGCTGGCCGCTGTCCTGCTGTGGGAAGAAGCCCTTGGGCGCGGCGCTGAAGAGATAGACGTTCAGCCCCACCACCGCCACCAGGATGAGCATGACCAGCCCCTTGCTGTCGAGCGCCCAATCGAGGCTGGTCTCGTAGCGCTTGAGCACCCAGTCGTAGCTGCGCGCGGCCATGCGGCCGAGGCGCCCTTGCGGCTTGTTCTTGTCGTGCTCCCCGCCGCGCTTGAGCAGCCAGGCGCACATCATCGGCGTGGTGGTCAGCGAGATGACCAGAGAGATCATCACCGCCGCCGACAGCGTGATCGCGAACTCGCGGAAAAGCCGCCCCACCTGCCCGCCCATGAACAGCAGCGGAATGAACACCGCCACCAGCGAAACGCTGATCGACAGCACGGTGAAGCCCACCTCCTTGGCGCCCAGCAGCGCCGCCTTCATGCGCGACATGCCCGACTCGATATGGCGGCTGGTGTTCTCCAGCACCACGATGGCGTCGTCCACCACGAAGCCGGTGGCCACCGTGAGCGCCATCAGGCTCAGGTTGTTGAGGCTGAAGCCCAACAGGTACATCACCCCGAAGGTGCCCAGCAGCGCCGCGATGGTGGCCACGGCCGGCACGATGGTCGCGCGCACGCTGCGAAGAAAGAGGCTCACCACCAGCACCACCAGCAGCACCGAGATGACCAGCGTCGCCTCGACCTCGTGCAGCGAACTGCGGATGGAATTGGTGCTGTCCGAGGCGACCTGCAGCGTCACGTCGGGCGGCAACTGCGCCTGCAGCTCGGGCAGCAATGCGCGCACGCTGTCCACGGTCTCGATGATGTTGGCCGAGGGCTGCCGCGTGATGAGGATGATGATCGCCGGCTCGCCGTTGAAGAGACCGAGCGTGCGCGTGTCTTCCACGCCGTCGATCACCTCGGCCACGTCCTGCAGCCGCACCGCCGCGCCGTTGCGCCAGGCCACGACCATCGAGGCGTAGTCGCTGGCGCGCAGGGCCGGCGTCTGCGTGTAGATCTGGAGCTTGCGGCCATCGCCCTGCACCATGCCCTTGGGGCGGTTGGCGTTAGAGGCCTGGATGGCGGCGCGCACGTCCTCGGTGCTGATGCCGTAGCGGTTGAGTGCGAACGGCAGCAGTTCGATGCGCACGGCGGGGAGCGAGCCGCCGCCGATTTCGACGTCGCCCACGCCGTCGACCTGCGACAGGCGCTGGCTCACGATGTTCGAGACGGCGTCGTAGATCTGGCCCGGGGTCTTCGTCTTCGAGGTGAGGGCCAGGATGATGACCGGCGAGGCCGCCGGGTTGGCCTTGCGGTAGGTCGGGTTGCTTCTGAGGGTGGCGGGCAGGTCGACGCGGCTCGCGTTGATGGCGGCCTGCACTTCCCGGGCGGCGCCGTCGATGTTGCGGCTCAGGTCGAACTGGAGGGTGACGCGGGAGGAGCCGACGGAGCTCGTGGACGTCATTTCGTTGACGCCTGCGATGGTGCCCAGGTGGCGCTCCAGCGGCGTCGCCACGCTGGTTGCCATCGTTTCGGGGCTTGCGCCGGGGATCGAGGCTCTTACCGAGATGACTGGGTAGTCGACCTGGGGGAGTGGCGAGACTGGCAGCACGAAGAACGCGGCTATGCCTGCGAGGGCGATGCCTATCGTCAGCAGGACTGTGCCGATGGGTCTTCTGACGAAGGGGAGCGACAAATTCATCGCGGCTTCCCCTGCTGGGGGCGGAGGCCGGGTCTCGCCCCGGCGGGCGACCTACTTTTCTTTGCTTCGCCAAAGAAACGTAGGCAAAAGAAAGGCGACCCCACTGTCTGCGACCCTCCGCTTCGCTGCGGGCAACCTGCGGTGCTCACGTTTCGCGGGGTCTCGCCGAACTCGCTGCGCTCAAACAACGGCGAGCCCTTGTCCGCGAAACGCTCCGCTCCTCGGCGCAGACAGAGGGGGCTGGAGACCGAATGGGCCATTGCTTCGCTCGGCCCGAAGGGCTGGCACGCTTCGCGTGTCAGCCTTGAATTGGTTGTTAGGTGGTATTGGCTTCTACCAAGCCGAGCAAAGCGACGGCCCGCAGTGTCCTGGGCGCCGAGCGCAGCGAAGGCCCGTTCGAAAGCCCTTCTGGCTGCGCCGAGGAGCGCAGCGTTTCGCGGATCAGGGCTCGCCGCTGTCTGAGCGCAGCGAGTTCGGCGAGACCCCGCGAAACGTGAGCACCGCAGGTTGCCCGTAGCGCAGCGAAGGGACGCAGACAGCAGGGTCGCCTTTTCTTTGCTTACGTTCTTTTGGCGAAGCAAAAGAAAGTGAGTCGCCCGCCGGGGCGAGACCCGGCCTCGGGAAAGAAAGAATGAACAGAAGGCAAAACGGATCAAGCCGCTTCCTCCTCGATCACCGCCCGCCGCGAGCTCCCTCCGCCAAGCCGATCAAACGCCAGATAAATCACAGGCGTAGTGAACAGAGTAAGCAGCTGACTGACGATCAGCCCGCCAAAAATGGCGAGCCCCAGCGGCCGCCGCAACTCGGCACCCTCACCAAAGCTCAGCATCAAAGGCACAGCAGCAAACAACGCAGCGAGCGTCGTCATCAGGATCGGCCTGAACCGCAGCAACGCCGCCTGGTGAATCGCCTCCCGAGGCGACTTCCCTTCCGTCCGCTCCGCATCGATCGCAAAGTCGATCATCATGATCGCGTTCTTCTTCACGATGCCGATCAGCAGGATGATCCCGATGATCCCGATCACCCCCAGGTCATTGCCCGTGATCATCAGCGCCAGCAAGGCGCCCACACCCGCGGACGGCAGCGTCGACAGGATCGTCAGCGGATGCACGTAGCTCTCGTACAGCACCCCCAGCACGATGTACACGCACACGACCGCCGCAAGAATCAGCCACAACTGGTTCGACAGCGACCGCTCGTACGCGCCCGATGCCCCGAGGAAGGTCATCGTCACGCTCCCGGGCATCCCGATTTCCTTGGCCGCCGCGCGGATCGCATCGACCGACTGCCCGAGCGACACGCCCGGCGCGGTGTCGAAGTTCAGCGTGCTCGCCGGGTACTGCGCCACGTGCGTGATCTGCAGCGGCGCCTGCTGCTCCGAGATATCGGCGATCGCGGCCAGCGGCGTGGCGGTGCCGGAGCCAGCGATGAGGTTCAGCTGCCCGAGCGTCTGCGGCGTGTTCACCATGCCGGGCCGCGCTTCGAGAATCACGCGGTACTGGTTGGTCTCGGTGAAGATGGTCGAGACGATGCGCTGGCCGAAGGCGCTGTAGAGCGCGTCGTCCACCGTGCTCGCGGTGATCGAGAGGCGCGCCGCGGTGTCGCGGTTCACGTTCACGAACGCGGCCAGGCCCTGCGCGCCGGCGTCGCTGCTCACGTTGCGCACCTTCGGCGAGTCCTGCAGCTTCGCGACCAGCTTCTGCATCCACTCGGTGATGAGCGCGCTGTTCACGCCTTCGAGCGACACGCGGTATTCGGTCGGGCCGGTCTCGGCGTCGATGGTCAGGTCCTGCGTGGGCTGCAGGTACAGCGTGACGCCGGCCACCTGGCGCACGCGCTCGCGCAACCGGTCCATCACTTCCTGCTGGCTGTCGTGGCTGCCCTTCAGGTTGATGAGCATGCTGCCGGTGTGCAGCATGGTGTTGTTGGCGGCGTCCACGCCGACGAAGGAGCTGAGGTTCTCCACGTCGGGGTCGTCGAGAAGCGCGCGCGCCGCCTGCTGCTGCAGCTGCGCCATGCGGTCGAACGACACGTCCTGCGCCGCCTGGATGCGGCCTTGCAGCTGGCCGGTGTCCTGCGTGGGAAACAGGCCCTTCGGAATCGTGAGGTACAGCACCACCGTGAGCACCATGGTGAGCAAAGCGACCAGCAGCGTGAGCGGCTGGTGGTCGATCACCCAGTGCAGCGAGCGGTCGTAGCGCACCATCACGCCGTCGAAGAAGCGCTGCGCGCGTGCGCCGAAACCTGTGCCGCCCGGCTCCTTCTTGGGCTCGTGCTTGAGCCAGCGCGCCGACATCATCGGCACGAGCGTGAGCGACACCACGGCCGAGATCAGGATGGTGATGGCCAGCGTCACCGCGAATTCGCGGAACAGGCGCCCCACCACGTCGCCCATGAAGAGCAGCGGAATCAGCACCGCGATGAGCGATACCGTCAGAGAAATGATCGTGAACCCGATCTGCGTCGCGCCCTTGAACGCGGCTTGCAATGGTTTCTCGCCCTCCTCGATGTAGCGCGCGATGTTCTCGATCATCACGATCGCGTCGTCCACCACGAAGCCGGTGGCGATGGTGAGCGCCATCAGGCTCAGGTTGTTGAGGCTGTAGCCCAGGAGGTACATGAGCCCCAGCGTGCCGATGAGCGAGATGGGCACCGCGATGCTCGCGATGACGGTGGCGCGCAGGCTGCCGAGGAACGCGAAGATCACCAGCACCACCAGCACCACGGCCAGCACCAGCTCCATCTCCACGTGCTGCACCGAGGCGCGGATGCCGGCCGTGCGGTCGCTCAGCACTTCGATCTTCAGGCCCGCCGGAAAGCCCGCCTGCAGCTCGGGCAGCTGCTTCTTGATGGCGTTGACGGTGGCGATCACGTTCGCGCCGGGCTGGCGCTGCACGTTCAGGATGATGGCCGGGGTGAGCTTGCCCTCACCGCCGTCGGCCGCCTTGGTGCCGGCCCAGGCACCGAGTTGCGTGTTCTCGGCGCTGTTGACCACCTGCGCCACATCGACCATGCGGATCGGCGCGCCGTTCTTGTAGCTGACGATGAGGTTCTTGTAGTCCTCGACGGTGAGCAGCTGGTCGTTCGAATTGATGGTGTAGGCGCGCTTGGGGCCGTCGAAGCTGCCCTTGGCGCCGTTGGAATTGGCCGCGCTGATGGCGGTGCGCAGCGTATCGAGCCCGATGCCGTTGGCCGCGAGCGCCTGCGTGTTGGCCTGGATGCGCACGGCCGGGCGCTGCCCGCCGCTCAATGACACGAGCCCCACGCCCGAGACCTGGCTGATCTTTTGCGCCAGGCGCGTGTTCACGAGGTTCTGCACCTCGGTGAGCGGCAGCGTGTCGGACGTGATGGCGAGCGTGAGCACCGGCGCATCGGCCGGATTGACCTTGGCATACACCGGCGGCGCGGGCAGGTCGGCCGGCAGCAGCGAGCCGCCGGCGTTGATGGCGGCCTGCACCTCCTGCTCGGCCACGTCCAGCGTCTGGCCGAGCGAGAACTGCAGCGTGACGATCGACACGCCCGCCGCGCTGGTCGAGCTCATGCGGTCCAGGCCCGACATCTGGCCGAACTGGCGCTCCAGCGGCGCGGTGACGGTGTTGCTCATCACCTCGGGGCTGGCCCCGGGGTAGAGGGTCTGCACCTGGATGGTCGGGTAGTCGACCTGCGGCAGGGCCGACAGAGGCAGGAAGCGGAACGCGACCAGGCCGGCCAGCACGATGGCGACCATCAGCAGCGAGGTCGCCACCGGGCGAAGGATGAAGGGGCGTGAGGGGCTCATCGTGCGCGTGGCTGCGGCAAGCCCGCCTCAGCGTGCCGGGCCGTTGGCTGGCGTGGGCGGAACAGTCGGCGTGGCCGGGGGCACGGGCGCGCCGGCCGGCGGCGTGGCCGACTCGATCGGCTGGCTCGGCGGCGCGGCGCCTCCGCCCTCGGCTGCACCGGCACCACCCTGGCGCTGCCCGCCTTCCCTGTTGCCGCGCTCGCCCCGCCGCCCGCCTTCGCGGTTGCCGCGGCGCGCGCCCGATGCGGCGCCCGAGGCCGGCGTGGCTGGACGGTCGGCCTGCGTCTGCACGCGGGCGCCGTCCTTCAGGCGGTCGCCGCCTTCGGTCACGACTTGCTCGCCGGCCTTCAGGCCCGACATGACGGCCACGTTGTCCACACTCGATTCGCCGCGCGTCACGGGGCGCTGCGAGACGGTGCTGTCTTCGTTCACCACATACACATAGTCGCCGTTGGGCCCGTGGCGCAGCGCCGTCACCGGCACCACCACCGCGCTGCTCACGGTGCGCAACAGGAGCCGCAGGTTGACGAACTGGTTCGGGAAGAGCGCGCCGTCGGCGTTCGAGAAGCGCGCCTTCGACTTGACGGTGCCCGTCTGCGTGTCGACCAGGTTGTCCAGCGTGGAGAACATGCCCCGGGCGAGCTGGCGCGTGCGGGTGCGGTCGAAGGCCGTAGCCTCGAGCTGCGCGCCCTGCGCGAGGCGCTCCTGCACTTCGGGCACGCGGTCCTGCGGCACGGAGAACTCGACGTCGATGGGCGCGATCTGCGTGATGACCGCCACACCGCCGGTGGTGCCGGTGGAGATGTAGTTGCCCGCGTCCACGGGCCTAAGGCCGATGCGCCCGCTCACCGGCGCGGTGATGCGGCTCCAGGTGAGGTTCAACTTTGCCGTGCCTTCGTTGGCGCGGTCGATGGCCACCGTGCCTTCGAGCTGCTTGACCAGCGCGGCCTGCGTGTCGACGTCCTGCCGGGCGATGGAGTCCTGGCCGAGCAGCGTCTGGTAGCGCTGCAGCGTGACGCGCGCGGCGGCCAACTGGGCCTCGTCGCGCTGGCGTGCGCCGCTGGCCTGCGCCAGTGCGTTCTGGAACGGCGCCGGATCGATGGTGGCGAGCACCTCGCCCTTCTTGACCATCTGCCCTTCCTTGAAGAGCACCTCGGTGAGCACGCCCGAGACCTGCGGCTGCACCGTGACGTTGGCCAGCGGGGTAACCGTGCCCAGCGCTTCGAGCTGCACCGGAATGTCGGCCTGCCGCGCGGTGGCAACGCCGACGGTGTTGGCGGCTGCACCGCCGCCACCGCCCCGTCCGCCAGGGCCGCCGCCGCCCGCTCGCCCGGCGCCTGGACCGCCCGGCCCGCCGGGTCCGGCCGCCGGTGCCTTCGAGCGCTGGATCAGGTACCACGCGCCGCCTCCCAGGGCCACGAGCAGTGCCAGGGTCAGCAGCCACCCCAGCCACCGGCGCCTGCGTACCGGGGGATGTGTCGGCGACACGGTGGGCGGCAGGGGCTCGGGGGGAGTTTTGGGGTCCATGGGATGCGTCGGGAGGGTGCAGAGGGAGCGAAAGGGGCGGCCTAGAGTACAGCGCCGAATGGTAGTACCGCAGTTTGCTGTGCCGTAAAGCGGCGGTAAAGCTCGCGCCGGCGGCCGCAGTTCACGCTGTCCGCAGGCGCCTCGCGCCGTTCTCCTGCATTTCGTCGCATGGCGGTGGCCGCCGGCGTGGCGCGTCGGCACAGTCCGCCCATCGCTTCCCCGCTCACAACTCACAGACCTTTCACCGGAGAACCACCATGCTGCTGCAGATCCTTCTTCACACGCCCAAGTGGGTGTTCGCCGTCTTCGTGCTGCTCGTCTGGCTCGGCGCCAAGCAACTGCTCTCGAACAGCGTGAGCCTCACCCGGGTCACGCTGATGCCCATCGCCATGGGCGGGCTGTCGGTCTTCGGCGTGCTCTCGGCCTTCGGCGATTCGCTGGGCGCCCTGTTGGGCTGGGCGGCCGCGGCGGCGGTGCTGATGGCGCTGGTGCTGCAGCGTCCCCTGCCGGCCACCACCCGCTTCGACGCGGCGGCCCGCACGTTTCATGTGGCCGGGAGCGCCGTGCCGCTCGCGCTCATGATGGGCATCTTCCTGACCAAGTATGTCGTGGGCGCCTCGCTCGCCATGCACCCCGAGCTGCGCCAGCAGGCGGTCTTCGCCCTGGCCATCCCGACGCTCTACGGTGCCTTCAGCGGCATCTTCGCGGCCCGCGCCGTGCGGCTGTGGAAGCTGGCGATCGCCACCGACGCTGTCGCCACCGGCGTGCGCGCGGCCTAAGATCCAAGCCCCAGCCCCGCGCGCCCAGCCTCGCCAGGAATCGCCATGACCGTGCTCTTTCTGCTCCTCAAGATCTCCGTCACGGTGGTGCTGGTCGCCTCGGTCCTCGAGGCGCTGGTGCTCTCCTGGCGCAACGGCCGGGCCAGCTACGACTGGAAGGCGGCCGGCGTCTCGGTGTTCGACTTTCTCGTGCGCGAATACCCGCTGCGCTGGCTGCTGCCGGTGGCCTTCTGGAGCGGCGCGATGGACTGGTTCTGGAACCACCGCCTCTTCACCCTGCCGATGGACCACTGGAGCGGCTGGGTCGCCTGCTTCATCGGCCAGGAGTTCTGCTACTACTGGTACCACCGCGCAGCCCACCGGGTGCGCTGGTTCTGGTGCACCCACGCCATCCACCATTCGCCGAACCAGCTGAACCTGTCGGCGGCCTACCGCTTCGGCTGGACCGGCCGCCTCACCGGCACGCTGCTGTTCTTCATGCTGGCGCCGCTCCTGGGCATGCCGCCCAAGGTGATCCTGCTGATGCTCACGCTGAATCTGCTCTATCAGTTCTGGATTCATGCGACGTGGATTCCGCGCCTGGGGCCCCTCGAATGGGTGTTCAACACGCCTTCGGCGCACCGCGTGCACCACGCCTCGAACCTCGAGTACCTGGATGGCAACTACGGCGGCGTGCTCACCGTGTTCGACCGCCTCTTCGGCACCTACATTCCCGAGCGCGCCGACCTGCCCTGCCGCTACGGGCTGGTGAACCCGATCACCTCGCACAACATCCTGGAGATCGAGTTCACCCACTGGCGCGCGCTCCTGCGCGACCTGCGCTCGGCGCGCTCGGTGCGCGCGTTCGTCGGCTATCTGGTCAAGCCGCCGGGCTGGCGGCCGGATGGGCCCGGCGATACCACCGAGGAACTGCGGCAGCGCGCGGCGCTCCGCCCCGCGACGCCGCCTTCGGCACCCGATTTCATTCCCGTTCAAATCAAGGAGTTGTCATGAACACCACCACCTTCAACGCTTCGCAGCCCAACCTGGAGAAGCTCGCCCGCCGCCGCGCCGGCGCCAAGATGGGCTGGTACATCCACGCCTTCGTCTACGTGATCGTCAATGTCGGGCTGGTCACGCTGTCGGCCGCCAACGGGCGCAGCTGGGCGATGTACCCGCTGATGGGCTGGGGCCTGGGCCTGGTCATCCACGGCGCGGTGATCTGGTTCCTCGCGCCCGGCGGCGGGTTCTACGACCGGCTGGTTGCACGCGAGCGCCGCGCGCTGGGCGCCGGGGATCACCGTTGAGCCAGGGCCAGGCCACAGCCAGCCCCCGGTTCCGGCCCGAGAACCTGCGGGACATGCTGCGGCATGGCCTGATCACCGCCGTCTTTTGCTGCCTCATCGCCACCGCGATGACCCTGACCGACCACGGCAACGGCAGCTGGGCCGACCACCTGGTCTATTCGCTGGCCATCGGGATGATCAGCTGGCTGTGCATCGACGCCGGCCGGCTCGTGCTGACCGGGCACCGCGAAATGCTCTGGCCGCACGGCCTCCGAGGCATCGCCCTGGTGGCCACGGGCGTGACCATCGGCTTCGTGCTGGGCAACCTGATCGGCGACGCGTGGAGCGGCGCGCCGAGGTTCGACTTTCTCGATTTCGCCGGGCACAAGCTGATGACGGGCATCGTCATCACGCTCGCCACCAGCACCGGCGTGTGCTATTTCTTCTTCAGCCTGGGCAAGAGCAAGCACATGCGAAGCCAGCTGGACCTTGCGCAGCGCGACGCCACCGAGGCGCGGCTCAAGCTGCTGGAGACGCAGCTGGAGCCGCACATGCTGTTCAACACGCTGGCGAACCTGCGGGTGCTGATCACCCTCGACCCGCCGCGCGCCGTGGCGATGCTCGACCGGCTCAACAGCTACCTGCGCATGACCCTCAGCGGCTCGCGCGCGCTGGCGCATCCGCTGTCGGCCGAGTTCGATCGGCTCGCAGACTACCTCGAACTGATGTCGGTGCGCATGGGCGAGCGCCTGCGCTACACGCTCGATCTGCCCGAGGACCTGCGCGACATTCCCGTGCCGCCGCTGCTCTTGCAGCCGCTGGTGGAAAACAGCATCCGCCACGGGCTGGAGCCCAAGGTCGAAGGCGGCGAGATCGCCGTTCGCGCGCGCAGGAACGGGGACCGGCTGGTCATCGAAGTGAACGACACCGGCGTCGGGCCCGATGCGGCGCTGCCCTCTGACGCTGAAGAAGGCGGCAGCGGCTTCGGGCTCGAACAGGTGCGCGAGCGCCTGGCCACCGTGTTCGGTGCGCAGAGCGAGATGCGCCTTGCAGCCGCACCGGCCGGCGGAACCTGTGCGACGCTGAGCTTTCCGCTGCCTGCGGCGGCCCTTTGAATGCGATGACAACAACAATGAACCCCACCGCACTGATCGCCGAAGACGAGCCGCTTCTGGCGCAAGCCCTCAAGGCCGAACTGGCGGCCGCATGGCCCGGGTTGCAGATCGTCGCCATCGCCGGCGACGGCCGCAGCGCGGTGCGCGAGGCGCTGCGCCTCTTGCCGCAGGTGCTGTTCTTCGACATCCGCATGCCGGGTCTCGACGGCCTGGGCGCCGCCGCCGAACTGGCCGACAGCTGGCCCACCGACGAGGCGCCGATGCCGCAGCTGGTGTTCGTCACCGCCTACGACGAATACGCCGCGCGCGCCTTCGAGGCGCAGGCCATCGACTACGTGCTCAAGCCCGTGCAGCCCGAGCGGTTGCGCAAGACCGTGGCGCGGCTGCAGCAGGCGCTGGCGGCGCAGCAGCCTTCGGCGTCGGCTTCGCCCGCCGTGGCCGGCGAAGCGCTGGAACAAACCCTTGCGCAGTGGCGCCAGGTGCTCGCGGCCGCCGGTGCCGGTGGCGCCCTGCCCGCAACCGCCCCCGCACCGCTGCGGATGATTGCCGCCAGCGATGCCGGCGGCACGACCGTGCGCATGGTGCCGATCGACGAGGTGCTGTATTTCGAGGCTGCCGACAAATACCTTCGCGTGCTCACCGCCACGCACGAGTACCTGATCCGCACGCCGCTGAAGCAGCTGCTGACCCAGCTCGACGCCGACACCTTCTGGCAGGTGCACCGCGCGGTGGTGGTGCGCAGCGCGGCCATCGAGTCGGTGCACCGCGACGAGGCCGGCAAGCTGCACCTCATGCTGCGCGGGCGGGCCGAGAAGATTCCGGTCAGCCGGCTCTACGCGCATCTTTTTCGCGCGATGTGAAATTCACCCGGCGAGCGCCCAAGAAAAAGCCGGCCCTTTGGAGGCCGGCTTTTTTCATTCAGTCACGAATCGTGTGGCGATTTAGCGCCAGTGGCCGCCATGACGATGGCCGTAACCACCGCCCCGGTAGTAGCCCCCACCGCCGTAGTAGCGGGGACCGTAGTACGCCGGCGGGCCGTAATAGACCGGGGCCGGACGGTAGTACACGGGCGGCGGCGGACGGTAGTAGACCGGCGGCGGTGCGTAGTACACGGGGGCCGGCGGTGCGTAGACCGGCGCCGGGTAGTAGGCGGGACCGCCCACGCCGACCGCCACGCCCGGCAGGCCGACACCGACCGACCAGCTCACGTCGCTGCGCGCGCTGGCCGAGGTGGCTGCAAACAATGCACCGGCTGCCACGACACCCGCGGCGGCCCATTTGAAGAAGGTGGAACGTGTGAGGCTCATGATGTTGACTCCTTGTTTCGGAGGGCTGCGTCCGGGTCTGGACCGCCCTTGTGTGTATTGAACGCGGCAATTGCAAACGGGGTGCACTGGCCATTGTGAAGAACGTTGCCAAAGGTAACCCGCAGGGGGCGCCCTCTAGAATGAAGCAATGACCTCCCCGACCGACAAAAGCGGTGCCAAAACGACCGCTGCACCGAGCAATTTCCTGCGCCACGTGATCGAGAACGACCTCGCACAGGGCGCGTATTCTGGCCGCAAATGGGGCGGCTCCCCCGGCAGCGCCGCCCACCACGCCCAGGGCATGACCGACCCCGCCAAGGTGCGCCTTCGCTTTCCGCCCGAGCCCAACGGCTACCTGCACATCGGCCACGCCAAGAGCATCTGGCTGAACTTCGAGCTGGCCCGCGAATACGGCGGCGTGAGCCACCTGCGCTTTGACGACACCAACCCCGAAAAAGAAGAGCAGGAATACGTCGACTCCATCCGCGACGCCGTGAAGTGGCTCGGCTACGAGACCTATCTGGCCGACCGCCCCAGCGCCCCCGGCACCCTGCAGCCGCACGAGTACTTCGCGAGCAACTACTTCGACTTCATGTACGAAGCGGCCGAGTACCTCGTCGGCGCGGGCCTCGCCTACGTGGACGAGCAAAGCCCCGAGGCCATGCGCGCCAACCGCGGCGACTTCAACACCCCCGGCACCGACAGCCCCTTCCGCAGCCGCACACCTGAAGAAAACCTCGCGCGCTTCCGCGAAATGCGCGACGGCAAGCTCGACGACGGCGCCGCCATCCTGCGCGCGAAGATCGACATGGCGAGCCCCAACATCAACATGCGCGACCCGGCGCTCTACCGCATCCGCCGGGCCACGCACCACAACACCGGCGACAAGTGGTGCATCTACCCGATGTACACCTACGCGCACCCGATCGAAGACGCGCTGGAGCAGATCACTCACTCCATCTGCACCCTCGAATTCGAAGACCAGCGCCCTTTCTACGACTGGCTGCTGGACCGCTTGGCGGAGACGAAGACGCTGCCTGACGGCACCGTCGTGGGCGGCCTCATCGCCAGCCCCCACCCGCGCCAGTACGAATTCGCGCGCCTCAATGTCACCCACGTGATGACCAGCAAGCGCAAGCTGCGCCAGCTGGTCGAGGAGGGCCACGTCGACGGCTGGGACGACCCCCGCATGCCCACCATCGCGGGCCTGCGCCGCCGCGGCTACACGCCCGAGGCGCTGCGCCTGTTCTGCGAACGCAGCGGCACCACCAAGTCGGGCGGCTGGATCGACTACGCGAGCCTCGAAGCAGCGCTGCGCGACAGCCTGGACCCCATCGCCCCTCGCGCCATGGCCGTGCTCGACCCGGTCAAGCTGGTGATCACGAACTGGGGCGAGCTCATGGGCGGCGACGCGGTTCTGGACGACTGCTCCGCCCCCGTGCATCCGCACCACCCCGAGATGGGCACGCGCGAGTTCAAGCTCGGCCGCGAGGTGTGGATCGAGCGCACCGACTACGAGGACGTGCAGCCCAAGGGCTTTTTCCGCCTTTTCCCCGGCAACAAGGTGCGCCTGAAGTACGGCCACGTCATCGAATGCACCGGCGCCACGCGCGATGCCGACGGCAAGCTCCTCGAAGTGCAGGCCACGCTGGTGCCGGACACCAAGAGCGGCACGCCTGGGGCGGACGCGGTCAAGGTGAAGGGAACGATCACCTGGGTGGCCGCGGCGGATGCAGTGCAGGCCGAGGTGCGGTTGTACGAGCGGCTGTTCGCGGCGGCGAATCCGGGGAGCGGGGAGCTGCTGGATGAACTGAACAAGCAGAGCCTGGAGATCTGCTCGGCGTTTGTGGAGCCTTCATTGGCGAAGGCGGAAGCTGGCGTCGGGATCCAGTTCGAGCGGCATGGGTACTTCGTGGTGGATACGAAGACGGATGCGGCGGGCAAGCGGGTGTTCAATCGCGCCGCTGGCATGCGGGACAGCTGGGGCAAGTAACCCGCCCCCTCCTCTGCACAAAGCCGGGGCCGCAATGGCCCCGGCTTTTTCATTCATTCAGGCCGCTTGTAGACCACGCCCAGCACCGCGCTGTTCTCGTCCGTCGTGCACACCGCCGAGCGGCCTTGCGGCCCGACCTTCAGGTTGATCGTGTAGACGCCATCGCGCGGCGTCGAGCCGCTGTCCACCACGATGCTGCCCGCCGGCACCCGCAGTTCGCGCGCCGCTGCCGTCACGCAGTTCTTGACGCTCGCGTCGGGCGCACCGCCGACGCGCAAGGAGGTGCTGCTGCATGCTCCCGCCAGAAGGCCTGCGCCGACCAGACTCGCCACATGAATGAAGCTTCTCATTTCAGGTTCCCGTTGTTGTCGCCCGAGCAAGTCTGAAGCGCCCAGCCCCGAACGCATGCAGGACGAACTCCCTCTGACGCGTGACCTGTTGCCTGCTCTCTGGCTTATCTGGCTGTTTTGCCGAAAATTAAAATCATAACTTATTGATTTAAAACGATTTTCCGTATAAATTTCGATTCACACGCATTACACGGAAAATTCATGTATTTCCAGGACATTGGCGACGATGCACGTCGCCAGTACATCGATGCCCGGGCCACCTTCGAAGCACTCGAGGCTGCCGAGGCGCAGGCCGCGGGTGTTCGTGGCGGCATGTACTGGAAGACTGTGAATGGTCTTGACTACCTGATCCGCACCAGCACCCGCAACGCGCAAAAAAGCCTGGGAGTTCGAAGCTCCGAAACAGAAGCCATCCACGCCAATTTCGTTCGAAGAAAAGAAGAGGCCGAAGGCCGGGTCAAAGATCTGGACGAGGCACTGACTCGACATCAACGGATGAACCGGGCGCTGTTCGTTGGACGTGTTCCAACCATCGTCATCGATATCCTCGACATGCTCAAGCGCGCGGATATCGCGGAGCACTTCACCGTGGTGGGTACGCATGCGCTCTATGCCTACGAAACAGCAGCGGGAGTGCGCTTGCAAAGTGCGGCCGTGGCCACGCGCGACGTGGATCTGCTCTGGGACACACGCAAACGCTTCCGTTTGGCGACACAACTGAAGCGACTCGACTCGTCCATGCTGGCGCTGCTGCGCAAAGTCGACAAGACCTTCTCGTTGATCAGCGACCAACGCTATACGGCAGTCAACAGCAAAGGCTTCGAGGTGGACATCCTGCGCCGCGAAGCGCAGGAGCAAGATCCCCACCCCGCGCAGTTGAGCGAAGCAGAAGAAGATTTTTGGGTTGTGCAGGCCCGCAACGCAGAACAACTGGTTAGTGCGCCGCGCTTCTCGGCCGTCGTGGTTGGCACCACCGGACACATGGCGCGCATGAACACCGTGCATCCGCTGGCTTTCGTGCGCTTCAAGCGTTGGTTGGCGCAGCGACCCGATCGAGACCCGCTCAAGGCCGGGCGCGACAGCTTGCAAGCGGACACTGTGGAGCAACTGGTGCAAGACTATCTGCCGCAGTTGGCCAATGCGCCACACGACGCCCAGCGCCCATGACCTTGCCATTCTCTTCCCGTCTGATCCGCTTCAACAAGCCCTACGGCGTCCTCAGCCAGTTCACCCCCGAGGGCCGATGGCAAGGGTTGAAGGACTTCATCGACATCCCCGACGTCTACGTCGCCGGCCGCCTCGATGCCGACAGCGAAGGCCTGCTGCTCCTCACCAACGACGGCCAGCTCCAGGCGCGCATCGCCGATCCGCGCTTCAAGATGGAGAAGACCTATTGGGTGCAGGTGGAAGGTGCGCCGGCCGAAGAGGCGCTCGCGAGGTTGCGCGAAGGCGTGCAACTCAACGACGGCCTCACGCGCCCTGCCCGCGCCCGGCTGCTCGATCCGCCGCCCGACGTGTGGCCGCGCCAACCGCCCATTCGCGAGCGCAAGAGCATCCCGACCGCATGGATCGAGCTCGCAATCAGCGAGGGCCGCAACCGCCAGGTGCGGCGCATGACCGCCGCTGTCGGACTGCCCACGCTTCGCCTGATCCGCGCCGCCATCGGGCCGCACACGCTCGACGGATTGGCGCCCGGCACCTGGCGCGAATAGCGCGGCCGCGCGGCATCAAAGAACCTGTTTCATTCGATCTCTTCTTCATGCACAACATCCGAACCACCTCGCCCGACCTCCTCACGCCCGCATTGAATCGCCGCAGCGCATTGCTCGGCACGCTGGGCCTGCTCGCATTGCCCGCAACGAACGCCCTCGCTGCCGCGCCCGCGAAGTCGAAGCAACCGCACCCCGACGTCTGGCCGCACGCATCTCAGGTGCCGGGCGGCGTGGCGCGCCTCTCGCTCGGCCCGAGCGCCAAGCGCCCGGCCGCTTTCGCAGGCGACGTGCCCGTGCTTGTGCTGGGCGACGCCATCGAGTGGACCGCGCTGGTCGGCATCCCGCTCGCGGCCACGCCCGGCGAGGCGAGCATCACGGTGCGCGCCGGGAACGGCAGCAGCGAACGACAGGTCGCCTACGCGGTGGCCGACAAGAAATACCGCGAGCAACGCCTGACCGTGGCGCCGCGCACGGTCGATCTCTCACCCGAGGACGAAGCGCGCTACGTGCGCGAACGCGACCACCTGACCGGCGTGATGGCCACGCTCACAGACCTGCGGCCCGATGCTGTGCTGCAGATGCGCGTGCCCGTGCCGGGCCGCCGCTCCAGCTCGTTCGGCCTGCGCCGCGTGTTCAACGGGCAGTCGCGCAATCCGCACAGCGGCATGGACATCGCGGCCGGCACGGGCACGCCGGTGCTCGCGCCGCTGCCGGGACGGGTGATCGATACGGGGGACTATTTCTTCAACGGCGGCACGGTGTGGCTCGACCATGGGGGCGGGCTGCTGACGATGTATTGCCATCTGAGCCGGGTGGATGTGAAGGTGGGGGATGTGTTGAAGACCGGGGAGCAATTGGCTGCCGTAGGCGCTACGGGCCGCGTGACCGGTCCGCATCTGCATTGGTCCGTGATGCTGAACCGGGCGATGGTGGACCCGGCGCTGTTCGTCGCGGCTTGAGTACTCACCCTGAGTTCCGAATTCCCCTCGCCTCCTAAACTCGCGCTACTCAAACAAGGGGCGGGTGGGTGCGATGGCCAAACAGACAAGAGCCTGGCGGCGCCGTGAGCGCGCAAGGAATGAACTGGCAGGCAAGGGATGGACGGTCATCATCGTCGGCGTCCTGCTGCTTGTGGGCCCCAGCTTCATGCAGGGCTCCATCGTCGGCACGCTCGGGCCGGCGCTTCGACCGGCTGGTTGGGGGGCGCTGACGCTTGGCGTCGTGTTGCTGGGGCTGCATTACCTTCTCGCCCGCAAGGCAGCGATCCCGGAGAGCCCGAACAAGGAGCGCGTTGCGCAGCAGTTGCCCGTCGCCAAGGTCGCCCAACCCACGCCACCGCCTTCTGTCCAGCGGCGCGAACCCACCTTTGCTTCAACGCCATCTGAACCGAAGCGCCCGCCTCCAGAATCCGCATCGCAGCACGTGCAGCAATGGAGCCCCGCCGTACTCGCCGCCATCGAATGGCGCCGCTTCGAAGCTGTGTGCGAAGCGCTCTACGCACAGGCCGGTCTCACCACGCGCAGCCAATCGCACGGCGCGGATGGCGGCATCGACATCTGGCTTCACTCCAAGCACAGCGACGTGCCCCGCATCGTTCAATGCAAGCACTGGCAAAGCAAGCCCGTGGGCGTGAAGGAAATGCGTGAGTTCCTTGGCGTGATGGCGTCGCACCAGTTGAAGAGCGGCACCTACGTGACGAGCTCGACCTTCTCCGCCGATGCCGCGGCATTCGCCAAGGCAAACGGCATCCACGCGCAGGACGGCACTGCCCTGCTCAAGCTCATCGGCCAACGCACGCCCGAGCAACAGGCCGCATTGCTTGCCGTGGCTTACGAAGGCGAATATTGGCGGCCCACCTGCGCAAGCTGCGGCACGAAGATGGTCGAGAGAAACTCGTCCAAGAATGAAGGCAGCTTCTGGGGTTGCGCCAACTATCCGAAGTGCCGAGGCAGGACGATTCCGAAGGCCAAGGCATCTGCAACGGTCTAGACCACGAGACGAACCATGGCCGATCGACTGCTGTTCACCGAAGCCTGCCTCGACGCCACCTTCGCCCGCGCCACCCGCCGCGAAGCCATCGACATCCTCAACACCCGCCTGCACCCCGCCCTGCAGAGAATCGTCGCCGCCGAAATCGCCTCAGGCAACCGCGTCGCCGATGTCGGCATCGACTGGCCCGATGCGGGCTCGGTGCACGTCACCCTGCACAACCACTTCGACAATCGCCACGCGAACGCCGAAGCCGTCTTCAGCCTCTGCGACGACCCACACTACTGGCACGCCGACTACAGCACCACGGCCAAGCCGACGCACCTGCTCATCTGCTGACCATCGCCTTCTTCGGCCACGCCGACGTGCTCCACGCGATGAGCGCCAGCAGCGCCACCTGCACCGGCAGCCGCACCACCAGCGCCCAATACGGCACGCTCGGAAAAAGCTCCGGCCGCTGCAGCATGTAGAAATGCGCGGGCGTCACGGCCAGCGTCAGCAAGAAGAGACCGATGCCCGCAGCGCGCCGCGTCGGCCGCCACAGCAGGCCGGCCGCGCCCAGCAGCTCGAACACGCCGCTCACCAGCACGGCCGCGCGCGGCCAGGGGATGTATGGCGGCACGATGCGCATCTCGGTCTCGGTCAGCGCGAAGTGCGCAACGCCGCCGATGGCGAACCACAGGAAGACGAAGACCAAGCCCGCCACGCGCCAGCGGCTCAGGGCGGGCGCGGCGCTCGCCATCAGATCGGCTTGGTCAGATACAGCGCCTCGCGCCCCACGATCACGCGCTGCGCGGGCATGAAGATCGTGCAGTCGTCGCACGGCGCGCGGATCTCGTCCGGGCCGTTGGTCGCGATCAGCTCGTCCTTGGCGAAGGTCTCGAAGCCGATCAGCGGCCGCACGAACGCGAAGTCCTCCGACTTGATGACGTGCGTCTGCAGCAGCTGAAAGCGGCGCTGCGGCTCGGGTGCGGGCGTGGCCGGGTCCTTGTCGACGAGTCCGAAGTACGCGAGGAAGTCGTAGGTGACCGCGGTCGCCAGCACCGACGCAGAGCGCAAAAAGTGCTGGCCGCACTCGACCACCATCGCCACGCCCTTGCCGTCGGGGCCGCCGTGGCTGCCGTACTGGATCAGCGGCGTGCCCGAGCCCAGGCCGTCGGGCATCACCAGGTGCACCGACGGACGGCCGATGGCCAGCGCCACCTGGGCGTTGCGCTCGAACGCCGGGTAGACCCAGAAGGGCACGACGGGCTGGCTGGTCGAATGGATGTCCAGGATGTGGTCGGCCGCGTCCACCACCGGCCGCAGGATGCGCGCGCGGCGCAGCTCGGGGCTGTCCTCGGCGCCGTCCAGCCACTCGGGCGACCAGATGCGGTTCAGGTTGTGCACGATCTGGCGGCTGTCGTAGGGGGACTCTTCCTTGAACGACTCGTAGGCGTCGATGTTGGCGAAGGCCACGGTGAGCGTGCCGATCCTGGGGCGCACGCCGTTGTCCAGCAGATGGGTGGCGGCGGTCATGCCGCAGATTTCGTTGCCGTGCGTGAGCGCATTGATCAGCACGTGCGGTCCGGGCTTGCCGGACTCGAAGCGGTGCACGTAGTCGATGCCGACGTTGCCTTGGCGGTAGGCGGAGAGGTCGCGGGGGAGGACTTCGAGGGCGGGGGGAGATTGGGTCATGGGGGCTGTGGGCGTTGGAGCGATGCGGTCGGGCGAGTTTGCTACAGCCGACGAATCCGCGCTCCGGGCGCCATGACCGGGTGTCGAGTTCGATTCGGTCGAATCAAACTCGAAGGGAGCCTCAGCGCACCTGCTGGTAATCCACAGGCACCCACACATACCCCGACCCTTCGGCCCGGATGCGCCCCAGCCCCGGGAACGGCAGGTGCGCGCTGCCCACGAGGTACCGCCCCTTGGCCGCGTCGGCATACGCCTTCTTGCGCTCGGCCGCGGCGGTCTTGGAATCGGTGTCGAACGAGATGGTCACCTGCGGCTGCACGAACTGCACCGCGGCCACGTGCATCAGGTCGCCCCACAGCACGAGCTTCTGGCCCTTGGACTCGAGCACGTAGGTGTTGTGGCCGGGCGTGTGGCCGTGGGCGGCCACGGCCTTGATGCCGGGCACGAGGTCGGCGCCCTCCTTCAGGGGCGCGAACTTGCCGGCCTCGACGTAGGGGTTCAGCGACGCCTGCGCGCCCTGGAAGAAGCCCTTCATCTCGGGCGTGGCCTTCTCCAGGTTGGCCTTGCTGAGCCAGAAGTCGGCGTCTTCCTGGCCGGCGTGGATCGTGGCGTTGGGAAAGGCCAGCTTGCCGTCGACGATCAGGCCGCCCACGTGGTCGCCGTGCATGTGGGTGATGAACACGTCGTCGATCTGCTCGGGCTTGTAGCCGGAGGCCAGCAGGTTGTTGCGCAGGTTGCCCAGCGTGGGGCCGAAGAGCGAGCCGGCGCCGGTGTCGATCAGCACCAGCTTGCTGCCGGTGTTCACCAGATAACTGTTCACCGAGGTGGGCACCAGGTCCTTCTTGAAGGAGCGGTCCAGCAGCTTGCCGACCTGCGCCTGCGTGGTGTTGGTCAGGAGCTTCTTGACCTCCAGCTCGATGGTGCCGTCGAAGAGCGCGGTGACCTCGAAGTCGCCGAGCATCATGCGGTAGAAGCCCGGGGCCTGGGTCTTGATCTGGGGGGCGCCGGCGTGCGCCGCGAACGAAAGCATCAGCACGCTGCTTGCCAGTGCGGCGAGGCCGCGGCGCAGCCAGTGGGTGGGGTGGGTCATGTGGGTCATGGGTCTTCCTTCTCCGGCTTGTCTTAGAGGGGGCGAAGAATAGCCCAAACCCCGCGCGCGCTATCTCTCTCTTTTGGCGCGGTCACCAGTTCACTTCGCGCTCCGGCGTGGCCGAGATGTGGTGGATCGACAGGTCGGCGCCGTCGTATTCCTCTTCTTGCGTGAGGCGCAGGCCCATCGTGGCCTTGAGCACGCCGTACACCGCCGCGCCCGCCAGGGCCGCCCACACCACGCCCATCAACGTGCCCATGAGCTGCGCCCACACGTTCACCCCGCCGATGCCACCCAGCGCCTGCGTGCCGAAGATGCCCGCCGCGATGCCGCCCCAGGTGCCGCACAGGCCGTGCAGCGGCCAGACGCCCAGCACGTCGTCGATCTTCCATTTGTTCTGCGTGAGCGTGAACATGAAGACGAAGATCGCGCCCGCCACGCCGCCCACCACCAGCGCGCCCAGCGGGTGCATGAGGTCGGAGCCGGCGCACACGGCCACCAGCCCCGCGAGCGGGCCGTTGTAGACGAAGCCCGGGTCGTTCTTGCCCATGGCCAGCGCCACCAGCGTGCCGCCCACCATCGCCATGAGCGAGTTGACGGCCACCAGGCCCGAGATCTTGTCGATGCTCTGCGCGCTCATCACGTTGAAGCCGAACCAGCCCACGCACAGCACCCACGCCCCGAGCGCGAGGAACGGAATGTTCGAGGGCGGATGCGCGCTCAGCGAGCCGTCGCCACGGTAGCGGTTGCGCCGCGCGCCCAAAAGGATGACCGCCGGCAGCGCCAGCCAGCCGCCCACCGCGTGCACCACCACCGAGCCCGCGAAGTCATGGAACTCGTGGCCCGTGACCGAGGCGATCCACGCCTGGATGCCGAAGGCCTTGTTCCACGCGATGCCCTCGAAAAGCGGATACACCACCCCCACGATCACCGCCGTGGCGATGAGCTGCGGCCAGAACTTGGCACGCTCGGCGATGCCGCCCGAAATGATGGCCGGAATGGCCGCGGCGAAGGTCAGCAGGAAGAAGAACTTCACCAGCTCGTAGCCGCTCCTGGCCGCGAGCTCCGTGGCGCCCACGAAGAAGTGGGTGCCGTAGGCCACGCCGTAGCCCACGAGGAAATACACGATGGTCGAGACCGAGAAGTCGACCAGGATCTTCACCAGCGCATTGACCTGGTTCTTCTTGCGCACGGTGCCCAGTTCCAGGAAGGCGAAACCGGCATGCATGGCCAACACCATGATGGCGCCGAGAAGGATGAACAGCGCATCTGCGCCCTGTTTGAGTGCGTCCATGGGAGCTTCTTGCAGTTTTTGGTTTGAATTGGTGCATCGCAGCCAGATTGCCCGGCGCGATGGTGCAAGGAAGCAAAAATGGTGCCTGAAGGCTCTTTGATGGTGCGAAACGGGCCATAACGGCGCGTCCACGCACCGGAACAGGCTGCTTTTTCAGCCGGTCGAGCCCGCGCCGGCCCGCAGCGCGTCGCGGTACCTGCGGCTACAGGGCACGGTCGTGCCGTCGTGCATGTGCAGGCGGGCATCGCCGCCGTCCAGTGGCTCGATTTCCTTGATGCGCGCGAGGTTCACCGCATGGCTTCGGTGCACGCGCACGAACCGGGCGGGGTCCAGTTGGGCGAGGAAATCGGTGAGCGTGGCGCGCAGCAGGTAGTCGTGGCCGTTGACGTGCAGGCCGACGTAGTTGCCCTCGGCCTGGAGCCAGTCGATGTCGGTGGCGGCGATCAGGAATTCGCGGCGCAGCTTGCGCACCAGAAAACGCTCCGGCCGCGCCGGCGGGGGTGGTGGCGGCGGAGGCGGTTCTTCGGGCGCAGGGGGTGCGTCGTCGGCAGGGGGTGATGGCACTGGTGGAGGTGGCGGCACTTCAGGCGGATCGGACACCCCCGCCTCCGGCGCATCGAGCACTCGCGCCTCGCCCTGCAAGCGCAGCATGAAGAGCCGGTACGCCCAGATCCCGAAGACGATCGAGACGTAGACCCGCACGTCCTTCAGGTACTCGTAGCCCCACTGGCCGGTCCAGCCGCCGAATTCGTAGCGGCCGCCGGCCAGGGCGTAGACCAGCGAGCGCACCGCGAACATGCCCGCCACGTGCACCAGGCTGATGGCCACGCTGGCCAGCAAGTGCCCGGCCACGAAGCGCACCCAGCGCCCGGCCATGAGCGGCGCCAGCCGGCGCTCGATGGCCACGAACACCGGGATCAGCATCAGCAGCACGAGGTGGCTCGATCCCTCCCAGGTGACGATTTCCCATGTCGCGCGCGGCACGGCGCGGTTGCGGGCATCGACCACCGCGACCATGGTGCTGAACACCGCTTGCAGCGCCATGAGCACGATCCAGAAGCCCGCTTCCACGTAGCGGCGGATGGGTTCGTAGCGCTCGTACAGGTTCCGGTGGGACGCGTTCATGCCCGGGATTCTCGCCATCCGCGCGGCGCGGGGGCGAATTTCGTCCCACCGGGGCCACCGCTCGTCACAAAGCCCGGGCCATCCGTCCCGCGGGCGCCCCGCCGGGCAGGGCCGGGCCACACGATGGCCGCTCTTTCCCTGTTTCGAGGACCCCCGAAATGAACCTCCCGACTTCCCAGCCGCCGCTCTCCGACGGCCACCGGCGCCACGACATCGATGCGCTGCGCGCCCTCGCCTTCCTCTTCGTCATCCTCTATCACGTGGCCATGTACTACGTGGCCGACTGGCCCTGGCACCTGAAAAGCCCGCACGCGGCCGAATGGCTGCAGTGGCCGATGCGGGTGCTGAACCTCTGGCGCATGGACCTGGTGTTCTTGATCTCCGGCGTGTCGCTCGGCTTTCTCGCGCGCCACCAGGGCACCGGCGCGTTGCTGCGCAGCCGCGGCGCCCGGCTGATGCTGCCGCTGGTGTTCGGAATGATGGTGATCGTGCCGTACCAGGCCTACGCGCAGGGCGTGGCCAACGGGCTGGTCGCGCCGGGCTTGGGCGCTTTCCTGCTGCGCTACCTGTCGATGGCCGAGCCGTGGCCCAGGCGCGCCTTCGACGGCGCGGAGTTCGGCATGACCTGGAACCACCTCTGGTACCTGCCCTACCTCTTTGCGTACACCGCGCTGGTTGCGCTGACGCTGCCGCTGTGGCAATCGCCGGCCGGCCAGTGGGTGCGCCGCCGCTTCAACGCGCTGCGCGGCTGGAAATTGCTGCTGCTGCCGGTGCTGCCGCTGCTGGCGTGGACGGCGCTGCTCGCCCCGCACTTCCCGCCCACGCATAACCTCGTGCGCGATTTCTACCTGCACGCCATCTACCTCACCGTGTTTCTCTACGGCTACTGGATGGGCGTGGACACGGGCATCTGGAAGGAGCTGGAGCGCCTGCGCCGGGTGTCGCTGGTGCTGGCCGTGGCGGCGATCGGCGCGTTCATCGCGCTGCGCATCGGCGCCAGGGGCTCGGCGCCGGGCCTCGTCATGGACCTGCTGCGCACCACCTACATGTGGCTGGCCATCGCGACGATCCTGGGCCACGGCCACCGCCACCTGAACCACCCGTGGCCGTGGCTGCGCTGGGCCAACGAGTCGGTGTACCCGTGGTACGTGCTGCACCAGACGCTGATCATCGTGGCCGTCGTCTGGCTCGCGCCGCTGGCGCTGGGCCCGGTGCTGGAGCCCACGCTGATCCTGGCGGCCACCATCGGCGGCTGCTGGCTGCTGACCGACGGGCTCGTGCGCCGCGTGCGCTGGCTGCGGCCGCTGTTCGGGCTCACGCGCCGCGCGCGCCACACGGGCACGGCGCCGCAAGCGCTGGATCAGAGCCCGCTTTCCCTGGCCAGCACGCGCAGCACCTGACGCGCCACCTTCGCGAACAGGCTCTCGCCGCGCGCATCCATCGTCACCACGCCGCGCACGATCTGCTGAATCTGCTGGGCGTGCGCGCCGTCATCACGCTCGGCACGCACCGGGCGCATCAGCAGCGGGTACTGGCTCAGGTTCGGCACGGCCTTGCCCTTGTCCGTCACGTTGACCGCGATCGGCCCGCCGTTCACCGACTGCAGGTAGGCCGAGTCGATGTCTTCCGCGGCCACGGCCGACACGCCCACCAGCGCCACCTTGAAGCTGGCCTGCCGCGGATCGTCGGGCACGAAGCGGCCCTCAGCGCCGTCGCGCAGCCGCCAGGCGTGCTGGCCCTCGACGTAGCCGCGCAGGTCCTGCGCGCCGCGCTCGTCGACGATGCGCGCCAGCAGTTGCTTGCCGGTGATCCAGCGCGACGCATGCAGCTCGGCGTCCAAGTCCACCGCGATGCCCGCGAACGGCGCCTTCACCTGCAGCAGCGCGCGGCGCTTGGCCAGGCCGCTCAGGTTCTCCTGCTCGGCGACCACGCCGCGCAGCAGCTCCTGCGTCTGCGCGCGGTCGATGCGGTCGGCCACCGAGCGCGCGAGCCGCGCCTGCAGCAATGCGAGGCGAATCCGCGCCTCGCGCTGCTCCTGCTCGAGCATCGGCGAATGCAGCGTGACAAGCACCTGCCCCTCGCGCACCTGCGCGCCCGGCCGCACATGCAGCTCGGCGATCTGCGAGGCCTCGGGCGCGAAGATCGGCTCCTCGCGCGTGGCGCCCAGCACGGCCGGCACCTTCACGCTCAGGTCCAGCGGCAGGAACACCGCGATGAGCGCGATCGCCAGCATCGAGAACGTCAGCACGCTGCGCGGCTTGCGCGCGATCGCGCCGCGCATTGCCCACCAATGTTTGATTTCGCGCCAGATGGGCATGACGATGAACCAGCAGATCTCGACCGCGAACAGGAAGATGCCCGCCGCCTTGAAGAAGAAGTGATAGACGACCAGGGCGATGCCCAGGAACAGGAAAAGCCGGTAGAGCCAGGTGGCCCAGGCGAAGAACGCGAACATGCGCGCGACGCGCGGCGTCACCGGCTCGGGCATCGGGGCGCCCAGGCCAAAGAGCCACTCGCGCATCTTCCATTGCCCGAAGGCCTGCGAGCGGCTGCTCAGGTTGGGCACGCCCAGCATGTCCGACATGAAGTAGTAGCCGTCGAAGCGCATGAACGGGCTCAGGTTGATCGCCAGCGTGCTGATCCAGCTGGTGGTGGCGATCACGAAGGCGGCGCTGCGCACCGGCCCGTCGGGAAGGAACGCCCACAACAGCGTCGCGATGCTCGCCAGGCACAGCTCGGTGATCACGCCCGCGCCGTCGACCAGAAGCCGTTCCTTCCGCGAGCGCAGCTTCCAGGTATCGGTGGTGTCGGTGTAGAGCACCGGCACCATCACCAGGAACGACACGCCCATCGTCGGCACGCGGCAGCCGTAGCGGGTGGCCGTGTAGGCGTGGCCCAGCTCGTGCAGCGTCTTGGTGAAGGCCAGGCTCAGCCCGTACACCGCCAGCCCCTTGAGCGAGAAGAAGTACGGAAAGGTGTGCAGGAATTCGTCCCACTGCCGCGACACGAAGTACAGCCCCACGAGACCCGTGAGCACGATGCAGAACACGAAGGTGCGCGTGAAGAGCGGCGCCACCCAGTGCACCGTGCGCTTCAAGAACCGGTCGGGCTTCACCAGCGGCACGCGGATGAAGAGGTAATGGTGCAGCAGCCACTGCCACCACGATTGCTTGTGCGCCTGGGCCTGCGCGTGCAGGCTTTTCACCGCATCGCCCAGCGGCGCGCGCACGAGGCTGTTGGCCAGCAGGAACTGCAGCAGCGCCTTGATGGCGCCCGGGTCGGGCTCGGCGCCCTGCTGCTGCACGAAGAGCCGCCGCATCTCCTTGACGGTGCCGCCGCGCCAGGCGGACAGCATCGCGAGTTCGGCCTGGCCGATCTGGAAGTAGGCGTGCCGCACGGGGTCGAAGATGCTCCAGCTGGGCGCGCCGTCCAGCAGCGGCGAACTGCGGTCGAAGCGCAACTCCTCGCGCAGCTCGGGCAGGTACGCATCGTCGGGCAGGTCGCCCGGCGGTGAAGGTGCCCCTTGCGGTGCCGGCTGCGGCACCGGTCCCGGCATGAGTTCCTCGATGCCCATCGCCCGCTCCGCTACCAGCCCACGGTCTGCCGCAGCACCGTGATCGGCCTGCGCAGCACATAGAAGAGAAGCGGCACCTTGCCGCCGTACACCTGCGCGGTGCCGCGCGTGCCGATGCGCAGGTTCTTCAGCGCCGCGCCGTCGTCGGCGCGGGCCACGAGGCGAAAGGCCAGGTTGTTGTTCTCGGTCTTCTCGGCCTGGTAGCCGGCGCGCAGCAGCTGCGCGTCGATGGGCCGCAGCGGGTCGCTGTCCAGGTAGATCTTCACGCGCGCGCCGTCCTCGATCAGGAGGCTGTCCTGCACCGGCAGGAAGATGCTGAACTCGATGCGCTCGGGGTTCGCGATTTTCATGATCTGCTGGCCCGTTTCCACCGGCCGGCCCTGCCAGTCGCGGCGGTCCGAATACACCGCGATGCCATCGACCGGTGCGCTCAGCACCGACTTGGCCATGAGGTCGCGCGCGTAGTCGAACTGCGCGGTGGCCAGCTCCAGCTCGGCCTTGTTGATGGCCACTTCGCGGTTGGCATCGGCGCTGTCGATGGCCGCCTGCGAGGTGCTCGCGAAGCGCGCGGTGGCCACCTGCATCTTGCGCTGCGCGAGCTCCAGTTCGTTGCGCAGCTTGGTGTCCTCGAAGCGCAGGATCGGCTGGCCGGCCTTCACCGGCGAGTTGGGCGGCACGAGAATTTCGGCCACCACGCCGGTCAGCGGCGCGGCGATCACCGACGGATCGGCCGCGGCCACCTCCATCGGCGCGAGCGCGCTCATCGACACCGGAAAGATGCAGGCCAGCAGCAGCGCCGCGGCCACGAGCCAGCGCGTCTTGCGGTCGAAGCGCCAGCGCTGCCATGCGCGCTGCGGCCCGGCCAGCGCGCCCCAGGCGTGCGAATAGGTTTCGGCCAGCCGCGCGGCGATCTTTTGCTGCGGCTCGGTCCACGGCTCGCCCGCGAACAGCAGCGCGCCGCCCAGCGCCTGGCCTTCGTGCAGGCGCATCGGCAGCCACAGCGCATGCCCGAACGGATAGCTGGCCGCATCGCGGTCGTCGGCATCCACATACGCCTCGCGGCCGAAGGCCAGCGGCTGGTCGGTGCGCGATGCCTCCGGGGGCAGGCTCGCGACCACGCGCTCGATCCAGCGGATGAGCGGCACGTTGCGGTCCACCGCGGCGAGGCTGGAGACGCCCGTCACTTGGAAGCCCGCGTCCGCATGGCGCCGGCGCAGCGCGAAGGCCTGGCGGAACGGCAGGATGCGCTTGGTCTCGTTGAGCAGGTGAAAGAGCAGCTCCTTCTCGGTCTGCTGCCGCCGGATCTCCGCTTCGAGCTCGAGCAGCACCAGCGTGCCGTCGCGAAAGCGCGGCGTGGCGTCCACCACGCGGGCGCCCTGCTGTCCGTCCTTGGGCACCGGCGTCATGGCTTGCCCTGCGCGTTCGCGTTTGCGTTTGCGTTCGCGTTCGCGTTCGATTGCAGCGCGGGGTTCTGCGGAAACTCGGCGCTGCCGCTCATGCCGGGCAGCACGTTGTCGCGGTTGCCCGTGAAGACGCCGACCACGCGCACCGTCTGGCTCACCGGATCGACCGAGGCGCCCAGCCGCGCGACCTTGCCCTCGTAGCTTCGCGCGGTCTCGTCGATGCGAAAGCGGAAGGGGCTGCCCGGTTGCAGCCAGCTGAGCCACGCCGAGGGCGCGATGAGGTGCATCTCCAGCTCGCTGTCGTTGAGCACGCGCGTCAGTTCCTTGCCCGCCGCCGCGTTCTCGTGCAGGTGCGAGATGTTCTCCACCACGATGCCCGAGAACGGCGCGGTGATGGTGCAGTCGCGCATCTGCGCCTCGAGCGCGCCGGCCTCGGCGCCGCTCTGCTCGGCCTTGGCCTTGGCGATCTGCACGTCGGTCTTGCCGATGGCGTTGTACTTGTCCAGCTCCTGGCTCTGGCGCAGCACCTGGTTGCTCGCGCGGTTGGCGGCCCAGGCCGCATTGGCCTCGGCGCGGATGCGCGTGCAGTCGAAGGCCACGAGCACCACGCCCTTCTGGAAGCGCTCGCCCTCGCGGTAGGGCATCTGCGCGATGCGCCCGGCGATCTTGGCGGAGAACAGCACCTCGTCCTTGGGCTTGATCACGCCGCGCACGGCGGTGGCGTCGGGCCGGGGCGTGGCGGCGCCGGCGGGCAGCACCGCGGCGACGTCGGCCGATGGCGTGAATGTGGGCGTGGATGCCGATGCGGGCGCCGAGGCAGGCGCTGCCGGAGCCGCGGCCACCGGTGCAGGTGCAGGTGCAGGTGCAGGTGCCGGTGCCGGTGCGGACACCGGTGCCGCCGACGGCGCATTGCGTTTCCTCTCGCCTCCCAGGTACCCCCAGGCGATCGCCGCCAGCGCGACCACGAAGGCCGCGCCGATGACCAGCGTGCGCACGGGCACGCCCGCCGGCCGCGGATTCGATGGGGCGTCGCGTTCTTCGCTCATGTCATGAACTGGCCGTGCAGGCGGTGGCACTGGCGGCGCTGGCGGCCCCGGTCACGTCCTGCCGGCTCTGCCAGAGCCGCTGCAGGCCGCCGGCCAGGTCCTTCACCGAATCGCGGCTGCTCACCTCGGGCGTGAAGCTATCGAGGCCGATCGAGCTGTAGACGTTCGCGAAGGCGTTCTGCATGTCCGCATACGCGAGGTCGTAGCGCACCTCGGCCAGCAGCCCGTTCATCTCCTCGCGGATCAGGCGCTGGCGGCTCTCCTGCTTCGCCTTGAAGGCCGAGCGGATCTGGTCGTTGATGCCCGTCTGCACCTGCGAGTAGCGGCTGGCCGTTATGAGCGACTGGCGCGCGAAGGCGAACTGCGCGCGGCTCACATGCACCTGCGTCATCACGGCCATGGTGAGCGCGCGTTCGCGCTCGCCCAGCCAGTCGGTCTGCGCCTCGATCACGCGCTTGTCGGCCGGGTAGCGGAACACGCTCAAGAGGTTCCAGCTCGCGCGCACGCCCACGCCCGACCAGTTGCTGTTGTAGAGGAAGCTGTTGGAGTCGTAGTTGGTGCCGATGAAGGCGCGCAGGCTCGGCAGGTTGCGCAGCAATGCCACCGTGCCGTCGCGCTCGTTGATGCGAAGGCGGTAGGCGATGTCGCGCAGCTCCGAGCGGTTTTCCAGCGCGGTGCGGATCATCGCTTCGCCCGAGAGGCAGAAGTCGGTCGAGATGGCCGTGCGCACCGGCAGCGCGAGCTTGAAGTCGGTGCCCGGCGCGAGGTTCATGAGCGCGGCGAGCTGCGCCTTGGCGATCACCAGCTCGCGCTGCAGCGCCTGGATCTGGCGCTCCACGTCGATCAGGTCGCGCTGGTAGGTGAGCGCGGCCAGCGGGCTCGCGGTGCGGCGGCGCGCGATTTCTTCCGAGTCGCCCAGCGCCGAGGTGACGTCGCCCGAGAGCTGCACGAGCTTGGCGATCAGCCGCTCGGCGCTCACGGCGCGCCAGTAGGCGGTGCGCACGTCTTCCACCATGCGGGTGGCCACCTTGCGGCGGCTCTCCAGCGAGATGAGGCGCTGGTCCGCGGCCTGCCGCGCGCGGGCGTACGAGACGCCGAAGTCGAGCACGTCCCAGCTCAGGCTCAGGTCGGCCGCGGTGGTCTGGCGCTCCACCGAGGTCGAGGGCTCCAGCGACTGGCGACCGCTCAGCAGAGACCGGCTGCTCGCGCCGCTGTCGTTGCTGCGCGAGTTGTAGCCGGCGTTGGCCACCAGCTGCGGCAGCATGTCGAAGCGCGTGCGGTCCAGCTCCTGGCCGCGCACCGCCTCTTCCATCATCGCGACCTTGTAGTCGAGGTTGTATTTCAGCGCGCGCGCCATGGCCTCGTACAGGCTGACCTCGCCGGCCACCGGCTCCTGGTTCGCGGTGAGGCTGGCCACGTTGCGGTCCACGCGCAGGCGCAGCTGGTCCTGCGTGAAGGGCTCGGGCGTCACGCTGCAGCCGGCCAGCAGCGCGGCGACCGCGGCGGTGCACAGCGTCGAGACGGCGGGCAGGCGAACGCGCGCGCCTGAGCGGGAAAGCGAACGCGATGGCGCGCGGGTTGCTGGTCGATTCGATGGCATCTCAAACATCTTTCTCTTTCTTGTTTCAAGGTGTCAGGGATTGACGGGTACGGGAGGAATCTGCGTGCGCAGCGCGGCGGCCAGCTGGTCGGTCTCGGCGAAGGACTGGCCCACGTGGAAGGCGATCTGCTCGCTGAAGGTCAGCGCATCGACGTCCAGCTGCAGCATCGCCGCGCCCCTGGACGCTGACGGCACCGCGCGCGTGGCATCTGCGGGCACCGGCGCATCGCTGTCGTTGGCCGCGCGCTCACCGGAGAGCACGACATCGTTGCCGGCGCGCGTGGCGTCCAGGATGCGGGCATCGGCCTGCGCGGTGAACAGCGCCTGCACCGGATCGCGCAGCTGGAAGCGCTGTTGCAGGTGCTCGGCCAGGTCGAGGATCGGCGTGGCCGTGTCGAGCGGCTTGGTGCCGTCGAGCGTGCGGATGCCGTCCACCGCCGAGCGCACCGGCTGCTGCGCATCGAGCGCGGCGGTGCCGTGCAGCGAGCGGATGCCGTTGACCGCCTCGATGATGTGCGCCGGCGCGTACATCGGGCGGAGGCCCCGGTCCTTCGGGTCTGCTTCGCCGCGCGGGTCGCGGCCGCCTTGCAGCCAGATCGGCTGACCCGTGGCCAGGAGTTGCTCCACGTCCGCGCCGCCAGAAGTCGCCGGTGGCACCGGCGCGGGGGCGGCCGTGACCACGAGGCCCACGGTGCCGGTCGCCTCGGCGCCCGCGCTGTCGGCCACGGTGTACGAGAAGCTCGGCGTGCCGGTGAAGCCCGCGTTCGGCACGAAGGTGAGCGTGCCGTTCGCGTTGAGCGTGACGCGCCCGCCCTCCACCGCCACCGAGCCGCCCGGCGCGATCGCCACGCCGTCGATGGCGCGCACGGTGAGCGCATCGCCGTCGGCATCGGTGTCGTTGCCCAGCACGTCGATGGTCACGGCGGCGCCGGCCGGCGCGATGGCCGCATCGGGCCGCGCGACCGGCGCGTCGTTCACCGGCGTGACGCTGACCGGCACGGTCACCACGAGCGTGCCGCCGCGGCCGTCCGAGACCTCGACGGTGAAGCTGTCGGCGCCGTTGAAATCGCGCGCCGGCGTGTAGACGTAGCTGCCGTCGGGATTGATCACCAGCGTGCCGTGCGCCGGCCCCTGGGTGACCGTGTAGCCGAGCGCATCGCCGTCGGGGTCGGCCGCCTGCACCGTGCCGGCGAGCGGCGTGTCTTCGGCGGTGACGGTGCCGGTGGGCGGCGCGACGAGCACGGGCGCGTCGTTGACCGGCGCGATGTCCAGGCGCAGCGTGTTGGGCGCGGCGTCGAACGCGCCGGCCGTGTCCTGCACCGTGAAGCGCAGGCTCGCGTAGCCCGTGCCGTTGCCGTTGGCGCCCGGCACGAAGGTGAGCCGGCCGGCCGCGATGTCGGCCGCCGAGACCAGCTGGCCCGCGCTCACCGCCACGCCGTTCAGCAGCAGCGTGCCGTTGGCCGGCAGCGCATCGATGCGCACCGCGGCCAGCCCCTGGCCCGCGTCGGGGTCGGTGAACGGGAAGTTCGCGGGCGTTAGCACGAGCGGCGTGTCCTCGGTGCCGTTCGCCGTGGCGTCCGCGCCCTCGGGCGGCGTGTTGTTGCCCACGGTGACGGTCAGCACCGCGGTGTCGGTGCCGCCCTTGCCGTCGCTCACGGTGTAGGTGATCTGCACCTGGCCGGTCACGCCGGCGGCGGGCGTGAAATCGATCGTGCCGTCCGGGTTCACGTTGACTGTGCCGAGGCCCGGGGCGACGGTGGCGCCGGTCACGGTGAGCGTGTCGCCGTCGGCATCGGTGTCGTTGCCCAGCACCGGGATGCCGGTGAGCGGCGTGTTGATCGGCGTGCTGGCGGTGTCGTCGCCGGCGACGGGCGCGTCGTTCACGGCATCGACGGTGAGGGTCAGCGTCGAGGTGTCGGTGCTGGAGCCGTCGGTCATGCTGTAGGTGACCAGCGGGACCGGGCCGTTGTAGTTGGCGGCCGGCGTGAAGGTGTAGCTGCCGTTGCCGTTGATCACCAGCGTGCCGATGCCGGCGATGGTGGCGGTCTGGCCGGCCGTGTAGGTCGCGCCGTCGCCCGCCACCGTGAAGCCTGCGACCGTGACGGGGCCGTCCACGCTCGTGGTGCCGGTGAGCACCGAGCCGGTGAGCGGCGTGTCTTCGTTGGTGTTCGCGGTTTCGTTCGCATCGGCGAAGGCGTCGTCCACGGGCGCGACGGTGATCGCGAGCGTCGAGGTGTCGGCGCTGGAGCCGTCGGTCAGGCTGTACGTGACCACCGGCACAGGCCCGTTGTAATTGGCGGCCGGGGTGAAGGTGTAGCTGCCGTTCGCGTTGATCACCAGCGTGCCGACGCCTGCGATGTTCGCGGTCTGGCCGGCCGTGTAGGCCGTGGCGTCGCCCGCCACGGTGAAGCCGGTCACGCTCACCGGTCCATCCACGCTCGTGGTGCCCGTGAGCACCGAGCCGTTCAGCGGCGTGTCTTCGTTCGTGGTGGCCGTTTCGTCGGCGTCGGTGAAGGCGTCGTCCACGGGCGCGACGGTGATCGTGAGCGCGGAGGTGTCCGTGCTCGAGCCGTCGGTCATGCTGTACGTGACCACCGGGACCGGGCCGTTGTAGTTGGCAGCGGGCGTGAAGGTGTAGTTGCCGTTGGCGCTGATAACCAGCGTGCCCACGCCCGTGATCGTCGCGGTCTGGCCTGCGGTGTAGACCGTGGCGTCGCCTGCGATGCTGAAGCCCGTGACGGTGACCGGGCCGTCCACGCTCGTCGTGCCCGTGAGCACGGAGCCGGTGAGCGTCGTGTCCTCGTTCGTCGTGACGGTTTCGTTCGCGTCGGTGAACGGATCGTCCACCGGGGCCACGGTGATGGCGAGCGTGGACGTGTCCGTGCTCGACCCATCGGTGAGGCTGTACGTGACGAGCGGCACGGCGCCGTTGTAGTTCGTCGCGGGCGTGAAGGTGTAGCTGCCGTCCGCGCCGATCACCAAGGTGCCGACGTTGGCGATCGTCGCCGTCTGGCCCGCGAGGTAGACCGTGGCGCTGCCAGCCACGGTGAAGCTGGTCACCCTGACGGTGCCATCCGGGCTCGCCGTTCCGGTCAGCACCGAGCCGGTGAGCGTCGTGTCTTCATTGGTGGCGGCAACTTCGTCGGCATCGGTGAAGCCATCGACCACCGGCGCGACGGTGAGGGTGAGCGTGGATGTGTCCGTGCTCGATCCGTCGGTCATGCTGTACGTGGCGACCGGCACCGGGCCGTTGTAGTTCGTGGCCGGCGTGAAGGTGTAGCTGCCGTCGGCGCTGATGATCAACGTGCCGACGTTCGCGATGGTCGCGGTCTGGCCCGCGGCGTACACGGTGGCGCTGCCGGCCAGCGTGAAGCTGGTGACCGTCACGTTGCCATCCGGGCTGGTCGTGCCGGTCAGCACCGAGCCGGTCAGCGTCGTGTCTTCGTTCGTCGTGGCTGCCTCGTCGGCATCGGTGAACGGATCGTCCACCGGCGCGACGGTGATCGTGAGCGTGGAGGTGTCCGTGCTCGATCCGTCGGTCAGGCTGTACGTGGCCACGGGGACCGGGCCGTTGTAGTTCGCGGCCGGGGTGAAGGTGTAGGTGCCGTTGGCGTTGATGACCAGGGTGCCCACGTTGGCGATGGTCGCCGTCTGGCCCGCGGTGTACACCGTGGCGCTGCCCGCCAGCGTGAAGCTCGTGACCGTCACCGGGCCGTCGACGCTCGTGGTGCCAGTGAGCACCGAGCCGGTGAGCGTCGTGTCCTCATTGGTGGACACCGCCTCGTCGGCATCGGTGAACGGATCGTCCACCGGCGCGACGGTGATCGTGAGCGTGGACGTGTCCGAGCTCGACCCATCGGTGAGGCTGTACGTGACGAGCGGTACCGCGCCGTTGTAGTTCGTCGCGGGCGTGAAGGTGTAGCTGCCGTCCGCGCCGATCGCCAAGGTGCCGACGTTCGCGATCGTCGCCGTCTGGCCCGCGAGGTAGACCGTGGCGCTGCCAGCCACGGTGAAGCTGGTCACCCTCACTGTGCCATCCGGGCTGGTCGTGCCCGTCAGCACCGAGCCGGTGAGCGTCGTGTCTTCATTGGTGGCGGCAACTTCGTCGGCATCGGCGAAGCCATCGACCACCGGCGCGACGGTGAGGGTCAGCGTCGAGGTGTCGGTGCTCGACCCATCGGTCATGCTGTACGTGACCACCGGCACAGGGCCGTTGTAGTTCGTCGCGGGCGTGAAGGTGTAGCTGCCGTCCTGGCCAATCACCAGCGTGCCGACGTTCGCGATGGTCGCGGTCTGGCCCGCCGTGTACACCGTGGCATCGCCGGCCACGCTGAAGCCCGTGACCGTCACCGGGCCATCGACGCTCGTCGTGCCCGTGAGCACGGAGCCGGTCAGCGGCGTGTCTTCGTTGGTGGAAGCCGTTTCGTCGGCATCGGCGAATGCGTCGTCCACCGGGGCGACGGTGATCGTGAGCGTGGAGGTGTCCGTGCTCGATCCGTCGGTCAGGCTGTACGTGGCCACGGGGACCGGGCCGTTGTAGTTCGCGGCCGGGGTGAAGGTGTAGGTGCCGTTGGCGTTGATGACCAGGGTGCCCACGTTGGCGATGGTCGCCGTCTGGCCCGCGGTGTACACCGTGGCGCTGCCCGCCAGCGTGAAGCTCGTGACCGTCACCGGGCCGTCGACGCTCGTGGTGCCAGTAAGCACCGAGCCGGTCAGCGTCGTGTCCTCGTTGGTGGACACCGCTTCGTCGGCATCCGTGAACGGATCGTCCACCGGCGTGACCGTGATCGCGAGCGTCGAGGTGTCGCCGCTCGATCCATCGGTGAGGCTGTACGTGACGAGCGGCACCGGGCCGTTGTAGTTCGTCACAGGCGTGAAGGTGTAGCTGCCGTCGCCCGCGATCACCAGCGTGCCCACGTTCGCGATGGTCGCCGTCTGCCCCGCGAGGTACACCGTGGCGCTGCCCGCCACCGTGAAACTGGTCACGGTGACGGTGCCATCCGGGCTGGTGGTGCCGGTCAGCACCGAGCCGGTGAGCGTCGTGTCCTCGTTCGTGCTGACGGTTTCGTTCGCGTCGGTGAACGGATCGTCCACCGGCGCGACGGTGATGGCGAGCGTGGAGGTGTCCGTGCTCGATCCATCGGTCAGGCTGTACGTGACCAGCGGCACCGGGCCGTTGTAGTTCGCGGCCGGCGTGAAGGTGTAGGTGCCGTCGGTGTTGATCACCAGCGTTCCGACGTTCGCGATCGTCGCGGTCTGGCCTGCCGTGTAGACAGTGGCATCGCCGGCCACGCTGAAGCTGGCGACCGTCACGGGGCCGTCCACGCTCGTGGTGCCCGTGAGCACCGAACCTGTGAGCGGCGTGTCTTCGTTCGTGCTCGCGGTTTCGTTCGCGTCGATGAACGGATCGTCCACCGGCGCCACCGTGATGTTCAGCGTCGAGGTGTCGCCGCTCGAGCCGTCGGTCATGCTGTACGTGACCACCGGCACGGGGCCGTTGTAGTTCGCTGCCGGCGTGAAGGTGTAGCTGCCGTTCGCGTTGATGACCAGCGTGCCGACGTTGGCGATGTTGGCGGTTTGCCCCGCCGTGTACGTGGTGCCGTCGCCCGCGACGGTGAAGTTCGTGACCGTCACCGCGCCGTCCACGCTCGTCGTGCCCGTGAGCACCGAGCCGTTCAGCGGCGTGTCTTCGTTCGTGCTGACGGACTCGTCGGCATCCGTGAACGCATCGTCCACCGCCGTCACGCTGAAGGTCAGCGTGGAGGTGGCCGTGGCTGTGCCATCGGTGACGGTATACGTCGCCACCGGCACTGGTCCGTTGTAGTTCGCGGCCGGTGTGAAGGAGTAGCTGCCATCGCCGTTGATCACCAGCGTGCCGACGTTCGCGATGGTCGCCGTCTGGCCCGCGGTGAAGGTGTTGCCGCCGATGACGAACTGCGTCACCGTGAGCGGCCCGCCTTCGACGTCCGTGTCGTTGGTCAGCACGTTGCCCGTGGCCGGCGTGTCTTCGTTGGTGACGACGCTGTCGGGGTTGCCCACCGGCGTGTCGTTGACCGCCGCGATGTCGAAGGTGATGGTGTTCGGTGCCGTGTCGAACGCGCCGCCCGAGTCCTGCACCGAGAACGCAAGGCTCGCATAGGCCGCGCCGTTGCCGTTGGCGCCGGGCACGAAGGTGAGCGCCCCGGCCGCGATGTCCGCGGCCGAGACGAGCTGCCCCACCGCCACCGCCACGCCGTTGAACAGCAGCGTGCCGTTCACGGGCAGCGCGTCGATGCGAACGTTCGCGAGCGTCTGGCCCGCGTCGGTGTCGAAGAAGATGAAGTTGGCCGTCGTCAGGGTGACGGTCGTGTCTTCGGTGCCGTTGACCGTCACGCTCTCGCTCTCGGGCGGCGTGTTCGCGCCCACGTTGACCGTGAGCACCGCGGTGTCCGTGCCGCCCTTGCCGTCGCTCACCGTGTAGGTGATCTGCACCGGGCCCGAGACGTTGGTGGCGGGCGTGAAATTGAGCGTGCCATTTGGATTGACCGTGACGGTGCCGAGCGCCGGATTCACCGTCGCGCCCGTCACGCTGAGCGCGTCGCCGTCCACGTCCGCGTCGTTCGCGAGCACCGGAATGTTCGCCAGCGGCGTGTTGATCGGCGTGGTCGCCACATCGTCGCCCGCCACCGGCGCGTCGTTGACCGCGCCGACATTGACCGTCACCGTCGCGGTGGACGTGCCGCCGTTGCCGTCGCTCACCGTGTACGTGAAGCTCGCAGCACCGTTGAAATTCGCCGTAGGCGTGAAGACGACATTGCCGCCCACGAGGCTCACGGCGCCATTGACGGCGCCCTGCACGCTCGTGATCGTCAGCGAGTTGCCTTCCACGTCGGTGTCGTTGCCCAGCAGGTTCGCCACCGGGATCGACAGCGGCGTGTCCTCGGTCGCCGCCACCGTATCGGGATTGGCCACCGGCACGTCGTTGACCGCCGCGATGTTGAAGGTGATCGTGTTCGGCGTCGCATCGAACGCGCCACCCGAGTCCTGCACCGAGAAGGTGAAGCTCGCATAGGTCGCGCCGTTGCCGTTGGCACCCGGCACGAATCCGAGGCGCCCCGCGGCGATGTCGCTGGCCGAGATGGTCTGCCCGGCCGTCACCGCCACGCCATTCAGCAACAGCGTGCCGTTCACCGGCAGCGTGTCGATGCGCACGCTCGACAGGCTCTGCCCAGCGTCCGCATCGGTGAAGGCGAAGTTGGCGGGCGAGAGCGTGACCGGCGTGTCCTCGGTGCCGCCGACCGTCGCGTCCGCGCTCTGCGGCGGCGTGTTGGCGCCGATGTTGACCGTGAGCACGCCGGTGTCCGTGCCGCCCTTGCCGTCGCTGACCGTGTATTCGATCTGCACCGGCCCCGTCACGTTGGCGGCCGGCGTGAAGTTCAGCGTGCCGTTGGGGTTGACTGTCACCGTGCCGAGTGCCGGGTCCACCGTCGCGCCGGTCACGGTGAGCGCGTCGCCGTCCACGTCGGTGTCGTTGGCGAGCACCGGAATGCCCGACAACGGCGTGTTGATCGGCGTGCTCGCGACATCGTCGATGGCCACGGGCGCATCGTTGACCGCGCCGACGTTGACCGTGACGGTCGCGGTGGATGTTCCGCCGTTGCCGTCGCTCACCGTGTAGGTGAAGCTGGCAGTGCCGTTGAAGTTCGGCGCCGGCGTGAAGACGACATTGCCGCCCACGAGGCTCACCGTGCCGTTGACTGGGCCCTGCACGCTGGTGATCGTCAGCGCGTTGCCTTCCACATCGGTGTCGTTGCCAAGCAGGGTCGCCACCGAAATCGACAGCGGTGTGTCTTCGGTCGCCGCCACCGTATCGGGGTTGGCCACCGGCACGTCGTTCACTGAGGCGATGTTGAAGGTGATCGTGTTCGGTGTCGTGTCGAACGCGCCGCCCGAGTCCTGCACCGAGAAGGTGAAGCTCGCGTACGTTGCGCCGTTGCCGTTCGCGCCAGGCGCGAAGCTGAGGCGCCCGGCCGCGATGTCCGCCGCCGAAATGGTCTGCCCCGCAGTCACCGCGATGCCATTGAGCAGCAGCGTGCCGTTGAGCGGCAGCGTGTCGATGCGAACGCCCGAGAGGCTCTGCCCCGCATCGCTGTCGGTGAAGGCGAAGTTGGCGGTCGTCAGCGTGACGGACGTGTCCTCCGTGCCTGCGACGGTCGCGTCTGCGCTTTGCGGCGGCGTGTTCGCGCCGATGTTGACGGTGAGCACGCCGGTGTCCGTGCCGCCCTTCCCGTCGCTCACCGTGTAGGTGATCTGCACCGGGCCGGTGACATTCGTCGCGGGCGTGAAGTTGAGCGTGCCGTTGGCATTGACCGTGACCGTGCCAAGCGCCGGGTCCACCGTCGCACTGGTCACCGAGAGCGCATCGCCATCCACGTCGGTGTCGTTCGCGAGCACCGGGATGTTCGCGATCGGTGTGTTGATTGGCGTGGTCGCTGTGTCGTCGGTCGCCACCGGCGCATCGTTGACTGCGCCGACACTGACCGTCACCGTCGCGGTGGAAGTACCGCCATTGCCATCGCTCACCGTGTAGGTGAAGCTGGCCGTGCCGTTGAAGTTCGGCGTCGGCGTGAAGACGACGTTGCCGCCCACGATGCTGACCGTGCCGTTGACCGCGCCCTGCACGCTGTCCAGCGTCAGCGTGTTGCCCTCCACGTCGGTGTCGTTGCCCAGCAGGTTCGCGATCGGGCTGGACAGCGGCGTGTCTTCCGTTGCGGCCACCGTGTCGGGGTTGGCCACGGGTGCGTCGTTGACCGCGGCAATGTTGAACGTGAGCGTGTTCGGTGTCGCATCGAACGCGCCGCCCGAGTCCTGCACCGAGAAGGTGAAGCTCGCATACGCCGCGCCATTGCCGTTCGCGCCCGGCGCGAAGCCCAGGCGCCCGGCCGCGATGTCCGCCGCCGAGATGGTCTGCCCGGCCGTCACCGCGATGCCATCGAGCAGCAGCGTGCCGTTGAGCGGCAGCGTGTCGATGCGCACGCTCGCGAGGCTCTGGCCCGCATCGCCGTCGGTGAAGGCGAAGTTGGCGGTCGTGAGCGTGACCGGCGTGTCTTCGGTGCCGTCGACCGTCGCGTCCGCACTCTCGGGCGGCGTGTTGGCGCCGATGTTGACCGTGAGCACCGCCGTGTCGGTGCCGCCCTGGCCGTCGCTCACCGTGTAGGTGATCTGCACAGGGCCGGTCACATTGTTGGCGGGCGTGAAGTTGAGCGTGCCGTCCGGATTGAGGGTGACCGTGCCCAGCGCCGGGTCGACCGTGGCCTGGGTCACGGTCAGCGCGTTGCCGTCCACGTCGCTGTCGTTCGCGAGCACCGGGATGTTCGCGAGCGGCGTGTTGATGGGCGTGGTCGCCACGTCGTCGCCCGCCACCGGCGCGTCGTTGACCGCGCCGACGTTGACCGTCACCGTGCCCGTCGCGGTTCCGCCGTTGCCGTCGCTCACCGTGTAGGTGAAGCTGGCGGCGCCGTTGAAGTTGGGCGCCGGCGTGAAGACGACATTGCCGCCCACGAGGCTCACCGTGCCGTTGACTGGGCCCTGCACGCTGGTGATGGTGAGCGTGTTGCCTTCTACATCGGTGTCGTTGCCCAGCAGAGTCGCCACCGGGATCGACAGCGGTGTGTCTTCTGTCGCTGTCACCGCGTCCGGGTTGGCCACCGGTGCGTCGTTGACCGCCGCGATGTTGAACGTGATGGTGTTCGGCGCCGTGTCGAACGCGCCACCCGAATCCTGCACCGAGAAGGTGAAGCTCGCGTACGTCGCGCCATTGCCGTTCGCGCCTGGCGCGAAGCCGAGGCGCCCGGCGGCAATGTCCGCCGCCGAGATGGTCTGCCCGGCAGTCACCGCAATGCCATTGAGCAGCAGCGTGCCGTTGATCGGCAGCGTGTCGATGCGAACGCCCGAGAGGCTCTGCCCCGCATCGCCGTCGGTGAAGGCGAAGTTCGCGAGCGTGAGCGCCACCGGCGTGTCTTCGGTGCCGTTGACCGTCGCGTCCGCGCTCTGCGGCGGCGTGTTCGCGCCGATGTTGACCGTGAGCACGCCGGTGTCCGTGCCGCCCTGGCCGTCGCTCACCGTGTAGGTGATCTGCACCGGGCCCGTCACGTTCGCCGCGGGCGTGAAGTTCAGCGTGCCGTCCGCATTCACCGTCACCGTGCCGAGCGCGGGGTTGACCGTCGCACCGGTCACGCTGAGCGCATCGCCGTCCACATCGGTGTCGTTCGCGAGCACCGGGATGTTCGCGAGCGGCGCGTTGATCGGCGTCGTCGCCACGTCGTCCCCGGCCACGGGCGCATCGTTGACCGCGGCGACATTGACCGTGACGGTCGCGGTGGATGTGCCGCCGTTGCCGTCGCTCACCGTGTACGTGAAGCTGGCCGTGCCGTTGAAATTCGCCGCGGGCGTGAAGACCACATTGCCGCCCACGAGGCTGACCGTGCCGTTGACGGCGCCCTGCACGCTGGTGATGGTCAGCGTGTTGCCTTCCACATCGGTGTCGTTGCCCAGCAGGTTCGCCACCGGGATCGACAGCGGCGTGTCTTCGGTGGCAGCGACCGTGTCGGGGTTGGCCACGGGCGCGTCATTGACGGGCGTGACGTTGAAGGCGAAGGTGTTGGGCGTCTCGTCGGTGTTCAGCCCCTCGTTGGCCGTGCCGCCGTTGTCCACCACCTGGAAGGTGAACGCGCCGATGCCGTTGCCATTCACATTGGCCGCGGGTGTGAAAGTGAGCTGGCCGAGGCTGCCCACCGGGATCACCTGGCCTGCAGTGACCTCGACGCCATTCAGGCGCAGCACGCCTTGCGCTGCGGGCGGCAGGCTCGTGATGACCACCGACTCCAGGCCGTTGGCGGGCGTGTCGCCCGCATCGGTGATCGGGAAGTCCGCCGCCGAGAAGGTGTACGTGCCGTCTTCGTCGAGGGTGACCGTGCGGTCGGTGCCTTCGGGTGCGTCGTTGATCGGTGTGATGCCGATGAGCGCGGTGTCGGTGTCGGTCAGCGCGCCGCCCGTGCCGGTGTTGCCCAGGTCGCTGGTCGTCATCGTCAGCGTGACACTGCCATTGGCGTTCGCGACGGGCACGTAGTTCGGCCGGGATGCGCTCGCCAGATAGGCGTTGATGCTGGCTTGCGAGCCTTCCAGGATCAGCGTGCCCGTGCCGCTGCCGGTCACGGTGACGCCTGCGCCCGAAGCTGCCGTGAGCGAGCCTGCGGGCACGCTCAACGTCACGCGCATCGGGCCGCTGCCGGCATCCGCGTCGGTGATCTGCAGGCCGGTGAGGCCCACGGTCGTGTCTTCGTTCGTCGTCCAGCCCGCGGGCGATGTATTGACCGGCGCGTCGTTGACTGCGCCGACCGTGAGCGTCAGCGTCGAGGTCGCGGAGGCCGTACCGTCGCTCACCGTGTACGTCACCACCGGCACCGGGCCGTTGTAGTTCGCGGCCGGCGTGAAGGTGTAGCTGCCGTTGGCATTGATCACCAGCGTGCCGACGCCAGCGATGGTCGCGGTCTGCCCCGCGGTGAAGGTGCCGTCGCCGGCCACCGTGAAGCCGGTGACCGTCAAGGTGTCGCCGTCGACGTCGGTGTCGTTGCCCAGCACGTTGCCCGTGGCGGGCACGTCCTCGGTCACGGTGGCGGTGTCGGGGTTGCCGACGGGGCCGTCGTTGACCGCGGTGACGTTGATCGTGAGCGTGGAGGTGTCGCTGCTCGATCCGTCCGTCATGCTGTACGTGGCGACCGGCACCGGGCCGTTGTAGTTCGTGGCGGGCGTGAAGGTGTAGCTTCCGTTCGCGTTGATCACCAGCGTGCCGATGTTCGCGATGGCTGCGGTCTGGCCGGCGATGTAGACCGTGGCGTCTCCGGCGACCGTGAAGCTCGTGACCGTCACCGGCCCGTCGACGCTCGTGGTGCCCGTGAGCACGGAGCCGTTCAGCGGCGTGTCTTCGTTCGTGCTCGCGGTCTCGTCGGCGTCGGTGAATGCATCGTCCACCGGCGCGACGGTGATGGTCAGCGTCGAGCTGTCCGAGCTCGATCCGTCGGTCATGCTGTACGTGACCAGCGGCACCGGGCCGTTGTAGTTCGCGGCCGGCGTGAAGGTGTAGCTGCCGTTGGCATTGATCACCAGGGTGCCGACGTTCGCGATGGTGGCGGTCTGCCCCGCCGTGTAGGCCGTGGCATCGCCCGCGACGGTGAAGCCGGTGACGCTCACCGGCCCATCGACGCTCGTGGTGCCCGTGAGCACCGAACCGGTGAGCAGCGTGTCCTCGTTGGTGGTCACCGCTTCGTCGGCGTCGGTGAACGCATCGTCCACCGGGGTGACCGAGAGCGTGAGCGTCGAGCTGGCCGTGTCCGTGCCGTCGCTGACCGTGTAGCTCACCACCGGCACCGGGCCGTTGTAGTTCGCGGCCGGGGTGAAGGTGTAGGTTCCGTTGGCGTTGATCACCAGCGTGCCGACGCCCGCGAGGGTGGCGGTCTGCCCTGCCGTGAAGGTGTTGCCGCCGACCGTGAACTGCGCCACCGCGAGCGTGTTGCCGTCCACGTCGGTGTCGTTGGTCAGCACATTGCCGCTCACGGGCGTGTCTTCCGCCGTCGTGGCACTGTCGGCATTGCCGACCGGCACGTCGTTGACCGGAGCGATGTCGAAGGTGATGGTGTTCGGCGTCGCGTCGAACGCGCCGCCCGAGTCCTGCACCGAGAAGGTGAAGCTCGCGTAGGTTGCGCCATTGCCGTTGGCGCCCGGCACGAAGCTCAGGCGGCCGGCGCTGATCTCGCTGGCAGCGATGGTCTGCCCCGCCGTCACCGCCACGCCGTTGAGCAGCAGCGTGCCGTTGAGCGGCAGCGTGTCGATGCGCACGCTCGCGAGGCTCTGCCCCGCATCGCCGTCGGTGAACGCGAAGTTGGCCAGCGAGAGCGTGACCGGCGTGTCTTCCATGCCGGTGACGGTGGCGTCCGCGCTCTCCGGCGGCGTATTCGCGCCGACGTTGACCGTGAGAACGGCCGTGTCGGTGCCGCCCTTGCCGTCGCTCACCGTGTAGGTGATCTGCACCGGCCCGGTGACATTCGTGGCGGGCGTGAAGTTCAGCGTGCCGTTGGGGTTGACGGTGACCGTGCCCAGGGCCGGGTCCACGGTCGCGCCGGTCACGGTGAGCGCATCGCCGTCCACGTCGGTGTCGTTCGCGAGCACCGGGATGTTCGTCAGCGGCGTGTTGATCGCCGTGCTGGCCACGTCGTTGATGCCGGTCGGTGCATCGTTGACCGCACCGACATTGACCGTCACCGTCGCGATGGATGTTCCGCCGTTGCCGTCGCTCACCGTGTAGGTGAAGCTCGCGGTGCCGTTGAAGTTGGGCGCGGGCGTGAAGACCACGTTGCCGCCCACGAGGCTCACCGTGCCGTTCACGCCGTCCTGCACGCTGAGGATGGCGAGCGTGTCGCCGTCCACGTCGGTGTCGTTGCCCAGCAGCGTGGCCGGGGCGATGGTGAGCGGCGTGTCCTCGGTGGCGGCCACCGTGTCGGGGTTGGCCACGGGCGCATCGGCCACCGGCAGCACGGTGATGGTGAGCGTGGAGACGTTGCCGCTCGAGCCGTCGGTCATGTTGTACGTGACCACCGGCACCGGGCCGTTGTAGTTGGCCGCCGGCGTGAAGGTGTAGCTGCCGTCGGCGTTGAGCGCGAGCGTGCCGACGTTGGCGATGGCCGCGGCCTGCCCCGCGGTGTAGGTGGTGGCGTCGCCGGCCACCGTGAAGGTGGTGACGCTCACCGGGCCGTCCACGCTCGTCGTGCCGTTCAGCACGGAGCCGCTGAGCGCGGCGTCCTCGTTGGTGCTGACGGTTTCGTTGGCGTCGGTGAAGGCATCGTCCACCGGCGTCACGTTGAGCGTGAGCGTGGATTGCGCGGTGGCGGTGCCGTCGCTCAGCGTGTAGGTGGCCACGGGCACCGGGCCGTTGTAGTTGGCGGCCGGCGTGAAGGTGTAGCTGCCGTCGCTGTTGATCGTGAGTGCGCCCACGCCCGCGAGGTTCGCGGTGCTGCCGGCCAGGAAGGTGTTGCCGCCGATGACGAACTGCGTCACCGTGAGCGCATTGCCGTCCACGTCGGTGTCGTTGGCGAGCACGTTGCCGCTGAGCGGCGTGTCTTCGACCACGGTGCCGGTGTCGGCAGTGCCCAGGGGCGCATCGTTGACCGGGGCGATGTTGATCGTGCGGGTGTCGGTGTCCGCGAGCGCGCCGCCGCCGGTGTTGCCGCCGTCGTCGGTGGTCATCGTGAGCACCACCGTGCCGTTGGCATTGGCCACCGGCACGTAGACGGGCGCGCTCGACGCCAGGTAGGCGTTGATGTCGGCCTGCGTGCCCGTGAGCACCACGGTGCCCGTGCCCGAGCCGCTGACGCCGACCGCGCCGCCGGGGCCCGCCGTGAGCGTGCCCGAGGCGACCGAGAGCGTCACCGTGATCGTGCCGCCCGCGGCATCGACGTCGGACACCGAGAGGCCGGTGAGCGGCAGCGGCGTGTCTTCGCTGCCCGCGAAGCTGGCCGGCAGCGTGTTGACCGGCGCGTCGTTGACGGGCGCGACCGTGATCGCGAGCGTCGAGCTGTCGGTGCTCGAGCCGTCGCTCAGGGTGTAGGTGACGACCGGCACCGGGCCGTTGTAGTCGGCCAGCGGCGTGAAGGTGTAGCTGCCGTCGGCGTTCAGGGCGAGCGTGCCGACGTTGGCGATGGTCGCGGTCTGGCCCGCGGCGTAGGCGGTGGCGTCGCCGGCCACGGTGAAGCCGGTGACCGTGACCGGGCCGTCCGCGCTCGTGGTGCCCGTGAGTACCGAGCCGGTGAGCGGCGTGTCTTCGTTGGTGCTCACGGTCTCGTCGGCATCGGTGAATGCGTCGTCCACCGGCGCGACGGTGATGGTGAGCGTGGACTGCGCATTGGCGGTGCCGTCGTTGACCGTGTAGGTCGCCACCGGCACCGGGCCGTTGTAGTTGGCCGCTGGCGTGAAGGTGTAGCTGCCGTCGGCGTTGATCTGCAGCGTGCCCACGCCCGCGAGGGTCGCGGCGGTGCCGGCCGCGAAGGTGGTGCCGCCGACGGTGAACTGCGTCACCGTGAGCGCATCGCCGTCCACGTCGTTGTCGTTGCCCAGCACGTTGCCGGTCGCGGGCGTGTCCTCGTCGACGGTGGCGGTGTCGGGGTTGGCCACCGGCGCATCGTTGACCGCGGCGATGTTGAAGGTGAGCGTGTTCGGCGTGGTGTCGAAGGTGCCGCCCGAGTCCTGCACCGAGAAGGTGAAGCTCGCGTAGGGGGCGCCGTTGCCGTTGGGGCCCTGCACGAAGCTCAGGAGTCCTGCCGCGATATCGCTGGCCGAAATGGTCTGGCCCGGGGTGACCACCACGCCATTGAGCAGCAGCGCGCCGTTGGCGGGGATCGTGTCGATGCGCACGCTCGCCAGGCTCTGGCCCGCATCGGCATCGGTGAACGGGAAATTGGCCGGCGTCAGGACCAGCGGCGTGTCTTCCGTGCCGTTGACCGTGGTGTCGGCGCTCTGCGGCGGCGTGTTGGCGCCGACGTTGACGGTGAGCACCGCGGTGTCCGTGCCGCCCTTGCCGTCGCTCACCGTGTAGGTGATCTGCACGGGGCCGGTCACGTTGGTGGCGGGCGTGAAGTTCAGCGTGCCGTCCGGGTTGATGGTGACGGTGCCCAGCGCCGGATTCACCGTGGCCTGCGTCACGGTGAGCAGGTCGCCGTCCACGTCGGTGTCGTTGGCGAACACCGGGATGTTCGCCAGCGGCGTGTTGATCGCCGTGCTGGCGACGTCGTCGCTCGCCACCGGGGCGTCGTTGACGGCCGTGACGTTGAAGGCGAAGGTGTTGGGCGTCGCGTCGGCGTTCTGCCCGCCATTGGCGGTGCCGCCGTTGTCCACCACCTGGAAGGTGAACGCGCCGATGCCCGCGCCGTTCGCATTGGCCGCGGGCGTGAAGGTGAGCTGGCCGAGGCTTCCCACCGGAATCACCTGCCCTGCCGTGACATCGACGCCGTTCAGGCGCAGCACGCCCTGCGCTGCGGGCGGCAGCGTCGTGATGACCACCGACTGCAGGCTGTTGGCCGGCGTGTCGCCCGCATCGGTGATCGGGAAGTCCGCCGCCGAGAAGGTGTAGGTGCCGTCTTCGTTGATCGTCACCGTGCGGTCGGCGCCCGAAGGCGCGTCGTTCGCGGCGGCGATGGTGATGGTCGCCGTGTCGGTGTCCGTCAGCGTGCCGCCGGCGCCGGTGTTGCCCAGGTCGCTGGTGGTCATGGTCAGCGTGACGCTGCCGTTTTGGTCGGCCACCGGCGTGTAGTTCGGCCGCGCGGCGCTGGCCAGGTAGGCGTTGATGCTGGCCTGCGAGCCTTCCAGGATCAGCGTGCCCGTGCCGCTACCGGTCACGGTGACGCCTGCGCCGGATGCGGCCGTGAGCGCGCCCGTGGGCACGCTCAACGTCACGCGCATCGGGCCGCTGCCCGCGTCCGCGTCGGTGATCTGCAGGCCGGTGAGGCCGACCGTGGCGTCTTCGTTGGTGGTCCAGCCCGGGGGCAGCGTGTTGACGGGCGCGTCGTTCACCGCGCTCACCGTGAGCGTCAGCGTCGAGGTGGCGATCGCTGTGCCGTCGCTGACCGTGTACGTCACCACCGGCACGGGGCCGTTGTAGTTCGTCGCGGGCGTGAAGGTGTAGCTGCCGTTCGCGTTGATCACCAGCGTGCCGACGCCCGCGAGGGTCGCGGTCTGTCCCGCGGCGAAGGTGCCGTCGCCTGCGATGGTGAAGCTCGTGACCGTGAGCGCATTGCCGTCGATGTCGGTGTCGTTGGCCAGCACGTTGCCCGTGGCGGGCACGTCTTCGGTCACGGTGGCGGTGTCGGGGTTGCCGACCGGCGGGTCGTTGACCGCGGCGACGCTCAGGGTCAGCGTCGAGGTGTCCGCGCTCGAACCGTCGGTCATGCTGTAGGTGACCACGGGCACCGGGCCGTTGTAGTTGGCGGCTGGCGTGAAGGTGTAGGTGCCGTTGGTGTTGATCACCAGCGTGCCGACGTTCGCGATCGTCGCGGTCTGGCCTGCGGTGTAGACCGTGGCGTCGCCGGCCACGGTGAAACCCGTGACGGTGACCGGGCCGTCGACGCTCGTCGTGCCGGTGAGCACGGAGCCCGAGAGCGGCGTGTCTTCGTTCGTGCTCGCGGTCTCGTCGGCATCGGTGAACGCGTCGTCCACGGCGGCGACGGTGATCGTCAGCGTCGAGGTGTCGCCGCTGGAGCCGTCGGTCATGCTGTACGTGACCACCGGGACCGGGCCGTTGTAGTTCGCAGCCGGCGTGAAGGTGTAGCTGCCGTTGACGTTGATGACCAGCGTGCCCACGCCCGCGATGGTCGCGGTCTGGCCTGCCGTGTAGACCGTGTCGTCACCCGCGATGCCGAAGGTGGTGACCGTCACCGGGCCGTCCACGCTCGTCGTGCCCGTGAGCACGGAGCCGGTGAGCGGCGTGTCTTCGTTGGTGGTGACGGTTTCGTTGGCGTCTGTAAAGGCATCGTCCACGGGCGCGACCGTGAGGGTCAGCGTCGAGGTGTCGCCGCTCGAGCCGTCGGTCAGGCTGTACGTGACCACGGGCACCGGGCCGTTGTAGTTCGCGGCCGGCGTGAAGGTATAGCTGCCGTTGGCGTTGATGACCAGCATGCCCACATTGGCGATGGTGGCCGTCTGGCCCGCCGTGTATGTCGCCGGATCGCCCGCGACCGTGAAGCCCGTGACGGTGACCGGGCCGTCCACGCTGGTCGTGCCCGTGAGCACGGAGCCGGTGAGCGGCGTGTCCTCGTTCGTCGTGGCGGTTTCGTCGGCGTCGGTGAACGCGTCGTCCACGGGCGCTACCGTGATCGTCAGCGTCGAGGTATCGCCGCTCGATCCATCGGTGAGGCTGTACGTGACGACCGGCACGGGCCCGTTGTAGTTCGCGGCCGGCGTGAAGGTGTAGCCGCCGTTGGCGTTGATGACCAGCGTGCCGACGCCGACGATGGTGGCCGTCTGGCCCGCGGTGTAGGTGAGCGGATCGCCCGCGACGGTGAAGCTCGTGACAGTGACCGGGCCGTCCACGCTCGTGGTGCCCGTGAGCACGGAGCCTGTGAGCGGCGTGTCTTCGTTGGTGCTCGCGGTTTCGTTCGCGTCGGTGAACGCATCGTCCACGGGCGCGACGGTGATGGTCAGCGTCGAGGTGTCGCCGCTGGAGCCATCCGTCGTGCTGTACGTGACGACCGGCACCGGGCCGTTGTAGTTCGCGGCCGGGGTGAAGGTGTAGCTGCCGTTGGCATTGATGATCAGCGTGCCGACGTTGGCGATGGTCGCGGTCTGGCCCGCGGTGTAGACCGTGGCGTCGCCCGCCACCGTGAAGCCCGTGACCGTCACCGGGCCATCGACGCTGGTGGTGCCCGTGAGCACCGAGCCGGTCAGCGCGGTGTCTTCGTTCGTGCTCACCGTCTCGTCGGCATCGGTGAACGCATCGTCCACCGGCGCGACCGTGATCGCGAGCGTCGAGGTGTCGCCGCTGGAGCCGTCCGTCGTGCTGTACGTGACGACGGGCACCGCGCCGTTGTAGTTGGCGGCCGGCGTGAAGGTGTAGGTGCCGTCGGTGTTGATCACCAGCGTGCCGACGTTCACGATGGTCGCGGTCTGGCCCGCGGTGTAGACCGTGGCGTCACCTGCGATGTTGAAGCTCGTGACCGTGACCGGGCCATCGACGCTCGTGGTGCCGGTGAGCACGGAGCCGGTGAGCGGCGTGTCTTCGTTGGTGGTGACGGTTTCGTCCGCGTCGGTGAACGCATCGTCCACGGGCGCGACCGTGATCGTCAGCGTCGAGGTGTCGCCGCTCGATCCATCGGTGAGGCTGTAGGTGACGACCGGCACGGGCCCGTTGTAGTTGGCGGCCGGCGTGAAGGTGTAGCTGCCGTTGGCGTTGATGACCAGCGTGCCCACGCCGGTGATCGTCGCGGTCTGGCCTGCCGTGTAGACGGTGGCGTCGCCCGCCACGCTGAAGCCCGTGACCGTCACGGGACCGTCGACGCTGGTGGTGCCAGTCAGCACCGAGCCGGTCAGCGGCGTGTCTTCGTTCGTGGTGACGGTTTCGTTCGCATCGGTGAACGGATCGTCCACCGGTGCGACGGTGATGGTCAGCGTCGAGGTGTCGCCACTCGATCCATCGGTCAGGCTGTAGGTGACGACGGGAACAGGGCCGTTGTAGTTCGCGGCCGGCGTGAAGGTGTAGGTGCCATCGGCATTGATTACCAGGGTGCCGACGTTCGCAATCGTCGCAGTCTGTCCTGCGGTGTACGTCGTGCCGTCGCCGGCCACCGTGAAGTTGGCAACTGTGACCGGGCCGTCCACGCTCGTGGTGCCGGTGAGCACCGAGCCCGAGAGCGGCGTGTCTTCGTTGGTGGTGACCGTCTCGTTCGCGTCGGTGAACGGATCGTCCACCGGGGCCACGGTGATGGTCAGCGTCGAGGTGTCGCCGCTGGAGCCATCGGTCATGCTGTACGTGACCACCGGCACGGGACCGTTGTAGTTGGCCGCCGGCGTGAAGGTGTAGCTGCCGTTCGCGTTGATCACCAACGTGCCGACGCCCACGATGTTGGCGGTCTGCCCGGCGGTATGGACGGTGGGATCGCCCGCCACCGTGAAGGTGGTGACGGTGACGGGGCCGTCCACGCTCGTCGTGCCCGTGAGCACCGAGCCCGTGAGCGGCGTGTCTTCGTTGGTGGTCACCGTCTCGTTGGCGTCGGTGAACGGATCGTCCACCGCGGTCACGCTGAACGTCAGCGTCGAAGTAGCCGTGGCTGTGCCGTCGGTGACCGTGTAGGTCGCCACCGGCACCGGCCCGTTGTAGTTCGCGGCCGGCGTGAAGGTGTAGCTGCCGTTCGTGTTGATCATCAGCGTGCCGACGTTCGCGATGGTCGCGGTCTGGCCTGCGGTGAAGGTGTTGCCGCCGACGACGAACTGCGTCACCGTGAGCGGCCCGCCTTCGACATCCGTGTCGTTGGTCAGCACATTGCCCGTGGCCGGCGTGTCCTCGTTGGTGACGACGCTGTCGGGGTTGGCCACCGGCACGTCGTTGACCGCCGCGATGTTGAAGGTGAGCGTGTTGGGCGCGGCGTCGAACGCGCCGCCCGAGTCCTGCACCGAGAAGGTGAAGCTCGCGTAGGTCGCGCCGTTGCCGTTGGCGCCCGGCACGAAGGTGAGCCGCCCCGCGGCGATGTCGGCCGCGGTGACGGTCTGGCCCGCGGCGACCGCCACGCCATTGAGCAGCAGCGTGCCGTTGACGGGCAAGGTGTCGATGCGCACGTTCGTGAGCGTCTGGCCCGCGTCGGCATCGGTGAAGGGAAAGTTCGCCGTCGTCAGCACGAGCGGCGTGTCCTCGGTGCCGTTGGCGGTCGTGTCGGCGCTCTGGGGCGGCGTGTTGGCGCCCACGTTGACCGTGAGGACCGCGCTGGCCGTGCCGCCGTGGCCGTCGCTCACCGTGTAGGTGATCTGCACCGGGCCCGTCACGTTGGTGGCGGGCGTGAAGTTGAGCGTGCCGTTCGGATTGACCGTGACGGTGCCGAGCGCCGGGTTCACCGTCGCGCCGGTCACGCTGAGCGCATCGCCGTCCACATCGGTGTCGTTCGCCAGCACCGGGATGTTCGCGAGAGGCGTGTTGATCGGCGTGCTGGCCGAGTCGTTGGCGGCCACCGGCGCGTCGTTCACGGCCGCGACATTGACGGTCACCGTCGCGGTCGCGGTGCCGCCGTTGCCGTCGCTCACCGTGTACGTGAAGCTCGCGGCGCCATTGAAATTCGCCGTGGGCGTGAAGACCACATTGCCGCCCACGAGGCTCACCGTGCCGCCGACGGCGCCCTGCACGCTGGTGATGGTGAGCGTGTTGCCTTCCACATCGGTGTCGTTGCCCAGCAGGTTCGCCACCGGGATCGAGAGCGGCGTGTCTTCGGTGGCAGCGACCGTGTCGGGGTTGGCCACGGGCGCGTCGTTGACGGGTGTGACGTTGAAGGCGAAGGTGTTGGGCGACTGGTCGGTGTTCTGTCCGCCGTTGGCCGTGCCGCCGTTGTCCACCACCTGGAAGGTGAACGCACCGAGGCCGTTGCCGTTCACATCGGCCGCCGGCGTGAAGGTGAGCTGGCCGAGGCTCCCCACGGGAATGACCTGCCCCGCCGTCACCGCGACGCCGTTCAGCCGCAGCACGCCCTGTGCCGCCGGTGGCAGCGTGGTGATGACCACCGATTGCAGGCTGTTGGCCGGCGTGTCGCCCGCATCGGTGATCGGGAAGTCCGCCGCCGAGAAGGTGTAGGTGCCGTCTTCGTTCAGCGAGACGGTGCGGTCCGCGCCCGAGGGCGCGTCGTTCACCGCGGTGAGGGTGATGGTCGCCGTGTCGGTGTCGGTCAGCGCGCCGCCGGTGCCGGTGTTGCCCAGGTCGCTGGTCGTCATGGTCAGCGTCACGCTGCCGTTGGCGTTCGCGACCGGCACGTAGTCCGGCCGCGCCGCGCTCGCGAGGTAGGCGTTGATGCTGGCTTGCGTGCCTTCGAGCACGAGGGTGCCCGTGCCGCTGCCCGTCACCGTGACGCCTGCGCCCGATGCCGCCGTGAGCGAGCCCGTGGGCACGCTCAGCGTCACGCGCATCGGCCCGGTGCCCGCGTCCACGTCGGCGATCTGCAGGCCGGTGAGGCCGGCTGTCGTGTCTTCGTTCGTGGTCCAGCCGGCGGGCAGCGTGTTGACCGGCGCATCGTTCACCGCGCTCACCGTGAGCGCGAGCGTCGAGGTGGCGGTCGCCGTGCCGTCGCTCAGCGTGTACGTGACCACCGGCACTGCGCCGTTGAAGTTCGCGGCCGGCGTGAAGGTGTAGCTGCCGTTGGCATTGACCACCAGCGTGCCCACGCCCGCAATGGTCGCGGTCTGCCCCGCGGTGAAGGTCGAGCCGTTGACCACGAACTGCGTGACCGTGAGCGCATCGCCATCGACGTCGGTGTCGTTGGCCAGCACGTTGCCGGTGACGACCGTTTCTTCGGCGCCGGTGCCCGTGTCCGCATTGCCGACCGGCGCGTCGTTGACCGCCGTGATGTTGAAGGCGAAGGTGTTGGGCGACTGGTCGGTGTTCTGGCCGCCATTGGCGGTGCCGCCGTTGTCCACCACCTGGAAGGTGAACGACCCGATGCCCGTGCCGTTCGCATTCGCCGCGGGCGTGAAGGTCAATTGGCCGAGACTGCCCACCGGAATCACCTGCCCCGCCGTCACCGCCACGCCGTTCAGGCGCAGCACGCCCTGCGTTGCGGGCGGCAGCGTGGTGATGACCACCGACAGCAGGCTGTTGGCCGGCGTGTCGCCGGCATCGGTGATCGGGAAGTCCGCGGCAGAGAAGGTGTAGGTGCCGTCCTCGGCGATCGTCACCGTGCGGTCCGCGCCCGAGGGCGCGTCGTTCACCGTGTTGATGGTGATGGTCGCCGTGTCGGTGTCGGTCAGCGTGCCGCCGGTGCCGGTGTTGCCGAAGTCGGTGGTGGTCATGGTCAGCGTCACGCTGCCGTTCTGGTTCGCCAGCGGCTGGAAGTTCGGCCGCGCCGCGCTCGCAAGGTACGCGTTGATGCTGGCCTGCGAGCCTTCGAGCACGAGCGTGCCGGTGCCGCTGCCGGTCACGGTGACGCCTGCGGCCGAGGCCGCCGTGAGCGTGCCGGCCGGCACGCTCAGCGTGACGCGCATGGTGGCGCTGCCCGCATCGACGTCGGTGATCTGCAGGCCGGTGAGGCCGACCGCCGCGTCTTCGTTGGTCGTCCAGCCCGCGGGCAGCGTGTTGACCGGGGCGTCGTTCACCGCGGTGACGGTGATGGTGAGCGTGGAGGTGACGGCGGTGGTGCCGTCGCTCACCGTGTAGGTGGTCACCACCGGCGGTGTGCCGTTGTAGTCGGCGGCCGGCGTGAAGGTGTAGCTGCCGTTGGCGTTGATCACCAGCGTGCCCACGCCCGCGATGGTGGCGGTCTGCCCTGCGGTGAAGGTCGAGCCGTTGACCACGAACTGCGTGACCGCGAGCGGGTCGCCGTCCACGTCGGTGTCGTTGGCCAGCACATTGCCGGTGACGGGTGTGTCCTCGGTGCCGGTGGCGCTGTCGGGGTTGATGACCGGGGCGTCGTTCACGGCCGTGACGTTGAAGGCGAAGGTGTTGGGCGTCGCGTCGGTGTTGAGGCCCCCGTTCGCCGTGCCGCCGTTGTCCACCACCTGGAAGGTGAATGCGCCCAGGCCGTTGCCGTTGAGGTTGGCGGCCGGCGTGAAGGTCAGTTGCCCGAGGCTCCCCGCGGGGATGACCTGTCCCGCCGTCACCGCCACGCCGTTCAGGCGCAGCACGCCCTGCGAGGCCGGCGGCAGCGTGGTGACGATGACCGACTGCAGTCCGTTGGCCGGCGTGTCGGCCGCATCGGTGACCGGGAAGTCCGCGGCCGAGAAGGTGTAGGTGCCGTCTTCGTTGAGCGTGACCGTGCGGTCGGTGCCCGATGGCGCATCGTTCACCGCGGCGATGGTGATCGTTGCCATATCGGTGTCGGTCTGCGCGCCGCCGCCGCCAGCATTGCCCAGGTCGGTGGTGGTCATGGTCAGCGTCACGCTGCCGTTGGCGTTCGCCAGCGGCACATAGTTCGGCCGCGCCGCGCTCGCGAGGTAGGCATTGATGCTGGCCTGCGAGCCTTCGAGCACCAGCGTCCCCGTGCCGCTGCCGGTCACGGTGACGCCGCCGCCCGAGGCGGCCGTGAGCGAACCCGTGGGCACGCTCAGCGTCACGCGCAGATTGCCGCTGCCGGCGTCTACATCGCTGACCTGCAGGCCGGTGAGGCCGACCATCGCGTCTTCGTTCGTGCTCCAGCCCGCGGGCAGCGTGTTGACCGGCGCATCGTTGACCGGCGCGACGTTGACGGTCGAGGTCACGGTGTTGGAGTTCGCGGCGCTGTCGTTGACCGTGTAGGTGACGGTGCGCGCCACGGCCGAGGGGTCTTCGGAGGTGTTGGCGTACTGCACCGCGCGCAGCGCCGCCTGCCACTGCGCGGTGGTGGCGGTGTTGCCGGCCGAGCTCAGCGTCATGACGCCGGTCGCGGCGTTGTAGGTGCCCACGATGTTGCCCATCGTGGCCGGCACGTTGGTGAAGCTCAGCACGTCCTGGCCGGGCACGAAGTTGCCGGTGATGGCCACGGTGCCGCTCGCGAGCGTGGCGTTGTCCAGGTCGGAAACGGCGATGGCGCCGTTCACCGCGGTGGGCGTGCCGTTCTCGGTGTAGGTGACGCTGGAGCCGCCCGAGAGCACCGGCGCGTCGTTCACCGCGGTGACGTTCACGGTCGAGGTGAGGACGTTGGAATTGAGCGCGCTGTCGTTCACCGTGTAGCTCACGGTGCGCGCGGCGGTCGAGGGGTTGTCCGAGCCGTTGCTGTACTGCACCGCGCGCAGCGCCGCCTGCCACTGGGCCGTGGTCGCGGTGTTGCCGGCCGAGCTGAGCGTCATGACGCCCGTGGTCGCGTTGTAGGTGGCGGTGATGTTGCCCATGGTCGCGGGCACGTTGGTGAAGCCCAGGATGTCCTGGCCCGCGACGAAGTTGCCGGTGATCGCCACCGTGGCCGAGGCGAGCGTGGCGCTGTCCACGTCCGAGACAGTGATCGCACCGTTCACCGCGGCCGGCGCGCCGTTCTCGGTGTAGGTGAACGTGGAGCCGGTGCCCAGCACGGGCGCGTCGTTCACAGGCACCACCGTGATGAGCGAATGCGCGACGTTGGAGGTGAAGGCGCCGTCGTTCACGGTGACGGTGATGTCGCGCACCGGCGAGGCCGTGGGGTTCTGCAGCGTGCTCTCGAAGGTGATCGCGCCGATGGTGCTCGCATACACCGCCTTGGTGGCCGAGCCGGTGAGGTTGATCGTGGTCACCCCGCCGCTCACGCTGACGGTGTAGGCCAGGCCGTTGAGCGTGCCGGTCGAGCCGTTGGCCAGCGCCACGCCGCCGATGCGCATGAGGTCGCCCGCCTGCCCGTTGGTGAGCACGATCTGCGCCGAGACCATGTTGGTCGAGTCGCTGTCCACGATGGAGGCGTCGGTGTCCGAAATGGCGACCGGCGCGCCGTCTTCGGTGTAGGTGCCGCTCCAGTCGCGGCCCGGCGTGATGTCCGCCGAGGTGAACACGCGCACGTTGTCGATCGACACGTCGTCGCCCGCGGCCAGCAGCGTCGTGTCGGGCGTGAAGTTGAAGACCAGGTTGCCGGCGTTGGCGACCGTGCTAGGCAGGTTGATGGTGATGTCGGTGTAGGTCCAGTTGCCGAACGTGCTCGGCGCGACGATGGTGCTCGGGCCGGTGGCGCCGTTCGAGTAGACGACGGTGGCGATGTTCGGGTTCAGCCCCGAGCGGCCGGTGGTGATGGTCGCGTAGACCACGCCGCCCACGCTCACGGTGAGAACGGACGAGGCGTTGGAATCGGGGAAGCCGTTGTTCCAGCCGAAGCCGAAGACGATCTGCGCCGCGCCGCTGGTGCCCGGCCCCGACTGCAGCCCCGTGAGGCCGGCCTGCGTGAGCGAGCCGGAGGTGATGTCGGAGGTCCACTGGGCGTGGTCGCCGGCGAAGGTGGTCGAGCCCGTCGAGGTCCAGCCCGTGCCGCCGCCGGTGAAGCCGCCGTTGTTCACGACGTCGGTGGTGTTGGTGCCCGAGTTCAGGTCGATGACCGGCGGCACCTTGTCGTAGGAAAAATCGGCCGTGAGGTCCGAGCCGCCGATGCTCGCGAGCGAGATGGCCCGGAACGCGGCGCCGTTGGTCGGCGAGCTTCCGCCCAGCGCGCCGTTGGTGTCGGTCACGCGCACCACGTAGGCGCCGGGCAGCACGCCGGTGAACAGGTAGTTGCCCGTCGCGTTGGTGGTGTCGGTGGCGAGCACGCGCTCGCCCGTGTCGGCCACGCCGTTGCCGTTGACGTCGTCGATCAGCTGCACCGTGACGTTCGCGATGCCGGTGTCGCCGGCGCCGAAGACGCGGTCGCCGTTGTTGTCGTCGAAGATCCTGTCGCCGATGGTGCCGGTGGCCGGCACGGCGCCGGCGCCGTCGGCCACCGAGCCGCCGATGGCGGTCGAGCCGTTGGTGGTGACGTTCACCGTCGAGACCAGCGCGCCGGTCGCCGGGTTGAGGCTCTGGATCGTGGTGCCGCCGATGGCATAGAGGCCGCCGTTGGTGCCGGTGGCCAGCTGGATCGAGGTCGGGCTGTAGGCCACGTTGGTCAACTGGTTGCCGGTCGCAAGGTCCCAGCGCACGAACGAGCGCGTGGTCGCGTCGTTGCTGCCCACGCTCACCAGCGCGTTGTTGGCCGTGTCGATGGCCAGGTCGCCCCATTCCGCACCGCCGGCAACGGCGCTCACGAACACCGAGGTGCCGGTGATGCTGCGCCCGTCGGCCGCGAACACGAGGCGGAAGATGCGGTCGGACGTGGTGCCGCCGACGTTCTCCACGCCCAGGTACATCGCGCCGTTGTAGTAGGCCGCGCCGCCGCCGCTCACGCCCTGGTCGCCCGCCACGACGAGGCTGCCGTTGTCGGTGATGTTCGAGTCGATGAGGATGTGGGTGTTGTTGATGTAGTCGTAGGCAAAGAGCGCCCGCGACGTGGTGGAGGTGCCGTCCAGGTAGTAGATGAGCCCGGCCGCCGCATTGAGCGACAGCGCGTTGGGCGTGTCGCCCACCGCGATGCCGCCGACCGTCGCGGGCACGTTGGTGAGCGTGGTGGCCTTGCCGGTGGTGACGTCGATGCTCACGATCGTGCGGCCGTACACGGCGAGCACGGCGCCGCTGCCGGTGTTCACGGCCGCATCGAGCGTGCTGTCGTAGGCGGCCTGCGCGTGGTCGTCGACCACCACGCGACTCTCGATGTGGCCGACCTGGTATTCGAGGTTCCAGTTGCCGCCCAGGCGCTGCGCACCGGTGAGGTCCACCGAGGCCGCGACGTCCGCGCCCGTCAGGCGCGAGAGGCTGTGCGTGAACTGCTCGCCCACCACGCCCTGCGCGGTGTCGCAGCCGTACAGGAGGATGTCGCCGTCGCGGCCGAGCGCGCTGCCGATGGCCGCGAGTTCGGCCGACCGCGCGGAGAGGTCGGCGTTGTCGTACACCGCATTGCCCAGCCGCAACTCGCCCGGGTCGCCGTGCGAAATGATGTGGATCGCGCCGACGTCGGTGCGCCCGCGCAGCGCGCTCGCGATCTGCGAGAGGCCGTCGGAGCGGCTGTCCAGGAACACCACTTCGGCCGACGGGTCGATGCCCTGCAGCAGCGTCGACACGTCCGAGATGCCGGGGTCGATGAAGACGATCTGCGCGCCCTGGTTCTCGCGCGGCGCGAGGGCCTGCAGCGCGTGGCCGAGGCCATCGAACGCAGAGGTGCCGCCGTGGTCCGCCGTGCCGGTCTTCTCATCGACCGACGTGTACATGTAGGAGGTGTCTTCGCTCCAGCCATTGGCCAGGGTGGCGGGCGCCGCGGGAGCGGGCGCCTGCGCGTGGTCGGCCTGGTCAGCCTGGCCGGCTTGTCGCGCGGCATCGGCGACGGCGGCATCGGCCTGCTGGGCCGCGGCCTGCGCCGCGAGCACTTCGGCGCCGGTTGCCACGGCCGCGGCGTCGAACATGTAACGGGCCTCCAGCGCCATGGCGCGAAGCCCCGCGCTCTGGGGCGCGGCCGCTGCAGAAAGATCGGCGGCACGCGGGGTGCCGGTGCGGGAGGATTTTTTTGCCATGGGTGTAACCAGAACCTATTGCTTTTGCCCGGCGACGCGGCGAAAAGGCCGCGCCCGCAGATGCGCGTACGCACACCGGTGCAAAACGGATTCAAGAAGATGGATGTGCCTGACCGCAGGTCGGGCAGGCACGGCGGGCAGCACCCCGCAACGAAGACGCAGTGACAGCAGATCCCTGAATGCAAACCAAACGTTCAAGCTTTTCATCGAGCCATCGACAGCACGGCACGAGCCGGACGGTTCGCGAGATGGCGTGACCGTCAGCCGCAGGGTCGGTGTGCTTTTTTAACAGTTGCTTTACGTTTGTCTCTAAGCGTTTACTTCAAAGTGTCAACTCAGTAAAAGACTCGTTGTCTTATTGCGTCAGCGTGTGTTCTGAACTAGGCGCAATGAGGTCTTAACGTCGTATTCCCATGCGGCGTGGGTTGCGCGGCATCGCGCCTCGGGGGCGCGGGTGCGCGGGTGCGCGGCTGCGCCCGGAGTAATCGGGAAGCTCTAACGAACGGTTCGGCGCCGCCGCGCGTGCGGTCCGCCCGGCGTTACATCTTGGGTACGTTGTCCGGTGTTTCCGCGACCGGAACGAGGATGGCGTTGCCGGTCGCGACCAGCTTCTGCGCGCCCGCTTCGTCTTCGGCATAGAGCTCGGCCGCGGCGAACACTTGCTTGCGCCCAGCCTTCACCACGCGGCCCCGCGCCACGAACACCTGGCCTATCGCAGGCGAGATGCAGTTGACCGAGAAGTGCGAGGCCAGCACCCGGCCCGCGACGGTGGCGGCCGCATAGCCGCTCACCGTGTCGAGCAGCGCGGCGATCATTCCCGCGTGAAGAAAGCCGGCGTACTGGCCCATGTCTTCCGCGCGCCAGCGCATGCGCAGCTCGGCCTCGCCGTTGGCGGCGCTGGTGACTTCGATGCCGGCCCAGCGGTTGAACGCGGCGGTCTTGTTGATGGCTTGAATGGTGTCGAGCATGAGGAGCTCCTTCGATGAAAAAGGGTGGAGGCAAGAGGTGGGGGTGCGCGCGGACCCACTCTAGGAAAAGCCACCGCCGCGCGTCGTCGCGCGCGCGACCGCCGAGGCGCGCGCGGTTGCATTGGCGACAGCACCGACCGCCGTTCAAAGAATTTCGGGCGGCTTAACCCCGCTGCGCGCGCCCGTCCGTATGAGTGCAGACCGATCCATTGATCTCACTCATCCGAAGGCCCGTCATGAACGCACCCTCCCCCGCCCTCCTCTTGCGCGCCACCGCCGTCGCGGCCACCTGGCTCGTGCTGAACGCCAGCGCGCATGCACAGACGCAGGCCGCGGCCCCGGCCGACTCGCGCATCACCCAGGTCAAGGTGTACCCCGGCAGCGCCACCGTGGAGCGCGTGGCGCGCGTCGCGGCGGGCAGCCGCTCGGTCACCTTTGCGTGCCTGCCGGCCGGGCTGGACGTGCAGAGCCTGCAGGTGTCGGCCGATGCGTCGGTGCGCGTCGGCGAGACCTCGGTGCTCGCCGAGCAGCGCGAGCTCTCGGCGCGCTGCGCGACCAGCGCACTCGACGGCCGCATCCGCGAACTCGAGGACCAGAAGGCCGCGCTGCAGGCCGAGAGCGATGCGCTGGGCATGGTGACGGGCTACCTCAAGGGGCTCTCCGGCGGCGATTCGCCCCAGGGCGCCCGCGCGTCGATGGATGCGCGCAACCTCGCCGCGATGACCGACGCGATGCGCCGCACGGGGCAGGACTCATTGCTGAAACAACACCAGCTCACACGCAGGCAGGGCGACATCGACCGCCAGCTCAACCCGCTGCTCGCCGAGCGCACGCGCTCGCAGGGCAACGGCGCGCAGGTGGTGGCCGTGACCGTCACACTGGCGGCCAGCGCCGATGCCGAGGTGAAGCTCAGCTACCAGGTCAACGGCCCCGGCTGGACGCCCACCTACCGCGCGCTGCTCGACACCACCACGCGCAAGGTGCGCATCGAACGCCAGGCGCTGGTCGCACAGGCCACGGGCGAAGACTGGCGCGGCGTGAAGCTGGTGCTCTCCACCGGCCAGCCACGCCGCGAAACCACGGGCCGCATGCCGGGCGCATGGCGCATCGGCATCGAGCCGCCACCGCAGCCGCAACGTGCCCGCGCCGACATGGCCTATCCGGCGGCACCGGCTGCTTCGGCCATGGCGCCCATCGCCAAGGAGTCGGCCATGGAACGCCGCGCACCGCTGTTCGACGTGAGCGTGTTCGACAACAGCTTCGCCACCGAATTCTCCGTGCCGCAAAGCATCGACGTGCCCTCCAATGGCCAACGCGTGACGATGGCGCTCGGCCAGTACGAGGACACGGCCAGGCTCGCCTCGCGCACGAGTCCGCGCGTGGACCCAAGCGCCTTCCTCGTCGCCGATCTCTCGCAGCCCACGGGCGTGTGGCCGGCCGGCCCGATGCAGCTCTACCGCGACGGCAATTTCGTCGGCAGCGGCCAGTGGACAGCGCCGAGCGATGCGCGCCTGACGCTCTCTTTTGGCCGCGACGAACTGGTGCGCGTGCAGGCCGAGCCCGAGCGCGACAACCAGGGCACGGGCGGCTTCGCCGGCACGCGCGCCGAGCGCAAGGTGCAGCGCGCCTACGTGGTCGAGAACCGCCACCGCACGCCCATCGCGGTGCAGGTGCTCGAGGCGGCGCCGGTCTCGGTGGACGAGCAGGTGCGCGTCGCCTCGCAGTTCTCGCCGCAGCCGGGCGAGCTCGCGTGGAACAAGCAGCCGGGCCTCGCGATGTGGAGCTTCGACCTCGACGCCGGCAAGACCGCGCGCGTGGCGGCCGACTACACCATCAGCTACCCGAAGGACGCGCGCCTGCAGATGCGCTGAGCGCGCACATTCAGAAGTCGAACCTGGCCGACGACCTTCGCGACCTCGCCGTTGGCCAGCAGCAAGCCGACGGCCCCGATGCCCATTCAATCCGCAGCCGCGGGCTCGTCGCCGGACTTGCGCTTCTTGCCGCGCGCCGCCTTCTTGGCCGCGCGCTCCGCATCGATGCGCTGCCCTTCGGCCAGCCACTGCGCGAACTCCTCGGGCGTCTCCAGCGTGATGCGCCCGAGGTTGCCGGCGCGGAATTCGTGCATCACGATTTCCGCCGCCTTCTGCAGATTGACGCGGCCCTTGCCCAGCAGCGCGCCGCGCTTGCGGCCGATGGTGTCGAGCACGTCCTCGTCCTTCATGCCGGCGATGGTCTGGGCATCGAGCTCGACCAGCTTGAAGCGCTCGGCGATGCCCGTCGCATAGTGCGTCTTCAGGTAGTTGAGCAACTCGAGCGCCACCTCTTCCTCATCGAAGGCATTGCGCCCCACCGCCCCGCTGGCCGCCAGGTTGTAGCCGCTCTTGGGCACCACGATGCGCGGCCACAGCATGCCGGGCGTGTCCCACAAATAGAAGTCGTCGGCCAGCGTGATGCGCTGCTCCAGCTTGGTGATGCCGGCCTCGTCGCCGGTCTTGGCCTTGCGCCCGCCGGTCAGCGTGTTGATGAGGGTGGACTTGCCCACGTTCGGAATGCCGCAGATCAGCACGCGCATCGGCTTGGCCATGCCGCCGCGGTTGGGCGAGAGTTCGTGGCAGGCCTTGACGATCTGCTGCGCGGGCGTGGTCAGGCTCGCATCCAGACCGATGGCGCGCGTGGCGGGCAGCGCGTTGTAGTGCGCGAGCCAGAGCGCGGTGCGCGCGGGGTCTGCCAGGTCCTGCTTGTTGAGCACCTTGAGCGTGGGCCGGCCGGCCGTGAGCTCGGCCAGCATCGGGTTGGCGCTGGAGCCGGGCAGGCGCGCGTCGAGCAGCTCGATGACCACGTCGATGTCCTTCACCCGCTCGGTGATGGCCTTCTGGGTCGTGTACATGTGCCCGGGGAACCACTGGATCGCCATCGATGGATGCTCTTTCTGTCGCGCTGTCTGGAAGGGTTTGAAGGGGGGGCCGGCCCGCGGGCCGGACGGGCATTGTGGCCCGGGAACCTGAACGGCTCGCCGACGCTATCTTTTCCATAGCTGTAAACCCTATTCTGCCTTCGCCCGCCCCGGCATCGCCCCTAGAATCCGCGCGCTGCGCCCCGCAGCCATTCCAACAACACCGAGGGAAATCCATGTTCAAGCGCCTTGCCGCTGCCGCCGTGCTGGCAGCCACCGTCGTGCCCGTGTCCGTCGTCCACGCCCAGCGCCCTTCGCCGCCGCCCGGCCCGCTGATCAACGGCTACCTGTGCTGCAACATGCGCACCTACGGCGATTCGATCAGCGACATCAACTACGACGAGCAGGGCACCAGCATCGTGGCCGTGGGCACACCGGCACGCATCACGGCCTACGACTTCCGCTTCTTCAACCTCGATCTGGCGGGCAAGCCCCAGCGCATCAAGAACGACTACAGCCGCAACATCCCGCTGATCGACTTCGCCAGGCGCTACGTGGTCACCGAAGATCCGAAGCAGAAGATGGCCGCCTTCCCGCCCGCGGTGAGCACCGCGATCCGCGCCGGCAAGGTGATGCCCGGCATGACGCGCGAGCAGGTCCTGATGGCCATCGGCTACCCCATCGCCGGCGAGAACCCGAGCCTGGACGCCACCACGTGGCGTTACTGGCGCGACCGCTGGTCGGAGTACCAGGTCAACTTCGACGACAAGGGCCTCGTGAAGGCCGTGGTGGGCGACCCCGTGGCGCTCAGCCGCGTGCTGGCCGCGACACCTTAAGTTCTCGCGCGTGCGGGACACGCGCAATCCCCTAGAGGGTTTTGCATCGCGGGGGCCTTGTACGCCCCTATGATTTGACCGAGTGCGGCGCCAGCGGCGTCGGTCGAATCGAAACCCTTTTGATGGAGTGACCGCGATGAAACCCGTCTCCGAACTGCTCAAGCGCCACGACTCCGCCGCCTGGCGCACGGCGCCCGACACCAGCGTGTTCGATGCGTTGGCCACGCTGGCCCGCTTCGAGGTCGGCGCGCTCATGGTGATGGACGGCGAGAAGCTGGTGGGCTTTCTCTCCGAACGCGACTACACCCGCAAGGTCGCGCTGCAGGGCAAGAACTCCAAGGAGATGAAGGTCTCGGAGATCATGACGCCCGATGTGATGACCGTCACACCGCAAACCCGCACCCGCGCCTGCATGGCGCTGATGAGCCAGCGCAAGTTCCGCCACCTGCCGGTGGTCGATGGCGACAAGGTGGTGGGCATGATCTCGATCCAGGACCTGATGGACGACATCATCAGCGAGCACGAGCAGACGATCACCCAGCTGACCAGCTACATCCAGAGCTGACGCCCCGGAACCGGGGAAGACCGCCGCATTGCGGACCCTGCCCGTCGCGTGGGTAGGGAATAGACCTACGCACGGCACGGCGCTTCAGGGCGCACAGTGGGCTTTCGTTCATCCATCCAGCAGAGAGAGGCATTGCATGCAGATTCAGGTCAACACGAGCAACGGTATCGAGAACAAGGACACGCTGGAACGCTGGGCCGACACAGAAATCAAGCAGCAACTGAGCCGTTTCGTCGCGGACGTGACGCGCATCGAGGTGCATCTGAGCGACGAGAACCACGACAAGGCCGGTGGCGGCGACAAGCGCTGCGTGATGGAAGCGCGCCTTGCCCACCACCAGCCGCTGGCCGTCACGCAGCACGGCAACACGATGGACGAGGCCTTCCGCGGCGCGTCCGACAAGCTCAAGCGCCTGCTCGACAGCACGCTGGGGCGCCTGAACAACCACCGCGACCGCGATTCGATCCGCAAGGACAGCGGCTTCGTCGCGGAATAGCGGCCGCGTTCAGCGCGTCTTGCGCCGCTTGAGTGGTGCGGCGCGCGGCGTGTCCGCGGGAATCAGCGGCGGCCGATGGCCGCTCGCCATCCACGCATCGTAGAAATCGATCTTGCGATCGACCAGCGTGAGCGCCCTCTTCCAATCGGCGATGGTCTCGGTCACGCGCTGGCGGTGCGCGGCGAGCATGTCGCGGCGCTGCTGCAGCGTGGCCTTGCCTTGCAGCGCGAGCGCGGTGTATTGGCGCATCTCGGCGATCGACATGCCGGTGCGGCGCAGGCGTTCCATCAGGTCGAGCCAGCCGACGTGCAGCTCGCCGTAGAGGCGCCGGCCGCCGTCGTCGCGCGCCACGCCGGGCACGAGGCCCTGCGTCTCGTACCAGCGGATCGCGTGCACCGTGCGGCCGGTGCGGGTGGCCAGCTCGCCGATGTGGAAAGGCGTGCCCTTCACGACCGGTGCCGCGGGTGCTGCCGGTGCTGCAGGTACTGCGGGCGCGCTAGCCGGCATGCGCGGCGACCGGCGGCGCCTGGAGCGCCTCCTGGACCAGTGCGGTGTCGAAGTACTCGGTCAGCTCTTTCACCTTGCCTCCTTCGAGTCGGTAGACGTAGCAGTAGCGGTTGTTGTAGCGCTTGCCGGCCTTGGTCGGCACGTCGCCGCTGAACAGCACCACCACCCGGTCGCCCTCGGCGATGATGCGCTCGGTCTTGCTCACGTAGGGCGCGGCGAACTGCGCGAAGAGCGGCGCGATCAGCTCCTCGCGAATGGCCGCCTTGCCCGCGTAGGTGCGCGACCAGGGCGTGGTGCCCTCCAATGTCCAGTTGGCGTCGTCGGCCAGGCTGTCGATGAAGGCCTGGCCGTTGCCCTTGTCCAGCTCCGCATGGATGTGCTGGACCAGGGCCTTGTTGTCGATCGTGTTCATGGCTTTTTCCTTGGCAATTGAATGAACCGGAAGTCCCGGTGAATTCATTGGAAATGCTCGAGTGCGCTCTAGGTCAAGCGCCATGAACAGGGTCGCCCGCTCAGCCTCTTCTGGCGTTCGCCATGGCCTTGGCGACTTCGTTGCTGCCCTGCGCGGTGCCGGCCTGCGGCACGGTCTCGCCCTCGCGAGAGGTCACCTCGGCCAGCCGCGCGGCCAGTTGCTCGGCGGCGTCCGGGCCGTTGCCCAGCCACACGCCCTGCGTGAGCGTGATGTGCGCCGCCTCGAACACGCCGGCACCTGCGCACAGCACCGTGCGGTTGGGCGCGCCCTCGGCGGCCAGCACCAGCATCGCGGGCACCACCGCGTCGGGCTGGAAGGCCTCGAGCATCTCCTTGGGGAACAGGTCCTCGGTCATGCGGGTGGCGGCGGTGGGCGCGAGGCAATTCACGCGGATGTCGTTCTTGGCGCCCTCGATGCTCAGCGTTTGCATGAGGCCCACGAGCGCGAGCTTGGCGGCGCCGTAGTTGCTCTGGCCGAAGTTGCCGTACAGGCCCGAGGACGAGGTGGTCATCACGATGCGGCCGTACTTCTGTTCGTTCATGCGCGCCCAGACCGCCTTGGTGCAGTTCACCGCGCCCATCAGGTGCACGTCGACCACCAGCTTGAAATCGGCGATCTCCATCTTGGCGAAGCTCTTGTCGCGCAGGATGCCGGCGTTGTTCACCAGGATGTCGACGCGGCCCCAGGCGTCCACCGCCTGCTGCACCATGGCCTGCACGGCCTCGAAGTCGGTCACCGATGCGCCGTTGGCGATGGCCTCGCCGCCGGCCGCGACGATCTCGTCGACCACCGCCTGCGCGGCGCTGACCGAGCCGCCGGAGCCGTCGCGCGCGGCGCCCAAGTCATTGACCACCACCTTGGCGCCGCGTGCAGCCAGGGCCAGCGCATGCTGGCGGCCGAGGCCCCCGCCCGCGCCGGTCACGATGGCCACGCGGCCCTTGAAGTCGATGGTGTTGCTGCTGCTCATGGGTGTTTCTCTTGGCTGCGTTCGTTGGGGATGTTCCGGCCTTGCCGCTGCACGGCAGGGGTGTTCCAGCTTGCCGCTGCGCGGCAGCGTGGCGTTTTACCCCAGAAAAGCGGCCCGGCGCCCCGGCAGACGCGCGGCCCCAGTCACCCGTGCGACGGCTGCATGGTGGCGCAGTACGCCACCAGCTGGTCGAGTTCGGCCGACTTGTCGAAGAAGGCGTCGGCGCCGAGTTGCGTCGAGCGATCGCGCATGTCGGCCGTGGCGTAGTTGCTCAGCACCACCACCTTCTGGTGCGCCGAGCGGTTGCGGCAGGCGTTGATCACGCCCAGCCCGTTGCCCCGCTGCAGGAACAGGTCGACGATGGTCAGGTCCCAGTCGTCGCGGTGCTGGCGCAGCCAGTTCACGGCTTCTTCCTCGGTGCTGGCGGAGGCCACGACCTGCGCGTCGGCCACGTCCTCGAGAAATCCGACGAGGTTCTCGCGGATCACGGGACTGTCCTCGACGAGGTAGGCCTTGAATGTCATGGTGAAACCGAAGAAACGATGTTGGAGTTGGCGTTGGTGTTTGCGCGGTGCATGACGCTCATCCTCGCAGCGCGGTTCCCATGCGCGGTGGGCGATGCAGGCCAATGCCTGTAGGCCATCGGCCAGCGCCTGTGTCGTCTGCGGACGGCGCGACGCAAGGCATCGGCGATCCAGCAGATCGCTAGCGAGCCGCACCCTCCAGCCGCACGCCCTCCAGCAACGTCAGGCGAAAGACCTCCACCAGCGGCCGCAGGTTGACGTTGTGCCAGGCCGCCCACAGCGGCGTGCGGTAGGTGAACCATGGCAACTCGCGCAGCACCACGCCGGCCGGCGCATGGTGGCGCAGGCTGCTCTGCACCATGGCCACGCCCAGGCCCGCGGCCACCAGCCCCAGCGCGGTGAGCGGCTCGGTGGCCTCCATCGAGATGTTCGGCGTAAAGCCCGCCTTCGCGCAGGCGGCCACGAAACCGTCGTGCGTGAGCGCGCCCTCCTTCTGCTGCACGGCGATCCATTCGAGCTTTCCGAGCGCGGCCGGTGTCAGCTTTGCTGCCGAGGCCAGCGGATGCGCATCGGGCAGCGCCAGCAGCATCGGATCGCTCATCAGCTGCGCGCCCTTGAGGTCCGGATCGTTCGCGGGCGGCGGCTCGCACACCAGCGCGACATCCAGGCTGCGCTGGCGCAGGCCCTCCAACTGGTCCGCCGACTTCAGGTTGTAGAGCGCGACGTGCACCGCCGGCCGCGTCGCGCGCAGGGTGCGCAGCGCATCGGGCAGCACGCCGGCGTGCATCGCGTTCTCGATGTAGCCGATGCACAGGCCCCCTTCGTCGCCGCGCCCCAGCCGGCGCGCGAGCGATTCCAGGCGGTTGGCGTGCGTGAGCAGCGCGCGCGCCTCCGCGAGAAAGGTGCGGCCGTCGGCCGTGAGGCGAATGCGCTGCTGGCTGCGCTCGAACAGCACGAGCCCGAGCCGCTCTTCGAGCTGCGCGATCTGCCGGCTCAGCGGCGACTGCGAGATATGCAGCCGCTCGGCGGCGCGGCCGACGTGCTCGTCTTCCGCGACGGCGACGAAGTAGTGGAGTTGGCGGATGTCCAGCATTTAAGACCCGTGAAGACTCAAGTATGACGAATTATGTCTTGGACAGACTCAACCGCGAAACCTACAGTGAAGCCATCGATTACCCACCAAGGACTTTCTTTCATGAGCATCAAGGACAAACTCCCCGGCCTCCTGGGCTTCGGAACCGCCCCGTTGGCAACATGTTCCGCAACATCCCCGAGGCCGAAGCCCTCGCCACCGTCGATGCGGCGTGGGCCCACGGCATCCGCTACTTCGACACGGCGCCTTTCTACGGCGCGGGCCTGGCCGAGATCCGCCTCGGCGCGGCGCTGGCGAAACACCGGCGCGACGACTACGTGCTGAGCACCAAGGTCGGCCGCCTCGTGCTGGACGAAACCGAGGAGACCACCGCGCGCGACCTCGGCGAAAAAGGCGGGCTCTTCGAGTTCGGCCGGCCGAACAAGCTGGTCAACGACTACTCGGCGGACGCGACCCTGCGCTCGATCGAGGACAGCTTGAAGCGCCTGAACACCGACCGGCTGGACATCGTCTGGGTGCACGACATTGCGCAGGACTTCTACGGCGACGAATGGCTCGCGCAGTTCGAAATCGCCCGCAAGGGAGCCTTCCGCGTGCTGACGCGCCTGCGCGAGGAAGGCGTGATCAAGGCCTGGGGCCTCGGGGTCAACCGCGTGGAGCCGTGCGAGCTGACGCTGGACCTCGCCGAAGCGAAGCCCGATGGGTTCCTCTTGGCCGGCCGCTACACGCTGCTGGACCACGAGCGCGCCCTGCAGCGCCTGATGCCCGCCGCCGCCAGGCAGAACGTGGACATCGTCGTGGGCGGCCCTTACAGCTCCGGCATCCTGGCCGGCGGTACGCACTTCGAGTACCAGAAGGCATCGCCGGAGATCATCGCCAAGGTCGAGCGCATCAAGGCCGTGGCCGATCGCCACTCGGTCGGCATCAAGGCCGCCGCGCTGCAGTTCTCGCTGGCCAACCCGGCGGTGGCCGCTGTGATTCCCGGTGCGAGCCGCCCCGAGCGCATCGCCGAAGACCAGGCGGCGCTGGCCGCGGTGATTCCCGCGGCCTTCTGGGACGAGATGCGCGCAGAGAAGCTCATCGCAGCCGATGCGCCGACGCCGGCAGGCCGCAAGGGAAAGTAAAAAGCCGCCTTCCTGCCGCCGTCCTACAGGCCCGGCGGAGGAGCTTCGATACCGTGGGATTCAACCGCCCGGCATCCGTCCCGGGAACAACCTGGAAAGCCTCCTATGAAAACGACTGAACAAGACGCGCGCTGGTATCCATCCGCGTACGGCAAGGACGACGAGATCGGCGCGGCGAACCTGCTGACGCCCGACGTGTTGTTGCAGGCCATCAGGCTGGTCAAGAAGGGCAAGGCCTTGCCGCTCGCGGTCGAGGTCAACCGGAAGACGCCGGCGTTTCGCCATCGCAGCTTCAAGCTCTTCAATGTCCAGCCAGGGCAGCAGGCGGGCCTGTCGACCGGGCCCAACAAGTTCACCTTCAACGACGAGCTGGTGGAGGGCTGGACGGGCGTGGGCACGCAGCTCAACGGCATCGGCCACATCGGCATCGACAACGTCTACTACAACGGCAACAAGGCGGCCGATTTCGTGACCATCGAGGGCGTGACGAAGCTGGGCATCGAGAAGGTGCCGCCGCTGGTCACGCGGGGCGTGGTGCTGGACATGGCCGCGCACTACAAGCAGGCGATCGTTGCGGAGACCACGGAGTTCACCGTCGCGGACATCGAAGCCGTGCTGAAGAAGGCCGGCCTCGCGCTGAGAAAAGGCGATGTCGTGCTGTTCAACACCGGCTGGCTCGAACTGATCGGCAAGGACGACAAGCGCTTTCTCGAGGCCGAGCCCGGCATCGGCATGGAAGCCGCGCGCTGGCTCGCCGAGCGGCAGATCGTGGCCTTCGGCGGCGACACCTGGGCGTCTGAAATCTACCCCGGCACCAGCGGGGAAGAATTCCCCGTCAACCAGTTCATGCTGGCCAAGCACGGCATCTACAACCTCGAACTGATCGACACCCGCGCGCTGCTGCGCGAGAGCGTGTGCGAGTTCCTGTTCGTGCTGGGCCAGCCGCTGTACACCGGCTCGACGCAGGTGAACATCAATCCGGTGGCGATCTTCTAGATCGCCGGCTTGCCCAGCGGCCCTAGGCGGCGACCGCCATGCGGCCACGGGCGATGCCCAGCCGCGCGGGCGAGACGTACTGCTCGCGGTAGATCTCGAAGGGCATGGTGTCGGCCGCCTCGATGCGCTTTTGCTCCTGGATCGACTCGGCGGTCATGCGCTCGAAGCCGGCCTGCTGCTCGGGCGAGAACGGCAGGGCCAGCAGCGCGGCGCGGGTCTGCTCCGACTGGGCGCGCACGAAGCCGATGAACGAGTTGCCGTGCTGCTGCTCGACGGCCGCGAGCACCCGGGCCGAGGGCAGGCTGTCGGGATTGCGCAGCGCGGCCTTGGCGGCCTTCACCGCGTCGGTGTGGTGCGTGCCGCCCTGCGCCGCGTCGAGCGCGGCGGCGATCGGCAGGCACTCTTCGACCAGTTCGATGCCCCAGTCGGTCAGCGTCACTTCGCTGCCGCCGCGCGACAAGCGCAGGCCCGGCTCGCGGCCGCGCGCGGCGGTCAGGTGCTGGTTGCGCGCGAGGTCGGCGATTTCCTCGGGGGTGTCGTCGGGGCTGTCGCTCAGGAGGCAGTGCAGGAGGAAGACATCGATGAAGCGCATCGTCTGCGCGTTGATGCCGACCGTCTCGAAGGGATCGAGGTCCATCAGGCGCACCTCGACATACTCGACGCCGCGCTCGCGCAGCGCATGCAGCGGGCGCTCGCCGGGGTTGATCACGCGCTTGGGGCGGATGGTGCCGTAGAACTCGTTCTCGATCTGCAGCAGGCTCGTGCCCAGCTGGTTGTAGTCGCCGCCCAGGTTGCGGATGCCGATGGCCTCGTAGCCCGGCCAGGGGCGGGTGAGCGCGTCCTGCAGCGAGGCGCCGTAGCCGTCCAGGCTGTTGTAGCTCACCGCCAGCGAGGCCTGCGCATCGCTCTGGTAGCCCAGGCGCCCCATGCGCAGCGAGGTGCCGTGCGGCATGAACATGCTGCCGTCGCCCAGCGGCTGCAGCTCGTGCGGGCGGCCCGCGACGAAGCTCGAACACAAGGCCGGCGAGGCGCCGAACAGGTACAGCAGGAGGAAGGCGTGGCGGCGGAAATTGCGGATCAGCGCGAAGTACTGTTCGCTCGACACGTCGGGCAGCGACCAGTTGTAGTGGATGCCCGAGATGGTCTGCATGCGGCGGCCGTAGCGGTGGCTCAGGCCCATGCGGTAGACGCTCTTGGCGCGGCCCACGTTCGATGAGCCATAGCGCCCGATGGGAATGGTCTCGTCGGTCGGCAGGCCGCAGGGCATGCTGGAGACCCACAGGCGCTCGTCGCCCAGCTGGTCGAGCACGCGGTAGGTGAACTGGTGGACGCGGGTCAATTCCTCAAGCGCCGATTCGACGCCGGCGTGCACGCCCGTGATGAGCTCGAGCTGCGATTCGCTGAAGTCGGTCGTGATGTGCGGATGCGTGAGCGCCGAGCCCAGCGCCAACGGATGCGGCGTCAGCGCGAGCTTGCCGTCGGGCAGCGCGCGCAGGCTTTCCTTCTCGATGCCGCGGCGCATGCCTGTCAGGCGTGCGGCTGAAAGGGCACCCAGCCTCTCCTGCAATCTGTTGCTCATATTGTTATGACCCATCAATCTTCTGAGGGGCTGGAAGGTAGCACGGGCGCGCGGGCACTGCTTGCGCAGGGAATCCCGTTTCCGGCTAGGCGTCCGCCCGCTATTTTTTTGATAGCTCCCTGCATAGGCACCGTGGGGGCCAGAGGCCTGTTTTGTAGTGAAAGATTCGGGCTAGGCGCGGCCCGCCCGCAGATCGATCTCGTCGGACTGGTAGACGTGGATCTCCGGCGTGCCATCGGCCATCGCCGCGAGCGCCTTGCCGAAGGCGCGCGAGGCATCGACGCGAAAGTGCGCCTGCAGCGCGGGCATGTCGCTCCAGCGCTCCACGAAGGTCAGCCGCAGCGGCGCCTGCACGTCGGTGGTGACTTCGTGCGAGATGCAGCCGGGCTCGGCGCGTGAGCGCAGCACGTGCTCCACGCTGATGGCCAACATCGCCTGCAAGGTGTCGGGCTTGGCGAGGGCGTGTCCGATGACGAGGATCATGGCGGTCTCCTTCTCTGTCTATCTTCTCTGTCCGTCTCGTGGGTTGCCGCAGCGGCCCGTGGCTCTCTTCAGCCCAGCACGCGCCGCAGGAAATCGTTCAGGTCGGCCACCTCCTCCATGCAGACCGAGTGCGCCATCGCGTACTCGTGCCACTCGACGGTGTAGCCCAGGGCGGCGAGCGCGTCGCGCGATTGCGCGGCCCGTGCGAGGGGCACCATCGGGTCCTGCCGGCCGTGGCCGAGGAACACCGGCGTCTCGTGGTTGGCCGCATGGCGCTCGGCGGCGGTGCTGGCCGCCAGCGGCAGCCAGCCCGAGAGGCCGACGATGCCGGCCAGGCGCTCGGTGTGGCGCAGCCCCGTGAGCAGCGCCATCGCGCACCCCTGCGAGAAGCCGGCCACCACGATGCGGTTCGCGGGGATGCCGCGGGCCTTTTCGTTGGAGATCAGCGCCTCGATGGTGGCCTGCGAGCGGCGCAGGCCCGTGGCGTCTTCCTGCACGTTGAAATCGGGGCCGGCGATGTCGAACCAGGCCGGCATCTGGTAGCCGTTGTTCAGGGTCACCGGAATCACCGGCGCATTGGGGAACACGAAGCGCACCGGTCCGACGCTGGAGAGGTCCAGCTCGCTGGCGATCGGCACGAAGTCGTTGCCATCGGCGCCCAGGCCGTGCATCAGGATCACCGTGGCGGTGGGGTTCGGGGCGGTTTCGATTTCGATGGGGAGTCGGGACATGGTGGTCGGGACGTGGTGGTCGGGCAAAGGTATTCAGGAACGCGAATGGCCGCACCTTAGCGCATTCGGGCAGTCGGCTGACGTGCGCGGCGCGCCTTGGCGCCCAAGATGGGCTGAAACAAAAGGAAAGAAAAAAGGAACGCAACGCGTGAGCCATTCCCCTCCCCTGGTCGAAACCAAGCTCTCCGGCGTCGTGCTGGTCTGCGGCGACTGCGAAGAGCGCAGCGACGGCCCCACCAAACTCAAGGCCCGGCAGGTCCGCAAGGAACTCAAGCGCGACCTGGTGCATGTGCCGGGGCGCCTTCGCGTCGTGCAGTCGACGTGCCTGGGCCTCTGCCCGAAGAAGGCGATGGCGTTGGTCGCCGTGGCGGGCGGCCACGCGCCGATCGCCGCCGAGGTGTGCCGCGACGACGATGTCGCGGATTTCGCCAAGGCGCTGTCCCGGTCGTTTCGCTGATCGACGGCCCTATTCGGCCCTCTTCGACGCTACTCGGCCTTGATGCCCGTGGCCTTCACGATCTGCGCATAGCGCTCGTACTCGGCCGACACCTGCTGCTGGAACTGTCGCTGCGCAAAGCCCGTGGCCTCGATGCCCTGCACCGCGAGATCGGCGCGTGCCGCGGGCGTCTGCACGATGCGCCCGGCCTCGGCCGCAATGGCATCGAGCACCGGCTGCGGCGTGCGGGCCGGCGCGAACAGGCCGAACCAAGTGCCCGAGCGGTAGCCCGCGTAGGTCTCGGCGACGGTCGGCACTTCGGGCAGCAGCGCATGGCGCTTCTCGCCGCTGGTGCCCAGCGCGACCAGCTTGCCGGTGCGGATGTGCGGCAGCGCGGGGCCGACGGCGATGAACATCACGTCCACCTGCCCCGCGATCACGTCCTGCATGCCCAGCGGTCCGCCGCGGTACGGAATGTGGGTGACGTAGATGCCGGTCTTCTGCTTGAGCAGTTCCATGCTCAGCTGCTGCGGACTGCCGTTGCCCGCCGAGGCGTAGTTGATGCGCCCGGGCTGCGCCTTGGCGGCGCGCACGAAATCGGCCACGGTGCGAAAGCCCGTCTTCGGATTCGCGACCAGCACGAAATCGATCTGCCCGAGCGACACCACCGGCACCAGGTCGCGTCGCGCGTCGTACGGCAGGCCGGCCTGGAGATTGGGGAGGATGGTGATCGGCCCGTCGGCCCCCACCAGCAGCGAATAACCGTCGGCCGGGGCCTTCGCGAGCCCATCGGCCGCCAGGATGCCCGCAGCCCCGGCGCGGTTGTCGACCACCACGGGCTGCTTCCATTGCTCTGACAGGCGCTGCGACAGATAGCGCGCGAGCACGTCGGGCGAACTGCCGGGCGTGTTGGCGACCGTGATGTGCACGGCCTTCGACGGATAGGCCGCGGGCGGTTGCTGCGCCTGTGCGCCCAGCGAGAACAGCGCACCGGCCCACAGTGCGAGGAACGGTTTTTTCAGCGAGGGGTGGACGCGCATGGAAGACTTTCGGTTGCAAAAGACAAAGCGCGCGATTCTGTCGCGTGCCCGCCTTCGCGCGAACGACCCTTTCGTCAGATGCTTAGCTGCATCCGGGCATAAGCGGTGTCTCTACGCCGGCATGGCACGCAGCGCATCGAGTTCGCGATAGAAGCCATCGACCTGCTGCTGGGCCGTCTGCCGCATCGCCGCGTTGCGGCGCGCGCAGCTCGCGGCGTCTTCCACGGCGCCCGCCTCGCCGACCTTGCGGGAAGCCTCCTGCACGAAGCGGCACATCGGAAAGCGGCGCTCGCCGAAGGCCTTCAGGGTCTGTTCGCCGATGCCGTGCGCCGCGAGCATTTCAGCGAGCACCACGGCGTCTTCCACCGCCATCGCGCCGCCCTGCCCCATGAACGGCGTCGAGGCGTGCGCCGCATCGCCGATCAGCAGCACGCGGCCCGCGTGCCAGGGCAACGGGGCCTGCACTTCCTCGACGGCGGTGTAGAGCACTTCCGAATCCGCGGAGAGCTCATCGAGAAACTGTCGCGCCGGCCCGCCGAATTCCGCGAACCGCGCGCGCATCAACGCGGGCCATTGCTCCCTCGGATACCAGCGGTCCGCAGGCTCGCTCACCGTGCCGAAGATGTAGAGCCTGTCGTCGCTGATCGGCATGATGCCCAGGCGCTTGCCGATGCCCATCATCATGACCTTCGCGTCCAGCGCGCGCGGCCGTGCGTGCACGCTGCGCCAGACGCCGAAGCCCGTGTAGCGCGGTGCGACGGGTCCGCACACGGCCTCGCGGACCTGCGAGCGGATGCCATCGGCGCCGACGACGAGGTCGAAGCGCTGCACCGATCCATCGGAGAACGTGACCTCCGCGTGATCGCTGCCGGCGGGCGAATGGATCGTCGCCACCGTCGTCGCGAGCCGGATCTCGACGCCGAGCGCACCGAGCCGGCCCGCGAGGATGCGGTGCATCTCCGCGCGCTTGATGCCCAGGACCGGCACCGCGCCGCCATGCGAGCGCGGATAGAACACATCGACGATCGGCGCGCCGTGGTGGTCGAGGTAGACGTTGCGCCCGTCCGCGATGCCGAAGCCCGCATCGAGGATCTGCGGCAGCACCCCGACGCTGCGCAGCGCCTCCAGCCCGTTGCTGTAGATGAAGATGCCCGAGCTCTGGAAGCGCCATTCGGGCTGCTTTTCGACCAGCGTGACCTGCATGCCCTTGTCGGCCAGCGCGATGGCGGCCGAGCAGCCCGCGATGCCTGCGCCGACGATCAGTACCTTGTGTGTGACAGTCATGAACGGGCGCCTCAGAGTTGCGTTCGCACAGACCACAGCTCCGGAAAGAACCGGTGGTCGACCACGCTGCGCAGCCACCCCACGCCGGCCGAGCCGCCCGTGCCCGGCTTGAAGCCGAGGATGCGTTCGACCGACACGAAGTGCCGCCAGCGGTATTGCGAGAACACGTCGGCGATGTCCATCAGCGCTTCGCCGAGGCGATAGAGATCGTTCTCCGGCGTCGGGTCGCCGTAGACCCAGAGCCACGCGGCCTCGACGCCCGGGTTCACCACATAGGGCGCGGACCAGTCGCGCGCGAGCGCCTCGGCCGGCACCGCGATGTCGCGCCGGTGCAGCAGCGCGAGCACGTCGTCGTAGAGGCTCGGCGAATTCAGCGCGCGTTCCATGCCGGGCCACACGTCGGGGTTGTTCGCATGCGCACGCGCGAGCGGCACCGACTTGTTGCCCAGGATGAACTCCACATGCCGGTACATGTACGACTGCTGCCCCGAGGCGATACCCAGCGTGTTGCGAAACTGGTTGAACTCGTGCGGCGTGATGGTGGAGAGCACGTCCCAGGTCTTGCCCAGAAACTCCAGCAGCGCGCGCACCCGCGGCACCAGCTGCAGCGCGCCGGCCACGTCGTCGGCGCGGATGCGCGCCTGCATGTTGACCAGCTCGTAATGAATGGCCTTGAAGGTCAGCTCCTTGCAGTGCGTGATGCACAGGAAGACCATCTCGTCGTGGCCTTCGCTGCGCAGGTGCTGGATGCTCAGCAGCAGGTCGTTGCGCTGGTGCTCCAGGTACGGATTGCTCTGGCCCTCGAACTGCAGCAGCGGCTCGCCGTCGGTGTTCTTCACCGTGGCTTCGCGCTGCCGGTTGTCGCCGGTGGCGATCGACTTCACGAGGGAGTTTTCGAGCGCTGGGTTGCGGACGTCGGGGATGACTCGGTGGCGTTGGATGGGCATGCGCCGATTGTTCGACGCGCCTGCGGCCGCCTCAACCTCCGGCACGCCGGATTTGGGCACCGATCGTCCGGTGCGGCAACTCATGCGGATCGCCGCAAACCGTTCGGGCTGAGCTTGTCGAAGCCTTGCGCTGCGCTTCGACAAGCTCAGCGTGAACGGTCCTGGCTATCGCTATTGGGCGCAGCCTGACGCACATACGCGCTGGGCGTCATGCCCGTCCAGCGCTGGAAGGCGCGCGAGAACGCCTTTTCCGACGCATAGCCCACCGCCTCGGCCACCTGGTGCAGGCTCAGCTGCCGGTTCTTGAGCCTCTCGGCCGCGAGCGTCATGCGGTAGGAGCCCAGGTAGTGCATGGGCGTCACGCCGACCAGCGCGCGAAAGCGCTCGCTGAAGATGGTGCGCGAGAGATAGCTCGCCTGCGCCAGCGTGGCCACCGACCACGGGTGCTCGGGCCGCTCGTGCATCAGCGACATCGCGCGCGCGATGCTCTCGTCGTCCAGGCCGCGCAGCTGGCCGGCCTGCTGCGCCTGGTCGGCCTGGGGCTGCGCGTACAGGTGCTCGCAGAGGATGTGCACCAGCAGCAGGTCAGCCATGCGCGCCGCCGACAGCTGCCAGCCCGGGCGCTGCGCGATGGTTTCGTTCACCAGCGATTCCATCGCCTGCGCGAGCGACGCGGTGGTGGGAATCTCATCCTGCCGCAGCACGATCAACGGCGGCAGGCTGGCCATGATGGAGCCGAGGCCCTCCGCGGGCATCCACAGGTGCAATGAGAACAACGCGGTCGCCGCACCGCCGCCGCCGTGCGAGAACACGATCGGGTGGTCGCCATGCCGGCCGACCGAGTGCGCGGTGATGAGATCGCGAAACGGCTCGGCCTCGAGACCCGGCGCGGACGACACGGTGTGCGCGCCGCCCTGCGGCAGCATCGCGATGTCGTGGGGCGCGACGGCCACCGGCGCGGCGCCGTCCACTGCGATCCAGTACGGGGCGCCAGTGCACATGCGGATCAGCGGGCCGGCGACGCCGCTCGAATGCAGCGCCCATGGCGCGGAGAGCGAGAAGCGCGCCGTGACCGCCCGCTCGGACCTGTACGTCGCAAGCACGTGGCTGAGTGCGTCGCCGCCGCGCTCTGTGTCCATGCTGTTCGTGCCGTCCGGTGGTCTGGAATGCGGCCGATTATCTGGCATGCCTGGCGGGCGATTTTGGCCTTGCGTTACACACGAGCCCCGGGGATGCAACACAATGGCGTTTCCCATGAAGACCCCGACACCGCACCCGAAGCCCCCGCTCGCCGCCTTCGACAGTGAGACCCTGCTGCGCGAAAGCGGCCTGCGCGTGACCCGCGCCGCCCAGACCGTGCTGGAGCTGCTCAAGCACACCTCCCAGCCCCTGACGCACGAGGAAGTGGCCGCGGCCTACACCACCGCCACGGGTGAAGCCCCCGACCGCGTGACCATCTATCGCGTGCTCGACCGCCTCGTCGAAGCGGGCCTGTGCGACCGCCGCGTGGGCGCCGACCGCGTCAACCGCTTCGCGCGGCACGTCGAAGCCGCCTCGGGCAACACCTTCGAATGCGACCAGTGCCACAAGGTGCTGGCGCTGCCTTCGGACCCCGAACTGCCCAAGGTGATGGGCCGGCTCGGCAAGGCGCTGCGCAAGCAAGGCATCGACACCCGCCACACCGCGCTCACCTTGCACGGCACCTGCGGCGACTGCGCCCGATAAAAGGGCTCTCCCCCAGTCTTCGCGCACTTCGTGTCGCTTCGCCAACCCCCTTCCCGGGGGTAACGCCCGCGGCCCGGCAAAGCCGGTTCCGCGGCGTTTCCCGCAATGCCGTTTTCTAGACGTTCCAGGACGGGAACGGATCGGGCAGGTTCTGCCACCACGAGGGGCCGAAGCGCATCTCGTTGTCCGTGAGCAGGCACGCATCCAGCCGCGCACGCAGCGCGGCTTCGTCCATGCCGATGCCGATCAGCACCAGCTCCTGCCGCGCATCGCCGGTGGCCGCGTCCCAGTTCTTGTGGATCGTCTCCAGCGCCTCCGGCTCGGTCGGCCAGTGCTCGCGCGGCACGGCCGCCCACCAGAACCCCGCCGCGCCGTAGCGGCAGGCACCGCCGGCCTGCGACCACGAGCCCGCGCGCGTGGCGCGGCTCGCGAGCCAGAAGAAACCCTTGGAGCGCACCACGCCCTCCCACTCGCCTTGCACCAGGTCCCAGAAGCGCTTCGGATGGAACGGCAGCCGCGAGCGGTAGACGAAGCTGCGGATGCCGTAGGCCTCGCTCTCGGGCACGTGCTCGCCGCGCAGCTCGGCGAGCCAACCCGGCGCCTGCTCGGCCTGCTCGAAATCGAAGAGCCCCGTGTCGAGCACGCGGTCGAGCGCGACGCGGCCGAACTGCGACGCCTCGATGCGCGCTCGCGGATTCAAGCTCTGCAAGATCGCCATCAGCCGCTCGCGCTCTTCGGCGGTGACGAGGTCGGTCTTGTTGACCACCAGCACGTCGCAGAACTCGATCTGCTCGATCAGCAAGTCCACCACCGTGCGCGTGTCCTCGTCACCGAGCGACTGGCCGCGCTGGCCCAGGCTGTCGGGCGAGCCGTAGTCGCGCAGGAAGTTGAAGGCATCGACCACCGTCACCATCGTGTCCAGCCGCGCCACGTCGGCCAGGCTCTTGCCGTCCTCGCCTGCGAAGGTGAAGGTCTCGGCCACGGGGAGCGGCTCTGAGATGCCGGTGGACTCGATCACCAGCTGGTCGAAGCGCCCCTCTTTCGCGAGGCGGTTCACCTCGATGAGCAGGTCTTCGCGCAGCGTGCAGCAGATGCAGCCGTTGCTCATCTCGACCAGTTTCTCTTCGGTGCGCGAGAGCTTGGCGCCGCCGTCACGCACGAGCGCCGCGTCGATGTTGACCTCGCTCATGTCGTTGACGATGACCGCCACGCGTCGACCCTCGCGGTTGTGCAGGATGTGGTTGAGCAAGGTGGTCTTGCCCGCGCCGAGGAAGCCGGACAGGACGGTGACGGGGAGGCGATGGGGCATGGGAGCGCAATCCATAGATGCAACAGCATTGCATTATAGGGATCAATCGCAACAAGGTTGCACTTGCTGCAACCCCACCCCAAAGAGTGGTCAGTAGCTCAGCTTCGGATACCAGTCCTTGCCGCGGCCCTCGGGCGTCATGTCCAGCAGGTTCCAGATCGGCATCGGGTCCGGTGCGCCGCGCGGGTCCTGCCCCGGGTCCGCGCTGCCTGCACCCATCTCGGCGGCCCAGAAATGGCGGATGGTGCCGCCGCTGCGGTGAAACACGTTGAACGCCGCGTTGTCGCCGCTGTCGGGCGTCTCGTCGGCGTAGTCGCGGTTGAAATGGTTGCCGGCCGATGAGTAGAGCGGCAGGTGGCGCCAGCCGCGCTCCACGGCGAAGGCGCGCATCCGCTCGATCGGCGAAGTGGCGATCACCGCGAAGGCCACGCGCTGCAGGATGTCGGGCATCTCGCCGTCGTAGGCGCTCAGGAGCGACGTGCACATGGGGCACGGCCGCTCGCGCTGGGGGCCGTACATCCAGTTGTAGGTGATCAGCGTGTCGTGCTTGCCGAAGAGTCCGGAGAGCTTCACGGGGCCATTCGGTCCCTGGAACGCGTAGTCCTCGGGCACTTCGCCGCCCGGCGGCAATTGGCGCCGCTGCTCGGCGACGCGCTCGCAGTGCCGGCGCAGTTCGATCTCTTCGGCCAGCAGCGCGGTGCGTGCCTCGCGATAGGCGGCGCTCTCGTTGGGCAGGCGCACGGGGTTGGCGCTTGCAAGTTGTCCGGCAGGTTGAAGTTGGGCTTGGAAAGACATGGGGATGTTGCCTCCTGTCAGTCCATGCTGTGCCCGTAGCCGCCCTGCCCCGGTCCGAACAGTTCGCGAATCGCAGGGGCGCGCCGTCCTACATCTCGAAGGCCTTCACCTGCCGGCCGTCGATGTCGGTGAAGCCGTAGGTCTTCGCCAGGTCGGCCACGCGCAGCACTTCACCCGTTTTCTCCAGCACCTGCGAATCACCTGCCAACGCGGCCACCGCGCGGCCGAGGTAGCGCGGCGATTCGGTGTTCGCCAGTGCGGGCCGCTCCTGCCAGTGCGCCTCGTCGGTCTTGTGACCGGCCAGCACGAATTCGGTGCGCATCCAGCCCGGCGACACGGCGACGGAGGCCACGCCGTGCGGCTTGAGATCCTGCGCCATGCCGAAGGCCAGCCGCGTCATCGAGGCTTTCGCGAGGTCGTAGAAGAGGTTGCCCTTCATGTAGTGGCCGCGGTCCCAGAAGGTGGTGGTCACGATCAGGCCGCGCCCGGCGCACACCATCAGCGGCGCGGCGATGCGGCTGGCCACGAGGTGGTTGCGCACGCCGCGGTCGAACATCGAATCCCAGTTGGCGAGCGGGTGCTCCCAGAAGGGCGCGTCGAACACGCCGTTGAAGGTCTCGTGGCCGCCCCACGCGTTGTTCACGAGCAGGTCGATGCGGCCGGCCTCGCGCTCGACTTGCGCGAAGAGCGCCTTCACGTCTTCTTCGCGGGTGTGGTCGCAGCGCACCGCGATGCCGCGCCCGCCCATGCGCGTGACTTCGTCGGCGGTGTCGTCGATGCTGCCGGGCACCTCCGGCATATCGGACAGGGCCTGCAACTGCCCATAGGTGTCGGCGGGCTGCGCGCGCGTGCTGCGGCCGGTCACGTACACCGTGGCGCCGGCCGCGCCCAGCTCCATCGCGATGCCGCGCCCCGCGCCGCGGCTGGCCCCCGTGACCACCGCCACGCAATCCTTCAGCGGGCGGCTCGTGTTCTCGTTCTGCGTCATCCGGTGCTCCTTGGTTTGAACGCCGACGAAGATAGTGCGCGCTCAGCCGGGCGTCTTGGAAGAACCCGAAATCGCATGGCCCATGAACTCGGTCGGCGTGACGCCGCAGAGCGCGCGGAATTCGTTGACCAGGTGCGACTGGTCGTAGAAGCCGCTCTCCACCGCCACGTCGGCCCAGGCCGGCGCGGGCTGCAATCGCAGCGCGCGGAGGCACTCGTGCAGCCGCGCCAATCGCGCCCAGGCGCGCGGCGACAGCCCGACATGCGCATGGAAGAGCTGCTGCAGCCGCCGCTCGCCGACGCCGACGGCCGCCGCCACGTCACGCAAGGGTTTGCGACCGCCCGACCCCGCAATGAGGCGGGCCGCGTGCATCGCGGCGTGGTGCGCGATGCCGCGGCTTTCGAGCAAGCGGCGCTCCAGCGCGGACTGAAGCAGCGCAGCGCGCGCGGCATCGTCGGGCGCCTCGGCCATGCGCGCCAGCAGTTCGGCCGCACCGCCTTGCCAGAGTTGGTCCAGGTGCACGGCCTGCCCCGCGATCTCGCCGGCGGGCAGGCCCAGCAGCGCGGCCGCCGCGCCGGGCCGCAGCGTGACGGACACGCCCTCCACCTTGTCGCGCATGCGCACCACGACCGGCGCGACGGAAGCGCCGATCGCCTCCACGGGAAGCCCCGCGCCATCGCCCGCGGAAGGCGCCTCGCCCAGATTGAAGACCAGGCGCACCGCGCCATCGGGCAGCACGCGCTCGTGCACCTCGTGCCCCGCGGCGAAGGTCTCGCGGTACAACAGGATGTGCGAGACATGCGGGCGCAGCGCCGCGCTCACCGGCACCGCGCGCAGCGTGCCGGCGGGCACGCCCGATTCGGGCCCGTGCAGCGGGTCGTCGTCGAGCCGGAGAAAGAGGCGTTCACCCATCGGCCCATTGTGTTGAAAAACCCGGCCGGGCGCGAGCCGGCCGCGCTGGCGGAAAATCGCCCGCTCGCATGCCTTCCACCGCCCTCCCCGTTCTCTATTCGTTCCGACGCTGCCCCTATGCGATGCGCGCCAGGCTCGCGTTGATCGCGAGCGACACCCGTTGCGCGCTGCGCGAGATCGTGCTGCGCGACAAGCCCGCCGAGATGCTGGCCGCCTCGCCCAAGGGCACCGTGCCCGTGCTGGTGATGGCCGACGGCGCGGTGTTTGAACAGAGCCTGGACATCATGCTGTGGGCCCTGCGCCGCAACGATCCGCAGCGCTGGCTGCAACCCGATGCCGGCACCATCGACGACCTGCTCGCATTGGTGGCCGCGTGCGACGGCGACTTCAAGCCGCAGCTCGACCGCTACAAATACCCCAATCGATTCGACGACACGGCGCATGCGGCGCGCGAGCGCGGCGCGGCATTCCTGCGCGATCTCGAAGCCCGGCTCTCGGCCTCGCCGCATCTGGCGGGCACGCACGCGACCCTGGCCGATGCGGCCCTCATGCCCTTCGTGCGCCAGTTCGCGATGGTCGATGCCGCATGGTTCGATGCCCAGCCCTGGCCTCGCCTGCACGCCTGGCTGTCCGCATGGACCGCATCGGAGCTGTTCGCCCGCGCCATGCCCAAGTACGCGCCGTGGAAAACGGGCGAAGCGGGCGAAGCGGGCATCGATTTCCCGCCAGGCTAGCCGCCCATCGCAGCCGCAGAGGCGCGCTGGATGCACTCGATGAAATGCTGCGCCGCCGGCGTCGGCAACTGGCCCCTTCGCCGCACCACGCACACGTTCAGCACCGGCAGCGTCTCCACCACGTCGATGCGCCGGATGCCGTGCCGCTTGAACGTGAGCTTGACCAGCGGCTCGACGAAGAGGCCGATCAGGTCCATGTGCCCCACCAGCCCCAGCGCCACCGTGACCGATTGCCCCTGGATGATGCGGGCCGGCGGCGGCAGGCCCAGCGGGGTGAAGAGCGGCGACACCGAATCGCCCCCGCCATGGTCGTCGCCCGGCAGGATCCATTCGCCGCCGTACAGGTCGTGCAGCGAGCGCGCGCCCCGCAGCGGATGGCGATCGCGCATGCCCACCACCAGTTGCACCGGGAAGAGCTCGAGCGCCTCGAACTGCGCATCGAGCGTGCCGGGCACCACGTGGGCCACGGCGAAATCGAGGTAGCCGTCGCGCAGCCGCGCGAGCATCCAGGGCAGCACCGCCTCGCTGAATTGCACGTCGACCGCGGGCAGGCGCGTGTGGAAGTCCTTGAACGCCGCGGGCAGCACGGTGAGCGCGAACGAGGCGCTCACGGCCATCGACACCGAGCCGGTCGCGCCATCGCGGATCTGCGCGATCTCGTCGCGGGCGCGCTGCATGTCGGCCAGCAGCAGCCGCGCGCGCGGCGCGAAGGCCTGGCCGAACTCGGTGAGCCGCACGCCCTTGACGCTGCGCTCCACCAGCGGCGCGCCGACCTCGCGCTCCAGTTCGCGCACGATCTTGGTCACCGCGGGCTGCGAGAGCCCCAGCACGCGCGCGGCGGCGCGGATGCTCATCTGCTCGACCACCGCGACGAAGGCGTGCAACTGGTTGGGTTTCATCGGGCGCTTTATCGGACGTTGTTCATGACAACCTAAAGTTATCGTTATCGCCCAATTATTGTCTTTTCATGACACCAGCGAGTCTCTAGCATCCGCCGCGGTCGCACCACCTTCCAACCAGATCACACCAAAGCACACCTGGAGAGACATGAGCATCCCCCATACGTCGACGCCGACGCAGACGCAGCCCTCCTCCGCCCGCCGGCGTCAGACCATCGTCGCCACCACCATCGGCAACGGGCTCGAGTTCTTCGACTTCACGGTCTACGGGTTCCTGGCGCTGGTGATCGGCAAGCTCTTCTTTCCGACCTTCAATTCGTACGGCCAGCTGCTGCTGACGGTGGCGAGCTTCGGCGTCGGCTTCATCATGCGGCCGCTCGGCGGCATCGTGATCGGCGCGTACGCCGACCGCGCGGGCCGGAAGAAAGCCATGACGCTCACCATCTTCCTCATGGCGCTGGGCTGCGCGCTCATCGCGTTCACGCCGACCTACGCGGCCATCGGCGTCGCGGCGCCGATCGTCATCGTGCTCGCGCGGCTCATCCAGGGCTTCTCGGCCGGCGGCGAAGTGGGCGCATCGACGACGCTGCTGGTGGAGCACGCCACGCCCGCCAACCGCGGCTACATGGCGAGCTGGCAGTTCGCCAGCCAGGGCCTGGGCGTGATGCTCGGCGCCATCGTGGTGGGCGCGCTCACCTTCTCACTCACGCCCGAGGCGATGCAGAGCTGGGGCTGGCGCGTGCCTTTCGTCATCGGCATGCTGATCGCGCCGGTGGGCATGTACATCCGCCGCCACCTCGAAGAGTCGCTGCACGTCTCGCCCGAACAGGCGGCCGCGCCGCGCGAGAGCAGCCTGAAGATCGTCTGCACGCAGCACGGCAAGACGGTGCTGGCCGCAATTTTGGCGATCGTCGGCGGCACCACGGCTGCGTATGTGGTGACCTTCTACATGCCCACGTATGCCGTGCGCGAGCTGGGCCTCACGCCCTCGGTGGCGCTCTTCGGCGCGGCGCTCACGGGGCTGATTTCGTTCGCGTTCGCGCCGTTCGTGGGCAAGCTCTCGGACATCGTGGGCCGCAAGACGCTCATCTTCTGGAGCCGCGTCGTGATGGCGATCCTGATCTACCCGGGCTTCCTGTGGCTCAACGCCTCGCCCACGCCCGCGGTGCTGTTCACCGTGCTCGGCGTGCTGAGCATCGGCCTGGTGGTGCAGACGGTGCCGGGCATCACGATGCTGCCGGAGATGTTTCCAAAGCGCGTGCGCGCAAGCGGCATGTCGCTGGTCTACAGCGTGGGCGTGGCGCTCTTCGGGGGCTTTGCGCCCTTCATCAGCACCTGGCTGGTCAGCGCCACCGGCAGCAAGCTCGCGCCGGCGTGGTACCTCGTGGCGATGACGGTGATCTCGCTGCTCGGCCTGATCTGGCTGCGCGACCATACGGGGCGCGACATCGATGCCGCAGGCGCCCACGCGCCGGCCTGAAAAACATTCCCACGATTTCCGCACAGGAGCCCACATGCAAGCACAACCCACCGCCGCCACGCGCCACTTCTCAGGCACGTATGTCGAAGCCCGCGCCAAGTTCCTCGAGGCCGCGGCCCAGCGCGGCGCGGCCATCGAATCGTTCGTGCATCCCGCGCACCGCGGTGCGCTCGGCGAGGAACTCGCCACCGACGTGGCGCTGATCGGCGCGAAGGACGCGAAGAAGCTGCTGCTCGTCACCTCCGGCACGCACGGCCCCGAGGGCTTCTGCGGCTCGGGCGCGCAGGTGGCGACGCTGCACGACGCCGACCTGATCTCCCGGCTCGAACAGGCCGGCGTGGCGCTGCTGCTGGTGCATGCGGTCAACCCGCACGGGTTTTCGCACCTGCACCGCACGAACGAAGACAACATCGACCTGAACCGCAACCACATCGACTTCAACGCGCCGCTGCCGGTGAACGCGGAGTACGCCGACGTCGAGCCGCTGGTGCTGACCACCACCTGGCCGCCGACGCCGGCCGATGAAGTGGCTGTGGCCGCCTATGTCGAGAAGCACGGCATGCGCGCCTTCCGCGCGGCCGTCACCAAAGGCCAGTACGTGTCGCCCGATGGCCTCTTCTACGGCGGCACCGCGCCCTCGTGGAGCAACGGCACGATGCGCGCCATCCTGCGCAAGTACGCGGCCTCGGCCACGCACATCGGCTGGATCGACATCCACACCGGCCTCGGCCCCTACGGCCACGGCGAGAAGATCTACCCGGGCCGCAACACGCCCGCCGATCTTGCGCAGGCACATGCGTGGTGGGGCGCCGACGTGTTCGCGCCCTTCGCGGGCGACTCGGCTTCGGCCGACGTGTCGGGACCCGTGGTGTCGATCGCGTACGACGAATGCCCGAACGCGAGCATCGCGCCGATGGGCCTCGAATTCGGCACGCTGCCCGATGGCGAGGTGCTCACGCGCCTGCGCGCCGACACCTGGCTGCGCCGCCACCCCGAGGCGCCGCAAGCGCAGAAGCGCGAGATCCGCCAGGGGCTGCGCGACGCGTTCTACTGCGACAACGACGAGTGGAAGGGCATGGTGCTCGGGCAGACGCGCGTCGTGCTGCTGCAGACGCTGCAAGGCCTGAAGAAGGCCTGAAGAAGGCCTGACGCGGCAAGCCGGACTTCAGCCGAAGTTCGGCGCGCGCCGCTCGCGCAGCGACGCCACGCCCTCGCGCACGTCGGCGCCCGCGAAGCCCATGAATTCGAGCGCGAGCGAGGCGTCGAAGGTCGGGCCGGCCTGGCGCAGCCAGTTGTTGAGCGCGTACTTGGTGAAGCGGATCGCGCTCTGGCTGCCGGCCGCGAGCCGGTCGGCCACTTCGTAGGCGCGCGGCAGGAGGTCGGCCTCTTCCACGGCGAGCGACACCAGCCCGATGCGCTCGGCCTCCTCGCCGCTCACCGGCTCGCACAGCAGCAGGTGGTACTTGGCCTTGGCCATGCCGCACAGGAGCGGCCAGACGATCGCCGCATGGTCGCCCGCCGCCACGCCCAGGCGCGTGTGGCCGTCGACGATCTTCGCGGTCTTCGTGGCGATGGAAATGTCGGCGAGCAGGCCGGCCACCAGCCCCGCACCCACGGCCGGGCCGTGCATCGCGCTCACGATGGGCTTGTCGCAATTGATGATGTTGTAGACGAGGTCGCGCGCCTCTTTCCACACGCGCTGGCGGATGGCGTCGTCGGTGGCCATGTCCTGCACCAGCGAGAGGTCGCCGCCGCCCGAGAAGCCCAGGCCCTCGCCCCGCAGCACCGCACAGCGCACCGTGTCGTCGGCCGAGATGTCGCGCCAGATCTCGGCGAGCTCGCGGTGGCCATCATGGCCGGCGGTGGGCAGTTTGCCGTTGGCCGCGCGCATCTGGATGTCGAGCACGGTGCCGTTGGCGCCGCGGCGGGTGATGGCGAGGGTCTGGTAGCGGGTGTAGTCCATGGTGTCTCCGTCCCTTGTCCGAAAGGACGAGGACTTTCTTCTTCGTTGAAAAGATCGGAAGACTATTTTCGCGCCGCCACTTCGCGGCAGCGCTGCACATTGGCATCGAAACGTGGTGCGAGGCCGGGCTCGCAGGCCTCGTCGCCGGGCGTGAGCCTGCACATGCCGACGACCACGTAGTCCATCACCGCCGAAGTGCACATCGGGTAGGCCGCGAGGTCCGGATTGGCCTTCACCTTGAAGCCCCAGCGTTCGGAGAACTGCACCGTGCGGACCATCGCGCCGTGGAAGAAGCTGCGGTCCCTGGCGGCGATGGCGGCCTCCATGCGCGGCAGTTCCTCGTTCAGGTAGCCGGCGGCGTCCAGGGGAAACGCCGAGGGCGGCTCCTGCTGGGCGGCGGCGAGGGATGCGGCCAGCACGAGCGGCACGAAGACCAGGGTGCGCAGCAGCGAGGAAGGCGAAAGGCGGGTGGTCGGGCGGTGGAGTTGCATGGCTTGGGATTCTGCAACGTTTGGAAGCATCTTTGAATGCCAGGCGATGCGTGCGCGCGACGCCCGGGCCTACTTGCCCTTTTTCTGCCTGTCGAACTTGCGCCAGTACTGGAACTCGTCCTCGTGCACTTCGAGATCGACTTCGGAGATGCGCGACTGCAGCCGCTCCTGCACCTCGGCCACCGCCTTGTTGTAGACGATGGGGCCGACCTCCTCCAGGAAGAAGCCGAGCAGCGCGCCGGCGGCGATGTTGCCGATCTTCTCTTCCATGTTCTCGATGAAGTAGCGCTCGATCGAGGCGATGGCCTGCTGGCGCGCTTCCTTGGATATCTCGATGGTCATGCGGGTGGCTCTCGGAGGTTGGGCCGCACGATTGTGCCGCTACGATGCGCTGCGGCCGCAAGGCCCGCGCGACAACGACACACAACAACGGAGACAACGCCATGAAGTTCCACTCAGCCGCGCCGGCTGCCCTCGCCCTCGCCGTTCTTGCAGCGATTTCGGGCTGCACCAACCTCACCCCCACCGTGCCGCAGCGCCAGTTGATGATCGTGGCCAACGACGAGAAACAATCGTGGAACGATGCGGGCGCCGTCATCCTCGGCCCCATGGGGCGCGACACGGTGCAGGTGCTCGACATCGGCACCGAGCCGCTCGCGCCGAAAGCCGTCGGCACGCTGCAGCTGGACAACACCATCGCCGGCCCACCGACGAACCTCGCGATCACGCCCGGCGAAACGCTCGCGCTCGTTGCCAACTCGCTCAACGTGGTCGAGGAAAACGGCGTGAGGAAACAGGTGCCCGACAACCGCCTCTTCGTGATCGACCTGACCGCGACGCCGCCGAAATTGATCGACACGCTCGCAGTCGGCAAGCAGCCCTCGGGCTTGTCGATCAACCGCGCGGGCACGCTCGCGCTGGTGGCCAACCGCGCCGACAACTCGGTGAGCGTGCTGCGCATCGCGGGCAAGAAGGTGACGCTCATCGACACCGTGGCCATGAACGATTCGGTGGCGCACGTGCGTTTCACGCCCGATGGCAAGCGCGCGTTGGCGACCAAATTCCCGACCCACAAGATCGCGCTGCTCGAGGTGAACGGCGAGAAGGTCAGTTACAACAAGGTCGACCTCGCGGCGGGCCTGTGGCCCTACAACGTGGACGTGACGCCCGACGGCAAGCTCGCGCTCACGGCCGACAACGGCAACTCGGGCGCATCGGACGGGCAGGTCGACACGGTCAGCGTGATCGACATGGAAGCCGCGCCGCCGCGCGTGATCGACAAGGTGGTGGTCGGCGACGGCCCCGAAGGCCTGGCCGTGAGCCCGACCGGAAAGCATGCGGTGGCGGTGATCCTGCGCGGCAGCAACTCGGCCAAGAACGCCTACTTCTACAACCGCAACGGCTCGGTGGTGCTGCTCAAGATCGACGGCAAGAAGGTCACGCGCGCCAACGAGGTGGTGGTGCGCGGCCTGCCCGAAGGCGCGGTGTGGAGCGCGGACGGCAAGTACCTCTACGTGGGGAATTTCATCGACCAGGACATCACGATCCTGCGCGTCGATGGCGACACGCTGGTGCCGACGGGGAAGTCGGTTCCGTTGCAGGGCCACCCGGCGGCGATGCGCGGGACAATGACGCACTGACCGCCCGCCTCACTGCCCCGACCGATTGAAACGACAAGCCATGGCCAAATCCCAACGCACCCTCCGCACGCTCGAACGCGGCATCCTCTGCCTGGTCATCGGCGCCGCCGTCCTGCTGGCGCCGCGCTTCCTGCAGGGCACGCGCTGGTTCGAGATGGTGGCGGGCGCTTATCTGGTCGGCTGGTTCGCGCTGGTGCTGGGGGTGGCGCTGGTCGGCGTCGGGCTGTTCCAGCGCAACAAGCAGCGCCCATAAAAGAAAATCCGCCTTGCGGCGGGTTTCGGCGAGCGCAGCGCGTGTGCGGCAGCCGGCTCAGCCCTTCTTGCCGCGCAGCTTGCCCACGAGCTCCACGACCGCCAGCACGATCGCGCCGGCGACCAGACCCACGACGGCGTTCACGCCCATCGAGCCCAGCGTGCCGAACACGCCGCCCGTGGCCTTGGCCCAGTCTTCGACCGCATGGCCGAACGCGGGCACGCCGTGCACCAGGATGCCGCCGCCCACGAGGAACATGGCGGCCGTGCCGGCCACCGACAGCGCCTTCATGAGCCAGGGCGCGGTGGCCAGGATGCCGCGGCCCAGGGCCCGGGCGGCGGCGCTCGCGCGCTGGCTCAGGTAGAGGCCCGCGTCGTCGAGCTTCACGATGCCGGCCACCAGGCCGTAGACGCCGATGGTCATGATCAGCGCGATGCCCACCAGCACGCTCAGCTGCGTGGTGAACGGCTGGCCCTGCACGGTGCCCAGCGTGATCGCGATGATTTCGGCCGAGAGGATGAAGTCGGTGCGCACGGCACCCTTGATCTTGTCCTTCTCGATCGCCACCACGTCCACCGCCTCGTCGGCCACGGCATTCTCGTGACGTTCTGTGTCGGCTTCGTGTTCCTTCTTGTGCAGGAACTTGTGCGCGAGCTTTTCGGCGCCCTCGAAGCAGAGGAAGGCGCCGCCGACCATCAGGAGGGGCGTCACCAGCCACGGCAGCCAGGTGCCGATGGCCAGCGCCGCGGGCACCAGGATGGCCTTGTTGATGAACGAGCCCTTGCAGACCGCCCAGACCACCGGGATCTCGCGCTCGGCCCTGACGCCGGAGACCTGCTGCGCGTTGAGCGCGAGGTCGTCGCCGAGCACGCCGGCCGTCTTCTTGGCGGCGACTTTGGTGAGGATCGACACGTCGTCCAGAACGGTCGCGATGTCGTCGAGCAGCAGGAGCAGGCTGGTGGCCATGTGAAAAGGTCAGTCTGAAAAAGAAGCGGCGAGCTTAGCCGCAGCGGCTGCGCGCGCGCGCAATAACCGTATGCGGCAGCCTGCGCGCCGCCGGTCAGAGCGCGCTGAGCGCGATGGCCAGCACCGCGGCCAGCGACGCGCCGAACAGCGCGAGCCCCACGCGGCGGCGGCGGTGCGTGAGCATCCACAGCGCCACGCCCGAGAGCGACAGGAAGATCAGGCTGCCGGCCAGCGTGTCCACCAGCAGGATCCACGCGAGCGGCATGCCGCCGCCCTTGTGCATGCTGGTGAGCGTGGCGACGAAGCCGTTGTGCGTGGTGTTGACGCCGACCGAGCGATTGCCCTGCCAGTAGTCGGCCTGCACGGTCTCGTTGGGCCCGCCGAAGTTGAAGACCCAGTGCGCTGGCTGCGTGAGCGCAGGCGCGGTCTTGTCGCTCTTGTCGGCCCAAGCCACGGGCTTCGCCGGCTCGATGCGCGATGAATTGGGCGGGCCGCTCATGCGCAGCGCGCCCTGCAGCCACTGGCTCATCGCCTCGGGCGTTGCGGGCACCGGATCGGGCAGCGCCAGCTGGGCGCGTGTGCGCTCCTGGGCCTGCGGCAGCTTGAGCACGTTGCGGTGGTTGAGCCAGATGCCGCTGAAGCCGAACAGGAGCCCCAGCACCGCGCCCCAGAGGCCGAACCAGCCGTGCGTGCGGCGAATCCATTGCACGAGGGTCGTGCGGCGCTGGTGCGCGAGCACCCGCGCCGCGTGGTTGCTGTGGCCGGCGTCCGGCGCGGTCGGCGTCGTCATGCGGTCAGGCGACGGTGCGCTTGAGGCGGATCTCTTCGATGCGCACGGTGCCCAGCAGCGTGGTCTTGGCGGTCTTCATCTCGCGCTTGAAGCCCGCGAGTTCGTGAAAGCGCATGGCGCGGTCGTTGCGAATGGGCACCCAGATGGTGACCGTGGTGCAGCCCTCTTCCTCGAGGCCCTCGCGCGCGGCGTCCCAGAGGGCGACGCCCACGCCCTTGCCCCAGTGCTCGGGCTTGACGTAAATGGCCCAGATCTCGCCCGTGGTGGACGGCGTCTTGGGGTCGCGCGAGCGGTCGAAGCCGACGAAGCCGACGATCTCGCCGTCCAGCGTGGCCACCTGCACCTGCGGCTCGCTGTATTCGATGGCTTCGCGCCACTTGGCTTCGCGGGTGGCCGGGGCCAGCGTGCGCAGCTCTTCTTCGGGGAGGATGCCTTCGTAGGCGGCCTTGGCGGCCAGGGCATGGACTTCGGCGACGGCCTTGGCGTCGCGCATCGTGGCGGGGCGAACTTCGTAATCGGACATGAATGCAGGAAATCGGATGGAACCGGCTATTGTCGCCGCACCGCTAAACTGCCCGCTGCATCCGTAGCATCAACTGGAGAAAAGTCATGGCAAAGAGTCAGCAACGCAGCACCAAGGAAGCCAAGAAACCGAAGAAGGACACCTCGCCGCCCAAGCCCGTGGGCACCGGCGGCATCGAGCCGGTCCGCACGATCACCACGGCGGTGATTCCGCGCGGCAAGCTCAAGAACAAGTGACCGACGAGGCACCGGCCGGGCCCCCACCGGAGGCCCCGGCCAAACCAGCGCAACCCCGCAACCCGCTGCACGGGCTCACGCTGGAGGCCATCGTCACCTCGCTGGCCGACTGGTACGGCTGGGAACAACTCGGCGAGCTCGTTCCCATCCGTTGCTTCCAGATCGACCCGAGCGTGGGCTCCAGCCTCAAGTTCCTGCGCAAGACGCCGTGGGCGCGCGAGAAGGTCGAGAGCCTTTATCTCTTCATGCTGCGCGAACAGCGCCGCGAGCAGCAGCAGCAACAACAGCCGCCCGGGGAATGAAAGTCCGCCTCGCGCCCTCGGGCCTCGGCTTCGAGACCGAACCGGGCACCACGCTTTTGAAAGCGGCCGAGGCGGCTGGCATCGAACTGCCGAGCTCCTGCCGCAACGGCACCTGCCGCACCTGCATCTGCCAGCTGGTGTCGGGCCATGTGCGCCACATCATCGAATGGCCCGGCCTGAGCGCCGACGAAAAGGACGAGGGCTGGATCCTGCCCTGCGTGGCCGAGGCGCTGGACGACCTCACGCTCGACGCGCCGAAAGCCTTTTCGGTTTTCTAGACCGGCCCGGCGGACTTGCTGGGCGCGACGGGCGCGACCGGCCTGCCGCCGGCGGGCATCGCCACCACGAGGCGATCGCGCTGCGCGAGCGAGGGGAACAGCTTGAACCACGTCAGCGCCACCAGCATCGTTCCCACGCCGCCCACCACCACCGACCCGACGGGCCCGAGCAGCGCGGCCGTGGCGCCCGATTCGAATTCGCCCAGCTGGTTGCTCGCGCCGATGAAGATCGAGTTGACCGCGCTCACCCGCCCGCGCATCGCATCGGGCGTCTCCAGCTGCACCAGCGTCTGGCGGATCACCACGTTGACCATGTCCGCCCCGCCCGACACCGCGAGCGCGATGAGCGAGACGATGAAGCTCTTCGAAATGCCGAACACCACCATGCACAGGCCGAAGAGCCCGATGGCCAGGAGCAGCGTGCGCCCCACGTGCCGCTCGACCGGCCGCCGCGTGAGCGCGATCGACATCACCAGCGCCCCCACCGCGGGCGCCCCGCGCAAGAGGCCGAGCCCCCAGGGGCCGGTGTGCAGGATGTCCTTGGCATAGATCGGCAGCAGCGCCACCGCGCCGCCCAGCAGCACCGCGAACAGGTCGAGCGAGACGGCGCCGAGCACGGGCTTGCGCTTCCAGATGAAATCGACGCCCGCGAACACCGTGGACAACGTGACCGGCTCGCGCGCGGCCGGCGTGTAGGCATAGCGCAGCCGCAGCACCAGCACGCAGGCGACGACGAAGAACGCCACGCTCGCGCCGTACACCACCGACATGCCCGCCACGAACAAGAGCCCGCCGAGCGCCGGACCGCCGATGATCGCGCCCTGCATGCCGGCCGAACTGAAGGCCATGGCCCGCGCGAGCATCGAGGGCGGCACCAGGAGGGGCGTCAACGCCTGCTGCGCCGGCATCTGGAAGGCGCGCACCGCGCCCAGCACCAGCGAGAGCCCGAGCAGCAGGCCGCGCGTGTCGTGCTTCTCCAGCACGGCCAGCAGCAGCACGAGGCCCACGAGCCCCTGCACCGCGAAGCACGCCGCCACGATGCGGCCGCGGTGGTGGCGGTCCACGATGTGCCCGGCCAGCAGCGCCAGCAGCAGCGCGGGAACGAACTGGTAGAGCCCGACGAGGCCCAGGTCCCAGGCGCTGCTGGTGAGCTCGTACATGTGCCAGCCGATGGCCACCAGCAGCATCTGCGAGGCGGCGGTGCCGAAGAGCCGCGCCGTCCACATGTGCATGAAGGGGCGCTCGCGCGTCAGGTCGGAAAAGCTGGGCTGGGGGGAGGAAGCGGAGGCGGAAGCGGGGCCGGACATTGTGCGTCGAGGATAGCCCAGGCGCCGTGAGCCGCCCGTTAGCAAGGCGCAATGCCCCGCGCAGCCCTGCTCTGCCCTGCCCTTCGCGCCCTCTCTACACTCGCTTGCTCCATGACCGCGCCGCCGCTGCAACCGATTCACGAAGACGCCCACCTGCTGGTGCTGGAGAAGCCCGCGGGCCTGCTCTGCGTGCCCGGCCGCGGCGACGACAAGCAGGACTGCCTGAGCGCCCGCGCGATGCGCCAATGGCCCGATGCGCTCGTCGTGCACCGCCTGGACATGGCCACCAGCGGCCTCGTGGTGATGGCGCGCAGCCTGGACATGCAGCGCGCATTGAGCGCGGCCTTTGCCGACCGGCAGGTGCACAAGCGCTACGAAGCCATCGTCGATGGCGCGATGCCCGTGCGCGAGGACTGGTCGGTCATCGATGCGCCGCTGATGGCCGACTGGCCGCGCAGGCCCCTGCAGAAGACCGACCCCGCGGGCAAGCCCAGCCTCACGCGCTGGCGTGCGCTCGCGTCATCGGTGCAGGGAGAAATCAGCGCGACTCATGTGCTGCTCGAACCCGAGACGGGCCGCTCGCACCAGCTGCGCGTGCACCTGCTGTCGATCGGTCATCCGATTCTTGGCGATGCGTTGTATGGCGATGCCGCGGTGCAGGCGCGTGCGCCGCGCCTGATGCTGCATGCGAGCGAGTTGGCCTTCGTGCACCCGGCGACGCAGCGGCCCCTTCGCTTCGAGACTCCTTCAGGCTTCTCGCTCAGCCGCCCTTGACCACGAGCACCGGCATCGTTGCGTCCTGCAGCACGCGCTGCGTGACGCTGCCCAGCAGCAGCTTCTCGATGCCGCTGCGGCCGTGCGAGCCCATCACGATCAGGTCGGCCGCGATGGCGATGGCCGTGTCCACGATGCCTTCGTGCACCACGTGCCCGTCGATGACGCGCTGGTCGCTGTGCAGGCCTTCGGCGGCCAATGCGGCCACGCCGCGTGCGAGGGCCGCATTCGCGCTCGCGGTGGCGGCGGCGAGGTATTCGTTCTGGCCGAGCGCATAGTCCGCGCCCACGCCGATGAAGGGGTAGTTGTCGATCACGTGGATCAGCGTGATGCGGCTTCCGAAAGCCAGTGCGAGGCCACTGGCCTTGCTGACGGCGAGCATGGAAGTTTCAGAACCGTCGATGGGAACCAGGATGTGATTGAACATGGCGGACCTCGCTTTCGTTCGCAGACAGACACGGCTCGAAGTCGAACCGGGTCCCGAATTTAACCGCTACACCGGTGGGCGGCTGTAGGACTCGGGCCAGCGGCACCCAAAGTACCGCCAACGGACGTCAATCGCCCTGGAAACCCTGAGATCGGCAGGTGATCACGAGCGTATCGCGCCAGCCCGCGCCGCCCTCTTCGAGCGGCTGGATCGGCGTGGATTCGTGAATGACGCGTGCATCGTCGAGCACGAGCAGCGTCCACGGCTCGGTCATGGTGAAGCGCTCGCCGCGCCGGCCGTTGGCCTCGAACACGCGCGTCTCGCCGCCCTTGATGCCCTGGCGGCCGACCAGTGCGACGGCCACGAGATCGACGCCGTCGCGGTGCGCGCCTTCGGGGGTCGGGCGACCGATGCCGCCTGCGGTGTCGATGCGGAACTGGTGCGCCTCGACGAACCATTTTTGCGGCGCGCCGCGCATCTCGCTCGCCGCGGTACCCAGGTGCTGCAGCAGCCGCTGCCACACCGGCTGCACGATGGTCTCCGCGAGCATCGGCGCGAACCAGCGCTGCATGCCGCCGTGCAGCGCGTTGTATTCGACCGGCTGCCAGTGCGCGCGGTGCGGCACCTGCTGCAGTGTGGCGTTGTCGTCGGCCTCGACGGTGAAGCAGGCATGGCGCCGCGTGCGGTAGCGGCCGCCGTCCTTCAGGTACTCGTCGGGCGGAAGGTCGTTCCAGTCCGCGTGCAGCGCCTCGAGCTGCGCGAGCGGTGCGCCGAGCCAGTCGCTCACGCCCTGCGGGCTGAGCACCGCGTAGCCCTGTTCGCGCAGCGCGGCGGGCAGTTCGGCAGGATCGATGAAGGGCGGCGTGAAGGCGGCGGTGGTCACGCGGCGACCTTCACATCCTTCCAGAACGCGACGCGGTCGCGAATTTCCTCGGCTTCGGGCTTCGGGTCTGCGTAGTACCAGGCGGCGTCGGTGTTGAGCTCGCCGTTGACCAGCAGCGAGTAGTAGCTCGCAGTGCCCTTCCAGGGGCAGGTGGTCTTGTGGTTGCTGAAGGTGACGTGATCGCGGTTGAGCGAACTCATCGGGAAGTAGTGGTTGCCTTCGACGAGCACGGTGTCGTCGCTTTCGGCGATGGTGACGCCGTTCCAGGTTGCTTTCATAAACTGATCTCCGGGGGAGTGGTGCGGGGGGAGCTGGCCGTTGCGGTGGCCTGATCGCTGGCGCACGGGGCTTGGGTATTGTGCCGTTGCTTGGCTTGCGTGATTTCTTCGGGGATGTATGAACGTTATTGAGGTGGTTTTTTTCCGAGGCCGGGTCTCGCCCCGGCGGGCGACTTACTTTCTTTTGCTTCGCCAAAAGAACGTAAGCAAAGAAAAGGCGACCCTGCTGTCTGCGACCCTTCGCTTCGCTGCGGGCAACCTGCGGTGCTCACGTTTCGCGGGGTCTCGCCCAAACTCGCTTCGCTCAAACAAGGGCGAGCCCTGATCCGCGAAACGCTCCGCTCCTCGGCGCAGACAGAAGGGATTTGGGAACCAGCGGGCCATCGCTGCGCTCGGCGCCTGGACACCTCACGGGCCTTTGCTTCGCTCGGCTTGGATTGGCTTCCTCCCCTTCCGGGGGGAGGGTTGGGGTGGGGGCACGCGGCGCTTGATGAGGCGCGGCTGTGTAGCGAGCGCCGTCTGCCCCCATCCCAGCCTTCCCCCGGGAGGGGAAGAGAAATGCATGAGGCCCGATGTCACATGTCTTGTCCTTCTCCCTTCCTCCCGACGGAAGGCAGAGTGGGGGCACAGTGGCCGAGCGAAGCGAAGGCCCGACTGCAAGCCGAGCGAAGCGATGGCCCGTTCGGTATCCACCCCCCTCTGGCTGCGCCGAGGAGCGCAGCGTTTCGCGGATCAGGGCTCGCCGCTGTCTGAGCGCAGCGAGTTCGGCGAGACCCCGCGAAACGCGAGCACCGCAGGTTGCCCCGTAGCGCAGCGAAGGGGTCGCAGACAGCGGGGTCGCCTTTTCTTTGCTTACTTTCTTTTGGCGAAGCAAAAGAAAGTGAGTCGCCCGCCGGGGCGAGACCCGGCCTCGGAAGAAACCTAAGCAGCCAGCCAGTGAACACTGAAGAGCTTCTCCGGATCCGTCCACACAGCCCCCGGCCGAAACCCGGCCCGCACAGCCAGCGCCCGAAGCCCATCCACAGTGAACTTGTGCGAGTACTCCGTATGAATGGTCTCGCCCTCCTCGAACCCAAACTGTTCCCCATTCAAGGAAACGCTCTGGGCCTTGCGGCTCACCAGATGCATCTCGATCCGCTGCCGAGGCGCGTTGTAGAACGCCGCATGCGCGAACCCATCCAGATCGAAGTTCGCATCCAGTTCGGTATTCGCACGACGCAACAGATTCAGATTGAAGTCCGCAGTCACCCCTTGCGCATCGTTGTAAGCCGCATGCAACCGCTCCGGCGCCTTCACCAGATCGACGCCAATCAAGAGCCCGCCGCCCCGCAGCATCCGCGCCGCCAGCTGTAGAAAAGCCAGCGCCTCCTCAGGCTCGAAATTCCCGATGGTCGAGCCCGGAAAGAACCCCACACGCCGCCCCGCGCCAGCCAGGGGCGCAGGCAGCACCAGAGGCATCGTGTAGTCCGCGGCAATGGGCTGCACGACAAGCGCCGGATAGTCCGCCTTCAACCGCTCCGCCGCCGCCTCGAGGTGCTCGCCCGAAATGTCGATCGGCAGATAGCGCTTGGGCGACTCGAGCGCATCGAGCAGCAGCCGCACCTTCGTGAGCGACCCTGCGCCGAACTCCACGATCTCGGCGTTCGGTCCGACCTGCTCGGCGATCTCGCCCGCGCATTCGCCGAGGATGCGCAGTTCGGTGCGCGTCGGGTAGTACTCGGGCAGGTCGCAGATGCGGTCGAACAGCTGCGAGCCCGCCACGTCGTAGAAGAACTTGGGCGAAATGCTGCGCGGCGTGCGCGCCAGGCCCGCCTGCATCTCCCGTCCGAATTCGGACAGCGGCACGACGGCCGCCGGCGAGCGGGGCGTCTTCGCCGACTTCGAGGCCACGAAGGAAGAGAGCGACGAAGAAGAAGTTGGATTGCGCATGATCAAAGGTCTTTCGCGAGCCGCAGCCCCGAGAATTGCCAGCGCGCTGCCGGCGGAAAAAAGTTGCGATAACTGGGCCGCGCATGCCCGGCCGGCGTGGCCACGCTGCCGCCGCGCAGCACCAGTTGCCCCACCATGAACTTGCCGTTGTATTCGGCTGCGATCCCGGGCATCGGACGAAAGCCGGGGTACGGGTCGTACGAGGAACGCGTCCATTGCCAGACATGGCCGGTCATCTGCGTGATGCCGGGCGCCTCGAACGCGGCCTCCCATTCGAACTCGGTCGGCAGCCGTGCGCCGGCCCATTCGGCATATGCAGCGGCTTCATAGAAACTCAGTTGCGCCACCGGCGCATCGGCCTCCATCGGCCGCACGCCATGCAGGCCGAACACATGCCATTCGGCCGTGCCTTGCTGCTGCGTTCCGAGGTCCAGGCGCGGATCGTCGGCCGCGAGCCAGTACGCCGGATGGCGCCAGCCATTGGCCTGCACCGCGGCCCAGCCATCGGAGAGCCACAGCTCCGCACGCTGATAGCCGCCATCGGCGATGAACTGCGCATAGTCGCCGCAGTTCACCAATCGGTCCGCAATCGCATACGGCTGCAGCAGCGCCTTGTGGCGCGGCGTCTCGTTGTCGAAAGAAAAGTCCTGCCCTGCATGCCCCACCTCGGCGATGCCGCCGTGCTGCGAGAGCCAGCGCACCGGGGAAGGCACAGCAGCCAGGCGCAATGCAGGACCGCTTGCTGCCTTGTACGCAGGCAGCAGCGGATTGCACGACAGCGCATGCAGAATGTCGGTGAGCAGCAGCTCCTGGTGCTGCTGCTCGTGATTCAGCCCGAGCGTGACGATGGGCTCGATCGCCGCCCAGTCCTGCTCGTCGACGCCGCCTTCGAGCAGCGCGAGCACCGCCTCGTCCACATGCCGCCGGTACGCATGCACCTCATCGACCGAAGGCCGCGTGAGCAGCCCGCGCTGCGGGCGCGGATGCCGCGGGCCGAGCGCCTCGTAGTACGAATTGAAGAGGTAATGAAATCGCGTGTCGAAAGGCTGGTAGCCCTGTGCATGCGGTTGCAGAAGCACCGTCTCGAAGAACCACGTCGTGTGCGCCAGATGCCACTTGGTCGGGCTCGCATCGGGCATCGACTGGATGCACTGGTCTTCGGCGGAAAGCGGGGCGGCCAGGGCCAGGGTCGTGGCGCGCACGTCGCGGAATCTGTCGCGCAGTGCGCTCGCCGCCTGTGTGATCGGCCGGGAAAGCGTCATGGGGTCTCCAGTCGGGTCAGCAGCAAGTTTTAGCCCATCCGGGTCGGCGCCGTCCGTAGGACAAAACGCCGCAGGGCCGCCGCCGGAAATTCGACGGGCAGCCACTGTGGCACAAGATGGGAGGGCGTGCAGGGCGGCTGCGTATCATCCGTTCGATGCAAACGAACACCTCCTCGAGCGGGCCTGCCCGGCCCAGCGTCGTCATCGTCGGCTGCGGATTCGGTGGACTCGAGGCGGCCCGCAAGCTGCAGCGCGCCGATGTCGATGTGACCGTGATCGACAAGACCAACCACCACCTGTTCCAGCCCCTGCTCTACCAGGTGGCCACCGCCGGGCTCGCCGCGCCCTCCATCGCGGCGCCGGTGCGCTCGCTCTTTCGCAAGCAACCGAACATCACCACGCTGCTGGGCGAAGTGAGCGCCATCGATCCGGCCGGCCGCACGGTGCAGCTGGCCAGCGGCACCGCCGTGCCCTACGACCACCTGATCGTCGCCGCCGGCGCCACGCACAGCTACTTCGGCCACGACGAGTGGGCGCCCGTCGCGCCGGGCCTGAAGACGCTGGCCGACGCCTTCGAGATCCGCCGTCGCGTGCTGCTGTCGTTCGAGACCGCCGAGACCACCACCGACCCCGACCGCCGCCGCGCCCTGCTCACCTTCGTGGTGATCGGCGCCGGCCCGACGGGCGTGGAGATGGCCGGCACGCTGGCCGAAATCGCCAAGCACACGCTCTCGGGCGAGTTCCGCCACATCGACCCCAGCAGCTCGCAGGTGCTGCTGGTCGAAGGCGGCCCGCGCGTGCTGCAGGCCATGCCCGAAAGCTTGAGCCAGAAGGCGCTCGAACAGCTGGAAAAGCTCGGCGTCGAAGTGCGGCTGAATGCGCGCGTCACCGCCATCGACGCCACCGGCCTCGAAGTGCAGACCGGCGGCGGCGCGGACGGCGCCCCGGTCGCGAGCTACCGAATCGATAGCAGCTGCGTGGTCTGGGCCGCGGGCGTCGCGGCATCGCCGCTGGGCCGCATGCTGGGCACGGCCACCGGCGTCGAATGCGACCGCGCGGGCCGCATCAAGGTCGAGCCCGACCTGAGTCTCGCGGGCCACCCCGAGATCAGCGTGGTGGGCGACCTCGCGGCCGCCATGAGCCACGCGCCCGGCAAGCCGCCCAAGCCGGTGCCCGGCGTGTCGCCCGGCGCCAAGCAGATGGGCCGCGCCGCGGCATCGAACATCCTGCGCCGCATCGCCGGCCAGCCGACCGTGCCGTTCCGCTATGCGGACTACGGCAACCTCGCCACCATCGGCCGCAACTCGGCGGTGGTGGACCTGGGCACGCCCTTCGGCCCGCTGCGCTTCAGCGGCCGCCTCGCGTGGCTCTTCTGGCTGTTCGCGCACGCGTACTTCCTCATCGGCTTTCGCAACCGCGTGGTCGTGATGATGGACTGGGCCGGCGCGTACTGGAGCTTCCAGCGCAACGCGCGCGTGGTGGCCGACGTGCAGGGCAAGAGCGAATCCTGAAACAGGAGCCGGGGCCATGTCGATGATCTGGTGGATCGCCATTCACGCCATCGAGGCGCTGTTTCTCGTCTGGGTGCTGCGCTGGGGCGGTGCGGAGCGGCTCGAGGGTTCGTGGGCCTCGGGCTTCATCAGCAACTTCGCACCGCGCTGGAGCGCCGAGGGCCTGCGCATGGCGGCGCTGATCCTGCTGGTGTTCTGCGCGATCACCTTCGTCGTGGGGCTGTTCATGCCCTCGCTGCGGTGCTGGAGCAGCGGCGCCTGCTGAACGCCGCCGCCCCTTTCGGCCTCAGGTCCCGATCACGCCGCCATCGTTTGTCGTGATGCGGCGTGCACAGGCCACCGGGTACTCCCCTCCGCGAATGTCCCCCGGGCTTCGCCCTCCTCCTTGATTTCGCTGCGGGGAGCACCCGATGCCCTGCGCACGGGGGCACGCTCTGGGTGAACCGCCGATCAACGACCGCTCTGAAGCGCTCGCGCTGATGGTGGGCTCTGTTTCGCGAAATCAAGGAGGAGGCCGCAGGCCGGGGGACATTCGCGAAACAGAGCCCACCGTCGGCGCGAGTGCCGCCCCGAACAAAGCGCCCCGAACGGAACAGGCCTCAGAAGAAGCCCGCCCCCCAATGCGACTCGCGCGGCTCGCGCGACTCACGCTGTTGCTTTCGCCAGTCCCACGGCGCCACCGGCTTCGCATCGGCCCACAGCCCCAAGTGCCGCGAGCGCGCGCTGTCCTGCAGCTTGAAGAGCCCGCCGCCGCGCTTGGTCGCGATCTTGTTGTAGTCGTACACCCAGGCCCAGCCCTCGGACACCATGCGGCCGCCGACGTCCTCGCCGTTGCACGACACGTCGGCCACGGTGCGGCCGTAGCGGTCGGTGTCGCGCTCGGTGATGACCGCCTTCTCGGCGTAGCAGAGGCGGCTGAGCGCCTGCCGGCTGCGTTGGCCGTAGGGCTGCTTTTTTCAGGCGCGTCGATGGCGGCGATGCGCACCTTGACCTGTTCGTAAGACCCGACGTGCCCGCAGCGCGCGGTGAGCGTGTCGCCGTCGGTCACGCCAACGACGAGGCAGGTGCGGGGCGCGGCTTGCGCCAGCAGGGGGAGGGAGAGGAAAACGGAGAGAAGGAAAGTCGGTCGAAAAAAGCGCATGCAGGAATGGAACGGACGCGTTGCGAGAAGAAGAGAGAGGGGAAAGATTCTCGACGCGAAGCGCCCGCGCCATCCGGCCGAATCATTTGTTTTCGTCTTCCTGCAACAACCGCCACATCACCTTGCCGCTGCCGCTCTTGGGCAGCGCCTCCACGAACTGCACCTTGCGCGGGATCTTGTAGACGGCCATGTTCTCGCGGCACCAGTCGATGATGTCCTGCTCGGTCGTGTCCTTGTGCGTCGGGCGCAGCACCACCACGGCCTTGACCGATTCGCCGCGGTAGTCGTCCTTGGTCGAGATGACACAGGCTTCCTGGATCGCGGGGTGGCGGAACATCAGGAGCTCGACCTCGGCGGGCCACACCTTGAAGCCGCTCGCGTTGATCATGCGTTTGAGGCGATCGGTCATGAAGAAGTAGCCGTCCTCGTCCATGCGGCCCATGTCGCCCGAGCGGAAGAAGCGCTTGCCCTCGAACTCCACGAAGGCCGCCCGCGTGGCGTCGGGGCGCTTCCAGTAGCCCTGGAACACCTCGGGGCCGTGGATGATGATTTCGCCCGATTCGCCGATGGGCATTTCCACCAGTGTGTCGGGGTCGACCACGCGCGCGTCGGTGCTCATGAAGGGGATGCCCAGGCACTGCTGCTTGGGGTTTTCCGACGGGTTGGTGTGCGAGGGCGCGGCGGTTTCGGTGAGGCCGTAGCCCTCCTGGTACTTCAGGCCGTACTGCTCGAACAGGCGCTGCGCCACCGCCTGCGGCATCGCCGCGCCGCCGCCGCCGATGTGGGTGATGCTGGAGAGGTCGTAGCTTGCGAAGTTGGGGCTGGCCATGAGGTCGATGACCATGGTCGGAATGTTCGTCCAGCTCGTGACCTTCCAGCGCGAGATGAGCCGGCCGGCCACGTCGCGGTCCCAGCGCGGCATGATGACCAGCGTGGCCGCCGCGAGGATCGAGGTCTGCAGCATGCTCACCACGCCGGTGATGTGGAACATGGGCACCACGGCCAGCACCACCGCTTCCGACGTCGCATGGCCCCAGAGCTGGCCCGAGACGGCGTTGTGCATCAGGCTCGAATGGTGGTGCACGCAGCCCTTGGGCAGACCCGTGGTGCCGCTCGTGTAGGGCAGGAGCGCCATGTCGTTGGCGCCCACCACGTGCGCGGGCGCCGGGTGGCCGGCTTCGAGCGCGTCGGTCCATGCCGTCACCTGGCCGCCGGCCAGCGCGGGCAGCGGGTGGCGGGTGGTGAGCCAGGCGGTCCAGGCGGGGGCCGGGGCGTCGTCGCCGGAAACATCGGCGTCGAAGGCGTCGGTGAACTGGGTCACGATCATGTGCGCGAGCCGCTGCTCGGCCGGCAGCGCGTCGCTGGCCTTGGCCAGTTCGGCCGCGAGGTCGCCGGTGGTGAGCGCCACCTTGGCGTCGGGGTCGACGATGTAGTGCTTGAGCTCCTCGGCGCGGTTCATCGGATTGACCGGCACCACCACCGCATTGGCCCGCAGGATCGCGAAGTGCGCGACGACGAGTTGCGGGCAGTTCTGCATGTTCAGCACCACGCGGTCGCCACGCTGCACGCCCAGCGCATGCAGCGTGCCGGCCAGCCGCTCGACCTGCTCGGCGAGTTCGCGGTAGCTCATCACCCGGCCGAAGAACACGAGCGCGGCCTTGTCGGGATAGCGGGCGGCGGAGACCGAGAGGTTGTGCCACAGCGACGTGGCGGGAACGGTGAGCGAATGCGGCAGGCGTTTGGGCCAGAACTTGTAATGCGGGCGTTGTTGCATGGTGAGAACAGGCGGGGAAGAGAACAGGCGGGGAAAAGGACCCGAAGCGGGGAAAAGACAAAGGCACGCCAGCCTAAGCGGCCCGGCACGCGCCTCCCATCGGGGAAGCCCCCGGACCGTCACCTTGGCGACGCCCTTTTTTCGTATGCCCCGGCATCGGCTATCGTGCGGGCCCCGGGCCGTGCGCCCGCAGCCTGACCCCTCCTTCATGCGCGAACTCTTGCGAAAAACATTCCGGCGACGGTCCATCCTCCTGGGGGGCGCGCTGGCCGCCTCGGGCTGCGCGCTGGTCTCGGGGATCGGATTGCCGGACGACACGGCCGCCGTGCCGCGCGATCCGCCGGAGTGGGTGCCGATCGACTGCTGGCTCGGCACCGAGGACGTGGTGCCGCGCCACGCCGGCAACGCGGGCGGCTCCATGTTCGGCACGCTGACGCTGGCCACCGGCGTCTTCAAATGGCGCGTGAACTACGCGCGCCTGAGCGGACCGGCCACGCGCGCGGGCTTCTACGGCCCTGCGGCCAGGGGCAGCAACGGCCCGCTGGCGATCCAGTTGCCGCCGCACAGCCAGGGCGTGCAGCACAGCACGGGCCCCGACGCCGGCTACGAGCTGACCGGCACCAGCACGCTGACGCAGGCCCAGATGGCCGATCTCATGGCCGGCCTCTGGTACGTGAGCGTGTCGACCCGCGCGTGGCCGGCGGGCGAAGTGCGGGGGCAACTCAAGCGCAGCACGGCCGGCGTGCACGGCGGTTGACCCGCGCGCCCCCGGCGCGATGGGGGAGGCGCGATGCGCCCTGCGACTACAGACAGGCGCGGCTTTCGGAGCGATACCTGAGGCTCTCCCTCCGAGCAATCCATCCACCCACCCGACCGAAGGAATTTCCATGGCAGCAGACAAGCACGCAAGCGTTCACTGGGAAGGCGCCGGCAAGACCGGCAAAGGCCAGGTCAGCACCGAGACCGGCGCCCTCAAGGACTACCCCTACGGCTTCGCGAGCCGCTTCGAGGACGACAAGCGCGGCACCAACCCCGAGGAGATCGTCGGCGCGGCCCATGCGGCCTGCTTCACGATGGCCTTCGCCTTCGCGCTGGAAGCAGCGGGCCTGACAGCGACGCGCATCGACACCAAGGCTGCCGTGCGGCTGGCCAAGGACGGCCCGGGCTTCAAGATCGACCGCATCCAGCTAGAGCTCGACGCGGCCGTGCCGAACCTGGACGAAGCCAAGTTCCAGGAAATCGCGGCCGCCGCCAAGGCCGGCTGCCCGCTGTCGAAGGCGCTCGCGAGCGTGCCCGAGATCACGCTGAAGGCCACGCTGGCGGCTTGAGCGCGCTGCTTATGATCGTCTCCACAACAAGGAGACGGATCATGAACAAGCCCAACCGGGCCGCGCTGGCGGCCCTTTCCTTTGCTCTTGGCGCATTCGGCACGTCGGCCATCGCCGCCTACCCCGACAAGCCGATCAAGGTGGTCATCGGCTTCCCCGCCGGCGGCCCGCTCGACCAGCATGCGCGCCTTTTGACCGACAAGCTGCAGGCCGTGCTCGGCCAGCCGCTGATCGTCGACTACAAGCCCGGCGCGGGCGGCTCGGTGGGCGCGGACGCGGTCGCCAAGAGTCCGGCCGACGGCTACACGCTGATGCTGGCCAACACCGGCGTGGCGGTGATCAACGGCGCGCTCTACAGCAAGCTGCCCTACAACACGCAGCGCGACTTCGTGCCGATCGCGCGCACGGCCATGCAGCCGCTCGCGCTGCTGGTCACGCCCAAGCTGCCGGTGCAGAACCTCAAGCAATTCATCGACTACGCCAAGGCGCGGCCCGGCCAGGTCAACTACGGCTCGGCCGGCAACGGCGGCATCAGCCACCTCGTGCCCGAGATGTTCAAGACCGCGACCGGCATCTTCATGGTGCACATCCCCTACCGCGGCAGCGCGCCGGCCTTCACCGATTTGATGGGCGGGCAGGTGCAGTTCATGGCCGAGTCGATTCCGCAGGCCGCCAACTATCACAAGCAGGGCAAGGTGCGCGCGCTGGCCGTGACCAGTCGCGAGCGCAACCCCGCGCTGCCCGACGTGCCGACGGTCATCGAGTCGGGCGTCAAGGGCTTCGAGGTGGTGGGTTTCTATGGCTTCCTCGCGCCGAAGGACACGCCGAAAGACGTGGTCGCCAAGCTGAGCGATGCCTTCAGGCAGGTGCTGACCAGCCCCGAGGTGCGCGAGCGCATGGTGAGCCAGGGCGCGGACCCGGCTTACCTCGGGAGCGAAGACTTCGCGCGCTTCCTGGCGACCGAAACGCCGCGCTGGGACAAGGCGGTGAAGGCCTCGGGCGCGCGGATGGACTGAGCGCGCGCCGGCACCGGCCGGTCCATTTCGGTGCACACATCTTGCATACCAGTTGGCACAAAAGCTGCTGGTATGCAGGCGAATGTCTACATCCGCATCCGAAATCAGTGCACGCATCGTCGAAGCGGTGATGGCGCAGAAGCTCGCGCCGGGCGCGCGCCTGGGCGAGCAGCAGCTGGCCATGCTCTTCGACTGCAGCCGCACCATCGTGCGCGAAGCCCTCACCCGGCTGGCGGCGCGCGGCATCGTCACCGTGAGCGCGCGGCGCGGCTGGTTCGTGATCGAGCCTTCGCAGGAAGAAGCGCGCGAAGCCTTCGAGGCGCGGCGCGTGATCGAGCTGGGCCTCATCCGCAGCGCGGGCAGCACCGGCAAGATCGACAAGACCGCCCTGCGCCAACTGAAGGCGCACCTGCAGCGTGAAAAGGCCGCACTGAAAGAGAGCGACGTCGGCAACCGCAGCTTTTTGCTCGGCGACTTCCATGTGTGCCTGGCCGAGTGCCTGGGCAACACGCTCTTGGCCGACACGCTGCGCGACTTCACCGCGCGCACCACGCTGATCGCCATGCTCTACCAGAGCACGCACGACGCGGTGCAGTCGTGCGAAGACCACGTGCAGATCGTCGCGGCGCTCGAGCGCGGCGACCATGCCGGCGCCGAGGCGCTGATGGCCGAACACATCGGCACGGTGCAGTCGGCACTGCGCGTGCAGGCGCCCACCGATCCGCTCGCGCAGCTGCGCGATGCGCTCGCGCCGCTGCACAACACGGCAGCCACGTCTGCCAAACCCAAACGCCGCAAGCCCGCGTCATCCCCCGACGACACCGATTCATCGACTTACCTAGGAGCCCTGCTATGACTTTCTCTGCATCGAAACGCCACCTCGCCCTCGCGCTCGCTTCCGTCGCCCTGCTGGCCACGGCCGGCGGCGCCCACGCCCAGAACGCGCTGGACAACGTGCTCAAGGCCAAGACCATCAAGATCGCCGTGCCCACCGACTACCCGCCGTATGGCTCGGTCGACAAGAACATGAAGCCGCAGGGTCTCGATGTGGAGATGGCCGAGCTCATCGCCGCCAAGCTGGGCGTGAAGATCGAGCTGGTGCCCGTCACCAGCGCCAACCGCATTCCGTACCTGCAGACGCGCAAGGCCGACCTCGTGATCTCCACGCTCGGCAAGAACCCCGAGCGCGAGAAGGTGATCGAATTCACGTCGGCTTATGCGCCCTTCTTCCAGGCCGTGTACGCCGCCAAGAGCATGAAGCTCACCGCCTTTTCCGACATGGCCGGCAAGACCGTCGCCGTGACGCGCGGCGCGATGGAAGACCAGGAGCTGAACAAGGTGGCGCCGCCGAACGTCGACTACCGCCGCTTCGAGGACAACAACGCGACCATCGCGGCCTTCGTGGCCGGCCAGACGCAGACCCTTGCGACCAGCGCGGCGGTCGCCGGCGACATGCTCGCCAAGAATCCGAAGGTCAGCGCCGAGTTCAAGCTGCTGCTGAAAGACAGCCCCTGCTTCGTGGGCGTCGCCAAGGGCGAAACCGCCTTGAAGACCAAGGTCAACGAAATCATCGCCGCCGCCAGGAAAGACGGCACGCTGGACGCCATGTCCAAGAAGTGGCTCGGCAAGGCAGCCGGCGATCTTCCCGTCTGATCGGCCGACGCGGCCATGGGCATCGAATTCGACTTCGGAGCGGTTCTCGCCGAATGGCCGCTGCTGCTGCGCGGCGTGGCGTGGACCATCGGCCTCACGGCCATCGGCACCGTGCTCGGCATGATCGTGGGCACGTTCTGCGCATGGGCGCGTGCCGGGGGGCCCGTGTGGCTGCGCGCCATCGTGGGCACGTATGTGGAGCTGATCCGCAACACGCCCTTCATCGTGCAGCTGTTCTTCATCTTCTTCGGGCTGCCGGCCGCGGGCGTGAAGCTCTCGCCCGAGGTGGCATCGGTGATCGCGATGGTGATGAACCTGGGCGCCTATTCGACCGAGATCATCCGCGCGGGCATCGAGGCCACGCCCAAGGGGCAGATCGAAGCGGCCGTGAGCCTCGCGCTCAGCAAGGCGCAGGTGTTTCTGCGCGTGGTGCTGCCGCCCGCGCTCAAGAAGGTGTGGCCCGCGATGGTGAGCCAGATCATCATCGTGATGCTGGGCTCGGCGGTGTGCGGGCAGATCTCCACCGAGGAGCTGAGCTACGCGGCCAACCTGATCCAGAGCCGCAACTTCCGCGCGTTCGAGGCGTTCATCATCGCGACGCTGATCTATCTGGCGCTCTCGGTGGCGCTCAGGCGGCTGCTCGACTGGGCGGGGCCGAAGTTCTTCTTCGGCCGCTGAACGCATGACTGAAGGACACCCATCGCCATGAGTGACTTTTCTTTGTGGGACATCGTGCGCAACCTGCTGATGGCGCTGCGCTGGACTGTCGTGCTTTCGCTGATCGCCTTCATCGGCGGCGGCATCGTGGGCGGCCTGCTGCTGTTCGCGCGGCTGCGCGGCGGCAGGATCGTGGGCAAGGCCGTGGGCCTCTACGTGCAGCTCTTCCAGGGCACGCCGCTGCTGATGCAGTTGTTTCTCGCCTACTTCGGCATTGCGCTGTTCGGCATCGACGTGTCGGCGTGGACCGCGGCGAGCGTGGCGCTCACGCTCTACACCAGCGCCTTTCTCACCGAGATCTGGCGCGGCTGCGTGGCCTCGATCCCGAAGGGCCAGTGGGAAGCATCCGGTAGCCTCGCGCTGAGCTTCGGCGAGCAGATGCGCCACGTGATCCTGCCGCAGGCCGTGAAGATCGCGATCGCGCCGACGGTCGGCTTTCTGGTGCAGGTGATCAAGGGCACGGCACTCGCCTCGGTGATCGGCTTCGTCGAACTCACCAAGGCCGGCAGCATGATTTCGAACGCCACCTTCAAACCCTTCGTGGTGTTCAGCTGCGTGGCGCTGCTTTACTTCGTGCTGTGCTTTCCCGTGAGCCTGTACGCCAAGAACCTCGAGAGGAAGACCCATGGCCGCCGTGCTTGACCAAGCCAAACCCGAATCCGCGAGCGCCTTCGCCGCGCCCATCGTGCGCATCACGGCGCTGCGCAAGTCCTACGGCACCAACGAGGTATTGAAGGGCATCGACCTGGATGTGAAGCGCGGCGAGGTGATCGCCATCATCGGCAAGAGCGGCTCGGGCAAGAGCACGCTGCTTCGCTGCATCAACGGGCTGGAGGTGTTCCAGGAAGGCTCGCTCACGGTGGACAGCAAGCCGCTGCTGCACGAGAGCGCAATGGCCATGCGCGAGCTGCGCCAGCGCGTGGGGATGATCTTCCAGAGCTTCAATCTTTTTCCGCACCTCACGGTGGGCAAGAACGTGATGCTCGCGCCTACGCTGGTGAAGAAGCGCTCGTCGTTGGAGGCCGCCTCGCAGGCGCGCAAGCTCCTCGAGCGCGTGGGCCTTGCGGAGAAGTTCGATGCGATGCCCGACCAGCTCTCGGGTGGCCAGCAGCAGCGCGTGGCGATCGCCCGCGCGCTCGCGATGGAGCCGGCCGTGCTGCTGTGCGACGAGATCACCTCGGCGCTCGACCCCGAGCTGGTGGGCGAGGTGCTTCGCGTGGTGGAGTCGCTGGCCGACGAAGGCATGACGCTTCTGATGGTGACGCACGAGATGAGCTTCGCGCGCAAGGTGAGCGACCGGGTGATCTTCATGCACCAGGGGCGGGTGCACGAGATGGGGGCGCCGGGGGAGCTGTTCGGGAATCCGCAGACTGCGGAGTTGAAGCAGTTTCTTTCTTCGTTGCACGACTGATTTTTTGCGCTGTTGGTTGGGGGTGGGTGCACAGGCCGCCGGGTACTCCCCTCCGCGAATGTCCCCCGGGCTTCGCCCTCCTCCTTGATTTCGCTGCGGGGAGCACCCGACGCCCTGCGCACTGGGCACGCTGCTGGTGTGCGGCTGTCAGCGATGGCTCTGACGGTTTCGCGGTCCGCTATCCTCGCCGGCGATGCACATCGACCAAGCCCTCCCTGCCGAAGCGGTCACAGTTGCCGCCGTCCTGAACGAAGCCGCTCAATGGCTCGCCACCGAAGGGCGGCCTTTATGGTCGGCAACCGACGTTGGCCTCGAGCGCGTGCAGCGCGACACCGATGCGGGGCGCTACTTCATCGCACGCGAAAACGAAGACGTGGCCGGCGTGGTTCGGATCGACATGGAAGATCCCTTCTTCTGGCCCGAGATCGAATCCGGCAGCTCGGCGTTCGTGCACAAGCTGGCTGTTCGCAGGTCGTGGGGCGGCAAGGGCGTGTCGGCCACCCTGCTGACCTTCGCGCGCGAACACGCCCGCAGCCTGGGCCGCCCGTACCTGCGCCTGGATTGCGTGGCGGATCGGCAGGCGCTGCGCACGCTCTACGAAGGCTTCGGCTTCGCGCTGCACAGCGTCATCCAGAAGGAAACCGGGTCTTTCGCCCGCTACGAAATGCGCATCGACGGCTGACTGTCCGACAGGCGGTGGCGCCACCTTGGCGCTGGCGGGAACGCATCGGCCTGTGGCAAGCTCGGAACCCCTATGAACCTCCGCCCTCCGTCCCTCACCTCCCGCCGCCGGATGCTGCAGGCCCTGCTCGGCACGGCCGCCCTGCAGGCCCCGTTCGCGGCGCTGGCCGGCTTCAACTTCTTCACCAGCGAATACACCGCGAGCCGCGACGAGCTGCAGGCGATGATCGCCAAGCGCTTTCCGGTGGCCGAGCGCTATGCCGAGATCTTTATGGTCGGGCTGCGCGATCCGCAGTTGGGGCTGGATGCCGCCACCAACCGCGCGGCCCTTACTGCCACGCTGACGATCGCGAGCCCCCTCCTGGCGGCCTCGCCGGTGCAGGGCGTCGTGTCGATGAGCAGTGCGCTGCGCTACGACGCGGCCACGCGCACGCTGCGGCTGGATCGCCCCAAGTCCGAGCGCCTCGAACTGCAGGGCGTGGAAGGCCGCGATGCCGAGCGGCTGCAGAAGGTCGGCGCGGTGGTCGCGCAGGAACTGCTGCAGGGCCAGGTGCTGCGCAGCTTTACCGCCGACGAACTCACCGTGGGCCGAAAGACCTACGAGATCGGTGACATCACCGTGCAAGAAAACGGCATCAAGGTGCAGCTGAAATGAAATACCCCCTGCTCGTGGCCGCACTGCTCGTTGCGGGCTGTGCCGCCATCGTTCCCACCGCGAAGCAGCACTTCGACCTGCAGGCTCACCGCGGTGGCCGCGGGCTCGCGCCGGAGAACACGCTGGCCGCATTCTCGAACGCGATCGACCTGGGCGTGACGACGCTGGAGTTGGACATCGGGCTCACGTCCGACAACGTGGTCGTGATCTCGCACGACACCGCGCTCAACCCCGACCACACGCGCGATGCGAACGGCAACTGGCTCGCGGGCAAGAGCGGCGCGGCCGTGCGTTCGCTCACGCTGGCGCAGTTGCAGACCTATGACGTCGGGCGCCTGAACCCCATGAGCAACTACGGCAAGCAGTTCGCATTGCAGCAGCCGCGCGATGGCGAACGCATCCCGACGCTCGCCGCGCTGTTCGCGCTGGTGCAGGCACGCGGTGCCGCCGCGGCCACGGTGCGCTTGAACATCGAGACCAAGATCGATCCGAGCAAGCCGGACGAAACCGCGGCGCCCGAGCCGATGGTGCGCGCGCTGCTCGCCGAGATCGACAAGGCCAGGATGGCCGACCGCGTGACCATCCAGAGCTTCGACTGGCGCACGCTCGCGCTCGTCGGCCAGCTCGCGCCGCAGCTGCCGCGCGCCTACCTCAGCACGCCGCGCACGCTGAAGGACAGCCGCTGGACCGCGGGCCTCGATGCGGCCAGCTTCGCCTCGGTGCCGCAGCTGGTGCAGGCGGCCGCGGGCAAGAGCGCCGGGCCGGTGATCTGGTCGCCAGCCTATGCGGACCTCACGCCGGCCGTCATCAAGGAGGCGCAGAAGCTCGGCATGAAGGTGCTGCCCTGGACCGTGAACCAGCGCGCCGACATGCAGCGGCTGATGGACTGGGGCGCGGACGGCCTCATCACCGACTACCCCGATGTGCTGCGCGACCTGATGCGCGATCGCGGGCTGTCGATGCCGCCTTCCGCAAAGGTGGCGGGATGAGCGCGGCGCAGCAGCTCGACGCTATCGCCGCACGCATCGCGGCGCTCGGCGGTGGCGACGGATCGGTCTCCACGCTGTCGAACGAAGCGCGCGCCAGCACCGAACTGCTCGGTGCCCTGCCCCCGCGCTACGGCGAGGTGCTGCTGAACCTGCTCGACCGGCTCGAATCGAGCGCGCTCTTCAGCGAGGAGAGCTGCTCCTTCAGCCAGAAGGACCTGCTGGACAACCTGCAGGTGTGGGTCGACAAGGCCCGCGGCCAGTTGGTGTCTTAGGGCACCGGTTTATCATCCCGCCCCATGCGCACCCTGCTGCTCGCCCTCATGATCGCCCTGCTGCCCATCCGCGGCTGGCTGGGCGATGCGATGGCGGTGGAGATGGTGCGGCACGCGCTGCCGGCCGCATCGCTGGTTGCACAAGAGGCCACCCCGGCCTCCGTCGCGGCAGACGCGCATTGCCATGAAGCCATGGAAGCAGCCGACGGCGGCATGGCCACCATGGCGCACCACGACGAAGGCAGCAGCAGCAACAGCAGCGACCATGGCACCGACCACCAGGGCTGCGGCACCTGCACCGTCTGCCAGGTCTGCCACACGGTGGCGCTGGGCGGCACACCCCTCATCGACATCGTGCACGGCGCGCCCCAAGCGCCACCGGCGGCCCACGCGGCCCGCTTCGCGAGCGCAGAGCCCGTCCTGGGCCTGAAGCCGCCCATTTCCTGATCTCCCTGCCCGTAGTCCGTCCGCAGTGAGCCCCTGAGGCTCTCGGCGTTGGTCGTATTGCTCATGGAGATCGAGCGTTAACCTCATTGTTCGCCGGCAGACCGCCGGCTCCCTTCGCTATCGAAGACGTAGCGCGCTGCTCCAGCGCGCCGCCGCATTCGCCAGCGCCCTGACGCTGGCCGGATGTGCCAGCCTTTCCCCCGACGGCGGCTCGGCCGACGTGCAGGCGCTGGTCGCAGGCAATCCGCTGATGGCGGGCAGCACCGCACAGCGCATGCCTGACGAGGCCTCGCAGAAGCGCGTCGATGCGCTGCTCGCCAAGCCGCTCGATGCCGAGGCGGCCGTGCGCATCGCGCTCCTCAACAGCCCGCGCGTGCAGGACGCCTTCGCCACGCTGCAGCTGAGCGACGCCGACCGCGTGCAGGCCGCGAGCCTGCCGAATCCGGTGCTCTCGTTCAGCCGCCTGGCGCAAGGGCGCGAGCGCGAGTTCGAGCGGATGCTCAGCTTCAACGTGATCGGGCTCGTCACGCTGCCGTGGCAGGCGCGGTGGGCCGGACAGCGGCACGAGGCCGCCAAGCTGCAAGCTGCGCAGAGCGTGCTGATGCTGGCCGCCGACACGCGCCGCGCGTGGGTGCGCGCGGTGTCGGCGCAGCAGAGCGTGGTGTACCTGCGCGATGCAAAGGAGGCCGCGGAAGCGGGTGCCGAGCTCGCGCACCGCATGGCGCAGGCCGGCAACTGGAGCGCGTTGCAGCGCACGCGCGAACAGCTGCTGCTGGCCGATGCGTCGGCGCAGCTCGCGCGCGCCGAGCAGACCGCCGTCGCCACGCGCGAGCAGCTCAATCGATTGCTCGGCCTCGGCGGTGAGCGCACCCGCCACACGCTGCCCGATCGCCTGCCTCCGCTGCCGCAGTCCGCGCCCGACCTCGGCGACGTGCAGGCGCGCGCGCTGCGCGACCGGCTCGACGTGCGTTCGGCGCAGGCGCAGAACACCGCGGTGGCCGATTCGCTCGGCCTCACGCGTGCCACCCGCGTGATCAACGCGATGGAGATCGGCGCGGTGCGCAACACCACGTTCGAGAACGACGCCGACCGCTCGCGCTCGACACAGCGCGGCTTCGAGCTGGACCTGCCGCTGCCGCTGTTCGACTGGGGCCAGGCCCGCACGGGCCGCGCAGAAGCGCAGTACATGCAGTCGGCCGCCCGCGTGCGCGATGTCGGCGTGCTGGCCGCGAGCGAGGCGCGCGAGGCCTGGCAAGGCTGGAACACGTCGTACGCATTGGCGCGCCGCTACCGCGACGAAGTGCTGCCGCTGCGCAAGAAGGTCAACGAGGAAATGGTGCTGCGCTACAACGGCATGCTCGCGAGCGTGTGGGAACTGCTCGGCGAAACGCGCGCGAGCATGCTCGTCGTCAACGCGGGCATCGAGGCGCAGCGCGATTTCTGGCTCGCCGACACCGACCTGCAACTCGCGCTCACGGGCAGTTCGCCCGGCGGCATGACGGCGCTGCAGACGGCTGCGGCCGGCGATGCACCCGCGGCGGGAGGGCACTGACATGAACCGCCGCAACTTCTTCGCAGGTGCTGCCACGGCCGTCGCCGCAACCACCGTCAGCCGCGTCGCGATGGCCGCGCTGCCCGAGCCGGTGATGCAAAGCTCGACAGCCACCGCGCCACCGCTCGCGCCCCCGAACGGCCGCCCCTACAACCCTGTCGTCACCCTCAACGGCTGGACGCTTCCGTGGCGCATGAACGCTGGCGTCAAGGAGTTCCATCTCGTCGCCGAACCCGTCGTGCGCGAGATGGCCCCCGGCTTCAAGGTCAACATGTGGGGCTACAACGGCCAGTCGCCGGGCCCGACCATCGAGGTGGTCGAAGGCGACCGCGTGCGCATCTACGTGACCAACAGGCTGCCCGAGCACACGACGGTGCACTGGCACGGCCAGCGCCTGCCCAACGGCATGGACGGCGTGGGCGGCATCACGCAGCCGCACATTCCGCCGGGCAAGACCTTCGTCTACGAGTTCACCGCGCGCCGGCCCGGCACCTTCATGTACCACCCGCATGCCGACGAGATGGTGCAGATGGCGATGGGGATGATGGGCTTCTGGGTCACGCATCCGAAGGAGAGCCATCCGCTCATCGAGCCGGTGCAGCGCGACTTCTGCTTCCTGCTCGGCAGCTTCGACGTGGAGCCCGGCAGCGCCACGCCCAAGGTCAACACCATGACCGACTTCAACATCTGGAGCTTCAACAGCCGCGTGTTCCCGGGCATCGACACGCTCAATGTGCGCCGCGGCGACCGCGTGCGCATCCGCGTGGGCAACCTCACGATGACCAACCACCCGATCCACATCCACGGCCACGAGTTCGAGGTGACCGGCACCGACGGCGGCCCCGTGCCGCGCACCGCGCGCTGGCCCGAGGTGTCGGTGGACGTGGCGGTCGGCCAGATGCGGCAGATGGAATTCATCGCCGACGAGGAAGGCGACTGGTCGCTGCACTGCCACAAAGCGCACCACACGATGGGGCCGATGGGCCACGAGGTGCCGACCATGATCGGCGTCGATCACAAGGGCGTGGCCGAGAAGATCAGGAAGCTCGTGCCCGACTACATGGTGATGGGCGACAAGGGCATGGCCGATATGGGGGGCATGGAGATGCCCATTCCCGACAACACGATGCCGATGATGACCGGCGCAGGCCCGTTCGGCTCGGCAGAGATGGGCGGCATGTTCACGCTCCTGAAGGTGCGGCGCGACCAGAAGCCGGGGGACTACAAGGACCCGGGCTGGTTCAAGCACCCGGCCGGCACGGTCGCGCGCGAAGTGCCCGGCGCCGCCGTGCCACCGACCACGCGCAACGCGCCATCGCAGGACAACAGCAACAACACCGACGCCACCGTGCGCAAGCCTTCGGGCGCGCACAACCATTGACCTCATCCACTTTCATTCCGGAGTTCATCGCATGAACAAGACCCTCAAATCCATCGCCCTGTGCGTCGCGCTCGCCGCCGCTGCAACCACATCGCAGGCCCACGAAAACCACACGCCGAAACCGAAGGGTGCCGCCACGCTCGCTCCCGAACAAAAGCCCTGGGGCATCGAGGGCAAGGCGAGCGCCGTGCGCCGCACCATCGACATCGCGATGGCCGACGACATGACCTTCACGCCTTCGGTCATCGAAGTGCGCGAGGGCGACACCATCCGCCTGCGCCTGAAGAACAAGGGCAAGGAGTTGCACGAGCTCGTGCTGGGCACCGAGCTGGAGATCGCGAACCACGCGGCCATGATGAAGAAATTCCCGGACATGGAGCACGACGACCCGTGGATGGTGCACGTGCCCGCGGGCAAGACCGGCGAGATGGTCTGGACCTTCAACCGCGCCGGCGACTTCGATTTCGCCTGCCTCGTGAAAGACCACTTCGAACTCGGCATGGCCGGCCGCATCCGCGTGCTGGCGGCCGCACCCGGCAAATCCTGAATGAACGAACAGACCAAGGAGATCACCATGCAACGACGAACCCTCTTGAAGCGCGCCGCCCCGCTGCTGGCGCTCGCATCCACCCTGCCGCTCACCGCTTTCGCCACGGCGCCGATGGTCGAGATCTGGAAAGACCCGAACTGCGGCTGCTGCCAGGACTGGGTCAAGCACCTCAACAAGAACGGCTTCGCCACGAAGGTGCACGACGAAGGCAACACGGCCGCGCGCACGCGCCTCGGCGTGCCCGACAAGCTGGGCTCATGCCACACCGGCCTCGTCGGCGGCTATGCCCTCGAAGGCCATGTGCCTGCGCGCGAAGTGCAGCGCCTCCTGAAAGAAAAGCCCAAGGCCGTCGGCCTCGCGGTGCCCGGCATGCCGGTCGGCTCGCCGGGCATGGACGGCCCGGCCTACGGCGACCAACGCGATCCGTACGACGTGCTGCTCGTGCTGGCCGATGGCAGCACGCGTGTCTATCAAAGCTATCGCTGAAGGAGTTCGACCATGAAGAAACTTCTCACCGCCCTCTCTGCTGCCCTCCTCGCCGCGGCGGCTTTCGCACAGGCCGCGCTGCCCGCCGTCGAAGGCGAGGTGCGCAAGATCGACACCGATGCGAAGAAGATCACCCTCAAGCACGGCGACATCCCGAACCTCGAGATGACCGGCATGACGATGGTCTTTCGCGTGCAAGACCCCGAGCTGCTCGGCAAGGTGAAGCCCGGCGACAAGGTGCGCTTCACCGCGGACAAGGTCGATGGGGCGCTCACGGTGCTGTCGATAGAGCCCGAGCCGGCTAGCTGAACCGCCCCGGATCGAAAGGCGTCAGCGGCGTCTCCGGTGCGATGCCCGCGAGCAGCTGCGCTGCCAGTCGCCCCGTGCGCGCCGAGCCGCACAGGCCCACATGGCCATGGCCGAACGCGAGCACGACGTCCGCGCTCGCGGCCGAGGGCCCGATGCAGGGCAAGCCGTCGGGCATGCTGGGGCGGCGGCCGAGCCAGTGCTTGAAAGCTTTGGCGCCACCCGTTTCTGCAAGCGCGGGAAACATCGATTGCAGATGGCGATGCAGGATCTCGGCGCGGCGCCAGTCGGGCTCGGCGTCCAGTCCGCCGATCTCGACCTGGCCGGCTGCGCGCAGGCCGCCGTCCATCCAGTGCGCGATGAGCTTGCCGTCGGCCACCATCACCGGCGTGCGCGGGCCGACCGCTGCGCCTTCGATCACCACGTGGTAGCCGCGCTCGGTGTCGAGTGGCACGGGGGAACCTGCGGCCGCCGCGAGCGGGCCTGAATACGCGCCGGCGCAGATCGCGGCGGCGTCGCAGGCGATGTCGCCGTAGTTCGTGCGCACCGCAAGCAGCCGCCCGCCCTCGATGCGAAAGCCCGTGGCACGCGCGACGAGCCGGTCGGCGCCGGCATCGAGCGCATGCTGCGCCAGCGCGGCCACGTAGGCGCCCGGGTCGCGGCAGTGGCCAGCCTCGGGCACGAAGATGCCGAGCGTGTAGCGCGCATCGAGGTCGGGTTCGCGGCTTCGCAGTTCGTCGGCCGGCCACTCTTCCCATCGGATGCCCACGCGTTGGCGCACGCGCCAGCCGAGCGCGTCGTCTTCGAACTCGGCGCGCGAGCGGTAGGCATGCAGCAGCCCGCGCTGTTCGATGAGCTGCGGCACGCCCGCCTCGGCCGCGAGTTGCGCATGCAGCGCGGGCGCATCCGCCAGCAGGGTGCGCAACGCATCGGCAGTGCGCTGCACGCGCGCCTCGGTCCAGCCCGAGGCCAGGTAGCGCACGAGCCACGGCAGCGCGCGCGGCAGGTAGCGCCAGCGCACCGCGAGCGGCCCCAGCGGATCGGCCAGCCAGCCCGGCACCTTGCGCCAGGCGCCGGGGAGCGCGGGCGGCACCACCGAATGCGACGAGAGCCAGCCCGCGTTGCCGTAGCTCGTCGCCTGCGGGCCGCCGGGCGCCTCGGGTTCCAGGAGCGTCACGCGCAGGCCCGCGCGCAACGCCTCGATGGCCGTGGCGCAGCCGACCGCGCCCGCGCCGATCACCACCACGTGGCGGCGCGCATCGCCCTCGGGGGCGAAACTACTTCTTGCAACTGTCATGGCGCCCATCGTAGAGGCCAGAGAGGCGCGGTCCCATAATCGGCCGCCATGCCAGCCCCGTCTTCCACTTCGTCCTCCCCCGCCTCCCCCACCCCTCGCGCCGGTGCCATCACCGACGTCGCCGGCATCGAAGTCGGCCATTTTTCCGACACGCGCCGCCCCACGGGCTGCACCGTCGTCATGGCGCGCGAAGGCGCGGTGGCCGGTGTCGATGTGCGCGGCGCCGCGCCCGGCACGCGCGAGACCGACCTGCTCTCGCCCGGCAACCTGGTGCAGCAGGTGCATGCGGTGATGCTCGCGGGCGGCAGTGCCTGGGGCCTCTCGGCGGCCGAGGGCGCGATGCGCTGGCTCGAGGAGCGCAACATCGGCATGGACGTGCGCTTCGGCACCCTGCCCATCGTGCCGGCCGCGGTGCTGTTCGACCTGCCGATGGGCGATGCGCGCATCCGCCCCGACGCCGCAGCCGGCTACGCGGCCTGCGATGCCGCATCGAACGCCGCGCCCGCCGAAGGCAACGTGGGCGCCGGCAGCGGCGCGCTGGTGGGCAAGCTCTTCGGCGTGCACCGCGCGATGAAGGGGGGGATTGGCACCGCGTCGGTCACCGTCGGCGGCGTCACGGTGGGCGCGCTGATCGCGGTCAATTCGCTGGGCGACGTGATCGACCACGACACCGCGCAGCCCGTGGCCGGCGCGCGCACCGAAGACGGCACCGCCTTGCTCGACACCCGCCGCGCCCTGCTGCGCGGCGACCTGCCCAAGCCCCTGCTGGCGGGTACCAACACCACGCTGGGCGTGGTCGCGACCGACGCGGTGCTGACCAAGGTGCAGGCCAACCGCCTGGCCAACGTGGCGCACGACGGCCTGGCGCGCGCCATCAACCCGGTGCACACGATGAGCGACGGCGACACGCTGTTCGCCCTGGCCACCGGCCGCGTGCCGCTCGAAGGCAACGCGCCGGGCATGACGGTGCTCGGCACCATGGCCGCGGAGGCCGTGGCCATCGCCACGCTGCGCGCCGTGCGCGCGGCGAAATCGGTGACGGTGGGCGACCTGCACATTCCCTCGGCCGCCGACCTGGCCACGCCCCGCCCCTGACGCACTCCCACAAGAAAGGACCACCATGGCGTTCCCCAGAACCCTGAAGCTGATCCTGCTGTCGATCCGCGACCTGATCGCCTCGGCCGGGCCCATCATCTTTCTGGTGATCGGTCTCCTGATCGCCGCCTACTGGTACCTGCAGCCGCAGCCGCCCAAGCACGTGACGCTGGCCACCGGCCCCACGGGCAGCGCCTATGCGGAGTTCGGCAAGCGCTATGCGACGGCGCTCAAGGCCAACGGCATCACGGTCGAATTGAAGCCCACTTCGGGCTCCTCGGAGAACCTGGAGTTGCTGCGCAAGGGGGGCGCCGACGTGGGCTTCGTGCGCGGCGGCAGCGCCGATCCGGTGGCCGACGAAGAGGCCGGGCTCAGCTCGCTGGGCAGCCTGTTCTTCGAGCCGATCTGGCTCTTCTACCGTGCCGACAGCGCGCACAAGGTCGACAAGAAGACCGGCACGCTCACCTCGCTCACGCAACTGCGCGGCCTGCGCGTGAACGTCGACATGCCCGGCAGCGGGCTGCCCGAGATCATGGAGCGGCTCTTCAAGGCCAACCGCCTGGGCCCCGACGACGTGCTGCTGTCCAACCTGGAACAGGCCGCCGCCGCCGAGGCGCTGCAGGCGGGGCTGCTCGATGCGATCGTGCTGTCTTCGGCGCCGCAATCGCAGCAGGTGCAGCGGCTGCTGCGCGCGGGCGACATCAAGCTGATGGACTTCGGCCAGGCCGATGCGTACTCGCGGCGCTTTCCGTTTCTCTCGGCGGTGACGCTGCCGCGCGGCGTGGTCGACCTTTCGAAAGACCTGCCGCCTTCTGACGTGTCGCTGCTCGCGGCCACCACCTCGCTGCTCTCGCGCGAGGAAACCCACCCGGCGCTGCGCCAGCTGTTCGCGCAATCGGCGCAGACGGTGCACAGCGGCGCGGGCTGGTTCAACCGGGCGCGCGATTTTCCGAACACGCGCACCAGCGAACTGCCGGTGAGCCCCGAGGGGGACCGCGCGATCAACGGCACGCCGCCGTTCTGGCAGCGCTACCTGCCCTTCTGGGCCAGCAACCTGGTCGAGCGCATGTGGCTGGTGCTGGGCGGCCTGCTGGTGCTGATGCTGCCGCTGAGCCGCGTGATCCCGCCGCTCTACCAGTTCCGCGTGCGGCGCCGCGTGTTCCGCTGGTATGCGCGGCTGCGCGACATCGAGGGCAAGGTCGATGCGAAGACCGGTGAGCGCGACGCGCTGCTCAAGGAGCTCGACGACCTCGATCGCGTGGTCAACAAGGTGGCCGTGCCGCTGTCGTATGCGGACGAGCTCTATGCGCTGCGCAACAACATCTATGCGGTGAGGAAGCGTGTGCTGGCCGGAACAGCGAAGGGCGAAGCGGCATCGGCGCCAGCGCCCGTGACGCCCAAGCCCGCGGAATCCGCCTGACGATTTGGTCTTGCAGACGCTGATCGATTTCGCCGAGCCGCGCGGCGACGGCGCGACGCGGCTGCGCTTGGCATTCGGCGCACCTTCGCGCGTGCTCGTTGCGCGCACCGCGGAGGAAGTGAAGCCAGTGCTGGAGGCTGTCGAGGCGCTGTCGCGCGAGGGGCGTTGGTGCGTGGGCTATCTGCGCTACGAGGCCGCCGCCGCCTTCGACCCGGCCTTCGCGGTGCATGCGGGCGACGGGCCGCTGGCGTGGTTCGGTGTGCACGATGCCGCCGTACCGTTGCCCGATGAAGCGGCCGGCCCTGCACCCGCCGTCGATTGGCAAGCCGGCCTCTCACGCGCCGGCTTCGAGCGGAACATGCAGGCCATCCATCGCGCGATCGCGAACGGCGAGCTCTACCAGCTCAACTACACCGCGCCGCTGCGGGCCGAATTCGAGGGCGATGCGCGCGACTGGTTCATGGCCCTGCGCCACGCGCAGCCCAACGGCTACGCCGCCTTCATCGACACCGGCGACGAGCAGGTGCTGTCGGTGTCGCCCGAACTCTTCTTCGACTGGCAAGGCGACCGCATCCTCGCGCGCCCCATGAAAGGCACCGCCCCGCGCGGCGCGACGCCCGCCGAAGACGAGGCGATGGCGCAGCGCCTTCGCACCGTGCCCAAGGAGCGCGCCGAGAACGTGATGATCGTGGACCTGATCCGCAACGATCTCTCGCGCATCGCGCAGCCCTTCTCGGTGCGCGTGCCGCGGCTCTTTCACGCCGAGGCGCTGCCCACCGTGTGGCAGATGACGTCCGACGTCGAGGCGAAGGTGCGCGATGGCGTTTCGCTGGTGGATGTGTTCGCGGCGCTCTTTCCCTGTGGCTCGATCACGGGCGCGCCCAAGGTCGGCGCGATGCGCATGATCCGCGTGCTGGAGCCCGAGGCGCGAGGCGTGTACTGCGGCGCGGTCGGCGTGGTGCGGCCCGGCGGGCATGCGACCTTCAACGTGCCGATCCGCACCGTGACGCTGCGGGGCAGCGAGGCGCGCTGCGGCATCGGCAGCGGCATCACCGCCGATGCGCAGGCCGATGCGGAGTGGGATGAGTGGCGGCACAAGCGGGCTTTTCTGGGGCAACAGCGCGCGGCTGTATCGTCTGCGGCCATGCCTTCTTTCGAATTGCTCGAAACCCTTGCGCTGATCGACGGCGCTTTGCGCGATGCGCCCGCGCACCTGGCGCGCATGCAGAAGGCGGCTGCGCATTTCGGCTGTCCATGGAACGAGACGGTCGTGACGGCATGCCTTCATCGGCTGATCGACGCGCATCCAACGGGTACGTGGCGCGTTCGACTCCTGCTCGATGCGCAAGGGCAACCGCGCGCAGAAGCCTTCGTCATGGACGCCCCACCCTCGCGCGTGCAACTGCAATTGGCCTCCCGCGCATTCGACGAGGCCGACAGCGAGTTCTCGCGTTTCAAGACCACGCACCGCGCGCACTACGAGGCCTTCGCGCCCACCGCGCCGGGCGTGTTCGACACGCTGCTGTGGAACCGCCACGGCGAGATCACCGAATGCACGCGCGGCAACATCGCGCTGCTGCTCGATGGCCGCTGGGTCACGCCGCCGCTGCGCTGCGGGCTGCTCGATGGCATCGGCCGCGCCAGGCGCCTTCGCAGCGGCCAGCTTGCCGAAGCCGTCGTGCGGGTGGACGATCTGCCCCGCGTGCAGGGCTTGGCCTTCGTCAACAGCCTGCGCGGCTGGCTCGACGCCGATCTTCTGCCTTCGTAAAAAATAGTTCGACAAAGCGCTTGACTTAGAGCGCGCTCCAACTTCGAGAATCAACGCCATGGAAACCAGTCTGACCATCGCGCAAGTCGCACAGCGCACCGGCCTTACGGCCCACACGCTGCGCTATTACGAGCGCATCGGCCTGATCGCCGCGGTGTCTCGCGCACCGGGCGGCCAGCGCCGCTACGCGAGCGCCGACATGGACTGGCTGGCTTTCCTGTTGCGCCTGCGCGAGACCGGCATGCCCATCCAGGGCATGCAGGCCTTCGCCGGGCTTCGAAGCCAGGGGGACGCCAGCGTCGGCGAACGGCGCGAGATGCTCGAGCAGCATCTCGCCGAGGTCCAGGCCCGGGTGGAGGCGCTGCAGCAATCGATGCAGGCGCTTTCGACCAAGATCGCGCACTACCGTGCGATCGAGGCCAAGGCCAAGGCCAAGGTCAAGACGAAGCGTCCCTCGTTGTCGGGCACTGCCCCGGAAAGAAAGACGAGCGATGACGAACACACAAGCCAACCCGACCCACAACAGCAACGACAACCAGCGCTACGAGCGCGGGCTGGCCAAGCTCCAGGAAATCGACGGTGAAGGCGGCGTCAATGTGGTCAGGAGCCTGGCCGACATCGCGCCCGACTTCGCGCGCCTCTTGATCGAGTTTCCGTTCGGCGATATCTATTCGCGCCCCGGCCTGGACCTGCGCTCCCGCGAGATCGCGGTGGTGGCCGCGCTCACGGCCATGGGCAATGCGGCGCCGCAGCTGAAGGTGCACATCCAGGGCGCGCTGAACGTCGGCGTCACGCGCACCGAAGTGATCGAGATCATCATGCAGATGGCCGTGTACGCGGGCTTTCCGGCGGCGCTCAACGGCATCGCCGCGGCGCGCGAGGTGTTTGCGGCGGACGATAAAAAAAGCGCGCAGTCCCTTGCGGAACCGCGCGCTTCCCTGGAAGCAGCCTGAGGCTTACTTGAGAGCCTTGTAGCGCATGCGTTTCGGCTTGGCGCCTTCTTCACCGAGGCGCTTCTTCTTGTCGGCTTCGTACTCCTGGTAGTTGCCGTCGAAGAAGGTCCACTGGCTGTCGCCTTCGGCCGCGAGGATGTGCGTGGCGATGCGGTCGAGGAACCAGCGGTCATGGCTGATCACCATGACCGTACCGGCGAACTCGAGCAGCGCGTCTTCGAGCGCGCGCAGGGTTTCGACGTCCAGGTCGTTCGAGGGTTCATCGAGCATCAGCACGTTGCCGCCGGCGATCAGGGTCTTGGCGAGGTGCAAACGACCGCGCTCACCGCCCGACAGCGTGCCGACCTTCTTCTGCTGGTCCGCACCGTTGAAGTTGAAGCGACCTGCATACGCACGGCTGGCCATCTGGAACTTGCCGACATTGATGATGTCCAGGCCGTTCGAGATGTCCTCCCACACGGTCTTCTGATTGGCGAGCTCGTCGCGGTGCTGGTCGACGAAAGCCGCCTTGACGGTCGAGCCGATGACCACACTGCCGGCGTCCGGCTGTTCCTTGCCCGCGAGCAGCTTGAAGAGCGTCGACTTGCCGGCGCCGTTCGGGCCGATGATGCCGACGATCGCGCCCGGCGGCACGGTGAAGCTCAGGTTGTCGATCAGCATGCGGTCGCCGAAGGACTTGCTCACGCCGTGGAACTCGAACACCTGCTGGCCCAGCCGCTCGGCCACGGGAATGAAGATTTCCTGCGTTTCGTTGCGCTTCTGGTATTCCATGTCGCTCAGCTCTTCGAAGCGGGCGAGACGCGATTTGCTCTTGGCCTGGCGTGCCTTGGGGTTCTGGCGCGACCACTCCAGTTCCTTCTTCAGCGCCTTGGCGTGGGCTTCTTCGCTCTTTTGCTCTTGCGCCAGGCGCTCGCCCTTCTGCTCGAGCCAGGTGCTGTAGTTGCCCTTCCATGGGATGCCGCGACCGCGGTCCATTTCCAGGATCCACTCGGCCGCGTTATCGAGGAAGTAGCGATCGTGGGTGATGGCCACCACGGTGCCCGTGAAGCGCTGCAGGAACACTTCCAGCCACTCCACTGATTCGGCGTCCAGGTGGTTGGTCGGCTCGTCGAGCAGCAGCATGTCGGGCTTGCTCAGCAGGAGGCGGCACAGCGCCACGCGCCGCTTTTCGCCGCCCGACAGGAGGCCGATCTTCGCGTCCCACGGCGGCAGGCGCAGGGCATCGGCGGCGATTTCGAGTTGATGCTCGGAATCGGTGCCGGCGGTGGCGATGATGGCTTCGAGCTGGGCCTGCTCGGCGGCCAGCGCGTCGAAGTCGGCGTCTTCGGCACCGTAGGCGATGTACACCTCTTCCAGGCGCGCCTTGGCCGCGAACACCGCGCCCATGGACTCTTCCACCGATTCGCGCACCGTGTGCTCGTTGTTGAGCTTGGGCTCCTGCTCCAGATAGCCGATCGTCATCCCCGGCATGGGCAGCGCCTCGCCCTCGAACTCCTTGTCCACACCCGCCATGATCTTGAGCAGCGTGGACTTGCCCGAGCCGTTCAGGCCGAGCACGCCGATCTTGGCGCCGGGGAAGAAAGAAAGCGAAATGTCCTTCAAGAGCTGCCGCTTGGGCGGCACGGTCTTGCTGACGCGGTTCATCGAATAGACGTATTGAGCCATCTGTGGATACTTACCTTGGGTAGCGGAAATTGGGGGAAAAGCGCGGGCGCCAGAACAACGCATCCGGGCGCGGCAAACCACCGATTATCGACTCATGCGACAATAGGCACCGTTGCCGGGTCCAGTTGCCCGCAACACCGGCTCTCTGCCGGGGACGAAGAAGACCCTTCTTGCAACGGGTTTTCCGGCTCCCACCCCTGACCTTCATCTGCCTTGACTGGCTCGGCGTCAACACTAAGACGCCAAGCGGGCCGATGCCACTGCGCCGTGTATGGCGCTTATTGTTTCCAATGAATTTTGATGAACTGAAGCTGGCTCCCGCCATCTTGAAGGCTGTGCACGAGCACGGTTACGACACCCCCACCCCCATCCAGGCGCAAGCCATTCCCGCCGTTCTCGAAGGCCACGACCTGCTCGGCGGCGCCCAGACCGGCACCGGCAAGACCGCTGCCTTCACGCTGCCCATGCTGCACAAGCTCACCATGAGCCGCAGCGCCACCAACAAGTTCGGCGGCGTCGGCATCCGCGCCCTCGTGCTGACCCCCACCCGCGAACTCGCGGCCCAGGTCGAAGAGTCGGTGCGCACCTACGGCAAGTACCTGCAGCTCGACTCGACCGTGATCTTCGGCGGCGTCGGCATGAACCCGCAGATCAGCAAGCTCAAGAAGGGCGTCGACATCCTCGTGGCCACCCCCGGCCGCCTGCTCGACCTGCAGCAGCAGGGCATGCTGGACCTGAGCCAGGTCCAGATGCTGATCCTCGATGAAGCCGACCGCATGCTGGACATGGGCTTCATCCACGACGTGAAGAAGATCCTGGCGCTCGTGCCCAAGGAAAAGCAGAGCCTGCTCTTCTCGGCCACCTTCAGCGACGAAATCCGCGACCTCGCGGCCACGCTCCTGAAGAACCCGCAGAGCATCCAGGTCACGCCGCGCAACACCACGGTGCAGCGCATCACCCAGGTGATCCACCCCGTGGGCCGCGGCAAGAAGAAGGCGCTGCTCGCGCACATCATCAACGAGAACAAGTGGAGCCAGGTGCTCGTGTTCACGCGCACCAAGTTCGGCGCCAACAGCGTGGCCGAATTCTTGACCAAGAACGGCATCGAGGCGATGGCGCTGCACGGCAACAAGAGCCAGAGCGCCCGCACGCAGGCGCTGGCCGGCTTCAAGAGCGGCGACATCCGCGCGCTGGTGGCCACCGACATCGCCGCCCGCGGCATCGACATCGACGAGCTGCCGCACGTGGTGAACTACGAAATCCCGAACGTCAGCGAAGACTACGTGCACCGCATCGGCCGCACCGGCCGCGCCGGTTCGAGCGGCGAGGCCGTGAGCTTCGTGTGCCTGGACGAAGAAGGCTTCATGCAGGAAATCGAACGCTTCACCAAGCAGACGATTCCGGTGCAGATCGTCGAGGGCTTCGCGCCCGAAGACGGCGAACGCGCCGAGCCGATCGCCATGGGTCGCCAGACGATCTGGGGCGGCGCCGGCCGTCCGCCCAGCCGCGACGTGATGCAGGCGGCCGCCAAGGCCGCGCGCACCGAGATGCTCTCGCGCATTCGCGAGAACAAGGCCGGCCAGGGCGGCGGTGAGCGCGCCGGTGGCGGTGGCGGCGGCAACGGCGGCGGTCAACGCCGCGGTGGCGGCCAGGGCGGTGGCGGCGGCGGTGGTGGCGGTCAGGGCCGCAACGCCAATGGCGGCGGCCAGGGCCAGGGTCAGGGCCCGCGCGGCCAGGGCGCACGCGCACCGCAAGGCCGTGGTCCGCAAGGTCCGGCACGCACGCCGCACCATGCACCCCAGCATCAACAACAGAATCACCTGCCGCACGACGAGCGCCAACCGCGCCACCACGGCAACAGCCACAGCCCGACGCAAGCCAACCAGGTCGCGCACCTGCGCGCCGAAGCGGTCGCCGGTGGCGGTGACGGCCAGCCGGATCCGTTGCGCACGAGCGTGGACCACATGGGTGGCGGACGCGGTCGCGGCCGCCCGGGTGGCGGTGGCGGTGGCGGCGGCTACGGCGGCAATCGCTCGGGCGGCGGTGGCCGTTCGGGTGGCGGCGGCGGTGGTTACGGCGGTGGCGGCGGTGGCAACCGTTCCGGCGGTGGCGGCGGTGGCCGTTCGTTCGGGCGCTGAGCGCCGGCGGTAGGAACACCTACCTGCGGCAAATGAAAAGGGGCACTTCGGTGCCCTTTTTCTTTTGTCGGCACGTCAGTGCAGGCTGCGCAGCAGCGCACGCCGACGTGTCATGACGACGATCATTGCTCGACCACCGTGATTTTCTTGATACCTTCGGAAGGCGGCTTGGCCACAGCTTCTCGAATCTGCAGCGCATAGCCGTAGTCGGTCAGATAGACATAGGTGTCGGTCCGGTCGAGCGAGTCGGGCTGCATGCGGCACTCCAGGCGCCTCGCGTTGCCGCTCAAATCAGGGTGAAGTTCAGCGGCTGCGCTGACACCGACGACTTTGCAGACCGTCGTGTAGTCGTAGCTCGCGCCGCCAATCATGCTGAACAGGCTCAGTTTCTTTGTGGCGTAACGCAACTCCGAGCCGATAGCCATGCGTTGCCAGTCACCGGTCAACGTGAGATCGGTCATCGCCTGGCTGATCGTGTCGGTACCGGGAGGAAAGTTGACGAAGCTGCTCACATCGACCAGCCCCAGGACCGAAACGGACTGCGCCCGCGACCCGTCCGCAGGACCGGTGCCGGTCGTCGTCCGGGTTCGGAAAACGGAAGCCGTCGCGTCCGGCGCAATCTGAAGCTCGTTCCGGGTTGGCGATGTCTTCCCGTCACGGGTCCATGTTCCTTCGAGCACGACGCGCTTCAGGCGCTTGGGCGCTGGCGGAAGCCCCAACTGCGAAATGGCGTTCATCACCTCCGGGCTCGGCGTCGTCAGGCCTCGGGGATCTGGCATCGCCTTGGCGCGAGGAGTGAAGACAGGCAACGCCCGCCATGCCGCAGCACCGCCACAGGCTGCCCTGAATAGCGCCTTGTAGTCCGCATTCGTGTCGCCATCGGCCCCATGCGACTTCGCCTTTGCGCCGTCGACCCGACCGTCCGTGACGCGACCGAGCTCGTCGATGTCGAAGCCGCTCACCTGGGCATAGGACTGAGATTTGCACGCGAGCCGGAAGCGCTCGCGCTTCTGACCGAAGGGTGCCCGGTAAGGCAGGTCGAAATCCATTCGCGGATAGTCGAACGCGCCCCAGAAGAGCAATGCACCGTCGGATGGCTCGACGCTTGCGATGTCGATGAGCGTGAATGTCCCGTCCGGGCTGCGTTGCACCTCGCGCCAATCGGGCGGCGCCGCGCGGCATGCGCGCTCGACCGCAGGCAACGCCTTCAGGCCCTGCGTCTGGCGTTCGTCCAGTTCCTTGCGCACGCCGTGGCGCCGGCCGTTCACCGGATAGCTGCGGCCGGTACGCAAGTCGGAGTAGAGCAACCACGCGTTCGGCGCATTGCACGCGACCGTGAAATTGCGCGTTTCGGGCCCGTCTTCCAGGGCAAAGGAAACCTGATCGTCGACGCGCAACACGCTGTGCTCGACAAGACTGCCGCCGAGGGACATCGACGGACTGGTCCTGGACGCGCAGCCCGCAACGAGCAACGCCGCCGCGCCGCACATGGTGAGATGGATGAGCTTCATGTATTCCGCGCTGGGCGGCTCCCTGGTTTCGTTGTTTTTCTTGCGGCCGGTCCCAGCCTCGGCATCGGATGACTTGGCAGGCGGCGCTTCCCTCAGGAATCCTAACCCGAGACACAATCGTGTCTCCATGCAATACATCCCACCCAACTACGCCACCCTCTTCGTAGCCACCTGCAACCTGCTCAACCTCGCGAACCCCCACCGCGTCTATTACGAGAACCAGGACGCCTACAACGAGCGTGAGTACGAGCGAAAGATCGACTGGATCGGGGAGCGTTTCCATGCGCTCAATGCCGACGTGCTCGCGGTGCAGGAGGTGTGGGACGAAGCGGCGCTCAAGGCGGCCATCGCGCGCAGCGGCTTGCGCTACGACTTCGTTTCAGTGCCGGGCGCCGAGAACACGCCGCCGTCCGGAAGCGCGCCGGGTACGCCGCCCAGGCCGGGCGCGCAAGGCACGCCGCGCGTGGGCATCGCGACGCGGCTGCAGGTGGACCACGTGCAGTCCTTCATCGATTTCCCGCCGGGCTTCGGCGTGGACGTGCCGGGCCTTGGTGCGCATACGCGCTTCGAGCGCCCTCCTCTCCTGGCCACGCTGCGCATGAAGCACGGCCAGCAGGTGCATGTGCTGACGGTGCACCTGAAGTCCAAGCGCCCCAAGTTCCTGCAGGACGCGCAAGGCAATCACCTGGAGGACCGCGACGACCGCAAGGTGGGTGTGATGGCGTCGCTGCGTTCGCTCCTGATGCGCGGTGCCGAGGCCGCAGCCCTTCGCTGCATCGTCATCGACCTGCTGCAGGGCACCAACGTGCCGCTGGTGGTGATGGGCGACTTCAACGACAACCCGCACAGCGTGACCACGCAACTCGTGGCCGCCACCTCGGAGGTGGCCTACGACAAGGCCGCGCGCGACGTGGCGCTGTTCAACGCCTACGAGATGCAGGGCGAGTCGGCGCTCAAGAAGGACGTGGCCTATTCGCACATCCACCAGGGCTTTCCGGACGTGCTCGACCAGATTCTCGTGAGCGAGGAATTCATCGCGACGAGCCGTCACAGCCTGGGCGACGTGCGGCGCGTGGACTACTTCAACGACCACCTGCACGAAGGGCGCGACCGCTCGCGCTCGGACCACGGCTTCGTGCGCGCCCTGCTGCGGCTGCGCACGGACTGAAGCCCGCTCGGCGCTCCATGCGCCGGCCGGTCAGCCGGCCTTGAGCCTGGGCGCCGGCCGGCTGAGTTTCGGCAGGCGGCGGCGCGAGGCGAGCACGTCCTCGATGTCCTGACGCGCGCCGTCGATGAGGCGGACGACCGCGCGCTCGGCCTTGTCGGGGTTGCGCGCGATCACCGCGTCGAGCACCGCGCGATGCAGTGGCAGCGAACGCGCCGGGCCGTCGGGCTTGGCGGCCGAGATCTCGAAGCTGGTGCGCAGCAGCGCGTTGAGCGCCTTGCTCATCTGCGCCAGCATGCGGTTGCGCGCGGCGACCAGCAGGCCGTTGTGAAAGCGCAGGTCGAAGGTGATGTAGTCGCCGCCGTGCTCGACGGCTTCCTTCATGCCGGCGAAGGCGCGCTCGATGTCCTCGATGTCCTTCGCATCGGCCCGCTCGGCGGCCAGGCGCACGGCCGCGGGTTCCACCACGCGCCGCAGGTCCTGCAGGTCGCGCAGGAACCCGGGCGTGAGGCCGGCGCGCGATTGCCAGGTGATGACGTCGGGATCGAACCAGTTCCACTGGTCCTGCGGCAGCACGCGCGTGCCGACCTTGGGGCCCGTCGTGACCAATCCCTTGGCCGCGAGCGACTTGATGGCCTCGCGCACCACGGTGCGGCTCACGCCGAGTTCCTCGCCGAGGAGCGGCTCGGGCGGTATCGACGCGCCGACCGCATAGCGGCCGGCCGCGATGGCCTCACCGAGCAATTCGAGCGTGCGGCCGTGGATGTTCTTGATCATGCGTGCGATGCGAAATTTGCTATCCCTGCGGCCGAAAACATCAAGGCTCCGGCTCGCTCATCACGCCTATCATATGATGATTGAAACGCCATCCGGCAGGGCAAACCCTCGAGGTTTCGCACCGACGCCGGCAATCGAGAGAGACAACCGATGAGCACTCCCCCCCGAAAAAAAGCCAGCGAACTGCGCAGCCAGCAATGGTTCGGCCGCCACGACCGCGACGGCTTCATCTACCGCAGCTGGATGAAAGGCAAGGGCGTGCCGCACGACCAGTTCGACGGCCGCCCGGTCATCGGCATCTGCAACACCTTCAGCGAACTCACGCCCTGCAACTCGCATTTCCGCACGCTTGCCGAGCAGGTGAAGACCGGCGTGTACGAAGCGGGCGGCTTCCCGCTCGAGTTCCCGGTGATGTCGCTGGGCGAAACTCTTTTGCGCCCCACCGCCATGCTGTACCGCAACCTCGCGAGCATGGACGTGGAAGAAAGCATTCGCGGCAATCCGCTCGATGGCGTGGTGCTGCTCATGGGCTGCGACAAGACCACGCCCGCGCTGATGATGGGCGCGGCCAGCGTGGACCTGCCGACCATCGGCGTCTCGGGCGGCCCGATGCTCTCGGGCAAGTGGCGCGGCCAGGAACTGGGTTCGGGCACCGGCGTGTGGCAGATGAGCGAGCAGGTGCGCGCGGGCACGCTCAAGCTGCAGGACTTCTTCGAGGCCGAGAGCTGCATGCACCGGAGCCACGGCCACTGCATGACGATGGGCACCGCGAGCACCATGGCCTGCATGGTCGAGTCGCTGGGCATGGGCCTTCCGGGCAATGCGGCCTACCCCGCCGTGGACGGTCGCCGCAACGTGCTCGCGCGACAGGCGGGACGGCGCATCGTGGACATGGTGCATGAAGACATGAACATGTCGAAGATCCTCACCCGCGAGGCGATCGAGAACGCGATCAAGGTGAACGCGGCCGTGGGCGGCTCGACCAACCTCGTGATCCACCTCCTGGCCATCGCGGGCCGCATCGGCGTGGACCTCACGCTCGATGATTTCGACCGCCTCGCCTCGGAGCTCCCGTGCCTGGTGAACCTGCAGCCCTCGGGCAAGTTCCTGATGGAAGACTTCTGCTATGCGGGCGGCCTGCCGGTGGTCATCAAGGAGATCGCCCGGCACCTGCACAAGGACATCCTCACCGTCACCGGCCAGAGCCTGTGGGACAACGTGAAGGACGCCGAGAACTACGGCCCGCAGGTCATCCGCCCGCTGGCCGAGCCTTTCAAGGACAAGGCCGGCATCTGCGTGCTGCGCGGCAACCTCGCGCCCAACGGCGCGGTCATCAAGCCGAGCGCGGCCACGCCCGAGTTGCTGGTGCACAAGGGCCGCGCGGTGGTGTTCGAAAGCGCCGACGACCTGCACAGCCGCATCGACGACGAGGACCTGGACATCGACGAGCACTGCATCATGGTGCTCAAGAACTGCGGGCCCAAGGGCTACCCGGGCATGGCCGAGGCGGGCAACATGCCGCTGCCGCCGAAGGTACTGCGCCGCGGCATCACCGACATGGTCCGCATCAGCGATGCGCGCATGAGCGGCACGGCCTACGGCACGGTGGTGCTGCACACGGCACCCGAAGCCGCTGCGGGCGGTCCGCTGGCGCTGGTGCAGAACGGCGACATCGTCGAGCTCGACGTGCCGAACCGCAAGCTGCACCTGCACGTGAGCGACGAAGAACTGGCCAGGCGCCGCGAGAAATGGGTCGCACCGAAAGCGCCGCTCGACTCGGGCTACTGGAAGCTCTACGTCGACACGGTGCTGCAGGCCGACCAGGGCGCGGACCTGGCTTTCCTGCGCGGCCGGCGCGGGGCGTTCGTCCCGCGCGACAATCATTGAATGACAAGACTGGTAGCAATCGACTGGGGCACGAGTTCCCTGCGCGGTGCCTTGCTGGATGCAGACGGCAAGGTGCTCGAAGAACGCAGCGATGCGCGCGGCATCCTGAAGGTGCCTGAAGGCGGCTTCCCCGCCGTGTTCGAGGCGCTGTTCGGCGACTGGATGCGCCTCGAAGGCGCGCACTGCCTCATCTCCGGCATGGCCGGCAGCAAGCAGGGCTGGGTCGAGGCGCCGTACTGCGCCTGCCCCGCGGGCCGCGTCGAGGTGGGCCGCAAGATCATCCACATCGACGCGATTCCCGGTGCGCGCATCGCCATCGTGCCGGGCCTCAGCGACGAGCACGACGGCGTGCCCGACGTGATGCGCGGCGAGGAGGTGCAGATCTTCGGCGCCATGGCGCTCACCGGGGCGAGCGACGGCCTCTTCGTGCTGCCCGGCACGCACAACAAATGGGCCACCGTGCGCAAGGGCCGCGTCGCGGGTTTCCGCACCTGCATGACCGGCGAGTTCTACGCGCTCTTGAGCCAGCATTCGATCCTCGCGCGCACGCTCGATGCCGCCGCGCCGCTGGACGAAGCGGCCTTCCTGCAGGGCGTGACGCAATCCGAGAACGGCCACGGCCTGCTGCACAACGCCTTCGGCGCGCGCACGCTGGCGCTGTTCGAGCGCATGCCGAAAGAAGAGCTGGCCAGCTACCTCTCGGGCGTCCTGATCGGCGAGGAGCTTCGCACCCAATCGCTGCAGGCGGTCGGCGAGGTGGTGCTGATCGGCTCGACCGTGCTCACCGAGCGCTACACCCTGGCCCTGCGCGCCGCCGGCGTCGCCACGCGCACGCTCGGCGCCGAGGCCACCTGGGCCGGACTGCATGCGCTGTCCGGCTTTCTTGCAGCAGACAACCGCAACACACTCCCGCCATGACCACACCCCTCGAAAAATTCAACGCCGCGATGCGCGACCTGCCGCTCGTGGCCATCCTTCGCGGCCTCGCGCTCGATGAGGCCGCCGATGTCGGCGATGCCATCGTCGAGCCAGGCTTCCGGCTGCTCGAAGTGCCGCTCAATTCGCCGCAGCCCCTGGACAGCATCGCGCTCATGCGCAAGCGTTTTCCGCAGGCGCTGGTGGGTGCGGGCACGGTGCTCGATGCGCAGCAGGTGCGCGAGGTGCATGCGGCCGGCGGCGAGCTGGTCGTGTCGCCCAACTTCAACGCCGCGGTCATCGCCGAGGCCGTGAAGCTGGGCATGGTGTGCCTGCCCGGCGTGATGACGCCGACCGAGGCCTTCGGCGCGCTCGCGGCCGGCGCCACGGGGCTGAAGCTCTTCCCCGCCGAGCTGGCCTCGCCCGCGGTGGTGAAGGCGCTGCTCGCGGTACTCCCCGCCGGCACGCCGGTGATGCCCGTGGGCGGCATCACGCCGTTGAACATGGGCGAGTGGCGCGCGGCGGGCGCCGCCGGCTTCGGCATCGGCTCCGCGCTCTACAAGCCGGGCAAGCAGGCCGCCGCGGTGCGCGACGATGCGAAGAAATTCATCGCGGCCTGGACGGGCCTCACCCACGCCTGACCGCACGCCTGACCGCACGCCTGATCCACTGCCCGATCCACAAGAAAAACGAAGGAGACCCAATGTCCGCAGATTCCGACTACGCCAGCCCCGCCGTCCGCAAGCTGCGCGAAGACCTCGCGCTCGCCCTGCGCGCGGCCGCCCATCACGGCTTGTCGGAAGGCGTGTGCAACCACTTCAGCGTGATGCTGCCGGGCGCGCAAGACCGCTACCTCATCAACCCGCGCGGCCTGCACTGGAGCGAGATCGGCCCCGACGACATCGTGCTGATCGACGTGCACGGCGAGGTGCTCGCCGGCCGCCATCGCGTGGAGCCCACTGCGCTCTTCATTCATGGCGCGGTGCACCGGCTCACCGGCCATGCGGTCGTGCTGCATTGCCACATGCCCTATGCCACCGCGCTCACGCTCACGGTGGACCGCGCGCTCGATGCGACCGCGAGCCAGAATGCGATGCGCTACATGAACCGCATCGCGATCGACGCGGTCTACAACGGCCTGGCGCTCGACGACGCCGAGGGCGAGCGCATCGCCCGCGCCATGACCGGCAAGGACATCGCGTTTCTCGCGAACCACGGCGTGATCGTGGCGGGCGCCACCATCGCGCATGCGTACGACGACCTGTACTACCTCGAACGGGCGTGCCTGCACCAGGTGATCGCGCAATCGACCGGGCGGCCGCTCGCACCCGTCGATGCGAAGCTGGCCGCGCAGGTGGCCGCGCAGATCCAGGGCGAGCGCGAGCAGTCGGACCTGTTCTTCGAGGCGCTGCGCCGCATGCTGCCCGCCCCGCGCGCCTGAGCGCACGCCTGAACGCACGCCTGAACGCACAGCGGCACGGCCTCCCGGCCTACAACCAACGGCACACCTGCGACAGTGCCTCGCGCGTGCGAGAGCCCTTAGGATCAGGGCATGCCCACTTGACGTCACACCTCTACGGGCTGCTTACAGCTCTTCATCCGATTTCGCCTCAGCCTTACACAAGGTTCACACAAGGCAACGACGATGAGGCTTCCAACCACTCCACCGGAGTTGCCATGAAAAAGCTCACTTTCGCATTCGCCGCAGCCGCCCTGATGTCGCTGGCTGCACTCAGCGCACCGGCACAGGCCCAGACGGGCGGCCGCTTCATCCAGGCCCAGGTCTACGTGGTGCCCGCACCGCCGCCCCCGCGCCGCTACTACGCGCCGCCGCCGCCGCCGCGCCACTACCACCCGGGCTACTACCGCGATGGCCGCTACGACCATGGCCGCCGCTGGGACGACCGCCGCCACTACGGCGGCCGCCGCGACAACGATGGTGACGGCGTGCCCAACCGCTACGACCGCCGGCCCAACAATCCGTATCGCAACTGATCGACAAGAACGAAAAAACCCGGGCCGAGCGCCCGGGTTTTTTCTTGGGGAATGCCGCTCAGGCCTGCGCCACGCGGCGCAGCAATCCGGTGGGTGTGCGTGGCCAGCCCACGCGGCCGAACCAGGCGCCGCCCGCGATCGCCGAGGCGATCACGATGCCGTACACCACCAGCGCCACGCCCTGCGCCGCGAACACGCCGGTGAGCCCGCCGCCCCAGCGCAGCGCGAGCCAGCCGCCCGTGCCCGCCACGGCCAGGCGCGCGATGTTGCCGAGCACCGGCCACAGCAAACGACCCGCGCCCTGCGAGGCGAAGTACAGCACCAGCCCCACGCCGAAGAAACCGTAGAGCGGCCCCACCACGCGCAGGTAGTGCGCGCCGGTCTCCAGCATCGCGGGGTCGTTGCCGAACAGCAGCAGCCACGGACGCGGGAACAGCGCGGCCGCCAGGCCAATGGTCTCGGTCAGCGCGAAGGCCAGCGCCGCGCCGGCCCAGGTGGCGCGCAGCGCGCGTTCGCGCTGCCCCGCGCCCATGCAGGTGCCGACCATCGCGACCAGGGGCGCGCCCAGGCCGAACACCAGCGGCACCAGCAGGTACTCCAGCCGTGACGCCGTGCCGTAGCCGGCCAGCGCGCCCGAACCGAAGTGGCCGGTGAGTGCGGTCGCGATGCCGATCGACAGGTTGGTCGCCACCGTCGACACCGCGCCCACGAGCCCGATGCGCAGGATGTCGCGGAACAGCGGCCACTGGAGCTTCAGCGCCGCGAGCGTCGGCTTGAGCAGGCTGCGCGGCGAGCGCAGGTAGGCGATCAGCGCGATGGAGCCCAGCAGGTAGTACAGCAGCAGCGCGATCGCGCCGCCCGCAATGCCCATGCCCGGAATCGGCCCCCAGCCGAAGATCAGGAGCGGCGACGCCGGAATGAGGAACACCACGCCCACCACCGTCACATTGGCCGGCACCGACATGTTGCCGGTGCCGCGAATGATCGCGGCGAGCGAGTTGAAGAGCCACACCAGCACCGCGCCCGCGAACACCCAGTTGGAGTACGTGAGCGCCGCGTCGAGCGAAGCTCCCGCGCCGCCCATGATCCCGTAGAGCCAGCGCCCGCCGAACAGCAGCGCGAGCGTGAAGCACAGGCCAAAGCCCAGCGCGATGACCACCGCGTGCCACACCAGCGCATCGGCGGTGTCGCGGCGCCGCGCGCCGAGCGCGCGGGCGATCGACGAGGCGATGCCGCCGCCCACGGCGCCGCTGGAGGTCATCTGCATCAGCATCACGATCGGGAACACGAGCGCCATGCCCGCGAGCGCATCGGTGCCGAGCTTGCCGACGAAGTAGGTTTCGATGAGCCCGACGGAGGCCTGCGCCACCATCACGAGCACGTTGGGGGCCGCCAGGCGCAGCAGCGTCGGCACGATGGGTGCCTCCAGCAGCAGGCGCGTGCGCGGGTCGAGGTCGGCGGTGGCGGAGGTGGTCATGGCGGGGCCTTCGGGTGATCAGGCGCGCGCTGCCGCCGCGGGCGTGACCGGCGCGCCGGTCTTGGCTGCGGGGCGGCGGATCAGCATGACGATCGCGGCCGCGACGAGGCAGGCGGCACCGGCCGCGTACAGCGCCGGCGTGTAGGTCAGGAGCAGCGTGCGCGCAAAGCCCGCGCCGTAGGCGGCCGTGGCGGCGCCCAGCTGGTGCGCGGCGAAGACCCAGCCGAACACGAGGCCCACCTTGGCGGGGCCGAAGGCGGCGCCCGCGAGCTTGACGGTCGGCGGCACGGTGGCGATCCAGTCGAGGCCGTAGAACATCGCGAAGAGGCCCAGGCCGTAGATCGTGAATTCCGAATGCGGCAGCCAGAAGAGCGACAGCCCGCGCAGGCCGTAGTACCAGAAGAGCAGCTTGCGGTTGTCGTAGCGGTCCGAGAGCCAGCCCGAGAGGATGGTGCCCACGAAGTCGAACGCGCCCATCATCGCGAGCACCGAGGCCGCGGGCACGGCGCCCATGCCGTTGTCGCCGCACAGCGAGATGAAGTGCGTCTGCACGAGGCCGTTGGTGCTCAGGCCGCAGATGAAGAAGGTGGCGGCCAGGATCAGGAAGGTGCGGTTGGTCGCCACTTCCCGCAGCACGCGGAACGGCGTGGCGAAGTTCATCATCGCCACGGGCGCCGCCGGTGCGGCGGGTTGCGTGCCGGGCACCTCGCCATAGGGCAGCAGGCCGAGGTCGGATGGGCGGTTGCGCATGAGGCACAGCGCGAGCACCGCGATCAGTACGCTGCCGATCACGATCGGCACGATGGCCGAGCGCCAGCCCCAGTGCTCGATCATCCAGGCCGCGAACGGCAGGAACGCCAGCTGCCCCGTTGCCGAACTGGCCGTGAGCATGCCGATGACCAGCCCGCGGCGCGCGACGAACCAGCGGTTGGCCACCACCGCGCCGAGCACCAGCGCGGTCATGCCGGTGCCCAGGCCCAGCATCAGGCTCCAGAGCACGAAGAGCTGCCACAGCTGCGAGGCCATGGTGACCAGCGCCATGCCCAGGCCCACCAGCGCGAGGCCGGTGCAGATCACCGCGCGGAGGCCATAACGCTCCATCAGCACCGCGGCGAACGGGCCCATGAGGCCGAAGAGCGCGAAGCGCAGGGCGAGCGCCGAGGAGATCTGCTCGGTGCTCCAGCCGAACTCCTTGGTGAGCGGCTGCAGCATCGCGCCCGGCAGGCCGAGCGCGGCCGACATCGTCAGCATCGTCAGGAAGGTGATGGCGGCGACGATCCATCCGTAGTGGATGCCGCGGCGCTGCAGCCATGCGGAAACTTGGGTGGCGAACATGGGGCCTCTGCTGTTGGAATAGGGTGTGGAGGAGGAGAGAAAGCGAGGGCCATGCGCGGCCATGCGCGCCGGGCGAAAGGTGTGTGGTCGGGTGTTGCGGGCGGTCCGGGTCAGTCGCTGCAGTCGGGCGCGTCTTCGACGCCGAACAGCTCGAGCGACTCGTCGATCAGCAGGTGCAGCGCCAGCACGCGCTCCACCCCCAGCAGTGCGTTGAGCTTCTGCTGCGCGATCTTCCAGTGGTGCTGGGCTTCCCGCCACTTGGCGTCGCCCTCGGGCGTGAGCGCCACCAGACGGCTGCGCGCATCGGCGCCGGCGCTCTGCGTGACCCAGCCGGCGGCGATCAGCGGCTGCATGTTGCGGCTCAGGGTGGAGGCGGTCATCTTGAGCTCGGCCGCGAAGTCCACCGGGCGGACGGCGCCCAGGCGCTTCAGATGCGACAGCAGCGAATACTGCGTGGTCTTCAGGCCGCTCTTTGACACCTCGGCGTCGTAGTGCGTCGACAGGCGACGCATGAGCTGTCGAACCTTGAAACTGGTGCAGCCGCGCGGCTTGGTCTGGATGTCCATGGGGTATTATTGTAGGTGCAACTGTTGCATATGCAACCCAATCATTCCGCCAAAGCCCCCAGGAGAAATACAGGCATGACGCAACCCACCAGCAAGCTCGACCAGCTCGACGCATGGATCGCCGAAGAGCGCGTGATCATCGAGCGCCTGGACAACGGCCCCGGCCCCGGCCTCGCCCGCCCCGAGCAGATCGCTGGCAAGACCGGGCTCCAAGTGATGCAGGCGATGCTGAACGGCGACATTCCCTACGCGGCCATCGCCAAGACGCTGGATTTCACGATCGTTTCCGTAAGCCCCGGCGTGGCCGTGTTCCAGGGCACGCCGCTCGCGCAGCACCTGAACCCGCTGGGCACCATCCACGGCGGCTGGGTCGCCACGATGCTCGATTCGGCCCTGGGCTGCTCGGTCCACACCATGATGCCCGCCGGCCGCGCCTACACGACCGCCGAGCTCAGCGTGAACTACGTCAAGGGCCTCACGCCCAAGGTGCAGCGGGTGCGCGCGGAGGGCAAGGTGATCCACTGCGGCAAGCAGCTCGCGACCGCCGAGGCGCGGCTCGTCGGAGCAGACGGCACGCTGTACGCGCACGCGACGACGACGTGCCTGGTGTTCGAGATTCCTCCGGCCCGGTGACGCCCCAGTAGGCCTTCGGCTCGTAAGTCCAAAAGGCTCTTTTCCCTCCCTCCTGTTGATAATTGTTCTCATCGGCGCTGCATGCCAGCCGCCGGTGTCTCCCAAGAACACGTTACCGATCTGGAGGATCCATGACCCAACGCTCCGGCGCCACCACCCGCGCTGCGCACGCACTGATCGGTGTCACCACCGCCTGGCTCGCCCTCGCCGCCCTGCCCGCGCATGCCGCCGAAGAACTCACGCTCTACACGACGCGCGAGTCCGCGCTGATCCAGCCGCTGATCTCCGCCTTCAGCGCGCAAAGCGGCATCAAGGTCAACACCGTGTTCGTGAAGGACGGGCTGCTGGAGCGCGTCAAGGCCGAGGGCGCGCGCTCGCCGGCCGACGTGCTGATGACCGTGGACATCGGCAACCTCATGGACCTCGTCGATGGCGGCGTGACGCAGCCCGTGAAATCGCCCGCGCTCGAATCGGCCATTCCCGCCAACCTGCGCGGCGCAGACGGCCAGTGGTTCGCGCTTTCGCTGCGCGCCCGCGTGCTCTACGCCGACAAGGCGCAGCCGCTCACGAGCTTCCGCTACGAAGACCTCGCGAATCCGAAATACAAGGGCAAGGTCTGCATCCGCGCGGGCCAGCATCCCTACAACACGGCCCTCGTCGCGGCACTGATCGCGCATGACGGCGAAGCCAAGGCCGAGCAGTGGCTGCGCGGCGTGAAGGCCAACCTGGCGCGCAAGGCCACGGGCGGCGACCGCGACGTGGCGCGCGACATCCTCGGCGGCATCTGCGACATCGGCATCGCCAACTCGTACTACGTCGGCCAGATGAAGAGCGCCAAGGAAGGCACCGACGCGCGCAAGTGGGGCGATGCGATCAAGGTGGTGCGCCCGACTTTCGCGAATGCAAAGAGCGGCGGCACGCACGTCAACATCAGCGGCGCGGCCGTGGCGAAGAACGCGCCGCAGCGCGCCAACGCGGTCAAGCTGCTCGAGTTCCTGGTGTCCGAGCCGGCGCAGGCGCTCTATGCGCAGACTAACTACGAGTACCCGGTGCGAAAGGGCGTGGCGCTCGACCCGATCATCGGCCAGACCATCGGCGAGCTGAAGGTCGATCCGCTGCCGCTCACCGAGATCGCCAAGTACCGTAAACAGGCCAGCGCACTCGTGGACAAGGTCGGCTTCGACCAGTGATGGACACAGACAGGCACGCCTCGCCGGTGCCTGAAGCATGCAAATGACACGGCGCCAGCCACCAGCCCTGCAAGCCGCAGGACCGGTCTGGCGCCTTGCTTCGTTCGCGATCGCCATCGGCGTGCTCGCGCCGGTGCTCACGCTCCTGTGGCTCGCGTTCGGCACGGGCACCGGGCATTGGGGGCCGCTGTTCGCGCACGTGCTGCCGCAGGCGGCGCTCAACACGGCGCTGCTGCTGGCCGGTGTCGGCACGCTGGTGCTGGTGATCGGCACCGGCTGCGCATGGCTCGTCACCGCGCATGACTTTCCGGGGCGCGGCGTGCTGCACTGGGCGCTGCTGCTGCCGCTCGCGATGCCGACCTACATCGTCGCCTTCGCGTACCTCGACCTGCTGCACCCCATCGGCCCGGTGCAGGGCGCGATCCGCTGGGTGCTGGGCTTCGACAGCCCGCGCCAGTTCCGCCTGCCCGACCTGCGCTCGATGCCGGGCGCGATCTTCGTGCTCGGCTTCGTGCTCTATCCGTATGTCTACATGACGGCGCGCGCGATGTTCATGACGCAGCCGGCGCACCTGCTGGAAGCCGCGCGCACCCTGGGCGAGAGCCGGCGCGGCGCGTTCTTTCGCGTGGCGCTGCCGCTCGCGCGCCCTGCCCTCGCGGTGGGCCTGAGCCTTGCGCTGCTCGAAACGCTCAACGACATCGGCGCCTCCGAATTCCTCGGCGTGAACACGCTCACGGTGGCGGTCTACACGACGTGGATCACGCGCTCGGACCTCGCCGGCGCGGCGCAGATCGCGTGCGCGATGCTGTTCGTGGTGGTGGCGCTGGTCTGGCTCGAACGCAACGGCCGCCGGCACCAGCGCTTCGGCTCGGCGCAGCGCATGCGCGCGGTGCAGCCGCGGCGCCTGCAAGGCGGTGCCGGCTGGGCGGCAACCGCAGTCACCGCGCTGCCGGTGCTGATCGGCTTTGTCGCACCGGCGCTTTATCTCGTCTGGGAAAGCGCCAAGCGGCTCCGCCAGGGCGGCGGCGTTTCGCAGGGATTGGTCGCGAGCCTCGGCAACACGCTCGCGCTCGCCGCGGGCGTCACGGTCGTGGCCGTGGGCGCGGGCCTGGTCGTCGCATGGGCCGCGCGCAGCCAGGGCTCGGGCCTCAACCGCGCGCGCTGGCAGGCACGCGCCGCCACGCTGGGCTACGCGGTGCCGGGCACGGTGCTGGCCATCGGCCTGCTCACGCCGGCGCTGGCCTTCGACGCCGCGCTCGCCACCGCCTTCGGCTGGCAAGGCCTGCCGTTGATGGGCGCCGGCATCGTGCTGGTCGTGGCCTGCGCGATCCGCTTTCTCGCGATGCCGGTGGGCGGCATCGAGGCCGGCCTCGCGCGCATCCCGCCCGCCATCGAGCAGGCTTCGCGCCTGCTCGGCGAAACCACCGCGGGCACGCTGCGCCGCGTGCACCTGCCGCTGCTGCAGCCGGCCATCGCCGCGGGCGCGCTGCTGGTCTTCGTCGATGCGATGAAGGAGCTGCCCGCCACGCTGCTGCTGCGCCCCGCCAACTTCGACACCTTGGCCACCTGGCTCTACGCCGAGGCCGCGCGCGGCACCTACGAAGAAGGCGCGATCGCCGCACTCGCCATCGTGCTGGCAGGCCTGCTGCCGGTGGTGCTGCTCGCGCGCAACCAGCTGGGCACGGCGCCGCCCGCACCCGTTCCGGAAAACACATGAGCTCCGCGCTGCACCTCGAATCGATACAGCTCGCGTACGACACGCCGCGCGGGCTGCACACCGTCGTCGACGATTTTTCGCTGTCGCTCGCGGCCGGCGACATCGCCTGCCTCTTCGGCCCCTCGGGCTGCGGCAAGACGACCGTGCTGCGCGCGATCGCGGGCTTCGAGCCGCTGCGCGCGGGCACGATCCGCCTCGATGCGGTGGTGCTCTCGTCCGCCCGCTCGCACCTGCCGCCCGAGCAGCGGCGCGTGGGGATGATGTTCCAGGAGTACGCGCTGTTCCCGCACCTCTCGGCCGCAAAGAATGTCGCCTTCGGCCTGCGCCGCCTCGGCCGCGCGGCGCAGCAGTCGCGTGTGACCGAAATGCTCGCGCTGGTCGGCCTGGCCGATGCGGGCGAACGCTATCCGCACGAACTCTCGGGTGGCCAGCAGCAACGCATCGCGCTGGCCCGCGCGCTCGCGCCCTCGCCGGCGCTTCTGCTGCTCGACGAGCCCTTCTCCAACCTCGACGGCGCCACGCGCGAACGCCTCACGGCCGAGGTGCGCGGCATCCTGAAGCAGGCCGGCCAGACCGCCATCCTCGTCACGCACAACGAGGCCGAAGCGCATGCGATGGCCGACCGCATCGGCGTGATGCACAACGGCCGCATCACGCACTGGCTCGACACCACGGCCTAGCACAAGGCGCCGAATCGGCGAATGGGCTTTCCGGGAAAAGGTTGTTCGGGATCGCAAGAATCGCGGCGATCCAAGTACGCAACACAAGACGGAGAGCCACCATGTCCCCAACCTCCCAACCCCTCACACTCATCAGCCACCTGCTGTGCCCCTACGTCCAGCGCGCCGCCATCGCGCTCGGCGAAAAAGGCGTGCCCTTCGAGCGCGTCGTGATCGACCTGGCGAACAAGCCCCAGTGGTTTCTCGACATCTCGCCGCTCGGCAAGGTGCCGCTGCTGAAGGTGCAGCGGCCCGATGGCACCGAGGCCGTGCTGTTCGAGAGCAACGTGATCTGCGAGTACCTCGAGGAGACGCAGCCCGGCGCGCGCCTGCATCCCGAAGACCCGCTCACCCGCGCCGAACACCGCGCGTGGATGGAGTTCGGCTCGGCCATCCTCGCCGACCTCTGGGGTTACGAGACCACGCAGGACGCGGCCGTGTTCGAGCAGAAGCGCCTCGCGCTGGTAGCCAAGTTCGAGCGCGTGGAAGCCGCGCTCGGTGCCGGGCCCTACTTCGCGGGCAAGAGCTTCAGCCTGGTCGATGCGGTCTTCGCGCCGGTGTTCCGCTACTTCGAGGTGTTCGACACGCTCATCGATTCGCGCATCTTCGCCGCGCTCCCCAAGGTCGATGCCTGGCGCAAGGCGCTGGCCGCGCGCCCGAGCGTGCGCGACGCGGTGGTGCCCGAGTACCCGCAGCACCTGATGGAATTCCTGAAGCGCCACGAGTCGCACCTGCTCACGGCGGCGGCTTGATCGCAGCAGCGGGAAGCCGACAATAGCGGCTTCCCCCTTTCCATAACTACAGGCCCCACGAGATGCGATTCCTTCACACCATGCTGCGCGTCGGCAACCTCCAGCGCTCCATCGACTTCTATACGAAAGTGCTCGGCATGAATCTGCTGCGCACCTCCGAGAATCCCGAGTACAAATACAGCCTCGCGTTCCTCGGCTTCGACAAGGGCAACCCCGACCAGGCCGAGATCGAGCTCACCTTCAACTGGGGCACCGAGAGCTACGACCTGGGCACCGCCTATGGCCACATCGCACTCGGCGTGCCCGATGCCTACGCGGCCTGCGACAAGATCAAGGCGGCGGGCGGCAACGTGACGCGCGAGGCCGGTCCGGTCAAGGGCGGCACGACGGTGATCGCCTTCGTGACCGATCCCGATGGCTACAAGATCGAGCTCATCCAGCGCGCCGAATCCGCCGAAGGCGCCGGCCTGCGCTGAGCGTTCCGCGCAACGCCATGGCTGCCGCGAAGAAGCCTGCGAAGGCTGCAAAGAAGTCGGCCGCGAAGAATGCGGCGACCCGTCACATCGCGCTACTGCGCGGCGTGAACGTCAATGGCATCACGATCAAGAGCGCGGACCTGAAGGCGCTCTTCGTCGAGCTCGGCTTCGATGAAGTGCGCACGGTGCTCGCGAGCGGCAACGTGATGTTCGACACCGGCGAGAGCGATGCCAGTGCCTTGCGCAAGCGCATCGAGCAGGCCCTCCGCGAACGCTTCGGCTACGACGCATGGATCGTGCTGCTCACGCAGAAGCAGGTGGCCGACATGGCCGCGGCCTATCCCTTCGATCGCATCGACGAAGAGCGCCACCCGTACCTCGTGTTCGGCTCCGACCCCGCGATGCTCGATGAGGTGATGGAAAAGGCCGGCACCGTCGATCCGAAACTCGAACGCCTCAAGCGCGGCAAGGGCGTGCTCTATTGGCAATGCCCGCGCGGCGAGAGCACTGACACGCCCGTGGCCAAGCTGCTGGCCAAGACGCGCTACAAGTCGAGCACGACCGCACGCAACCTGCGCACGGTGGAGAAGCTGCTGACAGACTGAGCCTCTGTAAAGACGCCCGCACACCGGGAAAGCGAGAACTTTGGTGGCACGCGAGTTGCAATAAATTGAAAAGCCGACCGACCGGTACAGCGTCGGCGTTTTTCATTTCTTTCACGATGCACACCTCCAGACTCATTCCAGTCGCCGCCTTGGCCGCGCTGGCCGCGCTCACTGCATGCGGCGGCGGCTCCGGCAACTCGTTCAATTTCACCTCCCTGCCGATCACCAATGCGCCGCCGCCACCGGCAGGCCCGCCCGCCGGGCCGCCCGGCACCGAGACGCCGCCCGCCGTGCGCTTCGATCCCGCCCTGTGCACGCAGCAGGCCGGCGCGCCGCACGGCCAGACGGCCGGCATCACCGGCACCAACCTGATGGTGACCTCCGCGCACTACGAGGCCTCCAAGGCCGGCTGCAAGATCCTGGCGACCGGCGGCAGCGCCATCGATGCGGCGATTGCCGTGCAGGCCGTGCTGGGCACGGCCGAGCCCTTCGCCTCGGGGCTGGGCGGCGGCACGCTCATCACCTACTACGACGCGGCGAGCAAGAAGGTGCGCACCTTCGACGGCCTCTCTGCCGCGCCCTCGAGCACCGGCGGCGCAGCCGACGTGTACAAGGCCGTCGCGCAGGACGTGTCCACCACGCCGCCGTACAACCTGTGCAAATCGGGCCTCACGCTCGGCGCGAGCATCTCCTCGCAACAGGGCAACACCAACATCTCCGCACGCGCGGTGGGCATTCCGGGCACGGTCGCGGTGCTCGACCTGGTGCATCGCAGCTACGGCAAGAAGGCCTGGAACACGCTGTGGGACGACGCCATCGGCCTGGCCGAAAACGGCTTCCCGATGACCAAGTACATGTACGCGACGCTCTACGCGGACAGTGCCGAGTTCGACGACGACGGCAACCCGGTCTCCGCCGGCACCGGCGTGGCCGCCTGGGTGAACTCGGCCAACACGGTGCGGGGCGCGCCGCGCTGCAAGTACCCCGACATCGCCAAGCGCTACTGCGACCCGGCCGATGCCTCCAGGCAGAAGCCGCTGCCCATCGGCACGCTCATCACCAACCCCGAGCTCGCGCAGACGATGAAGCTCGTGCGCGACGGCGGCGCCACCGCCTTCTACGACCCGGCGCAGGACACGGTGAAAGCCATCGTGCAGCGCACCACGACCGACAGCCTGCCGTGCAAGTCGATCCTTCCGAACTCCGGGCCCGCAGGCAGCCCGAGCACCGCGACGACCATCGCGTCGATCCCGAGCCTGATGGCGCCCGCCGACTTTCCGGCCTACAAGGCGGTGGAGCGCAAGCCGCTGGTCGGCACGCGCTTCGGCACCACCATCTACACGCAGCCCGCGCCCTCGTTCGGCGGCTTCGTCACGCTGTATTCGCTCGGCATCCTGGAGCGCAAGCACGTGCAGGACGAGAAGGCGCTGGACACGCCGCGCTTCGTCTACCTCGCGGCCGAGGCGAGCCGGCTCGCGAACGTCGACCGGCGCGCGGTCGTCGGCGATCCGGCCTACTCGAACAGCAACGCGCGCGCCTCGGTGCTGCTGAGCGACCTGGAGCTCGACAAGCGCGCCGCGCAGATCGGCGAGACCGCCTTCGCCACCGCGCCCGCGGGCAACATCGGCAGCTTCGTGGCGACGGACCCGGCCGGCTACGACACGATGGCCGCGCTGGCCAAGCCCCGCAAGACGATGCTCGCCAAGGCATCGACCGCCGCCGCGCACGACGAAGACTGGAACACGACGAGCAACGTCGCCATCGTCGACGGCTACGGCAATGCGCTCTCGATGACCACCACCATCAACACGCACTGGGGCGCGCACATCGAGGCGGCCGGCATCATGCTGAACAACGTGATGTCGAACTTCTCGGCGGGCACGGCGCTCAGCGGATCGGAGGTGAACGGCTATGCGGGCACCAAGCGGCCGCGCACCTCGATCGCACCGGCCATCGCCTTCGACGGCGACGGCAAGCTGCGGCTGGTGTGGGGTTCGGCGGGCGGCGGGCCGATTCCCGACTACATCGTGAAGACCTTCATGGGCAACGTGGTGTACGGGCTGGACCTGCAGGCGGCCGTCAACGCGCCCAACTTCACGGGCCAGAACGGCAATGCGGAGCTGGAGGCCGGCTCGGCGCTGGCGCCGCTCGCGGGCGACATGCGCACGCGCTTCGGCTACACGACGGACAACCTGCTGGTGACGGGGCTCCTGAGCGGCATCAGCGGCATCGCCGTGACGCAGAACCCGAACGGCAGCGCCACCTACAGCGGCGCGGCGGACAACCGCCGCTCGGGCGCCGCGAACGGCTATTGATCGGAAAGGCCGGGCTGCCGGTCAGCAGCCCAGCAGATCGGCCAGCGCGTCGATGTCGCGCGCGTGCAGGCTGTTCTCGGCCTGCGGCGAGACGTCTTTCGGCTGTGCGCGGCCGAACTCGTGGGGCCGCTCGATGTAGGCGGTCTTCAGGCCGCACACGCGCGCTGCAGCCAAGTCGTCGTGGTGCGCAGCCGCGAGCATCACCTGCCCCGGCGTCGCATCGAACACGCCGGCCACGCCCAGGTACGTGCGCGGATCGGGCTTGTAGGCCTTGAACACTTCGGCCGAGAGCACGCAGTCCCAGGGCAGGCCGGCGCGCTTGGCCATCTCGGTCAGCAAGCCGATGTTGCCGTTGGAGAGCGTGCAGATGGTGAATTTCTTCTTGAGCCGCGTGAGCCCCGCCACCGAATCGGGCCATGCCGGCAGCCGGTGCCACGCGCGGCTCAGGTCGCGCTTGGCGGCCGAGTCGAGGCGGTCGGCCATGTCGAAATCGCGCAGAACCTGCTCGAGCATGCTCAGGTGCAATTCGTCGAGCAACGTGAAGCCGCCCTCGCCGGCCGCGATGCGCTCCATCACCGCCTTCATCGCGGGCTGGTAGCCGGCGCGCCAAGCGAGCGCGAAGGTCGCGCCTTCCACGCCCGGCAGCACGCGCTCGACCTCGGCCGCGATGCCGCTGTGCCAGTCGACCACCGTGCCGAACACGTCGAACGCGATGACCTTCAGGTCGCTCGCATCGAACCCGGTGCGCATGTCAGCGGGGTAGCTGGCTCGCGGCGCGTGCCAGCTGTTCGATGCGCGTCCAGTCGCCGTCGCGGATCGCATCCGTCGGCACGATCCACGAGCCGCCCACGCAGGCCACGTTCGAGAGCGCGAGGAACTCGGCCGCGTTGCCCGCATGGATGCCGCCCGTGGGGCAGAAGGTGACGTCGCCGAACGGGCCCTGCCAGGCCTTGAGCATCGGCAGGCCGCCCGCCTGCAGCGCGGGGAAGAATTTGAGCGCGGTGTAGCCGTCTTCCTGCGCCGTCATGATTTCGCTGCCGGTCGCCACGCCGGGCAAAAGCGGCAGGCCCAGGTCGTGGCAGGCCTTGCCGACCGAGCGCGTGTAGCCCGGGCTCACGCCGAACTTCGCACCAGCCAGCGCCGAGGCTTGCGCATCGGCCGCGCTGCGGATGGTGCCCGCGCCGGCCACGGCCTCGGGCACTTCCCTGGCGATGGCCTCGATGCACTGCAGCGCCTGCGGCGTGCGCAGCGTGACCTCGAGCATGCGGATGCCGCCGGCCACCAGCGCGCGCGCCAGCGGAATGGCGTCTTTCACGTCGTTGAGCACGATGACCGGAATGACCGGTGCGTCGCGCATCACGTCGAGGGCGGTGAGTTTGTCGTTCATAGCCATGAGCAGGCTCCTTCTTCAGCAGTCAATGCGTTGCGGCGCATGCCGGCGAACAGTTCTCGGCCGAGGCCGTGTCCGTCGGCGATGCGCTGCGCGTCGGGCAGCGTCGCGGTTTCGCGCGCGGCCCATTCGTCTTCGGGCAGCAGGACGGCGAGCGTACCCGCTACGGCATCCAGGCGGATCACGTCGCCGTCGCGCACCTTGGCGAGCGGCCCGCCTGCGGCCGCTTCGGGCGACACGTGGATGGCCGCGGGGATCTTGCCCGACGCGCCGCTCATGCGCCCATCGGTAACCAATGCCACGCGAAAGCCCTTGCCCTGCAGCACCGACAGCGGCGGCGTGAGCTTGTGCAGCTCGGGCATGCCGTTGGCCTGCGGGCCCTGCCAGCGCACCACGCAGACCACGTCGCGCTCCAGCTCGCCGGCGGTGAAGGCCTTCTGCAGCGCGGCCTGCGAATCGAACACGCGCGCGGGCGCCTCGATCACATGGCGGTCGTCGGGCACGGAGGACACCTTGATCACGCTGCGGCCCAGGTTGCCGCTGAGCAGCTTCAGGCCGCCGGTGGCGCTGAACGGCTCGGCCACCGTGCGCGCGACCGCGTCGTTCTTCGACGGGGCGGCGGGCGTCCATGCGAGGCGCTGTTCGCTGCCTTCAACCAGCGTCGGGATGTTGGCGAATTCGCCGATGCCGCCGGCGCGCACGGTGAGCACGTCGGCGTGCATGAGGCCCGCGCCGACCAGCTCGCCGATCACGAAGCCCGGGCCGCCCGCGGCCTGGAACTCGTTCACGTCGGCGCTGCCGTTGGGGTACACGCGGGTGAGCAGCGGAATGATGTCCGAGAGCTTCGAGAAATCGTCCCAGTCGATCACGATGCCCGCGGCGCGGGCCACTGCGACCCAGTGGATGAGGTGGTTGGTGGAGCCGCCCGTGGCCAGCAGCGCGGCCATGGCGTTGACGATGCAGCGCTCGTCGACCATTTCGCCGATGGGCGGGCAGTTGAAAGTCGCATCGCTCGCCTTGCCGAGCACCGTGCGCACCGCCTCGCGCGTGAGCGTCTCGCGCATCGCATCGCCGGGCTGGATGAAGGCCGTGCCGGGCACGTGCAGGCCCATGGCCTCGAGCAGCATCTGGTTGCTGTTGGCGGTGCCGTAGAAGGTGCAGGTGCCCACCGTGTGATAGGCCGCCATCTCCGCATCGAGCAGGCCCTGCCGGCCCACGAGGCCCTGCGCCGCTTGCTCCCGCACCTTCGACTTGGCGTTGTTCGAGAGGCCCGAGGGCATCGGCCCCGCGGGCACGAACACGGTCGGCAGATGGCCGAAGTGCAGCGCGCCGATCAGGAGGCCCGGCACGATCTTGTCGCACACGCCGAGCAGCAGCGCGCCATCGAACATGTCGTGCGTGAGCGCGATGGCGGTGCTCATGGCGATGACGTCGCGGCTGAACAGGCTCAGCTCCATGCCGGGCGTGCCCTGCGTGACGCCGTCGCACATCGCGGGCACGCCGCCAGCCACCTGCGCGGTGGCGCCCAGGCGCCGCGCCTCCTGCTTGATGATGTCCGGGTAGCCCTGGTACGGCGCGTGGGCCGAGAGCATGTCGTTGTAGGCGGTGACGATGCCGATGTTGGGGGCGCGCTCGGTCACCACCCTGAACTTGTCGTTGGCCGGAATGCCGGCCACCGCATGCGCCACGTTGGCGCAGCCCATGCGGTCGGAGCCGCGGTCGCGGTCGCGGATTTCGGCGAGCCTTGCGAGGTAGGCGCTGCGCGTGCCATGGCTGCGCTCGCGGATGCGATCGGTGACGTCGCGGACGGTGGGGTGTGTGCTGCTCATGGGGGTCGTTGGCTCTTGCTGCGTGTCGCCGGAGCGACTGGGGGCCTGGAGGCCCATCGTACCAAGCCAGGCGCGAGGAGCCGATGAAATCCGGGCGCCGAACGATACGAATTTACTCAGGCATGGGCCCCAGGGCAGCGGGCATGAAAAAGCCCGGCGTCACCGGGCTTTTTTGCGGAGTGGAAGCAGCAGTTCAGTCCACCAGCCTGGCCTCGACGCGGCGCGCCTCGGCGTTGTTGCCCGAACCGGCCGTCACCTCGGGCTTCTGCAGGTCGATCTTGGCGGCCGGCACGCCCAGGCCCACGAGCACGTCGCGCACCATCTCGGCGCGCTTCTTGGCGAGCGATTCGTTGATCGCGGCATCGCCGGTGGTGTCGTTAAAGCCCGAGACCACCACCTTGCGGCCGCTTTCCACGCCCTTGATGACCGCGGCCAGCGCCTCGGCGGCGCCCGGTGCGAGGTCGGCGCTGCCGGTCGCGAAATAGAAGTTCACCACGCCGTTGACCACGCGGATGCTGGCGCCGTCGGGGATCGTGACCGTCACCGTCTCGGTCACTTCGGCCAGCTTGGGCGCCTCGCCGGGCGGGGGCGACGAGATCACCACGGCCGGTGGCTTGCCCTGCGCCGCGACGGCAGCACCGGCGGCCCCGGAAGCGCTGTGGCCCTTGTGCCAGATCACGATGCCCACCACGAAGAAGATCACCAGCGCGATCAGCGCCATGAGAAAGCCGAGGATGAAATTCTGCTGGCCGTCGTCGTCGCTCATGGGTGGGCGTGCTCCGTAATTGAGGGGTCGGTAAATAATGGTGCGGTGAACCATGACTCCGAAATTGTAGGCGGCGCTCCTGACAGGCCCGTGTCGGACCCCGCGCCGAATCCGGGACCGCCCGGCCTGGACCCCATGCCCAAGCCCCTGCGCGACCCGCAGCCCATGCTGGAGCGCGCGATCGCCGACTGGGGCGGGCACGACGACCTCTGGCTCTTCGGCTACGGCTCGCTGATCTGGCGGCCGGAATTCGGCTTCACCGAGCGGCGCCCGGCCTGGGTGCACGGCTGGCACCGGGCCCTGAAGATGTGGAGCCGCGTGAACCGCGGCAGCGTGCACACGCCGGGCCTCGTGTTCGGGCTGCTCTCGGGCGGCAGTTGCCGCGGCATGGTGTTCCGCGTGCCCAGGGCCGAGGGGCTGGAGACGCTGCGCCGCCTCTGGCTGCGCGAGATGCCCACCGGCGTGTACGACCCCAAGTGGCTGCGCTGCGGCACGGCCGAAGGGCCCGTCGATGCGCTGGCCTTCACGCTCTCGCGGCGCAGCCCCAACTTCACGGGCGAACTGAGCGACGAGCGCTACCGCCACATCTTCGCCAACGCGGTCGGCCGCTACGGCAGCTCGCTCGACTACGCGCAGCAGACGCTGCTGGAGCTGCGGCGGCATTCGATCCACGATGCGGCGCTGGCGCGGCTGGTGGCGCTGGCCGAGGCCAAACAGGCAGCGGAGGCATCCGAGGCGGCCGCCGATTGCGATGCGCCCCCGGCTCCGGTATATGTTCCGGGGTCTTCCGACAATTCGTCCCAACCTTCTTCGCAACCTTCATCCGGGCCTTCGTCCGGACCGTCCAAGGAAAAACCATGAACCATCGTCGTCTCTTCGCCACCGGCACCGCCCTCCTGGCCACCGCCATGCTCGCCGCCTGCGGCAGCATGGGCGGCAAGCCGAGCACGGCCGTCGAGCTGGTGCCGACCGCCGCGATCACGCCCAACCCGACCCGCGGCACGGTCAAGCTCACCGCGCTGGACCACGGCGTGCGCGTCTCGGGCGAAGTGCGCGGCCTCGTGCCGGGCAGCGAGCACGGCTTCCACATCCACGAAAAGGGCGACTGCGGCGACAACGGCAACGCCTCGGGCGGCCACTTCAACCCGACCGGCGGCACGCACGGCAAGTTCGCCGCTGCGGGCAGCCATGCGGGCGAACTGCCGAGCCTGGTGGCCGATGCCGGCGGCGTGGCGCGCTTCAGCGTGGACGACCACTCGATCTCGCTGACCGATGGCGCCGTGAACAATGTGGTGGGCCGCGCGCTGGTGGTGCACCGCGACCGCGACGACTTCACGACGCAGCCGGCCGGCAATTCCGGCCCGCGCATCGCCTGCGCGGTGATCCCGAAGGGCTGACCGGCTAGCGGGCTTCGCGCTCCAGCCACAGCGCCTCGGCGCGCGCCAGGGCCTCGGGCGTGTCGATGTCGGTCACGATGCCGGCATCGTCCACCGCGAGGTCGGCGACCGAATCGATGGAACGCATGGCGCGCAGCACCGGCGCCGCGCCCTGGTTCCCTTCCAGCGCCGCGAGCTGCGCGCGGCATCCGGCGGCAAAGGCGACCGGATGGCCGCGCTCTCCCATGAACTGCGGCTGCACGGCATTGACCCGCCCATTGAGCGCGCCGGCCACCGCCTGCAACGTCTCGGGCCGCACCAGCGGCAGGTCGCCCGGCAGGATCAGCCAGCCGATGGCATCGGGCGTAGCGCGCACCGCGGCGGCGATCGAATCGCCCATGCCCGGATGACCCGCGTCTTCCAGGCGCCACGGCAGGCCGCTCGCGCGCACGGCATCGAGCGTGCGTTCGAGCACCGGCTTGCCCGCGAGCAGCGCCCGGAGCTTGGAGCCCGAGCCGCCGGCCGCGATGAAGCGCTCGCCCCGGCCCGAGGCCAGCACGATCACCGTGGGGGAGTTCACCTTTGTCGCCTTCGTCATCATGGTCCGAGTATGTGCGCAACAATCCCGGCATGACTTCCCCTCTCTCCAACGAAGCGCTCGCCGCGCTGCGCAAGAGCTACGAGCGCGCCGAGCTCGGCGAAGCCCACAGCGCGGGCGACCCACTGAAGCAGTTCGAACGCTGGCTCACCGAGGCCATCGACGCGCGCGTGCCCGAGCCCAATGCGATGACGCTGTGCACCGTGGGCAGCGACCTCCGGCCCTCCAGCCGCATCGTGCTGATCAAGGGCTACGACGCGCGCGGCCTCGTTTGGTACACCAACTACGAGAGCCGCAAGGGCCGCGAGCTCTCGGGCAATCCGTATGCGTCGCTGCAGTTCCACTGGGTCGAGCTCGAGCGCGTGGTGCGCATCGAGGGCCGCGTGGAGAAGGCCGGCGCCGACGAGAGCGACGCCTACTTCGCGAGCCGCCCGCTCGACTCGCGCATCGGCGCCTGGGCCAGTCCGCAGAGCGAAGTGATCAGCGGCCGCGACGTGCTGGTGAAGAACGCGGCCGTGGCCGCCGCCAGGCACCTGCTCTCGCCGCCGCGCCCGCCGCATTGGGGCGGCTACCGGCTGGTGCCGGACCGTTGGGAGTTCTGGCAGGGCCGCAAGAGCCGGCTGCACGACCGGCTGCGTTATCGGCTCGAAGGCGCTGACTGGGTGCGTGAACGGCTAGCGCCCTGATCATCCGTTCGCGCGCTGCATCGAGGGCCGCTCGTTCCCCGGCTCCAGGCCCGTGCGGCTCGTGTGCGCGGGGAGAACCGAAGGACTCAGGGGAGCCACTGCACCCAGACCATCACGAGCGTGAGGGTGCCCAGCGCGAGCACGGTGGACACGGCCACGCTGGCCGTCACGAGGTCTTCGGCCGTGCGGTAGCGCTGCGAGAACAGGAACACGTTGGCGCCGATCGGCAGCGCCGCGGCCACCACCATCACGGTGAGCGGGATGCCGCGCACGCCGAGCAGCCAGCCGATGCCCGCGACCAGCAGCGGATGCAGCAGGTTCTTCACCAGCGCCTGCACCAGCGCGCCGCGCCAATGCCGCCCGATGGGCGTGAGCGCGAGCGTGATGCCCACCATGACGAGCGCCACCGGGCCGAAGGCCTGGCCGAGCAGCTGGATGGGCTTGTCGATCACCTCGGGCATCGCGAGGCCGGTCTGCGCGAACAACAGGCCCGCGATGATCGGCAGCGGCACCGGATGGACGATGGCGTTGCGCAGCGCCCGCAGCACGGTGCGCGCCATCGAGCGTTTCTCTTCGCCGCTGACCACCGCATGCTCGCGCGCGACGGCCAGCTCCAGCACGAGCGTGGCGCTGGTCATGAGCACCAGCGAGTGCAGCGAGATGAGCGTCAGCAGCACCACCATGCCCGCCTCGCCATAGGCGAGATCCACGAGCGCGATGCCGATCATCACGGTGTTGCTGTAGGTGTTGGCCAGCGCGATCACCGCGGCCGTGCGGTTGAACCCGCGCAATGCGAGCGTGCCCGCGAACAGCAGGCCCGAGGCGATGAAGTACGCCGCGACGGGCGTCAGGCTGAGCTCCTGCACATGCACCGTGCTCATCGCGCGGAACAGCAGCGCGGGCGCGAGCAAGAGGAAGATGAGGTTCGACAGGTCCTTGACCGCATTGCCGCCGATCCAGCGGCGCCTGCCGGCGAGATAACCCGCCGCGATGAGGATGACGACGGGGAGCAGCGAGGAGATGACGAAGGAATTCACGCGGCGAGGATAGCCGTTCAGGGTGCGTGCACAGGCCACCGGGTACTCCCCTCCGCGAATGTCCCCCGGGCTTCGCCCTCCTCCTTGATTTCGCTGCGGGGAGCACCCGATGCCCTGCGCACTGAGGCACGCTGCCGAGGTGCGGCCGGCCGACGACCGCACCGGTGGATCAGAACGTCACGCGCAACCCGACCTTCAGCGACCGCCCCGGCAACGGCGCGTTCGGATACACCGTCGTCGTCAGGATCGACGTCGGGCTGTAGGCCAGCTTGTTGCCGATGTTGTCGATGCGCGCATACCAGGTGAGGTTCGCGCGCTGCACCTTCATGCGGTAGGAGATCGCGGCGTTCCACAGCGTGTAGGCATCGGTCTCGCGCGCGCCGACGCTCGGCACATGGCGCTGCGCCGCGTTGTAGTCGAAGCCCAGGCGCGCGCTCCACGGGCCGTTGCCGTAGACCAGCGTGGCACCGGTGCGGAACGGCGCGATGCGCGGCAGCGGCTCGCCGGTGTCCAGGTTCTTCGCGCGCACCACGTCGCCGCGCCATTCGAGATCGAGCGTCGAGGCATCGGTCATCGGCGCGAAGCCGTCGGTGCCCAGGAGGCGCAGGTTGCCGCTCGCCTCGAGGCCGGTGAAGCGCGCGCGCACGCCGCTGTAGACGTATTCGGCCAGCGTGTCGGTGGCGGCCGGGTCGGTCACCACCTGGCCCTCTTCGTCGAGCGTGCGGCCCGAGGCGGTGAGGCCGATGTAGTTGCTGAAGCGCGTGACGTAGGCGTTCACGCGGGCCGTGTTGGGGCCCGACTTCCACTGCGCGCCGAGGTCCAGGCCCGTCGACTTTTCCTTCTGCAGGTTGGGGTCGCCGAGCTCCCATGCGGCCGTGGCCACGTGCGGGCCGTTGGCGAGCAGTTCGTAGTCCTTGGGAGCGCGCTCGGTGTAGGCGAGGTTGGAGGTCAGCTGCCACTGCGGCGTGAGGTTGAAGAGCGCGCCGAACGCCGCGCTGTGCGGATTGAAGGTGCGCTCGCCGACGGCGAAGCGGGTGACCGTCGGATCGTCCGGATAGCCCAGCGATCGGATGCGGACCTTCTCGGTGCGCGCGCCGAAGCTCAGCTTGCCCCATGAGGCGCCGTACTCTTCATAGAGGAAGAGTGCGTTCGAGCGCGTGCGGCTGTGCGGCGCGAAGGCTTCTTCACCGTCGGCGGCGAAGCGGTTGGTCTCGCTGCTGAAGCCCACGAGGCCTTCGAAGTTGCCGATCTTCTGGTGGCGCGCCTCGATGCGCAGGTCGTTGCTCATGTTCGAGAACGTGGTGCCCGCCTCGGGGCCTTCGAACTCGGTGTGACGATAGTTGGTGTGGCTCAGCTTCGCGTGGATGCTGCTGATGATGCCGCCCGGGCGCCATTCGCCTTCGAGCGCGTAGCGGTCGGACTTCATGCGGATGGTCACGTCGTCCTCGGCCACGGTGCCGTAGTTGCTGCGGTAGGTGCTGGCCGAGGCGCCGATCCAGCCCTGGTCGAAGAAGAGCGTGCCGCCGACCGCGCCGCCGTTCGCCTCGTTGGCCGAGTTGCAGATCTTGCGGGCGCGCCAGGGCGAGCCGGGCTTGCTGCAATCCAGGTCGATGGGCACCGAGACATCTTTCGAGTCGCGGTTGAACGCGTCCACGTGCAGCGCGAAGCGGTCGTTGCCGCCCTCGAGCACCACGCCGCCGTTCTTCTCCTTGTTGCCGGTGGAAAAACCCAGGTCGGCGCGGCCGCCGAAGCCGTTGATGGGCTCGGTGGGGATGCGGTTGTCGATCACATTGACCACGCCGCCCACGGCGCTGCCGCCGTACTGCAGCGCCGAGGGGCCGCGCAGCACTTCGATGCGGTCGGTGACCAGCGCGTCGACCGGCACCGCGTGGTCGTAGCTCAGCGCCGAGGCGTCGGGCGCGCCGCCGCCGTTCTGCAGGATGCGGATGCGGTCGCCGTCCTGCCCGCGGATGATCGGTCGGCTCGCGTTGGGGCCGAAGTAGCTGCTGCTCACGCCGGGCAGGTTGTTGAGCGTTTCGCCGAGCGTCGAGTCGGAACGCAGCAGGAGTTTTTCGCCCGAGAGCGTGACGGTCGGCGCGATCAGGTCATTGGTGCCGAGCGGATTGCCCGTGACGGTGATGGCGGCGAGGCCGGGGGCATCGGCGGCCTGGGCCTGCGCCTGGGCGGCTTCCTGGGTCTGGGCATGGGACGCGCCGGCGAAGGCGAGCGAAAGAACGGCGACGCCGATGGCGTTGCGACGGAAATTGGGAATCATGGTGAACACTCGTTGAATCAATGGACGGCACGCCGACACCCGCACAAGGCGGGCGCAGCGACCGGAACACGGGGGGATTCAGCGAGTGGAAGGCGGGCCGCGCGCGTCGAACAGCGCAACCCAGCGGGCGATGGCTTCGCCCTGCAGATAAGCAAACGTGGCCGAGGGCAGCAGCACCGGCAGCACCACCAGCGGCACGCCGGGGACGCTCGATCCGTGCGAGAGCTGGTCGTACAGCCGGCACTCGGCGTCGGTGTGGTCGCCGAAGAGGCTGACGACGCCATGGCCCGCGTGCACATGGTCACCCTTGTTGGCCTGGACCGTCGCCGCCGCCGAGGAAGCAGACGCGAGGCCGGGCACGTGCAGCGACCGGTGCATCACGCCCAGCGTGCCCGCGAACCACAACGCGATCGCCAGCACGACGAGGATCGCGCGGGTCGAGAACTGTGGGGATGGGCGGGCGGCGAGGTGCACGGAAACGGAGAGGATCAGGCTTCGATCAGGCTTTGACGCGGGAGGCGAAGGTCTTCTGGAACTTCTCGACCTTCGGGCCGACGACGAACGCGCAGTAGCCCTGGTTCGGGTTGTTCAGGAAATAGTCCTGGTGGTACGCCTCGGCGGTCGAGTAGTTGGCCAGCGGCGCCACCTCGGTCACGACGGGCGCGCTGTAGGTCTTGCTGGCCTCGATTTCGCGGATGACGTCCTCGGCCACCTGCTTTTGCGCGGCGTTCGTGTAGTAGATGCCGCTGCGGTATTGCGTGCCGACGTCGTTGCCCTGGCGGTTGAGCGTTGTCGGGTCGTGCACGACGAAGAAGATCTCCAGGATTTCGCGCAGGCTGATCTGGGCGGGGTCGAATTGGAGCTTCACGACCTCGGCATGGCCGGTGCGGCCGGTGCAGACCTGCTCGTAGGTCGGGTTGACCACCTGGCCGTTGCAATAACCCGACTCCACGTCCAGCACGCCCTGCACGCGGTCGAAGACCGCTTCGGTGCACCAGAAGCAGCCTCCGCCAATCACGATGGTTTCGGTGGGCGACGGTGAGGAAGTCATGGGCACTGCTCCGGCAGGTTGGGAATCGGCGAACCCGATATTGTCGCGGCTTGACGTGACGGATGCCGGTCACTACATTACTAACCCGCGAGTCATTAACCCACATGCCCACTCCCCGTTCCCTTGTCGACAAATTCTGCCCGGTGCGCTCCAAGCGAGAACGCCGCAAGGAAGCGCGCCCCGGCGAATTGCTGGCGGCGGCGCTCGACCTGTTCGTCGAAAAAGGCTTTGCCGCCACCCGCTCGGAGGAAGTGGCGGCGCGCGCCGGGGTCTCCAAGGGCACTCTCTTTCTCTATTTTCCGAGCAAGGAAGAGCTCTTCAAGGCCGTGATCATGGAAAGCCTGGGCGGCCGTTTCACTGAGTGGAACGCCGAATTCGAGGCCTTCGAGGGCACCACCGCCGAGATGCTGCGCTACTGCATGAACGTGTGGTGGGAGCGCGTGGGCATGACCAAGGCCTCGGGCCTGACCAAGCTCATGATGAGCGAAGGCGGCAATTTTCCCGAGCTGGCGGAGTTCTACCGCCAGCAGGTGGTGCGCCCCGGCCACGACCTGCTGCGGCGCATCCTGCAGCGCGGCATCGACCGCGGCGAATTCGCGCCCGTCGACATCGAGCATGCGATCTATTCGGTGATCGCGCCCATGGTCTTCCTGATGCTCTGGAAGCACTCGGCCATGGTCTGCGTCGACGGGGAAAGCGCCCTGGACCCCGAGAAATTCCTCGCCACCCAGGCCGAAACCGTGCTCTACGGGCTCAGCGTGCGCCCCGGGGACAAGGCATGAAGAAGACTTTTGTATGGCCGAGCGGGCCGCTGGCGTCATCCGGGCCACCTAAAATTGAAGGTTTGTCCTGAGCCCACAAGGAAAGCCACGCCATGAACCCCACCCCCACCCTCGAGCGCTTGCGCTTCAACATGATCGAACAGCAGATCCGCCCCTGGGATGTGCTGGACCTGGACATCCTGGACCTCCTGGCCACCATCCACCGCGAAGACTACGTGCCGGAGGCCCACCGCACGCTCTCCTTCTTCGACATGGAGCTGCCGCTGCTCGACGGCTCGGTGCCCGGCGAATTCATGCTCTCGCCCAAGGTCGAGGCCCGCACGCTGCACGACCTGAAGGTGCAGAAACATGAGTCCGTGCTCGAAATCGGCACCGGCTCCGGCTTCATGGCCGCCTTGCTCGGCGCCCGCGCCGCCCAGGTGCTGTCGCTCGAAATCAACCCCGTGCTGGCCGCCCGCGCCGCCGAGACGCTGCGCCAGAACGGCGTGAGCAACGTCGAAGTGCGCCACGCCGACGGCGCCGTGCCCCTGGCCAGCGGCCCGAGCTTCGACGTGATCGTGCTGAGCGGCTCGGTCGCCCGCATTCCGCAGAACCTGCTGGGATCGCTGAAGGTCGGCGGCCGCCTGGCCGCCATCGTGGGCGAGGAGCCGATGATGCGCGCCCACTTCGTCACCCGCTCGAGCGAAAGCAAGTGGGACACGGTCCAGCCCTGGGACACCGTGGCACCGCGCCTTTTGAATTTCCCCGAGCCTTCGCGCTTCTCGTTCTGAGCGGGCCGCACCCATGATCGACCAAGTCCGCCCCGCCGACCTCGCCGCCTGGTTTGCGCAAGACGCCGATGCCGCCCCCGTGCTGCTCGACGTGCGCGAACCGTGGGAGCTGCAGACGGCGAGTGTCGCGCCCGCGGGCTTCACGCTGGTGGCGATCCCGATGAACGAGATCCCGGGCCGCCTCGCCGAACTGGGCGAGGGCCAACGCATTGCATGCCTCTGCCATCACGGCGCGCGCAGCCAGCGCGTGGCCGCGTTTCTGAACCAGAACGGCTTTGACCAGCTCGCCAACGTGGCGGGTGGCATCGACGCCTGGTCCTCGCACGACCCTTCGGTCCCGCGGTATTGAATGACACCCCCAGGCTCCGCGCACTTCGTGTCGCTTCTCCTTCCCCCTTGCAGGGGGCAACACCGACGGCCCGGCAAAGCCGGTTCCGTGGTGTTCCTGGAATTGGCACCGCTTCGCTCGACGCGAGCGTACGACGCTGCTTGAGCGCGCAAAAAGACTTTCTCTTCCTCAAGGACGTTCAATGCCTCCACGGCCCCGGCTTCTGCCACTTTCCGCAGCACTCGCCAGCGTTATCGCGACCCTGCTGGCGCTGCCGGCCCAAGGCCAGACACTGAACGAACTCTATGACTCCGCCCGCGGCTACGACGCCACGTACCAGGGCGCGCGGGCGCAGTACGACGCGAACGTCGCGCGCGCCGCGCAGGCCAAGGCCGGCATCCTGCCGGCCGTCGGTCTCACGGCCGGCGTGAACCGCAGCAACCTCGATATCGACACCCTCACGGGCGACAACCGCGGCGCCAGCGCCTCGCGCAACTTCAACACGCAGAACGTCGGCATCAACGCCACGCAGCCGCTCTACCGCCCGGCCAACTGGGCCACCTACGAACAGGGCAAGCGCCAGGCGGAGATCGCGCTGGCGGTGTTCACCACGGCCGAGCAGGACCTGATCGTGCGCGTGAGCCAGGCGTATTTCGACGTGCTCGCGAGCCAGGACAGCCTGGCGCTCGTGCGCGCGCAGAAGGTCGCCGTGGCCGAGCAGCTCGCCTCGGCCAAGCGCAACTTCGAGGTCGGCACCTCCACCATCACCGACTCGCGCGAAGCCCAGGCCCGCTACGACCTGGTGATCGCGCAGGAAATCGCCGCCGAGAACGACCTGCAGGTCAAGAAGATCGTGCTCGACCAGCTCGTCGGCCGCCCCGGCAGCGTGCCCGTGCCGCTGGCCGTGCCGGTCGTGCTGCCCACCGCCCAGCCCGCGGACATCAACGCATGGGTCGCGCAGGCCGACGAGGTGCACCCCGCGATCCAGCAGGCGCGCCTGGGCCTGGACGTCGCCGGGCTCGAAGTGCAGAAAGCGCAGGCCGGCCACAAGCCCACGCTGGACGCCAACCTGGGCTACAACGTCACGCGCAACCCGACCGGCACCAGCACCAGCACCGTGGGCACGCGCATCAACGCGGCCACCGTCGGCGTCACGTTCAACCTGCCGCTCTTCGCCGGCTTTGCGACCGAAAACCGCATCAAGGAAACCCTGGCGCTCGAAGACCAGTCGCGCAGCGTGCTCGACGGCACCCGCCGCAGCGTGGCGCAGGCCACGCGCGCGGCGTACCTGGGCCTCGTGTCGGGCGCGGGCCAGGTCAAGGCCCTGGAAGCGGCCGAATCCTCCAGCCAGAGCGCGCTCGATGCCAACAAGCTCGGCTACCAGGTGGGCGTGCGCATCAACATCGACGTGCTCAACTCGCAGAGCCAGTTGTTCCAGACCAAGCGCGACCTCGCGCAAGCGCGCTACAACGTGCTGCTCGGGAACCTGAAACTGCGCCAGGCCAACGGCACACTCACGACGGCGGACATGGACGCGATCAACGCGACGCTGGCGAGCAATGGCAGCGCGCCAGCCGTGCCTTCGCCCACGCCACCGGACCGTTCTTTCGCGCCTTCGACGACGGTGACACCGCCCAGCATCCCGGTGGTGCCGCCGGTGCCGGTGCAGCCGTTCAATCCGGTGCCGCCGACGATGCCAACGGCACCGGTGCCGCCGGTGATCGTGAATCCGCCGGTGCGCTGATAAAGAGGCGGTCGGCTCCGCTCAGGCTGCGACGGGCGGCGCCCACCGTTCAATTCGCCCAGTTACAGCCGGCGTCTTCAAAGCCTGCTGCTGGGTCGAGTCGTTGCGGCTCTAGCTCCCGAGAGAATCTGCAAATTCACCAATAGCATCGTCACCAGAAATTTCCTGATTTTTTGCAGCGCTGAATTCAAATAGAAGGGCATCGGGATTGAATTTCTTCTTTGGAAATATACATTCTTCCTAGATCTTTTCTCCAGACGCTCATAGTCGATCCTGCCAACATCGCGCCCGAAATTTTCGTTGTCTTTCCAGCCTTCAGAAAAGAGAACCATTGGACTGTCGGACTGAAATGCGAAGTGCCGACCCGGTGGTACTCAGTCACATCCTTTTGTTTCAGTGGAATTTTCCCTATAGATTCGCCTCCGTAAATTTCGTGCAAACGAATACCAAAATACGTCGAAGGTCTTTGAAATTTCGAATCATCTGAATTGGGAGTAAGCAGAACTCCAAAATAGCGCCCCGACTCGTCGACATCTGGATAGACGTTGACTCGAACGTCATAGGCTGCAGTCGAAACTATTCGGCCCGTCGATGCGCAAATGTTGATGAAAGTCTGATCGTTTTCTCCCAGGAAAATCGTTATCAGTCGGTCATCGAAACTCATGCGGCCGATTTTTCTGGGAAATATGAGCGGCCCTTCGCCTGGATTTTTCGCACCCGGTCTATTGATTGCGAGCCATTCTTCGACTGCCGTCTGCACGAGATTCGAACTCAATGCGACATCCCCCCAATTGCCCGATCGAACAATCTGCAGATACCCTTCTTCTGTTTTAAACAGAAGAAAATTCCCACTGGCCGAAGCCAGAAAGTCGACAGAAGACTTTGAGTAGACCTTCCTCATTCCGCCTGCGCCGAGGGTGTACGCAGTGAATTTTTCACCGGCATAAATACCGATCACATTCCCCTCGTTGCCGAGCCAGACTTCCTCGGGAAGATCGTCAATATATTGTTGAAATCTCAATTCTCGCGTTCTGGTTTCATAAATCGACAATGTGATTTTTTCATTTACCTTGCCCACGACCGCGAGGTAATTACCGTTGGCACTCATGGCGTATCGAGCGACGCCTTGCAGTGAAATGATCTCTTTCAATCCACCATCTCGAAAACGCGAAATTGAGAGTTTTCCCTCTCCTGTCAACGCTCCGACAAGAGATTTATCGCCCGATGCCTTGAACGATGTGTCGGTACTCTTCTCCGTGGCCCGTGCGAGCGCGAAAAATCCGCTCAGGAGAAGAACAAGTACTGCTAATGATTTTTTCTTGAATTTCATCTCAGGGCACCTGGCGTTCAAAGCCCGCAGGCATGGGAACATCATTCAACACCGCCCATGCATAAGGCCCGGTGATGCGGCGAATGTCGCGCCCATTCCAGCCGCCATTGACGTTGTAGGTTATTTCATCCACATCGGCTTGTGCAAATCCTCGGTCTGCCAATCTGAGAATGCAGGACTCTCCTGCAAGGTGGCCGGTGGAAGAATTTGCCAGCGCTTTCCACACCCAGAAGAAACCTCCGGAGTCCGATGCCAAGCTGCTGTCTGTTGATACCGCCTCCACATTCCAGGAAGGGATCGGCTTTCCATCGAGAACGTATGTGCTTCGGCCATTTCGTTGAATCTGTGCTGCCGAGGGTCGCCCGTCATACCAATTGTTCCGGTATCGGGCGTGCCAATTGGGAAAATTCGCCGCGGTAAAAGGAATCGGCGGTGCATAGGATCTGAATTTTCCGTAAGCAATATAATTTTTTGCCCAGGTCAACTGCGTGAATCCCCTGCCGAAATAGGGTGCATAGTCCAATGAAAGGCCGCCATACTCCTCCATGGTCCGCAGGTAGTCCGTCTCTTGAATGCATTGCCCGAAGAAATGAGCCCAACGAGCGGGGGTGCATATCCTGTATTTGCGCAATGCCTTGCTTAATTGAGGGTAATGGGCAGAAATTCTGGATTTTGCCTGGGCCCAATTTATCGGAATATGCGGTTGCGCCCTGGTTCTCCGGACAACCAGTTGCGCCAATTCATCTTGCCCCAGCCATTCGCATTTCCTCATGTGCCCGACGAACTCCCTCGGGTGGAAGCGCCAATCGGCCTTCACGATCTCCGTGGGCAAGTCCAGGAAACTGATCGCGTTGGCGTGTTTCACGAAGCGGCCCCACTTCTGCGCGCCTGTGGCGTCGTCGTCCGTGGGTTTGAAGTCCCCTGTCTCCAGCCAGCCGTAGCGCGCCTGCAGGCTTGTCTGGTCCCATTCGCTCGGAAACCGGCAAATGGCGCGTCGCAGTTTTCTTCTCACATCGACTTCTCCCAGCCGGCGTGCCAGTTGAACGGACTCCATGCGTCGTGCATTGGCAGGGTCGGGGTCCCGGATCAGCGTCTTCATATGCAGCGAATCACACCGCTGATCGGCCGGCGCGGGATCGTCGTCGAAGCAGTTCCACCCCATGACGGGCAGGAAGTCGGCATCGCTGAACTTGAACGTGCCTTGCGCATTGAGGTCCGCCCAGACCTCCCCCGAGGTCGTGACGACCTTGCGCCAGTGGGCTGCGTTGGAAGGGAGCGGGTCGCCGCCCAGATTGCGCGCGAAACGCAGCAGTTCATACCAGCCGCTGGGACTGCTCACGGCCTGGGCGGCGGCGTCCAACGCGTCGTGACGGTCATTGGCAGCGGCGTACAGGTCGTACTCGAAGCTGTGGCCAGCGGCCGCAGGGGCATTGGCGCGGTGAATGTAGTCGTCCCGGCTGTCGTTCCTGGGCACGCCGATGGCGGTGCCGTGCGCGTCGTAGCTTGCCAGGGTCGCGCCTCCGTTCTCATAGGTGATCTGCACCCACAAAGGCGTATGCAGCGTATTCGGCGGGAAGTGGTCCGAGGCAGCGCTTGCCGCGCGACCCACGTGGCCGCTTGCCCGCAAATGATGGGTCGGCTGACTGGTGCTCGTTGGCGTGCCGGCGGGCAGGTAGACGTAGAGGCTGCCGAAGACGCTGTCGGTGCGGCCATCGGCGGTGGGTGGCGGCAAAGCCAATGGATCGACCCAGTCGGGTCCGCGTAGGGTCAGCAGCGCGAGGTTCGCCTTGTTGCAGCAAATCTCGAAATGGATTTGCCCGTCATGGCCATAGATCTGCCCCGGCGCACCGAGCTCCTCTTTCCGATAAACGGCTTTGCCAACTGACCACTCAAGGCCTGTTCTGGGGCAAGCGGCAATGCTGCTCAGATGCATGTAGACGCTGTAATAGACGACTTCCGTCACAACCGCCCCCGCGGCACCGATCTCCGTCCTGTGTTCGATGACGAGGAACCCGTCGCTGGTCCATGCGGCCGACGGCGTTTCTCCATGGAACGGGTTGTAGTTGAGCGGATGGTCCAGCTCGGCGTTCTGCGCAGTGGGAGCATGAACAAAAACGACCTTGCCATCGGCGACAGCGCGCACTGGCAAATACGCCCCGCCGGCAATGGGTGCCTGGATGTGGATGCCGTTGTGCCAAGCCAGTTTGAGACTCAGCGGGAACGAGCCTTCTGGCGCGTTGGTGCTCGCGAGGCGAGAGGCGGGTTGTGCCATGGCCGTGTCGAGCCACGCATCTTCGGATTGGCCGGCACGATCAGGCAGAAAGGGCGGGCTGATGATCATGTGCGCGTCGCGCAGGGAGATTCGCGAAGATCAAACCGGGCATCGCCCGATTCACGGGAAAGAAAGGGAAAGGAGAAAGGAAACGCGGGAGATCGGAGCGAGAACATGCAGGGCATCGACGGCTTCCATGACAAGGAAATAGGTCGATGCAGTTTGCGGGGACCGCTCTGCCAACACTGAGAACAATCGTCACCCGGCCCGGGGTCCGGCGGCACCGGCTTTCAACTACCGGGCCGATCCGTGAAATAACGCCGGGGAGCTCAGTCCAGCGTCGGCTCCGCCCTGGTCTCTTCCAGCGGCACGCCTTCCTCCACTGCCACCGGCTCCGCAGCCTGCGCAATGGCCAGCACGGCAGCCGCCGTGCGTTCGGCCGCCCCGCGGTTCGACGAAGAAAACGCCAGCGCAGCCTGCGCCATCGCCGCACGCCGCTCGGGGTTCTCGACCAGCTTGAGCGCCGCCGTCACCGCCTGCTCCATGCCTTCGACGCGCAGCGAGGCGCCCGCCGCCAGCGACAGCTGCGCGGCCTCGGCGAAGTTGAAGGTCGACGGGCCCATCACGACCGGGCAGCCGCACGCGGCCGGCTCGATGAGGTTCTGCCCGCCCAGCGGCTCGAAGCTGCCGCCCAGCAGCGCCACGTCGGCCAAGCCGTAGTACAGGGCCATTTCGCCGAGCGAATCGCCCAGCCAGATCTCCGCGTCCGTCGGCTGGCCCGCGGCGCTGCGGCGCGCGACCGCGAAGCCTTGCAACTCGATCAGCGCGGCCACTTCGTCGAAGCGCTGCGGATGGCGCGGCACGATCATCCATTGCACGTCGTGCACGCGCTTGGCGATCGAGCGGATCGCGCCCTGCTCGGGCGGCACGGGCGAGGTCGCGCCGAAGCGCTTGAGCACCTCGAGCAGCAGCCGCTCCTCGCCGTCGCGCGAGCTCGCGAGCACGACCATGGGCTTGGGCAGGCGCTCGCGCAGCGAGGTCGCGGCGGTGAGCTGCCGCGCGTCGGGCGTCGCGTCGAACTTGAGGTTCCCGTAGACGCCGGCCACCTTGGCGCCGAGCGACACCAGCCGGTGCGCGTCGGCCTCGGTCTGCGCCCACACGGCCGTGAGGGCCGAGTACGCGGGCCGCGCGAGCCAGCCCAGGCGCTCGGCCGCGCCCAGCGATTTCTCGTTGAGCCGCGCATTGGCCAGCACCAGCGGAATGCGGCGCTCGGCGCAGGCGGCGGCCATCACGGGCCAGACCTCGGTTTCCATCAGCACGCCGATGCGCGGCTTGAAGCGGTCCAGGAAGCGCGAGACGGCGCCGGGCGTGTCCCACGGCTGCCAGACCTGCGTGTCGCCGGGCTCCAGCAGCTTGGCGCCCTCCTCGCGGCCGGTCGCGGTGCCGTGCGTGAGGAGGATCGGAATGCCCGGGTACTGCCGCCGCAGTTCGGCGATGAGGATCGCAGCCGCGCGCGTCTCGCCGAGCGACACGGCGTGCACCCAGCACTGGGCCTCGCCGGTGATGGATTCGTCGTAGTGGCCGAAGCGCTCCTCGACGGCCACGGCATAGCCCGGCTCGGCCTCCGCGCGGCGCCGCAGCTTGCGGCGCACCAGCGGTTGCACGACGGTGGTGAAGGCGCCGTACAGGCGCAGCAGCAGGGAACGCACAGGTGTCAGTGGGAAGCTTCGGCCAGCTTGGCGTCGGGCTTGACCGTGCGCAGCAGCGCGAGCATCTCGGCTTCGATGCGATGCAGCGCCGCGTCGGTCTGGCCTTCGAAGCGCAGCACCAGCACGGGGGTGGTGTTGGAAGCGCGGATCAGCCCGAAGCCATCGGGCCAGTCCACGCGCAGGCCGTCGATGGTCGAGACCTTGGCGGGCGCGGCGAAGGTCGCGCTCTTGACGAGCGTGTCGACCACCGCATGCGGCTCGCCTTCGGCGCAGGCCACGTTCAACTCGGGCGTGGAGAAGCTGGTGGGCAGCGCGTTGAGCACGTCGCTCGCGTCCGGGCTCTTGCTCAAGATCTCGAGCAGGCGGCAGCCGGCATAGGTGCCGTCGTCGAAGCCGAACCAGCGCTCCTTGAAGAAGATGTGGCCGCTCATCTCGCCGCCCAGCGGCGAATCGATTTCCTTCATCTTCGCCTTGATGAGCGAGTGGCCGGTCTTGTAGATCATCGGCTTGCCGCCCGCCGCCTCGATGGCCGGCGCCAGGCGCTGCGAGCACTTCACGTCGTAGACGATGGTGCCGCCCGGCACGCGCGAGAGCACGTCCTCGGCGAACAGCTGCATCTGGCGATCGGGAAAGATGTTCTGGCCGTCCTTGGTGACGATGCCCAGGCGGTCGCCGTCGCCGTCGAAGGCCAGGCCCAGCTCAGCCTCACCCTTGGCCAGTTCGGCCATCAGGTCCTTGAGGTTCTCCAGCTTGCTGGGGTCGGGGTGGTGGTTCGGAAAATCGCCATCGACCTCGCTGAAGAGCTCGACCACCTCGCAGCCGATGGCGCGGAAGATGGCGGGAGCCGTGGCGCCCGCGATGCCGTTGCCCGAATCGACCACGATCTTCATCGGGCGCGCCAGCTTGATGTCGCCCGCGATGCGCTTGACATACGCGTCGGTCACATCGACCTTGCGCACGCTGCCGCCGGCAGCGAGCTTCGCGGTGCCGTCTTCCATGGTCTTGCGCAGGCCCTGGATCTCGTCGCCGTAGATCGCGCGGCCGGCCAGCACCATCTTGAAACCGTTGTAGTCCTTGGGGTTGTGGCTGCCGGTGACTTGGATGCCGCTGGTGCACAGCGTGTGGGCCGCGAAATAGAGCATCGGCGTGGTGACCGCGCCCACGTCGATCACCTCGACGCCGGTGGCCACCAGGCCCTTGACGAGCGCCTCGGACAGCGCGGGGCCCGACAGGCGGCCATCGCGCCCCACGGCCACCGTCTTTTCGCCGGCGGCGCGGGCGGCGCTGCCGAACGCGCGGCCGAGCGCTTCTGCCACCTCGGCATCGAGGGTGACGGGCACGACGCCGCGGATGTCATAGGCCTTGAAGATCGACGCGCTGAGCTGCATGAAAGGCGTTTCCCTGTTGGTTTTCGGAACGGGGCATTGTAGGCAACGCCCCGCCTGCCCACATGTCCGAAAACGGCCAGTTGAAACGAGGCGAAACCGTATCATTTGCCCATGCCTTCCACCCACGCCCCCTCTGAAGCGCTCGAGAGCGACGCCTGCTACCTGGCAATGAAGACGCACGATGCGCGCTTCGACGGATCGTTCTTCACCGCCGTGACCTCCACCGGCATCTACTGCCGGCCGGTGTGCCGCGTGAAGCTGCCGCGGCGCGAGAACTGCCGCTTCTTCGTGCACGCGGCGCAGGCCGAGGCCGAGGGCTTTCGCCCGTGCCTGCGCTGCCGGCCCGAGCTGGCGCCGCGCGCAGCGAGCTGGTCCACCGAAGACGCCTCGCGCATCCTCGCGCTGCAGGCCGCGCGGCTGATCGACGAGCCCGATGCATGGGTCCACGGCGATGACAGCGGCCCCGGCGCCGCGCAGGTCGCGGCGCGCCTGGGCGTGAGCGACCGGCACCTGCGGCGCATCTTCGAGGCGCAGTTCGGCGTCTCTCCGCTCCAGTACCTGCAGACGCGGCGCCTGCTGGCCGCCAAGCAGCTGATCGCCGACACGCGCCTGCCGATGACGCAGGTGGCGCTGGCCAGCGGCTTTGCGAGCGTGCGGCGCTTCAATGCGGCCTTCGTGGAGCACTACGGCCTGAACCCGAGCGCGCTGCGGCGCGCGGGCGGCGCCCAGGGCGGCACCCCAGGCCGAGAAGCGAAGGCGATCGAAGTGCGCCTGGGCTTTCGCCCGCCCTACGACGTGAACGCGATGCTCGGCTTCTTCGCGCGCCGCGCCCTGCGGGGCGTCGAAGTGGCGACCACGGCCGACGGCAAGGCGCCCGCCAAAGGTCAGACCCCGACATACGTGCGCCTGGCCCGCACGCTGCGCGTGCAGCAAGGCGCACAGGCGCACGCCGGATGGCTGCAGCTGCGCTTCGACATCGAACGCGAGCAGATGCTGCTGTCGGTGAGCGATTCGCTCGCCGCGGTGCTGCCGATCGTGATCAGCCGCGCCCGCGCCATGCTCGATCTCGATGCCGAACCGATGGCCATCAACGCCGCGCTGCATGACGCCTTTCCGCACGGCGACGGTCTTCGCGTGCCGGGCACGGTCGACGGCTTCGAGCTCGCGGTGCGCGCGGTGCTGGGCCAGCAGATCACGGTGGCCGCGGCGCGCACGCTGGGCTCGCGGCTGGTCGAGGCCTTCGGCGAACCGATCGCCACGCCCATCGACGGCCTGGACCGGTTGTTTCCCACGCCGGCGGCCATTGCCGCGGCCAGCGGCGATGCGCTCGGCCAACTGGGCATCGTGCGTCAGCGGCAGGCCGCGCTGCAGGCCATCGCCCGCGAAGTCGCGGCCGGCAAGCTGGCGCTGCATGCGGGCGCCGACGTGCCCTCGACCATCGCCGCGCTGCAGGAGCTCCCCGGCATCGGCGCCTGGACCGCGCAGTACATCGCGATGCGCGCGCTGCGGTGGCCCGATGCGTTTCCCGCAGGCGACATCGCGCTGCAGAAGGCGCTGGGCGTGACCACCGCGCGCGCGGCCGGCGAAGCCTCGCAGGCGTGGCGCCCCTGGCGCAGCTACGCGGTGCTTCGTGCATGGCACGCGCCCTCTTCCCCCACGGCCGTCGCAGAAGCGCCGGCGGATTCTTCCAACATCACCACGGCAGGCCTCACCGCCTGAAATGTCATGAAGTTCAAGAGCAAGACCATCTACACCTCGCACATCGACACGCCGCTGGGCGGCATCACCATGGCGGCCACCGACCAGGGCCTGGCCGGCGTCTGGTTCGACCAGCAGCGCCACTGGCCCGACACCACCGGCTGGATCGCGAAGGACGACCACCCCGCGCTCGTCGAGGCCGGCGCGCAGCTGCGCGATTACTTCGCCGGCAAGCGCGGCGACTTCGACATGCCGCTGGACCTCTCGCACGGCACCGCGTTCCAGCAGAGCGTGTGGCATGCGCTGCTCGGCATTCCCGCGGGCAAGACGATGACCTACGGCGCGCTCAGCGCGCACGTGGGCAACCCGGCCGCGGTGCGCGCGGTGGGCGCGGCCGTGGGGCGCAATCCGATCAGCGTGATCGTGCCCTGCCACCGCGTGCTCGGCTCGAACGGTTCGCTGACCGGTTACGCTGGCGGGCTTGACCGCAAGACCGCGCTCCTGGAGTTGGAAGGCGCGAGATAAAAACCGAGAGACGCATGAGCACCACAACGCAAAACAACATCGCCACCAGCACCGCCAAACCCTGGCTCATCGACCTCGTACTGCTCGGGGCGCTCTGGGGAGCGTCCTTTCTTTTCATGCGCATCGGCGCGGCCGAGTTCGGCGCGTTGCCGACGGCGGCGGTGCGGGTGGCCATCGCCGCGCTGTTCCTGCTGCCGATCGCGCTGCTGCGCGGCCAGGGGCCGGCCATCGCGGCGCATTGGAAGGCCACCTTCGGCGTCGGCGTCTTCAATTCGGGGATGCCGTTCGCGCTCTTCTGCTTCGCGCTCTTGACCATCAACTCGGGCCTCGCCGCCGTCTTGAATGCCACCGTGCCGATGTTCGGCGCGCTGGTGGCATGGGCCTGGTTCCGCGAGCGTCCGAGCGGCTCGCGCATCGTCGGCCTCGTGATCGGCTTTGCGGGTGTCGCGATGCTCGCGAGCCGCAGCGCGGGCCTGCACGCCGGCGCGAGCAGCAACGCGGCGCTGTGGGCGGTCGTCGCCTGCCTTGGCGCATGCCTCTGCTACGGCATCTCGGCCAGCGCCACGCGCCGCTACCTGGTTGGCGTGCCGCCGCTGGCCACCGCCACGGGCAGCCAGCTGGGCGCCACGCTCTTCCTCGCGCTGCCCGCCATCTGGCTCTGGCCCGCGCAGATGCCGAGCCTGCGCGCGTGGCTCGCGCTGCTGGCGCTGGGCATCGCCTGCACGGGCGTGGCGTACATCCTGTTCTTCCGGTTGATCGAACGCGCCGGCCCGGCACGCGCATTGACCGTGACCTTCCTGGTGCCGGTGTTCGCGCTCTTCTACGGCGCGGTATTTCTCGGCGAGAACATCACGCAGTGGATGTTGATTTCCGCGGTGGTGATCGTGTGCGGCGTGGCGCTCTCGACGGGCATCGTCCGGCTGGGACCGAAGCCCAAAGTTGCCTGACGACGGCGCCTAGATGGCGCCAGCCACCACGTTGACGGAAAGCGCGAGGACCAGCATGTTGAACGCAAAGGCCAGCACGCTGTGGATCAGCGTGATGCGCCGCATCTCGCGCGAGGTGGCCTGCACATCGGACACCTGCGAGGTCATGCCGATCACGTACGAGTAGTAGAGAAAGTCGAAGTAGTCCGGATCGTCCTTGCCCGGGAAGTCGAGGCCGCCGTCGGGCGAGCCGCCCTTCTGGTCGATGTAGTAGCGGTGCGCGTAGTGAAAGGCGTAGATCGTGTGCATCATCAGCCACGAGCCGACCAGCGCGATCACGCCGAGCACGACGTGGCCGGCGCGCTCCCAGCCGGTCAGCTGTTTCACCTGCTGCAGCAGCATCGCGATGGCGATCACGCTCACGGCCACCACCACCAGCATCGACACCAGGATCATCAGGTTGGGCTGGTCCAGCGACTGCGCGCGCTCGCGCGTGCGGCGCGCATCGAAGGTCTCGATCAGCCACCAGGTGAGCACCTGGTAGACCAGCACCCCGGCGCACCACCCGGCCAGCCCGCGCGCCATGCCGCCGACGGGCCACGGCGCGAGCGCCACCGCGACACCGACCACCGTGCCATAGAGAAGACGCTGCGGGCCGGTGGTCGTGGAGAGGTGTTTGCGCATGCGGCACTGTAGCGCCGGCCCCAGCCCCAGCCTCGGCCATCAAGAAATTCCTACAAGAAGACCCGCATTCGACGCATTCGAAGCGCCGCTCGCCCTCCCTAAGGTACGGCTGGTTCAAGGGAGTCTGGCCGCGAGGCACCACGCGCAGCGAAAGACCGCTGCGCCACGCGATGTGCCCGGGGCCCTCATTCTTTTCTAAGGATTCTCATGCTGTCGCTTCGCACCCGCCCGTTCGACTGGACGGTCAGATTCGGCGCCCTCGGCGCGCTCGTCGGTTCCGGCTTTCTCTTCGCCACCGCACCGGCGCTGGCCGATCCCTCGCCGGCGCTGGACCGGTTCAGTTTCTCGGTGGGGGCCTTCAGCGCCGATCCGAAATTCAACGCCTCCGTGGCCACGCCCTACGGCTCGCTCGCCTCGGGCGACATCAAGCCCGGCCGGGTGACGATGCCGCGCATCACCGCCGACCTTCTGCTCGGTGACAGCCAGGGCATTTCGTTCGACTACTACCAGTACAAGCGCGACTACGACGGCCAGTTCAGCAACAACACCTCGCTCGGCCCGTTCGGCACGCTGAGCGCCATCGGCAACGCGAACTTCAACACCAAGCTGGATTTCGCCAAGCTCTCCTACAAGTGGTGGCTCGGTTCGGGCAACACCGTGTTCGGCCTGGGCGCCGGTGCCGCCTACTACCGCGCGACGCTGGGCGCGAGCGCGCTGGTCTCGGTGAACGGCCAGGTCGGCACGCTGAACCAGAGTTCGAGCGACAACGCCATCGCGCCGCTGCTGGAGATCGGTGTGCGCCACGCCATCACGCCCGACCTGCGCCTGTTCGCCGACGCCTCGGGCGTGTGGAAGAGCAGCGGCCGCTTCCACGGCAACATCTACAACGCCTCGGCCGGCGTCGAGTGGTTCCCGGTGAAGAACGTGGGCGTGGTGGTCTCGTATGGCGTGACCAACATCGACCTCACCCGCGACAGCGATTCCGCCGACTCGCGGCTGAAGGTGCGGCTGCAAGGGCCATCGGCCTTTCTCAAGGCGCGCTTCTGACCCGCGTGTGAACGTGCGATCGCAGGCAGCCCGCTTCGGCGGGCTTTCTGTTGTGCGCTACCGCGTCGCGGTGCTCATTGCGTGAAGTTGTCCTTGAGGAGGTCCACCACGTCGGACGACCGCCCGCTCAGCACCGCCTTCGCGGAATACAGCATCGTGCCCGCGACCTGGCTGAACTCCACCTTCGGCGGCATCACCAGCTCCGTGCGGTTGACCGTCACGTCCAGCAACGCAGGGCCCGGGTGCGAGAGGAAGGCGCGCACCGCGTCGGGCAAATGTTCGGCGCGCTCCACCTTCTGGCCGTAGAAGCCGATCACTTCGGCCAGCCGCGCGAAGTCGGGGTTCAGCAAATCCGTGTAGTTGTCCAGCAGGCCTTCGACCTTCTGCTCGAGCTCCACGAAATTGAGGCTCGCGTTGTTGTAGACCACGACCTTGATCGGAAGCTTCTCCTGCACCGCGGTCATCAGGTCGCCCAGCAGCATCGCCAGGCCCCCATCGCCCGAGAGCGAGATCACCTGCCGCCCGGGATACGCCTTCTGCGCGCCCAGCGCCTGCGGCATCGCGTTGGCCATCGTGCCGTGCAGCAGGCTCACGAGCGTGCGGCGCCGGCCGTTCATGCTCAGGTGCCGCAGCGACCACACCATCGGGCTGCCGCCATCGGCGGTGAAGATGGCATCGTCGGCCGCCAGCTCGTCGATGACGCGCGTGAGGTGCTGCGGATGGATCAACCCCTCCTTGCCCGGCCGCTCGTCGCGCCGCAGCGTTTCGACCGCCTCCTGGCGATGGCGCAGGCACTCGTCCAGAAAGCTGCGGTCGCTGCGCTCTTCGAGCAGCGGGATCAGCGCCTCGACGGTGGGCGCGATGTCGCCCACCAGCCCGAGCGCGACCGGATGGCGCCGCCCGAGGTGGCTGCCGTCGGTGTCGATCTGCAGGATGGTCGCCTTGGCCGGATAGAACTGGCTCCAGGCGAAGTCCGCGCCGAGCAGGAGCAGCGTGTCGCATTCCTGCAGCGCGCGGTAGCCCGACTCCACGCCGAAGATGCCGGTCATGCCCATGTTGAACGGGTTGTCGTGCTCCACGAAATCCTTGGCGCGCGAGGTGTGGGCGATCGGCGCCTTCAGGCACTGGCCGAGCGCGAGCAGCATCTCGTGCGCGCCTTCGCAGCCGTGGCCGGCGTAGATCGCGATCTTCTTGCCCTTGCCGAGCAAGGCGGCCAGCTGCGCGAGCTCGCCGTCGTTGGGCCGTATCACCGGCGCGGTGCGGTGCACGGCGAAAGTCAGGCCTTCTTTCACCTCCGTCTGCGCGATGTCGCTCGGCAGAATGACCACCGCCACGCCGCGCCGGGAGAGCGCCGCCTGCGCCGCGAGCGCCACGACGCGCTGCGCCTGTTCGGCCGACTGCACCTGCTCGCAGAACACGCTGCAGCCGGCATACAGCGACTTGAAATCGACCTCCTGCGGAAACTCCATGCCCAGTTCGGCCGTCACGATCTGGCTGGCGATCAGCACCATCGGCGCGCGGTTGCGGTTGGCCTCGAAAACGCCGTTGATGAAGTGCAGCCCGCCCGGCCCGCACGAGCCGGCGCAGGCCGAGAGCTCGCCCGTGAGGTACGACTCCGCGCCCGCGGCGAAAGCGGCCGCCTCTTCGTGGCGCACATGCACCCATTCGATGTCGCTGCGGCGGATCGCGTCGGTGACGTGGTTCAGCGTGTCCCCGACGATGCCGTAGCAGCGTTTGACGCCGGCCTGCTGCAGGGTTTCGATGACGAGGTCGGCGACTTTGCGGTGGGCCATGCGTGCTTCCTTTGCTGCAAAGCGCAAAGGCTACGAGCCCCCCATCCCAAACCCGTGGGCGGGCTTCGGAAGCATCGGTAGGATTTCGCCTCGCGCGGCTTTCATTGGAGAAAGCGCGCGCGGGCCAGGCTCAAGGCGTCAGGGCGCCGCCGCGATCAGCGAGGCGCGCACTTCCTTCTTGAGCACCTTGCCCACCTTGGAGCGCGGCAGGTCGGCCCACACCTCGACCTGCTTGGGCGCCTTCACGCTCCCGATGCGCGCCTTGACGAAGGCCTTGATGTCTTCCGCATCCACCGCGCGCCCGGCATGCAGCTGCAGCACCGCCACCACGCGCTCGCCCCACTTCTCGTCGGGCAGGCCGACGACGGCGCTGTCCTGCACGTCGGGGTGCTGCATCAGCACCTGCTCGACTTCGGCGGAATAGACGTTGAAGCCGCCCGAGATGATCATGTCCTTGGCGCGGTCGACGATGTAGAGAAAGCCGTCGGCATCCAGGTAGCCGATGTCGCCCGTGTGGTGCCAGCCGAAGCGGGAGGCCTCTTCCGTGGCCTTGGCGTCCTTGTAGTAGCCCGCCATCACGAGCGAGCCGCGCACGACGATCTCGCCGCTTTCGCCGGTCGGCAGCAATGCGCCGTCGCCGTTCATCACGCCGACCTGCACCAGCGGGCCGGGCCGGCCTGCCGAAGAAAGGCGTTGCCGCGCGACCGAACCATCGGCGTTGAAATGCTCCTTCGGCGACATCATCGAAATCATCATCGGCGCCTCGGTCTGGCCGAAAAGCTGCGCCATGACGGGGCCGATCTTCTCGAGCGCTTCTTCGAGCCGCGCGGCCGACATGGGCGCCGCGCCATACCAGAAGCACTGCAGCGAATCGCGCTTCGTCGCGGCGAGCTGCGGATGCTGCAGCAGCATGTAGATCAGCGTGGGCGGCAGGAAGGTGTGGGTGATGCGGTGGCGCTCGATCAGCACGAGGAATTCGGCGAGATCGGGCTTGGGCATGATGACCACCTGCCCGCCGAGCGCCATCACCGGCAGGCACAGCACGCCGGCCGCATGCGTGAGCGGCGCGAGCGCGAGGTACGCGGGCCGCCCGTCGAACGGATAGCCCATCAGCGTGAGCGCCGACATGGTCTCCAGGTTGCGGCCCGAGAGCATCACGCCCTTGGGCTGTCCGGTGGTGCCGCCGGTGCCGGCGATCATCGCGATGTCGTCGATCACGGGCACGTCGATCGGCTTGTCTTCCGTGTGGTCCGTGTGGTCCGTGTGGTCCGTGCCGGCGAGCCATTGATCGAGCGACGGCGCATACGGCATCGCCTGGTCCAGGCACACCAGCGTCTTCACCTTGGGCAGGTCGGCGCGCATCTGCTCGACCAGCGGCGCGTAGTTGCTGTGGAAGATGAGGCAGCTGCAGTCAAAGGCATCGAGCACGAAGCGGTTTTCGGCCGCCTCGTTGCGCGGGTTGATCGGACACCACACGGCCGCGGCGCGCGACACGCCGAACACGCAGGCGAAGGCGACCGGGTCGTTGCTGGAGAGCACCGCCACCTTGCTGCCCGGCGCGACGCCGCTGCGCTGCAGCGCGCGGGCCACGCGGTGGCTCAGGCGCTGCACGTCGCCGTACGACAGCCGGGTGTCTCCCATGCACAGGCACGGCGCGTCGGCGCCCAACTGGGCGCCCTTGTCCAGGTAGTCGACGAGGCGCATCGCGCTCAACCCATCCGCGTGAGCATGGGCTCCTGCACCAGCCCGAAGCCGCGCAGCGCACCCAGCAGCTCGCGATGCCCGAAGGCCTGGCAGCCCGAGGCGAAGCCCGCGCGGCGCGGCGCCTGCTGCAGCAGCGAGGCCGCCGCATAGGCCTGCAGCAAGCCGGTCTGCTTGTAGTTGCAGTTGCCGAAGATCACGCAGTGCACACGCCCGAGCGGCCCCGATGCATGCACCGAATCGACGGACTTGTTGATGCGCGGATTCTCGCGCGGCGGCATGGTGTTCATGACGCCCGCGGCCGTCTGCGCGAGGGCCGCGTAGCGGTCCTCCTCGTTCATGCCCTCGGTGGCCTTGAGCGCGGCGGCCACGATCTGCGGCACGCCCTGCATCAGCGCCTTGTTGAAGACGCCGCCGAGCACCTTCACGTTGGCCACGCGCGGATCGCGCTTGAACCACACCGGGTGCGAGGTGCCGCCCCAGGGCAGCGCCAGCGCCGCCTCGTGCTGGCCCGGAATCGACAGGTGGTAGAGGCCCGCGTCGGGCTGCCACTCCGCGTATTCGTTCTGCTCCAGGTAGTAGGCCTTGGAGGTGGCGGCGTTCACGAGGATGGTCTGCGTGGACGCGATGGTCGGGCTGCCGCCCCAGAACACGGCGATGTCCAGCGTGTCGAGGCCGGGCGTCTCCAGGCACAGCTGCGCGGCGATCTCGCCGGTGGTGTACATGTGCGCAAGGCCGGGCGAAAGAAGGAGGCCCGCGTCGGCGAACTTGGCGCCGAATTTCTCCTCGAGCGTGATGAGCCAGTCCTGCTCGCCCGTGGTGTCGGTGTAGTGGCATCCGGCCGCGAGACACGCCTCGACCACCTCGGGCCCGAACTTGGCGAACGGCCCCACTGTGTTGAGCACCACCGAGGCGCCAGTGAAGAGCTCGGTGAGCGCGCCGACCGAATGCGCCACCTCCACCACCTCGTAGTTCGCGGTCTCGATGCCGGGCACGTGGGACTTCATCGCCGCGTCCAGCTTCTCCTTGCTGCGGCCCGCCGCGACGAAGGGGATGTTGTACTCGCGCAGGTACTCGCACACGAGGCGCCCGGTGTAGCCGGAGGCGCCGTAGACGACGACGGGTTTCTTCTTGCTGCTGCTGCTCATGGTTGTCTCTCCTTTTTTTGCTTGATCACATGCCCATGCCGCCATCCACCGCGAGGCCCGCGCCGGTGATGAACCGGGCAGCGTCGGAGCAGAGGAAGACCACCACGTCGGCCATGTCGCCGACTTCACCGAGGCGCCCGAGCGGCGTCTGGCCGATCACGTCGCCGACCGCGGCCTCGACGCTGGGGGCCAGGCCCGCGGCCACGATGTCGCTCGCGAGCTTCATGCCCATGTCGGTGGGCACGAGGCCCGGATAGATGCAGTTCACGCGCACGCCGTAGCCCAGCTTTCCGGACTCCATCGCGGCCACGCGCGTGGCGCGGTCGACGGCGGACTTGGTGGCGGAATAACCGGCGATCGCGGGGAACGCGATGGTGGCCGCGACCGATGCGATGTTCACCACCGCACCGCCGTTGCCCGCGCTGCCGCCGGGGCGCATCGCGCGAAACGCGTGCTTCATGCCCAAGAGCGTGCCGGCCACGTTCACGTCGAGCATGCGGCGCAGGTCGTCGCCGTCCACGTCGATCACCAGCGAGGTGATCTCGATGCCGGCGTTGTTCACGAGGATGTCGAAGCCGCCCAGCTCCTTCACCGTGGTCTCCGCGGCGGCGGCCCAGTCGCCGTCCTTGGTCACGTCGAGTGGAACGAAACCCACCTTGGCGCCCGAGGCGGAAAGCCGCTGCGCCGTGCCGCGCCCCACGTCGGCGAGCACGTCGCCGATCATCACCGAGGCGCCTGCCTGCACGAGCGCTTCGGCAATGCTCGCGCCAATGCCGCGCGCGCCACCCGTCACCAGGGCCTTGCGCCCTTTCAAGTCGAACTTGGCCATCACTTGTCTCCTGTCGATATGTTGTTGAGATGGAAGGGGCATCCTAGAAATCGACTTGACGGGTGTCAAGTTTTCTTTTGACAACTGTCAAGATTTCATAAAATGGCATGCATGTCACAGGATGTGGGCCTTCTCCCGCATGCGTGCTATGGTTTGCAATCATCAGGAAACACGGCGGCCGGCATGCCATGCGGCCGGGCTCGAAATGACGTCACATGAACGGGTAAAGAAACACGCCGCGCGCGTACCCAAGACACGGGTGGACAAGTTCGCCGAGCGGCGCGCCGAACTCGGCGAAGCGGCCCTCACGACCCTGGCCACGCTCGGCTATGCACGCACGAGCCTTCGCGAGATTGCGCAGAACTCCGAGTTCTCGCACGGCGTGCTGCACTACTACTTCAGCGACAAGGTCGACCTGATCATCTGCAGCGTCAAGCAGTACAAGGCGCGCTGCGTCACGCGCTACGACCATGCGGTGGACAGCGCCACCAGCTACGACGAGCTGATGGAAGGTTTCCTGCAGAGCCTGGGCGACACGCTGCGCGACGAAGGCCACGTGCACCGTCTCTGGTACGACCTGCGCTCGCAGGCCCTCTTCGAGAAGGCCTTTCACGACGACGTGGTGCACATCGACAAGAGCCTGGAAGACATGATCTGGCGCATCATGAGTCGCTTCGCCGAGCTCTCGGGCGAACAGCCCGGGCTGCCGCCTTCGGCCACCTACGCGCTCTTCGACGGCCTCTTCCAGCAGGCGCTGCTCAAGCACCTGTCGGGCGATGCGAAGGCCATCGAGGAAATGCAGGCGGCGGTGCGGCACTCCATCTCGCGGCTGTTCGCCGCCACCGCACCGGCACCTGTTCCTGCCGCCAAGGCCATTGCGCGCAAGCGCAAGGCCTGACCCCGCGGGCGGCTAGGCCCGCTTCGGCTTGCCGGCCGGTGCCGCCAGCCGCGTGCCTTCCCATTGGCCGCTGGTGCACAGGTCGCGGATCACGTCGCTGATCAACGTGCAGATCGCACGCTTCGCATTGGTCGTCGGCAGGTGCACCGACACGCACAGCCCCAGGGTTCGGAACATCGCGGGCGAATCGATGCGGTGCGCCCGCAAGCGGTCTTCGCGCACCTCGCGCTGCGCGAGGCCGAGCGGCATGATGGTCGCGCCGAGCCCCGCTTCCACCGCGGCCTTGAGCGTGTAGACCGAGTTGATTTCCGCGGCAACGCGCGCCGCCGGCTGGCCCGCCGCCTCGAGCACCGCATCCACCAGCCAGCGCGTGCAGTGGCCATGCGCATTGGCGGGCCACACCAGCGGACGCGCCGTGGCCTGCGCGATGCTCACGTCGCCCGGCGGCAAGGCGCGCGGGTCCTGCGGCGATTCGAGAAAGACGAAATCCTCTTCGACGAGCGGCGTGAAGGCGATGTCTTCGGCGGGCATGGTGGGCGAGAAGATCGCCACGTCGACGCGGCCGCGCAGCAGCTGGTCGGCCATGTTGCCGGTGAGCTCTTCGTTCAGGTGAAACACCACGTCGGGGTAGCGCCTGGCGGCCGCGCGCATCAGCGGCAGCGCGATCATCGGCGACACGCTCTGCGGCAGCGCCGCCACCACCGAGCCCACCACCGAATCGGCCGCCACATGCACCGCGGCCTTCGCATCGCCCACCTGCTTGGTGATGCCCTGCGCGTATTCGTAGAAGACCTTGCCCGCCTCGGTCACCGCCACGCCGTTGCGGCTGCGCAGCAGCAGCTGGGTGCCCAGCTCGCCTTCGAGCTCGGCCATCTGCTTGCTGAGCGCCGACTGCGCCACGAAGAGCTGCTGGGCCGCGCGCGAGAGACTGCCGCAATCCACGATGGCGACGAAATACTTGAACTGGCGCAACTCCATCGGCGTGTCTCCGGCCGCACGCTGCGGGGGTGCAGGGGCGGCCGGTCATTCTAGGGTGACGGTTTTTCCGTGCGCCCCTTCAATTCACGCAATCGAAGCTCGCCGCATCGTTCACGTCGCCCGCGCCCTTGTAGCGCGGGTACGCGGGGTACTTGCACATCGGGCGCGCCATCGTGGTGGCGCCCGCCGCATCGACCTTGCGGTGCACCAGCTTCTGCGCCGAGGCGGGCACGCCCTGCTCCACCCAGGTGGACATCGCCTTGAGCAGGTCGACCTTGTCGGGCCCCGCGCCGCCGAAGCAATGGCCCACGCCGGGCGCGAGGAAGAGCTCGACCGTCTCGTCCGCCTTCTGCGCGCCCAGGGTGCTCACCACCTGCTCGTAGTAATGCGCGTTGTCGCGCGCGCTCACCGAGGTGTCGTTGGTGCCGTTCCACATGATCAGCTTCGCGCCGCGCGCATGGAGCCGATTCAGGTCCGGGTCGGCCGCGCTGAACAGGCCGCCGATGACGCCCATGCGCGCGAGCCACCGGTCGGGGTTCCAGGTGCTCGTATCGAAGGCCGCATCGCGCGTGATGAACGAGCGCACGAAGCCGTCGGAGAAGAGCCCCTGCACCGACGCGCCGCCGAACGCCGCCTGCGGCCAGATGTACTCGCCCCAGCCCTTGGGCGAGTTCTCCGCGCCGAAGTTGTAGCCCGTGTGCGACCACGCGCCATCCGACGTCGCGACCGGCGAAGTGATGGTGTTGACGGTGGCGATCTGCGCATCCGACAGGCAACTGTCGCCCGTGTCCGCACCCGCCGCGCAGCGCAGCGCCGTCGCATCGAACGTGCACGCCGCGGGCTTGGAGATGATGCCGTCCGCCACGCCGTCGAGCCCATCGCACTGCGCGAGCACCGCGTTGGCCAGCAGCGTCTGCTTGGCCGGATTCAGCGTATTGGCGGGCACGCGCACCTGCTTGGCGATGCGGTTGAACTGCATGAACAGGCCCATGATGTTGCCGGCCGGCGCGCGCGCCACGATGCCGTCGAAGTCATCGGGAAAGCGCTGGGCCTGCATCATCGCGTCGTGCCCGCCCATCGAGCAGCCTTCGAAGTAGCTGCGCGTGGGCGCGGTGCCGAAGAACTGCGCGATCACCTCCTTGCCCGGCGGCAGCGCGCGGTGCTCGGACTGCTGGGTGAAGTCGAGCAGCTTGGCATCGTCGAGCGCGAACTCGCCCTTGAAGTAGTTCAGATCAGTCGCGCCGGGATAGTCGTAGCCGCCGTTGGTGCCGACGGTCGCGTAGCGCTCGGTGAAGATCGATTCGCTGAACTGCGCGGCGGTGGCCGTGGGCATCTGGCCATCGAAGCCGCCGCCGCCGATGAAGGCGAGCTTGCCGTTCCAATCCGCGGTGGGAAGGCGCGCCTCGAAGCGCAGCGCGGAGCCCTTGAAGCTCGCGGTCACCACGCAGTACTCGGGCTGCGGCGCCGATGCGGCGACGAGCTTCGCATCGTCGATGGCGACGGCGCCGCCGGCCAGCGTCTGCCCCTTGAGCGTGGGGCATTTCTCGGCGAGGGACATGGCTGGCGGCGGCGGTGCAGCGGGTGGCGGCGCGGGAGGACCGGGAGGAGCGGCCGGAGGCAGCAGCGGCGAGAAGCCCCCGTTGGCCCCGCCTCCGCCGCAACCGGCCGCAAACATGACGACCGCGATCGCGGTGAGCGTGTGCCTGGTGTTCATTTTTCATGTCTCCTGGTGGGTGTGGACAGCCTCGGCCGGGCCGATGATCTTTCCGGGGTTGAAGATGTCGTGCGGGTCCAGCGCCTGTTTGATGGCGCGCATCAGCCCCACGGTGTGCACGCCGTGTTCCTCGACGAGGTACTGCATCTTGTGAAGGCCCACGCCGTGCTCGCCGGTCGATGTGCCGCCGTGGCGCAGCGCGCGCTGCACGAGCCGGTGGCTGAAGTCTTCGGCGGCTTCGTTCTCGGCCGCGTCGTTCGGATCGACCAGCACGAGGCAATGGAAATTGCCGTCGCCCACATGGCCGAACACGGGCGCGAGCAGGCCATGCTCGGCGATGTCGGCCTGCGTTTCTTCCACGCACTGCGCGAGCGCCGAGAGCGGCACGCAGGCATCGGTGGTGAGGCTGCGGCTGCCGGCCTTCAACTGCAGGCACGCGAAGTAGGCGTGATGGCGCGGCGTCCAGAGGCGCGATCGCTCCTCCTGCAGATGGGCCCACTGGAACTCGCCGCCGCCGTGATTGGCCGCGATCTCGCGCACGATGTCCGACTGCTCGTCGATCTGCGTCTTGCTCGCGCCGAATTCGAGGAACAGCGTGGGGTTCTCTGCGAGCGCGGTGCGGCTGTGCGCGTTGACGGCGCGGATGGTGAGCGCGTCCAGCATCTCGGCACGCGCGAGTGGCACGCCCATCTGGATCGACTCGATCACGCAATCGACCGCGGCCGCCACCGTCGGGAAATGCACCACTGCCGCCGCATAGGCCTCGGGGTGCGGATGCAGCCGCACGGTCACTTCGGTGATGAGCCCCAGCGTGCCTTCGGAGCCGCAGTACAGCTGCGTGAGGTTGTAGCCCGCCGAGCTCTTGCGCGCCTGCGATGCGGTGCGCACCACGTCGCCGTTCGCGGTGACCACCGTGAGGCTCACGAGGTTGTCGCGCATCGTGCCGTAGCGCACGGTGTTCGTGCCCGAGGCCGCCGTCGCGACCATGCCGCCGATGGAGGCGTCCGCCCCCGGATCGACGGAGAAGAAGAAGCCGGTCTCCAGCAGCGCCGCGTTCAGCTGCCCGCGCGTCACGCCCGCCTCCACCGTGGCCGTGAGATCGCCGGGGCGGATGGCCAGCACCTTGTTCATCTGGGAGAAGTCGACGCACACGCCGCCCTCCACCGCGAGCAGGTGCCCTTCGACCGACGAGCCCACGCCGAAGCCGATGACCGGCACGCGCTCCCGCGCACAGGCCCTGACGACGAAGGCCACTTCGTCGGTGCTCTGCACGAAGACGACCGCGTCGGGCGGCTGCGGGAGGTACGCCGATTCGTCGGTGCCGTGCTGCAGCAGAACGGCCTGGCTGGTCGAGCAGCGCTCGCCGAAGCGGCGCTGCAGCAGCGCGAGCAACTCGCTCGAGGGAGTGCGGCGTTTCGCGCGCGCAGGGGAACTCACAACCGCATCCATGGGGTCTTCTTTCCTGAACTCTGGAGAAGCACCGCGGGCGAATGCCGCGGTGCGGGGGAACGCCTCAGCGCTTGAGGGACGAAGCGGCTGGCGGCTTGACGAAAAGCACGAGCACCGCGCCGATGACGAGCAGCGCGGCCAGCATGTGCAGGCCCGCGTCGGTGCTCTGCGTCGCGTCCTTGATCAGGCCGATCATGAAAGGCGCGCTGAAGCCCGAGAGGTTGCCGAACGAATTGATGAAGGCGATGCCCGCCGCGGCCGCCGCGCCGCCGAGGAACGCAGTGGGCATGCCCCAGAAGATCGGCAGCGTCGCCATGATGCCCATCGTGGCAAGCGTGAGCCCGGCCATCGCATACACCGCGTTGCCGTGGAAGGCCACGCTCAGCACCAGCCCGACGGCGCCGACCACGGCCGCGATGGCGCTGTGCCAGCGGTACTCCAGGCGCCGGTCGGCGCTGCGCGCCACCAGGTACATCGCCACGACGCCGAAGGCCCAGGGGATGGCGCTCACCAGGCCGATGTCCAGCGCACCCTTCACGCCGATCGCCTTGATGATGCTCGGCAGCCAGAACGAGATGCCGTAGAGCCCCGAGACGAACGAGAAGTACACCAGCGCCAAGAGCCAGACGCGCGGGTTGGCGAGCACGGTGAGGATCTTCGCTTCCGGCTTGCCCGCGTCTTCGGCCGCGATGTCGCGGGCGATGAGCTCGCGCTCGGCCGGCGTGAGCCATTGCGCGTCCTTCACGCGGTCGTCCAGGTAGCGCCACACGACCACGCCGAGCGCCACGGTCGGCAGGCCCTGCAGCAGGAAGAGCCACTGCCATCCGGCCCAGCCGTGCACGCCGCTCATGCCCTGCAATATCCAGCCCGAGATCGGCCCGCCCAGGATGCCCGCGAACGGAATCGCCGCGAGGAAGAGCGAGGTCGCCTTGCCGCGCCGCGCGGCCGGGTACCAGTAGGTGAGGTACAGGATGATGCCGGGGAAGAAGCCCGCCTCGGCCGCGCCGAGCAAGAAGCGGATCACGTAGAACGACATCGGCGAGCTCACGAACATCGTGGCTGCCGACAGGAGGCCCCAGGTGACCATGATCCGCGCGATCCAGCGGCGCGCGCCCACGCGGTGCAGCACCACGTTGCTCGGCACCTCGAAGAGAAAGTAGCCGACGAAGAAGATGCCGGCACCCAGGCCATACACCGCCTCGCTGAACTGCAGGTCGCCCTGCATCTGCAGCTTGGCGAAGCCGACGTTCACGCGGTCCAGGTAGGCCACGATGTAGCAGAGAAACAGCAGCGGAATCAGGCGCCAGCTGACCTTGCGGTAGACCGCGTCGGAGGTGCTGTCGAAGCGGCCCTCGTAGGGCTGTGTCATTGCGGGAGTGCTCATGGGTGTGGTGTCTCGCTTTCGTTGTGCAGACGATGGTCGCGGCGCCACCCGGCCTCGCCGCAGCGGGTTAACGCGCAAGATTCATATGGATTGAAGACCTGCGTATCTCCGAACGAGATAGCTGCGGGCGTTGCGCGTTTGCCGCAAAACTGTTGCCCTTAGTACTAACCCGTGAGGCCGCCACCCTTTCGGCTGTCTATGATCGGAACAAACATGTTGTAACAATCTGGCCACAATCCGAAAGAAAGCTCTCGATGCCACTCCGCACTCTTTCCCCGTCGCTTCGCACGGCCGCGCGCGCTCTGGCGGCGCTCCTCGTCACGGCCGGTGCCTCGGCCCATGCGCTGGTGATCGGCGTGACCGAAGGCGTGAGCTACCAGGTCACCGAGGCGCAGATCGCGCCGCGCTTCGAGCTCATTGCCGAGGCCCTGAGCAAGGCGCTCAAGCAGCCGGTGACGGTGAAGGTGCTGATCTCGTACAACAGCGCGCGCGAGGCCATGAAGAAGAAGGAAGTCGACCTGGTCTTCATCCACCCCGCGCACGTGGCGCTGGAGGGCATCAAGTCGGGCAACTACAAGGCGGTGGCCTGGACCGCGGGCTTCACCGACTACAAGGTCTCGTTCCTGTGCAAGCAGCAGCCCATCTCCAACTGGAAGGACGTGGCGGGCAAGAGCCTGGTGCTGCCCGACGTGGATTCGATCACCTCGGTGATCACGCGCGCGATGCTGCGCGAGCACGGCGTGGCGGAGTCGGCGGTCAAGGTGACCAACACGCGCTTCCAGGACGCCGTGCCCTTCTACGTGACCAACGGCTTTGCCGCCTACGGCGCCACCGCGTCGGCGGGCGTGGTCAAGACCTGGACCGATGGCGGCGGCAAGGTCTGCGCGGAATCGCGCGCCGTGCCCGTCAAGCAGTGGCTCCTGTCCACCAAGACCGATGCCGCCGTCGCGGCCACGGTGCGCGAGACGCTGATCGGGCTCAGCCAGAGCGACGCCGGCAAGCGCGCGCTCGCCGCGGCGAACTACACGGCCTTCGTTCCCGCATCGGGCGATGCAGAGGCGGACACGATGCGCTGGCTGGGCATCTGACGGCACCTGAGGACACCTGAGAGCATCCGACACCGGGCACCTGAAACGCAGCGGGGGCAGAATCCCCCGCTTGCGCTTTTTCAGGAACACCCATGACCGATCTCTCGAGCTTTCCCATCACCAAGAAATGGCCCGCCCAGCACCCTGAACGCCTGCAGCTGTACTCGCTGCCCACGCCCAACGGCGTGAAGGTGTCGATCATGCTGGAGGAAACCGGCCTCGCCTACGAGCCGCACCTGGTGAGCTTCGAGACGCAGGACCAGATGTCGCCGGAGTTCCTGTCGCTCAACCCGAACAACAAGATCCCGGCAATCCTCGATCCCGACGGCCCCGGCGGCAAGCCGCTCGCGCTGTTCGAGTCGGGCGCGATCCTCGTCTATCTCGCCGAGAAGACCGGCAAGTTCATGCCGCAGGACGCCGCCGGCCGCTACGAAACCATCCAGTGGGTGATGTTCCAGATGGGCGGCATCGGGCCGATGTTCGGCCAGCTGGGCTTCTTCAACAAGTTCGCCGGCAAGGACTACGAAGACAAGCGCCCGCGCGACCGCTACGTGGCCGAATCCAGGCGCCTGCTCGGCGTGCTCGACAAGCACCTGGCGAACCGCGCGTGGATCATGGGCGACGACTACACCATCGCCGACATCGCCTCGTTCCCGTGGATCCGCAACCTGATCGGCTTCTACGAAGCGGGCGACCTGGTGGGCTTCAAGGATTTCAAGAACGTCGCGCGCGTGCTCGAAGCGTTCGTCGCGCGGCCGGCGGTCGTGGCGGGCTTGAACATTCCCAAGCGCGGCTGACGGCGGCCGGCCTTCAGGGCCGAAGCGTCTTGCGCACCAGCGACGGATCGCGCGCGATGTCTTCCTCGCGGAAGGGAAAGCGCAGCCACTCCTTCTTCGCATAGCGCGCGACCGGCGCGGCGCCCCGGCCGCCGGCCACGGCGGTGTCCGTCTCGCCATGCGCCAGCAGCGTGCGCGCGTGCACCCCGCGCCGGTCGAACCAGACGACCTGCAGGTAGCTGTTGCCGTGCGACGTCGGGCCCATCGTGTAGTCGCCCTTGTAGTCGCCGTCCGCGCTGCACGACACGGCGAAATAGCCCTCGGTGTCGCAGCCGCCGAACAGGGCGACCTCGCGGCCCCCGCTGCGCGCGAAGCGCTGGCTGCCCAGCGGCGCGTCGAGCGCCCAGCCCCGGCGCCGCATGTCGTCGGCCGCGCCCGCAAGGGCCTGCGCGACGCGCGGGTCCGCGGCGTTCACGTCGGCCGGCGTGCGCAGCGGCGCATCGGCCGAGAACGCCTTGGCGTACAGCTCGGCTTCCGGAATCTGCTGCAGGCGCGTCCAGAAGGCGTCCCACAGCAGCGCGCCGCGGTCCGCGGCGTCGGCGCGGTTCGGCCAGTTGCGAAGCACCTGGCAGGCCGGGCGCACATCCACCGTCCGCGCCCTGGCCTGGGCATCGGGCTTGAACTCGACGCGGCCCGGCACGCAGGCGCGGTCGAGCAGTGGCTTTTTGTACTGGTCCGCCGAATAGGCGCGCCCCTCGAGCGTCGTTCGCATCACGCGCTGCGCGAGGCTTTGCGCGGAACCGGCGCCCGCGCCGGCCAGCTCGGCCGCGATGCGGTGCCCTTCGCGCCCGCGCAGCGTGAGCGGCTGGCCTTCGCCGCCGAGGATCGACGCGAAGCCGGCCAGCGGCTGCGCCGGATTGGCCAGCCAGTAGCTGCCGTTCATGTTGGCGACGTAGTCCTCGCGCAGCAGGCCGGGCATCTGCGCCGCCGGCATCGCGCCGCGCTGCACGGCGGCCGCGTCGGTCTTCCACTCGCAGGCCGAGCGGCTGCCATCGAGAAACGGCGTGCCGGGGTCGATGGCGGCGAAGGCCTTGGCCATCGGCGTGGCGCAGGCCTCGCGCAGGTCGTCGGGCACGTTGGGCACCGCGCCCACTTCGGAGAACCATGCGCGGCCGTCGCCGCGGCCGATGGCGGTGGTGGTGACCCAGGGCACCGCCGCTTCCTGCCGCTGGATCTCGATGAAATCGTCGAGCGACCTGGCCTGGTCCCAGCGAAAGAAGTTGCGGAAGATGCGATGGTTTGCGGCATTGATATCGCGCATCGCGAGCGCGGTGCCGGCGCCCCAGCCCAGCGCCTCGTTCTGCGCGCCCAGGTCGATCACCGGACCGAAGCGCGTGCGGTAGAGCGTGCGGCGCACGGTGCCGGTGGTGCCGTCGGCGTGGCGCACCTGCACCGCCAGCGGCACGCCGCGCATCGGCTCGGAGACGCCATCGACGATGTAGCGCGTGGGGTCCTTCGCATCGAGCGCGAGCTGGAACAGCCCGAAGCGCCGCGCGGACGACACCGTGTGGCTCCACGCCACGTCGTTGTTGAAGCCGATCATGACCAGCGGAATGCCCAGGAACGAAACGCCCGCCACATCGAGCTTGCCCGGCAGCGTGAGGTGCACCTGGTAGAAGCGGTCCGGCCCGCCCCAGTACCAGTGCGGGTTGCCGAACAGCACGCTGCCGCCGCGCTCGCCGGCCGCCGTCTGGCCGAAGGCCAGCACGTTGCTGCCGATGCCGCGCACGTCGCCCACGGGAATGTCCAGGCGCGATTGCAGTGAAAGCTTGCCGGCCGGCGCGGGCGATGCCGCCGCGGCGGTGGCAGCAGGCTTCGCATTGACGATCTCGGAGACGAAGCGCGCGTAGCCGCCCGCAAGACCGGCGGCGATCATGCGGCGATAGATGTCGTCGGGCCCGATGGCGCCGACCCAGGGCGCCCCGGCGCACGCGTGCTGCGCGCGCGCCTTGCCGCCGCGCCGCGCTTGCGTCGCGAGCGTTCGCACGTAGCGGCTGTAGCCCTCGGCGTAGCCGGCGATGAGCTCGTTCAGCTCGGCCGGCTGTTCGCGACGAAACGCTTCGACGGCATCGGCGTCCGCGAAGGCCTTGAAGAAGAAATCGAGGTCGATGTTCTTCGGCTGGCCGAAGGTCGAGCGCGTCGGCGGTTTGTCGTCGGCGCCGAAGCGCAGCGAACGCTCTCCCCTGAACGTGACGAACTGGTCGGCCAGCGTGCACAGCGCGTCCTCTGCCTGCGCGTAGCCGTGGCCGATGCCCAGGCCGCGCCAGCTGTCGGCGCGCACGTGGGGAATGCCGTCGGTGGTGCGACGGATCTCGATCGAGGCTGTCGTCGATGCCGTCGATGCCGGTTCAGACGGAGCCTCGCGCCGGGCCCAGGCCGGCGCGCTGGCCATGAAGATGCCAGCGAAAGCAACGATGGCCGCGCTGCGGCGCCACGCTTGTGTGCGCGATCTGGATGTGGTTCTCACGGTGTTCCTCGATGGGCATGACGGGCGCACGGCGCGGCGGAACGCGCCGCCCGCCGCCGTGCGTCGTGAAGAAGAAAAGCAAAGGGATGCGCGGCCGCTGCGCCGCTCACTGCAGCTCGGGACCTGCGCGCAGCGATTCGTCGAGCACGGGCTTCATCAGCGCGGCGCCCGCGAGCGCCCACAGCGTCAGCGCCTCGTCCAGCGCGCGCACGTGGCCGGGACTCTCGGCCAGCCAGACGACGAGCTGGTCCGCATGCGCGCGCGAGGGCGTGTCGTGCAGCTGGCAGAAGAGCGCCCATGCCGTATCGAAAGCAGGATTTGCAGGAACATGGGTTCGGGTGGTCATCGTCGACTGCCTTCGTCTGTGGCCGGATTCGACCTCGTTCTGGTATTGACGAAGGAGCGCGGCATATGTTCATTCCGGACTGTTCCGAAGAAGCGGGCGCACACAGGGGGAAGGCGCGGTGCAAGCGGTGCACGCGGCGCACGCGGTCCGGCGCCGTCAGGCCCCGCCCTGCGCCAGCGGCGCGGCCGCATCGCCGCGCCACCCGCCGCCGAGCGCGCGGTACAGCGCCACGCGCGCCTGCAGGCGCTGCTGCTGCAACTGCACGGCAAGATCCTGCGCGGCGTAGAGCGTGCGCTGCGCATCGAGCAGCACCAGCAGCGTCTCGGCGCCCGCGCGGTAGCGCGACTCCGAGAGTTCTGCGGCGCGGTGCGCCTGCAGCAGTTCCTCGGCCTGCGCCGAGGCCTGCGCATCGGTGCCCGCGACGGCGTTGAGCGCGGTCTCCGCTTCGGCCAGCGCACCGAGGATCGCGGCCCGATAACCCGCGACGAGCTCTCTGCGCCGCGCTTCGGACAGGTCGCGTTCGCCCCGCAGCCGCCCGCCGTCGAAGATCGGCGCCACGACGCCGGCCGCGAGGCTGTAGAGCGGGTTGTCGATCAGCCGGCCCGGCGCCTGCCCCTGCAGGCCGATGGTGGCGCCGAGGCGCACGCCCGGCAGCAGCGCCGCGCGCGCGGCCTGCAGGTTCGCGTCGGCGGCCGCCAGGCGGGCCTCGGCGCGCGCGATGTCGGGACGGCGGGTGAGCGCCAGCGCGGGAATGCCGGCATCAATCGAAGGCATGTTCAGCGATGCAAGACGCGTGACGCCCTGCACGCCCCGTACGCCCTTTTGCCGCTCGGCGCGCAATGCAGGCGGCAGCGCCGGTGCACCCAGCAACAGCGCCAGCGCGGTTTCGGCATCGTTGGCCTGTCGCTGCAAAGCCGCCAGTTCGCGCTGCCGCGCGGCGACCAGTCCGCGCTGCTGCGCGAGGTCCAGCGGTGTGACCGCGCCGGCGCGGCTTCGCGCCTCCACCAGCTGCAGCACGCGCTGCGCGTTCGCCAGGTTGTCCCGTGCGATGGCTTCGCGCTCGCGCAGGCCGCGCAGTTGCAGCCACGAGGAGGCGACCTCCGCCGCGACGCCCAGGCGCACCGCATCGCGGTCGAACTCGCTCGCGCGCAGGCCCTTCAATGCTTCCTGGTGCAGCGCGCCGCGGCGCCCCCAGAGGTCGAGCTCGTAGCTTGCCGCGAAGCCGATGAAGCTGGTGTTGCCGTCGACGTCCGCGCGGCCGCCCATGCGCGCTTCGCGGGCCGCATCGAGGCGGCCCGAGAGGTCGGGCGCGAGGGCCGCCCCGGCGATGCGGGCCTGCGCCCGCGCGGCATCGACGCGGGCCAGCGCCGTCGCGAGGTCCTGGTTGCGGGATTGGGCCTCTTCGATCAGCGCGTCGAGTTCGCCGCTGCCGAAGCTGCGCCACCAGTGCGCATCGACGATGGCGGCGCCGTTCGCGCCGGCCTGGGCGTTGCGCCACGCTGCGGGGGGCTCCACACCCTTCGGCTGCGGGTCGTTCGCCGTCGCGGCGCAGCCGGACAACAGTGCGCACATGCACACGCTCAGCAGGGGCATGAGGCCGCGCCATCCGGTCGGGTGTGTGAATCGGTTCATTGCGACGCCAATGCCACGACCGGGTCCAGCCGCGCCGCGTTGCGCGCGGGCATGAAGCCGAACGCGAGCCCCGTCAGCACCGCGCAGCCGAAGGCCCCGATGCTCGCGAGCAGCGAGAACACCACCGGCACGCCGGCCAGCATCAGCGCGGCGACGATGAAAAGGCCCACGGCCACGCCCACCGTGCCGCCCACGGAGGTCACCAGCACCGCCTCGGTCATGAACTGGCGCAGGATGTCGGTCTGGCGCGCGCCGGTCGCCATGCGGATGCCGACTTCGCGCGTGCGCTCGCGCACCGTCATCAGCATCACGTTCATCACGCCGATGCCGCCCACCACCAGCGAGATCGCGGCGATCAGGCCGAGCATCATCGTCATCGCGCGCGCGGTGGCCGACTGCACGCGGATCGCCTCGACGCGGTTCCACACGCGCACGTCGCGCACGCGGCGGCGCGCGGCCAGCTCGGTCTCGATCGCCTCGGCCGTCCGGGTGGCCTGCTCCATGTCGCGCACCTGCACGCCGATCCAGGTCGGGTTCTGGTGGCCGAAGAGGCGCGCGGCGGCGGCCGAGAACGGCACGACCACGCGATCGTCCTGGTCCTCGCCGTCGCTGGTGCCCTTGGCGGCGAGCACGCCCACGACCTGGAAGGGCACCTTGTCGATGAGCACGTCCTGCCCGATCGGATCGGTGCCGTCGGCAAAGAGCGCGCGGCGCACGGTCTGGCCGATGACCGCGACCTTGGCCACGCGCTGCTCGTCGGCCTCGTCGAACATGAGGCCTTCGCTCACGCCCCAGCCCAGCACGTGCGCAAAGCCCACGGTGGTGCCGCCGCCCTCGGCCGCATGGTCGACGTTGCCGCGGCGCACGACCACGCGGTCCTCGATGTAGGGCGCCACGGCCTCCACGTTCGCCAGGCCGCGCACCGTCTCGACATCGGCCAGCGTGAGCGGCGCGCCGGGCGCGCGCACGCTGCCCTCGCGCGCGGCCACGAACATGGTGCGCACGCCGAAGGTCTCGAACTGCGCCATCACCTGCTGTTGCGAGCCGCTGCCGACCGCGAGCATCGCGATCACCGAGGCCACCCCGATCACGATGCCCAAGAGCGTGAGGCCGGTGCGAAAGCGGTTGCTCCACATCACGCGCCAGGCGGCGCGGGCGGCCTCGTGCAGGTCGGCGGCGAGCGAGGCCTGGGGCGCGTGGCGGGCGTTGCGCCGCGATACGGCTGAAGCGGCCGGTGCAGCCGGTGCAGCAGATGAAGTGGCGATAACCGGCGGCGCGCCCCCCGAATCCGCCACGATCTGCCCGTCGCGGATCTCGATCACGCGCCGCGCCTGCGCGGCCACGTTCCGGTCGTGCGTGATGAGGATCACGGTGTGGCCCGCGTCGGCCAGCTCGTTGAGCAGCTTCATCACCTCGGCGCCGCTCTGGCTGTCGAGCGCGCCGGTGGGCTCGTCGGCCAGGATGATGCGCCCGCCGTTCATGAGCGCGCGCGCGATGGCCACGCGCTGCTGCTGGCCGCCCGAGAGCTGGCCGGGCCGGTGGTCCAGCCGCGCGCCCATGGCCAGCCGCTCGAGCAGCGCGGTGGCGCGCACGCGGCGCTCGGCCTCGGGCATGCCGGCGTAGAGCGCGGGAATCTCCACGTTCTCGCGCGCCGACTCGGTCGGCACGAGGTGGTAGCCCTGGAACACGAAGCCGAAGGCCTCGCGGCGCAGCCAGGCGAGCGCATCGGCGTCGAAGCCGGCCACGTCCTCGCCCTCGAAGAGATAGCGCCCGCTGCTGGGCCGGTCCAGGCAGCCGAGGATGTGCATGAGCGTGGACTTGCCCGAGCCCGAGGCGCCCACGATGGCGACGAACTCGCCCGCGAAGAGCTTCAGCGAGATGCCGCGCAGCACCATCGCCGGCGGCGGGGATCCGGCACCCTCGGCACCCTCGGCACCTTCGGCACCCTCGGCACTCCCGGCGCTTTCGCTGGCCGCGGGGCCGTAGGACTTGCGGATGTCCTGCAGCTCGATCAGCGGCACGCCCGCCGCAGGCACCTCGCGCGTCAAGGCCTGGCCGCCTTGCGCTCGGCCGTGACGGTGACGATGCGCTCGCCCACCTGCACGCCGTCGAGCACCTGCGCGGCGACGCGGTTGCGCACGCCGATGCGCAGCTCGCGCGTCTGCACCGATCCGTCCGCATGCAACACGCGCACCAAGGCCCGATCCGTGCGGTCGGCACGGCCGCCCGCCACCGGCACCAGCGTGTTCGCGGGCACCGAGACCGCGTCCTCGGCCGACGCCTCGACGAAGGCGACCTGCGCGGTCATCTGCGGCATGAGTTCGCCATCGGCGTTGTCCACGTCGAAGAGCGCCGTGTAGACCACGACCTTGCTCGCGGCCGTCTGCGGCGCGGAGCCGCCCTCGGCGCCGCCGGCCTTGGGCGCCGGCGTCGGCGGCGCGGGCAGCAGCTGGCGCACCTTGCCGTGCCAGCGGCGCTGGTCGGCGCCCAGCGTGGTGAAGTAGACCGGCATGCCGGGCTTGACGCGCCGCACGTCGGCCTCGGACACCTCGGACCACACCGTCATCGACGAGAGGTCGGCGATGCGCAGCACGTTCGGCGTCTGGTAGGTGGCGTTGAGGGTCTGGCCCTCGCGCGCCTCGACCGAGACGACCGTGCCGGCCATCGGCGCAAAGATGCGCGTGTAGCCCAGGCGCGCCTCGTCGGCCTTGAGCGTGGCCTGGGTCTGCGCGATCTGCGCGGCGAGGTTGTCGATGCGGGCGGCCGCCGAGGCGAGCGCGGCCTCGGCGCCCTGCACGTCTTCCTCGCGCGTGGCACCGTCGGCGGCCATGCGGTGCTGGCGCGCGTGCTGCTGCCTGGCGAGCCGGTGCTGCGCGCGCTGCTCGGCCAGCTGCGCGCGCAGGCCCGCGAGCGAGGCGCGGCCCGCATCGACGGTCGCGCGCTGCACGCTGGGGTCGATCTCAACGAGCAACTGTCCCTTCTGCACCGCATCGCCCGGCTGCACGAGCAGCCGCAGGATCTGCCCCGAGACCTGCGCGCCCACATCGACGTAGCGCCGCGGCTGCAGCGTGCCGAGCGCCGTCACGCTCGACTCGATGGTCGCGCGCACCACCGGCACCGACTCGACGTCGGTGGCCGGGCGGCGCGCCCAGAGGTAGCCAGCGCCGGCGGTGACCGACAGCAGGGCGAGAAGCAGGAGAGGAACGATTCGGCGCATGGGGAGGAGGCAAGGCGTGCAAGCCGCAAATCGCCCCTGCCCGCCGCGAACGAAGCGACGGGGCAGGCGCGGCCACGACGGCACGCCGGACGGAAGAAGGCGGGCTAGATCTGCGCGAGCGTCGATTCGCTGCGCGCGCTGCTGCGCATGCGCGGCATGGCGGCCAGGAGCGCGTTGCCGATTTCGCCGGTGCGCACCGAGGTCACCGACAGCAGCGTGTCGCTGATGCCGTGGCTGTCTTCGCAGGCGCCCTGCAGGAAGATGCCCGGATGAAAGTCGGGCGTGGCCGCCAGGCGGTAGTAGCGGTCGACCGAGAAGTCGCCCAGGTACGGCGCCAGCGGCTGCAGCAGGTCCTTGTGGTGCTCCCGCATGTAGCCGGTGGCGAGCACCACGGCGTCGTAGCGCACGCTGCTCTCGCGGCCCGCGTCCTGGTCGAACAGCTGCAGGTGCACGCCGTCGCTGGCGGCGCGCACCGCGCGCACGTCGTGCTGGCGCAGCATGCGCAGGCGGTTGCCGCGCGCCACCTTCTGGTCGTAGAAGACCTTGAAGATCTGCTGGATCAGGTCGAGGTCGGCCACCGCGTAGTTGGTCTGCGACACCTCGTCCAGCAGCGCGGCGCGCTCGTCCTGCGGGCGGCTGTAGACGTAGTCGGTGAATTCGACATTGAAGACCTCGTTGACGAACGCGCTGTCGTCGGCCGGGCGGATCGAGCGCGCTCGCATGATGAGGTCGACCTGCGGCGCGTTGGGCCTGCCCTGCAGGTCCATGAATATCTCGGCCGCGCTCTGGCCGGCGCCGATGACCGCGACGCGCTGGGCCTGGCCGTGGCGCGCGATGTCCTTCAGGTAGCTGTTGGAGTGGAAGACGCGGCCATCGCCGCGCAGCGCGCGAAAGCCCTCGGGAATGTTGGGCGTGCCGCCCACGCTCACCACCAGGTTGCGCGCGAGGCGCTCCTGCACGCGCCCGTCGTCGCCGCGCGAGCGCACGCGCAGCAGCGAGACTTCGCCGCCGTGTTTTTCGGGCAGCACCTCGAACACCTCTTGCCCGTAGGCGCACGAGGCCTCGAACTGGCGTGCGGCCCAGCCCAGGTAGTCGTTGAACTCGTGGCGGCTCGGAAAGAAGCTCTTGAGGTTGATGAAGTCCGGCAGCCGGCCGCTCTCGTGCAGGTAGTTGATGAAGGTGAAGCGGCTGGTCGGGTTGCGCAGCGTGGCCAGATCCTTCAGGAACGAGATCTGCATGTGCGCCTGGTCCAGCAGCATGTGCGGATGCCAGGCGAAGCTGGGCTGGCGCTCGATGAACAAGGCATCCACCGGCTTGGCGCCATGGCGCTTCTCTTCGAGCGCTATGGCCAGCGCGATGTTCGACGGACCGAATCCGACGCCGATCAGGTCATGGATGTGTTGCATGGAATGTCGACTCCTGTGGTGATGTGCGAACGCCCGCGGATGCACGGCATCGAAGATTCGGGGCGGTGAACGAAACGGCGGCGTGAATGAAGCGCTTGGGCGCCTTCACGCGGCAAGGCCTTGCGGCGCGCGCGCGCGGTCTTCCGCGATGCGGCCCGACTTCATCGTGATGACGCGGTCGGCCAGGTGGAAGTAGCGGTCGTCGTGCGAGATGACCACCAGCAGGTGCCCCTTGGCGCGCAACTCGGGCAGGAGCTCGGTGTAGAACAGGTGGCGGAAGGTCGGGTCCTGGTCGGCGGCCCATTCGTCGAACACCAGCACCGGGCGGCCTTCCAGATAGGCGTGCACGAGCGCGAGACGCTTGCGCTGGCCGGTGGAGAGGTCCACGGTGCTGAACGAGCCGTCCTTCACGCTCACCTTGTGGGCGATTTCCAGGCGCTGCAGGTAGGGCAGCGCCGCCTGCGGCAGGGCCTGCGCGCTCTCCTCGCCCTTGTGGTTCGCGACCAGGTCCTCGAAGAGGTAGAAGTCGGAGAACACGGTGGTGAAGAGCTGGCGGTAGTCGTCGCGGGTCTCGGGCGTCACGACGGCGTCGTCGCGCAGCACCTCGCCCTGCTGCGGCGCGTAGAGGCCGAGCAGCAGCTTGATGAGGGTGGTCTTGCCTGAGCCGTTGTCGCCCACGACGAACACCATCTCGCCGCGGCGCAGTTGCAGGTCGATCGGGCCGAGCACGAAGGGCTCGCTGCCCTCGGCCGGCTCGAAGGCATACCGCACGCCGCGCATGCCGATGCCGTGCGAGAGCGCGGCGATGCTGGCCGGGTGCTCCAGGTGCAGGTGCGGCTCGGGCGTGGCAAAGCGCGCCGAGAGGTCGGCGATGCGCTGGAACGCGACCTTGGCGCGGCCCACGTTGGGCAGCGCGAGGGCGATGGAATCGATGGGGCCTTTCAGGAACAGCAGCACGAGGACGAAGCCGCTGAGCACCGCGGGGTCGGTGTTGCGGAACGCGGCCCAGCCCAGGATGAGCGCGATCAGCAGGAAGAAGAGCGCCGAGCCGAAGGCCGAGGCGATCACGTAGGTGTTGATCGCGCGACCGTTGACGCTGCGGATGATGTCCACGATGCGCTCGATCTGGCCGCCGAACATGTGCGTGCGGCGCGCGCGGTGCATGCGCAGTTCCTTGGCGCCCTCGCTGATCGCGCGGTAGGCCTTGTGCAGCTGGTCTTCGTATTCGCGCGCCTTCCAGAAACCGACTTCGGCGCGGGCCTGGGCCATGATCTGGATCGTGGCGCCGATCGCGAGCATTACCACCAGGAGGGCGAAGAGCGGCAGCGAAAGAATGGCCAGGTAGACCAGGCAACCGAGCGCGACGGCGATCGCGATCAGCGTGGACGAGAGCACGAAGGCCACGTCGCTGATCATGTCCACGTCCTGCGAGAGCACGGGCATCAGGCGGTGCGTGCGGTAGCGCTCCAGCGCGTCGATGGGCGCCGCGAGGATCTTCTGCGCAAGGCTCTTGCGCACCTGCGCCACCAGGCGCTGGCCGACGAAGTTGGTCGACACGTCCGAGGCCATGCGGCCGAAGAGCGCGACGCCGCACAGCGCGATGAAGGTGAGCAACAGGCCGCCGGCCATACCGCCTTGCTGGTTGAGCACCTGGTTGATGGTGCGCAGCAGCGCGACCGTGGCGACGCCCGCGGCGATGCCGGTGACCGCGGACAGCACGAACCAGGGTGCGAAGGGTTTCAGCAGGCGCCGGACCTCCGCGGCATTGCCACTGGCAGATGACATACGAGAACTCTTTCCGCCCGTGAAGGCGACACAGCGGCCGCGCGGCACGGACACCCGCCGCCGGACCGTAAAACGATTGGAGAACGACCCTGCCCGAAGGCACGGCCCCGGCGGCATCACGCCGCTCCTTGCATAGACGATCCGGCCTCGCCGATGTTCACGCGGCCGGCGCCGTGGGCAGCCGGAACGGGATGGCGCATGAACATGCGGGCGGCTGGCGCGTCTTTCCTGGATGGACTCCGCGCACCGTCTCCCCGCCTTGCGGCCCACGCACCCATGATCCCGATCCTGGAGCCGCTCTTCGAGGGCGAGGACCTGCGGCCGTTCGGCGAAAGGCTGCAGTGCGCGCCGGTCGCACCGGCCGGCGCCGTGCGCGTGGCCGACCTGCTCGCGCCCGACGCGCTGATGGCCGTGATGCGCCGCAGCGCCCGCTTTCGCCGCAGCGACGGGCGCGACCTGCGCCCGATCGCCTCGGCCTGGAGCCTCGAATACCTGGCGGCGCTGCTGCCGCCGGTGATCGCGGCCGCGACGGTGCTGGAGCAGGTCTTTCCCATCGGCGCGGACGAGACATGGGTGGTGCTGGACGACGACGGCAATCCCGTGCGCTTTCACATCCTGCACACGGGCGCGCCGATGCCGGGTGCGCCGACGAGCATGCGCTACGCGCCCTTGCTCTGGCAGCACCTGGCGCCGCTCTTCGAGACGCTGGCACGGCTGACGCGGCTCGCGCCCAAGATCCTCTGGGGCAACGCGGCGCGCGAATTCGACGTGGTCTTCGAGCAGGCGCTGGCACTGACCGGGCTGCCGGCGATCGCCGAGGACTGGGCGCGGCTGGTGCGCGATCCGGTCTGGCCTTCGCGCCATTGCGGCGGCGAGCCGATACCGGAACGGGGCTTCGACAACCCGCTGCACGGGCGGCAGCGCGAAGTGCGCATGTTCCACGACGACCACTACGACACGGTGAAGCTGCACCGGCAGTGCTGCCTCTATCACCTGCTGCCCGGCGAGGACTACTGCGGCGCGTGCCCGCTCGCGCCGGCGCACCGCGAGACCGAAACCGAGACGCCTGACGCCTGACGCCGCATGCGCCGCGCACGGCGCAACGCTGGTGCGATGAACAGATCCGGCGCGATTTCGTCTCCCTTGGAGGCGCGCCCGCCCCACGGGGGTGCCGTGCCGATTTCAACGTCCATCTTTCATCCCACACCCATGCCCAAGGCAAAGCTCGTCTACATCCTGTCCCTGCGAAACGCCGCCGCCGACAAGGCAGGCCAGCACATCGACTACAAGGGCGCGCAGCGCTACATGAAGTCGCCGCTCGAATACCTGGCCGAGGCGCTGGACACCACGCCGCTGGGCGAGGCCTATTCGCTCGAAGGCATCGTCTACGACGACGACGCGCAGTCGCCGCGCGACCAGGCGGCGCTGCAGGACTACGGCTTCGCCTGGCACCCCGAGCGCAAGTGGATCTTTCCGAAGGACCTGCGGGCGCAGGGGCGGCTTTTGCGCGACATGCTGCATCCGGTGCCCTCGGCATACCGACGCCTGCCGCTCGACGCCAAGGCCGAGCGCGCCGCGGGCAAGAGCGCCTTCGAGCGTGCGCTGCTCGACAAGCTCCTCACGCTGCAGGCCGACGCGGTCGTGCTCGACGGGCTCCTGGTCATCCTGGACGAGCTGGTGCGACCCGGCGCGCACTTCCATCGCAAGATCGTCAACATCCATCCGGGCATCACCCGCATCGAGTCGCCGTATGAGCGCCGCGGCGCGTGCGCGACGCTCGATGCGCTGCACGGCGTGCGCGGCCAGAAGGTGACGAACTGGACCACGATGGAGAAGACGACGGTGCCGACGGTGCGCAAGACCGGCGCCTCGCTGCACTACGTGGACAACGGCATCGACTCGGGCGAGGTGATCTTCGACGTGCTCGGCACCGACATCGGCCCCGAGGACACGATCCTGGAGTTGCGCTGGAACAACTTCAACCGCAGCCTCTTCCCGGCCATGCACCAGGGGCTGGCGCTGCTGGCCCCGCACATCCGGCGCCCATCCGATGCACACGTCACGCGCGGCGCGCACGGCACGCACGGCACGCACGACGCACACAACACCCAAGGAGACCTATGACGCTCGTCACACCGCAGCCGGCCCCGGCTGCAGACACGGGACCGAAGAACCCGCTGATTTCGTACGCCGACGGCCAGGCGCACGACGTCACGCTCGAAGGCGCGAGCCTGATGGTGCGCACGCGCGCGACCGGCGCGCTGTCGCAGTGGAGGATCACCAACGTCGCCGCCGCGGCCGCTGCCCCGGGCCTTGCGCTCGCGCAGGTCGAGGGCGAGACCACCGGCCCGGGCGCGGCGACGCATCTGCTCGCGGCGCTGGAGGCCGCGTTCGCGCACCATCCGGCGAACCACTCGATCGTCGTGGCCGACGCGGGACGCTTTGCGGAGCTTGCGCAATCTGGCGTGCTGCTGCCGATCGCGGGCGGCACCGAGGCGCGGGCCTGGCGCGACATGCTGTGGCAGCACGCGCGGATGTGGCTGCCCGCGGTGCACGCGGCGACCGCGCCCATCGCGCTGCAGTACGCGCTGACCCACGGCAAGCGCCATCCGGTGCGCCCGCCCAAGCCGCGTGGCGTGCTCTACCAGCGCTTCATTCCGTGGCTGGGCAAGACCTTCTCGTTCCGCAGCATCGACTTCGAGCGCGACCTGCCGCTGTTCAACCGCTGGATGAACGACCCCGACGTGGCCAAGATCTGGGAAGAGGAAGGCGACCTGGACAAGCACCGCGCCTACCTGGAGGCGATCGACCGCGATCCGCACATGTACTCGATGATCGCGAGCTTCGACGGCGAGCCTTTTGCCTACTTCGAGATGTACTGGGCCAAGGAAAGCCGCATCGCGCCCTTCTACGACGTGGACGACCACGACCGCGGGTGGCATGTGCTGGTGGGCGAGCCCGCGTTCCGCGGCAAGGCGTACGCGACGGCCTGGCTCACCTCGATCTCGCACTACATCTTTCTTTGCGACCCGCGCACGCAGCGTGCGATGGGCGAGCCGCGCATCGACCACGTGCAGCAGATCCGCAACCTGGACAAGTCGGGCTACGCGAAGGTCAAGGAATTCGACCTGCCGCACAAGCGCGCGATGCTCGTGATGATGCTGCGCGAGCGCTACTTCTGCGATGCGCTCTGGCTGCCGCGCGACGACGCGGCGGCGATCTCTGGGCGGCCGCTGTCGGCAACGCTTTGAAGCTTGCGGCCGCCCGCGTGCGGCCTGCATCCGGCGGCAAGAGAACGGGTCCTGTCGTGGAAATGCGTCATTTGTACCCATGTGATTCCACAGCCCGACCAAAATAAGAACCATTCTCATTAGAATCCGCGCGGTCTACCCATTCATCCACCATTTGTCCTACTCATGCGCACTCTTCCCCTGCCTCGCCAACGCCTGCTGAATGCCTCGCTCGCGGCGGCCTTCGGAACTGTCATCACCTTCTGGGGCCTGTCGGCTTCGGCCCAGACGGACGCGCAACCCGCCCCGGCCAACGCCAGCACGGGCGCTGCGCTGCCGTCGGTCACGGTGACGCCCGATGCGGAAGAGAACGGCCACGTCAACGGCTACCTCGCCCGCCGCAGCACGGCCGGCTCCAAGACCGACACGCCGATCATCGAGACGCCGCAGTCGCTGTCGGTGATCACGGCCGACCGCTTCCAGGCCATCGGCGCGACGCGGCTGCGCGATGCGCTGGGCTACACGCCGGGCGTGAACATCGCGCCCTTCGGCTCCGACTCGCGCTACGACTGGATCGCCGTGCGCGGCTTCGATGCCTACAGCCCCGGCTTCTACGAAGACGGCCTGCCGCTGCGCAACGCCAACAGCTTCTCGGTCTGGAAGACCGAGAACTACGGCGCCGAACGCATCGAAGTGCTGCGCGGCCCCGCCTCGGTGCTCTACGGCCTGAGCAGCCCGGGCGGCGTGGTCAACGTGGTCAGCAAGCTCCCCACGGCTACGCCCATCCGCGAACTGCAATTGCAGGTCGGCACCAACAACCACCGCCAGGTCGCTGGCGATTTCTCGGGCGCGCTGGACGCCGAGGGCAAGGTGCTCTATCGCCTGACCGGCGTGCTGCGCGATGCGCAACTGCCGGCCGGCAAGATGGCCGACGACCGCACGTACCTTGCGCCCTCGCTCACCTGGAAGATCACCAACGACACCACGCTCACGCTGTACGCGCAGGTCATGCGCAACCGTGCTGGCGTCTACACGCGCAACCGCCCGTGGGCCGGTTCGCTGGTGCCCAGCGCCATCGGCACGTTCATCCCGGCCAAGCTGTTCCAGGGCAACCCCTACTTCGATCACTTCAACCAGGACCAGGAACTGTTCGGCTACAACTTCGAGCACCGCTTCAACGACACCGTCACCTTCCGCCAGAGCGCGCGCGCCGGCCGCCTGAAGGTGGACTACCGGGGCCTGCAGGCGCCCAGCTTCACCACGGTCAACCCCGACGACGAGTTCGATCCGGTCAACTTCCAGAACCTCTCGCGCAGCCTCTTCGGCAGCCGCGAATCGGTGCGCGCCTTCGCCATGGACAACCAGGCCCAGGTCGATGTGCGCTCGGGCGACTGGAAGCACAAGATCCTGGTGGGCGTGGACTACCAGCACAACAACTTCGAGACCAACAGCTACAGCGGCGGCACCGCGCCCGACCTGAACATCGCGAACCCGTACTACTTCAACGGCCCGTTCGAGATTCCGGACCCGTACGAGATGAACGCCACCCGCCTCACCCAGACCGGCGTCTACCTGCAGGACCAGATCAAGTGGCGCGACACGCTGCAGCTCACGCTGGGCGGGCGCTACGACACGGCCAAGAGCAGCGTCTTCAGCCGCCTGGACGGCACCTCGACCACCGTGTCCGACCACAAGTTCACCGGCCGCGCGGGCCTGGTCTACCTGGCGCCGAACGGCTGGGCGCCCTACCTGAGCTACTCCGAATCGTTCCAGCCGACCGGCGTGGTCGACCCAGTCACCAACGAGCCCTTCAAGCCCGAATCGGGCCGCCAGTACGAGGTGGGCCTGCGCTACCAGCCGCCGGGCACCAAGAACAGCTTCAGCGCGGCCATCTTCGACCTGCGCCGCAAGAACTACATCAGCTACGACACCGAATTCCAGCCCAAGCAGACGGGCGAGATCTCCGTGCGCGGCCTGGAACTGGAAGCCACGACGCAGCCCACCGATCGCATGAACCTCACCGCGTCGTACAGCTACACGCCGCGCGCCATCGTCACATCGAGCGCGCGCCCCGAGGAAATCGGCAAGCAGGCGAACGCCGTGGCGCGCAATCAGTTGTCGGCATGGGGCGACTACCGCTTCACCAACGGCATCAAGGTCGGCCTGGGCGTGCGCTACACCGGCCCCACGCGCGGCAACGGCGGCGGCTCGCCGATCAAGGTGCCCGGCGTGACGCTGCTGGACGCGATGGTCGGCTACGACTTCGAGCACTGGAGCCTCGCGCTCAACGTGCGCAACCTCACGAACAAGACCTACATCGCCAACTGCGACACGCCTTCGCAGAGCTGCTACTACGGCGACCAGCGCAAGGTGCTCGCCACCGCGACCTACCGCTGGTAAGCAGCGAGCGCCGCACGGCAAAAAGGCCGGATGCCCACGAGGCATCCGGCCTTTTTTCATGCCGCGCCCGAAGGCGCCGCGAAAGAAAAAAACTACGCGGCGTCGGCGGCCAGCAGCCGCTGCTTCACGAGCGCGCTCAACCGCGGAAGGCGAATGATGTCCAGGTGATCGGCGTTCTCGAGCACGTCGCTCGCCGCCACCGGCGCGTGGGCCGACCAGTCGCGCAGCCGGCCGTCCCTGCGCAGCGAGCTGTCGGCCTGGAACACGTGCACCGGCCGCGCCGACGATGCGTACGCATAGCGCATCGACTGCACGCGGCTGTCCAGCGTCGCCCACAGCAGGTATTCGGCGGCTTCGTCGCCCGCGCCGTCCGACGGAAACGCCTGCGCGGGGTCGAGCATCTGCTCGGCCACCCAGTCGCGTTCGCGCGCGTCCATGCGCGCCATCAGCGCCTTCCACTGCGCGGCCATCTCCGAGCGCGCGAGCCACTCGGCCAGCGCCTCGTCGGCCCGCGCGCGCTGCGCTGCCGTGAGCGTGCCGGCGGGAACCATCGGCTCGGTCTCGAACACGTCCACCGCGCCGATGAATGCGACCTCGATGCGCCCTTCCAGCTGCCGCGCGACCTCGAAGGCCAGATCGCCGCCGAGCGACCAGCCCAGCAGCGCGCAGCGCCCGCCGGTGGCCGTCGCGAGGATGAAGTCCGCGTACTCGGCCGCCAGCTCGCGGATCGCGAAACCGCGCCAGCGCTTGGCGGTGTAGACGTGGCTCACGAAGCCGTACACCGGCCGGTCGCTCTCGAGCGCGCGCGCCAGCACCTGGAACTCGCGCGTGTTGACGATCAGCCCCGGCATGCAGAACAGCGGCACGCCCGCACCGCCCTCACCGCCGGTACCGCCCGCATTGAGGCAGACCGCGTGGTGCGAATCGCCCAGGCGCTGCTGCAACCGGTCGGCCAGCGCGGCGAGGCTGCCCGCCTGCATCACGTCGGCCAGGCCCAACTGGCTGCCGCCCGGCAGTTGCTGGCGGACCTTGGCGATGAGCTTGAGGCTCAGGATCGAATCGCCGCCCAGCTCGAAGAAGTTGTCGTCGCGCGCCACGCGCGCCACGCCCAGCACCTCGCGCCAGATGCCCGCCAGCGCCTCTTCGGCCTCGCCCTGCGGCGCATCGAACGCGCGTTCGCGCCCGAGCGCTTCGGGATCGGGCAGCGCGCTGCGGTCGACCTTGCCGTTGGCGTTCAGCGGCAGCGAAGGCAGCGTGACGATGGCGCGCGGCACCATGTAGTCGGGCAGCACGCGCCCCAGGCGCTCGCGCAAGACGACGCTGTCGGCGACCTGCCCGGCATGCGCCGCGACGTAGCCCACGAGCGAGGCGCGGCCGCCGCCTGACGCCTGCCGGGCCACCACGACCGCTTCGCGCACCTCAGGCTGCGACAGCAGCTGCGCCTCGATCTCCCCGAGTTCGATGCGGAAGCCCCGGATCTTCACCTGGTGGTCGATGCGGCCCAGGTATTCCAGCTGGCCCTGCTCGTTCCATCGCACGAGATCGCCCGTGCGGTACAGCCTGCCGCCGCTGCCCAACGGGTCTGCAACGAAGCGCTCTGCGCTCAAGCCGGGCTTGTTCAGGTAACCGCGCGCAAGGCTCACGCCTCCGAGGTACAGCTCTCCTGCGACCCCTCGTGGCACGAGGTTCAGTTCTCCATCGAGCACATAGCCCTGCGTGTCGCTGATCGGCTGCCCGATCGGCACCAGCGCCTGCCCATCGTCCCTGCAGGTCCAGCGCGTGACGTGGATGGTGGTCTCGGTCGGGCCGTACAGGTTCTGCAGCGTCGCGCCTCCGAGGCGCTGCAAGGCTTCCTTCTGCGTCTCCGAGGGCATGGCCTCGCCCCCGCAGATGATGTGCTTCAGGCGCGTGCTCGCCTCGATCCCCGGGTGCGCGAGGAACGCCTGCAGCATCGCCGGAACGAAGTTCAGCGTGGTGATCTGGTGGCGTTGGATCAGCTGCACCAGCCGCTCGGGATCGCGGTGATCGCCCGGATTGGCCACCACCAGACGGGCGCCGGCGGTCATGGGCCAGAACAGCTCCCAGCACGAGACGTCGAAGCCGAACGGGGCCTTGTGCAGAACCGTGTCTTCGCGGCCGAGGCCGTAAACGCGCTGCATCCACGCCATGCAGCTGTGCAGCGCATCGTGGCGGATGGCTGCGCCCTTGGGGCGGCCGGTGGAGCCGGAGGTGTAGATGACGTAGGCAAGGTGTTCGCCGTGCAGGGCAACCTGCGGATCGCTCTCGGGTTCATTGGCGAGGTCGAGGTCTGCCACTTCGAGGAAGGTGAGGCCTTCGCGCGCAGCGATGTGATCGCGCGTGGCGCGGTGGGTCAGCAGCAGTTCGATGCCGCTGTCCTCGACCATGTAGGCCAAACGCTGCGTCGGGTATTCGGGGTCCAGCGGGAGATAAGCACCACCGGCCTTGAGGATGGCCAGGATGCCCACGACCATCTCCACGCTGCGCTCCATCGCGATGCCCACGAGCACATCGGGACCCACGCCCAGCGCGATCAGCCGATGGGCCAGGCGGTTGGCGCGGCGGTTGAGTTCGGCAAAGCTCAGGGCTTCATCGGCGAACAGCAACGCCGTAGCCCCGGGCTGTGAACTGGCATGGCCCTCGATGAGGCAGTGCACAGGTTGCAAGCCGGGCTCGCGATGCGTGTTCACGCTCCACTGCGCGAGCTGCGCCTTCTCGGAGGCACCCAACAGATCGACATCGCCGACGGCCTGTTCGCCGCGGCTGGCCAGCGCGCCCAGGATCGAAACGTAGTGCCCCGCCATCCGCTCGATGCTCTCGGCATCGAACAGCTCGGCCGCATACGCAAAGAGCGCATTCACCCGTCCGTCCGCATCCTCGCTCGTGTTGAGCACCAGCTCGAACTGCGCCGCCGGATCGCCGAGCGCATAACCCTCGACCTCGATCCCCGGCAGTTGCGCAAAGGCCCGCCCATCGATCCGCTCGTGGTTGAACACCACCTGGAACAGCGGGCTCACGCTCAGGCTGCGGTCGGGCCTCAGGGCCTCCACCAGTTGTTCGAACGGCAGGTCCTGGTGCGCCTGCGCGCCCAGCGCCGCCTCCTTGGTCTGCGCCAGCACCTTCGACAGCGGCGTGCGGCTGTCCATCACGTTGCGCTGCACCTGCGTGTTGACGAAGAAGCCGATCACGCCCTCGATCTCCGCGCGCGTGCGGTTCGCCACCGGCACGCCCACGCGGATGTCGCGCTCGCCGCTGTGGCGATGCAGCAGCACCTGGAAGCCCGCGAGCAGCACCATGAAAAGTGTTGCGCCGTTGCCGTGCGCGAGCTGGTGCAGCTGCTGCACGAGTTCGCGCGACAGCTCGACGGTGTGCCCCGCCGCCTGGTAGCGGCCGTCGGGCCGGCGGCTGCGGTCCGTCGGCAGTTGCAGCACCGGGTTGGCGGTGCCCAGCCGCTCGGTCCAGTAGGCGAGCTGTCTCTCCTTCTCGCCCGCCTCGAGCCAGTTGCGCTGCCACGCGGCGTAGTCGGCATAGCGCACCGGCAGCGGCGCCATCGCGGGCGTCTCGCCGCGCACGCGCGCGCGGTACTGCTGCATGAACTCGTCCACCAGGATCTGCTTGGACCAGCCATCCGAGACGATGTGATGCATCACCACCACCAGCACATGCACGTCGGCCGCCAGCCGCAGCAGCCCCACGCGCAGCAGCGGGCCGCGCGTGAGGTCGAAGGGCGTGTCGGTCAGGCGCTGCGCCGCTTCGCGCGCGCCGTCCTCCGCGGCCTGCGGCGCGAGGCCTTGCAGGTCGATCGTCTCGATGTCGAAATCGATGCGCTCCAGAATCCGCTGCGCGCTCAGCCCCTGCCCGTCGGGACGGAACACGGTGCGCAGCGACGCATGGCGCGCCACCAGCGCCGCGAAGCTCGCCTTCAGCGCCGCCACGTCGAGCGCGCCGCGCAGCTTCAGCGCGCCGTTGATGTGGTACGCCGTGCTTGCGGGGTCCAGCTCCCAGAGGAACCACTGGCGCAGCTGCGCATACGACAGCGCCGCCGCGTCCTGCGCGCCGGCGGCCGGCACGATCGGCAGCCGCGCGAAATCCACGCCCTGCTTGCGCAACGCATCGAGAAAAATCTTCTGCTTGTCCCGCGGCAGCCGTGCGAAGCGGTCTGCAATGGCCTGTTTTTCGATCTGCATCAATCCTCCAGCTCTGCGAGCAACGCGGCCATCTGCGCAAGATCCGTGGCCTCTTCCTTTTCCACCGTGCGCGACATCGCCTGCAGCGCCTGCGCGAGCGCGGCCAGCGTCGGATGCTCGAAGTACACCTTCAGCGGCACCTGCATCGACGAGAACTGCCTTTGCATGCGCGTCTGTACGCTGAGCACCGACAGCGAATGCCCGCCGAGCTCGAAGAAGTCGTCGTGACGGCCGACCTTCGCGACTTCGAGCACGTCGGCCCACGCGGCTGCGAGGGCCACTTCGATCTCACCCTGCGGCGCCTCATAGGCTCGCTCGCTGGCCCGCTCGGGTTCGGGCAGCGCCTTGCGGTCCACCTTGCCGTTGGCGTTCAGCGGCAAGGTCGGCAACACCACGAAGGCGGCCGGCACCATGTAGTCGGGCAGCACTTCGCCCAGCCGCGCGCGCAGGCCCGGCGTGTCGATCGCGTGATGTGCCTGCGCCGACAGGTACGCCACCAGCATCGTCGCGCCCGCCTGCTCGCGCGCGATGACCGTCGCCTCGCGCACCTCGGGCTGCGCCAGCAGTTGCGCCTCGATCTCCCCCAGCTCGATGCGGAAGCCCCGCACCTTCACCTGGTGGTCGATGCGCCCCAGGTAGTCCAGTTGGCCCTGTTCGTTCCACCGCACCAGGTCGCCGGTGCGGTACAGGCGGCTGCCGTCCTCGGCCGCGATGAAGCGCTCGGCAGTGAGGCCGGCACGGTTGAGGTACCCGCGCGCCAAGCCTTCGCCCGAGACGTGCAGCTCGCCCGCCACGCCCAGCGGCACCGCGTTGAGCTGCGCATCGAGCACGCGCAGGCCCAGGTCGGGGATCGCGATGCCCACGGGGCTGCGCTGCGGGCCGATGTCCGCGGCGGTGATGCGACGGTAGGTCACGTGCACCGTGGTCTCGGTGATGCCGTACATGTTGACCAGTTGCGGCTGCTGGTCGCCGTGGTGCTCGATCCATGTGCGCAAGCGCTGCGGCTCGAGTGCTTCGCCGCCGAAGATCACGACGCGAAGTGCCAGCGGCTCCGACAGTGCCTGCGGCAGGCTGGCCAGCTGGCCGAAGGCCGAGGGCGTCTGGTTGAGCACCGTCACGCGCTGCGTGCGCAGCAGCTGCAGGAAGTCTTCCGGCGAGCGGCTGACCCAGTAGGGCACCACCACCAACTTGCCGCCGGTGCACAGCGCGCCGAATATCTCCCACACCGAGAAGTCGAAGGCGTAGGAGTGGAACAGGGTCCATACGTCCTCGGGGCCGAAGTGAAACCATGCGTCCGTCTGCGACAGCAGGCGCGTCACGTTGCGGTGGCACAGCTGGGCGCCCTTGGGGCGGCCGGTCGAGCCGGAGGTGTAGATCACGTAGGCGAGGTTGTCCGCGCTCAGCGCCACGCTCGGATTCGTGTCGGGGTAATTGCTGAAGTCCGTGGTGTCCAGCGGCAGCACGGCCACGCCGGCGGGCAGCGCGACGGAATCCTGCAGGTGGCTCTGGGTGAGCACCAGCGACAGGCGGCTGTCTTCCACCATGTAGGCGATGCGGTCGGCCGGGTATTCGGGATCGAGCGGCACATATGCGCCGCCGGCCTTCAGGATGCCCAGCAAGGCCACCACGAGCTCGATGCCGCGCTCCAGCGCCACGCCCACGCGGGTCTCGGGACGCACGCCCAGCGAGATCAGGTGATGCGCCAGCCGATTGGCCCGGCGGTTGAGTTCGCCGTAGCCGAGCGTCTGTGTCTCGAAGGACAGCGCGGGCGCCTCCGGGTGCAGCGCAGCCTGACGTTCGACCAGACGGTGCAACAGCGTCGCCTCGTCCGCATCTTCTCGGCCATCGGCCTTGGCGCCCCACTGCTGCAACTGCGCCTGCTCCGCATCGTCCAGCAGTTCCAGCGTGCCCAGCGCACGCGACGAATCCGCAACCAGGCCTTCGAGCAACTGGCTCATGTGCCGCGCAATGGCCGCGGCCTCGCGCTCGCCGATCACCGCCCGGTCGTGGTTGAACTGCAGCACCAGCGCGGGCGAGAGCACCACCTTCACCGTCATCGGATAGTGGGTCTCCTCGTGCTGGCCGATCACGTCGACCGTCATGCCGCCCGGCATGTTCTCGCGCAGCGCCTGGTCGGCCGGGTAGTTCTCGAACACCACGATGGTGTCGAACAGCCCCGGCCCCGCGGAGCCCGCCCAGCGCTGGATCTCGTAGAGCGGCGTGTGCTCGTGCTCGCGCACGTCCAGGTTCTGCGCCTGCAGCTCGCGCAGCCAGTCACCCACGGCCTGGCCGGGCTGCGGCGTGCAGATCACCGGCAGCGTGTTGATGAAGAGGCCCACCAGCTGCTCCACGCCCGCCAGTTCGCCGGGGCGACCGGACACGGTCGAGCCGAAGGCGACCGCGCGCTGCCCGCTGTAGCGTTGCAGCAGCAGCGCCCAGGCCGCCTGCACCAGCGTGTTCATCGTGACGCGCTCGCGCTTGGCGAACGCCACGAACCGCCCGGTGGCCTCGGCATCGAACGCGTGGCGCAGGTTGTCGTAGCCGGTCCCTGCGACGGCTGGCTTGGGCAACGCATCGACCAGCCGCGTCGGGCCTTCGAGGCGGCTCGCCTCGCGGCGCCAGTGCGCTTCGCTGGCCGCGGCGTCCTGGGCCTGCAGCCAACCGATGTAGTCGCGGTAGCGGCCCGCGAGCGCGGGCAGCGCCTGGCCGCCGTAGTGGCGCAGCACTTCGCCCAGCAGCTGCGAGGTGCTCCAGCCGTCCAGCAGCAGGTGGTGCACCGTCCAGATGAAATGATGGCTGCGCGCGCCGGTGCGCACGAGCACGAAGCGCGCGAGCGGCGCCTCCGCCAACGCGAAGCCGCGCGACTGCTCGGCCTGCGCCAGCGCGGCCATGTCCTCGCACGACGGGTTCCGCTCGCGCCAGTCTTCTTCGCGCCACGGCAGTTGCGCGTGGCGGTCGATCCATTGCAGCGGACGCCCTTCGCGCTGCAGGAAGCCGGTGCGCAGCACGTCATGGCGCTTGAACACGGCCTCCCAGGCCGCGCGGAAACGCGCGGCGTCGAGGTCTTTGAAATCGAGCCGCAGCTGGTTCTGATAAGCCCCGCCGCCCTGCTCGAGCAGCGTCTGGAACAGCATGCCCGACTGCATCGGCGACAGCGGATACAGGTCCGCCAGGCGCGCGGCCGCCACCGGCAACGCGTCGAGCGCCTGCTGGTCGAGCCTGGCCAGCGGAAAGTCCGAGGGCGTCACGCCGAGGGGCCCGCCTGCGCAGTGGCGCACCAATGCCTCGAGTTCCTCCTGGAAGCGCCGCGCCCAACCCAGCACTGCTTCGGCATCGTGGCGCGCGCGGCTGAAGCTCACGCTCAGCCGCAGTTGGCCGTCGAACACCTGGCCGTTGACCGAAAACTCGTGCGTAAGCGGTGCGCCGTCGTCCACCTGCGCGCCGCCCTCTTCCCGCGCGGGAGTCCACTGCGCGCCTTCTCCCGCATCGTCACGGAAAGCGCCGTCGAACTGGCCCAGGTAATTGAACACCACCTGCGCCTTCGGCAGCGCCCGCAGCGCCTTGCGCTGCGCGGCATCGCCCGCATGCTTGAACACGCCGTGGCCCACGCCCTTGTTGGGAACGCGGCGCAGGCTCTCCTTCACGCGCTTGACGGCCTCGCCGATCTCGCCCTGCGGCGCGAGCGCCACCGGGAACAGCGCGGTGAACCAGCCGACGGTGCGCGACAGGTCGATGTGCGCGAAGAGGTCCTCGCGGCCGTGGCCTTCGAGATCCACCAGGACTTGCGAATGCCCGCCCCACACGCACAGCGCGCGGCCGAGCGCCGTGAGCAGCAGGTCGTTGGCCTGCGTGCGGTAGGCCGCGGGCGCGTCCTTCAGGAAGGCTTCGGTGGTGGCCCGGTCGAGCTGCAGCTCGATGGTCTGCTGGTCCTTGACGGCGTTTGATGCCTGCGGATGCGCGCAGGGCAATGCCGCCGGCACCTGCGCCAGCGTGCGCCAGTGGTCCAGCTCGTCGGCATGATCCGCCGCGTAGCCCTGCAGGGCGAGCGACCAGTCCTTGTAGCTGCTCGTCTTCTCCGGCAGCACGATGGGCGAGCCCACGAGGCCCTGGCGGTACGCCAGCTGCAGGTCTTCGAGCAGCACGCGCCACGACACGCCATCGACCACCAGGTGATGGATCGCCAGCAGCAGCCTCGCCTGGCCGCCCGGCAGCTCGACGGCCAGCGCGCGGATCAGCGAGCCGCGCGCGAGGTCGAGACTGCGCTGCGCCTCGTCGCACAGCGCTTCGAGCTGCGCGGCATCGGCCGCGCGGCGCACCCAGAGCAACTCGTGCAGTTCGTTGTCGGACACGGTTTCGTAGCCTTGCTGCCAGTCGCCCTGAGCGTCCTGGCGAAAGCGCAGGCGCAGGCCGTCGTGGTGCTGCACCACGGCGCGCAGCGCCTGGCGCAAGGCCGGCAGCTGCAGCGGCTCGCGGCTTTGCAGCAGCACCGACTGGTTCCAGTGGTGTCGCGCGGGCATCGCCATCTCGAAGAACTCGCGCTGGAACGGCAGCAGCGGCACGGCGCCTTCCGCGGCGCTTGCAGCCGGCCGTTTCACATCGCCCGCCGGCTCGATCGCGCCCGCGAGCAGCGCCACCGTCTGGCGCTCGAAGATCTGCTTGGGCGTGGACTTCCAGCCCGCCAGGCGCAGCCGCGCGACGATCTGCAGGCTCAGGATCGAGTCGCCGCCGAGCTCGAAGAAGTTGTCGTTGCGCCCGACCTGCGCAAGGCCCAGCACCTCGCACCAGACTTTCGCGAGCGCCTCTTCGGCGGCACCCTGCGGCGCCTCGTAGGCGCGCGCCGCTTCGGCCGCCGGCTCGGGCAGCGCATGCCGGTCGACCTTGCCGCTCGGTGCGAGCGGCAGCGTGTCGGTCACCATGATCACCGCGGGCACCATGTAGTCGGGCAGCGCGCGCGCGAGCCGCTCCCTGAGCACGGCCGCATCCGCACGCGCGCCGGCGCGGGGCGACACGTAGCCCACCAGTCGCGTGCCGTTCGGCCCGTTGGCGGCGTTCACGGCGCTCACGGCGTTCACGGCAACCGCGACGGCCTGGCGCACCTCGGGCTGCGCGAGCAGCAGCGCCTCGATTTCGCCCAGCTCGATGCGGAAGCCCCGCACCTTCACCTGGTGATCGATGCGGCCCAGGTATTCGAGCTGGCCGTCTTCGCGCCAGCGCACCCAGTCGCCGGTGCGGTAGAGGCGGCCGCCCCCTTCGGGTGTCTCGTCGAACGGGTCGGCCACGAAGCGCTCGGCGCTCAGCCCCGCGCGCTGCAGGTAACCGCGGGCGAGGCCCGTGCCGCCCAGGTACAGCTCACCGGCCACGTTGCGCGGCACGCGGTTGAGGTCGCCGTCCAGCACATAGGCCTTGCGGCCTTCCACGGGCCGGCCGATGGGCGCATAGCCTTCGGTGAAGCTCGCATCGGCGGCCACCTTCCACAGCATCGGCGTCACCACGGCCTCGGTCGGCCCGTAGCCGTTGATGAGGATCTTCGGCTTGAGGTACCGGCGCACCGCGTCGAAGCTCTCGCGCGACATCGCCTCGCCGCCGAACGAATACAGCTGCACCGGCGGGCAGCGGCCGGTGTCGCGGGCCCAGTCGGCCAGCTGGCGCAAGTAGACCGGCGGAAAGCCGGCGTTGGTCACGCCGTGGTGCGCCATGGCATCGAGCGTCTGCTCGGCGGTCCAGAGCGAGGCGTCGCGCAGCAGCAGCGAGGCGCCGCAGCCCAGCGCGGTGAAAAGCCGCTCGTGCGCGCCGTCGAACGAGAACGACAGGAAATGCAGCTCGCGCGAACGCGGCCCCATCTCGTAGAGCACGGCCGTGTCGACGCAATGCGCGGCGAAGGGCCCGTGCGCGACCATCACGCCCTTGGGCATGCCGGTGGAACCGGAGGTGTAGATGATGTAGGCGAGGTTGCCGGCGTGCACCGGCACCTCGGGTGCGAAGGCGCTCTCGCCGTCGAGGTCCGCGGTGTCCAGCTCGAGCACCTGCACGCCGGCGTTCACCGGCACGCGCGCGCGCAGATGGCTTTGCGTCACCAGGAGCGCGATGCCGCTGTCCTCGACCATGTAGGCCAGCCGGTCCACCGGGTACTCGGTGTCCATCGGCACGTAGGCGCCACCCGCCTTCAGGATGGCGACGAGGCCCACCACCATCTCCATCGAACGCTCCACCGCGATGCCCACGCGGGTCTCCGGCTTCACGCCGAGCGCGACCAGCCGGTTCGCCAGGCGGTTGGCGCGGCGGTCGAGTTCGCCGTAGCTCATCGTGCGGTCGCCGAAGATCAGCGCGGTGGCGTCGGGGCGCTCTTTCGCATGCCGCGCCATGAGGCGGTGCACCGGCTCGGCGTTGCCGTCGGAGCGCAGGTTGACGCCCCATTGCACGAGCTGGCGCGTTTCGCCGGCGGCCAGCAGGTCCAGGTCGCCAATACGGGCGTCGGGGCGCTCCGCAAGCGCGACCAGCACGGCGACGTAGTGCGCCGCCATGTGTTCGAGCGTCTGTGCATCGAACAGCTCGCGCGCGTAGTCGAAGTTCAGCCGCACCTGGCCCGCGCCGTCCTCGGTGCCGCTGAGCGTCAGCTCGAAATGCGCCGGCTGCTCGCCCAGCGCGTAGTCCTGCAGCGCGAGGCCGGGCAGGTTTTCGAGGGCGCCGTGGTCCTGCCGCTGGTGGTTGAACATCACCTGGAACAGCGGCGCCGTGCTCAGGCTGCGCTCGGGCTGCAGGGCCTCGACCAGCTGCTCGAACGGCAGGTCCTGGTGCGCCTGCGCACCCAGCGCCGCCTCGCGGGTGTGCGAGAGCGCCTGCCGCAGGCTGGTGCGGCCATCGAGCTCGTTGCGCAGCACCTGGGTGTTGACGAAGAAGCCGATGACGCCTTCGGACTCCACGCGGTGGCGGTTGGCGATCGGCACGCCCACGCGGATGTCGGGCTGCGCGGTATAGCGGTGCAGCAGCACCTGGAAACCCGTGAGCAGCACCATGAAGAGCGTGGCGCCCTCGGCCTGCGCCCGCTTGCGAAGCGACGCGGCCAGTGCCGGCGTGAGCGCGATGTCGTGGCGCGCGGCGCGGTACTTGCCGTCGGCGCGGCGCGGATGGTCCGTCGGCAGTTGCAGCACCGGATGGGCAGCCCCCAGCTGCGCCTTCCAGTGTTCCAGCTGGCGGTCTTTCTCGCCGGCTTCGAGCCAGTGCCGCTGCCACAGCGCGTAGTCGGCGTACTGGATCGGCAGCGGCGCGAGCGCCGGCACCTGGCCCTCGACGCGCGCCCGGTACTGCGCGACGAACTCGTCCACCACGACGCGCATCGACCAGCCGTCGGACACGATGTGGTGCATCACCACGACCAGCACGTGTTCGTTCGCGCCGAGGCGGACGAGCCCGACGCGCAGCAGCGGGCCGGCGGTCAGGTCGAAAGGCGTGTCGCAGATGCGCCGCGCTTCCTCGGCGGTGCGTGCCTCGCGCTGCGCGCCATCCAGGGCTGCGAGATCGACGAAGGAGATGTCGAATCCCGCGTCCGGCAACACGCGCTGCTCGACCACGCCTTGCGCATCGGCCGCGAACACCGTGCGCAGCGATTCATGGCGCGCGACCAGCGCGGCGAAGCTCGCCTCCAGCGCCTCGACATCGAGCCGCCCTTCGAGCTGGAGGCCCCCCGAGACGTGGTACGCCGAACTGCCCGGCTCCAGTTGCCACAGGAACCATTGGCGCATCTGCGCATACGACGGCGCGCAGGCCGCCTGCGCGGCCTCTTCGCGCGGGGTGATCGGAAACTGGCCGATGGTGAAGCCCTCGGCGCGGATCTTCTGGTACACCGCGCGGCGCTGCGCCGCGTTCAGCCGCGAGAAGCGCTTGCCGATCTGGTCATGGGTGGTGGCGGGAACGGGACTGGGGGTGGTCATCTGGGATGTGATCCGTACGTTGGCTTCGCGTTGCCGGGGTTCATGCAGCTTCTTCCATGCTGTCCATGAAGGCATCGATATCGGAGAGGGCATCGGCGAGCGGCTTTCTCTGGCCGGCACCGGTGATCAGGGCGGCCATGCCGCCCAGGGTCGGGTGCTGGAAGATGTCCTTGATCGACAGCTGCGCATGCATCGCGCTCTCGACGCGGGCCACCATCTGCACGGACATCAGCGAGTGGCCGCCGAGCTCGAAGAAATCGTCGTGGCGGCCGACGCGCGCCATGCCCAGCACCTCGCACCAGATGGCTGCGAGGGCCGTCTCGATCCCCCCCTGCGGCGCCTCATAGGCCCGCTCGCTGGCCCGCTCGGGCTCGGGCAGCGCCTTGCGGTCCACCTTGCCGTTGGCGTTCAGCGGCAAGGTCGCCAGCACCACGAAGGCGGCCGGCACCATGTAGTCGGGCAGCACCGCGCCCAGCCGCGCACGCAGGCCCGGCACGTCAATCGCGCGGTCTGCCTGCCCCGACAGGTACGCCACCAGCATCGTCGCGCCCGCCTGCTCGCGCGCGATGACCGTCGCCTCGCGCACCTCGGGCTGCGCCAGCAGCTGCGCCTCGATCTCGCCCAGCTCGATGCGGAAGCCCCGCACCTTCACCTGGTGGTCGATGCGCCCCAGGTAGTCCAGTTGGCCCTGCGCGTTCCAGCGCACCAAGTCGCCGGTGCGGTACAGGCGGCTGCCGTCCTCGGCCGCGATGAAGCGCTCGGCCGTAAGGCCGGCACGGTTGAGGTACCCGCGCGCCAAGCCTTCGCCCGAGACGTGCAGCTCGCCCGCCACGCCCAGCGGCACCGCGTTGAGCTGCGCATCGAGCACGCGCAGGCCCAGGTCGGGAATCGCGATGCCCACGGGGCTGCGCTGCGGGCCGATGTCCGCGGCGGTGATGCGCCGGTAGGTCACGTGCACCGTGGTCTCGGTGATGCCGTACATGTTGACCAGTTGCGGCTGCTGGTCGCCGTGGTGTTCGATCCATAAGCGCAAGCGCTGCGGCTCGAGCGCTTCGCCGCCGAAGATCACGACGCGAAGTGCCAGTGGTTCCGACAGCGCCTGCGGCAGGCTGGCCAGCTGGCCGAAGGCCGAGGGTGTCTGGTTGAGCACTGTCACGCGCTGTGTGCGCAGCAGCTGCAGGAAGTCTTCCGGCGAGCGGCTGACCCAGTAGGGCACCACCACCAGCTTGCCGCCGGTGCACAGCGCCCCGAAGATCTCCCACACCGAGAAGTCGAAGGCGTAGGAGTGGAACAGGGTCCACACGTCCTCGGGGCCGAAGTGGAACCACGATTCGGTCTGACTGAGCAGGCGCGTTACGTTGCGATGGCACAGTTGGGCGCCCTTGGGCCGTCCGGTGGAGCCGGAGGTGTAGATCACGTAGGCGAGGTTGTCCGGGCTCAGCGCCACGCTCGGATTCGTGTCGGGGTAATTGCTGAAGTCCGTGGTATCCAGCGGCAGCACGGCCACGCCGGCGGGCAGCGCGACCGAATCCTGTAGGTGGCTCTGGGTGAGCACCAGCGAAAGGCGGCTGTCTTCCACCATGTAGGCGATGCGGTCGGCCGGGTATTCGGGATCGAGCGGCACATACGCACCGCCGGCCTTCAGGATGCCCAGCAGCGCCACCACGAGCTCGATGCCGCGTTCCACCGCCACGCCCACGCGGCTCTCGGGACGCACGCCCAGTTCGATCAGGTGATGCGCCAGCCGATTGGCCCTGCGGTTGAGCTCGCCGTAGCCGAGCGTCTGTGCTTCGAAAGACAACGCGGGCGCCTCCGGGTGCAACGCAGCCTGGCGTTCGATCAGACGGTGCAGGGGTTCCGCATCGCCACGGTCTTGCACGCGCGCGCTCCACGCCGCGAGCTGCTGCTTCTCCTGCGCGGGCATCGGATCGATCTCGCAGACCGGCCGCGCGACCGGCTTCGCCAGCGCATCGACGATCCCTTCCAGCGCCGAATGCACCAGCCCGCAGACATACGCGGCCCCCACCGGCTCGTGGATCTGCGCCACGAGCTCGAAGCCCTCGCCCAGGTCGTCGATCGACAGGGTGAGCGGGTAGTTCGTGCGCTCGTCGGCACCGAGCACTTCCATACCTTCGAGCAGCAGCGTGCCCTCGGCCTGCTCCTGCGTGTAGCGGTAGTTCAGCAGCGCCGAGAACAGCGGCGCGCCGCCCGGCAGCGCCGTGCAGCGCTGCGCCAGCGCGAGGCTCGCGTGCTCGTGGTGCAGCAGCTGCGTGAGCGCGTCGTGTGTCTGCTTCACGCAGTGCGCCACATCGCGCGCGCCCAGCTTCACGCGCACCGGCAGCGTGTTGATGAACATGCCCCAGGCCCGGTCCGTGCCCTGGCCGCCCTGCATGCGCCCGAACAGCACGGTGCCGAACACCACGTCGTCCTTGCCCGTGGCCTTGCCCAGCACCAGCGCCCATGCCAGGTGGAACAGCGTCGCGGCCCCCACCCCGTGGCGCTGCGCCTCGCGCCGCACCCGCTGCGCCAGTTCCGGCGCCAGCCTGAGCTTGGCCTCGCGCACCCGCGTGCCGTCGCCCTGCACGTCCAGCAGGTTGAACGGCGCCGTCGGCTCGTCCACATCGCCCAGCATCCGCCGGAAGAACGCCTCGTGCTCGGCCTGGCTCACGCCCAGGCGCGCCTGCGCCACGAAGCGCCTGAAGGGCACCGGCTCGGGCAGCTCGGCTTCGCGGCCCTGCTCGATCAGCGCGATCTCCTCGACCAGCAGGTCCAGCGTCGTGTGATCCAGCACCAGGTGGTGGCTGGGCAGTTGCAGCAGCCATCGGTCGCTCGCGTCGTCGTGCGCGGCGATGGCGCGGATCATCGGCGCCTCGCGCACGTCGATGCGGTAGTGCGAGGGGTGGACGTGGGCCGCGAGTCGGCCTGCGACGTCCGAGGCCATGTCCACGTCCTGCAGCCACTGCAGGTTCAGCGTCGCATGCCGCTGCACCACCTGCACCGGCTCCTTCAACCCTTCCCACAGCACCGCGGTGCGCAGGATGTCGTGACGTGCGATCACCTGGTTGAAGCTGGCGATGAAGCGCTCCAGGCGCTGGCGGCTGTCGAAGCTCAGGCCCAGCGGCGTGACGTAAGCATCGCCTTCCGTCTGCAGCAGGTGGTGGAACAGCATGCCCTCTTGCAAAGGGGCCAGCGGGTAGATGTCCTGGATGTTGATTGCACCGCCCTGCACCGCCGATTCGATGCGCGCGATCTGCGGTGCATCGAGGTCGATCAGGGTGACCATCTGCGGTTCGATCGCCTTGCAATCGGCGGGGATGCCGTTGGGCGGGACGATGACTTCGCGGTCCCTCGGGCCATCAGCCCCTTGCACCAATGCCTGCGCAAACGCAGCGAGTTGCGGATGCTGGAACAGCGTGCGCACCTGCACCGACCAGCCCAGCGCGCGCACGCGCTCCAGCAGCCGCAGCGCCAGCAGCGAGTGGCCGCCCAGCTCGAAGAAGCCGTCGTTGCGGCCCACGCGCGCCACGCCCAGCACGTCGGCCCAGATCGCGGCCAGTGCCTCTTCCACTTCGCCTTGCGGTGCCTCGTAGGCGTCCGTGTTCTCCAGCCCGGGTTCGGGCAGCGCCTTGCGGTCGACCTTGCCGTTGGCGTTCAGCGGCAGTGCGCCGAGCACCACCACCGTGGAGGGGACCATGTAGTCGGGCAGCACTTCGCCCAGGCGTTGGCGCAGTTCGGCCGAGCCGATCTCGCGCCCCGCGTGCGCCGAGACGTAGCCCACCAGGCGCGCGCCCAGCGGGCCCTCGCCGGCCACCACCACGGCTTCGCGCACCTCGGGCTGCGAGAGCAGCTGCGCCTCGATCTCTCCGAGCTCGATGCGGAAGCCCCGGATCTTCACCTGGTGGTCGATGCGGCCCAGGTACTCCAGCTGGCCCTGCTCGTTCCAGCGGACCAGATCGCCCGTGCGATAGAGCCGCCCGCCCTTGTCGTCGAACGGGTCCGCCACGAAGCGCTCGGCGCTCAACCCGGGCCGGCCGAGATAGCCACGCGCCAGCAGCGCGCCGCCGATGCACAGCTCGCCCGCCGCGCCCTGCGGCACCAGGCTGAAGTCGGGGCCGACCACGCGCAATGCGCGGCCCGCCAGCGGCACGCCAATAGGCATGCGCAGCGGCACGCTTTCGTCGCGCACCTGCAAATAGGGCGCGCAATCGAGCACCGACGCTGTGACCGTCGCTTCGGTCGGTCCGTAGGTATTGAGCAGCGCGATGTGCGCGAGCCCCGCCTGGCGCCAGGCATTGAGCCCTTCGGGCGGCATCGCCTCGCCGCCCGCATGGACCTGCCGCAGCGCGCCGTACGGGCGCTCGCCATGGCGCGCGAAATCTTGCGCGAGCAGCAGCCAGTAGGCCGTGGTGAGGTCGGCCACGCTGATGCGCTTGTCGATGAGTTCGCGGTAGAAGGTCTCGCTGTCCCACAGCGCGGGACCGCGCAACACGATGGCGGCGCCCGCTGCGAGCGGCGGGAAGGTCTGCTCGATGAAGCCGTCGAAGTTCAGCGTCGAGAACTGCAGCATGCGGTCCGACGGCACGAGGCCGAAGAACCGGATCGATTCCTGCGCATGCTGCACCAGCGCGCCGTGCGAAATGCCGACGCCCTTGGGCCGCCCGGTGGAGCCCGAGGTGTAGATGAGGTAGGCCAGGCCGCCCGGGTGCAGCGCGACCTGCGGATCGTGCGCGGGCTCCGCAGACAGGTCGAGCGTATCGAGCGCCAGCGTCGGCAGCGAACCGCCGGATGCAAGGCGCCCCGCGATGTGCGACTGCGTGAGCAGCAGCGAGATGCCGCTGTCGCCGACCATGTAGGCCAGGCGTTCGGCCGGGTATGCCGGGTCCAGCGGCACATAGGCGCCGCCGGCCTTCAGGATCGCGAGCAGGCCCACCATCATCTCGACGGAGCGCTCCACCGCGATGCCCACGCGGCGCTCGGGCTTCACGCCCAGGTCGATCAGGCGGTGCGCGAGGCGGTTGGCCCTCGCGTTGAGCTCCGCGTAGCTCAGCGTTGCATCGCCGAACACCAGCGCGGGTGCCTCGGGCCTTTCTTTCGCATGACGCTCGAACAGGCGGTGCACGGGCTGCGCGTCGTCGTAGCGTTGCGGGTTGACGCCCCAGGCCGCGAGCTGTTGCTTCTGCGATGCGGGCACCAGGTCGAGGTCGCATGCGAGCTGCGCGGGGTGCGTTGCAAGCGCGCGGGCGATCTCGGCGATCGCCGCGTGCATCAGGCCGCACACGCGCTGCGCGTCCACGGCCTGGTCGATCAGCGCGACCAGCTCGAAGCCGTCGCCCAGGTCGTCCACCGACATGTCGAACGGGTAGTTGGTGAACTCGCGGCCGCCGAGCACTTCCATGCCTTCGCCCAGCGGGTTCTTCGACGACTTCATCGGCCGCGGATTGAAGCGGTAGTTCAGCAGCGCCGAGAAGAGCGGCGTTCCGCCCGGCAGTGCCGTGCAGCGCTGCGCCAGCGAAAGTCCGGCGTGCTCGTGGTGCAGCAGTTGCGTGAGCGCTTCATGCGTCTGCTTCACGCACTGCAACACGCTCTGGGCACCCAGGCGAATCCGCAGCGGCAGCGTGTTGATGAAAAGGCCGACTGCGCGTTCGGCGCCTTGTCCACCCTGCATGCGCCCGAACAGCACGGTGCCGAACACCACGTCGTCCTTGCCCGTGGCCTTGCCCAGCACCAGTGCCCACGCCAGGTGAAACAGCGTCGCCGCCCCCACCCCGTGGCGCTGCGCTTCGCGTCGCACCTGCTGCGCGAGTTCGGGCGCCAGTCGCAGGCGTGCCTCGTGCACCCGCGTGCCGTCGCCCTGCACGTCCAGCAGGTTGAACGGCGCCGTCGGCTCGTCCACATCGCCCAGCATCCGGCGGAAGAACGCCTCGTGCTCGGCCTGGCTCACGCCCAGCCGTGCCTGTGCGACGAAGCGCCTGAAGGGCACCGGCTCGGGAAGCTCAGCCTGCCGGCCCTGCTCGATCAGCGCGATCTCCTCGACCAAGAGGTCAAGCGTCGTGTGGTCCAGCACCAGGTGGTGACTGGGCAGTTGCAGCAGCCAGCGGTTGCTTGCGTCGTCGTGCGCGGCGATCGCGCGGATCATCGGCGCCTCGCGCACGTCGATGCGGTAATGCGAGGGGTGGACGTAGGCCGCGAGTTGTGCGGCGACATCCGAGGCCATGTCCACGTCCTGCAGCCATTGCAGGTTCAGCGTCGCATGCCGCTGCACCACCTGCACCGGCTCCTTCAATCCTTCCCACAGCACCGCGGTGCGCAGGATGTCGTGGCGTGCGATCACCTGGTTGAAGCTGGCGATGAAGCGCTCCAGGCGCTGGCGGCTGTCGAAGCTCAGGCCCAGCGGCGTGACGTAGGCATCGCCTTCGGTCTGCAGCAGGTGATGGAACAGCATGCCCTCTTGCAGGGGCGCGAGCGGGTAGATGTCCTGGATGTTGGAAGCACCGCCCTGCACTGCCGATTCAATGCGCGCGATCTGCGGTGCATCGAGGTCGATCAGGGTGACCATCCGCGGTTCGATCGCCTTGCAATCGGCAGGAATGCCGTTGGCGGGAACGATCACATCAGTGCTCTGTCGTTCATGCATCAGGGCCTGCGCAAACGCAGCGAGCTGCGGATGCTGGAACAGCGTGCGCACCTGCACCGACCACCCGAGCGCGCGCACGCGCTCCAGCAGCCGCAGCGCCAGCAGCGAGTGGCCGCCCAGCTCGAAGAAGCCGTCGTTGCGGCCCACGCGCGCCACGCCCAGCACGTCGGCCCAGATCGCGGCCAGTGCCTCTTCCACTTCGCCTTGCGGCGCCTCGTAGGCGTCCGTGTTCTCCAGCCCGGGTTCGGGCAGCGCCTTGCGGTCGACCTTGCCGTTGGCGTTCAGCGGCAATGCGCCGAGCACCACCACCGTGGAGGGGACCATGTAGTCGGGCAGCACCTCGGCCAAACGTTGGCGCAGTTCGGCCGAGCCGATCTCGCGCCCCGCGTGCGCCGAAACGTAGCCCACCAGGCGCGCGCCCAGCGGGCCTTCGCCGGCCACCACCACGGCTTCGCGCACCTCGGGCTGCGAGAGCAGCTGCGCCTCGATCTCTCCGAGTTCGATGCGGAAGCCCCGGATCTTCACCTGGTGGTCGATGCGGCCCAGGTACTCGATCTGACCTTCACCGTTCCAACGCACGAGATCTCCCGTGCGGTACAGCCTGCCACCGCTGCCGAACGGGTCTGCGATAAAGCGCTCAGCACTCAACCCCGGCTTGTTCAGATAGCCCCGCGCCAAACTCACCCCGCCCAGGTACAACTCCCCCGCCACGCCCCGCGGCACGAGGTTCAAATCTCCGTCCAGCACATAGCCCTGCGTGTCGCTGATCGGCTGCCCGATCGGCACCAGCGCCTGCCCGTCGTCCCGGCAGGTCCAGCGCGTAACGTGGATGGTGGTCTCGGTCGGGCCGTACAGGTTCTGCAGCGTCGCGCCACCGAGGCGCTGCAGCGCTTCCTTCTGCGTCTCCGAGGGCATCGCCTCACCCCCGCAGATGATGTGCTTCAGGCGCGTGCTCGCCTCGATCCCCGGGTGCGCGAGGAAGGCCTGCAGCATCGCCGGCACGAAGTTCAGCGTGGTGATCTGGTGCCTCTGGATCAGCTGCACCAGCCGCTCGGGGTCGCGGTGATCGCCCGGATTGGCCACCACCAGACGGGCGCCGGCGGTCATGGGCCAGAACAGCTCCCAGCACGAGACGTCGAAGCCGAACGGGGCCTTGTGCAGCACGGTGTCTTCTTTGCCCAGGCCATAGACCCTTTGCATCCACGCCATGCAGCTGTGCAGCGCATCGTGGCGGATGGCTGCGCCCTTCGGGCGGCCGGTGGAGCCGGAGGTGTAGATGACGTAGGCGAGGTGCTCGCCGTGCAGCGGAATATTCGGATCTGTCTCGGGTTCGTCGGCGAGGTCGAGGTCCTCCACTTCGAGGAAGGTGAGGCCTTCGCGCGCAGCGATGTGATCGCGCGTGGCGCGGTGGGTCAGCAGCAATCGGATACCACTGTCCTCGACCATGTACGCCAAACGCTGCGTCGGGTATTCGGGGTCCAGCGGGAGATAAGCACCACCGGCCTTGAGGATGGCCAGGATGCCCACGACCATCTCCACGCTGCGCTCCATCGCGATGCCCACGAGCACATCGGGACCCACGCCCAGCGCGATCAGGCGATGGGCCAGGCGGTTGGACCTTCGATTGAGTTCGAAGAAGCTCAGGGCTTCATCGGCGAACAGCAACGCCGTGGCCTCGGGCCGTGAGCGGGCGTGGCCTTCGATGAGACGGTGTACGGGTTGCAGGCCGGGCTCGCGGTGCGTGTTCACGCTCCATTGCGCGAGCTGCGCCTTCTCGGAGGCATCCAGCAGGTCGACATCGCCGACCGCCTGTTCGCCGCGGCTGGCCAGCGCGCCAAGGATCGCCACGTAGTGCCCCGCCATCCGCTCGATGCTCTGCGCATCGAACAGTTCGGCCGCATAGATCAGGTCGAGCTTCAGTCGGCCATCGGGCCGCTCGCGCGCCTCGAGCACCAGTTCGAATTGCGCCTGCAAGTCCGGCAGCGCATGGTCGCTCACCGCGATGCCGCCGAGCCGCTCGAGCGCCCGATGGTCTTCGAACAGGTGGTTGAACATCACCTGGAACAGCGGACTGCGGCTCATGCTGCGCTCGGGCTGCAGCGCCTGCACCAATTGCTCGAACGGCAGGTCCTGGTGCGCCTGCGCGCCCAGCACGGCTTCGCGTGCCTGGGCCAGCGCACGCGCGAGGCTCGTGCGCCCGTCGATGGCGTTGCGCAGCACGAGCGTGTTGACGAAGAGGCCGATGACGTTCTCGAACTCCACGCGGTTGCGGTTGGCGATGGCGGTGCCGATGCGGATGTCCTGCTGGCCGGTGTGGCGGTGCAGCAGCACCTGCAGCCCCGCGAGCAGCACCATGAAGAGCGTCGCGCCGTCGGCCTGCGCGAGCCCGCGCAACTGGCCGAGCAAGGACGCGGGCAGCTCGAAGCCATGGCGCGCCGCGCGGTAGCTGGCTTCGGGCTGGCGCGGACGGTCGGTGCGCAGCTCGAGCGCTGGATGCTCCTTGCCGAGCTGCGAGCGCCACCAGGCCAGCTGGCGCTCACCCTCGCCGGCCGCGAGCCATTCGCGCTGCCACACAGCGTAGTCGGCGTAGTCGGCGTACTGCACCCGCGGTGCGGCAAGCATGGCCGCGCTGCCCTGCAGGCGCGCGACGTAGCCGGCCGCCAATTCGTCGATCAGCACCTGCATCGAAGCGCCGTCGGACACGATGTGGTGCATCACCACGGCGAGCACCTGGCTGTCGTCCGCGGTGCGGATCAGCGCGGCGCGAACCAGGCGGCCCTGTGCCAGGTCGAAGGGTGCGGACTTGAGGCGATGGGTTTCATGCGCCAATCGCGCGCCCTGTTCGCCGGCGGGCAGGCCACGCAGGTCGATCAGTTCCAGGGGCAGCGTGCCCGTGGCCGCGATCCATTGCGCGGCCGAGCCATCGGCCTCGACGTGGAACGCGGTGCGCAGCGATTCGTGGCGTGCGACCAGGTCGCCAAGCGCCGCTTGCAGCGCCTCGGCATCGAGCGATCCGGCCAGGCGCAGCGCACCGCTCATGTGGTACGCGGCGCTCTGCGGATCGAGCTGCCAGAGGAACCACTGGCGCTCCTGCGCGTGGGACAGCGGCAGCGCCTGGTGCCTCCGCGCCGCGGGCAGCGTGGCGATGGGAACCGGGCGGCTGTGCGCGGCCTGCGCGCCCCGTGCGATCTGTTCGCGGACTGCGGCGGCGCACTCGGAAAGCCGCGGCCTCTCGAACAGCATGCGGGCCGGAAAGGCGATGTCCCATTGCGACGAGATGCGCGCCGCGGCCTGCGTGGCGGTGAGCGAGCTGCCGCCGCGTGTGAAGAAATGGGCGTCGCGCGCAAACGGCTTGTCGGACGGTGCCTTGAGCACCTCGCGCCAGATCGCATCGACCGCGCGCTCGACCTCGTCGAGCACGGGTGTCTCGGCCTGCGCCTCGGCAGGACCGCCCTTGACGAAGACGTCGCGCTCGTAGATCGCGTAGGCGTCCGCGCTGCGATCGAGCCAGCCCGCGCGGCAGGCGCTGCGCTGCAGCTTGCCGCTGGTGGTCTTGGGCATGCCGCCCGGGTTGAGCAGCAGCACGGCCGAGAGCGCCTCGCCGAACACCTCGCTGACCGCGGCACTCAGCGCCTCGACCAGCACCTGCGGCGGCACCAGCTTCTGCATGCTGCGCGACACCTCGGCCGCGGCGCCGATGCCTTCGCCATCGGGCCCATTGGCGGCGAAGACCGCCACGCGCCCCTTGCGCACCGCGTCCACCTCGGCTTCGATGACGCGCTCGATGTCCTGCGGGTAGATGTTGTGGCCGCGCACGATGATCAGGTCCTTGATGCGGCCCGTGACGTAGAGCTCGCCGTCGCAGACGAAACCCAGGTCGCCGGTGCGCAGCCAGCGGCGGCCCGCGTGCTCGACGAAGGTCTCGGCTGACTCGCGCGGCTTGCCCCAGTAGCCGGCGCCGATGCTCGCGCCGCTCACCCAGATCTCGCCGATGCGGCCGGGCTCGGCCACCGCCGACAGCGTGGCGGGATCGACGATCTCCACCACATGATCGACCGCCACCGCGCCGCAGCCCACGAGCAGCGTGCCGCCCTCGCGCGGCGCGCCCCTGCCCGCAGCAAGGCCGTCGGCGTCGAAGCCGCGCGCGACCATGCCGCCGCCGCGTTTTCCGCCAGTCACGAAGAGCGTCGCTTCGGCGAGGCCGTAGCAGGCGTAGACCGCGCCCGCATCGAAGCCCGCGGGGGCGAAGCGTTCGATGAAATCGAATTCGGTATCGGCGCGCACGGGCTCGGCGCCGGTGTAGGCCACGCGCCAGCTCGAGAGATCGAGCTGCGCGATCTGCGCGTCCTTCACGCGCTCCAGGCACAGCCGGAACGAGAAGTCCGGCCCGCCGCTGAGCGTGGCGCGGTGGCGCGAGATCAGCTCCAGCCAGCGCACCGGGCGCTCCAGGAAATAGCGCGGCGACGTCAGCACCAGCGGAATGCCGCTGTAGAGCGGCTGCATCAGGCCGCCGATCAGGCCCATGTCGTGATAGAGCGGCGCCCAGGAGACGAACTTGTCGTCCGGACCGATGCCCATGCCGGCCTGGATCGCCTGCTCGTTGGCCATCAGGTTGCCGTGCGTGACGATCACGCCCTTGGGCGCCGAGGTCGAGCCCGAGGTGTACTGCAGGAAGGCAATGTCGTCGCCCCTCGGCGCGAAGGGCTGCCAGGCATCGGCGAGCGCGATGTCGACCGCATCGACGGCGACGATCTGCACATCGCCGAACTGGTTGCCGGCCGCCGACATCGCGGCGCTCAATGCGCACGACGTGAGCACGCAGCGTGCCTGCGAATCGGTTGCCACGCCGGTGAGCCGCGCCAGGTGCTGCGGCCGGATGGACTCCGGCGGGAACACCGGCACCGCGATCACGCCGCAGTAGAAGCAGGCCAGCATGCTCACCGCGTAGTGGTCGCCGTTGTCCAGCATGACGAGCGCGCGGTCGCCCTTGGCGAACTGCTGCTGCAGGCGCGCCGCGAGCGCGCGCACGCGCCGCTCGAAGACGGCATAGGTAAAGGTCTGCTCGCTCAAGACGCCATCGACCTCGTCGACCACGGTGAGCCACACGTCGTGCGGACGCTGCTCGGCCAGCGCGCGCAGGTGCGCCACGAAATTACGCGGTTGCCGGCCGACGGATTCCGTCGCGAGCGGTTCAGTCATATCTACCCTTGATGCGCCAGCAGTGGCGCTTGATGAAGATGCGTCGGCAGACGCCGTGCGAGGGCCGCGAGAAAGGCGGGCTCGTGTTGCCGGAGAAAGAAATGGCCGCCCTCGAACCAGTCGAGCGTGAAGGCGTCGCGGGTCTCTTCGGACCAGGCCGCCATGGCCGGTGCCTCGATGTCGTCCTGGCGTCCCGCGAAGGCGTGGACGGGCAGCGGCAACGGCGGCCGGCCGGGCGTGTGGACGTGGCTGCGGCAGACGCGGCGGTCGGCGCGCAGCGTGTCGAGCGTGATGCGCATGAGCTCTTCGCTCGCGAACACCGCTTCGGGCGTGCCGCCCTGCTTGCGCAGTTCGGCTGTCAGCGCCGCGTCATCTTCACCGCCGTCGAAACGCCCGGGGTCGCGCCGGGAAGGCGCCTGGCAGCCGGACGCCAGCAGCGCGCGCGGCAGGGGCCGCCGCAACGACTGGAGCCGGCAGGCCACGCCATGGGCGAGCAACGCGCCCATGCTGTGGCCGAAGAGCGCGAAGTCGCCGCGCATCGCGTCGGCCTGCTCGGCGCAGATCCGCGCGACCAGCGCATCGAAGTCTTCGATGAAAGGCTCGCCCATGCGCGCGCCCCGCCCCGGCAGTTCCACCGGCACGATGCGGACCCACGGCGGCAGGAAACGCCGCCACCGCAGGTACATGGAGGCGCTGGCACCCGCGCACGGCAGGCACAGCAGCGCAAGGGGCGCCTGGGGCACCTGGGCGCTCATCAACCGGCAGTGGTTTGCGTGGCCGGTGCGCCTGCTTGCTGCTGCATCCAGTCGCGCAGCGACCTGGGCCGCATGTCGGTCCAGTGGCTCTCGACGTAGGCGAGCACGGTCTTCTTGTCGCCCCGCACGCCCTCGACGGCGGTCCATCCGCCGGGAACAGCCTTCCAGTGGGGCCAGATGGAGTACTGGTCTTCGTGATTGACCAGAACGATGAAGGTCTCGTCTTCGCGGTCAAAACAGCTCGTCGACATCGGTGCATCCTTGTGTGATTAAACAGAGAGAAGGAGCGCACCGCAGCCGATCGCGGACCGGACGGGATCTCGGCGCCCCTGCCAAGAGGACGCTTCAGAGACCGATCTGTTCATTTTTCACGGCGGGACGGCGAGCGCCGTGGACGTGCCGGTGCCGAACGCGCGCAGGGGGGCGCGTTCGCGATGGATACGGGGGTTTTACTTGCCGGCGCGAGGCTCTGCGTCGTCGTCGGGCAAGTCGTCGCCGAGGTCGTTGACCGGAGGAACGAAGCCCGCGAGGAGCCAGAGCCGAGCGGCCTTGTCGTAGGCCTGGCGGTGCGCGGGCTCTGCGAGGAGCCAGGCCGTCATTTCGGCGCGAGCGGCCTCGTCGAAGCTTTCGCTGTCGTGCTCGCGCTGCACCCAGTCCCATGCGGTGTTCCAGATGGGATCGCCCGTTTCCTGTGTCATTCGTGAAGCTGCTTGCGTTGTCCGTCGAGGCCGGGTCTTGAACGGACCCGGCCGGTCCAGCGCGCATTCTCGCGGGAAACGGGCGCGACCCCGCTGCGTAGAAGCCGCAAAAGCCGCAGCTAGCGCGCGTCGCTCTCCAGCAGCAGGTGGCCGCACGACTTGATGGCGTTGGCGGCTTCGGCGATCAGACCGTTCACCAGGCCCAGCGCACAGCCGAGGCGCGCCGCGATCTCGCGCTGCGTGAGGCCTTCGAGGCGGTAGAGCTCGAACACGAGGCGCGTGCGGGGCGAGAGGCCGGCGAGCACTTTGTCGATCGCGGTGATCACCTGGCGCTCGCACATCATGCGGTCGGGGGTGGAGGCGGTGGTGGGCATGTCGAGGAGTTCCACGTCCACGTCGAAGGTGCGATAGCTGGCTTCGACGCGGTGACGGCGGCAATAGTCCAGCGCCATGTTGCGCACCACCTGGCAGCAATAGCCGATGGGACGGTCGGCTTGGCGGACGCATGGGCCGTCGGCGATTTTCAGGTAGGCGTCCTGCACGACGTCGTCGGCCAGGTCGGCCGTGTTGACGATCTTCCGGGCGACCCGCCAGAGCTGCGCCCGGTGGGTGATGAAAACCTCCGCGAGCGAAGGCTCGGACGAATGCGGCGACGGCATGTTCAACACCTCTTCCTCCAGTTCCAGTGGGCGAGCCGAGACGGGCCGCAGGTTCGATTTACTACTTTCGATGCAAAAATCGAAATAAGAATCATTGCTATTTATAGGCGGATTTTGAGGCATTTCCATGACCCTTCCGGATCAACACTCAAACAAACGACATGAGGAGCCCCGAGAAAATCCGCTACGGCGGATCGGACGGCCAAGCGATCCGCGAGAGAACGCGGAACCCGGCACAGGGGGTCGCGATAATAGCCCACTTCGCTTCGTGCAAGCATCTGAAAAAAAAGTGATCGCGGCGAAGCGCTGCTGTCCACCATGCACCGCGCCGACCTTCTCCTCCCTTTGCCTGCGGGCGATATCCATCTCTGGTTCTGCCCCCATGGCGAAGCCGGCGATCCCGCGCTCGACGCCGCCTATCGCGCGCTACTGACGCCGCAGGAACTGCAGCAAAAAGATCGTTTCCACTTCGCACGCGACCGCTATCGCTACCTACTGACCCGGGTGCTGGTGCGCTCGGTGTTGTCGCGCTATGCGCCGGTGCAGGCGTGCGACTGGCGCTTTGCCAGCGGAAGTTTCGGCCGCCCCCGCATCGATGGAGAAGCGCACGGCCTGGACTTCAACCTGAGCCACACCACCGGCCTCATCGTGCTGGCCGTTGCACGAGACAACGAACTCGGCGTCGATGTCGAAAACCTCCGCCGCTCCGCCGTGCTCGAAGCCGTCGATCACTACTTTGCCCCGTCCGAGGCGCAGTCGCTCGATGCATTGCCGGCCGCATCGCAACCGCATCGCTTCTTCGAACTGTGGACCCTGAAGGAAAGCTACATCAAGGCCCTTGGCATGGGCCTGCAGATTCCGCTCGATAGCTTCGCCTTCGCACTCGACACCCCCGGCGACATCGGATTCACCCTCGCCGATCCGCGCGACGACCCCACACCCCACTGGCACTTCTTGCAACTGCAACCCACCCCCGACCACATGGTGGCCATCTGCAGTTCCACCGACGCGCGCATCGTGTGCCGCGAAACGACGCCGCTGCAATGGGAGCGCCCGCTGCAAGTCCCCACGACACGCGCATCTAAAATTCCGCCCCTTTCCCCGATCCCTCCCTCATGAACATCGTCGTCAACGAAGAACTCAAAGCCTATATCGATCCCATGTCTCCGGAGGAATACGCGGCGCTGGAGCGCAGCATCCTCACCGAAGGCTGCCGCGACGCGCTCGTGCTATGGGGCGAGGTGCTGGTGGACGGCCACCACCGCTACGGCATCTGCCAGAAGCACGGCCTGCCGTTCCAGACGGTGCAGAACACGCACTTCAAGACGATGGAGGACGTGCACCTCTGGATGATCGACCAGCACCTGGGCCGGCGCAGCATCTCGGACTATCAGCGCGGCGTGCTGGCACTCCGAAAGAAAGTCATCGTCGACGACCAGCGCTCCCGCGCGCTGTCGGAAACCTCGTCGTCGGAAGATCCGCCATTCGATGTCGACGCACCCGCCGGCGAATCTCCGGCCGACAACGCCAGCGCCCTGCCTCCGCCCGCCCCGCTGAACAGCCGCGAATCCATCGCCAAGGCCGCGCGCCTGAGCAGCAGCCAGGTCGTGATGATCGAGAAGATCCAGAAGCAGGCCGCGCCCGAACTGGTGGCCGCCGTGAAGTCGGGTGTGATCTCGATCAACACCGCCGCGGCCGTCGCCAGCCTGCCTGCAGAAGAGCAGGTCTCTGCGGCGAACGCGGGCAAGGACGAACTCAAGCAGGCCGCCAAGCGCGTGCGCGAGGCCAAGCGCAAGCCGCGCGCAGAGCCGCCGGAATCCGCATCGGACGATCAGCCCGCCAACCCCGATGCGGTCGAACTGCTGCAGCAGCGCGTGGCCGAACTCACGCGCGAGAACGACGCCCTGCGCAGGCAGGTCGCCGATCTGCAGGCGCAACTGTCAGAGCAGTTGGCCGGGTGACGACGGGGGCGCAAGCCCCGCGTCGGCGTTTGCCTTACAGCTGGATCTCGGTGATCTTCGCGCCCGACAGCGAGACGCCAGCCTCCAGCCCCACATTGGTCAGCACGAAGCCCACCACCGGTTGCCGGATCGTGTTGGTATCGATGCTGCCGTTGGCGCCGATGGTGGCGACAGCCACCGTAGCGTCGGCGCCGGCCGTCCAGCCCTTGCTGCCGCGGAACTTGTCGAGCGCCGCCTGCGTGGTGAACAGGTAGATCACGGCCTTGGACTGCGCGCCGGCCTGGAATCCCACCGAGCCCGCGGTGGTGCTGTAGTACGACTGCGTGCGGCCGTTCACGCGCAAGGCGCCGCGCCCGTATTCGGCGCCGACGCCCAGGCTCGCCCCGACCACGGCCGGGAACACCAGCACGCCGCTGGACTTGGCAACCAGTTCGCGCGAGCCCCTCACGGAGTCATACAGCTTGGAGAGCGACGCATCGACCTGCGCGTCGATGGACGTGCGCGACGACGCGCTGCTGGCCTGGTCCTGCGGGCGCGTCGTGGTGCATCCGACGAAAGCCAGGCTGCAGGCCGCAACGACGGACGAAAACGCAAGAGTGCGGAGGTTGATGCGGAGGTTCATGGTGTTCATGATGTTTCCTTTGCAATGACATGGATCGGCGGGAAAGCCTCTGCCTGCGGCGGCAGATCAGGCCATGCTAAGACGGCCCCGACACGAAAAAACACATGTGGGAAAACGACCTACGCGAAGTCAGGCCGCGAGCCTTCGCGGCGGGTCGTGCCGGGGGAAATCCGGCCGCGAACGCAATGTTCGTGCAATGCCGATTCATAGCATCACGACCAATCCCACAACCGCGTACTTCGATGACATCCAAGACCGCCCGGACGTTGCCCGTGCCGCCCGCGCACGCCGCTCGACTCACGCTGCCGGACGCATTGCGCGGCTTCGGCTTGTTCGGCACGCTGATGGCCAACCTGCTCGGCAGTCCCTCGGGACTCGCGATGGCCGGACTGTTGGCGCTGACGATCGCGAGCCTGTGGATCGGCCGCGCACCCGTGCTGCGTGAATCGATCGCGCATCGCCGCTTCTGGCGATACCTGCTGTGCGTGAGCCTTGGCATCGGCCTGATCGCCACGATGCGCGCGGACGCTGCGAATGCCGCACTGCTCGCTTGGGTCGCGTGGGTCGCGTTCTTCGCTGCAGCCTTCGTCCTTCTCTTTCAACAGGCCGCATGGCGCCGATGGCTGCAGAAGCTGGCGCCCACCGGCCGGATGGCCTTGACGAATTTCCTGGCACAGACGCTGCTCGGCCTGTGCCTGATGCGCGGCACGAGCCTGCAAATCGACCTGGCGAGCCTGGTGCTCTGCGGTGCCGCGATCTTCGCGCTGCAGGCCATGGCCAGCTGCTGGTGGATGGCGCGCCACAACGCCGGCCCCGTCGAATGGCTGGGGCACAGCCTGGTCCGCGGCAGGCGCCAACCGATGCGGCGCCCGACCGTGGATGCCGATCGCCCCGCCGCGCTCAGGGAAGCAGCGTGATGCGGTCCGTTGCCGGCGGTGCGAGCGGGCTGTTGGCCTTGATGTAGGCCTCCAGCGCGTCCACGTCCTGGTCGCCGCCGAGCGTGTCGGTGCCCTGGTTGAACACGGTGAAGTTGTCGCCGCCGGTGGCCAGGAAACTGTTCATCGTCACGCGGTAGTTCGCCGCCGGATCGATGGCCGTGCCGTTGAGCGCCATGTTGCTCACGCGCGCCCCGCCCGGCGCCGAGGCGCTGTAGCTGTAGGTCAACCCGCGCGAGGGCAGCAGCACCTTCGGCGCGGCCGGCGTGTTCGAGCCGCTGTTGAACTGCTGCTCCAGCACCGCCTTGATCTGCGCGCCTGTCATCGTCTTGACCACCAGGCTGTTGCCGAAGGGCTGCACCGCGAAGATCTGGCCGTAGGTCACGCTGCCGTCCTGTGCGGGCGCCAGGTCGGCGCGCACGCCGCCCGGGTTCATGAAGGCGATCTGCGCGGCGCCCTTGCCCGCCGGGCTGGTGGCAGCCAGCTGCGCATCGGCGATCAGGTTGCCCAGCACGCTTTCCTTCGACGGCGTCAGCGTGCGCGTGGCCGTCGCGGTGAGCGAGCCCACGACGCGCTGCACCAGCGGGCCGGCAATCGCGAGGTACTGGCTGATGAGCGCGGCCACCTCCTGGTTCTTGCCGAACACGGGGTACTGGTCGGTCAGCGCGACGGTGGTCGGGCCGCTGGTGAAGGCCTCGCCCTGCACGATCACGTTGTCCGCGGCCTTGGCCGTCACCTTGCGGGTGCGGGTGTCGATGGTGAGGTCGATGTCCGTCAGCAGCGTGCCGTACTGGCCCGCGCTCGTCAGGAGGAACGGCTTGGCCGGGTTGGTCTTGCCGTAGTCGCAGACGTACGAGCGGTGCGTGTGGCCCGAGATCACCACGTCCACCGCCGCATCGAGCTTGTTCAGGATCGGCAGGATGTCGCCGCTCAGGCCCGCGCAGCTCTTGTCGTTGTAGCCGACGGTGGTGGTGCCGCCTTCGTGGATCACGACGACGATGGCGTCCGCGCCCTGCGCCTTCAGTTGCGGGATCAGCGCGTTGGCCGTATCGGCTTCGTCCTTGAAGCTCAGGCCCGCGACGCCCGCGGGGGTCACGATGTTGGGCGTGCCTTTAAGCGTCATGCCGATGAACGCCACCTTCACCGTGGCGCCGTCCTTGGTGAAGCTCTTCATGCCGGTGGCGGGGAACAGCGTGTTGCCGTCGGTCTTCATCGTGTTGGCCGCGAGGAAGCCGAAGTTCGCGCCGGGGAAGGCCTTGTTCACGCGGCACGGTTCGAGCGCGGTGTTCTTGGCGCAGCCGCCGTTCTTCATGCGCAGCAGCTCGGTCTGGCCCTTGTCGAACTCGTGGTTGCCGACGGCGTTGAAGTCGATCTTCATCGCGTTCACGGCCTCGATGGTCGACTCGTCCAGGAACAGCGCCGACACCAGCGGCGAGGCGCCGATCATGTCGCCCGCCGACACCACCGCGTTGTTCGCGTTCTTCGCCTTGAGCGACGCGACGGCCGAGGCCAGGTAGGCCGCGCCGCCCGCGGGCACCGCCACCGTGCCGCCACCGGTGGCCGGTGCGGTGATCGAGAGCTTGGGCGGCTCCAGGTTGCCGTGCAGGTCGTTGAAGGCGATGAGCTTCACCTCGATGCTGCCGGGCAGGGCCGGCGCGGGGGGCGGCGGTGCGGGCGCCGGGGCCGGCGGAAGAATGGGAAAGAAACTGCCCGAATTGCCGCTGCCGCCGCAGGCGGACACCATCACCAGAACTGCGCTTGCCAGCGCGACGTGCCTCAACGATGCATGCATGGATCTTCTCCTCCGTATTGGAATGCAGCGCATGCTGGCCACGCGACATGACGGCGGCGTGACCATCCCTCGACCGCGCAGGGGCTCAGGGCAGCGCCACCAGTTCCATCGAAACCTCGGGGCCGAACGCACTGCGCAACAGGATGCGGGCGCGGGCGCTGCGCTCGTCGGAGAGCGACTGCACGGCCAGCCAGCCATCCTTCGGCCGCCGCTGCAGGTGCCAGCCTTCCTGTCCGAGACGGATCAGTTCAGCCAGCGCCGCGGCGTCCGCCACCGGCAGCGCGGACGGCACGATGTCGAGCCAGTCCACGACTTGATCGGTCTCGCCGCCGAGCCGTGCCGCTGCGCCTTCCGCCAACGCGCGCTGCGTGGCCACATCGCGCACCGCGCCCTGCAGGACGATGCCGTTGCCGTGCCAGCGAATCTCCAGCGGCGGGCCTGCCGCCGCCGAGGTATACGCCGTGAAGTGCCATGCGGCGACCAGCGCCATCAGGCAGGCAATCGCCGATGCGATGACGACGGGTCGCGAGTGAAGGCGGCGTTGTGTTTTCAAGGCCGCGAGCGTGCCATGCACAGCGTGACACACCTGTGACCGCAACCTCATCGCATGTAGACTGATTCGATGAACCCCGAAGCCGTACTCGCCCACTACGACAAGGCCGCACCGTGGCCTTCGGACCGCCCCTCCCTCGGTCGCACCGACGTCGCCGCCGCCTACCAGGACGCGCTCGCGCTGCGTGCCCTGCGGCTGCAACGCGGCGAGCGGCCGGTGGGCTACAAGATCGGATTCACCAACCGCACGATCTGGCAGCGCTACGGCGTGTTCGGGCCGATCTGGGGACCGGTATGGAACACGACGCTCACGCGCTGCGACGGGCACGGAACGGTGGACCTCACGGGCACCGTCCAGCCCCGCATCGAGCCGGAAATCGTCTTCGGCATCGCCGCGACGCCGCCGCGCGATGCCACGCTGGCGCAGGTCTTCGACTGCATCGAGTGGCTCGCACCGGGTTTCGAGATCGTGCAGTCGCACTGCGACTGGAAATTCACCGCCGCGGAAACCGTGGCCGATGGCGCATTGCATGCCCGCCTGCTTGTCGGCCGCGAGACGCCGGTTCGCCAGTTCGCGCGCAACGGCGTCGAGCTCGACGACAAGCTGGCGGCCACGCATCTCAAGTTGCTCAAGGGCGATGCGACGATCGACGAAGGCACCGGCATCAACGTGCTCGACGGCCCGCTGCATGCGCTCCACCACTTCGTGCAGGAGCTGCAAAGCTGCCCCGGCGCGCCCGAGCTGCAGCCCGGCGACGTGGTCACAACAGGCACATGGACCGACGCCTGGCCCATCGTGCCCGGCGAAACCTGGCGCGCCGAATTCGAGGCACCGTTCGATTCGCTCGACATCACCTTCCGCTGAACGGACCGATGCGGCCCGACCTCGACTCCCTCGCGCTCTTTTTGAGCGCGCTCGAATCCGGCAGCCTGTCGAAGGCGGCCGAGGAACATCACCTCGTGCTGTCGGCCGCGAGCCGGCGCATCCGCATGCTCGAGACCGAGTTCGGCGTGCCGCTCTTCCAGCGCACCTCCAAGGGCGTGACGGTGACCGGCGCGGGCGAGTCGCTGGCGATCCACGCGCGGCTGATCCTGCGCGACGTCGACCGCATGCGCGCCGATCTCTCGGACTACGCGCAAGGCGCGACCGGCCGCGTGCGGCTGCAGGCCAATGCATCGGCGATGGGCCAGTTCCTGCCCGACGACGTGGCGAGCTTCCGGCGCAGCTATCCCGAAATCCGCGTCGATGTGGAGGAGCACCGCAGCGTGTGGATCGTGCAGGCGATCCGCGACCGGCATGCCGACGTCGGCGTGATCACCGGCGACACCGCGGACACGACGCTCAATTTCATTCCGTACCGCATGGACAGGCTGGTGGCCATCGTCCACCGCAAGCACCCGTACCGCAGCCGCGAGGTGTCGTTCGCGGAGCTGCTCGATTTCGATTTCGTGGGCCTGGAGAACGACTCGGCCATCGCCCGCACCATCGAGGATGCGGCCGTCGCCGCGCGCAAGGTGCTGCGCCTGCGCGTGAAGGTCAAGAGCTTCGAGGCGGTGTGCCGGATGATCGAGGCCGGCATGGGCGTGGGCATCCTGCCCGAGGGCGCCGCCGCCACCTACCGCAAGGAAATGGGCCTGCGCTTTCTGAACCTGTCGGACGCGTGGGCGTCGCGCCGCATGTACCTGTGCACGCGGCAGGAGACGCTGACGTTTCCGCAGCGCCGCCTGGTCGATCACCTGCTCTCGCGCTACGTGCCGTAGCACCGTATCGCGAGGTGGTGCGGGTGCTTTACTTCTTCAGCGCTTCGACGAGGTCGAGCACCATGCGGTCGGGACCGAAGGTGTCGATCCCTTGGGTCAGCAGTTTCTCGACGGCTTGCGCAATGCCGTGGCTCGCCGACGACTGCTGCGCCATGTCGTTGTAGTAGCCCAGGTCCTTCTTGGCATTGGCCATCGAGAACTTCAGCGAGTCGGTGCTGCCGGTCAGGAGCTTGGGCTTGACGCGCTCCAGCGCCACGCCGTTGCCGCCGCCCTTGGCGAGCACGTCCACGAACACATCGGGCGCCACGCCGGCGCGCTCCGCGCACGCAGCCGCCTCGCACAGCAGCGCCACGGTGCCGAGCGAGACGAAGTTGTGCAGCAGCTTCATTGCATGACCGGCGCCGATGCCGCCCACGTGCGTGATGTTCTCGGCAAAGCAGCGCAGGAGCGGCAGGCACGAAGCCAGCACCTCGGCATCGCCGCCCACCAGCAGGTTGAGCCGGCCTTCGGCGGCCTCCTTGGCGGTGCGCGTCATCGGCGCATCGAGGAACTTGCCGCCCTGGGCCTGCACGGCCTCTGCGACCTTGGTGGTGGAGTCGGGCACGGCGGTCGAGCAGTCGATCACCACGGTGCCGGGGCGCAGGCTGGCGAGCGCGCCCCCCTTTCCATCCTTGCCCAACATCACGGCCTCGACCTGCGGTGTGCCGGTGACACAGAGGATCAGCACATCGACGTCGGCAGCCAGTGCCGTCACGTCCGACACGGCCGTGGCGCCGGCCGCGAGCAGCGCGCCGACGGGCTGGTTGCCGGGGTGGTCGAGGATGGTCAGCTTGTGGCCGTGCTTGACGATGTTCTGCGCGATGCCGCTGCCCATCAGGCCGACGCCGACCAGGCCGACGCGGCGGGGCGCTTGTGCTTCTTGTGCGTTCGTGTTCATGGGTTCATCCGTGTTTGATGGCGATCGTCTTGAGGGTCGTGAAGCCTAGCAGGGCTTCGAAACCCTTCTCGCGGCCGAAGCCACTCGACTTGACGCCGCCGAACGGCAGCTCCACGCCGCCCGCCGCGCCGTAGTTGTTGATGAAGACCTGCCCGCAATGCAGCTTGTTCGCCACGCGCAGTTGCCGGCCGCCGTCGCGCGTCCAAACGCCGGCCACCAGGCCGAAGTCGGTGCCGTTGGCCAGGCGGATCGCCTCGGCCTCGTCGGCGAAGGGCATCACGGCCAGCACGGGGCCGAAGACCTCGCGCTGCGCGAGTTCGCTGTCCGCGGGCACATCGCGGAACAGCACGGCCTCCTGGTAGTAGCCGCTGGCCGAAGCGTTCGGCGAGACGGTGCCACGCGCGGCCACCTTCACGCCGTTCGCCTCGGCGGTCGCGACCATGTCGCGCACCTGGCGGAACTGCTTTTCATTGATGAGCGGGCCCATGTCGAGGTCGTCGGCGGGCGGCCCCGAGCGCACGGCCGCAAAGCGCTCGGCCAGCCGTTTCACGACCTCTTCGTACACCGATTGCTCCACCAGCACGCGGCTGCCCGCCGAGCAGGTCTGGCCAGCGTTCTGGATGATCGCGTTGAGCAACACCGGCACGGCCGCGTCGAGGTCCGCATCGGCGAACACGAGCTGCGGCGACTTGCCGCCGAGCTCCAGCGTGACGGGGCAATGCCGCTCGGCCGCCGCGAGGCCGACGCTGCGACCCGTGACGGTCGAGCCGGTGAACGAGATGTGGTCGATGCCCGGGTGCGCGCACAGCGCGGCGCCCGTCTCCTTGCCGTAGCCGGTGACCACGTTGAGCGCGCCCGCGGGAAAGCCCACCTCGGTCGCGATCTCCGCCAGGCGCAGCAGCGAGAGGCTCGCGTCCTCGGCCGGCTTGACCACGCAGGCGTTGCCCGCGGCGAGTGAGGCGCCCACGCTGCGGCCCGCGATCTGCATCGGGTAGTTCCAGGGAATGATGTGCCCGGTCACGCCGTGCGGCATGCGCACAGTCAGCACCGTGTAGCCGCGCTCGTAGGGCAGCGTGTCGCCGTGCAGCTTGTCGCAGGCGCCGGCGTAGTACTCGAAGTAGCGCGCGAGCGCGGTCGCGTCGTTGCGCGCCACGCGCAGCGCCTTGCCGGTGTCGCGCGCTTCGAGTTGTGCGAGCTCCTCGTGGTGCTGCATCACCGCGACGCCGAGCTTGGCCAGCAGGCGGCCGCGCTCGAGGGCGGTCATCGCGCCCCAGGGGCCGTCGAAGTTCTCGCCGATGGCCCTGCGTGCGGCGCGGACGGCGGCGTCCACATCGGCAGCGGTGCCGCGTGCGATCTCGCCGAAGCGCTGGCCGTCGCTCGGGTCGATCACGGCGATGGTGTCGGCGCCCTGCGAGGCCACGCGGCCGCCGTCGATGTAGTGGGTTGCTGCGGTCATCTTGTCTCTCTTTGAATGGGGTTCACTGGAGTTCGGGCCAGGGCTTCTGCGCATCGCGGATGAGCTCGAAGGCGCGGCTGAACTGCAGCACGCCCAGGTCGTCGAAGCGGCGGCCCGCGACCTGCAGGCCGATGGGCAGGCCCTCGTCCGAGTAGCCGCAGTTGACCGACGAGGCCGGCTGCTCCGACATGTTGTAGGGCACCGTGAAGCCGATGTGCTCCAGCGAGCGCAGCGGGTCGTTGGTCGGCGAGGCGTGCTCCGCCGGCGCCGGCATGTTGGGCGACACCGGCGAGATCACGAAGTCGAAGCCCACGGTCGCGGCGACCGTGGCCGCGCGCGTGGCGACGAACTGGCTGTAGGCATCGAAGATGTGCGCGCCCGAAAAGCCCGCCGCGCTCTCGGCCCAGGCATCGATGTAGGGCAGCATCTTCGCGCGGCGCTCGGGCGTCATGGCGCGCAGGTCGCCGAGCGACCGCATGCGCCAGAAGTGGTCCATGCCCTGCAGCATCTCCGGCGTCATGAAGGATTTCATTTCCTCGACGTGGGCGCCGGCCGCCTCGATCTTCTTCGCGGCAGCGAGCACCGCCTTGCGGATCTGCGGATCGAGCGGCAGGCCGCAGCCCGCGTCCATCAGGAGGCCCACGCGCTTGCCCGCGAGAAAGGAGGCATCGACGTCGAAGGCCAGCCAGTCGATGACCGGCGGCGGCAGCTCGGAGTAGTCGCGGCTGTCGGGCTGGGCGACGGACTGCATCATCAGCGCGGCGTCTTCCACCGTGCGCGTCATCGGCCCGGCGCAGCGGCCCATGTAGGGCGTGCTCAGCGGGATGCGGCCGAAGCTGGGCTTGAGCGTGAAGATGCCGCACCAGCTCGCGGGCAGGCGCAGCGACCCGCCGATGTCGGTGCCCGCATGCAGCGGACCGTAGCCCGCCGCAGCGGCCGCGCCGGCGCCCGCACTGGAGCCGCCGGGCGTGCGCGACAGGTCCCACGGGTTGCGCGAGAGTTCGTGGAAGGTCGAGAGGCCCGACGACAGCATGCCGACGTCGGGCATCGTGGTCTTGGCCACGAGCACCGTGCCGTCTTGCTTCAGGCGCGCGGCCGGCGGCGAATCGTCCGCCATCGGCACGAGGTCGTAGGCCGCGGTGCCCAAGGGCATCGGGTCGCCCGCGGTCGCAAGGTTGTCCTTGATGGTGACGGGCACGCCGTCGAGCGCGCCGCGCGGCGTGCCGGCCAGCCAGCGCGCTTCCGAAGCACGCGCCTGCTCGAGCGCGAGTTCGGGGCGGAAGAGCCAGGTCGCGTGCAGCTTCGGCTCCAACGCCGCGATGCGTTCGTTGACCGACTGCACCACCTCGACCGGCGAGAGTTCCTTGCTGCGGTAGGCCGCGCCGAGTTCGGCCGTCGTCAGTGAATACAGGGGCTTGGTCATGGCATCAGCTCCAGGAAATGGCGGCCAGGTCGTTCACGATGATCGGCATGCTGGCCCACAGGCCCTTGACCTCCTTGCGCGCGATGGTGGGAAACACTGCCTGGTAGAGAAAGCCGTTGACCGCATCGGTCGCCAGTTGCCGCTGCGCCTCGGCCAGCAGGTCGGCGCGGCGCTTCTTGTTTTCCTCGTTCTGGATCGCGACGAATGTGTCGCGGAACTTCTTCGAGTCGTAGCCCCAGTAGTAGTCGGGCTCGGTGTACTTCACCAGGTCGAAGGGCTCCACGTGCGCGACCATCGTGAGGTCGAAGTCGTGCGCGCCGCCGAAGGTGCCGCTCAGCCACTGCGCCCACTCGACGTTCTGGATCTTCACGTGAATGCCGATCTGCGCGAGTTGCGCGGCGATCATCTCGCCGCCCTGCCGCGCGTACGAAGGCGGCGGCAGCGTCAGGCGCAGCTCCAGCGGCGTCTTCACGCCGGCTTCGGCCAGCAGGCGCTTGGCCTTCTCGATGTCGTAGGGGTTCATCGCGGTCGTGTCGATGAAGCCCGGCGCGCCCATCGCGTAGTGGCTGCCGATGGGCTTGCCGAAACCGTCGGCCGCGCCCTGGATGATCGTGTTGCGGTCCAGCGCCGCCAGGATCGCGCGGCGCACGCGCACGTCGTCCAGCGGCTTCTTGCGGTTGTTGATGGTGAGGATCACCTTGCCGCGCGTGCCCACCTCCAGCACCTGGAAGCGCGGGTTGCCCTTGAACTGCGCGACCGAGCGGGTGCCCGCGCGCGGGAAGATGTCGATGTCGTTGGCCATCAGCGCCGCGGTCTGCGCGGCCGTGTCGGACATGAAGCGAAAGACGAACTTCTCGACCTTCGCAAGACTCGGGTCGCGGTACGTCGGCGATTTCACCAGCGTGCACGAGGCGCCGCGCTGCCAGGCGGCCAGCTTGTAGGGGCCGGTGCCCACAGGTGCGGTCGCGTTCGTCTCGGCGCTCTTGGGCTCGACGATGCAGGCGGTGGATTGGCCCAGCATGAACGGCAGGTCGGGGTTCGACAGCGTGCTGTTGACGCCCACCGTGTACTCGTCGAGCACCACGGTGCCGATCTCGCTGAAGAAGCGCTTGTCCTTGTTCGTGCTCTTGGCGCCGCCCGCGCGGTCGAACGAGAACTTGACCGTGCCAGCGTTGAAGGGCTGCCCGTTCTCGAAGCGCACGCCGCGGCGCAGCTTGAAGACGAAGGTCTTCATGTCGGGCGACGACGACCAGCTCTCCGCGAGCATCGGCGTGACCGAGCCGTCGGCGTTGACCTTGGTGAGCGTCTCGAAGATGTTGTATTGCGTGATCTCGGCAATGGCCGACGCGGCGCCCGCGGTCGGGTCCAGGCCCGGCGGCTCCAGCGGCATGCCGATGCTCAGCATGTTCTTGCCCGTCTGCGCCTGCGCGAGCGGGAGAAAGGCGCCCGGGATTGCCGCGGCCATGGCGGTGCCCATGAGGGTGCGTCGCTTCAACATTCGTTATCTCTCCAGAAGTAAGGGAAACGACCCCGCGCGGCTCAGGCCGCGGGCGTCTGCAATACGGCGGACAGCAGCGTCCGCGTGTAGGGGTGCTGTGCGTGGCGGAACAGGTGGCCCGGCGCGCCCTGCTCCACGATCCGGCCCTTGAAGACGACGGCAACGTCGTCGCACAGGTGGTTGACCACCGCGAGGTCGTGGCTGATCAGGAGGTAGCTGATGCCGAACTGCTGCTGCAGGTCCTGCATGAGGTTGAGCACCTGGGCCTGCACCGACACGTCGAGCGCGCTCACGGGCTCGTCGGCGACGATGAGCTTGGGGCGCGTGATGAGCGCGCGCGCGATGGCGATGCGCTGTCTTTGTCCGCCCGAGAACTCGTGCGGATATTTGTCCATGTCGGTCGTGCGCAGGCCGACGGCTGCGAGCGATTCGGCGGCGCGTTCGCGTTGCTCTTTGCGCGAGACTTCGGCCAATGCTTCGAGCGGTTCGGCGACGATGCGTGCGACGGTCTGGCGCGGATCGAGCGAACCGTACGGGTCTTGAAAGACCATCTGAAAATCGCGGCGTGCGGTGCGCAGTTCGCTCTTGGGCAGCGTGTGCAGATCACGCCCGAGCAGCTTCACGCTGCCCGAGGTCGGCGTGTCGAGTGCCATCACGAGGCGCGCGATGGTCGACTTGCCCGAGCCCGATTCGCCGACGATGCCGACGCTGCGGCCGGCTTCGACCTTGAAGCTCACGCCGTTGAGCGCCTTGACGGTCGGTGGTGGCGCAAAGAGTTTTTCGCGCGGCAGGTCGTAGTGCCGCACGAGATCGGTCACCTCCAGCAGCGGCTGGGATGTGGCGGACTTGCTCATGCCGGTACAGCGCTTTGCGCCGCGATTTCTTCCAGGCGAAGGCAGCGCACCGCATGGCCGCTCGGCTTCATCGCCAGCGGCGGCTTCGTCGTGTAGCACATGTCGGCTGTGAAGCTGCAACGCCCTGCGAACGCGCAGCCGCGCGGCAGGTCCACGAGCTCGGGCACGCTGCCGCGGATGGTGGCCAGTCGGCCCGTGCGCGGTGCACCGAGCACCGGCCGCGCCGCGAACAGACCGCGCGTATAGGGATGCGCGCGCTCGGCGAACACGGCCTTCGTCGGCCCGCCCTCGACCATGCTGCCGCCATACATCACGAGCATGCGCTGCACGCTGTTGGCGATCACGCCGAGGTCGTGCGAGATCAGGATCAGCGCCATGCCCATCTCCGCGACCAGGCCCTGGATGAGGTCCAGCACCTGCTTCTGGATGGTCACGTCGAGCGCGGTGGTGGGCTCGTCGGCAATCAGCAGGTCGGGGCCGCAGGCCAGCGCCATCGCGATGCCGATGCGCTGCCGTTGCCCGCCCGAGAACTGGTGCGGATACGCATCGAGACGCGAGGCTGCATCGGGAATACCGACGCGCTCCAGCAGACCCAGCGCCTCCTGCCGCGCCTCGGCCTTCGAGAGCCCGCGGTGCAGCCGCAGCGGCTCGCCGACCTGGCGCGCGATGGTGTGCACCGGGTTCAGCGCCGTCATCGGCTCCTGGAAGATCATGCCGATGCGGTTGCCGCGGATCTGGCACATCGCTTTTTCGGGCAGCCCGACGAGCTCCTGCCCGTCGAGGCGAATGCTGCCGCCGACCTTGGCGCTCGAAGGCAGGAGGCCCATGAGCGACATCACGGTGATCGATTTGCCGCAGCCCGATTCGCCCACGATGCCCAGCGTTTCGCCGCGCTCCAGGGAAAAGGAAATGCCGCGCACCGCTTCGGCCGGGCCGCGCTGCGTTTGCAGGCCGATGCGCAGGTCGTTGACTTCGAGAAGAGGCATGGTTCAGCGGGCCCGTGCAAGGCGCGGGTCGAGCAGGTCGCGCAGACCATCGCCGAGCAGGTTGAGGCCCAGCACCGCCAGCGCGATGGCCATGCCGGGGAACACGGCCAGCAGAGGCTGCTGGAACATGAGCGTCTGCGCCTCGCTGAGCATGCGGCCCCACGAAGGCTGCGGCGGCTGCGTGCCGAGGCCGAGGTAAGAGAGCGCCGCTTCCGCGAGGATCGCGATGGCGAAGCGGATGGTGATCTGCACGATCAGCACTGCGGAGATGTTCGGCAGCACGTGCTGGAAGGTGATCGAGAAGGAGCCCTTGCCGCAGGCGCGCGCCGCCGCGATGTACTCGCGCGACCAGATCGCATTGGCCGAGGCCCGCGTGATGCGCGCGAAGGTCGGGATGTTGTAGATGCCGATCGCCACGATCGCGTTGACGATGCCGGCGCCGAACACGGCCGTCATCATGATCGCCGAGAGGATCGCGGGGAACGCGAGCGAGAAGTCGGCGAACCGCATGATCGCCTCTTCGACCCAGCCGCGCCGCGCTGCCGCCAGCAGGCCGAGCGCCGTGCCGACCACGAGACCGATGCCGACAGCAATCACGCCCACGAGGATGGAAGCGCGCGCGCCCACCAGCAGCAGCGAGGCCACGTCGCGCCCGAAGGCGTCGGTGCCCAGCCAATGCGCGGCCGAGGGCGCCTGCATCTTGTTGGCCATGTCCATGTCGTAGGGCGACCACGGAGTCCACACGAACGAGACGAGCGCGGCGACGAGCAGCAGCAGCGCGAGTACGGCGCCGATCACGAAGCTGCGGTGGTGCAGCGCGCGGCGCCAGAAGCCCGGCACCGTGAGCGCGGCTGCGCTGGGAACGTTGGGAGCAACGATGGCATTCATATGTCGCTCGCCTTGATGCGCGGGTCGATCACTGCGTACAGCACATCGACCACGAAGTTCACGATGACCACGAGTGCCGCAAGCAGCATCACGCAGTTGCGCACCACGACGAGGTCGCGGTTGCTGATAGCCTGGAAGATCAGCCGGCCGAGGCCCGGCAGGTAGAACACGTTCTCGATCACGATGGTGCCGGCCAGCAGTTCGGAGAACTGCATGCCCATCACGGTGATGACGGGGATCATCGCGTTGCGCAGCACGTGCAGCCACAGCACGGCACGTTGCGACACGCCCTTGGCGCGCGCGGTGCGCACGAAATCTTCACGCATCACTTCGAGCACGGCCGAGCGCGTGATGCGCGCAAGGATCGCCGCCTGCACCACCGCGAGCGACAGCGCGGGCAGCAGCAGCGATTTCACGCCACTGAACACGCCCTCGCCCCAGCCGTCGAAGCCGCCGGCGGAAAACCACTGCAGCTTCACCGAGAACACCAGGATCAAGAGGATCGCGAACCAGAAATTCGGAATAGCGATGCCCACCTGCGTCATGCCCATGAGGCCCACGTCGCCCATCTTGTTGTGGCGCGCCGCGGCCGTCACGCCGACGACGAGCGCGAGCACTGTGGTGACCGTCATCGCCAGCACGGCCAGCGGCACGGTGAGCGCGAGGCGTTCGAGGATGAGGTCGAGCACCGGCGAGCCGTAGGCGTAGCTGTCGCCCAGGTTGCCGGTGAGGATGCCGCCGATCCAGTGCCAGTAGCGCGTCCACGCGGGCTGGTCCAGGCCCAGCTTCGTGGCGAGTGCAGCCACCGCGTCGGGCGAGGCGTCGGGGCCCATGAGCATCTGCGCGGCGTTGCCGGGCAGGATCTCCAGGACCAGGAAGACGATGACTGACGCGCCGATCAGCGTGCCGACCAGCGTTGCCAGGCGCTTGAGCAGGAAGAGGCCCATCTAGCTGCCCCTGGGCCTCGCGTTGGGGCGGGTCATGCAATGCAGCTGGCGACGGCGCGGCCCACGTCGACCGTGTTCGCCGTGCCGCCCATGTCGCGCGTGCGCGGGCCTTCGCCCAGCACGGTTTCGACGGCCGAGATCACCGCGGCCGAGGCCTGCGCGTACACGGGGTCGCCGTTGCCCAGGTGGTCGAGCATCAGCGCGGCCGACCAGATCTGGCCGATCGGGTTGGCGATGCCCTTGCCCGCGATGTCGGGCGCCGAGCCGTGCACCGGCTCGAAGAGCGAGGGGAACGCGCGCTCGGGGTTCAGGTTCGCCGATGGTGCGATGCCGATGGTGCCGGTGCATGCCGGGCCGAGGTCCGAGAGGATGTCGCCGAAGAGGTTGGAGGCCACGACCACGTCGAACCAGTCGGGGTGCTGCACGAAGTGCGCGCACAGGATGTCGATGTGGTACTTGCTCGTGGCGATGTCGGGATGGCGCTTGGCCATCTCGGCCAGGCGCTCGTCCCAGTACGGCATGGTGATCGCGATGCCATTCGACTTGGTCGCCGCCACGAGGTTCTTGCGCGGGCGCTTGCTCGCGAGTTCGTAGGCGTACTTGAGGATGCGATCCACGCCGTGGCGCGTGAACACGGCCTCCTGGATCGCCATTTCGCGCGGCGTGCCTTCGAAGAGGCGACCGCCGACGGAGGTGTACTCGCCTTCGGTGTTCTCGCGCACGACGAAGAAGTCGATGTCGCCGGGCTTGCGGTGCGCGAGCGGGCCGGGCACGCCGGGCATCAGGCGCACGGGGCGCAGGTTCACGTACTGGTCGAACTCGCGGCGGATCTTGATGAGCAGGCCCCACACCGCGATGTGGTCGGGCACCTTGTCGGGCGCGCCGACGGCGCCGAAGTAGATGGCGTCGTGGCCCTTGATCTGGTCGTCCCAGTCGGCCGGCATCATGAGGCCGTGGCGCACGTAATGGTCGGAGCCCCAGTCGAAATGATCGAAGCTGAAGTCGATGCCGAACTTGCGGCTCACCGCGTCGAGCACGCGAAGGCCTTCGGGCATCACCTCGACCCCGATGCCGTCACCCGGGATGACGGCGATTCTGTGTTTTCGTTGCATCGGATACCTGCTTGAAGACTGTTTCACGAACAAGTCTAGAAGCAGGTGGCGTGCCACCGGATGGGGGTTCGCACGTACTTTGCCTTGCCATTATCAGAAGGCTTGACGATGCGACTCAAGAGCTATTTGGCATCTCCTTGCGGAGAGAAATGCGCTTTCGCCTGCGAATTTGGCGAAGGCTTCGGGCTCGAAAGAACCGGGTTTGAACTGCTTTGAATGCGGTGAATTCCAGGGTCATCGCGCACGATGCATGTGGCGGACTCGGAAAGTGAAAAGCCCCTGCAACTCATTGAATTGCAGGGGCTTCTGACTGGCGGAGTGGACGGGACTCGAACCCGCGACCCCCGGCGTGACAGGCCGGAGTGCCAAGTGAGCAACTACGCCACTTTCGGCCACTTTCCATATTCCAAATTCAGGCCAACCGGCCTAGCTCTGGCGCGGGCTGCGCGTCGCCTATTCCAAAGAAATGAGGCCCTCGATGAGTGCTGAAGACCCAACCGTTTTGCTCAAGGCTCTCAAAGACCTGTCGGCGATGTACACCCACGCCTGGGACGTGGAGTGCGGCGACCTTCACATGTCTGGCGAAAGCACAAAGCTCTTCGAGAGCCGGCACGCAGCAGCGACCAAAGCCATCGAGCACTTCGAGGCTCTTCAGAAGACGCCCAGCACCGTGACACTCACGGAAGCCGAGATCAACCTGAAGCACTGGGAGAAGGCCGTGGCGAAGCTGCGCGACCAGCACTGCAAGCGCTTCGGCCACATCAAGGGCCACGGCGCGTTCACAGGCTACTCGTACTGCAAAACGTGCGGCGGCCAGGTCGCGAACACCGACTTCGGCCAGAAAGCCAAACAATGACTGCGAGCGAAATCATCGACCACTTCTACGTCAAGCACGGCCCATGCTGTGCTGGCTGCGACTGGTGGGCCTACGCAAACAGCTTGGTCGGGGAATGCCGCCGATCAGCGCCTGTGTCCGGTGCGCAGCGGGTGTCTATGCTCGGCATCCGCAGCCCAAGCATCCAGCCCGAGGCCGGCCACGTCATGACCAAGCGCGAACACCACTGCGGCGAGTTCAAGGATGACTTTGACTGGGGTGCGCTGCCGCCGCACTATTTGCGACGAATCGGACACGCCCACCCCTGACCCCTCCCCAGTACCGCACCAGCCCTTCAGGATAGGATTCAGAATGACGATCAACATTACGCCGCAGATCACCGTCGCATACGAGGCCTACCTAAACGAGCAGGTGGACGCTGATCTGCATGGCAGGTCGATTCTCCGACGCCAGACCTCGCCATTCAGCAGCGGGTTGTTTCTCGGCATCGTGGACTTCGCAGCGGGCTTCCAGATGGGCCGGGCGCATGTGCCAGCCATCCCACCCGAGGTGCATGCCGCCCTGCGCGCTGAAGGCCTGACGCTGGCCCGCACCGAACATGGGATGCGAGTGATCAAAGCCGTGACCGGCATTGCCGCCTGAATCCGCACCAGCCCGCTCGGCTATCCGCCCTAGTGCGGATACCTGTATATTTGTACAGCCATGCCAGACGACGAGTATTTCTTCTTCACCCTGCCACCGGACAACTGGCGCAAGAAGCCCGGGCCGTCCACCTTCAAGATGACCATTGAGGATGCGGCCGAGCGATACCCCGGCGCTCAGCCCATCCTTTCATCGCGCGAGGTCAGGACACCGATGAGCGCTCCCACGGCCGATTCGCCCTACTGCAAGCGCTCGCGCCCAAAGACGGCCGATGAAGAGGCGCACCACGCCTGGCTCATATCGCGCATTGGGGCGAAGGGGGACGAGCCCGACTGAGCGCGCTGTATCGGGATGACAGCTATCCGCCAGATAGCCGCTATGCCGATGCCCTCATGGCAGCGTGGCTTTGTTGTTCTCAGGGCCGCTCTGTAGCTTCGGCGTGCCGCTCGCAGATGGTTCCGGCGGTGCCGCGTTCGTCAGCGATGCGCGCCAGATCTCCCGCTCGCGTGTCAGCCCGGCCGAACAGGTCGGAGAGCAGATCGAGGGGATCGGTGGCTGTCGCCCCTCCGCCGGGAGCCGTGGGCGCTGCGCTGGCTGCACGGACGGCGGCGCGGAAGGTGGCGAGCTGGTTGTGCAGGCCGCCAGCAGCGCGGGCAGCGTCATCAGCATCAGCACGGGCAGCAGCGATTTGTTTCTGTCCATCTTGAATCACTCCATCGACGCGATCGCGCCAGGTCTGTTCTTGGGTGCGCTGTGCGCGCTCGGCAAGGCGGCCGGACTCCGCCATGGTGCCGCGGTACTCGGCGAGTTCCTGCCGGGCCTTGGCGGCGTCTGTGCGCGCGCTCGCGCCGCGCGTGCGCTCGATGCCGGCCGTGGCCAGCGCCGCCACGAGCCCCAGGCCGAGAACCCAGAGCAGAGGGGTCTTCAGGTCGGGGAAGATCACGGCAGCCCCAGGAATGCGCGCACGGCGCGGTGGTGGTCCTCCCACTCGGCACGCAGCTGTGCGCGCTTGGCGGGCATGCCGCGGGCGTAGGCACCTGGGCGCCAGGCGCGCAGGTACAACTGCCATGCGCCCTCGGTGTCGGTCACGCGCGGCAGCGCACCCGGCTCGGTCCACAGCAGCAGGCGGGCCAGGATCGCCGCCAGCACATCGTCGTTTTCGATGGAGGTCCACACCGCCCAGGTCGTGAACGCCACGCTGTGCGCCGTGCAGGCCGCGCGCGCGAGGTCTTTGCTGGCGGCGTGGTTCATGACGCCGGCCACCATGCCCCCGCCCTGCTCGCCCTGCCAGAACGACCGCGCCGGGCCTTTCTTCGTCGGGTCGTTCAGCACCTGCCAGCGGTGCTCGAACTTCGATTCCTGCGAGCCGATCGTCAGCAGCTCGACGCGCGCCTCGATGCTGTCCATCTTGGGCGGCAGCCAGTGCAGCGCGGGGTCGATTGCGGTGCGGGTGATTTCGTCGAGGGTCATTTCGGGATCTCCGGGAGGTCAGATAGAGGTGCGTGATCGGTGGCCACGTCGGGCGGCACGTCGCCCGCCCAGGCACGACCGCTGCAGAGAAGGCCCACGAGCAGCGCCGCAGCGATCGCCAGTGAGCCGAGCTGCGGCCACTCGCCCCATAGCGGCTGGAAGGCCGCGGCCGTGGCGCCACCGATGTAGCCGGCGTACTCGATACGCACGCGCAGCAGCACGCCGGAGCGCATGGCATTGAGGCGGCACAGCGCGATGAACGCGATCACGCCGCACACCGCCAGGTTCGCCATCGCGTACAGGTAGAGCTCCTTCACGACGCACCTCCCTTTCCACCGACAAGCCGGTCGAGCGCGGAGACTCCCCAGCCGACGACCTTGGTCAGCGCCCACGGCCAATCCACGAAGCCGATCAGCAGCGCAATCGGCGCAACGGTCACGCGCGGCGAAAGCTCAGGCCGATAGGCATTGAGCGCAGCCGCCGCGGCAGAGGTGAACAGCACCGCCATGCCGACCACGCGCAGGAAGAACAGGACTGCGCTGGTGCGGGTCGTCTTCTCGCGCCGAGCCACCTTGAAGCTGGCGCCGAGCGTGGCGGCCACCACGATCACCATGTACGGGCCGACCACCGCCGCAACCTCGCTCGAGAAGAGCAGCGCCGCGATGAAGACGGCCACGCCGACAATGTCGGCAATGGGCTGTTGGCTCATGCCGGCAGCACCAGTTCGGGCAGCATCGCAATCAGCTGCTCGGCAGTGGGCTCCGCGATCTCGCCGCCCTGCACCTGCGCCATGAGCTCGTAGCACTTCGCGTAGACAGCATCCATCCAGATCGCGAAGGCCATCCCTTCATCGTGGAATGGGCCCGGGTAGCCGGCGCGCAGTGCCGCGGCGCGGATGTCGTCGTAGCGCTTCGCGCGCGCGGCCGCGTTCAGATGAACATCGACAGCGGCCAGGAGCACCGCGGCGCGGTCTTCGAGCGTGGGGGCCACGGCGGGGCGAAGGATCGGCATGCCCTCGCCATCTGCAACCACGTCGCAGCCGATCAGCTGCTCGTAGACCTCGCGGCTGACTTCCTTGGCATCGTCAGGGCGCGGCACACCTTGAATGGCGTCCGTGTAGAACCCGCCCGTGCTGGCGCTGAAGAAGAATTTCGGCGCGGGCCGGAGGATCGGCAGGCCTTCGGCATCGGGCACGACATCGCGGCCGGCCAGCGATTGATAGACCTCCTCGCTGACCTCCTTGGCGTCCTCGGGAATCGAATCTCCGTGTACCACGTCGATGTAGAACCCGCCAGTGCTCGCACAGTAGAAGTACTTCGGCGGCGGCCGAAGGATGGGCATGCCCTCGGCGTCCGCGATCACCGCTTTGCCAACCAGCGACTGGTAGACAGCGTTCGAAACTTCCTTCGAATCGGGCGGGATCGCAGTGCCATGGACCGCGTCGAAGTACCAGCCGCCAGTGGTGGCGCTGAAGTAGATTTTCATGATCAGTTCCCCACTGCGAGCCAAGAAACGAAGTTGTTCTGCTGCGTGCCGCCGATGTCCCAGCACTGCATGAAGAACGAGGTCAAGCCGAGACTTTGGTAGGTGGCAAAGCGCGGGCCGGCGACTTGCGGCGTGAGCATCACGCCCTTGGCGCCCGAGGGCCATGCAAGCGGGAAGGTGACCGCAACCCCGGAGGCCCCGGTGCTGGCGCCACCCCACTGGATGATGAAACCGAGCATCCAGGTCGGGAACTTGATGTAGCCGTTCGAGCCGAGACTCGCAGCGAATCCGAACTTCGCCCACGCCGTGGTGGCCAGGCGCGTGCTGTTGTCGGTGTCGGCCTGCGTGGGCGCCGTCGGCGTGCCGCTGAACGCCGGGCTCGCGATCGGCGCGGCGCCCAGCGCGGTGCGCGCGTCGGATGCGCTACCGGTGAGCCCGAGCAGGCCCACCACGTAGTCGTAGAAGCGATCGAAGCCGAGGCGCGCAACCGCGTTACTGGGGTTCGGGAAGGGAGCCGAGATCTCGGCCTTTGCGGGTGGTGCAGCCATTGCGAGCCTTTCAGAAATGAAAAAGGCCCGCCGAAGCGAGCCTTTGAGGGGGAAACGTGTAGAAGAGCTAGTAGCCCTTGAGAGTGATGTCTGCGGTAGCGCCAGAGACAGCGACACCAGCGGCATTGAGCGCAAATATCTTTGGGGCGAGCGGACTGGTCTTGTCCGAATGCAGGTTACGAGCCCCGCTGCCGTTGACCTGCAGCTGCCCGATCACCGCCTTGATCGCGGTGAACGGCTTTGCGTAGGGGACCACCGTGCCGGCCGCATTAATCGCGAGGTCGGCGATGGTCTCCTCCATGTCGGGCGCGTCGATGGTCAGCACCAAGCCCTGCAAGATGCCGCGATCAATGCCGGCGCCGATGGTCACGCGAAACTGATAGGCGTCGTTCGCCGCGACCAACTGCCCCGGCCACGGCTGCCATCCGCCTGGTGGCCCGTATCGCGGGTCCGCATCGGGCCCATAGAACGACTCGGTGTCGGGCCCATAGAACGAACCGGGTCCAGCGAGCCGATAGTCGATCCTCAGATCAGTGCCCTGCACCTGCGCCAAGAGCGTCATGATCGACCCGGCCAGCGCCGAGTTCACCGAGACCACTGGCGTCACGTAGATCATTTGCCCGTAGGCGCTGGAGTCGTAGAACGATGTGGTGTCTCCGGTGTAAAAGCTCTGATCGTCGTCGCCATAAAACGAATCGAGTGCATTTGCCGAAGGGTCGCCGGAAACGATCGTCCAGCCGCTGGACTCAGCCGCATCGAAGGGCCAGCCCAGCGCATCAAAATCCCATTCCTCCAAGACGTTCGCGATGGGCGGATCGCCCAAGTTCATCACGATGACTGCTGCGTCGAGCGACGAGTTCCCAGTCGTGTCGCGCGCCTTGCCCATGATGGTCACGATGCCGCCCGGCCGAGTCGGCGGGTCCCAAGGGCTGGCCGGCACCAGCCCCGTGTTGTTCAGAAGCGCGGCACTGTTCCAATCGGTGTTGTTGCCGTAGTGGAACCGGAACTCGAAACCGGCGAGGTCAGGCACGCGCCGCGGCATGGTCCACGAGAGCACGCTGCCAGAGATTGAGAAGTTCTCGATGTTCGGGGGCGGTTCGGTCTTTCCAATCACTCGGTGCACGCGCTGGGCACTCCAGTCGCTACTGGCAAGGCTGTTTCGGGTGCGCACGCGGATCAGGATCTGCGCAAGATCGTCGAGCCCCAAAATTCGGGCTTGTGTGGCGCTGCCCTGCTCTGTCAACGTCACCCAGTCGCCGCCTGGCAGCACCAGGTACTGCAAGTCGATGAACCCGCCGTTCACGATCGAGGCGTCGGACAGTGCAGCCCACGTCACGCGCACGCTGTTCACGATGGTGCCGTCTTGCTGGACGATCAGTTCGCTCTCGCCGCTCTGCACGTCGGTGATGACCGGCGGGAAGATTTCCCACGGCTTGGGCAACCCGCTGTTGCTCGCATAGCCGCCTGGCAGGTACGCAGCGCCGTACTGGAAGATTGCGGCCGTGGTTTCCTTCAGCGTGAGCTCGACCGTGCAGCCATTGGGCGCAGGGTTGAAGGTGCGGCCAAGAATGCGGAACTCTTTCGCGAACCATCCGTACCGCGGAATCGTCAGCGTGATGCCGTCGAACAGTTCGAGCGGATAGGCCTTCATCTTGAACGGCAGCGTCACAGTCATCGAATCACGGCCGTCGCGCAGCATGATCCCGGCGATATGCGTTGCCTGGCCGGCGTTGAAGACGGTCGCCAGCTTCACTTCCTGGCTCAGTTCCATTCCGTCGCGAGCGATGTAGGCCTCGGCGCGGAACGGCGGCAACACCACTTCGACATAGCCGGCAGCCTCGTCCCAGATCCGGGCGGCTACGACATTGATCTTCTCGTTCCGCGGCTTATGCGGGTTGATGGTGACCGCAGTTTGCGAGACAGAGCCGTCGGGGCCGCGCTGCACGACTGCGAGATCGTCCTCCGTGAGTGCCATCACCGGCGCCTGGTACGCCCCAGCGCGCACGCTGTATTCACCAGCTGCATAGGCCCACTCGCCGCCCATGGCCTGCACCAGGTCGTCGAGCACGCTGCGGGGATCGGCGCCGAACAGGAACACGCCGTTGGCTCGGAACATCGGCACGATGGGCGCCCCAGTCCAGTAGCTCATCGCCGTATCGCAAACATTGGCCGCAGCGACGATCCGGGCCTCTTCCGCAGTCGTCAGCGAGGTGCGCTTGCCGAACTGCGGATGCAGCATGACGTGCCGCATCATCAGCGCCGGGTTCTCGCTGAACTGAGTCACGCCATGGCGTGGGTCGTACAGCTTCGCGCCGCGCATCAGCGCCGTGACCGCGACGGCCCCATTCGGGAAGGAACTGTTCTCGTAGACGAACTCGCACAGCAGCCACGCCACGTTGCGCGCCCGATGTGCAGCAGTCCAGGTTCCCGGCAGGTACTGCTGCAGGCGCGTATCGGCCGCCTGGTTGGGCGAGCCCAGATGCACGAACACCCGTGCGGTGGAGACGAATTCAACCCACTGATACGTGAGCGTGTATTCCTGCTGCCCGTCGGCATTGGTGATCGTCAGGATGTTCCCGGCGATCGTGTACGGCAGAGACTCCTGGCCGGGCGTGATGTTCGGCCAAGGGAGGTTCGTCGCCGGCGTGACGAAGATCGAACCGGCCACGGGCGTGTGATCCAGCGTCCGGGTGGGCTGTGCGCTGGTGTCCATCACGCTGCGCGTGTAGATCCGCCCCCATGGCGCCGTGACGACGTTGCCGTCGACATCCAGGTCGATGGGCGTGTCGTCGAAGTAGATCCGCTCGACGGCGTCGATCTCATGGCCGGCCAGCGCGATGCAGCGCAGCAGCACTGCCTTGTTCGGCGTATCGGTGGAATCGAAGAACACCGAGCCGCCCTTGCGCACACGGCCGAGCACGAGCTCCCGCGGACCAATGGTGCTGCGGCCGTTCTCGAAACGATCGACCACCGAGGCCTCGAACTGCTGCCGGGCCTTGTTCTCGGCCTTGCGCTTCTGGCTCGCTGACAGCGCGATGGTGGCCACGGCGAAGCCGGCGTACACCGCAACCGTAACGGCCGTGCCCACGGCAGCGGCCCCACCGGCGCCACCGATGACTGCTAGAACTGCTTGAGGCATTAGATTTTCCAGGCCGCAATTGCGGAATTCATGCCGAGGGCCACGATCCCGGCTTCACCGGGCGCGAGCACGTTCACGCCGTTGCAGACGCCGAGCATTTCGCGGCCGGCGTTCATCACCAGCACCACATCGCCGACGCCGGCCATCAACGGAGATACCGGCTCGCCGAGGTACATCGAAGCTATGGCCTTCAGCCCGCCGACCTTGTCGAGGCGGCGCAGCGTCCGACGCAAAGCCCTACGGCGCGGTCCCGCGTCGGTGCTGTAGGGCTCGAAAGACGCCATCGGGTTCGTGCCGGTCAAGGCAGCAACCGCGGCGGCCGCGAAGACGCAGCAGTCGTTCGAGCCCCAGCGAAAAGGCGTGCTTGCGCGGCCCTGGGCAAAAGCCGAGAACCGAAGTTGCCAGTCGGGAAGTCTCATCGTCCGTTGAGCGCAATGAGCCACTGCTTGCCGGCCCAGACGAGCGGCTTGTTCAGCTGGAACTCTTGGAAGTCGAAGGCGAGATCGCCCGGGAACAGGGACTTCTGATCAGCGCTGCTGTAGGTCAGCGGCGTGCCGCGCAGCAGGTCGAGCTCGCTGCTCTCGGCTGACACCGGGATCGTGCAGGTCTCGCCGTCTTCCTGAATGCTCATCAGATCGAGGCGCCCGGTCCAATCGATGGGCGCGTCGAGCAGTGCGAAGTCGGCGTCGAAGATGGCCGTGCGGATGATTGCCGGCGTGCCCTGCACGATGTCGGCGTCGTCGAGTGCAAGCGCGATTGCCTCTGGCGATGCACCCGACAATTCGAAGTTCAAGCCCTTGACCTCGCCGGGCGAATCGTTGATCGCGTTGATGGTTCCGAGCCCAGCCGCACCGCGGTAGGTCACGCCCTCGAACACGATGTCCCAATTCGCGGAACACAGCGCGATGGGCACACCCGGGAAGGCCAGGTAGATCAGCTGCGCGACGTGAAGCTCGGGGCCGTTCAGAGCGGCGAGCACGGTGGGAGATAGAGACCGCATCAGATGGCCTCCACGAAGTCCAGCGGGACACCTTCCGCGTAGCCAGTGAAGTACTGGAAACCGGGTAGCGACACTTTCCGGAAAGGAACGCTCGGCCGATCCCACACGACGGACTGGCCGACGACAGTAGCGCGGCGCAGACGGTTGACGATGGGCACGCCAATGTGTCCCAGGCCGTCGGCCACGCAGTCGGTGAGCACCTGGAGCAGCATGCCGTTCACGCCGATCATGTCGCCGGCCAGCAGGGTCTGCCCTGCCGCCCCGCCCTGCAGGTAGACCGCGTCGGCGCCGGGCCCGGTGGCAAGAAAGACCGTGAGCGCACCGCGATAGGTTCCGAGTGGCTGCGGCCGGACGAAGTGCCACAGCAGCACGGTATTGGTCTGCCCGCGTAGCCCATTCACGAACGCTTCGTTCCGGGCGGCTATGTGCTGCGGGCCGCGTGGCAGCGTGAGCGAGAACAGCCAGCGATCGTTCAGCATGTCGACGACCTGCTCACTGCCCCCGCCCGGCGAGCTCGCTGCGCGCTGGTTGGTCTGCAGCCGCGGCGTGAAAGACTCGGGCCGGAAGCTGCTCGGGAGCGTGAGGAGGCTCATGCGAGAGCACCCCCACGAGTCCGGCTGCTGTTGATTCGGCTGGCGGTCTGGGCCTGCGTCGCGGCGAGGGCCTGCTTCAGCATGGCCACCGTTGCGATGTCGCCGACGCTGTAGTAGTTGTTCGTGACGCCGCCACCAGACCCGCCGCCGAGTGCGTGGTTCGGAATGATGGCGCCAGGCACGCTGGGGATGAACACCTCTGCCCCACGCTCGCCGACGATGCTAGGAACGCCCACCGGCGGATTGCCGCCGTCGGCGAAGAAGCCGCCGAACCACTTCCCGATCGACCCGAGGAACCCTCCCAATCCAGCATTGCCGCCGGTCGCGTCGGTCAGGCTGGTTCCGAAGTTGTCGTTCTTTTTCAGCAAGTCGCCGATTGCGTCTCCGCCGCCTCCGAGCGCGCCCAGCAAACCCTTCGCCAACGGGCCGGTGATGGATTGCTGGATGGCGATGCGCGCAAGATCCGCCACGATCGAATTGGCCAGGCTGTTGACATTCAGCTTGCCAGTGGTGACAAAGTTGACCAAGGCATCTTCCGCACCCTTGAAGCCTTCCGTGAAGGCCCTCTCCGTAGTGGCCGAGACGTTGGCGATCGCATCCGTGTAGTTTGCGAGAGCCGTCGTAGCACCGGTCTGCCAATCAGCTTGCTTGGACTTCAGGGCTTCGAAGTAGTCTGATTGCGCTCCCAGTGCGTCCTCCAGCGCCTTGCGGATCTCGGCAGCCTTCTTCTTGTAGTCGGCGGAATCGAGCATGCCAGCCTTGCTGGCGTCCCGGTTTGCGACATCGCTATACCGCTGAAACTCGGCGCGAATCGAGCGCTGCGCTTCCACCTCTTGACGGGCCCGGTCGCCGAGCCCGAACGCAGCCAGGCTTCGGCCTGACTGCTCGTCGCGACTCTGCTGGTTCGAAGCCATGGAAGCCGTGATCCCGTCCATCATCTGGCGGAATTGACGCGCATCGTCTGCCGATTTCTTCGTGATGTCGGCAATCTTCTTTTCGAACTCGAGCGCGTTGGAAAGAGCGACGTTCTTTTCGAGTTGGGCCTCAATGTCGTCCCGTCCGTTCAGCAGGCTCTGCTGCTCGGCCGTCAGGATCTTCTTTCCCTTCAAGTCGGCGATCAGCTGCTGGAACTCGACCTGCTTTTTCTGAACATCGGTGATCTTCAGCTCGCCGTCCAATTGGGATTGCAGCGACGCCTCGGTCTGCCGCAACGTCTCCAGCATCTTGACGGCTGCATCGTCCTGCACTGCCTTAGGCTTTGCTCCCTTCGCGCCCGCGAATTCCTTGCGGATCGCGGCCTCGCCCGCAGCAACATTCGCGGGGGACAGCAGTACATCGTTCGGGTTGCGCTTGCGCAGGTCTTCCAGGTTGTCGCGGTACTTCTTCAGTTCGCGGTTAACGGCGTCGACGCCCTTGGCTTTGTCCTGCCACCGAGCAATTTCCCCCGAAGCGTTGACAGCAGCGTTTTCATCCCTGGTGACGACGCCCTGAGAGAAGCCGCGAAGCCGCTCTTGAAGCTCCTTGACCGAGGCGAGCGCGACGTTGGTCGATGCATTGCGCATCTGCACGGCAAAATCCGAAGCGCCCGTAACGGGCCCACCGATGGGGCCACGAGCTTGCAGTTCTGCGAGGGTCGATCGGGCGTCGGAAAGTGCTTCGCTGGCCGTCTTCGGACGACCAAGCCCCATCATCAGATCCCACGCTTTTTTCGCGTCGTCGCCCATCATCCGCCACGCGCGCGCAAGCACTCCAGCCTGGTCCTGCACTTGGGCCAAGCGCTGATTCGTGATGGCGGCGGCGCTGGACACCGCGAGCGCGGCAGCTTCCTCCTTCCGCCCCTGGTCCTCTAACGTGCGAATGCGCTCGAGCGTCGTCGCCGTCAGGTGATGCATCGTCTCGTTGAGTTTTTCCGATGCCTTCGTCGGTTCGTCCGCCAGCTTGGTGAATGTCGAAACAGCCTCATCCACCGACGTGCCGACGATGCGATTCATGCCGGAGACAGCCGTCCCTACTTCGACCATCGCTTCCGCCGAGATTTTCCCGCTGCCAGCAAGCTTCGCGAGCCCCTCTGCGGCCACCGCATATGTCCCCCCCATCTTGGTGACTTGCGTGGCCTGATCCTGCAGCTGCGAAGCGGTGGTGCCCGCATAGTTGCCCGTCAAGATCAACGCCTTGTTGAAGGCGGCGGTCTGCTGTTCACCCTTGTAGAACGCGAGCGCGAACACGCCCGCCGCGGCTGCGGCGAGCGTGAACGGATTCACGAGCCCCAATACATAGGCGCCCAGCGCACGGGCTGCAGGTCCAATGCCGCCGAACATGTCCTTCAGCTGGCCGCCCTGCTGCAGCAGCACCGTCAGCGGCGCCTGGCCGCCTTGAATGCTGGTGATGATGTCGGTGAACTGCGCGGGAACACCACGTAGCGCGGCAGCGGTAGCCTTCGCCGACATGCCGACGCGGTCGAGCGGGGGCGCAATCGCGTTCAGCGCTGCTTCGGTGGCCTTCTGCTTGGCGAGGGCGGCATCCAGTTGTGCCAGGTACGGCTTCAGCACCTCGGTGCTCACGCCGCGCTGGTTGGCCAAGGCAGCGTAGAACTCCGACCCCGACTTCTTGCCGGCCTCGGCCGCTGCGGTGGCCCGCTGAATCGAGTTGATCAGGTTCTTGGCGTTCGCGTCGACCTTGGTCGCGGCCTGGTCACTGCCCTTGCCGATGGCCTCAATCCCCGCAGCCGCCTTCTTGCCTTCGGCCACCGCGGTCACACCGAGATCCGCGAGCGACCGCTTGGTCCGGCCTACGCCAGCTTCCACGCCCGACGTGTCGGCGGTGAACGCCATCTGTGCGGTTAGATCGGTCATGGATGTCCCAGAAATGAAAAGCCACCCGTGGGTGGCTACTGCGAGCTTTGCGCGCGCATGAGGTGAAGAGCACCGCGTTCCATCACGCGGATGTCGTCGAAGAGAACCGGCCAGTCCGACCGAGGGACGCCGGCCAACCGGAAGACCGTCGGCAGCGTTCCGTAGTCGAGTCCGATGGCGCCGGAGAACCCGACACGCCACTGGGTTGTCAACTTGGAGAACACTGCGACGGCCACCTGGTGCTCGGGCCAGCAGTCCACCGCGAAGCTGGCTTCCTCTACCGTCAGGCCCAGCTCGGCCGCTTCATGCGGCGTCGCGTCTGGCGTGTAGATGGCCCGGGCCAGCTCGATCAGTTTTTTTCTTTGGCCTTGATGAGCTCGGCGATGTACTTGTCGCGGATCGCCATCGGCGCCGTGATGTAGTTCTGCGCGAGCAGCTTCACGTTCTCGGCGTTGAAGAGGTCGACGAGGTCCCAGCCGGTGGCCACGGCCAGCACTTGGTCCTCGATCGACATGTCGGCCATCTGCTTGATGAACTCGTCCATTTCATCGCGGGTGCGATGCTTGAACACGATCTCGATCTTTTCGGGATCGAGGCCGGGCCGGCAGATCTCGACGAACGCTTTGAACGTCGGGTTCGGGTTGAGTGTGAGACGTGCCATGTTCAGGCGGCGTAGCGAATGAAGCGGCCTTGGCTGCGGAAGGTCGCGGTCACCGTCATGATCTGGTTCGCGTCCAGTTTCGGCTCGGGGTCGAAGCCGACATTCACGTTGTAGAAGATGAAGCCGCCGGCGGGCAGCGCCGCGCGCAGGATGCGGTTCTTTCCGTCCTGGTCCGCGGCGAGCAGCACAGCGTTCCAGGGTTGCGACACGTCATCCGCGAGTGTGAGCGTGAGCACCTTGGCCTTCTTGAAGGTGTTCTTGCTGCGCTCGATGCCGTCTTCGAGGTACGTCCATTCGACCGATTGCTGCTCGCCACCGGACGAGGCGTTGCCCATCACCTGCGAGATCGCCGTCCAGGTCAGCACCTTGCGCACCGAACCCAGGCCAGCGCCCACCGGATAGCGGGCAACGTCCGTGGTGTCGAAGCCTTCCATGTTGAAGGTGCCTGCGGTCTGGCCGATCACGCGCGTGGGGCGATCGTTGATGCCAGGCCAGCCGCTGGTGTTTTCGAGCACGTCACCGTTCAGCAGGCCGTGCGCAGCCGCGGTCGCAACCGGCGGCGCAGCGTTCGTCAGCGCGGTGTACGGGATGGGAGGCCCGTAGGTCGTGGCAAGCGAGAAGATCGTGCCATTGGGGAGAGATGCAGACATGGTGCTGGCCTTTCAGGGGAATCCCGCCTTCGCGGGTGGTTGCAGAGCCCGGAGCGGGCGAAAAAAAGCCCGCTCGAGGCGGGCCGGGAGGAAACTGGTTGCGCGGGGTCTATCGGTCGGACCAGACGCTGAAGTCCTGGCGCGAGCCCCGCAACTTGGTGACGCTGTCGCGGTCAGCGATGGGGCCGCCGACCAACTGGACTTGGAATGCAGGCGTGAGCAACATGGCGTTTTCGATCTGCAGGCCGATGGCGGCCGCTTCTTTGCGCGTCTCGGCCCACACCGCGACCTGAAAGCGGCCGTTCTTCTTCGAAGGCAAGGCGCGTTCGACGAACTGGGTCGAGGTGCCGCCCACCTGCTGATAGACGATGTACGGCGTCACCGCGCCGTCGTCCGCCACATCGGGGAAAGCCCCGCCGGCGGCGAGCGGCGAAAGCAGCGCGTGCAGATCAGCTTCGATGGTCATAGAGCTTTTCCAACCTGCTCGACAAGGTGAGCGCGGGCGACTTCGAGGGCGAACTCCACGCGCGCGGCGTAGGCCGGCCGGATGAATGGATGCGCAGGTGCGCGGCTGGTGCCGAACTCCACCATGAAGCCGTAGGGCACCTTCTGGTGGTTCCATGCGATGTGATACGTGGCCCGAGACTTGCCGCTGTGATCCTTCGAATAGACCTGGTAGATCGCGTCGCGCAACGCGCCTGGCTCGAAGTAGTAGCGAACGCCCGAAGACTTGCTGTTCTTGCCGTAGAAGTAATGCGGCTCGGCGGACTGCGGCACGCGGATGCGCGCCTCGAAATAGAGCTCTTCGGCGCCGGCCTGGGCCGCCGGCCGAACGGACTCTTGCGTCGCCTGCAGGATGCCGTCCAGCCATGCATCGGCGGCCGCAGTGTCGAAGCCGATTGCGAAGGCGCTGCCGCCCGGGTTGCCGCGGCCGTTAGCCATTGTTGGCGCCGGTCTCGCAGACCAGGTCGATGAACTGGCGGTTCTGCTTGTTGGGCACCACGGCCTTGATGTCGTAGATGCGGCCTTCGTCGTCAACCACGCGCATGTTCGCCAGCACATCGGTGCGCCGGCGAATGCGGATGCTGGCCTTGAGCACGCTCACGGTGGTATCGGCGCGGGCCATTTCGAGCCCCGACAGAAAGCGGATGTCGGCCCACACTGAATCCAGCACCGGCCATCCCGGGACCAACTGCCCGAGCTCGTCCTTCACCGTGCCGGCCTGCTGGATACTGATCCAGTCCTTGAGCGTGCCCGCGCGCATCAGACGCCGAGCCCCACACGGAAAGGAAACAGCAGCTGCTGCGAGCCGAAGGGGAGCGCGCTGACAGTCACTCCGACGACCACATCTTCGCGGCTTTCGAACAGATGTCCCATGGTCAGCAGGATGGCTGCCTCGATCTGCGGATTGAGCACGATGCCGCCGTAGGTTTCGGTCGCTGCGGTCTGTGCGTCACGGTAGACGCGCAGTGCGTGGCCTTCGGCGGCGCAGCGGGCGACGCTGTCCTCGATGTCGCCGGCAGCCGTCAGCGCGGCCTGGTAGGCAGTGCCGGCGGCGACAAGCGCGGCGGGCACTGCAGTGATCGCTGCGTCCATCGCGCCCTGATCGGCAAAGACGCGGCGATTGAGAAATTGGGCGGCCGCACCCTCCGCCGCATTGAGATACGGCGAGACCTGTTCGTCGGGGTAGGCAGCACCTACACGCAGATGCGCTTTTGCGGTGGAGAGGTCGATCAGCACGTCTTGCTCCAACTGGCTATCAGGTGCCCGTCACCACGTAGCTGTTTGCCGCCGAGCCCCGCCCGACGATCCAGATCAACGGGTTGGTGGCCGCCGCGCGCGTCAGGGTGGTCCCGGCGCCATTGATCAGCGCCGTGCCGGAGCGGGCGATGCTGGTCGTGCCGCTGGCCAGCACCGAGCAACTGAAGCCGGCCGGCAGCGCTTCGGGCACGGTCAGCGTGAGCGTCGCGGTGCATTCCAGCGTCTTGCCGTTGTCTGCGGCGGTGAGTGCGCGAGAAGTCGCGACTTGGATGGGTGCTGCCGACAGAGGGCCGCCGCCAGATGGCTTGATCTGCTCGACAGTGTTTACCGTCACTTGGACCGGGATGGAGGCGGCGTTCGTGCTGGCCTTGCGCAGCAACACCGCGGTGCCAGCCAGATCGATCGCCAGGCGCACGCCCTCGTTGCGGTCCAGCCGGGTCCACGCGCCTGCGCCGACCTTGTACTCGACCGGGCCGCCGAAGCTGCCCAGTGCGAGATCGATGCTCGAACTAGGCCCGACGGCGAGCGCCTGGCCCGCGCCGCCGGCGGCAGCCGTTACCTGCACGAGCGAGGGCGTGCTGTTGATGTCCGCTTCGAGGGGTTGCGCCATGGAGATCTTCCTTCGGGAGTCGGGTTACTGGGCTACCGCGCCGTCGAGCAGCGCGGCCAGGGCCGGCTTCTTCGCGCCATCGGGAATGGGAATCCCCTTGCTCTCCAGCGCTGCCTTGAGTTCCGTCACCGTCAGGTTGTCGGACGGCTTCGCGGCGCGTGCCACGACCAGTTCGCGAACCTTCGTTTCGTCAGCGTCGGTGAACAGTTCTCCGAAGTGGGAGCGCATCGCGCCCACCACATATTCGGGGTCGGTGTTCTCGCCGGGAAGTCCGCCCAGCGCTGCGTCGAGGTCGCTTCGGGTCAACGCCGGCTTGGCCACGGCTTCGGGTTGGTTACCGCCTTCCTTCACCTTCTCGGCGGAGCCGTTGTCGATGAAGAATTGCCCGCGGCTGCTGTCCATCAGCGCGGTGGTGCCGGCGCGGGGATCGGGTGCCTTGAACTTGATGAGCATGTTGTTCTCCTTGAAACAGAGAAGCCCGGCGAACCGGGCTTCTCGATTGCGGGATTGCCGACGATCAGGCGACGTTGCCGAAGTCGCCGTAGATGAACGCCTCGGGGCGGTACACGGCGAGTGCCAGGCGCTCTTCGGCCAGGATCGTCACCATGTTCTTCACGAAGTCGTCTTCGTTTTCGGTGGCGACTTCCACGCGGGCGAGCCAGCGGTCGAAGACCTGGGCGCCGAGGCGGAAAGCACCGGTCAGGAACTTGTCCACCGCGATCGCCTGCGTCTCCACCACCGGCAGATTCCACAGGGTGGCGCCGATGCTGCCCTGCGGGTTGCCGATGATGTAGCGGCCGGTCGTGTCCTTCAGCAGCTCGATGCGCGCCCAGTCGATGGGGTTCATGACGTGACCGCTGGCGGGGTACTCGGCGAGGAACGCCTGCAGCATCGCCAGACGGATGTTGTCGATGTTCGTCTCGGTGCCCGCCGGATCGAACGGGGCTGCGAAGGCCGTCGCCTGCGGGATGATGCCCAGCAGGTTCTGGCCGGTGCCGTCACCATTCAGCAGTTGCCCTTCTTCCTTGAAAGCCAGGCCGTAGCGCAGGCGGCCATCGATCATGCTGGCCAGCTGCGAGGCATCGTCCAGGATCTGGCGCGAAGCCTTGACGAAGTGGGCGATGACCTTCGGCCCCGTGGTCACCAGGTCGTACTTCAGGGTGGACTCGGGCTTTTTCGCGCCTTCGGCCACGGGCGCCGCGTTGTTCGTGAAGCCCGTTTCCTTGACGTACTCGAGCGCGTTGGTGTCCATCGTGCCCGGCGTGATGAGGTCACGCACGGTCATGCGACGCTCGGGAGGAGCGATTACGCCGGGGAGGCGCGTCGGGCGCACCAGATCGCCAGCCGAGCCGTCGGCGTCGGTCGTCAGGCTGGTGATCGCAGCGTGGATCGGCATGTCGACGCGACCACGGGGCGTGGTCTGCGAGGCGAAGGCCTTGAACTGCTCGCTGCGAACGAACTTCTGGCCGAAGGACTCGTGCTGCACGTCGCCGCCGGCGCCGTTGGCTTCGAGTTTGGCGAGGGCTTGCTGCGTGGCCGTCAGGCTGTTCTGCAGTTCGCCGTGCTTCATGAGCATGCCGTCGACCTTGGCCACGACTTCGTCGCTCTGCTTCGCGTTCTTCACGAACGCCTCGGCTTGGGCCTTGATCTGGTCGCTGACCTGCTTCAGGCTGTTGTTGATGGTTTCGACATCTTTTTCGATGGACATGATTTACCTTTCGGGTGAGATCAATTTGCGGACAGGAGGGATGCAGCCAAGACGGCCGCGTTGCTGAAGGAATCGGGCTTGAGCTCGACTCGTCCGGTGGGATCGCCCTCACCGCCGCCAACGGGATCACCCACGCTGGACTTGAATTCGCTGATGAGGCGCACGGCCTCGGATTTGGGAAGGCCAGCCGCGCGCAGTGCCGCTTCGACGCGGCGCACGGCAGACGCGCTTGCCTTCGCATCGCCCTTTCCGACCTGGTCGGACGCAAGCAATTCGTCGGCAAAACCTTGCTCGACGGAGGCGGTGCCGCCGATCCAGGACTCGGCATCGAGCAGCTTGGTGACCGCCTTCGTTTCCATGCCCGTGCGAGCGCTGTAGATGTCGGCCATCGCCATATCGAACGGCTCCAGCCAGTCGGCGATCTCGCGGAAGTCGAGCCGGTTCCCGGCGGCCACCACCCACGAGTTGTGGACCATGAAGAAAGCTGAGCGCGCGATCTGCACCTTGTCGCCGGCCATTGCCACAATCGATCCTGCGGAAGCGGCCAGGCCGAGCACTTTTACGATGACCTCGCCCTTGTGCTCGCGCAGCAGGTTGTAGATCGCCAGCCCTTCGAACATGTCACCGCCCGGGCTGTTCAGATTCACGGTCACATCGCCCGGCCCCATGCTTCGGAGTGCGCCCGCCACCCGACGAGCAGTGACGCCTTCTCCAGTCCAAGGGTCGTAGCCGATGGGTTCATAGATGCTGATCGAGCGCTCGTCCGCTTGCTCAGCGTCGGAGGCCCGTAGGCTGGGATTCCATCGCTCCATCGCGCGCGGCAAGATCTCGCTGCGCACGCCGCTACTCGGGCGCCCCGACGGGATGCCCGGAAGATTTCGCAAGCTCATGATTTAGCCTTTCTCGGGCTCGTTTGCCAGGCCGAGGAAGGCCCGAATTGATGCGCGCGCTTGTTGCGCGTCATTGGTGGTTTGCCCCAAGGCATCCAGGGTTGTCATGGCCGACTGCACAGTCAGCACCGCGGCATTGCCGCCCATCGGTTCGCGGTCTTCGAGCTCGCGCACTTCGTCGCGGGTCAGGATGCCGTTGTTCACCATAGCGCCGTAGAACGAGGCGCGGCCGGCGCTGTCCGCGCGCAGCAGGCCTTCGACGGCGAACTTCGGATAGAACCGTGCGCGCTCCGCAGGCGTCAGCAGGTCCTTGCTGATGGCCTGCTCGATGCGTCGCAGCCAGGGGCCCAGCGTGAACGTCAGGAAGCCGATCATTTGCTGCTCGATGCCGGTTCCCCAACTGCTCGATTTCTCGGTGTGGCCGACCATCCAGGGCGGCACGCGGAACCAGCGGCAGATCGACTCCACAGAGAAGCCGCGCGACTCCAGAAGCTGCGCATCCGATGGCTTGATGCCGAGCGTTCCAGCGTCCATGCCACCTTCAAGCAGAGGCGCTTCGCCACGCTCGATGGAGCCGGACAAATTCTTCTTGAACTCCGCCCGCTGATCGGGCTTGAGGAAGTTCGCCATCTTGTAATAGATGGTCTGCAGCAGGCCGTTCTTGAAGGTCTGCGCAGCCGCCTTGTCCGCGGCGATGGCCGAGCCGAACACCTTGGCGCCGTAGCTGATGACAGACACGCCATTGATGCCGTCGAGCGTGAAGCCGGGGATCGTCCAGATGCGAGCCTCGGGGATCTCGCGCATCTCGCCGTTTGCCCGCGGGTACTGCCAGCGCTTGCGGCCGTTCTGGTCGCGGTTGCAGATCAGCTTGTTCGGGTCCAGGAATGACAGGCCGACCAACTGCGGGCCCACGTAGAGCTTTTCGGCCCGGCCGGCGCCGCGCAGCAGCATCGCCGCAACCATGGCTTCCCAGAAAATCGAAGCCGTAGAGTCCGCGTTCGGTTGGTCGTGGATCACGAAGTGCAGCCCATGCTGCGGCGCCAGGCGCTTGCCCTTGGTCGTCCGCTCGAACATGGACAAGGGCAGCGTAGCGATCGTCTCGGAGATCAGGCGCACGCAGCTCCAGGCCGCATCCAGTTGCATCACGGACTTGGGCGTCACTTCCACGCCAGCCTCGGTCGCCATCGAACGGTCGATGTACAGATCCTTGTCGCGGAGCGAGAAAGATCGCACGAACCCGTCGATCGCAGCGCGCACGCGCGTCAATGCGCCGGTCTTCTTCATGCGCGACCGCCCTTCACGGGGCTGCTCAGCCAATCATCCATAGAGCCCATCCCCTCGGGGTTCAGCGACATCAGGGTCACTGCGTTGAAAACCGCCATGAGCGGGTCGATTTTTGCGGTGCCGGACGCCTGCTTCGTGATCACGATCGCGTTGCTGCGGAGCTCCACTCGCGCATTGCTCACACACCAGGCCATCAGTTCTTGGTCGCCGTGCAGCAGAGCGCCTTCGGCCAGCTTTCGCTCGGTTGTCTTGATGGCGCCATTGAGCTTCCACCCCTGGCTGATGCCGATGATCTTTTCCTGCGGTACTTCCGCCTCGATCAGTGCATCCAGGATGGCGCCGAGCCCCGCCGGATCGCAGCCCACCTTGTCCAACAGGCCAGACGCCTCGCAGCGGGCCACGATGTCGGCCACCTCGATCACGTCATCGCCCATGTCACGCACCAGCGTGAGATCGCCCTGCTCGGCGAAGTCCTGCAGACGCGGTGCAATCTCTTTGCGGCGCTCCAGCACCGACGGATGAGCCCATGCATGCGTCCAGATCAACCACTTGCGCGTGATCTTGTGGCGCCCAATGACGCACAGCCCGAGCAAGTCGTCCAAGCCTCCGCCATCGATGCCGACATCCAGCACTTCGGACCACTCGAGCAGGTAGTCGAGCGTGACGGGTTGCGCAGCCTTCGCTGCCTTCCAGAAATCGGCGCCGGCCCAGCGGTCGGACCGCAGGTTCATGCCGATTTCGATGTTCAGATGCTTCGCCAGAAACTTCTGGAAAGAGCCATCCGTCTTCGCCGCGTACTTGCGCAGCTCGCTCTCCAGCCACTCCGCATTGACCGAGCGCCCGAGGTTCGGGTTCGTAACGTAGAAGTTCTTCGGGTCGGTGTAGCTCTTCGCCTCGATGATCGAGGCGGGGAACTCGTAAAGGACGCCAAGCGATTTGCGGTCGACGATCTTGCCGTCGCGCACGTCGCGGTAGTAGCCCAGCTTCTCCTTGAACACGCCGGCCGGCGGCTCTTCGCTCTGCGTCGAAAGGTAGATCACCCACCCTTCATCGCGCGACGCTTGGCCGCCCGTGGCCTCCATGAACATCCCAACCGCGTTGGGCTTCTTGCCGAACAGCCAATGCTCATCCACCAGCACGCGACCGGACTTCTTGCCTGAAACCGTGTCGGTGTCGGCGGCCACCACTTTCAGCGATGCGCGCGTCACGCGGTGCGTGATCGTGCGGATGTGGTCCTGAACGTGGAACAGGGCTGCGAGCTCTTCGTCGGCCCGGACCATGCCGGCCGCCGGCTTGAAACTGTTGTCGGCGACCTCTTTCGTTGGCGCCAGGATCAGGTGCTCTTCCTCGTTGCGCCAGCACAGGATGACCGCGGTCAGCATGATGCCGGCGGCGATGGTGGACTTCGTGTTCTTCTTGCTGATCAGCAGGAAGAACTCGCGGATCAGTTGATTGCCAGTCTCGGCGTCGTAGGCGCCGAAGATGGCGGCCACAAAGTCGAAGACCCACTGTTCGCTGCACTCGCCGAAGGTTGGATACCGGTAGGCCTCGGTCACCGGGTCGTAGACCTTGGCCAGGTCGACCACCTGCAACTGCTTGAAGATCCGCAGCGCCTGCTCGGCCTGGTCGGGGAAGATCGGCGGTGGGATGATCGATTCGCCCGCGATCAGCCGGCGCTCCCAGTCCGGACAGGCCGTCGTCCACTCCATCGTCAGACCTTCTTACCGCCGGCCGCAACCAGTTTCGGCGGCGCCGCTTGGGAAAAGCGTCCAGCCACGCGCTTTGCGGCGGCGTCTTTCTCTTCCTTCTTCCCGCCCTCGCCTTTCTTGGCATGGCAGTACGGCGCGGCGAGTGAAGCGGCCTGCATGCGGCGAGTCCGTTCTTCGGTGTCGTCCCGCATCACCTCCAACAGGTACTCGAGAGGGGTCAACGCCGACAGGTCAGCCGGAGGCGGCGGCTCTGGCGGCCGAACCTGCCCGAACGGCCACGATTCATCCGTTTTGAAGCCGTCTTTGTCGACCTTCGGGGCCTTTTCAGCCTTCGGTTTCGAGGGCTTTCGCCCTGCTCCTGGTCGGGCTCCGCCCCTCGGCATATTTGATTCCTTTGATAAAAACTATTGAATTCGGCCCCTTGCGGAATTCATACAGCCCGGTTTTTTCTCCGCGTGAGGAACCGGGTGGTTTCCGGCACTTCGGGGCCGGGGACTTTTGACCCACCCCTCCCCCTTGGCGGCCCCGCCGTCGCATCAGGAGGGCCGTGGGCGCACGATCCAAACCTCAGAAGCCTCGCGCCCTTGCCTTCGCTTGCGCGTCCGTCTTGGCCTTGTGGCACGGGACATCGCACAGGGGTTGCAGGTTGTCGTCGTCATTGGTGCCGCCGTCGGCCAGCTCGACGATGTGGTCGATCTGGTCTCGGTTGGACACCCAGACCGCGCCGCACTTGGCGCAGCGGTAGTCGTAGCGCTGGGCTACCCGTTCACGCTTGGCCATCCATGCCCGTCCGCGCTCACGCTCGACGGTGCTGGCCTTGGTCTGCAGCACGGGGGTGCGGGTCAGGCTGGGCGCCGTGAGCCTGGGCTTGAGGGTTGCGAGGCTCATGCTGCCTCAGCATCCACAGCCGTTGCCAACTCGCCAACGATCTTGCGGACCCACTCGACCGTGAACGGTACGCGCTTGGGGTCTGTCTCGCGCTGCTCTACCAAGCGGTCGAGGGCGAACCTCATTCGGTCAACAGCCCAATCCACGCTGCCTTCAGGGTAGACACCGCTCGGCCAACCGGGGTGTTCAACGCGAAGCGATTCAGGCTGCGCCATCACATTGCCACGTAGGGCTGGACACCTCGCGCAATCACGCGCTCGACGATGTCCATCAGCGGCAGCACGCCGGTGCGCTGAAAGCGGCTGCCCACCATGTCGATGTAGCGCTCGACCCAGGGCGCCACCTTGACGCCGACGTTTACAGTGAAAGACGGCATAGACCTTAGGTCGGGTTGATGCGAGACAGCGCCAACACCTCGGCGTCCGGCTGGTCTTTGGTGATCACGCCTGCCCACTTCGCGCGGTAAGCCCGCACATCGGCCAAGTCACGCATCGCCTGCTGTTGTCGCATCGCCTTGCGCACCTGCTCCACGATCTCGACCGATGCGATGTCGCCGACCGTGAAGGTGTGCATCACCTTGCCCACATGAACCAGGGCTGCACCGCATTGGTCAGGCTTGGATGCCGGATCAACGCCCATCACGTATCCACCGCAGGCATAGGCTGGTGCGTTCGCCTTGGTCTTGTCCGCACTGAGTTCGGCCTTGCAGCCACCAGCGGTGGGCAGTGCGGCGATGGTGGTCAGTCCGTTCATGATGATTCCAATGTTTCACGCGAAACGCGTCAGCGCCTCGGCGCCGCGCGCACGCTTTTCAGCAGCGTTCGCTTCGAGGATGGCGGCGTCGAGCATTACATCCATGTCGGCACGCGCCACCAGTTCAAGCCTCATGCCTGACCCGAGCACGATGACCGTCGCACCCTTCAGTGCATTGGTCGCCATGGTTCCAAGTCGTTCGGCAGTTGCCGCATCGACGACGAAGTCGCACTGCAGCACAAACACATCGCCCGCCTTCGGTTGAACATGTTGCATGTCACCAATGAAGCGGATCTCTGCGGCCGGCGGTGGTGCGCTGGGCGCGGGCGCATTGGCATCGGGCAACACGCCGTGGATATAGGGCTTGTTCATGTTGCACCTCACAAATAAAAGAGCCCGCACGAAGCGGGCAAGGATCGCTTTTTTCGACGATCGAGGAGACAACTGGATGCGGCAGTGGGCTTCGATCCCACGACTTCCAGGGTATGGGCCTGGCGCTCTACCTGACTGAGCTACACCGCAGAAATGGTGGCTGTGACGGGATTCGAACCCGCGGGCGATTCGGTATAGGCCACATGCGCCACCTCCTCGCTCTTGCATGCATCACCCTTAGACCAACCCGTTGATCGCCATCACGCGGATACCGGGCACCTCAGGCACACAACCAAAAGAAAAGCCGCCTCAGTAGGCGGCTTGATATTCAGGAGACACCCCTCCCATCGATTTATCCCGGCAATGCACTAAGCGAGTCGGGCGATGGGCTGAGAGTCGCCGCGCGAGAGGGGAAAGCTCCCTCTGCCATCGGCGGTGGCAATTCTAATCGCGTCCCATCGAGTTGCGCAAGAAGGCATGAATGTTGCCGCGTGCCGAGCCCCGGCACTCGTTCATCCAGCCCAGCAAGCGCCTACCGGTTCCTTCAAAGGGGATCGCCGCTTCGCCGCTGCCGCGGCATGGGCGGCATACGTGGTTGCTCTGCCGATTGCTGCCAGGGATCAGCTGCCACTTCGTGCCATAGCAGGTAGTGCAGCGGGGGCTGAGCCACCACCGAATGACCTCGATGACCACCTCTTGCGCCTTCTCTGGCTCGACGCCCCACGTCTGCACCACCTTGGCAATCACGTCGCGCAGGGCGGCGAAGCCCGTCAGCTTGCCCAACATCTGGCGCATCTCGCGCATGTACCAGGCGTGCGCGTAGGCCTTGGCGATGGCGTCCACAGCAGCGCCGGGGCGGAGCGTGCCGACATCGATCCCCAGTTCCTTGGCCATCGGCGCAATCTGCAGCATCGTGACGGAGGCGGCCATGCGCTTGATGGCATCGGGCGCCATCGGCTTCGGCTTGGCCACCTTGTCGTATTCCGTGTGCAGACGCATCAAGTCGGTGCCAATGCGCGCATCGTTCCATCCGGCGGCAATGATGGCGTCGGCTTCGCTACGACGGTCGAGATCCACGCGAAGATTCGAACTCGACACGGCCGAGCTGTACTGCTCCTCAGCGTTGGGCTTTTCTTCATTGAGCATGCGATGCCTCCTTCTCGATCTGGATTGCGATCTGCTGCGCGGTTTCGCTGGCCTCCAGCGTCTTGCCGTCGAAGGTCTTCACATAGCAGCGGATGCCATGCCACTGCGAAGAGGTCGCGGCCTCCGCCACGGAGGCGATGGCCGCGAGCGCCAGATAGGTTGTCTGGCCGTTGTTGTTGGTGATCTTGATCATGGGTCTCAGCCCTTCAGAAGTTGCTGCAGTTGGCGGAACTTCTCGGTGTCCTTGGCGGCGGACTGCACCTGCTCGGCAGCATCCAGTGCCGCGGCGTCGATCTCGTCGGCGGCCTGGCGCAGAAGCCGCGCAGCATCAGCAAGGCGCGAGAGCGGGTCTTTCTTGTCCGTCGCTACAACAGTGATCGGTCGGGTGGGCAATACGGCCATGGTGGTGTCTTCCTCTGGTTGTGGTGTTGGTGTCTTGCCGATCACGCGGATGAACTGGCCCCGCGTGGGTTCCTTGATGAGTCCGCGGCCCCGCAGGCTGTCCAGGCAGCCATCGAGCACGGTGCGATCGGCACCCGAGCCCCGGCGGCGGATCTCGATGGCGATCTGGTCTTTCGACCAGGGCGACTGCGCCGGCACGGCGTCGAGCACCTTCTTCGCCATGCCGTTGAGGCCGCTTTCGATGCGGTTGATCTTTGCCTCGTTCATGCTGCAGGCTCCGCGGCAACCCAGATCGGCGGCATCGTGTTGCCCGTGATGCCGATCGCCACCGTACCGCCAGCGTTCAGCCGGGCCAGCTCCTCGGCGTCGGGGCGCCAGAAGGAGACGACATGCGGAACACCTTCGTAGACAGCATCCGTGATGGCGAGAGCACCGCAGGGCAGTGCCGCCTGGTCCCAGCCTTTCGGCGCACCAAGCACGCGATTGTTCGATGGGTGTTGTGTTGGGCGCATGCTCTTCCTAGTCCGAGCTGCCGCACGAAGAGCCGCTATCGCTCGAACTGCTGTCCGAATCGCTAGACGACGAGCCGCTGTCCCATGAACTGGATGCGCCACCGCCGCCGAAGTCGCCGCCGCCGCCGCTCGAGAACGATGGTGCCGCGCAAGGCGCACTCACCTGAGCGTCGGATGCGCGCATGCTGAGGGCTCCCACCAGCATCAAGGTCGAGAGACTATCGTCGGGCGCAGGGGCCGGGCTTTCGGCCATGCGTGCCGAGGGTGGATAGTTCGGCCGCAGTGCCGGCCTCGGCATCGTCGGTACGCGCGAAGCCGCGCGAGGCGCACTCCGCCGCGCTGACATCGGTGTCGACGCCGAGGGCAGAGGCGACAGGGGCGCCCAGGGCTTTACCACTGGTTTGCGCTGGAAGAGTTTCTTCAGCCAGATCATTGATGTCTCCTTCAGGTGGTGATGCGCACGTCGATGCCGTGCAAGTGCTTCATGAGGTGGCGCTTGATAACGAACGCCTCCTTCTTGGCGGTCGCTACGCTCTTCACGTCTTCGACGATCCGAGCCCCGTTCTCGAAATATTCGAAGTCGGCGAAGTAGCGCAGCGCTGGCTTCGTGCGGGCGGCGCCATCGAACTTGAGCGCTGGAGCGAGTTCGAACGAGACCTGGCGGCGCAAGCCGGTGATGCGGCCGGCACGCTCCAGGAGGCGCAGGTCCATCCAGCGATCAGCCTCGCGCTGGCTATCGAAGGTGATGTCGCCGACCTTGGTTTTCTTGTTCCCGTACTTCACAGCTGGCCGCCTTTCAGTAGGAAACAGGCTGTCCAGTGCTGTCCTGCAGCGCTGGCGTAGGGATAGGGACAGGCCTCGTTTCGCGTGAAACAATCTCGCGCTGCGCGATTTGCTTCACGCTCGATTCGCTGCTTTGCCGAGTCGGCGAGTGGCTTTCCAGATAGTGGATCCTGGCCTCCACCGTCGACTTGGGTGCAAGCACAATCCGCTCGCAGGTCGACTCCGCGCTGATGAAGTGCCATTTCGGCTGGTGCGAGCACAGGCCGTACCCGAACTTCGCCATCTCTCTCGCGTCCTTCGGGCTCCACTTGGAGCAGTCGATGCACTTCATCATTCATCCTCCGAGCCCCTGAAATAGCGACCCCGTGGCTCGGTGAGCCGTTGGGTGCCCCACGCGGTACTTGCTGACGATCGTGCGGCTGTAGCCCAGGCGGGCCGCAATGGCGAGCCCCGTCTCAGGTGACAGCAGGATCTCGCGGACGTGCTCCGGCTTCACGGTGGTGCGCTTCAATGCAATGCGCCGATTCGCCAGGACGCGCTTGGTCTGTTTCTTGTAGCGCCCGGACTTAGCCGTGAAGCGCCCCAGCTCGACACCGGTGCCGCAACTCACATGCGCAGGGTTGACGCACATTTCGTTCAGGCACGTCGTGTAAGCGATGTGGCCGTCTTCGATCGGCTTGCCGGTCGCCATCTGCCAGACTGCGCGACGGCCGGCTTGCGCTTCCATCACCGGGTCCATTGCCTGCAACAGAGCCGCCTTGATGCGCCGGTCCGGATTCTTTTCTTCGAAGGCGCCTTGCAATGCCAATGCAAGCCGCGTCTCGGTCGCAGCCAGGTCAGGGGCATATATCCGCGGGATGCCCGAAGACAAAGCCCCAGTCCACGACCAGCACCCCGTCTCTTCCTCGATCTCGCAGCGCGCGCGAACTTCATTCAGCGTTCTCATGCTTCCTCCGTGTAGTGCCGCGATGGCGGCTTCTTGAATGTGAGCGGCTCGGTCGATTCGCCCCAGATCTGAACGTCGCCTTCGAAGTTCAGCGCGAAGTCACCCGTGCGCCCTTGGCGGTTCTTCGGAACGTCACAGCACAGCAGGCGGCTGCCGTCCAGTCGCTCGGTGTTCTTGCTGAGCAGCAGCACCACGTCGGCGTCTTCTTCGATGGCGCCGGACTCCTTGAGGTCGCTGAGTTGCGGCCGGCCGCTCGTGCGTTTCTCGACCTCGCGGCTCAACTGGCTGAGCAGCAGAATCGTGATGCCCAGTTGCTTGGACAGGCTCTTCGTGCCGCGGCTGATTTCTTCGATCTGGTGGTGGCGGTTGTCCGTGGTCTTCGTCGCCGAGCACAGCTGCAGGTAGTCGACTACGAGCAGCTTGATGTTGTGCTGGCGCTTCAGCATCCGCGCCTTCGCCGCGATGTCCATGAGGCTCAGAGCGGGCTGATCGTCGAAGTGGAGTGGCATGGAGCGCATGTTTTCCATGGCTTCCGTCACGCGCTCCCACTCGTGGTCCTGCAGCTTTCCTGTGATGAGGCGCCCGAGGTCGATGCGGCCGACGTTCGCCACCGCGCGCTGCACGAGCTCTGCGTTCGTCATCTCCTGCGACAGGAACGCGGCGGCGTGGCCATCGCGCGCAAGGTTGATGCACAGCTGCTCCGCGAGCGAGGACTTACCGATCGAGGGGCGTGCCGCCAGGATGATCTGTTTCCCAGGCATCAGGCCGCCGCCCAACATCCGGTCGAGCGTCGGGATGCGTGTGGGGATGCCCGGGTCCACCCGGCCCTCGGAAAGGTCGCTCAGGTGGTCGAGGAACCCGACCAGCATGTCCTGCACTGGCACAGGCATCGAGCGGCGGCGATGAACCTGCAGTTCCTGCAGCCTAGCCTGCGCCTTGTCGAGACGCTCGGCAACCGGGCTGCCGGCCGTCACGGCGATCTCACGCACGTCATCGGCCGCCGCCATCAAGCCGCGCATCAGTGCTCGCTCGGCGACGATCTCCGCATGGCGCCGCACGGCGTGCACAGTGCTCACCGATTGGGCGATCTCATGCAGAGCCACCAGGTCGATTCCGTCGCCCTGCCCGGCCGTCTGCAGGTGCTCGTGCACCGTGATGATGTCCACAGGCTTGCAGGACAGAACCAACGAGCCGATGGCGTTGTAGATCCGGCGGTTGTGGTCGGCGAAGAACTGCTCAGGGGTCAGGATGTCGCCCACCCGATCCCAGCAGCCAGCGTCGAGCAGCAAGGCGCCCAGCACGCCGGCCTCTGCTTCCGCCGACCACGGCACGGCGTCTTCCGGCAGATCACGCGGGTGCATGTTCGACCTCCCGTTCCGCGATGCGCGCGAGTCGCGCGTCGAGCACGCGGCGCTGCTGCAGGCCATCGGAGGACCATGTGGCCTCTCCTCCTTCCGGGTTCACGAACCAGAGGCCGTACCACCGATCCTTGACGCTGTTCGCGAACGCTGCGGCCCAGTCGGCGTACCGCTTCGGCTTGACCTTGGAGCCCTCTTCCGGGATGTGTCGGTCCTTGAAAACCAGCCAGGCAACCTGCCGCATCTCGTCGGTGATGCCAGCGTCCGTGCAGTAGGTCCGAATCGAATGCTCCACCGGAACCGGCTTGCGGTCTTCGGCCTTGCATTGGTCGAGGTATTCGGTCAGCGTGATTTCAGGCTTTGGAGACGCAGGCGCCTTGCGCGCCTTTCCCCCTGAACGCAGTGAAGGGGAATTCTTCTCTTTCTCTTCTCTTTCTCTAGCTCCGTAATCCGTCCCGTTTTGTCCGCCGGAATTCTGCGAGTTGTCCGCATCGGGTGCGGACATGTTGCGGCTATTGGCCTTTCGCTGTGCGTCCGAAGCACGACGCTTTGCGGATGCGCCGTTGTGCTCAGTGAAGTTTTCGAGGAAGACGCCGCCGTCTTTTTCGGACAACCAGCCGATGGCGACCAGTGCATCACCGAGCCCCGGAATGCCTGTCTTGCGGTCGATTTGCTTGAGCGTGAGCCCGGGCATGATGCCGTTCTCGGTGTGTTGGTCCGCGGTGGCCCAGAGCCAATACAAGCCCCCGATCACCGCCGCTTCGCTGCTGTCCGTCGCGTCGACGAGCGAGCCCACCCGTGGGTCATCCCACAGGTTGCCGCGCATCTTGATCCAGTCTCCAGCCATATCGACCTCAGGCCGCGGCCGGCGATTCGAGGCGCGCAGCGATGTCGGCGTGAGGCGTGCCCGTGAGATGGGACAGCATGGCCACGAGCGGCCCCATGTCGCCGGCCGCGAGGTTGCCCTTGATCCACTCGGCGCCATCGGCCACCAGGTCGCGCTGGGGCGTCAGCGTGGCTGCGGTGATCTTCTTCTTGCCCTTCGCCTGTGCGGCTGCGAACTTCTGCTCGAGCACGTCAGCGGTGCCGGCGCCATGCTTCTTCAGCAGGCGGATCGCGTTGGTGCCGCTGACCTTCTTCTCTTCGACCATCTGAAGCACTCGGCGGCTCGCGCCCGCCAGCACCAGCCAATTGGCGATCTGGGCCTTCTCCTTCACCAGGCGCTTGGCGATCTCGTCCACGTCGCAGCCGTAGCCGATCAGGCGCTTGCACAGCACGGCCCACGCCTGGGGCGTCAGCTCCTTGCCCGATGCGCTGGTCGCCATGCTCACAGCCAAGTCCACCATGCTGGTGCCGGCCGGGGCCACGGTCACAGGCAGGAACTCGATTGGCACGTCCTCGGCGATCAATTCCAGAACTGCCGTGAGGCGGTGCTCGCCGTCCGTCAGGTTGATGATGGGATCGTCTCCCTCCTCCTTGGACACGTAGCCTGCGAGCGGCTTGTCCTTGCTGTAGCCGTTGACCCTGATCGATTCCTTCAGGGCATCAACGTGCTCGCGGTCGATGGGGCGGATGTTGTAGCCGGCGATCACGCGGATGTTCCCGACGGGGACCATCCAGAGGTCGGCCGACCGGGCGCCGGCGGCGCGCATGGCGGCCTTGACGTTGCCCGGGGTCAGTTCAATCTCGGTTGTTGCATTCACGATGTGTCTTCCTCTGGTTATGGTGGTTTCGCAACTCAGGCGGTCGCGGTCTTCGGGCCGGGCGCGTAGAGCTTCCCGCCGGCACTGCCATGCCCACGCGCGCGCGGGATGTAGCGCACGACATGGATCAGCTCGCGGCGGAGCGCCATGGCGTAGATCGGGCCGAACGCGCGCTGGTCCGGCGGCTTGATGCCGGCCTTCACCGCAGCCAGGGTCACGCTCTCTCCTGGCACCTCCCCGTGCTCGCGGATGTACTTCACGATGAAGTCGAAGGCCTGCTGGCTGAAGGACGGGTTGTCGGCCTCTGCGCGATCGATGCTGCGCAGGCCCGCCTCGAGCCCCACAGCACGCGCTTGCGCAATAGATTGACGATTAACCGGGTTAACGCTCAATTGATTGCGCATGGCGCCTCCAAGTCGAGTTGTTGGGGTTGTGCGGCGGGCGGCGCGAACAGCTGGCCCTGATTCGCGGCCTGCTCTATGCGGCGGCAGGCGATGTCGAAATACTTGGGCTCGCGCTCGATGCCGATGAAGCTGCAACCGAGCTGCATCGCCGCAACGCCTGTGGTGCCGCTGCCCATGAACGGGTCGAGCACGACTTGCGGACGGCCGATCCGGTCGATGCACCACGCCATCAAGGCGACGGGCTTCTGGGTCGGATGCGCGGCCTGGCGCCCGTCGTTCTCGGCGATGCGGGACGGCGGAGGGAACGACTTGCGGAACGCATAGACGCCGTGCCCCCCCTTCTGCCATCCGAGCTCGGCATCCGAGAGGAACGTGCCGAAGAGGTGGTCGTCCTTCTTCAGCCACACGAGCGTCGTGCCAACGGGAAGGCGCTGGGCGTAGTGGTTTGCACCCCAGACGATGACCTTCGGGAAGGCCAGCCACGGCGCCGGATCGAATGGCTGCGCGTCCTGGTGGATTGCACCCCAGTCGTCACGACCCTGACCGCGCTCACATTCGCCACCGCTGAAGCGCTTGCTGTCGGTGTCCCAGGCCATGCCATACGGTGGGTCGGTGACGACCGCATCCACCTTGCCGAGCCCCGGTAGGACTTCCATGCAGTCGCCCAGGTACAGCGTGGCGTTGCCAATGGTCTCGACGCGCATCACGCCACCTCGCGCAGTTGCGGCTTGCAGGCCTCGTGCATTGCCGCCAGGGTCGAGCGCACGCGCTGGGCGCAGCCGATCAGTTCGGCGAGTTCACGGTCCACGTCGCGCAGTTCGTTGGCGGTGACCTTCCCGTCTTCTGTCGCCTTGGCCGAGACCGCAACGAACTGCGCAAACTCGATAGCGGCGGCCGAAAGGTCCTGCAGCGTGGCGCCGCCGGTGCGGTACATGCCCGGCAGCGGCAGCACCATCGCGCCGCAGTTCGCCGCGAAGGCGTTCAGGATCTGCAGCGGGTCGGCGACGTTCTGCTCGATCGCGTATTGCGTCAGTAGCTCGGCGTCCTGCAGGCCGAACTTGTAGGCGTCGGAGCCGGCAAGTTCGTGGCGCACCGTGCTGTCGGACTTGCCGAACAGCGTGGCCACCGCCTCGATACCACCCTGGAAGCGCCGCGCGAGGTGGCGGGCCGCGTTGATCAAGTTCATAGCAGCGTGTCTCCTTCTTGGCTATGCATGGGGTCGGCAAGAGCCGAACCGGGAAAACTCGGGGCCATGAACAAGCCCCTGACCTTTGAACCCGTCGCGCCGCTGGATGCGATCGACGGGATGTGCCTGCACGAGTCCTCGCACACCGCGATTTCTTCCAATGCGGATGGCGCTGTGCGGTCTGTGCTGGTGGACACCTCGCGCATGGCAATGCATGCGGTCGACGGCGTGCTGGAAGTGCGGTTCAGCCGGTATGCGGTGCTGCACCCGGGCCTGGCAACGCAGGTGCGGCGCTGAGTGGCGAACGTGCTCATGCTTTCGCCAGCCTTTCGATGCCGTCCATTGCCTGCGCCGGGGCGATGCCCAAACGCAGCGAGAGCTGCATCACCACCTGTAGGTAGCGGGCGTCGTTGGCAGCCTTCGCGGCCAGGCACTGCTGCGCCATGTCGCGCAGTTGTTCGCGGGTGTACTTCACGCCACCCCTTGCTCGGCCATGCGCTGACGCTCCGAAGCCTGGCGCAGTGCGCGTGCGGCATGAAACTCGGCGACGAACATTTGTCCCGCTGCCGTGCCGGCCGGCCACGGGTTCAGGGCTTCGGGCGGCTGCCCGGTTTCAACCGCACGACGCGCACGATCCAAAACGATTCCACGGGGGATGATTTCGCCGTCCATGGATCAAGCCCCCACCTTGGCTTCAGCGAGTTCGGCCGTTGGTTCACCGAACCACTCCGGGCGCAGCACCTTCAGTTGCCACACCCGCGCCTCCGGGACTTCGTCGTCCCATTGGGAAACCGCACCTGGCGTAATCTTGAGGAGCGAGGCCAGCGCTGCGGCGGTTCCGGCCTTCTCGATGGCTTGTGAAGTCTTCATGACCGAGGACTATAGTCTGCTAAACATAGATAGTCCACTAAATCCCATGCCAGATAGTCGACTAAATACTTTAGGTGGCTTAATCCGCGCCATGGCTTTAAGCGATCGAATCAGGCAGGCGATGGACGCAGCGGGGAAGACCCCGGCTGATCTATCGCGCGCCACAGGGAAAACGGCGGGCGCCGTGTCTCAGTGGCTCGATGGAACCATCAAGAGCATCAAGGCCGAAACGGCTGCCGCGATTGAGGCCGCGACGGGCTTCCGGTCGACGTGGATCGTGACGGGGAAGGGGCCAAAGCGCGTAGATGACGAGCCTCCGACATGGTCGGGTGACCCCGACTCGGTGGAATACGCAGGCCATCCCAGGGAGGCACGCAGAGTGCCCGTCGTAGGCACGGCAAAAATGGGCAACGACGGCTTTTTCGAAGAGTTCTCAGAAATGCCGGGCGCCGGCGATGGCCACATTGAGATCGCTACAGAAGATCCGAATGCTTACTGTTTGCGCGTCCGCGGCATGAGCATGTACCCCGCGATTCGAGACGGTTGGTACGTTCTGATCGAGCCCAATGGGTCACCGTGCGAGGGGGAGTACGTTTTGATCAGGCTTCGAGACGGCCGAAAGATGGTGAAAGAGTTTCTTTACCGTCGACAGCACACGATTGAAGTGATGAGCGTTAACGGGGGCGAGCGTCTTTCCTTCGACAACACAGAACTGGACGATGAACGAGGAATGCAGCCGGTCGGTGCGGTAGTTTCACCGAGCAAATGGCGACCAGAATGAACCAGGCGAGGGTCGCGGTTGGGTCGCCTGAAACACCATGAAAGAAGTTATGAAATTCGTCTTGAGTGCGCTCCTTTTCGCCACCGCGATTGCCGCGAATGCGCAGGAGGCTCAGGAATGGCAGAAAAGCACCCGCCAAGGCTATGGTCGCTGTTCCTTTGTGAGCAGTGCAGCCCTGATCATGGGAACAGTCGGCCCTGCGGACTTCGAGAAATCACGCGGCTGTGTCGATTCAGAGTTGGAAAAGGCCAAGGCTGGCTACCAACAGCTGCCCGTAGCGAAGAAGCCGGCAGCATTGACCGCGCTGAAGGACTATTACGCCGCATGGATTGCTGCGATGAAGGCCCTTCCGTCGCTGCTCGCTGGTTCACATGCGGCAGCGGACTCGTCCACTACCGCGTCCAGGCAGAGGCTAGAAGAGCTGTGGGCTCGATACGAGATCGAGTCGGGCAACTAGGACGCCCACCGCGCGTGCACCGGGACACCAAGCAGCTCCAACAAAAGTACGTCGAATGAAAAACGAAGATCGACTCGACATTATCAAATGCCTCGCCGGGCTGACGCAGGCGTCGCAGTCCATCATCAATGCGCTGCCGGACGATCAAGCCGTAAAAACCCGAGATGGGCTCCAAGGCCTGCAATCTGCACTTGACGCACTTCGCAGCCTTCTGAATCGCATGGAAAAGGACGTCGACAATGGCTGACATCCACGACATCACCAGCCGTATTCGCCATTTGCAAGAGCGGGTTGTTTCTGGCGGAGAGCCCCCAGATAATGGGGATATGGAAGCCAGGCTCACCAAGCTCGAAGGCATCGCTGAAAAAACCAGCGATCGTTTGGCTGCGCTTGAGAAAGACGTGGCGGTGATCAAGTCCAACTACGCGACCAAGGCAGATGTGGAGGCGGCAAAGACGGCCGTCTCAGAGGCCAAGAGTTCGATCATTCAGTGGGTGGTCGGCGCCATTTTGGTCTCTCAGCTTCTCCCGGCGATTCCCAACATCCTGCGTGCACTCAAGCTGATCCCTTGACGCTTGCGCCAGTCAGCCGCATAGCCGCCCTTGAGGCGGCTTTTTCATGCCCGCACGGACAGGGCTTGACCGATAAGAGCCGGCTACCGAACGAATCCAAACCGGGACTTCCTTGCAAATAGTTTAGTGCGCTATATGGTCTTTGCTTTAGTGCACTTGACCAAATCGTTTAGTTCACTAAACTTCATCCCAGACGCTGCACCCCGCAGCACCTCTGGAGATGAAGATGCCCTTCGGCGCCCCTGAAACGACCTCGCACCGCCAGTGCCGCGTGCATCAGGTCGAAGCTCCCAAGCCCCAGATCGACGGCAAAGAGGTCTCGCACGCCGAGTACCTCGAGCACATGAACGGCCGCCTGCGGCTTGAAGTCCCCACCATCCGCAGCGAACACAAGGTTGAAATGCGCGGCACCGTCCCGGCGGAATGGGGACTCTCGTGAGCGACGGCACCACGATGCCCAATCGGTGGGTCACCGGCCGCACTCGCGTCGCAGGCTTCATCGACGGCCCAGACGAGGCGCTGTGGCATGCCCACACCGAAGCCGGGAAGCCAGCCGACATCGCGGCCTTCCGCGCTGGGTTCACGGCCGGCGTGCGTGACGGCGAGCGCAAAGCGCCGCTGGTGTCCGATCTGGCGGCAGAGTTGCGGAAAGCTCACCGAATCATCTACTTCCAGCGCATGCAGATGTCCACGCCTCAGCGTGCGACGTATGCCCGTGTCGCGCACGCAGCCGGCCTGATTGGCGACGACGAGACGCGCGAGAGCGAACGTGCCGAGTTGCTGGCTCGTGCAGGAGTCTCCGCGTGAGCACGCAAGCCGCCGCCCAGGCCGTCGAGGTGTGCTTCCGCACCAAGGGCGCGCGCCGCCAGGCGTTCGTTCGTCCGCAGGGCGAGCCGACGTGGCGCAAATGGTCTGTGCCGCGCGCTGAAGCCGCCATGAAGCGCGGCTCCATCACGCTGCCCGGCCTGGTCGATGCGCCCGTGGTTGCCCGCTACTCGCTGGGGGTGTCGTGAACAGCATCCTCCAATTCATTTCCACCCAGGCCATCGGTATCACCGGCGCCCTGGTGGTGCTGTCGCTCTACATCGTCGGTGCTCGCATCGACATGCCCTCCGAGACCGACGCGCTGCGCCGCTCGGCCCAAATCGCCCATTCACTCGCCGCGGAACACGCGGCCCAGCACGCCCTCGTGGCGAAGAAGGATTGACCGTGCGAGATCTCATCGAATTCTTGAAGTTCATGGCGGCGCCGTTCTCGCTGATCGCCGCCCTCTTCGTCCTGCTCGCGTTGCTGTTTTCGTGGTCGAGCCGATACCAATGCGCCGCGTACTCCGAGGTGACCGGGCGCCCTACAAAGTACGCCGCCTTGACCTGCTATGTGCAGGATGGCCAGTGGTACGCCTGGGACGAATACAAGAACCGGCTCGTGACGAAGGGGGAAATGAAGTGACCCACATGACCACCATTTCAGGCGCGGACTACCACCTGACCGGCCCGGCCTCGCTCGCCCTCGGCGCCCGCCCCGTGTCGCTCACGGACATCGCGCATCACCTCTCGCTGATCAACCGCTTCACCGGCGCCACCACGCGGCCCTACAGCGTGGCCGAGCACAGCATCCTGTGCAGCGAGATCGCCAGGCGCGAAGGCAAGCCCGTAGGCCTGCAGATGGCGATGCTGATGCACGACGCACACGAGGCCTATACAACCGACTTGAGCAGCCCGGCGAAGGTCGCGGTCAACTGCTACAGCATGGGCGCAGGCGGCGTGCAGGCGTGGAGCATGTTCGAGGACGTGCACGCCGACACGGTGCGCAAGCACTTCAATCTGCAGACAGTGTTCGCGGGCTACAAGCACGAGATCCGCCGCATCGACCTGATCGCCCTGGCTACCGAGCGCCGCGATGTCACCGCCTACCAGCCGCATGCGAATGGACCATGGGCCGTGCTCAACGACAACATGCACGACGCAGTGCAGCCGGTGAACTGGGTGCATCTGGGAACGCCCTCGCGCGAGTCAATCAGCTGGAAGCATTGGCGTGAAGCCTTTATCGAGCGCTACTTCGAGCTCAAGGCAGCGATCGATCAGACGCGCCCTGCAACGGTGGCCGCAGCCGGGATGGTTGCATGAAGCGCAGCGGCTTCAAGCGCCTGCAGGTGGTGCATATGCCGCCATCGGTGCCGCAGCGGCTCGAGCGGCCCGTGGTGATGGCCGACTGCAGCGCGATGTCGCAGCCGATGGCCAAGCCCGAGCCCCAGCGCAACGCGCATCTGCTGTCGATGGCCCGCGGCCGTCCGTGCCTGCTGCGCACGCGCCTCTGCAACTTCGACGCCAACACCACGGTTGCGGCGCATTCGAACCTGCTGGCGCACGGCAAGGGCCGCGGCCGGAAGGCGGATGACTGCTATTCGGTGTGGGCCTGCGCACGCTGCCACGCCTGGCTCGACGGCAGCTATGACGCGGAGTTCGAAGAGAAAGAAGCCGCGTTCATGTCCGGGCTCGTCGCCCAGGTCGAGGAATGGAAAGCCATCGCCGAGAGCGCGGCCTCGAGCCCCAAAGACCGCGCCGCCGTGCAGTGGGCCCTCCAGCGGCTGCAGCAAGCCCCGCAGGAGGTCGCGTGATGTCAATCGTCCAGGTCGTAGCGGCTCTGCAGGTCACGAATGATTCGGGCGATGTCCGCTCGGTGCAGGCCGCGATCGGTCTTCACCGGAATCGTCCAGCTCGGGCCGTCGTCGCCTCCGAGCCCCGTTCCAACCACCCCGCCGCGGTGCACGTCCGTGACCTGGCCCTTCAGGTCCGGGATCGCCTCGATTCGCTCCAGAACCATCTGCTTCAGCTGCTCGGCGGTGCGGGTCGGTTTTGCCATCTTTTCTCGGTCCTTAGTCGAAAGGCTCCAGTATGAACAAAGAACCCATCAATGGGCCGCGCGTCTGGTACGAAACGCACCAGCGCCAGGCGGAGACAACCCCGGCATCCTGCGCAGCGGAAAGCGATGCTCTCGAAGTCGCGCTTGATATTCAGAAGCTGATCGCCAGCGCTCCAGCGCACATCTGGCTTGACCTCGGCGAGAACCTCGAAACTCTGACCGACGGTGCAAAGTTCCGCGACCTTTCGGAGGTGACGTGGAGCGAGGACAACGCGACCAGCTGCGGAATCAAGTACGTGCGCGCTGACACCCTCTCCCACCCCGCAGCTCAAGCAGGAGCAGTGCAGGCGGTGGCACTTCAAGCGCTGAAGGCAGTTGACGACGAATGGACTGAGTTCTGGCCGCTTGGGCCGGATGTGCGGGAATCCTCAGAACGTGTCGCTGCAATCGCGCCTCGCACCGCTGAGATTTGGTGCCTGATTCGCTCCGCCCTCGCAGCCACGCAGCCCAGAGACGCCCCGTTCGAGCCCGCGTTTCTGGACACCGGCAAGCTCCGGGCGGCGGACCTGCATCGCATCTGGCAGCGCGTCGCCCCTCAAGGCACAGACCGCGCGGCGCTGCAATGGCACGTCGCGCAGTTTGCCCATGCGGTGCAGACCGAGGCAGCACCCAGAGACGGGCATGGGGCGGCAATCGACTACGACGCACTCGTGCTGGCCTTCACCAGTAAGTGGAGCGGCTACCAAAGCGTCAACGCGGGCGACGTGCTGGACTGGATCATGACGCAGCCTCGCCTCGCCGCACCCGGTGCAGCCATCGCTGCGCGCGAGCAGATGACCGATGCGCAGATTGCGGACGCCATCCCGGACTCGGCCACGCTGTTGAATAGCGACGATTCGCGGAAGGTCTGCATGACCCGCCTTCAACTGCGCGAGTTCGTGCGCAATCTCGCCTCGCCCGCAGCCGCCCCCACGTCGCAGCCCAATGCTGCGGCACAAGAGCAGCAAGCAGGGTGGATGCCGATTGCGACGGCGCCGAAGGATGAAAGCCAGTTCCTCGCGTACAAGCGCGGCACGGTCGCAACAGCGTCGGTTTTGGTGCGCGACGATGGGGAAATTTGGACGTTTGGGCGTTCATCCGCTGATGCAGACGTCTTCCCCCGCATAGTGCCGTCGCACTGGATGCCTCTGCCACCCGCTCCCACGGGCATGGGGAGTGTGGGACTTCCTTCTGGGCGCGGGGAGGAACAGTCGTGAAGCACATCGTTTGCTACAGCGGCGGCGAAGCCAGCGCGCTTGCGGGCATTGAAGTCTCTCGACGGTTCGGCCCGGAGAACACCGTTTTCTTGAACCACGACATGCACTTCACGGTCGAGCACGCCGACATCAAGCGGTTCAAACAGGAGGTCGCCGACTACGTGGGGTTGCCGATCACCTTCGCCAGCCGCAACAACGCGCAGCAGGATCAATTTGACGTGTGCGTCGAATCGAGCGCGTTCAAGGTGGGTGACGGGTTCGAGTTGTGCACCGCCAGGCTCAAGACCGAGCCCTTCATGGCGTGGCTCAAGGAGAACGTCCCCGACCAGCAGGCGATCATCTACTACGGCTTCGACGTGACCGAACAGGACCGCATCCAGCGGCGTGTCGGAATCATGGGTGCGCAGGGTTGGAAGACCGACTTCCCCATGATCTGGACCGAACGCACGATCCAAAAGACTTCCGAGATCGGCATCGAACGCCCCAGCACCTACAGCGTGTTCAAGCACGGCAATTGCGTCGGCTGCTTGAAGGCAGGATGGCAGCACTGGTACATCGTGTTCTGCACGCGCCCCGACATTTGGCTGAAGGGCAAATGGGCAGAAGGCGAGATCGGCTACGCCATCCACCACGACGAAAGCGGCCCTGTGTACTTGGAAGACATGGAGCCGAAGTTCGAAGCGATGCGCGCCGCTGGCATCCCCGCCACCGAGCACATCCCGCAACAGCGCTTCTGGGCTCAGGCCAAGAAGATCATCAAGATCAACGTGCAGCAGTCAGTGCTGCCCTGTGAATGCACGGAGGGTGCATGAACCAGCTTATTCCCGACGACCTTTGTGTTGGGTGCGCTCATTGCTGCCTGCTGCGTCCTGTCGGCGCCCAGGACGCACCGGCTCTGTGTGTTCGCGGCTGGCCTTTCGACGGCCGGTTTTGGAATGTCATTTCCCACTGCCCCGCATACGAAAAGAAAGCAGACCCCGCATGACCTCAACCCTCCCCTCCCCCTCGGCTGGTCAGGAGCGCGACGAACCCGGCTTCGAGGTCGTCGGCTGGGAGTATCGCAATCTCGACACTGCGAACACGCCCAACAAGTGGTCCGAATGGGAGCGCTGCGAACCCCGGAACCGCTACACCGACACGGCGAAAGACAAGGCCAAAGAGATTCAGGCCTACATCGACATGGGCTACCACTATGAGTTGCGCACGCTCTACGTGAAGTCTGCCGCCGCTCCCCAGCCCCCACTGGCAGGTGCGGGGGAGGCGCTAACCGATTCCCAGATTGACGCGTTGTTCGATCTGCGCGACGGCATGCTGATCGGCGGCGTGGAAGAAGCGGGGCGGCGGTTCGCTCGAAGGATTGAAGCAGCGCACGGGATCAACCCCAAGCCTGCTCCGCTCAATGGGGGTTGCGGGGATGGGGAGAGCGAGTGACCGCCTATTACAACGAGATCAACAAGCACGCCGCGCAGTGGCTGCGCAACTTGATCGCCGAAAAACTCATCGCGCCTGGCGATGTTGACGAACGGAGCATTGCCGATGTGGCAGCAACTGACCTTGTTGGATACACCCAGTGTCACTTCTTCGCTGGCATCGGCGGCTGGAGCCTTGCACTACGTCTCGCTGGATGGCCCGACCACCGGCCTGTGTGGACCGGAAGCTGCCCTTGCCAGCCCTACTCCGTCGCTTCAGTCGCTCATGGCGGAGCGCAAGGCCAAAGCGATGAGCGCCATCTTTGGCCGGCCTTTCGCGGCCTCATCGGCGAGCGTAAGCCTCCAGCAGTTTTTGGAGAGCAGGTTGCAAGCGCAATCAACTGGGGATGGTGGGACGAAGTCGCCTTGGACCTTGAAGCCCAAGACTACGCCTGCGGGGCGGTCGTACTCCGAGCAAGTGCCGCTGGTGCCAGCCACCAAAGAAAGCGGCTCTGCTTTGTGGCCAACGCCCGCGGCGCGCGACGGGAAGGACATCAGCCGTTCGAACGCATTCCTGTCGCAGCGCAAGCGCCACTCGCCCAGCATGGCGACCCGCTTGCTGGAGCAAGGCGCGCCCTGGACGGTGATTACAGCGATCTATTGCCTTGCGATGGGCTATCCGTCCAGTTGGAACGCCTCACGACCCACGGCTACGGAAATGCCATCGTCCCGCAAGTCGCCAAAGCGTTCATCGAAGCAGTGATGGAGGCCGCATGACCACCCCCACCAAAGAAGCCTTCGAGGCGCTGCTGCCTGAGCCCGCTGGATTTCGCACGCGCTACCGCAGCGAGCCCGAGATGATCGGTCACTACCCGTGGACCACTGTGAAGCTCACGCCCGCCGGTGAAGCGCTCCTTGCAGCAGCCTCGATCGGGAGCGAGAGGGAGGGAGGGACGTGAGCATCAAACTGTCCGAAGAAGAGTTGTTCGCCATCACCGGCTACAAGCTCGCCACAATGCAACTCGACGTGTTGCGCCGCCGCGGTTTCTACCGGGCCTGCATCGGGCGCAATGGTGTTGTCCTGACTCGCACCCATTACGAAGCGGTGGAGGGTGGCAGGGATGCCGAGCCGGTGATCGGGCGTAAAGTCGCCAACCTTTCCCACCTGAGGCCAGCCGCATGATCCGATCGCGCGCAACCCCTGACGGCCTGCCGTTCCGTGTGTATGAGCGGTACGGAACGCGGGTCTACAGCGTCGGCTACAAGCTGCCCTCGGGCCGGTGGGCCTACAAATACCGGTGCAACGTCGATGACGCCAACCAGATCCGCAAGCTGCGCCGGCAGGCCATCGAGGAATCGACTCGTGTTGTCCACGATGTTCCTGAAGGCGGGTTCAAGGGCCTGGTCGATGCGTGGTTCTTGCACCAGGAGGAACTGCCCAGCACCGATGCCACGAAGCGCAAGGCTTCCACCATCGCCGAGAACAAGCGCGAGGCGGCGATGCTCACGAAGGCATGGGGCCACTTCGACGTGAGCGAGATCACGACCAAGATGGGCATGGACTACCTGAAGGCGTGCAAGAAGACGCGGCCGCACAAGGGCAACAAGGAGATTACGCTGGCGCGGCTCATCATGCAGCACGCCATCGGTTTGGACATGATCGACATCAACCCGCTCAACGACATCGAGCGCAACAAGACGGTGGAGGTCCGCAAGCGCTACGTGACCCACGAGGAGATGGCGCTGGCCGTGGAGATGGGGCGAAGTCTCGGCGGTGCGCGCCTGATCGTGGCGCTCGCACTGAAGACCGCATGGCTGTGCGTGCGCCGCTCTTTCGAGGTGCGACGAATCGAGCGCAGCGCCGTGTCGGCCTCCGGCATCTGGTGGACGGATTCGAAGAACCCGAACAAGCCCCCGGTCCTGATCGAATGGTCACCCGAGCTCTCCGCCACGATCTATGAGGCGATGGAGATCAAGCGCAACAAGGACGCAGGAACGATGTACCTGTTCGGCAATCTCAAGGGAGAGCCGTACACGAAGGGCGGCTGGAAGGCGATGCTGGAAGACCTGATGCGCGAGTGCGTGCTGGAAGCCAAGAAGCGCGGCATCCCGTTTGCGAAGTTCTCGCTGCAGGACTGCAGGCCCAAGGGCGTCACCGACAAGCTGGAGCGCGGCGACACCGACACGAAGGCGGCAACACTGCACAGTTCGGACGCCATGATCGCGCGTCACTACGACCGCACACGGACCAAGAAGGCAACGCCTGCGGGCTAAGGCATATTCCAAAATGTGCGAATCAGATTCCAAAAACACGAAAGGGTTAGCAGACGCTTGCCTGCTAACCCTCGTGGAATCTCACAAAACTGGCGGAGTGGACGGGACTCGAACCCGCGACCCCCGGCGTGACAGGCCGGTATTCTAACCAACTGAACTACCACTCCTGGTAGACAACGTTCACTCCTTGCGGAGCCAAGTGCTGACGACTTGTGCCTGCTTCACTTGCATGAAACTGGCGACCCTACGGGGATTCGAACCCCGGTAGCCACCGTGAAAGGGTGGTGTCCTAGGCCTCTAGACGATAGGGTCAAAACCTTAGGAACCGTGCTGCGATCAGCACTTATCTTCTTCTCGACACTTTTTGATGGTGGAGGTAAACGGGATCGAACCGATGACCTCTTGCATGCCATGCAAGCGCTCTCCCAGCTGAGCTATACCCCCATTTGACTTTCAGGTTCTTCTTTTCAGAATTACCGTGTGTCGGTGTCGAGCCTCAAATTATAGACCGAAAAATCAGGCCCTTTTCAAACGCTCCACAACTTTTTCGCGAGAAAAGAGGGCGAGCACCGAATCGAGGGATGGCGTCTGCGGTGTTCCCATCACGAGGACGCGAACCGGCATGGCCAACACGGGCATTTTCACAGAATGCGCGGCCAGAACTTCCTTGATGGCCGCGGCGATCGAAACTTTTTCCCAGGTCACGTCTGCGAGCTTCTCCGCGAGCGTCGCGAGGACGGGCTTCACCGCATCGGTGACGTGCTGCGCGCGATCGGCGTCGCTCGGCGTCACATCGGTATAGAACGCGGCGGCCCAATCGGCCAGCGCGACCGTGGTTTCGCAGCGGTCCTTGAAGAGCGCGCAGATGGCCGTGAGCCGGTCGTCCGCCTCGATACCGCGCTTCTTCAGTTGCGCGGCCACGAGCGGCGCGAGTTCCGCATCGGCCTTGGCCTTGATGTACTGCGCGTTGACCCATGCGAGCTTGGCCGCATCCCATTGCGCGGGGCTCTTGGACAGGTGCGAGCCGTCGAACCAGCCGACCATCTGCTCGCGCGTGAAGAGCTCGTCGTCGCCGTGGCTCCAGCCCAGGCGCGCGAGGTAGTTCAGCATCGCTTCGGGCAGGTAGCCGTTCTCTTCATAGGCGGTGACGCTCACCGCGCCGCGGCGCTTGGAGAGCTTCTGCCCGTCGTCGCCCAGGATCACCGGCACATGGCCGAACTGCGGCAGCGGTGCGCCGAGCGCGCGGAAGATGTTGATCTGCCACGGCGTGTTGTTGATGTGCTCGTCGCCGCGGAACACGTGCGTGATGTTCATGTCCCAGTCGTCGACCACGACCGCGAAGTTGTACGTGGGCACACCGTCGGGCCTCAAGATGATGAGGTCGTCGATCTCGCGGTTGTTGATGGTGATCTCGCCCTTGACGAGATCGTTCCATGTCACGTCGCCTTCGGGCGGATTGCAGAAGCGCACCACCGGCGGCACGCCTTCGGGCACGGGCGGCAGCACCTTGCCCGCCTCGGGGCGCCAGCGGCGGTCGTACAGCGTCTTCTCGCCGCGCGCGCGTTGCGCTTCGCGCATCTCGTCGAGCTCGGCCGGTGTGCAGTAGCAGTGGTAGGCCGTGCCGGCCGCAAGCATCTGCGCGATCACTTCGCGGTAGCGCTCCAACCGTTGCATCTGATAGATCGGGCCTTCGTCGTAGTCCAGGCCGAGCCAGTGCATCGACGCGAGGATCTGGTCGGTCGAGTCCTGCGTGGAGCGGGCCACGTCGGTGTCTTCGATGCGCAGCACGAATTCGCCGCCGTGGTGGCGCGCGTACGCCCACGAATAGAGCGCGGTGCGAGCCGTGCCCAGGTGAAGAAAGCCGGTGGGAGACGGAGCGATGCGGGTGCGAACTTTGCCGGTCATGAAACTCGATTCAGGAATTCAGGGTGCTCAGGCCGCGCGAAAGATCGGCCGTGATGTCGTCGATGTACTCGAGGCCGACCGCGAGACGGATCAGCCCCTGGCTGATGCCTGCCGCCTGGCGCTGCACTTCGGTGAGGCGGCCGTGCGAGGTTGTGCCGGGGTGCGTGATGATGGTCTTGGTATCGCCCAGGTTGGTCGCAATGCTCACCACGCGCGTGCTGTTGATCACGTGGAAGGCATTGGCGCGCGCGGCTTCGGGCGTGTCGCCGACCACGTCGAACGACACCACCGCCCCGCCCTGCCCCGACTGCTGGCGCATCGCGAGCTCGTGCTGCCCATGCGAAGCGAGACCCGGGTAGTAGACACGCGCGATGCCTGGCTGCTGCTCGAGCCATTGCGCGACGGCCAGCGCGTTCGCGCACTGCGCCTTCATGCGGATGCCGAGCGTCTCCAGGCCCTTGAGCACGACCCACGCATTGAACGGCGACAGCGCCATGCCGGCGGTGCGCACGATCGGGCCGAACACATCGACGATGAGTTTCGACGGACCGCAGATCGCACCGGCCATCACGCGGCCCTGGCCGTCCAGGTACTTGGTGCCCGAATGGATGATGAGGTCCGCGCCCAGCTCGACCGGCCGCTGCAGCGCAGGCGTGCAGAAACAGTTGTCGACCGCGAGCAGCGCACCGGCGCCATGCGCCAGGTCGGCGAGAGCCCGGATGTCGCAGACTTCCGTCAGCGGATTGGTCGGCGTCTCGGCGAACAGCAGCTTGGTGTTGGGCTTGATCGCCGCGCGCCATTCGGCCACGTCGGTCTGCGAGACGAAGGTGGTCTCGACGCCGAACTTGGCGAACTCCTTGCCGAACAGGTTCAGCGTGGAGCCGAACACCGAGCGCGAGCAGATCACATGGTCGCCGGCCTTGAGCAGGCCCATGCACATCATGAGGATCGCGCCCATGCCGGTCGAAGCGCCGATGGCCGCTTCGGTGCCTTCGAGCGCGGCCAGGCGCTGCTCGAAGCTGGTCACCGTCGGGTTGGAGGTGCGCGAATAGGTAAAGCCCTGCTCGGTGCCGGCGAAGCGGCGTGCCGAGGTCTCGGCATCGGGCTGCACGAAGCCGCTGGTCAAAAACAGCGCTTCGGAATGCTCGCCATGCTGGCTGGGCGCCAGCCCGGTGCGCAGCGCGAGCGTGTCGCGGTGCAGTCCGGGCGGCAGGGTTCTTTCGTCGGTCACTTCAGCTCTCACTCGCTGTGGTTGGGGAGCGCGAGACGCGAAGAATCTTCTTCGGTCTCTTCGATGCGGGGGCGATTGCCGTTCATGCGCGAGATGGCGTCGGTGTCGATGTCGCCGGTCACGTAGACGCCGTCGAAGCACGAGGCGTCGAAGCCGTCCAGCTTGGTGTTGAGCGAGCCGATGGCGCGCTTCATGGCATCGACGTCCTGGTAGATGAGCGCGTCGCAGCCGATCAGTTCGCGGATCTCCTCGACGGTGCGGTCGTGCGCGACCAGCTCGTCCTTGGTCGGCATGTCGATGCCGTAGACGTTGGGGTAGCGCACCGGCGGCGCGGCGCTGGCGAGGTACACCTTGCGGGCGCCGGCGTCGCGCGCCATCTGCACGATCTCTTTGCTCGTCGTGCCGCGCACGATCGAGTCGTCCACCAGCAGCACATTGCGGCCTTTGAACTCGCTGGCGATCACGTTGAGCTTCTGGCGCACCGACTTCTTGCGCACGCCCTGGCCCGGCATGATGAAGGTGCGGCCCACGTAGCGGTTCTTCACGAAGCCTTCGCGGTACGGTACACCCAGGAGGTGCGCGAGCTGCGTGGCGCTCGGGCGGCTCGATTCAGGGATCGGGATGATCACGTCGATCTGGTTCGGCGGCACCGTGGAGACCACGCGCTTGGCCAGCGTCTCGCCCAGGTTCAGGCGCGCCTGGTAGACCGAGATGCCGTCGAGCACCGAGTCCGGACGCGCGAGGTACACGAATTCGAAGATGCAGGGGTTGAGCGTGGGCGACTCGGCGCACTGCATCGAATGGACATTGCCTTCCAGGTCGATGAACACTGCTTCGCCCGGATTGATGTTGCGCTCGAACACATGGCCCGAGCCCTCGAGCGCGACCGATTCGCTGGCCACCATGACGGTGCCGTCCTTCGCATTGCGGCCCATGCACAGCGGGCGGATGCCGTACGGATCGCGGAAGGCAAGAAGGCCGTGGCCCGCGATGAGCGACACCACGGCGTACGAGCCGCGCAGGCGCTTGTGCATGTTCTTGACCGCGGCGAACACCTCGGCCGGGTGCAGCGGCACGCCGCGCGAGGAGCGCTCCAGCTCGTGCGCCAGCACGTTGAGCAGCACTTCGGAGTCGCTCTCGGTGTTGGTGTGGCGGTGGTCGGTGGAGAACAGCTCCGAGCGCAACGCGTGTGCGTTGGTCAAATTGCCGTTGTGCACGAGCACGATGCCGAAGGGCGCGTTCACGTAGAAGGGCTGCGCCTCTTCCTCGCTGTAGGCGTTGCCCGCGGTCGGGTAGCGCACCTGGCCCAGGCCCACGTTGCCCGGCAGCCCGCGCATGTTGCGGGTGCGGAACACGTCGCGCACCATGCCCTTGGCCTTGTGCATGAAGAACTTGCGTTCCAGCAAGGTCACGATGCCGGCCGCGTCCTGGCCGCGGTGCTGCAGGAGCAGCAGCGCGTCATAGAGCAACTGGTTGACGGGTGCGTTGCTGACAACGCCGACGATTCCACACATGAACGATTCCTCTCAGGGCAGGTAGCTTGCCAACTTTTCAGGCAGCGCGGGTTTCAGGCCCTGCAATGCCGCATCGAGAACACCGGCACTGAGCGAATCGCGCCACCAGGCACCGTCGCTCAACACCAGCAAATGAACAACGACTGCCAGCACGAGCAGGGCCACTGCGCCCCGCGCCGCACCGAAGGCAGCTCCCAAAATCCGGTCCACGGGCCGAAGGCCCACCACGGTGATCAGCTTGCGCGTCAAAGCCGCCACGAGCGCCGCGCCGAACGCCACCGCCACGAACACCAGCACGAAGGCCAGTGGGTAGCGCCACGTGGCCTGCGGCTCGCCGAACGGCAGCCACGCCGCCACATCGGAGGCCAGCCATTGGGCGGCGATGAAAGCGGCCACCCAGCCCACCAGCGAAATCACTTCGAACACCAGGCCCCGCATGAGGCCGAACAGCATCGACACCACGATGAGCGTGACGGCGATCCAGTCGAGCAGGGCCACGGCAGCAGGCGCCTGCGCTTACAACGTGAGGATCGCGGCCGACAAAGACAAGCCCTTGACCTTCTCCGCCGCCTTGTCCGCCTCGGCGCGCGACGCGAAGGGACCGACACGCACACGCGTGCGCTCGCCATCGGCCGTCTTGGCGACGTTCACATAGGTCTTCAGGCCCGCGCGCTCCAGCTTCTGGCGCACTTCGCGCGCCTTGTCGGCATCGGCGAACGCACCGACCTGCACGATGAAGCGGCCGGCGTCGTCGCCGGCGGCCGGCTTGGGCGTGGTGCTGATGGGCTTGCCTTCGAGCAATGCGCGGGCGCGGGCGCCGTCGTCGGCGGAGGCGGCGGGCTTGGACTCCGGCTTCGGCTTGGCCTCGGGTTTCGGCTCCGGCTTGGGCTTGGATTCCTTCGCCTCGGGCTTGGGTTCAGGCTTCGGCTTGGCTTCAGGTTTCGGTTCGGGCTTGGGTTCCGGCTTCGGTTCTGGCTTGGGCTTGGTTTCGGCGACGGGCGGCGCGCTGGCCACCGGCTTGCTGGCGTCGATCACGGTGCCATCGGCGGTCTCGGTGATCATGCCGCCGGCCGACGAGGCAGCCGCCACGCGGGCGCTGTTGTCCGGCGCGGCCGGCGCGCTGCTCGTTGCGGGAGGCGTTGCCGGCGCGGCGGGCACGGGCAGCGGCTTGACCTTGTTGCGGTCCGGAATCTCGATGGGGATGTCGACCGACACGGGCCGCGGCTGGGTGTCGAACAGCAGCGGGAACCCGATCACGCCCAGCAGCACCAGCACCGCGGCGCCCAGCAACCGATGGCGCGCGCGCCGACGCATGGTTTCGACACTTTCCGCGGGGACGGCCGCCGGGGCGTTGCGTCCTTCGTTGCCTTGTGGGCCGCGCGTGCGGAACTTGAAAAACGCCATGAAGTTCGATCCCTGAAGGAGTGCAGCGAGGTGATGCCAGGTGGTGCGGTCGACCTGTCGGTCAGCCGCCCGGCGACAGGTGTTTGGCTTGCAGCCGGGGGGTGCCGTTTTCGAGCACGCCACCCACGGTGAAGAACGATCCGAAGACCACGATTCTATCAGCGGGGTCCGCGTGCTCGATGGCTGCGCGCAACGCGTCCATCGGGCCCGAATGCACGCTGCCGGAGGCGTCGGCGCGAGTGTTCTGCGCCTGCCATGCGGCCAGCAGATCGGCCGCCTTGGCCGCGCGCGGCGTGGGCAGGTCGGTGAAGTACCAGCGGTCGATCAGCGGGCCGATGCGCGCGAGGATCGGCGCGAGGTCCTTGTCGGCCATGACACCGAAGACGCCGTGCGTCGTCGGAAAGAAACCCATCGCGTCGAGGTTCTCGGCCAGCGCCGCGACCGCATGCGCGTTGTGCGCCACGTCGAGCACCAGCGCGGGCTCGCCCGGCACGATCTGAAAGCGCCCCGGCAGCTCGACCATTGCGAGCCCGTTGCGCACCGCCTGCGCCGTGATCGGCAATTGCGGACGAAGCGCCTCCAGCGCCGCAAGCACGCCCGCCGCATTGATGAGCTGGTTGGCGCCGCGCAGCGCCGGATAGGCCAGCCCGCTGTAGCGCCTGCCGCGGCCCGACCAGCCCCACTGCTGCTTGTCGCCCGACACGTTGAAGTCGGTGCCGAAGCGCCAGAGGTCGGCGCCGATGGCGGTGGCATGGTCGATCACGCTCTGCGGCGGCATCGGGTCGCTCACGATCGCGGGCTTGCCGGCGCGCAGGATGCCGGCCTTCTCGAACCCGATGCTTTCGCGGTCGGGCCCGAGGTATTCCATGTGGTCCAGGTCGATGCTGGTGATGACCGCGCAGTCGGCATCGATGATGTTGACCGCGTCGAGCCGGCCGCCGAGGCCGACTTCCAGGATCGCCACATCGGGCTTTTCCTGGATCATGCAGTGCAGGATGCCCAGGGTGGTGAACTCGAAGTAGGTCAGGGGCATGTCGCCGCGGGCCTTCTCCACCACGTCGAAGCTTGCTATCAGTTTGGAAGCATCGACCGATTCGCCCTTCAGGCGCAGCCGTTCCTCGAAGCGCACGAGGTGGGGGGAGGTGAACACGGCGGTGCGGTAGCCCGCGTGCGTGAGGATCGACTCGAGCATGGCGCAGGTCGAGCCCTTGCCGTTGGTGCCCGCGACCGTGATGACGGGGCAGCCGAACGTAAGGCCCAGGCGCCCGGCCATCTCCTTGGCGCGTTCGAGGCCCAGTTCGATGTTCTTGGGATGGAGGTGCTCGGCGCGCGCGAGCCAGTCGTTAAGGGTTTCCATGGAGGCCGGCATTGTCGCCGACCCGCCGGGCGCGGCATCATGGCGGCCATGACAACCCTATACGGCATCCCGAACTGCGACACCGTCAAGCGCGCCCGCGCCTGGCTCGACGAGCACGGCGTGGCCTACACCTTCCACGATTTCAAGAAACAGGGCGTGCCCGAAGCCGAACTGGACCAGTGGCTGAAAAAACCCGGTTGGGAGGCCCTGGTCAACCGCCGCGGCACCACCTGGCGCAAGCTCGACGAAGCCACGCAGAACAGCGTGGTCGACGCCGCCTCGGCCCGCGCGGTGCTGCTGGCCAACCCGAGCCTCATCAAGCGTCCGGTGGTCAACTGGGGGGCCAAAACCGGCGTTACGACGGGATTCGACGCTCCAACCTGGGCTGTGAACGCCGTGTAAACCCCGGAACCCCGTCTCGCCGGCCGGCCTCCAACCTCGATCTGCAGGAGAGAACACCATGAACAGACACGTTTTTCGCACCCTCGCGGGGCTTTCGGTGGCCGGGCTGCTGGCGACGGGCGCAACCGTCGCGCAGGCCCAGCAGGTGGTCCAGGCCCGGGTGATTTCCGCCACCCCGATCCGCGAGACGACCGGCAGCGACGTCAGCTACAACGTCACCTACGAATACCAGGGCCGCCAGTACACGACCCGCACCACCAGCCGGCCGGGCGCCACGATCCCGATCCAGGCCAGCGCCTATGGCGTGACCACGACGGGCGCGACCAGCATGCCCGTGCAGCCGCAGCCTCAGGTCTACCCGGTCGAGGCCAACAACGGCCAGCAGTACCAGCAAGACCCGCAGTACCAGGAACAGTACCAACAGGGCCAGCAAGGCGGCGGCTCCCCCTGGGAAAACGTCGTGCCGGAGCCCGGCGTGGTGGTCTCCGGCCAGGGCGCGCCGGTCTACGCACAGCCGGCCCCGGTCTATGCGCCGCCGGTCTATGTGCAGCCCGCCTATTCCTACCCGTATGCGCAGCCCTACGTGTACCCGCCTGTCGGCATCTCGCTGAACCTGGGCTATTCGCGCGGCTGGGGCGGCGGCTACTACGGCCGCGGCTACGGCGGCTATCGCGGTGGATACGGCTATCGCGGCTACGGCGGTTACCGCGGCGGCTGGCACCGTTGAGAAGATGGGGGCCGTCGAGCCCCTAAAATCGAGGACTTTCCCAACCCTGACGGGTGCGCCGCCGGTGCGGTGCGTCCTCGATTAGCCGAGCGCCCGCGCGCCGGCGCCACCCAATGACGACGACTACCGACACTCTGAACAGCGCCGCAGTGGCCACCAAGGCCAATGTGTATTTCGACGGCAAATGCGTGAGCCACAGCCTCACGCTCGCCGACGGCACGAAGAAATCGGTCGGCGTGATCCTGCCGTCCACCCTCACCTTCAACACCGGCGCGCCCGAGATCATGGAAGGCACCGCCGGCAGCTGCGAGTACCTGCTGTCGGGCACCACCGAATGGGTCGCTTCGGGCCCGGGCCAGAAGTTCAACGTGCCGGGCAACTCCAGCTTCCAGATCCGGGTAACCGGCGAGCCCTACAGCTACATCTGCCACTTCGGCTGAACCGCGAACCCGGAACTCCCAACATGTCGACCATCCTCCAAAACGTTCCCGCCGGCCAGAAGGTCGGCATTGCCTTCTCCGGCGGCCTGGACACCAGCGCAGCCCTGCACTGGATGCGCAACAAGGGCGCGATTCCCTACGCCTACACCGCCAACCTCGGCCAGCCCGACGAGCCCGACTACGACGAGATCCCGCGCAAGGCGATGCTCTACGGCGCCGAGAACGCGCGCCTGATCGACTGCCGCGCGCAGCTGGCCAACGAAGGCATCGCCGCGCTGCAGGCCGGCGCCTTCCACGTCACCACCGCGGGCGTCACCTACTTCAACACCACGCCGCTGGGCCGCGCGGTGACCGGCACCATGCTGGTGTCGGCCATGAAGGAAGACGACGTCAACATCTGGGGCGACGGCAGCACCTACAAGGGCAACGACATCGAGCGCTTCTACCGCTACGGCCTGCTCACCAACCCCGCGCTCAAGATCTACAAGCCCTGGCTGGACCAGGTCTTCATCGACGAGCTGGGCGGCCGCAAGGAAATGTCGGAGTTCATGCAGAAGGCCGGCTTCGCCTACAAGATGTCGTCCGAGAAGGCCTACTCGACCGACTCCAACATGCTGGGCGCCACGCACGAGGCCAAGGACCTGGAGCACCTGAACAGCGGCATGCAGATCGTGCAGCCCATCATGGGCGTCGCGTTCTGGAAGGACGAAGTCCAGGTCAAGCGCGAGACCGTCTCGGTGCGCTTCGAGGAAGGCGTGCCCGTCGCGCTGAACGGCGTGGCCTACCCGAACATGGTCGAGCTGATCCTGGAAGCCAACCGCATCGGCGGACGCCACGGCCTGGGCATGAGCGACCAGATCGAGAACCGCATCATCGAGGCCAAGAGCCGCGGCATCTACGAGGCCCCGGGCCTTGCGCTGCTGTTCATCGCCTACGAGCGCTTGGTGACCGGCATCCACAACGAAGACACGATCGAGCAGTACCGCGACCACGGCCGCAAGCTCGGCCGCCTGCTCTACCAGGGCCGCTGGTTCGACCCGCAGGCGATCATGCTGCGCGAGACCGCGCAGCGCTGGGTGGCGCGCGCCATCACCGGCGAAGTGACCGTCGAGCTGCGCCGCGGCAACGACTACTCGATCCTGAACACCGAATCGCCCAACCTCACCTACAAGCCCGAGCGCCTGAGCATGGAAAAGGTCGAGGGCGCGTTCACGCCGCTGGACCGCATCGGCCAGTTGACGATGCGCAACCTGGACATCATCGACACGCGCGAGAAACTGGCGATCTACACCCGCACCGGGCTGCTGTCGTCGAGCCAGGGCGCTTCGCTGCCCAAGCTCGCGAACGACGACGAGAGCGGCAGCAAGTAAGCGCCGCGCGCTTCAATGACGAACGGGCCCGAGGGGCCCGTTTTTCTTTGGCGCTGCGCCGCGTCGGTCAGTCGCCGCCGCCTCCGCCGCAGCCGCCTCCGCACCCGCCACTGTCACCACCGCTGTCACCGCCAGAGTCCCCGCTTCCGCTGTCGCTGCTCGACTCGCTGCCGCCGAAACCACCGGCATCGCCCGAGCCGCCGCCATCCGACGAAGACTCGCCGAACTCGCTGCCGCACTGCGCGGTCGAGCCGTTGTGCCGGTCGACCGCCTTGCAGTCGGGCACGTATTCGAAGCCGCCGGGAATCGCGAACTTGATGTCCAGCGCGAACAGCAGCGGCAGCCGCGCGGGCTTGCGCGGATCGATGCTCTCTTCCTTGCACGCCCAGTACCAGGTGCGGCGCAGGCCGTCGTTGCGCTTGGCGTCCTTGCCCAGCACCTCGGCCGGGCTGTGGTGCAGCATGCCGCCGAAGGCCGCCTTGCACCAGTTCTGGTAGCCCTGCGTGTGCAGGATGAACTCGTGCCAGGCGGTGTCGACCACCTTCGAGGGCATGGCGACGAACTTGCGGTCGCTGCGCAGGTGCGCCATGAAGAACTGGCGCAGGCCCCGCAGCACCAGCTCGGCATCGCGCCGGCTCAACTGCGGATGGGCTTCGCGCAGCTTGCCGACGAGGAAGGGCGGCAGCCGCGCCTCGCGGATGAACTGGCGGCGCAGGCTCACTTCGATGCGGCTCAGGAGCGCCGCGAAGCAGAAGGCCGCGATGAACAGCAGCGCCGATCCCCACCAGCGCGCCGGCACCAGAAACACCGAGGCGATGCCCGCCACGATGACGACCCGCTGCGCCCACACCAGCGTCGCGATGCGCCGCCGGAAATTCAGGTGCAAAAAGTCCAGATCCATCGCCTCAGACGACCACCGGCTCGGGCTCCAGGCGAATGCCGAAGCGCTCGTACACGCTGGTCTGGATGGCCTTGGCCAGCGTCATCACCTCGCCGCCGGTCACCGGGTTCTCGCTGCCGCCGCGGTTGACCAGCACCAGCGCCTGCCGCTCGTACACGCCGGCATTGCCGACCGACTTGCCCTTCCAGCCGCAGGCGTCGATGAGCCAGCCGGCCGCCAGCTTGATGCTGCCGTCGGCCATCGGGTAGTGAACGATCTTGGGGTCGCGCGCGATGATGTCGGCGCACTGCTCGGGCGTGACGGTCGGGTTCTTGAAGAAGCTGCCGGCATTGCCCAGCACGCGCCAGTCGGGCAGCTTGGCGCGGCGGATGGCGCAGATCCAGTCGAAGACATCGACGGCGCTCGGCGTGAAGTTGCCGGTTTCTTCCATCTTGCGTTCGAGGTCGAGGTAGCCGACGACCGCCTTCCAGGGCTTGGGCAAGCGGAAGCGCACCCGCGTGATTAGCGCCCGGCCCGCGAGGCCGAAGTCGTTGGGGCCGCTTCGCACGTGCTTGAAGACCGAATCGCGGTAGCCGAAGGCGCACTGGGCGGCATCGAGCGTGAAGCTGCGGCCGGTGTCCAGGTCGATGGCGTCCAGCGATTCGAAGCGGTCCTGCAGCTCGACGCCGTAGGCGCCGATGTTCTGCACCGGCGCGCCACCTACGGTGCCGGGAATGAGCGCCAGGTTCTCGAGGCCGGGATAGCCGTTGCGCACCATCCATTCGACGGCGTCGTGCCAGATTTCGCCCGCACCCGCCTCGACGATCCAGGCCCTGGGCGTCTCTTCGACCAGCCGCAGGCCCTTGATTTCCACCTTGAGCACCAGCGGCTTGACGTCGCCGGTCAGCACGATGTTGCTGCCGCCGCCCAGCACGAAACGGGGGGCGCCCGGCCAGTCGGGGCCGGCCAGGAGCTCGGCGATATCGGCCTCGCCCGTGATGCGCGCCAGGCGCTGCGCGCGCGCGACGATGCCGAAACTGTTGTACGGCTGCAGGGGGACGTTGTGCTCCACGATCATGGGAGAATTGTCGCATCCAGCACAAGTGACATCAGGAGAGCCCATGCCGTCTTTCGATACCGTCTGCGAGCCCAATCTGCCCGAAGTGAAGAATGCGGTCGAGAACACCGCCAAGGAAATCGCGACGCGCTTCGATTTCAAGGGCACGGCGGCCGCCGTCGACCTCAAGGACAAGGAAATCACCATGATCGGGGATGCCGAGTTCCAACTCGTGCAGGTGGAAGACATCCTTCGCAGCAAGCTCACCAAGCGCAGCGTCGATGTGCGCTTCCTCGACAAGGGCGACGTCCAGAAGATGGGCGGCGACAAGGTCAAGCAGGTCATCAAGGTCAAGAGCGGCATCGAGAGCGAGCAGGCCAAGAAGATCACCCGCATCGTCAAGGACAGCAAGCTCAAGGTGCAGGCCGCGATCCAGGGCGACGCGGTGCGCATCACCGGCGCCAAGCGCGACGACCTGCAGGCCGCGATGGCCCTCATCAAGAAGGACGTGCCGGACATGCCGCTGTCGTTCAACAACTTCCGCGACTGATCGCACCATGAAATCCCCGGCGGTCCTCGCGGCAGCGCTTCTTCTGGCTGCCGTTGCGACGGCGCACGCCGCCAGCTCGGTGATGCTCACCGGCACCATCGGCAGCCGCGCGATCCTGATCGTGAACGGCGCGCCGCCCAAGACGGTGGCGGTCGGCGAGAGCTTCCAGGGCGTGAAGCTGGTGTCGCTGCAGGCCGAACAGGCCGTGGTCGAACTCGAGGGCAAGCGCGTCAACCTGCGCATGGACACGCCGGTCAGCATCGGCGGAAATGGTGGAGGTTCCGGCGGTGGCAGCCGCATCGTGCTGCCGGCCGACAGCCGCGGCCACTACATGACGCAGGGCACCATCAACGGGCGCACGGTCACCTTCATGCTCGACACCGGGGCCACGTCGATCGCGTTGTCGGCCGCCGATGCGCAGCGCATCGGCCTGGACTACAGCAAGGCCCAGCGGGTCCAGATGAGCACCGCCAACGGCGTGACCGTGGGCTACAAGCTGCGGCTGCAGTCCGTGCGCGTCGGCGATGTCGAGGTCTACGACATCGACGCCATCGTGTCCCCCGAGCCGATGCCCTTCGTGCTGCTGGGCAACAGCTTCATCAACCGCTTCTCCATGCGCCGCGACGCGGACCAGATGGTCCTGGAGAAACGCTACTGAGCGTCAGACCGCGGCAGCGGTAACGACGATCTCGATCTTGTAGGCCGCGTTGGCCATCTTGGCCTGCACCGTCGCGCGCGGCGGCGTGTTGCCGGCCGGAATCCACGCATCCCACACCTCGTTCATCGCCGTGATGTCGGTGATGTCGGCCAGGAAGATCTGCGTCATGAGGATGCGCGACTTGTCGCTGCCGGCCTCGGCCAGCAGGCGATCGACCATGGCGAGCACCTGCGCGGTCTGGCCGCGGATGTCCTGCGAGGTGTCGTCGGGCACCTGGCCCGCCAGGTAGACGGTGCCGTTGTGCACGGCCGTCTCCGAGAGACGCGGACCGACGTGAAAGCGGGTGAGGGTTGCCATGGTGGTGTTCTAGCCTTCTGCTTCAAGCTTTTTCTTCGAGCCGAGTTTCGACTCCGTGCCGGCCGCGAGCCGGCGGATGTTTTCGCGGTGCCGCCAGACCAGCAGCAGACTCATGATGATGATCGCAATCAGCACCGTGCGGTCGAGCGGCCACGCGATGTTGCCGCCCAAAAGGTAATAGGCCGGCGCGAAGAACGCCGCCACCAGCGACGACAGCGACGAATAGCGGAAGAAGACCGCGATGATCAGCCAGGTGACGCCGGTCGCCAGCCCCAGCCAGGGCGCGATGCCCACCAGCACGCCCGCCGCGGTCGCCACGCCCTTGCCGCCCTGGAAACCGAAGAACACCGGGTACAGGTGCCCGAGGAAAGCCGCGAGGCCCGCCACGGCGGCCACGCCATCGCCCAGGCCCCACTGCGCGCCGTAGTGGCGAATCAAAAACACCGGCAGCCAGCCCTTGACCGCATCGAGCACCAGCGTGGCGAGCGCCGCGCCCTTGTTGCCCGAGCGCAGCACGTTGGTCGCGCCGGGGTTGCCGCTGCCGTAGCTGCGCGGATCGGCCATGCCGAGCGACTTGCTCACGATGACCGCGAAGGACAGCGAGCCGATCAGGTACGACGCCACGATGGCGATGAGGGACGGCAGGTGAAAGCTCAAGGCAGCGCTCCGCGGGGAATGGTTGTTCTTATCGGCGACGGCGCCGAAAGGCCGGGATGTCGCGTGCGGCTATTCTGCCAGCGCGCACTGCACCGGCGTCGCGCCCAGCAGCGCGACGCACACCTGCGGATCGATGCCGATCAGGTAGCCACGCCGCCCGCCATTGAGCACGATCCTCGGCAACGCGAGGATCGTCGATTCGACGTACACCGGCATCTCGCGCCGCGTGCCGAAGGGCGAGGTGCCGCCCACCATGTAGCCGCTGTGGCGCTGCGCCACCTCGGGCTTGCAGGGTTCGACCGACTTGGCGCCGATCTGCCGCGCGAGGTTCTTGGTCGACACCGTGCGATTGCCGTGCATCAGCACGATGAGCGGCCTGGCGTCCTGGTCCTGCATCACCAGCGTCTTGATGACGGTGAAGGGGTCGAGCCCCAGCATCTCGGCGCCGCGCTGCGCGCCGCCGTGTTCCATGTACTCGTAGGGATGCTCGGTGAAGGCGATCTTGTTCGCCCGCAGCAATTGCGTTGCGGGCGTTTCGGAAACGTGGACCTTCTTCACCATCTTGTCGTTCACGCAGCCGGGTCCCGGATGTCCCAGCGAATCTTGTCGATCTCGGCCAGGATTTCCGGCGACAGCGTGGTGCCGTAGGCATCGATGTCCTCGTCGAGCTGCTCGAGCGTGCGCACGCCGATGATCGTGCTCGCCACCTGCCACTTGGTGTAGCAGAAGGCCAGTGCGAGCTTCGTGGGCGTCAAGCCGTTGTCGCGCGCGAGCTGGTTGTACAGACGCGCGGCCTTCAGCGCATCGGGGCGGCCCCAGCGGAGCTTGCGCACCGATTCGTAGCGCGTGATGCGCGCTTCGGCGGGCGCGTCGGGGCCGGTGATGCCGCTCTGGTCGTACTTGCCGGTCAGGAGGCCATAGGCCAGTGGCGAGTAGGCCAGCAGCGAGACGCCCAGGCGATGCATCGTCTCGTCCAGTCCGTTCTCTGCGCCCCGGCTCGCGAGGTTGTAGACGTTCTGCACCGTGGCCACGCGCGGCAGGCCGTGCTGCTCGGCCAGCCGCACGAACTCGTGCACGCCGTAGGGCGTTTCATTCGACAGGCCGATCGCGCGGATCTTGCCGGCCTTCACGAGCTTGCCGAAGGTCTCCAGCTGCTCGTGGATCGGCGTCTGCGTGACTTCCTTGGACGGGTCGTAGTAGATGTTGCCGAAGGCCGGCACATGGCGCTCGGGCCAGTGGATCTGGTAGAGGTCGATCGTCTCGGTCTTCAGGCGCTTCAGGCTCGCCTCGCACGAGGCCACGATGTCCGCGGCCGTCATGCCCACGCCTTCGCGCACCCAGGGGGTGTTGCGCAGCGGGCCGGCCACCTTGGTGGCCAGCACGAGCTTCTGGCGCGCGCCGGGATTGGCGGCGAACCAGTTGCCGATGATGGTTTCGGTGACGCTGTAGGTTTCCTTGCGGGTGGGCACCGAGTACATCTCGGCGGTGTCGATGAAATCGACGCCCCGCTCTAGCGAGCGGCTCAGGATGGCGTGGGCGGTGGGCTCGTCCACCTGTTCGCCGAAGGTCATGGTGCCGAGGCAGATCGGGGTGACGTGCAGGTCGCTCTGACCGAGTTGGATCTTTTTCATGCGCGGGATGCTACCGCCCTCCCCCGCAACGCGCTGGCCGCGCGCCGAAAGCCCGAGCGGATGCGCTCCGCCGGTGTTCACAACTGTCGTCTGGCGGACTGCCCGAACGCGCCAGGCTCCTTATCATCGACGCCCATGTACCAAGCCCTCCGTCCCTCGCGCAGCGAATTCGTGCCCGTGCGCAACTTGAGCTACCACGTGCGCCTCTGGGGCGAGCCCTCGCCGGACCGCCCGCCACTGGTGCTGGTGCACGGATGGATGGACGTCGCGGCCTCCTGGCAGTTCGTGGTCGATGCGCTGGGCGAAGACCGCTTCATCATCGCCCCCGACTGGCGCGGCTTCGGCCTCACGGACGGCGGCGGCGTCGACAACTACTGGCTCGCCGACTACCTGGCCGACCTCGAATGGCTGCTCGACCACTATGCCGGCGAGGGCGACAGCGCCCGGCCGGTCGACCTCGTCGGCCACAGCATGGGCGGCAACGTCGCGATGCACTACGCGGGCGTGCGGCCCGCGCGCATCCGCCGCCTCGTGAACCTCGAAGGCTTCGGCATGCCCGCGCGCAAGCCCGACGAAGCGCCCGCGCGCTACGGCCAGTGGATCGACGAGCTCAAGGGCCTGCACCGCGGCGAGAAGGCGCTCGCGGGCTACTCGGCCGTCGACGGCGTGGCCCGCCGCCTCATGAAGACCAACCCGCGCCTGACGCAAGACAAGGCCGATTGGCTCGCGAGCCACTGGTCCGCCGGCCATGTGCAGCCCGACGGCAGCACGCGCTGGCAGATCCTTGGCGAAGCGGCGCACAAGATCGTCAACGCGCACATCTTCCGCGTCGACGAAACTCTTGCGCTCTATGCGCGCATCACCGCGCCGACGCTGATGATCGAGGCCGCCGACGACAGCCTGCACGGCTGGTGGAAGGCCCGCTACACGCTCGACGAATTCCACGAGCGCCTGAAGTCCGTGCCCTCGGTGCGCATCGAGCGGCTGGACGACGCGGGGCACATGCTGCACCACGACCAGCCGCAGCGCGTGGCGCGGCTGATCGAAGACTTCCTGGCCTAGTTCTTCTGCGTCGTCTGAGTCGCGCGGCGCAGTGCCGCGCGTGCCAGCAGCCGCGTCGAATCGAGCGTCGGCAGCGGCGAATTCGCGTCGTTCATGATCAGCGGAATCTCGGTGCAGCCGAGCACCACCGCATCGCAGCCCTCTTCATCTTTCAGGCGCTGCATCACGCGCTGGAAGGTCGCAACCGCCTCCGGTTTGAAGACGCCGTAGACCAGCTCTTCCATGATGATCCTCGCGATCTCGTCGCGCTCCTCGATGGTGGGCCGGACATGGTCCAGGCCGCGCGCCGAGAGCTTCTCGGGATACACCTGGCTGTCGGTCAGCCAGCGCGTGCCCGTGATGCCGATGCGCCGAAAGCCGCGCCGCGCCGCTTCATCGGCGACGCACCCGGCGATGTGCAACCAGGGCAGCGGCGAGCGCCCCTCGATGAACGGCAGCGCCTGGTGGATGGTGTTATCGGGGCACACCAGAAAGTCCGCGCCGATCTTCGCGAGCTTGTGCGCCGACGCGAGCATCACCTCGCCCACGCCGCGCCAGTCGCCGCGGTAGATGTGTGCCATGTAGTCCGAGAGCGATGGCGTGTGCATCGAGACCTCCGGATGCGCGTGCGGGCCGAGCAGTTTCGCGCCCTCCACGCAAATGGTCTGGTAGCAAAGCGATGCGCCTTCGGCCGAGCAGCCGACGATTCCGATGTGCTGGGTCATGGCGGCATCCTACAAAAGGCGCGGACCGATGTCATTGCCCTGCCCCGCGATATCCGCCGACCGGATATCCAAGCGCGCAAATCTTCGTTCGCACATCAGGCACCGCCGCCTAGAGTGCCCAACTCCTTTCGCCGTCCTCCGGAGTTGCCGTCATGCCTTTCCCCTCGCGCGCGCCCTCGTGGCTGCGCCGTCTCGCCCCGCTGTCCGGCGGCCTCGCACTGAGCCTGCTCCTTCACATCTCCGCCCACGCCGACGATCTGCGCGTAGGCTTCATGCCCGGCCCGTACCGCGATGCCTTCACCCACGGCATCGAGCCCCAGTTGAAGAAGCTGGGCTACACCGTCAAGTACGTCGAGTTCAGCCAGGGCGTGCAGCCCAACGATGCGGTCGAGCGCGGGCAGATCGACGCCAACATCTTCCAGCACTCGCTGTACCTCAACGCCACCAACAAGCAGCAGGGCTTCGATCTCGTGCCCGTGGTGCATGTGCCGACGCCGCCGATGGGCCTCTATTCGCAGCGCCACAAGTCGCTGGACAAGGTGCCCGACGGCGCGACCGTCACGCTGCCGGCCGACCCGGTGAATGCAGCACGCGCGCTCAACATCCTCGCGGCCATCGGGTGGGTGACCATCAAGCCAGGCGTGAGCCCGCTGAGCGTGTCGGAGCGCGACATCGTGACCAACCCCAAGCGCCTGAAGATCGTTCCGCTGGACGCGGCGCAGGCCCCGCGCTCGCTGGCCGATGCCGACCTCGCGGCCGTGCAGGGCAACTTCGCCGTCGCCTCGGGCCTGAAGCTAACCGAGGCCCTGAAGCTCGAAGACATGACGCTGCCCTACGTGAACGTGGTGGCCGTCAAGCGCAGCAACGAGAACGCGAAGTTCGCCAAAGACATCGTGGCCGCCTACCAGTCGCCCGAGTTCCAGAAGTTCTTCAGGGCCAACCCCGTGTGGGCCGGCTACCGGCTGCCGGACTACTTCAGCCAATGAGCAACAGCAACAACAACGGCGCACCGCGCAGGCAACTGCACCTCAACGTCAACATCCTGCACTCGGGCTTCGTGCCTTCGGCGTGGCGCCTGCCGGAGAGCGACCCGTGGGCGTTCGCCGACATCCGGCACTACATCCGCACCGCGCAGATCGCCGAAGCCGCCAAGCTCGATGCGATCTTTCTCGCGGACAACGCGGCCATCGTGGACCAGATCCACTTCCGCCCGATCACCGCGTTGGAGCCCACTATCCTCCTGGCCTGCGTGGCCGCTGCGACCACGCACATCGGCCTCATCGCCACCGCCTCCACCAGCTACAACGAGCCCTACAACATCGCGCGCCGTTTCTCCACGCTCGACCACGTGAGCAACGGCCGCGCGGGCTGGAACATGGTGACCACCGCCGACCTGCCCTCGGCCCGCAACTTCGGCCTGGACACGACGCCCGACCACACCCAGCGCTACGCCCGCGCCTCGGAGTTCGCCGACATCGCGAAGGCGCTGTGGGACAGCTGGGAAGACGATGCCTTCATCGGCGACAAGGCCTCGGGCCGATTCATCGACCCGGCCAAGGTGCATGCGATCGCGCACCGCGGCGAGCACTTCGCGGTGCAGGGGCCGTTGAACCTGCCGCGCGCGCCGCAGGGCCATCCGGTGCTGGTGCAGGCGGGTGCCTCGGCCGATGGGCGCGAGCTCGCGTCACGCCATGCGGAAGCCGTGTTCTCGGCCTCGCAGTCGTTCGAAGAATCGCTGGCCTACGCACGCGCCCTCAAGACCCGCGCCGCCGAACTGGGCCGCGGCCCCGATGCGGTGAAGGTACTCGCCGGCATCACCACCATCGTCGGCGGCACCGAGGCCGAGGCGCGACGCCGGCGCGACGAATTGGTCGACCTGATTCCGTGGGACTACAGCCTCACGCGCCTGGCCGGCACGCTGGGCATCACGCCAGATCGCCTGAAGCTCGACGAGCGCCTGCCCGACAACCTGCCGCTCCCGGGCAATGGCAACGGCAACCACACCTTCTTCAACGCGGTGGTCGCGGCCGGCCGCACGCATGGATACACGGTGCGGCAGTTGATCCGCGAACTCGCGGGCGGTGGTGGGCACCGCGTGATCGTGGGAACGCCGGAGCAGATCGCCGATGACATCGAGCATTGGTTCAAGGGCGGTGCGGCGGATGGGTTCAACCTGATGCCGGATGCGTTGCCGCATGGGCTGCAGGACTTTGTCGATGGCGTGGTGCCGATCCTGCAGAAGCGGGGGCTCTTTCGCACCGAGTACGAGGGGCGCACGTTGCGCGATCACCTCGGGCTGGCGCGGCCTGGTGGACGGACCGCGCAGCGGCTGGCGGCTTGAGCGCTGTTCTGTTCAGGGCAACGATCGCGCCGACGGGGTGCCTTGCTCCGCGAATGTCCCCCGGGCTTCGCCCTCCTCCTTGATTTCGCTGCGCAAGGCACCCCATCGGCGCGCTCGTTTCAGAGCGGTCGTTGATCGGCTGTTCACTCGGAGCGTGCCCAAGTGCGCAGGGCATCGGGTGCTCCCCGCAGCGAAATCAAGGAGGAGGGGCGAAGCCCCGGGGGACATTCGCGGAGGGGAGTACCCGGTGGCCTGTGCACCCGCCACAGACCCGAGCCCTCGTCACTCCTCGTCGGCGTCGTTCCCCGTAAGAGACAGCACCTCTTCCACAAAGGCCTCGAAGAGCGGCAGCTCCGCAGGCAGCCCATCGAGAGACTCCGCCTCCCCCGCATCGAAGAAATGCGGCTTGTCGGAAGGAATCGAAACCCACTCGCCCCCTTCGAACAACAACCCCAGATAACCGTCGGCAGTCGGCAGATAAAACAGTCCCGCCCCATCGAGCGCGCGCTGCCCCTTCTTCGCCTTGCCGCGCCCCCAGCTCACGCCCTGCTGGGTCAGATGCTCGGTGATCCATCCGTCGCACACATGCGTGTCGCGCCAGTTGGCTTGGGCATCGAATATGGCGAGCACGGGCATGAGGGCGTCCTTCGTTGAAAGGTGATTACTGCAGGAAGCTGGGCTTGGCGTAGCCCTGGAACTTGGTGTCCACCACCGTCTTGAATTCCTTGGAATGGTAGGCCTCCACGATGTCCTTGGCCCAAGCGGAATTCTTGTCGCCGGTCTTCACCGCGACCACATTGAGGTAGTAGTCGGGCGTCTTCTCCAGCACCACGGCTTCGGTGAGCTTCAGGCCCGAGGAGATCGCGAAGTTGCCGTTGACGATGGCGTACTCGGTGTCGCCCAGCGAGCGCGGCAGCTGTGCGGCTTCCAGCGGAATGAACTTGAGCTTCTTCGGGTTCTCGGCCACGTCTTTTTCGGACGCGCGGATCGGGTCCACGCCGGTCTTGATGGTGATGAGCTTGTTCTGCTCCAGCAGCACCAGCGCGCGCGCCAGGTTGCTCGGGTCGTTCGGGAGCGTGACGCGGTCGCCCTCCTTCACGTCGGCCAGCGTCTTGCGCTTGGTCGAGTACACGCCCAGCGGCGCGATCGGGCCCTGCACCAGTTCGGCCAGGTCCAGCTTCTGGTCGGCCGAGAACTTCTTCAGGTAAACCTGGTGCTGGAAGAAATTGGCATCGAGCGAGCCCTGGGCGAGCGCGAGGTTGGGCTGCACGTAGTCGTTGAACTCGACCAGCTTCACCTTGTAGCCTTTCTTCTCGAGGAGGGGGACGATGCCGACCTTCAGCTGGTCGATGTTGGAGCCGGCGGTGCCGCCGATCACGAGGTTCTTCTTGGCGTCTTGCGCCTGCGCGAGCGAGAGGCCGCCGAACGACAGCGCGACGAGGGACAGGGCAAGGACGGAGCGGCGCAGCAATGCGGTTTTCATGAGATGACCAGCAGGAAAAAGGAAAGAGGAAGGGAAAGAAAAAGGAATCAACGCTTGTCCAGCCTGCGCGCCGTGGTGTTCCCCACGAATTGCAGGATCTGTACCAGCACCACCAGCAGCGCCACGGTGAGCACCATCACGTCGGTCTGGAAGCGGTAGTAGCCGTAGCGGATCGCCAGGTCGCCGATGCCGCCACCGCCCACCACGCCGGCGATCGCCGAGTACGAGAGAAAGCTCACCGCCAGCACCGTGAGCGCGAGCACCAGGCCCGAGCGCGCCTCGACCACCAGCACGCGCCAGACGATCTGCAACTCCGAGGCGCCCATGGCATGCGCCGCCTCGATCACGCCGCGCGGCACCTCGCGCAGGCACTGGTCCACCAGCCGCGCGAAATACGGAATCGCCGCGAACGACAGCGGCACCGCCGCTGCCAGCGGGCCGATGGAGGTGCCTGCGATCACCCGCGTGAACGGCACCAGCGCCACCAGGAGAATGATGAAAGGGAACGAGCGCACCGTGTTGACGATCCAGTTCAGCACCAGGAACGCCGGCTTGTTCTCCAGCGACTGACCCGGCCCCAGCAGGAACAGCAGGATGCCCAGCGGCCCGCCGATCAGCACCGCGGCCGAGAGGCCGATCGCCAGCATCATGAAAGTCTGGCCCGTGGCGGTCCAGAGCTCGGGAAGGATCGGGGCGATGTTCTCAAACATAGGCCACCTCTTGTGCGTTGCGCGCGGCCGGTATGGGGCGCGGCTCGATGGGCAGGCGCGCCTCGCGCTCGCGGCGGCGCACCAGCTCGTCGATCTCGCGGCCGAGCGCAGTCTTGCGCTCTTCGCTCGGTGCATCGACGGCGAACTGCTCCACCAGCCGGCCCTTCTCGAGGATGGCCACGTTGCGGCACAGCACCTCGACCACCGAGAGCTCGTGCGTGACGATCACGATGGTCACGCCGATCTTCTGGTTGATGTCGCGCAGCGTCTCCAGCAGCGCGCGGGTGGTTTCGGTGTCGAGCGCCGAGGTGGGCTCGTCGCACAGCAGCACCTGCGGGCGCGGCGCGAGCGCGCGGGCGATGGCCACGCGCTGCTTCTGGCCGCCCGAGAGCTGGGCCGGGTAGGTGTCGATCTTTTCAGCGAGGCCCACGAGGTCCAGGCACTCGCGCACCCGCGCATCGATCTCGGCCCTGGAGTGGCGGCCGTGGATCTTCAGCGGGAAGGCCACGTTGTCGAACACCGTGGCGTTCTGCAGCAGGTTGAACTGCTGGAAGATCATGCCGATGTTCTGGCGCGTATCGCGCAGCTCGCGGCGCGAGAGCGTGGTGAGGTCGCGCCCGCCGACGAGCACGCGCCCCGCATCGGGACGCTCCAGCAGGTTGATGAGGCGCAGCAGCGTCGACTTGCCCGCGCCGCTCTTGCCGATCAGGCCGAACACGTCGCCCTGGTGGATGTCGAGCGAGAGCGACTGCACGGCGTCGAACACCTCGCCGCTGGGCAGCGCGAAGGACTTCTGCACCGATTGAAGACGGATGACCGGCTGCGCCGCGTCGCCGCGGGCCGTATCAGGCGAATGGTTGGTCATGGAGAGGAGGCGCGGCCCGCGTGAAGGCAGGTCGCGGAGTTCGCAAAAAGGTGCCGAGTATGAAAACAAGCGCCCCAAAAGGGAACGAACAAATCGGCGCTTGCTTATGCATGAAAAAGCATAAGCATTTCAAAACGCCCGCGCCCAATGCCATATCGATATGCGCATTGGTTCGTTCGCAAATGTGGCCGGCGGTGCCACATTCGCGCCTTCATTTTTGATTTCGCGTCACACCATGCACAGCACTTTCCGCCGCCGCACCCTGGCCCTTGCCGCACTGGCCACCGCCCTCCTGGCCGGCAGCAGCGCCTTCGCGCAGGACAACAACAACAAGAACACGCTGAAGGTCGGCGTCTCGGTCGGCAACGGCGAGCAGATCTTCGAGGTGGTGAAAAAGGTCGCCGCCAAGGACGGCCTGAACATCCAGGTCGTGGTGTTCAACGACTACCAGCTGCCCAACGCCGCGCTCGCCTCGGGCGACCTGGACGCCAACGCGTTCCAGCACCAGCCCTTCCTCGATAACCAGAACAAGGCGCGCGGCTTCGACATCGTGCCCGTGGGTCTCACGATCACCGCGCCGCTGGGCTTCTACTCGCGCAAGATCAAGGCCATCGACCAGTTGCCTGATGGCGCCTCGGTCGGCATCCAGAACGATCCGTCGAACGGCAACCGCGCATTGCTGCTCTTGCAGCAGGCCGGCCTCATCACGCTCAAGCCCGAGGCGGTGAAGAACAACAACGCGACGCCGCTGGACGTGGTGACCAACCCCAAGAAGCTCAAGCTCGTGGCGCTCGATGCGGCGCAGCTGCCGCGCTCGCTCGATGACCTGACCATCGCCTCCATCAACAACGACTACGCCGAGAAGGCGGGCCTCTCGCTCGACAAGGATGCGGTGATCAAGGAATCGCCCAAGAGCCCCTACGCCAACCTGATCGCCGTGCGCCGCGCCGACAAGGACAAGCCCTGGGCCAAGCGCCTCGTGGCGGCGTACCAGTCGCCGGAGGTCAAGCGCTTCATCGAGACCCAGTTCAAGGGCTCGCTCGTGCCGGCGTTCTGATCCGCGCGGACACAGACTTCCCCCTTGCCCCCTGGGTGCGCGCGGCGTGCCCAGGGGGCTTTTTCATGTCTTGCTCCCTCCCCCTCTGGGGGAGGGTTGGGGTGGGGGCACGACGGCCTCGAAGACTGTGCCGGCATTGAAGCCGCCAGCCCCCATCCCCACCTTCCCCCAGAGGGGGAAGGAGCAATACAGGGGCTCTGCAAGGCCGGTCTCCCGAGCGTGAGAAAATACCCGGTTCCCCCGAACACCAACCCACACAGTCAGGACACCCCCATGGACGCAGAACAGATCAACCAAATCGGCGCAATGCTCGCGGACCTGAGCGTTCGCACGGTCGATTTACGGAGGTATCTTTGACTACGATGCCAAAGCTGAACGACTGAGGACAGTCAACGCATCGCTGGAAGACCCGAACGTCTGGAACGACCCGAAGAAGGCCCAGGAACTGGGCAAGGAAAAGAAGTCGCTCGACGACGTGGTCGTCACGCTCGACAAGCTCACCAATGGTCTTTCGGACAACGCCGAGCTCTTCGAGATGTCGAAGGAAGAAGGCGACATGGACGGCTTGCAGTCCATCTCCGATGACGCCACCGCGCTCGAAGCCGACATCAAGCAGCTCGAATTCCGCCGGATGTTCAACAACCCGGCCGACCCGCTCAACGCCTTCGTGGACATCCAGGCCGGCGCCGGCGGCACCGAGGCGTGCGACTGGGCCAGCATGCTGCTGCGCCAGTACCTGAAGTACGCCGAGCGCAAGGGTTTCAAGACGCAGATCGAAGACGAGACGCCCGGCGACACCGCCGGCATCAAGGGCGCGACCATCAAGGTCGAGGGCGACTACGCCTTCGGCCTCTTGCGCACCGAAACCGGCGTGCACCGCCTGGTGCGGAAGTCTCCGTTCGACTCCTCGGGCGGTCGCCACACCAGCTTTGCATCGATCTTCGTGTACCCGGAAATCGACGATTCGATCGAGATCGACATCAACCCTTCGGACGTGCGCACCGACACCTTCCGTGCCAGCGGCGCGGGCGGCCAGCACATCAACAAGACCGACTCGGCCGTGCGCCTCACGCACATTCCGACCGGCATCGTCGTGCAGTGCCAGGACGGCCGCAGCCAGCACAGCAACCGCGACGTGGCGTGGAAGCGCCTGCGCTCGCGCCTGTACGACCACGAGATGCGCAAGCGCCAGGAAGAGCAGCAAAAGCTGGAAGACAGCAAGACCGACGTGGGCTGGGGCCACCAGATCCGCAGCTACGTGCTGGACAACAGCCGCATCAAGGACCTGCGCACCAACGTCGAAGTCTCGGCCACGCAGAAGGTGCTCGATGGCGACCTGGATGTGTTCATCGAAGCCTCGCTGAAGCAAGGCGTCTGATCCGATGACGCCCATGAGCTTGACGCACGGGAAGGTCGAAGCCTTCATCTTCGACATGGACGGCACCATGATCGACTCCATGCCCTGGCATGCGCGCTCGTGGGTGGAGTTTGTCGAGCGCCACGGCTTGAAGCTGGACGTGAGCGACATCCTCGCGCGCACCACGGGCCGCACCGGCGTCGAGTGCATGCACGAGCTCTTCGAGCGCAAGCTCTCCGACGAAGAAGCGCAGGTGCTGGTGCACGAGAAGGAAGAGATCTACCGCGCCATGTTCAGCGACAACTTCACCGAGGTCGCGGGCTTCACCGCCTTCGCCAAGGCCGCCGTTGCGCGGGGCCTGAAGGTGGCGGTGGGCACGGCGGGCGACAAGGGCAACATCGAATTCGCGATGTCGCGCCTGAAGATGGACCCGCTGCCGCTGGCCATCGTCGGTGGCGACGAAGGCTTCAGCGGCAAGCCCACGCCTGCGATCTTTTTGGAAGCCGCGCGCCGCATCGGCGTGGCGCCCGAGCGCTGCATCGTGTTCGAAGACGCGCCCTTCGGCATCGAAGCCGCCCGCCGCGGCGGCATGCGTGCCGTGGCCGTGTGCAGCACCCATACCGCCGCCGAGCTGGCCGGCCCCCATGTGATTGCCGCGGTTCGCGACTACGACGAACTCGCCCACTCGAATTTTCTGGAGACCCTCGATGATGCTGCGTGATGGCCAAGGCCAACCAATTGCCATTCGACGCGAAGACTATGCCGCCCCCGGCTACTGGATCGACACCGTCGACCTCACCTTCGACCTGGACCCCGCCAAGACCCGCGTGCTCAACCGCATGCGCCTTCGCCGCAACCCCGATGCGCCCATCCAGCCGCTGCGGCTCGACGGCGATGAGCTGAACCTCGCGCGCGTGCTGGTCAACGGCCAGGGCGCGTCGTTCCGCATGGAGGGCGACCAGCTCGTCATCGATGGCCTGCCCTATGCGGAAGAAGGTGACTTCGAGCTGGAGATCTTCACCACCTGCTGCCCCATCAAGAACACGAAGCTGATGGGCCTCTTCGTGAGCGAAGACACCTTCTTCACCCAGTGCGAGGCCGAGGGCTTTCGCCGCATCACCTACTTCCTCGACCGCCCTGATGTGATGTCGACCTACACCGTCACGCTGCGCGCCGCCAAGGCCGCGTACCCGGTGCTGCTGTCGAATGGCAACCTGGTCGAACAAGGCGACCTGCCCGAAGGCCGCCACTTCGCCAAATGGGTCGACCCGTTCCGCAAGCCCAGCTACTTGTTCGCCCTCGTGGCCGGCAAGCTGGTGGCGCGCGAGCAGCGCATTACCGCGCGCAACGGCAAGGAGCATTTGCTGCAGGTGTACGTGCGCGCCGGCGACCTGGACAAGACCGAGCACGCGATGAACTCGCTCATCCACTCGGTGCTGTGGGACGAAACCCGCTTCGGCCTGCCGCTGGACCTGGACCGTTTCATGATCGTTGCGACCAGCGACTTCAACATGGGCGCCATGGAGAACAAGGGCCTGAACATCTTCAACACGAAGTACGTTCTGGCCAACCAGGCCACCGCCACCGATGCGGACTACAGCAACATCGAGAGCGTCGTCGGCCACGAGTACTTCCACAACTGGAGCGGCGACCGCGTGACCTGCCGCGACTGGTTCCAGCTCTCGTTGAAGGAAGGCCTCACCGTCTTCCGCGACCAGGAGTTCAGCCAGGACCTGTGCGCCGATGCATCGGCCCGCGCGGTCAAGCGCATCGAGGACGTGCGCGTGCTGCGCACCGCCCAGTTCCCCGAAGACGCCGGCCCCATGGCCCACCCGGTGCGGCCCGACAGCTACATCGAGATCAGCAACTTCTACACCGTCACCATTTACGAAAAGGGTGCCGAGGTCGTTCGCATGATGCAGACGCTGGTCGGCCGCAAGGGCTTCGAGAAAGGCATCACGCTCTACTTCGAACGCCACGACGGCCAGGCCGTGACCTGCGACGACTTCGCGCAGGCCATTGCCGATGCCAACCCCGATTCGGAACTCGCGCGCCTCCTGCCCCAGTTCAAGCGCTGGTACAGCCAGGCCGGCACGCCCCGCCTTGCGGCGCATGGCGTGTACGACGCGCAGAACCGCAGCTACACGCTCAGCGTGGTGCAGAGCTGCCCGCCCACGCCGGGCCAGCCGACCAAGGAGCCCTTCGTCATTCCGCTGAACATCGGCCTGCTCGATGCCAACGGGCGCGAGCTGCCGATCCAGCTCGAAGGCGAAAGCGACGTCACGCGCGGCACACGCACCATCGTGCTCTCGCGCGCCGGCGAGCAACTCACCTTCGTGGGCCTGGATGCCGAGCCCGTGCCTTCCATCTTGCGTGGCTTCAGCGCGCCGGTGATCCTCGATTTCGACTACACCGATGCCCAGCTGCTCACCCTGCTGGCCAACGACCCCGACCCGTTCAACCGCTGGGAAGCCGGCCAGCGCCTGGGCCTGCGCGCCGCGCTGCAGGGCATTGCGGCGCTCGCGACCGACACCAGCCCGGTGCTGAACGACGCCTACATCGACGCCATGCGCAGCGTGCTGCGCAACCCGCAGCTGGATGCCGCCTTCAAGGAGCTGGTGCTCACGCTGCCCTCGGAAACCTACATTGCCGAGCAGCTCGATGTGGTCGACCCGCAGCGCGTGCACCTGGTGCGCGAAGCCATGCGCGCGCAGCTGGCCACCGCCCTCTTCGCCGATTGGGAGCAGGTGTACGAAGAGAACCACGACACCGGCGCCTACACGCCCGACCCGACCTCCTCGGGCCGCCGCGCGCTGGCCGGCATGGCGCTCAACTTTTTGTGCCTGGCGGCGCGCGCTTCGGCCACTTCGACAGGCTCAGGACAATCGGATGTCTGGCCCGGCAAGACGCTGCAGCGCTTCAAGGACGCGGGCAACATGACCGACCGCTTCAACGCGCTCAACGCGCTCGTGTCGTCGGGCCACACGCTCGCGGCGCAGGCGCTCGCGCGGTTCCACGCCATCTTCAAGGACGAGGCGCTGGTCATCGACAAATGGTTCTCGCTGCAGGCCGGCGCGAGCGACCGCGGCGGCGACATCCTGCCGCTGGTCAAGCAGTTGATGAAGCACCCGGACTTTTCGCTCAAGAACCCGAACCGCGCGCGCAGCGTGATCTTCAGCTATTGCAGCGCGAACCCCGGCGCCTTCCACCGCCCCGACGCGGCCGGCTACGTGTTCTGGAGCGACCGCGTGATCGAGCTGGACGCCATCAACCCCCAGGTGGCCGCACGCCTGGCGCGCGCGCTCGACCGCTGGAGCAAGCTGGCCGAGCCGTACCGCAGCGCCGCGCGCGAAGCGATCGCGCGCGTGGCCGCCAAGCCGGACCTCAGCAAAGACACCCACGAAGTCGTTACCCGCGCCCTGGCCGGTAACTGATCACACACCCAGCGATCAAGCAAGGAACACGAAAAGCACATGGCTCAACAACAGAAGATTTCCCTCACCCGCTACCTCGTCGAACAACAGCGCGCCGACGGCCTCATTCCGGGCCAGTTGCGCTTGCTGCTCGAAGTGGTGGCCCGTGCGTGCAAGAGCATCAGCCAGGCCGTCAACAAGGGCGCGCTGGGCGGCGTGCTCGGCACGGCCGAGAGCGAGAACGTGCAGGGCGAGATCCAGAAGAAGCTGGACATCATTGCCAACGAAGTGCTCATCGAGGCCAACGAATGGGGCGGCCACCTCGCGGCCATGGCCAGCGAGGAAATGGACAGCATCTACGTGGTGCCCAACCGCTACCCGCAGGGCGAGTACCTCCTGATGTTCGACCCGCTGGACGGCAGCAGCAACATCGACGTGAACGTGAGCATCGGCACCATCTTCAGCGTGCTGAAGAAGCCCGACGACACCCCCGGCGTGCAGGAGGCCGACTTTCTGCAGCCCGGCACGCAGCAGGTGGCCGCGGGCTACTGCATCTACGGCCCGCAGACCACGCTGGTGCTCACCGTGGGCAACGGCGTGGCCATGTTCACGCTGGACCGCGAGCAAGGCAGCTTCGTGCTGACGCAGGAAGACATCCAGATTCCGGCGGACACCAAGGAATTTGCGATCAACATGAGCAACATGCGCCACTGGGACGAGCCCATGAAGCGCTACATCGACGAATGCCTGGCCGGCAAGGAAGGCCCGCGCGGCAAGGACTTCAACATGCGCTGGATCGCCAGCATGGTGGCCGACGTGCACCGCATCCTGATGCGCGGCGGCGTGTTCATGTACCCGTGGGACAAGCGCGAGCCCGAGAAGGCCGGCAAGCTCAGGCTGATGTACGAGGCCAACCCGATGAGCTGGCTGGTCGAGCAGGCCGGCGGCGCGGCCACCAACGGCAAGCAGCGCATCCTGGACCTGAAGCCCACCAAGCTGCACGAGCGGGTGAGCGTGATGTTGGGTTCGCGTAACGAAGTTGAGCGTTTGACCCAGTACCACGCCGAAAAGGGCTGATGGAGTGGCTATAATCTGAGGCTTCGCCGGTGTAGCTCAGTCGGTAGAGCAGCTCATTCGTAATGAGAAGGTCGGGTGTTCGATTCATCTCTCCGGCACCAATATTTCCTCAAGAAATAGAAGCATCTAGGCCACCCCACAAGGGTGGCCTTTTTGTTTTGCGCGGCAGGACTTCGCCGAAGTTGAGCCCTCATGCGAGGGCGCCCTCTCCCGTTGAATCCAAGCTCGGAATAGATAGCGCAATGATGCTGTTCTAGGGATAAGATAGTGACTACACATCACACCTTTCACCCAGATGAAAAAGCCCAGCGCCGGACTCCGCGCATCTCCGAAGTCAGTACCTCCTGCGGTTGCCCATGGCGACGGCTCAATTGAAGATGGCAATGATCTAGCACTCATCGAGCGAGTGCTGGAAATTTACGATCAAGGGCAACTGGCGGAAATCCTTGAAGAGGTGAGTCCAGGAAATTGGTGCCGGGAAACCATCAATCGCTGGATGAAGAAAAAAGCCTCACCAAAGCTCTCATACGCGGAGTACAAGCACCTGCGATCACTTCTGCCCAAGCCCAATACTGCGGTTTCTGATTTCACATTCATTGATCTTTTTGCCGGGATCGGTGGAATCAGAAAAGGATTTGAGGCTATCGGCGGCGAATGCATTTTTACCTCCGAATGGGACAAAAACTCGGTTCGAACCTATAAGGCAAATCATCATTGCGATCCAAGCCGGCATCGCTTCAATCTTGACATCCGAGACGTAACGCTTTCGGCCGATCTGAAAGTAACAGAGGACGAGGCTTACGCGCATATCAATCGCGAGATACCGGACCACGATGTGCTTCTGGCCGGATTTCCCTGCCAACCCTTCTCTCTTGCAGGTGTATCAAAGAAGAACTCGCTTGGCCGAAAGCACGGGTTTGAATGTGAAACTCAGGGCACCTTGTTCTTCGATGTAGCGAGAATTCTGGCCGCAAAGCGGCCCGCCGTATTTCTTTTGGAGAACGTGAAAAATCTCAAAAGTCATGACAAAGGCAAGACATTCAAGGTAATCTGCGAGACGCTTGATGAGTTGGGCTACGAAGTGGCAGATGCGGATTCACCTAAAGGTCAAGACCCGCGAATCATTGATGCAAAACTTTTTCTCCCTCAGCATCGGGAAAGAATTGTTCTTGTTGGGTTTCGCCGCGACCTGAATGTTCATGAAGGTTTTACGCTCAAGGATATTAAAAAATACCTTCCCAAAAAGCGACCAACCTTTGGCGATCTTTTGGACAAAGAGGTTGATACTAAGTACATCCTCACGCATAAGCTCTGGGCCTACCTCTATAAATACGCTGAAAAGCATCGGCAAAAGGGAAACGGTTTTGGCTTTGGGCTAACCAAAGCCAGTGACACCGCCCGAACCCTTTCAGCTCGCTATCACAAAGATGGATCAGAAATTCTGGTAGATAGAGGTTTCACCGCAGCGGAGGATTTTCACGGTGAGGCAAACATCAGAAATCGCCCCCGAAGACTGACTCCCCAAGAATGCGCTCGGCTGATGGGATTTGACAAGCCTGGGAAGAACTCGTTTGTCATCCCGGTTTCTGATACGCAGGCCTATAGGCAATTCGGAAACTCCGTCGCTGTCCCCGTGTTTGAAGCCGTGGCAAAGCTCATGCGTGAGCGAATTCTGGAAGCCAAGAGAAAATCCCAATCGACATAGAATGTTGTCGCAGGAAACACCCTTGCGATTTTTTTCATAGTTGGTGACAATCTTTTCTTCGACACCTGCCTTCGCGAAGGCAGCAAAGAAGGAAAGATATGTTTGGCGCGCCTGATTCTCCGCTCGAAATTGTGGCCGACGCCATGCGAAAGCATGGCGCTTTTCGCATTTTCTTTAAGCTGCTTTCAAACAACGATAATTCCAAGCAGCAGATTTACTTCGGCGGCGATTTTGATGTTCTTCGGATAATTCCGCATGGAGAGATGTCGGGAGAGGTAAGTTCCAGAGATGGCCCCGTTTTTAAGGCGCCTCTGAATTTGAGCTGGCTGCCTCCCAATTTTGCTGGCCGGCCTTGCCTCGCCTCCGGGGCACAGTTGATTTTTTATCCTCGCTATCCCGAAGTCCGCATGTCAGGATTTTTGCGAGGATGTCCGACGGCTCCAAGCCATCTAATGCGCCCTCCTACATTTGAGGAGCGGGCTTTACGCATTTTGACTCCAAGATGCTTGATTCTGGGAATTTGCCCGGACGATCGCATCCTCGCATTTGCAGGAGCATGGGGCGGTGAGCTATCGCAGGATGCTGTAAATAGAATTGAAAATACGAACGCCCAGAATATTGCGTCCGTTTTTTATGAGCTTCAGCCTCCTCAACAAAATTCAAGGCTGGATTTGATCAATCGCCTTCAGCTCATATATCAAAGTGGACCAATTCCATCGCAAAAGATGGAGCCTTCCGGGATAGCCATTCCATATACGGCAAAAAATGGAGCAGGCTATACACTTGAAAGCAAGTTTGGAATTATTCCGAATGGGAATTCGGAACCTGACTTCATGGGGTGGGAATTAAAAGCACATAGCGGAGCGGCCGTCACGCTAATGACTCCGGAACCTGATGTAGGAAGCTATCGAGATGATCTCGGCCAGTTTCTCACCAGCTACGGCCGAAGTAGCGAGGGGCGTCGTGATTTCACCGGCAGGCATCAGACCGGAGTGATCTGCGGAACAACATCTTTAACTCTTCTGATGGAAGGCTATGACCCGAACCGCGTAGAGATTACCGATCCAAATGGGGGATTATTTCTTCGCGATCATTTCGGTAAACTTGCCGCTGGATGGACCTTCAAAAAGCTGGTCGGACATTGGTCTAAGAAGCACGCACAGACTGCATACGTAACTTATAAAAAAACTTCCGTCGCTGGAGAAAACTTTTACAGCTACGGCCCCCAGGTACTTCTAGGCGTAGGGGCTGAACTGCAGACATTTCTTCGAGCCCTTCATAGCGGCTCCATTTACTACGACCCAGGGATAAAGCAGACACTGAAGGGTACTGAATGGCGGTCAAAGAAACGAAACCAATTCAGAGTTGGATGGAAAAACGTCGGCGGGCTTTATAAGACATCGGACTTCATAAATCTAAAGAGCTTGGCGTCATGATCGATACGGTTAACGCTCAAACCCGATCCCGAATGATGGCAGGGATTCGGGGAAAAAATAATCAAACCGAGATTTTAGTAAGGCGCTTTTTGCACGCAAAAGGATATCGATTCCGCCTCCACAAAAAGGATCTACCAGGACGCCCTGATTTGACCCTTCCCAAGCATCGCCTTGCCATTTTCGTGAACGGCTGTTTTTGGCATCGCCACAATGGCTGCATTTATGCTACTTCACCCGCAACACGAATTGATTTTTGGCGGGAAAAGCTAGATGGAAATGCTGAACGGGATGAACGACAACGCGAGCGGCTGCTACTCGCAGGTTGGCGTGTTTTAACAATATGGGAATGCGGGCTAAAACATTCCGCGACTCACTTGGATCAATTGGTGGACTTAATTCAATCCAAAGACGTAGAAATGAACTGGCCACTCCTGCCACCGAAACCGAGAATTAAATAATTCGAGCGAAAACCATCAACCGCTGAGGCGAAAATTTTCAGGATTGCCAGATCTTAAATTTTTTTCCCGACCACGAAGTTGAGATCAAAATCCAAATCATTTTCGGGAAAAATTAATTCAAATCCAATTGACACTGGCGCCGAAACGTCCTCGCGAACTGGGTACAACAGAAAAATTCCTCGATGTGAATTTTTAAGAGCAACCGTCTCTTTGTTGGGTTGATCAAGTCGAATATCACCATTCATCTTCAACTCTGCAAGATATCCGCCGAGAATGCGGTGTGTCGGCTCCCCAAAGACCTGAAACCCCCTATTCTCGTTTCGCGCACGCTCCTTGACCGCAAAATCACCAATGCCCTTGAGCGGCAGTGGGGATCCAAAGGACTCCCGACGCTGCGGCGCAATTATTAACCAGCTGGCAATTCCATGCTGCTTGTTTTTTAAAAATTCTATTTGCAACTCAGTGTCAGCAGGACGTTTCGGGTATGGATATTCGCTTTCCAACCATCTGTAATTGGAAAGAAAATTTATCAGGTGATCGTTTGTGACCTCGGCGACCCAGGCCTCGGTGCGGATTTTAGCAGCGGTATTGCAAATTCCGCCTAGTGATTTTTGCTCCACCTTTTTGGCGGACTTCAGTATTTTCGTTAGCGTCAGGAAATTCTCTTTGATGCTCTCCGCCTTTGAGGCAACCAACACTTGCATTGATCGTTGCCCTCCGAAGTTCTTGGACACCAACCGTGCGTGATGCATTTTATTTGCCGCAGTTGGTCGAAGGTTTCCAGTAATCGAAACAAGCGGGGGAATTTCCCGCGGCGTGATGCGGGGCATATTCGGCCTTCGCATATAGCGTCGAATTTCCGCCCTAAAACGCTCCTCAAGCCTGCAAACTTCCTTGAAGTCGGACACAAGATCTGTTTTTCCTTTTTTCCCTTCCTTGACCCCCAAATAAACGCGTACCAAATCTTGGTATCCAGGACGAAATCCAAACCAACGTCCCATTTGCATGAGAGTATCCGAAGTATTTGCGACGCGTCTGTAGTAGCTAATAGTTAGTCCCTCAACGGTGTAGCCCCGCGAAAGCTTATTCCCACCAACCACGATCTTCCACACTGGAACATGACTGAAATCAGGCGCCGCTGCTGTATCGCTATTGACCACAATGCATACTTTCGCACCTACTTCAATGCGCTTTATTGTCTCAGACAAATAGTTGACAAGTTCAGAGAAGCTCTTTGGTGCCAGCTCCTTTCCGAAAGCCTCAATAACCTTTAGGTAGTCGGTATTCCAGATTTTCTCCAATTCCCGAAGGCCTCGAGCGCTCGAAAACGCACACTGCAGCCACAGGGCATCGACGCGGCTGGCAAGTGCCGACTGCTTACCGACAGAATGCGATGTATGAACGAGCATTGTGTGATGCTTGATATCCGACAGCTTATAACGCTTTGGATTTTTTGCGCAGCGATAGAGCTTCACGGCCCCAGAAATAACGTAGCTACGGAGGGCCGCTTTCAGTTCGTCGTCATCCTCATCAATAGCGGATTCAACTCTACGAATATGAGCAATCTCTGCCAGAGAATAGTCTTGTTTTTCCAAATCGGAATAATTCGATTCCGGATCAAAAAAATCCGAAACCCCCATATAGCCTTTAGGCCTATCTAACGATACAATAAAATCCTTTGGAAAAATGTTTCCCGGATCGTCAGGATTAACTAGCGCGTTTGCATAAGGTGTCGCGGTATAGCCGACGTACTGCCCACGCGGTAAAAGTTTTAGTAGATCAACAATCTGTTGATTTGTCGGTGTGCGCTCGGTGGCAACTCCAACTTTCGGAGCGATAACATTAATTCCCGCCTGGTCAGATTCATCATCGATAACAAGCGCTGGAATTTCCGTCAATCTCGCGCGCAGCTTTCCAAGGTCTTCAACCAAATTTTTTATCACGCCGCTGTTTTTTTTCACGACAAGTAATTTCACATGCATGGAGTGGAGGTTACTTGGGTGATAAATTGGAGCCGCCTTATTGACTCGTTCAAACTCTAGGCTATCGATGGCCGCTTTCAATTTCTTGAAGTCGATGTCGGGCCGCGTTAGACGCTGCCACCCATAGTGACCCTGTTCAATTGGATCAAATCCATGCTCCAAGAATTCGTCCCAGTCCGTTGGAGGGCTACTGATATAAGTTTCGTCATTTTTTAGAAACTCCTTGCCAAGAAGTTCTTTGTCAAACCTACGCTGGGTTTGATTACGAAGAATGTTCCAAGTGCCGGCCATTACGATAATTAATCTGTACCCGGCATCGGCAGCTCGTGCAACTACTCCTGTGAAGTTTGCAGTCTTCCCGCTCTGGACATACCCCATCACCAAACCGCGGGATGCGTAAGCTTCTACAGCTTCGGGATTGGCTAGGCATTCAACGATGCTGCGTGTACTGTTATCCATCGTCAGAATGGCCGCTTCATTCCATCCTCGCTGCTCCCGTAGATATTTCGCATACCGCTGCCAGTAATAATCCCGAACCCCCAGCTTCGGGGCATACCAGTCCGAATGTTCTTGCGCAATGATCACGGGCTCTTCGAGTGGATAGAACGGAAGCTGAAGATCTATTCGAGCCACAAGCGATGCATCCGCACGCAGCTTGCGATAAATCAGGGCACGTCTCTCCGCTGTATTTCTTGCTGTTTCAGCGACCCACGCAACGTCCTTGGCGTTGTCCCATGATCTCAATACGCCGGAGAAACGAAGACGCGCGTGTTGATTTGGATCTCCCTCCAGCAGCATTTCAATAGCACTCTCGATCTCCTTCTTGTCGCCAGCCTTAAAATCCGGTCCGGGCTGTCTCAGGTAAGCGACGAGATCGCGAGGCTCACTGGTCATAGCACCCAAGGCCGTTTCGATTCGATCTGACAGTGAGTGCATATGTTGCTCTTGACTTAAAAGGAAAATGAAGACTCAAACACGGTTGATCCATGCTCGTGCTCGAGACCCTCGATATCCACGTCATATTGGAGTGAGCGGATCCTGACGGCGAGCTGCCCCAAGGTTGCTTGGAGCGTTTCAAAGGTGATTACGGGAAAATTCACATCAATCGGAACGATCGCAAATGGGCGCCGCAGAACAAATCGCCGTGTATAGAGCGCCGCGTCTTGCGGTCTATATTCATTGGCATCGAGGGCCGCGTTGAAATGATCTAACAAATTACGATCAGACGCGAAGCGAAGTGTGAGATCAGTCACTTTGCCGGGAAGGGTGAAGCCCCCGCCGGCTCCTGCAGGGCCAAGCACAATTGATAGCAAGGATAGAGAACAACCTGTAGATGGCATAAGCTGTCCCATGCCGTGGATGGTGTGTACTCTCCTCGGAGCAACGGTAGTCTTCACCTCGTATTCTTGCGTGCCATTTCTGAAGTCGTGTGGCTCTCCTAATGGACCGAGCCACGATGCCAAGACTTCATTTCCGAACCTGCTCGTGAGAAATTCGAGAAACAACAGCTCTCCCAATAGGCCTATCTGCTTTTCAAGCGATAACTGGGTCTTTGCTTCTAACAAGTCGGTAAAACATCGGAGCTCAATGCCGACGGCTTCGGCCGCTTGCTGCTTGTCGACGATGACACGCTCTGCAACAGCGATGGCAAAATGATAAAACTGCCGCCCAAGTGAGGGCGCTGTGGATGTGATTTCAAGCAAGTACCGGCCTTGAGAGAAGATCACGCTGGTTCGGATGCTCTCCAATGAAGCGACATCTGGAGGAATCTTTGTTTCTGGCGGAACCTCGATCCAGATGCCAATCCGATTGGCTTCACCATCCCCGAATATTTCAACTAATGGCTTGTCTGTAATTCGATGGACCCCTTGCTGCCCGCGCACAAACACCGTCGCTAGGAAATTAGCCCATGTGAGGTATCGGGGGGAGCTCAAGCGGGACTCCTTTCATATTGGACAGCTTTGAGCAAAATGCGATTTATAAGGTCAAGCCTTTCGCGCATACGTGATCCTGTTCTCTCCGATGACAAGGCATCTTCCAGTACAAGAAAGAGGAGACACTTGACAACGGGTAAATCAGCAGAAGAGCCCGAGAGGCCGTGGAGCAAAGCCTTTCGCACTGACTTATTTATATGCAGGTGTCCATTACTGCGATCAATCTGAAAAAACTCAGTGGAGTCAAGGTTAGCCCAGGAGATCTTCAGATCGCGAAATTTTCCTGTTCCCTCTAACTTAAGCTCCGAACGCAAAAAGCTGGCTAATTGAGCAGGAAGCCCTTGCGAAGGGATAAGTGGTAATTCGGCATTGGCGAATGCCCGCCTTCGGTAGGCTCCATCGGCCAGCGACAGATATGCTTTGAAATCTGTTCCATCGGCGGTGCTTGATTCCGAGATGGATTGAGCAATTACGGGGGGAAGCTGAATCTCGACTTTTTTGACATCAAGACTAACGGCGATATCAAAGCTTGCATCGAGATCAATCTCGACCCTTGCCAAGGAGAGATGAGGCTCGGACTCACGGAGGCCATTCCATCCTCCAGCCTGGATCAACCGATTGTGACGATAAAAATAGAAGCCTTGGCGCGAGTTTGCGCCACCCGGCAACCTGTACTCCGCAGTAGTCGAATTTGGCGGCCAGATGTGTGCCTTTAACTTCATTACTGGTCCGGTCTCATTTCGAGTTCGCAACTCGACAGGAAAGTCGGCCAATCCGGTGTGCGGATATCCGAAAGGGTTCAGCGCATCCAAGATCAATGGAAGGCCTGCCTCGCCGGACGACTCATCTAAAATATCCATGGATATCTTCAGCTGCCCACCTTTGCGCGTGACATCGCCTGAAAGAAAGCGATGGAAGGCAAGCGACAAGTGTTGCTTCAGCTTTGCGAGAAGCTTTTGTGCGTGCTCATCAGCATTTGCATAGTTGTGACCCACCCTATACAGATCGGTCCAATGTACTAATGTCGCGGATCTAGCAATATCCCACTGCGGGACAAGCCCTGCGATCTTTCTGGACTCCTCGTCATCGAGAAGCGTACCGGCGAAGCCTTTTGCAATCCCATCTTCCAACCAAGCTCTTCCGGAGAGCTTGCCAGACTTGACAGAAACTACGTGCAGAGCTCGAGCTTGACTCAATGATGCAAGCTTCAAACCAAGCCCGAACTTACCCAGCCGGTCAAGCTGATTCGAAACATCGGACCCAAAGCGCATGGCCTCTTTTAGCTCGCCAGCGCCCATCCCTCTCCCGTTGTCCCAGATCAGCAAGTCCAAATGGCCGTCAGTCCTAGTTACTAGGCGAAGTAGCACCGCAGAAGCTTCTGCATCTATGGCGTTGTCAATCAGGTCGGCGACCGCCGCCTCGAAGCTGTACCCGATAGACCGTAGTGCGGTATCAAGCTTCTCAAAATTGGGCGGCAAAAACTCTTCAATGCTCAACGTTCTGATCCTCGGCAAGCAGATGGGTACCGGGTCGGTACGCCGAACCTATTTACGAATAATAGGCTTTGTGAGCATCAGAAACTATTGTTTCACAGAGTTCTTGCATACTTTTTTCCGCCCTAGCTAGTCGATGGGCCAGTAGCGATCCGCTGGAAGAGCTTGCAGGCATCGTCCACGAGATCCGCAGCAATCCACATGATGTTGCCTCGATGCGTCGCCCCGATCGCCTCAAACAACTCCTGCTCATCGCCATAGCAGCAGTGCAGCAGTGACCGCAACTGGGTCAACTTGTTCTCGAGGGTGTCCTTCGCGTCCTGCGCTGCGGTTGAGAGTGCGGAGGTGGGCGTGTTCTGCCCGGCGATAATTTGATCAGCCATTGATGTGCTCGCTTTCGAAAGTTAGTGCACGTTGAGTGGTCAGACGGCCCTGGTGTTAGCGCACCTTGGCCGTCGCCTATCTGCCTCACATCGACATCGCTGCGGTGTGCATTTCGATGTCCCGCCGTGAGGCGCGGCGGTCGACAAATATAAGAACAGAAGCGCTTGAACAGAGCACCCGCGCGGCGAACAAATCGCGCATCGCGCCAACTTTGCCCACATCGGCAAAGCAAAACAAAATGCCTTCTGTCGCGGCAATAAATGGCAATGAATCCACATATGCAAGACGCACTCGACACCCCTGCCAGCGCGGTCACTTTCGCCACCTCGGCCCTCGGCCCGGCGCTCAAGCGCTGGCGCCTGCTGCATCGCGTGAAGCAATCGCACGCGGCCGAGCTCTTCAACGTCAATCAATCGACCATCTCGCGCTGGGAGTCCGACACGCAGGCGATGGAGCCCGCCGAGCGCGCACGCGCCGAGGCGCTGTTGTCGGCCCGGCTCGATGCGGCCGCCGACCATGCGCTGGCCAGGCTCGTCAACGAGAGCCCGCGGCCCGTGCATCTGGTGTGCGACATCACGCATCGGCTCTTGGCCTCGTCCGCGCGCAGGGCCGCCGAGTTCGGCGCGCCGCTCTCGCTGCTTTTGGGCCGCTCGCTCTGGCGCTATGCCACGCCGGAAATCGCGGGCAAGGAGGCGATGCTCGATGGCATCGGCTGGCGCGATGCGCTCGCGCCGCCCTCGCTGGAGTTCGCGACGGGCACCAACAGTTCGCAGCTCGTGCCGATTGCACAGAGCCTTTGCCGGTGGACGCGGATAACGCTGGCCGATGGCACTTCGGCGCGGTTGGTCGAAACGCTTTGACGGTGGCGATGACGGCCCGACCCATGAAAGCGCACGAAAGCGCATGCAAGCGCATGAAAGGGCTGGCCGTGATCGCGTGGCCCGCCCTGCCCGCTTCTGTGGCCTTTCGCATGGGCCTTCATGGGATGCTGCAAACTCCTCTCCGGACTCGTCGGACGGCTGACTCTTCTGCCCTATGGGTCTGGCTTGTCTCGCTTGCCTCGTTCGCCTCCTCTGCACCATTCGCCCCTCACCCCTCTTCCGGAGCCCGCATGGCGTCATCCCCCTCCTCCGCCGCACCGCACCCCCACTACGACCGCCTGATCGCCGCCGCCCGCGCCCTCCCCCCGCTGCGCGTCGCGGTGGTCCACCCGGTCAACGCGGTGTCGCTCGAAGCGGCGCTCGCGTCCGCGGCGCTCGGCCTCATCGCGCCGGTGCTGGTCGGTCCGCGCGCGAAGATCGAGGCCGCGGCGCGCGAGGCCGGCGCCGACATCTCGCACCTCACCATCGTCGAGGCGCCCCACAGCCACGCCGCGGCCGATGCCGCCGTGGCCATGGCCTTGCGCGGCGAGGTCGATGCGCTCATGAAGGGGAGCCTGCACACCGACGAGCTGATGGGCGCGGTGGTGCGGCGCGAGGGGGGCCTGCGCACCTCGCGGCGCATCAGCCACTGCTTCGTGATGGACGTGCCGGGCCACGCGCAGCCGCTGGTCATCTCCGACGCGGCGATCAACATCGCGCCCACGCTCGAAGAGAAGGTCGACATCGTGCAGAACGCCATCGACCTGGCGCACGCGCTGCACATGCCCGCCGTGCGGGTGGCGATTCTCTCGGCCACCGAAACGGTGAACGCCAAGGTGCCCTCCACGCTGGACGCGGCCGTGCTCTGCAAGATGGCCGACCGCGGCCAGATCACCGGCGCGCAGCTCGACGGCCCGCTGGCCATGGACAACGCCATCGACCCCGAGGCCGCGCGCATCAAGGGCATCGTCTCGCCGGTGGCCGGCCGCGCCAACGTGCTGATCGTGCCCGACCTGGACGCGGGCAACATGCTCGCCAAGAGCCTCACCTTCCTGGGCGGCGCCTACGCGGCGGGCATCGTGCTGGGCACGAAGGTGCCGGTGATCCTGACAAGCCGCGCCGATTCGGAATCGGCGCGGCTCGCGTCGTGTGCGGTGGCTTCGATGTTGGCGAAGGCGGGGAGGGATCGGTTGATCAAGGCGGTAGGGTGAGAGCGCTGGTGGCGCTCACGTCTTGATCTGTGTGGCCTTCGCGGCGGGGGCACGTTGCAGCGCCTTTCGGTCGAGGGCAATCACCCGGACTTCATGCGTTTTCCCCGCGCTCATTTCACGCGCCGACTGAACAAGCAAAGCCTCGAAGTCCTGGCCCGTTTCGAAGGCCGCCAGCTCTGCGTCGCTCATCTGCTTTTCATGTGGCATCACGCACTCCATCAAGGTTTCGCCGGGCTCTTGCGGTTGAAGTAGACAACGCATAGGCGGCCGCGCATATCTCATGCGTGGACACCACCGCCCCGCCCCCCTACGATCCCGCCGATGAACATCGAGCAACTCAAGGGCAAGCTCGCCTTCCTGCGCGAGGCGGAAAAACTCAAGGACGTGCTGCGCAGCGGCCACACCTCCTCGGGCCGCGCGGAGAGCACGGCCGAGCACAGCTGGCGGCTGTGCCTCATGGCGATGGCGTTCGAAGAAGAGCTGGCCGGGCTCGACCTGCTGCGCGTGCTCAAGCTGTGCGTGGTGCATGACCTGGGCGAGGCGATTCACGGTGACGTTCCGGCCACGAGCCAGCACGCGCACCCCGACAAGAGCGAGCGCGAGCGCCGCGATCTGCTCACGCTGATGGCGCCGCTCGATGCCGGGCTGCGCGGCGAGCTGCTCGCGCTGTGGGACGAGTACGAAGCCGCCGCCTCGCCCGAGGCCCAGGCGGTGAAGGCGCTCGACAAGCTGGAGACGATCCTGCAGCACAGCCAGGGCGCGAACCCCGAGGATTTCGACTACGCGTTCAACCTGGGGTATGGGCGCAAGCACACGGGCACTGCGCCGCTTTTCAGCACGCTGCGCGAGTTGCTCGATGACGCGACGCGGCGGCGGATGGTGCCTTCGGCGCCCGCGCATTAGCGCGTATCGGGTGGCGCCTCGCTCAGCCACTTCGCGGCGAGCGCGGGCACCACGTCCGTCGCCCTCCCCTGCAGGAAGGTGAAGCCGCGCGGCACGTCTTCTATCTCGAGCGCGACCAGTGCCTTCTGTGCATCGCGGTGCGCGTACCGCACGAGCGACGCCGCCGGGTTCACCGTGAGCGAGGTGCCCACCACCAGCACGCGCGCCGCGGTGGCCACGTGCGCTTCTGCCTCCTCGAAGTGCCGCACCGATTCGCCGAACCACACGATGTCGGGCCGCAGCTGCGTGCCGTCTTCGCACAGCTGGCCGAGGGCGATGGGCTCGCCGTCGATGCGGTAGCGCCTGGGCGTGGGCGACGTGCCGCGCGCATACGCGAGCTCGCCGTGCACATGCAGCACGTGGCGCGAGCCCGCGCGCTCGTGCAATGCATCGACGTTCTGCGTGACGATGACCACCTCGTACGCGGCCTCCAGCGATGCGATGGCGATGTGCGCCGCGTTCGGCTCTGCCTGCCACGCCTTCTGCCGGCGCTCGTTGTAGAAGGCCAGCACCGCCTCGGGGTGTCGCTGCCATCCATCGGGGCTCGCGAGCTCCTGCCACGAATAGCTGTTCCACAGCCCCTTCGCATCGCGAAAGGTGGGCAGGCCGCTCTCGGCGCTCACGCCGGAGCCGGAGAGCACGACGATCTTGCGGGGCTGCATTTGTTTCATATTTGTAAAAAGAATCGAGGTATGTGTCTAAATACGCACTAAACTTACATTTTTGATACACATCCTTTGGGGCAGATGCGCGCTCTTCTCTCGCTGGTTCGCCGGGCTTTTCCCTCTGGGGCCGCGCTCTTCTGCGGCGCATTGCTGGCCAGCCAGGCGGCGTGGGCCGGCCTCAACGATGTTGGCAATGCACCACACAGTGTGCATCGCCTGAAGTTCTACGTCGACCCCGCGCTTTCCGACGAACTCGGCCCGCAAGAGGCCGGCCGGCGGCTCGCGCAGTACGTGGCCGACGTCAACACGGTCTTCACGCGCGAGACAGTGCGCAGCTTCGTCTTCGACCCGTCGAACGACTTGCAACTCGTGGCCCCCGCGATGGCGTCGGCGTGCAGCCACAACGGGCTGGTCAATGGCGAGATCGCAGTGTGCATCTCGAAGTCGACCCGCGGCTACAGCCACGGCGGCCTCGCCGCGAGCTGGACCTTTCCGCAGAAGGGCGTGACGTGGAACCTGAACTGGATCGCGCTGCACGACCCGCTGCGCCTGTCGCGCGACATCACCAAGGCCGCGCCCGAATCCACCGAGAAAGACTACCTCGGCCGGCAACTGAAGACGCTGCTGCACGAGCTGGAGCACGTGTTCGGCGCGGGCGCGGGCGAGTACTACAACGCCTCGATGGTGAAGGACACCACCGGCACCGCGCCGCAGGCCGACCTGGTGCTCGCGAGCGACACCGACCGCTACTGGTGGACGCGCCAGAGCTGGCGGCTCGACCCGCTGCTGGGCACCGTGTTCGAGCAGCGGCGCGACCCGGCGACCAACCGCGTCATCACGCTGAACATGATCCGCTTCACGGCCGGCACCAAGGCCAACATCAACACCGACTGGAGCGATTGGCCGAAGTACGGCACCTCGAAATTCATGGCGGGCACGACGGCCACGCAGGTGCGCCTCACCGACCGCGCGACGGGCGCCGCGCTCGCGGGCGCGCAGGTGTCGGTGTGGCGCAATGCGGGCACGTCGACGGAGCAGCCGATGGTGCTGCTCGCGCAGGGCGCGGCCGATGAGGCAGGCCGCTTCGCGTTCGACTGGGCGTGCGGCTTCACCTGCTTCAACAGCGCGAAGTCGACGCTGCTGGTGAAGGCCTCGGCGCCGGGGCGCTCACCTTCGGCGAGCTGGTTCACGATCTTCGATGCGTTCGAGCAGAAGGCAGTGAAGGGGCAATCGACCTTCACGATCGACATGGCACTGGGCGGCGTGGACAACGTGCCGCCGACGGTGTCGGTCTCGGCGCCCGCGATGGCGACGCTCGGGCAGCCGGTGACCATTGCACCGGCCGTGGTGGACAACGTGGGCGTGTGGGGCGTGAAGGTGGCGGGGGCCGACGGCATTCCGATCTGCACCTTCGAAGCGCCGCCCTTCACCTGCACCTGGACACCGATGACGCCGGGCATGCAGACGATCCGCGTGATCGGCGTGGACGCGGCGGGCAACTCGGCGATGGCGACTGCGAATGTGATGGTGACTGCGCCCGCGGATGTGGCGCCGCCTGTGGTGTCGGTTGCGGTGCCGGCGGCGACGGGGGTCAGCCGCACGACGACGCTCTCGGCCGCTGCGCAAGCGAATGCGGGGATCGCGGAGCTTCAGTTCATCGTGGATGGGAAGACGCTGTGCACTGTGAAGGCCGCGCCGTATACGTGCAACTGGACGCCGGGGGCGGCGGGGTACGCGAGCATCGAGGCGCGGGTTGTGGATGCGATGGGGAACGTTGCGAGCGTGTCGGCGAACATGCAGGTGAATGCGCAGGTCACGCCGTACCGGGCGTTGGCGATGAAGGAGGGGGAGAAGGATGTGGCGGAGCGGTTGATGACGCAGGCGGCAGCGCCGGCTGCGGTGGTGCAGAAGGTGCGAACGGCTGTGGCTTTGCGGGAGCGGAGTGGGTCTTGAGGGTGAGGTCACCACGACACGAGTAACCGCCCTCGCCTGCACCTCCAGATCTTCACTCGGTCATTCGCTTACAGCCGTTGCTTGCGCAGTTCGTTCCTGCGCACGGCGCGCTGGTAGATCGCATCGTTCTCGGCAAAAGCGCCCATGAACTCGGGCTCGGGCCAATGGTGCGGATCGCCGGGCTCCATCGCACCTTCGGCCTGGATGTCGGCGGGCCACACGGGCTCTTTGCAGGTCTTGAAGCTCAGCCAACGGGTCAAGGTGAGCGCGCCGTACAGCGGAAACAGCATGTGCCGCATCGGGAACAGGCTTTGCCCCAGGGCGAAGCACACCCACATGTAGCAGTTCTTCCAACTGGGTTTGAGCGAAAGGGTGATCACGCCGTCGAGCGGGTCGTCCACCACATGGGAGGGCCCTTGCTCCATGTAGCGGCGGATGAACTCCCACTGCTCCACGATGCGCAGATCTTCATCGGTGCTGTGGCCCACCGTGAAGGTGTCCTGAACCGATTGGCTCGCATCGAGCACATGGCAGCGCAGGTCGCGCAGCACCTTGTTCTGCATGCCATGGCCGATGTGGAAGTACAGACTGGGGTCGCCCCAGGGCACGCTCAGCACGCCGTCCGCGCCGTTATGGCGAAAGACGTGGATCTTGCCGGTCTTGCGATTGAAACGAATCGGGTTGTGCGTGTAGGCAAAGAGGTCGAAGCGGAGCAAGTTCTTCCACACGAAATAAGCGAGAAAAAGAAATGTGCTTTCTCCCGCGGCCACGATCAGATACGTCGCGAGTGTGAACTCTTGCGTCGATTCGACGGCCAGGTAAATTCCACCGAAGAAAGCACCGAGAACAATCAGTTCGCAAAACAAGAAGGCCAATGTCGCCGACATTCCCTTGAGCTTGAATCCCCTGTCTACGAACTCGATGAAGGTGGAGTTGAAATGAATCAATCCCACGCCGTCTTCGGGGATGACGTCCTGCTTGCGTCCAAACGGCAAGTGATCTTTTTCTTCTTGCGAGGTCAGCGGGCGATTCTTTGAAAATTGCGGGTACCAGCCTGTCAACATGGGTCAGCCCGCCTTGGCTGCGTCATGAGCGGCCTTTTGCGCTGCCTCGCGCAACGCCTTGATGGCACTGGTCTGTTCCAGCATGGTCGAGAAATTCCCCTTGGCATTGTTTCCCCAATGCAGCGTCTTATCGAGCCAGCGCTCCATGTCGTCCGGCTTGAAAAATCCCACCACCACCGTCACGATCGCAAGCACGATGAAAGCAATGATCGAAAACGGAACAACCCAGCCGAACAGCACGAATATGGCGAGCGCCATCGAAACCACGCCGATAGAAAACATCGCAAATCCGTAGTTGAAATTCAACTTGATATCCTCCAGCCCTTCTTTCAGCGTCAATGCGCCAGCCACAAACGCGGCAGCGGCTCCCAGCCATTTTCCGCCCGCAATGACCGCCTCTGCGCGCGTGCTCGCATTCAGCATCAAGCGACCCATGGGTAGCGCAAGCTTCTGAGAGCCCCAGGGAAGATTCTTCGACAGTATCCCCGTCGCCTCGATGGCGTTGCCCAGCAAGCCCATGACGCCCGCGGCGAGCGCGGTGGTCTTGACCATCTTGGCATCGGGCGCCGCCTCATCCTGGTCTCTGATGAGCTTGGGCAAGCTGGCCCCCGCAAAAATGACAGCCACCACGCCTGTCTTGAATTCCAGTCCGCCCAGCTTGCCCACGCTGTGGTACAGCAACTGGTCCAGATCCTCCGCGCGCACGGCGCGGGCCACCGCATCGGCGCGCACGCTGCGCATGACCTTGGATTCCAGGTTCAGCGGGCGGGCCATGGCCTTCATGCGGTCCAGCTGTTCGCTGTCCATCAACACGATCGCGTTGAACTTGAACAGCTTCGCGCCTGTGATGCGATCCGTGGTCACACTGGGTTCCAGCGCCGAGCGCGCGGCGCTGCGCAGGCCCTGCGATGACGACATGCCGGCCTTGATGGCCACTTGTGCGGCCAACGCGCGCGTGGCCTGCTTGGGGTGGGTGTAGCCACTCAGGTCCATGAGTTCCATCTTCGGGTTGCCCGACTTGGCCACCGCGCCCAGCAGCGCCAGCTGGAGCTTGTGGGGCATCTGCATGGCGGCCTTGCCCGCGACGCTGTCCACCGCTCGGCCCATCATGCGAGTGAGCGGGCCCGCCAGTTGGTAGATGTACTTGGCGGCACCACTCATGGCGCCATTGAGTTCGCCAGCCGCGCCCTTCTCGACCGCGTCCTTGAGTCCGTTGTACAGCGTGCCGCACATGGCCAGCCAGTCGGCAGGCTCGGCTGCCTTTTCGCTGGCGGCCTTCCATTGCTTGACGGCATCGTCCAGGTTCCACACAAATGCGCGCGTGAAAATGGACTCGGGGTTTTCAGGGTCTTGCTCGATCAGCTTGCCCACGTGGTCGAACACGGTGGTGCGCCCTAGCGCGTCGCTCAGGATTGCCGCCGCCGCCTCCTGGTACTGCATGCCGTCCTTGGCACTCTTCGGGTCGAAGTTGCAGATCATGTGCTGCTTGAAGATGGCGCAGTCGAGCCAGGCAATGAAGGCCGCATCCAAGGGCTGGAGCACCTCCATGGTGAGTTTTTTCAGCTCGCCGGGGTAAGTCGTATTGAGATAGGTCTCATAGGCATTCTTGCCCTTGAGATGCTTCTGGTACTTCTCCCATGCCTCACGGCCCAGGCGCCGAATCTCCTCTTCGTCCTCCACCTTGAACCATTGGTCGTCCCATTCCTGCAAGGGCCGGCTGAATGGCCGGGTGTGAGCGCTGCCGAAAAGGGTGCCCATGACGGCGCGCCCCATCAAGGCCGTGTCCTTGCGCGAGGCTTCCTCGGAAGTCACCGCGCCGTTCTTGATGGCTTCGCGCAGGGCCATGACGCTTTGCGCGCTTTCGAATTTCTCCAGCCTGTCCGGCTCGTTGGCCCAGTCCAGCCCTTGCTGGATGATCAGTTGATTGAGGTCGGCGACCATGCCGACAGGGTCGTCCAACGCCACCAGGCCCGGCGGCGGCCTCTTGTCGTCGGGGTTGATCTGACCTGCGGCAACGCGGGCCGACATGACCGTCGCATCCACCTGCATGCGAGTCAGCGGCGCCCATTCCGCAAGGCTGTGATCGAACGGCTGGTTGCCGGCGTACACGGTCACCGTTGGCAGCGTGGAAAGACGTCCTTCTGTCCGGGAGATGGGTTGGTAGGCATGGGCAAGGTGAAATTCAGCCACCTGGTCCTTGGCGCCGTAGAGCACATCCAGGTGCGTCTGCGCGGTTGCGCTTGTCGCCCATGCTTTGGCATCGATGCGGCGCATGTGCCTTTCGCGATGCGCCTGCGACTTGTGCTTGTCCCACGTGCTCTTTGTCCAAGAAATGGGCGAAAAAGCCAGCCAGATATTTCCCAGCAGGTCAGGACGATGCGCGTCGGGAATCACGAGGTAGCGCCCCGTTTGCTGGGTGGCCATGCGCGCGCAGGGTTCAGCGCCATCGAGCTTCGGTGGCGCCGAGCGCATGTCGTATTCAACGAGGTGGGCATCGTCGGTGACGACGTAGCCTTTCCACTCCCTGCGCTTCTCGTTGTAGACATACAGATAGCCCGCGCGCAAGAGGCGCAGCGTGTATTTCGCGTAGCCACCGGGCAACTCGATGCTCTCGACAGGCAACTCGGCTTTTGATCCAGGCACCTTGATGCTCGTGGCTGCAAATGGCAACTTCAAGCTCGGTGCAGCCGCTTTTTCCAGCACGCCGTCCGTGCGCGCCAGGTTGTAGCGCACCGGCAAGAAGACCAGGCCCTGCTGGTCGCAGATCGGACATTTTTTAGAGGGGTCGCACGCCATTTGCACTCCGTCAGGTTTTGAAGTTCGTCAGAGCGGAACTTGGGAATCGCGACGCCATGCTTTGCAGATCGCTCAGGTCAATATCGGCACAGGCACCGCCGTAGCTGCATTCGCGTCTTTGCACTTGCTGCAGGCGCTCACGCATTGCGGGGTGTTGATGAATGTCCAGGTGAATGCACAGCGCCTGCTCGACGAAGAGGCGGCAGTCGGACTCATCCTCCATGCCCCAGGTCTCGTAGGCTTGGGCCAGCAGTTGCTCTGCCTGTGCGGGCTTCACCTGCAGGCTTGGGTGTTCGCTCGCCAGATAGGCCAGGATGCGGTTCAACACACCGAGGCGCCCCAGCGTTGCCCATTGCGCGGGACTCGGCCTGAAAGGAGCGAAGGTCGCGAGACCTGCTGCACGTTCGCATTGTTGCCAGACGCCTGCGGGGTCGCGCCACGACCAGACGCGCACTGGCCCGAGAAGCTGGGCCAACTGGCCTTTGTCGAGGAGCCACAAGAGATGGCAAAAAACACGAGGGTCGTACCACCGCAGCAGCACGTGCTCCTGCGCCGAACGACGGTAGAGAAACCGGCTCCCCAGGCGATTCAGCACTTGCTCTTCAGACAAGTCGGTGGCGAACAGCGCGGTGAAAAAAGGATGATCCGGGTTGGCTCGCTCCCACTGGAGAACCTGCCCATACAGCGTTGTGGATTCGGCATCCGACAGCACACGCAGATTCAACAAGCGCGGCAACACGAGAGACTGCATACCCAGTTCGGGCACGGCAATCGGCTTGACAGGCCAGGTCTCCCATGCGGACGCCTCGACCTGCAAAGGGTTGATGAGTGCGTAGTCGTGCGAGAAGAGAAACCGGTGGTCCATGGCGCTCGTTACGCCTGTACCGACACGAGAGCGTCGCCACCCGCATCCGCGCTTTTCATTTTGAAGTCGCACAGCGTCAGCGTCCCCTTGCCCGCTGCATTGGTGTTGCTATCGCCCTGCGGCCCGACGAAGTTGTGCATTCCTCGGAACGTCACCTTCCCCGGCGCATGAATCTTGATGCTCGCGCCTTCGAGCTTGATGTAGGCACCCGCGCTGGTCAGGAGCACGTGTGTCGGTGCTTCCACCTCCACGTTCTTCGTCGTGCTGGCGATCGTCACCTTTTTGTCGGCCGCGATCTTCGTCGCGCCCTTCTGGCTCTGCAGCGTCACGCTGCCGCTGGCCGCGTGCAGCGTGATGCCGCGCTCCTGGTTGGGTTCACTGCCGCCGCTCGCCTTGGCGCCGAGCGTGTACAGGCTCACGCCCTTGGCCACGGCCACCGCGATCTGTCCCTGTGCCGGCAGGTCGATGTCCTGGTTGGCGACGATGGCCGTGTGCTTGCCGCTCACCGCAATCGCCTCCTTCGGCGTGACGAAGCCGATGCCCATGGGCGCGCTGAACTGCAGGTGCGGCTCGCTGTATGCGGTGACGCTGCCTTGACCGCCTTCGGTGGCCTTGATATCGCCGCCGCTGCCGTTCGATTGCGCGGTGTTGCCTTCTTGCTGTGCCCCCAGCACTTCGGCCACGTGCTTCAGTGCCTCGATGGCCGGCAACTTGTCCGGGGCTTCTTCGCCCTTGATTTGCGCCTTCTGCGTCTGCGCACTCTTGGCCAGCGACGTGGCGAGTTCCTCGGCCTGTTTGGTCTGCTGCTGCGCCTCGCGGCTGGCCATGAAGGCGCCCTTGGCGTTCTGCTGGGCATGAGCGCTCACGAGCAGGCCTGCGCCGGCGCGGATGGCGCCCTGTGCGGTTGTGGCCAGTTCGGCCCCATGGCCTCTTGCCTTGCCGCGCGCGTTGTCGTCCTGCTGCTTGTGGTGCCCCAGGTGCAGCCGGCTGTGCGCCTGCGTGGTCGCCAGGCTCGTGCTGCCCTGCCCCGGGGTGTCGTCGAAGACCAGCTGGTTGTAGCCGCCATCGCCGCTCTGGCTGGCGCTCAGTTCCTGGGTCTTGATGCCGGAGAAGACGGCGTTGTGCGCATGCTCCTTGGCGTCCTTGCCTTCGCCTGCGAACCAGGCGGGGGCATTGCCGGTGGATTGGGCTGCACCCGCGGACTTCTCGTTGTGCTGGGCGTCGGTCTGGCCGGAGCCGTTGTAGAGCGCCGCGACGACGACCGGGCGGTCGATGTCGCCATGATGGAACTCCACCAGCACCTCCTGCCCCACGCGCGGCAGGGTGACCTGGCCCCAGTTGTCGCCCGCAGCGCTGGTGGCCACGCGCACCCAGGCGCCCAGGCGGTCTGCCGCGGGCGCATTGTCCTGGCCGTCGGCGCGGGGCTGTCGGGCGCTCGAGGCGCTGCCGCGCTGCCAGTGGAACTGGACCTTGACGCGGTGGTCGCGGTCGGTGTGCACAGGGGCGTTCTCGCCCACACCGATCACGATGGCGCTCTGGCTGCCATGCACGCTGGGCTTGGGGTGGATGCGCTGGCCGTGGCCGTCCACGCTCAGCGGGCGGTAGGGGATGGCCGCGCGCACGGTGGTGAAGTCGTTGCGGTAATGGGCGACGGTGTCGGGTGTCGAGGCCGCATTGCCGCTGGCACTGTCCTCCGGTGCATCGAACACGGTGGCGATATCGGGCAGGCCCAAACGCTCGCCGACGCCGGCCCTGAGGTCTTCGTCGAAGTTGTTGCGCGCGATGTGGCGCACGGCCAGCACGGCGAAGCGGCGGTCCTCTTCGCTGTCCTTGTCGTGCTGCTCGTGGCCGGTCAGGGTGAAAGTGGTGGCAGGTGCCAGCGTGCGCACAGCGCTTTGGCCTTCGAAGCGCTTGTTGCGCAATTCCAGGGCCTGCAGGGCGTTGGACAACAGCCGTTCGCCCTGGGCCGAGGTCTCCCAGCCGTAGGCGCCCGGATCGTCGCTCCACTGGAGTACGCGGTGCTTGTTGGACGATGCGCCTGCGCCTGCGCTCGCATCCGAACCCGAGCCCCGGCTTTGCTGCTGCACGGGCCGCGCACTCACACTCTTGTAGTCCCAGCTTTGCTGCGCCAGGCTGTTGGTCTGCAGCTGGCGCCTGCCGCGCCATTGCTGGATGGTGTCTTCGCTCTCGCTCGCATCGGCGCGATGAAAGCGGATGGTCGCTTGCGCGTTGGCGCGGAAGGCGCCGTTGTGGTCGGCGATGACGAGGGTGTGGCTGCCGAGGTTGCCGTCCTTGCCGGTCGCATGTTCGACCCAGTAGAAGAGGCCTTCTTCGGCGAGCAGACGCGCCACGAAATCGAAATCGCTCTCGTGGTACTGCGTGGTGATGCCGCGCACGGGATAGATGTCGCGCTGCGCGATCTCCCAGCGCCATTGCACGGCGAGCTTGCCCTGGCTCTGATACCGCGCGAACACGGCATCCACGATGTCGAACACGCTCTGGTGTTGAAAGAGGCAACTGTCCTGGCGATGCCGCAGGAACGCGAGCCACGGCTCGATGACGAGCCGGTAGCGCGCCATGCCGCCGTTGCTCGATACGCACTCGGCCTCGGTCACGTGCCCATGGAACGGACGCAGTTCGGTGCGGCTCTGTGCGGTCTGCAGGTCCAGGCGCACGCCCTGGCCCATCAAGGTCTTGAGTTCGATGTGCGCGTCGTCGCTGAGCGCAGTGAGTTCGAAGCGAAAGCCGCCTCCATCGATGCACTCCACACCGTCCAGGCGTTCCGCCAGCAGTTTGTTCGCACCCAACGGCGTGTGCAGCACCAGCAAGCGATCGCGCTGCAGCGTGCCTGCGGCGCCCGCACGCAACTGCGCGCTCAGCGACGCAGCGTTGAAGTCCGACATGTTGTTCTCTCTCCCCTGTGACTCTCGATCCACCGCCGCGTGCCGCGGCGCCTCCCCCGTGATCCTTCGGCGCAATCCGTCGCTCTTGTCTCTGCCGGCCTTTTGATGGGCGAAGCCCAGGCCGGTCTGTTGTGTTTATCGATGCACGAATGCGCGCCTGCACAGCCGTGGGCTGCATGCAGTTTGCAAATGATATCCGGCGCATTCCCCTCGTCAAAGGCCCAGCGCGTGCAGCGCGGACCCGGCCGCGCTGCACTGATACTTTCAGATTACCGATCACCGCATCGCAGCGAAATAACTGTGGGGCGAGCCCTACACAACCCCATGCGCCCAAGCGCGGGCCGCCTCACTCCTGCTGTGCAACGAAGCGATTGCGCAAGAGCCCCAGCCCCGAAATTTCGACCTCCACCGTATCCCCCGCCACGATGCGCGGCGACCTGCCATCGGTGCCCATCCAGATCACATCGCCCGGGTACAGCGTGAGGTAGCGCGTCATGCGGCTGATGAAGGTGCGGATGTCGTAGAGCATCTCGCCGGTACGGAAATGCGTGCGCACCTTGCCGTTGACGCGCACCGTGGTCTCGGCCGCGTCGATGTCGAAGTCGGTCTCGATCCACGGGCCCATGGGCTTGAAGGTGTCGCAGTTCTTGGAGCGCCAGAAGGTGCGATCGGAGGCCTGCCACAGCCGCTCGCTCACGTCGTTGCCGATGGTGTAGCCCAGCACGCACGAGAGCGCGTCGGCCTCGCTCAGACTCTTGGCCTCGCGCCCGATCACCACGACCAGTTCGCCCTCGTACTCGATCTGCTGCGCGTCGGGCGGAATCACCACGGCCTCTTCATGCGCCACCAGCGCGTTGACGGCGCGATAGCCGATGTCGGCCTGCGGCGGAATGGCCACGGGGTTGCCCGTCTGCTCGGCGTATTCGCGGATGTGCTTCACGTAGTTGAGGCCGGCCGCGTAGAAGGTGCGCGGCACGAGCGGCACCTCGATCTTCACATCGGCCAGCCGGTGCACGCGGCCGGTCGGCTCATGTGCATCGAAGGGCGTGCCGCGCACTTCGCGGATGCTGTCATCGGCCTCGAGGAGGCCGTAGGCGGCGGTGGCGCCGGGCGCCGAGAAATGAATCCAGCGCATGCGTCATTCCGCCTTGATGTTGGCGCTTCGGATGAGCTCGGCCCAGCGCGCGCGGTCCTTGGCGAGCCAGTCGCGGTACTCGGTCGGGCCCAGGTGCTTCACGTCGGCACCGAGCGAGCGCAGCTTCTCCTGCAGCGCGGGCTTGGCCAGCGCCGCGGCGATGGCGCTGTCGAGCTTGTCGGCAATCGGCTTGGGCAGCCCCGCCGGCGCGATGAAGCCGATGGGCTGCGAATACTCGTCGAAGCCCGGGAAGCCGAGCTCGCTAGTGGTGGGCACCTGCGGGTAGTCGGCGTGGCGCTTGGCGGTGGTCACGGCCAGGATGCGCAGCTTGCCGCTCGAGACGAACTCCGACGCGCCGATCATCGGGAAGAACATGAAGTCGACGCGGCCCGACATCACCTCGGTGAGCGCTGGCGCGTTGCCCTTGAAGGGGATGTGGTTCATGTGCGTGCCGGTCTTCTGCTCGAGCAGCGCGGCCGCCAGGTGCGCCGAGCCGCCCACGCCGGCGGTGCCGTAGGTCACGGCGTCGGGCTTGCTCCTGGCTTTCTTCACGAGATCGTCCAGCGTCTTGTAGGGCGAGTCGCCCGCCACCACGATCAGCTGCGGCAGCACGGCCACCATGCTGACGGGCGTGAAGTCCTTGATCGGGTCGTACTTGATGCGCGCGGGCTGCAGCAGCGGATTCACGTTGTGCGAGATCGTGTTGACGATGAGCGTGTAGCCATCGGGCGCTGCGCGCTGCACGAACTCGGTGGCGATGTTGCCGTTGACGCCCGCCTTGTTCTCCACGATGACCGACTGTCCCAGCGTCGCGCCGATGTCCTGGCCCAGTACGCGCGCGAGCACGTCGGTGGGCCCGCCGGCGCTGTAGCCGACGATGAGGCGGATGGGCTTGTCGGGGTACGTGCTGTCGGCGCGTGCCGGGAGCGAGGCCACGCCCAGCAGCGCGGCGACGGTGAGGGTGGCGGCGCGCAATGCGATGCGCCTGTTCTTCATGCTCTTCGGGGTTTGTCTCGTCATGGTTTTGTCTCTTTCAAGGCATCAGGAAATCGCGGGTTCGATGTGGCGCGCAGGTACGCGCTCGCGGGACGCGGGCTGATCGGGCGACGCGGCCTCGACGGGCCGCAGCAGATCGGCCGTGAGGTGCTGCACACCGGGCGCGCCGCACAGCCGCATGGTGCGCAGGAGTTCGTCGTGCAGGATGCTGAGCGCGCGATGCGCACCTTCGTCGCCAGCGGCTACGGCGCCATAGAGCGTCGCGCGGCCCAGAAGCACGCCATGCGCACCGAGCGCAATCGCCCGTGCAATGTCGCTGCCGCGCCGTATGCCGCCATCGACCATCACGGGCACGCGCCCGGCCACGCCGCGCAGCACCTCGGGCAGCGCCTCCAGGCTGGCGATGGCGCCGTCGAGCTGGCGCCCGCCATGGTTCGACACGACGATGGCGTCCACGCCCATCTTGGCCAGGCGTTGCGCGTCGTCGCCGCGGCTCACGCCCTTGACGATGAGCTTGCGCGGCCAGCGGTCGCGCACCTGGGCCAGGCGTGTCCAGTCGAACGCGGGGTCGTAGCTGCGGCCGACCGACGAGGCGATGGCCGTCGCGCTGGTGGCGGCGGCTTCGAGCCCGCGCAGGTTCTCCATCACCGGCATGCCGCGCACGAGCATGTCCAGCGCCCAGCGCGGGCGCGAGGCGAAGTCGAGCATGTTGCGCGCCGAGAAGCGGAACGGGATCGAGAAGTGGTTGTGAAAATCGCGCTCGCGCTTGCCGCCCACGGGCAGGTCAACGGTGATGACCAGCGCCTCGTAGTCGGCGTGGTGCGCGCGCTCGACGAGCTGCCAGAAGAAGTCCTGGTTGCGCAGCACGTAGGCCTGAAACCAGTGGCGCCCCGGCGCGCGCGTGGCGATGGTTTCGATGGCGGTGGTGGCGCTGCTCGACAGCGTGTACGGAATGCCCAGCTTCGCGGCCGCGGTCGCGAGCGCGAGATCGGCATTGCGGCAGCCGAAGCCGGCCGCGCCCGTCGGCGCGATGGCCGCGGGCATGCCGGCCGGCGCACGAAGCAAGGTGCAGGCCGACGAAGCAGCGGCCACATCGACCAGCACGCGCGGCGCGAAGCGCCAGTGCGCAAAGGCCTGCACGTTGGCGGCGAGCGTGCGCTCGTCCTCGGCGCCGCCGTCGTAGAAGTCGAACACGGCGCGCGGCAGGCGGCGGCGCGCGAGCGCGCGCAGGTCGGCGATCGAATAGCAATCCGCGACCTCGCGCGGCGCGCGCCACGCCGTCATGCGCCCAGCGCCTCGGCCACCTCGGCCACCTCGCGCGGCGTGCCGTCGTCGTGGAAGAAGCGCGTGGCCATCACCTGGCAGCGCTTGATGAGCCGGGGCTCATCGGGCCGGTAGTCGGGAATGGCGTTGTGGATGGTGCCCATGTTGTCCCACATCAGCACATCGCCGACCTGCCAGCGGTGCGCGTAGCGGTACGCGGGCTGGGTCTGGTGCGCGAACAGGAACTCCAGCGCCTCGTCGCTCTCGCGCTTGTCCATCTCGTTGATGCGCACCGCGTAGCCGGGGTTGGCGTAGAGCACGCGCCGCCCCGTGATCGGGTGGCGCAGGAACAGCGGGTGCGACACCGGTGGCTTCGCCGCGCGCTGCGCGGGCGTGAGCGGCGGACGCGTGCTGCCGCGCTCGCGCCTCATCATTTCCCAGAACTTGTCGAAGTCGTGCAGCACGGTCATGCCGTCGAGCCGCTGCTTCCATTCGTCGGGCAGCCCGTCGTAAGCGGCGTGCATGTTGCAGAACTCGGTGTTGCCGAGCGGCTGGCCGTCGCGGTGCGGAATCTGCATGCCGTAGAGCACGTTGGTGAACGCGATCATGTGGCTGTACGACATGTCGGTGTGCCAGTCCTGCCCCGCATCGGACAGGCCGATGGGCTTGCCGTTCTCCACGATGTTCGACAGCACCATGACCTCGGGCAGCCCCGGCTCCTGGTAGGCGCCGGCCACGTTGACCTCCAGGCGCCCGAAGCGCGCCGAGAACGCGCGCAACTGCGCGGGCGTGAGCTCCTGCTTCGGGTAGCTCAGCACGCCGTGGCGGCCGAGCGCCTGCAGCAGTTGCCCGAACACGTCGTCCGGCAGCGGCTGCGAAAGGTCGAGGTTCTCGATGCGCGCGCCGAGCGTGGCGCCGCTGGGAGTGATGCGAAGGGTCATGCGTGTTTCCTGGGGCGGGTGTTGCGAGGTTTGTAAAACGACAGGCGCTCAGTACGCCGCGTCGAGCAGGGCCCGCACCTCGGCCGCATCGGCGACCTGGCGCGGGTTGTAGTAGAGGCCGCGCTCGCGCATCGTCTTGGCGGCGATGCGTTCGAGCGCGCTGTCGGGCACGCCGATGTCGCGCAGGCGGGTGGGCACGCCGATGCCGGCCTGCAGCGAGCGGATCGCGCGCACGAGCGATGCCGCGTCGTTGCCGGCGCCTAGCGCGGCGGCGGCACGTGCGAGCGCGGGAGCGGCGGCATCGGCATTGAACGCCACCGCGTGCGGCAGCATCACCGCGTTGGCATCGCCATGGCCCACGCCGGTGACCGAGCCGATCGCGTGGCAGATGGCGTGGTGCAGGCAGGTGCGCGCATTCACCAGCACCAGCCCCGAGAGGTGCGCCGCATACAACAGCGCGGCGCGCGCGGCCACGTCCTGCGGGTCGCGGTGCACGGCCGGCAGCGCGGTCGCGAAGCGCGCCATCGCCTCGAGCGCGATGGTCTCGGTGAGCGGCGAGCGCTCGCGCGAATAGAGGCCTTCGATGCAGTGCGCCAAGCCATTCATGCCGGTCGCGCACATGAGCGCCGCGGGCACGCCGAGGTTGGCGCGCGGATCGATGAGCACCAGCCGCGCGGCCAGCTGGATGTCGGAGAAAAGGAGCTTGGCGCCGTCGTCGTCGCGCACGCCGAGGCTCACCGTGACCTCGGCCCCCGAGGCCGTGCCCGGGATGGCGACGATGGGGAGCTTGGGCGCCACGAGCCGTGGCGCGACCAGCGTGGCGGGCGGCGTGAAGCGCACCGCATGGTCGGCCAGCCGCCCGCCCTCGGCCATCAGCAGCGCGACGGCCTTGGCGGTGTCGGAGGCACTGCCGCCGCCGATGGCGACGAGGCCGTCGACGCCTTCGGCGCGTGCTTGCGCCGCGAGCTGCTCGACAAGGCGCACGCTCGAATGCGCGAGCACGGGCTCGGCCAGCACGAACGACGTGCCTTCGATCGACTGCATCGCGCCGGTGAACAGTTCCGATGCGCGGGTGCGCGCCCCCGACAGCAGCATCGGCCGCGCGATGCCGAGCGCGGCGAGCTCATCACGCAGGCTCGCGACCGCGCCCTCGCGCAGCACGAGCCGCGTCGCCGGGCTGCGGTGCTGGAATTCGGCGGGCAGTGGAGAAAGTGCGGGGAGATTCGTCATTGCGTAAAGGCGAAGGCCGCCGCCATGCGTTGCTCGGCGATGCGCCAGCCCTGCCCCGCCACGAGGCGGAACGTGGTCGTCACGAGGTTGAAGCGGAACGGGCCGTCAATCGTCGGCACATGGCCCTCGCTCAGGCTGGCCGGATATCGGTAGGCGGTCATGTACGCCTCGACGACAGCGCACGTGCCGTCGGCCGCCTGCTCGGCGACGAAGGCATTGCTCATCACGTGCCGCGTGTCGTGGGCCGCGGAGCGGGCCTCGAGCGCCGCGCGCACCGCCGTCTTGCCTTCGAGCCACTGGCCCTGTCGCAGCCAGCGGCAGTCGTCGGTGAAGAGCGCGAGCATCGGCGCATAGCGGCGCTCATCCAGGTGATGGAAGAAGCAATGCAGCTGCTGCGCCAGCGCCGGCAGCAAGCCGGCCGCGGAAGATTCGGTGATGTTCATCTTTTGTTTCATTTCGCCCCGCCCATGAAAGGCTTGTCCCGGCGTTTCACTCGAGTCTAGGAGCGAGGTTGCCGCTTGGGTCACCCTGTTCGACAATCCATGGTTTCCGATTTCGAAACCTTGAAAGCCCACCCATGGACCGTTTGCGCTGCCTCCAGGTGTTCAGCGAAGTGGCGCGCTGCGGCAGCTTCCTGCGGGCCGCGACGCAGCTGTCGCTCTCGCGCGCGACCATCACCAAGCACGTGGCGTGGCTCGAAGCGTCGATGGGCGCGCAGTTGCTCAAGCGCACCTCCAAGCAGGTCGCGCTGACCGAGGCCGGCGCGCGCGTGCTGGCCTCGGGGCGCGAACTGCTCGAGCGCTACGACGCGATCGAAAGCGAGGTGCGCGATGCCGTGCACCTGCCGCGCGGCGCGATCCGCGTGGGCACGCCGCCCTCGTTCGGCGCCTATCACCTCATGCGGCTGATGGCCGAGTTCACGCGGCGCTATCCGGACATCGAGGTCACGGTGGTGCACGACGACGGCCGCTCGGACCTCGTGGCCGAGGCGCTGGACCTGTCGATCCGCATCGCCGCGTCGCTGGAAGATGCGAGCTACGTCGCGCAGCCGCTGCTCGTGTCGCCGCAGGTGGTGGTGGCCGCGCCTTCGTACCTGCGCGCGCAGGGCCGGCCCGTCAAGGCGGCGGACCTCGTGCATCACAACTGCCTCGTGCACACCGTCAAGTCGGGCGCGGGCGTGTGGCGCTTCGAGGGCCCCGTGCGGCAGGAGGTGCGCGTGCGCGGCACCGTGCGCTCCAACCTCGGCGATGCGCTCAAGCAAGCGGCGCTGCAAGGCGCGGGCATTTCGGTGCATCCGCACTACATGGTGTCCGAGGAGCTGCGCGCGGGCACGCTCGAAGCGCTGCTGCCCGGCTGCGTGCCCGAGGCGATGGTGATCAACGTGGTGTTCTCCACGCGCCGCAACATGCCGGCGCGGGTGCGGCATCTGCTGGAGTTTCTGAAGGAGTGGTCGCGCAATCCGCCCGAGTGGGCTGTGCCGCGCTTATCGCCGCCGGCGTGAAGCTGCAGAATGGCGCACGGCAACAAGCAGCCGCAAGGAGCCCTCATGCGAATCCGCGAACTCGCCACCGGCCTGCAATTCCCCGAAGGCCCGATCGCGATGGACGACGGCTCCGTGCTGCTCGTCGAAATCGCACGCGGCACGCTCACGCGCGTGCGGCACGACGGGCTGGTGCAGGTGGTGGCAGACCTCGGCGGTGGCCCGAACGGCGCGGCCATCGGGCCCGATGGCGCGGTCTACGTGTGCAACAACGGCGGCTTCAAATGGCACACCGAGGCCGATGGATGCCACCGCCCCGTGGGGCAGGCCGAGGACTATTCAGGCGGCCGCATCGAGCGCGTGAACCTTGCGACCGGCCGCGCCGAGCGCTTGTTCGACGCGGTCGAAGGCGGCGCACTCTGCGGCCCCAACGACATCGTGTTCGACGCGCACGGCGGCTTCTACTTCACCGACCTGGGCAAGACCCGCGAGCGCGACATGGACCGCGGCGGCCTCTTCTACGGACACGCCGACGGCAGCGCCGCACGCGTGATCGCGCAGCCGGTGATGACGCCCAACGGCATCGCGCTTTCGCCCGACGGCGACACGCTCTACTACGCCGAGACCGAAGGCGCGCGCCTCTGGGCTTTCGACATCACCGCACCGGGCCGCGTGCGCAAGGACGGCTGGCCCTCGCCGCACGGCGGCCGCATGCTGTGCGCCTCGCCCGGCGGGCACTACCAGCGCTTCGACTCGATGGCCGTCGATGCGCTCGGCAACCTCTGCGTGGCGACGCTGCTGCACGGCGGCATCAGCATCGTCGCGCCCAATGGCGGCACCGTCGAGCACGTGCCGCTGCCCGACCGCTACACCACCAACATCTGCTTCGGCGGGCGCGACCGGCGCACGGCCTACGTCACGCTCTCGGGCAGCGGCCGGTTGATCGCGATCGACGACTGGCCCACGCCCGGGCTCGCGTTGAACTGCGAAGCCTGAGCCACTTCGCGCTCAGGCCGCGGCAAGCGCAGTCAGTCCAGCGATGCCCCGGTGAGCTTCACGAGGTCGGCGTAGCGGCCGAGCTCGGCCTTCCAGAACGCGGCGAAGCTGGCGGCATCGCCGGTGCGCACCTCGGCACCGATGTCGGCGAGCCGCTTGCCCAGGTCGCCTGTCTTGAAAGCCGCCTGCACCGCCGCGTTCAGCCGGTCGACCACGGCCGTCGGCGTGCCCGCGGGGGCGGCAAGGCCGTACCAGGCGTTCATGTGCATGCCTTTGATCCCGAGCTCGTCGAAGGTCGGCACGCCCGGCAACATGGGATGGCGCTTGTCGGAGGCGACGGCGATGGCGCGGATCTTTCCGCCCTTGACCTGCCCGTACGCCCCGGTGTCGAGCATGTAGTCCAGTTGCCCCGCCATCACGTCGGTCAGTGCCGGCGAACTGCCCTTGTAGGGCACATGGATCGCATCGATGTGCGCGACCGACTTGAAGAGCTCGCCCGCCAGGTGCGCCGAATTGCCGACGCCGCCCGATCCGTACGAAAGCGTGCCGGGCTTGGCTTTCGCCGCGCTCACGATGTCGGCGGGCGTCTTGTAGGGCGACGCGGCCGCCACCACCATCACGCTCGGAATGATGGCCAGCGACGCGACCGGCGTGAAGTCCTTGACCGGATCGAAGCCGGTGCGCTTGTAGAGATAGGGATTGGCGGAGTTGGTCGAACTCGTGGCCAGCAGCAGCGTGTAGCCGTCGTGCGGCTGGCGAATGAACTGCTGCGTGCCGATGTTGCCGCCGGCACCGGCAATGTTGTCGACGATGACCGATTGCCCCAGTTGCACCCGCAGGGCCTCCGCCACCGCGCGCCCCACCGAGTCAGTCGCACCGCCCGCGGGCCACGGCACGATCAGGCGGATCGGCTTCTGCGGATAGGCCTGCGCCCACGCAGCCGGTGCCGACAAGGTGGCCGCCAGCGCGACGGCAGACGCGCAGAGCCCGAGGAAGATTCGCTTGTGCTTGTTCATGGGTCTTGTCTCTTCTTTGGTTGTTTGCCGTTCAGGCGGCGTTGTGGAACCAGGCTTTCAATGCAGGCCGAGCCGGTGCAGCGTTTCTTCCAGCTCGAGCAGCTCCACCGTGGAGCTTCCGTTCGCAATCGCGCGGCGAAAGCCGGCTTCTTTTGCCTCGCGCGCCTGTGCGCTCGCCAGCACGCGCTCGACCGCGTCGGCTTCGACCATGACGAGGCCGTCCCGGTCACCGACGACGATGTCTCCGGGCCGGACCACCGCGTCGCCGATGCACACGGGCACGTTCAGGCGCCCTGGCTGGTGCTTGCCGGTGCCCTTGATCGACAGGCCGCGGCAGAACACGGGAAAGCCCATCCGCACGATGGCGTCGGCATCGCGCACCGCGCCGTGCAGCACCAGCCCCGCCACGCCGCGCGCCATGGCGGCTTCGGTCAGCACGTCGCCCCAGGGGCCGGCTTCCATGAAGCCCTTCGCATCGACCACCAGAACGTCACCCGGCTTCGCCTTGAGCAGCGCGTAGTGCAGCATGAGGTTGTCGGCGGGCCGCATGTCCACGGTGAGCGCAGGCCCCACGAGGCGGCTGGCCGCATCGAGCGGTTTCAGGCCGCTGTCGAGCGCGCCACAGGCGCCCTGCGCTTCGTACACGGTGGCGGCGCCCAGGAGGCGCAGGCTTTCAAGCGCCTGGTTCTGCAGTTGTTGTCTCATGGGTGCGGATGATCACCCGATGAACTCCTGAACGACAGCGCCGATTTCTGGAGATAACTTCAGATATTCAGAGCTTCCGTGGGGCCTTGCGCACGGCCGCCAGCGTCGCGAGCATGGCGGCAACCAGCGGCCCTTCCTCGTCGGCGCGTGTCACGGCCACCACCGTGGTGAGCGCCTTGAGCGGGGGCAGCCTGACGAAGGCCACGTCGCTCTGCGCACGCTGCGCCACTGAAGCCCCGACCACTGCATAGCCCAGCCCCGCCGCGACGAGCCCGAGCGCGGTATGGATCTCGATGGCCTCGTGCCCCACGCGCGGTTGCATGCCCAACGCACGAAGCTGCCCGATGACGTGCTGCGCGAAGGAGCTCTGCGGGTCTTTCGGATAGCTGATGAGCGGCAGCCCCGCGAGCTCGGCCAGCGAGACCTTGCCTCGCTTCGCCGCGCGATGGTCCGCGGGAAGCGCGACGACGAACGGGTCTTCGAACAGCAGTTCATGGCGCAGGTCCGGGGGCGGCTCCTGGGGGCCGGCGAAACGCGACAGGCCGATATGGATGCGGCCGCTGCGCAGTTGCGCCGGTTGATGTTCGGACAGCAGCTCGACCAGGTCGAGCTTGACGTCGGGGTGCCTCTGCCGGAAAGCGCGCACCGCATCCGTCAGCACGGAGTTGAGCAGCGAGCGGACGAAACCGATGCCGAGCCAGCCGCTCTTTCCGCTGGCCACGTCGCGGGTCTCTTCTTCCAGCCGCTGGCCGTTGGCCAGCAGTTCTCGCGCGCGCGGCAGGAAGAAGAGCCCCAGCGGGGTGAGCTTCATGGGCCTGGCGGTCCGATCGAACAGCATCCCTCCCAAGCCTTCCTCCAGCTGCGCGATCTGCATGCTGATGGCCGTGGGCGCGACGAACAGGCGCTCGGCGGCGCGCGCGAGGGTGCCGTTGTCGGCCACCTCGCAGAAGTAGCGCAATTGACGAAAGTTCATGGTGGGGAATCGTGCCACGGGCACGCGGCCCCCGGGTGGCTGCAAACCCGTGCAGGCGGCCTGCAGCGAGGCCTAGGACACGACCTGGTAGTACAGGTTCTGCGGATGCTTGGCCTGCGCGAAGAAAAACCACCGTTCGGCCAGCAGCCCCGGCGCCTGCACCAGCACCGCGAGCAGCCACGGCAGCACCGCCGCGCTCGCCAGGCCCCACACCAGCAGCAGCGCGGGCAGCGCGAAGGCCAGCAGCAGAAAGCCGAGCTTGATGTTCTTCAGCGCCGCCAGCGATGCGCCATGAAAGAACTCGCGCGTGTTGAACGAACCGGCCGACATGCCCATCGATTTCTGCACCAGCTTCTCGGTGCGGATACCGGTGGCCGATTGCAGCGTCGACTTGTGGCGGATGCCCGCGTTGCGCCGCAAGGCCTGCCCGCGCGCGGCCCACGCCGCGAGCGTCGCGGCGAGCGCGCACGGTCCGAAGACCTGCACGAAGCGCGCTTCGCCGGCCAGCGCCGCCATCGCGCACGCCAGCACCAGCCCCGACGACAGGCCGATCAGCGTGAAGTTGACGATGGTGAGCGGATGCGCCCACTCCTCGATGAAGCGCAGGCACGCATAGATCATCGCCGTGCAGTACCAGAGCGCGACCGCGCCGATGAGCACCAGCACGGGCAGCAGCCACGCCCACGGCGCGCCCACGCCGAAGCGCAACGATAGCCACCACAGCGCCACAAGCGCGATGAAGCCCGGCAGCACGATCACCTCGCGCGACATCCAAGAGGTGCGCCACATCAGCACCGCGCGCCATGCACGGGTCTTGCGGCCCAGGTGCATGAACGAGGCCGCAAGCCCGGCCACGAGCAGCACTTCGGCCACGCCCAATGCGATCGTCAGGAAGCCCGGCGCCATCTCCAGGCCGAACAGCGCGCCGAGCGCCAACGTGAACACAAGGCCCTGCGCCGCGCCGGCCAGCGTGGTGAAGAAAAGAATCGAGAACGCGGGATGCATGCCCTTACCCCTATTGGCCCTGCACGTCGGTCGACTGCGTGATGCGCCGCGGCAGGTACTGGTTCGCCGGGTTGGTCTCCCACTCCGGCATCAACTGGTAGCCGCCACGTTCGCGAATCGCCTTCGACACCTCGGAGTCCGGGTCCTTCACATCGCCGAAAAGCCGCGCGCCCGTGGGGCAGGCCTTCACGCAGGCGGGCTTGCGGTCTTCCTTGGGCAGCATCTCGTCGTAGATGCGGTCCACGCAGAGCGTGCACTTGGTCATGACCTGGCGTTCTTCATCGAGTTCGCGCGCACCGTAGGGGCAGGCCCATGCGCAGTACTTGCAGCCGATGCACTTGTCGTAGTCGACGAGCACGATGCCGTCTTCCTTGCGCTTGTAGCTGGCGCCCGTGGGGCACACGGGCACGCAGGGCGGGTCTTCGCAGTGCAGGCAGCTCTTGGGCAGGTGCACCGTCTCGGTCGCCGGAAAGCTGCCCGCCTCGTAGGTCTGCACGCGGTTGAAGAAGGTGCCGGTCGGGTTGGCGGCATAGGGCCGCTCGTCGGCCAGTGGGCCGGCGCTGCCGGAGGTGTTCCATTGCTTGCACGAGGTCACGCAGGCGTGGCAGCCGACGCAGACGTTGAGGTCGATGACGAGGGCGAGTTGCTTGGCCAGCGTCTCGCCCTGCTCCGCGCGCAGGCTCGGCTGCGTTTCCGCGAAGCTGGCGCTGGCGGTGGTGCCGCCCATCAGGTCCTTGAGCCACTGCATCATTTCTTGCCCCTCCCCGCAAAGTACGTCAACACACTCGCCGCCTTGCCCAACACCCCGGGCGGACTCGGCATGCTCGCCATCTGCGGAAAGCTCTCCTCGGGCTCACCGGGTTCGGCCGGCCGTATGCGCACGCGCACGTCGTACCAGCCCGCCTGCCCCGTGATCGGATCGGAATTGCTGATGCGCCCGCTCGCCGTGCCTTCGCACGGCAGCTCCTCGCTGATCAGGTGGTTGAGCAGGAAGCCCTTGCGCGCCTCGTCCGAACCGGGCGCCAGCTGCCAGGCGCCATCGGCCTTGCCGATCGCGTTCCACGTCCATACCGTGCCCGGCTCCACCGCCTCGCTGTAGCGCAGCATGCAGCGCACCTTGCCCCACTGGCTCTCGACCCAGCACCAGCCACCATCCGCGATGCCCGCGGCCTCGGCGGTGAGCGGGTTCACATGCAAATAGTTGTGGCTGTGGATCTGCCGCAGCCACGCGTTCTGCGAATCCCACGAGTGGTACATCGCCATCGGCCGCTGCGTGAGCGCGTTGAGCGGATAGGCCTTCAGGTCGGTCGCCTCCTCTTCGAGCGGCGGGTACCAGAACGGCAGCGGATCGAAGTATTTCTCGATGCGCTCGCGCAGCGCATCAGGCGGCTGCCGCCCCGCGCTCTTGCCTTGCGCCGCGAGGCGAAAGCTCTGCAGCGTGTCAGAGTACAGCGCCAGCTGCACCGGGTCGTTGCGCTGGCGCCAGCCCTTGTCTTTCGCGAAATCGAGGTACTCCCGGTTCCAGTTGCGCATGTAGTGCATGGTCTCGGGCATGTGGTACTGGAACACGCAGTTGTTCTGCGCGTACGCCTCCCACTGCTTCGGGTTCGGCGCGCCGCGCAGGTGCTCGGTGCCGTCCTTGCCGCGCCAACCCATGAGAAAGCCGATGCCCGGCTGCGGCTCGAAGTTGACGACGAAGTCCGGGTACCCCGTGTACTTGCGCCCGCCCTCCGGCGTGGTGAAGGCCGGAAACTTCAGCCGCGAGGCCAGCTCGATCAGCACCTCCTGGAAGGGCCTGCACTCCCCGGTGGGCGGCACCACCGGCACGCGCACCGAATCGACCGGCCCGTCGAACTCCGAGATCGGCCGGTCGAGCATGCCCATCACGTCGTGCCGCTCCAGGTACGTGGTGTCGGGCAGCACGAGGTCGGCGAAGGCCACGGTCTCGCTCTGGAAGGCGTCGCACACCACGAGGAAGGGGATCATGTGTTCGCCCTTCTCGTCCTTGCGGTTGAGCATCTCGCGCACGCCCATGGTGTTCATGCTGGAGTTCCACGCCATGTTGGCCATGAAGATCAGCAGCGTGTCGATGCGGTACGGGTCACCCTTGACCGCATTGGTGATCACGTTGTGCATGAGCCCGTGCGCCGACAGCGGGTGTTCCCACGAGAACGCATGGTCGATGCGGATCGGCGAACCGTCGGGGTTGATCGCCAGCTCTTCGGGGTTCGCCGGAAAGCCCAGCGGCGCGGCGTTGAGCGGCGTGTTCGGCTGGATCATGCCGGGGTCGTTGAACGCGCGGTAGTTCGGCACGATGTGGCGCGGGTACGGCGCCTTGTGCCTGAAGCCACCGGGCGCATCGATGGTGCCGAGCACGCTCATCAGCACTGCGAGCGCGCGCACGGTCTGGAAGCCGTTGGAGTGCGCCGCAAGGCCGCGCATCGCATGGAAGGCCACGGGCCGCGCCTGCGTCGTCGGGTGCTTCTTGCCCCACGCATCGGTCCACGGAATCGGCAGCTCGAAGGCCTGCTGCAGTGCGGTCTCGCCCATCTCGCGCGCGAGCTTGCGGATGCGCGCCGCATCGATGCCGGTGATGCCCTCCGCCCACTCGGGCGTACAGAGCGCCACGCGCTCGCGCAGCAGCTGGAACGAGGGCGCGACGCGCGTGCCGTCGGCCAGCGTGTAGTGCCCTTCGAGCGCCGGGTCGCAACCGTCGGCGATGCCCTCGGGGTACGCGGGCTTCACGCTGCCGCTGGCCATGTCCCACACGAGCTTGTTGTGCGGGTTGCGTCCGTCGCCCGGCACGCCGCGCTCGGGGTCGAACGCGAACAGCCCTTCGCGCTCGCAGTCGTCCAGCACCACGAGCTGCGGCGCATTGGTGAAGCGCTTGAGGAACGCATGGTCCACCAGCTCGTTGCCGATGAGCTCGTGCAGCAGCGCCATGAACAGCGCGCCATCGGTGCCGGGCTTGATCGGAATCCACTCGTCCGCAATCGCCGAATAGCCGGTGCGCACCGGGTTGATCGAGATGAAGCGCCCGCCCGCGCGCTTGAACTTGCTGATCGCGATCTTCATCGGATTGCTGTGGTGGTCTTCGGCCGTGCCGATCATCACGAACAGCTTGGCGCGCTCCAGGTCCGGCCCGCCGAATTCCCAGAAGCTGCCGCCGATGGTGTAGATCATTCCCGCGGCCATGTTGACCGAGCAGAAGCCGCCGTGCGCCGCGTAGTTGGGCGTGCCGAACTGCCGCGCGAAGAGGCCCGTGAGCGCCTGCATCTGGTCGCGCCCCGTGAAGAGCGCGAACTTCTTCGGGTCGGTCGCGCGGATCTTGCCGAGCCGCTCGGTCAGCATGTCGTAGGCGCGCTCCCAGCTGATGGGCTCGAACTCTCCCGCGCCGCGCTCGCTGCCGGCCTTGCGCAGGAGCGGCTGCGTGATGCGCGCGGGCGAGACCTGCTTCATGATCCCCGAGGAGCCCTTGGCGCAGATCACGCCCTGGTTCAGCGGGTGGTTCGGGTTGCCGTCGATGTAGCGCACCTCGGGGCCCTTCTCGCCCTCGCGCAAATGCACGCGGATGCCGCAGCGGCAGGCGCACATGTAGCAGGTGGTGGTCTTGACCTCGGTGTCCGCCGTGGGCGTCGGCGCGGTAAGCGGATCGTGCACGGGCTCTCTGGACAGGAAACTGAACACTGGCGGTCCTTTGTTTTCAAGCGGGGCAGCGCCGATGTTAGGGAGCCGCGATCGATCGGAAAAGCGGAGAATATCGCTCACCATGACCGGAAAAACAGATCAACAGCTCTCGCCGCGCCTGCGCCTGAACCTGCGCCATCTCGAAGTGTTCGTGGCCACCGCGCGCGGCGGCAGCACCCGCGCCGCGGCCGACCGCGTGGCGCGCTCCCAGTCGGCGGCGAGCAGCGCGCTGGCCGACCTGGAAACCTCGGTGGGCGCGCTGCTGTTCGACCGCATTGGCCGGCGCCTCGTGCTGAACGAGAACGGCCGCGCGTTGCTGCCCAAGGCGCAGGCGCTGCTGGACCAGGCGGGCGAGGTGCAGGCGCTCTTCAGCGGCGAGCATGCGGCGCCGCTGCGCGTGGCAGCCAGCTTCACCATCGGCGAATACCTGCTGCCCGAGCGCGTGTCGCAATGGACCGCGCTGCACCCGCAGAGCCAGGTTCACCTGCACATCGCGAACACGCGCGACGTGATCGAGGCGGTGGCGGGCTTCGAGGTCGATGTGGGCTTCATCGAAGGCCCGCAGACGCACCCCGACCTCGTGGTGCGCGCGTGGCGCGAAGACGAACTGGTCATCGTCGCCGCGCCGGGGCACGCGCTCGCGAGGCGCATCGCCACGCACCGCCAGCTCTCGCAGGCCACATGGGTCCTGAGAGAGCTGGGCTCGGGCACGCGGCAGGTCACCGATGCGTGGCTGATCCAGAACCTGGAGCAGGTGCACGTGGGCTTCGAGCTCGGCAGCACCGAGGCCATCAAGCGCGTGGTGGCCTCGGGCACGGGCCTGGCCTGCCTCTCGCGCTACACGGTGGCGCAGGCGCTGGAAGACGGGCACCTCGTCGAGCTGCGCACGCGGTTGCCCGCGGGCATGCGGCGGCTCGCAACGGTGATGCACCGCGACAAATTGCTCGGCCGCGCGACCGCCGATTTCCTTCGCCATTGCGGCGCGACCGTGCCGCGCATGCCGGCCGCTCGCTAGCGTCCACCCACGCGGTCAGGCCGGCCGCGACAGCAGGTGCACGTACTCGTACTGCGCCGTGTTGATGGTCGAGACGCGGTACTCCACCGGCTTGTCGCCGAAGGTGAGCGCGGTGCGCCGCACCTCCATCACCGGCGCGCCCGGCGCCACGCCGAGGATGCGCACCACGCTGCGGTCGGCCGACATCGCGCGGGCGCGTTCGCGCGCCAGCGTCACGGTGATGCCGAACTCGGTCTGGTAGAGGTGGTAGATGGTGCTCGGCCGCTCGCGAAAGCGCTTCTCGGTCAGGCCCTTGAAGAGCAGCGCGGGCAGCGTGAGCCGGTCGTGGATCACCGCCCTGCCCTGCAGCAGCAGGCGGTTGTCGATCTGGATGGCCGGCTCGCCGGTGCGAAGGCCCAGCGCCTGCGCGGGCTCCTCCTCCATGCGCACGCGCTCGAAGGCGACGAACTCCACCTGCGGCGCTTGCCGGAGGCCATCGCTGCGCTCGACGTGGAAGAACTGGAACATGAAGCGGTCCGCGTTGTGCACCGCAACGAAGGTGCCGCGGCCCTGGCGCCGCACGAGGATGTGCTCGGCCACGAGGTCGTCGGTCGCATGGCGCAGCGTGCCGATCGATACGCCGAGCGCCGCCGCCAGTTCGCTTTCGCTCGGCAACGTGTTGCCGGCCGCGCAGCGCCCGGACTCGATGGCTCGCAGCAGCGAGCGCTTGACCAGACGGTAGAGCGGCGCGCCCGCGGCATCGGCGGGAATCGGTTCGAACACGGAGGGGTCGGTCGGGCGTGGCATGGCGCGATTGTTCGGCCGCATCGCGATTCATTCAAGTCATTCATATGACCTGTTTGACACCCGGAGACACGCACTCGGACACTGGCCCCGCTGCAAATTCTCAGCGAGTCACAACAGGAGACAACGATGATTCATTTCGTTCTGCACGACGCCAAGGACACGGTCGCGGTCGTGGTGGTGGAAGGCGTCAAGGCCGGCATGTCGCTCACCGGCTGGATCATGGACGAGGACCGGATGACCAGCGTCGATGCGCGCCAGGACATCCCCATCGGCCACAAGGTCGCGCTCAAGGACATGGCCACCGGCGACACGGTGTGGAAGTACGGCATCGACATGGGCAAGGTGGTCGCGCCGATCAAGGCGGGCGAGCACGCGCACGTCCAGAACATCAAGACCAAGCGCTGGTAAGCACCCGCCTCGCTTCGCCCACCTTCATCACCCACGAATCCGAAAGCACAGCATGTCCATCATTTCCAAAGACACCACCTTCCTCGGCTATCGCCGCGAAAACGGCCGCGTCGGCGTGCGCAACCACGTCATCATCCTGCCGCTGGACGACCTCTCCAACGCCGCCGCCGAAGCTGTGGCCCACAACATCAAGGGCGCGCTCGCCATTCCGCACCCTTACGGGCGCCTGCAGTTCGGCGCCGACCTGGAGCTGCACTTCCGCACGCTGATCGGCGCGGGCTGCAACCCCAACGTGGCCGCCGTCGTCGTCATCGGCATCGAGGACAGCTGGACGCAAAAGGTGGTCGACGGCATCGCCGCCACGGGCAAGCCGGTGGCCGGCTTCGGCATCGAGGGCCATGGCGACCACGACACCATCCTGCGCGCGAGCAAGGTGGCGCGCGAGTTCGTGCAGAACGCGAGCGAGAAGCGCCGCGAGCCCTGCGGCATCCATGAGCTGTGGGTCTCCACCAAGTGCGGCGAGAGCGATACCACCTCCGGTTGCGGCTCCAACCCCACCGTGGGCAACGCCTTCGACAAGCTCTACGAGACCGGCAACACGCTGGTGTTCGGCGAGACCTCCGAGATCACCGGCGGCGAGCGCATCGTGGCCGACCGCTGCCGCACGCCCGACGTGAAGGAGCGCTTCATGTTCATGTTCAACCGCTACCAGGACATGATCAACCGCCACAAGACCAGCGACCTCTCCGACTCGCAGCCCACCAAGGGAAACATCGCGGGCGGCCTCACGACCATCGAGGAAAAGGCGCTGGGCAACATCCAGAAGATCGGCAAGAAGTGCCTGGTCGATGGCGTGCTCGACAAGGCCGAGGTGCCCACCGGCCCGGGCCTGTGGTTCATGGATTCGTCCAGCGCCGCGGCCGAGATGGTCACGCTGTGCGCCGCCTCGGGCTACGCGGTGCACTTCTTCCCCACGGGCCAGGGCAACGTGATCGGCAACCCGATCCTGCCGGTCATCAAGATCTGCGCGAACCCGCGCACCGTGCGCCTCATGAGCGAGCACGTCGACGTGGACACCTCGGGCCTGCTGCAGCGCGAGATGACGCTCGACCAGGCCGGCGACCAGCTGCTCGAATGCATGCTGCGCACCGCCAACGGCCGGCTCACCGCGGCCGAGGCGCTGGGCCACCGCGAGTTCGTGATGACGCGCCTGTACGAATCGGCCTGAGCGCGCCATGAAGCGCATCGTCATTGCGGAGTTCATGGACGCCGCCGCGGTCGCGCAGCTGCGCGCGCGGCACGACGTTCTCTACGACGTGGCCCTGGTGGACGACGGCGCCCGCCTGTTCCGCGAAGCCAAGTGGGCCAACGCCCTCATCGTGCGCAATCGCACGCAGGTGCGCGGCGAGCTGCTCGATGCGCTGGCCCAGTGCACGGTGGTCGGACGCCTGGGCGTGGGGCTGGACAACATCGACGTGGCCGGCTGCGAGGCGCGCGGCATCCGCGTGATTCCGGCCACGGGCGCGAATGCGCTGAGCGTGGCGGAGTACGTGATCGCGAGCGCGATGCTGCTGCTGCGCGGCGCCTATGCCTCGACGGCCGAGGTGGCCGCGGGCCGCTGGCCGCGCAATGCGCTCTCCAGCGGGCGCGAGCTCTCGGGCAAGACGCTCGGGCTGGTCGGCTTCGGTGCGATCGGCCAGCTGACGGCGCGGCTCGCGAAGGCGCTGGGCATGCGCACCGTGGCGTTCGACGCGATGCTGCACTCGGGCCATCCGGCGTTCGCGGAGAACGGCACGCAGGCACTCGGCCTCGACGAGCTGGTGGCGCAGGCCGACGTGGTGAGCCTGCACGTGCCGCTGGTCGATGGCACGCGCAACCTGTTCGGCGCGGCGCGCATCGCGGCGATGAAGGGCGGCGCGGTGCTCGTGAACACCTCGCGCGGCGGCATCGTCGACGAAGCCGCGGTGGCGCTCGCGCTGCGCGAAGGCCGGCTCGGCGGTGCGGCGCTCGATGTGTTCGATGCCGAGCCGCTCGCGGCCAGCGCGCACTTCGAGGGCTGCCCCAACCTGCTGCTGACGCCGCACATCGCGGGCGTGACGGCCGAATCGAACGAGCGCGTGAGCAGCCTCATCGCGCAGAAGGTGCTGGAGGCACTCGAACCATGACCACGTTGACCCTTCAGGAAGCGCGGAAGGCCGTGGCCGAGACCCTGCGCGCAGCCGGCGCCAACGAAGCCATGGCCACGGCCACCGCACGCGCGCTGGTGCTGGCCGAGGCGCAAGGCCTGGGTTCGCACGGCCTCGGCCGCGTCGCCCAGTACGCCACGCACCTTCGCAACGGCCGCGTCAACGGCGACGCGGTGCCCACGCTGCGCCGCGAGAAGGGCGCCGCCGCGCTGGTCGATGCGCACGAGGGCCTGGCCTTCGCCGCGTGCGAGATGGCGGTGGCCGAAGCCATCGCCCGCGCGCGCGACTTCGGCATCGCCATCGCGGGCGTGACCGACAGCCACCACTGCGGCGTGGTGGTCGACCACCTGCGCGCGGTGGCCGACGCGGGCATGGTCGGCCTGGGCTTTGCGAACTCGCCGGCCGCGATGCCGGCGGCGGGCGGGCGCCACCCCATCTTCGGCACCAACCCGGTGGCGGCGGTGTTCCCGCGCCGCGGGGCGCTGGCGTTGATGATCGACCTGAGCCTTTCCGAAGTGGCGCGCGGCAAGGTGATGGTCGCAGCGAAACAGGGCAAGCCCATTCCTCTCGGCTGGGCCGTGGACCACGACGGCCGGCCCACCACCGACGCGCAGGCCGCGCTCGAAGGTTCGATGCTGCCCATCGGCGCCGCGAGCAGCCCCAAGGGTGCGATGCTGGCGCTGGTGGTCGAGCTGCTGGTCACGGCGCTCGTCGGCGCGCAGTTCGGCTTCGAGGCCTCGAGCTTCTTCGAGGATGCGGGCAACCGGCCGCGCATCGGCCAGGCCTTCATCGTCATCGATCCCGGCGCGCTCGTAGGGTCGGCCAGCTATCTGGACCGCGTCGAGGTGCTGGTGGCCGAGATGCTGTGCGACGACGGCGTGCGCCTGCCCGGCGCGCGGCGCGAAGACCTGCGAAGGCGCGCGGAGGCCGAGGGCATCGAGGTGCCCGATGCGCTGCTCGCGCAGTGGCGACGGTAGACACCGATAGGCGCCGCAGAGCGTCACTCCCCCCGAACACAACAACAGGAGACAACACGATGAAACGACGCGAATGGATGCAAGGTGCCGGCGCGCTGGCGGCGGCTGGATCGCTCGGTGCGCTGATCCCCACGCTCGCCAGGGCACAAGGCGGCGACTACCCCAAGCCCGATGCCACGCTGCGCTACGTGGTGCCCTTTCCGGCGGGCGGCCTCACGGACGTGATGGCGCGCCAGATCGGCCAGCAACTGGGCGAGCGCTGGAAGGTCAGCGTGCTGGTGGACAACCGCCCCGGCGGCAACGGCCAGATCGGCGCGGACCTCGTGGCCAAGGCGGCGCCCGACGGCAACACGCTGCTGGCGATCACGCTCACGCACGCGGCCAACGTGACGCTGTTTCCCAAGTCGCCCTTCAACTTCCAGAAAGACCTGCGCCCGATCGCGCTGATCGCGGGCAGCCCGATGCTGATCGTGGTGCCGGTGGCCAGCCCGATCCAGGACCTGAAGGGCCTGATCGCCGCGGCGAAGGAGCGCAAGCTCAACGCCGGCTCCAGCGGCAGCGGCACGCCGCCGCACCTGACGCTCGCGCTCTTCAACGACCTGAACAAGTCCGCCATCCAGCACGTGCCCTACAAGGGCGGCGCGCCCTGCATGACCGACCTCATCGGCGGGCAACTGGACGTGGTGTTCTCCAATATTCCCGAGTCGATCCCGCATGTGAAGGGCGGCAAGCTGCGCGCGCTCGCCATCGCGAGCAAGGCGCGCTACCCCTTGCTTCCCGACGTGCCGACGACGGCCGAGGCCGGCATGCCCACGCTGCAGGTGGAGAACTGGACGGGGATGATGGCACCCGCCGGCATGCCCGATGCCGCGGTGCAGAAGCTCGGCGCGGAGGTGCTGAAGATCCTCGCGCAGCCCGGCCTGGAGGAGCGCATGCGTCAGCAGGGCTTCGTGATCGATGCGCGCGGGCCGGAGCGCTTCGCGCCCTTTCTCACCGAGGAGATCGCGCGCTGGGCGCACGTCATCAAGGCCGCCGACATCCAGCCGAGCTAGCGCTCAGCCGCGCAGCACCTGCGCGGTGTGGCGCGCGATGACCGCTTCTTCGTCGGTGCGCAGCATCCAGGCGCTCACGGGGCTCTCGGGCGTCGTGAGCCGCGCATGGCCCGCGCCGTTGGCAGCGGCATCGACGTGCACGCCGAGCCAGTCGCACTCTTCGAGGATGCGCTCGCGCAACGCGCTCGCGTTCTCGCCGATGCCACCCGTGAAGATCACCGCATCGACACCGCGCAATGCGGCCGCGAGGCTGCCCATGTGCTGCACGACCTGCTCGGTGAAATGCGCGATGGCTTCGGCCGCTTCGGGTGCGGCGGAGGCTTCGAGCTCGCGCATGTCGCTCGACACGCCCGAGAGGCCCAGCAGCCCCGATTCGCGGAACAGCAGCGTCTCGACCTCTTCGGCCGACATGCCGTGCGAGCGCATGAGGTAGAGCACGACGGCCGCATCGAGGTGCCCGCAGCGCGTGCCCATCGTGAGGCCATCGAGCGGCGAAAAGCTCATCGTCGTCGCGACCGAACGCCCCTCTGCCATCGCGCACATCGAGGCGCCGTTGCCCAGGTGCGCGACGATCACGCGCTTGTCCGCCAGCTCGGGCGCGAGGCGCGTGAACTGCGCGACGATCGATTCGTATGAAAGCCCGTGAAAGCCATAGCGCCGCACGCCTGCATCGTGCAGCGCACGCGGCAGCGCGAAGCGGCGATTGACCTCGGTCTGCGTCGAATGGAAAGCGGTGTCGAAGCACGCCACCTGCGGCACGCCGTCGAACGCCTTCATCGCGGCGCGCACGCCCGCCAGGTTGTGCGGCTGGTGCAGCGGCGCGAGCGCCTCGAGCGCGGCCAGCTCGGCGAGCACCGCATCGTCGATGCGCACCGGCGCCACGAAGTTGACGCCGCCATGCACGATGCGATGGCCGACCGCGGCGATGCGATCGCCGTCGCCCTGCTGCGCATGCCATTCGAGCAGCGCGGCGAGCGCGCCCTGGTGCGAGCGCCGGTCGCTATCGAGCGCCGCGTCGTGCAGCGTGCGCCCCTCTGCATCGCGAACGCGCAGCCGCGCCTTCAGTCCGGTGCCGAGCCCATCGGCCTGCCCCGACCAGCGCGCGGCCGGCAAGGCATCGCCGTCACCCTCGCCGGCCGCCGCGAACAGCGCGACCTTGATCGACGACGACCCGGCGTTCAGCGTGAGCAGCGATTCGGTCAGACGTAGTCCTTGTACTTGTCCAGGAAGCGCACCGGCTTGGAGAGCGCGTCGCGGCGGAACGGGTCGCCCAGCTCGCGGGTGCACATGATCTCGATCACGCAGGTCTTGCCCTCGTTCATCTGCATGTCGATGGCCTTCTTGAGCGCGGGGCCCACGTCTTCGAGCTTGTCGACCACGATGCCCTCGGCGCCCATCGCCTTGGCGATGCCCGCGAAGCTCTCGCTCTCGAGCTCGCCCGCGACGAAGCGGCGATTGTAGAAGTCCACCTGGTTCTTCTTCTCCGCGCCCCACTGGCGGTTGTGGAAGACCACGGCGGTCACCGGAATGTCGTGGCGCACCGCCGTCATGATTTCCGACATGCTCATGCCCCAGGCGCCGTCACCGGCGTAGGCCACGGCCGGGCGGTCGGGCGCGGCGCACTTGGCGCCGATCATCGTGGGCAGCGAGTAGCCGCAGTTGCCGAAGCTCATCGGCGCGAAGAAGCTGCGCGGCTCCTCGAAGCGCAGGTAGCTGTTGGCAATCGCGTTGATGTTGCCGATGTCGGTGGAGACCATCACGCGCGGCGGCATGGCCTTCTCCAGCTCGCGCAGCACCTGGCGCGGGTGCAGGTAGCTGCCGCCCGTCGGCGTCTTCTCGCCCTTGGCTTCTTCGATGGCGTCGAGGCTGAACTGGTCGCGCTCGTGGGTCCACTCGTCGAGCTCTTTTTCCCACGCGGCCTTCTCGCTCTTGATCTTGTCGGCGCGCTCGGCCTTGTTGGCGTCGCACGCGAGCGTCTTGCCCTGCAGGCGCTTGAGCAGCTCCTTGGCGGTGGCCTTCGCGTCGCCGTGGATGCCCACGGTGATCTTCTTGACCAGCCCGAGGTTGGTGTGGTCGGCCTCGACCTGGATGATCTTCGCGTCCTTCGGCCAGTAGTCCATGCCGTGCTGCGGCAGCGTGCCGAACGGGCCCATGCGCGAGCCGAGCGCGAGCACCACGTCGGCCTGCGCGATGAGCTTCATCGCGGCCTTGGAGCCCTGGTAGCCGAGCGGGCCCGCGGCGAGCGGATGGCTCGCGGGGAACGAGTCGTTGCGCAGGTACCCGTTGGCCACCGGGGCGCCGAGGCGCTCGGCCAGGGCCTTGCATTCCTCGACCGCATCGCCCATCACCACGCCGCCGCCCGAGAGGATCACCGGGAACTTGGCCGAGGCCAGCAGTTCGACCGCGGCGTTCAGGCTGTTCTCGCCGCCCGCGCCGCGCTCCACGCGCATGGGCTTGGGAATCTCGGTGGTGATCTCGCCGTAGAAGTAGTCGCGCGGAATATTGAGTTGCGTCGGGCCCATCTCGGAGATGGCGCGGTCGAAGCAGCGCGCCGTGTACTCGGCCATGCGCTTGGGGTTGTTCACATGGCCCTGGTACTTGGTGAACTCCTGGAACATCGGCAGCTGGTTGGCCTCCTGGAAGCCACCCAGGCCCATGCCCATGGTGCCGGTCTCGGGCGTGATCATCACGACCGGGCTGTGTGCCCAGTAGGCGGCCGCGATCGCGGTCACGCAGTTGCTGATGCCGGGGCCGTTCTGCCCGATCACCAGGCCATGGCGGCCCGAGACGCGCGCATAGCCGTCGGCCATGTGCGCGCCGCCCTGCTCGTGCACCACCGGAATCAGGCGGATGCCGGCGGGCGCGAAGATGTCCATCGCGTCCATGAAGGCCGAGCCCATGATGCCGAAGATGTCGGTCACGCCGTTGGCGACCATGGTCTCGACGAAGGCCTCGGAAGGGGTCATCTTCTGCACGCCGGTGACGGCTTCGCGGGCGGGTGCGGTGGGTTTCTTCTGGCTCATGGAAGCGTCTCCTGATAGGAATGGGGCGGGGTCGGGCGAATGCTGCAGCTCAAAAAGTCGGAACCGCTTGTTCCGAATTTCTTTCCGGCGGAATATAGGACGGCAAGGCGCCGGCGTCAAACAATTTACAAAAATCGGTACGCCTTGTCTTGTTTTTTGTAAAACAACTATGATCCGCCGCATGAAGATCGTCAAAGGCCTTTCCCTCGGCGTTTCGCCGGAAGCAACCGAACCGGCGGGCGACACGCCCACCATGCGCCTGTTCGGCCTGCTCGAAGTCATGGCCGCCAAGGACCAGCGCTACTCGCTGCAAGGCCTCGTCGAAGAGACCGGCATGCCCAAGCCCACGCTGCACCGCATGCTGCAGCAGCTCGAAGGCGCGGGGCTCCTGCAGCGCGAAGGCGACGGGCGCCACTACGGCATCGGCACGCGGCTGCGGCGCCTGTCGGAGAACCTGCTCTTCAACGACAGCCTGCACGGCGCGCGCCACACGGTGCTGCGCCAGCTGGGCGAGGAGATCGGCGAGAGCTGCAACCTCACCTCGCTCTCGGGCAGCGAGGTCGTGTACCTGGACCGCGTGGAGACCGCCGCGCCGCTGCGCTTCTACCTGCACCCGGGTTCGCGCGTGCCGGTGCATTGCTCGGCCAGCGGCAAGATCTTTCTCTCGCAGATGAGCGCGGCACAGCGCCGCCGCCTGCTCTCCAACGCGCCGCTCGAAACCTACACCGCCAAGACGCTCACCGACCCCGCCGCGCTCGAGAAGGAAGTGCAGCGCGTGCGCAAGGACGGCTTCGCGATCGACAACGAGGAGTTCCTTCCAGGCCTCCTCTGCATCGCCGCACTGGTGCCCTCGGGCGACGAGGCGCCCTCGAACCTGTGCATCGCGGTGCAGGCGCCGATCATGCGGCTCGACGCCGCCAAGGCAAAGACGCTGCTGCCCGCGCTGCAACGCGCCGCGCTCGCATTGAGCCGCATCGACACCGACGCGGGCAACGACCGCGCCTCGGCCTGATCCCTATCTTTCGAAAGCCCACCGTGACCGATACCGCAGACCTGCGACCCGACCGGATGCTGAGCGTGCGCGAGGTGTTCGGCATCGACACCGACCTGCAGGTGCCCGCCTTCACCGAGCGCGATGACCACGTGCCCGAGGTCGATGCCGTCTACCGCTTCAACCCCGACGTGACGCTCGCGATCCTCGCGGGCTTCACGCGCGACCGGCGCGTGATGGTGCAGGGCCTGCACGGCACCGGCAAGTCGACGCACATCGAGCAGGTGGCCGCGCGCCTGAACTGGCCCTGCGTGCGCCTGAACCTGGACGGCCACATCAGCCGCCTGGACCTCGTGGGCAAGGACGCCGTGGTGCTGCGCGAAGGCCAGCAGGTCACCGAATTCCAGGAAGGCATCGTGCCGTGGTCGCTGCAGCGTCCTGTCGCACTCATCTTCGACGAGTACGACGCGGGCCGGCCCGACGTGATGTTCGTCATCCAGCGCATCCTGGAGCGCGACGGCAAGTTCACATTGATGGACCAGAACAAGGTGCTGCGGCCGCATCCGTTCTTTCGCCTCTTCGCCACCGCGAACACGGTGGGCCTGGGCAACCTCAACGGCCTCTACCACGGCGCGCAGCGGCTCAACCATGCGCAGATCGACCGCTGGAACATCGTCGCCTCGCTCAACTACCTGCCCGCCGATGAAGAGATCGCGATCGTGCAGGCGCGCGTGCCCTCTCTGGCCGACGATGCGGGCCGCAAGCTCGTCGCGGCGATGGTGGCCGTGGCCGACCTCACGCGCAAGGGCTTCGCGGCGGGCGACCTTTCCACGCTGATGTCGCCGCGCACCGTCATCACCTGGGCCGAGAACGTCGAGATCTTCAAGGACCCGGCGCTCGCGTTCCGGCTCTCGTTCGTCAACAAGTGCGACGACGCCGAGCGGCCTTTGGTGGCGGAATACTTCCAGCGCTGCTTCGACCAGGAGCTTGCGGAGTCGCACCAGCTCGGCCGTTCCGCATGATGTGGACTTGCTGCCAATCTCCAAGAACCGTTCGGGCTGAGCTTGTCGAAGCCTCGCGCAGCGCTTCGACAAGCTCAGCGTGAACGGCTTGGTTTTTATCGTTCCAAACACCCACTTGTATGAGTGATGCCCAGCGCCGCGTGCGGCAGGAGGAGCAGGTCGCCGAGCTCTGCGCGGGCGTGGTGCGGGCCTTCAGCGGCGAGCGCGACCTGCACTTTCGCGGCAAGCGCTTGCACCGCGGGCGCGTGGCGCTGCCGTGGTTCGCGCCGCACCTGCATCCCTCGGCCGACACCGACGACTTCGCCTCGTTCCGCGGCGTGGCCGATGGGCTCGCATTGCGGCTCACGGTTTCGGATGCGGCCCTGCATGAAAGCCTTCGCCCCGAAGAGCCGGTCGAACGCATGCTCTTCGAAATGCTCGAGCAGTTCCGCGTCGAAGCGCTCGCGCCCGAGGTCATGGCCGGCATGCGCCACAACCTGCGGCACCGCCACGAACAGTGGTCGCTCGCCTTCCACCACTCGGGCCTGACCGACACCGCGCGCGGGCTGCTGCTCTATGCGATCGCACAGATCTGCCGCGCGCGCGTGAGCGGCCAGCAGGTGGTGGAGGAAACCGAAGACATGCTCGAAGCCACGCGCTTCCATCTCGCGCCGCTGATCGGCCATGCGCTCGCGGGCCTGCGCCGTGACCGCGCGGACCAGGCCGCCTACGCCGTGCACGCGCTCGCCATCGCGCGCACCGTCGCCGCGATGCTGCACGAGGCCGGCGAAGAAAGCCCCGACGCGCGCGACCCGCACGTGGACGACAAGCGCAGCGTGTTCATGCTCGTGGCCGACATGGACCGCGAGATCATCGAGCGCTTCACCACGGCCGAATCGGGCCGCAGCGCGGTGATCGACGAGGCGGGCGGCGCCTACCGCGTCTTCACGACCGCCTACGACCGCGAGCACGACGCGGCCACGCTCGCGCGCAAGGAAGTGCTCGCCGACCACCGCGAAAAACTCGACCGCCGCATCGCCGCGCAGGGGGTGAACATCGCGCGCCTCGCCCGCGAACTGCGCGCGCTGCTCGCGGACCCCACGCGCGACGGCTGGGACGGCGGGCAGGAAGAAGGCCTCATCGACGGCCGCCGCCTCGCGCAGCTCGTGGCCTCGCCGACCGAGCGGCGCCTCTTTCGCACCGAGCGCATGGAGCCGGTGGCCGACTGCATGGTGACTTTTCTCATCGACTGCTCGGGCTCGATGAAGGAGCACGCCGAATCGGTCGCGATGATGGTGGATGTGTTCGCACGCGCGCTCGAGCAGGCGGGCGTGACCAGCGAGGTGCTGGGCTTCACCACCGGCGCGTGGACCGGCGGCCGCCCGCAGCGCGAGTGGGTGCGCGCCGGCAAGCCGCTGCATCCGGGCCGCCTCAACGAGCGCAGCCACCTCGTCTTCAAGGCCGCGGCCACGCCATGGCGGCGCGCGCGCCCCGCGATGGCCGCGCTGCTGAAGGCCGACCTGTTCCGCGAAGGCATCGACGGCGAGGCAGTCGACTGGGCGTGCCAGCGCCTGCGCCTGCGCCCCGAGGCGCGCAAGCTGCTGCTCGTGATTTCCGACGGCTCGCCGATGGACAGCGCCACCCATCTCGCGAACGACGCGCACTACCTGGACCACCACCTGCGCGACGTGGTCGCGCGCCAGGAGCAGCGCGGCGATATCGAGATCGCGGGCATCGGCGTCGGGCTCGACCTGAGCCCGTACTACAGCCGCAGCCACGTGCTCGACCTGGCCACGTCCACCGGCAACACCATCTTTCGCGAGGTGATCGACCTCATGGCGGGGCGCCACCGGCGTTGAAGCAAGGCGGACGTAAAGGCTGAGACGTTTTGGATTACATCCAAGTCCCTGATTGACAAAGGGCGCCCATGGTTCTTACATTGGGTTCCACATCCGGGAACGGTGTTCCGATATTTGGAACACTTCTGAAAGTCTCATGGATTCCACGCTCGCCAAAGGTCTTGCCGCCATCGAATGGATGACGCGCCAGCAACGCCCCTGCCGCGTCACCGACCTGGCACAGGCTTTCGGCATGGCGCGCAGCAACGCGCACCGCACGCTGCAGACGCTGGTCGATTGCGGCTGGGCCGTGCAGGACCCGGACACCAGCGCCTACCGGCCGAGCCTGCGCCTGTTCGAGCTGGGTGCGCTGGTGGCCGATGCGGCCGACGTCGGCGCGCTGCTGCGCCCGCACCTGGCGGCGCTTGCGCAGCGGACGGGCGAGACCATCCACCTGGCGGTGCTCGACGGCGCCGAGATCGTCTACCTCGACAAGTTCGACAGCCCCCTGCCGGTGGCCGCCTACTCCCGAATCGGTGGCCGGGCCGCGGCCTACTGCGTGGCGTCGGGCAAGGCGCTGCTGGCCGCGTCGGCACCCACCGTGCCCGCGCTGCACGAGCGCTTCGGCACGCTGGCGGCCCACACGAAGAACAGCATCACCGACTTCGATGCGCTCCTTCTCGAACTCGAACGCACGCGCGCCCGCGGCTACGCGGAGAACCGCGAGGAATGGCGCCTGGGCGTCTGCGGCCTGGGCGTGCCCGTGTTCAACGCGCGCGGCGAAGCGGTCGCGGCCGTCGGCATGAGCGTGCCCTCGATCCGCTTCGCGCGCACGCAGGCGCGGGGCCTGGCCGACCGTCTCATGGCCTGCGCGCGCGATGCGAGCGTGACGCTGGGCTACCGCGCGAGCGCGCTGCCGATATCCACCACAAAGAGAAGGAGACTCGAATGACCCCGTTCCTCGCCCCCTGGCTGCGCGCCGGGCTGCTGGCCACCGCATTGCTCTCGACGCTGGCCGCGCCCTTCGCAGCGCAAGCCCAGAGCGGCAGCGACTACCCGAACAAGCCGATCCGGCTGATCGTGCCCTACCCGCCCGGCGGCGGCACCGACGTGATCGCGCGCATCGTGCAGGAGCGCTTCTCCACGCTCCTGGGCCAGCAGGTGCTGATCGACAACCGCGGCGGCGCGGCCGGCTCCATCGGCACCGAGGTCGTGGCCAAGTCCGCGCCCGATGGCTACACGGTGCTCTTCACGCTCTCCTCGCACACCATCAACCCGGCCATCTACACCAAGCTGAGCTTCGACACCGCGAAGGACTTCGCGCCGGTCGGCCTCGTCGCCTCGCTGCCGCAGATCCTGGTGGCCAACAACCAGTTCGCACCGAACACCGTGGCCGAGCTCGTGGCGCTGGCCAAGGCCAAGCCCGACAGCATTTCCTTCGCGTCGGTGGGCAACGGCTCGCCCGGGCACCTGGCGGGCGAGCTCCTGAAGCTGCGCACCGGCACGCAGATGACGCACATCCCCTACCGCGGCGGTGGCCCGGCCGTGACCGACGTGATGGGCGGGCAGGTGCCGCTCCTGTGGGTGTCGATTCCCGCGGCCGCGCAGTTCGTGAAGGCCGGCAAGCTCAAGGCGCTCGCGGTCTCCACCACCAAGCGCAGCGCCGCCTTCCCCGACGTGCCGACGATGCAGGAGGCCGGCATTCCCGACTTCGACGTGGACTCGTGGTACGCCGTGTTCGTGCCCGCCAAGACACCGCAGCCCGCCATCGACAAGCTCAACCGCGTGATCAACACCGTGGTGAAAGAGCCCGAGATCCGCGAGAAGCTGCTGGCGCAAGGCAGCGAAGGCGTCGGCGGCACGCCCGAGCAACTGGGCAAGGTCGTGACGACCGAGCTCGTGCGCTGGCAGAAGCTCGCGAAAGAAGCCCACATCAAAGTGGACTGAGGCTCACCCCCAGGCGATGCGCACTTCGTGTCGCGCGCGCCTTCCCCCTACCGGGGGCAACACCAGCGGCCCGGCAAAGCCGGTTCCGCGGTGGTCCCCGACTGAATACGCAACGCAAGCCCTCTTGAAGACCATGGAACATTCGCCCCCCTCTTCCTCCCCCATCGCCGAACTCGTGGCGCGCGCACGCGCCGCGCAGCGCATCTACGAAACCTGGTCGCAGGAACAGGTCGACACCGCCGTGGTCGCGGCCGGCTGGGCCATCATCGAGCCGGCGCGCAACCGCGAGCTGGCCGAGCTGGCCGTGGCCGACACCGGCGTGGGCAACGTCGAGGACAAGGTCCGCAAGAACTACCGCAAGACCTTCGGCCTCTTGCGCGACCTGCACGGCGCGCGCTCGGTCGGCGTGATCGGCGAAGACCCGGCGCGCGGCATCGTGGAAATCGCGCGGCCCGTGGGCGTGGTGTGCGCAGTCACCCCCTCGACCAACCCGGGCGCGACGCCGGCCAACAAGATCATCAATGCGCTCAAGGGCCGCAACGCGGTCATCGTCGCGCCCTCGCCCAAGGGCTGGTCGACGGCGGCGCGGCTCATCGAATTCATCCACGCACAGTTCGACCGCATCGGCGCGCCGCGCGACCTGGTGCAGCTCTTGCCGCTGCCGATCAACAAGCAGGCGACGGCCGAGCTGATGCGCCTGTGCGACCTCGTGGTGGCGACCGGCTCGCAGGCCAACGTGCGCGCCGCGTATGCCAGCGGCACGCCGGCCTTCGGCGTGGGCGCGGGCAACGTGGCGGGCATCGTCGATGAAACGGCCGACGTGCACGCGGCGGCCGAGCGCATCGTGCGCTCCAAGACCTTCGACAACGCGACCAGTTGCTCGTCGGAGAACAGCCTGGTGATCGTCGATGCGGTGCGCGCCTCGATGCTCGCCGCGCTCAAGGACCGCGGCGCCGTCATGCTCGCGGCCGCGCAGAAGGCCACGCTGCAATCGCTGATGTGGCCCGAGGGCAAGCTCTCGGCCGCCGTCATCGGCCAGTCGGCGCGCACCATCGCGGAACGCGCCGCAGAACTCGATGGCGCCAACCGCGACGGCTGGCTCGCCATTGCGGCCACCGACCCGCGCATCCTCATGGTGGCCGAAGACGGCGTGGGCCACGACCATCCGTTCTCGGGTGAGAAACTCAGCCCCGTGCTCGCCATCTACGCCGCGCGCGACTTCGACGAAGCGGCCGCCACGGTCGAGCGCATCTACGCCTACGAGGGCGCGGGCCACTCGGTCGGCCTGCACAGCGCCGTGCCCGAACGCGCGACCACGCTGGGCCTCACGCTCCCGGTGTCGCGCGTGATCGTCGACCAGGCGCACTGCATCGCCACCGGCGGCAGCTTCGACAACGGCCTGCCCTTCTCGCTCTCGATGGGCTGCGGCACCTGGGGCAAGAACAACTTCTCCGACAACATGAACTACCGGCACTACCTGAACATCACGCGCGTGTCGCGGCCGATTCCGGAGAGGGTGCCGAGCGAGGACGAGATCTTCGGCGCGTACTTCGCCAAGCACGGAGCGAAATGAGCGGCGAGACGGCCTCGGCCTCCACCGTCCACGCGCTGATCGAGCGCCAGGCCGCGTTGCAGCCGCACGCGGTGTACGCCCGCAGCACCGAGAGCGAGCGCCACATCACTTACGGCGAGCTTGCGCGCGGCTGCCGTCGCGTGGCGGGCGTGCTGGCGCGGCACGGCGCAACGCCCGGCGAGACGGTTTCCGTCGTCATGCCCAACGGCCTGCAGACGCTGCGCCTGCTGCTGGGCGCGATGCACGCGGGCTACTGCGTGAACCCGGTCAACCTGCTGTCGCAGCCCGAGCAGATGCGCTACGTGCTCACGCATTCGGACTGTCGCGTGGTCTGCGTGGCGCCCGAGTGGGAAGCGCGTGTGCGCGAGATGGTGCAGGCCTTCGAGCGGCCGGTAACGGTGATCGTGGTCGACCCGGAAGCCGAGACGCTGCCCGGCGAAACCGACGCCGCGGCCGATGCGCCGCCGCCGGCACCCGATGCCGTCGCGCTGCTGATGTACACCTCCGGCACCACCGGCATGCCCAAGGGCGTGATGCTCTCGCAGCGCAACCTCGCGGCCAATGCGCACGCCATCAGCGCCGAGCACGCGCTCAAGCGCGCGGACCGCGTGCTCGCGGTGCTGCCGCTCTATCACATCAACGCCTTCGCCGTGACCATGCTCGCGCCGCTCGCGCACGGCGGCAGCCTCGCGATGCCGCCGAAGTTCTCGGCCGGCCGCTTCTGGGAACAGGCGACGCTCACGCAGTGCAGCTGGATCAACGTGGTGCCCACGATGATCTCGTACCTGCTCGAAGGCACGAAGCCGCCGCTCGCGCAGACGCTGGCCATCCGCTTCTGCCGCTCGGCCTCGGCGGCGCTGCCGCCCGAACACCACCGCGCGTTCGAGCAGATGTTCGGCATCGGCATCGTCGAGACCATGGGTCTGACCGAAACGGCCGCGCCGTCGTTCTCCAACCCGATGGACCCGGCTGCGCGCAAGCTCGGATCGGTCGGCCGTGCCTCGGGCTGCATGGCCGGTGTGGTCGATGCGCAGCTTGCGGCCGTGCCCGACGGCACGACCGGCGAACTGGTCATTCGCGGGCCGAACGTGATGCTCGGCTACTACAAGAACGACGAGGCCACGCGTGCGAGCTTCACGCCCGACGGGTGGCTGCGCACCGGCGACCTCGGCCACCGCGACGCGGACGGTTTCTTCTTCGTTACCGGCCGCATCAAGGAGCTGATCATCAAGGGCGGCGAGAACATCGCCCCGCGCGAGATCGACGAGGCGCTGCTGCAGCACCCCGCCGTGCTCGAGGCCGCGGCCGTGGGCGTGCCCGACCGCCACTACGGCCAGGAGATCGGCGTGTGCATCGTGCTGCGCGAAGGCTGCGCCTGCACCGAGGACGAGCTGCGCGCCTTCAGCGCCACCGCGCTCGGCCGCTACAAGACGCCGGGCCACTACCGTTTCGTCACCGACCTGCCGCGCGGGCCTTCGGGCAAGGTGCAGCGCCTGAAGCTGCTGCCGCTCTTCGAGGGATGACGGCGGCCGAGCTGCTGGTGCCGCCGCTCGCGCCGGCCCTGCTTGCCTACAGCCTCTGTGTGGTGTTCGCAGCCGGCATCGTGCGCGGCTTCGCGGGCTTCGGCTTCTCGGCGATCACGGTGGCGGGCCTGTCGCTGGTGGTGTCGCCCGCGCTCGTGGTGCCGGCCATCTTCATGCTCGAAATTCTCGCGAGCCTGAGCCAGCTGCGCGGCATCGCGCGCGATGTCGACATGTCCTGGCTCAGCTGGCTGATGGTGGGCAACCTCCTGTGCATTCCGCTCGGCGTGGCGCTGCTTGCATGGCTGCCGGAGACGCCGCTGCGCCTTCTGATCGGCGCGCTGCTGATGGCGGCTGCGCTGCTGCTGCGCGGCGGCGCGCACGTCACGCTCGTGCCCACGCGCGGCGTGCGGCTCGCGGCGGGGTTGGCCTCGGGTTTCATCAACGGCGTGGCGGCCATCGGCGGCATCGCCATCGCCGTGCTGCTGAGCACCGCGAAGATGGCGCCCGCCGCACTGCGCGCGACGCTCATCGCGCTGCTGCTGTTCAGCGATGCGGTGTCGCTCGTCGCCGCCGCGCTCATGCCGTCGTCCGCGCATGGATCGGGCAACCTGCTGGGGCCGAACACGCTCAAGTGGGCGGTGTGGCTCGCGCCCGCGATGCTCGCGGGCATCTGGTGGGGGCAGCGCTCGTTCAAGGGCGTGTCGCCCGAGCAGTTCAGGAAGCACGTGCTGAACCTGCTGATCGCGCTGGCCACGGTGAGCGTGCTGCGCTCGCTCCTGAGCCTGCTGGGGTGACTGCGGCAGGCGCGCGCCCTTCTTGCGCCCCGCTTTCGGCGCGGGCCTTCGGGCGGCGCGACGCCAGCGCCGGCATCGCCCGGGCTATGCTCGGCGCCACATGCCGCAGTCCGACACCTCCGCATCCTTGCCCTGGCGCGCCGCACTGGCCATCGGCGCGCTGGCCCTGTGGCTCGCGGTGCCCGCCAGCGCGTCGGCCGCAGCGTGCCTGGACACCGCCACCAACGTTCCACCACCCTCCCGCGCACTCGCGATGGCCACCTTCGCCCAGCAGGAGCACCAGGCCTTCGGCGCGCAGACCATGGACGCCGAGGGCCGCCTCACCTACGCGGGCGCCTGGGAGGCCGAGGACTTTCGCGCCACCGCACAAGACCTCGCGCCCTGGCAGCGCGTGCTCGGCTACTGGAAAGCCACCGGCGTGCGCCTTCGCGGCACCGACCCCGATGCGGCGCCCGACGCCTCGGAGCCGCAGTCCATCGACGCCGCATTGAGCCGCGCCGCGGTGATCGATGCGCCGTGGTCGGCCGCCTTCATCAGCTGGCTCGCGCAGCGCGCCGGCCTCGGTGCGGACGAATTCGTTTTCTCCGAAGCGCATGCGGACTACGCGGGCGCCGCGTGGCGCGCCGGCATCGAGGAAGCGGCAGGCCGCGCGACCCCCTACGCGATGCGCGCCTGCGACCTCATGCGCACGCCGCCGCGCGTGGGCGACCTCGTCTGCCAGGCGCGCGGCGCGGGCGCAGGCTACGACACCTTCGAGCGCATCGGCGAAGTGCTGGCCGCGCGCCCCACGGGCGGCGATGCGCTGCCGATGCATTGCGATGTGGTGGTGGGCGTGGATGCCACGGGCTTCGACACCGTGGGCGGCAACGTGATCCAGTCGGTCACCCTGCGGCGCCTGGCGTTCGCGCCCGGCACGCGGCTGCTGGATCCGAGCTACCGGCCCGAGGGATGCACGCCTGGCGCGGCCGGCTGCATCGACCGCCACATGAGCCGCCAGCCGTGGTCGCTGTTGCTGCAGTGGCGATGAAGGGCTGAGGGGCTGAGGGCTGGCTTCAGCGGTAGTACGCCTCGACCGTGCCCTTGAGTTTGAGCAGCAGCGGGTAGCCCTTGCGGTCCACCGCCTTGCCTGCCGGCACCTTGATCCAGCCTTCGCTGATGCAGTACTCCTCCACGTCCAGCCGCTCCTTGCCGTTGAAGCGGATGCCGATGGGGAATTCGAAGACGGCCGCCACGTGGTGCGGGCTGCGCGCATCGGTGCAGAGACGGTCGGGAAGGGGCGGACGGGTTGTTTCTTCGGTCATGGGAGTCTGTGGTTCGGGAACGACCCGAATGATAAGGACCTCGGTACCGGCGCTTTCTACGCTGCCTTTTAACGCCGCCTTTTAACGCCGCTTTCTAACGCCGCTTTTTCCAGGGCTTGGGCGGCGGCTTCGGCCCCGCGCCGAGCGCGGCGCGCGCCAATGCGTCGGCCTCGCCATTGCGATGGCGCGGAATCCATTGCACGCGGGCTTCGTCGAACGTGCCGAGCAGTGCGCGCGCGTCGTCGTAGAGCGGCGCCAGCCGCGCGATCGGCCGGGCGTCGGCCGCGCCGAGCTGCTCGACCAGGATGCTGTTGTCGCTGTACGCCACCACGGCGCTGGCGCCGCGGTCTCGCGCTTCCCGCAGCGCGAGCGTGAGCGCGCGCAGCTCGGCCTCGTTGTTGCACCCGGTCGTGTGCGTGGCCAGCGACAGCGTGTGACGCGTGCCGTCGGGCTGCGTGAGGACCGCGCCGATGCCCATGCGGCCCGGGTTGGGCATGGCGCTGCCGTCGCAATGGATGGTCCAGTGGCGCGGGTGTACGGACGTTGCGGCAGGCGCGGGAAGGGTCATGGAATGGGAAGCGTGGCCTCTCGGCCTGCCGGTCTTCAGCAGTTGCCGCGCTTGATGCCCGCGAGGTTCTGGCACGGCCGCTGCCCGGGCGGCGGCCCCGGATCGCTCGCGCGGGGCGGACGGTTGGCGTGGCGCTGCGGTCCGTCGTAGTAAGGATCGGGCCCGAGGATGTACACCGGCGGGTCGGTCGGCGGCGCCTCGGCGACGGGGTTGCGCGGGATGATGGCCGGGCCCGACGGCGCGGTGACCGGCGGTGGCGTGTAGGTCGGCTGGCGCGACGCCTCGGCCTGCGGCCTCGGCATGGGAACCGGCGGCGGCGGCGTCTCGTCGATCGCCACCTGCCGCGACTGCTTGCTGTCCGACGGGCACTTGCCGTCGGTGTACGAGATCTTCCCGTTGGCATCGGTGCAGCGCACCACGTCCGCATTCGCGGCCAGCGCGGCGAACAGGAGCGGGATGAGGACGAGGGAGTTGCGCATGAGGCGGTTCTACCAGATTGCGCGCTATTTCCCAATCGGCGGCGGCGCTGTCGTATCGTTGCGGGTGCTGCGATTTTCGCCCTCTCCCCACGCCCGCCATGCGCCCTGCCAATCTCCTTGAAGTTGCCCTTGCGGACCTGCCGCGCAGCGCGGGCTCGCCACTGTTCGAGCGGCTGCGCGCATCGGTGGGCCAGGTGATCCGTCGCGCACCGCCCCTGCAAGAAACCGCGCGCTGGCACACCCACACCATCGGCGGCGCCGAGCGGCGCTTTGCGCAGCCCATCACCTTCACGCCGTATGCATCGGTGCGGCCCTGCTCGGCGCGCTGCAGCTTCTGCTCGGAGAACCTGCGCAAGACCGAGGGCGGAACGCCGGCCTCGCGGCTGCGGCCCACGCCCGATTACTTCGATGGCCTCTCGCATGCACTGCGCGCCCTGCGCGGCGTGCCGCTCTCGTGGTCGCTCTCGGGTCTGGAGACGAGCGACGATGCCGACTGGATGCTCCGGCTCCTGGCCACGCTGACCGCGAGCGAAAGCGACGGCCCGGCCATCGAAGACCGCGTGCTCTACACCAACGGCGCCGGCTTCGCCGCACCGCAAGGCGAGGTGCTGCGGCACGCGCTGCAGAGCTTCGGCCTGAGCTGGCTGGAGCTGTCCCGCCATCACCACGACGGCGCCATCAATCAACACATCATGCGGTTCCGCCCCGAGGTGGCGATCGGCGACCAGGCCGTGTTCGAGCGCACCGCGCGGCACCTTGCCGATGCCGTTCCACTGCGCCTCGTGTGCATCCTGCAGCGCAGCGGCGTCGCGCTGCCGCAGGACGTGGCCGCCTACCTCGCATGGGCGCAGCGATGCGGCGCCGGCACCGTCGTCTTCCGCGAGTTCTCGCGCCTGGACGACGGCTACCGCGACAACGCCACCGCGCGCTACCTGCGCGCCGAGCGCGTGTCGATGGACGCATTGCTGACCGCCTGCCTCGACGACCCCGAAGTCTCGCGCGGATGGACCCTCGAGAGCCTCACCGAGGGCTACTACTTCTGGAACCTGCGCCTGTGCACCGCGAGCGGGCTGAACGTCGTCTTCGAGAGCGCCGACTACGGCGCCATGCACGAACGCCACGCGACCGGCGACATCTACAAGCTCGTCTACTTCGCGGACGGCCAGCTCTGCGCCGGCTGGGAGCCGGGGCACGACGTGCTGCTCGACACCCGCACCGAACAAGGCTTGGCCCATGCCTAGTCACAGCTGGTTGATGCTCGACCACGAATCGCCGCGCTACCGGCTGCCCGACGACCTGCGCGCACGCGACCCGATGGCCGGGCGAGATTGCGGATGGGTCGAGCAGATGCTGCCCTTCGTGCGGCAGTTCTCGCAGCCGGGCGAGACGGTGTTCGATCCGTTCGCGGGCTTCGGCACGACCTTGCTGGCGGCGCGTCTCGAAGGCCGATCGGCTTCAGGTTGCGAGGTCGATGCAGGCCGCATCGACCTCATCCGCGAGCGGCTGACGCGTCATGACTTCACGCAGGGCACCACGCTCCTGCACGGCTCGTGCGATGCGCTCGACGGCGTGCCGCCCTTCGACCTGTGCCTCACCAACGTGCCCTACTTCGGCTGCCGCTGGCCCGGTGCGCCCGCGGCTTCGCAGCTCTACGACAGCCAGAGCTACGCGCAACACCTCGACGGCCTGCGCGATGTTTTCTACCGCGTCCGCGCGAGCCTGCGCGAAGGCGGGGCCTGCATCGCGATGGTGGAAAACATCCACCTCGGCGACCGCGTGCTGCCCCTCGCTTTCGACCTCGCGCGCATCCTGGGTTCGCTCTTCGTCATGGAAGAAGAGCGCGTGCTCATCTATCCGCACGAGAGCGAAGAAATCGATGCCGATGCCCGCACCGACCGGCGCCACGAATACGCATTGGTCTTCCGCAAACAGCGCGAGCGCATCGACCTGCAAGCCACCGCCGAGCTGCTCGACGCCCTGCGCGCACAAGGCCATGCCTTCACGCTGCTCGGCAGCTTCGCGCGATGGCAGCAAGACCCGCAAGGCACACCCCCCGCAGACGCCGACATCCGCGCAGACGCAGACCCCCAGCGCCTGAACGCCCTGCTGCAATGGCTGCGCGACCAAGGCTTCGCACTGACGAGCTGGGGCGACCCCATCGCCCTGCCCCTTCACCTGGACAGCTACCGCGGCCGCTATTACTTCCGCGCCGACCGCATCGACAGCCACGGCGCGTTGACCCGACTGGACATCTGCTACGAACAATGAGCCACACGTTCGATCGCCGCAGCGCTTGATCGCCCCGCACAACGACAGCGCCCGGCGTGCGCAGGGCATCGGGTGCTCCCCGCAGCGAAATCAAGGAGGAGGCCGCAGGCCGGGGGACATTCGCGGAGGGGAGCACCCGGTGGCCTGCGCACGCGCCCCGAACCGTCGAACCGCCACTCAAAGCAGCCCGCTCATCTTCCCCGCAGCCGCCTTCAGCGCATCGATGCGCTTGACCGCATCCTCCATCGACATCCGCGCCGTAGGCGCATGCACAGCAAGCGCCGCGCGCACCTCGCCCGCCGCATCGCGCACCGGCACGGCCACCGCCACGAGCCCCGCGATGAACTCCTCGCGATCGCGCGAATAGCCGCGCTTGGCGATCTCATCGCACTCGGCACGCAGCGCATCGGCCTTGGTGATGGTGTTCGCCGTCATGCGTTCGAGCGGCAGGTTGTCGATGAACGCATCGCGCGCCGGCTTGGGCATCTGAGCGAGAAAGAGCTTGCCGCTCGCGGTGCAGTGCAGCGGCACATGCGAGCCCACATCGAGCGTGAGGCGCAGCGGCCATTGCGCCTCGACGCGATCTAGGTACAGCACCTGCGCCCCGTCGAGCGTGGTGAGGTTGCAGGTCTCGCCCACCTTGCGCACGAGCTCCGAGAGCACCTCGTGCCGCAACCCGCGCACCACACCGTGGTTCAGCGTATCGAACGCGAGCTTGCGCAATGCAGGCCCGACGCTGAACGAGCGCTCGTCCACATCGCGCGCCAGGAACCCCGTCGCCAGCAACTGCGTGCAGATGCGGTGCGCCGTGCCCTTGGGCAACCCGAGCTGCGCGGCCAGTTCGGCGAGCGTGAGCGCGCGGCCTTCATTGGCCAGCAGCGCCAGCAACCGCAGGCTGCGCTCGGCAGACGAACCGGAGGCCGACTCCTCGACGGCAGGCACCGCAGGAGGGGCAGGAATCACTTCAACAGGCGCGCGCGCGGCTCGTGGCATGCGGGTAAACCTTAAAAATGGAACATTGCGTTCCGAAAAACAATAACCTAGGATGCGGCGGATCGGAAGCGATTGTTCCACTCCCCGGGTGCCTTGCATGCGTGATGAAGAGTTCGACTACATCGTCGTCGGCGCCGGATCGGCCGGCTGCGTGCTGGCGGGCCGGCTGAGCGAAGACCCCGCCACGCGCGTGCTGCTGCTCGAAGCAGGCCCGCCCGACCGGTCGCTCTGGATCCATCTGCCCATCGGCTACGGCAAGACCATGTGGAGCCCTACCTACAACTGGCGCTTCGAGACCGACCCCGACCCCAACATGAACGGCCGCCGCATCTACTGGCCGCGCGGCAAGACGCTGGGCGGATCGAGCGCGATCAACGGCCTCATCTACATCCGCGGCCAGCGCGAGGACTACGACCACTGGGCCGCGCTCGGCAACGCAGGCTGGGGCTACGACGACGTGCTGCCCTACTTCATCAAGTCCGAAGGCAACCAGCGCGGCGGCGATGCCTTCCACGGCGGCGACGGGCCGCTGAAGGTGTCGGACATCGCAGCGAAGCACGAGCTCATCGAGGCCTTCATCGGCGGCGCGCAGCAGACCGGCGTGCCGCGCACCGAAGACTTCAACGGTGCCGCGCAGGAAGGCGCGGGCTACTACCAGCTGACCACGCACAAGGGCTGGCGCTGCAGCACGGCCAAGGCCTACCTCACGCCCGCGAAGCACCGCCCCAACCTGCGCATCGAGACGGATGCGCTCGCGGGCAAGCTCGTGCTCGAAGGCCGCCGCGCGGTCGGCATCACCTACCGGCAAGGCGGCGAATTGAAGACCGCGCGCTGCCGCGCCGAGGTGCTGCTGTCGGCGGGTTCGATCCAGTCGCCGCAGTTGCTGCAACTCTCGGGCATCGGGCCGCGCGCGCTGCTCGATCGCTTCGGCGTTCCCGTCGTGCACGACCTTGCCGGCGTCGGCGAGAACCTGCAAGACCACCTGCAGATCCGCCTCGGCTATGAGTGCACGAAACCCATCACCACCAACGACCAGCTGAACTCCTGGGCCGGGCAGATCGGCATGGGCATGGAGTGGCTCATGCACCGCACCGGCCCGCTGGCCGTGGGCATCAACCAGGGCGGCTGCTTCATGCGCGCGCTGAAGGACGAGCGCGGCAACCCCGTCGCCGCGACGCCCGACATCCAGTTCCACGTCGCCACGCTCTCGGCCGACATGGCCGGCGGCAAGGTGCATCCGTACTCGGGCTTCACGATGTCGGTGTGCCAGCTGCGGCCCGAGTCGCGCGGGCACATCCGCATCCGCTCGCTCGATGCGGCCGAGCCGCCCGAGATGCAGCCCAACTACCTGGCCACGGACCTGGATCGCGCGACCACCGTGGCCGGCGTGAAGGCCGCGCGCGCCATCGCCGATGCGCCCGCGATGCGCCCCTACGTGAAGCGCGAGGTGAAGCCCGGCCCCGCGGCCGCGAGCGACGACGACCTGCTCGAGTTCTGCCGCAACAACGGCGCCACCATCTTCCACCCCACCGGCACCTGCCGCATGGGGAGCGATGCGCTCGCGGTCGTCGATGCGCGCCTTCGCGTGCACGGCATCGCAGGCCTTCGGGTCATCGACTGCTCGGCGATGCCGACGCTGGTGTCGGGCAACACCAACGCACCCGCCGTGATGATGGCCGAGAAGGCCGTCGACCTGATCAGAGAGGACGCCAGGGCGAACTGAAAAAGGCCCGAAGAAAAAAGGCCCGCAGAGGCCGCCGCGACAAACAACAACTCATTGGAGACAAACACATGAGCGCAACCGACGAGAAAGCGATTCGCAGGGTGGTCATCTCCGCCCTGGTGGGCGCCACCATCGAGTGGTACGACTTCTTTTTGTACGGCGTGGTGGCCGGCATCGTGTTCAGCAAGCTGTACTTTCCGGGCAGCGACCCGGTGGTGTCGGTGCTGCTGGCCTACACCACCTTCGCGGTGGGCTTCGTCACGCGGCCGCTGGGCGGCGTGATCTTCGGCCACTTCGGCGACAAGATCGGCCGCAAGAGCATGCTCATCATCACGCTGATGATCATGGGCGTGGCCACCTTCCTCATCGGCCTGGTGCCCACCTATGCGCAGATCGGCATCGCGGCGCCCGTGCTGCTGTTGCTGCTTCGCGTGGCGCAGGGCATCGGCCTGGGCGGCGAATGGGGCGGCGCGGTGCTCATGGCGTACGAGTACGCGCCCAAGGACAAGCGCGGCTTCTACGCATCGCTGCCGCAGATCGGGCTGGCCATTGGCCTGTGCCTCGCGTCGGGCGTGGTGGCGCTCCTGTCGTCGCTGCTCACCGACGAGCAGTTCATGGCGTGGGGCTGGCGCATCGCGTTTCTCATCTCGGGCGTGATGGTGCTGGTGGGCATGTACATCCGCCTGCACGTGCAGGAGACGCCCGAGTTCGCGGCCGTGAAGGCGCGCAACGCGGAGCTGCGCATTCCGTTCATGGACATGATCCGCCGCTACCCGGGCAATGTGTTGAAGGGCATGGGCGCGCGCTACATCGACGGCGTGTTCTTCAACATCTTCGGCGTGTTCTCGATCAACTACCTCACCAGCACCATCAAGATCAGCCGCACCGATGCGCTGCTGGGAGTGATGGCGGCGGCGATCGTGATGATCTTCTTCATCCCCTTCTTCGGCCGGCTCTCCGACAAGATGGGGCGCGGCAAGGTCTACATGTGGGGGTCGCTCATCACCGCCGTATCGGCCTTCCCCGGCTTCTGGCTCATGACGCACAGCGGGGGCAATGTGCTGCTGGTGTGGCTCGCGATCATCGTGCCCTTCGGCATTTTGTATGCCTCGGTGTACGGGCCCGAGGCGGCGCTGTTCTGTGACCTCTTCGATGCGAAGGTGCGCTACACGGGCATCAGCTTCGTCTACCAGTTCTCGGGCATCTTCGCCTCGGGCATCACGCCGATCATCGCGACCGCATTGCTCAAATCGGGCGGCGGCGAGCCGTGGCAGATCTGCATGTACGTGCTGTTCGCGGGGGCAGTGTCGGCGCTGTGCGCCTGGATGATCGGGCGCAGCCCATCACCCGCTGATGCCGTCGATGCGCCCGGAGCGGTCGCATCGCGTTGATTCAGTTCAGCCGCCTCAGCCGGCTGGTGCGGGCTGCGGCGGCGCTGCCGGCGTGAGCCCGTAGCGCGACATCACCGCGACCAGCGCCGCCCGGTCGGGCGGCCCGCCCGCATTGACCACGGCCGCGACCTCCCGGAAGTACGCCGCGCCGATGTCCGGCGTCAGCACGACCAGGGCGCGCGCCGTTTGCGATCCGACGTTGCGAAAGCCGTGCACCGAGCCGCGCGGCGTCGACATCCATTCGCCGGGCTGGAGTTCGCGCGTTTGCGCATCGACCGAATAGGTGACCGAACCCTCCACGACGTAGAAGAACTCTTCGTTGTCCCGGTGGCTGTGCGGCGGCGGCACGTTGGCGCCCGGCGGCAGCGTGAGCTCGAAGACGCCGAGGCCGCCGGTGGCGGTGCCATCGACCAGGTAGCGGATCTCCAGCTGGCCTGCCTTGATCACTTCGCTGCTGCTGCTCATGTGCGTTTCCTTCGTTGATGCCGAGGCCGGGACTCTAGGGCGTTCCGGGGAAAAGATAAATCCCCATCCATAACCCCAGACGACGAAGCGGCCGCGCTACTTCAGCCGGTAACTGAGCTTGCGCCCGCCGCTGACGGTGGAGTCCAGCCCCACCCATTCGCCCTGCTGCGAGTACCACACGTCGATGGGCTGCGCGGGCGTGGCGATGCGCCAGCGCGTGGCCGCCACTTGCTGGCCGCGCACCTCCACCGTGCCGCTGCCCGCGCGGCTGACCTGCACCGCTTCGAGCTTGCCGTTCTGCGCATTGAGCAGCCGCTCCTGCTGGCGGATGCCGGGGTGCCAGTAGGCGAAGCTCATCACGCAGCCGTCGACCGACTGCGTGCCCTTGGGCCCGGCGACCGACAGGCCCCCGTCGCCGGCCGCATCGGCATTCACCTTCTCGGGCGTGCCGTCGTCATCGGTCTTGGAGGTCAGCTGCCGCAGGCAATCGCCGCGCCAGAGCTCGGTGGCCGAGTGGCGGTAGCGGTACACCGTGAGGCCCAGCAGCTTGACCGCGAACGAGGCTTCGCTCGCGAGCTTGCGCTCGTCGCCGTTCGCGCTGACGGCGGTGAGCACGAAGCGGTGCTCGCCGATGGGCGCGTCGTCCAGCAGCACGCGGAAGTTCCAGTCGCCGCTGCCGGGGCCGGTTGCAAAGGCGGCGCCGCACCAGAGCGCGGCCAGCAGGAGGAGCGTTTTCTTCATGTGGGTTTGCGATGGTTGCCGCGCACCGGCCCGGGCACGAAGGCGTTGGTGCGCGCGATGTAGTCGCGGTAGGCGGGGCGGCGCTCGCCAATGTCGGCTTCGAGCATGCGAACGCCTGAGACGCGCAACAACAGCCAGGTCATGAGGATGGGCGAGACGATGGTCCACGCGCCACCGAAGCCCGCACCCGCCACCGCGATGAGCCACAGGCCCCACCAGACGCAGGCCTCGCCGAAGTAGTTGGGGTGGCGCGTGTAGCGCCAGAGCCCGCGGTCCATCACCTTGCCTTCGTTCGCGGGATCGGCCTTGAAGCGGCCCATCTGCGCATCGCCGATGGCTTCGAAGAAGAGGCCGAAGAACCCGAGCGCGATGCCGACGACGTCGAGCCAACCGAGCGGCCGCGCCGCCGCCATGCCCGGCAGGAACGGCGCGGAAACAATCCATGCGAGCACCGCCTGCAGCGCGAACACGAGGTACAGGCTCTTGAACGCGAAGCCCGGCTGGTTGCGCGCGCGAATGGCCTGGTAGCGGCGGTCTTCGCCATGCCCCCAGTTGCGCCAGGTGATGTAGAGGCAAAGCCGCACCGCCCACGCCGCGCCCAGCACCGCCATGCACAGCCCACGCGGCGTATGCCCCGGCAGCAGCGCGAAGTAGACAAGCCCCGCGCCCACGATGCAGACGGGCCACACGCGGTCCACGAGGCTCACGTCATGGCGCGCGAGGCTGGCGAGCCAGGTGAGGACGACGACCAGCGCGGTCCATGCCAATCCTGCGAATGCGATGCCGGTCGCTCCCGCTGTCATGCGCGGCGCTCGAAGAGGTAGTGGCTGACCCACCAGCGCTGCCCGCCATCGAAGCCGAACAGCTCCGCCACCGACATGAAGAACAGCCGCCAGCGCGTCCACCACACGTTGGCCTCCGCGCCGTAGGTGGCCTTGAACAGCGGGCGCAGCTCGTCGCGGCGCGCGTCCATGTTGCGCAACCACGCCTCGGCCGTGCGCTGGTAGTGGCTGCCCTCCCAACGCCAGCGGCGCAGGAGGCGCAGGTCGTCCTGGCAGTGCAGCGCGAGATCGTCGCTGGGCATCATGCCGCCGGAGAAGAAGTACTTGCTCATCCAGTCGCTCGCATCGCGCACCTCGAACGGGTACGGCGCCTCGCGGTGCGCGAAGACGTGCATGAAGAAGCGGCCCTCGGGCTTGAGCCAGCGCGCGACATTGGCGAAGGCCTGCGGCCAGTTGCGCAGGTGCTCGAACATTTCGACGGAGACGATGCGGTCGAAACGCTCGTCGGTGTCGAAGGCGTTGATGTCGCGGGTCAGCACGCGCACGTTGGCCAGGCCCCGCTGCGCGGCCTGGGCTTCGATGTATTCGCGTTGGGAGTTGGAGTTGGAGAGCGCCGTGACCCAGCTGTTCGGGTACTTCTCGGCCATCCACAACGTGAGGGAGCCCCAGCCGCAGCCCAGCTCCAGGATGTCTTGACCATCGATGAGGCCGGCTCTTTCGCAGGTGGCTGTGAGGGCGGCGGATTCGGCTTCTTCGAGGGTCCGGGTGCCTTCGGGCCAGTAGCAGCTGCTGTATTTGCGGTGGTTGCCCAGGACCTGGGCGAAGAAGGCGGCGGGGACTTCGTAGTGCTGCTCGTTGGCTTTTTCGGGGAGCGGCGCGAGGTTCGATGAGCGCATCTGGGTGAGGAAAGCCTGCGTCAGGTCGGCGATGGCCAGGGGGTTGCCGGCTTGCAATTCGGTGAGGCGGTCCTTCAGGAGGCGGCGGATGCCTCGGCGGAGGAAGGAGTCGGGGATGAGGCCTTTTTCTGCCCAGTGGAGGGCGGAGGTGAGGTTCTGCGGCATGGGGGTTTCTCCTCGGCGGGCACGGTGGAAGGGTGTGCGGTTGGGAGATGTACGCAGCGGGATGGGGTTTGGATGAGGGTGGCTTGCATACCTTCGCCAGAGGCGGGAGTCGCCCGGCCACAACAGGGCGTTCTGGTGTCGCGTACTTTCATATTCAGATCGGGGCCGCGGTCTCGCGAGCCATGGATCTGTCGTTGTTCGTGGGTAGTCTTTGGGCTAATCTGAAAGGACTTGTACGGAGCGTGCTACCGCCGCCAAAACGCGGCAGAAGTTCTGACCGCGGACTGGGCGTGCCCAACTGTGCGGCAGTACACGTCATCGGTATTAGTGCATCAACAAACGCTGATCGTCACAACCAAAGAGGACTTGGTTGTAGGTGCGCACGAACAAAACGAGAAAGTACGAGGAAGGGTAATGAGAAATTCAAGTGCGCTGCGAGGCATGCGTGGAGAAGACTCGGCAAGGCTGCCGATTTTTTTTGGTCTTAAGCAACACGCGATTCAGACCCTTCGATTGATTGCATGCGCTCTCGTGCTTCTCGCCTCCTGGTCATCACACGCGTCGATGCCTGAACTCTCCGGTTGGTATGCAGAGAACGTTCGGCCGCGCAAGATGCAGGCGACCTATCAAGAGGCTTGCAATGATGCCCTCGCGCAGGCCAAGTTAACTTATGCATCGTGGGGGCAGGTAGAGCTATTTGCCATCATCATCTACAGCGGTGATCCCGAAGCCAAAAGCGCTGTTCTGTGCCGGATGCATATTGTGGGAAGTCCAAATCAGTATCCCGACTATGTTGCTTGGCGCACAAACTACTGCCCAGCGAACAGCACATCTGTCACGGGTGGCTGCGAGTGCAACTCCTCCTATCAGCCCGATGGAACAAGCAGATCCTGCATTCAAGCCGCGCCCGCGCCTGCCCCTATCTGCAACATCACCGTCTCAGCCGCTCGGGTAGATGGCGCGAGCACTGCCACTCCAATCCTTCCTGCCACCGCTGAAAAGTACCGCTCCGAGACCGATTGGTCTGACTCCGGGCCGGGGGCTTTGTCGTTCACACGAACTTACCGCAGCAATTGGGCAATCGATTCAAGCCGAGTTGGAAATTCACTCGGCCAAGTCTGGTCGCACAACTTCAGCACCAAACTGGTCGCCGCGCCCAGCACGGCCCCTTCGAGCATAGCCATCACTACAAGTGAAGGCTATGTCCGTACCTTTGGCAAGACCGCCGGCGCTACTGCATGGAGCGCCACCAACAGCGCCGACACCCTTGTGCAACTCTCCTCAGGCGACTGGGCCTATCACCGCGCCGATGACGACACCACGCTTGGCTTCGGCGACTCCGGCAAGCTGCAGACCACGGTGGATCGCAACGGCTGGACCACTGTCTACGCTTACAACGGCGATGGCCAGTTGGCTTCCGTCGCTAATGCCTTCGGCCGCACCCTAACGCTTGCGTACAACGGCGCTGGTCAATTGATCGGTGTTACGACCCCAGATGCGCGTGTCATCGCTTACGCCTATGACAGCACCGGGCGTCTGTCCTCGATTCTTTACCCCGACGGCAAAGGTCGCGATTTCGTCTACGAAAACGCCTCGTTCCCCAAAGCGCTAACCGGCATCTTCGATGAGTCCGGCGTGCGCTGGGGCACGTTCGCATACGACACTACGGGCCGCGCAACTAGCACCCAACTCGCCGGCTCGATCAACAGCTATCAGGTGAGCTATCCATCGGCAAGTTCTGCCACGGTGGTCGATCCGCTGGGCACGAGCCGCAACTACAGCTACGGCACCACGCTGGGCAAGCTCGCAGTCACCAGCGGTTCATTGCCCTCGAGCCTCGGCGAGGCCGACGCCCGCAGTCGCGTTCAAGACGCCAATGGTCTCATCACCAGCGAGACCGATTTCAATGGCGTGGTGACCACTACCACTTGGGATACCGCTCGACGTCTGCCCGTCACCGCGGCCTACGCCTCCGGCACCCCCGATGCTCGGACAGTGACCACTCAATGGCACTCGACCTTTGCCTTGCCGGTGTTGATTAGTGAGCCCGGCCGTACCACCGCCTACACCTACGACCCCTTCGGCAACACCCTGTCAAAGACCATCACAGACACAGCCACCAACAAGGCCCAACTCTGGCAGTGGACCTACAACCCCCAGCAACTCGTAGCCACAGCCACCGAACCCAACGGCGCAGTCACCAGCTACACCTACGACACCCTCGGCAACGCCCTCACCTCGACCAACGCCCTCGCCCACGTCACCACCTACGCCTACGACACCGCCAACCGCGTAGTCAGCACGACCGCCCCCAACGGCCTCGTCACCACCTACACCTACGACCTGCGCGACCGCCTGCTGACCCAGACCGTCGGCGGCCAGGCCACCACCCTCACCTACAAGCCCTACGGTACCGTCGAGACCATGACGCTGCCCACCGGCCTCGTGCTCACCTACACCTACGACGCCGCCCATCGCCTCACGGGATGGAGCAACAACCGCGGTGAATCGGGCACCTACACCCTCGACGGCATGGGCAACCGCACGGCCGAGCAGATCAAGGACGGCGCCGGCAACATCGCGTGGAACACGGCGCGCACGATCAACAACATCAACCGCCTCAGCGCCCAGACCGACGGCCCGAACCAGACCAGCACCTTCGGCTACGACGCCAACGGCGAGTTGGCCCGCACGACCAACGGCCTGAACCAGAGCACCAACTACGGCCTCGACAACCTGCGCCGCGTCAAGACAGTGACCAATGCGGCCAACGCAAGCGCCACGCTCAAGTACAACGCCCTCGACGCCGTCACCGAAGCCAAGGACTTCAAGAGCGTGGTCACCACCTACGCCCGCGACGCCCAGGGCAACGCCACCGCCGAAGCCAGCACCGACATCGGCACCGCCAGCACGCAGTACGACAACCTCGGCCTCCCATCCCAGATCACCGACGCACTGGGCCAGGCCACGACGATCACACGCGATGCCTTGGGCCGCCCCACCGGCCTCGTCTTCGCAGACGGCAAGACCACCACGCTTCGCTACGACCTCACGGCCAACAGCAAGGGCTATCTCTCGGAGATCATCGATCGCAGCGGCACCACCGAATACACCCGCGATACCTTCGCCCGCGTGACGCTCAAGAGGCAGACGCTTGCGAACGGAAGCATCCAGCAGGTCAACTACGCCTACAACCTCAACGGCACGCTCGCGAGCATCGGCTACCCCAACGGCGGCGGGCTGCTCACCCACAGCTACGACAGCACCGGCCGCCTTACAGGCCTGAGCCTGAACGGCACACCGCTCGTCACCAACATCGCCTGGAACCCGCTAGGCCAGCCCACCGCGTGGACCTGGGCTTTCGCATCTCCCTCAGTGGCGGCCAGCCGCACCTACGACACCGCGGCCCGCCTGACCGCCACCGAGTTCAGCAGCTACGTCTACGACGCCGCCGGCCGCATCACCAGCCTCACGCAGAGCCTCTACCAGCCGGGAGACGCCGACCCCACGCACAGCACCATCGGCAGCGGCAACGTCACCTGGACCGTCGGCTACAACACGGTGGGCCGCATCACCGGCTTCAACGCCACCGGCAACACCGCCGGCTTCGGCTACGACGCCAACGGCAACCGATCGAGCAGCACGCGCGTGCTCGCCGGCCTGAGCACCAACCGCACCTACACGGTGGGCGCCACGAGCAATCGCCTCGCGGGCTTCACCCAGAGCATCAACGGCGCGAGCAACACCAGCGTCACCTACGGCTACAACGCCAACGGCGACCTCTTGAGCGATGGCCTGCGCAGCTACGCCTACGACGCCGAAGGGCGCCTGGCGGCCTCCACCACCGGCGCCACCGACACCAGCCCGACCACGCGCTACGCGCACAACGCGCTGGGCCAGCGCGTCTTCAAGACCGAGCCGCTGTACTCGCCCAGCCAGGGCGACGAGGCCGACCCGGGCTTCATGCAGAGCCTGATCGCGTTCTTCACCAAACTCTGGAGCCCGAGCACCACGCAGGCCGAGCAGCTGGGCTATGCGTATGCCTACGACGAGCAGGGCACTCTCGTCGCCGAGGCGGGCAGCGGCGGCACGCAGAGCGCGGGCCAGGCTCAGTACATCTACCTGCCCACGGCCAACGGGCCGATGCCGATCGCGGCGGTGATCGACGGCGCCATGTATGCGGTGCACAGCGATCACCTGAACACGCCGCGCAGGCTCACGAACGCAAGCGGGCAAGCGGTCTGGCAGTGGAGCTACAGCGCGTTCGGGGAAGACAAGCCGACGGTGGCGAAGAACCGGTTTGCGAATCTGGAGGCGACGCCGAATCCGGGCACGACGGGGATCTCGGAGGTGAAGTTCAACCTGAGGTATCCGGGGCAGTATGCGGATGGGGAGTCGGGATTGTTCTACAACTACTTCCGAAGCTATGACGCGAGGACGGGGAGGTATAGCCAGTCCGATCCAATTGGACTGGACGGTGGGTGGAATCGGTTTGGATATGTGGATGCCAATCCACTCAATAACGCGGATCCTCTCGGATTGGATTTCATGGATCGCATGGCAGACAGGGCGGCAGGAGTTCCCGAGGGTCGATCTGGGGACCAATACCAACTTGATCCGGGAACAGTTACCTTTCGAAAGCGCGGTGTGTGCGATGAAAACCCGGATCCGATGTGTGCAGCGGGCATGAAGGCCGCAGGCCTATCCGGCTCGCCCTTTGGGGAGGAGCGGACATACAGCGTTTCGTGCCTTGCCACGATGGGAATCGTTGTAAAAGGTGGTGCCGCAGTTGCGGGCAATGCCACCGCCAAGCAGGTTCCAAGAGCGTTTCAGGCGATGGGAGCCGGAGCAAAAACAATGGGGGTGGTTGGACGCGGCGTTGCACTTTTCAGCAGTCCGTACACGACAGCAGTTTCGCTCTGGGCAGCGCTGCCCGCGGTGATGAATCATTGCGAGATAAAGGCCCCACCAATCTGCCGGTTGGCAGCGCCTTAAAGGAGTGAACATGCGCCAACTGGGTATTGCTCTATTAATTCTGTTGGCGGTTGCATTGATCGCTTATAGAGCATTGATGCCGTTCACTCCTGCGTGGATCGACATCGCGTTTATTGGCGTTTGCGTGGTCTTTTTAATCCTCATGCGCTTAGCGGTGAGGAACAAAACCAATGACACTCCAAGCGGGGCTAACCAACCACCCGACAAGAACTGAATCAGTAAGACTTTTGTGGAAAAAATAGGCCAGCGTCTTATTTCTTGAGTGCCAGGAGGCAAAAATGGCTTTAATCATCTTTATGCGCCAGGAGCTTGCGTAATTTCTCTCGGAAGTTACTCGATGAAGCACATAGTTCTTCCAAAAAACTCGGCCGCGACCGAGCAGGAAAAAGTCTCGGACGCCCAACTCGGTAGCTATTTCTATGATTACCTTCAAACTCCTGACGGAATGACTGTGGGCGTCAGTTATTGGATCATGGAAACTTTAGATTCGAAGAACATCCGGTTTATTCGCAGTTCCTTGACGATGCGCGATTCCGTTTCGATCCGACGGGTAAATGCGTGGATATGGTGTTTGACGAACGCCATGCTGCACTTCTCCAAAGCGGGCAGCTTACGATCGATGTGGTGCAGGAGTTTGGCGGGGAAAGCGTTTCGAAATTCGGAGATCGCTTCGCCATTGTTTTCTTTATCCCCGACGAAATTGACTCGGCTCAATAATTGAATTTAGAAAAGCATTTCGATGAGAAAGATTGAATTCATCCAACTGATGCACTTCCCGGACGAATGGCTAGCGCTAGGCATGTATCCGGACGAGCTGTTTCAGTGGCAACTCTCAAGCTATGTTCCTGGTCATGAACTTGGTGCCGAGCATGATCGGAACGGGGCATTTCATTGGTGGATTCGCCAGCAACCGACCAAGGAGCAACTACGTAGCCTCCTCAAGCTGGCGGCGCTCGATCCTGATGCGGGCCTCGGCAACGATGTGCGAAAACATCTGCGCTCAGTTGCCACATTTGATGGAGAGTTGGCGTCCTATGACCAACAACTGTTTGGCCGTTGAAAGAAGACGATCACTTTGCGAAGCCTCACAAGAAGACATGAAGATTGAGAGGCGTCGGGGTGCAAACTCCCGTTCTTTCTTATGTCCGCGAGCAAGCGCCAATGACTGACGAATTGATCGAGAGATGGCATGCCTTCTCCGCTCAGCCCCAGGAAGCCATCGCCGCGCAGTACAGCGACGAAAGTCGCGCGCTGTTCGCAGAAGTCTTCACGCAGCAACTCGGCCAGACGAGCAACAGCGGTGAGAAATTCGCCTCGGCCGATGAGTTCGCGCATTTCGTCGTTGAACTCAGAAGCAACGAAAAGGCGTGGTCGAGGCGCCTTGGCGATGTGATCCTGCAAGCCCGGGTCCAACAGGATGCCGGTGACGCAGCCGGAGCGCGCGAAACGTTGAACAGCTTCCGAGTCAGTTGTCCTTGGGGGATGTTTTCCGAGATCACAAGGGACATGCTCGACTGACCGAATTGCCGGTTCCTCATCGCAAGCCCCATCGGCTCCGCTCCTCGCAATCGCCTATTTCTCCCCTCGCCCCTTCCCCTTCTTCTCCTCCCCGGTCCCAAACCCGATAGGCCGCCTCGGCGGATCATCCGGCACCGTCAGCGCCTTGATCGCCTCGAACACCTGCAGCAGCTGGTTGCGCGTATTCCGGCTGAAAGCGTCCTGCCGCATATCGATCTGCTCGGTCTTCTGCTCCAGCTCGCTCAGGCGCTTGGCCAGGTCCTGGTGCGTGGCGATCAGCGCGCGCACGCGCACGAAGGTGCGCATGATCTCGATGTTCACCGCGATCGCGCGGGGGCTGCCGAGCACCGACGACAGCATCGCCACGCCCTGCTCGGTAAACACATACGGCGCCGTGCGGCGGCCGCCGCGGCCGGGGTTTGAGGTCACGGTTTGTGACCTCAAAGCCGCCCACTCCTTGGGCGAGAGCTGGAACATGAAGTCGGCCGGAAAGCGCTCGGCATTGCGCTTGACCGCCTGCACCAGCACCTTGGTCTGCACGTCGTAGAGCACCGCGAGGTCGGAGTCCAGCATCACGCGCTGTTCGCGCAGCGAGAGGATGCGGCTTTCGATGCGGGGTTGCAGCGGCGCGTCGGAGGGTACTTCGCTCATGAGGTGCGTGGCATCGGTTGGATGGAAGGGTCGCAAAGGCCATCGACATTCTGAATGACGATGCCCTCGTTCCCAAGCGTGTGCGTCGCCTTTGACTTTTCCGTTCTTCAATCAAGCAAATTCCAAAAAAATCACGATGTCTCCCGCAGATATTTGACAAAGGCATTCGACATCAACTGCAATTTCATGCCCCGCTGTACCGTTGGCCCAGGAGCATTGGCAATTTTCGCAACAATCGAAAATTCCAGCTTCTTGACTGTGCGATCGCGACAAAAAATGCGATCGTCTACTACGGGCCATCGGGGAGAAATAATGAAACCATTGAATTATTGCGCGCCAGAAGAAATTTCCTATCCAAAGTGGACATCCTTTAATGCTTTGATATGGAAAATTGGCGGAGGCGCACCATCACTTAATAAATACAAAGACAGCTGGATTGTTTTCAATCGCCAAAGAATTATCAGTTCAGCAAATCGCCACAATATTTCGCCGCAGCTTTTAGCAGGCGTCGCCTGGATTGAGGTTGGCGGAAAGCCGGATGGGTGGAAGGACTATGCGTACTTTCTCAGGGCCATCGACTGGAGCGGCTCGGATTGGGCGAACCGCCACCTGACCATCTTCAGCAAATCACCGCTCGAAACCTCCTTCGGCGGGGTGAGCATTCAACTGCGAGCTGTCGCAAAAGAACTGGACATGGACCCTGCGACGCTGAGCTTTGGAGATTCGCTGCGCATCATTTCGTGCCTGAAGAAAGATGCCTTCAATCTGGACATCGTGGCGAAACACCTGCATGGCTTGATTCTTTACGACTACCCCGACGCCAACACTGCCAACCTGTCCGATGAGCAATTCATTGTTGCGGGCTCGCGCTATAACAGAGGAATTCGGCGGGCCTTGGGGGAGATAATCAACTCAAATCGTCAAGCGCCTGGAAATCCGGCAAGAATTTATTCCTCATACGGCCGGACCATGCTGCGGCACAAACAGCATATTGCCTCCCTCCTCAAGAATTACTGACAATGCGCAAAATTCTCTTTATCTTGGGAACGATTTATTCCGCCTTATGCATCTTGCTGATTTTGGGTCTGCCGAGAAACAGATACGAATGGATGCTGGACGACCCCGCGCTGCGAGCAGATTCAATCACTTTCTGCACGCTGCCGCTCGATGACGGCGAAGGGTCGTCCGAAGTCATTTCATTTGTATTTCTGATTCCATTTCTGGTGGCGGCAATTGCGCTTTCGCTGCGGCAGCGAAGGATCCACCTCTCTGTCTGGGCGGGGCTGGCGCTCGTAGCCATCTGGATGCTGCGCTTCTATGTTTTCTCCCCGAGCTGCCCGGGGCGGGAGACGTTCTAGGACTCACGGCGAGGAGGCAGGCGCTTGGGGCCATCGATTGCGACCTCCAAGCAGCCTCCTCGGACGGACGCTGCCCTTGCCGTCAAGAAGCAGGCGCAGCGCCCCCGCTCAACGCCACGCGCAGCGCCTGCATCGTGGCATCCGCGGCCCCGATGCGCCGCTGCAGTTCTTCATTGACGAGCGCCATCAGCGCGCTGATTTCCGTGCGGTCAGGCGCGGTGTCTTCCGCATCGCGAGGGTGCTGCGGGCCGATGAGTTTTTCGAGACACGCATAAGCGCGCTGCACGATGTGAAGCCCTTCGACGTCATCGCATGCTTGCAGTGCAAGCGATTGCGCGTTGGGGGTTTCGAGAGATCCGGGGAACGAAGGGACGTGAGCCATCAATGGCCTCCAGGCAGTTCAGTTTGTATAAACCGCCGCACCCAACGCCAATTGGAGGCGGCAGCTCGAACAGGTTGGCGTACCGGGAACTGCTTGCGCAAACCGGCGAGCCTCGCGGCTCCCTGCTCGAGCCGCCAAAACTGGAGGCACGAACGAAGAAAGCCGCAGGTCTCTGCGGAGGAATCTGCGGCTTTCGTCGCAGCAGTTACTCGGGACGCCAATCCCGATCACGCCTGTTTTTGACGTGACGGGCGCAGTATAGCCACGCACCACAGCAAGATCAGCCCCGCGCTGACATCGCCAGGCCCGCAACCGCCCGACCCTTCCAGCACCTCCCATCGACACGTGCCCATGCGCAATCTCATCGTGGTCCTCGGCGACCAGCTCAGCCCGACCAGCGTCGCGCTCGAAGGCTTCGACGCCACGCAAGACCGCGTGTGGATGGCCGAGGTGCGCGAGGAGTCCGAGCATGTGCCGAGCACCAAGATGCGCACGGCCATCTTCCTGTCCGCGATGCGCCACTTCGCCCAGGCCCTCGCCGCGCGCGGCATGCCCATCGATTACCTGAAGCTGGGCACGCACGAGTTCGCATCGATCGAGTCGGCGCTCGCGCACGCGCTGGCGCACCACCGCCCGCGCGCGGTCGTGATGACCGAGGCGGGCGAATGGCGGCTCGAACAGGCGATCGCCAAGGTCTGCGAGGCCGCGCAGGTGCGCCTCGTGGTGCACGACGACCTGCACTTCATGGCCTCGCGCGCCGAGTTCGCCGAGCACGCGCACGGGCAGCGCCGCCTCGTGATGGAAGACTTCTACCGCCGCATGCGGCTCAAGCACCAGGTGCTGCTCGATGCGCGCGGCGAGCCCGAGGGCGGGCAGTGGAATTTCGACCATGACAACCGCAACGCGTTCGGGCGTAACGGGCCGGGCATGCTGCCGCCGCCGCCCTTCTTCGCGCCCGACGCGATCACGCGCGAGGTGCTGGCCGATGTCGAAACGCATTTCGGCGATCACTACGGCAGCGCCGCGCAGTTCGACTGGCCCGTCACGCGCGAGCAGGCGCTAGTGGCGATGAACGACTTCATGGCCTTCAGGCTGCAGGACTTCGGCCGCTTCCAGGACGCGATGTGGACCGACGAGCCGGTGCTCTATCACGGCCTGTTGTCGTCATCGCTGAACCTGAAGCTACTCGACCCGCGCGAGGTGATCGATGCGGCCGTGGCGCAGTGGCGCGCGGGCGCCGCGCCACTGGAGTCGGTCGAAGGGTTCGTGCGGCAGATCCTCGGCTGGCGCGAGTTCATGCGCGGCGTGTACTGGTGGCGCATGCCCAAGCTGCTCGATGCCAACGCGCTGGACCACCACGAAGACCTGCCCGAGTGGTACTGGACGGGCGAGGTCGGCATGAACTGCATGAAGCAGGCCGTCGGCCAGACCTTGCAGCGCGGGCACGCGCACCACATCCAGCGGCTGATGGTCACGGGCAACTTCGCGCTCACCTTCGGCGTTGCGCCCGCGCAGGTGCATGCGTGGTACCTGTCGGTGTATGTCGATGCGGTGGAGTGGGTCGAGCTGCCGAACACGGTGGGCATGTCGCTCTACGCCGATGGCGCGCGCTTCGTGACCAAGCCCTACGCCGCCGGCGGCGCCTACATCCGCCGCATGAGCAACTACTGCGACGGCTGCCGCTACAAGCCCGGCACGCGCAGCGGTGAAGGCGCCTGCCCGATGACGGTGATGTACTGGGACTTCGTCGCGCGCCACGCGCGCATGCTCGAGAACAACCCGCGCACGAATGTGATGACGCAGAACCTGCGCAGGTTCAGTGCCGAGGAGCTTGCGGCGATTCGGGGCACGGCGCAGCGGATGCGCGAGCGGCCGGAGTTGCTGTAGAGCGCACCCCGATGCGAACGCCAGTTCCGTCCGGCCACCCTGAAAGCCTTGGGGTCGAAAGGCGGTGCAGAATCGTTTCGTAGCACTGGGTGATACACTTTTTGCATGCCTTCCAAGATAAAAACAAGGGTCTTCAAGACCGCTAAGTTCGGCAGGGATGCGAAGAAGGCACAGATCGGTGACCTGGAACTGTGCGAAGCCATCCGCCAGGCAATGGCCGGACAGGCCGATGATCTGGGCGGCGGCGTGTTCAAGAAGCGATTGAACGACAACATGCACCGTTCCATCGTGCTCGCCAAGGGCGGGCGGTACTGGGTCTACGAGTACCTGTTCGCCAAGAAAGACCGCGACAACATCGAGCCCGACGAGCTGGTTGCGTTTCGCCTGCTGGCCAAGAGCTACGCCGGGCTCGCGGACTTGCAGATCGCGCAACTGGTTCGCGCCAAACATTTTGTGGAGATATGCCATGACGACACGGCCTAAATTCAAGAGCGATGCCTTCGCGGCCATCCATACCTCGGCGAGCGCCCTCAGAAAGATCGGCGCGATCGACAAGGCCACCATGCGCCAGTTCGACGAAAGCTGCCTCGTCGCGCCGCCGGTGCTCGCGCCCCAGCAGATCAAGCACATCCGCGAAGCCGCGCATGTGAGCCAGCCGGTGTTTGCGCGCTACCTGAACACCAGCGAATCGACGGTGCAGAAGTGGGAGGCCGGCACCAAGCGGCCCAGCGGCATGGCGCTCAAGCTGCTGGCCGTGGTCGAGAAGCACGGCCTGAAGGTGCTGGCATGACGGTGCCTTGCAGCCGCCCGATGCGCCGGGTTCAACACTGAAACGATCCGCGCCACCATGGACGGCCTCGACCTCATCAAAACCTTCCGCGAAGTTGCCTTCCGCCGCAGCTTCTCCCGCGCCGCCGATTCGCTCGGCATGTCCAAGGCCACGGTCAGCCGCTACGTGGCCGAGCTCGAAGCGCGCAGCGGCGTGCGCCTCTTGAACCGCTCCACGCGCGCGCTCAGCCTTACCGATGCCGGCCAGGTGCTGCTCGACCGCAGCACCGAGCTGGTGGCGATGGCCGAGAACACGCTCAACGACCTGCAGGGCCACGGCGCAACGCCGCGCGGGCGGCTTCGCATGAGCGCGCCGAACGGGCTCATCGCGGGCTGGATGTCCGACGTGATCGCCGAGTTCATCAACCGCTACCCCGACGTGTACGTGAGCCTGGTGTTCACCAACAACGCCATCGACCTGATCGAGGAAGGCATCGACATCCACCTGACGGGCGGGCGCATCGACGACATGAACCTCATCGTGCGCCGCCTCGTGCAGTACGACATGGTGGTGTGCGCATCGCCCGCCTACTGGGCGCGGCGCGGCATTCCGCAGGTGCCCGAGGACATGGCGCGGCACGACGTGCTGAGCTATTCGGCGATGCCCACCACGCACCTGCCCTTCGAGACCGACGGCCGCGCGCACGATGTGGCGGTGCACAGCCGCATGGAGGCGAACGACGCCGTTGCGCTCATCGAGCTCGCGCTGCGCGGCGTGGGCGTGGCGTATGTGCCGGAGCCGCTCGCCCAATCGCACCTGGAGCGCGGCGCGCTGGTGCCGGTGCTGCGCGAGCACATGCCGCACGAGCACTGGCTGTATGCGGCCTACTCGCAGCGCCGGCACAACAGCGCGGCGATGCGCGCGATGCTCGACTTCCTGGAGCAGTCGATGGCGCAGCACGGCGACCCGCCCGCCATGCCGCCGATGCCGCCGGCCTTGCCGGTGGCACGGCCCGTCATCGCCACTGCTGCAGCAGCAGCAGCGGCGCCCGCACCCGAGGCTACATGCGCCCTTTCCAGGGCACCAGGCGCCGCTCGAGCCAGCGCATCAGCAGGTCGAAAAGATACGCCACCACGCCAATGACGATGATGCCCATGATGACGATGTCGGTGCGCAAGAAGTTCGACGCGTTCAGCACCATCTGACCCAGGCCCATGTTGGCCGCGACCATCTCGGCGGCCACGAGCGTGGTCCAGCCGAAGCCGATGGCGATGCGCATGCCCACGAGGATGTCGGGCAGCGCCGAGGGCAATATCACGTGGCGAATCACCTGCATGTAGCTCGCGCCCATCGAGTACGCGGCGTTGATCTGCTCCTGCGAGGCACTGCGCATGCCCGAGCGTGCGGCCAATGCGAGCGGCGCAAAGCAGCTCAAAAAGATCAAGAGCACCTTGGGCAGCTCGTCGATGCCGAACCAGATGATGATGAGCGGCAGATACGCGAGCGGCGGCAGCGGCCGGTAGAACTCCAGCGGCGGATCGAAGATGCCGCGCCAGAAGCGGCTCATGCCCATCGCGATGCCCACCGGAATGGCCGTCGCGCATGCGAGGAAGAACGCCGAGAACACGCGGAACATGCTCGCCAGGAAGTGCTGCCACAGCGGCTTGTCGTTGGCCTGCCCCGTGAGGTATTCGTAGAACTGCTGGAACACGGCCTGCGGCGTCGGCAAGAAGAGCGGCTTGACCCAGCCCATGTTGGTGACCACGAACCACAGCACGACCAGCGACACCACGGTGACCACGCTGATGACGACGCTGGAGCCCTCGCCCGGCACCTTGAAGGCGCTGGTCTTGAGCTTGGTGCCGGGGGCAGGCGGCGGCGATGCGGCGGGTTTCGATGGCGGCGTCATGGCAACAACAACGGCAGCGGGCGATGCGATGGTGACCTCAGGCATGGGCGGCCTCGCGATGGTGAATGATCGACAAGACCTCCTCGCGCATGCGGATGAATTCGGGCTCCGACTTCACCTTGCGCGAATCGCCGTGTGCGAGGTACTGGCGCGAGAACGGCACGTTGTCGTAGACGTGCGAAATGCGCCCCGGGCTCGGGCTCATCACGATGAGGCGCGTGGCGAGAAAGAGCGCCTCCTCCACCGAGTGGGTGATGAAGAACACCATCTTGTTCGACTTGGACCAGGCCTTGAGCAATATCTCCTGCACCTGCTCGCGCGTGAACGCATCGAGCGCGCCCATGGGCTCGTCCATCAGCAGCACGGCCGGGTCGCTCGCCAGCGCGCGCGCAATGCCCACGCGCTGCTGCATGCCACCCGAGAGTTCGTACACCGCGCGGTCCGCGTACTGCTGCAAGCCGACGAGCGCGAGCTTGTCCTCGGCGATGCGGTCGCGCTCGGCCTTGCCCGTGCCGGCCAGTCGCAGGCCGAGCGCGACGTTGTCGCGCACGTTGAGCCAGGGCATGAGCGCGTGCTTCTGGAACACGACGCCGCGGTCCGCGCCGGGGCCGACGACGGGCTTGCCGTCCAGAAGAATCTCGCCGGTCGATGGCGGCAGGAAGCCCGCGATGCTGTTGAGCAGCGTGGTCTTGCCGCAGCCCGAGGCGCCGAGCGCGACGACGAAATCGCCGTCGTGCATCGTGAGGTTCACGGGCGCGAGCGCCTGCAGCGTGCCGCCCTTGACGGCGTAGTTGACCGTGAGGTCGCGGATGTCGAGCGTAGGCATCGGAATGTGCGCCCCGCGCTTACTTGCCCATCGCCTTGTCGACGTACACGGTGGTCACGTAGGCGCCGTAGTCGGGCTTGACTTCCTGCACGCGGCCCTGCTCCTTGAGGAACGCCGCAGTGCCCGCCATCGCCTTGGCCGCGCCGCCGCCCAGCCACGTGGGCGAGACCTGCTCGGCCATGGTCGGGAAGGTGTAGAGCGACATGGCCGCGCCCACGTCCTTGGGGTCGGCCTTGGTCCACTTGGCCATGGCCTTGGTCTGCGGCGAATCGGGCGTCCAGCTCTTGCCGGTGGCCTTGTACTCCTCGTTCGCGCGGTTCAGCGCCTTGACGAAGGCGACCATGAAAGGCTCGTTGGCCGCGGCCCACTTGGCGTTGACGACGATGCCCTCGAACGTGGGCGCGCCGCGCTTGCCGATGCTGCCCGATGTGGCGATGGTCTTGCCCGAGCCCTTGATCTTGGAGAGCACCGGGTCCCAGATGAAGGTGGCGTCGATGTCGCCGCGCTCCCAGGCGGCGGCGATCTCGGGCGGGCGCATGTTCATGACGTTGACGCTCTTGGGATCGACGCCGTCCATCTTCATGCCGGCCATGAGCTGGTAGTGCGCGGTCGACACGAAGGGCGTGGCCACCTTCTTGCCCGCGAGGTCCTTCATGCTGTTGATGCCCGAGGCGTTGCGGGCGATGAGCGCCTCGGCGTTGGCGATGTCCGCCGAGATCCAGAAGAGCTTGATGTCCTGCCCCTGGCTGGCCGCCGCGGTGAGCGGGCTGGAGCCGGTCTCGCCCATCTGCACGTCGCCCGAGGCCATCGCGCGGATGACGTCGCCGCCGCCGGAGAACATGCGCCAGTTGATCTTGTAGCCGGTGGCTTTTTCGACCTCACCCGATTCCATGACCAGGCGCAGGGGGACGAGCATGTCCTGGTGGGCGAAGGTGACTTCCTTGGTTTGCGCGTTCGACATGCCGCACAGCGTGAGGGTGGCGGCCAGCAGGGCCAGTTGAAGGGGGAGACGGCGGGACGTGGTCATCGGGTTTCTCCAATAGGTGAATCTCGGCTGCGACTTTGCACGCAACGGGTGCAGCCAGGAAGTACCAGCGAGGTTGGGGGGATGGAGCCAGCTTGTCCGTGAATACCCTTGTTCTGGTGCATGGGGCACTCGGACGGGGCATTGGCATTGCCCGTCGCCCTTGCCTCCCGGCCATCCTGGGGGGTGATGAGGGATGTGCTTTGTTTTTTTTCCCGAGGCCGGGTCTCGCCCCGGCGGGCGACCTACTTTTCTTTGCTTCGCCAAAGAAAGGTAGGCAAAAGAAAGGCGACCCTGCTGTCTGCGACCCTTCGCTTCGCTACGGGCAACCTGCGGTGCTCACGTTCCGCGGGGTCTCGCCCAAACTCGCTTCGCTCAAACAAGGGCGAGCCCTGATCCGCGAAACGCTCCGCTCCTCGGCGCATACAGAAGGGCTTTGGGAACCAGTGGGCCATCGCTGCGCTCGGCGCCTGGACACCTCACGAGCCTTTGCTTCGCTCGGCTTGGATTGGCTCCCTCCCCTTCCGGGGGAGGGTTGGGGTGGGGGCACGCGGCGCTCGTTGAAGCACCGCCGTGTTGCGAGGGCCGTCGAGCCCCCATCCCAGCCTTCCCCCAGAGGGGGAAGGAGCAATGCATCAAGGCCCTGTGTTGCAGGTCTTGTCTTTCTCCCTCCCCCCTGGGGGAGGGCCGGGGTCGGGGCACGGAGGCCGAGCGAAGCAAAGGCCCGACCCCAAGCCGAGCGCAGCGATGGCGCGTCAGGTTTCCCAATCCCCTCTGGCTGCGCCGAGGAGCGCAGCGTTTCGCGGATCAGGGCTCGCCGCTGTCTGAGCGCAGCGAGTTCGGCGAGACCCCGCGAAACGCGAGCACCGCAGGTTGCCCGCAGCGAAGCGGAGGGTCGCAGACAGTGGGGTCGCCTTTTCTTTGGCTACTTTCTTTTGGCGAAGCAAAAGAAAGTAGCTCGCCCGCCGGGGCGAGACCCGGCCTCGGGAAAGAAATCAATTCAATGCGTTCGAAGCCCCGCAGCCCGCTTCTCGCCACGCGCCAAAGCCAACTCTTCCACTGCAAGCCCAAGCGCCCGAATCCCAGCCGGAATTTGAGAAGCCGCAATGGAAGACAACCTCAGTCGAAAGAAGGGACACGGATACGGCGGCCGTGCAAAGAACACGTCGCCAGCCTCGATCAGCACGCCATGGTTGCGCGCCATGAGAGACAGCTCCGTCGCATCCACCCACGTAGGTGCCTGCACCCAGATGGACGCGCCCCCAGAAGGCAGCCGGAACTCGAAATCCGGCAAGTGATCCCGCAGCGCCTGCGCAGCAATGGCCAGCCGCTCCTGCATCGCGTGGTTCACCCGCCGCGCATGCGACTCGTGATGCCCGAGCGAAAGAAACAGCGCATAGGCGTGCTGCAAGAAAGCACTCGGATGCCGCACCATCGCATGCCGGATCAACCGCAGTTCCTTGATCAACGCCCGCGGCGCCACGATGAACCCCAGCCGCAGCGCAGGCGACAGGCTCTTGGACACCGAGCCCACGTAGATCACCCGCCCCGTCTTGTCGAGGCTCTTCAAGGCGGGCATCGGCGCGCCTTCGTACAGGTTCTCCGCCTCGTAGTCGTCCTCGATGATCACGAAGTCCTGCAGCTCGGCCTTGCGCAGCAGCCACTGCCGCCGCTCCAGGCTCAACGTTGCCGTCGTCGGGCTCTGGTGCGAGGGCGTGACGAAGAGGTAATCGGCCGCGGGGAGCGCATCGACCACGAGGCCGTCTTCATCGACATCGACCTCGACCCACTTGGGCTGCCGCAGCGAGAAGCTGTTGCGCGCATGCGGGTGGCCGGGCTCCTCGAGGCCCACGCGCGTCTGTTCGTCGAAGAGCGCCTCGGCCAGCAGGTAGTAGGCGTGCTGCGCGCCCATGGTGACGAGGATCTCTTCCTTCAGCGCGAACACGCCGCGCTTGGGCAGGAGGCGCGTGCGGATCTGCTCGATGAGGTCGGGCACGTCGTCGGTCTCGAAGTCGGGCGTCCAGTGCGGCAGCTGCGAGCGCGCGAGGCTGCGGGCGCAGCATTCGCGAAAGTCTTCGGTCGGAAAAAGCTGCGGGTCGTAGTTGCCGTAGACAAAAGGGTACGGGTAGTCGCGCCAGCGGTCGGGCTTGGAGAGCGTGGGCTTGTCGACCAGCGAGCGCAGCACGCGGTGCGACCACTCGGGCGGCTGGCTCGCCTGGCCGCTGCGGCCGACCAGCGGCTCGGCATGCACGGCCGAGAGCGGGCGCGCGTCGAGCGCCACGAACACGCCGCTGCGCGGGCGAGCTTCCAGGAAACCTTCGTCGATGAGCTGCAGGTAGGCCGAGGTGACGGTGTTGCGGCTCAGGCCCAGCAGCGCCGCGAGCTCTCGCGACGAGGGCAGCGGCGCGCCGGGCGCCAGGTGCTCTTCGAGGATCGCCTGCACCACGGCGGTTCGCAAACGGGCCTGCAGCGGCAGCGCCGGTTGGTCGGGCAGCGCGAAAAGCTGCGCCCACTGGGTGGATCGCGAGTTCGGGGGCATGGTGCGCCGCAGTTTAGGGCAGGCATCGCCGGCCGGGGCGTTCTGGCGGCGTTCTGGCTCGGTCGAATCTCCTCATCTGGACCTATCGCGCCGGCACCCCGCTGCCTAGGCTTGTGACATTCCTTTCCGCCCCGGAGCTCCCGCGTGACCGCCCAGCCTTCCTCCTCTTCTTCTGCAGTGACCACCGACACCCTCGCCGCCTTCAGCGACGCCTGGAACCGCCACGACATCGACGCGCTGATGGGCTTCATGACGCCGGACTGCATCTTCCAGACCGCTGCCGGCCCCGACGCCTGCGGCGCGCGCCACGTGGGCACCGAGGCCGTGCGCAAGGCCTTCGCGGGCGCCTGGCAGGCGGTGCCCGACGCGCAGTGGGTGAACGGCCAGCACTTCGTGCATGGCGACTTCGGCACCTCGCAGTGGACCTTCACCGGCACGGCCGCCGACGGCAGCCGCATCGAGACCGACGGCATCGACGTCTTCACCTTCAGGGACGGAAAGATCCACCTGAAGAACGTGTTCCGCAAGGCCAGGCCGAACCTGCCCGCGGCCACGTAGCGCATCGCATCAGAGCAAGCACGAAGGCCGGCAGCCACCGCCTTTTTCACTGGAGCCCTCTCATGACCATCGCAGCAGGGACCGCCCGATTCACCTGTGCCGCCAGCGCCGCGACCATCGACGGCGCCGCCCCCATGCAACCGCCTCAAGACCCGTTCCGCCCCTACGACCCGCAATACGACCCGCTGCTCGCGGCCGACCCCGGCGCCGGCCGCGCCTACGCGCCCACCTGGTGGGTGGCCAGCGCGGGCACGCCGCCCGAGGACGACGGGCCGCTGCTGAACGACATCGACGTGGACGTGGCCATCATCGGCTCGGGGGCCACGGGCATGTCCACGGCGCTGTATCTCGCGCAGGAGCATGGCATCCAGGCGACGGTGCTCGAAGCCAACCAGGCCGCGTGGGGCTGCTCCAGCCGCAGCGGCGGGCAGGGGCAGAACGCGAGCGGGCGCCTGAAGCGCTCGCAGTGGATCGAGCGCTGGGGCCTGGACACCGCCAAGAAGCTCGATGCCGAGATCCGCAGCGGCTTCGAGAACTTCCGCCACCTCACGACGCAGATCGATTGCGATGCGTTCGACGGCGGGCACCTCTACCTTGCGCACCGGCCCGAGAAGCTCGCCGTGCTCGAAGCTGAGGCACGCCTGATGCGAGAGACCTTCGGCTACGCGACCCGCATGATGGGCACCGAGGAGCTGCGGCGCGACTACTGCGACGAGCGCGAGGCCAAGGGCGCGATGTTCGAGGCCGAGGGCGTGGGCATCCATCCGCTGAAGTTCACCTTCGGGCTGATGCGCCGGGCGCGCGCGCTGGGCGTGACGGTGCACACATCGAGCCCCGTGCAGGGCTGGCACACCATCGACGGCATTCATCACCTGCGCACGCCCGCCGGCACGGTGCGCGCGCGCCGCGTGGCGGTGTGCACGGGCGGCTACACGGGGCAGGCCCTGAGCCCGATGCTCAAGAACCGGATCATGCCGATCCTCTCGAACTCGGTGGTGACGCGGCCGCTCTCCGATGCGGAGCTGGCGGCGACCAATTTCAAGTCGCACACCTTCCTCACGGACACGCGCACGCTGCGCTTCTACTACCGGCTCTTGAAGGGAAACCGGCTGCAGATCGGCAGCCGCAGCGCGGTGAGCGGCGCCGATGCCGAAGACCCGGTCCACCTGAAGCTGCTGACCGATGCGATCGCGCGCAAGTTTCCGCCGCTCACCGACATCCGCATCGACTACTCGTGGTGGGGCTGGGTGGACATGAGCCACGACATGATGCCGCGCATCACGCAGCCCGATGCGGCCAAGCAGATCTGGTACGCGGTGGGCTACGGCGGCAACGGCGTGTCGTTCTCGACCTGGGCCGGCAAGCGGCTGGCCGAGCGCGTGGCGGGCAAGGACACGGGCAAGGACGTGTTCGAGCTGCCGATCTATCACTCGCCGCTGCCGTTCCCGAACGTGATGGGGCTGGTGGAGTCGCGCGCGTTCGCGCCGTTCCGGCGCCTCGGGCAGCGGGCGCTCTACAAGTGGTATTGGCTGCGCGACGAGAAATAGGCGATGGAATCAATGGCAGTCGAAAACGCGGGGCCGGTCATGTTGCAATCCGCGGCATGACGACTTCTTCTACCCTCCTCATCCGCCCCGCAACGCCCGAAGACTACGAAGGCTGGAAGCCGCTCTGGGACGGCTACAACGCCTTCTACGGACGCGAAGGCCCGACCGCCTTGCCCGACGAGATCACGCAGGTCACGTGGCAGCGCTTCTTCGATGCGTACGAGCCGATGCATGCGCTCGTTGCCGAACGCGACGGGCGGCTCGTGGGGCTCACGCACTACGTCTTTCATCGCAGCATGACGCGCATCGAGCCGACCTGCTATCTGTCGGACCTGTTCACGCTGTCGTCGGAACGCGGCCAGGGCGTCGGAAGGCAATTGATCGAGGGCGTGTACGCGCACGTGAAGCGCGTGGGCGGCCACCGCGTCTATTGGCAGACGCATGTGACCAACACGGCGGGGCGCACGCTCTACGACAAGGTGGCCACGCACGACGGGTTCATCGTGTACGGCACGCTGGTCTGAAGAAGGCTAGGACAGCGACGATGCGGCCTGGAGCATCGCGCCCATCTTCTCGTGGATGAGGTTCACGGCCTTCAGCGGGCGCAGCATCACCTTGAACTCGACGATCTTGCCTGCGTCGTTCCACTTGATCATGTCCACGCCGTTGACCGAGATGCCGTCGATCTCGACCTCGAATTCGAGCACCGCATCGCGCTCGCCCTTCAGCTCGCGCACGTAGCGGAAGTTCTCGTTGAAGAAGACGTGGAAGGCCGCGCCCAGGTACTTCGCGGTGATGGCCTTGCCCAGTTGCGGCTTGTGCACCACGGGCGAGAGGAAGACGGCGTTGTCGTCCAAGAGGGCATCGAGGCCCTTCACGTCGCGCGTCGTGACGAGCCGGTGCCAGGTGGCGAGGGTGTCGATGGTCATCAGGGTCTCCTCATGCGGTGGTGCGCAGGAGTCTAGCGGCCATCCGGGCGCAGGATCGCAAGCCCGCAGCCTGCCGCGCGTCAGTACTTGATGGTGACGCCGGCCTTCACCCCGTTGTTGGCCTTGCCGTCGGAGGTCACGCCGCCGTTGAACGACATGCTGCCGCCGGTGCTTGCGCCCAGCGAGTAGACGGGCCGGGGCATCGAGGTGTCGGTGCCGATGTAGGTGCCGCTGCCGTCGGGCCGCTCCACGCCGACCGTCGCGCCCTTGGTGTAGGCCGAGGTTTCGGTGGAGTTGACGTTGGGGGCGACGTAGACGGTGCCCTTGTCGCTGCTGTCCACGGGCACCTTCACCGGTTCGGCGGTGGCCATGGCGCACCATGTTGCGCACCAGGCGGCCGCGCTCATCCATACGAGGGTCGATTTGCTCATCGGGCGATCCTGCGGACCCGGGCGCCTCGCGCGTGTAGGACAAGAGGAAGCATCCCGGCCGGACGCGGGGGCCGGCGGCGCCCGCTCCGGTGTAGCCTCGGCGCCCATGGATTCCCTGATCGCCGCCTCCGCTCGCGCTCTCGCCGCCGGGGACGCGCTCGGCGCCCTCAAGCGCGTTGCGCTGCGCGACGATCCGCCCGCGCTGGCGCTGCGCGGCATCGCGATGGCGCAGCTGGGCGAGCACCCGCGCGCCCGCGAGCTGCTGCGCCGTGCAGCGCGTGCTTTCGGCGCGCACGAAGAGCTCGCGCGGGCGCGCTGCGTGGTCGCCGAGGCCGAGGTTGCGATGGCCATGCGCGACTTCGGCGGTACCCCGCGTGCGCTCGCTGCGGCCGCGGCCACGCTGGAAGCGCATGACGATTTCGCCAACGCGCGGCAGGCGCGGCTCATCGCGGCGCGCCGGCTGCTGCTCATCGGGCGCCTGGACCAAGCCGCCGCCGCGCTGGCGCTGCTCGATGGCCAGGCGCTGCCGCCGCCGCTCGCGGCCGTGGCCGAGCTCACCGCGGCCGAGCTCGCATTGCGCTCGCTGCGCATCGGCCCGGCGCGCGCCTCGTTGGCCCGCGCGCAAGAGGCGGCCGGGCGCGCCCGCGTGCCTGCGCTCGCGGCCGAGGTGGCGGAGGCGCAGGCCGCGCTTGATCGCCCCGCCGCGCGGCGGCTTTTTCCCGGCGGCGAAGAAGCGCTGCGGCTCGATGAAGTGGCCGCGCTGCTGGCCTCGGACGCCCTGGTGGTCGATGCCTGCCGCCGCGGCGTGGGCGCCGGCGACACATGGCGGCCGCTCGCGCGCCGGCCCGTGCTCTTCGCGCTGGCGCGCGCGCTCGCCGAGGCGTGGCCCGGCGATGTCGAGCGCGAAGCGCTGATTGCCTACGCCTTCAACACCCGCTACCCCGACGAGACGCTGCGCGCGCGCCTGCGCGTGGAGATCGGCCGGCTGCGCGCGCTCGTCGCGGCACAAGCGGGCATCGAGGCCACCGCGCGCGGCTTTGCGCTCAAGCCGCGCGACGGGCGCGAGGTGGTGCTGATCGCGCCGCCCATCGATGGCGAGCAGGCCTCGCTGGTGGCGCTGCTGTCCGACGGCGCGGCCTGGTCGACCTCGGCCCTCGCGCTCGCGCTGGATGCGAGCCAGCGCACCGTGCAGCGCGCCCTCGCCGAGCTGGAGAGCGAGGGGCGTGTGCGCGCCATTGGCCGCGCGCGGGCGCAGCGCTGGCTCGCGCCGCCGCTCGCGGGATTCACGACGATCTTGTTACTCCCCGCTTCGCTGCCGATTGAATAGAGTTGTCTCCAGGGCGCCGATCCACGGCGCACACCCCCAAGGAGCCAACGATGAACAGCAGCAAAGACATCCCCAGGGCAGCAGTGCGCACGGCCGAGATCGTGCGCGAGTACGGCCCCTTCGCGGGCGTGGACAAGGTGGGCGGCGTGACCCACGACGGCCAGCGCGTGTGGGCCGCCACCGGCGCCCGGCTGATCGCCTTCGACCCCGAAAGCGGCGAGCACACCCGCACGCTGGACCGCGCCGCCGATGCCGGCACCGCCTTCGACGGCAAGCACCTCTACCAGATCGCCGAGGAGCGCATCGACAAGATCGACCTGGCCACGGGTGACGTGCTGCAGTCGATTCCCGCGCCCGGCCACGGCGCCGACTCGGGCCTCACCTGGGCCGAGGGGAGCCTGTGGGTCGGGCAGTACCGCGACCGCAAGATCCACCAGATCGACCCCGCCACCGGCGCCGTGCTGCGCACCATCGAATCGAACCGGTTCGTGACCGGCGTGACCTGGGTCGACGGCGAGCTCTGGCACGCCACCTGGGAAGGCGACGAGAGCGAGCTGCGCCACATCGATCCGCACAGCGGCGCCGTGCTCGAGCGGCTGGAGATGCCGCGCGGCGTGAACATCAGCGGCCTCGAATCCGATGGGGCCGATCTCTTCTATTGCGGCGGCGGCGGCACCGGCAAGGTGCGCGCCGTGCGCCGCCCCAGATCCGCCCGGGCCTGAACGGGCCCGCCGACAACCTCGATTCAAGGAGAACGCCATGAACACCCTCACCGCGGAAACCAGTTTGAAGAACCACCCCGTCGTGTCGAAGGACCGGTGGCTCGCCGAGCGCAAGGCGCTGCTGGCGCGCGAAAAGGAGCTGAGCCACCTGCGCGACGAGATCGCCCGCGAGCGCCGCGCCCTGCCGTGGACGCGCGTGTCGAAGGACTACACCTTCGACACGCCCGAAGGCCCGCGCATGCTCGCCGACCTCTTCGAAGGCCGCCGCCAGCTGCTGGTGCAGCACTTCATGTTCGGCCCGGACTGGGAGCAAGGCTGCCCGAGTTGCTCGTACATGGCCGACCACATCGCGGGCATGAAGGTGCACCTGGAACACCGCGACGTGACGATGCTGGTCGTCTCGCGCGCGCCGCTGGCCGAGATCGAGCGCTTTCGCGCGCGCATGGGCTGGCAGTTCAAGTGGGTGTCGGCGTACGAGAGCGACTTCAACTACGACTTCGGCGTGAGCTTCAAGCCGCGGGAGTGGGCCGAGGGCAAGGGCGAGGTCTACTACAACTACAGCGTGCGGCCCTTCCCCGCAGAGGAGGCGCCCGGCGTGAGCGTGTTCTACAAGGACGACGCGGGCGAGGTGTTCCACACCTACTCGACCTACGAGCGCGGCGTCGAAGTGATGATGGGCACGTACAACCTGCTCGACCTCACCCCGAAGGGACGCGACGAGCACAACCCGGTCTACACGATGGATTGGGTGCGGCACCACGACCGCTACGAGCCGGCGCCGGAGGCGGCGAAGCCCGCGGCGGGCTCGTGCTGCCACGGCAGCGACTGAACGCTGAACGCGCGGAGCATGTCGTGGCAGACACAGGCCTTTGGCCCTGGCTCGCGGTCGCGGGCGTCGGCGCCCTGCATGGGCTGAACCCCGCCACGGGCTGGATGCTGGCCGCGGCGTGGGGCGTGCGCTCGGGGGACCGGGCGCAGGCACTGCGGGCGTTGATGCCGATCGCCGTCGGCCATGTGGCATCGATCGCGCTGGTGGCCGGCGCGGTGGCGTTCGGGCTGTCGATGGACCGCACGGTGGTGCAGGTGCTGGCGGGCGGCCTCTTCGTGGCAGTCGCGGTGCTTCACCTGTGGGGCCGCGCGCCGAAGGTTGCGCGCGCGCCGGCAGGGCACGCGGGGCTCGCGCTCTGGTCTTTCATGATGTCCACCGCGCATGGTGCGGGGCTGATGCTGGTGCCGGCGCTGATCCCGCTGTGCATGGGAGATGGCGCGGGCAGGCAGATCGCGGCATCCGATTCGCTGATGCTCGCGTTCGCGGCGGTCTGTGTTCACACGGCGGCGATGCTCGCCGTCACGGGCTTGATTGCGAGTGGGGTCTGCCGTGGCTTCGATGCGGGTGCAGGCTTTCTTCGAAGCCTCAGGCGCAAGGCATAGTGAGCTGACTAGGCATGAACGGCGATTCGCATGAGCTGTCGCGCACCCTCGATGACCAGGCACAGAACCGCTCCCGCAAGCCCGACTCGCAAACACCACCATTCCTTCCGTCCGGATACGCCGAACGCCATCACCAGCACGGCGAGAAATACCTGGAAGAGGCCCATCAGCTGAGCGTCGGGCGCCAGCAGGGTGACGGTGCCGCTTGCTCGCCCCGGGCGATAGGTGTATTCGCCGGAGAACAGCACCCAGATGCCGTACGCCGCCAGGCCCAACGGCAGCAATGGCCCCAGGTAGCGGACGACGAAGGATCTTTTGCCTTCGCTCACCTCACGCCGCCTTCGGCTCCGGCAACACCGCCGTCAGCGCGAAGTCGATCAGCCGCAGCCACGTCTCCTCGAGCCCCATGATGTTGTAGTGGTCCGAGCCCGGCACGGTCTCCACGCTCACCGGCGTCGGCCATGCCGCGATGAGTTTCTGCGAGCGCTCGGGCAGCACCACGTCGTCGCGCTCGGCCAACAGCACCTGCGTCTTCGCGGCGACCTCCGCGCAATGCGTGAGCGAGTCGAAGCGGTTGCGCAGCAGCAGCGACAGCGGCACGAGCGGGAAGCGCCGCTTCGCCACTTCGAGCATCGAGTCGTAGGGCGTGACCAGTTGCAGGCTCGCGAACTCCTGCCGCGCCACGAGCTGGATGGCCACGCCGGTGCCCAGGCTCCGGCCGACCACGTGCAGGCGCGCATTCGGGAAGGCGCGGCGCAGGTGTTTGGCGAACTGGCCGCCGTCTTCGACGGAGGCGATCTCCGAGGGCTGCCCCTGCGAATCGGCCACGCCGCGGTAGTTGATCGCGGCGAAGCCGAAGCCCTCGGGCAGCCAGTGCAGCGCCTGCGCGGTCGCGCGAACGTCTTCGCTGCGGCCCGCGAAATAGATGAACAGGTCCTGCACCGCCTCCTCGCCCTGCGGGTGGTAGACATAGCCCCGGACCATGCCGCCGGGCACCGTGTGCGAGTAGGTGGAAAAGTCGTCCGACAGATGAACGACGGGGTGCTTGCGGGCGTTGAAGAGGATGTGGCCCTGGCGCGTGGCCAGGAGGGTCCAGTAGGCGGCGAGGCTGCCGATGGCGGCGGCCGAAGCGGAAAGTGCGATGCGGGCGGCTTTGGATGACAAGGTTTCTTTTCCCTGGAGCAATGGCATGGAGGCGCGGAGCCTGTGCGAAGGCGCTAGTTTCGCCTCGTTCACGGATGGGGTTGTGTCAGAAATCAGTTCCCGGGCGGGCGGGGGGTTTTCCTCTTTCGCCCGCCGATGGCACCCGATGCGGCCGCCTTCAGGATGCGTCGGAACGTGGGGCACGCCATGTGGCTCGGCGCGGGGCACACGGCCGCGTGGCGCAGGCCGTCGCGCAGGGCGCCGAGCTTGCGGATGGTGCGGTCGAGCTCGTCGGCCTTGGCCGCGAGCATCTGCCGGTCGATGCGCGGCGTGCCCTCCGGCGCGAACATGCGCGCGATTTCATCGAGCGAAAAACCAGCGGCGCGCCCCACCGTGATGAGCGCCAGGCGCTCCAGCACGCCGGGGTCGAACAGGCGGCGCAGGCCGCGCCGGCCGGTGGAGGCGATCAGCCCCTTTTCGTCGTAGAACCGCAGCGTCGAGGCCGGAATGCCCGATTGCCGCGCCACCTCGGCGATGTCCAGATGTTGCACCTCTTGACCTCAAGTCGACTTGAAGTTGCACAGTCTAGCCATCGCCTCCTTTTCGAGGCACATCAAAGGACCAGGACCATGGACGCACAGCAACCGAACGACAACGAACAGGCCGCACTCTGGAACGGACGCGCCGGCCGCGCATGGATCGACGGGCAGGCGACGCTCGACCGGATGTTCGCCTCGTTCGAAGACCTGCTCGCCGACACGGTGCGCGCCACGTCGGCACGCCGGGTGCTCGACGTGGGCTGCGGCACGGGTGGCACGACGCTCGCTGCGGCGCGGGCGGCCAGCGCGCAGGGCGAATGCCTCGGCGTCGACATCTCGCAGCCGATGATCGCGGTGGCCCGCGACCGCGCCGCGCGTGAAGGCTCGACCGCCCGCTTCGTCGCCGCCGACGTGCAGACGCATGCCTTCGAGCCCGCGCGCTTCGACCTCGTCATCTCGCGCTTCGGCGTGATGTTCTTCGACGACCCCGTGGCGGCCTTCGCGAACCTGCGCCGCGCGGCGAACGCCGGTGCGCGGCTGCAGGTCGTCGCATGGCGAAGCGCCGCGGAGAACCCGTACATGACGACGGCCGAGCGCGCGGCGGCACCGTTGCTGCCGAACATGCCGGTGCGCGCGCCGGGCGCGCCGGGACAGTTCGCGTTTGCGGATCGGCATCGTGTCGCGTCCATCCTGCAAGCCAGTGGATGGACCGAAATCGACATCCAGCCGATCGACGTGGACTGCGCCTTTCCCGAGAAAGAGCTGGTCGGCTATTTCACGCGGCTCGGCGCCGTCGGCCAGGTCCTGGAGGACGCGGACGAAGCGACGCGCCGGCAGGTCATCGGCACCTTGCGCACCGCCTTCGAGCCGTTCGTGCAGGGGGATGAAGTGAGCTTCACGGCGGCCTGCTGGCTGATCGGCGCTAAGGCGCCCGCGCATGCCTGAAGCGATCGTCTGTGCAACGCACCCGCTCCTGATCGGGCGCGGCCTTGCCCGCTCAGTGCAGGCCCTCGTAGCGGCTCTTCAGCGCCGTGCAGGCTGCGTCGAACTGCTCGTAGTACGCATCGATGAAGGCTTCCTCATCGCCGGTTTGATCGAGCAGCGTGGAGAGCACGTCGATCTTCTGCGCGCGGGCAAAGGCCGCGAGGTCTTCGATCGCCGTCTCGTGCACGTCTTCCAGCGCATCGAGAGAGCCCGCGTTCCTCACGGCGTAGTCGAGGGCCCACATGCAATGGATGGCCTGCTCGGCGGGCGTGAGCGATGCCTCGCCTTGCGCCGCCCTCTTCCCGATGATCTCGTCGCCGGCTTCCAGGAGCCAGGTCTCCATGTCGTCCGCATCGTTCGCCGCGCTCATGACTTCATTTGTCCTTCCTGTCGATGGCCAGGGACGCCGCGATGCCCAGCGCCAGCCCGATGCCGATTCCCATGCCGATGTTGTCCAGTGCCAAGCCGATGGCAACGCCCACGGCCAGGCCCGCTCCGATGCCCAGGCTCTTGCTTTTCATCGGCGCAGTTTATTCACCGGTGCCGCGTGCAAGACGTATTCTTTGGCAACAAACCTTCAATGCCAGGGGCCTTGACTATATGACCACATGACCACATGACCACGCCGACCACGCCACCCGTCCCTTCACCTTCTCTTTCACCTTCTTCGTCCCCGCCCGGCCCCTCGCCCGAAGCGTTGGAGCGCATGCTGGCCGCGGGCCGCGACGGTGCGCTGCTGCGCATGAGCCTCGCGCTCGCCTACCACCGGCGGGAGGACCCGCAGACGGCCCTTGCACACGTCCAGAAGGCGCTGGCCTTCGATCCGGACTTCACGGCCGCGGGCCGGCTGCACGGGCTCATCGCGCTGGCATTGGGCGACAACGCGACGGCCGAGAAGGCGTTTGCGAAAGCGCTCGACGTGGCTCAGCGGCGCGGCGAGCTTCAGCTGGTGAAGGAGCTCACCGTGCGCCTGCGGCGGCTGCGCCCCGCGGCGCCGCGCTGAGCCCGGCGCCCTAGAGCTCCTGCTCGGGAATGAACGGCGCCAGCAGGCGCAATCGCAGGCGCTGCCACGCGGTGGTTTCCGGTGGCACGTCGAAGACCGTCTGCTTGCCGTCGTCGTCTTCCTCCACCCATTCGACGTTCTGGCTGGCGGCATTCAGGCGCAGTGTGTAGACGCTGCCCGCATCCGCGAAGCTCTCGAGCTGCCGCGCCATTTCCTCGCTCTGGATGATCAGGCCCAGCTCGGTGTTGAGCTTGGCCGAGCGCGGGTCGAGGTTCATCGAGCCGAGGAACACCTCCTTGTGATCGAGGATCGCGTTCTTCATGTGCAGCGCGCCGGTGCGGTGCCCGAAGATGCCGAGCTTGCGGCGCTTGACGCTCAGCGACGGGCTGATCTCGTAGATGGTGACGCCCGCGGCCAGCAGCGCCTTGATGTGCGGCCAGTAGCCCACGTAGACCCAGGGCTCGTCGGTCGATGCGAGCGAATTGGTCACCAGTTCCACCCCCAGCCCCGCCTTGCGCGCCCGCACGAGATTGGCCACCGCCTCGTCGCTCGGCACGAAATACGGCGACACCATCTTGATGTTCTTGTCGGCGCCCATGAGCCAGTGGATGACGCCTTCGGTGACGGTGCCCTTGATCGAGCCTTCGCGCTCGTTGAGCCCCTCTGTCTTGGTCAGTGGATCGAACAGCACCCGCGCGTTGGCCCACAGCAGCGGGCTCAAGCGGCCGTTCGCCAACTCGAAGGGCAGGTTGAGCATGGGCACGATTTCCAGCGGCACGCGGGCCGGATCGCCGTCGGTCGGATGGGTCGGCCTGCCGTCCTGCGGCATCTCGGTCGCCGTGGGGGGCCTGGCGTTCGCAGTCTGGCGCTCGAAGTTGTCCTGCAGCTGCGCGCGGCTCGATGCGCTGTGCGCGATGCGCTCCAGCGGGTAGACGACCTCGCTGTTCCAGTAGTGGTCGAACTCGGCGGACAGGTCGCGCACCACCGGCCCGGCCACGAACGTGTCCATGTCGATGAAGTTGCTGCCCTCGGCATTCATCACGTACTCGTCGGCCATGTTGCGGCCACCGGCGACGGCGGCCGCGTTGTCCGCGACGAAGAGCTTGTTGTGCATGCGCCGGTTCACGCGGCGGAACTCCAGGCCGGAGCTGATGAAGCGGGTGAGCTGGCTGCCGCGCCCGCCGGGAAACGGGTTGAACAGGCGCACCTCGACGTTGGGGTAGCTGGCCAGCCCCAGCAGCAGGTCGTCTTCGCCGGAGGTGTAGAGGTCGTCGACCAGCAGGCGCACGCGAACGCCGCGCGCTGCGGCATCGCGCATCGCGCGCATCAGGGAGCGGCCGGTGTTGTCGCCCTGCAGGAGGTAGTACTGCACGTCGAGGCTGCGCGTGGCGAGCTTGGTCAGTTCGATGCGCGTGGCGAAAGAATTGGGGCCGTAGGGCTGCAGAAGAAAACCCGAGCGGCCGTCGGTGGGGAGCACCTTCTGCGTGAGGGCGGCCAGGGGCGTCTGCGCGTAGCTGCCGATGGCCTCGCTCGGCGGGGTGGCGATCCGCGGAGGCAAGCTGGAGCACGCTGCGAGTGCGACCGCGAAGGCGAGGGCCACGGTCGAGCGAAGCACGGACCGGGCGGGGATGCGCAGCAAGGCCGTTCTGCGGACAGATGCCAGGAAATCCAGAAGCAGTTTGATCGTCATACTCTTTTCTTTCCTGTACCGCGATCGCGCGCTATGCAGCCGCCTCGAAGAAAGCGAGCTTTCGGGTTCGAGGCAGGGCCTTGACCTGGAGCTCCGCCCGCAATGCGGCGCCCTTGTCCGGGTAGATGCGGGCCGCGAGCACGCGCAACGGAGGACGCGCGCGCGTGAACTTGGCGCCCAGCCCGAACACGTGCTGGAAAAAGCGCTGCTCCACATCGAGCGCGATCCCGGCGTAGTACACGCCGCCTTCGCACTCCAGGAGATAGAGCCAATACGGGATGGGCGTGGCGGCGGGCGCGGGTGCGGACTGAGGGTCTGGCTGGGTTCGAGGCACGGCTGGATTGTGCAGCGACAATCCCGGGCATGGCTCAAGGCAAACGCATCTCGGCAGACATCGACGGCGGCGCCCTCCAGGCGATCAGGCACATGGGGGCAGAGGCCAAGCTGGCGCGCACGCGGGCCGGCGAAGGCCAGTCGGCCGCCGCCGCGCGATTGGGCGTTCACGTGCAGACGATCGCGCGGATCGAATCGGGCGAGCCGGGCGTCGCCATCGGCCACGTGCTGGGCATGCTGGCGCTCTATGGCATCGCGACGAAGCTGCTGCTTGCGGACGACGAGCAGCCTGCATCCTGACCCGACCCGCAACGAAGAAGCGATATGAAGATCGAAGTCCATCGGCAAGCGTGTTGCGCACAAGACGACCAGATGGGGCCGCTGGCGCGAACGTTCGAGCTGCCCGATCGATACAGCATCGAAGACCTGGTGAACGCCGTCGTGGCTTCGCGTTTTCTGCAGTATTCATCGACCCATACGGCGCTGCACTGCCGCATCGCGGGCAAGGAGGTGGCTGTCGTCTTCAGCCCCTATGAGGTGCCTGCGCGGGAACCGCTCTTCGTCGTGGCCCCGGACACCGCGGTTCAGGACATTGCGTCGGCGAAGCGCGAGGTCGAGTTCGTTTTCGACCGCAGTTGAGCCATGACATTGACCGGAAACGAACATCCGGCTCGGCACCAGATTCGCGTTCTCTCGGCCTTCAATAGCAACAATGGACATCATCTCTGCGCACGCGTTCAGCAGCAACCATTGAAGTCAAATCGAGACCAGCAATCTCTGTGGATGCTTCTATTGCCTCGCGATATTTCCGCCAACGGAAATCATCGAATGGGTTGACCTGAACTCGACCGCGATATGTCCAAGATGTGGCATCGACTCGATAATCGGATCTGCATCGGAGGCCCCCATCACCGCCGAGTTTCTGGGAAGAATGCACGCCCACTGGTTCAGGGCATGACCATTTTTGACCCACACGACTCGAACGGGCCTGACGGCCGCAAAGCACGCTGGCCGTCTGTTCTGGGCACATTCGCGCTTCACGCATTCGTTGCTCTCTTTGTCGTTCTGCTGCCACCCATCGTTTACGACGCAGTTGTCTCTTCGAGACTTGCAAGCATCGAGTGGCTGCAATTTTCAGGAGGGATCACCTACCCGCTGTATGCCGTCTACTGGATCGCGAAGCTCAGGAATCCTCGCGCCAGATTCATGCTGCTTCACTTGATCCTCATCCTCACGCTCATCTTTTTCGCGGCCTTCGCAAGCAACAGACTCACTCCGATGTTCGTGGCATTCCTGCCGGTCGTCGGCGCGGCTGCCCCGCTTCTCTATGCAGTCGTTTCATGGCTTCGTGGCAACGGCCGGCTGGCTGTGACCTGCCTCGTCAGCAGCCTGGTCGCACTTCTGATTGCAGCGCCCTCTTCCGTTCTTCTCATCTATAGCGCGGCGATCTCTCCCGTTTCGAACATGCGCTACTAGCCGACGGCTTGCTTGGTTAGCGCTGCTCGAATCGAAGGCAATCCGCCGCGAATCGCCTCGCAGAGGAAGTCACACAGGACCGAAGGCCCGAATCTCCCGCCCCAGCGCCCCATAGAGCCACTCGCGGTCATACAGCAACCCGCCGCCATCGCCCTTGCCCATCTTGAGCGCCGAAAGGCGCTGCCCGGTGGCCGTATCCAGAAAGAAGATCCCCTCCTCCGGCGTGAGCACTGCCAGTGCATCGCCCGCCACGACCGGCCGCCCGCGGATGCCGCCTTCGCATGCGGCCTGCCATGCGCTCTCGAGCGACAGCCTGGTCTTGAAAAAGGATCGCTTGCGCTGCAGCACCGCGCAGCGAACGCGCCCCGCATCCGTGCCGAAGTAGATGCGGTCGCCCGCGACCTGCAGTTGCCCGTCGATGGCTTCCTTGTCTTCGAGGTCCAGCCTCGCAAGCAACTCGCCGCTCTGCAGTGAATAGGCGCGCAGCGATCCGCGGGCGCCGATCAAAACGGTATGGTCCTGCACGACCGGATGGAACATCCACTCCGCGCTGTCGACGGCCCAGAGCGCGCGCCCGCTCGACGTGTCCACGCAGTGGAGGCGAACGCCCGCGCCCTTCGCGAGCACGGTCGCGTGGACGACGCGGCCGTTGCTCGCGGCGAGGGCGTAGCTGTGGCCCTGGTTATCGAAAGCCCACACCTTCGAGCCTGTGCGCATGTCGAGGCACCATGTCTTGGACGCGCCGCCGCCGGCCTCCGCAACGGCGAGCCGGTCGTTCCCGACGAGGCAAAGCCTGCCCATGTTGCGATCGCCGCATGGCCCGTCCCACAACTTCCCGCCGCTGCGGTCGAAGGCGTGGACCGTTCCGGAAAAACTGCTGACGTACACCGAGCCGTCCGGTGCCAGCACGGGCTCGCTGAGCACGTGGGGAATGGTGGCGCGCCAGCGTTCCTCACCCGTCGTCCGGTCGAGCGCGACGAGCGTGCTTTCGTAGAAATCCGCCTTGTCGTAGTGAAAGGCGACGAGCACCGTTTCGGCGTCTGCGACAGGGGCTCTTGCGCCGACCTGACGTTCTTTCGGCAAGCGATAGGACCAGTTCAATTTCATGCGCGCGTTCTCGTGGGTTGCGTTCAGGCGTCCGGCGAATTCTTCCGGTGCCGAAGAACTTCCTCATCGATCGTCTCCACCAGCTCCCGAAGCCACGATCGATGGCCTTGGAACGTGTCGAGCCGATCCTCGGCTTCTTCTTTCGATTCCAGGTGTTGGTCCAGAAATCGAAACCCGACCGAGTCTGCGGCATGTTGAAGCGTTTCGTCGGGCAGGTCGCATTGGTACAGGAAGTCGAAGCGCGTGGCCCAGAACCCTTGCTCGGTCCTGGCGATGCGTTCGAATTCGCCGGGAGTCTCGATGCTGAATTGGATGAACTCGAGGCCATCGGATTTTTCCCATACGCCGAAGACGGTGTCACCGCTGTCCCACAGTGGAATCAATGGCGGGCCGGCTGGCACATTGGCGCCGTGATAGACGTAGAACGCGGGCCCAAGGCAACTTGCCCTGAATGCCTCGTGAATGCATTCGCCGGCGGCCAGCCGCCTCAAGGGCGTGGACAGGCCAAGCCGCTGCAGTTGCGCCATCCGCTGCGCCTGCGTGATCACTGCCATGTGGAATCCTCCTCTGTCATGGGGCCGTCGATATTCTGATGCTAGGCTGCGCGCACTCTCTCACACACACGCACAGGAGTTCGGCAATGGGCACGTGGTCTTCGGAAAGCTTCGGCAATGACGATGCGCTGGATTGGTTTGGCCAGTTGCAGGAAGCGCCCAGTGCGCTGCCGTTCATCGAGGAGACATTGACCTCGGGCTCGACGGAAAGCGTCATTGCAGCCGGTGCGGTGCTCGCAGTGCTCAGCGGAAAGGACGGCGGCGACGTCCATCCGGATGTCATCGCATGGTGCGCCGGAAAGGCCGCGCCGCCGGCCTCGCTCAAGCAAGCCGCCATCGATGCGATCCAGGCCATCATCGACGACCCCGAAGCGGATGGGCACGACACGTGGGCGGAGCTGGGTGAAGACGATGAAGACTACCTTGCGTGGCTCTCGAATCTGAAGAGCATTCAGGCCCGGCTTCGATAAAAGGCAAAGCGCAAAGCGCCAGTGGCAGCGCCACCGACGCGACCTAGCGCTTGAACAGCTTGTAGGCCCCGAACGCCAGCAACGCGATGGCGAAGCACAGCATGCCTGCGGATTTTCCGGCCGAGTACCCGGCCTCGGCGCCGGCAGTGGCCTGCGGGAGATTCATCCAGCGGGTCACCGCCCATCCACCCCACACAACGGCGATCACGCCCTGGAACTTGTTCCCCATGAATGCGCTCCTTGGATTTGGAGGGCGATGATATCCATCGTCCGACTCACGACCGCCGGCGCGCACCGATCTCCCAATTCACGACGATCTTGTTACTCCCTCGTCGCCCTTTCGCTCGAATAGATTGGTCATCGCGCCACGCGGCGTACTGGCAACGCCCCCCGGGCCAAGCCGACACGACCATCGAAAGGACACGAGAAATGAACCACCCCTACACCGGCGGTTGCGCATGCGGCGCGATCCGTTACGAGATCCCCGGCGAGCCCGTCTTCCAGAACGACTGCCAGTGCCGCGACTGCCAGCGCAAGAGCGGCACGGGCCACGGCTCGTACCTCACCTTTCCGCGCGGCGGCGTGAAGCACAGCGGCGATGCGACGCTGTGGGACATGGTCGCCGACAGCGGCAACGTGAAGACGCGCGCGTTCTGCCCGCACTGCGGATCGCCCGTGTACATGACCTTCGCCGCGATGCCCGACGTGTTCACCGTGCATGCCGCGAGCCTGGACGACCCGGGCCGCTATCGGCCGCAGGCGGTCACCTACGGCGTGCGCGGGCATGCATGGGATTTTCTGGACCCCGCGCTGACGAAGTTCGAGCGGATGCCGCCGATGTGAAGCCCCCTCGCGCCTATCGCATGTGCGCCAGGTCCCGCAGGTCCGAACGGATCGCGGCGCGGTCCGCGCCGTGCAGCGGCAGGCTCACGAACAGCTCCAGGCGCCGACGCAGCACGAACATCATCTGGATGGCAGCGCGCACCGCGTCTTCGGGGCTGCCGATGGCGGCAATGTCGGGGAAGGCCCACAGCGCCGAATCGGGCTGGCCGGGCCAGCGCGGCTGGGAAGAAAGGGTGGATTCGTCCAGCGTGATGACGAACTCCGCGCGCGGCGCGCCCGATGCGGTCAGGTCGTTCCAGCTGCGTGGCGGCGCATCGAGCGGCGGAATGCCTGCGTTCTGGAGCGCGGCGACGGCGGCGGGGTGAATGTCCGCAGCGACCTTGCCGGGCTGGCCGCACGAGAGCACCGTGAACCGCCCCCCGCCCAGGTGCGCAAGGCTGGCGTGCGCCAATTTGCTGCGAAGGGAATTGCGTCGCGAGACGAAGGTAACCACGATGCCTCTTGCCATGGGTTCCAGTCTAGAACGAAGACATGTCGAACGCATGCGGTGCGGCATTTCGCGAGGCCTGGCCCGCTATCCGCCTTGTGATTTCGATGGTTCCGGCGCGGCCTCTTCCCCGCCGTTCACGAGCTGGGCCTCGATGGCCGCCTTGTCGATGACGGACCAGACGTTCACGATCCTTGCGTCCAGGAATTCGTAGAACACGTTCTCGGTGAAAAAGACTCGCCGGCCGTTCACGGGCAGCCCGAGAAACATGCCCTTCGGGGTGCAGTCGAACTGCAATCGGCTGGCGACATGCGGCGGCTCGGCGATGACGAGGCGGATGTCGAAATGCAGATCGGGAATCTCGTCGCAGTCTCTCTCCAGCATCGCGCGATAGCCGGACAGGCCGATGCGCCGGCCGTTGTGGTGGGCCTCGGCGTGAACGAATTGGCCCAGGCTCGGCCAGTCCCGTGCATTCAGGCAGGCGATGTAGCTTCGATAGATGCGGGGAAGATCCGTCCCGGTCATGCCGATTCCTTTCCTCGAACGAGCGCGCGGCGCAAGAATGGCCGAATGCGGCCGCCCCGGCAAGGGCGATGGCCCGCACGCAGTCGGCCTCCGCCCCCGATGCGGCATACTCCCACCCCCCAAACACGCCACGAACCCACCCGCATGGACAAGGAAGTCGACCCCCACGTACTCGCCGTCATCGATGAGATGCGACTCTCAGGACCGCGGCTCACGCCGGTCGAGATCGTCGCCAAGATGGGGGTGTTCGACGCGCGGGAAAAGCCGTTCGACCAGGCCTGGCTGGCAACGGGCGACAACGTCATCGCCACCGTCTGGGCGGAATACGTGAGCGTGGGCGCCGGCGGGCGCTGGTTCTGCCTCGAATCGCTCGACACGCAGCATCGCCCGGGCGGCGGCACGCGCAGTGCCTTCCAGGTCCAGCGCGCCAAGGACCGCCTTGCACTGCTCAAGCGCACCTTCGACGCAGACCAGGGCTTTCGCGCCGTGCTGCAGACCAACCGGGTCGCCATCGCCGAGCTGGAGAGCAACAAGGCCGCGAAGGTGTCCACGCGCGTGCGCGACGATGCCGAATGGCACGTCGCCAGTTGGGAGCCGGAGCAGCAGCTCGCGGTGCTGGTGCGCGGTGCGCGCGGCTGGACGCCCGACGAGGCGGAAGTGAAGGCCGCCGCGGCGCGGGGCAGCGTACCGGTCGTGGCCGAGGCCGAGCCGGACGTCGCGGCCCCTCCCCCGCCGGCTTCGCGCGAGGAAGTCCAGGCCGCCGCGATGGACTACGTGATGCGCCACTTCAAGGGCTACGGCTACAACGCCGAGGACCTGACCGGCAAGAACATCGGCTTCGGCATCGAAGTGTCGAACGCGAAGGGCGCGACGCTGCTGCGCGTCGTGGTGAAGGGCACCTCCACCGCATCGCCCAAGTTCCAGCTCACGAGCGAAGAGCAGGCCTCGTCGGTGCGCGAGCCGCTTTGGCGCCTGCTGGTGGTTTCCGATGCCGGCACCCCGATCGCGCAGCACAAGATCTACAAGCCTTCGGAAATGAGCCAGGCGCCCGGGTTCGAAGCGTCGGCGTAGTCGCTTGAGGTGTGGGTGCCGCTGTCGTTCACAGCGTCTCCCAGACCTGCACCAGCCCCAGCAGGTGCACGAGGCCGAACACGAGGCAGATGGCCGAGCTCCACACCCAGAAGGCGCTCAGGCGCCGCCGGTCGAACACGAACAGCGCCGCCGCGACGAGCCCCCGCAGCAGGTAGACCGCGGTGATCGCGGGCAGCACGAAGGCCAGCAACGGCAGCGGCTGCAGCACACCCGCACCGGAGAGCGCATAGGCGGCCCAGATCGCCAGCACGCAGGCGATCATCAGGGTGAGGATCGGTGGATACCAATGCCCGGCCGCCGCGCCCTTTGCCATGCGCTCGCCCGCTCCGAAGAAGCGGTACCACGCGGGACCGCCGACGATGACGCAGAGGTGCAGCAGCGCGGCGATGGCGCTGAGCGCAGCGCCGACGATCAAGGGGATGTTGGGCGTCATGCGGGATCTCCAATGCGTTCGCGCGCACGCACGGTATCGCGTGTCGGACCGAAGGCGCCGAATTGCACGGGCAGCCCGCTGAGGGCTTCCACGCGCTGCACCCATGCTTGCGCGGTGGCGATGGGGTGCCCATCGTAGAGGGGCTGTGCGCCCTGCAGCAACAAGGTCAATGCGTGTTGGCGTTCGAGGTCCAACTCGTCGACGAACGGCAGCGATGCGACGCTCGCGCCGTCGGCGCTGCGGTAGCCCATGCACCAACGCAAGCCCGCGCCTTCGACAGCATCGAGGTGGCTCACCACCAACCCGTCCAGTGGCCCGGCTGCGGCAAGCGCATAGCGCAGCAGCACCGCATCGGGATGGCCGCGGCGGAACGCGCCCTGCCAGCCTTCGTCGGCGTTGTGCGGCTCGGCGAATCGCGCGTCGAGCGCGCGGTCGTGCGTGGGCAACGGGCCCGGTCCGTGGCGCGTGAGATAGCTGCGCAGCACGCCCAGGTGCTGCACGGGCGCATCGATGTCCGCGTCATGCAGCACGGCTTCAACGGCGGCCGTCGAGATGGTGCTCCACGTGGTGTGCGGATGAAAGCCGCGCCATTCGTCCAGCAGAACGCCTTGCGCGCCTTCGAACAGCACGGTGCCGGGCTGCGCGAGCCGTGCACCGATGGCATCGGCGCTGGCAGGCGGCGACAGGCGGACACAGGGCGCAGCGGCATCGAGCCAGCGTTGGGCGACCGAGGCATCGCCCAGCAATGCCAGCTCCTGCGCGGCCTCGGGGTGCGATGGCGCCATGTCCGCGAACTCGCGGCGCAGCGCCATGCGCGAAGTCTCCAGCTTGTCGAGAGAGCGCGCGCGGTGCATGAGGTCGCCGTAGCGCAGCGCGTCGCCGGGCGCAGCCAGTGCCTGCCGCACCGTCTCGCCGACACCCACGCCGCACGTGCCATGCGCCGCCGCGCCCCTCGCCCATTCGCGCAGCCGGCCCGCGGCCTGGTGGAACGGCGTGGTCACGCGGCAGCGCGCATCGATCAGCAGGCGCGCGAAGGCATCGGCTACGCCCACGCGGCGCAGCGCTTCTTCCTCGACACGCAGCGCCGTCGGATGCACCACCACCGGGCTCGCGAGCACCGTCGCCACGCCCGCATGAAAACTGCCGGCGCCGAATTGCGAGAAGGTGTGATGCCGCCCATCGGCCAGCACCACGTTGTGGCCGGCCTGCGCGCCGCCGTTGAAGCGCACCACCGTGTGTGCCTGCCACGCGCCGCACAGGTGGTCGGTGAAGAGGCCCTTGCCGCAGTCGCCGAAGCCCAGGCCCAGCAGCGAAACGTAGCGCGTGGGCGCGGCGGTGGTCACACGGTGTTCAGCCGTTCAGCCGAACAGCCGCTTCCACCACGACGAGCGCGGCCCGCTCGCGGCAGGCGGCGCGCGGCGCGGCGCGGTCGGGTCGAGCAGCGCGGCATACGCATCGAGCGCATGCAGCACGCCGCCCACGCGCTCCTTGGCCATGCCGGTCGCGCCCATCACTTTGGCCAGGCCGTCCAGGTTGGGCACGGCCTTCTCGGTGAGCGCGACGATGCCGGCCGCCACGGCGCAGGCGTCGTCGGGCGAATCCATGCAGATGACGTGATCGCCCAGCAGCTCGCGCCAGCGCGGCTCGCAGCGGCGGCGGCGCTGCGCGTCGGGAATCAAAAAGAACAGGTGGGTGGTCTCGGCCGCGGCGGCGATGACTTCCTCGATGGGAATGTCCTCGTCGAGCTTCTCGCCGATGAGGCCTTCGATCTGGTGGCGCGACACCGCCGGGTACGGCAGCTCGTCGCCAGTCACGAACAGGTAGCCGCGCTTCTTTCGCTTGACCCAGCAGTCCATGTCGGTGTGCTGCGCCATCACGTAGAAGGCCAGCTCGTAGCTCTCTTCGCCGCTGCCGCCACCGCCGCCTTCCAGGTAGCTCCAGGTGAGCCATTGGTCCATGAGGTTGGCGGTCGATTCGAACTGGCCGACCTGCAGCGGCGCACGGTCGGAGGTGGCGTCGCCGATGGCCATGAACAAGAGCTGGGGGTCGGCCACGCCGCAGTCCGTCAGGAGCTTCATGAAGGTGGGCAGCTCGCGGCGCGCGAGGGTCTGCGGGATGTCGCCCATGGAGCCGGTGACGTCGAGCGCGAACACGATGCCCAGCGAGTTGGGGTGGTCGGCGTTGTCGCGCGACTCGCGCACCTTCAGGCCGTGCGGGTTCATCAGCGCATGCGTCGCGGTCTGCGTGAACACCTCGGCGCCGGGCTTGGCGGCGCGGTCGGCGATCAGCGCGGTGTGCGCGGCGTGCGAGTAGTTTCCGTAACCCATGGGTGCTCCTTGAATGGAATGTCAGTCAGCCGCCGACACGCGGCGCGGGATCGAAGTGAACGAACTGCGGCGCCCCGAAGGCTTCGCGCGATGCGGCCGACAGCGCCTGCTCGATGCCCTGCGCGCCGAGGCGTTCGCAGGAGGCGGTGTCTTCGCTGCACTGGCGCAGCAGTGCGGCCAATGGCGCGGGTGTGCGTGTACCGAAGCCGGGGTCGCCGGCCGCGCCGCCGTGCAGCACGGCGCGCACGGTCCACGCAGCTTGCGCGAGATCGCGCGCCGCCGCGGCCGCATGCGCGGAACCCGAGGCCTGCCGCGCCTCTGACCAGCCGACGATCAGCACGCCGTGGTCGCGCGGATGCACGAGTGCATGCGCGGGCGAAAGGTCGCGGTGCGTCCAGCCGGCGCCGTGCACGAAGGCCAGCACCTCGAGCATGCGGCGCCAGATCCACACGGCGTGGCGCGCGTCGATGCCTTGCGGGTTGGCCTGCTGCACGTCCTGCAGGCTGCCCCAGAAACCGGTCGGATGGCGCAGCACCAGCGCCTGGCGCTTGCCGTCGCCCAGGCCCTCGGCGATGCCCGTGCCCAACGGTTGCGGCAGCCGGCGCGTGAAGTAGGCGGCGCCAGGAACCGACAGGTTTTGCAGTGCCTGCAGCACCGCACCTTCGCGCAGCAGCACATCGTTGTCCGATACCTCGCGCGCGAGCTTCAAGGTGACGCGCTCGGGCACCGCGCCAAGCCGTTCGGCCAGCAGCACTTCGCTGTGCTCGCCCAAGCCCAGCGGCGCCAGCACACGGTAGCGCGCGCCGCGCCATTGCACGATGCGCCCGCTCGCCGTGCCCGCATTGGCACGCCGCAAGGCCGCGCGGAAGCTCTCGCGCTCCACCGTTTCCTCGCCGCGCGTGATGGTCGCGCCGCAGTAGCTGCAGTTGACGGTGCGCCACCGCGCGGCGCGCGGCAACGGCGCGGAGCATTGCGGGCAGCTCAGTGCGAGCAATGACAGCATGGCGCCTCGTGCCTGCCTATTCGTCGCGCGGCGCCGCGGGGTCGGGCGAGGCCAGCACGCGGTCGATGCGGCGGCCTTCGAGCGCCACGATCTCGAAGATCCATCCCGCGCATTCGATGCGTTCGCTCACCCCAGGCAGGCGGCCCGACACCGACATCAAAAGGCCCGCCACCGTGTTGTAGCGGCCGCGCTCTTCTTCGGGCAGTTCGCGGATACCGAGGCGCGCACGCAACTCCGACACGGGCATGAGGCCGTCCAGCTCCCACACGCCATCGGGGCGCTCCCGCGCCCAGGCGTCGGTCTGCATGCCGGGCTGCAGCTCGCCGGTGATGGCTTCGAGCAGGTCGCGCGGGGTCATGAGGCCCTGCACCACGCCGTACTCGTCGACCACGAACACCAGCCGGCCGGCGCGGGCGCGGAACTGCTCGAGCAGCTCCATGCCGGTGAGCGTCTCGGGCACGAACACCGCGGGCGTGGCCTCCTGGCCGAGCACGCCCTTGTGGGCGGAACCCAGGCGCAGCAGGTGCGCCACGCTGATCACGCCGACCACGTCGTCCAGCGAGTTGCGGCAGACGGGGTACCACGAGTGCACGAGGTTGAGCGCGGCGGCATCCGCCACCTTCTGCAGCGCCTGCGATACGGTGTTGGAGGCGTCGAGCCATTCGATGTCGGCGCGCGGGATCATCAGCGACGACAGGCGCCGGTCGTCCAGGTGAAACACGTTGCGCACCATCTGGTGCTCGTGCTGCTCGATCACGCCGGCATCCACGCCTTCTTCGAGGCTGGCCGAGATTTCTTCTTCGGTCACCGAGCGCGCCGCATTGGCATCGATGCGCAGCACCTTGAGCATCGTGGCCGTGGCGCCGGCCAGCAGCCACACGAAGGGCTTGGCGCCCTTGGCCAGGCCCCGCATCGGGCGCGACACCCAGCGCGCCACCGGCTCGGGATACAGCTGGCCGATGCGCTTGGGCACCAGCTCGCCGAAGATGATCGTGAAGAAGGTGATGCAGGTCACCACCACCGCGGTGGAGGCGATGCTGGCGGTGCCCGCGCCCATGCCAACGCTTTCCATCCACACCGCCAGCGGCGCGGCGAAGGCGGCCTCGCCGACGATGCCGCTCAGCATGCCGATCGAGGTGATGCCGATCTGCACGGTCGAGAGGAATTGCGTGGGCGATTCCATCAATTTCAGCGCGGCGGCCGCGCCGGTGTCCCCCGTTTCGGCCAGGGCTGCGAGGCGTGCGCGCCGGCTGGTTGAAAGGGCCATTTCGGACATTGCGAACACCGCATTGAGGGTGGTCAGCAAGGCCAGCAGGAAGACATCCATGAACAGGGGGAGAGAATGAGGGAATGGCACTTTACTGTATCGGCGACGTGCAGGGCTGCGACCCTGCCCTCGGGCGGCTGCTCGGCGAGATCGATTTCTCCCCCAGCCGCGACACCCTCGTGCTGCTCGGAGACCTGGTCAACCGGGGGCCGGAATCGGCCGCCGTGCTGCGCCGCGTGCAGGGCTACGGCGCCTCGGCGCAGAGCCTCCTGGGCAACCACGACCTGCACCTGCTGGGCGTGGCGCACGGCGCGCGCAAGGCCGGCCGCAAGGACACGCTGGCCGGCCTTCTGGCCGCGCCCGACAGCGAGGCGATGCTCGACTGGGTGCGCCACCAGCACATGGCGCTGCACATGCAGGTCGGGGGCGGCGACCTGCTGATGGTCCACGCCGGCGTGCTGCCGCAGTGGACCGTGGGCGACACGCTCGCTCTCGCGTCGGAGGTCGAATCGGTGCTGCGCGGCCCCGCGCTCGGCGATTTCCTCCTCACCATGTACGGCGACGAGCCCGCGCAATGGAGCGACGCGCTCACCGGCAGCGCGCGCCTGCGCGTGATCGTCAATGCGCTCACGCGCCTTCGCTACTGCACGCCAGAAGGCGAGATGGAGTTCGAGACCAAGGACGGCGCCATCCCCGCCCCCGAGGGCCTCCTGCCCTGGTTCGACGTGCCGGGCCGCAAGACCGCGGCCGCCACCGTCGCCTTCGGCCATTGGTCCACGCTCGGCTGGCTCTCGCGGCCCGACCTGCTCTCCACCGACACGGGCTGCGTCTGGGGCGGCTGCCTGAGCGCGGTGCGCATCGGCGCGACGCTGGCCGAGCGCGAACTGATCCAGGTGAAGTGCGAAGCGGCGCAGAAGCCCGGCAAGCAGGCCTGAAAGGAGGGGGTGGTGAGCGCCCCGTTCGCTCAGAGCCCGTGCGTCATCAGCGCGTAGACCGTCTGCACGCCCGTCACGTAGTTGCCCATGCGCAGGTTCTCGTTCGCCGCGTGCTGGTTGTTGTCGGCGTTCACCAGCGGAATGATCGCGAAGGGCACCTGCAGCACGCGCACGATTTCCGCCGTCGGCACGGTGCCGCCCATCATGCGGATGCGCACCGGCGCGGGCGTGGCGCCGAAGGTGTCGGTCAGCGCCTTGTAGGCCCATTGGCCGATCGGTGAATTGATCGGCGAGCCCGCCGCGTCGGCGCCCTCGCTGCGGTAGCTGAAGCTCGCGATCTTGTCGTAGCGGGCGCGCTCCTCGTCGGTGGGCGCGCCCTTCACGAGGTGGTAGCCCTGCTTGACGATGTGCGCCTCGATCAGCTTGCCCAGGTACGGCGCATCGGAATCGGGCGTGGTGCGCAGGTCCATCTCGGCCTCGGCCTTGTCGGGGACGATGTTCGCCACCTTGTCGCCCACGGCGGCCGAGGCCATGCCGCGCACATTCAGCGAGGGGTACTGCATCGCCTCCTGGTAGTTGGCGCCGACGCGGTCGGTGCGCGCGATGCCCAGGCGCCGCTTGAGCGCCACCTCGTCGTCGGGCACGGCGGCCATGATCTTGCGGTCGGCCTCGCCGATCTTCACGTGGTCGTAGTAGCCGGGAACGGTCACCCGCCCCGTGTCGTCCTTCATCGAGGCCAAGAGGCTCGCCAGGCGCTGCGCCGGGTTGGGCGCGTAGTTGCCGTAGTGCCCGCTGTGCAGCGGCACCTTGGCGCCGTACACGGTGAGCCGCGCGTCGGCCGCACCGCGGTTGCCGAACACCAGCGTGGGCCGGTTGGTCGCGTGCATGGGGCCGTCGTGGATCACGATGGCGTCGCTGCGCAACAGTTCGCGGTGCGCCTGCATGACCTGGCTGATCGAGGGGGAGCCCTTTTCTTCCTCGCTGTCCAGGATCACCTTCACGTTCACCGCCGGCTGCCCGCCGCCGGCCTTCAGCGCATCGATGGCGGCGAGCATCATCATGATCGGGCCCTTGTCGTCGGCCGAGGCCCGGCCGAACACGCGCCACTCGGGGTCGAGCGGGCCGCTGAAGAGCGGGGCCGAATCGATCTCTTCCCACTCGCCCTTCTCCGTCTTGCGCTTGAGCACGGGCGTCCACGGGCTCTTTTGCGCCCACTGCGCGGGAATGACCGGTTGGCCGTCCAGGTGCATGTAAAAGAGCACCGTCTTTCGCGCGGGGTCGCTGCCCGGGAACTCGGCGTAGAGCATCGGCTTGCCGTTGTTGGGCAGCTGCTGCGTCTTGAAGCCGCGCTTCTGGAAGGCCTGCTCCAGCCAGTCGACGTTCTTGCGGATGTCTTCCGGCACGGTGGCGTCGTTGGGCAGGGCCAGCAGGTCGAAGTACTCGCGGTAGGTGGCCTGCGCATGGCGCTCGGCAAGGGCCGGGGAGAGTTCGGCCGCGCCTGCGAGGCCATGGGCCAGCAGCAGGACGGCCGTGGGCACCAGTGCCATCAGGCGGCGGGTGTTTCGGGGGGAATGAGCGAGCGCGAAATCGATGGGCATGGATGGCAGCGGAGAAGGGAGCAGGACGAAGGAGGGTTGTCTGTGCAGCATAAAAAGCGCGCACCTTTTCGGCAATTGCTATTTTCTTGAGCTACCTTTGCATTTCCCGCAAACCTCGCGCACCGCCGCCCCAACTCCCAATGCCAAGCCGCCGCCTCCAGGAAACCTCGCTGCGCTACTTCCTCGAGGTGGCCCGCACCGGCTCGCTCACCGAGGCGGCCGCGCGGCTGAACGTCAGCATCTCGGCCGTGAGCCGCCAGGTGGCCACGCTGGAAGCGCTGCTCGGGGTGCCGCTCTTCGAACGCCGCCCGCGCGGCATGGTGCCCAGCGCCGCGGGCGAGCTGCTGGCGGCGCACGCGCTGCGCGGCGCGCTGGAGGCCGAGCGGGTGCTCTCGGACATCCAGGCGCTGCAGGGGCCGCTGAGCGGGCGGGTGCGCATCGCCTGCTCTTCGGGTTTCGCCAACGAGTTCCTGCCGCGCACCATCGCGGCCTTTCGCGAGGAGTACCCGGGCGTGCGGTTCCGGCTCGATGCCACCGGCCCGACGCAGGTGAGCGATGCCGTGCTGCTCGGCGAGGCGGACATCGGCCTCACCTACAGCCGCGCGGCGGTGCGCGGCATCCGGGTCGCGCATCGCCAGCCGGCGTCGGTGTTCGCGATCATGCGGCCCGACCATGCGCTGGCGAAGTCGCGCAGCGTGACGCTCGCGCAGATGCACCCCTTTCCCATCGCGCTCAGCAGCCCCGAGAACACCGTGCGCCAGCTGTTCGACGTGGGCTGCAGCAACCGCGGCCTCGTGTTCGAGCCCGTGCTGGTGAGCAACCGCTTCGAGGCGCTCGCCAATTTCGTGCTGCATGGCGGCGGCCTCGCCATCACCGGAGAGATCACCGTGCGCGAGCGCGTGCAGCGCGGCGAGCTGCACGCGGCCGAGATCCGCGAGCCCGGCATGCGCGGACGCGCGGTCGAGCTGCAGACGCTGGCCGACCGCACGCTGCCGGAGGTGGTGCGCACCTTCCTGGCTTACCTGCGCGAGCAGTTGCCCGAGCCGGGCGCGCATGCGGCGGCGAAGAAGGCGCCCGCCAGGAAGCCGGCAAAGGCGCGCAAGGCCGCGTGAGTTCCGCCCTCAGTCCGCGCGCGGCAGCCGGAACTTGTCCAGCGCCATGCGCTGCTTGCCCTGCGCGTCGAAGTTCTCCGGCGCGAGCCAGCGCTCGAAGGCGGTGCGCAGCACGGGCCATTCGCTGTCGATGACCGAGAACCAGGACGCGTCGCGGCTGCGGCCCTTGTAGATGCTGTACTGCCGGAATACGCCCTCGGCCTGGAAGCCCAGGCGGGCTGCCGCGCGCTTGGAGGGCTCGTTGAAGCTGTCGCACTTCCATTCGTAGCGCCGGTAGCCCAGCACGTCGAAGGCCAGCTTCATCAGCAGGTACTGGGCTTCGGTGGACGTGGGCGTGTGTTTCAGCAGCGGCGAGAAATTGACGTGCCCGACCTCGATCACGCCGTTCGCCGCGTCGATGCGCATCAGCGCGAGCGTGCCGACCGCCCGGCCGCTCTGCCTGTCGATGACGGCGAAATGCAGCGGATCGGTGGTTTGCGCAAGGCGCTCGATGTGGGCGCGCATGGCATTCGGATCGGCGGGCCGCTCCACGCCCAGGTAGGTCCAGTCGCGGGCATCGGGGGCCTGCGCGTAGGCGGCGTGCAGGTCGTCGGCGTGCCCGGTCGCGTTCACGGGCTCGAGCGTGCAATAGCGGCCTTCCAGGGGCTCGCGCGGCGGCAGCGGGCGGGCGCTCCATTCGGGCATGAGGGGGCCGAGGGACTGGCCGAATTCGTTGTGGCGGGCTGGCATGGGATGAAGCGTCTTTCAAGGATCGAGGAAGCGGCGAGGCCGGAGAACGCTAAAGTACGTCCACCGTGGCGCCATGAGAAGTGCCACGATGCGCTCATTTCGTGGTGCCACGCCCGCCCCTCGCTTTCATGCCCAACCCGCCAGACCTCGCCGCACTGCTCGAATCACCGCTCGCCAGGGACCGCGACGCCGGCCCGATGCAGCGCCAGCTGCACGAGCGCCTGAAGCGCGCCATCCTCGACGGCCACCTCGCCCCGGGCAGCCGGCTGCCGGGCTCGCGCGCGCTGGCCGAGGCGCTCGCCATTTCGCGCAACACCGTCACCGCCGCCTACGAGCACCTGGCCGCCGAGGGCTACGTGCAGCCCGACCGCCAGGGCACGCGGGTGACCAAGCTGTCGTCGCCCGCCCTGCCCCGGCGCGCCGGCAAATCGGCCGTCACGCCCGCCACGCCCGCCACCGCGCGGCGCCTGGCCGCCATCAAGCCCGGCACGCCCTTCACCGAACCCGACGCGGCCCTGCGCCCCGGCGTGCCGGCCCTCTCGCACTTTCCCGCGGCCGCCTGGCGGCGCGCGCTCGACCGCGCCATCCGCACCGCGAGCCCGGCCACGCTCGGCTACGGCAACCCGCTGGGCGAGCCCCGGCTTCGCGCAGCCATCGCGCGGCACCTGGCGATCGCGCGCGGCGTGCGCTGCGCGCCGCGGCAGGTCGTCATCGCCGAAGGCGCGCAGGAGGCCATCTCGCTGTGCGTGCGGCTGCTGTCGAACCCCGGCGAAACGGGCTGGATCGAAGAGCCCGGCTACCGCGGCGTGAAGTCGGCCATGCGCGCCGGCGACCTGCGCATGGTGCCCATCCGCGTCGATGCCGAGGGCCTCTGCGCGAGCGCGCGGGACTGGCGCGAGCACCCGCCGCGCCTGGTCTACACGACGCCCTCGCACCAGTACCCGGCCGGCGCGGTGCTGAGCATCGCGCGCCGGCTCGCGCTGATCGCTCAAGCGCGAGCGCACGGCGCCTGGATCATCGAAGACGACTACGACAGCGAGTTCCGCCACACCGGCGAGCCCATCGGCGCGATGCAGGGGCTGGTGCCCGATGCGCCCGTGCTCTACATCGGCACCTTCAGCAAGACGATGTTCCCGTCGCTGCGGCTGGGCTTCCTCGTGCTGCCCGAGCAGCTCGTGGCCGGCGTGCAGGCGCCGCTGGAGGAAATGCTGCGGGGCGGCCACCGCCACGAGCAGCTGGCCATGGCCGACTTCATCGAGAGCGGGCAGTTCGGCCGGCACCTGGGCCGCATGCGGCGGCTGTACCGCGACCGGCAGCAGGCGCTGCGGCTGGCGCTGACCCGGCACCTGAAAGTGCCGCACGAGATCGATGGCGGCTACTGCGGCCTGCACCTGACCGTGCGCCTGCCGCCCCGCTTCGACGACCGGCAGATCGCCGCCGAGGCCCTGCGCCATCACCTGGCGCCCGTGGCCCTGTCGAGCTTCGCGGTGCAGCCGCTGCCGTCGGACAACGGGCTGGTGCTGGGCTACGGCAACACGTCGGCGGAGCTTTTCGAGCCGCTGGTCAAGCGCCTGTCGCAGCTGGCGCGCGCCGCGGAACGCAGCGGCGCCTGACGCGCTCGCACGAGCTGGCGGAACCGGCCATTGCTATTGCGCGCGGCCCGCGTCCCAGCTCAGCAGGCCCAGCTCCATCGCCTTGCGGACCGCCCGGGTCCGCGAGTTGACGTCCAGCTTGCGGTAGATGCTCTTGATCTGCGTGTCGATGGTGTTGCCCGAGCGGCTGAGCGCCTGGGCGATCCGGCGGTTGGTCCACCCCTGCGACACCATCTGCAGCACCTGCAGCTCGCGCGGCGACAGCGGCCCGCCCGACGGCGCGTCGCCCGCGGGCGATGCGCCGTCCGTGCGCGGCTTCGTCTCGATGGCCGAAGGCGCCCGGGATTTCGCGGCCGCGGCGATCAGGGCCAGCATGTGGCGCGCGATGCGCGTGGCGCCGGGCGCTTCGCCGCGCTCCATGGAAAACATCAGGGCGGCCAGTTCGTCCTCGTCGGCCTCGTTGTAGAGATGACCGAACGTACCTGCAGTGGCGGCGGTTGCAACAGTTGCAGAGGGATCGGTTTTTCCTGTGGGCATTTCAGTACTCGCTCGCTCAAGAAATCGGGTTCGGCCATGCGGCCGCGCGAAGGCAAGAGTGGTCGCACCGGTTCGGCGGACTTGACCGTCCGTCTCAGTTATTGAGAGAATTCCGTCGGTTCTGCGCTTTTTTTAACGGTTTTTCCCGTTCATTGGTGCAGGAATCTCGCCGTCGCAGCTCGCGAACTTTCCCTCCCAATGACCCTTCTGCCCCCCCGAGGCACCTCCCCGGCCTCCTTGCTTGCGGCACACGGCGGCGGCGTGGCGCACAGCCACTTCAGCGTGCTGGGCGAGCCGCGGCAGCGGCAACTGCTGGCCTGGCGGGAGCGCGTGGGGCACGTGATCGACGTGCTGCCGTCCAAGGCCGACGTCGAACAGCCTTTCCGGGCGGAGATCGATCGCTACAAGGTCGAGGGCCTCCTCTTCACCGACTGCCGCTCCGACGCGATGCTGCTGGAGCGCTCGCTGGCGCGCATTTCCACGGACAGCGTGCGCGACTACGTCTTCCACGTGTTCGCCGAGGGCGGCGTCGACGACATCGCGCTGCGGCACGGCGCGTCCGCCGCCATCCCCACCGCGAAGATCCTGGCGCTGGACATGAACCAGCCGGTGCGCATGCGGCGCAGCCACTGCCGGGTGCTCACCTTCTTCGTGCCGGCCGCGCTGGTGCAGGAGACCTTTCCCGACCCCGAGGCCATCCACGGCCGCACGGTGCAGGACACGACGCCGCTCACGCGGCTGGCGCTCGAACACGTGGCGGCGCTCGGGGCGAACATCTCCGCCATGACCGCCGCCGCGGCCGACAGCGCCGTGCGCACGGCCGCGCAGCTGGTGGTCGCGGCCTTCGGCAAGCAGGCGGGCCTGAGCGGCAATGCGCGCTCGGCGGCACGGGCGGCGCTGTTCGGCCGGGTGCGGCGCCACATCCAGGCGAACCTGCACCGGGCCGAACTCACGCCCGAAGGCGTGCTCAACGCGCTGCACCTGCCGCGCCCCACGGTCTACCGCATGTTCCAGCACGAAGGGGGCCTGGGCGCCTACATCCGGCACCTGCGGCTGCGCCAGGCCGCCGACGAGCTCGCCCGCTACCCGCACATGATGGTGACGGACGTGGCCTATGCGGTCGGCTTCAAGAGCGCGTCGGACTTCACCCGCGCCTTTCGCCGGGCCTATGGCATGGCACCGCAGGAGTTTCGCGCGCTCTCGCAGACGTACCGGGCCGATCCTCCAGACCCCTGGCAACTGCCGTCCGCCTGACCCGCGGCACCTGACCTGCGACGCCTAGCCGGCGACGCCGAAGCCGGTGTCGAACGTGCCCTTCACATCGAGCGGCTGCTTGATGAGCCCCACCTGCCGGTAGAAATCCGCCGTGCCCTGCTGGTCGGCGATGACCTGCGCGTCGATGGCCACCCACTTCTGCTGGCGCCGCTCGAACTGCAGCTTCGCCGCCTCGGGCGGGATGCCGATGATGCGGGCCAGCGCGGCCGAATAGGCATCGACGTTGCGGTACGACCAGAGCTGCGCCTTCACCACGCGCTGCAGGAAGTCCTGCAGCACCGGCCGCTTGGCCGCGATGGCCGCGTCGGTCGCGGCGAGGTAGCTCAGCCCCGGCAGCAGCCCGCGCCCGCTCACCAGCACGCGCGCATGGCGGCTCACCTCGGCCAGCGCGGTGTAGGGCTCCCAGGTGGCCCAGGCATCGACCGAGCCCTGCGTGAGCGCGAGCTTGGCGTCGGCCGGCGCGAGGAAGCGGAGGTTCACCTCCTCGGGCTTCAGCCCCGCCGCGGTGATCGCCTTCAGCGTCACGTAGTGGCCGATGGAGCCGCGGTTGGTCGCGATGCTCTTGCCCTTGAGGTCGGCCGCGCTCTTGAGCGGCGAATCGGGCCGCACGAGCACTGCGGTGCCGTAGGAGTCGGAGCGGTTCGCGCCGATGGCCTTGACGCGCGTGCCCGCGGCCAGCGCGAAGATCAGCGGCGCATCGCCGATGGGGCCCGAATCGACCGCCGCCGCATTCAGCGCTTCGGCCAGCGGCGCGGCCGCGGGGAATTCGGACCACTGGATGTCGTAGCCGAGCCCCTCGAGCCCGCCGGCCGCTTCGAGCAGCGCGCGCAGCCCGCCCTTCTGGTCGCCGGCCTTGAGCACCGGGCGGCCCTGGGCGCGGGCCGGCAGCGAGAAGGCGGGCAAGGCGGCGGCCGTGGCGGCGGCGAGGCCTTGGGTGAGGAGCTTGCGGCGTGAGGTGTCGAGGTTCGAGGTCATGGGTTCGGGTCCGTTGAAAAAGTCAGTGAATGAAGCCGCCCTTGACGAAGCGCACGGGCTCCGCGTCCATGCGGGCAATGAGTGCGCCCAGCCCATCGGCGGGCAGTGCGGTGCCGCTCGCCGACGCGGCAGGCGCGCGTTCGCTGCGGCACAGCAGGTCGTCGTCGGACCAGCCCGCCTTGCCGGGCTCGCCGCGCGCGCGCAGCCAGCCGTCGCGGTCGGCGATGAGCTGCGTGCCGGCGAGGCGGTCGGTGCCGGCGATGAGAGCGAGCGCCTCCCAGGCGGCGGGCGAATCGGCCACGCAATCGGCTGCGGCCGGCGCGGCTTCCGAAGGCGCGACCAACTGGACCGTCACGAGCCGCGGGTCTTCCGCCGGCGCGGCGTTGCCTGCCACGATGCGCACGCGCTGCCCGCGCCAGCTCGCGAGCAGCCGCGGCGGCTGCGCGCCGCAACGCACCGCCATGTCGGGCAGGCCGATGGGCTGCGGCCAGTTGCCGAGCGCCCGCAGGCTCTGGCCCGCGCCTTGGGCTTTCATGTAGTCGATCAGCGCCCAGGCGTCGGCTTCGTCCAGCCGCGCGGCGAAGCCGGGCATCGTGGGCTGCCGCTGCGCATCGCGCGTGCCGTGCAGGATGCGCCAGAGCAGGTCGCCATCGGCGCGCCGCCACAGCAGCGGGCCGCTGAGGTTCGGCGGCCACACCGCGAGCGAAGCGGCCAGCGGCCCTTCGCCCTTGCCGTCCGCGCCATGGCAGGCCACGCAGTTCTGCGCATAGAGCACGCGGCCCTTGGCAATGGAGGCGGCGGTGAAGCCCGTGGGCGACGACTGGAAACTCGTCGGCGTCGCCGGCACCAGCACCACGTGCGCCTCGGGCCAGGGCGCTGCGATCAGCAGCATCGGCACCAGCGCGAAGAGGTAGAGCCGCGGACGCCGCCAGGCCAGCGCAAGCAGCAACGCCAGCGCCGCGACGGCCACGCACACCAGCGTCCACGCGAGGCTGCGTGCCTGCCCGGCATCGATCAGCAGGTTCTCGCCCGAGAGCCGCAACGCCCACGGCCACGCCGGCTGGCCATGCGCCTGCGCTGCGAACCCTAGCGCATCGAGCACCCGCAGCAGCTGCAGCTGCGCGCCCTGGAGCAGGCCGATCAGCAGGTTGAGCCAATCGGCCTCGGGCGTGCTGTTCATCTCACCAGGTGGCGTCGAGCCCCAGGTGCCGCAGCGCTTCGTGCCGCAGCTCTGCGAGCCGCGCGTGGCCGCGATGCCGCGGATACGGCAGGTCGACCACGATCTCCGCCGCGATGCGCGCCGGCCGGTCGCTCAGCACGATCACGCGGTTGGCGAGGAAGAGCGCCTCCTCCACGTCGTGCGTCACCAGGAGCGCCGAGAAGCCCGCGCGCTGCCACAGGTTGACCAGCTCGCTCTGCATCGCGATGCGCGTGAGCGAATCGAGCTTGCCGAGCGGTTCGTCGAGCACCAGCAGTTGCGGGTCGTTGACCAGCGCACGCGCCAGGGCCACGCGCTGCGCCATGCCGCCCGAGAGCTGGTGCGGAAAGGCCTTGGCGAAATCGGTGAGGCCCACGAGCTTGAGCGCCTCGTCCACACGCCCGCGCTGCGCCTTCAGCACGCCGCGCGCCTGCAGGCCGAGCGCCACGTTGTCCCACACGCTGCGCCACGGGTAGAGCGTCGGGTCCTGGAAGACGACGATGCGCGACGGATCGGGCCGCGTGATCGTCACATCGTCCTGCGTGATGCGGCCGGCGGTGGCGGGCTCCAGGCCCGCGACCAGCCGCAGCAGCGTCGACTTGCCGCAGCCGCTCGGGCCGAGCAGCGCGACGAATTCGCCGGGCTTCACCGTGAGGTCGATGTCGTCGAGCACCTGCAGCGGGCCCGCCAGCACATCGAACCAGTGGCTCACGCCGTGGATGTCGATCCGCGCGCCGGCCTGGCGCACAGCGGTGTCGGCAATGGCTACCACTTCACGGTCCCCTTCTGCCACGACAGCACGCGGTCGCGCACCTTGAAGAGCAGCGTGATGAGGCCCGAGCACAGCACGGCCATCACGATCAGCGCGGCGTACATGTTCGAGTACGAGGCCCAGCCCTGCGCCCACGAGAGGTAGAAGCCCAGGCCCGCCTTCACGCCCATCATCTCGGCGGTCACGAGCACCGAGAACGCGGCGCCCAGCCCCATGAAGAGGCCCACGAACACCTGCGGCAGCGCGGCGGGAATCGCCACGCGCAGCACCAGGAAGCGCTCGCTCGCGCCCATGGTGCGCGCCACGTCGTAGTAGTTGCGGTTGACGCCGGCCACGCCCGACCAGGTGAGCACCGCCACCGGAAAGCCCGTGGCGAGCGCGATCAAAAACACCGCCGCCGCATAGCTCGAGGGAAAGAAGAAGAACGCGAGCGGCAGCAGCGCCGAGGCCGGCACCGGCCCGACGAAGCGCAGCACCGGATGCACCCAGTAGCCCGCGATGCGCGACCAGCCGATGGTCACGCCCGTGAGAAAGCCAGCGAGCGCGCCGAGCATGAAGCCGTGCGCGAGCAGGCGCGCCGAATGCAGCAGGCTTTCGCCGAGGCGGCGCCAGTCGTCGATGTAGGTCTCGACCAGGCTTTGCGGCGGCGCGAAGAACGGCGTGGGGAGCAGCGCGAGCTTGGCCGTCGCGATCTCCCAGATGGCGAAGAGCACCGGCAATGCGACGAGCCACGGGCCCGCGGGCCGCAGCACGCGCGCCACGCGGCCTGCGCGCGAGCCGAGCAACGCGACGGCCAGAAGCAGCGCGCCCACGGCGATGGCGGCGATGCCGAACTCGTCCGTGTACGCCCAGTCGCTGAAGCCCACGGCCTTGTTCGGCCAGTAGACCGTGAGCAGGCCCAGCGCGAGCCATGCCGCCGTCGCGAGCACGCCGGTGCGCCAGAAACCTTCGGCGGCGCGCGCGGGGAGAGCGGCCTTGGCGGCCTCGGTAGGGCGCCAGCTTCCCGACGCGGTCGGCGCCTCCAGCACCCGATCGATGACCGCGCTCATGCCAGTGGATCGAAAGACACGTGCTCCGCGAAGCGCACCGGATCGGTCGTCTTCTTGAGCACGCCGACGCTGCGGAAATCGCGCGCGTAGAACGCCACCTCGTCGCGCAGGTTCTTGCCCAGCGGATGGTGGTTGTGCGTGAGCGTGCCGAGCAGCGCGCGCAGGTCCTCGATCGGCACCTTGGGCGAGTACTTGGCGAAGAGCTTGGCCGATTCGTTCGGGTTCTCGGCCACGTAGTCCGAGGCCTGCGCGATGGAGCGCACGAGCGCCGCGACGGTCGGCTTGTCCTTGCGCACCAGCTCGCCGCGCGCGCCGACGATGCAGCAGACCTTGTCCTTGTATTCGCCCGAGAGGTTGCTCGCCACCTCGACGAACGCACCCTTGTTGCGCTTCTCGATCAGGTAGACGTTCGGGTCGCCGTCGGCGATGGCGTGGATCTCGCCCTTCTGCACCGCGATGTCCAGCAGGTCGGCCGGGTACTGGCGCCAGGTGACGTCGCGGTCGGCATCGATGCCGTTCTTGGCGAGCAGGATCGAGAAGAAGTTCTTGCCCGGGCTCGCGATGTCCGACACGCCGATGATCTTGCCCTTCAGGCTCGCCAGGTTGGTCACGCCCGCGGCCTTGGCGCCCACCAGGCGCACGCAGCCGCCGTGCGAGCTGCCCACGATCTTCACGTCGAAGCCCGACTCCAGCGGCTTGAGCCAGCGGTGGATCATGCCCACGGCCGCATCGGCCTTCGCGGTGGCGAGCGATTCGAGCAGCTGGTCGGTGGAGCCCGTGTAGTTGATCAACTCGACCTGCAGCCCGTTGCGCTCGAAGTAGCCGCGCTCCTGCGCCACCACCACCGGCGAGAGGCAGAACGCGGCGGCGTTCCATGCGAAGGTGAGCTTGCGCGCCTGCTGCGAGAAGGCCTGCGAGGCGATCAGGCCGCCCGAGGCGACCACGGCGGCGGCGGCGCCTGTGCGCACGACGCTGCGGCGGGAAAGGGATGCAGTCATAGGCGGATTCCGGAAGATGTCATGCGTTACGAGCCGTTCGGGCTGAGCTTGTCGAAGCCTTGCGCGGCGCTTCGACAAGCTCAGCGTGAACGGTTTCTATTGAACGGGTCCTGGCCTCAAAGCAGCAGCTCGGGCTCCGCTTCCACGAGGCCTTCGTAGAGGCTGTAGAAGGAATGGATGGCCCCCTCCGGGCCGCCGATCTGGCTGTGCGTATGGCGCGCTGTTTCCTCGTCGATGGGCTGCGGCTTGCCCGCGGCTTCTGCGAGGAGCTGCGTGTGGCAGGCGTTGTCGAGAGCGATGTACCACCACGCGGCGGCCTCCACCGTCGGGCCCGCGGTCAGGATGCCGTGGTTCTTGAGAATCGCGCCCTTCTTGTCGCCCAGCGCCTGCGCGATACGGTCGCCTTCGCTGGTGTCGACCACCATGCCGGTGAAGTCGTCGAAGAGCGCCACGTCGTCGTGGAACACGCAGCTGTCCTGCGTGATCGTGTCGAGCTTGCGGCCCAGCGTGGACCAGGCCTTGCCGTAGGTCGAGTGCGTATGGGCCGCGGCCACGATCTTCGGGTTGTGCTCGTGGATCGCGGCGTGGATCGCGAAGGCCGCCTTGTTGAGCGGCCGGTCGCCGATCACCGTCTCGCCCTTCGCGTTGACGAGCAGCAGATCGGACACCTTGATGCGCGAAAAATGGATGCCCAGCGGGTTGACCCAGAAGTGATCGGCAAGCTCCGGATCGCGCGCGGTGATGTGGCCGGCCAGGCCCTGCGCGAAGCCGAAGCGTGCGAACAGGCGGAAGGCGCCCGCCAGGCGCTCCTGCCGGTGGCGGCGCTCGGCCTGCACGCTGGTGCGCGGCGGGACCGGGTCGAACCAGTACTTCTGCTGCGGGTTCGGGTTGAGCTTGAGCGGCTGGGCCGCGTTGCGGTCGATGGAGAGAACAGCGCTCATCGCTCAGGCCGCCTTGCGTTGCGATTGCGCGCGCTGCGCGACGAGTTCGCGCGTGCGCGGAATCAGCTCGCGTCCGTAGTCGGTCGCGTCTTCCAGCGGATCGAAACCGCGGATGAGGAACGTCGTCACGCCCAGGTCGTAGTAGTCGAGCAGCGCATCGGCCACCTGCTCGGGCGTGCCGACGAGCGCGGTGCTGTTGGATCGGCCGCCGATTTCCTGTGCGACGGCCGTCCACAGGCGCTTGTCCACGCGCGGACCCTTGTCGGCCGCGGCCAGCAGGCGCTTGGCGCCCTCGCTCTGCTGCGGGCCGCCGCGGTTGTAGCCCTGCACCACGCGCAGGCGCTTCGTCTCGGCCAGGATGTTCTCGGCGCGCGCCCACGCGGCCTCTTCGGTCTCCGCGAGGATCGGGCGGAACGACACCGAAAAGCGCACGCTGCGCCCGTGCTTGGCTGCTTCTGCGCGCACGCGCGTCGTGAGCTCGCGCGCCTGGTCGAGCGATTCGCCCCACAGCGCATACACGTCGGCGTATTTGCCGGCGACCGGAATCGCCGCCTCCGACGCACCGCCGAAATACACCGGCACATGGGGCTTGCCGTTGCGCGTCTGCAGCGGCTTCACTTCGGAGAACGCGTTCTGGTAGTGGTAATGCGCGCCTTCGTGGTCGAAGGGCTTGTCGGCGGTCCACACCTTGTGCAGCACGTCCAGGTATTCGTCGGTGCGGGCGTAGCGCTGGTCGTGGTCGAGCCAGTCGCCGTCGCGGCGCTGCTCTTCGTCGGAGCCGCCCGAGATGTAGTGCACGCCCAGGCGCCCGCCGCTGAACTGGTCGAGCGAGGCGAACTGGCGCGCCGCGAGCGTGGGCGCGACGAAGCCCGGGCGGTGCGCGAGCATGAAGTGGATGCGCTCGGTGACCGAGGCCGCGTACGCCACGGTGAGCGTGGCATCGGGGCCGGTCGAATGGTGCGGCACCAGCACGCGGTCGAAGCCGGCGTTCTCGTGCGCCTCTGCGAACGCGCGCACGTAGTCGCGGTCGATGGCCGGGCCCTTGGCCGCGTGGATTTCGGAGACCTTCTGGCCCTGGATCATGCCGATGAATTCAACGTCGTTCTGGGTGTTCTGCGTGGTCTGGCTCATGGGTGTCCTTGTGTTGTGTCGAGGTGTTGGGGGTGTTTTCAGGCGGCCGGCAGGCGCAGCGCGTTCTCGAAGCTGCGGTCCCACAGCGGCTTCACATCGGCTGGGCCGTCGAGCACGCCGATCTTCAGGAAGGTGTCGGCCACGTCCTGGTGGCTGCGCACCACCGCGTCGGTGACCGGGCCGAGGCTGTAGTCGCCGCTGCGGCCGTTGAAGAGTTCGACGATGTCGCCGACCGGCACGCGCGTCTCGGCCGACTGCGCGCGCGCATAGGCGAGGAAATTGCCGTTGATCCATGCGAACGAACGCTGCAGGCGCTGCAGCAGGTCGCTCAATGCCGCGCGGCGCAGCGTGTCGTCCAGCGCGCGCGGGTTGGCGTAGATCGGGAAGTTGCCCGAGAGATACCCCACGCCGGTCTTGATGACCCGCGCGCCGTACTGGGTGCGCGCGATCTGGCCGTTGTAGCCGTAGATGGCCCACGCATCGAGGTCGCCGCGCGCGAAGGCCGAAAGGCCGTCCGAGGGGGTGAGGCTCACGGCCTGGATGTCGCTGAACGAGAGGCCCGCCTCGGCCAGCTGCTTGGCCAGGTAGTAGTGCGAGGTAGTGGCGCGCACGTAGCCCACGCGCTTGCCCTTGAAGTCGGCGATCGAGCGGATCGGTGCGTCCTTGCGTGCGAGCGTGGCCTGGTTGTTGAGGTCTTCGTGCGTCACGGCCACCAGGCGCACGCTGGACTTCTGGCGCGCCGCGAACACCGGCGGGATCTCGCTGCCCGAGCCCAGGTCGAGCGCATCGCCGTTGATGGCCTCGATGTGCAGCACGCCGTTGTTGAGCTCGCGCCAGTCGATCCTGTAGGGCGTGTTGGCCTGGCCCGAGGCCTGCAGCAGCGGGCGCCACAGGCCCTTGTAGGTGCCGACGCGCAGGGTGACGCCCGAGAGTGAGGCCTGGTCGCGCGACGGCGCTGCGGCCTGCGCGGCGCTGCTCCCCAGGCCGGCAGCGGCCCATGCGGCGGCCATCTGCAGCAGGCTGCGGCGATCGAGCGGGACATCGAATTTCATGCGTTGCGGTCTTTCTTCTCCAGCACTGGAGGCAAGCGTGACCGTACCGAGCCGCCCCGCAAATGCGAACGCAGAAAAACGAGTTTGCATATGCGGGATGCGTCGTTTTCGGCGCGCCGACAGGCCGGTACCGTGCGGGAACCATGAGTGCACTCCCCTTGCGCCGCCTGTCGGCCACGCCTGAAGAACCATCCCCTTCCGCCACCGTCGATGCCACGCTGCTGGCCCGGCTGTCGGCACAGTTCGCGGCCACCGCCGCCGACCACGACCGCAGCGGCGCCTTCCCGCAAGAGAACTTCGAGGCGCTGCAGGCGAGCGGCATCATCGGCCTCGTCGCCCCCGCGGTACACGGCGGCGGCAGCGCCACGCTGGCGACGGCCCGGCGCGTGATCGCGGCCGTGGCGCGCGGCGAGCCGGCCACGGCGCTGATCCTCACGATGACCTACCTGCAGCACCATGCGCTCACGCGCGGCGACAACCGCTGGCCGCCGCAACTGCGCGAACGCGTGGCGCGCGACGCGGTGGAGCGCGGTGCGCTCATCAACGCGCTGCGCGTGGAGCCGGCGCTCGGTTCGCCCTCGCGCGGCGGGCTGCCATCGACCGTCGCACGGCGCGAAGGCAACGGCTGGACGATCGAAGGCCACAAGCTCTACACCACCGGCATCGAGGGCCTGACCTGGCTCGCCGTGTGGGCGCGCACCGACGAGGCGACGCCGCGCACCGGCGTGTTCCTGGTGCCGCGCCGCGCCCCCGGCGTGCGCGTGATCGCCAGCTGGGACCACCTGGGCCTGCGCGCCTCGGGCAGCCACGAAGTGATCTTCGAGAACGTCGCGATCGAGCTGGACCACGCGGTCGACCTGCGCACGCCCGCCGACTGGGCGCCCGACGCCGGCAGCCAGACCGACATCGACGCGCACGCCACCCAGCAGGCCTGGATGGTCGTGCTGCTCGGCAGCCTCTACGACGCGGTGGCGCAAGCCGCGCGCGACTGGCTGGTGAGCTTTTTGAACCAGCGCGCGCCCGGCAGCCTGGGCGCGCCGCTCGCGAGCCTGCCGCGCGTGCAGGAGCATGTCGGCGAGATCGAGGCGCTGCTGCGCACCAGCCGCGTGCTGCTCGACGACGCGGCCTCGGCCGTCGACAGCGGCCACGCGCAGCCGGCCACCGACAGCGGCCTCCTCAAGTACACGGTGACGAACAACGCGATCCGCGTGGTCGAGTTGGCGCTGCAGCTGAGCGGCAACCACGGCCTCACACGGCAGAACCCGCTGGAGCGCCACTACCGCGACGTGCTGTGCAGCCGCATCCACACGCCGCAGAACGACGCGATCCTGGTCAGTGCGGGCAAGCGCGCGCTGCTGCCGGCGGGAGTTTCCGCATGACCGATCTGCTGTTCTCCAGCGCCTCGCGCCGCAACTGGTTGAAGCAGGGCGCGGCGCTCTCGCTGGCCGCGACCGGCACGCTGCGTGCGTGGGCGCAGCCGCAGACCACGCTGATCCTCGGCGACCAGGCCGGCGGCTTGCGTTCGCTGTTCGAGGCGTCGAAAGCGCTCGAAGGCGCGCCGTTCGCCTACCGCTGGGCCAATTTCCAAGGGGCCGCGCCGCTGTTCGAGGCGCAACGCAGCGCGGCCGTCGACACCGCGATGGCCGGCGACCTGCCGGTGCTGGCCGCGGCCGTCGGCAAGACGCCGCTGAAGATCGTCGCCACGCGCGTCGGCAAGGCCGATTCGCTGGGCATCGTGGTGCAGCCCGACTCAAAGCTGCGCAGCGTGGCCGATCTGCGCGGCAGGACGGTGATCGTCTCGTCGGCGCGCGGCAGCATCTCGCAGTACCAGCTCTACGGCGCGCTCGAAGAAGCCGGCGTGCCGCGCAGCGAAGTGACGGTGAAGTTCGTGCTGCCGACCGATGCGGCGGCCGCTTTCGCATCGAAGCAGATCGACGCATGGGCCGTCTTCGATCCGTACTACACGATCGCGGTGCAACAGGGCGGGCGCATCCTGCGCGATGGGCGCGGCATCAACACCGCCCTCGGTTTCATCACCGCGAGCGAGCATTCGCTGGCCGATCCGGCCCGGCGCGCGGCCATCGTGCAGTTCCTGGACCGGCTGGGCCGCGCGGGCGACTGGGCGCTGGCCAATCCCGAGGCCTATGCGCAGGCGTACAGCCAGCTCACGCGCTTGCCGATCGAGTCGGCGCGCATCATCACGGCGCGTGCGTCGGTGGCGGGCCGGCCGGTGAGCGAGGCGGACATCGCCCTGTTGCAGGCCGTGGCCGATCGCTCGGCGCGCGACGGCATCCTGCCGGTGCGCGTGGACGTGCGCGCCATCACCGACACCCAGCTCTGGAAGCGCTCCGCGTGATCGCGCCGCTGCGCGACTTCGTCGGCGCTTTCGGCCGGCTGCTCGACAGCGCGCCCGACGAACCGCGCATCCTCTCCGAAGGCGGCGCGCTGCTGCGCACGCTGGTGGCGCGCGACGACTGGCTGCCCGATGCCTTCGCCCGCCCCGACCCCGCGCGCTACCAGCAGTTCTTGCTGCATGCCGACAGCACCGAGCGCTTCTCGGTCGTGAGCTTCGTCTGGGGGCCGGGGCAGGCCACGCCGATCCACGACCACACGGTGTGGGGCCTCATCGGCATGCTGCGCGGCGCGGAGTACAGCCAGGGTTATGCGTTCGACGGCGAGGGCCGCGCGCAGCCGCACGGCGAGGCGGTGCGGCTCGATGCGGGCGACGTGGAGGCCGTGTCGCCCACCGTCGGCGACGTGCACCGCGTGCACAACGCGCATGCCGACCGCCTGTCGATCAGCATCCACGTCTACGGCGCCAACATCGGCGCGGTACGGCGGCATACTTACCCGGCCGAGGGCGGGCGCAAGCCCTTCGTCTCGGGCTACTCCAACACGCTGCTTCCCAACCTCTGGGACCGCTCCGAAGAACTCAGATCGACCTTCGCATGACGACCGCTGCCTTTCCCCCTGTGTCCTTTGCCGCTGTGTCCTTTGCCGCTGTACGCGAACGCCTCCTCGCGCGCGAAGAGACGGCGCTGCTCGATGTGCGCGAGGAAGACCCGTTCGCGCAGGAACATCCGCTGTGGGCCGCGAACCTGCCGCTCTCGAAGATCGAGGTCGAGGCCTGGCGACGCATTCCGCGGCGGGACACGTTCATCGTGCTGTACGGCGCGCACGGCGGCACCGATCTCGCGCCGCTCGCCGCGCGCACCTTCGCCGCGCTCGGCTACACGAACGTGCACCTGCTCGAAGGCGGCCTGGAAGGCTGGCACGCGGCGGGCGGCGAGCTGTTCCGCGACGTGAACGTGCCGAGCAAGTCGTTCGGCGAACTGGTCGAACACGAGCGGCACACGCCCTCGCTCTCCGCGCCCGAAGTGAAGGCGCTGGTCGAGGCCAAGGCCAACGTGGTGGTGCTCGATGCGCGCCGCTTCGACGAGTACCAGACGATGAGCATCCCGTCGGCCACGAGCGTGCCCGGCGCGGAACTGGTGCTGCGCGTACGCGAGCTCGCGCCCGATCCGGCCACGCAGGTGATCGTCAATTGCGCGGGGCGCACGCGCAGCATCATCGGCACGCAGTCGCTGGTGAATGCGGGCATTCCGAACCCGGTGGCGGCGCTGCGCAACGGCACCATCGGCTGGAAGCTCGCGGGGCAGGTGCTGGACCATGGGGCGGGCCGGCAGGCGCCTGCCGCGGTGTCGGAGGCGCATCGCAAGCAGGCAGAGGCCGATGCGCGGCGCGTGGCCGATGCGGCCGGCGTGCGGCGCATCGCGCTCGACGCGTTGCAGACGCTGGAGGCGCCGCACCGCACCGTCTATCGCTTCGATGTGCGCACGCCCGAGGAATATGCGGCAGGCCATCTGCCCGGCTTTGCGAGCGCGCCCGGTGGACAGCTGGTGCAGGAGACGGATCACCAGGTGCCCGTGCGCGGCGCGCGCATCGTGCTGGCGGACGACGATGGCGTGCGCGCGTCGATGAGCGCGTCGTGGCTCGCGCAGATGGGGTGGGAGGTCTATGTGCCCGACGTGGCGCCTTCCGCTTCTGCGTTCACCGAGAAGGCTGCGCCCTCGCCCGCCTACCCGCCGGTTGCGGCCGCCGTCGGAGAGATCGCGCCCAAGGCGCTGGCCGATTTGCTGAAACACCCCGGCACCGCCGTGCTCGACGTGACCACCAGCGCGAACTACGTGAAGCGGCACATCCCCGGCGCCTGGTACGTGATTCGCGCGCAGCTCGCGGGTGCGATCGATGCGGTGATTCCTGCATCGCAGCGCTATGTGCTGACGTGCGGCAGCAGCCTGCTCGCGCGCTATGCCGCGGCCGACCTGCGCGCGCTGCTCGATGCGCGTGGCCAGCGTGATGTCGAAGTGCTGGTGCTCGCTGGTGGCAATGCGGCATGGTTCGCAGCAGGCCTCGAAGCGGAGACCGGCGAGATGCACCTTGCGACGGCGCGCACCGATCGCTATCGCCGCCCCTACGAAGGCACCGATGCGCCCGCGGAGGCCATGCAGGCGTACCTCGATTGGGAGTACGGCCTCGTCGAGCAACTGGGGCGCGACGGGACACATCATTTCAAGGTGATCTGACCGCTCAGGATGCGCCAAAGAAAAAGGCCGGGGGATCACCCGGCCTTTTTTTCGCAGCGTTGGAACCGATCAGCTCGGCTCTGCGCTCTTGAACAGCGCCGCGACCTTGCGCTTGCTCTTGATGTTGCTCGAAATGCCGCGCGCGGGCGCTGCCTTGGCGGCGGCTTCCCATGCCGGCGTGGCATCGGCCTCGCCCGGCTCGTAAGGCTTGTCGAAGAACGGATCGCGCGGTGCCGAAGGCGCACGGTGCGGGCGTCCGCCACCGCCGGTGCCACGGCGGGGGGCGTCGGCACCGAAGCTGCTGCTGGTGCTGCGTTCGCGCGGCTGGTCGAGCACGTCGCGTGCATCGCCGGCTTCGCCTTCTTCGCGCCAGTGGCGGCGTCCGTCGTTGATGCGGCCGCGCGGGCGGTCTTCCTCGAATTCGACGGGTTCGAGCTCGATCTTCTTCTTGATGAGCTTCTCGATGTCGGCCACCAGGCGGGCATCGTTGCCGCCGCTGGCAAAGCTCACGGCCAGGCCCGAGGCGCCGGCGCGGCCGGTGCGGCCGATGCGGTGCACGTAGTCTTCGGCGTTGAACGGAATGTCGAAGTTGAAGACGGCGGGCACATCCTTGATGTCGAGGCCCCGGGCCGCGACGTCGGTGCACACCAGCAGGTCGACTTCGCCGGCCTTGAACGAGGCGAGCGCCTTCAGGCGTTCGTCCTGGCTCTTGTCGCCGTGCAGTGCGGTGGTACGCAGACCGTCGCGCTCCAGCGAGCGTGCGAGGCGCGCGCAGCCGAGCTTGCTGTTGACGAACACGAAGGCCTGCGTGATGCCGCGCTGCTTGACGATCTGCTTGAGCGCACGGCGCTTGTCGTCGTCCGACACGCTGTAGAAATGCTGCTCGACGGTGGAGGCCGTTTCGTTCGGCCGCGCCACTTCGATGGTGACCGGGTTCTGCAGGTAGCTGCCGGCCAGCCGCTTGATTTCAGGCGAGAACGTGGCCGAGAACAGCAGCGTGGTCCGCTGCTTGGGCAGGTAGCTCAGGATGCGCTGCAGATCGGGCAGGAAGCCGATGTCCAGCATGCGGTCGGCCTCGTCGAGCACGACGTATTCGACCTGGTTGAGCACCGCGTTCTTGGCTTCGATGTGATCCAGCAGGCGCCCCGGCGTGGCCACCAGCACCTCGACGCCCCTCTTCAGTTCCAGCGTCTGCGGCTTCATGTCGATGCCGCCGAACACCACCGTGCTGCGCAGGTTCGTGTACTTGGCGTACAGCTTGACCTGTTGCGCGACCTGGTCGGCCAGCTCGCGCGTGGGCAGCAGCACGAGCGCGCGCACCGGGTGCCGCGCGGGCGAGGTGGAGGCGTTTTCGTGCTTGAGCATGCGCTGCAGCAGGGGGAGCGAGAACGCTGCCGTCTTGCCGGTGCCGGTCTGCGCGGCGCCCATCACATCCTGGCCCGAAAGCACGACCGGAATGGCCTGCTCCTGGATCGGTGTCATGGTCTCGTAGCCCATTTCGGCTACGGCGCGGGCCAGCGGTTCTGCCAGCGATAGATTGGAGAAGGAGCTTGTCATTGAGCCCGTTATTGTCGCATTGCCGCAAAAAACGGCAGTGACGGCGCGGTGACAACGTCCGTGCCGCCGATATTGCTATTTATTCAATAGCATCAAAGCCAATGACCACGGGCTGTTGCAGCCGATGAATGTCAGAGGTTGCGCGCATTGAAGGTGTCGCAAGACTTCATGTCGCCGCTCTGGTAACCCGCGCCGAACCACTTCTGGCGCTGTGCGCTGGAGCCGTGGGTGAAGCTGTCGGGCACCACCGCGCGGCCCGCGGAACGCTGCAGCGCGTCGTCGCCGATCTTCTGCGCGGCGTTCATGGCGGCCTCGATGTCGCCCGGGTCGAGCCACTTCTTCGATTCCTGCGAGTGGTGCGCCCACACGCCCGCAAAGCAGTCGGCCTGCAGCTCGACGCGCACGCTCACCGCGTTGTTCTGCGACTGGCTCAGCCGCCCGCGCATGCCGTCGACCTTGGCGGTGATGCCCAGCTCGTCCTGCACGTGGTGGCCGACCTCGTGCGCGATGACGTAGGCCTGCGCGAACTCGCCCGGCGCGCCGAGCTGGTTCTTGAGCGTCTCGTAGAAACCGAGGTCGATGTAGACCTTCTTGTCGCCCGGGCAGTAGAACGGGCCCATGGCCGATTGCCCGGTGCCGCAGGCCGTGGGCGTGGCGCCGCGGAACAGCACGAGCCGGGGCGCCTGGTAGCTGCCGCCGTTCTGCCGGAAGATGTCGGTCCACACCACTTCGGTGTTCTTGAGCACGGTGGAGACGAAGGCCGCTTCGCGATCGCCCGACGGCGGCTTGGGCGCGGGGCCCTGCGGCGCCTGCTGCACCTGGGCCGGACCGCCGCCGCCGCTGAGCAGGCTCAGCACGGTGAGCGGGTTGATGCCGAAGACCCAGCCGGCGATCAGCGCGACCGCGATGGTGCCGATGCCGATGCCGCGACCGCCGATGAAGCCGCCGCCACCGCCGCCTCCACCACCTTCGCCGCGGCGATCTTCAACGTTGTCCGATTGTTCGTTGCCTTCCCATCTCATCGCAGTCTCCTTCCCAGCGTGCACAACAACTGTTGCCGGATAGTTTCTGGATGGTACTTGCCCCGGGACGGCCCGGGGTAACCGGGCGTCAGTGCCGAACCCGGCGGCGCGTCAGGTTTTCGGCAGAGTGACGCCGCGCTGGCCCTGGTACTTGCCGCCGCGGTCCTTGTAGCTGGTCTCGCAGACTTCGTCGCTCTCGAAGAACAGCACCTGCGCGCAGCCTTCGCCCGCGTAGATCTTGGCCGGCAGCGGCGTGGTGTTGCTGAATTCCAGCGTCACGTAGCCTTCCCATTCGGGCTCGAACGGGGTCACGTTGACGATGATCCCGCAGCGCGCGTACGTGCTCTTGCCCAGGCAAATGGTCAGCACGTTGCGCGGGATGCGGAAGTACTCGACGGTGCGCGCCAGCGCGAAGCTGTTGGGCGGGATGATGCAGTAGTCGCCGTGCATGTCCACGAAGCTCTTCTCGTCGAAGTTCTTCGGGTCGACCACCGTGCTGTGGATGTTGGTGAAGACCTTGAACTCAGGCGCGCAACGGATGTCGTAGCCGTAGCTGGAGGTGCCGTAGCTGATGATCTTGTGGCCGGAGGCCTCGCGCACCTGGCCGGGCTCGAAGGGCTCGATCATGCCGGTCTGCTCGGCCATGCGCCGAATCCATTTGTCGCTCTTGATGCTCATATGCGGTCGCTGATGCTGCTGCGGGGGGAATGGCGCGAATTGTGGCACGCGCCAAACGGTCCGCCCTCCCCGCTCAGCCCGCCTGCGAAATCACCGTGCGCTCGATCAGCCGGTCGTCGCCCAGCACGATCATCGCGAAGAGCAATTCTTCCAGCGTGTTCGCCAGCTTCGTCTTGCGCGCCAGCAGCGGCGTGGCCGACGGGTTCAGCACCAGGAAGTCGGCCTCGCACCCCGGCTGCAGATTGCCGACCACGCCACCCAGCCCCAGCGAACGCGCCGCGCCGCCGGTGTGGTGCCACCACAGGCGCGAGGGCGGGATGCTCAGGCCGGTCTTGGTCTGGCCCTCGCGGCCCACGTAGTAGGCGGCCAGCATGGTGTGGAACGGGCTGAAGCTGGTGCCGCCGCCCACGTCGCTCGCAAGGCCGTAGGGCGACTCGATGCGGTCGGCCGCGCCGAAGTCGAAGAAGCCGCTGCCCAGGAAGAGATTGCTCGTCGGGCTCACGGCCGCGGCCGTTTTCGTCTCGCGCATCAGGCGGCGGTCTTCGTCGTCGATGTAGATGCAGTGCGCGTACACGGCGCGCTCGCGCATCAGGCCGAAGCCCGCGTACACGTCCAGGTACGAGCGCGACTTCGGGTAGAGCTCGCGCGCCCACTGCACCTCGTCGCGGTTCTCGGCCACGTGCGACTGGATCCAGGTGTCGCCGTACTTCGCGGCCAGCTCGCCGGCGCCGCGCATCTGCGCATCGGTGCTGGTGGGCGCGAAGCGCGGCGTGATGGCGTAGCCCAGGCGATCCACGTTGTGCCATTTGCGGATCAGCGATTCGGTGTCGACGAGGCTCTGCTCGGTTTCGTCGCGCACACCGTCGGGCGAGTTGCGGTCCTGCAGCACCTTGCCGGTGATCATGCGCAGCCCGCGGCGCCGCGCGCTCTCGAAGAAGGCATCGACCGAGGCGACGTGCGAGGTCGCGAAGGTGAGCGAGGTGGTCACGCCGTTGCGCAGCAGCTCGTCGAAGAACACATCGGCCACTTCGCGCGAATGCGCCGGGTCGACGAACTTGCTCTCGGCGGGGAAGGTGTAGTTCTCGAGCCAGGGCAAGAGGCCCGGCGACGGCGCGCCGATGATGTCGGTCTGCGGAAAGTGGATGTGCATGTCCACGAAGCCCGGCGCGAGGATGCGGCCCGGCAGGTGGGCCACGTCCGCATCGGGGTGGCGCGGCGACACGGCGGCGTGGCTGCCGGCATCGACGACGCGCTGGCGGCCGGCGGCATCGGGGGCGACGACCAGCAGGCCGTCTTCATCGAAAACGGGCAGGCCCGCGTCGTCGAATCGCAGGAGGGAGGCGCGGTAGGCTTTTTTCATCGTGGCTGCGGAGGGTAATCCAGCCCCGCGCCACCGCAATTTCCATGCGCATATGAGTGCTATATGCCGAATGCACTCTCCGCCGCCCCCTCAATCCCGCGGCAGCGCGTGCGACTGGATGTCGAAGGGCACGCCGCGCGGCACGGCCCCGTCGCCGTCCTTGCGCTTCGTGAGCAGCGCGTACTTCGACTCGATGAAATAGACGCGATCGCCCCGCACCGCGCCCGACGACGGATCGTTGAGCCCGGCCACCACCGTTTGCAGGCCGAGCTTCGCGCCATCGACGCGCGCCACCGTGACCTGCCCGCCGTACGGCCCGTCGCCGAAGGCATTGCTCTCGAACAGCACCAGCCGCCCGGGCTTCCACGCGCGGATCGCGTCGACGTTCTTCATCACGCGCGGCGCCTCGATGCGCGTGACCTCGCCGGCCTGGCCGTCCGCGTTCAACCCGATGCGCAGCAGGTGCGACGACGCCGCCACGAGGCTCACGTAGACGTCGCGCCCGCCATCGATGGCAATGCCGTTCAGTCCCTTGTAGGGGCCTTCGCCGGCGAGCGCCGGGTCTTCCTTCCAGACCGTGAGCGCGGCCGCGCCCGGCGCGAGCCGCAGCACGCGCGGATGAAACGAGTCCGTCACGTACAGGTTGCCGCGCGCGTCTTGCGCCAGGTCGTTGCAGTAGCCTGCATCGGGCATCGCGTAGCTCGCGCGCGGCGCGCCGGTGACGAGGTCGTAGCGCTTGAGCGCGCTCGGCGTCTGCGGCACGGTGGTGAAGCCGCTGTTGCCCGAGCAGACCCACAGGGCCCCGTGTTTCGCATCGACCAGCACGCCCTGCCCGTTCGCGAGGCCATCGGCACCGGGCTTCACCAGCACCTGGGCCTTCGGCGCGGCGCCTGGCTTCAATTTCGCAACGGCGCCTTGGCGCCAGCTGCCGACGTAGAAGGCACCGTCCGGTCCGATGGCGACGCTTTCCGGATACCAGTCCTCGGGCAGCGCCTGCACGTCGGGCGGTGCGGCGGTGGCCGCGGTCATGGCGAGCGCGAGCAACGCGCCGGCCAACCGTGTGCGCCTGCTCATTGCCACACGCGCAACACGCGCCCCGTCAGCGGACCTTCGATGCTGCGCACATAGGCCAGCGCCACGCGCGCGGCCGGCACGGTCTCGACGCCCGGAAAGAGCGCGCCATACGCGGCCAGCGATTCGGTCAGCAGCGTCGGGCTCACCGCATTGATGCGCAGGCCCCGCGGCAGCTCGATCGCCGCGCCTTTCACGAAACCCTCGACCCCCGTATTCACCGCCGCCGCATTGCTTCCCCCGCGAACCGGGTCTTCGGCCGCGACGCCCGTGGTCAGCGTGATCGAGCCGCCATCGGCCAGAACGTGCTGGCCCAGCAGCGCGAGCCGCACCTGGCCGAGCAGCTTGTCCTGCAGGCCGACGTTGAAATCAGCCGGCCGCATGTCGGCGAGCGGGCCGAAGAAGAGGCCGCCCGTCGCCGAGACGATCGCATCGACGCGCCCCACCGCCGCATACAGCGCCTGGACGCTCGCGTCATTGGTGATGTCGACCTGCACGTCACCGCGCGTGCGCCCCGCCCGCACCACCTCGTGCCCGCGTTCGGCCAGCACCTGGGCCACCGCACTGCCTATGGCGCCCGTAGCGCCCACCACAAGAATCTTCATGAGAAACCTCGCCAAATGAATCAGGAAGCGCCCATTGTTTTGCGAATGGATAGTTTGATAAATTGCCATCCGGTTCGGCAATTCGAAACCCTGGGTTCTCAATATGGACAAGCTGCGCGCCATGGAAGTCTTCGTCGCGACGGTGGACGCGGGCAGCTTCGCCGCGGCGGCCGAGGCGCTCGATCTCTCGGCGGTGATGGTCGGCAAGCACATCCGCGCGCTCGAAGACCAGCTGGGCGCGCGCCTGCTCGAGCGCACCACGCGGCGCCACGCCCTCACGGAAATCGGCGCGGCCTACCTGGAGCGCTGCCGCGACGTGCTCGCGAGCGTGCACACCGCCGACGGCGTGGCCGAGTCGCTGCGCGCCATGCCGCAGGGCGTGCTGCGCGTCACGGCGCCCGTGGCCTATGGCGCGCACCGGCTCACACCGGTGATCGGCGACTACATCGCCGCCTATCCGCAGGTGAAGGTGGACCTGGTGCTGAACGACCGCGTGGTCGACCTGGCCGAAGAGGGCTTCGACTGCGGCATCCGCTCGGGCGCGGCGGTCGATGAACGCCTCATCGCGCGGCCGCTCGCCCTGGCGCGCATGTTCGCGGTCGCGAGCCCCGCCTGGGTCGCGCGCCACGGCCAGCCGAAGCACCCGTCGGACCTGGAGGCCTTTCCGCTGCTGGGCTTCGCCACCTGGGGCCCGAACCATTCATGGCGCTTCACGCGCGACGGGCAGACGGTGCATGTGCCGGTGCGCGGCCCGCTCACCACCAACAACGGGCAGGCCCTGCTCGCGGCCGCGATGGCCGGCGTGGGGGTGATCGTGCAGGCCGATGCGCTGCTCGGCCCCGCCCTGGCCGCGGGCCAGGTGGTTCAGCTGCTGCCCGAGTGGCAACTGCCGACGCGCCCCGTGCACATCATGCGATTGCCCGAAGCGCGGCCGAGCGCCAAGCTGCGCACCTTCGTCGACTTCGTGGTCGAGCGCTTGGGTTAGCTAGCGCGTCACGCGCCCCTGCACGCCGTCGACCAGCCAGTTCATCTTGAGGATCTGCTCGTCGCCCAGCTGCGCGCCCTTGGCGATCACGACGCGGCCCTCGTTGTCGCGCACATCGGCGGCCACCGCGCGAAACGGCTGCAGCTTGCCGGCCGCGATGTCCTGCTGGCGCGCGAGCACCTCCTGCTGCACGGCCTTGGGCACCTTGGTGCCGAAGTCGCCGACGCGGATCATTCCTTCCTTCACGCCGCCCCAGAGATTGCCGCTCTTCCAGCTGCCGTCGAGCACCGCCTTCGCGCGCTGCGTGTAGTAGCCGCCCCACTGGTGCGTGACCGCGACGAGCTGCGCATCGGGCGCGATCTTGCGCATGTCGGAGTGGTACGCGATGGCCATCTTGCCGCGCTCCTGCGCAGCCGCCATCACGGCCGTGGAGCCGGTGTGGAACGCAACGACATCGGCGTTCTGGTTGAAGAGCGCCATCGCCGCATCGCGCTCCTTGGGCGGATCGAACCACTCGTTGAGCCACACCACGACGACCTTGGCATTCGGGTTCACCGAGCGCATGCCGAGCGTGAATGCGTTGATGCCCTGCAGCACCTCGGGAATCGGAAAGCCCGCCACATAGCCCGCGACATTCGTCTTCGTCATGCGCCCTGCCGCGATGCCCGCGAGATAGCGGCCTTCGTAGTAGCGCGCATTGGCGGTCGCGACGTTGGCCGTGGGCTTGTAGCCCGTGATCGACTCGAACTTCACATCGGGAAAATCGCGCGCCACCTTCAGTGTCGGCTCCATGTAGCCGAAGCTGGGCGTGAAGATGAGCCGGTTGCCCTGCTGCGCAAGATCGCGGATCACGCGCTCGGCATCGGCGCCTTCGGCCACGTTCTCCACGAAGGTGCTCTTCACCTTTGCGCCGAGCGCCGCATCGACCGCCTTGCGGCCCTCTTCGTGCTGGCGCACCCAGCCGGCATCGGTGACCGGCGTGACGTAGACGAAGCCGATCTTCAGCGGTTCCTTCGAAGCCTGCGGTTGCGAAAAAGCGGGAGATAAAAAGCAGGCGGCTGCCCACGCCAGAACGGCGCGGCCCGCGAGGTTTTTGTACATGGTGGTCCTCTACATGGCCCCGGAAAAGCAAAAACCCGCAGCCGGCCGGGACGCCCAACTGCGGGATTCGGATTTTAGTGCGACCGTTTTCAGGCCACTGCGGCTGCCTCCGCGCTCGTTCCCTTCAAGCCGTAACGCCGTAGCGCGATGCAGGCACCGAGCTCGAGATCCGGCCCGACATGGCACGCCGCGCCGCATCGAAGGCGTCCCACTCGTCCTGGCTCGGCAGCGAGGGAATCGTGACCTTCTCGCCTTGGTCGAGCCCCGCGAGCGCCGCATCGACCATGTCCGCCGCGCTCATCACGATCGCGCTCGGCAGGTGCTTCACGGGCAGGCCGGCGATGTCCCAGAACTCGGTGGCCGTCGCGCCCGGCAGCACGGCCTGCACGCGCACGCCCTTCTCGCCGAGTTCGTGCTGCAGCGACTGGCTGAACGCGAGCACGAAGGCTTTGCTGCCGCCGTAAACGCCGTTGAGCGTTTCGGGCGACACCGCCACGATGGACGCGATGTTCACCAGCGTGCCCGCACCGCGCGCCACGAAGCCCGGCACGGCCGCATAGGTCAGGCGCGTGAGCGCGTTCACGTTGATCGCGATCATCTCTTCCATCTTCTCGATGTCCGAGGCGAGCAGCGGCGCGGTGGCGCCGACGCCGGCGTTGTTCACCAGCAGCGTGAGCTCGCGGTTGGTGCGGATGGCGGCTTCGACGCGCGCGATGTCTTTCTTGTCCGTGAGGTCGGCGGCGATCGTCTCGATCTTGCGGCCCGTCTCGGCCGTGAGCTTGGCGGCCAGCGCCTGCAGGCGGTCTTGATTTCGCGCGACCAGCACGAGGTCGAAGCCGCGGCGGGCGAGCCGGTCGGCATAGATGGCGCCGATGCCTGAAGAAGCGCCGGTGATGAGGGCGGTGCCCTTGGATGTCGCAGTCATTGGAGGTTCCTTTGGAAGCCGCGTGGTTGCGGCATGAAAGGAAGTTTCCTCCGTCAGTGCGATGGCGTAAATGTCGTATATCCCACCTTTTAGGCCGCCTCGAGGATTTGCCTCGCCACCCTTCGCACGGCCTGCGGCGGCTGGCCCAGCGTGCGCAGGAACGCGCGGCGCATGCGCTCGGGATCGCCGAAGCCCGTTTCGTCGGCCACGACGTTGAGCGCCAGTCCGCCCGCATCGATCAGCGCCTTCGCCGCCTCCACGCGCAGGTGCTCCACCGCCTGCGCGGGCGACTGGCCGGTTTCCGACTTGAAGGCGCGGCTGAACTGGCGCGGGCTCAGGTGCGCCACCTCGGCGAGGTCTTCGACCGAGAGCGCGTCGCGCAGGTTGGCGCGCGCATGCACCAGCGCCTGCTGGATGCGGTCGGACTTGGGCTCGAGCTCGAGCAGCGCCGAGTATTGCGATTGACCGCCTGCCCTGCGGTGGTACACGACGAGGTTCTTGGCGACCATGCGCGCGGCCTCCACGCCCAGGTCCTCCTCCACCAGCGCGAGCATCAGGTCGATGCCCGCCGTCATGCCGGCCGATGTCCAGAGCGAACCATCGTTGATGAAGATGCGGTCCGGCTGCACCTTGGCCTGCGGATGGCGCTTCTGCAGTTCCTGCGCGAAGGCCCAGTGCGTGGTCACGCGCCGGCCGTCCAGCAGACCCGCATCCGCCAGGCCGAAGGCGCCGGTGCAGATGCTGGCAATGCGGCGCGAACTGCGCTCGCCCGCGCGCAGCATCCTGCACAGCCCTGTGGAGGTCGGCTCGATGGTGAGCGCGCCGGTCATCACCAGCGTGTCGAACTTCGATGCGGTCAGCCGCTTCGTCTCGACGCCGATGCCCGACGAACTGGAAATGGTGCCGCCGGTTTCCGACAGCAGTTCGACCTTGTAGACCGGCTTGCCCGCGTGCTTGTTGGCCAGCTCGAAGGCAGCGACGGCGGCCAGGTCGAGGATCTGGAAGCCCGGAAAAACGACAACGGCGATGCGCTTGTGCATGATGTCCTGAAAAGAGGTAATTTCGACATTCCGGTCTAAAGGCTACGTGACATCCTCCCACCGGTCAACCAGCCGTCCCACGCGGCGCCACAAGAAAGAAGCTCTATGAAAGTCAATGGAATCGATCGCCCGGTCGACGTCGACGGCGACACGCCCGTGCTCTGGGTGCTGCGCGACGTGCTCGGCATGACGGGCACCAAGTTCGGCTGCGGCCTCGGAATGTGCGGGGCCTGCACGGTGCACATCGACGGCGTGGCCACGCGCTCGTGCATCACGCCGGTCGAATCGGTGGCCAAGGCCAACGTGAGCACCATCGAATCGCTCGCGGGCACGCGCGTCGGGCGCGCACTGCAGAAGGCCTGGCTCGACCTGGAAGTCGTGCAATGCGGCTACTGTCAATCGGGCCAGCTGATGTCGGCCACGGCCCTCCTCGCCAAGAACACCTCGCCCACCGACGAAGAAATCGACGGCGCCATGAGCGGCAACATCTGCCGATGCGGCACCTACCTGCGCATCCGCGCCGGCATCAAGGAAGCGGCGCGCGCCCTTTCCGGCAAGACAGCAGCAAAGGTGGCCTGACATGATCCTCGATCGATTGACGACAACCCCTGAAGCCGACACCGCACTGTCGCGCCGCGGCTTTTTCTCGGTGGGCGCCGCGATTGGCGGTGGCCTGCTCATCGGCGTCGGCTTCGGCACCGCCTCTTCCCCGGCCGATGCGGCGGGCACGACCGGTGCAGGCGCCGCGCCCTGGACACCCAATGCCTTCGTGCGCATCGCCCCCGACGGGCAGGTGACCGTGGTCATGGGCTTCATCGAAATGGGCCAGGGCACGTACACCAGCATCCCGATGCTGATTGCCGAGGAGCTGGAGATCGACCTCGCCAGCGTTCGCCTCGAACACGCGCCCCCCAGCGACAAGCTCTACGGCAACCCGCTGCTGGGCTTCCAGGTGACGGGCGGCTCCACCACGATCCGCGGCGCCTACGAGCCGATGCGGCGTGCCGGCGCCACGGCCCGCACGGTGCTCGTGCAGGCGGCGGCGCAGCGCTGGCGCGTCGAGCCGACCGCGTGCCGCGCCGCGCGTGGCGAGGTGGTCCACACCGCGAGCGGGCGCCGCCTCAAGTACGGCGCACTGGTCGCCGATGCGGCCAAGCTCTCCGTGCCCGAGAAGGTCGAGCTCAAGCCACAGGCCGACTTCAAGCTGATCGGCACCTCCGCCAAGCGCCTGGACACGCCCGCCAAGGTGAACGGCACCGCGATGTACGGCATCGATGCGCGCGTGCCCGGCATGAAGGTCGCCACGCTCAAGCAGTCGCCGGTGTTCGGCGGCCGCGTGCGCAGCGTCGACGATGCCGCCGCGCTGAAGGTGCGCGGCGTGCGCCAGGTCGTGCGGCTGGACGACTGCGTGGCCGTCGTCGCCGACCACATGGGCGCGGCGAAGAAAGGCCTGGCGGCCCTCGTCGTCGAATGGGACGACGGCGCCAACGCCAAGGTGAGCACGGAGAGCATCGTGCAATCGATGGCCCAGGCTTCGCAGAAACAGGGCGCGGTCGTGCGCAAGGAAGGCGACAACGCCAAGGCCATGGCGGGCGCCGCGCAGCGCCTGGAGGCCGTCTACGAAGTGCCGTTCCTCGTCCACGCGGCGATGGAGCCGCTCAACTGCACGGTGCACGTGCGCAAGGACAGCTGCGAGGTGTGGGTCGGCACGCAGGTGCTCACCCGCGCGCAGGCCGCGGCCGCCGCGGTCACGGGCCTGCCGGTGGAGAAGGTGACGGTGCACAACCACCTGCTGGGCGGCGGCTTCGGCCGGCGGCTGGAGGTCGACAGCGTGACGCGCGCCGTGCAGATCGCGCAGAAGGTCGACGGCCCCGTCAAGGTGATCTGGACGCGAGAAGAAGACACGCAGCACGACATGTACCGCCCCTACTTCTACGACCGCGTGAGCGCCGGCCTCGACGCCCAGGGCAAGCCCGTCGCATGGAGCCACCGCATCACCGGCTCCTCGATCCTCAAGCGCTGGCTGCCGCCGGCCTACAACAACAACTTCGACCCCGAGACCATCGACGGCGCCGAGAAGCCGCCCTACGCGCTGCCCAACATCCTGGTCGACTACGTGAACCACGAGCCGCCGGTGCCGACCGCGTTCTGGCGCGGCGTGGGGCCGACGCACAACGTCTTCGTGGTCGAGAGCTTCATCGACGAACTCGCGGCCGCCGCGAAGACCGACCCCGTCGCCTTCCGCACCGCGCTGCTCGCGCAGAACCCGCGCGCGCTGGCGGTGCTCAAGCTGGCCGCCGAGAAATCCGGCTGGGGCCAGCCCCTGCCCGCGGGCCAGGGGCGCGGCGTGTCGCTGCAGTTCGCCTTCGGCACCTTCATGGCGCTGGTGGTGGATGCGGAGGTCACCAAGTCGGGCGACGTGGCCGTCAAGCGCGTGGTCTGCGCGCTGGATGCGGGCGTGATCGTCAACCCCGACACCGTGCAGGCCCAGGTGCAGAGCGGCGTGATCTTCGGCATCTCGGGCGCGCTCTGGGGCAAGGCGACGCTGAAGGACGGGCGCATCGAGCAATCGAACTTCCACGACGTGCGCGTGGTTCGCATGAACGAAACGCCGGTCATCGAGACCCACATCGTCGCGAGCAAGGAAGCCCCCGGCGGCATGGGCGAGCCCGGCACTTCGGGGCTGGCGCCGGCGCTCGCGAACGCCATCTTCGCGGCGACGGGCAAGCGGCTGCGCAAGCTGCCGATCGATCCGGAGCTGCTCAAGACGGCCTGACCGGCGGCCGGTCACGGCGACCGGCCCGCACGGCACCCACAGCGCCCGCAGTGCCCGCGGCGCGCACCCATGCAACGCCACGATGGGTGCCGCCGTGAATCGGCACGCACGGATTCGGCCATGCGGCCGGACAATGGTTCGCCCCATGACGAATCCGATCTCCCACGCCGGCGCCGCTCACGCGCATTGGCAGCGCAACCTCGCCGTCTGCATGTTCGGCTCCTTCACCACCATCGTGGCGATGACGCTGCTGCTGCCCTTCCTGCCGCTCTACGTCGAGCAGCTGGGCGTGAAGGACCACGCGGCCATCGTGCAGTGGTCCGGCGTGGCCTACGGCGCTACCTTCTTCAGCGCCGCGCTGGTGGCGCCGTTGTGGGGCCGGCTGGCCGATCGCTATGGCCGCAAGCCCATGCTGATCCGCGCGAGCCTGGGCATGGCGGTGGCGATGGCGCTGATCGGCATGGCGGGCAACGTGTGGCAGCTGGTCGGCTTGCGCCTCCTGGCGGGCCTGCTGGGCGGCTACGCCTCGGGCTCGATGGTGCTGGTCGCCACGCAGACGCCCAAGGACCGCACCGGCTGGGCGCTCGGAACCATGTCCTCGGCCATCATGGCCGGCAACCTCGTGGGCCCGCTCGTGGGCGGCGCGCTGCCGCCGCTCATCGGCATCCGCGCGACCTTCTTCGCCGCGGGCGCGATGATCTTCGTGGCCTTTCTCGCGACCGCCCTCCTGATCCGCGAGGAGAAGAAAGCGCCCTCGGCCGCGAAGCAGGGCGACACGCCCGACACCGGCTGGGCCGCCGTGCCCGACAAGCGCCCGCTCATCGCGATGCTCTTCACCGGCATGCTGCTGATGCTGGCCAACATGTCGATCGAACCGATCATCACCGTCTACGTCGCCACGCTGGTCGAAGACCCGAACCGCGTGACCATGATGGCCGGCCTCGTGATGTCCGCGGCCGCGCTCGGCAGCATCCTTTCGGCATCGCGTCTGGGCAAGCTGGCCGACCGCGTGGGGCACTGGAACGTGATCGTCGGGTGCCTGGCGGTGTCGGCGGTGCTCCTGATTCCGCAGGCCTTCGTCACCTCGGGCTGGCAGCTGGTGGTGCTGCGCTTTCTGATGGGGCTGTCGCTCGGCGGGTTGCTGCCCTGCATCGCGAGCGTGATCCGCCACAACGTGCCCGAGCGCGTGGCCGGCAACATGCTCGGCTACTCGACCTCGGCGCAGTACACGGGCCAGGTAGCCGGCCCGCTGCTGGGCGGCTTCGTGGGCGGGCACATCGGCATGCGCGCCGTGTTCCTCGGCACCTGCGTGCTCATGGCCGCAGGCGCCGGGTGGAACTGGCTCGCGCGGCGGGCCGCGTCCACCACGCCCGCTTCCGCGCCGGCTTCCACGCCACCCACTCGCTGAGCTGTTCGCCGACGGCGGCGCTGCGCTGCCTTCGGGGAGCCACACGATCCGAGCGATAGCGCTCAGTGCATTTGCGCCGGAGCCACCTGCACATGCTGCCGCACCGCCTCCAGCAACAGCGTGGCGAGCCGGCCGACCGGCGCCTCGGCGTTGGCCTGCGCGCGGTAGAGCGCCATCGACATTTGCGGCAGCGCCGGCAGGCCCACCACCGTGCGGTCGATCGCACGCACGTGCGAAGGCAGACCGAACGGCGTGCGCACCGTGAGGCCGAGGCCCGCCGAGCTCGCGGCCCACAAGGCCGCAAGGCTGGCACTGGTGAACGCATGGCGCCACGGCACGCCGGCGCGGTCGAGCGTCTTGGTGACGATGTCGCGCAGCGGGCACGGCGCATCGAGCAGCACCAGCGGCAGCGGCTCCCTGGACTTGCGCGCGCCGCGGCCTGCGCCTTCGCGGCGCTCGCGCTCCTTCCACCACGGCGCATCGAGCACGCCGACGGACGCGGGGCCGATCCACTGCAGCGGCAGGCGCGCCACGCGTTCGGCATGCAGCGACGGCGGATGGTCGCCCGCATCCCACGCGAGCGCGAGGTCGAGCTTTCCGAGTTCGAGGCGCTCGCGCAACTCGGCGCTGCGCGCGACGCAGGCCTCGATGCGCACCTTGGGATGCGCGCGCGCAAAGCGGCCGAGCACGGCGGGCAGCAGCGTCTCGCCGAAGTCTTCCTGCAGGCCCAGGCGCACCCAGCCCTGGAGGTCGGCGCCGCGCATGGCGGCGCTCGCTTCTTCGTTGAGTTCGAGCATGCGATGCGCGTAGGCCAGCAGCGTTTCGCCGGCATCGGTGAGCTCCAGGCCCCGGCCCGCCTTGCGGAACAGCACGGTGCCGGCCTGCGCCTCCAGCTTCTTCAATTGCGCGCTCACCGCGGAGGTCGAGCGCCCCAGCCGGTCGGCCGCGCGGGCGTAGCTGCCGAGCGCGATGCCGGTGGAAAAACTGCGCAGCACGTCGAGATCGAACATCACCTGGGACATGGATTCATCCTTTTCTGATCGTCCTGTTTTTGTGGACGATTCGCTCATTATTTTCTGATTTTCAAAACCTTGGCAACGGCGGAGACTTCGCCTCACCATGACCCAGTCGCCTCTTTCTCTTTCGCATTCGCCCCGCCACCGCTGGAAGGTGCTGGCCGCGGGCGTGGCCGCCAACGCGGCGTTCTCCGTGGCCTTCAGCGGCATCCCGATGACCGCGGTGCTGATGCGCACCGGCTACCAGCTGGACAACGCCACGCTCGGCCTCGTGCTCGGCCTCATGGGCCTGGGCATCGCGGTGAGCGAGTTGCCGTGGGGCCTCCTGACGGACCGCTGGGGCGACCGGCCGGTGCTGCTCACGGGCCTTGGCAGCACGGCGATCGCGCTCGTCGCGATGGCGCTCTGGGCCGCGCCGAGCGGGCAGCACATCCCTGGGCTCGGCTGGCTCGCTGCGGGCCTGCTGCTGGTCGGCCTGCTCGGCGGCAGCGTCAACGGCGCGAGCGGCCGCGCAGTGATGACATGGTTCGACGCCAGCGAACGCGGGCTCGCGATGAGCATTCGCCAGACTGCCGTGCCCTTGGGCGGCGGCATCGGCGCGCTGGTGCTGCCGTTCGTCGCATTGCACTTCGGCTTCGCCGCGCTCTACGGCCTGCTCGCGCTGCTGTGCGCGCTGAGTGCGCTGATGAGCTGGGCGTGGGTGCACGAGCCGCCGATCGCGCGCGATGCGCCGCGCACCTCATCGGCCACGGCCGAAGCGCCGAAGACCGGCCCGCTGCGCGATGCGCGCGTCTGGCGCATCGTGCTGGGCATCGGCATCCTCTGCGCGCCGCAGTTCGCGGTGCTGTCCTTCGGCACGGTGTTCCTGCACGACTTCGGCCACGCGGGCCTCGCGACGATCACGGCCACCATGGTCTTCACGCAGGTCGGCGCGATGGTGATGCGCGTGTGGAGCGGCCGCTGGACCGACCGCCGCCGCAACCGCCCCGCCTACCTGCGCGCCTGCAGCGCGCTCAGCGTCTTGTTGTTCGCCGCGCTGGCCGTGCTGGTGATGGCCGCGGGCACGCACACGGCCGATTCATTGGCGCTGCGCATCGCGCTGGTCGTGCTGCTGGGGGTGAGCGGCGTGTGCGTGTCGGCCTGGCACGGCGTGGCCTACACCGAGCTGGCCACGCTGGCGGGCGCGCCACGCGCCGGCACCGCGCTGGGCATGGCGAACACCAGCGTGTTCCTGGTGTGCTTCGTCACGCCCTTCTCGATTCCGCACCTGCTCGCGCTGCAGGGCTGGCCGATGGTGTGGCTCGCGGCGAGCGCCTGCGCGCTGGTGGCGATGCCGCTGCTGGTGCCGCGGCTGGCCGCTGCCGATCAGAAGCTCGCGAAGACGGCGTTGAGCCGGTCCACGTAAGCGCGCTTGGCGGCCTCGTCGATGAAGCTGCCCTCGAAGCTGTTGGCCGCGAGCTGCCAGGCATGCCGCACATTGAGGCCCGTGGCCTCGAAGGTCTGCGTGAAGTTCTGGTTCATGTAGCCGCCGAAGTAGGCGGGGTCGTCGGAGTTGACGGTGGCGACCAGCCCTGCATCGAGCAGCGCGCCCAGGTTGTGCTGCGACAGGTCCGGGAACACGCACAGCTTGAGGTTCGACAGCGGGCACACGGTCAGCGGAATGCGGTCTTGCGCGAGCCGCTTCATCAGCGCCGGGTCTTTCGCGCTCTGCACGCCGTGGTCGACGCGCTCGACCTTCAGCACATCGAGCGCGCTCCACACGTATCCGGGCGGGCCCTCTTCGCCCGCATGCGCGACCAGGTGCAGGCCCAGGTCGCGGCAGCGCGCGAACACGCGCGCGAACTTCTCGGGCGGATGGCCGACCTCGCTCGAATCCAGGCCCACGCCGATGAACTTGTCGCGGAACGGCAGCGCCTGCTCCAGCGTTTCGAACGCCTCTTCCTCGCTCAGGTGGCGCAGGAAACACAGGATGAGCGAGGCGCTCACGCCGAGCTTCGGCCCTGCATCGGCGCATGCGCGGTGCAGGCCGTCGATCACCGTTTGCATCGGCACGCCGCGCGCGGTGTGCGTCTGCGGGTCGAAAAACATCTCGGTGTGCACCACGTTGTCGGCCGCGGCGCGCTCGAGATAAGCCCAGGCCATGTCGTAGAAGTCCTGCGCTTTCAGCAGCACGCTCGCGCCGGCGTAGTAGATGTCCAGGAAGCTCTGCAGGTTGGTGAAGGCGTAGGCCTTGCGCAGTTCTTCGACGCTGGCATACGGAATGGCCACGCCGTTGCGCTGCGCGAGCGCGAAGATCAGCTCGGGTTCGAGCGAGCCTTCGATGTGCATGTGCAGCTCGGCCTTGGGCATGGCGCGCAGCAGTTCGGGAAGGCGGTCGGCGGGGATGCTGTCGAAGCGCGTGTCGTAGGCGGGGCGGAAATCGGTCATGGCGGGGAGACTCTGCGTTGTGATCCCGCACAGCATAAGCGCAGGCGGCGCGGTGTTTATCGCGGTGTCTATATTCGCGCCATACGGGCACCCCATGCAAAGAACGATTGGAGACAAGCAGTGCAGATCGATTTCCTCGGCATCCAGGCCTTTCTCGCGGTGGTGGAGAGCGGCAGCTTCGCGATGGCCGCGGCGCGGCTGCACCTGTCGCAGACCGCCGTCAGCCACCGCATGCGCAAGCTCGAAGAGAGCCTGGGCGTGGCGCTGGTCGTGCGCACCTCCCGCGGCATTGCGCTCACCGAGGCCGGCAACGCCCTGCTGCCGCGCGCGCGCAGCGCGGTGCAGCAGCTCGAAGTGTCCTTCGACGACGTGCGCCGCCACGGGCAGGACGCCACGCGCTGGGTCGCGTTCGGCTGCGTGCCCACCGTCTCGGCCAGCATCCTGGTGCCGCTGCTGCGGCGCGCGGCCGAGCGTTTTCCGCAGGTGCAGGTGCGGCTTTTCGACAGCTCTCCGGTGGAGGTGGCGGAGCTCGTGCAGGCCGGCACGGCCGCCTTCGGCATCACGCTCGCGCAGGGGGTGCCCGAGAAGCTCTCGGCGCAGCCCATCGCGCGCGAGCCCTTCGTGCTGGCCTGCCCGGCCGACCACCCTTTCGCGGCGCGGGCCAGCGTCGCCTGGGGCGAGCTGCTCGCGCAGCCGATGATCCGCATCAGCCTGCCCTCGGGCAACAGCATGACGATCGACGATGCGCTCGGGCCCTTGCGCGAGCAGGTGAACTGGCGCTACGAGGCGCAGCGCACCGCCATGGCGGTGGAGATGGTGCGCGGCGGCCTGGGCCTGACCGTCGTGCCCCGGCTGTGCGTGCGGGCCGGCGACGGCGTGGCGGCGGTGCCCATCGAGGGCCCGGAGATCACGCGCCTCCTGGTCGTGGCCACGCGCCCCGGCGTGCCGCTGCGCGCGGAAGAAAGCTTTCTCGCGGCGACGGCCGCCGCGCTGGTGCGCGAGCACCTCGCGGCCGGCGCGGGATAAATGAGCGCATCGCCGGGGGCATGAATGCCGTGCATGCCCGCGCCAAACAATTCAGTTGTGCGCGGGCCAGCCCCGTCCCTAGACTGCCGCCGATCCAGCACAAGACCGTGCGCAAGACAGCGGAGACACCATGCATCCTCGTTTTTTCCATGACCCGAGCCGGCGCCGCGTCGTCCTGGCCGCATTCGCCGCGGGCGCGGGCCTCGTCGGCGCAAGCGCCGTGCAGGCCCAGGGCAAGTACCCCTCGCAGCCGATCCGCATCGTCGTGCCGTTCGGCCCGGGCGGCCTGGCCGACATCTCCACGCGGCTCACCGCGCAGAAGCTCGGCGAGAAGCTCGGCACGCAGGTCGTCATCGACAACCGCCCCGGCGCGGGGGGCGTGGTGGCCGCGCAGTACGTGCTCGGCGCGGCGCACGACGGCTACACGCTGATCCTGTTCAGCAACGGCACCACCATCGCCACGAGCCTCCTGAAGCTGCCCTTCGATCCGCAGGCGGACTTCGTGCCGGTGTCGTCGCTGGGCTACTTCGACCTGAACCTGCTGGTCGCCAAGGACAGCCCGTTCGCCGACCTGAAAGCGCTGCTGGCCGAGAGCAAGAAGCGCCAGCTCACGCTCGGCACCATCAACCCCGGCAGCACGCAGCACCTGTCGGGCGAGCTCTTCAAGTCGGTCACGCAGCTGAACGCGGCCATCGTGCCTTTCAGGACCTCGGGCGAGGTGCAGATGGCGCTGCAGCGCGGCGACGTGGACGTGGGCTTCGAGTCTTACGCGGCGCTGCGCGGCGGCATCGATGCCGGCGTGCTGCGCGCGCTGGCCACCACCGGCCCCGCGCGCACGCCGTGGCTGCCCAAGGTGCCCACCGTGAAGGAAGCGGGCGTGGCCGGCTACGAAGTCACCGGCTGGAACGCGCTCTTTGCGCCCAAGGGCACGCCGCCCGCCATCGCGACCGCCCTCAATGCGGCCATGCGCGACATCCTGGCCGAGGCGGAGCTGCGCAAGCGCCTGCTAGGGCTGGGCGTCGACCCGAAGGCGAGCACGCAGGCCGAGATGGCCACGGTGTTCGAACGCGACCGGCTCAAGTGGGCACAGGTCATCAAGCAAGCCAACATCAAGATCTGAGATGCCTGTTTCCAATATTCCCGGCACGAACGTGCAGCGCCCCGACGCACCGCTGGTGGACACGCACGTCCACGTCTTCCGCAAGAACATGCCGCTCCTGCCCGACCCGCGGCACAGCCCCGACTACGAGTTCACCGCGCAGCAGCTGGAGGCCACGCTGGACGAACACGGCGTGAAATTCTGCGTGATCGCCGCGGCCAGCCCCTGGGGCGACTGCAACGACTACATGGCCGAGGCGCTGCGCACGCGGCCGCTGTGGCGCGGCACCGCGATCCTCGACCCCTCCACCAGCCGCTACGAACTCGAGGCGCTCGCACGCGACGGCTTCGTCGGCGTGCGCCTGCCCTTCATCAGCATGAAGGCGCTGCCGGACCTCTCGAGCTTCGACTACCGCAAGTTTCTCTACCGGCTGGCCGACATGGACTGGCACGTGCACCTGCACCTGGACGGCCCCCGCATTCCGCAGGTGCTGCCGCACCTGGAGCGCTCGGGCGTGAAGGTCGTCATCGACCACATCGGCCGGCCCGACCCGGTGCTGCGCGAGCGCTGCGCGGGCTTCGAGGCGGTCACGCGCTCGGTCGAGAAGGGCCGCACCTGGGTCAAGCTGTCGGGCGGTTATCGCCTGGGCGACCACGCCGCGGAACTGGCCCGCGAACTGTGCCGCCGCGTGGGCTACGACCGCATGCTGTGGGCGAGCGACTGCCCCTTCGTGGGCGTGGAATCCACCACCTATGCGAGCACGATCGCGTGGCTCGACGAGGCGGTGCCCGATGCCGCGATGCGCCGCGTGCTGGGGCTCAACGCCATCGACCTGTACTTTCGCAACCCGCGCGGCGCCGCATGATCGTCACCGATGCCCAGGTGCATGTGTGGGAGGCCCACCGGCCCGACCGCCCGTGGCCCGCTGAGCATCGCGCGAGCCCCGTCTTCGTCGCCGTGCCCGGCGCCCGGCCGCACCGCGCCGAGCCCATCGGTGCCGAGGAGATGGTGGCCCTGATGGACGCCGCCGGCGTGGCGCGCGCGGTGATCGTGCCGCCCTCGCCCGTGGGCGACTTCAACGACACCGCGCTGGAAGCGGCCGCGCAATACCCCGGCCGCTTCGCCGTGATGGGCCGCTTCGACCCGACCGCGCCCGGCGCACCGCAGGCGCTGGCCTCGTGGCTCGCGCAGCCGCACATGGCCGGCATCCGCATGACCTTTCACAAGCCGCCGTGGGATGCATGGCTGGACGACGCCACGCTGGACGCGTTCTGGGTCGATTGCGAGCGGCTCGGCATCCCGGTCATGCTGCTCATTCCGGGGCGGCTCGGCGCGCTGGAGCGCATCGCGCGGCGGCATCCGGGGCTGCAATTGATCATCGACCACCTGGGCCGCCGCAGCGACCTGCGCGACGACGCCTGCTTCGCGGACCTGGACGCGATGCTGCGCCTGGGCGCGCTGGAGAACGTCTCGGTGAAGGCCTCGGCCGCGCCGTGCTACAGCACCGAGGGCTATCCGTTCGCGAACCTGCGCCCGCATCTGAAGCGCGTGTACGAGCACTTCGGGCCGCGCCGCACCTTTTGGGGATCGGACGTCTCGCGCCTGCCCTGCACCTACCGGGAGGCGGTGGACCATTTCGTCGAAGCGCTCGACTTCATTCCGCGCGATGAACTGCCCTGGGTGATGGGGCGCGGGTTGTCGCGGGTGCTGAAGTGGGCGGAGCCGCAGATCGAATCCTCAGACGCCGCGCAGTGAATTCGGCCCTCAACGCGCCTTGAGCGCCCACAGCGCATCGAGCACGCGCTGCGTCGCGCGTTCGACGTGGCCTGACCGGTGGGCAATGCCCAGCTCCCGCCACAAGGCGGGGCGCAAGGGACGCATCGCGATGCGCGCATCCGGCTGCAACGCGCCCGCCTCATGCGGCAGGAGCGTTGCACCGTAGCCCGCGCCGACAAGGCTCTTGATCGCATCGTTGTAGTTGAGCTCGATCCGCGGTGCGGGCCGGTGGCCGCCGAGCGCGAACCATTCGGTGACGAGGCGTGACAGGCGCGTGGTGGTGTCGTTGAGGATCAGCGGCTGCGTCGCGAGCCACGCCGGCGAAACCCGCGCGGGCGCGCTCCAATCGGCCGGCAGGAAAGCCATGACGGGGTCGCGGCGCCAGGGGCGGATCGTCAATCCCGCGACCGGCGACTGCGGCAGCGCGACCAGCCCGACGTCCAGCTTGCCTTGCGCGAGGTGCGCCAGCGCGTCCTGCGAGGTCAGCACCGCGATCTGCACGTCGATGTCCGGGTGGTCCTCGCGAAGCCGCGCGATGGCCTGCGGCAACAGGTGCGAGATCGCGCCCGTCGAGGCGCCGAGCCGCACGCGCCCGGCCAAGCCGAGCACCTGCCGGCTCACGTCGTCCAGCGTCGATTCGATCTCGACCAGCAGCCGGCGCGCACGTTCCACCAGCAATTCGCCGACGGCCGACGGCCGCACGTTCCCGCGCCGCCGGGACAAGAGCGGCGCGCCCACGCGCTTCTCCAGCTCCGCGATGTGCAGGCTGACCGTCGGCGGCGCGAGGTGCAGCACCTGCGCTGCGGCGGCGAAGGAACCGTGGTCCGCGATGGCGACCAGCGTACGCAATCGATCGAGGCTGATTTCACGCATGGGAGATATCTTCTTCAGGAAAGATGAATCAGAAGTTCATCAAATTCAACTTTTCTTATTTTATCGGCCGAGGAAAAATTGGGGCTTATCCATCCAGAGACCGAATCAGGAGCGAGCGACACCATGCGTCTTCCGACCATCTTCATCGACGGTGACCAGGGCACCACCGGGCTGCAGATCCACGAGCGCCTGCGCGACCGCACCGACCTGCAGCTGCTGACCCTGCCGGCGGCCGAACGCAAGGACGCGCAGCGCCGCGCGGAGGCGATCAACGCCTGCGACATCGCGATCCTTTGCCTGCCGGATGCGGCGGCGCGCGAGGCGGCCGGCTTCATCCGGAACCCGGGTGTGCGCGTGATCGACGCGAGTTCGGCGCATCGCACGCACCCGGACTGGGTCTACGGCTTTCCCGAGATGGCCGAGGGGCATGCGCAACGGATTGCGCAGGCGCGGCGCGTGACCAATCCGGGTTGCTATCCGACAGGTGCCATCGCCCTGTTGCGGCCGCTGGTGGAAGCGGGCTTGCTGCCGCGCGATTACCCGGCTGCCGTCTATGCGACCTCCGGCTATTCGGGCGGTGGAAGGGCTGCGATCGATGCGCATGAAGCGAGCGACGCTCCAAACGTGGCGGCATCGCAGGTCTATGGCCTCGCGCTGGAGCACAAGCACACGCCCGAAATCCAGGGCTACGCCGGGCTCGCGCACCGTCCGTTCTTCGTGCCGGCTTACGGGGCCTACCGGCAGGGCATCGTGCTGACCGTGCCGATCGAGTTGCGCTTGCTGGCGGGCGGCGTCGACGGCGCCAGGCTGCAGGCATGCCTTGCGCAGCACTACGCGAATGCGCGGCACGTCAAGGTCCTGTCGCTGGAGGAGACGAAGGCGATGACGCACCTCGATCCGCAGGCGCTGAACGGAACCAACGATCTGCAACTGGGCGTGTTCGCCAACGCGGGCCACGGGCAGGTGCTGCTGTCCGCCGTGTTCGACAACCTGGGCAAGGGCGCGTCGGGCGCGGCCGTTCAGAACCTCGAATTGATGTTGGGCGCTTGAGCGCGCTGCTTTCGCTCCGGCGTTTCGGTGCGCCATGCGCTCATCGAACACGCTGATCTTCGGGGGGCCTCCACGCGGAGGCCCCAGGTCGACCGGCGGCGCCGGCCGATGTCAGATGCGAGCGCCCTTGCGCATGCATTCCTGATGCAGATCGACCGCATCACTCACGAGATCGAAGGCGATCCACATCACGTTGTCCCGGGCCTGCGGGCCGGCCTCCCAGAGCCAGTCGGCATCGCCGTAGCAGCACCACAGCAGCGACTTGAGCTGCGCGAGCTTGTTTTCGAGGATGTCCGATGCGGTCTGGGCGGAGACTTCGGGGGGTACGGGCGTGTTGTGCCCGGCTATAGTTCGTTTAGCCACTTGGTGTGCTCTTTCTTAAAGGGGTTGCACTTCATTTGGTCAGACGGCTGGGGGTGGTTCGCGCCCCCGGCCGTCGCCTTTTGTGCCTCGCGTTTGCATCGATGCGCAAGAGACGCATCGACGACCCGCCGCAAGGTGAGCGGTTCACGCATGCAGGGATCGCTGGGTGCTGGCCTCCACGCCCACTAGGTGGGTTCGGTTGATGTCGGGGCATTCACTTTAGAGAAGAGAAGGCCGGCGCGGCAACTGAATATGTCGAGTAAGTCTCGGTTCGCGCGGATCAACTGTGAACCGGTGTGACTTGCTAATTTCCTGGCTTGCGGCGCGGCGCTGCATCGCGTGCATCGCGTGCATCCCGATAGCGCTGCGGCGTCACGCCGTGCTGCCGCGCGAACGCGCGCTGCAGCGCATCCACCGAACGAAAGCCGCTGCGCGCCGCGATGCGCTCCTGTGGCCACTGCGTCTGCAGCAGCAATTGCGCCGCGGCCGCGACGCGCGTCTGCTCGACGAAGCGCGCGGGCGTGCTGCCCGTTTCCGCCGCGAAAGCGCGCGCGAAATTGCGCGGGCTCATCTGCACGCGCTCGGCCAGCAGTTCCACCGACAGCGCCTCCTGCGGATGCGTGCCGATCCACGCGACCAGCTCGCGCAGGCGATGGCTCGCCGCGCCTTGTGCCTGAAGCGCCTGGCTCAGCTGCGGTTGCTCGGCGCCGCGCAGCATCGGCAATGCGAGCGTGCGCGCGATGTCCATCGATACGGCGTGGCCGAGGTCGTCTTCGACCAATGCGAGCGCGAGTTCGATGCCGGTGGTGACGCCGGCCGATGTCCACACGGGCCCATCGCGCACATAGATGCGCTCGCGCTGCACGCGCGTCTGCGGCCGCAGTGCCTGCAGCTGGTCGCACCAGCGCCAGTGCGTGGTGGCCTCGCGGCCGTCGAGCAGGCCCGCCGCCGCGAGCGCGAAGGCACCGCTGCACACGCTCGCGACGCGGCGGATGTTCGGTGCGGCCTCTTTCAGCCACACGCCGATGCGGTGTTCGATGATGGCTTCGCGCACCGCGGGCTCGTCGCCGCCGGCCACGATCAGCGTGTCGATGGTGGCGGGCAGCTGCTGCAGCGTCAGCGTGCCGCCGAACTGCAAGCCGCCGTTGGTCGACACAGTGCCGCCGCCGGGCGAGGCGATGTGCAGGCGGTAGGTGCCGGGGCGCATCTGCTCGGCCTTGCTGAACACGCTGGCGGGGCCGGCGGCATCGAGCACCTCGACGCCGTCGAACACCACCAGCACCACGTCGCTGGCAGAAACCGCGGTGTCTTCGTCCTTGTGGGTCGGCGTGGGCATTCTTAACCTCGGGTCATCGTCACGTTGACAGGAGAACAGAGCCATGTGGAAAGCGGTGCGGAGAGCGCTGTACAGAGCAGTGTGGGCGCTGACCGGCGCCAGTATTGCAGCCTTTGCCCTCGCAGCCTGCGGCGCGGGCGCGCCGCTGCCGCCCGCACAGGCCGACGCGGCCGCGAGAGAGCGCGAGCAGCAGGCCTTCGTGGACGCCCTGAAGCCGCGCCGCGCGGGCAGGCCGGTGGTCGCCGTGCTCGCGCTGAACGAAGGCACCGAGATGACCGACCTGCTGCTGCCGCACGCGGTGCTCCAGCGCGCCGACGTGGCCGATGTGCGGATCGTGGCGCCGAAGAGCGGGCGGGTGACCCTGTACCCCGCGCTGCAGGTGGAAGGGGCGCAGGACTTCGCGAGCTTCGATCGTGCGAACCCTTCCGGCGCGGACTATGTGATCGTGCCCGCGATGATCGTCGAAGACGATCCCGCGGTGGCCGCGTGGCTGAAGCAGCAGGCGGCGCGGGGCGCGCGGGTGATCGGCGTCTGCTCCGGCGCGCTGGTGGTCGGCCACGCGGGCTTGCTCGACGGCCGCCGTTTCGCAGGCCATTGGTTCGATCGCAAGACGCTGCTCGAGCGCCACCCCGGCGCGACCTACGTGCCGCACCAACGCTACGTGATGGACCGCGACGTCGCCACCACCACCGGCATCACCGCCTCGGTGCCGACGATGCTGGCGCTGGTCGAGGCGATCGGCGGGCCGCAGAAGGCGAAGTCGATGGCGGCCGAATTGGGTGTGACTTCATGGAGCCCCGAGCACGACAGCGCGCCCTTCGGCCTGAACATGAAGCGGGGCGGCAGCTACCTGCTCAACAAGGCCGCGTTCTGGCGCGGCGAGCACCGGCAGGTCGATGTGCAGAACGGCACCGACGACATCGCGCTCGCGCTGGCTGCGGATGCGTGGACGCGCACGGGGCACGTCAGCGTGGATGCGGCGTCTGCAGCTGCGCCCGGCCCGGTCACGTTGCGCAGTGGGCTGGTGCTCGTGACGCAACCGGCGCGCGAAGGATCGATGCGCCTGCCGCTGTCTTCGTCGCTCAAGCCGGTGCAGCAGCTGGACCGCACGCTGTGCGAAATCGCCGCGCGGCATGGGGAGGCGCGGCGGGAATGGGTGATGCAGGAGATGGAATACCCGGGGCCGGGCGTGGCGGCGTGCGCGGGGTGATGGCGGCCGAGACCGGTGAAAGCACGCCGATCTACCATCGCGGCTCGCTCACTTGTCCTCCATCTCGCATGACCTCTTTCGACTTCGAAACGCTGCGCACCCAGATTCGCGAAGCCGCCCGCACCGCTTTCGCCGCGTTGCGCGCGCAGCACCCGAACGAACGCTTCTACGCGATGGCCCTCTACACCGACGACGGCGCGATGACGGTGTGCCCGAGCGCGAACAGCGAAGAAGCGCTGCAGCGCATCCTGTTGGACAACGATTGCACCGAGCCAGCGGACATCGCCTATTCACGCTGGGGGACTGCGGAGTGGGCCTACGAACACCAGCATGCAGGAGACTTCACCGCCGTGAGCGATCGCCTGCGTGCCCACGTGCTGAAGCAGAAGAGCGGCGGCCGCGCCTTCGCCGCCTTTCGTTCGCAGTTGCACGACGCGATGGTCAATGCACTGGCCGATCTGGACCAGGAGGGCTTCTTCGGGACCGGCACCGACAGGCAGGCGCTGACGCTCTTTTGCAGCATCTCGGACTCCGACGATGCGGAGGTGTTCGAGAACGACTCGGCGAAGCGGCTGAATCCGCCCGCGGTGTTCGCCAGGTTCAAGGCCCGCTGGGACGCGCCCTCCGCCTGATCACGCCGACACGATGGTCTTCGGCTCCAGGAACGCTTCCAGCCCGAACACGCCGTACTCCCGGCCCAGTCCCGATTGCTTGACGCCGCCGAATGGCGCCGTGAGCGCGGGCCGGATCGCGTTGACCATCACGCCGCCCGCCTCCAGCCGCTCGGCAACGCGGCGCGCGCGCCCGGTGTCCGAAGAAAAAACGTACGCCTGCAATCCATAGGGCGAGTCGTTGGCGATGCGCACCGCCTCTTCTTCGTCGCCGTAGGCCAGCAGGCACAGCACCGGGCCGAAGATTTCTTCGCGGGCGATCTGCATGTCGTTGCGCACGTCGGCAAACACGGTCGGCTTCACGAAGTAGCCGCGCGACAGATGCGCCGGCCGGCCTTCGCCGCCTGCAACGAGCGTGGCGCCCTCCTCCAGCCCCGAGCGAATGAAGCGCTGGATGCGGTCGTACTGGGCCTGGTTCACCAACGGCCCGATGAGCGTCTGCGGATCGCGCGGATCGCCCACGATGAGGCCCTCCACCGTGGTCTTGACGTGCTCGATCGCCTCGGCGAGCCGCGCGCGCGGCACCAGGATGCGCGTGCCGGCGATGCAGGCCTGGCCGCTGTTGAGAAAGCCCGCGCTCAATGCGAGCGGTATGGCCTGCGCGAGGTCCGCGTCTTCGAGGATGACGGTGGCGGACTTTCCCGTGAGCGCCAGGCTCACGCGCTTCATCGTCTCGGCGCCCGCGCGCAGGATCGCCTTGCCCGTGGGCGTCGAGCCGGTGAAGGAAATCTTGGCGATGCCGGGGTGCGTGCTGATCTCGCTGCCGACATCGGCCCCGCGGCCGTTCACGATGTTGACCACACCGGGCGGCAGGCCGGCATCGTGGATGGCTTCTGCAATCACCTGCGTCTGGATCGGGCTCAGCTCGCTAGGCTTGATGACGCACGCGCAGCCCGCCGCGAGGGCGCTCGCGAGCTTGTTGCAGATGGAGCCCGCGGTGCTGTTCCACGGCGTCATCAGCGCGGCGACGCCCACCGGCTCCATGACCACCGTGGCCTCGCCGACCTGGCGCGTGAACGCGTAGGCCTCAAGCGTCTTCACCGCGTTGGCGAAGCACTGCGAGGCGTAGTCGGCGACCCATTGCGCGCGCGACAGCGGGCCACCGTACTCCTCGATGGTGGCTTCGCGGATCTCGTCGGTGCGCGCGAGCACGGCCGCCTGCAGGCGCCGCAGCATCCCGATGCGCTCTTCTTTCGTGCTGCGGCCGAAGGCCGGTTGCGCGCGCTGCGCGGCGGCGATGGCGAGCCGCACGTCGTCGCGGTTGCCGAGCGTGACGGTGCCGATGCACGCCTCGGTGGCGGGGTTGACGATGTCGACGACTTCGCTGCCCTGCACGGGAACGAAGGCGCCGTCGATGTAGGCGTGAGAGAGGTGACGCATGGGACTGCTCCGTTTGCTTTCCCCGGAAATCCCCGGGTCATGGGCAATCTATGGCCGCGCGATCATCTTGATAAGATGGAAAATCTCGCATGACGCATCCCGGTATTCAGGACAATGCACAAGACAGGGCTGATTGAATTCGAGGCGGTGCTGGCCGTCGCACGGCGCCAGAGCTTCCGGGCCGCGGCGGTGGAACTGGGCATGTCCACCTCGGCGCTCAGCAGCGCGGTGGCCGGGCTGGAGGCGCGGCTGGGCGCGCGGCTCTTTCACCGCACCACGCGCAGCGTGTCGCTGACCGAGGCGGGTCACGCGTTCCTCGCCCGCATCGAGCCGGCGATCGCGCAGATCCAGGGCGCGATGAGCGACCTCAACGACCAGCGCGCCACACCCACCGGCACCCTGCGCATCAACAGCTCGCTGGGCGCGGCGCGCATGGTCTTCGCGCCGATCGTTTGCGAGTTCCTGCGGCGCCATCCGGCGATGACGGTGGACATCGTCACCGAAGGCCGCATGGTCGATATCGTCGGCGAAGGCTTCGACGTGGGCATCCGACCCAGCGAACTGGTGCCGCGCGACATGGTGCGCGTGCCCATCGGCGCGAGGCTGCGCATGGTGGTGGTCGGCTCGCCCGGCTACTTTGCGAAGCACCCGGCGCCGGGCTCGCTCGCCGATCTGTCCGCGCACCAATGCATACGCGCCCGCCTGCCCAGCGGCGTGCCCTCGCCATGGGAATTCATGGCCAAGGGCAAGGTGCAGGCGCTCGAGGTGCCGGGCCGCCTGATCCTCGATGCGCCGGCCCTGATGCTCGATGCGGCGCGGCAAGGCATGGGCCTCGCGCAAGTGGCCGAGTGGTACATCGAGGAAGACGTGGCGAGCGGCCGCCTCGTGCGCGTGCTGGACGACCGGATGCCGGCCGTCGCGGGGCTGGCGCTCTACTACTCGGGGCGGCGGCACATCTCCGCGGGGCTGCGCGCGTTCATCGACCTCATCCACGAGGTGAATGAAACGGGGGCGATGGCGCGGTAGCGGTTCAGTCGACGCGAATGTTGCGCGCCTTCACCAGCGCGCTCACCCGCCCCGTCTCGTCCTGCACGAACTTCGCGAACGCCTCGGGCGTGGTGCCTGCGGGCTCCAGGCCGAACTGCAGGAGCTTCTGCTTCACGACGGGGTCGTTGACCGCCGCCTGCACGGCCTTGCCCAGCCGCTGCACCACATCGGGTGGCGTGCCCTTGGGCAGGAACACGCCGTTCCACTCGACCACGTTGTAGCCCGGCAGGCCCGACTCGGCGAGCGTCGGCGTATCGGGCAATCCGTTCACGCGCTTGCTGGAGCTCACCGCGAGCGCGCGCAGCTTGCCCGACTTGACGTAGCCCAGGGTCGAGGCCACGTTGCCGAAGTAGGAGGACACCTGCTCGCCCATCACGTCGGTCAGTGCGGGCGCGCCGCCCTTGTAGGGCACGTGCATCAGGTTGACCTTGGCCTGCTCGTTCAGCGCCTCGCCGGCCAGGTGCGAGCCGGTGCCGCCGCCGGCCGAGGCGAAGCTCAGCTTGCCGGGGTTCTTGCGCGCGAAATCGAGGAACTCGGCCACCGTCTTGTAGGGCGCGGTGGCGGGCACGACAAGAATCTGCGGCGCGGTGGCCACCAGCGAAACGGGAATGAAATCCCTGGCCGCATCGAACGGCAACTTGCGCAGCGACGGGTTCACCGAGAACGCCGAGGCGTCGTAGAGCACGGTGTAGCCGTCGGCGGGCGCCTTGGCCACGTTGTCTTCGCCGATCACGCCGCCCGCGCCGGGCTTGTTGTCGATGACGATCTGCTGGCCGAGCGCGGCGCTCAGCTGCTGCGCGACCACGCGCGCGGTGTTGTCGGCGCCGCCACCCGCGGCGTACGGCACGACCATGCGGATGGGCTTGTCGGGCCACGCGGCCCAGCCGAGCAACGGGGCGCACGCGGCCAGCGCGGCGATGGATTTCAGGAGGCGTCTCTTCGTCATTCGGATGTCTCGGTCTTTGTCGTTTCGGGAAAGTCGTAGAGCTGCGCCGGGTTCTCCACCAGCACACGATGGCGCACGGCTTCGTCGGGCACCCACTGGCTCAGGAGATCGAACAGCACCGCGTCGTCGGGCTTGTTGACCGGCTCGGTCGGGTGCGGCCAGTCGCTGCCCCACACCACGCGCTCGGGCGCCTGGCGGACCCAGGCCCTGGCGATGGCCGTCGTGTCGGCGTAGCGGCCCGCGGCGCCGGCTTTCGAATCGAGGTAGGGGCCGGAGAGCTTGACCCACGTGCGGCCGTTGTCGCGCAGCCGGCTCACCACATCGAACGCGCGATGCGAGAGCGCATCGGGCAGCGGCAGGCGCGCGAGGTGGTCGAAGACGATGGTGCATGGCAGGCGGGCGAGCAGGTCCGCGTGCGCCGCGATCTGGTCGGCACTCCAGTGCAGTTGCACATGCCAGCCGAGCGCGTGCACGCGCTGCGCGAGCGGCTCGACCATCGAGAAATCGGTGGCGGCATTGGCGCTCGTGTAGAGCGTAAAGCGGATGCCGCGAATGCCGCCCGCGTGCAGGCGCTCGAGCTCGGCATCGCTCACGTCGGGGCGGAGCACCGCGACACCGCGTGTCTGCGTGGCGCCGAGCGCGCGGATCGCATCCAGCGTCACGCTGTTGTCGGTGCCGTGCACGCGCGGCTGCACGACGACCGTGCGCTCGGTGCCGATGCGTTGCTGCAGCAGGCGGTAGTCGGCGGCGGTGGCTTTGTCGACCATCGCATCGGGCGAGCCGTGCAGCGCGAAGCGGCGGTCGTAGATGTGCATGTGCGCATCGCACGCGCCCGCCGGTGCCGCGCTCGCGGGCCGGCGCGTGCCGCTGCTGTTGGGGTAGACGGCGTCCATGCGCGTATCAGTCCGCCGCGCTCGCGGTCTTCAGCACCTTGTCGGTGTGCTGCCCCAGCGTCGGCGCGGCGAAGGGCTCGGGGCCCGGCGTGCGGCCGAACTTCACGGCGCGCGTGAAGCCGCGATACGAACCGAGCGTGGGGTGCGCGAAGTTCGCGACCATGTCCTCGGCCAGCACCTGTTCGTTGTCGAACATGTCCTCGACGGTGCGAGCGGCCGCGCAGGGCACCTCTTCGCCGAAGAGCTCTTCCCATTCGAGCGCGGTGCGCGCAGCCAGCGCCTCGCGCAGGCGCGGCACGATCTCGGCGAAGTGCTGCGCGCGCTTGCGCACCGAGTCGTAGCGCTCGTCGGCCGCGAGCTCGGGCAGGCCCACCTTGGCGCACAGCGCCTGCCAGAAGTGCGGCGTGTTGGCCGAGATGTACAGGTGGCCTTCGCGCGTCGGGTGCAGGCCGGTGATGCCGCCCGAGCGCATGTCGCGCCCCACGTCTTTGGGCTCGCCCTCGGCCCACACCATGCGCGCCGATTGCATCGTGAGCGCGGAGCGCAACAGCGACACGCCGACGAACTGGCCTTCGCCGCTTTTCTCGCGCTCGTACAGCGCCGAGGCCACGCCCGCGGCCACCAGCGCGGCCGCGTAGTAGTCGACCACCGAGCCGTAGATGATCTCGGGCGGCTCGCCGCGCTTGCCCTGCAGCGCGCACATGCCGGTCATGCTCTGCAGCACCTGGTCGTAGCCGGCTTTCTCCCGCAGCGGACCGGTCTCGCCGTAGCCCGTGAGGCTGCAATAGATCAGGCGCGGATTGACGGCCTTCAGCTGGTCGTACGCAATGCCCAGCCGCGGCGGCACGCTCGGGCGGAAGTTGTGCACCAACACGTCGGCGGTGCGCACCAGCGCCATCAGCGCGGCCAGGTCTTGGGCATTCTTCAGGTCGAGCACCACGCCCAGCTTGCTGCGGTTCACGCCGATGAAGGCGCGGCTCTCGGCTTCGAGCGTCGAGGGGTACTTGCGCAGGTTGTCGCCCGTGGGCGGCTCGATCTTGATGACCTCGGCGCCCTGGTCGGCCAGCAGCGAGCAGCCGTAGGGCCCCGCGATGTAGGCGCTCAGGTCGAGCACGCGCAGGCCGCTGAGCGGCCCCGCAGGGCCGGTGCGCGCGGGCAGGCTTGTGTCGTCTTGCGGGGCGTCGATGGTCATGGATCGTTCTTTCTTCAATGCTCAGTCGGCGGTGATGTTCTGCTGCTTGGCCAGCTTCTTCCAGCGCTCGACGTCCTCGGCGATGACCGTGCCGAACTGCGCGGGCGAGAGCGGCGTGGCGATGGCGCCTTCGCGCAGGAAGTTGGCGGTGATCTCGGGCTTGGCAATGATCTTGTTCACCGCGCCGTTGAGCTTCGCCACCACGTCGGGCGGCGTGCCCACGGGCGCCAGCAGGCCCCACCAGAGTTCGAATTCGTAGCCGGGCACGGCCGTGGACATGGGCGTGAGGTCGGGCGCGATCGGGCTGGGCTTCAGGCTCGTGATGCCGACCGCGCGCAGCTTGCCCGCGCGCACCATCGGCAACAGCGACGGCCCGCTGGAGATCAACAGCTGCGTCTGGTTGCCGATCAGGTCGGTCACGGCCGGGCCCATGCCCTTGTAGGGGATGTGCGCGATCTGCAGGTCGCCCACCTTGGCCTTGAGCAGTTCGGTGCCGAACTGGTTGACGCTGCCCGAGCCGGAGGAGGCGTAGTTGTACTGCCCCGGCTTGGCCTTGATGGCCGCGATGAGCTCGGCCGGCGTCTTGGCGGGAAAGTCGTTGTTCACCGCGACGATGAACGGGCCCTTGGCGAACATGGCGATGGGCGCGAGGCCCTTGACCGGATCGAACGGCAGCTTCGACTGCACGGCAGCGTTGGTCGTCATGCTCGAGGACACGGCCACGAGCGTGTAGCCATCGGGCGCGGCCTTGGCGACCTGCCCGGTGCCGGTGTTGCCGCTCGCGCCGGGGCGGTTGTCGATGATGACCGGTTGCTTCAGTTCATCGCCCAGTTCCTTGGCCACCTGGCGCGCGAAGGTGTCGTTGGAGCCGCCCGCGGGATAGGGGACGACGATGGTGATGGTCTTGGTCGGGTACGCGGTCTGTGCGAATGCGCTGCCGCTCAACAGACAGCCGCCGGCGATGGCAGCAACAACGAGCGTGCGCAGGCCAAGCGATGGTGAAATCTTCATTTGTCTTGTCTCCTGATTTTTTAAGAAAGCGAAAAACTCAGCCCGGCAGCAGGCCCAGGCTGCGCGCGCTCGCGACGATGGCGCGTGCGCGAATCACGAAAGGGATGTCGATCATTTTTCCGTCCACCACGTAGGCGCCCACGCCCCTGGCATCGGCGTCGCGCGCGGCCTCGACCACCTTGCAGGCGTGCGCGATCTCTTCATCGGTGGGCCGGAACACCTCGTTGGCGATCGCGATCTGGCTCGGGTGGATGCAGGTCTTGCCGAGGAAGCCGAGGTTGCGCGACAGCATGGCCTCGGCGCGAAAGCCGTCGGCATCGCGAATATCCGCGAACGCGCCGTCGTAGGCATAGACGCCCGCCTCGCCCGCGGCGATGCGCATCGCGAACATCGCCTGCCCGATCGCGGCCGGCTCGCGCCGCGCGATGCCCAGCGGCTCGAACAGATCACCGAGCCCCAGCTGCAGCCCCGCCACGCGCGAATGCGCAGCGCCCAGCTGCGCCGCGGTGCGCAAGGCCGACGGCGCCTCGATGTTCAGCAGCAGGCCGATGGGCGCGCGCACGCCGTTCGCCTGCTCGGCGCGCTCGATGGCCTCGACGGCCGCGCGCACATGCGCCGGACTCTCGGGCTTGGGAATGTTGATGAGGTGCACGCCGGGCTGGGCGACCGCGGCGATGTCGTCGGCGAAGTGCGGCGTGTCCATCGCATTGACGCGCACGATCACTGTCTTGCCCGATGCGGCCGGCTCGCCGCTTCGCAGCAGTTGCCGCACGGCATCGCGCGCCTCGCCCTTGCGCGGCTCGGACACCGCATCCTCCAGGTCGAAACACACGCCATCGGCTGCGCCGCTCAAGGCCTTGGCGAACAACTCGGGGCGGGTTCCGGGAACGAACAGTTTGCTTCTCATGCAGCGCAGTGTGCGCAGCGCATGAGCAAAGAAAAACACATGGCTTCTATGATCAGATCATAGAAAATTTATCTTTCATGGAAACAGCCTACCTGCAAAGCTTTCTTCTGGTGGTGGAGTCGGGCTCGATGTCGGAGGCCGCGCGCCGCCTCGACCTGACGCCCGCCGCCGTGGCACAGCAAATACGCACGCTGGAGCGCGAGCTCAATGCGCCGCTGCTCGCCCGCGCGGGCCGCACGGTGCAGCCGACCGAGGCGGGGCACCTGCTGGTGCAGCGCGCGCGCAACCTGCTGCGCGAGGTGGGCGACATCAAGACGCTGCTCAACAGCGACGCGGCGGGCGGGGAACTCCTCATCGGCACCATCAACACGGCCATCCACAGCTTGCTGCCGGACATCCTCGCGCGCTTCGTGAAGACGCATCCGGGCGTGAAGGTGTTCCTGCAATCGGGCACCACGGCCACGCTCTACAAGGCGGTGCAGCAGGGCGAGCTCGACGCGGCCGTGTGCCTGTATCCGCCCTACGTGCTCGCCAAGACCTTCGACTGGTCGCTGCTGCGGGAAGAGCCGCTGGTGCTGCTCGCGCCGAGCCGCCTTGCCAAGCGCGATCCGCACGAGCTGCTGCGAACTTCGCCCCTCATCCGCTACGACCGGGCGCTGGGCGGCGGCAAGCAGGCCGACCGGTACCTGCGCGCCGCGGGCATCGTGCCGCAGGAACGCTTCGAGCTCAGCTCGCTGCTGGCGATCGCGATGATGGTCGATCGCGGGCTGGGCGTTTCGCTGGTGCCCGATATCGCCTCGCCGCTGCTCGAGGGCCAGCGCGTGGCGAAGATCCCTCTGCCGATGCCTTCGGAGCCACGGCGCTTCGGCATCCTGTGGCAGCGCGCATCGCACCGGCAGCGGTTGATCCGGGGGTTCGTCGACAGCGCGGAGGTCGTGGTGGCGGGCAAGCGCTCACGGCCTCACTGACCTTACTGACAGACCAGTTCCGTCTTAGCCACCGCGCACAGCCGCGCCACCTCGGCCTTCGACAGGAACTCCGTAGACAGGCTGTTGAGCATCAGCACCGCGGGATAAAGGCGCGCATCCTTCGGGTTCGCGCGATACGCCTTCAGCAGCAGCTGCTGGCCCGCCTTGCCGCAGTGCTTGCGCTGCATGCGGTTGACTTCCTTGTCGTACGCGGAACCGTCGCCGTTGAACTCGCCCGCGAAGTGAAAGCACATCTCGGTGTCGGAGACGGCCTTCTGCAGCGGCTGTTCCTCCTTCGAAAATTTCGCGGGTGCGGCGGCGAACGACAGCGAGGCCGACAGCAGCAGCGCGGCGGTGAACATGAGCTTCATGGTGCGAATCCTTCCTCCAATGAAAAAAGGGCCGCCCTGGGCGACCCTTGTTGTCTGCATCGCCGCGGCGATTACTTCTTGTCGCCGCCCGGCACCTTGCCTTCGACGCCCTTGACGTAGAAGTTGATGCCGGTCAGGAACTTGTCGTCGGCGACCGCGTCCTTGGCGACCACTTCCTTGCCGTCCTGGCCGAGGATCGGGCCCTTCCAGATCACGAAGCTGCCGTCCTTCAGGCCCTTCTTGACTTCCTCGACCTTGGCCTTGGTTTCGGCCGGCACGTCCTCGGCGATCGACACGAGGTCGATGGCGCCTTCCTTCACGCCCCACCAGGCCTGGCCGGTGGCCCACTTGCCGTCCAGCGCGTCCTGCGTGGCCTTGATGTAGTACGGCGCCCAGTTGATGGTGGCCGAGCCCAGGTGGGCCTTGGGGCCGTAGGCGGTCATGTCCGAATCCCAGCCGAAGGCGCGCTTGCCTTTTTCCTGCGCGGTCTTGAGCACGGCGGGCGAGTCGGTGTTCTGGAACAGGATGTCGGCGCCGCCGTTGATGAGCGCGGTGGCCGCCTCGGTTTCCTTGGGCGGGCTGAACCACTCGTTGACCCACACGACCTTGGTGGTGATCTTCGGGTTGACCGACTGCGCGCCCAGCGTGAAGCTGTTGATGTTGCGCAGCACCTCGGGAATCGGCACCGAGCCGACCACGCCCAGCGTGTTGCTCTTGGTCATGGCACCGGCGATGACGCCGGCCATGTACGCGCCCTCGTACGTGCGGCTGTCGTAGGTGCGCATGTTGTCGGCGGTCTTGTAGCCGGTGGCGTGCTCGAACTTCACGTCCTTGCTGTCGGTGGCCACCTTGAGCATCGGCTCCATGTAGCCGAAGGTGGTGCCGAAGATCAGCTTGTTGCCCTGGCCGACCATGTCGCGGAACACGCGCTCGGCGTCGGCGCCTTCGGGCACGCTTTCCACGAAGGTGGTCTTGATCTTGTCGCCGAATTCCTTCTCCAGCGCCTTGCGGCCGTTGTCGTGCGCGAAGGTCCAGCCGCCGTCGCCCACCGGGCCGATGTATGCGAATGCGATGTTGAGCGGCGCGGCCGGGGCCGGCGCGGCTGCAGCAGGTGCCGGGGCCGGCGCGGGGGCCGCGGCCGGTGCTGCCGCTTCTTCTTTCTTGCCGCAGCCGATCAGGGCCGCCGAAGCGACCGCCGTGAGGGCGGCCAGCTTGAGCAGGGAGCGCTTGTTCAGATCATTCATTGTCGGAAATCCTCAAAAAGGACGGGTTGGCGGAAAAACGAAAAACGCGATTATGAGCCGGGGTAGAACGGTTTCCCTATGGAAGCCGGCATGTTGATGCGGATGAACGCCGGGTTGCGCGAGATCAGCGCCAGCACCACGATGGGCGCGATGTACTGCAGCATGCTCAGGAACTGGGGCGGCACATCGACGCCGCTGCTCTGCAGGTGAAAGCCCAGCATCGTGACGCCGCCGAAGAGGTAGGCGCCCAGCAGCACGCGAATCGGCCGCCAGGTGGCGAAGGTGGTGAGCGCCAGCGCGATCCAGCCGCGGCCCGCGACCATGCCTTCGACCCACAGGGGCGTGTAGACGGTCGAGAGGTACGCCCCCGCCAGCCCGCAGAGCGCGCCGCCCGCGACGACCGCCATGAAGCGGATGCGCCGCACCGGGTAGCCCAGCGCATGCGCCGACTCGGGCGATTCGCCGACCGAGCGCAGCACGAGGCCCGCGCGCGTGCGGTACAAAAACCAGATGAGCCCGAAGGTCAGCACCACCGCGAAATACACCATCGGGTGATGGCGGAACAGCGCGGGGCCGACGAGCGGAATGTCGGCCAGCACCGGGATCGCATACGACACGCTCTCGGGCAGCTTGGCCTGCACGAAGTTGATGCCGGCGAAGGCCGAGAAGCCCACGCCGAAAAGACTGAGCGCGAGCCCCGTCGCGTACTGGTTGGTGTTGAGCCAGATCACCAGCACGCCGAAGAAGGCAGCGAGCAATGCGCCCGCCGCCATGCCCGCGAGGAAACCGAGCCAGGGGTTGTGCGTGGTGACCACCGTCGCGAAACCGGCGATGGCGGCGCAGAGCATGATGCCTTCGGCACCGAGGTTGACGATGCCGGCTTTCTCGTTGATCAAGAGGCCCAGTGCGGCGATCGCGAGGACGGTGCCGGCGCTCAGTGTCGAGCCGAGTAGGAGTGCGTAGCTGTCCATGTCAATGGCTCCAGCGCTGGTTGGTGTTGCTGTTCTGACGGGTGCGTTCGGGGCGGGTGCGCAGGCCACCGGGTACTCCCCTCCGCGAATGTCCCCCGGCTTCGCCTCCTCCTTGATTTCGCTGCGGGGAGCACCCGATGCCCTGCGCACAGGGGCACGCTGCGGGTGTGCGGCCGATCAACGACCGCACTGAACAACGAGCACGCCGATGGGGTGCCTTGCGCAGCGAAATCAAGGAGGAGGCCGCAGGCCGGGGGACATTCGCGGAGCAAGGCACCCCGTCGGCGTGATCGCGCCACGGCGCACGCATCGCCCGAATCGAAGAGCAATCCGTCATCAAAGCGCTCCTTCGCTCGAACGCGCAACAGGCGCGGTCAGCGGCGTGCTGGCTTGCAGCGAACTCGTCGTGAGAATGGCTTTGGCTGCCGCTTTGCGGCGAATGCGGTAGGCGATAAGCGTGTCGCACGCGAGTAGCGTGAAGAGCAGCAGCCCCTGGAACACGCCGGTCAGCGACTTGGGCAGACCCAGGCGCGATTGCGCCAGTTCGCCGCCGATGTAGAACATGCTCATCAAGATGGCCGAGAACACCATGCCCACCGGATGCAGCCGCCCGACGAAGGCCACGATGATGGCCGCGAAGCCGTAGCCGGCCGGCACATACGGCGTGAGCTGGCCAAGCGGGCCGGCCACTTCGAGCGCACCGGCCAGGCCCGCCGCGCCGCCCGAGGTGAGCAGCGCGATCCACACCGCGCGCCGCGCCGAGAAGCCCGCATAGCGCGCCGCCGCCGGCGCGAGCCCGCCGACCTGCTGCGCGAAGCCCGCCCGCGTGCGGAACAGGAACACCCACAGTGCCCCCACGCCCACCAGCGCGATGATCAACCCGATGCTCACGCGCGAGCCCTTGAAGAGCCGCGGAATCTGCGTGACCGCCTCGAAGGTTTTCGACTGCGGAAAGTTGTAGCCCTGCGGGTCTTTCCACGGGCCGAACACCATGTAGCTCAAGAGCAGCGTGGCCACGTAGACCAGCATCAGGCTCACGAGGATTTCGTTGGCATTGAACTTGTCGCGCAGGAACGCCACGATGCCCGCCCACACCATGCCGCCGAGCGTGCCCGCCACGAGGATGGCCACGACGATCCACGAGCCCGTGTTCTTGTCGGCCAGGAGCGCCACGCCGCCCGCGACGATGGCGCCGAACACAAACTGCCCCTCGGCGCCGATGTTCCACACGTTGGAGCGAAAGCACACCGCGAGACCCAGCGCGATGATGAGCAGCGGCGTCGCCTTGATCATCAGCTCGCCGAGCGCGTAGCCATTCTTGATGGGCTCGTAGAAGAACACCATGAGGCCCTTCACAGGGTCCTTGCCGAGCGCGGCGAAAAGCGCCACGCCGATCAGCACCGTGATGACGAGCGCCAGGATCGGCGAGGCGAAGGTCCAGAAGCGCGAAAGCTCCGGGCGGGGTTCGAGCTTAAGCATGGGCCGCCTCCTTGTTCCAGAGACCGCTCATCCATTCGCCGATCTGCGGCAGCGTGGCCGCGGCGCGGTCGATGGAGGGCGACAGCCGCCCCTTGGCGATCACGTGCAGGCGGTCGCTGATGTCGAACAGCTCGTCGAGCTCCTCGCTCACCACCAGCACCGCGCAGCCGGCATCGCGCAGCGCGAGGATCTCGCCGCGGATGAGCGCGGCCGCGCCCACGTCCACGCCCCAGGTGGGCTGCGAGACGATGAAGAGCTTGGGGTTGGCGTCGATCTCGCGGCCGACGATGAACTTCTGCAGGTTGCCGCCCGAGAGCGATCGCGCCGCGGCATGGGGGCCGCCGGCCTTGACGTTGAAGCGTTCGATGATGCCCCTGGCGTGCTTCTCGAGTGCCGAGGTGCGAATCCATCCGCCCTTGCCCACCGCGTTGCTGCGCGTGAGCAGCAGGTTGTGCGCGAGGCCCAGCGTGGGCACCGCGCCGCGGCCGAGGCGCTCCTCGGGCACGAAGTGCAGGCCCAGCGCGCGGCGCGCGCGTGGCCGCAGCCGCCCGGCGGGCCTGTCGAACACCTGCACCATCGAAGCGTCGGCGCGCACGTCTTCGCCCGAGAGCGTGTAGAGCAGTTCCTTCTGCCCGTTGCCCGACACGCCCGCGATGCCGACCACTTCGCCGGCCCGCACCTCGAACGAGATGCCGTCCAGGTCGACGCCGAACTGGTCTTCGCGCGCGAGCGTCAAGCCCTTCACGCGCAGCGCCACCGCGCCCGCATGCACCGGGCGGTGCTGCAAGGGCGGCGGCTCGCTGCCGATCATCAGCCGCGAGAGCGATTCGTTGCTCTCGTTCTGCGGATTGCACACGCCCGTGACCTTGCCGCCGCGCAGCACCGTGCAGGCGGTGCAGAGCTCGCGGATCTCGTGCAGCTTGTGGCTGATGTAGAGGATGCTGCAGCCCTCGGAGGCCAGCTTGTTGAGCACCGTGAAGAGCTTGACGACCGCCTGCGGCGTGAGCACCGAGGTCGGCTCGTCCAGGATCAGGAGCTTGGGGTTGGTCAGGAGCGCGCGGATGATTTCCACCCGCTGCATCTCGCCCACCGAGAGCGTGTGCACCGGGCGCGAGGGGTCGATGTCCAGGCCGTATTCGCTGGCCTTGGCGGTGATGCTGCGCGCCACTTCCGCGAGCTGCAGCGATTTATCGAGGCCCAGCCACACGTTCTCGGCCACGGTGAGCGTGTCGAACAGGCTGAAGTGCTGGAACACCATGCTGATGCCCAGCGCCCTCGCCTGCTGGGGGTTGCGCAGGGTGACGGCCTGGCCGTCGAAGGTGACGGTGCCTTCGTCGGGCTTGACCGAGCCGTAGATGATCTTCATCAGCGTCGATTTGCCCGCGCCGTTCTCGCCGAGAACGGCATGGATTTCGCCGGGGGCAACGGCCAGCGAGATGTCGCTGTTGGCCACCACCGCGGGGTATCGCTTGGTGATGTGCGCGAGCTGGAGTCGGGGGGTTGTCATGCCGGGTTTCGTGGGTTTGTCTCGTTCAACAGCAACAAAGCGGAAGCAGCTATAAGTTTAATAGCGGCTTCCGCGCCCATTGGCGACCATCGGCGCCCGACGGCGCTCTGCTCAGCCTCTCAGTGTCCGCCGATGTAGGCGAACTTGAACAAGAAGATCGCCGCGATCACCCACACCATCGCATGCACTTCCCGTGCCCGGCCGGTGCAGAGCTTGAGCACCGCGTAGGTGATGAAGCCGAAGGCCAGGCCGTTGGCGATCGAGTAGGTGAAGGGCATGGCCAGCGCGGTCACCGCGGCGGGGATGACCTCGGTGGTGTCTTCCCAGTCGAGCTCGACCAGGTCGCGCAGCATGAGGCAGCCCACGAAGAGCAGCGCCGGTGCGGTGGCATAGGCCGGAACCGAGCCCGCGAGCGGCGAGATCATGAGGCAGGCGAGGAACATCACCGCCACCACCACCGCCGTGAGGCCGGTGCGTCCGCCCGCTTGCACGCCGGCCGCGCTTTCCACGTACGCCGTGGTGCTCGATGTACCGAGCAGCGAGCCCGCGAAGATCGCGCCGCTGTCGGCCAGCAGCGCCTTGTTCATGCGCTCCATCTTGCCGGGCACGAGCAGGCCCGCGCGCTTGGCCACGCCCATCAGCGTGCCGGTGGCATCGAACATCTCGACCAGGAAGAACACCAGCACCACGTTCAGGATGCCGCCCTTGAGCGCGCCCAGGATGTCCAGCTGCATGAAGGTGGGCGCGATCGACGGCGGCGCATCGAACACGCCGTGGAACTTGTTGCCGCCGAAGAAAAACGACAGCACCGTCACCAGCATGATCCCGATGAGGATCGCTCCTCGCACCTTCAACCGGTCGAGCGTCACGATGACCAGGAAGCCCAGCGTGGCCAGCACCACCGGCGGCGAATGCAGGTCGCCCAGCGTGACGAAGGTGGCGGGCGATGCGGCGACGACGCCCGCGCTCTTGAGCGCGATGAGCGCCAGGAACATGCCGATGCCCACCGTGATCGCCGTTCGCAACGACTGCGGTATGCCCGCGATGAACAGCTCCCGCAACCCGGTGACCGTGACGATGAGGAACAGGCACCCCGAGATGAACACCGCGCCCAGCGCGACCTGCCACGTGTAGCCCATGCCCAGCACCACCACGTAGGCGAAGTAGGCGTTCAGGCCCATGCCCGGCGCCATGGCGATCGGGTAGTTGGCGTACAGGCCCATGATCAATGTGCCCAGCGCGGCGATCAGGCAGGTGGCCACGAAGACCGCGCCCTTGGGCATGCCCGCGTCGCCGAGGATCGTCGGGTTCACGAAGATGATGTAGGCCATCGTGAGGAAGGTGGTGAGCCCCGCGATGACCTCGGTGCGCACGGTGGTGTTGTGCGCGCTGAGCTTGAACACGCGTTCAAGCAGACCCGAGCCGCTTGCGCTGCCCACAGCCGCGCGCGGACGCGCGGACTCGAAATGCCCCGGGGTGTGGGGCTCGGCGCCTTTGGGCGCCTGTTCAAACGTACTCATTTCGCTTGTCTCCAGCTGTTGTAGTGGCGGTTTCATCGTTGCCCCGCTCACGACGCCGGCGCGAACGGGGGTTTCTCAGGGGTCCGGTTTTTCAGGGGCGGCGGCGGGCAGGCGCGTCGCGGTGCCGGACACGCCGGATGCCCCAGGTATGGCGGAAGACGCGGGCCGCAGCGACGCCGCCACGTCCTTGATGCATTCGCGCAGCCACCGCGCCGAGCTCGACGAATGGGTGCGTTCGTGCCAGAGCTGGTAGTACATGAGGCGCGGCAGCGCCACCGGGCATTCGAGGATCTTCACCGGCAGCCGCACGGCGAAGCGCTCGCAGTACTGGCGCCCGGTGGTGAGCACCAAGAGGCTCGAGGCCACCATGTCCGGAATGAGGCTGAAGTGCGCGCAGCGCGCGGTGATGTTGCGTTGCCGCCCCAACTCGTCGAGCATCTGGTCGATGATGCCGCGCCCGCCCGGGTGCATGGGCGTGGGCGCGATGTGCTCGGCCGCGAGCCAGGTCTCCAGGTCCCAGCCGCGGCGCACCGCCGGATGGTCCTGGTTGACCAGCGACACCACCTCGTCGCCGAAGAGCCGCGCCATGTGCAGGTCTTCCGGGGGCTTTAACCAATTGCCGATGACCAGGTCGACCTGCCCGAGCGCCAGGTGCCCGTGGTAATCCGAATCGGGCGAGAGCGCGTGGATCTCGATCTGGCACAGCGGCGCCTCGCGCTTGACGTGCGCCACCAGCATCGGCAGGAACAGCGGGTCCATGTAGTCGCTGGCCGCGATGCGGAAAGTGGTGGCCGCCGATTGCGGCTCGAAGCCGCGCGCATCGGAGAACAGCATCTCGGCCGCGCGCAGGATGCTGGCCGCCGGCTCGATCATCCGCAGCCCCGCATCGGTGGGCACCATGCCCGAGCCCGAGCGCACCAGGAGCGGATCGCCCGAGAGCTCGCGAAGGCGCTTGAGCGCGGCCGAGACGGCCGGCTGGTACATCCCCAGGCGGATGGCGGCGCGCGAGACGCTGCGGTCGGTCAGCACGGTGTGAAGCACCCGGATCAGATGAAGATCGATCTTGTCGAAAAGCGCTTGGTCTCTCATGGCTGTTCACACCTTTCTTGTCTGTGCGAACAGTTATACAGCGCAGCATTGGGGCAAACCGGGTGTTGGAGTGAAGCTCGGACCGTGCGAGCACGGCCCGTTTTCATTCGGCCGATGCGGATTCCACCGCTTGCACGGCGGTGATGGCACGAAGGATCGATTCGCTCGTGGCCGGCGCCTTCAGCGGCGGATCGGCCCGGTGGCCGCCGGCCGCCGACACCGCATCGCGGATCGCGAAGAACACCGAGAACGGCAAGAGCAGCGGCGGCTCGCCCACGGCCTTGCTGCGGTGGATGGAGTCCTCGAAGTTCTGGCCCTCGAACAGGCGCACGTTGAAGACCGGCGGGCAGTCGTTGGCCGTCGGAATCTTGTAGGTGCTCGGAGCGTGCGTGGTGAGCTTGCCGCTTTGCGGGTGCCACACCAGCTCCTCGGTGGTGAGCCAGCCCATGCCCTGGATGAAGGCGCCCTCGACCTGCCCGATGTCCACCGCCGGGTTCAGCGACTTGCCCGCGTCGTGCAGGATGTCGGCGCGCAAGAGCTTCCATTCGCCGGTGAGCGTGTCCACGACCACTTCGCTCACCGCCGCGCCGTAGGCGTAGTAGTAGAACGGGCGGCCCTGCATCTTGTCCTTGTCCCAGCTCAGGCCCGGGGTGGCGTAGAAGCCGTCGGACCAGAGTTGCTTCCGATCGAGGTAGGCCTCGCCGACCACGGTGCTGAACGCCAGCGTGCGGCCGTTGACCTCGACCTTGTCGTTCGCGAAGCGCACCGCGCTCGCCTTGCCGCCATGGCGTTCGGCCGCGCTCTCGGCCAGGCGCTCGCGGATCTGGCGTGCCGCATCCTGCGCGGCCTTGCCGTTCAGGTCGGCACCGGTCGATGCGGCGGTGGCCGAGGTGTTCGCCACCTTGGTCGTGTCGGTCGCGGTGACGCGCACGCGCTCGAAGCTCACACCCAGCTCGTGCGCCACCACCTGCGCCACCTTGGTGTTGAGGCCCTGCCCCATCTCGGTTCCGCCGTGGTTCACGAGGATGGAGCCGTCGGTGTACACGTGCACCAGCGCGCCGGCCTGGTTGAAGTGCTTCACGTTGAACGAGATGCCGAACTTCAGCGGCGCGAGCGCCAGGCCCCGCTTGAGCACCGTGCTCTTCGTGTTGAAGGCGGCGATCTCCTCGCGCCGCGCGCGGTAGTCGCTGCTGGCCTCCAGCTCGGCCACGAGTTCGTGGACGATGTTGTCGGTCACGGTCTGGCGGTAGGGCGTGATGTTGTTCTCGGCCTTGCCGTAGAAGTTGACGCGCCGCACATCGAGCGGATCACGCTTCAACTCGCGCGCCACCGAGTCCATGATGTTCTCGATCGCGATGGCGCCCTGCGGGCCGCCGAAGCCGCGGAACGCGGTGTTGCTCTGCGTGTTGGTCTTGCCCGAGAAGCCGTGCATCGCCACGTTGGGGAGCCAGTAGGCGTTGTCGAAGTGGCAGAGCGCGCGCGTCATCACCGGGCCCGAGAGGTCGGCCGAGTGGCCGGCGCGCGAAACCATGGTGATCTCCGCGCCGAGGATGCGGCCCTCGTCGTCGTAGCCCACGTCGTACTCGTACCAGAAGCAGTGGCGCCGGCCGGTGATCATGAAGTCGTCGTCGCGGTCCAGGCGCAGCTTCACGGGGCGCTGCAGCTGGCGCGCGGCAATCGCGGCCACGCACGCAAAGATCGCCGACTGCGATTCCTTGCCGCCGAAGCCGCCGCCCATGCGCCGGCATTCGACATGCACTTCGTTCGACTGCAGGTGCAGCGCATGCGCCACCAGGTGCTGCATTTCGCTCGGGTGCTGCGTGGAGCAGTGGATGTGCAGCGCGCCGCCTTCCTTCGGAATGGCGTAGCTGATCTGGCCTTCCAGGTAGAACTGCTCCTGCCCGCCCACGTCGAGCGTGGCGGTGTGGCGATGCGGCGCCTTGGCGATGGCGGCGCGCACAGCGGCCTCATCGCCTTCGTTGGCGCTGCCGCCGCTGCGCACGATGTGCATCGGCGGCACCACGTACTGGCCGCGCGCATGCGCGTCCTGCGGCGTGATGACGGGCGGCTTCGCCTCGATGGTCAGCGCATCTTTCGCCTTCGAAGCCGCACGTCGCGCGGCTTCGCGCGTCTCGGCGATCACCGCGAACACGGGCTGGCCGAGGTAGCGGATCTCGCCGCCGTCTGCCACGGGCAGCAGGATCGGGTCGTCGTGAATGATCGAGCCGCAGTCGTTGGTGCCGGGAATGTCGTCGGCGGTGATGACCGTCACCACGCCGGGCATCGCGCGGATCGCATCGAGCGACAGCGCCGTGACGCGGCCGTTGGCAACCGGCGAGAGCCCGAGCGCGCAATGCAGCGTGCCGGTGAGTTCGGGAATGTCGTCGATGTAGGTCGCTTCACCCGCCACATGCAGGTGCGCCGATTCGTGCGGCCGGCTGATGCCCACGCGCGCGCCCAGGTCGTGCGCGACCGCTTCGGCCGCCGGGTCGATGCGCGCGGCGGTGTTCTTCAGGTAATCGGCAAAGGCCTCGGCGGGCTGCAGCAGGCGGGCGTCGATGGGTTTGTTCATGGTCAGGCTCCTTCCACCGTGGCTTTGGCGGGCGAGGCATGGGGCATCACGCTCCAGACGCTGGTCTCTTCGAGCGAGAGCGCGTCTTCGGTGCGGGTTTCGAGCCACAGGCGCTGGATCAGGTTCTGGGCCACCTGCAGCCGGTAGTCGGCCGAGGCGCGCATGTCCGACAGCGGCTTGAAGTCCTGCGCCAGCGCGAGCTTGGCGGTGGCAACGCTCGATTGCGTCCAGGGCTTGCCGACGAGCGCGGCTTCCGCGTTCGCCGCGCGCCTGACGGTGGCGGCCATGCCGCCGAAGGCCAGGCGCACGGCCTTCACCGTGTCGCCGCCCTCCTCCAGCTCGATCGCGAAGCCCGCGCACAGCGCCGAGATGTCGCAGTCGAAGCGCTTGCTGATCTTGTAGGCGCGCACCTGGCGGCGCATGGCGGCCAGCGGAATCGCCAGCCCCTGCACGAACTCGCCGGGCTGCAGCTGGTTCTTCATGTAGTCGATGTAGAAGTCGGGCAGCGGCATGCGGCGCACCGCGTCGCCGCGGCGCAGCTCGATCTCGGTGTCCAGCGACATCAGCACCGGCGGCGAATCGCCGATGGGCGAGCCGTTGGCCACGTTGCCGCCCATGGTGCCGGCGTGGCGGATGGGCGGCGAGGCGAAGCGCAGCCACACGTCCTGCAGGCTGGGCACGCGCTGCACGAGCGCCTCGAAGGCGGATTCGAGCGAGGCGCCGGCGCCGATGTAGAGCTCGCCGCCCTGGCCGTTCTCACGGGTCTCGATGGTCTTCATTTCGGCCACGTCGCCCACGTAGATGATGTCGCCCAAGTCGCGGAACTGCTTGTTGACCCAGAGACCGACGTCGGTGGAGCCGGCCAGCAGCTGGGCGCGCGGCTTCTGCTCGCGCAGTGCGGCCAGTTGGGCGATGGTCCTGGGGGCGTGGAAGTGGTCGATGCGGGCGCCCAGCGGCGCGGCGTAGTTCAGGTCCTGGTCCTGGCCGTCGTTCTGCAGGGCGGTGAGCGCCGCCATCGCAGGCTTCGTGTCGAGCCGCACTGCCGGCAGGTCGAACATGCGCTGGCCCGCATCCAGGATCGGGCGGTAGCCGGTGCAGCGGCACAGGTTGCCCGAGAGGTCGTCGGCCAGCTGCTGGCGCGTAGGCTGCGTGCCCTCGGCCTGGTGGTGCTCGTAGGTGGACCACAGCGACATCACGAAGCCCGGCGTGCAGAAGCCGCACTGGGAGCCGTGGCAGTCGACCATCGCCTGCTGCACGGGGTGCAGCGTGTGGACCGGGTGCTTCTTGTCGGGTGACGGTGGCGCCGCGCACTGCGCCTTCAGGTCTTCGACCGTGAAGAGCGCCTTGCCGTGCAGCGTGGGAAGGAACTGGATGCAGGCGTTGACCGTCTGCAGTTGCAGCCCGCCGATGGCGCCCGGCGCGTCGGCGTCGGTGGCCAGCTCGCCGATCACCACGGTGCAGGCGCCGCAGTCGCCCTCGTTGCAGCCTTCCTTGGTGCCGGTGCAGTGCGCGTCCTCGCGCAGCCAGTCGAGCACCGATCGGGTCGGGTGCACGCCGCTGACGTCGACGATCTTGCCGCGGTGGAAAAAGCGGACGGGTTGGATGGTGTTGCGCTCTGTACTCATGCTCTTCGGGCTCGTGGGCGGCTCGGTGTTTCCGGCCAAGCCTGGACGTTAGTCGCTTGCGCCGCCGCGCACATACCGCCGCAGCCATATTGCGTATGTGGGCGCGGGTATGCGACCTAGGGGGAAACCCTGGAGAAAGCGAGCAATTCCCGGGCCATGGGCACAGAGCGCACCCGCGGCGCCGTTTCAGGTGGGCTCGGGCACCGCTGCCGCCGCCACCTTGGGCTGTGCGCAGCGCCACGCGATCAGCATGCCGATGCAGAGAAACGCCGCGGCGATGAAGAACGGCGCGCCCGGCAAGTGCACCGGCGCGCGCGGGCCGATGAAATAGCCGAAGCTGCCGGCAAACATCGCCGGCCCGACGATGCCCGCCACCGACACCAGGCTGGTGAGCGCCCCCTGGATGCGGCCTTGCTCGGCCGCGCCGACCTCGCGGGTGACCAGCGCCTGCGCCGCCGGTCCCGCGAACGCCAGCAAGGTGCCCAACGGCAGCGCGGCCAGCAGCACCCAGCCGGCATCGGCCCAGCCGTAGGCGACAAAGCCGAGCACGCCGCAACCCATGCCGAACAAGAGCGCCCGGCGCTCGCCGAAGCGCTTCACGCCCGGCCCGATCAGCAAGGCGTTGACGAGCACGCTGAGCACGCCCACCCCGCCGAGCACCCAGCCCACGGCGTCTTCCTTCCAGTGGAACCGGTAGTCGGCGAACAGCACGAACACGCTGGGGTAGACGTACTGCGCCAGGTTGACCAGAAAGAACACCGCCGCCAGCCCCGCCACCTGCGGATAGCGCCTGAGCAGCACCAGCGCGCCGAGCGGATTGGCATGCGACCAGTCGAACCTGCGGCCGCGTCGCTCCGGCGGCAGCGATTCGGGCAGCACGAACCATCCGTAGCAAAAACTCAGCAGCGTCAGGCCGGCGGCGAACCAGAACGGCAGGCGCGGATCGATGTGGCTCAGCTGCCCGCCGAGCACCGGCCCGAACACCAGCCCCATGCCGAACGCCGCGCCCACGATGCCGTAGCTGCGGGCGCGGTCTTCCGGCGGCGTCACGTCGGCGATGTAGGCATTGGCGATGGTGAAGCTGGCCGAGAAAACGCCCGACACCACCCGGCCGACGAACAGCCACGGCAGGCTGGTGGCCAGGGCCATGAACACGAAATCCACGCCCAGCCCGAGACACGACAGGAGGATCACCGGCCGCCGCCCGAAGCGGTCGGACAGCGCGCCCTGGATCGGCGAGCTCACGAACTGGATCGCCGCGAACGCCGTGCCGAACACCGCGATCCAGTACGCCGCCGTCGCGGTGCTGCCGCCGGCCAGGCGCTCCACCAGGTGCGGCAGGCCGGGCAGGATCAGGCCGAACGCCAGGAAGTCGATCAGCACGGTCACGAAGATGAAGGCGAGCGCGGCGCGGCGTGCGCGCGGCGCATGAAGGGTAGTGTTCAATCGCGGCGGCTCAGGTACTTGCCCACCCGCGGATGCGCCTCGCAAAGACCCCCGAGCCGCCCGAAAAGACCATCGAAGCAGCCGAGCACCAGCGCGAGGGTCTTCTTCAGCCGGTCGCGCTCGAACATCAGCATCGGCAGGATCTGCTTGAGCGTGTAGACGTTGATGAAAAGAATCGCGGGAAAGGCGCGCACATGCGCCCGCGAGAGGGCCAGCGCATTGCGCGCGATGTAATAGCGCCGCGCGGCCGGATAGTTGATGAAGTGGACCTTCCAGCCGAACAGCGACCGGGCCTGGATATCGCCGATCTGGTGCCGCAGCACGACGTGCGGATTGAGGTACAGCGGCACATCGCGGCCGAGGGCGCGCATGCAGTAGTCGGTGTCCACGTGGTCGATCACGTAGCGCTCGTCGAAGCGGCCGATCGTGGCCCAGGCGGCACGCGAGATCAGCGAGCCCGAGGAGATCATGAAGGCGCAGCGCACCAGCGGCTCGGTGAAGGGCTGCCCGAGGTCGAACTGGAAGACGCGCTTGCCCTCGAGGCCGAATTGCGGGATCAGCGCGTCCAGGTTCGTGTCGTGCACTAGCGGGCCGATCAGGAAGGCCGCGCCCTCCTCGCCCTTGCCCTCCCGGGCCGTCATCGCCGCCTCGCACATGGCGGCGAAGTAGCCGGGCGGCAGCTTCGAATCCTGGTCGAGCAGGAAGAAGAGTTCGGCGCCCCGCGCTTCGAGGTCGGCGATGCCCCGGTTGAACGCGCCCGCGATGCCGCCGCGGTTGCCGTTGTTCAGCACGGGGACGTCCGCATCCACGAGCGCCTGTTGCCAATCGCCCGCCTCCGGCGTGTTGTCGACCACGCACAGGTGCGCGCACGACGCGGCGAGCGCGTGCAGGTTCGCCACCTGTTCGCCGGTCGGGAAATAGGTGACGACGACGGCGCCGAACGCGAAGGACGGGGCGCTCATCGTCGGCTTCCTTGCAGGGAGGGCTCTGTTGGATGGCCGCGATGCGATGGCGTGCCCACGGCATCGGTCTTCTTCAGCCGCTGGATCGTTCGCCTGCCGCGTGCGATGCCCGGCTTCTCCACGAGGCGGTAGCTGGCGACCGATGCCGCCACGAGCAGCATCGCGCACAGCGTGCCGACCAGCCAGTACTGCATCGCCCCGGCCATCGCAAAGTCGCGCACCGGCAGCATCGCGAAGACCACGGTCAGCACGAGCCCCTGGAGCAGATAGATGCTGTAGCTCACCGTGCTCATGCGCCGCGCCGCGCGCGTGGCCAGCAGGCCGAACAGCGTGCTGCCGCGGCAGACCAGATGAAAGAAGGCCCAGAGCAGCAGCACCTGCACGGGGCCGACCATGTGCGGGAACCCGAGGAACACGGCGGCCAGGCAGGCCAGCGCGAGGAGCGAGGCGGCCCATTCGGGCAGGCGCTCCCGCCGCTGGTTCGCGCCGTCGCGGCGAAGCAGCCACGCCGACAGCATCCCGAGGAGAAACGACGCCAGCACCCAGGCGAGCGCGCCGACCACCAGCGCGAGCGTGGGGTGCGTGGGCGAGCCGGCCGAAGGAAGCGCCGCGATCGTTAGCGCCGGCAGGCACAGCAGCAACAAGCCGGCGGCGACGAAGCGCGGCGTGCGCCCCCCGCGTGCGATCGGCGCCATCAGCCGCAGCGATCCGTAGAACAGCCATTCCGCGAAGACCGTCCACGTCACGCCCGCGAGGATGAAGGCCGTGCCGACATAGCCGTTGATGTCGGGCTGCTGCGGCACGATGCCCAGGGCCAGCCACTGCAGCGCCGCGGCCAGCACGGACCACGCCGGCTCCCTGAGCACGAACCCGGTTTTCCAGGCGACCACGAGGAACATCAGCCCGATCGCCACCAGGTACATCGGGCCGATGCGCCAGAGCCGGCCGACGTAGAGGCCGCGCCAGTCCGGCCGGCCCCCGGCATCGAGCAATTTGCCCCAGAACAGGAAGGCCGTGATCATGAAGAAGACGCCCACGCCGACCTGTCCGAGCAGCGTGGGAAAGCCCGGGGGCGGAAAGGTCCACTCGCCACTCGCGACGTAGGCGTGCGTGACCATCAGGTGGTGCACGAAGACGCTCAGCGCGAGAAATCCGCGCAGCCCGTCGAGCGTCGTGGTGCGTGGGTCGCGCTGCGGCGGCTCGTCGGCCACGCGGAAGACCGGCAGCACCAGCATGCCGAGCACGGCCAGCATGAGCAGGAAGTACGGCCAGACGGAGAAGACGCTCATCGCAAGCGCGGCCTGCGTTGCAGTGGCATGGCGGGCCCCGGCGGCTTTGCGGGAACGGCGCTTTTCCCCTCGGCGGGTTCAGCGGGTTCGGCGTGTTCGCTGTCCGGCGCGAAGGTGCCGGTCACCTCACCGGCCACCGGCGACTGGAACCTCGATGCATGCGCCCATGCGGCGCCGCGCCGGTGCAGGGCGAACATCCTCATGCCCTGGCGGCATCCCTGGCAACGAGCGAGCGCGGGCGCATGTCCTGCCAGTTCGCCTCGATGTACGCGCTGCACGCGTCGTGGTCGGTCGGCGCCAGCGCCACCTGCCAGCCGGCAGGCACGGCGATGAAGGCGGGCCACAGCGAGTGCTGGCCCTCGTCGTTCACCAGCACCTGGAAGCTGGCGCTCTTGTCGTCGAACGGGTTGCTCATCTGAAATTTCCTTGCGGGTACGGAGGGTGCGGAGAGGGTGAGGAGGGTGTGCGGCGCTCAGGCCATTTCCGCGGGTGCGGTGGTTTGCACCAGTGCTTCGAGGGCGCCGGCGATGCCGGCGAGCGCGCGGTGGCATGCAAAGTCCTCGCGCAGCATCGACGCGCGCTGCCGGTAGGTGGAGTTGCCCAGCACCTTGCGCACGGCGTCGCCGATCTGCCGCGCGCTCGGCTGCCCGGTCGCGAGGTTGATGCCCGCGCCCGACCAGGCCACGCGCGCGGCGATCTCCGGTTTCTCTTCGGAGGTGCCGGCCACCACCAGCGGCACGCCCAGGCTCAGCGCATGGTTGACCGAGCCGTAGCCGCCGTTGGTGACCATCGCGTGCAGCTTGGGCAGCAGCCGGTCGTAAGGCAGGAACGGCAGCACGCGGGCATTGGCGGGCAGGTTCGCCGCGAGCGCCGGCGGCACCGGGCCGCCGGTGGTGGCGATGACGAGGATGTTCTTGTCGCCCGCCAGCGCCTGCAGCGTCGGGCCGATCAGCTGCGATGGGTTCTGGTTGGCCAGCGTGCCCTGCGTGACCAGCACGACTTGGCGGCCGTCGTCCAGCTCGTGCCACCAGTCGGGCGGCGTGAAGTCGCGGCTCGCGGGCGAGAGCAGCGGGCCGACGAAATGCACCGACGCGGGCAGGTCGCTGCGCGGGTATTCGAACGACGGCGCGGTGAGCTGCAGGTACAGGTCGGGCAGCTTCACCATCGCGTCGACGAAAAAGTCGGGCAGCGCGGGCAGACCGGCGCGCGCGAGCAGCGTGTCGAAATAGCGTTGCACCTCGCCGAACATCGCCTGCTTGAGGTTGGCATTCATCGCCTTGTTGCGCACACGCCCTTCCGGCGTGGACGACGGCGGCAGCGCGGTGCCGAAGAAGGCGGTGTCGCAGCTGGACAGCGGCAGCGCCGAGATGCCGATGCCGACGATCGCCGGGCGGTCTTCGCGCTCCCGTCCCAGCAGCAGCGGGAAGGTGCCGCAGAACATCGTGTCGGCCAGGATGGCGTCGGCCTGGAAGTCCTCCAGGATCGCGCGCAGGCCCGCGTGCTGCGCGGCCATCGCGTCGGCGAAGAAGTGCTTGAGGCCAAAGCACATCTGCGCATGCGCCGAGGCGATGCGCTGGCGCTCGGGAAAGCGCTTGTCCAGGTCGCGGTAGTCGAAGTCGATCGCGCGCTCGAAGGGCGTGAAGCCCGCGCCGGTCGCCTCGGCCTGTGCGCGGAACTGGCTCGCGGTATGCACCCGCACCGCGTGCCCTTGTTTCACCAGATGCTGCGCGATGGCCAGCATCGGCAGGACGTGGCCCGGCAAGGCGGTGGCGGCGATGAGATAGCGTGCCATTTCCGTTGGCTCCTATGAAGTGGTGGTTTCCAAAGCGCGGCGCGCCTTGGTGTCGATGCCCAGGTCCACGAAATAGCGCTGCAGCAGGTCGCGGTCCACCGGGCGGATCGGCGCGCCGATGGCTTCGAGCTGCGCATGCGTGGCCGCGCCGCTCACCTGCGGCGGCGTGGCGGTGGTGTCGTAGCGGTCGAGGATGGCGAGCACGGCCGCCAGGTCGCGGTCCTGCGCGACGGCCAGCCGCGCATGCGCGCGCTCCAGCCAGGGCTCCAGGCCCACCGGCTCCAGCCGCATGCCCATGCGCGCGAAGACGTGCGGAATGTCGCGCACCCGCAGCGCCGCCTGGCTCATCAGGTGGAACACCTGGCCCCACGAGGCTTCCTGCGCCGCAAGGCCCAGGATGGCCCGCGCCACGTCGTCCACCGGCGTGAGGTTCAGCGGCAGGTCCATGTCGGGAATCGCTTCCAGGTCGGCATAGAGATGCGCAACGCGCCAGATCAGGTCGTCGGCATTGCAGATCGCGTGCGTGTGGTCGCCGGTGACGGCGCCGAGCCGGTAGATCGCCACCGGCATGCCGCGCGCCTGCGCCTCGCGCGCCAGCGCGTCGCCGACCCACTTGCTCTGGCTGTAGCCGTCGACCAGGCCGCTCCAGGAGGCCAGCGCCGATTGCTCGGTGATGGTGTCTTCCTGGTTGTTCTGGTCGATCACCGCGAGCGTGGAGACGTAGTGCATGTGCTTGGCGCGGCCCTGCGCCGTCCATTCGAGCAGCGTGACCACGCTGTCCACGTTCGCGGGCTTCAGGCTCGCGTAGGGATGCAGGAAGTCGACCTGCGCGGCGCAGTGGTAGATGGCGTCGCAGCCATCGCGCACCAGCTGCACGGCCGCGTCGTCCAGGCCCAGGCGCGGCTTGCCGAGGTCGCCGGTCACGACCTTGATGCGCGCGTCGTCCCACACCGCGCCGAGCTGGCGCTGGGCCAGCGTGCGTTTCAGGCGCTGCTCGCCGGCCTCTTCGTCGGGCGCGCGCACGTGGCAGACCACGCAGGCCGTGGTGTCGCGCAGCAATGCCGCGAGCAGGTGGCTGCCGACGAAGCCGCTCGCGCCGGTGAGGAACACGCGGCGTGGTGCGAGCTTCGGCGCGGTGGCCTGCGGGCGGATGTGCGCGGGCAGGTCGAGCTCGCGCGACAGGTCGAGCGCCTCGGCCGTGCCGCCGGCGTTGTCGAGCCAGGCGGCCAGGTCGGCGATGGTCGGGCGGTTGTAGACCTCCGCATGCGGAAAGTCCGCGCGCACCTGCTGGCGGATGCGCATGCCAAGCTGGATGGCCATGAGCGAATGGCCGCCGATCTCGAAGAAGTTGTCGTGGATGCCGACGCGCGCGAGCTGCAGCGTCTCGGACCAGAGGGCCGCGAGCAGCTTCTCGGTGGGCGTGCGCGGCTCGACGTACAGCGCGACCGGCTGCTGGTCGGGCACCGGCAGCGCCTTCTTGTCGAGCTTGCCGCTTTGCGTGAGCGGCAGCGACGGCAGGCGCACGAAGGCCGAGGGCACCATGTAGTCGGGCAAGGCCCGCGCCATGTGGGCGCGCAGCTCGGTGGGCTGCGGCTCGGCGCCTGCGACGAAGTAGGCGACCAGGCGTTTTTCGCCGGGGGTGTCCTCGCGGGCAATGACGGCCGCTTGCGTGATCTGCGGGTGCTCGAGCAGCACCGATTCGATCTCGCCCGGCTCGATGCGAAAGCCCCGGATCTTCACCTGCTGGTCGGCACGGCCGACGAAGTCGAGGCTGCCGTCGGCGCGCCAGCGCGCGAGGTCGCCGCTGCGGTACATGCGGCTGCCAGGTGCGCCATGAGGGTCGGCGATGAAGCGCTCCGCGCTCAGCGCGGGACGATTCAAGTAACCGCGCGCCACGCCGCTGCCCGCGATATAGAGCTCGCCCGCGACGCCCGGCGGCACCGGCTGCAAGGCACTGTCGAGCACGTACATCCGCGTGTTCCAGATCGGCTGGCCGATGGAGGGCAATTCATCGGCCGTCATCGGTGCGCTCATGCTCGCGCAGATGGTGATCTCGGTCGGGCCGTAGGCATTGACCATGCGGCGGCCCTGCGACCACTTCGCCGCCAGCGCGGCGGGGCAGGCATCGCCGCCGACCACGAGCGTCAGCAGGTGCGGGAATTCGCCGTGCGGCAGCGTCGCGAGCGCGGCGGGCGGAATCAGCGCGTGGCTCACGGCCTGCTTCTCGAGCAGGTCGGCCAGGTCCGTGCCGAGCAGTTGCTGCGGGCCGGGCACCACCAGCGCGGCGCCGGCATGGAAGGCCATCAGCTGGTCCATCACCGAGGCGTCGAAACCGCTGGAGGAGAACTGCAGCACGCGCGAGTCGTGGTCGATGGCAAGGCGCTCCGCCATCGCAGTGCCCAGGCTGCTCAGGCCCGCATGCGGCACCACCACGCCCTTGGGCACGCCGGTGGAGCCGGAGGTGTAGATGATGTAGGCGGCATCGCCGGGCGCCGCGGTTTGCGCGAGCGGTGCGCTCGACTGGATCGCCAGCGCGGCCACCATGCTGTCGCTGTCGAGCGCGATGCAGCGGGGAACGCCGGCCAGTTCGGGCAGCAGCGCGTCGTGCGTCAGCACCGCGGCGGGCGCTGCTTCCTCGAACACGAAGGCGCTGCGCGCGGCCATGTGGTTGGGGTCGATGGGCAGGTACGCAGCCCCCGCCTTCACGATGGCCAGGTGCGCCACGATGAGGTCGAGCGAACGCGGCAACACCGTCGCGACGATGGCACCGGCACCGATGCCCTGTGCGCGCAGCAGGTGCGAGAGCCGGTTGGCGCGCGCGTCGAGTTCGGCATAGCCGACGGTCGCGTCGTCGAGCACCACCGCGGCTGCATGCGGTCGCTCTGCGGCATGCGACGCGACCATGGCGGCGAACGAGAGCGGCGCGATGTCGCGCGTGCGGCCGCTCCAGTCGGACAGCAGGCGGTCGGTTTCTTCCGCGCTCAGGATGGCAAGGCTGCTCACCGCGTCGTCGGGCGCCTCGCAGGCCTCTTCGAGCAATCGCACCAGCCGTGCACCCATCGCCTCGACGGTGCTGCGCTCGAACAGGTCGGTGCTGTACTGGATGCCGCCGGCGATGCCGCCCGGCAGGCCATCGGCGCCGCGCTGCTCGCCGAGGATGAACGACAGGTCGAACTTCGCGGTGTCGATGGCCACCGGCTGCGGCGTGATCGACAGGCCCGGCAGGCTGAACGACAGCCGGCTCGTGTTCTGGAAGCCCAGCATCACCTGGAACAGCGGCAGGTTGGCGCGCGAGCGGCCCGGGCGCAGCAGCTCCACGAGGCGGTCGTACGGAAATTCCTGGTTCGCATACGCGGCGAGGTTGGTGGCGCGCACGCGCGAGACCAGTTCGCGCAGGCTCGGCTGGCCCGAGGTGTCGGTGCGCAGCACCAGCGTGTTGACGAAGCAGCCGATGAGCTCGTCCAGCGCATGGTCGCTGCGCCCCGCGACCGGGCTGCCGATGACGATGTCGTCGCCCGCGCCGAGCCGGCTCAAAAGGCCCGCGAGCGCGGCCTGCAGCACCATGAAGACACTGGCCTGTCCGTCGCGCGCCAGTTGCAGGATGCGTTCGTGCACGTGCGCGGGAATCTGCAGCGGCACCACGTCGCCGCGGTAGGTGGGCGCGAGCGGCCGTGCGTGATCGACGGGCAAGGCCAGTTGTTCGGGCAGGTCGCCCAGCGAGGAACGCCAGAACGCGCGCTGGCGGCCAGCCATGCTCTCGGCGTCGTCTTCGCTGCCGAGCAGTTCCTGCTGCCACAGCGCGTAGTCGGCGTACTGCAGCGGCAGCGGCTCCCAGCCGGGCGCCTTGCCTTCGCAGCGCGCGGCGTAGGCCACGCTCAAGTCGCGCGCCAGCGGCAGCAGCGAGGCGCCGTCGCCGGCGATGTGGTGCGTGAGCAAGAGCAGCACGTGCTCGTCGGCAGCGAGCTTGAAGAGCGAGACGCGCAATGGCGCCGCACTGCCGAGTTCGAAGCCGTGGCCCGCCGCGGCGTGAAGCTGCGCGGCGATGTCTTCTTCGCTGCTGTCGGCCTCGATCACGGCCGGGCTCGCATCGGCGCCATCGAGGATGTGCTGGTACGGCAGCCCGTCTTCGTTCGGGTAGACGGTGCGCAGGCTTTCATGGCGCTCCACCAGATCGCCGAGCGCCGCATGCAGCGCGGCTCGGTCGAGCGTGCCCGACAGGCGCAGCGCGAGCGGCATGTTGTACGCGGGGTTCGCGCCTTCGAGCTGGTTCATCAGCCAGAGGCGCCGCTGCGCGAAGGACAGCGGAATGCGCGCGGGGCGCGGCATCGGCACGAGGCTCGGGCGGGCGACCGACTCCTGGTCGAGCAGCTCCGCGAGACCGGCGATGGTGGAGACCTGGAACAGCGTGTCGACCGGCAGGTCGATCATGAATTGCTGGCGGATCATCGACATCAGCTGCACGATCATGAGCGAGTGCCCGCCGAGCTCGAAGAAGTTGTCGTGCACGCCCACGCGCGGCAGGTGCAGCGTCTCGGCCCAGAGGCCGGCGAGGATCTTCTCCGTCGGCGTGCGCGGCGCGGCATACGGCGTGGCGGCCTGCACTTCGGGCGGCGGCAGCGCCTTGCGGTCGAGCTTGCCGCTCGGGCCGAGCGGCAGCGACGGGAGGCTGACGAAGGCCGACGGCACCATGTACTCGGGCAGCGATTGCGCGAGGTGCGCGCGCAGTTCGGCCGCTTGCGGATCGGCGGCATCGGCTGCGACAACATAGGCCACGAGGCGCTTCTCGCCGGGCACGTCTTCGCGCGCCACCACCGCGGCCTGCGCGACCTGCGGGTGCTGCAGCAGTACCGACTCGATCTCGCCCGGCTCGATGCGCAAGCCGCGGATCTTCACCTGCTGGTCGGCGCGGCCGAGGAAGTCGAGGCTGCCGTCCTTGCGCCAGCGCGCGAGGTCACCGGTGCGGTACATGCGGCTGCCGGGCGCGCCGTAGGGGTTGGCGATGAAGCGTTCGGCGCTGAGCAGCGGACGCTGGAGGTAGCCGCGTGCGAGACCGACGCCCGCGATGTAGAGCTCCCCGGTCACGCCGGCCGGCACGGGCTGCAGGCCGCTGTCGAGCACGTGCATCTGGGTGTTCCAGATCGGGCGGCCGATGGGCACGCTCGCGGCTTGCGCATCGCCCGTTCGCTCGCATTCCCACGAGGTGACGTCGACCGCGGCCTCCGTCGGACCGTACAGGTTGTGCAGCTCGCAGGTGAGCAACTGCTGGAACTGCGATTGCAGCGCGGGCGACAGCGCCTCGCCGCTGCAGATCACGCGGCGCAGCGTGGTGCATGCGGCGGCCGTGGGCTCGCGCAAAAAGACCTCGAGCATCGACGGTACGAAGTGGACCGTCGTGATGCGTTCTTCCGCGATGAGGTTCGCAAGGTACGCCGCACCCTTGTGGCCACCCGGCTTCGCGAGCACCAGCGTGGCGCCGTCGATCAGCGGCCAGAAGAATTCCCACACCGACACGTCGAAGCTCGACGGTGTCTTCTGCAGCACGCGGTCGTCGGCCTTCAGGCCGTAGCGGTCCTGCATCCAGCAGAGGCGATTGACGATGGCGCGGTGCGACACGACCGCACCCTTGGGCATGCCGGTGGAGCCCGAGGTGTAGATCACGTAGGCCGGGTGCGAAGGGTCGATCGCGACATCGAGGTTGGTGTCGTCGCAACTCGCCGGATCCGCAATCGTTTGCGCTACATCGAGCAGCAAAGTGGGGGCGGCTTTCGGCAGCGACTCCGCGAGGGCTTCGGTCGTGACGAGGCACACGGGCTGCGCGTCGCCGAGCATGAAGGCGATGCGGTCCTGCGGGAAATCGGGATCGACGGGCAGGTACGCCGCGCCGGTCTTCAGCGTGGCGAGCAGCGCGACCATCAGGTCCATCGAACGCGGAATTGCGAGCGCCACGATGCGCTCCGGGCCCGCGCCGCGTGCGCGCAGCAGATGCGCGAGGCGGTTGGCGCGGCGGTTCAGTTCTTCGTTGTCGATCTCCTGCCCCTCGAAGCGCAAGGCGATGGCCTTCGGGTTGGCGGCGAGCTGCGCTTCGATCAATGCGGTGAGGTGCGTGTCGGGCACCGCGTGGTCCGTGTCGTTCCACGTCACCAGCAGTTGCTTGCGCTCTTCGGCGCCGAGCAGGTCGATGTGGCCGATGGCTTGCAAGGGCAAGCGGATCACGGCGTCGATGAAGGCGATGAGCCGGCGCTGATGGTCGGCCAGTTCCTCCGCGGTGTGCACCGCGGGGTTGGCGTCGAAGTCGATCTGCAGGTCCTGCCCGTTGCCGCGCTCGTACAGGAAGATGCCCAGGTCTTCGGCCGTGCCGTTGGAGAGGTTGCGCGGCTTGGCTGCATGGCCCGCGAAACGGAAGTCGTAGTCGAAAGGCTCGACGTTGACCACGGTGGTGAAGAGCTGCCGGTTGTTCACCAGCATGTTGAGGTCGCTGCGCAGGTGCTCGTAGCGGTACGACTGGTGCCGCAGGATCTGTCGCATCTGGCGGCCGACTTCGCGGATCAGTTCGGGAATCGGCAGGTCCGCGCGCATCGCGAGACGCAGGGGCAGCGCGTTGGCCACCATCGCGGGCACGCGGCGCATGCGGTCGTTGTGGCGCGCGGTCACGGGGATGCCGATCGCCATGTCCTCGATGCCCGTGGCGCGGTACAGGTAGGCCGCGGTGGTGGCGATCAGGATCTGCGGCAACGTGGTGCCCAGCTCCTGCGCGATGGCCTGCAGGGCCTGCACGCTGGCTGCGGGCAGGTGCACCGTCTGGCGCAACAGGCCACCGACGTTGACCGAGCGGTGCGAAGCGAGGCTCAGCGGATCGGGCGCGTCGGCGAAGCGCTCGGTCCAGTACTGGCGGTCGCGCGGAAAGCGGCCGGACTCGCGGTAGGCGTGTTCTTCTTCGGCCAGCTGCGAGATCGGCGCGAGGCGCGAGTCTTCGGGCACCGCTGCATTGCCGTCGACCATCGCGGTGTAGATGTCGGCGAAGCGGCGCGCGATGAGCCCGCCGCTGAAGCCGTCGAGCGCGATGTGATGGCTGCGGTGGTACCAGATGTGGCGATCGGGCGCGAGGCGGATCAGTGCGGAGAGCCACAACTGGCCGTGCGCGAGGTCGATGCCCTGGGTGTAGTCGGCGCGCATCCAGCGCTCGGCTTCGGCGTTCGGATCGCTTTTGTTGCTCAGGTCGAGGTACGGAATCTCGCCGGTGAAAACCGGCGCGACGACCTGGCGCGGTCCTTGTGCCGTGTCGACGAAACGCAAGCGCGTGGCTTCGGTTTCATCGGCCACCTGCCGCATGGCGGCGATGAAGATGTCGGGGTCGATCTCGCCGTCGATGTCGATGGCTTCGGCGAGATTGAAATTGGTGTCTGGCGACGCGAACTTCGCGCCGAGCCACATCGCCATCTGCCCCGAGGTGAGGGGGGCGGTGCGGCCCAGCTGATCGACGGTACTCATGCACTTCTCCAGGTCTTGAGTGAATTCGGCAACGATGCATGTGCGCGTGAAATGGACGCGTCGTGCATCGGCCGCTCAAGGAGAAATGCCGGTGCTCCGCGGTGACAATCCGTTCACATTGCCAGACCAATGTACAAGTGGTTGCAACATTTTCAGTGACCGTTTTTGAGCTAAAAACATTTCACGAAGGTCTTTGAGCGCGAAAGATTTCATCCGGAAGTTGCGATGCGAATCGGGGTTTCCGGAATCGAAGGCTTTCATCGTATTTCGCGCGCCATGCACCCCAAAAGATTGTTGCGACGCAGCAACTTGGTGTGGACCTTGTAGGGGATTTCGCCGGCGTGATACACGCGCGCACCCGACCGACGCGGGGCAAAAAAATACGCGCTCCAGGGCGCGTACTTTCGGTTGTCGAACAGTGTCGGCTGCAGCGCCTCAGCGCACGATGTCCCACCCCATCATCAGCGCCGCGAAGCCCATCAGCGCCGTGCCGCCCCACCCCAGCCAGCGCATGCGGCGCCCCGAAGTGAAGGGGCCCATCACCTTCTCGCGCGTCACCAGGATCATCATCGCGGCCATGATCGGTACGGCCACCACGCCGTTGATCACCGCGCTCCAGTAGAGCGCCTTCATCGGGTCGATCGGCGTGAAGTCCAGCGCCGTGCCCACCAGCGTGGCGACCGCGATGATCGCGTAGAACTCCTTGGCCTCTCGCCAGTGGCGCTCCAGGCCCTCTTCCCATCCGAAGGCCTCGGCCACCGCGTAGGCAGCCGACGAAGCGAGCACCGGCACGGCGAGCAGGCCCGTGGCGATGATGCCGCCCGCGAAGAGCCAGAACGCGAAGTCGCCGGCCAGCGGCCGCAGCGCCTCGGCCGCCTGTGCCGCAGAGGTCACGTCGTGCACGCCGGCCGCGTACAGCACGGAGGCGCCGACCACCATCACGAAGAACGCGATCAGGTTGGAGAAGGTCATGCCCACCCAGGTGTCCAGACGCACGCGCCGCAGGTCGTGGCGCACCTGCTTGTCGGTGCCGCGCCTGCCGCCTTTGAGGCGCAGCTCTTCGACCTCCTGCGAGGCCTGCCAGAAGAAGAGGTAAGGCGAGATCGTGGTGCCCAGGAGCGCGACGATCATCATCCAGTAGTCGCCGCGCCATTGCAGCCGCGGCACCACCAGGTCATGCAGCACCCGCGCCCACTCCACCTGCACCACGAACACCGCGGCCACGTAAGCGAAGAGCGTGAGCGTCAGCCACTTGAGGATGTGCGCGAGCTTGCGGTACGGCACGAACACCTGCAGCAGCACCGTGACCACGCCGAACACCAGCGAATGAAAATGCGCGCCGCCGCCCACCACCAGCTGCAGCGCCTCGCCCATCGCGGAAATATCGGCCGCGATGTTGATGGTGTTGGCCGCCACCAGCAGCGCCACCAGCACGATGAGAAAGCTGCGCGGCATGTGCTCGCGCAGGTTGGCCGCCACGCCCTTTCCCGTGACACGCCCGATGCGCGCCGACACCAGCTGGATCGCCACCATGAACGGCAGCGAGAGAAACACCGTCCACAAGAGGCCCGTGCCGAACTGCGCCCCCGCCTGCGTGTAGGTGGCGATGCCCGACGGGTCGTCGTCCGCCGCGCCGGTGACGACACCGGGGCCGACGTGGCGCAGGAATGAGGGAATGCGTTTCTTCATGACGGGCGCGATGCTGTCATGCCGAGCCTGACCACTGCATGAACGCAGCGCATTTCTTTCACCTGCGTTCCGAAAACAGCGCGGTGATCACCTGCCGCAGCCAGCGGTTGGCCGGATCGCCCTCGAAGCGCTTGCTCCAGTGCAGCGACACGCTGAAATCGCGCAGCGGAAACGGCGGCTCCACGATGGCGTAGCCGCCCTCCTCCGCGAAGCCGCGCGCGATGTTGCGGGGCATCACCACCGCCAGATCCGTGGCGCGCACGATGGCCGGCAGCACCATGAAGTGCTCGGTCGTGAGGCGCAGGCGGTCTTCCAGGTTGAGCAGCTGCAGGATGCGCAGCGTGTCGGCATGCGTGCGCACCGCCACGTAGTCGAGCTCCTGCAGCGCCTCGAGCAGCGCCTGCCCCTTGCGCCGGCGCTTGACGAAGGGGTGGCCCTTGCGCAGCAGCACGATGTAGCGGTCCTTCAGAAGGTGCGCGCGCTGCGTGTCGCGCACGTTCGAGAGAAAGCCGAAGGCGAAGTCGATGCGGCCGCTGTCCAGCGCGGGCGCCACTTCCGCGGGCAGCAGCGGCAGGGTCTCCAGCCGCACACCGGGCGCGAGTTCGCCCAGCCGCGCCATCAGCGCGGGCAGAAAGCGTCCCTCGCCGATGTCGCTCATGTGAATACGAAAGCTCTTGCGCGAGACCAGCGGCTCGAAGCGATCGGGCTCGTGCAGCGCCGCTTCGATCGTGCTGAGCGCCACCTGCACCGCCACCGCGAGGCGGTCAGCGCGCGGCGTGGGCGCCACGCCGCCGGGGGCGCGGGTGAAGAGCGCGTCTTTCAGGAGCAGCCGCAGCCGCCCGAGGCCGTGGCTCGCCGCCGGCTGCGTGAGGCCCAGCGACTCCGCCGCGCGGCTCACGCTGCGCTCGCGGTAGACCGCATCGAACAGACGCAGCAGGTTGAGGTCGATCGAATCGATATGCATGCCATTCATATTGCTTAGCTCGATTATTTTATTGAACGCAAACCCCATGGCACGCACACTGGCGAGCGGTATTCCAGCCGACCTCCAGCCCCCCAGTCGGCCCGTTCGAACGCCCACGACAAGAAGGAGACACGACATGGCCCTACTCCGTCCGCATGCGGTGCTCGCCGCCCTGCTCTTCACCACTGCCGCCGCGTGGGCCCAGCAACCTCCCGCCGAGGAACCCGGATGGGCCAAAGGCCGACCGAAGAACGAAGCGGCCACGCGCCTCGCACCGGTGCCCTCTTTCCCGATTCCCACTGCGCCCGACCAGTTGCCCACGGCCAAGTTCAAGCTCCCGCCGGGCTTCAAGGTCGAGACCTGGGCGTCGGGCGTGCTCGATGCGCGCGAGTTGCGCCAGGGCGCCAAGGGCACCGTCTTCGTGAGCACGCTGTTCGTGGGCAACAAGGTCTATGCGATCGCCGAGAAGGGCGACCGCAAGCCCAGGACCATCATCGACAAGACCGAGTTCGCCACCGGCATCGAGTTCTACAAGGGCGCGCTCTTCCTGGCCACGCACAAGCAGATCGTGCGCTACGACGGCATCGAGGACAAGCTGGACAACCCCGGCACGCCCGTGGTGCTCAACGACAAGCTCCCCGGTGGACAGGACCACAGCTGGCGGTACCTGCGCATGCACGGCGACAAGCTCTACTACGCGGTCGGCGCGCCCTGCAACCTGTGCGAGCCCGACGACGCGCATGCGCGCATCTTCCGCATGAACCCCGACGGCAGCGGCATCGAGACGATCGCGCGCGGCGTGCGCAACACGGTGGGCTTCGACTTCGACCCCAAGACCGGCAACCTCTGGTTCACCGACAACGGCCGCGACTGGCTCAGCGAAGACCTGCCCAACGACGAGCTCAACGTGGTGGCCAAGCCCGACCAGCACTTCGGCTACCCGTACTGCCACCAGGGCAACCTCCTCGATTCGGAATTCGGCTGGGGCAAGCGCTGCGACGACTACCAGAAGCCCGCCGCGCTGCTCGGCCCGCACGCCGCCGCGCTGGGCCTCACGTTCTACAACGGCAAGAGCTTCCCGGCCAAGTACCGCGGCGCGATGTTCATCGCCCGCCACGGCCCGTGGAACCGCACCACCAAGTACGCCGACATCGCGGTCGCCTGGCCCGACGGCAAGGGCGGCGCGAAGGTCGAGCCCTTCATGACGGGCTTCGTCGAGAACAACACCTACCTCGGCCGCCCGGTGGACTTTCTCGTGCTCAAGGACGGCTCGATGCTCGTGAGCGACGACCACGCCGGTGCGATCTACCGCATCAGCTACGGCGGACGATGAAGAGAGCCGGCGTCATTGCGAAAGCGATCGCGGCGGGCTTCATGGCGCTGGCGTTGTCATCGGCGATTGCGCAGGGCGCGAAGCCCGCGCCATCGGCCGCTTCGGCCGCATCGGCGCAGCCCAGCTATGCGCAGCGCTATGCGTCGCTGTGCGCCTCGTGCCACGGCGCGAGCGGCCGCAGCGACATGGCCGGCACGCCGGTGCTCGCGGGTCAGCACTCGTTCTATGCGATCACGCAGCTGTTTCTTTTTCGCGAGGGCCGGCGCGACAACCCGGCAATGACGGCGGTCGCCAAGACCATGACCGACGCCGACCTGCGCGGCTTCTCCGAGTTCATCGCCACCTTGCCCGCGGTACCGGCGCCAGCGGCCGCCACACCACCCGACGCCGCGCGCATGACGCGCGGCCAGGCGCTGGCGCAGGAGCATCGCTGCGTGATCTGCCACGGCGCCGACCTGAGCGGTGGCCAGCAGGTGCCGCGCATCGGGCAGCAGCATGAAGACTACCTGCAGCTTTCGCTGCAGGGCTTTCGCACCGGCAAGCGCCCGGGCTACACGCAGGCGATGGGCGAGGCGGTGAGCCGCATCGCGCCCGACGACCTGGACACCCTCGCGTACTACGTCGCGCGCTTTCCGGGCGCTCCCGCCAAGCCTCCACCGAAGTAACACCGTCGTACGACACCTGCGAGTGCGCCATGCGGACGCAGCGCACCGCGCACGCAAAAACACCCCGCCCCACCCCAAAACCACCCACATCGGAGCCGAATCTCTTGGAAGTCTCATTCAGCAAGGAAGTAGAAATGCTGCGTCTCGGCGCAGGCGACACCTTCCACGGCGAGGGCATCCTCGCCATCACCAAGGGCCTGCTGCAGTCGGGCGTGGCCTACGTGGGCGGCTACCAGGGCGCGCCCGTGTCGCACCTGCTCGACGTCATGGTGCAGGGCAAGGCCTACATGGACGAACTGGGCGTGCACGTCGAGGCGTGTTCCAACGAAGCCTCGGCCGCGGCGATGCTCGGCGCCTCCATCCACTACCCGCTGCGCGGCGCGGTGACGTGGAAATCGATCGTCGGCACCAACGTGGCCGCCGATGCGCTGTCGAACCTCTCCTCGCCCGGCGTGACCGGCGGCGTGCTGATCGTCGTGGGCGAGGACTACGGCGAAGGCGCCAGCGTGATCCAGGAGCGCACGCACGCCTACGCGCTCAAGTCGAGCATGTGCCTGGTCGATCCGCGGCCCGAGCTCGGCACGATGGTGCGCATGGTCGAAGAGGGCTTTCGCCTCTCCGAAACCTCGAACATGCCCTGCCTCATGGAGCTGCGCATCCGCACCTGCCACGTGCGCGGCAGCTTCGAGTGCAAGGACAACGTTGCGCCCGCGGTCTCCACGCGCGCGCTGATGACCGAGCCCGCGGGCTTCGACTACATGCGTCTCGCGCACCCGCCCGTCACCTTCCGCCACGAGAAGCTCAAGGGCGACGCGCGCATTCCGGCGGCGCGGCGCTACATCGTCGAGCACGGGCTCAACGAGCTCATGCCGGGCGAGCGCCATGCGGACCTGGGCATCGTGGTGCAGGGCGGGCTGTACAACGCGCTCGTGCGCAGCCTGCAGCAGCAAGGCCTGGCCGATGCGTTCGGCGAGACCGACATCCCGATCCTCGTGCTCAACGTGACCTACCCGCTGGTGCCCGAGCAGGTGGCGGACTTCTGCGTGGGCAAGCGCGCGGTGCTGGTGGTGGAGGAAGGCCAGCCCGAGTACATCGAGCAGGACATCGCGACGCTCCTGCGCCGGCGCGACATCCAGACGCCGCTGCACGGCAAGGACATGCTGCCCGCGGCCGGCGAGTACGGCGTGGAGGTGCTGTCGGGCGGCATCGGCGCCTTCGCCGCGAAGTACATCGAAGCGGGCGAGGCGTTGTCGTCCGCGCAGGCGTGGCTCGCGGGCAATCGCGAACGCCGCGAGGCCGTCGCGCGCCAGCTCACCGCGCCGCTGCCCAACCGCCCGCCGAGTTTTTGCATCGGCTGCCCCGAGCGGCCGGTGTTCTCCGCGCTCAAGCTCGCGCAGCAGGAGACCGGCCCCGTGCACATCGCGGCGGACATCGGCTGCCACGCCTTCGGCACCTTCGAGCCGTTCTCGATGGGCCATTCGATCCTGGGCTACGGCATGAGTCTCGCGAGCCGCGCGGGCGTCGCGCCGATGATGAACCGCCGCACGCTCTCGATCATGGGCGACGGCGGCTTCTGGCACAACGGCCTGCTCACCGGCGTGCAGAGCGCGCTCTTCAATGACGACGACGCGGTGCTGCTGATCTTCAAGAACGGCTACACCTCGGCCACGGGCACGCAGGACATCATCTCCACGCCCGACGAAGAAACGAAGGAGCGCGCCGTCGACAAGCAGCAGAGCCTGGTCGACAAGAACCAGACCATCGAGGCCACGCTCACCGGCCTGGGCGTGAAGTGGATGCGCACCGTGACCACCTACGACGTGGAGCGCATGCGCCGGACGCTGACCGAGGCGCTCACCAGCGACTTCAACGGCCTGAAGGTGGTGATCGCCGAGGGCGAGTGCCAGCTGGAGCGCCAGCGCCGCATCAAGCCCTGGATCGCCGGCCTGCTCAGGAAAGGCGAGCGCGTGGTGCGCGTGAAATACGGCGTCGATGAAGACGTGTGCAACGGCGACCATGCATGCATCCGCCTCTCGGGCTGCCCCACGCTCACGCTGAAGGACAACCCCGATCCGCTGAAGGTCGACCCGGTCGCCACCGTGATCGACGGCTGCGTGGGCTGTGGCCTCTGCGGCGCGAACGCGCATGCGGCCACGCTGTGCCCGAGCTTCTATCGGGCCGAGGTGGTGCAGAACCCGAAGTGGCACGAGCGCCTCGTGCATTCGCTGCGCGGCGCGGTCGTTCGCGCGTTGCAACCCGCATGAGCCACATGAGCCGCGCCATGGAACAGAACCGGCCCCTTACCCTCCTCGTCTGCGCCCTCGGCGGCGAAGGCGGCGGCGTGCTCACCGAATGGCTGGTGGACATCGCCCGCCATGCCGGCTACGCCGCGCAGAGCACATCGATCCCCGGCGTCGCGCAGCGCACCGGCGCCACCACCTACTACATCGAGGTGTTCCCCGTGCCGCTCGCGCAGCTGGCCGGCAGGCGCCCGGTGTTCAGCCTGAGCCCGGTGCCGGGTGCGCTCGATGCGATCGTGTCCTCGGAACTGCTGGAGACTGCGCGGCAGATCGGCAACGGCATGAGCGCGCCGTTGCGCACGCTGGTCATCAGCTCGTCGGCGCGCATCTTCACCACCGCCGAGCGCATGGAGCCCGGCGACGGGCGCGCCGATGCGCAGCGCCTGGTCGATGTGGTGAAAGCCTTCAGCCGCGAGCACCATGTGTTCGACATGAACGCCATCGCGCGCGACAGCGGCACGGTGGTGAGTGCGGTGATGCTCGGCGCCATCGCGGGCAGCGGCCTCTTCCCGTTCCCGCGCGAAGCCTACGAGCACGTGGTGCGCGGCGGTGACACGAGTGCGCCCGAGAAGCTCAACAAGATGGCCGCCGCCAGCCTGCGCGGTTTCGCGGCCGCGTTCGATGCCGTGAGCGCGCCGCGCACGCAAGCCGCGTTCGTCAACAGCGTGATGGCCGGAGACACCGCAGATGCGCCGCCGCCCGCGCGCGCGTTGCCCGACGAACTGGCGCGCCGCTTTCCGCCCGCCGTGCACGACATGCTCGCACTCGGCCACGCGCGCGTGCTCGACTACCAGGACACCGCCTACGCGACGCTGTACGCCGACCGCCTGGCCAAGGTGCTCGATGCCGAGCGCGCCGCCGACCCGGCCGGCGCCCACGGCTTCGCCATCACCCGCGAGGCCGCGCGCTGGCTCGCGCTGTGGATGGCCTTCGACGACATCGTGCGCGTGGCCGCGCTCAAGGGCCGCGCGAGCCGCGCGCAGCGCGTGCGGCAGGAAGTGCGCGCCACCGACGAAGACATCGTGAAGGTCTACGACCACTTCAAGCCCGGCGCCGCCGAGTTCGCCGCGCTGCTGCCGCCGGCACTGTCGCGCCGCGTGACCGCGTGGGACCGCGGCCGGCAGGCGCGCGGCCTCGCGCCGTGGGCGCTGCCGCTGAAGGTGGGCAGCCATTCGGTGTTCGGCATGGCGTCGCTGCGGCTCCTGTCTTCACTGCGTTGGCTGCGCCGCCGAGGCAGCCGCTTCGCCGAGGAACAGGCGCTGATCGAACGCTGGCTCGCTGCGGTGGAGCGCGGCACGCGCGAAGCCTGGGCGCTGGGCCACGAACTCGCACTGTGCGGCCGCCTCATCAAGGGCTACGGCAGCACCAACGAACGCGGCAAGGAGAACCTGCTGCACGTGACCGACCATCTCGCAGCGCAGCCCGGCCAGGCGCCGGCCGTGCGCGCGCAATCCATCGAAGCGGCACGCACTGCGGCATTGGCCGACGACGCCGGCCGCGCGCTCGATGCCGCGCTGGTCGCGCACGGCGCGCCCGCGCGCCCGGTCAAGGCCCAGCCCATTCGCTGGATGAAGCGCAAGCCCAACAGCGGCGCCTGAAGCGAGGAGCGACACGATGGCACTGCTCAACGTCGAAGACCATCGCCGCCGCGCGCGCCGGCTGCTGCCGCGCCTGGTGTTCGACTATGTCGACGGCGGCGCCGAGGACGAACGCTGCCTGCAGCGCAACCGCGACGCCCTCGAGCAGCTGCCGCTGATTCCCGAGTGCCTGCGCGACACCAGCGCGATGGACATCGGCATCGAGCTCTTCGGGCGCCGCTGGCGCGCGCCCTTCGCGGTCGCGCCCATCGGCCTCGCAGGCCTCGTGCGCCCGGGCGCCGATGCGCTGCTGGCCAGTGCCGCGCAAGGCGCGGGCGTGCCTTTCATTCTCTCGACCGCATCGAACGTGCGCATCGAGGACGTGCGCGCGGCCGCGCCCGAGGCGGCGCTGTGGATGCAGCTCTATGTGATGGGCGAGCGCGCCATCGCCGAGCGCATCGTGAAGCGGGCCCGCACGGCCGGCTTCGAGGCGCTGGTGCTCACGGTCGATGTGCCGGTGAGCGGCCTGCGGGAGCGGGACCTGCGCCACGGTTTCCGCGTGCCGATGCGCCTCACGCCTGGCACGCTCATCGACATGGCGCGGCATCCCGCGTGGCTGGCGCGGCTCGCGGGCAGCGGCATGCCGCTGTTCGCGAACCTGCTGCCGGACGACGACGACGCGCCGATGTCCGCGCAGACGCAGGCCGCGCTGCTCTCGCGCACCATGGACCGCACGCTCACCTGGGACAGCATCGCCTGGCTGCGCAGGCTCTGGGACGGGCCGCTCCTCATCAAGGGCCTGCTCGGCGCAGAAGACGCCAGGCGCGCCCTGCACCACGGCGCGGACGGCATCGTGGTCTCGAACCATGGCGGACGCCAGCTCGATGCGGCGCCGGCCACCATCGGCGCCTTGCCGGCCATCCTGGACGCGGCCGAGGGCCGCATTCCGGTGCTCGTGGACGGCGGCATGCGGCGCGGCAGCGACATCGTGAAGGCACTCGCGCTCGGCGCGCGCGCGGCGCTCGTGGGCCGCGCGCCGGTCTACGGCCTCGCGTGCGACGGCGGGCGCGGCGCGCTCTCGGTGCTGCAACTGCTCGCGCAGGAAACCGAACGCACGATGACGCTCGTCGGCGCCAGGCGGGTGAGCGAGCTCGGCCGGCACCACGTCGGCCTGCCCCCACGGCCTCACCCCCAGGAAACCCCGCGCGGGAAAGCCTCCATTTACCCGGTGCACGCCGCTGCCTAGGCTGACCGGTCTCGACGATTTCACACAGACCATAAAGAAGGAGACCATGAAAACCACCGTCCGCCATCCCCATCGCCACCGCTCGCCCCTCGCACTGCTGGCGGCCTGCGCCGCGCTCGTGCTCGGCACGCCCGCCGTGCACGCGCAGGACAAGCCCGTGCAGCTGAAGCTCTCCAGCTGGGTGCCCGCGCAGCATCCGCTCAACCCCGCGCTGCAGGCGTGGGCCGACGACATCAAGAAGGAATCGAACGGCACCCTCACCGCGATCCTTTTTCCCTCGGAGCAACTGGGCAAGGCCTTCGACCACTACGACATGGCGCGCGACGGCATCGCCGACTTTTCGTACGTGAACCCAGGCTACCAGCCGGGGCGCTTTCCGGTGATGGCGGGCGCGTCGCTGCCGTTCCTCTTCGCCAACGGCAAGGAGGGCTCGGCCGCCATCGACGCCTGGTACCGCAACTACGCGGCCAAGGAGATGAAGGACGTGAAGTACTGCTTCGCGTTCGTGCACGACCCCGGCACTTTCCACTCGCGCAAGAAGATCACGCTGCCCACCGACATCAAGGGCATGAAGGTGCGCCCGGCCACGAGCACCGTGGGCCAGCTGATCACCTCGCTGGGCGGCACCAACGTGCAGGCCTCGGCGCCCGAGTCGCGCGACATGCTGGAGCGCGGCGTGGCCGATGCCATCACCTTCCCGTGGGGATCGATCGGCCTCTTCGGCATCGACAAGGTGGTGAAGTACCACATGGATGCGCCGCTGTACGTCACGCCCTTCGTGTGGGTGATGAACAAGGGCAAGTACGACGCCATGTCGGCCGGCCAGAAGAAGGTGATCGACGACCACTGCACCAGCGAGTGGGCGCAGAAGGTGGCCGGGCCCTGGGCCGACTTCGAGTTCGGCGGCCGCGCGAAGATCGCCGCGCAGGCTGGCCACGAGGTCTACAAGCTCACGCCCGAGCAACTCGATGCGTGGCGCAAGGCCGCCGCGCCGTCGGAAGCGCAATGGGCCGAGAGCGTGAAGAAGGTGGGCGAGGACCCGAAGGCGGTGATGGATGCATTGAAAGGCAGCCTCACGAAATACAAGTCGGCGCTCTGAGCGATGGCAGCCCGGTCCGCCAGCTACATGGACCGCGCGATCAACACGATCGAATGGCTCGCCGCCATCTTCGTGGGGATCGTCGCGCTCAACATCTTCGTGGCCGTGGTGCTGCGCAAGTTCTTCGACACCTCGATCCCCGACGCCTACGACTTCGGCCGCATGCTGCTGGGCATCCTGATCTTCTGGGGCATCGCGGCCACCAGCTACCGCGGCGGCCACATCACGGTGGACCTGGTGTGGACGGCGGCGGGCCCGCGCATGAAACGCGTGATCGACGTGTTCGCCACGCTCGTTCTCCTGTTCGTGGTGGCGGTGCAGACCGCGATGCTGTTCGACAAGGTGCGCGGCACCTATGTCGACAACGTGCTGACCTACGACATGAACATCCCGACCTGGCCGTTCTATGCGGTGGCGTGGGCGGGCGACGTGTGCGCCGTGCTGCTGATCGCGATCCGCACGTACCGGCTGATCTTTCATCCCGAACAACTCGAAGAGATCCACCCCGAACAAAAGGCCGACGAATGAGCCCCGACGCAGTTGCCATCCTGGGCTTCGTCGCCCTCTTCGTGCTGATGCTCTTGCGCGTGCCGGTCGGCATGGCGATGGGCCTGGTCGGCGTTACCGGCTACAGCTACCTCGTGGGCCCCGGGCCCGCGCTGAAGCTGGTGGGCCAGACCTCCATGCGCACCGTGACCGACTACACCTTCGGCGTGATCCCGATGTTCATGCTGATGGGCGCGCTGGTGTCGGTGTCGGGCGTGAGCCGCGAGCTCTTCAAGGCCGCCAACTCGATGATCGGCCACCTGCGCGGGGGCCTGGGCGTCGCCACCGTGGTGGCCTGCGGCGGGTTCGCGGCGATCTGCGGCTCGTCGGTGGCCACGGCCGCCACGTTCTCGGCGGTGGCGTATCCGGAGATGCGGCGCTTCAACTATCCGCAGTCGTTCTCCACCGGCGTGATCGCCGCGGGCGGCACGCTGGGCGCGATCTTGCCGCCGTCCACCGTGCTCGCGGTTTACGCGATCCTCACGCAGCAGGACATCGGCAAGCTCTTCATGGCGGGCATCGTGCCGGGCATTCTGGCGATGGCGATGTACGTGCTGACGATCGCGATCATCGTGAAGCTGCGGCCCGACTGGCTCCCCGGCGGCGAAGTGAAGCCCTGGTCGGAGCGCTTCAAGGACCTGCGCAACGTGTGGGCGCCGCTGGTGCTTTTCGTGTTCGTGATCGGCGGGCTCTACGGCGGCTTCTTCACACCGACCGAGGCGGGCGGCGTGGGCGCGAGCGGCGCGTTCATCCTCGGGCTCGTCAGGCGCAAGCTCGACGGCCCGAAGATCCGCGAGGCGCTGCTCTCGGCCACGCGCACGGCGGCGGCGGTGTTCACGGTGCTGATCGGCGCGCTGCTCTTCGGCTACTTCCTCACCATCACGCAGAGCCCGCAGAAGCTCACCGAATTCCTCACGGGCCTCGGGATCGGGCGCTACGGCGTGCTCGCGCTCATCATGCTGATGTACCTGGTGCTCGGCTGTCTCATGGACGCGATGGCGATGATCATCCTCACGGTGCCCATCATCTTCCCGGTGATCGTGCACCTGGGGTTCGACCCCATCTGGTTCGGCGTGATCATCGTGATGACGGTGGAGCTCGGGCTCATCCATCCACCGGTGGGGATGAACGTCTTCGTCATCAAGAGCGTGGTGAAGGACGTGAGCTTCACCACCATCTTCAAGGGCGTGCTGCCGTTCATCGTGACGGACATCGTGCGCCTGGTGATCCTGATCGCGTTCCCGGTCATCGCGCTGTGGCTGCCGACGAGAATGGGCTGATGAAGAACGAAGCGATGAACACAGGCAAAGAGATCACCTACACCGCGCGCGTCGAGTTCGGCGACTGCGACCCGGCCGGCATCGTCTGGTTTCCCAACTTCTTCCGCTGGATCGATGCGGCCTCGCGGCATTTCTTCGCGGGCTGCGGCGTGCCGCGATGGGAAGAGACGGCGCGGACGATCGGCGTGATCGGCACGCCGCTGGTCGATACGCACACGCGCTTCGTTAAATCCGCGAGCTACGGCGACACGCTCGACATTGCGGTGCGCATCACCGAGTGGCGCGACAAGAGCTTCGTGCAGACCTACCGCGTGACGCGCGGCGACGAGTTGATCCTCGAATGCGAAGAGGTGCGGATCTTCGCGGCGAAGCGCGACGGCGGCGGCATCCGCGCGGTACCGATTCCCCCGGACATTCGCGCGCTCTGCGAATAGCCGGTCAGACGGCTCGGGCCTGAAGCTTCGCGAGCAGGCCCTCGACGCCGCGATCGATCAGGTCGAAAGCTTCGACGAAGGCCTCCCGGCCGCCGTACCAGGGGTCGGGCACATCGCCTTCGTCCGCTTCGGAAAACTCGGTGAGCAGGTGCACCTTGTGGGCTGTGCCCGCGGGCGCGAGACGGCGCAGCGCGGCGCAGTGGTGCGCGGTCATGCCGACGATCCAGTCGAAGCGCTCGAAGTCGCTCGCGCGGACCTGGCGCGCGCAGTGCGCGTGCATCTGGATGCCGCGCCGGCGTGCCTCGGCGATCGAGCGCGGATCGCGCGGGTTGCCGCGCTCCTCGTCGGAGATGGCGGCGCTGTCGACGTCGATCGCCACGTTTGCGAGGCGCGCCTTGTGAAGCAGCAATGTGTGGGCGGTGGGGGAGCGGCAGATATTGCCGGTGCAGATGAACAGGACGGCAGGTTTCGTCATCGGAATGAAAGACTGTTGAAAGGTTGCGGAATGGGTCGACGCCAAATCGCAACAATGAGGCGATAACGACCCTGCTCGCAGTGCAGGACTTGGCCCAAATGGTTGACGCTCATTGTGACGCGGTGCAACAATCCCGCATCTTCATTTCGGAGCCCCGTGCGTGGACAGTGCCAGTTGGATCAGTGACAAGACAACGCGTGCCTCGGCAGGCGTGACACATCCGGCCCTCTAGCGCAGGCTCTCTCGCGCTGTGGCCGCCGTGCACGCAGCGTGACCCGTTCGCCATTCAGGCCAGCGGTTCTCCCCTTCCGAATTTCGTCGTTCCGCGTCACTGACTTTTTCAGTCAGCTTGCGTGTCCGTGCGCGAGGCCCTTCAGCGCGAAGGAGCCTTGTCATGCGTCAATTTCAAACTCGTCAACAGCAGCAACAGCAGCCGCCGATGCAGGACCCCGTCCGCCCGTCGGCGCACGAGCCCGCGCGCGCGCCGACGGCGCAGGACGTCGAGAACGAAATGCTCGACCGGGCCGCCGCGCTCTGGACCACGCGGCGCATCCGCAGCTTCTTCCTGTTGCTCGAGCAGCCGCCCCGCGCAGCGCACCGCTGACGCGCCCGCAAGACCGCACCGCACCGCAAAAACGCAAGGAGGCCACCATGGACCCGGACCCTCGCTCGCGCCTTAGCGCGCCGCCTTCATTGAACCCATCGATTGCATCCAACCCACGCAGCGCCGCGCTGCGGAGGACCCCTGCCGGCTGAGTGAAGCGGGAGGTTCTTCCTTCGCGGGCGCCGCACCCGAAGGAGAACCTCCCATGACCCGCGAACGCCTGCGGCGTGTCGCGCGAACGGCCACGATCGGCCGCCTCGACGCACCCCGCTTCCATCCCCGACGCCCCTTCCATTCACCGCTGCCGTTGCGGCTTTGGGCGGCATACCTCTGCGGCTTCGCGGCAACGCAGACGCATGCCGTCGGTGGCCATCATTCGGTGGACGACGCCGCTATCCTCGACGCGGACCAGTGCCAGGTCGAGACGTGGACCGACCGTCACGCGCGCAGCTCGCAAGGCCTGCTGCACATCGGCCCGGCCTGCCGCGTCGGCCCGATCGAACTCGGCCTGAACCTCGAGCGTGAACACGGCAGCGAAGGCCGCACCGTGCGCGCCGGCCCGCAGATCAAGTGGGCCTTCGCGATCAACGACAGCGTGAGCGCCGGCGTGCTCGCCACGGCCGGGTGGCAGAGCGACGCACACGCCACCGCGTTGCACTTCGCCACCAGCAGCATCGTGATCCCCGTGACCTGGCAGATCGACGACAGCTGGCGCGCGCACATCAACGTGGGTCGCGATTTCCACCGCGCGCAACCGAGCACCAGCCATTCGGGCGCGGCCATCGAATGGTCCGCCCTGCCCTCTGTTTCGTTCGTCGCCGAGCGCTTCCGCGAAGGCGGCGGCAACGCGTGGCGCGCCGGCATGCGCTGGACGCCGGTGCAGGCGCTGAGCGTGGACCTGAGCCACGCACGCGGCCTGCGCGCCGACGCACCCGCGTGGTGGACGCTGGGCTTCACCTGGGCCTTCGTGCGCTGACCTCACGGCTTCCTCGCCTTCCCAATCAAGGAGAAAACAACATGAAAAACGTCCTGAAGTCCTTCTTCGAGAGCTTCCTGCGCAGCCGCCACATGCTGCATCACTTCGAGCGCTGGCAGACCCTGCTGGGGTCGAAGCCCGTCGGCGTGACATCGGTCGCCATGCCGCCCGACATCGCGAAGGCGCTGGCCGCCGCATCGCGCACCGATGCGGGCGAGATGCTCGTGAAGCTCGACAGCTCGCCGCAAGGCCTGAGCGAAGGCCACGCCCAGGTGCTGCGCAAGCGCCTGGGCAGCAACGAGGTTCGCCACGAGCAGCCGCTGCCGTGGTGGACGCACCTGTGGCAGTGCTACCGCAATCCGTTCAACCTGCTGCTCACGGTGCTGGCGCTGGTCTCGTACGTGACCGAGGACATGAAGGCCACGCTCGTGATCGGCAGCATGGTGGTGCTGTCGACGGTGCTGCGCTTCCTGCAGGAGTCGCGCTCCAACAAGGCGGCCGAGCGCCTCAAAGCCATGGTGAGCAACACCGCCACGGTGCTGCGGCCCGCGCCGGGACGCAGGGCGGGCGCGGCGGGCGACGAGGGCTTCGACACCACGCACGCGGGCACGGTGCGCGTCGAGGTGCCGATGCGCGACCTCGTGCCGGGCGACGTGATCGCGCTCTCGGCCGGCGACATGATCCCGGCCGATGCGCGCCTGCTCACCGCGAAGGATCTCTTCATCAGCCAGTCCGCGCTGACGGGCGAGGCGATGCCGGTCGAGAAGTTTCCCATCGACCGCGGCGACCACGAGGCCGGCGTGCTCGAGCGCGAGAACCTGCTCTTCATGGGCACCAACGTGATCAGCGGCACCGCGACCGCGCTCATCGTGCACACCGGCGACCGCACCTTCTTCGGCGCCCTCGCGCAGCGCGTGACGGCCACCGACCGCGGCACCAGCGCCTTCCAGGCCGGCATCAACCGCGTGAGCTGGGTGCTGATCCGCTTCATGCTGGTGATGGCGCCGCTGGTGCTGGTGATCAACGGCGTGGCCAAGGGCGACTGGTGGGAGGCGGCGCTGTTCGCGCTGTCGATCGCGGTGGGCCTCACGCCCGAGATGCTGCCGATGATCGTGACGGCAACGCTCGCCAAGGGCGCGGTCGTGATGTCGCGCCAGAAGGTGATCGTCAAGCGCCTCGAAGCGATCCACAACTTCGGCGCGATGGATGTTCTCTGCACCGACAAGACCGGCACGCTGACGCAGGACCGCATCGTGCTGGAGCGCCACACCAACGCGTGGGGCGAAGGTTCGAACCACGTGTTGCAGCTGGCGTACCTCAACAGCTTTCACCAGACGGGCTTGAAGAACCTGCTCGACAAGGCAGTGCTGAACCACGCGGAGATGCAACCCGAGACGCGCCTGCAGACGGCCTATCGCAAGATCGACGAAGTGCCCTTCGACTTCTCGCGCCGCCGCATGTCGGTGGTGGTGGGGAACGGCGGCAGCGAGCACCTGCTGATCTGCAAGGGCGCGCTGGAAGAGATCCTGTCGGTGTGCACGTCGGTCGAGCGCGGTGCCGAGGTGCTGGTGCTCGATGCCGAGCTGCTCGCGCGCATCCATCGCGTGGCGTCGGAGCTGAACAAGCAGGGGCTGCGCGTGGTGGCCGTGGCGAGCCGCACCTTCGGTGCAGATGCACGCAAGCCGGCGTACAGCGTGACCGACGAATCGGGCCTTACGCTGCTGGGCTATGTGGCCTTTCTCGATCCGCCGAAGGAGTCGACCGCGCCCGCGCTGCGCGCGCTGGCCGAGCACGGCGTGGCGGTGAAGGTGCTCACGGGCGACAACGAACTGGTCACCCGCAAGGTCTGCGGCGACGTGGGCATCGAGGCCGGCCACATCGTGCTGGGCCGCGAGATCGAGGACCTGCGCGACGATGAATTGCGCGCGCTGGTCGAGCAGCACCAGGTGTTCGCCAAGCTCACGCCCGCGCACAAGGAGCGCATCGTGCACGCGCTGCATGCCAACGGGCACGTGGTCGGCTTCATGGGCGACGGCATCAACGACGCACCGGCGCTGCGCGCGGCCGACATCGGCATCTCGGTGGACGGCGCGGTGGACGTGGCCAAGGAGTCGGCCGACATCATCCTGCTGGAGAAGAGCCTGATGGTGCTGGAGCAAGGCGTGGTCGAGGGCCGCCGCACCTTCGCCAACATGCTCAAGTACATCAAGCTCACCGCGAGCTCGAACTTCGGCAACGTGTTCTCGGTGCTGGTGGCGAGCGCGTTCCTGCCCTTCCTGCCGATGCTGCCGCTCCATCTGCTGGTGCAGAACCTGCTGTACGACGTGTCGCAGATCGCGATCCCATTCGACAACGTGGACGAGGAATTCCTCAAGTCGCCGCAGCGCTGGAACCCGGCGGACCTGGGGCGCTTCATGGTGTTCTTCGGGCCGCTGAGCTCGGTGTTCGACATCCTGACCTACACGGTGATGTGGTTCGTGTTCGCGGCCAACACGGTGGAGCACCAGACGCTGTTCCAGTCGGGCTGGTTCATCGAGGGGCTGCTGTCGCAGACGCTGATCGTCCACCTCATCCGCACCCGCAAGATCCCGTTCCTGCAAAGCCGCGCGGCCTGGCCGCTGCTGGCGATGGGTGCGGCGATCGCGGCTGTCGGCATCTGGCTTCCGATGGGGCCGCTCGCGCACTACTTCAAGCTGCAGGCACTGCCACTCGCTTACTTCCCTTGGCTGGTGACGATGCTGGTGGGGTATGCGGTGCTGACGCAGACAGTGAAGGGGTGGTACGCGCGTCGCTATGGGTGGCAGTGAGGGTCACGCGTTGCTGTTCAGGGCGCGCGCACAGGCCACCGGGTGCTCCCCTCCGCGAATGTCCCCCGGGGCTTCGCCCCTCCTCCTTGATTTCGCTGCGGGGAGCACCCGATGCCCTGTGCACATGGACACGCTCGGGGTGAACCGCGATCAACGACCGCTCTGAAAGCGCTCGCGCCGATGGTGGGCTCTGTTTCGCGAAATCAAGGAGGAGGCCGCAGGCCGGGGGACATTCGCGAAACAGAGCCCACCGTCGGCGGGAGTGCCACCCCGAACACGCGCATTGCCTTCATGCAACGCCCCCATCCATCGACCTCAAATATGCTTGAGCTCCCGATGGGAGGCCTTCTGACATGCATGTGACACCCAAGCCCCGCAAACTCTTGGTGCTGGACCTCGATGAAACGCTGATCCACGCCACCGAAGGCACGCTTGCGCACGACGAGGATTTCCGCGTAGGGCCGTATCGCGTTCATCTGCGACCGCACCTCGCCGACTTCCTGAGCAGCGTGCTCGCGCAGTTCAAGGTGGGCGTCTGGACTGCATCAGGCGAAAGCTACGCGTCGCAGGTTGTCGAACGCATCTTTCCGAACGGCGGCCTGGAGTTCGTATGGTCCAGCGCGCGCTGCACGACGGCACGAGACTTCACGACGGGTGGCTATCAGACGATCAAGAACCTGCAGAAATTGAAGTCCAGGGGCTATCCGCTCGAATCGATCATCGCGGTCGACGACACGCCCGCGAAGTACGCGAGGAGCTACGGCAATCTCGTCACGGTGCGCGAGTTCCTGGGCGACCGGTCCGACGCCGAACTGCCATTGCTGGCGGCTTACCTCGCGCATCTCGCGGAGGCGCCGAACGTCCGGACGGTCGAGAAAAGGGCGTGGCGCGAACACGCCAAGCGCATGCAATCCCCGGACTGAACGCACGCGCTCTCCATTGAAAAACATCCGATGCAAGCCATTCAAAACTTCAACCTGCCCTCGCTGCTCGACACCTTCGTGAGCGTGGCGATCGCCTTCACCCTCGGCTCGCTGATCGGCCTGGAGCGCCAGATACGCCAGCGCGCCGCGGGCCTGCGCACCAACACGCTCGTGGCGGTGGGTGCGGCGGTGTTCGTGGACATGGCGAACCGCCTGCACGGCCACGACGGCGCCGTGCACGTGGCGGCTTATGTGGTCTCGGGCATCGGCTTCCTGGGGGCGGGCGCGATCATGAAGGAAGGCACCAACATCACGGGCCTGAACACGGCGGCCACGCTGTGGGGGTCGGCGGCGGTGGGCGCCTGCGCGGGCGCGGACCTGATCGGCGAGGCGATGATTGCGGCGCTGTTCGTGCTGGCCAGCAACACGCTGCTGCTGCCGGTGGTCAACCGGATCAACCGTCGCCCGATCAAGGAAGAGTCGAGCGAGGCGACCTACACGGTGCGGGTGATCTGCTCTCGCGCGGCGCGGCCCGAGGTGATGGACCAGCTGCTGCTCCTGCTCGAAGCGGCGAACTACCCGGTGCGCGATGTCGACCAGCACGCCTTCGGGCCGGCCGACACGGAGATCGAAGCGACGCTGTACGCCACCGCGGTCGAGCCGCTGGAGCTCGACCAGGTGATTGCAGAACTCGAAGCGCTGAGCGGCGTCCAGCAAGCCTTCTGGAACGCCAGCGCAGACGATTGATCAGACGCCCATGATCGAGACGGCCTTGGTGTTCAGGTACGCCTCGAGCGCCTCGGGGCCGCCTTCCGAACCGTAGCCCGAATCCTTCACGCCGCCGAACGGCATTTCGGGCGACGGGGTGGCCGGCTGGTTGATCCACAGCATGCCCAGCTCGAGCTTCTGGCTCAGCAGATGGGCGTTCTTGATCGACTTGGTGAAGGCGTAGCCGGCCAGGCCGAAAGGCAGGCGGTTGGCTTCGGCGATGGCTTCGTCGAGCGTGTCGAAACCGCGGATCGCGGCGATGGGGCCGAAGGGCTCGTTGTTGAACACGTCGGCGTCCAGCGGCACGTCGGTCAGCACGGTGGGGGCGAAGAAGTTGCCCGAGTCGCCGATGCGTTCGCCGCCGGCGGCCACGGTGGCGCCCTTCTTGCGCGCGTCTTCCAGCACGTAGGCCATCGCGGTGAGGCGGCGTGCGTTGGCCAGCGGGCCGATGGTGGTGCCTTCGGCGAGGCCGTCGCCCAGCTTCAGGCCTTCGGTGTACTTGACCAGCGTGCGGGCGAACTCTTCGCGCAGGCTGTTGTGCACCAGGAAGCGGGTCGGCGAGATGCAGACCTGGCCCGCATTGCGGAACTTGGCGGCGCCGGCGGCCTTGACGGCCAGGGCGACGTCGGCGTCTTCGGCCACGATCACCGGGGCGTGGCCGCCCAGTTCCATCGTGACGCGCTTCATGTGCGAGCCGGCCAGCGCGGCCAGTTGCTTGCCGACCGGGGTCGAGCCGGTGAAGGTGACCTTGCGGATGATCGGGTGGGCGATCAGGTAGTTCGAGATTTCAGCGGGGTTGCCGAACACGAGACCCACGGTGCCGGGCGGGATGCCGGCATCGACGAAGGCCTGCAACAGCGCGGCGGGCGAGGCCGGGGTTTCTTCAGGGGCCTTCACCAGGAACGAGCAGCCGGTGGCCAGCGCTGCGCCAAGCTTGCGCACGATCTGGTTGATCGGGAAGTTCCACGGCGTGAAGGCGGCGACGGGGCCCAGGGGCTCCTTCAGCACGAGCTGTTGTGCGGCCAGGTTGCGCGAAGGAACGATGCGGCCGTAGACGCGGCGGCCTTCGTCGGCGAACCATTCGATGATGTCGGCGGCGGCCAGCGTCTCGCCCTTGGCTTCGGCGAGCGGCTTGCCTTGCTCCTGCGTGAGCAGCTTGGCGATGTCGCCGGCGCGTTCGCGGATGAGGCCCGCGGCGCGGCGCATGACGGCGGCGCGTTCGTTGGCGGGCGTGTTGCGCCACTTGTCGAAGCCACGCTGGGCGGCGGCCAGGGCGCGGTCCAGGTCGGCGATGCTGGCATGCGCCACCTTGCCGATGACCTTGCCGGTGGCGGGGTTCACGACGTCCAGCGTCTTGCCGCCGGTGGCGTCGACCCATTCGTTGTCGATCAGGAGGCGGGTGTCGGTGTAGGTGGCGGTCATGGCGAACTTTTCCTTCGGGGACGGATGATGAAAAGGGGAAATCTGGGGTGCGCGGTGCGGCACCTTGGGAGGGTGCGCATGCAACAGCGGCGGCAAATCGCCGCCGGGTGCATAGATTAACCCGACTTCGCCCAACCCCGCCGGGGCCCGGAAATCGCCCTTCCCGCCCCTTTTTTCGTCCCGTTACAGGATCAGGAGCGCGCGGAAATCGTTGACGTTGGTGTTCGTCGGCCCCGTCACGAACAGGTCGCCGATGGCGTCGAAGTAGCCGTACGCGTCGTTGCGGTCGAGGTGGTCCGACAGCTTCTTGCCCGCGGCCGCGGCGCGCGCCAGCGTGTCGGGCACGACGAAGGCGCCGGCGTTGTCTTCCACGCCGTCGATGCCGTCGGTGTCCGCCGCCAGCGCCCACACCTGCGGCTGGCCCATGAGCGCACCGGCCAGGCCCATGCAGAACTCGCCCGCCCGGCCGCCCCGGCCCTTGGCCTGGCCCGGCTGGCGCGGGCGGATGGTGACCGTGGTCTCGCCGCCCGAAAGAATGACGCAGGGCCGTGCGAACGGCTCGCCGCGGTGCGCCACGGCGCGGGCCAGCGCGGCATGCACCTTGCCGACTTCGCGCGATTCGCCTTCGATTTCGTCGCTGAGGATGTGCGCCTCGATGCCCGCCTCGCGCGCCGCCCTGGCCGCCGCTTCGAGCGACTGCTGGGGCGTGGCGATCATGTGCGTTTCGTGGCCGGCGAAGGCCTTGTCGTCGGGCTTGGGTGTCTCGAGCTCGCCGCTTTCGAGCTGGGCGCGCACGGGCGCGGGCACTTCGATGCCGTAGCGGTCGAGGATGGCCAGCGCATCGGCGCAGGTGGTCGCATCGGGCACCGTGGGGCCGCTCGCGATGACGGCCGCGTCGTCGCCCGGCACGTCGCTGATGGTGAGCGTCACCACGCGCGCCGGCGCGCACGCTGCCGCGAGCCGGCCGCCCTTGATGCGCGAGAGGTGCTTGCGCACGCAGTTCATCTCGCCGATGCCGGCGCCGCTGTCGAGCAGTTGCTTGTTGATGCGCTGCTTGTCGGCCAGCGTGAGGCCTTCGGCCGGCAGCACCAGGAGCGACGAGCCGCCACCCGAGATCAGGCACAGCACGAGGTCATCGGCCGTGAGGCCTTGCGTGAGCGCGAGGATGCGCTCGGCCGCCTGCTGTCCCGCCGCGTCGGGCACGGGGTGCGCGGCCTCGACGATCTCGATGCGCTGCGGCACGCCTTCGGGGCGCGGCGGAATGTGGTCGTAGCGGGTGACGACGAGTCCCGAGAGCGGCGCGTCGACCGGCCACAGGGCTTCGAGCGCCTGCACCATCGAGCCGCCCGCCTTGCCGGCGCCGAGCACCAGCGTGCGGCCTTTCGGGGGCTTGGGCAGATGGGCGCCCAGCGTGGACAGCGGCAACGCCCGGTCCACCGCCACGCGGTACAGGTGTTCGAGGAAGGCGCGGGGGGCTTCGCGCGGATCGGGCGCGGGCCCGAAGGACGGGGTCGATGCGGTCATGGCTTGCGTTGTCTCCATCCGGCAATTGTGCGGGGAGCGGTGGCCCGCTCTCTTGACCGCGGTCTAGTTTGCGAGCTAGTTGGTCTTTGCGCCGCCCTGGAACCAGCGGCTGATCAATGCGCGCTCTTCGTCGGTGATGCCGGTCGCGTTGTTCATCGGCATGATCTTGGTGACCACCACCTGCTGGTAGATCGCCTGCGCATGCGCGGTGACCTGTTCAGGCGAATCGACGCGCACGTTCTTCATCTGCACGGCCGCGCCGTGGCACATGAAGCAGCGCTGCTCCAGCACCTTCTGCACGTCGGCGTATGCAACAGCGGGCGCCGCTGCGGCAGCCACCGGGGCGGCGGCCGGCTCGGGCTTCATCCACACGATCGTGAGGCCCAGCACCACGATGCCGACCAGCGCATACGGCAGCGGGTTGCCCGCGTTGCCCAGCTTGAAGCGGTGCCGCACCACGAAGAACTGCCGGATGGCCGCGCCGCCCAGCATGATGAGCAGCAGAACGATCCAGTTGTACTTGTGCGTGTAGGTGAAGCTGTAGTGGTTGCTCAGCATCGCGAACAGCACCGGCAGCGTGAAGTAGGTGTTGTGCACGCTGCGCTGCTTGCCGCGCTGGCCGTGCACCGGGTCCACGGGCCTGCCCTCGCGCAGCGCCGCCACGTTCTTGCGCTGGCCGGGGATGATCCAGAAGAACACGTTGCCGCTCATCGTGGTGGCCATCATGGCGCCCACCAGCAAAAAGGCCGCGCGGCCCGCGAACCACTGGCAGGCCAGCCAGGTCGCGAAGACGATGAAGATCGCGATCAGCACGCCCACGATGGTGTCGCCGTTCTTGCGGCGCCCGAAGATCTGGCAGATGCCGTCGTAGACCATCCAGAACACCACGAAGAAAGCCAGCGCCACGGCGATGGCGGCGCCGGGCTGCCAGTCCATCTTCGACTTGTCGATGAGGTAGGTGCTCGCGTTCCACAGGTACGACATGGTGAAGAGCGTGAACCCGGTGATCCAGGTGGAGTAGCTCTCCCAGTACGACCAGTGCAGGTGGTCCGGCAGCTTCTTGGGCGCCAGCGCGTACTTCTGCATGTTGTAGAAACCGCCGCCGTGCACGGCCCACTGCTCGCCGCCCACGCCCTTGTCGAGCGATTCGGGGTCCTGCGGTTTTTCGAGGCTGTTGTCCAGCATCACGAAGTAGAAGGAGGCGCCGATCCAGGCGATGGCGGTGATGACGTGGACCCAGCGCAGCAGCAGGTTGGCCCAGTCGAGGTAATAGCTTTCCATGTGCTCTCTCGCAACCCTCTAGACGCGTGGGGCGTCCAAGAGGGATTTCAGCCTGCTCACCACTGCGGGCGCTGTAAGCAGAGAAAGTGCCGCGAACGCAGGCTCCATGAAATGGGCCTCGCTCCGCTGCGGCTTGTTGTGGACTGAAAGTGTATACAGTTTTGGCAAAGGACGGGGTGCTTTTTTATGCGAAACCGATGACGGCCGTTCGGGCTGAGCTTGTCGAAGCCGTGCGCGGCGCTTCGACAGGCTCAGCGTGAACGGCTCTGTCATTCCCGAACGTCCCGGACATCAGCCCAACGATTGCAACAACTGTGCCGCCACCGCGACCGCGATCACCTCGGGCTCCTTGCCGGTGATACCGGGCACGCCGATCGGGCAGGTGATGCGCGCCAGCTCGTCGGCCGTGAAGCCGCGCGCTTCGAGCCGGTGGCTGAAGGTGGCCCACTTGGTCTTGCTGCCGATGAGGCCGATGTAGGGCAGGTCGTTGCGCGTGCGCAGGCGCTTGAGGCACGCGATGACGATGTCCAGGTCTTCGGCGTGGCTGAAGCTCATGATCAGCACGCGGCTTCCGGGCGCGAGCGCGGCGACGGCGTCCTGCACGGGCTCGGAATGCTCGGTGTCGATCTGCGCGGGGAGCTCATCGGGAAAGACGCCGTCGCGGCTGTCGATCCAGCGCACCGAGAACGGCAGCGCGGCGAGCAGCCGCGCGAGCGCGGCGCCCACATGGCCGCCGCCGAAGAGCGCAACGGGCTTGAGCTTGGCGACGAGCTCGCGCTGCAATGCGGGCGCATCGGCCGCGGTGATGCGCTGGTACGACAGGTACATCACGCCGCCGCAGCACTGCCCCAGGCTGGGGCCCAGCGGGTAGCGCTGGACGCCGTCGATGGCGCGCTTTCCGGCGAGCAGGTCGCGCGCTTCCTGCGTGGCCTGGAACTCGAGCTGCCCGCCGCCGATGGTGGCCGTGAGCGCATCGGCCCACACCGCCATCCACGTGCCCGCCTCGCGCGGCGCCGAGCCCTGCGTGGACTCGACGCGCACCAGCACCGCGTCTTCGCTGCGAAGACGGGCCAGCAATTGATCGACCGCACCGCTCATGCCCGATACCTTCGGTTGCCGGGTCCGCGAAGACTCACGGTATAAACCCGGCGATGAATGTCCAGCTTACGCCGCGCCGCCTTGCCCTGGCGGCATCCGTTCTTTCGTGCGCCCTCTGGCTCGCCGGCTGCGGCAGCCCAGGGGCCGTTCCCGGCCAGTTGAGCGGTGCGAAGGCCGGCACTTCCGGCGCGGTGCCGCGCGCATCGAACGCGGCCACCGCGCGCGACTACCGGCGCGATGCCGCGCGCCACGTGTACGACCTCAACCGCTCGCGCATCTACAGCGGGCAGATGCCGCCCATGCTCTACGCGGTCGGCACGCTGCAGGTGAACCTGGACACCGGCGGCAAGGTGGTCTCGATGCACTGGCTGCGCGCGCCGCAGCATGCGCCCGAGGTCATCGCCGAGATCGAACGCGCCGTGCTGCAGGCCGCACCCTTCCCGGCCGCCACGCGCCTGGGCGCAGTGACGTGGACCGACACCTGGCTCTGGGACAAGAGCGGTCGATTCCAGCTCGACACGCTCACCGAAGGTCAGCAACAAGGCGACTGACCTCAGGAGCCGCGGTACGTGGAGTAGCTCCACGGGCTCACCAGCAGCGGCACGTGGTAGTGCTGGTCGGTGTGCGCCACGCCGAAATCCAGCGACACCCTGTTCAGGAAATTGGGCTCGGGCAGCTTCACGCCGCGCGCCTTGAAATAGCCCGCCACGTCGAACACCAGGCGGTAGGTGCCGACCTTGATGGAATTGTTGTCGTAGAGCGGACCGTCGCTGCGGCCGTCCGAATTCAGCGTGAAGCGCTTCACCAGCGTGGCGGCATCGCCGTCGGTGGTGTACAGCGCCACTTCCATGCCGGCCGCGGGGCCGCCGTGCATCGTGTCCAGTACGTGAGTGCTCAAGCCCATGGGGCGCTCCTTCAAAGATCGAGAAAGATCGAGCGATGGGCTCGAATCGGGTGCGGGAAATTCCGGTGGACAAAAGTGTATACAGTTACCGGCTTTGGGTCTATCATGAAAAACATGGAGTCCTCCACCACCCGTTCGATCGTCGATGCCCTCACGAAGGCCATCGTCGAGCACCGCCTGCAGCCCGGCACCAAGCTCGCCGAGCAGAAGCTGGCCGATCATTTCGGCGTCTCGCGCACGCTGGTGCGGCAGGCCCTCTTCCAGCTCTCGCAGAACAAGCTCATTCGCCTGGAACCCGCGCGCGGCGCCTTCGTCGCTGCCCCGGCGGTGGACGAGGCCAAGCAGGTGTTCGCGGTGCGCCGCATGCTCGAGGCGGAGATGACGCGCGAGTTCGTGCGAACCGTCACGCCCGCCAAGATCAAGGCGCTGAAGGAACACGTCGCGCTCGAGAAATCCGCCGTGTCCGGCGAAGACATCTCGGGCCGCACCGAGCTGCTGGGCGACTTCCACGTGCGCATGGCCGAGCTCATGGGCAACACGGTGCTGGCGCAGATCCTGGGCGAACTCATCTCGCGCTGCGCCCTCATCACGCTCATGTACCAGAGCACCAGCGCCGCCGAGCACTCCAACGACGAGCACGCGGACATCGTGAAGGCGCTGGCCGCGCGCGACGAAGAACGCGCCGTGCGCCTCATGACCGAACACCTGGAACACGTCGAGGCGAACCTTACCTTCGACCGCAAGGTTCCCACCAACGACATCTCCCTCGCGCTGTCCTGATCCACACCATGACCGTCTACGACACCACCCTGCCCTACCCGCGCGACCTCGTCGGCTATGGCCGCAACCCGCCGCATGCCCAGTGGCCGGGCGGCGCGCGCATCGCGGTGCAGTTCGTCCTCAACTACGAGGAAGGCGGCGAGAACGCCACGCTGCACGGCGACGCGGGCTCCGAGCAGTTCCTCTCGGAGATGTTCAATCCGGCCAGCTACCCGGACCGCCACATCAGCATGGAAGGCATCTACGAGTACGGCTCGCGCGCGGGCGTCTGGCGCATCCTTCGCGAGTTCGAGAAGCGCGGCCTGCCGCTCACCGTGTTCGGCGTGGGCATGGCGCTTCAGCGCTACCCCGAGCTCACCGCCGCCTTCAAGGAACTGGGCCACGAGATCGCCTGCCACGGCTGGCGCTGGATCCATTACCAGAACCTGGATGAAGCCACCGAGCGCGAGCACATGCGCCTGGGCATGGAAGCCATCGAAAAGCTCACCGGCGAGCGCGCGCTCGGCTGGTACACCGGCCGCGACAGCCCGCGCACCCGGCGCCTGGTGGCCGACTACGGCGGCTTCGAGTACGACAGCGATTACTACGGCGACGACCTCCCGTTCTGGATGAAGGTGCAGAAGACCGACGGCAGCGTGGTGCCGCAGCTCATCGTGCCCTACACGCTCGACGTGAACGACATGCGCTTCGCGCTGCCGCAGGGCTACTCGCACGCCGACCCCTTCTTCCAGTACATGAAGGACACCTTCGACGCGCTCTACGCCGAGGGCGACGCGAGCGGCGACAACAGCCCCAAGATGATGAGCATCGGCATGCACTGCCGCCTGCTCGGGCGGCCCGGCCGCATCACCGCGCTGCAGCGCTTTCTGGACCACATCGCGCAGCACGACCGCGTGTGGGTCTGCCGGCGCGTGGACATCGCGCGGCACTGGAAGCAGGCGCATCCCTTCACATCCGGCGCCGCATCGGCCGTCACAGGAAGCTGACCATGAGCCTCACCCTCTCCCAACTCAACGCCGCCGTGCCGGCCGAAGCCGTCGCGCTGCTCGACGGCATCTACGAACACTCGCCGTGGATCGCGCAGCGCGCGCTCGCCGCGCGCCCGTTCCGCTCGCTCGCGCACCTGAAGCACGCCCTGGTGCAGGCGCTGGCCGCATCGTCGAACGAAGAGAAGATCGGCCTCGTCCGCGCCCACCCCGAGCTCGCAGGCAAGGCCATGGTGAGCAAGACGCTCACGGCCGAATCGACCAACGAGCAGAGCAAGGCGGGCTTGACCGACTGCACGCCCGAGGAGTTCGCGAAGATCCAGAAGCTCAACGCCGACTACAACGCGAAGTTCGGCTTTCCGTTCATCCTCGCGGTGCGCGGCCCGCGCGGCACAGGCCTCGCAAAGCGCGAGATCATCGACACCTTCGAGCGGCGTCTCTTCAACCATCCTGAATTCGAACTCGGCGAAGCGCTGCGCAACATCCACCGCATCGCCGAGATCCGCCTGAACGACAAGTTCGCCGCCGACGTCTCGCTCGGCAACGACGTGTGGGACTGGCAGGAACAGCTCTCGGCACACACCGACGCGGGCTATGCCGAGAAGGGCCAGCTCACCGTCACCTACCTCACCGATGCGCACCGCGCCTGCGCCGCGCAGATCAGCGCGTTGATGCGCGACGTGGGCTTCGACTCGGTGCACATCGACGCCGTGGGCAACGTCGTCGGCCGCTACGAAGGTGCGACGCCCGATGCCAAGACCCTGCTCACCGGCTCGCATTACGACACCGTGCGCAACGGCGGCAAGTACGACGGGCGCCTGGGCATCTTCGTGCCGATCGCCTGCGTGCGCGAACTCGCGCGGCAAGGCAAGCGCCTGCCCTTCGCCTTCGAGGTGGTCGGCTTCGCGGAAGAAGAAGGCCAGCGCTACAAGGCCACCTTCCTCGGCTCGGGCGCGCTCATCGGCCATTTCGACCAGCGCTGGCTCGACCAGAAGGACGCCGACGGCATCACCATGCGCGAGGCCATGCAGCACGCGGGCCTGAAGCAAGAAGACATTCCGAAGATCCAGCGCGATCCGGCGCGTTACCTCGGCTTCGTCGAGGTGCACATCGAGCAGGGCCCGGTGCTCACCGAGCTCGACCTGCCCTTGGGCATCGTCACCGCCATCAACGGCGGCGTGCGCTTCGTGGGCGAAGTGATCGGCACGGCCAGCCACGCCGGCACCACGCCGATGGACCGCCGCCGCGACGCCGCCGCCGCGGTGGCCGAACTCATCCTCTACACCGAGCAGCGCGCCGCGAAAGACGGCGACTCGGTCGGCACCGTCGGCATGCTCGAAGTGCCCAGCGGCTCCATCAACGTGGTGCCGGGACGCTGCAAGTTCAGCCTGGACATGCGCGCCCCGAACAACGCGCAGCGCGATGCGCTCACCAACGACGTGCTGGCCGAACTCAAGGCCATCTGCGAGCGCCGCGGCGTGCGCCTGGAGATCGAGGAAAGCATGCGCGCCTCGGCCGCGCCGAGCGCGCCCGACTGGCAGCAGCGCTGGGAGAAGGCGGTCGATGCGCTGGGCATTCCGCTTTTCCGCATGCCAAGCGGCGCGGGCCACGACGCGATGAAGCTGCACGAGGTGATGCCGCAGGCCATGCTCTTCGTGCGCGGCATCAACTCGGGCATCAGCCACAACCCGCTCGAATCGAGCACCAACGACGACATCCAGCTCGCGGTGCAGGCCTTCCAGAACCTGCTGGCCGACCTCGCCGCTGAACAAGCTCATTGACTTTCAAAAGAACAACCATGACCGACTACGCCAAGCTCGACGCCTGGATCGACGCCCACTTCGACGAGGAAGTGAAGTTCCTGCAGGAACTCGTGCGCGTGCCCACCGACACCCCGCCCGGCAACAACGCGCCGCACGCCGAGCGCACGGCCGAGCTGCTCAAGGATTTCGGCCTCGATGCCGAGAAGCACGCCGTGCCCGCGCAGGAGGTGAAGGACTACGGCCTCGAATCGATCACCAACCTGATCGTGCGCCGCCAGTACGGCAGCGGCGGCCTGACGGTCGCGCTCAATGCCCACGGCGACGTGGTGCCCCCCGGCGAAGGCTGGACGCACGACCCCTACGGCGGCGAGATCGCCGACGGCAGCCTCTACGGCCGCGCCGCCGCAGTGAGCAAGAGCGACTTCGCGAGCTTCACCTTCGCACTGCGCGCGCTCGAAGCGGTCGCCAAGCCCGCCAAGGGCAGCGTCGAACTGCACTTCACTTACGACGAAGAATTCGGCGGCATCCTCGGCCCGGGCTGGCTGCTCGAGAAGGGCCTGACCAAGCCCGACTTGATGATCGCGGCCGGCTTCAGCTACGAAGTGGTCACGGCCCACAACGGCTGCCTGCAGATGGAGGTGACGGTGCACGGCAAGATGGCCCATGCCGCCATTCCGACCACCGGCGTCGATGCGCTGCAGGGCGCGGTGAAGATCCTCAACGCGCTCTACGCGCAGAACGCGCTCTACCAGGAGGTCACTTCGAAGGTCGAGGGCATCACGCACCCGTACCTGAACGTCGGCCGCATCGAAGGCGGCACCAACACCAACGTCGTGCCCGGCAAGGTGGTGTTCAAGCTCGACCGCCGCATGATCCCCGAGGAGAGCCCGGTCGAGGTCGAAGCCACGATCCGCAAGGTGATCGCCGATGCGGCCGCAGAGAGTGCCGGCATCACGGTGGACATCAAGCGCCTGCTCTTGGCCAATTCGATGAAGCCGCTCGCGGGCAACAAGCCGCTGGTCGATGCGATCCAGAAGCACGGCGGCGAGCTGTTCGGCGAGCCGGTCAAGGCCATGGGCACGCCGCTCTACACCGACGTGCGCCTCTACGGCGAAGCGGGCATTCCGGGCGTGATCTACGGCGCCGGACCGCGCACGGTGCTCGAGTCGCACGCCAAGCGCAGCGACGAGCGCGTGGTGCTCGAAGACCTGCGCCGCGCCACCAAGGTGGTGGCGCGCACGCTGAGCGACCTGCTGGCCTGAGCCCCGCAAGCCTCGAGGCCGCCCGCACGCTTCAGCGGGCGGCCTTCAGTTTTTCGAGCTCTGCCTCTTCCTCGCGCAGCTTGCTCTCGCGCTGCGCGATCTTGTCGGCGCGGCCCTTCTCCTTGGCCTGCGCCAGTTCGCGCTGCCGCTCGGCCACCTTGCGCTCCTGCGCCTTGACGCGCTTGCGGTGCTCGGCCTGCAGGCGCTCTTCGCTGCAGTTGCGCTGGTTGGCGCTCAACGCGCGCTCCAGGCCGCGCACGCGCTGCGCCTGCCCCTTGGCCTTGGCCGCGTCGATGTCGCGCTCGATGGCCTCGCGCTTGGCGTTGCAGCTTTCGCTGGTGATCGGTTGCGCGGCCGCGCTCAAGGAAAGGGTCGCGAGGGCCGCGACAAGAATCGATGGGAGAAGGTGTCGCACGCGTTGTCCTTTTTCTGGCAGGAGACGTCTGCCGGCCGTTCACTGTAGCGAGCGTTCTTGCGGCTTGGACTGCGGCATTTCCCGTTCAAACCTTTCACCTCACTTTCATCGCCGCGTCACGACAGCATTCCAGACTCCGGTTTCTTCTGAAACCCTCAAGCGACGGCCAGCCTTGCTGGCCGTCGCCATGTCTGCCGTCATGAAATCTCATCTGCTCGCTTCCCGTACCGCCGCTGCCCCCGCTGTCCTCTTCTCCACCCTCGCGCTCGCCGCGGCCGCGCTGACCGCTTGCGGCGGCGGCTCCGGCGGCGGCAATCCGTTCGCCGGGCTGCCCATCGTTCCGGCAGCGCCGGCGCCCGCGCCTGCCGCACAGCCACCCGCGCCGCCGTCCGTGCCGCCCGCGCCACCGGCACCGCCCACCGAGCCGACCGGCCGCTGGACCGTCGGCGACCTGCACATCCACACCATGCAGTCGGACGACACGCAGCAGATCTCCACGCTCGACCAGGTGCTGGCCAAGGCCTTCGACAAGTTCGGGCTCGACTGGGCCGTGCTTTCCAACCACCTGCGCCTGTCTTCGTACGACAACGATGGCAAGAAGCTGCCTGCGCAGATTCCCTTCTCCGAAGGCATGGCCAAGTACGAAGTGCCCCGCATCAAGGCGCTGCAGGCCGGCGGCAAGTACGCGGACAAGACGATCTTCTCGTCCTTCGAGTGGGACATGCCCACGCACGACCACGGCAACGTCGGCATCCTCACGGACGACCCGATGTCGGCCTCCGCGCTCAAGGCCGTGAGCCAGTTCGAATACCTCTTCACCGACCGCGCCGCCGCGCTCTTCGCGCCCGAGGACGTCGCCGCCTGGAACGCCAGGGACACCAAGGCCTTCTCCACGCATGCCGACGTGCTCGCGGCGATCGCCTGGCTCAAGAAGAACTACCCCGAGACGAGCTACCTGCAGATCAACCATCCCTCGCGCAATCCGGGCAAGTACACGATCGCCCAGCTGCGCGAGATGAACGATGCCGCACCGAACATCGTGTTCTCGCTCGAGGGCATGGTCGGCAACCAGATGGAGCCCGACCGCGGCGGCTACAACAGCGCCTACACGCCGGCCAACCTGCCCTCTCGCACCTATGGCGGCGTGGACTACCTGGTCGCGAAACTCGGCGGCACCTGGGACGCGCTGCTCTCCGAAGGCCGCCACATCTGGAACGTGGCCGATTCGGACTACCACTTCACCGTGTCGCAAGGCCAGTACAGCAGCGGCTACGCGCCGGGCGAGTACGCGAAGAACCACCTCTGGGGCGACATCAGGGACCCGAAGTCGCTGCTCGCGGCGTTTCGCTCGGGCAAGCTCTTCGCGGTCAACGGCGGGCTGATCGACGCGCTCGACTTCAAGGTGCAGAGCGCCAAGGCCGCGGGCGAGATGGGCGCCGAAGTGGCGGCCGCGCCGGGCGAAGACCTGAAGATCACCATCCGCTTCAGGAGCCCCGAGCGCAACAACTACGAGTTCCAGCTGGGCAGCGGCGTCCTGGCCAACGTGAAGCCGGTCGTGGATCATGTCGACCTCATCGCGGGCGACGTGACCGGCCGCGAGGCACCGGGCACGCCGGGCTACGCGCGCGACACCAACCCGTCGACCCGCGTGGTCAAGCGCTTCACGCGCAGCGACTGGAAGCTGGAGGCCGACGGCTACTTCTCGGTGAGCTACACGGTGAAGGCGGCAGGCAACCAGTATTTCCGCCTGCGCGGCACGAACCTGGGCACCGACGTGCCCAACGAAACGGCGGGCGGCGAGCCGCTGTTCGACGCGCAGACGACCGGCGCGGACAACGTGGCGCGCTTCAACGCGATCAACGCGCGCAACTACAGCGACCTGTGGTTCTATTCGAACCCGGTGTTCGTGAAGGTGGCGGCGCAGTAGCGCAATAGCGCAGTCGCGCAAGACGCCGCTTCGGGGCGCCAGGCGCCATGGCCCTTCGCGGGCCATGGCGCTTTTTCTTTGGCGCGCCCGGCGCGTGCATCAGGGAATCTACGGATATATGATTCCCCGAATGGTCTTGATTGCGTTCAATTTTTGTATACAAATAACGCACTCGATATGTGGCGCGATATTTGCGTCAAAAAGCGGGCTTCTCTCAAACACTTTCTGCACGAGGAAAAGACCATGAGCACAGTCGTCAGCCACGCCCCCGCCGGGGCCAGCGAAGCGGGCCTTGCGCCGCACGCGGAATCGAATGCCCTCATCAAGCCCGGCTACGACCCGCGCCTGACCAACGAGGACCTCGCGCCGCTGAAGAAGCAGACCTGGGGCCAATACAACATCTTCGCGTTCTGGATGTCCGACGTGCACAGCGTGGGCGGCTACATCACGGCCGGCAGCCTGTTCGCGCTGGGCCTCTCGAGCTGGCAGGTGCTGGTGTCGCTGCTGGTGGGCATCGTGATCGTGCAGTTCTTCTGCAACCTGGTGGCCAAGCCCAGCCAGGTGACGGGCGTGCCCTACCCGGTGGTGTGCCGCGCGCCCTTCGGCGTGCTGGGCGCGAACATTCCGGCCATCATCCGCGGGCTGATCGCGGTGGCCTGGTACGGCGTGCAGACGTATCTCGCGTCGGCCGCCTTCATGGTGCTGGCGCTGCACATGTTCCCGAACCTGGCGCCCTATGCCGACGTGGCGCAGCACGGCTTCGTGGGCCTCTCGACGCTGGGCTGGGTGGCGTTCATGGTCATGTGGGTGCTGCAGGCCTTCGTGTTCTGGCACGGCATGGAAGCCATCCGCAAGTTCATCGACTGGGCGGGGCCCGCGGTGTACGTGGTGATGGCCGTGCTGTGCGGCTGGCTGGTGTGGAAGGCCGGCTGGAGCAAGATCGACCTGAACCTGGGCGGCATCAAGTTCCAGGGCTGGGACGCGCTGCCGGTGATGCTCTCGGCCATTGCGCTGGTGGTGAGCTACTTCAGCGGCCCGATGCTCAACTTCGGCGACTTCTCGCGCTACGGCAAGAGCTTCGATGCGGTGAAGAAGGGCAACTTCTGGGGCCTGCCCATCAACTTCGTGTTCTTCTCGCTGCTGACGGTGATCACCACCGCGGCCACGCTGCCCGTTTTCGGTGAACTCATCACCGATCCGGTGCACACCGTGGGCAAGATCGACAGCACCACCGCCGTCGTGCTGGGCGCGCTGACCTTCATGATCGCCACCATCGGCATCAACATCGTGGCCAATTTCGTCTCGCCGGCGTTCGACTTCTCCAACGTGGCGCCGCAGCACATCAGCTGGCGCACGGGCGGCATGATCGCCGCGGTGGGCTCGGTGTTTCTCACGCCCTGGAACCTGTACAACAGCCCCGAAGTCATTCACTACACGCTCGATGTGCTGGGCTCGTTCATCGGGCCGCTGTTCGGCATTTTGATTGCCGACTACTACATCGTTCGCAAGCAATACATCGACGTCGATGCGCTCTACACCATGAGCAAAGAGGGCAAGTACTGGTACAGCAACGGCTACAACCCGAAGGCGATCCAGGCGCTGGTGCCCTCGGCGCTCGTGCCCATCCTGTGCGTGATGGTGCCGGTGCTGCGCGGTGGCGCGAACTATGCGTGGTTCATCGGCATGGGCCTGGGCTTCGTGCTCTACGTGCTGCTGAACCGCAACAACAAGACTTGAAACACTGAAAGAGAAAGAAAGGGCCGCGCCGTGCGCATCAAGATCATCAATCCCAACACCACCTGGAGCATGACCGAGAAGATCGGCGCCTGCGCCCGCGCGGTGGCGCACGCCGGCACCGAGATCGTCGCGGTGAGCCCGGCCATGGGGCCGGTCTCCATCGAGAGCCACTACGACGAGGCGCTGGCCGTGCCCGGCCTCCTGCAAGAGATCGCCGCGGGCGAGCGCGAGGGCATCGACGGCTACGTGATCGCCTGCTTCGGCGACCCGGGCCTGAAGGCCGCGCGCGAACTCGCGCGTGGACCGGTGGTCGGCATCGCCGAAGCGGCGATGCATCTGGCCAGCATGATCGGCAGCCGCTTCAGCGTGGTCACCACGCTCGGCCGCACGATGGGGCAAGCGTGGCACCTGGCCGAGATCTACGGCATGGAGCGCTTTTGCGCCAACGTGCGCGCCTGCGAGCTGCCGGTGCTCGAACTCGAAGAGCCGGGCTCGCATGCGCGCGAACGCATCGTCGACGAATGCCGGCGCGCGCTGGAAGAAGACGGCTCCGACTGCATCGTGCTCGGCTGCGCCGGCATGACCGACCTGTGCGAACACATCGGCGAGTTGCTCGGCGTGCCGGTGATCGACGGCGTGGCCGCAGGAACCAAGCTCATCGAATCGCTCGTCACACTGAAACTCAAGACCAGCAAGCGCGGCGAGCTCGCGCGGCCGCTGCCCAAGACCATGACGGGCGCGCTCGAAGGCTTCACGCTGCGCGGGTGATGCGCGTGGGCGCACGCAGAGCCATCGAACGCTGAGCCACAATCTCCGCATGCCCCGCGCCAGCTCCAAATCCCCTGCCCTTCCCGAAACCATCGCCGCGCCGGCCGAGAACGGTGTAGCCGTTGGCAAGGGAAGCTCCATCGAGCGCATCGCCCAGGACATCGCCACCGCCATCGTCGAGAAGCGCCTGCCGCCCGGCACGTGGCTGCGCGAAGAGGCGCTGGGCCGGGTCTATTCGGTGAGCCGCACGAAGGTGCGCGCGGCGCTGCTGATGCTGTCGAAGGACAAGCTCATCGAGATGATTCCCGACAAGGGCGCCTTCGTCTCGCAGCCCACGGTGCAGGAGGCGCGCGAGGTGTTCGCGGTGCGCCGCATCCTGGAGAGCGAAGTGGTGCGCCTGTTCATCGCGAATGCGCGGCCGCGCGACTACCAGGTGCTGGAGCAGCACATCAAGTTCGAGCGCACCGCGCTGCGCCAGAGCCCCGCGATGGGCACGGTGCGCGAGAAGGTGCTGGGCGACTTTCATGTTGCGCTGGCCGAGGCCACGGGCAACCACACGCTGACCGAGTTGGTGCGCGAGCTGGTGGCGCGCAGCTCGCTGATCGCGATGCTGTATCACTCGTCGAACGATCCGCACTGCTCGTCGGACGAGCACTCCGACTTCCTGCGCATCTGCCGCAAGGGCGACGTGGAAGGCGCCGTGGCCTGCATGACCGAGCACCTCGAGCGCATCGAGGCGAGCCTGGAGCTGGGCACCGACAAGCCCGACCGGCAGCTGGATCTGGTCAAGGCATTGCTCGCCTAAACGCAGGAAACAGCCCGACACCATTGCGCGCGGGCGATGCGGGTTTTCCTGCATCCGTATTGCCGCATAAATTGTATACAGTTTCGCGTACACACTTTGTGGACGCCGCGAAACGATGCGCCGTCCGCGCCTTCTCTCCCCTTGCTGCGCCAGGAGATACACGATGACGGCCGAGACCCTTTCCGATTCTTCCGCTGCTTCAACAGTCCACCCGGTGGACCAGCGCCTGCCCTCGGGCAAGCTCGCGGCCCTCGGCCTGCAGCATGTGCTGGTGATGTACGCGGGCGCCGTCGCGGTGCCGCTGATCGTCGGCCGCGCGCTCAAGCTCTCGCCCGACGAGGTCGCGCTGCTGATTTCGGCGGACCTCTTTTGCTGCGGCATCGCCACGCTGATCCAGGCGCTGGGCGCCACGCAGTTCTTCGGCATCAAGCTGCCGGTGATGATGGGCGTGACCTTCGCATCGGTTGCGCCGATGGTGGCCATCGCCAATGCCAACCCCGGGCAGAACGGCGCGCAGTTGCTCTTCGGCGCCATCATCGGCGCGGGCGTGGTGTCGATCCTCATCGCGCCGCTGGTGAGCCGCATGCTGCGGTTCTTTCCGCCGGTGGTCACGGGCACGATCATCGCGGTCATCGGCATCAGCCTGATGCGCGTGGGCATCAACTGGATCTTCGGCAACCCGGTGGGCCCGACGGCGCCCGCGCTGGTCGACCCGGTGTATGCGAAGTGGCTCGCCGAAGTGACGTCGCCGGGCAGCTCGATTCCCGCGGTGCCCAAGGGCTTCGCGATCATGCCCACTGTGCCCAACCCCAAGTACGCGGACCTCTCGGGCTTCGGCGTGGCCGCATTGGTGCTCGTGTCGATCCTTCTGATCGTGAAGTACGCCAAGGGCTTCGTCGCCAACATCTCGGTGCTGCTGGGCATCGTGATCGGTGCCGTGGTGGCCTCGGTCACCGGCCTCATGACCTACGAGAAAGTCGGCAAGGCCGCCTGGGTCGATATCGTGCTGCCCTTTCACTTCGGCATGCCGCAGTTCGACCCGATCCTGATCCTCACGATGACGCTGATCATGATTGTGGTGATGATCGAATCCACCGGCATGTTCCTCGCGCTCGGCGACATGACCGACCGCAAGATCACGCAGAAGGACCTGGCCAAGGGCCTGCGCACCGACGGCCTGGGCACGCTCATCGGCGGCGTCTTCAACACCTTTCCGTACACCAGCTTCTCGCAGAACGTGGGCCTCGTGGCCGTCACCGGCATCAAGAGCCGCTATGTGTGCGTGGCGGGCGGCGTGATCCTCATCGTGCTGGGCCTGTTGCCCAAGATGGCCGCGCTCGTGGAGTCGCTGCCCACCGTGGTGCTCGGCGGCGCGGGCCTCGTGATGTTCGGCATGGTCGCGGCCACCGGCATTCGCATTCTCTCGGGCGTGGACTTCAAGACGAATCGCCACAACGCGATGATCGTCGCGGTGTCGATCGGCGTCGGCATGATTCCGCTGATCGCGCCGAACTTCAAGCAGTGGATGCCGCACGCGATCCACTCGCTGATCGAGTCGGGCATCCTGCTGGCGTCGATCGCGGCGGTGTTGCTGAACCTGTTCCTCAACGGCGCGAAGCACGACGAGCAGGCGGTTATCGCCGCGGCCAAGCAGGCCGAGGCGCACTAGGAAGAAATCAGATCATCGCCAGCGGCATCTTGCGCCGCGGCGGCGGGTGCAGGCGGTCCAGCTCGGCGAGGGTCGCGGCATCGAGCGTCAGCTCGGCGGCGGCGAGGTTTTCTTTCAGGTGCACGCTGCGCACGGCCTTCGGAATCGCGACGACGCCGGGCCGCGCGATCACCGCGGCCAATGCGAGCTGCGCGGCGCTCACGCCCAGGCGCTGCGCCAATTCACCGAGCCCATCGTCATCGGCCAATGCACCTTGGTCGATCGGGCTGTAGGCCATCAATGGCATGCCGCGTTCGCACAGCCACGGCAACAGGCTGAACTCCGGACCGCGCTCACCGAGCGACAGATAGACCTGGTTCGCCGCGCAGCCCGGGCCGCCGCCGATGACACCCTCCAGCTCTTGCATGTCGTCGGTGTCGAAGTTGCTCACGCCCCAGTGCGCGATGCGCCCATCGGCCACGAGCGCATGCATCGCCTCGACCGTTTCGCGCAGCGCATGGCTGCCGCGCCAATGCAGCAGGTAGAGGTCGATGGCATCGAGCCCCAACCGCGTGAGGCTGCGCTCGCAGGCCTCGCGCGTGCCGCGGCGGCTCGCGTTGTGCGGGTAGACCTTGCTGACGATGAAGAGCTCATCGCGCCGCACGTCGCCCGCGCGCAGCGCCTCGCCGATGGCCTGGCCGAGCACGGTCTCGGCGCCGCCTTCGCCGTACATCTCGGCGGTGTCGATGAGCCGGTAGCCCAGCACGATCGCTTCGCGCACCGCGGCGACCTCGGCCGCGCGGCGAGAGGCCACCTCGCCCATGCGCCAGGTGCCGAGGCCCAGGACCGGCATCTGGCCGCCGGTGGGGAGTGGGAGTGTTCGCATGCGGGCATGGTACGAGCGCGATGCGAAAGGCCGCCATGCCCGCGGTCCGAGTGGGGTGACTTTCGACACTGGCGGACCGACCGCCGGCCTCCTAGAGTCGCCGCGGAAGCCCTCGATCAATCCGGAATGAACCACGCCGCGCCCGACCCTGTCGCCACCGTTTTCGACGTGGTCGAACTCTTCATCGGCGGCGAAGACGACGACAGCGACGGCCTGCTCTGGCTCACGCTCGGCTTCGCCTCGCTGGGCGAGCCGCTGGACGTGCTGCACATCGTCTGCGGCAAGACCTCCACCGGAATCCTGGAAGAAGACGCGCTGTACCTGGAGCGCACGAGCCAGGACCTGGCCTGCAGCGGCGAGGTCCTGGTGCTCGCGGTGCGCGACGACGGCCTTGCGCTCACCCTCACGCCCGAAGGCGCCGACGCGCTCGATCTGCCCGCGCACACGCGCTTCACCTTCGAGGCGCAGCCCGCGCTCTTCGCGCAGGCGGTGGTGCAGCTGGCGCAGATGGCGGCGGTCGGGCACGCCTGCATCGCGACGGACGGCCGCGCATGAGCGGCTGCCACTACGTCCTTGAATACGACGACACCAGCAAGGCGCACGGCTGCCCGCCCTTGCTGGCGGGCGACCTCAGCCACGAGTGGCAATGGGACCCTTTCGACCCGAACCCCGATCGCTTCGCCATTACCGCCGCGTACGAGTACCGCGCCAGTCACGGCGCGGTCGATTTCGACTACGCCATGGCCGGCTGGCTGGTCTCGGCGCGCTTCGCGCAGGTGTGCCGCGCGGCCGGCATGGCGGTGCGCTGCATCCCGGTGACCATGCTGCAGCCGGACCGGCAGCCGGCGCGCAAGTCGTACGCGTTCATGCTCACCTCGACGTGGCTGCCGGTGCTGGACATGGAGCGCTCGGAGTACACGGTGGAGAAGGACCTCGCGAGCGGCGAGCGGGTCTTCGACAGGTACTTTCCGCAAGTGCCTTACCTAGAGACTCTCACCAGTGCCGTGGTGGATACGCGCAGGATGAAGAACTTCGGCATCGTGCGGGCGGTGGATGTGCGCGGCAGGCTGGTCTGCACGGCGGGGTTCAAGCGGGAGTGCGAGCGGCAGCGGTTGGTGGGAATTCAGTTTGTTGCGGCGGAACAGTTCAACTACAAGCCGCTCTGCCTTTGAGGGACGCTACTTCAAGGCCTCCACGATATCGGCGGTCACCTGGCGCGAATTCATGATGAGGGTGTGGATGGTCGGAAGCAGTTGAACCGGGATCGATCCCAGCTGAACCTCCTTCACCGAGACGATGCCGTCGTTCAGTTCATCGCCGAACGGCATCCACCGGCCACGCGGCCCCTTGGTGCCGGCGTACACGCGCAAGGGAATGTCGGGCACGGGCAAGGCGTCCATGAAGTCGCGTCTTGCGAGCAGTTGACCCATCTCGCCCGTCAGCAGCCTGAACACCCACAGCCTCGACAGCTTGATGGCCAAGCTGGATGCCATGCTCGGTGGCGCCAGAAAAATCCCGAGCTCTGGCGCATGGGGCAATCTGGGCAGCACCGCCCGCGTCAAGACGCATCCCAACGAATGGCCGACGACGATGAAGCGCTCGCCGTTCGTGCGTGCGGCGATGAATCCGCAGAAGCGTCCGACGCACGAGTCCCAGCTTTCGAACGCGGCTGAATAGCCGAAGAGGTGGGTGGTCATTCCTTGGGAACGCAAGCGCTTGGCAAGCAGCAGCATGGACAAGGGCGTGCGACCCAAGCCGTGGATGAGGATGGCATGCATGTCACTGCGTGAGGTGGAAGTCCAATGCGCCAAGCGTACGAGACAGTTGGTCCGCCGAGCCCGACGGATCCAAAAAGCATCGGCTGCCGATACCCTCAAGTCGCGCCACACGCACTCCTCCAACGACCGGGAATACCCTCTGCCAGCCCCTGCACGTTCTTGCCTACATTTCTTGCATGCAAGAAAAAGCGATCCTTGCATGCAACTCTAGACAAGCCATAAAGACAGGAGACTCCCCATGCCTCGCTTCGCCAAATCGCTTTTCGGTCAGGTGGTCATCGCGCTGGTGCTGGGCGTGCTCGCCGGCCTCTTCTGGCCCGAGTACGCCGTCAAGCTCAAGCCGCTGGGTGACGGCTTCATCAAGCTGATCAAGATGATCATCCCGGTGCTGGTGTTCTGCGTCGTCGTGCACGGCATCGCGGGCGCGGGGGACTTGAAGCGCGTGGGGCGCGTGGGCGTCAAGGCGCTGATTTATTTCGAGGTGCTTACCACCATCGCGCTGGCCATGGGCCTCGCGTTGGCCTTCTTGTTCCAGCCGGGCGCGGGCATGAACGTGGACCCGGCCAAGCTCGATCCGGCCGCCATGAGCGCCTACGCGTCGAACGCCGACAAGCTCACCAGCGGCGGCACGGTCGAGTTCCTGATGAAGCTCATTCCGACCACGGTGGTCAACGCCTTCGCGACCGGCGACGTGCTGCAGGTGTTGCTGTTCGCGGTGCTGTTCGGCTGCGCGCTGTCGCTCCTGGGCGATCGCGGCAAGCCGGTGGCGGTGGTGGTGGATGCGCTCTCGCTGGTGCTCTTCAAGATCATGGGGATCATCATCAAGCTCGCGCCGCTGGGTGTGCTGGGCGCCATCGCGTTCACGGTGGGGCAGTATGGCATCGGCTCGCTCAAGCAACTGGGCATGCTGGTGGCGCTCTTCTACGGCGCGGTGCTGATCTTCGTGTTCGTGGTGCTGGGGCTGGTGATGCGCCTGTCGGGCTTCAGCCTCTGGAAGCTGCTGCGGTACCTGCGCGAAGAACTTACCATCGTGTTCGCCACCACCTCCTCGGACAGCGTGCTGCCGCAGATCATGGCCAAGCTGCGCCGCATGGGCATCCGCGATTCGACGGTGGGGCTGGTGATCCCGACGGGTTATTCGTTCAACCTCGACGCGTTCTCGATCTACATCACGCTCGCGGCGGTGTTCATCGCGCAGGCGACCAACACGCCCATTTCGATGGCGGACCTGCTCACGATTCTTGCGATCGCGCTGGTCACTTCCAAGGGCGCGCACGGCGTGCCGGGCTCGGCCATCGTGGTGCTGGCCGCGACGCTGCACGCGATTCCGGCGATTCCCGCCATCGGCCTGGTGCTGGTGCTGTCGGTGGACTGGTTCATGGGCATCGCCCGCGCGCTGGGCAACCTGATCGGCAACTGCGTGGCCACGGTGGCGATCGCCGCGTGGGAAGGCGACATCGACCGCGAGCGCGCGCATGCGGTGCTCGACGGCACCTACTCGCCGGACGACGAGCCGCTGGCCGAAGCGTCCGCGGCACTCGATGTGCCCGTGGTACACACCGGCACCGCAGCTTCCACCGCCCACTGAAAAACATATGCCCGCCGACGTCAGCCCCACCGCCATCGCCGAGCGCGTGGTCGAAGCCATCCTCGCGCAGAAGCTCGCGCCAGGCGAGCGGCTGGGCGAGCAGGCCCTGGCGGAGAACTTCGCGGTGAGCCGCACGATGGTGCGCGAGGCGCTCATGCAGCTGCAGGCGCGCGGCTTCGTCGAGGTGCAGTCGCGCCGCGGCTGGTACGTGGTGGAGCCTTCGGCCGAGGAGGCGCGCGATGCCTTCTCGGCGCGCCGCATCGTCGAGGCCGGCATCCTGGCCGAGAGCGAGGGCCGGCCGCTCGGCAAGGTGATCCGCAAACTGCGCGACCACATCGCCGACGAGCAGCGCGCCATCGAAGGCGCCGATGCCGCCACGCGCGCCTTCCTCCTGGCGGACTTTCACGTGTGCCTCGCCGAGCAGATGGGGCACCAGTTGCTGGTCGATGTGCTGCGCGACCTCACGGCGCGCACCACGCTCGCCGCCACGCTCTACCAGTCCAAGCACGAGGCGGGGCAGTCGTGCGCGGAGCACGGCGCGATCGTCGCGGCGCTCGAAGAAGGCGACACCGACAAGGCGCGCCGCCTGATGCTCGAGCACATCGGCAACGTCGAGCGCGCGCTCGAGGTGGACGCCGCCGCCGAGCCCGATGCGCCGAGCCGCCTGCGCGCCACGCTGGCGCCGGTCGCGCTGCCGCGCGCCAAACGCTGAAGCCATCCGTGCATTAGTGCCGCGGCGCGCTATCGATGACATAGCACGCCGCCCCCGGCAGGCGGGGGTTTGGCGCCGATGCGGCCTCCCACGACGCTGCGGTGCACAAGGGCGTGCCCGCTGACAGGATCGCGCCGCCGCGCTCGGCTACAGTCCGAGACACCTATGAATTCACCCCAACTCCAGCGCGGCGTGTTCCTCGCCCTGCTCGCCGCCGTCACCGCCGCTTTCGTCTGGGTGCTGCTGCCGTTCTTCGGCGCGGTGCTGTGGGGCGTGGCGCTGGCGATCCTGTTCACGCCGCTCTACAAGTGGCTGCTCAGGAAGATGCCCGGCAAGCGCAACGCCGCCGCGCTCTCGACGCTGGCCATCTGTCTGTTCATCGTGATCCTGCCGCTGGCGATGGTGGGCGTGTCGCTGGTGCAGGAGATTGCGCTGGTCACGCAGAACATCCGCTCGGGGCAGATCAACTTCGCGGCGTATTTCCAGCAGATCCTGAACGCGACGCCGCAGTGGCTGCTCAACATCTTCGAGCGCTTCAACCTGGGCGACATGCAGGCCTGGCAGGACCGCATCTCGGCCGCCGCAGGCCAGGGCAGCCAGCTCATCGCGGGCCAGGCGCTGACCATCGGGCAGAACACCTTCGACTTCATCGTCAGCTTCTTCGTGATGCTGTACCTCCTGTACTTCCTGGTGCGCGACGGCGCCACGCTCTCCAAGACCATGCGCGACGCCGTGCCGCTCGCCAAGCCGCACACGCACTACCTGCTGAACAAGTTCACCACCGTGATCCGCGCCACCGTGAAGGGCAACGTGGCGGTGGCCATCGCGCAGGGCACCATCGGCGGGCTGGCCTTCTGGTTCCTGGGCGTGCAGGGCGCGCTCTTGTGGGCGGTGCTGATGGCCTTTCTGTCGCTGCTGCCGGCAGTGGGCGCGGCGCTCATCTGGGGGCCGGTGGCCATCTACTTCCTGGCCACGGGGCACTTCTGGCAGGGGGGCGTGCTGATTTTCGTGGGCGTGTTCGTGATCGGCCTGGTCGACAACATCCTGCGCCCGGTGCTCGTGGGCAAGGACACGCAGATGCCCGACTACATCGTGCTCATGTCCACCATCGGCGGCATGGCGATCTTCGGCATCAACGGCTTCGTGATCGGGCCGGTGATCGCGGCGCTGTTCATGGCGGCGTGGAGCCTGTTCGCGGACTCGGGGCACGTGGGCAACGGCCACCAGGTGATCGAGCCGCCGCAGGCGCCCGAAGCCGCCGACCCCGCCGTCCTGCCCGAGAACCACAAGCACAAGGGCTGAGCGCTAAGCGCTCCACCAGCCTTCGTCGAACCGCCCCTGCAGGAACGCGACGAACCCCGACACCTTCCCCGGCACCAGCTTGGGCGACGGGAACACGGCGTGGATCTCCTGCTCGGGCAGCGCGTGGTCGCCCAGCACCGCGACCACCTTGCCCGCCGCCATCGACTCGCTGGCCACATAGCGCGGCATGAGCGCGATGCCGAGACCGTCGCGCGCGGCGGCCAGCACGGCAGAGAGGTTGTTCGAGCGAAAGCGCCCCGAGACCGGCACCGTCACCGGCTCGCCCTTGGGCGTGTGCATGCGCCAGAACTCGTCGCCCACCACGCTGCTGTAGATGAGCGCCACGTGCGCGCCCAGGTCCTGCGCGCGCTTGGGCGTACCGTGCTTCTTCAGGTAGCCCGGCGCCGCGACCATGACCCACGGGTTCGCGCCGAGGTAGCGCGCGCCCAGCGATGAATCGGCCAGCTTGCCCATGCGGATGGCCACGTCGATGCCCTGCGCGATGAGGTCGACGTAGCGGTCCTCGAAGCTCAGGTCCAGTTGCACCTGCGGATGCCGGCGCATGTATTCGAGTGCGAGCGGCACCACCACGCGCCGCCCGAACGCCACCGAGGTGCCCACGCGCAGGAGGCCCTGCGCCTGGTTCTGCCGCAGCTGCACGATGCTGTCGGCCTCCTCCGCGTCGCGCACGATGGTCTTGCACTTCTCGTAATAGAGCGCGCCCGGCTCGGTGAGGCTCACGCCGCGCGTGTTGCGGTTGAGCAGCCGCACCTTCAGCCGCGTTTCCGTCGCCGCGATCTGCTTGGTCACGGTGGGTTGCGTGGTGTTGAATTCGCGCGCCGCTTTCGAGAAGCTGCCGGTCTCGACCACGCGCACGAACATTTCCATTGCCAACAGTCTGTCCATGAGTACTCCTTGCCCCCACGCTCATCACTGCGTGTATCGCTGCCCCCCACGGGGGCGCGGTCGCCTTGGGGCGGCCCGGCGGCGACCATGGTAGCCAGTTATTCCGCCACGGAATAGGTTTTATGGTCTCCAGCCGTCTTCTTTGAACGCCCCCCGCTTCCTACAGTGGACGTCACTTAACGGAGACAGTCCATGGCAAAGATGAAAGCAGTACAGGCCGCCGTGCTTGTGATGGAAAAAGAAGGCGTCACGCAGGCCTTCGGCGTGCCCGGCGCGGCCATCAACCCGATGTATTCGGCGCTGCGCCAGCGCGGCAGCATCTCGCACATCCTCGCGCGCCACGTCGAGGGCGCCTCGCACATGGCCGAGGGCTACACGCGGGCGGTGGCCGGCAACATCGGCGTGTGCATCGGCACCTCGGGCCCCGCGGGCACCGACATGATCACGGGCCTGTACTCGGCCTGGGCCGATTCGATCCCGATCCTCTGCATCACGGGCCAGGCGCCGCGTGCGCGCCTCTACAAGGAAGACTTCCAGGCGGTGGACATCGAATCGATCTCCAAGCCCGTCACCAAGTGGTCGGTCACCGTGCGCGAGCCCGGCCAGGTGCCGCAGGTGTTCCAGCAGGCCTTTCACCTGATGCGCTCGGGCCGCCCCGGCCCCGTGCTCGTCGACCTACCTTTCGACGTGCAGATGGCCGAGATCGAGTTCGACATCGACAGCTACGAGCCCCTCACCCCCTACAAGCCGGCCGCCACGCGCGCCCAGATCGAGAAGGCCATCGGCATGCTGCAAGCCGCCGAGCGCCCGCTGATCGTGGCCGGCGGAGGCGTCATCAACGCCGATGCGTCCGACCTGCTCGTGCGCTTTGCCGAAGCCACCGGCGTGCCGGTGATCCCGACGCTCATGGGCTGGGGCGCGATTCCCGACGACCATCCGCTCATGGCCGGCATGTGCGGCCTGCAGACCAGCCACCGCTACGGCAACGCGACGATGCTCGCGAGCGACTTCGTGCTGGGCATCGGCAACCGCTGGGCCAACCGCCACACCGGCTCGGTCGACGTCTACACCAAGGGCCGCAAATTCGTGCACGTGGACATCGAGCCCACGCAGATCGGCCGCGTGTTCACGCCCGACTTCGGCATCGTCTCGGACGCCAAGGCCGCGCTCGAACAGTTCGTCGCCGTCGCCGAGGAAATGAAGGCCGCGGGCAAGCTCACCGACCGCCGCGAGTGGGCCAAATCGTGCATCGAGCGCAAGAAGACCATGCTGCGCAAGACCAACTTCGACGAAGTGCCGATGAAGCCGCAGCGCGTGTACCAGTGCATGAACAACAACTTCAGCAACGACACCTGCTACGTGAGCACCATCGGGCTCTCGCAGATCGCGGCCGCGCAGTTCCTGCACGTGTACAACCCGCGCCACTGGATCAACTGCGGCCAGGCCGGCCCGCTGGGCTGGACCATTCCCGCGGCGCTGGGCGTGCGCGCGGCCGACCCGACGCGCAAGATCGTCGCGCTCTCGGGCGACTACGACTTCCAGTTCATGATCGAGGAGCTGGCCGTGGGCGCGCAGTTCAAGCTGCCGTACATCCACATCGTGGTGAACAACTCGTACCTGGGCCTCATCCGCCAGGCGCAGCGCGGCTTCGAGATGGACTACTGCGTGCAGCTCGCGTTCGACAACATCAACGCCGGCCCCGACGCGGGCATCGAGAGCAGCTACGGCGTCGATCACCTGAAGGTCGTCGAGGGCCTGGGCTGCAAGGCGATCCGCGTGAACAAGCAGGAAGAGATCGCGCCGGCCATCCAGCGCGCCGAAGCGCTCATGGCCGAGTTCAGCGTGCCGGTGGTCATCGAGGTGATGCTGGAGCGCGTGACCAACATCGCGATGGGCACCGAGATCGACAACATCACCGAGTTCGAGCCGCTGGCCGAGCACCCCGCCGATGCGCCCACCGCGGTGGCGGCCGAGATGCTGGACTGAGCACGGAGACACACATGCCCAAGTTCGCAGCCAACCTCACGATGCTCTTCACCGAGCTGCCGTTCATGCAACGCTTCGAAGCCGCCGCCAAGGCGGGCTTCAAGGGAGTGGAATACCTCTTCCCCTACCCCTTCGAGAAGAAGGAACTCGCCGCAGCCCTTCGCACCAACGGCCTCACGCAAGTGCTGCACAACCTGCCCGCCGGCGACTGGGACAAGGGCGAGCGCGGCATCGCGTGCCTGGCCGATCGCACCGGCGAATTCGCCGAAGGCATCGGCATGGCGATCGACTACGCGAGCGCGCTCGGCTGCCCGCAGGTCAACTGCCTCGTCGGCAAGGTGCCCGAGGGCGCCGACATCAACGTGGTGAACCGCACGGTGATCGACAACCTGCGCCTGGCCGCGCGGGAACTGGAAGCGGCCGGCATCCGCATGCTGATCGAGCCGATCAACACCTTCGACATTCCGGGCTTCTACCTGAACCGCACCGACAAGGCGCTCGCGCTGATCGAGGCGGTGGGCTCGCCGAACCTGAGGGTGCAGTACGACATCTACCACGCGCAGCGCATGGAGGGCGAACTGGGCAACACGCTCACCAAGCACCTCGCGCAGATCGGCCACATCCAGCTGGCCGACAACCCCGGCCGCGGCGAGCCGGGCACGGGCGAGATCAACTACCCGTGGCTCTTCAGGCACATCGATGCGCTGGGCTACGACGGCTGGATCGGCTGCGAATACAAGCCGCGCAAGGACACGGTCGACGGCCTCGGATGGCGCGAAGCGCTCACGCAAGAAGACAGGCAATAAGCCAGGCAACAAGACACGACTTCAGATTGGAAAAAGAGACATGACGACCACACCCCAGAAAATCGGATTCATCGGCCTCGGCATCATGGGCGCGCCCATGGCGGGCCACCTGCTCGACGCCGGCCACCAGCTCTTCGTGAACACGCAGGGCAACACGCCCGAGCCCTTCATCTCGAAGGCGAAGATCTGCGCCTCGGCGGCCGAAGTGGCGCGCCAGGCCGACATCATCTTCATCATGGTGCCGGACACGCCCGACGTGGAGAAGGTGCTGTTCGGCGAGCCGGGCACGCACGGCGTGGCCGAGGGCCTGAAGGACTCGCGCGGCAAGATCGTGGTGGACTGCAGCTCCATCGACCCGATCGCCACCAAGGCCTTCGCCAAGCGCATCGTGGCGCTGGGCTGCGGGTACATCGACGCACCGGTCTCCGGCGGCGAAGTGGGCGCCAAGGCCGCGAGCCTCACGATCATGTGCGGCGGCGACGAAGGCACCTTCGAGCGCGTGAAGCCGCTGCTGGACAAGATGGGCAAGAACGTCACGCTGGTGGGCGCCGTGGGCGACGGCCAGGTCTGCAAGGTGGCCAACCAGATCATCGTGGCGCTGAACATCGCGGCGGTGGGCGAGGCGCTGCTGTTCGCCTCGAAGGCGGGCGCCGATCCGGCCAAGGTGCGCCAGGCGCTGATGGGCGGCTTTGCGAGCTCGCGCATCCTCGAAGTGCACGGCGAGCGGATGATCAAGCGCACCTTCGCGCCGGGTTTCCGCATCGCGCTGCACCAGAAGGACCTGAACCTCGCGCTGCAGAGCGCCCGTTCGCTGGGCGTTGCGCTGCCGCAGACGGCGGGTGCGGCGCAGTTGATGAACGCCTGCGCGGCGCTCGGCCATGGGCAGCAGGATCACTCGGCACTGGTGCGCGCGCTCGAAGCGCTCGCCCAGCACACCGTCACGCCGGACTGATCGATCACTCCCGTTCGGGCGGAGTCACGACCACCGTTCGGGCGGAATTACGACCACCGTTCGGGCTGAGCTTGTCGAAGCCTCGCCCGATCGGGCGCCAGCCCTTCGACAGGCTCAGGGAGAACGGTGATGACGCGAAGGCATCGCGTCAGGTTTTCGCTGCCTCCAGCGACTCTTTCAGGTTCCGCCTGCGCCATGCCCAGGTCTTCACGGCCTGCGGCAGGATGCCGATGCACGAGGCGTAGTACGTCACCTTGAAGCCCCAGAAGCGCGGGCCGATGGGCGTGTCGCGGAACAGGTCGCCGGCCAGGATGGACAGGAGCGCCTCCTGCATGCGCCACACGTTGCGCGGATTCATGAAGAGCCGGCGGATGGCCGGCGAGGTGATGCGGTAGATGAACCACGAGAACATCTTCGGCCCGTGCTTCATGACCTTCTCGTAGTGGCGGAAGGCGCGCTCGGCCTCCTTCGCCTCGCCCTTGAGCCAATGGTCGGCCGCGGTCGCGGCCTCGAAGCCGCTGTTCATCGCCAGGTACACGCCCGAGGAGAACATCGGGTCCACGAAGGCGTAGGCATCGCCCACCATCATGAAGCGGTCGCCGCGGCAGAACTTGGAGTCGTAGGCGTAGTTGCCGGTGGTGGTGGCGCCCTCCATCAGCGTCGCGTTCGCAAGGCGCGCGGCCAGCTTGGGCGCGAGCGCGATGGTCTGCATGAGGAAGTCTTCGAGCGACGCGCCCTGGCGGCGCTTGAAATACGCGGGCGAGGCCACGGCGCCGACGCTCACGGTGCCGTCCTTCAGCGGGATGTACCAGAACCAGCCGTGGTCGAACCAGAAGAGCGTGATGTTGCCCTCGAAGCGCCCGGGCCGGCGCTCGGCGTTGGCGAAGTGGCCGTAGAGCGCGGCGCTCGCGTGCTTGCGGTTGCGCTGCTTGGCGTCGAACTGGTTGGACAGCAGCGTGTCGCGGCCGCTCGCATCGATCACGAAGCGCGGGCGCCAGGTGGTCTCGGTGCCGTCGTCGGCCTTGATCTTCACCAGCGGGCGGTTGTCGGGCGTGCCCTTGCCGGCGTCCATGTCCACGCCGGTGACGCGCTGGCCCTCGAAGGTGCGCGCGCCGCGCTTGCCGGCATGGCGGAACAGCAGCTCGTCGAATTCCGAGCGGCGCACGTGCACCGCGTACGGAAAGCTCTTGTCCATCGCCTCGCCGAAATTGAAGTGGCTCGTGTGGTCGTGCCAGGGCGAGACGAACTCGGCGCCGTGCTTCTTGATGCCGATGGCCTCGACCTCGGTGCGCACGCCCAGCCGGTCGAAGAGGGGCATGTTCATCGGCAGCAGCGATTCGCCGATGTGAAAGCGCGGGTGCTGCGCCTTCTCGATCAGGACCACGTCGTGGCCCTTGTCCGCGAGCAGCGCGGCCACGGTGGAGCCCGAAGGGCCGCCGCCGATGACCACGACGTCCGGGTCGGTGCTGGTGAAAGGTCCGGGTGTCATGCGCTGCCCCTCCGTTGTCTTTGTGTTTGGGTTGACGATGCCCGCCGCCCTCGCGGCAAGGCTCGGCTTTCTTATGGTTAACCTCGATTCACCTGGATGCACCTCGATCAACAGCGCCGGAGTTTAGCGAACCGGCCGCCCCGGTTTCGCGCAAGCTATGGGTTCAGGCGTTTTCGGCATTCCCCCCGCGGGAGAGGGTCGCGCTTTTGCGGTAGCCTCATTGCCCGTCAGAAACAAGGAGACATTTCATGGCTGCACCCCTCTCCCCCGCAGAAGAAGCACTTCGCGAGGCAGCGCGCGAATACCATCGCTCGCCCGTCAAGGGCAAGATTTCGATCACCCCCACCAAGCCCCTCTTGAACCAGCGCGACCTGTCGCTGGCCTATTCGCCGGGCGTGGCCTATCCGTGCCTGGACATCGCCGCCGACCCGTCGCTGGCGGTCGAATTCACGGCGCGCGGCAACCTCGTGGGCGTGGTCACCAACGGCACCGCGGTGCTGGGCCTGGGCAACATCGGCCCGCTGGCCGCCAAGCCGGTGATGGAAGGCAAGGGGTGCCTCTTCAAGAAATTCGCCGGCATCGACGTGTTCGACATCGAGCTGGCCGAGAACGACCCCGACAAGCTGGTGGACATCATCGCGGCGCTGGAGCCCACGCTGGGCGGCATCAACCTGGAAGACATCAAGGCGCCCGAGTGCTTCTACATCGAGAAGAAGCTGCGCGAGCGCATGAACATCCCGGTGTTCCATGACGACCAGCACGGCACGGCCATCATCTCGGCCGCGGCGCTCATCAACGGCCTGGAGCTCGTGGGCAAGAAGATCGAGGACGTGAAGATCGCCGTCTCGGGCGCGGGCGCCGCCGCCATCGCCTGCCTGGACGTCATGGTCGGCCTGGGCGCCAAGCCCGCCAACATCTACGCCTGCGACTCCAAGGGCCTCATCTACATCGGCCGCGCGGGCGGCTTCGACGAATCGAAATCGCGCTACGCCCAGAAAGACACCGGCGCCCGCACCCTGGCCGACGTGGTGAAGGACGCCGATGTGTTCCTCGGCTGCTCGGCCCCCGGCGTGGTGTCGGCCGACATGGTCAAGACCATGGGCACGCAGCCCATCATCCTGGCGCTGGCCAACCCCGAGCCGGAGATCCGCCCCGAGCTGGCCAAGGCCGTGCGGCCCGACTGCATCATCGCCACCGGCCGCTCGGACTACCCGAACCAGGTCAACAACGTGCTGTGCTTCCCGTACATCTTCCGCGGCGCGCTCGATTGCGGCGCCACCAAGATCACGGAAGAAATGAAGCTGGCCTGCGTGCGCGAGATCGCCGACCTCACCAAGGCCGACATCAGCGAAGAGGTGGCCACGGCCTACGCGGGGCAGGAGCTCTCGTTCGGGCCCGACTACATCATTCCGAAGCCCTTCGATTCGCGCCTCATCCTGCGCATCGCGCCGGCCGTGGCCAAGGCGGCCGCCGCTTCGGGCGTGGCCACCCGCCCGATCGAGGACATGGAGGCCTACCGCCAGCACCTCACGCGCTTCGTCTACCAGACCGGCATGTTCATGCGCCCGGTGTTCACCGCCGCCAAGCTGGCCACCGCCAAGCGCGTGGCCTACGCCGAGGGCGAGGACGAGCGCGTGCTGCGCGCCGCGCAGCTGGCCGTCGATGAAGGCCTGGCGCACCCGATCCTGGTGGGCCGGCCCGCCGTGATCGAGGCGCGCATCAAGAAGGCGGGCCTGCACATCCGCGCGGGCACCGACTTCGAGATCGTCAACCCCGAGGACGACCCGCGTTTCCGCGTGTACTGGGAGGCCTTCCACAAGCTCATGGGCCGCCGCGGCGTGACGCCCGAGGCCGCCAAGACCATGGTGCGCCGCTCCAACACCACCATCGCCGCGCTGATGCTGCACCTGGGCGATGCCGACGCGATGATCTGCGGCCTGGTCGGGCGCTTCGACGTGCACCTGGAGCACATCCGCAACCTGATCGGCTTGAAGCGCGGCGCGCCGGGTTTCGCGACGCTCAACGCGCTCACGCTGGAGAAGCGCACGGTCTTCATCACCGACACCAACGTGAACGAAGACCCGAGCGCCGAGATGCTCGCGAGCATCGCGCTCATGGCCGCCGAAGAGGTGCGCCGCTTCGGCCTGCCGCCCAAGGTGGCCTTCCTCTCGCACTCGAACTACGGCACCTCCAGCCGCGGGTCGGCGCGCAAGATGCGCCTGGCGCGCGACCTGTTCGCGCAGATGGCGCCCGACATCGAATGCGACGGCGAGATGCACGGCGACGCCGCGCTCTCGGAAGAAGTGCGCCGCACCGCGCTGCCCGAGACCACGCTCACGGGCGAGGCGAACCTCCTGGTGTGCCCGAACCTGGACTCGGCGCACATCCTCTACAACGTGCTCAAGATGACCGGTGCCAACGGCATCACGGTCGGCCCGATCCTCCTGGGCGGGGCGGGCTCGGCGCATGTGCTGACGCCTTCGTCGACCGTGCGGCGCGTGGTCAACATGACGGCGCTGGCGGTGGCCAATGCGACGACCGCGCTGAAGTAACCCACGCTGCCTCCAGCGAAAACGCCCCGCCGTGGTGACGCAGCGGGGCGTTTTTTCGTGTTTTTGCACTGGAAGCACTCCGTTGCGCACCGCCGTGGCCAGCCCGGAAGGGTTCGCACCAATCGCGTGCGGGCACCGTTTTTGCTTGAATGCCGAAGCATTCACCTTCACGGATCCCGCATGAACAAGCGCCAACTGCTCCAGTCCTTTCTCGCCGCCTCGGCCCTGAGCTTCGGCCTTTCAGCGGCCCATGCGCAGGCCCCGACGCCGATCAAGTTCCAGCTCGACTGGCGCTTCGAGGGACCGGCGGCGCTGTTCCTGCACCCCGCCGCCAAGGGCTACTTCAAGGCGGCGGGCCTGGACGTGACGATCGACGCGGGCAATGGCTCGGGCGGCACGGTCACGCGCGTGGCCTCGGGCGCCTACGAAATGGGCTTTGCCGACCTCGCGGCGCTGATGGAATTCCACGCCAACAACCCCGACAGCCCCAACAAGCCGGTCGCGGTGATGATGGTCTACAACAACACGCCGGCCTCGGTCATGGCGCTCAAGAAGAGCGGCATCACCAAGCCCGCGGACCTGGCCGGCAAGAAGCTGGGCGCGCCGGTGTTCGACGCGGGCCGCCGCGCGTTCCCGATCTTCGCCAAGGCCAACAACATCGGCGCCGTGAACTGGACCGCCATGGACCCGACGCTGCGCGAGACCATGCTGATGCGCGGCGACATCGACGCCATCACCGGCTTCACCTTCACCTCGCTCCTGAACCTGGAGGCGCGCGGCGCCAAGACGGCCGACGTGGTGGTGCTGCCCTACCCCGACTACGGCGTGAAGCTCTACGGCAACGTGATCATCGCGTCGCCCAAGCTCATCAAGGAAAACCCCGCGGCGGTGAAGAAATTCCTCTCGGCCTTCGCCAAGGGCGCCAAGGAAGTCATCGCCAATCCGGCGATGGGCATCGAGTCGGTGAAGGCGCGCGACGGCATCATCGACAGCAAGCTGGAAACCCGCCGCCTGCAGCTGGCCATCGACACGGTGATCAACAGCGCCGACGCGCGCGCCGAGGGCTTCGGCGGCGTCAACGCGGGCCGCATGTCGCTCATGGCCTCTCAGGTGTCCGACGCCTTCAACACCAAGACCCGCGTGAGCCCCGATGCCGTGTGGACCGCCGCCCTGCTGCCGCCGGCCGCCGAACTCAGCGGAATCCTGCGCAAGTGATGGCGGACGCAACGAGCGACACCGCCGCCCCCTTCGTCGAATTCCAGGACGTCTGGCTCGCCTACAACGAGGAGCTGCTGCGCGAGAACCACTTCGCGGTCGAGGCGATCGACCTGAAGGTCAAGCGCGGCGAATTCATCGCGATCGTCGGGCCTTCGGGCTGCGGCAAGTCGACCTTCATGAAGCTCACCACGGGGCTGAAGATGCCCTCGATGGGCAAGATCCGCATCGACGGCGCGCCGGTGACCGGACCGCTCAAGATCTCGGGCATGGCCTTCCAGGCGCCATCGCTCTTGCCGTGGCGCACCACGGTCGACAACGTGCTGCTGCCGCTGGAGATCGTGGAGCCCTACCGCTCGAACTTCAAGGCCAGGCGAAAAGAATACGTCGAGCGCGCGCGCCGGCTGCTGCAGAAGGTGGGCCTCGCGGGCTACGAAGACAAGTTTCCGTGGCAGCTCTCGGGCGGCATGCAGCAGCGCGCGAGCATCTGCCGCGCGCTCATCCACGAGCCCAAGATGCTGCTGCTGGACGAACCCTTCGGCGCGCTCGACGCGTTCACGCGCGAGGAGCTCTGGTGCATCCTGCGCGACCTCTGGACCGAGCAGCAGTTCAACGTAATCCTGGTGACGCACGACCTGCGCGAATCGGTGTTCCTGGCCGACACGGTGTACGTGATGAGCAAGAGCCCGGGCCGCTTCGTGGTGAAACGCGATATCGAGCTGCCGCGTCCGCGCGAGCTCGAACTCACCTACACGAAAGAGTTCACCGACATCGTGCTGGAACTGCGCGGGCACATCGGCGCGATGCGCGGCAAGGCGGTCGCATGATGAAGAATTCGAAACAGATCGAGCGCTGGTCGCCCTGGCTGCTCTTGGTCGCGGTGCTGCTGCTGTGGCAGATCATTTGCGCAGGCTTCGAGGTCTCGGACTTCATCTTCCCCAGCCCCTGGCGCATCTGGACGCAGTTCTGGGAGTTCAAGGAAATCATCGCGGGCCACGCGTGGCGCACCTTCTGGGTCACGATGGCGGGCTTTGGCCTGGCGATCGTGGTGGGCGTGCTGATGGGCTTCGTCATCGGCAGTTCGCGCATCGCGTATGCGGCGATCTATCCGCTCATGACGGCCTTCAACGCGCTGCCCAAGGCGGCCTTCGTACCGATCCTGGTGGTGTGGTTCGGCATCGGCGCGGGGCCGGCGATTCTCACGGCGTTTCTCATCAGCTTCTTCCCGATCATGGTCAACATCGCGACCGGCCTGGCCACGCTGGAGCCCGAGCTCGAAGACGTGCTGCGCGTGCTCGGTGCCAAGCGCTGGGACGTGCTCATGAAGATCGGCCTGCCGCGATCGATGCCCTACTTCTTCGGCTCGCTGAAGGTGGCGATCACGCTGGCCTTCGTCGGCACCACGGTGAGCGAGATGACTGCGGCCAACGAGGGCATCGGCTACCTGCTGATCTCCGCCGGCTCGGCCATGCAGATGGGCCTGGCCTTCGCGGGCCTGATGGTGGTGGGCGCGATGGCGATGCTGATGTACGAGCTCTTCAGCGTCATCGAAAAACACACCACCGGCTGGGCCCACCGCGGCTCGCAGAACCAGTGAGGCGCGCATGACCCACGAACAGATCCTTCGCGCACTGCGGCGCGCCGACGAAGTAGCCCGCCGCGCGATGGCGATGGGCCGCCATCCCTTCGGCGCGGTGCTCGTCGCGCCTGATGGCGAGACCGTCCTCGCCGAGCAGGGCAACATCGACACGGTGAACCACGCCGAGGCCACGCTCGCGCGCCACGCCGCGCAGAACTGGCCGGCCGACTACCTCTGGCAGTGCTCGCTGGTGACCACCTTCGAGCCCTGCGCGATGTGCGCGGGCACGAGCTACTGGGCGAACATCGGGCGTGTCGTCTATGGCGCCGAAGAATCGGCGCTGCTCGCGCTCACGGGCGACCACCCCGAGAACCCGACGCTGAGCCTGCCGTGCCGCGAGGTGTTCGCGCGTGGGCAGAAGCACGTCGAGGTGATCGGCCCGGTGCCTGAAGTGGCCGAGGAAATGATCGCCACGCACCGCGGGTTCTGGGAAACGCGGTAGGCCACTAGGCCAGCAACAGCGAAGCCTCGTCGCGCCAGTAGTTCACCGCGGCGAGCCAGCCCTCCCACACGCAGCCGTTGCATCCGCGCCCGCAGCAGGTGGTGGGCTCGGGCGGCGGTGCACGCATGGCGAGCCCCTCTGCATCGAGCACCGCCTGCACGCGCGCGATGAGCGCCTGCGCGCTCGCCAGGTTCGTGGGCTCGGGCAGCCGGTCGATGGGGTTCATGGCGACGGGATTCTCACGCGTCGAGGTTCAGCTCGAGCCGCATCTTCGCGCCGCCCGATTCGCTCGATCCGATGGTCAGTTGCCCGCGATGCAAACGCGCGACCTCGGCCACGAGATGCAGCCCCAGCCCCGCGCCGCGCCCGCGCGGCACGAGCCGGTGAAACGGCGCCACCACGCGCTCGCGGTCCGCCTCGGGAATGCCGGGCCCCGAGTCCAGCACCTCGATGCACGAGGGCGCGCACAGCCGCACCTCGATGTCGCAGCCTTGCCCGCCATGCTCGATGGCGTTCTGGATCAGGTTGGTGAGCGCGCGTTCGAGCGAAGGCGCATCGCCGTGCACCATCAGCGGCTGCGGCGCATCGACCGAGAGCGTGCAACGGTTCTGGATCGCCAGCGGCGCAATGTCGGCCGCCACGCGCTCGCACAGCGCCTTCAGGTCCACCGGCTCTTCCTGCGGCACGACGTGGTCAAGGCGCTGCAGGTCGAGCAGTTGCTCGGCCAGCGTGGCCAGGCGCGCCGAGGCCTGCATCAGCTTCACCTTGAGCGGATCGTTCGGCAGGCCTTCCAGGTGGATCTGCAGCGTGGTGATCGGCGTGCGCAGCTCGTGCGCGGCGTCGGCGAGGAACCGCTCCTGCCGGTCGTAGCCTTCGTTGAGCCGGTCGAAGGCGCGGTTGACGGCGTTGACCAGCGGGCGGATCTCGCTGGCCACGTTCGCGAGCGGCAGGCGCGTGGTGCGCTCGTGCACGTCGATGCCCTCCGCATGCTCCGCGGTGGCCACCACGCCCTGCAGGCCGCGCTTCACCACGAAGGGCGTGGCCAGGATCACGCCCAGGCTGGTGAGCAGCGCCATCGGCGCCACCAGGAACAGGAACACGAGGCCCGTGCCCTTCAACGTGTTCTTCACCGACAGCGGACTGCCGGTCTGCGCGAGCACGTTGACCGGGCCGGCGGTGGTCTCGACGCGCTCGAAGCGGGCCTTGGGCTGGGTGTTGTCCTTCGCGGGCTCGATGGCGATGCGCGCCATGCCGTCGAGCGTGGTCATGAGCGTGGCGTATTTGGGCGGCACGTCGCCATGACGCACTTCAGCGCCCTTGGCATCGCGCGCGATGAACCAGAAGCCCGGGTCGCCGTTCTGCAGGCGCAGGAACTCGGCTGTCGGCACCACGATCAGCTTGCCGGCGGCGTCGCGGGTCAGCGCGCGCTGGATCACCGCGACGGTCTCCTGCCCGGTCTCGTCGACCACGCGCCCCAGCACCCACGCGAGGCCGATGAAACCGCCCAGCACCAGCGAGCCGACCACCACCTGCAGCAGGATCAGGCTCCAGATCAGCCGCCAGCGCAGCGAGAGCAGGCTCAGGCTCATGGCGTCAGGCCGCCGATGCCGCGCAGATGAGATAGCCCACGCCGCGGATCGCGTGGATCTCGACCTGCGCGCCGGCCTTGTCGAGCTTCGAGCGCAGACGCGAGACGTGCGTGTCGAGCGCGTTCGACTGGATGTCGTCCTTGTGGCCGTACACGCGGTCCTGCAGCGCCTCGCGCAGCACGGTGCGGCCGCGGTGCTCGAGCAGGGTCTCCAGCACCAGCAGTTCGCGTCGCGGCAGCGTGAGGCTTGCCTCGCCGATGTGGGCCTGCCGCGCGTGGTGGTCGAAGCGCAATTGCCCGAGCGTCATGACGAAGTTGGCGCGCACCGCGGGGCGCCGCGCCAATGCGCGCACGCGCGCCATGAGTTCGTCCATCGAGAAGGGCTTGGCGAGGTAGTCGTCCGCGCCGCCGTCCAGGCTCAGCACGCGCTCCGCCACGTCGGACATGGCGGTGAGCACCAGCACGGCGGCGGCGATGTCGTTCTGCCGCAGGAACGCCACGAGCGAGAGGCCGTCGCCGTCGGGCAGGCCGCGGTCGAGCACGATCACATCGTGCTGCGCACCGAGCGCGGCCTCCTCGGCTTCGCGCAGCGAGCCCGCCACATCGACCACCGCCTGGTTCTGGCGCAAGGCCGACGCGAGCGCCTGCGCCAGATCGACTTCGTCTTCGACAAGCAGGATTCTCATGAGGGAATGCAGAGGATGCGGGGAGGCGGTGGAGCGGATGGGCGGGACATTCTAGGAGAGCCCCTACACCGCCCAGGCGCAATGTTCACGCAATGCAGTTGCATAAGCTGGGGCGATCCCCTTTCCGAAAGCCGCATCGGTGACATCCCGCTCGAGCCCCGCCGCCCTTCCTTCCGTGCCCTGGTACATGGCACTGGGACAGCGGATCGCGACGCTCTGGTTCGTCAAGATGATCGGCACCACGGCCGGCATCTCGGGCTTCTTCTTCCTGTACTTCTGGGTGATGCACAACCCGCCGTCGACGCCGACGGTGATGCCGCTCACGCCTCTCGACCACTGGGTGGCCGTGAGCGACGACGCGATGCTGCTGTACGGCTCGCTGTGGTTCTACATCTCGCTCGCGCCTGCGCTTGCGAAGGACAAGGCCGAGCTCTGGGCCTGCGCGCAGGGCGCCGCGGTCATGGCGGCGATCGGCCTGGTGGTGTTCTGGTTCTTTCCGACCACGGTGCCGGTGTTCGCGGTCGATTGGTCGCAGTACCCGGCACTGCAGTTCTTGAAGGCCACCGACGTGGGCGGCAATGCCTTCCCGTCGCTGCACGTGGCCTTCGCGGTGTTCACCGCCGTGCTGCTGGGCCGCCAGTTGCGCAGCGTGGGCGCGCCCGCGTGGACGCATTGTGTGAACCTGCTGTGGGCCTTCGGCATCGTCTACTCGACGCTCGCGACGCGGCAGCACGTGCTGCTCGACGTGGTCGGCGGCACGCTGCTCGCGGTGCTCGTCAGCTGGGCGCGCACGAAGCGCGAACGGCTGGTGCTGGCCGAGGCCTGAGCCGCGCGGTCAGACAGGCAGTCAGAGGGCCTGCGCCCCCGCGGCCGCCACCTGCGCATCCTGCGTCGACTGCATGCCCGAGACGCCGATGGCGCCGACGAGGCAGCCCTCGTGCATCAGCGGCAGTCCGCCTTCGAGCGGGCATGCGCCCTCGGTGGCCAGCAGGCGCAGGTTGAGGCCGCCCGCGGCGAGTGCCTCTTCGAACACGCGCGTCGGCCGCTTGAAGCGCACGGTGCTGCGCGCCTTGGCCTGCGCGATCTCGACGCTGCCGGTCTGCGCGTGGTCCATCTTGTGCAGCACCACGAGGTTGGCGGCGCTGTCCATCACCGCGATGACCATGGGCCAGCCGTGGGCGCGCGCCTTGGCTTCGGCGGCCGCGGCCACGCGCCGGGCGATGTCGAGGGACACGGGCGCGCCGTACGAAATGATGGGTTGTTGCATGGTGCTCATGGCGATTCCTGTGAAATGACAAACGATGCACAGGACGATATCGGCGGGCAGAATGCCTGGCCATTCCCCAAAACTTCGCATCCGTTGTGCACGAATCGCCAGCTCACCGCCCCGATGCCATCGCGCCCGCTTCTCTCGCATCCCTTGCGTGGGACGACATCCGCTTCTTCGTCGCGGTGGCGCGCGAGGGCAGCCTCTCGGGCGCGGCGCGGCAGTTGCGCGTGGAGCACTCGACGGTCGCGCGCCGCGTCGGCGCGCTGGAGTCGCACATCGGCGTGCGCCTCTTCGATCGCCTGCCGCGAAGCTGGGCGCTGACGCAGGAAGGCCAAGCGCTGCTCGCACCCGCCGAGCGGCTGGAACAGGAGGTGCTGGCCTTCGCGCGTGCCGCCGCGGCGAACACGGCCCACCAGGGCACGGTGCGCGTCTCCGCGCCGCCGGCCTTCGCCAGTCACTTCATCGTGCCGCTGTGGGCCGCGCAGGCCGCGAAAGTCGCGCAAGGCGACCGGTGGCCGGGCATCGCGCTGGATATCGTCGGCGAACTGCGCAGCGCCAACCTGCAGCGACGCGATGCCGATATCGCGATCCGCTTCATGCGCCCGACCGAGCCGGGCCTGGCCGCCCGCAAGCTCGGCGAACTGGCCTTTCGCCTCTATGCCGCGCCGGTGTGGCTCACGCGCGCAGAGAGCGACTGGCGCTTCCTCGGCTACAGCGATTCGCCCGGCAACGTGCCGCACCAGCAGTTGCTGGCCGAGCTCGCCGGTGCGCGCCCCTTCGTCTTGCGCAGCAACGACCTCACGGCCTTGCACAACGCCTGCCGCGGAGGCCTGGGCCTCGCGATGCTGCCGGACTTCATGGCGCGCGGCGACGCCGCACTGGTCGAGGTGCCCGGCGAAGGCCGGCCTGTGATGCGGGAGGTGTGGAGCGTGGTGCACCCCGATGTGAGGCGCTCGCCGCGCGTCAGGGCCGTGGCCGACGCGCTGGCGGAAATGGTCGGCGCCCACGCCGGGCGCCTTGCGTGATTACCAGAAGATCCAGAGCGCGAGGCCGCCGAAGATCGACCACTTCACGAGGTAATACGCGCGCTTGTCCCAGGCCTTCAGCCGCTTGCCGACCACGCGGATCTGGTAGATGTACTTGAACGCGCGGTTGATGCCGCCCGTCTTGTCGCCCGCATCGTTGGGCGAGCTCGCGGCGGCCAGCAGGTTCTTGGCGAACCAGCGGTTCACGGCGCTCGCCCAGCGGTACTTCAGAGGACGCTCGATGTCGCAGAACAGGATCACACGGTCGTGGTCGGTGGTGTTCTCGGCGTAGTGGATGAAGGTCTCGTCGAACACCACGGCCTCGCCGTCGCGCCAGTGGTAGCGCTGGCCGTCCACGTCGATGTAGCAGCCTTCCACGCCCGGCGTCCACAGGCCTAGGTGGTAGCGCAGCGAGCCGGCGAAGGGGTCGCGGTGGCGCACGAGGCGGCTGCCGGGCGGCAGCTCCGCGAACATGGCCGCCTTGATGGTGCCGATGCCCTTGAGCAGCTCGGTCGTGCGCGGGCAGAGGATGGCGGCCGAGGGATGCGCCTCGTCGTACCACTTCAGGTAGAAGCGCTTCCAGCCGCTCTTGAAGAAGGAGTTGAAGCCCACGTCGTTGAACTGACTCGATGCCTTGATGCTGCCGCCGTTGCGCATGGCCAGCGCCTCTTCGCGGATGACTTCCCAGTTCTGCTCGAGCACCCGCATCTCGGGAAACTCGGCGGGCGACAGGTACGGCGTACCCGGCACCTTCGAGAAAAGGTACATGAAGACGTTCAGCGGCGCGAGGAAGGTCGAGTGATCAGAGAGCTGTCTGAAGAAGCGATGCCGCACCTGCCCGCGGAAGTGAACGTAGAGCGCGCTGAGCGCGAAGATAGCAAGAATGACCCACTTCATTGTTGAAAGTGTCCTGTAGACGGCGCCGGGGGTAGCTGTACATTGTAAATCTCTGTCCCCAAATGGACCTGACCACGGCCTTTGGCCGCGTCCGGGGGGAGGTTTCAGGTGCAGAGCATGGGCTGGGGCGCCTCGGCCACCGCCAGTGGCAGCCGCACCGTGGCCCTGAGGCCCCCGCCCAGGGCTTCGTCGAGCACGACGCTGCCGCCATGCCTGTCCACCACCGACTTGACGATGGCAAGCCCCAGCCCGCTGCCGCTCTGCGTCTGGTCGGGGTTGCGGAAGAACCGGTCGAACACGCGCTCCCGCAGCGCGGGCGGAATGCCCGGGCCCCGGTCCGCCACGGTCAGCACCGCCCGGGCGCCCTCGCGCGCCACCCGCACCGTGACCATTGCGTTCTCCGGGCTGTACTTGATGGCGTTGTTGATGAGGTTGTCGACCATCGAGGCCAGGCTTTCGCGCTCGCCCAGCACCGGCACGTGGCCTTCGCCATCGAGCTCCAGTTCCACACCGCGGGCGCGGGCGAGGCCTTCGATCATCGCCAGACGGTCCTGCACCAGCGCGTCGAGCGACAGCATGACCGGCAGGCCGCCGTGCAGCACCGCATCGCTGCGCATGAGCTGCAGCAGTTGCCCCACCAGCCGCGCCGCGCGGTCGTTGCTGCGCAGCAGGTTGCCCATGAGCTCGCGCTGGCCTTCGTCGGTGCTCTGCTCCTTCAACGCCTCCACGTTCACCCGCATGGCCGCGAGCGGCGTTCGCAGTTCGTGGGCCGCGTCGGCGATCAGACTGCGCTCGCGCGAAGTGCTGTCGCGCACGCGTTGCAAGAGGCTGTTGATGCTCTGCACCAGCGGCTGCAGTTCCTTGTGGGGCGGCGTGTACGACAGCGGCGTCATGTCGGCGGGGCCGCGCTCGGAGGTCTCCTTGGTCACCTGCCGCCAGGGCCGCAGCGCGACGCGCATCGAGAGCCACGCCGGAAAGATCAGGAACGGCAGGCTGATCACCAGCGGCAGCACGTAGAAGCCGCGGTACATGACCGTCACCGTCAGCCGCCAGACGCTGGGCTCGGCCAGCATCACGCGCGTGTCGCCATTGGAGGAGACCAGCGTGCGCGCACGCCATTCGCGGCCGCCCGCCTTCACGGTCTCGATGCGGTCGGGCACCGTGTTGAGGATGACGGGCACGGCCGCCGTGGAGCGGTAGATCAGCTTGTCCTTCTGCCACACCTGCATGACCGGCGCGGTGTCGGACGCGGCATTGCCGTCGCCCACGGATTCGAGCAGCGCCATGTCGAAGGCCGCCAGGCTCTGCTGCTGCCGGGCGGGTTGATCGGCCAGGTTTTCCGTGATCGAGAGAATCGAGCGGAAGATCTTCTCGTACTTCAGGAGCTCGGGGTCTTCGTACGAGTCGTACAGCAGAAGCGCGATGGCCATGGTCCACAGCAGCGCCACCACGGCCATCTGCGCGAGCAGCAGGCGCCGCATCAGCGAAGGCTGCTTCCACTTCTTCCAGCGCAGCGCCAGGGCCTGCATCATCGGGGCGTGCTCCGCACCAGCGACTGCATGTCGATCACGTAGCCGATGCCCCGCACGGTGCGGATGTAGCCCTGCCCGATCTTTTTGCGCAGGTTGGAGATGTGCACCTCCAGCGAGTTGCTGCCGTTGGCCTGGCCGCCGGGCAGCACCTGCTCTTCCATCACACGGCGCGTGACCACGCGGCCGGTGCGCTTGAGCAGCAGCGCCAGCAGGTCGAACTCGCAGCGCGAGAGGTCCACCGGCTCGCCATCGACGATCACGCCGCGCGTGGGCTCGTGCAGCGCGAGGCCGCGCATGCGGATGGTCTCGTCGTTGAAGCCGTAGCTGCGGCGCGCCAGCGCCCGCACGCGCGAGAGCAATTCGGCGAGCGCGAAAGGCTTGACGAGGTAATCGTCCGCGCCGTCGTCCAGGCTCCGCAGGCGGTCGTTGAGCGCATCGCGCGCGCTCAGCACCAGCACCGGCAAGATCTGCCGGTCGCGGCGCAGGCGAAACAGGAGGTCGAGCCCGTCGCCATCGGGCAGGCCCAGGTCGAGCAGCACCATGTCGAACGTGCCGCCGGCCAGGGTGCGCAGGGCGTCGTCGAGGCGGCGCACCCACACCACGTCCATGCCCTGGTTGACCAGCGCGATGCGCACGCCGTTGCCGAGATCGAGATCGTCCTCAACAAGCAGAAGGTTCATGGGATGTGCAGGGCGGCATCGCCCATTGGTCGGAATGGGGCGAAGTATCTGCCAAGCCCCGCGCAGGGAGTTCAGGAAATCTTCATGAAGGGCGAAGGGCTTCTTCAGGTGCCAAACACACACTGGACCGCTCCCCTGCAGAAAGCACATCGACGTGAATCGCCTTCCCTCGCAACCCCTCCGGCCCTTCCGGTTCCAACCCCGGCGCAGGCACATCCTGCGCGCCATGGCCGCCCTTGCGCCAGCGCTCGCCATGACGGCCTGCGGCGGCGGTGGTGGCAGCGGCAGTGGCGGCGGTGGGGTGGGCACCGGCCCCGCCGCTGTCTCCGTCACCGAACGCCGCGTGAAGGTGTCCAGCGCACCCGAGGTCTCGCTCCAGGTGCGCGACTGGCACCAGCCCGGCACCGCGGGCCCCGTCATCGTGCTGCTGGCCGGCCTCGGCGGCAACGCGCGCTACTTCGACGGCCTCGCGCCGGCATTGGCGAGCGATTTCTCGCGCGTGGTGGCGATCAGCCGGCGCGGCTACGGCCTCTCCGGCAAGCCGCTGCCCGTCCAAAGCGCTACGCAGCATTACGAGGTGGACGATCTCGTCGCCGACCTGAAGGCGGTGCTCGACGACCTCGCGCTCGAGCGCGTGGTGCTGGCCGGTCATTCGATCGCCGGCAACGAACTCACGCGGTTTGCGGGCCGGTTTCCCGAACGGGTGCAGGGGCTGATCTACCTGGACACCTCCTTCGACTACACGGTGGACGGCGATACCGGCGGCGAGGAGCTGCCCACGAACCAGGCGTTGGCCGAGCCTGTCGCGACGCCTGAGGACAGCCAGTCGATGCAGGCGGCCATCGCCTTCCAGCGGCGCAAATTCAAGGCCTGGTGGCCGCCGCTCGAAGCGAACCTGCGCGATGCGCTCGACGTGCAGCCCGATGGCAGCGTGCGCCCCAACACACCCGAGAGCGTCGAGACCGCCATGGACACCGCAGCCCACACCTTCTCGCCCGACTACACGCAGGTGCGCGTGCCTTCGCTGGTGATCACCGCGCTGTTCGCCGACAACCGGGACCTGTTCTCGTGGCTGGAGATGCCGCTCGACGCGAAGACGGAGAAGGACGCGGCCGACTTCCTGCGCATCTATCGCCGCGCGCGCATCACCGACGCGAACAGTCTCGTGGCAGCGCTGAAGACACCGCACCACGTGACGCTCGACAACTGCGCCCACGGCGACTTCCTCATGGAGCGCGAAGCCGATGTGCTGCGCGCGATCCGCTTCATGACGTGGGCATGACGCGCGGTGCGCCGGTCAGCGCAGCAGCTTGATCAGCGCCGCGATCTCTTCGCCCCCGAGCCCCGCCGCATCCGCACGCTTGAAGAGCCCCGCGGCGAACGCCGGAAACTCGGTGTTGATGCCCGCCTCCTGCGCCGTCTGCAGGATGCGCTGCGTTGCCTCGACCGAGATGCGCATCGGGCTCTGCGAGATCTTGAAGTCGCCTGACTGGATCACCGACCCTTCGTGCTGCAGGAAACCCGCGAAGGTCGGCATGATCCCCGCGACGATGCGGCCGTAGTCGGCCACGTCGAAGCCTTCGTGCTCGGCGATGCGCGCGCCGTGCATGAACCCGAGCAGCGTGCCGTAGATGGTGGAGAGCGTCGCGAGGTCCATCGCCGCTGCGGCGCTGGCCGTCTCGCCCAGGTACACGGTGCCGCCGCCCAGCACTTTCAGGAGCGGCTGTGCTTCGCGGAAAACGGCTTGCGCGCCCGACATGAGGATGGGCGTGTCGGGCTGGCCCATCTGGTCCGGCGCGGCCTGGATGGCGCCTTCGAGGTAAGTGGCGCCTTGGCGGTGCGCCCACAGCTCGGCATCGCGCGCATCGCTGGGGCTGCCGGTGGTGAGCTGGACCAGCAGGCGGCCATCCATCGCGGCGGCGACGCCCTCCATCGCGAGGATGGCTTCGGCGGCGCGGTAGTCGTAGACGCACATCACCGCGACCTGCGCGGCGCGCACGGCTTCGGCCGCGCTGCGCGCGAGCACCGCGCCCTTGGCGACCAGCGCGTCGGCCTTCTCCGCGGTGCGGTTCCACACCGTGACCTTGTAGCCCTGTTCGAGATAGAGCCGCGCGATGGTGACGCCCATCGAGCCCAGGCCGATGACCGAGATTTCCTTGTTGTTCATGATGATTCGAGGCAGGTTGTGATGACGCCCGCATCGTAGGAATTCAACTTGCCAACGGTCAAGTACCTACCATAAAGTGCGGTACTTACCAAAACGTCAGTAATGGATCGGCACATGAAGGCGAGCAAACCCTACAACTGCGGCATCGGGCCCGCATTCGAAGTCATCGGCGGGAAGTGGAAAGCGGTCATCCTCTGGGAGTTGCATGTGCAGCCGCGCCGCTTCGGCGAACTCAAGCGCCTGCTGCCCGACATCAGCGAGAAGATGCTGATCCAGCAGCTGCGCGAGCTGGAGACCGACGGCCTCGTCAACCGCGAAGCGTTCCACGAAGTGCCGCCGCGGGTCGAATACTCGGAGACGAAACTCGGCGCCACGCTCAATGCGGCGCTCGGGCCGCTGGCCGATTGGGGCGACCGCTATGCCAAGCGCGTGGACGCCGCGCGCAAGAAGGCCGAAGGCTAGTGCGCTAGTCGGCCCAGCCGGTCTCGATCTCGGTCTTCACCTCGGTCATGAGCTTGTGGACCGGGCACTTGCCCGCCACGCGCAGCAGTTCGTCCCGCTGCGCTTCGGTGAGGTCACCGGTCAGGCGCAGGCCCGACTTCAAGCGATAGACGCCCTTGCGCTCCTCGCTGTCGTCGCGGTCGACGATCACCTCGATGTCTTCCACCGGGATGCCCTTGCGGCGCGCGTAGATCAGCACCGTGAGCGCCTTGCAGGCCGCGAGCGAGGCGTCGTACAGGTCGTGCGGCTCGGGGCCCGCATCGCTGCCGCCGCCGGCCGGCGAGGCATCGACGGCGATCTCGTGGTTGCGGATCTTGAGGATGTGGCGCGTGCCGGTCGTGCCGTCGCGGTGGATCGTGAGGGTCATTGCCGTTTTTTCCTTGAGGGTCTGAAGAGGAGGATGGGAAGCGCGAGCGATCGTAGCGGCCGCGCCGGCGTGCGTCGGCAGACGTCAGCGGTCCACGGCGAGCACCAGCGTTTCCTTGATCTCCTCCATCACCACATAGCTGTGCGACTCGGCCGCCACGGGCAGCTTCTTGAGGATGTCGCCCAAGAGGTGGCGGTACTCGCTCATGCCGCTCAGCCGCGCCTTCACGAGGTAGTCGAAGCTGCCCGACACCAGATGGCATTCGAGCACCTCGGGCATGTGCAGCAGCTCCTGCCTGACCTTGTCGAACACGTCGCCCGACTTGGCCGAGAGCTTGATCTCCACGAACACCAGGAGCGTCTTGCCCAGCGCCTCGGGCGACACGCGCGCGTGGTAGCCGGTGATGACGCCGTCGCGCTCCATGCGCTTGACGCGCTCGGCACAAGGCGAGGCCGAGAGGCCGATGTGCTCGGCCAGTTCGGTCATGGAGACGCGGCCCTGGCGCTGCAGCAGGTCGAGGATCTTGCGGTCGATTCGGTCGAGTTCCGGCATTTCACTCCGCAGGTTGCATTGGGCGATTGATGGCAGTGGATTTCGCCGCCAAACCCTGAAAAACAATGGAATCCACTGCATTGTGCACTTTAGATTCCATGCATTCCATACGAATCGGCGAATACACCATGAAAGTCATCGTTCTCGGCGGCGGCGTGATCGGCACCACCACGGCTTACTACCTCGCGCGCTCGGGCGCCGAAGTCACGCTGCTCGACCGGCAGTCCGGCCCCGCGGAGGAAACCAGCTTCGGCAACGCCGGGCAGGTGTCGCCGGGCTACTCCACGCCGTGGGCCGCGCCGGGCATTCCGCTCAAGGCGATCAAGTGGATGTTCAAGAAGCACGCGCCGCTGTCGATCCGCCCCGACGGCACGCTGTTCCAGCTGCGCTGGATGGCCGCGATGCTGCGCAACTGCTCGCCCGAGCGCTACGCGGTCAACAAGGAACGGATGATGCGCGTGGCCGAATACAGCCGCGGCTGCCTGCAGCAGTTGCGCGCCGACACCGGCCTCGCCTACGAGCACCGCACGGGCGGCACGCTGCAACTTTTTCGCACGCAGGCGCAGCTCGATGCGGTGCAGCGCGACATCGCGGTGCTCGAGGAATGCGGCGTGCCCTACGAGCTGCTCGACCGCGACGCCCTCGCCCGCATCGAGCCCGCGCTGGCCGGCGCGCGCGACCGCCTCGCCGGCGGCCTGCGCCTGCCCAACGACGAAACCGGCGACTGCCACCTGTTCACCCGGGGCCTCGCTGACATCGCGCGCGGCCTGGGCGTGGACTTCCGCTTCGGCCAGTCCATCGACGGCCTGGAGACCGAGGGCGGCCGCATCACCGGCGTGCGCACCACCACCGGAAAGATCCTCACGGCCGATCGCTATGTGATGGCCTTCGGCAGCTACTCGCGCGCCGCCGTCGCTTCGCTGGGGCTCGACATTCCGGTCTATCCGGTCAAGGGCTACTCGCTGACCGTGCCGCTGGTCGACGAATCGCTCGCGCCGCAATCGACGGTGCTCGACGAGACCTACAAGGTCGCGGTCACGCGCTTCGACAACCGCATCCGCGTCGGTGGCATGGCCGAGCTCGGCGGCTTCGACCTGCGCCTGAATCCGGCCCGCCGCGCCACGCTGGAGAAGGTGGTGAGCGACCTCTTCCCCGGTGGCGACTTGCCACGCGCCACCTTCTGGACGGGCCTGCGCCCGATGACGCCCGACAGCACGCCCATCGTCGGCGCCACGCGCTATGCGAACCTGTTCCTCAACACCGGCCACGGCACGCTGGGCTGGACCATGGCCTGCGGCTCGGGCAAGTTGATCTCGGACATGGTGATGGGCCAGCAGCCGGACATCCGCACCGACGGGCTCGGCATGGACCGCTACGAAGAGGCGCCCTCGCGCGGCGCGCGCCCGCAACCGGCTACAGCGCCGGCTTGAGCAGCACCCTGCCCCCGAACCGTTCACGCTGAGCTTGTCGAAGCGCTGCGCGAGGCTTCGACAAGCTCAGCCCGAACGGTGGTGGTGATGACGGGGCCCGCGGAATTCCCGCGGTGCACTTCCGCCTCCCCGTGCTTCGCAAGCAACTGCATCAGGTGCTTGCGGATCAGCATGCCGGGCCGGTCCGACTCCATCGAATACTCCACGCCGCGCCGCCGCGTATCGACCAGCGCATCGGGGTCGGTCGATTCGAGGATGTCCTTGTCCTCGCGCGTGATCTCCGCGTCGAAGTCGATCAGCATCTGCGCCGCGCAGTCGGCCTCGGTGTCGTTGCGAAAGAGCCATTGGCACAGCTGCATGCGCCCGTCGTCGATGGGCGTGAAGCAGTTGATGATGATGTGGCGCACGCCGCTCGGGTACTCGATGTCGAGCCGGCGCGAGAACGGCAGGAAATAAGCGTTGCGCATGTGGCGCGTGGTGATCGCATCGGTCACGCCGCTGATCGCGTGGAACTTGGGTGGGTTGGTCGCCTCGATGACCGTCTCGGCGTAGAAGCCCGATTCGTTTTCCACCAGCTCGTACTTGCTCGGCTTCGGGCTCGCGGCCACGCCGAAGGTGGCGCGGTGCACGAAGCTGAAGTGCGAGTTGTCGAATGAATTTTCGAGCGCGCGCATCGGGCTCGTCTGCCACTCTTCGTGGAACTGGAAGATCGTGCGATAGCCCGGGTCTGCGAACTCCGGAATGTCGGGGATGTCGGCGATGGGCTCCTCCAGCGCCACCCACGCGTAGCCGTAGCGCGCCGTGCAACGGTAGGCGGTGGTGCGGTACTCGGGCGAGATCTTGCGGTCGGCCTCGTACTGCGGAATGCGGATGACCTGGCCGCTGCGGTCGTAGGTCCAGCCGTGGTAGCCGCACTGGATTGCGCCCTGTCCGCAGGCCTTGCCTTGCCCATCGACGCACCAGCCCTTGGAGAGCTTCGCGGTGCGGTGGCAGCAGCGGTCGCGCAGCGCGGCGGGCTGGCCGTCGGCGTCGATGAAGAGAACGATGTCTTCGCCCAACAGCCTGAAAGGCTTGGGGCCAGCGGCCAGTTCGGTGAGCGGCATGACGGCATGCCAGAACTTGCGGAAGACGGGTTGTCGGGTAACGAGCATGCGTGGAACTCCTTCTGTGTTGCGCGTGGGTACGTACGAACCTGAAAGAGCAATTTCCTGCCGGGATGCGTGGGGCATCGCGCGGCTGAACGCTTCTACTCTGCGCAAGCTGCCTTGCAAATTGCGCGCCCGGATTGTGGCGCGCCCCGCTGGCCGATGCACGCCTTTCCACGCAAAGCCCGAGAAAACCCCGAGCGAAAGCCCTTGGCATGCGTCGTGCATGGATGCGGGCAAGAGTAGAAGCGTTCAGCAGCGCACGCACCATCAACGTGCGCCCGCCCGGAAATTGCTCTTGAAGCGCCTTCTGCTTTCTTGATCGTCTTGCAGCGGAAGGTTTTTTCAAGACCCGAAGATTCCGAGGCCCCCCATGCAACGTCGATTCTTTCTAGCGGCCAGCGCCGCGACCCTTGCCGCCCCTTCAGTCCTGGCCCAAGGCACCGGCAAGCTCACTCCGATCAAGTTCACGCTCGACTTCCGCATCAACGGCCAGACCGCGCCCTTCTTCCTCGCGCACGCCAAGGGCTACTACAAGGACGAAGGCCTCGACGTGACCATCGACACCGGTGCCGGCTCGGTCGCCTCGATCACGCGCATCGCGAGCGGCGTCTACCAGATGGGCCTGGGCGACATCAGCTCGCTGGTCGAGTTCAACGCGCAGAACCCGGGCACGCCGATGGTGCAGGCCGTGTACCAGTACTACAACCGCGCGCCCTTCGTGATCATCGGCCGCAAGGACCGCGGCGTGACGGCCGACTTCAAGAGCCTGCAGGGCAAGAAGGTCGCCGCGGCCGCTGTCGAATCGACCCGCCGCGCCTGGCCGATGGTCGCGCGCAAGCAGGGCATGCGCAGCGACGCCTTCCAGTGGCAGACCACCGACTTCAGCGCGCGCGACAACGTGATGGTGCGCGGCGACGTCGATGCCGCCACTTACTTCCACGACTCGGCCATCTCGCTCTTCGCGCGCATGAAACCCGAGGAGCTCTCGGTGCTGAAATACGCGGACGCGGGCGTCAACCTGTATGGCAACGCGATCCTCGCGAGCAGCAACCTCATCGCGCAGAACCCGAAGGTGGTCGCCGCGTTCCTGCGTGCGACCAACCGCGCCATCGTCGAGACCTTCGCCAACCCCGCGCCGAGCATCGCCGCCATGCGCCAGCGCGAGCCCATCCTCGAGGAGAAGATCGAGCTTGAACGCTGGGGCGTCACGGCGCAATATGTGGGCGCGGCGGACACGCGCGGCCACGGCCTCGGCGACATCAGGAAGCTCACGCTGGAGCAACAGGTCGACGAGGTGGCCGAGGTCTTCGGACTCAAGGTCAAGCCCGCGGCTGACGCCATCTTCAACACCTCGATGCTCCCATCGCATAACGAACGCGTGATTGAACGCATGATCTCCAAGGCATGAATTTCAGCAACACAAACAACACCACCTCGCTCCCCGAAGAAACCGCGCTCGACGAGCGCGACGGGCGGTATCTGCGCAAGGCCATCGGCTGGTCGCACCTCGCGCGCCGCCGCGGCAACCGGCCCTTCGGCCCGGTCATCGTCTCGGCCGAGGGCGAGGTGCTGGCCGAGGCCTACAACAACACGGGCGAGACAGGCGACTGCACCGGCCACGCCGAGACGAACGCAGTCCGCGCGCTGGCCGGCCGCGGCATCTCGCGCGAAGCGCTCGCGGGCGCGACGCTCTATGCCTCGGGCGAACCCTGCGTGATGTGCGCGGGCGCGATCTTCTGGTCGAACATCGGCCGCGTGGTGTTCGGCATCGACGCCGAACGCCTGCGCGTGTTCCGCGGCGAGCGGCAGAACCAGCGCGATGCGGAGCTGTCGTGCCGCGATGTGTTCCGCGCGTCGCCGCATCCGATCGAATGCATCGGGCCGGCGTTGCTGGACGAGTCGGCGGCTGCACACGACGGCGCCTGGAAGGTTTGAGCGACTTGCACGGCTTCACTGCTCGATAGACTCGGCGCATGCCCTGGCACGCCCATCTCCATCTCGACTATCGACAAGAATCCGACCGCACCGTCGCCCGTTTCCGCCACGACGGGCCGCTGCGCATCCTGCAGAGCCTGTACCCCGAGGGCGACGCGATCTGCCACAACGTGTTGGTGCATCCGCCCGGTGGCTTGGTCGGCGGCGACACGCTCGACATCGACATCGAGGGCGCGGATGGCAGCCACGGCCTGATCACCACGCCGGGTGCCTCGCGCTTCTACCGCTCCGAAGGCGAACTGGCGCTGCAACGCACGCGCATCCGGCTCGCCCGGGGCGCGCGACTCGAATGGCTGCCGCTGGAGGCGATCTGCTACAGCGGCTGCCAGGCGGAGAACCGGCTGACCATCGAGGTCGAACCGGGCGCCGAGATGATCGGATGGGACGTGACCGCGCTCGGCCTGCCGAACGCGAACCAGCCGTTCGAGCGGGGCACCTATCTGCAGCACATCGAGGTGCCCGGGGTGTGGCTGGAGCGCGGGCGCATCGATGCGGCGGACCAGCGGTTGCTGCAAAGTCCGCTGGGCTTCGGCGGGCACAAGTGCATCGCATCGCTGTTCTTCGTGTCGGGCTCGCCGGCCACGCGGGCGCGCCGCGAAGCCTTGCTTGCGCATGCGCGCGCGCTGCTCGAGGCGCACGGGTTGTTCGACAGTGCTGGTGCGACGAGTCCGCATGCCGAGGTCGTCGTGCTGCGCGTGCTGGCGCCGGTGGTGGAGCCGGCGATGCAATTGCTGCGGCAGGTGTGGCAGGCGTGGAGAGGCGAGCTTTGGGGATTGCCTGCGGCTAAGCCGCGGATCTGGTCGACCTGAGCGAGTCGCCTGCTGCCCCTCAATCGAAATACTCGATGCGGCCGATCATTCTCATGATGGTCGAATGCACTTTTCCTGTTGCCGTTCTTGGCGGCTGAACGTCGATTTGAAGGCACACGTTGCCTTCTACTCTCAGGCAAGCCAGATAGAAATTCATCGGCAATACGGCTCCATCGCCATGGAGAGCATCGACATGCGCGACCTGCCCTTTCCATTTGATCCCGGACGTATTTCTTTGCCACGCTACGTGCCTGTAGTAGCGGCCGCCTGAATCTTCTTGCTCGATCCGGTCACGAGGTGTCGCGGAAGATTGCGACGTCTCCATCGAATTTCCTTGCGCCGAACAATATATATCCACTCGGGCCTCTACTTCTTTTCTCGCCTCTTGAATTTTTAAAGTGAACTCAGCGGAGAAATGATCTCGGCCATCTATTTTCGACACAATCAAATCTGCATCATCTATTTTTTCAACAACTTCCCTGCCAAATTTCAACCGGCATTTGGATTTGAGGTTTTCAGAAAACTCTCCACCTCTCATTCTTTGTTGAGAGTACGTCGGGGCAATGAGCGACAGCAATAGCAAGCAGGCCATCCATTTCATAGCTTGTTCTCCTAGAAAAATTTCAGGCGCACTTTGTCTTTGATCCTGCGGGCGAATCTGTTCGAGCTGACGTACCGTCCTCAGGGCGGTGGCAATCGCAGGACCAAGTCAGGGAGGGAGCCGCTGTCAACTTTCTTCGAGCAAGCTTGCTCCTTGTATTTTTTCCCCTCTGCCCGCCACACGCCGGTGAACTTGCTTTTGCCATCTCGCACCGAAATGCCATAAGACACTCCCGCCGATTCGAAAAGAACCGAATCGACAACAGTGCTTTCCTCATATGGATTCAGGTGCTCTCCTCGAAAGAAATTCGCTGTGCGGTTGTGCCGGGAAGGTAGCGTCAACTCGATGGAAGGAGGATCCCCATATCGGTACTCCAATCCTGCTGCAGGGCTAGATTCGCGAACGGTTGACGGGCCGCAAAGCGAGACGACTTTTTTGGCCCTTTCAAGCTCGCAGGAAAAATAGGTGACTTCGCCTGGTTTGCAGTGTGAGGGAACCGTTGGCTTGGCCCTCACCTCGCACAAGCCTGCCGAAAGGGTCGCAATCGTGGCTGCCGCGACCACTGCGTGGCAGGCACGTTTCAGGTGATTCATGTGCCTTCCTTCTGCCTCTCGATAGTGCTGCTATCCCTCGGCATAGGTTCGTCATTCAACAAGCTCCAGACGTAGCCAAAATATTCCGCGCGATTCTCCAGATGCGTGATTCCACCGTTCACGGCACGTGTCACCAGTTCGATCGTCTGGGGCGAAGTTCCGGCGTCAGCCAAGTGGCTGATGCTTGCGCCTCTCAAGGTTCCCGCATTGATCCAGTACTTCAGCGCCACATCCGTCGATATGAATGCATCCGCAGCCAACGAGGCCGGGTTGGGGTCAATGGTGTAGTTCCTTCCTCGATAGCTCGCATAACTTGAGTAGTTGACGCGTCCGGTCAGCTGAACAAGACCTCGTCCCCTGAATCGCTGACCGTCACCAGGCTGGACGTTGCCGAGTGACTGCGCTTTGGCCTGCACTTGCGCTGGCCGCAGAGCGACATACTCGTTCCTGCTGTAAAGGACACGATGCCCGTTTACCTTGTGATAGACCATTCCAAGCCGCCACGCAACGCCGCCGCGATCGTCGTAGTCGGCGCCAGCTTCTACAGGCGTGATGACTTCGTACATCGTTCGCAGATAGCGATCGTTTCCTGTTTCCGTGTTGTATTGCAATGCACCCGTTTCCTGCAGGCACTGACTCATGAAGTGTGCTTGTCGCAGGGCGGACTCCGTCAGTCCATATTTGCGAAACGCCTTGTCGAGGGCGATCTGCAGGCCGGGCGGCATGCCATTGCCTTGTGTCGATCCATCGCGGAATCGCCGCACAGACTCCACCCAACTTACGCGTCCGGCAGCCACCGATCTTCTCGGAAGCAACTGAGCAATCTCTCTCAAACTTAACCATCCACACTTGCGCATCAAGCCGATGAACTCCCTTGGGTGGAATCGCCAGTCAGCTTCCTGGAATGGCTTTGGTAGATCAGTGAAAGTGATCGCACGGGCGTGCTTCACAAAGCGATCCCACTTCTGCGCGCCTGTGGCGTCGTCATCGGTTGGCTTGAAATCTTCGGTCTCCAGCCACCCGTAGCGAGTCTCTACGGTCTTCTGATCCCACTCGCACGGAAACTTGCAGATCACTCTGCGCAGTTTCTCTCTCACACCAGCGTCACCGAGCCGCTTGGCCAACTCGACGCGGTCCATGCGCCGGTCGTTCGTCGGGTCCAGATCGCGGATCAGCGTTTTCATGCGAAGCGAGTCGCATCGAAGGTCCGCATTCGGGTCGTCGTCGAAGCAGTTCCAACCCATGACCGGCAGGAAGTCCGCATCGCTGAACTTGAAGGTGCCTGGCGCGTTCAGGTCGGCCCAGACCTCGCCCGCTGGCGTGACGATCTTGCGCCAGTGGGCGGCATTCGTGGGCAATGGGTCCGCTCCCAGATTGCGCCCGAAGCGCAGCAACTCGTACCAGCCGCTGGGGCTGCTCGCGGCGCGCGTCGCGACGTCCAGCGCGCCGTGGCGATCGTTGCAGACGGTATACAGGTCGTATTCGAAACTCTGGCTTGCCGCAGCCTTGACTGCGGCCGACGCGCTGCCGCTGCTGATGTAGTCGTACCGGCTGTCGCTGCGCGGTGCACCGATGCGCGTACCCAACCTGTCGCAGCTGGTGAGCGTCGCAACGCCCTTCTCGCAGGTGATCTGCACCCACTGCGGGTTGCGCAGCGTGTGGGGTGAGGGTTGGCCACCGGTCGCATTGCCACCGCCTGCATTGCTGACTGTGCGCAAATGGCTGGCCGGTTGATTCGTGCTGGTGGTGGTGCCGGCGGGCAGATAGACATACACGCTGCCGAAGACGCTGTCGCTGCGGCCATCGGCAGTGGGCGGCGGCGGGTCCAACGGATCGACCCAATCGGGCCCACGTCGGGTCAGCCGTCGGAGGTTGGCTTCGTCGCAGCAGATCTCGAAATGAACCTGCCCGTCGTGGCCGTAGATCTGGCCAGGTGCGCCCAGCTCTTCTTTTCGGTAGACGGCATCGCCGATCGTCCAAGGCGCTCTCGTTCGCGGACAGTTCGCGATGCTGGCCATGTGCATGCAGGCGCTGTAGTAGACGACCTCGGTGACAGCGGTCCCTTCCGCACCGATCTCGGTCCTGTGCTCGATGACGACAAACCCATCGCTGGTCCACGCGGCCGTGGGCGTGTCGGCATGAAAAGGGTTGTAGTTGAGCGGATGGGCGACGTCGTTGTTCTGCACCGTCGGCGCGTGGACGAAAACCACCTTGCCGTCGGCAACGGCACGCACGGGCAGATAAGCGCCGCCCGACGAAGGCGCCTGGATGTGAATCCCGTTGTGCCACCCCAGCTTCAGGCTCAAGGGAAACGAGCCTTCGGGTGCATGGGTGCTAGCCAATCGCGAAGCGGGCTGTGCCATCGCGGCGTCGAGCCACGCTTCTTCGGATGAGCCCGCGCGATCGGGCAGGAAGGGAGGACTGATGATCATGGCGGCGTTCAGAGCGAGAAGGGATACGCCGCGTCCTTGCGGGAAGCAAGGTGCAACTCGGGGCGCGGAAAGGCCGTCGTATCGACCGGCCGGTTCATCGGCCCGATCAACGAGTGACTGGCCGCGTGCTCGACCCACGTCCCCTGGGTGCCGTGCTGGATACCCTGCGCATTCCAGCGGCTGAAACTGCCGCCGCCGTTGACCACCAGTTCTTCTTTCGCGGTGATCGTGATGCGGTTGGCGGCGTGGGTGATGTCGAGCTTGGCCAGCAGGTGGATGCTCTGCTGCAGCGCCTTGAACTCGATGTTCGCGCCGGCCGCCACCAGCCGGATGCCGGCCTTGTACGAGAACATCCGGATGGCCTGCTGCACGCTGACCAGGAAGCTCTTGCCCGCGCTCACGCTGGTGTGGCCGCCGCTTGTCAGCGCGTGATGCTCGCCGCTGGCCATGTGGGTGGACTGCGCCGTCGTGCTCTGGATGCCCGCAGGGCTGGCCAGCACGAGATGCGGTTCGGCCAGTTCGGAGAAACGGCCCTCGGCCGGCTTCCCGCCCGATCCCTTGATCGCGTCGTTCTGCGCCTTCAGCACCCGGGTCACCGCATCCTGGTCGCCTGCCGCATGAGCTTCAGCCTGCTGGGCGGCCGTCGACAAGCTCTCATGCCGCTCGCGGCTTCCTGTGAGCCGCGCCAGCGTCTCGTCCATGGACTTGATGTGGCCGGCCGCATTGCCGCGCACCTCGGTGGTGATGAGCAGCCCGTCCGCGGCCCTCACGACGCCATGCCCATCGGTGCGCAGCTCGAAGCCCTCGCCGCGCGGGTCCTTGCGCCCGGCGTTGTCCTCGATGCGCGTGATGTGCCCCAGGCTCAGCTGGCTGTGCTGGTGGTCGGACTTGAGCTGCGCCTGGATCTTCGCGTCGGTGTCGTCCAGGACCAGGTGGTTGCTGCGTCCCGCGGCGCTGTTGCCGCCTTCCTTGGTCAGCTCTCTCGACCTGAAACCCGAGAGCGCCGCCTGGCCGGGCAGCGTCCACGGCGGCAGGTTCGACTGGTTGTGCACGCGCCCCGTGCACACCGGCAGGTCCGGATCGCCGCCGATGAAATCGACGATGACCTCCTGCCCGATGCGCGGGATCTGCACGCCGCCCAGCTGGTTGCCGGCCCAGGGCGAGCTCACGCGAATCCAGCAGGTGCTGTGCTGGTTCCTCAGGCCCAGCCGGTCCCAGGGAAATTGCACCTTGATGCGGCCGAGTTCATCGGTCCAGAGGTTCTGGCCTTCAGGCCCTACGACGACGGCAACGTGCGGGCCGTGCGTGAAGGGCTTCGAGCGCGTGTGCACCGGGCGAAGCACTTCGGCGACGGGATGGGCCGTCAAGTCGACGCTGATGCGCCACTGCTGCTTTCTGTCGGCAGCCGCCTCCTTGACCTGGCTGTCCTGCGCGACGTCCTCGATGAGAAAGCGGGTCTCGATGATCAGGTACTCGGCGTTGGCACTTTCCCTCGGATGCCTTGCGAGCCTGAACGTGCTGCCCGCCACCATGCCGCGGAGATTGCCGCTGGCCTGCACCCTCGCCCCGTGGGTTCGCAGTGCCTGCATCCGCAGCAGGGCGAGTTGGCGGCCCTCGCCTTGCGGATCGTTGGCTGCGTCCATGCCCGCGCGAGGTTGCGCACTGTGACTGCCGGCCGAGCCGTGGTGCCATTGGTAGACCTCCTGGTCGGCCTGCCCGGTCGGGCGCGGGTCCTTGCGGCTCGCGCCGAGGTCGGCGCGGGGCCGCGTGTAGTCGTAGTCGCGGCTGGCGTACTGACCGCTGGTGAGCCGATGGCAGGGAACGACGCTGTGCAGGTATTCGGCATCGAGCTTCCAGCCGGGCGGGTGGTATTCCACCTCCCGGTATGCGGCGCTCTCGCAGGGGCCGTACGCGCCCATCGCATCGCAGAGGACCAGGCGGTGCTTCCCTTCGGAATGCGCGAAGTGGTAGCTGATGCCCCACTCCTCGCAGAGGCGACAGAAGAAATCGAAGTCGCTTTCGTTGTACTGGACCTGGTAGTCGCGCACGGGGTACGTTTCCATCAGCCGCTTGTCGATGGGGAAGGCGTAGTCGGCCAGCAGCGCATCGAGGACCTGCACGACGTTCAGGTTCTGGAAGATCCTGCAGTCGGTGGACAAGGTGGCCAGGTGCAGCCACGGGCGCAGGGTGAGCCTGTACTGCACATGCCGCCCCTCCTCGCCCCAGAAGGCCGCATCGGTGATGAGCGCGTTGATCTCGCGGGGCGCGCCTTCGTCCAGTTCGATGAGGCAGCCGATCTCGCGGCCGATGAAGTCATCGAGATCGAAGTCCGCCGCGCCGCTGGCGCCGAGGTTCAGGTCGTCGGGCGTCTTGAGCAGCAGTTCGTACTCGAACAGTGCATTGACGCATTCCCGGCCCGACAACCGCACGGGCTCGAGCGCCGGGCGGCCGAGGACAAAGGGAATGGCAGGGCTTTGGACGCGAAGCGTGCGAGATGAAGTCATCGCCCCAGTGTTCCGGCCGCGCCGGATAACACTGCGAACAATCGTCACCCCCGCAAGGCCTCGCGTCACAAAGTCGCCGAAAACGGGAGATATGTCACCGCCCGTATGACGCAGCGCGCATTTCGTATGAAGTTCCCGGCCTGCTGTCCGACAAACCGATTGCCGCTTGTCTCCGTATTCGGTCTGGACCTCTTCCATAACCGACTCCTACCGAGGGTGACAGCCATGAATTTCGTTCGAATTCCCTTGCACGCCTGCGTTCTCGCGGCCTGCACGCTGACGGCATCCGGCGCTTTCGCCTCCAGTCACCGCGAGGCGCCCTCGATTGCCGGCACGCCGAAGGTGGATGCCACCGACTTCTACATGTTCCGCAGCTACGAGACCGGCCGCCAGGACTACGTCACCCTCATCGCGAACTACCAGCCCGACCAGAGCCCGTACGGCGGCCCGAACTACTTCGCGATGGACCCGAACGCGCTCTACGAGATCCACCTGGACACCGACGGCGATGCGGTCGAGAACATCACCTTCCAGTTCCGCTTCAAGAACACGCTGCGCGACATCCAGCTGCCGATCGCCGGCAAGCAGGTCTCCATTCCGCTGGTGCAGGCCGGCGGCATCACGGGCCCGAACCAGGCCACCAGCAACCTGCGCGAGACCTTCACGCTGAACATCGTGCGCGGCGACCGCCGCACCGGGGTGAGCGAGGCCATCACCGCGGCCGGCGGCGTCAAGGAATTCGACAAGCCCACCGACAACATCGGCGACAAGACCTTCGGCGGCCCCACGGGCTACGCCGCCTATGCGGCCCAGCATCTCTACAACGTCAACATCCCGGGCTGCGCGGCACCGGGGCGCGTGTTCGTCGGGCAGCGCAAGGACCCGTTCAGCGTGGCGCTGGGCCAGGTCTTCGACCTGATCAACCTGAACCCGCTCGGCGCGCCGAACGGCAACCCCGATGCGCTCGCGGGCAAGAACGTCACCACCATGGCGCTCGAAGTGCCCATCGCCTGCGTCACCACGGCCGGCAAGCCGATCATCGGCGGCTGGACCACCGCGAGCGTGCGCCAGGGCCAGCTCGTGGCCAGCCCGCCCAAGCGCGGCCACGGCACCACCACGCTGGCCGGCGGCGCATGGGCGCAGGTCTCGCGCCTGGGCATGCCGCTGGTCAACGAGGTCGTCATCGGCCTGAAGGACAAGGACCGCTTCAACAGCTCCAGGCCGAAGGACGACGGCCAGTTCGCCGACTACGTGACCAACCCGACGCTGCCCGCGCTCGTGCAGACGCTGTTCCCTGGCGCGCCGGCACCGACGAACTTCCCGCGCACCGACCTCGTGGCCGCGTTCCTGACCGGCGTGGAAGGCGTCAACAAGCCCGCGAACGTGACCGCCTCGGAAATGCTGCGGCTGAACACCGGCACCGCGCCGACACCCAAGGCCGGCCAGAACAACCTGGGCGTGCTGGGCAACGACCTGGCCGGCTTCCCGAACGGCCGCCGCCCCGGCGACGACGTGGTCGATGCGGAACTGCGCGTGGCCATGGGCGTGCTGTGCGTGGCCACCGGCGCCAACGACACGCTCAAGGTCGGCTGCAAGCCGTCCGACGCGCCCGCGGGCTCGGCGCCGATCACCGACGGCGCGATGCAGAGCGCGGCGCAGTTCCCGGAAACCTTCCCCTACCTGAACACGCCGCTGCCAGGCGCTCAATAAGGAGAACGCCATGACGAAGAACAAGTTCTATCGCGTCGCCGGCCCGCTCCTGGTCGCTGCAACCCTCGCGGGCTGCGGTGGTGGCGGCGGCGGCGGGGGTTTCAGCTTCTATCCCTTCCCGCCCGCCGGCGGGGGCCAGCCGCCGACGATGCCCCCGCCCCAAGCGGATGCGTACGACACCTTCATTGCCTACGTCAAGGCGCTGGTGACCGGCGGCGGGCTCGACATGGCCGAGGCCGCGGACGTCGCGATGTTCGATCCGCCGCCGACCTCGGAAACCAAGGACCCCGTCTCCACCGAGTGACGGCGATGCGCCGGCGCCTGCCCACGCGGTACGCATTGCAGGCGTGGGCCGCGGCCCTCTGGATAGCCGCGGCGACGACCTCGGTCGGCGCCGCGCCCCGCGTTCCCACAGACGACCACGAGGTCGTCGAATCGCTGCCCTCGGTCGCCGGATGGTCGCGCGAGGCGCGCACGCTGCGCCGCGAGCTCCAGCAGCGGCCGACCGACGCGACCGTGGCCATCGCCGCCGCCGCCCGCTACCTCGAACTCGCGAGATCGCAGGGCGACGCGCGCTACGCCGGCCATGCCATGGGCGCCCTCGCCCACTGGGCCGCCATGCCGTCCAACGAGACGCCACCGGCCGTGCTGGTGATGCGCGCCACCGTCGCGCAGTTCCTGCATGACTTCGACGGCGCGGAGGCGCTGCTGAAGACCGCGCTCACCCGGCAACCGTCCAACGCACAGGCCTGGATCACGCTGGCCACCATCTACCGCGTGCGCGGCCGCTACAGCGAATCGGACGCGGCCTGCCGCGCCCTCGGCCGGGTCGGACCGGCGCTCTACGCGCTCGCGTGCATCGCGGAAAACGCCGGCCTGCGAGGCAACCACGACGAGGCGCGAGGCACCTTGAAGAAGCTGCTGGACGACCCGCAGCTCCGGGCCCGCGAGCAGGCCGGCACGCGCCAGTGGCTGCTCACGAGCCTGGCCGAAATCGAGGAGCTCGCCGGCCGCCCCGCCGAGGCCGACGCCGCCTATCGCCGCGCGTTGCAGGCCGAGCGCTCGGGCTATCTGCTGCTCGCCTACAGCGACTACCTTCAGCGCGCCGGCCGGCCGAAGGAAATTCCCGCGCTGCTCGACACCGAGGCGCGCAGCGATGCCGTGCTGCTGCGCATGGCCATCGCCGCGCGCGGTCTCGGGGGCGCGGGCGCGGACGCGGACGAACTCAAGGCCCGCTTCGGCGCGGCCGCCGAGCGGCCCGGCACCACCGCGGTCCATGCGCGCGAGGAAGCGATGTTCGCGCTCGACGTCGAAGGCGATGCAAGGCGCGCGCTCGACCTCGCCAGGCTCAACGTGAAGCTGCAGCGCGAACCCATCGACCTGCTGCTGTTCGCACGCGCGGCCGTCGCGGCGAAGGACGAGCCGGCGCGCGCCGAAGTCAGGGCCCTGGTGCAGCAGATCGGTCTGCGCGATGCGCGTGTCGACGCGCTGCTTTGAACGCCACGCCATGACCTCGCGCACACGTCGCTCCCTGCTGGCCTCGCTGTTCTTCTGGATGCTCGCCTTGCTCGTGCTTCCGGCGCACGCCCACAAGGCCAGCGACGCCTACCTGCAACTCTCGCGCGATGGCGACCGCATCGACCTGCGCTGGGACATCGCGCTGCGCGACCTCGATGCGGTGCTGGACCTGGACGCCAACGCCGACCAGAAACTTTCCTGGGGCGAGGTGCGCACACGCCTGGGCGACATCAAGGCCTACGCGCTGGGGCGGCTGCGGCTTCAGGGTGGCCAGTGCGTGCCCGCCGAAACCCAGGCGCCCGCCATCGAGAACCGCATCGACGGTGCCTACCTCGTGCTGCAGATGCGCGCACCCTGCGGCGCGGCCGATGCGCTGTCCATCGACTACCGCCTCTTCCAGGACGTGGACCCGACGCACCGCGGCCTGCTGCGCGCCGAAACCAGGGGCGCCGCCACGCCGCTGCTTCGCTCGCTGGACCCGTCGGCCGGCCCCGTCTCCATCGCGTGGGCGGGGGCGCAAGAAGCCGCGGCGCCCGCCAGCTTCTTCGCCGACGGCATCCATCACATCCTGATCGGCTACGACCACATCCTGTTCCTGATCTGCCTCCTGCTGCCCGCCGTGCTGAAACGCCAGGGCGGCGGCTGGACGCCGGTGCTCGCATGGAAGGACGCGGCCTGGCCGATGCTGGGCATCGTGACGATGTTCACCATCGCGCACTCGATCACGCTGGCGCTCGCGGGGCTGAAGATCGTGACGATTTCGCCGCGCATCATCGAGCCCGCCATCGCGGTCACCATCATCGTGGCGGCGCTGGACAACATCTGGCCGGTGCTGCGCGGGCGCCGCAAGCTCTTCAGTTTTCTCTTCGGCCTGATCCACGGCTTCGGCTTCGCGGGCGCCCTGGGCGAACTCGAACTGCCGACGCGCCAGTTCGTGCTCGCGCTGCTGCAGTTCAACCTGGGGGTGGAGGCCGGCCAACTGGCGGTGGTGGCCGTGGCGCTCGCGGTGCTGCTGGCCTTGCGCAACTGGCGGCGGTATCCGCCGCTGGTCTTGCACGGCGGCTCGATGGCTGCGGTGGCGCTGGCCACGGTGTGGCTGTGCGAACGGGTGCTCGACGTGAAGGTGCTGCCGTTCTCCTGAGAAAAGAAAAAGAAGAGAAGGGAAGGGAAGACAGGCGCGCTGAATCCGGCGGGTGGCGGCTCGCGTACCTGCAGGCATACCGCCGATGAACCGCTTCACCATTTCCCTCGACGCGCAACTCGCACGGCAGTTCGAGATGCTCATTGCGCAGAAGCGCTACACGAGCCGCTCCGAAGCCGTGCGCGACCTGATCCGCTACGGGCTGGGCCGCGCGGGCCTGCGGGGCATGCAGTTCGACGCGGCCGTGTCCTCGTGCATCGCGAACGTCAGCTACGTGTACGACACGCGCGAGCTCGCGCTGGCCTCGCGGCTGCTGGCGCTGCGCCATGCGCACCATGGCATGGCCGTCGCCTGCCACCAGACGCCGCTGGACCACGGCAGCTGCATGGAGTGCGTGGTGCTGCGCGGTCCGGTGGCCGCCGTGCAAGGCGTGGTGGACCAGATGATCTCGCTGCGCGGCGTTCGCCACGGCCACGCGAATGTCGTGGCGCTGACGGACGACGCGACGCCGCATGCGCACGCGCATTCGCCGGCGCATCCGCATTCGCACCTCACCCCGATGAACTGACGCGGACCGCACGGCGCTCAGAACGTCCAGCGTGCGCTGACACGCGCGGTGCGCGGCTCCATCGGATGCACATGCCGGTCGTTCACGCCGCCGTTGCAAGCGCCCGTCGTCACTTCGCCCGCCGTGCACGACGCATAGGCGTACTCGATGTCGTTGCCCTTCTTGCCGGCCAGGTTGAACACATCGAGCCCCAGCGTTAGGTGCTTGTTGACGGCATAGCGCGCGCCGAAGTTCACAAGCGTGGCCGAGCGCGAGCGAATGCTGTTGGTGGTGTCCAGCGCACGCGGACCCAGGTAGCGCAGCCGCAGCGATGCCGTCAGCGGGCCTTCGGTGTAAGTGACGCCCGCGGCCAGCACCTTCTCGACCGCGTTGTCGATGTAGTTGCCCTCGCCCTCGGGCGCGCGCCCCCTGAAACGCGCGCGCGACACCGCGCCGTCCAGCTCCATGCGCCAGGCGCGGGCCAGCTTCCAGCGCAGCGTCGCCTCGATGCCGCGGCGGCTGCTCGCGCGCCCGGGCTCGGTGGTGCCGGCATCGCCGACATACACGAGCTCGGAGTCCAGCCTCAGTTGCCACAGCGCCACCGTCGCGGTGAAGTTCTCGTCCGGCTGGAAGCGCCAGCCCACCTCCGCGCCCCGCCCCTTGACCAGCGCCGGCACGCGCTCGGCAGCCGCGCCGCTGGCCGGATCGATGGCGATGGTCGCGCCGCGCACGTCGTTGCTGTGAAAGCCCACGCCCGCGTTCAGGTACAGCTCGTGCTGCGGCGTCAGCGCGAAGGCCAGGCCCGCCTTGGGGCTGGCGATCGCGTCGTGCCCCTTGCCGCTGTTGACCGCGCCATAGATGGGCTCGCGCCCATCGACGCGGTAGCGCAGCATGTCGCCGCGCACGCCCGCGTAGCCGCGCAGGCGCTCGGTGAAATACACCAGCTGCTGGCCGTACACGGAGACAAGGTCCTGCGAGACCTTGTCGCTGCGCACCGTGGCCAGCCGCTCGCGGGCCTGCGTGTTGTAGAGGCCCACCTCCGAGATCCGGTCGCCGCGCCAGCTCGCACCGAAGCTCAGCACGCCGTCCAGGCCGCCGAACTTCGTGGGCATCGTGCGGGCGGCCTGCGCGCCGAAGATGCGCCGGCGGTCGGTCTGCTCGAACTGGTCGCCGTTGACCGGGTTGTTCAGGAAATAGGTGAAGTCGGAGAAGAGGTCGAAGCGGTAGTCGATGGCATAGGCGCTCACCGTCGTCTCGCCCTCCGGCCCCTTGTCGAACCACTTGCCCGACAGGCTCACGCGCTGGGTGCTGCCGCCGTCGGTGGGGTTGAGCGAGCCGAAGCGCGAGAGCTCGCCGCTGTCGATCAGGCGCCCGGGCACCTGGTCGGTCGCGGTCCAGCGGCTCTTGTAGGCCATGCCGGTGAGGCTGAAGCCGCGCGTGGGCGAGCCCTGCGAGTAGCGCGCCACGGCGCTCACCTTGCGCAGGTTCTCGGGCACGTCCCAGGGGCCGTCGTTGCCCTCGATCTCGATGGCACCCAGCCAGGTCTGGTCCTCGCGGGTCTTCGAGCCCGCGGCCAGCAGGCGCTTGAAGTTGCGGGCGCCAAGCGTGACTTCGGCAAAGGGCGCCTCCAGCACGCTGAAGTAGTCCAGCGATGCGCTGCCCGCGAGCGAGAAGTCGCCGCCCTCGGCGAAGTACGGCCCCTTGCGGTAGCGCACGCCCGAGACGAGCTCGGGAATGAGGAAGTTCAGGTCGGCATAGCCCTGGCCGTGTCCGTGCGTGGGCATGTTCACCGGCATGCCGTCGACGGTGACGGCGAAATCGGTGCCGTGGTCCAGGTTGAAGCCGCGCAGGAAATACTGGTTGGCCTTGCCGTCGCCCGAGTGCTGCGTGGCGACCACGCCGGGCACCGCCTCGACGATGTCGCCGGGGCGCAGCTTGGGCCGGGTCTGGAACGACTCGCGCTCCACCGCGCCTTCGCTGGCGCTGTCGGCTGTGCCGACGACGGCATCGCGCGGACCGACGACCTCGATGGCAGGCAGGTGGGTCTGCTGGGCGGACGCTGCGGCACTGCTCAACAGCGCACCAAGCAGCCAGGGCTTCGAAACCAGGCCAGAGGGAAATTTCATGAACACCTTTGTCTCGAAGCCGATGGGATCTTTCGCACGCCCATCGATTACGCGAAGAAGGTGCCGGCGGATTCGGCGCTGCCGCAAGCCCCTCCAAGCCACTCAGGCCGGCATGTCGGTCCGCGGCAAGCGCAGGTGCTTCTTCAGCGTCTCGAACACCTGCCGCGTGACCGGGTTCACCACATGGCTGCGCACGTACAGGTAGTACGCAAGATCGGGCAGCCGCGGCATGCCGTCACCCGCGCCCAGCACGCGCAGGCCCGCGTCGAGCTGCTCCACGCCGCGCGCCGTCACGCCGAGCCCCGCCCGCAGCGCCGCCTTGATGCCGATGAGGCTCGACGAGGTGTAGCGCGGCGTCCATGCCACGCCCGCCGCATCGAGCGCCTCGTGCCCGATGCGGCGAAAGATGCTCGGCCCGTCCGCCATGATGAGCGGCACCGGCTTCGTCGGGTCGTGCACATAGCCCGCGGCGCACAGCCACACGGTGGGCGAATTGCGCAGCACCACGCCTTCGAACTGCGACTGCGGATCGGCGCGGTTGGAGATGATCATGTCGACCTCGCCGCTCTTGAGCGATGTCATCAGGTAAGGGCTGCGGCCGATGTGGATGTCCAGCTGCAACAGGGGCGAGGTGCGCGCCACCTCGGTCAGCAACAGCGGCAGCATCGTCTCGGCCACGTCGTGCGGCGCGCCGATGCGCAGGTTGCCTTCGAGCTGGCCTTGCCGAAGGCTGCGCAGCGCCTCGTCGTTGAGCGCGAGCATGTGGTGCGCATAGCTCAGCAGGCGCTCGCCGTGCTCGGTCAGCCGCTTCTGGCGGCCCTGCTTGACGAAGAGCGGATGGCCGATCTGCTCTTCGAGCCGCTGCATCTGCTGCGTGATGGCCGACTGCGTGCGCGCGAGATGCACGGCCGCCGCCGCAAAGCTGTGGTGGCTGACGACGGCCGCGAACGAGCGCAGCAGTTCAAGATCGAGCGTGGGCATACATTAATTTTATTGATGTGTTTCTTGCGCCGCTTGGATTGTGGCGTCACGCCGCCGTCACTACAGTGAATGCACACGAAACAGGCAACCCCACTGGAGAAACCGCATGAGCACCCCATCCGAGCAACGCCGCCAGGCGGTCGAGGCATCGATCGGCGAAATGAAGAAAGCCATCGGCGGCGCTGAACCGACCCGCGAAAAACTCGATGCGGTGCTCGAATCGCTGCAAGACCTGGCCGCGCACGCCGAGTACTGGGGCGCGGCCGACTTTCCGGCGCCCGAAGCGGGCGAGCCCCAGGCCCGCTACCTGATCGCCGAAGACCCGGACCAGAGCTACGCGCTGTACCTGAACGTGATGCGCCCGGGCAAGAAGATCGTGCCGCACAACCACACGACCTGGGCCTGCATCGCGGCCGTCGAAGGCACCGAGCACAACCGCGTGTATGCGCGCACCGACGACGGTGCCGTGCCGGGCGTCGGCAAGTTGAAAGAGACTGAACTTGTCATCGTCGCGCCCGGCAAGGGCATCGCGCTGATGCCCGAAGACATCCATTCGGTCGAGATCCAGGGCGAGCAGGTCATTCGCCACCTGCACATGTACGGCCGCGCGCTGGAGACGCTGAACGCACGCACCGCCTACGACATGGCTGCAGGCACGTACCAGACGATGGGCATCGGCGTGCAGACGCGCCGCTAGACCCCCACCACCTTCTCCGATCCATCTTCTTCATGCGAGGCGCGCGCCTTGCAGGACCGCGTTCGTCCCAACGACTTGCATTCATGACTTCTCACATCGACCCGAAGACCCTCAAATCCTGGCTGCACGACGGCGGCGAGATCGCGCTGCTCGACGTGCGCGAGCACGGCCAGTACGGCGAGGCGCACCTGTTCTACGGCATCCCTCTGCCCTTCAGCCGGCTCGAAGTCGATGCACCGCGCCTCGTGCCGCGCCGCGGCGTGCGCGTGGTCGCGTATGACGATGGTGAATCCGACGTGGCCCAGCGCGCAGCCGCGCAACTCGCTGGGTTGGGCTACACCGACGTGCACGTTCTGCAAGGCGGCGCACCCGCCTGGAAGGCCGCGGGCTACGTGCTCTTCGCCGGCGTCAACCTGCCGTCCAAGACCTTCGGCGAACTGGCCGAGGAGACGTATCACACGCCCCGCGTCAGCGCCAACGAACTGGCCGGCATGCTCGCGCGCAACAACAAGGTCGTGGTGCTCGACGGCCGCCCGGTCAGCGAGTTCCACAAGATGAACATCCCGGGCGCGACCTGCTGCCCCAACGGCGAACTGGCCTACCGCGTGCGGCGCCTCGTGCCCGACACGACCACGCCGATCGTCATCAACTGCGCGGGGCGCACGCGCAGCATCATCGGCGCGCAGACGCTCATCAACCTCGGGCTGCCCAACCCCGTCTATGCGCTGGAGAACGGCACGCAGGGCTGGTACCTGAACGACCACACGCTCGGGCACGGCGGCACGCAGCGCTATGCGGCCGACAGCGGCAACACCGACTTGCGGCCCGCGGCCAAGGCGCTGGCCGAACGCTTCGACGTGCCCACGATGTCCGCGAACACCGTGCAGCAATGGGCCGCGGAAACTGGCCGCACCCTCTTCCTCTGCGACGTGCGCACGCCCGAGGAGTTCGCGGCCGGGAGCCTGCCCGGTGCGCAGCACACGCCCGGCGGCCAGCTGATGCAGGCCGGCGACCAGTACTTCGGCGTGCGCGGTGCGCGGCTCGTGCTGTTCGACAACGACGGCGTGCGCGCACCGACCATCGCGAGCTGGCTGCGGCAGATGGGGCACGACGCGAGCGTGCTCGAAGGCGGGCTGGCGAGTGGGCTGTCGCTGGCCCCTGCCGCCGCGCCGAACGCGCCCGCATTGAAGACCATCGATGCACAGGCGCTGTGCGCCCGCCTAGCGCAAGGCGATGTCGCGCTGGTCGATCTGCGCGGCAGCATGCAATTCCGCGCCGGCCACATCCCGCAGGCGCGCTGGTCGATCCGTCCGCGCCTGGCCGCCGACATGAAGGGCGAGGCGCGCCAGACCGTGCTGGTCGCCGACGAGGCCGCGCTCGCCGCCTGGGCCGCCGCGTCCGAACTCACGGACCACGCACCATTGCTCCTCGAAGGCGGCATGGCCGCATGGCGCGCCGCCGGCCTGCCCATCGAGGCGACACCCGTGCTGCCCGCCGATGCCGACTGCATCGACTACCTGTTCTTCGTGCACGACCGGCACGACGGCAACAAGGAGGCCGCGCGCCGCTACCTCGCGTGGGAGACCGGCCTCGTCGCGCAGCTCGATGCGCAGGAGCGCGCGGCTTTCAGGCTGCCCGCTGCCGCATCGCACACCTAGCCACCGCTTTCCTTCCGCTCGTCGTTGTCCGTTCCTATCCCCAGGAGTCCTGCCATGTCGTCTGCTTTTCGCGTCTCACGTTGTGCCCGCCTTGCCCGCCTTTCCATTGCCGCCACATGGCTCGCGGCACTGGCCTTGCAGCCCGCATCGGCCGAACCGCTGCCCGCGCGCAACGGCTTTCCCTCGCAGACGGTGAAGTTCATCTCGCCCTTCCCGCCCGGCGGCGGCAACGATGCGACGGCGCGGCTGGTCACCACGCGGCTGCCGGAAATCATGGGCCAGGCGGCGGTCGTCGACAACCGCGGCGGCGCGGGCGGCAACATCGGCGCCAAGACGGTGGCCGACGCCAGGCCCGACGGCTACACCGTGCTCACCTCGCAGGTGTCGATCATGGCGGTGAACCCCACGCTTTACGCCTCGGCCGGCTTCGACCCCATCAAGAACTTCATCCCGATCACGCAGATCAACGCCGCGCCGCTCGCGCTCGTGGTCGATGCCAACTCGGCGCTCAAGAGCTTTGCCGATCTCGCCATGAAGGCCAAGGCCGCGCCCGGCAAGGTGACCTATGCGACGCCGGGCAACGGCACGCTTTCGCACCTGGTGGGCGTGGTGCTCGCCAAGGACAACGGCATCGACATGACCCACGTGCCCTACAAGGGCGCCGGCCCCGCGCTCACCGACCTGCTCGGCGGACAGGTCGATGTGCTCGTCACCTCCACCGCCTCGGTGGCGGGCCTCGTGCAGAACGGCAAGCTGCGCGTGCTCGCGGTGACCAGCCCGCGCCGCATCGGCGTATTCGCCAAGTCGCCGACGCTCGAGGAACTGGGCTACGCGGGCGCGCGCTTCGAAGACTGGTACGGCTTCTTCGCGCCGGCCGGCACGCCGCCCGAGCGCGTGGCTTATCTGAACGAAGCCATCGTGCGCACGCTGCGCCTGCCCGAGGTGACCAAGCTGGTGAACGACGGCGGCAGCGAAGTGGTGGCCAACTCGTCCGAAGCCTTCGCCGCGCAGCTCAAGCAAGACATCGACCGGTGGTCCCGCATCGTCAAACTCTCCGGCGCGAAGGCGGATTGATTCATCGGTTAGCGCACCATAGAGGCCTGGCCCACGCTCGACAGAACCCCACCATGTCCGACTCGCACAAAGAAGACCCCGCTGCACAGGCGCTCGACACGCGGCTCACGCGCACCGGCAAATCGCCTGCCTATTTCGGTGGCACGCCCGTCAACACGCCGCTGGTGCGCGCCAGCACCGTGCTGTTCGACAGCGTGGCCGCGATGCGCGACACCCGCGCGCGCCGCGACGACGAGCGCGCCTTCAGCTACGGCGCGCGCGGCACGCCCACCACCTTCGCGCTCGAAGACGCGGTGAGCGAACTCGAAGGCGCCTACCGCACGCGCCTCTTTCCGACGGGCCTTGCGGCCATCGGCATGGTGCTGCTGTCGTACCTGAAGCCCGGCGACCATGTGCTGATGTCCGACAGCGTGTACGAGCCCACGCGCAACCTCGTGCATTCGTTTCTCGAACCCTACGGCATCCGCAGCAGCTTCTTCGCGGCGGACGGCAGCGGCATCGAAGACCTCTTCGAGCCCACCACGCGCCTCGTCTACGCCGAGTGCCCCGGCTCGCTGGTCTACGAGATGTGCGACCTGCCCAGGCTCGCTGAGCTCGCGCATGCGCGCGGCGCGCTGCTCGCGGCCGACAACACCTGGGGATCGGGCGTGCAGTACCGGCCGCTCGCGCTCGGCGCGGACATTTCCACCATGGCCGCCACCAAGTACCTCTCGGGCCATTCCGACGTGATGATGGGCACCGTCGCCACCACGCGCGAGGCGTGGCAGCCGCTCAACGAGCGTTGCGACGCCTTCGGCATGACCGTGAGCCCCGACGATGCCTGGCTGGTGCTGCGCGGCATGCGCACGCTCTCCGCGCGGCTGCAAATGCACGAGCGGCATGCGCTCGAGGTGGCGCACTGGCTCCAGGCGCGGCCCGAGGTGGCGACGGTGTTCTGCCCCGCGCTGCCGCAGCACCCCGGCCATGAGATCTGGAAGCGCGATTGCAACGGCACCAACGGGCTCCTCTCGTTCGAGTTCAAGCAAGGCACCGAGAACGCGGCGGTCGAGCGCTTCGTCGATGCGCTCGCGCTCTTCGGCCGCGGCTCGTCGTGGGGCGGTTATGAAAGCCTCGTGGCCTGGACCAACATGCGCGCCGCGCGCAGCGTGACCGACTGGAGCGCGCGCGGCGCGGTCGTGCGGCTGCACATCGGCCTGGAAGCGCCGGCCGATCTGCAGCGCGATCTTGCGCAAGGCTTCGAGGCCATGAGCAGTTCGCGTTGACCCTCCGGCGCCTCATGGCCTAACATCGCCCTCGCGGTGCAAGCCGCGCCCGGGCCCGCGGGAAGGGTTGAACCCACTTGCTTTCGCATGCTGCCGCGCGCTCGCGCGGCGCTACCAACCAGCTCCTTTGTGCAGCCGGATTTGCGGGTCGTCGGCGCTTCATGCACGGAGGTTCATGTGAAACGCATTCCCGCACGGCCCGATCTCGGGCATCTCAAGAAGCAAGCCAAAGCGTTGCTTGCCGCCTACCGCAGCGGCGATCCCGCCGCCCTCTCCCGATTCCGCGACGCACTGCCTGCCGCCGCCCGCAAGGACGATGCGGCCATCGCCGCGCTCGGCCTGCGCCTGCACGACGCGCAGTCGTGCCTTGCGCGCGAATACGGCTTCGTGTCGTGGGTCGATCTGCAGGGCTTCGTGCTCGCACGCATCGCGCAGGCGAACGACCCGGCGCGCGCGGTGCTGCTCTGGTTGCGCGCCGCGTATGCGGGCGAAATCTCGGGTGGCAACAACCTCGCGAGGCCCGCGGTGGCTGCGCGCCTGCTCGAAGAAAGCCCCAGCCTCCTGGACGACGACCCGCACCTCGCGTGTGCCATCGGCGATGAGGACGTGCTGAGACAGGCGATCGCGCGCGATCCCGAATGGGTCCGTCGCGCGGGCGGTCCGCTCATGCTCCCGCCGCTCAATGCCGTCGCGTACTCCAGCCTGATGCAATTGCCGGCCTTTCGCGAGCGCCTGCGCGCCTGCGCCGAGCTGCTGCTCGATGCAGGCGCCGATCCGGACCAGGCCATCGGCAGCCGCTGGCCGCCCGCGTCGCTCACTGCGCCGTCCGAGACAGACCGTCTGTCCGCGCTGTATGGCGCGGCCGGGCAGAACCGCGATGTGGAAATCACGCGCCTGCTGCTCGACGCCGGTGCCGATCCGAACGACGGCGAATCGCTCTACCACTCGCTCGAAGAACCCGCCTGCACGCGCCTGCTGCTGAAGGCCGGCGCGCGTGTCGGCGGCACGAATGCGCTCTACCGCGTGCTCGATCTCGACCGGCTCGAATCGCTGCAGCTGCTGCTCGCGCACGGCGGCGATCCGAACGAGGCCGCGCCCGGCGAGCCCACGAGCGACTTGGGACGGCCGCTGCTGTGGGCCATCCGGCGGCGGCGCTCGGCCGCGCACATCGAGGCGCTGCTGGACGCGGGCGCCGATGCGTCGGTGCGCACGCCCGAGGGTGTCGATGCGCGCACGCTCGCGCTGCGCTTCGGGCTGACGGAGGTGGCGCAACTGCTCGCACAGCGGACCGGCGGCGACGCGCCATTGCCGCCCGACGAAGCGTTCGTCGCCGCATGCGCGCGCGGCGACGAGCCTGCCGCACGGCGCATCCAGACGGAACATCCTCAGGTGATTGCCACGCTGTCTCCCGCGCAACTGCGCCTGCTCCCCGAGCTGGCCGCGCAGCCGGGCTGCGGTGCGGCCATTCAGCTCATGGTCGAGCTCGGCTGGCCGGTCGCCACGACCGGCGGCGACTGGGACGGCTCGGCGCTGAACCACGCGGTGTTCCGCGGCGATGCGGCGCTCGCGCGCTTCTTGCTCGCGCACGGCGCGACATGGACCGAGCAGCACGGCTTCGGCGACAACGCCAGCGGCTCGCTGTCGTGGGCCTCGCTCAACCAGCCCACCGACGACGGCGACTGGGTGGGCTGCGCCGAGGCGCTGGTCGCGCACGGCATGCCCACCGCGCAGCCCGACCTGGGCGGCTCGGACGGCGTGATCGTCGATGGAAAACTCGTGTGGTTCTCCGACGAGGTGAGCGATTACCTGCTCGGCGCGTCCAGGGTGCCTTGAAGCGCAGTCCTCTCAATCGCAGGCCATCACGCCCGCAGGCGAATGGCGCAGGCGGTTGAGAAACGTCAGCTGCACCTTGGCCGTTTCGCTCCCCTGCATCGCGGCCTGGCGCATCCACTGGCGCGCCTCGCAGCGGTCGGCGCGCACCGACATGCCGTAGAGCACCGGCCCGGTGAGCAGCACCATGCCGAGCATTTCCTGCGCTTCGGCATCGCCCTGCGTGGCGGCCTCGCGCAGCTGATCGAGCATCGTGCGGTAGTCGCGCGCGGTCTGGGCTTCGAGCGCGAGCTGGAAGCGCTGCGCCGCGTGCAGCTCGAGGCCGCGATCGGAAGGCCCTGCCGCGGCGAGCGCTGCCGCGAGGCACAGCGCGCCCGCGAGGAAGATGCGCCAGCGCAGCGACCAACTGGCGATCTGGTTGAGTTCGGATGGCATCGGCGTTCTCCACAGGTCATTGATGTGGAGGCATCGTGCCCCTGCGCGCGCCGGAAGAAAAACTGGAATTCACGCAGGGCGCCTCAGGCGGCGCCTGAGGCTGATTGCTTCAATGCTGGCCCAGTTCGCGCTCAGTTCGCGCTCAGGTCCATCAGCATGCGCGAGAGCAGGTACACGCGCGGCACCACGCTCTCGACCTCGGCGTATTCCTCGGGCGTGTGGATGCCGCCTCCCACGATGCCGAAGCCGTCCAGCACCGGCACGCCCACGCCCGCCACCAGGCTCGCGTCGGCCGCGCCGCCGCTGCTCTCGATGGTGAGCTTCTTGCCGATCTCGGCGTAGATGCCCTCGGCCATCGCGACCAACTTATCCGATGCGGGCGAACGCGGCATCGGCGGCAGGCCGCGCACGAGGCGCACGCGCACCTCGGTGTCGGGGATCAGCTTGTTCTGCGAGATGCGGATGAGGTCCTTCTCGACGCGGTCGAACTCGTCGGGCGTGGCCACGCGCACGTCGCCCTTGGCGCTCGCGCTCGCGGGAATCACGTTGGTCGCGCCGTTGGCCGTGAGCACCGTGAAGTTGACCGTGGTCTTCTTCGCGGCGTCCGCCGTCTTGGAGAGCTGCAGCACCTGGTGCGCCACTTCCATTGCGGCGTTGCGGCCGGTTTCGGGCGCGACGCCCGCGTGCGCGGCCAGGCCCTTCACTTCGACGAGCGCCGTGGCCGAGCCCTTGCGCTCCACCACGAGGCCGTCGGCCGGACGGCCCGGCTCCAGGTTGAGCGCCACGTCGTGCTGCTTGGCCACGCGCTCGATGAGCGCGGTGGTGCCGACCGAGCCCATCTCCTCGTTCGTGTCGATGAGGAAGGTGATCTGGCCGTAGTCCTTGAAGCCGATCTTCTGCAGCACCTTCAGCGCCTGCAGCCCGGCGACCACGCCGCCCTTGTTGTCCATCACGCCGGGGCCGTAGGCGCGGCCGTCCTTGATGTAGAAGGGCTTGGCCGCGGCCGTGCCGTCCTTGAACACGGTGTCGATGTGGGCCAGGATCAGGATCTTCTTCTTGCCCTGCCCCGTCAGCGTGGCGACCACGTTGGTGCCGGGGTGCGGATCGGCCGGAAAGGTCTCGATGCGCGCGCCGAGCTGGCGCAGTTCCTCGACGGCCATTTCGCGGACCTTGGCGAGTCCCTCGGTGACGGTCGAGCCGGAGTCGATGTTGACCATGCGCTCCAGCAGTTTCAGCGCCTCGTCCTTCTGCTGCGTGGCCGCGTCCAGCGCGCCCTGGTGCGGCTTCTGGGCCATGGCGTTGCCGGCCGCGGCCAGCAGCGCGCAGGCGAGCAGCACGCCCTGGCAGGCAGCGCGCAGCGGCGCGGGGTTCTTGACGGGGGATGGGCGCTTGGAAAAAGTCATGAGGTCCGTTCTGATGTTCGCTGATGGCCAGCGCAAGAAAAAGCCTGCTCCTCGCAGGCGAAGCAGGCTATCACCCGCGTTCCGCGCGGGTCAAGCGAACGATGTACGGACCGGCCCCTAGCAGCAACGCCCCTTGCCTGCTCCGTACCGCGCCTCCAGCCGCTCGCGAAAGAAGGCCTCGTAGCTCATCGGCGGACGGTCCGGATGCGTGGCCGCCATGTGGGTCAGGTAGGCGTCGTAGTCGGGCAGGCCGACCATCAGCCGCAGCGACTGCTTGAGCGAGCGGGCGAAGTAGCGCCCGGCTTCGGGCAATGCGAGGGCCATGGCGTGCTCAGTGCGCCGCGGCCGATGCGACGCCGGCGGGCTCGAACGGCGTCTCCTGCGTGGTCGGCCGGTTGGCCGTACGCGCCGCGAGACACGCCTTGATGCTGTAGACCAGCACGCTCAGCACCACGAACATGAAGAGCGCGCACAGCGCCGCATCGAGCCGGTCGTTGAAGACGATGCGCGACATCGCCTCGGGCGTCTTCGCCGGTGCCACGAGCACGCCGTTGGCCAGGCCCTCGGTGTACTTGGCCGCATGCGAGAGGAAGCCGATCTTCGGGTCCGCCGAGAAGATCTTCTGCCAGCCCGCCGTGAGCGTGCAGGCCAGCAGCCACACGGCCGGCGCAATGGCCACCCACGCATAGCGCTCGCGCTTCATGCGGAACAGCACCACCACGCCCAGCAGCAGCGCGACCGCGGCGAGCATCTGGTTGGAGATGCCGAAGAGCGGCCACAGCGTGTTGATGCCGCCCAGCGGATCGACCACGCCCTGGTAGAGAAAGTAGCCCCACGCCGCCACGCACAGCGCCGTCGCCACGAGGTTGGCCGGCAGCGAATCGGTGCGCTTGAGCGCGGGCACGAAGCTGCCCAAGAGGTCCTGCAGCATGAAGCGGCCGGCGCGCGTGCCGGCGTCCACCGCGGTAAGGATGAAGAGCGCCTCGAACAGGATCGCGAAGTGGTACCAGAAGGCCATCATGGCCTGCCCGCCGATCACCTGGTGCAGGATGTGCGCCATGCCCACGGCCAGCGTCGGCGCGCCGCCTGCGCGGCCGAGGATGGTGGTCTCGCCCACGTCCCTGGCGGTCTGCAGCAGCATCTCGGGCGTGATGACGAAGCCCCAGCCCGACACGGTGGCGGCCACCTGCTGCGCGGTCGTGCCGACCAATGCGCCGGGGCTGTTCATCGCGAAGTAGACGCCCGGCTCGATGCACGAGGCGGCCACCAGCGCCATCACCGCGACGAACGATTCGGCCAGCATGCCGCCGTAGCCGATGAAGCGCGCATGGCGCTCGTTGTCCAGCATCTTGGGCGTGGTGCCCGAGGAGATGAGCGCGTGAAAGCCCGACACCGCGCCGCACGCGATGGTGATGAAGAGGAACGGGAACAGGCTGCCCGACCACACCGGCCCGTTGCCCTGCGCGAACTGCGTGACCGCGGGCATCTGCAGCGTCGGCATCACGAACACGATGCCGATGGCCAGCGCAATGATCGTGCCGATCTTCAGGAAGGTCGAGAGGTAGTCGCGCGGCGCGAGCAGCAGCCACACCGGCAGGCTCGCGGCGATGAAGCCGTAGCCCACCAGCATCCAGGTGAGCGCCTTGCCGTCGAAGGTGAAGAGCGGCGCCCACTCGGGGCTCTGGCTCACGGCCTGGCCGCCGAAGATGGCGAGCATGAGCAGCACGAAGCCGATCAGCGACACCTCGCCGATGCGCCCCGGGCGGATGAACCGCAGGTACACGCCCATGAAGAGCGCCACCGGAATCGTCGCGGCCACCGTGAACGTGCCCCACGGCGATTCGGCCAGCGCTTTCACCACGATCAGCGCCAGCACCGCCAGGATGATGATCATGATCATGAAGGTGCCGAAGAGCGCGATCATGCCGGGCACCACGCCCATCTCCTGCTTGACGAGATCGCCCAGCGACCGGCCGTCGCGCCGCGTGGAGATGAAGAGAATGATGAAGTCCTGCACCGCGCCCGCGAACACCACGCCGGCCAGGATCCACAAGAGGCCGGGCAGGTAGCCCATCTGCGCCGCGAGCACCGGGCCCACCAGCGGCCCCGCGCCCGCGATGGCCGCGAAGTGGTGGCCGAACAGCACGTTCTTGTCGGTCGGCACGTAGTCCAGGCCGTCGTTGTGGCGGTGCGCGGGCGTCTTGCGGTTGCCGTCCAGCCCCAGCACCTTCTCGGCGATGAACAGGCTGTAGTAGCGGTAGGCGATCAGGTAGGTGCAGATCGCGGCGGCCACCACCCACAGGGCGTTGACGCTTTCACCACGGGTCAGGGCCACGGTGCCCAGCGCGAATGCGCCGACCACGGCCACGACCAGCCACACCAGGTGGCGGCGGATGCTGTGCATGCGGATGTCTCCTCGGTATTGAACCCGAGGAGTCTTGCGTGACTGCGGCCCGTTGCCATCCGTCAGACCGCGTGGTGCGGTTGCGTGGCTTTGCTTAATGGAAAACCCGAGGGAGCGCCTGGGAAAAACCGGATCGCCCGCCCCCGCGGGCCGTGAGAATGCCGCCACGTATCCGGAGAACTCCCACCATGTCCATCGTCACCATCCATCCCCAGATCCATGTTCGCAACGACGGCGCCTTCGTGCTGTTCGGCGGCGTCAACGTGCTCGAGTCACGCGACCTGGCCCTGCGCACAGCGGCCGAATTCGTGCGCGTTGCCGGCAAGCTGGGCATTCCCTATGTCTTCAAGGGAAGCTTCGACAAGGCCAACCGTTCGTCGATTCATTCGTACCGCGGCCCGGGCCTGGACGAGGGGCTGAAGATTCTCCAGGAGGTCAAGACCGAGTTCGGCGTGCCGCTGCTGACCGACGTGCACGAACCCTGGCAGGCCGCCCAGGTCGCCGAGGTGGTCGACGTGTTGCAGCTGCCCGCCTTCCTGGCGCGGCAGACCGACCTGGTGGTGGCGCTCGCCAGGACCGGCCGCGTCATCAACATCAAGAAGCCGCAGTTCCTGAGCCCGTCGCAGGTGCTGAACATCGTCGAGAAATTCAAGGAAGCCGGCAACGAGAAGATCATCCTGTGCGACCGGGGCACGTGCTTCGGCTACGACAACCTGGTGGTCGACATGCTGGGCTTCGGCGTGATGAAGAAGGTGACGCAAGACCTGCCCGTCATCTTCGACGTGACCCATTCACTGCAGCAGCGCGAGGCGGGCGCCGCCGCGTCGGGTGGCCGGCGCGAGCAACTGGTGGACCTGGCGCGTGCCGGCATGGCCGTGGGCCTGGCCGGGCTTTTTCTCGAGGCGCATCCAGACCCGGCGCAAGCCCGGTGCGACGGTCCGAGCGCGTTGCCGCTCGCGCAGCTGGAGCCGCTGCTCACGCAGCTCAAGGCATTGGACGACCTGGTGAAGTCGTTCCCGGTGCTGAATATCTAGGGCCGCCGCGCCTGCGTCGGCTGGCGCGACCAGTAGACGCCGTCGAGCCGGTCGAGCCGCACCTCGCCGCCGGTCGACGGCGCATGCACGAAGCGCCCGTCGCCGACATAGATACCCGCGTGCGACGGCGAGGCATTGCCGAAGAGCACGAGATCGCCCGAACGGATCTCGGACATCGCCACCGGCCGCCCGAACGACGCCATGCGCGCCACCGTGCGCGGCGGCACCTGCCCCAGGCTGCTGCGGTACACGTAGCCGATGAGCCCGCTGCAATCGAAGCCCCCCTCGGGCGTGTTGCCGCCGTAGCGGTACGGCGTGCCGACCAGGCCCAGCGCGTGGATCGTGATGCTGTTCGATTGCTCGGTGGTGAGCGGCGGGATGTTGGAGACGGATGGCCGCTGCGGCGCGGGTGGGCTCGCGCAACCGACCATCAACAGGAAGACGGCCATCGGGAGCAGTCGGTGCAGCGGCATGCGGGGGCGTTGCGTTGGCACGGTGGTGTCGGGCATGGGGTGATGGCGGGTCTTGTGGACGTGACCGGACTTTACCGGCTCGCCAGGATACGGTCCGACGCTCGGGACTTGCCTCTACGCGCCCGGGTAATGCTCCGCCAGCACCTCCCGCACCATCTCCTGCAACCCCTTGAATATCTCCGCCACATCGACCGGCTCGCCATCCTCGATCCGCTTGGAAAGCATCGTCTGCGGAAACAGCAGCAGCGTCGTCTGCTTGTAGCGGATCGCGGGGTCCCTGCCGTACTCGTCTTCGACCATCCACCAGTCGTAGCTCTCCTGCGTTTCGATGAAGACCTTGCCGAAGGCCAGGCCCAGCGCCTGCAGCGAATAGGTGGCCTCGGGTTCGACGATCTTCGAGTCGATGACCTTCTGCAGTGCCGCCAGGTCGGCCGTCGTTCCCGATAATGCAAGGCCCGTCGCTTCGGACACCAGTTCCGCCGCGTGCATCAACTGGTGTGCGATGGCATGAAGGTCGTCGGTGGTGGGAGCCTCGATTTTTTGTTCCATGGCGCGCGTATCTTTTCGACTCGTTGGGATGGCCGGCACTTTGCCATGAAGTCGTGTCGATGGGCCAGCATCGTATGGCACGATCCACGCATGCCCGAGCCCTCACGCCGCATCCCGTACCGCACCTGGCCAGGCGCGCTCGCGGTGCTGCTGGCCATCGCCGCCTACGTGGGCGGCCTGACCTTCTGGAACAACCGCACGCCCGGCGCGCGGCCCTTGCCCGTGGGGCAGACCGTGGCCGTCGGCCATGCCCGGTTCGAGCCCGCCAACGGATGGGAGATGGACGTGGCCCGTTCCAAGGCCGGCAGGTCGTTGATGCTCTTCAAGGGGGGCCACAAGTTCCTGGTCACCACCGGTCCCTGGGTGGGCGGTCCCGATGGGCCGCTGGTGCGCCAGCAACGGCTCATGGAGCGCGGCCAGCACCTGGAGATCGACGGCGACGTCTCCGATTTCGTCACACCATGGGGCCTGCAGGGCAAGACCTTCGCGTACTACGGATCGAAGCTCGCCGGCCGCTTCTGGCAGGTGGTCGACCTGCAGCGCAAGTCGCTCGTGCAGATCGATTTCTACGGTGCCAGCGACGGGCTGAACGAAGCGATGGCCGAGGCGCGCAGCATGCTGGAATCGATGGACCTGGAGGCTTCGCCATGAGCGCCGGCAACACCCAGAGCCTCACCGGCCCAGAGCAGGACCGCGGCGAGTGGCCGGTGGGCACCGACTCGTTCTTCCAGCCGCAACGCGCGGCGTTCTGGCTGCTCGCGGCGATGATCGTCAACGGGCTCTTCTACACGGTCAACATGTTCTCGATGGGGTTCCGCGTGGTGCCCGTCACCGCGTTGCTGGGGCTCCTGGTGTGGGGCGTGTACACGCTGATCTTCGTTCTGGTCTTCCGCACGCTGGACCTGCTCGAGCAGCACCCGCCCGAGGCCTTCGTGCTGGCCTTCGCATGGGGTGGTTTCGGCGCGGTGTATTTCGCCGCGCCGGCGAACATGGCCATCCAGGGCCTGTGCGCCAAGCTCGTGTCGCCGGACTTCGTCGCGCTCTGGGGGCCGGCCATCGCGGGGCCGATCACCGAGGAGTTCCTCAAGCTCGCGGGCGTCATCCTGCTGGTGCTGGTCGCGCGCAACCAGTTCCAAACCTACCTCTCGGTGCTGATCGTGGGCGCGATGGCGGGGCTGGGCTTCCAGGTGATCGAGAACCTCACGTACACCGTCAACGCGTCGATGCATTTTCCGCTCGAGAACCAGGTGGCTCCGGTGTTCCTGAACCTGTTCACGCGTGGCCTCCTGAGCGGCCTCTGGAGCCACGCGGCCTACACGACGATCGCTTCCTTCGGCGTCGCATGGTTCCTGCTGCACCCGGAGCGATCGAAGGCAACGCGCACTGCCGTGGCCCTCCTGTGCTTCGCGCTCGCGTGGGCCATGCACTTCATCTGGAACTCGCCGTGGCTGGAGGACCTCTTCGACGGCGGCTACGGCGAGATGGCCGTGATGCTCGTGGTCAAGGGCATCCCCGCGATGATCGCGGTCGGGCTGTTCTGGCGCGTTGCCGCGCGCGAGAACGGCGCGTACCTGCATGCGCTCGCGGCCTACTTCGTGCCCGAGCGCGAGCTCATCCGCGATGACGAATGGGTGCGCCTGGGCGCACCGCTGCAGCGCTACAAGGTCCGCCGCGAGATGGGCTGGACTTTCGGCCTGCGCGCGCGATGGCTGAAGACGCAGTTGCAGCGCGAGCAGTTGCGCCTCGTGCGCAAGGCGATGACGTACGGGCGCGGGGCGCAGACGCTGCGGCACGAGGTGGCGATCAGGCGGCTGCGGGCCGAACTGGAGCCGCTCATCGCAGCAGCGCCGCGATGAAGCGCGGCGCCGACGCTGCCGGCAACTGACGGTTGCCGCCACGAGCGCCCCTCGCCAGCCCGGCCCTCGAGCTGCGAGCCCAACCGATCAAGGTGAGCCGGGCGATCGCCACGATCGTTCGCGCTAGATGCGCTTTGCCTCCCGGATGCTGCGCAAAAACGAACGGGTTCGGTCCCGCTGCGGCTCGGCGAAGATCTGTTCCGGCGGCCCCTCCTCGCAGACAACGCCGTCGCACAGGAAACACACCTTCGACGAAACCTCCCGTGCAAAACCCATTTCGTGGGTTGCCAGCAGCATGGTCATGCCTTCGTTCGCCAGGTCGCGCACGATGTTGAGCACTTCGGACACCAGTTCGGGATCCAGCGCGGAAGTGATTTCATCGAGCAGCAGGACCATGGGGTCCATGGCCAGTGCGCGGACGATCGCAACGCGCTGCTGCTGGCCGCCCGACATGCGATCGGGATATTCCTTGGCCTTGTGCGCGAGGCTGAAGCGCTTGAGCAATTCCATGGCGCGGTCTTCGGCCTCGGCCCTCGGCTGCTTCAGGACCTGGATCGGCGCGAGCGTCACGTTCTGCAGGACGGTCATGTGCGGGAACAGGTTGTAGCCCTGGAACACGATGCCGATGTCGCGGCGCAGGGAGTTGACGTCCACGCCCGGCCCCGTGATGCGGTCGCCGTGCACCCGTATCTCTCCCGAATCGATGGGCTCCAGGCCGTTGATGCAACGCAGCAGCGTCGACTTCCCGGACCCCGAGGGGCCGATGAGGCTCACCACCTGATGCTCTTCGACCGACATCGCCAACCGGTTGAGCACCGGCAGGTCGCCGTACGACTTCGAAATTTCCCGGATCTCGATAAAGGACATGTTGAAACTTTGTTAAGCGTTGCCCGCCCGCATGCGGGCGCGGTCGCGGCGGGCCATCCGCTCCACGAAGCGCGTCTGGGGGATGGAAATGACGATGAAGAGCAGCGCGACGGTGGTCGCGGCGGACAGGTTGTAGTAGTTGGAGGCAACGATCATCGATTGATTGAACGAGTCGACGACCCCGACCACGTTGACCAGCGCGGTGTCCTTCTGCAGCGCGATGAACGCATTGAGAAGCGGCGGAATGATCTGGCGCACGCCCTGCGGCACGACCACGAACCGCAGCGTCTGCATGTGCGACAGCCCCAGCGACCGGGAAGCGGCCGTCTGGCTCCAGTGAACGCTCTGGATGCCGGCTCGATAGATCTCGGCGACGTAGGCACCCACGGTCAGCGTCAGCGCGACCACCACATAGGTCGTGAGCGACAGGTCCTTCAGGATGGGCACGCCCGTCAAGGGAAGGCCGAAGCCGACGAGGTAGATCACCAGGACAGCGGGGATCGAGCGGAACACGTCGACGTAGGCGGTGGCGATGAAGCGCAAGGGCTTTCCGGCCGCCCCGGGAGCGAACATCGCCAGCGCCACGACCAATCCCCAGACCAGCACGAGGACCTCCGCGATCAGGAAGATCTTCACGTTGACCCAGAACGCATCGAGGACCAGCGGGAATGTCTTGACGATCAACGGCACCAGGAAGAATGTCTTGGCGACCGCTTGGTTGTTGGCCAGCAGGAACTGAAAGCCCAGCACCACGATGAATTGCGCCAGCGTGTAGCCCAGCGCAATCCAGCTCTGCACGCAGGCGTCGGATCTCTCGATGCGCGCCGCCACGACATCCATGCGGCCCGCCGCCGCCCGAACGCCACGGCAGCGATGGAACGCGCGCACCAGCGGCCAGGCCACGCAGAGCGATGCGATCGCCAGGGCGCCTGCTCCCACCGACGTCCACCAGCCATCCCAGGCGCTGCCCCTCAAGGCTTCACGCAGGGACTGGATCGTGTACCAGCTGGCCGCGACGACCAGGAGCACGCCCACCAGTGCAAAGGCAAAGAGCACCAGCGGCACTTTCGGCATGCCCCCGATGTTCAGGCGGCGCTCCTGCCCCGCGGCTGGAGGAGGCATTCCGGCGGACTGCTGCGGTGCGCTGTTCATGGTCGGGGTCTCGGGTCTCAGGGGTTGAAGACAGGCACTTTGGTGGGATCGGCACCTAGCGTGGGCGTCAGGTACTGGTTCGCCAGTCTCGCGAACGTGCCGTCGCGCTTCATCTCCTCGATCAACTTGTTGAAGGTCGGCATGTTCACCGAGTCCTTGTTGACGAGGCCACCCCAGCGCTCACCCGTGTCGTAGCGGCCGACGACCTCGAACATCCCGTTGGATTGCTTGGCACGGGCTAGCAGATTGGGCGTGTCGTACAGCACCGCATCGACCTGGCCGGCGGCCAGTGCCGCATACATCGCAGCCGCTTCGGCAAAGACCTTGGGCTGCTCCACGGGTTTGACGTTGTCTGCAAGGTAGCCGAGGATGGTGGTCCCCTGCTTCACGCCGAGACGCATCTTCTTGATGCTCTCCTTGTCGGCCTTGACGCCGGCCTTCACGAGAATCCCCTGGTCCGAGCTGAAGTACGGCTCGGTGAAGTTCACCACCTTCTTTCGCTCGTCCGTGATGGTCACCTGGCTCAGCGCGATGTCGAAGCCCTGGGCCTGTCCGGTCAGGATCTGGGCGAACGAGCGATTCACCACCACCACGCGATCCAGGCCCGCGCGGTACGCCATGTTGGCGGCCATGCAGTACTCGAATCCGTCCTTGATCGTGTCGATCGAGTCCCCGTTCCACCACCCCGGCGAAGGCAGCACGGGCCGCACGGAAAGCGCGCCCGGGACCACCGTTTCCAGCTTCACCGATCCGCGCTGGCCCGTGACTTCGCATTTGCCGTAGTCCGGTGCCGCAAAGGCCGTGCACGACACGGCGCTCACGATGAGTGCGGCAAGTACCGAAGAGATCGGCCGTGCGTTGGAAGTTGGTTGCTTGCGCTTGTGGAATTTCATGTCGGGCTCCGTTGGTTGATTGGAATTGAGAGGCGGCAGGTTCGATGCCCTGATTCAAGCAGGCAGTGCCGCAGCGGGCTGCGCGATCCCGCCGTGCGGCTTGCCCGAGGCGACATCGCCCCACAGCACGGCATGGTCGCCGGGCAGCGCGCGTGAGTTGGGCACCGAAAGCCACAGCCGCATGAGCATGCGGTCCTCGCCGGTCTGCACGTTGTCCTTGAAAGCCGTGCGGCCGTGATAGATGACGTGGTTGTTCAGCAGCTGAATGTCGCCGGGCGCGAAGCGCATCTCGAAGCACTCTTCTTCGGCGACGTCCATCAGCATGTGGATGGCTTCCCACTCGGCATCGCTCAGTTTGCGGACACCGGGCAGCATCTGCGCGTTCTCGATGTAGGTCAGCGAGAAGTGACTCGTGAGCTTGCCGTCGCGCACGCCGAAGATCGGAAGATCGTAGGCCACATGCTCGCCGCCGGCCTCCTCGCCGAATCGGCTGCGGGGAATCGGTTTGCAAAGAAGGGCATGCAGATCGGGCCGGCGCTCCAGGATCCTGTTGTAGACGGTCGCGCTGCTGGCGAGCTTGCTGACGCCGCCCTCGGAGGCCTGGCGCACGCACAGCAGCCCGACCACGTCGCAGCGATCGGTATGAAAGCGCAGCTGTCCCGGCGACAACGTGCGCGCACCCGAAGACAGGAACTGCTGGCCGTGTTCGTCGACGGTCGCCCCGTAGAGCTTCGCGCCGACGCCCATTCCCTCGTCCTTGATCTCGCGCATGACCTCGCCGCGGTAGTTCTGGAACATCGGCGTGCCCAGATGGGCACCGAAGGCATACCAGAGCCGGCGCAGCTGCTCCTGGTGGTAGCGGCTCACGTCGAGGCCGCGGATCTTGACCATGCCGGAGCCGTTCTCCAGCTCTTGGCGAACCTCGTCGAAGAACGCGGCGGCATCGGGGAGCGCGAAGTTCTGACGATCGATCCTGCGCCAATCGAGCCCCTCCGTCTTCTGCAACGCCGCATCGATTTGCGCCAGCACGATCGAGGGAAACTGTTTGACCCATCGATGGTTTTGGCCCATCTCAGCACCAGACCAAACGCAAGTGCCGTTCAGATAACTCGACTCGGACATGAACTCTCCAGAAAGATGATGTGGCTTTGTCTATCGATGTATAGACAGGCGCCGATGTTATGCAGCTAGTCGCGCCCGCCGCAACCGGGGCGGGGGGCAATCGAGGGCAAACACCTACCGAATGGCTCCATGATGAAATCCAACATTGGATCCAATATTGGGCGCGACGCACAAATTCGGGGCCTTTGTTTTCGCCCCAGCCTCCAAAGAAAATGTCGAGCAAGAAGCGTTCCAGATTGGATCCAATCCAGGATCAGTTCTCCCAGTTCCTCGCGCTGCATCCAGGTAATCGCGCCGCGTTCGACGTCTGCCCTCCCCTTCGAGCGACGGATCCGAGATGGGATCTTCCGTAGAATTCCGCGCAGTTCGTGGTGAAGACAACAAGGGAGTTCGAATGGTGGCCCAGGCACCGATCGGCGATCAGATCCTCTCGGCCGATTCCGTCACGGAATCCTTGCGGCAACTCATCCTGAGCGGTGAACTGGGGATCGGTGTGCAACTCAAGCAACAGGCGCTGGCCGAGCGCTTCGGCGTCAGCCGCATCCCCGTTCGCGAGGCGCTCAAGCGCCTGGAGGCCGAAGGCCTCATCGAACACCGCGCCCACCAGGGATCGACCGTTGCATCGCAGTCGATCAAGGACCTGATCGAGGCGCTGGACATCCGGATCGCGCTGGAAACGAGAGCGCTCAAGCTGGCGATCCCGCACCTGCGCCCCGCGAACCACCGCGCCGCCAGGGAAATCATCGCGCGCTACGCCGGCAGCGAATCGCCGCAGGAGTGGGCCGACCTGAATCTCGAATTCCACCTGACGCTGTACCGCCCCTGTGGGCGCGACAAGCTGCTCAAGATGATCGAGGAGAGCGTGCGAGGCATCGCCCGGCACCTGCGGGCATTGCAGTCGCACAAGGTGGGGCGCAAGTCATCGCAGGCCGAACACACCCAGATCCTGAAGGCCTGCATCGCCAAAGACATTCCGCTCGCGGTGGAATTGCTGGAGAAGCACATCGAGCACACGCAGGCGGCGTTGGCCGGACCGTGACGGCGAGCGCCGCATCAACGCGCCTGCGTCATCACCGTGTCCCGGCCTGCAGCAAGGCCTCCGGCAATTCGCGCGACGTCGCAGTCGCCTCGCGATCACGGTAGTCGCCGGGCGTGCCGCCGGTCCAGCTGCGAAAGGCGCGGTGAAAAGCCGCCACGCTCGAGAAGCCCAGGTCGACGGCGATGGCGATCAGCGGCTCGGTGCCTCGCGTCAGGCGAGAGATCGCGATGTCGCGCCGCAGCGCGTCCTTGATGTCCTGGAACTTCATGCCCTCGGCCTGCAGGTGGCGCACCAGCGTGCGCGCCGAAAGGCCAAAGGCGGCGGCCACATGCGCGATGTCGCTGTCGAATCCGAGGTTCGCTTCCAGGAAGGTGCGCACGCGCTGCGTCGTGCTGCTCTGCCCCACCGGCACGAAGAGCCAGTCCAGCGGCGCGCGCATCAGGAACCTGCGCAGCTCCAGCTTGGAGTGCGGCTGCACCGGCCGGTCGAGGTACTTGAGGTCGAAGGCCATCGCGGTGTGCGGCTGGTCGAAGTGCACCGGCCCCGGAAACATGAAGAGATAGTCGGCCGCGTCGTGCGGCCGCGCGAAGCTGAAGTCGATGCGCGCCAGCTCGATGCGCGCGCCGATCACCCATGAGCACATGCCGTGCACCAGCTTCAGGTGCAGCTCCTGCACCAGGCGCGCGCTGCGGCTCCTGGGCGGATAGGCGTCCACGCGCACCCATGCATGGCGCTCGTCGCGGCGCACGGTGAACCGCGAGCCGTCGTCCAGCACGTGGTTGAACTGCGCCCAGCGCCGCAGCGCGGTGTGCAGGTTGGGTGCGTCGAGCATGAGGATGCTCAGTATCTTGAGCGTGCCGCAGCGCAGCGGCCGCGCATAGAGGCCGGGCATCTCGTCGTCCAGTTCGAGCGCGACGCCGCGGAACAGCTGCGAGAACTGCTCCTCGGTCACGCGGCCCGCGGGCTGCGCCATCAGCGCGGGCGAGATGGTGGCCTGGCGCAGCAGCCGATGCAGCGTGTCGCCCTCGAGCGCAAGGCCGTGCAGAAAGCTCTGCACGTAGGAGATGGGCAGCGTCGGCCGCTGCTCGAAGGCCTGCGCGCTTCGGTGTTCCTTGGCCGCAGCAATCAACATGGCGCGATATGCAAACGAAGTTGGCGCGATCCGAGAACACGGGTCGGGATGCGCTGGCTAGAGTCGGCTCCGACCCGAGGAGGCAGCAAGAGAGTCATCGGGTCGATTCCTAGAACAACTGAGAGACAACCATGAAACACACGCTCGATTCGGCATCGATCGCGCAGCCGCATGCGCGGCCGCATTCGCGACATCTGCATCTACTTTCATTCGCCCTCGCCGGCGCGGCAATGCTCGCGGGCTGCGGAGGCTCCTCGGACAACGGCAGCGGCTTTGCGCCCATCTTCGGCGGCGGCGGTGGCGGCAACAACAACCCGCCGCCGGCGCAGTTGGACAAGCCCTCGATCGCCCTGCTCTCCTCCAAGCCACAGTACGTGAGCGGCGGCGACGCACTGGTCGAGGTGAAGGCGCCGCAAGGCAGCAGCACGTCGCAGCTGACGGTGGCGCTGAACGGAAAGACGGTCACCGAACAACTCAGTGCCGACGATACCGGCAAGTTGCGCGGCGTGATAAAGGGTTTGACCGAGGGTGAGAACACGCTGTCGGTCACCGCGAGCGCGCAAGGCCGCACGGCGTCGGAGGCCAAGCTCGTGCTGACCAACTACGCGCAGACCGGGCCGATCCTGGCCGGCCCGCTGCTCGCGCCCTACGAATGCCGCACCGTCGAGTCGAACATGGGCGCGCCGCTGGACGCCAACTGCTCGGCCACGCGGCACTTGGACTACTTCTACCGCACGGCCGCGGGCAGCTTCAAGCCGCTGGCCGATCCGCTGTCGCGTCCGACGGATCTGGCAGAGACCACGACCATAGAGGGCAAGAAGGTGCCCTACATCGTGCGCGTCGACTCGGGCACCGTCGGGCGCACGATCTACCGCATCGGCGTGCTCGACGAGCCCACGGCCGACAGCGTGGACCCGGCCAAGTACAAGCCCAGCGCGGGCTGGAACCACCGCCTCGTCGTGAGCTTCGGCGGCGGGGCCGGCACGCAGTACAACCAGGGCGTCAACCAGGCGACCGATGCGCTCGCCGACCTGCAGCTCTCGCGCGGCTTCGCCTACATGATCTCCACCGAGCTCGTGAACGGCCAGCGCGGCAACGCGGTGCTGCAGGGCGAGACGCTGATGATGCTCAAGGAACTCTTCGTGGAGACCTACGGCGTGCCCAAGTGGACCGTCGGCAGCGGCGGCTCGGGCGGCGCCATCCAGCAGCTGGTGATCACGCAGATCTACCCGGGCCTGCTGGACGGCCTGCAACCGTCGCTGACCTTCCCCGACGGCAGCCTGCACGTGGCCGATTGCCGCCTGCTGGAGAACGTCTACAAGGCCGACCTGGCAACCTGGACCAACCCCAAGCGCGCGGCCGTGGACGGCTTCACCAACGGCACCTGCCGCGCCTGGGACCTGAGCTTCGTCAACACCATCGTCGCGACCAACGCGGCAGGCTGCGCACTGAAGGACACGACCAAGGTCTACGACCCGATCAACAACCCCAAGGGCGCGCGCTGCACCACCGCCGACATGCGCACCAACGTCGTGGGCCGCGACCCGGCCACCGGTTTCGCGCGCAGTCCGCTGGACAACGTGGGCCTGCAGTACGGCCTGGAGGCGGTCAACAAGGGCGCCATCAGCGCCGAAGAGTTCGTGCTGCTCAACGAGAAGGTGGGCGGCTACGACAAGGACGGCAACCCGGTGCCCAAGCGCACGGTGGGCGACCCGCTGGCCCTGCAGCGCGCCTACGAAAGCGGGCTCGTCAATTCGGGCGGCGGCGGCCTGGCGCAGGTGCCGATCCTGCACTCGCGCACCTACAACGACGCATCGGGCGACATCCACTCGCACGAGCGCGACCTGGTGGTGCGCGCACGGCTGCAGCGCGCCAACGGCCGCACGGACAACCAGGTGATCTGGGTCGGCCCGCGCACGGGTTATCCGCTCGCATCGCTGTCACTCGACGTGATGACCGCCTGGCTCGATGGCATCACGGACGATCCCGCGCCGCTGTCGATCGACAAGGTCGTCGCCCACAAGCCGGGCACGGCAACCGATGCCTGCTTCGACGTGAACGGCACGCGCTTCAACGAGTCGCCGGCCTACGGCGCCACCGGCATCTGCTCGGCGCTGTACCCGCTGCACGGCGAACCGCGGCAACAGGCCGGCGCACCGGCGACCAACGACATCAGCAAGTGCCAGCTCAAGCCGCTGGCCGCCGCCGACTACGTGCCCACGTTCACGCCCCTGCAATGGACGCGGCTGAACACCGTGTTCCCGGACGGCGTGTGCGACTGGTCCAAGCCCGGCGTGGGACAGGTTGCGCTCAAGGGCACCTACCAGAAGTACGGCGAACTGAACTGAACGTCTGAGCTTCTTCCGGCCCTCTCGCGGGGGGCATGGCGCTTTCGCGAGGCGATGCAGCAGCGTCGCCTCCGGAAGCGCAGCCGCGTCAGCGACCACCGTCGAGTCGCTGAAGCGACAGCGCTGGTGCGGGCAAACCTGAGTCGACGGACCCCACGCTGGCTTTCACAATCCTGTGCCTTGGCAGCCGGCATCGTTCCGCGCTGCCGAACACGGCACAACGAACAAGGAGCGACGTGGAACTGTTCTTTCAGCAACTGCTCAATGGCCTGACCGTGGGAGGCGTCTACAGCCTGGTGGCCCTGGGCCTCACGCTCGTCTACGGCATCCTGCACGTGCCGAACTTCGCGCACGGGGCCTTCTACATGGCGGGCGCGTTCGCGGGCTACTACCTCATGACGGCCTTCGGCCTGAACTACTGGCTCGCCATGGCCGGCGCCGCCGTGGTGGTGGCGGTGATCGCGATGCTGGCCGAGCGGCTGGTGTTCCATCCGCTGCGCAATGCGCCCGAGCTGCACGACATGATCGCGGCCATCGGCATCCTGCTGTTCATCGAGGCCGGCGCGCAGGCGATGTTCGGCGCGGACTTCCATCGCATGCCCACGCCCTACGGCCAGATCGTCGAAGTGTTCGGGCTCACGGCGCCGCTGCAGCGCCTGCTCATCATCGCGGGGGCGTTCGGGCTGATGGTGTTGCTGCACCTCTTTCTCAATCACACGGTGCTGGGCTCGACCATCATCGCGATGGCGCAGAACCGCGACGGCGCGGCGCTGGTGGGCATCGACGCGACGCGCGTGACGCTCCTGGTGTTCGCGATCTCTGGGGCGCTGGCCGCCATTGCGGCGGTGCTCTATGCGCCGATCAACCTGGTGTATCCGGCCATGGGCAACCTGGTCATCACCAAGGCCTTCGTGATCATCATCCTCGGGGGCATGGGGAGCTTTCCCGGCGCCATCGTGGGCGGGCTGATCATCGGCATGGCCGAGAGCTTCGGCGGTTTCTATTTCTCGACCGACTACAAGGACATCATCGCCTTCGTGCTGCTGGTGGTGATCCTGTCGTTCCGACCGCAAGGCCTGTTCACGCCGAAGGGAGCGCGCTGATGGGCCGGCTCTTCCAAGGCAAGGCCGGATGGGCGCTGCTGGCGGCCGTCGCGCTGGCGTTTCCGCTGTTCGCGCAGAACAACTACCTGATCTCGGTGGCCACGCAGGCCTTCATCATGGCCATCGCGGCGCTGGGGCTGAACCTCATCACCGGCTACACGGGGCAGTTCAACCTGGCGCACGGCGCGTTCATGGCGGTGGGGGCCTACACGGTGGGCATTCTCACGGTGGACCATCACGTGCCGTTCTGGATCGCCTTCGCCGCGGCGGGCCTCGTGACCGCGGTGCTGGGCTACTTCATCGGCATCCTGTCGCTGCGGTTGAAGGGCCACTACTTCTCGATCTTCACGCTGTGCGTGAGCTACATCATGTTCCTGCTGATCGAGAAGTGGGAAAGCCTCACGCACGGGCCGGTGGGCATCATGGGCATCCCCGCGCCCACGGGCATCGGGCCGCTGCAGTTCGGCACGCCGCTGTCGCAGTACTACCTGGTGCTGGCCTTCCTGGTGCTGGGCATCTGGGTCATGGCGCGCATCGTGCGCTCGCTGCTCGGGCGCAGCTTCATGGCCGTGCGCAACAGCGACGCGCTGGCCGAAGCGCTGGGCACCGACCTCATGCGCACGAAGACGCTGTCGTTCGTGCTGTCGGTGGTGTATGCGGGCTTTGCCGGCGCGCTCTATGCGGGGCAGGTGCGCTTTCTCGGGCCCGACCTGGCGAGCGAGGCCGTGACCTTCGACCTCGTGATGTTCGTGCTGGTGGGCGGCATCGGCACCCTGCTGGGCCCGCTGGTGGGCACCTTCCTCGTGACGTGGTTGACGCAGAGCCTGCAGTTCCTTCAGGACTACCGCATGGTGGTGTTCGGGCCGGTGCTGATCGCGCTGATCATCTTCCTGCCCGACGGCATCGTGGGCACCTGGCTCAAGCGCCGCGCGCGGCGCGCGGATGCCAGGCGCGCCGCCGCGCCCTCCCACTCCGCGCCCTCCGCCCCCTACGCCCCGAAAAAAGCGACGACCACCGAGGCGCAACCAAATGCTTGAGATCCACGACCTGACCAAGCAGTTCTTCGGCCTCACCGCCGTGGACAGCGTGAGCACGCGTTTCGAACGCGGCCAGGTGAGCGCCATCATCGGCCCCAACGGCGCGGGCAAGACCACCTTCTTCAACCTCGTGGCAGGCACGCACAAGCCGAGCTCGGGGCGCATCGTGTTCAACGGCAAGGACGTGACCGGCATGCGCCCCGACCACATCGCGCGGCTGGGCATCGCGCGCACCTTCCAGAGCACCCACCTGTTCGACAACGCGACGGTGCTGGACAACCTCATCGTGGGTCATCGGCTGCGCACGCACTCGGGCCTGTGGGACGTGCTCGTCAACAGCCGGCGCTTGCGCGACGAGGAACGCCTGTGCCGCGACAAGGCCGAGGAGGCGCTCGACTTCGTCGGCCTCTCGCACGTGGCCCACCGCATCGCGGCCGACATCACCCAGGAAGAACGCAAGCGCGTGGCCTTTGCGCTCGCGCTGGCCACCGACCCCGAGCTGATGCTGCTGGACGAACCGGCCGGCGGCGTGAACCCCGAGGAGACCGTGGGCCTGGCCGCGCTGATCCGCAAGCTGGTGGACCACGGCAAGACCGTGTGCCTCATCGAACACAAGATGGACATGATCATGCGGCTGGCCGACAAGATCGTCGTGCTGAACAACGGCGCAAAGATCGCGGAGGGCACGCCCGCCGAAATACGCCGCGATCCGCATGTCATCGAAGCCTACCTGGGAGCCGACCATGCTGCGGTTTGAAGGCGTCGACCTGCACTACGGCAGCTTTCGCGCATTGAGCGGCGTGACGCTGCATGCCGAGCCCGGCGAGCTGGTCGTGCTGCTGGGCGCGAACGGCGCGGGCAAGACGTCGATCTTCATGGCGGCCAGCGGCATCCAGCGCCCGAGCGCGGGGCGCATTCGTCTTGGCGAGCGCGAGATCGCGGGGCATCGGCCGGCAGAGATCGTGGCCGCGGGCCTCGTGCATTGCCCCGAAGGCCGCAAGCTGTTCCCGATGATGTCGGTGCGCAAGAACCTCACGCTGGGCGCCTATGTGCACCGGCGCGACAAGGCCGGCATCCAGCGCTCGCTCGACGAGGTGTTCAGCCTCTTCCCCATTCTCGAAGTGAAGCAGAACGACCCGGCGGGCTCGCTCTCGGGCGGCCAGCAGCAGATGGTGGCCATCGGCCGCGCGATGCTCGGACGTCCCAAGGTGCTGCTGCTCGACGAGCCCTCGCTCGGCCTGGCGCCGCTGGTGGTCAAGCAGGTGTTCGAGGTCATCGAGCGCATCAACAGGCAGGGCACGACCGTGCTGCTGGCCGAGCAGAACGCCTACTCGGCGCTGGCCATCGCGCATCGCGCCTATGTGATCGAACGCGGGCGCATCGCGCTGGAGGGCGATCGCGAGTCCTTGCTCAACAACGAGGCCGTGCGGGCCGCGTACATCGGGGCCTGACCCCCTACAACCAGGAGACCAACGCAATGATGAAGACCGCCCTTTCACGCCGCAGGCTTGCCGCCCTGCCCTTCGCCGTCCTGCTGCTCGGCGCGGGCACCGCCTTCGCGCAGGAGACCGTCAAGATCGGCTTCACCGGACCGCTGAGCGGCGGCGCCGCGCTCTACGGCAAGAACGTGGTCAACGGCATGGAGATGGCCATCAAAGAGATCAACGCGGCGGGCCTGGAGGTGGCCGGCAAGAAGGTCAAGCTGGAGCTGGTGGCGCTCGACGACAAGTACGCGCCGGCCGAAGCCGCCATCAACGCGCGCCGCCTGGTGCAGCAGCACCAGACGCCGGCCGTGTTCGTGCCGCACTCGGGCGGCATCTATGCGATGCAGGCCTTCAACGAACAGGAGAAGTTCATCGTGATGGCGTACTCCAGCACGCCCAAGATCACCGAGACCGGCAACAAGCTCACCATCCGCATTCCGCCCACGTTCAATTCGTACATCGAGCCCTTCACCCGCTACGAGATGAAGAAGTACGGCAAGAAGGTCGGCATGCTGCCGGGCGACCACGAGTACGCCAAGAACTGGAGCGCGCTGTTCGAACCGGCCTGGACCAAGGCCGGCGGCACCGTGGTGTCGAACAACCCCATGTCGTACAACCGCTCGGCCGACTTCTACAGCGGCGTGAGCCGCGTGCTGGCCGAGAAGCCCGACGTGCTGTTCATCGGCGGTCCCTCCGAGCCCACCGCGCTGGTCGCCAAGCAGGCGCGCGAGCTGGGCTTCAAGGGCGGCTTCCTCATCATGGACCAGGCCAAGCTGGACGAGATGGCCAAGGTCACGGGCGGCCTCGCGCCGCTGGAAGGCGCGATCGGCGTGCTGCCGGTGTCGTACGACGATCGCGCGGGCCCCAAGGCCTTTGCCGCGGCCTACCGCAAGGCCTACGGCGCCGACAAGGACCCGACCACCGAGTCTTCCTACAACTACGCGCTGGTCCACGCGCTCGCGGGCGCGATGAAGATGGCCGGCACGACCACCGACGCCGCGGCCATCCGCGCCAAGATCGGAGACGCGCTCATCCAGCTGCCCGAGAAGACCAATGCAGGCTCCTTCAAGGGCGTGGACGCCGTCGGCGGCACCATCGTCGATCCGCTGGTGGCGACGGTGGATGGCGGGAAGGTCAGGCCGGTGAGCCTGAGCGAGTTGATGAAGTAACGGGATCAAGGGGCGCCGCTCGCGCAATGGTGCGCAATGAGTGGCGCGTAATGAACATGCTCATTGCGTGAGCGCCACCCCCTGGGGTGCCGCCACGCGGTGCGCGCGGCCCGCCTGGCGCCTGTAGGCCAGCGGCGTGCTTCCCGTCCACGAACGGAATGCCCGATGGAACGCGCTGACGGTGGCGAAGCCCGTCGCGCGCGCAATCGCGGCGATGCTCTCGCGGCTCTTGAGCAGCTTCTGGACGGCGATGTCGCGGCGCAGCACATCCTTGACCTGCTGGAACGTCGTTCCCTCCGCGCTGAGGTGGCGCGCCAGGGTGCGCTCGGAACAATTGAGGGCCAGCGCCGCGGACTGGATGTTGCTGCTCTCGTGCAGGCGCGACTCCAGGTGGCTGCGCAGGCGATGGCTCAGCAGCGTCTTGTCGAAGGGCACGAAGAACCAGTTCTGCGGCGCGCCTTGCAGGAAGTCGCGCAGTTCCGAGCGGGTGCGGCTTCGCACCGGTTGCTGCAGATAGGCCGCATCGATGTACATCGCCGTGGCGGGCTGGTCGAAGTAGACCGGTCCCGGAAAGATGTAGACGTACTCGGCCGCGTCGGGCGGCCGGGGAAACGCGAAGTCGACCCGCTCGATGCCCAGCCGTTTGCCCACGATCCACGAGGCGATGCCGTGCACGAGCTTCAGGTGCAGTTCCTGCACGAGCCGCGCACTGCGCGCCTGGGTCGGGTAGAGCCGGATGGCGATCGAGGCCAGTGCGCCCTCGCGGCGGACCTCGAAGGAGAAATCGTCGTGCAGCACCCGGTCGAATTGCTGCCAGCGCCGCATGGCGGTCGCCAGGTCGGGCGCGTCGAGCATGAGGATCAGCAGGATCTTGAGCGTGCCCCGGCGCAGCGGCCGGCCGTAGAGGCCGGGCATCTCGTCCTCCAGGTGCGCCACCAGCAGCTGGAACAGGGTCGCGAACTGCTCCTGCGTCACCCGCGCGCCGGGCAGCGCGAGCAACCGGGCGTCAATGCTGGCGCGGCGCACCAGCAGGTTCAGGTCCGCATGCGAAAGGGCCAGTCCTTCGACGAAGGCGTTGACGTAGGAAGTGGGAAGGGTCGCGCTGAAGGGGTCCAAGGCAGGGCCGCAGCTGAAGCTCGAATCGGCGCGCGAGCGTAGTGCAGTTTGGCAGGATCTGCAAATTCTCTGGCGCGAAGCGGGAACACGTCGGCAGGCATTCTTCCTAGCATCAAGGCGCACCCGGTCACGTGGCCGGGAGCGACCGGCAATGCGGCCTCCTCATGAGGCGCGGCGTCCCGGTCTCATAAAAACAGCTACGGAGACAAGATGACGAATTCGACAAGAAGGCCGATGCGCCTGAGCGGCGCAGCTGCGCTGGTGGCCATCGCACTCGCGGCCTGCGGCGGTGGCGGCGGAGGGGGCACGCAGTTCCCCGTGATCGTGCCGCCACCCGCGGGGAACGGCTCCCCGCCTCCCGTCACCAATCCACCGGCCGTCGATCCGCTCGCCAAGGCGCGCATGCCGGACTATCCGGATGTGGTGGGCGAATACGTGCAGATCGAAGGCGGCGCGCAGCCCACCGATCCGAGCGTGCTGCAGACCCCCAAGGAGTTCAATGCCGCCACCTTCCTGCGCGTGCGTTCGGCCCTGGACGGCGAGACGCCGCGGGCCGCCAATGCGGTGATGGTCGTCATGCCCGGCTTCTCCAGCACGCCGGGCCACTGGATGTACCTGGCCGCGCAGCTGGTGCAGAAGGCCAATGAAAAGAAAGGCGGTTGCGTGAACGGCACCGCCCCCGTCGATTGCCGGCTGGAGGTGTGGATCGTGCAGCGCCGCGGCGCGCACCTGGCCGATACGCTGGGCGCCCGCAACGCGCTGGTCGACAGGAATCCTTCAGCCGCCGTCAGCTACTACTTCGGAAAGTCCGTCATGGGTTCCGATGGGCGGACCACGCTGGACGGGCAAGGCAAGTTCCCCGTCGCGTCGCCCAAGACCCTGGTCGGCGCCGTGGACTCCACCTGGCGTCCGCTGCTGCAGAGCGACCTGAGTTTCATGGCGGACTGGGGTTTCGAGACCTACGCGCGCGACGTCGAAAAAATGATCGCGCTCGTCAAGCAGGAGTCGGGCAGCAAGAACGTCTTCCTCGCGGGCCATTCGCAGGGCGGCAGTTTCACCAGCGTCTTTGCAGGCCGCCTGGGCACCGATGGCCTGCGCGGCCAGCAGAACCTGGCCGGCATCGTGATGCTGGACGGCGGCGGCTACGGGACCCTCACTTCGCCCACGCCCACGCAGGTCGCGACGCTGAAGACCGCGATCGACGACCTGCGCAGCGGCGCGCGCGCGGTCTACACCGATGCCACGGGCGCCAATTCGGCATCGGGGCCGGCGGTCGGCGCGCGCGAGATGGCGAGCCTGCGCTACACGACCGACGACCAGAAGGCGGAATCGCTGTTTCCCCCGCGCCAGGCAGGCATGCTCACCACGACCGCCTTCCCCGGCACCGCCGCGGACACCGGCAACGCCTTTCTCGGCGCGATCCGGCTGAGCCAGGTCGCGCGCGCCGGCATGGGCTTCGACACCAGCCCGACCACGGCCCCCACGACGCCACCCGCGCCGCTGGCCGTCAATCTGCAGGACTCCCTGATCGTGAGCCTGGGCGAAAGCCTGGGGCTGCTCGACTTCAAGCCGGTCGCCGGCACCGAGGCCGATTGCGACATCCTGCCCTCGGGCAAGTGCGTGCCGCGCATCGGCCAGATCGACGCGACCAAGGTGTACGGCTGGATCGAGGCGGGCGGCGGCTCGTCGATCCCGGCCACGACCAAGGTCGGTGTCGGCAAGGCCAGCCAGTTCCTTCGCGGCTATTCGTGGACCACGAACCGGACCAACATCCAACCGATCGCGTACAACTTCCGCACCAGCGGCCAGCGGACCGTCGATGCCCGCGAAATCGTCACGGCCAACTGGTATCCCTCGGAGCGCTATGAGGCGGAGATGTCGTTCGTGGGCGCGGGCCCGACCTTCGTCTTCGACCACAAGGGCATCCATATCGACGTGGACAAGAGCGTCGTCAACGTGCCGCTGTACTACGCCCACCAGGGGCCGGCGTCGCCGACCAATCCGTCCGTCTTTCCGCTGGTGACCGACTACACCAACATCGGATCGACAGGCACGGTGCAGTCCGCGGAGGCGGCAGCCAGGTCGCGCGTGGATCCCGTGGTCTCGTCGCAGTACTACAAGCACACCGATTTCGTCTCGGCCGACGATTCGCTCGCAGGCATACCGGGTGCAGCGGCGCCCGGCCAGCCGGGTGTGAGCCTGGTGGCCAACACGCTGGTGGACTGGGTGTTCGCCCGCACCGGCAGCAAGCTGGCAGCGGTGCCGTCGCCCAAGGAACTGGGCGTCGTCAACACGCGCTGAAGATGCGGCCGGCTCGGAGGCGGCAGGCCTTCGGGCCGGCCGCGCGCCGTTCGGCATTCACGCCCGGCGACGCCTTGACCCGAACTCGCCGATCCAGCTGTCGAGTTCGGCCATGCCTTCTTCGGTGATGCACGTCACCGTCGCGGACTGCGACGGGATATAGGGCCCTGTCGACTCGAGAGCGTGAATCTTCGCCTCGATCAAGCCGGTTGCCTTGAGCACCGACACAAGCCTGACCTCTTCGGGCGCGTCGACGCGCAACGGCAGCTGAACGTGCTGGAGCCTCATCAAGAAATAAAGTGGCATGAACCTCCTACGCTCCGACCCGCGCCAGGGTTTCGCCTTGAAGCGAATACGAGCGCGCTTCGTGAACGAAGTCACGGCCGCCATCCATGAACCCGATCTCGAACGCGGTCACGCAGGTCTGAGCGACAACAAGGCATTGGCCCCATGACGGGGTCACATTGACCCCTCGCCTTGTTCAACGTGACTGTGACCGTGAGCGCGAGCGCGCACCTGCGCCGCTTCGCAGGCCGATAGCCAGTCTTCGCCGGATTCCCTGAAATTCGTTGAAAGTGTTTCGCCGTTTCGCGGCTTTTCATGCACCTGCTCCGCCATGACACTGACTCGCCGAGAGTCCGCGACACGACGGACTCCGGACAGCCCCAAACGACAGGAGACCGAACAGTGAACACGATTTCCCGCAGCCGCATGCGCGCTGTCCTGGCAGGCTTTACCTGCATCTTCGCCACCGCCGTCGCGCCGTCTTCCGCGCTCGCCGAAGCCAATGCGAGCGACGCCCTCGCGGCGAAGCCGGAGCTCTATGCAGAACTCGATGCGGCCGGTGTCGGCGGCATCACCCAATTGGGGAACGGCAGGATCGTGATCGGGTACCACCCCTTCTACTCGCCGGCCGTGCAGGTCGCGCTCCTGAACGAGGACCGCAAGTCCACGACCCCATACCCCAGCGTCGATTGGCAGAGTTGCAAGAACGCCGACGGCACCTGGAAGAAGGAATTCGACCACTGCCTGGACTGGGTGCTCGGCCTGCACACGGACAGCAAGGGAATCCTCTGGATGCTGGACTCGGCCAAGTCGGTCGACAAGGCGGCCGGGCGTCCCGCGGGCCTGGTGCCCAAGCTGGTGGGGTGGAACACCCGTCGCAACAAGCTGGAGCGCGTCATACGAATCGGCGGCGAGGCCACCGTGACCGAGTCGCAGCACAACGACTTCGTGGTGGATGCAAAGCACAACGTGATCGTTATTGCAGACGAGGCCATCGGCGAAGATTCCAAGGGCATGGGCGACAAGGCGGCGCTGGTGGTCGTCGATCTTGCGACCGGCAAGAGTCGCCGCCTCCTGCAAGGGCACCCGAGCGTCCAGCCCGTCAAGGACCCCATCCGCTGGGACCAGGGCACGGCGACCGCCGGGACCTTCGCGCTTCATGTCGGCGTGGACGGCATTGCGCTGGATCGCCGGAGCGAATGGCTCTATTTCGCACCGCTGTCGGGCTACAGGATGTACCGCATCCGCATGAGCGATTTGCTCGATCGCAAGCTCGACGCGGCACAGCTTGGCACCAAGGTCCAGGTCTACGCCGACAAGCCGTTCAACGGCGGCCTGTCGATCGACCGCGACGACAACCTCTACCTCACCGAGGTCGGCGAACGCGCCATCGGCATCATCCCGCCGGACACCCGCAAGTACCGGCGCTTCGTCGCCGATCCCGACATGGTGTGGCCCGATGGGGTGACCTACAACAGCGACGGCCACATGTACACCGGCGCGGCGCAGCTGACATTGACGAGCGCCTTGCAAGCCGACGGCATTGCCAGGAACAAGGCGCCCTATCGGATCTACCGCTTCAAGCCGCTCGCCGCCGGCCAGCCGGGCTTCTGATGATGATGATGCTGCGACACCTTCTCCTCTGCGTGGCTGCCTGCGGATGCGTCGCAGCCCATGCGGCCTGCCTCGACGATGCGGCGGTTGCCGACTTCGCCGAGAAGTACATCGCCCGAACCCCGGCCGCTGCGCCCGAGGGGCTGAGCGATGCGGATGCCGCGTGCAGCCGCGCGAAGCTCCATGCGCTTTTCGTCTCGCGGCTTGGCCCGGTGATCGGCTACAAGGCCGGATTGACCAACGCGGCCGTGCAGAAGCGCTTCAACACCGACAAGCCGGTATGGGGTCGTCTCTATGAGGGCATGGTGCTGGCGAACGGGGCGACGGTAGATGCCGCGTTCGGCGCTCGGCCGCTGTTCGAAGCCGACATGCTGGTACGCGTACGCAGCGATGCGATCAACACCGCGCGAACGCCGCAGGAAGTGCTCGACGCGATCGATCAGGTGATCCCGTTCCTGGAACTGCCCGATCTCATGGTGCAGACACCCCAGCGGCTGGACGGCGCGGGACTTGCCGCCATCAACGTGGCCGCCCGGCTCGGCGTGGCGGGCCAGCCGATCGGGGTGCCGGCATCGCGCGCCGACGCCCACGCGATGCTGGACGCGCTGCGCGACATGAAGATCCGGGTGACCGACGACAAAGGAACGGCGCTCGCTGAAGGCCGCGGCAGCGATCTGCTGGGCCATCCGCTCCAGGCGGTCGTCTGGCTCGCAGGCGCACTGGCGTCCGAGGGGGTGACACTGAAGCCGGGCGATCTCATCAGCCTCGGTTCCTTTTCACCTTTGTTGCCACCCCGTTCGGGGTCGCGCATCACCGCGACCTATGAAGGATTGCCAGGCAAGGTTTCTGTCGATGTGAACTTCAAATAGCGCACCGACCTACGCAGAGGTTTTCAGCATCGGAACTTCCGCCAGACGCGCGGCGATGAAATCGACCAGGCTCCTCACACGCAGCGGCATGAAGCGGTTGCTGGCGAACACCGCGTTCAACGGGTAGTGCTCGCCGCGCCACTGCGGCAGCAGGCGCACCAGTTGGCCCGATGCCAGATCGTGAATCAGATCCAGCTCCGACTTGTAGAGAACGCCCTCGCCCGCCAGCGCCCACTGGTGAGCAATGGAGGCGTCGTCCACCTCGCGATCGCCGGCCACCTTCACGCTCGCCCATTCGCCATCCCGCTCGAAACGCCAATCGACATAACGCGTGCTGCGCAGTTCGAAGACCAGGCAGTTGTGGCGATGCAGATCCTCAGGTGCCTGAGGCGTGCCGAAACGCGCGAGATAACGCGGCGACGCGCACAGCACGCGGCGCGTCATGGCAAGGCCTCGCACGACGGCGTTGGGGTCGGTCGCCACGCCGTAGCGCAAGGCAACGTCCACGGGGTCGCGCAGCACATCGTGCACCCTGTCGCTGACCGACAGCCCCAGGCGCAAGGCCGGGTTGGCCGCGAGAAACGCGTCGAACCATGGCAGCAATACGCTGCGAGCCAGGTCCGACGGCGCCGCGACGCGAATCGTCCCCGACAACGTGAAGCTTTCCGACAGCACCTGCGCCTCGCCTTCGTCGATCAGCGCCAACGCGCGGCTGGCATAGCCCAAGAGGTTCTGGCCCTGGCTGGTCAGCCGGATGGAGCGCGTGGACCGCTCGAAGAGCCGCACCCCCAACTGGCCTTCGAGTCGCTTGAGCATGCTGCTGGCCGTTGCGGGCGTCATCTTCAGCACCTGGGCCGCGGCCGTGAGGGAGCCGGTGCGTGCGGCCTCGACCAGGAGGCGCAGATCTTCGATGTTCTGGATTTTCATCGGCCTGTTCATCCTTCGCGGCGCGTCGTTTTCACGAACCCGCAAGCAGGCCCTGGACACGCAGCGCATCTTCCGGCGAAGCCGGATTGAAAACCACCATGCCCAGTTCAGGCCGCCCTTCCACCGCGAAGGTGGAGAACTCCAGGTTCACGGTGCCGGCGACCGGATGGTGCAGGCGCTTGGCACCTTCGCTCATTGCCACGACTTCGTTGTCGGCCCACAGGGACTTGAATTCGGCGCTCTCCTCGGACAGTTCGGCAACGAGCCGGGACACCTCCTCGTTCGAGCCCGACCGGGTGACGTCCGCGCGGAACGCACCCACGACCACGCGCGCCACCTTGGCCCAGTCTTCCTGCGCCTGCTGCACCTGAGGGGAGCAAAAGAGAAGACGAAGGATGTTCCGCTTCTCCGGCGCGAGCTTGCCGTAGTCGGTGAGCAGCGCCGCGGCGACGCGGTTCCATGCGACCACGTCCCAGGTCATGGTCTTGACGATGGCTGCGCTGAGCGGGAACGCGTCCAGCACCCGCTGCAGGCGCGAGGTGATGCCCTCGACCGGGCGATAGCGAACTTCGGGCGGCCGGCCCAGCGCCAGCATGAACAGATGCTGGCGTTCGAGTTCGGTCAGCAAGAGGCTGTCCGCCAGCCGGTTGAGCACGCCCGCCGAGGGTGCGCCGCCGCGTCCCTGCTCCAGCCACGTGTACCAGGTCGGACTGATGCTCGCGCGCTGCGCGACCTCCTCGCGCCGCAGGCCCGGCGTGCGGCGACGCGCGGCGGAGATGCCGAAGGCGGCCGGGTCCAGGCGGGTGCGCCGGCTGCGAAGGTAGCTGCCGAACAGCGCGAAGTCGGTGGCCATTTGGGAGGGTGGTAGTTCCTATAACAGGATGATCTAACGTCTTTACCAGTCTAGTTCGTCACGCTTCAATGGGCCACCAACCCCAAAGAGAGAACTGACCATGCGTGTTTTTCTTACCGGCGCGACCGGTTTCATTGGCTCCCGTGTGACGCGGCAACTGCTGCAGAACGGGCATCAGGTGCTGGGCCTTTGCCGCTCGGATGCGGGCGCCCGCTGGCTGACCGAAGCAGGAGCCCAGGTGCATCGCGGCACGCTCGAAGATCCGCAAAGCCTCGCGGCAGGCGCGGCCGCGGCGGATGCGGTCATCCACACCGCGTTCGACCACGACTTCTCGAAGTTCGTGGAGAACACGCAAAAAGACAGCCGCGTCATCCATGCCATGGGCGAGGCGCTCGCGGGCAGCAACAAGCCTTTCATCATCACCTCCGGCACCGGCATGGGCAGCGCAGGGCCGGGCACCGTCGCGGTCGAAGACGTGGCGAATCTCGACAATCCGAACCCTCGCGTGGCCTCGGAGATCGCAGGTGCCGAGCTGCGGACCAGGAAGGTATCGGTCGCCGTCGTCCGCTTGCCGCAGGTGCACGACACCGTCAAGCAGGGCCTGATCTCGCCCCTGATCGAACTGGCCAGGGCAAAGGGCGTTTGCGCCTATGTGGGAGAGGGCCTGGGCCGCTGGCCCGCCGCGCATGTCGACGATGTGGCCCTGCTCTATCGCCTGGCACTGGAACAGCACGCCCCAGGGGCCTGCTGGCATGCGGTGGCCGAAGAAGGCGTCCGCATGCGCGACTTCGCCGAGGTCATCGCGCGCGGCCTGGGCATTCCTGCAACGTCAGTGACCCGGGACGAAGCAGGCGCGCATTTCGGATGGCTGGCCATGTTCGCCGAGCTGGACATGCCCGCCTCTTCCAGGCTGACCCGCGACCGCTTGGGGTGGACAGCCACCGGTCCGGGTCTGCTGGCGGACCTCGGTCGAGCCGACTACGGCGCCATGCGCTAGTTGTCGTTGCGCGTCGATCGATCGAGGCCGATGGACGCGCCCATCAAGCGATGTCGGTCGATCGTGTCAGCGCCTCGTGGCGCGTCAGGCTCGACTGCATTTCGTCCAGTTTTGCGCGGACCAGCCCGAGCGCGTCGCTGCCAAGCAGCAGGTGCTGCGGCGGCTGCGGCATGTCCACCAAAGCGAGGATCGCGGCCGCGGCCTTGTCGGGGTCGCCCAGCTGCTTGCCGCTCTTGTCCACGCGCAATTGCCGGATCGGATCGAACAGGCTGTCGTAGTCATCGATGGAACGGGCGCTGCGAACCATCGAGCGACCCGCCCAGTCTGTCCTGAACGATCCCGGGGCCACCGCCGTGACCGCGATGCCCAAGCCCTTCACTTCCTGGGCCAGCGTCTCGGAGATCCCTTCCAGGGCGAACTTGCTGCCGCAGTAGTAGCTGATGCCGGGCATCGTGATGTAGCCCCCCATCGAGGTGATGTTGATGATGTGGCCGCGCCGGCGCTGGCGCATGAATGGCAGGAACGCCTTCATGACCGCGACCGCGCCAAAGACGTTGACATCGAACTGGCGGCGCATTTCGTCGAGCGACGATTCCTCGAGGATGCCCTCGTGGCCATACCCCGCGTTGTTGATCACGACGTCCACCGGCCCGTGCTCGGCCTCGACGGCGACAGCGAGTGGTGCGACGGCGTCGAACTGCGTCACGTCGAGCAGCTTCACATGCGCCTCTGGGCCGGCTTGCGCTTTGAATTCCGCCGCGGTCTGCTCGCTTCGCACGGTCCCGACGACGCGATGGCCCGCGTGCAGTGCGGCATTGGCGATGGCGCGACCGAAGCCGCTGCTGACGCCTGTGATGAAGAATGTCCTGGTGTTTTTCATGCATCGATTCTCGGAATCGAAGGCGCCGCGGGCCAGTCCCGATGCGATGTTTGGTTTGCCTAATCCTATGAGCGACGCCTGATTTATGCTGATCTTCAGTCCGATTTGATGCACAGTGCGATGAATGAAGAAATTGCGCGCATCGCCTCCCGATCTCGCAGCCGGCGCCCGCAAGGCGCGGCAGGCCCGCATGGTGGCGCTCCTGCAGCGGCTCGCGCCACAAGAGGGCTACACACTGACGGCGCTGCCCGACGTGCGCTTTCTTCGCTCCGATCGCCCGTTGGCATCGACCCCCGTGCTCTACGAACCCGGGATCGTCGTGGTCTGCCAGGGCCGCAAGCGCGGACTCTGGGCGAACGAGGTCTACCTCTACGACGCGCAGCACTACCTTGCGGTGTCCGTGCCGGTGCCCTTCACCATGGAAACCGATGCGAGCGCCGACGAGCCCTTGCTCGCGATCTACTTCAGCCTCGATCTCACCGTCCTGGCCGGTCTTGCGTTGCAGGTCGATGAACTCACCGAGAGTCCGCCGAGCGCACCGGCCGGCATGTTCTCGACACCGATGGACGACGCGTTGGCGCAGACCGTCCTCCGGTTTCTCGAGGCGATGGGTTCACCGGTGGAAGCTGCGTTGCTCGGGCCGGCGATCGTGCGCGAGATCTACTTTCGCGTGCTCATCGGCGAGCAAGGTGCATCGATGCGCGCGGCGCTCGCCGGCCGGGGCCAGTTCGGAAAGATCGCCAAGGCCGTGCGGCGCATCCACACCACGTTCAGCGAACGCCTCACCGTCGATCGCCTGGCACGCGAGGCGGGGATGAGCACCCCTACGTTTCACGCCCACTTCCGCACCATCACCCAGAGCTCTCCCATGCAGTACCTCAAGTCGGTACGCCTTCATCAGGCGCGCCTGCTGATGCTGCGAAACGAGAAGACGGCGTCCGCCGCGAGCATCGAGGTGGGATATGAAAGCGCGTCGCAGTTCAGCCGCGAGTTCAAGCGCTTCTTCGGCCTCAGCCCGAGCGAGGAGATTGCCCGCCTGAAGTCGAGCTTCGCCATGCCGCCTCTGCCGGGCAAGCAGGTGTGGGTGACATCGCATTGATCGTCACGGTATCTTGCGGAGGCTCTCCCGCACGGGCGACCCCAGGCTCCCCGCCATGCCGCCCCGACACTTCGGCCGCCCGTCATATCCACTCCGGCGGATGGCAAACCGCCCTCGCCCCCGGCAGACTCGAAGGATGGCCACCACCATCTTCACCCCGCCGCCCTTCCCCGAACCCGACCAGCCCTTCGACACCCCCGAGGAGGCTGCACGCGCCGCGCTGCAGGCATTGCTGGTGCAATCGATCGGCACCCGCAACGAGTTCGGCGGCGTCATCTGCAAGTTCAACGACAAGTTCCACGTCGCGCCGTACTTCGTGGGCGAGCGCAACAGCGTGAGCCTCGGGCTTCGGCTGCGCAACAAGGGCTGCATGCCGGTCGGGGCCGAAGCGGTGGCGGTGGCTTACTTCCACACGCATCCCAACGTCGTGGGCGCCGGCATGACGATGCAGCCCGATGTCTTTTCGGACGAAGACATCGGCGTGGCGAACGGCGCGGAAGTCGACGCCTACATCGGCAGCGTCTCGGGCCTCTTCCTGAAGTTCGAGCGCGCGACGCAGAAGACCTACATCGCCGGCCAGTGCCTGCGCAACGCCGACACGGGGCCGGTGCCGGACTGGAAGAAGATCAAGCGCAAGCTCGACCTGAAGTACGAATTCTTCTCGCCGTCCGCACCGGAGAAAGCCGTGGTCAAGCCAAAGCCTCGCGTGCCCGACCGCAAGGGGCCGACGATGGCGCCGCTGCGGTAAGGTTCACCTCGCGCCCCTTGACCCGGCCCCTGCGGCCGCCTCGATAAAGGCGGTGTCCGGTCAAACCACGAGGTGATTCTTGAATGCTTCCGCCCGACTCCTGAACCCCGCCGAAGCTGCAAGGCGGCTCGGCGTTTCCGCCAAGGCCCTGCGCCTCTACGAGCAGCGCGGCCTCGTGCGCCCGGCTCGCAACGCCGCCGGATGGCGCTCCTACGGCCCCGGCGAGATGATGCGCGGCGCGGAGATCGTGGCCCTGCGCGCGCTGGGCCTGAGCCTCGCCCAGGTCGCGCGTGTGCTGGAGGGCGATGCAGAGGCACTGGAAACCGCGCTGGCCACGCACCAGGCGGCGCTCGAAGGCCGCGCTCATCAGCTCGCGGACACCATCGAGAAGGTCCGCCATCTGCGGGCCGATCTCGCCCGCGGGCGGACGCCGACGGCCCAGGCACTTACGCAGTTGCTGGCATCGGCCACGGGGCCCGACATCGAATTCGAACTCCCCTGGCCCTGGGGCGGCGAGCTGTTCAGGCTGCGCGATGTCCGCCCGCTGAACTACATCGTCGGCCCGTTGGGCAGCGGCAAGACCCGATTCGCGATGCGCCTGGCCGAGACCCTGCCGTCTGCCGTATTCCTCGGGCTCGAGCGATTGGGAGGCAACGGCGCGGCAGCGCAACTCGCCGCAGACCCGGCCCTCGCGCGGCGTTTCGAACAGGCCCTGACGTGGCTCATCGACGAGGGCGCCACGGTGTCCGATGCGTTGACCGCGCTGATCGCCGCGCTGGAGGCCGAAGGCCCGGCCGCCGTGGTCATCGACATGGTGGAACAGGGCCTGGACGCAGCCACCCAGCAAGCCGTGATCGCGCACCTGCGCCGCCGCGGCCCCGATGCCCCGCCGCTCTTCCTGATGACGCGCTCCTGCGTGATCCTGGACCTGGGCGCCGTGGGTCCCGACGAATCGATCATCCTTTGCCCGGCCAATCACAGCGTGCCGAGCCGGGTTTCGCCCTGGCCGGGCTCACCCGGCTACGAGGCTGTTGCGACCTGCCTGGCCTCCCCCGAAGTGCGGGTGCGGACGCAGGGCGTCATTGCATGGCGGCCGCAAGTGGCGTGAGGTCCGCCCCCCAATCCTGGGCACCTCGGCCGCCCGTCTGTCCGCTCAGACAGCCCCCTGGCACAAACACCAGGGGGCGAGTCCGGGGTGCTTTTTTTCGTTGACCTCGTGCAGAATACGCCGCGCCTGCGAGTAGGTGAAATCGCCTCAGCGCGCAGTCATCAAAACGAAAAGTATTCACGAACGTGGGGTGTGAGGGATGAGAACACTTACTTGCAGGGCTGCCCTGGCATTGCTGCTGGGCGCAGCGCTCGTGTCTTGCGGCGGTGGGGGTGGTAGTGGCGGTGGGAGCACCAACGGCTTGCCGATCGGCCAGTCCCTGTCGTCACCGCAGGCCGCGAACAAGGACGCGGCAGAAGACCCGTCCGGCGTTCAAGGGCTCTCTGCCGGGGGGCCGGCCGATTCGTCGGGAGGAATCGCAGCGTTGCAGGCACAGGGCGTGGATGTCGTCTCCGCGCTCGCCGGGCGGGCCGCCAGCGAGGGCGTCTCGGTGTACAGGACGCTCGACACCAGCGCCTTCGGCATGCCCCGGACCATGGTCTACGACGCGGTCCACGGCGACATCTACGCCTCGTACCCGACCACCTACGAATCGATCGGCCTGAGTGCCATCGTGCGGTTTCGCACCAACGGCATGGGCTGGACGAGCACCTCGCTCTCCCTGCCCGGCTTGCAGGACATCGCGCTCGCGCCCGATGCCAGCGTGCTGGCTGCGACAGATGGCAGCAACCAGGTTCACCTGATCGACCTGGCCACGTTCAGCGTGAAGAGCACCCATCTCGCGCCCTTCGGCATTGGCGACCAGGGCAGCAACACCGAAGTGGCCATCGCATTCACCGGCGACGGCCGGCTCTGGATGCCATCGGGCGCGGGCTACAACTGGCACAACCTGGGATTCTTCGAGCCGCGCACACAGACCTTCGGAACCGTCGCCTGCTCCATGTGCTACGGAGGACCGTACTTCGCGGTCTCGGGCGATGGGTCCAGGTTGATGGTGACCCAGACCGCGGGCCTCAGCCCAATGCCGCCGATGCTCTACATGGACGGGGGCGACGGCGTGCTCCGGACAAACCCCGTCGGGCTCGAATTCTTCTACTGGATGACGAGCCTGAGCGACGATGGCAACCGCTTCCTGTTCAGCGGCGCGACGGTCTATGACCGCGCGTTCGGCACCGTGGGTACGCTGCCGCAGGTGAATGACCTGCGGACAGCCCGGCTGTCGCCGGATGGGCGCCGCGCTTACACGCTGAACTACGTCGTCGAGCCCGGATCCACGGCGCTGCCGGTCGTCCGTGCCTTCGACACGACCGCGCCGGCCGGCACGAACATCAACCTGCCTCCGGTCGGGAGTTTCACGCTGGCCGACTTTCCCGCCTGCCAGGCGTCGACCTATCCCAAATACTCCTGCTACAGGCCCAGGATGCAGGTGAGCAAGGACGGCACGACCCTGATGATCCTGGGCGACAAGAAGCTGATCGTCGCGACCATTCCCAAGGCGCTGCGCCGCTATTGACGACAGCGGAGGCCGGCAATGCAGCGCCGGCTAGTGCTGCCGCGCATACCGCCCCGGCGATTGCCCCACATGCCGGCTGAACGCCGTGCTGAACGTGCTGGCCGAGCCATAGCCCACGCGCTCCGCGACTTCCGCAATGCCGAAGTCGTTGCGGGCGAGCAGGTCTTTGGCAACCGCCATTCGCCAAGCCAGCAGGTACTCCATTGGCGGCAGCCCGACGGCGCGCGAGAAGCGCTCGAAGAACGCCGACCGCGACAGCGCCGCCTTCTTCGCGAGCTCGGCCACCGTCCACGGCTGCGCGGGGTCGCCGTGCAGGTGCCGTAGCGCAATCGACACCCGCGCGTCCGCCAACCCGCGCAGCAGCCCCGGCGGCGCGCCTTCGCCGGGTGTGGAGCGCAGCGCTTCGATCAGCAGCAATTCGACCAGCCGTTCGAGCACCAGGTCGCGCCCCGACTTCGCGTCGAGCGACTCTTCCCTCACGAGTTGCACGAGCACCGACAGCCGCCCCACATCGCGCACATGCAGCAGCGTCGGCAGCAGCGATGCGAGCAATGAGGCGTCCGGCGAATCGAAGGCGAAGTAGCCGCCGAGCATGCGCACGTCCGCCGGGCCTTCGCGACGGCCGTGGCGGATGTCATCGACCGGCGCGGGTGCGAGCTTGGGGTCCACGAAGACCGGTGCCGCGGGCTCGAGCCCCGACATCGTGAACCCGGGCGTGAACGGCATGAGCACGAAGTCGCCGGCCGAGAGCGTGATCGGTCGTTGTCCATCGACTGCAAGAACGCATTCGCCCTCGAGCATCGTGCAGAAGCTCGGCTCGCCGAAGGCCGAGTAACGCACGGCCCACGCACCGGCGCCGCTGATGACCTTCGAGTACACCGCGCGCGGCCGAAGCAGCGAGACAACCTCGGCGAGTGGATCGGTCATGCCGGACTCCTGCAAACAAATGATGGACTGATGATTATAGAAAGTCCTGCCCATCGCCGATATCGTGACGCATCTTCCATTCACTCACCAAGGAAACCCCAATGAAGACCGTCCTGATCACCGGCTGCTCGTCTGGCTATGGCCTCGAAACCGCGCGCCACTTTCATGCGCAGGGCTGGCACGTCGTCGCGACCATGCGCACGCCGCGTGCCGAACTCCTGCCCCGCTCGGAGCGCCTGCGCGTGCTGCCGCTGGACGTGACGAAGCCCGAGAGCATCGCCGCCGCGCTCGAAGCCGCCGGCCCCATCGACGTGCTCGTGAACAACGCGGGCCTGGGCCTCTTCGGCGCGTTCGAGGCGACGCCGATGGCCACCGTGCGCGAGATCTTCGAGACCAACACCTTCGGCATGATGGCGATGACCCAGGCGGTGCTCCCGCAGTTCCGGCTCCGCAGATCGGGGCTGGTCATCAATGTGACCTCGACCGTCACGCTGGCGCCCATGCCGCTCGTGGCGGCGTACACCGCGAGCAAGACCGCGATCGAGGGCTTCACCGAATCGCTCGCATTCGAGCTCGAACCCTTCGGCGTTCGCGTGAAGCTCGTGGAGCCGGGCTATGGGCCGGGCACGCGCTTCACCGCCAACGGCGCCGAGCGCATGCAGGGCTTGATTCCCGAGGCGTATGCGCCCTTGGCGCAGTCGATCTTCGCGACACTGGGGAACCCCAGCGCGGTGACGACCGAAGCGGATGTGGCCGAGGCCGTGTGGCATGCGGCAAACGATGCGAGCGCCAGGCTGCGGTATCCGGCGGGCGCCGATGCGATCGCGCTCTCCGCGAAGGCATGAGCGTCCTAGCGAATGGGCTCAGTCCCCGAGCTCTTCGACCATCAGGTCGATGAAGCGCCTCACACGCGGCTCCAGCAGACGCCGCGTCGGATAGAGCGCAAGAATCTTCACCTCCCCCGCATCGATGCCGGGCAGCACCTGCTGCAGCCGGCCTGCGGCCAGGTCCTCCGCCACCAGGAAGTCCGGAAGCAACGCGATGCCCAGCCCCGCGACGGCCGCGTCGCGCAGGGCTTCTCCGCTGTCCAGCCGCAGGCGGCTGCGGCCCGGGGCCTTGGCCCACGCGCCGCCGCCGTCGCTGCGCAGGCGCCAGCTTTGCTTCTGGTTGCGGCTGCTGAAGAACAGGCAGTCGTGCGCCGCGAGCGCATCGATGTCCTGCGGCTCGCCGCGCCCGGCGATATAGGCGGGCGAAGCGCACAGCACGGCCTTGTACTTGGCGACCACGCGGGAGACGAGCCCCGTGTCGGCGCTGGCCTCCTGCGCGCCGATGCGCACGGCCAGGTCGAAGCCGTCCTCGACGATGTCGGCCACGCGATCGGTGAAGCTCACCTCGGCCTGCAGATCGGGCCAGGCTGCCAGGTATTTCTGCAGCAGCGGCAGCACCACGAGCCGGCCGAAGGCATCGGGCACGGTGAGGCGCAGCACGCCGCGCGGCGTGCCGCTGCGGCCCGCCACGCTCGCCTCGGCTTCGTCGACCGCCGAGAGGATTTGCAGCCCGCGCTCATGGAACACCCGGCCTTCGTCGGTGAGGCTCAACGTGCGCGTCGTGCGGTTCAAGAGGCGAACGCCGAGCCGGTCTTCCAGCCGGCTCACGGCCTTGCCGGCCGCCGAGCGCGTGAGGCCCATGGCCTGCCCGCCGGCGATGAAGCTGCCTTCGTCGACGACGGACAGGAAGACCAGGATTTCATTCAGGTTCGCACGCAGCATGGTTCGTGGTGATCGTCGGTAATCGATGTGGAACGTTCGTCGCGTCTGTGTAGAAACCGCTTCGCCAATGGCGTGACTACAGTCGTTTCATCCACTGACTGCAAGGAAATCTTCATGAAACAACAACCCGCCCTCTACAGCCACGGCGTGCCGTGGGAAGAAGCCTTCGGCGTCGGCCAAGGGTACAGCGTGAACGGCACGATCTACATCTCGGGCCAGTTCTCGCACGACATGCAGGGCGCGTTCGTCGGCGAAGGCGACATCGCCGAGCAGACCCGGCAGACGCTGGACAACCTCGACCGTGTGCTCGCGGGATTCGGCGTGACCAGGACGAATCTCGCGGAGCTGGTGATCTACGTGACGGACCCGCAAGCGCACACCGAGGCGCTGGTGCCGGTGTTCAAGGCCTACATGGGAACGCATCGGCCGGCGGTGACGCTGATCGGTGTGACGGCATTGGCATTTGCGCACCAGCTGATCGAGATCAAGGCAGTGGCGCATACCGATTAAGGGAGCGCGACCCGGCCGGCGCCAGACCATACGCAATGTATATAATGCATATACGTTTCATATAGAGGTCGTCGCCGATGGGTATCGTCAAGATTTCGGACCTGATGCATGAGAACCTGCGCGTGGCGGGCAATGCGCTCAGCAGGTCCATCAATTCGCAGGCAGAGCACTGGATGCGGGTCGGCATGCTGACCGAGATGCATCCGGAGCTCGACTACCGCGAAGTCTGCCAGCTGCTGATTCAGGCCGAGCTCTCGGGCGGCCTGGACATCACCGCGGCCGCCACCGCCCCCGCCGGCAAGCCGCGCTCATCCTCGAACGGAAAACACCAGTGACCGGCGGCAGCGTTCCCATCAAGTCCGCGGAAGAACTCGCGATGTCGCGACGGGCCGCCCAGCTTGCGGCCGAGGTGCTCGCCATGATCGAGCCCCACGTCGTGCCGGGTGTGAGCACCGACGCGCTCGACCGGCTCTGCCACGACCACATCGTCAACGTGCAGGGCGCCATTCCGGCGAACGTGGGCTACCAGGGGTATCCGAAGACCATCCTCACCTCCGTCAACCAGGTGGTGTGCCACGGCATTCCCTCGGCCGACAAGATCCTGAAGAAGGGCGACATCGTCAACATCGATGTCGCCGTCATCAAGGACGGCTGGTTCGGCGACACCAGCCGCATGTTCTTCGTGGGCGAGCCCAGCGTGCTGGCGCGGCGGCTGGTGGAGACGACCTACGAAGCCATGCTGGCCGGCATCCGGCAGGTCAGGCCCGGCGCAACGCTGGGCGATGTGGGCCACGCCATCCAGTCGATCGCGCAACGCGAGCATTTCAGCGTGGTGCGCGAATACTGCGGACACGGCATCGGCCGCATCTATCACGACGAGCCGCAGGTGCTGCACTACGGGCAGCGCGGACAGGGCCTGCGGCTGGCGCCGGGTATGGTCTTCACCATCGAGCCGATGCTCAACGCAGGCAAGCGCGACACCCGGCAAATGCCCGACGGATGGACCGTCGTGACCAAGGACAGGTCCCTGTCCGCCCAGTGGGAACACATGGTGGCCGTCACGCCCGAGGGCTACGAAGTGCTCACGGCCTGGCCAGGCGGCACGGGCAGCTACGCACCGGTCTGACGCACCTGCAGCGCGTGCAGCACCTACAGCGCGAGCCACTCCCAGCGCTTGTACGCCCACTCGTACTTTCCGCACGCATAGGACACCAGCGTCTCCACGGCCGCATCGGCGCTCAGGGGTTCGGCGCTGTGATAGTGCGCCCCCGTCGTGACCAGCTGGTGCTCCAGGTGAAAGCCCTTGGCATCGGCGTACACCTGCATGTACGTTCCGCCGCGCAGTTCGACGACGGCGAAGGCAGACGCCTCGTTGCGCAGCAACGGAACCCAGTGGCGGATGTTGGCTTCGCTCGCCTGCTCCGCCACGCCGAAATCGGGACAGTCCAGCATCGGCGTCTGGTACTCCGCGCCGATGTCGAAAACCAGATGCTCCTCTGCGCTCGATGCACCGTTCCTGAAGATGGCGATGAAGAAACAATCGTTGATCGCCAGCGGCACATGCACCAGCAGCGCGTCGTGCGCCTTGGCGCGGCGGGCGAAGACCTGCGCCAGTTCGGGCGCCGCCCAGTCCTTGAGCCGCAGCGGCTCGCGAAGGCTCTCCGCAAGCGCCACCGCGCTGCGCTTGATGGCATCGCCGGGGTCGTGCGCCTCGGTGCCGCCGTGCAGCAGGTCGAGGTATTCGTGCAGCTGGATGAGCCTCGAAGGAGGCGGCTTCGGTTTGCGAGAAAAGAACATGGGGATGCGGCTCTCTTGAAGCCGCGATTCTCGCAAAGCCGCTGCCCGCAACGCCCTCTACCTCGTCGCCGCCGAGACCGCCGCCGTGTCGTAGTACTCCATGAACTCGACGATCTTGCCGTCGCGAAAGCGCATGACATCCACCTTCGGCGTCTTCACCGCCTTGCCGGTCTGCCGGTGCGCCCATTCGCAGCTGCCGAGCATCACGACGCGGTCGCCCTGGGCGATGAATTCGTTGGCGTCGTAGCTGATCAAGGTCCACTGCGCGCCCATCTGCTCGAAGTAGCGCAGCACTTCCTGCTTGGAGCCGCACTCCTTGGTGAACTCCGCGCCGGCCGCGCCATCGCCCAGCGAGCGCCATCGCACGTCGTCATCGATCATGTCCATCCAGTGCTGCGCGCTCGCGGCCTGGGAACCGTTCCAGAGGTCATAGCCCTTGCGCAGCGCCGCCACGTTGGCTTCCTGTTCGGTCATGCATGTCTCCTTCGGCCAGGGTGCAGAAGAGAAGCGTCGCGCCGCGGCCTGGCCGGTCGCGCGCGAGGATCGCATGATGCGCCTGGCTACCTGCGGGAGCAATCGGGGGATGACCCCGCTAACGCTTCAACCACCCCAACCCCTTCGCATGCAGGCTCTGCACATAGAGCCGCCCGCGCGTCTCGGTCACGGCGGTCGTCTCCGGGTACGCGCCCGTCGCGTCCTGCAGGCTCGCGAGCACCTTGCCGTCTTCGTTGAACGCCACCACGTGGCCGTAGGCCTTGGGCACCGGCCACAGCGCGCGCGGCAGGCGCATCGTCACGCTGCGCAGGAACGGCTTGTCGGCCAGCTTGTCGATGGTCGGATTGCGCGGCTTCACCAGGCCCACCCAGATCTTGCCGTCGAGCCCGCGCATGAGGTTGTCGGGGTAGCCCGGGAGGTTGTCGAGCAGCACCGCGGCCTGCGGGTTCGTGCCCGCGGCGGCATCGAGATCGCGCGCCTCGGCGCTGATCTTCCAGACGCGGTACTTGCCCGTCTCGGCGACGAACAGGCTTTTTTCATCCGCGCTCAATGCGATGCCGTTCGCGAACGCGAGGCCGCGCGCGACCACGCGCGTCGTCCTGGTGGCCGGGTCGTAGGCCAGCACGCGGCCGGTGGCGGACTGCTCCAGGATGTCGAGCACGCTGGCCTCGAAAGTGCCGCCCCACTCGGCCGGCGAGAAGCGCGTGGATGCATCGGTGAAATACATCGTGCCGCTGCCGCGCGCCACCACCACGCCATCGGCATAGCGGATCGGCTGGCCGTCGACCTGGTGGGTGAGCACGGTGATCTGCTTGGTGGGGCTCACCGACAGCAGGCCCTTGAAGGCATCGGCCGCGATGAGATTGCCGCTTGCATCGAAGTCGAAACCGAGCACGCGGCCGCCCGTGTTGACGAAGGCTTCCTGCGCGCTGCCGTCGGGGTTCATGCGAAGGATGTTGCCGCTGAGCACCGTCGTGTAGAGCTTGCCGTCGGGGCCGAGGGCGATGTGCTCAGGGCCCTCTTCACGGCCCAGGTCGATCATGTTGAGGTGCGCGAGCTGGTCGTTCACCGCGAAGGCGCCGGTGTAGCCGGGGTCGGCCGGCGCGGACCAGACGACGGGCTTGACGGGGACGGGCCAGAGGGCGAGGTAGGCGATGGCTGCGAGGAGCAGGAGGCCGAGCAGGGCAAAGGACTTCTTCAGCATGCGATCTCTCGTTGTTTTGCAGGGGCCGATTCTGGCGAATTTCGCTCGAATGGGTTAACGAACATTTTGATCATTTCAACAACCACGGGACCACAGTCGCCTATGTTCCTGCGCGTTTTTTCCTCTCTCTGTTTGGAATTCGACTATGGAGCAGAACCGCACATTCCGGCCTTGGAACTGAAGCCTCGCACCCGAACCGCGGAGGACTCAGAGCTACCCTGCGCATGGATTTTTATGCGATTAACGGGAGCAACAAACCATGAAAAAAGGGATGCAGCTGAGCGCTCGGCAGAGGTTGAAGATCAATCTCCTGAAGGGCGTGCATGCCGTCAACAAGCTGTGCCTTACGGCCAACAACATCGCGCCACCGGACTACCTTTCGACGCCGTATGGCGGAGGCTCCTACTTCGAGACGGGCCTTCATTTCTTCACGCACTTTCTGGACTTGTGCGACCTGAAACGGGACTCTCAGGTTCTGGATGTCGGATGTGGCATCGGCCGCATGGCCATGCCCCTGACGGCCTTCCTGAATGAGCAGGGCCGCTACGAGGGCTTCGACATCATGCCGCTGGGCATCGACTACTGTGCTCGCCACATCACGCCCAGCTTCGCGAACTTCAATTTCCAGGCTGCCGACGTCTTCAATGCTTTCTACAACCCCGAGGGAAAGCAGAGCGTCGAGACCTTCCGCTTTCCGTATGCGGACGCGAGCTTCGACATCGTGTTTTCCACGTCGGTGCTGACCCACCTCGCACCGCCGGCGATCGAGAACTACATTCGTGAAACGGCGCGTGTTCTGAAGCCGGGCGGCAAGTGCCTGCACACCTGCTTCATGCTGAACGTATCGACACTGGAGTCGATCCGCCTGAAGCGCGATGCGCCGGGTTTCAGGTACCAGATGGAGGGCTTCATGACCTCCGATCTCCACAACGTCGAGGACGCCATTGCGGTGCCGGAACAAGTCTTTCGCAGCATCTACCGGGAGACTGGGTTCGATGCGCTCGAGGTGTATCCGGGCTCCTGGTCAGGGGGAGCGGGGCCGCATCTTTCTTTTCAGGACCTGTGTGTGGCTGCAAAGAGAAAAGGCTGAGGCGCGGTTTTCAAACATAGCTGCTTGATCGCGCCGCCGTACCGTAATAGCCCGCCGCACCGGGTCGCGTTTTCAGGTCTGGTTGCTTTCGACCGGCTCAAGTAAGCTCGCGCGCACACGCCCGGAGGCGGAGGAGACGAACATGATGCGACTGCTCGTGATTGCGCTTTTGGCTTTCGGCGCCTGGAAGGGCTATGAGCACTATCAGGCGAAGCGGCTCTCGGCCATGCAGAGCGAGCAGCCGGCGGCGCTCAATTTCTCCAGCAAGCCGGGCGCTGCGCCTTCGACGGCGAGTTTCTCTTGCGACGGGCGCAAGTACTGTTCGCAGATGACCTCTTGCGCGGAGGCCACCTACTTTCTGAAGAACTGCCCCGGGGTGAAGATGGATGGGAACAACGACGGGGTGCCTTGCGAGCAGCAGTGGTGCCGTTGAAAAACGTTACCCGGAACGCTCAGCGCGCAGCAGTCTCATTGTGAGAAAGACCGTCTGCCTGAATCTGTAGCCACGGCCATCGCGCGCGGTACGACGCGGCCTTCTCATTGAAGAGCTCGCGATACGGCATCAGCGGATTCATCGTGAGCACGCCGTCGTAGAGCATCGAGAGGCCGTTCGGCGCGTAGAGCTCGCCCGGCCGAACGCCGACGCACGTTGCTGGAACAAGGAAGCGATCGATACCGTCGCGGGCGCTGCGCAGTGCCTCGTAGGGATGGCCGAAATACGATTCGTACCAGAGGTGAACACGCGCCTGGTTCGATGCCTCGACCGTGATGCCAAGGTCGCCGAGCACTTCATCGACTTGCGCTTGCACGCGACGCTCACCGGCATCGCTCGTGTCGCTGGCGTCGAAGTAGAACAGGTCGTAGTCCTTGATGCCTGCCTCCGGCGCATTGCCGGACCGCAGGTTCCACGCCGTTTGAAAAAGGCATCCGGCGACCAGCCATCCATCGGGGAGAGACAAGGCGCGCCATCGCTCGAGGATTGCGCGGTTGTTGCGGTTCTTGAGGATGTCGGCGATGAAACGTTCTTGCATGGCGTGAAGGAAACGGGGCCGGCATGTGCGGCGGGAATTGGCGGATGGCAACAACGATGCGAGGCCCGTGAGCAGCAGCGTGCTGGATGCGGTGGCGCAGTACAACCCAACTCACGCATCGCAGACAGCGTCGAGCGTTGCGATGCAGCGCTACACGCCAGCCGATCAGTACAACGAAGGCTGGCTTCGGACCACTGAGGCTCGACTGTCGCTCTTCAGTCCGCCGCGTTCATGAAAGCCCCGCTCGCCAGCGATTCGAGAAATTCGCGCTGCTCCGGGGTTGATGACTTTCGCGGCGTGTATCCATGGGCATCCGGTTCTGCAGTGGCAGCGTCCAGCCACGCGCGGGCAACGGCCATGACGGCCCGCTGCTCCTCTGGCGAGTACTCATCGGCCATTTCAAAGCTGATTCGCTCGATCTCGTCGGCTACAAAGTTGTCGTCGCGAAACGTGTCGTCGGCCAGGAACACGAGTGCCCAAAGGTATCGAACAACTTCAGCAGCGAGGCTCTTCATAAGTTTGCTTTTTCTATCGGATGAATTGTTGAGGACGGCGGTCCACAGCGAATGCGCGTGCTGCCAAGGAGAAACCCTGCAGTTTTTACTGCAGCCCGAACACCAGCAGCAGATTGTTCGCCGGCATCGCATGCCGCTCGCGCAACGCGAGGCCTGCGCGGCGCGCCTCGGCCGCCACGTCTTCCAGGCGGCGGATGCCCCATGCGGCATTGCGGGCGCGCAGGTCTTCGTCGAACGCCGTGTTGCTCGGCGCCGTGGGGACGTCGTCTTCGATGTAAGGCCCATAGGTGACGAGCAACCCGCCAGCGCGCAGATGCCGCGCAGCGCCTTGCATCAGGGCGGCGCATGTGGGCCACGGCGCGATGTGCAGCATGTTGGCGCAGTAGATGGCGTCGAACTTTTCTTCTTCCCCTTCTCCTCCTCTTTCTTCAGCGAACGCGGGGCCCTGAGATGGCCATTGAGGCGACATCACGTCCAGGAGGAGCGGTTGGCGGAGATTGGGGAGTGCGGCTTCTGCGACGCGGGCTGCGAGGGCGGGGAGCGTGCGGGGGTCTGCGTCGGTGGGTTGCCAGATCCATTGGGGCATGGAGGCAGCGAACCACGTGGCGTGTTGGCCTGTGCCGGAGGCGATCTCTAAGGCGATGCCTTGGCCGCGAATGATGCCGGCTAACGCGTCACGGATGGACCGCTTGTTGCGGTCAGCGGCTGGACTGTGAAGAAGTTCGGACATTTCGATAGGAACGGGAGGTGCCTGGGAATTACTGCCCATAGCCCGAAAATAAAAGCTAATCCTTAGTCTTTAAATTCCGCGGACTGCAGCGAGAAGCCGTAAGAAATTTAAATCCTTATCGTTGCTCTTCCACCGATTTATGAAGCGACAAACCACTTGCAGGTTATTTGGCTCGTAGTGCCCATCGCTGTCAATTCGATCTAACGAGGCCAGCATCTCGGCGTCCTCAAATACCGAGTCGTACTGCAGCGGCAGGCCACTTAAAGCACATAGCCCATCTTGATCCCGAATCAGCCCTTCGACAAATCGGCGGAACTCTTCCTCGTCGCTGAACATATTTTCCTTGTTCTTTTGGATGCGCTCCACGATCTGACCATTAGCCGCTGCAACAGTCATCATCGCCGTAGACACCATGCGAAACGCAGCCATCTGAATTGGATTAAAGATAACGACAGGCGCCTTCTTTGCACTTCCAAGTTTATCTACCCAAGATTTTCTTTCATGCCAGGGCGCAAGCTCTCCCCCATTAATCAATGTTTGAACATAATTCGCGTTGTCCAGCGAAAATTGAATTAGCGTACTCTCGGTGAAAAGAAAATTTTTAGCCTTAGGATGAATTGCATCCCAGCTCAGGCGTTTTCCTTTTTTATCACGGTTTGACCATTCTTCTGCTGGCTTGTGGATAACATAAACCATTTGTCCAGTATACGAAGGCAGATAAGCTTCTTGCAACTCCGTTTCTACTGGATCGGGTTTTGTAATGGTCCACCATATGTCGTCTTTTTCTCGATGGATCCACATGTCTCCGTTGGTCTCTGCGATTTCCAATCCGACGTTGAACCAACGAGAAGCGACTGCTTGGGTAGGAGCACGCCCCCGAACAGTCTTTGCAGTCGCCATACACAATTCAACATAGCCCTTTTTATCACCACTCTGAAAAAATGGACGAAGATGAACATCTTCAATAGTGGCAACGGTACTACGGTCCAAACACTGCGGCCAGAGATAATTGCCTCTGCCAAAATTTGCGATGATGACCTTCATTTTCTCTTCATTGAAATTCTGAAGCCGCGACAATATCTAGAGAGACATAGTGCTACAGATTGGTAACTCCACTAAGCAACGAACAGCATAGCAAGGATATCTAACGAGCAAATCTTGCACGCTAGGCCATTGCGCCGTTCCAAGCAGCTCTTGACATAACATTCGGGCAAAAATGAGTCGAAACACCTCGATCTAACGCGGCGACAAAGCTCCTCATTTGCTTAAGTCGGTCCCTAAAATCCTCTAAACCGAATCCAGGCGGCACCCGTCCCTCATGCGCTATTCCGGTGCGCAAATCGTTCAACGACGTAAGAATCAGCTCGCTATTCATTTTCCCCGTGGAACTAACAAGCGCCCAAATCTGCCGTATTCCAAGCCTTCTGAAAAGTTGTGGAAGATTTTTGGGTGAAGGATACTTTTTCTTTTCAAGGAAAGCCGATGCCTCGATCACAGCCGGCATTGGGCCACCGCTGCCCCACAGAGCAATCTTGCGCGCTGCCTGAGCGACCTTATCAAGGATGGCTCCTTCATCATCGCTAATACCGAATTTTCGATATTCGGCACCGAGGTTCTCGCTTCGATGCAAGAGATAGCCCACCATAAGATCTGGCCATTTATCAAATTTCGGGCTCAGCGTACTTAAAGTATTAAGCGAATCTTCAACGAAACCTTTGATATAAACCTCAAGCTGAGCAAAAGCAAAGACATAGTACGCCGCTAACAAGCGTGAGCCACCACCTCCACCGCTCTTCATAGTGTATTTATACAGCGGCATGAGTTCTAGAATCGCTTGATCCAATTGCGTCTCGAACTCTAGACGCGCGCGGCTGCGTCTATACGTCATATGCTCTTAAGCAGACCACTAACCTTGCGAATGCGACCTTGCAAAGCAGCCTTGTCGCTGGTCGCCAGCGTTACACTTCTTCCAAAATCGGGGTTTCTTTGCAACTCCTCATACGCTTTACGAACTTCATCTTTATCAGCGTCAAGCGTAGCGAAACGACTGGCAGTGAGCTTTGCGCAGGCAACCATTTGCGCGTCAAATACTGCCGCATTAAAGCGAGAATGGCCATCGTCTCTTGAAAAAGTAAAAGCGTGCGGCCCGAACAACCGGACTGCACGCTTGTGTGCAAGCTTGATGCCACCAGTTAATCTGTCAATTTTATCATCGTCCGAGTTTCGATTAGTCTCGGCATATGTTGAGATAAAAGTAGCTAGCGGCTTTTCATACTCACCAATGCCCTCACTGAGGGCCCAGTAGCGTATGACCAACTCTTCGGCCTTCATTCGCTTATCTTTTCGTGTCCCAAAATGATTCTCGAGATTCAATTCCTTAGCAACCTTTGACGCAGCCTTCAGAAGAGAGCCGTAATACAGTCCATGCCGCAATTCCTGACGAGTCAACGCGACCGCACCGGAGTTCAGGCGCTCAAACACATCAAACTTCACTTGAGGGTGAGTTTCTTTGAGAATGACAGTGCACCGAAGAACTCGATTGCTAATATGCCGCTGAAATCGCTTGTCTAGTTCTGAGTATTTAAGTCCGCTCAATTCCGGATAACTCGTCAATCCAGACAACGGGAATACATCTTCAAGAAAGCGCTTCAGGCTATTTAGTCGTTGATTTCCGTCGATCACTGAGAAAGTCTCGTCGCGCTCCTGATTCATATAGATAACAGGTATCGGGCATTGAATGATGAGCGACTCCACTAATCTCGAAGCCTGCCGATCGCTCCAGACATAGCGACGTTGAAACTCGGGAATAATCACTTCATTCTTTTCCATCATCGCAATGAGCGTCGACACAGAGAAATCATATTGCTCTGTGCGGAGAATGCGGCGCTCTGGCGATATAGAAAGTATTGCCTCCTCGAGTTCTTCTATGGGCTCTTGTGGAAACAAAGCGTCGGCTAGCGACTCCTGATCTGCGGTGAGAATTTTCTTCGTGGCCATGCCGCCCTTAGTTGACAGTTCTGAATTCGTACGGGTGGTTACAGTAGCGCACAAAAGGAAGTGCGCCAAGCACCGTGCAAACAAAAGCATCGGCGCTTGGTCTTCGGGAGAAACTACTTGCTAGGAGCACTCTCCTGATTCAACATCACCGCCTCCTCCACCAAATCAGAAGCAAGCCAAAGCAGGTTGTCTCTGTGTTTCTCTCCCACATCTTCGAACCATCCATCGTTGCCGTAGAGGCACCAGAGGAAGGTTCTCAGTTGCTCCAGCTTGTTTTCGAGCAGGTCCTTCGCGCTCGGTGGGTTTTCGTTGGAAGAGTTCGTCCGGGGACCCCGGGACATAATTCGATCAGCCATGTGTTGTGCTTTCAGTAAAAAGTAGTGCACGTCATTTGGTTAGACGGCCATGGTGTTCGCGCACCGTGGCCGTCGCCTTTTGCGCCTCACGTTCGCATCGCTGCTCATCGCAGCGACAGCCCGCCGTGAAGCAAAGCGGTTCATCTGTCCATCGATCCGATCGGTGTGTGTGAGTGGTGGGTCGTCAGCACCCAAGGGCATTCACTGTAGAGAACCACAGCCCCGCGCAGCGAAAAAATTCTGCCCATTAATTCTCGAATTGCGCGGTCAATCGACGCGCGGCAACCGCAATACACAAAGCTCTGACAGTCCTCTCCAGAGTTCACTGTTGCGGCCGAATCGAAGGTTTCGTCGGTGGCTTTATCAGCGGCTTTATCAGCGGCTTGAGCAACGGTTCAATCGACGGCTACATCGGCCGCGCATCGCGCAAGAAAATCACCCCTGCCCGAACTCCCGCGCATGCTCCACCGCGTACTTGATGAGCTCCGCCTGCCCTTCGATGCCCAGGCGCCGCTTGATGCTCTGGCGGTGCGCCTCCACCGTGCGCACGCTCAAGGAGAGGTCGCGCGCGATCTGCTTGCTCGATTCGCCGCGGCCGAGCGCGGTGAGGATCTCGCTCTCGCGCGGCGTGAGCAGCGGGCGCGGCGCCTGGTTGCGAAAGAGCTTCTTCGAGACGGCCGGGCTCAAAAACGTGCCGCCCGCGGACACCGCCTCGATGGCGGCCACGATCTCGGCCGCGGGCGCGTCTTTGAGCACATAGCCGCGCGCGCCCACCTGCATGGCCTTCTGCACGTACTCGGGGTTGTCGTACATGCTGAGCATCACGATGTGCGGCGCGGGGTGCGATGGCGCTTGCTGTTGATCGCGCTGCAGCACGAGCGTGGCGAGGTCGATGCCGTTCATGTCCTTCATGCCGACATCCACCAGCATGAGGTCGCACCGCAGCGTGTCGATGAGCGCGAGCGCCTCGGCGCCGCTGCCGGCCTCGCCGACGATCTCCAGGTTGGGCATCGCGCCCAGGCGCGCGCGCAGGCCGTCGCGCACGAGCGGGTGGTCGTCCACGATGAAGAGGCGGATGGGCTTGGGTGCCTGCTGCGTGGGCCACTGTGCAGGTGGTGCGGGTGGTGCGGGTGGTGGTGGTGCTGCTGCTGTCATTCCGATTCAGCCCTCGCGTTGCGGGCCGGCACCTCGGCCTCGATGGACGTGTGGCCGCGGCCCGAGCGCATCGCCAGGCGCCCGCCGATCGCCTCGATGCGCTCGCGCATGTTGCGAAGACCGATGCCGTGGCGCGGGTCCAGCTGCATCGCCTCGACGTCGAAGCCCACGCCGTCGTCGCTCACCTCCAGCCGCACGGCCTCGTCGGTGAAGCCCAGCGCGATGTGCACGCGGTGCGCCTCGGCGTGCTTGCGCACGTTGGTGAGCGCCTCTTGCGTCACGCGAAAGAGCGCGGTCTTGGTCTCCTGCGAGAGCTCGAAGGGCTCGCCCTCGACCATGATGGACGCGTCGATGCTGCCCTCTTCGCCGAACTCGTGGCCCAGGCGCTCCAGCGCGGCGGGCAGGCCCAGCGTGTCGAGCAGCGCGGGGCGCAGGCGGTGCGAGATGCGGCGCACTTCGGTGAGCGAATCGTTCAGGCGCTGCAGCGCCTTGCCGAGCGCGGGCGGCGCCGCGTGGTGGTCGCGGCCGAGCGCATCGACGGCCGATTCGATCAGGAGCTTGGCCGACACCAGCGTCTGGCTCGTGCCATCGTGCAGCTCGCGCGCGAGGTGGCCGCGCTCTTCTTCCTGCGACTGCACCACGCGCCGCGCGAGGAGCCGCAGCTTGGCCTCGGCCACGCGGTGTTCGCTCAGGTTCAGAAACAGGCCCGCCGCGCTCACCACGCCCAGGCACAGCGCCGCGATGCCCGCGATCCACAGCAGCGTGGCGGTGACGTTGGCGTTCATCTGCTTGTCGAGAGCGTCCATGGTCGATTCGATGTCGTCCAGGTACAGGCCCGTGCCGACCATCCAGTTCCAGCGCGGCAGCGCCGTCACGTAGCCCAGCTTGGGCGCCATCTGCGCGCTGGAGGGCTTGCGCCATTCGTACTCGACGTAGGCGCCACCGTTTTCCTTCGCGCCCTTGATGAGCTCCTGGATGGTGAAGCGCCCCTTCGAATCGCGCATGCCCCAGAGGTTCTGGCCGACCAGCTCGGGCTGGCGCGAATGCATGAGGGAGTTGCCCTCCAGGTCGTAGACGAAGAAGTAGCCGTCGTCGCCGTAGTCCAGCGCCGCCAGGCGGCGCAGCGCCTCGTTGCGGGTGGCCTCGTCGTCCTGCCCCGAGTCGTACAGCGGCCGCAGGTTGCTCACGGCCAGCTCGACGTAGCTGCGCAATTCGCTGCGCCGCTGGGCCATGTAGCTGCGCTCGATGAGCGCGCGCTCGCGCTGCGCAAGGTCGTGCTCCTGATGTCGCACCGCCAAGGCCACGAGCACCAGCGCGACGAGCAGCGGGGCGACGGCCAGCGCGACGATCTTGGTGCGGAGGTTCATGGGGGAGGAAGACTAACACTGGGGGCGGGTGGGAGAAATTGGTCCGAGGGTTCGCGGAAAAAGTCCATGCGGGGTGACGTTGGTTGACAGTGCGCCAAGCCGGATCGGCCTACAACACAGGCACGCCAACTAACGAGGGATGAAGCATGGAGCTATGCACCAAGTGCCGCGTGCAAGGAAAGCCGCAGGGGGTCGCATGCAACTAGGCAACGTGCTCGGGCTATGCCTCCTGGCAATCGCCTGCTCGACGTCGGCCGCCGATGCCACATTCACCGGCAGTTTCAGCGGCACCGGCAGGGCCTGCAACGGCAGGCTTCACGTTCGCAGCAAAGCCATCGAATGGAAATCGAGCTTCAGCACCTGCCGGCGCAGTGCCTACGAAGTGCTTGAAAAAAGCCAGATCGATGGCAAGCAGCGGATTGCTTTTCGCTTGAAGGCATATGGCAATCATTGCCTGTACGAGGTGCTCGCGCTCGAACAGATCGATGGCACGGATTGGACTGCGGACGGCTATCCGTCGCTCGAGGCGTTTCATAAGACAGACCTGCCGGACTGGCGAGGCTCTCCCCTGCCGCAACGGCTGGTGCTGGAGTGCCCGATGACGCGATTGGAGTGAACGTGTGTCGCACCAGCTAACGATGAAACCTGAGGGCTCGATGCCCTCAGGTAAATCTCAGCGCTCGTACTTGAACTCGGGGATCGGTTTCGGATTGCAGTCCGGCAGGTTCAAAGCCACAGCGTCCGGATAGAGCTGCACCGATGCGAAATCGTTGCTCGACACGCCAAGCTGATTTCTCTCTCGATAGGCATGCGAGGAGAGCCTGATGGGCAACCTCACAGGGAGCAGGATGCGCAGCGCGCGCCCGGTGTTCTCGGCACGCCTGCGCGCCAGCTCTCGTGTCGCGGCGAGAGACGTTCCCGTTGCCTCGATCGACGCGCCCGCTTCAACGGACGCATCGACGTAATTCGCGAACATCGATTGGGCGCGATCGATCCATGCAACCAGCTTGACGATCTGGGCGCTGTCGAGATCTGCTGAACCTTCGGCGAAGGCCAGCGGGACTTGAACGATGCGCTGGCATGCCGACGCGCAAGTACAACCCGCGAGGACAAGGATCGATACGAGTGCTCTAGCTTGCATAGAACACCTCGCCCCAGACCACATACCCCGCGATGCTGTCCGCGTTTGCCCTCATTTTTTCAGGCGACGATTTCGCTGCGTCGCGGCTCGAGCGCAGGTAGTACAGCGTGTCGAGGCTGCCGAAGCAGTCATCGAAATGAGTGATCTCGTGAATCAATGTCGAAAGCATCGAGTCCTCGTCCGCAGAGAGCGGGCGAAGCTCGCAGAACTTCAGGTTGATCGCGATGGTGCGAGTTTGGATATCCGGCCTGCAGACCGCCGCAGCGGCGTCGTCGGCGTTGCGCGGCAGTATGCAGCCGACGTTCTTCAACGCGACTTCGGAGAAGCGGACGAAGTTGCTGCAATTCAAGGCGCGGAGCACCCGTGCGCAGGCTGCGAGGCCCGTCTTCAGGTAATCGCGCATGGGTTCGCCCGCTATGCCGAACCAGTCCTTTACGCGACGCTGATCAGGCTCTCCCCAACGCTCCAGCTCCGGAAGGCGCTTTTTCTCGATGAGCGATATCGCCTTGTCCCGCAGGTCCAGCATCAGGGCACAGAACGCCTTGTTCGTCATGTTCGGACAGATGTTTTCGGTCTGCTCGGCCTCCGGCGGATGCTTGACCCCGTCGTCCACCAACCTCTTCATGCCGATGCGTCCGGCGTGGTCTTGCGGGACGGGGAGATCCATCACATCGGGGAGTGGCGCGCCATCGGCACCCTGCCACAAGTCGTCGTACCACGCCGTGGCTTGAAGGGTCGAGGCGATGGGCTGCGGACGAGGACAGTGGCACACGACCACATCCCCCGCCAACGCGACCTCGGAGATGAAGCCCTCGCGCCGCGGGCCGCCGGCCTTGGCGATGATGCCGACGCTGTGGCATCCCTCGCAATAGGCTCGGCCGCCGATGAGGGCCACTTGGTGGCCGTGGATGATCGAGCTCAGCGCGCCGACATAAGGCAGCACCCGGCCGCCGCAGATCGGCGGATCGCCGACCACAAGAGTTCTGCGCATCATTCCCTGCTCCCGAAGTTTTGGACTTCAGGTTTTAGGTCGATGCACCGAATGACACTGTTGCCTAACGTGAATCGGGTTGGGCGTTTTCCTCGCTATCGCTGGATTTCGCTCGGGGGTATGTCGGTGCGTCCGGAGTTTTCGTTTTGCGGCAGCAACCCACGCCCGCCCAACGCCTCCAGCAGCGCCTCCTGATCCGCCCCGCCTTCAAGCAACAGATCCAGGTTCTTGCCCCTCTTCGGCCGGATCGCAAGAAAGTCGAATTCGTACCCAAGGCCGCGCGCATGCCGATGACTGATACGGGCCTGCATCAAGTCGATCTGCCATGCGCCATCGGTGCTGCGCAACCGTGCGCCGTCGAGCTCGAAGGCGCGCACCCGCGAATGCGACAGGAGGCCGATCTGCGCGAAGGGAATGGCCCATACCAGCCACGCGATCATCGGCAGGAGCACGCAGAGCGCCACCACCGTCTTCAGGAAGCCGACGTCGGGCGCGTACAGCACCAGTGCCACGCCCGCAGCGGCGGCGAGCGCATACCCCGCCACGATCCATGCGAGAAAACATCGCCAGCAAAAAACGATGGCGCGGCTTTGCAGGATGCCTGTCGCTGTCGCCATTGCCCCTGCATCGCTCCTGAGCGCGAGATAGTGGTTGATGACCGGTGCCAGTTCATCGACAGGCGCCGTGAGCATCAGCTTGTTGAAGGGGCGCGTGTGAACGACCAGGTAGTTGTCGCTGTCGGGAATGCCCTCGATGGTCAGCACGTCGATCCATTGCACATGGCCGAGCCCGTCGATCGACAGGCCGCGCTCGTTGACGTCGACCTGCGCGCTGGCGCTGAACGCCTTCGGCCGGCGCTTGACCGATGCGAGCCAGCGCTCTTCGACCCAGATCCACGCAGCGGCGACAACGAGGAGGCCGACCATCCACACGGCGATGAGCACCAGCAGCGCGACGGTGCTCAGCACGGCACGCCAACCGGTCGCGTCTTCGTCGAAGAGCCATGCGGCACCCATCATCATCAGGGCGGAATACACCGTGCAGAGGACCACGATCGCCCCGATGCCGCGAGCGTCCATCTGCGTGACGGGGATCTTTCGCGAGAAGACCGGTGGGTTCATGGCGCGGCGGCGGGAACCTCGCTTATCCGCCGACTGCCAGAGGCACGGGCCGGCGACGGAACTCCGTCAGGTACAGCAGCAACGCCATCGACACGAACCCGCCCCCCAGCAGGCACAACCCGGTCCAGCCGTGGAACGCATACACCGCCGCCGCAATGCCCGACGCCACGGCCGCGCAGATGAAGATGAAGGTCATGAAAAGGCCGTTGAGCCGCCCCCGCAGTTCGGGCGCCAGCATGAAGAGGCTGCGGAAGTTCAGCACCTGGCACAGCTGCACCGCGCCGTCGAGCAGGATGCCCGCGGCGACCAGTCCGGCCAGCGAATGGAAGTGCATCGATACGGCGCCGAGCACGAAGGACAAGAGCGCAACGACGATCGCCACGCCCGTCGCGGGCCGCGTCCATCCACGATCGGCCAAGCGCCCCGCGACCGGCGCCAGCAGCGCCCCCGCCGCACCCGCGAGCGCGAAGAGGCCGATGCCGCGCTGGCCCATGCCGAACTCGTGCACCAGCGCGAGCGGCACGGCCGTCCAGAAGGCCTGGAAGCCCGCGAACATCATTCCCTGGTACCACCCTCGGCGGCGCAGCAGCGGCGTGTTCCACACGATGCCGGGCAGCGACGCCATGGTGCGTGCATAGCCGATCGAGGCATGCGGCCTACGCTCGGGCAGCACGCGCCACAGCACGGCGATGAGCGTGGCCATGAGCACGGCCGAGATCCAGAACAGCGCGCGCCAGCCCAGGCTCGCGGCCACCATGCTGGCGAAGGGGCGCGACAGCATGATCCCGCCCAGGAGGCCCGCCATGATGTTGCCGACCACCTTGCCGCGCGAGGCCTCGGGCGCGAGGTGCGAAGCGAAGGGCAGCAGCACCTGCGCCGCGACTGCGCAGGCGCCGACCATGAAGGACGCCGCGAGAAAGGTCACGGCCGAGTTCGAGAGCGCGATGCCCACAAGCCCGATGACCGCGCCGAACAGCGCGCCGATGATGAGCCGCCGGTTCTCGATCACGTCGGCCAGCGGCACCAGCAGCAGGAGGCCGGCGCCGTAGCCCAGCTGGGTCAGCGTCATGATCAAACCCGCCAGGCCCGCATGCAGCTGCAGCGCGTCGGAGATCGGGCCGATCAGCGGCTGGGCGTAGTAGATGTTGGCCACGCACAGGCCGCAGGCCACGGCGAAGACGAAGGTGAGGGCAGGCGTCAGCGTTGGCGCGTGTTCGCCATGGCTGGCACGGTGGGCCTTGTCGGCCCGGGCGATGTTCGCCGCGGAGGGAGTGGGAGCGTCGGGGAGTGGCACGGGAGGCCTCGGTAACTGGGGGAGCGGTGGGAGCGGAGGGAGCGGAAAGAGGGGGCGCCAAGGGTTAACCCGGCCCCGGGGCACCTTAGCACGCGAGGCTTGTTCCTGCAGGCGCGGGGCTGGTCAGTGCAGGCTGGTGGGCCGGCCCGAGGCCACCCACGCATCGAGCCCGCCGGTCAGCGGCAAGGCGCGCCGCGCACCGCGCGCCAGCAGCACGCGCGCGGCCTGCGCGGCCGACACCTCGTTGGGGCAGTTGCAGTACAGCACCACGTCGCGGTTGGGGTCGATCGCAAGGTCCAGGTGGCGGTGCTGCAGCGCCTTCAAGGTGTAGGGCAGCGCACCCGGAATGCGGCGCGGATCGACCTGCACGCCGGCCTTGCCGCGCACGTCGATGATCAAGGGGGGCTCCTCGCCGCCGAGCATGTCGTACAGCTCGTCCACCGAGATGCGCGGCATGCCCGTCAGGCGCATGAAGGCGCGGCGGCGCCAGTAGCGCACGGCCAGGATCACCAGCAGCAGCACCGCGATCGCGGCGGTGGCGATGCCGCCGGCCTGGGCCAGCACGGCGAGCACTTCCTGGATCTGGTCGCGAAAGGCCCAGCCCAGGCCCAGGAACAGGCCCGTCCAGATGAGCGCGGCGCCCACGTCGAAGCTGATGAAGCGCCGCACCGACATGCCCAGCGCGCCGGCCATCGGCGGAGCCACCACCGAGACGCCCGGCACGAACTTGGCGGCCACGAGCGATAGGCCACCCCAGTCGGTGATGAGCGATTCGCCGCGCCGCACGCACGAGTCGGGCGACAGCGAGATGCGGCACAAAAGGCGCATGAAGCGGTAGCCGAAGCGGCGGCCCGCGTAGAACCAGGCGCCGTCGCCCAAGAGGTTGGCGACGACCGCGGCGAGCACCACGCCGACGACCGACACATCGCCCGCCGCCAGCAGCGCGCCGGTGACCACCAGCACCGCGGCGGCCGGCACCGGCAGGCCCAGGCGGGCGGCAAAGCTCGCGGCGAACACCACCAGGATCGCGTTCTGCACCAGCAGCGACATCAGCTGCGCCATGCCAGCCTTTCGGTCGATGCGCCAAGCAGTTGCGGGGTGGGAGCGGGGTTCATGCGAGCCCCGATTGTCCGGTATGGCCCAAGAACGTACCGGGCGCAGGCCATTCGAAAGCGCGTTTCAGCCGGTCCGCGAGACACTGAAAGCGAAGGTGTTCACCCCGCCCTCGCTCGATGCGCTGACCTGCCCGCCGTGCATGCTCGCCACCGCCTTCACGATGGCCAGGCCCAGGCCGTGGCCGTGGTGCTCGCCGCTGTCGTTGCGGGACGCGTCCACGCGGTAGAAGCGGTCGAACAGGTGCTGCAGGTGCAGCTGGCCGATGGCCGCGCCGGGGTTCGACACGGCAATCCATGTCGCCGCGGTTTCCTCCCGCAGCGTGACGGTGATCTGCGCGCCCGGCGGCGAGTGCTCGATGGCGTTCTGCAGCAGGTTCGACATGGCGCGGCGAAAGAGCGCGCTCTCCAGCCGCGCCTCTGCCTCCACGTCGCCCGCGATGCCGACGCGCGAGCCGCTTTCGTCGAGCACGAACTCGAAGAAGTCGATGGTCTTGCGCACCTCCTGCGCCACGGGCGTGAGCACGAGGCCGGTGGCCACCTCGCCGCGGTCGGCGCGCGCGAGAAAGAGCATGTCGTTGACGATGGAGCGCAGCCGCTCCAGGTCTTCCAGGTTGGCCTGCAGCACCTCCTCGAAGTCGCCCGCGCTGCGCTGGCGCGAGAGTGCGACCTGCGTGCTGCCGATGAGGTTGGCGAGCGGCGTGCGCAGCTCGTGCGCCACGTCCGCATTGAAGGCCTCCAACTGCCCGTAAGCCTCTTCGAGCCGGGCGAGCGCGCCGTTGAAGGCCTCGGCGAGCGCCGAGAGCTCCACCGGCAGCGCCGTGGTCTGCAGGCGCTGCGACAGGGTCTTGGGGCGCAGTGCCTGCGCTTCGCCCGACAGCCGCTCGAGCGGCCGCAGCCCGACGCGCGCGATCCAGTAGCCCGCGACCGCCACCACCAGCACGCCGCCGAGCCCGAGCGCGAGCAGCGCGGTCAGGAAGGTCTCGCGGGTGCGTTCGTAGGGCTCGGAGTTGCGTCCCACGATGAGCCGCACCGCCGGCCGGTTCTCGAACGGCGGCACGTGGACCGAGAGCGTGCGGAACGGCCGCTCCTGCCCGGGCAGCACGATGTCGGTGCTGCGGCCGTTGGCCTCGCGGGTGAGGCCGTCGATTTCGGCCAGGCCTTTGCCGTACTGGAAGCGCGGGTCGTCGCTCAGCACCCAGAAGCGCACGCTGCCGTCCTCGGGCGTGAGCGCGTCCATGCGGGCCTGCACGCGCGACCAGCGCTCGGGCGTGCCGATGGCCTGGATCCAGAACTGCAGGCTCTTGACGGTGGTGTCGAGCTCCTCGTACTGGTGGCGCTCCAGCTCGCGCGCGAGCACGCCGTGCAGCGCGGCACCGATGAGCGCGAAGGTGGCGAGCGCCGCCACCGTGAACATCGCCACCAGCCGCACGGTGATGGAGCGCTTCACGGGGCGCCGCCCTCCCCTTGTGCTTCGTTCTGGCCGCCTGCGTCGGCGTCGCGCTGTTCGCTCGCCTCGCGCACCTCCATCACGTAGCCCATGCCGCGGATGGTGTGCAGCACCTTGGGGCTGAAGTGCGCATCGATCTTGTCGCGCAGCCGCTTGATGGCCACCTCGACCACGTTGGTGTTGCTGTCGAAGTTCATGTCCCACACCAGCTCGGCGATGGCGGTCTTCGAGAGGATCTCGCCCTGGCGCCGCGCGAGCACCGCCAGCAGCGCGAACTCCTTGGCGGTGAGGTCGATGCGCGTCGCGCCCCGGAAGGCTTTGCGCGCGAGCAGGTCGATCTGCAGGTTGGCAATGCGCAGCTGCACGGGCTCCTGCTTCCTCCCGCGGCGGTTGAGCGCCTGCAGGCGCGCCAGCAGCTCGAGGAACGAGAAGGGCTTGATGAGGTAGTCGTCCGCGCCTTCGTGCAGGCCCTTGATGCGGTCTTCGACGCGGTCGCGCGCGGTGAGCATGATGACCGGCGTTTCCTTGACGGCGCGCAGCGCGCGCAGCACCGCGAAGCCGTCCTGCCCCGGCAGCATGACGTCCAGCACGATCACGTCGTACTCGTGGGTGAGCGCCAGGTGCTGGCCGTCGATGCCGTTGTGCGCCATGTCGACCGTGCAGCCCTGCTCGGTCAGCCCCTTGGAGAGGTAGTCCGCGGTTCTCAGCTCGTCTTCGACAATCAGGATCTTCATGTGCGTGTCTCGCTCCATTCGGCTGGCACCTAACCGTGCGCTTGCGCCACCGGCGGGATCTCTTCGCCGTTCCCTGCACCCTTGCGGGCCTTGCGCGCTTCCTTGCGGCGCAGGTACCAGTAGTGGGCGCGGTCCAGGTACAGGTAGACCACCGGCGTGGTGAACAGCGTGAGTGCCTGCGAGAGTATCAGCCCGCCGACCATCGCGTAGCCCAGCGGCCGGCGCAGCTCCGAGCCCGAGCCGTGGCCCAGCATCAGCGGCAGGCCCGAGAGGAGCGCGCACATCGTGGTCATCATGATCGGACGGAAGCGCAGGAGGCACGCCTGGTAGATCGCCTCCTGCGGCGCCATGCCCTGCTCGCGCTCGGCCTTGAGCGCGAAGTCGATCATCATGATGCCGTTCTTCTTCACGATGCCGATCAAGAGGATGATGCCGATCAGCGCGATCACGCTGAGGTCGTAGCCCCCCGCCATGAGGATGAGCAGCGCGCCCACGCCGGCCGAGGGCAGCGTCGAGAGAATCGTGAGCGGGTGGATGTAGCTCTCGTACAAAAGGCCCAGCACGATGTACACCGCCACCAGCGCCGCGGCAATGAGGTAAGGCTGCGACGACAGCGAATCCTGGAACGCTTGCGCCGTGCCCTGGAACGAACCGCTGAGCGACTGCGGCAGGCCCATGTCGGCCTGCGCCTTGTTGATGGCGTTGACCGCATCGCCCAGCGCATGGCCCGGTGCGAGGTTGAACGAGATCGTCACCGCCGGGAACTGCCCCTGATGGCTGATCGAGAGGTACGCGGTCTTGCTGGTGTCCACCTTCACGAAGGTCGACAGCGGCACCTGCTGGCCGGTGAGCGGCGAGGTGAGGTACAGCTTGCTGAAGAGCGCCGGGTCCTGCTGCAGCGCGGGCGTCACTTCCAGCACCACGTGGTAGCTGTTGAGCTGGGTGAAGTACTGCGCCACCTGCCGCTGGCCGATCGCGTCGTAGAGCGTCGCGTCGATGGTCGCGGGCGAGATGCCGAAGCTCGATGCGCGGTCGCGGTCGATGGTGAGCACGGCCGATGCGGCGGCGTTCTGCTGGTCCGAGGCGAGGTCGGTGATCTCGGGCAGCTGCCTGAACCGCGCGAGCAGCTTGGGCGCCCAGGTGTTGAGCTCGTCCAGGTTAGCATCGGTCACCGTGTACTGGTATTGCGTGCGCGACGACCGGCCGCCCACGCGGATGTCCTGCCCCGCCTGCAGGAACAGGTTCACGCCCTGCACCTTGGCCAGTTGCGGGCGCAGCCGCGTGATGATCTCGTCGGCGGTGGCGCTGCGGCCTTCGTCCTTGGGTTTGAGGCTGATGAAGAAGTTGCCGGTGTTGTAGGTCGAGGAGCTGCCGTTCATGCCGAAGCCGGTCACATCGGGGTCCTTGCGCACCACGTCGGCCAGCTCGAGCATGCGGGCGTTCATGGAGGCGAACGACGCGTCCTGCGCCGATTCGGCAAAGCCCGAGATGAAGCCCGTGTCCTGCTGCGGGAAAAAGCCCTTGGGGATGACCATGAACAAAAAGCCCGTGGCCGCCACCGTGGCGATGAAGACCATCAGCGTGATGAATTGGTGATCGAGCACCACGTGCAGCCCGCGCTTGTAGCCGTTGAGCATCGCATCGAACCCGCGCTCGAACAGCTGGTAGAGCCGCCCGTGCTTGCGCGCGTGCTCGTTCTTCAGGAAGCGCGAGCACAGCATCGGCGTGAGCGTGAGCGAGATCACGACCGACACCACGATGGTGAGCGTCACGGTCACCGCGAACTCGCGGAACAACCGCCCCACGATGCCGCCCATGAGCAAGAGCGGAATGAACACCGCGATGAGCGACACCGAGATCGAGATGATCGTGAAGCCGATTTCGCCCGCGCCCTTGTACGCGGCTTCCAGCGGCGACATGCCCTCTTCCACGTAGCGGTAGATGTTCTCCAGCATCACGATGGCATCGTCCACCACGAAGCCGACCGCAATGGTGAGCGCCATGAGCGAGAGGTTGTCCAGGCTATAGCCCAGCAGGTACATCACCGCCACCGTGCCCAGGAGCGCGAGCGGCACCGTCACGCTGGGGATCAGCGTGGCCGGCACGTTGCGCAGGAACACGAAGATCACGGCCACCACCAGCGCGATGGTCAGCAGCAGCGTGAACTCCACGTCTTTCACCGACGCGCGGATGGTCTGCGTGCGGTCGATGATCGCGTTGACGTCGACGGTCGGCGGAATCGATGCCTTCAGGCGCGGCATCGCGGCGTTGATGCGGTCCACCGTCTCGATCACGTTGGCGCCCGGCTGCTTGGTGATGGCCAGCACGATGGAGCGGCCGTTCTGCACGGTGCTGCCCGCGGGCGCGGCGGCGCCGGCGTAGGCCCAGCCGGCGATCTTCGCGTTCTCGGGGCCGTCCACGGCCACGCCGATGTCGCGCACGCGGATCGGCGCGCCGTTGCGGTAGGCCAGCAGCACGTCGTTCCACGGCTGCGCCTTCAGGAGCTGGTCGTTGGTGTAGACGGTAAAGCTCTGGTTCGGCCCGTCGATCGTGCCCTTGGGCGCGTTCACCGTCGCCGATGCGAGCACGGTGCGCACGTCCTCCAGGCTCAGGCCCAGCCCGGCCATCTTGGTCGGGTCGAGCTGCACGCGCACCGCGGGCTTCTGCGCACCGCCGATGTTCACCAGGCCCACGCCCGCGATCTGCGAGATCTGCTGCGCGAGGATGTTGTCGGCGTAGTCGTTCACCTCGGTGAGCGGCAGCGTCTTCGATTGCACCGAGAGGATCAGGATCGGCGAATCCGCCGGGTTCACCTTGCGGAACGTGGGCGGGCTCGGCAGGTTGGCCGGCAGCTGGCCGGTGGAGGCGTTGATGGCCGCCTGCACGTCGAGCGCGGCGGCATCGATGCTGCGGTCCAGGTCGAACTGCAGCGTGATCTGCGTGGAGCCCAGGCCGCTGGTGGAGGTCATCTGCGAGAGGCCCGCGATCAGCGAGAACTGCCGCTCCAGCGGCTGCGCCACGTTGGACGCCATGGTCTCGGGGCTCGCGCCCGGCAGGTTGGCCGAGACCTGGATCGTCGGAAAGTCGACCTGCGGCAGCGGTGCCACCGGCAGCAGCGGAAACACCGCCGCACCGACCAAGAGGATGGCGAGCGCCAGCAGCGTGGTGCCGATGGGGCGTTTGATGAAGGCGGCGGAGATGCTCAATTGCCGCTCCCGCTGGGGGTGGTGGCAGCGGTGGCGGCCGCGGCCTTCTTGGCGGGCGGCGGCTCGACGATGCTGGAGCCTGGCTTGAGCTTGTACTGCCCATCGACCACCACGCGCTGGTCGGCTGCCAGGCCCTTGTCGATCACGGCCACGCCGTCGGCGATCTGCAGCACGTGCACCGGCACGTTGCTGGCCTTGTTCTCGGCATCGACCACCCAGATGTAGGTGCCGTCCTGGCCGCGCTGCACGGCGGCGGCGGGCACGGTGAGCGAGTCGGGCCGGCGGTCCAGGTCCAGCCGCACGTTGACGTACTGGCCGGGCCACAGCGTGTGCTGCGGGTTGGCGAAGCTGCCCTTGAGCTGCACGGTGCCGTTGGTGGTGTCGATCTGGTTGTTCAGCAGGATGAGCTTGCCGGCGCCCAGCATCTGGTTGCCGGCGCGGTCGTAGGCCACCACCGCGAGCGGCTGGTTGCTCTGCTGCTGCACGCGGTTGATGTCCTGCACCGCCTCTTCGGGCAGCGTGAACTGCACCGCGATGGGGTCGATCTGGTTGATGACGACCAGGCCGTTGGTGTCGGCCGCATGCACGATGTTGCCCGGGTCCACCAGCCGCGCGCCGACGCGGCCGTTCATCGGCGAGACGATGCGCGTGAAGCTCAGTTGCACCTCGGCGAACTGCACCTGCGCGGCATCGGTCTGCACGGTGGCGGCGAGTTGGTTGACCAGCGCCTTCTGCGTGTCGAGCTGCTGCTGCGTGGCGGCGTCCTGCGCGATCAGCGTGGTGTAGCGCTTCAGGTCCGCGCGGGCGTTGGCCAGTTGCGCCTCGTCCTTCGCTCGGGTGGCCTGCGCTTGCGCGAGCTGCGCCTGCAGCGTGCGCGGGTCCAGCTGCGCGAGCAGCTGGCCGGCCTTCACGTCCTGCCCTTCGGTGAAGCCGACCTTGTCCAGCTGCCCGTCGATGCGCGCCTTGACGGTGACCGTGGCCATCGAGGCGACGGTGCCGATGCCCGAGCGGTAGACCTGCACGTTCTGCGGCGTGACGCGCGCGGTCGTCACCTGCACGGGCGGTGTCTTGGGGGCTTCGGGCTTGGCGCCGAAGGCCTTGTTGTGGTTGAGCGCCCAGGCGCCGCCGCCCAAAACGATCACGAGCGTGGCGGCCGCGACCCAGGTCGAGCGGCGCTGAAGGGGGGCTTGGGTTGTCGTCGTCATGGCATCAATTTCCGGAAGTCGTTGCAGCGGCGGCGTCGGCGGTCCAGCCGCCGCCGGTGGCCGCGATCAGCGAGACGCTGGCCGCGAGCTGGCGGCCGAGCACCTGCGCGGCGGTGCGCTGGTTGGTGAGCGAGAGCTGCTGGGCCGTCACCACGCTCAGGTAGGTGGCAGTACCGGCGCGGTACTGGCTCAGCGCCAGGCGCTCGGCCAGTTGCGAGGCCTGCACGGCCTGCGCCTGCAGCGCGGACTCGCGGTCGAGCACCCGCAGCGCCGCGAGGTTGTCCTCGACCTGCTGGAAGCCGCCGAGCACGGTCTGCTTGTACTGCGCGACCGAGGCGTCGTAGACGGCCACGGCCTGGTCGGTGTGGGCTTTGCGCAGGCCCCCGTCGAACACCGTTTGCGCAAGTGCCGCGCCGAGCGACCACACGCGGCTGGGTGTGTTGAAGAGCGAGGCGAGGTTGCCGGCACTGAATCCACCGCTCGCGCTGAGCACGATCTGCGGGTAGTACGCCGCCTTGGCCACGCCGATGTTGGCGTTGGCCGCCTGCACGCGGCGCTCGGCGCCCGCGATGTCGGGGCGGCGCTCCAGCAGTTCCGAAGGCAGGCCCGCGGGGGTGACCGGGAGCTGCACGCGCAGCGCCTCGGTGGACGAGAGCGAGGCGGGCGTCGCCTGTGCGGATGAAGCCAGCGGCTGCAGCGAGAACGATGCGGGCGCCTGCCCTGTCAGCACCGCGACGGCGTGTTCGAGCTGGCTGCGCTGCGCTTCGAGATCGACGGCTTGCGCCTCGGCGGTCTTGAGCTGGCTCTCCGCGAGGGCCACGTCGGAGCGCAGCACCGTGCCCGCGGCGTACTGGTGCTGCGTGAGTTCGAGCGCCTTGGCGTAGGCCGCGGTGGTGCTGGCATACAGGTCGCGCTGCAGGTCGATGACGCGGATCTGCAGGTAGTCCTGCACGAGCGTGGTCTGGATGCTCAGTCGCGCGCCGGCGAGGTCATCGGCGCTGGCCTGTGCGTCGGCGTTGCCGGCCTCGACGGAGCGGCGCACGGCGCCCCACAGGTCGGGCTCCCAGCTCGCGGCGAGGCCCAGGGTGTCGGTGGTGCCCAGCTTGACGGCGCCGGTGCTGTTGGTCTGCGCGCGGGTCCCGCCTGCGTTGATGCCCACGGTCGGGAAGAAGCCCGCGTGCGCGGCGGCTGCTATCGCCTGTGCCTCGCGGTACTGGGCCTCGGCGACGCGGATGTTCTGGTTGGCGGCGTTGGCCTGCACGACCAGCGCGCTCAGCGTGCCGTCGCCGTAGGCCTCCCACCAGGGATGGCTGGCGTCGATGACCTGCGGGGTGGCGGTCTTCCAGGGGCCGGTTTCCTTGTAGGCGACCGGCAGGTCCATGGAGGGCCGCACGTAGTCGGGGCCGACGGCGCAGCCCGCGAGCAGCAGTGCGGCGAGCGCGATGGCTGTCGCCTTGTACGAAGAGGGAGTTGCAGCAAAGAGAACCATGGTGGGTTCACTCTAAGAACCCCCATCAAACCCTTCGCTGTCCACTAACTGACAGTTCTGACAGTTTCCGGTTTTGCTCCCTCCCCCACTGGGGGAGGGTTGGGGTGGCGGCACGGCGGCGCTCGCCTCGGACGCTCTGCCTGCCCCCATCCCAACCTTCCCCCAGAGGGGGAAGGAGCAATGCAATCAGCGCGCGATGTTGAACGTCGATGGCTTGGGTTTTGCCCCCTCCCCCACTGGGGGAGGGTTGGGGTGGGGGCACGGCGGCGCTCGCCTCGGACGCTCTGCCTGCCCCCATCCCGGCCTTCCCCCAGAGGGGGAAGGAGCAATGCAATCAGCGCGCGATGTTGAACGTCGATGGCTTGGGTTTTGCTCCCTCCCCATCTGGGGGAGGGTTGGGGTGGGGGCACGGCGGCGCTCGCCTTGGGCGCTCTGCCTGCCCCATCCCGGCCTTCCCCCAGAGGGGGAAGGAGCAATGCATTTCAGCGCGGCGCGTCGCCCTTGCGGTACTCGGCCGTGAGCTCGTCGAGCTTCTGCTTGAGCGCCGGATCGAGCTTGTACTCGGCCGCCGCGATGGTCGCCTCGAGCTGCTCGGGGCGGCTCGCGCCGAGCAGCGGCGCGGTGATCAGCGGGTTGGCCATGACCCACGCCACCGCCAGCGTCGCGAGCGGCACGCCCGCCTCGTCGGCCAGCTTGTGCAGCTGCGTCACGGTGTTGAAGCTGCGCTCGTTCCAGTAGCGGTCCTGGTACATGTTGCCGGCGGTGCCGAGCGTGAAGCGGGTGTTCTCCTGGGGCTTGGCGCCGGGCTTGTACTTGCCGGTGAGGAGGCCTCCGGCCAGCGGGTTGTAGGGGATCACGCCCAGGCCCTCTTCGCTCGCGAGCGGCAGCAGCTCGCGCTCGATCTCGCGGAACAGCAGGCTGTAGCGCGGCTGCACCGAGACGAAGCGCGTGAACCGGTGCAGGTCGGACTTGCCCAGCGCGCGGGCCAGGCGATAGGCCAGGAAATTAGACACGCCGATGTAGCGCGCGCGGCCCGACTTCACGATGACATCGAGCGCCTCGAGCGTCTCTTCGAGCGGCGTCTCGCGGTCGTCCATGTGCAGCTGGTAGAGGTCGACGTGATCGGTCTTCAGGCGCTTGAGCGAGAGGTCGATGGCATCGAGCAGGTGCTTGCGCGATGCGCCCTGGTCCCACGGATTCGGGCCGACCTTGTTGACCGCCTTGGTGGCGACCACGAAGCGGCGGCGGCCCGCGGGGCCTTGTTTTTCGAGCCAGTTGCCGATGATCTCTTCGGTGCGACCGGTGGTCTCGACGGTGCCGCCGAGCGGGTACACGTCGGCGGTATCGAGGAAGTTGATGCCGCCTTCGGCCGCCTTGTCCAGGATCTGGTGCGACACGGCCTCGTCGGTCTGCAGGCCGAAGGTCATGGTGCCCAGGGCGAGGCGGGACACGGTGAGGCCGGTGCGGCCGAGTCGGGTGGTGGGAATGCTCATGGGGGCGCGCTCCGAGGGAGATGAGGGAGGGATGGGGGGCGGCGGCCATCATAGGCACGGCCGCGCAATCCTGCAGGCGCGGGAGATTTCAGGTGGTTTCCAGATGCACGCCGGGCGCGCCGCGCGCCACCGAGAAGCGGGCCATGGGGGCCACGGCCGAGTCGGCGTTCTTCTCATCGTCCACCGCGCGGAACTCGACCGCGCAGCCGCGCGCATCGAGCGTCATGAGCGCATAGCCGCGCTTGTCGGCGCGGCCGTAGCGCAGGTGCTCGTTCTTCGCAAGCATGTTGGCCACGCTCGCGGCGCTCGGGCCTTCGGAGGTGATGGCGCCGCCGACGAACTCGGTCGCGATGGCCGCGCCTTCCGGCTCGCGGCGCAGGTCGGCGGCCCAGAACGCGTGCACGTCGCCGCTCACTACCAGCGCATCGCCGCCGCGCGCCTTGTTCGCGGCCAGCGCGTCGAGGAGGCGCGTGCGGGAGGCCGCGTAGCCGTCCCAGCCGTCCATCCAGTAGCCGTGCTCGGGGCCGCGCTTGCGGTCGGCCTCGGCGAGCAGCGTGGGCTGGGCGATGACGGTCCAGCGCGCGGGCGGCGCGGCCAGTTCGTTCGCGAGCCACGCCTCCTGCTTCGCGCCGAGAAAGCTGCGCCCGGGCGCGGACCGGTCGGCGCAATCGGCCAGCGGCGAGGCGCTGCGGCCCGCGAGGCACGCATGGTGCGAGCGGTACTGGCGCCCATCGAGCAGCAGCACGTCGAGCATGCGGCCGAAGCGGTGGCGGCCGTAGATGATGGCATCGGCGCCGCGCGGCCGCATGCTCGCGGGCACGGGCATGTGCTCGTACCACGCTTGGTACGCGGCGGCGCGGATCGCGAGGAATTGCGCGGGGTCGATGGTGCGCGGCGAGACGTCGTCGGTGTAGTCGTTGGCCACCTCATGGTCGTCCCAGGTCACGAGCCAGGGGAAGGCGGCGTGCGCGGCCTGCAGGTGCGCATCGGTCTTGTAGAGCGCGTAGCGGTCGCGGAACTCGGCCAGTTGCGTCGGGATGCCGCCTTCGTGGCGGCGCACGTGGCGTGAACCCCAGGAGCTTTCGTAGATGTAGTCGCCCAGGTGCACGACGAAGTCCAGCGGCTGCGCGGCCATGTCGCGGTACGCCGCGTAGTAGCCCTGCTCGTACTGCTGGCACGAGGCGAAGGCGAAGCGGATGGACTGCGAAGCGTCGTCGCCCTCCGCCGGCGCGGTGCGCGTGCGGCCGACGGGGCTTCGTGCGCCGCCTGCAGTGAAACGGTACCAGTACGGGCGGCCCGGCTGCAGCCCCTGTACCTCGACATGCACCGAATGCGCGAGCTCCGCCGTGGCCGTCGCCGTGCCCTTGGCGACGATGCGCCGGAAGCGCTCGTCCTCCGCGACCTCCCACCGCACATCGACCGGCGCATCGCCCATGCCGCCGCCTTGCAGCGGCTCGGGTGCGAGCCTCGTCCACAGCACCATGCCATCGGGCCGGGGCGTGCCCGAAGCCACGCCCAGCGTGAAGAGGTCGCGCGATGCCTGCTGCGCGTGCAGTTGAAGAAAAGGATGGCCCAGCGACGCGGCGGCGAGCCCGCTGCACAGCAGGCGCCGTCGCGATATCGGCCATGCGCTCATCGGCGCGCGGCCAGCGCGAGGTCGGGCCGGTCGGTGGTGATCTGCCGTATCGGCATCGCGAGCCAGTGCGCGATCTCGTCGGGCTCGTTGATGACCCATGCACCCAGCCGCTCGGTGCCGAGCGCGGCCAGGCACTGCGACCACGTCGCCGCGAGCAGCTTCTTCTCGACGGCGACCACGCACCCCGGCATCGCCGCATAGCGCGCGAGCGCGCGGCCGATGCCGCCGAGCATCTCGGCCGAGCGGTGGTCCAGCGACGCGAGCACGCGGCCGCCGGGCCAGCAGGCGAGCACCTGCTCCAGCACCTCGGGCACGAAGCAGGTGAGGTAGCTGCGCTCGGCCACGCCCGCGTCGTGCAGCGCCTGCACCATGCGCGCGACGGCGCCCGCGGGCAGTTCGCCGGCCGCGTCGGTCTTGATCTCCACATGCAGTTCCATGCGCGTGGGCGCGAAAAGGCGCAGCACCTCGGTGAGCGACGGCACGCATTCGCCGCGCTCACCACCGTGCTCGCCCTGGCCTTCGCGCAGCCGCGTCGCCAGCACCTCGGCGCCCGTGCGGTCGCGGATGGGGCCGGTGCCTTCGGTGGTGCGGTCCAGCAGCGGATCGTGAATGACCACGGCCGTGCCGTCGCGCGTTTCCTGCACATCGAACTCGACCGCATCGGCGCCCGATGCGATGAGCTTGCGAAAGCCGCCCAGGCTGTTCTCGGGCCAGAGGTTGCGTGCGCCGCGGTGCCCCACGATGATCATTTTCTGCAGTGTCCTTGTTGGTTGCATGCGCTTCACTTGCTGCTGTCCACCAGCCCTTTGACGAACGACCGCTGCAACGCTACCACCACGAGAATGGGCGGCAGCATGGTAAGGAGCGCGGCGCTCATTGCCACGTTCCAGGCCGGTTGCGAATCGGCGCGCGGGATCAGGTGCTTCAGGCCGATCACCGCGGTCGCCATGTCCTTGTCTGTGGTGAAGAGCAGCGGCCAGAGGTACTGGTTCCAGCCGTAGAGAAACAGGATGATTGCGAGCGCCGCGATGTTCGAGCGCGAGAGCGGCAGCAGGATGGTCCAGAAGAAATGCATCGGCGAGGCACCATCGATGCGCGCCGCTTCGCACAGCTCGTCGGGCACCGTGAGGAAGAACTGGCGGAACAGGAAGGTGGCCGAGGCCGAGGCGATGAGCGGAAGGATCAGGCCCGGGTACGTATCGACCATGTTCCACGAGAGCTGGATGTCGATGCTGTGGCCGGTGACCGCATTCCACAGCTGCGACAGGTGCAGCGTCTCGACCAGCCATTGCACCGGCAGCGCCGCATTGGCGACCGACTCGTAGGTCGGCGAAATGCGCACCTCGATCGGCAGCATCAGCGACACGAAGATGAGCCAGAACGCCGTCATGCGAAAGCGAAAGCGGAAGTACGTGATCGCGAAGGCCGACAGCAGCGACACCGCGATCTTGCCGACCGTGATGCCCAGCGCGACGATGAACGAGTTGAGAAACAGCCGGCCGAAGTTGGCCTGCGTCCATGCGGTGCGCAGGTTCTGCACGAACTGGTCGCCGGGGAGCCATGGCAGCGGCACCTGCTGCACCTCGCCGATGGTGAGCGAGCCCGCGACGAAGGCGAGGTACAGCGGCACGCAGACGCACGCCACGCCCACCAGCAGGATCGCGTGGCAGACGGCATCGAGCACGGGGGCGCGTTCAACCATGGCGGCGGTCCTTTGTCTGAAGCGTCATACGTCGTAGCTCACGCGCCGCTCCACGTAGCGGAACTGCAGCAGCGTCATGAAGAGCGCGAAGATCATCAGGATGACCGACTGCGCGGCCGAGGACCCGAGATCCAGGTTGATGAAGCCATCGACGTAGACCTTGAACACCAGCACGTTGGTCGCGCCCGCCGGCCCGCCCTGCGTGACCGCATCGACGATGGCGAAGATCTCGAAGAAGCCGTAGACGAAGTTCATCACCGCGAGGAAAAACATCGTCGGCATGAGCAGCGGCAGCCCGATGCTGAAGAAGCGCTTGAGCGGCCCCGCGCCATCGACGGCCGCCGCCTCGAGCAGCGACGAAGGCACTGCCAGGAGGCCCGCGAGCAGGAAGATGTAGTCGTAGCAGACGTGCTTCCACGAGGCGGCCAGGATCACCAGGATCATCGCGTCGGAGCCCACGCGGTTCGGGTCCCACGCAAAGCCGATCGCATGCAGCACGTGCGCGAGCGGACCGACCGCAGGGTTGAAGAGGAAGGCCCAGAGGATGCCCGCGATGACCGGCGCAATGGCATAGGGCAGCAGGATGATCGCCTTGTAGATGCCGCGCCCGCGGATCACGCGGTCGCTCGCGAAGGCCAGCACCAGCGCGACCGCGATGGTCAGCAGGTTCTGCAGGATGGTGAACACCACCGTGACCTTCACCGACTCGTGGTACGTCTCGCTCCGCAGCAGCTGCGCGAAGTTGTCGAAGCCCACGAAGTGCACCGTGTTGCCGAACGGGTCGGACAGGAAGAAGGCCTGCCCGAGCGCGCGGAACGACGGAATGAAAAAGAAGAACAGCAGGATCGCCAGCTGCGGCAGGAGCAGCAGCACGGGCAGGCGCACGTCCTTGAAGTGCGCGCGCTTGAGTCCTGCTTCGGGCTTGGCCATGCTTCGTTCTTCCGGGCCCGGTGCCGCTTCAGTAGCGGCCCTTGTTGAGCTTTTCGTACTGGCGCAGGATTTCGTTGCCGCGCTTGACGGCATCGTCCATCGCCACCTGCGGCGTCTTCTTGCCCGCGACCACGTTCTCGAACTCGTCGCGCTGCGCCATCATGGTCTGCGTGAAGTTGCCGAAGTGAAAGCCCGTGGAGTTGGCCGTGGGCGTGCCGCGCGTGAGCTGCAGGATCGCGATCTCGCGCGTCGGGTGGTCCTTGTAGTAGCCCTGCGACTTCGCCATTTCATAGGCCTTGTTGGTCAACGGCACGTAGCCCGTGGCCTTGAGCCACCAGACCTGCGTCTCGGGCTTGGCGAGGTAGTCCAGGAACGCCGCGGCGGCTTCGTACTCCGCCGGCTTCTGGCCCTTCATGACCCACAGCGACGCACCGCCGATGGTGCTGTTCCGGGGCTGCTTGCCCTCTTCCCACGGCAGGTACGTGGCGCTCCAGTCGATCTTGGCCTCGCGCTCGATGCCGCTGTGCGCGGCCGTGGAGGCGAAGAAGGTGGAGCACTTGCCCGAGGTGAACAGTTGCTCGGGGCTCAGGCCCTGGCCGGCGATCTGCATCACGCCGTCGTCGATCCATTTCTTGATGCGCCCGACCTGCGAGACCACCGAGGTCTTGTTGTAGGTGAACTCGGTGTCCAGGCCCTGGTAGCCGTTGGCCTTGGTCGCGTACGGCAGGTCGTTGATGGCGCTGTAGTTCTCCAGCAGGCTCCAGTGGTAGTCGCCCGCGAGCACCGAGCCGCAGGCCGAGATGCCTTTCTGCTTGATGGCGTAGAGCTGCTTTTCCAGCTCCTGCCAGGTCTCGGCGGGCTTGGCGAAACCGGCCTTCTCGAAGTGCGTCTTGTTGTACCAGAGGATGGGCGACGACGAATTGAAGGGCATCGTCATGAGCTTGCCCTTGTAGCTGTAGAAGCCCGCCACGGGCTTGACGAAATCGGCCCACTCGACCTTGTAGCCGCGCTGGTCGAGCAGGTCCTGCACGGGCATCGTCGCGTCCGAGAGCAGCATGGTCATGAAGCCGCGTTCGTAGATCTGCACGAGCGCCGGCGCGCGCTTGGCGCGGTAGGCGGCGATGGTGCCGTTGATGACCTCGTCGTAGTTGCCCTTGTTGACGGCCACCACCACGTACTTCTGCTGCGAGGCGTTGAAGTTCTTCACCAGTTCGTCGACGCGCTCGCCCAGCGCGCCGCCCATGGCGTGCCACCACTGGATCTGCACGGGTTGTGCCGCTGCCGGCATGGCGCTCGCGAGCCATAGCGCGGATGAGATGGCCAGCGTGGCCAGGGTGCTGCGTCGTTCGAGATTCATCGCTGTCTCCTGTGGATCGTGGGGTGCAGGTTCAGGCGGACCAGAAGCCGCCGGGGCTGAAGAGATCGGTGATCGCGGCATCGAGCCAGCCGAGTTCGTCGAGCAGGTCGAGCACGGTGTAGCGGCGCCGGATGAGGCGCGCGCGGCGGTAGTCGGCGGCCAGGCGCGCGGCGGCGATGCCCAGGTCGTCGGGGTGCGCGGCGCCGCCGAGGGTGCGCAGGCGCTGCTGCATGTCGGCCGCGCCGATGAGCTGGTGCGCGAGTTGGGCGCGCAGGTCGGGCCAGAGGGCGATGAGGTTTTCGATGCGGGCGCGGCGGCCGCCGGCGGCGCGCTTGGCTTGCATCTCCTCGCGCGCGGCGGTGCGGAATTCTTCGCGGTCGAAGGCGGCCTCGATCTCGCGTGAGAGTGCGCTGTCGTCCCAGCCGTCTTGCGCCTGCACTGCAGCCGATGCGAAGGCGGCATCGGGCCGCGCCAGCAGCCATTCGTACATCGCGAGCATCGCGACGCAGCCGACGCCCACGCAGGCGCCGTGCGCGGCGGGTTCGCCGTCGATCTGCAGGTTCTCCATCTCCCAGAGGTGGGAGAACTGGTGGTCGCTGCCGCTGGCCGGGCGCGAGTTGCCGTGGGCCTGCATCGCGAAGCCGCTGACCAGGAGGCCCGCCATGAGGTCGCCCGTGGCCTCGGGATCGCGCGCGGCGATGCGGCCGGGCGCGCCGAGCCAGTCGCGCAGGTGCGCCTGCACCATGTCGTAGGGGCGGCGGCTCAGGGCCTCGACGCCCAGTGCATCGGCCAGCAGCCAGTCGGCGCCGGCCACGGTCTTGCCCGCGAGATCGCCGTAGCCCCATGCCGTCATGCGCGCGGGGGCGGCGCCCAGCACGCCCAGGTCAGCGAGCACCGCGACGGGCGGCGGGCACGCGAGCGTGCGCTTGAAGCCGTCCTCATCGAGCAGCGCCGCGCCGGAGGCGGCGTAGCCGTCCATCGAGGCGGCGGTGGCGAAGCAGACGTAAGGCTTGCCCGCGATCGACGCCGCGTGCTTGACCAGGTCGCTGATGACGCCCGAGCCCACAGCCACCGGCGTGAGGTCGTGCGCGGCGAGCTGGCGCGCGATGGTGGCCGAGGCCGAGACGCGGGGCTTGAGGCGTGGCCGCGCGGGCAGCATGAGCGGCGGCGCGAGCGCGATGCCGCGCGCCTCGAGCAAGGCCTGTGCAGCCTCTCCCGCGACGTCCCAGGTGGTCTCGTCGGTCACGAGCATCCAGCGCGCGCCGGGGGCGGCGCGCTGCAGCACGTCGGGCATCGCGCGCACCGCGGCACGCTCGACGACGACTTCTTTCGTGACCGCGGCATCGCGCAATGCGGCCCGCAGCGGGGATGTCTGTTCGCTCATGTCTCCAGGGATTCTTGCGCCGGATTCGCCGGCGATGAACAAGTGTATATTCTGAAATGCATTTGTTTCAAGCAGGTGACTACCCGGTGTTTTCACCATCACGCGGCAGAATCGGCACACAACAACGGAGCATTCGGATGGCTGAGGAAGATCAGGTGGCCGTGCGTGTGGCCTGGCTCTACTACATGGAGGGGCTCACGCAGGACGGCATCGCCACGAAGCTCGGGCTCACGCGGCTGCGCGTGAACCGGCTGCTCGGCGAGGCGCGCGAGAGCGGGCTCGTGAGCATCAAGATCAACTCGCGCCACGAGGGGTGCCTCAGGCTCGAAGAGGAGCTGCGCACGGTGTGCGGCCTGCGCGAAGCGGTGATCATTCCGACGCCCGAGAGCCCCGACCTCATTCCGGTGCTGCTGGGCCGCACGGCGGGCGAATACCTCTCGCGGCTGCTGGAAACGCAGCGCGTGCGGGGCCTGGGCGTGGGCTGGGGCGCGACGCTGCGCGAGGCGATCCGCCACGTCACGCCGGGCCAATGGCCGAACCTGCACGTCAACTCGATCATGGGCGGGCTCACGCGCGGGCTGGAGATCAACACCTTCGAGACCGCGAGCGCTTTCGCCGCGCGGCTCGGCGCGCAGTGCAGCTACCTGGCCGCGCCGCTGTACGCGGGCAGCGCGAAGTCGCGCGACACCATCGTCTCGCAGGATGTGTTCAAGGAAGCGTTCAGTCAGATCGCGGCCAACGACGTCGCGCTGCTGAGCGTGGGCGACCTCAGCACGCGTTCACTGCTGGTGCGCTACGGGCTGCCCAAGGACGTGCCCGTGGCCGGGCTGCGGCAGGCCAAGGCGGTGGGCGACATCATCGGCCAGTTCCTCGACCGCCACGGCAAGCCCGTGAAGCACGCACTGAACCAGCGCGTGGTGGCGCCCTCGCTCGAAGAGCTCGCGCGTATTCCGACGGTGATCGTCGCCTCGGGCGGCGAGAACAAGGCGCCGATCATCGCGGCCGTGCTGCGGGCGAAGTTGCTGTCGGTGCTGATCTGCGACGAGCAGACGGCGCGCGCGGCGCTGAAGCTCTACGAGGCGCTCGGCGCGCGCTGAACGGCGTCAAGGCGCGCATCGGCCCGCGCGCTCATCACGCCCCAGCCGAAGATGCCAATGCCGGCGAGCGCGAGGAGTGCGCCGACCCAGCCGGTCGAGGTCCAGCCCAGCCCCGCCGAGATGGCCACGCCGCCCAGCCACGCACCCAGCGCGTTGGCCATGTTGAAGGCCGAGTGGTTGAGCGCGGCGGCGAGCGTCTGCGCATCGCCGGCCACGTCCATCAGGCGAATCTGCAGCGCCGGGCCGATGGCCACGGTGGTGCCGATGAGGAACACGCCGATGGCGGCCGTGACCACGTGCTGCGCCGCGAAGGTGAAGAGCGCGAGCACCAGCACCGCGTACACGAGCACGCCGGCGATGGTGCGCATGAGCGACTTGTCGGCCATCCGCGAGCCCACGATGTTGCCGGTGACCATGCCCAGGCCGAACAGCGCGAGCACGAAGGGCACGTTGTGCACCGACAGGTGCGCCACCTCGGTGAGCGTCGGCTTGATGTAGCTGAACACCGCGAACATGCCGCCGAAGCCGATGGCGCTGATGCCCAGCGTGAACCACACCTGCTTGCGCTTGAGCGCGCCGAGCTCGCGCCACGGGCTGGCGCCGGCCGCGGCGGCGATGTCGGGCACGTCGCGGCGCAGGAGCACCACGGCCACGAGCGCGATCACGCCGACGAACACGAAGGCCGCGCGCCAGCCGAAGAGCTGGCCGAGCCATGCGGCGATGGGCACGCCCACCAGCGTGGCGCCGGTGAGCCCGAGCATCACGAGGCCCACGGCGCGCGCACGGCGCCCGGGTGGCGCGAGCGTGGCCGCCACGAGCGCGGCCACGCCGAAATAGGTGCCGTGCGGCAGGCCCGTGGCAAAGCGCAGCAGGTTGAGCGAGAGATATCCCGGCGCCATCGCGCTGGCGAAATTGCCGGCCGCGAACACGGCCATCAGTGCGATCAGCAAGGCGCGCCGGCCCCACCCTGCCGCGAGCACGGCCAGCACCGGGGCGCCGACGACCACGCCGAGCGCATAGGCGCTGATGACGTGGCCGGCTTGGGGAATGCTGACGTCGATGTCGCGCGCGACCTCGGGCAGCAGGCCCATGATGACGAATTCGCCCGTGCCGATGGCGAAGCCGCCGACGCCGAGCGCGAGCACGGCCCGCACGAAATTGACGGGCTTCGACGACGGCGAAGTGACGGAAACAGTGGTGTCCGCGCTGTCCAGCGCGGGGGGAGGCGTTCAAGGCCAGGCTCCTGGGAGGGCGCCCGGCGGCGACGGGCAAGGGTCGATTTTAGGGTAAACCCTGAATCGAGGCCGATACGCAGATGCCAAGACCCTGCGGTGTCGCGGCCTCGCACCGCCCCCGCCGAGGATCGGTCAGATCGCCACGAGCTGGCGCACGCCCTGCGCTTCCATGTCCTTGCCCAGCCCCCGCGCGATGACCTCGCCGCGCTCCATCACGAGGTAGTCGTCGGCCAGCTCCTGCGCGAAGTCGTAGTACTGCTCGCACAGCACGATGGCCATGTCGCCGCGGTCGGCCAGCATGCGGATGACGCGGCCGATGTCCTTGATGATGCTCGGCTGGATGCCTTCGGTCGGCTCATCGAGGATCAGGAGCTTGGGCTTGGGCGCGAGGGCGCGCGCGATGGCCAGTTGCTGCTGCTGCCCGCCCGAGAGGTCGCCGCCGCGGCGGTTGATCATCTGCTTCAACACCGGGAAGAGCTCGAACAGCTCCGACGGAATGGGCGTGCTGCCGCTCTTGTAGGCCAGGCCCATGCGCAGGTTCTCCTCGACCGTGAGCCGCGCGAAGATCTCGCGGCCCTGCGGCACGAAGCCGATGCCCGCCCTCGCCCTGTCGTACGGCGTGGCCTTCTGAATCGGCTTGCCCTCCAGCTCGATGCTGCCGCTCTTGATGGGCACGAGGCCCATCAGCGACTTGAGCAGCGTCGTCTTGCCCACGCCGTTGCGGCCCAGCAGCACGGTGACCTTGCCGAGCGTCGCTTGAAAGCTCACGTCCCTCAGGATGTGCGAGCCGCCGTAGTACTGGTGGATGTTCTTGACTGTCAGCATGGCTTCGGTTCCTCAGCGGCCCAGGTAGACCTCGATCACGCGCTCGTCGGCCTGCACCTCGTCGAGCGTGCCCTGCGCGAGCACCGAGCCGTCGCACAGCACGGTGACGATCTCGGAGATGGTGCGGATGAAGCTCATGTCGTGCTCCACCACCATCAGCGAATGCTTGCCCTTGAGCGTGAGGAAGAGCTCGGCGGTGCGCGCCGTTTCCTCATCGGTCATGCCGGCCACGGGCTCGTCGAGCAGCAGCAGCTTGGGGTCCTGCATCAGGAGCATGCCGATCTCCAGCCACTGCTTCTGGCCGTGGCTCAGGTTGCCCGCCAGGCGCGAGACGCTGTCGGCCAGGTGGATGGTCTGAAGCACTTCGGCGAGGCGATCGCTCTGCGCGGAATCGAGCCTGAACAGCATCGAGGCGCGCACGCCCTTGTTGGTCTTCAATGCGAGTTCGAGGTTCTCGAACACGGTGAGGTGTTCGAACACCGTCGGCTTCTGGAACTTGCGGCCGATGCCCAGCTGCGCGATGTCGGCTTCGCGGTGGCGCAGGAGGTCGATGGTGCTGCCGAAGAATACGGTGCCCGAATCGGGCCGGGTCTTGCCGGTGATGATGTCCATCATCGTGGTCTTGCCCGCGCCGTTGGGGCCGATGATGCAGCGCAGCTCGCCCGGGGCGATGTCCAGCGAGAGCTTGTTGATGGCCTTGAAGCCGTCGAAGCTCACGCTCACGTCTTCCAGGTAGAGGATGCGGCCGTGCGTGACGTCGACCTCGCCCGGCGTCGCGATGCGGCCGAAGCCGGCCTCGCGGCCGCCCGACTCGGTGCTGCCGCTCGCACAGTGAATGCCGCTGGCGCGCGCCGCGCGCTCGGCGCCGGCGTCCATCAAATCGGGCGTCATGCGCGGGCTCCCTTCACGTCGGCGGCGAGCGGCGCGTGCAGCGCCTCTGGCTCCATGCCCTGCCCGGCGGCCATGGCGCGCTGCGCCTCTTCACGGCCTGCGCTCGGCGCGGCCGGTGCCGCCTTCTCCCTGGTCAACCACTTCTTCACCAGACCCACGATGCCGTTCGGCAGGAACAGCGTGACAGCAATGAACAAGGCGCCCAGGAAGTACAGCCAGTACTCCGGGTACGCGACGGTGAGCCAGCTCTTGGCGCCGTTGACGATGAAGGCGCCGATGATCGGCCCGATCAGCGTGGCGCGCCCGCCGACGGCGGCCCAGATCGCGATCTCGATGGAGTTGGCCGCGCTCATCTCGCCCGGGTTGATGATGCCCACCTGCGGCACATAGAGCGCGCCGGCCACGCCGCACATCACGGCCGAGATGACCCAGATCGTGAGCTTGTAGGGCAGCGGGTTGTAGCCCGAGAACATCACGCGCGTTTCCGCATCGCGGATGGCCTGCAGCACGCGGCCGAACTTGCTGCCGATGAGCCATTTGGCGAAGAGAAAGAAGCCCAGCAGCGTGAGGCCGGTGAGCGCGAAGAGCGTCATGCGCATTTCCTGCGTGGCGATCGGGATGTTCAGGATGCGCTTGAAGTCGGTGAAGCCGTTGTTGCCGCCGAAGCCCGTCTCGTTGCGAAAGAACAGCAGCATCGCCGCGAAGGTCATGGCCTGCGTGATGATCGAGAAATACACGCCCTTGATGCGCGAGCGGAAGGCGAAGAAGCCGAACACGAAGGCGATCACGCCCGGCACCGCGACGATGAGGATCAGCGTGGCGATGAAGCTGTCGCTGAAGGTCCAGTGCCAGGGCAGCGTCTTCCAGTCCAGGAACACCATGAAGTCCGGCAGGTCGCTCTTGTAGTTGCCGTCGCGGCCGATCTGGCGCATCAAGTACATGCCCATCATGTAGCCGCCGAGCGCGAAGAAGAGGCCGTGTCCGAGCGAGAGGATGCCGGTGTAGCCCCAGATCAGGTCCATGGCCAGCGCGCAGATGGCGTAGCACATGATCTTGCCGACCAGCGCCACCGCGTAGTCGCTCATGTGCAGCGGGCTGTCCGCCGGCACCACGATATTGAGCACCGGCGCCACGGCGCACACCACGATCAATGCGACGAAGAAGGCCGTCCAGCCCTTGCCGCTCAAGAGCGGCCCTTTGGTTGGCAAAACGACTTTGCTCATGCCTCTGCACTCCGGCCCTTCATCGCGAAGATGCCTTGCGGACGCTTCTGGATGAAGATGATGATGAAGACAAGCACCGCGATCTTCGCGAGCACCGCGCCCGCCCAGCCTTCGATGAACTTGTTGAGAATGCCCAGCCCCAGCGCCGCATACACGGTGCCCGCGAGCTGGCCGACGCCGCCCATCACGACCACCATGAAGCTGTCCACGATGTAGCTCTGGCCGAGGTCCGGCCCGACGTTGCCGATCTGGCTCAGCGCGCAGCCCGCCAGGCCCGCGATGCCCGAGCCGAGCGCGAAGGCGTAGGTGTCGATGCGCGCGGTGTTCACGCCCATGCACGAGGCGATCGGGCGGTTCTGCGTCACGCCGCGCACGAAGAGGCCCAGGCGCGTCTTGCCGATGAGCCAGCCCATCGCGAGCAACACGAGCACAGCAAAAATGATGATGCAGATGCGGTTCCACGGCAGCGTGACGTTGCTCAGCATCGTGAAGCCGCCGCTCATCCAGCCGGGGTTTTCCACGCCGACGTTCTGCGCGCCGAAGAGCGTGCGCACCAGCTGCTGCAGCATCAGGCTGATGCCCCAGGTGGCCAGCAGCGTCTCCAGCGGCCGGCCGTAGAGAAAGCGGATGACCCCGCGCTCGAGCACCGCGCCCACGAGCGCCGAGGCGAGGAACGACACGGGAATCGCGGCGACCAGGTACCAGCCGAACGCCGCCTCGGGCATGTACTTCTGGAAGATGCCCTGCATCACGTAGGTGGCGTAGGCGCCGATCATCATCAGCTCGCCGTGCGCCATGTTGATGACGCCCATGAGGCCGTAGGTGATGGCAAGGCCCAGCGCCGCGAGCAGCAGCACCGAGCCCAGGCTGATGCCGCTGAACACGGCGTTGATGCGGTCGCCCCAGACCAGCGCGCCGTCGATGTTGGCGATGGAGGCGGCGATCGCCGTCTTGACGTCGGCCTCGGTCTCGTCGGCCAGGCGCTGGTTCAGCAGCAGCTTGGTGTCGGGGTTGCGGTTGCTGCCCAGCTCCTTGGCCGCGGCGAGGCGCTTGGCCTTGTCGGCGCTGGTGAGCATGCCGGCGGCGCGCACGAGTTCGAGCTGCGCCTTGATCTTCGGGTTGGTCTCGGCGGCCAGCGCTTTCTCGACCATCGGAATGCGCGATTCGTCGGGCTCCTTGAAGAGCGCCTGCGCGGCTTCGGCGCGCACCGCGTCGTCCTTGCTCGTGAGCTTGAGCGCGGCCTGCGCGGCATCGAGCGCGCCGCGCATGAGGTTGTTGTTGACGACGTCTTCGGCGGTGTCGGGCACTTTCAGCTCGGTGCCCGTCACGGGGTCGTAGCCTTTGTCGTCCTTCATCACGAAGACCTTGTCTTCGGTGTACTTCACCGCATCGTCGGACATCGCCCGGATGAACGCGGCGGTCTTCTCGTCGGCGGTGAGCACGGCCTTGTTGAGCGCGGCGATGCGGGCTTCGGACTCGCCGGAGGCGATGGCCCGGGCTTCGTCGGCGGTCAGCGCGTGGGCGGCCGTTGCCATGAAGAGCATGGCGGCGAATGCGCAGTGAAGGGTTCGTCGAAGCATCATGAACTTGGAAGTTGGGTTGGCTCCCTCCCCTTCCGGGGGAGGGTTGGGGTGGGGGCACGCGGCGCCCGGACAAGCGCGGTGCTCGATCGACCGCCGTCAGCCCCCACCCCTGCCCTCCCCCAGAGGGGGAGGGAGAAACACACTTACATCGACTTGCCGGCCGGGTAGTCAGGCTTCTTGTCGTTGCCTTCGATGTACGGGCTCCAGGGCTTGGCCTTCACCGGACCCGGCGTCTTCCACACCACGCTGAACTGGCCGTCGGCCTTGATTTCGCCGATGAACACGCTCTTGTGCAGGTGATGGTTCTTCTCGTCCATCTTGGAGACGATGCCCGAGGGAGCCGTGAAGGTCTGGCCGGCCATCGCCGCGATCACCTTGTCGGTGTCGGTCGACTTGGCCTTCTCCACGGCCTGCTTCCACATGTGGATGCCGATCCAGGTGGCTTCCATCGGGTCGTTGGTGAGCGGCTTGTCCTTGTGGCCGGCGATGTTCTTGGCCTTGGCGTAGTCGCTCCACTGCTTGATGAACGCCGTGTTGGTCGGGTTCTTGATCGACATGAAGTAGTTCCATGCCGCCAGGTGACCCACCAGCGGCTTGGTGTCCACGCCGCGCAGTTCTTCCTCGCCCACCGAGAAGGCGACGACCGGCACGTCCTTGGCCTTCAGGCCCGCGTTGCCCAGTTCCTTGTAGAAGGGCACGTTGGAGTCGCCGTTGATGGTGGAGACCACCGCCGTCTTGCCGCCGGCCGAGAACTTCTTGATGTCGGCCACGATGGTCTGGTAGTCGCTGTGGCCGAAGGGTGTGTACTTCTCGTCGATGTCGGTGTCCTTCACGCCCTTGCTCTTCAAGTAGGCGCGCAGGATCTTGTTGGTCGTGCGGGGGTAGACGTAGTCGGTGCCCAGCAGCACCCAGCGCTTGGCGCCGCCGCCTTCCTTGCTCATCAGGTAATCGACGGCCGGAATGGCTTGCTGGTTGGGCGCGGCGCCCGTGTAGAACACGTTCTTGGAGAGCTCTTCGCCCTCGTACTGCACGGGGTAGAAGAGGAGACCGTTCATTTCCTCGACCACCGGCAGCACCGACTTGCGCGACACCGAGGTCCAACAGCCGAAGATCACCGAGACCTTGTCCTGGCCGAGCAGCTGCTTGGTTTTTTCAGCGAAGAGGGGCCAGTTGGAGGCCGGGTCGACCACCACGGGCTCGAGCTGCTTGCCCAGCACGCCGCCCTTCTTGTTGATGTCGTCGATGGCCATCAGCACCGTGTCTTTCAACACGGTTTCCGAAATGGCCATCGTGCCCGACAGCGAGTGCAGCACGCCGACCTTGATGGTGTCGGCGGCAAATGCGGGCGCAGCAGAAATGCTGGCCAGCGCGACGGCGGCGGTGAGCGCCTTGAGTGTGAAACGACGTTGCATGTGGACTCCTGCTCCGGTTGGGTTGAACCTTGTCGACAGCACGCGGCTGGCGATGGAGAGGAGTCTGCGGAATGCACCAACAAGGGGAAATACGCCGGGTGGCGTACACGGAGGTACTCAGGCGGGTGGGCGTGCGCTGTCGTTCGCCTTCCTGTCCAGCGGCTTGTCGGCGCGGGCGCAGATGTCTTCAGGAAACGCTGCTTCCATCCTGTCGCCGTTGGCCGCGGCCTTTTGAACCCAGGCGCAGGAACTGGCGAAGTCGTTCTTCAGGTAGTACACGAACGCGATGTTGGAGCGCGCGTTGCGAGCCGTTGCCGAGACTTCGAGTGCCTTGTTCAACTGCAGCAGGCTGGCGTCCAGGCGACCCTCCGATGCAAGGAAATAGCCGTAGTCGACAAAGGCCTCGGCATCGACCCTCCGCTTCGACGTTGCCAACCGGAACAGGGGCTCCACGTCGGATGGCGCATCGCCCCGGACAGCGCCCACCAGCGCGAAGCCGTGATACACATTGCCGTTCTCCGGGTCCAGCAGCCACGCCTGGTTGAAGCGCGCCATGGCCGTCGCCATGTCTCTTTTGGCCCAGGCCGTCCAGCCCAGCCTGAGCATCTGCCCGGCGCCCTCGGCGCGCGAGAGGCCCTGCTTCTCCATCGATGCGATGAAGTCGGCATCGGCGCTTTTCATCGCTTCTGTTTTCGCGCGACCGCCGTACATCGGCAGCTGGTTTGTCGGCAGCGGGTCGGCGGATGCGGCAGCGGCGGTGAGCAGCAACGAGGCTGCGATGGCGATCCAAAGACGTTTCATTCGAGTCTCCCTGTTCGTTCTTGATGAAAGGACGGGGCAGACTAGTGAGCGCCTTGCGGCACCAGCCGTTAATTCAGGAAAGCATCGCCACGCGATACCTGGAGGACACGCCAGGAAGACCCAGGACCTAGAGGCCGCGTGTCTTGTCGGCCGGATATTTCTGCGCGTTGACGAGCATCTTGCTTCGGGCCGCATCGACCAGATCGATGCCGAGCTTGTCGGCGAGCTGCAGCAGATAGAGGAACACATCCGCCATCTCGGCGCCGACCTCGGCGCGCTTCTCGGCGTCGAGCGATCGGCTCTGTGCTTCGGTGAGCCACTGGAAATGTTCGAGCAGTTCGGCCGCTTCGACCGAGAGCGCCGAGGCGAGGTTCTTGGGGGAGTGGTAAGGCTCCCAGGCCCGGGCCTGCGCGAAGTCGCGCAGGGCCTGGACCAGCGATTTGAGTTCGGATTCCATGGGGCACCTGAGGTTCGGCGAGCCGCTGGCGCAGCGGCTGCCCGGAGGGGAAAGCCATCCTAGCCGCAGGCGCTGGCGGCTCTTCCCTTCCACGCGCACGCGGTCACAGCCGCGCGAACATCCGATGCAGCGGCGGATCTACGTCCCCCGGCGAAGGCCCTGCAACGCCCTCGTCATCGCATCCACGATCCCCGCATTGGCCGCATCGTGCAGCCGCACCACGCCCACGGGCGGCAGGTTCCATTGCAGGCGCTGGGGCATCACGCGGGCGCCGCTCGCGTCGGCCACTTCCTGCGCGATGTCGTCGGGCAGGATGGTGACCGCGTCGGGCATGTGCCGCAGCACCGAGACCAGCGTCTTCTGCGCATAGGCCTCCAGCAGAGGCACCGGCACCGGCTGCCCCGCCGAGGCGAAGATCGAATGGATCATCTGGCGGATCGGCGTGTCCTCCGGCGGAAAGATCCAGTGCAGGGACACAAAGGCTTCCCAGTCCAGCCCGCGCCGCGCCAGCCGCTGCGCGGCCGCGCGCGACACCACAAGGCGCGGCTCCTGCGTGTAGAGAAACTCCTGCGCCAGCCCGGCTTCGGCGCTGGCCGAGGTGAAGCGGCAGATCGCGCAGTCCAGCGTGCGCGCGCGCACGGCCTGCACCAGCGCATGGGTCGTGGCCTCCTCGACCACGAAGCCCAGGCGCGGCCGCACGGCCAAAAGGTGCTGCCAGACCGCGTCCTGCGTGGCGCGCGCGAGGAACGGCAGCACGCCGATGCGCAGCCGCCCCTGCAGCCCCGTGCCGAGCGCGGCCAGGTCCTGCCCGAGCGATTGCGCATCGGCCAGCGCCACGCGTGCCCGCGCCAGTACCAAGAGGCCCGCGGGCGTGGGCTCCAGGCCGCGCCGGCTGCGGGTGAACAGCGGGGTCATGAAGATGTTCTCGATCTCGCCGAGCGCGCGCGTGACGGTCGGCTGACTGAGCCCCAGGTGCTCGGCCGCGCGGCTGACCGAGCGCTGCCGCTCGAGTTCGGCCAGAAGCGCGAAATGGCGCAGCTTGAGCCGCGGCGTGAGGTGCTGGAGCGTGGGCGCTGACATGCCGGGATGCTAATTCAGAGCCATAGCAATCGATGCATGCATTCATCAGCAAATATGTGCTTCCGGCTATCCGATGTTTTTACACTCGGCCGCATGTTCACCACCCGCCCTGAAATCGCCGGTACGTTCGGCGTCGCCTCATCGACCCACTGGCTCGCCTCGCAAACTGCGATGGGCGTGCTCGAACGCGGCGGCAACGCCTTCGACGCCGCCGTGACGGGCGGCTTCGTGCTGCAGGTGGTCGAGCCGCACCTGAACGGCCCCGGCGGCGAGGCGCCGATCCTGCTGTGGAGCGAGCGCGAGCAGCGCATGCACGCCCTGCGCGGACAAGGCTGCGCGCCGGCCGATGCCACCGCCTCGGCCTTCCGCGCGCTCGGCTTCGAGCAGGTGCCGGGCATCGGCCTTTTGGGTGCGACGGTGCCGGGCGCTTTCTCGGCCTGGCTCACCATGCTGCGCGAGCACGGCACCTGGTCGCTGGCCGAGGTGCTGGCGCCGGCGATCGGCTATGCGCGCGACGGCTTTCCGCTGGTGCCGCGGGTGGCCGAAGCGATCCTCGCGGTGCGTGGGCTCTTCATCGAACACTGGCATTCGTCGGCCGAGGTGTGGCTGCCCGGCGGCAAGCTGCCGCAGCCCGGTTCGCTGTTCCGGCTGCCGGCGCTGGCCGCGACCTACAGCCGCATCGTGGAGACGGCCGAGCGCGAAGGCAGCGGCCGCACTGGCGTGATCGATGCGGCGATCCGCACCTGGCAGCAGGGTTTCGTCGCGCGTGAGATCGATCGCTACTGCCGCGACACCCCCGTGCGCGACAGCAGCGGCGAAGCGCACGCGGGCCTCTTGCGCTTCGACGACATGGCCGAATGGCGCGTCGCCACCGAGGCGCCGCTCACGGCCGAGTTCGGGCGCTACACGGTCGCCAAGTGCGGCTTCTGGAGCCAGGGGCCGGCCTTCCTGCAGCAGCTGGGCATGCTGCGCCACGCCGGGCTCGAACACCATGTGCCCGGCTCGGCGGGCTTCGTGCATCGCATCACCGAAGCCGCCAAGCTCGCGCTGGCAGACCGGCTCGCGTGGTACGGCACGGCATCCGGCGCGCGCGGCGATGCACAAGAGGCGCTGCTGTCGGAGGCCTACCTGCGCGAACGCTGGGCGACGGTCGATCTGCAGCGCGCCTCCGAAGTCCTGCGGCCCGGTACGCCCCTGGGCCTCGCGCCGCGCCTGCCCGACCTGGACGTGAGCGCGCGAACGCTGCGCACCGCCGACACGCGCTTCGGCATCGGCGAGCCCACCTTCGCCGCGCTGCCGCCGGTCGCCGAATGGGCCGAGCGCGAACTCTTCGTGGGCGACACCTGCCACATCGACGTGGTCGACCGCCACGGCAACATGGTCGCGGCCACGCCCTCGGGCGGCTGGCTGTCGTCGAGCCCGACGATTCCGGCGCTGGGCTTCGCGCTGAACACCCGGCTGCAGATGAGCTGGCTCGACGAAGGCCTGCCCGGCTCCGTGGAGCCGCGCGTCGCGCCCTGCACCACGTTGTCGCCGTCGATGGCGCTGCGCGACGGCGAGCCCTACATGGCCTTCGGCACGCCCGGCGGCGACCAGCAGGACCAGTGGTCGGTCGGCTTCTTCCTGCGCCATGCGGTGCACGGCATGAACCTGCAGCAGGCCATCGATGCGCCGGCCTGGCACGTCAAGCACGCGCCCAGCTCGTTCTGGCCGCGCCAGACCACGCTCAACACGCTCACGCTGGAATCGCGCTTCGAGCCCGAGACGATCGACGCGCTGCGTGCGATGGGCCACCGCGTGCAGGTCGGCGATGCCTGGTCCGAAAGCCGCATGTCCGCCTGCAGCCGCGAACGCGATGCGCAAGGCCGGCTCGTGCTGCGCGCCGGCGCCAATCCGCGCGGCATGCAGGGCTACGCGGTGGGTCGCTGACGCGCTTTCGCCTTATTCAATTTCGTTCCAAGGACTTCATCACCATGTTCCAACGTGTCTTGCGGGGCCTGCTTGTGCTGGCCCTCACCTGTACCGTGCAGGCCGGCTTCGCCGCCTATCCCGAGAAGCCGATCACGCTGATCGTTCCGTGGGCCGCGGGCGGCTCCACCGACATCCTGGCGCGCGCCATCGCCGAGCAGCTCACCAAGTCGATGGGCCAGCCGGTGGTGGTCGACAACCGCGTCGGCGCCTCCGGCAACATCGGCTCGAACTTCGTCGCCAAGGCCAAGCCCGATGGCTACACGCTCCTCATCGGCTCGATGAGCACGCACGCGATGAACCCGACGCTCATGCCCGGCATGCCCTTCAACGGCACGGACGACTTCACGCCCATCGCGCTGGTGGCCAACGTGATCAACACGATGGTCATCAACCCATCGGTGCCGGCCAGGAACCTGCGCGAGTTCATCGCCTATGCCAAGGCCAACCCGGGCAAGCTCGCGTATGCCTCGGCCGGCGGCGGCTCCACCAACCACCTGAGCGCCGAGATGTTCAAGAAGGCCGCCGGCATCGACATGCTGCACGTGCCCTACAAGGGCGGCGCGCCGGCGGTGCTCGACACCGTGGGCAACCAGACGCAGGTGCTGTTCTCCGCGGGCACGCAGACGCTGCCGCACGTGAAGGCGGGCAAGCTGCGCCTGCTGGCCGTGACCGAGCCCAAGCGCTCCTCGCTGCTGCCCGACACGCCCACCGTCGCCGAGACGCTGCCCGGCTACGAGATGAGCGTGTGGTACGCCGCGTTCGGCCCGGCGGGCATGCCTGCCGAACTGGTCGCGCGCCTGAACACCGAGATCAACAAGGCGCTGGCGGTGCCCGAAGTCCGCGCGCGCATGGATTCGATGGGCGTCGAGCTGGTGAAGAGCACGCCCGAGCAACTGGCCACGTCGCTGCGCAGGGACACCCAGCGCTACGACAAGATCATCAAGGACCTGGGGATCAAGCTTGACTGAGCTGGACGTGGACGCGGACGTGCTGCCGCTCTCGGTCTGCGTGCCGCTCTGCGACGCCCTGCCGCGCGCCGCCACCTTCGAGGCCGCGATGGCGCACATCGAGGCGGCGCGCCTCGCATTGCTCGGCCCGGGCCTGCTCACGGTGAACCTGAACGCGACGACCGCCGACGATCCGCCGGACGAAGTGCAGCTGCAGCGCCTCTGGTCCTCCAACCCGCAGGCCTATCCGGTGGCCGGCCGCAAGCGCAAGACGCTCACGCCGTGGACGCGGCAACTGCTCGTGCGCGCCGAGGTCTTCATCGGCGAGGGCGATGCGGCATTGGCCCAGGTGTTCGACGACCACGCGCTCATCGCCGCGCTGGGCCTGCGCGCCGTGGTGAACGTGCCGCTGCTGGAGGACGGCCGGTGCGCCGCCACCTTCAACGTGCTGGGCACACGGGCGCGCTGGACGCCCGAGGAGATTGCGCGCGTGCGGCTGCTGGCGCTGCTGGCCACGCCGTGGGTGCTGCGCGCGCGCGGCGATGCGATGGGCGCCTGAACGGGGAGAGACGCGCTCCAAGGGCAAACCCTCAGGCGTCCCGAAAGTCATGCGAATGGCATCGCCGGGATAGGACCGGCGGCGCCGGGTCGTCCAAGAATCTCCATGTCCAAGGCGCGCGCCGCCTCGTTCGGGCCGGCCGGCCCGAAGGGCGTGCGCTGCAGCGCAGGACAGGAGACAAAAAACCATGACAACAAGACCGACGCGCGCGCCGATGCGCATTCCCCGACAGATGCGCCTGGCCGGTTCGACGGCGAGCCTGTCCCTGCTGCTTGCCGCTTGCGGCGGCGGTGGTGGCGGCGGCGGGTTCCCCTGGAACTTCGGGAACGGCGGCGGTGGTGGCAGCGGCGGCGACGGCAGTGCCACCGGCCACATGGAAGTGCGCACGCTCTCGACCCGCGCCGACCTGGTCAGCGACGGCGACGTGCTGGTCGAGCTGGTGCCCGAAGGCGGCAATGCCGGCGGCCTGAAGGTCACGCTGAACGGCAAGGACATCACCGATGCGTTCGCCCGGCGCGCCGACGGCCGCATCACCGGGCTGGCCACGGGCCTCGCGGTAGGACCGAACACGATCAAGGCGAGCACCAAGCTCAACCGCGAAGCCACGCTCACGGTCGTCAACGCGCCGCGCAGCGGGCCGGTGCTCTCGAGCACGCAATTCACGCCGTACGTCTGCGCCACGCCGGCGCCCACGGCCGGCGCGGGGGCGACGCCCGCGTCGAACGCCAGCGGCCTCTCGACCAGCGCCACCGATGCGCAGTGCAGCATCGCCACCGAGTTCAAGCTCTTCTATCGCACGCTCACCCCCGTGACGGCGGCGCCGGGCGACGGCGGCTGCGCGTTCGTGCTGCCAGACCCCAGCCCCGCCACCGCGGGCGGGCCCGTTCCTCCGACGCCGGCCAACTCGTGCCTGCAGCGTTATGTGGCGGGCACCACGTCCGCATCGGCGGTCGCGAGCACCACCACGACGACCGGCGCAAAGGTGCCCTACATCGTTCGCGTGGAGCGCGGCACGATCAACCGCGGCATCTACGACATCGCCGTGCTGTTCGACCCGGCCGCCCCCTGGACCGCGACCGCTCCGCAACCGCAGTGGAACCGCAAGCTCCTCTATTCGTTCGGCGCGGGCACCGGCTTTCCGCGGCTGCAGTTCCGCTCGTCGCAGAACTGGGCCGACGATGCGGCGCTGTCGCGCGGCTTCATGGTCGTGGACAACAGCATGACCGACTCCCAACTCAACGGAAACCGCTACCTGGTGGCCGAGACGACGCTGATGATGAAAGAGCACGTCATCGACAGCTACGGCGAGGTGCTCTACATGATGGGCAACGGCGGCTCGGGCGGCGCGATCAACCAGAACAGCGTGGCCTCGCTGCTGCCCGGCGTGATCGACGGCACGCAGCTGGGCGTGGACTTCGCCGACTCCGAGACGACCGCGATGGAGGTGATGGACTGCGTGCAGCTGGTCAACTTCTACCAGTCGCCTGCGTGGACGGCCCTGCAGGCGGGCGCGACCCCGGTGCAGGTCAACGCGAAGAAGAAAGCGATCAACGGGCACCTGGACCACACCGCCTGCCACGGTTGGCTCACCTTCTTCGGCGGCCTCCTGAAAGCCGGCAACTACACGCCGCTGGCCGTGGCCGACAACGCCACCGGCGCGATCGTGCCGAGCGGCGCGCCGACCAACAACTGCCAGCTCCCGGCCTCCCTGGTCTACGACCCCGCGGGCAATCCCACGGGGCCGCGCTGCGGCATCACGGACGGCGCATCGAGCGTCTACGGCACGACGGCCAACGCGCTCGCGCCCAGCGGCGTGCGCGGGCTGAGCAACCTGGACAACGTGGGCATCCAGTACGGCCTGAAGGCGCTGAAGTCGGGCGCGATCTCGGCGGAAGAATTCGTCACGCTCAACGAGAAGGTCGGCGGCCAGGACACGGACGGCAACCTCTCCACCGCGCGCGCCGTGGCGGATGCCGATTCGCTCTCGATCGCCTACCGCGCCGGGCTCGTCTCGCCCGGCGGCAATCTCGCCAAGGTCGCGACGATCGACCTGCGCGCCTACGACGAGACCTACAACCTTCCGATCGGCCAGGCCGGCATCCACCAATACTGGCGCAGCTACGCGCACCGGGCCCGCATCGATGCGGCGGCCGGCGGGCATGCGAACCATGCGCTGTGGCGCTTCGGTCCGGCGGGCACGCCGCCTTCCATTCCCGTCGAAGCGTTCCTCGCGATGGATGCGTGGCTCACGGGCCTCGTGACGGCGAGCCCGAAGGAATGGACCAACGCGGAGCGCACGCAGCAGCAGGTGGCCGCCGCGAAGCCGGCATCCGCATCGGACCTGTGCTACCTGTCGGCCGACACGACGTTCTCCACCAAGGTGCTGAACACGGCGACCTGCGATGCCGACCCGGTGCTCTTGCCGCAAGGCTCGCCGCGCCAGGTCGCCGGCGGACCGCTCGCGGAAGACATCCTGAAGTGCCAGCTGAAGCCGCTGGCCGCGGCCGACTACGCGCCCGTCACCTTCTCGCCGCTCCAATGGTCGCGCCTGCAGGCGGCCTTCGCGCAAGGCGTGTGCGACTGGAGCAAGCCGGGCGTGGGGCAGGTGCAGACGGCGGCGCCGATGACCTTCAGGGGCGGTGCCGGCGGCAAGCCGCTGGGGCCGCGGCCGGCGAGTTCGTGACCTTCGTGACCTTCGTGATCGGCCGCGCGCCGCACGCCTGATTCACGCGGCGTGCAGCCGCGTCACCAGGCTGCCGGCCGCCTTGCGCAACGCGGGCAGGAAGGTTTCGCGCACCTCCGCCAGCGTCATGCGTTCGGCGCGCACGGCGATGCTCATCGCCGCCATGACCTGGCCCGCGCGGTCGAACACGGGCACGGCCATCGAGCGCACGTCCAGTTCGAGTTCGCCGTCGTTGCTGGCGTAGCCCTCCTCGCGGCAACGCGCGACGAGCGCCAGCACTTCATCGGCATCGGTGACGGTGCGTGGGCTCAGGCGCGGTCGCGGCATGGCATGCACGCGCCGCGCCGCTTCGTCGGGCGGCAAGCCCGCGAGCAGCACGCGCCCCAGTGCCGCGCAGTACGCGGGCAGCCGCGAACCGATGCCCAGCCCCGTGCTCAGGCTGCGCCGCGCGGTCGAGCGCGCGATGATGATCGCGTCGTCGCCCTGCAGCATGGCCAGCGACGCCGACTCGCGCGTGCGCTCGGACAGCGCATCGAGCAGCGGCTGCGCGAGCGACGGCGCGGGCCGCGAAGCGAGGTACGCGTGCGCCACCAGCAGCGCCTTCGGAAGCATCCAGAAGCGCTTGCCGTCGCTGTCGAGGTAGCCCAGCGTCTGCAGCGTGAGCAGCGAGCGGCGCGCCGATGCCGGCGAGCTCTGCGTGAGCCGCCCCACTTCCGACACCGTGAGGCGGCTGTGCTGGCGGCCGAAGCAGGTCAGCACGTCGAGGCCCTTTTGCAGCGAGGCCACGAAATTCTTGTCGGGTGTGGCCTCCTCGCTAGGAGAACTCGCCTGGTTTTTGCGCATTGCGCAAATCTAGCTTGTTGCGCACGCCCTGGCAAAGAGACACTGGAATCCCCTCGATGCACGAAGAACACGGAGACAGCCAATGTTCCAGAGACTCACCCGGCGCACGCTTGCGCTGCTGGCCTGCGCTTGCCTGACAGGCTTGCTCCAGGCGCAGGCCCACGCACAGAACGACAACAAGATCGCACGCCTCGTGGTGCCCTTCCCCGCCGGCGGCACCGCCGACATCCTGCCCCGCGTGGTGGCCGACAAGCTGCGCGATTTGTACCCCGCGGGCGTGGTGGTGGAGAACCGCACCGGCGCGGGCGGCAACATCGGCGCCGACGTGGTCTACCGCGCCGAGCCCGACGGCAAGACACTGCTGGCCTCGCCGCCCGCGCCCATCGCCATCAACCAGCACCTGTACAAGAAGCTCGCGTTCGACCCGACGCGCTGGGTGCCCGTGACCGTGCTGGCCACCGTGCCCAACGTGCTGGTGGTCAACCCCAAGCTGCCGGTGCACAACGTGGCCGAGTTCATCGCCTACCTGAAGGCCAACCCCGGCAAGGTGAGCTTCGCCTCGCAGGGCAACGGCACCACCTCGCACCTGACGGCCAGCCTCTTCATGCAGCTCACGGGCACCGAGATGACGCACGTGCCGTACAAGGGCACCGCGCCCGCGCTGGTCGATCTCATCGGCGGGCAGGTGGACGTGTTCTTCGACAACGTCTCCTCGTCGCTGCAGTTCGAGCGCACCGGCAAGGTCCGCATCCTCGCGGTGGCCGACGAGCAGCGCTCCAAGGCGCTGCCCAACGTGCCCACCTTCGCCGAGCAGAAGCTGCCCGCGATGAACGCGGTCACCTGGTTCGCGGTCGTGGCGCCGCCGGGCACGCCCGCGGCCACGGTCGATGCCACGCAGAAGGCGATGGCCGCGGCGCTCGCGCTGCCCGACGTGAAGCAGAAATTCGCCGAGCAAGGCGCCGAGCCGCGCGGCTGGGACAGCGCCCGCACCGGCCAGTTCATCCAGGTCGAATCGGCCAAGTGGCACAAGGTCATCCAGGCCGCCAAGGTCACCATGGAATAAGCGACCCAGCGAAGAACCCTCATGCACAACGACATCCAACCCCAACCGGTCCACTGGTCCGGCCCCGGCCTCACGCGCATTCCGTTCGCCGTGTACAGCGACGCGCAGCTCGCCGCCGACGAGCAGGTGCGCATCTTCCGCGGCCCGGTGTGGAACTACCTCTGCCTGGAGGCCGAGCTGCCCGACGCCGGCAGCTACCGCACCACCTTCGCGGGCGAGACGCCGGTGGTGGTGGTGCGCGACGACGACGGCGAGATCTACGCCTTCGAGAACCGCTGCGCGCACCGCGGCGCGCTGATCGCGCTCGAGAAATCGGGCCGCAGCGACAACTTCCAGTGCGTGTATCACGCGTGGAGCTACAACCGCCAGGGCGACCTCACGGGCGTGGCCTTCGAGAAGGGCGTCAAGGGCCAGGGCGGCATGCCCGCGAGCTTCTGCAAGGAGGCGCACGGCCCGCGCAAGCTGCGCATCGCGAGCTTCTCGGGCCTGGTGTTCGGCAGCTTCAGCGACGACGTGCCCTCGATCGAGGAGTACCTGGGCGAGGAGATCTGCCAGCGCATCGAGCGCGTGCTGCACAAGCCGGTGGAGGTCATCGGCCGCTTCACGCAGGCGCTGCCCAACAACTGGAAGCTCTATGTGGAGAACGTCAAGGACAGCTACCACGCGAGCCTCCTGCACATGTTCTTCACCACCTTCGAGCTCAACCGCCTGTCGCAGAAAGGCGGCGTGATCGTGGACGAGACCGGCGGCCACCATGTGAGCTTCTCGATGATCGACACGGCCGCCGAGAAGGACGCTTCGTACAAGGAGCAGGCCCTTCGCTCCGACAACGACCGCTACCGCCTGAAGGACCCGAGCGTGCTGGCCGGCTTCAAGGAGTACGACGACGGCGTGACGCTGCAGATTCTCTCGGCGTTCCCCGGCTTCGTGCTGCAGCAGATCCAGAACTGCCTGGCCGTGCGCCAGGTGCTGCCCAAGGGCACGGCGCGCACCGAGCTCAACTGGACCTACATCGGCTACGCCGACGACACCCCAGCACAGCGCAAGGTGCGCCTGAAGCAGTCGAACCTCGTGGGGCCCGCCGGTTTCATCTCGATGGAAGACGGCGCGGTCGGCGGCTTCGTGCAGCGCGGCATCGCGGGCGCGGCGGACCACGAGGCCGTCGTCGAGATGGGCGGCGATACGGCCGTCTCCGGCGAAGGCCGTGCCACGGAGGCCTCGGTGCGCGGCTTCTGGAAGGCCTACCGCCAGCACATGGGTGCCTGAGCCCCGAGCCGCATCCGAAGAACGAGGACTCCCACATGATCGACCTGCTGGCGCTGTGCGCCTTCAACGCGGCCTACGCCGACGCCATCGACAGCGATGCGCTGGAGCGATGGCCCGGCTTCTTCACCGAAGACTGCCACTACCGCATCACCCACATCGAGAACGAGCGCGAAGGCCTCGCGGCCGGCATCGTCTACGCCGACTCGCGCGCGATGCTCGAAGACCGCATCGCCGCGCTGCGCGAAGCCAACATCTACGAGCGCCAGCGCTACCGGCACCTGCTGGGCATGCCGCTGGTGCAGAAGGCCGATGCCGAACTCGCGGAGGCGCGCACGCCCTTCCTCGTGGCGCGCATCATGGCCACGGGGCAGACCGAGGTGTTCGCCACCGGCGTCTACCAGGACCGCTTCGTGCGGCACGACGGGCAACTGCGCCTGCAGTCGCGCGTGGCCGTGTGCGACAGCACCGTGACCGACACGCTGCTCGCGCTGCCGCTGTGACCATGCAGGCCCCTTTTTCCCGACAACTCGCGCTGGCCGCCGGCGACCCCAACGGCATCGGCCCGGAGATCGCGCTGAAGGCGCTCGCCGCGCTGCCCGAGGCCGACCGCGCGCGCATCACGCTCTACGGCCCGGCCAGCGTGTTCGAACGCACGGCGGCAGCGCTGGGCATGGCCGCGCTGCTGCGCGACGTGCGGCTCGTGAACGCAGGCGAACTGCCCGCGAGCGCCGCGGTGCCCGGCCGCATCGATGCGGCGGCAGGCGCCTCGGCCGTCGCTTCCGCCACCGCCGCGATGCAAGCCTGCCGGCGCGGCGAGGTCGATGCGGTGGTGGCCTGCCCGCACCACGAGACCGCCATCCACCAGGCGGGCATCGCGTTCAGCGGCTACCCGTCGCTGGTCGCGCGCGTGTGCGGTGTGCCCGAAGACCACGTGTTCCTCCTGCTGGTGGGCGGCGGGCTGCGCATCGTGCATGTCACGCTGCATGAAAGCGTGCGCACCGCGCTCGACCGGCTGACACCGGAACTGGTCGCGCATGCCGTTCGCGCGGGGGCCAAGGCCTGCGCGCTGCTGGGCGCGGCCGATCCGTCGATCGGCGTGTTCGGCATCAACCCGCATGCGTCCGAAGGCGGACTGTTCGGGCCGGAGGACGCGGCCATCGTGGTGCCCGCTGTCGAGACGCTACGCGCCGAAGGCTTTCGCGTGGACGGCCCCGCCGGCGCCGACATGCTGCTGGCGCAACGCAGTCATGACCTCTACGTGGCGATGCTGCACGACCAGGGCCACATCCCCGTCAAGCTGCTCGCACCGCAGGCAGCCAGTGCGCTCAGCATCGGCGCCGACGCGCTGCTCTCGAGCGTCGGTCACGGCAGTGCCATGGACATCGCGGGGCGCGGCATCGCCGATCCGGAAGCCCTGCTGCGCACCATCGCGCTGCTGTCGGGAGGCTTGGCATGAGCCATCGCATCGCCGTCACGGGCAGCGACGTCGCCTTCGAATGCGCCGGCAATGAAAGCGTGCTCGACGCGGCCGCGCGCGCCGGCATCGAACTGCCCTACTCGTGCCGCAAGGGCGTCTGCGGCAACTGCGCCGGCGCGGTGGTTCGCGGCGAGGTGGCGGCCATCGGCACGGGCGCCCTCACCAACGAGACCTGCCTGCCGGACCAGGTGCTGTTCTGCATGTGCGCGCCGCGCGGCGACATCGAGATCGCGCCGACCGCGATGCGCCGCATCGACCCCGCCGCGCGCAAGCGCTTCACGGCGAAGGTGTTTCGCAACGAACTGGCCGCGCCCGACGTGTCGGTGCTGCAGCTGCGCCTGCCCACGGGGCAACGCGCCAAGTTCAGGGCCGGGCAGTACCTGCAACTTTCGCTGCCCGACGGCAGCACGCGCAGCTACTCCATGGCCAACGCGCCGCATGAGAGCGATGCCGTCACGCTGCATGTGCGCCACGTGCCGGGCGGCGCGTTCAGCGCGCGCGTGCCGCGGCTGACGGCCGGCGAGCTCGTCGACATCGAGCTACCCTTCGGCGCGTTCTCGCTGCAGGAGGAACAGGCGCGGCCCGTGGTGTTCGTGGCGGGCGGCACCGGCTTCGCGCCGGTGAAGTCCATCCTGGACGACATGCTCAAGCGGCGCATCGACCGGCCCATCACGCTGATCTGGGCGGCGCGGCAGGCCGACGGCATCTACCTGCGAACGGCGGTCGCGCGTTGGCAGAAGCAATGGCCGCAGATGCGCTTTGTCAGCGCGCTGAGTGACGACGGCGCGGCAGGTGACGGTGACTTCGCGGGTCGTGCCGACGAAGCGTTGCTGGCCACCTGTCCGGACCTGAAGGGACACGAGCTCTATTGCTGTGGCTCGCCGGCGATGGTGAACGCGGTGCGTGACGCGGCGGTGCGGCATCGCGGACTCGACGCGGGCGACTTCCACTCGGATGTGTTCGTCGAAGGACCGGCCGCCCGCTCCTGAGGATGAGAGACGGAACCTCGACGCTTCCGGGCAGCCGCTACCGCACGACTCTGCGATACAGCACGGCCACCAGCAGCGCCGAGGCCGTCAGATAAACCAGTGCAACGCCGAACGCAGCGGCGTAGTTCGCCCCATCGGTCAAAGCGCCGAGCCGCCCATAGAACAGGATGCCGATCAGCGCCACCCCCAGCGCGTTGCTCGCCTGCTGCACCATCGACAGCACACCCGACGCCACGCCCGCATGCTGCGGCGGCAGCCCGGCCAGCACGGTGGACACCAGCGGCGCCATCACCATGCCGAGGCCTGCGCCCTGCAACAGCAACACCGGGACCATCCAGGCGATCAGGTGCGCATGGCCAGGCCATCCCGCGACGTTGACGAACTGCAGCGCATGCCCCGCGGCCAGCACGAGCGCGCCGAGCGCGATGGGCGGCTTGCCGCCGAAGCGGCGTGCGATGCGCGCGCCGGCCATCGAGGTCGCGAAGAAGCCGATCGCCAATGACGTGAAGACGATGCCCGAGGTCAGCGGACCGAGCGCCAGGCCCTGCTGCAGGTAGAGCGCCAGCACGAAGTACAGCGACGCGTTGCCGATGTAGAAGGCCAGCGTGGTGAACAGGCCCATGACGAAGCGGCGGTTCGCGAGCAGCGCGGGCGCCACCAGCGGCGCGCCGCCTGCCGCGGCGAGTCGGCGCTGCTGGAACCCGAAGGCGGCCAGGAGCGGCAACGCTGCCGCGAGGCACAGCCAGCTCCACAGCGGCCAGCCCTGCTCGCGCCCTTCCACCAGCGGCAGCACCACCGCGACGGAGCCTGCTGCAACGATCAGCATGCCGACCAGGTCGAGCTTGCTGTTGCTTGCGTTCCTGAGCGGCGGAATGACACGCGGCGCCAGCGCCAATGCCAGGAGGCCGATGGGCACGTTGATGAGAAAGCACGCGCGCCAGCCCAGCCCCGCCAGGTCGGCATGGATCAGCAGCCCGCCCACCAGTTGCCCCAGCGTGGCGCCGAGCCCCAGCGTGAACCCGTAGGCCGCGAAGGCGCGCGCACGGTCTTCGCCGGTGTAGGCCAGGCCGATCATCGCGAGCACCTGCGGTTGCAGCAGCGCGCCGGCCAGGCCCTGCAGCACGCGGGCCGCCACCAGCCACTCGGCATTCGGCGCGACGCCGCAGGCGGCCGAGGCCAGCGTGAACAGCAAGAGGCCGAGCATGAACATGCGGCGCCGGCCGAAGAGATCGCCGAGCCGGCCGCCGGTGATGAGGCCCGCGGCCGTGGCCAGGCCGTAGCCGGCCACCACCAGCTGCAAGGTCGCGGTGCTCGCGAGCAGCTCGCGCTGCATCGAGGGCAGCGCGACGTTGACGATGAAGAAGTCCAGCACCACCAGGAAGGTGCCGCTGAGCATGACCCACAGGGCGAGCGGGCCGGGCTTCGCCGCGACCGCGCCGTGAATGCCCGGGGAAGAAAGCGATGTCGTAGAAGCGGCGGGGTTGGAAGGGGTCATGTCGGGCTCGAGTGTTGGAGTGACGGCAGCTGGCGGCAATGACCTCCGAGGTAATGGCCGGCCTTCTTTCAGACGATCGGGCGATCAGGCGGTGGGCGTCGGCAGGATGAACTGGTAGTCGATGGCGATGCGGCCGTCTTCGGCCAGCAGCAGGAACTCCAGCCCGACCGCAGCGACCGCACCGCCCGCGGCAGGGACCATCTGCCAATGAAACATCACGGTGTCGCGCAGCATCTGGGCATCGCCGGTGGCGCGAAAGACGAAGCCGGCGTCGCGCACATTCTTTTCGTGCGAGCTGGTGACGCGCTGCACCAGCGCCTCGTAGCCCTTGGCCTGCAGCGTGCGTACGTAGTGCTCGCCCTGCGGCACCCAGAGGCTGGCGATGGCATCGCGGCGGGCGCCTGCGTCCGTCAGGTTCCAGAGGGCGACGTAGCGGTCGGCGAGTTCGGCGAAGTTGGTGTTGGCATTCATGGTCTGCTCCGGGGTTGAGAGAGTGAGACTGCAGTTTCTGCCTCGGGTGGTGGACAGTGAATGCCTGCAAAGCCGACAATCTTGTCCATTCGTCCACCGCCACAGGAGCCTTCTTGGACCCGCTCGACGACGTTTTCGCGGCCATGCGCGTGCGCAGCGCCCTGTATGCCCGGCTCGAAGCCGGCGCGCCCTGGGGCGTGAGCCTGGCCGGCGGCGAGAGCGCGCGGTTCGGCCTCGTGGTGCGCGGCGGCTGCCTGCTGGAAGTCGAGGGCGTGGACCAGCCCGTCGCGCTCGCCGCGGGCGACTGCTATGTGCTGGCGCACGGCACGCCCTACGTGCTGCGCGACCAGCCGAACACGCCCACGGTGAGTTGCGCATCGGTCATTCGCGACCGCATCGGCGGCCTCGTCGAACTCGGCGGAACGGGCACCGCAGCGTCGGTGATCTGCGGCTGGTTCCACTTCGACCAGCGCGCCGCGCGCCCCCTGCTCGACCTGCTGCCGGTGCTGCTGCACGTGAAGATGGAACAGGCCCGTGCCCTCGCGCTGCAGGGCACCCTGCAGTTGCTCGCGATGGAAACCGGCGAGCCCGGCCTGGGCTCCGGCCTGCTCGTGAGCCGGCTGGCCGACATCGTGTTCGTGCAGGCGGTGCGCGCGCACGTCGCGGCCGCCGGCGATTCGCAGACGGGCTGGCTGGCCGCACTGGCCGACGTGCGCATCGGCCCCGCCCTGCGCGCGATGCACAAGGACATGGCGCGCGACTGGACTGTTGAAGCCCTGGCCGCCGCCGCGAGCCTGTCGCGCTCGGCCTTCGCGCAGCGCTTTCGCGAGCGCGTGGGCCAGGCGCCGCTGGAATACCTCACGCAGTGGCGCATGTTCAAGGCCGGCAACATGCTGGGCCAGGGCAACGCGGCGCTGGGCACCATCGCCGGCGCGGTGGGCTATGAATCGGAAGCCGCGTTCAGCAAGGCCTTCAAGCGCGAGAAGGGCATGGCGCCCGGTGCGTGGCGCGCGGCGGCGCGCGAAAGCGTCGCGGCCTGAGAAGCTTCTTCAGGCCGCCTTGGCCGCGTGCCTGAACTGCGTGGTCGCAAAGGCCCAGGTCATGCGCGTGGCATCGGGTCCGGCCGCGTCGCTGAAGAGCAGCCTGGACGCACCGCCGCTCCACGCATGCCCGAGCCCCGCGATCTCGCACAGCGACACCACCGTGCGGCCCTTGCGCTTGAAGTCGGTCACGCGCATCGGGCGGCGCTTGCCGCGCTGCACGTCGCGCGGCAGCCCGGGCCGCGCACCCACGGCCGTCGCCCACACGGCCGCGCTGTTGACGGCGTTGCTCGGCGCCACCACCGCATCGGCATCGCCGTGCAGCACGAGCATCGGCGGCAGCGTCGCGAAGACGGCCGCGGCGCCCATCGCCTTGCCGACCGCGGTGACGGGCATCGGCGGCACGTTCTGGCCGCGCATCGCGCCGAGCGCTGTGGCCGACGATTTCGCGGCGCCGGGCGCCACGCCCGAATGCATGACGACGGCGCGAAAGCGCTGCGGGTAGCGCGTGGCGACCAGCGCCGCCATGCTGGCGCCGGCCGAGAGTCCGGCCAGCGCGATGCGCTCGCGGTCCACGGGGTAGAGCATGCAGGCCTGGTCGACCGCGGCCATCAGCGTCGCGGCTTCGGCGTCGGCCTTGCCGGAGCGGCGCTCGTACCAGTTCCAGCAGCCTTGGGGATGGGCCAGCCGGTCCTGCTCGGGGTAGAGCACCAGGAAGCGCTGGCGCGCCGCGAGCGCGTTCATGCGCGTGCTGGCGGCGAAGTCGCGCCCGGTCTGGCCGCAGCCGTGCAGCATGACCATGAGCGGCAGCTTCTCGCCGGGCTCGAGTTGCAGGCCCGCGGGGCGAAACAGGTGATAGCCGCGCGCCCCGCCCGCGCCGATTGCCATGCCGCTGAGCCAGTCGCCCTTGCCGGGCGGCGGCTTCAGGCGCTTGGCGGTCGCGCGCTGCACCTGGCCCGCCACGCGCTTGCTGTTGCTCAGCGTGATCTTCGTGAGTGCCTTCAGGTTGCGCTGGTAGGCGCGGGCGAAGACGGAAGCGGTGGAACGACGGGCCATGGCGCAGTGTGAAGGCAAAGCGCCGGGCGGCCAAACGAGAGTTCAATCCAGGAACACCGCGGAACCGGCTTTGCCGGCCCGCTGGTGTTGCCCCCTGCAAGGGGGTTGGCGTAGCGACACGAAGTGCGCGAAGACTGGGGGTTAGTAAATCTCCGGAACGATCATGTTGGCGGGCACGGGCTGACGCAGGTAATCGTCATGGCGCACGCGTGCCGGCAGTTCGACCGGCGCATGCGCCACTTCCTGGTAGGGCAGCTGGCCCAGCAGGTGGCTGATGCAGTTCAGGCGCGCCTTCTTCTTGTCGACCGCCTGCACCACCCACCACGGCGCCTCGGGGATGTGGGTGCGCTCCAGCATGATTTCCTTGGCCTTGGTGTATTCCTCCCAGCGGCGGCGGCTCTCCAGGTCCATGGGGCTCAGCTTCCACTGCTTGAGCGGATCGTGGATGCGGCCGAGAAAGCGCATGTGCTGCTCGTCGTCGGTGATGGAGAACCAGTACTTGATGAGCTTGATGCCCGAGCGCACGAGCATCTTCTCGAACTCGGGCACGGTGCGAAAGAACTCCTCGTACTCGTCGTCGCTGCAAAAACCCATCACGCGCTCGACGCCGGCGCGGTTGTACCAGCTGCGGTCGAAGAGCACCATCTCGCCGGCCGCCGGCAGGTGCGCCGCGTAGCGCTGGAAGTACCACTGCGTGCGTTCGCGGTCGTTGGGCGCGGGCAGCGCGGCCACGCGGGCCACGCGCGGGTTCAGGCGCTGGGTGATGCGCTTGATGACGCCGCCCTTGCCCGCCGCATCGCGGCCTTCGAACAGGATGACGACCTTCTGCTTGCTGTGCTGCACCCAGTCCTGCAGCTTGACCAGTTCGCCCTGCAGGCGGAACAGCTCCTTGAAATAGGCCTGGCGCGCGGCCTTGTCGGTCGCGACCACGGCGGCGGGGTCGAGCCCGTCGATGTTGCGGTCTTCGATCTCCAGCTCGAGCTCTTCGTCGTAGCTGTCGATCAGGTCGCGGGCGATGCGTTGCATCAGGTCTTCGTGGTCGGGAAGGGCGCTCGGCAGCATGATGAAGAAGAAGGAAGTGAGAGGAAGAAAAAAGCATGCTGCACGCCCCGTATGACTGCGGCGTGACGGTTTGGCGGCGGCTTTTCGTAGGCCGACACGCCGTTGTCACATGGCGCGAACACCATGTGCAGCCACTCCAACACCCTAAAAAAACCGCCCATGAACACGCTCGCCGCCCCGAATACGGAGATGCCGGCCGCGCCCACAGAGGCGCACCGGCCCAAGCTCGATGCCAAGCCCGGTCCGGTCACGCTGATCACTTTCGTGGGCCTGCTGGCCGCGGGATTGCTCTTCACGGCGTGGAGCCTGGTGGGCGACGTCACGGCCTCGGGCGCGCCCATGACGACCTGGGTGCCCTACATCCTTTTGGGCGTGGCGCTCCTGATCGCGCTGGGCTTCGAGTTCGTCAACGGCTTTCACGACACGGCCAATGCGGTGGCCACGGTGATCTATACGCACTCGCTGCCGCCCAACTTCGCGGTGGTGTGGTCGGGCTTCTTCAATTTCCTGGGCGTGCTGGCGTCCAGCGGCGCGGTGGCCTTCGGCATCATCGCGCTGCTGCCGGTGGAGCTCATCCTGCAGGTGGGCTCGGGCGCGGGTTTCGCGATGGTGTTCGCGCTCCTGATCGCCGCGATCATCTGGAACCTGGGCACCTGGTGGCTGGGGCTGCCGGCGTCGTCGTCGCACACGCTGATCGGCTCGATCATCGGCGTGGGCATTGCCAACGCGCTCATGCATGGGCGCGACGGCACCAGCGGCGTCGACTGGGGGCAAGCCACCAAAGTGGGCTATTCGCTCCTGCTCTCGCCGATGGTGGGCTTCGGCTGCGCGGCGCTGCTGCTGCTGGCGCTGCGCGCCTTCGTGAAGAACCACGCGCTGTATGAAGAGCCCAAGGGCAACACGCCGCCCCCGTGGTGGATTCGTGGTCTGCTGATCCTCACCTGCACCGGCGTGTCGTTCGCGCACGGTTCCAACGATGGACAAAAGGGCATGGGGCTGATCATGCTGATCCTGGTCGGCACGGTGCCGATGGCCTATGCGCTGAACCGCGCGATGCCCGCCAACGAGACGGTCAAGTTCGTGGCCGTGGCCGAGATGGCGCAGAACGCGCTCAACCGCAGCGTGCCGACCTCGCTGCCGGCACTTCCTGCGGCAACGCCGGCGGCTTCGCGCGACGCGCTCTCCACCTATGTGCGCACCCGCGAGTTCAACGACAAGGTGTTGCCCGCGCTGGCCGCGACCGCCGGCAGCATCGGCCAGCAGGTGCGCGAGCACGGCTCGCTCGCCGCGGTGCCGGCCGAGGCCGTCGCCAACGTGCGCAACGACATGTACCTGGCCTCCGAGGCCATTCGCCACCTCGACAAGAGCGGCGCCGCGAAGTTCGACGAAGAGACCCAACTGCGGGTCAACGCCTTCCGCCAGGAACTGGACGATGCGACGCGCTTCATTCCACTGTGGGTCAAGATCGCCGTGGCCATCGCGCTCGGCCTGGGCACGATGATCGGCTGGAAGCGCATCGTGGTCACCGTGGGCGAAAAAATCGGCAAGACGCACCTGAGCTACGCGCAGGGCGCATCGGCCGAAGTGGTGGCCATGCTCACCATCGGCGCGGCCGACATGTATGGCCTGCCGGTCTCGACCACGCACGTGCTCTCCTCCGGCGTGGCCGGCACCATGACGGCCAGCGGCTCGGGCCTGCAGATGTCCACGCTGCGCAACCTGGCGCTCGCCTGGGTGCTGACGCTGCCGGTGGCCATGCTGCTGTCGGGCTCGCTCTACTGGCTCTTCACCCGTCTTTTCTGATCACGCACCTTGTCGGCATTCCATGATCTCGCCGCCCAGTCCTATGGCGGCGACGAAGCCGGGCTGATCTGCGGCTACCTGTTCGACGCCGCGGCGCCCGAGCCCGCGCGCGCCATCGATTCGGCAGAGGCGGCGGCGTGGCTCGGCGCGCAGCCCGAAGACGCCGCTGTCGATGACGGCGGTGGCGCGTATGTGTGGCTGCATTTCAATTTGAGCCACGCGCAGGCCGAGCGCTGGCTCGTGCGGCATGCCGATCTCTCCGACACGTTCTACGAGACGCTGCACGACGGCCTGCCCTCCACGCGCATCGAGCGCGCGGACGACTCGCTGATCGCGGTCATCAACGACGTGCACTTCGAGTTCAGCTTCGAGCCTTCCGATATCTCCACGCTGTGGATCAGCGTGGGCCCGCGCCTGGTGGTCACGGCGCGCACCAAGCCGCTGCGCTCGGTCGATGCGCTGCGCACGGCGGTGAAGGCAGGCGATGCGCCGCGCTCGAGCACGGAACTGCTCGAACACCTCTTGCGCGCGCAGGCCGACGTGCTGGTGAAGATCGTGCGCGGCGTCACCTCGCGCATCGACCACATCGAAGACGAACTGCTCGCCGGCCGGCTCGACCACAAGCGCGCGCGCCTCGGGGTGCTGCGGCGCCTGCTGGTGCGGCTGCAGCGGCTGCTGGCGCCCGAGCCGGCCGCGCTGTTCCGGCTGCTGCAAGGGCCGCCGTCATGGATGTCGGAGCCCGATGCGCAGGCGCTGCGCGGCTCGACCGAGGAGTTCTCGGTGGTGCTGCGCGACATGCAGGCGCTGCAGGAGCGCATCAAGCTCCTGCAGGAAGAGATCGCCGCCAACGTCAACGAGGACAACAACCGCAGCCTTTTCGTGCTGACGGTGGTGACGGTGCTGGCGCTGCCGATCAACATCCTGGCGGGCCTGTTCGGCATGAACGTGGGCGGCATTCCGCTGGCGGAGCACAAGCACGGGTTCTGGATCGTGGTGGCGATCGTCGCGAGCTTCACCGCGGTGGCGGCATGGGCGGCATTCCGCAAGAAGCGCTGACGAGGTGCGAATAAACCTGCTGCGCGCCTCGATCTCGCACCTGCGGTCCTCACCGTACGGAGTACGGTTGCGGTCCTCGCTGCGAGCTCAAGGCGCTCGCTACGGTTTCTTCACACCTCGCGAGCCCGCATCCCGTGTCACGTTAATGCTATTTATTTAGTAGCGTCTCACACAGCATCCATGCGCCCGCATCAGCGTTCCAGACCCCCTAGAATGGCGGGGTGTCCTCCATTCTCAATGCCGATCTTCACTGCCACTCCGTGGTCTCCGACGGCACATTGACGCCCGAAGAACTGGCTGCACGCGCAGCCGCCAACGGGGTCGAGCTGTGGGCCCTCACCGACCACGACGAGGTCGGCGGCCAGCACCGCGCAGCGGCCGCGGCGCGCGACAACGGCATGCGCTACCTCACGGGCACCGAGATCTCGGTGACCTTCGCGAACGAAACCGTGCACATCGTCGGCCTGGGCTTCGACCCCGACGACGCCGCGATGACGCAGGGCCTCTACGACACGCGCGGCGGCCGCGGCAAGCGCGCGCAGGAAATGTCCGAGGGGCTGGCCAAGGTCGGCATCCATGGCGCGTACGAAGGCGCACTGAAATTCGTCGGCAATCCCGAACTCATCTCGCGCACGCACTTCGCGCGCTTTCTGGTCGAGCAGGGGCACTGCCGCGACACCTCCGAGGTGTTCCGCAAGTTCCTCACCGAAGGCAAGCCGGGCTACGTGCCGCACCGCTGGGCGTCGCTGAAGGACGCGGTGCACTGGATCACCGCCGCCAAGGGCATGGCCGTGATCGCGCACCCGGGCCGCTACAAGTTCTCGGCCAACGAGGAGTACGCGCTGTTCCTCGAGTTCAAGGCGCATGGCGGCCAGGCGATCGAGGTGGTCACCGGCAGCCACACCCCGGCCGAATATGTCGAGTACGCCGACAAGGCGCTCGAGTTCGATTTCGCCGCATCCCGCGGCAGCGATTTCCACAGCCCCGACGAGAGCCACTGCGATCTCGGCAAGCTGCCACCGTTGCCTGGCGCCTTGACGCCGGTGTGGGAACTGCTCGGCCACCGCATCCAGCAGTGAGCCAGAGCCCCGGGCCCGGCATCGACGGCGCGGCCAGCGCTGCGTTGGCGAATGCACGCGCGGCGCAGCAGATGAGCCGCAGCAAGGAGTCCGAACGCATCCTCGCGGGCATCGGCATGGTGATCGTTGCGGTGGCCTGCTTCGCCACGCTCGACACGGCCACCAAGGCATCGACAGCCGGCGTGCCGATCCTGATGGGCGTGTGGTTCCGCTATGCGTTCCAGGCCGTCGCCACCACGGCGGTGCTTCTGCCCTTGCGTGGCACGGCGCTGCTGCGCACCCGGCACCCGCGCTACCAGCTGCTGCGCGGCGCGTTGCTGCTGGTGTCGAGCACGCTGGCCTTCCTCAGCCTGCGCTACATGCCGCTGGCCGAATTCACCTCGATCGTGCTGATCGCGCCGCTGGTGATCACGCTGCTCGCGGCGACCACGCTCAAGGAGTACGTCTCGCCGCTGCGCTGGGCGCTGGTGGCGGGCGGCTTCATCGGCACGCTGGTGATCCTGAGGCCCGGCGGCGATGCGTTCAGCTGGGCCATTCTTCTGCCGATCGGTCTGGTGCTGACCAACGCCTGGTTCCAGGTGCTCACGAGCAAGCTCGCGCAGACCGAGAATCCGCTCACGATGCATTTCTATACCGGCTGGGTCGGCGCGCTCATCGCGTCGCTCGCGCTGCCTTTCGCATGGACCGCCCTGCCTTCGTGGGAGTGGTGGGCGCTGCTGTGCCTCATGGGATTCATGGGCACGGTGGGTCACTTCATCCTGATCCTGGCCTACCAGCGCGCGCCCGCCTCCACGCTCACGCCGTATCTCTATGCGCAGATCGCCTTTGCCATGCTGGGCGGCTGGCTCATTTTTTCCCAAGTGCCCGACCGCTATTCGCTCATCGGCATTTCGATGATCGCGGTCTGCGGCGCCGCCGGTGCATGGCTCACGGTGCGCGAGCGCCGCGTGCCGATCGAACCGGCGGAATCCTGATCAGAGGAGACAGCTCTATGGCCCAGTACTTCGAAGTCCACCCCGAGAACCCGCAGCAGCGATTGCTCAAGCAGGCCGCAACGCTGCTCGCGCGCGGCGAGATCGTGGCCGTGCCCACCGACTCCAGCTACGCGCTGGCCTGCCACCTGGACGACAAGGACGCGGTCGACCAGCTGCGCCGCATTCGCCAGGTCGACGAGAAGCACCACCTGACCCTCTTGTGCCGCGACCTGAGCGAGCTGGCCAACTACGCGCGCGTCGACAACAAGCAGTACCGCCTGTTGAAGGCCGCGACGCCCGGCCCCTACACCTTCCTGCTCGAAGCCACCAAGGAAGTGCCGCGCCGCGTGAGCCATCCGCAGCGCAAGACCATTGGCCTGCGCGTACCCGACCACAAGGTGCTGCTGGAGCTGCTCGCGCTGCACGGCGCGCCGCTCCTGGCCACCACGCTGATCGCGCCCGGCGAGACCGAGGCGCTGAACGACGCGCAAACTATTCGCGCACGCTTCGAAAAGCAGATCGGCGCGGTCATCGATGCGGGCGCGTGCCCGTCGCAGCCGACCACCGTGGTGGACCTCACGCCCATGGGCACAGGCGACGATCCGGTCGTGGTGCGGCAGGGACGCGGGACGCTCGCGGTGCTCGGTCTGTAGAAAGAAGTTGGAACCGATAACTAATGCTCGTCTGACACAATCGCCCAGTGGATATTTCCAATCTCATACAGACCGTCCTGATCTACGCACTGCCCGTGATCTTCGCGATTACCGTGCACGAGGCGGCCCACGGCTATGTGGCTCGCCACTTCGGCGACAACACCGCCGAGTCGATGGGCCGGGTCACCCTCAATCCGATGAAGCACATCGACCCCATCGGGACCATCCTGATGCCGTTGATGCTGTACTTTGCGACCTCGGGCGCGTTCCTCTTCGGCTATGCGAAGCCGGTGCCGGTGAACTTCGGGCGGCTGCGCCATCCCAAGCGCGACATGATCTGGGTGGCGCTCGCGGGGCCGGTGTCGAACTTCATCCAGGCCATCCTCTGGGCGCTCGTGCTGGTGGCGCTGGTCGCGGCCGGTGTCGATGAAACCTTTTTCATCAAGATGGCGCAAGGCGGCGTGCTGGTCAACCTCGTGATGTGGGCCTTCAACCTGTTTCCGCTGCCTCCGCTCGACGGTGGCCGCGTGCTGGCCGGGCTGCTGCCCAGCGGGCCCGCACAGAATTTTCTCGCGCGCATCGAGCCCTATGGGTTCTTCATCGTGATGGCGCTGGTGCTCGCCGGCGTCGTCAGCACCTTCTGGCTGCGCCCGCTGATGGACGTCGGCTACTTCGTCATCAACCTGCTCATCACGCCGCTCAAGGCATTGCTGCTCTAAGTCTGTCGTTCCAATGGCCTCGTCTTCTTCCGCTCCCCTGCGCGTCCTGACCGGGATCACCCCGTCGGGCACGCCCCACCTCGGCAACTACGTCGGCTCGATCCGCCACTCGGTGCGGCAGAGCGTCGCGCCCGGTGTCGAGAGCTTCTTCTTCCTGGCCGACTACCACGCGCTCATCAAGGTACAGGACCCGGCGGTCATCCAGCGCTCCACGCTGGAGATCGCCGCGAGCTGGCTGGCCTGCGGGCTCGATCCGGAGCGCGTGACCTTCTACCGCCAGTCGGACATCGCCGCGATTCCCGAGCTCACCTGGTTCCTCACCTGCGTCACCGGCAAGGGCGTGCTCAACCGCGCGCATGCCTACAAGGCGCAGCTGGACAAGAACATCGCCAAGGGCGAGGACCCCGACGCCGACGTGACGGCCGGCCTCTTCATGTACCCGGTGCTGATGGGCGCGGACATCCTGATGTTCAACGCCCACAAGGTGCCCGTGGGCCGCGACCAGGTGCAGCACATCGAGATGGCGCGCGACATGGCGCAGCGCTTCAACCACCAGTACGGCGAGCACTTCACGCTGCCCGAGGCCGAGATCGACGATGCCGTCGCCACCTTGCCCGGCCTGGACGGCCGCAAGATGAGCAAGAGCTACGGCAACACGATCCCGCTGTTCGCGTCGCGCGCCTACCTGCAAAAGCAGATCGCCAGCATCGTGACCGACTCGCGCGCGCCCGGCGAGCCCAAGGAGACCGAGGGCTCGGCGCTCTTCCAGATCTACCAGGCCTTTGCCGACGCCGACGAGACCCAGATGCTGCGCAAGGCCTACGCCGACGGCATCGGCTGGGGCGACGCCAAGCAATTGCTGTTCGAGCGCATCGAAGTCGAAGTGGCGCCGCTGCGTAAGCGCTACGAGGCACTGATGAGCGAGCCGGCGGAGATCGAGCGCATCCTCCTCATCGGCGCGGAGAAGGCCAGCGCGCTGTCGCAGCCCTTCATGACGCGCCTGCGCCACGCGGTGGGCCTGCGCAACCTCGCGGCGGGCCGCGACAAGGGCAGCGCCAAGACGGCCAAGGTTGCCAGGCCCAGCTTCAAGCAGTACCGCGAACGCGGCGACGGACTTTTCTATTTCAAGCTGCTCGATGCGCGCGGCGAAACCCTGCTGCAGAGCCGTGGATTCGCCTCGCCGCAGGAAGCCGGCCGTACCATCGCGGTCTTGCAGGCCGAGCGCGGTGCGGCGCTGGCCGCGTTGGCCGAGCAGTTGGAGCCCATCGACACAGAACAAACACGCGCCGTGACAGAGGCGCTGGAGGCATTGGCGGAAGCAACGACCACGACAGATGGCAGTTGAACCGGCAAGGGCCCATCGGCTTATCCGCCGGTGAGCGAGACGAGAGAAGACGGTGCGATCACAAAGGAAGAAAACATGAGCATTTATGTCATCGACGACCACCCCCTGATGCGCGACGCGATCGTGATGGTGTTGCGACGCCTGCGACCCGCCGAGAACATCGTCGAGCTCGAGCGGCTCGACAAGCTCGCAAGCTCGGTGCAGCAGCGTGGCGCGCCCACCCTCTTTTGCCTGGACCTGAAGCTTCCGGACACGAATGGCGTATCGGGCGTGATCGCGGTCAAGCAGGTCTACCCCAACGTGCCGATCGCCGTGTATTCGGCGGCACCGGCCGCGGACATGGAAGACGCCTGCATCGAGGCGGGCGCCGACACCTACATCGAGAAGTCGGCCAGCTCCAATGAGTTGGCAGCCGCCCTGCGCGGCCTGCTGATGGCGGGCTCCGAAGAGGCCGACGAGCCACCGCTGGCGAGCAGCAAGCTCTCCAAGCGCCAGACGCAGCTGATCGCCATGCTCGACAAGGGCATGAGCAATCGCGACATTGCGACCGACCTGGAAATCAGCGAGCACACGGTGAAGGTTCACCTGTGGCGCCTGTTCCGTCGCTTGGGTGTGAAGAGCCGCACGCAAGCGCTGCACTACGCCCGCACCAACGGCCTGTTGTCGGGCTGATCCCGGCGAGAGACCGCTCCTTCGAAACCGCGCCCCGTGCGCGGTTTTCTTTGGGCAGTACTTTCTTCTTCAGCCGCCCGAGGCGCTCACGCGCGCCTGCGCCACCGCCTCGTCGGCGTCGTGCAGCGCCACGCGGAACACGCTGCCGCTGCCCAGCCGCGAGCGCACGCTGATCGGATGCCCCAGCACGTGCGAGAGCCGCGCCACGATGGCCAGGCCCAGACCGAAGCCGTCGGACGTGCCGGCATGGTCGGCCACCTTGTAGAACTCCAGGAACACGTCGCGCAGGTGCTCGGGCGCGATGCCGATGCCCGTGTCCCACACCTCCACGCGCATGCCGTCGCGCGTCTGCCGCGCGGCCAGCAGCACGCCGCCTTCGGTCGTGTACTTGATGGCGTTGGCCAGCAGGTTGCCGATCATGCGGCGCACGCGAATCGGGTCGGTGAGGAACGAGCCCTCGGCCACATGCACGCGAAAGTCCAGGCCGCGGCTCTCGGCCACCGGGCGGTACTGCAGTTCGAGGTCGTGCAGCAGCTCGGAGATGTCGACGCGCTCGATGTGCAGCCGCACCTGGCCCGAGTCGATGCGCGCGAGGTCGAACATCGAATCGAACAGCGCATTCACCGCGTGCGTGGCGCGCACGATCTTGGGCGCCAGCTCGAGCACCAGCTCGGGCTCGTTGCGCAGCCAGTCGGCGTAGAGCGACAGTGCGAGCACCGGCTGGCGCATGTCGTGCGCGGCGCTGGCCAGGAACCGGTTCTTCATCGCCACCGCCGATACCGCCGCCTGCCGCTGCTGCGTGAGCGACTTGATCAGGATGTGGTTGTGGAACAAAAGCTCCAGGCTGTTGCGCGCCGTCTCGTGGATGTGGCGCCCCGCCCGCAGCAACAGGAACCAGTGCAGGATCGGCAGGATCGGCATCAGGTAGCCGTACTGGAACTGCGGCTGGTGCAGGTTGATGGTGATCAGGCGCAGCAGCACCGCGCCCAGCATCGTGATGAACAGCGTGTTGACGTAGCGCTTGAGCAGCGGCGGATGCAGCGCGAGCCCGTTGAGCGGAAAGGTGCCCACCCCGGCCACGATCAGCCAACTCATGAACTGGTTGACCTGCGGCGTGCGCTCGAAGAACAGCAGGATCGACAGCCCCCACACCACCGCGCTGGTGCTCCAGATGAAGCCGTAGCGTTCGGTGAACTGCTGCTGCGCCACCGAGCTGCGGCCGGCGTAGCGCACCGCATAGACGCGCGCCCCCCAGGCGCGGCAGGCCGTGGCGATGAAGCCGGCCAGGAGCCACGTGAGCAACTCCCAGCGCGGCACGTAGGCCCAGTTCAGGCCCACCATGGCCGGCATGAGCGCCGCGGACACGATGTAGGAGCCGCGCGCGGAGCGCATCAGGCTGCGGATGAGTTCGCCGCGCACCCACGATTCGGCCTCGTCGGCCGAGGCCGGTGCCGGTGTCAAGCTCGCGATCGACGGATTGGCCATATGGCGCAGGCCCCTTGTTCTTGTCCGGCCATTGAAGATGGGCCCCATGCAGAGGCACCGAGAGATGGCGATATTAACGGGCCGCCAGCCATTGTTTCCCAAGGTAACCGCAGAAGATCGATCGCCATAATCCGCAGAGATCCGGGGATTCACCGAACAAGAAGGAACCCACCCGCGTGCTGCCCCATGTTTTCGTCGGCGTGAGCGACTTCGAGCGCGCCTTCGGTCGCTACACGGCGCTCATGGGCGAGCTGCGACGGCGGCACCTGCGATGGTCCGCCAGGACCGATGCTCCACCACCACGCGGACTACCATGGCGCCTGCTTCCGCGATCCGGACGGCAACAAACTCTGCGTGTGCTGCCACACCGCACCCGACACCTCACCCGACACGCCACCGACATGCTGAACAACATCACCCCCTTCCTCGTCCACTGGGCCATCACCGGCGTCTCGCTCTGGGTGGCCAGCCTCCTGTTTCGCGGACTCAAGTTCGACAGCACCGGGGCGCTGGTGGTGTCGGCGCTGCTGCTCGGGCTGGCCAACGCGATCGTGAAGCCGCTGCTCATCGTGCTCACGCTGCCGCTGACGCTGGTGACCTTCGGGCTCTTCCTGCTGGTCATCAACGCGCTGATGATCCTGCTGGTGGCCGGGCTGGTGAAGGGCTTCAAGGTCTCGGGCTTCTGGACCGCGCTCTTCGCGAGCATCTTCATCTCGCTACTGAGCATCGTGATCGGCTCGTTCGTCACCAGCGACGACCCGGCCGAAAAGGTCCAGATGCCGCAGAGCGGCAACTGGCTCTGAGGACTGCACGGCAGGGCCTGCAAGGGCCTTGGCCGGGCTTCCGATGGAATCGCGTTCCATACGGTCGCCAACATCGACCAATTCCCGGCCGCAGAGCGGCTATTGCTCTCTTTTACGCGCCAAAGCATTGCCGGCACGCGTGGCTTCGTCCAAGATGGGCCACGGCTCCGCAAGGCGCCGCGTGAAAGTAAGGGGATGGAATGCGCATAGCAATACTCGACAACGAGCGGGATCAGCTGCGGCTGGTCTGTCACACCGCAACGAGCCTCGGACACGAGTGCCATGAATACACGGACAGAACCGCGCTGCTGCAGTCGATGCAGGCGCAGCGTTTCGATCTGTTGATCTTCCACTGGCGCCTGCCCGGCATCGACAGCCCGGCGCTGGTGAAGGCGATACGGCGCGCCGCCGCCAACCGCCTTCCGATTCTTTTCATGACCCCCAGGGCCGACGCCGCGGACATGGCGATGAGCCTGCATGCCGGCGCCGACGATTTCCTGGTCGCGCCCGTCTCCGGCGCCGAACTCGAAGCGCGCATCGGCGGGCTGCTTCGCCGCTCCTACCCCGCGCTGCACGAGCCCCAGCTGGTCTTCGGGCCTTACCAGTTCCTGCCGGCATGGCGCACCGTCAAGGTCCGCGGCCGGCGCGTCGAACTGCGGCACCGCGAGTACGACCTGGCGCTGTTTCTCTTCCGGAACATCGGGCGCCTGCTGTCGCGGGAGCACCTCTACGAAGAGATCTGGGGGGCCGACTTCGAAGTGCATTCGCGCTCGCTGGACACGCACCTGTCGCGCGTGCGGGCCAAGCTGGACCTGCGGCCGTCCAACGGCTTCATGCTGGTGGCGCTGCGCAGCTTCGGCTATCGGCTCGACGTGATCGATGGCGCCGCGCATGCGGAGGCGGCACCGGCGGCGCGGCAGTCACGGGCTGCGATCCAGGCGCGCACCGCGCAGATGCCAGACATCGTCGCCGGGCCCGCGCCTTAGTCCGGCAGACGCCGCCCCGGTCGCCCGGGTCGAGGGACATCCCTGTCTTCGTTTTTCGGCCCGCCGCGTTGTGAAGGTCCAGTCATAACAAAACGGGACTCTCATGAGGATCAGCCACATCCTGCTGGCCGCCACGATGGCCGCAACGACCTTGCCTTCACTGGCGCAGGTGTCCGTCAACATCAACGTGCCCGGCATCGTCCAGCTGCCCCCGCCCGCCCCGCGCTACGAAAGCCTGCCGCGCCCCCGCTCCGGGCAGGTCTGGGTGCCGGGACGCTGGCAATGGAACGAACGCGCCTACGCCTGGCGCCCGGGCTACTTCGTGGCCGCGCGTCCGGACTACGCCTATGCGCCGGGCCAATGGGTGCGCGCCGATGGCGGCTGGCGCTGGAGGGATGGCGACTGGCGCCGTGCGGAACGCCGCGACAGGCGCCATCGCGATGACCGCTACGAGCGCCACGACCGGCACCATGGCCATGACGACGGATACCACTGCCCGCCGGGACAGGCGAAGAAGGGCCGCTGCTGAGCGAGCCCCAGCACCTGACACCTGAGAACAGGCAATAAAAAAGCGCCCAGGGGGCGCTTGTTTATTGGAGGAGAGGGAGGGATTCGAACCCTCGGTACTATCGCTAGTACGCCTGATTTCGAGTCAGGTACATTCGACCACTCTGCCACCTCTCCGGTGCTGTCGAGCCTGCGATTATAGCGGATAAAAACAGGGCTTTTGAAGCCCCGGCCCTCAGGCTTTCAACCGCGCAACAGTTCCAGTCCGCCCAGATACGGCCGCAACGCGGTCGGCACGTTGATCGAGCCGTCTTCGTTCTGGTGGTTCTCGAGCACCGCCACCAGCGTGCGCCCCACCGCCAGGCCCGAGCCGTTGAGCGTGTGCACGAGCTCGTTCTTGCCCTGCGCGTTCTTGAAACGCGCCTGCAGGCGGCGCGCCTGGAAGGCTTCGCAGTTCGAGACCGAGCTGATCTCGCGGTACGTGTCCTGCGCCGGCAGCCAGACCTCCAGGTCGTAGGTCTTGGTCGCGCCGAAACCCATGTCGCCGGTGCACAGCAGCACCACGCGGTACGGCAGCTCCAGCGCCTGCAGCACCGCTTCGGCATGGCCAGTCATCTGCTCGAGCGCGTCGTAGCTCTTCTCGGGGTGCACGATCTGCACCATCTCGACCTTGTCGAACTGGTGCTGGCGGATCATGCCGCGCGTGTCGCGCCCGGCGCTGCCGGCTTCGGAGCGGAAGCACGGCGTGTGGGCCGTGAGCTTGATCGGCAGTTGCGCCTCGGGCACCACCTCGTCGCGCACGAAGTTGGTCAGCGGCACTTCGCTGGTCGGGATGAGGTACAGCGCCGAATGATCGGGCGCGGGCTCGCCGTCCTGGCCGCCCTTCTTCGCGGCGAACAGGTCGCCTTCGAACTTGGGCAACTGGCCGGTGCCGCTCAGCGTGGCGGCGTTGACGATGTAGGGCACATAGCACTCGGCGTAGCCGTGCTTCTCGGTCTGGGTGTCGAGCATGAACTGCGCGAGCGCGCGGTGCAGCCGGGCGATCGGCCCCTTCATCACGGTGAAGCGGGAGCCCGCGAGCTTGGCGCCCATCTCGAAATCGAGCCCCAGCGGCGCGCCGAGGTCCACATGGTCCTTCGCGGCGAAGCCGAGCGGCGTGGCATTCGCACCGGCGCCGCCCTGCGGGCTCCAGCGGCGCATCTCGACGTTGCCGGTTTCGTCCTCGCCGAGCGGCACGCTGGGGTGCGGCAGGTTGGGCACGGCGAGCAGCAGCGCCTGCAGCTCGGGCTGGATTTCTTCGAGGCGCTTGGATTGCGATTCCTGCTCGGCCTTGAGCGCGTTGACCTCGGCCATCAGCGCGTCGGTCGATTCGCCCTTGGCCTTGAGCGGGCCGATCTGCTTGTTCAGCGTGTTGCGGCGCGCCTGGATTTCCTCGGTGCGGGTCTGAACCGTCTTGCGCTCGGCCTCGAGCGCGGTGAACGCCGACACGTCGAGATAGGGCTGGTTCTTCTTGCGTTTTTCGAGGCCGGCCACAGCGGAGGCCAGGTCTTTTCGGAGCAGGGTGATGTCGAGCATGGGGGGATTTTAGGTGGGCGCGACGCACGCGCCCTCCCCCGGCCCGAGGACCTCAGGCGACAGTGGCCGGATCGACGTTCGCCCCGCAGATGATCAGGCACACCTTCTCGCCCTCGCGCGGCACATAGGCGCCGGTCTGCAGCGCCGCCAGCGGCAGCGCGGCGGCCGGTTCCACGGCGAGCTTCAGTTCCTTCCACAGCCACTGCTGCGCGGCGCGGATGGATTCGTCGGACAGCAGCAATGCGTCCTGCACCTGCTGCTGCGTGATCTCCCAGGAGATCGCGCCGATGCGCCGCGCGCCGAGCGAATCGGCCGCGATGCCGCCCACGTCGACATCGACCGGCTCGCCGGCTTCCCGCGCGCGGAACAGCGTCGGCGCCTTCTCGGGCTCCAGTGCCACCACGCGGGCGCGCTTCTCGAACCAGCCGGCGAGGCCGCCGATCAGGCCGCCGCCGCCCACGCTCACGAGCACCGAATCGGGCAAGCCGCCCTGCACTTCGATCTCATGGCCCAGCGTGCCGGCTCCGGCCACGACTTCGGGCTGGTCGTAGGCGTGCGTGAGCAACGCGCCGGTTTCCTTCTGCCGCGAGAGGCAGGCGGCCAGCGCGTCGGGATACAGCTCGCCGACCACGACCACTTCGGCGCCCAGCGCCCGCAGGCGCGCACGCTTGGCTTCGGGCGAAACGCCGGGCAGAAACACCTGGCAGCGCACGCCCAGCGCCTTGGCGGCAGCCGCCGTGGCAATGCCGGCATTGCCGCCGGACGCCACGACCACGCCGCTCTCGGGAATGTCGTTGGCCAGCAGCCGGTTCATCATGCCGCGGGCCTTGAAGCTGCCGCTCACCTGCATGTGTTCGAGCTTGAGCCACACCTCGACGCCCGGCGCGGTGGCCAGGCCGAAGGCGGATGCGGGCAGCTTCCACAGCGGCGTCTCGCGCAGGAATTCGCCGGCGCGTTCGTGCAGCCTGCGGGAAGCGCTCTCGATCTCGGAGCGCCAGTCGGTCGTTTGCATGTTCAAGAGATGTGTCCCGGAGGCGGAATATCGTCGAGCTTGAGGCCCTTGGGGAGCGGAAACTTGATGGTTTCCTCGATGCCGTCCATCTTGCGCACCGACACCGCGCCGAAGGCCCGCACGCGGTCGATCACCTCGCGCACCAGCACCTCGGGCGCCGAGGCGCCGGCCGTGAGGCCCACGCGGCCCTTGCCCTCGAACCACTCGGGCTTGAGCTCGTCTGCCGAATCGACCATGTAGCTCTCGGTGCCCAGGCGCTGTGCGAGCTCGCGCAGCCGGTTGCTGTTGGAGCTGGTGGGGCTGCCCACCACGATCACGAGGTCCACCTGCGGGCTCATGATCTTCACCGCGTCCTGGCGGTTCTGCGTCGCGTAGCAGATGTCCTGCTGCTTGGGCTCGCGCACGTTCGGAAAGCGCGCACGCACCGCGGCGGCGATCTCGGCGGCATCGTCCACGCTGAGCGTGGTCTGCGTGACGACCGCGAGCTTGTCGGTCTGCGCCGGCGCGACGTTCGCGACGTCGGCCACGTCTTCCACGAGATGGATGCCGCTGGAGAGCTGGCCCATCGTGCCCTCGACCTCGGGGTGTCCCTTATGGCCGATCATGATGAATTCGTAGCCCTCTTTGGCGAGCTTGGCCACCTCCACGTGCACCTTGGTCACCAGCGGGCAGGTGGCATCGAAGATCTCGAAGCCGCGGTCGCGCGCCTCCTGCTCCACCGCCTTGCTCACGCCGTGCGCGCTGAACACCAGCGTGGCGCCGGGCGGCACGTCGGACAGTTCCTCGATGAAGATCGCGCCCTTGGCCTTGAGTTCGTTCACCACGTAGGTGTTGTGCACGATCTCGTGGCGCACGTAGATCGGCGCGCCGAACTTGGCGATGGCGCGCTCGACGATCTCGATGGCGCGGTCCACGCCCGCGCAGAAGCCGCGCGGCTCGGCGAGGATGACCTCCTCGATGCCCGGGTTCATTCGGCAACCTCCGCGCTTCGCGCTGCGGCATTCGCCTTGGGAGCGGCCCGGCGGCTCATAGCACCCCGATCAATTGGACCTCGAAGGTCACGGGTTGGCCTGCGAGCGGATGGTTGAAGTCGAAGCGCACCGCGGTTTCGCTCGATTCGATCACCGCGCCCGCATAGCTGCCCGTGCCGTCGGGCGTGGGGAACTGCACCACGTCGCCTACCGCGTATTTCTCGTCGGGGTCGCCCATCTGCGCGAGCAGCTTCTTGGCCACCCACTGCTGCATCTCGGGATTGCGGTCGCCGAAGGCCTCGCCGGCAGGCAGCTCGAAGGTGGCGTGCGTGCCCTCTTCCAGGCCCATCAGGCGCTGCTCCATGGCAGGCGAAAGTTCGCCGGTACCGAGCGACAGGGTCGCGGGCTTGTCGGCGAAGGTGTTGATGATGTCGCCCGCCGGACCGGCGAGCCGGTAGTGCAGGGTCAGGAAGGAGCCGGAAGTCACGACGTGGGACATGAGAGCAACGGAGGTAGGCAAAGACAAGGTGGGTGTCCCGATAAACTGGACTGCATTTTACGGACGGGGCGCTTCCACCCGTTCCGCCCAAGGTTTCCCCGGCTTTCCCCACATTCCCCCCAGGTTCCGATGGCTTTCAAGGATCTCCCCGCCAACGCCCGCCCGCGCGAAAAACTCATCGCCCGGGGCGCTGGCGCGCTGGCCGACGCCGAACTGCTGGCGCTGCTGCTGCGCACCGGCGTGCCGGGCAAGAACGTGCTGCAGATGGCGCAGGAGCTGCTCGAGCGCTTCGGCGGCCTCTCGGGCCTGCTGCACACCGGGCCCGAGGAGCTCAAGATCGTCAAGGGCATGGGGGGCGATGCCAAGCGCGCCGAGCTCATCGCGGTGCTCGAGCTGGCGCGCCGCGCCATGGCCGAGCAGCTCAAGGAGCGCACGGTGTTCGATTCGCCCGAGGCGGTCAAGCAGTATGTGCAGCTGCACATCGGCTCGCGGCCGCACGAGGTGTTCGCGGTGCTGTTTCTCGACGTGCAGCACCGGCTGATCGTGCTGGAGGAGCTGTTTCGCGGCACGCTCACGCAGGCGAGCGTCTATCCGCGGGAAATCGTCATGCGCGCCCTGCACCACCAGGCCGCGGCCGTGGTGCTGGCGCACAACCACCCGAGCGGCGCCATCGAGCCCTCGCGCGCCGACGAGTCGCTCACGCAGACGCTCCGGGCCGCGCTCTCGCTGGTGGACGTGCGCGTGATCGACCATGTCATCGTGAGCCCAGGCCAGAGCTTCTCGATGGCCGAAAAAGGATTGCTCTGATGGCCTCGCGTCCCCCTTCGATCAAAAACCTCGCCGACCTCAAGCAGGTGCAGCGCGTGCTGGCCGAGGCGCGCGAGCGCGAAGCGGCCGAGGCCGCCGCCAAAGCGGCCGCCGAGCGCAAGCGCGCGGCCGAGAAAGACCTGTTCGCGCGCGCCATCGGCGCCACCGAACCGCTGCGCCGCAAGGCGGCGGTGCCGCTCGCGCCCGAGCCGCCCGCGCCGATCCCGGTGCAGCACCAGCTGGACGAGCAGCGCGTGCTGCGCGAATCGCTCTCCGACGAATTCGACGTGACCACGCTGCTGGACGTGGACGACGCCATGAGCTTTCGCCGCCCCGGCATCGGCACGGACGTGACGGCGCGGCTGCGCAAGGGCGACTGGTCGATCCAGGCGCAGGTCGACCTGCACGGCCTGCGCAGCGACGAGGCGCGCGAGGCGCTCGGCGCTTTCATCCGCACATCGCACAAGCAGGGTTTGCGCTGCGTGCGCGTGGTGCATGGCAAGGGGCTCGGCTCGCCGGGCAAGCAGCCGGTGCTCAAGACCAAGACGCAGCGCTGGCTGATCCAGAAGAACGAGGTGATCGCGTTCGTGCAGGCCAAGCCGGCCGAAGGTGGTGCCGGGGCGCTGGTGGTGCTGCTGGCGCCCGTGCGCCGCTGACTTTGACTTGCTCCTTCCCCTTCCGGGGGAAGGCCGGGATGGGGGCGAGCGGCCTTTGAACAGGCTGCGGCGCATCGATCGCCATCGTGCCCTGTCCCACCCCTCTCCCCAGCGGGGGAGCAATGCACTACGCCAGGTGATTCTTCAGCGGCACCGTCGCATCCGCAATCGCCACCGGGTCAGGGCTGCGGCCCGCTTCAAGGAGCTTGCGGCTCATCATGTGATCGACCGGCGCATTGACCGATTCGACGCACGCGAGCTGCCCGTCGACATAGTGGAACAGCGAGAATGCTTCGGGCTTGGGGCCGGGGCGGCGCACGCTGGCGAGGCCCGGCGTGCCTTCGGCCGGCATCAATCCCACCATCTGCAACCGCATCGCGCCCTGGTCGGACCAGAACCACGCGACGGCATCGTGCGGTCGCGGCGCGCCGGTCAGCGTGGCGACTGCGGTGCGCGCCTGGTCGTTCGCGTTCTGCACCGATTCGAGCCGCAGCGCGCGGCCCGCGCGGCGATCGGGAAAGCGCGTGCAGTCGCCCACGGCGAGCACGTCGGCGGCGCTGGTCTGCATGTGGCCGTCGACCACGATGCCGTCGGCGCACTCGATGCCCGCGGCCTGCGCCAATGCGGTCTCGGGCACGGCGCCGATGCCGAGCAGCAGCAGGTCCACAGGTTGCTTCACGCCGTTGACCTGGACCGACACCAGCCGATCGCCCTCGACCTCGAACGCGCCGGTCTGCGCGCCGAGCACGATGTCGATGCCCGCCGCGCGATGCGTCGCGAGCACGTGCGCCGACAGCTCGGGCGACACGGCCCGGCCCAGGAGGCGCGGCGCGCTCTCGATCACCTGCACGCGCTTGCCGAGCGCCTTGGCAGTGGCCGCCACTTCGAGCCCGATGAAGCCGCCGCCGAGCACCGTGACCTGCTCGGCATTCGCAAGACGTTCGCGCAGGCGATGCGCCTCGTCGGCGGCGCGCAGGCTCGCGACGTTTTCAAGGCCCTGCTTCAGGTCGGGCATCTGGCGCGCGCGCGTGCCGGTGGCGAGCACCAGCCGTTCCCACGGCAGCACCGCGCCCGAGCGCAGCGTGACGGTGTGCGCCTCGCGGTCGATGGCCACGGCCGCATCGCCCAGGTGCAGCGTGATGCCCGCTTCGCGGTACCAGTCGGCGGCCTTGTGCGGCTGCGTGGTTTCCTCGGCACTCTTGAGGAAGGCCTTCGACAGCGGCGGCCGGTGGTACGGCTCGCAGGCCTCCTCGCAGACCAGGTGCACGCGCGCGCCCTGCCCGGCTTCGGCAAGGCCCGCGCAGAGTTGGGCCGCGGCGTGGCCGCCGCCGATGATGACGATGGGGTTCATGAGGGAGAGGCTTTCGGAAGTCGGGGTCTGTTTTATTCGCCGCGGTTGCGCATCCAGTCGGCGGTCTGGAAGAAAGACGTACGCAAGCGCGCGCGCAGGTCATCGGGCACGCCGGTCTCGCCCATCGCCTGGTCCATGCAGGCGAGCCACTGGTCGCGTTCCTTGATGCCGATGCTGTGGCCGCCAATGCTCTGCGGCAGGTGGCGCGCGCGCAGCATCGGATGGCCGAAGCGGTCGGTGTAGTGCTGCGGCCCGCCGAGCCAACCGCACAGGAACCAGAAGAGGCGCTGGCGCGCGTTGTCCAGGCTCGTGCCGTGCACGGCGCGCAGTTGCGCGTAGGCGGGTTCGAGGTCCATCAGGTCGTAGAAGCGCTCGACCAGCGCTTCCACCTTCGGTTCGCCGCCGATCCACTCGAAGGGCGTGCCGGCGGGCGGCTTTTCTTGAATCTGCATGGGCGGGAGTATCGAATATCGAAGGGCGGCGAAGGTGCGAGCCCCGGCTGCGAATTTAACCCAGCCCTGGAAGCGGCATCTGCGTGCGTATATGCATATCGCGATTGACGATTTAGTATCCCCAGCGCTTCTTGTTATGGTTCGGCCCTGAATTTCCATCCGGAGAGAGAACAACCATGCGCCACACCTTGCTCGCCGCGGCCCTTGCCGCTTCCACCTTCCTCTTGGGCACCGTCGCCCACGCGGACCAGCTCGCCGACATCAAGAAGAAGGGCGAACTCGTGGTCGGCGTGCTCGGCACCGACGAGCCCGCCACCTTCGTCGATCCGAAGACGCGCCAGATCGTCGGCTACGAAGTCGACCTGGTGAACGCCATCGCCAAGAAGATCGGCGTGAAGCCGGTGCTCAAGCAGATCGCCGTGGCCGCGCGCATTCCCGAGCTGCAGCAGGGCCACGTGGACCTGGTGGCCGCGGGCCTCACGCACAACAAGGAGCGCGAGGCGCAGATCGACTTCTCCCTCACCACCTTCGTGACCGGCCAGAAGGCCATCGTGAAGAAGGACAGCGGCATCGCCGACATTCCGCAGCTGGGCGGCAAGAAGGTGCTGACCATCCGCGGCGGCACGCAGGAGCCCAACATCCGCAAGGCCGTGCCCACGGCCGAGGTCGTGACCTTCGACACGAGCCAGCAGGCCTTCCAGGCGCTGCAGCAAGGAAAGGGCGTGGGCTACGTGGACGACGAGGCCGCGCTGCTGCGCAGCTACGCCAAGCTCGGCCCGGCCAAGGCGCAGTACGTGGTGCTCAAGCAGAACCTGAGCACCGAGGCGCTGGCCATCGGCATCAAGAAGGGCGAGAGCGGCCTGAAGGCCGTGGTGGACGACACGCTGCGCGAGCTCGAGAAGTCGGGCGAGGCGCAGAAGATCTTCGTGAAGTGGTATGGCCCGACGACCGCCTCGGGCTTCGAGACGCGCGACTTCAAGTTCGACAGCGACAAGATCGACTGACCGGTTTTTGGAATTTCTCCTTCCCCCTCTGGGGGAAGGCCGGGATGGGGGCAAACGGCCTCTGAACACGCCGCGGCGCATCGATCGCCGCCGTGCCCCCACCCCAACCCTCCCCCAGCGGGGGAGGGAGCTTGAGCCCCACCCTCCGCGACGGTGATACTGTCGCCCCCCATGCCCCTGTTCGACTATTCCTTGCTGCTGACCGGCAAGTACCACGACATGCTGGTCGCGGGCCTCGTGCTCTCGCTGCAATTGCTGGCGGCCTCGCTCTTGCTGGCGCTGCCCATCGCGCTGGTGGTGGCGCTCCTGCGCCTCTCGCCGATCGCGCCGCTGCGCTGGCTGGGCTTTGCGTACGTGGAGTCGATCCGCAACATCCCGCTGCTCGCGCACATGCTCTTCTGGTATTTCGGCGCACCCGAGCTGTTGCCCGATGGCATCAAGCAATGGCTCTATGCGGGGCACATCGAGGCCTACAGCGCCATCGTCGCACTCGCGCTCTACACGGCCGCCTTCATGGCCGAAGACATCCGCAGCGGCATCCGCGCGATCCCGACGGTGCAGTTCGAGGCGGGCCGCGCGCTGGGCTTCAGCTACCTGGACACCATGCGCCGCGTGGTGCTGCCGCAGGCGCTGCGCGTGACGGTGCCGCCGCTCATCTCGCAGACGCTGAGCCTCTGGAAGAACACCTCCATCGCCACCGTGATCGGCGTGGCCGAGCTCATGTACCAGGCCGGGCAGGTGGAGAGCGCGACCTTCCGCAGCTTCGAGTCGTTCGCGTTCGCGAGCGCGGCGTACCTGACGGTGTCGCTGGCCATTACGGGTCTCGCGACCTGGTACCACCACCGCTTCCCGGTGCGAACGATCTGAGGACGCCCGCGCGATGCTGCAGATCATCAACGACTACTGGGTCTACTTCCTCATCGGGCAGTACCCGAACGGCCCGCTCGGCGGGCTGGTGCTCACGCTGCTGCTGGCCTCGTGCGGCCTCGTGCTCGCGCTGCCGCTGGGCATCGTGCTGGGGCTGGCGCGCGTGAGCCCGTGGCGGTGGCTGCGCTGGCCGGTGACGGGCTTCGTGTTCGTGGTGCGCGGCCTGCCCTTGCTGATGGTGATCTTCTGGGCCTACTTCTTCCTGCCCAGCGTGACGGGCGTGAAGACCGACCAGTTCACCACCATGCTGATTGCGCTCGTGATCTTCGATGCCGCCTACCTCGCCGAGATCGTGCGCGCGGGCATCCAGGGCCTGCCGCGCGGGCAGATGGAGACCGCGCGCGCATTGGGCCTGAGTTACTTCCGCGCGATGCGCCTGGTGGTGCTGCCGCAGGCGCTGCGCAGCATGCTGCCTTCGCTCGTGAACCAGTTCGTCTCGACCATCAAGGAGACGTCGCTCGGCTACATCATCGGTCTGGCGGAAGTGTCGTTCATCGCGACGCAGATCAACACGCAGGTGTTCACCAAGCCGGCGCAGATCTACCTGATCCTGGGCGGCACGTATTTCGTTCTTTGCTTCGGCCTGTCGCGCTTCGCCTATTGGCTCGAACGCCGGCTCGCGCGCCGCGGCATGTCCACCATCGCTTCCACTTCCGCCTCGGCCCCCAAGGTGTCCGCATGATCGAACTGCAGAACGTCAACAAGTGGTACGGCAGCTACCAGGCCCTGGTCGACATCAACGAGACCATCCACAAGGGCGAGGTCGTCGTGGTGTGCGGGCCTTCGGGCTCGGGCAAGTCGACGCTGATCCGCACCTTCAACCGGCTGGAGCCGATCCAGTCGGGCCGCATTCTTTTCGACGGCCAGGACATCCATGCGCCGGGCACCGACGTGAACGCGTTCCGCTCACGCATCGGCTTCGTGTTCCAGCAGTTCAACCTGTTCCCGCACCTCACGGTGCTGCAGAACTGCACGATGGCGCCGATGCAGTTGCGCGGCCTCACTCGCAAGGATGCCGAGGAGCGCGCGATGGCGCTGCTGCACCGCGTGGGCCTGGCCAACAAGGCCAATGCGTGGCCGAGCGAGCTCTCGGGCGGCCAGCAGCAGCGCGTGGCGATCGCGCGCGCGCTTGCGATGCAGCCGCCGCTGATGCTCTTCGACGAGCCCACCAGCGCGCTCGATCCCGAGATGGTCGGCGAAGTGCTGCTGGTGATGCGCGACCTCACGCGCGACGGCATGACCATGGTCTGCGTGACGCATGAGATGGGCTTCGCGCGCGAGGTGGCCGACCGCGTGATCTTCATGGACGAGGGCAAGGTGCTGGAGCGCGCGACGCCCGACGATTTCTTCAACCGGCCGCAGCATCCGCGCGCGCAGCAGTTTTTGTCCGACATCCGCTCGCCTTTTTCGAGAGACGCATGACCGACGCATCCCTTCCCCTCATCGACGTCGCGCCGCTCGTGGCCGGCGCGCCCGGGCGCGACGAGGTGGCCGCGCAGATCGGCGCCGCCTGCCGCGCGCACGGCTTCTTCTACGTCACGGGTCACGGCGTCGATGCGGCGCTGGTGCAGCGGCTCGAAGCCCTGAGCCACCAATTCTTCGAACTGGCCGAGGAAACCAAGATGCAGTGGCGCATGGCCCTCGGCGGGCGCGCGTGGCGCGGCTTCTTCCCGCTCGGCGGCGAACTGACCTCGGGCCGGCCCGACTGGAAGGAAGGCCTCTACCTCGGCACCGAGCTGCCCGCCACGCACCCGCTGGTGCAGGCGAAGACGCCGGTGCACGGGCCCAACCTCTTTCCCGATGTGCCGGGCTTTCGCGAGACCATCCTCGAGTACATGGCCGCGGTGACGCAGCTCGGTCACCGCCTGATGGAAGGCATCGCGCTGAGCCTCGACCTGCCCGCTGCGTACTTCGCCGAGCGCTACACGGCCGATCCGCTGATCCTCTTCCGCCTCTTCAACTACCCCTCGCAGCCCGTGCCCGAAGGGCTCGACGTGCAATGGGGTGTGGGCGAGCACACCGACTACGGGCTGCTCACCATCCTGCACCAGGACAACGTCGGCGGACTCGCGGTGCACACGCCCGGCGGCTGGATCGACGCGCCGCCGATCGCGGGCTCCTTCGTCTGCAACATCGGCGACATGCTCGACCGCATGACCGGCGGGCTCTACAAGTCGACGCCGCACCGCGTCAAGCGCAATACCTCGGGACGCGACCGGCTGTCGTTTCCGCTGTTCTTCGATCCGAATTTCGAGGCGCGCGTGCAGCGCATCGACGGGCTCGCGGGCGCCCAGGCGCGCGACGACAGCGCCGAGCGCTGGGACCGCGCCAATGTGCACGCCTTCAGCGGGCGCTACGGCGACTACCTGCTCGCGAAGGTCTCGAAGGTGTTTCCGCAACTGCGCGACGAAGTGCTCTGAGCCGGGCTCGCGCAAGCGATGCTCGGGGATTGCGCACACCGCTGGATTTCTTGCCTGTTCCTCTGAGGACGCACGCTTTTTGTGGATCGCGCACGGGCCCGCGGGTAGAGTGCTCGCGCAAGCCTCGCCGACATGACGCCCGGTCCCCACGACACCCTCGCTCCAAGCACATCGCCGCATGAAGCGATGGCGCGGATCATCGGCGCGCGCATGCCGCGCATGGGCGACTGCGACACGCCGATCGCCGGCCTGAGCTTCTTTCGGCGCGACGCGCCCGCGCCGCCTGTCGTCTGCATGATCGAGCCCAGCATCGTGCTCGTTGCGCAGGGCGCCAAGCAGATGTGGGTGGGCGGCGCGGCCTACCCGTACGACACCTCGCGCTTTCTCGTCACCTCGCTGGACATGCCCGCCAACTCCGAGGTGCGCAGCGCGAGTGCGGCGCAGCCGTGCCTGGGCATGGTGCTGAAGCTGGACGTGCGCACGCTGGCCGAACTGGCCGCGCAAGGCGGCCTGCAGCCGCACCGTGGCCGCCGCGCCGAGCTGGGCATCGGCGTGGGAATCGGCACGGCAACGCCCTCGCTGCTGGCGCCCATCGCGCGGCTGCTGGACTTGCTCGATGAACCCGACGCGATTCCGGTTCTCGCGCCATTGATCCACCGCGAAATCCATTACCGGCTGCTGCTGAGCGACCAGTCCGCCAAGCTGCGCCAGATCGCCGCGGTGGACGGGCAGGGCCACCGGATCGCCAGGGCCATCGACTGGCTCAAGCTGAACTACGCCTCGCCGCTTCGCGTGGAAGACCTGGCGGGCCGCGTGCAGATGAGCGCGCCCACGTTCCATCATCACTTTCGCCAGCTCACCGCGATGAGCCCGTTGCAGTACCAGAAATGGCTGCGGCTGAACGAGGCCAGGCGCCTGATGCTGAACGAACACTTCGACGCAGCCACCGCCGCCTTCAAGGTCGGCTACGAAAGCCCGTCGCAGTTCAGCCGCGAATACAGCCGGCTGTTCGGCGCACCGCCCAAGAGAGACGTCGAGGTGCTGCGGGGCGGTGGCGGGAACGAGGCGCTGCATGGGGCGCTGCACGTGGCCGGAGCAACTGCGAGTTCATCGGAATAGGCAAGAAAAGGAGCGAAATGCGCTATCGATGCGCGACCCGCTCCAGAAGAATGCCCTGAAGGGCCCGCGCCCAGCCGCGCCCCACGATGTCGGCAAATCGACCGGCAAGAGCAGCCGGTCTCCTATTGCCATCGCAGCAGGCTCGCGATATCAGCAGTGATTGCCGACGCGCATCCGCCCCCTCCGAACCCCGAACGACAGGAGCCCCCATGGAAAGCCCCACGATCCCCTTGATCTCGCGACGCAACGCCCTCATCGTCAGCGCCGCGACCGCCACCGCGGCCGCGGTGTCGTCGCCCACGCCCGCCGTGGCCGCGCCGGCCTCGAGCGCGCCACCGGCGGGCCCCTCGCCCCGGATGAAGCTGTCGCTGAACGTCAACGGCACGGCGCACCCGCTGGAGCTGGACACCCGCACCACCTTGCTGGACGCCTTGCGCGAGCACCTGCACCTGAGCGGCACCAAGAAGGGCTGCGACCACGGCCAATGCGGCGCCTGCACGGTGATCGTGGACGGAAGGCGGATCAATTCGTGCCTCACGCTCGCGGTCATGCATGACGGCGCGCAGGTCACCACCATCGAGGGGCTGGGCACGCCGCAGAACATGCACCCGCTGCAGGCCGCTTTCGTCAAGCACGACGGCTACCAGTGCGGCTACTGCACGCCGGGCCAGATCTGCTCGGCCGTGGGGGTGATCGACGAGGTCAAGCGCGGCGTGCCGAGCCATGTGAGCGCCGATCTCACGGTCAGGCCGATCCTCTCGGCCGAGGAGCTTCGCGAGCGCATGAGCGGCAACATCTGCCGATGCGGCGCCTATTCCAACATCGTGGAAGCCATCACCGAGGTGGCCGGGAGCCGGGCATGAAACCTTTTACCTACGAGCGCGCGCAATCGGCCACGCAGGCCGCGGCGGCGATTGCCGCGAACCCCCGCGCCAAGTTCATCGCCGGCGGCACCAATCTGCTGGACCTGATGAAGCTGCAGATCGAGGCCCCGGTGCACCTGGTGGACGTGAACGGCCTGGCGCTGGACCGGATCGCGCCGACGCCCGAGGGCGGCCTTCGCATCGGCGCCCTGGTGCGCAACACCGACCTGGCCGCGGACGAGCGCATCCGGCGCGACTACGGCATCCTCTCGCGGGCCCTCCTGGCGGGCGCCTCGGGCCAGCTGCGCAACAAGGCCACGACCGCGGGCAACCTGCTGCAGCGCACGCGCTGCGCCTACTTCTACGACACCGACCAGCCCTGCAACAAGCGCCGCCCCGGCAGCGGCTGCAGCGCCATCGGCGGGGTGACGCGCCAGCTCGCGGTCGTCGGCGGCAGCAAGGCCTGCATCGCGACGAACCCGAGCGACATGGCGGTGGCGATGCGCGTGCTGGACGCGGCAGTGGAAACGGTTCGCCCCGACGGACGCACGCGCGTGATCCCGATCGCCGACTTCCATCGCCTGCCCGGCGACACGCCGCACATCGAGACGGCGCTCGAGCGGGATGAGCTCATCACCGGCGTCACGCTGCCCAAGCCCATCGGCGGCACGCACATCTACCGCAAGGTCCGCGACCGGGCCTCCTACGCCTTCGCGCTGGTTTCGGTCGCGGCCATCGTGCAGCGCGATGGATCGGGGCGCGTTGCGCTGGGCGGTGTCGCGCACAAGCCGTGGCGCGTGGAAGCGGCGGAGGCCGCGATGCCGCAAGGCGCCAAGGCGGTGACCGCCACGCTGCTCGCGGACGCGCAGCCGACGCACGACAACGCATTCAAGTTGCCATTGGCCGAGCGCGCGCTGGCCGCGGCGTTGGCACAGGCCAGGAGCTGAGCATGAAATTCGACACACCCGCCACCACCAACCCGATCGACCAGCTGAAGGTCATCGGCAAGCCGACCGACCGGATCGACGGTCCGCTCAAGACCACCGGCACCGCGCGCTACGCCTACGAACGCAACACCGAGGTGCCGCGCGCGGCCTACGGCTATGTCGTGGGCGCAGGCATCGCCAAGGGCCGCATCGCCTCGATCGACTTGGCCGCCGCGCAAGCCGCACCTGGCGTGCTGGCGATCGTCACCGCGCGCAACGCCGGCAAGCTGGGCAAGGGCGACTTCAACACCGCCAAGCTGCTCGCAGGCCCCGAGGTCGACCACTACCACCAGGCGGTGGCCTTGGTGGTCGCAAACACCTTCGAGCAGGCGCGCGCCGCGGCGCAGCTGGTGCGCATCGCGTACGAGCGTTCGCCCGGCCGCTTCGACCTGGCCGCAGAGAAGGAGGGCGCGCAGATGCCCAAGCCCAATCCGTTCTCGGGCGAGCCGCAGACCAAGACCGGCGATTTCGCGGGCGCATTCGCCGCGGCGCCTGTGCAGCTGGACGCCACCTACACCACGCCCGACGAATCGCACGCGATGATGGAGCCGCACGCCTCCATCGCGCAGTGGCAGGGCGACAAGCTGACGATCTGGACCTCCAACCAGATGATCGCCTGGGGCGTCGGCGACGTCGCCAAGACGCTGGGCATCGCGAAGGACAAGGTGCGCCTGGTCTCGCCCTTCGTGGGCGGCGGCTTCGGCGGCAAGCTCTTCGTGCGGGCGGACGCGGTGCTCGCCGCGCTCGGCGCACGCGCGGCCAAGCGCCCGGTGAAGGTGGCGCTGCAGCGGCCGCTGATGATGAACAACACCACGCACCGGCCGGCCACGATCCAGCGCATCCGCATCGGCGCAGCGCAGGACGGGCGCATCACCGCCATCGCGCACGAAGGCTGGTCGGGCGACCTGCCCGGCGGGCAGGCCGAGACGGCGGTCAACCAGACCCGGCTGCTGTACGCCGGCGCCAACCGCCTGACCACCACGCGCCTGGCCGTGCTCGACCTGCCCGAGGGCAATGCCATGCGCGCGCCCGGCGAGGCGCCGGGCCTGATGGCGCTGGAGATCGCCATGGACGAGATGGCCGAAAAACTCAAGCTCGACCCGGTGCAGTTTCGCGTGCTCAACGACACGCAGGTCGATCCCGAGAAGCCCGAGCGCCCCTTCTCCCAGCGCCGGCTGAACGAATGCCTGCGCATGGGCGCCGAGCGCTTCGGCTGGAGCCAGCGCAATGCGGCGCCTGCCCAGCGGCGCGACGGGCGCTGGCTCGTCGGCATGGGCGTGGCCGCCGCGTTCCGCAACAACCTGCTCACCAAGTCGGCCGCGCGCGTGCGGCTGGACAACCGGGGCATGGTCACGGTGGAGACGGACATGACCGACATCGGCACCGGGTCGTACACCATCATTGCGCAGACCGCGGCCGAAACCATGGGCGTGACGCTGGACAAGGTGTCGGTGCGGCTGGGGGATTCGGCCTATCCGGTCTCGGCCGGCTCGGGCGGGCAATGGGGCGCCAACAACTCGACCTCGGGCGTCTATGCCGCGTGCATGAAGCTGCGCGAAGCGGTGGCGGGCAAGCTGGGCCTGCCCGCCGGCGAGGCGCAATTCTCGGACGGCATGGTGCGCGCCGGCGGGCGCTCGGTGGCCCTGGCCGAAGCCGCGGGCGCCGAAGGCCTCTCGGCCGAAGACGGCATCGAGTACGGTGACCTGGACAAGAAGTACCAGCAGTCCACGTTCGGGGCGCACTTCGTGGAAGTCGGCGTCGATGCGGCGACCGGCGAGATCCGCGTGCGGCGCATGCTGGCGGTGTGCGCCGCGGGCCGCATCCTCAACCCGAAGTCCGCGCGCAGCCAGGTGATCGGCGCGATGACGATGGGCGTGGGCGGCGCGCTCATGGAGGAGCTGGCGCTCGACAAGCGCCATGGCTTTTTCGTCAACCACGACCTGGCCGGCTACGAGGTGCCGGTGCATGCCGACATCCCGCACCAGGACGTGATTTTCCTGGACGAGACGGACCCGATCTCTTCGCCGATGAAGGCCAAGGGCGTGGGCGAGCTGGGCATGTGCGGCGTCGCGGCCGCGGTGGCCAATGCGGTCTACAACGCGACGGGCGTGCGGGTGCGCGACTATCCGATCACGCTGGACAAGCTGCTCGCCGGCCTGCCGCCGATGGCGTGAGCGAGGGCGCGGCGGCCTGTGCCGCGCATGCGGCTCGGCGCAGCGCGCGCCGGATCACGGCTGCAGCAGTTCGCCGGGGAACCAGCGCGGCAGGTGCGGCGTCGCGTCGTGCAGCGACGCGAGCACATGGAACGCCCGCTCGACGATCGATGCGGGCGGGTGCTTCAGGTCCGGAACGATCACCACGCGCAGGCCCGCGGCCAGCGCGGCCTTGGCGCCGTTCTCGCTGTCCTCGAAGGCGATGCACTGCGACGGGTCCACGCCCAGGCGCGAAGCCGCGAGCAGGTAGAGCGCCGGATCGGGCTTGGCGCGCGCCACCTCGTCGCCGCCCGCGAAGGCATCGAAGTGATGCAGCACGTCGAGGCTCCCGAGGCAGGCCTGGATCTGCCCGCTGGTGGACGACGACGCCACCGCGCAGCGCGTGCCGCGCTGGCGCAATGCCGCGAGAAACTCCGCCGCGCCGGGCTTGATGGGAAAGAGCGGTGTGCCGTCCGAGCGCTCCAGCTGCAAGAGCTTGCGAACATGCGCGATCGCATGGCGGTAGGCCTCGGGTCCGCCGAGCAGCGTGCCGAGGATCACCTCGGACTCCACGGTGGCGAGGCCCACGACCTGCAGGTACTGGGTGTGTGAAAGCTCGATGTCGAGCGTGCGGGCCGCTTCGATCCAGGCGGCCATGATGGGCCGCTCCGAGTCGATGAGCAGCCCGTCCATGTCGAAGATGGCGGCGGCGAACATGGGCGAATCCTAAGCCACCACGCGCCCCGATCACGGAAAAGAAAAAGGGGCCGAGCGGCCCCTTTTCATCGACAGCTTCGGCGAGGTCAGTCGCGCACCAGCGCCCGGTTCAGCCCCAGCGCCGCGAGCGTGCCGGCCGCGCCCGAGAGCAGGTAGACGCTGACGTACGCCAGCCCGAAGTGCGCCGACAGACCCAATGCCACCAGCGGCGCGAACGCGGCGCCGATGAGCCAGGCCAGGTCGGCCGTGAGCGCTGCGCCGGTGTAGCGGTACTTGGGCTCGAAGTTCGAGGTCACGGCACCGGCCGCCTGGCCGTACGAGAGGCCCAGCAGCACGAAGCCCAGCAGGATGAACACGTCCTGCCCGAGGCGGCCGCCATCGAGCAGCGTGGGCGCGAAGCCGCTGAACACCGCGATCAGCGCGGCCAGGCCGCCCAGCGTGAAACGGCGTCCCACGCGGTCGGCGATCAGGCCCGAAGCCACGATGCCGCCGGCGCAGAACACCGCGCCGATCATCTGCACCACCAGGAATTCGGTGATCGACTGGTCCGAGTACAGCGTGATCCACGAGAGCGGGAACACGGTGATCAGGTGGAACAGCGCGTAGCTCGCGAGCGCGGCGAACGCGCCGATCAAGAGGTTGGTCCCCTGCGAGCGGGTCAGCTCGACCACGCTGGTGGGCTGCAGTTCGCGCTCTTCGAGCAGGCGCGAATACTCTTCGGTGGCCACCAGGCGCAGGCGCGCGAAGAGCGCCACCACGTTGATCGCGAAGGCCACGTAGAAGGTGTAGCGCCAGCCCCAGTCGAGAAAGTCCTTGATCGACAGGCTCGCATAGAGAAAGGCGAACAGCGCGCTGGCGATGAAAAAGCCGATGGGCGCGCCCAGCTGGCCCAGCATGGCGTACCAGCCGCGGCGGTTCGGCGGGGCGTTCAGCGCCAGCAGCGAGGGCAGGCCGTCCCACGAGCCGCCGAGTGCCAGGCCCTGGCAGAAGCGGAACACCGACAGCAGCACGATCGCGGTGAAGCCGATGCTGTCGTAGCCCGGCAGGAAGGCGATGCCGGCGGTGGAGGTGCCCAGGAGGAAGAGCGCGATCGTGAGCTTGGTCTCGCGCCCGAATCGTCGCTGGATGGCCATCGAGATGACAGTTCCGAACGGCCGTGCAATGAAGGCGAACGAGAAGACCACGAACGCGTAAAGGATTCCCTCCAGGCGCTGCTCGAACGGGAAGAATACGTACGGGAACACCAGCACCGAGGCGATGCCGTAGACGAAGAAGTCGAAATACTCGGAAGCGCGGCCGATGATCACGCCGACCGCGATCTCGCCCGGGGCGATGTGCGAGTGATCGGCGTCGCCGCTCTGGTTCAGGCTGGCGCCGTTTCCGGACGTGTTCGGCACAGGCTGTGCGCCTTGCGGACTGATGCTGGACGTCGTCGTCATTGCGTTTTGTAATTCGGGTGTCACCGGCAGTGACAAAGGTAGACCATTGAACAGAGGCTCCAAGCGTCTCACCGAACGGGGATTCCCGCCATAGGACAAAACGTCCAATAGGCGGCCAGGCCCTTTGGTCGTAGATTGTGGAGTCTTTGCGCAGCCCACGCACCTCTTTCTTTCTCTTCGGCATGCCCACCCTCCACTCCCTTCGCCGATGGCTCGTCTTGCTCCCCCTCGCCTTCCTGGCGGGCTGCAACACGGTGCTCATGAACCCCTCCGGCGACATCGCCAACCAGCAGGGACGCCTGATCGTCGTCTCCACGGTGCTGATGCTGATCATCATCATCCCGGTGATCGGGCTGACCATCTTCTTCGCCTGGCGCTACCGCCAGTCGAACAAGGAGGCCACCTACAGCCCCGACTGGGACCACTCCACGCAGCTCGAGCTGGCGATCTGGGCGGCGCCGCTCCTGATCATCATCGCGCTGGGCGCGATCACCTGGATCAGCACCCACACGCTGGACCCCTACCGCCCCCTGAGCCGCCTGGACGCCAAGCGCCAGATCTCGCCCGAGACCAAGCCGCTGGTGGTCGAGGTGGTGGCGCTGGACTGGAAGTGGCTCTTCATCTATCCCGAGCAGGGCATCGCCACGGTCAATGAACTGGCCGCGCCGGTGGACGTGCCGATCAGCTTCAAGATCACAGCCTCCTCGGTGATGAACTCCTTCTTCATCCCCGCGCTGGCCGGCCAGATCTATGCCATGCCGGGCATGGAGACCAAGCTGCATGCCGTCATCAACAAGCCGGGCGAATTCGAAGGCTTCTCGGCCAACTACAGCGGCGCGGGCTTCTCGGGCATGCGCTTCAAGTTCCACGGCCTGAACAAGGAAGACTTCGACAAGTGGGTCGAGAAGGCCAAGACCTCCAAGGAGGGCGAGCTCACCCGCGAGGGCTACATGAAGCTGGAAGTGCCGAGCGAGCGCGAGCCCGTGCGCCACTACGCCACCGTCGACGCCGACCTGTACAACGCCATCCTCAACCGCTGCGTCGACCGCAACAAGATGTGCATGAGCCAGATGATGGCCATCGACGCGGACGGCGGCATGGGCAAGCCCGGCGCCTTCAACGTCGCCACCGCCGCCCTTCCGAACTGGCAACCCGACACCCTCAACTCGCCCCGGCGTAAGTACGTCACCGCGATGTGCACCACCGAAGAATGACACGATGCTTGCGAACCTTGACCTGACGAAGCTCGTCTTCGGCCGCCTCACCTGGGAAGCGATTCCCTATCACGAGCCCATCCTGCTCGTGACCTTCATCGCTGTCGTGCTCGGCGGCATCGCCCTCCTGGGCGCGATCACCTACTTCAAGGTGTGGGGCACGCTGTGGCGCGACTGGATCACCAGCATCGACCACAAGAAGATCGGCATCATGTACATCATCCTGGGCCTGGTGATGCTGCTGCGCGGCTTCTCCGACGCCATCATGATGCGGGCCCAGCAGGCCTTCGCCTTCGGCGACAACGCGGGCTTCCTGCCGCCGCACCACTACGACCAGGTCTTCACCGCCCACGGCGTGATCATGATCTTCTTCGTGGCGATGCCGCTGGTCACGGGCCTCATGAACTTCGTGGTGCCGCTGCAGATCGGCGCGCGCGACGTGGCCTTCCCGTTCCTGAACAACTTCAGCTTCTGGATGACCACCTTCGGCGCGGGCCTGGTGATGGCGTCGCTGTTCGTGGGCGAATTCGCCAAGACCGGCTGGCTCGCGTACCCGCCGCTGTCGGGCATTCTCTTCAGCCCCGACGTGGGGGTGGACTACTACATCTGGTCGTTGCAGATAGCGGGGGTGGGCACATTGCTCTCTGGCGTCAATTTGCTGGCGACCATCGTGAAGATGCGCGCGCCCGGCATGACCATGATGAAGATGCCCGTCTTCACCTGGACGGCCCTGTGCACCAACGTGCTGATCGTCGCCGCCTTCCCGGTGCTGACCGCCGTGCTGGCCCTCCTGTCGCTGGACCGCTACGTCGGCACCAACTTCTTCACGAACGACCTGGGCGGCAACGCCATGATGTACGTGAACCTGATCTGGATCTGGGGCCACCCCGAGGTGTACATCCTGATCCTGCCGGCCTTCGGCATCTTCTCGGAAGTGGTCTCCACCTTCTCGGGCAAGCGCCTGTTCGGCTACGCCTCGATGGTGTACGCCACGGTCGTGATCACGATCCTGTCGTACCTCGTGTGGCTGCACCACTTCTTCACCATGGGCTCGGGCGCCAGCGTGAATTCGTTCTTCGGCATCACGACGATGATCATCTCGATCCCGACAGGGGCGAAGATCTTCAACTGGCTCTTCACCATGTACCGCGGCCGCATCCGCTACGAGCTGCCCATGATGTGGACCATCGGCTTCATGATCACCTTCGTGATCGGCGGCATGACCGGCGTGCTGCTGGCCGTTCCCCCGGCCGACTTCGTGCTGCACAACAGCCTGTTCCTGATCGCCCACTTCCACAACGTGATCATCGGCGGCGTGCTGTTCGGCATGCTGGCCGGCATCACCTACTGGTACCCGAAGGCCTTCGGCTACAAGCTGGATCCGTTCTGGGGCAAGTGCTCGTTCTGGTTCTGGATCGTGGGCTTCTGGTTCGCCTTCATGCCGCTGTACATCCTGGGCCTGATGGGCGTCACGCGCCGCATGAGCCACTTCCAGGACATGTCGCTGCAGATCTGGTTCCAGATCGCCGCCTTCGGCGCCGTGCTGATCGCGCTGGGCATCGCCTCCTTCATCATCCAGCTGGTGGTGAGCTACATCCGCCGCGAGTCGCTGCGCGACACCACGGGCGATCCGTGGAACGGCCGCACGCTCGAATGGTCGACCTCCTCGCCGCCGCCGGCCTACAACTTCGCGTTCACGCCGCGCATCCATGACAACGATGCCTGGACCGACATGAAGCGCCGCGGCTACGAGCGTCCGCTCGAGGGCTTCACCCCGATCCACATGCCCAAAAACACCAGCGCCGGCTTCATCATCGCGGCCCTGGCGGCGCTCTGCGGCTTCGCGTTGATCTGGCAGATGTGGCTCGTGGCGGGCGTCGGCTTCGTCGCCATGCTGGTCGCCGTGATCACGCACACCTTCAACTACAAGCGCGACTACTACATCCCCGCGGAAGACGTCGTTCGCACCGAAGGCGAACGCACGCGCCTCCTGGGTGTCTCGGGAGTCTCGGGAGCTGCCCATGTCTGATACCACCGCTCTCCAGACGCCCGCGGGCGTGCACCCCCACAGCGACCACACCGGCAAGCCGCCCGTGTTCGAGCTGTTCCACGTCGGCAACGACCACCACCCCGAGAACGGCACGCTGCTGGGCTTCTGGCTCTACCTGATGAGCGACTGCCTCATCTTCGCGTGCCTGTTCGCGGTGTACGGCGTGCTGGGCCGCAGCTACGCGGCCGGCCCCTCGGGCGCTGATCTCTTCGACCTGCCGCTGGTGGCGATCAACACCTCGCTGCTCCTGCTGTCGTCGATCACCTACGGCTTCGCGATGCTCGAGATGCAGAAAAAGCGCATGGGCGGCGTGCTCGTGTGGCTGGCCATCACGGGTCTGCTGGGCGCGGGCTTCATTGGCCTCGAACTCTACGAATTCGCGCACCTGCTGCACGAAGGCGCGGGCCCGCAGCGCAGCGCGTTCCTCTCGTCGTTCTTCGCGCTGGTGGGCACCCACGGGCTGCACGTGAGCTTCGGCATCATCTGGCTCATCGTCCTGATGATCCAGCTGCCCAAGCACGGCTTCACCGCCGCGAACCGCCGCCGCCTGATGTGCCTGTCGATGTTCTGGCACTTCCTGGACGTCGTGTGGATCGGCGTCTTCACCTTTGTGTATTTGATGGGATCGATGGCATGAGCGCCCACACCGACACCGCCGCCGCACATGGCCATGGCCATGGCGCACACGATGGCCACGACGACCATCACGACGACGGCCCCGTGAGCCACAGCACCTTCAAGGGCTACATGACCGGCTTCGTGCTGGCCGTGGTGCTCACCGCGATTCCGTTCTGGCTCGTCATGGGCAAGGTGATCCCCAGCGCAAACACCACCTCGCTGGTGATCCTGGGCTTCGCGGCCGTGCAGATCGTGGTGCACATGATCTATTTCCTGCACATGGACGCCAAGTCCGAGAGCGGCTGGAACATGCTGGCGCTGATCTTCACGATCGTGCTCGTGGTCATCACGCTGGCCGGCTCGCTGTGGGTCATGTACCACATGAACACCAACATGATGCCGATGTCGGTGCACGACATGAAGAACATGCCCTGAGGTGATGAAAACCGCTCGCCCTGAGCCTGTCGAAGGGCTGCTTCTGGCGGGCGCGAGGCTTCGACAAGCTCAGCCCGAACGGGTGGCGAAGACCGAAGGACTCGCATCGTGAAACGGTTCGCGCTGGCAGCCCTTGCCTTGCTGGCCTTTGCCGGCTTCTTCGCGCTCGGCACCTGGCAGGTCGAGCGCAGGGCCTGGAAGCTCGATCTCATCGCCCGCGTCGACCAGCGCGTGCACGCCCCGGCCGCCGAGCCCCCCGCGCGCGCCGACTGGCCGAAAGTGAGCGCGGCCAATGACGAATACCGCCACCTGCACGTCACCGGCACCTTCCTGCACGACAAGGAAACCCTCACGCAAGCCAGCACGCGGCTGGGCGCCGGCTTCTGGGTGCTGACCCCATTGCAAGCGGCCGACGGCACGGTGATTCTGGTCAACCGCGGCTTTGTGCCACCCGAAGCGCGCGAACGCGCGAGCCGCGCGGCCACCGAGGCCAAGGGCGAAGTCACCATTGCCGGCCTGCTGCGCATCACCGAGCCCAAGGGCGGATTCCTGCGCAAGAACGAGCCCGCCGCGGACCGCTGGTTCTCGCGCGACGTGCAGGCCATCGGCGCGGCACGCGGACTGAGTGACGTGGCGCCCTACTTCGTCGATGCCGAAGCCGATCCGTCGCTGTCTGCCGAGACAGCCGGCTATCCGGTGCGCGGCCTCACGGTCATCGCCTTCCCCAACAGCCATCTCGTCTACGCCCTCACCTGGTACGGCCTCGCGCTGATGGTGCTGGGCGCGGCGTGGTTCGTCTGGCGCGACGGGCGCAGGCGCTCTGCAAGGGTTGCCGGCGGCAGCGGCGAAAATGCGGCCCATGCCGACCCCCGCCCCCGCCCCGATGCGCATCGCGACTGAAACCGTGGCAGCGGTCGCGGGCGAGCTGCACGCCCCGCGCGCCGGCGTGGCGAGCCTGGACAACGCCACCGGCCACAAGAACATGCAGCAGCTGATCCAGCTGCGCTGGTTCGCGGTGGTCGGGCAGGTGGCCACCATCCTGGTGGTGCACTACGGCTTCGGCATCCGGCTGCCGCTGGACAACATGCTGCAGGTGCTCACCTGCCTTGCGCTCTTCAACATGGTGAGCCTGCTGCGCTCGCGCACCCACCGCCGGGTGACCAATGGCGAGCTCTTCCTCGCGCTCCTGGTCGACGTGACCACGCTCACGGCGCAGCTCTACCTGAGCGGCGGCGCGACCAACCCCTTCGTCTTTCTGTACCTGCTGCAGGTGATCCTGGGCGCGGTGCTGCTGAAGGCCTGGTCGACCTGGACCATCGTGGTCATCACCAGCCTGTGCTTCGCGGGGCTGGCGCTGTTCTCGCGCCCGCTCGCGCTGCCGCTGGACCACCACCGGGGCCTCTGGAGCCCCTACATCCAGGGCATGCTGGTGTGCTTTGCGCTCAACGCGGCGCTGCTGGTGATCTTCATCACCCGCATCAGCGGCAACCTGCGCGCGCGCGATGCGCGCCTCGCAGACCTGCGCCAGCGCGCCTCGGAAGAAGAGCACATCGTGCGCATGGGCCTGCTCGCCTCGGGCGCAGCGCACGAGCTGGGCACGCCGCTCGCCACGCTGGCGGTGATCCTGGGCGACTGGCGCCGGCTGCCGCACTTCAGCTCCGACCCCGAATTGCTGACCGAGGTGGCCGAGATGGAACTGCAGATCCAGCGCTGCAAAAGCATCGTGAGCGGCATCCTCCTGTCGGCCGGCGAGGCGCGCGGCGAATCGTCCGAGGAAACCACAGTCAGCACCTTCCTCGATGACCTCGTGGAGGAATGGCGCACCACGCGCCCGGTCGAGGAGTTCGACTACGACAACCGCTTCGGCCAGGACCTGCCCATGGTCTCCGACTCGGCCTTCAAGCAGATGATCTGCAACGTGCTCGACAACGCCCTGGAAGCCTCGCCGCACTGGCTGCGCCTCGAAGCGTCGCACGATGCCGACGCGCTGACGATCACGGTCACCGATGCTGGCCCGGGCTTCCTGCCGGCCATCCTCAAGGAATTCGGCAAGCCCTACCAGTCGAGCAAGGGCCGACCGGGCGGCGGGCTCGGGCTGTTCCTGGTGGCCAACGTGGCGCGCACCCTGGGCGGGCGCGTCGCGGCGCGCAACCGGCCCGAGGGCGGCGCCATCGTGACCGTCACGCTGCCGCTCGCGGCCATCGTGCTCGAAGAGGAGGAAGGCGACGACGAAGAAGTCGCGCCGGCCGAGCCCCTCGAGCCCATCGCCAAAGCAAAGCCATGACCGAAACCGCCGAAGCCCCCCGCCAGTTGCTGATCGTCGAGGACGACGGCGCCTTCGCGCGCACGCTCAGCCGCTCCTTCGAGCGCCGCGGCTATGCGGTGATGCACGCGAGCAATGCCGACGAGGTCCAGGCGCTGCTGGAAACCCGGCCGCCCGACCAATCGCCCGGCTATGCGGTTGTCGACCTGAAGCTCAACGGCGAGGCCTCGGGCCTGGCCTGCGTGCAGATGCTCCACCAGCACGACCCGAAGATGCTGATCGTGGTGCTCACGGGGTTCGCGAGCATCGCCACCGCCGTGGAAGCCATCAAGCTGGGCGCCTGCCATTACCTGGCCAAGCCCTCGAACACCGACGACATCGAGGCCGCCTTCGGCCGCGCCGCCGGCACCACCGAGGTGGAGCTGACCAACCGCTCGACCTCGATCAAGACGCTCGAGTGGGAGCGCATCCACGAGATGCTGGCCGAGACCGGCTTCAACATCTCCGAGACCGCAAGGCGGCTCGGCATGCATCGGCGCACATTGGCGCGCAAACTCGGCAAACAACAGGTCAAGTAACATGATCTGCCGGTTTCGCGCGAATTGCGGAACCAAAACCGATTCCAGAGGTTCTGTTCCTGATGACGAATAACCCGCCCGTGCACACGCAGCCCTTTCCCGCCGACTCGAAGAAGCCGGCCTCCGCGGCCCGCGACCAGACCGCGATGGAAGAACTCTTCAATGCCCTGAGCCACGGCCTCGGGCTGGCTCTGGCGATCGCCTCGCTGCCGATCCTGGTCTACAGCGCCGCGCAGAAGGGCCAGGCCGCGAGCGTGGTCGGCGTCTCGCTCTTCGCGGGCACGGCCATAGTGCTGTATCTGATCTCCACGCTGTACCACGCGCTGCCGATCGGCCGCGCCAAGGCCTGGTTCAACCGGCTGGACCACGCAGCCATCTACCTGTTCATCGCGGGCAGCTACATGCCTTTCCTGTTCGGCGTGCTGCGCGGGCCATGGGGCTGGACGCTGTTCGGCGCGATCTGCGCGGCCGCCGCGCTCGGCGTGGGCGCCAAGCTCTTCAACCGGTTGCAGCACCCGTTGTGGTCGACCGGCCTCTATGTGGCGATGGGCTGGATGGCGCTGATGGCGGCGGTGCCGCTGTACGAGCGCATGTCACCAGCGGGGCTTGGGTGGCTCGTGGCGGGCGGCTTGTTCTATACGGCTGGCGCGGTGGTCTTCCTGTTCGACAACAAGGTGCGCTTCGCCCATTCGGTGTGGCACCTTTTCGTGCTGGCCGGCAGCACCTGCCATTTCTTCGCCGTGCTCTGGCACTCGCACGGCTGAGCTTTCTCTTTCAATAGTGCGGCGGCAGCTCGTCGCGCAAGTTACGCGCCGCGCCGTCCTGCCCCGCGTTCTGGGTCTGCTGCCGCAGGTGCGCCACCTGCTGGATCAGGCTGTCGATCTGCTGCTGTTGCCGGTAGATCGTCATGTTCAGCTGCTCCAGCAGGTCGTCGGCGTAGCTCGACTTGATTTCGAGTTCGGTCAGGCGCTCCGCGAGCTCGTTCGGTGGATAGTCCATGCCGCTATTGGACAGGAAGATCCACCGGATTTTCGTGACGCCCTCCCCGGCTTTCAGCGCTTGATCTTCGCTTCGAGCAGGTCGCCCATGCCGATGCGGTGCGCGAATTCGATCCGCACGCGCTCCGACACCTCGAACACTTCCCTGGCGCCGTCGCCCACGAAGTCGATCACCGAGCGCATCGGGCGCTGGCCGGCCGGCAGGCCCACGATGCGCACGATCTCGTCGGCCACGGCCTGCGGATCGGCGTCGTCGGGCATCAGCGCCGAGAGGCTCTGGCCGATCTGGTCCATCACGCCGTCGTAGCGGCCGTAGGCGGCGGTGGTGGCAGCGTCGGCGGGCTTGCCGGCGCTCGGGAAATGGTCGGTGCCCTGGGTGAAGGCGCCGGGCACCATGATCGAGGTCTCGATGCCGAAGCGCGCGATCTCGTAGGCCAGCGTGACGGCCAGCGAATCCATCGCCGCCTTGGCTGCGCCGTAGGGGCCCATGAACGGCGGGAAGCCGCCCTTCGTCGTGCTGCTGCTGATCCACAGCATCAAGCCGGACTCCTGCTTGCGAAGGTACGGCAGCACCGCGCGGTTCACGCGCTGGGCGCCGAGCACGTTGGTGTCGAACACCTTGACGATTTCTTCCGGCGTGAAGGCCTCGGTCGGGCCGACCACGAGGTGGCCGGCGTTCTGCATCACCACGTCGATGTGGCCCTGCTCGCGCACGATGGTGGCGGCGGCGGCATCGGCCGATGCCTGCGAGAGCACGTCGAGTTCGAGCGGGTGCAGCTGCAGGCCCTTGGCCGCGGCATGGCTGCGCATCTCCGCGGCGCGGCCACTGTTGCGGCCCGCGATGTCGCGCATCGACGCGTAGACCACATGGCCGGCTTCGGCCAGCGATTGCGCGCTGAGCTTGCCGATGCCGGTGCCTGCGCCGGTGACCAGGATGATTTGCTTTTGCATGGTGTTTCTCCGAAAGGTTGGATTGAGTGCGTGAATGAAGAAGTGAAAGGTTTCAGGCGACGCCGCCGTTGGCGCGCAGGATCTGGCCGTTGACCCAGCCCGCATCGGGACCGGCCAGGAAGGCCACCACCGAGGCGATGTCCTCCGGCTGGCCCAGGCGCTGCAGCGGCGGCATCTTGGCGAAGGCCTGGATCTGCTCGTCGGTCTTGCCGTCCAGAAAGAGCGAGGTCGCGATCGGGCCCGGCGCCACGGCGTTCACCGTGACGTTGCGGCCGCGCAGCTCCTTGGCGAACACGTGCGTGAAGGCCTCGACCGCCGCCTTGGTGGCGTTGTAGATCGCGTAGCCGGGCATGTTCAGCGCGAGCGTGGTGCTCGAGAAGTTGACGATGCGCCCGCCCTCGTTCAGCCGCGTGGCCGCTTCGCGCAGTGTGTTGAAGGTGCCGCGCACGTTGATGTCGAAGGTCTGGTCGTAGAGCGCGTCGGTGTGGTCGGCCAGCGGCACGGTCTTGAGCACGCCGGCGTTGTTGACCAGCACGTCGACCTTGCCCAGCTGCGCCTCGACGGTGTCGAACATGGCGCGCACTTCGTCGGCGCTGGCCACGTCGGCCTTGACCGCGATGGCCTTGCCGCCGGCCGCCGTGAGTTCGGCGACCAGCGCATCGGCCTGCGCCGAGCCCGTGGCGTAGTTGACGGCGACGGCAAAGCCGTCCTTCGAGAGGCGCTGCGCGACGGCGGCGCCGATGCCGCGCGATGCGCCGGTGACGATGGCGACCCGGGCGTTGCTGGTGGTGTTGCTGGTGGTGGTCATGGTGCGATTCCTTTGCAGTGGTTGGTTGGTGAGACGAATGATCGATCGTTCCGTCCAAAAGATAATCACCCGCCAATCGCCAATACAATTCCATTCACTTAAACAATAGCCAGCACGCGCGCCCCCATGGACCGCTTCCAGGAAATGCAGGCCTTCGTGCGCATCGCCGAGCGCCAGAGCTTCACGCAGGCCTCCGAAGACCTGCAGATCCCGCGCGCCACCGTCACCACGCTCATCAAGCGCATGGAAGAACGCATCGGCACGCGCCTCCTGGAGCGCACCACCCGCACCGTGCGCCTCACGCAGGACGGCGAGGCCTATTACCGCCGCTGCGTGCGCCTGCTGGCCGACATGGAAGAGGCCGAAGGATCGTTTCGCAACGAGGCGCCCAAGGGCCTGCTGCGCGTGAACCTGCAGGGCACGCTCGCGCGGCACTTCGTGGTGCCGGCGCTGCCGGGCTTTCTCGCGCGCTACCCGGAGCTGCAGCTGCACATCGGCGAGGACGACCGGCTGGTCGACCTCGTGCGCGAAGGCGTCGACTGCGTGCTGCGCGCGGGCACGCTGCAGGACTCGTCGATGGTCGGGCGGCGCGTCGCGCTGCTGCCGCAGGTGACGGTCGCGAGCCCCGACTACCTCGCGCGCTACGGCGAGCCCAACAGCATCGAAGCGCTGGCCTCGCACCGCGCGGTCAACTACATCTCCAGCGGCACGGGCAAGGTGGTGCCGCTCGAATTCACGGTGGACGGCCGGGTGACGACCGTGGACCTGCCGGCAACCGTCTCGGTGACCGGCACCGATCTCTACACGGGCTCATCGGTGGCCGGGCTCGGGCTGGTGCAGGTGCCGCGCTACCGCGTGGCCGCCGAGCTCGCGGACGGCCGGCTGAAAGTGCTGATGCCCGATTTCGCGCCGCCGCCGATGCCGGTGACGGTGCTGTATTCGCAGAACCGCCAGCTGTCGGCGCGCGTGCGCGTGTTCACGCAGTGGCTGCGCGATATCTTCGAGGCGGCCGGACATGAGCCATGACGCTGTACGCGGCGTTCAGCAGGAGAAAACCGAATTCAGACCATAACCAGTCCGATCAACCACCACAGGGAGAGCGCAATGAATTTCTCCACGCAGGTCAAACCCATCAGCTATCTCAAGAGCCATGCCGCGGACATCGTGAAGACCCTCTCGGACACCCGCGAGCCCATGGTCATTACCCAGAACGGCGAGGCCAAGCTCGTGGTGATGGATGTGCGCTCTTACGAAGAACAGGACGCGACCCTCGCCCTCCTGAAAGTCCTGGCGCTCGGCAATCGCGAGATCGAGCAGGGCCAATTCCGGCCTGCGGACGAAGTGTTCGCCGACCTGGACCAAGAAGACACCCCATGAAGGTTGTGTTCCTGCGGTCCGCCGAGGCCGACCTGAAGGACCTGCGGCGCTACATCATCAAGAACTTCAGCACGGACACCCGGGCGGCGAGCTACGAAAAGATCAAGCAATCCGTCGCGATGATCCAAGCGCATCCCCTGGCGGGCCGAATTCCGGAGGAGCTGGAAAATCTGAACGCGGCCCAGTACCGGCAAGTCATCTCGGGCATGAACCGCATCATTTACGAAGCACGGGTGGATATCGCCCACATCCACCTCGTCTGCGACACGCGAAGAGACCTCAAAGGCCTGCTCATGCGGCGCATGGTCGGCGCCGTTTGAGATTGAACGTATCCGCCGCCTGAGGGGTGCGACGCAGGCTTATGCCACGTACGCCAGCGGGCTCTCCGCCTGCTCGCCGGCTGTTCCCGATGGTGCCTCGACAGGCGCTGCATTCGCCCGAGCCAGCGCGATCGCCGCCTTCAACGGATAGAGCGTCCGCGCATCGCCTTCGGCCTTGTTGCTCACCGTCGTCCCCGCGGCCTCGCTCATGCTGGCGGTGCGTACCGCGTCAAGCCGGTGCACGGGAACCATGAACGGCGAGTGCGTCGTGTAGACGATCTGGTTGCCGAAGTCGTGTTCGAAGTGCGCGAGCAGGTCGGCCTGCGAGTGCGCGTGCAGGTGCAGGCCCGGCTCGTCGAGCAGCAGGATGGCATCACCCGCGCCCCGCGTGTCCGCAAAGAACGTGATGTAGAACGAGAAGAACCACTGGAAGCCGCGGCTGCGCTCGTCCAGGTTCACCTCCACCTCGTAGGCGCCGTTCGGGTCGGACACCAGCGTGTCCATGTACGGGCCGTCGAGGTTGAAGCGGACCTTGAGTTCGCGGTCTTTCCATACGCGGCGGATCTCCGACGTGACGACCGAGCCGGCGCGGTTCGCGAGCTGGTTGCGCGTGGCCTGGTCGTTCTTCTCGAGCAGGTCCTGCAGCTGCTGCGGATCGAGCCCCGCGACCTTGCAGAGCTTCTCGAAGCTGCGTTGCTCGGGCGTCGCCTGGCCCCAGCCCTTGCGCACGAGGTGGTCGGCGATGTTCTGGCGGCCGGGCAGCGCGGGGTACTCGTCCACGTAGACGAAGCGCGGCAGTTTCTCGAGCACCCATTGCCTGGCCTTCGCGAGCGCGGGCGTGTCGTTGGCGATCGCGCGGGCCATGTCTTCGAGCTCGACCAGCATCTGCTCCTGCTTGTCGCTGAGCTCGGCATCGGCCGCGGCCATCGCCTTGCGCAAGGCCTGCAGCGCCTTCACCGCGCCTTCGGACCACCTGATGTAGTCGGGGCTCGGGATCATCGCGGCATCGAAGGCGTCGGCCTCCTGTTCCAGCGTGGCGCGGGCGGCTTCGGCGACCTTCTCAGCCGCGGCCTTGACGGCGGGCACGATCTTGCGGACCTTGCCCTTGATGTCCGACACGTCGAGCGAGAGTTCGCCGAGGCCCTCGAAGCCGGTCCAGCGCATCGCGGCATAGCCACGGCCCGCGGTGACGTGGCGCACGTCCGATGCGCGCGGAAGGATCGCCTTGAGTTCGGCGCGTTCGCTGTCGTCGAGCGCCCAGCGCGTTACGACGACGGGCGTGTCGCCCTGGCATTCCTCCAGGCGCCGGTGCCGCGGAAAGTCCTTGATCGGGCTGAGTTCGATGAGGCCTTCGGCCGGGTTCAGGCTGTGCAGCGCGCGCAGCAGGTTCGATTTGCCGCTGTCATTTCGACCGAGGATCGCCGTGATCTGTGGGGAGTCGATGGGGCCGCTGTCGGTGATCGAGCGAAAGTTGGTGATCTGGAATGACGCCAAGCGCATGCAGGAATTTCTCTTCTTGAAATGGATACGGGGCCGGGGAATGTATTGCATCCCCGGCCCCGTCTTGCCGATCGCGAAAGAAAAAAACTGTACGTCGTTGCCGGTGCCTATTCGGCCGCGCGGCGCAGCGTGTCGACCACCGGCCGGCGCAGCACGTCGCGCAGGCCCCACCACCCCGCCGCCAGCGCGAGCACCGCGCCGGCCAGCGCGCCCGCAACGGGCACGAGCGGCGATGCGGTCCAGGTGAACTCGAACACGTAGCGCGCGAGCCCCCAGCCGATCACCGAGGCCACGATGCTCGCGAGAAAGCCCGCGAGCAGGCCCACGCCAATGAGCTCGGCGCGCTGCACCTGCCGCAAGAGGCTCGCGCGCGCGCCCACCGCACGCATCACCGCGAACTCGCGCGCACGTTCTTCGCGTGTCGCAGTCACCGCGGCGAAGAGCACGACCAGTCCCGCCGCGAGCGTGAAGCCGAACAGGAACTCCACCGCGCGGATCACCTGGTCGAGCACGCGCTGCACCTGGTTGATGGTCGCGCTCATGTCCACGTTGGTCACGTTCGGGTAGCTGCGCACCAGCGCGTTGTCGAAGCCGCGCGTCTCGGGCGCGCGGAAGGCGCCCATGTAGGTGACCGGCACGTCGGGCAGCGACGCCACCGTGTACATCACGAAGAAGTTGGCGTGCAGCGAGCCCCAGTCGACCTTGCGCAGCGACGTGATGCGCGCGTCGTTCTGCATGCCGCCGATGTCGAAGCGCAGCGTGTCGCCGAGCTTCAGGCCCAGCGTGTCGGCCAGGCCTTCTTCGACGCTCACTTCGCCGGCCGCACCGGGCTTCCACGCGCCCGCGGTGATGCTGTTGTGGGCGGGCGCCTCCATGGCGTTGCTCAGGTTGAACTCGCGGTCCACCAGGCGCTTGGCGCGGTCTTCCACGTAGTCGTCGGGGGTCACCGGCTTGTCGTTGATGGCGACCAGGCGGCCGCGAATCATCGGGTACCAGTCGAACTTGCCCACGCCCGCATCGCGCAGCGACTTCTGGAAGGCATCGCTCTGGTCCGGCATCACGTTGATGACGAAGCGGTTGGGTGCATCGGGCGGCGTGGCCTTGCGCCAGCTGGCGACGAGGTCGGTGCGCAGCAGCACGAGCAGCACCAAGGCCAGGAGGCCGACCGCGAGCGCGCTGACCTGCACCACGGCATAGGCCGGCCGCGCCGAGATCTGCCGCGTGGCCAGCACCAGCCAGCGCGGCGCGGTGGTCTCGTTGACGCTGCGGCGCAGCACCTTCACCGCGAGCCAGCTGAGCAATGCGAACACGGCCACGGCACCGGCGAAACCGCCGACCGCGATGAGGCCCAGCTTGATGTCGCTGCTCGCCGCCATCAGCAGCGCGGCGAAGCCCGCCACGCCGATCCCCAGCACCGCGAGCGATGCGGGCTTGAGCCCGCCCACGTCGCGGCGGATCACTCGCAGCGGCGGCACGCGCGCCAGCTGCAGCACCGGCGGCAAACCGAAAGCGAACAGCAGCGTGAGACCCATCCCGAGGCCGAAGGCCACCGGCCACAGCGTGGCAGCGGGCAGCGCGGTCTCCACCAGCCCGGCCAGCAGCAGCACGAACACGTAGTGCACCGCGAAGCCGATGGCCACGCCGATGCCGCTCGCCACGAGGCCGATCACCGCGAACTCGAAGGCATAGGCCATCGCGATGGTGCGCTGGCTCTGGCCGAGCACGCGCAGCATCGCGCAGTCGTCCAGATGGCTGGCCGCGAAGCCGCGCGCGGCCAGTGCCACGGCCACAGCCGAGAGCAGCGCCGCGAGCAGCGCGACGAGGCTCAGGAATTTCTCGGCGCGGTCGAGCGTCTGGCGCATCTCGGGCCGGCCGCCCTCGAAGGAGTCGAGCCGCACGCCGCGCAGCTCGCCCTTCTTGATGCTGGCCTCGGCCCAGTCGGTGAAGCGCTTGACCGCCGCATCGCTGCCCGCCACCGCATACCGGTAGCCCACGCGGCTGGCCGGCTGCACGAGGCCGGTGCGCGCCACGTCGGACTGGTTGAGCATCACGCGCGGCGAAAAGCTCATGAAGCCGGCGCCGCGGTCGGGCTCCAGCGTGATGATGCGGCCCACGCGCAGGCTCGTGTCGCCCAGGAGCAGCGGGTCGCCGATCTTCAGGCCCAGCGAATCGAGCAGCGAGGCATCGACCCACACCTCGCCGGCCGGCGGAATGTCGCGCGTGATCGCGCCCGGCCCGGCGAAGGTGGTCGAGGTCTGCAGGTTGCCGCGCAACGGATAGCCCGCGGTCACCGCCTTCAACGCCACCAGCTTGCTCGCGCCGCCCTGCACGTCGTCGGCCCGCGCCATGGTGGGAAAGCCATAGGTGGCGGTGCCTTCCAGGCCCAGCGATCTGGCCTGCGCGATGAAGGCCTCGGGCGTCGGGTTGTCGCTGACGATCACCGCATCGCCGCCCAGCAACTGCCGCGCATCGCGCTTCAGCCCGCCCTGCAGCCGGTCGGCGAAGAAGCCGACGGCCGTGAGTGCGGCCACGGCCAGCAGCACGGCAACGATCAAGAGGCGCAGCTCGCCGGCGCGCAGGTCGCGCCAGAGGGTGCGCCAGCCAAGGCGGAGGGAGTCGGTCATGGCGCGAACGATAGCCGACGCCTAACGCGACAGATGGATTCAAGGGTTATTGCGCCCTCCGAGGCCCTTGATCGCGGCGGCATGCTGTCGCATGATGCGAAAAAAGCATCTTGTTGCCAGTGTCGGCAACACAGAGGCCATAAAAACAGCCGGACCGCCTTCCCCCACAAGGAGTGTCGATGTCACGATGTCAGCGCTTGCAAACCGTCGGCCTTTGCCTGGCCCTGGGTTTGCTCCTGAGCGCCTGCGATCCCAAGCCCACCGCGGCTGCGGGCGGCGCGGCGCCCTCTTCCAGCACCGGCGCCAGCCCGAGCGGCGTCAAGCCCGCCGACTCCGGCGACAAGGTCGATCCCACCTCCGCCCACAAAGGCCCGTCCGAAGGCGGCGCAGCCGTGGGCGGCATGAGCGGCCAGGGCGGGGCTTCCTCCGGCGGCACGCCCGCGCCGAGCGGCGGCGACGGCACGGCACCCAAATAGCGGCCGCATGGCCGGCCCCACATTTTTCGTTTTCCCGTTTTTCTTTCCCACGCAAAACAGAAGAAGACCCCGATGAAACAACCGACTTCACCGATGCAGGAGGCCATGTCATGGACATAAGCCGCCGGCAATTCTTCCGTGTCAGCAGCGCGGGCCTGATCGGCTCGAGCATCGTGGCGCTCGGCTTCTCGCCGACTGCGGCGCTGGCCGAGGCGCGCAACTTCAAGCTCGCGCGCACCACCGAGACGCGCAACACCTGCCCGTACTGCTCGGTGGGCTGCGGGCTCATCATGTACAGCCTGGGCGACAAGGCCAAGAACGTGGTGTCCGACATCCTCCATATCGAGGGCGATGCCGACCACCCCGTGAACCGCGGCACGCTGTGCCCCAAGGGCGCGGGCCTGCTGGACTTCGTGCACAGCCCCATGCGGCTGAAGTACCCCGAAGTGCGCGAGGCCGGCAGCACCGAGTGGAAGCGCATCGGCTGGAACGAGGCGCTGGACCGCATCGCCAAGCTGCTCAAGGCCGACCGCGACGCCAACTTCCAGACCACCAACGCCGACGGCAAGACCGTCAACCGCTGGACCAGCTCGGGCATGCTCTGCGCCTCGGCCTCGTCCAACGAAACCGGGTACATCACGCACAAGGCATTCCGCTCGACCGGGATGCTGGTGTTCGACAACCAGGCACGCGTTTGACACGGACCTACGGTGGCCAGTCTGGCCCCGACGTTCGGACGCGGTGCGATGACCAACCACTGGCAGGACATCCAGAACGCGGATGTCGTGCTGATCATGGGCGGCAATGCCGCGGAGGCGCATCCGTGCGGCTTCAAGTGGGTCATCGAGGCCAAGAAACAGAACAAGGCGCGCCTTGTCGTGGTGGACCCGCGCTTCACGCGCTCGGCCGCCATGGCCGACTACTACGCACCGGTGCGCGCGGGCTCGGACATCGCGTTCCTCGCGGGGGTCATCAACTTCCTCCTGAGCAACGACAAGATCCAGACGGAGTACGTACGCAACTACACCAACGCGACCTTCATCGTCGGGCCTGACTACAAGTTCGAGGACGGCATCTTCAGCGGCTACAACGCCGAGAAGCGCAACTACGACCCCAAGTCGTGGAACTACGCGCTGGACGACGCCGGCATGGCCAAGGTCGACATGACCATGCAGGACCCGCAGTGCGTGCTGCAGGTGATGAAGCGCCACTATTCGCGCTACACGCCCGAGCTGGTGAGCCGCATCACCGGCACGCCGCAGGACAAGTTCCTGAAGGTGTGCGAGTACATCGCGAGCACCAGCGTGCCCACGCGCACCATGACCATCATGTATGCGCTGGGCTGGACGCAGCACAGCCAGGGCTCGCAGATGATCCGCACGGGTGCCATCGTGCAGCTTTTGCTCGGCAACATCGGCGTGCCCGGCGGCGGCATGAACGCGCTGCGCGGCCACAGCAACATCCAGGGCCTGACGGACCTGGGCCTGCTGTCGAACTCGCTGCCCGGCTACATGTCGCTCGCGCGGGACAGCGAGCAGAACCTGCCCGACTACTACAAGACCCGGGCGCTGAAGGCGCTGCGTCCCAACCAGATGAGCTACTGGCAGAACTACCCCAAGTTCTTCGTCAGCATGCAGAAGTCGTGGTGGGGCGATGCGGCCACGGCCGAGAACGAGTGGGCCTTCCACTACCTGCCCAAGATCGACAAGCTCTACGACATCCTGCAGGCCTTCGAGCTCATGAGCCAGGGCAAGCTGAACGGCTACATCTGCCAGGGCTTCAACCCGGTGGGCTCGTTCCCGGACAAGAAGAAGATCATCGAGGGCCTGTCCAAGCTCAAGTTCCTGGTCACCATCGATCCGCTGCAGACCGAGACCAGCGAGTTCTGGCGCAACTTCGGCGAGTTCAACGACGTCAAGACCACCGACATCCAGACCACGGTGTTCCGCCTGCCATCGACGTGCTTTGCGGAAGAAGACGGCTCGCTCACCAACTCCAGCCGCTGGCTGCAGTGGCACTGGAAGGGCGCGGAGCCGCCGGGCGAAGCCAAGGGCGACATCGAGATCGTGGCGGGCATCTTCAACCGCATGCGCCAGGCCTACATCAAGGACGGCGGCGCGTTCCCCGATCCGATCGTCAAGCTCACGTGGCCCTACAAGATCGCGCATTCGCCCTCGGCGCAAGAGCTGGCGATGGAATACAACGGCCGCGCGCTCACCGACCTGCTCGATCCGAAGGACCCGACCAAGCCGCCGACGGCCAAGGCCGGCGAGCAGCTCTCGGGCTTCGGCCTGCTGCGCGACGACGGCTCGACCGCCTCGGGCTGCTGGATCTACGCCGGCGCCTGGACGCAGGCGGGCAACCAGATGGCGCGGCGCGACAACGCCGACCCCTACGGCATCGGCATGGTGCAGAACTGGGCGTGGGCGTGGCCGGCGAACCGGCGCATCCTCTACAACGGCGCCTCGACCGATCCGGCGACCGGCAAGTCGTGGATCGCGCGGCGCAGCCTCGTCGCGTGGAACGGCAAGGCATGGACGGGTGCCGACGTGCCCGACATCCGGCCCGATGCGAACCCGATGGAAGCCGAGGCGGTGCGCCCCTTCATCATGACGGCCGAAGGCGTGGCGCGGCTCTTCGCGCCCACCGGCATGGCCGAGGGGCCGCTGCCCGAGCACTACGAGCCCTTCGAGTCGCCCCTGGTGAACAACCTGATGCACCCGAACAACCCGAAGGCGCGCGCCAATCCCGCGGCGCGCATCTTCAAGGGCGACCTGGAGCGCCTGGGCGTGCCGAAGGACTTCCCGTACGTGGCGACCAGCTACCGGCTCACCGAGCACTTCCACTACTGGACCAAGAACGTGCGCACCTCGGCCATCATCCAGCCGCAGCAGTTCGTGGAGATCGGCGAGGAGCTTGCCAAGGACAAGGGCATCGCCAACGGCGACATGGTGAAGGTCTGGAGCAAGCGTGGCTTCATCAAGGCCGTGGCGCTGGTGACCAAGCGCATCGTCGGGCTGCAGGTCGATGGCCGCACGGTGCATACGGTGGGCCTGCCGAACCACTGGGGGTTCGTGGGCATCGCGAAGCCGGGGTACCTGGTGAACACGCTCACGCCGTTCGTCGGCGATGCGAACACGCAGACGCCCGAGTACAAGTCGTTCACCGTGAATATCGAGAAGGCATAAGCGATGTCATCCCTCCAAACCCTGGACATCGCCGCCCGCTCGGCCACGACCACGCCGTCGCCCGACATCCGCAGCCGCCCGCAGGTGCAGGAAGTGGCCAAGCTGATCGACGTGTCGACCTGCATCGGCTGCAAGGCCTGCCAGGTCGCGTGCATGCAGTGGAACGACCTGCGCGACGAGGTGGGCACCACGCACGGCACCTACGACAACCCGAACGACCTCACGCCCGCCTCCTGGACCGTGATGCGTTTCTCGGAGGTCGAGCCCGAGGCCGGCAAGCTCGAATGGCTGATCCGCAAGGACGGCTGCATGCATTGCGACGACCCCGGGTGCCTCAAAGCCTGCCCGGCGCCGGGCGCGATCATCAAGTACAGCAACGGCATCGTCGACTTCATCAGCGAACACTGCGTGGGCTGCGGCAACTGCGTGACGGGCTGCCCGTTCGACGTGCCGCGCATCAGCAAGGCCGACAACAAGGCCTACAAGTGCTCGCTGTGCTCCGACCGCGTGGGCGTGGGCCTGGAGCCGGCGTGCGTGAAGGCCTGCCCTACCGGCGCGCTGCACTTCGGCACCAAGGAGGACATGCACGAGTACGCCTCGGAGCGCATCGTCGACCTGAAGGACCGGGGCTTCGCCAACGCCGGCGTGTACGACCCGGCCGGCGTGGGCGGCACGCACGTCATGTACGTGCTGCAGCATGCCGACCGCCCGGGCCTGTACGCCAACCTGCCGAAAGACCCGCACATCAGCCCGCTGGTGTCGCTCTGGAAGGGCGTGGCCAAGCCACTCGCGATGGTCGCGATGATCGGCGCGGTGGTCGGCAGCTTCTTCCACTACATGAAGACCGGGCCGATCGAGCCGAAGGACGAGCACCCGGATGCCGACCTCGATGGCCGGCCCGACGACGTGGTGGTGATCGAGGAGCCGCCCGCATCGGCTGCCCGGCCCGTCGAACCGCCCCGCGACGCACCCCGTGCATGAGGAGAACGCGATGACCCGCTACTACCTTCGCCGCTACCGCGACGCCACGCGCATGAACCACTGGTTCGTCGCGATCATGTTCTTCGCGGCCGCGCTCTCGGGCCTGGCCTTCTTCCACCCGAGCCTGTTCTTCTTGAGCACGCTCTTCGGCGGCGGCCAGTGGACGCGCATCCTGCATCCCTTCATGGGCCTTTTGATGGTGCTGGGCTTCGCGTTCCTGTTCTTCACGATGTGGCGCGAGAACCTCATGGACCGCGGCGACCGCGACTGGATCAAGAACGCGCCCAAGCTGCTCAAGGGCGACAAGTCCAGCATGCCGCCGGTGGGCAAATACAACGCCGGCCAGAAGCTGGTGTTCTGGGCCTTCGGCATCAGCCTCTTGCTGCTGCTGGTGACGGGCTTCATGTTCTGGAGCCCGTGGTTCGTCGGCTTCTTCCCGATCCTCGTGCGGCGCATCGCGGTGGTGGTGCATGCGGTCTCGGCGGCGGTGCTGATCCTCTCGGTCATCACGCACATCTATGCCGCGCTGTGGGTCAAGGGCAGCATCCGCGCGATGACGCGCGGCACCGTCACCGAGGGATGGGCCAAGCTCAACCATCCCTTGTGGCATCGCAAAATGACACGCGGTGAGTGATACTGCGCCGATGACAAGCCCGACCGGTACGCCGCCACCGATCCGCACCACGCGCGTCCTCGACCCCGAGCAGATCGCCATGCAGGCGGGGCGGCAGATGCCGTTCCTGCGCCTGCCGGTGCGCGCGGCCGTGTTCTCCGACCGGCAGCTGCGGCTGCGCCAGCTCGCGGCCTCGCATCCGATGCGCGAGTACCTGGTCTTCATCGCCGATCTCGCGCAGGCGCAGCACCATGTGCTGCAGGACTACCCCGCCGTCTCGCTCCCCGAATCCGAAGCGCTCGAAGCCGCCGCGAAGGTGCTCAAGCCGCCGATGCCCGCGTTCGGCTGGACGCGCGATGCGGTGTGGCGCGTGCAGCTGCGGCGCTTGCTCGGCCTCTTTCGTGTGCGCCTGCCCGAAGGCCCGGCGCGCGACACGCTCGACCGCGTGGTGGCCGCCGACGACGCCTGGCTCGACCAGCAGGCCGACCTGCTCTCGCGCCGCATCATGTTCGGCCTCGACCTGGCCGCTGCGCCGCTGATCGCCTCCGGCCTTCAGGCCTACTGGACGCAGCTCGTGCTGCAGGTGGCCGAGCGCAACGGCGAGAACATTTTCGGCCGCACCGATCCCGGCAACGAGTGCCCATGCTGCGGCAGCGCGCCCACCGCGAGCATCACGCGCATCGGCGCGGACGAAGCGGGCTTTCGCTACCTGCACTGCTCGCTGTGCAGCACCGAGTGGCACTACGTGCGCATCAAGTGCACGCACTGCGAGAGCACCAAGGGCATCCATTTCGAATCGCTCGCGCCCGAGCCCGGCATCGAGCTGCCCGCCACCGGCGCGCGCGAAGGCGCGGTGAAGGCCGAGTGCTGCGACAGCTGCGGCCACTACCTGAAGCAGATCGCGATGGAGCGAGACCCCGAGGTCGAACCTGTGGCCGATGACCTGGCGAGCGTCACGCTCGACCTGCTTGTCTCCGAAGCCGGACATCAACGCAGCGGCCACAACCTGATGCTGCTGTTCGGCGACCCTGAAGAAATTCTCGACGACGGCGGGGGCGGCTGATGGCAGCGCCCGAAGAGTCCGTGGTCCACGGCTCGACGGCAAGGCCCCAGGATCTGCCTTCTGTCGATCAACTGCTGCGCGCCAATGCGCCGCGCATCCTGCTGGCCGAGCACGGCCGCACTCTCGTTGTCGGTGAAGCGCGCGCGCTGCTCGAAGGGCTTCGCGCGCGGGCCGTGGCCGGCACGCTCGCCACAGCGCAGGTACAGCCGCAAGCGCTGAGCGAGGCGCTCGCCGCTCGCGTACAAGGCCGCCTCGCACCGCGCATGCGCGCCGTGCTGAACCTCACCGGCACCGTCATCCACACCAACCTCGGCCGCGCGCTGCTGGCCGACTCGGCACTGCAGCGGTTGCTCGCGGTGATGACCTCGCCTAACAACCTCGAATACGACCTGGCCACCGGCAGCCGCGGCGACCGCGATTCGCTGGTCGAGGAGCTGCTGTGCACCATCACCGGCGCCGAGGCCGCGACGGTGGTCAACAACAACGCGGCCGCGGTGCTGCTGACCATCGCGGCGCTCGCGCGCGAGCGCGAAGTGATCGTCTCGCGCGGCGAACTGGTCGAGATCGGCGGCGCCTTCCGCATGCCCGACGTGATGGCCAGCGCCGGCGCGCGCATGGTCGAAGTGGGCACCACCAACCGCACGCACCCGCAGGACTACGAACGCGCCATCAACGCGCAGACCGCGCTCGTGATGAAGGTGCACACCAGCAACTACGCGGTGCAGGGCTTCACGGCGGCGGTGGATGAAGCCACGCTCGCCGGCATCGCGCACGCGCGCGGCGTGCCGCTGGCCACCGACCTGGGGAGCGGCTCGCTCGTCGACTTGGCGCACTACGGCCTGCCGCGCGAGCCGCTGCCGCAGGAGATGCTCGCGGCCGGCTGCGATGTGGTTACGTTCTCGGGCGACAAGCTGCTGGGCGGCCCGCAGGCCGGGCTCATCGTCGGCAGCAAGGAGGCCGTGGGCCGCATCCGCAAGTTCCCGATGAAGCGCGCGCTGCGCATGAGCAAGCTGCCGCTGGCCGCGCTCGAAGCCACGCTCTCGCTGTACCTGCGGCCCGAGCGCCTCGCCAAAGACCTGCCGACGCTGCGCCTGCTCACGCGTCCCGCCGATGCGATCCGCGAAATGGCCGAGGCGCTCCTGCCTGCCGTGCAGGCGGCCGTGTCGCCACGCTTTACCGTCGAGGTGGTGCCGCTGCTGGGCCAGATCGGCTCGGGCTCGCTGCCGGTCGAACGCCTGCCCTCCGCCGGCCTTGCGCTCGCACCGGCCGGCACCGCGAAGAAAGGCCTGGGCACGGCGCTCGACAAGCTCGCCACCGCCCTGCGCGGCCTGCCGCTGCCGGTGATCGGCCGCATCGCGGAAGACCGGCTCCTTCTCGATCTGCGCTGCCTCGAAGACAGCGCCCCCTTCACGGCCCAGCTCGGCGAATTGCGCGAGCGGCTGGTGTAGTTCCCTTCCCCGACCTCAACCCCTAACCCTCAACCCCTCAGGAAAAAGCGATGAATCCCCTCGACGTGCTCGCCGGTATCGAAACGGAAACGCTGCAGCCCTTGGCCTTGCGCACCGACAGCGAGGCACGTTTTCCACGAGAGACGATCCAGGCGCTGGGCAAGGCGGGCCTCCTGGGCCTGGTCTCGGCCAAGTCGGTCGGCGGCCAGGGCCTGGGCCTGAAGGAAGCCGCGCAGGTGGTCTCGCGCATCGCGCAGACCTGCCCTTCCACCGCGATGGTGGTGTGCATGCACTACTGCGCCACCGCCGTGCTCGAGCAGCAGGGCCCCGAGGCCGTGCGCAAGGCGATCGCCGAGGGCAAGCACCTGGGCACCCTCGCCTTCTCCGAGGCCGATTCGCGCAGCCACTTCTGGGCGCCGACCGGCACCGCCCGCGCGGACGGCGCGAACGTGGTGCTCGATGCGCGCAAGAGCTGGGTCACCTCCGCCTTCGAGGCCGACAGCTACGTCTGGTCGAGCAAGCCGCTCGCGGCCGAAGGCGCGAGCACGCTGTGGCTGGTCGATGCGAAGTCCGATGGCCTCACCCAGCCCGGCCGCTTCGATGGCCTGGGCCTGCGCGGCAATGCCTCCACGCCGATCACCGCGACGAACGTGCGCATCGGCGCCGACGCGCGCCTGGGCGAAGACGGCAAGGGCTTCGACACGATGATGGGCGTGGTGTTGCCCTGGTTCTCGGTGCTGAGCGCGGCATGCTCCGTCGGCCTCATGGAAGGCGCCTTGAGCCGCGCCATCGGCCACGTGAGCCAGACCAAGCACGTGCACCTCGACTCGTCACTGGCCGACCTGCCCACCATCCGCGCCTACCTCGCGCGCGCCCGCATCAAGACCGACATGGTGCAGACGCTGCTCGACGACACCGTGGCCGCCATCGGCGCGGGCCGCCCCGACACCATGCTGCGCGTGCTCGAAGTGAAGGCAGCCGCGGCGGAAACCGCGCTCGAAGTGACCGACATCGCCATGCGCGTGTGCGGCGGCGCCGCCTTCCGCAAGGAAGCCGGCATCGAGCGCCTGTTCCGCGATGCGCGCGCCTCGAGCGTGATGGCCCCCACCTCCGACGTGCTCTACGACTTCATCGGCAAGGCCATCACCGGCCTGCCGTTGTTCTGAAAGACCATCCGATGTCCGAACCGACGTTGATCATGGGCGCGGTCGCCTACGCGCCCAAGGTCGTCACCATCTGGGAGGGCTTCAAGGCCTTCTTCGCGAAGCACGGCCTGCCCTTCGACTACGTGCTGTATTCGAACTACGAGCGCCAGGTCGAGGCGCAGTTCGACGGCACGCTGCACCTGGCGTGGAACTCGCCGCTCGCCTGGGTGCGCGCCGACCGCATCGCGCGCAGCCGCGGCCAGCAGGTGCAGGCCGTGGCGATGCGCGACACCGACTGCGACCTGCGTTCGGCCATCGTCGTGCGCGCCGACAGCCCGGTGCAGACGCTGGCCGACCTGCGCGGCAGGACGGTGGGCATGGGCGCGCTCGATTCGCCGCAGGCCACGCTGATCCCGCTCGATCACCTGCGCAGCGAAGGCCTCGTGAAGCCGCGCGACTTCCTGCTGCGTTACTTCGACGTGCTCGGCGGCAAGCACGGCGACCACATCGGCGGCGAGCGCGATGCGGCGGTGGCGCTGATGGCGGGCGAGGTCGATGCCTGCTGCCTCATCGACGGCAACCACCTGGCCTTCGGCCTGGACGGCACGCTGCCCTCGGGCAGCACGCGCGTCATCGCGCGCACCGGGGCCTACGACCACTGCAACTTCACCACCAGCCCCGGCGCGCCTGCCGAACTGATCGAGCGCTTCGTCGCGCTGCTGATGGCGATGCGCTGGGACGATGCGCAGGTGCGGCCGCTGCTCGAACTCGAGGGCCTGCGCGAATGGCGCGCGGGCCGCACCAGCGGCTACGCGCTGCTCGAGCGCGCGGTGGACGACGAAAACTTCTACAGCCGCGATGGCGCCATCCTCAACCCCGACTATCGATATTGAGTCGCTGGGCCTGGACCAGGGCGCCCTGCTGCTCATTCGCCGCGCGCTGGCCGAACGGCCGGTGGGGGGCGAGCTGCAGGTGCGCGGGCGCTCGCCGGACTGGGAGATGCATCTGGAAGCGTGGTGCCGCAGCCAGGGGCATCCGCTGCGCTTCGACACCGTGGAGGGACGGCCGCAAGCCCGCATCACGCGCGGCCCGCATGCCGAAGGACGTTGGCGCGATGCGCAGGCGACCGGCACCGCGCTGGGCGACATCAACGGTGCGCCCGCCGACGATGCGCAAGCCGGCTGGGGCCTGGCCGCGCGCGGCGCCACCGTCGAGGCGGGCAGTCCGAATTTCTTCTTCGCATTGCACCGCCGCCACGAGGTCTGGGCCGCGACAGCGGGCGATCTCTACCGGCAGGCCGCGGCCGCCCAATGGGACCCGGCGACCGCCATCGAGTGGGATGCCGCGTTCGACCTGCCGCCCACCATCGAAGCCGCCGTGGTGCAGGTGATGACCTACCTCATCGAGAACGAGAACGCCGCGCTGCTGGTGCCCGCGCGCCACCTCGGGCAGATCCACCCGCACTTTCGCGAGGTGCTGCAGCTGCTCGCACTGCAGTGCGCCGACGAGGCGCGGCATGTCGAGGTGTTCACGCGGCGCGCCACGCTGCGCGGCCACGAGCCCGCGCTCTCGACGGCGGGCGGGCAGGCGTCGCTGCGCACGCTGTTCGATGCGCCGGATTTCTCGGTCGCCACCTTCCTGCTCGCCGTGCTGGGCGAAGGCAGCTTCGTGAACCTGCTGAATTTCCTGCAGGCGAACGCGCCCGACCCGGTGACGCGGCAGATCGCGCGGCTCACCGCGCGCGACGAGGCGCGGCACGTGGCCTTCGGCATGGCGCACCTGGAATACCGGCTCTCGGTGCAGCCCGACTACCAATCGAAGCTGCGCAACGCGATCGAGGTGCGCTACGACGCGCTCGCCAGCACCGCGGGGCTCAACGAGGAAGTGTTCGATGCGCTGGTGCTGCTCGCGGCCGGCGAGCTGTCCCCGGCCGCCATCGCGCGCGGCCACGCGGCCGTGCAGCAACTGCAGCGCGACATGGCGGCGGGCCGGCGTGCGCGCCTCGCGCGGCTGGGGTTCGAGCGCGACGAGGCGGAGCGGCTCTCCGCGCTGCACACGCGCAATTTCATGTGACGGGGCCCACGCGATGATCATCGGCACCGCAGGCCACATCGACCACGGCAAGACCACGCTGGTGCGCGCGCTTACCGGCGTGGACACCGACCGGTTGCCCGAGGAAAAGCGGCGCGGCATTTCCATCGAGCTGGGCTACGCGTACCTGCATGCGCCCGATGGCGTGTCGCTCGGCTTCGTCGACGTGCCGGGCCACGAGCGCCTGCTGCACACCATGCTGGCCGGCGCGACCGGCATCGACCATGCGCTGCTCGTGGTGGCCGCAGACGACGGCGTGATGCCGCAGACGCGCGAGCACCTCGCGGTGGTCGCGCTGCTCGGCGTGCGCGATGCCACGGTGGCGATCACCAAGGCCGACCGTGTGGACGCGGCGAGGATCGACGAGGTGCGCGCGGAGGTCGCGGCACTGCTCGCGCCCACGCCGCTCGCGAACGCGCCGATGCTCGCGGTGTCGGCCACCACCGGCGAGGGCATCGAGGCGTTGCGCGCGCGGCTGCTCGACGTCGCGCGCGAGGAGCGCACGCGCGAAGACGGTCTCGCCTTTCGCCTGGCCGTCGACCGCGCCTTCACGCTCGCGGGTGTCGGCACCGTCGTGACCGGCACGGTCTTCAGCGGCACGGTGCGCATCGGCGACGAACTGCGGCTCGGGCCCGGCGAGCGTTCGGTGCGGGTGCGCGGCATTCACGCGCAGAACCAGCAGGCCGAATCGGCGCACGCCGGTCAGCGCTGCGCGCTCGCGCTGGCCGGCGTGACGAAGGACGAAGCGCATCGCGGCGACTGGGTCTGCACGCCGGCCATCGCGCTCGCGACCGACCGCATCGACGTGCTGCTCACGCTGTGGCCCGACGAGGCCAAGGCGCTGCGCTCGGGCGCGACGGTGCATGCGCACCTCGGCGCGAGCGACGTGATGGCCTCGGTCGCGCTGCTCGACCGCGACGCGCTCGCGCCCGGAGAAACGGCGCTCGCCCAACTGGTGCTGCGCGAGAAAGTCGGCGCCTGGCACGGCGACCGCGGCGTGCTGCGCGATGCCTCGGCCACGCGCACCGTGGCCGGCGCGCGCGTGCTCGACCCCTTCGCGCCGGTGCGCTACCGGCGCACGCCCGAACGGCTGCGCACGCTCGCGGCCTGGGCCATCGATGAGCGCGCGCCGCGCGTTGCAGCGCTGCTGCACAACGCGCCGCTCGGTGTCGATGCCGCGCAGCTTGCGCGTGCGCTCTCGCTGGCCGACGAGGCCGCGCTGCCGCTGCCCGGCGATGCGGTGCGCATCGTGCACACGGCCATCGCGGAAGAACACCTGACCGCGCTTGAAGCGCAGATCACCGAGCGCCTCGCGGAATTCCATCGCACGGCGCCCGACGAAGTCGGCCCCGATGCGCGCCGCCTCAAGCGCCTGGCCGGCCCGCGCACCGACGATGCGTTGTGGCGCCACGCGCTCGATGCGCTGGTCGCGCGCGGCGCGCTGGTGCGCAGCGGTACCTGGCTGCACCTGCCCGACCACGCGGCGCGGCTCAACGAGGTGGAGCAGAAGCTCGCGCAGAAGCTGCTGCCGAAACTCGCCGACGGCGGCTTCGATCCGCCTTGGGTGCGCGACCTCGCCAAGGACAGCGGCGCGAGCGAGGCGATGGTGCGCCAGACCCTCGCGAGCCTCGCGCGGCGCGGCGAGACCTTCCAGGTGGTGAAGGACTTGTACTATCCGCTGGCGACCGTCGAGCGGCTGGCCGTGCTGGCGCGCGATTGCCTCGCGCAGCCCGAGGGCTTGCAGGCCGCGAGTTTTCGCGACGCGACGGGGCTGGGGCGCAAGCGCGCGATCCAGCTGCTGGAATTTTTCGATCGTGTGGGCTATACGCGGCGCGTGAAAGACACGCACCTGCTGCGGCCCGATACGTCGCTGTTCGGGGCGGGGCCGTGAACAGCGCTCATGGGAGGGGATCGTCCCTGGTGGGGCGGCTGGGCTTCAAACCCAGTGGGTGGCGCCATGCGTCGCCGGGAAGGTTCGACTCCTTCCCCCTTCCGCCGTCGAGCGGGCATTCGCCTGCTGCGCGGTCCGAGCTTGCACCTGCGATGTTCGACGTACTTATGTACGTCTGCGCTTCTCGGCACAAGCTCGAACCGCTCGCGACGGCGACTGCCCACTCGACGCGCTGGCGCGGGAACGCCCTCGACTCAGGACACGACGCGCAGCGCGGGCCTTCCGGCTTCGACACGGCCGATCACTGCCGCTTGCGTAAACCCTTCCTTGCGGAAGATCTCCAGCACCGCATCGACCGCTTCGGGCGTGCAACTCACGAGCAGGCCGCCCGATGTCTGCGGATCGCTCAGCAGGTTCTGCGTGGTGGGCGGCAGGCCCGCGGCCAGTTCCACGTCGGCACCGTAGCCCGCCCAGTTGCGGCCCGACGCGCCGGTGACGAAGCCCTCCGCGGCCATTGCGGCCACGTTGTCGAGCAGCGGCACCTTCGACCATTCGACGACGGCGGTGAGCTTCGCGCCGCGCGCCAGTTCGAGCGTGTGGCCGGCGAGGCCGAAGCCGGTCACGTCGGTCAGCGCATGCACGCCGTCGAGCGCCGCGAGCGCGATGCCGGGCGTGTTGAGCTTGGTGGTGTTCTCGATCAGCTGGCGGTAGCCGGCTTCGGACAGCTGCTCCTTCTTGAGCGCCGCCGACAGCACGCCCACGCCGAGCGGCTTGCCCAGCACCAGCACGTCGCCGGCCTTCGCATCGGCATTGCGGCGCACGCGGTCCGGATGCACCAGCCCCATCGCGACGAGGCCGTAGATGGGCTCGACCGAATCGATGGTGTGGCCGCCCGCGATCGGGATGCCCGCCGCGCGGCACACGTCCTGTCCGCCGCGCACGATCTCGGCGATCACCTCCACCGGCAGCTGGTTGATCGGCATGGCCACGAGCGCCAGCGCCATGATCGGGCGGCCGCCCATCGCGTACACGTCGCTGATGGCGTTGGTGGCCGCGATGCGCCCGAACTCGTAGGGGTCGTCCACGATGGGCATGAAGAAGTCGGTGGTGGCGATCAGCGCCTGCTGGTCGTTGAACCTGTAGACTGCCGCGTCGTCGGCGGTCTCGATGCCCACCATGAGCTCGGGCGGGATCATTCCCCCCGCGTGGTTCTTCAGGATCTGCGACAGCACGCCGGGCGCGATCTTGCAGCCGCAGCCGCCGCCATGCGAGAAGCTGGTGAGCCGCAGCGGCGCGAGCGGGTTCAGGAGCCTGGAGGATGCGGCATCGGTCATGGCAGCGCTTCGTTCGAATGAGACAAGCCGCGATTATCGAAGCCCCGCCCGCGCTGCGCCCATCACTGCCGATACACCCCTTTTTTTCCGTTTTCACCACAGGTCATTCCATGAAAAAGCTCTCCCGGATCGCGCTCGCGCTGACCGTCTCCCTCGCTGGCTTCAGCGCCCTCGCCCAGGGCGTGCTGCGCGTCTCGGCCATCCCCGACGAAGCGCCCACCGAACTGCAGCGCAAGTTCACGCCGCTGGGCGACTACTTGAAGAAGGAAACCGGCATGGACGTGCAGTTCACGCCCGTGACCGACTACGCCGCCGTGGTCGAGGGCCTGGCGACCAACAAGATCGACATGGCGTGGCTGGGCGGCTTCACCTTCGTGCAGGCGCGCATCCGCACCAACGGCGGCGCGGTGCCCATCGTGCAGCGCGCGGAGGACGAGGTGTTCACCAGCAAGTTCATCGTGCCCATCGACAGCACCGCGAAAACGCTGGCCGACCTGAAGGGCAAGACCTTCGCGTTCGGCGCGCCCTCCTCCACCTCGGGCAGCCTGATGCCGCGCTACTTCCTGCTGCAGGCGGGCATCAACCCCGAGAAGGACTTCAAGACGGTCGCGTTCTCGGGCGCGCATGACGCGACCGTGGCCTTCGTGGCCGCCTCGCGCGCCGAAGCGGGTGTGCTCAACGCCTCGGTGTGGGACAAGCTCGTCGAATCGAAGAACCCGAACGCCGCCAAGGTGCGCGTGCTCGCGACCACGCCGACCTACTACGACTACAACTGGACGGTGCGCCCCGGCATGGACCCGGCGCTGCAGAAGAAGCTGACGGATGCGTTCCTCAAGCTCGACCCGGCCAACCCGGCGCACAAGGACATCATGGCGCTGCAGCGCGCAAGCAAGTTCATTCCCACGAAGTCGTCGAACTACGACGGCATCGAGACGGCGGGCAAGTCGGCCGGTCTCATCAAGTAAGCGGGAACGAGCGGATGGGTTTTTCGCTCGACGGCGTGGGCGTGGTGCATCCCAACGGCCAGCGCGCGCTGGCCGGGGTGACGCTGGCCGCGCGCGATGGCGAGCGCATCGCCGTCATCGGCCCTTCTGGCGCGGGCAAGACGACGCTGCTGCGCGTGCTCGGCGCGGCGCTGCGGCCCGGCGAGGGCGAGGTGCAAGTGCTCGGTGCGAAGCCCTGGCATCTGCCAGCCGGCGCACTGAAAAAGCTGCGCGCGCGCATCGGCACCGTGCACCAGGCGCCGCCGATCGCGCCGCGCCTGCGCGTGGTCACCGCGGTGCTCGCGGGGCGGCTGGGCGAATGGTCGGTGCTGCGCGCGCTCGGATCGCTTTTCCATCCCTCCGACATCGCGGGCGCGCATGAAGTGCTCTCGCGCCTCGCTCTCGAAGAGCGCCTCTTCGACCGCTGCGACCGCCTCTCGGGGGGGCAGCTGCAGCGCGTGGGCATCGCGCGCGTGCTGTACCAGCGCCCGGGCCTGCTGCTGGCCGACGAGCCCGTCTCCGCGCTCGACCCGACGCTGGCCGACGCCGCCATCGGGCAGCTCGTCGCGCAGAGCGAGGCCACGGGCGCGACGCTGGTGGCTTCGCTGCATGCGGTGGACCTCGCGCTGCGCTGGTTTCCGCGCGTGGTCGGCATGCGCAATGGGCAGGTGCTGTTCGACCTGCCGACCGCCGAGGTCACGCCCGCGATGCTCGATGCGCTCTATGCGAGTGAAGGCGGCGTGGCGGTGCAGCGGGCGCCGCAGCCTGTCGCTGCCGAAGCCGCGTTCCAGCGCCCGGACTGTCCGTGAACACGACCGCCACCGCCACCACTGTCGTCTACCGCGATCCGCAGGCGATGCGGCGGCTGGCCGCCTGGCTCGCCGCGCTGATCATCGCCTGGCCGATGCTGGCGCTCTCGGAGTTCAAGCCGTGGGCGCTGTTCGGCAGCGGCAACCTCGCGGTGATCGGCGGTTTTCTCGCGGGCTTCTTTCCGCCCGCGGGCTCGCCCGATTTCCTTGCGCTGCTCGCCAAGGCCACGCTGGAGACGCTGGCCATGGCCACGGCCGGCACCGCGCTCGCGCTCCTGATCGGCGCGCCGCTCGCGTTCGTGACGACGCGCGCCCTCTCCATCTCGCGCATCGGCCCGGGGCCGGGCCGCGTGCAGGCCGGCATCGTGCGGCAGGCCGCGCGCCGGCTGCTGATGGTGCTGCGCGCCATTCCCGAAATCGTCTGGGCGCTGCTCTTCGTGCGCGCGCTGGGCCTCGGCCCCGCGTCCGGCGTGCTGGCGCTGGCCATCACCTACGGCGGCATGCTCGGCAAGGTCTATGCGGAGATCCTCGAATCGACCGACACGCGGCCCGCGCGCGCGCTGCTCGAAGGCGGCAGCGGCCGGCTCGCGGCGCTCTGCTACGGCCTCTTGCCGCACACCGCGCAGGAGCTGGCCTCGTACACCGTCTACCGCTGGGAATGCGCGGTGCGCGCCTCGGTGGTGATGGGCTTTGTCGGCGCGGGCGGCCTCGGGCAGCTGATGGACCAGTCGATGAAGATGCTCAACGGCGGCGAGGCGAGCAGCATCCTGCTGGTGTTCCTCGCGCTGGTGCTGCTGGCCGATGCGATGAGCAATGCGCTCCGGAGGCTGCTCGCATGAAGAGTCTTCCGCCGCGTCCGCCTGCGTGCCTGCGCTGCTGGTTCGCCGTGGGGCTGATCGCGGTGGCGGTCGTCGCGAGCTTCGTCTACCTCGGCATCGACTACCGCGCGCTGGGCTCGGCCGAATCGCTGCGGCTCATGGGCAAGTTCATCGCCGAGTTCTTCCCGCCCGATGTGTCGCCGGACTTTCTCGCGAAGGTCGGCAATGGCGCGCTGCAGACGCTGGCGGTGTCGGCGTTGGGCACGGTGCTCGCGGCCATCGCGGGCGCGGTGCTCGCGCTGCCTGCGTCGGGCCGCGCGGGATGGGTGCCGCGGCATGTCGCGCGCTTCATCCTCAACTTCCTGCGCAGCGTGCCCGAGCTGGTCTGGGCCGCGCTGATGGTGCTGGCCGCGGGCATCGGCCCGTTCGCGGGCGCGCTGGCCCTCTCGCTGCACACCACCGGCGTGCTGGGCCGCCTGTTCGCCGAGGCGCTGGAAAACGCCCCGCGCGAGCCGGAGCACGCGCTCACGCTCTCGGGCGCCGGCCCGGTCGCGGCCTTCAGCTATGCGAGCCTGCCGATCGTGCTGCCGCAGTGGGTGGCCTACACGCTCTACCGCTGGGAGATGAACATCCGCATGGCCGCGGTGCTCGGCTTCGTGGGCGGCGGCGGGCTGGGGCAGCTGCTGTACTTTCACCTGTCGATCTTCCAGCAGCAGCAGGCGATGACGGTGCTGATCGCGATGTTCGTACTGGTGACGCTGGTGGACTTTGCGAGCGCTCGCTTGCGCCGGGGATTGGGCCCGGCCTACGCCTGAAGCCTCAGAAGGTGTGAATGAATTCGGCGTGGCCGAGCAGCCCGCCCAGGCGCGCCCAATCAAGGCGCAAAGCGCAGCCATAGCTCGGGCTATGGCGAGCATTTGCAACGCCGAGTGGGTGCGCCTGGGTGGGATGAGCGGGCATGGCGGATTCGTTCACACCTTCACAGGGCGACAATCGGGGCATGAGGTTCCTGCCATGAGTCATCGCCAGCCCGTGCGGGTCGGCGACCGCCACGCCTTCGACACGATCATCGACGCCCGCTCGCCGGCCGAGTTCGCGCTCGACCACATTCCCGGCGCCATCAATTGCCCGGTGCTCGACGACGAGGAGCGCCGCATCGTGGGCACCGTCTACGTGCAGACCGGCGCCTTCGAGGCCCGGCGCATCGGCGGCGCGATGGTCGCGGCCAATATCGCCAGGCATCTGCGCGACACGCTGGCCGACCGGCCCGAGAAGTGGAAGCCGCTGGTCTACTGCTGGCGCGGCGGCATGCGCAGCGGCTCGATGGTGACGTGGCTGCGGCTCGTCGGCTGGGACGCGCAGCAGCTCGCCGGCGGCTACAAGAGCTTTCGCCGCCACGTGATTTCGCAGATCGATTCGCTGACGCCGCAGCTCGACCTGCGCGTGATCTGCGGCGCCACCGGCAGCGCCAAGACACGCGTGCTGCACGCGCTGGCCGAGCGCGGCGAGCAGACCCTCGACCTCGAGGACTTCGCGAGCCACAAGGGCTCGCTGCTGGGTTCGCTGCCCGGCGTGCCGCAGCCGTCGCAAAAGCATTTCGAGACGCGCATCGCGACCGTGCTCGAAACCATCGACCTGAAGCGCCCGCTGTACGTGGAGGGCGAGAGCATCCGCATCGGCCGGCTCTCGCTGCCGCTGTCGCTGGTGGCGCAGATGCGCGCGGCGCCCTGCATCGAGGTGGCGGCCACGCCCGAGGCGCGGCTCGACTACCTGCTGCGCGACTACGCCTATCTCGGCGACGACCGCGATGCGCTGGCCGACAAGCTCGGCGTGCTCAAGGAAATGCAGGGCAAGGAAACGGTGGCGCGCTGGCAGCAATGGGCGCACGAGGCCAACCTGCCGAAGCTCTTCGCCGAGCTGATGGCGCTGCACTACGACCCGCATTACCAGAAGTCGCAGGAGCTGCACTTCAAGGCCTGGGAGCGCCGCCGCAGCGTGGCGGCGGCTGATCTCAGCGATCAGAGCATCGAGGCTGTGGCCGACGCGGTGCGCGCGTTCGAAGGCAGCGTCAGCCCGTCGGCGTAGAGCACGCCACGCGGCGCGCGGCACAGCCCCCAGAAGCGCAGCCCGCTGAGCTCGGCCATGCGCACGCCCATCGCGGTGGGCGCCGAGATGGTCGCCATCGCCGCGATGCCCAGGCGCCCGCACTTGCGCACGAGCTCGTGGCTGCCGCGGCTGGACATCAGCACGAAGCCTGGTTCATCAAGACGCCCCGCGCGCGCCAGCTTACCCAGCAACTTGTCGAGCGCGTTGTGGCGGCCCACGTCTTCCATCACGTCGGTGAGTTCGCCCTCCACCGTGGCCCAACCCGCGGCGTGGATCGCGCCGGCTTCGGCGTTCAGCACCTGGCGCGCGGGCAGTGCGGCGAAGGCGCGCAGCACGGTTTCGAGGTCGATGCGTTCGATCCAGTCGCGCGGCGGCACGGGTTGCGGCGTGATGTCCAGCCCCGCGAAACTTTCGACGCCGCACACGCCGCAGCCCGTGCGGCCCGCCAGGCTGCGGCGGCGGCCCTTCAGGCGCTCGAAGCTGCGGGTGGAAATGTCGAGCCGCACCTCGATGCCGGGCATGCCTTCGGGAAGGCCCGCCGAGATGGCATCGATGGTCTGCACCTCGATGCCGCGGCAGTCGGCGGCGCTGTCCAGGATGCCTTCGCTCAGCGCGAAGCCGAGCGCGAAGTCTTCCAGGTCGAGCGGCGTGGCCATCATCACCGCGTGCGAGACGCCGTTGAAGACCAGCGCGACCGGCACCTCGGCCGCCAGCGTGTCGTCGCGCACGGCGCCTTCGGGGGCCACGCCGCGTTCGCCGAACACGCGCACGGCGTGCCGGGAGAGCGATGGCAGGGTGTCTTCGGAATCGGCGAGGTCTGGCTGTGGCATGGACAGGGTGGCTCCGGGTCGGCCGGCCATTGTCCGCTCAGCCGGCGGTTTCGTCAGCCGGGGGCAGTGTTTGGACCTGCGCGCGGCCGGGGGCTTCCAGGTGCGCGACCCAGCGGTCGTCCTGCTGCGCCACGCGCACCCAGCCGGGGCCGCGCACGCCGCCGATGGCCGCGTCGCCCATCAGCGTGAGCCGGCGCATCAGCACGCTCGCGCCCTGCCCGAGCCGCTTGCCCAGGCGCGGCAGCGAAACACCGCTGCCCGCCGGCTCCTGCGCGAGCATGCGCAGGATGGCGACCGAGAGGCTGTCTTCGAGCAATGCGCTCATTCGACAACCTCCGCGCTCCGCGCTGCGGTATTCGCCTTGGGAGCGGCCCGGCGGCTCATGCCGCTGCAACCATCCCGTCCGCCGCATCCTCCGACAGCTTCTGGATCGGCAGCTCGTGCGGCACCAGCACCACGGGAATGGACTTGGACGTCGGCGTGCCCGCGTTCTCGGCCACGGCCGACAGCGGCACCAGCGGATTGGTCTCGGGGTAGTAGGCGGCGATGTTGCCGCGCGGGATGTCGTAGGCCACCAGCTTGAAGCGGTCGGCGCGGCGTTCCTGGCCGTCGTTCCACACCGTCTGCAGGTCGACCCAGTCGCCGTCCTTCATGCCGAGCGCGCGGATGTCCTCGGCGTGGATGAAGACCACGCGGCGCTGGCCGAAGACGCCGCGGTAGCGGTCGTCCATGCCGTAGATGGTGGTGTTGTACTGGTCGTGCGAGCGCGTGGTGAAGAGCGTGAAGACCTGCGTGTCGCGAAGGCGCGCGCGCGCCCGGTGCGAGGGCGTGTCGCGCGGCACGGCGTGCGTGAAGAACACGGCCTTCTTCGAGGCGGTGGCCCACACGCGCTCGCTCGCGGTGTTGCGAAGGCGAAAGCCGCCGGGCACGGCGACGCGGGCGTTGAAGTCCTTGAAGTCGTCGAACACGGCTTCGATCTTGTCGCGGATGCGCGCGTAGTCCTCGATGAGCCAGAGCCACGGCGTCTTGCTGCGCGCGCCGATGGTGGCGGCCGCCAGGCGCGCCACGATGGCGGGCTCCGACAGCAGGTGCTCGGACGCGGGCGGGTTGATGCCCATCGAGATGTGCACCATGCTCATCGAGTCTTCCACCGTCACGCCCTGCGGGCCGTCGGCCTGCATGTCGATCTCGGTGCGGCCCAGGCACGGCAGGATCAGCGCCTCGCGCCCGTGCACGATGTGGCTGCGGTTGAGCTTGGTGGTCACGTGCACCGTGAGGTCGCACTGCTGCAGGCCCTTCCAGGTCTGGTAGGTGTCGGGCGTGGCGGCCGCGAAGTTGCCGCCCAGCGCGAAGAACACGCGGCCCTTGCCGTCGAGCATCGCCTGGATCGCCTCGACCGTGTCGAGGCCGTTCTCGCGCGGCGGCTCGAAACCGAACACCTCTTGCAGCCGGTCGAGCAGCGCCACCGGCGGCTTTTCCCAGATGCCCATGGTGCGGTCGCCCTGCACGTTGCTGTGGCCGCGCACCGGGCAGGCGCCCGCGCCCTCGCGGCCCATGTGGCCGCACAGCATGAGCCAGTTGACGATCATCTGGATCGTCGCCACCGAGTGCTGGTGCTGCGTGATGCCCATGCCCCAGCAGGCGATGACCTTCTTGGCGCCCAGGTACACCTCGGCCGCGGCGCGCAGTTGCTCCTGCGTGAGGCCCGACTCCTGCGCGAGCACGTCCCACGATTCGGCGCGCAGGTCATCGGCCAGCGACTCGAAGCCGGTGGTGTGCGTCGCGATGAAGGCGTGGTCGAGCACCGACGCCTCGCCGCGCGCGACGAGCGCGTCTTCGCGCTCGATGACGTGCTTCATCATCCCCTTGACGGCCGCGAAGTCGCCGCCCACGCGCAGCTGGAAGTAGTGCGTGCTGATGGGCGTGGAGCCCAGCGTGGCCATCTCCAGCTTGTCCTGCGGATCGGCAAAGCGCTCCAGCCCGCGCTCGCGCAGCGGGTTGAAGCTCACGATGCGCGCGCCGCGCTTGGATGCCGCGCGCAGCTCGCCGAGCATGCGCGGATGGTTGGTGCCGGGGTTCTGGCCGAAGATGAAGATGGCGTCGGCCTTCTCGAAGTCCTCCAGCGTGACCGTGCCCTTGCCCACGCCGATCTGCGGGCGCATGCCGCTGCCGCTGGGCTCGTGGCACATGTTCGAGCAGTCGGGGAAATTATTGGTGCCGTACTCGCGCACGAAGAGCTGGTAGAGAAACGCGGCTTCGTTGCTCGCGCGGCCCGATGTATAGAAGATGGCCTGGTTCGGGTCGGGCAGCGCGTTCAGGTGGCGCGCGATCAACGCGAAGGCATCGTCCCAATCGATGGGCACGTACTTGTCGCTGGCCGCGTCGTAGGCCATGGGATGCGTGAGGCGGCCCTGGTCTTCGAGCCAGAAATCGCTCTGCTCGGCCAGCTGCGCCATGGTGTGCTTGGCGAACAGCTCGGGGCCGGCGCGCCGCGCGGTGGCCTCGGCGGCCACGGCCTTCACGCCGTTCTCGCAGAACTCGAAGGTCGAGGCATGGTTGCGGTCGGGCCAGGCGCAGCCGGGGCAGTCGAAGCCGTCGGGCTGGTTGGCCGAGAGCAGCGTCTTGGCGCCCTTGAGCGGAATGTCCTGCCGCAGCAGCGCGTTCGTCACGCTGCGAAGCGCGCCCCAGCCGCCCGCGGGGCCCTTGTAAAACTCGATCTTCTGCTCACTGCTCATGGCAGCGAGTGTTCGCCGCGAGCCCGGAGAGCGTCAAATTGAATCGGGACATGCGCCGATTCAAAAAGGAAATGACGGCAGCCCCGGCAGCAGCTTGTCCAGGGTGATCGGGTAGCTGCGCACCCGCACCCCGGTCGCGTTGTAGATGGCGTTGGCCACCGCCGCGCCCGAGCCGCAGGTGCCCAGCTCGCCGATGCCCTTGGACTTGATCGGGCTCGCCAGGTCGTCCGCGTCCTGCAGGTAGACCGCGTCGATGGCCGGGATGTCGGCATGCACCGGCACCAGGTATTCGGCCATGTCGTGGTTGACGAAATAGCCGTGGCGCACGTCGACCACGGCCTCCTCGGTCAGCGCCGCGCCCACGCCGAACCCCATGCCGCCGATGGCCTGGCTGCGCGCCATCTTCATGTTGAGGATGCGCCCGGCCGCGAACACGCCCAGCATGCGGCGCACGCGCGTCTCGCCGGTGTCGATGTCCACGCCCACCTCGCAGAAGTGCGCGCCGAACGCGGCCTGCGCATAGCGGCGGTGCAGGTCGCCGGGCTCCACCGTGCCGAGCACCTCCAGGCCTTCGGCACCGGCCAGGTCGCCCAGCGCGCGCGACTGCCGGCCCGAGGCGAGGCGCCCCGCCTCGAAGCGCGCGGTCTTCGCGTCGAACCCCGCGCGCCGCACGAGCGTGGCGCACAGTTCCTCGCAGCCGTGGAAGACCGAGGCGCCCGCGCTCGACGCGCCGATGGAGGCGATCGAGCCCGCGCCGGCCGGAAAGGCCGTGTCGCCCAGCCGCACGCCGATGCGGTCCATCGGGATGCCGGTCATTTCCGCGGCGATCTGCGCGAGCACGGTGTAGGTGCCGGTGCCGATGTCGGTCATCGAGGTCTCGATGGTCAGGCGCCCCTGCGCGTCCAGCCGCAGGCGCGCGCTCGACGGGCGCACCGAGTGGTGGTGGATGGCGCTCGCCACGCCCATGCCGACCAGCCAGCGGCCCTCGCGCACCCGGGCCGGCGTGGCGCTGCGGCGCGCCCAGCCGAAACGGCTCGCGCCTTCGCGCAGGCACTCGATGAGCTTGCGGCCGGAGTAAGGCCGCGAGGGCCCGCGCTCGGGGTCGCAGGGGCTGTCGTTGAGGATGCGCAGCTGCACCGGGTCCATGCGCAACTTCTCCGCGAGCTCGTCGAGCGCGACCTCGAAGGCCAGCTGGCCGCTGGCGGTGGCGGGCGCGCGCATCGCGGCGGCTTCGGGCAGGTCGAGCGGCGCGAGGCGGTGCGCGGTCATGCGGTTCGGCGCGGCATACAGGAGCCGCGTCTGGCGCGAGGCGCCCTCGTAGTAGCTGCGGCCGGGCAGGTTGCTGGTCCAGGTCTCGTGGCCGATGGCGGTGAGGCGGCCGTCGGGCGTGGCGCCCAGGCGCACGCGCTGCAGCGTCGCGGCGCGGCGCGTCGTGTGGTTGAGCAGCTGCTCGCGGGCCAGCGCCGTCTTCACCGGCCGCTGCAGCTCGCGCGCGGCGAAGGCCGAGAGCACCGCGTCCGCATGCGTGCGCAGCTTGGAGCCGAAGCCGCCGCCGACGAAGGCCGAGATCACGCGCACCTGCTCGACCGGCACATCGACCATCGCCGCCACGTCGCTCGCGGCCCAGTTGGCCATCTGGTGCGAGGTGTAGAGCGTGAGCCGGTCGCCGTCCCAGCGCGCGATGGTGGCCTGCGGCTCCATCATCGCGGGGTGCTGGTCGGGCGTGGCGTAGTTCTGGTCCAGCTGCACGGGGGCCGCATCGTAGGCGCCCTGGAAGTCGCCCACGGCCGTGTCGGCGGCGCTCTCGCTGCCGGCGCTCGGGTCGTCGCCGGGCTTCACCGCGGTGGCCCGCGCGGCCGCCAGGTCGAAGCGGCCCGGGGTGCTTTCGTAGTCGATGCGAATCTGGTGCGCGGCGGCGCGCGCCTGCTCCAGCGTTTCTGCAACGACGAAGGCCACCGCCTGCCCGTGGTGCTGCACCTCGGGCCCCGAGAGTTGCGACACCAGGTTCGCACGCCCGCGCGGCACCATGCGCGGTACGTTGGCATAGGTGTAGACCAGCAGCACGCCCGGCGCGCGCCGCGCCTCGGCCGTGTCGATGCGGACGATGCGGCCCTTGGCGATGCCGGCCAGCACGATCCAGCCATAGGCCGCGTTCGGCACCTCCTCGTGGTATTCGTAGCTGTAGCGGGCGCGCCCGCAGACCTTCAGCGGGCCGTCGATGCGGTCGACCGGCTTGCCCAGGATGCGCTCGCGGTCCAGCGGGCTGGGTCCGGCGGCTGTGGTGAATTGCATGGTGCTGCCTTCTCCCGCTCAGGTGGTTGCCATCGCCTGCGCCAGCGTCACGTCGAGCGTGCGGCGCAGCAGGGGAATCTTGAAATCGTTGTGGCCGTGGCCGCGCGCGTCGGCGAGCAAGACGTCGGCGACGGCACGGCGGGCGTTCGCGCCGCCATCGGTGCCCACGAGGCGCTGCTCCGCCTCCTCGTTGCGCCAGGGCCTGGCCGCGAGGCCGCCGAAGGCCAGGCGCGCCTCTCTGACGGTGCGGCCTTCGCGCACGACCACCGCCGCCACCGACACGAGCGCGAAGGCGTACGACGCCCGGTCGCGCACCTTGCGGTAGAGCTGCCGCCCGCCGAGCGGCGCGGGCAGCACCACGGCCGTGACGAGTTCGTCCGGCGCGAGCGCGGTCTCCACGTGCGGCGTCGCACCGGGCAGGCGATGGAAGTCGGCAATCGGAATCTGCCGCGCGCCGCCGTTGGCCGAGACGGTCTCCACGCGCGCATCGAAGGCGCGCATCGCCACCGCCATGTCGGACGAATGCACCGCGATGCACTGGTCGCTCGCACCGAGGATCGCGTGGATGCGGTTGAAGCCCTCCATCGCCGCGCAGCCGCTGCCGGGCGTGCGCTTGTTGCAGGGCTTGGTGGTGTCGTAGAAGTAGAAGCAGCGCGTGCGCTGCAGCAGGTTGCCCGCGGTGGTCGCCTTGTTGCGCAGCTGGGCGCTGGCGCCCGAGAGCAAGGCGCGCGCGAGCAGCGGATAGCCCTGCCGCACGCGGATGTCGGCCGCCAGGTCGCTGTTGCGCACCAGCGCGCCGATCTTCAGACCCCCGTCGGGCGTGGCCTCGATGCGGTCGAGCGCGAGGCGGTTGACGTCGACCAGGTGCGCCGGATGCTCGATGTCCAGCTTCATCAGGTCGAGCAGGTTGGTGCCGCCCGCGATGAACTTCGCGCCGGGCTGGCGCTGCACGGCCGCGGCGGCTTCGGCCGGGGTCTGCGCGCGTTCGTAGGTGAAGGCTCTCATGCCATTTCTCCCGCAGTTTCTCCCGCAGTTTTTCCTGCCACCTCGCGGATGGCCGCGATGATGTTCGGATACCCCGCGCACCGGCAGATGTTGCCGCTCATGCGCTCGCGCAGCTCCTCGTCGCTCAAGAGCGGGCGCACCGCGATGTCGCGCGTCACGTGGCTGGGCATGCCGCGGCGCATTTCGTCGAGCATGCCGACCGCCGAGCAGATCTGGCCCGGCGTGCAGTAGCCGCACTGGTAGCCGTCGTGCTTGACGAAGGCGGCCTGCATCGGGTGCAGCGCCTTCGGATCGCCCAGGCCTTCGATGGTCGTCACTGCGTCGCCGTCGTGCATCACGGCCAGCGTGAGGCAGCTGTTGATGCGCCGGCCGTTCACCATCACCGTGCAGGCGCCGCACTGGCCGTGGTCGCAGCCCTTCTTGGCGCCGGTGAGGCGCAGGTGCTCGCGCAGCAGGTCGAGCAGCGTGACGCGCGGATCGATGGCCAGCGCATGCGGCTGGCCGTTGATGCGCAGCGTGAGCTGCGCGAGCGGCGCGCCGTCGCCGGCCGGTGCGGCGCCGCCGGCGAGCGGCAGCGCCGCCGCCACCACGCCGGCCGCGCTGGTGAGGAGGACGGTGCGGCGCGTGCAGCCGTCCTGGATCGCCGGGTCCGTCGCGTCCATCGAATCCATCGCGTCCATCACGTGCTTTCGCTCAGAAGCGCGAGGCCGGCGCGATGGACGCTTGCGCCTTCGCTGGCGGCATCGTGGAGACGACGACGCTGTTCACGCGCGAGCCGCCAGTCACGTTCTGGTCGGGCGCATGGGCGGTGAGCACCGCGTCTTCGTAGACCGCCTCGCGCGACGCGGTCGAGGTGAACGGGTCGGCGCCGCGCGAGCCACGCGTCACGTTCTGGTTGGGGGCGTGGGCCGTGGCGACGGCCTCGGCCGCCACCGCGTCGCGCTCGCGCAGGTTCGCGCCCTGGTGCACGCCGTCGTAGGTTTCGGCATGGGCCGAGGCGGCGAGGCTGGCGGCAAGGCTGGTGGCAAGGACGGCCAGCAGGTGGGTGATGTTTCGCATGTGAGCTCCTGTTGAGAACCGAGGAAGACCCTCGAGAGGCGGCCGCTGTGTCGGCCTGGGCTCACTGTAGAAACCGCGCTTTATGCGTCCTTTATGCGAGAGTTAACTGGGCGTTAAGCCGCGTGCCGCGGCGCGTTCAGGTTCAGCCGCGCGCCGCGGCGCGTTCAGGTGCCGCCGCGCGCTCCGGCGCATGCAGGTGCACCCGCGCGATCAGCCCGAGGACCGCGCCGCGCTCGTCCCTGCGGTTGTCCAGCACGATGCGCATGCCGTTGCGCTCGGCCGCCATCTGCGCGATGGCCAGGCCCAGGCCGCTGCCTTCGGCCGCGGTGCCGGGCACGCGGTAGAAGCGGTCGAAGGCGCGCTCCAGCGCCTCGGGCGGAATGCCGGGGCCGTTGTCCACCACGTCGACCACCGGCCGCCCGCCCGCCGCATGCAGCCGCACGTCGACGACGCCGCCTTCGGGCGAATGGCGCAACGCGTTGTCGATCAGGTTGCCGAAGATGCTGCGCAGCTCCGCGGGCGGTGCGTTCACCGTCGCGCTCGTCTCACCGTCGAAACCGATGTCGATGCGGCGCCGGTCGGCAATCACCATCAGCTGCGCGATGCTGTCGCGCAGCACCGAGGCCACGTCCAGCGGCACCGCCGGCTCGCGCGGTGCGTGGCTCTCCTGGTGCGACATGCGCAGCAGCTGCTCGATGAGGTGCTGGGCGCGCGTCACGCCGCCCTTCAATTGCGTGTAGTGCTCCGCGGCGCGTTCGCCGGGCACCTCGGCGCGCATGTTGTCCAGCTGCAGGCCGAGGGCGGCGATGGGCGTGCGCAGCTCGTGCGCGGCGTCCTGCACGAAGCGCCGCTGCGCGGCGAAGGCCTGGCGCAGGCGCAGCAGCAGGCTGTTGAAGGCTTCCACCAGCGGCGCGATCTCGTCGGGCACGTGGGACACCGAGAGCTCCGACAGGCTGCGCTCGTCTTTCGCCGCCACATCGAGCGCCACGCTGCGCAGCTTGCGCGACGAGGTCCAGACCACCAGCCACAGCACGGCCAGCGACAGCGGCAGCAGCAAGGCGATGGGCGCGGCCGACTGCAGCGCGCGCCGCTCCACCAGCGCGCGCACGAAGCCGCCGTTCTGGATCACCTGCACGCTGAAGCGCCCGCCTTCGGCCACCGGGCCGGTGGAGTAGACGCGCCATGTCTCGTGGTCCCCGGGGCCGAGCCGCACCACATGCAGGCCCTCCCCCGGCTGGCGACCCACGGCCAGCGACGGCCAGGAGGTGGCCAGCAGCTCGCCCCGCGCGCTCCAGATCTGCACGATGAAGGCGCCGCGGTGGTAGATGCCCTGCCGGTCGCCCGGCTTGAGCACCGGCACGTTCTCGTTGCTGGCGTAGGAGTCGGCCAGCGTCTGCATCTGGTCGTCCTTGAAGGTGACGATGAGGCGGTCGTAGCTCGTGTAGGTGAACCACGCCACGCCGATGGCCGCGAGCACATGCACCAGCACCAGCCAGAGCAGCAGCTTGTTGCGCAGGGACCCCGGCGAATACCAGCGGCGGCTCGGCTGAACGCTCATGAATCCACCACGCGCCACCCCAGCCCGCGCACGTTGCGGATGGTGTCGGCACCGAGCTTGCGGCGCATGTTGTGGATGATCACGTCGACCGCGTTGCTCATCACCTCTTCGCCCCAGCCGTAGATGCGGCTCTCCAGCTGCTCGCGCGAGAAGATCGCGCCGGGGCGCTCCAGCATGGCGTGCATCAGCGCGAATTCGCGGGCGGTGAGCACCTCGCGCGTGCCGTTGTGCAGGATCTCGCGCGTGGTGAGGTCCAGCTGCACGTTGCCGCTGCCGATGACGGAGTTCGAGGCGCCGTGCCGCCGCCGCACCACCGCGCGCATGCGGGCCAGCAGTTCGGGCAGTTCGAAGGGCTTGAGCAGGTAGTCGTCGGCGCCCAGGTCCAGCCCCTCGACCCGCTGGCCGAGGCCGTCGCGCGCGGTGAGGATGAGGATGGGCGTGTCGTCCTTGAGACTCCGCGCGCGGCGCAGCACCTCCAGGCCGTCCGCCTTGGGCAGGCCCAGGTCGAGCAGCACGCAGCTGTAGTCGCCGTCGGTCATCGCACTCTGCGCGAGCAGGCCGTCGCGCACCCAGTCCACGGCCCAGCCCGACCGCTCCAGGCCGCGGACAAGGCTCTTCCCGATCATTTCGTCGTCTTCGACAAGCAGCGTGCGCACACCGGCCCCCTTTTGTTGGTGCGAGGCGGAAGGTAGCTCAGAACCGTTAGGTCAACGTTAACGCCGAATCGGCCGGGGGGCGAGCCCCCGGACAGCCCCATTAAGGTCAGGACTGCACGTCCTGCATCAGGAGGCCGCGCAACTTGCTGCGCAGCGGCGTCTCTTCGACCACCGGCACGCCGGCCACTTCGCGCAGCGCGATGTCGCGGCTCTGGGCGGTGTGCAGGTCGATCTCGCGCACCACCTGGCCGTCCTTGTAGACGAAGGCGACGTCGGCGAGCGCCAGAACGTCCTCGATGTCGTGCGTGATCATCAGCACCGGAATGCCCCACTGGCGGCGCACCTGCGCGAGCTCGTTGCGCAGTTCGTTGCGCAGCATCGGGTTGAGCGCGGCGAAGGGCTCGTCCAGCAGCAGCACCTGCGGCTGGCAGGCCAGCGCGCGGGCGAGCGCCACGCGCTGCTGCTGGCCGCCGGAGAGGTTCTGCGGCCGGCTGTCGGCCAGGGCAGCGAGGCCGAAGCCTTCGAGCAGGGCCTGCACCGTCTCCGCCTCCTTGGGCGGCAGCCGGCGGCGGCGCCATGAGGTCAGGCCGAAGGACACGTTCTCGCGCACCGTGAGGTGCGGGAACAGCGCGTAGTTCTGGAACAGGTAGCCGATGCGCCGCTCGGGCGCCGGCACATCGATGTGCCGGGCCGAGTCGTAGAGCGTGCGGCCGTCCAGGCGCACATGCCCCGACGACGGATGCAGAAGGCCCGCGATGGCCTGCAGCGTGAGCGACTTGCCCGCGCCCGAGGGGCCGTAGAGCGCGGCGAAGGGAACGTCGGTCTGAAAGCGCGCGGCCAGGTCGAAGCGGCGCGCCCCGTCCTTGACCGTGAGCTTCAGATCGACGTCGATCATGGCTTGCCGAATCCGTAGCGGGCGAGCACTTGCTGCGCAGCGTCGGTCGCGAGGAAGGCGAGGAAGTCGCCGGCCACGGCCTTCTGCTTGCTCTCGGCCACCACCGCGATCGGGTAGGTCACGGGGCTGCTGCCCGAGGGCGAGAGCACGATCTTGACCTTGTCGCCCGCGACCGCCGCATCGGTGCGGTAGACGAAGCCGGCCTCGACCTCGCCGCGGCTCACGTAGTCGAGCACCTGGCGCACGCTGTCGGCCTGCACGAATTTGGGTTCGAGCACGGTCCAGAGGTTCGCACCATCGAGCACCTGCTTGGTGTAGCGGCCGACCGGCACGGTGGCGGTCTTGCCGACCGCGATTTTCTTGACGCTGGCGCCGGTCAGGTCTTGCAGCGACTTGACGCCCACGCCGTCTTTGGCGGGCTCGATCAGCACGAGGCTGTTGGTCACGAAGTCCTTGCGGGTGGCGGTGTCGATGAGCTTCTGCTCGACGCCGCGGTTCATGGTTTCCTGGTCGGCGCTGGCGAACACGTCCACCGGCGCGCCCTGCCCGATCTGCTGCAGCAGCACGCCCGAGGCGGCGAAGTTGAAGCGCACGGTGGCGCCGGGCTTGGCGGCCTCGAACTTCGGGCCGATTTCCTTGAACGCATCGGTCAGGCTCGCGGCCGCGGACACGGTGATCTGCTGCGCGGCGGCGGCCAGCGGCAGGGCCAGAGCCACACCCAGAGAAAAGGCGACGGACAAGAGGCGGAATGAGCGCATGGGTATCTCCTGGGATTATTGAAGAACGAAATCAGCGAAGCGAGAAGAAACGGTTCGACAGCACGAGCACCGTGATCGACAGCACCGAAGTCACTATCACCAGCAGCAGCGCCAGGTCGTCGTGCCCGGCCTGCACCGCGTCGTAGATGGCCATCGAGAGCGTCTGGGTCTGCTTGGGGATCGAGCCGGCCACCATCAGCGAGGCGCCGAACTCGCCCATGGCCCGCGCGAACGCGAGCAGCGTGCCGGCCAGGATGCCGGGCCAGGCGAGCGGCAGGGTCACACGCAGGAACACCGAGAACGGCGACTGGCGCAGCGTGCTGGCGGCGGCCTCGAGCGAGCGGTCCACATTTGCAAACGCCGCGCTCGCCGACTTGAGCACCAGCGGCAGCGCCACCACGGCCGAGGCCACCACGGCGCCGTGCCAGCTGAAGATGATGGTGTAGTCCAGGTGCTCGCGCAGCCACGCGCCCAGCGAGCTGCGGCGGCCGGCCGCCACCAGGATGGCGTAGCCGATCACCGTGGGCGGCAGCACCAGCGGCAGCATGAACACGGCCTCCAGCACGGTGCGGCCGAAGAAGCGCTTGCGCGCGAACACCCAGCCCAGCGCCACGCCCGCGATCAGCGCCAGCACGGTCGCGACCGCCGCGACCTTGAGCGACAGGACCAGGGGCGACCAGTCGGTCGAGGCGATGAGTGAGCTCGTCGTGTTCATGAAAATACGGCGCGATTGTTACATGGTGAGCCCTAAGGTTCTCACGGGGGTGCGCGAATCGCGCAGTCTTCATATACTGGTGAACATAGCGTTGCACACCCGCCAACCTGCAAGCCCATGCGCCCTTCCGCCCACGACACCGTCGTCCGTTCGATCTCCGGCAGGCCGGAGCTTCGCCACGTGACGCAGGTGCAGGAATGGCGCATCGAGCGCGCGATGGACTCCGACGGCTTCGTGATCTCCATCATCGCGCCCGGGGGCGAGAGCCAGTCTTTTCTCGTCGCGCAGGCCGATGCGCACGACATCGGCGAGGTCCTGCGCCGCAAGGCCGTGTGGGTCGACCGCCAGGAGCAATGACTGCGATGTGGCGGCACATGACGGGTGCGGAACGCATCCTCGAAGTCCTGCTGACGCGGCGCTCGGTGTCGCCGCGCCGGCTGCAGCAGCCCGGCCCCAACCCCGACGAGCTCGACGGCATCCTGCAGGCGGGCCTGCGCGCGCCCGACCACGGCGGGCTGCATCCGTGGCGCGTGATCGAGTTCCGCCCGCAGAACCGCGAGGCGCTGGCCTGGTGCTTCGAGCAGGAGAAGCTCAGGCGCGATCCGCTCGCAAGCCCGTCGGATTTGAAGCGGGCGCGTGAGCACGCCACGCGGCCGCCGCTGCTGCTGGGGTTCGTGGTGTCGCCGCGCGAGCGCAGCAAGATTCCCGGCCGCGAGCAATGGCTCTGCGCGGGCGCGGCGCTGGGCAACATCCTGGCCGCGGCGCACCAGCTGGGCTACGGCGCGATCGTGCTGAGCGGCGAGCGCTGCTTCGACCAGACGCTGGCACGGCAGGTGGGCGTGCAGCCCGGCGAATACCTGGCGGGCTTCATCAGCGTGGGCACCATCCAGGAAGCGCCGCCGCAGGCGCGCGAGACGCTCTCGCAGGACGTGTGGTCGTGCTGGCAGGGCAACGACCTGACGCCGGGCCCGGGCCCGGACGCGCTCCCGGCCCCGCCCGGTGATCAGCCCATCCTGCCGTCCGACCGGATGCCCGGCAGCTGATCGAGCCTGGCGCCGAACCAGCCGACGCGCTCGGTCTCGCGCACGTCGAAGCGCGGCACGTAGGGCTTGATGTCGAGCACGGGCGTGCCGTCCATCATGTCGTTGCCGCTGAAGTGCAGCGTCGTGCCTTCCACCGACACCAGCCGCACGATCGACAGGCCCAGCCGGTTCGGCCGCGCCGGCGCGCGCGTGGCGAAGACGCCGTGCGATGCGTTGTCCAGAAAGGGCACCACCTCCAGCCGTTCGTGCGCGCACTGGTGCAGGTGGGTGATGAGGATCAGGTAGTCGAAGCCCTCGATGTCCCGAAGGCCCGGGGCGAACTCTGCGAAGACCTCCAGGTGCCCCGGCTCGTCGGGCGCGCTGGCCGTCTGGATCGGCATGCCGGTGGCCTCGGTGAAGCGGCTGCGCACCACGCCGACGGGGCGGCAGACGACGGGGTCGGCGGAAGCGGTCATGGCGCCAGCAGCCGCGTCAGCGCGCGGATGTCGGCGGCCGTTGCCAGCTTGGCGGCGTTCTCGATCGCCCGGTAGTGCTTGACGATTTCCTCGCCCACCGGCGTGAGCGCCGTGCCGCCGCCGCGCGAGCCGCCGGCGGCCGTGTTCACCGCGGGCGAGGTCAGGGCCTTGTTCATCTCGTCCACCAGCATCCAGGCCCGGCGGTACGACATGCCCAGCAAGCGGGCGGCCGCGGAGATCGAGCCGGTCTCGGCCACGGCCTCGAGCACGGCGATCTTGCCGGGGCCGATGGCGATGGTGTCGTCCCGATAGACGCGCAGGCGGAACTGGACTTTGGATTTCATCGTGGCGCGAAGGGTAAACCATCCGCCACCATCAGCGCTATGTCGGCCGGGAAACGGCGATGCGGCCGGCGGGTGTGAACCCGACCGGCCGCATCGTCATCGGGGAGCCGCGTGTCGGCTCAGTGGAAGAACTTCGCCGCGCTGATGAGCGTCTTGTAGACACCCCACGCGAGCGGAATGCCCACGGCCGCCCAGGCCAGCACCACGACCGCCGGGCTCACCGTGTCGGCGCGGCCCGAGCCGCTGCCCACTTCGGCCGCCGAGGCCTTCTCGTGCGCGAGCTTCTTCTCGACGGCCAGCTCGGCCTCGGTCATGAAGTGCTTGTCGGCCACCGGGCGCACCAGCAGGTTGGCGATGAAGCCGATCGCCAGCATGCCCACCAGGATGTACATGGTCTGGTTGTAGACCTGCTCGCGCGGCAGGCCCAGGCCCAGCTGGTACTCGCGCATGTAGTTCACCACCACCGGGCCGAGGATGCCGGCCGTGGCCCACGCGGTGAGCAGGCGGCCGTGGATGGCACCCACGAACTGCGTGCCGAAGAGGTCGGCCAGGTACGCCGGAACGGTCGAAAAGCCGCCGCCGTACATCGACACGATGATGCAGCACGCACCCACGAACAGGAGCTTGCTGCCCGCGCCGGCCGACGAGGGAATGCTCGCGTACAGGATCGCGCCGAGCACGAAGAACACCGTGTAGGTGAGCTTGCGGCCCAGCTTGTCCGAGAGACTGGCCCACACGAAGCGCCCGCCGATGTTGAACAGCGACAGCAGCGCGGTGAAGCCGCCGGCCACCACGGCGATCGCCGCGAGTTGCACCTTGTCGAGTTCGCCGAATTTCTGCGACACGCCGATGAGCGCGCCGCCGAACACTTCCTGCAGCATCGGCGAGGAGATGCCGATCACGCCGATGCCGGCGCTCACGTTCATGCACAGCACCAGCCACACGAGCCAGAACTGGGGAATGCCCCAGACCTTCTTCACGTGCACGTGGCGCTGCGTGATCATGGCGTTGCTGCTTTGCGCCACGGGCGGCGTCCAGCCGGCCGGCTTCCAGCCCGAGGGCGGCACGCGGTAGCCGAGCGCGCCGGCCATCATGAAGACGAAGTAGCCCAGCGCCATCACGACGAAGGTCTGCATCACGCCCACGTCGGTCGCGGTGGAGAAGCGCTTCATCAGATCGACCGCCAGCGGCGAGCCGATCATCGCGCCGCCGCCGAAGCCCATGATGGCCATGCCGGTGGCCATGCCGCGGCGGTCGGGGAACCACTTGATCAGCGTGCTCACCGGCGAGATGTAGCCCAGGCCGAGGCCGATGCCCCCGATCACGCCCGAGCCCAGGATCATCAGCCAGAACTGGTGCAGGTGGATGCCCAGCGCCGACAGCAGCATGCCGCCGCACCAGCACACGGCCGACACCACGCCGGCCTTGCGCGGACCCGCGCGTTCGAGCCAGCCGCCCCAGAGAGCCGCCGAGCAACCCAGGAACACGAAGAACAGCGTGTACATCCAGCCGAGCGTGGCCACGCGCCAGTCGCAGGTGGTGGTGAAGAGTTCGGCGAAGAAGCTCACGTCCTTCGCGCAGGCGGTGCCGGTGCCGGCCGTGCCGAGCGTCTTGGACAGCGGCAGCCAGAACACCGAGAAGCCATAGGCCATGCCGATGCACAGGTGGATGGCCAGTGCGGCCGGGGGAACCAGCCAGCGGTTGAAACCGGGGCCCGCGATGATGCGTTCTTTATCGAGGAAGCCGGGTTGCTGCTGCACCCCGTCTCCAGCCATGCGTTCTCCATCGAGAACGCCCGCAGTTGAGCCTGCCATATTTCTCCTTGTTCGCCGGACGAGTAACTTTTGTGTTGAATCCGGGCCGCGGAGTGTGTCTGAACGTTTTACACGCCGTCAAATTCGATCGGCGCATGGGCCGATTCAATAACTAAATGCCCCGGCCCGGAAATGGAGAGGGGCGCGCTCAGTCGCCGCCGAGCGTCCCGCTGTGCAGGCGCACCTGCTCGGCCCATTCGGGCGTCTGCAGGAAGGCCAGCGCTGCATCGAGCGCGCGCGAGGAGCGCACGCCGTCCTGCGTCATGAAGCCGATGGGCGTGCGCACCTCGGGCGCCACCAGCGGCAGCGCCTCCAGCTCGCGGTGGCTGCGCACGGCCGCGACCATCGCGCCCGGCAGCACGCTGCTGACGGTGCCGGCGCTCACGGCGAGCGTGAGGGTGAGCACCGAGTTGGTCTCGATGGCCGGCGTCACCGGCACGCCGGCCTCGCGCAGGGCCTGGTTCATGATCGCGCGGTTGTGCATGTCGGTGGTGAGCAGGCACAGCGGCAGCTTGCCGGCCTCGGCCCAGGTGATGGGCTGGCCGATGCGCAACTCGTCCGTCGACGGCGTCCTGGCGCGTCGCAGCAGGAAGTAGTGCTCGATGCTCTGCGGCCACGCCGTGAGCTTGATGCCCGGCAGGTGCATGCGCTCGGTGTAGCCCAGGGCCAGGTCGATCGAGAGGCTCTCGAGCCCGGTCTCCAGCTCCTGCGAACTCATCGACAGCACCGCCGGCACGATGCCCGGGTGGCGCTGGTGCAGCATGGCCGCGAAGCGCGACAGGATCGGAATGGCGGTGGGCACCGCGGCCATGCGCAACCGGCCGTGCGGGTTGTCCACGTCGCTGCGCAGCTCCTGCAGCAGCACCTCGTTGTCGCGCAGCATGCGCTGCGCCGTGGCGAGCACGCGCTCGCCCTCGTGCGTGAGGCCGACGTACACGCGGGCGCGCTTGACGATCACCACGCCGAACTCGGTCTCCAGCGCCCGCAGCGCATTCGACAGCGCGGGCTGCGTGATGTGGCAGGCCTGCGCGGCGCGGCCGAAATGCTTGTGCTCGCTCAGGGCGACCAGGTAGCGCATCGAGGCGAGCAGGTTCATTCCCGGCCCTCCGAACGACGCACCTCAGGCACAACCGGGCGAATCAAAGGCAAACGCAAACGCGCATTCCGGGTTCAGGTGTTCTTGCTGATCGAGATGGTCGGGAACTTCGAGGAGAAATCCTTCGCCTTCTCCGAAATGCCCACGGCCACCTGGCGCGCCACCGCCTTGTAGATGCCGGCCACGTCGCCCTCGGGGTCGGCCACCACGGTGGGGGCGCCGCTGTCGGCCTGCAGGCGGATCTTGATGTCCAGCGGCAGCGCGCCGAGGTACTCCATCTGGTACTCGGCCGCCATCTTCTTGCCGCCGTCGCTGCCGAAGATGTGTTCGGCATGGCCGCAGTTCGAGCAGATGTGCACCGCCATGTTTTCCACGATGCCCAGGATCGGCACGCCGACCTTCTCGAACATCTTGATGCCCTTCTTGGCATCGAGCAGCGCGATGTCCTGCGGCGTGGTGACGATCACCGCGCCGGTCATCGGCACGCGCTGGCTCAGCGTGAGCTGGATGTCGCCGGTGCCGGGGGGCATGTCGACGATGAGGTAGTCCAGGTCTTTCCAGTTGGTCTGGCGCAAGAGCTGCTCCAGCGCCTGCGTGGCCATCGGGCCGCGCCAGATCATGGCCTGGTCCTGGTCGACCAGGAAGCCGATGGACATCACCTGCACGCCGTGGCGCTGCATGGGTTCCATGGTCTTGCCGTCGGGGCTGTCGGGGCGGCCTTCGATGCCCATCATCATGGGCTGGCTCGGGCCGTAGATGTCGGCGTCCAGGAGGCCGACGCTCGCGCCTTCCGCGGCCAGCGCCAGCGCCAGGTTGGCCGCCGTGGTGCTCTTGCCCACGCCGCCCTTGCCCGAGGCCACCGCGATGATGTTCTTGACGTTGGGCATCAGCTGCACGCCGCGCTGCACCGCGTGGCTGATGACCTTGGTGACGATGTTGACCGACACGTTCTCCACGCCCGGCACCGTCCTGGCCGCGGCCACCAGCGCCTTGCGGATCGCCGCGTGCTGGCTCTTCGCGGGGTAGCCCAGTTCGAGGTCGAACGACACGTCGCCGTCGGCGATCTGCAGGTTCTTGAGCGAACGGGTCGCCGCGAATTCTTTGTGGGTGTTCGGGTCTGTGACGCTCTTGAGGGCGCCCATGATCGCGTCTTGGGTGATGGCCATTGATCAAACTCCTGAATGGCGGGTAGTCTAAGGTGCTCCCCAAGCCCTCACCGAACAGCCTGCCAATAACCAAAATGACAGAGACAAGCCCCGCCACCGGCCTTCTGCTCACCGGAGGCGGCGCACGGGCGGCCTATCAGGTCGGCGTGCTCGAAGCCATCGCCGAAATGCGGCGCGCGGCCGGCCCGGCCGCCCGCACGGGCAACCCCTTTCCCGTCATCACCGGTACCTCGGCCGGCGCCATCAACGCGGCGGCGCTCGCCTGCGGCGCGGACGACTTCGACCGTGTGGTGGCGCACATCGCCGAGGTCTGGCGCAGCTTTCGCGCCGAGCAGGTGTACCGCGCCGATTCGCTCTCGGTCATCGGCAGCGGCGCGCGCTGGCGCATGCTGCTGGGGTTCGGGCGCTTTGCGGCCAACTGGATGCGCGTGAAGCCCAAGTCGCTGCTGGACAACACGCCGCTGTCGGAGCTGCTGCAGCGCATGGTGCCGCTGGACCGCCTGCCGCAGTTGATGCACGAAGGCCACGTGAAGGCGCTGGCCGTCACCGCATCGAGCTACAGCTCGGGCGAGCACGTCACCTTCTTCGAGGCCGCGGTGCCGATGGAGCCGTGGGTGCGCTCGCAGCGGCTTTCGGTGCGCGACCGCATCACGCACCACCACCTGCTCGCGTCCTCGGCGATTCCCTTCGTGTTTCCGGCAACGGCGCTGCCGATGCAGGGGCACACCGAGTATTTCGGCGACGGCTCGATGCGCCAGTCGGCGCCCATCGCGGCGGCGATCCACCTGGGCGCCGAGCGCATCCTGGTGATCGGCGCGGGCCGCATGCACGAGCCGCGCGAGACTGATGCGCCCAACACGCACAGCGGCTACCCGACGATGGCGCAGATCGCGGGCCATGCGCTCTCCAGCATCTTTCTCGATGCGCTGGCGGTGGACATCGAGCGGCTGCGCCGCATCAACCACACGCTGGGGCTGATTCCCGAGGAGGTGCGCGCGTCGAGCGCGCTGCGCCCGCTGGACCTCTTGGTGATCTCGCCCTCGGAGCGCCTGGACGTGATCGCGGCGCGCCATGTGGATTCGCTGCCCGGCGCGGTGCGGCACCTCCTGGGCGGCTCGAAGGTCGCGGCCGACGTGAAGGGCGGCGCGCTCGCGAGCTACCTGCTGTTCGAGTCGGGCTACACGCGCGAGTTGATGGCGCTCGGGCGGGCCGATGCGATGAAACAGCGCGAAGACGTGCTGCGGTTCTTCGGCTGGAACGCGGCCTGAAGAACTAGAGCCGCACCGGCGCCCGCTGCCCGCGCAGGACTTCGTCCGCATCGATCCCGACAAGATCGCGGTAGACCGAAGGCGCGGTCGCGCCCTCGGTGCTGATCAGCAGCACCTTCGAGCGCACATCGAGACGCACCTTTCGCCACAGGTCGTCCGACAGCGTGAGCACGCGCAATGCCGCGATGCCCGCCGCGCCCGATTCGCCGCTCACGATGGGGCTGTCGTGCGCCGAGCCCCGGGCCAGCAGGCGCATCGCCTCGACGGCGTCGCCGTCCTCGATGGTGAGGAAGGCATCGACCGAGGGCGCGAGAAAGCGCCAGGCCAATGGCGATGTTTCGCCGCACGCGAGGCCCGCCATCACCGAATCGACGCTGCCCGTGGCATTCGATGCATGGCCGTTGAGCGCGCTCTGCATCAGGCAGTCGGCCTGGCGCGGCTCGACGACGATGAGGGTCGGGCGCTTCTCGCCGTACTGCTCCCACAGGTAGCTGGCCACGCCCGCGGCCAGCCCGCCGACGCCGCCCTGCAGGATCACGTGCGAGAACATCGCCGTGCCCTCCTGCTGCTCCATCACCTCGTCGGCCAGGATGCCGTAGCCCTGCATCACGTCGCGCGGAATGTCCTCGTAGCCTTCGTAGGAAGTGTCGGAGACGACCTGCCAGCCGTGCGTCTTCGCCAATGCGGCCGCATGCGCGACCGAGGTGTCGTAGTTGCCCTCGATGCGCACGATCTCCGCGCCGAAGGCCGCGATGGCGGTTTCGCGCTCCACGCTCACATGCCGGTGCAGCACGATCACGCAGCGCACGCCGATGCTTTGCGCCGCGGCGGCCAGCGCGCGGCCGTGGTTGCCGTCGGTGGCGCTGATGGCGACCAGCGACTGGAGTTCGGCCGCATGCGCGCCGCGCAGCACGGCCACCGGGTCCCACGCGGGATGGGCCCGCAAAATGAGCCGCACCAGCGCGGCCGGCGCGCCCAGCGCCTTGAAGCTGCCGAGCGACGAGCGCTTGGATTCGTCCTTCACGAAGATGCCCGCCACGCCCAGCGCCTCCGCCATGTCGGGCAGTTGCCAGAGCGGCGTGGGTTCGGGCGCGAGCAACGGCCAGCGCGAGAGCCAGGCGCGCGTGCGCCGGGCCTCGGCGATGCTGAGGATGTCGCGAAGCTCGCCGGGATAGGCGCCGCGGGTGGCGTTCTTGTTGATGACCAGCATGGGGAAAAAGAAAAAGGGGTTGTCCTGTCGGTCAGCGCGGAAGGCGCAGGCGGACGATTTCCGCGAAGTAACGGGCGCCCGTCGCGAGCACCTCGTCGTTGAAGTCGTAGCTGCCGTTGTGCAGCGGCGTGCTGCCGGGCGCGCCCTCGGCGCCGTTGCCCAGGAACACGAAGGCGCCGGGCACCACTTTCAGGAAGGCGCCGAAGTCCTCCGAAATCATCATCGGCGCCACGTTGGCATCGACGTTCTCCGCGCCCACGACCGCCGTGGCGGCCGCCACCGCGACGGGCACACAGTCGGCCCAATTCACCGTGGGCGCGAACTCGTGCGTGTAGCTGAACTCGCAGCCGGCGCCGTGCATGCGGCAGATGCCTTCGCTGATCTCGCGCATGCGCGCGGCCAGCATCTTCTGCACCTGGGGGTCGTAGCTGCGCGTGTCGCCCTTGATGACCACGTTCGAGGGAATCGCGTTGCGTATGCCGTCGGTGATGAACTCGGTGCACGAGACCACCGCCTGCGCGCCCGGGTCGAGCGTGCGCGAGACGATGGCCTGCAGCGCGAGCACGATCTGCGCGCCGATGACGATGGGGTCGATCCCCATGTGCGGCCGCGCGGCATGCGTGCCGCGGCCCTTCACGTGGATGACGAAGTTGTCTTCGCTGGCCATGAGGCCGCCCGCGCGCGTGGCGATCGTGCCCGCGCGCATGCCGGGCATGTTGTGCAGGCCGTAGATCTCGTCGACCGGAAAGCGCGTGAAGAGGCCGTCGTCCATCATGGCTTTCGCGCCGCGGCCGTGCTCTTCGGCGGGCTGGAAGATGAAGCGCACCGTGCCGTCGAAATCCTGGCGCTCGCGCAGGAGGCGCGCCGCGCCCAGCACGATCGACATGTGGCCGTCGTGGCCGCAGGCGTGCATCTTTCCGGGGGTGGCCGAGGCGTAGGCGCGGTCGGTGGGCACCTCGGTGATGTTGAGCGCGTCCATCTCGGCGCGCAGGCCGATGACACCCCGGCCGCTGCCGACTTTCAGGTTCGCCACGAGCCCCGTGCCGCCGATGCCGGTGTGCACCTCCAGGCCCAGCGCCTTCAGCACGCCGATGACGAAGGCCGAGGTCTTGGCTTCCTCGAAGCCGGTCTCGGGCATCGCGTGCAACTGGCGGCGCCAGCCCGCAAGCTGGTCGCGCTGGGGCTCATCGGGGAATTTCATGGCGCGATGCTATTGACAATGCCGCGATACGGGCACGCAAAATCGGGCCCTTCCACGCAACGTTTTTGCGTCACACACCGCCATGCCCTCTCTCGACGCCCAGGACCTTCGCCTGCTGGAGCTGATCCAGGCCAACAGCCGCATGTCGCAAAGCGAACTCGGCGAGCGCATCCACCTGTCGACGGCCGCCGTCAACCGGCGGCTCAAGCGCATGCGCGACGACGGCGTGATCCAGCGCTACGGCGCGGTGCTGGCGCCCGCCGCGCTGGGGCATCCGCTGTCCATCGTGGCCGAGGTGGAGGTCGAGAGCGAGCGCATCGACCTGCTCGATGCGATGAAACAGAGCTTCAGGGACTGCCCGCAGGTGCAGCAGTGCTACTACGTGACGGGCGAGTGGGACTTCATCCTGATCCTCGTCGTGCAGGACATGGCGCAGTACACGACGCTGAGCCGAAAGCTCTTTTTCCAGAGCAACAACGTCAAGCGCTTTCGCACGCTGGTGACGATGGACCCGGTGAAGGTCAGCGTGGACGTGCCGGTGCGGCCGGAGCCGGTGGCGTAGGCCGCGACGCCGCCGCGCGCGTCAGGAAGAAAGCCCCAGGAGCACCGCGATGCCCGTGATGAACCAGCTCGCGGTCGTCGCGTTGGCGGCGCTTTCCCTGGAGATCGGCCACAGCTTCGCGCGCTTCCATGCGCGCAGGTTCGAGGCCACGGCCAGCACCAGCCCGCAGAGGAAGACCACGGCGGAATAGGACGAGGGCCAGCCGACGGCGGCGATCAGCGAGACCACGAGGATGAGAACGCCGGCCGCGGCGATGCCGCTCGACGTGCTCGCGAGCACATGGCTCAGGCCGCCGCAAGCTTCGCACTTTGCGGGCGCGGCGCGGCTGGACCAGCGCTTTGCGAAACCGGTGATGCCGGGCTTCCTGCAATGCGGGCAGTCGTATTTCATGAATAGAAGATCGTCAGGACCGGGAACAGGAAGACAAACGCGAGGATGGCCAGGAGATAAACCGACATGCCCGCGCCGACCGCAAGAAAAGGCACCAGCGCGGCGAACCGCCTGAGCGCATCCGCGGCGCGATGCCCTCGCGGAAGCAGCGCGGCGACCAGCAGGGAAAGCACGATCAGCGAGACGGCCACGCCGGCCAGGACGGCGACGCCGGTCAGCATCAGCGAGAGTTTGGGTGTCATTCGCTGCGCAAGATAACGCAGTTCAAGCGCAACGCAAAACCGGCGCGGTCAGCCCGCCTCGGAAATTCCGAGCTCCGAACACACCCGCCCCACCAGCGCCTTCAGCGACGCCAGTTCGGCTTCGAGCCGCGCCACATTGGCCTTGAGTGCCGCGACTTCGCCGAGCGATGCATCGTGCGAGCCGTACGAACCGTCGCCCGATGCGCCGGCCGGCCCCGCGACCTCTTCCGCCGGCTGCCCGCTCAGCAGGTGCGCCCAGCGGCTCTCGCGCGCGCCGGGCAGCCGCGCCAGCTTGACCACCAGCGCACCGGCCGGCCGCTCCGAAAGCTCGTCGAGAAAGCCCTCGACCGAGGAGATGTCCGCGAAGTTGTGCATGCGGTCGCAGGCGATGCGCAGTTCGCCGGCCGTCTGCGGCCCGCGCAGCATCAGCACCGTGAGCAGGATCACCGACTGCGAGGGAATCCGCAGCACGCGGTCGATGTTGTGCTCGTAGCGGAACGCGCGGCCGCCGCTGCTTTCGGCCACGAGGCTGTAGCCCTTGAGGCTGTCGATGGCCGACTGGATCTGCGACTCGGTGAGTTCGAGCACTGGGTTGCGGCTGGTCTTCTGGTTGCAGCCCGAGACCAGCGAATTGAGCGTGAGCGGATAGCTGTCGGGCACGGTGCGCTGCTTTTCGGCGAGCACGCCGAGCACGCGGGTTTCGAGGAGGGACAGGATGGGCAGCGGTGTGGACATGGCTCAACGACAGGATTCGGAAGTGAAAACACAAAGGGCCGCCGACGGGTTCATGGCGACACCACGCCGAGTATCGGCCCCAGGTCGCGCACGAAGTCGCTGCGGCCCAAGGCCTTGGAGTGCAGCGCCGAGACGGTGCCGTCCAGGTACAGGGCATCGCGGCAGTGCAGCACGTCGCGGAAATAGACCGCGAAATCGTGGAAGTTCACCGGCGTCTCGCTCATCACGAAGATCGCCGTGGGGCCCGACGCGCAGACGCCATTGCGGATCTTGCGCGAGTCCGAATTCGGAATGAGCGCCGGGTGCAGCACGCCATGGCGCAGCAGCAGCGGGCCCGATTGCGTGGCCAGCCGCACGCCGCCGCGCCTGGCGAGCGCCGGGTACTCCGAGGATTCGATCACCCGGGGTCCGTCGTCGGTGACGAGGAACACGCCGTTCGGCTTCAGGAAGAAGTTGCCGGCGCCGCTCGCCAGGTTGAGCGGCGCCTCTTCGCGGCCGTCGCGCACGAAGAGGCCCACCGGCGAGAAGTCCGCGTGGTACATGCCGGCATTGACCGCGAAGACGAGCTGCCGGCCCCGCCCCTTGAGCCAGGCCTCCAGCCGGTCGAAGCGCTTGAACGCGACGCCCGTGTCGTCGTTCAGGAACAGCGCGAGCTTCTCTGTGCGAAGGTCGACCTTCACCACCGTGTAGCGCGGGTCCGCCGCAACGGAAGCGCAGCTCGCAAGGACGACGGCCAGCAGAAGCAGGAGCTTTCTCATGGCCGCGCCTTGCGTCTTCGGATCAACCGCCGTTGATGCGGCTGACCAGTGCCTTCGTGAAGGCCGCGGTGTTCGCCGTGCCGCCCAGGTCGCCGGTGCGAACCTTGTCGATGTTCAGCGTCTGGTCGATGGCCGTGCGAAGGCGCGTGGCCAGCTCGGGCATCCTGGTGTGGTCCAGCATCATCGCGGCGGCCAGCAGCAGCGCCGTGGGGTTGGCGATGCCCTTGCCGGCGATGTCGGGCGCCGAGCCGTGCACCGCCTCGAAGATCGCCGCATCGGTGCCGATGTTGGCGCCCGGCGCCATGCCCAGGCCGCCGACGAGGCCCGCCACGAGGTCCGAGAGGATGTCGCCGAACAGGTTGGTCGTCACCAGCATGTCGAACTGCCAGGGGTTGAGCACCAGCTTCATCGCGCAGGCGTCCACGATGATCGAATCGAGCTCGAACTTGCCCTTGTACTTTTCCGCGTAGAGCTGCTCGCCGGTCTCCAGGAAGAGGCCCGTCAGCACCTTCATGATGTTGGCCTTGTGCACCAGCGTGACCTTCTTGCGGCCGGTGGCGATCGCCGTCTCGAACGCGTACTCGAGCACGCGGCGGCAGCCCTGGCGGGTGTTGATGCCGGTGGCCATGCCCACGGCGTGCGGGTCGCCGTCGATGCGCACGTAGTGCTCGTGGCCGATGTACAGGCCCTCCAGGTTCTCGCGCACGATCATGAGGTCGATCTTCTCGAAGCGCCCGCCCGGGATGATGGTGCGCGCGGGGCGCAGGTTGGCGTAGAGCTGGAATTCCTCCCGCAGCCGCACGTTCGAGGAGCGGTAGCCGCCGCCCGAGGGCGTCTCCAGCGGGCCCTTCAAGGCCAGGCGGGTGGTGCGGATGCTGTCCAGCGTGGCCTTGGGCAGCGGATCGCCCGAGGCCTTGACGCCGCCCAGGCCCGCGATCTGCGTGTCCCAGGTGAAGGGCGCCTTCAGCGCGTCGAGCGCGGCCAGCGTGGCGTCGACGATTTCGGGGCCGATGCCATCGCCGGGGATGAGGGTTGCGGGAATGGGAGTGGTCATCGGCTGCGGCTCGCTTTCTGGCGTTCTGTATCGGGGGTCGAAGCATACGTCGCGCGCGAGACACCCCGCGCTTTCGTGGGTCACTCGCGCCCTCAAACACGGGGCCGGGCACGGGCCGCACGCGGCCACCTAAAATGCCCGGTTCCCGGATGCGCGGCCGCTGGCCGCCTCCGATGCCAGCCAGCCACTCCCGAAAGCGCCCTCCCCGATGTCCGCCCCGCGCAAGCTCTTCGTCACCACCGCCCTGCCGTATGCCAACGGCAAGTTCCACATCGGCCACATGATGGAGTACATCCAGGCCGACATCTGGGTGCGGAACCAGCGAATGAACGGCGCCGAGGTCAACTTCGTGTGCGCCGACGACGCGCACGGCGCGGCCATCACCATCGCGGCCGACAAGGCCGGCGTGACGCCGCAGGCCTTCGTGGCGGAGATCGCCGCGGGCCGCAAGCCGTATCTGGACGGCTACTACATCTCGTTCGACAACTGGCACTCGACCGACGCGCCCGAGAACCACCAGCTCGCGCAGGACATCTACCGCGACCTGCGCGCCGCCGGCCTCATCGAGACCAAGAGCGTCGAGCAGTTCTACGACCCCGAAAAGGGCATGTTCCTGGCCGACCGCTTCATCAAGGGCGAGTGCCCCAACTGCCATTCGAAGGACCAGTACGGCGACAACTGCGAGGTGTGCGGCGCCGTGTACGCGCCCACCGAGCTGATCAACCCCTACTCGGCCCTCTCGGGCGCCAAGCCCGAGCTGCGCAGCTCGGACCACTTCTTCTTCAAGCTCTCGGACCCGCGCTGCGAGGCCTACCTGAAGGAATGGACCGCCGCGCCCGGCCACGTGCAGTCCGAGGTGCAGAACAAGATTCGCGAGTGGCTCTACAAGGACGACGAGGGCAAGGGGGGCCTGGGCGACTGGGACATCAGCCGCGATGCGCCCTACTTCGGCATTGAGATCCCCGATGCGCCGGGCAAGTACTTCTACGTGTGGCTTGACGCGCCCGTGGGCTACCTCGCATCGCTCAAGAACCTGCTGGACAAGCGCTGCATCGAACTGGGCGGCGACGGCATCTCGTACACCGAGTACATGGCCGACCCGGACCTGGAGCAGGTGCACTTCATCGGCAAGGACATCATCACCTTCCACACCCTCTTCTGGCCCGCGATGCTGCACTTCAGCGGCCGCAAGGCGCCCGACGCGGTGTACGTGCACGGCCACTTGACGGTGAGCGGCGAGAAGATGAGCAAGAGCCGCGGCACCGGCATCGATCCGCTGAAGTACCTGTCGATCGGGCTGGACCCCGAGTGGCTGCGCTACTACATCGCGGCCAAGCTCAACGGCCGCAACGAAGACATCGACTTCAACCCCGAGGACTTCGTCGCGCGCGTCAACAGCGACCTCGTGGGCAAGTACATCAACATCGCGAGCCGCGCGGCCGGCTTCATCGGCAAGCGCTTCGGCGGCAAGCTGGGCGAGGTGTCGGCCGACGGCGACGCGCTGCTGTTTGAGCTGCGCGATGCGGCCGGCCAGATCCATTCGCTCTACGACGGCCGCGACTACGCCCGTGCGCTGCGCGAAGTGATGGCGCTGGCCGACAAGGTGAACGAATACGTCGACCAGAACAAGCCCTGGGAGCTGGCAAAGAAAGAAGGCGCCGAGGCGCGCCTGCACGACGTGTGCACGGTGTGCATCGAGGCCTTCCGCCTGCTCACGCTGTACCTGAAGCCTGTGCTGCCGGCGCTCGCCGTGAACGTCGAGGCGTTCCTGAAGATCACTCCGCTGGTGTGGTCCGACGCCGCCGAGCCGCTGCCCGTGGGCCACGCGATCGGCGAGTACAAGCACCTGATGCAGCGTGCCGATGCGAAGGTGGTCGACAGGCTGTTCGACGCGCCCGAACCGGTGGCCGCCGCTGCCGTGGACGCCACGGCGGAGGCGCTCCCCGGCGGCGAAGCCATCGCGCCTACGATCACCATCGACGACTTCGTGAAGATCGACCTGCGCATCGCGAAGATCGTGGCCTGCGAGAAGGTCGAGGGCTCGACCAAGCTGCTGCGCCTGACGCTCGACGCGGGTGAAGGAAAGACGCGCAACGTCTTCAGCGGCATCGCCTCGGCCTACCAGCCCGAGCAGCTCGTGGGCAAGCTCACTGTGCTGGTCGCGAACCTCGCGCCGCGCAAGATGAAGTTCGGCGTGAGCGAAGGCATGGTGCTGGCCGCGAGCCACGGCGACGAAAAAGCCAACCCGGGCATCCACGTGCTCGAACCGTGGCCGGGCGCGACGCCGGGCATGCGGGTTCGCTGACCGACCGACCACCGATCGAGGAGATCACACCATGCTGCTGCGCACCCTTGTGCTGTCGTCGCTCGTCGCCGCGCTGAGCGGTTGCGCGGTGGTCACCGTCGCGGGCACCGCGGTGAGCGTGGGCGCGAGCGCGGTGGGTCTCGCGGCCGACGCGGCCATCGGCACCGCGCGCATCACCGGCAAGGCCGTGGGCGCCGCCGCGGACGCGGTCATTCCGGACAGCAAGTAAGCAGCTGGAATTCAGCGCGGCAGGCCCAGCTGCGCGACGTGCGCGGGCGTGTGCTGCGCCTTTTCCTTGCGCACGAACGCCGATCGCAGTGCCGCATGCGGCTCGCTGCGGTCGAAGAAATTGCGCCGCATGTGCGTGAGTTCTTCATCGCGGTAGTGCTGCAGCGGTTTCACCGATTCGTCTTCCGCGCGCTTGGCCCGCTTCTTCGCGATGCGGGCGGTCAGATCAGGCGAGGCCGCCAGCTGCGTGGCCAGCCGCATCACTTCATCGCCCAGCTCTTCCGGTGCGGCCTGCAGCACGCGCTCGGCCATGCCGAGCTCGACCGCGCGCTTCGCGCTCACCGGCAGCGCCGATTGCGTGAGCCGCTCGGCCTCGCCTTGGCCCACTCGGCGCGGCAGCGTGTAGGTCCAGTATTCGGAGCCGTAGAGGCCCATGAGCTTGTAGTGCGGGTTGAGGATGGCGCCGTCCCTGCACCACACCTCGTCGGCCGCGAGCGCGAGCATCACGCCGCCGGCCGCCGCGTTGCCGCCGAGCGCGGCGACGGTGAGCCGGTCGGTGGTGGTGATCACCGCCTCGACCAGGTCGTTCATCGCGTGGATGTTGGCCCACGATTCCTCGGCCGGGTCGGGCGCGGCCTCGATCACGTTCAGGTGAATGCCGTTCGAGAAGAAGTCGCGCAGCCCGCCGAGCACCAGCACCGAGGTCGGCCGGGTGCACGCGAAGCGATAGGCCTCCAGCAGGCGGCGGCATTGCACGCTGCTCATCGCGCCACCGGGGAACGAGAAGTTCAGCACGCCCACCGCGCCATGCTCGCCGTGCTCGCCGTGCTCGCTGTAGCGGATGTCGGTCCAGGTGCGGCGGGCGGGCGGCAGTTGCAACGACGCGGGTACTTCGGGCAGGCCGGCGGGGAGCAGGTCGCCGAGCGCATCGACGGCCGGCAGCTTGAAGCTGGCGAGGCCCGAGCCCGGCGCGCGCCAGGGGCGCAGCTGCACGATCCAGACCGCGCCGTCCGTCGTGGCGCGGCAGACGGCGCCGGCGCGGGTGGCGATGAGTTCGCCGGGCGTGCCGCGCAGTTCGTCTTCGGGGTGCGCGCCGTGCAGGTACCACGGCGCACCGAGCAGGTCGTCGAGCACGCCGGGCTGCGAATCGGCGGCGCGCAACTGGCGCAGCACCGATTCGGTCGATTCGCGGGCCCAGTCGATGCGGCGCTCCGCCTGTTTCAGGAATGGGCGCCAGCCGGCTGCGAGATCGGCCGCCTTCTGGCGCTTGGGCTTGTACGTGCCCGAGGCGAAGCGCTCGACCGCGAGCAGCACCGCGTCGATGGCGGCATCGGCCACCTCGCCGCGGTAGAGATCGCTCTTGCCGGCCAGCGGCGGCACCTTCAGCGGCGACCAGGCCCAGACATCGCCCGCGTCCATCTCGGCGACGGCCGCGAGCACGGTGACGCCCCAGCTTTCGGCGCCGCCGCGCAGCGTCCAGTCGAGCGACGATGGTCCCCGGTCGCCCGGCGGGCCGGGGTGGACGATCAGGCAGGTGTGGGCGCGCCAGATGTCTTCGGGGATCGCGGTGGTGAGCATCGGCGCCACGATGAGTTGCGGGGCATGCACACGCACCGCGTCGCGCAAGGCATCGTCGTTGCCCAGGGCCAGTTCGACCCCGACGGTGTGGCCGCGGTCCTGGAGTTCGGCCAGAACCCTCTGCGTCAGGCTGTTGAACGCGCTTGCGACAAGCAGGATGTGCATGGGCCCGGCTCCCTCGGTAATGTTGGTTTCAAAATGTCAATTAATGTGAAAACTGTATCTGCATCCTTCGTTTTGGATAAGTTGATCGAAAGTACGCACGAAAGCCGGCGGCGCTCCCGCCGGAGCACGCAGGCCACAATCGGCCATCCATGCCTTCTCCGCTGAACTTCACCCGCTTTCGCCCCCGCCTGCTGGACGCGATGGCGGACTACAGCAGGGAGCGGTTCTTCAAGGACCTGGGCGCGGGCGCCACCGTCGGCATCGTGGCGCTGCCGCTCGCGATGGCCTTCGCGATCGCCTCGGGGCTCAAGCCCGAGGCCGGCATCTGGACGGCGATCATCGCGGGCTTCTTGATCTCGCTTTTGGGCGGCTCGGCGGTGCAGATCGGCGGGCCGGCCGGCGCCTTCATCGTGATCGTCTACGGCATCGTCGAGCGCTACGGCGTGGCCAACCTGCTGATCGCAACCGCCTGCGCCGGCGTGCTGCTGTTCGCCGCGGGGCTCTTCGGGCTCGGGCGGCTGGTGCGCTTCGTGCCGCTGTCGATCGTGGTGGGTTTCACCAACGGCATCGCGGTGCTGATCCTGCTGTCGCAGCTGAAGGACCTGCTCGGGCTCTCGGTCGAGAAGATGCCGGCCGACGTGTTCTCGCAGTTGCACGCGATGGCACTGCGGATCGGCACCTTCAACTCTTATGCCTTTGCGCTCGGCGTGGCCTGCGTGGCCGGGCTTGTGCTGTGGCGGCGATTGCCACGCCTGCCATTGCACATCGCGCAGACGCGCGCTGTGCAGATGGGCGCGCGCGTGCCGGGGCCGATCGTCGCGCTGGTCACGCTCACGCTGGTGTCGTGGGGTTTCGCGCTGCCGGTGGAGACCATCGGCACGCGCTTCGGCGGCATTCCCGAGGGCGTGCCCGGTTTCGCGCTGCCCGACTTCTCGTGGGAGACCGTCAAGCAACTGGTCACGCCGACGCTGACCATCGCGCTGCTCGGCGCCATCGAGTCGCTGCTGTGCGCGCGCGTGGCCGACCAGGTGAGCGGCCAGCCGCGCCACGACCCGAACCAGGAGCTGATGGCGCAGGGCATCGCGAACATGGTCACGCCCTTCTTCGGCGGCATGCCGGCCACCGGCACCATCGCGCGCACGGTGACCAACATCCGCTCGGGCGCAAGCTCGCCGGTCGCGGGCATCGTGCATGCGGTCACGCTGATGCTCGTGGTGCTGCTGGCCGCGCCGCTCGCGCGCCACGTGCCGCTCGCGGTGCTGGCGGGCATCCTGGTGTTCGTGGGCCTGAACATGGGCGAATGGCGCGAGTTCACGCCCGGCCAGTTGCGGCACTTCAGCCGGCACTACCGGCTGCTGATGCTCGGCACCTTCTTTCTCACCGTGGTGTTCGACCTCACGGTGGCGGTGCAGGCGGGCATCGTGCTCGCGTGCGCGCTGTTCATCCGGCGCATGAGCGGGCTCTTCAGCGTCGAGCTCGAGACGCTGCAGCCGCCGGTGCTCACCTACCGCATCTACGGCGCGCTGTTCTTCGGCGCCGCGGCCAAACTCGACGAGGCAGTGAACGCGGCCGAGCGCGCGCCGCGCGGCATGACGGTGGTGCTCGATGCCACGCACCTCATCTACCTGGACGCCACGGGCGTCGATGCGCTGCGGCAACTGCACCGTGCGGTGCTCGCGCGCGACGGGGTGCTGCGGATCGAATCGCTGCAGCCGCAACCGCGCGAGGTGATCGAGCGCTCGGGGTTCGCGCAAGAACTGGCGGCCGGAAGGCCGCACGCGGCTGAAGGCTAGTTGGCCTCGGTGGCGCGGTCCGGCGACGAGCCGCTGCGCACCACGCGCTGGTCATCGTTCAGCGTCGCGGTGAACACCATCGGCGAATTCGGCGGCTGCACCCAGCGCCACTCCCATTCGGTCTCGCGCTTGAGCGCATAGGGCGTGACCTTGGCGGGCTTGCCCAGGAGCTTGCGCAGCTCCTCCATCATCATCCCCGGCTTCACCCTGGCGAAGTTCTCGGGCGTGAGCACCTGGCGCAGCGCACTCATCTTGCCGTCGCGGCCGATGGTGATCATGTAGTTCTTCTGGCCCTGGGGCTGGCGGTTGTATTCGAAGATCCGGCTGCCGTCCGGGGCGTCCCAGATGTTCTCGGGCTGGCCGAATTTCGTGCGCACATCGGCTTCCGTGGCAACGCCTTCCTCGAGTTCGGCGATGCGCTGGTTGTCGCAGCCTGCCAGGCCAATCACCACCGCCAGCAACGCCGTTGCCATACCGATCTGCCACTGTTGCCGATGTCCCATGCCGTCCCCGGTAAAATTCTGGCTACAAAGGTCCAGTCTATGTCCATCTTCCGCCGCCCCCACTACTCTTCCGAGATCACCAATTTCATCGAGGAGATGAAAGAAAAGAAGCCGACGCTGGAAGCCGAACAGCGCGCCGGCCGCGCCCTCCTCTGGGACAAGAACCTCGACCGCGGCCTGCTGGAGGAGTACAGCGAAGCCCGCGTGCCGATGCAGCCGTACGTCTACCAGACCCAATCCAAGTAAATGGTGCCAGTTCGGCATCCAGGCCTCGTCCGCATTGCGCCGATAGCTATTGAATTGATAGCGATCGCGCCATGAGAAGAGACGAGGACAACGACACGCCGGTGATGGCCATGCCCGAGGTGGTCGACCAGGTCGCGCTCGCCAGGCTCTATGGCGAGCCGCTGTTCGCGATGCCCAAGGACCTGTACATCCCGCCCGAGGCGCTGCAGGTCTTTCTCGAAGCCTTCGAAGGTCCGCTGGACCTGCTGCTGTACCTGATCCGGAAGCAGAACTTCAACATCCTGGACATCCCGATGGCGGGCCTCACGCGCCAGTACCTGAGCTACGTCGACGAGATTCGCCAGACGAACCTCGAACTCGCGGCCGAGTACCTGCTGATGGCCGCGATGCTGATCGAGATCAAGTCGCGCATGCTGCTGCCGCCCAAGAAGGTGGCCGACGGCGAAGAGGCCGAAGACCCGCGCGCCGAGCTCGTGCGCCGGCTGCTCGAGTACGAGCAGACCAAGCTGCAGGCCGCCGCCATCAGCGCGATGCCGACCTATGGCCGCGACTTCTGGAAGGGGCAGGTCTACATCGAGCAGTCGCTCAAGCCGCGCTTTCCGGACGTGAACGTGATCGACCTGCGCGACGCGTGGGCCGACATCATGAAGCGCGCCAAGCTCGTGCAGCACCACAAGATCTCGCGCGAAGAGCTCAACGTGCGCGAGCACATGAGCATCGTGCTGCGCCACCTGCAGGGGCAGCGCTTCGTGGAGTTCGAGAAGCTCTTCGACGTGTCGCGCGGCGCGCCCGTGCTGATCGTCACCTTCATCGCGATGCTGGAGCTCGCGAAGGAAACGCTGATCGACATCACGCAGGCCGAAGCCTTCGCGCCGATCTACGTGCGCCTGGCGTATTCGCCCGCGTAAATGGCTTACCCCCAGTCTTCGCGCACTTCGTGTCGCTTCGCCAACCCCCTTTCAGGGGGCAACACCTGTGGCCCGGCAAAGCCGGTTCCACGGTGTTCCCCGAAGTAAGCCGGCGCCCCACCAGACCTTCGCTTCATGGCTTCGCACGATTTCGACGTCCTCATCGTCGGCAGCGGCCTCGCAGGCCTTTCCGCCGCGCTGCACCTGGCGCCCACGCACCGCGTGGCCGTGCTCACCAAGCGCGCGCTGAACGACGGCTCCAGCGCCTGGGCGCAGGGCGGCATCGCGGCCGTGCTGGCCGCGGGCGACAGCTTCGACGCGCACGTGGAAGACACGCTCGTCGCCGGTGCGGGCCTCTGCGACCCCGAGGCGACGCGCTTCGTCGTCGAGCATGCGCCCGAGGCGATCGGCTGGCTGCGCGAGCTGGGCGTGCCGTTCTCCGAAGAAGGCGGCGACCTTCATTTGACGCGTGAGGGCGGCCACAGCCAGCGCCGCATCGTGCACGTGACCGACGCCACCGGCGCGGCCGTGCAGCAGGTGCTGATCGAGCGGGTGCGCCGCACGCCGAACATCAGGCTCTTCGAGCACCACACGCTGGTCGACCTGGTCACCGGCACCAAGCTCGGACTGAAAGACCCGGCCTGCGTGGGCCTCTACGCGCTGGACGACGCCACCGGCGAGGTGCTCGCCTTCCGCGCGCCGCACACGATCCTGGCGACGGGCGGCGCGGGCAAGGTGTACCTCTACACGACCAATCCTGACACGGCCACGGGCGACGGCATCGCCGCCGCGTGGCGCGCGGGCTGCCGGGTGTCGAACATGGAGTTCATCCAGTTCCACCCGACCTGCCTCTACCACCCGCATGCCAAGTCGTTCCTGATCAGTGAGGCGGTGCGCGGCGAAGGCGGCCTGCTGAAGTTGCCCGACGGCACGCGCTTCATGCCGACACACGACGAGCGCGCCGAACTCGCGCCGCGCGACGTGGTGGCCCGCGCCATCGACTTCGAGATGAAGAAGCACGGCCTGGACTGCGTGCACCTCGATATCTCGCACCAGCCCGCGGCGTTCCTGAAGGAACACTTCCCCAACATCCTCGCGCGCTGCGCCGAGCTGGGCATCGACATCACGCGCGAACCGATCCCCGTGGTGCCGGCCGCGCACTACACCTGCGGCGGCGTGCTCAGCGACCTCGCTGGCCGCACCGACGTGCCAGGCCTCTACGCCATCGGCGAGACCGCCTGCACCGGCCTGCACGGCGCCAACCGCCTGGCGAGCAATTCGCTGGTCGAGTGCATGGTGTTCGCGCGCGCCGCGGCGGGCGCCATCGCCGGCGCGCCCGCGCATGACGGCGCCCACATCCCCGCATGGGACGAAAGCCGCGTCACCGACGCCGACGAGGCCGTCGTCATCTCGCACAACTGGGACGAGCTGCGCCGCTTCATGTGGGACTACGTGGGCATCGTGCGCACCAACAAGCGCCTGGAGCGCGCGAGCCACCGCATCGCGCTGCTGCAGGCCGAGATCCAGGAGTTCTATGCGAACTTCCATGTCACGCGCGACCTGCTGGAGTTGCGCAACCTGGTCCAGGTGGCCGGGCTGATCGTGCGATCGGCCCAGGCCCGCCACGAGAGCCGCGGGCTGCATTTCAGCCGCGACTATCCTTCGCTCGCCGAGCCGACGGCACCCACCGTGCTGGTGCCGCGGACGGACTGACGACCCACCCATCTCGCGTTTTTCTTCACTCAAGGATGCCCGGCCACCGACGCCCGCAGGGAGAAACCCAACCATGTCGAACAGCACCACCACCCCACCGCCAGAAACCACGTCCGCCACGCCTTACGGGACATTGCCTCCGGCCTCCACGCCCGCCTCGCGCAAGCCCGTGAGCCTGCCGCGCCTGGCCGACATGCACGCGCGCGGCGAGAAGATCTCGATGCTCACCGCCTACGACGCGACCTTCGCGGCCATGGCCGATGCGGCGGGCGTCGATTGCCTCCTGGTCGGCGATTCGCTCGGCATGGTCTGCCAGGGCCTGGCCAGCACCGTGGGCGTGAGCCTGGAGACCATGCGCTATCACACCGACAGCGTCTCGCGGGGCCTGCGCCGCGTGCAGGGCACGGCCTGGCTGATCGCCGACCTGCCCTTCGGCAGCTACCAGGAATCGCGGGAGCACGCCCTTCGCAGCGCGACGGTGCTGATGCAGGCGGGCGCGCACATGGTCAAGCTCGAAGGCGGCGGCTGGACGACCGAGACGGTGCGCTTTCTCGTCGAGCGCGGCATTCCGGTGTGCGCGCACCTGGGCCTCACGCCGCAGACCGTGCATGCGCTGGGCGGCTACCGCGTGCAGGGCAAGGGCGACGCGGGCGCGCTCCTGAAACAGCACGCGCATGCGCTGCAGGACGCGGGCGCCACGATGCTGGTGCTGGAAATGGTGCCGGCCGCGCTCGCCGCCGAACTCACCGCGGAGCTCACGCACTGCGCCACCATCGGCATCGGCGCGGGCAAGGCCACCGCCGGCCAGGTGCTGGTGTTGCACGACATGCTGGGCATCAACCTCGGAAAGATGCCCAAGTTCGTGCGCAACTTCATGGCCGATTCCTCCAGCATCGCCGAGGCCCTCGCGGCCTATGTGCGCGCGGTGAAGGACGGCAGCTTTCCCGACGATCGACTCCACGCCTGGTAAAGAAAAAAGGGACCGACTCCATGTACATCGCACACACCATCGCCGAACTGCGCGAGCACCTCTCGGCTTTCAAGCGCCCCGCGTTCGTCCCCACCATGGGCAACCTGCACGACGGGCACATCGCGCTCATCGCGCAGGCCAAGCCGCTGGGCGACGTGACGGTGGCGAGCATCTTCGTGAACCGCCTGCAGTTCTTGCCGCACGAGGACTTCGACACCTACCCGCGCACCTGGGAAAGCGATTGCGCCAAGCTGCGCGATGCCGGCTGCGACGTGCTGTTCGCGCCCAACGAAAAAGCGCTCTACCCCGAGCCGCAGACCTGCAAGGTGCACCCGGACCCGGCGCTGGCCGACATCCTCGAAGGGCACTTTCGCCCCGGCTTCTTCATCGGCGTGTGCACGGTGGTGATGAAGCTCTTCACCTGCGTGCAGCCGCGCGTGGCCGTGTTCGGCAAGAAGGACTACCAGCAGCTGATGATGATCCGCCACATGGTGCGGCAGTTCGCGCTGCCCATCGAGATCGTGGGCAGCGAGACTTTCCGCGCCGACGATGGCCTGGCGCTGTCGTCGCGCAACGGCTACCTGAGCGAGACCGAGCGCGCGGAGGCGGTGAAGTTGTCGAAGGCGCTGAAGGCGATGGCTGCGGCGGTGCAATCGGGCGAGCGCGATCTGGCCGCGATCGAGGCGCGCGCCATGCAGACGCTGACGGAACGCGGCTGGCAACCGGACTACCTGGTGCTGCGCCGCCGCGCCGACCTGCAGGCGCCGTCGGCCGACGAAGCGCTCGTGGCACTGGCCGCGGCGCGCCTGGGCAACACGCGGTTGATCGACAACCTCGAGATCGACGCGACCGCGCCATGACTTACAGCGTCAAGGAAATCTTCTACACGCTGCAGGGCGAAGGCGGCCAGGCGGGCATGCCGGCCGTGTTCTGCCGCTTCGCCGGCTGCAACCTCTGGACGGGCCGCGAGGAAGACCGCGCCAGTGCCGTCTGCCGTTTCTGCGACACCGATTTCGTCGGCACCGACGGCACGCTGGGCGGCAAGTTCAAGACCGCCGACCAACTCGCCGACACCATTGCCGCGCAGTGGCCCGCGAACGACGCCGAGCACCGGCTGGTGGTGCTCACCGGCGGCGAACCGCTGCTGCAGGTGGACGCGGCGCTGGTCGATGCGCTGCATGCGCGGCGCTTTCGCATCGCCGTCGAGAGCAACGGCACGGTCGCCGCGCCCGAAGGCATCGACTGGCTCTGCATCAGCCCGAAGGCCGGCGCGCCGTGGGTGCAGCAGCGCGGGCAGGAACTCAAGCTGGTGTGGCCGCAGACCGCATTCGACCTCGACACGATGGCGCGCGCCGGCGAATTCGCCCACCGCTTCCTGCAACCCATGGACGGCCCCGAGCGCGTGGCCAACACCGAACTCTGCATCGCCGAATGCATGCGCCAGCCCGCCTGGCGCCTGAGCGTGCAGACCCACAAGATTACTGGCATCCGATAGCCGCTCGTTTTTATGCGCTTCACCATCAGCCAACGCTTTTTCTTCGACGCCGCTCACACGCTCAAGCGCGAGATCGAAGTGGAAGGCAGCCGCCGTATCCACGGCCATACGTACCACGCCGAAGTCTGGCTCGAGGGCCAGCGCGATCCCGTCACGGGCATGGTGATCGACCTCGGGTTGCTGAGGCGGCGGCTCGAAGACGTGCGCGAGCTGCTGGACCATCACCTGCTGGACGACGTGGCGGGGCTGCACCCGCCGACGCTCGAAAACCTCTGCCTGTTCATTGCGGATGCGCTGCCGGAATTCCGGGCGTCGCTCGCGCGGGTGCGCGTGTGGCGCGAGGCGCTGGGCGACAGCTGCACGCTGGAGTTCTAGGCTTTGCTCCCTCCCCTTCCGGGGGAGGGCTGGGGGGTGGGGGCAAGCGGCGTATCCATCGAGCGCTCTGCCTGCCCCCATCCCAACCTTCCCCCAGAGGGGGAAGGAGCCATGCGGAATCAGGCCGCGCCGATGCCCGCGACGAGGCTGCCGGGCGCCTGCCCGTTCTTCAGGCCCGCGGTGAACGCCAGCATCCGGTCGATCGGCAGCCGCGCACGCAGGCCCAGCGTCGGATCGACATGGATTTCGCCCGTGCCGGTCTCCAACGCATTCGCCAGTTCGGCCAGCCCGTTCATCGCCATCCACGGGCAATGCGCGCAGCTCTTGCAGGTGCCGCCGTTGCCGGCCGTGGGCGCCTCGATGAAGGTCTTGCCGGGGTTCAGCGTGCGCAGCTTGTGCAGCATGCCGGTGTCGGTGGCGACGATGAATTCCTTCGCATCCATGCGCTGCGCGGCGTTCAGGATCGCGGAGGTCGAGCCCACCGCATCCGCCAGCGCGATCACGTCGGCCGGCGACTCCGGATGCACCAGCACCTTCGCCGACGGATGCGCTTTCATGAGCAGATCGAGTTCGAGTGCCTTGAACTCGTCGTGCACGATGCAGGCGCCGTTCCAGCTGACCATGTCCGCGCCGGTCTGGCGCTGGATGTAGTCGCCCAGGTGGCGGTCCGGTCCCCAGAGGATCTTGCGCCCCTGCGCATGCAGCGCGCTCACCACGTCGAGCGCGCAGCTGGAGGTGACCAGCCAGTCGGCGCGCGCCTTCACCGCCGCGCTGGTGTTGGCGTAGACGACGACGGTGCGGTCGGGGTGCTGGTCGCAGAAGGCGCTGAACTCCTCGACCGGGCAGCCCAGGTCGAGCGAGCAGTTCGCGTCCAGGTCGGGCATCAGCACGCGCTTTTCGGGCGAGAGGATCTTGGAGGTCTCGCCCATGAAACGCACGCCCGACACCACCAGCGTGGTGGCGGCATGGTCGCGGCCGAAGCGCGCCATCTCGAGCGAATCGCTCACGATGCCGCCGGTTTCCTCGGCCAGGTCCTGCAGGTCGGGATGCACGTAGAAGTGCGACACCATCACTGCATTGCGCTCGCGCAGCAGATGGCGGATGCGTTCCTTGAGCGCGATGCGCTCGTCCGCCGAGGGCTCGACGGGCACGCGGGCCCAGGCATGGCGGGTGTCGCAGACCGCCCCTGCCTTCGCTGCGGGTTGCTCGTAGTCGACGTCGATGACCGGGGACGACATGGGCGGATCAGCTTTCCTGGAAACGCATCGAGAAATCGATGGCTTTGACATCCTTGGTCAACGCGCCGACCGAGATGCGGTCGACACCGGTCTCGGCCAGGGCGCGCAGGCCCTCGAGCGTGACGCCGCCCGAAATCTCCAGCACGGCCTTGCGGCCGGCGCCCGCCTCGTCGTTGATGCGGACGGCCTCGCGCAGCGTGGGCAGGTCCATGTTGTCGAGCAGCACCATGCGCGCGCCGGCGCCCAGCGCCTCGCGCAGCTGGGCCAGCGTCTCGACCTCGACCTCGACGAAGGCCGCCTGCGAAGCCACCGGCGCCGCCGCGCGCAGCGCCGCGGCGACACCGCCGGCCGCGGCGATGTGGTTTTCCTTGATGAGCACCGCGTCGTAGAGGCCGATGCGGTGGTTCACGCCGCCGCCGGTGCGCACCGCGTATTTCTGGGCGAGGCGAAGGCCGGGCAGGGTCTTGCGGGTGTCGACGATGCGGGCGCGCGTGCCTTCGACGGCGTCGGCGTACAGCGCGGTCTTGGTGGCGACCGCGCTCAGCAGTTGCAGGAAGTTGAGCGAGGTGCGCTCGGCCGTCAGCAGCGCGCGGGCGGTGCCTTCGATTTCCAGCACCGTCTGGTCGGCGGCGCAGCGTTCGCCTTCGGCGCAGAGCCAGGTGATGCGGGCCTCGGGATCGAGCTGCCTGATCGTCGCCTCGACCCAGGGCGCGCCGCACACCACGGCGGCTTCGCGCGCCAGCACGCGGGCGTGGGCGCGGCGGGCGGGATCGACCAGCGAGGCGGTGAGGTCACCGTCGGCGACGTCTTCCTGCAATGCGCGGGTGGCATCGGCGAGGGCCAGCGCGGCCACGGCCGACGCTGAAAAATCGAAGCGAAGGCTCATGGCGCTTTGTCTCTGTTTTTTCTTAAGGGGATTGACGAGGGGAAGCCGTGGCGCCGGGCTGTACCGATTCGGGCACCGGGTCGCGGCCGGTGAGCGCCGCGACCGCGTCCTGGGGGCTCACGCGGCCGTCGAGCAGCGCGACCACGCCCTCGGCGATGGGCATCTCCAGCCCCAAGCCTCGGGCGCGCTGCACCACGGTGCGCGCGCAGTACACGCCTTCGGCCACGTGGCCCAGCGAATCGACCGCCTGCGCGAGCGTGCGGCCCTGGGCCAGCAGCAGGCCGACCTTGCGGTTGCGCGACAGGTCGCCGGTGGCAGTCAGCACGAGGTCGCCCAGACCCGACAGGCCCATGAAGGTTTCGGCGCGGGCGCCGAGCGCGAGGCCGAAGCGGGTCATTTCGGCCAGGCCGCGGGTGATGAGCGCCGCACGGGCGTTGAGCCCGAGCGCGAGGCCGTCGCACAGGCCCGTGGCGATGGCGAGCACGTTCTTGACCGCGCCGCCGACTTCGACGCCGACGATGTCCTCGTTGGCGTAGACGCGCAGGGCCGGTCCGTGGAAGGCATCGACGAGCGCATCGCGCACGGCGGCATGCGGGCTGGCGGCGACCAGCGCGGTCGGGCGGCCTTCGGCGACTTCCTGCGCGAAGCTCGGGCCGCTGAGGACGCCGGCTGTGAGATCGGGAGCGACCTGCGCCCAGATTTCGTGGGCGAGCAGGCCGAAGGATGTGGCATCGAGCGCGGGCTCGACGCCCTTGCAGAGCCACGCCACCGGCGCGGTGCAGCCGCGCAGCGCGACGAGCTGTCCGCGCAGGGCCGCCATCGGCGTGGCGACGATGACGAGATCGGCGCCGGCATGCGCCTGGCCGATATCCCCCGCCCGCACCGCGAGCGAGGCCGGCAGCGCCAGCCCCGGCAGGTAGCGGGTGTTCTCGCGGGCCTTCGAAATGGCATCGGCCTGGGCGGCGTCGCGCGCCCAGAGCGTGACCTCGTGGCGGGCAGCGGCATTGACGGCCACTGCCGAGCCCCAGGCCCCGGCGCCATGAACGCAGATCTTCATCGGCGTTGGCGGCAGTTGTGCAGGCTTACTGCGCGAGGGTCGGCGCAGGCTGGCCGGCGGCCTGTGCCTGCTGCTGCTCGTACATCGCCTGGAAGTTGATTTCGGCCAGGTGCACGGGCGGGAAGCCGCCGCGCTGGATCACGTCGGCCACGTTGCCGCGCAGGTACGGGTAGACGATCTGCGGGCAGGCGATGCCCAGGATGGCGCCCATCTGGTCTTCGGGGAGGTTGCGGATCTCGAAGATGCCGGCTTGCTTGGCTTCGACCAGGAACACGGTCTTGTCCTGGATCTTGGTCTGCACGGTGGCCGAGACGGTGATCTCGAAGATGCCTTCGGCCACGGGCTGGGCGTCCACGCCGAGCTGGATGTCGACGGTGGGTTGTTCCTGCTCCAGCAGGATCGCGGGCGAATTGGGTTGTTCGAGCGACAGGTCCTTGAGGTAGACGCGCTGGATCTGGAACACGGGATCTTGGGCTTGCTGGTCGGCCATGGCTGAACTTTCGAGGATCAAAACAATGCCCGCCGGGGAGAGGTTCCCGCAGCGGGCTGCAGATGGATGAGCAGACGATTATCGCCCGGTCACAAGACGGTTCCGGCTGCTTTGTGTTTCAGGCGCCCTGCAGCAGGGGCACGAGGCCGCCGCGGCTGTCCAGGGCCATCAGGTCGTCGCAACCGCCCACGTGGGTGTCGCCGATGAAGATCTGCGGCACCGTGCGGCGCTGGGTGATCTCCATCATGGTGTTGCGGGCCTCGGGGTCGCTGTCGATGCGAATTTCTTCGATCTGTTCGACGCCCTTGGACTTGAGGATCTGCTTCGCGCGAATGCAATACGGGCAAACGGCGGTGGTGTACATCTTGACTGCTTGCATACGCTGTATCTCGGGGAAGTTTCAGGCCTTTTCAACAGGCAGATTAGCGTCTTTCCAGGCTTTCAGTCCGCCTGCTACCGCTTGGGCCTGCTCGTAGCCGAGTTTCTTGGCCATGGCCACGCCGCGCTGGGCGCGGGCGCCGGTGGCGCACACCAAAAGAAGCGGCACGTTCTTGTTCTTGACCGTGCTGGCCAGCTTTTCGTCGAGCTGGTTCAGGGGCACGTTCTTGGCGCCGATCATGTGGCCGGTGGCGAATTCTTCCGGTTCGCGCACGTCGACCAGCACGGCGCGTTCGCGATTGATGAGCTGCACGGCGCCCTGGGCCGTGAGCGTTCCGCCGCCAGAACCCCGGATCAGCGGCCAGGCCAGCATGCCGCCCGAGCTGAGTGCGATCAGGATCAGCATCCAGTTCGCGGTGACGAATTCGATCAATTTCACGGGGGTTCCTTGGATGGCAAACCCGGGATTTTAGAATGCTGGTTTTCCCAAGCGCTTCCAAAGGCCTCCCACATGCACAAACTGGTACTGATCCGCCACGGCGAATCGACCTGGAACCTCGAAAACCGCTTCACCGGCTGGACCGACGTCGACCTGACCGAGACCGGCGTGGAACAGGCCAAGCAGGCCGGCCGGCTGCTCAAGGCCGAGGGCTACGACTTCGACGTGGCCTACACCAGTGTCTTGAAGCGCGCCACCCGCACCCTCTGGCACACGCTGGACGAACTGGACCGCACCTGGCTGCCCGTGGTGCACTCCTGGCGCCTGAACGAGCGCCACTACGGCGGCCTGCAGGGCCTGAACAAGGCCGAAACCGCCAAGAAGTACGGCGACGAGCAGGTGCTGGTCTGGCGCCGCAGCTACGGCACCCCGCCGCCGCCGCTGGAAGCGGACGACCCGCGCAGCGAACGCAGCGACGTGCGCTATGCCAAGCTCTCGCCCGAGCAGATCCCGCTGACCGAGTGCCTGAAAGACACGGTGGCGCGCGTGCTGCCGTTCTGGAACGAATCGATGGCACCGGCCATCCGCACCGGGCGCCGCCTGGTGGTGGCGGCCCACGGCAACTCGATCCGGGCGCTGGTGAAGTACCTGGACGGCATCTCGGACGACGCCATCGTCGGGCTGAACATCCCGAACGGCATTCCGCTGGTCTACGAGCTGGACGACGACCTGAAGCCCCTGCGCCACTACTACCTGGGCGATGCCGCAGCCGCCGAAAAGGCGGCCGCCGCGGTGGCTTCGCAAGGCAAGGGCTGAAAAGAAAACCCCCGCTTGCCGGTCCCCCCGTGGAACCCCGGCAAACAAATTGCTTCCAAGCTGTGTATATTGGTTCGACAGCCGCCGACAAGGACAACCACTCATGATGGGCCAGAAACTGAAGATCACCGGCTGGGTCGCCGCCGGCGCCGTAGCTGGCGTCCTGACCACCGTCTCCCTGCAGACGGTCGCACGCGGATCGCTTGCGCCGCTCCCGCTCGAGGAATTGCAGCAGCTCGCTGCCGTGTTCGGCATGGTCAAGAGTGACTATGTCGAGCCGGTCGACGAGAAGAAGCTCATTTCCGATGCCATTTCCGGCATGGTCGCCGGGCTCGACCCGCATTCCCAGTACTTCGACAAGAAGTCCTTCAAGGAATTCAGGGAAGGCACGACCGGCCGCTTCGTGGGCGTCGGCATCGAGATTTCGCAGGAAGACGGGCTCATCAAGGTGGTCTCGCCCATCGAAGGCTCGCCAGCCTTCCGCGCGGGCTTGAAGCCGAACGACCTGATCACCAAGATCGACGACACCGCCGTGCGCGGCCTCTCGCTGAACGAAGCCGTCAAGCGCATGCGCGGCGAGGCCAACACCAAGGTGCTGCTGACCATCTTCCGCAAGGACGAGAGCCGCACCTTCCCGGTCACGATCACGCGCGAAGAGATCCGTACCCAGTCGGTGCGCGGCAAGATCATGGAGCCGGGCTACGGCTGGATTCGCCTCTCGCAGTTCCAGGAACGCACGGTCGACGACTTCGTCAAGAAGGTCGAAGACCTGTACAAGGAAGACCCGAACTTGAAGGGCCTGGTGCTCGACCTGCGCAACGACCCGGGCGGCCTGCTCGACGCGGCGGTGGCGGTGTCCTCGGCGTTCCTCCCCGAGAACGTGACGGTGGTGACCACCGACGGCCAGCTGGCCGAGAGCAAGTCGATCTACAAGGCGGCGCCCGAGTTCTACCAGCGCCGCTCCGGCAGCGACCCGCTGCGCAACCTGCCGGCGGCGCTCAAGAACGTGCCCCTGGTGGTGCTGGTGAACGAAGGCTCGGCCTCCGCCAGCGAAATCGTGGCCGGCGCCCTGCAGGACCACAAGCGCGCGATCGTCATGGGCAGCCAGACCTTCGGCAAAGGCTCGGTGCAGACCGTGCGCCCGCTCGGCCCGGACACGGGCCTGAAGATCACCACGGCGCGCTACTACACGCCCAGCGGCACCTCGATCCAGGCCAAGGGCATCGTGCCCAACGTGCTGGTCGACGAAAGCGCCGAGGGCAGCCCCTTCGCCGCGCTGCGCATGCGCGAGGCCGATCTCGAGAAGCACCTGGCCAGCGGCCAGGGTCCGGAAACCAAGGACCCCGAACGCGAAAAGGCCCGCGACGAGGCCCGCAAGCGCCTCGAGGAAGAAGCCAAGAAGCCGCCGCAAGACCGCAAGGCACCCGAGTTCGGCACCGACAAGGACTTCCCGCTGGTGCAGGCGCTCAACCGCCTCAAGGGCCAGCCCGTGCTCGTCAGCAAGACGCAGATCATTGTCGAGAACAAGGACGAGAAGAAGGAAAACTGAAGCCGGCGAGCGGGGCCGCACGCAACGTGCGGCTCGCGCCGGCAGCAGCTTCTTCATTCGCGAGGAACGGGGCGCGCATGGACGATCACGACCTGCTGCGCTACTCGCGGCACATCCTGCTTGAAGAGTTCGGCATCGACGGCCAGGCGCGCGTCAGTGCCGGCCGCGCATTGGTCATCGGCGCGGGCGGACTGGGCTCTCCCGTCGCGCTCTACCTGGCGGCAGCCGGCGTCGGCCACATCACGCTGGTGGACGACGACGAGGTCGATCTCACCAACCTCCAGCGCCAGGTCGCGCACACCAACGCCCGCGTGGGCAACCCCAAGGTCGAATCCGCCGCCCAGGCGATGCGCGACATCAACCCCGACATCGCCATCGAGACGCACGCGCTGCGCGCCGACGAGGCCCTGCTGGCGCGACTCGTCGCGGCCGCCGACGTGGTGATCGACTGCTGCGATAACTTCGCCACGCGCCATGCGGTCAACCGCGCCTGCGTGGCGCACGGCAAGCCGCTGGTGGCGGGTGCCGCCATCCGTTTCGACGGCCAGCTGAGCGTGTACGACACCCGCGACGCAGCCGCCCCCTGCTACGCCTGCCTCTTCCCGCCCGATGCGGCCTTCGAGGAAACGCGTTGCGCTGTATTGGGTGTCTTCGGCCCGGTGGTCGGCACCATCGGCACGCTGCAGGCCAGCGAGGCCTTGAAACTGCTCGCGGGCATCGGCCCTTCGCTCGCCGGCAAGCTGCTGATGTTCGACGGACGCAGCACGAGCTTCGACACCCTGCGCGTGGTGCGCGATCCGCACTGCAGCGTCTGCTCACAGCGCCCTGCGACGCCCCTGGCCTGAGGTTTCAAGCTAAGGCTGCTTCGCGCCCTTGGCGCGGGCTGCGCCCTGGGCCGCGGCACCCGCGGTGGGCTTGTTGGCGTCCGACACCACGTCCTTGCAATCGGCGTCCTGCCCCGGCCCGGTCTCGATGGTCGCGGCCAGCGCGAGCAGCGGGTTGACGGCGCCCAGCGCGAGCGCGGCCAGTCCGCGTCCGGCCAGCGGCCCGACCTCGACCCCCCCCGAAGGCGCGCCGAACGTGCCGCGCACTACCAGCGGCGTGCGCAGCGAAAGGATGTTCTTGGACTTGGGCTCCGGCCGCACGACGAAGTCGAGCGTCTCGTTGGCCAGGCTGGCCTGTCCGGTGGCGGTGAAGACGGCATTGGTCGTGTCCACCACCAGCGTGCGCCCGGTCATCAGGCCCTTGTTGACGTCGAACGCCACGGCCGCGCAACGCAGCTCGACATTGCGGTCGCCGCGCAGCAGGAACTTGATGATGTCCCCGCCCACCAGCGTCGCGAACACCGGCAGCAGGTTGCCGAACTGGCCCCGCCCCGCCAGCACCGCCACGTCGCCCGACGATCCGCCCAGCCACGTGGCCACCGAGTTGCCCGAACCCGAGAGGTTCAGCCGCCCGTCCAGGCGCCCGACGCTGTTGCCCGTGGTTTCCAGCTTGGGGAACAGGCGCGCGAGCTGCATGCCGCGCAGGTCGAGCGAGGCGCGGATGTCCGCCGGATTCTTCGCTGCGTCGATGCGGATCGCGCCGGCCAGCTTGCCGCCGCCCACGCCCAGGTCCAGCGGGTCGAGCGTCAGCACGCCGTCCTTCAGCTTCACCTGCACGCTGCCGCGGTCGAGCGGGATCTCGCGCACGTTCTGGATGCGGTCGGCCGTGTACTTGACGTCGGCGTTCATGGCGCGGAGGCGCTCGAAGTCCAGCGGCGCCGTCGGCAGCACCTTGGCGCCCGCCGGGCGCTTGACCTGGGTGATGCTCGGCGGCGGCGCCACGCCCTCGACCGCGGTGGCCGATCGCGCCGTGGGCGGCAGGCCGATGAGCGGGCCGAGGTCGTCCATGTCCATCACCTTGGAGCGCAGGTCGCCGGCCAGGTGCGGCACCTGGGTGGCCTGGTCGAATTTCATGTCGCCCGCGATGTCGGACAGGCCCAGCTTGCCCTTGAGCCCGGCCACCTGCCAGAGCGTGCCGCGCTTGCTCAGGTCGCCGCTGAGCGCATAGGGCGAGGTTTGCGGCAGCGCGATGCCCAGCAACGGGAACAGCGCGCCCAGCGTCTGGCCCTTGAGCTGGAACTTCGCGTCGATGCCGTCGAGCCCCGCCAGTCCGGACACGGTGCCAGATGCCTTCAGCTTGGTCTGGCCGGCGGCCGCATTGATCTCGAGCGGGAACGGCGGCGCCCCCGCCGCGTCGATCTGCAGCACGTTGCCCGTGCGGCCATCGGCCGTGAGCGGCTGGCCCTTGTAGCGGCCCTTGATGCGGTAGCTCAGCGGCATCTCGCCCAGGCTGGTGTCGTAGTTCACGTCGGCGTGCAGGTCGACGCCCAGATGCTTGGCCAGGAAGTCGATGGCCCCGCTGTCGATCTGCATGAGGCCGATGCTCGGCACCGTGCCGGCGTCGGAGGTGTCCTTGCCGAACGCCCAGGTGCGGCGCCCGTCCTGCTCCATCTGCAGCCCGAGGGTGGGCGAGAACAGCGCCAGGCGCGGAATGACGATCTTGCTCGCGACCAGCGGCCAGATGCGGATGTCGAACTCGGCGCGATCCGCCTTCACGAGATACGGGTCGCGCGCCCACGAAGGGTTGGCGAACTCGATGCCGTCGAACTTGACGGTGGCGGCGCGCCAGCCCAGGTTCACGTCGAGCCGCCGCGTGATCTCGAACTTGCGCCCGGTCTTCTCGCTCACGTAGCGGTTGACCGGCTCGCGCAGCACGTCCCACGGAAAGAACATGAGGACGATCAGCAAGGCGACGAACAGCAGCACGAGCGACGCCAACAATTTCTGCCACAACGGGCGGCGGCCAAGCGGGCGGGGGCCAAAGATGTTCGTAGCCATGACTGCGTGGATAACCCTCTTGAAGCCCTTCACGGGTCGGCAACGGACCGCACCGACCGTGCGGTATTGCCTACGGACGACGCGCCGCAGGCGCCGTCGTCGGAACACGCCTACAACACGCGGACCATGAACCCTGCATGATGCGCTTCGGCGAAGCCTCAAGGTCCACGTGCAGGCATTCCTGGCAGCAGGACGTCAGGAATGCACCCCGCCAACGTGAGAGGAAGCGCGGTTCGGCATGGACTCCAGATTGCAGACATACGTCGTCGAAGACAACCTCACGATCCGTGAAAACCTCATTGGCACCCTGGAAGAACTCACTTGCGCCACGGTCGTCGGATTCGCCGAGACCGAAGACCACGCACGCGCATGGCTGCTGGACACCGGCAACCAATGGGACCTGGCCATCGTCGATCTTTTTCTCAAGCAGGGAAGCGGCTTGGGCGTGCTGCAGGCCTGCAAATCCCGCAAGCCGACCCAGATGCTGGTGGTGCTCAGCAACTATGCGACGCCGGACATCCGGCGGCGCTGCGCCGAGTTCGGCGTCGATGCGGTGTTCGACAAGTCCAACGAAATCGACGCGTTGGTCGATTTCTGCCTGCAGCAGGCGAAGGCATTGCGCGCTTCGCCCTCCACGCCCGGCGCCTAGGTTTTCATCAATCGATGAGCTTGTTCTTCAGCGCGTAGTACGTCAGGTCGCTGTTGGAGGAGAGGTTCATCTTCTCCATCAGGCGCGTGCGGTAGGTGCTCACTGTCTTGACCGACAGCGACAGCGTCTTGGCGATGTCGCCCGCGGTCTCGCCCTTGGCCAGCTTCAGGAACACCTGGAATTCGCGCTCCGAGAGCTGCTCGTGCGGTGCGGCGTCGTCCTTGCGGTCCAGTTGGCGCGCGAGCAGTTCGGCGACGGCCGGCGTGATGTAGCGGCGGCCCAGCGAGATGGTGCGGATGGCGTTCACGATCTCGATCGGATCGCATTCCTTGTTGAGGTAGCCGCTCGCGCCCTGGCGGATCAGGTTCATCGCGTAGTGCTCTTCCGGATAGCCGCTCAGGATGAGGATGCCGACGTCCGGCGCCTTGGCGCGGATCATGGCGAGCGCATCGATGCCGCTCTGGCCGGGCATGGAAAGGTCCATCACCAGCACGTCGAGCTCCGTGGTGCGCACCAGTTCGATGGCTTCGCGCCCGCTGGCCGCCTCGCCCGCCACGCGCAGGTCCACGTGCTCGGAGAAGAACTGCCGGAGCCCCGATCGCACGATGGCGTGGTCGTCCACAATTCCAATTTTGATCATCTGTTACTTTCGTCGTTGTGTTGCGCGCCACCTAGGCCGCAACATGCCGGTCCCTGAATGTTGTCAATTATTCACGAACTTGCGCCGAACGCAGCCTTGAAAGTTTCATGCACTGGTTAGCCCCCCCTCGAATGGCCTTGAGCCTCCTGCTCGCGGCACTGGCTGCCCTGGCCCTGATCGGCATCAACGAGGCCGGCTTTCGCCAGTCCACGCGCTCCCTGGCCGACATCGACGAGGCGCAGAAGGGCCGCGGCGTGGTCAACCAGATCCTGCAGAACATGCTGGACGCCGAAACCGGCCAGCGCGGCTACCTGCTGACGGGCGAGGCCAGCTACCGGCAGCCCTACGACACAGCGATCAAGGAGGTGGACGGCAATCTGGCGACCCTGCGGCAGCTGTACGCCGACCGGCCGGCCGAACTGGCCCAGATCGGCGAACTCTCCAAGCACGTGCTGCGCAAGGTGGCCGAGATGGACATGAGCGTGCGGCTGCGCCAGGACGGCAAGGAAGACGCCTGGAAGTTCGTCATCACCACCGACGTCGGGCGCGAGGAAATGGACGCCATCCGCGCCACCGCGCTGCAGCTGGTCAACGTGAGCAACAAGACCCTGCACGACGGCCAAGTACAGGTGCTGCGCTCGCTGCAGCTCGCGCGCATCGGCACGGCCATCGTGGCGCTCGCGGCGCTGATCGCCTTCTTCCTCTACCTGCGCCAGACGCATGCCTTGCGCTCCATCGGCGAGCGCCAGCAGGAAGCCCTGCAACGCGAACGCAATGCGCTCGAAGACGAGGTGCGCGAGCGCACCGCCTCGCTGGCCGAGCTGGCCACCCACCTGCAGGACGTGCGGGAAAACGAGCGCGGGTATCTCGCGCGCGAACTGCACGACGAGCTCGGCTCGCTGCTCACCGCCGCCAAGCTGGACGTGGCGCGCCTGAAGTCGCGGCTGGCGGAGTCGCCCGACGCCATCCAGCGGCTGCAGCACCTCACGGACCTGCTCAACAGCGGCATCGCGCTCAAGCGCCGCATCATCGAAGACCTGCGGCCCTCGTCGCTCTCGAACCTCGGGCTGGTCGCCTCACTGGAGATCCTGGGGCGCGAATTCGCCGAGCGCTCGGGCCTTCAGGTCGAGATGGCGCTGGAGCCGGTGACGCTGGACGAATCGCGCCAGCTCACGATCTACCGCATGGTGCAGGAGAGCCTGACCAACATCGGCAAGTACGCCGAGGCCGGCGAAGCGACGATCGTGATGAAGAACTACGAGAACCACGTGATCGTGGAAGTCACGGACAACGGCAAGGGCTTCGACACGCAGCGCATGCGCCCGTCCACGCACGGCCTGGCGGGCATGCGCCACCGCGTGGAGGCGGCGCGCGGCAAGCTCACGATCTCCTCGACGCCCGACAGGGGCACGCGCCTGAGCGCGATGCTGCCCGTGGTCAAACCCGTCTGAGCGTCGCTCGCAGGAAACTGCATTCGCGGCATTGCGTCACACCCCGGCGCGGGTGGACTCGGTCGTCTCCTACGCTCCCCGCCCCCGGTCGCTGACAGGGTGCAGGAGGGGCCCCACTTAAGGTTGCTCCTGTGCCATCCGATGCTTCCCATGAAGACCGGATGCGCCGTTCTCAAAAACAACGAGGAAAAGCCTCGAAGGAGTTCCGCATGTTGCATTACGCCGTGGTGTTTCTGGTCATCGCCCTCATTGCCGCCTTGTTCGGCTTCGGTGGGATCGCGGCCAGCGCAGTCGGGATCGCCAAGATCCTTTTCGTGATCTTCGCCGTGCTTGCCATCGCGAGTTTCCTGGCCGGCTTGCTCCGACGCAAGTAGCGTAGTTACGATCAACAGGCTCCCGCATTTCATCTTCCCGGAAAGGACTTTCACATGAACACGACGACCAAGACTCCCTCGCAACTCGCCGACGACGCGCGCCAGACCGCCAACGACGCGGTCGAATCGACCCGCGCCTACGCTCAGAACGCGGTGAATGCGGCGGGCGAAAAGGTCCGCGAACTGCGCCGCGATGCCGAGCCTGCCGTCGAGCAGCTGGCAGCCCGCGTGCAGCAAGCCGTTCAGCGCGGCCTGGACGCCGCATCGACCACCAGCGCACGCGCACAGCGCCGCCTCGAAGCGGCCGCCGACGTCACGGGCCGCTACATCTCCGACCAGCCCGTTCGCTCGGTGCTGCTGGCCGCCGCCGCCGGCGCCGCCATCACGGCGCTCATCGTGCTGGCCAGCCGCCGCAGCCGGGACGACTACTGATCCGCTGAGTTTTCTTCGTTCCCTCGATCCCCGGCACCATGCTTCATCCCATTTTCTCCACGGTGCTCGGGCATCCGGATCTCGTTGCTGAACACCTCGCCAACTACGCCGCCCTCGTCCGCCAGGAATCTGCAGAGGCGGGGCGCGGTCTTGTCGCCCGCATCGTCGCGGGGGTGCTGGCCGCCGCCAGCGTCATGCTGGCCCTCGGGCTGATCGGCGTGGCCGTGCTGCTCGGCGTGCTGCACGGCAGCTTTCACTGGGTGCTGGTGGCCGTGCCGGGCGTCGCGGTGGTGATCGCGGCCATCTGCGGCTGGTACGCGACGCGCCCGAGCCCGGGCTACGGTTTCGAAGACCTGCGCTCGCAACTGGAGGCCGACCTGCAGGCCTTGCGCACTGCCGGAGCTGACCATGACGCGCGATGAACGCCCCTTGCTGACCCCGCAACAGCGCCTGGCCATTTCGCGCCGCGCGCTCGTGAGGCAACTCCATGGCGGCGAGTACGCGCGCGACGAGCGCCATCCGGCCTCCGAACCCTACGACGACGACGACCTCGAATACGCGCACCACGACGCCTCGACCGCGCCGCCCCACGATGCCCGCCCGCACGGCAGGGGCAACGTCTGGGGTGCGGTGGCGCGCAGCGTGGCGCAGCGCTGGTGGCGCCGTCACCCGGCCCATGCGATGGGCCAGCTCGCCCGCCCCTTGCTCGAACACTACGCGCGCAAGGAGCCGGCCAAGCTCATGGCCGCGGCCGCGGCCACCGGCGCATTGCTGGTGCTCGTGAAGCCGTGGCGGCTGCTGTCGGTCACTGCCGTGCTGGCAGCGGTGCTCAAGACATCCGACGTGGCTGACGTCGTCAACACGTTGATGCAGAAGACCTCAAGCCCCCCACGAAAGGACCCTCCATGAAAGCCGATGCTTCCTCCGCCAAGGCAGCGGATTCCCACCAGCGCCTGGTGCTGGACCAGAGCGCCATCGACGCCGCAGGCCAAAGCCTGGACGAAGGCGCCGTCACGCCCAGCTACGGGCCATGGCGCGACGACGTCGTCAAGCTGCTGAACGACGCGCTCGCCACCGAGCTGGTGTGCGTGCTGCGCTACAAGCGCCACTACTTCACCGCCAACGGTGTCGAGTCGCCCGCGATCGCCGAAGAGTTCCTGGTGCACGCCAACGAAGAGTCGGCCCATGCCGACCGCATTGCCGAGCGCATCGTGCAGTTGGGCGGCGAGCCCGATTTCGCCCCGACCCACCTGCTCGACCGCAGCCATGCGAACTACGACGAATCCACCGACCTGCAGGACATGGTGCGCGCCAACCTGGTGGCCGAGCGCATCGCCGTGGAGACGTACCGCCAGATGATCGTGCTGATCGGCGACAAGGACCCGACCACCCGCCGCATGCTCGAGGACATTCTTTCCGACGAGGAAGAACACGCCGACGAGCTGAAGGACTGGCTCGGCCACTGACCGACCGATCAACCGGGCCCAAGCGGCCCGTCCATGAAAAAAGCCCGGACGAACCGGGCTTTTTCATTGGGAAGAGAAGAACGATCAGCTCTTCACTTCGAGCTCGTTGCTCACTGAAGTCACGCCCTGCACGCCCTTGGCGATTTCCTCGGCACGGGCCTTCGCCGCTGCCGTGGGGGCCGGGCCCTTCAGGCTCACGGCGCCGGCCTTGGTGTCGACGTTGATCTTGATCGCGCTCAGGTCCGGGTCCTTTGCCAGGCCCGCGGACACCGACGCGGTGATGGCCGCATCGTCCACCGTCGCGCTCACGGCGGCACCGGCGTCCTTGGCGGCTTCCTTGGCGTTGGCCATGCCGTCCTTCACCTCGGAGGTGGTGCCGGAGGCGTCGAACTTCGCCTTGGCGTCCTTCACGGCCTCGCCGGTCTTGGCGGCGGCGGTTTCGGCGGCCTGCTCGGTCTTGGCGACCGCGCTGTCGAGCTTTTCGCCGGCGGTGCGGTTATCGGACTTGTCGCAGGCGGCCAGCGTCAGCATGGCGCCGGCAACGAGCACGGCGAGCCATGCGCGCGACGGCGGCATGGCGATGCGTTGATGGGGTTTATTCATGAAAATCCTCCTGTCGATCGTTCGCATGGAAATGGAACGAGAAATGGGTTGCGCCGCTTGCAGTGCTTGCGGCGCAACCCGGGTCGGTCACAGCTTGTCGGCGCCCGACTTGATGGCGTCCTTGGCCTTTTCCTTCACGTCGCCGTAGGTCTTCTGCACCTTGCCGGCGGCCTGGTCGGCAACGCCCTCGCCTTCGAGCTTCTCGTTGCCGACGACCTTGCCGGTCACTTCCTTGAGCTTGCCCTTGGCTTCGTCGACGCGGCCTGCCACTTGGTCCTTGTTCATGTCGCTTCCTTCCTGTGTGGATGAGATGCGTGGGCCGGTATGGCCCACTCATTTCAATCTAGTCGCCGCCCGTCGCCCCGGAACGTGGCCGGAGGCCCGAAGCGGCGTAGGACAAGAAGGCTCAAGCCGTGACGATCCATCCTTCAAGCGGATCGAATTGCAAGGGCAATCCGTAGCCGGGGCCGGGGCTCGCAGCCCGCTGCAGGCCCCAGGCGGCTTGCACGAGGCAAAGCACCGCGTCGATGTGGTCGCCGCGGGCGTCGGCCAGCAACTCGGCCCGCTGGTCGGCGCCGAGCTGGAGCCGAAGGCCGAGCCGCGTCGCGCCCGCTTCGAGCGCGGCGAGCAGGTCGGTGCGGGCCGCGAGGCGCTCGGGCGTCTGCTTGGCGAGGTCGTCGCTCTTGTAGCTGCGGCGGCCGATCAACTCGCGCGCCAGCAGGCCCGGGTAGGCCTCCAGCGCGATGCGGTCCGTGCGGCTGCCCACGTGCAGGCCCGGCAGGCTGGCACCGGCCGCCAGCAGCGGTGGCATGCCCGCATGCAGCATGAAGGCGACCGGCGGATTGACCCACTTCATCGAGGGGCTCGACCCGGCGGGCGCATCGGCCGCCCGGTGCGCGAACTTGCCGCCGACGGGCCGCGCGGCGCAGAAGGCGGCGAAGGTGTCGCGGATCTCTGCGCGGCCAAGGCTCGCGTAGTGCGCCATCAGCGGCGCCCATTCGAGCGGCCATTTCAGGTGCTCGACCAGCTCGCGCGGCAGGCTGAAGGGAAAGTCGAAACCGCCGACCCATGTGGGCGTGTCGCGCAGCCATTGGCCCCAGGCCTGGAGCGTTGCAAAGCGATGGAGCCCGGTCAGTGCGACGCTGCCTGCGCCGGCCATCTCGCCGGTGGCCCCGGTGGCCCCGATGGTCCCGATGTCCCCGATGGCCACCACGATCGGCTTGCGTGTCGTCGGCGCGCTCGAGAAATCGCAGCCAAAGAGCATGAGGTCAGCCCAGCGCGAGCGCCACGACGCCGGCCGCGATGAAGAGCGCGCCCAGGAGCCGCAGCAGCCGGTCGCCTTCGCGCAGCAGGTGTCCGCCGATCAGCGCGGCGAACAGCATCGACACCTCGCGCGCCGGTGCGACGTGCGAGATCGGCGCCTGCTGCACCGCGTACAGCACGAGCACATAAGACACCGGGCTCACCGCCGCCACCAGCAGCGCGTATTTCCATTGCGCGCGCCACATGCGCGCGGTGGTCGCGCGGTCTTTCAGCGCCACGGGCGCGAGCAGCACCATGCGCACGAGATTGCCGAAGTAGTCGAGCAGGATCGGCGACATGGCCAGGAACTTGACCGCATAGCTGTCGGCCACCGTGTACGCCGCGATGAAGCCGCCGGTCAGCACGCCGTAGCGAATGCCCTTGAGCACGCGCTCGCGCTGCACCGGGTCATGCGCCTTGCGCCAGAGCTTGGGGCCGCCGGCAACCAGGAACACGCCGCCCACCACGCCCGCGATGCCCGCCACGCCGATCGCGCTGATCCGCTCGCCCAGGAACAGCACCGCCGCGAGCGACGACAGGAGCGGCCCCGAGCCGCGCGCCAGCGGATAGACCACCGTCAGGTCGGACCTGCGGTAGCCGCGCAGCAGCACGATGAAATAGAAGATGTGCAGCACGCCGCTGAGCACGACGAAGCCCCATTCGGTGAGGCCCCAGCCCGGCACCACGTTCCAGCCCAGCGTGATGCCCACGGGCGCCCAGATGAGCATGTTGAACACGCTCGTCTGGAAGCTGAAGCGCACGTCGCCGTTCGCCTTCTTGGCGGCGATGTTCCAGCCGGCGTGGATGATCCCTGCGAGCAGGATCAGCGCGAAGGCGGAGAGCGGCACCCCTCTGGAGGATCAGTGGCGGCCGACGATGGCGGCCGTGGCCATCAGTTCTTCCAGCAGCGCCAGCGACACCTTGCCCGACACCTTGTACGGATCGAGCTCGGGCTTCTCGGAATACTTCAGCAGCGTCGAGGCGTTGAGCTTCGAGAGGTTGACCTGCCCCATCGTCCACCCGCCGAAACGGCGCTCGGAGATTTCCTCGTAGTGCAGCAGCACCACGTCTTTATGGCGCGCATCGCGCTGGATGTGGCCGTAGAGGTCGCTGATGGCGTCGCGCCCGCCCTCGATCGCCTGCAGGAAGGTGCCGGCGCCGTAGCAGAGGATGCCGGTGATGCCGCACGCCGGGTTGTGCGTGCGCGATTTCGTGAGGATCGCCTCGATGGCCGCGGGGCTGGTGTCGACGGCGCGGCTCGCGTAGAGAAGACGGACCAGCATGTTCAGCTCTTTCTGGGCAACAGGGAAAGGAATTCGCGGCGCAGGCTCGGGTCTTTGAGGAACACGCCGCGCATCACGGAATTGATCATCTTGCTGTCCATTTCCTTCACGCCGCGCCAGGCCATGCAGAAGTGCTCGGCTTCCATGACGAGCGCGAGGCCGTCGGGCTGCGTCTTTTCCTGGATCAGGTCGGCCAGCTGCACCACGGCCTCTTCCTGGATCTGCGGGCGGCCCATGACCCATTCGGCCAGGCGCGCGTACTTCGAGAGGCCAATCACGTTGGTGTGCTCGTTGGGCATCACGCCGATCCACAGCTTGCCGATGATCGGGCAGAAGTGGTGCGAGCAGGCGCTGCGCACGGTGATCGGGCCGACGATCATCAGCTCGTTCAGGTGCTCGGCGTTGGGGAATTCGGTGAGGGCAGGCGGCGGCACGTAGCGGCCGCGGAACACCTCGTTCAAGTACATCTTGGCGACACGGCGCGCGGTGTTGTCGGTGTTGTGGTCGTTCGCCACGTCGATGACCAGGCTCTCGAGCACGGCCTTCATCTTGACCTCGACCTCGTCGAGCAGCGACTCCAGCTCGCCCGGCTCGATGAACTCGGCGATGTTGTCGTTGGCGTTGAAGCGCTTGCGCGCTGCATTCAGGCGCTCGCGGATCTTGACGGAGACGGGCGTGCCCTCGTCATCGTCTTTTCGATCGGGGAGCGGTTCGACGTCGGTTTTCCTCAGCATGGCGGGGATCGTACCAGTGAATGACTCCAGGGCATTCAGGCTGCAACGCCCGCCCCTTCTCGGAGAGATGCTATCAATTAGGTAGCGAGAAATCGGCTACCAGCGGCAGGTGATCGGACATGCGGGCCCAGATCGGACCGCGCGGCACGGAGCACGACACGGGCTCGAGCTTGCGGCCGTAGACGAAATCGAGCTGCGCCACCGGCAGGCGCGAGGGGTAGGTGAGCGTGCGCGGGCCGCGCAGGTCGCTCGCGTCGCGCAGGCCCATCGCGTTCATGGCGTAGCGCATGCGCGCGCCCCAGTCGTTGAAATCGCCGGCCACCACCACGGCTTCGCCGGCCGGCACTTCACGGTCGATGAACTCGCGCAGGCGCGCGATCTGCCGCACGCGGCTGCCCTTGATGAGGCCCAGGTGCACCACGATGGCATGCACCGGCTGGCCTTCGACCTCGATCACGACGTGCAGCAGCCCGCGCTGCTCGAAGCGGTGGTCGGAGATGTCCTGGTGGCCGGTGCGGATCACGGGCCAGCGCGTGAGCAGCGCATTGCCGTGCTCGCCGTGGCGCGTGACGGCGTTGGTCTCGTAGACCGCGGTGTAGCCCTCGGGCGCGAGGAAATCGGCCTGCGGCAGCTCGGGCCAGCGCGCGAAGCGGGCCGCGGCCTGCCGGTTCATCTTGCGCACTTCCTGCAGGCAGATGATGTCGGCGTCGAGCTGTTCGATGGCGTGGCCGAGGTTGTGGATCTCCAGGCGCCGGGCGGGCCCGATGCCCTGCACACCCTTGTGGATGTTGTAGGTCGCGACCCGGAGGCTGTGCGCTGCTGCTGGTGCTGCCGGCTGGTTCATCGCGCAAATTCTGGCAGCAACAGAATGGCTTCGGCGTTCGACGGGGAAAAGCACGCATCGGCCGCCGCCTGGTACGGCAGCCATTGCCAGTCGGTGTGTTCGCCCGGCGCGAGCCGGGGCGTCAGGCGCTCGGGCACACAGAGGCCGAACAGGTGCTCGGTGTTGTGCGTGACGCCGGGTTCGTAGCGCGCACGCCAGCCGGGGTAGATCTCGTAGATGTTGCGCAACTGCCAGTCGACCAGCTGCGAGGCGAGCGCAGTGCCCTCGCCGCATTCGATGCCGGTTTCCTCGGCCACCTCGCGCGCGGCGGTGAGCGCGAGCGGCTCGTCGATCGCGTCCTTGCTGCCGGTGACCGATTGCCAGAAGTCGTTGGCATCGGCGCGCCGGATCAGCAGCACGTCGAGCGCCGGCGTGTGAATGACGACCAGCACCGACTCCGGGATCTTCCAGGGCCGGGGGCTCGTCGTCATGGGCGCATCACACAGCTTGGGGGGTGTTGCGCAGCTTGATGTGCAGTTCGCGCAGCTGCTTCTCGTCGACCGGGCTGGGCGCCTGCGTCAGCAGGTCCTGCGCGCGCTGGGTCTTGGGGAAGGCGATCACGTCGCGGATCGACTCGGCGCCAGTCATGAGCATCACGAGGCGATCGAGGCCGATGGCGATGCCGCCGTGCGGCGGGGCGCCGTACTGCAGCGCGTCGAGCAGGAAGCCGAACTTGAGCTGCGCGTCCTCGGCGCTGATCTTCAGCGCGCGGAACACCTTGCTCTGCACTTCCTCGCGGTGGATACGCACCGAGCCGCCGCCCATCTCGATGCCGTTGAGCACCATGTCGTAGGCCTTGGCGATGCACTTCTCGGGGGCGGTGTCCATGAGGTCTTCATGGCCGTCCTTCGGTGCGGTGAACGGGTGGTGCACGGCGCTCCAGCGCTGGCCTTCCTCGTCGAACTCGAACATCGGGAAATCGACCACCCAGAGCGGCGCCCAGCGGTCGTCGAACAGGCCGCTCTTCTTGCCGAAGGCGCTGTGGCCGATCTTCACGCGCAGCGCGCCGATGGCGTCGTTGACGACCTTTTCCTTGTCCGCGCCGAAGAACAGGATGTCGCCGTTGCGCGCACCCGTGCGGGCGATGATCTCGGCCAGCGTGGCGTCGTCCAGGTTCTTCACGATCGGGCTTTGCAGGCCGTCGCGGCCGGCTGCCGCATCGTTCACCTTGATGTAGGCCAGGCCCTTGGCGCCGTAGATCTTGACGAACTCTTGGTACGCGTCGATTTCACCGCGCGACAAGCCGCCCTCGCCGCCGCCGCCAGGCACGCGCAATGCGACCACGCGACCGTCCTTTTGCGTCGCGGCGTTCGAGAACACCTTGAACTCGACCCGCTTCATCAGCTCGGTGAGTTCGGTGAATTCGAGCTTCACGCGCAGGTCGGGCTTGTCCGAGCCGTACTTGAACATCGCGTCGCCGTACGTCATGGTCGGGAACACCGGCAGGTCGATGCCCGCGGCGTTGCGGAACACGGTGCGGATCATCCCTTCGAACATCTCGCGGATTTCCTCTTCGGCGAGGAAGGAGGTCTCGATGTCGATCTGCGTGAATTCGGGCTGGCGGTCGGCGCGCAGGTCTTCGTCGCGGAAGCACTTGACGATCTGGTAGTAGCGGTCGTAGCCGGCCACCATCAGCAGTTGCTTGAAGAGCTGAGGCGACTGCGGCAGCGCGAAGAAGCTGCCGTCGTGCACGCGGCTGGGCACGAGGTAGTCGCGCGCGCCTTCGGGCGTGGACTTGCCCAGCATCGGCGTCTCGATGTCGATGAAGCCGTTGGCGTCGAGGAACTTGCGCGTCTCCATCGTCACCTTGTAGCGCAGCATCATGTTGCGCTGCATGGCCGGGCGGCGCAGGTCGAGCACGCGGTGCGTGAGGCGGGTGGTTTCCGAGAGGTTGTCGTCGTCCAAGAGGAACGGCGGCGTGACCGACGGGTTGAGCACCTTGAGCTCGTGGCACAGCACTTCGATCTTGCCGCTCTTCAAGCTGTCGTTGGTCGTGCCTTCGGGGCGCGCGCGCACGAGGCCGGTGATCTGCACGCAGAACTCGTTGCGCAGGTTCTCGGCAACGGCGAAGGTGGAGGCGCGATCGGGATCGCACACCACCTGCACGTAGCCTTCGCGGTCGCGCACGTCGATGAAGATCACGCCGCCGTGGTCGCGCCGGCGGTTGACCCAGCCGCAAAGGGTGACGGTCTGGCCCATCAGGGCTTCGGTCACGAGACCGCAATAGTGAGTACGCATGGCCATGGAGATGACTTCCGGCGCCGTCGTGGCGCGTTCGTTTTTATGAGTTGGATGGCTTGATCGCCACCGTGGAGGGGCCGCCTGGAACGACCACGCCCATCGAGACGATGTACTTGAGCGCTTCGTCCACGCTCATCTTCAGTTCGATGCAGTCGCTGCGCTTGAGCATCACGAAATAGCCGCCCGTGGGGTTGGGCGTGGTCGGCACGTAGACGCTGAGGAATTCCTCGGTGCCCAGGTGCTCGGCCACCTCGTTGCCCGGCGCGCCGGTCACGAAGGCAATGGTCCACACGTTCTCGCGCGGCCACTGCACCAGCACCGCCGTGCGGAACGCGTTGCCGTTCTCGGAGAACAGCGTGTCGGAGACCTGCTTGACGCTCGAATAGATGGAGCGCACGACCGGAATGCGCCGCACCACGGCGTCGCCCCAACCGAGCAGCCGTTTGCCGACGAAGTTGCTCGCGATGGCGCCGACCACCAGCAGGATTGCGAGCGTGAGCAGCACGCCCAGGCCGCGGATGTTGTTCTCGAACAGCCACTTCTGCCACATGACCGGCAGCACCCAGAGCGTCTGGTCCAGCGTGTCGATGATCCACTTGAGCACCGCCAGGGTGATGAACAGCGGAACGATCACCAGCAAGCCGGAGAACAACCATTTGCGCAGGGCGAGCATGGGTGTGATCTCAGTCGCCGCTCTTGGCGGCTGGGGCGGGGGCAGCGGCGGGAGCCGGCGCGGGCGCGGGGCTCGGCGCGGCGGCGCTGGAGGAAGAGGAAGAAGACTCGGCGGGCTTGGCACCTTCGCTCGCCGCGGGCGCGGTGGCCGGCTCGGCCTTCTTGCCGCCGCCTTCGCGGAAATCGGTCACGTACCAGCCCGAGCCCTTGAGCTGGAAACCGGCGGCCGTGACCTGCTTTTCGAAGGCGCTGGCGCCGCACGCCGGGCACACCGTGAGGGGCGCGTCGGACATCTTCTGCAAAGCGTCCTTGGCAAAGCCGCAGGCGCTGCACTTGTAGGCGTAGATGGGCATGGGGAAATAGGGTCCGGAAAGCGGCGCAGCTGCCGCTCGCAAAGCCCTCGATTATAAGGGCCCACCCTGCCGCCGGGGCGGTTTCAGGCCGGCTCGGTGGCCAGCGGCCGGTGCGGCGTGTGAGTGTTCGCTACCCACTGCGGCAGCAGCGAGCCGGCCACCATGCCCGTGAACGAGGCCAGCACGCCCGCCAGCTGCGCCGGGAACACGGCGCCCCAGGGCATGGCCAGGAACAGCAGCCAGGTGCCGATGCCCAGAAGAATCGACGCGATCGCCCCCTGCGTGGTGGCGCGGCGCCAGTAGAGGCCGCACACCAGCGGCACGAACGCGCCCACCAGCGGCACCTGGTAGGCGCCCGAGACCAGTTCGTAGATCGGCGTGCCCTGCATGCGGATGGCATAGGCCAGCACGGCGGCGCTGAACAGCAGCACCGTGATGCGCATGGTCCGCAGGTTCTCGCGGTCGGTGCCCGACGGGCGGAACTGGCGCCAGATGTTCTCGGTGAAGGTGACGCTCGGGGCCAGCAGCGTGGCCGAGGCGGTCGACTTGATGGCCGAGAGCAGCGCGCCGAAGAACAGCACCTGCATCACGAACGGCATCTTCTGCAGCACCAGCGTGGGCAGCACCTTCTGCGGATCTTCCTTCAGCAGCACGGCCACCTCCTCCGGCATGATCAGGAGCGCGCTGGCCACCAGGAACATCGGCACGAAGGCGAAGAGGATGTACGCCACGCCGCCGATCACCGGCCCGCGCGTGGCGGCCTTGACGCTGTTGGCCGACATCACGCGCTGGAACACGTCCTGCTGGGGAATGGAGCCCAGCATCATCGTGATGGCCGCGGCGAAGAAGAACACCATGTCGTGCCAGTTGGGCTCGGGCCAGAACTTGAAGAGGTCCTTGCTGACCGCGAAGGCCACCACCTTGTCGGCGCCGCCGGCCATGTTGCCCGCGAACATGGCGATGATCGCCAGGCCCGAGACCAGGATGATCATCTGGATGAAGTCGGTCACCGCCACCGACCACATGCCGCCGAAGAGCGTGTAGGCCAGGATCGAGATCACCCCGATCACCATGCCCAGCGGAATGCCGATGGCGCCGGCCGACAGCACGTTGAACACCAGCCCCAGCGCCGTGACCTGCGCCGAGACCCAGCCCAGGTAGCTCAGCATGATGATGAGCGTGCAGGCCACCTCGACGCTGCGGCCGTAGCGCTCGCGGTAGTAGTCGCTGATGGTCAGGAGCGTCATGCGGTAGAGCTTGCCCGCGAAGAACAGGCCCACCAGGATCAGGCAGGTGCCCGCGCCGAACGGGTCTTCGACCACGCCGTTGAGCCCGCCCTCGATGAACTTGGCCGGGATGCCGAGCACCGTCTCGGACCCGAACCAGGTCGCGAAGGTGGTCGTGACGATCATGAAGAGCGGCAGGTGCCGCCCCGCGATGGCGAAGTCGGTGGTGTTCTTCACCCGCTTGGCGGCATAGAGCCCGATGGCGATGGTGACCAGCAGATAGACGACAACCAACGTCAGCAGCACGGGGAATCTCCTCTAGAACAACTTCACACGCACCAGCAATTGCATGGCGAGCAACCCCAATACAAAACCTATGCCACCGTAGATGATGGTCTGCAGCAACTTGTTGGTGCGCTTTTGCGCGGCCAGCAGCTCCAGCAGTTCGCGTCGGTGATCGGGTGGCCGATTCTCAAGGAAATCGTGAAGCAATCGAGGTAATTGCGGCAGCAATTTTGCGTAGCGTGGCGCTTCGGCCTTGAGTTGCTGGAACAGCTTCTTCGGCCCGATCTGGTCGACCATCCATTTCTCGAGGAAAGGCTTGGCGGTGTGCCAGAGGTCGAGCTCGGGGTCCAGCTGGCGGCCAAGGCCCTCGATGTTGAGCAGCGTCTTCTGCAGCAGCACCAGCTGCGGCTGGATCTCGACGTGAAAGCGCCGCGAGGTCTGGAAGAGGCGCATCAGCACCATGCCGAGCGAAATTTCCTTCAGCGGCCGGTCGAAATACGGCTCGCAGACGGTGCGGATCGCTGCCTCCAGCTCGTCGATGCGCGTGCCCTCGGGCACCCAGCCGCTTTCCAGGTGCAGCTCGGCCACTCGCTTGTAGTCGCGCCGGAAGAACGCCACGAAGTTCTGCGCGAGGTATTCCTTGTCCGACTCGGTGAGCGTGCCGATGATCCCGAAATCCAGCGAGATGTAGCGCCCGAAAGTCTCGGGCGCGAGACTCACCTGGATGTTGCCCGGGTGCATGTCGGCGTGGAAGAAACCGTCGCGAAACACCTGCGTGAAGAAGATCGTGACGCCGTCGCGCGCGAGCTTCGGGATGTCGACGCCGGCCGCGCGCAAGCGGTCGAGCTGGGCGATGGGCACGCCGTTCATGCGCTCCATCACGATCACCTCGGGGTGGCAGAAATCCCAGAACATCTCGGGGATCAGCACCAGGTCCAGCTCGGCCATGTTGCGGCGCAGCTGGGCCGCGTTGGCGGCCTCGCGCACCAGGTCGAGCTCGTCGTGCAGGTACTTGTCGAACTCGCCCACCACCTCGCGTGGCTTCAGGCGCTTGCCGTCGGGCGAGAGCTTCTCGACCCAGCCGGCCATCATGGCCATGAGCGCCAGGTCCTTCTCGATCACGCCGCGCATGTTGGGGCGCAGCACCTTGACCGCGACGTCTCGGATCTCGCCCTGGTTGGTGCGGATGGTCGCGAAGTGCACCTGCGCGATCGAGGCGCTCGCGATCGGCGTCTCGTCGAACTGCACGAAGACATCGCCCACCGGACGGCGGAACGCGCGCTCGATGGTCGCCACGGCCACGGCCGAAGGGAACGGCGGCACGCGGTCCTGCAGGAAGGCGAGTTCGTCGGCGATGTCGGGCGGCAGCAGGTCGCGCCGGGTCGACAGCACCTGGCCGAACTTCACGAAGATGGGGCCCAGGCGCTCGAGCGCCTCGCGCAGCCGCTGGCCGCGCGGCGCATCGAGGTTGCGGCCGACGGAGACGACGCGGGCCACCACGCGCAGCCAGGGCTTCTGGAAGCTCGTGAGCACGAGCTCGTCCAGGCCGTAGCGCAGCGCGACCCAGACGATGAACAGGCCGCGGTAGAAGCGCCTCATTCGGCCGAGCCCGCCGAACCGCCGGCCTTGGCCGTGCGGTCGCCGACGAACTGGCGCAGCGCGGCGGCGACACGCCGCACGCCGTTGCCCAGAGTGTGCGCGGGCACATCGCCGATCACGCGCGCGAGGTCGTCCTCGACGTCCCAGCGCACATGGTCGACCAGCCAGTTGACCTCGGCGGCCAGCTGCACGTCGCCGACGATCTGCACCGAGGGCTTGTCGCCGCGCAGCGTGGCGCGGGCGATCTCGAAGGGGGATTCGTCGGTGACGGTGAGCGTGAGTTCAGGAGTCGAGCCGGGCGGCGCCAGGTCGAGCAGGCCGGCCGGCGTGGCCACCAGCTCCATGGTCACGAAGCGCCACTGGAAGCGCACCACCCTGCCCTGCTGGCGCAGCAGCCGCTGCTGGGCCTCGGGCTCCTGCTGCAGCACGTGGTTGAGAAACAGGACCGCGCGGTGCTGGACCTCGTGGACCGCCCAGTCCGGCGGCTGCAGGCGCTCGCCGATGCGGTTGAAGAGGTCGCCGAGAAAAGAAAAAGGGGACGATGGTGTGGCCATGTCCCCATTATCGTTTCTGTACGCGGCCCGGCGGCCGCGAACGTCTGCCGTTTACTGCAGCGCCTGCACGCCGGCAACCAGCCAGCCGCCACCGCCGCTGGTCGGCTTGGTCATGTTCCACACTTCGCGGAACGGACCCGGGCCTGCCGAGGCGTCCTCGCGGATCATGCCGGAGAACTCCACGCTCGCCATGTAGGCGTCGGGCAGCTCTTCGATGCCGAGCAGCTTGGCGTCGAGCATCACGACTTCGGTCTTGTTCGACGCGCCGCCTGTGTGGCTCGCACGGTCGGCCAGCTGGGTGCGGATTTCCTCGACCATCTCGTCGGTCATCATCGAGCGCAGCATCGACACGTCGGCGCGGTCCCATGCGTCCTGCAGCGTCACGAAGTTGCGCTTGGCGGCGCCGAGGAAACCGTCCACATCGAAGCCCGCGGGGATGCCCCAGGACTGCGAACCGCCCAGCGCCGAACCGATCATGCTGCCGCCGGCTGCGGCGCCTGCTGCAGAGAGGCTGCTGCCATGGCGGTCACCGTCGGCCGGCGTGGCATCGAAGGCCGTTGCCGAACGCTCCCATGGGCGTGCCGACGCATCGTTGCCCACGTTGGCCGGGCTGTACTGCACCGGCGCGCTGGCGTTGGCGGGGTTGCCGCCGGCGCCCTGGAAGGCAAAACCGCCTTGGCCATTGGCACCGTTCGAAGCAGCCGAACGCGCCTTGAAGATGCGCCACACCGCGAAGGCGGCGAACACCAGCAGGCCGATCAGGAGGATGTTGCCGAAGCCGGCACCCAGGCCCAGCGAATGTGCGAGCCATGCGAGGCCCAGGCCCGCGGCGAGACCGCCGAGCATCGCGCCCCACGGACGCTTCGGTGCGGCGGCTGCGGGTGCGGGCGTCGCGGGCTTGGCGGCCGAGTTGGTCGCGTTCTGCTGCGCGGGGGCCGCAGGCGGCGTGGACTGGCGCTGCGTCACGTTGGACGACTGGCGGCCGAAGGACTTGCCGCCACCCACACGGGCGGCGTCGGCCTGCACGCTCACGAGCACCAACGCAGCTGCCAGGAACAAAGAACTCAAACTTTTCATGTCGTCTCCTCTAGAGCGAAAAATTCGCCTCATCAACACTTGATTCCAACATGCAGCGCAGCGATGCCACCCGTCATGTTGTGATAGTCCACATGTCCGAAACCGCCCTCTTTCATGAGGGTCTTGAGCTCCTCTTGCGAGGGATGCATGCGGATCGATTCGGCCAGGTAGCGATAGCTCGCGTCGTCGCCGGCCACGAGCTTGCCAAGGCGCGGCAGCACGTTGAAGGAGTACCAGTCGTAGGCCTTGGTGAGCGGCTTGGCGATCTTGGAGAACTCGAGCACCAGGAGCTTGCCGCGCGGCTTGAGCACGCGGTTCATTTCCTTGAGCGCGGCGTCCTTGTGCGTCATGTTGCGAAGACCGAAGGCCACCGTCACGACGTCGAAATGGTCATCGGGAAACGGCAGCTTCTCGGCATCGCACACCAGCGTGGGCAGCGCGACGCCGGCATCGAGCAGGCGGTCGCGGCCGGTGCTCAGCATGGCTTCGTTGATGTCGGTGTGCACCACCTGGCCGGTGGCGCCGACCTTCTTGGAGAAGGCGAGCGCGAGGTCGCCGGTGCCGCCCGCGATGTCCAGCACACGCGAGCCTTCGCCCACGTTCGCCACCATCACGGTGTAGGCCTTCCACGCGCGGTGCAGGCCCACCGACATCAGATCGTTCATGACGTCGTAGCGCGAGGCCACCGAATCGAAGACGCCGCGAACGCGTTGCGCCTTCTCGCTTTCGTCGACTTTCTCGAAGCCGAAGTGGGTTGTACTCATGCAACCGATGTTAGGCCGGAAGCCCACACATCAAGGCGACGACCCCGCGCCTACGGCGGGCATTTGTTGCTTTTTCTTCAAATGAAGAGACGCTGCAGCGCGCGCCGCTGTTGCCTCGAGGGCTATCGTTTCAATAGCACCGGGAGATTTGAAAGCATCAGTGGCTGCTGCACGCAGACCCGCCCTTGTCGATCATCGGCGCATCGCGATCGATGCCCGCCTCGGCCAGCCGGCGCTCGTACTGCGCCCACAGGTTGGCCTGGTTCGCGCCCAGTTCGTAGAGCAGGTCCCACGAGTAGATGCCGGTGTTGTGGCCATCGCTGAAGGTGGGCTGCACGGCGTAGTTGCCGACCGGTTCGAGGTCGGCCAGCCCCACATCGCGCTTGCCGGTCTGCAGCACTTCCTGGCCCGGGCCGTGGCCCTGCACTTCGGCCGAGGGCGAGTAGATGCGCATGAGTTCGAACGGAATGCGGAAGGTCGCGCCGTCCGAGAAGCCCACCTCGAGCACGCGCGACTGGCCGTGCACGGTGATCGATTGCGGCGTCGGTGCGCCCGGTTTCAAGCCTGCCATAGCGGTATTCGGTGTCCCGTTCGAAAGATTTTCGGAGTGGCGCAGTATGCCGCGCAGCGGCGCCGGCCTCGCGTTCAGCCCTGCAGCACTGCCAGTCGGCGGACCATCTCAGCCTCCACCTTCGGAAGCAACGCCTGCAGATCGGCCACGCGATCGATCGGCGCCGCGCGCTGCGCGGCCGCCCAGAACGGCGCGGGAAAGTGGCTGTCCCAGTCGAAGCGCGCGATCACGTGCCAGTGCAGGTGCGGCACCATGTTGCCGAACGCGGCGAGGTTGACCTTCGTGGGCTTCAATTGCGCGCACAGGCACTGCTCGACCGCCGTTACTGCTTCCATGCACAGCACGCGGTCCGCGGCATCGAGATCGGAAAACTCCGGCGCATGTTCGCGCCAGATCACGCGGTAGAAGGCCGGAAAGCCCGCCTCCTCCGCATGGATCACGCGCAGCTTCGCGCCCTCGAACACGACGCGGCCACCGGGGCCCTCGCAGAACGGGCAGCCCTGTTGCGCCGTCACACCAGCACCCGCTCGATACCGCCCTGGTTGGCGGCGGCCACGTACTCGGGCATCCAGTTGTCGCCCAGGATCTTGTTGGCCATCTCGACCACGATGTAGTCGGCTTCGAGGAGGCCGTTGTTCAGGTCGTTGCCGTAGCGCGAGAGGCCCTGCAGGCAGCTCGGGCAGCTGGTGAGGATCTTCACGTTGCCCTTGGCGCCGACGGCGCCGCTCTCGCGCAACTCGGCCTCGCCCTTCTTGAGCTCCTCTTCCTTGCGAAAGCGGATCTGCGTGGAGATGTCCGGCCGCGACACGCCCAACGTGCCCGACTCGCCGCAGCAGCGGTCGTTCTTGAGCACGTTGTCGCCGACCAGCGCCTTCACCGTCTTCATCGGGTCCTGCAGCTTCATCGGCGAGTGGCAGGGGTCGTGATAGAGGTAGCCGCCACCGCCGGCGTCCGCAAGGGTGATGCCCTTCTCGAGCAGGTACTCGTGGATGTCGATGATCCGGCAGCCCGGGAAGATCTTGTCGAACTGATAGCCCTGCAGTTGGTCGTAGCAGGTGCCGCAGCTCACCACCACCGTCTTGATGTCCAGGTAGTTGAGCGTGTTCGCGACACGGTGGAAGAGCACGCGGTTGTCCGTGATCATCTTCTCGGCCTTGTCGAACTGGCCGCTGCCGCGCTGCGGATAGCCGCAGCACAGGTACCCCGGCGGCAGCACCGTCTGCACGCCCGCGTGCCAGAGCATCGCCTGCGTGGCCAGGCCCACCTGCGAGAAGAGGCGCTCCGAGCCGCACCCCGGGAAGTAGAAGACCGCCTCGGTTTCCGAGGTGGTCGCCTTCGGGTTGCGGATGATCGGCACGTAGTCCGCATCCTCGATGTCCAGCAGCGCGCGCGCCGTCTTCTTGGGCAGGTTGCCCGGCATCTTCTTGTTGATGAAGTGGATCACCTGCTCCTTGAGCGGCGCCGGACCCAGCGTGGCCGGCGGCGCCGCGGTCTGCTTCTTCGCCAGGCCGCGCAGCAGGTCGTTGGCCAGGCGCTGCGCCTTGAAGCCGATGCCCACCATGCCCGCGCGCACCGCCTTGATGGTCTGCGGATTGGTCGCGTTGAGGAAGAACATCGCGGCCGCGTTGCCCGGGCGGAAGCTCTTCTGCCCCATCTTGCGCAGCAGGTTGCGCATGTTCATCGACACGTCGCCGAAGTCGATCTTCACCGGGCAGGGCGTCAAGCACTTGTGGCACACGGTGCAGTGGTCGGCCACGTCCTCGAACTCTTCCCAGTGCTTGATGCTGATGCCGCGCCGGGTCTGCTCCTCGTAGAGGAAGGCTTCGACCAGCAGCGAGGTCGCCAGGATCTTGTTGCGCGGGCTGTAGAGCAGGTTGGCGCGCGGCACGTGCGTGGCGCACACCGGCTTGCACTTGCCGCAGCGCAGGCAGTCCTTCACGCTGTCGGCGATGGCGCCGATGTCGCTCTGCTGCATGATCAGCGACTCGTGCCCCATGAGGCCGAAGCTCGGCGTGTAGGCGTTGGTGAGGTCGGCGTGCAGCGTGATGGCTTCGCCCGCGGGCGCGCGCAACAGCTTGCCCTTGTTGAAGCGGCCTTCGGGATCGACGCGGGCCTTGTATTCGGTGAAGGGGCGCAGCTCTTCGTCGCTCAGGAATTCGAGCTTGGTGATGCCGATGCCGTGCTCGCCCGAGATCACGCCATCGAGGCTGCGCGCGAGCGCCATGATGCGCACCACCGCGGCATGCGCGGTCTGCAGCATGTCGTAGTTGTCGCTGTTCACGGGGATGTTGGTGTGCACGTTGCCGTCGCCCGCGTGCATGTGCAGCGCGACCCACACGCGGCCCTTGAGCACGCGCTTGTGGATGGCCGTGCACTCGGCCAGGATCGGCGCGAACTCGGCGCCCGAGAAAATTTCCTGCAGCGGCTGGCGCAGCTGCGTCTTCCAGCTCGCGCGCAGGCTGTGGTCCTGCAGTTGCGGGAACAGCGCGTCCACGTTCTGCAGCCAGCCGGCCCAGAGCGCGCGCACCTCGTGCACCAGCGCCACGGCCTGCGCCACGCGGTCTTCGAGCAGCTCGGCCGCCGGAATCTCGTGCGCGTCGTCGGTCTTGCCCAGCGGCAGGTTGCCGCGCGTGAGGAACACTTCGAGTTCGTCGGTGAGCGCGAGCTTGTTCTGCAGCGACAGCTCGATGTTGATGCGCTCGATGCCGTCGCTGTACTCGGCCATGCGCGGCAGCGGAATCACCACGTCTTCGTTGATCTTGAAGGCGTTGGTGTGCTTGCTGATGGCGGCCGTGCGCTTGCGGTCGAGCCAGAATTTCTTGCGCGCCTCGGGGCTGATGGCGATGAAGCCTTCGCCGCTGCGAGAGTTGGCGATGCGCACCACTTCCGAGGTGACGCGGGCCACCGCGTCGGCGTCGTCGCCCGCGATGTCGCCGAACAGCACCATCTTTGGCAAGCCGCCGTGCTTCTTCGACTTGGTGGCGTAGCCCACCGCCTTCAGGTACCGGTCGTCCAGGTGCTCCAGGCCCGCCAGCAGCACGCCCGAGCGCTTCTGCTCGGCGAACATGAAGTCCTTGATCTCCACGATGCTGGGCACCGCGTCCTTCGCGTTGCCGAAGAATTCGAGGCACACGGTGCGCGTGTGCGAAGGCATCTTGTGCACCACCCAGCGGCAGCTGGTGATGAGGCCGTCGCAGCCTTCCTTCTGGATGCCCGGCAGGCCCGAGAGGAACTTGTCGGTCACGTCCTTGCCGAGACCTTCCTTGCGGAAGGTGCGGCCGGGAATGTCGAGGCGCTCGGTGCGCAGCTTGGTCTTGCCGTCGGCCGCGTAGTACTGCAGCTCGAACAGGGCGCTCTCGGCGTCGTGGATCTTGCCCAGGTTGTGGCCGATGCGCGTGACTTCGAGCCATTCGGCCTGCGGCGTCACCATGCGCCACGAGGCGAGGTTGTCCAGCGCCGTGCCCCAGAGCACGGCCTTCTTGCCGCCGGCGTTCATCGCGACGTTGCCGCCCACGCACGAGGCTTCGGCGGAGGTCGGGTCGACCGCGAACACGAAGCCCGCGCGCTCGGCCGCATCGGCCACGCGCTGCGTGACGACGCCCGCCTCGGTCCAGATGGTCGGCACCGGGTCGGCAAGCCCGGGCAGCGACATGTGCTCGACCTCGGTCATCGCCTCGAGCTTCTCGGTGTTGATGACGACGCTGTTCCAGGTCAGCGGAATTGCGCCGCCCGTGTAGCCGGTGCCGCCCCCGCGCGGAATGATGGTCAGCCCCAGCTCGATGCAGCCCTTCACCAGGAGCGCCATCTCGGCCTCGGTGTCGGGGCACAGCACGACGAACGGGTACTCCACGCGCCAGTCGGTCGCATCGGTCACGTGCGATACGCGCGAGAGCCCGTCGAACTTGATGTTGTCCTTGGCGGTGAGCCGGCCCAGCACGCGCGTGGCCTTGCGGCGCAGCGCCGCGACGTCGCGGAACTTGGTGTCGAAGGCGGCGACCGCATCGCCGACCAGCGCGGTGAGCTCGCCCACCAGCTGGTCGCGCGGCATGTCGCTGTCGGGGGTGCGGCGCTTCTGGACTTCGGTCAGGCGGTGGCGCAGGGCCTCGACCAGCTGGCCGCGGCGGCGCGGGTTGTCCAGCAGGTCGTCCACGAGGTAGGGGTTGCGCTGCACCACCCAGATGTCGCCGAGCACTTCGTAGAGCATGCGCGCCGATCGGCCGGTGCGGCGCTCGGCGCGCAGGGTCTGCAGCAGTTCCCAGCCACGTTCGCCCAAGAGGCGAATCACGATCTCGCGATCGGAGAAGCTGGTGTAGTTGTACGGGATCTCGCGCAGTCGGACAGGCTCTGCGGCCTGTGCCAACAGCGTGTTCAACGCGGTCGGAGCATTCATCGGGTGGGGCCCTTGGCCAGGCGCTGCGCGCCCATGTAGCCGGGGGGTCGATTTTAGGGCAGGCCTTGGGGTCTTGCCTCGTGACCCGGGTCTTGCCCTTGTGCTAGGCGCGCGGCCCCGTCGTCGCGCCCCCAAGGCTCATCAGAACAGCACGCGGCTGCGGATGGTGCCGTTCACCTTCGCCAGCTTCTCCAGCGCCAGGTCCGACGAGGCGGCATCGATGTCCGTCACCACGTAGCCGACCTTCTCGTTGGTCTGCAGGAACTGGGAAGAGATGTTGATGTTGTTGTCCGAGAAGATCTTGTTGATCTCCGACAGCACGCCCGGCACGTTGCGGTGGATGTGCAGCAGCCGGTGCTTGCCCGGGTGCGCGGGCAGCGCCACCTCGGGGAAGTTGACCGACGAGGTCGAGGTGCCGTTGTCGCTGTACTTCACCAGCTTCTCGGCCACTTCCAGGCCGATGTTGGCCTGCGCCTCCATCGTGGAGCCGCCGATGTGCGGCGTGAGGATCACGTTGTCCAGGCCCCGCAGCGGCGACTGGAACTCGTCCTTGTTGCTGCGCGGCTCCACCGGGAACACGTCGATTGCGGCGCCCAGGAGCTTCTTTTCCTTCAGCGCGGCGGCCAGCGCGTCGATCTCGACCACGGTGCCGCGCGAGGCGTTGATGAGGATCGAGCCCGGCTTCATCGCCGCGATCTCGGCCGCGCCGATCATCCATTGCGTGGCCTGCGTCTCGGGCACGTGCAGCGTGACGATGTCGCTCTGCGCGAGCAGCTGGTGCAGGTCGCGCACCTGGCGCGCATTGCCCAGCGGCAGCTTGGTCACCACGTCGAAGAACGCCACGTGCATGCCCAGCGCCTCGGCCAGCACCGACAGCTGCGCGCCGATGGAGCCGTAGCCCACGATGCCCAGCGTCTTGCCGCGGATCTCGAACGCGTTGTCGGCCGACTTGAGCCAGCCGCCGCGGTGCGCCACCGCGCTCTTCTCGGGCACGCCGCGCAAGAGCAGGATCGCTTCGGCCAGCACCAGCTCGGCCACCGAGCGCGTATTCGAATAGGGGGCGTTGAACACCGCCACGCCATGCTCGCGGGCGGCTTCCAGGTCGACCTGGTTGGTGCCGATGCAAAAGCACCCGGCGGCCACCAGCTTGTGGGCTGCGGCAAACACTTCGGCCGTCAGTTGCGTGCGCGAACGGATGCCCAGGAAGTGAACATCGGCGATCTTCGCCTTGAGTTCGGCGTCGGGCAATGCACCCGGCAGCGACTCGATGTTGGTGTAGCCGGCGGCGCGCAGCACCTCCACGGCCGAAGGGTGGATGCCCTCGAGCAAGAGGAACTTGATCCTGCTTTTGTCGAGGGAGGTTTTGCTGCTCATGGCGGTCTCGCAAAGGGCCCTGGCCGTGGCGAAAAGCTGGGCCGAAAAAGGGAGGGCGATGCTAGCATGGTGCGGCGCAGCATGCAGGTCCCCAGCCCGCGCCAGGCTTGGTCCCAAAGGGGTTTCCCCGATTGGAAGATGACAGCGGTCCGTGCGCCAATGTGACCCGGCTGTGTCATCCACATGCCCTAGCATCCGCGCTTTCATTTTCCCTTCAGGAGTCTTCATGCGATTCAAGACGCTCGCGCTGGCCTCGGCGCTGGCCGCCACGCTGTTCAACGTGGCACAGGCACAGACCGAGATCCAGTGGTGGCATTCCATGACCGCCGTCAACAACGAATGGGTCAACGACCTGGCCAAGCAGTTCAACGAGAGCCAGAAGGAATACAAGATCGTGCCGACCTTCAAGGGCACGTACGACGAATCGATGACGGCCTCCATCGCGGCCTTCCGCTCGGGCAACGCACCGCACATCCTGCAGGTGTTCGAGGTGGGCACCGCCACCATGATGGCCAGCAAGGGCGCGATCATTCCGGTCGGCCAGGTCATGAAGGACGCGGGCGAGAAGTTCGACCCGGCCGCCTACATCCCCGCCGTGGCCGGTTACTACACCGCCCCCAACGGCCAGATGCTGAGCTTCCCGTTCAACAGTTCCACCACCATCTTCTATTTCAACAAGGACGCCTTCAAGGCGGCCGGCCTTCCCACCGACAAGGCACCCTCGACCTGGCCCGAAGTGGTCGCGGCAGCGGCCAAGCTCAAGGCGAGCGGCCACAAGTGCCCGTTCACCACCGCCTGGCAGAACTGGACGCAGGTGGAGAGCTTCTCGGCCTGGCACAACGTGGAGTTCGCGAGCAAGGCCAACGGCCTGCAGGGCCTGGACGCCCGCCTGAAGGTGAACTCGCCGCTGCACCAGCGCCACATCGAGAACCTGGCCAGCATGGCCAAGCAGGGCCTCTTCATCTACAAGGGCCGCGGCAACGTGCCCGAGGCCTCGTTCGTCTCGGGCGAGTGCGCCATGATCAACACGTCTTCGGGCTTCTACGGCAACGTGGCCAAGAACGCCAAGTTCGCCTACGGCCTGGCGCCCCTGCCCTACTACCCGGACGTGCCCGGCGCACCGCAGAACACGGTGATCGGCGGCGCGAGCCTGTGGGTCATGTCGGGCAAGAAGCCGGCCGAGTACAAGGGCGTGGCCAAGTTCTTCAGCTTCATCTCGACGCCTGAAGTGCAGTCCGCCAGCCACAAGCGCACCGGCTACCTGCCGGTGACCACCGCCTCGTACAAGCTCACCGAGGAATCGGGCTTCTACAAGCAGAACCCCGGCACCGACGTGGCCGTCACGCAGATGATCCGCAAGGTCACCGACAAGAGCCGCGGCATCCGCCTGGGCAACTACGTGCAGATCCGCGCCATCGAGGACGAAGAACTCGAACAGGTCTGGAACGGCAAGAAGACCGCCAAGGAAGCCCTGGACGCCATCGTCACGCGCGGCAACGAGCAGCTCGAACGCTTCCAGAAGGCGAACAAGAGCTAACGATTGACGGCCGGGCCCTCGGGTCCGGCTAATATCGCCCGCCCCCGTTCGCTCTTGCACAAGGGCGGGCCGGGCGGGATTTTTTATTCAGAGGGATCATGGAAAAACGCGTTTTCTTTCGCTCGGGCTGGCTGCCCTGGCTGTTGCTGACGCCGCAGATGGCGGTGATCCTCGTGTTTTTCTTCTGGCCGGCGGGGCAGGCCATCCTGCAATCGCTGCAGCAGCAGGACGCGTTCGGCACCTCGGTCGAATACGTCGGGCTGCAGAACTTCAAAGAACTGTTCCACGACCCGGCGTATGCCGAGTCGTTCAAGACCACCGCGCTCTTCTCGGTGCTGGTGGCCGGCATCGGCATCAGCCTGTCGCTGATGCTGGCGGTGTTCGCCGACCGCATCGTGCGCGGCGGCATGTTCTACAAGACCATGCTGATCCTGCCCTACGCCGTGGCACCCGCCGTGGCCGCCGTACTGTGGGTCTTCATGTTCTCGCCCTCGCTGGGCGTGGTGGCCTATGCCCTGGGCAAGATCGGCATCAACTGGAACCACCTGCTCGATTCCGGCCACGCCATGACGCTGATCGTGATGGCCTCGGTGTGGAAGCAGATCTCCTACAACTTCCTGTTCTTCCTGGCGGGCCTGCAGTCCATTCCGAAGTCGCTGATCGAGGCCGCCGCCATCGACGGCGCGCGCCCGTGGCGCCGCTTCTGGACGGTGCAGTTCCCGCTGCTGTCGCCCACCACCTTCTTCCTTTTGGTGATCAACGTGGTCTACGCGTTCTTCGACACCTTCGCGATCGTCGATGCGGCCACGCAGGGCGGCCCGGGCAAGGACACGACCATCCTGGTCTACAAGGTCTACCACGACGGCTTCAAGGGCCTGGACCTGGGCGGCTCGGCCGCGCAGTCGGTGGTGCTGATGGTGATCGTGGTGGCGCTGACGGTGATCCAGTTCCGCTACGTCGAGAAGAAAGTGCAGTACTGATGAAGCAACAACAAAACAAATCCGGCGGAGCACGGCATGGTTGAGAAGCGCGGCACCCACGGCATCCTGGCCCACGTCATCATGATCCTGGGCGTGCTCATCGTCGCCTTCCCGCTCTACCTGGCGTTCGTGGCTTCCACCCACACCGCGCAGGAGATCGTGCAGGCGCCGATGCCGCTCCTGCCCGGCTCGAACATCGTGGACAGCTACAAGGGCGCGCTCTTCGGGCGCGAGAACAGCGCGGGCTCCAACGCCCCGGTGGCGCACATGATGTGGGTGAGCTTCGTCACGGCCATGGTCATCGCCATCGGCAAGATTTCCATCTCGCTGCTGTCGGCCTTCGCCATCGTCTACTTCCGCTTTCCGTTCAAGAAGATCTGCTTCTGGGCCATCTTCGTGACGCTGATGCTGCCGGTGGAGGTGCGCATCCTGCCCACCTACAAGGTGCTGTCGGACCTGAACATGCTGAACACGTACGCGGGCCTCACGGTGCCGCTGATCGCGTCTGCCACGGCGACCTTCCTGTTCCGCCAGTTCTTCCTCACGGTGCCCGACGAGCTCACCGAGGCCTCGCGCATGGACGGCGCAAGCCCCATGCGCTTTTTCTTCGACGTGCTGCTGCCGCTCTCCAAGACCTCGATCGCGGCGCTCTTCGTGATCCAGTTCATCTACGGCTGGAACCAGTACCTCTGGCCGCTCCTGGCGACCACGAGCGAAGACATGTACCCGGTGGTGGTCGGCATCAAGCGGATGATTGCCGGCGGCGACGGGCAGAACGAATGGAACGTCGTGATGGCCACCGCCATCCTGGCGATGCTGCCGCCCGCACTGGTGGTGGTCTTGATGCAAAAGTGGTTCGTCAAGGGCCTTGTGGACACTGAAAAATAAGTTATGGCTGCTCTTTCCCTACGCAACGTCATCAAGCGCTACGGCCACGGGCCGAAAGCCAACCAGGTCATCCACGGCGTGAGCGCCGAGATCGCCGACCATGAGTTCATCGTGATCGTCGGGCCCTCGGGCTGCGGCAAGTCCACGCTCTTGCGCATGGTCGCGGGCCTGGAGGAAATCTCGGCCGGCGAAATCGCCATCGGCGGCAAGGTCGTGAACCAGCTGGAGCCCTCCGAGCGCGACATCGCCATGGTGTTCCAGAACTACGCGCTCTACCCGCACATGAGCGTGTTCGCGAACATGGCCTACGGCCTGAAGATCGCCAAGGTGCCGGTGCCCGAGATCAAGGTGCGTGTGGACAAGGCCGCCAAGATCCTGGAGCTGGGCCACCTGCTTGAGCGCAAGCCCCGCGAGCTCTCCGGCGGCCAGCGCCAGCGCGTGGCCATGGGCCGCGCGATCGTGCGGCAGCCGCGGGTGTTCCTGTTCGACGAACCGCTCTCGAACCTGGACGCCAAGCTGCGCGCGCAGACGCGCCTGGAAATCCAGAAGCTGCACCGCGAGCTGGGCATCACCTCGCTCTTCGTCACGCACGACCAGGTCGAGGCGATGACGCTCGCGCAGCGCATCATCGTGATGAACGGCGGCGTGATGGACCAGTTCGCGACGCCCGAGGAGGTGTACTCGCGCCCGGCCACCACGTTCGTCGCGAGCTTCATCGGCTCGCCGCCGATGAACCTGCTCAAGCACGCCCCGGGCGTGCGCGCGGGCCAGATCCTGGGCATCCGCCCCGAGCACATGAAGCTGGACGAAAGCGGCTGGACGGTGCAGGTCGAGCAGGTCGAACTGCTGGGCGCCGAGCGCCTGGTGTACGGCCGCATCGGCGACGAGCAGATCATCATGCGCACCGACGAAGGCGATCACCCGCCGGTCGCAGGCGACACGGTGAAGATCGCGGCGCGCGAAGACAAGCTGCATTGGTTCGACGCCGGATCGGGCAAACGCGCGGACTGAACGATGGCCGAACGCAGCCCCTGGCCGTACCCCCGCTGGGTCGCGCACCGCGGCGCCGGCAAGCTGGCCCCTGAAAACACCCTCGCCGCCTTCCGCTTCGGCGCGGCGCACGGCTACCGCATGTTCGAGTGCGACGCCAAGCTGAGCGCCGACGGCGTGCCCTTCCTCATGCACGACGCCACGCTCGATCGCACCACGAACGGCCGCGGCATCGGTGGCCAGCAAACGTGGAGCGCGCTGTCGCAGCTGGACGCGGGCGGCTGGCATTCGCGCGCTTTCGCGGGCGAGCCGCTGCCCACGCTGGAGAACCTGGCGCGCTTCTGTCTGGCGAACGATTACCTCCTCAACATCGAGATCAAGCCGACGCCCGGCACCGAGCGCGAGACCGGCGAAGTCGTGGCGCGCGAAGCGGCCCGTCTGTGGCAGGGCGCGGCGATCGCGCCGTTCCTCACCTCGTTCCAGGTCGAATCGCTGCGCGGCGCGGCCGCGGTGCAGCCCGAGCTGCCGCGCGGCCTGCTGCTCGATTCGCTGCGAAAGGGCTGGCTCGACACCGCGCTGGAGCTCGGCTGCCAGGCGATCGTCTGCAACCATGCCCTGTGGGATGTTCACACCGTCGCACAGGTGCACGGCGCCGGCCTGCGCTCGCTGAGCTACACCGTCAACGACGACTGGGCCGCGCAGCGGCTCATCGCGCTGGGCACCGACGGCATCATCACGGACCGGGTGGACCTCTTCAGCCCCGCGGGGTGACGCTGCTGCGACGCAGCACTTCTTACCCGTTCTTACGCAATGGCGGCTTCTATGATGCGGCCATGAATCGGACCTCTCGCCTGGCGGGCTTGTGCCTTCCCGCCATCCTGGCCCTGCTGACCCTGTTGACCTGCGGCGGCGCCCTTGCGCAGCCGGACGCCAGCATGAACGCCGGCAACGGCAACCCCAACAACAGCGCCAACACCGCCGCCGCCGCAGTGCCGGCACCCACCATCGCCGAGCTGCGCGCGCAGTTCGCCAAGGCGGCGCCCGTGCCCGGTACCGCAGCCGCTGCCGCTGCTGCCGCCGGCGCCACCCCCGGCGGCGAGGACGATGCGCGCAAGCAGCTCGCGCAGATCAACGACATCGGCGTGCAGGCCGACAAGTTCGTGGCCGCCCGCACCGGCGACCTGGCCGACCTGAACGCGCGCCTGGGCGAGCTGGGCAACCCGCCCGCCGCCGGCGCCACCGAAGACCCCAACATCACGCGCCAGCGCGCGCAGCTGACCAAGGAGCGCAACGCGCTCGATGCCGACATCCGCCTCGCAAAGCTGCTGTCGATCGACGTGCGCCAGCGCGGCACCGACCTCGTGCTGCAACGGCGCCAGCAGTTCGAGGCCGAGCTCACCAGCCGCGCCGCCTCGCCGCTCACCGGCGCGTTCTGGAACGACTTGCGCGAGGCCTGGCCCGACGACCTCGCCCGGCTGCAGGCCATCGGGGCGGCGCTCGACGATGGGTTCGAAGAGGCGTGGCAGCCGGAGAGCCGCACGGCGGTGATCGCCGCGCTCGTCGGCGCGCTGCTGCTCGCATGGCTCGGCGTCTGGGCGGCCGAGCGCGGCCTCACGCGCCTGGCGATGCGCGTGCTCCCGGCCGGGCGGCTGCGCCGTTCGCTGCTGGTGATCGCCATCGTCGCGAGCCACGTGCTCCTGGTCGCGGTGGCCGCGCACGGCTTCGTGGAGGTGCTCAAGGCCCATGCCACGTGGGATCCGCAGGCGCGCAAGGCGCTGCAATCGGCGGCGCAGGCGCTGACCTTCATGGCCTTCGTCATCGGCCTGGGGCGCGCGCTGCTGGCGGCGGCCCGCCCCTCGTGGCGCCTGCCGCCCATTCCCGACGCCACGGCCAGCCGCCTGTCGGTGCTGCCATGGCTGGTGGCACTGGTGGCCGCGCTCGCCTGGACGCCCGCGGAGATCAACGCCCTCATCGACGCCAGCTTCGCCGCCGTGGTGACCACGCATGTGCTTACGGCGCTGCTGCTCACCGCGCTGGTCGGCACCGTCATCTATCGCCTGAAGGCGCTGCGCGCCGATGCGCCCGCGGCCGGCCTGCCCGAGCGGCCGATGTGGGTGGGCCTGCTGGTCGCGCTGATCGGCGTGCTGGTCATCGCGATCTGGGTGCTGGTGGCCGTGGGCTACGTGGCGCTCGCGAGCTTCCTGGCCTCGCAGCTCACCTGGAGCGGCATCGTGGCTGCGGCGTTCTATGTGCTGTTCAAGTTCGCCGACGACGTGTTCATGGCACTGGTGTCCTCGCGCAGCACCTTCGGCCAGAAGCTGCAGAAGAGCTTCAACCTCGCGCCGCAGACGCTGGACCAGACGGCCACGGTGCTCTCGGGGCTGAGCCGCGTCGCGCTCTTCTTCTACATGCTGATCGCGCTGGCCGCGCCGCTGGGCACGGGGCCGGGCGAGGTGTTCCAGCGCAGCGGCAAGTTCGGCACCGGGGTGAAGGTGGGCGAATTCCAGCTGGTGCCGGGCGCCATATTGAGCGCCATCGCGGTGGCGGTGATCGGCTTCATCGTGCTGCGGGTGTTCAAGCGCTGGCTAGAGCGCAGCTACCTGCCCAACACCAAACTGGAGCCGGGCATGCAGAGCTCGCTCACCACGCTCCTGGGCTACGTGGGCGGCATCCTGGTGATCGCGTTCGCGCTCTCGGCCATGGGCATCGGCATCGAGCGCATCGCGTGGGTGGCCAGCGCCCTGTCGGTGGGCATCGGCTTCGGGCTGCAGGCGATCGTGCAGAACTTCATCTCGGGGCTGATCCTCCTGGCCGAGCAGCCGGTGAAGGTGGGCGACTGGGTGGTGCTGGGCACGGCCGAGGGCGACGTGCGGCGCATCAACGTGCGCGCCACCGAGATCCAGCTGGGCGACCGCTCCACGCTGATCGTGCCGAACTCGGAATTCATCACCAAGACGGTCCGCAACATGACGCTGGCCAATGCCGAGGGCCGCGTGCTGATCCGCCTGCCGATGCCGCTGACCACCGACGCGCAGCGCGTGCGCGAGCTGATCCTGGAGGCCTGCCGCGCGCACGAGGGCGTGCTGGAAACGCCGGCGCCCTCGCTCACGCTGGAAGGCATCGAGAACGGGCTCTTGATCTTCCAGGCGATCGCCTATGTGGCGAGCCCGCGGCTGGCGGGCGGCGTGCGCAGCGATTTGCTGTTCGTGATCCTCGATGAGCTCAAGAAAGCCGGCCTGCCGATGGCCACGCCGACCACCTTCATGATGGCGCCCACCGAGCCCGCCGCGGCCGCGCCGGCGCCCGCGACGCAGAACTCGCCGATTCCCGGCATGCCGACCTGAGCCCCGCTCCTGTCCCCTACTCGAGCGGCAGCGCCGTGGTGCACTTGATCTCGTTGAGGCACACGCTCGAGCGCACGGCCGAGACGCCCGGCATGTGCATCAGCGTGTGCATCAAAAACTGCGAGAGCGACTCCAGGTCGCGCGCGACCACCTTGAGCACATAGTCGAAGTCGCCGGTCACCGAGTAGCACTCCAGGATCTGCTTCAGGTCGGCGATCAGGTCCTGGAACTTGGGCAGCTCGTCGACGTGGCCGCGCGCCATGGTCACGTGGATGAAGGCGATCACGCCAAGGCCGACGTGCCGCGCATTCAGGTGCGCCGCGTAGCCGTTGATGAGGCCCAGCTCCTCCAGCCGTCGGTGGCGCCGCATGCACTGCGCGGGCGACAGGTTGGCCACCTCCGACAGCTCCAGGTTGGTGGCGCGGCCGTGCACCTGCAAGTGGTCAAGAATCCGCCGGTCGATCCGGTCGAGTTCGATCTCGTGCAATTTCATCTCTTACATCCTCCATTGGATGCAATTATGTTTCCTAAAGCGGGGTAAGCCCGATCCGTCCATGCACCTTAATTGTGCAAAGTACGATCTAGACTTCGAGGCTGCCGGGATTGCACGCGCAACGCCCGGCCCCGCTGAATTCCCCGCCCCGGCGCACGCTGGCGGCCACATCTCAGACCCCAGACGCATCCATCCCCCATCCGGAGACCCTCACGTGAAAAACGCCCTGCTTCGCACCCCCTTCAGCGCCGTCGCCCTGGCCCTCGGCATGCTGGCCGCCGCGCCCTCGTTCGCGGCCGACACCAAGTCGGTGGCCGTCACGGCCATCGTCGAGCATCCGGCGCTGGACGCGGTGCGCGACGGCGTGAAGGCAGAGCTGAAGGCGGCGGGCTACGAAGAAGGCAAGAACCTCAAGTTCACCTACCAGAGCGCTCAGGGCAACGTGGGCACCGCCGCCCAGATCGCCCGCAAGTACGTGGGCGATGCGCCCGACGTGATCGTGGCCATCGCCACGCCGTCGGCGCAGGCCGTGGTGGCCTCCACCAAGACGATTCCGGTCGTGTACTCGGCCATCACCGATCCGGTGGCCGCCAAGCTGGTGAAGAACTGGGATGCCACCGGCACCAACGTGACCGGCGTGTCGGACCTCTCGCCGCTGGAAAAGCACATCGGCCTCATCAAGCAGGTGGTGCCCAACGCCAAGCGCATCGGCGTGATCTACAGCCCCGGCGAAGCCAACTCGGTGGCGATCGTCGCTTCGCTCAAGAAGGCCGCCGCCGATGCCGGCATGACCGTGGTCGAAGCCGCCGCCGCCCGCACGGTGGACGTGCCGACCGCCGCGCAGAGCCTGGTGGGCAAGGCCGACGTGATCTACACGCCGACCGACAACAACGTGGTCTCGGCCTTCGAAGGCATCGTGAAGGTCGCCCAGCAAGCCAAGCTGCCGGTGGTGGCCGCCGACACGGCCACCGTCGAGCGCGGCGCCGTGGCGGCGCTGGGCCTGAACTACAGCGACATCGGCCGCCAGACCGGCAAGATCGTGGTGCGCATCTTGAAGGGCGAGAAGCCCGGCACCATCGCCTCGCAGACCAGTACCAACTTCGAGCTGGTGGTGAACCCCACCGCCGCCAAGGCGCAGGGCGTGACGCTGTCCGAATCGCTCCTGAAGAGCGCCAAGATCGTGGCCACGAAGTAAGAAGCCAGCTTCTTTATGTCGCTCATCGCTTCGCTGGGCGCCATCGAGATCGGTCTGATATTCGGACTGGTCGCGTTGGGCGTCTTCATGTCGTTTCGCATCATCAATTTTCCCGACCTCACGGTGGACGGCAGCTTTCCGCTGGGCGCCGCCGTGGCCGCGACGCTGATCGTTCTCGGCTGGAATCCGGTGGCCGCCACCGCGGTCGCCTGCGTGGCGGGCGCCGCCGCGGGCTGGGTCACGGCCTGGCTCAACGTCAAGTTGAAGATCATGCAGTTGCTCGCGAGCATCCTGGTGATGATCGCGCTGTACTCGGTCAACCTGCGCGTGATGGGCAAGCCCAACGTGGCGCTGATCACCGAGTCGACCGTCTTCACCATGGTCGACTTCGGCGGCATGCCCGAGCAATGGGCCAAGCCGCTGTTGCTGCTGCTGATCGTGATCGTCGCGAAGATCGTGGTGGACATGTTCTTCGCCTCCGAAGCGGGCCTGGCGATGCGCGCCACCGGCGGCAATGCGCGCATGGCGCGGGCGCAGGGCATTTCGACGGACTTCCACACGATGGCGGGTCTTGCGCTCTCCAACGCGCTGGTCGCGCTGGCCGGCGCGCTCTTCGCGCAGAGCCAGGGCACGGCCGACATCTCGATGGGCGTGGGCACGATCGTGATCGGCCTGGCCGCGGTGATCATCGGCGAGACGCTCCTGCCCGCGCGCAGCATGGTGATCACCACGCTGGCCTGCGTGCTGGGTGCGCTGCTCTACCGCTTCTTCATCGCGATGGCGCTGAACACCGACTTCATGGGCCTGCAGGCGCAGGACCTGAACCTGGTGACCGCGGTGCTGGTGGCGGTAGCGCTGCTGATCCCCGCGTACAAGCGCAAGCTGCGCGGACTCTTCAAGGGGAAGAACTGATGCTGCGCGCACAACATCTGGAGATGACTTTCAACCCGGGCACGCCGATCGAGAACCGCGTGCTGCGCGGGCTCAGCCTGGAGATTCCGACCGGCCAGTTCGTCACCGTGATCGGCTCGAACGGCGCGGGCAAGTCCACGTTGCTCAATGCGGTGAGCGGCGACCTGATCGTGGACAAGGGCAGCATCGAGATCGACGGCAAGGACGTCACGCGCATGAACGCCTGGCAGCGATCGGGCATGGTGGCCCGCGTGTTCCAGGACCCGATGGCCGGCACCTGCGAGGCGCTGACGATCGAGGAAAACATGGCGCTGGCGTACAAGCGCGGCGAGCGGCGGGGCTTCGGCTTCGCGCTCAACCGGGGCCTGCGCGAGTTGTTCCGCGAGAAGCTGTCGATCCTGAAGCTGGGGCTGGAAAACCGGCTGGCCGATCGCATCGGCCTCCTCTCGGGCGGGCAGCGGCAGGCGGTGAGCCTCCTGATGGCGTCGCTCAAGCCCTCGCGCATCCTGCTGCTGGACGAGCACACGGCCGCGCTGGACCCGAAGACCGCCGCCTTCGTGCTGGAGCTGACCGCCAGGATCGTCGAAGGCAGCCAGCTCACCGCGATGATGGTGACGCACAGCATGCGCCAGGCGCTGGACTACGGTTCGCGCACCGTCATGCTGCACGAGGGGCAGGTGATCCTGGACGTGGCCGGGCCGGAGCGCTCGGGCCTCGATGTGCCCGACCTGCTGCGCATGTTCGAGCAGACGCGCGGCGAGAAGCTGGACGACGACAAGCTGTTGCTGGCCTGATGGTGGGCTTGGCGGAGGGCGCCGTCTTCGTGCGTGCGATGCGCGCGGACGACCTGGACGCGGTGCTCGCGATCCAGCTCGCCTGCTACGGCGCGGGCTTCGTGGAAGACGGTGCGCTGATCGCGCGGCGGCTGGCCGCGGCGCCGGAGACGGGATGGGTCGCCGGGCAAGAGGGAGAGGTCAGGGCCTATCTGGCGGCCTATCCCTCGATCGCCGGCAAGCTCACGGCGCTGCATGGCGAGTTCGAGGTCGCGCCGGAAGCCGACGCGCTGTACCTGCACGACCTGGCGGTGCATCCAGCCGCTTCAGGGCTGGGCCTCGGACCGCGGCTGGTGCGGCATGCGTGGGCGCATGCGGCGCAGGCCGGATGGGGGCAATCGACGCTGGTGTCAGTGCAGTCTTCGGTGGGTTTCTGGGAGCGGCAGGGCTATGCCGCGACGCAGCCGGCAGACCCGGCGCAGCAAGCCCGGCTCGCGACCTATCCCGGCACGTCGGTCTACATGGTCCGCCGGCTGGGCTGACGCTGGATCAGCGGCGCCAGCCGCGCATCGCGAGCCACTGCACGGTGCCGCAGACCGCCACGAGCGCGGCATAGGTCGTCATCACCCCGTCGCGCCCGAACACCACAAGGCCGACGACGAGCACCGCGACGCCGGCGCCGAAGGTGATCGCCCATTGCACCCACCAGCGCGGAACGCCCGTGCGGCGCCCGCCCAGGAACCGGCCCACGAGCGCCAGCACCAGCGCGATGAACGCCGCGGGTGCCACAAAATTAAGCAGGTGATCGAAGAGGGCCAGCAGGTCCATCGGGGAGAGTGGGAGAGGGGCGCCAGCATCTGGCGAAGGTTATGGCTGTTGTTATGGCTGTTATAGGGAAAGCCATTTGTCCCTCGGCAAGCCCCGGGTCGCTGCTGATTTTATAATCACGCCCATGTCTGTCTGGGCTCTAGGCTTGAACCACACGACCGCGCCGCTCGATCTGCGCGGTCGTTTTGCGTTCGCGCTCGACCAGATCGCCCCGACCCTGCAGAGCCTGCGCAATTCGTTCCCCAGCGGCCGCCATCCCCAGGTGGAGGCCGCGATCATCTCGACCTGCAACCGCACCGAGATCTACTGCGCCTCCGAGCACATCGCGCTGGACCACACGGTCGGCTGGCTCGCCGAAAGTGGCGGCGTGGCCCCCACCCTGCTGCGCTCGCATGCCTACACCCTGCACGACGACGAGGCTGCGCGCCACGTCTTTCGCGTGGCCAGCGGGCTCGATTCGATGGTGCTCGGCGAGGCGCAGATCCTCGGCCAGATGAAAGACGCGGTGCGCGCGGCCGAGAACGTCGGCGCCCTGGGCACCACGCTCAACCAGCTGTTCCAGCGCTCGTTCGCCGTCGCGAAAGAAGTGCGCACCGCCACCGAGATCGGCGCGCATTCCATCAGCATGGCGGCCGCGGCCGTGCGGCTGGCGGGACAACTCTTCGAAGACCTGCGCACGACGCGCGTGCTGTTCGTCGGCGCGGGCGAAATGATCGACCTCGCGGCCACGCACTTCGCGGCCAAGGAGCCCAAGTCCATCGCCATTGCCAACCGCACGCTGGAGCGCGGCGAAAAGCTCGCCACGCGCTTCGGCGGCGAGGCGATGCGGCTGGCCGACCTGCCGGCGCGGCTGGCCGAATTCGACATCGTGATCAGCTGCACCGCGAGCACGCTGCCGATCATCGGCCTGGGTGCCGTAGAGCGCGCGCTCAAGGCACGCAAGCACCGCCCGATGTTCATGGTCGACCTGGCCGTTCCGCGCGACATCGAGCCCGAAGTGAAGGCGCTGGAAGACATCTATCTCTACACCGTCGATGACCTCGCGCACGTGGTGCAGCAAGGCCAGGCCAACCGCCAGGCCGCGGTGGCGCAGGCCGAGGTGATCATCGATGCGGGCGTTCAGAGCTTCATGCACTGGCTGGGCCAGCGCAGCACGGTGCCGCTGATCCAGCAGCTCAATGTGCAGGCCGACGAATGGCGCGCCGCCGAGATGGCGCGCGCGCGCAAGCTCCTGGCCAAGGGCGAATCGGTCGATGCGGTGCTCGAGGCGATGTCGCGCGGGCTCACGCAGAAGATGATGCACGGCGCCATGGCCGAGCTGCATTCGGGCGATGCCGCATCGCGCGAGCAGACCGCGCAGACCATCTCGCGCCTGTTCCTGCGCAAAGAGCGTTAGCGACGCTCGTCAGTGGTCCGGCCCTGCGTGCCGAGGCCTGCCTGCGCCCTGCCGCTGCTTGCGGCATTTGTCCCCCATTTTTTCGAGCGTTTTCTTCCGTGAAATCCTTTCTGCGCCACCAACTCGAACGCTACGTCCAGCGGCTGGGCGAGCTCGACTTCCTGCTCTCGCGCGAAGACATCATGAGCGACATGGCGCAGTACCGCACCATCTCGCGCGAGCACGCCGAGGTCACGCAGATCGCCGGCCGCTACGAGCGCTACAAGCAGCGCGAAGCCGACATCGCCGGTGCGAAGGAAATGCTCGACGACCCCGACATGGCCCAGATGGCGCGCGACGAAATTGCCGGCGCCGAAGCCGAACTGGTGCAGCTCGAGGAAGAGCTGCAGCGCCTCTTGCTGCCCAAGGACCCCGACGACGCGCGCAACGCCTTCATGGAAATCCGCGCCGGCACGGGCGGCGACGAATCGGCCCTCTTCGCGGGCGATCTGCTGCGCATGTACACGCGCTACTGCGAGCGCGCCGGCCTGCGCTGCGAGATCGTGAGCGAGAGCGCGAGTGAACTCGGTGGCTACAAGGAAGTGGTGATCCGCATCGTGGGCGACGAAGTGTTCGGCAAGCTGCGCTTCGAGTCGGGCGGCCACCGCGTGCAGCGCGTGCCGGCGACCGAGACGCAAGGCCGCATCCACACCAGCGCCTGCACGGTGGCCGTGCTGGCCGAGCCCGACGAGACGGTGGCCGTGCAGATCAACCCCGCGGACCTGCGCATCGACACCTACCGCGCGAGCGGCGCCGGCGGCCAGCACATCAACAAGACCGATTCGGCCGTGCGCATCACGCACATCCCGACCGGCATCGTGGCCGAGTGCCAGGACGACCGCAGCCAGCACCGCAACAAGGCCAAGGCGCTGCAGGTGCTGTCGGCGCGCATCCAGGAAAAGGACCGCAGCGAACGCGCCGCCAAGGACGCGGCGATGCGCAAGGGCCTGATCGGCAGCGGCGACCGCTCGGACCGCATCCGCACGTACAACTTTCCGCAGGGGCGGCTCACCGACCACCGCATCAACCTCACGCTCTACAAGCTGCTGGCGATCATGGAGGGTGATCTCGGCGACGTGCTGGAGGCGCTGCGCGCCGCGCGCGAGGCCGAGCAGTTGGCCGAGCTGGAATCGAGCCTGCCCGCGTGATGACCGAAGCCGCCGCACCGTCCACCGTGGCCGAGGCGCTGGCTGCGGCCGTGGCCCTGGGCGTCGATCGGCTCGATGCCCAGTTGCTGCTGCTGCACGCGCTGGGCCGCGCGCCGCACGACCGCGCCTGGCTGCTCGCGCACGACACCGATGCCATGTCCGATGCCGCATGGGCCGCGCTCTCGTCGCAGCTGTCGCGGCGCCTCGCGGGCGAGCCCGTGGCTTATCTGCTCGGTACCAAGGAATTCCACGGCCTCGATCTGCAGGTCGATGCGCGAGTGCTGGTGCCGCGGCCGGACACCGAGACGCTGGTCGACTGGGCCCTGCAATGCCTCGAAAGCAGCACTGCCCCGCGCGTGCTCGACCTCGGCACGGGCAGCGGCGCGATCGCGCTGGCGCTGCAGCATGCGCGCCCCGATGCGCACGTCGATGCGGTCGATGCCAGCGCCGATGCGCTGGCCGTCGCAGAGGCCAACGCCCGGCGCCTCGGCCTGCCGGTGCGCTTTGCCCGGGCCCATTGGCTCGACGGCGCTGCCGACGGCTACACGGTCATCGCCAGCAACCCGCCGTACATCGCCGCCAACGACCCGCACCTACCGGCGCTGAAGCATGAGCCCTCCTCCGCGCTCGTCGCGGGCGCGGACGGGCTCGACGACATCCGCCAGATCGTCCAGAGCGCCCCCGATCACCTCGCCGCGGGCGGCTGGCTGCTGCTCGAACACGGCCATGACCAGGCGGCGGCCGTGCGCCAACTGCTCGAAACCCGCGGTTTCGCCGAAGTCCAAAGCCGGGACGACCTGGCAGGCATCCAGCGCTGCTCGGGCGGAATCTGGCGCGCAGTGAAATAATCCCCCTCAGCCCCCACTTTTCAGGAGTCCCCATGTCCGACGCCCAGCAACGCATCGACGATCTCGTCAAGACCAACGAACTCGTGCTCTTCATGAAGGGCAATGCCAGCTTCCCGATGTGCGGTTTCTCCGGCCGCGCGATCCAGATTCTCAAGGCCGTGGGCGTCGACACCAAGACGCTCAAGACCGTCAACGTGCTCGAAGACGACGGCATCCGCCAGGGCATCAAGGAATACAGCAACTGGCCCACGATCCCCCAGCTCTACGTAAAGGGCGAATTCGTCGGCGGCTCGGACATCATGATGGAGATGTACGAGTCGGGCGAGCTGCAGCAGGTGGTGAACGGCAGCCCCGCCTGATTCCGCAAGGCTTGCCATGAGCCACGATCACGCGGACCACGGCCATTCGCACGACCATCCAGGTGATGGCGGCGACGCCGCCCCGGCCTGGAAGCACGACGGCGTGCGCGTGATCGGCGCCAACCAGCTCGACGTCAACACGGCGCAGACGCCCGGCATGAACCGGGCCGCGGCCATCAACTTCGCCCGCGTGGGCGCGCAGAAACTCTGGGCCGGCACGGTGACCATCCATGCCGATGCCAAGACCGGCGCGCATCATCACGGGCACCTCGAATCGGTGATCTACGTCGTGCGCGGCCGGGCCCGCATGCGATGGGGCGAGAAGCTCGAGTTCACCGCAGAAGCCGGCCCGGGCGACTTCATCTACGTGCCGCCCTATGTGCCGCACCAGGAAATCAACGCCAGCGCAACCGAGACGCTCGAATGCGTGCTGTGCCGCAGCGACGGCGAGGCGGTGGCCGTCAATCTCGACATCGAGCCTGTAGAGAAACCCGAATCGGTCCTGTGGGTCGACCCGACCCATCCGCACGGCGGCGTCTGAGGGGTTTTCGCCGGCCGAGTCATGGCACCATGGCACTCTTCGCCGTGCCACCATGAACCTCACCCAAAGCCTGCTCGTCATCGTCTTGCTGATCGCGATGAGCGCGTTCTTCTCCCTTGCCGAAATCACGCTCGCCGCCTCGCGGCGCCTGCGCTTGCGCCAGATGGCCGACGAGGGCGATCCGCGCGCCGAGCGCGTGCTGCGCGTGCAGGAGCAGCCGGGCCACTACTTCACCGTGGTGCAGATCGGCCTCAACGCAGTGGCGATCCTCGGCGGCGTCGTCGGTGAGGGCTCGCTCAGCCCGTATTTCGCGCGTTTCTTCGAGAGCTGGCTGAGCGTGGAAGCGTCCGCGAACGTGGCCTTCCTGTGCTCGTTCGTGATCGTGATCGCGGTGTTCCTGGTGTTCGCGGACCTCTTTCCCAAGCGCCTGGGCATGAGCGATCCGGAGCGCATCGCGGTGCGCATGGTCGGGCCGATGCTGGTGCTGATCACCACCTTCAAGCCGCTGGTGTGGTTCTTCACGCGCTGCACCGACCTGCTGTTCAAGGTGCTCGGCATGCCGATGGCGCGCGACGACAAGATCACCTCGGCCGACATCCTCGCGATGACCGAGGCCGGTGCGCGGGCCGGCGTTCTCGCGGTGCGCGAGCAGCAGGTGATCGCCAACGTGTTCGAGCTCGACACGCGTCTTGTGAGCAGCGTGATGACGGCGCGCGACAGCATCGCCTGGTTCCTGCACGACGACCCCGAATCGGTGCTGCGCGCGCGCATCGTGGCCGAGCCTTTCTCGGCCTATCCGGTGTGCGATGGCGACATCGACCACGTGCTCGGCTATGTCGACGCCAAGGAGATGTTCCAGCGCGTGCTCAGCGGCCAGCCGCTGGCCTTCGACCAGGGCCTCACGCTGCACAAGGCGCTGGTGATTCCCGACCGGCTCTCGCTGACCGAAGTGCTCGAGCAGTTCCAGCAGGCGCATGAAGACTTCGCGATCATCGTCAACGAGTACAGCCTGGTGGTGGGCGTGATCACGCTCAACGACGTGATGAGCACGGTGATGGGCGACCTGGTCACGATGCCCGACGAGGAGCAGATCGTGAAGCGCGACGAGAACTCGTGGCTGATCGACGGCGTGACGCCGATCCAGGATGTGCAGCGCGCGCTGCAGATCGACGAGTTGCCGCATGCCGATGAATACGAGACGCTCGCGGGCTTTTTGATGGTGATGCTGCGCCGCGTGCCCAAGCGGACCGACAGCGTCACTTGGGGCGGCTACACCTTCGAGGTGATGGACGTCGATAGCTACCGCATCGACCAGGTGATGGTCACGAAGACCTAGGCTCGCCCCCCAGGCTGCGGCCCGGTGAAGCCGGTTCCGCGGTATTCCCGAAACAGAGATTCAAGCTGCCGAACGGTCCTTTTCGCGTTCGCGATCCCTGTCGCGTTCGCGCGCCTTGTCGTCGTAGGCCCAGAGCCGTTGGTTCGCGAACACGGCGTTCGGATACGGCGACTTGCCGCGGCTGCCGTTGTAGCGGCCGAGGGTCATGTACAGGTCGCCGTTCTCGCGATCGAGGTAGTGGCGCAGGATCACGCAGCCGAAGCGCAGGTTGGTCTGCATGTGGAAGAGCTTGGCCGAATCGCTGTCGCCGATCACGCGGGTCCAGAACGGCATGACCTGCATGTAGCCGCGCGCGCCGGCACTGGACACCGCGAACTTGCGGAAGTTGCTCTCGACCTGCACCAGCCCGAGCACCAGGCTCACGTCGAGCCCCGAGCGCTTGGCCTCGTACCAGATGGTCTGCAGGAATTCCTTGCGCGAGGGCCAGTCGGCGATCTTCTTCTTGAGCCGCTCGCTCATTTCGCCGAGCCAGCGCAGGTAGGCCAGGCGCGCCTCGGTGGTCGTGAATTCCGGCACCGGCGGCGCCTTGTTGTGGATGGCCGAACTCAGCGCGGTGCGCACCGAGTCGATCAGCGGTTCTTCGATCTGCGCACCGGCAAACGCGGCCTCCGGCAACGCGGCCAGAGACAGCACGCCCGAAGCCGCGGCGAACCCGATGCACCTGCGCCGCGAGATGGCCATGCCATCCGCCTCGGCGGTTGCCCCTGGGTCGTCGTTGCAACGGCCAGTGAAGCTCATGCAGCGAGCTTGCCGGCGATGAAGTCGGCGATGCCGGCCGACGGCACCTTCGTGGCCGCCGTGTCGCGGCGGTGCTGGTATTCGAGCTGGCCCTCTTTCAGGCCGCGGTCGGAGATGACCACGCGGTGCGGCACGCCGATCAGTTCCCAGTCGGCGAACATCGCGCCGGGGCGCTCGCCGCGGTCGTCCAGCAGCACGTCGACGCCCTGGGCGAGCAGTTCTTCGTAGAGCGCCTCGGCGGCCACCTTGACCTCGGGGCTGCGGTCCATGCCGATCGGGCAGACCACCACGGTGAACGGCGCCAGCGCGTCGGGCCAGATGATCCCGCGCTCGTCGTGGTTCTGCTCGATGGCGGCGGCCGGCAGGCGGGTGATGCCGATGCCGTAGCAGCCCATCTCGAGGAACTGCGGCTTGCCGCCTTCGTCCAGATAGGTGGCGTTCATGTCCTTGCTGTACTTCGTGCCGAGCACGAAGACATGGCCCACCTCGATGCCTCGCTCGATGGCCAGCACGCCCTTGCCGTCGGGCGAGGCGTCGCCCGCCACCACGTTGCGCAGGTCGGCCACGACTTCCGGCTCGGGCAGGTCGCGGCCCCAGTTGACGCCGGTCATGTGGAAGTCGACCTCGTTGGCGCCGGTGATCCAGTCGGCCAGCACGGCGGCCTCGCGGTCTGCCACGAGCTTGACGGGCTTCTTCAGGTTCAGCGGGCCGAGGTAGCCAGGCTTGCAGCCGAAGTGCTCGTCGATCTCGGCGAGGGTCGCAAAGCGGAAGCCCTGGTCCAGGCCCGGCACCTTGCTGACCTTGATCTCGTTCATGTCGTGGTCGCCGCGCAGCAGCAGCAGCCAGACCTGCGAACCCTTCGGGTTGCCGGCCGCGTCCAGGATGTCGGTGGCCAGCACCAGCGACTTGACGGTGGTCGCGAGCGGCACGCCCAGGAACTCGGCCACGTCGGCGCAGGTGCTCTTGCCGGGGGTCGGCGTCTTCTCGAGCGCCTTGGCAGCGGCGGGGCGCGGACCGGCCGGGGCGAGCGCCTCGGCCTTTTCCATGTTGGCGGCGTAATTGCTGTCGGGGCAGTAGACGATGGCGTCCTCGCCCGTGGCGGCGATCACCTGGAACTCTTCGCTCAGGTCGCCGCCGATGGCGCCGCTGTCGGCCGCGACGGCGCGGTAGCGCAGGCCGAAGCGGTCGAAGATGTTCCGGTACGCCTGTGCCATGACCTGGTAGCTGGCCTTGGCCGCGTCCAGGTCGCGGTCGAAGCTGTAGGCGTCCTTCATGATGAATTCGCGCCCGCGCATCAGGCCGAAGCGGGGGCGCCGCTCGTCGCGGAACTTGGTCTGGATCTGGTAGAAATTCTTCGGCAGCTGCTTGTAGCTGCGGATTTCCTGGCGCGCGATGTCGGTCACCACCTCTTCGCTCGTGGGCTGGATCACGAAGTCGCGGTCATGCCGGTCCTTGATGCGCAAGAGCTCGGGGCCCATCTTCTCGAAGCGGCCGGTCTCCTGCCAGAACTCGGCCGGCTGGACCACCGGCATCGCGAGCTCGACGGCGCCGGCGCGGTTCATTTCTTCCCGCACGATCGCCTCGACCTTGCGGATGACGCGCAGCCCCATCGGCATGTAGGTGTAGATGCCCGTGCCGAGCTTCTTGATCATGCCGGCCCGCATCATGAGCCGGTGGCTCGCGACCTCGGCATCGGCGGGCGCTTCCTTGAGCGTGGAGACAAAAAATCGGGAAGCTTTCATCGGGATCGGTGTGCTGGATTCGCTGGATTCGACGTTCGGAAGTGGGGGACTGCTCCCCCGGAGAGACCCTGAGAGACTGGCATCGCGCTTGCCGAGGGCAACCCGGCATGCATAATCGACTCAGTTCAAAAATTGGGGTTTGATTATGCTCGACCGGGACGGCTTCAGGCCCAACGTCGGCATCATCCTGCTCAACCAGAGAAACCAGGTTTTCTGGGGCAAGCGCATACGCACGCATTCCTGGCAGTTTCCGCAAGGCGGCATAGACCGCGGCGAAAGTCCCGAGCAAGCCATGTTCCGGGAACTGCACGAGGAAGTGGGGCTTCATCCGGAGCATGTGCGCATCGTGGCCCGTACCCGCGACTGGTTGCGCTACGAGGTGCCGGATCGGTTCATCCGCCGTGACGCACGGGGCCACTACAAGGGCCAGAAACAAATCTGGTATTTGCTGCAACTCGTCGGCCACGACTGGGATCTGAACCTGCGTGCCACCGACCATCCCGAATTCGACGCCTGGCGCTGGCATGACTACTGGGTGCCGCTCGACGTTGTCGTCGAGTTCAAGCGCGGCGTCTACGAGATGGCGCTCACCGAGCTTGCTCGCTACCTGCCACGGCAGGATTTCCGCAACCGCTTCCTGCGCAGCAACGTGCGCGCCCGAGAATTCGAGCGCCATCCGCTGGACGCCGGAGCGCCCGCGGGTCTGGACCTGCCGCCCGGCGGCAGTTTCGATCCGCATCCCGACATTCCTTCTGCGAGCGATGAACCTCCTCCTCTCAACAACAACGCGCCCTTCTTTCCGACGCAACGCTGAGCGCGTGCTTCTTCTGGCCTGCTTCGCCATCCTTGCCGGGTGCGCATCGGGCAAGCACGACACCGACAATCCCGACTGGGCGCAGGCCGGCTCGCCGCCTCCGCCCAAGCGCTCCGAGACGGACAAGGAATGGGAAGAAACGGCAGCACCGCCGCCGCCCGCCTTCAGCGAAAGCCGCCTGCTGCCGATCGAGATGCCTCCGTACATGAGCCTGAAGTTCGGCATCGACCCGGGCACGATCACGATCACGCCCGACGGCATCGTGCGCTACGTGGTGGTGGCCAGCAATCGCAGCGGCGGCGCCACCAATGCCTTCTACGAAGGTGTGCGCTGCTCGACCGCCGAGGTGAAGAGCTATGCCCGCTACAACAATGGCACGTGGCAGGAAGTGACGAAGCAGGAATGGAAGCGCATCAACGACCTGAATTCGCGCTACACGCTGGCGCTGTCGGCCCAAGGCATCTGCCGCGGCAACGCGCCGCGCAGCTCGGTCGGGGAGATGGTGCAGAACATCCGCAATCCGGTTCGCGAAGTGCAATAAGCCAAGCGACGCCGAAATGAAAGAACGGGGCCCTGGGCCCCGTTTTTCTTTTGCCGATCTGCCGGTCAGCTGGGCATCAGCACCATGTTGTCGCGGTGGACCATCTCCGGCTCCGCGACGTAGCCCAGCAAGCGTTCGAACTCGCTGGAGGGCTTGCGGCACAGCAGGCGCGCTTCCACGCTCGAATAGTTCGCCAGGCCCCGGGCCAGCTCGATGCCTTGCGCATCGCGCACCGCGATCACGTCGCCGCGCGAGAACTCGCCCGACACGCCCGTCATGCCGATCGGCAGCAGGCTCTTGCCTTCGGCGCGCACCTTGGCCGCGGCACCGGCATCGACGATGACGGCACCGCGCAGCTGCAGGTGGTCGGCCATCCAGCGCTTGCGCGCCTGGTGCTTGGCCGTCTGCGCCACCAGCAGCGTGCCGATGGATTCGCCGCGCGTCAGACGCAGCAGGGCGTCGGCCTCGCGGCCCCAGGCGATCACGGTCGATGCGCCCGAGCCGGCCGCGCGCTTGGCGGCCAGGATCTTGGTGATCATTCCGCCGCGGCCGAGGCTGGAGCCGGCGCCGCCGGCCATGGCCTCGAGCGCCGGATCGCCGGCTGCCGCTTCGTGCACGAACTTCGCGTCCGGGTCCTTGCGCGGATCGGCCGTGAAGAGGCCCTTCTGGTCCGTGAGGATGATCAGCGCATCGGCTTCGACCAAGTTGGCCACGAGCGCGCCAAGCGTGTCGTTGTCGCCGAACTTGATCTCGTCGTTGACGACGGTGTCGTTCTCGTTGATGACCGGCACCACGCCCAGGCGCAGCAGCGTGACCAGGGTCGAGCGCGCATTGAGATAGCGCTCGCGGTCGGCCAGATCGGCGTGGGTCAGGAGCACCTGGGCGCTGCCGATTTCGTTCTCGCGCAGCTTGGTCTCGTACATCTGGGCCAGGCCCATCTGGCCGACGGCCGCAGCGGCCTGGAGTTCATGGATCTCGTGCGGCCGGGTGCGCCAGCCCAGGCGCTTCATGCCTTCGGCGATGGCGCCGCTGGACACCATCACGACCTCGCGCCCTTCACGCACCAGCGCCGCGAGCTGCCGGCACCACTCGCCGATGGCCGCCTCGTCCAGACCGCGCCCCTCGTTGGTCACGAGGCTGGAGCCCACCTTGACGACGATACGGCGGGCATCCCGCAAGGCAGTGGATCCGGAATTCGAGGTCATGGAGGCGTGTCGCGGTCGTGAAGGCTGCTGATTTTGCTATCTATGGAGTCGCATCGATGCCGATGCCATGCCGCACTCAGGCCGGGTCGGGCGGCAGCTGGACAAAGCGCGGATCGACCTCGACCGGCTCCTGTTCCGCCACCTGCTGGGCCTTGACCTGCTGGTAGACGGCCTGCACCAGATGCTCGCAGCCCTCGCGCGTGAGCGCCGAGATCTCGAACACCGGGCCCTTGAAACGCAGCCGCTTGACGAAGTCCTTGACCAGCGCCGCGCGCTCGTCGCCGGGCACCATGTCGAGCTTGTTCAGCACCAGCCAGCGCGGCTTGTCATACAGCGCGGCGTCGTATTTTTTCAGTTCGCCCACGATGGCCTTGGCCTGCGCGACCGGGTCGACGGCGTCGTCGAACGGCGCCATGTCGATCACATGCAGCAGCAGCCGCGTGCGCTGCAGGTGGCGCAGGAAGAGGTGGCCGAGGCCGGCGCCTTCGGACGCGCCTTCGATCAGGCCGGGCAGGTCGGCCACCACGAAGCTTTGCTCGGGGCCGACGCGCACGACGCCCAGATTCGGATGCAGGGTGGTGAAGGGATAGTCCGCGATGCGCGGTCGCGCGTTCGAAATGGCGCTGATCAGCGTCGACTTGCCCGCATTCGGCATGCCGAGGAGGCCGACGTCGGCGAGCACTTTCAGCTCGAGCTTCAGGCTTTTCTTTTCGCCGGGCCAGCCGGGCGTTTTCTGGCGCGGCGCGCGGTTGATGGCGCTCTTGAAGCGCATGTTGCCGAAGCCGCCGTCGCCGCCCTTGGCGATGGTGATGACTTCGCCTTCGGTCAGCAGCTCGTACAGCACTTCGCCCGTCTCGGCGTCGCTGATGATCGTGCCGACCGGCACCTTGAGCGTGATGTCGTCGCCCGCGGCGCCGAACATGTCGGAGCCCATGCCGTGCTCGCCGCGCCTGGCTTCGTGCCGACGCGAATAGCGGAAATCGACCAGGGTGTTGAGGTTCGAGTCGGCCACCGCGAACACGTGGCCGCCGCGGCCGCCGTCGCCGCCGTTGGGGCCACCGAATTCCTTGTACTTCTCATGACGGAACGACACGCAGCCGTTGCCGCCATCGCCGGCGGCGATGTCGATGAAGGCTTCGTCTACGAACTTCATGGGATGTCCAGTCTACAAATGAAGAAGCCCCGGCAAAGCGGGGCCTCGGGCTGATCGAAGTGACGCGAGGCTTACGCCGCGGGGGTCACGTTGACCATGTGCTTGTTCAGCGCGCCCTTGTGACCGAACGACACGTGGCCGTCGACCAGGGCGAAGAGCGTGTGGTCCTTGCCCACGCCGACGTTCACGCCGGGGTGGAACTGGGTGCCACGTTGACGCACGATGATCGAGCCTGCGCTGATCAGTTCGCCGCCGAACGCCTTCACGCCGAGCATCTTGGGCTTGGAATCGCGCCCGTTTCGCGTTGAGCCGCCGCCTTTTTTCTGTGCCATGGAATGTGCTCCTTAGCCGGCGATCGCGCCGATTTGCAGTTCGGTGAACTGCTGGCGATGGCCTTGACGTTTCTGATAATGCTTGCGACGGCGCATCTTGAAGATGCCGACCTTGTCGTGCTTGCCGTGCGACAGTACCGTGACTGTCACCGTTGCGCCGGACACCAGGGGCGTGCCAACCTTGATTTCAGCGCCGTTTCCGACGGCCAGAACCTGGTCGATCACGATTTCCTGGCCTACGTCCGCAGCAATCTGTTCTACTTTAATTTTTTCGCCGGAAGCAACGCGATACTGCTTGCCGCCGGTTTTTATGACCGCGTACATGTAAGACCTCTTAGAAATGAGTCTCCGCAGCGAATTCCGCAGAGCCCAAGATTATAGCGCGGTTTGTGTTCGCTAGCACCCATCGCCTCGACCAAGCCCCGGCAAGCAGGCCGCCCTCCCTATAATTTGCGCCTTCCGGCCCCCGGGCCGCCTTCATCTTCAGCAGCGCCCCGCGCCTCCGCTTTGCCAGTCCCCGCCGCCGACACCTCCCCCACCGCCACCGTGCTGGACCTGATTGCCGGCGACATGGTCGAAGTCGACCGCGTGATCGCACGCCGCCTTGATACGGGCGTGCCGCTGGTCAGCCAGGTCTCCCAATACATCATCTCCGCCGGCGGCAAGCGCCTGCGGCCCGCGCTGCTGCTGCTGATGTCGGGCGCATTGGGTTACACGGGCGAACAGCGCTTCAACCTGGCGGCCGTGGTGGAGTTCATTCACACCGCCACCTTGCTGCACGACGACGTGGTCGACGAATCGACCCTGCGGCGCGGCCGCGCGACCGCCAACGAATCGTTCGGCAATCCGGCCAGCGTGCTGGTCGGCGACTTCCTGTACTCGCGCGCATTCCAGATGATGTTGGATGCAAACAACATTCGCGTGATGGAAATCCTGGCGGAAGCAACCAACGTGATCGCGGAGGGCGAAGTGCTTCAGCTGATGAACATGCATGACGCTTCGCTGGACGAGGCTGCGTACCTGCGTGTTATCCGTTCGAAGACCGCCAAGCTGTTCGAGGCCAGCACCCGCCTTGCTGCCGTGCTGGCCGGCGTCGCCCCAGAAGTCGAAGAAGCCTGCGCCACTTATGGACAGGCACTCGGCACCGCATTCCAGGTGATCGACGACGTCCTTGACTACGCGGGCGACGCCCAGGAAACAGGAAAGAACGTCGGCGACGACCTGCGCGAAGGCAAGACCACGCTCCCTCTGATTTTTGCCATGCAACGCGGCACGCCGGCCCAGAGCGCCCTGGTGCGCGCGGCGATCGAAGCCGGCGACACGGCTCAACTGGGCAAGGTCGTGGAGATCGTTCGCGAAACCGGCGCGCTGGATGCATCGCGCGCCGCCGCCGCCGCCGAAGCAAAACGCGCAATCGATGCATTGCGCGACTTTCCGTCCAATTCGCATGCCGCCGGTTTGCTACAATTGGCGGCTCAGTTGCTTGAGCGACGTGCCTGAAACACCTCACCAGAGTTGGCATCTAGGACGATTACTTTTTTCTTGCAACCAATCGGGGTGTAGCTTAGCCTGGTAGAGCGCTACGTTCGGGACGTAGAGGCCGGAGGTTCGAATCCTCTCACCCCGACCAGCCTTTGGCTGGCATAAATAATGGCCATGCCTGTTGCTGTGTAGCGATTTACAGCACAGGGGCGATGAGCGATGATCGTGAAGCACTTTCTCACATCTTTTGCATTCGCTGAATGGCCGCTGCCGAACTTCCAGTTAAAGAACTCTCGCAAATCGCCCTCCCGGGCTTGGCGCGCGCTCTCGTTTCGGCCGGCAAATTGCCTGCAAAGATCGCCGAGGACATCTACCAGAAGTCCCTGAGCGGCCGTACCAGTTTCATTGCAGAGTTGACTGGCACGGGTGCTGTGTCCGCAGCGGACCTCGCCCACACCCTTTCCACAGCCTTCGGCGCCCCGCTGCTCGATCTCGATGCCATCGATCACCAGCGCCTGCCCAAGGATTTGCTCGATCCGAAGCTGTGCCATGCGTACCGCATCGTTGTCCTGAGCAAACGCAACAACCGTCTCATCGTCGCAACAGCTGACCCTTCGGACCAGCAAGCGGCGGAGAAGATCAAGTTCGCGTCGCAGATGGGCGTCGATTGGGTCATCGCGGAGTACGACAAGCTCTCGCGAATGATTGACGCTGCCGCAGCAAGCGCTGCGGAGACCATCAACAGCATCGTCGGCTCCGAGTTCGAGTTCGACGATGTCAGCGCCGAAACCGCGGGCGATGTCAGCGAACAGGCTATCGCCGAAGTCGAAGATGCGCCCGTCGTGCGCTTTCTTCACAAGATGCTGCTCGACGCAGTCAGCATGCGCGCCTCCGACATCCACTTCGAGCCCTACGAGCACCACTACCGCGTGCGCTTCCGGGTCGACGGCGAGTTGCGCGAAATTGCCAGTCCACCCACGGTCATCAAGGACAAGCTGGCGTCCCGCATCAAGGTCATTTCCCGGCTCGACATCTCCGAGAAGCGCGTACCGCAGGACGGCCGCATGAAGCTCAAGATCGGGCCGGACCGCGTGATCGACTTTCGCGTGAGCACGCTGCCCACGCTGTTCGGCGAAAAGATCGTGGTGCGTATTCTTGACCCGAGCAGCGCTCGCCTGGGCATCGACGCGCTCGGCTACGACGCGGTCGAAAAAGAACGCCTCCTTCACGCCATCGGCCGCCCCTACGGCATGGTGCTCGTCACTGGACCCACGGGCTCGGGCAAGACGGTCTCGCTCTATACCTGCCTGAATCTTTTGAACCAGCCGGGCGTGAACATCGCGACGGCGGAAGATCCGTCCGAAATCAACCTGCCCGGCGTCAACCAGGTCAACGTCAACGAGCGGGCCGGCCTCACCTTCGCCACCGCATTGCGCGCGTTCCTGCGCCAGGATCCGGACATCATCATGGTCGGCGAAATCCGCGACCTCGAAACCGCCGACATCTCGATCAAGGCCGCGCAAACGGGCCACCTGGTGCTCTCGACGCTGCACACCAACGATGCGCCCACCACGCTCACGCGGATGCGCAACATGGGCATCGCGCCGTTCAACATCGCCTCGAGCGTGATCCTGATCACCGCGCAGCGTCTTGCGCGACGGCTTTGCACGGTGTGCCGCGTGCCGGTCGACATCCCCCGAGAAGCGTTGCTCGACGCGGGTTTCAAGGAAACGGACCTGGACGGCACGTGGAAGCCTTACCGCCCGGTCGGATGCTCCGCCTGCAGCGGCGGCTACAAGGGACGGGTCGGCATCTACCAGGTGATGCCGATCACCGAAGCCATCCAGGAAATCATCCTGCGCGATGGCAGCGCACTCGACATCGCGCAGCAATCCGAAGCCGAGGGCGTGCGTTCGCTGCGCCAATCGGGCCTCGGGAAAGTCAAGCAGGGTCTCACTTCGCTCGAAGAAGTGGTGGCCTGCACCAATGAATAACGAACACTGAATACCGGAGATCGAATGGCAACAGTGGCATCCCCCCGCTCCTCCAAGATCATGCACAAGGAATTTGTCTTCGAGTGGGAAGGCAAGGACCGCAACGGCAAGCTGGTGCGCGGCGAGCTTCGGGCCGCCGGTGAAAACCAGGTCCAGGCCGCGCTGCGTCGCCAGGGCGTTCTCGCCAGCAAGATCAAGAAGCGCCGCATGCGCTCGGGCAAGGCCATCAAGCCGAAGGACATCGCGATCTTCACGCGCCAGCTGGCCACCATGATGAAGGCCGGCGTGCCCTTGATGCAGTCCTTCGACATCGTCGGCCGCGGCAATGCGAATGCGAGCGTGGCAAAGCTGCTCAATGACATCCGCAGCGACGTGGAAACCGGCACATCGCTCTCGGCCGCGTTTCGCAAGTTTCCGAAGTATTTCGACAACCTGTACTGCAACCTGGTGGAAGCCGGCGAAGCGGCCGGTATTCTTGAAGAGTTGCTCGATCGTCTGGCCACCTACATGGAAAAGACCGAGGCGATCAAGTCGAAGATTAAGTCGGCGTTGATGTATCCGATCTCGGTGGTCGTGGTCGCGTTCATTGTGGTCGCAATCATCATGATCTTCGTCATTCCGGCTTTCAAGGAGGTGTTCACCTCGTTCGGTGCCGACCTGCCTGCGCCTACGGTGATCGTGATCGGCATCAGCGAATTTTTCGTCTCGTACTGGTGGCTGATCTTTGGCGGACTTGGCGGGGGGCTCTACTTCTTCATGCAAGCCTGGAAGCGCAATGAGCGCGTTCAGAAATTCATGGACCGCGTGCTCTTGCGCATTCCGGTGTTCGGCTCGCTGATCGAAAAATCCTGCATCGCACGTTGGACGCGAACGCTTGCCACGATGTTTGCTGCTGGCGTGCCATTGGTCGAAGCCCTCGACTCTGTGGGCGGCGCCTCGGGCAACACCGTGTACGGCGATGCGACGGCCAAGATCCAGCAGGAAGTCTCCACCGGCACCAGCCTCACCGCGGCCATGACCAACGTCAACCTCTTCCCCTCGATGGTGATCCAGATGACCGCGATCGGCGAAGAGTCCGGCTCGATCGATCACATGCTGGGCAAGGCGGCCGACTTCTACGAATCCGAAGTCGACGACATGGTTGCAGGCCTCTCCAGCCTGATGGAGCCCATCATCATCGTGTTCCTCGGCACGATCATCGGCGGCATCGTGGTGGCCATGTACCTGCCCATCTTCAAGCTCGGCCAAGTCGTTTGATGCCGGTTTCGCAAGGGTTCGACGCCGCGTTGGCCGGCGTGCTGGGGCTATTGATCGGCAGCTTCCTGAATGTCGTGATCTACCGGACCCCGGTCATGATGTACCGCGACTGGCTCTCCGACGCAGTCGCCAATCTCATGACCTCGAAGGACGCGCCTTCGCTGTGGTCGCTGGTCTTCGGCCCCAAGGCCGCGCCACCCGCAGGGCTCGAGGCCGCAGCGGACAAAGCCGCCGTGGCGATCGAAAACCTCCCGCCCTTCGACCTCACCCGCCCCGCCTCCCGTTGCGGCGCCTGCGGCCACAAGATCCGCTGGTACCAGAACATCCCCGTCCTGAGCTACCTGTTCCTGCGCGGCCGCTGCGCGTCGTGCAAGACCTCGATCAGCCCGCGCTACCCCTTGGTCGAAATCGTCACCGGCGCCCTCTTCGCCCTCTGCGGCTGGCGTTTCGGCCTCACCCCCACGGGCGCGTTGTGGGCAGCGTTCGCCGCGCTGCTGATCTGCCAGTTCCTGATCGATTTCGATACCCAGTTCCTGCCCGATTCGCTGAACTACACCCTCCTCTGGCTCGGCCTCGTCGGCGCGGCCATGGGCTGGACCGGCGTGCCCCTGAGTTCGGCCGTGTGGGGCGCGGTGTTCGGCTACCTGAGCCTCTGGCTTGTGTACCATGCCTACCGCCTGGTCACGGGCAAGGAAGGCATGGGCTATGGAGACTTCAAACTGCTCGCGGCGCTGGGCGTCTGGCTCGGTGCCGACTACCTCATCGCCATCATCCTCGTCTCTTCGCTGGTGGGCGCCGTGATCGGTATCACCCTGCGTGTCGTCGGCAAGCTGGCGCATAAAGACATCCCCATCGCGTTCGGTCCCTTCCTGGCCGGCGCGGGACTCGTGTGCCTCGTGATCGGTCCTGAAGTCGTGCGGCAATGGGTGCCCTTCGCTTTCCCGCTCGGCGCGCTGATCCACTGAGACACTGCGCATGGTTCGGCGCATCGGCCTGACAGGCGGCATCGGCAGCGGCAAGAGCACCGTCGCTGGCCTGCTGGTTGCCCAGGGCGCCGTGCTGGTCGACACCGATGCGATCGCCCGCAGCATCGCGCAAGCCGGCGGCATCGCGATGCCGGCGCTCGAAGCCGCCTTTGGCCGCAGCGTCATCGCCCCGGACGGCAGCCTCGACAGGGCCGCCATGCGCCAGATCGTGTTCGCCGATGCGGGCGCCAAGCTGCGGCTCGAATCCATCCTGCACCCGCTGATCGGCACCGAAACCCAACGCCAGGCCGCAGCCGCAGGTGACGACGCCGTCGTGGTGTTCGACGTGCCGCTTCTCGTCGAATCCGGGCGCTGGCGCGCCATCGTGGACCGGGTGCTGGTGGTCGACGCCACCGAAGCCACGCAGCGCCAACGCGTCGTCGCGCGCTCGGGCTGGACGCCCGAAGCCGTAGACGCAGTGATCGCCCAGCAAGCCCCGCGCCGGCTGCGCAGGGCGGCCGCGGACGCGGTCATTTTCAACGAGTCATTGACGCTCGCGGAACTCGAAACCGAAGTGCAGGGTCTCTGGAAGCAGTGGGCTGCGGCCACCACGCGATAATCCGAGACCTGCCGCCGCCGCGGCTGCATAACGATTACGACAAAAAGGCGCTCGCCGCAGTGCCCTCCCCGAGATGCTTTTCAACTCGTATCCCTTCATTTTTGTCTTTTTCCCGTTGGTCCTGATCGGGTTCTTCCTGATCGGCAAGCGCAACGCCCGCGCCGCCGCCGGTTTTCTCGCACTGGCTTCGCTCTTCTTCTACGGCTGGTGGAGCGTGCAGGCCCTGCCGCTGCTCCTGGGTTCGATCTGCGTCAACTACTGGTTCGGCCTGCGCCTGTCGCCCGCGCCGGGCCGCGACGACCGCAAGCGCAAGACGCTGCTGATCACCGCGTTGGTGGTCAACCTGGGTGTGCTGGCCGTCTTCAAGTACGCCAACTTCTTCCTGGAAAACGTCGATGCCGGGTTGGTCGCGGCGGGACTCACGCCGGTCGAGCTGGTGCACATCGTGCTGCCGATCGGCATCTCGTTCTATACCTTCACGCAGATCGCCTTCCTGGTTGACTGCTGGCAGGGCAAGGTGCACGAGCGCAGCTTCATCCACTACCTGCTGTTCGTGACCTATTTCCCGCACCTCATCGCGGGCCCCGTGCTGCATCACGCGCAGATGATGCCGCAGTTCGCGAACCCCTCCACCTACCGGCTCGACCCGAACAAGGTGGCGATCGGCATCGCGGTCTTCGTCTTCGGCCTGGCCAAGAAACTCCTGATCGCCGACCCGCTGGGGCAGTACGCCGACATGATGTTCAACGGCGTGCACAAGGGCATCGAGCCCACGCTCTACACCGCGTGGTTCGGTGCGCTGGCCTACACGCTGCAGATCTATTTCGACTTCTCGGGCTACTCGGACATGGCGGTGGGCCTGTCGCTGTGCCTGGGCGTGCAGCTGCCGCTCAACTTCCGCTCGCCCTACAAGTCGACCAACATCATCGAGTTCTGGCGCCGCTGGCACATCTCGCTGTCGAACTTCCTGCGCGACTACCTCTACGTGCCGCTGGGCGGCAACCGCAAGGGGCCGGCGCGGCGGTACCTGAACCTGTTCCTCACGATGCTGCTGGGCGGCCTCTGGCACGGCGCCGCCTGGACCTTCGTGATCTGGGGCGCCCTGCACGGCATCTTCCTGATGATCAATCACCTCTGGAACGCCAAGGTGCGACGCAACGCCACGCCCGGGCGCATCGCGCGCCTGCTGGGCTGGTTCCTCACGTTCCTTTGCGTGGTGGTGGCCTGGATCGTCTTCCGCGCCGATGGCATGCACACGGCCATGGCGATCTACAAGGGCATGCTCGGCCTGCACGGCGCGCCGCCGTCGGCGTTCAGCGAGCTGGGCCCTGTGCCGTTCCGCAAGCCCGAGTTCTTCCAGACCCTGCTGGTGGGCATCGTCATCTGCCTGGCGCTGCCGCCCACCATCACGCTGGAGCGCTGGATTCCGCATCCGAAGGCCGTCGCAGGCCGCCCGGTCATGGCGTGGCTCTCGACCGCGGTGCTGGCCATCGGCACCTTCGCGCTGTTCGCCTGGTGCGTCTCGAAGCTGGGCAACTACAGCCCGTTCCTCTACTTCCAATTCTGATTCGACATGACGATGCCCGCGAAAGTCTGGCTGCGGTTCTTCTTCATCGGCTACATCGTGCTGATGGGGCTGTGGATCGTTTCGCTGACCAGCCCCATTCCCTACGGCGACCTCACGCGGATCGGGCGGCTGTCCGAGCGCGAGTTCGGCTGGACCGCGCCCCCGCCCAAGGTCGACCCCGCATTGCTCAAGGGCACGCCGGTCGATCAGGCCGACATCATGGTCATCGGCGACAGCTTCTCCATGACCTTCCGCTGGCAGTCCAAGCTCGTGGCAGCCGGCTACCGCGTCTCGACCAGCTACTGGGGCCAGTACGAGAACGCGCTGTGCGGCGACTTCGACCAGTGGGTCCAGCGCTCGGGCTTCAAGGGCAAGCTGATCATCATCGAGAGCGTCGAACGCCTCCTGGGCGACCGCACCAAGGACAGCGCGAAGTGCCAGAAGATGCGCATGCCCTACGACGCCATGCCGCATCCCCTGGTCAAGCCGGACGAGACCGTGCCCGACCCTTCGCCCAACTGGAACGTCCAGTTCATGACCGGCATCACCACGTACTACAACACATGGAAAGCGAAAAAGTCTGCAACCGACACCTACTTCGACTGGAACACCTGGGTGCGCCCGGTGCCCAACGGCTGCAAGTATTTCTCGCACCACGCGTGCGACAAGATGCCGTTCTTCGCCGAAGACGAGGACAACGGTCCGCTGACCCTCGCGCACCTGGCGTGGATGAAGAATTTCACGGCGGCGCACACCGCCATCCCGATCATGTGGATGGTGATCCCCAACAAGACCACGGTGTACCTGAAGCCCGACTACTCGAAGGATTTCGAAACGGGCTTCCGCGAATCGAAGCTGACGGGGCCCGACCTCTTCGCTTTTACACGCGAGAAACACACTCAGGTCCGCGATTTCTATTTCTCGAACGACACTCACATGTCGATGCACGGACAGCTCCTGCTCGGCGACCGCATGCTGGCCGCCGTGCGCGAGGTGCTTCCGACGCCCCCTTCCAAATCACCCTGAAGTTATGATCCCGCGACAGGAAACCGATAAAAACGCGTGATCCTTTACGAGTACCCCTTCAACGAGCGCATCCGCACCTACCTGAGGCTGGAACACCTGTTCCGTCGCCTCGGAGAACTGGTGCCCTCGGAATCGCCGCTGTCCCATCACTTCGCCCTGATCACGATCTTCGAGATCATGGACGTGGCCGCGCGCGCCGACCTCAAGGCCGATGTGCTGCGCGACCTGGACAAGCACAAGAACGTCTTCAACAGCTACCGGGGCAATCCGGCCATCGCCGAAACCGTGCTCGACCAGGTGGTCGGCCAGCTCGAAGGCAACTTCGCAGCCCTGAACGGCGTCGCCGGCAAGGCCGGCCAGTCGCTGACGGAAAACGAGTGGCTCATGAGCATCCGCAGCCGCGCCGGCATTCCGGGCGGCACCTGCGAGTTCGACCTGCCCGCCTACTACGCCTGGCAGCACCGCGCGCCGGCCAGCCGCCGCGTGGACCTGGAGCGCTGGTCGAACACGCTCTCGCCGCTGGCCTCCTCCATCTACCTCTTGCTCAAGCTGCTGCGCGACGCCGATGTGCCCTACAAGGTCATCGCCACGAACGGGCAATTCCAGCAGAACCTGCCGCAGGGGCGCAGCTTCCAGCTGCTGCGGCTGCGCATCGATCCCCGGCTCGGGCTGGTCCCCGAAATCAGCGGCAACCGCCTCATGGTTTCGGTCCGGCTCATGCGGCACGAGGCCGACGACCGTTTGCACCAGAGCACGGAAGACGCGCCCTTCGAACTGACGCTCTGCGCATGACGACCCGGGTGAACGACAAAGGCGAGCGGATCGTCCGTTGCCCCGCATGCGGCGGCGACAGCATCTACGCGCCTTCCAACCCCTACCGGCCTTTCTGCAGCGCGCGCTGCAAGGGGGTCGATCTGGGCGCCTGGGCCAGCGAGGAATTCCGGATGCCCGCCGAGGCACCGCCCGACGACGATCCGTTCGGCGATCCCAAGCTCCAGTAGAGTTTCGGCGCCCGCCTAGCGGCCGCCGTCCCCGAGAAACACCTTGTCCAGATAGCCCGCGTGCGCCCGCACGTAGAAGGGCCGCAGGTGCTCGCGGTCCTTGTAGACCGGCGTGCCGTCCGGCATGGACCGCACGCATTCGCCCGACTTGCACAGCTGCGCCAGCACGTCGATGACCTGCGCGCCGCTCGATGCGGCGATGCGCTTCAACCGCTCGTCCAGCTGCGCCTGCTCGGGCGGCAGCGGGCCGGTGGTGGTGCTGGTCAGCGCCGTCATCTGGCCCATGCGGCTGCCCTCGATCAGGCGGCGCGGCTCGAACTCCACGCCGCGCGCGTTGTCCAGCAGCAAATAGACCTTCTTCTTGCTCTGGACCAGCGTGGTCAGCAGCTTTTCGAGCGCATCGAGCGAGCGAGCGAGGCCTGGGCCGCCGTTGTTGATCGGATAGGCCGAAGCGCCGTCCTGGAAGTAGAAGGCCAGCGGGAAATTCCCGGTGAAGTAGCAGTTCCAGCAGGCCCCGACGACGACCGTGTCGATCCGCGGATCGAGCGCCAGTTCGAGCATGCCGGTACGCGCCTTGTCGCAGCCTTCGTTGCCATCGGACAGCACGCCCGGCACGGGCGGGCAGGCACCATAGGTCGCGAAGTACGCAGTGGCCATCTGCCCGGGGGCGCTACGCGCCAGTTCCAGCGCGCGCGGCGCGTACTGCTGCACGTGGCTGTCGCCGATCAGGAGCACCTTGCGCGCGCCGTTGCCGGTGCGCTCGACCTTGTGCGCTCCGAGCTTTTCCTGCTTGAAGCCGTCGTAGTAGTTGTCGTCCACCGTGGCGTCGGTCACCTTGCGCAAGAGGTCGCTGCCGTTGCGCGGCGGCATGCCGCCCAGCGCCAGCACGCCGACGAGCGCGACCGCCACCCCGGAACCGGCCAGCGCGCGCAGCATGCCGACGCCGGTGCGCGCCCGCGTGAAGCGCTCGAGAAAACGGTACGTGGCCCACGCCAGCAACACGCTCGCGACCACCGCCCCTGCGCGCACCCAGGCCGACGGGTGGCCCTCCTCCACGATCCGCGCGTACACCAGCAGCGGCCAGTGCCACAGGTAGAGCGGATAGCTGATGAGACCGATCCACACCATCACCCGGTTCGAGAGCAGGTACTGGTTGAGCACCCCGCCCGGGCCGGCCGCGATGCAGCTCACCGCTCCCAGCGTCGGCAGCAGCGCCCACCAGCCGGGGAAGGCCTTGTCGCTGCGCGTCATCACGAGCCCCAGCACGATCAGCCCGGCGCCCAGCACCGACTGGAGATGGCTGCGCCACGCGCTCGGCACCACGGGCTTGAGCCGCATGCACGCCAGGATGCCGCCCACCATCAACTCCCAGAAGCGCGACAGCGGCGAATAGAACGCCGCCTCGCGGAACGGATGCACCGTCATCACGTTGACCAGGAACGACGCCACCGCGATCACCCACAAGAGCCGCACGACCGGCCAGCGCCGCCGCCACGCCACGCCCAGCAGCAGTGGCCAGAAAATATAGAACTGCTCCTCGATGCCCAGCGACCACAGGTGCAACAGCGGCTTGGTCTCGGCCGCGGTGTCGAAGTAGCCCGACTCGCCCCAGAAGATGAAGTTGGCCACGAAGGCCGCGCCGCCCGCCGCCTGCTTGCCGAGCTCGGCGAACTCCCGCGGCAGCAGCGCATACCAGCCGAAAGCCAACGTGGCGGCCAGCACCAGCATCAGCGCCGGAAAGATCCGCCGGATGCGCCGCGCATAGAAATCGCGGTAGCTGAAATCGCTCGCCGCGTGGCTCTGCATGATGATCGTCGTGATCAGGAAGCCCGAGATCACGAAGAAGATGTCGACGCCGATGAAGCCGCCCGGCAGCGCATCGGGAAACGCATGGAAGGCCAGCACGGACGCCACGGCGACGGCGCGCAGGCCGTCGATGTCGGGGCGGTACTTGGGATGCATCTTCGGGGTCAGGCCTCGGGCCATGTGCGGCCGTCGTGCCGGCTGGTCACCCGCATCAGGCCAGCGTCGAGACGGCCAGCGCCGCCGAAGCGGGCAGGCCGCGCTCCTGCACCAGCCACTCGAGCACCGGCAGCGCGCCCGGCAGCACCGGCGCCACCTCGAGCGGCAGTTGCTGCCACGCCATGGCCTGTCCTTCGCGCATCTCGAATTCGCCGGTCCACGCGGTCACCTTGCACCAGTGCAGGCGCACCAGCGCGTGCGGATAGTCGTGCTCCGTCACCTTCCAGACCGAGGCGCCTTCGATGGTGATGCCGAGCTCTTCCTGCAACTCGCGGCGCAGCGCCTCTTCGACGGTTTCGCCGGCTTCGATCTTGCCGCCCGGAAACTCCCAGTAGCCGGCGTAGGCCTTGCCTTCGGGCCGCGTCGAGAGCAGCAAGGCATCGTCGGCCAGGCGGATCAGCACGCCGACCGCGACCTCGGTGTGCTCGCGCGCGCCGTTCTCTTGCGCGCTCACGCGTTGCTCCGCCCCGCGTAGTCGCGGGCGAACTGGTAGGCCACGCGGCCGCTGCGGGAACCCCGCTCCAGCGCCCAGACCAGCGCCTCGGGCCGCGCCGCCGCGATGGCGGCCGCATCGACGCCGAAGGACGAGAGCCACTGCCCCACGATCGTGAGGTACTCGTTCTGGCTGAAGGGGTAGAAGCTCACCCAAAGGCCGAAACGCTCGGACAGCGAAATCTTCTCCTCGATCACCTCGCCCGGATGCACCTCGCCATCGTCGGTGTGGGTGTACGTGAGGTTTTCCTTCATGTACTCGGGCAAGAGGTGGCGCCGGTTGCTGGTCGCGTAGATCAGCACGTTGGGCGTCGATGCCGCGATCGATCCGTCCAGGATCGACTTGAGCGCCTTGTAGCCCGGCTCGCCCTCGTCGAAGCTCAGGTCGTCGCTGAAGACGATGAACTTCTCGGGCCGCTGCGAGACCACCTCGACGATGTCGGGCAGGTCGACCAGCTCGGCCTTGTCCACCTCGATGAGGCGCAGCCCCTGCGGCGCATAGGCCTGCAGGCAGGCGCGGATCAGCGACGACTTGCCCGTGCCGCGCGCGCCGGTCAAGAGCACGTTGTTGGCCGGCTTGCCTTCGACGAACTGGCGTGTGTTGCGCTCGATCTTTTCCTTCTGGACGTCGATTTCTTTCAGCGAATCGAGCGCCATCGTGGCCACGTGCTTCACGGGCTCCAGCACCCCATGGCCGGAGTTGCGGCGGCGGTAGCGCCAGGCGATGGAAGCGTTCCAGTCCGCGGGCGCCGACAGCGGCTGCGGCAGGATCGATTCGATGCGGGTAATGAGCTGTTCGGCGCGCTCGATCAGCTTCTGGAACTGCTCGTTCATGACCGGTAGTCGGCGTTGATGGTCACGTATTCGTGGCTGAAGTCGCAGGTCCACACCGTTTCGCTGGCAGTGCCGCGACCCAGGCCGACGCGCACCGTGATCTCGCTCTGCTTCATCACGCGCTGGCCGTCTTCCTCGCGGTACGACGGGTTGCGCCCGCCTTTGACCGCCACATGCACGTCGTCCAGGAACAGGTCGATGCCGGTCTGGTCGAGGTCGGCGATGCCCGCATAGCCGACGGCCGCCAGGATGCGGCCCAGGTTCGGGTCGCTGGCGTAGAACGCGGTCTTCACCAGCGGCGAATGGGCGATCGCATAGGCCACCTGCTTGCACTCGGCAGCGTCGCGGCCGCCTTCGACCTGGATGGTGATGAACTTGGTCGCGCCTTCGCCGTCGCGCACGATGGCCTGCGCCAGCAGGCGCGCCACGTCCTGCATGGCCGCCACGAGGGCCTGGCCTTCGGCGGATTCGAGCGAGGTGATGGTCGCGTGCGCCGCCTTCTGCGTGGCGATGACGACGAACGAGTCGTTGGTCGAGGTGTCGCCGTCGATGGTCACGCGGTTGAACGAGCCATCGGCCAGGAGTTTCGCGAGCGGCTGGATCAGCGACGGATCGATCTTCGCGTCGGTGGCCATGAAGCCCAGCATGGTCGCCATGTTCGGGCGGATCATGCCGGCGCCCTTGCTGATGCCGGTGATGGTGACGGTGGCGCCGCCGATCTGCACCTTCCGGCTGAACGCCTTGGGGATCGTGTCGGTGGTCATGATGCCTTCGGCGGCACGTGCCCAATGGTTTTCCGAGGCGTCGGCCAGCGCGGCGGGCAGGCCCGCTTCGATGCGGTCCACCGGCAGCGGCTCCATGATCACGCCGGTGGAGAACGGCAGGATCTGCTCGGGCGCGATTTCCAGCTTGCGCGCGAGCGCGATGCAGGTGGAGCGCGTGCGCATCAGGCCGTCTTCGCCCGTGCCGGCGTTGGCGTTGCCGGTGTTGATCACCATCGCGCGAATGCCGTAGTTGGCCGCCAGGTGATCGCGGCAGACCTGCACCGGCGCCGCGCAGAAACGGTTCTGCGTGAACACCCCGCCGACCGCCGAGCCTTCGTCGATCAGCACGACGGTCAGGTCCTTGCGGTTGGCCTTTCGCACGCCCGCTTCGGCCACGCCGATGCGGACGCCGGGCACCGCGAACAAGGCGGCGGGATCAGGGGCGGACAGGTTCACGGGCATGGGGTTCTCTCAATGAAAGGTTCGGGACGTCAGCTCAGCTTGCCGTGGCACTGCTTGTATTTTTTGCCACTGCCGCAGGGGCACGGATCGTTGCGGCCGACGCGGGCGAAGGCGGCGGCCTCGGCGCTCAGGGCGCCGGTGCCGACGGCCGCAAGGCGGCGCTGGTTTTCCTCATCGACGCGCACCTCGACCTCGCCGGTCTCGGTCGGCGCGCTGTAGGTGATGTTGGCCACGTTCTCGCCGCGGCTTTCCATGGCTTCGGCGGCTTCCTCGAGCTGCTCGCCCGATTGCACGCGCACCGTCATGAGCTGGCGCGTGACTTCGTTCTTCACCGAGTCGAGCAACTGGCCGAAGAGCTCGAAGGCTTCGCGCTTGTATTCCTGCTTGGGCTGCTTTTGCGCATAGCCGCGCAGGTGGATGCCCTGGCGCAGGTAGTCCAGCGAGGCCAGGTGTTCGCGCCAGTGGGTGTCGATGCTCTGCAGCAGCACCATGCGCTCGAACTGGGTGAAGTTCTCCTGGCCGATCAGCGCCAGCTTGGCGTCGAAGGTCTCGTTGGCGGCCTTGACCACCTTCTCGAGCACGTCTTCGTCGGAAATGGCGTCGGACGCCTCGACCTCCTTCTTGAGCGGCATGTCCAGGCCCCACTCGGTGAAGAGCGTTTTCTCCAGGCCTTCCAGGTCCCACTGCTCCTCGACCGATTCGGCCGGCACGTACTGGCGCACCAGGTCCATGAAGCAGCCTTCGCGCAGCGCGGCAATCTGCGCGGTGAGGTCGGCCGCGTCCAGGATGTCGTTGCGCTGCTGGTAGATCACCTTGCGCTGGTCGTTAGACACGTCGTCGTACTCGAGCAACTGCTTGCGAATATCGAAGTTGCGCGCCTCGACCTTGCGCTGCGCGCTCTCGATGCTGCGGGTGACGATGCCCGCCTCGATGGCCTCGCCGTCGGGCATCTTCAGGCGGTCCATGATCGCCTTCACGCGGTCGCCCGCGAAGATGCGCATCAGCGGATCGTCCAGGCTCAGGTAGAAGCGCGAGGAGCCCGGGTCGCCCTGGCGGCCCGAGCGGCCGCGCAGCTGGTTGTCGATGCGGCGCGACTCGTGGCGTTCGGTGGCGATGATGCGCAGGCCGCCGAGCGACTTGACGAAATCATGGTCCTTGGTCCACTCGGTGCGCACGTGGGCGATGTCGGCTTCCTTGGTGGCTTCGTCGCGGCCTTCGTCGTTCTCGATCGCCTCGATCATCTTCTCGATGTTGCCGCCCAGCACGATGTCGGTGCCGCGGCCGGCCATGTTGGTCGCGATGGTGATCATTTTCGTGCGGCCGGCCTGCGCCACGATGTCGGCTTCGCGCGCGTGCTGCTTGGCGTTGAGCACCTGGTGCGGCAGGCCCGCCTGCGTGAGCAGGCCGTCGATGATTTCGGAGTTCTCGATGGACGAAGTGCCCACCAGCACCGGCTGGCCGCGCTCGTAGCACTCGCGGATGTCCTGGATGGCCGCCTCGTACTTCTCTCGCGTGGTCTTGTAGACGCGGTCCAGCTGGTCTTCGCGCTTGCTGATGCGGTTGGGCGGGATGATGACCGTCTCGAGGCCGTAGATTTCCTGGAACTCGTAGGCCTCGGTGTCGGCCGTGCCGGTCATGCCGGCCAGCTTGCCGTACAGGCGGAAGTAGTTCTGGAAGGTGATCGAGGCCATCGTCTGGTTCTCGGCCTGGATCTCGACGCCTTCCTTGGCTTCCACGGCCTGGTGCAGGCCGTCGCTCCAGCGGCGGCCCGTCATGAGGCGGCCGGTGAATTCGTCCACGATGGTCACTTCGCCCTGCTGCACCACGTAGTGCTGGTCGCGGTGGTAGAGGTGACGCGCGCGCAGCGCCGCCGTCAGGTGGTGCATCAGCGTGATGTTGGCCGGGTCGTAGAGCGACGCGCCCTCGGGAATCAGCTTGAGCTCGCCCAGGATGCGCTCGGCGTTCTCGTGGCCGTCTTCGGTCAGGAACACCTGGTGCGTCTTCTCGTCGACCGTGAAGTCGCCCGGCACCGTGACGCCTTCGCCCGTGCGCGGGTCGGCTTCGCCTTCCTGCTTGGTCAGGAGGGGCACCACCTTGTTGATGGCCAAATAAAGGTCGGTGTGGTCTTCGGCCTGGCCGCTGATGATCAGCGGCGTGCGGGCCTCGTCGATCAAAATCGAATCGACCTCGTCGACGATCGCGTAGTTCAGCACGCGCTGGACCCGGTCGCCCGGCTCGTACACCATGTTGTCGCGCAGGTAGTCGAAGCCGTATTCGTTGTTGGTGCCGTAGGTGATGTCGCTGCCGTAGGCTTCCTGCTTTTCCTCGCGCGGCATCTGCGGCAGGTTGATGCCCACCGTGAGGCCCAGGAAGTTGTAGAGCCGGCCCATCCACTTGGCGTCGCGGCTTGCCAGGTAGTCGTTCACCGTGACCACGTGCACGCCCTTGCCGGACAGCGCATTCAGGTACACCGGCAGCGTCGCGGTCAGCGTCTTGCCTTCGCCGGTGCGCATTTCGGAGATCTTGCCGTTGTGCAGCGCCATGCCGCCCAGCAGCTGGACGTCGAAGTGGCGCATCTTCATGATGCGCTTGGAGCCTTCGCGCACCGTGGCGAAGGCCTCCGGCAGCAGGGCGTCGAGCGATTCGCCCTTGGCCACCCGGTCCTTGAACTCCTGCGTCTTGGCGCGCAGCGCGTCGTCGCTGAGCTTCTCGAACTCGGGTTCGAGCGCATTGATGCGTTCCACCGTCTTGCGATACTGCTTGAGGAGCCGGTCGTTGCGACTGCCGAAGATCTGGGTCAGGAAGTTGGTTGCCATTGGGTGGAGATGGGCGTGCGCCTGACACGACAGGCACTGCGACCGGATTCCCTAAGATATGGTGAAAGCAGTTGGGCGCGCTCGTTTCGAAATCAAGTTCGAGGTTGAGCAGCCTTTTTTCCGGCGCGAACGCCGGCAAACCGGGCATTTTAGCTGTCTTGTTACGACCTACCGGATTACCCATGTATCGCCGCCTCGCCCCCGCCATCAGCCTGCACCAGGCTGCAGAAGGCTCGCCCACGCTGGGCGGCCTGATGGCGCGCGCGCGCGACAGCGCCGAGCGCCTGAAAGCCGTGGAAGGGCTCATCCCGCCAGCCATGCGGGCGGCCGTGCAGGCGGGCCCCGCCGAGGGTGACGTCTGGTGCCTGCTGGTCAAGGGCAGCGCCGCGGCCGCCAAGCTGCGCCAGCTCGCGCCGATGCTGGTCACGCGGCTCAAGAACCGTGGCTGGGACGTGGCGACGATCCGCATCAAGGTGCACACCGGGCGCTGAGCCGGCCGCCGCCGCCTTCGATTGATTTTTTGTCTGGAAATAGATAATATTTCCAGATGACACCCTTCACGTCGCCCGCCGACGCGCTGCTCCTCTTGCTCGACAAGCACCAGGTCAACGCCCTCCTTTCCCCCGACGATGTGCTGAAAGCCGTGCGCGAGGCCTTCGTGCTCCACAGCGACCGCGAAGGCCGCGTCTTCCCGGTCGTGCGGGAGCCGCTCGCCACGGGCGGCGTGTTCGGCATCAAGTCGGGCGACGTGCAGGCGCAGGGCCTGCTCGGCTTCAAGGCCGCCGGCTTCTGGCCCGCCAACCGGCAGCGCGGCGGCGAGCCGCACCAGGCGACGATCCTGCTGATCGACCCCGCCACGGGCCGGCCGCTGTGCGTGATCGACGGCAACGCGATCACGACCGTGCGCACCGGCGCGGCGGGCGGGCTCGGGCTGCAGCAGCTCGCGCGGCCCGACAGCACGCGCGCGTGCATCTTCGGCACCGGCGTGCAGGCGCGCATCCAGCTCGACTTCGCGTTGCGCCTCATGCCCTCGCTGCGCGAGGTGCGCTACGTGAGCGCCGATGGGCAGCGCAACGCCGCATTCGAAGACGACTTCGCCGCCCGCTGCAGCATCGCACCCGCCGCCGACCGCAACGCGGCCGTCGCGCAGAGCGACATCGTGATCACCGCCACGCCCGGCGGCGGCGCGCTGTTCGATCTGGAGGCCGTGCAACCCGGCACGCACCTGAACTGCGTCGGCGCCGACACGCGAGGCAAGCGCGAACTCCCCGAAGGCCTGTTGCCGCGCGTGCGCCTTGTCGTCGATGACCGCACGCAGGCGCAGCAGATCGGCGAAACCCAATGGGCGCTCGATACCGTGACCACCGAACTGGGCGACCTGCTGAGCGGCAAGACTTCATTCGAGCGCGCTCCGGGCGACATCACCGTCTTCGACATGACAGGCCTCGCGCTGCAGGACCTGACCGTCGCGCGCCTGCTCCACGAACGCGCGGCCGCCACGGGCACAGGCACGCGCCTAGCCTGGCCCTGGTAGCGCAACCGATCAGGCGGCAGCGCCGCCGAAGAGCTCGGTCATGAACTGCGTCGACTTCAAGCCGGTGCCAGTCAGCAGCACGACCGTGGTTTCGCTCGCCCGGATGTCGCCCCGCTGCGCCAGCACATCGATGGCCGCAGCCGCCGTGGCGGACGTCGGTTCGGCATAGAGCCCCGTCGAAGCCAGCCGGCGCACGGCCGCCGCGATCTGCGCTTCGGTCAGCGCCACCGTCTTGCCGTTCGTCTCGCGCAACGCCTGAAGAATTTCCTGCAGCCTCACGGGCCGCTTGATGGCCGTGCCTTCGGCGATCGTCGGCTTCACGATGCGATCGACCAGCGTGTCCACGCCCGCGACGAAGCTCGCATCGACCGGCGAGCAGTTCAGCGGCTGCGCGACGAAGATCCGCGGCAGCTTCGCGATCTGCCCGGCGGCCAGGAGCTCCTTGAAGCCGATCCAGCAGCCGAGCACATTGCTGCCCGCGCCCGCGGGAATCACCACGTTGTCGGGCGCGACGAAGCCCAGGTCTTCCCAGAGTTCATAGGCCAGCGTCTTCGTGCCCTGCAGGAAGAACGGATGCCAGTTGTGGCTCGCGTAGAAGATCGATTCGGACTGGCGCACCGCCTCGTATTCGGACTCCTCGCGCGGGCCCGGCACCAATTGCACCTCGGCGCCGAAGGCCCGGATCTGCGCCACCTTGGGCGCCGGCGTGTAGCTGGGCGCGAGCACCTTCACCTTGATGCCGGCCGCCGCGCCCGCGGCAGCGATGGCCGCGCCGCCGTTGCCCGAGCTGTCTTCCAGCACCGCGTCGACGCCCAGCTGGCGCAGGAACGAAATCATCACGGACGCGCCACGGTCCTTGAAGCTGCAGGTCGGGTTGAACCATTCGAGCTTGAAGTGCGGCTCGAGGCCGCCCCAACGCTTCTGCACGAGCGGCGTGCAGCCTTCGCCCATGCTCGCGGGCTGGTCGATCGCCACGGGCAGCGCGGCGCGGTAGCGCCACACCGAGCGCTCGCGCGCATCGATGTCGTCGCGGGTGATGCCGGGCAGCGGCGTCACCATCATCGGATTGCCGTCGTCCGAGCGCCAGCGGCGCTCCGAGAGGTCGTGGTAGCGGCCGGTGCGGGGATCGATATAGCGTGCGGGTTCCTGGCGTGTCATGCGCAATGCTCCTGGAGGATCTTTCTGAATCTGGATAATACATCCAAGTATAGACTTTCCGTACAGTCTGGATTCTTCGTCCAGAACTGGATACATTCCCCCCCATGAAGAAGAAGTCCGACAAGCAGGTCCTGGAGATGCTGCGCAACATGGCCGAGGGCCTCGGCGAGACCTTTGCGCCCTTCTGCGAAGTCGTGGTGCACGACCTGAGCAATCCGAAGAACGCGATCTACGCGATCCAGAACAACCTGAGCGGGCGGCAGGTGGGGCAGTCGGTCACCGAGTTGGGCCTGGCGCGCATCCGCGACCCCGAGTACCCGGCGGTCATCGCGAACTACGCCAACACCTTCGCCGACGGCCGCAAGGTCAAGAGCACCTCCATCGGCGTGAAGGACGAGAGCGGCGAGTACGTGGCCGCGCTGTGCCTGAACGTGGACCTCACGCTGTTCCAGAGCTTCCAGGGCGCGATCTCGCAGTTCACGCGCATCGACGACCGCGAAGTGCACGAGCACCTCGACACCGGCGCCAACCATTCCGACCGCATCCATTCGCGCATCGACGAATTCGCCGCCGCGCGCGCGACGAGTTCGCGATCGTTGAAGCCCGCGGACCGCAAGCAACTCGTGCAGGAGTTGAAGAAGGCCGGCTTCCTCGAAATCCGCCGCGGCGCCGAGATCGCGGCGGCGCACATGGGCGTCTCGCGCGCCACCGTGTACAGCGACGCGAAGTAGCGGCGAGCCGGGGCTTACTGCGGCTGCAGGCCGACCTCGTGCGCGACCTTCTGCCAGCGCTCGGCCTCCGAGCGGAGGAACGCGCGCAGCTCACCGGGCGTCGAGCCCTTCATCTGCACGCCCAGCACCGCCATCCGCTCCTTCACCGAGGGGTGCTCCAGCGCCGCGATGGCCTCGCGCCGCAGCTTCTCGATCACCTCGAGCGGCGTGGTGGCCGGCGCGACCATCGCCCACCACTGGTCGATCTCCATGCCCTTCAAGTTGTTCTCCGCGAGCGCGGGCACGTTCTGCAGGCCGGCGATGCTCACGCGCTGCGTGCTCGTGACCAGCAACGGACGAATCCTGTTGCCGCCCGCGAGGCTGGAGCCGCTGGCCAGCGTCGCGAAGTGGCCGGCCACCGTGCCGGCGGCCACGTCGGTCAGCGCCGGCGCGGAGCCCTTGTACGGCACCATGTTGAATCGGATCTTCGTGCGGCTCGCGAGCATCTCGGCCGCCAGATGGCTCACGGTGCCCGCGCCGCTGTGCGCGATGGCCGGTGGCGACGATGTGGCAGCGGCCGTCTTCAGGAAAGTCTTGAAGTCCTTGCTGTCCTCGTCCATGCCCGCGAAGAACACCAGCGGCGAGGTGCCGATCATGGTCACGGGCGTGAAGTCGCGCAGCAGGTCGTACGGCAGCTTCGCCGTCACCGCCGGCGCAATCGCGTGCGGCAGCTCGACGATGGCGATGGTATAGCCGTCGGGCGCCGCCTTGGCGGCGGCGTCGGTGCCGATCATCCCGGCCGCGCCGGGGCGGTTGTCCACGATCACCGGGCTGCCGATGGTCTGGCTCATGCGCTGCGCCATGGCGCGCGCGATGGCATCGGTGCTGCCGCCCGCGGCCCAGGGCACGACGAGCTTGATGGGCCGCTCGGGGTAGGCGGCCCACGCAGGCTGCGCTGCGGCGAGCAGGGCTGTAGAGCCGGCGGCCAGAAAGGCCCGGCGATGCATCGTCGGCATGGTGATTCCTTCGGGGGGTTAGACGGGCGGATCGGGCCAGCTCGGATCGCTGGACGCATTCGCGGTGAGCATCAGCACGACATGCGCATCGGCGGCGATGGCATTCGTCTCGCGCAACTGCCGCAGCGCAGCCAGGCCACCGGCCGCGCACAGTTCGGCGCTCACGCCGGCGGCGGTGAGAAGCCGCCGCGCCGCACGCGCCTCGTCGTCGGTCACCACCACCGCGCCGCCGCCGGTGGCCGACGCGGCCTGCCACTGCAGGTAGGTCACGGTGGCGCCGGCGGTCGAGAACTGCGCGGTATGGCCCGGATAGCTGCCGTTTATCGCGCCGCCCGCGAACACGCGCGCCAGGCGCGGGAACGGCTCCACCAGCCAGAGCCGCGGCAGGCGCGCGATGCGCCCCGCGGCCAGCAGGTCGCGAAAGCCCGCGTAGATGCCCCAGGCGAGATCGCCGCGCGCGGTGGGAATCACGATGTGGTCCGGCACGCCCGCATCGGCCACGCACTCGGGGGCGATGGTCTTGTAGCCCTCGATGGCCAGCGGCGCGCTGCCCAGCGCGGGCAGGCGGTAGTTGGTGAGCGCGAAGTAGCCGGGGTACTGCGAGCGCTCGCGCACGAACGCCCAGCGGCCGGCGTTGTCGGCGAACACATAGCGCCGCGCGCCCAGCGCATCGAGCTGCCGCGAATAGGTGGCCGGCATGCCTTCATAAGTGGCCACCTCGCAGCGCAGGCCCGCGGCCCACGCGTAGTGCGCCGCCGACACCGCCGCGTTGCCCGACGAGGCGAGCACCAGCGTGTGCGCGCCGAAGTCCAGCGCCTGCGCCACGCCCACCGCGGTCATGCGGTCCTTGTGCGAGCCGGTGGGGTTGCTCGATTCGTCCTTGAGGCCGAGCCGCGCGACGCCGAAGTGCCGCGCCAGCTCCGGCATCTCCTGCATCGGCGTGTGGCCCTCGCCGAGCGTGAAGCCCGGCTCGTAGGGCATGGGGATCGCGTCGGGCCTTTCCGTCACCTCGGGCAGGTAGCTCGCGCGCAGCGCGACATGAAAACCCGCACGCTTGCAGGCGGGGCAGCCGTCGTGCGTCAGCGTGACCGGATAGAGCGCATCGCAGCGCAGGCACTGCAAGCCCCGCAGGCGCGGATTGCGCACCGGCTTGAACGTCCGGGCCAGGGCGCTGCCCGTGGCGTTCCCCGGGTGGTGGGCCGAGGGGTCCGCGGGCAGGGCGGCGAACTTGAAGTCCAGAACTGGCGAGGGCGTCACGGGGAGGAGGTTTGGAAGTTGTGCGCAAATCTTATGCATTCGGAAATAAAATTACGCACCTCCAGATACTCAATCGATAAATAAACTTATCGGTGGCCATCGATGCGATTCGCCGAAATCGAGACCTTCCGAGCCCTGATGCGCGGCAGCTCCACCCGCAAGGCCGCCGCCTTGCTGCATGTGACGCAGCCCGCCATCAGCCAGTCGCTCAAGCGGCTGGAGGCGCAGGCCGGCATGCTGCTGTTCCAGCGCACGGGCGGGCGGCTGGTGCCCACGCCGGAGGCGCGCGCGCTGTGGATCGAGGTGGAGCGCGTCTTCATCGGCATGGACGCCATCGAGCACCGCGTGAAGAGCCTGCGCGACTTCGGCGTCACCCAGCTGGAGCTCAGCTGCTTTCCGGCCTACGGCCTGGGCTTCATGCCGCGCGCCCTCGCACGCCTGAAGGCGCACCGCGGCGCGAGCCCCTGGCCGCAGGTGTCGTTGCAGGTGCTCAGCTCCAAGGACGTGCGCGACCGCGTGGCCATGGGCATCTCCGACTTCGGGCTCATGGCCGACGAACTCTCGCTCGAAGGCATCGACCACTCGACCTTCTCGCGCATGCCCGGCGTGGTCGTGATGCCCGAGGGCCACGCGCTCGCGCGCTTCAAGACCATCAAGCCGGAGCAACTGGCGGAAGCGCCCTTTCTCGCGCTCAACCCCGAAGACCCCTCGCACCAGCGGCTGGAGGCCGCGCTCGCGCCCTACGGCGTGGCACCGCGCGTGCTGGTGCAGACGCCCTACGCGGCCAGCGTGTGCGAGATGGCGCTGCGCGGCCTGGGCGTGGGGCTGGTCAATCCGATCACCGCGCTCGACTACGCCGAGCGCGGGCTGGTGGTGCGGCGGCTCTCGATCGACGTGCACTTCACCTGCATCCTGGCGCTGCCGGCGGGCAAGGTGCTCTCGGCCACGGCGCGGGACTTTCTCTCGCTCATGCGCCTGCAGTTGGCCGAGGACGAGAAGCGCATGCAGCACCATTTGCGCTAGACGTCAGGCCTCAGGCCTCAGGCCGGTTCACTTCCAGCTGAATTCGTGGTTCAGGCCGACCACGAAGCCGTTCACGCTGCGCCCCCCGGGCGGCCGGGTGCGCGAGGCGCTGATGTCCACGCTGATCAGCGGCGTGAGGCTGAAGCGGCCGCCGATGCGCGACGTCCAGACGCTCGACGCGCGATTGCGCTCCGCGATCACCGACACCGCATCGTTGAGCGCCCATTCGGCGGCCATGCCACCGCGCGGCGTGCGCAGACCCGTGCCGAGCGCCCAGTCGGCGCCGAGGTTCGCGTGGATCTGCAAGGTGCCCGTCGGCCGCCATGTCACCGGCAGCACGAACTGCCCGCCCATGCGGCCGCCGCGCTTCAGGTCGGAGATGGTGCCCATCGAGAGGGCCGCGCTGAGCGGCGCGTCCGCGGCTTGCCCGAGGAAGGTCCACTTGAGCTGCGGACCGGCGGTGACCGAGTGAACGCTCTGTGCGCCCTGCACCGAGAGCCGGTCGACGTTCAGCCCCAGCTCGACGGGGCCCACCCGGCACGACGGCCCGATGTGAAAACCGGTGACCGGCTCGACGCCGGTGCGGCCCCACCAGGTCTCGTACTGGCATTGGCCGGGATCGAGCGTGCCGGCATCGTCCACGTCGAAATGGCCGGCGGCCCGCGCGCCCGTGCCCGCCAGCGCGCAGGACGCGGCCAGCAGCCAGCCGCAACGCAGTCGCCGGATCGTTGTTTTCTGCCTGTTCTTCATCGCGCGCATCCCGAGGCCCTCGGACCATTCTAGGGAGGCGGAAAGTCGGCGCGGTGACGCGCCGCAACAGGATGCAAGGCGCGACGGGGCCCGTTCAGATCTCGAACTGGGGCTGCAGCTCGCGGATGCGCTTGATGGCCACGCCGGCCGCGGCCGTGCGCGTCTCCACGCCCAGCTTCACGTACACCCGCTCTAGGTGCTTCTTGGCGGTGGCCGGGCTGCTGCCCAGGATCTCGCCGATGTCCTTGTTGGTCTTGCCCTTGACCACCCAGTACAGCACCTCGGCCTCGCGCGCGGTGAGCTTCAGGCTCAGGCTCATCGCCTCGATCACGCCGGTGTCGGACACCTCGCGCATGATGATCATCCACTCGTCCCCGTCGTCGTCCTGCCCGGTCTGCTGGTGCAGGCGCAGCGTGAGGCTGCTGGCGCCCTGCGCGATCGAGAGCGCGGGCGGCTCGATGCCGCGCTGGCGCGCATCGGGCGTGTGGCGCAGCAGCCATTCGAGCACCGCGGGCGGCGTCTCGGGCGCGCGCGTTTCGCAGTAGCGGTGCAGCAGGTCGCGCGCGAGGGCCGTCTGCCAGATCAGCCGCCCTTCGGGCAGCCGCACGGTGATGCTCGCGTAGCCGAAGGCATCGAGCGCATTGCGCGCCTGGCCGGCCTGCCGCGCGTCCTGCCGCGCGCGTCGCGCGCCCTGCAGGTGCACGTTCATGCGCGCGAGCACTTCCTTGGGCTTGATGGGCTTGGTGACGTAGTCGACGCCGCCCGCCTCCAGCGCGGCCACGAGGTGCTCGGTTTCGGTCAGGCCCGTCATGAACACGATGGGAATGTGCGCGGTGGCCGCATCGGCCTTGAGCCGCCGCGCCACCTCGAAGCCGTCGATGCCCGGCATCATCGCGTCGAGCAGCACGATGTCGGGCCGCGCCTGCGCGGCGCGCTGCAGCGCCTGCTCGCCGCTGGTGGCGATGAGCACGGTGTAGCCCGATTCGTCCAGCGCGTCGTGCAGCACCGCGAGGTTGTCGGGCACGTCGTCCACGATCAGCACGAGATCGCTGTTGACGCCCTCGTCGCGCAGCGCCCGGGCGAGCGGGGACGGCTCCATGGGAAAGGGTGGGATCGAGGGGGTCGAGGTCATGGCGCACTCACTGCTTCGGCCAGCGCCCGGCTCATGGCCTCGAACTGGAACTGGCGCGCCAGCACGCGCTGCGCCTCGGTCCAGGCCATGCACTCGGGCTGTTCGGTGTCGATGTCGTCCAGCTGGTTCATGATGCCGCGAAAGTAGCCCAGGCTCACCGCTTCGTCGAGTGCGCGCAGGCGCTCGCGCGAGGGCGGCTGCATCGTCTTGGGCGCGGCCGCCGGCGGCAACGCGGCGGCCATGTCGGTCCACTTGAGGCCGAGCCGGCGCTCCAGCCAGTCGAGCAGCTCGGTGTGGCGAACGGGCTTCACGAAGAAATCTTCAGGCGCGATGCCCACGTCGTTGTCCAGCCCCTTGTCGAAGGCGTTGGCCGAGACGACGGCGACGGACGCATCGGCCAGGCCGAGCTTGCGCGCGCGGCGGATCGTCTCCCAGCCGTCGATGCCGGGCATCGCGAGGTCCACGAACATCGCATCGGGCCGGTAGCCCGCGGCGATGAGGTCGAGCGCATCGTGGCCGCTGGCGGCCGTGCGCAGCTCGAAGCCCAGCGGCGCAAGCACGTGGTCGAGCAGGTCGCGATCGGCCTCTTCGTTGTCGACCACCAGCAGGCGCCGGCGTGCGCCTTCGTAGCCGCGGCGCGCCCGCGCCACCGGCACCGGCCTCGTCGCACCCGCCGCCGTGTCGTGCACGCGCGGCAGGAAGAGCCGCACGCAGAACAGCGACCCCACGCCCGGCGTGCTCTGCACCTTCATCTCGCCGCCCATCAGGTCGGTGAGCATCTTGGCGATGGTCAGGCCCAGGCCCGCGCCCGGCGCCGACGAGGCGGCCGCGTTGCCGCGGGTGAAGGGCTCGAAGATGCGCTCGATGTCCGCGGCCGTCATGCCCGGGCCGGTGTCCTCGATCTCGATGGCCGCAAACTCGCGCGCATAGGCCAGCCGCAGCGTGACCTGCCCCGCCGCGGTGAACTTGATCGCATTGCCCAGCAGGTTGATGAGGATCTGGCCCACGCGCTTCTCGTCGGCGCGCACCACCTCGGGCAAGGCGCCCGCCGCCTCGAAGCGGAACTGCAGCCCCTTCTCGGCCGCCTGCAGCTCGAACATGTCGGCCAGCTCCCGCATGGTGTCGGCAAAGCGCATCGGCCGCGCATGCAGCGTGAGCTTGCCGGCCTCGATGTGCGCGATGGCCAGCGTGCCCTCGATGAGCGAGAGCAGGTGCTCGCCGCCGCGCTTGATGACCGCCACCGCCTGCTGGCGGTGCGGCGGCACCGAGTGGTCCTCGCCCATCAACTGCGCGTAGCCCAGGATGCTGTTGAGCGGCGTGCGCAGCTCGTGGCTGATGGCGCTGATGTAGCGGCTCTTGGCCTGGTTGGCCTGGTCGGCGGCGCGTTGGGCCTGCTCGGCGACTGCCCTCGCCTCTTCGGCCGTTTGCTTGGCAGCCTGCAGGGCGCGGTCGGTTTCGCGGTGCAGCTCGATCTCGCGCAGCAGCAGGTGGGTCTGCCGGTTCGATTCTTCCTGCGCAACCTTGCGGCTCTGGTGCGCGAGCACCAGCCACCACGCCACGATGCCAGCGATGACCAGCAGCGCCATGTAGGCCTTGAGGAAACCCGAGCGCAGCGCGGACTGCTGCACGCCCGACCAGACCTCCGACGCGCGGGCCTGCGACGCGAGTTCGAGCGCGCTTTCGGCCAGCGCCCGCAGTTCCTGTTGATAAAGCACGCCGAACACCACGGCCAGCAGCGGCACGATGACCAGCATCAGCAGCAGGAAGTGCCCCAGGCCCGTGTCCAGGTAGCGCCAGCTGCGGCGCGGCAGCAGCCAGCGCAGCACGGCCGACCATTGCGACGACAGGCTCGCATGCGGCTTGCAGAGGTCGCCGCAGCGCGCATCGAGCGTGCAGCAGAGAGAACAGATCGCGCCCTGGTACGCCGGGCAATGCGCCATGTCCGGCCCTTCGTACTCGCGCTCGCAGATCACGCAGTGCTGTACCTTCAGGCGCTGGTAGCTGCCGGTGTCGTCCGATTCGACGCGCGCCCAGCGCACCGCGCGTCCGCCCGCCGCCGGCGCGAAGGGCACGGCACCGGTCGCGTCGGAGGCCCGTGCCAGGTAGTACTTGCCGCCGGTGGCCCACGCCAGCAGCGGCGAGGCGACCAGCGCGGTGCCCAGCGCGATGAGCGCCGAGAACGCCTGCGCCAGCGGCCCGAACACGCCCAGGTGCGCGGTGATCGACAGCACCGAGGCCAGCGCCATCGCGCCCACGCCCACCGGGTTGATGTCCCACAGGTGCGCGCGCTTGAACTCGATGCCCGGCGGCGAGAGCCCCAGCGGCTTGTTGATGACCAGGTCGGCCACCACCGACATCATCCAGGCGATGGCGATGTTGGCGAAAAGCCCGAGCACATCGCCCAGCGCCTCGAACACGTTCATCTCCATCAGCATGAAGGCGATGAGCGCGTTGAACACCACCCACACCACCCGCCCCGGATGGCTGTGCGCCACGCGCGAGAAGAAATTGCTCCAGGCGAGCGAGCCGGCATAGGCGTTGGTCACGTTGATCTTGAGCTGCGAGATCACCACGAACAGCGCCGTCGCCGCCACCGCCCAGCCGTAGTTCGGAAACACGTATTCGTAGGCCGCCAGGTACATCTGGTTCGGATCGACCGCGCGCTCCACCGGCACCATGTGCGTGATGGCCAGGTACGCCAGCAGCGCCCCGCCCAGCATCTTGAACACGCCCAGCACCACCCAGCCCGGGCCGCCCGCCAGCACGCCGGACCACCAGCGCCCGCCGGTGGTGGCGGTGCGCGCGGGCATGAAGCGCAGGTAGTCGGCCTGCTCCCCCATCTGGGTGATGAGCGCGATGCCGACCGTCAAAGCGGCGCCAAACAGGTGCAGATCGAAACCCTTGGTGGCCGCCTTGACCCCGTTGTAGTGCACGATGCCCGCGAACGCACCAGGATCGCGCACGAGCACGAACACAAACGGCACCACCAGCATCACCAGCCAGAGCGGCTGCGTCCACAGCTGCAGTCGGCTGATGGCCGAGACGCCATGCGTGACCAACGGAATGACCACCAGCGCGCACACCAGGTACCCCCAGACCGGCGGAATGCCCAGCGCCAGTTCCAGCGCGTAGGCCATCACCGCCGCCTCGAGCGCGAAGAAGATGAAGGTGAACGAGGCGTAGATCAGCGAGGTGAGCGTCGAGCCGATGTAGCCGAAGCCCGCGCCGCGGGTGAGCAGGTCCATGTCCACGCCGTAGCGCGCCGCATACACGCTGATCGGAAGGCCCGCCAGGAAGATGATGAGCCCCGTGACCAGGATCGCCCAGAAGGCGTTGGCAAAGCCGTACTGCACCAGCAGCGTGGCACCCACCGCCTCCAGGATGAGGAACGACGCCGCCCCGAACGCCGTGTTGGCCACCCGCCATTCGGACCATTTGCGAAAGCGCTGCGGCGTGTAGCGCAGCGCGTAGTCCTCCAGCGTTTCGCTCGCGACCCAGCTGTTGTAGTCGCGCCGGACCTTGACGATGCGCTGGGGGGCGTCGTCGGAGGGGATGGGCGGGGCGTCTGGGTTCACACCGTTTCGGTGCATCTTTCGTGCCATCCGTACGACTTTTGGCGAACAGGGCACGACTGTTGCAAAGAAGAAGGCTTGCCCATAATGGCCGACTCTTCCCCCAGCCACCCGATGCCGCTCCCATGGAACTGACCCCGCGCGAAAAAGACAAGCTGCTGATCTTCACCGCGGCGCTCCTGGCCGAACGGCGCAAGGCCCGCGGCCTGAAGCTCAACTACCCCGAAGCCGTCGCCCTGATCTCCGCCGCCGTGATGGAGGGCGCCCGCGACGGCAAGAGCGTCGCCGCGCTCATGAGCGAGGGCCGCTCGGTGCTCACCCGCGCCGACGTGATGGACGGCATCGCCGAGATGATTCCGGACATCCAGGTCGAAGCCACCTTTCCGGACGGCACCAAGCTGGTCACCGTCCACCAGCCCATCGTCTGACCCGCCCTCGAAAAGAAGAACCGCCATGCGTCACACCACTTCCAAGACCCTCGCCCTGCTCGCCCTCCTGCTGCCGCTGGCAGCCAGCGCCCACACCGGCGTCGACGGCGGCCTGCATCACGGCTTCACCACCGGTTTCCTGCACCCGCTGACCGGCGCCGATCACCTCGCCGCCATGGTCGCGGTCGGCCTCTGGAGCGCGCTGACCGCGCGCCGCGCCTGGCCCGACCTGCTGTGGGCGCCGCTGGCGTTCGCGGGCATGCTGCTGGTGGGCGCGTTGATGGGCCTGGCCGGCGTGCAGCTGCCGGCCGTCGAACCGATGATCGCGGCCTCGCTGCTGGTGCTGGGCCTGCTGGTGGTCACTCGCATTCACCTGCCGGCCGCCGTCGCCATGGCCGTGGTCGGCGTGTTCGCCGTCTTCCACGGCGTGGCCCACGGTTACGAACTCGCGAGCGAAGAAGGCGCCGCGCTCACGCTGGCCGGCATGGTGAGCGCGACCGTCGCGCTGCACCTCGCGGGCATCGCGCTCGGATGGGCGCTGCGCCATGCCAACGCCTGGCTGCCACGCGTGGCCGGTGCCGCCGTGGTGGTGCTCGGCGCAGCGCTGCTGGCCCAGGCCGTCTGATCGCCATGACCCCCGGCGAACTCCTCACCGACGACGGCGAGCACACGCTCAACCCCGGCCGCCGCACGCTCACGCTGGTGGTGCAGAACACCGCCGACCGGCCGATCCAGGTCGGCTCGCACTACCACTTCGCCGAGACCAACGGCGCGCTCGGCTTCGACCGCGAGGCCGCGCGCGGCATGCGGCTGAACATCGCCTCGGGCGCCGCGGTGCGCTTCGAGCCGGGGCAGCAGCGCACGGTCGAGCTGGTCGATTACTCGGGCGATCGCATCGTTTATGGCTTTCGCGGCCTGGTTCAAGGAAAGCTCTAAAACATGGCCACCATCGGGCGACGCGCCTATGCGGAAATCTTCGGCCCCACCGTCGGTGACCGGGTCCGCCTTGCAGACACAGAACTCCTGATCGAAGTGGAGGCCGACTACACGCTGCGCGCCGGCGGCTACGGCGAAGAGGTGAAGTTCGGCGGCGGCAAGACCATCCGCGACGGCATGGCGCAGTCGCAGCGCACCCGCGATGGCAAAGGCAGCGGCCCTACGGCCGGTGGCGCCGTCGATACGGTTCTGACCAACGCGCTCATCCTGGACCACTGGGGCATCGTGAAAGCCGACATCGGCCTGAAGGATGGCCGCATCGCCGCCATCGGCAAGGCCGGCAATCCCGACGTGCAACCGGGTGTCGATATCGTCATCGGTCCGGGCACCGAGATCATCAGCTGCGAAGGCAACATCGTCACCGCGGGCGGCATCGACAGCCACATCCACTTCATCTGCCCGCAGCAGATCGAGGAAGCGCTGTCCTCGGGCGTCACCACCATGCTCGGCGGCGGCACGGGCCCCGCGACCGGCACCTTCGCGACCACCGCCACGCCCGGCCCCTGGCACATCGAGCGCATGCTGCAGGCGGCCGATGCGTTTCCGATGAACCTGGGCTTCCTCGGCAAGGGCAACGCGAGCCTGCCCGATGCGCTGCACGAGCAGATCGAAGCCGGCGTCATTGGCCTCAAGCTGCATGAAGACTGGGGCACCACGCCCGCGGCCATCAGCAACTGCCTCGATGTGGCCGACGCCACCGACACGCAGGTGGCGATCCACAGCGACACGCTCAACGAATCGGGCTTCGTGGAGAACACCATCGCGGCCGTCGGCGGCCGCGCGATCTGCGCCTTCCACACCGAGGGCGCGGGCGGCGGCCATGCGCCGGACATCCTGCGCGTGGTGGGCGAGGCGAACTTCCTGCCGTCGTCGACCAACCCCACGATGCCCTACACGGTGAACACGCTGGACGAGCACGTCGACATGCTCATGGTGTGCCACCACCTGGACGCCGGCATCGCCGAGGACCTGGCCTTCGCCGAGTCGCGCATCCGCAAGGAAACCATCGCCGCCGAAGACGTGCTGCACGACCTGGGCGCGATCAGCATGTTCAGCTCCGACAGCCAGGCCATGGGGCGCGTGGGCGAGGTCGTCATCCGCACCTGGCAGACCGCGCACAAGATGAAGGTGCAGCGCGGCACGCTGCCCGAAGACAGCGAACGCAACGACAACTTCCGCGCCAAGCGCTACGTCGCCAAGTACACGATCAACCCGGCCATTGCGCACGGCATCGCGCACGAGGTCGGCTCGCTCGAAGTCGGCAAGTGGGCCGACATCGTGATCTGGAAGCCGGCCTTCTTCGGCGTGAAGCCCTTCACCATCCTCAAGGGCGGCACGATCGCGATGGCCGCGATGGGCGACCCGAGCGCATCGATTCCCACGCCGCAGCCGGTGCACTTCCGCCCGATGTTCGGCGCGTATGGCGGCTCGCTCGCGAAGAGCTCGTTGACCTTCGTCTCGCAAGCCGGTCTGGCTTCGGGCATCAAGGAGCGCTACGGTCTGGCCAAGAACCTGAGCGCGGTGAAGAACATCCGCAACGTGCGCAAGAAAGACCTGATCCACAACGGCTACGCGCCGAAGATGGAGATCGATGCGCAGACCTACGCGGTGCGTGCCGACGGGCATCTGCTGACCTGCGAGCCGGCGAAGCTGCTGCCGATGGCGCAGCGGTATTTCCTCTTCTGAAGCCAGGGCATGCGCCTGCTTGACAGGCTGCGTATCCTCGAAGGTATTCATCCAGCCAACGGGTGCCTCCGGGCGCTCCTTTTTCGCACCATGCTCACCGCCAACAAACTCATGCCGCAGGGCCGCGGCCTTGCGCCCGTGCTGCTCAAGCGCGCCGCCACCATCGAGCTGGACTGGGACGTCCGCCAGAAAAGCCGCTTCGACGCCACCGATTCGCAAGGCCGGCAGATCGGCATCTTCCTGCCGCGCGGCACCGCGGTGCGCGGCGGCGATGTGCTGGTGGCCGAGGACGGCTCGCTGGTCCGCGTCATCGCGGCGCCGCAGCCGGTGCTGCGCATCACGCATTGCATGGCCCATGGCACGCCCTTCGACCTGACGCGCGCGGCCTATCACCTGGGGAACCGGCATGTGCCGATCGAGCTGAAGCCCGATCACCTGAAGATCGAACCCGACCACGTGCTGGCCGACATGCTGCGCTCGATGCACCTGATCGTCGTCGCGGTGGAAGAAGCCTTCGAGCCCGAGGGCGGCGCCTATGGGTCGCACGAGCACGGCCACGGCAGCCATGACCACCTTGGCCATGACCACAGCCACGAACACGATCATTCGCACGCGAAGGGCCCCCAGCCGCTCGTGCTCGCGCCCGAACTGCTCGACGACCACGACCATGACCATGCCTGATCCGGCGCACGCGGCGCAAAGCTGACATGCCCGACCCGGCCAGCGCCCACAGCCTGCTGCAGCTCATCTGGCTCGCCTCCCCGGCCTTGCCCGTGGGCGGCTTCTCGTACTCCGAAGGCGTGGAGGCGGCAGTCGAATGGGCCGGCCTCGACTCCGAAGCCAAGGCCGCCGAATGGCTCGCCGACCAGCTGCACCTGAGCTTCGCGCGCGGCGACCTCGCGCTGGTCGCGCAGGCCATCCCCGCCTGGCGCGCGAACGATGCGGCGCGCATCCGCCGGCTCAACGCATGGGTCCTCGCCACCCGCGAATCGGCCGAGTTCTTCTTGCAGACCGAGCAGATGGGCCGCTCCTTCGTCGAGTGGCTCAAGCTGCACCACGCGGACACGGCCGCGGTCTTCACGGACCTGCCCGCCAGCTACCCCGTGGCCTTCGCCTTCGCGCTCGGCCGCACCGGTGCCACGGTGCACGACGGGTGCCTGGCCTTCGCCTTCGGCTGGGCCGAGAACATGGTGGCTGCCGCCGTGAAGGCGGTGCCGCTCGGCCAGAGCGCGGGCCAGCGCATCCTCGCGCAGCTCGCGAACGAAATCCCCGCGGCTGTCGACCGCGCGATGCGCCTGGGCGACGACGAACGCCAGGCCTTCGCCCCTTTGCTGGCCGTGCTGTCGGCCCGCCATGAAACACAATATTCCCGCCTCTTTCGAAGCTGACCGAACCGGACAACGCCCATGACCTCCGCCCTGCACCACATCCCCCACCGAACCAAGAGACTGCCGCCGCTGCGCGTGGGCATCGGCGGCCCGGTCGGCTCGGGCAAGACCACGCTGCTGGAGATGCTCTGCAAGGCGATGCGCGACAAGTACGACCTCGTGGCGATCACCAACGACATCTACACCAAGGAAGACCAGCGCCTCCTGACGGTGGCCGGCGCGCTGCCCGCCGAACGCATCATGGGCGTGGAGACCGGCGGCTGCCCGCACACCGCGATCCGCGAAGACGCGTCGATCAACCTGGAAGCCATCGACCGCATGCTCGAGGACTTTCCCGATGCCGACGTGGTGTTCGTCGAATCGGGCGGCGACAACCTCGCGGCCACCTTCAGCCCGGAGCTGTCGGACCTCACGATCTACGTGATCGACGTGGCGGCCGGCGAGAAGATCCCGCGCAAGGGCGGCCCCGGCATCACCAAGAGCGACCTGTTCGTGATCAACAAGATCGACCTGGCGCCCTACGTGGGCGCGAGCCTGGAAGTGATGGAGCAGGACACGCAGCGCATGCGCCGCCAGCGGCCCTACGTGATGACGAACCTGAAGACCCACACGGGCGTGGCCGAGGTGGTGGCGTTCATCGAGGAACGCGGCATGCTCAACGCAGCCTGAGCGGGCACGCTCAGAGCTCGCTGCCGTCCCGCAGCTGCCGCGCCTTGTAGACCAGGCGCACGCTCGCGCGGCGCGGGTCGCTCACCTGCTGCACGTAGACATCGGTGTCGCCGCTCGTCCACGCCGCATAGGCGCTGCCCGGATCGCGCGACGCGAGTTCGTTGCCGAACACGCCGCGCCCCCACTGCACGAGCTGGCCGAACGCCGATGCGCCGCTGTCGGGCGCGGCCTGCGCCGTGGCCACGTATTCGACGCGCCGCAATTCCGAAGCCGCGAAGAAGAAGGTCGGCTCGAACATCAACCCCGCGATCTCGACAGGCGTTGCGCGCCAGCTTCCGAGCAAACCGCCGGTCAAGCGCTGCGGGCGCTGCACGCGCTCGGCGGCGGGCAATGCAGCGCGCAGTTCATCGGCCGTCATGCCCAGGCGCACGCCCGGCGGCAAGGCCTGCGCATGCAGTGCACCGGTGGCGAAGAAGACCGCGCTCGCGGCGAGCGCACGGACAAGGATCGGGGAAGCTGTGAATCGCACGTTCGGCATCGGAAGGAAAGGCGGCGGCACCGTGGGACCGCGAGTATGACGCGGAGTTCCACGGCGCGGCAGCCCACGCCCTTCAAGACCCGGCGGTGGGCTCGTGCAATGGCAGCCGCAGCGTGAGGCCCAGCGCGCCATCGGCATGCGGTGCCGAATAGAAGCGCCCGCCGTGGCGGCTGGCAATGCGCTCGCAAACGCGCGCACTGGCTTGCGAGGCGGCATCGAGCGCATCGAAGAACCGCGCGAGCGGCGGCCGCACATCCTCCGCATCGAGATCGCGCCAGTGAACGACCGCATGCCCGCGTTCCACGCGCGCGGAGACCTGCAACGTCGCGCCCGCGGACATCACGCTCGCCGCATGCGCCGCGACCTTGGCGAGCAGGTCGCGCAGCTCCGCCTCGATGGCGAAGATGGGCACGGCATCAGGCGGGAGTTGGACATCGAAACGAATGCTCGCAGCATCCGGCGTCGCGCCGAGCAGCGGCCGCAGGTCCTGCACGCTGCTCGCGCGCATCTTCTGCCGCGCATCGTCGCGTGCCTGTTCCGCCATGCCGCGCGCCTGTGCGCCGGCTTGCAGGTTCGCGATCAGCAAAGCGCCCATCATCGCGACCACGCCAGCGAGTCCGAGCCCGATGACCGCAGCGATGCCGAGCCCGAGATTGCCTGAGTACATGCGTGCAATCCTTCTCTTCAGCGCGGCCCGGGCCCGCGGTATTCCAGTGCACCCGAAGCACCGCGCTCGCAGGTGCCCGACAGCGCATCCGCGCGCGGACCGGGCAGCGCAGGCCGCGCCCCTTCAAGCTGGCCCTCGCACACATCCCAACGCGCCATCGGTGGACTGCGATGCTCGAAGGCCATCGGAAATGGTGGCCCGCCGCGAAACGCCGGTGGCGACCTCGGGGGCATGGGTGGCGGCAGCATGATGCAACCCGACAGGCCGGCCGCCGCCAGCACGCCTGCGAGGTGATGGATTCTTTGCGTCATCTTTGAAAGCAACTCACGACGTTGAAAAAAAGCCGCCCGCGTGCGACAAGGGCAGCGCCCTGCCGCACCGGGCCGGGTGCGCGGTCAGAACGCGTGGCGGATGCCGAAGTCGTAGCCCGTCGACGAACGCGGCAGGCCCGTGAAGCCCACGCCGCTGCTGCCGTAGCCGGTGGTGGCCGCGGCCGCCAGGCTGCCGGTGTAGGCCGCGTCGTTGCGGTTGTTCACGCGGGCGACAGTGGCATACAGCGCAGTGCGCTTGGAGAGGTTGTGCACATAGCCGATCGCGAACTTGTTCACGCGCGGGTCTTCGCCGGTGATGCCGACGGCGCCTTCGTTGTAGCGCACCGTCGAGTACGACGCGCGAATCAGGCCCGCGCCCACCGGCATGCTCGCGCCGATGAGATAGCCGTTGTAGCTGTCGTGGCTGTTGCCCACGGCGAGCGCGAACTTGTTCTGCACGTTCGAGAGTTCGCCGAAGAGCTTGACCGGGCCGAAGTCGTACGACGCACCGAGGTTGACGGTCTGCACCTTGCGCGTGAGCGTGGTGGTGTCCACCGCAACGCTCTGCCCCACCGCCAGCGCGATGTCGAGCGGCCCGTTCGCATAGCCGAAACGGCCGCCGACATAACGGCCGGCGCTGCTGCTGATCTCGGCGGTCGTGTCGGTCGCGCTGGTCTTGGTGTTCTCGTTCAGGCTGTACTGCACCTGGCCGTAGAAACCACCGAGGTTGGGCGGCAGGAAGTAGCCGACCATGTTGCTCGCGCGCGCGTAGTTCGAGTTGGCAAGACCCGCGCCGCCGCTCACCGAGTAGATCGCGCTGGAGCCCGATCCGTTCGTGCCGAACGGATCGAACACCGTGTCGTTCCAGAAGGTGGCCGTGTAGTCGCGGCCCAGCCGCACTTCACCGAAGCCGCCGGAGAGGCTGACGGTGGAGCGGCGGTTGAAGTTGGCGATGCCGGTGGCGCCGTCGTCGTTGCCGATCGGCGCTTCGAGCCAGAAGCTCGCCGCGAGGCCGCCGCCCAGGTCTTCGGTGCCGCGAAAGCCGATGCGGCTGGAGTTGTAGCCGGAGTTGGCCAGGCTCCATTGGCTCTGCTTGCTGCTCGCACCGGTGACCGGGTCGCGCGACGTGGCGCTCTGGTAGGTCACGCCGGCATCGATGACGCCGAACAACGTGACGGACGATTGGGCAGAGGCCAGGCCGGTGACGGCCAGCGCGGCGAGTGCCGTGAGGGATTTCTTCATTCAGGTTTCTCCGGGTTTTCAGCTGCTCTTCATCGAGCGGCTGAACGCATGGTCTCGTTCAAATTTGGAGGAATCTGGTGGATGCGGCGTGCTTTGCATGCGGTGTTGTTTTGAGCGCACGCGTCGGGGTTCGAGCGGCCGGCGGCATCGACGCACCTTTGAACGGCACGTACTAAAAGTCTCCCAAAAGCCCGGCAATGCTTCGGCCTTCCGAAGGAGTCCACATGACCATTGTTTTGCAAAGCACCGTCGCCGCATCGCTGGGCATACAGCAGCTGTCCAACGCATTCACGCCGGCCTTTTCGCACCTGCGCATTCTTCGCAACCTCATCATCCCGATGCCCTCGGGGTGCGCGGTTCCCACGGCGCGCATCGACGCCGTCATCGTGTGCGAGACCGGCGTCTACCTGTTCGAGATCAAGGCATGGCGCAACGCCTTCGTCTACCGGAAGAAGTCCGGCGAAGCCCCGCCGCGCTGGTTCCTGCGGATCAACGGATGCACGCGCGCACGCGAAGTGAAAGACCCCGCATGGCAAGGCGGCCGCAAGACGACGCAACTGCGCAGCCTGCTGCCCGACGACCTGCGCCTTCAATACTTCGTGCTGCTGCCGTGCGAAGGCGTCGAGCTCGAAGGCGTGATGCCCGCCGCCGTCATCACGCAGCAAGACCTGCCCTACATCGCGCGGCTCGTGCGCAACAACGGACGCACCGCGCGCACCTATCCGCTGCTCGATGCCCATGCGGTCGAGCGCACCGTGCAGCGCCTGCTCGACATCCAGGGCGACCTGTCCATGGAGACGCACCTGCAGAACTGCCGCGAAAGAAGCGAACAGCCTCTCTCGATGCAATGGCCCGCCGTGAGCGCCATGGGGTTGCAGTAACGCTCTTTACCGAACGCACCGGAGGGCGTCCCATATTTCTCCGACATTGGCGAAGACCATGCGGCGATGCAACTTCCCAAGTTCCTCGCGGCCGTCGCTGCACTGTTCTTCTCGATGGCCGCTGCGCCCGCATGGGCCGCCGATCCGTTCACCGTGCGCGACATCCGGCTCGAAGGCCTGCAACGCGTAGAGCCGGGCACCGTCTTCTCCACGCTCGGCATCAAGGCCGGCGACAACTACAGCGACGAACGCGGCAGCGCCGCCATCCGCGCACTGTTCGAGCTGGGCCTTTTCAAGGACGTGCGCATCGATGTCGACGGCAACGTGCTCGTCGTTGTCGTGGAAGAACGCCCCACCGTCGCCGACGTCGATTTCGTGGGCACCAAGGAATTCGAGAAGGCCGCACTGCAAAAGGCGCTGCGGGAAATCGGCCTTGCCGAAGGCCGCCCCTTCGACAAGGCGCTCGCCGATCGCGCCGAGCAGGAACTCAAGCGCCAGTACGTGAGCCGCAGCCTCTACAACGCCGAGGTGGTGACCACCGTCACGCCGCTGGAGCGCAACCGCGTGAACCTCACGTTCACCGTCGTCGAAGGCGAGTCGGCGCGCATCAAGAGCGTGCGCGTCGTCGGCAACCAGGCCTTCAGCGAGGGCACGCTGCTCGACCTGTTCGACCAGGACAGCGGCGGCTGGCTCGCCTGGTACACCAAGTCGAACCAGTATTCGCGCAGCAAGCTCGCGGCCGACCAGGAAACGCTGCGCAGCTACTACCTCACGCGCGGCTACCTCGAATTTCGCATCGACTCCACGCAGGTCGCCATCTCGCCGGACCGGCAGTCGCTGGACCTCACGCTCAACATCACCGAAGGCGAGAAGTTCGCGGTCGCCGGCGTGCGGCTCGAGGGCAACTACCTCGGCCGCGAAGACGAGTTCAAGACCCTCGTGACGGTGCGCCCCGGCGCCCCGTACAACGGCGAGGACGTGGCCGCCACCACCAAGGCCTTCACCGACTACTTCGGCACCTTCGGCTACGCCTTCGCGCGCGTGAAGGCCGAGCCCGAGATCGACCGCATCAAGAACCGCGTCACCATGGTGCTGAAGGCCGAACCTGCGCGCCGCGTGTACGTGCGGCGCCTGAACATCGGCGGCAACGCGCGCACGCGCGACGAGGTGATCCGCCGCGAGTTCCGCCAGTTCGAAGGCGCCTGGTACGACGGCAACAAGATCAAGCTCTCGCGCGACCGGGTCGATCGCCTGGGCTACTTCACCGAGGTGAACGTCGAGACCGCCGAGGTGCCGGGCAGCAACGACCAGATCGACCTCGCGGTGAACGTGGCCGAGAAGCCCACGGGCTCGCTGCAGCTGGGCGCGGGCTACTCGTCGACCGACAAGATCTCGCTGAGCTTCGGCATCACGCAGGAGAACGTGTTCGGCTCGGGCAACTACCTCGGGCTGCAGGTCAACACGAGTTCGTACAACCGCTCGATCTCGCTCACCGCGACCGATCCGTACTTCACGAAGGACGGCATCTCGCGCACGGTCAATGTCTTCCACACCACCACGCGGCCCTACTACGAGGCCGACGGCAACTACAAGCTCGCGAGCGACGGCGGCTCGGTGCGCTTCGGGCTGCCGGTGGGCGAGCTGGACACGGTGTTCCTGGGCATCGGCGTGGAGCGCTATTCGTTCACGCCGGGCACCAACGGTTCGTACACGCTGGTCGACGGCTCCTACGTCTACACCGGCACGCCGCAGGCTTACCTGGACTACTTCAAGTGCACCGGCACCGCGCCGAGCGTGGTGTGCACCGGCAGCGACGTGGTGGGCATTCCCGCGACGGTGGGATGGTCGCGCGACGACCGCGACAGCGCGCTGGTGCCGACCACCGGCCGCCTGCAGCGCGCGAGCCTCGAAGTGGGCGTGGGCAGCGCGCTGCGTTATCTCAAGACCGACTACCAGTACCAGCAGTACTTCGCGCTCTCCAAGCAATACACGCTCGCCATCAACGGCCAGCTCGGCTATGCGAAGGCATTGAGCGGCAGCACCTTCCCGATCTTCAAGAACTTCTACGCGGGCGGGCTCGGCTCGATCCGCGGCTTCGAGCAGAACTCGCTCGGGCCGGTCGATGCCGTCACGGGCGGCTCGCTGGGCGGCACACGCAAGGCGATCTTCAACATGGAGTTCAGCACGCCCTTCCCCGGCGCGGGCAACGACCGGTCGCTCAGGCTCTACACCTTCCTCGACGCGGGCAACGTGTTCGCCGACCGCACGGCCAGCATGACCGATGCGCAATGGAAAGCGCAGAACCGCCTGCGCGCATCGGCGGGCCTGGGCATCAGCTGGATCTCTCCGCTCGGCCCGCTGCGCCTGGCGTACGCGGTGCCGCTCGCCTACCAGAAGGAGGACACCGCCAACGGCATCGCGGCGGACCGCACGCAGCGCTTCCAGTTCCAGATCGGCACGTCCTTTTGAAAAGAAGCAAGGAAGGAGCCACGCCATGAGCCGCATCCTGATGGTTGAAGACGGGCGCGACAGCGCCTCGGCGCTGCTGGACCACCTCTGCAACGCCGGCCACGAGGTCGAGCACATCGGCGACGGCGCGGCGGCGCTGGACCGCATCCTGAGTTCGCCGCCCGCGCTCACATTGCTCGACGTGGTGCTGCCGCAGATCGACGGCCTCCAGGTGCTGCAGAAGGTGCGCTCGCACAGCGACCATCCGATCATCATGCTGACGGCGCGCACGCGCGAGGTCGATCGCCTGCGCGGGCTCGACCTGGGCGCGGACGACTACGTCTGCAAGCCGTTCTCGCCGCGCGAAGTGGTGGCGCGCGTGCACACGGTGCTGCGCCGCCATGCGCAGCGGGACGGGGCTTGCGCGGCGCCGTCGAAGTCGGTGTCGTTCCGGGACGCGCACGGCGGCGCGCACCTGGAGGGGCACGCGCTCGATCTCACGCGCCGCGAACTCCTGCTGCTGCGCACGCTGTCGCGCGATCCGGGGCGGGTGTTCACGCGCTCCAAGCTGCTGGAGGCGGCGTTTCCGGAAGCGCTGGACGTGAACGAGCGTGCGGTCGACGGGCACATCAAGAACCTGCGCAAGAAGCTCACGGCCGCGGTGCCCTCGCACGGCTGGATTCGGTCGATCTACGGCGTGGGTTTCAGCTTTGCGGAACGGCCGGCCTGAGCGCGGCACGCGGCTTCGAGCGGCGTGGCGGGACCAGTGCGCATGATGGGCGCGAGGGTCGAAAGACTCGCGTTGCGCCCTTCGGCCGGGTGGCGCTCGCTGCATCCGCCGCGCGCGGCGATGCAAGCGCCCAACGCCAGTCCGATGAAGGCCAACAGGCCCATGAGGCGCTGCACCAACGGCAGCGCGTCAGTTGACGGTGTCGCCGCGGCATGTACCCAGGCGGTTTCGCTGTGAGACGGCATCGCGGTTCGCAACGCTCAGCCTTCGACGGATGGTGCGTTGCGGCTCATGCGCTTTCCTCCTCGGCTTCGCCGCCCGGCGCTTCGGCACGCGTGGCGCGCGCTTCCGCCCAGACCACCAGCAGCGTCCACACATGCGTGACCACCCAGAAGATCGCCGTCAGCCACAGCAGGACGAGGTCCATGCCGGGATCGGACCAGACATCGGCCCACGACCAGGCCGAGCGCGCCGGCGCGCAATGCCCGGGACTGGCCCAGGCCAGCGCGGCGGCCGCGAAGGCCGGGAGGAACTTTTTCGGTGAGCGAAGCGTGGCCGGGTTCATGGGCACGCATCGTGCGTTTCGAATCGGGAGAAATGTGGGAGCGGGTTCTCCCAGATTCCTCCCCATTTGGCCGCCATGATCCGCCGCTTGCCTATGACGCCCCCTGCCCGAAACGCATGCCGCAGAATGCCGCCATGCCCTGAGAAGGCGTGAACGAATCCACCATGCCCGCTCATCCCGCCCAGGCGCGCCCACTCGGCGTTGCAAATGCTCGCCATAGCCCGAGCTATGGCTGCGCTTTGCGCCTTGATTGGGCGCGCCTGGGCAGGCTGCTCGGGCACGCCGGATTCATTCACGCCTTCTGAGCCCATGCCGCGTCTGACCCTCTCCCGCAAGATCTTCCTGGCGCTGGCCGCCTTGCTGATCGTGCTGCTGCTCAGCTTCGTGGGCTTTTCCATCATTGCGCTGCAGCGGGGGCTGGGCGCCTACGTCGCCGAGATCGAGATCCGGCGCATGGACTGGCTCTCGCAGCTCCTCCTGAAGCACTACGTCGCCAACGGCGACTGGAAGAAGCTGCGCGACAACGACGAGGCCTGGCACCGCCTGCGCATGGGCCAGCTGGCGATCGTGCTCGACGGCGCGGCCAGCCCCGACGACCGGCGGCTGCCGCCCTGGTACGAGCGCCGCACGGCACGCCCCGACGGCGACCCGGACAACGGTTCGCCGCCGCCGCAGCCGCCCGCCTCTTCTTCTGCTTCTTCTGCGTCGCCGCAGTTGGACCTCTTGCCCCGGCGCTTCTCGATGCCGCCGCCGCCCTGGTTCTTTCCCGACCCGCGCTCGGCCGCCGATTCGATCTACCAGCGCCTGGCCGTGCTCGATGCGCAGGGGGCTCTCGTGGTCGGCGCCACCATCGATTTCGAGAACGCCGCGCGCATGCCGATCCGGCGTGGGCGCTCGGTCGTCGGCTACCTGGCGCTCGCGCCCGCGCAGGGCTTCGAAAGCGAGGCCGACCGCGCCTTCCTCGCGCGCCAGTCCGGCGTGATCGCGCTCACCGGAATGTGCGGCCTGGCCTTTGCGCTGGTGCTGTCGTGGCTGCTGGCGCGCCGCTGGTTCAAGCCCATCGATGCGCTGACGCAGGCGGCGCAGGACGTGGCGCGCGGGCGCCTCTCTACACGCGTGGCCGTGCATGGCTCGGACGAACTCGCGCTCTTGGGCAAGACCTTCAACGACATGGCGCAGCGACTGGACAAGGTCGAGGCCTCGCGCCGCGCGTGGCTGGCCGATGCGGCGCACGAGCTGCGCACGCCGCTCGCGGCGATGCGCGCGGAAATCGAGGCGCTGCAGGACGGCGTGCGCACCTTCGACGAACGCACCGCGCTGCGCATGCACCGCCAGGTGATCCGCCTCGGCCAGCTGGTCGACGACCTGCGCAGCAGCATGCGCGAGCCGCAGAACGATTTGCTCACCACCGCGGTGTTTCCGCTCACGCTGCTGAAGGAGGCGCTGGACCACACGCGCGACCGCTTCGCCCAGCGCGGCATCGCGGTCGACCGGGAGGCGATCGACCGCATCGCCGCATCGGCCCAGCCGGTGATCGACGGCGACGCGCACCGGCTGCACCAGGTGTTCATGAACCTGCTGGAGAACACGCTGGCCTACACCGATGCCGGCGGGCGCCTTCGCATCGAGGTGACCGTCGAGGGTGCGTGGACCGGCAACTGCCTCACGCTGCTGTTCGACGACAGCGCGCCGGGCGTGTCGGAGGAAGAAATTCCGCGCCTCTTCGATCGCCTGTTCCGCGGCGAGACCTCGCGCAGCCGTGCGCTCGGCGGCTCGGGCCTGGGCCTGTCGATCTGCCGCGCGACCATCGAGGCGCATGGCGGCAGCATCGAGGCGGCGGCCTCGCCGCTGGGCGGCCTGCGCATGACCCTGACCCTTCCGCTGGCGGCATCCGCATGACACGCATCGTCATCGTCGAGGACGAGATCGACATCGCCTCGGTGGTGCAGGACTACCTGCGCCACACCGGCTACGAGACCGAGCACTTCACCGACGGACAGAGCGCGCTCGAGCGCATCGTCGCATCGCCGCCCGACCTGACGCTGCTGGACATCATGCTGCCGCGGCTGGATGGCATCGAGGTGCTGCGCCGTGCGCGCGAGCACACGGCGCATCCGATCATCATGCTCACCGCGCGCATCGAGGAGGTCGATCGCCTGCTCGGGCTGGAACTGGGCGCGGACGACTACGTGTGCAAGCCCTTCTCGCCGCGCGAGCTGGTGGCGCGGGTGCGCGCGGTGCTGCGGCGCACGGCGCCCGGGAACGTGGCCGGGAAAGTGCCCGGGCAGGCTCCGCAAGGCGATGCACCGGGCCTCGTGCTGGACGACGTGCACTGGCGCGCCTCGCTCGAAGGCACGCCGCTGAACCTCACGCGCCGCGAGTTCGGGCTGCTGCAGGTGCTGTCGCGGCATCCGGGGCGCATCTTCTCGCGCGCGCGGTTGCTGGAGCTCGCCTACGACGACACGGTGGACGTGACCGAGCGCGCCATCGACAGCCACGTGAAGAACCTGCGCCGCAAGCTGGGCGCGGTGTCGCCTTCGCACGACTGGATTCGTTCTGTCTATGGCGTGGGCTTCGCGTGGGAGGCGCCGCCGCAGGGCTGACGCGATGGCCGGAGCGTGGCGGCGCCGTGGCATGCATCGTGCAAGATTGCAGCCATGCTTCCCCTGTCCCCCGATTCGCTGCGCCAGCGCCTGCGTTCCTTTGCCTCCCGCGCGCAACCGCTGCGCATTCTTCTCACGCTCGGCAGCCTCATGGCGGTGTGCGGCTACACCGGCCATCCCGATGCGGTGATTCCCCTTTTCCTCGGCGCCATCGCGAGCGCGCTCGCCGAGACCGACGACAGCTGGCGCGGCCGCTTTCGCGCGCAGCTTGTGACGCTCGCGTGCTTCGCGGTGGTGTCCTTCTCGGTGGAGGCGCTGTTCGGCCGGCCGGTGCTCTTCATCGCGGGGCTGGCGTTCGCGGCCTTCTGGCTCACGATGCTGGGCGCGGTGGAGGCGCGCTACAAGGCCATCGCCTACGCGACGCTGATCCTGGCGATGTACGCGACGCTGGGCATCGAGAACCAGGCCACGCACGGCCATGATGGAGGGCGCGAGCCGCTGTTGCTGCTGGCCGGTGCCGCGTGGTACGGCGTGTTCTCGGTGCTGTGGTGCGCGGCCTTTCCGGCGCAGCCGGTGCAGGCGCGGCTGGTCACGCTGTTCACGGTGCTGGGCAACTTCGTGCGCTTCAAGGCGTCGCTGTTCGAGCCGCTGCGGGGCATCGACATCGCGCAGAAGCGGCTCTCGCTCGCACAGCTCAACGCCGAAGTGGTGAGCGAGCTCAATGCCGCCAAGGAAAGCATCTTCCGCCGCATCGGCGCGCGGGCGCCGACCGGGCGCCTCTCGCGCTACCGCGGGCTCTACCTGATCGCGCAGGACGTTCACGAGCGCGCGAGCTCCTCGCACGACGACTACAACGCGCTGGCCGATGCCTTCTTCCACAGCGACCTGCTGTACCGCTGCCAGCGCGTGCTCGGCCTGCAGGGGCTGGCGTGCCAGCGGCTGGCCGGCTCGATCGCGCGGCGCGAGCCCTTCGAGGTGGGCGAGGAAACCGTGCAGGCGCTGGCCGACCTGCGCGGCGCCATCGAGCACGAACGGGCGCGCGCCACCACGCCCGATCGCCTGGCATTGCTCGCATCTGTGGAGGCGCTCGCGCGCAACCTCGCGCAGCTGGACGGCCAGCTCGCCGGTGCGAGCCAGCCGTCGGCGCGCGCCGGACGGACCGAGATGGGCCTTTTCAACCGCTCGCCGCGTTCGTGGCGCGATGCGGCCGAGCGCGTGCGGCGGCAGCTCACGCCGCGCTCGCCGCTCTTTCGCCATGCGCTGCGGCTGGCGATCGCGCTGGCCGCGGGCTACGGCGTGATGCAGGCCATCCACCCCGCGCAGGGCTACTGGATCCTGCTGACCACGCTGTTCGTGTGCCAGCAGACCTTCGGCGACACCGTCTCCCGCATGGGCCAGCGCATCGCCGGCACGGCGCTGGGCGTGGTCGCGGGCTGGGCGCTGCTGCAGCTCTTTCCGCAGCCGCTGGTGCAGTCGGTGATCGCGGTCGCGGCCGGCGTGCTGTTCTTCGCGACGCGCGCCACGCGCTATCTGCTCGCCACGGCCGCGATGACGCTGCTGGTGCTGATGTGCTTCAACCAGGTGGGCGACAGCGGCCTCCTGCTCGTGCCGCGACTGGTCGACACCGCCATCGGCAGCGCCATCGCCGGCCTCGCGGTGCTCCTGGTGCTGCCGCACTGGCAGGCGCGGCGCATCAACGAGCTGGCCGCCACCGCCATGCGCAGCCACGCGGGGTACCTGCGCCGGATCGTCGAGCAGTACGGCACCGGCCCGCGCGACCACCTGGACTACCGCCTCGCGCGGCGCAACGACCACAACGCCGATGCGGCGCTCTCCACCGCCGTGTCGGACATGTTCCGCGAGCCGGGCTATGTGCGGCCGCGCGCGGGCATCGCGCTGCGCTTCCTGATCCGCTCGCACACGCTGCTGAGCTACCTGTCGGCGCTCGGCGCGCACCGCGCCGCGCTGCCCGATTCGCCGCACATGGCGGTGCTGCGCGAGGCGGCCGAAGGCGCGGCGGCGGCGCTCGATGCGCTGGCCGGCGGGCTGCAGGGCGGCGCGATCGCGGACGAGCCCGCCACCGAGCCGGCCGTTCGCGCAGCCCTCGCGGCCGCCGTGGCGCCGGCGGGCGATGCCGGCGCGGCGGAACGCACCATCCACACCGAGCTGGCGCTGGTCTGGCTGCAGATCGACGCGCTTCGCACCCATGCGCGCGAGTGGCTGCAGCCCGGGGACGAGGCGGCGCCCGCCGCCCTGGAAACCTGAAACGTCCGACCGTCCGGATGGGCGAAACAACCCGTAAAAAGGCCGGTCGGGGCGCGCCGGGTAAAATCGCGGCTTCATGTCACGCTGGTTCGCCGCTACTGTCCTCACCCTCATGTTGTCCTGCTACGGCCTTGCCGTGTTCGCGCAGGGCCTGATGGGCGCCGGGCATCCCGCGCATGCGGGCGCCGACATGCAGACCTGTGTGACGACCGGCATGTCGCTCTCCGATGCCTTCGTGAGCGACGCCATGGACCTGGCGGACGAGCTCCCCTCCCATGAAGAGGCGGGCTCCGAGCACGTCGAACTGGTCGATGCCCGGCACCCCGTGCCGGTCGTGCTCTTTCTCTCGGAACAACCGCGCGGCCTCGCCCTGACGCCCGCGCTCTCACCGCTCCTCGATCGGCCCAAGCGGCCACCCCGCGGCACCGCCCTGGTCGCCTAAGGCTCCGCCGCGACCTGGAGCCTTTGCGGCTCCCTCTTTGTCGATCCGACCGCGCCGCCGCATTCCGGCAACCGCTCGCATCGCGAACACCCCGCTTTTTTCCCGTGCCACACCGCGTTCCCGCACCGCCGGGGCGCCCGATCAAGGAATCAGAATGAACAACGGTCAACCCATCTACCACCCCGGCTTCGACGCACCCGTCGCGTCGGCCCAGGAACGCAACCGCGTTCTTCGCAACACCTACTGGCTGCTCGCGCTGTCGATGGTCCCCACCGTGCTGGGCGCCTGGATCGGCGTGTCCACGGGCCTGGCGCGCGCCATGTCGCCGGGCATCGGCCTCATGGTGTTCCTGGGCGGCGCCTTCGGCTTCATGTACGCCATCGAGAAGACCAAGAACTCGGCCGCCGGCGTGCCGGTGCTGCTGGCCTTCACCTTCTTCATGGGGCTGATGCTCTCGCGCCTCGTAGGCTCGGTGCTGGGCCTCTCGAATGGCGCGAACCTGGTGATGACGGCCTTTGCCGGCACCGGCGCGATCTTCCTGGGCATGGCCACGCTGTCCTCGGTCATCAAGCGCGACCTGTCGTCCATGGGCAAGTGGCTCTTCATCGGCGCCATCCTGCTGCTGGTGGCCGGCATCGCCAACTTCTTCATCCAGTCGAGCGCGCTGATGATGACGCTGGCGGTCGCCGCCATCGGCATCTTCTCGGCCTTCATCCTGCATGACCTCAAGCGCGTGAAGGACGGCCTGGAGACCAACTACATCTCCGCCACGCTGGGCGTCTATCTCAGCATCTACAACGTGTTCCAGGCACTGCTCGCCCTTCTGGGCATGGGCGGCGGCCGGGACGAGTAACGCTCACCAAGTCACGAAGGGAGCTTTCCATGCGCCTCACTACCAAGGGCCGCTTCGCGGTCACCGCGATGATCGACATCGCCCTGCACGGCCGCTCGGGCCCGGTCACGCTGGCCTCCATCAGCCTGCGCCAACGGGTCTCGCTGTCGTACCTTGAACTGCTGTTCGCCAAGCTGCGCCGCAACGACCTGGTCGAATCCACGCGCGGGCCGGGCGGCGGCTATTCGCTCAGCCGCAAGGCCGCGCTCATCAGCGTGGCCGACATCGTGCTCTCCATCGAGGACCACGGCAACGAGACCACGCGCCGCCGCGCGGGCGACGACGTGGACGATACCGGCCGCTGCGAGGTCGACGAGCTCTGGGCCTCGGTCAACCTGCGGGCGGTCGAGTTTTTGAAATCGATCTCGCTGCAGAGCCTGGTCGACGAGCAGAAAGCCAAGGGCGTGCAGGCCGCCACCAGCGTGGCCGGCAGCAGGCGCACGACCGTGGTCGGCACGCCCGCACGCAAGCCCTTCGTCGTGGACGCGCCGAACTCGGTGTTCGCGCTGGGCCGGCGCCAGCAGCGCGCCGGGTAGGCGGCGATCCGGCACCCACGCGAGTGGGCAGCCAACGATTCGAAGCGGTCCAAAGCCGCGCCGATCGTTGGCTTTTTTTGCGCCTTTTTTACGCGCGCTTCGATAGCCTTGCTGCTCCGGTCCGCCGCTCGAATCCATCGCAGCGTGGCCGTCGGAGCATCGACATGCAAGCAAGAACAAGCCTCTGGTCCCGCTTCGCGGGATGGGCGAACGCGGCGCGACGGCCGCAAGACATGAGCCTCGAATGGACCTGCTGCGGCACGCCCGGGCGCGACCCCACCGAGGCGTACCTTGGGCGGGTCGACGCGTACGAACTCACGATCCGTTCGTGCGTCCATTGCGGCGCGCTCTGGCTGCAGGTGCAGTCCGTGGCGACCACGGTGGCGCGGTCCGAGCCGCTGTCCAGGGCGGATGCGGAAGCCTTTCTCGCGGCAGCTCCCGGCATCGAGCGGCGCACGATGATGCGGGCCTGGCTGCAGCGGCATCTGCAGTCGCCCGGGTCGCGCGCTTCGTGAGCCCTCAGCCCTTGCGCGCCGCGGGCGAGCGTCCCCGCAGTCCGGGCAAGGTCCACCCGAAAGTCATGCCCGCGGCCGCGAGCAGAATGGCCGCTGCGCCCACGAGCTGCGCCGGCGTCAACCGCTGGCCGAAGGCCACGAAGTCCACGCCGATCGCCACCAGCGGGTAGATGAACGACAGCGCGCCGGCCACCGTCGTCGGCAGCTTCTGGATCGCGCCGTACAGCAGGATGAACACGAGCCCCGTGTAGATCACGCCCATCGTGAGGTGAACGCCCCAGGTGGCCGCGTCGGTGGGCAGCGTGCGCAGGTGCGCGAACGGCGCGAGCATCGCGATGCCGACGCAGACCTGGATCAGCGCGATGAGGTGCGGCGCCATGTCGCCCAGCTTCTTCGCGACGATGGCGGCCACGGCATAGAAGAAGGCCGCGCCCAGTGCCATCAGCACGCCCGTGAAGTAGTCCCCGCCGCCACCGCCGGCACCACCACCTTTTGCCTGCGCCACCAGTACGACGCCCGCGAATGCGATGCACAGCCACCCCACCTTCATCGCGGTGAGCCGTTCGGAGAACAGCAGCGCACCGAGCGCGACGAGCATGAAGGGCTGCGTGTTGTAGACCGCGGTGGCAATGGAGATCGATGCGCGCGAGAACGACGCGAAGATCAGCAGCCAGTTGGCCACCAGCGCCACGCCGCCGAACGCGGCCAGCGCGAAGGTGCGCGGCGTGAGGCCGCGGCGCAGCACGCCCAGCGCGGCGCACGCGACGAAGAGCGTGGCCGCGCCGAACACGCAGCGCCAGAACAGCACGTCGACCAGCGGCTGGTCGAAGCGCACGACGAACCATCCGATGGTTCCGGAAATCACCATGGCGGCGCTCATCTCGAGCGCGCCGCGAAGCTTGGTTTGCATGGGTCGAGCGTGCCAGCTTCGGCACCGAATGAAAATGCTTTGAAGAAGGCGCGAACGCCAGATTGCCAACGAAAATCAGGTCGGCAGCCCCGTTCACTGGAGATCGCTCACACGATCCGGCGGCGGTTACAGGCGCTGCGGTCGCTGTGGCCCGCGCAGGTTTCCCGAGCGGGCTCAGGGCCAGAGCTGCCGCATGATTTCCGGCAGCATGCCGTCGACAAAACTCCGGGTGCCTTGCGCATCCGCGGGGCCGCCGAACTTCTCGTCGAGCGCCAGATGCGCGAAGCCGTGCACGGTGGACCAGGCCGCGATCACAGCAGCCTGGGTCGCGTGGTCCAGCGGCCTGTCGCGGCCCCAGCGCGTGTAGTCGCGCACCACCTGCTCGAGTTCGAGGAAGGCCGCGTCGGCCGCGTGCTTGAGCCGCTCGTCCCACACGAGGCGGTCCTTGCGGAACATGAGCTGAAAGCGCCCGGGATGCGCCAGCGCGAATTGCACATACCCCACGCCCTGGCCGCGCAGCCTGCGCGCGGGGTCGTCGCCGCCTGTCGCCGTGCCTTCGCGCAGGCAGCGCGTGAGCTCCTCGAAGCCGAGGATGGACACCTCGGTCAGCAACCCCGCCGCACTGCCGAAGTGATGCAGCGGCGCGGCGGGCGACACGCCCGCGCGGCGCGCCACCTCGCGCAGCGAGAACCCCTCGATGCCGCTCTCGGCCAGCAGGCCTTCGGTGGCCTGGATCAACGCCGCGCGCAGGTCCCCATGGTGGTAGGGCGCGGGGACTTGCACTGGTTTTTTTCTTGCCGCCATGGCTGCTCGATGTCCGGAGTCTTCGAAGCGTGAACTTTACACCGTTCAAATTGTGCTGGCGTTTTTATCTAAACACCGTCAAGATAGCACCCATCCTTTCTCGTCCCGACCCTTTTCAAGCGAGGCCCTCATGTTCGATTCACTCTTCAGCGCAGGCGGCACCATCGCCCTTCCCGCCTGGGCGGCCCTGGGCGCGGCGCCTTGGCTCGGCCGCGCCAAGCCCGCCATCTGGGCACTGACCGGCATCGTCATTCCGGTCGGGCTCGGCCTGGTCTACTGGTGGTTGATGGCCACGTACTGGTCGTCGGCCGAGGGCGGCGGCTACAGCTCGCTGTCGGCGGTGCATGCGCTGTTCCAGCATCCGGGCCTGCTCACCGCAGGGTGGTTCCACTACCTGGCCTTCGATCTCTTCGTGGGCACCTGGATCGCGCGCGAAGGCGAGCGCGCCGGCATCGCGCCGGTGCTGCTGATCCCCTGCTTCGCGCTCACCTTCCTGTTCGGACCGGTCGGGCTGCTGGCCTTTCTGGCGCTGCGCGTGGCACCGGCCTCCATGCGGCTCGCGCGTGCGCTCTACACACGCCAGCCGCAACTCGCGGAATTCGGCGGCCTGCTGCTCGCGATCATGGTACCCGCGCTGGTGGCGAGCTACTTCGATCCGCGCACGCTGAACGGCGTCGGCGTGTGGGTCAAGCCGCTGAAGTTCATGGCCTCGGTGAGCCTCTATGCACTCACCATGGCCTGGCTCGTCGGCGACCTGCCGCGCGAGCGCCGCGACTCGCCCGTGGTGCGCGCCATCGTCGCCGTCGTCATCGCCGCTGGCACCTTCGAGGTCGGCTACATCACGCTGCAGGCCGCGCTCGGACAGGCCTCGCACTTCAACAACAGCTCGGTCTTCCACGCCGTGATGTACGCGCTGATGGGCGTGGGCGCGCTGGCGCTCAATGTCACGGCCTTGCCGCTCGCCTGGCAGTTCGCGCGCCACGGCGGCGCGCTGCCGCCGGCCTACCGGCTCGCGACGGTGATCGGCCTCGTGTTGACCTTCGTGGCTGGCGCGGGCGCGGGCATCGCGATCAGCCAGCACGAAGGCCCGACCTTCGGCGCGCTCGCGGGCGGCGCGATGCTGCCCGTGCTGGGCTGGTCGGCCACCGGCGGCGATCTGCGCGTGCCGCATTTTCTCGGCGTGCATGCGCAGCAGGTGCTGCCGCTGGCCGGCGCGCTGATCGCGATGTGGCGCGTGCCGTTCGGGCGCGCAGCAGTCTGGCTGGTGACCGCCGGCTATGCGGCGGCCATCGTCTACGCGTTCAGGCTCGCGTATGCGGGCGTGCCGCTGCTTGCGCTCGCGAACTGATCAGGGCGCGAAGCCCGAGCGGCGCACCACCGGTTCCCATTGCTGGCGGTAGGCCTTGAGCATCTGCGCGGTTTCCGCGGCGGTGCTCACGACCGGCGTGATGTAGAGCGCATCGGCTGCCTTCTGCAGCCCCGGGTCCTGCATGACTTCGCGGATCTTCGTGGCCAGCAGCTGCACCTTCGGCTGCGGCAAGCTGCTCGGCGCGAAGAAGGTGTTCCAGCCGTCGGCATCGATCTTCATGCCGGCCTCGCGGAACGTCGGCACCGAGGGCGCGAAGCTCGCGCGCTTCTTGCCCGACACCGCCAGGATGCGGATCTTGCCGGCCACGTGCTGCGCATAGAGCGAATCGAGCGTGTCGATCGCGATGGGCAGTGAGCCGCCGCTCAGGTCCGCCGACAGCGGCGCCGAGCCGCCGTAGCCCTTGATCTGCGGCTGCACGCTCAGCGCATCGCCCACCATGAGGCCGAAGAAGTGCGGCAGGCTGCCGGTGGCCGGCACGCCGAAGACGGCCTCTTCCGGATGCGCCCAGAGGCGGCCCACCAGGAACATCGCGCGGTCCAGCTGCAGCTTGTTGCCCACGGCCAGCGCGAAGTCGTAGCTGCTGACCTGGGAGACGGGCACGAAGTCCTTGTCGGGGTCGTAGCCCGCGTCCTTGATGACGAGCGGCGCGATCAGCATCACGGCCGGATTGCCGAGCATCAGGATGTTCTCTGCGGCGGTCGCGCGCTTGATCTGCTTGGCCGCGAGCCGGCCGCCTTCGCCGGGGCGGTTCTCGACCGTCACGGCGACGCCGAGCTTCGGGCTCAGCCGTTCGGCGATGAGCCGCGCCATGCGGTCGGTGCTGCCGCCGGGCGCGTAGCCGACGACGAGCGTGAGCGGGCCGTCCAGGTTCTGCGCTTGAGCGGACGCGACGGCGGCGAAACCCGCAAAGGCGGCGATGCACCATGCGGTGAGCTTTCGCCGGGAAAAGACAATGGCCACGAGATCTCCTGCTTCCGGCGACAGGCCGGCTTTTGTTACTTTGTTTATACGTAGGTAACAAATAGTTGATCTAATCCATCATCGGCTGCCGAGGCGGCGCAGCCACAACCCCTTGCCATTTCCATGTCAGCTTTTCCCGATGCGGGCGCCCTGCGCGCTCCCCGTTCCCTGGACGACCTGCTCCTGTACCGGCTCTCGCGCGCCGCGCGTGCCGGCAGCGGCATGGCAACGCGCATGGTCGAAGGCGGCTTCGGCATCACGCGCCGCGAATGGGGAATGATCGGCACGCTCGCGGAGGTCGGCGAGCTCACGCCCTCGGCACTCGCCGAGCGGCTCGACCTGGACCGCGTGCGCACCTCGCGGGGCCTGCGCAGCCTCACCGACAAGAAACTGGTGGAGCGCCGCCAGGACGCCGAGGATCGCCGCGAAGTGCATGTGCGCCTGAGCCCTTCGGGCCGGCAGCTTTACGGCGAGCTGTTCCCGCGCATCGCGAGCCTGAACACCGAACTGCTCGACGGCATGGATGCCGCGCACATCGAGATCTTTCTGCAGTGCCTGCGCCGGCTCGAATCGCGTGGCACCGAATTGAGCGCGCAGGGCGTGGTGCCGGAAAAGGCCGACCGCCGCGCGGGCGGCACGCGCCACCACTGGCCCAAGCGCGGCCCCTGAGCGCATCGCGCACACACCTCATGGGCTCGCGCACCCGCACATCCCGGTGCTGGTGCTGGTGCTGCGTCAGACCCTAGGCCGCGGCCTTGCCGAGCGCCGCCACCACCGCATCGCCCATCTCCTGGGTGCCCACGCGCGTGCAGCCGGGCTGGAAGATGTCGCCGGTGCGCAGGCCCTCGGCCAGCACGCGGCGCACGGCGCCCTCCACGCGCTGCGCATTGCCCGCCTGGTCGAACGAGAAGCGCAGCATCATCGCCATCGACAGGATCGAGGCCAGCGGGTTCGCCAGGTTCTTGCCCGCGATATCGGGCGCGGTGCCGTGCACCGGCTCGTACAGCCCGAAGCTGCCCGCCGCCATCGACGCCGAGGGCAGCATGCCGATGGAGCCGGTGAGCATCGCGGCGGCGTCCGAGAGGATGTCGCCGAAGATGTTGCCGGTGACGATCACGTCGAACTGCCTGGGCGTGCGCATCAGCTGCATCGCCGCCGCATCGACGAAGAGGTGCGTGAGCTCGACGTCCGGATAGTCCTTGCCCACGCGCGTGACCACCTCGCGCCACAGCTGCATCACCTCGAGCACGTTGGCCTTGTCGACCGAGCAGAGCTTGCGGCTGCGCGCGCGTGCGGTGCGGAACGCGACGTGCGCGATGCGCTCGATTTCGGGCTCCGAATAGCGCATCGTGTTGAAGGCCTCGCGCTCGCCGTTGGCGTTGAGGCCGCTGCCGCGCGGCTCGCCGAAATACACGTCGCCGGTGAGCTCGCGCAGGATCATCAGGTCGAGCCCGTCGACCACCTCGGGCTTGAGCGTCGAAGCGCCGATCAGCTCGGGGAAAAGAAAAGCCGGCCGGAAGTTCGCGAAGAGCCCCAGCTCCTTGCGCAAGCGCAGCAGGCTCGCGCCCGGCCGCATCATGAACGGGATCTCCTCGTCGCCGGGCATGCCGGCCGAGCCGAACAAGATGGCGTCGGCCTTGCGCGCGATCTCGCTCGTGGCCGCGGGCAGCGGATCGCCGGCGGCGTCGATGCCGGCCTGCCCGATCGCCGCTTCCACCAGTTCGAGCGATTGGCCGTGGCCCACCACCGCCTTGAGCACCTTCACGGCCTGCGCCGTGACCTCGCCGCCAATGCCGTCGCCCGGCATCACTGCAATCTTCATTTCAAACCTTTCAGGGTCACACTTCAAAGAGGAGCCGCGCCGCGCGCGCGGCCTTGCTCGAATGCGTCGATGGCCGCGTGCTGCGCCAGCGTGTAGTCGATTTCGTCCAGGCCTTCGAGCAGGCACTGGCGCGGGAACGGGTCGATGCGGAAGGGCTCGACGCGCTCGTGCGGGCCGGTGACGGTCTGCGTGCGCAAATCGACGGTCATGCGCGTGCCGGGTGCGGCGAGCAGGTCGTCCAGCATTCGCTGCACCACGGCTTCGGGCAGGCGCACCGGCAAGAGGCCGTTCTTCAACGCATTGCTGAAGAAGATGTCGCCGAAGCTCGGCGCGATCACCGCGCGAAAGCCGCCGTCGTACAGCGCCCAGACCGCGTGCTCGCGCGACGAGCCGCAGCCGAAATTAGGACCGGCCACCAGGATGCGCGCATCGGCATACACCGGCGCGTTGAGCACGAATTCATCGCGCCGCCGGCCATGCACGTCGTGCCGCACGTCATGAAAAAGATAGTCGCCGAAGTTGTCGGAGCGCGGCTTCTGCAGGTACAGCGCGGGCACGATCTGGTCGGTGTCGATGTTGGCGCGCGGCAGCGGTGCCGCGAGCGCTTCGAGTCGTGTGAAAGCTTCCATGGGATGGCTGTTCGAAGGTTGTCGTCAGTGCGATGCGAGCAGGCTGCGCACGTCGGTGAGCCGCCCTGTGATGGCGGCGGCCGCGGCCATCGCCGGGCTCATGAGGTGCGTGCGCGAACCCGGCCCCTGGCGGCCGACGAAGTTGCGGTTGGAGGTCGAGGCGCAGCGCTGGCCCGCGGCCACCTGGTCGCCGTTGGTGCCCAGGCACATCGAGCAGCCGGCATGGCGCCACTGCAGGCCCGCCGCGCGGAACACGGCGTCGAGCCCCTCGGCCTCGGCCTGCTGCTTCACGAGGCCCGAGCCGGGCACGACCCAGGCCTCTACGCCCTCGGCCACGCGCCGCCCGCGCACCACCTCGGCGGCGCTGCGCATGTCCTCGATGCGGCCGTTGGTGCAGGAGCCGATGAAGACGCGGTCGACCGCCACCTCGTCGAGCATCTGCCCCGCTTCGAGACCCATGTAGGCGAGCGTGCGCTGCATCGATGCGCGGCGCTCGGCGGTGGTGGCGTCGGCGGGGTCGGGCACGCGGCCGGTGATCGGCAGCGCGTCCTCGGGGCTGTTGCCCCAGGTGACCATCGGCGCGATGTCGCCGGCCGAGAGGCGCAGCTCGGCGTCGAACACCGCGCCCTCGTCGCTGGGCAGCTCGCGCCAGCGCGCGACGGCCTCGTCCCACGCGGCGCCCTGCGGCGCCTCGGGCCGGCCCGCGAGCCATTCGAAGGTGGTGTCGTCGGGCGCCACCATGCCCGCGCGCGCGCCGGCCTCGATGGACATGTTGCACACCGTCATGCGCCCCGCCATCGAGAGCGCGCGGATCGCTTCGCCCGCGTATTCGATGACGTGCCCCGTGCCGCCCGCAGCGCCCAGCCGCGCGATGACCGCCAGGATGATGTCCTTGGCCGAAACGCCCTCGGACAGCCGCCCGTCGATCGTCACGCGCAGCGTGCGGGGCTTGCGCTGCCACAGCGTCTGCGTGGCGAGCACGTGCGCCACTTCCGAGGCGCCGATGCCGAAGGCCAGCGCGCCGAGCGCGCCGTGCGTGGCGGTGTGGCTGTCGCCGCAGACGATCACGCTGCCCGGCAGGCTCAGGCCCTGCTCCGGGCCCACCACATGCACGATGCCCTGGCGCAGATCATCGAGGCCGAAGAAGCGGATGCCAGCGGCCGCGCTGTCGTCCTGCAGCGCTTGTGCCATCGCGCGCTTCTCGGGGTCGGCGATGTCGGCGAGCGCGCGCGAGCCGGTGGGCACGTAGTGGTCGGGCGTGGCGAAGGCACGCTCCGGGCGGCGCACGGGAAGGCCGCGCTGGCGCAGCATCTCGAAGGCCGGCGCGGAGCCGTCCTGCACCAGGTGGCGGTCGACGTACAGCAGGCTCTGGCCGTCGTCGCGCTGCGTCACCACGTGCGGCTGCCAGATCTTGTCGAAGAGGGTGCGGGGAGCGAGGGACATGAGGGGAAAGGAGAAAAGGAAGAAACGATCAGTCGAGCTTCACGCCGGAGATGCGCACGATCTCCGCATAGCGCTTGGTCTCGCTCGCCATGAAGCGGCCGAAGTCCTCGGGCGTGCCGCCGCCGACCTCGGCGCCGAAGGCGGCCATGCGCTTCTGCAACTCGGGCGACTTGAGCACCGCGTTGGCCTCGGCGTTGAGCTTGTCGATGATCGGGCGCGGCGTGCCGGCCGGCGCCGAGAGGCCGTACCACGACGAGGCGTAGACGCCCTTCAGGCCCACCTCGTCGAAGGTCGGCACATCGGGGAGCGCCGGGTTGCGCACCTTGGAGGCCACGGCCAGCGCGCGCATGCGGCCGCCGGCGATGAAGGGCAGGCAGGTGGTGGTGTCGAGCATCAGCGAGACATGGCCCGCCGCGAGGTCGGCCTCGGCCGGCGCGGTGCCCTTGTAGGGCACGTGCACGATGTCGATCTTCGCGGCGGCGGCGAACTGCACCGCGGCCAGATGCTGCGAGGAGCCGATGCCGCCCGAGCCGTAGTTGAGCTTGCCCGGGTTCGCGCGCGCCGCGTCGATCACGTCCTTGACCGTCTTGAACGGCGAGTTGGCCGGCACCACCAGGATGTTGGGCACGGCCGAGACGTAGACGATCGGCTCGAAGTCCTTCACCGGATCGAAGCCCAGCTTGGTGTAGAGGCTGATGTTGACCGCGTTCGGGCTGATCGAGGACATCAGCAGGTTGTAGCCATCGGCCTTCTGCCGCGCCGCGAGCTCGGTGCCGATGTTGCCGCCCGCGCCCGCGCGGTTGTCCACCACGAAGGGCTGGCCCAGGCGATGGCCCAAGAGCTCGGACACGATGCGCGCGGTGGTGTCCACGCCGCCGCCCGCGGGCCACGGCACCATCAGCTTGATGGGCTGGGCGGGATAGCCCTTGGCGGCCGAGTCATCGGCCGATGCCGCGCCGTGCGCGCCGAGCAGCACCGCGGTCATCAGGCAAGAATGCAAGCAGGCATGCAGTTTCTTCATCGTCATCGCGTGTCTCCTGTCTTTGTAATGAGCGCATGCTATGCCTCGACCCGCACGCCTCGCAATCACAATAAAGGCATGCAGGCATGAGTAAACTTCATACCCCATGACACGCAAACTGCCCCCGCTCAACGCCTTGCGCGCCTTCGAGGCGGCCGCGCGCTGCGGCAACTTCACGCGCGCCGCGCAGGAGCTGTTCGTGACGCAGGGCGCCGTCAGCCGTCACATCGCCACGCTGGAAGACTGGCTCGGGGTGCAGCTCTTCGAGCGCGGACGGCACGGCATCCGCCTCACGCCCGCGGGCGAGAGCTATTTCGCGAGCATGCGGGTGGCCCTCGACCAGATCGAGCACGGCACCCGCCAGCTGCAGCAGCAGAGCCCCGACGAATGGCTGCTGCGCATCAAGCTGCCGCCGACGTTTGCGATCCGCTGGCTGATTCCGCGGCTCGCGCGCTTTCATGCGCTGCATCCGCGCATCGACGTGCAGATCACCACCTCGCACAAGCCGACCGATTTCGATCGCGACGACATCGACGTGAGCATCCACTCGGAGCCGAGCCCGCCGGTCGGCCCCGGCTACCGGCTGCTGTTCCGCGAGACGCTGCTGCCGGTGTGCGCGCCGGCGCTGCTGCGGCGCGAGCCGCCGCTGAAGGCGCCGGCCGATCTCGCGCACCAGGCGCTGCTCAGTTCGCTCAACCGGCCGCACGACTGGCAGACCTGGCTCGCGGCGGCCGGTGCGCCCGGCATCGACACGCGGCGCGGCCTGCAGTTCGAGAACGCCGCCATGGCCTACCAGGCGGCGGCCGAGGAGCTGGGCGTGATGGTGGGCCTCTTCGCGTTCGTGCGCGACGACCTGGCCAGCGGCCGGCTGGCGGCGCCCTTCGACCTGCGCGTGCCCACCGAGGGCGGCTACTTCATGGCCTGGCGCGCGGACCGGCCGGTGCCCCAGCGCGTGCGCGATTTCGAGAGCTGGATCGCAGCGGAAGCCGCGGCCAGCGAGGCCTGAACAAGACTTGTGCGACGCGTGCGCTACGACGCGATGCCCGGCGCCTTCATGTCGTACGAAATCCGCCCCGCCGGCAGATAGAACAGCGCGATGACAGCGCCGCCCTTGGCCTCCGGATAGTGATGGCTCCCCGGCGCGGGCGCGGTCCATCCGCCGTAGCACCACCCGTTGGGCCCCGCCAGCGCGGCGCCGTCGTTCAGCGGCACCACCATGTTGAATTCGCCGTAGGGGTGCGCGTGGTAGTCGCCGCGAAAGCTCTCCTCGGGGTTGCCCTGCGTGTTGTCCGCGCTGTCCATGTAGACCGCGGTGATGCTGAAGCCGAACGTGCGCGCCGACGGATCGCACAGCCGCGCGCGCCGGTACTTGCGCCCCTGGATCTCGACGTTGGCGGCCCAGCCGTCGCGCACGCCCGCCTGCACCAGCGCGGCCAGCGCGTCGTAGAGCGGCGAGCCCGGCGGGTAGGTGGCGTTGAGCCACTGCTCCACCTCGGTGCCCGTGGTCATGTTCTGGATTTCCGCGAGGAACGGAAGGCTGGTCTCGATCAGTTGTTCCTGGTCGGTCATGGGTGTTTTTTCCTTTTTCTGCTTGAGGGGTTTTCTTGCTTGCCCGCCTTACTCGTCGGCCTTGAAGCCGGAGGCCGCGACCACCGGCTTCCATCGCTCCTGCTCGGCGGCGATGAGGCGCACGCAGTCGGCCGGCCCGAGGTAGGCCACTTCCAGGCCGATCTGCGAGAGGCCGGCGATGAGCGTGCTGTCGCGCGATGCGGCCTGCGTGGCTTCGGCGAGCGCGGCCGCCGTTTTCTCCGGCGTGGCGGCCGGTGCGTAGACGCCGTAGCTCTCGAGCCCGGTCACGGTCTCGAAGCCCTGCTCCGCGAAGGTCGGCACGTTTTTCAGAAAGCGCGAGCGGCGTTCGCTGGTCACGGCCAGGAGGCGCAGCTTGCCGCTGTCCAGGTACTGCAGGAAGTCGCCCACGAAGCCGAGGTAGGCGGGAATCTGGCCGCCCAGCAGGTCCTGCACCGCGGGCGCGGAGCCGCGATAGGCCACGTGCGTGAGCGGCACGCCCGCCGCCTGCGAAAAGCGGTAGCCCAGGAACTGCGCGAGCGAGCCGGCCGCGGGCGATGCGTAGGTGCGTCCGGTCTCGGTGCGCTGGAGCCAGCGCACGTAGTCGGCCAGCGTCTTCACCTCGGGCGGCACCGCGCTGCTCACGGCCAGGGCGCAGGCCGCGGAGGACAGCAAGGCGACGGGCCTGAAATCCTTCGCGGGGTCGTACGCGAGGCGGGTGTACACGTGCGGGTAGATCGTCATGGCCGAGGTGTGCGTGCACAGGAGCACGCTGCCGTCCGGCTTCTCGCGCTTGAGCTGCGCATTGGCAATGCGCCCGGCGGCGCCCGGCCGGTTGTCCACCAGGTACGGCCGGCCCTGCGTGCGCCACGCTTCGGTCAGGCGCCGCGCGGTCTGGTCGAGCGTGCCGCCGGGCGGATAGCCCACGATCAGCCGCCCCATCGCCGCATCGCCCTGCGCGAATGCGAGAGCCGGCAGCAGCGCCGCGCCCGGCACGAGACACGCAGCGCGTTTGGCGAAAGTCCGCCTCGAAATGTGATGCACCATGATTGCTCCAGTTGGTTGTCTCGGCCCTGTCTCGGCGATGTTCCGGTTCGACGGCAACGCATGGGCGAACGGTGCCACCGGGCATCCGCCACTGGAAGCGATGAATCTGCAACACGACAATGCAGCGCGTGCAACATGAGGAGAACGAGATGGCGGTGAACCCGAGCCGGATGGACCTGAACCTGCTGCGCGTCTTCGATGCCGTCTTCGAGGACCAGAACCTGCTGCGCGCGGGCAAGCGCCTGCACCTGAGCCAGTCCGCGATCAGCCATGCGCTGTCGCGCCTGCGCGAAGCGCTGCAGGACGAGCTCTTCATCCGCACCGCCCGCGGCATGGAGCCCACCGCGCGCGCACTGGCCGTGGCCGCGCCGCTGCGGGAGGCCCTGCGCAGCATCCACGACACGCTGGGCGTGCAGCCCTTCGATCCCGCCACCGCCTCGCGCACCTTCGTGCTGGCTGCGAACGACTACGTGACCTCGGTGCTGCTGGTGGACCTGAGCCACCGCGTGAACGCCCTCGCGCCGGCAGTGGACCTGGTCGTGCGGCCGTCCACGCGGCTCGATCTGGCCGAGCAGATCGACGTGGGCCGCATCGACCTGGCGATCGGCATCTTCGCGGAGGTGCCGCCGCGCTTCCAGAGCGGGCCCGTGTGGACGCAGGAGGACGTGCTGGTCATGCGCAAGGGCCATCCGCTGCGTCGTCGCCGGCTGCGCGTGGAAGACCTGGCGGAATTTCCGCTGGTGACCGTGTCGCTCGGCGGCCAGGAGGAAGGCGCGGTGAGCGGCTACATCGTCGAGCGCGGGCTGGCGCGCCAGTCGGAGATGTTCGACCGGCAGGCGCTGGAAGATGCGCTCGCGGCCATCGGCCGGCGCCCGCGCTACCGCATCACGGTGCCGCACTCGCTCGCGGTGCCCGATCTGCTGCTGGGCACCGACATGGTTTCCATCGTGCCCGCGCCGCTCGCCGAGGCCTTCGTGCGCCGCGGCGACCTGCATGCAAAGCCGCTGCCCTACGAGGTGGCGAACGGGAGCCTGCGCGCGATCTGGCACCGGCGCCACGAACACGATCCGGCCCACGTCTGGCTCCGGGAGCAGCTCACGGAACTCGCGGAATCCACGCGCGGCGAGGGCCTCTCGCGCAGCGTGAGCTAAGGGGTAACCCACCCAAATCCGACGGCGTGCATACCCATGCTGTGCAAGTTTCAATGGGCAGCCGCGCACCTGCGTGCGAGCATCGCGCCATGACGAAAGCTCCCCCCAAGGACGACGCGGCGCGAGGCGTTGTCGACGAGGTCATCCGCTCGCGCGCGGCGGTTCGCGCCTTCCAGCCCACACCGGTTCCCAAGGCGCTGGTGGTGGAAATCCTCGAGGTCGCGCGCTGCGCGCCGAGCAACTCGAACACGCAGCCCTGGTCGGTGCACGTGCTCGAAGGCGACGCCAAGCGCCGGTTCAGCCAGGCGCTGCTGCGCTCGCACGAGCGCGACGACCTGCCGGCCTCGCGGCACTTTCCCGACGAGCTGCCCGCGCCGTGCAGGTCGCGGCAATCGGATTTCGGCGCGCGCTACTACACGACGCTGGGCATCGACCGCGCGGATGCGGCCGCGCGCTACACGCAGACGGGGCGCAACTACCTGTTCTTCGATGCGCCCATCGGCCTCATCTTCACGATCGACGAGCGGCTGATGCCGCACAGCTGGGCCGACTACGGCATGTTCCTGCAGACCTTCATGCTCGCGGCCAAGGCGCGCGGGCTCGACACCTGCCCGCAGGTGTCTTTCGTGCGGCACGAACCGGTCATCCGCGAATGCCTGCAATTGCCCGCGGGCCAGACGGTGGTGTGCGGCATGTCGCTGGGCTACGCGCAGACCGATGCGCCGTTGCACCGCCTTGCGATGCCCAGGGACCCGGTGCAGGCGTTCGCGACGTTCCACGGTTTCGACGATGCGGCGTGAAGGCGTGACATGACGGCGCGGCGTGAGGGCGCACTCATCCTTTCGTATGCCACCGCGCTCCCCCTTTCGGGCAAGCGCCCCGCATGGCCATAGGGCGAGGTTGTGAACCGCCATCGAATGAACGTAGAGTGGCACCGCTTTCATCCCCAAAAGACGGACACCCATGACCAATCCCACCGATGATTCCAAAAAGACCCCGCTGACCACCGCCTTCGGCGCGCCCGTGGTCGACAACCAGAACAGCCTCACCGCCGGCCCGCGGGGCCCCGTGCTGATGCAGGACGTGTGGCTGCTCGAGAAGCTGGCCAACCTGAACCGCGAGATCATTCCCGAGCGCCGCATGCACGCCAAGGGCTCGGGCGCTTTCGGCACCTTCACCGTCACGCACGACATCACGAAGTACACCCGCGCCAAGCTCTTTGCCGCCGTGGGCAAGAAGACCGAGATGTTCGCCCGCTTCACTACCGTGGCCGGCGAGCGCGGCGCGGCCGATGCCGAGCGCGACATCCGCGGCTTCGCGCTCAAGTTCTACACGGAGGAAGGCAACTGGGACCTGGTGGGCAACAACACGCCGGTGTTCTTCCTGCGCGACCCGCGCAAGTTTCCGGACCTCAACAAGGCTGTGAAGCGCGACCCCAAGACCAACATGCGCAGCGCCACCAACAACTGGGACTTCTGGACGCTGCTGCCCGAGGCGCTGCACCAGGTCACCATCGTGATGAGCGACCGCGGCATTCCTTCCAGCTACCGCCACATGCATGGCTTCGGCTCGCACACCTACAGCTTCGTCAACGCGGCCAACGAGCGCTTCTGGGTCAAGTTCCACTTCAAGACGCAGCAGGGCATCGAGAACCTCACCGACGCCGAGGCCTCGGCCCTGGTGGGCGGCGACCGCGAGAGCCACCAGCGCGACCTGTTCGACTCGATCGGCCGCGGCGACTTCCCCAAGTGGACGCTGTACGTGCAGGTGATGGCCGAAGCCGATGCCGAGAAGGTGCCCTACCACCCCTTCGACCTCACCAAGGTCTGGCCCAAGAAGGACTACCCGCTGATCGAGGTGGGTGTGATGGAGTTGAACCGCAACCCCGAGAACTTCTTCGCCGACGTGGAGCAGAGCGCCTTCGCGCCCAACAACCTCGTGCCCGGCATCAGCGTGTCGCCCGACAAGATGCTGCAGGCGCGCCTCTTCGCCTACTCGGATGCGCAGCGCTACCGACTGGGCGTGAACCACCACCAGATCCCGGTGAACGCCGCGCGCTGCCCGGTGCACAGCAACCACCGCGACGGCACGATGCGCGTGGACGGCAACTACGGCGGCACGCTGCACTACGAGCCCAACAGCTTCGGCCAGTGGCAGGAGCAACCCGACTTCCGCGAGCCGCCGCTCAAGCTGCGCGGCGATGCGGACTTCTGGAATTTCCGCGAGGACGACGCCGACTACTACAAGCAGCCGGGTGACCTGTTCCGCCTGATGAAGCCCGAGCAGCAGGAGGCGCTGTTCGGCAACACGGCGCGCGCGATGGGCGATGCGCCGGAATTCATCAAGCGCCGGCACATCGACAACTGCACCAAGGCCGATCCGGCCTACGGCGCGGGCGTGGCGAAGGCGCTGGGCCTTTGAGCTGATGAGCTGATGAGCTGAGCGCGGGCCCCGGCACCGACGCCGGGGCTTTCTGCGTTCGCTACGCGCCGCGAACCGCCGTCGCGATCGCCTTGTCGAGCAGCTCCAGGCCCAGATCGATCTCGCTGTCGCTGATCGTCAGCGGCGGCGCGATGCGGAACACGCCGCCCATCGAGGGCAGCTTCACGATGTTCATGCTCAGGCCGAGCTTCATGCACTCGCGTGTGACGGCTTCGCCCAGTTCGAAGGCCGGCTCGCGCGTCTCGCGGCTGGCGACCACTTCCAGCCCGAGCAGCAGGCCGCGGCCGCGCACGTCGCCGATGCATGCGTGGCGCGACTGAAGCTCCCGCAGTCCCTTTTCAAGACGCGCGCCCGCGACACGCGCGCGCTCGACCAGCCCGTCGCGCTCCACCACCTCCAGCACCTTCAGCCCGACCGCGGCCGGCAGCGGATCGGAGACGTGCGTCGTGTAGAAGAGGAAGCCGCGCGCGTGGGCCTCCTCCTCGATGGCGGCGGTCGTCACCATCGCCGCGAGCGGCAGGCCCGCGCCCAGCGTCTTGGAGAGCGTGAGGATGTCGGGCGCAACGCCGTCGCGCTCGCACGCGAACATGAGGCCGGTGCGCCCGACGCCGGTCTGCGCCTCGTCCAGGATCAGCAGCATGCCGCGCTCCTGGCACTTCTGCTTGAGCGCCGCCATGTAGCCGGGCGGCAGCTCCAGGATGCCGCCGCTGCTGAGGATGGGCTCGGCGATGAAGGCGGCCAGCGCGCCGGTGGACTGCCGGTCGACCTGCTCGAAGCCGTCGTCGAGTTCGCGGCGCCAGTCGAGCGCGCCGTCCGGCGTCGCGAAGCGCGGCCGGTAGGCGTTGGGCGCCGGTATGGCCAGCGAGCCCGCCGCGGCCGGCCCGTAGCCCTTGCGGCCGGCGCTGTAGGTGGCCGCGGCCGCGCTGCCCGTCATGCCGTGCCACGACTGCGTGAAGGCCACCACCTCGTGCCGGCCCGTCACCAGCTTGGCCATGCGCAGCGCCGCCTCGTTCGACTCCGCGCCGGTGCTCAGCAGGAGGCAGCGCTCCAGCCCCGGCGGCGCGTGCCGCGCGATCTCTGCGGCGAGCGCCACCACCGGCCGCGACAGCATGCCGCTGAAGAGGTGGTCGAGCGAGCGGATCTGCTCGGTGACCACCGCGACGATGTCAGGGTGCGAATGCCCCAGCAGCGCGCTCATCTGGCCCGAGGTGAAATCCAGGATGCCGCGGCCATCGGCGTCGTAGACGAAGCAGCCCTGTGCGCGCTCGATGATCAACGGCTCGAAGGTGCCGCCGTAGCGCACCAGGTGCTGCCGGGCCTGCTGCCAGAACTTGGGGTCGTCGTTGCTGCTCATGTCGATGCGTGCCGATCAAAATGACGCACATTACGCAGGGGCGCCTCCGCCGGGAAGCGAATTGTTTTGACATCAGCTATCAGGAGAATTCATGCCGTGAGCCAGTCGCTGGACATCGACCTCTTGCGCAGCTTCGTCGCCATCGCCGAGACCGGCGTGCTGGGCCAGGCGGCCGTGCGCGTGGGGCGCACGCAGTCGGCGCTGAGCATGCAGATGCAGCGGCTCGAAGGCATCGTCGAGCAGCCGCTCTTGCACCGCACCGGCCGAGGCGTCACGCTCACCGCGACCGGCGAGCGGCTCCTCGTGCGCGCGGGCGAACTGCTGCGCAAGCACGACGAGGCGCTGGCCGAGCTGCGCGGCGAGCAGCTGTCGGGCGTGCTGCGCTTCAGTTGCCCTGACGACTATGCGGTCGTCTTCCTGCCGTACCTCTTGCAGAGCTTCGCGAGCCTGCATCCGCGCGTGCAGCTGGAAGTGATGTGCGCGCCGACGCCGCGGCTGCAAGAGCTCCTGGCGCGGCACGCGGTGGACCTGGCGCTGGTGTCGGTGGCGAGTGACACGGCCGGCGACGTGATCCGCCACGAGCCGCTCGTGTGGGTGGCGCACCGCGACGGCGTTGCCGCGTCGCTGGACCCGCTGCCGCTCGCGCTGGGCGCACCCGATGCGCTGGACCACCGGCTGCCCAGGCAAGCGCTCGAAGCCGCGGGCCGCGCCTACCGGCTCGCCTATGCCAGCAGCAGCCTCTCGGGCCTGGTCGGCATGGCGCGCTCGGGCCAGGCCGTCATCGTGCTCACGCGCACGGCCGTTCCCGACGACCTGCAGATCCTCACCCCAGCGCAAGGGTTTCCCGATCTGCCGAGCGTCGGGGTCACGCTGGCGTTCGACCGCGAGGCGCCGACAGCGTTGACGGCTGCATTCGCGGCGCATGTCAGGAAGTTTCTTCCGGCGGCTTGAGCGGCCTAGCCCGCCCAGCCCCAGCCGCGGCCTAGCCCCTCTCGCGCATCAAGGTGTTCGACGGCAGCGTCTCGTCCAGCAGCTTGCGCGCCGTCTCGATGCCCGCCACCGGCAGCAGCTTCGCATCGAGCAGGCCCACCTGCACCAGCACGCTGGCCTGGTCCCAGTAGATGTGCTCGTGGTAGAGCTTGTCGCCGCGGAACTTGATGACCGCGAGCAGCGGGATCTCCACGCGCTTGCCGGTCGGCGGCACGCCCGGGAGCATCCACGGGATTTCGGTGGTGTGCGTGAAGCAGAACAGCATCTCGTCGACCACCTGCGAGGCGCCCACGGTGCGCGAAATCGGCACCAGCGAGGTATCGGGCGGATTGCTGTTGACGAAGTGGTTCGTATAGAACGCGTGCAGCGCCTTGTGGCCCACGCCGCCCGTCATGGTCGGGATGTGGTTCACATACGGCTCGGCGACCATGGTGCCCATCGTGTCGTCGACGTTGCGCGTGCCGAACTCGTACTCGCAGTGCTTGTCCCAGAGCGCCGAGAGATCGTAGTTCGGGCCGATCGCGCCCTTGAGCGCGGCGATGCTGCGCTCGTGCGCCATCAGCGCCGAGGGCTTGTGGAAGTGCTCGCCGCCGTTGCGTGCGAAGGCATGGTCCATGCCGGGGTACACGTAGAGCGAAACGCCGGGCCGGCCTTGCAGCGTCTGCACGATGCGGTCGCGCGCCTCGGGCGGGCAGAACTTGTCGAGCTCGGCGATGTGCAGCGTGAGCGGGCGCTTGATCTGATCGGCCTCGCCGAGCGCGGCGTCGATGCCCACGCCGTAGTAGCCCACGGCCACGTCCGCATCGGTGCGGCAGGCCGCCAGGTACGCGAGCTTGCCGCCGAGGCAAAAGCCCAGCACGCCGACCTTCTTGTGCTGCACTTCGGGCCGCTGGCGCAGCGCCGTGATCGCGGCCTGCATGTCTTCCATGCCCTTGGCCTCGTCGAAGCCGCCGTAGAGCGCGAACGCGCGCTGCCAGTCGGCCTCGCTGTAGCCGAGTTCGACATCGGGCTCCTGGCGCCAGAAGAGGTCGGGCACCAGCACGACGTAGCCTTCTTCGGCGTAGTAGTCGGCCACCTCGCGCATCGTGTGGTTGATGCCGAAGATTTCCTGCGCGATCACCAGGCCGGGGCCGCTGCCGCCCTTGGGCAGTGCGAGATAGCCGTTGAAACTGCCGCTGCCGTCGGTGGCCTGGATGCGGATTTTTTGCTGCATGTGAACTGCTCCGTGGGGTGAGGTGAGAGGGTGGTGCGGGGCCGCGTGCCTCACTGCATGCATTCGGGGTGCCTGGTCGTCACCTGGTAGTAGCCCGAATGAAAGACCAGCGGCTCGCCGTCCAGGCGATCGTAGCGCTCCACCTCGCCGATGAAAATGAGGTGGTCGCCGCCGTCGTACTGCTTCACGTTGCGGCAGACGAAGCGCGCGATGGCGCCCTCCAGCAGCGGCACGCCGGCCGTGCCCTCGCAGCAGTCGACGCTGGCGAACTTGTCCGCCTGCGGCGTGGAAAACTGCCGCGACAGGTGATGCTGGTTCGCCGCGAGCACATTGATCGCGAAGTGGCTGGCGCCGGTGAAATCGGCCACGCTCGGCGCCTGCCGCGCGAGGCTCCACAGCACCAGCGGCGGATCGAGCGAGACCGAGGAGAACGAATTGGCGGTCATGCCCACGCGGCGGCCGTCGATGGCGCGGGTAGTGATGACCGTCACCCCGGTGCTGAACTGGCCGAGCGCCTTGCGGAAGTCGCGCCGGTCGAAGCGGTCCACGGCCGCCTCGCGCGCCCGGGTTTCGAGAAAGCGGTCGGCCTCCGCGGCGTCGAACCACCACGGCGCGAAGACGCGCGGATCGTCGAAGCCATTGACGATGGTGCTCGCCACCGCGGGCATGTGGGTCGCACTCTGCAGCAGCTTCTGCAGGTGCGAGGTTGGCGGCGCGAGCAGGCTGTTCGTCCAGTCGGTGGCCCAGCGCGCGTAGCCCTCCCAGTAGCGGTCGAAGGTCTCCTGCATCCAGGCGGCGTCGAACGGCGCGTCGCCGTGTTCGAGAATGCGCTTCAGGTAAATGTCGGCGCACTTGGCCGCGTTGTTGGCGCCCTGCCCCGTGATCGGATCGTTGAGCACCACCGCATCGGCCAGGCCCAGCACCTTGCGGCCCGATGGCAGCGTTGCCACGGGCTTGCGCACCGTCGGCGTGACGCGGCCCGTGAGGATGCCGTGGTCGTCGGTCAGCTCGATGTGCGTGCAGCGCTCGGCCTCCCACGGCAGGAAGGTCTCGAGGATCTGCTTGCTGCGCGCGAGATGCTCTTGCGGCGTCTTCACATCGGTCCAGCAGTCCATCGGGCCGCCGGGCACGCCTTCGAACACCATGATCTCGCAGGGCCCTGTCGTGGTCAGCGCCGGGAACACGAAGTACTCGCCCACACCCGGAATCAGGTTGAAGCACACGCGCGCATACGAATCGGCCGACTTCATGCCCTTCACGTAGGTGAGCGCCAGCACGCGCTGCGGCTGGTCGCACGGCGAGCGCGCATCGTCGCGCTCGAAAAGCTTCGAGATCTCGCCCTTGCCGCTCGCCACGACCACGAGGTCGTGCGTCTGCGCGCAGGTCTCCAGGTCGTCGAGGCCCACGTCTTTCAGCACCAGCTGCCCGCCGCGCTTTTCGAACTCGGCCATCCACGCGGGGATCTTGAGCCGCTGGTCGACCGACTGCGCGGGCCCATCGAGCCGCGCGTGCCATTCGATGGCCTTGCCGCCCTCGGGGTTGCGCACCGCGATGCCGATGCCTTCGATGGCGGGGCATGCGCCGGCCCACCCATCCAGTTCCAGTTCGCGCTCGGTCTGCAGCGCAGTCTCGAACATGCACTGGCTGGACATCACCGGCCCTTCGAGAATCTCGCGCGCCGAGCGGTTGGAGAACACCGTCACCTCGTGCCCCGCGCGCTGCAGGCCGAGCGCGAGCTGCATGCCGGACTGCCCGGCGCCAACGATGGCCACGCGTCGCTGCTTCATGCGCTCGCTCCGGGTTACGCGACGGCCGCGCAGGTGGCGATGTAGCGCTCCGACTCTGCGGGGTCCGCGAACCACGGGAAGAAGGTGCGCGGATCGTCAAAGCCGTTGGCGAAAGCGCTCGCCAGCGGCGGCACCCCACCGGCGCTGCCGAGCAGGTTGAGCACATGGGGCGGCGGCGGCGCGAGCAGCATGTTGGTCCACTGCGTGACCCATTGCGCGTAGCCGAACCAGTAGCGGTCGAAGGTCTGCTGCATCCAGGCCGCATCGGCCGCGCCGTCGCCGCGCGCGAGGATGCTTTTGAGGTACGTGTCGGCGCACTTGGCCGCGTTGTTCGAGCCCTGCCCCGTGATCGGATCGTTGAGCACCACCACGTCGGCCAGGCCCAGCACCTTGCGGCCCGATGGCAGCGTTGCCACGGGCTTGCGCACCGTCGGCGCGAAGCGGCCCGCGAGGATGCCGTTGTCGTCGGTCAGCTCGATGTCCTTGCAGCGCTCGGCCTCCCATGGTGTGAAGGTGTCCAGGATCCACTTGCTGCGCGCGAGATGTTCCTCGGGCGTCTTCACGTCGGCCCAACAGTCCATCGGGCCGCCGGGCACGCCTTCGAACACCATGATCTCGCACGGCCCCGTCGTGGTGAGCGCCGGGAACACGAAGTATTCGCCCACGCCGGGAATCAGGTTGAAGCACACCGCCGAGAACGGCGCGCGCGGCGCCATGCCCTTCACATAGGTGAGCGCCAGCGTGCGCTGCGGCTTGTCGTAGGGCGACCTGTGCGCGTCGCGCTCGAAGAGCTTGGAGATCTCGCCCTTGCCGCTCGCCACCAGCGTGAGGTCGTGGCGCTGCGTGCACGCTTCCAGCTCGTCGATGCCTGCGTCCTTGAAGACGAGCTCGCCGCCCTTCTTCTGGAATTCGTCCATCCACGCCGGGATCTTCACGCGCTGGTCGACCGACTGCGCGCTCGCGTTCAGGCGCGCGGCCCAGTCGATGGCCTTGGCGCCCTTCTGCTCGGGGTGCGGCACGGCCAGGCCGATGCCGTCCACTGTGGGGCAAACGCTCGCCCAGTGGTCCAGGCCCAGGTCGCGCTCGATCTGCAGCGAGGTGTCGAACATGCACTGGCTCGACATCACCTTGCCGCGGCGGATGTCTTCGCCCGTGCGGTTGCTGAACATCGTGACCTCGTAGCCTGCCGAGAGCAGGCCGAGCCCCAGTTGCAGGCCCGACTGGCCCGCGCCGACGATGGCGATTCGCTTCATTTCATTTCTCCTTGGTGTTCTGCGCAGAGCGCTGTTCAGTCCATCAGCTGGGGAATGGCGGGCACGGCCTGCTCGGGGCCCATGGCGGCGTAGCCGCCGTCCACCGCGTAGTCGGCGCCGGTCACGAAGCTCGCGTGGTCCGAGCACAGGAAGAGCACCACCTGCGCCACCTCGTCCGGATCGCCCACGCGCCCAAGCAGGTGAAAGGGCGCGGCCACGCGATCGGTCTTGGCGCGGTCGCCGCCGCTCAGGCGCTCCATCACGGCCGACCACGTCCAGCCCGGCGAGACGCTGTTCACCCGGATGTTGTCCTGCGCGAGGTCCATCGCCATGTTGCGGGTGAGCTGCGCCATCGCGGCCTTGCTCACCGGATAGAGCCAGCGCCCCGTCTGCGCCACGCGCGAAGAGATGCTCGTGAAATTGACCACCGCCCCGCCGCCGGCCGCCACCATGTGCGGGTGCGCGGCCTGCAGCATTGCCACCGCGCTGGCCACGTTCACGTTGAACGAGGTGAGCCAGTCGGCGCGCGGCGACTTGAAGCCGTCGTCCACGTACGAGCACGCGAGGTTGACGAGAAAGTGCACCCCGCCGTGCTGCGCGGCGGCCTCGGCCACGCACGCCTTCACCTGCGCGTCGTCGGTGATGTCGGTGCGCACGAAGCGCACGCCCGCGCCGAGCGAATCGGCCAGCGCCTGGCCGTTGTCGGCATCGATGTCGGCGACCACGACCTTCACGCCGGCCGCATGCAGCGCGCGCACCAGCCCCACGCCTATCAATGTGGCACCGCCGGTGACGATGGCGCTCTTGCCTGCGAGTCCCTTGAACATGACGTTGGCTCTCCTCGGTGGGTCGATCGATGGATTGATCACGCAGGCCGGGCTGGCCTGTGGGACGAACGTTACGAGGGGGCGGGCCGCCGGAGCGTCCCGCAAACGCAGGCGATGTCCCTGGCACGCAGGTTTTTGCCGAGGGGAGGTCCGAATTGTGGGCGGGGATGGTTTTTGCTACGGTGCCCTCGCCCCCATGGAAACCGTCACCACCCCCACGCTGCCTCTGCAGGCCCTTCCAGCGCTGCCGCTGCAGCGCTATCGGCTGTTCGAGAGCCACGACATGGACGAGGCGCGCGAAAGCGTCGCGCGCGTGTTCTGCCCGCACGGGCTGGTGATGCTGAAGCCCCGCACCGAACTGGACGCCTGCCACCACAGCGCGCGGCTGCACCGGGACGTGAGCCTCAATTACGTGCAGTACGGGCCCGGCGTGCAGATCGATCCGGGGTATCTGCAGGACTTTTTCCTGCTGCAGATTCCGCTGCGCGGCGGTGCGGAGATCCGTTGCGGCGCGCAGCAGGTGGATGCGACGCCGCGGCTCGCGTCGCTGCCCTCGCCGACCGAGCCGCTCTCGATGCGCTGGGCCGACGACAGCCCGCACCTGATCGTGCAGCTGGCGCGCTCGGCGCTGCTCACGCGGCTGGAATCATTGCTGCAGGCGCCTGTCGGGCAGGCGCTGGTGTTCGACCTGGGGGTGCCGTTGGACAACCCGGCGCTGGCGCCGCTGGTGCACTTCATCGACTACCTGCGGCTGACGCTCGATGCAGGGAATGCGCTGCAGACTGGCAGCGCGCTGGGGGAGCATGCGGAGGCTTATCTGATGTCCAGCCTGTTGATGTCGGCGGGGCACAACTACTCACGCGCGCTCGCCGGGGATGCGCAGCGGCGGCTGTTGCCGCGGGTGGTGCGCAGGGCGCAGGAATACATGGCTGCGCATGCGCAGGAGCCGCTGTCGCTGGCGGATGTTTGCCGGGAAGTCGGGTGCAGTGCGCGGGCGTTGCAGATGGCGTTTCGCGCGCATGCGGGGCAAGGGCCCATGGAGTTCCTGCGCGAGATGCGGCTGGAGAGGGTCCGCGCCGAATTGCAGGCCTCGGCCGGCGCCGCAGGGAGCGGCGTGCGCGAGGCGGCCCAGAAATACGGATTTCTTCACATGGGGCACTTCGCGGCGCAATACCGTGCGCGCTTCGGGGAGCGGCCGTCCGAGACACAGGGATCGCGGGGATCGCAAGGCCTTTGAGGCGGTGCGAGGCCGAGCGGCCCGCCGGTACGCCGTCCGGGGCCTCAGAAATCCATCACCTTGTCGACCTCCTGGGTCTTGCGGCGCGCCAGCGCGAGGTTCGCGCGCTGCTTGTCCAGCACGACGTAGATGAACACACCCTCCTTGGAGGCCGAGGGACGGATGATGTGGTACTGCTTTCCCAGCGTGATCAGCATGTCCTCGATCACGTCGCTCAGGCCCAGCGCCCGCATCGTCTTGAGCTTGGCGCGCACGACCTCGGTGTTGCCGGCCGCGGCGATCTCCATGTCCAGGCCCGCGCCCGCGGTGCCCAGGATCATGCCGCTGGCCGAGTCGACCACGGCCGCGCACATGGCGCCGTCCAGGGTCAGGATGTCGTCCAGGGTCTGCTTGATGGTTGCCAAGTTGTTCTCCAGTCAAAAAAAACGGTCGGGAAAATGCGGCGTGCCCGCTCGATGGGTCACGCGTCGGTGAGGGTCCTGGCCAGCTGCGCGGCCCGATAGGCGACCAGCGCCAGAACGGCCGCATCGCGGGCGAGAACGTTGATGACGAGTTCGACGTCGCGCCGGGGCACGCTGCAAAAAACCGCGAAGCCCGACTCCGTCTGCACGATCACGCTCTTGTGGCGGCCCAGGCCCGCCTCTTCGGAGACGACGCTGGCGATGGCCACGATGGAGCTGGCCATCGCCGCGACGCGGGCGGGGTCCGCATCGCCGATGACCGCGGAGGCCACATTGAAGCCGTCGATGGTCGCAATCACCGCGGCCGTCACGCCGTCCAGCTCGTCGACCAGTTTGCGGGCCTCGCGCTGCGCGTGCGCCGCTGCCGTACGGGACAGGTCCTGTCGATCGATCACTTCGTCTCTCTCCCACAGTCAGCTTCGAGTTGCACCAGCAGCGTGTCGATCAAGAGGAGCACATCGCGCCTGTCTCGCACGTCCACTTCGAGAATCGGCTGCACCCGGCCGGTCGCGGCGAGCGCTTGCGCGTAGTCGTCCAGGGTCGGCACCGGATGCGCCTGCAGCCGCCCCACGCCGACGACGCAGGGCATCGTGCGAAGCGCCTCGGAAAAGCCGGCCATGTAGATGGCCAGGTCCGCCAGCGGATCGGGCCGCGAGTTGTCGATCAGCACGATCACGCCCAACGCGTTGCGCACCAGGATCTTCCAGAGGAACTCGAAGCGCGGCTGCCCGGGCGTGCCGTACATGCGCACGCGGTCGCCGCTCTCCAGCGTGAGGAGGCCGAAATCCAGGCCCACGGTGGTGCGTTCCTTGTCGATCGATGCGTCGGAGTTGCGCACGTCGGTCATGACCGGCATCGCATCGCTCACGCAGCCGATCGCGGTGGTCTTGCCGGCACCCACCGAGCCGGTGAAGAGGATCTTGTATTCCCTCATGGCGCTGGGAGCCCCAGCCGGCGACGGATGCCGCCGATGAGGCTGCGCATGAATTCGCCGCGCATCGGGGCGGACGTTCCCTGCACGCCCGGCGCCGGCGCATGGCCCCTTGCGGCGGCGCGCTCCACATGCAGCTCCAGCACGCCGGCCGAGCGCAGCGTCTGCAGGAACGTGACGCACCGGGGAAGCGGTATCTCGCCCAGCTCGGCCAGCTCGATCGCGCTCAGCGTGCGGCGCGCCAGCAGGCTGGCCATGCGCACCTTGCCCGGGTCGTTGCGCAACAGCAGGGCCGAAGGCCAGCGCTGCAGCGTGAAGCGGACCGCATCGGAAACCTCGATTTCCAGCGCGGCCTGCTCTTGCATGGCTGCGTGCGCGAGCGTCGCGGGCCGCGCGTCCAGCCATGCGCGCTCGGTGCGCCTGAGCCATTGCTGCAGCTTGTCGGCGCGTATCGGGCGCTCCATCGTATGCGGCAAGCCGCCGGAATTCCTGCGGGCGAGCGCGAGCACGGCGCCGGCCATGCGGGCGAACTCGGCGCGCTCGGTGGCCGTCGCGCTCTCGTCGACGAGCAATGCGTCGTACGGCGGCGCATCGACCATCGTCCACGGAAAGGCCACATCGTTCGCATACAGCTGCACGATGGTGCGGATCACGGCCGCCTCGGGCGCGGGCAACCCGTGGACGCCGAGTCTCAGAACGGTCATGTCGCGCCTTCCTTGCGCATGCGGTTGCGCATCAGGCATCAGTTCACCGCCGGCACTTCGCGCCAGTTCAGCAGGCGCAGCGAGATGCCCTTGGTCAGGTCGGCCTTCACGGGGACCGGCCTTCCGTCCGTCCCGACGATGATGCGGGTGGTGCCGTCCACGCTCACGAATCGCAGGTCGGTAACGGCTGTGGAGAAGCTCTGATACGCGGTTCCGGCGGGCAGCAGCACCGAGGTCCCCGTTCCGTAGTTGATGGCATAGGTATGGCTTTGCCCCGAAGGACTGCAGGCATCGCCGGTGGTCAGGAGGCTGGAGAAAGCCACGATGCCGTTGAAGGCCGCCGGGTTGGAGACCAGGCGCCAGCCGACATTGGCATCGACACCGAGGTCCAGGTACCAGCCGGGCGACGTGTTCGAGAGGCTGATGCCCTTCAACACGTCGTCCACCCGGGTGAGCTGGCTGCGCGTGATGGGAGCGCTCACGGCGTTGAAGCTGCCGGCCGTGCCGTCCACGATGGCGTAGAACGACTGCGGCGCCTTCGAAGTCACGTCCGAGGCATCCAGCAGCTCGCCGGTTCCGAGCAGCACGAAGCGCTTGCGCGTGACCGGGTTGATCTCGATCAGCGGCGCGGTGGTGACAGGCTGCGCGTTGCCCGACGCGTCGGTCAGCGTGGCCAGCAAGGTCGGCGCCGGGTAGGGCGCGGTGCTGCCCTTGGCGGCGCTCAGATCGAAGCGCCAGAGCTGCCCGTCCAGGTCCGCCGCGTAGACGGAATCGGCCGTGCTGTCCGCACGATCCACGATGTACGTGGACGCCTGCGCAAGGCCGCTGGAGGACGTGGGCGTTGCCATTTTCTCCAGCAGCGCACCGGTCTTCGGGTTGACGATGTACAGGTAGCCCTTGCCGTCGCTGTTGTTGTAGCCCGAGGTGAGGATCGCGACCCAGCCGTACTTCTTCGTCTTGGCGAGCGTCGGCGCGCCGTAGCTGTAGCCCATGGTGGGGTCGGTGAATTCCCACTTCACCTTGCCCGCCACCGCGGCTTCGCTGCCCATGCCTGCCGGGTCGGTCACGTCGATGGCGTAGTAGCTCTTGCCGCCCTTGCCCAGCCCGCCGATCAGCAGGCTGTGCCAGTCGGCGCCGCTGCCGCCGCTCGCGGTGGTGAATGTGCCGCCGGCGCTGTTCAGGTCGATGTCGAAGACCAGCGGCGTCGCGTCCACGTAGTAGCGGTGGGCGTACTTGGGACTTCCCAGTTGGGCGAGGCCGTCCACCTGCGGCGTGCCGTTCGGCCCGTTGAACAGCGCGGCCGGCACGTAGGCGAACTGCTCGGTCCCGGCGGTCGCGCCGTCCAGCGCGCCGTTGAATGCGTGCAGCATGCCGTCGTTGGCGCCCACGTAGACCATGGTGGGGCGCTGGGCCCATCGGGTCTTGAAGGCCGCGTAGCCCGGGTTGCTCTTCTCCGAATAGCCGGTGGCGGGCGGCCCCACGGGCGCGACCTTCGAGTTGACGATATCGCCCAGCAGCAAGGCCCGGCTGCGCAGTGCCCGCGTGCTTGCGGCCGCTGTCGAGCTGCCCTCGTTCTTGCGATCGCCGCGCAGGTAGTTCAGGTACTCGGTGCTGCTGGTGGTGGTGGCGTAGGCGGGAGCCAGGGCGGCCAGTTGCGCCGAGGTCACGCTGCCGGCACGAAAGGCCACGCCCTTGCTGCCGTCCCATGTCACGACGCGGCGCGCCGTGTCCCAGCCGCCGTTGGCCAGTTGCGCCTCCAGCGTGGTGCTGGTGGTCCAGACCGGCGCGGCGGACGGCGTGCCGTCGCTGGCGAAGGTGAGCTTGCTGGCGGTGACCACGCCGGTCCATCCCTTGGAGTCGTACTGCGATGCATACGAGGCGCTGCCGGAGGACGCGGCCTGCGCCGTGGAGAGCGAGAAAGACGTGGTGTAGGCCTTGATGGCGTTGGCGATGTCGGTGAACGCCGCGCGCAGGCCGCTCACCATCTGTCCGGCATTGCCGGCCAGGAAATAGTTGTCGGGCCGAAGACGCTTGTTGCCGTTCATGTCGATGCTGTCGCCCGAGGTGTTCCACCATTCCTTGGCGAGCGGCGCGGCGGTGCTGGCCGGGTCGTAGGCCGCGGGCACGCTGAAGCCGCCGTACTTGGCCGCCAGGTAGTAGGGGTTCAGGTCCTCGGCGCGCTGGTACTCCATCACGTCCATCCAGTAGGTGGAGATGGTCTGCACGCCGGCCATGTCGGGGCGGATGTCGTTGACGTGCGTGCCGTAGGCCAGGCCCGCGATGTAGTAGGTCGAATCGGAGCCGCCGGACTTCCACCAGGGCGTCGGGGTCTTGAAGCCTTCCAGCGTCTGCAGGTTCTTCGTCCACGCATCCGCCTTGTTCAACGAGTCCGCGGCAACCGTTGCGGGATCGGGCCGCCAGCTCGTTGCGGCGCTTCCGCCCACGTTGTAGTCGTAGTGGGTGTGGTCGTCGCCGATGCCCAGGATGAAATTCTTCTGGCACGAATAGGCGATGGGGTCCTTGCCGCTCCAGTCGGCCACCGCGGGAAAGCCGTCCAGCCGGGTGTCCCTGCCGGCCACGTCGGCCGCCACCGAGTTGGTCCATTCGGGCACGTTGCCCAGGTTCTCGAAGTAGCGCACGGCCGCGTAGTAGAGCTCGCTGACGTTGTCGTACGTCATGTAGTTCCGGGCGGACTGGCCGAACTTGTTCAGGTAGTTCATCACCCCGCTCTGGCTGACGCCGCTCGCCGCGGCCGACACGCTGTCCGGATTGGTGTTCATGATGCCGGTCGCGGCATCCCACTCGCCGCGGGTGTTGGCGACCACCGCGGTGGACAGCGGCTGCGGATAGGTCGGGCCGATGAATCCCATCGGCGCGCGCATCACGCCGCCCTGCTGCGCGTCGCCGCCGGCGTTGAGAAACGAGAAGGTGCCGTAGCGGATCTTGTTGGCGTTCTGCTGCAGCAGGCCTTCGGGCTTGTAGTTGGCGCCGTACCTGACGCAGTTGGCTTCCACGCCGCCGGCCGAGGCCGACGCATCGCACACCTTCACCCGCACATAGACCTGGTAGACGGCGTTCGCCTTCTTCGCGTTGTTGGCGGCGTCCAGGTCCTTCAGGTCGTCTCCGGCGCCGTTGGGGTCGCCGGTTCCGGTGAACACCATGGTGTTGCCGCGCGACCAGATGCTGGTGTTGAAGTTGCTCCAGTTGCCGAACGGCGTGGCCGAGGCGACCGACGCCTTGGGCAGCTTGTGCCCCGAGCCCTGGTCGGTTCCCCGCAACGGGAAGTTGGTCGGGTTGCCCTGGCTGGAGCCCCAGGCCTTCTCCAGGATGGTCTCGCCCACGGTGTCGACGCTGCGGTAGCCGCCCGAGAGTGCCCATCGAAACGGGTCGATGGTCTGCATCGTGGCCCAGTTCATGAAGTTGCCGCTCCATTGGCCCGAGCAGCCGTGCTTGCTGGCGCCGGTGGCCGCGCCCGCGGGCTGGAAGTAGCTGTCGGAGGCGGCGCCCTTTTTCTGCGCCGGCTTGACGTACTGGTACGTGTAGCACTTGCGGGGATCGAAGTAGCCCAGGTATTCGGTGGCGTCCGCGTAGTCGTAGAGGTTCGCCACGCTGATCGCGGTGGGGTACTCCACCGACAGTGCGAGCGCGAGGTTGCCCGGCACGTCGGAGGTGGCGAACACCGGCTGGTCCGACAGCTTCGCGGTGGCTGCCAGCGCGGCCGTGCTCCAGAGCGAGAGGACCAGGCAGGCGGCCGCGACCGCACCGATGCCGCGGGCCCCGTCGACAGTCGGCGGACGACGAAAAACGCTTGTCATGGAGATGCTGTGCCTTCCTGGTCTGGCTTGGTGAACGTGGACTGCATGAACACCTGCGTGTCGCGCGGACCGCTGACGCGAAGGCTCAGGCGGTAGACCGTGGCGGTGGGCGGCGCGGGCGGCGGCGTCGGGCTGGCCGTGCCGCCGGCAGGGGCCGCGGACGACTGGACGCAGCCGGTGCTGGTGGCCGGGCCGGTGCTGCTGCAGAGGCGATCGATCACGTAGCGGATGCTGACCTGCGCCACCGTGTCGGCCAGGTCGTTGGCAGCCTTGTCGACGGTGGCGAAGGTCTTGTCGTCCAGCAGCGCGAGCGGCACGCCTTGCGTGTTGGTGTCCAGCTTGGTCGCCTTGAAGTTCTCGCCCGGCAGATCGTCGGTCGCATTGGCGAGCGCGCCGCCGCTGGCCAGCTTGTTCGCCAGCACGAAGGACACGGCCCGCTCGCCCTGGTTCACCAGGTCGCGCCGGAAGGCCAGGTTGCCGGCCGAGGTCAGCGAGGTGTTCATGGACCGCACCACCGCGACCCCGCCGGCCAGCAGGATCACGAGCACGATGAGGCACAGCAGCAGGACGACGCCGCGCTGGCGTCCGGCCCGTGAAGCGCAAGAGGAAGGGGAGGAGACCCTGGAAATCTTCATGGCAGCAGCAGCATGTTGCGCAGCGGAATGGTGAATTCGACGACCCGGTGGCGGTAGTGCTGCTCGTCCTCGCCCAACGTCACGGTCTGCGCGATCGGATTCTTCGAGGCGTCCTGGAAGTCGGCGCCGAAGAGCTTGAGAGTGGCGGAGGACACGGCCTCCTTCTCCTTGTTCGCGCTGCGCATGACCAGCGCGATGCGAACGGCGACGATCTTGCGCATCGTCTCGGGCGTCTGCATGACCGCGGCGATGTCGAAGCCCGCGGCGCCCGGGTCCGCCCAGCTGTCCAGGATGCCGTCGCCGTCGCTGTCCACGCCGTAGATGGCATGCAGTTCGGCCACGCCGTCGGCCAGCGCCTGCGTCGCGCCGCCGGCGCCCTGCAGCAGGTCGTAGCCGACCAGCGTGCGGTTGTCGCCCACGCCGAAGAGCTGGAACTGCACGTTGCCGTTGGCGGGATTGCCCAGCGGCGTGACATAGGTGGATGTGCTCGCCGCCAGGGTCTGCAGCGAGGTGGACTCGCCGGCCGTGTAGTCCTCGCCGCCCAGCGTCAGCACCTTGCTCGCGACGCCCGAGACCTGCTCGAGCAGGCAGTCGGTCGTGCCCTGCTGGCTCACCAGCACGAGGTCGCCCGCGGACACGCCGACCGTGTTGTCCATCGCGAGCGTCGTTGCGCTGCCCGGGTCCGTCAGGCCGCGCGGCACGCCGCCGGCCACCGCATCGCCGCCCATGACGACCAGCACGTCGGAGTCGGTGTCGGACTGGCGCTTGCCGATGAGCAAGGGCGCCACCCGCAAGTCCGATGCGGCCTTGGCCAGAAAGGCCTCCTTGAAGGACGCTGGAAATTCGCTCGCCGGCAACCTGGCCGCTACGTTGAGCTTGCAGCCGAAGACGCCGCGGTCCGTCGGCTGCACCGACTGCACCAGGCTCGAGCCGGCGCTGCGCACGGCGCGGTCCAGCACGAAGGCCGCGTACGCGCCGGCCTGCTCCATGTCGTTGGTCGAGGTGGTGATGCGCTTGTGGCTCTCGCCCGTCACCACGATGCTGGTCACGGCCAGCGTCACGATCAGGCCGATGACCATGGCCACCAGCAGCTCGATCAGCGTGAGACCGCGTTGCTTCATGGCAGGGTCACCCGCGTAGTGAGCGTGCTGCGCTGGTCGGCGGCCGCGCGGCCGGGCGCTTTCCAGGTGACGAGGATGTCGGCGCTGTTGGTGGTGCCGCTCACCGCGGTGACGGTCACCACACCGTCCGGCAGGCCCGCGCCCGCCGCATCGCCTGCACGTTTCTGCCAGACCGAGGTCGCGCCGGTGTCCACCGCCACCGACTTGCCCAGCCACATCGCGCTGGCGACGTCGTTGGCCAGCAAGGCGGCGCGGTTGCGGTCCTGCGCGTCCGTCGACAGGCCGATGGCGCGCGCCTGCAGGCCGATGAGCCCGAGGATGCCCAGCGAGAACAGCAGGAGCGAGACGAGCACTTCGAGCAGGGCGATGCCCTGCTGCCTCGACGCAGAGGCGTTGCGGAGACTTTTCTTCATGGGCAGCCGTCAGGGGAATCGGCGAGCTTGCGGGCCGGATCGCACATGCGGACCTGGCCGCCCAGGCCGACGAGCACGCGCAGCGGTCGGTCGGAGCCGGTCGCACCGATTCCGTAGGCAAAGACAGAAGAGCCGGTGTTGCAACTGGCGCCGTTCACGCCGGTGTCGGTGTTCGCGGCCAGGCGCCCCATGGCGTTGAAGCAGATGGCCGCCGGCCCGGTGATGCCGACGCCGGAGGCCACATCGGAAAGCACGCCCGCCTGCACGAACGCGCTGCTCGCATCCAGGCTCGATTTGGAGACATTGATCGACCAGTAGCCGCCGTTGTCCACGGCGGCCAGTGCCTTGTCGGGCGCGGCGCTGTCGGTGAGCGAGAAGACCATGGGCCGGCTGCGGCGCAACGCTTCGGACTGCGCGAAGCGCAAGCCGTTCTGCAGCGAATCGCTGACGGTGCGCACCTTGTTGTTGGCAACCCAGGTGGTGAACGAGGGCATGGCCAGCATCGTGAGGATGCACATCAACGCGATCGTCACCATCATCTCGATGAGGGTGAATCCCGCCGCCCGGGTGCGGCGATTCTTCATGCGGGGCACGCCTGGCCTCGTCGCGTCACCCAGGCCTTGTCGCAGCCCGTCCAGCCCGTCTTGTTGGTGACCGTGGTGCTCTGGACGCCCAGCTGGTCCACCTTGAAGGTGAATCCGTCGGTCGGACCGCTGCCCACGGCCTGCAGCGTGTACGTGGTGGAGGTGGCCGCGGGCGTGGCCGCGCAAGACAGCTGGAAAGTGCCCGAGACGTTGGCGCGGGCAGCAGTGGCGGTGCACGGCGGAACGAAGGCGCCCGTCTTGAGATAGGTCCGGTTGTCCTGGTAGTAGCGCTCCATGTCCGCGCGCATGACCGACAGGCCGTTGGTGCCGTCGACGAGCTGCCCTCGCAGCACGTAGTCGCGATAGCTGGGAATGGCGATCGCCGCGAGGATGGCCACGATGGCCACGGTGATCATCATCTCGATCAACGTGAAGCCCGCGACGGGTCGGTGCGCGGCGACGGCTGCGTGCTGCTGCCTCGCCGTCGTCGAAATTCGTATGTGCATTGCTGCTTCCCTGCCACAAAAGCCCGGCTCGTTGCCGGTGTCATCAAGAAACCAATGTGACGATTGTTTGCAGGGGCGAATACTTTCGACTAGACCGACGAATGAAATAGAGCCACTCATTTTTAAGGGCAATGGGCGCGGCCCCACGCTACGCACCAGATGCGGGCGCCCAAGCCAGCTGGCTCAGTTTTTCCACGGCCATGTCGGCGAACATCGAAACGGCCAGCGGGCGCTGCTGGCGACTGGGGTAGACAACGCTCAGGCCGCGGCCTGCCCGCGTGTATTCGGGCAGAACCCGCACCAGCCTGCCGGCGGCGATGTCGGAGGCCGTGAGGATCGAGGGGAGCGCGGCGATGCCCAGGCCCGCGCATGCGGCCTTGCGCAGCACCTCTTGCGCGTTGCTGTTGAAACGCCCTCTCACGCGCACGTCGGTCTCCACACCCTCGGCGTCCTGCAGGCGCCAGATGGCGTTGCCGCTGGCATCGGGCCGCACCAGGCACTCGTGCTCGCTCAGGTCTTCGAGTGTCGTGGGCACGCCAAGCGCGGTGAGATAGGCCGGGCTGGCCGTCAGTTCGCCGTAGCTCGCGAAGATGCGCCGGGCCACATAGCAGGAGTCCTGCAGGGGCCCGCCGCGAAACGCGATGTCGATGCGGTCCGCAATGAGGTCGACCAGCACATCGCTGAGCACGAAATCCAGGCGCACCAGCGGATGCTCGGCCAGAAACATCTCCACCCATTGCATCTGGAAGAAGTCGAAGAAGCTGGTGGGCGCGGTCACGCGCACGACGCCGCTCGGCTCCGCGTTGTCCGCCACATGCAGTTGACCGGCCTCGATGAGTTCCTCGACCGCCGGGCCGCATCGCTCATGAAACGATTCGCCGGCGCTGGTCAACGTGAGCTTGCGCGTCGAACGCTGCATCAACCGCGTGCCCAGCCGCGCCTCCAGTTGCTGGATGCGGCGGCTCACCGTGGCAGAAGGCACGCTCAATCGCCTTGCCGCCTCGGCGAAGCTGCCGCTGCGGGCCACCTGCACAAACATCGCCACTTCGTTCAGATCGAGCATGAGATTCTTCCTGTTGTTTTCGTCGGGCGCGAGCCGACTTTTCTTGGCGCTTCTCCAACTTTCTTGACCGCCTTAGCAAGCACCAATCGGGGGTGCGCCGGATGCACCACCATGGGGTGCCGGCGTGCTTGAGGTACGCCCCTCACCCGGCACGCTGAACGGCAGCTGACATCCCCGGCAGCGCGATGTACTTTGCGAAAAAAGCTCGCCGTTCGCGCCAAGTTGTCGCAGCATGTCGTCTGTTGATGGTTATAAAAACATAACGATCAATTGACCTAATCAACTACCCGGCAGCTTCGTCACCGAGCCTTGATCCACATGCAAGCCTTTCCCGACACGACAGCACTGCGCGCGCCGCGCGCACTGGACGACCTCCTGCTTTACCGCCTGTGGCGTGCCACGCGCGAAAGCACGGCCATGGCGACACGCATCGTGGAAGGGGCCTTCGGCATCACGCACCGCGAGTGGGGAATGATCGGCATGCTCGCGCAGGTCGGCGAGATCAGGCCCTCGGCGCTTGCCGAGCAACTGCAACTGGACCGCGTGCGCACATCGCGCGCCCTGCGCAGCCTCCTGGACAAGCGCCTGATCGAGCGGCGCCAGAGCGCCGACGACGGCCGCGAAGTCCACGTGCAGTTGAGCGATGCCGGCCGACAGGTCTTCGGCGAGTTGTTCCCACGCATTGCCAGTCTCAACATCGAACTGCTCGAAGCCCTCGACGCCGAACACCACGACACCTTTCTCCAGTGCCTGCGCGTGCTCGAGTCGCGCGGCAGCGCGTTGAATGCGCAGCGTGCCGTGCCGGAAAAAGCCGATCGCCGCGCGGGTGGCACACGCCACCATTGGTCCCGGCAGGTCGACCTCTGCCTGAGGTAGCGAAGGGCCGCTCGGGCCCCGAGCAGTTCAGCGGATTCCGCCCTGCGCCCATGCATGCGGCGCCGGCCCACCGCTACTTCAAGGCGGCACCGCCTCGCGCGAGGTACTGGCCAGAGAGGCGCGCGAACTGGCCGCCGTCGGTGGCGATCGAGGTCTGGTGGCTCCCACCCGGGCTGAAGACGATGCCGAAGGTGTGGATGTCGCCGTACTCCTGGGTGTTGCGCAGCATGTAGTCGACATGGTTGTCGCGGTAGCGCTGGTCGCTGCCGCCGGGCGTGTCGGACGGCACACCCATCGGGGTCTGCCACCACAGGATCGGAAGGCCGTTGCCCAGCGCCGCGCGGTAGTCCGAAACCTGGTTCTGCGAATCGTGGAAGTTCGGGCTGGTCTTGTTGCTTGCGTCCCAATAGAACGGGCCGGTTCGCCCGAGGCATTCGTCCGGCGGCGATGCGGCCTCCCAGCAGCCGGCATCGCGGTCGCTCGTCTGCGCAACGATGAAGTCCGCGCGGTCGGCGCCGACCGCGCGCATCTGCGCCCCGATCTCGGCGGGGGTGCCGCTCCAGAAGGCCGGCGGGAATCCCAGGAGCGCCTTGGGCGCGATCTGCCTGCCCATCTGCACGAGGCACTGGCCGAGCCCCGCGGCGGTGTCGGGCAAGCCGGCGCATTCGGCCTGATTGCTCACGACGGCCGGCACCCGCGTCGCATCGCGTCCGGGCGCCTGCGATGCAAGGAATCCCCAGAGGTCCGGCTCCAGGTTCACCAGGACGGGGCTGCGCAGGTCTGCAATGCGCTGGTACATCAGCCGCAGCTGCGCCCAGTACGTGTTCATGAACGCCGCATCGTCGATGCGGCTGAGGTCACCTTGCATCTGGTAGAGCGTGTACATGGGAGTCGCGCCGTAGGCCTGGATGGCCTGCGCGGTGACCGTGAGGTAGGCCCCGTCGGGGCTGTTCCAGAAGGGCCAGGACTTCGGGCCGACGCCCACGAGGTAGGTGTCCACGATGTCGGGGTGGATGTCCTGGCTCTTCATCTGATCGATGGAGCTGGCCGCGCCCAGGCCGATCAGCACCCGTGCGGGCTTGCCGAGCTGCATGACCAAGGCGGTGCTCGCCGCGACGGGCAAAGCGCCGCCATCCGCAGTGCCGGTGCCGCTCTGGCCATCGCTCCCCTGCGCGCCGGCATTGCCGCCTTGGTTGCCACCGTTGCCGCCCACGCCGGCGAGGCCGGCGAAGCTGCTGCCTTGATTGCCACCGCCGCCACCACCGCAACTGGACAAGAGCGCCGAAAGCATCAGCACGGAAACGCATCGTCGAGTGGACAGATTCATGGAGCTACGAAGTTTGAGTTTGAGTTTGAAGAGACGACCGGCTGCGGCGCGCAATGCGTACTTCGCCCGCGGCGATCGGTCGGCGACCGAAAGCCGCCTGGACATCGACAGTCGATCGAACGCAAGGCAGGGGCAAGCCGACCGTGGCCCGCGTCATGACGAGACCGAAGGTGGCGATTGTTCGAGGTGCGGCTGCCTTCGACTAGGCGAAAAAGTGAGATGCAGCCACTCATTTTTCAGCGCAATGACGCGACCTCTCCGGAGCGAACAGCATGCAGGTCGCGCAGCGGATTTGCATTCGACACGGGCTGCCTTGTCGATTGCGACGAAAACCGAGTGGCTGAATTTCATTCCTGCTGCTGGCGCAAAGTACCTGCCGCGCCAACAATGCGGTGCGCAAGTTCCTGCGCGCGACCGGGGGAACCCCGATCACAGCGCTCTCTCTCTGTCCCTCTCTGCGTTCTCAGTGCCTTTATCCGACAACGAAAACAACACCGCCCCGGATCGCCGAATCTCCACGGAGATTGCGGCGCCGGCCGGGCCTGATGCGGCTTGCCCGGCGAGAGCCTGAAGGGCCCAGGGCCTCAGGCCTTCTGCTTCGGCCGGTAGCCCGCGAGCTCGTGCTTGGCGATCGCGTTGCGATGCACTTCGTCCGGCCCGTCGGCCATGCGCAGATGGCGCGCGTAGGCCCAGAAGTTCACCAGCAGCGTGTCCTGGCTCAGTCCCATCGCGCCGAAGGCCTGCATCGCATCGTCGATCACCTGGATGCAGTTGTTGGGCGCAATCACCTTGATCATCGCGATCTCCTTGGCCGCCACCTTGTTGCCCACGGTGTCCATGCGCCAGGCCGCGTGCAGCACCATCCAGCGCGTCTGGTCGATGAGCATCCGGCTTTTGGCGATGCGTTCGCGCCAGACGCCCTGCTCGGCCAACGGCTTGCCGAAGGCCACGCGCGATACCACGCGCTCGCACATCATCTCCAGCGCCGACTCGGCCATGCCGATCATGCGCATGCAGTGGTGGATGCGCCCCGGGCCGAGGCGCCCCTGCGCGATCTCGAAGCCGCGGCCCTCGCCCAAGAGGATGTTGTCCACCGGCACGCGCACGTTCTCGAACAGCACCTCCGGGTGGCCGAAGGGCGCGTCGTAGTGATTGACCAGCGCCATGTCGCGCAGCACCGTGATGCCGGGCGTGTCGGCCGGCACGATGACCATCGACTGCTGGCGGTGGCGGTCGGCGTTGTCGGGGTCGGTCTTGCCCATCAGGATGAAGAGCTTGCAACGCTCGTTCATCGCACCGGTGATGTACCACTTGCGCCCGTCGATGACGTACTCGTCGCCCTCGCGCCGGATGCTGCATGCGATGTTGGTGGCGTCCGAGGATGCAACGGCGGGCTCGGTCATCGCGAAGGCCGAGCGGATCTGTCCGTCGAGCAGCGGCTGCAGCCAGCGCGCCTTCTGCGCGGCCGAGCCATAGCGCTCGATCACCTCGGTGTTGCCCGTGTCCGGCGCGCTGCAGTTGAAGGCCTCGGCGCTCCAGTAGCGGCGGCCCATGATCTCGCACAGCGGCGCGTATTCCAGGTTCGAGAGCCCCGCGCCGTGCGCGGTCTCGGGCAGGAAGAGATTCCAGAGGCCCGCGGCGCGCGCCTTTTCCTTGAGTTCCTCCAGGAGCGGCAGGCCGGTGTAGAAGCCGCCGCTCTTCTGCGCATTCAGCCACGACTGGTGCGCCTCCTCGGCCTGGCGTTTCTCGTTCGGGTAGATGTGCGCGTCCATGAAGGCCAGGAGGCGCGTGCGCAGATCCTGGACCTTGGGCGTGTAGGCGAATTCCATGCGGATGTCTTCCGGGTTGGGGTTGCGGGTCGAGGAATGGACCTGCGCGATGGTGCCCGGCCCGCGGCCCTCGGGCTGTCTCCTGCATGACGGCGCGCGCGGCCCCGGTCCATGCCGCAGCCGAGGTTCTGGCCGCTTCGTGCGGCCCGCGAACGCTGCGTCTATGCCGCCTGCCGCTCGCGCGACGGCTGGTTCTTGCCGGTGCTCGCACCTTGCTCGTTCAGCTCGCTTCCACGCAGTTCGAGGCCCTGCAGGCAGTCCAGGAAAACTTCCAGCTGCGCGGCATCGATGCCATCGAGCAGATCGACGTTCAGGCGCGAGAGCCGTGGGAAGAGATCGTCGAAGAGTTGCTGGCCCGCGGGGCTCAGGCGCACATGCACGATGCGGCCGTCTCCTTCGTCCTGGCGCCGCTCCACCAGCTTCTTCTCGGTCAGGCTGCGCAGGGCCAGCGAGGCGCTCGCGCGGTCAAGGTGCAGTCGCTCGGCAAATTTCGAGGCGGGAATCTCCCCCAGCTCCTCGAGCACGCCGATCATTCCCAGCTCGCGGCGCGTGATGCCGAAGCCGCCCTCGACCATCCGGGTCACCATGCCATTGCTCACGCATGCCGCGCGCCATATCCGGTAGAGGAGCAGGTGGTCCAGCGATTGGGGTGTGCGCAAGGCAACCGCGTCGGGGAAAGCGCGCATATGAATCGGAAGGATCAGAAGGGTTGGGGCCGGGAATTTCCTGCGGGCAACGATGCATGCACTTCCAACACGCCTGCGTTGCGCAATGCCTGCAGGAAACGCATGCAGCGGGACACCGATTGCCCGCAGCGGTCGGCCAGCTCGCTCGCGCTCAGTGGGCGCCGCCAGAGCAGATTCGCCATTCGGTCGCTGTCCTCGCTGCGCCCCATCAAGGCGGCCGGAGGCCAGCGGTGCAACGAGAAGCGCGCCGAGTCGAGGAGCGCCTGCGGCATCGCCGACACCCGCGTTGCCGGGCCCGTCGATCGCCGTGCCTCGAGAAGTTCCTGGCCTGTGTTCACGAGCCAATGCTGCAGCTTCTCGGCACGGATCGGGCGCTCCAGTGTGTTCGCCGTGCCCGCCGAATGCGTGCGCGTCACGGTCAGCACCGCGGGCGCCATCTGCTCGACCTCGGCCAAACGGTCTTCGATGAGGTTTGCGTCGACGATCAACGCGTCGAACGGCGGGGCATCGACCAGCTTCCAGGGGAACGCGCCGTTCTGTGCGGACAGCCGGACGATCGTCTGGACGACGACGACTTCGACGGCCGGCAATCTGAACAAGCCGAGCCTCAGCCTGGGCATGCGTTGCCTTCGAGATGCATGGGGCAAGCAATCACTCTGGAGTTGGAGATTCGATCCCGCCTGGAACCTGACCACCTGGCAAAGACAAGGAAGACTTGTCGGCGATGAATTGACGGACAGGGCGGATTAGGGAAAAAACGGTAGGCAGAGATGGTGAAACAAACGGTAATGCAACGAAGTGGCGAAGCATAGGAGCGCGGGATGCATACACAAAAACGTTTCGCTCGATACCTCGTATCGATATGGGAGATACCTGGGCATCGAACGGAGGCCGGCACCGCATCCACACCGGAACAAAGGGTGGACCCGCACAAAAATCCGCGAGAAGAGCAACCATGCGATTCCAGAAGCTGGACCTGAACCTGCTGGTCGCTCTGGATGCGTTGCTGAGGGAACGCAGCATCAGCCGGGCGGCGGAGCACCTGCACCTGAGCCAGTCGGCCATGAGCAGTTCGCTCGCGCGGCTGCGGGCCTACTTCGAAGACGACCTGCTGGTCCCGGTGGGCCGCAAGCTCGAACCCACCAGCCGCGCCGAGGTGCTGAAGGACGCCGTGCGCGACATCCTCATGCGCGTGGACACCACCATCGCCACGGCGCCGCAGTTCGACGCGCCGGCCTCGGACCGCAGGTTCCAGCTGGCCGTCTCCGACTACACCGCGGCGATCCTGATACCGCATGTGCTCGCGCTGGCCGCGCAGCAATCGCGCACCGTGCGCTTCGACCTGGTACCGGTGCCGGGCCGGCCCCAGCGCGCCCTGGAGAGCGGCGATACGGACCTCATGGTCATCTCCCGCACCTACGCCTTGCCGGACCACCCCGCCGAGATGCTGTACGAGGAAGGGCTTTGCTGCCTGGTGTGCAACAGCAGCAGCTTCGCGCAGTCCGGCGAACTCACGCTCGCGCAGTACGCAGCGGCCGGCCATGTCGCGGTGCAGCCTCCGGCCATGGACAAGCCGACGCTGGAGAGCTGGTTCAGGCAACGCTATGTGAAGGCAGAGCGCATCGAGGTCACGACCTTCAGCTTCGTGAGTGCGCCCTATCTCGTCGTGGGCACCGAGCGCATTGCCATCATGCATGCCAGGCTCGCTCGCATCGCCTGCGAATCGCTGCCGGTGACGCTGTTCCCGCTGCCCACGCCACCGCTGCGCATGGAGCAAATGCAGCAGTGGCACCGGCACCGCAGCCGGGACCCCGGGCTGCTGTGGCTGCGCGGGTTGATGCATGAAGCCGCTCTGCGCATGGATGCCGCAACCGACAAGCGCCAGGCAGGTTGAACGCGCCGCAGCCGCGCCCATGCAAAGGATGGCTCCGTCATCCGAACCCGGAGGAGAAGAAGAAAAATCATGCGATTCCAGAACCTGGACCTGAACCTGCTGGTGGCAATGGATGCGCTCCTGCGGGAGCGCAGCATCAGCCGGGCGGCGGCGCAACTGCACCTGAGCCAGTCCGCAATGAGCAGTGCGCTCGCGCGGCTGCGGGCTTACTTCGACGACGACCTGCTGGTACCCGTGGGCCGCAAGCTGGAGCTCACCGACCGGGCCGCGGTATTGAAGGACGCCGTGCGCGAGGTCCTCGCGCGCATAGACACCGCCATTGCAACGCCTCCCGAGTTCAATCCGTCGGCGTCGGACCGACGATTCCAGCTGGTCGTCTCCGACTACACGGCAGCCGTCCTGATACCCCACCTGCTGGCGCTGGCCGAGAGCCAGTCGCGCACCGTGCGCTTCGACCTGGTGCCGTTGCTGGACCGGCCCCAGCGTGCACTGGACAGCGGCGAGACGGACCTCATGGTGATCCCGCGCAGCTACGCCTTGCAGGACCATCCCACCGAGTTGCTGTTCGAGGAAGAGTTTTGCTGCGTGGTGTGCAACGACAGCCGCTTTGCGCGATCGGGTGGACTGACGCGGGGGCAATACGAAGCAGGCGGTCATGTGGCCGTGCAGCCTCCGGCCATGGACAAGCCGACGCTGGAGGGCTGGTACAAGCAGCGCTACCTCAAGGCGGAGCACATCGAGGTCACGACCTTCAGCTTCGTGAGCGCTGCGCATCTGGTCGTGGGCACCGAGCGCATCGCCACCATGCATGCCAGGCTCGCCCGCATCGCCCGCAAGTCGCTGCCGGTCACGCTGTTCGCGCTGCCCACACCGATGCCCGGCATGGCGCAGATGCAGCAGTGGCACAGGCACCGCACCCGGGACCCGGGGCTGACCTGGCTGCGCGGACTGATGCACGAGGCCGTCCTGCGCATGGATGCCGGAGCAGACCAGGGCCCGCCGGGCTGAGCGCGCCGCTCAGCGGCCGGTGATGTGCGACGACGCGCGACGATGGGCAGCTTGCCTGCGTCATCCTCGCGAAGCGCCAGGCCCTGTCGGCTTGCGCGATCAAGCGCCAACAGGCCCCAGAACGGGCCCTTCAACACGCTCCTGAAAGCGCTCCTCGAGCACATATCCCCTGCCCCACACGGCATGCAGCAGCTTCGTCTCGAACGGTGCATCGAGCTTGCTTCGCAGGCGCAGCACGGCCACGTCGATGGCGTTGTTCCTGGCGTCGAACTCCCTGTTCCATACGCGCTGCGAGAGCTCTTGGCGGGATAGCACTTCGCCCTGGCTGCGAAGCAGCACGAGCAGCAACGCAAACTCCATCCGGGTCAGATCGAGTTCCGCGCCCTCGCGGGTGCACCTCGTGGTGCGCTCGTCGAGTTCCAGATCGCCCATGCGCAACACCGGCTGGCGGACCACGCGCGGGCGGCGGGCCAACGCCTTGACGCGCGCAAGCAGGTCAGAGAGCGAGAAGGGCTTGACCAGGTAGTCGCTCGCTCCCAGTTCCAGACCCGCGATGCGAGCGGCAACGCTGTCGCGTTCGGACAAGACCAGCAGAGGCGCATCGGTCTTGCGCCGGATCGCCTGGACGGCACTGAGTCCCGCGTGTCCGGTCCGCATCGAATTCAGGAGGATGAGCGCGTAGTCTTGCGCGAGCGCCGCGTTCGCCGTGGCGTTGTCGCCGGTCGCGACATCGATGGCAAAGCCGTTGCGCTCCAACCCCTCGCTGAACGAGCTGCACTGGGTCGACTGGTGGTCGATGAGCAGGATGCGCAAGGGGTCGATCTCCTCATCGACCTGAACCGCGCCCGCTTGGCCGGTGCCGAGAAACGAGCCGCTCAATACGGTCTCGAAAGGAAGTGGGGAAACATGAAGTCGCACGATCTCTCCTGTTCCAGCGCCAGGAGGGGCTGTCGCGCTTTTATAGGTTTGCGATAGATCGTTGACCTAATTCATCATCGTCTCTCGACACCCCGCTTCACCACGGCGATCGGCCCCTTCGCAGGGAGTTTTCTTCATTGCGTCGATGAATGAGATCAAGCCTCTCACTTTTCCATGCAATCGATGGAATGACGTCTGCCTTTCGGCCACGTCGCAGCGCACCGGCGACGATCCTTATCGGGGCCGTGGAGAGCTTGCACCAGAGGGGCCGAGGGTTCGATGGAACGCCAATGCCAACGTCGGGAATTCGGCATCTTCGAAGCTGCGCCATCGCACCGGATCGATCGAAAAAAACCTTCGGCGCAGCGAGCGGCGAACAAGTGTCATCGGCCCTACACCGAAACGTCATCGACGCTTTCTACGCTTGCGCGCTTCGCAACGTCTGGCCTTACACAACGCCGCGGCCGTTCCAGGCCTGGCCACGCTCTCGGCCACTTCGCCGTGGGTGGTGGGCGGCGGCTCGTGGGACGGGGCGCGCGCCGATGGCTTCTTCGGCAACATCGGCGAAGTGCGCGTGGTGGCCGCGGCGCTCGCGCCGGCGCAATGGGTGACGGCGCGCAAGGCCGGTTGATCCTGCATTCCGCGCGGCCGGCGCTTGCAACGCGAGGCCGCGTGAGCCACGTGAGCCGCGTGAGGCCGTGCGATCGTCAGCCGCTGGTCTTGATGGCGTCCACCAGATACCGCACGAAGGCCTTGGACGCATCGGGGAGCGACCGGCCGGCCATGGTCTCGATCTCCAGGTGCCGCGCGTTCATTTCGCGGTCCTTCAACGGGATGGCCACCAGCGCCTTGCTCTGCAGCAACGTGCGTATCGACAGCGCACCGTAGAAGGCGATGCCGCCGCCGGCCGCCGCAAAGCTCAGCAGCGCATTCGCGTGGTTGCTGGACATGGCTTGCGCATAGCGCAGGCCCTGCCGGGTGCAGCTGGCGTCCAGCAGGCGGCGTATCGAGCTGTCCTCCTGCGGAAGCCCGAGCGGGTAGCCCACCACCTGGCGCAGCGACAGCTGCCGCTGCGAGGCCAGCGGATGGGCCCTGGCCATCACGGCCAGGATGGGGCTCGGGTGCCGCAGCTCGATCTCGATGCCGGGCTCGGGCACGGCGCTCAGGGTAATGCCCACGTCCGCTTCGCCATCGCGAACCCGCCTGGAAATATCGGCGAGCGAACAGACCTCCAGGTGAAAGCGGATGCCCTCGTGCTTGCGGCGAAAGTGCGCGATCAGCGTGGGCACGAAATCGAAGGCGAAGCCCTCGGTGCTCGCCACGCGCACATGCCCGCTGCGCAGCCCGCGCAGGCTGGCGATATCGTTCGCGACCCGCTCGATGTCCTGCTGCGCCCGCTTGGCATGCGCGGCCAGCAGCTCGCCCGCGGCATTGGGCTGCATGCCGCGCGCATGGCGCTCGAAGAGCAGGGTGTCCAGCTCGCGCTCCAGCCGCGCCACCTGCCGGCTCACCGCCGAGGGCGCCACGTTGAGCTTGAGCGCGGCCTCTTTCACCGAGCCGGTTTTCACGACCTCGAGAAAGTAGCGAACGGCGGTTTCCTGCAAGGCGCGAAGCGGCATGAATTTCTCCTTTGACGCAAGGCGACGCGGCCTGCATTGATTGCCGATTCGGCAACGAAGAATTCTAAACATTGCGCTTGTGGCACCGGCGTGGCGCTCCTAGGATGAATCCGCCGGCCCCTGAAGTCCCCGCCGAAATTCCCCGTCGAAATCCCAGGAGTTCACGATGAATCATTTCTCGCGTATCGAGCGCATGACGCGCACGGCGCTGCTGTGCGGCCTCGGCTTGGGGCTCGGGCTCGGCGCCGTCGCGCCGGCCGCCGCGGCCGACTTTCCCTCGCATCCGGTCACGCTGGTCATTCCCTTCCCGCCGGGCGGCGCGACCGACGTCAACGGGCGGGTGATCGCGCAGCGCCTGGGCAAGGAGCTCGGCCAGCCCGTGGTGATCGAGAACCGCGCGGGCGCCGGCACGGTGGTCGGCGCAAGCTATGTGTCCAAGGCCGCGCCCGACGGCTACACGCTGCTGCTCAGTTCGGGCTCCACCTTCACCGTCAACCCGGCGATCCGCCCCAACCTGCCCTACGACCCGGTCAAGAGCTTCGAGCCGATCGGCATAGCGGGGCGCGTGGCGCTGATCCTGCTGGCCAACAGCGAGGTGCCGGTGCAGACGGTCCAGCAGTTCGTGGACTACGTGAAGGCCGCGCCGGGCAAGTATTCGTACGGCTCCTTCGGCACTGGCACCACCGCGCAGTTCGCCGGCGAAAGCGTGCTGCATGCGACCGGCCTGAAGATGACGCACGTGCCCTACAAGGGCAGCGCCCCCGCGATGACCGATCTCATGGGCGGCCAGATCCAGTTCAGCATCGACACGGTGAGCGCCGCGATGCCCCAGCTCAAGAGCGGCAAGGTCAAGGCCATTGCGCTGACCACGGCCAGGCGCTCGGCGCTGCTGCCCGACGTGCCCACGTTCGCCGAGAGCGGCTACGCCGGCGTGGACATGGATTCGTGGCTGCTGCTGGCGGCGCCCAAGGGCCTGCCCGCCGATGTGAAGGCCAGGCTGGAGAAAGCGCTGGTCGCGACCATCGCCGACCCCGACACGCGCGCCAAGCTGCTGGGCCAGGGGCTGGAGCCGGCCTTCAGCAACGCCGCCGCGTCGAGCGAACTCATCAACCGGGAACTGCCCCTGATGCGCGCCGTTGCGGCGCGCGCGAACATCACCGCCGACTGATGAAGCCGAACACCACCTCTCACACCGCGGGCTGCGAGCTCGTGGAGAAATCCGCCGTCGAATTGCGCCGCCTGATCGGCAGCAAGGCCATCTCGCCCGTCGAGCTGCTGCAGGCGTGCATTGCGCGGATCGAGCGCGTGAACCCCTTCGTCAACGCGGTGACCGCGACGTGCTTCGAGCGCGCACGCGCCGAGGCCGCGGCGGCCGAAAGCGCGGTGATGCGCGGCGACACGCTCGGCCTGCTGCACGGCCTGCCGCTGGGCGTGAAGGACCTGGAGCCCACCGAAGGCCTGCTCACGACCTGGGGCTCGGCGATCTACCGCGACCACGTGCCCACGCAGGACATCGAGCTGGTGGCGCGCCTGCGCCGCGCGGGCGCCATCGTGGCGGGCAAGACCAACGTGCCCGAGATGGGCGCGGGCGCCAACTCGCGCAACGACGTGTGGGGCGCCACGGGCAACCCCTTCGATCCGAACCTCAATGCCGGCGGTTCCTCCGGCGGTTCGGCGGCCGCGCTGGCCTGCGACATGCTGCCGGTGTGCACGGGCTCGGACACCGGCGGGTCGCTGCGCATTCCGGCGGCCAAGTGCGGCGTGGTGGGCTTCCGGCCCTCGCCGGGCATCGTGCCCAGCGTGCGCAAGCCCCTGGGCTGGACGCCCATTTCAGTCGTCGGCCCCATGGGCCGCACCGTGGAAGACGCCTGCCTGCAGCTGGCCGCCTCGGCCGGCCCGCACGCGGGCGACCCGCTGAGCTATCCGCTCGATCCGATGTCCTTCCTCGCGCCCCAGCAGGTCGACCTGGCCGGCCTGCGCGTGGCGTGGACCGAAGATTTCGGCACCTGCGCCGTGGACGAGCGCATCCGCGCGGTCTTCCGCCAGAAGATCGAGGCGATGCGGCACCTGTTTCGCCGCTGCGACCGCGTCGACTTCGAGCTGGGCGAGGCGCACCGCTGCTTTGACGTGCTGCGCGCGGAAGCCTTCGTGGCGGGCATGCAGGCCGCCTACGAGCGCGACCCCGAGAGCCTGGGGCCCAACCCGCGCGCGAACTACGAAATGGGCGCGCGCATGAGCCTGCTGGACAGCGCCTGGGCACAGGCCGAGCAGACGCGGCTCATCCAGCGCTTCCAGGCGACCTTCGCCGACTACGACCTGGTGCTCTCGCCCACCACGCCGGTGTCGCCCTTTCCATGGACGCAGCTGTATGCCGCCCACATCAACGGCGAGCCGCAGGCCAACTACTACCGCTGGCTGGCGCTCACCTACGTGGTCACGCTCACCACGCATCCGGCCATTTCGCTGCCCTGCGGGCTGGACCACGCCGGCATGCCGTTCGGCCTGCAGGTCGTGGGCGGCTTTCGGGCCGACCACCAGGTGCTGGGCGCGGCATGGGCGATGGAAAAAGCCTTCGCGGCGCACGCGCAGCTGCGCCGCCCGCGGCCCGACCTGGCGTCGCTGCGCGCGGCCGAACCCGCGCTGACCTCGATCGTCAGGACGCCGCCGGCGTTGCGGGGCGGCGGCGGAACCGCGTCGGCGTCTGCCATCTCCGCCGTCTGAGGATGCGCGGCATTCGCCGCGTCCAAAGCCCGGTCAATGCTCGTGGGGAAAGAGCCGCTCGATCGGGCAGTGCGTCTTGATGAACGGCGACTTGATGACGATGTAGCTGAAGTACTTCGAGATGCCGATGTTGCGCTCCAGCAGGCCCTCGATCACTTCCTGGTAATGGTTCACGCCCCGCGTGAGAAAGCGCAGCAGGTAGTCGTAGCCGCCGCTCACCAGGTGGCACTCCAGCACCTCGTCCACCTCGCGGATCGCGGCCTCGAAGCGCACGAAGTCCTCGCGGTGGTGGTCCTGCAGCGTGACCTCGGTGAACACCGTCAGCGTGTCGCCGAGCTTCTCCAGCCGCAAGTGCGCGCCGTAGCCGGCGATGTAGCCGGCCTGCTCCAGCCGCTTGACTCGGATCAGGCACGGGCTGGGCGACAGTCCGACCGCGTCCGCCAGGTCCACGTTGGTCATGCGCCCGTTCTTCTGCAACTGGGCCAGGATGCGCAGGTCCAGGCGGTCGATCTTGAAAGCTTCTGACATGGCGGTGCCTGATGACGGGAAAGATCCGATTCTGCGTCGTCGCCCGGTGATGCCGGGGGCTTTTGCGCGCCGGCCCGTTCAGGCGGCCAGCGCGGCGCGCACGTCGGGCGCCTCGAGCACGTCGTCCAGCGTCTTCGCGAGCCGCGTGAACAGCTGCGCGAATTCGTCCTCGGTGAAGGTGAGCGCGGGCGCAAAGCCCAGGATGTGGTCGCCGAAGGAGCGGAACACCAGCCCGTTGCGATAGCCGGCGGCGAAGATGCGCTCGGACAGTCCGAGCGCCGAATCGAAACCGCGCTTGCTCGCCTTGTCGCTCACCAGTTCCAGCGCGCCCAGCAGGCCGCGGTGGCGCGCATCGCCCACCAGCGGATGGCCGCGCAGCGCATCGAGCCCGGCCGCGAAATGCGCGGCGCCGCGCTGGCCGTTGGCCAGCACGCCGCCTTCTTCGTAGAGCCGCAGCACCTCCAGCGCGACCGCGGCGCCCACGGGGTGCGCCGAATAGGTGGCGCCGTGGCCGATCGACGCGCCGGCGGGTGCGCCGTCGGCGATGCCGGCGTACACCTTCTCGGACATCAGGGTGGCGCCCATCGGCACATAGCCGGCGGTGAGCCCCTTGGCCATGGTCATGAGGTCGGGTTCCACCCCTTCGGCCTCGCAGGCGAACATGGGGCCGGTGCGTCCGAAGCCGGTGATGACCTCGTCCACGACGAAGAGGATGTCCAGCTCGCGCGCGGCCTCGCGCATCGCCTTGAGCCAGCCCACGGGCGGCACGATGACGCCGCCCGAGCCCTGGATGGGTTCGCAGAAGAAGGCGGCCACGTTGTCGGCGCCCAGCTCCGCCACCTTGGCGCGCAGCGCCGCGACCGACGCGGCGATCAGCGCCTGCGGGTCGCCGCCGTCGGCGCGGCGGTAGGCATAGGGCGAGGCGATGTAGTGCTGCGTGGGCAGCGGCAGGTCGAAGCCGCGGTGAAAGGCCGGCAGCGCCGTGAGGCCCGCGCCGGTGGACGACGAGCCGTGGTAGCCGCGCTCCAGCGCAATGAACTGCTTCTTGGCCGGCCGGCCGGTCGCGTTGTAGTACTGCACGATGAAGCGCACCGCCGCATCGACCGAATCGGAACCGCCCAGCGTCAGGTACACGCGGGTCAGCGACGCGGGCGTGATCTGCACCAGCTTCTCCGCGAGGCGAATGGCCGGCTCGCTGCTGAAGTGGAAGTAGCCGGTCGCGTACGGCAGCCGGCGCATCTGCTCGGCGGCGGCCTGCACCACGCTCTCCTGCCCGTAGCCCACGTTCACGCACCACAGGCCCGCGAAGGCATCGAGCAGTTCGTGGCCGCTGCCGTCGGTCAACCAGGCGCCGCGGCCCGAGGCCAGCACGGTCGGGCCGCGCTGCTCGTGCACGCGCCAGGGCGAGACGGGATGGATGAGGTGCGCGCGGTCGATCGCGTCGAGCGCGGCATGGTGGGGCAATGCGGTGGGATGCGTCATGACGGTGTGTGTGTGGAAGCGAGAGCGAAGAAGGCTTTCGATGCCTCCAGCTTAGGCGGCGCATCGCGCGAGGTGGTGCTGCTTTGGGGGTGCTGCGCGCAGCAGGCTGCGGTTGTGTGCGGCGCGCTCAGCAGATCGTGCGGTCGTCTTTTCAAGCCGACCGATCGCGCCCCTCAATACCCGCGCGCACGATCGACCAGGCCGACCATCGGCTCGCCGGCTTCGAAGCGCGCGAGGTTGTCCAGCAGCGCCTGCGCGGCGCTCAGCGGCTGCGTCATGCTCGCGATGTGCGGCGTGAGCCGGATGCGGGGATGGCCCCAGAAGGCGTGCGTCGGCGGCAACGGCTCGGGGTCGGTCACATCGAGCACCGCATCGCCGATCTGCCCGCTGGCCAGCGCCGCGAGCAGGTGCGCATCCACCAGTTGCGGCCCGCGCCCCACGTGCACCAGCCCCGCGCCCGCGGGCAGCAGCGAGAACAGCCGCGCATCGAGGAAGCCGCGCGTCGAATCGGTCAGCGGCAACAGGCACACGAGGATGTCGGTGCGCGCGAGGAAGCCCGGCAGTTCATCGGCGCCGGCATGGCACCGCACGCCCTCGACCGCGTGCCGCGAGCGGCTCCATCCGGCGCAGTCGAAGCCCAGCGCGACGAGCTGCGCCAGTGCGGCCTGCCCGAGCGAGCCCAGCCCCAGCACGCCGATGCGCCGCTCGCCGGCCGGCAGCACCGGCAGCGGCTTCCACAGGCCCTGCGCCTGCTGGCGCTCGTACTGCGGCATGTTGCGGTGCAGGCCGAGCACCGCATGCGTCACGTACTCCACCATGCCGCGCACGATGCCGGGCTCGACCATGCGCACCACCGGCAGCGCGGGCGGCAGTGCCGCGAAGTCGAACTGGTCGACGCCCGCGCCCGAGGAAAACAGCACCTGCAGGTTCGGGAAGCGCGCCGCCATGTCTGCCGGCGGCTCCCAGGCCGCAAGAAAACGCACCTGCGCCGGATCGCCGATGTCGGGCCAGATGCGAAAGTCGATGTCGGGCCGGCGGCGGCCGAACACCTCGGCCCACTGGCGCCCGCGCACGGGGTCCGACTTGTAGAGGAAGGTGGTGGTGGTGATGGTGGTGATCATGGGCTCGCCCCTTCAGCCCACGGCCTGCGTGACGATCGCGAACAGCGTCGGTCCCGCCGGCGGCACGGCCAGCGGCGTGCCGCGCACCATCGTCGTGGGCGCGTCCACGCGCAAGAGGCCGATGCTCTCGAGCCACTCGGCCAGGCCGCTTGCGAAGTCGATGTCGATGCGCGTGAACTGGCCGGCATTCAGTCCCGCGAGGTGCGCGATCAGCGCCTTCGCGCCTTCGGCATCGGGGGCGACCACCGGGCCGATCGAATGCCCGCGACCGAAGCGCCGCAGCATCGCGAAGCCGACCGGCTCGTTGTCGCGATCGAGCACCACGCAGGCATCGGCGCTCTGCAGCAGATCGGCGATCAGCGCATCGCGCCGCATGCCGCGCGCCGCCGCATCGAGCGCCTGCAGCGCGGGCAATTCGTTCAGGCCCGCGGGGCGCAGGCGCCAGCCCGGCTTCAGCGCGACCAGCGGCGGCGGCAACGCGATGCCCTGGTGCTGGCGCATCTCGCCGGTGCGCACGAAACCCAGCCGCTCATAAAGGCCGCGCCCTTCGGCGGTCGCATGCAGCAGCACGGTGCGCTCTTCCAGGCCTTCGAGCAGCGCACTCATCAGCCGGTGCCCGATGCGGCGGCCCTGGCACGCGGGCGAAACGATCACCAGCCCGATGGTGGCGTGGCCCTCGCCCCAGAGCCAGCGCTGGCCGGTCGCGACGATCTCGCCGTCGCGCTCGGCGGCGATGCCCTCGGCATGCGCGAAGGTCTGCGCCCAGTCCGCGGGGCGATGCGGCCAGCGCAGTTCGGCGGACAGCGCATGCGCGCGCGGCAGGTCCGCGGGCGTCATCGGCCTGAGCACCACGCCGTCCATGGCGGGTGCGTTCGAAGTGGGTTCGGGCATCGGAAAAACTCTCTGTGGCGGTGGAAATTTCGCGTCCATCTTGGACGACATCGCCGCGCCGCACCAGAGCGAATCAGGCCTGCGCCGCAACTCGCAAGCTTCGCCCGCCGCGCCCCCCGGTTTTGCAATTCGCTGCGGTGGCGCGCCCTCATACGCACACAAATGCTGCGCCAACCTGCCTAGCATCGATCGCCATTCCCACATGCCGCTTCTCTTCGCTCCATCGCTCCATCGCCATGCAACGCTTCGCGCCACGACACATCCAGCAGCCGACGCCGGCCCGCGCTTCAAAAGCGTGCTCGCCGGCTTTGGCGCGGCGCACCGAGGTGCATGGCCGCACGCACAAAGGGCAGACCGCACGGCATGCCGTCATCGGCCCTGCAAACCGCAGCTTCGTTGCGGCGGACGCCGTTTTTCCCTACATCCCCCAAGCGGCTGCGTGCTGCAATCACTTCGTAATGAGCTTGTCGCAATCACCATCTTTCCGCCACCGTTGAAAAAGGATTCGAGACCATGACCTTCCGTCCCAAATACGTCACCTTCGATTGCTACGGCACCCTCACCCGGTTCCGCATGGACGAGATGACCGCCGACCTCTTCGCCGACCGCATTCCGACCGAGCGCATGGCCGAGTTCGTCGCCAACTTCACCGCCTATCGCTTCGACGAGGTGCTGGGCGCCTGGAAGCCCTACGAGGTGGTGCTCAAGAACGCGGTGCGGCGCCTGTGCAGGAAATGGAAGATCCAGTACCTGGACAGCGACGCGCAGAAGTACTACGACGCGGTGCCCACCTGGGGCCCGCACGCCGACGTGGCCGCGGGCCTGGCCAAGGTGGCCAAGGAGATCCCGCTGGTGATTCTCTCGAACGCCTCGGACGACCAGATCCAGAAGAACGTGGCCATGCTCGGCGCGCCATTTCATCGCGTCTACACCGCGCAGCAGGCGCAGGCGTACAAGCCGCGGCTGCAGGCCTTCGAGTACATGCTCGATTCGCTCGGCTGCAACCCGGAAGACGTGCTGCACGTGTCGTCCAGCCTGCGCTACGACCTCATGTCGGCGGACGACATGGGCATCGTCAACAAGGTGTTCGTGAACCGCGGCCACGGCCCGGGCAACCCGGCCTACCGCTACACGGAGATCAAGGACATCGGCGGCCTTCCCGGCGTCGTGGGCCTCTGATCCGCCAGCGGTCCGCTCTTCTCTTCATGCCATGAAGCTCGATTCCTACTGGACCGATTCGGCACCGGCCTTCTCGCCCGCGGCGCACGCGCTGCCGGGGCAGGTCGACGTCGCGATCGTGGGCGGCGGCTTCACGGGCCTGTCGGCGGCGCTGGCATTCGCACGGCGCGGCGCCCGCGTGGCGGTGCTGGAGGCCGGCACGCGGGTGGCGGCCGAAGCATCGGGGCGCAACGGCGGGCACGTGAACAACGGGCTGGCCATGGACTATGCCGATGTGGCGGCCAAGGTCGGCATCGAGAAAGCCCGCGCCTGGTACCACGCCTACGACGCCGCGGTGGACAGCGTGGCGCGGCTGGTGCGCGAGGAGGAGATCGACTGCGACTTCCTGCGCCACGGCAAGCTCAAGCTCGCCACGCGGGCGAACCAGATGGCCGCGCTCGAACGCAGCGCGCAGCGCCTGGCCGACGACGGCGTGGACACCGACGTCGAAGTGCTGGACGCGGCACAGGTGCGCGCCGAGGTGCAGAGCGAGCGTTTCCACGGCGGGCTGCTCTACAAGCGCAGCGGCCAGATGCACATGGGCCGCTTCGCCCACGGCCTGGCCACCGCCGCTCAGCGCCACGGCGCGCAGATCCACACCGCCACCGCCGTGGAACGCATCGAGCGCATCGGCCAGGGCCACGCGCACCGGTTGCACACCGCGCGCGGCAGCGTCACCGCGCAGCAGGTGCTGCTGGCCACCGGCGCCACGCGCCATGGGGGCTACGGCAGCTTCGGCTGGCTGCGCCGGCGCATCGTGCCGATCGGCAGCTTCATCGTGGTGACCGAGCCGCTGGGCGCCGAGCGCGCGCAGGCGCTGCTGGCGGCGCGGCGCACCTACACGACGGTGGCGAACATCCATCACTACTTCCGCCTCACGGCCGATCACCGGCTGGTGTTCGGCGGGCGGGCGCGCTTCGCCGTCTCCAGCCCGCAGTCGGATGCGGCGAGCGGCGAGGTCCTGCGCGCAGGGCTGGCCCAGACCTTTCCGCAGTTGGGCGCCGTGCGGCTGGACTACTGCTGGGGCGGCCTCGTGGACATGACACAGGACCGCCTGCCCCATGCCGGCGAGCGCGACGGCCTCTACTACGCCATGGGCTACAGCGGCCACGGCACGCAGATGTCGGTCCACATGGGCGAGCGCATGGCCGCCGCGATGGGCGGCGATGCGCGCGCCAACCCCTGGCAGGGCCGCGACTGGCCCGCCATTCCCGGTCACTTCGGCCCGCCCTGGTTCCTGCCGGCGGTGGGCATGTACTACCGGCTCAAGGACAGGCTGGCCTGAGCGCCGCCGCCCGATCTGCGTTCCCCTCGATTTCTTCCACCCACGGCCTCCCAGGAGTACCCACCATGAGCGACAGCAAGAACAAGAGCCTCGAACAACTCGTCGGCCCCGGCGAAAGCCTTCGCATGATGGGGTCGCTGCAGCGCGGCGCCTCGCGGCGCGACATCCTGGCGATGCTCGTGGCCGGCGGCATGCAGGCCACGCTGGCCGGCAGCCTGGCGGGCATGGCGGTGTCGGCGCATGCGCAGACGCCGCGGCGCGGCGGGCGCATCCGGGTGGCGGGCGCCACGGCCGCGGCCACCGACACGCTCGATCCGGCCAAGCAGTCGAACCAGACCGACTACTCGCGCTGCAACATGGTCTACAACGGCCTGACCTCGCTGGACGGCAGCCTCACGCCGCAGCCCGCGCTGGCCGAATCGTTCAGCACCAAGGACGCCAAGACCTGGGTCTTCACCCTGCGCAAGGGCGTTACCTTTCACGACGGCAAGGCGCTCTCGCCGGCCGACGTGGTGTTCTCGGTGATGCGCCACAAGGACCCGGCCACCGCGTCCAAGGCCAAGGTGCTGGCCGACCAGATCGAGAGCGCCAAGGCCACGGGCGCGAACGAGGTGACCTTCGTGCTCAGCGCACCGAACGCCGACCTGCCGGTGATCCTGGGCACCTCGCACTTCCAGATCGTCAAGGAGGGCACCACCGACTTCAACGCGGGCATCGGCACCGGCCCCTACAAGCTCAAGGAATTCAAGCCCGGCATCCGCTCGCTGGTGGTGCGCAACGACGCCTACTGGAAACCGGGCAGGCCCTACCTGGACGAGATCGAATTCGTGGGCATCGGCGACGAGAGCGCGCGCGTGAACGCGTTGCTCTCCGGCGGCATGGACCTGGTGGGCTCGGTCAACCCGCGCTCGGTGGACCGCGTGAAGGGCACGCCCGGCTTCGGCATCTTCGTCACCCAGTCGGGCCAGTACTCCGACCTGGTGATGCGCAAGGACGTGGGGCCGGGCGCCAACCCGGATTTCGTGCTCGGCATGAAGCACCTGTTCGACCGCGAGCAGATGAAAAAGACCATCGCGCTGGACTACGCGGTGATCGGCAACGATCAGCCCATCGACCCGACCAACCGCTTCCACTTCGCCGGCCTGCCACAGCGCCCCTTCGACCTGGACAAGGCCAAGTTCCACCTGCAGAAGGCCGGCATCACCGGCAAGGTGCCGATGGTGGCATCGCCCGCGGCGCTGTACTCGGTGGAGATGTCCCTGTTGCTGCAGCAGACGGCGCAGCGCGCGGGCCTGGAGCTCGATATCAAGCGCATGCCGGCCGACGGCTACTGGTCCAACCACTGGCTCAACAGCCACGTCGGCTTCGGCAACGTGAACCCGCGACCGAGCGCCGACGTGCTGCTCACGCAGTTCTTCCAGTCGGGCGCGGCATGGAACGAGTCGCGCTGGAAGAGCGAGAAGTTCGACCAGCTGCTGCTGGCCTCGCGCGCCGAAACCGACCTGGCCAAGCGCAAGCAGATGTATGCCGACATGCAGACCATGATCCACCAGGACGCGGGCATCGGCATCCCGCTGTTCCTGGCGAGCATCGACGGCCACAGCGCCAAGCTCAAGGGCCTCGCGCCCATTCCGCTGGGCGGGCTCATGGGTTACAACTTCGCCGAGAACGTGTGGCTCGAGGCATGAGCCGCGCGGGCCGTCGCTCGATCGGATGTTCGCCATGAACCGCGTGATCCTCAAGCTCCTGGGCCAGCGCATCGCGCTCGCGCTCGTGTCGCTGCTGGCAGTGTCGGTGATCGTGTTCGCGATCACCGCGGTGCTGCCCGGCGATGCCGCGCAGGAGCAGCTGGGCCAGGACGCCACGCCCGAAGCGGTGGCTGCGCTGCGCGCCCAGATGGGCCTGGACGTGCCGGCGCCCCAGCGCTATGCGAAGTGGCTCCTGGGCATGCTCAAGGGCGACCCGGGTCTCTCGGCCACCACGCAGATGCCGGTGGCCGAGCTGATTGCGAGCCGCCTGCCCAACTCGCTGCTGCTGGCCGCGGTCACGGCGCTGTTCTCGGTGCCGATCGCGCTGGCGCTGGGCATCGCCTCGGCGGTGTGGCGCGGCTCGTGGTTCGACCGCGCCGCCTCCACCAGCGCGGTGGCGGTGGTGTCGGTGCCGGAGTTCCTGGTCGCGACGCTGGCGGTGCTGGTGTTCGCGGTCAAGCTGCGATGGCTGCCGGCGCTTTCGTTCGTCAACGACATCGAGTCGCTGGGCCAGCTGCTGCGCGCCTTCGCGATGCCGGTGCTGGTGCTGTGCTGCGTGATCGTGGCGCAGATGATGCGCATGACGCGCGCCGCGGTGATCGACCAGCTGGAGGCGCCCTACATCGAGATGGTGCGCCTGAAGGGCGCCTCGCCGATGCGCATGGTGCTCGCGCATGCGTTGCCCAATGCGGTGGGCCCGATCGCCAATGCGGTGGCGCTGAGCCTGTCGTACCTGCTGGGCGGCGTGATCATCGTGGAGACGATCTTCAACTATCCGGGCATCGCCAAGCTCATGGTCGACGGCGTCTCGCAGCGCGACATGCCGCTCGTGCAGACCTGCGCCATGATCTTCTGCTGCGCCTACCTGATCCTGGTGACGACGGCCGACATCTTCGGCATCCTGGCCAACCCGCGGCTGCGGCATCGCTGAAGGAAACCTCATGGAAACCTCCACCTCTTCAGCCGCCGCGAGTGCCGCGGCGCCCGTGGTGCCCCTGGTGCCAGTGGTGCCAGTGGTGCCGGCACCGCAGGAACGCAGGCGCCGCATGCTGCCGTGGCTCGGCGGCTTCGGCGTCTCGGGCCTGCTGGGCCTGGCGGTCCTGCTGTTCTGGCTGCTCGCGGCGCTGCTGGGTCCATGGCTGCTCTCGCACGGCACGGCGGCGATGGGCACCTCCAACGTCTTCGAGCCGATGAGCGCGGCGCACTGGCTCGGGACCGACTACCTGGGCCGCGACATGCTGGCGCTCATCATCGAAGGTGCGCGCTACACGATCGGCGTCGCGCTGCTGGCCACGCTGCTGGCCAGCGGCACCGGCACCACGCTCGCGCTGCTGGCCGCCGCCAGCGGCCGCTGGACCGACACCCTGCTCAGCCGCGGCCTGGACACGCTGACCGCGATCCCGAGCAAGATGTTCGCGCTCATCATGGTGGCGGGCTTCGGCTCGTCGGTGGCGATGCTGGTGGTCACCGCGGCCATCATCTACGTGCCGGGCGCCTACCGCATGGCGCGCTCGCTGGCCGTGAACATCAATGCGCTGGATTACGTGACCGTGGCGCGCACGCGTGGCGAAGGCACGCTCTACATCATGCTGCGCGAGATCCTGCCCAACATCCTGGGCCCGATGCTGGCCGACCTGGGGCTGCGCTTCGTCTACGTCGTGCTGCTGCTGGCGAGCCTGAGCTTCCTCGGGCTGGGCATCCAGCCGCCGGCGGCCGACTGGGGCTCGCTCGTGCGCGAGAACATCGGCGCGCTGGCCATGGGCGGCGCCTCGGTGATCGTGCCGGCGCTGGCCATCGCGAGCCTGACCATCGCGGTGAACCTGGTCATCGACAACCTGCCCGGCCGTGCCGCGCGCGAACGAGGAGCACGCTGATGGGCGCCCCACTCACCGTCGAAGGCCTGTGCATCGTGGCCGGCGGCAGCACGCTGGTCGATTCCCTGAGCTTCTCGGTGCGGCCCGGCGAAGTGCTGGCGCTGATCGGCGAATCGGGCTCGGGCAAGACCACCACCGCGCTCGCATTGATGGGCCATGCGCGAAGCGGCTGCCGCATCGCGGCCGGCCGCGTGCAGATCGGCGACATCGACGTGCTGGCGCTCGATGCCCGTGCGCAGCGCGCATTGCGCGGCCGCACCGTCGCCTACATCGCGCAGAGCGCGGCTGCATCGTTCAACCCTTCGCGCACGATCATGGACCAGGTGGTCGAGCCCACGGTGATCCACGGCCTGTGCAAGCGGGCCGAGGCCGAGGCGAAAGCGGTGCAGCTGTTCCGCGAACTCGCGCTGCCCGACCCGGAAGGCATCGGCGCGCGCTATCCGCACCAGGTGTCGGGCGGCCAGCTGCAGCGGCTGATGGCGGCGATGGCGCTGATCGGCGACCCCGACCTGGTGATCCTGGACGAGCCGACCACCGCGCTGGACGTGACCACGCAGATCGAGGTGCTGCGCGCCTTCCGGCGCGTGGTGCGCGAGCGCCGCGCGACCGCCGTGTACGTGAGCCACGACCTCGCGGTGGTGGCGCAAATGGCGGACCACGTGCTGGTGCTGCGCAACGGCGCCATGCGGGAGCTGAACGCGACCGCGCAGTTGCTGGCAACGCCGGTCGACGACTACACCAAGAGTCTGCTGGCCGCCGCCCGGCCGGCGGTGCGCGCACCGGCCCAGGCCGCGAGCGACGATCCCGAGCTGCTGCTCGAGGTGCGCCAGCTCTCGGCCGGCTACGGCCCGGTGGACGCGCAGGGGCGTCCGGCCAAGCCGATCCTGGAAGGCATCGACCTGAAGCTCTACCGCGGGCAGGCCATCGGTGTGATCGGCGAATCGGGCTCGGGCAAGACCACGCTCGCGCGCGCGGTGGCGGGCCTGCTGGAGCCCAGCCACGGCAGCGTGCTGTTCCATGGCCGCGAACTGAAGCCGACGCTGCGGCAGCGCGAGCGCGACGAGCTGCGCCGCATCCAGATCGTGTTCCAGATGGCCGACACGGCGCTCAACCCGTCGCAGACCATCGAGCGCATCCTGGCGCGGCCGCTGCAGTTCTACAAGGGCCTGCGCGGCGAGCCGCTGCGCCACCGCATCCGCGAGCTGCTGGACCTGGTGAAGCTGCCGCAGACGGTGGCCGGGCGCCTGCCGGGCGGCCTCTCGGGCGGGCAGAAGCAGCGCGTGAACCTGGCGCGCGCGCTGGCGGCCGATCCGGACCTGATCCTCTGCGACGAGGTGACCTCCGCGCTGGACACGGTGGTCGGCGCGGCGGTGCTGGACCTGATGGCGGACCTCCGGCGCGAGCTGGGGGTGTCGTACCTCTTCATCAGCCACGACCTGCACACGGTGCGCGCGGTGTGCGACGAGATCGTGGTGATGCAGCACGGCAAGAAGCTCGCGCAGGTGGCGCGCGCCGACTACGACCGCGGCCCGCACCACCCCTACTACGAGCTGCTGGCGCGCTCGGTCCCCGAACTGCGCTGCGGCTGGCTCGACGAGATGGACCGCGCCGCGACCGCCACGGCAACCGCCACCGCCACACCATGACAAGGACCGAGATGACCCCGACCTTTCGCATTGCGCTGATCGCCGGCGACGGCATCGGCAAGGAAGTGATGCCCGAGGGCCTGCGCGTGGTGCTGGCCGCGGCCGAGCGCTTCGGCTTCGAGCTGGACTGCCGCACCTTCGACTGGGCCAGCGCGGACTACCACGCCGCGCACGGCCAGATGATGCCCGACGACTGGAAGGCGCAGCTCAAGGGCGTCGATGCGCTCTTCTTCGGCGCCGTCGGCTGGCCCGCGACCGTGCCCGACCATGTGTCGCTCTGGGGGTCGCTGCTGAAGTTCCGGCGCGAGTTCGACCAGTACATCAACCTGCGGCCGGTGCGCCTCTTCGAGGGCGTGCCCTGCCCGCTGGCCGGCCGCAAACCCGGCGACATCGACTACCTGGTGGTGCGCGAGAACACCGAGGGCGAATACACGTCGCTCGGCGGTGTGATGTACGAAGGCACCGAGCGCGAGATCGTGGTGCAGGAGTCGGTGTTCTCGCGCCATGGCACCGACCGCGTGCTGCGCTACGCCTGTGAGCTGGCCCGCGGCCGCGCGCGCAAGCACCTGACGGTGGCCACCAAGAGCAACGGCATCGCGATCAGCATGCCGTGGTGGGACGGCCGCGCCGATGCCATCGGCCGCGAGTACCCCGAAGTGACGATCGACAAGCAGCACATCGACATCCTCTCGGCCCGCTTCGTGCTGCAGCCCACGCGCTTCGACGTGGTGGTGGCGAGCAACCTGTTCGGCGACATCCTCTCGGACCTGGGGCCCGCGACCACCGGCACGATCGGTCTCGCGCCCTCGGCCAACCTCAATCCGGAGCGCAAGTTTCCGTCGCTCTTCGAGCCGGTGCACGGCTCGGCGCCCGACATCTACGGCCAGAACATCGCCAACCCGATCGCGATGATCTGGTCGGGCGCGCTGATGCTGGACTTTCTCACGCAGGGCCAGGGCGCGGGCCGCGCCGCGCATGACGCGATCCTCGGCGCCATCGAGGCGGTGCTGCGCGACGGGCCACGCACGCGCGATCTGGGCGGCACGGCTTCCACGACGGAACTGGGCATCGCCGTTGCCGAGCGCGTCGCCGCGGCCTGAAGCGTTTCTTGCTCCAACTCCTCACCGACCTCTTCATTCCATGCCACTCACTCTCCAACGCCAGGACCTGCTGCCTGGCCGCCATCTCATCGGCGCCGAATGGCGCGAAGCCAGCGATGCCCGCCGGCTCGACGTGACCGATCCCGCCACCGACGCCGTGTTCGCGAGCGTGCCCGACGGCACCGCCGCCGACGCGCGCGCCGCGGTCGATGCGGCGCATGCCGCCTTCCCCGCGTGGCGCGCCGTGCCGGCCAAGCAGCGCGCGCAAATCCTCAAGCGCTGGAACGACCTGATGCTCGCGCATCAGGAGGATCTGGGCCGCCTCATCTCGCGCGAACAGGGCAAGCCACTGGCCGAGGGCCGCGGCGAAGTGGCCTATGCGGCCAGCTATGTCGAATGGTTCGCCGAAGAGGCCACGCGCGCCAATGGCGAGGTGATTCCCGCACCGGTGAGCGGCCGGCGCATGCTCGCGTTGAAAGAACCGGTAGGCGTGGTGGCTGCCATCACGCCGTGGAATTTTCCGGCCGCGATGATCGCCCGCAAGATCGCCCCCGCGCTGGCCGCGGGCTGCACCGTGGTCTGCAAACCGGCCGAGGACACGCCGCTCACTTCGCTCGCGCTCGTGAAGCTCGCGCAGGAAGCGGGCGTGCCGGCGGGCGTGCTCAACATCGTGACGGCGTCGCGCGAACGCACGCCCGACGTGGTCGATGTGTGGCTGGCCGATGCGCGCGTGCGCAAGATCAGCTTCACCGGTTCCACGCCGGTCGGCAAGCACCTCGCGCGCGCCTCGGCCGATACGCTCAAGAAGCTCTCGCTCGAGCTGGGCGGCAATGCGCCCTTCATCGTGTTCGAGGACGCCGACATCGACGCCGCGGTGGAAGGCCTGATGGCCGCCAAGTTCCGCAACGGCGGACAGACCTGCGTGTGCCCGAACCGCGTGTTCGTGCAGGCCAAGGTGCACGAGGCCTTCGTCGACAAGCTGGCGGCGCGCGTCGGCGCACTGAAGGTCGGCCCCGCCGCCGAGCCCGACTCGCAGATCGGCCCGATGATCAACGCGCGCGCCGTCGACAAGATCGAGCGCCATGTGCGCGATGCCGTGGCCCGGGGCGCGCGCATCGCGGTCGGCGGCGAGCGGCTGCGTTCGGCGCGCTGCGACGGTCCCAACTACTACGCGCCGACCGTGCTGGTGAACGCCGACGCCAGCATGGAATGCAGCTGCGAGGAAACCTTCGGGCCCGTGGTTCCGGTCACGCGCTTCGAGACCGAGGCCGAGGTGATCGCGGCCGCCAACGACACGCCCTTCGGGCTTGCCGCGTACTTCTATTCGAGCGACGTGCGCCGCATCTGGCGCGTGGCCGAGGCCCTCGAATCGGGCATCGTGGGCATCAACGAAGGCGCGCTGGCCGCCGAGGCGGCGCCCTTCGGCGGGGTCAAGGAATCGGGCTATGGCCGCGAGGGCTCGGTGCACGGCCTGGACGACTACATGCACATCAAGTACCTGTGCCAGGGCGGGTTGTAGGCGCGCTCGAGTCGGCCATCGGCGTTCATTCGGCCTCGTGTTCGACAAGACCGCGCAAGCCAGTGAAATCGCCTGAGCCCGCGTGCCTTGCCATGCGAACACGTCACCCGTTTTCCGGTGCCGGCACGATCCACCGATGGGCACTCGCAAACACGCATTTCACGCTTTTCGGGGTACATGGTTCAGCACCAACGCGGCAGTGCTTTCTCTAGCATGGAGCCACCATCCGATCCATGCGAACAAGGTTCCTCATGTCCAGACTTCTTGTGCCTTTCAACTTCGACGAACTCGGCGAGCCGCGTGAATACCGTCCGCCGGCAGAACGCGTGATCGAGGGCGATGTCGTATGCCGCAACTGGGATGTGGACAGCGCCAAGGACGGCAAGGTGCGCGCGGGCGTGTTCGAGTCGAGCGTGGGCGTGAACCATTCCATCAAGGGAGAGGCGTGGGAGTTCTGCCTGATCCTTTCGGGCGTGGTGGAAATCACCGAGCAGGGCCAGCCGCCCTCGACCTTCAAGGCGGGCGACTGCTTCATCATGAAGCCGGGCTATGTCGGCACCTGGCGCACCATCGAGACGGTGCGCAAGGTGTGGGTTATCGCTTGAACCGAAGTTTGACCGGCCGCGGCCGGACGCTCCATCGAATGAAAGTTTGGCATGGCAGTTAACCACCTCAGGCGCGACGACACCCGGCTCTACATCGATGGGGGCTGGCAGGACCGCGCCGGTGCCGCAAGCATCGCGGTCGTCGATCCGTTTTCCGAAGAGGTCATCGGGCATGTCGCGGCGGGTTCCTCGGCCGACGTCGAACTGGCCGTCGCCGCGGCACGGCGCGCGTTCGAGACGTTTTCTCGAAGCACCGTCCAGGATCGGCTGGCGCTGCTGGGCCGAATCCTCGCGCTGCTGGAGGAGCGTGCGGAAGCGTTCGCGCAAGCCATCGTGGCGGAGATGGGCGCGCCGATCGCGTTCGCCCGCTCTGCCCACGTGCCCTTCGGCATCGCGCACGTTCGCACCCAGATGGAAGTGCTTGCGCACTACAGCTTTCTGTCCCGCAAAGACGGCATCGCCATTTCGAAGGAACCGATCGGCGTGTGCGCGTTGATCACGCCATGGAACTGGCCGCTGTACCAGATCACCGCCAAGGTCGCGCCGGCCATCGCCGCCGGCTGCACGGTCGTGCTCAAGCCCAGCGAGCTGTCGCCCTACAGCGCGCAGCTCTTCGCGCAGGTGATGCACGATGCGGGCACGCCCGCCGGGGTCTTCAACCTGGTCGGCGGCACGGGCGAAGTGGTCGGTGCGGCGCTGGCGGCGCACCCCGATGTGGACATGATCTCCATCACCGGATCGACGCGCGCCGGCGTGCTCGTGGCCCAGGCGGCCGCGGTGACGGTCAAGCGCGTGGTGCAGGAACTGGGCGGCAAGTCGCCGAACCTCTTTCTGGACGATGCCGATTTCGAGCAAGGCGTGGCCAAGGGCGTGTTGGCGGGCATGCGCAACGCGGGCCAGTCGTGCAGCGCGCCCACGCGCATGCTGGTGCCCGCATCGCGGCTGGCCGAGGTCGAGGCATTGGCACTGGCGGCGGCGGGGGGCATCGCGGTGGGCGACCCGCGCGACGAGAAGACATCGATGGGCCCGATCGCCAACGCCGCGCAGTACGCGCGGGTGCAGGCGCTGATCGCCAGCGGCATCGAAGAAGGCGCCAGGCTGGTCTGCGGCGGTCCCGGCAGGCCCGCGGGCCTGGCGCACGGCTACTTCGCGCGGCCGACGGTGCTGTCCGAAGTGACGCCCGCGATGCGGGTGGCGCGCGAAGAGATCTTCGGCCCCGTGCTGGTGCTCATGCCCTACCGGGACGAGCACGAGGGCATCGCGATGGCGAACGACACGGTCTATGGGCTCAGCGCCCATGTGCAGTCGGGCGACCGCGAGCGGGCCCGGCGCGTGGCGTCGCAACTGCGCGCCGGCCAGGTGCACATCAACTACCCGGCATGGAACAGCCACGCGCCGTTCGGCGGCTACAAGCGCTCGGGCAACGGCCGCGAATACGGCGTGCACGGGCTCGAGGAATATCTGGAGACCAAGGCGGTCCTCGGTGACTGAGCTTGCCTCCGGGAACGATGGACGCGCGACCCCCCGCTGTCTTGCAGCCTTTCACTGAAGCCCTTACGGATATCTCCATGCCTGTACCTCTAGTTCCCGTCGAATCGAGCCCCGAGCTGCCCACGCACGCCGACGTCGTCGTGATCGGCGGCGGCATCATCGGCGTCTTTGCCGCGTACTACATGGCAAGGCGCGGACTGAAGGTGGCGCTGGTCGAAAAGGGGCGCGTCGGCGCCGAGCAGTCGAGCCGCAACTGGGGCTGGTGCCGCCAACAGAACCGCGATGCGCGCGAATTGCCGATGGCCACCAGGAGCCTGGACCTGTGGGAACAGTTCACCGCCGAAACCGGCGAGATGACCGGGTTCCGCCGATGCGGCCTGCTCTACCTGAGCAACAGCGAAAAGGAACTGGCCGGCTGGGCCCGCTGGGGAGAATTCGCGCGCACCGTCGACGTGAAGACCCAGATGCTGACCGCCCAGGAGGCCGCTCGCCACGGCCGGGCGACCGGCAAGCCGTGGAAGGGCGGTGTCTTTTCGCCGACCGACGGCACCGCGGACCCCTCGCTCGCGGCCCCTGCCGTGGCGCGCGCCTTGATGAAGCTGGGCGGCACGATTCACCAGGGCTGCGCGGCGCGCGGCCTGGAGACCGAGGGCGGACGGCTCTCGGCCGTGGTCACCGAGCGCGGCACCATCCGCACCAAGGTCGCGGTGCTCGCCGGCGGCGCGTGGGCATCCTCGTTCTGCCGCCAGTACGGCATCCGGTTTCCCCAGGCGGCGATCCGGCAGACGATGCTGTCGGTCACCACCGCCAGCAAGGAGCTTCCGCCTGCGCTGCACACGACCGGCGTCTCCATGACGCGGCGCCAGGACGGCCGGTACGCGCTGGCCATCAGCGGCCGCGGCCGCGTGGACCCGACGCCGCAGCTTCTGCGTTTTGCGCCGCAGTTCCTGCCGATGTTCCAGCGGCGATGGCGCAACCTCGCACCCGGCGGCCTGGAAGGCGTTCGCTCGGGTCATGAAGGCCGCGCGCGCTGGCGGCTCGACCAGCCCACGCCGATGGAGCGCATGCGCGTTCTCGATCCGAAGGTGGACGCATCGGCCGTCCGCCTCACGTACAAGCGCGCCGTCGAACTGATGCCGGCGCTGGCGGACAGCACAGTCACCGCGACCTGGGCCGGCTACGTGGACAGCACGCCCGACGGCGTTCCGGGCATCGGCGAGATCACGAACCTGCCCGGGCTCGTGCTGGCGGCAGGTTTCAGCGGCCATGGCTTCGGCATCGGCCCCGGGGCCGGCCACCTGATCGCCGACATCGTGAGCGGCGCCGAACCGCTCGTGGACCCCCGCCCCTACCACCCGGACAGGTTCCTGTCGTCGGCGTGGGGCAAGGTGTCGGACTTCTAGGCCCAGGCGTTGCCATGACGTTCGCACCTCCGCGCGGCCCGAGCGCTTCGACGCAGAAGACGGCGCCGCAGTTGACCGCGCTGCGCGCCCATCACCTGCCGGACGCGGTCGGGCAATCCGCCGCGCTCGGCTGGCCCTACCGCGAGGCCGACTGGCGCTTCGCCTTCGGTCTGGGCAGCGGCTTCGCGGCGGAAGTCGCGGGCCGCCTGGTGGGCACGGCGATGTGGTGGCCCTATGGCGACACCCATGCCTCGGTGGGCATGGTCATCGTCGAGCCGGGCATGCAGGGGCGGGGCCTGGGACGCGCCTTGATGGGGAAGCTGCTTGAAGAGGCGCGCGATCGCACGGTGTTCCTGAACGCCACCGAGGAAGGGCTTGCGCTCTATGCGCAGCTCGGGTTCGTCGCACGCGGACAGGTGTTCCAGCACCAGGCCGTGCTGCCCGCGGAAACCCGTCTTGCCGCGACGCCCGCGAGCGTGCGGCCGCTGCGCGCAGCAGACGACGCGCGCGTGCGCCGGCTGGACCTGGCCGCCACCGGCATGGACCGGACCGCCTTGCTGGATGCGTTGTTCGCGACCGGAACGGCGATGGTCGTCGAGCGCGGCGACGGTGTGTCGGCCTACGCCTGCGCGAGAGAGTTCGGGCACGGCGTGGTGATCGGCCCGGTGATCGCATCGGGCGCGCGCGGTGCCGCCGATGCGATGGACCTCGTCGCCGCACTCGCCGCCCGAGCCCGCGGCCGGTTCCTTCGCATCGACGTGACCGGGGACAGCGGTCTTTCGGCCTGGCTCACGGAAATGGGGCTGCCCTGCGTCGGCCACGCGGTGCCCATGGTGCGCAACCCACAGGCTCGGTCGATCGATCCGGATGCGGACGCGCGCCTGTTCGCCCTTTCCAACCAGTCGTTCGGCTGACGCCCGGCCCTCCCCACCCACACGTCGCAGAGACGATGGACTCCACGCCATGAAATTGATGCCCTACTGGCTCGATACCGCCCCCAAATTCACCGCCGCGCAGACCGAAGCGCCGAGCGGCGATGTCGATGTGGCGGTGGTCGGCGCAGGCTTTACCGGCTTGTCCGCAGCGATCGCGCTGGCCAAAAAAGGCGCGAGCGTGGCGGTGTTCGATGCGGGCGCCATCGGCAGTGCCGCCTCCGGCCGCAACGGCGGCATGTGCAACAACGGTTTCGCGCAGGACTACACCGCGTTGTCGGGCAGGCTCGGCCGGGAGCGCGCCAACATGCTCTATCGCGCCTTCGACGCAGGCGTGTGCAAGGTGGAGTCGCTGATCGCCGAAGAAGGCATCGACTGCGACTTCAAACGGGTCGGCAAGCTCAAGCTCGCCGCCAAGCCGGAGCACTACGACAAGCTGGCCCGCTCGCAGGCGCTGATGGCGAAGGAATGCGATCCGGACACCCACATGGTCACGCGGGCAGACCTGCGCAGCGAGATCGGGTCCGACCGGTATTTCGGCGGCATGGTCTTCGGCAAGAGCGCCGGCATGCACGTGGGCCGCTATGGTCACGGCCTTGCCGTGGCGGCGGCCCGGCGCGGGGTGCGCATCTACGAGAACGCGCCGGTCGTCGGCCTGCAGCGCCAGAGCGGTTCGGTGCATCAGGTCGAAACGCCCGACGGCAGCGTCCGCGCCAGGCAGGTGCTACTCGCGACCGGCACGTCGGCCGTAGGGCCGCTGGCCTGGTTTCGCCGCCGCATCGTGCCCGTGGGCGCATTCATCATCGTGACCGAACCGCTGCCCGTCGAAGTCCTCGACCGCCTCACGCCGCGGCGCCGAATGACGACGGACACGAAGAACTTCGTCAACTACTTTCGCGTCACGCCCGACAACCGCTTGCTGTTCGGCGGCCGCGCGCGCTTCGCGGCATCCAACCCGGCGTCGGACATGAAGAGCGGCGCCATCCTGCAACGCTCCCTGGTAGAGGTTTTCCCGGAGCTCGGAGACACGCGCATCGACTACTGCTGGGGCGGCATGGTCGATATGACACGCGACCGATTGCCGCGCGCCGGCGAGCGCAACGGCCTTTTCTATTCCATGGGCTACAGCGGTCACGGAACCCACATGTCGACTTACATGGGCGCGATCATGGCCGAGGTGATGGACGGCCGCGCCGACCTGAACCCCTGGCGCGATTTCGACTGGCCCGCGATTCCGGGGCATTTCGGCAAGCCATGGTTTCTTCCGATCGTGGGGGCTTATTACCGGTTTCAGGATTTGGTGCGCTGAATTGGGGGGACCGGACTGATTGGCGGCGAGGGCGCCGGGGCGATTCGATCTTCGGTCTGTCCGAACCAAGGCAATTCAACTGACCGCGAGCCTGTGCCCCACAAAGGTCGAGGTGGACCGGGTCAGATACCGAGGGAATTCAACAAAGGGGCAACGCCTTGCCCTGTGCGCATTGCCGCGCGGATAGGCGGCCTGCTGGCGGAGAGTGTGTCCGCAAACTATTGAGCATCCATGCGGGTTGCGGGAGTGTTTTCTCTCGCTCCCCTCATCCTTGCCATCAACTCATCGACCTCTCTCCTATTCGCCAAGCAAGCATGTCAGGGCTGTCGCATTCCCGCGCTCCAAAGTTGCTCGTAGGTGGACTTCACGGCCGGAAATGCGTCGACGATCTGAGTCAAAACGGTTGCCGCTTTCTTCGCTCCGTCTTTAAACGAAGCTCCGGATTGATAGCACGCGACACCATCTACAAATATGTAGCGGTCGTGTAGCCCCGGAGATGTTCTGACTTCGATGGCGATGCCCTCCTGCTTTCTCAGCAGTTCAACCGCCGGAAGAAGCGTCTTCATTTGTCCTCCCAGCAAGCGCACCACGGTGGATGTTTTCACGTAAGGCAGGTATCGAGATACGAACTCCGCATCCAAGTACGGATCTACAAACAGAACGTCAACTTTCGCGAGCTCGATGACTTTCCTCAGTTCATCGAAGTAATCGAAGACGCCACCTTGGCCGATCGCACTTGTAAGAGGCCCAAGGCTTTGCATTCTGAGATCGCTTTGTGCTCGATGCAGCATCGTCACGATTTCTCGACACGCCTTCGTCTGCTTGAGTGCGTCATACGCGTGTAGATCCGAGACCCAACCGTCGAAACGAAGTGCGCTTTGAGCCGGGTTCCATGTTGATATGGCAGCAGCAGCTCTGCCCATCCATGCCTGGCTTTCCGGCGTGTCCTCGAATAACACGCTGCGATCCGGCATAGAGCGAATGACATCCTCTATCTCGGCGAGAAGCCTGAGTGCGTCGGCATCCATCATGAAGTCTCCCAATTCCCCCTGACGCCACCCGCTCCGACTCCACGCCATGGATGCATCGAACGCAGGTGCGCGCTAGGCAAGGTGGTTGGCGGATAAAAAGGCGACGGCAGGCATGAAAAAGCCCTCTGGAGAGGGCTAGCGATTAAGCGCATTCAAGTTCTTCTTCGGGCACGCGCTCCAATCGCGGCTGCCAGTGACCCTCGGCGGCTTCGATGATGACCTTGGTCTCCTGCTCACCCATGACGCGCTCCACGGCCTTTAGCGTTTCAAGAGCGCTTCTCAGTCGGACGTTTCCATTTGAATGGGCAAGATAGACCAACCGCAGCAGCTTATCGGCCCACTTCGGGGGGCGGCTCGTCTTTTCCCACCTTGCGACGCTCTGCGCGTCAGCTCCTATCGCCTTGCCGAGCGCCGCCTGAGATAGGAGCAAGCCAGCCGAACGGATATAGCGAAACTCAGTGCCAGTGAGTCCCTTTGGCTTGTTTGTAAAGGCCAAGCAAATGGCCGCAGTGAGGCCGTCAATGTCGCGGATCGCGACCGCCTTTCCATGGGGCGTATCGCGCTCCTCGTAGCCATTGGCCAGCCATACGTTTCGGAGACCTCCGTCCGTATAGTGGTACATCTTCATTTTCCTAGGTTGATAACAGTAACAACAGTCAGATCGGGGTCTGGGTACTCGATGTACACCACCGCTGCAACCCTCACCCCTGCCACCAAGCGCTCCATCCGACAACACAAGCCCGGAAACTTCATATCCGGCTCGGGCTCTTTGCTCAGACGACCCATTCTCAGAGCCTCAAACACCATCACCGATGTGATGTATCGATCTCTCATCTGCTTTCGCGCGTGAGAAGTAATGGCTATTCGGAAACTGTCTTCGGCACACTCGCGGATGAACCGCTCGATCTGGTGATTTGAGGGAGCCGGCAACGCTTGGTTCCTATCATTTTGATAGGTGCGATATTAACGTTTTGTTGAGACGAGGGAGCTGTTCATTTGAACAGCCTTGCCAATCAAAGGTCTCATGCCAAGGGGCTCTCCAGCCCCTTGAGGCTGCATTCATTTCCGCTTCTCACTCGACTCGACTCGACTCGACTCGACTCGACTCGGCGCTGGCACGGCACGGCACGGCACGGCACGGTAATTAATGGCGTTAACAAGCCGGTGTCTGTCTCATCGAGCGGCCGCCGCCATCCTCCCGCGGCACCAGGAAGCATCGCCCGCAGCCGTCATCGCGCCACAACCCGTATTCGATGGCCAAATATTACTGTATATTTATACAGTGTATTGCGAAGTCTTTCGATACCGGTTTGAGGGCCAGGAACTCCCCACGAAGGAGGCGGTGAAGCACACTCGCAGAGTTGGAGAACTGGTCTACATGGCACGTCGTTACGACGAACGCCCAGGTCGCAGCTTGATGATCGCGATGTTGCTTGCAGACGACCGCGATACTTACCTGATCCCGATTCTCAACCGCGCTTGCATGCTTGAGGTTCGAGGCGGTATCGTCATTGAAGGCTCTGAGATCAACCCGCGGGGCCGAGGCGTGAAAAACATCAAAGCCGATGTCTACCCTCAGCGGTGGTTCTGCCGGCCGGTCCTTCGACCTCCAGCGGCCGACGCAAAGGCTGCCCGCGTCGAAGCCCTACGTCACGGAGAAATGATCGCCAAGGCTGTGCAGCGCTGGCCCTCACGGCGCGCTGATTGAGGTGGCCCCGGAGCCCGCTCTGCCCCTATTCTTTTTGATAGTGGCGCGGCGCACGCCTGCCGCCGATCATCCGCGCATGTGGAAACCCGACCAGCCCATCGTGATCGACGGCACAACGCTGACCGACGACGAAGCGTGGTTTCAGGAGTTCGTCAGCGAGTTCAATGAGCAGTGCGAGGGCGAGGCCGAGAGCGTGGAATGGATTGAAGGCTTAGCAGCCAGGCTCTACCCGTCGAATAGCGATCGCCCCCCACGCGAGGCCGCGGAGGCTGCATTTCTTGCAATGAGCTACGAGCTCTCGCGGATAGAGCGCCAGAGATTGCTCTCGTGGTTGGCCGGCGCTGCAAAGTGACACATTCAGCACTATGAGTGCCCATTTCTGTCATCTGTACTTACACGTCACTGCCAAGTAATCTGCGGGCGCGCGTGCAGGCGCGAATGCCTCCCGCGGGCTGCAGCGCCAATCCGGAAAACTCAGCCTGCACGCGGCCGCTCGACATCGAAATACTCGCTGTCCATGAGCAGCCCAAAACCCCGATGGACCGACGAACAGCTGAGCCTTGTTCGTGAGCTCTATCCGCTTGGGAGCATCGATGACATCGCCGCGCGCACAGGCCGCAGTCGGCAAGCTGTCAAACACATGGCCATCGTTCTAGGCCTAAGCGGCCTGTACCACTGGCGCGGTACGCCGTGCCCTGCAGGATCTGAAGTCCGCCGCCAGGGCGAGAACTCCTACGTGATGGTAAAGGTCGCCGACGACCGCGGCACAGAGACCTGGGCACGCAAGCACCACCTCGTTTGGAAAGAGCATGCCGGCTCACTTCCGCCAAAGGGAACCCGCGTCGTTTTCAGGGACGGCGATCGCAGCAACTGTGCATTTGAAAACCTCGAGCTCATCACTGACGCCGAGGCTGCCCTTCGCATGACCGAGTACCGGTCATATCCACCTGCACTGCAGGAAACCATCCGCCTTCTGGGCGACCTTAGGAAAATTCTGTATGACCGTGAGAAGCATGGCCGATCTTCGCAACTTGGTGTTCGACGTGGTGACGGAGGTTCGGGAGGCTGACAAGCCCGACCCCGATAAAACACGCATGCTCTGCGAAGTCCTGACCGTCGCGGTGAACGTCGTGCGGGTCCAGGTAGCCTATGCAGCGATTGTGAAAGGCGACTTGGAGTTACCGTTCATGGAGGAAGTACCGAGTGAGCCAATCGGGGGCTTGGTGAGGCCAGATCCAATAGAAGCGGGGCCGTCGCAAAACCACCCTTGGAGAGGCATTCACCGCATCGGCAGATAGCGGCCGCTAAGGGCAATGGAGTAGAGAAAGTCGGCTTACTCACAAGGACAATACGCGTACTAGCCACGCATGCTCTTGAAAGGGTCCCACTTGAAAACATTCACGAAGCTGTCGAATATGGAACTCAGACCTGATGGTCAAGCCTTCAAAACGGATATTGAGACAACAGACGGCACGGTGACCATCGAAATACCGGTCGACAAGATCCCGAACATTGTTTACGCACTCGGACAGGCAGGGATTGCAGCAGGCTCCGTATTGCAAACACCGAAGCATCCGCCTCTGGGAGAGCCGCTCGCGACGATTGCGGTGCCAGCAACTGGCATGTGCCTGAAGATGGGGCGACCTGGGTTGGTGGAATTTGTGTTTCGTGCTGGAGCAGCTGACTTCGCCTTCTCTCTCCCATATCAGGTGCTCGAAGGTTGTCTTTCAGAGTTTCCATCCGCTGTACAAGCGGCGGCAGCTACTGCAAAGGCAAAGGGGTAACGCGCGACCATGCTGCGATTGCTCATGGTGTCGGCGCGCGTAGGAGACTCCTTTCAGGAAATGTCGAAAAACCGGCATGGCCTGGCGTCAGTGGTCCTGTCATCTAGACTTTGCGACGGGCTTTCCGCGCGAACCGAGACACCGATGTCCGAACCTCGCCGTCAACCGCTGGTGAGCCACATCCGACGAATCGCGATCCACGTCGACGAGCCTGATCCTGGACACTTTTACTGGGTGCTCATGGAGGAAGGCGACGACGCCAGCCAATGGGTTGAACTCGAGACGGCCGATGAGCCCAACGACATGTGGCTCGACGCGCTGCAGGCCGGGGTGCGTGCCTTGGAGGGCTACGCGCCAGACGAGCGGATCGGTCCGCGCGCAGGCGGCGACGACGAAGACGCCAGCCCTGTGGGCATACCCCTGAGGTAAGCTGAATCTCATGTGGAAGCCCGACAAGCCCATCGTCGACTTCGGTCGCACGCTGAGCGACCAGGAGGCTTGGTGGCACGAGTTCAAGTCCGAGTACGTCGAGGTGAGCCGCGGCGCGGTCGATCACGAATGGCTTGCCGCGCTCGCGGTGCATCTCTACCCCTTCTGCGGGGAGCGCGAACCGCGTGAGGTCGCGGAACTGGCCATGCTGGTCCTGGCTTTCGAGCTGCCTGGCTCCGAACAGGGCTGACGCGTCAGAAGGGCAGTTCCTCTTCTTCGTCGCTCTTTGGCTTATTGCCCGCAGGCTTCGCCTCAACCGGCGCCGGCCCCGCGATCATCCGATCTGCCGGGATGAGTTGGACCATCTCCCGGGCTTCTTCAGGTGTGCACGTCAGCCAGCGGTCGAAGTCGTGCTCCTCGATCGCGACGACAGAGCGCTTGTCCTGCACCTCGAGGGGCTTCTTCGTCGCTTTGTCGATCTCGGGCTTGTGCATGCGCGACATGATCGGGTGCAGGTTCGCATTGATCGTGAGCATCGTGAAGCTCTCCCACAGGATCTCGGTCTCGTAGTCGAGCCAGTGGCTCGACAGGCCCGCCAAGCCCCACGGTCGGCCGTCGGCGCGCGCAAAGCGCCACCACTCGTTCTTGCCAGATTCCCAATTTGGCTCATCGAAGCTCAGCGCGGGGATGATGCAGCGCCGCCCATTCGCCCACGAGTCCTTGAAAGTTGGCTTCTTCTCGATGCCGGCGAAGCGCGCATTGTGCGTCGCGAGCACTTTTCCTTTCGTCTCGCCCTTGCGCGGCTTGGTCTGGGGAATATGGCTTGGCGAGAACGCTGGAATCAGCGACCACTGCCCCACCACCAGCTCACGCTCGTATTCGGTCACGTCCGCGGCGCGACGCATGAACGGCCCCTTGGACAACGGCCGCATGCTGCGCAGCCAGCGCTCGGCGGTGCGGGCGCCGATGTACCAGGCGGCCTCTATCTCGCGATCCTCCGGGGAAATGTAACGAGTACACATGGCTTCATTCTGCCTGTTGACGGCCAAAAACGTCGCGCGGATACTGTATATCCATACAGTAATTTGGAGTTCGCCATGGAAACCAACGTTCATCCCCTTCCCACGGTCCGCGCCGCTGCTGTGGAGCCCGAAGTCTCCTTTTCGGAGGCGTCGCGACGGGCCGCCAAGAACGACTGGATAAACCGCTACGTCGCCGAATGGCAGTTGCTCGCGAATGGCCGCGTCGATCTTGAATACGCGATGCTGGACGGCAGCACGCTGCACTATGTTGTCGGCCACCGCCCGCCCGAAGAGATCGCGCGCCAGCACTACAACGGATGCACCGGCGCAGATTCGAACCTCGAGCGCGCAGAGGAGAAATACCAGTCGCTCGCCGTTGAGGTCGACCTGGTTCCGGCGGGCACACCCCTGTCGAAGGCGCAGCTGGATTTCGCGTATGGCGTGGCCGTGCTGTGCGCCTCGGTCGGGGACCGTTTCCGTGATCCCCGTGAGGGCAGCGCTGGCGACCAGATCCGGGCCAGCTACGGGCCGGTCCCCTTCTGATGCGCTTCGCACGATGTTCAGTACGGTCTACCGGCTTCGCGAAGGCGGCAGCAAGCTCCCCAGGGAATCCGTCCGCGCCCAAGGCGTGCCGGGATGGCTCGAGGTGCGGCGCAACGCCGGGTGGCCGGAATGGCATGCGCGCTTCTACTCGGAGCCGCCGCCGACGACTGGAAGGTACATCGATCCCTTGTTCGAGATCAGAAACATCAGCCTCGTTCGCATTCAAGGAGGTGTGATGCTCTCGGGCTTCGAGCGACCAGTGCTCGGGCCACAGTGCCGGCAGGCTTGGTGGTGCGTCCCTACGAGAATCCCCGCATGAGCCAACCCGATTTTTTCCAAGACCAAGTCACGATCCTCCGCGCGCCATCCTGGCTGGGCCACGATGTGCATGAAGAGCGCGCGCTGCCGCTCACCCCAGGTGACTACAAGGTCACGCCGGGAAAGCGGTGGACCGTCACTTCACTGAAAACTAATGAAATCGTTTACAACGGCATTGGTCCAGTTGAGATTCGACGCGAGCGACCAATCGCGTGATCGTGGGGATCGAAAAAAGTGACAGATCAGCACCACGATCGGCCACAAACTGATTCTCGCGCCGATACTCAGCGAGCGTGGTCCGCGAGCCCGACTCGGGTCGCTCCTCAGCCCTCCCTTGGGACCGGGCCCAGCCCACACTAAACGAAGCGTTTGCAAAGCTGCTCACGGAGGCCGCGGACTTGACCGCTCATTCGCCGACGCGTCGGATGCACTGTTCCGATGCCCAGGAGGCTTTGCTGTGTTGATTAATTTTTCGCAAACTCCATGAAAAAATAAGGCAATGAGCAATTTACAAACGACCTCAGTACTTGCGATGAATGCCAATCCCGATGTCGCGCTGCCAGCGGTATCCATCACTTCGATTACTTTCTCTGGTGGATCCATCGTAACTTTTGGCCCTCAAGAAAAAGTCATATTGGTCGGCCCCAACAACAGCGGAAAATCTCAGGCGCTTCGAGACATTCTTAACATTTGTCATAGTGGACTCAAGATACGCAGTCAGGTTGTTAAGAAACTGGAGCTGTCAAAGACAGGCACACTCACGGATTTAAAAAATTTTTTGGAGGCACACGCCGTCTCTAAGGGGTATCGGTATCGTTATCGAAATTGGGATATGCCAGAGAACCGGTTGTCTTTTTGGAATAACGATTTCCTTGTTAATGGCTTGGGGAGTGGCTTCATTCGCAATATTACGGCGGAAGAGCGCCTGAAAATCTGCGTCCAGCAACCGAGCATCGCGCCGGGCGATGCAAGAGTCAGTCCTCAGCATGTACTCTATGACGACGATGCGCTCATGTCGAAAATTAGCGGTCTTTTCCGAAACGCATTCGGCAAAGATTTGATGTTCAACTTTCGAGGCGGAAGCAAGCTTCCTATTCACGTAGGTGAGATTCCGCAAGTGCCAGGGTTGACTGATCGAGCAAGTGACCAATATGTGGAACTAGTTAATAAGAACCCGCTGCTGGATGAGCAGGGCGACGGCATTAAGGGATACGTGGGGATCTTGTTTGAGGCCATTGCCTCTGAAGTTGCAGTGACGCTAATCGACGAACCTGAGGCCTTCTTGCATCCCCCGCAGATGCGTCGCTTAGGCGAAACGCTCGCATCGGAAGTTGCGGGGCAGCTTTTCGTCGCTACACACAGCAGCGACATCATGAAGGGCTTCCTCGAAGGCACAAAGGGATCGGTCAGAGTTCTTCGGATCACGCGCGATGGCGATGCAAATTCCATCACCGAAACATCCACAGAAACCATTCGCGAGTTGTGGGAGAAGCCCGAGCTCCGATATTCAAACGCCTTGGATGGAATATTTCACGAACAAACCATAATTTGCGAAGACGACAGCGACTGTCGAGTGTTCAATTCTGTCGGGGACTATCTCGGCGGCCTTTCTGGTACGCGTTGGCCGGACACGGCCTATGTTCCAACCGGTGGAAAACACGGCGTTCCTAAAGTTGCATCTGTGCTTCGAAAAATTGGCGTTCCGGTTAAAGCGGTCTTTGATATAGATTTCCTGTCTGAGCAAATCCTCGTTCAAACCACTATTGAGGCATTTGGAGGCGACTGGGATGTCATCGGACCGTTTTGGAAGCGCGTTGACGCGGCTGTTCGCGAGGGCATTAAACCGAAAACAACGGAAGAAATTAAGAAGGAAATTGTTGACATTCTTAATTCATCCGAAAATGGTAAAATGCCTAAGAGCGCCGTGATAGAAGCCATGAAGCAGAGTGCTTCTTGGAACCAGGTCAAGCATTTCGGTGAACGCGGTATTCCGCCAGGGAAAGCGCAAATCGATTACCAAAAACTGCGTGAATACTTAGAGAAGATCGGTATTTATCTCATTCCTGAAGGCGAAATCGAAAATTTCTGCCGCGAAGTCGGATCGCATGGCCCAAAGTTTGTCGCCAAGCTATTGAGTGACATCCCTCTTGGAGATGCACGGCTAAGGGATCTGCGAGAGTTTGTTGAAAAAGTCTATCTTGGGCCGAGTGCAACAATCAGCCCAATTCAACCTCTTCCGGCGGCGCTGCCCGGCGCTTGAGCACTCCGCAATGGCAACCCTCTTTCTCTCGATGACCGAAGGCGTCATCGACCACTGGAAGGCGAGCGGAAGCGCCTACCATCCGAAATTCATCCTCAGGCCTGCTCAGCACCAGGCCTACGTCGAGTCCCGTCGCAAGGACATCGGCGGCACCAGCGTCAACGTGAACGAGCACATGGGCGTGCCCGTCGATGGCGACGAGAATACGCCGGGCTGACGATCGCGACCGACGGCAGCGAACTCTCTTTGTCCAGATTGGCGCACGGATACTCACGACATGCCCATTGCCGCCCTCGCTCGCCTCTGCTTGGCTACTTCGCTTCTCGTCGTTGGTGGCACCGTGTGCGCCAGTATTCTTTTCCCATCCAGCACCGTCGATGTTCATTTTGAAGTGCTTGCCACCGGCATTCGCAAGCAGGAGCGGATTCGCCTGCTTGAGGCAGCAGATAAATTCAAACGGAACACGGCAGCGGCAAAGACATGCGCTTCTTTATCTGCCAGTGCGGATGGTCGTGACGGTACGAACCCTGCCCAGGTGCAATTGTCGTTTCAACGAATGCACACAGTTGCCGAACTACTGAAACCTCTTGGGATCAGCTCGTCAGCTTCGGATGTTGTCTACACGGCGACAGAGCAGCAATGGCCTCCGCCACGGTGGACCCTGCCCATCAGAGTCAGCGATGCTCAGGTAGACGTGACTTTCCGCCCTTGCCGGGCCTGATCATCGCGGCCTGATAAACCGGCTGGTGGCGGCCCTGATTCAGACACGCCAAAGTGCGCGCGGCAGCTACTTCGTCAGCGCGTCGTAGGAGCGTTCGCAGACGGTGCCGGAGATCCTGAGCCGGTCAGCATAGCCCGCGACAGCCTCCGCTCGGCTGTCAGCCCTTTCAAGCAAGTCGGCGAACACTCCAATGGGATCGGCACCAGGCTGACGCGGCCCTGCGCCGGCAACTCGGGTAGTCGTTCCGGCTCGGCTGGTGGCGGCACGGATGGCACTGCGCAGGCTGTCACCATCAGCGCGAGCAGCATCACGCTCGGCTTCAAGACTCGCGATTTGTTGCTGGCCATCTCGGGCCTCCTTGTCTACGGCAGTTTGTCGGGCTTCGGCGCGTTGGGTGCGGGCGCGGTCGGCGAGGATGCGCAACTCCTGCTGGGTGAGCTTGTAGGCGTCGAAGTCGTTGCGGACAATGGCCTTCCCCGCGCGGTAGATGAAGGCGCCGGCGAGCCCCAGTACGAGGGCGACGACCACCGCAGCCCAAAACTTCGGGTTCAAGAGGATCGCCATGCCAGCCTCCACTTGCACTGCCCCGACTCATGGCCGGAGGAGCCGCACAGGCAGCAGACGCTGGTCATGGGAAGCCCAGGAACGCACGGGCTGCGCGGTGGCAGCGCTCCCATTTCATCCGCAGAGCCGCGCGCTCGTCAGGCGAGCCCCGGTCGTAGGCGCCCGGCCGCCAGGCGCGCAGGTACAGCGCCCATCCGCCGGCCGCGTCAATCACCCGCGGCAATGCGCTCGGCTCCGTCCACAACAGCAGTCGCGCCAGGATCGCCGCCAGCACGTCGTTGGTCTCGATTGCCTCCCACACTGCGCGCGTCATGAACGGCACGCCGTGCGAGGTGCAGGCGGCCTGCGCCAATTGCTTCGTGGCGGGGTGGCCCATCACGCCGGCGACCATGCCGCCCGTTTGTTCGCCCTGCCAGAACGAACGCGCCGGCCCCTTCTTCGTCGGATCGTGCAGCACCTGGTAACGATGCTCGAAGCGAGACTCCTGGAGGCCGATAGCCAGGAGCATGACGCGCGCCTCGTTGCTCTTCATCTTCTCCGGGAGCCAGTGAAGCGCAGGCTCAATGGCCGTGCGGCTGATTTCGTCGAGAGTCATTGTGGAATCTCCGGTATGTCAGAAAGCGGTGCTCGGTCCGTGGCCACGTCAGGCGGCACGTCACCAGCCCACGCACGGCCGCTGCAGAGGAGTCCGACGAGCAGCGCCGCAGCGATGGCCAGTGAGCCGAGTTGCGGCCACTCCCCCCACAGCGGCTGAAAGGCAGCAGCCGTAGCACCGCCGATGTAGCCGGCATACTCGAGACGCACGCGAAGCAGCACGCCGGCGCGCATGGCATTCAGGCGGCAGAGCGCAATGAACGCGACGGCGCCGCACACCGCCAGGTTCGCCATCGCGTACAGGTAGAGCTCTTTCACGGCGCACCTCCTTTGCCACGGAAGGCATCGAGCCCCGAGAAGATCCAGTTCACGATCTTTCCGAGCGCCCATGGCCAATCCACGAAGCCGATCAGCAAAGCGATTGGAGCCACCGTCACGCGCGGCGAGAGTTCGGGCCGGTACGCATTGAGCGCAGCCGCAACGGCAGAGGTGAACAGCACCGCCATGCCAACCACGCGCAGGAAGAACAGGACCGCGCTGGTGCGGGTCGTCTTCTCGCGGCGGGCAACCTTGAAGCTGGCGCCGAGCGTGGCGGCCACCACGATCACCATGTACGGGCCGACCACCGCGGCAACCTCGCTCGAGAACAGCAGCGCCGCGATGAAGACGGCCACACCTACGATGTCGGCGATGGGCTGCTGACTCATGCAGCCGCCGGCGTGAAGAGGATGGCCAAGTCGGCGCCGGTAGGCCAGCCCACATCGAGGTCATAGGCAGCGAGCCCCGCATCGGGCAGCGCATCGATGGCCTCGTGGTGCGCGCGCTCGGCGCTGTAGCACGCCTGTTTGTGCAGTCCGATGGCCGCGCCGATCTGCTTCAGCTGCGGGATGGTGATCGTCTGCCAGCCGTTGGCAGCCTTGAAGTCCACCTCGGTGACGCCCGCGATGTCGGCGAGCGCGATCGCATTTGCTACCGAGTTCTGATCCTCGCGCGTGGTGTCGAGGCGGACGCCGCTGGGCAAGTCGATGCCGCCCGTTTCGATGTCGTAGCGCTTCGCGGTCGCCGCGGCCTTGAGTGCTGCGCGCTTGTCGCTGGTCGTGGGGACGTACACCGGACGAAGCATCGGCATGCCGTCAGGCCCGGCGACCACGTCGCGGCCGGTGAGCGACTGATAGAGGTCGTTGTCGATCTCCTTGCAGTCCTGCGGCTTGTCCTCGCCGTGGATCTCGTCGAAGTAGAAGCCGCCAGTAGCAGCGCTGTAGAAGATTTTCATGATCAGGACCCCACCGAGAACCAAGAAACGAAGTTGTTTTGCTGCGTGCCGCTGATGTCCCAGCACTGCATGAAGAAGGAGGTTCCGCCCAGACTTTGGTAGGTCGCGTAACGCGGCCCGGCAACCTGCGGCGTGAGCCAGACACCTTTGGCGGCGGTCGGCCAAGCCAAGGGGAAGGTGACCGCCACGCCGCTCGCGCCGGTGCTCGCGCCGCCCCATTGCGCAATCCAGCCGCCCAGCCAGTTGGGAAACTTGATGTAGCCGCTTGCGCTCAGGTTGGCAGCGAAACCCAGCTTCGCCCACGCAGTGGTGACGATCCGCGTGCTGTTGTCGGTGCTCGCCTGCGTGGTCGCAGTCGGGTTGCCCGTCAGCGCTGCATCGTTGGCGGAAGGCACGCCCAGCGCGGTGCGCGCATCGGCAATGGTGCCGGTGGTGCCGAGGAAGCCGCCGACGCCGAACAAGGCGTCCCACAGCTTGCCGAAGCCGCCGCGCGCGACGGCGTTCGAGGGGTTGGGGTACGGCGCAGAGATCTCCGCCTTTGCTGGAATCGTTGGCATTGCGAGCCTTTCAGGAATGAAAAAGGCCCGCCGAAGCGAGCCTTTGAGGGGAAACGTTGAGGAATTAGTAGCCGGTCAGCGTGATGTCCGCACTGCAGCCGCCGACAAGGGCGCCGGCCGCATCGACAGCGCCGATGTAGGGATTGAGGTTGTCCGACCTCTCGGTTTGGACATTGATGCCGCCGGACGTGTTGGCCTGCAGAGTGGCCTGAATCGCGAGGATCTTGGTAAACGGCTTGATGTACGGGATCAGCGTGCCAGCGATGTCGATCGGCACATCGCCCAAGGTCTCGACCATGTCGGGCGCATCGACGATCACGCTCAAGTAATGCAGGATTCCCCGAGTCGTGCCGCCGCCTATGGTCACGCGGAACTGGTAGGCGTCGTTCGCCGCGATGATCTGGCCGGGCCATGGCTGCCATTCGCCAGGACCACCATAGAAGGGCAAGGAAGTCACGACGATGGCCCCAACGCCCGGATCGAACTCCGACACGTCGGCGTCGTAGAAGGAATCGGTGTCCTGGCCGTAGAACGAACCAGGCCCGGCGAGGCGGTATTCGACTCGCAGGTCGACACCTTCCGCGTTAATGCCCAGCGTCATCTTCGAACCGGCAAGCGCCGAATTAACCGAGATCTGCTCAGTGACGTAGATCATTTGCCCATACGTGCCGGTCTCGTAGAACGACTCTGTCTCTCCCGCGTAGAAGCTCTGGTCGTCATCGCCAAAGAACGAGTCCAGCGCGTTCGCCGCCGGCTCGCCGCCCACCAGCGTCCAGCCGGACGATTCGGACGCGTCATAGGGCCAGCCCAGATCCGGGAAGATCCACTGTTCGAGCACGTTCGCGATGGGCGCGTCGCCCAGGTTCATCACGATGACTGCAGCATTCAACGACTCGTTGCCGGTGGTGTCACGCGCCTTGCCCATGATCGTCACGACGCCCCCGGGGCGCGTCTCGGGCTCCCATGGGCTGGCAGTAATCACACCTTCGTTGTGCAGCGGCGCTGCGCTGTTCCAATCGGCGTTGTTGCCGTAGTGGAATCGGAAGACGAAGCCCGCCAGGTCCGGCACGCGCCGCGGCAGGTTCCACGAGAGCACAGCGCCGGAGATCGTCAGGTTCTCGATGTCCGGCGGCGGCTCGGTCTTGCCCACCACGCGGTGGACTCGCTGCGCGCTCCAGTCACTGCTGGCCAAGCTGTTGCGACTGCGCACACGGATCAGGATCTGCGCGAGGTCATCGAGCCCCAAAATGCGCGCCTGCGTGGCGCTGCCTTGCTCGGTGATGGTCACCCAATCGCCGAACGGCAGCACGAGGTATTGCAGATCGACAAAGCCACCATTCACGATCGATGCATCCGACAGTGGCGCCCAAGTCACCCGGACGCTGTTCACGATCGTGCCGTTCTGCTGAACGATCAGTTCGCTTTCGCCACTCTGCACGTCCGTGATGACCGGCGGGAAGATTTCCCACGGCTTGGGCAACCCGCTGTTGCTGGCATAGCCGCCGGGCAGATACGCGGCGCCGTACTGGAAGATCGCAGCCGTGGTTTCCTTCAGCGTGAGCTCAACTGTGCAGCCGTTGGGCGCCGGATTGAACGTGCGCCCGAGAATCCGAAATTCCTTTGCGAACCACCCGTACCGCGGGATCGTCAGCGTGACGCCGTCGAAGAGCTCGAGCGGATAGGCCTTCATTTTGAAGGGCAGCGTCACCGCCATCGAATCACGGCCGTCGCGCAACATGATGCCGGCGATGTGGGTGGCCTGGCCGGCGTTGAAGACCGTCGCCAGCTTTACTTCCTGGCTCAGTTCCATTCCGTCGCGAGCGATGTAGGCCTCGGCGCGGAACGGCGGCAGCACGACTTCGACATAGCCGGCCGCCTCATCCCAGATCCGGGCGGCTACGACATTGATTTTCTCGTTCCGCGGCTTATGCGGGTTGATGGAGACCGCAGTTTGCGAGACAGAGCCGTCGGGGCCGCGCTGCACGACTGCGAGATCGTCCTCCGTGAGTGCCATCACCGGCGCCTGGTACGCCCCAGCGCGCACGCTGTATTCACCAGCTGCATAGGCCCACTCGCCGCCCATGGCCTGCACCAGGTCGTCGAGCACGCTGCGGGGATCGGCGCCGAACAGGAACACGCCGTTGGCTCGGAACATCGGCACGATGGGCGCCCCGGTCCAGTAGCTCATCGCCGTATCGCAAACATTGGCCGCAGCGACGATCCGGGCCTCTTCCGCAGTCGTCAGCGAGGTGCGCTTGCCGAACTGCGGATGCAGCATGACGTGCCGCATCATCAGCGCCGGGTTCTCGCTGAACTGAGTCACGCCATGGCGTGGGTCGTACAGCTTCGCGCCGCGCATCAGCGCCGTGACCGCGACGGCCCCATTCGGGAAGGAACTGTTCTCGTAGACGAACTCGCACAGCAGCCACGCCACGTTGCGCGCCCGATGTGCAGCAGTCCAGGTTCCCGGCAGGTACTGCTGCAGGCGCGTGTCGGCGGCCTGGTTGGGCGAGCCCAGATGCACGAACACCCGTGCGGTGGAGACGAATTCAACCCACTGATACGTGAGCGTGTATTCCTGCTGCCCGTCGGCGTTGGTGATCGTCAGGATGTTCCCGGCGATCGTGTACGGCAGTGACTCCTGGCCGGGTGTGATGTTCGGCCAAGGGAGGTTCGTCGCCGGCGTGACGAAGATCGAACCGGCCACGGGCGTGTGATCCAGCGTCCGGGTAGGCTGTGCGCTGGTGTCCATCACGCTGCGCGTGTAGATCCGCCCCCATGGCGCCGTGACGACGTTACCGTCGACATCTAGGTCGATGGGTGTGTCGTCGAAATAGATCCGCTCGACGGCGTCGATCTCGTGACCGGCCAACGCTATGCAGCGCAGAAGCACTGCCTTGTTCGGCGTATCGGTGGAATCGAAGAATACAGAGCCGCCCTTGCGAACACGGCCGAGCACGAGCTCGCGCGGACCAATGGTGCTGCGGCCGTTCTCGAAACGATCGACCACCGAGGCCTCGAACTGCTGCCGGGACTTGTTCTCGGCTTTTCGCTTCTGGCTCGCTGAAAGCGCGATGGTGGCCACGGCGAAGCCGGCGTACACCGCAACCGTAACGGCCGTGCCCACGGCAGCGGCCCCACCGGCGCCACCGATGACTGCTAGAACTGCTTGAGGCATTAGATTTTCCAAGCCGCAATTGCGGAAATCATGCCGAGGGTCACGATCCCGCCTTTGCCGGGCGCGAGCACGTTCACGCCGTTGCAGATGCCGAGCATTTCGCGGCCGGCGTTCATCACCAGCACCACATCGCCAACACCGGCCATCAGCGGAGATACCGGCTCGCCGAGGTATATCGAAGCTATGGCCTTCAGCCCGCCGGCCTTGTCGAGGCGGCGCAGCGTCCGACGCAACGCCCTACGGCGCGGTCCCGCGTCGGTGCTGTAGGGCTCGAAGGACGCCATCGGGTTCGTGCCGGTCAAGGCAGCAACCGCGGCGGCCGCGAAGACGCAGCAGTCGTTCGAGCCCCAGCGAAAAGGCGTGCTTGCGCGGCCCTGGGCAAAAGCCGAGAACCGAAGTTGCCAGTCGGGAAGTCTCATCGTCCGTTGAGCGCAATGAGCCACTGCTTGCCGGCCCAGACGAGCGGCTTGTTCAGCTGGAACTCTTGGAAGTCGAAGGCGAGATCGCCCGGGAACAGGGACTTCTGATCAGCGCTGCTGTAGGTCAGCGGCGTGCCGCGCAGCAGGTCAAGCTCGCTGCTCTCGGCTGACACCGGGATCGTGCAGGTCTCGCCGTCTTCCTGAATGCTCATCAGATCGAGGCGCCCGGTCCAATCGATGGGCGCGTCGAGCAGTGCGAAGTCGGCGTCGAAGATGGCCGTGCGGATGATTGCCGGCGTGCCCTGCACGATGTCGGCGTCGTCGAGTGCAAGCGCGATTGCCTCTGGCGATGCACCCGACAATTCGAAGTTCAAGCCCTTGACCTCGCCGGGCGAATCGTTGATCGCGTTGATGGCTCCGAGCCCAGCCGCACCGCGGTAGGTCACGCCCTCGAACACGATGTCCCAATTCGCGGAACACAGCGCGATGGGCACACCCGGGAAGGCCAGGTAGATCAGCTGCGCGACGTGAAGCTCGGGGCCGTTCAGAGCGGCGAGCACGGTGGGAGATAGAGACCGCATCAGATGGCCTCCACGAAGTCCAGCGGGACACCTTCCGCGTAGCCAGTGAAGTACTGGAAACCGGGCTGCGACACCTTACGGAAGGGCACCGTAGGCCGATCCCACACCACGGACTGCCCGACGACCGTAGCCCGTCGGAGGCGATTCACGATGGGCACGCCGATTTGTCCCAGCCCGTCAGCCACGCAATCGGTGAGCACCTGCAGCAGCATGCCGTTCACGCCGATCATGTCGCCAGCCAGCAGGGTCTGACCGGCCGCCCCGCCTTGCAGGTAGACCGCATCGGCGCCTGGTCCGGTGGCAAGAAAGACCGTGAGCGCACCGCGATAGGTGCCGAGTGGCTGCGGCCGGACGAAGTGCCACAGCAGCACGGTATTGGTCTGCCCGCGCAGCCCATTCACGAACGCTTCGTTGCGGGCTGCGATGTGCTGCGGGCCGCGTGGCAGCGTGAGCGAGAACAGCCAACGATCGTTCAGCATGTCGACGACCTGCTCGCTGCCCCCGCCCGGCGAGCTCGCTGCACGCTGATTCGTCTGCAGCCGCGGCGTGAACGACTCGGGCCGGAAGCTGCTCGGGAGCGTGAGGAGGCTCATGCGAGAGCACCCCCACGGGTCCGGCTGCTGTTGATTCGGCTGGCGGTCTGAGCCTGCGTCGCTGCGAGGGCCTGCTTGAGCATGCCCACGGTCGCGACATCGCCGACGGTGAAGTAATTGTTCGTGACGCCGCCGCCTGACCCGCCACCGAGTGCGTGGTTCGGAATGATGGTGCCGGGCACGCTGGGGATGAACACTTCCGCCCCACGCTCGCCCACGATGCTCGGCACGCCCACGGGCGGATTGCCACCGTCTGCGAAGAAGCCGCCGAACCACTTCCCGATCGACCCGAGGAACCCTCCCAATCCACCAGTGCCGCCGGTCGCGTCGGTCAGGCTGGTTCCGAAGTTGTCGTTCTTCTTCAGCAAGTCGCCGATTGCGTCTCCGCCGCCGCCGAGCGCTCCCAGCAAACCCTTCGCCAACGGGCCGGTGATGGATTGCTGGATGGCGATGCGCGCCAGATCCGCAACAATCGAATTGGCCAGGCTGCTGACATTCAGCTTGCCCGTGGTGACGAAGTTGACCAAGGCATCTTCCGCACCCTTGAAGCCTTCCGTGAAGGCCCTCTCCGTCGTGGCCGAGACGTTGGCGATCGCGTCCGTGTAGTTCGCGAGCGCCGTCGTAGCGCCGGCCTGCCAATCAGCTTGCTTGGACTTCAGTGCTTCGAAGTAGTCTGATTGCGCCCCCAGTGCGTCCTCCAGCGCCTTGCGAATCTCGGCAGCCTTCTTCTTGTAGTCGGCGGAATCGAGCATGCCGGCCTTGCTGGCATCCCGGTTTGCGACATCGCTATATCTCTGAAACTCGGCGCGAATCGAGCGCTGCGCTTCCACCTCTTGCCGGGCCCGGTCGCCGAGCCCGAACGCGGCCAAGCTTCGGCCTGACTGCTCGTCCCGACTCTGCTGGTTCGAAACCATGGAAGCCGTGATCCCGTCCATCATCTGGCGGAATTGACGCGCATCGTCTGCCGATTTCTTCGTGATGTCGGCAATCTTCTTTTCGAACTCGAGCGCGTTGGAAAGAGCGACGTTCTTTTCGAGTTGCGCCTCGATGTCGTCCCGTCCGTTCAGCAAGCTCTGCTGCTCGGCCGTCAGGATCTTCTTTCCCTTCAAGTCGGCGATCAGCTGCTGGAACTCGACCTGCTTCTTCTGAACGTCGGTGATCTTCAGTTCGCCGTCCAATTGGGATTGCAGCGACGCCTCGGTCTGCCGCAACGTCTCCAGCATCTTGACGGCCGCATCGTCCTGCACTGCCTTAGGTTTTGCTCCCTTCGCGCCCGCGAATTCCTTGCGGATCGCGGCTTCGCCCGCGGCAACATTCGCGGGGGACAGCAGTACATCGTTCGGGTTGCGCTTGCGCAGGTCTTCCAGGTTGTCGCGGTACTTCTTCAGTTCGCGGTTAACGGCGTCGACGCCCTTTGCTTTGTCCTGCCACCGCGCGATTTCCCCCGAAGCGTTGACAGCAGCGTTTTCATCCCGGGTGACGACGCCCTGAGAGAAGCCGCGAAGCCGCTCTTGTAGCTCCTTGACTGAGGCGAGAGCGACGTTGGTCGATGCATTCCGCATCTGCACGGCGAAATCCGAAGCGCCCGTAACGGGCCCACCGATGGGGCCACGAGCTTGCAGTTCTGCGAGGGTCGAGCGGGCGTCGGAAAGCGCTTCGCTGGCCGTCTTCGGACGACCAAGCCCCATCATCAGATCCCACGCCTTTTTCGCGTCGTCGCCCATCATTCGCCACGCGCGCGCGAGCACTCCGGCTTGGTCCTGCACTTGGGCCAAGCGCTGATTCGTGATAGCGGCGGCACTGGACACCGCGAGCGCGGCCGCCTCCTCCTTCCGCCCCTGGTCCTCCAACGTGCGAATGCGCTCGAGCGTCGTCGCCGTCAGGTGATGCATCGTCTCGTTGAGCTTTTCCGATGCCTTCGTCGGTTCGTCCGCCAGCTTGGTAAACGTCGAAACAGCCTCATCCACCGACGTGCCGACGATGCGATTCATGCCGGAGACAGCCGCCCCCACTTCGACCATCGCCTCTGCCGAAATCTTCCCACTGCCAGCAAGCTTGGCGAGCCCCTCTGCGGCCACCGCATACGTCCCCCCCATCTTGGTGACCTGCGTGGCCTGATCCTGCAACTGCGAGGCGGTGGTGCCCGCATAGTTGCCCGTCAGGATCAACGCCTTGTTGAAGGCGGCGGTCTGCTGTTCGCCCTTGTAGAACGCGAGCGCGAAGACCCCGGTCGCGGCGGCAGCGAGCGTGAACGGATTCACGAGCCCCAGCACATAGCCGCCGAGCGCACGGGCTGCAGGTCCAATGCCGCCGAACATGTCCTTCAGCTGGCCGCCCTGTTGCAGGAACACAGTCAGAGGCGCCTGGCCGCCCTGCAGGCTGGTGATGATGTCGGTGAACTGGGCAGGAACACCGCGCAGCGCATTCGCGGTTGCCTTCGCCGACATGCCGACGCGGTCGAGCGGGGGCGTAATCGCGTTCAGCGCTGCTTCGGTGGCCTTCTGCTTGGCGAGGGCGGCATCCAGTTGTGCCAGGTACGGCTTCAGCACCTCGGTGCTCACGCCGCGCTGGTTGGCAAGGGCTGCATAGAACTCCGAGCCCGACTTCTTGCCGGCCTCGGCCGCCGCGGTGGCTCGCTGGATCGAGTTGATCAGGTTCTTGGCGTTCGCCTCAACCTTCGTCGCGGCCTGGTCGCTGCCCTTGCCGATGCCTTCGATCCCCGCGGCCGCCTTCTTGCCTTCGGCCACCGCGGTGACGCCGAGATCCGCGAGCGATCGCTTGGTCCGGCCTACGCCGGCTTCCACGCCCGACGTGTCGGCGGTGAACGCCATCTGTGCGGTTAGATCGGCCATGGATGTCCCAGAAATGAAAAGCCACCCGTAGGTGGCTACTGCGAGCTTTGCGCGCGCATGAGGTGAAGAGCACCGCGTTCCATCACGCGGATGTCGTCGAAGAGATCGGGCCAGTCCGCCCGAGGGACACCGGCCAGCCGGAAGACCGTCGGCAGCGTCCCGTAGTCGAGACCGATGGCGCCGGAGAACCCGACACGCCACTGGGTGGTCAACTTGGAGAACACTGCGACGGCCACCTGGTGCTCGGGCCAGCAGTCCACCGCGAAGCTGGCTTCCTCTACCGTCAGGCCCAGCTCGGCCGCTTCATGCGGCGTCGCGTCTGGCGTGTAGATGGCCCGGGCCAGCTCGATCAGTTTTTTTCTTTGGCCTTGATGAGTTCGGCGATGTACTTGTCGCGGATCGCCATAGGCGCCGTGATGTAGTTCTGCGCGAGCAGCTTCACGTTCTCGGCGTTGAACAGATCGACCAGATCCCAGCCGGTGGCCACGGCCAGCACCTGGTCCTCGATCGACATGTCGGCCATCTGCTTGATGAACTCGTCCATTTCATCGCGGGTGCGATGCTTGAACACGATCTCGATCTTTTCGGGATCGAGGCCGGGCCGGCAGATCTCGACGAACGCTTTGAACGTCGGGTTCGGGTTGAGTGTGAGACGTGCCATGTTCAGGCGGCGTAGCGGATGAAGCGGCCTTGGCTGCGGAAGGTCGCGGTCACCGTCATGATCTGGTTCGCGTCCAGCTTCGGCTCGGGGTCGAAGCCCACATTCACGTTGTAGTAGATGAAGCCGCCGGCAGGCAGAGCCGCGCGAAGGATGCGGTTCTTGCCGTCCTGGTCCGCCGCGAGCAGCACAGCGTTCCAGGGCTGCGCCACGTCATCCGCGAGCGTGAGCGTGAGCACCTTGGCCTTCTTGAAGGTGTTCTTGCTGCGCTCGATGCCGTCTTCGAGGTACGTCCACTCGACCGATTGCTGCTCGCCGCCGGTCGAGGCGTTGCCCATCACCTGCGAAATCGCCGTCCAGGTCAGCACCTTGCGCACCGAACCCAGGCCAGCGCCCACCGGATAGCGGGCAACGTCCGTGGTGTCGAAGCCTTCCATGTTGTAGGTGCCCGAGGTCTGACCGATCACGCGCGTGGGGCGATCGTTGATGCCCGGCCAGGCGCTGGTGTTTTCGAGCACGTCGCCGTTCAGCAGGCCGTGCGCTGCAGCCGTCGCCACCGGAGGCGCTGCGTTCGTCAGTGCGGTGTACGGAATGGCAGGCCCGTAGGTCGTGGCAAGCGAGAAGATCGTGCCATTGGGGAGGGATGCAGACATGGTGCTGGCCTTTCAGGAGAAGCCCGCCTTCGCGGGAGGTTGCAGAGCCCGGAGCGGGCAGAAAAAAGCCCGCTCAAGGCGGGCCGGGAGGAAACTGGTTGCGCGGGGTCTATCGGTCGGACCAGACGCTGAAGTCCTGGCGCGAGCCCCGCAACTTGGTCACGCTGTCGCGGTCAGCGATGGGGCCCCCGACCAACTGGACTTGGAATGCAGGCGTGAGCAACATGGCGTTTTCGATCTGCAGGCCGATGGCGGCCGCTTCCTTGCGCGTCTCGGCCCACACGGCGACCTGAAAGCGGCCGTTCTTCTTCGAAGGCAAGGCGCGTTCGACGAACTGGGTCGAGGTGCCGCCCACCTGCTGATAGACGATGTACGGCGTCGCTGCGCCGTCGTCCGCTACATCGGGGAAAGTCCCGCCGGCAGCGAGCGGCGAAAGCAGCGCGTGCAGATCAGCTTCAATGGTCATAGAGCTTTTCCAACCTGCTCGACAAGGTGAGCGCGGGCGACTTCGAGGGCGAACTCCACGCGCGCGGCGTAGGCCGGCCGGATGAATGGATGCGCAGGTGCGCGGCTGGTGCCGAACTCCACCATGAAGCCGTAGGGCACCTTCTGGTGGTTCCATGCGATGTGGTACGTGGCCCGCGACTTGCCGCTGTGATCCTTCGAATAGACCTGGTAGATCGCGTCGCGAAGTGCGCCGGGCTCGAAGTAGTAGCGAACGCCCGAAGACTTGCTGTTCTTGCCGTAGAAGTAATGCGGCTCGGCGGACTGCGGCACGCGGATGCGCGCCTCGAAATAGAGCTCTTCGGCGCCGGCCTGGGCCGCCGGCCGAACGGACTCTTCCGTCGCCTGCAGGATGCCGTCCAGCCATGCATCGGCGGCCACAGTGTCGAAGCCGATGGCGAAGGCGCTGCCGTCCGGGTTGCCGCGGCCGTTAGCCATTGTTGGCGCCCGTCTCGCAGACCAGGTCGATGAACTGGCGGCTCTGCTTGTTGGGCACCACGGCCTTGATGTCGTAGATGCGGCCTTCGTCGTCGACCACGCGCATGTTCGCGAACACATCGGTGCGGCGGCGGATGCGAATGCTGGCCTTGAGCACGCTCATGGTGGTATCGGCCCGAGCCATTTCGAGCCCCGACAGAAAGCGGATGTCGGCCCACACGGAATCCAGCACCGGCCAGCCCGGGACCAACTGCCCGAGCTCGTCCTTCACCGTGCCGGCCTGCTGGATGCTGATCCAGTCCTTGAGCGTGCCCGCGCGCATCAGACGCCGAGCCCCACACGAAAAGGAAACAGCAGCTGCTGCGAGCCGAATGGGAGCGCGTTGACGGTCACTCCGACGACCACATCTTCGCGGCTTTCGAACAGATGACCCATGGTCAGCAGGATGGCTGCCTCGATCTGCGGATTGAGCACGATGCCGCAGTAGGTTTCGGTCGCTGCGGTCTGTGCGTCACGATAGACGCGCAGTGCATGGCCTTCGGCGGCGCAGCGGACGACGCTGTCTTCGATCTCGCCGGCAGCTGTCAGTGCGGCTTGGTAGGCAGTGCCGGCGGCGACAAGCGCGGCAGGCACTGCAGTGATCGCTGCTTCCATCGCGCTCTGATCGGCAAAGACGCGGCGATTGAGAAATTGGGCGGCCGCACCCTCCGCCGCATTGAGATACGGCGAGACCTGTTCATCGGGGTAAGCAGCACCTACACGCAGATGCGCTTTTGCGGTTGGGAGGTCGATCAGCACGTCTTGCTCCAATTGGCTATCAGGTGCCAGTCACCACGTAGCTATTTGCCGCCGAGCCACGACCGACGATCCAGATCAGCGGGTTGGTGGCCGCCGCGCGCGTCAGCGTGGTTCCGGCGCCATTGATCAGCGCCGCGCCGGAACGGGCGATGCTGGTCGTGCCGCTCGCGAGCACCGAGCAACTGAAGCCGGCCGGCAACGCTTCGGGCACGGTCAGGGTGAGCGTCGCGGTGCATTCCAGCGTCTTGCCGTTGTCTGCGGCGGTGAGTGCGCGAGAAGTCGCAACTTGGATCGGTGCGGCCGACAGAGGGCCGCCGCCAGATGGCTTGATCTGCCCGACAGTGTTTACCGTCACTTGGACCGGGATGGAGGCGGCGTTCGTGCTGGCCTTGCGCAGCAACACTGCGGTGCCCGCCAGATCGATCACCAGGCGCACGCCCTCGTTGCGGTCCAGCCGGGTCCACGCGCCGGCGCCGACCTTGTACTCGACCGGGCCGCCAAAGCTGCCCAGTGCGAGATCGATGCTCGAGCTGGGCGCGACGGCGAGCGCCTGGCCCGCGCCGCCGGCTGCGGCTGTTACCTGCACGAGCGAGGGCGTGCTGTTGATGTCCGCTTCGAGGGGTTGCGCCATGGCGATCTTCTTTCGGGAGTCGGGTTACAGGGCGACCGCGCCGTCGAGCAGCGCGGCCAGGGCCGGCTTCTTCGCGCCATCGGGAATGGGAATCCCCTTGCTCTCCAGCGCTGCCTTGAGTTCGGTCACCGTCAGGTTGTCGGACGGCTTCGCGGCGCGTGCCACGACCAGTTCGCGAACCTTCGCTTCGTCAGCGTCGGTGAACAGTTCTCCGAAGTGGGAGCGCATCGCGCCCACCACATATTCGGGGTCGGTGTTCTCGCCGGGAAGTCCGGCCAGCGCTGCGTCGAGGTCGCTTCGGGCCAGCGCCGGCCTGGCCACAGCTTCGGGTTGGTTGCCGCCTTCCTTCACCTTCACGGCGGAGCCGTTGTCGATGAAAAATTGGCCGCGGCTGCTGTCCATCTGCGCGGTGGTGCCAGCGCGGGGATCGGGTGCCTTGAACTTGATGAGCATGGTGTTCTCCTTGAAACAGAGAAGCCCGGCGATCCGGGCTTCTCGATTGCGGGATTGCCGACGATCAGGCGACGTTGCCGAAGTCGCCGTAGATGAACGCCTCGGGGCGGTACACGGCGAGCGCCAGGCGCTCTTCGGCCAGGATCGTCACCATGTTCTTCACGAAGTCGTCTTCGTTCTCGGTGGCGACTTCCACGCGGGCGAGCCAGCGGTCGAAGACCTGGGCGCCTAGGCGGAAAGCTCCGGTCAGGAACTTGTCCACCGCGATCGCTTGCGTCACCACCACCGGCAGGTTCCACAGGGTGGCGCCGATGCTGCCCTGCGGGTTGCCGATGATGTAGCGGCCAGTCGTGTCCTTCAGCAGCTCGATGCGCGCCCAGTCGATCGGGTTCATGACGTGGCCGCTGGCGGGGTACTCGGCGAGGAACGCCTGCAGCATCGCCAGACGGATGTTGTCGATGTTCGTCTCGGTGCCAGCCGGATCGAACGGTGCCGAGAACGCGGTCGCCTGCGGGATGATGCCCAGCAGGTTCTGACCGGTGCCGTCACCATTCAGCAGTTGCCCTTCTTCCTTGAACGCCAAGCCGTAGCGCAGGCGGCCATCGATCATGCTGGCCAACTGCGAGGCATCGTCCAAGATCTGGCGCGAAGCTTTGACGAAGTGGGCGATGACCTTCGGCCCCGTGGTCACCAGGTCGTACTTCAGGGTGGACTCGGGCTTTTTCGCGCCTTCGGCCACGGGCGCCGCGTTGTTCGTGAAGCCCGTTTCCTTGACGTACTCGAGCGCGTTGGTGTCCATCGTGCCCGGCGTGATGAGGTCACGCACGGTCATGCGGCGCTCGGGAGGAGCGATCACGCCGGGGAGGCGCGTCGGGCGCACCAGATCGCCAGCCGAGCCGTCGGCGTCGGTCGTCAGGCTGGTGATCGCAGCGTGGATCGGCATGTCAACGCGACCACGGGGCGTGGTCTGCGAGGCGAAGGCCTTGAACTGCTCGCTGCGAACGAACTTCTGGCCGAAGGACTCGTGCTGCACGTCGCCGCCGGCGCCGTTGGCTTCGAGTTTGGCGAGGGCTTGCTGCGTGGCCGTCAGGCTGTTCTGCAGTTCGCCGTGCTTCATGAGCATGCCGTCGACCTTGGCCACGACTTCGTCGCTCTGCTTCGCGTTCTTCACGAACGCCTCGGCTTGTGCCTTGATCTGGTCGCTGACCTGCTTCAGGCTGTTGTTGATGGTTTCGACATCTTTTTCGATGGACATGATTTACCTTTCGGGTGAGATCAATTTGCGGACAGGAGGGATGCGGCCAGGGCGGCCGCGTTGCTGAAGGAATCGGGCTTGAGCTCGACTCGTCCGGTGGGATCGCCCTCACCGCCGCCAACGGGATCACCCACGCTGGACTTGAATTCGCTGATGAGGCGCACGGCCTCGGATTTGGGGAGGCCGGCTGCGCGCAGTGCCGCTTCGACGCGGCGCACGGCAGACGCGCTTGCCTTCGCATCGCCCTTTCCGACCTGGTCGGACGCAAGCAATTCGTCGGCAAAGCCTTGCTCGACGGAGGCGGTGCCGCCGATCCAGGACTCTGCATCGAGCAGCTTGGTGACCGCCTTCGTTTCCATGCCCGTGCGAGCGCTATAGATGTCGGCCATCGCCATATCGAACGGCTCCAGCCAGTCGGCGATTTCTCGGAAATCGAGCCTGTTTCCGGCGGCCACCACCCACGAGTTGTGGACCATGAAGAAAGCTGAGCGCGCGATCTGCACCTTGTCGCCGGCCATTGCCACAATCGACCCGGCGGAAGCGGCTAGGCCGAGCACTTTTACGATGACCTCGCCCTTGTGCTCGCGCAGCAGGTTGTAGATCGCCAGCCCTTCGAACATGTCACCGCCCGGGCTGTTCAGATTCACGGTCACATCGCCCGGCCCCATGCTTCGGAGTGCGCCCGCCACCCGACGAGCAGTGACGCCTTCTCCAGTCCAAGGGTCGTAGCCGATGGGCTCATAGATGCTGATCGAGCGCTCGTCCGCTTGCTCAGCGTCGGAGGCCCGTAGGCTGGGATTCCATCGCTCCATCGCGCGCGGCAAGATTTCGCTGCGGACGCCGCTACTCGGGCGCCCCGATGGGATGCCCGGAAGATTTCGCAAGCTCATGATTTAGCCTTTCTCGGGCTCGTTTGCCAGGCCGAGGAAGGCCCGAATTGATGCGCGCGCTTGTTGCGCGTCATTGGTGGTTTGCCCCAAGGAATCCAGGGTGGTCATGGCCGACTGCACAGTCAGCACCGCGGCATTGCCGCCCATCGGTTCGCGGTCTTCGAGTTCGCGCACTTCGTCGCGGGTCAGAATGCCGTTGTTCACCATGGCGCCGTAGAACGAGGCGCGGCCGGCACTGTCCGCGCGCAGCAGGCCTTCCACGGCGAACTTCGGATAGAACCGCGCGCGCTCGGCAGGCGTCAGCAGGTCCTTGCTGATGGCCTGTTCGATGCGGCGCAGCCACGGCCCCAGCGTGAACGTCAGGAAGCCGATCATTTGCTGCTCAATGCCGGTTCCCCAGCTGCTCGACTTTTCGGTGTGACCGACCATCCAGGGCGGCACGCGGAACCAGCGGCAGATCGACTCCACCGAGAAGCCGCGCGACTCCAGCAGCTGCGCATCCGATGGCTTGATGCCGAGCGTTCCAGCGTCCATGCCACCTTCAAGCAGAGGCGCTTCGCCACGCTCGATGGAGCCGGCCAAATTCTTCTTGAACTCCACCCGCTGGTCGGGCTTGAGGAAGTTCGCCATCTTGTAATAGATGGTCTGCAGCAAGCCGTTCTTGAAGGTCTGCGCAGCCGCCTTGTCCGCCGCGATGGCCGATCCGAACACCTTGGCGCCGTAGCTGATGACAGACACGCCATTGACGCCGTCGAGCGTGAAGCCGGGGATCGTCCAGATGCGAGCCTCGGGGATCTCGCGCATCTCGCCGTTTGCCCGCGGGTACTGCCAGCGCTTGCGACCGTTCTGGTCGCGGTTGCAGATCAGCTTGTTCGGGTCCAGGAATGACAGGCCGACCAGTTGCTGGCCCACGTACAGCTTTTCGGCCCGGCCGGCGCCGCGCAGCAACATCGCCGCGACCATCGCTTCCCAGAAGATCGACGCCGTGGAATCGGCGTTCGGTTGATCGTGGATCACGAAATGCAATCCATGCTGCGGCGCCAGGCGCTTGCCCTTGGTCGTTCGCTCGAACATCGACAGCGGCAGGGTGGCGATCGTCTCAGAGATCAGCCGCACGCAACTCCAGGCTGCATCCAGCTGCATCACGGACTTGGGCGTCACTTCCACGCCCGCCTCGGTCGCCATCGAACGGTCGATGTACAGATCCTTGTCGCGGAGCGAGAAAGAGCGCACAAAACCATCGATCGCAGCGCGCACGCGCGTCAATGCGCCGGGCTTCTTCATGCGCGACCGCCCTTCACGGGGCTGCTCAACCAATCATCCATAGAGCCCATCCCCTCGGGGTTCAGCGACATCAGGGTCACTGCGTTGAAAACCGCCATGAGCGGGTCGATCTTTGCGGTGCCGGACGCCTGCTTCGTGATCACGATTGCGTTGCTGCGGAGCTCCACACGCGCATTGCTCACACACCAGGCCATCAGGTCTTGGTCGCCGTGCAGCAGAGCGCCTTCGGCCAGCTTTCGCTCGGTTGTCTTGATGGCGCCATTGAGCTTCCACCCCTGGCTGATGCCGATGATCTTTTCCTGCGGTACTTCCGCCTCGATCAGTGCATCCAGGATGGCGCCGAGCCCCGCCGGATCGCAGCCCACCTTGTCCAGCAGGCCAGACGCCTCGCAGCGGGCCACGATGTCGGCCACTTCGATCACGTCATCGCCCATGTCACGCACCAGCGTGAGATCGCCCTGCTCGGCGAAGTCCTGCAGACGCGGTGCAATTTCTTTGCGGCGCTCCAGCACCGACGGATGAGCCCATGCATGCGTCCAGATCAACCACTTGCGCGTGATCTTGTGGCGCCCAATGACGCACAGCCCGAGCAAGTCGTCCAAGCCTCCGCCATCGATACCGACATCCAGCACTTCGGACCACTCGAGCAGGTAGTCGAGCGTGACGGGTTGCGCAGCCTTCGCTGCCTTCCAGAAATCGGCACCGGCCCAGCGGTCGGACCGCAGGTTCATGCCGATTTCGATGTTCAGATGCTTCGCCAGAAACTTCTGGAAAGAGCCATCCGTCTTCGCCGCGTACTTGCGCAGCTCGCTCTCCAGCCACTCGGCATTGACCGAGCGCCCGAGGTTCGGGTTCGTAACGTAGAAGTTCTTCGGGTCGGTGTAGCTCTTCGCCTCAATGATCGAGGCGGGGAACTCGTAAAGGACGCCAAGCGATTTGCGGTCGACGATCTTGCCGTCGCGCACGTCGCGGTAGTAGCCCAGCTTCTCCTTGAACACGCCGGCCGGCGGCTCTTCGCTCTGCGTCGAAAGGTAGATCACCCACCCTTCATCGCGCGACGCCTGGCCGCCCGTGGCCTCCATGAACATCCCAACCGCGTTGGGCTTCTTGCCGAACAGCCAGTGCTCGTCCACCAGCACGCGGCCGGACTTCTTGCCCGAAACCGTGTCGGTGTCAGCGGCCACCACTTTCAGCGATGCGCGCGTCACGCGGTGCGTGATCGTGCGGATGTGGTCCTGAACGTGGAACAGGGCTGCGAGCTCTTCGTCGGCCCGGACCATGCCCGCCGCCGGCTTGAAGCTGTTGTCGGCGACTTCCTTCGTCGGCGCCAGGATCAGGTGCTCTTCTTCGTTGCGCCAACACAGGATGACCGCGGTCAGCATGATGCCGGCGGCGATCGTGGACTTCGTGTTCTTCTTACTGATGAGCAGGAAGAACTCGCGGATCAACTGATTGCCGGACTCGGCATCGTAGGCGCCAAAGATGGCGGCCACGAAGTCGAAGACCCACTGTTCGCTGCACTCGCCGAAGGTTGGATACCGGTAGGCCTCGGTCACCGGGTCGTAAACCTTGGCCAGGTCGACCACCTGCAGCTGCTTGAAGATCCGCAGCGCCTGCTCGGCCTGGTCGGGGAAGATCGGCGGCGGGATGATCGACTCGCCGGCGATCAGCCGGCGTTCCCAGTCCGGGCATGCTGTCGACCATTCCATCGTCAGACCTTCCTGCCGCCGGCCGCAACCAGTTTCGGCGGTGCGGCCGGGGCGAAGCGACCTGCCACTCGCTTCGCGGCTGCTTCCTTCTCTTCTTTCTTCCCGCCCTCGCCTTTCTTGGCATGACAGTACGGCGCCGCGAGCGACGCGGCCTGCATGCGGCGGGTCCGCTCTTCGCTGTCGTCCCGCATTACCTCCAGCAGATACTCGAGAGGGGTCAGCGCCGACAGGTCAGCCGGAGGCGGCGGCTCTGGCGGCCGAACCTGCCCAAATGGCCACAATTCATCCGTTTTGAAGCCGTCTTTGTCGACCTTCGGGGCCTTTTCAGCCTTCGGTTTCGAGGGCTTTCGCCCTGCTCCTGGTCGGGCTCCGCCCCTCGGCATATTTGATTCCTTTGATAAAAACTATTGATTTCGGCCCCTTGCGGGATTCATACAGCCCGGTTTTTTCTCCGCGTGAGGAACCTGGTGGTTTCCGGCACTTCGGGGGGCGGGACTTTCGACCCCCCTACCCTTTTCGGGATGGCCCGCCGACGCGATAGGAGCCCCGTGGCTGCACGATCACGACCTCAGAAGCCTCGCGCCCTTGCCTTCGCCTGCGCTTCCGTCTTGGCCTTGTGGCACGGCACATCGCACAGGGGCTGCAGGTTGTCGTCGTCGTTGGTGCCGCCGTCGGCCAACTCGACGATGTGGTCGATGTGGTCACGGCTGGACACCCAGACCGCGCCGCACCGGGCGCAGCGATAGTCCTGGCGCTTGGCCACCCGCTCTCGCGTTGCCATCCATGCCCGGCCGCGCTCACGCTCGACAGTGCTGGCCTTGGTCTGCAGCACGGGAGTGCGGGTCAGACTGCTTACTGCGAGCCTGGGCTTGAGCGTGGCGAGAGTCATGCTTGCTGTTCCACGCGAAACGCGTCAGCCAGCTACTACGTTCGCTGATGCAGGCTGCGGCACCAGTTCGAGCTTCATGACCTTGCCCAGCACGATCACCTTGGCGCCGTTCAATGCACTGGTGGCCATCGAACCCAGACGCTCGGCCGTCTTCTTGTCGAGGGCCTGCTCGCAGTGCAGCACGTACACATCGGTGGACTGGGCATTCACGCGCTGCATGTCGCCGGTGAAACGGATCTCGGCAGTCGGCGCTTGGGCGGGCTGCTCAGGATCGGGAGCGGAGGTGCCGGGCAGCATGCCGTAGACGTAGGGCTTGTTCATGGCGGTCCTTGTGTTCTGCCGACCATCGGGCTACAGCGCGAGGCCGAAGCCCTGCGGTGCTGGTGGCTGCCGTTCGCACCTGCCTCGATCACGGTGGTGCAGTCGAAGAGGAACCGCGCTCTTTACCCGGAGCGCGCCGGCTCAAGTTGCCGGATGAACCGGGTGGCGGAAGAAAGGTTTGCAAAAAAGCGCAGCCCGGCATTACGGTGCTAGTATTGATAACGCATTATCAATTTAATCACTCGAACTGGAAGACCAATGGCGACTCTCCCTGCCCCCAAGGGTCCACGCAAGAATCAGCTTGTAGTGCGCCCCGACCCATCGCTGGAAAAGCAAATTGTTGATCTGACCGGCCGACTCTCTAACGATCCCCAAATCAGCAAGTACACGGTGTCTGTCAACAAGATGACCGGCGTGGCCAAGGTCTCCGCCAGCCACAAGAACGGTCAATCTCTGACGACTGAACTTTTGGGCCCGGGCCTTCAGGCGACGACGCTGCATACGCCATCTGATAAGGCCAGTCGTGATCAAAACGTCATCGCACTGCGGGCCAGGGGCCTTACGCAAGCGGACATCGCGACGCGCTTGGGAATTTCCCAGGCCCTCGTGTCCAAAATTCTCAGCGAAGCCTGAGTCCGTTAGCCGGACAATCGCGCCGCCTGTCTGGACGAATCCACGGTCCACATTCCCCGAGAAACGAAAAACAAGACCCGCCGGCCTACGCTGAGCGGACTTTCTTTCGGGCGAAAGATCCTTACAGGGCGCGAACCCCGAGGCATTTTGCCGTCGGGACGAACGCCTTGTTCGAGCTGCACCGTCGAAACCGCTTCAATTTGAGCGGCTGAATCGCACAACGGTGCAGATCGTGATCTTCGGGACGTTCAGACCAATCTCACCAGGCTTTCGAATTTCACTCAGCGAACCCTTTTCGCCCGTCAAGGCAGAGCAATCTTTTTGGTTCCTAGTGAAGTTGCCTGGCAGGAATTGCAAATGGCAGCCGGCCGCCAGCGACTCCCTCCCATCCTTGTCCCGAGATCGCATCTCAAAAAGATGGCCTGCTGCGATGCCGGGAACCGAGCAATCTCCGGTGATCGAGTGCTTCGTTCCCGAGCTCTCGCCAAAGAGCAAAGTCCATAGACTGACTATTGCGATGAACAACAGCGGCAGTACGAAGAATGTCTTTGTTATCCAGTTCATACCCGCGATCAGCAAGCCCATTCTTGTCTCCCGGCCAGATGACTATCACTGGTCAACTGCGCGGCGCCTGGGCCTCAAGGGCCTTGCACGACTTAAAGGACATGACTTTCAGGATCTCCGCCGGCTCATTACTTTGGTTGGGCGCCTTGATTCGCTGTAATTGCTCTGCAGCAAAAAGGACGTTGCGAAGTAAGACGTATCGATAGTGCGCAAAAATGAAGTTCGATCTGTACAGTTCGAAATCATTCTGGAACTGTGCCTCCGGAGCCCCTATGTAGTTGACTCCAGGCACCCACTGCAGAAATTCTGACCTTGTGTAGCGCGCACCCTCTTGTGAGTTTGCAATCAACCAAATTCGGTCGTCTTCAACGCTGGGCGCCCATGTCTTTCCGCTTGGATTGAACGTCCAAGTTTCGCTTACGAGGTCAGTTGTTTCGGGATGCTTCGTAACGTGCACTGCTAGGCCGCCGCCCAGAGAGAACCCAGTTACAACGATCTTGGTTCTAGGAGGAAACCGACTTGCAATACTCTTCACATACTCTCGCGCTTGCGCGTACTGGACTTTGTCAAAGAGAAGATTGGTCAGTATCCAATCATTCATGCCATTCGAGCCTGCAAAGGCGATTACGACGATCTCCGGTTCGGCACTGCCAGCAAGCGGAGACAACTTGAATGTGCGCGCCTCAAAGCCGCGCTGACCGAGGTGTGTCGGACCAAACTGCACTAATCGCCTAGGCAGTTCCATCCAGTGGTTCTTGTCTTCCTCCTCAGTTTTTTGCAGTACGAATGCTGCGGCAGAAACGTACATGTACCCCTGCGAGGCCGCTTTCAATTCGAGATCTGAAAATTGCTTGACATCGGCAGCCAAGAGTGGGTCGTTGCACCAATACGGCCCTGGGCGCTCTTCATGGATTGTTATGCATCCAGACAAAGCCGCGCAAAGAGCGACTGCGACCGCCCGATAAAAGACATTCATTTCGCTCACTCCTCGTTTTGCGAGGAATGTAGCTCGTCTCACCTTCAACTGGCGCCTTTTTCGGCGCCTGTGCCGGCCATGACCATGGGATTGACAGACGACCAAGATCTAAATCAAAAAAGCCACCTCAAAGGTGGCTCGAATGTCTGGCGACTGTTGTCCATCGAGGGCAGCTGGTCGGGACGTGAACCCCGGAGCACTTTGTGCGGTCGATGGACCGTTGTAGAGGACGGGGCGTTCTGGCCTGCGTCCTGGGCGCAGAGCATACGCTATCGCATGTTTTCGTGCAACAGTCGTCGGTACGCTCCGATGTGCTGCCTCGCTCGACTCAGGCACTCGTTGATTGCGGCCTCAATGATTCGGCCGTCGGCGCCGTGCGGCAGCGGACGATGACCTGAGGCGCTGCATCCGCCTCTCGCGACTGGTGGACATGCCCTGCTCGCCTGTCGTCCGTTGCCCGCGATCGCCAATTGGCCCGTGCCGCTGCACTTGGGGCAGGTGCTATCCAGCCACCAGGCGAGCACCGCCAACACCTTCCGCTCTGGGTTCTCGAGCTTCATGCCGAGGATGTCCAGGAGCCCGGTCTTCACGCGCTCCAAGCTCTTCAATCGACTGAGCGATCGCGCCCTCTCCTGCTCGTACCAGCCCGACGCAATCTCTTTCGCTTGGCGACTTCTTCGCTTCAGCTCGGCGTCGGGCCATCCCTCCAAAGCCTTGGCCGAGAGGACCAGCGGCGGCGGCGTGGCCGGCAAGGTCTTGCGAATGGCAACGATGTCGTGCTCGAGCATGCGTCGCGGCTTCGAACAGCCGTCCCATTCACCGTGAAGCGCGATCAAGTGCCGACCAACGACGCGCGGCGTCTTTGCCGCGGCGATCAGTGTGAGGCCATCGCCTAGCCTGTCGGGTGTCACGCTGAGATCGGAGGTATTTGCGGCCCGCGCCAAGCGCTCGTCGACAGTTGTGGTTTCGGTGCTCAAAGTGCCATCCCCCTATCAAGTTCGTCCCGGATTCGTTTTTCGACCTCGGCGGGGCAGTACCCCTCCCCGGTCAATTCGCTGAGCCTGCGGCGCGCGTAGTCCCATCGCTTGATCTCTCTCGCGACGATCTCCGGCGGCATGAGGCAGAGGTTGCAGAAGCACCGCACGTTGCGCTGGCGAAGGTCAACGCCTTCATCAAAGGCGGCACGGATCGCCGCGACCTCTCCATCGGTTCGGTGGCGCATGCTCCCGTAGGCGATCACGTCCCACCAGGTTCGGCCATGCCGGCCATCGAGCCGCGCCTGCTCGCGCGCGGTGGGGTAGCCAACGAATCGAAGCTCGTCTTCGCGCCGCTCTTCAGGGGTGCGCGGCGTCGGTGGCGGCAAGGGCCGCGCGTCAATCGTCCCGGTGGTGTCCCGCACCTGTCCGGCGGATGTCCCGAGGTCGTCCCGCGGGACAGCACCGTCTGTCCCGGTTTTGTCCGCATCCTGTCCGCCTTGCGTCACAGCGATGTCACGCTCGCTGCGTGACGTGTCCGCGTGACATGGCGTGACATAGCGCGGCATGAAGTTGAACTGCCGGCTCATGGTGCGACGCCTCCCTCTTCCGGGAACAGAGGCGCGGAAGAGTCCCGTTTTTGGGTGCCTTCTAACGCACCCGTTTTCGGGCCTGTTTGAAGAGTCCCGTTTTCGGGTGCCTTTACCAAAGCCTTGGCCGAAGCCTTCCCGGAAGGGTTGGCACATGCCTTTCCAGAAACCGACTGGGTTTCCGCTGAGTTAGCTCCGGGAAACCGATTCGGTTTTACCGAAGGGGGGGTTTTATCCCCCCTCGACCCTTCACCAATACCCCCCTTTGGTGTGACCACCGCGCGCGACTCCTCGATCTCGGTCATGAACTCGTTCGCGAGATCCAGCGTCCCGGCGCTGTACCAGATCTCGACGCTGATGTCGGCGCATTCCGTGTCGGGGTGCTCCCACAGCCATTTATCCAGATGGAGGATGCGCGCCTGCAGGTAGGCCAGCCGGCGGGCCAGCTTGTCCACCATGCACAAGGCCTGGGCCTCGCTGTCCGACAAGGCGCCCACGAGCCCCAACTTCTCGGCCATCAGGCGCAGGTGAATCGGATGCACGTCGACGATGGCGCTCTCGCTGTAGCTCGTGTCCTCCAGCCTGATGCACCCGTTCTCGAGCAGTTGCATGCTCAGTGCCGGAACGTTCTCGGCCCAGCCGGTGGTGGTTTCCTTCGTCATGCGACCTCCTTCGGCTTCATCGCGAGTGCGGCAACGAGCTGACGCTCGGCGTTCTTCAGGTCGCGGCGAAGCTTGGTCACGGAAAGGCGTCTGCATTCGAGCAGCCACTCGTGCGCGTCCGTCCACGAGTCGAAGGCCTTTCGGGACAGGCCGAAGATGTGCGGGTTGCGAACCTCGAAAGTTGCCAACGAGCGTTGAGCAATCCGATTGATGTGTCGGTCAGCGATCCACTTCTTCATGCTGCCTCCAGGGCCGGATGCAGGCTTTGGCCGGCCTTTTTGACACCGGCGCAGGGGTGGAGCCGCCACTCGGCTCCCGCGGGGTTCTGGAGCCCTTCCGCCTTCAGCCAGCGGGTGACGAAGTTCGAGCAGATCGGGCGAGTCAGGTAGTCGACCCGAGAGCAGCCGTCGCTCAGGTGGCTCAGAAAGAAGAAGCCCGGATGCTTGGCAGAAGGCTCGACCAGGTACACGTCTGCGATCCGAACAGGCGAGCCCCCAATCAGGCAGGCCATAGCGTGGCCCTCGATGATCTCGAACGCCGGCTCGGCGAGTTGAGGCAAGGCAGCCACCGAGGCCGCGCTCTTCGTTGATTGTTCGTTCATGGTCTTTTCACTCTTTCAATGCATTAGCTCGTGTACGGGAGATGGCTTCTCTAGAGGGTTTCCGCGTGGCGGACTAGACGAAGTGCCGTTTTGGGCCTTAATAGGTCCGTGTGGCGGACTAGGCGGCGCTCGCTCTAGTCCGTGTGGCGGACCTATTGAGGGGGTCTCTAGTCCGTGTGGCGGACTAGGCCCTGCGTTTTTGCGATGTCTGGCATAGAGCTCTTCGCGCGAGGGCTTCGACTGCGGGATCTCGGGAACGCCGACGGACAGGTAGGCGCTGCGCACAAACCCATCGATCGCCCCTTCGTCATATCCGCTGATCCGATCGAGAGGCGCCCAGGTCAGCGCGTACCAGCTCGCCTTGTGCGGCTTGCGGCCCTTCACGGTCTCGTAGATGAACCCGGCCGCGATCAACTCGACCTTGGCCTTCTGCAGCGTGCTCTGCGAAGTCCAGCCCAACGGCTTCATGTGGGCGGTGGAGCACAGCAGGCGCCCGTTGTCGTCGCTGGTGTACTGGACCGCGATGTCGAGCAGCAGCGATCGGGCATAGACGCTCAGTGCACGAAACGCCGGCGACATCACGACCGCGTGCGGCAACGCGATGAAACGACCGCCGTCTCGGCCGTTGCCTCTTCGCTTGGTGCGGTCGAGCCCGCCTCGTGTCACGCGGCTACCCACACGAGAGCGTGGTCCCCTGAGCGCGTCACTCGGGTCTTGCCGCTCGACCGGACGAAGCCGTCGGCCACGAGCTCGATGCGTCGCGGCCGCTGCGTGTTCGCCGGCATAGGCATGATCAGCTGCATTTCCTCGTCGGTGGCGCCGTCGGCGCCGCAGGCCTTCAGGTAGGAGAGCACTTGGCCGCGCATGGTGTGCGCCAGCGGCGCAATCCGCTCGGCCGCACGGCGGCTCGTCTCGGAGTGCGCTTGGTAGGGCGGCGTCGTGTCGCCGAAGAGGTCAAGCGTGCGCATGCGCCCTCCTCTGCACTCCTGCACTCAGCAGCGGGCGCGCACCGTGTGCATCGCGGAATGAAGAGGTCACGGCTGGCCTTTGCCAGCAACTGCGGCGCCTTGTTGATCGCGCCAAGCGATCAGCTCATCAAGTTTGAAAACGGTGACGCGCGGTCCGAGCTTGAGCGGCCGCGGGAAGTCGGGACGCTCCTTGACCCATCGCCACAGCGTGGTGTTCCCGATGTTGCCGAGCAGCGCTCGGGCTTGAGGCGGCCGGACGGACCGCGAAACCTTGGTGGGCTGCATGCCTTCTCCTATGTTGATTCCCGGTGCGCTGGAATGCGCTCTGGGCATAGAGAGGACTTTGTCTATCGAAACGAAAGCGCACTAGGTTGAGTTGCGCTTATGAAGGGCGTTCAGTTTCGGTTAAGTTCGTTTCGGATATGGGTGGGCGTGCACCCATATCGCCTAGCGAGCACTCCCGCAACCCCGCGTTGGGCTACCCCACTAGAAATCAGCGAGTCTCGCTCCGCTCGCAGGACATCAGGCGCTGGGACCTTCTTGTTTGCCTGCCGGACTTCTGCGCTCTTCCGCCCTCCAGCTGACGCGCCCGCCATGATCCGTTTGATCGCCTCTGAAGGTCGGTCCAATGGCTTCTCGCTGTGAATGTCACTCAGGAGCGAAAGGGCGCGCGCGAGCCCGTTGATGCAGTCCTCCTTCTTGTTACGGTGATGCGTGACAGCCTTTTCAATGTCCCACATGAACTCGGTGTAGCGAAAGGCGAAGACTTGTTGGCTCGTCCAACTGAGCGGCGCTTCATCGAGGAAAAGTTCGTCTGTTTGTTCGAGCGCGGCGAGCAGATCGGCCCGCAGTGCGGCGAGCGTTGCGAACCGTCGTCGAGCCTCATCTCGCAGCGACTTGACAGCCTCATACACAGGCACGCGCCATTGGAAGTCATCCGCAGACGGGCCCAGAATAGGCACGAAGAAATTCTCGTAGTTCACCGTCTCCGGCATGACGTGGAAAGCCGGGATCTTTACCCAGTTGTCCGGGTCTTTTTTGTGTTCATCCCAGTTCAGATTGGGAGTAAATCTTCGCATGCGTACCCTCACGCACCTGTGAAAAGTGCCGCGTCAGCCCGCCAGGTTCACGGGCGTTTCGGGAGCTACCCTAGGCGCGGCAATTCGATTGTGGAGTGTCAGATGTCCAGCGTGTCGATTGCCGCCGCTGCACGGTCCCTAGCCATGATCAATAGCGCGTTGATTCGGGAGTCGACCGAAGTCGAACGATCAACGTCAGCAAGGCAGCCTTCGGTTTCGTGCAGATCGAACGCGGCATGAATCAGTGTGAGAACCGAAATCACCTCCGACATGCCCGCTCTACAAGCCTGACGGGGATCGACGGATGACTTAGCCATGCGTCACCTCCGCGCGATTAAGGGCGTTGCGGGCGGTGTAGACCTTGTCGACGTAGCCCATGATCTGCACGCCGCCAGGCAGCGGGCGCCATCCGTCGATGTCCAGTACCTTCGGGCCTTCCAGGGTGTCAGCGAAGCGCCGCACGCCAGTCCAGCTGCCCAACTGCAGCACGTAGAAGCCATCCTTCGATACCGCGTGCTGGTCGAAGTCGATGCGCAGCAGGTCGCCCGCCTCGATTTCGCCGGGAATGGTGGAGGCGCTCACCTGCACCAGTTGCACGCCAACAGTGGGCGCGGCGACAGTCTCAATTTGAAGCAGCTCAGCCATGGCGGGCTCCTTCCACGTGCCTCAGTTCCGTGTCCCACCGGTCAGGCGAAGCCAGGATTTCCGCCAACATTTCTCGTTGAGCCAGCACGAGGTAGACCATCCCGTTCGTCGTGTCATCGTCCCAATCTGGCGACAAGTAGCGGATGCCGCTTTTCCCGAGCATCGCCTCGAAAGCCTTGTCTCGCCTTGCCAGCGATCGCACCCGATCGATGAGGCTGCGGGCCTGTTCGATCCACAAGACCAGGTCCGCCAGTCCGGTGGCCCTCATGGTCGTGGTTTCGATTTCGGTGTCGTAGGAGATAATTTCGGTAGCCATGATGTGCGTGTCCTTCCAAGAGCGTTGCACGTTGCGGTTAGACGGCTGCGGAGTTCGTACCTCCGTAGCCGTCGCCTTTTATGGCCTGCAGTTTGCGCGGCAGGCCAGCGCGCTATCGGCGGTGAATGAACGCCAAAATTTCAGAGCGCAGCCAAAGCCGATTCCGCGGCGTTGAGGTCGGCGCTTCATCAGGGAAGCCGGCTATCTTGACCAGCACATCTCGTGCATGACGCTGCGAGCAGCGATGCATTTCAGCGATGTCGCACAGTGTCATTAACTCATTCACGATTCGGTTCCTTGGCCTTGTCGATGCGATCCCGCACCCAAGGAGCACCCCCTAGGCGCTGCAGCTTTGCCTTCTGCGCATCCGAGAGCTTTATCGATACGGGTGCGGTAGCGGGAGCCCCTGCCACCTTCGGCTTTCTGCCTGCGCCGGGCCTTGCTCCGCCTACTGATTTTTTTGAGTCCATGGAGAAATAGTATTCCAAATCAACTTGAAAATGAATACCAATTCACACGGACAAACCCTATGGCCTCGCGTTGAACGATCCTTGCCTAGGATGCAGCATGCCGAAGAGTAATTTCTTTCTGACTCCGCCCGAGGTTGCCCAGCTGACGGGTGAGTCGGAGGACCGCCGGGGAAGCGCTGGGCGAGAGGCAAGCGAAGATGGGTATCCCTCACTACCTGAACGACATCAAGCGAGTGATCGTAGTGCGCTCAACACTTGAAGGTGCCGCGCAGCAATCGGGCGCTAAGCCATATAGCCGCGGCCCCGATTGGTCCAAGATCAAATAGAGCGAAGTCGGCGCACCGGCTAAGTCCGCCGGAGTCGACTCACCAAACGCAGTGATGCGACCGCTTCCGAAATGTGCTGAGCATCTTGTTCAACGTAGTACGCGCGTCCGATCTTGAGCGGGGCTGGGATGATCCGGCCCTCACGCACCCACAAGCGCAGCGTGCGGTCGGCTGGAGGCGGGTCGAAATGCTGCGCCGCCCATGCGGGAAGGCGAATCTTGGGCTTCATGTGCCCAGCCTAATCGAAGCTTAGTTGACCCATCCTGTACCCGACCAGAACGTGAGATGCTTTGCGCCACATGGAGGTGACACGATGCCCGAATGGTTCTATGGCCTGCTGCTCTCCCACCCTACCGCATTCAATTGGACCGGCAGAGCGCTTTTCTCCCTCGCTGGGATGCTCGCGGTCTTGGGCTTACGTTTTGATCGGATCGGAGCGAAGGTCGAACGAATTTCGGCTCGCGCCGGCATCGTTCCGCCGGACTTCCTGGCGGGACTTCCCCCGTGGCTAAGGATGCTGGTTCCTGAAACCATCAGCGGGTGGATCTTACTTGGCGCGTTCGCACTCCTCGGGATTTGGTTGGCGCGAATGGGCAAATGGGCTAAGCGACTTTAGGCACTGCCGACTGAAATGCCTCCGACCTATAGAAAGTCCTTCGACGGGCGATCACGGCGGTCGAAAGGTGCTTCAGCAAACCGTACTTTTCGATGAGAGGCTTGAAATAGAGATTTCCATGTTCGCTAAGGCAGTTGTAAAAAAGCAGCTGTAGCTCATACGAGGAAATCTGAGCTCGAACAAATGATGTGTATCGCCTTTTGTCGTCAACCTCACTGGAATCGACAAACTTAATGATGTGATAGAGGTGGCGGAAGTAGTGCCCAACCTCAGCCTCGTGGTGCTCATAGAACACGGCATAGGCATTGCGAATTTGCTCAGCCTCGGTTTTGCTACCGAAATTTCCCAGCATCTGGCTGTCGAATCGCTTGCAGAACACCTTGAAGCAGTCTCGCCCCTTGGTTTCTCGATTGTCATTTGTTCGGACTAGGTCTATTGCGTTGACGATGTCTCCGTGCACTCTAAGTAGCTGGAAAAATGTGGCTTCGAACTGCTGCAGTTTTAGCGTAGTCGCTTGAGATTCCATTTGAGCTCGCTGACCTGCCATCTCACCGCGAGTTAGCTCGAGTTCCTTGCGTTGCAAGGACAGCTCACGCTTTTGGAGCAGGATCGTGTAGATCAATCCCACGAACGCGAACCCGCTGAACAAGGCGTTCACGGCGCCAAACATGTCTCCGAAGGTGCCGCGTTCCGCCCCCGTCGAGAAAAATGGCCAGATCAGTACTGCACTTAGAGCCCATGCCGCGATGACCAAAATCATCATCAGTACGAGCCAGTCCTTGCTCGGCTCTCCGCTACGCTCTTCGTCCATCGATGACTCCTCTTATTTTGTTGGCGCAACAGCATCGCAGAAATCAGCCCACGACTGCATCATCTTCAATCGCTTGGCGAGCATGTCACCCCGCCGATACGCGGCCTCCACCGCAGAATCAATCGTGTGTGCGAGTGCCATCTCTGCCATTTCGCCGGGGAAGGTCGTCTTCTCTGATGCCCAATCCCGAAACGTGCTGCGACACCCATGCGGCACGCACACTCTGCCCTTCGCATCCTTGTAGCCCATGCGTCGCATGCAGGCACTCAAAGACATATCGGAGAGCGGCTGCAAGGGCTTGCGCCCTGGGAATACAAGGTCTGAGCCTTCGATGCGCGGAACAGCCTCCAGCAGCTTGAGCGCCTGCCTTGACAGTGGCACGCGGTGCTCCTTTTTGGCCTTCATGCGCTCGGCCGGCACAGTCCACAGCTTCGCGGTCATGTCGATCTCGTCCCAACGAGCCCCGCGCACTTCACCGGATCGGGCGGCGGTTAGAACAGCAAGCTCGAGGGCACGCGCGCTCATGCCTTCGACCACGCGCAAGTCCGTCATGAAGGCGCCCACGTCAACGAGTTGCAGCGCCGGATGGTGCGACACCTTCTTGATCTTCCGCGGACGGCCGAGAAGCTGGTCGAGGTGGCCGCGCCAGCGGGCCGGGTTCTCGCCCTTCCGGTAGCCGCGCACGGTCGCCCAGTCCAGCACGGTTTCGATGCGGCCGCGCAGCCGGGAGGCGGTCTCGGTCTTCGTGGTCCAGATCTTCTCCAGCACCGTGAGCACATGGGAAAGCTCGATGTCCTGCACAAGCATCCTGCCGATGGTTGGCTTGGCGTACAAGTCGAGGGTGCTGCTCCACTGCGCGCGGTGCTTGGCGTTCTTCCACTCGCCGGATTTGGCCTTCAGGTACGCGTCGACGCATTGCTCGAAGGTCCGGGCCTTGGCCGAGGCCGCCGCGACGGCGCTACGGGCCGCTTGGCGGGCTTGGATGGGGTCTTCCCCTGCGTGGATCTTGTCGCGTGCAGCCCTGGCCCGCTCTCGGGCCTGCGCGAGCGTCACATCGGGGAAGCCTCCGAGCCCCATATCGCGGATCTTGCCGGCCACCGTGGCGCGCAAAACCCAGGAACGAGCCCCAGAGTCGCTGACCTTCAGCTTGAGACCCGCAACGCCGCCGACCGCGTGGGCGCCTGGCGCGGTTAACCGACTGACCTGCAGAGCGCCGAGCTCCGCCGCTTTTTTGGGCATATCGTCCTTTCCACTATCTATGCCACTATAAATGACGGCATTGGGCAGGACGAAACGGAACCGCCCGGAACGCTTGTTTCGGGCTTCTCAGAGGGAAAACGGGGATTTTCGGGACTCAGCGGGCCATTGCGGAACGCTCAAAATGCGGAGAGTGTGAGATTCGAACTCACGGACGCTTTCACGTCGGCAGTTTTCAAGACTGCTGGTTTAAACCACTCACCCAACTCTCCGGAACCGTCGATTTTATGCCGAGGCCGATGCCTCGATCCGCTCAATCGCCATCGGGCAGGAACAGCGTCTGCAGATCGCTCAGAAAATCCAGCCCGCGCTCTGTCGGCCACACGCGAAACAGGTCGCGTGCCACGAGCCCTTTGCGCTCGGCCTCTTCGAGCCCGCGCTGGATCGACGTCATCGCGAGCCCCGTGCGCTCGCTGAACTGCGGCAGCGTGAAGCCCGCCTTCAATCGCAGCGCATTGAGCATGAACTCGAACGGCAGGTCGGCCAGCGACACCTCGTCGCTCTGCGACACGGCCGCGCCCGCGCGCGCGTTTTCCATGTACAGCCGCGGCTCGCGGTAGCGCACCTGCCGCACGATGCGGTGCGCAAAGCTCAGCTTGCTGTGCGCGCCGGCGCCGATGCCCAGGTAGTCGCCGAACTGCCAGTAGTTGAGGTTGTGCGCGCACTGGTGCCCCTCGCGCGCATAGGCCGACACCTCGTAGCGCGACATGCCGAGCTCGCCGGTCCGCTCGGTGATGCGGTCGAGCATGGCGTAGGCGATGTCGTCTTCGGGCAGCGTCGGCGGAAACTTCGCGAACCAGGTGTTGGGCTCGATGGTGAGGTGATAGACCGAGAGGTGCGGCGGCGCGAGCGCCAGCGCCTGCGAGAGGTCAGCCTCCAGGTGCTCCAGCGTCTGGCCGGGGAGCGCGTACATCAGGTCGAGGTTGAAGGTATCGAAGGCGCTCGCGGCCTCCTCCACCGCGGCGATGGCCTGGGCGCGGTCGTGCACGCGGCCGAGCGCGGTGAGGTGCTCGTCGTTGAAGCTCTGCACGCCCACCGACAGGCGCGTGACGCCCGCCGCGCGGTACGCGCGAAAGCGGTTGCGCTCGAAGGTGCCGGGGTTGGCTTCGAGCGTGATCTCGCAATCAGGCGCGAGCTTCAGGCGCGCGCGCACGTCGCCGAGCAGGCGGTCGATGGCCTGCGGCGAGAACAGGCTGGGCGTGCCGCCGCCGATGAAGATGGTGTGGACGGTGCGGCCCCAGATCAGCGGCAGCGCCGCGTCGAGGTCGGCCACGAGCGCATCGATGTACGCGGCCTCTGGGATGCCATCGGCATCGGCCGCGCTCGTGGCGCGCCATTCGTGCGAATTGAAGTCGCAGTACGGGCACTTGCGCAGGCACCACGGCAGGTGGATGTAGAGCGACAGTGGCGGCAGCGCCGCGAGCTGCAGCGGGCCGGGCCGCATCCAGTGCAGCACGTCGTTGGCCTGCGGCGCACCTGTGGACTGCGCCGGCTGGATCGGGAAGACAGTGGCCATCTGCGGCCTAAAGCCAGCGCTCGCGCATCAGCGCGAGCATCGCCTGCGCGGCGCGGCCGCGGTGGCTGTTGGCGTTCTTGACCTCGGGCGTGAGCTGCGCGAAGGTCTTGCCGAAGGCGGGCAGGTACATCACCGGATCGAAGCCGAAGCCGTTGTCGCCGATGGGCGCGGGCGCGATCTCGCCGACCACGCGGCCGACGGCGATGAGCGGCTCGGGGTCGTCGTGGCTGCGCAGCGCGACCAGCGTGCTGACGAGCGCGGCACGGCGGTTGACGACGCCGTCGAGCTGTTCGAGCAGCGCCTTCACGTTGTTGGCATCGCCCTTGGCGTAGCCGAATTGCGTGGCGTAGTAGGCGGTGTCGACGCCCGGCAGGCCGCCGAAGGCATCGACGCACAGGCCCGCGTCGTCGGCGATGGCCGCGAGGCCCGTGGCGGCGCTCGCGTGGCGCGCCTTGGTGAGCGCGTTTTCGACGAAGGTGCGGAAGGGTTCTTCAGCCTCGCCCACGCCCAGTGCCGATTGCGGCACCAGGGTGACGGACAGCGCCGCGAACAGTTGCTGGAGTTCGGCGAGCTTGCCTTGGTTGTTGGAGGCCAGGACCAGTTTCATGGATCGATCAAAGTGGCTGTGACGCCCGGCGGGGCTGGCGAGCGTCAGTAGCTGTGGAATTTCAGTTCGAGAGAAGCGCTTGCTGTTGCAGCGTCACGAGCTCGCCGATGCCCTTCTCGGCCAGGCCGAGCAGCAAGTTCATTTCTTCGCGCGTGAACGCCACGCCTTCGGCCGTGCCCTGCACTTCGACGAAGTGGCCGGCGCCGGTCATGACGACGTTCATGTCGGTGTCGCAGCTGGAGTCCTCGGTGTATTCGAGGTCCAGCAGCGGCGTGCCGCCGACGATGCCCACCGAGATGGCGGCCACGTGGCCCTTGATCGGCGAGGCCTTCAGCGTGCCGGCGGCCAGGAGCTTGTTGACGGCATCTTGCGCAGCGACGAAGGCGCCGGTGATGGCCGCGGTGCGCGTGCCGCCGTCGGCCTGCAGCACGTCGCAGTCCAGGTGGATGGTGCGTTCGCCGAGCACGGCCAGGTCGAACACCGCGCGCATCGAGCGGCCGATGAGGCGCTGGATTTCCTGCGTGCGGCCGGTCTGCTTGCCCTTGGCCGCCTCGCGGCTGCTGCGGGTGTGGGTGGCGCGCGGCAGCATGCCGTATTCGGCCGTGACCCAGCCTTCGCCGCTGCCCTTCTTGTGCGGCGGCACGCGCTCTTCGACCGAGGCGGTGCAGAGCACGCGGGTCTGGCCGAACTCGATGAGCACCGAGCCCTCGGCATGGATGGTGAAGCCGCGGGTCATGCGAACGGGGCGCAGCTGGTCGGCGGCACGGCCGCCGCTTCGGGTGAAAGCAGTCATTGTGGAAACTCGAAAAGGAAAAAAAGCCAGCCGCTCTTCAGCGGCATGTTCGGGGAACACCGCGGAACCGGCTTTGCCGGGCCGCAGGTGCTGCCCCCTGGAAGGGGGTTGGCGCAGCGACACGAAGTGCGCGAAGACTGGGGGTCATCTAGCTTTTACGGGCGGCTGAACGGCGGATGGCTTCGTTGATCTCGGCGATCGAGCGCTCGATGGCGTCTTCGTCCATGTCGTCGATCTCGCTGTCCGAGGGCATGCCGGCCTGGATGGTCGAGGCGAACACGCCGTCGTCGATGGTCTCGGTGGAAATGCCGCGGTCTTCGCCCGGGGTCTCGGACATCTCCCACTCCAGCGCGATGAGCGTCACGTTGTCGCTGTGGGCGCCGCCCTTGCGCAGCGCCATCTCGGCGAGGTCGGGGGCCGCGTCGGACACGGGCTTGCCGGAGGAGAGCGTGTGCACGATGAGCGCATCGTCCAGCACGCCCCACACGCCGTCCGAGCACAGCATGATGCGGTCGCCGCGCTGCAGTTGCAGCGGGGGCGCGATGTCGAACAGCGGCGTGGTCGGCGAGCCGAGGCAGGTCAAGAGCAGGTTGCGGTTGACCGGCATGTCCGAGCCGTGGGGTTTGGGGCGCTCGGCGTGCGAATGGTCGCGCGTGCGGGTCAGCAGGCGGCCGTCGCGCACGACGTACAGGCGCGAATCGCCGCAGTGCATCCAGGTGGCGGTCGTGCCCTGCAGCAGTGCCGCGACGACGGTGGTGCGGGGCGTGTCGAGCATCGCCTTGTGGCTTGCGTACCGCATGATCTGCTGGTGCGCGGCCATGGCCGATTCGGCCAGGAAGCCCTTGACGTCCTTCACCGTGGGGCGCGCCTCGCGCTGGTAGAGCGCGGCGATGGTCTGCAGGGCCAGCTGGGCCGCGACCTCGCCTTCGGGGTGGCCGCCCATGCCGTCGGCCAGCACGAAGAGGCCCGATTCCCGCGTGTAGCAATAGCCCATGCGGTCTTCGTTCTTGAGACGTCCGCCTTTGCGGCTGACCTGGAAGACAGAGAATTTCATGTCATGCGGGGCGCGTGGTGGGGGCCGCAGCCCGGGGCAGACTCTTCTTGTCGAAGGAGCGGATGTTGTCGATCGACAGCCGCACCTTCTCGCCGACGGTGAGCTTGGTGTAGCGGCGCTCGCCTTCGCGGCTGAGTTCTTTCTGCAGCGCGAAGACCGACTGGGGGCGCGAGAGCGGATCGAGCGACATGCACCACTCGACCACCTCGATGAGGTTGTCGGAATACACGCCGCGAAGGCGCGAGAGCGACAGGCTCAGGCGGTCTTTTTCGATGCGCCGCGGCGCGTCGTTGGGCGGATAGCCCTGCATGCAGGCGTAGATGCAGGCGCCGATGGCGTAGATGTCGGTCCAGGGGCCCATCGACGAATCGCGGCGGTACATCTCGGGGGCGGCAAAGCCCGGGGTGTACATGGGGCGGATGAAGATGCCCTCTTTGCTGAGCACTTCGCGCGCGGCGCCGAAGTCGATCAGCACGGCGCGGTCGTCGTCGGTGACGAAGATGTTGGCCGGCTTGATGTCCAGGTGCAGCATCTTGTACTGGTGCACGATGCGAAGGCCGCGCAGGATCTCGTCGAAGAGCGAGCGGATGGTCGATTCGCGAAAGACCTTCTGGCGCTTCAAGTCGCGCGCGGTGACCACGAAGTCCTGCAGGGTCGCGCCCTCCAGGTAGTTCATGACCATGTAGACGGTCTCGTTCTCGCGAAAGAAATTGAGCACGCTCACCACCGAGGCGTGCGATATCTGCGCGAGGGAGCGGCCCTCTTCGAAGAAGCTCTTGAGCCCCAGCCGGTAGAGGGAGAGTTTTTCGGGCGGCACCTGCGGATGCAGCTCGCCGGGCCCGCGGGTGGCCAGCGAGGAAGGCAGGTATTCCTTGATGGCCACCTGCTGTCCGCTGGGGTCGATGGCGAGATAGACAACGCCAAAACCACCCGCCGAAAGCCGGCGAACAACGCGGTAACCGCCAATGACCGTATCGGGCAACAGGGGCGAAGGCTTGACCTTTGACATAATCCGGGAGTTTCGCCCGAAGGCGATGGTGCGGCAAGCGAACGCTGTACCGACGCCTCGGTGCATGCAAGCAAAACCACAGTGAGGCGCAATGCCAGTTTACAGCATGACCGGCTACGCCAGCGGCCAAAACGGGTCCGCAGGCAGCCACTCCGAAGCCGAAGCACGGCCTTCCGCCGCAGGCCGGCTCGGGGTAGAAATCCGCTCGGTCAACAGCCGTTTCCTCGACCTCACCTTCAAGTTGCCCGAGGAGCTGCGCCAGCATGAGACGGCGCTGCGCGAGCTGCTCACGGGCAAGCTCAAGCGCGGCAAGGTCGAGGTGCGCGCGGCCATCGAGAACACCGCCCAGGCGGGCGTCGTCGAGCCTTCCGTGAAGCTGCTTCAGCGGCTCAACGGGGTGCAGGACGGCATCAAGGCCTGGCTGCCCGGGGCGCGCGAACTGAGCGTGGCGGACGTGATCCGCCTGGCCGGCGGCGACGGCGCCACCCGCGGCGACTGGGGCCCCGACCTCATCGAGGTGAGTGGCAAGGCGCTCGAGGCGCTGATGTCGGCCCGCCAGCGCGAAGGCGCCCGGCTCGCCAAGATGCTCGAGGCGCACCTGGCCCAGCTGCGCATCCTGGTGCAGCAGGCCGGGCCGCTGGTGCCCCAGCTGGTCGAACAGCAGCGCAACCGCTTCCTGGAGCGCTGGCAGGAGGCCATGGGCCTGACCGCCGGCACGGGCGGCACGCTGCCCGAAGCCGCCCAGGACCGCGCGCTGACCGAAGCCACCGCCTTCGCAATCCGCATCGACGTGGCCGAAGAGCTCACCCGGCTGAATTCGCACCTGGACGAGATCGAGCGGCTGCTCAAGAAGGGCGGCGAGATCGGCAAGCGCCTGGACTTCCTGATCCAGGAACTGCACCGCGAGGCCAACACCCTGGGCTCCAAGTCGGCGGCCCTGGAGCTCACGCGCATCGGCGTGGACATGAAGGTGCTGATCGAGCAGATGCGCGAACAGGTCCAGAACATCGAATGACGAAGAAGACAAGCGAAAGAATGGATTACCCCGGCAACATCTTCGTGGTCGCCGCGCCCAGCGGGGCCGGCAAATCGAGCTTGGTCAAGGCGCTCATGGAGCTCGACTCGGCGGTTCAGCCGTCGGTGTCGCACACCACGCGGCCGCCGCGCGGGCAGGAAAAGCACGGGCGCGAGTACTTTTTTGCCTCGCCCCCCGAATTCGACGCGCTGATCGCGGCCGACGGCTTCGTGGAATGGGCCCATGTGCACGGCCACCGGTACGGCACCTCCAAGAAGGCCATCGAGGAGCGGATCGCCCAGGGGGCGGACGTGATTCTCGAGATCGACTTCCAGGGCGCGCTGCAGATCCGAAAGACCTTTGCCAACGCGGTGATGATCTTCATCCTGCCGCCCAGTTGGGAAGAATTGCGCTCCCGGCTCGAGCGGCGCGGCGAGGACAGCGCCTCGGTCATCGAATTGCGGCTGAAAAACGCCGCCGAAGAGATGGCCCGGGCCGGGGAATTCGACTTCGTTATAATCAACGAGTTATTCGAGCGGGCGCTTTTTGATCTCAAGGCGATTGTCCACGCTCAGCGGCTTCGGTATTCCGCACAGCGCCGTGCACGTGCCGACACCTTTGCCGCACTGAACATCCCCTGATCTCCTGCTCACCGACCGAAAGATACTCATCATGGCCCGCATCACCGTCGAAGACTGTCTGCTTCAGATTCCGAACCGCTTCCAGCTCGTGCTGGCTGCCACGTACCGTGCGCGCATGCTGAGCCAGGGCCACGCGCCCAAGATCGAGAGCAAGAACAAGCCCGCCGTCACGGCCCTGCGCGAAATCGCGGAAGGCAAGATCGGCATCGAAATGCTCAAGAAGGTGCCGGGCTAATCTGACGCAGCCCTGCAACGAAAAGGCACCGCAAAGCGGTGCTTTTTTTATGCCTGGACGCGTCTACAGAGCGGTCACGCTAAAGTGGTAGCCATGAGCGCGGTTGCCAAACATCAGTCCCAAGCCCCCACGGGCGTGCCCAAGCCGAGCCCGGCGGCACTGAATGCGGCTGCCGCAAGCTTCGCTGCATTGACCGCGCGCCTGGACTACCTGGGCGCCGAAGACACCGAACTCGTACGCCGTGCCTACCGCTTCGCCGACGAGGCCCACCTGGGCCAGTTGCGCAACAGCGGCGAGCCGTACATCACCCATCCCATCGCCGTGGCGGCGCAATGCGCCGAGTGGAAGCTCGATGCCCAGGCGCTGATGGCCGCGCTGCTGCACGACGCCATCGAAGACTGCGGCGTGACCAAGCCCGAGCTGATCGAGCGCTTCGGCGCTCCGGTGGCCGAGCTGGTCGACGGGCTCACCAAGCTCGACAAGCTGCAGTTCAACACGCGCGAAGAAAACCAGGCCGAGTCATTCCGCAAGATGCTCCTGGCCATGGCGCGCGATGTGCGCGTCATCCTCGTGAAGCTGGCCGACCGCACGCACAACATGCGCACGCTGGCCGACGCGCCGCGTGAAAAGTGGGCGCGCATCTCGCGCGAAACGCTCGAGATCTACGCGCCCATCGCACACCGCCTCGGCCTGAACCAGACCTACCGCGAGCTGCAGGAACTGTCGTTCCGGCACCTCAAGCCGTGGCGCTACGCGACGCTATCGAAAGCGGTGGCGAAGGCACGCGGGCGACGACGAGACTTGATCCAGAAAGTGCAGAAAGAAGTCGAAGGCGCCTTCTCCTCTGCCGGCATGACGCTGCGAATCGCGGGGCGCGAGAAGACGCTCTATTCCATCTACCGCAAGATGGAAGAAAAGCACTTGAGCTTCGCCCAGGTGACCGACATCTACGGCTTTCGCCTGATCGTGCCGAACGTGATCGCCTGCTACACGGGCCTGGGCATCCTGCACCAGATGTACAAGCCGCTGCCCGGCAAGTTCAAGGACCACATCGCGATCGCCAAGCTCAACGGCTACCAGTCGCTGCACACGACGCTGGTGGGTCCGGCCGGCGTGAGCGTCGAGTTCCAGCTGCGTACCGAGGCGATGCACGTCGTGGCCGAATCCGGCGTGGCGGCGCACTGGCTCTACAAGGCCGCCGAGCCGAACGGCGCGAGCAACGACCGGCTGGGCACCAAGTGGCTGCAGTCCCTGCTCGACATCCAGGACGAGACGCGCGACGCCGCGGAGTTCTGGGACCACGTCAAGGTCGACCTGTTCCCCGATGCCGTCTACGTCTTCACGCCCAAGAGCCAGATCATGGCGCTGCCGCGCGGCGCGACGGTGGTCGACTTCGCCTACGCCATCCACAGCAACATCGGCGACCACACCTCGGCCGCGCGCATCAACGGCGACCAGGTGCCGCTGCGCACCGAACTCAAGAACGGCGATGTGGTCGAGGTGATCACCGCACCGGTGTCGACCCCCAACCCCGCCTGGCTCGGCTTCGTCCGAACGGGCCGGGCGCGCTCGAAGATTCGTCATTACCTCAAGACGCTGGCGCATGCCGAGTCCGAAGGCCTCGGCGAAAAGCTGCTCGCGCAAGCGCTGCGTGCCGAAGGCCTCGGCAAGCTGCCCGACGACGACGAGGAGCACCAGGCGCTGTGGGAAAAGCTGCTGCGCTTCACCGGCAACCGCAATCGCGCGGAATTGCTGACCGACATCGGCCTGGGCAAGCGGATCGCGAGCATCGTCGCCAAGCGGCTCATGGCACTTCTCGCCGAACTGGGCGAACGGCCCGACGCCCTGCTGCTGAGCCGTGAACGCTTCATCTCGCACGAGACCGTGTCGCAGGGCGCGGTCACGCTCGATGGCAGCGAGAACTCCTCGGTGCGTTTTGCGCTGTGCTGCCGCCCCATTCCCGGCGATCAGATCGTCGGGTATCTCGGGCATGGCGAGGGCCTGGTGGTGCACACCGAGGATTGCGGCGTCGGCCAACGGTTGCGCCACAAGGACAGCGAACGGTTCTTCGCGGTCGAATGGGCGGACGAGCCCACACGCGCCTTCGAGACCGGCGTCGTGATCACCGTGCGCAACGACAAGGGCGTGCTGGCGCGCGTGGCCGCCACGCTGGCAGATGCGGAAGCCGACATCACGCACGTGGAAATGGCCGACGAGACCCCGCAGGACTCGACGGACCTTCGCTTCGTGATCGCCGTGCGCGATCGCACGCACCTCGACGCCGTGCTGCGCGCCGCGCGGCGGACCGCGTCGGTGCTGACCGCGGCACGGACCGTTCCAGCGCCCTGAAGAAAAACGGGCTGCGCCTCGCGTCGATCAGTCCGCGGCCGGACGCGGCGCCGGATAACTCACCGACAGTATTTCCACCTCGTGCGCTCCGCCCGGCGTCACGAGCTTCACCACGTCGCCTTCGCGTGACTTGAGCAAGGCGCGCGCGATCGGAGAGATCCAGCTGACCTGCGACTGGGCGCTGTCCGCTTCGTCGATGCCCAGGATCGTGATGGTGCGCTCGTCGTCGCCCGTCTCATCGACATAGCGCACCGTGGCGCCGAAGAAGATCTGGTCGCTGCCATGGTGCACCGATGGGTCGGTGACCTCGGCGATTTCGAGGCGCTTGGTGAGAAAGCGGATGCGTCGGTCGATCTCGCGCAGGCGTTTCTTGCCGTAGAGATAGTCGCCGTTCTCCGAGCGATCGCCGTTCTTGGCGGCCCAGTGCACGGCCTCGACGACCTTCGGGCGCTCCTCGTCCATCAACTGGAGCAACTCGTCGCGCAGCCGTGCGTAGCCGGACGGCGTGATGTAGTTCTTGCTGCCGGCTGGCAACGGAGGCGCCGCGCCATCGGCACCGTCGTCATCCGCGTCGTTGTCGGTTTCCTTGGTGAATGCCTTGTTCAACGAAGAGCCCTTTGAATATGAAAAACAGGTGGACCGATTGCAGTTCAGAGCATCTGCCCTCAGTGCAAGTCGAACGCGCATTCGAACGACCTACAACAGAGCCGTCCAGCGAGACCGCTATGTACACTCCAGCGCTACAACAACTGCGAGGAACCACATGATCGGAGCCAGGAACGAAGGGTACTGCCACTGCTGCAGATCGAAGGCAGTGTTCGAAATAACGGGCCCCTGGCTGCGAGACGAGTACCTCTGCATGTCCTGCCGCTCGATTCCTCGGCAGCGGCATCTTCAACTCATCCTGGACACCTATTTCCCTGGCTGGGAAAGCCAGCAGATCCATGAGTCCTCGCCTTCGAACGGATTGATAGGCCAGCTTTGCCCTGGCTACTCCTACTCGTTCTATTTTGACGAAGAACACATCGGACAGGACGTTAACGGCAGGCGCTGCGAGAACCTGGAGCATCTGACTTTTGCTGACGGGTCATTCGATCTGTTCCTGACACAGGACGTGTTCGAACACGTCTTCGATCCGGCGAAAGCGGCCAAGGAAATCATGCGGGTGCTCAAGCCTGGAGGCGCGCACGTCTTCACCGCGCCGAAGCACAAGGGAATGAGGAAGAGCTTTCAGCGCGCGGCGTTCGAGGGCTCGCAGATCGTTCATTTCGCGGAAGAGTCCTATCACGGCAATCCTGTCGGCGACGGCAAGGCGCTCGTGACATGGGATTACGGAGACGATTTCGAATTCTTGCTCAACACCTGGTGCGGCTATCCGCTGGCGACCTACATCACGCGCGATCGATCGCTCGGCATCGATGGAGAATTCCTCGAGGTGTTCGTCATGAGAAAGCCTCTGTAAGGCGCGCTTCGCGCGGTTGAATCAACCCAGGTCCGAGCGCTTGCAGTCGAACGACAGGGTCGGCTCGACATTTCGCAAGGCAGGCACCTTGTTGACAAAGACAACCCCCACCCTGGCCAGTTGCCACTCGCCGGCCTTGAACAGCTTGAAGAGGCTCGTGACCTCATCTCCGGCCGCGGGAATGGAGTTGAAGAGATAGACGGGCTCGCCGGAGGAAGTCCCTTCCATGTTCACCAGCTCGGCGCGCATCTTGCCCATGGTCTCGGTGTCTTTCGTCCTGGAGCGCACGACGTCCATGTTGACGGTTCGCGAATGCTCGTCGATGGCGATGCGGCGAATCCAATGGAAAGAGCCGGCCGAGCCGCCCGGGCTCGGCACACATGCAATGGTCCCCGCAGACGCCGAGCCCGCTGCCGAAAGCAGCAGGAGCAGTTGGCATGCGAGCCGCGTGATTCGAGTGTTCATGACCGGGACTTTAGCGCCCCGACGTCGGGGCACCAGCAGCCGATCGCGCATCGACTCTTGACCTCAACCCAGGCGGGCGGCGCCCCAAAAGAAAATGGCCTAGAAGGTAAACCTTCTAGGCCATCAAGAGAGTGGTGCGGCTGGCAGGAATTGAACCCACGACCCCTTGGTTCGTAGCCAAGTACTCTATCCAACTGAGCTACAGCCGCACAGCTTGCAATTATAGCATGCGTTTTTCACGCCTTCTGGGCCTGCATGATCGAAAGTTGAAAATGCAGTGTTGGTAGGCCGTGATGGGCTTGAACCATCGACCAACGGATTATGAGTCCGCTGCTCTAACCAACTGAGCTAACGGCCCACTGGGCCACGATTCTATTCGCCGCGGCAGCCTACTTGCGGTGGCTCAGCGCATTGCTCACCAGCCGCGACGTGATGTCCACGATCTGGATCATGCGCTCGTACGGCATGCGCGTCGGCCCGATCACGCCCAGCGTGCCCACCACCTGCCCGTCGACCTCATAGTTGGCGCTGACGATGGAGAGCTCCTCGAACGGCACCACCTGACTTTCGCCGCCGATGAAAATGCGCACGCCCTCGGCCTTGCTCGACACGTCGAGCAATCGCATCAGCTGCGCCTTCTGCTCGAAGAGCTCGAAGGCGCGGCGCAGTTGGCCCATGTCGCTGGAGAAGTCCGTCACCGCGAGCAGGTTGCGCTCGCCGGAAATCACGACATCGTCTTCCTGTGCCTCGGTCAGCACTTCGGAGCTCACCTGGACCGCTGCCTGCATGAGGGCGGCAATTTCCCCGCGCAGTTTCTCGACCTCGGACTGCAGACGATCGCGCACCTGCTCGATCGTGAGGCCCGCGTAGTGCGCGTTGATGTAGTTGGACGCCTCGACCAACTGCGACTGCGAATAGTCGGCCTCCGGAAAGATCACCCGGTTCTGCACGTCGCCGTCGGGCGAGACGATGATCACCAGCAGCCGGTTTTCAGACAGGCGCAGGAACTCGATCTGCTTGAACACCGAGGCGCGGCGCGGCGCCATCACCACGCCGACGAACTGCGACAGGTTCGACAGGATGTTCGCCGCGTTGGCGATCACCTTCTGCGGCTGGTCGGGCGCGAGGCTCGGCGTGCTCATCTGCTCGCGCTGCGCGGTGAGCATGGTGTCCACGAACAGGCGGTAACCGCGATGGGTAGGGATGCGGCCGGCCGAGGTGTGCGGGCTGGCGATCAGCCCCAGCGCCTCCAGGTCCGACATGACGTTGCGGATGGTCGCGGGCGACAAGTCCAGCCCCGCGGAACGCGACAGCGTGCGTGACCCGACGGGTTGCCCGTCGGCGATGTAGCGCTCGACGAGCGTCTTGAGCAGCAACTTGGCACGGTCGTCCAGCATTGAAAGATTTTAGTGTTGTAATTTGTGAGATATGACCTCCCGCTTCCGTCACGTCGCCCTGATCGGCAAATACCAGGCTTCCGGCGCCAGAGCGCAGGCCGATGCGCGCGACGGCGTCATGGAGACCATCGGCACCTTCCTGGAATCGCAGGGCTGCAAGGTCTTCGTCGAGCGCTCCACCTGCGAGGAAGAAGACGCCGGCGCCCCCGCCCATGCGCGCTACGAAGCCCTCTCGGTCGAGGAAATCGGCCAGCGCTGCGACCTCGGCCTGGTGGTGGGCGGCGACGGCACCATGCTGGGCATCGGCCGCCAGCTCGCCAGCTACGGCATCCCGCTGATCGGCATCAACCGCGGCCGGCTCGGCTTCATCACCGACATCCCGCTGGACAACTACCAGGCCACGCTGATCCCGATGCTGGCCGGCGAATACGAAGAAGACCATCGCAGCCTGATGCACGCGCAGGTCATGCGCGACGGCGTCTCGGTGTTCGATGCGCTCGCCATGAACGACGTGGTGGTCAACCGCGGCGCCACCTCCGGCATGGTCGAACTGCGCGTGTCGGTCGGCCGCCATTTCGTGGCCAACCAGCGCGCCGACGGCCTGATCATCGCCACGCCCACCGGATCGACCGCCTATGCGCTCTCGGCCGGCGGGCCCTTGCTTCATCCGGCCGTGCCCGGATGGGTGCTGGTGCCGATCGCGCCGCACACGCTCTCGAACCGACCGGTGCTGCTGCCCGATGCCGACGAGATCGTGATCGAGCTGGTCGGCGGGCGCGACGCCAGCGCCAATTTCGACATGCAGTCACTGGCCTCGCTCGCGATCGGCGATCGCGTGGTGGTGCGCCGCTCCGACTTCCGCGTGCGCTTCCTGCACCCGAGGGGCTGGAGCTATTTCGACACGCTGCGCAAGAAACTTCATTGGAACGAAGGGGGCTCCTGACATGGCGCTGCGACGCATCGCACTGCGCGACTTCGTGATCGTGCGATCACTCGAACTGGACCTGTCCGGCGGCTTCACGGTGTTGACCGGTGAAACCGGCGCGGGCAAGTCCATCTTGATCGACGCGCTGCAACTGGCGCTGGGCAACCGGGCCGACGCAGGCGCCGTGCGCGAAGGCGCCGAGCGCCTGGACGTGAGCGCCGAATTCGACGCCGACCCGGCCCTGGACAGCTGGCTCGACGAAGGCGGCTTCGAAGCCGGCGACGCACTGCTGCTGCGCCGCACCGTCGACCTGCAGGGCCGCAGCCGCGGATGGATCAACGGCAGCCCGGCCCCCGCCACGCAGCTGCGCGAACTGGGCGACCGGCTGCTCGACATCCACGGCCAGCACGCCTGGCAGAGCTTGACGCGCCCCGAGGCCGTGCGCGGCCTGCTCGATGCCTACGCGGGCGTGCGCACCGACGCGCTCGACGCCGCCTGGCAAGGCTGGCGCCAGGCCCTCTCCGCGCTCGAACACGCGCGCTCGGCGCAAGACTCGCTGCAGCGCGAACGCGAGCGACTGCAGTGGCAGATCTCCGAGGTCGCCAAGCTCGCGCCCGGCGCCGACGAGTGGGAAGAGCTTTCGACCAACCATTCGCGCATCTCCAACGCCCAGGCGCTGATCGACGCGGCGCAGGGCGCGAGCCAGGCGCTGGAAGACGACGACAACGGCGCCCTCTCCGCGCTCTCGCGCGCGGCGACGCTGCTGCAGAACTGCGAGCACATCGAACCCGAATTCCGCTCGCTGGGCGAAGTGCTCGCCTCCTGTGTGGCACAGGCCTCGGACGCCGCCCACACGCTGCACGGGTACCTGCGCGACGCCGAGGCCGATCCGCAGCGCCTGGCCGAGCTGGACGAGCGCATGGGCCTGTGGATGTCGCTCGCGCGCCGCTACAAGCGCACGCCGGGCGAGCTGCCCGCGCTGCTGGCCGGCTGGCAGGCCGAGCTGCAGGCGCTCGATGCGCAGAGCGATCTCGATGGCCTCGAGCGCGCCGAGCAGAACGCGCAGCAGGCTTACCTCAAAGAAGCCAAGGCGCTCGGCAAGGCCCGCAAGCAGGCCGCGCCGCGTCTGGCCCAGGCCGTCACGCAAGCCATGCAGGGCCTCGGCATGCAGGGCGGGCGCTTCGAGGTCGAGCTGCAGCCGCTGGCGCAGCCCGGCCGCGCGGGCCTGGAAGACATCGCCTTCCTCGTGGCCGGCCACACCGGCAGCACGCCGCGCGCCATCGGCAAGGTGGCCTCGGGCGGCGAGCTCTCCCGCATCGCGCTGGCGATTGCCGTGACGACCAGCCAGCTCGGCGCCGCGCAGACGCTGATCTTCGACGAGGTCGATGCCGGCGTCGGTGGCGCGGTCGCCGAAACCGTCGGCCGCCTCATGAAGCAGCTCGGTCGCGACCGCCAGGTGCTGGCCGTGACCCACCTGCCGCAGGTGGCCGCCTGCGCCGACCATCACCTCGTCGTGGCCAAGCGCCAGACGGCCGGTGCCGGCAAGGACGGCCCGCGCACCGAGAGCGGCGTGTCGCGCCTCGACGACGACACCCGCGCCAACGAAATCGCCCGCATGCTGGGCGGCGAGAAGGTTTCGCAGACCTCGCTGGCGCACGCCCGCGAGATGCTTGGCCACAAGACCTCGGCGACCACGCCATGAACCTCGACCTGGTGCTCATCACCGGCATGTCGGGGTCGGGCAAGTCCGTGGCGCTGCATGCGCTGGAAGACGCCGGCTACTACTGCGTCGACAACCTGCCGCCCGAACTGCTGACCTCGTTCATCGCGCTGCAGCACGAGCAGCAGGCCACGCGCGTGGCCATTGCGATGGACGTGCGCAGCGGCGTGTCGCTGCCGATCGTTCCGCAGCAGCTCGAGGCCCTGCGCCGCGATGGCGTCTCGCTGCGCTCGCTGTTCCTCGATGCGACCACCGACGCGCTGCTGCGCCGCTATTCGGAAACCCGCCGCCGCCATCCGCTGTCGCGCCAGGAAGGCCGCACCGACGTCCCCGAGCAGCACCGCGTGCTGGTGCAGGCCATCGAACTGGAGCGCGAGCTGCTGGCCGACCTGCGCGACGGCGCCGACGTGATCGACACCAGCCTCATCCGCCCCGCGCAGCTGCAGAGCTACATCAAGGCGCTGATTTCCGCGCCGCAGAGCGCGCTCACGCTGGTGTTCGAGTCGTTCGCCTTCAAGCGCGGCGTGCCGCTCGATGCGGACTACGTGTTCGACGTGCGCATGCTGCCCAACCCCCACTACGTGCCCGCGCTGCGCCCGCTCACGGGCCGCGACGCGCCGGTGATCGAATGGCTGCGGGAGCACGAAGACGTGGCGCGCATGTACGACGACATCGAGCAGTTCCTATCGCACTGGCTCGACGCATTGGCGCGCGACCATCGCAGTTACGTCACGGTGGCCATCGGCTGCACCGGTGGGCAGCATCGCTCGGTGTTTCTTGTCGAGCAACTGGCGCACACCTTCGGCGCCCGCTGGGGTTCGCTCAAGCGGCACCGCGAGCTCGACGCGAACTAGGCCCTAGGCCCTCGGCGCTAGGCCGCGCCGCTGTTCTCCAGCAGCTTGCGCACGGGCGCGGGCAGGCCGAGCCGGCCCCACTCCTCTGCTTCGACCCAGCGCGCAACGTCGCCCTGCGGTTGCACGCCTTGCAGCAGCACCGGATGCAGGTGCAGGTCCTTGTGGGTCAGCACATGCACGAAGGGCGCAAGGTCTTGCGCGCCATGCTGCGCAGCGGATGGCAGCGCAGCGAGCAGCTCGTCTCGGCTGTCGAACACCGGCAGGCAATGCAGCCCGGCCCAGATGCCCTTCGCCGGCCGCTTCTCGAGCCAGACCCGGCCTTGCGCATCGCGCGCCAGCAGCACCCAGAGCGACTGCGCGCTGCGCTTGAGCTTGCGGGTCTTGACGGGATAGCGCTCCGGCGATCCTTCGCGCAGGCCCACGCAGGTCTTGTTGACCGGGCAGATCATGCAGCTGGGCTTGCGCGGCAGGCAGACGGTGGCGCCCAGGTCCATGAGCCCCTGCGTGTAGCTCGCGATCGCTTCGCGCTCTTCGGCGGGCGGCAACAGGTGCGTCGCCTGGTCCCACAGCGCGCGCTCCTGCTTGGAAGAAGACAGGTCGCCGCCGAAGCCGAGCACGCGCGTCAGCACGCGCTTCACATTGCCGTCGAGGATCGCCACACGCTCGCCGAAGCAGAACGCCGCGATCGCGGCCGCGGTGGAGCGGCCGATGCCGGGCAAGGTCACCAGCTCCGCCGCGGTGTGCGGAAATTCGCCGCCGAATCGCTCGACGACTTCCTGCGCGCAGCGGTGCATGTTGCGCGCGCGGCTGTAGTAACCGAGACCGCTCCACAGTCCGAACACCTCGTCTTCGGTGCCCGCAGCCAGCGCCTTCACATCGGGAAAGCGTTCGAGAAAGCGCGCGAAGTAGCCCAGCACCGTCGTGACCTGCGTCTGCTGGAGCATCACCTCCGACAGCCAGACGCGGTACGGATCGCGCGTGTTCTGCCACGGCAGCTCGCTGCGCCCGTGGCTGCGCTGCCAGCTGACGATCTGCGCGGCGAAATCGGGCGGCATCTGCAAAGCGGCTGCCGCCGTGGAAGCGGAACGCTCAGGCCGCACGCAACTCGCTGAAGGGGGTTGCAGCAACAGCCTGCGGCTTGCCTTGCTGCGTGATCAGCGAGGTGAATTCACGCAGGCGGGCATGCAGCTCGGCCAGGTTGGTTTCCTGCGCCGCCAACTCGAGCAGCCGCTCGTCGAGATTGCCGGCCGCATTCTGGATGCGCTCGATCGCCTCGATGCGCTTGCTGAAGTTGCGGCGGCGCTCCTTGAGCTGCGCATCGATTTGCGCGCTCGCGCCCTTGCTCCAGCGCTCGACCTCGGTCATCGCGGCCTCGTTGACCAGTCGCAGCCGGCTGGCCAGCGCGCGAACCAGCTTGTCGCAGAAATCGGCCTGCGCGAGCTTGAGCAAATTGCCCACGCCCAGGTAATGGATGTGGCTGCGCTCGATCTGGCTCAACTCCTGCTCGAAGCCCGTGAGATCGGGCTCGGCCGGCGCCTGCAGGGTGAAGCCCTGCTCGGCGTTGAGCTGGCGGAAGGTGGCGTGCAGCATCGACTGGATCTCTGCCGTCGTCGCCTGCACTTCGCGCAGGTTGTTGCGCAGCGAATCGAAGGTCTCGCCGTACACCTTGCGCACATTGAGCTTGATGCCGGGGCGCTTGAGCGCGGCCGACAGCCGCACCATGTCGGCCTTGAGCGCGGTGCGGCCCAGCACGGCATACACCTCGCGCAGCAGCTTGCCCTGCACCGAGCGCAACGCCAGGATGCGGGTGTTGCTGCCCTCGAATTCGGCGTGTTCCTGGTCGATGCGCGAGCGCATGTGGCGGATCACCGAGACGTTCTTGCCGCGGAGGCCCTGCAGCTCGAGCGCCTGCTCCGACAGGTCGCGCTGGCGCACCTTCAGGATGCGCTCGGCCTCGGTGCGCAGCGCGGTCATGCCGGCATCGACGGCCAGGCGCAGCATGGTCTCGCGCTTGCCGAGCACGCCTTCGCCCAGCAGCGCTTCGAGCGCCGGCAGGCGGCTGGCTTCAAGCAGGCGCGCATCGTGCTGGATCTTGGCCTGCAGGCCCTTCTGCGCGGACACCGGCAACACCTGCGCGAGCGGCACGTCGAGCAGCCGGGCCGCGCTGTCGCGCTGGCGCTCGATCTGCAGTTCGATCTGCGCGTGGGTGCTCAGCGAGTCCCACATCGTGTCGATCTTGTTGAGCACCACGAAGCGCGTGTCGCCGCCTTCGTCCTCGGTGATGAGGTGTTCGCGCCAGATCGACAGGTCGGAACGCGTCACGCCGGTCTCGGCGCCCAGGATGAAGACCACGGCGTGCGCCTGCGGAATCAGGCTCACCGTGAGTTCGGGCTCGGCGCCGATCGCGTTCAGGCCAGGGGTGTCCAGAATGACCAGCCCCTGCTCCAGCAAGGGGTGCGGCATGTTGAGCACGGCATGGCGCCAGCGCGGAATTTCGACGCGGCCTTCGGCGTCCTGCACCGGGTTGTCGTCGGGCGTCTCGGGGTTCCAGAAGCCGAGCGCGCGGGCCTCGTCCTTGCTCACCCAGCGCACTTCGGCCACCTTGCCCATGGCCTGCGCCAGTTGCTCGGCGTTGCCGACCTCGATCGGGATCTCGGTCCAGCGGGTCGACTTTTCGCGCCAGTGCGTCAGCGAATGCGGCTCCAGGCGGGTTTCGATCGGCAACAGCCGCAGCTTGGGCGCGATCGCCGGGTCGTAGCCCAGCTCGGTCGGGCACATCGTGGTGCGCCCCGCGCTCGCGGGCATGATGCGGCGCCCGTAGTCGGCAAAGAAGATCGCATTGATCAGCTCCGACTTGCCGCGTGAGAACTCGGCCACGAACGCGACCATCACCTTGCTGGTGCGGATCTGCAGTTCTAGCCCCCGCAGGCGCTCGGCCACGGCCTGGTCGAGCAGCTCGTTCTCGGTCAGCCAGCGGGACAGCCACTGCAGCCGATGGGCGAAGTTGCTCCGCCACGCACCGTGCTGATCGAGTTGTTGGTTGAAAGAGCGGCTCAAGGGAAATATGTAAGAAAGAACTTACAAATATAGCATCGCAAACTGCGTAGCGCCTGTTTCCGGGACATTCAATCGCAGGCGGAACCCTCTACTTTTGACAATTGGGACAAAAATAAGTGGAGCGCTGCCCTTGGCGCAGCAGCCGGATCGGCGTTGCGCAGACCCGACACGGCTCGCCGGCCCGCCCGTAAACGGTGGCTTCGAGCTGGAAATAGCCGTTCTGGCCGTCCACGTTGGAGAAGTCACGCAGCGTGCTGCCGCCCTTCTCGACCGCCCTGGCCAGGATTTCGCGCACCGCCGCATGGAGCTTGGCGGCCCGCGGCCGGCTGATGCGCGCGGCCGACAGGGTCGGACGGATGCCGGCCTGGAACAGCGCCTCCGATGCATAGATGTTGCCCACCCCCACCACCACGTCGCCCGCCAGCAGCACCTGCTTGACGGCGGTCCTGCGCTTGCGCAGGCCCGCGTGGAAGGCGTCGAGGTCGAAGGCGTCGCCCAGCGGCTCCATGCCCAGGCCGCCGAGCAGCTTGATGGCCCAGGGCGCGGCCTCGTCGTCCACGTAGACCACGGCGCCGAAGCGGCGCGGGTCGTTCAGCCGCAGGGTGCCGCGGTCGGTGACGAGGTCGAAGTGATCGTGCGTGCCGGGCGGCGGCAACGCCGCGTCGAAGCGCAGGCTGCCCGACATGCCCAGGTGCAGCAGCAGCAAGCCCCGGTCCAGGTCGATCAACAAATATTTACCGCGCCGCCGCACCTCGCGCACATGCCGCCCGACCAGTGCCTCGGGCACCACCATCAGGGCCCAGCGCAACGGTTTTCCGATGCGCACGGCGTCGATGCGCGCGCCGGCGATTCGGTCGGCAAAACCGCGGCGGGTGACTTCGACTTCGGGTAACTCAGGCATGAAAGTAAAACTCCGGCGAAGACGTAGCCCCACGCGACGCTCGTTCAAAAGCCTCGATTATCATGATTCGATGATTCCATCGCCCCGCCGACACCGCCTTGCGGCGGCCGCATCTCTCGTGCTGCTGGCTTGCGCGGTGCACGCGCAAACCTCCGATCCCGCCGCCCCCAACAGCCCGGCGCCCATCATCGAGCGCAACGCGCCCCCCAGGCCCGCGGTCCGGCCGCGGGTCACGCCGCCGAAGCCCGCCAGCGAACCCGCTGCGCAACCGTCGGCGCTGACCGCCGACCTGTTCTACGAAATCCTGATGGGCGAGCTGACCGCCCGCTCCGGCGATCCCGGCTCCGGCTATGCGCTGGTGCTCAACTCGGCACGGCGGCTGCGCGACGGCAAGCTGTTCCAGCGGGCCGTCGAGATCGCGCTGCAATCGCGTTCCGGCGATGCCGCCCTGGCCGCCGCACGTGCCTGGCAGGAGACGCTGCCCACGTCGCGCGATGCACGGCGCATCGAACTGCAGATCCTGATCGCGCTGAACCGCATCGGCGAAACGGTCGAGCCGCTGCGCGCCGAGGTGGCTGCCACTTCGCAGATCGAGCGTCCGCTCCTGATGGCGGTGATTGCACGCAATTACTCGCGCGCTTCCGACAAGAAGCTGGCGGCCTCGGTGGTCGAGCGGGCGCTGGTCGACGAACTCAAGAGCCCGACGACCGGCGGCCTGGCCTGGGCCACCGTGGGCCGGCTGCGCCTCAATGCCGGGGACGCGTCCGGCGCCCTGGAGGCCGCGCGCAAGGGGCAGGAAATCGATCCGGCCTCCGACGCGCCGCCCGCGCTGGCGCTCGAGATGGTCGATCCCGGCCAGCCGCTGGCCGAGCCGATCGTCACGCGCTACCTCGCCAGCAACACCAAGGCCACGCCCGAACTGCGCGTCGCCTATGCGCGCGTGCTGGTCGAGAACCGGCGCTACGGCGACGCCCAGACCCAGTTGCAGGCACTCACCGCGGCGCGGCCCGAACTGCCCGAGCCCTGGCTGCTGCTGGGCAGCCTGCAGATGCAGGCCAAACAGGACGGCGCGGCGGAAACCTCCTTCAAGCGATACATCGAACTCTCCGCTAACCAAGGCAAGGACGCCGATGACGCCTCCGACCGCCAGCGCGGCGTGACGCAGGCATACCTCGCACTCTCGCAACTGGCGGAACGGCGCAAGGACCTCGCGGGCGCCGAGCGGTGGCTTGCGCGCATCGACAGCACCGAGGATCTCACCGTCGCCCAGACCCGCCGCGCGGGCCTGCTGGCGCGCCAGGGCAAGCTACCGCAGGCGCGGGAAGTCATCCGCGCCCTGCCCGAGCGCACGCCCGAGGACAAGAAGCAGAAATTCCTCGCCGAAGTGCAGCTGCTGCGCGACGCCAAGCAATACCAGGCCGCCTACGACATGCTGGCGCAGGCTTCCACGGCCGCGCCCGACGACAGCGACCTGGTCTACGACCAGGCGATGGTGGCCGAGAAGCTCAACCGCCTGGACGACATGGAGCGGCTGCTGCGCCGGCTGATCCAGCTCAAGCCCGAGAGCCAGAACGCCTACAACGCCCTGGGCTACTCGTTCGCCGATCGCAAGATCCGGCTGGACGAAGCGCGCACGCTGATCCAGAAGGCGGTGCAGCTGGCACCGGAAGACCCGTTCATCGCCGACAGCCTGGGCTGGGTCGAGTTCCGGATGGGCAACACGGCCGAGGCCATCCGCATCCTCGAGGCGGCCTACAAGACGCGGCCCGATCCCGAGATCGGCGCGCACTTCGGCGAAGTGCTGTGGAGCATCGGCCAGAAGGACCGCGCGGTGACGATCTGGAAGGAAGCGCTCTTGAGCGACGCCGAGAACGAAACCCTGCAGGAAACGCTCAAGCGCCTGCGCGTCAAACCGTGACGGTAACCGCCTGCGGGCAGTCCCCCGGTCGCCGCGCTTTTCTGGCGGTGGGCGGAGCGGCTCTTCTTTTGATAGCAGGCTGCACCCAGTTGACGGGCGGCTCCTCGGCGCCGCGAGGCTCGGACAGCTGGAGCGGCCGCATGTCGCTGCGCATCGACAGCGAACCGGTGCAGACCTTTTCCGCGTTGTTCGAATTGCGCGGCTCGCCCGAAGCCGGCGACCTCACACTGACGACGCCGATCGGCAGCACCCTGGCCCAGCTGCACTGGGCCCCGGGCGAAGCCTTGCTGAAGAACGGCAGCGACACGCGCCACTTCGATTCCCTGGACGCGTTGATCGAAGCCGCCACCGGCGCGGCGATCCCGGTCGGCGCGCTGTTCGGCTGGCTCGCCGGGCGCAACGACAGCGTGCCCGGCTGGCGCCCCGACCTGGGCCAGCTCGCGAACGGGCGCCTGCAGGCCACGCGCGAGTCGCCGAGCCCCCGGGCGGACCTGCGCATCGTGTTCGAGCGGTCATGAAGGCCCTCTACGACCTTCCCGCACCGGCCAAGCTCAACCTGTTCCTGCACATCACCGGCCGGCGCGACGACGGCTACCACCTGCTGCAGTCGGTCTTCATGCTGATCGACTGGTGCGACACGCTGCACGTCGAGCTGCGGCGCGACGGCCAGCTGACCCGCGAAGACCTCACGACCGAACTGCCCGCCGACGATCTCGTCCTGCGCGCCGCGCGCGCGCTGCAGGCGCACGCCGCGCCCGGACAGGGCGCTCACATCGGCGTTGCCAAACATGTACCGGCCCAGGCGGGAATGGGCGGCGGATCGTCCGATGCCGCCACGTGCCTGCTGGCGCTCAACCGCCTGTGGAACCTGAACCTGCCCCTGTCGCGGCTCGCGCAGATCGGGCTGAAGCTGGGCGCCGACGTGCCCTTCTTCCTCGGCGGACACCATGCGTGGGTCGAAGGCATCGGCGAGGAAATCAGGCCTGTCACGTTGCCGCCGGCGCGCTTCGCCGTGGTCAAGCCGACCGAAGGATTGGATACCCGCTTAATTTTTTCAGCGGATGATCTTGAACGCTCAACTCCTGTTGCTATAATCTCGGGCTTTGCTGCAGATAGCGAACAGCTTGAAGCCCCAAACCTGGATAACAAGGTTTTCGACTTCGGCCACAACGACCTGCAGCCGGTTGCCCAGCGACTTTGCCCCGCGGTCACCGATGCCATCGAATGGCTCGGTGCCCAAGGATTGAAGGCCCGGATGACCGGCTCCGGAAGTTCGGTGTTCGCAAAATTGCCGCAAGGGCCGCATGAAGCGGAACTGGTCGAAGCCCCCGCGGGCTGGCAGGTTCGTCAATGCAGCAACCTGGCTGTTCATCCTCTGGTAGGTTGGGCAGCCTGAAAATGGTCGGATCGTTTGTTCGGTCCGACGCGACATATATCGGTTGATGGTGCAAACCGTCGACCCGTGTAGGGGAGTCGCCAAGCTGGTTAAGGCACTGGATTTTGATTCCAGCATGCAAAGGTTCGAATCCTTTCTCCCCTGCCAAATCTATTGAAACTGCGGTCTAACCCCCGCAGTTCTTTTAAAAACTGCGGCCTGATGGCCGCAGTGTTTCTTCTGCAGCACACCCGCTGCAATAATCGGCAGCCCACGGGCCGCCACGACTCAAAACCTTTTGGCGGCTTCCTCGAAGCCAATTTCGCACTGCCGGGACGCGCTCATGCAGGCTAATCACCCTGATTTCATGGTTTTCACCGGCAATGCCAATCCTGGCCTCGCCGCGGAAATCGCGCACAACCTCGGCACCTCGCTGGGCGCCGCACGCGTCGGTCGCTTCTCCGATGGAGAAGTCACTGTCGAGATCAACCAGAACGTTCGCGCACGCGACGTGTTCGTGGTGCAGTCCACCTGCGCTCCGACCAACGAAAACCTGATGGAACTGCTGATCATGGTCGACGCGCTCAAGCGCGCATCGGCCGAGCGGATCAGCGCCGTGATTCCCTACTTCGGCTACGCCCGCCAGGACCGCCGCCCGCGCTCGAGCCGCGTGCCGATCTCGGCCAAGGTGGTGGCCAACCTGCTGGAAACCGTCGGCGTCGAGCGTGTGCTCACGATGGACCTTCACGCCGACCAGATCCAGGGCTTCTTCGACATTCCGGTCGACAACATCTACGCCTCGCCAGTGCTCCTCGGTGACCTGCGCGCCAAGAACTACGAAGACCTGATCGTGGTCTCGCCCGACGTAGGCGGCGTGGTTCGCGCCCGTGCGCTGGCCAAGCAGCTGAACTGCGACCTCGCCATCATCGACAAGCGCCGCCCGAAGGCCAACGTCAGCGAGGTCATGAATGTGATCGGCGAAATCGACGGCCGCAACTGCGTGATCATGGACGACATGATCGACACGGCCGGCACGCTGGTCAAAGCGGCCGAAGTGCTCAAGGAGCGCGGCGCCAAGAGCGTCTACGCCTACTGCACGCACCCGATCTTTTCGGGCCCGGCCATCGAGCGCATCACCAAGGGCACGGCCCTGGACGAAGTGGTCGTGACCAACACCATCCCCCTTTCCGATGCGGCCCTCGCATGCGGAAAGATCCGCCAGCTCTCCGTGGCACCGCTGATCGCCGAGACGATCCAGCGCATTGCCAAGGGCGAGTCGGTGATGAGTTTGTTCTCGGACCAGGACAACCTGTTCTGACCTGAGAGCCAAAGAGCGGGCTTCTTTTCGAAGAAGCCTTTTTGAACCGGAGTCGCACTGGTCGCGGTGGACTCTCACAGGAGCTAGTTATGAAATTCGTCGCTTTTGAGCGCGCCAAGCAGGGCACGGGTGCGAGCCGCCGTCTCCGCATCTCGGGCAAGACGCCCGGCATCGTCTACGGTGGTGAAGGCCAGCCCCAGCTGATCGAGATCGATCACAACGCGCTGTGGCACGCCCTCAAGAAGGAAGCCTTCCACTCGTCGATCCTGGAAATGGAACTCGGCGGCGCCACCAGCAAAGTGCTGCTGCGCGACGTGCAGTACCACCCCTTCCGCCAGCTGGTGCAACACATCGACTTCCAGCGCGTGGACGCCAAGACCCGCCTGCACATGAAGGTGCCGCTGCACTTCAAGGGTGAAGAAGAGTCCGAAGCCGTCAAGACCGCGCACAACCTGGTGAACCACGTGATCACCGAGCTGGAAATCAGCTGCCTGCCGTCCGACCTGCCCGAGTTCATCGAAGTGGACCTCTCCGGTCTCACGAAGAACGCCACGCTGCACGTCAACGACATCAAGCTGCCCAAGGGCGTGAAGTTCGTGAGCCACGGCAAGACGAACCCCGTCATCGTGTCGGCCGTGCCGCCGCTGGTCGCCGAAGAAGCAGCACCCGCCGCCGAAGGCGCAGCTGCTGCCGAAGGCGCCGCACCGGCTGCCGGTGGCAAGCCTGCCGCCAAGACGGCCAAGCCCGCCGCCAAGAAGTGATTCTGAAGAAGTAATTCTTCCCGTCCCCTGCAAAAAGGCCCGCCTCGTGCGGGCCTTTTGCTTTGGGGGCGGCGACATAATTCCCGCCATGATCAAGCTGTTCGTCGGCCTCGGAAACCCGGGCCCTGAGTACGAAGCCACGCGCCACAACGCGGGCTTCTGGTGGATCGACGCCCTCGCGCGCGACTGGAAACTCAACCTCGTGCCCGAGCGCGGCTACCACGGCCTCGCGGCACGCGCGAGCATCGGCGGCCAGAGCGTCTGGCTGCTGGAGCCGCAGACCTTCATGAACCTCTCGGGCAAGTCGGTGGCTTCGCTCGCGCGATTCTTCAAGATCGCGCCCGAGGAAATCCTTGTCGTGCACGACGAGCTCGACGTGGTGCCCGGCCAGGCCAAGCTCAAGTTCGGCGGCAGCCACGCCGGCCACAACGGCCTGCGCGACATCCACGCGCAACTGGGCACCGGCGATTACTGGCGGCTGCGCCTGGGCATCGGGCATCCCGGCGTGAAGTCGGAGGTCGTCAACTGGGTGCTCAAGAAACCGCTGAAAGAACAACGTGAGCTGATCGAGGACGCCATCGTCCGCACGCTGCATGCCGCGCCCGCGCTCGTGGCCGGCGAGATGGAGAAAGCGACCATGGTCATCCACACGAGCAAACCGCCCCGGCCCAAACCGCCGCGGCGGGAGCCCGGCGACGGGGGCACGCCTGCCGCCACCTAGCCGGCAACCGGAGCGCAGGAGGGAGAGAAATAAAAAATGAAGACGAGAAGAAAAAGAGAAACGAGGGCGGGGAATTTCGGGATCGCTCTGCTTTTGATAGCGTTCTGTGCCTGTTCCGCCAGCGCAAACACCTGGCGATGCGGCAGCACCTACTCGGACCGCCCCTGCGAAGGCGGCAAGGCGGTAAAGGTCGACGATCCGCGCAGCAATGAAGACCGGCGCGCTGCCGAAGCCGGCGCGAAGCGCAACAGCGCGCAGGCCGACAAGCTGGAGCACTCCCGGCTGTCGCTGGAGAAAGCGGCCTATGACCGCGATCGCCAGTCGGCGAGGGAAGCCAGGAGCGCCGCGCTGGCCGAACGGCGCATGGCCCTGTCCGAGCAGCAAGCGAGAGAACGCGCCACCAAGGCGGCCGGCGATCCGCGCAAATCCACCATGAGCTTCAACAGCGGTGGGTCGAGCAGCAAGTCGGCCGGCGACGCCCCGGCGAAGAAAAAGAAGCGGAAGTCCCGCGACTCAGACGCCGGCTGACGAAGAAGGCGAAACCGCCGTCACCTTGATCGCCGTGAGGCGCTGGTACTTCTGCATCAGCGTCTCGCGGCTTTCCACGTGCTCGGGGTTCAGGGGAATGCACGCGACCGGGCAGATCTGCACGCACTGGGGCTCATCGAAGTGGCCGACGCATTCGGTGCACTTGTGCGGATCGATCTCGTAGTACTCCGCGCCCATGTAGATCGCATCGTTGGGGCACTCGGGCTCGCAGACATCGCAGTTGATGCATTCGTCGGTGATCATGAGGGCCATCCCCCGATTATCGGCGGACCGGTGCGGCGGGCGGTCCGCGAATGACAAAGGCCACATTCAAGGCACATTTGTTGCAGTAGTCAGTTATGCTGCGCCCCGCCCCATGAGTCTGTTTCTATTCAAGCGCCTCGCCACGCTGATCGGCACCTTGATCGGCGCTTCGGTCATCGTCTTCCTCGTTCTGGAGATCCTGCCCGGCAACGCCGCGCAGATGCTCATGGGTCCCGACGCCTCGCCCGATGCCGTCGCGGCGCTGGCCACCAAGCTGGGCCTGGACCAACCCGCGTGGACGCGCTACTGGCACTGGATCGGGGGCCTGCTCACCGGCAACCTGGGCGACAGCTACGCCTACAGCTCGCCCGTGCTCGACCTCATCCTCGAGCGCCTCGCGCTCACCGTGCCGCTCGCCATGATGGCGATGGCCCTCACGGTGGTGATCGCGCTGCTGGTGGGCGTGACTGCCGCCGCGCGCCACAACAAGCTGGGCGACGTGGGCCTCATGGGCATGGCGCAGGTCGGCATCGCGATTCCGAATTTCTGGTTCGCGATCATGCTGATCCTGGTGTTCTCGGTGCAGCTGCAGTGGTTCTCGGCCGGCGGCTTCGAGGGCTGGGGCGAAGGCATCTTCGCGGGCCTCAAGTCGCTGCTGCTGCCGGCGCTGTCGCTCGCGGTGGTGCAGGCGGCGATCCTCGCGCGCATCACGCGCTCGGCCGTGCTCGAGGTGATGCGCGAAGACTTCGTTCGCACCGCGCGCGCCAAGGGCGTATCTCAGCGCATGGTGCTGTGGACCCATGTGCTGCGCAACGCGATGATCCCGGTCATCACCGTGATGGGCATGCAGTTCTCCGAACTGCTCGCCGGCACGATCGTGGTGGAGAACGTGTTCTACCTCCCGGGCCTCGGTCGCCTCATCTTCCAGGCCATCAGCAACCGCGACCTGATCGTGGTGCGCAACTGCGTGATGCTGCTCGCAGCGCTCGTGGTCATCGTTAACTTCGTGGTCGACGTGCTCTATGCCGTGATCGATCCGCGCATCAAGGCGAGCGACATATGAGCAGCACCGTCGCCGTCCCGAGCGCCGCCGCACTCAAGGTTCCGGGCTTCTGGCGCCGCGCGCTGCACCACCGCAGCTTCGTCATTGGCGGCGTGCTCACGCTGCTGCTCCTGCTGGCCGCCGCCCTCTCGCTCGTCTGGACGCCCTGGTCGCCCTACGAGATGGACATGGCCAACAAGCTCAAGCCGCCGACCGGCGCGCACTGGCTGGGCACCGACACCTACGGCCGCGACGTCGCCTCGCTGCTGCTGGTGGGCGCGCGCGCGTCCATCCTCGTGGGCGTGATCGCGGTGGGCATCGGCCTCGTGGTCGGCACCGCGCTCGGTCTGCTCGCCGCCGCGAAGCGCGGCTGGGTCGAGGAAGCCATCATGCGGCTGACCGACTTTTCGCTCGCGTTCCCCGCGATCCTCTCGGCGATCATGATGACGGCCGTGTTCGGCGCGGGCATCGTCAATGCCATCGTGGCGATCGGCATCTACAACATTCCCACCTTCGCGCGCATCACGCGCGCCTCGGCCAACGCGATCTGGTCGCGCGAGTACATCGCTGCCGCGCGCGCCTGCGGCAAGGGCGCGTTCTCGATCACGATGCAGCACGTGCTGCCGAACATCTCCGCGGTGCTGATCGTGCAGATCACGATCCGCTTCGCCATCGCGATCCTGGCCGAAGCCGCCCTCTCCTACCTCGGCCTGGGTACGCAGCCGCCGCAACCTTCATGGGGCCGCATGCTCAGCGAAGCGCAGACGATGATGTTCCAGTCGCCGCTCCTGGCCGTGTTCCCCGGCATGGCCATCGCGATGGCGGTGCTGGGCCTGAACATGCTGGGCGACGGCCTGCGCGATCTGCTCGACCCGCGCCTTGCGCGCGCAAGGTGAGCGACATGCCTCTCCTCCAAGTCAAGGACCTGCACATCGAACTGCAAACGCAGCGCGGTCCGGCCGAGGCCGTGCGCGGCATCGACTTCACGCTGGAGCGCGGCGAAACGCTCGGCATCGTGGGCGAATCGGGCTGCGGCAAGTCGATCACCGTGATGTCGCTCATGGGCCTTTTGCCCTCGAACGCCAAGGCCACCGGCAGCATCCGCTTCGACGACACCGAGCTCGTCGGCCGCGACGAAAAGGACATGTGCCAGATCCGCGGCAACCGCATCGGCATGATCTTCCAGGAGCCGATGACGGCGCTCAACCCGGTGCACACCATCGTGCGCCAGGTCGGCGAGCCGCTCAGGCTGCACCGCGGTCTCTCGAAGGCCCAGGCGCGCAAGGAAGTGCTCGCGCTGCTGGAGCGCGTGGGCATTCCCGATGCGGCCTCGCGGCTCGATGCATATCCGCACCAGTTCTCGGGCGGCCAACGCCAGCGCATCGGCATTGCGATGGCACTGGCCTGCGGGCCCGACCTGCTGATCGCCGACGAGCCCACCACCGCGCTCGACGTGACCATCCAGAAGCAGATCCTCGAGCTCATCCAGAGCCTGGTGCAAGAGCGCGGCATGGCGCTGATCCTGATCTCGCACGACCTGGGCGTGATCGCGCAGACCGTCTCCAAGATGCTCGTGATGTACGGCGGCAGCGTGGTCGAGAGCGGGCCAACCGAGGCCGTGTTCGCCCGCCGCGCTCACCCTTACACGCAAGGCCTCTTCGCCGCACGGCCGGCGCTCGGCGCGCCGCGCGGCGTGCGCCTGGCCACCATTCGCGGCAGCGTGCCCGAACTGGTCGATCTGCCCAAGGGCTGCCCGTTCGCGGGCCGCTGCGGCTACACGATCGACGCGTGCCACATCACGCGGCCGGCGCCCGCGATGCTGCCGCACGACCATGCGGTGCGCTGCATCCGGCTGGACGACATCGCGGTGGAAGCCGCCGTTGCCCCATGAGTGAATCCACCCTCGCCTCGCCGTTGCTGGAGGTGACCGACCTCGTGCGTCACTACGACCTGCCGCGCGAAAAACTCTTCGGCCCGCCGCCCACCGTCAAGGCGCTCAACGGCGTGAGCTTCAAGGTCGAAGCCGGCCGCAGCGTCGGCATCGTCGGCGAATCGGGCTCGGGCAAGTCGACCATCGCGCGCCTGGTGATGGCGCTCGACACGCCGACCTCGGGCAGCGTGAAGCTGCTCGGGCGTGATCTGCATACATTGCCCAAGAGCGAACTGCGCACCGCACGTCGCGATTTCCAGATGGTCTTTCAAGACCCGTACGGTTCGCTCGACCCACGCCAGACCGTCGCACGCATCGTCGCCGAACCGCTCGAAGCATTGGCAGAAGCGTCGCGCAAGGAACAGCGCGAACGCGCCGCCGAATCGCTCGCAGCCGTCGGCCTGCGCACCACCGACATGGACAAGTACCCGCACGAGTTCTCGGGCGGGCAAAGACAACGCATCGCGATCGCACGCGCGCTCATCACGCGCCCCAAGCTCATCGTCGCCGACGAGCCCGTGAGCGCGCTCGACGTCTCGGTGCAGGCGCAGGTGCTCAACCTCATGCAAGACCTGCAGCAGCAGTTCGGCGTGAGCTACCTGCTCATCAGCCACGACCTCGCGGTGGTCAACCACCTGTGCGACGAGGTGTGCGTGGTGTGGAAGGGCCTCATCGTCGAACAGGGCCCGCCGGGCGAGCTGTTCCGCAACGCGCAGCACCCGTACACGCGCACGCTGCTCGATGCGGTACCGCGCACGCCCACCGGCGGCACGCTGCTCGCGGCCTGACACCGAAGCGCCGCGCTCTCTTCGTAGGATGAGTGGGTCATAAGCATCTGGTTGCGCGATGGCACCCGTCTCGCGGATGATGCTTGCCCCCTCTTCCCGAGGACACAGAGGACTCCGCTTCATGCTCCAACGACGCACCCTGCTCGCCACCGGCGCCGCCGCCCTGGCCCCGCTCGCATTGCCGCTCGACGCCTTCGCGCAAAAGAAAAAAGATTCGCTGGTCATCGGCCTCACGCTCGAACCCACGGGCCTGGACCCGACTGCCAAGGCCGGCGCCGAAATCTCCGAGGTGGTGCTCTACAACGTCTTCGAGACGCTCACCAAGATCAACTCCGACGGCAGCGTGACGCCGCTGCTCGCCGAGAGCTGGGAGGTTTCGCCCGACCTGAAGACCTACACCTTCAAACTCAGGCGCGGCGTGAAGTTCCAGAACGGCGAGGCCTTCAACGCGCAGAGCGTGAAGTTCTCGTTCGACCGCGCGGCCGCGGCCAACAGCACCAACAAGGACAAGCGCACCTTCGCCAACATCGCGACGCAGGTGCTCGACGAGCACACCGTGGTGCTGATCAACAAGGAGATCGAGCCCGACCTCTTGTTCCTGCTCGGCCAGGCGTCGGCCATCCTCGTGGAGCCCAGGACGGTGGAGACCAACGCCACCAAGCCCGTCGGCACCGGCCCCTACCGCCTGGACAACTGGGCCAAGGGCTCGACCATCGTGCTCGCCAGGTGGGACGGTTATCGCCACGCCGAGGCCGCGCAGATCCGCAAGGTGAGCTTCCGCTTCATCTCCGAGCCGGCCGCGCAGACCACCGCGCTGCTCGCGGGCGATGTGGACCTGTTCCCGCATGCCTCGGTGTCGCGGAGCCTTCCGCAGTTCCAGAACGACAAGCGCTTCCAGGTCGTCTTCAACGCCTCGCGCGGCAAGACCATCCTGGCCATCAACAACAAGCGCAAGCCCCTGGACGACGTGCGCGTGCGCCGCGCCATCTCCGCGGCCATCGACCGCAAGGCCGTCATCGAGGCGGCAGCGGACGGGCGCGGCATTCCGATCGGCAGCCATTACGTGCCGGGCGCGCCGGGCTACATCGACACCACGGGCATCAACGCCTACGACGTGGAGAAGGCCAAGAGGCTCCTGGCCGAGGCCGGCGTGAAGACGCCGCTCGAACTGGAGCTGGTGCTCCCGCCCCCGCCCTATGCGCGGCAGGGCGGCGAGCTCATCGCCGCGCAGCTGGCCAAGGTGGGCATCGTCGCGAAGATCCAGAACGTCGAGTGGGCGCAGTGGATGAGCGGCACCTACGGCAACAAGAATTACGACCTCTCGCTGATCCTGCACGTGGAGCCCTTCGACCTGGTGAACTACACCAAGCCCGAGTACTACTGGGGCTACCAGTCGGCGAAGTTCAACGAGGCCTTCGACAAGGCGCGCAATGCGCCCCGCGCGGCCGAGCGCCTGCGCTACCTCGGCGATGCGCAGCGCCTCCTGGCCGAGGACGCGGCCAACGTGTTCCTGTTCCAGCCGCAGTTCATCACGGTGGCGGGGCGCAACCTGCGTGGCCTCTGGAAGGACTCGCCGATCTTCGCGAACGACATCGCCGCCCTGTACTGGGCCTGATGAAACGGCCCGGCAAAGCGCCCGCGCCAGGCCCCGGCATCCGGGTACGTCCCGAGGAAAAACCGCTCCCGGAGCCATTCGCCGGGCCACCCGCTGCGAGAGAATGATCCGCTGCGCACGTGGCATCTTTCGTGCTGCGTGCCTTGTCTTTCGTGGCGCCGCGCCTCCCTTCGGGGCACGGTGGGCGCCGAACCAGTCATTCGACCCTGGCCGTTTTCCGGAGATACCCAAGTATGTTGAACCGTCGCACCCTCCTCACCACCGCCGGCGCCACCGTCGCGCTGGCCACCCCGCTGGCCGGCATGGCCCAAGGGCGGAAGGACGCCATCGTGATCGGCATGGCGCTCGAGCCGCCGGGCCTGGACCCGACAGCCGGCGCGGCCGCCGCCATCGCGGAGATCGTGCAGTACAACATCCTGGAGACGCTCACCAAGATCAACGCCGACGGCAGCGTCACGCCGCTCCTGGCCGAGAGCTGGGAAGTCTCGCCCGACCTGAAGACCTACACCTTCAAGCTCCGGCGCGGCGTGAAGTTCCAGAACGGCGAGCCCTTCAACGCGGCCACCGTCAAGTTCTCGTTCGACCGCGCCGGCGGCGAGAAGAGCACCAACAAGGACAAGCGCACCTTCGCCAACCTCGCCACGCAGGCGGTGGACGACTACACGGTGGTGGTCATCAACAAGGAAATCGACCCCGACCTGCCCTTCGTGCTGGGTCAGGCCACGGCCGTGATCGTCGAGCCCAAGAGCGCCGACGCCAACGCCACCAAGCCCGTCGGCACCGGCCCCTACAAGCTGGACAGCTGGGCCAAGGGCTCCTCGCTCACGCTGAGCAAGTGGGAGGGCTTTCGCAGCCCCGCCACCGCCAAGATCAACAAGGTGACCTTCCGCTTCATCGCCGACACCGCCGCGCAGGCCGCCGCGCTGATGGCAGGCGACGTCGATGTGTTCACCCGCATCGGCACGCGCGTGGTGCCGCAGTTCAAGGCCAACCCGCAGTTCCAGGTGATCCTGGCGGGCTCGCGCGCCAAGACCATCCTGTCGATCAACAACCAGAAGAAGCCCCTGGACGACGTGCGCGTGCGCCGCGCCATCCTCGCGGCCATCGACCGCAAGGCCGTGATCGAGGGCGCCGCCGACGGCCTGGGCGTGGCCATCGGCAGCCACTACGTGCCGGGCGCGGCGGGCTTCGTGGACACCACGGGCGTCAACCCCTTCGACATCGAGAAGGCCAAGAAGCTGCTCGCCGAAGCCGGCGTGAAGACGCCGCTCGAACTCAAGATGACGCTGCCCCCGCCGCCCTACGCGCGCCAGGGCGGCGAGGTGATCGTGGCCCAGCTCGCCAAGATCGGCATCGTGGTGAAGGTGCAGAACGTCGAGTGGGCGCAGTGGCTGAGCGGCACCTACGGCAACAAGGACTACGACCTGTCGATCATTTCGCACGTCGAGCCCTTCGACCTGGGCAACTACGCCAAGTCGGACTACTACTGGGGCTACCAGTCGAAGGCCTTCAACACGCTGTTCGACAAGATCAAGACCACGGCCAACGCCACCGAGCGCAACAAGCTCCTGGGCGACGCGCAGAAGATGCTGGCCACCGACGCGGCCAACGGCTTCCTCTACCAGCCGCAGTTCCCGACGATCGCCAAGAAGAACGTCAAGGGCCTCTGGAAGGAGAACCCGATCTTCGTGAACGACCTCTCTGCCCTGTCCTGGGGCTAGGGATCGACGTGTCCTCCTCACCGTTGAACGAACTCTCCGCGCAAGAGCTCTCGGCCGCCTACCGCGACAAGCGCCTCTCGCCGGTCGAGGTCACGCAAGCTGTGATCGCGCACATCGAGCGCTGGGAGCCGCACCTGCAGGCCACCTGGCTCTTTCGCCCCGAGGCCGCGCTTGATCAGGCGCGCGCGTCGGAGGCCCGCTGGCAGCGCGGCGATGCGCTCGGCCCGCTCGATGGCGTGCCGGCCACCATCAAGGAAAACATCGCCACGCGCGGCGACCCGATGCCCGCGGGCACTGCCGCCATCGACCTGAAGCCCGCCACCGCCGACGCACCACCGGCCGCGCGCCTGAAGGAAGCCGGCGCGGTGATCGTGAGCAAGACCACCATGCCGGACTACGGCATGTTGTCCTCGGGCCTCTCGAGCTTCCACAAGCTGGCGCGCAACCCCTGGGACCTGGGCAAGACGCCGGGCGGCTCCAGCGCCGGCGCGGGCGCCGCGACCGCGGCAGGCTACGGCCCGCTGCACCTGGGCACCGACATCGGCGGATCGCTGCGCCTGCCCGCGAGCTGGTGCGGCATCTTCACGCTCAAGCCGAGCCTGGGCCGCATCCCGATCGATCCGCCCTACATGGGCCGCGCCGCCGGGCCGATGACCCGCACCGTCGGCGATGCCGCGCTGATGATGCAGGCGCTCTCGAAACCCGATGCACGCGACAGCATGAGCCTGCCGGCGCAGGACATCGACTGGGCGGCCTTCGACGTATCGCCCGACCACCTGCGGGGCCTGCGCATCGGGCTGCTGCTCGACGCGGGCTGCGGCCTGGCGGTCGAGCCGGAGATCCAGACGGCGGTCGAACACGCCGCGCGCCTCTTCGAGAAAGCCGGCGCGGTCGTCGAGACCATGCAGCCCTTCATGTCGCAGGCCATGCTCGACGGCATGGACCACCTGTGGCGCATGCGCTCGCTCGTGGACATGAAAGCCCTGCGCGCCGACCAGCGCGCCAAGGTGCTGCCCTACATCCGCGAATGGGCAGAGAGCGCGGCCGAATTCAGCGGCGAGCATGTGTTTCGCAGCTTCAGCCAGTTCCATGCGACGCGCGTGGCGGCGGTGCAGGCGTGCGCGCGCTTCGACTACGTGATCTCGCCGGTGTCGCCGAACATGCCAGCAGCGGCCGAGGCGCCCTCGCCGACCAACGATCCGCTGCGGCCGCTGGAACACATCGGCTTCACGGTGCCGTTCAACATGTCGGAGCAGCCGGCGTCGTCGGTGAACTGCGGGTATGCGGCGAGCGGGTTGCCGATCGGGCTGCAGATCGCGGGGCACCGGTTCGACGATCTTGGCGTGCTGCGCGTGTCGCGTGCGTTCGAGCAGATTCGCGAAGCGCAGCGGCCTTGGCCTGTGGTGCCTGGGGCATAGAACATCGCGTTGTTCAGGGCGGCACTCACGCCGACGGTGGGCCCTGTTTCGCGAATGTCCCCCGGCTTCGCCTCCTCCTTGATTTCGCGAAACAGGGCCCACCATCAGCGTGAGCGCTTTCAGCGCGGTCGTTGATCGCCGATCACCCACAGCGTGCCCCAGTGCGCAGGGCACCGGGTGCTCCCCGCAGCGAAATCAAGGAGGAGGGGCGAAGCCCCGGGGGACATTCGCGGAGGGGAGCACCCGGTGCCCTGTGCACACGCCCCGAACAAGAGCCCCCGAATTCAGGTCGCTGCGTAGCGCCCCGGCTTGTGGTTGATCCACAAGAAGAGCCCCATCACCACCGCAGCCAGCACCGACCACCCCACGCGCTCCGGCGGAATCACGAACAGCGCGAGCAGCACCACCGTGCAGTCGATGCCGATCTGCACCTTGCCGGCGGGCCAGCCGCGCTTTTCCTGCAGGTACAGCGTCAGCACCGTCGCGCCGCCGAGGCTCGCGCGATGGCGGGCGAGGAAGAGGCAACCCGTGCCCAGCAACAAGCCGCCGAGCACCGCCGCAAACGCCGGATGGAGTGAATCGATCGACAGGTAGCGCGGCGCCCAGTCGGTCATCACCGAAAGCAGCGCGATCGCGAAGAAGGTCTTGAGCGTGAAGGCCCGGCCCATGTGGCGCCAGGCGAACCAGTAGAACGGCAGGTTCACCAGGAAGAACAGCTTGCCGAAACTCACGCCGGTCGCGTAGTGCAGGATGAACGCGACGCCCGCCGTGCCGCCCGTGAGCAGGCCCGCCTGGCCGAACAGCATCATCGCGATGGCGACGAACAAGGTGCCCGAAAAGATGGCCTGCGCGTCATCGAAACGGGAATGGCGCAGCAGATCCGGCAGGTGGGTGGGTGGTGGCGCGTCCATGGCGGGGGTGACGCAAATCCCGCGCCACCCCGGCGGCCTCACACCAGATGGGTGGCCAGCATCTCGCGGGCGCGGGTCACGAACGCCGTCTCGCCCCGGCGCCCGGGCAGGAACTGGAACGCGACCTTCGGCAAGGCCGGCAAGCCGTGCGGCGCCGCCAGCCGGGCGACGCCCTCGCACACCGCCGATTCGTTCAGGCACGCGACGCCCAGCCCCGCGGCCAGCGCCGACTGCAACCCCGCCACGCCCGAGGCCACATGCGCGAGCACATACGGCACGCGCCGCCGCCGCAAGAGCGCCACGGTGAACTGGTGCAGCGAGCAGGTGTCCGGCAGCGCCAGCAGCCGCACCGGTTCGCCCCGCGCCACCCGCAGGCCGGTGGCGCCCAGCCACGCGAGCGATTCGCGCCGGATCAGCGAGGCCTTGGCACCCTGCGCCGAGGACGACGACGACGCACCCGCGATGTCCATCGCCAGGCCCACGTCGAAGTCGCCATGCGCATACGCGGCCCGCAGCGCGTCGCTCTTCAGGATGCTCACGTTCAGCCGCACCTGCGGATAGCTCTCGCCCAAGCGCCCGAGCAGTTGCGTGAGATCGCCGGGGCGGAAGTAGTCGGTCACGGCCAGCCGCAGTTCGCCCTGCAGCGTTTCGCCGTGCAGGTCGCGAAACGCCTCGTCGCTGAGCGCGAGGATGCGCCGCGCATACGCCAGCAGCCGCGTGCCCGCCTCGGTGGGCGCGACGCCGGCCTTGCTGCGCGTGAGCAGCGACTGGCCCGCGCGCTCCTCAAGCTTGCGCATCTGCTCGCTGACGGACGACTGCGAGAGGAACACGCGCGGCGCGGCGGCCGTGAGGCTGCCCGCGTCGATCACCGCGGCCAGGGTGCGGAGTTGTTCGAGGTCGAAGGTCTGCATGGCGCTATCCATCCGTTGAACCGATGGATGCCATCATATCTTCCCGCTTTTCCGATGACCATCGCAATCCCACAATCACCCCATCGCTCATTCATTCCACAGGAGTCCACCATGCCCCACATCGTTGTCCACCTCTCCGGCGAAGCCGACGCGTCCCTCACCCGCAAGACCGTCGACGCGGTCGCCGAACTCACGCAGAGCGTGCTCGGCAAGCAGTTGCCGGTGATCGCCATCACGGTGCAGTACATCGCCGCCGATGCCTGGTTCATCGGCGGCCAGACGCTGGCGTCGCTGGGCAGGTCGGCCTTTCACCTGGACATCAGCATCACCGACGAGACCAACACCAAGGCCGAGAAGGCGCGCTACCTGCGCGAGGTGCACGCGGCCATGGCGAAGATCCGGCCGGACCTGCACGAGGTGTCGTACATCCACGTGATCGACGCGCGCGGCGCGGCCTACGGCTACGGCGGAAAGACCCAGGAGTACCGCCACCAGCAAGCCGGGGTTTGAACCCTTCGCGGGGGCATGGCACCATGCCGCCATGCCCTCCGCCACCCCGCACGCCGCCGACAGCCTCGGCAATCCGCTCACCCTGGACAACCCTGCCAGCCTCGCGCTGGTCGACGACTTCGTCATGGGCTTCGTCTCGACCGAGTCGCGCGCCGTGAACCTCATCGCACTGGCCGACACCGACCAGAGCCCCATCGTGCAGGCGTACTGCGCGACGCTGCACCTGTTCGCCGAATCGCGCGACGCCGTGGCGAATGCGCGGCCGTTTCTCGCGAAGGCCCGTGCCGGCGCCGCACGCGCCACGCCGCGCGAGCAGCGCTACATCGCGGCCATCGGGGCATGGGCCGATGGCGACATCGCCCGCGCCATCGCGCTGCACGCTGAGCAGGCGCGCGAACATCCGCGCGATCTCGTCTCGGTCAAGCTCGGCCAGTACCACTGCTTCAACACCGGCGACTGCCCCGGCATGCTGCGGCTCGCGCTCGCGGTGCTGCCTTCGGCGGCCGACGTGCCCTACGTGCACGGCATGGCCGCCTTCGGCTACGAGCAGTGCCACCTGATGCGCGAGGCCGAGGCGAGCGCGCGCCTGGCCATCGCCATGTGTCGCAAGGAGCCGTGGGCGCACCACGCGCTCGCGCACGTGATGCTCACCGAGGGCCGGCTCGCCGAGGGGCTGGCGTTCATGGAGAGCGTGAGCGACACGTGGATCGGCCTGAACTCCTTCATGGTCACGCACAACTGGTGGCACGTGGCGCTGTTCCTCATCGACCTGGGCCGCGATGCCGAGGCGCTCGCGGTGTACGACGAGCATGCGTGGGGCGTGGTCAAGGACTACTCGCAGGACCAGATCGGCGCGGTGTCGCTGCTCGCGCGGCTGGAGCTCGCGGGCATCGACGTGGGTGCGCGCTGGAACGACGTGGCGGGGTATCTGCTGCAGCGGCAGGCGGACCATGTGCTGCCCTTTCTCGACCTGCAATACCTCTACGGCCTCGCGCGTGCCGGACGGCCCGAGGCCGATGGGCTGCTGCGCAACATCGAGGCCTTCGCGCCCGATGCACCGCGCTCGACGCGCGCCGCGTGGCAGCGCGTCTGCGTGCCGGCCGCGCACGGGCTCGTGGCCCATGCGCGCGGCGATTTCGCGGGTGCCATCGAAGGGCTCGGCGTCGCGCTGCCGCGCATGATCGAGATCGGCGGCAGCCACGCGCAGCGCGATCTTTTCGAGCAGGTGTACCTCGATGCGTTGGTACGCGCTGGCAATGAATCGTCACTCGCCGCGGCGCAGGGCATCCTGCAGCAGCAGCTCAATGGGCAGCCCGAGTCGCTGCGGTTGAGGCGGCAGGCGGGGGCCGTCTACGCGCGCCTTGGCCTGGGGCAGCTCGCCGGCGGCGTCATTCCGGCAAGGGCCTGAGCGCGCGGGGCCTCAGCCCTTGCTCTTGAGGTGCCGCGTCTGGTCGTAGGTCGGCTGCGGCGGCAGGTCGGCCATGTGGCGCGTGTCGGCCCACTCGACGATCTCGATCGCATCGGGCGCCGCCGGGTCGGCGATGCGGATGCGGTTGAAGCCCGCGTTCGGAATGTCGCTCTGGCGCGGGCCGCTCAGGCTCAGGCCCTTGGCGGTGCGCCACACCATGTCGAGCACGCCGCCATGGGTGACGACGATCAGGTGCTGGCCCTTGTGGGCGATGGCGATGGTGCCGAGCGCCGCGACGATGCGCGCATGGAATTCGCGTGCCGTCTCGCCTTCGGGCATGGCGTGGTCTTCGCGGAACTCCAGCCACTCTTCCCACGCGCGCGGGTGCAGGCTCTGGATCTCGTCGGAGCGCATGCCCTCGACGATGCCGAAGTACTGCTCCCGCAACGCCGCCGAGGTGACCACCGGCAGCGACAGCTGCAGCGCCGCCGGCGCGGCCGTCTGCTGCGCGCGCATGAGGTCGCTGCTGATCAGGTGCTGTGCCGTTTCGCCCGCCAGGCGCAGGCCGATGCGGCGCGCCTGTTCATGGCCGATGTCGTTGAGCGGCACATCCGCATGCCCCTGGAATCGCAGCTCGCGGTTCCAGGCGGTTTCGCCGTGACGGATCAGGATGATGTCGGTGGTGGTGTCGGGTTTGGGCGTTGGCATTGCCGCCCATTTTCCACCGTGCGCGTGACGCTCAGGCTTTTGCGGCGGCCAGCTGTTGCACAACTGCCACCGCCTGGCTTGCAAGGCCCAGGCCGGTGCCCATGCCGACGCGTGCGGGCGACGGCGTGAGCAGCGCCAGCACCCAGGCGATCACGAAGCCGCCGACGATGGCGCAGACCACCACCACCGCGGTGTACGCGATGGCCTTGTCGACCGGACACTTCATCAGCACCGGCAGGCCCAGGTAGAGCAGGTAGATGCCGTAGAGCGCGGCCACCGCGCCCAGCACCGACAGCGAAGGCAGCAGGCTGAAGATGCCGCCGACGAAGGCCGCGGTGCTCGAATAGGCCGAGAGCTTGAGCGCGCTGACCTGGCTCTTGGTGCCCTCGAAGGTCGGCGCCATCGCATCGATGATGAGAGCGAGCACGAACACCATCACCAGCGACAGCACATAGCCCACGACCATGTTGGCCAGCCCCGCGACGATCGGCACGCGGAAGTTGACGCCGAAGACGCCGAGGCCGACCACCGACAGGCCGATGAAGCTCGCCACCGCCGGGATGAGCGCCAGGATCATCACGTAGTTCTTGTAGAGCGAGGCGGCATCGGCCGGCTCCGCGTCGATCACGGGCCAGGTGGCCTTGGGCTTGAGCAGGATGTCCTGCACGCGTTGAACCAGGTTCATTTCTTGTCCTCGACATGAGCGCAGAAACGCGCGCGCACCATGCACACACGCCATGCACTCGCACCATGCACTCGCAGTGGCCGCGAGTATGCCGGGGCGCGCCCGGCGCGGGTGCCGGCCATCAAGCCTATGCCGTTCGCGGGCTTGCCGCGATCGCGCAAAATCGCCTCATGCCCCACCTTGTCCTGCTGCCCGGCCTCGCCTGCGACGAGCGCCTCTGGGAGGCCCAGCGGCCTGCCCTTCCCCCCGCCTTCGACGCCCGCGTGAGCGACGTCCAGACGCGCAACGATTCCATCGAGGCCATGGCCGCGGCCGTGTTGCGCGAGCACGCGGGGCCGCTGGTGCTCTGCGGCGCGTCCATGGGCGGCATGGTCGCGATGGAAGCGGCCCGCCAGGCGCCCGAACGCATCGCCGGGCTCGCCCTGCTGGGCACCAGCGCGCGGCCCGAGACGCCCGACATGTTCACGCTGCGCGAGGGCGCCATCGAACTCTTCGAGCGCGGCGAGGCGCGCGACGTGATCGAGGCGAATGTCTATTTCGCCTTTCATCCCACGCAGGCCGGCGACGCGGCGCTGGTGCAGCGTTATCTCGACATCGTGCTGGATGCCGGCACGGCGCAGCTCATCGCCCAGAACCGCGCGGTGATGCGCCGTCCCGATGCGCGCACGCACCTGGCCGCGTTGCGCGCGCCGGTGCTGCTGATGTGCGGCGACGACGACAAGCTCGCGCCGCCCGAGCACACGCGCGAGATGGCAGCGCTGCTGCCGGAGGCTGAGGTGGTGTGGGTGCCGCAATGCGGCCACATGCTGACGATGGAGAAGCCCGACTTCGTCAACGCGGCGCTGAACGCCTGGCTCGCGAAGATCTTCGCGTCGGCCTGAAAAGGCTCAGCGCATCAATGCAGTTGGCCGCCGGTCTCGGCCACGTCCTGCTTCACCGCGAGCGCGGTCGCGACCGCGATGCGCAGCGCCTCGGTCATCGTGGCCAATGACATGCTCGGCGCGCCCGGAAAGCGCGCGGCCTGCTCGGGCAGGTACGGAATGTGGATGAAGCCACCGCGCAAACCTGGCAGGCCGGCCACCGGATGCGTCGCGATGCGGTGCATCAGCCCGTAGAAGATGTGGTTGCACACGAACGTGCCCGCGCTGTTCGACACCGACGATGGAATGCCGGCCGCGCGCAGGTCGCGCACGATGGCCTTGATCGGCAGCGTCGAGAAATACGCGGCCGGCGCGCCGGGCACCACCGGCAGGTCGATCGGTTGGTGACCCGCGTTGTCGGCGATGCGCCCGTCGTCGATGTTGATCGCGATGCGCTCGGGCGTGATCTCCGAGCGTCCGCCGGCCTGGCCGATGCAGAGCACCAGTTGCGGCTTCAGTTCGTCCATGGCAATGGCGAGCGCTTCGATGGCGTCGCCGAACACGCACGGTATCTGGCGCGCATGCACCGTCGCACCGCCGGTCTTCCAGCCGTCCAGGGCGCGCACGGCTTCCCACGACGGGTTGATGGCTTCGCGGTCGAACGGATCGAAGCCGGTCAGCAGCACGTTCGTGCGTTTCGCTTCGGTCTTGCTCATTCGGCTCACGCCATCGCGCGCACGGCGATGCCCTCGGCCTGCAGGCGCTCCCGGATGCGCCGCGCGAAGGCCAGCGCATGCGCGCCGTCGCCGTGCAGGCACACGGTCTGCGCATTGACCGCCACGGTGCTGCCATCGATGGCCGTCACCTGGTGGTCGCGCACGAACGCGAGGGTCTGCGCGATCGATTGCTCCTCGCTCTCGATCAGCGCGCCGGGCTGGCTGCGCGGCACGAGGCTGCCGTCGGGCATGTAGCCGCGGTCGGCGAACACTTCTTCCACGGGCGTGAGACCGGCGCGACGCGCGGCATCGATCATGTTGCTGCCGGCGAGCCCGAAGAACTTGAGCGAGGGGTCGAAGCGGCGCACCGCCTCGCACAGCGCATCGGCGAGCTCGGGCTCCTTGACCGCCTGGTTGTAGAGCTGGCCGTGCGCCTTCACGTGCGCGAGCTGGCCGCCCTCGGCCTTGACGATCGCGGCGAGCGCGCCGACCTGGTAGAGCACGTTGGAGACGATCTCGTCGGGCGGCAGGTGCATGGTGCTGCGGCCGAAATTCTCGCGGTCGGGAAAGCTGGGGTGCGCGCCGATGGCCACGCCGTGTTCGATGGCCCAGCGCACGCACTGGCGCATGGTCTTGGCGTCGCCCGCGTGCCAGCCGCAGGCGATGTTGGCGGAGCTCACGAGGCCCAGCAGCGCTTCGTCGCTGCCCGCGCCTTCGCCGAGGTCGGCATTGAGGTCGATGTGCATGGGGAGGTTCCTTTTTCTTCAGCGGGACTGCACCGGCGCGGCCCGCTGGCGGTGCGCTTGCACAGTCTAGGGCCTGTTCACCCTACGCAAGGGGTCGCGTTGCTTCGCAAAGGGGCTGTGTGCAAGGCGCCCGTGCGCAGCAAGGCTTGCGCCTTGCAAGCGCGGGCAACGCCGCAGACAGCCCCTTTGCGAAGCAACCCGGAGGGAAGCTCGCCACAGCCCGCCCCTCGGCGTTGCGTTCCTTGTGCGTGCGGACGCACGCACGGCGTCACGCGCCTTGATGGACGGGCTGTGGCGAGCTTCGCGACCCCTTGCGTAGGGTGAACAGGCCCTAGGCCGCGCCCGGCCAGCCTGCCACGGCGAGGCCTTGTGCCACTTGCGCGAGGTAGCGCTGCTGCTCGGCCCACGCGGCGAGCGACCCTGCCATGTCGACCTGCACGAGGCGCAGCTTGCCGTTGAGCGGCGCCTGCGCGAGCTTCCACAGGTCGGCGCGGATCACCACGCCGATGCGCGGGTAGCCGCCCGTGGTCTGCGCATCGCCCATCAGGATGATCGGCTGGCCCGAGGGCGGCACCTGGATCGTGCCGGGGATCACGCCTGAGGAGAGCATGTCGCCCGCGCGCTTGCGCTTGAGCTCGGTGCCCGCGAGCCGGCTGCCCATGCGGTTGCTCTGCGAAGTGATGCGCCAGCGCTCGCCCCAGAGCACCTCGCGCGCGGCGAGCGTGAACTGTTCGAACTCGGGGCCGGGCAGCACGCGCAGGGCGATGGCCGCATCGGCTTCGTCCGGGCCCCAGTCGGGGCCGCGCAGGCCGAAGGGCTTGCGGGTGCGCTGCGCGGCATCGAGCCGCGATGCGCCCAGCGGCAGCTTGTCGCCCTTGCGCAGCGCGCGGCCCTCGTGACCGCCGAAGCCGGCCTTGAGATCGGTGCTGCGCGAGCCCAGCACAGGCGTCACGTCGATGCCGCCCGCAATGGCGAGCCAGCTGCGCAGGCCCGCCTTCTTCGCGCCAGACGCGTTCGCGCCTTGCAGTTTGAGCACCTGCCCCGCGGCCACCGGCACGCTCCAGCAGGGCCAGAGCGGCACGCCGTCGAGTTGCGCGCCGAAGTCGTCGCCGGCGAGCGCGATGCGCGTGTCGGTCTCGAAGCGCAGCTCGCAGCCGCCCATCGTGAGTTCGAGGCCCGCGGCGCCGTCGGCATTGCCGACCAGCCGGTTCGCGAGCGTGAGCGCCAGCACGTCGAGCGCGCCGCCCGGACAGATGCCCAGCTGGCGATGGCCGTGCCGCCCCAGGTCTTGCACCGAGGCCAGCAGGCCGGGCTTCTGGACGACGATCATGTCTCTACGCTCTCGACGACGAAGCGCACGCGGTCGCCCGGGCGCAGCAGGGTGGGCGATTCGGCCGCCGGATCGAACATCTCGAGCGAGGTGCGGCCGATCAGTTGCCAGCCGCCCGGCGACACCAGCGGGTAGATGCCGGTCTGCTCGCCGCCGATGCCGACCGAGCGCGCGGGCACCGCGGTGCGCGGCTCCGCGCGACGCGGCGTGGCGAGCTCTGGCGGGAGGCCGCCCATGAAGGCGAAGCCCGGGAGAAATCCGAGCAGGTAGACCACGTACTCGCCCGCGCTGTGGCGCCGCACCACCTCGGCGGGCGTGAGGCCGGTGTGGGCCGCGACGTCGCCCAGGTCAGGGCCGTGCTCGCCGCCATAGGCGACCGGAATCTCGAGCAGCCGGCCTTCGACGGCCTTGGCCGAGAGCTTCGGCCACGCGGCGAGCACCTGCGCCATGAGTGCATCGAGCTCGATCGCCGTGGGGTCGAAGGTGAGCGTGAGGTTGTTCATGCCCGGCAGCACCTCGCCGACGCCGGGCCATTCGCGGGCCTGCGCGGCCAGTGCCCAGATGCGCTGCTGCTGCACCAGCGTGGCCGGTGCCGGCAACTCGCACAGGAGCGCTGCATCGCCGAGCAGATGCAGGCGGGGTGGCGGAGATTTATCGGTCATCTGGGTGAGACGGGCGCGGCGGGCGCCATTCGTGGAACACCGCGGAACCGGCTTTGCCGGGCCGCAGGTGTTGCCCCCGGCGAGGGGGAAGGAGAAGCGACACGAAGTGCGCGAAGCCTGGGGGAGTGCCTATTCACGGCCGAGGCTGCGGACCTTTGCGGCCAGCATGTGCTCGACGTTGGGCGAGACGAACTTGTTGACCTCGCCGCCGAGCATGGCGATCTCGCGCACGAAGGTGCTGGAGATGAACTGGTACTTGTCGCTGGGGGTGAGGAACACGGTCTCGACATCGGGCATCAGCGAGCGGTTCATGCCGGCGAGCTGGAACTCGTAGTCGAAGTCGGTCACGGCGCGCAGGCCGCGCACCATGGCCTTGCCGCCGCGCGCCACCACGAAGTCGCGCAAGAGGCCCGAGAAGCTCTCGACCGTGACCTGGTCGCTGTAGGGCTTGACGGCTTCGCGCGCCATGTCCATGCGTTCCTGCAGGGTGAACAGCGCTTTCTTGTGGTGGCCCGCCGCGACGGCGACGATCACCTTGGAGAAGAGTTGGGTTGCACGGCGCACCACGTCCTCGTGACCGAGGGTGATGGGATCGAATGTGCCCGGATAAACCGCGATGACGTTGCTGGCCATGGTTGCTTCTTCCTCATGCAGCCGGTGCGGCTTGTTCGGCGGATTATGCAGTCCCCTCCGAGGCCAGCCGCAACAGGTGGGCATGCACCGCGCCGGCCTTCAGGTAACGAAAGCTTGCGAGGCCGAAAGCGGCCAGTTCCTCGTCGTTCCACTGGCGGGGCGCTTCCAGGTACGCGACGCCGCCGGGGCGCAGGGCACGCGCCGCGGCGCGCAGGGCCGGCTCGTAGAGCGCCGCGCTCTCGAAGGGCGGGTCGAGGAAGACGGCGTGCAGGCTCGCGGCCGTCGTGCGCTCCAGCGCCGTGACGCCGTTGCCGCGCTCGATGCGCACGGCCTCGGCCGACAGCTTGGTCTTGGTGGCCTGCAGCTGCGCGACCAGCGCAGCGTCCTGCTCGCACAGCAGCACGTTGGCCGCGCCGCGCGAGGCGGCTTCCAGGCCCAGCGCACCAGTGCCCGCGAACGCGTCCAGGCAATGCCAGCCCGGCAGCTCGCCGCCGCCCGCGCCGGCCAGGCTCGCGAGCCAGTTGAAGAGCGTCTCGCGCACGCGGTCGGGCGTGGGGCGAAGGCCGGGCTTGTCGGCCACCGCGAGGCGGGTGCGTTTCCATTGGCCGCCGATGATGCGGACCTCGCTGGGCCGCGCAGGGCGCTTGGCTGCGGGCGGACGGGGGGCTGCGGTGGCTTTTTTCTGGGGCATGCGGCGAGCTTAACGCCGCCGCACCGGCGGCCGATCAGGCCCCGGTCAAGGCACGCCGCGCCAGCATCGCGGCCAGCACGAGCATGGTGCCGCCGATCAGCGCATCGAGCATCTGCCAGGCCCGCGGACGCGCGAACACCGGCGCCAGCAGCCGCGCGCCGAAGCCCAGCGCGGTGAACCACAGCACGCTCGCCACCGAGGCGCCCGCGACGAACCAGACCTTGAGCGAGCCCGCGTACTGCGCGCCCGCGCTGCCCACCAGCAGCACCGTGTCCAGGTAGACATGCGGGTTCAGCAGCGTGAAGCCCGCCGCCTGCGCCACCACGGCCGCGCGCGAGAGCGAGACGCCCTGCGCCGTCGCCTGCAGCGCGCCCGGCTGGCGCGAACGCCACAGCGCGCGCAGGCCGTAGGCGCACAGGAACGCCGCGCCGAGCCCCGCGAGCACCGTCGCCAGCATCGGCCGCCCCTTCAGCGCCTCTGCCATGCCGGCCACGCCGGCGCCGATCAGCACCGCGTCGCTGGCCGCGCAGAACAGCACGACGGCAGCGACATGCTCCCGCCGCAATCCCTGGCGCAGCACATAGGCGTTCTGGGCGCCGATGGCGACGATGAGCACCAGGCTCATGAAGAGCCCGTTGAGGAAGGCGGTGGTGGCGAATTCGGCAGACATGGTGCGAGCTTGCCGCTCGGCGCGGATTAACTCAAACTAAACCTCCTAACTTCCATTCAGTTTGGCTAAATCACGATGCTCGACTACGCCGCCCTCAACGCCCTGGCCGCCGTCGTGCGCGAAGGCAGCTTCGAACGCGCCGCGCGCGCGCTGAACGTCACCCCTTCGGCCGTCTCGCAGCGCGTGAAGCTGCTCGAAGAGCGCACGGGCGGCGCGCTGCTGGTGCGCGGCCAGCCGTGCGTCGCCACGGAGGCCGGCCTTCAGCTGTGCCGGCATGTGGAGCGCGTGGGCATGCTGGAGCACGAGCTGCGCGATGCCCTCCCCGCCCTCGGCATGGGCGGCGAGGCGGACGAGCGCGTCACGGTGCGCGTGGCCGTCAACGCCGACAGCCTCGCGACCTGGTTCATGGCCGCGGCGGCCGCCTTCGCCGTGCAGGAAGAAGCCACGCTGCTTGACCTCACGGTCGACGACCAGGACCACACGGCCGAGCGCCTGCGCAGCGGCGCGGTGCTCGCGGCCGTGACCGCGCTGGCGCAGCCGGTCGCGGGCTGCAACAGCGAGGCGCTCGGCACGATGCATTACGTGGCGGCCGCGAGCCCCGAATTCGTCAAGCGGCACTTCGCCAAGGGTGTCGGCGCGCGGACGCTGGCGAGCGCGCCGAGCCTGGTGTTCGACCGCAAGGACCGCCTGCAGGCGCGCTGGGTGCGCCGCATCTGCCACCGCAACGTCGAGACGCCGCGGCACTGGATTCCATCGCCGAACGCGTTCGTCGAGGCGGCGTGCGCGGGCATGGGCTGGGGCATGCATCCGGCCAGCATGGTGGCCGATGCGATCCGCGAAGGGGCGTTGGTGGAACTGGTGCCGGGGTCGACGCTGCCTGTGCCGCTCTACTGGCAGCAGGCGCGCGCGGCGCCGCAGTTGCTTCAAAAACTCAAGGCAGCAGTGCAAGCGGCGGCGCGAAGCGGTTCACACGCCTTGGATTAATCGTGGCTGCTCGTGGCAACGCCATTTTCGACACCGATGCAGCCTCTTATTCACCTCAGGTTGGCGATGTTCGCAGCCGCATTCACTGCGGCATTGCCATGAATTTAAATAAATTGGCCATATATATTTACCTAGTTAGTAATATTAATTTGCCGTATTTCGCTTCCCCATTTAACAATGGTCACTTACAACAAATTCAATTTCTTATTGACAGGAGAAGGCAAAAAATAAAACATCCCGGTCACTCGATTTGATTTAACGGTCTCGCCTGTTAGATTGCTTTGAGCATTGCCATTGACTACCGGGAAAATGCATGAATACGGGGAACTACGCTGGAAAGGATGCACGCACGCAATTTCCGTGCGCTCAAGCGGAATCCGTCTACGGGCTGCTTTCATGAGCTTCTTTCGCGTCGAGGCACAAAGAAAAGATCAGGACGCGGCCTACGGCCGGATCGTCATGGCACGGTCATGGCCAAGCTGGGTTTTCGTGCTCGCGGCGGCGGCAATTGGGTTGTCAGCCTGTAGCTATTTGGTTCTTGGCAGCTATACCAAGCGAGCTACCGTGATTGGCTTGCTGGTACCAGCGCAAGGCACCATTCGCATCTTCCCCGCAACGCCCGGTGTTGTCACGGAAAGGCATGTTCAAGAAGGTCAGCGCGTACGCCGCGGAGATCTGCTTTTCGTGCTCTCCGACGATCGACGCGCTGCGGATGCGCCGGGAAATGCACGGCTGGCAGATACACAGGTTCTCGCATTGGCTCAGCGCCGAAAAAGCATTGCGCGAACCATCGACACGCTGCGCTTCCTGCGAGGTCAAACCCAGGAAGGTTTGCGCATGCGCCTGCAGACATTGCAGGATCAGAAACGGAGCGTTCAGCAGGAAATAGAACTGCACGGTCGTCGCATTGCGACAGCCGCGCGCATGATGGAACGCCAGCGAACCCTCGCGCGGGAGCGCTTCATCTCCGAGGTGGCCCTTCAGGACAAAGAAGACCAGATCGAGACACTGCGCGTGCAGTTGATCTCCGCAGAGCGCCAGAGAGCAGAGCTTGCGAGCACGGCAGCCTCGGTTCAGAGCGAATTGGATCAATCCGGCACACGCACGGAAACACAAATCGCCGAACTCGAGCGCGAATTGGGCGCGCTGGATCAGGAGGCGGCCGAAGCACATGCCCGCGACCGCCTCGCCGTACTCGCCCCTGTCGATGGCCTCATTACCGCAATCACTGCGCAAGTCGGACAGCCGTCCGGCACGCAGGCGCTCGCGACACTTCTCCCGGAAGGAGCGGAACTCGCGGCGCATCTCTTCGCGCCATCACGAGCCATCGGTTTCTTGCAAACCCACCAGATTGCGCGGATCCGCTATCAAGCCTTTCCTTATCAAAAGTTCGGCCAGTACGCGGGCGTCGTAACCGAGGTATCGCGCAGCCCGCTGCAGCCCGGTGAACTGAACACTGCATCGCCCCTCGCCCTTGTCAGCCAGGAAGGCGTTTACCGAGTGACCGTAAAGCTCGATTCGCAAAACGTCGTTGCCTACGGCAAATCGCTGCCCCTGATGCCGGGAATGGCGCTTGAAGCGGACATCGCGCAGGAGCGCAGGCAATTGATCGAATGGGTGCTTGAGCCTCTGATCGGATTGCGGAAGTACCTGTTTTAACAATGCCCCACGTCACGAGGAAGCCTTTGCCATGGTCGATTTTGGAATCACTACAGAAGAGTTTGTCGCCGAGTACTACGAGCAACAGCCTTGGTTCCGCAAGGACGCGCTCGCTTGCCCACCGGTCAGTTGGAGCGACATCGATTCGGCACTCTTTGCGTGGAACCCGAGCGATGGCCTGTTGCAGCTTTTCAAAGACGGCCCGATTCCTTCCGGGCAATACACGGAGAACTTCAGCGATCTCGCAATGCAGCGGACAAGGATCGTGAAGGACGTTTTCTACAAATTTCTGCGTGAAGGCGCCACGCTTGTATTGAATCGGTTGGAGACGAAGTCGGAACCCGTACACGACCTCGTGATGGAGGTTGCACGATTCGTCGGTGAGAAGGCTGTTGCCAATGGATATGCGGCATTCGGCGGCGAGGGGACTTTTGCCAAGCACTGGGATACGCACGATGTCTTTGCAGTCCAACTGATCGGCCGCAAACGCTGGCGCATCTTCGCGCCCACGTTCGCACTTCCGCTGCCCCGGCAGGGAAGCAAGGAGCACAAGCAGGAGTGTCCGGCCGAACCGATATTCGACGCCATCCTGGAGGCGGGCGACGTGCTCTACATCCCACGCGGCTGGTGGCATGAAGCAATTCCGTTGCCGGGCGAGGAGACCCTTCACATCGCTGTCGGTATACATCCCATGCTTGTCAGGGACTACATCGTTTGGTCGTGCTTCAAAACATTCCCGTCGAACATCGCACTTCGTCAGTCGATCAAAGCGGAACACAACGATCTGGCCGGCCTCCCGGATGCAGCAAACGCCGCGAGAGCGCTGATGCTCGACGAGGCAAACGTCGCCGACTACAAACGCGAAATTTTTTCCAACGAACGCGTGATTTCGCGTTTTTCGCTGGAAACGCTGGGGCGCCCCGGCGGCGCCGTCGCGACCACGGGCCAATTCAGACTGAACTCCGTGTATCGAACCGCCGCGCTTTCCTCAACCAAGGTGCATGTCAACGGGCAAGCCATTTCTGTAGATAAGGCGAGCGAAGCACACATTAGCGCGCTGTTTTCACAGACCCGAGCCGCGGGAGCGTTAATTTCGAAATCGCCGACGCAGCAAGACAAGATCAATTCGCTCTTGCAACACTTGACGGCACGAGATGTCATTTCACCGGTTCCGGATGCCTCATTGTCCGCGCCTGTGCAGAGCATTTCATCGACAAGGAATATTTTTATGTCAGCACTTCAACTGAAGGCAATTCTGATTGTGGCGGTCGTACTTTCATTTGTTGCACATACAACTGCTGCAATAGCCCAATCGTCGGAAAACCTGAAAGATTTTAAAAGTGCCACTCACTACACTCGCGGTCTGGCGGGCTTTGCCGGGCATCAATTTAAAGCAGACATTATTTTCGAAGATATTCTTGTCAATGAAAAAGCGGAAAGCGTTTTCTTGGAAACAATACGATCACCAAGCTCCACGCCCGCTTCTATCACCTATTCTTTCTGCGGGCTGAAAAAGCTCAACAGCAAAAAACTTTCCGAAATCAAAGTTTTTTTGTCGTCCAACAAATCCGAAGTTTCTGTGATGAACGGAGATGTCATGAAAAAGGAGGTGCTATCGCAATTAGTATCATCGATCTACACCTACGGATGTTGACTTAAAAGAATGGAGCTTTAAATGAGAACCCTGGAAATCGAAGAGTTGGAAATTGTCAGCGGTGGAATTCAGTGGCCCGGCCAGCCCGTTTCAGACAATGTGATCGATTGCCGAAGCGGCACGTGCGTGCCCTACTACCCACCGGTCCCTGTCGGCCGGGACGGCGACGAAGAATAAATACGCTTAGAGCCTCGATCAGTGACTCGATGAAAGTCGAGTCACTTTTTTTGGCGGGCAGAAGCTGACTGCCGCCGTCAATCCATCCTTACGACAAGACGCCGCGCCTCCCACATGCCCTCCTATCTTCAGTCCACCAGTGCGGAATGCGGCGTCGCGTGTCTCGGTTATGTCGCGGCACACCATGGAAGCCACTACGAGATGAACGAATTACGTGCCAAATTCGCTATCTCTATGCGCGGCATCAGCCTCGGCGATCTCACGCAGCTTGCGGGTTCACTTGGATTGCGCGCACGCGCCTTGCGGTTGGAGCTCGACGAGCTGCCTCGACTCACGCTCCCTTGCATCCTCCATTGGGACATGGGTCATTTCGTGGTGCTGACCCATTGCATGCGCGGCAGGCTCGTACTTCATGATCCGGCAAGCGGCGAGCGCCACATGGCGATCGAAGAGGCGAGCGCCCATTTCACAGGCGTCGCGCTCGAACTCACGCCTGCACCCCAATTCGAGCGCGTCGCGCCCCTACGGACGATCGGATGGCGCCAACTGATTGGCAAGCTCTCCGGCCTCAAGCGGAGCATTGGACAACTCTTCATCATCGCCGCCGTCTTGCAAGTGGTGCTGTTGGTCGCGCCGCTTTTCACGCAATGGATCGTCGACGGCGCAATCGTCTCGGGCGACGTCGAACTGTTATGGCTGCTGATCATCGGGCTGGGGCTCACCACGTTGATCAAGGTCGCGCTCGAGGCCGCCCGCGGGTGGCTGGGCATAGTGGCTTCAGTGCAGTTCAGCGTGCAATGGGCGGCCCGAATCATGGGGCATTTGCTGCACCTGCCGGCTCAGTGGTTCGAACTTCGGCACACAGGTGACGTCGTGTCGCGGTTCCAGTCGATGCAAAGCATTCAGCAAACGGTAACCGGTCGACTGGTGGAAATCTTGCTGGATGGGCTGTTCGCGATCGTGATACTGGTTGTGATGCTGCTCTACAGCATCAAGCTCGCCGCGATCGCGGTAACCGGGGTTCTTGTCTATGCTGCCATCCGCGTGCTGCCTCACGCCGCGTTCCATCGCGCGAGCGCTGAGGCTCTGACGCACGACGCCAGGGCGCAGTCCCATTTTCTCGAGAGTCTTCGCGCCATCCAGGCGATCAAGCTTGCGGGCCTGCAAGACCAGCGTGCCGCGCGTTGGCTGAACATGCTTGTGCAAGCGACCAATCGACGTACGAGCACGCAGAAAATGACGTTGGCTTTCGGCGCGGGCTACAGCCTGGTATTCGGTGTCGAGAGCATCGCGGTGCTCGGTCTGGGCGCGGCCATGGCGATCAGCGGCACGCTCACGGTGGGTATGCTGATGGCGTTCGTTTCCTACAAGGACGAGTTCTCCTCGCGCATGCAGCGCTTCATCGACAACCTGATGGCGGTGCGAATGTTGCGGTTGCACGCGGAACGCCTGTCCGACATCGTGCTGGCTGAGCCGGAAGAGTTGGGAAGTCGCGCGCCTGCGCGGACGACCAGCGAACGCAAGCCACCCACCATTGCGCTCGAGAACATCAGCTTCCGGTATGGGAGCGGCTCGTCATGGGTACTGCGTCATGTCAGCCTCGAGATCGGAGCTGGCGAGCATGTCGCGATCGTCGGCGCTACCGGCTGCGGCAAGACCACTCTCGCCAAGATCGTGCTCGGCCTATTGGAGCCGACCGAAGGCACTGTGCGAATTGACGGGGTGCCGCTTCATCAACTCGGGCTCGGCAACTGGCGACGGCAGGTCGCGGCCGTGATGCAGGATGACCAACTGTTCTCTGCCAGCTTGCAAGAGAACATTGCGGGATTCGACGAGACGATCGACCAGGAGCGGGTACAAGCCGCTGCCAGCCTTGCGGCCATTCATGGGGAAGTGCTTGCCATGCCAATGGGATATTTCACGCTCAATGGCGAAATGGGCAGCAGTCTTTCGGGCGGGCAGAAACAGCGCATCTTGCTGGCCCGCGCGCTGTATCGAGCACCCAGCGTCCTGGTATTGGACGAGGCGACCAGTCATCTCGACGTGAGCAAAGAAAGGCAGGTGAGCGAGGCCATCCGCACGCTTCCAATGACCCGCCTTGCTATTGCGCACAGGCCGGAGACGATCGCAATGGCCGATCGAGTGATCGAGCTCACCGCGAGCGCACCATCGACGGCCTGATGGTTACTTCCCGCCCACCACCACCGTCACCATCCGCTCCGGCTGCAGCTTGCGCGCAAACGCCGCCTTCACTTCGGCTGCCGTGACCGCGTTCATGCGCGTGGTCCAGGTGTCCAGGTAGTCCAGCGGCAGGTCGTGCCAGGCGATGTTCGCGACGTTGCCGATCAGCTTGCGGTTGCTGTCCAGCAGCAGCGGAAAGCCGCCGATCAGGTTGTCCTTGGCGGCCTTCAGTTCGCTCTCGGTCGGGCCTTCGGCCACGAACTTGGCGAGCACCTCGCGCGACATCTTCACCGCCTCTTCGGCCTGGTCGGGCCGGGTCTGGAAGCCGATGCGGAACGCGCCCGCATCGAGCCCCGGCGCGAAGCCGCTGTAGATGCTGTAGGTCAGGCCCCGCTTCTCGCGCACCTCGTTGGTCAGGCGCGAGACGAAGCCGCCGCCGCCCAGCACGTAGTTGCCCAGGTTGAGCGCGAAGTGGTCGGGGTCCTTGCGCGGGTAGCCGGGCTGGCCGATGAAGACATGGGCCTGGGCGGAGTCGAACGGAATGCGCTCGTCCCTGGGCGCGGCGAGTGCGGCCACCGGCGCGATGGCGGGCAGCGGCGCGCAGCTGTCGGCCGCGGGCAGGCGCGACAGCAGCGTGGTCGCCACCGACTCGGCCTCGGCGCGCGTGACCGCGCCCACGATGCTGAGCTTGGCACGGCACGGCACGATGAGCGCCTGGTAGCGCTGGCGCATGGTGGCGGTGTCGATGCGGGCGAGCGTTTCCTCGGTGATTTCCTGGCCGTAGGGATGCGCGCCGTAGACGTCCTGGGCGAAGGCGCGGCCGGCGATGGTCGCGGGCTTGGTGTTGGCCTCCTTGATGGCGGCGTTGATGCGTTCGCGCTCGCGCAGCCACACGTCGTCGGGGAACGAGGGCTCGCCGATCTCGCGCGAGGCGAGCGCCACGGCCTTGCCGAGCAGCGCCGGGTCGGAGAGCGTGCGCAGCGAATAGCTCATGCGGTCGGTGCCCGCGCTCACGTCGAAGCTCGCGCCCAGGTCGGCCCAGGCTTCGCCCAGGGCATTCTGGTCGAGCGCGGGCTCGCCGTTCTTGCCGGCGCGCACGCCCTTCTCGACCATCGCCGAAGTCACGCTGGCCAGGCCTGCCTGCGGCGCCGGGTCGCGGCGGCTGCCGGCGTCGAAGTCGACCTGCACGTCGACGATCGGCAGCGCGTTGGTCGCGACCAGGTAGATCTTGGCGCCGTTGGCGAGCGTCCAGTGCTGGATGGGGAGTGCAGCCTGTGCGCTACCGAGGCCGAGGACGGCGGTACCTGCAAACACGGCGCCACGCGCCAGTTTGGCCAGTTTCTTGAGAGTCATCATGTGTTCCGGATCTTTCAGCGCAGCTCGCCTGCGGGTGCCGCGAAACCGCGGCCGCGGGGCTTGGCTTCGAGCGGCAAGGGACGCAGCGTGGCCACCGTGAGCTGGTCGTCGCCGAAGTACTTGGCGGCCACGGCCTGCACCTGCGCGGCGGTGACGGCCTGCAGCCGGGCGACGATGCGCTCGCTCGCGTCCAGCGGCAGGCCCTGCACCCAGTTGCTGCCCAGTTCGCGCGCCTGCGCCATCACCGAGTCGCGCTTGTAGGTTTCGCTGGCCACCCACTGGGTCTTGACGCGGGCCAGTTCGGCCTCGCCGACGCCGTCCTTCGCGATGCGGGCCACCTGGGCGCGCAGCGCGGCTTCGACCACTTCGGCGCTCTTGCCGGCGGCAGGCACGCCGTCGAGCACGAAGAGCTGCGGGCCGCGGCCGATGAAGCCCGAATAGGCGCCGGCGGAATCGGCCACCCGATCGGGGCCTTGCGTGAGCGCGCGGTCCAGGCGCGCGCCGGCGTAGCCGTCGAGCACGGCCGAGAGCACCACCAGCGCCCACGAATCGCTGTTCGTGTCGTCGATGTTCGCCAGCTGCGGCACGCGGTAGGCGAGCGACACGTAGGCCTGCTCGGCGGGCGCCTTGAATTCGAGGCGGCGGATGCCGCGCTGCGCCGGCTCGACGCGCGGCTTGCGCGCGGGCACCGCGCCGGAGGGGATGCGGCCGTAGTACTTCTCGGCGAGCGCGCGCACCTTGGCCACATCGACGTCGCCGGCCACCACGAGCACCGCGTTGGCGGGCACGTACCAGCGCTTGTGGAAGTCGCGCACGTCGGCGGGCGTCATCGCGTCCAGGTCGCTCATCCAGCCGACCACCGGGCGGTGGTAGGGCGAGGCGGTGAAGACGGCGGCGTTCTGCTGCTCGCCGAGCAGCGCCCGGGGCTGGTCTTCAGTGCGCAGGCGCCGCTCTTCCTTGACGACCTCGATCTCGCGCTTGAACTCGTCGTCGGGCCACTGGTTGCCGGCGAAGCGGTCGGATTCGAGCTTCATGATCTGCTCGAGGCTGCCGACGGGAATCTGCTGGTAATAACCGGTGTAGTCGCGGGTTGTGAAGGCGTTTTCCTGCCCGCCCAGCTGCGCCACGCGGCGCGAGAACTCGCCGGGCTTGATGTCCTTGGTGCCCTTGAACATCATGTGTTCGAGCGCATGTGCGACCCCGGAGGTGCCGTCGACCTCGTCCATGGAGCCGACGCGCACCCAGACCATCTGCACCGCGGTCGGCGCGCGCCGGTCGGGCTGCACGATCAGCGTCATGCCGTTCGCGAGGGTGAATTGCTGGGGGCCCGGCGCGGCCGCGGTGGCGGCTGGAGATGCGGCGGGGGCCGGTGTGGACTGGGCCTGCGCAGGCATGGCCCCGGACGCCATCAGCGCCACCGCCAGCACCGCACCAGACGCAGCACTGCGTGGCGAGAGGTGTTTCATAGAATGGGTCGGATTGTAAAAAGCTCCTGATGTTCAGTTTCTTCAAGAAAAAACCGCCTGCCGAAACCCCGGTCGCGCCGGCGCCGACCCCACCCGTCGCTCCGCCCGCCGCCCCTGCACCCGTTGCCGAGGCCGCCCCCGCTCGCTCGGTGTTCTCGCCTTCGAGCTGGTTTGGCGGGAAGCCCCCAGCCGAAGCGCCCGTGCCTGCACCGGTCGAAGTGCCTGCGGTGGTGGTCCCCGCCCCGGCCCCGGTGGCATCGCCGGCGCCCGTCCCGGCTCCAATCCCAACCCCCACGTCGATTCCAGCGCCCGCGCCAACGCCGGTTGCAGCGCCTGCCCCGGCTCCGGTTCCGCCCCCTGCGCCCGTCCCTGCCCCGACACCCGCCGTCGTCGAAGCGGCGGCGCTCCCCGAGCGCAAAGGCTGGTTCGACAAGCTCAAGACGGGCCTGCGCAAGACCGGCACCGGCATCCAGGCCGTGTTCGTCAATGCGCAGATCGACGATGCGCTCTATGAAGAGCTCGAATCCGCCCTGCTGATGGCCGACACCGGCGTCAAGGCCACCGAATACCTGCTGGACGACCTGAAGGTCCGCGTCAAGCGCCAGATGGCCACCGATGCGGCGCAGGTCAAGGTGCTGCTGGCCGAGGCGATTGCCGATCTGCTGCGCCCGCTCGAGAAACCGCTGGTCATCGGCCAGTTCACGCCCACCGTGATCATGGTGGCCGGCGTCAACGGCGCGGGCAAGACCACCTCCATCGGCAAGCTCACCAAACACCTGGCCACCGAAGGCGCCTCGGTGCTGCTGGCGGCCGCCGACACCTTCCGCGCCGCAGCGCGCGAGCAACTGCTGGTCTGGGCCGACCGCAACACGGTGGAAATCGTGAGCAACGAGGGCGGTGACCCGTCGGCCGTGAGCTTCGACGCGGTGAACGCCGGCAAGGCGCGCGGCAAGGACGTGGTGCTGGTCGACACCGCCGGCCGCCTGCCGACGCAGCTGCACCTGATGGACGAGCTCAAGAAGATCAAGCGCGTGGTCACCAAGGCCGACGCCACCGCGCCGCACGAGGTGCTGCTGGTGATCGACGGCAACACCGGGCAGAACGCGCTCGCGCAGGTGAAAGCCTTCGACGAGACGCTGGGCCTCACCGGCCTGATCGTGACCAAGCTGGATGGCACGGCCAAGGGCGGCGTGCTGTGCGCTATCGCGCGCGAGCGGCCGATTCCGGTCTATTTCATCGGCGTGGGAGAAAAGCTCGAAGACCTGGAGACCTTCAACGCGCGCGAATTCGCGCAGGCGCTCCTGGGCTGACGTCGGCTGATCTCGGCTAATTTCAGTCGAAAAAAAAGCGGCCCCCGCTTGCGCCGGGGCCGCTTCTCACTTTCTTCTTCTCTCCCTTCCCCCTTGTTCTTGCTCCGCACGCTACCGAAGGCGTCGCGCGGAATGCAGTGAAGATATTCGGCGCAGCGGACGCTCACCAGTGCCGAAAGTCATGTCGTGGGCCGATCGATCCGGCGATCGATCAGGCGAGGGGGACTCAATGACTACCAATGTTTTCAAGCATTGATGGCTGGTGCGGAGAAGCCGGCTTCGGCGCCCCCAGTTCGGCCATCGCCTGGAACAGCGCGGCCGCGACGACCGGCTTGAACAGCACCGGCACCTGCGATTCGCGCACGCGCTGCAGGCGCGCGGGCGAGGTCTCGCCGGTGATCAGCAGCAGCGGGGTTTCGACAGCGCCCTCGCCGCCCGGCCCCTGGCTCAGGCGCAGGCCGGCGTCCAGGCCGTCGGCACCATCGGCCAGCCGGTAGTCGCACAGCAGCAGGTCGAAGGGCCGCCCCTCGCGGCGGGCCCATTGCAGGGCCGCGGCGGCGCCGGCCTCGTCGGCCACGGCGTGCGCATCGATTGAATGGGAGCGCAGCAGGCCGGTCATGGCCTCGCGGATTTCCAGTTCGTCGTCCAGCAGCAGCACGCGGCCCGGCAGCGCCGGCGCGGGCTTGCGCAACGCTGCCTGCGCTTCGCCGGCGTCGGACGGAAAAGCCGGCACCAGCACGCTGGCCAGTGCATGCGCGGCCGGCAGCACGACGCGAAAGTGGGTGCCCCGGCCCGGGCGCGAATGCATCTGCACCGGATGCCCGAGCAGCCGCGACAGCCGCTGCACGATCGACAGGCCAATGCCCAGCCCCCGCGAGCGGTCGCGGCCCGGATTGTCGATCTGGTAGAACTCCTCGAAGATGCGGCCCGACTGCTCGGGGGCGATGCCGATGCCGGAGTCGCGCACCTCGACCCACACCGAATCGCCGCGCTCGCGCGCCATCACCGTCACGCCGCCATGCGCGGTGTACTTGAGCGCGTTGTCGATCAGGTTGGAGAGCATGCGGTGCAGCAGCTGCGGATCGCTGTGCACCCACAGGCCGCTCGCGCGCACGCGCAGCTGCAGCTGCTTGTGCTCGGCGCGGGCCGAGAAGGTGTGGTTGAGCGGCAGGAACAGCGCGTCCAGCTGCACCGGCTGCGGCACCGCGATGATCACGCCGGCATCGAGCCGCGAGACGTCCAGCATGGTGTCCAGCGACGCGCCCAGCGCATTCACCGCGCGCATCAGGCGCTCGGCGTTGCGGCCTTCGGGGCGGTCGCGCAGCTCGTTCTCCAGCGCCGCGCCGAAGAGCGCGATGGCGTGCAGCGGCTGGCGCAGGTCGTGGCTGGCGGTGCCGAGGAAGCGGGTTTTCTCTTCGCTGGCGCGCTCGGTGGCGGCGATCTGCTCGCCCAGGCGCGCGGCCAGCGCCTCGTTCTCGAAGCGCAGCATGAGCGATTCGGTCAAGAGCTTGTGCTGCCCGATGCCTGCGCGCAGCGTCAGCAGCAGGTAGGCCGCGCCGGCCGCCGCGAGGAAAAGGTGGAGGCCGTCGCCCTGCCAGGCCAGCGCGGTGATGAGCCCCAGCGACATCGGCAGCGTGTAGCCGAAGAGCGCCGACTTCAGCGGCCAGAGCGACTGCGCCGCCCGCGAGCAACTGCCCACGATCACCGCCATCAGCAGCGAGGTCATCGGCAGGTTGTTGTACGGCACCACCAGCCAGGGCACCACCGCCGTGATCATGCTGACCAGCGTGACCATGCGCGAAATCTTGCGCGCCCAGTACGCGCTTTCCCGCGCGGGCCGAAGGGGCGTCCAGCGCGGCGTGAAGAAGACGTAGATGTCGGCGCCCAGCAGGCCCGCCAGCCAGAACAGGAGGCTCGGGTTCTTCAGCTGCGAATAGATGATGCTGCCGAACACGACCACGAAGGCCATGTGGGTCAGCGTGGAGATGCGGTAGGTGTCGTAGACCGAGGCGACGTGTTCGCGCAGGACCCGCTGGCCGAGGGTGTGGTCAGCCGATGGGCCGCTGGATGCCACGGTCGGCACGGCTTCTTTAGTGCAGCGTGCTGATCAACTGGGCGCGCGAGCGCATGCCGAACAGCAGCAGGATGGTGGAGACGTGGTTCTTCACCGTGCCCTCGCTCAGGTTGGCGAGCTGCGCGATTTCCTTGTTGGCCTTGCCTTCGAGCACCCACTGCAGCACCTGCATCTGGCGCGGCGTGAGCTCCTGCCAGGCGCTGGCATGGGCGAATTCGGCATAGCCGGTGAGCGCCTTGGGCACGGCGGGCGGCGGGGTGTCGGCGGCTTCGGGGTCGAGCAGGCCGCAGGCGCGGATGAAGCTCACCACCTCCTTGAGGTCGGCCGACTTGGGCAGGAAGGCGCTGGCCCCCAGGGCGAGCACGCCCTGCGCCAGCGTGCTGTTGCCGGTGCCCGAGAGCACCACGATGCGCGCTGCCGGAAAACGCCGCCGGAATTCGGCCAGTCCGCTCAGGCCATGGGTGTCGGGCAGCGCCAGGTCGAGCAGCACGAGGCCGATCGCCGCCTGGTGGGTTTCGTACAGCGCGAGCGCGTCGGCCACGTTGCCCGCCTCGAAGACCTCGATGTGCGCGCCGGACGAACTGGCCTGCGCCTGCACCAGCGCGCAGACCCCCAGGCGGAGCAGGTCGTGGTCGTCCACGACCAGCATCGCGGTCGGCGCGCGAACCGGCAGGCCCGCCCCCGCAGTCTCGGGCGGCGGCGTGGAAGAAGAATCGAAGGGAGCCACGCGTTTGATCTTAGCTGCGCAATCCGTGGGCGACAGTGCCCTAAGTCATGACAAGGCGCGCCCAGCGGAGCGGAATTGCTACTTTTTCAGTAGCGCTTGGCGCACTTGCCATCCACGGGCGCCGTGGGCACCATCGAAGTCTCGCCGCATCGAACGGCGCCCAGGAGACTCACCATGATGCACACCGCCGCCGCCCCGCTGGCCACGAGCGACCGCAAGGTCGACCGGCTGCTCGCGCACTACGAGGAAAGCCATCGCAACCCGACCAACGAGCTGATCCACTACATCGCCATCCCCGCGATCATGCTGAGCATCGTCGGGCTGCTTTTTGCGATTCATCCGTGGGTGGCCTACGTTTTCGTGGCCGCGAGCCTTGTCTATTACGCGCTGCTGCGCGCGCCGGCTTTCCTCGTGACCATGCTGGTGCTCACCGCGCTGGCCCTGGCGCTGGTGCATGCGATGGGCAGCCTCGTGCTGCCGGTCTCGGCCGCGATCTTCGTGGTGGCCTGGATCTTCCAGTTCGTGGGGCACAAGATCGAAGGCAAGAAGCCGTCGTTCTTCGAAGACCTCCAGTACCTGTGGGTCGGGCCGCTGTTCGTGCTGTCGAAGCTGTTCCTGAAAATGGGCATCCGCTGGTAGCTGCCGGCCGGCTTCAGGCGACGGCGATGAAGTTGCGGCCCCGCGCGCCCGCCAGCGCCGCTGCGATGCGATCGTTCCAGTCCGCCTCGGGGATGCCGTAGGCCAAGGGGTCCACGCTGACGCCCAGGTCTTGCAGGAATGCGGACAGCGACGCGACCGCGTCGTCGATCCGCGCGACCTCGAAGACCGAGAGAAGCAGCCCGTCGAGCGCCGGATCGCGCCCGGCCGCCAGTTCCATGATCCGCGGAAGGCTGAACGAACACGCGATGCCGTGCGGCGTTCCGTGCTTGAGCGTGATGTCGTACGACAGCGAATGCGCCAGCGCGGTGCGCGTGTTGGAGAACGCCAGGCCCGCCTGCAGCGCGGCCGTTGCGAGGCGCTCGCGCAGGTCGGGCCGGTGCGGCTGTTCAAGCAGCTGCGGCAGCGTCGCGATGATGCTGCGCGCGGCGCTCACGGCCAGGCTCGCGGACACCGGATTGCGGTGCACGTTCCACAGCGATTCGAGCGCATGGGAGAGCGCATCGAGCCCGCTGGCCAGCGTGGCTGCGTGCGGCAGGCTCAGCATCAAGTCGGCATCGACGATGGCCGCCTCGGGCCAGGTCCACGGCAGCTGGAGCGAGAGCTTGCGGCCGCGCGCCTGGTCCCACACGGTGGCCCATGGCGTCACCTCGCTGCCGGTGCCGGCGGTGGTCGGAATGGCCAGGAGCTGGCGGTGCTGTCCGCGCGACGCCGGCTGCGCAGGCGCGCCTTCGATCATCGCCAGCAGTTCGCCGAACCCGCCGCCGGCCGGACGCGTCAGCATGACCTTCGCGCAGTCGATGACGCTGCCGCCGCCGAGCGCGATGACGCAGTCGACGTCCGCATGATCGCGCCACAGCCGCTCGTACATGGGCGCGAGCCATTCGACGTCCGGATTGGGGCGCACGTCGGTCTCGACGGCCACGAGCCGGTCGCCCAGCAGCTCACGGATGCGATCGACGAGCCCGAGCCCGGGCGCCTCGGGAAACGCGATCAGGATGGCGCGGCGTTGGCCGAGGCGCACGGGCAGTTCCTTCAGCGAGCCGCAGCCGGCGGTCATGTTGACGGGGTTGTAGTAGGTCCACATGTTTCGTTGGGAAAAGCTCGCACCGCGGCCGGGCGCGGCCGCGAGCTGTAAAGAGAAAAAAGAAAAATGCGCGCGAGCGCCGGGCAATCAGTGCCGCCCGCTGCGCTGGATGCGATGGCGCAGCTGGCTCGACAGCGTGTCGGCCACCACCACCATCACCGTGATCACGATGATGCAGGTGGCCGTCTCGGGGTAGCGAAAGAGCTTCAGGCTGCTCACCAGCTCGAACCCGAGGCCGCCCGCACCCACCATGCCCAGTACCGTGGCCGAGCGCAGATTCACCTCGAAGCGATACAGCACCACCGCGATCCAGGCCGTGACGACCTGCGGGATCACGCCGTAGACGATGACCTGCAGCGGACGCGCGCCCGTCGCACGCAGCGCCTCGAGCGGCCCCTGGTCGATCTCCTCGATGGCATCGGCGAAGAACTTGCCCAGCATGCCCGCGCCATGCAGCGCCAGCGCGAGCACGCCGGGAAATGGCCCCAGGCCCACCGCCGAGACGAACACCAGCGCGAGGATCAGCTCGTTGATGCTGCGCACCACGTTCAGCACCTGCCGGGTGCTCTGGTACACCCAGCGGTTGCTCTGCAGGTTGCGGGCGGCCAGGAACGACAGCGGAATCGCCGGCAGCACCGCCAGCAGCGTGCCCCAGACGGCGATCTGCACCGTCTCGAGCGCGGGGGCGACCAGGCGGCTCAGGATGTTCAGGTCCGGCGGCAGCGTGCGGCCGAGAAAATCGAGGATCTGCGGCAAGCCCGCGGCGAGTTCCGACCAGCTGAGCTGGGCGCCGCTCGCGCTCCATAGCAGCGCCCAGCCCACGATGGCCACGCCCACGATCAGGTTGAACCAGCTGCGGCGGCCTTCGGGGACCGGGCCGGTCCAGGCGTAGGAGGTCGATGGATTCTTCATGGTCATCCTTCCGTGCGGGCCATCAGCTGCAGGGGCCGGGCAACCGGGCTGGCCGCATCCCTGGTATCGCCGATGTCACTGGCGTCGTTGGCGGGTGGCGGCATGTAGATGCGATCGATGTCGCCCTGCCCCATGGCCTCGGGCGCGCCGTCGAACACGACGCGGCCCTGCGCGAGGCCGACGATGCGGTCGGCGAATTCGCGCGCGTAGTCCACCTGGTGCAGGTTGCACAGCACGGTGATGCCCAGGTCGCGCGACGCATCGCGCAGGTACTGCAGAACCTTGCGGGAAGTCTGCGGATCGAGGCTGGCCACCGGCTCGTCCGCCAGGATGACCCGCGGCTGCTGCGCGAGCGCGCGCGCGATGCCCACGCGCTGCATCTGCCCGCCCGAGAGCGAATCGGTGCGCGCATGCGCCTTGTGCGCCAGGCCCACGCGGGCGAGGCACTCGTGCGCGAGCGCGATGTCGGCGCGGCTGAAGAAGTGCAGCACCGAGGCCAGGGTCGACACGGCGCCCAGGCGGCCCGTCAGCACGTTCTTCAGCGCGCTCAGCCGGGGCACCACGTTGTGGTGCTGGAAGATCATCGCCACGCGCTGGCGCAGCGCGCGGGTGTCCGCGCACTGCACGGCGTCCATGCCGTCGACGTTCAACTCGCCGCCGTCGGCCACGGCCAGGCGGTTCACGCAGCGCAAGAGGGTCGACTTGCCGGCGCCCGACTCGCCCAGCACCACGACGAACTCGCCCGCGGCCGCCTCCAGGTCCACGCCGCGCAGCACGGCGTTGTCGCCGTACCGCTTGGTGAGTTGCCGGATGCGGATCACTTCATGCTCCGCAGATCCAGCTTGAGCACCTTGGCGGTGTCGCGGATCACGTTGTAGGCGGCGTCGTCGGTGGGCTGGAAGCCGTTGAGCACGCCCTGGTCGCCCCAGGGCAGGTCCTTGACGTTGGCCAGCGCCTTCGCGATCTTCGCCTTGAGCGCCGGATCGAGGTCCTTGCGCCAGACCATCGGCGACTCGGGGATCGGGTTGGACGACCAGACGATCTCCAGCTCGTCCTGCTTGACCTGGCCCTTGGCGATGGCGCTCGCCAGGATGCGGTCGGCCACCGCGGCGGCATCGACCTTCTTGTTGGCCACGGCCAGGATGCTGGCGTCGTGCGAGCCGGAGAAGATGACGCGGCCGAAGAAGCTCTCCGGGTCGTAGCCGGCCTGCAGCAGCCCCGACTTGGGGAACAGGTGGCCGGACGTGGAGGTCGGGTCGACGAAGGCGAAGGTGCGGCCCTTCAGGTCTGCGGGCTTGGCGATGCCGCTGTCCTTGCGCGCAATGATCACGCTCTTGTAGGAGCTCTGGCCGGTCTTCTTGGTGACCGCGACCGCAAAGGCTTCCACGTTCGCGACGTCGTGCGCCAGGACGTACGAGAACGGGCCGAGGTAGGCCACGTCCAGCTTCTTGGAGCGCAGCGCCTCGATCACGCCGTTGTAGTCGGTCGCCACGAACGGCTTGACCTGCATGCCCAGTTGCTGCTGCAGGCTGTCGAGCACCTGGCGGCTGCTCTCGATCATGGCCTGCGAGTCCTCGGCCGGGATGAGGCCGATGGTCAGGGGCTGTGCCGCCAGGGCCGGGAGCGTGGCCACGGCGGAAAGGGTCAGGGCGATCAGGCTTCTGCGCAGGCGAGAGAGGGTGTTCATGGTGGAGCTCGGGAAGGTGGGAGGGTTGCGGAGGGGGTGGGATGGAAGGAACCGGGCTGGCGGCTACCCCAAGGCTAAGAACGCCATGTGACACCGGCATATCAAATCGATCACGGATTTGTCACATGTCCATTCAAATAATCTATGGATGTCAGCCACCAAACTTCGCGCCTTCCTTGCCGTGGCCCAGCACGGCAGCTTCAGCGCGGCGGCGCGGGCCGTGGGCCTGAGCCAGCCGACGCTGACCACCCAGGTCCAGGCCCTGGAGCGCCAGCACGACGTGGTGCTGTTCCATCGCCAGGGCCACCGCATCGAGCTCACCAGCGTCGGCGAGCGCCTGCTGCCGGTCGCGCGGCAGCTGGCGGCGCTCGAGGTGGACGCCTACAACCTCCTGCACGACAGCGGCAACCTGCAGTCGGGCGAGCTCAAGCTGGGCGCGGTCGGGCCCTTTCACGTGATCGAGATGGTCGATGCCTACCGCAAGCGCTACCCGCGCCTGGATGTGTCGATCCGCATGGGCAACTCGTCCTCGGTGTTCAAGGACCTGGAGGAATACGCCGTGGACATCGGCGTGCTGGCCCGTTTCCACGAGGCGCCCGGGTTCAGCGCCACGCCGTATGCGCGGCATGCGCTGATCCTCTTCGTGCACCGCGATCATCCGTTTGCCGGGCGCGGGCAGATCCGGCTGGAGGAGCTGCACGGGCAGCCGATGCTGCAACGCGAAAGCGGCTCCAGCACGCGGCGCGCGCTCGACGAGGCGTTCGAGCGCGCGGGCGTGCGGCCCCGGCTCGCAATGGAAATCGGCAGCCGCGAGGCGATCCGCGAAGCGGCCGCGCGCGGCATCGGCATCGGCGCGGTGTCCGAGGCCGAATTCATTCCCGACACGCGGCTGCGCACCGTGCGCATCGAGGGCGATCCCGCGGTCACGCAGACCTATCTTTACTGCCTCCAGGTTCGGCGCGAAAGCCGCGTGCTGGCCTCCTTCTTCGACCTGGCGCTGACGCTGCGCAAAGGCGTCTTCGACGCCGCGCCCTGACGGCCCGACCTGACGAAAAAACCGACAGGACCCTCGAAAAACCCGTGGGCTTTCGTCTCTGGCACGTCACCCCGCTCTTCTGTAATTCGGCCACCCCATCACCAGAGGCCGCCGAAAATGTCTGTCGAGCAACGTTCACCCTACCCCGTTCCGGGCGCCGCCATGCAGGCGCCTCGGGCCCATGAAACTGCGCGCGGCCCGCGCCGGCGCATCACCACATCCACGCGCGCCTTCGCGCTTGCCGTGACCCTGGCCGCGGTCCTCGCCGGCTGCGGTGGCGGCAGCGGCGGCGGCGCCGGCTTTTCGCTCCCGCCGATCGTGCCGCCCGCGGGCGCGGCGCCTGACGCCCCGACCGATGTGCCCCCAGGCGGCACACCGCCCGCCGCGAACCGCACGCTGGTCATCGACCTGGACGGCGCAACCTACGCCGCCGTGCGCAGCGGCATCGCCGCGGGCACGCTGCCGAACCTCGCGAAGCTCACGCCGCGCCTGGCCTACAGCGGCGGCATGGCCGGCACGCCGAGCCAGCAGCCCACGCTGGACATGCCCGGCTGGGCGACGCTGCTGACCGGCACCTGGGGCGCGCGCCACCAGGTGATGTCGGAGGCGCCCAAGCAGGCGATCCGCGGCGCCACCGTGTTCCAGATGGCCAAGGCGAAGCACGCCGCGGCGAACGGCGCCGCCGTGGCTTCGGCCGGGCTGGCGCAGTTGCTGTCCTCCGACCACGACAGCGGCTACCTCGACACGCTGGCCGATTGCTCCAGGGACGCGGCCGCCACCGACTGCGTGACCACGCAGGCGGCCGGACTCATCGGCGGCGACTACGCCATGGTGCTGGCGCAGTACCGCGCGACCAAGGACGCGGCGCTGGACTTCGGCATCGGCTCGCCCCAGTACGCGGGCACGCTCGCCACGCTGGACAAGGCGGTCGGCACCCTCGTCGCCACCGCCGCCGCAAAGCATCCGAACGACCGCTGGCTCATCGTGGTGACCGGCAACCACGGCCTGAGCGCGAACAGCCAGGACGACGGCCTGCCGCTCGTGCCCGAATCGAGCACCTTCATCGGCCTGAACCAGCCCGCGAACATTGCGGCGATGGGCGTCGGCGCCGAAGTGCCGCAGCAACTGGCCGAGCTCTACGCGTTCCCCAGCATCGCCGACTTGGCGCCGACGCTGCTCGGCCACCTGGACGCACTGCCGGATGCCAAGGCCCGCCCCATGGACGGCGGCCGGCTGACCGGCGCGCAGCCCGTCTCGCGGCTCGCGGCCTCGGTCATCGACGACAACTCCGCCACCGTGGCCGTCGCGCTGAGCTGGGTGGCGCCCTCGGCGGGCGCGATCACCGTCCTTCGCGACGGCCAGGTCATCGCCGCGAACCTGCCGGCCGGCACCGCCTCGTACGCCGACAGCCAGCTCGCGCAGGTGCTCGCGGCCAAGGGGACCTTCCAGTTCGACTACACGGTGCAGGCCGGTGACGGCGCCGCGGCGGCATCCCGGTCCATCCTGTCGCCGCGGCTCTCGTACGTGCCGCCGGTGCCGCTGGCGCCGACGCTGCGCAACGGCCTGGTTTCCTACTACCCGTTCAGCGCCACGCTGCCGCCGGTCGATGCCATGGGCCACAGCACGATGGGCCCGGCCGCGAGCGACCTGCCCGCGGCCGCCGGCCTGGTCGTGCCAGGTCCGTTCCCGGGCACGAACGGCCTCCTGGTCGACACCAACTTCGTCACCACCGCGGGCATCGAGGGCTACCGGCTCGTTCCGGCCGACGGCTTCGACATTTCCAAGGGCACCGCGCCGCAATTCACCATCGGCCTCTGGTTCAAGACACCGTCGTGCGTGGCGACCAACAACGTGACGATCGTCTCCAACAAGAGCTACGTGAGCGGCGGCAATGCAGGCGTGGCGATCGGGCTCTTCGCCAGTTCGGGCAACCAGTGCGGCGTGGCGTTCAACATCGGCTCGGGCGGCGGCGTGCGGGCGGACGGACCGACCGGCCCCTACACGCAGATCACCGTCAACCGCTGGGTGTACATCGCCTTCTCGGTCGACGGCGTGGCCAAGACGATGAACATGTACGTGTTCGACCCGGTCACGGGCACGACCAACCGCGTGGCGACGGGCAAGTCGACCGGCTCGGTGGACCTCACGAAGCTCTCGCCCTTCCCACAGTGGGGCATCGGCGACGACGGCACGGGCACCTTCCTCATGAACAAGTGCAACGGCACGGTGACGCCGCCGTACTTCGCGGGCAAGTGCGCGACCGCGCCGACTTACCAGCACCACTTGGGCGACCTGGCGATGTGGAACCGCGTGCTGACCGACGCGGAGCTGCAGTCGATCTTCCTGTCGAACCAGCCGCTGTCGACGCTGCCGGCCAACTGAGAGGGACGCACGATGACAACGAATTTCCCTTCCGGATTCGGCGGTGCCGCGAAAGCGGTGCTGGCAGCCTGCATCGCGTGCGCGCTCGCCGCCGGTTGCGGCGGCGGTGGCGGCAGCGCGGGCCCGTCGTGGCCGGCGGTACCTCCTGCCACATCCGCCGCCACGGGCGACGGCACCGCGGGGCCGCAGGTCCCGATCGTCGCGGCGCCCGCGCCCGGCAACGGCGCCCAAGCCGGCGCCGATGCGCCCGTTCCCAATTCGCGGCTCGACTGCGCGCCGTGACGGCGCCGGCGAAGCCCCCACCCCAACGCAGACCACAGCCATCATGACCTCATTGAATCGCCGCGCGCTCCTGCGCGCCGCCGCGGCCGCCGCCGCGCTCGGGCCCTTTCCGCCCGCCATCCAGCGCGCGCTGGCCATCCCGGCCAACAACGCGACGGGCACCATCAACGACGTGGAGCACGTCATCATCCTGATGCAGGAGAACCGCTCCTTCGACCACTACTTCGGCACCATGCCCGGCGTGCGCGGCTTCAGCGACCGCTTCACCATCCCCATGGCCTCGGGCAAGCCGGTGTGGCTGCAGCAGGGCACGGCCGACACGGTGCAGCCCTTCTACCTGGACGCCACCAAGGGCAACGCGCTGCGCGTGGGCGGCGCGCACGACTGGGGCGACCAGCAGGCCGCCTGGGACGGCGGGCGCATGGCCGCGTGGCCCAAGGCCAAGAACACCAAGATCTCGATGGGCCACCTGCGCCAGTCGGACCTGCCCTTTCACTTCGCGCTGGCCGATGCCTTCACGGTCTGCGACGCGTACCACACGTCGATCCATACCGGCACCTTCACCAACCGCATGTTCCTGTGGAGCGGCACGAACGGCGCCAACGTGGTCGGCCGCGCCTGCGTGACCAACGCCAACTGGGGGGGCCTGGGCCCCTCGGGCGACGGCCTGAACTGGAGCACCTACCCCGAGCGCCTGCAGGCGGCCGGCGTGCGCTGGAAGGTCTACAACCGCCCGGGCAACAACAGCAACAACAACCAGCTCGTCGCATTCGCGTCGTACCGCGCCGTCGACGAGCAGCTGCGCGCGCAAGGCTCGCCGAACGCGACGTACACGCCGGCGATGGAGGCGCAGTCGCCGCTGTACAAGGGCTTTGGCAACACCATGCCCGACGGCGGCTTCCTGCAGGCCGTGGCCGACGACATCGCCGCGGGCACGCTGCCGCAGGTCAGCTGGATCGTCGCGCCCGGCGCCTACAGCGAGCACCCGAGCATGTCGGTGCCGCAGCAGGGCGCCTGGTACATCCAGACGCTGCTGGACATGCTCACGGCCAACCCGGAGGTCTGGAGCAAGACGGTGCTGATCATCAACTTCGACGAGAACGACTGCTTCTTCGACCACGTGCCGCCGCCCGCGCCGCCGTGGCGCAACCCCGACGGCAGCCTGGAGGGCAAGTCGACGGTGGACGTCGCGAACGAGTACTACACGATGCCCGCGCCGGCCGGCGACTCGAGCCAGCGCACGCCCGACGGCCGGCCCTTCGGCGCGAGCTCGCGCCTGCCGATGCTGGTGATCTCGCCGTGGAGCGTGGGGGGCTGGGTCAACTCCCAGGCCTTCGACCACACCTCGACGCTGCGCTTCCTGGAGCAGCGCTTCGGCGTGCGCGAGACCAACATCAGCCCGTGGCGCCGCGCGGCGTTCGGCGACCTGATGTCGTGCTTCGACTTCCGCAACCCGAATGGCGCGCGGCCCGCGCTGGTGCCCGCGCCCACCCGGGCGCAGGCCGACGCCACCTATACGCAGCAGGTGGCCTCGCCCGGCGTGCCGGTGCCCGCGGCGGGCTCGGTGCCGCTGCCGTCGCAGCCGCTCGCACTGCGGCCTTCGCGGGCGCTCCCCTACCGCCTGCACACCAGCGCCAACGTCGACCTCGTGGGCGGTCAGGTGTGGCTCACCTTCAGCAACACCGGCGCGCAGGGCGCCGTGTTCCACGTGTACGACGAGCTGAACCTCACGCGCTACCCGAAGCGCTACACCGTGGAGGGCGGCAAGATGATCTCCGACGCGTGGAAGGCGATGGCGGACAACGCGGGCAAGTACAGCCTCTGGGTGCTCGGTCCGAACGGTTACCACCGGCACTTCAAGGGCGACCTCACGGCGCTCGCGAGCGGGCCGAACCCCGAGGTGCGCGTGTGCTACGACCCCGAGCGCAATTCGGTCTACCTCACGGTGATGAACATGGGCGATGCCCCGGCGACCGTGACAGTGCGAGCCAACGCGTACCGCGGCGACGGCCCCTGGACCTACACCGTCTCGCCCGGCATGCAGGTGGAGCCCTCGTGGAGCCTGGCGGACACCCACAGCTGGTATGACTTCACGCTGGAGATGGGTACCGGCTTCGAGCGGCGCTTCGCAGGAAGGCTGGAGACGGGCAAGGACGGCGTGAGCGATCCGGCCATGGGCGTGGCGGCCGCATAGGCCATGGATCGGCCGTGGGCCGGCCGCGACGGATGCGGACCTACACACGGGCATCACGATCGGCCGGCATCATGGCGCGCTTCCACACGACCCGCCGACCCGGAAGGCCCCTCCCAGTGACGCTCAACCAGATTCGCGCATTCATCGCGGTCGCCCACGACGGCGGCTTCACCGCTGCCGCGCGCACGCTGGGCATGAGCCACAGCACGCTGAATTCGCAGATCCAGATGATGGAGCGGGCGTATGGCGCCGAGCTGTTCCACCGCCGGGGCCGGCGCGTGGAACTGTCCGCGCTGGGCCTAGAGATGCTGCCGCTGGCGCGGCGGATGATCGCGCTCGAAGGCGACATGAGCTCGCTGCTGGACGACAGCGGCAAGCTGCGCCGGGGCTCGCTCAAAGTGGGCGCGGTCGGCCCCTTTCATGTCACGGAGATGATCGAGGCGTACCACGCGGTGCACCCGCGCATCAAGATCTCGGTCACCCTCGGCAACTCCGAAGTCGTGCTGGACGCGCTCGACAAATACGTGAGCGACGTGGGCGTGGTGGCCAGCCGTTTCCCCGACGAGCGCTATCACATGCAGCTCTATGCGCGCTATCCGGTGATCGCGTTCGTGCACGTCGGGCATCCGTTCGCCAAGCGCGAGTCCATCGCGCTCAAGGAGCTGGCCGGGCAGCCGCTGCTGATGCGCGAACCCGGCTCGACCACCCGCAAGGCGCTCGAGGACGCATTGCTCAAAGAGGGCGTGACGGTCCAGGTCGCCATGGAAATCGGAAGCCGCGAGGCGCTGCGGGAGGCCGTTGCGCGCGGGCTGGGCATCGGCACGGTCTCGCAGTCGGAATATGTGCCCGATCCGCGGCTGAGGCCCGTGCCCATCGGGGGCGATGTCGTCTCCACCCACATCCACGTGTGCTGCCTGCGGGAGCGGCGCGAGAGCCGGCTGATCTCGTCTTTCTTCGAGGCCATCGAGGCTTCGCCCGCCCAGCGGGCGGAACTTCGGGGCGTCCGGCAGCCTCCGAAGAGGCTGGCAGGCGACTGAAGTAGTAGTTTCTGACTATCAAGCCGATACAAACCCAGGGGAACCCTTGGTTTAGCACTCCCTCTAACCGAGTGCTAATATGGCCAACACAAAGGAGTTTCCCCTGATGACAACGCTGTCTGGAGTCTCTGCCAACCAGCTGGCCGTCGCCAATCCATGGTCGATGGTCCCCCCGCTGGGCAACCTGGATGCTTACATTTCGGCCGCCAACCGCCTGCCGCTGCTCACGCTCGAAGAAGAGCAGGGCTTCGCTCGCAAGCTGCGCGACCAGAACGACCTCGAATCCGCCGGTGCGCTGATCCTCTCGCACCTGCGCCTGGTGGTTTCCATCTCCCGCCAATACCTGGGCTACGGGCTGCCGCACGGCGACCTGATCCAGGAAGGCAACGTGGGCCTCATGAAGGCCGTGAAGCGCTTCGACCCCGACCAGGGCGTGCGGCTGGTGAGCTACGCCATGCACTGGATCAAGGCCGAGATTCACGAGTACATCCTGAAGAACTGGCGCATGGTCAAGGTCGCGACGACCAAGGCCCAGCGCAAGCTGTTCTTCAACCTGCGCTCGATGAAGCAGGGCTTCAAGGCCGACTCGGCTGCGTCCGACAACGGCACGCACCGCGAAACGCTCAGCCCCGACGAGGTGTCGCAGATGGCGACCCGGCTGAACGTCAAGCCCGAGGAAGTGCTCGAGATGGAAACCCGCCTGTCGGGCGGCGACGTGCTGCTCGATCCGGGTCCGTCCGATGACGGCGACGAAGCCTTCGGCCCGATCGCCTACCTGGCCGACGCCACGCAGGAGCCGACCGCCCTGCTCGAATCGCAGCAGCGCGACCGCCTGTCGAGCGACGGCATCGCCACCGCGCTCGAAGCGCTGGACGACCGCAGCCGCCGCATCGTCGAAGAGCGCTGGCTCAAGGTGAACGACGACGGCTCGGGCGGCATGACGCTGCACGACCTGGCCGCGGTGTACGGCGTGAGCGCCGAGCGCATCCGCCAGATCGAAGTCGCCGCGATGAAGAAGATGAAGAAGGCGCTGGCGGACTACGCGTAAGCCACCCTCTTCCAGCAAAAAGCCCGGCACCGCCGGGCTTTTTTCATGGACCTTTGGAAAGCGTCCGCAACGCCCGCTTCGCGATGTACCGCGTCGCATCGGTGTCCGATTCCGCGACCCAGCGCTTGCAGAGCTTGTCGACCCACTCTCCTTGCGTCTTGCTCGCGTCGTTGAGCCAGTTCGCCACCGAGTTCTGCACATAACGGCTGCCGTCCGCCCGCAGCGGTTCGATCAGCGGCAAGGCACGCCAAGGCTCGGCTTTGAGCGCCTCGATCTGCGCACACCACACGCCGCGCGGCCGCGTGAGTTCGCTGGCGAAGCGGCGGATGTTCGGATCGGCATCGAGCACCCACGGCTGCAGCAGCGCGAGCGCTTCGTCGAGCGAGGCGATGACCGCGTCGCGCACCGCCATCCAGGCGATCTCGCGCACGCCGAAATGCGGATCGGCGGCGAAGCGGCGCACGGCTTCGAGCTGCGCCGGCAAAGGCAGCCCGGAGAGCGTGACCCATTGCGCCGCCCAGCAGCGCGCCACGTCGCTCGCGTGCGTGGCCAGCCGGTGCGCGACGGCATCGCGCTCGGCGTGCAGCGACGTCAGGTCGTAGAGCGCGCGGGCGATGTGCGTGTGCCGCTGCATCGGCTTGAAGGCGCCGAGCATGACGATGGTGTCGGCCAACCGTTCGCTTGCCGCATCGAGCCCGAGATGGCCCGCCACGCTGCGCGCCAGTTGCGGCAGCTCGAGCGCCATGAATTCGTTGAGATTGACCGTTTCGAGCAGCCCGTCGTTGAGGGCGCGCAGCACTTCGGGCGGAATGAGCGCGATGCGGAAGGCGCCCTTGCGCGCCTTCAGGTGATCGACCGATGCGACGACCACGCCAGCGGCAGCAGCAGCGTCCACGGACCGGCCTCCTCAGGAGCCGATCAGCGTCTTCAGGTCCGACACCATCGCCGGCACGCCCGCGCCATAGCGCGCGTAGAGCCGCAGCCGGCCCTGCGGGTCGTAGATGAAGCTGGCGGCCGAGTGGTCCATCGAGTAGCTGGTGGGCGTCTTGCCGTCCACCTTCTTGTAGTAGACCTTGAAGTCCTTGGCGGTCGCGACGAGCTCGTCGGCCGTCGGGATCAGCGCGACGAAGTTCGGGTCGAACGCGCCCATGTAGGCCTTCATCACCTCGGGGGTGTCGCGCGCCGGATCGACGGTGACGAACAGCACCTGCAGCTTGTCGCCGTCCTTGCCCAGTTGCTGCTTGACCTGCGCCATCTCGGTCATGGTGGTCGGGCAGACGTCGGGGCATTGCGCGTAGCCGAAGAACAGCACCACCGCCTTGCCCTTGAAGTCGGCCATGGTGCGGACCTTGCCGTCGGCGTCCTTCAGCGAGAAGTCCCTGGCGTAGTCGGCGCCGGTGATGTCGACCGCATTGAAGCTCTGCTTGGTCTCGCTGCAGGCCGCGAGCCCCACGCCCAGCGCTGCCACGGCCAGGCCGCCGGCGATCAGTTTCAGAGCGTTGCGCTTGTTCATGGGACGAGGAGTGTTCAATTCAATGGAGGTAGTGATCCACGAGCAGCGCCAGGAACAGCACGCTCAGGTGGATCAGCGAAAACCGGAAGGTCTTGCGCGCGAGCGTGTCGGAGTAGTTGCGCCAGAGCGCGAACGCATAGCCCGTGAAACCGATGCTCACGGCCACTGCGACCGCCAGGTACAGCCAGCCGCTCATGCCGTAGATGAAGGGCATGAGGCACGCCGCGAAAAGAATGAAGGTGTAGAGCAGCACCTGCAGCCGCGTGAACTCGTTGCCGTGCGTGACCGGCAGCATCGGCAGGCCCGCCTTGCGGTAGTCCTCGACGCGGTAGAGCGCGAGCGCCCAGAAGTGCGGCGGCGTCCACAGGAAGATGATGAGAAAGAGGATCAGCGCCTCGGGGCCCACGTCGCCCGTCATCGCGGCCCAGCCCAGCACCGGCGGCATCGCGCCCGAGGCGCCGCCGATCACGATGTTCTGCGGCGTCAGCGGCTTCAGGATCACCGTGTAGATCACCGCATAGCCGACGAAGGTGGCGAAGGTCAGCCACATCGTGAGCGGGTTGACCGTGAACCACAGCAGCGCCGACCCGGCCGCGCACAACAGGGCCGAGAACACCAGCGCCTGCATGTCGCTCAGCTGCCCGCGCGCGGTGGGCCGCCAGGCGGTGCGCTTCATCTTGGCATCGATGCCCTTCTCGACCAGGCAGTTGAACGCCGCCGCCGCGCCGGCCACCAGCCAGATGCCGATGCACGCGAGCACGGCGCGCTGCAGGTCGAACCACGAGGGCAGTCCGGGCACGGCCAGCACCATGCCGATCAGCGCGCAGAACACGATCAGCTGCACCACGCGCGGCTTGGTCAGCGCGTAGAACTGGCGCAGCACGTTCGCGGTGCTGGTGTGCTGAACGGGAATCGGGGTGCTCACGCAGGGGCTTTCTTCGAGGTGGGGGTCGTGGAGGTACCGCGTGCATTGTCGTCGGCACGCGCCGTGGCCGTTGCGGCGGCCTCGCGGCGGCTCTCGCACAGCGCCCAGGTCAGCACCACGGCCAGCGCCGCGGCACCGCCGGTGTGAAGCACCGCTGCGGCCAGCGGCCAGCCGAGCAGCACGTTGCCCAGGCCCGTGGCGAGCTGGAGCAGCGCCAGGCCGGCCAGCCAATGGGCCTGCGGGCGCAGCGCGTCGATGCGGCGCAGGCGCCAGGCAAGCAGGCCGAGCGCGACGAAGACCGCATAGGCCATCAACCGGTGCGCATAGTGGATCGCCGTGAGCGCCGAGAAATCGAGCGACTGGCCGTCGCCGGTCACGCCCAGGTGGCGCCAGATCTCGAAGCCCTGCGCGAAATTCATCGGCGGCCACCAGCTGCCCTGGCAGGTCGGGAACTGGGTGCAGGCGAGCACCGCGTAGTTGGTGCTGACCCAGCCGCCGAGCGCGATCTGCAGCACGAGCAAGACGGTGGTCGCGATCAGGCCGTTGCGCAGCATCGGCGACACCGGGGTCGGCAAACGGTCTGCGGCAACCTGTCGATAGCGAACCGCCTGAATGCATAACAACGCGAGCAGCACGACGGCGCCGAGCAGGTGCAACGTGACGATCGCGGGGAAGAGCTTCCAGGTGACGGTCATCGCGCCGAAAGCGCCCTGCAGGCACACCCAGACCAACGTCGCCGCCGGCCACCATGCGCTGAGCGTGGCATGGTCGCCATCCGCCGGCGCCGCGGGCTGGCGCGACTGACGCCGCCGCACGATCCAGGTCGCAGCGGCCAGCGTCAGGATCAGCACGCCCACGCCCGTCGCCAGATAGCGATGGACCATCTCCACCCACGCCTTGCTGTGCGTCACCGGCCCGCTCGGCTGGGCCGACTGCGCCATCGCGATCTCGTGCCGCGCGCCGACCGGACTGGCGTTGCCGTAGCAGCCGGGCCAGTCGGGGCAGCCCAGGCCCGAATCGGTCAGGCGCGTGAAGGCGCCGAACAGCGTGAGGTCGAAGGTGAGGAACAGCGTGAGCACCGTCAGCGCATGCAGCCGCCGCGCCGGACCGTGCCCCGCGTTGCGGCGCCACACCCAGATGAGCGGCCCGAGCGCGATCAGCACGCCGGCCGCCATCAGCCAGGCGATCGGTGCGAGGTCGTACAGGGAACTCGTGTCCGTCATGGGCAGGTCATCGGCAGGTCAACGGCCGGGTTCGTCCCACGACGAGGATGCGCGCAGCAGGCGATCGATGTCGCGCTTGGCGCGGCTCGCGCCGGCGGCGTCCATGCGCGCGGGGAAACGCATCATCCAGTTGCCCATCGGGTCGACCACATAAAGGTGCTCGGTGAGGGCGTGACCGGAAACGGGGGCGAGCCACTTGGCCAACTGGTCGGCCGGCACGCGCAGCACCGTCGCGCCATGCAGGCCGTTGTTCAGTCGCTCGGGGATCGGGGCGGCGTCGCTCACGAGCCAGACGCGGTCCATGCGGTCCTTCTCGCGGCCCAGGCTCTCGCGCAGTTGCCGCTGCAGGTACAGCTGCTGCTCGCACAGCGCGTCGCAGGCGGCATCGGCCACCGCGACCAGGAGCCACTGGCCCTTGAGCGTGGCGACGTCGACCGGCGCGCCGTTGCGGTCGGTGGCGGTCAGCCGGGGCAGTTCGCGCTGCGGGTTGATCAGCTCGCCGTAGACGCTGCGGCCCTCGGGGCGGATCACGTAGTAGGTGAAGTACGACGCGATGACGGGCGCCGCGCACATCAGCAGCACCGCGATCATCTTCCAGCGCCCGACGACCGTGCGCCGGCCCTCGGCGCCGTCGAGCGCCTGATTCGGCGACGGCATCGAATGCACCGTCAGGCCCAGCGGTTCGTCAGAGGCGGCGTTCATCGCGTGCACGGCGCCGCGAGCGGCGGAAGGGGGTGATGAATTGGAACCAGACATAGAGGATGACGACGAGGGCCGAGAGGCCGAACCACTGGAATGCGTAACCGTAGTGCCTCTCCAAGCCCAGCGCCGGGGCCGGCCAGTCGCGCTGCAGGCCCTCGGAGGCCGGCCCGGTCTGCTGCAGCGACACATCGGTTCGCAGCGGCAGCTTGGTCTCGGCACGGAACGCCTCCAGGTCGAGATTTTGCCGGATGGACGAAGACCCCTCGGCGGCCGGTGCTGGCGCGGCAGCAGATGCCGTCGGAGCGGGCGCCGAAGCGGCGGCGCCCGACGATGTGCCCAGCTCGAGCAGGTGGCTCGGCGGCGGCTCGATCAGGCCCGTGACCTCGACGATACCGGCCGGCGTTTCGACCGCTCCGAGCTTCGTGCGGTCGACGAAATTGCGCTGCACCCAGCCGCGCTGGATCATCACCGTCTGCTCGGTGCCTTCGAGGGCGAAGGGCGTGAGCACGTAGAAGCCGGGCACGCCGTGCATCTGGCGGTTGTCCAGGTACACCGTCTGCGGCGTGAGCCAGAGGCCGCGCAGGCGCACCGGCCGGTGCAGCGAATCGCTGGCCTGCGGCAGTGCCAGGAACTCGGCCTGGTCGAGCGCGGGCTTCTGCTTTTCGGCGTCGATGCTGGCCTGCAGTGCTTCTTTCTGCGCGGCGCGCGAGAGCTGCCAGCGGCCCAGCGAGACGGTGGCGGCCACCGTCAGGACGGCCGCGATGGTGACGAGCCAGAAGCGGCCACGGTGGCGCGGCGCTTCGCTGTTCAGGGGTTCAGGGATCACTGGAGAGGACGGGGCGTGCGGCCGATAATGCGGGTCATGAAATATTTCGTCGCCCTGGTGTTCCTGGGCATCTTCGCGAGCCTCGGATTTGCGCTGTACTTCATGCTGAAGGACGGGCGCAATGGGCGCGCCAAGAGCGGCGGCATGGCGCGCGCGCTCACCTTTCGGATCGGCCTGTCGGTGTTTTTGTTCCTCTGCATGCTGCTCGCCTGGAAACTCGGCTACATCCAGCCCACCGGGCTCCCGCTCGGCAAGTAGATGGTGCTCGTTCCACGAGAACCATGAAAAAGGCGCCTTACGGCGCCTTTTTTCTGGAATGCCGCGAGGTTCTTCGCTCAAAGCCAATAGACCAGCATGTAGAGACCCAGCCACACCACGTCCACGAAGTGCCAGTACCAGGCCGCGCCCTCGAAGCCGAAGTGGCGCTCGGGCGTGAAGTGACCCTTCTGCAAGCGCAGCGTGATGAACAGCAGCATCAGCATGCCGATGAACACATGCAGGCCGTGGAAGCCGGTGAGCATGAAGAAGGTCGAGCCGTAGGTGCCCGAGCTGAGCTTCAGGTTCAGTTCGGTGTACAGGTGGTGGTACTCGTAACCCTGCACGCCCAGGAAGATCACGCCCAGGAGCACGGTGAGCCACATGAAGCGGATGGTCTGCGCACGATGGCCGGCACGCAGCGCGTGGTGGGCGATGGTGAGCGTCACGCCCGAGCTCAGCAGGAGCGCCGTGTTGATGGTGGGCAGCCAGAACGGACCCACGGTCTGGAACGGCTCGACGATGTCGGCCGGCGATGCAGTCGCACCGGCGGCCACGCTCGGCCACACGGCCTTGAAGTCGGGCCAGAGGATCGCGTTGTCCAGGCTCCCGAGCGCGGGCAGCGAGTGGGTGCGGGCCCACCAGAGCGCAGTGAAGAAGGCGCCGAAGAACATCACCTCGGAGAAGATGAACCAGCTCATGCTCCAGCGGAACGAGAGGTCGACCTTGTGGCCGTACTGGCCGCCTTCGCTCTCGCCGATGGCCGCGCGGAACCACACGAAGAGCGTGCCGAGCCAGCCGAGCATGCCGGCCGCGAGCGACCAGGCGCCCCATTCGTGGCCGTTGATCCATTGCGCCGCACCGAGGATCACGAAGAACAGGCCGGTCGCCGCCATGACCGGGTAGGCCGATGGTCCGGGCACGAAGTAGTAGGGCGTGGTGCCGTGGGTGGTTGAACTCATATCAGCTCCTGGCTTTCTTTCTTCTCTCGATTCAATGGATTCTGTGTGTCGCGGGTTTCGTCAGGCCATGCCAGCCACATGCCGCACCAGCAGCACCAGCCCGACGACGAAGACGATCACCAGGGCGAATGCCACCGCGATGATGTGCAACGGATTCAGCTTGCCCAGGTCTTCCTGGTAGGCGCTGTTCTTGCGAACGCCGAAGAACGACCAGCCCACCGCCTTCACCGTGTCCCACAGCGTGGCCTTCGGCTTGTTCGATGGCGCAGCGGTCATCACGAGCGCGGCTCATTGGCGGTGGTCGTGACTGCGGCCACCGGCGCCGCCGGCGTCTTGCCGCCCACCTCGAAGAAGGTGTACGACAGCGTGATGGTCTTCACGTCCTTGGAGATCTTCGGGTCGATCACGAACGCGACCGGCCACTGCTTCTTCTCGCCCGGATCGAGCGTGTACTGGTTGAAGCAGAAGCACTCGAGCTTGTTGAAATAAGGCGCGGCCTGCTGCGGCGCGTAGCTCGGAATGGCCTGCGCGGCCATGCGGCGGTTCTGCACGTTCTGGAACTCGTACATCACCGTGTTGAGCTGGCCCGGATGCACCTCGATGGTCCGCTCCGCGGGCTTGAAGTCCCAGAGGCCGCCGCGCACGTTGGAGTCGAACTCGACCTTGATCGTGCGGGTCATGTCGACCTGCGTGTTGTCGGGCACGCGCACGTTCTTGCCGCCACTGGCGCCGCCCGGCACCTCGAGCTCGGAGAGCGCAAGGATGTTGATGCCGGTCATCTCGCAGATCGCGCGGTACATCGGCACCAGCGCGTAGCCGAAGGCGAACATGCCGCAGGTCACGACGGCGAGCTTGCCGACCATGCGCACATTGGCGCGGCGGATGCGTTGGCCGAGACTCATGGATGCTGCTCCCGTTCGGTGGGCGGTCAGCGACCGCTGAAGAAGACCATGCGCACGATGAAGCCGATGAAGAAGATCACCGCGATGGAGGCCAGCGTGAGCCCCATGCGACGGTTGTTCTTTCTTTGTTCGGGTGTGGTCATCGTCGTGCGGTCGATCAACCGATCACCTTGGTGGCGGTCGGATCGAGCTTGGGCGGGGTCTCGAAGGTGTGGAACGGCGCCGGCGAGGGCACTTCCCACTCCAGGCCTTCCGCTGCTTCCCACGGCTTCTGCGAAGCCTTCTCGCCCTTGCCGCGCATGGTCGGCAGCACGATGAAGAGGAAGAAGTACACCTGCGCGAAACCGAAGAAGAAGGCACCGACCGACGCGAGCGCGTTGAAGTCGGCGAACTGCATCGGGTAGTCGGCGTAGCGCCGCGGCATGCCGGCCAGGCCCAGGAAGTGCATCGGGAAGAAGGTCACGTTGAACGAGATCAGCGACCACCAGAAGTGCACCTTGCCGCGCGTTTCGTTGTACATCACGCCGGTCCACTTGGGCACCCAGTAGTAGAAGCCCGAGAACATGGCGAACAGCGAGCCGGCCACCAGCACGTAGTGGAAGTGGGCCACCACGTAATACGTGTCCTGCAGCTGCGTGTCGATCGGCGCGACCGCCAGGATGAGGCCGGTGAAGCCGCCCATCGTGAACACGAAGATGAAGCCGACCGCGAACAGCATGGGCGTCTCGAAGGTCATCGAGCCCTGCCACATCGTGGCGATCCAGTTGAAGATCTTCACGGCCGTGGGCACCGCGATCAGCATCGTCGCGTACATGAAGAACAGCTGGCCGGTCAGCGGCATGCCGGTCGTGAACATGTGGTGCGCCCACACGATGAACGACAGGATGGCGATCGACGAGGTGGCGTACACCATCGAGGCGTAGCCGAAGAGCTTCTTGCGGGCGAAGGCCGGCACCACCTGGCTGATGATGCCGAAGGCCGGCAAGATCATGATGTAGACCTCGGGGTGGCCGAAGAACCAGAAGATGTGCTGGTACATCACCGGGTCGCCACCGCCGGCGGGGTTGAAGAAGCTGGTGCCGAAGTGGCGGTCGGTCAGCGTCATCGTGATGGCGCCTGCGAGCACGGGCATCACGGCGATCAGCAGGTAGGCGGTGATGAGCCAGGTCCAGCAGAACATCGGCATCTTCATCAGCGTCATGCCGGGCGCGCGCATGTTCAGGATGGTCACGATGATGTTGATCGAGCCCATGATCGAGGAGGCGCCCATGATGTGCATCGCGAAGATGCCGGCGTCCATCGAGGGGCCCATCTGCAGCGTGAGGGGCGCGTAGAGCGTCCAGCCCGCGGCCGGTGCGCCGCCGGGCATGAAGAACGAACCCACCAGCATCAGCGCTGCGGGAATCAGCAGCCAGAAGCTGAAGTTGTTCATGCGCGCGAACGCCATGTCGGAGGCGCCCACCTGCAGCGGGATCATCCAGTTCGCAAAACCCACGAAGGCCGGCATGATGGCGCCGAACACCATGATCAGGCCGTGCATGGTGGTGAACTGGTTGAAGAGCTCGGGGTTCACCAGCTGCAGGCCGGGCTGGAACAGCTCGGCGCGGATCAGGAGGGCCAGGATGCCGCCCACCATCAGCATCGTGAAGCTGAACAGCAGGTAGAGCGTGCCGATGTCCTTGTGGTTGGTCGCGAAGACCCAGCGGCGCCAGCCGGTGGGCGCTGCGTGATGCTCGTCGTGGCCGTCGTGTGCGTGGTCGCCGTGGGCGTGACCGTGGGGGTCGAGGACTGCACTCATTTCGTTGTTCCTTGCAATTTCTTCTTCGCGGGGCGCTGCCGTATCACTTGCCGCGCAGGGCCAGCACTTCGGCCGGCTGCACCAGCTGGCCCGTCTTGTTCGACCAGCTGTTCTTGGTGTACGTGGCCACTGCCGCGAGGTCGGTGTCGCTCAGCTGTTTCCAGGAGGGCATCGCGCCGTTGTTCTGGCCGTTGAGCAGCACCGTCAGCTGCACCTTGTGGTCGGCGTCGGTCACCTTGGGCGAGCCGTCCAGCGGCTTGATCGGGCCCGCGCCCTTGCCGTTGGCCTGGTGGCAGGCGGCGCAGTTGGCGGCGTAGACCTTCTCGCCGCGCACCAGCATCTCGGGCAGCGCCCAGACCTTGGTCGGGTCGTCCAGCTTGGCCGCGGCTTCCTTGCGCTTGGCGGCAACCCACGTCGTGTAGTCGCCTGCCGAGACCACCTTCACGTGGATCGGCATGTAGGCGTGTTCCTTGCCGCACAGTTCCTGGCACTGGCCGTAGTAGTCGCCCACCTTCTCGGCGCGGAACCAGGTGTCGCGCACGAAGCCGGGAATCGCGTCCTGCTTCAAGCCCAGCTGCGGCACGGCGAACGCGTGGATCACGTCGTTGGCGGTGGTGATGATGCGCACCTTCTTGTTGACCGGCACCACCAGCGGGTTGTCGACCTTGAGCAGGTAGTCGTCGGGCATCACGCCCTTGGCGCCGGCATCGGACATCGCGCGCTGCGAGCTGTCCAGCGTGGAGATGAAGGCCAGGCCCTCGCCTTCGCCGTTCAGGTAGTCGTAGCCCCACTTCCACTGGTAGCCCGTGGTCTTGATCGTGAGGTCGGCGTTGGTGGTGTCCTTCTGGGCCACCAGCACCTTGGTGGCGGGCAGCGCCATCACGATCACGATGAGGAAGGGAACGATGGTCCAGATGACCTCGACCACCACCGATTCATGGAAGTTCGCGGCCTTGTGGCCCACCGACTTGCGGTGCTTCCAGATCGAATAGAACATGACCGCGAACACGGCGACGAAGATGACCGTGCACAGGATCATCATGATCGTGTGGAGCAGATGCTGCTCCTGCGCGATCTTGGTCACACCGACCGGAAGATTCAACTGGCGAACCGAAGGGCCGCCGGGCAGATCGTTGACTGCGTGCGCCGCGCTGCTGAAAGCCGCGCCGGCCGCCAGCAACAGATTCGCCGGCCTGTACTTGTTGCGCCAAATGCTCTTCATCGTGTTCACGTTTCTTCAATTTTTTCGACAAACCCAACCGTGCAACGCTGCGCAAGCCGCTTCAAGCGCCACGCAACGCCATGCGAATCTCGCGCGCCAGTGCCGCACGCAACTCCGGGCGTACATAGCGCCCCACCCTGACTGATCGACCCTGCCCCGAGACCTCGATCAGCGAGCGATCGCTGGTCTGCGGTTCGATCCGCACCTGGTGCGGAAGAAATTCCGTGCGTTCGTAGCGCCCACCGTCCTCGAGCTCCACGACCAGCCGTCCACCCTGCAATGCGATCCGTTCTCCATCGGTCGCATGCCGTGCGTACAGCATGAATGCGAAACCCACCGCGGCCAGTTCGAGCCAGGCGAATGGCAGCACCAGCGGCGCACCGTGCAGCCAGAACACCGTCCCGATACCGAGCGATACCACGCACAGCGACGCGTAGAGCCAGCCCAGCTGGCTCGGGGTCACCGAGCAGTTCCGCTTCAGGAACCAGTGAATGCTCTGGCCTGAAACGGTGGCAAAACGAAACACGGAATTCGACACGGGCGAGTTCAGCAAATCGGTGCGTCGATGGTCGCCAACTCCCTCGTACACCCTCGTACAAATGGGATCCGACAGGCCCTCGATCGCGGGACAATACCCGCGAGTTTCACGCAACGGCGGATTGTAGCGGGTAGATACCGGCGCTCGCGAGGCCCTCGTGGGGCGCCCGGGACGCCTACGGGTCACTACTACTAGGCAATCAGGCGCCTGGCCGACCTCGTTGCAGCATCGAGCGCATCTCACGCAGCGACACCGCGCTTTCGGCCGCGAGCGACACGCGCGGCGCCGGCTTGAAGGCATGGCCGTAGATGACCTCGAAGGTCAGCGCGATGTGGCCGTTGCCACCCTCGGCCGGCGCCAGTTCGGGCAGCGCGCCCTTCAGCGCCTTGTGCCAGGTCTTGCCGCGCAGCGCCGCAAAGCGCGCCGGGTGCAGGTTGCGCCCGAGCGTGCGCAACTCGGCCAGCGCCGCCTCGGGCGTGGCCCAGGTGAGCACGATGCGCTCCATGTCCATCACGGGCTCCGCGAAGCCGGCGTGCACCAGCATGTCGCCCCAGTCGTGCATGTCGGTGTATTCATGGCCGGCCGCGGGCCAGCCTAGGCGTGCATGCAGCGCGCGCAGTTCGCGCACGGTGTCGGGGCCCAGGCACGAGAACATCAGGAAGCCGTCGGTTGCGACCAGCCGGTGCCACTGCGAGATCAGCGCCTCGGGGTCGGCCGCCATGTGCAGCGACATGTTCGCCCAGAGCAGGTCGACGCCGTCCTCGGGCGGCGCATCGAACCGGGCCTTGCCGCCCTGCCAGCGGCGCGCGCTCCACCAGGGTGCGGCGAGCGCCTCGCCGGTCTTGCCGGCCAGCGACGGTTCGGGTTCGATCACATAGGAAGCCGCATCGCGGTAGCGGCGCGCCACCAGTTCGTGCGCCTCGAGGCCGCCGCGCAAGGGCGCCCAATCGGCCCAGGTGCGGGGCTGCGCCTTGATCCATTGCAGCCGGTCTTCCATGCGCCGGCCGATTTCTTCGTGCAGCCACGGCGAGCCCTCGGCGGGCGCCAGCCGGCGCCAGCGTGCGGCCGCCGTGGGATCGATGGTCGGCGGTCTTCTTGCGGGGTCGGTGGCCATGGGGCCGTGAGTATATTGAGACCATGTTCAGCCACCGGGCCCTGAGGCCTTTCACCTCACTTTTTGCGGGACTCGCGCGGCTGCCCAGCCAGTGCGAGGTCTGCCGCGCCTGGCCTTCGCAACGGGTGTGCGATGCCTGCGTCGCGCGCTTCGCGCCGCCGGCCGCGCGTTGCGGCGGCTGCGCCCTGCCGGTGCCCGAAGGCGTTGCCCGCTGCGGTGACTGCGTGCTGCACCCGCCGCCGCTGGACGCCTGCCTTGCGGCCTGCACTTATGCATGGCCCTGGCCCGGCGCCATCGCACGTTTCAAGTTCCGCGGCGATGCCGGCTGGGCCGGCCCGTTCGCAACCCTGCTGCGCAGCGCGCCCTGGGTGGAGCCGGCGCTGGAGCGGTGCGACATCGTGCTGCCGATGCCGCTCGCGCCCGGCCGGCTGCGCGAGCGCGGCTTCAACCAATCGCTCGAGCTCGCGCGCCGCATGGCACCGGCCAAGACCGACGCGACGCTGCTGCTGCGCACCCGCGAAACTCCGGCGCAGAGCGGCCTGGCGCGCGCCGAGCGCCTGCGCAACCTGCGCGGCGCCTTCGCCGTGGAGCCATTGCGCGCGGACAAGGTGCGCACAAAGCGCGTCGTGCTGGTCGACGATGTGATGACCAGCGGCGCCTCGCTGTTCGCCGCGGCCGAAACGCTCCGGCTGGCCGGCGCCGCGCACATCACCGCGGTGGTGCTGGCCCGCACCGACCCGCCGCGCTGACCGCCCCACGCGCGCCGCCGACAATCGGCGCATGTTCCATATTGTCCTGGTCCACCCCGAAATTCCGCCGAACACCGGCAACGTGATCCGGCTCGCGGCCAACACCGGCTGCACGCTGCACCTGGTCGAGCCGCTCGGTTTCTCGATGGACGACCGCCTCCTGCGCCGCGCCGGGCTCGACTACCACGAGTACGCCGAGGTGAAGCGCCACGCCGACTGGCAGGCGCTGATCGACGCGGAAAGCCCCGCCGCCGACCGCATGTTCGCCCTGACCACCCGCGGCACGCGCGCCGTGCACGACGTGCGCTTCCAGCCGGGCGACTGGCTGGTGTTCGGCTCCGAGACCAGCGGCCTGCCGCCCGCGGTGCGCGAGGGCTTCGCCGAGCCCCAGCGCCTGCGGCTGCCGATGCGGGAAGGTCAGCGCAGCCTGAACCTCTCGAACGCGGTGGCGGTGACGGTGTTCGAAGCCTGGCGGCAAAACGGATTCAGCTGACCCTTCGGGCGGCAAGGGCACATCCGGTCGGCGCGGTGCGGCGTATGGATGACATGCCGGCGCGAAAAGCAGCTACTGCACCCGCTCCGGCATCGAGTCCTTCAACGCTTTGCCCCAAGGAGTTTCGTCATGAATGCCAAGTCGATTGCCCTCGCGACCTTCGCCACGCTCGCCCTCAGCACCGGTGCCCAGGCCTTCCAGGGTGAACAGAACCCGCTGCCGCCCGCGCCCTTCCAGTCGACGCTCTCGCGCGCCGATGTGCAGGCCCAGGCCCGCCAGCCCTTGAAGATCGGCAACGGCGGCACCGGCGTCGCCCAGCAGACCAACGGCAGCACCGACCGCGCCGCGGTCCGCGCCAGCGCCCTGGGCATCACGCGCCAAGGCGCCGCCACCTATGGCGAAGTGACCGACCGCCGGATGTAAGAAAGAAGAAGAAAGCCGCGCGCTCAGCGGTAGCGGCGCACCACCGACTCGGCGACGCAGGCCGGCTTGGCCGCGCCTTCGAGCTCGATGGCGGTTTCCCAGGTCATCTGGAGGCCGTCGTCGGGAATCGCCTCCGCGGTCAGCAGCTTCATGCGCGCCCGCAGGCGCTTGCCCACCGGCACCGGCGACATGAAGCGCACCCGGTTCAGCCCGTAGTTCACGCCCATGCGCGACTCGACCACGTCGATCGCCACCTCGAAGAATTTCGGCAGCAGCGAGAGTGTCAGGAAGCCGTGGGCAATCGGCCCGCCGAAAGGCCCGGCCTTGGCCCGCTCGATATCGACATGAATCCACTGGTGGTCGCCCGTCGCCTCGGCGAACTGGTTGACCTGCTCTTGCGTAATGGTGATCCAGTCGCTCACGGCGACTTCCTGGCCGACGCAGGCGGCGAGATCCTGAAGGGTCTGGAATGTCTTTTTGGTCATGCGGGGCATTCTGGTGCCGAGGATGCGGGCGCGGCTGTCGGGCTTGCGACAACCCGGGCTAGGGAAAACCGCGGGTTCAGTCCAGCCACTGGCAGATCGGCTGCCACTGCTCGAGATCGCGCTGCACGCGGCCCGGCGCGATGTCGAACAGCGTGAGCCCGCGCGCCGCGAGTTGCACGTAGTTCTGTGTGTCGCGCAGCTCGCCCAGCACGGGCACGCCCAGGCCGGCGATGAATTCGTTCAGCCGGTCGGCCGCCAGCGTGCGCGCATTCACGCGCATGCCCACCAGGCCGATCTTGGTCTTGTCGGCCTTGCGCTGTTCCAGCAGCCGGTCCAGGAAATCGCGCGTCGCGTAGATGTCGAAGATGCTCGGCTGCAGCGGCACGATCACCCGGTCGGCCAGCGCCAGCACCTCCTTGAAGCGCCAGCCGTGCAGGCCCGCGGGCGTGTCGAGCACCGCGTGCGTGGTGCCGCGCGGGGGCCGCACCACACTGCTGTCGCCCGAGGCTTCCCAGGTGGAGATGGGCCGGGCCATCGGCGGGCGCAAATTCAGCCAGAGCCGCGAGGACTGCTGGCGATCCACGTCGCCCAGCATCACGGCATGGCCGCGGCTCGCAAAGTAGCCCGCGATGTTCGTCGCGATCGTCGACTTGCCAACGCCACCCTTGGGGTTGGCGACCAGAACCACCGGCATGGGAATCTCCTCCAGAGCTGGATCAGGGCAGCATCGTAGTGCCTCGCCCTTTTGGGGCCGGTAAATCGCCGCCGGTTGCGCTATGTTCGCGGCATGACGACAACAACACTTCCGGGAAACCCTGCCGCCGACAGCGGCGGCATCTACGTGATCGCGGCCCATCCGCACTGGCGCGACTCGCGCGTCAACCGCCGCATGCTGGCCGCCGCGCGCGCGGTGCCGGGCGTGGAGGTCAACGACCTCTACGGCAGCTACCCCGACTTCGCCATCGACGTGGAGGCCGAGCAGGCCCGGCTCGCCAAGGCGCGCCTGGTCGTGCTGGTGCATCCGATCCAGTGGTATTCGATGCCGGCGCTGCAGAAGCTCTGGGTCGACGACGTGCTCACCTACGGCTGGGCCTACGGCCCCGGCGGCACCGCCCTGCAGGGCAAGGACTTCTGGCTGGTCGCCACCACCGGCAGCCCCGAGCCGAGCTACCACCCGCAAAGCTACCACCGCTATTTCTTCGACGCCTTCCTGCCGCCCTACGAGCAGACCGCCGCGCTCTGCGGCATGCGCTTTCTGCCGCCGCTCGTCTTCTACGGCGCGCGCAGCGCCGACGAGGCCGAAGTGACGGCGCATGTCGACACCTACGCCCAGCGCCTGGGCAGCTACCCCGACTGGCCCGAGATCGAGGAGATCGACGCCTGCATCGCCTGTCCCGTCCCCGAGGCCGACCGCCCCGCCGAGTCCGACGACATGGGCAAGGTGGTGGCCAGCACCTTCCATTCCGCGATGAGCCGGGGCATCGCCGCCATGTCCGCCGCCAACGAAGCCAAGAACGACGACAACCACCGGGAAGGCACGGCCTGAGCATGGAACACGCGCCCGCCTGGCTGACCAGCAGCCTGATCTACTTGGGCGCCGCCGTGCTGGTGGTGCCGCTGTCGAAGTTCCTCGGGCTCGGCTCGATCATCGGCTACCTCGTGGCCGGCATCGCGATCGGCCCCTGGGGGCTGGGCCTCGTGTCCAGCGTGGAGGACGTGCTGCATTTCGCCGAATTCGGCGTGGTGCTGATGCTGTTTCTCGTCGGCCTGGAACTCGAACCCAAGCGGCTGTGGAACCTGCGCCGGCCCATCTTCGGCTGGGGCGCCGCGCAGGTGCTCAGTTGCGCGGCGGTGCTGTTCGCCGCGGGCTGGGCCATCGGTGCCGACTGGCGCGTGGCGCTGGTGGCGTCGCTGGGCCTTGCGCTCTCGTCCACAGCCATCGCGCTGCAGGTGTTCGGCGAGCGCAACCTGCTCAAGACGCCCAGCGGCCAGGCCGGCTTCTCGATCCTGCTGTTCCAGGACGTGGCGGCCATCCCGATCCTCGCGCTGCTGCCGCTGCTCGCGGGCGCCACCGCCGCCGAGCAATCGCTCAGCGGCCTGGACCGCGCGCTGGAGGCGCTCAAGATCGTCGGTGTGATCGCCGGCATCATCCTGGGCGGCCGCTTGCTGCTGCGCCCCATCCTGCGCTGGATCGCCCGCAGCGACACGCCCGAGATCTTCACCGCCGCGGCGCTGCTCTTGGTGGTGGCCATCGCGGCGCTGATGCAGCTGGTGGGCCTGTCGATGGCGCTGGGCGCCTTCCTTGCCGGCGTGCTGCTCGCGGAAAGCGAATACCGGCGCGAGCTGGAGACCGACATCGAGCCCTTCAAGGGCCTGCTGCTCGGCCTCTTCTTCATCGCGGTGGGCATGTCGATCAACTTCGGCGTGCTCATCGCGAGCCCCTGGGTGATGGCCGCGCTGGTGATCGGCTTCATGGTCATCAAGCTGGTCGTGATCTACGCGCTCGCCAAGGCGATGGGCCTGGCCTACCAGGAGCGGCCGGTGTTCACCCTGCTGCTCGCGCAGGGCGGCGAATTCGCGTTCGTGGTGTTCCAGGCCGCGGGCCCCGATGTGCTGCCGCCCGAGATCACGTCGCTCCTGATCGGCGCGGTGGCGCTGTCGATGCTCTTGTCGCCGCTCCTCCTGGTGCTGCTCGACAAGTTCGTGCTGCCGCGCTACAGCCGCAACAACGGCCCGCAGATGGAAGAAATTTCCGAGCAGCAGGACGCCAAGGTGCTCATCTGCGGCTTCGGCCGCTACGGCCAGATCGTCGGTCGCATGCTGATGTCGCAGGGCCTGCGCGTGACGGTGCTCGACCACGACGCCGACACCGTCGAGGGCCTGCGCCAGTTCGGCTTTCGCGTGTTCTACGGCGATGCGACGCGGCTCGATCTGCTGCGCACCGCGGGTGCCGGCTCGGCCAAGGCCATCGTGGTGGCGGTGGACGACATCGAGCAGTCGCTCGACATCGTCGACCTGGTGCGCGAGAACTTCCCGCAGGCCCGCATCATCGCGCGGGCCCGCAACGTGACCCACCTCTTCCAGCTGCGCGACCGCGGCGTGAAGGACATCGAGCGCGAGGTGTTCGAGTCGTCGCTGCGCAGCGCCCGCGCCACGCTCGAGGCGCTGGGCTGGCCCGCGCACGAAGCGCGCGAATCGACGATGCGGTTCCGCACGCGGAACATCAAGCTGAGCGACGAGATCTACCCGCACTACAAGGACCGCGCCAAGCTGATCGCGGCCAACAAGGAAGGCCGCCAGCAGTTCGAGGAGCAGATGGCGCGCGAGCGCGAGGAACGGCAGCGGCGCTCGGGGCGCGATTGGGACCGGATCGACGAGAAGGAAGAGGCGGATTCGTAGGCCGCCTTCTCGGTATCGACCTTCTCTTCGTCAGCCTTCCAGTTTCAGCAGCCGGACCGCATTGCCCTTCAGGATTCCCGGCATCACCTCCGGCTTGAACCCCGCCACTTCGAAGTCCTTCATCCACCGGTCGGGCGTGATCAGCGGGTAGTCGCTGCCGAAGAGGATGCGGTCCTTCAGCAGCGTGTTGGCGTACTGCACCAGTTGCTTGGGAAAGTACTTCGGGCTCCAGCCCGAAAGGTCGATCCACACGTTGGGCTTGTGCGTGGCCACGCTCAGCGCCTCGTCCTGCCAGGGGAAGCTGGGGTGGGCCATGACGATCTGCATGTCGGGGAAGTCGATAGCCACGTCGTCCAGGTGCATCGGGTTGCTGTACTCCAGGCGCAGGCCCCCGCCGCAGCGCATGCCCGAGCCGATGCCGCTGTGGCCGGTGTGGAAGATCGCCGGCAAGCCGTATTCGGCGATCACTTCGTAGATCGGCCAGGCCATCTTGTCGTAGGGGTGGAAGGCCTGCACCGTCGGGTGGAACTTGAAGCCCTTCACGCCGTATTCCTCGATGAGCCTGCGCGCCTCGCGCGCGCCCATCTTTCCCTTGTGCGGATCGATGCTGGCGAAGGCAATCATCATGTCGCTGTTGTTCTTCGCGTGCTCCGCGATCTCCTCGTTCGGGATGCGGCGGCGGCCCATGTTCGACTCGGCATCGACCATGAACATCACCAGCCCGATCTTTCTCTCGCGGTAGTACGCCACGCTCTCGGCGATGGTGGGGCGGCCGCTCGAGCCGAAGTACTTGTCGGCGGCGCGGTCGTACTCCTCGCCATAGTTGTCGAACGGGTTCCAGCAACTCACTTCGGCGTGGGTGTGGATGTCGATGGCGATCAGGTTCCGGTGGTCCATCTCTTTGTCTCCAGTACGGGTAAGTCCCTAGTATTCGGCGGGCTCAAATGCCTTGAATTGATTATTTCTCATAACCATAATCGAACGCAACCCCCAACACATCATGACCACTCCAGACCTCCAACTCGACATTCGCGACGACGTCGCCATCGTTCGCCTCGCGCGCGGCGCCAAGCGCAATGCGCTGTCGGACGGCCTGATCCTCGCGTTGCGCGACACCTTCGAGCAGTTGCCCTCCACCGTGCGCGCCGCGGTGCTCGACGGCGAAGGCCCGCACTTCTGCGCCGGCCTCGATCTGAGCGAGCTCAAGGAGCGCGACGCCGGCCAGGGCATGCAGCACTCGCGCCTGTGGCACGCGGCACTCGACGTGGTCCAGCACGGCCCGGTGCCGGTGGTCGCGGCGCTGCACGGCGCGGTGGTCGGCGGCGGGCTCGAACTGGCGAGCGCCTGCCACATCCGCGTGGCCGATCGCTCCACCTTCTATGCATTGCCCGAAGGCTCGCGCGGCATCTTCGTGGGCGGCGGCGGCTCGGTGCGCATTCCCAAGCTCATCGGCGTGGCCCGCATGACCGACATGATGATGACCGGCCGCGTCTACAACGCCGAAGACGGCGAGCGTGCCAACTTCGCGCAGTACCTGGTCGACGAGGGCGCGGCCTTCGACAAGGCCTTCGAGCTCGCCAAGCGCATCGCCACCAACGCGCCGCTGACCAACTACGCGCTGATGCACGCGCTGCCGCGCATCGCCGAGCAGTCGGCCGACCACGGCTTCTTCACCGAGGCGCTGATGTCCGGCATCGTGCAGGCCGCGCCCGAGGCGAAGGCGCGCGTGCGCGATTTCCTCGAAGGCCGCGGCGCGAAGGTGAGCAAGGGATGACCGCCATCCGCTACCGCCCGCTCGCCTTCGGCGTGACCCGCGCGGTGCTGCGCGCCGGCGCGCCGGGCACGCAGTATCTGCAGGCCGAGACGCAGCTGGACGCCTACCGCGAGCGCATGACCGATCGCCTCGCGCACTGGGCCGAACACGCGCCCGACCGCACCTTCATCGCCCGCCGTGAACGGCTGGCCGACGGCAGCACCGGCGAGTGGCTGCGCGTGTCGTACGCGCAGGCGCTGAAGGAAGCGCGCGGTATCGGGCAGGCGCTGCTCGATCGCGGCCTGAACGCGGAGCGTCCCGTCGCGATCCTCAGCGAGAACGGCATCGAGCACGCGCTGCTCGCGCTCGGCTGCCTCTACGCCGGCGTGCCCTACTGCCCCGTGTCGCCGCCCTACTCGCTGGTGAGCCAGGACTTCGAGAAGCTGCGCCACGTGCTGGACACGCTCACGCCGGGCCTCGTGTTCGCCGCCGATGCCGCGCGCTACGGCCGTGCCATCGAAGCGGCCGTGCCCGCCGCCACCGAGGTCGTGCTCGCCGAGGGCGCCATCGAAGGCCGCGCCACCACGCCCTTCAGCACGCTCGCCGCCACGCCCGCGACGCCCGCCATCGACGCCGCGATGCGCGCGACCGGCCCCGACACCATCACCAAGTTCCTCTTCACCTCGGGCTCCACCAAGATGCCCAAGGCGGTGATCAACACGCATCGCATGTGGTGCGCCAACCAGCAGCAGCTGCGCCAGTCGATTCCCGCGCTGGGCGACGAGCCGCCGGTGCTGGTCGACTGGCTGCCGTGGAACCACACCTTCGGCGGCAACCACAACGTGGGCATCGTGCTGGACAACGGCGGCACGCTCTACATCGACGACGGCAAGCCCACCCCTGCGGGCATGGCCGAGACGCTGCGCAACCTCCGCGAAGTCGCGCCCACCATCTACTTCAATGTGCCCACCGGCTTCGAGGCGATCGCCAACGCGATGGAAAGCGATGCGGTGCTGCGCCGCAATCTGCTCTCGCGCGTGAAGATGTTCTTCTACTCGGGCGCGGCGCTCTCGCAGCCGATCTGGGACAGCCTGCACAAGACGCAGGAGGCCGAAGTCGGCGAGCGCATCGTGATGGGCACGGGCCTGGGCATGACCGAGTCGGGCCCGTTCGCGCTCTACGTGACCGGCCCCGAAGTGAAGTCGGGCGACATCGGCCTGCCCGCGGCCGGCATCGAGCTCAAGCTGATCGAGGTCGACGGCAAGACCGAGGTGCGCTACCGCGGCCCCAACATCACGCCCGGCTACTGGCGCGCACCGGACGCCACGGCCGAGGCCTTCGACGAAGAAGGCTTCTTCTCGACCGGCGACGCGGTGCAGTGGATCGACGATGCGAACATCCACCGGGGCCTGCGCTTCGACGGCCGCATTGCCGAAGACTTCAAGCTCGCCACCGGCACCTTCGTGAGCGTGGGGCCGCTGCGCGCGAAGATCATCGCGGCCGGCGCGCCTTACGTGCAGGACGCGGTGCTCACCGGCATCAACCTGAAGGAAGTCGGCGCGCTGATCTTCCCGACGCAGAAGGTGCGGCAGCTCGCGGGCCTGGCTGCCGACGCAACGATGCAGCAGGTGCTCGAAAGCGCGCCAATGCAGGCGCACTTCCAGCAGGTGGCCAACGACCTGGCCGCCATGGGCACCGGCAGCGCGAACCGCATCGCGCGCCTCCATTTGATGGCCGAGCCGCCCTCCATCGACAAGGGCGAAGTGACCGACAAGGGCTCGATCAACCAACGCGCCGTGCTCAAGCACCGCGCCGCGCTCGCCGAGGCGATGCACGCCGGCACGCTGCCCTTCACGCTGACGCCCCGCTAACTTTCTCCAGGAGACACACACATGAAGATCGAAGGACAAGCCGCCCTCGTCACCGGCGGCGCATCGGGCCTGGGCGAAGCCACCGCGCGCGAGCTCGCCCGCCTGGGCGCGAAGGTCGCGGTGCTCGACCGCAACGCCGCGCTCGCCGAGAAGGTGGCCGCGGAAATCGGCGGCGTCGCATGCGCCTGCGACATCACCGACACCGAGAGCGTCACCGCCGCGCTCGACAAGGCCGCGGCCGCCCACGGCCCCGCGCGCATTCTGATGAACGTGGCCGGCATCGGCAGCGCCAAGCGCATCGTCGGCAAGGACGGCAACCCGGCGCCGCTCGAAGACTTCGTGCGCGTGGTCAACATCAACCTCATCGGCGGCTACAACATGGCGCGCCTGTTCGCGGCGCGCTGCGCCAAGCTCGACGCGCTGCCCAACGGCGAGAAGGGCGTGATGCTCTTCACCGCGTCGGTCGCGGCCTTCGACGGCCAGGTGGGGCAGCAGGCCTACAGCGCCTCGAAGGGCGGCCTCGTCGGCATGACGCTGCCGATGGCGCGCGACCTCGCGCAGCACGCCATCCGCGTGTGCACCGTGGCACCCGGCCTCTTCGCCACGCCGCTGCTGCTCGAACTGCCCGAGGCCGTGCAGCAATCGCTGGCCGCGTCGATCCCGTTCCCGCCGCGCCTGGGCCAGCCCTCGGAATTCGCCGAGCTGGCCTGCCACATCGTGACGAACGGACACCTCAACGGCGAAGTCATTCGCCTAGACGGCGCCCTGCGCATGGCGCCTCGCTGATTCCAGCCCCAGCAGCAAAACCAGGAGACAAGACCATGACCACCCGACGCCAGTTCGTGAACCTGCTCGGCGGCACCGCCGCCATCGGTGCCCTGCACCCTCTCGCCGCGCTCGCCCAGCTGGTGCAGCAGCAGGTGAAGATCTACTACGGCTTCCCGGCCGGCAGCGCCGGCGACAGCGTGGCGCGCCGCGTCGCCGACAAGGTGGGCAACACGCCCTTCACCGCGACGAACCCGGTGGTCGAGAACAAGCCCGGCGCGGGCGGGCGCATCGCCCTGGACACGCTCAAGACCTCGCCGGCCGACGGCTCGGTGCTGTGTCTCGCGCAGGCTTCGGCGCTGTCGATCTATCCGCACATCTACACCAAGCTGGCCTATGCCATTCCGGACTTCGCGCCGATCTCCATCGGCGCCGTGATGACGCACGGACTGGCCGTCGGCCCGATGGTGCCGGCCAGCGTGAAGACGCTGAAGGACTACATCGCCTGGGCCAAGGCCAACCCCGGGCAGGCGAGCTACGGCTCGCCGGGCGCGGGCTCCACGCCGCACTTCCTGGGCGCGCTGCTGGGCCTGAGCACCGGCGCGGACCTGCGCCACGTGCCCTACCGCGGTTCGCTGCCCGGCATCAACGACGTGGTGGGCGGCCAGATCGCCTCGTGCCTGACGCCCGCGGGCGATTGCCTGCCGTTCGCCAAGGCCGGCAAGCTGCGCGTGCTCGCCACCTCGGGCGCGCAGCGTCCGGCCTACCTGCCAGATGTGCCGACTTTCACCGAACAGGGCTTTCCGGAAATCGTGGCCGACGAATGGTTCGGCTTCTTCGCGCCGGCCAAGACGCCCGCGCCCGTCGTCAATGCCGCGAGCACCGCGATCCAGGCCGCGCTCAAGGACAAGGCCGTGGCCGACGGCCTGCTGTCGGTCGGGCTGATCGCGCATGGCTCCTCGCCCGAGGAGATGAAGAAGTCGCTGCAATCGGAATACGAACGCTGGGGTCCGCTGGTCAAGAAGATCGGCTTCACCGCCGAGTCCTGAAGCAGCCGATGGATTACTGCCCCCGTCCCGACGACGTCCGCTTTCTCTTGAACGCGGTGCTCGACGCGCCCGCGCGCCTGCAATCGCTCGCGCCTTTCGCGGAGGTCGACGAAGCGCTGCAATCGCAGGTGCTCGAGGAGGCCGCGCGCTTCGTCGGCGAGGTGGTGGCGCCCATCAATCGCGAGGGCGATGAAGTCGGCTGCCGCTTCGACAAGGGCCGAGTCATTTCGCCACCGGGATTTCGCGAGGCGTACCAGGCCTTCGTCGATGGTGGCTGGCCCGCGCTTTCCGCCGCGACCGAAGACGGCGGCCAGGGCCTGCCCTCGGTGCTCGAGGCCGTGCTCTACGAATGGCTCAGCGCCGCGAACCACGGGCTCACGATGGCGCCCGGCTTGCTGCACGGCGCGTACGCCTGCCTCAAGCACCACGGCAGCGACGAACTGAAGGCCCGCTATCTGCAGAAGATCGCGACCGGCGAATGGCTCGCCACCATGTGCCTGACCGAAGCGCACGCGGGCAGCGATCTCGGCCAGGTGCGCACCCGCGCCGTGCCGCAGGCCGACGGGAGCTTGCGCGTGAGCGGCGGCAAGATCTTCATCTCGGGCGGCGAGCACGACCTGACGCCGAACATCGTGCATCTCGTCTTGTGCCGGCTGCCCGATGCGCCCGCGGGACCGAAGGGCCTGTCGCTCGCGCTCGTGCCCAAGCTGCTGCCCGACGGCGCACGCAATGCGGTGCACTGCGAACGCATCGAGGAAAAGATGGGCCTGCACGGCAGCCCGACCTGCGCGATGCGTTTCGACGACGCCACCGGCTGGCTGGTCGGCGAGGCCGGCCGCGGTCTCGCGGCGATGTTCGTGATGATGAATTCGGCGCGCCTGCATGTAGCGTTGCAGGGCATCGGCCTGCTCGACGCCGCCTGGCAGAAGGCCGACGCCTATGCCGCAGAGCGCCGCCAGATGCGCGCCCCCGGCGCCGTGCCCGCGAGCCGCGGCGCCGAGCCGGCCGACCTGATCGCCGAGCACCCCGCCATCCGCCGCATTCTCGACACGCAGCGCGCGTGGATCGACGGCGCGCGCACGCTCGCCTACCGCAGCGCGCTGATGCTCGACGTCGCCGCGCACGACGCAAACCCCAAGGCCCGCGAGCGCGCGCAGCGTTGGTGCTCGCTGGTCACGCCGGTGCTCAAGGCGGCCTGTACGCAGCAGGCCTTCCACGGCGCGAGCGAATGCCTGCAGGTGTTCGGCGGGCACGGCTACGTGCGCGAGTGGGGCATCGAGCAGGTGGTGCGCGACGCGCGCGTGACGATGATCTACGAGGGCACCAACGAGATCCAGGCCATCGACCTCCTGGTGCGCAAGGTGCTGCCCGATGGCGGCGCGGCCATGTCGGCCGTGCTGCTCGATCTGCGCGACACGCTCGACGCGTCACGCGAGGCCGATGCCGACGTGCAGCGCCGGCTCGCGCAGCTGCGCTACCTCGGCACGACCATCGCCATGTCCGCGCACGCCAACCCCGTGCTGCCGTACGAAGTGGCCGACGACTACCTGCGCGTGGTGATGCTCACGATGATGGCGTGGGCCTGGGCGCGCATCGAGGCGACCGAGGGCGGCGCCTCGGCCGAACGCGTGCGTGCGGCGGCCGCGTTCCGCCGCTGGGTGCTGCCCGAGTTCGAGATGCGCCTGGGCATCGTCAAGCGCGCCTGCGAGGGCATCGCCCTGCCGCACGCCGCGGCCGAAGGTGTCGCGCGGTAGATTCCCCGCGCCGCCACGGCCGGTTACGCTCGGGGCCATGCCTGCTCCCGCCAAGAAAACCTCCATGAAGAACGAGCCCGTTGCCGCCGCATCGGGCCGTTCGGACCGGCTCGATGCCCGCGTGCTCGAAACCCTGGTCGGCTACAACGCCCGCCGCGCCTGGCTGGTCATCAGCGGCGTCTTCTCGGAGCGCATGGCGCCCTACGGGCTCAAGCAGATCGATTTCTCGGTGCTCTCGCTGCTGGCGCACAACCCGGGCGCCACCTCGCGGCAGCTGTGCACCACGCTCGACATCCTGCCGCCCAACCTCGTGAGCCTGGTGGCCACGCTGGACAGCCGGGGTCTGATCGAACGCCGCCCGCATCCGCACGACGGCCGCGCGGTGGGGCTGCATCTCACCGCCGCCGGCGAAGCGCTGGTGCGCGAAGCCGAACAGGCCGTGGTGCAGCTCGAAGCCGATGCGAGCGCCCAGCTCACCGCACGCGAGCGCGAGACGCTGATCAAGCTGCTGCAGAAGATCTATCTCTGATCTCCGAGATCGCGGGGAGCGCTAGAGGCCCCGCTCCACCATGTCGATGAGCCGCTGCCCCAGCGCATGCGTGGTCTGCGCATCGAGCGTGCGCAGAGGCCCGTGGATGATGAGCAGCGCGAGCCCGTGCACCGCCGACCACGCGAGGAATTCGGCATTCGGGCGCCGCGCCGGATCGAGCACGCCGGCGTCCACGAGGCGGTCGATCGCCGCGCCGAGCAACTGGAACGGGCCCATGCCGCTCGCGCCTGCCGCCGTCGGGCCCACTTCACCTTCGCCCTCTTCGGTCACCACGAACGCCGTGCGGAACAGCCCCGGCTCGGCCTGCGCGAACCGCAGGTAGGCCGTGCCGATGGCGCGCACCTGCGCGCGGGCGAATTCGGCGGGCGGCTGGTCGAAATGCAGCACGGCCAGTTCGCTTTCCATCGCCTTGGCCGCGGCTGAGAGCGCCTCGGCGCGCACCGCCAGGAGCAGCTCCTGCCGGCTGCCGAAGTGCCGGTAGGCCGCGTTGGGCACCACGCCCGCGCGCCGGGTGGCCTCGCGCAGCACCACCGCATCCGGCCCGCCGTCGCGCGCCAGCTCGACGCCCGCTTCCAGCAACGCGCGGCGCAGGTCGCCGTGGCGGTAGGTGCTGCGGGCGGGCGGCAGGCTTTCGGGGACGTTGTTCAGCTTCATTTTCAATTTCATGTGGACAGTGTCCATTATCGCTGCTATTCTTTGTGGACGGTGTACACAAAGTAGTTCCATCGTATTCGCGCAGAAGCCGCTGCGCATCCTCGAAACCTCGAAGCCCCAAAACCTCATCCGCGAAAAGGAATTGCCATGAAAGTCCAGTCTTACCTGTCCTTCGAAGGCCGTTGCGACGAAGCGATCGCCTTCTACAAGAAAGCGATCGGTGCCGAAGTCGTGCAGCTCATGCGCTTCAGCGAGGCGCCCGCGGATGCCGGCATGGAAAAAGGCGATGGCTGCGCCGGCGCCATGCCCGACCCGCAGAAGGTGATGCATTCGGTGATCCGCGTCGGCGAAACCGAGCTGATGTTCTCCGACGGCCGGTGCTCGGGCCAGCCGGAGTTCAAGGGGATCATGCTGTCGATCACCGCGGCCACCGATGCCGACGCCCGCAAGTGGTTCGATGCGCTGGCCGATGGCGGCATGGTCATGCAGCCGCTCATGCCGACCTTCTTCACCAGCAGCTTCGGCATGCTGGCCGACCGCTTCGGCGTGGCCTGGCTGATGGTGGTGGACGCCGCGAAGTAACCCCTACAGCCATCCGCCCGCCCTGCCCCAGGAGTCACTTCATGTTCAAGAAAATCGCCCTCGTCATCCTCGCGCTGATCGCGATCGTGCTCATCTACGCGGCCACCCGGCCCGACACCTTCCGCGTGGAGCGCACGGCGCGCATCGCCGCGCCGGCCGAGAAGATCTTTCCGCTGATCAACGACTTCCACCGCTGGGGCGAGTGGTCGCCCTACGAGAAGCTGGACCCGGCCATGAAGCGCAGCTTCGGCGGCGCTGCGGCCGGACAGGGCGCCACCTACGCCTGGGAAGGCAACGACAAGGCGGGCGCGGGCAAGATGGAAATCGCCGAGGCGTCACCTTCCTCGAAGGTCGCGATCAAGCTGGATTTCATCAAGCCCTTCGAAGGCCACAACATCGCCGAGTTCACGCTCGCGCCGCAGGGCGACGCCACCGAGGTCACCTGGGCCATGCACGGCCCGAGCCCCTACATCGCCAAGCTCATGGGCATCTTCTTCGACATGGACCAGATGATCGGCAAGGACTTCGAAACGGGCCTTGCCAACCTCAAGACAGCCACCGAAAAGTAATCACCTCAACGCATCCCAAAGGAAACCATCATGTCCCCCATCCACGCCTACCTCACCTTCGACGGCAACGCGCAGGAAGCCATGCGCTTCTACGAAAAGACGCTTCGCGGCACCATGCAGATGATGATGACCATCGGCGAAGCGCCCGACACCGAAGAGATGCCGGCCGACGTCAAGAAGCGGATCATGCATGCCTCGCTCGCCTACGGCGACGGGATGCTCATGGCCTCCGACACCATGCCCGGCCAGCCCTATGAGGGCATGAAGGGCTTCGGCGTCGCGCTCACGCTGGAGACGGTCGCCGAGGCGCGCCGCGTGTTCGATGCCTTCGCCGAGGGCGGCACCGTCTCCATGCCTTTCGAGAAGACCTTCTGGGTCGAAGCCTTCGGCATGGTGACCGACCGCTTCGGCACCCCCTGGCTCATCAACGGCGGCAAGCCGCTGGTCTAAAAAAACAGAACGCCGCATCGGCGGCCTTTTCAGGAAATCACTCCATGACCGAAACCCTCGACAACCGGAAGCGCTGGCTCGCATTGATGGTGCTCTGCCTCGGCGTCCTGATGATCGTGCTCGACACCACGATCGTGAACGTGGCATTGCCCTCGATCCGCACCGACCTCGGCTTCACCGAGACCTCGCTCGTGTGGGTGGTGAATGCCTACATGCTGACCTTCGGCGGCTTCCTGCTGCTCGGGGGCCGGCTGGGCGACCTGTACGGCCACCGCAAGCTTTTTCTCATCGGCCTCGTGCTCTTCACCGTCGCGTCTCTCGCCTGCGGCCTGGCGAATTCGCAGGTGTTGCTGGTCGCCGCGCGCGCGGTGCAGGGGCTGGGCGGCGCGGTGGTCTCGGCCGTCTCGCTCTCGCTGATCATGAATCTGTTCACCGAACCGGCCGACCGCGCGAAGGCGATGGGCGTCTACGGCTTCGTCTGCGCGGGCGGCGGCAGCATCGGCGTGCTGCTGGGCGGCCTGCTCACGAGTTCGCTGAGCTGGCACTGGATCTTCCTGGTGAACCTGCCGATCGGCGTGGCGGTGTATGCGCTGTGCGTGGCGCTGCTGCCCAACGCGCGCGGCCAGGCGCATGGCGAAAAGCTCGACGTGGCCGGCGCGGTCACCGTCACGCTGTCGCTCATGCTCGCGGTGTACGGCGTGGTCAACGGCAACGAGGCCGGCTGGGGCTCCACGCAGACGCTGGGCCTGCTCGGCGCGGCGGTGGTGCTGCTGGCCATCTTCATCGCCATCGAGGCGCGCGTCGAGCATCCGCTGATGCCGCTGGGCCTCTTTCGCCTTCGCAGCGTGTCGGTGGCCAACGTGGTCGGCGTGCTGTGGGCGGCGGCGATGTTCGCGTGGTTCTTCATCTCGGCGCTCTACATGCAGCTGGTGCTGAACTACACGCCGATGCAGATCGGCCTGGCGTTCCTGCCGGCCAACATCATCATGGCGGTGTTCTCGCTCGGCCTCTCGGCCAAGCTGGTGATGCGCTTTGGCATCCGCAAGCCGCTCGCGGTGGGGTTGTGGCTCGCGGCCATCGGCCTCGCGCTCTTCGCGCGGGCGCCGGTCAACGGCAGCTACGTCGTCGACGTGCTGCCCGGGATGATGCTGCTGGGCCTGGGTGCCGGCATGGCGTTCAACCCGGTGCTGCTCGCGGCGATGAGCGAGGTCGATCCGGCCGATTCGGGCCTCGCCTCGGGTGTGGTCAACACCGCCTTCATGATGGGCGGTGCGCTGGGCCTGGCGGTGCTGGCCAGCGCCGCCGCGGCGCGCACCGGTTCGATGGAAGCGGCCGGCGCGCAGATGCCGCTTGCGCTCACCGGTGGCTACAACCTTGCATTTCTCGTCGGCGCCGTGTTCGCGGCACTGGCGGGTTTGATCGGGGCCTTGCTGCTTCGCACCGCACCGTCGGCGCAGATGCAGAACAACGAAGAAGCGGCACCCCGCGGGGCGGCGAGCGAATCGGCGTCGTGATGTGCACGACGCCATGCAGCCGCCGCTGTTTTTCCTCCAGCGTTTTTATCTTTCTTTCAGGAGATCTCCCATGGCTCGCTATGTAGACGGTTTCATCGTTGCCATTCCCACCAAGAACGTCGAGGCCTACCGCAAGCTCGCGCGCAAGGCCGGCAAGGTCTGGATGGAGTACGGCGCGCTCGAATACGTGGAGTGCATCGCCGACGACGTGAAGCCCGGCAAGCTCACCTCGTTCCCGCAGAGCGTGAAGCTCAAGGCCGACGAGACCGTGGCCTTTTCGTGGATCGTCTACAAGTCGCGCAAGCACCGCGACACGGTGAACAAGAAGGTGATGGCCGATCCGCGCATCGCGTCGATGGACCCGAAGACGATGCCGTTCGACGGCAAGCGGATGATCTTCGGCGGCTTCAAGTCGATCGTCGAGCTCTGAGCTCGCCCCCAGGCTACGCGCACTTCGTGTCGCTTCGCCAACCCCCTACCGGGGGCAACACCTGAGGCCCGGCGAAGCCGGTTCCTCGGTGTTTCACGAAGGGGCCTGGCCTGCGGCCGGCCTCAGCCGATGAACCCGTCGTAGACGAGCTTGAGGCCTGTGAGCAGCATGCCCAGGTACACGAACCGATAGAACCACGTCGCATCGATGCGCCTGGCGATGCGGATGCCCACCCATACGCCCAGTGGCGCAAGCGGCATCAGCGCCACCGAGGTGGCCAGCGTGGTGAAGTCGATGAGGCCGAGCCACGCGTAGGGAATCCACTTGCTCAGGTTCACCACGAAGAAGAAGTACGCCATCGTGGCTGTGAACACCACCGGCTTGAGCCTGAGCGGTATCACGTAGGCATTGATCGGCGGCCCGCCCGCGTGGGCGATGAAGCTCGTGAAGCCCGAGACCACCGTGAGCGCCGCGCCCACGCCGCGCGAGGGCAGCGGATCGTCGGGCTTGGGCGGAAACACCAGGCGCTGCGCGAGGAACAGCAGCGTGAACACCCCGACGATGCCCGCCACCGTGTGCGCCGACAGCACGCGAAACAGCAGCGTGCCGACCACCGTGCCGATGAGGCCGAACGGAATCAAAAACTTGAGCAGCGACCGGTCGAAGTCGCGCCGGAACGCGGCGAGCCCGAGCACGTCCATCAGCAGCAACAGCGGCATGAGGATCGCCGCGGCCTGCGGCACGGTGACCGCGAGCGCCATCAAGGGCACCGCGAGCGAACCGAAGCCGGCGCCGAAGCCGCTCTTGCTGATGCCCAGCAGCAGCACGGCGGGGACGGCGACCGCATAGAAATGCGGGTCGGTGATGAGAGGAAAGGCCATGGGGTGTGACGGGGCGCAGAAAAAAGCCTGCCGTCAGGGGCAGGCTTGGCGAGCGTAGCAGGCCGGGGGCGCGGGCCAAGCTGGGGCTTCAGGCGGGCTGCTTCAGCGGATTGAGCACGAAGTCGAAATCGAGCCGCCAGCGGCCGTCGGCCTGCTTCTTCCACGGCGCGACCAGCGACTGGCGCACCGCAAACACCGCGTCGGAATCCAGCCACTCGTCGCCCTCGCGGAACACGTGGGTGATGAGGTTTTCGTAGCCCGGCGCCTCGATCTTGAAATGCAGGTGCGCGGGCCGCCACGGATGGCGCTTGGTCGCGCGCAGCAAATCGCCCACGGGGCCATCGACCGGAATCGGATAGGCCTGGGCCAGCACGCTCCTGAAATGCAGCGCGCCGTCGGGCCCGGTGCGCAGGCGCCCGCGGTTCTCGGCGTGGTCGAGCCCCGCGTGCTGCACGTCGTAGTGGCCGCCTTCGTCGGCCTGCCACACATCGACGACCGCGTTGGGCACCGGCTCGCCATCGAGGCCGCGGACGGTGGCGTACACGTCGCACGGTTCGCCCGCGGCACCGTTGGCCACGTCGTCGCCGTGCGCGTACTCGGGCGCGCCTTCGACGTAGAAGGGCCCGAACACCGTGGCCTCGGTGCAGCCGTCCGGCTTGCCGTTGTTCATCGCGATGGTGAGCATCGACAGGCCCAGCACGTCCGACAGCAGGATGAACTCCTGGCGCTTGTCGTCGCACATCTGGCCGGTGGCCGTGAGGTACTGGATGCCCTGGAGCCACTCGGCCTCGGTGAGCTTCACCTCGCGCGCGAAGGCATGCAGGTGCTGCACGAGGCTGGTGAGGATCTCGTGCAGCCTGGGGTCGGGCGTGTCGGCCAGGCGCGCGAGCACGGCCTGGGTGATGTTGTCCTGGTTGAGGTTGCGCATCGTGGCTGTCTCCTTGTGCTGCCGTCGCTGTCTGTGTGACTGTCCGTCTCGGGGGTGCTGGGGACTGTAGGCCGCGCACCGCGCGCCCGGAAGCGCCGCGGCGCAAATGATTTTTCCGCCCAGCGGAACGGTCGGGGCTTCGGGTGTGTTTCATCGCCCATGAACGCGGCCGGCGTTCCGGGCGAAAAGCGCGCGGCGTTACGTAACGAATCGCGAAAGCAGCCTGTTTCGCCTTCCCGGGTTTGCCCCTCCCCGCGCGAAAAAACCTTTTCAAATCAACAACATAGATCGCGGGCGGTGGCGCGGCGAGGCGCAGGCGCGGAGGCGGCACGCATGTTGCGCTTCGTAGTCACTTATTCCCTCGAGGAGGCCGCCCATGATCACCCCCCAAGCACCCATCCTTTCGACCCCAGGCATGGCCGAGAACGGTGCCGCCCCCGTGGTCCTGGCGCAAGCCAGCACCACGCCGATCGCCCCCATGGGCTCGAGCGCGATGGCCTCGCCCTCGATGCCCGCGGGCCTGGGCTCGCTGTCCAACGCCACGCCCGGCACGGTCGTCGTGCGCGACGGCGTGCGCATTCCGGTGGACGGCACCCAGACCCTGATGGCGGGCGACCGCGTGATCGTTCCCGACGGCGGCCACGCCAACGTGCTCTTCCCCGGCTCGACGGCCAACAAGGCGCCGCTCGCGGGCGTCTTCGAGGGCGGCACCGACGCCACCATCGGCTCGACCAAGCTGCCCGGCGGCCTGGAACAAGTGAATGTCGATGTGGCCGCCGGCAACCTGGAAGTCACGCCGGCCGACAGCGATGCCGACGCAGCCGCCGTGGCCGTGACCAAGAAGGCCGCGGGCGGCAGCGGCATCGGCCTGGGCGAATTCGCCCTCGGCGCGCTGGGCGCCGTTGCGCTCGGCGCCGCGCTGAGCGGTGGCGGCGACGGCGGCGGCGGTGTTTCCTTCCTCGCGCCGGGCCTCGGCGACAGCGACGCGGACGCCGATGCGGATGCCGATGCCGACGCGGATGCGGACGGAGATGCGGATGCGGATGCTGATGCCGACGCGGATGCTGATGCTGATGCCGACGCGGACGCAGATGCGGACGCGGATGCAGATGCCGACGCAGACGCCGACGCCGACGCGGACGCTGATGCAGATGCGGACGCAGACGCCGACGCCGATGCAGACCACCTGCTCGATCCAGGCGACGGCGCCGTCGGCCATCTGGTCGGCGCGCTGGACGACCTCCTCGGCCTGGGTGGCGCGAGCGGCGCGGCCGCCCGTGCGGCCGCCAGCTCCTCCGGCACGCTGGGATCGTTGATGCCCACGGTCGATGGCCTGACAGACCTGGTGGACAACGTGCTCTCGCCCATCGCGGGCAACGACTTCACGGCCAACGACCCGAACGAATTCGATCCGGTGGACGACGCCGTCGAGAACCTGGTGGTCGACCTCGGCGGCGTCCTGACCCCCGTGGTCGACGGCCTGTTGGGCAACGGCCTGACCGACGCGCTGGTCGGCTCGCTGATCGGCCAGGTCGACTACCTGACCGACGCGCTCGGCAACATCCTGGACAACGTGCTCGGCAGCGACGGCCTGCTCGGCGGCGTGACCACGGGCCTGGGCATCGACGGCCTGGTGGACGGACTGATCGGCGACGACGGCGTGGTCGGCCAGGTGCTCGAGGGCCTGCTGGGCGACAACGGATTGTTGGGTGGCCTGCTCGGCGAAGACGGCCTGGTCGGGCAGTTGCTGGGTGACGACGGTTTGCTGGGCGGACTGCTCGGCGGCGGCGAAGGCGGTCTGCTCGGCGGCGTGCTCGGCGACGACGGCCTGCTGGGCGGTTTGCTCGGAGGCGAAGGTGGTCTCCTCGGCGGCGTGCTCGGCGATGACGGCCTGCTGGGCGGCTTGCTCGGCGGCGACGGTGGCCTCCTCGGCGGCGTGCTCGGCGACGAAGGCCTGCTGGGTGGCTTGCTCGGCGGCGACGGTGGCCTCCTCGGCGGCGTGCTCGGCGACGAAGGCCTGCTGGGTGGCTTGCTCGGCGGCGACGGTGGCCTCCTCGGCGGCGTGCTCGGCGACGAAGGCCTGCTGGGCGGCTTGCTCGGCGGCGAAGGCGGTCTCCTCGGCGGCGTGCTCGGCGATGACGGCCTGCTGGGCGGCTTGCTCGGCGGCGACGGTGGCCTCCTCGGCGGCGTGCTCGGCGATGACGGCCTGGTCGGTGGCCTGCTCGGCGAAGAAGGGCTCGTCGGCGGATTGCTCGGCGGCGACGGCGCACTCGCCGGCCTGCTCGGCAGCGAAGGCCTCTCCGGCGGACTCCTGGGCGAAGGCGGCCTCGTGGACGGCCTGCTCGGACCCGACGGCGTGGTGGGCAACCTGCTGAGCGACGGGCCGCTGGCCGGCCTGCTGGGCGGCGAAGGCGGCCTGCTCGGAGGCCTGTTGGGTGATGACGGACTCCTGGGCGGCGTCCTCGGCGGCGATGGTGGCCTTCTTGGCGGCTTGCTGGGCGGTGACGGTGGTCTCCTCGGTGGCGTGCTCGGTGACGACGGCCTGTTGGGCGGCGTACTTGGCGGCGACGGTGGTCTTCTCGGCGGTGTGCTCGGCGAAGACGGCATCGTCGGCGGCTTGCTCGGCGGCGACGGCGGTCTCCTCGGCGGCGTGCTAGGCGAGAACGGCATCGTCGGTGGCCTGCTCGGCGGCGACGGCGGTCTCCTCGGCGGTGTGCTCGGTGAGAACGGCATCGTCGGCGGCCTGCTCGGTGGTGACGGTGGTCTCCTCGGCGGTGTGCTCGGCGAGAACGGCATCGTCGGCGGCCTGCTCGGCGGCGACGGCGGTCTCCTCGGCGGTGTGCTCGGCGAGAACGGCATCGTCGGCGGCCTGCTCGGCGGCGACGGCGGTCTCCTCGGCGGCCTGCTCGGCGAGAACGGCATCGTCGGCGGCCTGCTCGGCGGCGACGGCGGTCTCCTCGGCGGCGTGCTCGGCGAAGACGGCATCGTCGGCGGCCTGCTCGGCGGCGACGGTGGTTTGCTCGGCGGCGTGCTGGGTGAGAACGGCATCGTCGGCGGCTTGCTCGGCGGCGACGGTGGCCTGCTGGGCAGCGTGCTCGGCCAGGACGGCCTCGTCGGCAACCTGCTGGGCGGCGTGCTGGGCGGCAGCGGCCCGGCCGCGAACATCCTGGAGCCGGTCTCGTCGGTCACCGATGCGATCGGGCCAATCGCGGCCAGCGTGGTGCACGCGGTGTCCGACATCACGGCGCCCGTGACCGACATCCTGGCCGGCGCGGGCGCGGGCGCGGGTTCGGGCGCGGGCTCGGGCTCGCCGCTCGCTGCCGTGCCCGACGTGGTGGTGGGCCTCGGACATGTGGTCGCCCCGCTGGTGACCGACGTCGTGACGCCGATCACCAGCCTGCTCGATCACGGCACCGGCGGCGCTGTGTCTCCGGTGACGAACATCCTGCACGGCCTGCTGGGCTGATCCGGCCGCAGAACGGCGCGAAACGAAGAGGGACCGGCAACGGTCCCTCTTTTTGCGCGCGCTTGGCCATCGCGGCGCATCGGACCGGCTCCTAGAATCACCCGCTCGATGAAGCGGGGGGCCATGCGCGATCCCCCGGAATCGGCCGCCACAAGACAAGCCCCGGAGACATCCCCGCCATGGACCGCTGGACCGAAATCGCCCTGCTCGTGCAGATCGCCGATGCCGGCAGCCTGAGCCGCGCGGCCGAGGCGCTGGGCCTGTCGAACGCCGCCGCGAGCCGCCACCTGAGCGGGCTCGAAGCCCGGCTCGGCGCGCGGCTGGTGGAGCGCAACACGCGGCGCCTGTACCTCACCGACACCGGCCGCGAGTTCTGCGCGCGCGCCAAGACCATCCTGGCCGACCTGGCCGATGCCGAATCGACGGTGAACGCCACGGCGCTGAACCCGACCGGCGTGCTGCGCATCACGGCCTCGCTCTCGTTCTCGATCCACCACATCGCGCCGCTCCTGCGCGAATACACGCAGCGCTACCCGGGCGTGACGGTGCATGTGGAGGCGGCCAACCGCTACTTCGACCTGATCGACAACAACATCGACGTGGCGATCCGCACGCGCGAGTACGAGCCCGATTCGAACGTCACGATCCGCCGGCTGGGCGAGACGCGGCGCGTCCTCGCGGCGTCGCCGCGCTACTTCGCGCAGCACGGCTTTCCGAAGACGCTGGACGACCTGAAGCACCACAAGCTGCTGATCTACACCCACGCCAACAACCCCAACGAGCTGCGCTTCACGCGCAAGGGCGAGACGCACGCGGTGTCGGTCACCGGCCTGCTCGAATCGAACGACGGCCAGGTGCTGCGCGCCGCGGCGCTCGACGGCATGGGCATCCTGGTGCAGCCGACCTACATCGTCTACGACGACATCGTGGCCGGCCGCCTCGTGCCCACGCTGGACGACTGGGACCTGCCGCACCTGGCGATCAACCTGGCCTACCCGAGCCGCAAGCACCTGTCGGCGAAGGTGCGCAGCTTCATCGATTTCATGGCGGCGCATTTCGCCAGGATGGACTACGAAAGAAAGTGGACCAGCAGGTTCTAGGCTCGCCCCCAGGCTTCGCGCACTTCGTGTCGCTTCGCCAACCCCCTACCGGGGGCAACACCTGCGGCCCGGCGAAGCCGGTTCCGCGGTGTTTCACGAGAAAAGGACCACGCCGGCCAATGCCTGAAAGATGTGCGTAAACGCACATCCCGCTTTCCGGCAGATCCGCACACTGGAACCGCAACCGCCGCACTCCGTGGCGGACCCTTCCTTTTTCAAGTTCCAAGGATCTGCCATGAACACCGTAGCCGCCAACACCTCGCGTGCGCCGATCGCCTCGTCGTCGCTTGCCTCCCCCTCCCCCGCCGCGCTGGACGATGCCGGCAAGCTGCTGCTGCGCGTGACGATCGGCGTGCTCGTGCTGCTGCACGGCATCTTCAAGCTCTCGGCCGGCGTGGGCTTCATCGGCGGCATGCTGGCCAAGGCGGGCCTGCCGGGCGGGCTCGCCTACCTCGTGTACGTCGGCGAGATCGTGGCGCCGCTGCTCCTGATCGCCGGCTTCTGGACCCGCGCCGCCGCCGGCGTGATCGTCATCAACATGATCGTGGCCCTGGGCCTCGTGCACATGGCCGACCTGTTCGCGCTGACCAAGCAGGGCGGCTGGGCGCTGGAACTGCAGGGCCTGTACCTGTTCGGCGCGCTGACCGTGGTGCTGCTGGGCGCGGGGCGCCTGAGCGTTGGCGGCACGAACGGCCGCTGGAACTGACCTGCCGGTTCAACTGGCGTCGCCGCGAACCTGCGAAACCATCGTTTCCAGCCGGGCGGCGTCGGCCACCAGCAGCGCCTTGCCATCCTTGCGCAGCACCCCGCTGCGCACCAGCACGTTGAGCTCGCGCGTGACCTGCTCGCGGTTCGTGCTGATCTGGCTGGCCAGCGCCGCGTGCTTGGGGGCCGGCTCCAGCCGCGCCTCGTTGCCCTCGACGCCCGCGGCGCGCGCCAGGCGCAGCAGCTCGGCATGCAGCCGGTTCTGCACGCCCAGGGTGCTCAGGTCGATCACGCGTTCGGAGAGCTGGCGCACCAGCGAGGCCAGCCGCTGCATGACGCGCTCGGCCACCAAGGGCTCGTCGCGCAGCAAGGCCATGAAGGCGGATCGATCGAGGCTCGCGACCACGCTGGGCTCCAGCGTCACCACGTCGGCGGAGCGCGGGCCGCCGTCGATGGCGGCGATGTCGCCGAAGTACTGGCCGGCTTCGGCATCGCGGAAGGTGACCTGCCGGCCGTTGGCCGAATAGGTCGTCACCCGCACCCGGCCCGAGACCAGCAGGAACACCTCGCCCTGCTGCTCGGCGCGCAAGAGGAGCGGCTTGCCGGCCTCCACGCTGTGCCACAGGCACTGCCGCGCGAGCTCGTCGAAGCGCTGGTCGGAGAGGCCTTCGAGCAGCACGATCTGGCGCAGCGCGAGGCTGGAGCGGGGGGTGGGTGGTTCGGGTGTGGCCATGCCGGTCGATCGAGGCGTATGAGGCGCGCGCATTATGCTCGGGTGCCGCTTCGAACCCGTTCATGGACAGACGTTCCCCGCCACCCCCTCCATCCCATTTTTCGCTGAGACCGCCGACCCGGCGCAATCTCCGCTGGGCGAGCGGGCTGGTGCTGATGGGCTACGTGACGGTGCATCTGCTGAACCATTCGCTGGGCATCTATTCCTTCACCCTCGCCGAGAGCGTGCTGCGCGTGGCGCAGAAGTTCTGGCACAGCCTGCCGGGCACGGTGCTGCTGTACGGCGCAGCCCTCACGCACCTGGCGCTCGCCGTCATCGCGCTGTGGGAGCGGCGCACCCTGCGCATGCCGCCACTGGAGGCCCTGCGCGTGCTGCTGGGCTTTGCGCTGCCGCTGCTCATCGCGACCCACCTGACGGCCATACGCGGCGCCTACGAGGCCTACGGCATCGACGGTTCCTACGTGCGCGTGGTGTGGGGGCTGTGGAGCTGGCAGGGCGCGGCCGCGCAGTTCGGCCTGATGCTCGCGGCCTGGAGCCACGGCTGCCTCGGCCTGCACTTCGCGCTGCGGGCGCAGCCGCTGTACCGGCGTTTCTCTTACCTGTTGCTGGCCATCGCGGTGGTGCTGCCGCTCACGGCGGCGATGGGTTTCATCTCCATCGGGCGCGAGTTCCAGTGGACTGGCGTTCCGACCGTGCCGGTGCCGACGCCCGCGCAAGGGCAGGCGCTGAACGAGGCCGAGCAGAGCCTCAAGTGGCTCTACGTGCTGGCGCTGCTCGCGCTGCTTTCTGCGCGCTGGGGGCGCAACTGGTTTGCGCGCCTTTCGCGCGAGCCGTCCATCGCGCTGCGCTACCCCGACCGCACGGTGCAGGTGCCGCGCGGCTGGAGCGTGCTGGAGGCGAGCCGCTCGCATGGCATCGCGCATGTGTCGATCTGCGGCGGCCGCGCGCGCTGCTCGACCTGCCGCGTGCGCGTGGCCGGCGCGCCCGAACACATCGGCGAGCCGGGCCGCGACGAGCAGCGCACGCTCGAGCGCGTGCGCGCGCCGGCCGACGTGCGCCTGGCCTGCCAGCTGCGCCCGCGCGGCGACATCGAGGTCACGCCGCTCTTCGCGCCGCTGCCCAACGAAGGCCGGCCCGCGCCGGTCGGCAGCTTCGGGCGCGAGCGCGACGTGGCGATTTTGTTCGTCGACCTCAGGCGCTGGTCGGGCCTCTCGGAGCGGCAGTGGCCCTTCGATCTGGCCTATGTGCTCGACCGCTACTTCGCCACCGTCGGCGCGGCCGTGCGCGAGAGCGGCGGCGTGCCCAACCAGTTCATCGGCGACAGCGTGATGGCGATCTTCGGGCTCGAGTGCGACCTGCCCACCGCATGCCGTCAGGCACTGCATGCGACCACGCTCATCGCCCAGCGCATGGACGCATGGAGCGAAGGCTTCGAGGCGCAGTTCGGGCAGCGCCTGGCGTTCGGCATGGGCCTGCATGCGGGGCGCGCGGCGGTCGGCGAAGTGGGCTATCTGGAGACCACCACCTTCACCGCCATCGGCGAAGTGGTGAATACCGCGAGCCGTTTGCAGGACCATTCGAAGACGGCTGCGTCGCGCCTCGTCGTCTCGCTGTTCGCGGCACAACAGGCCGGTGTTGCGGAGGCGATGGGCGCGCCTGAGGCGCTCGCCGTGCGCGGCCGCTCCGAGCCGCTCGAAGTGCTGTATCCGCAGCCTGAAATCCGTCCCACGTAGTTGACGAAAGCGGTGCGCAAACGCACAGCGCGAACCACGATGCGGTTTCACACTGCATCCCGTGGCAACGACGAATGTCCGCCGACCACACCGACATCCGAAGGGACTTTCATCATGAACACCAAGCAACGCCTCGCCCTCTCATCCGCCGCATTTGCCGCATTCGCCCTGCTGGGCGCAGCAGGCGCCGCGCACGCCGAGACCTACGAAGGCGTGCAATCGATCGCCTCGCAGGCCAGCCGCGCCGACGTGCGCACCGAAGCCGTGGCGGCCGCGCGCAACGCCAACCCGTATGCCGACGGCGCCAATGCCGGTCCGGCCCCGGTGATCGCCTCGTCGGCCAGCCGCGCCGCGGTCCGCGCCGAAGCCGTTGCCGCCGCGCACAGCGACAACCCGTACGCCGAAGGCGCCTCGTCGCGCGTGGTGTCGGCAACGGCCGGCACGGTCGACCGTGCCACTGTGCGCGCCGCAGCCCGCGCGGCCGCTCGCGGCGACGCACTGCCGCTGTAAGCGGTTCGCGGCGCCCGTCACGCTTCGGCGGGCGCCTGCAGACCGGCTACGGGCCGCGGCAGTTCAGGGCCGCACGCCTTCCCAGGCGTTCTGCAGCAGGGCACGAATCGCATCGCGCTCCAGCGGGCGCGGGTTGGGGTACTGGTTCTGCAGCGCATGCGCGCAGGCCACGTCGAGGTCCGATTCCTTCATGCCGATGTCGCGCAGCGCGACCGGCGCGCCGTTGTCTCGCGCGAGGTCGAACACCGCTTGCGCCGCGTTGCTTGCGCCAAGCGCCTTCGCGATGCGCGCCATCGCTTCAGGCGCGGCCGCGGCGTTGTAGGCGAGCGCGTGCGGCAGCACGATGGTGTGCGTCTCCGCATGCGGCAGGTTGAAGCTGCCGCCCAGCGTGTGGCACAGCTTGTGGTGCAGCGCCATGCCGACGTTGCCCAGCACGGTGCCGCAGAGCCACGCGCCGTAGAGCGCATCGCTGCGCGCGGCCGCATCCTCTGCCGATGCGCGGATCGCGGGCAGCGCGCGGCCCAGCGCGGCGATGCCCTCCTGCGCCATCAGGTCCATGATCGGATTCGCGTCGGTCGCGTAGAGGCCTTCGGCCGCATGCGCGATGGCGTTGATGCCGCTCGTCACGCTCATGCCCACGGGCAGGCTCATCGACAGCTCGGGGTCGTAGATCACGGTGCGCGGCAGCACCTTGAAGTCCTTGCCGGTCTTCTTCATGCCGGCCTCGGTGATGCCGTAGATCGGCGTCATCTCGGAGCCCGCGTAGGTGGTCGGAATCGCGAGGATCGGCAGACCCGAGTCGAGCGCAATGGCTTTGCCCAGACCCGTGGTCGAGCCGCCGCCGATGGCCACCGCGCAGTCCGCGCCCAGGCGCTGCGCCACGTCTCTCGCTTCACGCGCGGTCTCGATGGGCACGTGCATCACGGCCCGGTCGAACACGCCGGCCGCGTGCGCGCCGAGCATTTCGGCCACGCGCTCGGCCTGCGCGCGCTGCTCGGGCGTGCAGAGCACCAGCGCGCGGCGCGCGCCGAGCGCATCGATCTCGCGCGCCAGGTGCTGCAGCGAGCCCGCACCGAAGACCACCCGCTGGGGCGCGCTGTTGTAGACGAAGGATTGGACAGGCATCGCTCGATCTTTCCTGAAAAGGTGCGGGCGAGTGTCCACCCGCCTCGCGGGCGGTTCAACCATGCGGGCGGAAAGGAGTTTTCCACCCGGGCCGCGCGGTCACGCTCAGGTGGCCGCGCGCTTCCGTTCGCCGCCGGTGGCATTCACGATCAGCAGCAGGAAGCCGCCCGCCATCGCCACGTTCTTGAGGAAGTTGTTCAGCTGCCCCGCGAACTGCGCCGCATCGGCGGACCAGAACGCGTGCGCCGTGACGGCCGTGGCCAGCGTGAACAGCGCCAGCGCGCTCGCCACCCACTGCAGGCGCCAGCCGGCGATCAGCAGCAGGCCGCCGCCGATCTCCAGTGCGATGGTCAACGGCAGCACCACGTCGCCGAGCGGGATGCCCAGCTTGGCGAAGTAGCCGAGCGTCGCGCCGTAGGTCATGAGCTTGCGCACGCCCGCGACCAGGAAGATCGCGGCCATCAGCACGCGGGCGGCCAGGGTCCAGCCGGAAGAGTTTTTCGTTGTCATGTCGTTTCTCCTGGGCGCGCGGTGGCGCCCGTGAATGTCAATCGCCCCATGCAGAGCACCATCGCGCAGGACAGCAGCGCCGGCACGGCCGCCGCGATGAAGAGCGCGCTGTTCGTCCAGTGCAGCCCGATGAGCCAGCCCGCCAGCACCGGCCCCACGATGGAGCCCGCGCGGCCGATGCCCAGGCTCCAGCCCATGCCGGTGGCGCGCACGGTCGTCGGATACACGCTCGAAGCCAGCGCGATGAGCGCGGGCTGCGCGCCCACCACGCAGAAGCCGCTGACCGTCACCACCGCGAGCAGCAGTGCGAGCGGCAGCGCCGGCTGCCCGATCACGCCGATGGTCAACACCGCGATCGCGAAGACAGGCACCAGCACGCGGTAGAAGCCGATGCGGTCGATCAGCGGCCCCATCGCCACGGTGCCGACCACGCCGCCCACCTGCAGCAGCGTGCCGACCAGCACCGCGGTGCCACCGCTGTAGCCCGCCTCGGTCGCGATGGTGGGCAGCCAGTTCGCGAGGAAGAACAGGTTCAGCAGGTTCATGAAGTTGATGCCCCACAGGAGCAGCGTGGCCGGGCCGCGCCCCGCGCGGAACAGCTCGGCGACCGGGGCGCCGTCCTGCTTCGCCTCATGCACCACGTAGCGCGTGCCGGGGCCGATGCGCACTTCGGGCGCGATGCGCTGCAGCCAGCCGTGCACGCGGTCGAGCTTGCGCCCGCGCAGTACCAGGAACTGCATCGACTCGGGCATGTAGCGCCACATCAGCGCGGCGATGAACAGCGGCACCACGCCGCCGAAGACGAACACCGCCTGCCAGCCGCCGAGCGGAATGAGCACCGCCGAAATCAGCCCGCCCAGCACCGCGCCGCCCGTGAAGCCGCACGACACCCACATCATCAGCGTGACGCGGCGCCGGTGCGGGCTGTATTCGCTCGCGAGCGCGCTCGCATTGGCCATGATGCCGCCCAGGCCTATGCCGGTGATGAAGCGCATCGCGAGCAGCTGGTTCAGCGTGTGCGTGAAGGCTGTGGCGAGCATGCACAGCGCGAAGAACACGGTGGCGCCCAGCAGCACGGGGCGCCGTCCGATGCGGTCGGCGCAGATGCTCAGCACCAGTGAGCCGACCAGCATGCCGAAGAGCCCCGCGCCGAACACCGGGCCGAGCGCGGCCTTGTCGATGCCCCACGCATGCACGATGGCCGGCGCGACGAAGCCCATGGCCTGCACGTCGAAGCCGTCCATCACCACCGCGCAGCCGACCAGCAGCAGGATCCATTTCTGGAAGCTGCTGACGGGGTGGCTGTCGATCAGCGCGGGGATGTCGATGGCGGCCATCGTGCTGCCGCCGCCCGCGCTCGCTTCGAGCGAATCGGGGAATGCCTTCACGCCGTCGCCTCGTCGAGGCAGGTGGCGGCCGTCCAGCCATAGAGCCATTCGAGCGCGTCGTAGAAGCGCTCCTGCGGCCGGCCCTTCCACATGCTGTTGCGCACCAGGCGCTCGACGCCCTTGGCGTGGTAAATGCGGCCCATCTCGCGCGCCGACAGCACCACGCGCGCGGTGCGTGCGACGCGCGAGCGCTCGTACAACGCGAGCGCGCGGGGCCAGTCGCCGCCTTCGCGGCGCAGCGCGAGGCCCAGCGTCACCGCGTCCTCGCAGGCCGTGCAGGCGCCCTGCGCGAGGTACTGCACCATCGGGTGCGCGGCATCGCCCAAGAGCGTCGCGCGGCCGAAGGTCCATTGCTCGATGGGGTTGCGGTCGGCCGTCGAATAGCGCTTCCACGCCTTCGGGATGCGCAGCAGCTGCTGCACCTGTTCGCAGGTCGGGCGGAAGTAGCGCTGCACCTCGGCCGGGTCGCCGTCCATCGAGCCCCACTCCTCGGGCTGGTCGCTGTGGAAGGTGACGGCGATGTTGAACTTGTCGCCGCCCTTGAGCGGGTAGTGCACCAGGTGGCAGTTGGGGCCGACCCAGATGCACGGCGCGGTGAAGCGCAGCGCCTCGGGGAATTCGGCCGTGTCGACCACCGCGCGGAACACGACGTGGCCCGACACGCGGATGCCGTCGCCCACGTACTGCTGGCGCACCGCCGAGCGCACGCCGTCGCAGCCGATCACGGCCTGGCCTTCGTGGCGGCCGCCCTGCGCATCGATGAGCGTCACGCCGCGCTCGTCCTGCTCGATGTGCACGACCTTGGTCGAGGTGAGGAACTCGATGCCGTCGGTGGTCGCCTTCACGCCTTCGAGCAGCGCGCCGTGGATGTCGGCGCGGTGGATCACCGCATAGGGGTTGCCGAAGCGCGCGCGGAATTGCTCCGACAGAGAGATGCTCGCCACGCGCTTCGCATCGATGGCATCGAACATCACCATCTCTTCGGTGTAGACCGCCTTGGCGCGCAGGTGCTCGCCCACGCCCAGCGCATCGCAGGCCGCGAACGCGTTGGGGCTCAGCTGGATGCCCGCGCCGATTTCGCCGATCTGGCTCGCCTGCTCGATCACCTTCACGCGATAGCCCTCGCGCACCAGGGCGAGCGCGGCGGCAAGGCCCCCGATGCCGCCGCCGGCCACGAGCACGGGGCGGGTGTCTTTCACTGCGCTCATGTCACTTCAAGCCGAAGAGCTTGCGGGCGTTGTCGCGGCCGATCTTTTGCCGGTCGTTCTCGCTGATCTCGCAGGTGTCGAACCAGCGGGCCGCGTCCTCGTGCTTCTCGAACGGATAGTCGACCGAATACATGATGCGGTCCGAGCCCACCTCGAGCATCGTCGAGAGCAGCGTGGGCGTGCGGAAGTTGCCGCTGGTGGTGATGTGCACGTTGCTGCGCAGATACTCGCCGATCTCCTTGTCGCAGGGCATGCCGCGGCGGCCCTTGCGCAGGATGTGGTCGACGCGCCAGATGTTGAACGGAATGCCCTCGCCGAAATGGCCGAGGATCATCTGCAGCGCCGGGTGGCGGTCGAACATGCCGCTGGACATGAGGCGCAGCGCGTGGATCGCCGTCTCCATCGCGAAGGCCCACGTCGGGCCGGTGAGCCAGTGCGCGCCGTCGTAGATCGGTTCGCGCGACAGCAGCGGATCGCGCGGGTGCATGTAGAACGGTTTCTTCAACGCGGCGGCAGCGGTCCAGAAATCGTTGAAGCGCGCATCGTCGTAGTAGACGACCGTGTTCTCGTCGCCGACCTGCGAGAAGCCATTGACCAGAAAGCCGTGAAAGCCCAGCTCGTTCACGCAGCGCGCCAGTTCGCGCGCTGCGGCTTCGGGGTCCTGCATCGGGAGCGCCGCGAATCCGCCGAAACGCGTGGGATGGCGCCTGACCTGCTCGGCCAGCACGTCGTTGGCGCGCTGCGCCACTTCGATGGCGCGCTTCGCATCGGGAATGCCCTGCACCGCGGGCGAATTGAGCGAGAGGATCGACAGCTCCGTGCCCCACTCGTCCATCTTCTCCAGGCGTTGTTGCTCGAAGTCCAGCAGGTTGCTCTTCAGGCCCTGCCACACCTCGGGGCGGGCGTAGACCTGCGAGTCGGCGATCGTGAGGTCGATCGCGAAGTGCTCTTCGAGCGCGATCTTGTTCTTCATGGGGGTCATTGGATGGGTCACTCCGGTTTGATGTTGAGCTTGTCCAGCACGTCCTGCCAGGTCTTGCGGTCGTCGGCGATGTAGCGCGCCAGTTGTTCGGGAGTGCCGGGGCGTGGGTAGGTACCGAGCTCGCGCGACTTGGCGACCACGTCGGGCAGCAGCAGCGCCTCCTTCATGTCCTTGTTGAGCCTGGCGAGCACGAGCGGATCGACGCCCTTCTTCGCGATCACCGCGAACCAGCCGTGCGCCACCGCGCCGGGCACTGTCTTGCTCGCGAGCGGGAACGATTCGAGGCCCGCCTCCACGCGGTCGCCCATGCTCGCCAGCACGCGCATGCGCCCGCCCTGCACGTTGCCCGCGACCACGTTGTAGGTCTCGACCATCATCTGCGTCTGGCCGCCGAGCGTGGCCTGCATGGCCTGCGCGCCGCCGGGGTAGTGCACTTCGAGGAACTGCGCGCCCGACTGCAGGCCGAGCAATGCCGAAGCCAGGTGCGGCGCGGTGCCGCGACCGTTGTCGGCCACCTCGATGCCCTGCGGCTTGGCGCGCGCGGCGGCGATGAAATCGGCCAGCGTCTTGTAGGGAGAGTTCGCCGGCACCGCCAGCATGAAGGGCGCCACGGCCGCGAGCGTGACCGGCACGAAATCGCGGTTGAAGTCGTAGGTCACGCCCTTGATCGTGCTCGGTGCGACGGAAATGGCCGAGCCCTGCACGAAGCCGAAGGTGTAGCCGTCGCTTTGCGCCGCCAGGATCGCGTTCATGCCGATCACGCCGCTGCCGCCGGGCTTGTTGTCCACGATCACGCCCTGGCCCCACTTCTCGCCGAGCTTGGCGCCCACGTGGCGGATCAGCACGTCGGGCGCCGAGCCCGCGGGGAACGGCACCACGAAGCGCACCGCCTGCGCCGGCCACTTGGCGGCAGCGCTTTGCGCATGCGCCAGCGGCACCGCCGACAGAAGGGAAAGCATCACCGCGATGGCGCCTCGGCGCGTGGGGCTCAGGTTCATGATCGTCTCCGTTTTTTGCTTGATTATTCAAGTAATTGCGGCGGACTATATACTTGAATAATCAAGCACGTCTAGATGAAAACCCTATCCCCCGATCACGACCTCGAGAAGGCCATTCCGTTCCTGCTGGCGCGCGCCGGTGCCCGCATGGGCAATGCGTTCGCGAAGGCGCTGAAACCCTATGGGCTCAGCCTGAGCGAATGGCGCGTGTGCGCGTCGCTGCAGCACACGCCGCGGCAAACCTTGTCGGAGCTGGCGACGCACGCCTCCACCGACCTGTCGGCGCTCTCGCGCATCGTCGACCGTCTGGTGGCCCATGAACTGGTGGCGCGCGAGAAGTGCGACACCGACAAGCGCGCGGTGCGCATCGCGCTGACCGAACGCGGCCTGGCGCTGACCTGCGAGCTGATTCCGCTCGCGCAACACTACGAAGCGGTGGCCACCTCGGACTTCAGCGCGGCCGAGGTGAAGACGCTGCGCGCGATGCTGCTGCGCCTGTACGCCAACGCGACGCCGCTCGCCTGAGCGAGCAGCGTCTTCTTGCCATCAGGCCGGCGAGATCACGCCGGCGAGACCTGCACCGTCGAGGCCGCGCGGCTCTCGGCGATCGCGAAGCGCACCGGCAGGAAGCGCTCGATCACCGCGCAGTTGGTGCGCGTGTGCGCCGTCACTTCGCTGCAGGTGAACGCGGCAGGCCTGCGGCTCTGCCATGCAGCGAGCGCCAGCAACAGCGCGAGCTGGTCGGCCAGGTGCGGGCCGACCGCCGCCTCGCTCTTCTGGAACGCGCGCAATTCCTTCACGAGACCATGCGCCACCTGCTCGGCGCTCAGTGTCTTTTCGCCGAACGCGGTGAACACCTCGGTGACGTGTTCATAGGCCAGCGTGGCGAGCAGCGCATTGCCGGGGCCTTCGTTCTGACGCGCAGAACCGAAGCGCAGTTGCTCGTCCGACCAGCCCATCGCCGCGCCCAGCGTCTCGAGCTCGCGCGTGGAGACATGGCGCGGCAGGCCAGGGGCCAGGCACTCCGCATGGCCCGACTGCTGCGCACCGCGCGCCATCAGGTCGAAGGGCTGCAGCGCGCCCACAGCGGGCACGATGGTCGCCTCCACCTCGCCGCCGCCCGCGGGATAGAAGCCGCAACGGCGCAGCGTGAGCTGCAGATCGGCGCCGAGGCGGCGCACCAGCGGCGCGAAAGCGCGCTCCAGGAAGTGGAACGGCGGCGCCATCGGGTTGTGCGTGCCGCCACTCAGGTGCAGCCGGCTGGGCGCACCGGCCAGCAGCAGCGGCGGCAGCACGGTCTGCAGCACCAGCATGCAGCTGCCCGCGCTGGCGATCGCGAAGCGGTAATCGCCCGCACGCACCGGGCCGGGCACGAAGCGCAGCGACTGCGATCCGAGCTCGGCGCCATCGACCTGCGCGCCGCTGATCTCGGCCGCGGCCTTCACGCACGCGAGGTGCTGGCGCATCAGGCCGGGCTTGGCGCGGCCCGCGCGGATCTTCTCGATGGCCAGGGGCTGGCCCGTCACCACCGACAGCGCGAGGCTGGTGCGCAGGATCTGGCCGCCGCCCTCGCCTTGGGAGCCGTCGAGTTCGATCATGCGCGGCCTCCTTCGTGCGCGGCCGCATCGAAGCGCTGCACCGTCTCGCAAAGAAACGCATCGAGCCCCGCCTCTTCCGATGGCGGCAGCGGCGTGATCGGCTCCGCGGCATTGACCGCGAGCTCGCTTTCGATGAACGCGTGAATGCCAAGCCAGCGCGGGCTGGTCGCGGCTTCGCCCGCGCGCATCTTCACTTCGAGCAGCGCGTTGATCTCGTCGATGAGCCCGGCGTCGCGCACCGCATCGAGCGTGTGCTGCGCGAGATCCGCGAAGCGCATCGGCGGCACGCCGGGCTGCGTGCGGATCCAGCGCGCGGCCAGCAGCGGGCGCAGCACGTAGAGGTACTTCTTGTAGCGCACCTCGTCGGCCTGCAGGTGCTCGCGGAAGTTCTTCCTGGCCATCGAGCTGTAGTGGTGCCAGGCACGCGCGTTGGAAAACACCGCCTCCGAGAGCGCGCGAAAACGCGGCATCGCCACCGCGTCGTCGCGGTACACGATGGGCGAGCGCAGCCACTCGAGCAGCGTCGGGTTCGACTCGCGCATGAGGCCCAGCGCCTTGCGCAGGTCCCAGCCGTTGATGTCCAGGTCGCCGCTGATCGGCACCTCGATCACGTCGCGCCGGGGCGTCACCGTGAGGTACCAAGGCAGGCGGTTCACATAGATGAAGCGCACGTCGTAGTCGCTGTCGGGCGACGCGAAGCCCCAGCCGCGGCTGCCCGATTCGCAGGCGAAGAGCACGGTGACGTCGTGGCTCGCTTCGATGGCGCGCAGGTTGGCCATGATCTCCGCGCGCATGGCGGGATCGATGGAGTGGGCGGAGCGGAGGAATTCTTTTTCGGTGTTCATGAAATACCGGTTTTTCTCTTGCTGTCTGTCTAGCTGTTTGTTTCTTCTTGCCCCGCCTGATTGTCTTCAGGCGCGGACAACGGTCACCTTGCCTTGGCTGTCGAGCTCGAACACGTCGAGGTCATTGGCCAGAAAAGCCTGGCCGCGGTAGCAGGCCTCGGTTTCAGCCATCAGCGCGGCCATGCCTTCGGGGTTCTGGTGCCGCGCACTGAAATGCGTGAGAACCAGATTGGGCACGCCGGCAGACGCCGCGAACTCGGCCAGCAGGCGCGCGGAGCTGTGCATCGGGCCAGGCCCGACCTTGTCGAGCACCTCCTGCGTGTACGTGGCCTCGTGCACCAGCAACTGCGCGCCTTCGCAAGCCTCGCGCAGTAAAGCGGGTTCAGCGTTGTCGCCGCCGAGCACGGCGCTGGCGGTGTCGACATGCGTCTCGGCAAAGTCGGCACTGCGCAGCACCGCGCCATTGAAAGGCACGTCGTCGCCGTTCTGCAGCGCACGCCAAGCGGGCCCCGGCGGCAGGCCGGTCGCGCGCAGGGCCTCGGTCTTCAGGCGCACGCGCCGGCTCTGGACCTGCATGCGGTAGGCGTGACTGGGCACGCGGTGGCGCAGTACGTGGCGTTCGATGCGCAGCCCGGGCGCCTCGTGCACGAGCGGCCCTGCCTCCGGGTCCACATGCTCGATATCGTAGGGCAGGTGCAGGTCGGTCAATCGGCGCGTGGCCTCGAACCACTCCCACACCGGCTGCGGCGCGACCAGCTTCAGCGGCTTCGTCCGCTTGCCCATCCCAGCGCTCGCGAGCAGGCCCGGCAGGCCATAGCAATGGTCGCCGTGCACATGCGTGATGCAGACGGTGGCCAAGTCGTTCAAGGACAGCGGCGTCTGCTGCACACGGTGCTGCGTGCCCTCACCGCAATCGACCAGGAACCAGTCGGAACCAAGCACGGTCTGCACGGCCAGCCCGGAGACATTGCGCTGGCGCGTCGGGGTGCCCGAGGACGTGCCCAGGAATGTGAGTTTCAACATCATTTTTTTCCTTCCTCCCGGCGCTGAGGCACAGGTTCGTTTTCTTTCAGCTCAGTCGGCCGGGCGCCACAGCCCCTTGTTCTGTTCGATCACGTCCAGCATTCGCCGTGCGCGTCCGCGCGTCCATCCATCCTTGCGCATCGAGAGTTCGCAAATGCGTGCCGTGAACTTGTCGTCCGCCCACCGTGCCGCAAGCTGGCAATCATGGCGGAATCGGCCCGTCGAAGGCCGGCGGACCAAGGTCTCGAGCAAGACACAGCGCAGCGCGGCGCGCTCTTTCTCGGACAACTCGCATCGCTTGAGCAGATGGCACAAGCGATCGCGCAAATAGCCGGACCGGTGAAACCGCGGACTCAGCGCGAGATAGCGCATCGCACCTTCACGCCATGCGCCCTCGCCTTGCAGAATCCCGTCGCGCGCCTCGTCGCTCCACAACGCGAATACGGGACTCTCGTAGCGACGAAAGTCTTCCGCCGCTGCTTTCCAGGCGGCCCGTCCTGCGGGAGAACCACCGCGCTTTCCGAAAGCCTCGCTCAAGGTTTGCTTCAGGCGCGCCATCTCCGCTTCGGTTTGCCGTATGCACCTTTCGTCGATCCTCATCTTGGCCCTCTCATGCCGGCCTCGATGGGCGGCTTCTCAACCCTTCACACAAACCACCTGCTTGAGCGTGTAGACCACCTCCACCAGGTCCTTCTGCGCCTCCATCACCGCGTCGATGTCCTTGTAGGCCATCGGGATCTCGTCGATCACGTCGGCGTCCTTGCGGCATTCCACGCCCTCGGTCGCGGCGATCTGGTCGGCGACGGTGAAGAGCTTCCTGGCCTTGGTGCGGCTCATCGTTCGGCCTGCGCCGTGGCTGCAGCTCATGAAGCTCTCGGGGTTGCCCTTGCCGCGCACGATGTAGCTCTTGGCACCCATGCTGCCGGGGATGATCCCGAGTTCGCCGGCCTTCGCGCTCACCGCGCCCTTGCGGGTCACGAGCACGTCTTGCCCGAAGTGCGTCTCGCGGCTCACGTAGTTGTGGTGGCAGTTCACCGCTTCCACGTGGGCCTCGAAAGGCTTCGCGATGACCTTGCGCGCGGCCGCGACCACGCGCTGCATCATCACTTCGCGGTTCGCACGCGCGAACTTCTGGGCCCAGCCCACCGCGCGCACGTAGTCGCCGAAGTACTGGGCGCCTTCCTCGAAGTACGCCAGGTCCTGGTCGGGCAGGTTGCGCTGGTGCAGCTGGGCGTCCTTCTTCGCGAGTTCGATGAAGTGCGTGCCGATGGCGTTGCCCACGCCGCGCGAACCCGAGTGCAGCATGAACCACACGGCGCCGGCTTCGTCGAGGCACACCTCGATGAAATGGTTGCCGGTTCCGAGCGTTCCGAGGTGCTTGTGGTTGTTCGTGTTCTTGATGCGCGGGTAGTCCTCGCAGATCAGGTCGAACTCTTCCACCAGCTGGGCCCAGGCGGCATCGGTTTCATCGGGCGGCGTTTCCCACGAGCCCTTGTCGCGGCCCATGCGCTTGGGGTTCGAGCCGTGCGGCACGGCACGCTCGATCGCCGAGCGCAACGGGCCCAGGTTGTCGGGCAGGTCGCGCGCGTTGAGCGTGGTCTTGCAGGCCATCATTCCGCAGCCGATGTCCACGCCGACGGCGGCGGGGATGATCGCCTTGAAGGTCGGGATCACCGAGCCCACGGTCGCGCCGATGCCGTAGTGCACGTCGGGCATGGCCGCGATGTGCTTGAACACGATGGGCAGGCGCGCGGCGTTCTCGAGCTGCTTTTGCGCTTCGTCTTCCACGGGCACGCCGTTGGTCCACATCTTCACGGGGACGCCGTTGGCTACTTCATGCAGTTTGTAGCTCTGTTCCATTTTTTTTCTCTCTATTCTTTATCTGACTGACTGGCGGACCCGGTGGCCCAAAACAAAAAGAGGTGACGAGGAGCGACGGGTCATGCACTGAGCTACCTGCCGAAACAGACCGGGATTCGGACCCGGGACCTTCATGGCCAAGACCATGACGCTCTTACCTGTAAACCCGCCTGCATTCACCTCAAAACAAAAAAAGCAGCGACAAGAATCGACGAAACGTTCGTGCTCTACCACTGAGCTACGGTCTTTCGACCGGCGGGATTCGAACCCGCGACCACGAGATTAATAGTCTGTAGTTCCGTCAGCATTCGCTGCAAAAAACAGTGCGACGAGGATGGCAAGACATGCCCACCGGCGAACCGGTGTTGGGGTTCGACCCCCGGGCGTCCAGATGTAGTCCTGCCTGCATTCGCACAACAACCTTCATCCCCGTTCGGCGACCAACGATCGATGCGAGGAAGAACATGGTTGGATGTACTCGCATCTGCATTCGCCGAACGACGACGTTCAATTTCTTCGGATCGGGCACCGCGGGCCAAGGCCCGCGGCACCCTCTCTCTTTCCACTCAGATCGAAGTCTCTTCGATCACACCCACCCAGTGATCGGCGCCCAGGCCACCCGCGGCATACACCGCCAGCAGCTTGAACACTTCGTCGCTGAAGCCGCCGATGTTCAGCACATCGTCACGCTCCTGCGCCTGGGTGGTCGCATAGGGCTGGATGTCGATGCACGCCAGCCGCGCCTTCGGGTTGCGCGCCTTGAACGCCGCCCATTCCTGCATGGTCGCGGTACCGCGGCCGCGGGCACGGTCGGCCCACGATTCGTTGTCCGACACCAGCACCACCAGATCGGCCTGCGCCTTCTCCTTGTTCAGCAGCGCCAGCGGCGCGCTGCACGCGGTACCGCCACCACCCACCGCCGCCAACTTGGCCGCATTGGTCATCACCGAATCGCGCGGATTCAACGCGAGCGGCACCACCTTCGTCTCGAAGGGCAGCACCCGCGCATCCGCGTTGCGGCGCAGCACGGCAGCGGCCACCAGCGCGGCCACGTCGATGCAGCGCACCGCGGAAGTCGCGGAACCGCGGTGGCCCGTCACCGGCGAGCTCATCGAGCCCGACACGTCGGGGCACACCACCACGCGGCCCTCGAACACCGGCACGTTGGCCAGCGCGAGTTCCATCGCGTCCTGCAGCGCTTCCTTCACTGCGTGCGGCACCTCGGCGCCGGCTGCGGTGAAGGCCGCCATCAGCTGGTACGGCAGCACACGCGCCTTGGCCACGGCCTCAGGGTCGCGCAGCTTGGCGGCCACCGCTTCGGCAAGGCCGGGCAGTTCGAACACGCCGTGGCGCGCAAAGGTGTTCAGGTTCTGACGCACCATCTGCCACGATCCACGCTGCGCGATCTGCGCCCAGCCCTTCGCGTCCAGCGCCAGCGCGGTCAGCATCTGGAACGGCACGTCGGGCAGCTCGAGCGAGCAGTCGCGCTTGAATCGCTCGAAAGCCTGGGTCACCGGAGGCAGCGCCTCCAGCGCATACGGACGATCGATCAGCCATGCGAACCACGCGGCGCGCCATGCTTCGGCGGGCTTGGGGTGAACCATCTTCACCACGTCGGCCAGCGACGGCGTGTTGCCCACCGCGGCGTTCAGCAGTTGCGCCTCGGACGCTTGAAGCAGCCATTGCTGCACGAGCTTCTTCGGACGCGTACCGAGCGACTTGCGGCCCACGGCACCCGAACGCAGCATCTGCACGAAGTTGCGCAGCATCTTGCCGTTGTCCACCACGCGGGGGAACACCTTGGCGAGCAGCGACACGTCGCGCACCGCCAGCGTTGCGGCCAGCAGCGCGGGCATGTCCTTCATGTGGCCGGCGCGGCGTGCGTACACGGCCGTCTTGGCAACGAACACCGGATCGACTTCGCGGGCCAGGGCCAGCACGGTATCGAGTTGGTCCTGCGCCTGTGCGTAGAAGGTGCTGTTCAGGCAACCGGTTGCGGCGAGTTGCGCCAGCTGGTGCTTGGGCGACAGCGCGTAAGCCACGGCGCCCGCTTCGTTGAGCGTGTTGGCCGAAGGCAGCAGGGCGCCGCGCAGGGTCTGGAAGAGTTGAAGGTTCGCCATATGACTTCTCCTTGAGGGATTCTTTTTGTTCGTTCGATTTCTTGAATGTGTGATCCTTATTGCAACGGGTGTGCCAACTCGGGCGAGTCGGATAGATAAATTCCCAAACCATTGATTTGATTAGGTTTTTTCTACCTTCTCGTAACTGGATCAGAAAATTCCGCCGATTCGAATAGGCACTTCTTATAATTTTGGATAGTCTTTTATCCAAATAATGAAGAAACCCATCGTCGTCATCGGCTTCCTCGGCACCCAGCTCGACGCCGGCCAGGGCGCAGGCCGCTGGAACAAGTGGCGCCCCACCGTCTCGCTCGCGCAGCACGAGGACATGGTCGTCTCGCGCATGGAGCTGCTCTACACGCTGCGCCACAAGGCGCTGGCCGAGGTAGTGAAGGCCGACATCGCCACCGTGTCGCCTGAAACCACCGTCAACCTCGTCCCGCTCGACCTCGAAGACCCCTGGGACTTCGGCGAGGTCTACAGCCGCCTGTACGACTGGGCGCGCGCCTACACCTTCGATACCGAGCGGGAGCAGTACTGGACGCACATCACCACCGGCACGCACGTCGCGCAGATCTGCATGTTCCTGCTGTCGGAATCGCGCGTGGTGCCGGGCGTGCTCGCGCAAACGTCGCCGCCGAAGAAGCAGCGCGAGGGCGAGGCCGGCAAGTACACGCTGATCGACCTGGACCTCTCGCGCTACGACGTGATCGCGCGGCGCTTCGACGCGGAGCAGCGCGATGCGGTCGCGTTCCTCAAGAGCGGCATCGCCACGCGCAACGCGCGCTTCAACGCGCTGATCGACGAGATCGAGCGCGTGGCCGTGCGCTCGCGCGCGCCGATATTGCTCGTCGGGCCGACGGGCGCGGGCAAGTCGTTCCTCGCGCGGCGCATGTTCGAGTTGAAGCAGGCGCGGCACCAGATGAGCGGCCCCTTCGTCGAGGTGAACTGCGCCACGCTGCGCGGCGACGGTGCGGCGTCCACCTTGTTCGGGCACAAGAAGGGCTCCTTCACCGGGGCCGCGAGCGATCGGCCCGGCCTGCTGCGCACCGCGAACCAGGGCGCGCTGTTCCTGGACGAGATCGGCGAGCTCGGGCCCGACGAGCAGGCGATGCTGCTCAAGGCCATCGAGGAGAAGCGCTTCTTCCCCGTCGGCGCGGACAAGGAAGTGGAGAGCGATTTCCAGCTGATCGCAGGCACCAACCGTGATCTGCGCAGCGATGTGGCAGAGGGCCGGTTTCGCGAAGACCTGTTCGCGCGGATCAACCTCTGGACGTATGACCTGCCGGGCCTCGCGCAGCGGCCCGAAGACATCGAGCCGAACGTCGATCACCTGCTGGCCATTCACGCTGCAGAGAACCATCGCGTGGTGCGCTTCAACGCCGAGGCGCGCGCGGCCTACCTGCGGTTTGCGCAGAGCGGCGAGGCGATCTGGAGCGGCAACTTTCGCGATCTCTCGGCGAGCGTGACGCGGCTGGCCACGCTGGCGGATGGCGGCCGCATTCCTGTCGCACTGGTCGAGGCCGAGATCGCGCGGTTGCGGTGGTTGTGGAAACACGGAGGGCCGGCGGCAGTGGCAGTCGGTGTCGATGTGGATCTGGAAGCACTGCTGGGCGAAGAACGTGCAGCAGCGCTCGACCTGTTCGACCGGCTGCAGCTCGAAGCGGTGGTGCGCGTGTGCCGGCAAGCGCGCAGCCTCTCCGATGCAGGGCGCCAGCTCTTCCAGGCCTCGCGCGAACAGCGCAGTGTGGTGAATGATGCGGATCGCCTCCGCAAGTACCTGGCGAAGCACGGCATCGAATGGAGCCGCATCGCGCAGGCCTGAGCTATCCTCCGCGCCGATGACCACCCCTGCGCGCAACGTCCTCTTCATCTGCAGCCGCAACCAATGGCGCAGCCCCACCGCCGAGCAGCTCTGGCGCCGGCATCCATCGGTCTCGGCGCGCTCCGCGGGCACGAGTCCGAATGCGCGGCACCGCGTTTCCATCGACGACATCGAGTGGGCCGACGTCATCCTCGTGATGGAAGAAAAACACAAGTCGCGGCTCGTGGCCGAGTTCACGCGGATGCTGGAAGGCAAGCCGGTCCACGTGCTCGACATTCCCGACGAATACAAATACATGGACCCCGAGCTCATCGAAGAACTCCAGCGCTCGGTCGGGTCCATCCTCGACATCGATTGACCTCATGACCGAGATCTACATCAGCACCGACGTCGAATCCGACGGCCCCATCCCCGGCCCGAACTCGATGCTCAGCTTCGGCTCGGCCGCGTATACGGCCGACAAGCAACTCGTCTCCACCTTCAGCGCCAACCTGCACACCCTACCGGGCGCCGAAGCCGACCCCAAGACCGCCGCGTGGTGGCAAACCCAGCCCGAGGCCTGGGCCGCGTGCCGCACCGACCTGCAGGACCCGGCGCACGCCATGCAGAACTACGTGACCTGGCTCAAGGGTCTGCCCGCGCGGCCGGTGTTCGTGGCGTACCCGGCAGGCTTCGACTTCCTGTTCGTCTACTGGTACCTCATGCGCTTCGCGGGCGAGAGCCCGTTCAGCCACTCGGCGCTCGATGTCAAGTCGTTCGCGATGGCGATGCTCAGGCTCGACTACCGCGACAGCACCAAGCGCGCGATGCCCAGACGATGGTTCGACAAGCTGCCGCACACGCACATCGCGCTGGACGATGCCATCGAGCAAGGCGCGCTCTTCTGCAACATGCTGGCGGAAAACCGCCGGTCCGCGGGCGAGCCATGACGGCACCGAAGCGCCGCTGGTGGCAGCTCGCGCTGTGCGCCGTGCCGCTGTTCCTCGGCGGCTGCGTGCAGTCGATGTTCTATTACCCCGACCACGTGCGCTACGAGACGCCTGACGCGCTCAGCCTGCGCTACGAAAGCGTGCAGTTCCAGAGCGCCGATGGCACGCGCCTTACCGGCTGGTTCATTCCCGCCGTGGGCCGGCAGGGCCCGAAGGAGGCGAAGGAAGCCAAGGGCACGGTGGTGCATTTCCACGGCAATGCGCAGAACATGTCGGCGCACTGGCGCTTCGTGGCGTGGCTGCCCAGGCAGGACTACAACGTGTTCGTGTTCGACTACCGCGGCTACGGCGAATCCGAAGGCGTGCCCGAGCCCAAGGGCGTGTTCGAGGATTCCAGCGCCGCGCTGAATTACGTGCGCTCGCGCGCCGATGTCGATGCCGGGCGCCTCTTCGTCTTCGGGCAAAGCCTGGGCGGGACCAACGCGATCGCGGTGGTCGGCTCGGGCAACCGGGCCGGCGTGAAGGCGGCGGCGATCGAGTCGACTTTCTACTCGTATTCCTCGATCGCGAACGACAAGCTCTCGGGTGCGGGCCTCCTGGTGAACGACGACTATGCAGCGTCGAAATACGTGGCCGCCATCTCGCCGATTCCGCTGCTGCTGATCCACGGCACGGCCGATGGCGTGATTCCGCATGCGCATTCGCAGCGCCTCTTCGCCGATGCGCGCGAGCCCAAGCGGCTGATCGAAGTGCCGGGCGCCGGCCACCTCGAGCCGATGTCCGCATCGCGGTTCGGCACCACCTACCAGCAGGCGCTGACAGACTTCTTCGACGCCGCGATGCGTTCGCCGACACCATGAAGCACTTCGACGAAGCCGCCACCCGCGCGCCCCTGGGTTTCGAGAAACTCGTGCCCGCGTTGCGCGCGGCTTTCGCGGCCGAGGCGCAGGTGCCGCCGCGCCATGTGCACGGCATCGAGACCGCGAATGCGGAAGGCGGCAGCAAGGGCACCGTGCTCATCATGCCGGCGTGGAGCGATGCGGGCTTTCTCGGCATCAAGACCATCAACATCTTTCCCGGCAACAGCGCGCGCGGCCTGCCGGGCCTGCATGCGACCTACGTGCTGTACGACGCGCGCACCGGCGTACCGCTGGCGATGATGGACGGCAACGAGATCACCGCGCGCCGCACCGCCGCGGCGTCGGCGCTCGGTGCCTCGTTCCTCGCGCGAAGCGATGCGCGCCGCCTGCTGGTGCTGGGCACCGGCCGCATCGCGCGCATGCTGCCGGCCGCGCATGCGAGCGTGCGGCCCATCGATGAAGTGACGGTGTGGAACCACCGCCCCGAAGGCGCCGAGGCGCTGGCCGCGCAGCTGCGTGCCGAGGGCTGGAATGCGCAGGCGGCGGTCGATCTCGAAGCGGCCGTGCGTGATGCCGACATCGTCAGCTGCGCCACGCTGGCCACTTCCCCGCTGGTGCGCGGCGAATGGCTCGCGCCGGGCTCGCACCTCGACCTCATCGGCAGCTTCACCCCCGCGATGCGCGAGGCCGACGTGCAGTGCTTCGCGGGCGCGCGCACCTTCATCGACACGAACGAGGCCCTGCAGAAATCGGGCGACCTGCTCGATGCGATCGCGGCCGGCACCCTGCGCGCGCCGGAGGTGCAGGGCACGCTCGCCGACCTCTGCCGCGGCGAACGCGCGGGCCGCCACGGTGATGCGGAACGCACCGTGTTCAAGGCCGTCGGCAGCGCGCTCGAAGACCTGACCGCCGCCACGCTCGTGTGGCAGCACACGGCCGCCTGAACCTGTCATTCAGGGTAAGTCCTGATCGTTCGGCGGGGCCTGCGACCCAACTAGGGGTCATGCGCAAGAGACACTCCATGCAACGAACGCGCGCCGCCGGGAGGCCGGCCCGTTTGTTCATGGCACGAAACTTGAAAGCAGCCAAAGGGAACCCGGTGTTGGACGACAGGCGCATACGTCATTCGGCTGATAGCGCCCCGCACCGAGTAGCACTAATCTGCTAATGCAAAGCGATCAGAGAGAGAAATCAGAGAGGCAACCGAATGCTCACCATCCTTCAGAAAGCCAACATCCTCAGCAAGGTGGGGTTCGACGTGCCGGCGCGACCGGACGACGATCTCTCGACCAACGCCGTGACCGGAGCGGCCGTCAAACCCGAAGGCATTTCCCAGAAGGCGCACGACTGGGCCAAGGCCATCGAGACCCTGTACGTGGCCTATGTGGCCGCCCGCGCCGCCAAGAGCCTGCGCGATTCCGAGGAAGTGCGGCAGACCGCGATGCTGCAGAAGCTGTCTTCGAAGGCTTACGCCTGAGCGGCTGAAGCCTTGGGCGCTTCGCATCGCTGCGCGAGCGATGCAAGGCAAGAGCGCAGCGGCATCATCGGCCGCGTCCGCTCTCGCTCTTTTGCGGGAGTCCTCTCATATTGCGACTCCCATCATCGCGCCCGCGCGGGCGCACGCAGCGCCGCCTGCAATACCGAACTTACTTGCCTTGCGCCGATTGCAGCACCGGGTTCTGCATGGTCGAGACGACCTTGCTGTTCACGCGCGAGCCGCTGGTCACGTTCTGATCGGGTGCGGCGGCGGTGGCCATGGCTTCCTGGTAGACCTGGGCCGGGTCGCGCTGCGCGGTGAACGGGTCCGGACCGCGCGAGCCGCGGGTCACGTTCTGGTCCGGTGCGTGGGCGGTGTCCACGGCCTGCTTGTACATGGCTTCGGAGTCGGCCGACGAAACAAACGGGTCCGCACCGCGCGAGCCGCGGGTCACGTTCTGGTTCGGTGCATGGGCGGCGGCGACGGCTTCGGCTTCGACTTCCGCGCGGCTGCGGCCAGACGATTGCTGGGCCTGGGCGGTGGTGACGGCGAGCACCGCGAGTGCGGCGGCGAGGGCGAGTTGCGAGGTCTTCATGATTGGTTCTTTGCGAGTTGTTTGGAGGGGGCTGTCCCGTGGATGCGGGAAAACCCTGACCAAGTCTCGCGGGGCCAAAAGGCAGATCCGTGACGGCCCCAGGCCGCGGTGGGTTGCCGAGCCGAGTGCCGACGCGTTGCGCGCGCTTCTGGTACGGCAGACTTCGCAACGGGCGAAAATCGGCCGCGCCCAAGTCCCTCTCTCCTGCCGCACCCGATTCCTCCCAAGTCCCACGCGCCCGTGATATCCACCGAACTCAAGGGCTTCATCCTCACCCGCCACTGGCGGGACGCGCCGGCCGGCACGGAGATCGAATACTGGCTCGCAACGGATGGCGGACCGGTCAAGGTCGTCCTGCCCGCGCAGACCTCGGTCGCATTCGTCGCAACCCGGCACAGGGCAGAGGTGGAGGCGCACCTCGCGGCCATGCCGGGCATGGAGGTCCGTGAGCTCGAGCTGAAGACCTTCCAGCAGGAGCCCGTCGTCGGCGTCTACGCGAAGCACTTTCGCCAACTCGGCCGCTTGGCGCGCACCCTTCAGGCGCAGCGCATTCCCCTCCTCGAAGCCGACGTGCGCCCGCACGACCGCTACCTGATGGAGCGCTTCATCACCGCCGGCGTGCTGGTGGAAGGAGGGCAGGCAGACCGCGCCACCCTCGTCGACTGCAGGCTCAAGCCCGCGCCCGAGTACCGGCCGGTGCTGAAGGTGGTGTCGCTGGACATCGAGACGAGCCAGCACGAGGCGCTCTATTCCATCGCGCTGGACGGCATGCCCGACCGTGTCGTCTTCATGCTGGGCGAGCCGCCGCACGAACAACCCGGTGAGCCAGCCGAGCCAGGCGAGCCCGTGGACTTCTCTCTCGTCTACTGCCCGACCCGCAAGGCCATGATCGAGAAGCTCAACGACTGGTTCGAGCGGAACGACCCGGACGTCCTCATCGGCTGGAACGTCATCCAGTTCGACCTGCGGGTGCTCCAGAAGACGGCCAACGACTGCGGGGCGCCGCTTCTTCTCGGGCGAGAGCGCCGGCCCATCGAATGGCGCACGCACCCGGGCAAGCAGGGCTACCTGTTCGCGCCCACGCCGGGCCGCGTGATCATCGACGGCATCGACGCCCTGAAGGCTGCCGTATGGAGCTTCCCCTCCTTCAGCCTGGAGACCGTCTCGCAAGCGCTGCTGGGCGAGGGCAAGGCCATCGGCGACGACTACGACAAGATGGCCGAGATCGAGCGGCGCTACCAGCAAGACAAGCCCGCGCTCGCGCACTACAACATCCGCGACTGCGAGCTGGTCCTGCGCATCTTCGAGAAGGCCAAGCTGCTGCAGTTCGTGATGGAGCGCGCCCAGACCACGGGCCTGCAGGCCGACCACTTCGGCGGCTCCATCGCCGCGTTCAGCCACCACTACCTGCCGCGCATGCATCGCCTGGGCTACGTGGCGCCGAACGTGGGCGAGATCCCGAGCAAGGCCTACCCCGGCGGCTACGTGATGGATTCGAAGCCCGGGTTCTACGACTCCGTCGTGGTGCTGGACTACAAGAGCCTCTACCCGTCGATCATCCGCACCTTCCTGGTCGACCCGGTGGGCCTCGTAGAAGGCACGCACGCCGCCGACCCGGCGATGACCGTCAAGGGTCCGCAAGGCACCGTCTTCTCGCGCGAAAAGCACTGCCTCCCGGAAATCGTGACCACGCTCTGGCGCGCGCGGGACGAAGCCAAGCGGGAAAAGAACGAGCCGCTGTCGCAAGCGCTGAAGCTCCTCATGAACTCCTTTGCCGGCGTGCTGGGCGCGGCCGACTGCCGCTTCTTCAACCCCAAGCTCGTCTCCGCCATCACCCTTCGCGGCCACGAGATGATGAAGCTCACACGCGAGTTCGTGGAAAAACGAGGCTACGCCGCGATCTACGGCGACACCGACTCCATCTTCATCTGGCTCAGGCGCACCCACACCAACGAAGAGGCGCACGCCATCGCGGCGACGCTGGCGCGAGACCTCAATGCCTGGTGGACGCAATCCCTTCGCGAGCAGCACGGCCTCGCGAACTTCCTGGAGATCGAGTTCGACACCCACTACAAGAAGTTCTTCATGCCGACCATCCGCGGCTCGGAGGTGGGCAGCAAGAAGCGGTATGCGGGCCTGAGCGTCGACGCCAAGGGCAAGGAGGAGATGGTCTACCGAGGCCTGGAGATGGCCCGCAGCGACTGGACCCCGCTGGCGCGCCAGTTCCAGGAGGGGCTGCTCTCGCGCATCTTCCACGGCGAGCCCTACAAGGCGTTCGTCGCGGACTATGCAGAGGCGCTGCTCGCAGGCGAGATGGACGACCTGCTCGTCTACCGCAAGCGCCTGCGCCATCGCCTGGATGCCTACCAGGTCAACGTGCCGCCGCAGGTGCGCGCGGCACGGGTTGCCGACGACTACAACGCCCAGCTCGGGCGTCCCAGGCAGTACCAGAACGGCGGCTGGATCCGGTACGTCATGACGCAGAGCGGGCCCGAGCCCATGGAGAACCGCCAGTCGCGCATCGACTACGAGCACTACCTGGGCAAGCAGCTCCAGCCGATTGCCGACGCGCTCCTGCAGCCGATGGGTGAGAGCTTCATGGCGCTGACCACGGCGCAGCAAGGTCTGTTCTAGGGCGTTGCGGGTGGCGCGAAGTCTTCGTGCCACCGGCGTCTAAATAGAAGCCCCCTTGCCTTGTCCCGGCAGATCGACGCCCAATCCGTATCGGGCGCGTCACCGGATATTTTCCAACCGGCATGGCCGCCTCGAAGGCCCCACGCTGGCCGCTTTCGCGCCGAACGCCCCATCGCAAAGCATGGAGAAAACCAGGATGCCCGCAGCCATGTTCGCCGCCCTCTTCTTCACGGTGGCCCTCCTCGTCACCACGGCCTACTTCATCATGGGCTCCATCCCGCTGCTGGTGCTCAAGCACGACACGCCGCTCGATGCGCGCTTCGTGCGCGGCTTCTTCAACCTCTACTACGTGGGCGCGTTCATCACGGCCAGCGCGACGGCGATCAGCTTCGCGCTCGCGGGGCGCTTCGGCATCGCCGCGGGTGCGGCGGCGCTGGCGGCGATGGCCATCGTGCTCCGCAAGAAAGTCATCCCCAAGATGGACGCACTCGGGGAACAGATCAAGTCCAACTACATGGACGCGATTCCGGGGTTCCGCAAGACGCACATCACCGCCATCCTGATCAACCTCGCGCAGCTGGTGGTGATCGTGTGGACGCTCATTGCGGTGAGCCGGCAGTAGCAATCGCAACAGCAGTAGCAGCAGCGCCCCGCCGAAGCACCACCGGCGCGCCACCGGCCGCACGCGCCCGCAGCTGGCCGCATCCGCCATCAACATCCTGCCCCGCCGAATCGCGCAGCTTCGTCAGGATGCCGCGCTCGTGCAGCGTGCGCGCGACCTGCTCGCAGCGCGCCCACGACGGCCGGCTGAACGCCACGCCGTCCACCGCGTTGAACGGAATCATGTTCAGCACGCCGTACTTGCCCGAGAGCAGTTTGACGATGCCTTCGATCTCGTCCTCGCCGTCGTTCACGCCTTCGAGCAGCGCCCACTGGTACTGGATCGGATAGCCGGTCGCCCGCGCATAGCGCTCGCCGGCATCGACCAGTTCCTCGGGCGTCATGTTCGGCGCACGCGGCAGGAGCGTCCGGCGCAGCCCGGCCTTGGTCGTGTGCAGCGACAGCGCGAGCGCCGGCTTCACGCGCTCCTGGTGCAGCCGCTCGAACGCACGCGGATCGCCCACGGTGGAGAACACCAGGTTCTTGTGGCCGATGTTGCCCACGGTGCCGAGCAGCTCGATCGCCTCCATCACGTTGTCCAGGTTGTGCGCCGGCTCGCCCATGCCCATGAAAACGACCTTGCGCACCTTGCGGCGCGTGCGCGCGAGCGCGACCTGCGCAACGATCTCGGCGCTGCCCACCTGGCGCAGCAAGCCGCCCTGGCCCGTCATGCAGAACTGGCACCCCACGGCGCACCCGACCTGCGACGACACGCACAAACCATCGCGCGGCAGCAGCACGCTCTCCACGGTCTGGCCGTCCGCAAGCGTGACCAGCAGCCGCTCGGAGCCATCGGCGCCGGGGTGAACGGTGTGAATGCGCGCGAGCCCCGCGAGCTCGGCCTCGATGGCCGGCAGCGCCTCCATCAGCGACGACGGAAAGAAGCTGTGCGGCAGTCGCCGGCCGCTGTCGCGCGGCAGCGCGTGCGACCACAGCCGCAGGATGCGCTGCTCGTGGCTCGGGCCCGCGCCGGCTTCGCGCAGTTTTTGTTTCAGCTCGTGGATTCGCATGCGATGCGTGGGGATGGGGGGGTGGCGTGCTGGCGGCGTCAGCGATCCGTCGCCCGATTTTCCCATCAACCCCTTCGAGCCGGCGGCTCAGCCGCCCGGCTTGAAACCGAACACCTCTTTCCAGGCCGCATCCGCGCTGTCGCGTTCCCACGCCGACCCAACGGGCTTGTCGGTGACCGCGCTCAGCGACGGGTCCATCTTGAGAAAGGAATTCAGCGGGCAGATTTTCGGCGGGTTGTCATCGAGCACTTTCTGGCTCTCCCTTCCGCTCTGAAAAATCCAGCCCGAGTCGTACGGGTTGTTCGGCTTCACCCGGTAGGCGAAGCACACGGGCAGCCGGTTCGGTCCCATCACCTGGTCCGAGGCCAGCACCAGCGGCGCGAGGGCGGCGAACTTGTCTTCCCACGGCTCTTTCTTCTTCTTGAATGGCCACATGTCGATGCTCCTTCCGTTCAGTGTCTGGTGCCCTTGACGCGATCGATCAGCTTGCGCGCGAACCGCCCGAGCGTCATTGGCCCCAGCCGGTGGTTGAGCCGCGCGCGCTGCGCTTCGGGCATCTGCGCGCCGAAGCGCCGCAGCGTGTCGCGGATCGTCATGTACTGCTGCTCGTGCCGGCCCATCAGGCCATACGCCTCGGCGAGCCATTCGCTCGCGTTGAAGACGCGCTCGCGCATCGGCGCGTCGGTGCTTTCGCCGAAGCGGCCGATGAGCGTCCTGTAGACCTCGGCGCGCCCCGCCTGGTCGCCTTGCTGGCCGAGCACGCTGGCCTGGTCGATCATCGCCTTGGCCACCCACAGTTGCAGCGTCGCGTCCTTCGCGTGGCCGTCGCGCCCGAGGAGCCGCGCGTAGCTTTCCAGCGCGGCCTCGGTGTCGCCGGCCTGCTTGTAGGTCAGGCCCTGGCAATAGAACGCACGCGCCACGCGGCGGCGGAGATCGATCACGTTGGAGTCGCTCCAGCGCGCGATGATGTCGCTGTACACCGCCTGCTCCTGGTCATGCCGCCCGAGCTTGTCGAGCGCCGCGCTCTTGTAGCCCAGGCACAGCGCCACGCGCTCCTGGATCGACATCGACAGCTCCTGGCTATAGCGCGCGTCCATCTCGTCCGCGCACGCGACAACGCGTTCGAGCTGGCCCAGCTGCTGCAGCATGTAGGTCTTGTTGACGAGCGCGCGCGAGCACTGGTTGCGCAGCTCGGGGTGGCTCGCTTCGATGTGCTCGGCCAGCACCTGGTCGGTCAGCGCGATGCCCTCGCGCTGCTTGCCGGCTTCGCCCAGCTCGTAGCCGCGCGTGATGGTGGCGCGTATCTCGTCGAGCTTCTCGACGGGCAGGTCCGGAAAGTCGCCGCCGAAATCCGCGCCCGAGAGCCTGTCGAGCGTGACGAGGCAGGTCTGGCGGCTCGCGGCCGCCTTGGACAAGGTGTCGCGCATGGCCTCCGAGGTGATGTTGCGAAAGCGCGCGACGATTTCGTCGTACACCGCGAGCGCCTCCTCCGGGCGGTCCACGAGCTTGAGCAACAGGTAACCTTTGTTGAGCAGCGCGCTTGCCACGATCTGCAGCACCTGCTCGTCGGCCTCTTCGGCCGTGAGCGCGAGCAGCCGGTTGTAGGCCGCGAGCGACGCATCGAAGGCCTCGGCCTCGCGCAGTTCGTGGGCGTGGGAATACAGCACATCGATCACTTGCCTGCGCAGATCCGCGACCGGGTCGCGCCCGAAATCCGCGGCCAGCGCGTCGAGCATCGGCGCCTGCGCGTCGAGCGGTTGATCGCGCAAGGCCAGCATCTGCAGGCGCGCGTGCAGGGCCTCTTCGCGCAGCGCCTGGCTCGCGCTCGCATCGACGCCCGATGCGGCCGCCTCGTACAGCGCGATCGCCTCGCCGTTGCGGCCGGCGCCGCGCAGCACGCTCGCGCCGGCCATGGCGGCGCGCGTCGCGGTGAGGACGAGCGCTGCGTCGGTCTCGCCGGTGTGCTTGCCGAAGCGCGCGTGCACCGCTGCGAACTGGGCGGCGGCGTCTTCCGAACGGTCGATGTCGCGCAGCGCCTGGCCGCGCGCCACGCCGGCGCGCGCCACCCAGCGCCGCACCGGCACGAGCGTCGAATCGCCGAAGCGCGCGTCCAGCGCGTCGCAAGCGGGCAGCACGTCTTCGGGCGCTTCGGCGTCGTAGGCGGTGCGGCACATCACCTCGGCCATCAGCTCCTCGATGTCGTCGCCGGTGTGATGGCCGAAGCGCGCGATGAGCGCGGCGCGCACCGCAGGCACTTCGTCGTCGCGGCCAAGGCGGTACAGCACATGCGTCTTCAACGCCATCGCGCGGCAGGCGCGCAGCGCGACGCCGGGCAGCTCGTCGGCAAGATGCGCGGCCAGCACGTCTTCGCAGGCGGCCAGCGCGCGCTCGGTTTCGCCGGCGTCGTCGAGCATGTCGGCGCGCAGGAACCCGGCGCGCGCATGCACTTCGCGCAGCGCCTCGCGCGGGTCTCCCCTGTAGGCGGCGAGCACTTCGTCGAGCATGGGAATGGCCTCTTCGACGCGCCGGCCCGCGTCGGCCAGGCGCATGGCCTGGGTGATGCGCGAGTGGCCGACCCAGCCGGCCACGGAGGGCTCGGGCGCGTGGGCCAGGTCGCGCCACGCGGCATCGAAAGCCTCGCGCGATTCGGCGGGGTACTCCAGGTCGGCAAGCAGCTCGCCGCGCCAGATGCGGGCGCGCGCGACGGTCTCGCGCGTGGCCTCGGGCGCATCGCCCGCGTAGCGGCGCACGATGTCTTCGCAGCTGCGCACCATGTCCACCTTGGCGAACGCGCCGCCGAGGGAGCCGGCCACCACGGCGCGCTGGAAGGCGGCGTGGGCCACCCAGGTGCGCACCTCGGGCGTGGTCGCATCGCCGAAGCGGCGCTCGACTTCTTCATACGCCTGCACCTCGCGCCGGGCCTCGCCCATCGCGCGCCATGCGCTGCCCTTGGCGTTGAGGGCCTGCGCGATCCAGAGCGCGCGGCCGGCCGGTGCGGCGTCGGCATGCGCGATCAATGCATCGCAGAGTTCGGCGCGCTCGCCGTGCCGGCCGAGCTGGGCGAGCGCCTCGCCCTTGCGCAGCCACGCTTCGTACAGGTGCTCTTCGAGCAGGGGGTCGTTGGCGGCGTGCAGGCGGTCGATGACCTGCTCGGCCTCGGCGATGCTGGCCAGTGCCGCGGCTTCGACTGCGTTCGTCGTGCTCAATCGGGGTCCTTCCCTTGCGTGCCGCCTGCCCGTTGCAGGCAGGCGCACTTTAAAGGAAGGCGAAGTCGAAGCCGGTGCGGGGCCGGCGCTTCACGCGATCACGCGATCATGCGATCACGCAGTCAAGGCCATCACCACCGCACCTTGAACCCCACGCTCGCATTCACCCCGCTCTTCACGCGCGAATCGCCGCTCGAGCTCCACAGCTTGCCCAGCTCCGCATACACGCCCACGTTCTCGCTCACCTGCAGCGTGCCGCCCACCGCGAGTTCGGTGCTGGTGCCGCCGGTGCGCGTGGAGATGTCCGCAAAGCCTGCCGGGCCGATGAAGCGCGCGACGTCGGTGCCGCGGTTGCCGCGGTACACGTTGGCGCGCACATAGGGCTGCAGCACGCCGGCGCCGGTGGCGATCTGGCCCTTCACGCGCACGCCGGCGCGCACCAGCGTGCCGTTCTGGCTGTCCTGCTGCACGATCGCGCCGGGGATGCCCACGTCGCCCAGCCGCACGCGCTGGTGCACCAGCTGCAGCTGCGGCTCGATGGTCCAGTTCTGCGCGATGGCGAACGACTGCCCCACCTCGATCGACGCCAGCGTGCTGTTGCCCTTGCCGCCGCTGGAAATGCCCAACGTGGGCGATGCGGTGTAGCGATGGCGCCCCGCCTGCAGCACGCCGTCGACGTACAGGCCGCTGTTGTTCTTCCAGGTGGCGTAGCCGCCGACGTATTCGCTCTTCTGGTCGGTCTTGCCGACCGAGAGGTTCGCCAGGCCGCTGGCGAAGCCGTTCACGCGCATGTCGCCGTCGAGCTGGCCGACGTACACGCCCACGCGCCAGTTCGGGTCGGCCCACACGTCGGTGCCGGCCTGGAAGCCCGTCAAGCGGCCCTTGCTTGTGGGGCTCACCGTGCCGCCCTGCGAGATGGTGCGGTCGGTGCTGATGATGCGGCCCCAGGCCTGGCGATAGCCCTGCGTGGGTGATGCCGTGTTGGGGCCGGCGACCAGGTCGTCGCCCGTGCGCTGGTGCATGTTGCCCAGCATCGCGAGGCTGGCCTGGCGCAGCTGCTCGGGCAGCGCGGCGTAGAGCGGCACTTCGGCGCGGTAGGTGGGCACGGGCACACCGCCCACGCCGGTACCTGTTCCGGTGCCGGTGCCCGTTCCCGTGCCCCCACCGCCACCAGGTGGCGTGACGGGCGCGGCGGTCGAGCGCAGGTACCAGTTCTCGCCCGCGCCGGTGGCGTCGGCCGCGTACAGCCGGTACTCGTAGGCGCCCGCATCGACATGCGCGCCGGCCAGCGCGAACGCGCTCTTGGTGGTCTGCGCGGTGGTGGTCGCGCCGTTGATGGCGCTGATCACCTCGATGCCGTTGCCGGTGGTGAGTGCGCCCAGGCCGCCCAGATTGGTGATCTGCACATTCGTCGTGCCGCTCGCGACGGCGGTGGGGCCGCTCAGGATGAGCCGGTCGCTCGCGCTCGCGCTGCCGCCCAGCGCGGTGCCCAGCCGCAGCGTGCCGCCGTTGCCCACCCACGGGCCGTTCACGGTGAGCGTGGTGCCGGGCACCGTGCCCACCAGCGACACCGTGCCGCTGTTGGCCATCGACGCGATGGTCTGGCTGTTGCCGGCCATGTCCAGCGTCGCGCCCGAGGCCACGGTGAAGGCGCTCGCGGCGCTGAGGACGTTGGCCGCGCCGGCGCGCAGGGTACCCACTGCGACATTGGTACCGCCTGTGTGCGTGTCGGCACCGCCGAGCGCGAGCACGCCCGCGCCGGCCTTCACGAGATCGCTGGCGCCGGAGATCGCGCCGGTCCACGCGAGGTCGTTCCCGTTGGTGTCGATGGTGCCCGTGCCGCCCAGCAGCAGCGCGTTGTTGACGGTGAGGCCAGCGGCGCCCGCGATGACGCTCGCGGTCGCACCCGCGCCGATCGAAATCGCGCCCGTCATCGACGAGCCTGTATTCAGCGTGAGGCTGTTCGCACCGCCCGTGAACGCGACCGCCGCGGCGCGCGTTGCGCCATCGCCGCCGAGGCCGCCCGAGATGGCGCCGCCGTTGACGATGGCCAGGTTCGCCCCCGTCACGCCCGCGCCGCCCACGCCGTTGGCGCCGGCCGGTCCGCCGCTGCTGTTGGCGCCGCCTGCGCCACCCGCGCCGCCGGTGATCGAACCGGTGTTGTTGATGCTCGCGCCCGCGCCGGTCGATGCGAGGCCCGCGCCGCCATCGCCGCCAGCGCCCGGCGAACCGGTGCCGCCTGCGCCGCCGCCCGCCGCACCGCCCGCGCCCCCGGCGCCGCCCGTGATCGCGCTGCTGTTGCCGAAGGTGACCGCCACGCCCGCGAGCGTCGCGCCGATGCCGCCCGCGCCGCCGCCACCGCCCGAGGCATTGGCACGCGCCCCCGGCAGTTCGGCCCCGCCCGCGCCGCCCGCACCGCCCGCGATGGGACCGGTGCTGTTCACGGTGAGCCCGGGGTTGGTCGAGTTCAGATAGAACCCGCCGCCCCCGCTGCCGCCCCCGCCGCCCTGCGAGAACGCGTTGCCGCCCTGCCCGCCCGCGCCGCCTGTGGAAGAACCCGTGGCCGTGTAGTTGCCGAGCGGGCCGTTGAGGATCGAGCCGTACCCGCCCGCGCCGCCGCCGCCGGCCGCCCAGTAGCCGTCGCCGCCCGCGCCACCGGCGCCACCGGTGTAGCTGTCGGCCGAGTTGGAAATGTTGTTGCCAATCGACGCGCCCTGGAAGCCCCCGCCCCCGCCGCCGCCGTAGCCGTCGCCCAGGCCCGGCCCGCCGGTCTGCGCCTGGCCCGCGCCGCCCGCGTCGCCCTGGAACGCGCCCGGCCCGGCCGGCGTGCTCGCCGCGCCGGCCGCGCCGCCATTGCCCGGCGTGGCGCCGCCGAAGCCGCCGGTGGTGGCGTTGGCCCCGGCCGTGACGCCGCCCGGCGTCGACGCCCCGCCCGCGCCGCCGAACGCGCCGATCGTGCTGTCGTTGAGCCCGCCGCTGCCCCCGGCGCCATCGCTGCCGCCCGCGCCGCCGTTCAGCGTCGTTTCGCCGACCGGCACGCCGCCCGCGCCGCCGGCGGCGAGCACCGGCACGACGCACACCAGCAGCGCCGCCGCCGCTGCCACGGCGCGCACGCCGCCCGTGCTGGACGAGCGCGAAGGGCCGCGCGAGATTTCCGGCGCGGCCACCCAGGTGGCCAGCGCGGGATTCCAAAGGGTCCGGAAGATTTTGTTCATGGCTTCAACGTGTTTTGCGGTCATTGATCGGGCCAGGCGCCCGAATGCAGCAGCAATTGCTTGCTCCTCCCTCCGCGCGCCGTTGATTTCTCGCTTGCAAGTGAAAAATGTAAGTACGCGTACCGGTTACGCATATACCCGGGCGGGAGTACCCCAAATGCGCCGGATTTTTGTGGCGTGGTACCGCTTTGCCTCTCGGGCGGGAGGGTTTGAGTCGGGGTACCTATCACCGGCGTCAGGAAGTAACAAGTGCTTCTGCGGGCTTGCAGTCACACACGTGTGAAAGAAGCGGACGGCGCCCTGCGGCGAACGGGTCGCGGCTGGGTGCGGCGGGGTGCGTGCATCACAATCCTGCGCACTATCAAATGCGCGGGCACCGCTCGACGGAGGAACGGAAGATGGCTTATCTGAAAGAACTCAAGGTCACGTTCACGAGGAAGCGCGTGGACGACGACCTGCTGAACAAACCCGTCGAGAGCCCCGGACAGGTGTTCGCGCTGTTCAAGGACATGCAGGACGAGACCAAGGAGAAGGTCGTCGTGCTGCATTTGAATCCGCAGTTGGAGATTCTTTCTTATGAACTCGCTGCGATCGGGACGGGGACGCAGACGTTAATGGACCCGGTGGAGTTGTATCGCAACGCGATGCTTGCGCGGGCGCACTCATTGATCGTGGTGCACAACCATCCTTCGGGGACTTGCAAGGCTTCTCAGGCGGATATTGAAATTGCGGAGCGCTTGGTAGAGGTCGGGAAACTGCTGGGCATGCCTTTGCAGGACTTCATCATTATCGGAGAAGGTGAATATTCCAGCTTTAGAGCCGAGGGCCGGTTTTAAAATGAGTTACCCAAAAAATTTACTCGCATCCCTTTTGCCTCCGCCAAAGCGAAGGTGTTTTATCTCGTATCACCATGCCGATGAATGGGAAGTTAGAAGTTTCATTGCTAGATTTTCTGACGACGCGAATATTTTCACTCATCGGGCTTTAGGGATCGATCTAGAACCAGACATTATCAATAGCACAAGCACTGATTACGTCATGCGCCGAATTCGAGAGCAATATTTGGCTGGCACATCCATAACCTTAGTAATGCTCGGCCGGCAAACTTGGGGGCGGCGATATGTTGACTGGGAAATAGCCGCGTCACTTCGATCTTCTTTTAACGGCCCTGCAAACGGCCTGCTTGGAATCCGGCTGCCGTCCTTCAATCCATTGAGCGATCTCTACCCAAGCAGATTCAACGACAATTTAATTCCGTTTGGATCGCAGGAAACCAATTGCTATGCTCGATGGATCGACTATCCAAGTCACACAACAATGCTTCACACGGCAATTGAGCAAGCAGCTTGGAGACGAAACAATCAAAGCCACTTGATCAATAATTCCGCACCTCGATTTATTTACAATAAAGCGCAATAATGAACTCATCAGCTGCGCTCGCGCCCGAGCCCAACCGGCTAATCGAATTTTTTGTCGTCGCCCCGCTAGAAGTTCACTTCTCAATAAGTACCCCAATCACGGTTGGGATAATTATTTTAGTCTTTGCAGTACTTTTCTGGCAGTGGTTCAGGCATCGCTCTTATTTTAGAAAATTCGAGATTGATCAGGCCGAAGTGGGATTTGGCACTAATAAGTTTAAACTTACCTTAAACGAAGTTGATCGACAAATTGCCTACAAGATATGGGTGGAATTGAGTACGAGAAAAATTGGACTCCCCATTGACTTAGATCACGATGTGATTTCCGAGATTTACGACTCATGGCACACATTTTTTACCGTCACAAGAGAGTTGATTAAGGATGTTCCGGTAGCCAAATTCAGGCGCAAAGGCACAGAGCAAATCATTGGAATGTCAATAGGGGTGCTAAATGACGGGCTTCGACCACATCTTACAAAATGGCAAGCTCGTTTCAGAAGGTGGTACGAGCAAAAGACTGTTCACATCGATTTCGGTGAGCAGTCACCCCAAGAAATCCAATCGCAATTTCCTAAATACGATGAACTCAGTCATGACCTTTTGACTGTGAATCAGCGCCTGATGGCCTATAGGAAGCGCATGTACGAGCTAGTCATTTCCAAATGAATAAGCTTTGACATCTCCCAAACTTGATGCACTTAAATTGCAGCAGCAATCAATAAGATGAGCGACGATAAAAATGATTCGGTTTTCATTAGCTATGCCACCGCTGATCGTGAGCGCGTTCAGCCTTACTATGATTGGCTGAAACTAAAAGGACTTGAAGTGTGGATGGACTGTCACTCTATCAAGCCTGGGCAAAACTGGGATTTCGAAATCAAAAGAGCACTAGATAAATCCGCCTTGGTCGTATTGTTTGTTTCAACAAACTCGTATAACCGCCGAGGCTATGTGCAAAGAGAAATAAAAATCGCGCTGGATAAATTGTCGGAAAAGCTAATCGACGACATTTATATTGTGCCCGTTCTTTTGGACGAAATAGAGGTCCCTCCTGAACTCGAGTCAATTCAATGCATCTCTCATGCTGACAGCGAATGCAAAGAAAAGGTATTCGACTCACTATTTCATCAGCTTACTCGACTAGGCCTAGAGGTCAAACAAAAGCAACAAGAACAAGATTTGTATTGGAACTCAAGCGTATTTCGAGAGAGTTGGGAAGGATTGCCGGGATATGAGATAGAAATTCAATTTCTAACATTTAACTCAAAAACATATCCAAATGCTAAGCAAATTGGGGAATACTTGCGCGGCCGCTTTCTCTCTCGCATATTTCTCCACCGTGCAGACAAGCTTTCGCAAGTGCCAGCTCTATATAACTATGGGCAGGACAAATTTCATCGAACGAATACATACGACGCTCACTGCGGCGAGCCCAGCATTAAAGGTCGAATCGCAACGGTTCAATATGCCGTCCATTGGTATGGCGCCGGAGCCGCGCACCCAAACCTTCATTTCGAGACGTTTTCCTTCTTACTGGAACCTTTGATTCAAATAGAATCGTTGCAAGAAATCCTTCTGGATGCCGACGAGGGGCTGCGAGTAATTCAAGACGAAGCAAGAGATCAACTCTACGCAGCGATGACCGATGCGACAACTAAAGAATCGCACGCCGGCTTCGACAAAGACTGGGTGGATTCAGGAACTGCAAAATGGGATGATTTTTCCGCCTTTGTATTTAGCGAAGAAAAGATAGACCTTTTGTTCCGCCCATACCAAGTGGCGTCTTATGCCGAAGGCGCGCATTTTGCAGAGATAAGGTATGAGAAACTTGTCAAACTTATAAGGCCAGAATTTATAAGCGCACTTGGGATCGACTATTTAAAATATAAAAGTCAACGCGAGAGCTAAACGAGTTGGGATATGCAGCAACGCTTCTCTTATCCCGCAAAGAGCCTGTACTAAAAGAGAAGGACCAACGCCATTCGTTAATTCAGCGAAGCGTTCACGTTTTTAAGGCACTTGTCATCCACGTCGAAATTGAGAGGTGGAAGCGCAACTCGTTGGTACTGCCATTGCCGGCACGCCTCCATCAGCGAGCGGTGGCGACTGGAAGATATTGCCGCCGACGCGGATCGATATTGACGTCGGTCAGCAGCCTTCGATCGCGAACAGTTCGGCGGTGTTCAAGAAGGCTTGGCGGCCACTCCGCGCGGCGTACGGAGCAGCAAGCCGGGCTTCAGGCAGCAATCAATCCAACGAAACATTCGCCTTCTTGATCACATCCCCAAACCGCTTCGTCTCACTCGCCACGAACTGATCGAACTGCGGCCGCGTCGTCGGAAACGGCTCGTACCCAAAGCTCTTGAACTTCTCCAGCACGTCCGGTTCCGCCAGGCCCTTCTCGATGTCGCGCTTGATCTTCTCGGTCACCGAGGCGGGCAGGCCCTTGGGCACGGCAATGGCGTTCCAGCCGATCACCTCGAAGCCCTTGGGGCCGCCCGATTCGGCGACGGTCGGCACGTCGGGGAACGCAGCGTTGCGCTGGGGCGCGGCCACGGCCAAAAAGCGCAGCTTGTTCGCGCGCTGCAGCGGGCCGGCGGTGGCGCTGCTGCCCAGCGCAAAGGCCAGCTCGCCGGTCGCGACGGACGTGTAGAGCTGCGTGGTTTCCTTGTAGATGATGTGTTCCATCTGCGTGCCGGTGGCCGACTCGAAGAGTTCCGAGCCCAGGTGCACGGGGTTGCCGACGGACCACGAGCCGTAGTCCAGCTTGCCGGGGTTGGCCTTGGCGTCGGCGATGAGGTCGCCCACGGTCTTGTACTTGCTGTTGGTGGCGACGGTGAAGAAGAAGTAGGTCTTGAAGAGCGGCAGCAGCGTGTCGAAGTCCTTGGCGCTGTCGTAGGGCAGCTTCTTGAAGAGCGCGGGGTACGCGGCCAGGTGCACGTTGTCGAGCACGATGATGTCGTGGCCGTCCTTGGCGCCGCGCTTGAAGGCGTCGATGGCGATGAAGCCGTTGCCGCCCGGGCGGTTTTCCACCACCACCGGCTGGCCCCAGGCGCGCGAGAGCTTGTCGGCCACCAGGCGCGCAACGCCGTCGGGGCCGCCGCCGACCGGGAACGGCGTGATGATGCGCACGGGCTTGGTGGGGAATGTTGCCTGTGCGGCCTGCGCCGATGCGGTGACGGGCGCGAGCGCGGCGGTGGCCAGCGCGAGTGCGGCGGCCACGCCAATGGCGCGTCGCGTTGTGTTCGACTTCTTCATCCTCTGATCCTCTTCTTTCGGTTCTCTTGGTTTGAAACTTCTCTCAGGCGGTTCTTGTGCCCGCCCGATTCGGGCTGCGGTTACTCCACCACCGCGCCCGAGCTCTTGACGATCGCCGCCCACATCGCGCTTTCCCGCGCGATGAGCGCCGCGTACTCGGCGGGTCCGCCGAGCAAGGGCACGGCGCCCTCCACATCGAGGCGCGACTGGAATTCCTTTTCTCCCGCCACCTTCAGCATCTGCGCCGCGAGCTCTTTCACGAACGCATCGGGCGTGCCGCGCGGCGCGAGGATGCCGTAGGTGAGCGTGCTCTCGAAGCCCGCGAGTTCGCGCAGGCTGGCCGCAGCTTCGGCCACGGTGGGCACGTCGGGCAGCGTGGGCAGGCGCTTGTCGCCAGTGACGGCAATCGCGCGCAGCCGCCCGCCCTTCACCAGCGCGAGCGCGGGCGGGATGACGCTGAACATCATCTGCACCTGCCCGCCCGCCAAGTCGGTGAGCGCGGGGTTGGTGCCCTTGTAGGGAACGTGATTGAGCCTGGTGCCGGTGCGTTGCGCGAAGAGCTCGCCACTCAGGTGGCCGCCGGTGCCGCTGCCGCTGGATGCGTAGTCGAGCATGCCGGGCCGCGCCTTCGCCTCGGCCACGAGGTCGGCCACGCTGCGCACCTTCGATGCGGCGGGCACCACGAGCACGAGCGCCGATGACGCGAACATCGCGACGGGCACGAGGTCCTTGCGCGCATCGAACTTCAGGCCCTTGTAGAGCGCGGGGTTGATCGACACGGTGCCCGTGTGGCCCAGCAACAGCGTGCTGCCGTCGGGCGCGCTGCGCACGACCTGCTCGGTGCCGAGGTTGCCGCCCGCGCCGGGCTTGTTGTCGACGATGACGCCGGACTTGCGCAGCTCGCCCAGGCCCTTGGCCATCTGGCGCGCGAACACGTCGTTGCCGCCGCCGGCCGCGAAGGGCACGACGATGCGGATCGGCTTGGCATCGCTCTGCTGCGCGTAAGCGGGCAAGCCCGCTGCTGCGACCAGCCCGAGCAGCAGCTCGCGCCGCGCGAGGCCGACCCTCGCCATCAGACGCGTTCCAGGATCACGGCAATGCCCTGCCCCACGCCGATGCACATCGTGCACAGCGCGTAGCGGCCGCCGCCCTTGTGCAGCTGGTTCACCGCGGTGGTGGCCAGGCGCGCGCCACTCGCGCCGAGCGGGTGGCCCAGCGCAATGGCGCCGCCGTTGATGTTCACGCGCGCGTCGTCGTCCTTCAGGCCCAGCAGGCGCAGCACCGCGAGGCCTTGCGCCGCGAAGGCTTCGTTCAGTTCGATGACGTCGATCTGGTCGATGGTGAGGCCGGTGAGCGCCAGCACCTTCTGCGTGGCGGGCGCCGGGCCGATGCCCATGATGCGTGGCGCAACGCCGGCGGTGGCCATGCCGACCACGCGGGCGCGGGGCGTGAGGCCATGCTTTGCTGCGCTGGCTTCGTCGGCCAGCAGCAGCGCGCAGGCGCCGTCGTTCACGCCACTGGCATTGCCCGCGGTCACGGTGCCGTCGGGGCGCACGATGGGCTTGAGCTTGGCCAGCGCCTCCAGCGTGGTGTCACGCGGGTGCTCGTCCTTGTCGACGATGAGGGCGTCGCCCTTTTTCTGGGGCACGGTAACGGGCACGATCTCGGCATCGAAGAAGCCGGACTTCTGCGAGGCCACGGCGCGCAGCTGCGAGTTGAGCGCCATCAGGTCTTGCGCCTCGCGCTCGATCTTGTAGTCGGTGGCCACGTTCTCGGCGGTCTCGGGCATCGAGTCGACGCCGTACTGCGCCTTCATGAGCTTGTTGACGAAGCGCCAGCCGATGGTGGTGTCGTACACCGCGTTGTTGCGGCTGAAGGCGCTCTCCGCCTTGGGCATGACGAAGGGGGCGCGGCTCATGCTCTCGACGCCGCCGGCGATCATGAGGCCCGCTTCGCCGGCGCGGATGGCGCGGGCTGCCGTGCCGACCGCATCGAGGCCCGAACCGCACAGGCGGTTGATGGTCGCGCCGCCGAGTTCGAGCGGCAGGCCCGCGAGCAGCGCCGACATGCGCGCGACGTTGCGGTTGTCTTCGCCGGCCTGGTTGGCGCAGCCGTAGAGCACGTCGCTCACGGCCTGCCAGTCGACGTTCTTGTTGCGTTCCATCAGCGCGCGCAGGGGCACTGCGCCCAGGTCGTCGGTGCGCACGCTGCTGAGCGAGCCGCCGTAGCGGCCGAAGGGGGTGCGAACGGCGTCGCAGATGAAGGCTTGGTTGGTCATGTGGTCTGTCTCTTGATTGGTTGAACGGGTCAGGCAGCGATCGGCAAGCCGACGAGCTTCTCGAGTTCTTCGCGGCTGAGGCCTTCGACGAGGTCGACGAGCTTCAGGCCCTGCGGCGTGCATTCGAGCGTGGCGAGGTCGGAGTACACGCGCTTGACGCACCCGATGCCGGTCAGCGGATAGGTGCATGCCTGCACCAGCTTGCTCGTGCCCTGCTTGGTGAGCAAATCCATCATCACCCACGTCTGCTTGGCGCCGATGGCCAGGTCCATCGCGCCGCCGACGGCGGGAATGGCGTCTTTCTCGCCGGTGTGCCAGTTCGCCAGATCGCCGGTGGCCGAGACCTGGAACGCGCCGAGCACGCAGATGTCGAGGTGGCCGCCGCGCATCATCGCGAAGCTGTCGGCGTGGTGAAAGAACGAGCCGCCCGGCAGCAGCGTGACGGGCTGCTTGCCGGCGTTGATGAGGTCGTAGTCTTCTTCGCCGGCCTCGGGCGCGGGGCCCATGCCGAGGATGCCGTTCTCGCTTTGCAGGATGACCTCGCGGCCCGCAGGCAGGTGGTTGGCCACGAGCGTGGGCTGGCCGATGCCCAGGTTGACGACGGCGCCGTCGAAGATGTCCTGCGCGACGCGGGCGGCGAGCTGGTCCTTGGTGCGGCGTGTGTAGGTGGTGGTCGGGGTGGTCATGTTCATGCTGCCTTCTTGAAACCGCCGGCTTGCGTCGCCACGCGTTCGATGCGCACCACCTGGTGCACGAAGATGCCCGGGGTCACGACGGTCTCGGGGTCCAGGGTGCCGAGCTCGGCGATGTCGTGCACGGTGGCCACCGTTTTCTTCGAGGCCATGGCCATCACCGGGCCGAAGTTGCGCGCGGCCTTGCGATAGACCAGGTTGCCCCAGCGGTCGCCGCGCTCGGCCTTGATGAGCGCCACGTCGCCGTGGATGGGGTACTCCAGCACATACTGCTTGCCGTCGATCTCGCGCGTTTCGCGGTTGCCCGCGAGCTCGGTGCCGTAGCCGGTCGGGCAGAAGAAGGCGCCGATGCCCGCGCCCGCTGCGCGGATGCGTTCGGCGAGGTTGCCCTGCGGCACGAGTTCGAGCTCGATCTTGCCGCTGCGGTAGAGGCCATCGAACACCTGGCTGTCGGCCTGGCGCGGAAAGCTGCAGATGATCTTGCGCACACGCCCGGCCTTGAGCAGCGCCGCGAGACCGGTCTCGCCGTTGCCCGCGTTGTTGTTGACGACGGTGAGGTCACGGGCGCCCTGCTCGACGAGGCCGTCGATGAGTTCGCCGGGAATGCCGGCGGTGCCGAAACCGCCGATGAGAACCGTGGCGCCGTCGGGGATGCCCGCGAGGGCATCGGCGACCGAGCGCGCGATCTTGTTGATCATGAAGCTTGTCTCCGGGTGGATCGAAAAAGGAACGGAAGGGGGATCGAAAGAGGTCGACTCAAAATGTTCGCATACAGAACATTTGTTCGTATAATGAATTCTAGAGAGAATCGCCCCCCATGACAACCATCACGAAACCACCTGAAACACCCGCCCCCGGCGACAGCTACGTGCAGTCGTTCGCGCGCGGCCTGCAGGTGATCCGCTCGTTCAGCGAGAGCGCGCCGCGCCAGACGCTGAGCGAAGTCGCCGCGGGCAGCGGCCTCACGCGGGCGGGCGCGCGGCGCATCCTGCTCACGCTGCAGACGCTGGGCTATGTGGTGACCGACGGCAAGCTCTTCACGCTCACGCCGCGCATCCTGGATCTCGGGTTCGCGTACCTCTCGTCGATGCCGATCTGGAACCGCGCCGAGCCGGTGATGGAGGCGCTGGTGCAAGAGGTGCAGGAGTCGTGCTCGGCCGCGGTGCTCGATGCGACGGACATCGTCTACGTGCTGCGCGTGCCGACGAAAAAGATCATGCACATCAGCCTGGGCGTGGGCTCGCGGCTGCCGGCGTATTGCACGTCGTTAGGCCGGCTGCTCCTGGCCGATCTTGAAGATGACGAGGTGCGCGCGCGGCTCGAAGCCTCGAGCATCGAGGCGCTCACCAAGCACACGGTGACCGACATCGACGCGCTCATGGCCAAGGTCGCGCAGGCGCGCAGGCAACAGTGGTGTCTCGTGAACCAGGAGCTCGAAGAGGGCCTCATCTCGGTGGCCGCGCCCATCGTCAACAAGCAGGGCCGCATGGTGGCCGCGCTCAACATCAGCGGGCAGGCGAACCGCACGAGCGCCAAGGTGATGCAGGAGACGATGCTGCCGGCGCTGATCGATGCGGCCAGGCAGGTGTCGCGGCTGCTCTAGGCAACTCGCGCACAGCGGCCCAAGGCCGGAAACACCGAGGAACCGGCTTCGCCGGGCCTCAGGTTTTGCCCCCGGCAGGGGGTAGGCGAAGCGGACACGAAGTGCCGCGCAGCCTGGGGGCGAATCAAGCCTCCGAGTGGATGCCCTTCATGATGATCACGCCGCCCAGGCGCGCCGTGTCCGCGCGCATGCGGCGGGCCAGCGCCTCGGGCGTGCCGGGCTGCGCCTGCCAGCCGGTCTTCAAAAGCGCCTGCGCCACGTCGGGCAGGCTGGTCACTTCGGCCAGCGCCGCGCTGAGCTTGGCGACGGCGTTCTTGTTCATGCCCGCGGGTGCGGCCAATGCGGTCCAGATTTCGAGGTCAGCGCCGCGCACGTCGGCATCGCGGATGGTGGGCAGTTCGCCCGCGAGCGGGCTGCGCTCGGGCGAGGTGACGCCGATCGCCTTGAGCTTGCCGGACTTCAGGTGCGGCAGCGCCAGGCCCGGCGGCAGCAGCGCCAGCTGGATCTCGCCGGCGAGCAGGCCGGCGATGACCTGCGGGTTGCCGGTGTAGGGCTTGTGCTGCGCGGTGATGGCGGCGCGGCTCTTGAGGAGTTCCATGCCCAGGTGTCCCACGGTGCCCACGCCCGGCGTGCCGTACTTGCCGCCGGTGCCGAGGTTCCGCGCCCACAGCAGCAGGTCGGCCGGCGTCTTGCCGGTCGCATTGCCCGAGACCGCGAGCACCAGCGGCGCGGTGCCGACCATGCCGACGGGCGCGAAGTCTTTCTCGGGGTCGAACGGGATCGCGGGGTTGAGCAGCTTGGCGATGGTGAGGTTGCCGTTGATCAGCGCGCCGATGGTGTGGTCGTCGGTCGCCTTGGCCACCTGGTCGGCCACGAGGTTGCCGCTCGCGCCGGGCTTGTTCTCGACCGTGACCGGCTGGCGCAGGATCTTCGAAAGCGGCTCGGCGATGGCGCGGGCCGCGAGGTCTGGCGAGGCGCCGGCGGGAAAGCCCACGAGGATGCGCACGGGCTTGGTGGGCCATGCGGCTTCGGCGGCCGCCGGCTTTTGCTGGGACCAGGCGCTGGGCGCGAAAAGGGAAGTGGCAACGGCCGCGGCGCCACCTTCGAGCAAGCGGCGTTTGGTGATCATCAAGGGAGACTCCAGAGCGATGAAAGAAGTGATGAAATGTCACCACATTGTTTCAAACGTTACAGGATCGTGCTGCGCCGCGCAAGTCCGAAGGAGGTTCACGCGGGGCCTTTAGCATCCGCGCGATCGTGCGCCGCAGGTGGCGTTGCGGCGCAGTCACCAGAGGGAATTTCAGCACCGATGATCGAATTTTTTCACACCAAGGATCGCCTTCGTTTTCTGTTGTTCGTGTGCGCCATCGCGGCGCCGATCCTGCTCGTCGCGGCCTGGGTCGTGAGCAGCATGGAGGCGTCGTCCGCCGCCAAGGGCGAGCCCAACGACAAGGGCGGGCTGCACTACCGCATCCAGGAAAAAAGCGGCGCGAGCGAACTGCCGCCCGCGCTGGCGGCGCTGGTCGCGGTGCCGCCGAACACCGCGATGACCGACGTGAGCGTCGACACCGACGGCGCGGGCCGCGTGACGAGCGCGGCGATCAAGGCCTTCAGCACCGACGACTTCAAGGCGGTCGCGGCTTTCCACAAGCCCACGTTCGCGCCGGTGACCACCGACAGCTCGGCGTCGCTGGAGGGCGTGCGCGACGGCTACGAGATCCGCATCTCGCACGAGAAGAACTACTTCGACAACGATCCGTACAAGGACCGCACGAAGATCGAGTACACGATCAACCCCGCGAAGAAGTAGCCCCGGCCGGCGCGCGCAGCAGCCGGCGCTGCGTCGGAAAAAGCGACCAGCCCCAGCGCTGCTGCGCGTAGCCCCAGAGGCCCTGCTTGAAGAACAGCGTGACGACGATCGCCAGGAGCCCCAGGCCCAGCAGGTACCACGTGCCGTAGTCGCTCAGGAACTTGTTGAGCGCCCAGAAGATGAGCGCGCCCACCAGCGGCCCCTCGATGCGCCCGATGCCGCCGATGACCACCATGAAGATGGCGAAGGCCGTCCAGTTGACGCTGAAGGCCGCATCGGGGCTGATGCGCAGGTTGCCCACGAAATAGAGCGCGCCCGCCAGGCCCGCGCCGAAGGCCGCGACCACGTACACCGCGAGCTTCATGCGTGCGACCGGAACGCCCTGCGACTCGGCCGCCACTTCGTTGTCGCGAATCGCCAGCAGCGCGAGCCCGCGCTTGCTGCGCAGGAACAGGTACACGAGCGCGATGGCCGCGACCACGCAGGCCAGCGCCATCCAGTAGGTGGTGCGCTCGCGCGTGGCCTTCTCGATGCCGCGCAGCGCGGTGAGCGTGGTGCCCGAGCCGCCGCCCACCACCGACACATTGGCGAAGCTCAGGCGGAACACTTCGGCGATGACCCAGGTGCCGATCGCGAAGTACCCGCCCGACAGGCGGAACGCGACGAACGACACCGGCACCGCGATGAGCCCCGCGGCCAGCGCGCCCAACGGGATCGCGACGAACGGATTGACGCCCGCGAAGTTGCCCAGCATCAGCATCACGTAGCCGCCGAAGCCGAAGAAGGCCTGCTGCCCGATGCTCACCATGCCGCCGTAGCCGGCGAGCAGGTTCCACATCATCGCGAAGATGAAGTAGCAGGCGATCTCGACGAACTCGCGCATCCAGCTCGACTCGCCCCAGAACGGCAGGCTCGCGGCGATGAGCACGAGCGCGATGCCGGCGATGAGCGCGGCGCGGCTCGCGGCGGTGGCGCGCTCGACGTCGATGAGGGGTGGGGGCATGGTGGTCATCCACGTGTCTTTGGAAAAAGGCCTTGCGGCCGCAGCACCAGCACGACCAGGAACACGATGTGCCCGAACCAGATGCCCCAGCCTGGATCGAGCCTGAAGCCGATCTGCTGCGTGATGCCGAGGATCATCGCGCCCGCGAGCGTGCCCCAGAACGAGCCCATGCCGCCGATGATCACGGCCTCGAAGGCGAAGAGCAGCAGCAGCGGGCCGTCCGAGGGCGACACGGTCGTGCGCATGCCCTGCAGCGCGCCCGCGACGGCGATCAGCACGAAGGCGATGGCGGTCGCGAAGGCGTAGACCTTCTTCGCATCGAGCCCCATGAGCTCGGCGATCTCGCGGTCGTCGGACACGGCGCGAAACGACCGGCCGAGCGCCGTGCGCGCGAAGAGCCATTGCAGCGCGCCGGTCGCGACGACCGCGATGGCCAGCACGATCAGCGGCAGCACGCCCAGCGAGAGCGAATCGCCGAGCGCCACGCCCTGCGTGTTGAGCCCGTTCGTCTCGATGGCGCGCGGGTCGGCCGAGAACAGTTCGAGCAGCAGGTTCTGGATGACGATCGACAGGCCGAAGGTGACGACCAGCGAAGGCAGCGGGTCTTTGCCCAGCGTGCCGTTGAGCACGTAGCGCTGCAGCGCATAGCCGAATGCGAAGGCGATGGGCAGCACCGCGAGCGCGACGAGCCAGGGCACCGCATCGCCTGTCAATGAAACGCCCGCGATCACAGCGAACGCGCCCAGGATGATGAAGTCGCCCTGCGCCGTGTTGGTGAGCCGCATGACGCCGAACATCAGCGACTGGCCGAGCGCGAACAATGTGTAGAGGCCGCCGAGCAGCACGCCCTGAACCAGGGTTTCAAGCATGGGCCGCCTCCATGCCGAAGTAGGCCTGCGAGATCTGCTCGCGCGTGAGGTCGGCGGACCTGCCTTCGAGCGACACGCGGCCCTCCTGGAAGCAGTAGATGCGCTGCGACACCTGGCGCGCCATCGTCACGTCCTGCTCGACGATGACCACTGTCATGCCCTCGCCCGTGATGGTCGGCATGGCCGCGTAGATCTCGCGGATGACGATGGGCGCGAGACCGAGCGAGAGCTCGTCGCACAGCAGCACTTCGGGGTTGCTCATGAGCGCGCGCCCGAGCGCGACCATCTGCTGCTGGCCGCCCGAGAGCGAGGTGCCGGGGTGATGGCGCTTCTCGGCGAGGATGGGGAACAGGGCGTAGAGGCGCTGCAGGTTCCATGGGCCCTTGCGGTTGGCGGTGGCGCCCATGAGGAGGTTCTCTTCGACGCTGAGGCTGGGGAAGAGGCGGCGGCCCTCGGGGACCATCGCGAGGCCGCGGCGGACGATCTCGCCGGGCGGCAATCCGCCGATGGGTTCGCCTTTGAAATGGATCGCTTCGCGAGGCGCGCGAACGAGGCCCGTGAGGCTCTTGAGGAACGTCGACTTGCCCGCACCGTTGGCGCCGATGATGGCGACGAGTTCGCCGGCGGCGAGCGCGAAGTCGATGCCGAAGAGCGCTTGTGCGTCGCCGTAGAAGGCCTTGAGGCCGTGCGCCGTGAGCAGCGGCGCGCTCATGCTTCCATCCCCATGTACACCCGCCGCACTTCCGGATCGTTCATCACCGCGCGCGGCTCGCCCTCGGCCAGCTTCTGCCCGAAGTTGATGACGAACAGCCGGTCCGCGAGCGACAGCAGCGCATGCACCACGTGCTCGATCCAGATCATCGTCACGCCGCGCGCCTTGATGCGCTTGAGCTCATCGACCAGCACCGCGGCCTCGGGCTCGGTGAGGCCGCCCGCGATCTCGTCGAGCAGCAGCAGTTGCGGCTTCGTCGCGAGCGCGCGTGCGAGCTCGAGGCGCTTTCGGTCCAGCAGCGTGAGGCCGCCCGCGGGCTTGTTCGCATGCGCCATCAGGCCCGTCTGCTCGAGCACTTCATGTGCGGTGCGCCATGCCTCGCGCTCCGTTTGCTGCCCGCCGAAGCACGCCGCCGTCACGAGGTTCTCGAACACGCTCATGTTCCCGAACGGCTGCGGCACCTGGTAGCTGCGGCCGATGCCCGCGTGGCAGCGCTGGTGGGGCTTGAGCCGCGTCACGTCGCGGCCCGCGTATTCCACGCGCCCCGCATCGACGCGCACATCGCCCGAGATCAGGTTGAACAGCGTGGTCTTGCCCGCGCCGTTCGGCCCGAGGATGCCCAGCGTCTCGCCCTCGGTCACCGCGAGCGAGATGTCGTCGGTGACCTTGAGCGCGCCATAGGCCTTGCTCACGGCATGCAGTGCCAGCAGCGCCATGTCAGAGCAGCCGCAGCGTGCCGCCGGTCGGAATGCCCTTGGCCGCCTCGTTGTTCACGATGGTGAGCTCGACCTTGTACTTCTTGCCCTTGCCCCACTGGCCGAGCACGAGCGGCGTCTTGCTGACATTCTTGAACGGGCCCTGCCCGCCCCACTTCACCGGGCCGACCACCGAATCGATCGAGGTCGATGCGACGGCATCGCGCACGTCGCCCGCCTTGAGCGACTTCGCGAGCGACAGCGCATTGGCCGCCACCTCGAAGAGCGCATGCGCGAAGCCGATGGGCTGCGTCCACTGCTTCTTCGCACCGGCTTCATAAGCTTCGGCGAGGGCCTTCGCGCTCTGCTTCGTGAGGCTCGATGTGAACGGATGCGACGGGCTCCACCACACCTCGGTCGAGAGGCCATCGCCCAGGTCGCCGAGCGCCTCGATCGCGCCGGGGAACAAGAGCGCCTTGCCCAGCGTGATGACCTTCGGCTTGAAGCCCTGCTGCCGCGCCTGCGTGAGGAAGGTCTTGGCATCGGGCGGAATCACGACACCCGTCACGATCTCCACGCCCTCTTTCTTGAACGCGGCGATCTGCGCGCTGAAGTCCTGCGTGCCGTTCTGGAAGCGGCCGGGGTCGGTGAGCGTGAAGCCCATCTGCGCGAGCGGCTTGGGAAAGCCCAGCTCCTTGTCGCCCCACGCATTGCCGTCGCCATCGTTCGGAAACAGGCCGCCGACCTTCTTGTTGGTGGCGAGCGTCTTCCAGCCGTTGGTGTAGTTGGCAATGACGTCTTCGAGCCCCCAGAACACGTGGTACGTCCAGTTGAAGCCCTTGGCCGGATCGCCCTTGCGCCCGAAGAACCACGGTTGCCATGGCACCACGCTGGAGATGCACGGCACCTCGTTGAGCTCGCAGGCATCGCTCACCGGGTTGGCGGTTTCGGGCGTGCCGGCGGTGAGCACGAGCGCGACCTTCTCCTTCAGGATCAGGTCGTTGGCCACTTCGCCCGCGCGGTTGGGGTTGGACTGGCTGTCCTTCAGCACGATCTGCACCGCGTACTTTTTTCCGCCGACGCTGATGCCGTCCTTGAACGCGGTCTTCATCTGCTCGATGACCCATTTGTCGGCCTCGCCGAAGGGCGCGAGCGGGCCGGTCTGCGGCGAGACGTAGCCGATCTTGAGCGTGTCGGCCGCGAACACCAGGGGTGCCGCGCCCGAGGCCACGAGCGCGGCGGTGGCCTGCGTGAATTGCCTGCGATTGAATGTCATGGTTGTCTCCGTCTCTTGTATGTATGGGGTTGCCGCGGGGTCCGGGAGGTTTGGGGGGTAGGGACGTCAGCGCGCGAAGTGCGGCGGTATCTGCGCGTCGACGTTCACCCACACGCTTTTCACCTGCGTGTATTCGCGCATCGCATCGAACCCCATCTCGCGGCCGTAGCCGCTCTGGCCGACGCCGCCGAAGGGCGAGCCGGGGTTCACGCGCTTGTAGCTGTTGATCCAGACCATGCCGGCGTGCAGGTCGCGCGCGACCTTGTGGGCGCGCTGCAGGTTGTTCGTCCACAGGCCGCTGCCCAGGCCGTAGTCGGTGCCGTTGGCGATCTGCATCGCCTCTTCGTCGTTCCTGAAGGTGAGCACGGTGACGAAGGGGCCGAAGACTTCTTCCTGCGCGACGCGGTCCTTGTACGACTTCGCGCGCATCACGGTGGGCTCGACGTAGCAGCCCTTCGCAAGATCGCCGCCGGGCGACTTGCCGCCCGCGAGCAGTTCGCCGCCCTCGCCTTGCGCGACCTCGACGTAGCTCAACACGCGCTCGCGGTGCTGCGCGCTGGTGAGCGGGCCCATCTCGGTGTTGTCGTCGAGCGGGTTGCCGAGGCGGATGGATTTCGCGAGCGGAATGAACTGCTCGAGAAACGCATCGGCGATCTTCTCGTGCAGCATGAGCCGCGAGCCCGCGATGCAGGCCTGCCCCTGGTTGTGGAAGATGGCCCACGCGCTGCCGTTGACGGCGGCCTGCAGGTTCGCGTCTTCGAACACGATGTTGGGGCCCTTGCCGCCGAGCTCCAGCTGCACCTTCTTCAGGTTGCCCGCGCTGGCCTGCACGATGCGCCGGCCGGTCGCGGTGCTGCCGGTGAAGGCGATCTTGGCGATTTCCGGGTGCTCGGCGATGTACTGGCCCGCGACGCTCCCCAGGCCCGGCAGCATGTTGACCACGCCGGGCGGCAGGCCCGCCTCGGCCATCAGCTCGGCGATGCGGAGCGACGAGAGCGGCGTGATCTCGGCCGGCTTCATCACGATGCAGTTGCCGGCCGCGAGCGCGGGCGCCATCTTCCAGCTGGTGAACATCAGCGGGAAGTTCCACGGCACCACCTGGCCGACGATGCCCACGGGCTCGCGCAGCGTGTAGTTGAGAAAGCCCTCTTCGACCGGAATGGTCTCGCCCTGGAACTTGTCGGCCATGCCGCCGAAGTAGCGAAAGCACGCGGCGGTGCGCGGCACATCGAGACGGCGCGAATCGCGGATCGGGTGGCCGGTGTCCAGCGATTCGAGGCGCGCGAGCTCTTCGCCGTTGGCCTCGATGAGGTCGGCGAGTTTCAGCAGGATGCGGCCGCGGTCGGCGGCGGCCATGCGGCTCCATTTGGGGAACGCGCGCTTTGCTGCGGCAACGGCCTTGTCGACGTCGGCCTTGCCCGCGAGCGCGACATTCACGATGGGCGTGTTGTCGTGCGGGTTGAGCGTGGCGAGGGTCTCGCCGGATTCGGCGTCGACGAAGCGGCCGTCGATGAAGAGCTGGTGGCGGATGGACGAAGCAGGCATGAGTTTCCTCTCCCTCCCCGCGCGGGGAGAGTTGGATGGGGGGCGTTCGGCAGGAAGAAAGGAGCCGGTCAGAACTGGACCGGAATCTCCGGGCTCTCGCCCTTCTGGATCTCGTACACGAGGCTCGGCGAGCCGTTCTCCCACACGAGCAGCATCGAGCGCTTGGGGCTGAAGCCCTGGTGGCGGCAGTAGGCGGGCATGGCGGCCATGTCGCCGGCCTTCATGATCACGCGGGCCATGGGCTTGCCGGTGTTCTTGTCGCCGCAGTCCCAATGGATCTCGTCGGTCATCTGGAAGAACCACTCGACGCGGTCGTTGCCGTGGATGATCGGCAGGATGTGCTCCTCGGTCGTCGGGCACATGTAGCTGTGCTTGACCACCGAGGTGAAGCTCGGGTTCCAGGTGACCTGCGAACGGCTCAAAAAGCCGAAGAGGTTGAAGGCGTGCACCTCGTTCTCGAAGCCGGGTTCGGGGTGCAGCGCGGGCTCGCCCTGCGGCACGTCGGCGAAGGCGCGGTTGATGGGCGCGCCGCGCGCGTCGCTGCGCAGGTCGAGGTCGCCCTTCAGGCCCACGCAGCGCTTGGCCAGCTCGCGCGCCCTCGTGATCTTGGCGGTGTTGTTGCCGCTCTTGCGGCCGTAGGGCGAGCCGGTTTCCTGCGGCGCGCTGAAGGGGTCGAAGGCCTCGTTGGTCCAGTCGTCCAGCATCGCTTCGAAGGTGGCGCGGATCTGCGCGGTCGGAAAGTTCTCCAGCAGGTCGATGCCCGCGTCCTTCATCGTGCCGTTGAAGCTGCCGGCGTACAGGTCGACCGAGTCGTAGTGGTTGACGGTGCCGAACACGTCGTCGAAATTCACCCAGCCGTAGAAGAAGCCCCAGGCCACGTCGCGCATCAGCGCGCGCAGGTAGTTGCCGGCGTCCAGCGTGTGGCTCATGGGCCGGCCGTCGCGGGTCTTCCAGCCGATGTGCACGAAATATTCGTCGCGGCGAAAGCGGAAGCTGCCGAGCGAAAAGTCCTTGTAGCCGAGCGTGGCGTCGGGCTGCGATGCGATCACGCGGGCGAGTTCTGCGGGGGCGTTCATGGTGTGTGGCTCCTGGGTGCGTGCTGCGTTCAATGCGATTGGCAGATGTCGGCCCACTTCTCTACCGAGAGATCGCCCTTGCAACTCTGCAGGACGATCACGCCCGGCTCGCCGGCGGTGCGGAACTGGTAGGCGGTGTTCTTCGGCAAGAGGCCCTGGTGGCCGCGCGAGAGCTTCATCCAACCCATCTTCTTGCCCTGCGGTTCGCCCTTCACGAGCACGGCGCCGTTCTTCTCCTTGTCGGCGACGGCCTGGCTCGCATCGAGCTGTACGAGGTGCACTTCGACCTGGCCGTCCATCACCAGCGCGAACTCGTCGTGCGCGCAGGTGAACCAGGGCGAGGTGCCTTCGGCGCGCAGCGTCTCGAGCACGTAGATCTGGTTCTGGCCGAAGACGACCTTCTCGTAGGGTTGGCTGATGCTGGCGATCTCGAAGCAATTGGAGAACGCGTAGTGGCGCACGTCGTCGTCGATCGGCTCGACGTGGCCCTTCTCGAAATGCTTGAGCGAGCCGAAGCGTGTCTGGTAGGTGGTGGCTGTCATGGCGGTCGTCTCCTGTGGTGGACGAACTCTAGGAGCCATGCGGCCGCACCGGTAGGGACCAGTTTGGAAGAGGATTATTCGGAGTCTCCGAACAATCGGCCGGGTTTACCCGGGAACGCTATCCACTGGATCGGCTGAATTCGATGAGCTCCGCCGGAATCATTCCGCGCTCGATCAGCGGCGCGTCCCAAGGCGGCACGCGCGTGAATCGCGTGGCGATGTGCTCGATGAAAAGCCGCAGCTTCAGCGCATTGCGCGAGGTGCCCGCATACACCGCGCTCAGCGAGAACGACGAGAGCTGGTGCTCCGCCAGCACCACGCGCAACTCGCCACTCGCAATGGCATCGCCCGCCACCAGCGTCGGCAGGCAGACGATGCCCGCGTGCTCCAGCGCGTATTCGCGCAGCAGGTGAACGCTGTTCGTGAGCAGCGCCGCGGCGAGGTAGATGGTGATCTGCTCGCCCTTGTGGTGAAAGGTCCAGCGGTCGCGCGTGGGGTAACCGGAGTACAGGCCCAGCTTGTGGCGGTGCAGCTCGCGCGGCGTGGCGGGCGTGCCGTGTGCCTCGAGGTACGCGGGCGTGGCGCAGAGCAATCGGCGCACCGGGAAGAGCGGCCGCGACACCAGCTCCTGCGAGGCCGCGGGAAAGATCTGCAACGCGCAATCGACGCCGGCCTTGACCGGATCGACCACCGCATCGCTCACGATCAGCTCCAGGTGGATGTCGGGGTAGGTGGTGTGGAACTCGTGCAGCAGCGAGGCGAAGCGGCCGAGCACCATGCCGGTCAGCGCATGGACGCGCAGCGTGCCCGAGGGCGTGCCGCGCGCATCGCGCATCTGGTCGACGATGTCGTTGGCGCGGCCGACCAGCTCGGTGCAGTCGCGCAGGAACGCCTGGCCCATGTCGCTGAGTCGGACCACCCGCGTGCTGCGGTGGAACAGCGGCGCGCCGAGGAACTCCTCCAGCTGCTTCACGCGCGTGGTGACCACCGAATTGGCCACCCGCAGCTGGCGCGCGGCCTCCGCGAAGCTCTGGGTCTGCGCGACGCGAACGAAGGTTTCGATGCTTTGGAGGCGGTCCACGGCGGCACTGTACTGCGCGGGCCTGCTTTTTGCGTCCGGCAGCGGGGCGCCCGGCACCCCATGGGGGAAAGCCCGGGGCCGGGCCGTTGCGGGCAAGACGAAAGACCGTCATCCCTGTGTCTGAAGGTTAACTGGCCCACTTACAATCCTTGCCGCCAACCCGCTGCGTTATCCACCCCCTACGAGGTCTTGTCCGCAATGCCCAAGAGCCACCGGCCTCGCGCCCGCTTTCCTTTTTCTCCCACCGTGCGCGCACTGCTGCTGGCCGTCGCCGCCTGCGGCGTGGCGCTCCCGGCACTGGCCGCGGTCGAGCATGAGGACGTCGACCGCCTCATGCAGGCCGGCAAGCTGGACGAGGCGATGACGAAGGCCGACGCATTCCTGAAGGACAAGCCGCGCGATCCGCAGATGCGCTTCCTGAAGGGCGTGATCCAGCTGGACACCGGCAAGCGCGCCGAGGCGATCGCCGCCTTCACCCAGCTCACGCTGGACGCGCCCGAACTGCCCGAGCCGTACAACAACCTCGCGGTGATCTACGCGAGCCAGAACCAGTTCGACAAGGCCCGCGGCGCGCTGGAAAGCGCCATTCGCACCAACCCGAGCTACGCCACCGCCCAGGAAAACCTGGGCGACGTGTATGCGCGGCTCGCGAGCCAGGCCTACAGCAAGGCGCTGCAGCTGGACCAGAACAACACCGCGGTGCAGCCCAAGCTGGCCGTGATCCGCACGCTCTTCACGCCGACGCCGCCGGGCGCCAAGCCCACGGTGCTGGTCGCCGCGGCCGCGCCGGAGCGTCCCGCACCCGCGGCCAAGGCACCGCCAGCACCTGCGCCGACGCCCGCCCCCGCGCCCGCGCCCGCACCGGCCGCCAAGGTGGCCGCCGCGCCCGCACCTGTCGCCGCACCGGCCAAGGCGCCCGAAGCCACACCGGCTCCCGCATCGGCCCCTGCCGCCGCACCGGCCGCCACCGCCGAGATCGAAACCGCCGTTCGCGGCTGGGCCTCGGCCTGGGCCGGGCAGGACATGGATCGCTACCTGGCCGCCTACGGCCCCGACTTCACCCCCGGCGGCGGCCAGAGCCGCAAGGCCTGGGAAGAAGACCGGCGCGCGCGCATCGTGGGCAAGTCCAGCATCAGCGTGAACATCGAGAACCTCGTGATCAAGGTCGACGGCCAGAACGCCACGGCCAAGTTCCGCCAGATCTATCGCGCGGACAGCCTCAATATTTCGAGCCGCAAGACGCTGGACCTGCAGCGCTCGGGCAACCAATGGCACATTCGCAAGGAAAGCGTCGGCGGCTAGTGACAGACATCGTCCGGCGCGGCCGGCTTCAGAATCCTCCGTTCCCGCGCCGCGGGAACCTGCTGGCAGTGCTGATGACCGCGTCGGCGCTGATGCTGACGGCGCCCGGCGCTGCCTTCGCATCGAACAAGCCAGGCAGCGCAAAGACCAGCAGCAGCACCAAGGCCAGCAAGAGTGCCGACAAGGCCGCCGGCAATCGCCGCGCTGCGCATGCGGCGGGCAGCCGGTCTTCCGCCAAGGAAGCCAGGGGCAGTAAGTCGGTGCAGGCCAAGGGCAAGAAGGCATCGCTGGCGGAGACGCGGACCGCTTCCGCCGCAACCGCCGCCAAACCCAGCCGCAGGTCCGCGCCCGCCGCCTCCATCCAGGAAGCCGGCAGCGCCGAAGCCCGGCTGATTTCCGTCTACGAAATGTTCGGCCGCGGCCAGGCCCGCCCCGCGCTGGCCAAGGCGCGCGACCTGGTGCGGGACTATCCGAACTTCCAGCTCGCGCAACTCGTCTACGGCGACCTGCTCGCGGCACAGGTGCCGCCCACCAATTCTCTCCCGGACAACGCCAGCATCGCGCGCCTGCGCGGCAACCCGGCCATGTCCGAGCTGCACGAGGAATCGCGCCGCCGCCTGCAGGCCCTGCGCGAGCGCCCGCCCGCGGGCACCGTGCCCTCGCAGTTCCTGTCGCTCTCCACGCGCAGCCGCTACGCCATCGCGGTAGACGCCTCGCGCTCGCGCCTTTACCTGCTGGAGAACTCCGACAAGGGGTTGAAGCTGGTGGCCGACTACTACATCTCGGTGGGCAAGTCGGGCACCGACAAGGTCACCGAGGGCGATGCGCGCACGCCGCTGGGCGTGTACTACATCACCAGCAGCCTCGATCCGAAGTCGCTGAAGGACTTCTACGGCGCGGGCGCCCTGCCCATCAACTACCCGAACCCGTACGACGTGCGGCGCGGCAAGACCGGCGGCGGCATCTGGCTGCACGGCACGCCGCCCCAGCAGTTCGCGCGGGCGCCGCTGGCGAGCGACGGCTGCGTGGTCATGGCCAACCCCGACCTGAAGCAGCTGCTGCGCAAGGTGCAGATCGGCGCCACGCCGGTGGTCACCGCGCGCAGCCTGCAATGGATATCGCCGCCGCAGGCCGAAAAAGAAGCTCAGACATTTACCAGCGCAATTACCGCCTGGAAAGATACAAGAGCCAGCGGAAATGAAGCGCAATTGAAGAAATTCTATTTGCCGGATTTCCAGCGCAATAGCAAAAAATCGACCGAAGGTATTTCGGTGCTCCACGACGAAGTGGAATATGCACAAGGTAAACGCGTGCAGTTCAAGGACATGTCGTACCTGCACTGGCGCGACGGCGACGACACCATGGTCGCCACCTTCGGAGAGGTTTTCGAAGGCGAGAAGAGCGGACGCACCCGGCGCCAGTACTGGCTGCGGCAGGGTACCGAGTGGAAGCTCTTCCACGAAGAAATCCTTGGCTGAACCTGAGTTCAGGCCCTCTCGGTGACGAGGGCACCCCCCGAATCTGTGATTTTTTGCGCATGCGCAGCGCCTATTTTGGGTGTTACAACTCGCCTTTCCGGACCCCGTGCTACGTAACACGTAACACGTTTGTTCCCGTAACACCCCCCTTCCGCGCGTTCCCGACCCCGTAACGCCCCCTCCCATCTTCATGGGAGGCCGGGGCCGGTTTACAGAGGGAAAAATACGTCTCTCGATTGTTAACCAACCTGACCAGGATCGTTCTGGACTGGGTGGCAGGAGGCTGGCCGCCATCCTGCTACGTACTTCTCCAGTATCACACGAAGGACCTCACCCACCCGGGTTTGTCTTGTTGATACACGGAGTTACGCTGTATAACATCCACATCGTCAGTCGTTGTTCAACTCTCCTCAAGGGGTAAATCATGCTCAGCTCTATTACTCGTTTTCTGCGCGATGAAGAAGGCGCAACCGCAATTGAATACGGAATTATTGCGGGGCTCATTTCAATTGCGATCGTGACTGTGCTTCCTGGAGTGGGCACCGCACTCAGGAATATTTTTACGCAAATCAGCGGTGCATTGACCCCCGCTGCTGGTACCGGAAACGGCGGTTAAGAGCGAGCAATGGCACTTGGATGCCTGCTCTGGCTTCTTTTCGTCACCGTCTATGACTTCCGACAGCGCCGCGTCCCGAATTGGCTGGTGCTCGCCGGAGCCGCTGTGGCTCTCGCAGCACTCGCCCTCGGGATGCAGCCGTTCGGAATCGACTGGACTCAGGCACTGCTCGGCGCAAGCGCCGGCTTCGGCTTCCTCCTGCTTTTCTATGCTTTCGGTCTCATGGGAGCAGGCGACGTGAAATTCGCAGGCGCTCTCGGACTTTGGGTCGGCCTCACCGCCCTGGCCCCCATCTGGATCGTCGCCAGCCTCCTTGCCGGCGTCCACGGCGCGTTGTGGTTCGCCCTGCAACGCTGGCCCCTTTCTCCGCGGCTCGCACTGATTCTTGCGGGCCCGACTTCCGCAGCCAACGGCAGCGCCTCGCGCCGTCGGGCTCGCTTCATTCCCTACGCGGCTTATCTGGCAATGGCCACGGCGGCATGGATGGTCTGGGGACGACAGAGCTAGCAGCTTCCTGCCTCTGTCACCGCAGGCCATTCATTCCTCACTTTTCATGATTGCTTGCTCTCACTCCTCAGCCCGCCGCCCATGATCAATCTCACCAAAATCCTCGCAGCCATCCTGGTGCTCCTGGCCATCGCACTGGGCGGCTATGCCTGGATGCTGAGCCGGCAGGCGCCCGCGCCGATCGCGGCGACGACCGCCCCCTCGACCGCTTCCACCAAGACCCAGCAGGCGCAGGTCTACCCGGTCGTGGTGGCAGCCAAGCCTCTGCCCGCGGGCCAGGCGATTCCCGCCGATGCCTTGCGCGTGGAGCGCCTGACGATCAATCCGGCAGGCGCGTTCCAGGACCTGACCGTCGCCACCGGCCGCGTCCCCGTGCTGGACCTCGCCGAAGGCACGCCGGTGATGGAAAACCAGCTGGTCTCGGGCCTCGCGCTGCGCATCTCCGAAGGCGAGCGCGCCGTCGCGGTGAAGGCCGACGAAGTCATGGGCGTGGGCAACAAGCTGCAGCCGGGCGATTTCGTCGACGTCTTCATCACGCTCAAGTCCGACGGCAAGGATGTGGACCGCAGCCAGGCGCGCCTGCTGTTGTCGCGCAAGCGGGTGCTCGCATTCGGCAACGCGTCCGTCGACGGGTTGCCGTCCAAGTCGGCCGACAAGACCGGCGCGCAGCAGGCGCAGCGCGCCGAACCGGCCCGCACCGCGGTGCTCGCGGTGCCCGTCGATGAAGTGAACCGCCTGACCATCGGCGACGCCAGCGGCAGGCTGCTGCTGGCCTTGCGCAACCCGACCGACTTGTCGGAGCCGGACCCCAAGCTCTTCGCCGACCTGCCGACCGCCCTGCAGCCCGTGCTGGCCAAGGCGGGCGAGCCGCGCCGCGCGCCGCTCGAGGGCCTGGACCGCGCGCAGGCGGGCCTCACCGCCGCCGATCTTGTCACCGGCGGCAACGGCCCCGCCCTGCGGCCACAAGCGGCCCAGGCGCGCGTCGCCAGCGGCGCCCCGCGCGCCGCCGGCCCCACCCGCACCGGGCTGCAGGTCGAGGTCATTCGCGGCGAGAAAAGCGAAACCGTGAACTACTGATTGCCGATCGCGCAGCACGACACCCGTCATCCAGGAAAACCAAATGCACCACACGCCCAGCGAGCCGACGACCAGCGCCACTCGCAGCCCCGGGGAAGTTTCATCGCGGCTGCTGCGGCCGTCCCTGATCGCCCTGTGCGCGATGGCGCAAGCCGTCTGGCCGCTGGCATCCACCGCCGCCGACGCGCAGGCGGGGCGCTCGCCGAAAGCGCAAGCGCAGCCGCTGCAGACGATGCAACCGCTGCAACTGCAACAACCGCGCACGCTCACCCTGGGCGCCGGCACGCAGCAGGAACTGCTGATCGACAAGGGCATCGACCGCATGGCGATCGGCGATGAAGCCGTTGCCGGCGTCGCCATCACGCGCAAGACGCCCAATTCGCCCGCCGCCCGGCTCATCGTGACCGGCAAGACCGCAGGGCGCACCACGCTCATGGTCTGGGAAAAGGGCAACAGCGCCGCCACCACGTACACGCTCGAAGTGCGCCGCCGGTCCTCCACGCTCGCCGGCACCATGGACAGCATGCCCGCGCACCAGCAGGCGCGCGACACCGTGCTGGCCAGCACCGCCGACAAGGCCGAGCTGGTCGACCGCTCGGTCGTCAACGTGCGAAGCAACACCGTGCAGGTCGAGGTGAAAGTGGTGGAGTTCAACCGCAGCGTGCTCAAGCAGGCGGGCCTGAACATCTTCAGCACCCGCACCAACTCGAACGGCTTCAGCTTCGGCGTGTTCTCGCCCTCGTCGCTGCAATCGGCCACCTATGCGTCCAACGGCGGCATCGCCACCGAGCAGAACAATCCGCTGGCGCAGGCCTTCAGCCTCCTGTTCAATTTCAGCAAGGCCGGCATCGGCCTGAACGTCGGCTTCCTCGAAGGCAACGGCATGGCGCGCGTGCTCGCCGAGCCCACGCTGGTCGCCATGTCGGGCCAGAGCGCGAGCTTCCTGTCGGGCGGCGAGTTGCCGGTGCCGGTGCCGCAGGGCCTGGGCACCACCAGCATCGAATACAAGCCCTTCGGCATCGGCCTTACGCTGACGCCCACGGTGCTCTCGAACGAACGCATCGTGCTCAAGGTGGCGCCCGAAGCCAGCGACCTGGACTACACGAATTCGCTGAGCATCAACGGCGTGGCGGTTCCGGCCATCTCCACGCGGCGCGCGGACACCACGGTGGAGCTGGGCGATGGCGAGAGCTTCATCATCGGCGGCCTCGTGAGCCGCACCACCACGTCCAATGCGGACAAGGTGCCGCTGCTGGGCGACCTGCCGATCCTGGGGTCCTTCTTCAAGCAGAACAAGTACCAGATGAACGAGAAGGAGCTCGTGATCATGGTCACGCCGCACCTCGTGAAGCCCATCGCGCGCGGCACCGACCTGGCGCCCTACCTGCCCGGCTCGGCCGAGCAGCGCGACGGTGCCGTGTGGCGCTCGTATTTCCTCGGCGGTGCGATCGATACAGCGGTCCCGGGCTTCTCGCGTTGACAGCGACAGCCCCATCCTCGCCAGGCAACCCCATGAACGCTCCACGCGACAACATGCCTGAAGTGGGCGCAGAAACCTACCTGTTCGCATCGGGCAACGGCAGCCACATCACCTGGCTCACCGATGCGCTCTCGCGCCTGGGCTCGGTGGTGGTGCTCGGGCCGGACACCAAGTCGATCGACGAGCGCATCGCGCTGCTCGGTCCGGTGGCGGTGTTCATCGATTTTTCGCTCGACCAGAGCGAGGCCGCCGGCCCGCTGCATCAACGCCTGAAACGCGACTGGCCCGCGTTGCCGGTGCTCGCCACCGGCGTTTCGTCCGAACCTGCCGCGATGCTCGCCGCGCTGCGCGCGGGCGTGGACGACTTCGTCGACATGTCGGCCGCCCCCACGGATGCGGTGAGCACGCTGCGAACGCTGATCGAGCGGCGCAGTTCGCAACAAGTGAGCACGCGCGGGCGCACCCTGGCGCTGCTCGGCGCACGCGCGGGCCTGGGCGTCACCACGCTGGCCACCAGCCTCGCGCTGACGCTGAACGACGTGCTCGCGCAAGCGCAGACACAGGCACAAGCTGCACGTGGCGCGGCCCGCGCCGCGCGCCACGGCGTGGCGCTGCTCGACCTGGGCCTGCCGGCGCGCGACGGACTGCTCTATCTCGATACGCAAAGCGGTTTCAGCTTCGTCGATGGCGTGCGCAACCTGCGCCGGCTCGACCAGACGCTGCTGCACACCGCGCTCGCGCACCACAGCAGCGGCGTCGCGGTGCTGCCGCTGCCCGCGAGCCTGGCGCAGGTGCGCGAGATCTCGCATGCCGACTCGGTGGCGCTCATCAAGCGCCTGACCGATTTCTTCGATTTCCAGATCGCCGACCTGGGCGGCTTCTCCACCATCGACTTCGTGGCGCAGACCGTGCGCGAAGCGCAGCGCACCTGGGTGGTCTGCGACCAGAGCATCGGCGCGATCGTGTCCACCGCCAACCTGCTGAAAGACCTGCGCACGCGCGAGGTCGACACGACGCATCTCTCCCTGGTGGTGAACAAGTTCGACAGCCACGTGGACCTCACCGCCAAGGACATCGCAGAGCGCCTGGAGCTGCCGCTGCATCACGTGATTCCCGCGCGCAGCGCACCGTTGCTGTCGGCCGCGAGCCGCGGCGAGATGCTGGTGCGCACCGCGCGCAACGACCCCTATTCGCAGGCCGTCGCGGGACTGGCCCGAGGCCTGCAGCAGGAATTCATGTCTCCAACAGGCCAACCGCCGGCCAAAGATCCTCGCTGGAGCGCGCTGATTTCGCGCTTCCGCAAGAGCCCAAGTGAAGGTTGAGCCCACATGTCCAACGATATCGAATTTGCCGACGACGACCAGGCGTTCATCAATTCGCAGCAGTTCCAGGACATCAAGAGCTGGACGCACGATCACCTGTTGAGCCGCATCGAAGAGCTGGGCGCGGAGTTCGGCCGGTGGTCGCGCGCCTCGATCCAGCAGTTCGTCGAGCTGGAGGTGGACAGCTTCGTTCGCCTTCGCCGCGTGCCGATCAACGACCGCGAGATGCAGCTCATCTCCGACGCGCTGACCAAGGAACTGGCGGGCTTCGGTCCGCTGGAAGACCTGCTCAACGATCCGGCGGTGGAAGACATCCTGATCAACGGCTACCAGAACGTGTATGTCTCCCGCCATGGCATGCTGGAGCGCGAGACGGTGCGCTTCGCCGACGCCGAGCATGTGATGCGCATCGTGCGCCGCATCCTCGCGCCGCTGGGCCGCCGGCTGGACGAATCCAACCCGATGGTCGATGCGCGCCTGCCGGACGGCGGCCGCATCAACGTGATCATCGAGCCGCTGGCCATCGACGGCCTGTCGGTCTCGATCCGCAAGTTCCGGAAAGAGCCTCTCACGCCGGCCGACCTTGTGAAGCTCGGGACCTTCGATGCGGGCATGGCGCAGCTGCTGGAGATCGCGGTGCGCGCGCGCTGCAACATCCTCGTGAGCGGCGGCACCAGCTCGGGCAAGACCTCGCTGCTGAATGCGCTCGCCAGCTACATTCCGGCGCGCGAGCGCGTCATCACCATCGAGGACACCGCCGAGCTCTCGCTGGGCACCAGCCACGTCGTGCGGCTGGAGAGCCGCCCGGGCGGCTTCGACGGCACGGGCGTCATCTCCATTCGCGACCTCCTGCGCAACAGCCTGCGCATGCGGCCCGACCGGATCATCGTGGGCGAAGTGCGCGGCGCCGAAGTGATCGAGATGATGCAGGCCATGAACACCGGCCACGAAGGCTCGATGGGCACCATCCACGCGAGCTCGCCGCGCGAATGCCTCTACCGGCTCGAAATGCTCGCGGGCTTCGCGGGCTACCAGGGCAGCGAGGTGAGCCTGCGCCGCCAGATCGCCAATGCGATCGATTTCATCGTGCAGATCGGCCGGCTCTCGGGCGGGCAGCGGCGCATCATTTCGCTGAGCGAAGTCACCGGCGTGAACGACAACATCGTCGCGATGCAGGAGCTGTACCGCTACGAGCCCGTGGTCTCGCCCGACGGCGAGGAGCGCGACCGCTGGGTGTCGCTGGGCATCGCGCCGCATTCGCCCAAGATCACGCGCTTTCGCCAATCGATGACGCGCGCGGCGCAGGGGGACGGCCGTGCGTGAAGGCCTGGCCACCGTTGCCGTGATGGTGGCCGTCATCGCGCTGCTTGCCGCCGCCGCGGGGCTGCTGCTGTGGCAGTGGGCGAAGAAGCGGCAGGTGCGGCAGGCCGCGGAGCGGCACCTGCGCCAGCAGATCCTTGCCAGCAGTTCGCCGGCCATGCCAGTGCCGATGCCCGTGCGGGACATGGCCGCCAACGAGCCGCCACTGGGCCTGACCACCGACCCCTGGCTGGAAACCGAGGCCACGTCGAAGGCCACCGTCCCCACCGGGGTGCTCGACAAGGTGTTGCCCGGCTGGCTCGTGGGCGTTGTCCAGCCGCGCACCGTCGTGCTGGGGCTGGCCGTCATCGTGGTGCTATGCGTGGTGGCCGGCGCCATCGGCGGCTGGCTCGCCGCCTTCGGCGTGCTGCTGCTGATGCTGCTGGTCGCGACCTTCGTGCTCTGGCTCCAGGTGCAGAAATTCCGCCGCAAGCTGGTGAGCCAGCTGCCCGCCTACATCGATGCCATGGTCCGGCTGATCACCATCGGCAACTCCACGCAGGCCGCCTTCCAGCTGGCCATTTCCACCACCGAGACGCCGCTGCGCGGGCACCTGGAACGCTCGGCCGCGCTGGTGCGCGCGGGCGTGGACCTGGACCGCGCGCTGCACCAGACCGCCGCCAACGTGCGCGTCGAAGAGCTGTTTCTGCTGGCCTCCATCCTGGGCCTGGGCGTGCGCTACGGCGGCCGCGCCGACCTGCTGCTCGAGCGCGTGGCCAACTTCATGCGCGACCGCGAACAGGCGGAGCACGAGCTCGTCGCAATGTCCGCGGAGACGCGGCTCTCGGCCTGGATCCTGGGCCTCTTGCCGGTGGGCGTCGGGGCCTTCCTCATCATGAGCAACCCGGGCTATTTCCTTGGCATGTGGAACGACGGCACGGGCCGCATCCTCATCTTTTCCGCGCTGGGCCTGCAGTTGGCGGGTGCCGCGCTTCTCTACCGCCTGGCGAGGCTGGCATGACGTTCACGCCCAATCAGCTGGCCATCTTCGCCCTGGTGCTGCTGGCCATGGGCCTGATGGTCGGCGCCGGCGCGCTGATCGCGGCCGAACTGCGGCGCACGCGCAGCGGACAGGTCATCGGCCGTGCCATCCGCCAGGCCGGCACGCCGGCCGAGGCCAAGGCCAAGGCAGACGACAGGGCCGGCCCCGAGACCGTGCCCGATGCCGAAACGCCGGCGCACGCCGACCTCGAACTGCCCTTCCACTGGCTCGATTCGCGGCTGGGCCGGGCGCTGGTGGCGGACGAAGACAGGAACCTCATCGACCAGTGCGGCCTGCCCTCCAAGCGCACGCAGCTGGTCTTCCTGGTCACGCGCATCCTGCTCGCGCTGGTGCTGCCGTTCCTGGTCTATGTGGTCTGGGGCGAAAACCATGCGCAGCAGCGCACGGTGATCCTCGTGCTGGCGGCCTCCTTCGTGATCGGCTTCATGGCGCCCAAGTGGGTGCTGGGCCGCATCGCCGCCGGACGCCGCGAACGCGCGGCGCAGGAGCTGCCGCTTTTCATCGACCTGCTGCGGCTGCTGCAGGGCGTGGGCCTGAGCCTGGACCAGAGCCTGCAGATCATGGCCACCGACTTCCTGCATGTGCTGAAGGTGCTCGGCCACGAACTGACGCTGGCCAACAACCAGTACAGCCGCGGCCGCACGCGCGAGCACTCGCTGCAACGCCTGGCCACGCTGCACAAGAACGAGAACCTGCGCGGCCTCGTCTCGCTGCTGGTGCAGGTCGACCGGCACGGCGGCGCGGTGCAGGAGCCGCTGCGCATCTTCAGCGACCGGTTGCGCGAGCACCGGCGCTCGGAGATGAAGGAGCGCATCGGAAAGATCACCGTGAAGATGACCGGCGTCATGGTGACCACGCTGCTGCCGGCACTGGTCATCGTGACCGCGGGGCCGGGTTTCATCGCGATATTCCGTTCACTGGGAGCCGTCACCAAATGAAAACCCTTGCCACTCCCATTCGGTCGCGCCGCGCCGGTCGCATGCTGGCCTGCGCGGCCGCGACGCTCGCTGCGCTGGCGATGGCCGGCTGCGGCACCCTCAAGGACCAGTACGCGGCCAGCAACGACGCGCAGCAACGCGCGGCGGCCGAGGCGGCCGTCGACACGAAAGCCGGTGCCGCCATCGACACCAAGGCCACGTACCTGCGGCTGGTCGAGCAGATGCAGAACGAAGGCCTGTGGTTCGCTTCGCTGGCCCACATCGATGCGCTGGAGCAGCGCTGGGGCGTGTCGCCCGAATCCACGCGCGCGCGCGCCGACGCGCTGCGCCAGACCGGCCAGGCCGCCCCGAGCGAAGCCGCCTACAAGCGCCTCATGGGCACGCCGCTGGAGAGCGCCGGCTACCGGGGCCTGGGCCTCCTGGCGGGCGCGCGCGGCAGTTACGCCGAGGCCGTGCAACTCTTCAAGCAGGCCCAGCGCCAGACCCCGACCGATGCCCTGCTGCTCAGCGACCTGGGCTATGCGAACCTGCGCGCGGGACAGATCGCCGATGCCCGGCTGCCGCTGATGCAGGCGCTGCAACTGAGCCCGAACAACACCCAGGCCCAGGCCAACCTCGCGCTCTACCTCGAATCGACCGATCAGAGCGAGCAGGCGAACCGGCTGATGGAAGCCAACCGCATGCCCGCAGCCAGCCGCGCCGCCGTTCGGGAGGCCGCGCAGCAACTGCGCACCGGCGCGCCGCTCGCGGCAACCGGCGCGGCGCCGCTGGTCGCTCCTTCGGCAGCTTCTTCGGCCGCTCCCTTGGCCGTTCGCCCGCTGCCGAGCGGCACGACGCTGGCGCGAGACGACGCGGCGGCCCCGCCCCTGGCACTCAAGGCATCGCGCTGGGCCGGCATGGGCGGCGTGCGCACCGCCAGCCAGCTGAACCCGTCCACCGCGGATTCCGCGGCGTCACCCAACCCGACCGCACGAGCCACCCCATGAAAAAAGAACACGCCTTTCGCCTTGCCGCACGCTCGTCCGCATTCGGCGTGAGCGTCGCACTGATGGTCTTCGCGCCCGCCGTGCTGGCGCAGGAAGCCAGGCCGGCCGCGCCGACGATGCAGGCCCAGCCTTCGACAGCGCCTGCGAACACGCAGGCGTCCGCACCTGTGCCCGCGCCCGTGCCGCCGCAGGACCAGGAAGAAATGGCCGAGGGCGAAGACTTCGTCTACGAACCGCTGCAAGTCGGCGATGCGACGCAGGGCCTGCTCGCCTGGCAGCGCAGCGGGGAGATCGCCTCCACCACGCCGCGCCCCATCGCGGGAAGCGTTGCCACCCGCAGCTACGAGCGGTACCTCAAGAGCTTCGAGTTTCCGATTCCGGAGCGCATGAGCTCGTCGGTCAAGTCGTCGTCGAGCTCGGGCAGCGGCGCCGCCGCGCCCAGGTAAGCCCGCGACAGAAGCCGGCACGAACGCCACATCGCCATGAAAGCGCCAGGCACCCGCCCCGCAGCACGCCGCCAACGCGGTGTGTATGCGATCGAGTTCGCGATGGTGTTCCTGATCTTCTTCGCGGTGCTCTATGGGGCCATCTGCTACGGGATGCTGTTCGCGTTTCGCCTGGGCGTGCAGAACGCGGCGGAAGACGGCGCGCGTGCGGCGTTGCGCTACCAGTCCACGCTGCAGGGTCGGCAAGACCATGCGCAGGCCGTCGCGCAACAGGCCATCGGATGGCTCCCGACCGTGGTGACACGCAATGTGCAAGCCACCGTCTGCGGTGTCGCGAGCAACGTCTGCGGAACCCCGGCCTGCGGCCCGGACTGGAACGCGCGCTGCCAGATGGTGGTCACCGTCACGGCATCGAACATGAACGGCCTGCTGCCGCCGCTGCCTGCTTTCGCGATGCCGAACATCATCATCGGCAAGGCCAGCATGCTCCTGGATGGAAGATCGCCATGAACGCCGGCCGTACGAAAAGCAAAGAGCGCGGCGTGGCCGCGGTCGAGTTCGCGCTCGTCTTCGTCGTGCTTTTCAGCGTTCTGTACGCGGTCGCGACATTCGGCGCCGTCTTCTACACGCAGCAGGCGGTCACCCGCGCCGCGGAAGAAGGCGCGCGGGTCGCGAGCATGGTGACCGCGCCGGTCGGCAACGACGCGCGCGTGACGGATGCCGTCTACGGCGCCTTGGCCAACTCGCTCGTCGTTCCTGCTTCTTCCAATGCCAGCGTGGCGACGCGACGCGCCTGGGTCTCCGCCAGGGTGACGGTGACAGCGCTGCCGAGCGGCACCGGCGCATCGGCCGCCTATGTGGTGACCGTGAGCTATCCGTACAGCGAAAACCGCCTGCTGCCGACGATGCCGCTGCTGGACCTCAGCACCTGGGTGCCCGATCAACTGCGAAGCCGATCGACCATCGCGCTTCGGTCCTGAAGGAGAGTTCACCATCATGGACACGGCACCCCGAAACTCTCTTCGCCCACAGAGGCCTGGGCCGCGTGGCAGGCGCGCACGCGGCTCCATCATCATCAACACGGCCATTGCGCTGAGCCTGGTCGTCATTACGCTGCTCGGAACCCAGATCGGCTACCTGATGCTCATGAAGCGGGAGCTCCAGAAGACCGCCGACCTGGCGGCGCTTTCCGGCGCGCAGTCCTTGCTGCCGCTCAGCTGCGTCGACGCCAGGACCGCCGCGGTTGCGAATGCCGCGCAGAACATGCCGCCGATGTTGCCGCCGCTGGCGGCAGCGGATGTCGAATGCGGGAACTGGGACCCACAGACCCGGGCGGCGCCCCAATATTTCGGCGCGCCCGACGCGGGCCAGTTCTTCAACGCGGTGCGCGTGAGGCTTTCCAGAACGCCTGCGTTGCTGCTGCCGAACCTTTCGGGCGGCCAGCCTTACACGATCACGGTGCAGGCGCTGGCGGCGCAGCGCCAGCCGCTCGCTTCGCTCAATATTCGCAGCACGTTGTTGTCGGTCGACACCAAGCAGTCGGCACTGCTGAATGCCGTCTTCGGAGGTCTGCTGGGCGGCTCCCTGAGTCTGCAGGCCGCGGGGTGGCAAGGCCTGCTCAACACCAACATCCAGTTGCTCAGCTTCCTTGACCAGCTCAAGCTCGACCTGAACATCAGCGCGGCCAACTACGACCAAGTCCTCAACACGAGTGTGAACGCGGGCGTCCTGCTGCAGAGCATGATCACGGTCATGGAACGCGGTGGAAACACTGCCGCGGTCACGGTGCAGGCTTTGCGCGATTTGCTGGTGAGCGTCCAGGCCTCGCCGTTCACGCTCAAGCTCAGCGACCTCTTGGGCATCGCTTCCGGCACGGATGCAGCGGGGCTGAGCACAGAACTTCAACTCTTCCAGATCGTGCAGGGAATGGTTCAGGTCGCGAACGGAAAAAATGGGCTCGCAGCCGATGTGCCAATTACCGTTCCAGGCATCGCCAGTGTTACCACGAAGATCCGCGTGGTCGAGGCGCCGCAGATCTCCGCGGTGGGCAACCCTTCGCTGATCAATCCCAGCCTCGGCGTCAACGATCCCAACAAGATCTACGTGCGGACAGCGCAGGTCCGAATGCTGCTGTCAGTGGATCTCACCGGCATCACGAGCGCTGTGTCGAATCTGCTCTCCGCAGTCACGGGAGCGCTCTCGCCTCTCATCGGCTTTCTCAATAGCGTGCTCAGTCTGAACCTCGGCACCCTCGTGCCCGACCTGATTGCAACCATCGTCTGTTCCGGTTCCGGTTGTCCAGTAACGAAGGTCATCTATACGGATGTACTTCCCGCAGCCATCGACATCGGGATCAGTTCGGGCAACGGTGCCGCGCTCGTGACGGGCCATACATGCGGCGCTGCCGATAGCAAGTCGCTGAGCGTCCAGGCCAACACCAGTATTGCGCGATTGAATGTCGGCAAGGTATCAAACATCTTCTCGTCTTCGCAACCGGCGACAGCCGAGCCGGTCGGCATCATTGAAGTGGGTTATCGCGAGGCCAAGTTTGACTTTTGCCTTCTGTCGCTGATTTGCAGTCCGAAGAAATGGAGAACTGCCAGCAATACGTATGTAGCTGATATGGCAGCCGCAAAGAAGACGGTCATCTCCGGGTTGGGCCTTGTCATCAATTCAGATGTCGGCGGTAGCGCAAGTGGCACGGCGCTGACGTATGTCGCCCCAGTTCCGGCGAACCTGCCGGAAATCGATGCGGCACCCTACGATGGCGCAGGAGCGGACCCCTCATTCAAGAAGATCAGCGCAACGTCCCTCGTCCAGAGCCTTGGAGGCACCTTGGGCGGCATCCAGCTCCAGCCGTATTCGAGCGATGCCAGCGGCCTCCTTGGCGGTGTGCTCAACGGCGCCCTGAACCTGATCAGCAACCTCCTAAACACACTCCAGACGGTGATCAAGAACGCGCTGGGGCCTCTGCTAGATCCCACCGTCAACGCCTTGCTCGATCTGTTAGGCATCGATCTCGCGCAAGCAGAGGTCGGCGCGCGCCTGTCCTGCCATCGAGGCGCCGAGCTGGTTTATTGATATGCGCATTCCTTACCCATGAGTTCCCCCTCCAACTTCGACGAACTCGACCTCTTTGTCTGGGAAGGCAAAGCCGACATCCTCGACCGCATCGCGCGGTGCATGGCGAGCTTCGACGTGGAAGTCACCCGGGCCGACGGGTTGCCGCCGCCGCAGCAGGAGCGCGGCGCCGCATTGCGTCCCTCCGTTGCGATCATCAGCGTCACTGTCATCGACAGCGGCGGGCTCGCGCATGCCACCGAGTTCCTGCAGGGCATGCCGGTGATCTGGGTCGCCGCGGGTTCGCGCGAGCGCGATTCGCGCACCTACCCGCCCGAGTACCTGCACGTGCTGCCCTACGACTTCACCTGCGCCGAACTGCGCACGATGGTCGCCAAGCTCGTGCGCCAACTGCGCGCGCGCGATGTCGCGCCGCAGGCACCCGATGTGCTGGTGGCGCATTCCGAAGCCATGCAGGCGCTGCTCGCCGAAGTGGGCGCCTTCGCCGACTGCAACCACCCGGTGCTGGTGCGCGGCGAAACGGGCGTGGGCAAGGAGCGCATCGCGCAGCAACTGCACCTGGGGCACCAGTCGTACAGCAAGGGCGCCTTCGTGGCGGTGAACTGCGGTGCGATTCCCGATGGGCTCTTCGAGTCGCTGTTCTTCGGCCACACCAAGGGCTCGTTCACGGGCGCCGTGCATGCGCACCGCGGCTACTTCGAGCAGGCCACCGGGGGCACGCTGTTTCTCGATGAAATCGGCGACCTGCCGCGTTACCAGCAGGTCAAGCTGCTGCGCGTGCTGGAAGACAACGCGGTCACGCGGCTCGGTGCGACGTCGCCGATCCGGGTCGACTTCCGGCTCGTGGCAGCGACCAACCGCAACCTGCGCGAGATGGTGGCAAGCGGCGAGTTCCGCGCCGACCTGTTCTACCGGCTCGCGGTGATCGAGCTGCATGTGCCCAGCCTCGAAGAGCGCGGCGAGGTCGACAAGATCGCGATCTTCAAGGCGCTCTTGAGCAACGTGCTCGGCGACGAGCTCGAGACGCTGGGCGAAACGCCGCACTGGCTCAGCGATGCGGTGGCCGAAACCTATTTCCCCGGCAATGTGCGCCAGCTGCGCAACCTCGCGGAGCGCGTGGGCGTGATCGCGCGGCAACTGCATGGCTGGGACCAGAACCTGATCCAGCGCGCCATCGCGCTCACGCGCGGCACGCCGACGCCGGCGATGACGGCCGAGAGAAACGGCGGCGGCGGCAACGGCGGCGGCGTCGCGCTCGACAGCAACGGCGATCGCAAGGGCTGGAACAGCAGCGAGCGCAACCGCATCATCGCGGCGCTGGAGATCAACGACTGGAAACGCCAGGACACCGCGCAGCACCTGGGCATCAGCCGCAAGGTGCTGTGGGAAAAGATGCGCAAGTACCAGATCCTGGACGGAGAACCCGGTATCCCAGAGGACGCCTGACAGCGCCGCGCTCAGGCCTCAGCGGGGCATCAGGCGCGGTGTGCGGCGCAGCGGCGGGTTGTTGGTCGCCGCGCTCGCCGAGCGCTCGACGACCGGCTCGTTCGGGCAGGCCGCGTTGCTCGAGATGCACAGCGCCGAGAGCAGTCCGTCTTCGGTGAGCATGGAACGGTTGGGCGGGCCGAACATGCGGTCGATCCAGCTGTTCATGACATCGGGCTCGATGCGCAGCTCGCCGGTGGTGCGCGCCAGGCGCAGCTCGGAGATGCGCAGGTCGAAGACGCCGTCGACGTAGTCGAACAGCAGCGTGTAGTAGTCCAGCTGCGCATCGAGCACCTTGGGCAGCGTCTCGCGGCCGAATTCCATCAGGCGGCGGCGGCCGCGAAAGGCCTGGCCCGAAGTGCTGACGGCTTCCATGAGCTGCTTCTCGCGCTCGCGTCCCGACACGGTGCGGGCCCATGACGCGGAGGTGAGTTCGAACAGGTTGTTCTTCACGCCCTCGAGCTTGGCCTCCTGATTGGCGACTTCGGCGAGCGCGCTCCTCAAGCGCAGCTGCCGGTCGAAGCCGTTGCCGAAGTTCCAGTTGAGCTCGAAGGCCGCGCGCGTCGGGTCCTGCGGCGACACGCCGCGCGGGTCCTTGCTCTTCACGACCACGGCGTCCAGCGTCGGGTAGAGGCTCGATTCCTGCTGGTCGACCAGGGCTCTCGCGCGGTCGATGCGGCCCTGTGCCTCGGCGATCTCGGTGCTGCGGCTCTCCGCACGGCGCAGCGCCTCTTCCTGCGACGCGATGCGCCACTGCGTGGGCGCCGCGAGCACGGGCAGCGACTCGGTGTTGGGCGAGAACTTGAAGTAGTTGCGGAACTTGGCGAGCGCCTCGTCGCGCTGGGCCTCGAAGTCGGATTCGCGTGCGGCCACCAAGGCGCGCCGCGAGGCGGCCATGTTCAGGTCGTTGTCGCCCGACACGCCGAGCGCGACGCGGCGGGCCTCGGCCTTCGAGAGCTCGGCCACCACCTCGGTGGCCTTGTGCGCGATCTGTTTCTTGAGGTCGAAGCGCTGCACCTGCAGGTAGGCGGTGAGCGCGTCCAGCACCACCTTCTGCGAGGTGGTGATGACGGCCTCGTCGTCGGCCTTGTTGCCGGCCTCGGCCGCGCGCTGCGCCGCGCTCATGGCGCCGCCGTCGATGAGGCTCACGCGCGCTTCGGCGGTGAGCACGGTGTAGCTCTGGGTCTTGGCGTTGTCCGCGCCGCTGTTGTAGTTGCCGGACGAAGTGCCGATCTTGAAGCGCGGGTAGCGCGCCTGCTTGGCGGCATCGACGCCGTAGCTGCTGGTGGTGGCGGCCGCCTGCGCCGTCTGCACCTCGGGGTATTCCTGCGAGAGCGCGATCAGCGCCTGCTTCACGCGCTGGGCGTAGCTCGCGGCGCCGATGGACGGCGTGGACAGGCGCCGTGCGAGCGAGAGCGAAGGCAGCGGCCCTTGCGACACCTCCGACGCTTCCGGCTCCTGCGCAAGGGCGGCCGGCGGGAGCGCGAAGCTCGCGCACAGTGCTGCGCACAGCACCCCGGTGCCCGTGCTGCGGCGCCGGCTGGTGGCGGTGCGGTCCTTCATGGCTCGCGGAAGGCTTCGCGCCGCAACTTGAGCACTGGCCGCAGGATGTACCAGATGAACGGGTCGGTGCCCACGCGCAGGTCGACCTCGGACTCCATGCCGGCGGTGATGCGGTTCTCTTCGCGGCCCACGTGCGACTGCGACATGCTGATCAGCAGCCGGTAGTAAGGCGCGCCCTGCGCGATGGCCGCGTCGCGGTCGGCGTCGGCCGCCACCAGCATCACCTTGCCCTCGACGGCGCCGTAGCGCAGGTAGTCGTAGGCGGTGATCTTCACGCGCGCCGACTGGCCGATCTCCACGAAGCCGCGGTCGTTGGGATTGAGGCGCGCCTCCACCATGATCTCGTCCTTGTCGGGCACCACTTCCAGGATGGCTTCGCCGGGCTTGACCACCCAGCCCGGGCTGGAGTTGCGCAGGCCCTTGACGATGCCGTCCGAGGGCGCCTTCACCACGGTGCGCGAGCGCTGCGTGCGCGCGCGCGCCAGGTCTTCGCTCAGGCTGGCGAACTGGCGCTCGACCGTGGCCAGTTCGTCCGACGCGCGGCGGCGGTAGCGGCCTTCGGCCTCGGCCATCTTGGCCTGCGATTCGGTGATGGCGGCGTTGGCGGAAATCACGCCCTGGCGCGCGACGGCGAGCTCGCTGCGCACGCCCTCGGCCTGCCGGCGCTTCTCGAGCACCTCGACCTGCCCGACCAGTTTTTCGCTGAGCAGTTGCTCGGAGATCTCGAGTTCCTTTTGCATCAGCACCAGGCGATCGTCCAGGCCCTTGACCTTGGCCTGTTGCTCCAGCTGCTTGCTGCGCGCCTGCTCCAGGCCCGACACCGCGCCGGCCATGACGCCGCGCTGTTCGAGCGCGCGCGCCTGGTAGGCGCCCAGCTCGCCTTCGAACACGTCTTCGTCCAGGTCGGTGGCGAAGGACTGGCGGTTGAGCGGCTGGCCGCGGCTCTCGGCGATCAGGCGCACGCGCGTGGCCTGCGTGGCCGCGTAGCGGGCGCTGAGTTCTTCCAGGTTCAGGCCGCTGCCGCCCAGGTCGATCTCGACCAGCGACTGGCCCTGCTTGACCGTCTCGCCTTCCTTCACCAGCACGGCGCTGACGATGCCGCCTTCCAGATGCTGGATGGATTTGACGCGGTCCGAGGGGATCACGCGGCCCGGCGCGACGACCACGGTTTCCATCGGAAAGCCCAGGCCGATCAGGGCCAGCACGCCGATGGCGCCGCCGATGATCCACTGGCGCCGCCGCCCTTGCGGCGAGGTCCGCGCCGCGCGCTTCTGGTCTTCATCCTGAAGAATCTGCGGCAGATCTGATTTCACAATGAGCTCTCCCCCAGGCTTCGCGCACTTCGTGTCGCTGCTCCTACCCCCTCACCGGGGGCAATGCCAGCGGCCCGGCAAAGCCGGTTCCGCGGCATTCCATGACGGGGCTGCGTCCATCTCATGCATCGTGAATAGCTCATCGGATTCGTGTTCTTACGCCATGGAGCGGGAGGCCGCGGCCCCCGCGTTGTCTTCATCGCCCACTGCAACCAGCGGCTTCTTCACGCCGAAGAGCTTGGGCACCATCACCGCGGCGGTGCCCACCTCGACGTCGCCCTGGCCGGTCACGTGGTAGACCGCCGTGGCCGCCGAGACGATGCGCAGCGAGTGCGTGACCACCACCACGGTGCGCACCTTGGCCACCGCCAGCAGCGTGGCCAGGAGGTTGCGCTCGCTTTGAAAATCCAGGTCGTTGCTGGGCTCGTCGAGCACCAGCACCGAGGGCTTGCGAAGGAAGCTCATGGCCAGCGCGAGCTTGCGGCGTTCGCCCACCGAGACACCGGTGCCGCCCTCGCCGACCATGGTGCGGTAGCCGTCGGGCAGCCGCGAGATGAAGTCGTGCGCGCCCGAGAGCTTGCAGGCCGAGACGATCTGCTCGTCGCTCTGGCCCGGGGCCGCGCGGCGCATGGTGTCGATCAGCGAGCCGCCGAACCAGTAGACCTCCTGCGAGAGGTAGCTGATCCAGCGCGAGAGCTCTTCGCGGCCGAACTGCGACAGGTCGTATTCACCGATGCTGATGATGCCGCGCGTGGGCGCATAGAGGCCCGACAGGAGCTTGACCAGCGTCGACTTGCCCGCGCCGTTGCGCCCGACGATCACGTGCAGCCCGCCCGGGCCGATGTCCAGGTCGACGCTCTCGAGCACCGGCTGCTGCGCGGTCTCGGTGAAGCTGAAGCTCACGTCTTTCAGGGTGATGCGGCCCAGCGGCTGCGGCAGCGTCATGCCCGTGGGGGGCTTCTCGACCTGCTCGCCCAGCACGGTTTCCAGGCGCTTGGCGGCTTCCTTCGCGGTGGCCAGCGAGCGCCAGTTCGACACCAGCCCGGCCACCGGCTGCAGCGCCTTGAGCGCCAGCATGTTGGAGGCGACCAGGCCGCCCACCGTCATCCACTGCTCCATCACCGAGATGGCGCCCACCGTCACCACGACGACCGAGAAGACCGTCAGCAGCACCGTGGTGCCGTCGCGCGCGGTTTCGATCTGGCCGTTCTTGCTGAAGCTCTCGGAGAGCCAGGCGTTGTAGGTCTGGCGCCACATGTCGCTGATGGGGCCGTCGTTGGCCTGCGTCTTGAGCGTTTCGCGCGCGTTGCAGATCTCCGAGGTCATGCGGTCCAGGCCGCGGCCGCGCTGCACTTCCTCGACACGCCCGGCGCGCACTTCGTCGGCCCACCACCATGCCAGGAACGACATGATCGCCAGGAACGCGGCCACCACCGGCAGCACCGGCAAGGCGACGATGCCGATCACCACGAGCGCGAAGACCGCCATCGGCAGGTCGAAGATCGATTGCGCGAGACCGCCCGTGACGGTGCCGCGCACCGAGCCCACGTCGCGAAAGTACTGCTGCCACACCGAGGCCGGGCGCGCTTCGAGCGCGCGCAGCGGACGCGCCAGCATCGACTGCAGCAGCGCGCCCGAGACGCCGTGGTCGATGATCGCGCCCGCGTTGCGCAGCATGCGCGAGCGGCGCGTGCGCAGCCAGAACTCGATGCACAGGAAAAAGAAGATGCCGCTGACCAGCGCCGCGAGCGTGGAGGTGCCGCTGCGCGAGAGCACGCGGTCATACACCTGCAGCAGAAAAATGGAGGGCAGCAGCCCGAACAGGCTGATGGGGAGCGAGCGCCATGCCGCGCTCTTCACGAGCGGGTAAGCCGAACGGAACGCGGTGTTCAGTGCATTGGCATAAGGACTGGCACCCGGCTCGTCCGGCGTTTCGGCAACCAGCTGGCTGGGCAAGAGAAACTTGATCATGAGAAAAGGCCGATCCGTCGAGCATTGACGCTCGAATCATTATCGACTGTTACGCAACATTACAAAGCAAAAATTCGCGTGCTGTGCACCTCAGCATCGGGGTGCGCGCGCCTTTGCAGCTTCGACCTGTCGCTCGGTTCCCATGTCGCGTTGAAACGTCGTTTGCGCGGTCGTGCAGCCCGCCTGCCGGTCCACCGTCGCCTCCCCCCGCACTGCGGGCAAACCCTCTGCCAGCACCAAGGCGATGTTGGCGCACAACAGCATGCACAGCACCCAGGCGAACAGCAGCTGCAGCCATCCCAGCCACCAGCGTCGCGGCGCCTCCACGTCGCGTTCGTAGGGCATGTGGATCAATGCGTTCCATCTCATGGCAGTGCTTTCAAAACCCGGGCAAGCCGGGACAGGCCGACGCCCGCGGAACTCTTGGCCAGCACCCAGTCGCCCGGTTGCAGCAGACCGCCCAATGCGGTCGACAGGTCCGACACGTCCACGAACCAATGTGAACGGACCTTGGTACGGATGCGCGCGTGCAGCGCCCGCATGAGCGGACCGCACAGCAGCACCCGGTCGGGCTGCGACGCCAGCAACTCTTCCTCCAGGTCGAGGTGATGGCGTTGCGCCGCGGGACCCAGCTCCTGCATGTCGCCGAGGATGGCGACACGTCGCGCAGGTTCGCAGGGGGCTTGTGACAGCAATTCGAGCGCCGCCCGCATCGAGCTGGGGTTGGCGTCATAGGTTTCATCGATCAGCTTGAAGCTTCCGCCGCCGATGTGAATGGTGTGCAGCGCACCGCGTCCGCCCGGCGGCTCGAAGTGCGCGAAGGGCTCCACGGCCGCGGCCAGCGGCAGGCGCAGCGCCTGCAGCGCGCCGAGCGCGGCGACGGCGCTCGCGCCCATGTGGCGCCCGGGCGCGTTGAGCCGCAGCTGGAAGGGCTCGCCGGCCACCTGCGCCTGCACTTCGCCGTGATCGAAGGCGAGCAGGCGCACGTCGGCCTCCTTGTGCTCGCCGTAGGTCACGATCTGCAGCTGGTGCGCCATCGCGGCTTCGGCGAAGGTCGCGAACTCGGGCATGTCGCGGTTGAGCACCACGTTGTCGCCGGCGGCCATGCCCTGGAAGATCCGGCTGTCCATGCGCGCGGCCGCTTCCGAAGGGCCGCGGTGCTTCTGCGATGCGGCCGACAGGCCCGTCACCACCACCAGCGAAGGCCGCACCAGTTGCGACGATGCGGGCATGTGCGAGGTGCCCATCTCCAGCACCCAGTAGGCCGCATGCCGCGGCATGCAGGTGAGGTTCCACGCGATGCCCGAGGGCAGGCTGATGTTGCCTTCGGGCTGGCCGACCTCGCCCCACACGGTGAGCGCGCCGGCCATCATCGCGGCCACCGTGCTGCTGCCGGTGCCGTGGCCCAGCACGCCGCACACGCGGCCGGTGAATTCGGTGCGCGCATGTTCCCCGAGTTGCAGCACGGCTTGCAGCACATTCGGCACCTTGAGCACCGGCACGCGCTTGTCCAGGTGCGGCTTGGGGTCGGTGCACAGCACCGCCGCGGCCGGCTGCAGCACGCCCTTGAGCGTGACCGCCGCGAGCGGCGTCTTCGAGGGGCGCGTCTGGTTCTCGAACACCACGCGGCCCTTGCGCATGAAGGAGCGCTGCGTCACGCCGCTCGCGCGCCATCCGTCTTCGGGGCGCACCACCCATTCGCCGCTGGTCACGCGGGCCATTTCGCTGGCGGTCCAGGCGGCGCCGTCGTCCCGCGGGCTGCTGGCCGCGCTGCTCGCGCCCAGCGGCACGCGGCGCTCCAGCAGGTAGCGGTGGTACGACGCGAAGCCCGAGACGTACTGCTCGACATCGTCGATGCGCACGCGGAACGCATGGTGGCGAATGAAGAAGGAGCCGACGACCGTGGACGGCCGCCGGAAGTACATCGCCACCTCCGGCCAGAAGAAGCCATTCAGGAGATAGTGCGCGCGGTAGTCGAGCGCGCGGTAGAACTTCTCGGTGTCCAGCTCGTCCAGCAGGTGCCGCATCGCGGGCATGCCTTCCAGGCGCTGGAGCATCTGCTGCGCGGCGAGCATGAGCCCGAGCAGCGTCGGGAAGGTGGTCTTGCGGTCGAGCACGAAGTCGAGATACCCCGCGACGTTCTGAAGCCCGAAGCGGAAGTACTTCTCCTGCGGGCTCCAGTGCGTGAGCTCGTTGACGCAGCAGCTCAACCAGTGGTCGTGCGCCTGCCAGTGCTGGCTCGCGATGAAATGATCGAACGCCTTCTCCACCGCCGCCAGCCAGCGCGCATCGCGCGTGAGGCCATAGAGGCGCATGAGGCCGTAGGCCGCTTCGCCGTCGTAGTAGATGACGCGCGAGGCTTGCTTCACCGCCAGGTCGGTGGCGTGCAGCACATGGTTGAAGCGCCCGGTGGCCGCATCCTGCAGCGACACGATGCCCAGCGCCAGCTTTTCGAGCAGCGGCAGCCAGCGCCGCGTGTCCATGAGCTCGCAGTACTTCACCAGCGCGAGCACGCAGGCCGCGTTGCCGCCCAGCTTGATCTCGCCGCCCGTGTCCACCAGGAACGCCACCTCGCGGCCGTCGGCCAGCTGGTAGTCGCGGATGAGCCAGTTGGTCAGGTGATCGAGCGCACGGTCGATGGCCGAGCGCAGCGTTTCGTCGCGCGTGACCTCCCACGCCTCGAGCATGGCGTGGATCGCGCTCGCATGGCGCATCGCGTCGTAGGTCGGGATGCGGCGGTCGAAGCACGGGAAGTAGCCGTACACGAAGAGGCCGTCGCTCTGCACCTGGCGCGCCAGGTACGCGGAGCCGCTGCGCACGAGGTCCATCGCCGACTGCGGGTTGAGCGCCGGCAGCTGGCGCCGGCCCGCATCGAGCCCCGTGCCGATGAGCTTGTGCACCACGCCGTCGGGCTGGCAGAACACGCCCACGGTCGCCAGCAGGTAGACCGGCTGGTCCGTCGGCATCTCCAGCGCGAGCGAGCGCTGGAAACGCGCCTGGCCGTAGGCCTCGAAGTTGCGCGGGTTCATCACCGCATGCGCGATGGTCGAGTCGCCCGCCAGCATCGCGTTGGCGTTGAGCTCCTGCTCGGTGAAGGCGATCTCGAAGTCCTTGTCGAAGGCCAGGCCGAGGCGAAAGTAGTTGCGCTTGACGGCCGTGAGCTGCGTCTTGAACTGCGCCCAGTCCATCGGGCTCGCGCCCTCGACCCAGTCGATGCGAAGCCAGGGCGAGACCACGCCGTGGTCGCGCACCCAGCGCTCCACGATGTCGGCGCCTTCGCGCCATGCGGTCTCGAACTCGGCGGCCCGCGCGTGCACGACGTGCGCGCGCTGCGAACCGTCGCTCACCGAGAAGAACAGCGTGAACGCGGGGTAAGGGGCAGGCAGCGCCGCGCACACCGACGCAAGGCGTTCGTGGCAGGCGTGGAGCTGGTCTGAAAAGGACATCATTCGGCCCCGATCGAGTGCGGGAGACCGGTCGCGTCCGTCATCTGCTCTCGCTTCGACGGAATCGCTGACCGGAGACTGTTGCCTTCGACGTCATCGCTTGGCCTTTCGATTCAGCGGTAGCTGAATTCGGCGCGGCGATTGAGCTGGTAGCCCTCCTCGGTGGTTTCCAGGGACGCGGGCTTCTCGATGCCCCAGCTGATGGCCTCCACGCGCTCGGCCGGCACGCCCATCTGCGTGAGCGCCCGTTGCACCGACTCCGAGCGGCGCTGGCCCAGCGCGAGGTTGTATTCGCGGCCGCCGCGCGAGTCGGTGTGGCCTTCGATGACCACGCGGCTCGACGGGCGGTTCTTCAGGAAGCTCGCGTGCGCTTCCACGATGCGCTGGTCCTGCGTGCGGATGTTGTATTTGTCGAAGTCGAAATACACGATCTTCGGCACGCCGGCCGGTCCGTTCTGCAACGGCGCGGGCGGCGGCGGTTCCACCTTGGCCACCGCGGCCGCGCCCTTGTTCGAGTAGTAGTAGGTCGCATCGTCGCGGCCGCTCTTGGGCGTGCTGCAGGCCACGAGGCTGGCCCCGAGTGCAACGATGGCCAGTATCCGGAAATTCTTTTTCATATCAATCCTTTCGCGGGACAGGCCGGTGGCCGGCCTGTCCCTGTCTGCGGTTTCCCTCTTCCCTCTCTCCTTCGCTCTTCTTGGCTTCTTGACCCTTAGCCCAGCAGGCCGTGCAGGATGTTGGTCACCGGAGATGCCGCGTGCTCGACCAGGCTGGTGATCGGGGTCACGACCTCGGTCACCAGCGGGGTGACCGCGTGATCGACGGTGTTCACCACCGTGTCGACCACCGGAGCCACCGTGCCCGTTGCGCCGGCCAGGATGTCGGTCACCGGTGCCAGTGCGCCGGAAGCGGCACCCGTCACGGTGGCGACGATCGGCGCGACGGTGTCCGTCAGGCCGCCTGCCACGCCGGAGATCGGCTCCAGGATGTTGGCGACCGGACCGTCGCCGCCCAGGACGCCGCCGAGCAATCCACCCACCAGCCCATCCTGGCCCAGCAGGCTGCCGACCAGGCCGTCATTGCCCAGCAGGTTGCCCACGAGGCCGTCGTCGCCCAGAAGGCCACCGACCAGACCGTCGTTGCCGAGCAGACCGCCGACGATGCCGTCGTTGCCGAGGACGCCGCCGAGCAGGCCACCGTCACCGCCGAGGACGCCGCCCAGGAGGCCGTCGTCACCCAGGATGCCGCCGACCAGGCCGCCGTCGCCGAGGACGCCGCCGAGCAGGCCGCCGTCACCGCCGAGGACACCGCCCAGGAGGCCGTCGTCACCCAGGATGCCGCCGACCAGGCCGCCGTCGCCGAGGACGCCGCCGAGCAGGCCACCGTCACCGCCGAGGACGCCGCCCAGGAGGCCGTCGTCACCCAGGATGCCGCCAACCAGGCCGCCGTCGCCGAGGACGCCGCCGAGCAGGCCACCGTTCCCAAAGAGCAAGCCGCCGAGACCACCGTCGCCGCCGAGGACGCCGCCCAGGAGGCCGTCGTCACCCAGCACGCCGCCGAGCAAACCGCCGTCACCGCCGAGCAGACCGCCTACGAGGCCGTCGTCGCCCAGGATGCCGCCGAGCAGGCCGCCGTCGCCGCCGAGCACGCCGCCCAGCAGGCCGTCGTCACCCAGCACGCCGCCGAGCAGGCCGCCGTCACCGCCGAGCAGACCGCCTACGAGGCCGTCGTCGCCCAGGATGCCGCCGAGGAGACCACCGTCGCCGCCAAGGACGCCGCCCAGGAGGCCGTCGTCACCCAGCACGCCGCCGAGCAGGCCGCCGTCACCGCCGAGGACGCCGCCCAGGAGGCCGTCGTCACCCAGAACACCGCCGAGGAGGCCGCCGTCGCCGCCGAGCAAGCCGCCCAGCAGACCGTCGTCACCCAGGACACCGCCGAGGAGGCCGCCGTCGCCGCCGAGCAGACCGCCCAGCAGGCCGTCGTCACCCAGCACGCCGCCGAGGAGGCCGCCGTCACCGCCGAGCAGACCGCCCAGCAGGCCGTCGTCACCCAGCACGCCGCCGAGGAGGCCACCGTCGCCGCCGAGCAAGCCGCCCAGCAGGCCGTCGTCACCCAGCACGCCACCGAGGAGGCCGCCGTCGCCGCCGAGCAAGCCGCCCAGCAGGCCGTCGTCACCCAGCACGCCGCCGAGGAGGCCGCCGTCGCCGCCGAGCAGACCGCCCAGCAGGCCGTCGTCACCCAGCACGCCGCCGAGGAGGCCACCGTCGCCGCCGAGCAAGCCGCCCAGCAGACCGTCGTCACCCAGGACACCGCCGAGGAGGCCGCCGTCGTCGCCGAGCAGACCGCCCAGCAGGCCTTCGTCACCCAGCACGCCGCCGAGGAGACCACCGTCGCCGCCGAGCAGACCGCCCAGCAGGCCGTCGTCACCCAGCACGCCGCCGAGGAGGCCGCCGTCACCGCCGAGCAGACCACCCAGCAGGCCGTCGTCACCCAGCACGCCGCCGAGGAGTCCACCGTCGCCGCCGAGGACACCACCCAGGAGGCCGCCGTCACCGCCGAGCAGACCACCCAGCAGACCGTCGTCACCCAGCACGCCGCCCAGCAGGTCGCCGTTCAGCAGGTTCGCCACGCCGTCGGTAAGGAAGTCCACTTGCGTGTCCACCGCGTTCAGCAGCGCCGCCGTCGTTCCCGCGCCCAGCAGCTGGTCGGTCAGCGGGCTCACGAGGCCGCTCACGCCGTCCGTCACCTGGTCCACCACACCGTCGACCGGGTCGAGGATGTTGGGGTTGTTCGGGGTGAACACGTCGCCCAGGATCGGGGCCAGCAGGCCGTCGACCACGTCCGTCACCGAATCGGTGATGCCGGCCACCGGGGTCAGCAGGTCGCCCAGGCCCAGGTCGCCGAGCAGGCCGTTGTTCAGACCGGTGGCGATACCGCCCACGATGCTGTCGACCGGATCGAGCAGCGCCGGACCGCCGGGGGTGCCGGGGTTGCCGCCGCCGATGCCGTCCAGGAGGCCGCCGAGCAGACCGCCCAGGAGGCCGTCTTCGCCGATGAGGCCGCCCACGATGCCGTCTTCGCCGAGCAGGCCGCCAGCCAGGCCGTCCGGTCCGAGCAGGCCGCCGACGATGCCGTCGCTGCCCAGCAGGCCGCCGACCAGACCGTCGTCGCCCAGGAGGCCACCGACCAGGCCGTCGTCGCCGAGCAGGCCGCCCACGAGACCGTCGTTGCCCAGGAGGCCGCCGACGATGCCGTCGTCACCGAGCACACCGCCCAGGAGGCCGTCTTCGCCCAGCAGGCCGCCGACGATGCCGTCGTCGCCCAGCAGACCGCCCAGGAGGCCGTCGTCGCCCAGGAGACCGCCGACCAGGCCGTCGTTGCCCAGGAGGCCGCCCACGAGGCCGTCGCTGCCGAGGAGACCGTCTTCACCCAGCAGGCCACCCACCAATCCGTCGTCGCCGAGCAGGCCGCCCAGGAGACCGTCCGCGCCGAGCAGACCGCCCAGCAGGCCGTCGCCGCCGAGCACGCCGCCCAGCGGGCCGCCTTCGCCCAGCAGGCCGCCGACGATGCCGTCTTCACCGAGGAGACCGCCCAGGAGGCCGTCTTCGCCCAGCAGGCCGCCGGCCAGACCGCCTTCGCCCAGCAGGTTGCCGAGCACGCCGTCTTCGCCGAGCAGACCGCCGACCAGGCCGTCGTCGCCGAGCAGGCCGCCCAGGGCGCTGCCGTCGCCGGTCAGGCTGCCCAGGAGGCCGTCCGCACCGAGCACACCGCCCAGGACGCCGCCGAGCGCGCCGTCTTCACCGAGCAGGCCGCCCAGGACACCGTCGTCGCCGAGCACGTTGCCCAGCAGGCCGCCCAGGGCGCTGCCGTCGCCGATCAGGCCGCCGACGATGCCGTCTTCGCCCAGGAGGCCGCCGACCAGGCCGTCTTCGCCGAGCAGGCCGCCGATCAGGCCGTTGTCGCCCAGCACGCCGTCCAGCAGGCCGCCGACGATGCCGTCTTCGCCCAGGAGGCCGTCCAGGCCGAGGCCTGCGGTCAGGCCGCCGAGCGGGCCGTCACCGGCGAGCAGGTTGTGCAGGCCGTCGGTCACATAGTCGACCTGGCCCAGCAGCGAGCCGAGCAGCGCATCGGTCACGCCGGCGCCGAGCAGGCCGTCCACCACGGGGCTGAGCGTGTTGCCCAGCGGGTCGAGGACGTTGCCCACGAGGTTGTCGACCGGGTCGAACTCGTTGGGGTCGTTCGGGGTGAATTCCGAACCGAGTAGCGGAGCCAGCACGCTGTCGACCACATCGGTCACACCGTCGACCAGCGGGGACACGGGAGCCAGGGCGCCGCCCAGGCCGAGGGTGTCATCGATCGCGTCGACCACACCGTGGACGAGGCCGTCGCTCGGATCGAGCAGGTGGTCTGCGTCTGCGTCTGCGTCTGCATCGGCATCCGCGTCGGCGTCAGCATCCGCATCCGCATCCGCATCCGCATCGGCATCGGCATCGGCATCCGCGTCAGCGTCGGCATCAGCGTCTGCATCGGCATCGGCATCGGCATCTGCATCTGCATCTGCATCGGCGTCTGCATCTGCATCGGCGTCTGCGTCGGCGTCTGCGTCTGCGTCTGCGTCGGCATCAGCGTCTGCATCGGCGTCTGCGTCTGCGTCTGCGTCTGCGTCGGCATCGGCATCGGCGTCTGCGTCTGCGTCGGCATCAGCGTCGGCATCAGCGTCTGCATCGGCATCGGCATCGGCATCAGCGTCTGCATCGGCATCGGCATCAGCATCAGCATCAGCATCAGCATCAGCATCAGCATCGGCATCGGCATCGGCATCCGCGTCGGCATCGGCATCAGCGTCCGCATCGGCATCACCGTCTGCATCCGCATCGGCGTCCGCATCCGCGTCGGCATCTGCATCGCCGCCATCGCCCAGGCCAGGAACCAGGAACGGCACGCCGCTGCTGCCGCCGTCGCCACCACCGCTCAGCGCGGCGCCCAGTGCCGCGGCACCCAGGGCGCCCAGCGCGAATTCGCCAAGGCCGATGCCGCTGCCGGCCGCGAGCTTCTTGGTCACGGCCAGGGCGGCTGCGTCTGCATCGCTGTCGGGCGGGGTGACCTGCAGGTCGCCCGAGGCCACATCCACATTCACTTGTTCGAGGCCGCCGGGCAGCTTGGTCGAGCCGATGGTCGCATCGGTGCCGCCGGTGAAGACGCCGGCCAGCGGCGCCTTGTTGGACGCCGAGCCGGGGAACATGACGTTGGCATGCCCGTCCTGAGGAACGATCACGCGGTCACCGGCGATCAGGGTCTGGTTGCCATCCACCGGAATGCGGACACCGTCGCGCATCACGGCAGTGCCGGGCGTAGCATTGGACAATGTGCCGATGCTGGCAGGCCCGGAAGGGGCGATGGAGCCCGCCGAACTCGCCATGGCAGGGCTGCCCAGCGGAGTGACGGTGGCTTGGGCGAGAACCACAGGAGCTGCGCTGGATGCGGCAAGTCCTTCGGTCGAATCGGTCGATGCTTGTGGAGCGTTCATGGCAGCCTCTGTGACAAAAGATGCATGTACAGGGGCAACTTGCGTGCCGCTTTTTGCAAGCCTTGCCAACGAGGCGCCGCCATCGATTCAAGTCGTTGATTTGTATGAAAATTTTTCTGAAAACCGCTGATGCGGCGGCACATCGAAACATCGCGTAAGGAGGTCATTTCGCGATTCGTTACGTAACGATGTAACGCCCTGTACCCGGAACGCCGCGCGTGTTCCGGGTCGCCGCAGAGGCCGATCGCGATGGCTCCTGCACTGCGTCTCTTCTCCGTCTTTCTCTCTCCGCTTTTTCTCCTTCCTCTATCTATATATGTTCAACCCCTCCCAGGAAGACGTGCGCCGCTTTTTCTGCGACGTGTACGCCAAGCACCGGCAGGGCCTTCCGATGGAAGCGCTCGAGACCATCGCCGCCGGCTGGATCGACGAGCACCCCGAGTACCACGAGGACCTGGCCGATGCCGACGCCGCGGTGGCGCGCGTGTACGACGGATCGAACGGCCGCGAGAACCCGTTCCTTCACCTGTCGATGCATCTGTCGATCAGCGAGCAGTGCTCCATCGACCAGCCGCGCGGCATTCGCCAGGCGGTCGAGCTGCTGGCCGCGCGCCGCGGCTCGCTGCTGCACGCGCATCACGAGGCGATGGATTGCCTCGGGCAGATGATGTGGGAGAGCCAGCGCGCCGGGCGCCCGCCCGATGGCGAGGGCTACGTCGCTTGCGTGCAGCGCCGCGCGACGAAAGATTGATCAGGGTTTCTGCCTACCTCGCGATGGCAAAGCGCCCTGCTGTTTGGCCCCTTCGCGCAGCAACGCGGCCATCGCAACGCGCAGCGACGAGGCCTCGGCATCGCTTCGCAGCAGCAGGCCGACCGGCTCTTCCGTGCCCGCCGTGTCGATGCGCAGGCGCACGAGCCGGCCTTCCGCCAACGCATCGCGCGCGGCGCCGAGCGGCGTGATCCAGACCGCATCGGACACCGCCACCAACGCGCGCGCCACCGCCACGTCGAGCGTCTGCAGCGCATGGGTCGGCAGCACGAGGCCGCGCGCCGACAGGAAGCTCTCGGTGTTGTGGCGCGGGATCGTGCCCTCGCCGTAGACCACCAGCGGATAGTCGAGCACCGCCTGCACGGGCGCCGGCTTGAGCGCGAGCGGATGCCCGGCGCGCACCGCGAACACCAGCGGCTCGGTGTAGAGCAGCTCGAAGCTGAGGCCGCCCATCAATCGCGGATCGCTCATGCGGCCCACCACCAGGTCGAGCTCGCCGACGCGCAGTTCGTCGAGCAGCACTGCGTTGGCGGCGCTCTTCACGGCGATCTGCGCGGCGGGCCAGTGCGCCCTGAGCCGCGCGAGCGCCGACGGCAGCAGCGCGGGCGCCACGCTCGGCAGCGCGCCGATGCGCAGGCGCTCGATGCGCCCGCCCGCCGTCGGCGCCACCGCCTCGGCGCTGGCATCGAGCGCCTCGAGCACGCGCAGCGCATGCGCCAGCAGTTGCTCGCCGGCCGGCGTGAGCCCCTGCACGCCGCGGCGGCCGGCCTGGCTGCGGTCGACCAGGCGCGTGCCGACGATGGCTTCGAGTTCCGAGAGCGTCTTGGACACCGCCGGCTGGCTCAGCGAGAGCCGCGACGCCGCGCGCGCCAAGTGGCGCTCCTGTGCCACGGCGACGAAGGCGCGCAGATGCCGCAACTGCACGTTGCGGATGAAATCCTGGCGAAGGTCGGCGGGCTTGTTCAATGACTGCTGGTTATGAAAACTGGCGCAATCTTCAATTTACATCATCGAACGGCGCTTCTAAAGTGGCGGCTCGAGAATTCGTCCCACGACAGGAGACAATGCACATGACGACCCCCACCAAGGGCATCCTTCCCACGCTCACGCCGCGCGACTGGGACGCCCACCCCGCCTACGTCTACCCCGGCTACAAGTCGACGGTGAAGCGCGGCCCGCAGAAGCCGCTGATTCCGCTGAAGGCGTCGCTCGGCGAGCTGCAGCAGCCCGTGTACGGCCACGACAGCATCGGCGAGTTCGACCATGACTTGACGCGCAACGCGCGCAAGAACGGCGAGCCGCTGGGCGAACGCATGATCCTCACCGGCCAGGTGCTCGACGAGCGCCGCCGCCCGGTCGCCAACACGCTGGTGGAGCTCTGGCAGGCCAACGCGTCCGGCCGCTACGTGCACAAGGTCGACCAGCACGATGCGCCGCTGGACCCGAACTTCCTCGGCGCGGGCCGGTGCCTCACCGACAGCGAAGGCCGCTACCGCTTTCTCACCATCAAGCCCGGCGCGTATCCGTGGGGGAACCATCCGAACGCCTGGCGCCCGCAGCACATCCACCTGTCGCTGTTCGGCCAGAGCTTTGCGAGCCGCCTGGTCACGCAGATGTACTTCCCCGGCGACCCGCTGATGCAGTACGACCCGATGATCACCGGCACGCCCGAGCGCTACCGCAACCGGCTGATCGCCGACTTCAGCCTGGACATCACCGAAGAGGGCTACGCGCTGGGCTACCAGTTCGACATCGTGCTGCGCGGCGCGGACGAGACGCCGTTCGAGAACCGCTGAAAGGAATTCCCATGCCATTGATGACCGCCCAGGAAGCCGACTTCGGCCAGACCCCCTCCCAGACCGTGGGCCCCTACTTCGCCTACGGCCTCACCGCCACGCAGTACGGCTATGACTTCGACCAGCCCTTCGACGCCGTCGTGGCGCTCGACGGTGCCACCGGCCAGCGCATCCGCCTGGAAGGCCGGGTGATCGACGGCGACGGCAATGCGATCGGCGACGCGCTGGTCGAGATCAGCCAGCCCGACGGCGAAGGCCGCTACCCGCAGACGCCCGAAGAAGCGCGCGCGCTGGGCTTTCGCGCCTTCGGCCGCGTGGGCACCGGCACCGATGCGGAGAATCGCTTCGTGTTCCACACCGTCAAGCCCGGCGCAGAGGCGCCCGGCGAAGCGCCGCACATCAACGTGATCGTCCTGATGCGCGGCATGCTGCTGCATGCGTTCACGCGCGTGTATTTCAGCGACGAGGCCGAGGCCAACGCCAAGGACGCGGTGCTGCAGAGCGTGCCGGCCGAGCGCCGTCACACGCTGATTGCCGAGCGTGTGGAGCAAGGCGGCGCGGTGAGCTACCGCATCGACATCCGCATGCAGGGCGCGGACGAGACGGCGTTCTTCGACGTCTGATCTCAGGGAAATCCCCAACAAAAAAGCCCGCATCGCGCGGGCTTTTTTGTTGGGGGAAGCGAAGCGCTTACTGCTCGCCGTGGTGGATGCGCGACTCGGGCACCGTCTTCAGCTCGCCGGGCACCGAGCTGATGTAGCTGGCCAGCGTCTTGAGTTCGGCGTTGGTGAACTTCTTGGGTTCGACCTGGCCGGCCATCACCGCGTTCGAGCGGCCCAGGTGCGCGTTGTTCTTGACGCGGTACGACTTGAGCGCCACGAAGAGGTAGTCGGCGTGCTGGCCGGCCAGCTTGGGCACGGTGCCGTCGTTCGGGGTGTTGAAGTTGGCGCCGTGGCACTTGGTGCAGCTGTTGTCGGGGCCGTTGCGGCCGACCAGCGCGGTGATGTTCTCGGGCATGGCCTTGGCGAGGGCTGCCGGCGGCGCATCGCCTTCCTTCACGCCCAGGTGGCTGTAGTAGGCGGCCACATCGGCGATGTCCTGCTCGGTGAGCGAATCGGCAATGGCGCGCATGGTGGGGTGCTTGCGGTCGCCGGCCTTGTACTGGGTGAGCGCCGAGACGATGTAGGTGGCGCTCTGGCCAGCGATCATCGGCACCTTGTGGATCTCGGGGAAGCTGGCCTGGTAGCCGATGATGCCGTGGCAGCCCACGCACATCTGAACCTTCTTGGACCCGTTCTGGGCGTTGCCCGTGACTTGTTGGGCTTGTGCCGAGAGCGTCACGCAAGCGACAGCAAGGGCAAACATCGTGGTCAACAGCTTGTTCATTTTGCGCGCACAATCTCGTGGAGATACAGTTTTTCGAATCAACATTCGATTATATGCAAGGGTCCCACGGGAACCCGCAGAGGCCGCCCAAGAGGCTGTGCGATGCGAATCGAGTGTGTTCTTTTCTCCACCCCGCCTTTCCACCTCGCTTCTCGTTCACTCATGAAATTCAAGGGCTCAGACAACTACGTCGCCACTCAGGACCTGATGCTGGCGGTCAACGCCGCCATCACGCTCAAGCGCCCGCTGCTGGTCAAGGGCGAGCCCGGCACGGGCAAGACCATGCTGGCCGAGGAAGTGGCCGAGGCGCTGGGGCTGCCGCTCCTGCAGTGGCACATCAAGTCGACCACCAAGGCGCAGCAGGGCCTCTATGAATACGACGCGGTGAGCCGCCTGCGCGATTCGCAGCTCTCGGACGTCGATGGCGGCGAGCGCGTGAAGGACATCCAGAACTACATCGTCAAGGGCGTGCTCTGGCAGGCCTTCACGGCCGACGAGCCGGTGGCGCTTCTCATCGACGAGATCGACAAGGCCGACATCGAATTCCCGAACGACCTGCTGCGCGAAATCGACCGCATGGAGTTCTACTGCTACGAGACGCGCGAGCTCATCCGCGCCAAGCACCGGCCGGTGGTGTTCATCACCTCCAACAACGAGAAGGAGCTGCCCGATGCGTTCCTTCGCCGCTGCTTCTTCCACTACATCAAGTTCCCCGATGCAGAGACGATGAAGCACATCGTCGCCGTGCACTTCCCGGGCCTGAAGCAAGAGCTGCTCACGGCCGCGATGAAGACCTTCTACGACGTGCGCAACCTGCCGGGCCTGAAGAAGAAGCCCTCGACCTCCGAGCTGCTCGACTGGCTCAAGCTCCTGGTGGCCGAAGACATTCCGCTCGAAGCCCTGCAAAGCAAGGACGACAAGGTCGCCGTGCCGCCGCTGGTGGGCGCGCTGCTCAAGAACGAGCAGGACGTGACGCTCTTCGAGAAGCTGGTCTTCATGCAGCGCAACAACCGATGAGCCAACCACCCCAGCTACCGGGGCCGCACCCCACGGGCCAGCTGCTCAAGCTGGGCGTGGCCCAGGCGGTGCTGTTCGTCGCGGGCGCGCTGCTCGGCCGCTGGGTCGGGCTGCTGCTGGGCCTGGATGCCTTCGGCGCCGGTGGCTACGGCAACAAGGAGATCTTCGGCATCCTTCTGATCGGCCTCGGTGGCGGCGGCGGTGTGCAGATCGCGCGCGCCTGGTACGTGCGCAAGTACGGCAATCCGAGAAGCTGAAGCAACTGAACCCGAGGGGTGTTTGAAAGATGGCGTTCGTCGAACCTGTCACGCTGAAGGCCCGCGACATCGCGCTGGTGCCGCTCACGCTGGACCATGAAGAGGGCCTGCGCGCCGCGGCCGCCGATGGCGAACTCTGGAAACTGCGCGTCACCTCCGTGCCCGAACCCGAGAACACCCGCGCCTACATCGAGACCGCGCTGAAGACCGCCGATCGCTTCGCCTTCGCGGTGACCGAAGCGGCCACCGGCACGGTGCTCGGCAGCACGAGCTACCACGACATCCTGCCGGGCGTGAAGCGCGTCGAAATCGGCTACACCTGGTACGCCGCGCGCTGCCAGCGCACGCACGTCAACACCACCTGCAAGCTGCTGATGCTCACGCATGCGTTCGAGGCGCTCGGCTGCAACGTGGTGGGCTGGCGCACCGACAACTTCAACTTCGCCTCGCAGCGCGCCATCGAGCGGCTGGGCGCGAAGAAGGACGGCGTGGTCCGCGGCAACGTGATGCGCCGCGACGGCACCATCCGCGACACCGTCATGTACAGCCTGCGCGCGGGCGAGTGGCCCGAGGTGAAGGCGCAGCTGCTGTACCTGCTCGACAAGCCGCGCGACTGAACACACAAGGAGCGACCCATGCTCATCGATTTCTTCTACACCCTGCGCTCGGCCAAGCTGCCGGTGTCCGTCAAGGAATACCTCACGCTGCTGGAGGCACTGCAGGCCGACGTGGTGGGCCCCAACTCCGACGGCGCCTACGGCTTGGACGACTTCTACTACCTCTCGCGCACCGCGCTCGTGAAGGACGAGAAGCACTACGACAAGTTCGACCGCGCCTTCGCCGCCTACTTCAAGGGCGTGGAGATGCTCACCGACTTCACCAAGGAAGTGCCGCTCGACTGGCTCAAGAAGACGCTGGAGCGCGAATTCACCGCCGAGGAAAAAGCCAAGATCGAGAAGATGGGCTGGGACGAGCTCATGGACACGCTCAAGAAGCGCTTCGAGGAGCAGAAGGAGCGGCACGAGGGCGGCAGCAAGTGGATCGGCACCGGCGGCACCTCGCCCTTCGGCAACGGCGGCTACAACCCGCAGGGCGTGCGCATCGGCGGCGCCGGCAAGAACAAGAGCGCGGTGAAGGTGTGGGACCAGCGTGCCTACAAGGACTACGACGACAGCCAGGAGCTGGGCACGCGCAACATCAAGGTGGCGCTGCGGCGCCTGCGCAAGTTCGCGCGCGAAGGCCACGAGGAAGAGCTGGACCTGGACAACACCATCCACTCGACCGCGGCCAACGCGGGCTACCTCGACATCAAGATGCGGCCCGAGCGCCACAACAACGTCAAGGTGCTGCTCCTCATGGACGTGGGCGGCACGATGGACGAGCACATCCAGCGCGTGGAGGAATTGTTCTCGGCCGTGAAGACCGAGTTCAAGCACCTGGAGTTCTATTACTTCCACAACTGCGTCTACGACTTCATGTGGAAGAACAACAAGCGCCGCTTCTCCGAGAAGTTCGCGACCTGGGACATCCTGCGCAAGTACAACAAGGACTACAAGCTCATCTTCGTCGGCGACGCGACCATGAGCCCCTACGAGATCCTGCAGCCCGGCGGCAGCGTCGAATACAACAACGAAGAGGCCGGCGCCGAGTGGATCCAGCGCCTGACGCACACTTTTCCGAAGTTCGCGTGGATCAACCCCGAGCCCCAGGGCGTGTGGCAATACCGCCAGAGCATCGCGGTGATGCAGCAGCTGATGTCCAACCGCATGTACCCGCTCACGCTGCGCGGGCTGGAAGACGCGATGCGCATGCTCTCCAAGTAATGCGCAAGCAGGACTGAACGACCTGTATCCGGAAGCTTCAGGAACCGGCAATTCTTGCTGTCAGAATCCGCCCATGGTCAGGGTGGTTTCCGTTTCTTCGCCGGCGTGGTGGCCGGCTTTGCTTTTTTGTGGCGTCCTTCTTTTGCAAGGCTGCAGCTTGCTGCCGAAAAAAGAAAGCACCGAAGGCAAGCCCGTCGCGGGCCTCGTGCGCAGCGGCGATGCCGACAGCACGCCCGCCGGCAAGGATGGCAAGGACGAGAAAAGAGCCGACAAGCGCGATGCCTTCACCGTCGATGTGCGTGGGCCTGAGGCGGTGCGCGACTACCTCGCGCTCCACCTCGAAATCCAGCGCTACCGCGAGCTCGACGACCTCGGTGCGACGGAAATCTCCCGCCTCATGGTCGCCGCCGAGAGCAACGCGCGCGAGTTGCTCGGCACCCTGGGCTACTTCACCCCCACGCTGACGCTCGAACTCAACGAGACGCCCCAGAGCACCAAGGCCCCGCGCGAGATCGTCATCACCGTCGCGCCCGGCGAGCCCACCAAGGTGAGCAACGTGCAGATCAGCTATGCGGGCGCGATTGCCGACGACGCCACGGCCGAGGCGCAGCGTGATTCGATCCGCACCGGCTGGGCCCTGCGCGCGGGCCTGCCCTTCACCCAGCAGGCCTGGGACGACGCCAAGACCACCGCGCTGCGCAGCCTCACGGCCAAGCGCTTCCCCACCGGCAACATCGAGGTGAGCCGCGCCGAGGTCGATGCCGACCGCAGCGAGGCGCGCCTGAGCGTCACCTACCAGTCGGGGCCCGCGTACAAATTCGGCCCGCTCATGCTGCGGGGCCTTTCGCGCTACGACCCCGACGGCGCGCGCCGCATCGCGCGCCTGCCCTCCGGCACCGACTACGACCAGCAGAAGCTGCTCGATGCGCAGCAGCGCCTGGCCAGCAGCGGCTACTACGACTCGGTGTTCCTCACGCTCGATACCGAGAGCGGCAACCCGCTGGCCGCGCCCGTCATCGCGCAGCTGCGCGAGGCGCCGCTGCAGAAGGTGGTGCTGGGGGCAGGATTCACCACCGACAACGGCCCGCGCCTGTCGATCGACCACATCCACAACCAGATCCCGCTGCTGGGCTGGCGCGCGGTCTCGCGGCTCTCGGTGGACAACGACATCAAGTCGCTGGGCACCGAGTGGAACGCGATCCCCGACGACAAGGGCTGGCGCTGGTTCTCCGGCGCCGAGCTCAAGCGCGAGGAATCGGGCAGCTACATCGTGGACAGCGGCCGGCTGCGGGGCGGCCGCAACAAATCGAGCGACCACATCGACCGCAGCTACTTCCTGCAGTACGACTACGCGCAGAACCGCGGCATCAACGCGCCGCCCTCGGCCTCGGCGGTCACCGCCAACTGGGGCTGGACCGGCCGCTACTTCGACAACAACTCGGCCCCCTCGCGCGGCTACGCGCTGGCGCTCGAACTGGCGGCCGGCTACACCCTCACGGGAGAGCGGACGCCCTTCACCCGCACCTACGTGCGCGGGCTGGGGATCCTGCCGCTCGGCTCGGCCGAGGACACCGAGGCGCGCGCCCGCCGCAGCCGCCTGCAGCTGCGCGTGGAGGCCGGCGCGGTGTCGGCCAAGGACTCGGCGCAGATCCCCTCCACGCTGATGTTCCTCACCGGCGGCGACACCACCGTGCGCGGCTACAGCTACAAGCAGATCGGCACCGTGCGCGCCGACGGCCAGACGGTGGCGGGCCGCTACCTCGGCGTGGCCAGCGTCGAGTGGCAGCGCCCCTTCGTCTACAACAACAAGCTCACCGAATGGGAGAGCGTGGTGTTCGCCGATGCCGGCGCCGTGGCCGACAAGCCCGGCGAGCTCAAGCCCAAGGTGGGCGTGGGCGTGGGCGCGCGCTGGCGCAGCCCGGTCGGGCCGGTGCAGGCCGACCTCGCCTACGGCGTGGACACGAAGAAATTCCGCCTGCACTTTCGCCTCGGCTTCACCTTCTGACCCGCAGCCCGATGCCGAACGAAGAAGCCATCACCACCACGCCCACGCCCGCGCCCACGCCACCCGCGGTCAAGGCCAGGCGCTCGCGCGCGCGCCGTGCGATGCGTGCGCTCGCATGGACGTTCGCCGGCCTCGTCCTCGCCGTGCTGCTGCTCGGCGCGGGTGCGTGGTGGTGGCTGGGCTCGAACACCTCGCTCGCCTTCGCGCTCGCGCAGGCCGCGCAGCGCCTGCCCGCGGGCCAGACGCTCGAAAGCCGCGACGTGACCGGGTCGCTGCGCACCGGAGGCCACATCGGCTGGCTCAAGTACCAGAGCGAAAGCATCGCCGTCGAAGTGAACGACGCCACCATCGGCTGGCAGCTCGCGCCCCTCTTCCAACGCAAGGTGCAGCTGGGCGAAGTGCATGCGAAGCAGGTGCTGATCGAGAAGCGCGGCCCGCCGAGCGAAGAGCCCACCAAGCCGCTGGAGCAGCTCGTGCTGCCCGTCGATGTGGACGTGCCCTTCCGCATCGACGAGGTGCGCTGGGCCGGCCCGCCGGTGCTGCAGGCGACGAACCTCACCGGCAGCTACGCCTACAAGAACGCCGAGCACGCGCTCGAGGTGAAGGGCGTGGACATCGCCGACGGCCACTACAGCGCGCGCGTCAAGCTGCAGGGCCCCGCGCCGATGGCGATCGATGCGGCGCTCGACGGCCGCGTGAAGGCGCCGCTGGCCGAAGACCACAACATCGACGTGATCGCGCAGGCCACCATCAAGGGCACGCTCGCCGGCACCGCGGCGCGCCTGCAGGTCGCCGCCGAACTCAAGCCCGCCGAAGAGAACGCCGATGCGCCGATGGAAGCCAGGCTGCAGGCGCAGATCGCGCCGTGGCTGCCGCAACCGGTGATCGATGCCAAGGCCGATCTGAGCAACGTCGATGCATCGAGCCTCTGGCCCGGCGCGCCCGAAACACAGCTCACCGGCACCGTCTCCGTCGAGCCCGATGCGGACGCGGGCGCCTCCGCGTGGAAGGCCTCGGCCGACATCCGCAACGCCCTGCCCGGCCCGTGGGACCAATCCAAGCTGCCGGTCGAACAGGTGCGGGGCCGCGTCGGCTTCGACGGAACGAACTGGACGATCCCCGAAGCCACCGTGCGCGCCGGCGGCGGCCGCATCGACGCCGAAGGCCGCTGGAGCCCCGCGCCCGCGCCGTGGCAGATCCGCGCGACCGTGCGCAGCGTGCGCCCCGGTGCGCTGCACAGCGAACTCGCGGGCGCACCCGTCAGCGGCCAGGTCACCGCGCAGCAGCGCGAAGACACCATCACCTTCGATGCATCGCTCAAGGCCGAAGGCGGCGCGGGCAGCAAGTCGCTGCCGGGCTTCGCGCTCGACCGCGCGCTCGCGCAGGGCCAGTGGAAAGACCAGGTGCTCGACCTGCGCACGCTGCGCATCGAAGCCCAGCGCGCGAGCGTCGACGGCAAGCTGCAGGTGCGCGTGGCCGACGAGGCCGCGAGCGGCAAGCTGAACCTCGTGCTGCCCGGTGGCGGCGCGCAGCTCGAAGGCCGCATCGCGCCGGACGCGGGCGCGGGCGACATCAAGGCGCGCATCGACGATGCCGACACCCTGCAGCGCTGGGTCGAGGGCCTCCCCGGCCTCTCGGGCATCTTCGCGGGCGCGACGGCCAAGGGCTCGGCGCAGCTCGATGCGAGCTGGCAAGGCGGCTGGCGGACCATCCAGCGCCGCATCGAGAACGCGAATGCCCCCGCGCAGCGCGGCATCGCGGAGCCCACGCTCAAGGCCGCGCTCGCCGTGCCGCGCCTGGACCTCACGCTGCCCGCCGCGCAAGCCGGCGCCGCTGCCACCGCCGTGCAGTTGCGCGAACTGCAGGCCGACCTCGCCGGCAGCCTCGCGCAGGCCGCGCTCACGCTGAAAGGCGAGGCCACCACCGGCACCCAGAAGATCACGCTCGACACCCGCGCGAGCGGTGGCATCGCCGGCGCCAACCAGTGGCGCGCAGCGCTCGCCAGCCTGCGCCTGCAGGCGCAGGACAGCACCCGCCCCGGCAACCCGTGGACCGTGGAGCTGAGCCGCGAAGTCACCGCCACCATCCGCGCCGGTGGCAGCCCTGCGCGCCTGGACATCGAAGCCTCGGCCGCCTCGGCCACGCTGCGCGGCCCCGTGCCCGGCACCGTGCGCATCGACTGGCAGCCGCTGCGCTTCAGCCAGAGCGGCGCGGCGCCGAACAAGGTGTTCCGCGTTCAATCGAAAGGCCAGATGCAGGGCCTGCCGATGGCCTGGGCCGGCGCGTTCGGCGCGAGCTCCACGCTCAGCGACCTAGGCATCAGCGGCGACCTGATGTTCGACGGCGACTGGGACATCGACGCCGGCGACACCCTGCGCGCCAAGGCCCGCATCGCACGCCAGAGCGGCGACATCCGCGTGCTGGCCGGCGAGGCCGCGCTGGTCACCCGCATCACGAGCACCGGGACCGGCACTGCGAGCGAGCGCACGATGAACTCCGCCTCGGCGGGCGGCGCGGAAGCGCCCAGCACGCCGGCGGGCCTGCGCCAGGCCGAGTTGCGCCTGGATGCCGAAGGCGATGCGGTGCGCGCCACGCTCGCGTGGGACAGCGAACGCGCCGGCAAGATCGACGCCGCCATGAACACACGCGTCACGCAACGCGCGGGCGGCTGGCAGTGGGCGCCCGATGCGCCGCTGGGCGGCAGCATCAAGGCCACGCTGCCGAACCTGGGCGTGTGGTCGATGCTCGCGCCGCCGGGCTGGCGCATCGCCGGCACGCTGGACGCCAACGCCGCGCTCTCGGGCAACCGCGCCGCGCCGCGCTGGAACGGCACGCTCGGCGCCGACAAGCTCGCGCTGCGCGCACCGGTGGAAGGGCTGGACCTGCGCGACGGGCGCCTGCGCGCGACGCTGGGCGGCGACCGCATCGAGATCACCGAGTTCACCCTCAAGGGCGGCGCGGGCAGCTCGGCGCGCATCGGCGGCCAGAGCGGCAACCGCAGCACCGCGGCGAGCGAGGCGAACACCGACGGCGGCTCGCTCTCGGCGCGCGGCGACATGAGCTGGGGCGCCGCACCGGGCACCGCCACGCCGAGCATCCGCATGGCCCTGCAGGGCGATCTGCGCGCGCTGCGCGTGCTGGTGCGCACCGACCGCCAGGTCACGCTCTCGGGCGACCTGCAGGCGCGGCTCGATGCCGGCCAGTTCACCGTGCGCGGCAAGCTCAAGACCGACCGCGCCGTCATCATCCTGCCCGATGAAACCGCGCCCAGCCTGGGCAGCGACGTGGTCGTGCGCTCGGCCGCCAAGGACCGCGAAACGGCCGAGACGGCGCAGCGCGAATCGGCCCGCGCCGATGCGCAGGCCGCCAAGCCGCAGACCGCCAAGCCGCCGGACATCGTCGTGAACTTCGACCTGGGCGACGACTTCGCGGTGCAGGGCCGCGGCATCACCACGCGCCTGGAAGGCGACCTGGAAATCCGCAGCACCAAGCTCAATGCGCCGCCGCGCATCACCGGCGAAGTCAAGACCGTCAAGGGCCAGTACCGCGCCTACGGCCAGCAGCTCGATGTGGAAACCGGCCTGGCGCGCTTCAACGGTCCGTTCGACAACCCGCAGCTGGACATCCTGGCGATCCGCCCGAACATCTCGCAGCGCGCGGGCGTGCAGATCTCGGGCAGCGCGCAGTCGCCGCGCGTGAAGCTCTATTCGGAGCCCGCGCTCTCCGATGCGGAAACGCTCTCGTGGGTGATCCTCGGGCGCGCATCGGCCACCAGCGGCGGCGAGTCGGCGCTCTTGCAGCAGGCCGCGCTCGCGGTGCTGGGCAAGATCGGCAAGGGCGGCAGCGGCGGCAGCCTGGCGAGCCGCTTCGGCCTGGACGAACTCGGCTTCAAGGGCCCCGGCACCGGCGGCGACCTGCGCGAGTCGGCGGTCACGCTGGGCAAGCGGCTGTCCAAGGATTTCTACGTGACCTACGAACGCAGCATCGGCGGCACCTTCGGCACGCTCTTCATCTTCTACGACCTCACGCAGCGCCTCACGCTGCGCGGACAGGCGGGCCAGACCAGCGGGGTCGATTTGATCTACACGTTGAAGTACGACTAAGGCCTGCCCCGGGCCAGAACGCAGTTCCAAAAGCAAGGGACTTCGATCTTGACCCGGCCAAATACGGAGTTAACAATTCATCGACGCCTTCACCGAGGAGCGACGATGAAAAATGATGGAGACAAGGGCGGCCACAGCCAGGTTCCGGTTTCGGCATTGGCATCGGACCGTCAGACGTACGACCCGCCGGCATCGCAACGGATCACGCGCGTGCGCAGCGTGCTGCACGCGGTGATCGCGGCCATCGCGCTTCTTGCGATCGGCACCTCGATCCCGCATTGGGGCGGCGAGGAATTTCCCGTGATGAGCCTGGTGATCTACGTCGCGGGCATGGTGTTCATCGCCATGCCGCTGTGCCTTTGCTACGAGGCGCTGCTCAAGTCGTATGCCGAGCAGCAGCAGACGCGGCACACGAGCCCGACTTAATCTGCCGGGCCATTAGCCCGCGTCACCCCCGCCCTGCGGAAACTGCTCCCTCTTGTCGGCCGCATCGGGCGCCCCGCCCGGCATCAGGTTCGCGCGGTGGCTGCGCACCGCCGACGCCACGATCGGCATCAGGTGCGTCGCGCCGCCCGCCTCGAGAGCGCGGATCAGCTGCAGGCGCATGCTCGGTGCCCAGAACGATTTCAGGTGCGCCGCGATCGCGTCCGTGGCCATCGTCGCGTTGTCGGGCGACTGGGCCTGGAAGAAGCTGCCGATCTGGTTGGCCATCTTGACCAGTTGCGCCGTCGGATCGTGGTCGTGCATGCACTGCCTTTTAAAAAATGAAACTGCCGATCGCTCGCTTCAGTGCGCGCGGCGTCCGGTCGATGAAGATTCAAGCCCGGCCGTCGTCACGCGCTCCGGGTGGCTATAGACGGCCAGGTCGTCCTGGCGCGCGAAGCCGACCAGCGTGAGCCGCGCGCGTTCGGCCGTGGCGACCGCGAACGAGGTGGGCGCGGACACGGCCGCCAGCAGCGGCACGCCCGCCATCGCGGTCTTCTGCACCATCTCGAAACTCGCGCGGCTGGTGACGGCGATGAAGCCGGTCGATGCATCGACGTCGTTGCTCGCGAGCGCGCCGATGAGCTTGTCCAGCGCGTTGTGGCGGCCCACGTCTTCGCGCAGCCACATCACTTCGCCTTCGGCCGAGCACCATGCCGCGGCATGCACCGCGCCGGTGGCCTGCTGCAAGGTCTGCAGCGACTGGAACTGCGACATCGCGCGCGCGATGGCCTGCCGGTCCAGCGCCACGGCGGCATCGCCGAGCACCGGCAGTTCGCGCGACACGTGCGCCAGGCTCTCGGTGCCGCACAGGCCGCAGCCGGTGCGGCCCGCGATCGTGCGGCGCCGCTGCTTCAGGCGCGTGAACGCGGCGCTCGATACCTGCAAGCGCACCGTGATGCCGAGGTCCGACGGCGCAATGTCCACCGAATAGAGTTCGTGCGCCGCATCGAGGATGCCTTCACTCAGCGAGAAGCCGAGCGCGAAGTCCTCCAGGTCCAGCGGCGTCGCGAGCATCACCGCGTGCGAGATGCCGTTGAACTCCAGCGCCACGGGCACTTCCTCGGCCACCCAGTCCTGCACCGCGTAGGCTTCGCCGCCGCGCACGCCGTGCACGGGCAAGAGCAGCGCGCCTTCGCAGAAGGTGTCGGCGCCTTCGGCGGCCGGCAGGGTGGCGATGTCCATGAGTGAGGCTTCTTGCTGGCCTGCTTACTTCGCGGAGATCGTCTCGTTGCGCTTTTCCGGCAACGCACCGGCGGTCGCCAGGTCGATCTGCGTCTTGTTGAAGCGGCTGTACTCCTGCTGCCAGGTCGAGGGCTGCATCACCGGCATCACCTGCACCGCCGTCACCTTGTACTCGGGGCAGTTGGTGGCCCAGTCGGAGTTGTCGGTGGTGATCACGTTGGCGCCCGACTCGGGGAAGTGGAAGGTGGTGTAGACCACGCCCGGCTGCATGCGCTCGGACACCGTCGCGCGCAGCACCGTCTCGCCCGCGCGGCTCTGGATGCCGACCCAGTCGTCGTCCTTCACGCCGCGCTCCTCCGCATCGTGCGGGTGGATCTCCAGCCGGTCCTCGCCGTGCCACTGGTTGTTGTCGGTGCGGCGCGTCTGCGCGCCCACGTTGTACTGCGAGAGGATGCGCCCGGTGGTCAGCAGCAGCGGGAACTTGCGCGTGACCTTCTCGTCGGTGGCCACGTACTGCGTGACGATGAAGCGGCCCTTGCCGCGCACGAAGGTGTCGATGTGCATCGTGGGCGTGCCGTCGGGCGCGTCGTCGTTGCAGGGCCACTGGATGCTGCCCAGTTCGTCCAGGCGCTTGTAGCTCACGCCGTGGAAGGTCGGCGTGAGCGCGGCGATCTCGGCCATGATGTCCTCGGGGCTCTTGTAGTCCATCGGGTAGCCCAGCGCCTGCGCGAGCTTCACGGTGATCTCCCAGTCCGCCAGACCCGCCTTGGGCGGCATCACCTTGCGAACGCGCGAGATGCGGCGCTCGGCATTGGTGAAGGTGCCGTCCTTCTCCAGGAACGACGAGCCCGGCAGGAACACGTGGGCGTACTTGGCGGTTTCATTGAGGAACATGTCCTGCACCACCACGCACTCCATCGCCATCATGGCCGCGGCCACATGCTGCGTGTTGGGGTCCGACTGCACGATGTCCTCGCCCTCGCAATACAGGCCCTTGAAGGCGCCGCCAATGGCGGACTCGAACATGTTGGGAATGCGCAGGCCCGGTTCCGGGTCGATGGTCACGCCCCAGGCCGCCTCGAACGAGGCGCGCGTGGTGCTGTCCGACACGTGGCGGTAGCCAGGCAGCTCGTGCGGGAACGAGCCCATGTCGCACGCGCCCTGCACGTTGTTCTGGCCGCGCAGCGGATTCACGCCCACGCCTTCGCGGCCGACGTTGCCGGTGGCCATCGCGAGGTTGGCGATGCCCATCACGGTGGTGGAGCCCTGGCTGTGCTCGGTCACGCCCAGGCCGTAGAAGATCGCGCCGTTGGCGGCGCTCGCGAACAGGCGCGCGGCGGCGCGCATCTCCGCGGCCGGAACGCCGGTGGCCTGTTCGGTGGCTTCGGGCGATTGCTCGGGCTGCGCGACGAAGTCTTTCCAGGCGGCGAACGAGGCGGTGTCGCAGCGCTCGGCGATGAAGGCATCGGCCGTGAGCCCTTCGGTCACGATCACGTGCGCGAGCGCGGTGACCACGGCCACGTTGGTGCCGGGCTTGAGCTGCAGGTGGTGCGAGGCCTTCACGTGCGGCGACTTCACGATGTCGATGCGGCGCGGATCGACCACGATCAGCTTGGCCCCTTCGCGCAGGCGCTTCTTCATGCGCGAGGCGAACACCGGGTGACCGTCGGTCGGGTTGGCGCCGATCACCATGATCACGTCGGCCTTCTCCACCGACTTGAAGGTCTGCGTGCCGGCCGATTCGCCCAGCGTCTGCTTCAGGCCGTAGCCCGTGGGCGAGTGGCACACGCGGGCGCAGGTGTCCACGTTGTTGTTGCCGAAGGCCGCGCGCACGAGCTTCTGCACAAGGTAGGTTTCTTCGTTCGTGCAGCGCGAGGAGGTGATGCCGCCGATCGAGTCCTTGCCGTACTTGGCCTGCAGGCGCTTGAATTCGCCGGCCGCGTAGTTGAGCGCTGTGTCCCAGCTCACCTCTTGCCACGGGTCGCTGATGTTCTTGCGGATCATCGGCTTGAGCATGCGGTCCTGGTGGGTGGCGTAGCCCCAGGCGAAGCGGCCCTTCACGCACGAGTGGCCTTCGTTGGCCTTGCCGTCTTTCCACGGCGTCATGCGCACGACCTCGTTGCCCTTCATCTCGGCCTTGAAGGCGCAGCCCACGCCGCAGTAGGCGCAGGTGGTGATGATGCTGTGCTCGGGCTGGCCGAGCCAGATCACCGACTTCTCCTGCAGCGTGGCCGTGGGGCACGCATCGACGCAGGCGCCGCAGCTCACGCATTCCGATTCCATGAAGGCCTCGTCCTGCCCCGGCGACACGCGCGACTCGAAGCCACGGCCGCTGATGGTCAGCGCGAAGGTGCCCTGCGTTTCCTCGCAGGCGCGCACGCACCGGTTGCACACGATGCACTTGGAGGGGTCGTAGGTGAAGTACGGGTTCGACTCGTCCTTCTGGTCCTTCAGGTGGTTCGCGCCGTCGAAGCCGTAGCGCACGTTGCGAAGGCCCGTGACGCCCGCCATGTCCTGCAGTTCGCAGTTGCCGTTGGCCGAGCAGGTGAGGCAGTTCAGCGGATGGTCGGAGATGTACAGCTCCATCACGCCCTTGCGCAGGTCCTGCAGCTTGGGCGTCTGCGTGCGCACCTTCATGCCGGCTTCGGCCGGCGTGGTGCACGAGGCCGGAAAGCCCCGGCGGCCCTCGATCTCGACCAGGCACAGGCGACACGAGCCGAAGGGCTCCAGGCTGTCGGTGGCGCACAGCTTGGGCACGTTGATGCCGGCATCCACGGCCGCGCGCATGAGCGAGGTGCCCGCGGGCACGGTGACTTCGTTGCCGTCGATCTCCAGCGTCACTTCGCGCGTCGATTCGCGCTTGGGGGTGCCGTAGTCGATTTCTTTCAGATGGTCGAGCATGTGTTCTTGTCTCCTGCTGCTGTGTGCTGTGCGACGCGCGATGCGTTGCTTTCAAGCAGCCTTGCGATCGGGGACCACGAGACCGAAGTCCTGTGGGAAATGGTCGAGTGCGGACAGCACCGGGAAGGGCGTCATGCCGCCCATGGCGCACAGCGAGCCGTGGACCATGGTGTTGCACAGGTCGCGCAGCAAGATGACGTGCTCCACGCGCTTGTTGTCCGCGCGGATCTTGTCGATCACCTCCACGCCGCGCGTGGAGCCGATGCGGCACGGCGTGCACTTGCCGCACGACTCGATGGCGCAGAACTCCATCGCATAGCGCGCGAGCTTGGAGAGGTCGGCCGTGTCGTCGTGCACCACGATGCCGCCGTGGCCCACCGTGCCGCCCACGGCCGCATAGGCCTCGTAGTCCAGCGGCAGGTCCCATTGCGATTCGGGCAGGTACGCACCCAGCGGTCCACCCACCTGCACCGCCTTGATCGGCCGGCCGGAGGCAGAGCCGCCGCCATAGTCGTACAGCAGTTCGCGCAGCGTGACGCCGAAGGCCTTCTCCACCAGCCCGCCGTGCTTGATGTTGCCGGCCAGCTGCATCGGCAGCGTGCCGCGCGAGCGGCCCACGCCGAAGTCGCGGTAGTACTCGGCGCCGCGCGCCAGGATGAGCGGCACGCTCGCGAGCGTGATCACGTTGTTGATGAGCGTGGGCTGCCCGAAGAGGCCGGTGATGGCCGGCAGCGGCGGCTTGGCGCGCACGATGCCGCGCTTGCCCTCCAGGCTTTCGAGCAGCGCGGTCTCTTCGCCGCACACATACGAGCCCGCGCCCTTGCGCACTTCGAGCCAGAAGGTCTGGCCCGAGCCGAGGATGTTCTCGCCCAGGAACCCGGCGGCTTCCGCCGCGCGGATCGCCTCGTTCATCGTCGCGATGGCGTGCGGGTATTCCGAGCGGATGTAGACGTAGCCCTTGGTCGCGCCGGTGGCGATGCCCGCGATGGTCATGCCTTCGATCAGCATGAGCGGATCGCCCTCCATCGTCATGCGGTCGGAGAAGGTGCCCGAGTCGCCTTCGTCGGCGTTGCAGACGATGTACTTCTGCGCGGCCGGCGTGGCCATCACGGTCTTCCACTTGATGCCCGCCGGGAACGCCGCGCCGCCGCGGCCGCGCAGGCCCGAATCGAGCACCTGCTGCACCACCTCTTCGGGCGTCAAGCCCAGCGCGCGGCGCAGGCCCGCATAGCCTTCGTGCGCTTCGTAGTCGGCGACCGACACCGGATCGGTGATGCCCATGCGCGCGAAGGTCAGGCGCTCCTGCTTCTTCAGGTACGGGATCTCGTCGGTCAGGCCAAGCGAGAGCGGGTGCGTCTGCGCGCCTTCGGCAAAGCCCGCATCGAACAGGTCGGCCACGTCGTCGATGGTCACGGGCCCGTAGGCCACGCGGCCGGCGGGCGTGGTCACCTCGACCATCGGCTCCAGCCAGAAGAGGCCGCGCGAACCGTTGCGCACCATGCCGAACGAGATGCCGCGAATCGCCGCTTCCTGCGCGATGCGCTCGGCCACGCGCTCGGCACCGACCGCCAGTGCAGCCGAATCGCGCGGGACATAAATGGTGAGGCTCATGCGCAGCTTCCGTATTGCGCCACCAGCGCATCGAACGAACGCGTCGTCATGCGCGCGTGCGGTTCTTCGTTGATCGTCATCGCGGGCGACGAGGCGCACAGGCCCAGGCAGAAGGCCGGCTCCAGCGTGAAGTTGCCGTCCTTCGAATGGCCATGCGCGCTGCACCCCAGGCGCAGCTCCGCGTGGGCCAGCAGCGCATCGGCGCCCATCGACTGGCAGGCCTCGGCCCGGCAGATCTGGATCACGTGGCGTGCCGCGGGCGCGGAGCGAAAGTGGTGGTAATAGGTGATGACGCCATGCACTTCGGCGCGCGAGAGGTTCACGCCCTCTGCGATCGTGGTCACGGTGTGCGGCGGGATGTAGCCCAGCGCGTCCTGCACGTCGTGAAGGATCGGGAGCAGCGCCCCCGGTTCTTCGGCGCGCTCCTGCAGCACCTGGCGCACCGCGGCCAGTTCATCGGATTCGCTCATCGTGGCGTGTCGGCCCACTTCGTTCATGCGGCGCTCCTTACCGGGTTGTCGTTCATCGTGGGTTTTTTTGCTGTCCCGGCTTTTTCATCCTACGACCGAAATACGCTCGCAGACACTGCCGATTGCCCTAGGAAAAATTGCGGTTTCCCGCTCTGGAGGCACTGTCAGCGAATACGAAGGCAAAGACCTTGACTCAGGTCAATTTCCCGGAAACAAGGGGGCGGGCGCCGCCGGCCGAGACCTCGCGCAGCCCCGCGAGCGCCGGCTCGACGATGGCCGGGTCTGCGCCCACCGCGTAGACGGCATAGGCGGGATAGAGAAACTCCGGCGTGTTGGGCACGCGCCGCAGGTGCCCCGATTCGAGGTGCGCGCGCACCACGTCGAGCCGGAAGTAGCCCGTGCCGCCCGCGGCCAGCAGGTACTCGCGGCCCAACGGCCCGAGGCCGGCCTTCACCGCCGCGTTGGAGAGCTCGGGAAACGCGAGGCCGTGCTGCGCCGCGAACTCCGGACCCCAGTCGACATACACATAGTCCGCCGGCCGCGGCACGCGCGGGCGCTTGGCGGTGGTGACCATCACGAGCTTTTCCTCGATGAGCAATTCCACGCGCAGCCCCGGCCGCTGCTGCGGCGCATAGACGATCGCGACATCGAGCACGCCGCCCGCCACCTTGTCGAGCAGGTCGTGCGGAAAGCCGACCTCCGTGCGGATGGCCAGCTGCGGCGCGGTCTGCCGCAGCCACAGCAGCCAGCGCAACAGCAGCGGGTCCCACAGGCTGATCTCGCAACCAGCCGCGAGCACCGCCTGGCTGCCGTCGGGCACCGCCACCTGGTGGCGCGCCCGCTCCCACACCTGCACCAGCGTGGTCGCATGCGGCAGGAATTGCTCACCTGCGCGCGTGAGGGCCGCACCCGACTTGTTGCGCACGAAGAGCTTGCGGCGCAGCAGTTCTTCGAGCGTTCGCACGCGTGCGCTCACCGAGGTCTGCGTCACATGCAGGCGTTCGGCGGCGCGCTGGAAGCTGCGCGTCTCGACGATCGCGAGAAAGGTCCGGGCCAGGTTGATGTCCATCGAGGCGCCCTCTTTGAATGCATTATTTTTGCATTCAACCGGCAATTAATCTCGTTTTACTTATGCAGTGGCCGGACAGAAGATGAAGACCACTTCAACACAACCCGGGAGCCCCTCATGCCGATCCTTGGTCACTCCATGCAAGCGAAGGGCGCCGAGCGCCTCGCCGATGCGCTCAGGGGCCTCGCCGACGAGGCCTTCATGCTCGCGGAGGCCTTGCTCAGCCCCCGCAAGCTCATCGAGGACGTGGAGCAGATGCGCGCCTTGCAGGTCGCGGCGGACACCCTCGAAGCCACCGACCCGTGGCGGGCCGATGTGCTGCGCTCGCGCGCCTCGCGCATCGGCCTTCGCTGACCGAAAACAATGGACTCAGGACGCCGACGCTTGGCGGCTGGCCTCGATGTGCTTGCGGCGCATCGGGCGCAACACGAACCAGGCCATCAGCGCGGCCGCGGCATTGACCGCGCTCGCGACGATGAACACCGCATGCCAGCTGCCGGTGGATGCGGCCAGCACGCTGGACAGCGGCACCAGCAGCGAGGCCGTGCCCTTGGCGGTGTAGAGCATGCCGGCGTTGGATGCGGCGAACTTGGAGCCGAAGGTGTCGGCGCAGGTCGAGGGGAACAGGCTGTAGATCTCGCCCCAGGCGAAGAACACCATGCCGGTCAGCAGCACGAAGAGGATCGGGTTCTGGCCGTAGTAGTACAGCGCCAGGATGCCAACCGATTCGAGCGCGAAGGCGATGAACATCGTCTGCTCACGTCCGATCTTGTCGGAGACCCAGCCGAAGAAGGGTCGCGTGAGGCCGTTGAGCACGCGGTCGATCGCCAGGGCGAACGTCAGCGCAGGCAATACCAGTCCCATGATGTTGACCGGTACATCCATGATCTTGAAATCTTGCGCAATCGGTCCGAGCTGCGCGGTGGCCATCAGGCCGCCGGCCGCCACCATCACGAACATCGCGTACATCACCCAGAAGATGGGCGAGCGCAGCACTTCAGAGGGCGAGTAGTCGCGCTGCGATTGCTGAACGTTGCGGCTGCTCGAGGCCGCCTTCACGTGATCGGGTGCGCGGGTGAGCAACCAGGCCAGGGCGAAGACGATCACGCCCTGACCGATCCCAAAATACAGAAACGCAGACTCGTAGCCGCTGGTCTTGATCATCACGGAGATGGGAATGATCGTGAGCGCCGAGCCGGCACCGAAGCCCGCGGCGGTCATGCCCGCTGCGAGGCCGCGGCGGTCGGGGAACCACTTGAGCGCATTGCCGACGCAGGTGCCGTACACAGCGCCTGCGCCGATGCCGCCGACGGCCGCCGCGATGTAGAGCATCGGGAGCGAGGCAGCGAACGAATTCAGCACCCAGCCCAGGCCGCAGAGCACGCCGCCCACGAGCACCACGGGGCGCGGGCCGAAGCGGTCGACCAGATAACCCTCGATGGGCACGAGCCAGGTTTCGGTGAGCACGAAGATGGTGAAGGCCACCTGGATGGCGGCGCGGCTCCAGCCGTGCTTTTCAGCGATGGGGTTGACGAAGAGGGTCCAGCCGTACTGCAGGTTCGCGATCATCGCCATGCAGACGATGCCGATCAGCAACTGTCCCCATCGGTACGCCTCGGAGCGTTTGGCGGTGACACCGTAGGTGGAATCCGAAGGTGGATACATCGCGGGGTTGGAACCCGCAATCGTGGTGGTTGGCCGAGTCATGGAGTTGTCCTTAATGTTTTGATGAGTCCGACGGTCTCGGGAAAGACGACGCAATCAGAGTGAAAAAAAGAGAAATGAATCACTTGTTTTTGCGCGTGGATGACTGTCGGACTGCACGACTCAAAAACTCTTGACCGCAGTCAAGTTCACACGAATCGCGCTGTGTTGAGACCCCCGTGATATCCCTATGCGGGACGCGTGTTGCGTTGTATTTTTTTGGGATGTTTGCGCGGGTGTTCGGGGCTGCACTCACGCCGACGGTGGGCTCTGTTTCGCGAATGTCCCCCGGGCTTCGCCCTCCTCCTTTATTTCGCGAAACAGAGCCCACCGTCAGCGCGAGCGCTTCACAGCAGTCCTTGTTCGCGGTTCATGCAGAGCGTGCCCACGTGCGCAGGGCATCGGGTGCTTCCCGCAGCGAAATCAAGGAGGAGGGGCGAAGCCCCGGGGGACATTCGCGGAGGGAAGTACCCGGTGGCCTGTGCACAAGCCACAGACCTGCACTTGACCTCTACTCGCACGCCCATTTGCAAGGAGAAAAATTGACCTAGGTCAAGAAACGCGAAATCAATGTTTGCGTCCGTCTAGGGTAAACCCTAAAATTGCGGGTAATCCCTTCAGTCTTTTTGATTCAACTTTTCAGGAGCATTTCCATGAGCAACACCACCCTCGATTCCCGCGCGATCCGCACCGCCCCGCAGTCCACCGCCAACGACGAAGCGCTGCGCGATCTGGTCGCCGCGATGCCCATCGTGATCATGTACAAGGCCGCCCGCGCCGCACTCGTGCAACACCGCAAGAGCATCCGCAGCGCACTGACCAACTGATCGTGCACCGCCCCAAAGACAAAGAGCGCTTCATGCGCTCTTTTGTTTTTTCAGGCCTCTGATTCGAGTGGCTGGAGAGGTTTGAACGGCACGATCTGCGAGATCAGCGATGCGCCATCGCTCAGCAGAAAGTCCTTGAAGGCCTGCGCCACCGGCGGCAGGCGCTTGGTGCGGCGATGCACCACGTACCAGTTGAGCATCAGTGGAAAATTTTCCACATCGAGCACGCAGAGGCTGCCGGCCTTCAGCTCCTGGCTGATGGTGTGCGCCGAGACGAAGCTCACGCCCATGCCCGCGATCACCGCCTGCTTGATGGTCTCGGTGCTGCGGATTTCCATCGCGATGTTGATGTGCTCCAGCTCGCGCCCGAAGCCGTCTTCCATCGAGTGCCAGGTGTCCGAGGCTTTTTCCCGCACCACGAACGGCTCGCGCATCAAGCGCTTCAATGGAACGCCCGGCACGCCCACCAGCGGATGCGTCGGCGGCGCGACGATCACGTAAGGGTGCGGTGCAAAGGCCTGGTTCGATGTGTCCAGGTCGGTGGGCGGCCGCACCATGATCGCGAGGTCGGTAAGGTTCTCCGCGATGTGGGTCAGGAGGCCCTCGCGGTTGTGCACGGTGAAGTTCAGCGTCACGCCGCGATGGCGGCTCGCGAACTCCACCAGGAGGCGCGGAAAGAAGTAGTCGCCCGCGCTGATGACCCCCACGTTGAGCTTGCCGCCCGAGACGCCCTTGAACTGCATCATCGCGTTCTCGGCCGCCTCGAACTGCTGGATGATCGCGCGGCTGATCTGCAGCAGCTCGGCGCCTGCGGGGGTCAAGAAAATCTTCTTGCCGAACTGCTCGAACAGCACGTTGCCGGCATGCTCCTCGAGTTTGGAAACTTGCGTGGAAACGGCCGGCTGCGTGAGGTGAAGCTCTTCCGCCGCGCGCGAAAAACTCAAGAGCCGCGCGACGGCCTCGAAGACCTTCAACTGGCGCAGGGTCGCGTGCTTCATCGGGCAGGGCCGAAAAATCCGGTGAGGTTGAGAACCCCCAACCGTTCGGGTGGAGCTTGTCGAAACCTCGCGCGGCGCTTCGACAGGCTCAGCGTGAACGGTGGGTGGGGCAACATTCCTCCCAGGCGATCGACATCAGTTCGGAATTCGCGCGACGTGCAACAGGTTCGTCGTGCCCGACAAACCGAAGGGCAGCCCCGCCACCACCACCACGTCGTCGCCCGCCTTCGCGAAGCCTTCGGCGCGCGCGGTGCGGCAGGCGCAGTCGATCATCTCGGCCACGTCGTGCACGTCGTCCACGAGCGCCGCATGCACGCCCCAGACCATCGCCATGCGACGCGCGGCGGCCACGTCGGGCGTGAGGCTCAGGATCGGCACCGCGGGCCGCTCGCGCGCGGCGCGCAGGCTCGTGAAGCCAGAGGAGGTGTAGGTGACGGTGGCGGCCGGCGCGAGCAGCGCGGCCACCTGGCGCATCGAGGCGCACACCGCATCGGCCGTGGTCGAGAGCGCCGCATCGTGCGTCGCATCGATACCCGTGCGGTACGACGGATCGGCCTCCACGCGCGCGACGATGCGGTCCATCATGCCGACCGCTTCGAGCGGGTACTTGCCCGAGGCCGATTCGGCCGAGAGCATCACTGCATCGACGCCGTCGTAGATGGCCGTGGCCACATCGGACACTTCGGCGCGCGTGGGCACGGGCGCCGCGATCATCGATTCGAGCATCTGCGTGGCCACCACCACGGGCTTGCCGTGCTGGCGGCAGGCGCGCACGATGCGGCGCTGCAATTCGGGAACCTGCTCGGGCGGCAGCTCCACGCCGAGGTCGCCGCGCGCGACCATGACGCCGTCGGCCAGCGCGACGATGGCGTCCAGGTGCTCGATGGCCGCGGGCTTCTCCAGCTTGGCCATGATCCATGCGCGCTTGCCGATGATCTCGCGCGCCTCGGTGATGTCCTCGGGCCGCTGCACGAACGAGAGCGCCACCCAGTCCACGCCCATCGAGAGCCCGAAGTCCAGGTCGTCGCGGTCCTTCGGCGTGAGCGGCGAAATCGGCAGCAGCACGCTCGGCACGTTCACGCCCTTGCGGTCGGAGATCGGCCCGCCGACGATGACGGTGGTCTCCGCGAAATCGGCGCCGTGGCTCTCCACGCGCAGGCGCAGCTTGCCGTCGTCCAGCAGCAAATCCGTGCCGGCCTGCAGCGCCGCGAAGATCTCGGGGTGCGGCAACGGCGCGCGGCGGAAGTCGCCGCTCGTCTTCGTGTCCATGTCGAGGCGAAAACGCCGGCCTGCTTCGAGTTGCGCGCGCCCGCCCTCGAAGGTGCCCAGCCGCAGCTTGGGCCCTTGCAGGTCGAGCAGCACGCCGATGGGCCGGCCAAATTCTTTTTCGAGCCGGCGGATGGCTTCCAGCCGGCGCGCATGGTCGTGCTGCGAGCCGTGGCTGAAGTTCAGCCGGAACACATCCACGCCACGCTCGAACAGCGCGCGAATGGCTTGCTCGTCGGGGGTGGCCGGGCCGAGCGTGGCGACGATCTTTGCGCTGCGTGTGCGTCTCATGGTGTGTTGTTCTTTCTCATGCCATTTCGCGAAGCCGGACTTGGCCCCGTTGGTCTTCCATCGTGCGCGCCAGCAATTTCACCAGCGTGTAGACGGTGTCGATGTGCGGCGTCGAGGTGTCGGTCAGGCGCGCGAGCTCGACCACGGCGCCCACCAGCGCATCGATCTCCGGCGCGCGGCCGGCTTCGACGTCCTGCAGCATCGAGGTCTTGTGCTTGCCGACTTTCTCGGCGCCGGCGATGCGCTTCTCGAGCGTCACGCGGAATTCGATGCCCAGCTTGTGCGCGACGGCCTGGGCCTCGCGCATCATCGCGGCGGCGAGGTCGCGCGAGGGCGGGTACTGGCAGATGTCGACCAGCGTCGAATGCGAGAGGCTGCTGATCGGATTGAAGGTGAGGTTGCCCCAGAGCTTGAGCCAGATCTCCGCGCGGATGTTGTCGAGAACCGGCGCCTTGAAGCCCGCGCCGGTGAAGCACGCCGAGGCGCGGTTCACGCGCTCGCTCGATGAGCCATCGAGCTCGCCGACCGGAAAGCGATCGCCTTCGATGTGCTTCACCACGCCCGGCGCGATGAGCTCGGACGCGGGGTACACCACGCACCCGATCACCCGCTCGGCCGGCACCTTCGCGCTCACCAGCCCTGTGGGGTCGACGCTGCGCACCGGCGTGCCCGCGAGCGCGCCGCCGTGGTTGTAGAAGTACCAGTACGGAATGCCGTTCTGCATCGTCACGACCATGGTCTCGGGGCCGAAGAGCTTGGGCACGTCGTCGGCCACGGCCTCGACCTGGTGCGCCTTCATCGCGAGGATGACGATGTCCTGCGGGCCGGCTTCGTCGTAGCTGTCGGTGGCCTTCACGTTGCGCGCGACCTGCTCCTCGCCCTCGGCCGAGACCAGCTTGAAGCCGTTGGCCTTGATGGCCGAGAGGTTCGCGCCGCGCACGATGAACGTGACGTCCTCCCCGGCCAGCGCGAGTTTCGCGCCGACCAGGCCGCCGATGGCGCCTGCGCCGATGACTGCAATCTTCATGTCGATCCCCAGTAGTTTTGAATGCGTTGTGCGAGGCCGGCAAGGCTGCTTGTTCGTCGTCTCAACCGAAGCGGTTGGAGAGCTTGCCGATGCCTTCGATGCCGATCTCCACCTGGCTGCCCGGCTTCATCGAGCCGACGCCCACCGAGGTGCCGCACAGGATCACGTCGCCCGGGTTGAGCGTCATGTCCTGCGAGATCAGGCTGACCAGTTGCTGCACCGAAAAGCGCATGTCGCTGATCGGATATTTTTGGCGCTCCTCGCCGTTGAGCACGGTGGTCACGACGAGCGTTGAGGGATCGAGGCCCGTGGCCACCACGGGGCCCATCGGGCAGAAGGTGTCGAAGCCCTTGGCGCGCACCCACTGGGCGAACGACGCGTCGCGGTTCAGGATGTCGGCCACGGTCACGTCGTTGGCGCAGGTGTAGCCGAACACGTGATCGAGCGCATCGGCCTCGGCCACGGCGGTGGCGGTCTTGCCGATGACGATGCCCAGCTCGCCCTCGAACACCACCTTGCCCTCGCACAGCGGCTTTCGGATCGCATCGCCGTGCGCCGCGAAGGAGTTGGGCGCCTTCAGCAAATAGAGCGGCTCCGCGGGGACCGGCAGGCTCAGCTTGGCGCCGAGCGCGTGGAAGTTGTTCCACAGCGCGATGACCTTCGTGGGCTCGCTGGGCGTGAGCAGCTTCAGGCCCGCGAGCACGAACACGCGGCCCGTGGGCTCGCAGCTTCCGTACATGTCGCCCTGGTGCTCGTGCACCGCATCGCCAACGACGGTGCCGAAGGCGGCCTTGCCGGCGTCTTCAAAACGTACCCACTGCTGCGTCTGCTGTTTCATTTGTTGTGTGCTTTCTTGAAATCTGCGAGGCCGTTCAACCAGCGATCGATGGATCGGTCAGTCGAACGGGAGGTAGTCGGGAATGACGAGCGAGGCGAGCAGCTTCCCCATCTCCGCCGGATTGCTGGTCACGTGGATGCCGCATTCCTTCATCACCGCGAGCTTTTCCTGCGCGGTGCCGCGCCCGCCCGAGACGATGGCGCCCGCATGGCCCATGCGCTTGCCGGGCGGCGCGGTGGCGCCGGCGATGAAGCCGACCACGGGCTTGCGCATGTGGTCCTTGATCCAGCGCGCGCAGATCTCTTCTTCGTTGCCGCCGATCTCGCCGACCATGATCACGGCGTCGGTGCGCGGGTCGTCGTTGAACATCTTGAGCACGTCGATGTGCTTGAGCCCGCCGACCGGATCGCCGCCGATGCCCACCACCGTCGACTGCCCGATGCCGAAGCGCGCGAGCTGGCTCGCCGCCTCGTAGGTCAGCGTGCCCGAGCGCGACACCACGCCGATGCGCCCGCGCTGGTGGATGTGCCCCGGCATGATCCCGATCTTGATTTCGTCGGGCGTGATGAGCCCCGGGCAGTTCGGCCCGAGCAGGAGCGTCTTGCTGCCCTCCATGCGGTGGCGCGTGCGGATCATGTCGCGCACCGGAATGCCTTCGGTGATGCAGATGACCAGGTCGAGCCCGGCATCGACCGCCTCGTCGATCGCGGCAGCGGCGAACGGCGGCGGCACGTAGATCACCGAGACGGTCGCGCCGGTCTCGGCCTTCGCGTCCTTCACCGTGCCGAAGATCGGAATGCCGTCGAACGACTTGCCCGCCTTGTTCGGGTTCACGCCCGCGACGAAGCACTTCTGGCCGTTGCCGTAGTCGCGGCACATCGCGGTGTGGAACTGGCCGGTCTTGCCGGTGATGCCCTGCGTGATGACGCGGGTGTGCTTGTTGATGAGGATCGACATCTCAGTGGTTCCTCCGGCGCGCCGCAGCCACGGCTTGTTGGGCGGCATCCGCCATGTCGTCGGCCGCGATGATCGGCAGGCCCGACTGCGCCAGGATCGTGCGGCCCAGGCTCTCGTTCGTGCCCTTCATGCGCACCACCAGCGGCACCGAGAGCTCGACCTCGCGCGCCGCCGCGATCACGCCGCGCGCGATCACGTCGCACTTCATGATCCCGCCGAAGATGTTGACCAGGATCGCGCGCAGGTTCGGGTTGCGCAGCATCAGCTTGAAGGCCTGCGTCACCTTCTCGGCCGTCGCGCCGCCGCCCACATCGAGGAAGTTCGCGGGCGAGCCGCCGTAGAGCTTGATGACATCCATCGTCGCCATCGCGAGGCCCGCGCCGTTCACGAGGCACCCGATGTCGCCATCCAGCGCGATGTACGAGAGATCGAAACGCGAGGCCTCGAGCTCGGCCGGGTCTTCCTCGTCGAAGTCGCGCATCGCCACGATCTCGGGCTGGCGAAAGAGCGCGTTCGCATCGAAGTTGAACTTGGCATCGAGCGCGATCACGCGGCCGTCGCGCGTCACCACCAGCGGGTTGATTTCGGCGAGCGACGCATCGCTCGCGTCGAACGCCTGGTAGAGGTTCTGCATCAGCGTGCGCGCCTGCATCACCGACTTGCCCGAGAGGCCGATGCTGCGCGCCACGATATCCGCCTCGCTGCCCTTCAGGCCCGTGGCCGGATCGATGAGCACCTTGTGGATCTTGCCGGGCGTGCGCGCGGCCACCTCCTCGATGTCCATGCCGCCTTCGCTCGACGCCATCAGCGCCACGCGGCCCGATTCGCGGTCGACCACCATGGCCAGATACAGCTCCTTGTCGACCTCGATGCCCTCTTCCACCAGGAGGCGCTTGACCACCCGGCCTTCGGGGCCGGTCTGGTGGGTCGTGAGGGTCATGCCGAGCATCTGGCTCGCGTGCCGGCGCACTTCGTCCACCGACCACGCGAGCTTCACGCCGCCGCCCTTGCCGCGGCCGCCGGCGTGGATCTGCGCCTTCACCACCCAGGCGCGGCCGCCCAGGCGGGTGGCGGCGTCGGCGGCTTCGTCGGCCGAAGCGCAGGCGAATCCACGGGGCGTGGTGACGCCGTATTTGCGCAATACGTCCTTGCCCTGGTATTCGTGGATATTCATGGCAATTAAGCGCCGATTTCCGCGCCGTGGCTTTCGGCCCAATTGAAATAACGCCGGCTTCCGAGGCCCTCGCTCAATTCGCGCTGCTGGTGGATTTCCTTCTTCTGCTCGATCACCTCGGCCAGCGACTTGGCGTCGTAGGCGCGCAATAGATGCGGCTGGTGCGTGCTCAGGTAATGGCACACGCGTTCCGGGCCGTCCTGGGTGAGGCGCAGCAATTGGCAATAGGTTTCGCGGTCCCAGTGCCAGCGCAGGCCCAGCTCGTGGAAGGCGGCGTTGTAGGCGTTGCGCTCCGTCTCGGAGCTCCAGTATTGAATGGGCGCATCATCGATCATCATGAAATTTCTCCTGGAAATTGATGCCGGGCGACAAATGGATGGCGAGTCGGCATGATCAAAATGTAGATTCGATGATCGATAAATAATAGTTAAACTATTTTATTGAATGCATTTGCCATGCGTTATATGTTAATTGGCAAAAAAGAGCGCGGCTGTCCATTGCAAATGGCTTTCGCCATTTGCAAAGAAAACGCTTTATTTATCGATCGGCCGGCGTGCTGTTAATTCAAATCACGCGCTCGGTGCGCAGCATGGCAATTTCGTCCACGCCATAGCCCAATTGCCGGAGCACTTCTTCGGTGTGCTCGCCCAGCAAGGGCGCCCGTGTCACCTCGGTCCGGCTGTCGGACATCTTGATGGGGTTGCCCACGGTCAGGTACTTGCCGCGCGTCGGGTGGTCCACCTCGACGATGGTGCCGGTCTCGCGCAGCGATTCGTCGGCGGCGATTTCCTTCATCGAGAGAATCGGGCCGCACGGAATGTCGAACTCGTTCAGGATGTCCATGGCCTCGAACTTGGTCTTGGTCATGGTCCATTGCTCGATGCGCGCGAAGATGGGTTTGAGGTGCAGCAAGCGCGCGGCCGGCGTGGCGTAGGCCTCGTCGGTGATCCAGCCCTCCTCGCCGATCACCTTGCAGACCGCCGGCCACACCGCGCCCTGCGTGATGAAGTAGATGTAGGCGTTCGGGTCGGTCTCCCAGCCCTTGCACTTCAAGATGGAGCCCGGCTGCCCGCCGCCCGATGCGTTGCCCGCGCGCGGCACCGCGTCGCCGAACTTGCCGTCCGGGTACTGCGGGTACTCGTGCATGGTGCCGGTGCGCTCCAGGCGCTGCTGGTCGCGCATCTTCACGCGGCACAGGTTGAGCACGGCGTCCTGCATCGGCGCGAGAACCTGCTGGCCGCGCCCGGTGTTGTTGCGCTGGTAGAGCGCCGCGACGATGCCCAGCGCCAGGTGCAGCCCGGTGCCGCTGTCGCCGATCTGCGCGCCGGTGACCACCGGTGGGCCGTCCTCGAAGCCGGTGGTCGATGCGGCGCCGCCGGCGCATTGCGCGACGTTCTCGTAGACCTTGCAGTGCTCGTACTTGCCGGGGCCGAAGCCCTTGACCGAGGCGACGATCATCCGCGGGTTGAGCTTCTGGATGTGCGCCCAGGTGATGCCCATGCGGTCCAGCGCGCCGGGCGCGAAGTTCTCCACGAGCACGTCGCAGGTCTTGATGAGCGTATCGAGAACCTGCTTGCCCTTGGGGTTCTTGGTGTCCAGCGTGATCGAGCGCTTGTTGTGATTCAGCATCGTGAAATAGAGGCTGTCCACACCGGGAATGTCGCGCAGCTGGGCGCGCGTCGCGTCGCCTTCGCCGGCGCGTTCGACCTTGATCACGTCGGCACCGAACCATGCCAGGAGCTGCGTGCAGGTGGGGCCGGACTGCACATGCGTGAAGTCCAGGATGCGAACGCCTTCGAGTGCCTTGCTCATCGTGTGTCTCCTTGTCTTATTTGTTCGTCGCGGCTTCGACTTCTACCAGACGGGCGCGCAATTTGCGCTCCTCGGCGAAGCGGGCGGTTTCGTCGCGCACGATGGCGACGATGCCCGAAACCGTTTGATCGGGGGCGAACAGCATGGAGACCGTGAAGGCGATGGAAAGGGTATGCCCGTCCTTGTGCAGAGCGGGCACGCGCAGCACGTCGGCACCGTATTTGGTGACCGCCGTTTCCATCGTCTTGTTGTAGCCATCCCAATGCCGCTGGCGTTGTCGCATGGGGATGATGATGTCCAGCGACTGCCCGAGCGCTTCGGCTTCGGTAAAGCCGAAGATGCGCTCGGCAGCCTTGTTCCACAGCGTGATCGCACCCTTGGCATCGCAGACCATGATGGCGTCGCCGGCACCGGCAACGAGTTGGTTCAGATCGACGGTCGATGACGACAAGGTGTGCTCCCGCTTCTTTCTTTCAGTCAGTCTTTTCGCGACGGCCTCAGACGGCCCTGGCTTCGCGCAGGTTGCTGATCTGCTCTTTCGAGTAGCCCAGCTCGGCCAGCACTTCTTCGGTGTGCTCGCCCAGGAGCGGCGATCCGGTGATCTCGGGCTTCAGGTCCGAGAACTTGATCGGGCTGCCCACGGTGAAGTAGCTGCCGCGCTCCTTGTGCTGCACTTCCACGATCGAGCCGCTGGCGCGCAGCGACTCGTCGTTCAGGAGTTCCTTCATCGTCAGCACCGGCGCGCACGGAATGTCGAACTTGCGCAGGATGTCGACCGCCTCGAACTTGGTCTTCTCGGCCAGCCAGCCCTCGATGGTCGCGAAGATGTCGGTGATGTGCGGCTGGCGCGCCTTGGCGGTCATGTAGTCGGGGTCGGTCTTCCACTCCGGCTTGCCGATGGCGTCGCAGATCGGCGCCCAGGCGTGGCCCTGCACGGTGAAGTAGATGTAGGCGTTCGGGTCGGTCTCCCAGCCCTTGCACTTGAGCACCCAGCCTGGCTGGCCGCCGCCGCCGGCATTGCCGCCGCGCGGCACCACGTCGCTGAACGTGCCGTGCGGGTACTGCGGGTATTCCTCCAGGTAACCGAGGCGGTCCAGGCGCTGCTGGTCGCGCATCTTCACGCGGCACAGGTTGAGCACCGCGTCCTGCATCGAGCAGGCCACGCGCTGGCCCTTGCCGGTCTGCTCGCGGCCGATGATGGCCGTGAGAATCCCGATGGCCAGGTGCATGCCGGTGTTGCTGTCGCCCAGGGCCGCGGCGCTCACGGTCGGCGGGCCGTCCCAGAAGCCGGTGGTCGAGGCGGCGCCGCCGGCGCACTGCGCAACGTTCTCGTACACCTTCAGGTCTTCGTAGTGGTGGCCGTCGCTGAAGCCCTTGACCGAGGCGACGATCATCTTGGGGTTCAGTTCCTGGATGCGCTCCCAGGTGAAGCCCATGCGGTCGAGCGCGCCGGGGCCGAAGTTCTCCACCAGCACATCCGATTCCTTGATCAGCTTCTCCAGCACCCGCTTGCCCTCGGGCTGCTTGGTGTCCAGCGTGAGCGAGCGCTTGTTGCTGTTGAGCATGGTGAAGTAGAGCGCGTCCACATCGGGAATGTCGCGCAGCTGCGAGCGCGTGACGTCGCCGGCGCCGGGGCGCTCGACCTTGATGACGTCGGCGCCGAACCAGGCCAGCATCTGCGTGCAGGCCGGGCCCGCCTGCACGTGGGTGAAGTCGATGATCTTGATGCCGTTGAGGGGTTTGTTGTCGCTCATGTGATATCTCCTGGGATGCTGAAAGTTGGAATTACTTCTTCTTCGCCGTGGCGGGATTCAGGCTCGTGATGCGCCCGCTTTCCGTGCCCGCGGTCTCGTCGATGACGGCGTTGATCAGCGTCGGGCGGCGCGAGGCGACGGCCTCGGTGAGGGCCTTCTGCAGCTCGTCGGCGGTGGTGGCGTTGACGCCCACGCCGCCGAAGGCTTCCATCAGCTTGTCGTAGCGCGCGTTCTTCACGAACACGGTGGGCGCCACGTCGGCCGTGCCGCTCGCGTTCACGTCGGTGCCGCGGTACACGCCGTTGTTGTTGAAGACGATGATGCAGATCGGCAGGTTGTAGCGGCAGATGGTTTCCACCTCCATGCCGCTGAAGCCGAAGGCGCTGTCGCCCTCGATGGCGATCACCGGCTTGTCGGTGACCACGGCGGCCGCGACGGCAAAGCCCATGCCGATGCCCATGATCCCCCAGGTGCCCACATCGAGGCGCTTGCGCGGCTCGTACATGTCCACGATGCTGCGCGCGAAGTCCAGCGTGTTGGCGCCTTCGTTCACCACGATGGCGTCGGGCCGTGCCTTCACCTGGTCGCGGATCACGCTGAGCGCGCTGTGGAAGTTCATCGGCGACGGGCGCGCGGCGAGCGTCACGGCCATCTTGGAGAGGTTCTTGTCCTTGCGCTCGGCGATGGCGCCGGTCCATTCGGCGGGCGGCTTGGCCCACTTGGCATCGATGCCGCCCAGGAGGGCCGCGACGCAGGAGCCGATGTCGCCGATCACCGGCGCGGCGATGGCCACGTTGCTGTCGATCTCGGTCGGCGCGATGTCGATCTGGATGAACTGCTTGGCGCCCTTGTCCTCGGCCCAGGTCTTGCCCTTGCCGTGCGAGAGCAGCCAGTTCAGGCGCGCGCCGATGAGCAGCACGACGTCGGCCTCCTGCAGCACGTAGGAGCGCGCGGCCGCGGCCGATTGCGCGTGCGTGTCGGGCAGGAGGCCCTTGGCCATCGACATCGGGAGGTAGGGAATACCCGTCTTCTCGACCAGTGCGCGGATGTCGGCATCGGCCTGTGCGTACGCTGCGCCCTTGCCCAGCAGGATGAGCGGCTTCTTCGCGCCCTTGAGCAAATCGAGCGCGCGCTTGACCGCATCGGGCGCGGGGATCTGGCGCGGTGCCGGATCGACCACCTTGATGAGCGAGGCCTTGCCCTTGGCCGCATCCATGGTCTGCGCGAAGAGCTTGGCCGGCAGGTCCAGGTACACGCCGCCGGGGCGGCCCGAGAGTGCCGAGCGGATGGCACGGGCGATGCCCACGCCGATGTCCTGGGCGTGCAGCACGCGGAAGGCGGCCTTGCACAGCGGCTTGGCGATGGCCAGCTGGTCCATCTCTTCGTAGTCGCCCTGCTGCAGGTCGACGATTTCGCGCTCGCTCGATCCGCTGATGAGGATCATCGGGAAGCAGTTGGTGGTCGCGTTGGCCAGCGCCGTGAGGCCATTCAAGAAGCCGGGGGCCGACACCGTCAGGCAGATGCCGGGCTTTTGCGTGAGGAAGCCCGCGGCCGCGGCGGCATTGCCCGCGTGCTGCTCGTGGCGGAACGAGATGACCCGCATGCCTTCGGCCTGCGCCATGCGCGTCAAGTCGGTGATCGGGATGCCGGGGAGGCCGAAGATCGTGTCGATGTCGTTCAGCTTCAGCGCATCGATGACCAGGTGGAAGCCATCGGTGGTTTCGGCCTCCGGTGCGCCGTCCGTGACCGGTTTGAGGGCTCGCACGACCGCATCGCCGTCAACGGCCCGGCTCGTGGGCTTGAGGGCGTCGTCCAGGGTCGTGGATGCCTCTTTGTCCGTTCTTACTGAAGACATGTCTCTCCTTCTGCTTGGGTGAATGGCCGAGGCCCGAGCCGGGACTATGATTCGGGGGCATGCTTTCGGGCGTTGACCTCGGTCAACTTTCCGGAAAACGGCACCGGCCAGATGAACCAGAAGTTGTTGCGAATTCGAGCAAGACGGGACCCATGACGTTGTTGGAAAACCACCCGGAAAAAAACATCATTCGCGCGCAGCTCCGGCAGAACGTCCTGCTCAAGGACCTGAGCGAGAGCGACCGCGCCGAACTGGAAGCCCACCTCGTGATCGTGGACGGCAACAAGGGCGATTTCCTGTTGCACCAGGGGGTGCGCGAGATGGAGCAGTACTTCATCCTCGACGGCATCCTCAAACGCGTCGTGAGCAACCCCGAAGGCAAGGAAATGATCCTTCGCTTCGCCGACGAGCACGACATGGAAACGAGCTACGCGGCGCTGCGGCTGGGCACGCCGACGCCCTACGGCATCGTGTGCGTCACCAAGGCCCGCGTGGCGAGCCTGCCGCTGAAGGAATGGATCACCTTTTTGAACAGGCACTCCGAGACGAAGGAGCTGTTCGAGTACCTGGTGATGAAGGGGATGAGCGAGATCATGGCGCACACGATCACGCTGCATCTGCTGGATGCGCCGGGGCGGGTGCACCGGTTCATGCGCAAGCACCCGGAGCTGGAAGACCGGATTCCCAGCAAGGAGCTGGCTTCGTATCTGAACCTCTCCGCAGAAACCCTTAGTCGGCTGCGCAAGCGCGGGAAGATCTAGGTTTTTGCGGGGTCGTTCGGGGCGGGTGCACAGGCCACCGGGTGCTCCCCTCCGCGAATGTCCCCCGGGGCTTCGCCCCTCCTCCTTGATTTCGCTGCGGGGAGCACCCGGTGCCCTGCGCACTCGGGCACGCCGCTGGTTTGTTGCGGCTGCCTGAAGTCAGGTCTGCTTGGCTGATGCGAAGCGCCGCGAAGTGGCCATCAGGCGCAACTGGTTGTGCACGCCGGTGACGCCGGTCACAGCGGCCGCCACCGCTTCGGTCTGCGCCCGTTCTTCCGAGTTCAAGACGATGCCGCGCAGGATCACCTCGCCCTGGTTCGCATCGACCGTCACGCGGATGTCGCTCGTCTCCACCTGCTCCTTCAACGCCGCTTTCACGCGCGCCTGCAGCGCCATGTTTTTCAGCAGCGTGCGCGATTCGGGCGTTTCCGCGAACTCGGGGCGCGCGACCAGCTGGCGGATCTGCTCGACGCAGCTGTCGACGGTCACACGGTCGGTGTTGAGCACCAGGTCGTAGAGCACCGGGTCGCCCCACGTCACCCCGAACTGCGCATGCATGCGCGCCGCGTGCGCCTGGTCGCTGCGGCGGATCTCGGCTTCGGCGAACGCGGCATCGTCGGTTTCGAGGTCGCCCATGAGCCACTCGACGCGCTTGTCGAGCGAGCGCGTGATGCGCACGCACACCACGTGCGGCACAGGCCGCAAGAGGCACGTTGCGCCCCATCCGCGCAGCACCACGTTGCCGCGGTCGGCGAGCGCGAAGAGCTCGTCGGCGGTGTAGAGCGCGACGCTGCGCTGGTCGGTCTTCAGGCGCTCCAGCAAGCCCGCCTTGCCGCCGCGCAGGCGCCCGATGAGGCTCTTGGAGACCTGCATCTTCTCGGCCACGTGGTCGATGACCTCGTGGCGCATCACGGCGAGCGAGAGCGTTTCGGCGAGCTTGACCGACACGTCCTTGGCAAGGGAACCCATCTCCTGGGTCAGTGCGATGACTGGCATGTTCGTGTTCCTTCGCTCAATCCACGGGCCGCTCGACCGCAAACTCGTCGGGCTTCTTGGGCGGCTTGATGAGGGCGATGCCCTTGGAGATCAGCGGCCAGAACAGGAGCACCAGGGCCAGCGTCGTGATGCCGCCCACCAGCGGGTTGGAGAACATGATCATCACGTCGCCTTGCGAGACCAGCATGGCCTGGCGGAACGAGTCTTCGGCCTTGTCCCCGAGCACCAGTGCGAGCACCAGCGGCGCGAGCGGGAAATCCAGCTTCTTGAACAGGTAGCCGATGACGCCGAAGCCGAGCATGAACCAGATGTCGAGCATCGCGTTGTGCACGGTGTAGGCACCGATCGCGCAGATCACGATGATCACCGGCGCGATGATCGAGAACGGAATGCGCAGGATCGAGGCGAACAGAGGCACCGTGCTTAGCACCACGATCAGGCCCACGATGTTGCCCAGGTACATGCTGGCGATGAGGCCCCAGACGAAGTCCTTCTGCTCGGTGAACAGCAGCGGCCCGGGCTGCAGGCCCCAGATCAGGAGGCCGCCCAGCAGCACCGCGGCGGTCGGCGAACCGGGGATGCCCAGTGCCAGCATGGGCAGCAGCGCGCTGGTGCCCGCGGCGTGCGCCGCGGTCTCGGGGGCGACGACGCCTTCCATCTGGCCGGTGCCGAACTTGGAGCCCTTCTTGGACATCTTCTTCGCAAGACCGTAGGCCATGAACGAAGCCGGCGTGGCGCCGCCGGGCGTGATGCCCATCCAGATGCCGATGAGCGAGCTGCGCAGCGACGTGACCCAGTACTGCGGCAGCTGCTTCCACGTTTGCAGCACCACCTTCGGATCGATCTTGGCGCTCTTGCCGGAGAACTTCAGGCCCTCTTCCATCGACAGCAGGATCTCGCCGATGCCGAAGAGGCCGATCACCGCGATCAGGAAGTCGAAGCCGCGCATCAGCTCGGGCTGGCCGAAAGTCAGGCGCAGCTGGCCCGTGACCGTGTCCATGCCGACCGAGGCGAGCGCGAAGCCCAGTGCCATCGAGGCGAGGATCTTGAAGGGCGACCCCTTGCCCATGCCCACGAAGCTGCAGAAGGTGAGCAGGTACACCGCGAAGAATTCGGGCGAGCCGAACTTGAGCGCGAACTTGGCCACCAGCGGCGCGAGGAAGGTGATCATCACCACCGCGATGAAGGCGCCCACGAACGACGAGGTGAAGGCCGTGGTGAGCGCGGCGCCCGCGTTGCCCTGCTGGGCCATCGGGTAGCCGTCGAAGGTTGTCGCAACCGACCATGGTTCGCCGGGAATGTTGAACAGGATCGAGGTGATCGCCCCGCCGAACAACGCACCCCAGTAGATGCACGACAACATGATGATGGCCGAGGTCGGCGACATCGTGAACGTGAGGGGCAGCAAAATCGCCACCCCGTTGGCGCCGCCCAGCCCCGGCAGCACGCCGATGAGCACGCCAAGAATGATCCCCACGAACATCAACGCGATGTTCATCGGGGTCAGGATCACTGCAAAGCCCTGCATCAGGGCGCTGATTTCGTCCATTTCGCTGTGCTCCGTGAGTTCTAGTAGCCAAGGAACCGGAGGGGGTCGAGCGCGCCTTTGAAAAGCGGCACCTTGAACCACACCTCGAACATGCAGAAGAAGACCGTGTTCACGGCCAGCGCGGCGATCACGCTCTTGCCCCACGAGTACTTGCCCAGCACGATCATGAAAAGCGCGATGTAGATCGCCGATGCGACATACAGCCCCACGAAGGTGATCGCCAGCACGTACACGGTGGCCGGCACCAGCACCGAGAGCACGCGTTTGAGCTGCACCGAATCGACGAACACCTCGGTGTTGCGGTTCTTGCCGAGCAGTGCCTGGTACAGGATGCCCGCGCCCGAGATCGTGATGATCACGCCGATGAAGAACGGGAAGTAGCCCGACCCCGGCCCGTCGCTCGTCCAGCCCGCGCCGAGCTTGCGGGCCTCGAACACCACCACCAGTCCGATGATCAGCAGCAGCAGCGCCACCACCGCCTCGACCACGTAGGTGGCGACGCCCGAACGCGCCGCCCCATCGGAAATTTCTTCGTGCTCCATGGAGCCCCCGTCGTATGTGTGTGTGAGAGAAAGAAGGACAGACAGCGCGTTGATCGACGCACGCTGGCAGACCAGAGCCCGTTTGCGCCGATGGTCCCCAACCCGTTCACGCCGAGCCTGTCGAAGCGCCGCGCGAGGCTTCGACGAGCTCGGCCCGAACGGTCGTCAACCGATCGGCCGCAGATCCGGCCTACTTGTTGCTGGCCAGGAAGCCCGCGTCGGACATCAGCGTGCGGTGCGTCGCCTCGGCCGTGGTGAGCCAGTCGGCGAAGGGCTTGCCGGTCATGAAGGTCGGGTTGAAGGCACCCTTCTCCATGTATTCCTTCCACTCCGGCGTGGCGGCCACCTTGGTCAGGAGGTCCGTGTAGAACTTCAGCTGCTCGGGCGTGACGCCGGCGGGCATGAAGATGCCGCGCAGCATCGTGTACTTGGTGGGCACGCCCGCTTCCTTGCAGGTGGGCACGTCGTTCCACGATTGCGTGTCGGTCACCTTGGCCTTGAAGGGCATGCGCTCGTCGTCGAACACGCACAGCGCGCGCAGCTTGCCGGCGCGCCATTGCGCCACCGCCTCGATCGGGTTGTTGACCGTGGAATGCACATGGCCGCCCACCAGCTGCACCGCCACTTCGCCGCCGCCCTTGAAGGGCACGTAGATGAACTTGGTGCCCGTGGCTTTCTCGAGCGCGACGGTGATGATCTGGTCTTCCTGCTTGGAGCCGGTGCCGGCCATCTTGAACTTGTTGGGGCCCGCGGCCTTGGTGGCCGCGATGTATTCGCCGGCGGTCTTGTAGGGCGCGTCGACGTTGGTCCACAGCACGAACTGGTCCAGTGCCAGCATCGCGACGGGCGTCATGTCCTTCCAGTTGAAGGGCACGCCGGTGGCCATGGGCGTGGTGAACAGGTTGGACAGCGAGATGATGATCTTGTGCGGATCGCCCTTGGCCTCCTTCACCGCCAGAAAGCCCTCGGCGCCCGCGCCGCCCGACTTGTTGACCACGATGAGCGGCTCTTTCATGAGCTTGTACTTGATGACGATGCCCTGCAGCAGGCGCCCCATCTGGTCGGCGCCGCCGCCGGTGCCGGCGGGGATCACGAACTCCACCGGCTTGGTGGGTTCCCAGGCGAACGCAGGAGTGGCAACTGTGGTGGCGCCCAGTGCCAGCACGGCCGCGCCAATGGCTTTCGCAGGCCAGCCGCGGGCGTGCGAAGCGATGTTCTTCATCGTCATGTTTGTCTCCAGTCGGTGTAGGGTGCGCCCTTTGTTATTGTTGGATCTGAGCGGAGATACGAACAGGGCGGATGTTGCGCGCAGGCGGGAAGCGCCAACTTGACCGAGGTCAACTTCTTGGAGATTTCGTATCGGGGTTAGCCCGCGCTGGCCGGTTTTTTGCGGTGCAGCGAAGCGCCGCCGGGAACCCTATAAAATCGCGGCGCGCACCGGCAACCCCTCGCCGGCCGGGCACCGAGCCCCTCGCGCCAGTCGTCTTCGTAGTTCAATGGATAGAACGGGGTCCTCCTAAGACTCAGATACAGGTTCGATTCCTGTCGAAGGCACCACGAAAACAAATCAAGTCGTCTCGCGTCATCCCAGAACCCGCCGCCTCTCTAGGGGCAGCGGGTTTTTCTTTGTCTGATCGTGAGGAGAAGACAGCCAAGGCCGAAGCGGCGGCCAACCGCCATGTCTGGAGCGGACCCGATGCTGGCATGGGGGCGGTCAGTCTGAACGTCGGCTTTGCAGGACAGCGGTCGGTCCTTTCGGCTTATCGAAGGATCGTCTGCCGCCCCGATGACTTGAACCAACAGTCGGGTCTAGCGTTTTCTCTCTGCGCCAACCAAGATGAAGAGAACCGTCGCCGGCGCAGTGCTCAGGTTGCGCCACGCGTGCCGTGTACCTTGCTGCACGACGATGTCATGGCGCACGAGCTTCTTGCTTTGACCATCGTCGAGCTCAAGGTGAAGCTCGCCATCGAGCAGCACCGCGTAGTCCACGGTATCCGTCGTGTGCATGCCCGGGCTTTCCATCTCGAACCGCTCCGCCAGACCCGGGATGGCCTGCATGTATTCACCCCCTGCGGCCGCGGGATCGAAGTCAGGCGATCCCATCACGCTGTCCGGCGGGAACGTGACCACCATGAGCCGTGTTCCGTCCGCTTGCGGTACCCAGGACGTCGCCTGCTCGGCGGGGTCCCCATCGGATGCGGGCACCACACCGCCAGGCTCCGTGCTCCACACGAGCGCGGTCTCGAAGCCCGGGACGTGTTTGAACTTGTGATTTCTCGGCGCCGTCGTATCCGATACGAAGACTGACTTTCCCGTGGCGCTGTGGCCGGTGACTATGCGTCTGGTATCCATGGTCGTTCTCCTTGATCTGGTGCTCAGTGCATGATCACGACGTTGGTGAAGCCACCACCGCGCTTGTCTACTGCTTCGAGGGCTTCGTTCACCTGGTCGAGCGAGAAGCGCTCGTGCTCGAAGACGCCAAGGTCCAACGTGCCCGCATGGGCCATGTCGGCCATGTCCTGGCCTTCGGCGGTCGAGAACCACAGCGAGCCGATGTACGACTTCTGCAGGCACATCAACGGGAAAGGCTCGAGCGGGATCGGCTCTGCAACGCCGCCGATGTTGATGGCCTTGCCACCGCGGCGAAGCGCATTGAACGAGTCGAGGACCGTCGCAGGCGCTGCGTTGGGGCCCAGCGCCTCGATCAACACATCGACGCCGTACCCGCCTGTTGCTTCCATGACGATCTCGGCTGTCGGCCGCTTGCCGAGCTCGATCGGGACGATGCGTGGATCGAGGCTGCCGAGCTTCTCGAGCAGACCGGTGTTGCGACCCGTCGCGAAGATCCTGGACGCGCCCATCGCAAGTGCAAGGATGACTGCGCCCAAGCCAAGCGTGCCGGTGCCGCCGTCTACGAGCAGCGTTTGCCCAGGCGCGAAATTCGCCTTGCGAAGCGCCGAGTACGAAGTGCCGAGATAGCCAAAGCGAGCGCCTTGCTCGAACGTGATGCTGTCATGCAGCTTGACCAGGTTCGCAGCCGGGGCCGTGAGGTACTGACCGAAGCCGCCATAGGGGTAGTCCTCGAAGATCTGCTGCGAGCCGGGACCGAAGCCAAAGTACCCCTGGAAGGTATAGGCCGTGCAGTTGATGTGCTCGCCGCGCCGGCATGCCGTGCAGTTGCCACAGGACAGGCCCGGATTCACGTAAACACGATCACCCACCTTGACCGAGCGCACCTGACTGCCCACCGCCGAGACGACGCCGGCCGAGTCGAGGCCGTAGATCGCAGGCAGGCGAGGCAGCGGCAGGAACGGAAACCACTGCGAGTAGTGGGTCACGACGTTGCGCAGGTTCGGCACCACGCCGGCAGCTTTCACTTCGACCAGCACGTCTGTAGGCCTGACCTCGGGAACAGGAACGGTATCAACCTGGAAAGGCTGGCCCTCGACATGCAGGCGCGCAGCACGCATCGACTTCGTCATTTTTGTCTCCTAGATTCGCAGTAGCCCGGTACTTGACGCGCCCCGGGGGGAAGGCGCGATTGGGGCGAAGGACCGATGACGGCCTTCCGCAAAGGGAACGTTTTCGGCGCTCAGCGGCCCAGGAACTCGACCACCATGCGGTTGAATTTCTCGGCGTGCTCCCACTGCGCCCAATGGCCGCAACGGCTGAACACGTGCAGGTCGGCCTTCTGAAGCCCTGCAACAAGGCGCAGACCGGTGTCCAGCGGCACGAAGCGATCGTCACGACCCCAGATCACCAGCGTCTCGGCCGAGATTTCGCCCAGCCGATGACCCACATCGGGGAACTGCTTCGGGTTGGCTTCGGCGCTCTTGACGAAGTTCTCGAGGTGTTCGCGGCGCGACAACATGTTCTCCAGGCGCAGCCGGAAGAGGTCCTCGGTGAGAGCACTCGTGTCGTACACGAACACATTCATCATCCGCTTGAGGTTCTCGATGCTGGGATCGCGGTACAGCGCACCGATCAGCTTGATGCCTTCGGTCGGCATGGGAACGAAGGAGCTGGCGCCGCCGGTGCCGCCGCCCATGAGCACGAGCTTGCCGACGCGCGACGGATTCGCAAGAGCGAATGCCACGGCGCTGTGGCCGCCCATCGAGTTCCCGATGAGGTGGGCCTTGTCGATCTTCAGGACATCGAGCAGGCCTTTCAAGGCCGTGGCGTTGAGATCGGAGCGCGATCCCTTCGAGACGATCGGGTCGCTCTTGCTCCAGCCAGGTGCATCCATGAGGACGACCCGGTAGCCGGCCGAGACCAGCGGCTCGACGTTGCGATGGAAGTTCGACCAACCACTCGCGCCCGGGCCGGAGCCGTGCAGCATGACGACGGTCTGCTCGCCTTCGCCGGCATCGTTGTAGTGGAGCTGCAGGTCGAGATCGCCCTCCTTGATTCGTACGAGGCGGCTGGTCGATGCGTCGGTGATGGTCGTGGTTTCGGTGGTCATGTGGTGCTGTCTTTCAAGGAGATCTCAGGAACTGGCGAGGGCTGCAGAGGCCACCGCGGGTGATCCGGATCGAGCAGGCTTGTTCGCCAGGAGATCGAGCGCCACGTCGACGATCATGTCTTCCTGACCGCCGACCATGCGGCGCTTGCCGAGCTCGACGAGGATGTCGACGGTCTTCAGCCCGTACTTCTTCGCGGCCACCTCGGAGTGCCGCAAGAAGCTGGAATAGACACCGGCGTATCCGAGGGCAAGCGTTTCGCGATCCACGCGTACGGGGCGGTCCTGCAATGGGCGCACGATGTCGTCTGCCGCGTCCATGAGCTTGTAGAGGTCAGTGCCGTGTTCCCAGCCAAGCCGTGCAGCCGCAGCGATGAACACCTCGAGCGGTGCATTGCCGGCGCCTGCTCCCATGCCCGCGAGACTCGCATCGACGCGATCGCACCCTTCCTCCACCGCGACGATCGAATTGGCCACGCCCAGGCTGAGGTTGTGGTGAGCGTGCATGCCGGTCTGCGTTTCCGGCTTCAAGGTGTCCTTGAACGCACGGAACCGGTCGCGCACGTCGTTCATGCTCAGCGCGCCGCCGGAGTCGACTACGTAGCAGCAGGTGGCGCCGTAGCTCTCCATGAGCTTGGCTTGTTCGGCCAGCGCCTGCGGCGTGGTCATGTGGCTCATCATCAGGAAGCCCACCGCCTCCATGCCGAGATGGCGTGCGTATTCGATGTGCTGGCGCGAGATGTCCGCTTCGGTGCAGTGGGTGGCAACGCGAACGATGCGCGCCCCTGCGTCGTAAGCGGCCTTGAGGTCGTGCACGGTGCCGATGCCTGGCAGCAGCAGCGTCGCGATCCTGGCGTGGCGGATGACGCTGGCCACAGCCTCGATCCACTCCACATCGGTGTGCGCGCCGAAGCCGTAGTTGAAGCTGCCGCCTTGCAGGCCATCGCCGTGTGCGACTTCGATGGAGTCGACCTTCGCATCGTCCAGCGCCTTGGCGATCTGCTTGGCCTGTTCAACGCTGTATTGATGGCGGATCGCGTGGCTGCCGTCGCGCAGGGTCACGTCCGAGATGTAGATCTTCTTGGTTGGGTCGCTCACGGTAGTTCCTTCAGGCGCTTTCGGGCGCGAGCATCCGCACTGCCATCGATTCGGCGGTGCGCAGCGCGGCGCTGGTCATGATGTCGAGGTTGCCGGCGTAGGCCGGGAGGTAGTGGGCAGCGCCCTCGACCTCCAGGAAGATCGAGGTCTTCAGGCCGTGCAGCTGCGCGCCCACGCCGGGAATGCGGATCGGGCTATCGGGCTCGATCCTGTCGAACTGCACCCGCTGCTTGAGGCGGTAGCCGGGCACATAGGCCTGCACGTCATTGGCCATGCGCTCGACGGAGTCGGCAATCGCGTCCTCGTCAGCCAGCTCGCTGAGCGTGTAGACGGTGTCGCGCATCATCAGCGGCGGCTCGGCCGGATTCAGCACGATGATGGCCTTGCCCTTCGCCGCGCCGCCGACGACCTCGATGGCCTTCGAGGTGGTCTCGGTGAACTCGTCGATGTTGGCGCGCGTGCCCGGCCCGGCGCTCTTGCTCGAGATGCTCGCGACGATCTCGCCGTAGTGAACCTTCGCGACCCGGGACACCGCCGCCACCATCGGAATGGTGGCCTGGCCGCCGCAGGTCACCATGTTGACGTTCGGCGCGTCGAGGTGCGCGCTACCGTTGACGACCGGGATGCAGTACGGGCCGATGGCCGCGGGCGTCAGGTCGATCAGGCGAATCTCTGGCTTGTGCTTGCGCAGAAACGCATCGTTCTTGACATGCGCCCCCGCGGAGGTGGCGTCGAACACCACGTCGATGTCCGCGAACACCGGCAGCCTCACCAGGCCAGCCACGCCTTCGTGCGTTGTGGCCACGCCCATGCGCGTGGCACGCGCCAGGCCGTCGGATGCGGGGTCGATGCCCACCATCGCGCCCATTTCGATGTGCCTGCCGTGCCGCAGGATCTTGATCATCAGGTCCGTCCCGATGTTGCCGCTGCCGATGATGGCGGCCTTGAGTTTTCGTGTCATGAATACCTCTCGCAGCCCACGGGCTGCCGGTGTGAATGAAGAAGGAGCGTTTCGCCTGTTACTCGTTGCCGAAACGCGCGCGGACGGTGCCGACGCCTTCGATGCGCGCTTCGAAGCGATCGCCTGCGACGACAGGCACCATCGGACCCAGGGCCCCCGTGAGGACCAGGTCTCCAGCACGCAGCGGTTGTCCCAGCGCGGCGAGCTTTCGGGCCAGCCAGACAGCGGCATTGAGGGGATGACCAAGACAGGCCTCGCCACTTCCGCTCGACACGGACTCTTCGCCGCGTTGCATGGTCATCTTGGAGAACTTCAGGTCCAGGCCGTCGAGCTTCGTGGGCACGCCCCCGAGCACCACCAGGCCGCTGGAGGCGTTGTCCGCAACGGTGTCGGTGAACCGGATGTTCCAGTTCGCGATACGGCTGCCGACGATCTCGATCGCCGGCAGCACGTAGGCGACGGCACTCATCAGCTCGATGAGGGTCGTGTCTGCCGCCGGCAGGTCGCGTTCGAGTACCAATGCGACCTCGGCCTCGACCTTGGGTTGCAACGTGCGCGACAGCGGCACGATCTCGTCGTCGCCGTAGAGCATGTCGGCGTACAGCGTACCGAAGTCGGGCTGGTCGACGCCCAGTTGTTTCTGCACGGCCAGGGAGGTGAGCCCGATCTTTCGCCCGACAACGCGGCGCCCGTGAGCGACAGCATGCGCGACGTTGGCCTGCTGAACGGCGTAGGCGAGCTCGCCACCAGCGTCGTCGCCGATCTCCTCGCGCAGTGGCGGGATCGGTTCGCGCTGTTGCTCCGCCTGGCGCAGGCGCTCGGCCCATTGTTCGATTCGTTTGTCCATGGTGTTCGCTTTCACTGAGGAGATGGCTGTTCGAGAAACATCAGGCCGAAGCCGGCGATGTATTCCGGGATGGGCTGGTAGTGGCGGAAGGTGCAGGGAATGGCCTGGTCGGTGCGCAGCGCGCTGCGAGCGACCAGCCAAGTCTTCGATTCGTGAGCGGACAGGCCGCCCTCTTGCTCGATGCTTTGCTCGGTCCACGCGCAAAGCTCGTCCAGGCCCGCGGTGCCTTGCGGCAGGAGGTCCATCCAGCGGCGGTCCCACGCCGGGTTGATGGGTTTCATGGCGCTGGAACCTTCGGCCAGCGCCCGCCCCGCGGCCATGACGCGCTGCGTCTTCGCTTCTCGGTCGGCGGGCGTGGGCTCGCGCTTGACGGTGATGCGCTCGCGCACCGCGGGATCGGGGTGGGTCAACGTCGGTACCGGCGGCTCATGCGACAGACCGCCCGAGCCGATGAGCAAGGTTCTTTCCGGACGCCCGTCCAGATACCTGCCGATGGCCTGGCCAAGCGCACGGCAGCGGCGCAGGCGTGGAATCCCGGGTTGTGCCACCGCATTCATGAACAGCGGAACAACAGGCGGCGTCGCCAGGCCGCCCCACAGCAACTGAAGTGCCTGGGAGAACCCATGGTCGACTTCCATGCGCCGTGACACCGCGATGTCGAAGTCTTCCTCCATCAGGTGCGTGGCCAAGGCCTCCGCGATGGAGGCATCGACGTTGAGGTCACCTGCGGGCGAGAGGTAGTCGCCGACCGCACGGGCTTGCGTGCCGAGGCAGAACGGCGGCATGAGTTCGTTGAAGAAGCCGTTGTAGTGATCTGGCGCCACCAACACGATGAGCTCCGGATTGAACCTCAGGACATGCGCGCGCGCCGTGGCAATCGCGGCCTTCAAGTCGCTCTCGACCGCAGGAGGAACCGGGTTCAGCCCCATCAACGGCGAATGGGACATCCCGAGGAACGCGCGGCGGGTCATGGGCGATCCGCCACTGGTTCTGCGTCGAGCAAAGCAGCGAGGGCGCGCTCCAGCGCAACCTTTGCAGCGTCCACGTCAGTGGCGGCTGCGTGTTGACGCCAAGCCACGACGCCATCGGGCCGCACGAGGATTGCGCCGGCCTCGTCCACTTCGCGCAGTTCCTGCCAGCTGCAGTAGGAGTCCAGGGCGCCCGCAGTTCCGACGACCAGCGTTCGCAGATACGGGCGGGCCATCGTCGCAGCCGCTTCCACCCAGGCCCTGCCAGCGATCCCCGTCAGCAGGGTGAAGCATCCTTTGCCGACCAGGTCGAGCGTGGACACGCGGCGGCCATCGCCGCCAACCAACCAGGCGTGGGGCAACTTCGCGCCTGGTCGCGTAGTAGCCTGGACGTGAAGTTGCGGATCGCGCCTCCAGGCCTCCTCGGCCGCATCAGCATCCGGTATCACCGCTGCGGACACGCAGCGCTGGTTGAGCTCGACGCCCTGGGCATTGAATTCGTAGTTCTTGACCTTGAGCGCGCCGGCCAATGCCGCCCGCCGTGCAAGGCCCTCGGGGCCGGGGTCAGCGAGCTTCTGCAGACCCGCTTCGACGGGATCGGCCGCATCGGCATCGCGGAAGCACCGGTTCAACGGTGCATAGTCGACGCGAGACTGGTTGGCACGCGCGACGATCTGCGCGCCGACTGGCGCGCGCTCCAGCGTGTACGAGTCCAGCAACCGTTCACCGGCGTAGCCCTTGACCACGAAGGCGAGCTTCCAGGCCAGGTTGAAAGCGTCCTGCATGCATGTGTTGGAGCCAAGGCCTGACGACGGCGGGTGGCGGTGCACCGCGTCGCCGCCGCAGAACACACGTCCTTTGGAATAGATCGGCGCGTGGGCCTGGTTGACGTACCAGACCGAGGTGCTCTTCACCTCGAACTCAAGGTCGGGGTCGCCCACCAGCAACCGCACCTTGCGCTTGACTTCTTCGGGGGAGAAATCGGGCTCGCCCTGGCTCATGTCGAAACCCCATCCCGCGATCCACTCGTCCCACGGGTTGATGGCGCGCAACAGGCCCATCCCGATCTCGCCGAAAGCTGCGTTGGAGGTGACGATCCAGTAGAGGATGCTGGGCCGGTGCGCGACGTAGCGCGAGAGATCCGCCTCGAAGAAAACGTAGGCAGTCGCGGCACGTGCAAGCTGCCCTTCGACCTGCAGGCCTGCGTCGTCCATCACCTTCGAGCGCGCCCCGTCCGCGCCGACGAGGTAGCGTGCCCTGACCTGGTACTCGCGCCCGGTGGCCCTGTCCTGCAGGAAGACGGTGACACCTTCGCTGTCCTGCTCGTGGCGCAGGTACTCCGTGTTGAACGAGAAGACGGCGCCACGGGCGGCCGCATTCTTCACCAGGAGAGGCTCCATCTTGTCCTGCGGCAGGTCGAGCATCGTGCAGGGGCTGCCCTGCAGGTAGTCGCTGATGCGATCGTCCCCTGTGCCCCAGGTGCGCAGGCGCGCAATCTCGGGGCCTGCGAGGCTGGTGGTGAACAGGGTGTCCCCCATCCACTCCCAGGGAGTCGCTTCCAGGCGCGCTTCCTTCTCCACGCCCAGATCCCGAAGCACCTCGACGGCGCGCTGATTCGTGATGTGCGCACGCGGCGTGTTCGCTGTCCAGTTGAAGCGGTTCACCACGTGCACGCGCACGCCGTAGGTGGCCAGCGCCAACGCGGTCGTCGCGCCCATGGGCCCCGTGCCCACCACGAGCACGTCGGTCTGGAACTGTTCCGGTCGATTCACGATGGATCCTCTTCTTTCTTACTTCAGGGTGGCTTGGATGACGGTGCCGTAGGCGTCGATGTCCTTGCGCAGGCGCGCGGACAACTCGGCCGGCTCTGCCGGATAGGGGTCGCCCGAGGCGGACAACTTGTCCTTCATCGATGGCTCCTTGAGTGCTGCGATGAACGCTTTGCTCAAGCGATCGACCGTGGCCTTGGGCGTCGCAGCGGGCGCGACGAAATACAGGTAGTTGGAGATCGCGAGGCCCGGATAGCCGCTCTCGGCGAGCGTCGGCACGTCGGGCATGAGCGGGTGGCGCTTCTCGCCAAGCGTTGCGATCGCGACCAGCTTGCCGGTCTTGACGTACTGCTGCGCGTAGTGGACCGGCATCACCATGATGTCGATCTGGCCCGCGATGAGGTCCGTCGCCGCGGGCGCCAGGCCCTTGTAAGGGACGTCGACGAACGTGCCTTGCGTCAGGTCGTGCAACTGGTGCATGTGCAGGAACCACGGGCTGCCGGTGCCCATCGTGCCGAAGTTCAGACCCGACTTGTCGCCGCCCTTGGACAGCTGCACGACTTCCTTGACGGTGCGCGCCGGAACCTTCGGGCTCACGACCAGCACCAGCGGCACCAGGATCATTCCGGAGATCGGCACGAAGTCGCGTACCGCGTCGTAGGGCACCTTGCCACCCAGGATGTCCGCGGCCTTGGGGTTCTTCGCCATGACCTGGTTGATGGCGTGCGAGTCCGAGACGACACCGATGGTGAGGCCGTCCGCCGGCGCGCGGCTGACGAGTTCGGTGCCGATGATCGAAGAGGCGCCGGGGCGGTTGTCGATCAGGATCGTCTGCTTCAGGCTTTCGGAGGCCAGGTTGGCCACCGCACGCGCTGCCGAGTCTGCGTTGCCACCCGCTGGGTACGGCACGATGACGCGAATGGGTTGCTTGGAGGGCTCCTGCGCGAAGGCAGGCGAGAAGGTGAGGCCGAGGGCGATCGAAGTGCACAGGGCGCGTCGGGTGATGCTCATTTCATGTCTCCGGGTGGTGGCCTCTCGGGGCCGATGCGGTTCTTTGCTGACGTGGGTCAGTGTCCGAGCGCAAGTCCGCGCCGTATAGTCGGTGCACCTGGTGCACCAAACCGACAACGAAATGGCGACCTCCGCACGCGCTCCGCAGGAGCATCTCTATCGGGAAGTCAGAGGCCTGAGCCGAGGGCTGTCTGTACTGCGGGCGCTGAATGCGCTGCCGGGTGGAATCGGTGGCGTCGTCGAGCTCGCCCGCATCACCGGCATTCACCGAACCACCGTCAAGCGGCTGCTGGAGACGCTGAGGTCAGAAGGCCTGGTGCACCACAAGGACGATGGCGCTTCCTACGCGCTGGGCTTCGAGGTGCGCCGGCTTTCCGAGGGCTACGTTGGCGCGGACTGGATCGACCGCGTAGCGGCACCTGCCATGCGTGCACATTTGCGGGCGCTCTCGTGGCCCAGCGACTTGGCCACGCCGGATGCCGGCTTCATGATCGTGAGGGAGTCCACCCATCGCGTCAGCATGCTCTCGCAACACCGCGCCACCATCGGGATTCGCATTCCGATGCTCGTCTCCTCATTGGGGCGAGCGTGGTTGAGTTGGTGCGCCGATGAAGAACGCATCGCCACGCTGGGGTTGTTGGCGCAGCGCACGGATGCCATCGGCGAAATGGCACGCGACAGCAGCTATGTGAAGCGGGTCATTCGTGAGACTCGGCGCCGCGGCTACGCAATGAACAGGGGCGAATGGGCTTCTGAATCGAGCGTCACTGCGATTGGGTTTCCGATCCGGATCGGGGAGCATGCCATCGGCGCGATCAATCTCGTTTTGCAAAGCAACGTAGTCTCGGACCGAGAGGTCGCGACACGCTATGTTCCGCTCCTGCGTCAATTGGCGGAAGGCATCTCCGAGGCGACCAGTAGCGCGCCGCGGGGCTGACCACGTCGGCATTGAGGATTAAGGGATAACCCTCGGTCTCACCGGCCGCGCCGCTTCGATCGCTATCGATAGATCGCGGGAACGCCCCGTTGGCTGCAGTGGCCCCGTCCAGGCAGCCTCCCTTTGACTGCAGTCGGCGGCAAGCTCGCGCTCGCGGTGCAGCGGGCGACGTCCGGTCGGACTTGAAGGCACTACCCGAGCCCAGACTTGATTTCGATGCTGCTTAGCTTTTAGCGATGCACGGCCATGGGAAGCCCGGGTTTTTCACGCTCAAGAGAATTACGTCTAAGACGACTGGCCTTCTCGCGGTATTCCAGTGACAGTGACCGGCGAAGGCGCGCGTGTGGCGCGCTTGAAGATCGACGGCGAAATCCCCGTGTGCTCCTTGAAAAAGCGCGAGAAATTCCCCGGGGCCGAGAACCCGAGGTCGAGCGCGACGTCGGTCAGCCTGCCGCCATCGCTCACCCTGCGCATCGCCTCCTCGACCCTCACGCCGCTCCAGAACACCTGCGGCGTCGTGTGCAACTGGTCGCGGAACAGCGCGAAGAAATGCGCGCGCGACAGGCCGACCTTGGCGGCGATTTCGTCGATCGTCGTCTTTTCGGAAACATGCGCCCGCATGTGCGCGATGGCGGCGCGCAACCGGTGGTCGAGCGTCACACCGATGCCGCCAGCGATCGGCGCCGCGTCGCCACCCGTGGCGGAAGCGGCAATGGCCGCTTCGAGCAGCCGCTCGACTTCCTTGTCGATGTGCTCGCGTGCCGCACCGGTGGAGATCATCAAATCCAGCACCCGCCAGCACGAACGCCGCAGCGCATCGCCGATGGGCACGCGCGGTGACGGAAACCGAAAGCTCCGGTCCTTTGCCAAACCGAGTTCGTCGAGCCAGTCCTTCTTGATCATGAAGACGATGAACAGGCTCGATCCGTTGTCTTCCAGGCGAACCATGTCGTGCGCCTCGAACGCGTTCACGCCGAGCGCCACGCTTTCGCTGTAGCCGACGACTTCGGTGCCGACGTGCGCGCAGGCGCGCGCGCCGCCCAGCCAGAAGGCGAGCTGTGTTTCGGAGTGCGCGTGCGCCACCAGGTTGGCGCTCGCCTCCAGGACGATCGCGGTGCCGAACGCGCCTTCGTGGAGTGCATAGGCTTCCTGCATCTGTGCGCGCTTCATCGGGTTGGTTTCGGGTCGGCCGATTGTTCTCCCGCGCGGCGCCGGCTCGGGCAGCGCATCGGGTAAGTCCTTAGAAGCACACCAGACGATTCGATACGCCGCCGGATCGGCCGATAAGCGCCGCCGGCCCGCGATTTCTAAAGTTGGCGCATCGCTAAAACACAGGAGCAAACCTTCATGCGAATCGCCACTTTCACGAGCGAAGGCCACCGTAAGGTGGGCCTCGTTTCCGCCGACGGCAAGACCGTCACACCCCTGCAGCTCACGCCGGAGCAGGCAGACAGCGGCGTGCTGACGCTGATCGAAATTCTCGCCAGGGGCGGATCGCTTCCCGAGGCATCGGGCCCCGCGGTCGACTTGCGCGAAGTGGTGCTCGATGCACCGCTGCCCAAGCCGCGGCGCAACCTCTGGTGCGTGGGCCGCAACTACCACGCGCATGCCAAGGAGCTATCGGCCTCGGTGTTCAAGGACAACGCCGCCAGGACCGACGAATGGCCCATCGTGTTCACCAAGGTGCCCGAGTGCGTCGTGGGCCCGCACGACGAAGTGCTGATTCCCGCGGGAGTGTCGGCGCAGATCGACTACGAGGCCGAACTGGCCGTGGTCATCGGCAAGGGCGGCAAGAACATCGCGCGCGATGCGGCGATGTCGCATGTGTTCGGCTACACGGTCGTCAACGACGTGACGGCGCGCGACGTGCAGATGCGCCATGGGCAGTGGGACATGGGCAAGTCGTTCGACACCTTCTGCCCGATGGGCCCGTGGATCGTGACGGCCGACGAGTTCGACGGCACCAGGACGCGCGTGCGTTGCTGGGTCAACGGCGAGTTGCGCCAGGACGGGCCGACCGAGAACATGATCTTCGACATTCCCACGCTCATCGAGACGATCTCGCGCGGCATAACGCTCTACCCCGGCGATGTCATCGCCACCGGCACGCCGGCCGGCGTGGGCATGGGCATGAACCCGCCGCGCTATCTGCGTGCCGGCGATGTGGTGCGCGTCGAGATCGACCGGCTCGGCGCCATCGAGAACAAGTTCGTCTGAGGGGTCGCACATGACGACTCAAGTTTTGAACGGCCTGACTGTCGAGGTCGATGGCGAGGGCGAAGCGCTGCTGTGCATCCACGGGCTGGGCGGATCGTCGAACAACTGGACGCCCGTGTTGCCGGCGCTCGGCGGTTTTCGGCGCATCAGGCCCGACCTGCCGGGCAGCGCGCGGTCACCGCTGCCGGCGGACGGCACGGCCTTGTCGATCGATGGCTATGTGGATTCCATGCTGCGGCTGCTCTCGGCGCTCGACATTGCATCGGTGCATGTGATGGCGCATTCGCTCGGAACCATCGTCGCGCAGCATCTGGCGGTGCGGAGCCCCGGCTCCGTGAAATCGCTGGCGCTGTTCGGCCCGCTGGCGGCGCCACCGGATGCGGCGCGCCCCAACATCGCGGCGCGTGCAAATGCAGCGCGCGGCGGCGCGGCTGCCATGCAGGAAATCGCCGATGCGATCGTGAAGGGCGCGACGAGCACGCAGACGAAGGAACAGCAGCCGGCGGTGCTCGCCCTGGTGCGCGAGAGCGTGATGCGTCAGCCGCCCGAAGGCTATGCGCAAAGTTGCGCGGCGCTCGCCGATGCGCAATCGGCCGCGCTCGAACGCCTCGATGTGCCGACGCTTCTGGTCACCGGCGACCAGGACGGCGTGGCCCCGGTGGCCAACGTCCAGACGATGCAGGCACGCATTGCCGGCAGCCGCCTCGTCGTGCTCGAGGGATGCGGCCACTGGACCACCTTCGAGCAACCGCAACGCTGCATGGAGGCGCTCGAAGCCTTCTACGCGGTGCTTCGTTGAGACATCAGCCGATTCGATTTCGATAACCCATTGCCGGCACCGCAAGCCGGAGGAGACAACGATGACCCGTATTGCATTCACCAATGTCCGCATCTTTGACGGCTCGGGCGAGGAGCCCTACGCCGGTGACCTTCTGGTCGAGGGAAAACGCATCGTCGAGGTGGCGCGCTTTCCCCAGCGCGTGAGCACCGACGACGCGCGCGTGATCGATGGCAAGGGCCGCTTTCTCATGCCCGGCATGACCGAGGCCCACACGCATTTCTCGTGGAACGACCAGCCCTCACTCGCGGCCATCCAGTTCATGCCGCCCGAGGAACACATGCTCTGGTGCGTGCGCGTGGCCAAGCGCTACCTCGACATGGGGTGGACATCCGCCATCGGCGCGGCGGCGGCCAAGCCGCGGCTGGACGTGGTGCTGCGCAATGCCATCGATGCGGGCGAGTTCCCCGGCCCGCGCTACCTTGCGGGCAGCCAGGAGATCACGACCATCGGCGCCCTGGGTGACAACACGCTGCCGCACATGAAGTTCGAGGAGCTGAGCTTCGGCAGCGTGTGCAGCGGGCCCGAAGAAATCCGCAGGTCTGCGCGCACCTTCATCAAGTACGGGGTGGACCACCTGAAGATCAACCTGTCGGGCGAGTACATCGCCGGCTTGCCGGCCGAGATGTCGCCTTTTGCCGAAGACGAAGTCGCCATGCTCGCCCAGGAGGCCAAGCGCTACGGCAAGCGCATGGCTGCACACGCGCGCTCGAGCGAATCAGTCAAGCAGTGCGTGCGCCACGGCATCGAGATGGTCTACCACGCGAGCTTCGCGGATGCCGAGGCACTCGACATGCTGGAGGCTGCGAAAGACAAGCACTTCGTCGCGCCCGGCATCGGCTGGCTGATTCGCACGACCTACAACGCGGCCGAGTACGGCATCACGGAGGCCGTGGCCACGCAGATGGGCTACAAGCGCGAGCTGGAGATCGCGTCGGCCTCGCTGCGCGAGATGCACAAGCGCGGCATCCGCATCCTGCCGGGCGGCGACTACGGCTTTGCGTGGATGCCGCACGGCACCAATGCCAACGACCTTCAGTACTTCGTCGACTACATCGGCATGACGCCGAAGGAAGCGCTGATGGCGGCGACACGCCTGGGCGGACAGATCATGTTGCGGCCCGATGAACTGGGGCAGTTGAAGGCAGGCTTTCTTGCCGACATCGTCCTGGTCGATGGCGACCCGCTGCAGGACCTGTCGCTGCTGACGGACCCTGCCAAGGTGCAATTGGTCATGAAGGACGGCGTGATCCACAAGGACTGCGCGACACCTGTGCCGTCGCATGCCGCGCTGCATTTGGAGGGTGGGGACACGCCGCTGCAGGAACAAGGCGTCAAGGAGGCACTGGCAGAGATGCACTGACTCCGACGGCTCCGTCCGCCCGTTGATGTTCGCTGCGGGCAAGCGGCTGAAGTCGACTCTCTTCGAAATTCAGTACTGAGCCCTTTGCCGACTTCCGTTTTCGTTGAAAAGCAGCCCTTCATCAGTCGATATGGGCGGACGTTCACCTAGCAAATCGAGCCGAAGGGGGATCGCTCGATGGCTGGTCAGGCGTACTCGCTTAAATAGGCGAATGAGAACGTTGATGGCAACCAACGCCGACAAGATTCCATTGGGACTGCGCACGACGACGCCGAAGAAAATTGCCAACACCGTGTGTCCCTGCTCTTCAAGCGTGCCTCGCACGCCACCGGGCAGTGGGTGTTTGTGGACGGCAGGTATAAGCATCCCGGCCGGGCGCTGACCTGATCGCCTGTCACTCTCGAAGCTCGGCTCCTGCCATGGCAATTGAGCAGAAAGTATCCTCGTGCTCGATCTCGATTTGTTTTCCTGGACCTCAAGCTGCTGGAAATCTCAAGCTCGGCGGCTGGCGCGGTCATCGCAGCCGGACATTTGGGCGTGTTAGCGCCAGTGCAATCGTGGCCAGCGGGTCAAGATTGCATCGGCGCCAACACAATTGAGCTCTACCGCTCTTGCCTAGCGGGGCCGCGCACCGCGACCCTTTCATCGCTTTTCGATGCATCAAATATTCCGATTCGATGCCGCTACGGATGCCACGTGGAGACCACTGCTGGCGTCTGCGCCGTAGGACGACCGGCAAGTGCGTAAGAAAGCTCATTCGCGGCTTTCATGATCGTCTTCGCATGGCCGATGAGCTTGGCTTTGGGCAAGCGATCCGCCGGCCCGGAAATGCACACCGACCCGAGCAAAGCCCAGCGCAAGCCGAAGACCGGCGCCGACACCGTCGCCACGTTTTTCTCGCGCTCGCCGATGGAGAAGTGATAGCCCTTCTTGCGGATGTCTTCATAGAGCTTTCCGGGCTCTCCGGAAAACGCAAGGATTACCCGCCCGGGCGACCCCTGCTCCAAGGGAAGCATCGCGCCCATGCGCGCGTGATGGCGAATCGGCTGCGGCCCTTCCACGCGCGCAAGACAGGTGCGCGAATTGCCTTCGCGCACATAGAAGGCCGCGCTCTCGCCCGTGGCCTGCGACAGCGCGAGCAGCATCGGCTCCACCACGTTGTTGGCGTCGAAGCTGGCCTGGTAGCGCGCACCGAGCCAGCCTGCGGCAGGCCCGAGCCGCCATTCGCCATCGTCGCGCTGAACCACATAGCCGGCCAGCGCCAGCGTGCGAAGCAGCCGGAGGATGGTGGTCTTGTGCATGCCGGTGCGCCGTGTCAGCTCGGCCAGCGAGAGCCGCTCGTCCTGCATCCCGAACGTGTCGAGCAACTGCAGGGCGCGGGTCACCGCGGTCACGCCGCCTGTCGCCTCGAGGTCGGCTTCGCGCGGTGCCTCGATGACTTCAGGCGACCGCTTTGGTTTCACTGTCTTGGTGCTTTTTGGTGTGGGCATTTTGTTTCACTGAGTGGTCCATGTTCCGTCCAATGGACCACCATTGTATGGAGCGGAACGCAAATCTAAAGTCGCCGCATGCCCTGGAGCACCGCTGCCAGGCACTCATCGAACGAGTCGGAGACAAACCAATGCGTACCTCGAGCAACAGCTCCATTTCTCGCCGTGCAGCCCTCGGTGCCGTCCTCATGCTCACTTGCGGCGTGGCACTGGCGCAGGCCTATCCCTCGCGCCCGATCCGCCTCGTGGTGCCCTTCCCGCCGGGCGGCGGCACGGACATCATTGCCCGCGAAGTGGCGAACAAGGTGGCGACCTCGGAAGGCTGGACCATCGTCATCGACAACAAGCCGGGCTCCGGCGGCAACATCGGCGTCGATGCCGCCGCCAAGGCCAACCCCGACGGCTACACGCTGGTGCTGGGCCAGACCAGCAACCTCGCGATCAACCCGTCGCTGTACGCGAAGCTGCCGTACGACCCGGTGAAGGACCTGGCGGCGGTCGGTCTTGTCGCGTCGGCGCCGCTGGTCGTGGTGGTGTCCGCCGCATCGCCCTACAAGAAGCTCTCGGACGTGGTCGCCGCCGCCAAGGCCAAGCCGACTTCGCTCAACTATGCGAGCTCGGGCAACGGCACCGTGGCCCACCTGGCCGCCGAGCAGTTCCAGAAGGCCGCCGGCGTGCAGTTCACGCACGTTCCTTACAAGGGCGCCTCGCAGGGCCTCACGGACCTCGTCGGCGGGCAGATCCAGATGTACATCTCGTCGGTGCCGACGCTGATCGCCCAGGTCAAGAGCGGCCAGCTGCGCGCGCTGGCGGTGACCTCGCTGCAACGCAACAGCGACCTGCCCGACGTGCCCACCGTGGCCGAGTCGGGCTACAAGGACTTCGAGGCCGTGACGTGGTTCGGCATCGCCGGTCCCGCCGCCCTGCCGAAGGACGCCATCGCCAAACTGAACGCAGCCTTCAACAAGGCCCTCGCAACGGCCGAGGTGAAGAAGAAGCTGGCCGCGCAAGGCGCGGAAGTGATGACCGGCACGCCCGAGAAGTTCGCATCGCTGATCCGTACCGACGGCGTGCGCTGGAGCGCGATCGTGAAGTCGTCCGGCGCCAAGATGGACTGACCTCGCATGACCACGCCTCGCACGCCTGCGCCGGTGATCCAGCGCCTGCACGACGACATCGTGCGCCCGCTGAAGAACCCGAGGTCGTCGCGATGGCCGCCACCCAGAAAGCCGACCTGTCCGAGTGGGCCAAGGACATCAAGGACGTCGGAGTCAAGCCCGATTGAACTTCATTCCATTCCCTTTCCTTTCCTGAAAGTACTTCCATGTCCTCCACCCTTCCCGACATCATTCGCAACTTCGAGCGCGTGCCCGCGAACATCGTGGCGCAGGCCGCCGAGTTCCAGCCGGCCATCCTCGCCGACGTGGCGGGCCGCCGCGGCGCGCTGGACGGGCGCATCAAGGCCCTGCGCCCGCGCATGAAGCTGGCCGGCACCGCCATCACGGTGGAAGTGCGCCCCGGCGACAACCTCATGATCCATGCGGCCATCGCCATGGCAAAGCCCGGCGACGTACTCGTGATCGACGGCAAGGGCGACCAGACCTCGGCCCTGATGGGCACGATCATGATGACGGCCTGCAAGAAGCTCGGCATCGCCGGCGTGGTGATGGATGGAGCCTGCCGCGACAGCCTGGAGATCGACGAGATGGACTTCCCCGTCTTCAGCGTGGGCACCAATCCGAACGGTCCGACGAAGAACATCGGCGGGCGCATCGGACACCCCGTGTCCATCGGCGGCGTGACGGTGCACCCCGGCGACTTCGTGATCGGCGACGGCGACGGCGTGGTCGTGGTCGAGCGCGAGAAGATCGAATCGCTGCTGCCGCTGGCCGCCAAGAAGGTCCGCGATGAGGCCGCGCGCATCGCTGCCATCAAGGAGGGCGACACCGCGGCCAAGTGGCTGGACTCGGCGCTGCGCGCGGCCGGGGTGCTGAAGGAAGGCGAGACGTTGTGACCGCGACGCTCCGGAACTCCATCCTCGTGACCGGCGCCGACCTCGCGCCACAGGCACTCGCCCTGCTCGAAGGCCATGACATCGTCTATGCCGGCAAGACGCCGACCGAGGACGACCTGGTCGCCCTTTGCCGCGCGCACGACCCCGTGGCCATCATCGTGCGCTACGGCAAGGTGGGCGCCGCCGTGATGGACGCGGCACCTTCGCTGAAGGTGATCTCCAAGCACGGCAGCGGAACCGACACGATCGACAAGACCGCCGCGCAGGCGCGCGGCATCGAGGTGGTGGCGGCCGCGGGCGCCAATGCGGCAGCGGTGGCCGAGCAGGCGCTGGCCCTGCTGCTGGCCTGCGCCAAATCGGTGGTGGCGCTCGACGCGCGCATGCATGCCGGCCACTGGGACAAGGCGACGCACAAGAGCCTGGAGCTCGGCGGGCGCACCATCGGCGTTGTCGGCCTGGGCGCCATCGGCCTTCGCTTCGCGCGCATGGCCGACGCGCTGGGCATGCGGGTGCTTGGCCACGATCCTTTCGCGAAGAACCTGCCGGCCTGTGTGCAACCCGCCGACCTTGCGACCCTCTGGGCCGAGTCCGATGCCGTATCGCTGCACTGCCCGCTGACCGACGACAACCGCGGGCTGCTCAACGCCCGCACCCTGGCGCAATGCAAGCGCGGCGTGATCGTCGTCAACACGGCCCGCGGCGGCCTGATCGATGAAGAGGCGCTGCTGGCAGCCGTGCATTCGGGCCAGGTCGCCATGGCCGGACTCGACAGCTTCGCTGTCGAGCCGATGACGCCCGGCCATCCGTTCCAGGGCGAAAAGAACATCGTGCTCAGCCCTCACATCGGCGGCGTGACCAGCGATGCCTACGAGAACATGGGCGTCAGTGCGGCGAGGAATCTTCTGGAGGTGCTTTCGCGCCAGGCGGCGACCACCTGAGGCATGCAACCGGCGCTCGATAAAAGGAGACAGAAATGAAGAGAAGTGAAAGCATCCGCGGCGTGGCGGCCGCATTCGGACTCATGACGGTCCTCGTTGCACAGGGACACGCACAGGCATGGCCCGCCAAGCCGGTGCGCGTGCTCGTGGGCTTTTCCGCGGGCGGCCCCACCGACGTGGTGGCACGCGCCTTCGCCGACCACGCATCGCGCGCGCTGGGCCAGCCGTTCATCGTGGACAACAAGCCCGGCGCGAACACGATCCTGGCGGCCGAGGCCGTCGCGGCAGCACCGGCGGACGGCTACACGCTGCTGCTGGGCGCGACCAACCACGCCATGATTCCCGCGCTCTACAGCCAGCGGGTCAAGTTCGATGCCGTGCGCTCGTTCGCGCCGGTGTGTTCGCTTGCCGTGAGTCCCACGGTGCTGGTGGTCGGCCCCGCGATGCCGGTCACCTCCTTCGGGGCGTTCCTGCAGGCGGTGAAGGCCGAGCCCGGCAAACGCAACTATGCGACGCCGGGCTCCGGCAGCTCCGGGCATTTCGCGAGCGCGCACTTCACGCAACTGACGGGCACGTCGATGAACCACATCCCGTACAAGGGTGCGGCGCAGGCGACGACCGATCTCATGGGCGGCCAGGTCGACAGTTCCTTCGCCACCCTGGGCTCGGTGCTCACGCAGGTGCAGTCCGGCAAGCTGACGGCCCTGGCGGTGGCATCGCCCAAGCGCTCCGCTCTGCTGCCGAACGTGCCGACCTTCGAGGAAGTGGGCGTCAAGGGCTATACGGCCGACGCGTGGTACGGCCTGCTGGCGCCCGCGAAGACGCCGCCGGAAGTGGTGGCCGTCTTGCGCCGTGTCGCCACCGAGTTCGCACAGTCACCTGCCACACGGGAGAAATTGCGCTCGCTCGGCATGGAGGCGCAGAACACTTGCGGCGATGCCTTCGGCGCGCAATTGACGCGCGAGGTCAAGCTGTACGGCGAGCTGGCCCGCTCGCTCGACCTCAAGACCGAATGAACGCGCTGCGCCTTGCCCGCAGCCATCACAACACATTGGAGACATCATGAAAATTTTCTTCCGCGGCCTTCTCGCCGTGTGCCTGTGCGCCGCCGCGCTCGCCCACGCCGCCTATCCCGAGCGCCCCATCACCCTCGTCGTGCCTTACGCGCCGGGTGGTTCGGCCGATGCCCTGGCCCGCGTGCTCGCGGTTCGTGTCGGCCAGAAGCTGGGCACCAGCGTGATCGTCGACAACCGGCCCGGCGCCAGCGGCACCATCGGCGCGGCCTTTGCCGCCAAGGCCGCGCCCGACGGCTACACGGTGCTGTACGACGCCACGCCGTACTCGATCAACCCGCACCTGTTCCCTCGCATGCCGTACGCCAGCAATGCGCTGCAGCCCCTGGCGCTCGTCTCACTGGCGCCGAACATCGTGATCGTGCGCGCGGACTCGCCGCTCAAGACCATCAAGGATCTGGTGGACAAGGCCAAGGCCGAGCCGGGCAAGATGAACTACGCCTCCGGTGGCAGCGGCACCGTGCAACGGCTTGCAGCGGAGCTCCTGCGCCAGCGGCTCGGCCTGGACATGGTCCACGTCGGCTACAAAAGCGGCGGCCCCGCCATCGTCGATGTCATGGGCGGCCAGGTCGACTTCATGTTCAGCACGATCGCCGGCTCGTATCCGCTGGTGTCGTCCGGCAAGCTGCGTGCGCTGGCGGTGTCGTCGCCGCAGCGCTCGGCGCGACTGCCGGAGGTGCCGACCCTGGGCGAGACGGTGGCCCCCGGCTACGAGGCCTACGAATGGAACGGCCTGCTGATACCCGCCGGCACGCCCGCACCCATTGCCGACAAGCTCCACAAGGCGGTCATCGATGTGCTGAAGGAAGACGAAGTGAAGCGCCGCTTCGTGGATGTCGGTGTGCAGCCGGTGGGCTCGACGCCGGCCGAGTTCGCCGACTTCCTGAAGAAGGAAGACGCGAAGTGGGCGGACGTGATCCGCAAAGGCAACATCAAGCTCGATTGAAGAGCGCCATGAACGACATGCCGGACTCTCGACCGGTTCCCCATTCCGTCGGCGTCAACCGGCCCGCGCATGCACTTCCCCAGGATGCCTGCGACAGCCACATGCACATCTTCGATTCGCGGTTCGCGCCGTCGCCGCACTGGAAGCGCCAGCCGCCGCACGCCGATGTGACGGCCTATCGCCGGTTGCAGCAGCGGCTGGGCACCTCGCGCACGGTCGTGGTCAATCCCTCGACCTACGGCACGGACAACGCCTGCACGCTTGATGCACTCGCGCAGCTGGGCGAGCAGGCGCGAGGCGTGGCCGTCGTCGGCCATCAGGTGGCCGACACCGAGCTCGACGCGCTCGCGGCGCAGCGCGTGTGCGGTCTGCGCGTGAACTTCGTCACGCCGCAGTCCTGGGGCGTCACCACGCCGGAGATGCTGACCATGCTGGCGCACAAGGTGGCCCGCCTGGGCTGGCACATCCAGGTCTTCGTGCAGCCGGAGCAGCTGGTGGCGCTTGCACCCGTGCTCGCCAGGCTCCCGGTGCCGCTGGTCATCGACCACATGGCCCGCATCGATCCGGCCGAAGGCATCAAGGGCGAAGCCTACGCGGTCGCGCGTCGCTTGCTGGACGGCGGCAACACATGGATGAAGCTGTCGGGCGTGTACATGCGATCGCGCGACGGAGCGCCTGCCTACGCCGATGCCTCCGGCCTCGGCCGCGCACTGGTCGCCGCCGCGCCGGAGCGCCTGGTGTGGGGCAGCGACTGGCCCCACACCACCGAGGCGCCGGACACCGTCAACGATGCCGACCTGGCCGACGTTCTCGCGGCCTGGTGCGACAGCACCGCGGTGCGCGACCGCATCCTGGTGGACAACCCGGCGAAGCTCTACGGGTTCGCGGCCGGCTGAGGCGCAGCACCATCCTTCAAGGAGATCGACATGTACCTTCTGCAAACGCCTCAGGTGCTCGAACTGCAGACCTTCACGACCATGCCCGCGGCCTTCCGGCGACCGCAGCGCAGCGTCTGGGCCGATGCCAACCGCGGGAGCGCGCCGACCGACTCGTTCCTGGAAGGGCCTGTGTTCGATGACGCGGGCAATCTCTACGTCTGCGACATTCCCTTCGGCCGCATCTTCCGAATCGATCCGGCAGGCGCATGGACGCAGGTGGCCGAGTACGACGGCGAACCCAACGGCATGAAGTTCCTCGACGCTCGCACCCTGCTCGTCGCCGACTACAAGAACGGCCTGATGCGGGTGGACGTGCAGACCGGGCAGGTCACGCCGCACCTGCAACGGCGCAATACCGAGAGCTTCAAGGGCATGAACGACCTCGTGCTCGACGCGCAAGGCAACATCTACTTCACGGACCAGGGGCAGAGCGGGCTTCACGACCCATCGGGGCGCCTTTATCGCCTGCGCCCGGGCGGCCAGCTCGACCTGCTGCTGTCGAACGTGCCCAGCCCGAACGGCGTGGCCCTGTCGCCCGACGGCAAGGTCCTGTACCTGGCGGTGACGCGGGGCAACTGCGTGTGGCGCGTGCCGCTCTTGGCCGACGGGAGCGTCGCGAAGGTGAGCCAGTTCTTCACGTCCTACGGACCCAGCGGCCCCGACGGGCTGGCTGTCGACACGCAGGGGCGGCTGCTGGTGGCCAATCCGGGCCTGGGCTACGTCTGGGTGCTCAACACCCGCGCGGAGCCTGTCATGGTGCTGCGCGGCCCCGCCGGTGCCTCGACCACGAACATCGCCTTCGGCGGGCCGAACCGGTCAACGCTGTTCGTCACCGATTCCACACATGGGAGCGTCCTGATGCACGCCCTTGACGCCCCAGGCGTCGTGCTGCACCGCGCGCTCCCCGACGACAGCCAATAGCGAATCGCCGACAACCAACAGGCACGCCATGACCACTGAACTGAACGAAACCCACGACACCGAGGACATGAACGCGCTGATGGCGTTCGAACCGCAAAAGCGTGCGGCACTGCGCTGCCCATCGACATGGCCGATGCCGAGCGCCACGCGTATCAAGGCGTCGTCGTGAGCTATCACCCTGTTCCCCCGATCAATCCCGATCGACAGACAACGACAAGGAGACACACCATGAACCGTCGCCTCGCGACATTGACTCTCGCCGCGCTGAGCCTGGCTTGCGTACAGGCAGGTGCCGCGGACTATCCTGACAAGCCCGTGCGCATGATCGTTCCGTTCGCTGCAGGTGGCGGCGTCGACAACATCTCACGCGTGGTGGCGACCGCGCTCGGCGCGCGGCTCAAGCAGCCCGTGATCATCGACAACCGGCCCGGCGCCAACGCCAACATCGGAGCCGATGCGGTGGCCAAGGCGCAGCCCGACGGCTACACGCTGCTGATGGGTGCAACGTTCCTGTCGTTCAACCGCGCGACGATGAAACAGATTCCGTACGACGCGGCCAAGGATCTGATTCCCGTCGCACGCACAGGCAAGGCGCCGTTCGTGCTGGTGGTGCCGGCGACGTCGCCGCTGAAGAGCGTGGCGGAACTCGTCGCCTCCATGAAGGCCCACCCGGACAAGGCCTCCTACGGCGCTGTCGGTGCGGGCTCGCCGACCAACCTGATCTTTCCGAAGAACACCGGCACGAGCCCCGTGCAGATCCTCTACAAAGGCGGCGCCGCGGCCATGCCCGACCTGATCGCCGGACGCCTGACCTACATGATCCAGACCACGAGCGAAGTGCTGCCGCATATCGCGAGCGGCAAGCTGCGCGCACTGGCCGTGACGGGCACGACGCGCTTCAAACACCTGCCCGACGTCCCCACCATGAAAGAGGCCGGGGTCTCCGACCTCGAGGGCACCGGTTGGTGGGGGCTGTTCTTGCCGGCGCGCACACCGGCCAGCGTCGTGGCTCGGCTGTCCGACGAGATCCAGGCCGTCATGAAGCAGCCGGACGTCGTTGCCGCGCTCGACCGCATGGGCATCGAATCCGCCCCCATGCCGGCCGCGCAGTTCCAACCCTTTTTCACCGATGAACTCAAGAGCTACGCCGACGTCGCGCGCCAGTTCAACCTGAGCACCGAGTGAGCCTTCACCCCCAGCGAGGAATTTTCATGCAAGCAGGCTTTCAGGTTCTCAAGCGCCGCAGTGCGGTCGACAGATCGTGGGTCGGCAAGTTCGCCGCCCTTCCCGCAGCCAACATCAGCGACTCGATGTCGCGGCTCATCGTGTGCGTGCCGCAAGGCGATGTGCAGGCCATCTACGACAAGGCCGCCGCGAGGTTCAGACACGAGAGCGAGACCTTTGCAGCCATCGGCCGAAGGGACAACGACGCAGCGGGCTATCGCGCACGGCTCACCCAGCTCGGCTGCTACTTCGAAGAATGAACGACACAAGGCACCAACAATGATCATCGACTGCCACGGCCACTACACCACCGCGCCCGCTGCGCTGAAGGACTACCGCGCGCGACAGACAACCGCGTTCGAAGCCGGTCGTGCGCTCGCGCCCGATTTCACCATCTCCGACGAAGAAATCCGCGAGTCGCTCGAACAGAACCAGCTGCGCATCCAGCGCGAACGCGGCGTGGACCTCACGCTGTTCTCGCCCATCGCCGGCGCCATGGCGCATCACGTGGGCGATGCCGTCACCAGCCGCGACTGGACACGGGCCTGCAATGACCTCGTGCACCGCGCCGTCGAGATGTTTCCCGACGAACTCGTCGGTGTCTGCCAACTGCCTCAGTCTCCGGGCGTGAGCCCTGCCAACTGTGTCGAGGAACTCACGCGCTGCGTCGAGGAGCTGGGCTTCGTCGGCTGCAACGTGAACCCCGACCCCACCGACGGCTTCTGGACCGACCCGCCCATGACGCAGCGCCACTGGTATCCGCTGTTCGAGAAAATGGTCGAGCTCGACGTGCCGGCCATGGTGCACGTGAGCTGTTCGTGCAACCCCAACTTCCACCATACCGGCGCCCACTACCTGAATGGCGATACCACGGCGTTCATGCAGTTTCTGCTGTCGGACATCTTCCGGGACTTTCCGACGCTGCGCTTCGTGATTCCGCACGGCGGTGGCGCCGTGCCCTACCACTGGGGCCGCTACCGCGGTCTGGCGCAGCAACTGAAGCGGCCACCGCTGGAGGAGATGATGCGCAACGTGTTCTTCGACACCTGCGTCTATCACCGCCCCGGCATCGAGTTGCTGCTGGAGGTCGTGCCGCCGGACAACGTGCTGTTCGCCTCCGAGATCGTTGGCGCGGTGAAGGGCATCGATCCGCAGACCGGACACCACTACGACGACACCAAGCGCTACATCGACGCCGTCGACTGGCTCACGCCGGAGCACCGTGCCAAGGTGCTGGGCGACAACGCACTGCGCGTCTACCCGCGTCTGGCCCGCCGCCTGGAGGCCCGTGCATCATGAGAATCGCCGCCAAAGCGAAAGGGGGTCACAGAACAAGGCAAGGCACAGTCGACCATTGCTGCGTCGGCTCCACCGCTGGCGCGCGATTCAAGCGGCGCGGTGGCTCAGCTCTGCTTCGGCACGGACACAGTTGGCCAACTGACCGGGCACTTCCGTGCGCTTTTTCAACGGTCTCAAAGCCCGGAATTGCTCTCGGCAAACAGTACTCACAATTCGATTTGTATCTCCGGACAAAGCCACCCATTGGTAGCAATCATCCGACTCCGACCTTCCGGTTCGGAATTGGGCAACTCGGCCTAACCTAGAGCATCTCCCCCTCAGCCAGGATGCCTGCGGTCCTCAACGCACGGTCCAGCCACTTCGCAGTGGTGTCGCCGTTTCGGATGGCGGCGATTCGCGCGGCCTCGTCCGTCTCCTTCTTGCGCGCTGCGGGCAGGAGCGTCTCCATCTCCTCTCGCGCAATTGCGACAACCCCGTCAGCGTCACCGCAAATGAAGTCGCCCGGACGCACCGTCACACCTCCAACCGAAACCGGATGCCCAACGCGGCCAGGAACGTTCTTCGTCGGACCATTGGGATTGGAGCCTGCGGCAAAAACCGGAAACTCCATTTCCGCAATTTCGAGCGTGTCGCGGGCTGCGCCATCCAGAACAACGCCCGCGAAACCCCTTTCGCGACAGACGTTGATCATGATGGCCCCCATCAACGCCGCAGACAGATCGCCCTTTCCATCGACCACGATGACGTCGCCGGGCTTGGCGAGCATGAGCGCGACGTGAATCATGAGGTTGTCGCCAGGGCGAACCTCGACCGTGAAGGCAGGGCCTGCGAACTTCATCGTTGGCCGCAGTGCCTGGATACGGCCGTGAAGTGCGCCCCTGCGACCGGCAACGTCAGCGAAGATGGCAGGTTGAATCTCGGCGGCCTGCCGGACTATTTCTGCAGGGGTACGAGGAAAATCGCGAACGACGTCTTGGTTCATGGTCAATTCTCGAGAGAGAGTGAATCGGGTTGGAGGCGTTGGCTTCCCTGCACGTCTAAACCGTGGCGATAGGGGTTGCAGGCGAGCCGACTGCGCCGGGCAGGCGAAGAGGCGGCGCTGTGAGCAGGAATCGGTGGCGGCCTTGCTCTCTGAGCCATCGCGCAAGCGGCGTCAACAACCAGAGTTCACCGAGATGGATGCCGTTCTTGAAGAGGCAATGCGCATGCAGAGGCAGCTTCGGACCTCGAATCGGATTTGATGCAGCCAGCGTCGGCGAAATCAGTTCGACCGCCGGGTTGTCCGCGATGAGGCAGGCCAGCTTCACGTCGACAATCCAGTTCAGAAGCTTCGCATCGCGTCCGTCCAGACCGCTGCCTGTTTCGTGCAAGTGCTTCACATCCGGGTTGCGGTTCATCGCCATCAGCGTGTCGGCGAACCCGGTGTGGATGCACACCATGTCCCCCGCTTCGATGGTGACACCGTCCGCTTCGAGGATACGCATGAGTTGGTCGTAGCCGACCGCGATTTTCTTTCGGCCGATATGGTGCTCGAGGTCGACCATGACGCCCCGGCCTTGGGCGCCATGTTCCGCCAGATGTTCGATGCCGAGTCGTTCTGCGTTGGGCCCCGGAAAGCGTGCCCATGGCGCCACTGCATCGGGGTCTTCGACGGCGCCCTTGATGTCGCGGCCTGCGCGAAAGCCGTTGTAGAAAACAGCCTCGGCCTGCCCGTCGTCGTCGGCATCGAACCGGCTGCCCATGTGCGCCAGGCTGTCCCACTGCGTCGAATACTGCGTGTTCATCAGCAGCACGTCATCGCACACGACGTCGGTGAGATTCGATTCCTCGGTCTCGTACGACCAGCAGAATCCCTGCACGCCGGCGCTCTTGCCATCGCGCAAGGTCGCAAAGCGCTGGGGCGCGAGGCGCCTCGGATTGAGTGCCTGCCCGCCTGGATAGTCGAGCGGCAATGACAGGCAAAAATTCAACCCTTCCTTGACCTCGGCGATGCCTTGCAGCAGCTTGCCGCGATCCACCAGGTTCATGCGGCCAAGCTGGTCGTCGGGCCCGAACTCGCCCCAGTTGCTTCCCGGGGGCGCGACCTTCCATCGAGCATCGGTCATTTCGCGTTTCCCTTCTCCAGGTTCGCGCAGAACCTGCGGATTCGCTCGCATGCGCCCACGAGGCTCGTCATGCTGGCGGCGTAGGAGATTCGAAAGTGCCCCGGTGTGCCGAACGCGCTGCCATGAACAACCGCCACACCCTCCTCCGACAGCAGTTCGAGTGCGAAGGACTCGTCATCCTCGATGCGCTTGCCGCTTCTGCTGACCTTCCCATACGTACCTTCGCAAGAAGGAAAAACGTAGAAGGCGCCCTCCGGCGTCGCACACCGGATTCCCTCGCACGAATTGAGCAGCCCAACAACGGCATCCCTGCGCTCCTGGAACGCCTGTCGGCGGGTGACCAGAAAGTCTTGCGGCCCCGTCAAGGCTTCAACCGCGGCCCATTGCGCCACCGAGTTGATGCCGGAGGTCACCTGGCCCTGGATAACGTCCATCGCCTTGACCAACTGCGTCGGCCCGGCGCCGTAGCCCACACGCCATCCGGTCATGGCGTATGCCTTCGAGACGCCGTTCATGGTGAGTGTTCTTGGGAGCAATCGCGGCTCGACCTGACCGATGGTCGCGAAGACGAAGTCGTCGTACACGAGATGCTCATAGATGTCGTCCGTGAGAATCCAGACGTGCTCGTGCTTGACGAGCACTTCAGCCAGGGCGCTGAGTTCTCCATGGGTGTAGGCGGCCCCCGATGGATTCGACGGTGAATTCAGGACAACCCATTTCGTTCGGGCAGTGATGTGGCGCTCGAGCGCCTCGGGCGTGAGCTTCAGCCCGTGCTTCGCAGACGTCTCGATGACGATGGGCGTCGCACCGCACAGAGCCACCAGTTCGGGATAGGAGACCCAGTACGGCGCCGGAATGAGCACTTCGTCCCCGGGGTTCAGGGTCGCAAGAAATGCATTGGCGATGACGTGCTTGCCGCCATTGCTGACGATGACCTGCTGCGGCGTGAACTCCAGCGAGTTTTCACGCCGAAACTTTTGGACGATCGCCTCCCGAAGTTCGGGAATGCCGTTGGTCGGTGTGTAGCGGGTCTTGCCCGTTGTCAACGCCCGGATGGCGGCAAGCTGGATGTTCTCGGGGGTGTCGAAGTCCGGCTCGCCGGTGCTCAGGGCGATGACATCGCGCCCTTGAGCGGCGAGGTCGCGCGCTCGCTGGCTTGCCGCGATGGTGCTGGACGGCTTGATACGTGAAATGGAATCGGCAAGGAATGTCATATGCGGTCTCGTTGGTATGCAGCGCCAGCGCCGTACAAGCGCCGGCAGTGTTCAGGTGTGGCGGATGTCCGAGATGAACTTTTGAGCGCGAGGGTGCTGCGGGCTGGTGAAGAACTGCTGGGGGGTCGCTCGTTCGAGAATGGTTCCGGCATCCATGAAGACGATGCGGTTTGCCACCTCGCGCGCAAAACCCATCTCGTGCGTGACGCAGACCATGGTCATGCCTTCGGCCGCGAGTTGCTTCATCACGTTCAGAACCTCACCGACCATCTCGGGGTCCAGCGCGCTCGTGGGTTCATCGAACAGCATGACCGGCGGCTCCATCGCCAGGGCTCGAGCGATGGCTATGCGTTGTTGCTGGCCGCCGGACAGCTGGGATGGATAAGCGTCTGCCTTGTGCTGCATGCCTACCTTGGCGAGCAGTTTCATCGCGCGCTCTTTCGCATCGCGCTCGGCCAGGCCCAGCACCATCATCGGGGCAAGGATCACGTTCCGCAGCACGCTCAGATGCGGAAAGAGATTGAAGCTCTGGAAGACGAAGCCTATATTGCTGCGCAACTTGTTCACGTCGACGTTGGCCCCGTGGACATCTTGCCCATTGACGATGATCTTGCCCTTGGAGATGGGCTCGAGCCGATTGATGGTCCGGATGAGTGTGGATTTTCCGGACCCGGACGGGCCACAGACCACCACGACCTCTCCCTTCGCGACCGTCTCGTCGATGTTGTTCAACGCTTGGTATTCGCCGTAGAACTTGTCCACGCCTTCAAAAGAAATCATGCGGTGGCCTCTTTGGTGGGGGTACGGGTGGAGCTGCGATTGAGCTTCTTCTCGAGCCGGTTCACACAGAGACTGAGCAGCCAGCAAATGACGAAGTAGGTGACGGCGAGGATCAGATAGACCTCGAACGGCTTGGTCAGCAACTGCGCGTTGACCTGGTAGGCCGCATACGTCAATTCATTGACGCTGATGATGTAGCCCAGCGAGGTGTTCTTGATGAGATTGATGAGCTGGCTCAGGATGCTCGGCGTCATGTGAACGAGTGCCTGCGGCAGAACGACCTTGCGCATCGCTTGTCCGTAGGTCAGTCCAAGCGACCTCGCGGCCTCGACCTGGCCAGCCGGTATGGCCTCGATGCCTGCGCGTACGACCTCGCCCATGAACGCGAGTTCGTAGATGACCAGGGCGCAGATGAGCGTGGTAGTACCGGATACGCTGTGGCCGACCAGGATGGGCACGATGAAGTAGGCCCAGAAGATCAGCATCAGCACCGGCAGGCCGCGCACGACATACACGATGGCCGTTGCGGGTGCACGGATCGCCGTGATCGGCGAGGTCCGCGCGATGCCCATCAGCACTGCAAGCGGAAAGGAGGCGATGAGGCCGGTGATTGCCAGGCAAAGGGTCAGGGCAAGGCCTCCCAGCGGACCGTTCGGAAACTGTCCGACCAGGAGCAAGACGCCATAGTCGCGAAGGATTTCGATCATCGCGCCGCCCTCCCGACTTTCAGTTTCACGCTGCACGCATGGCCGAGCCACATCAGCAGGAAGGAGCCTGCCCAGTAGAAGACGGATGCAATCGCGAAGGTTTCAAACGTTCGGAAGCTTTCGTTCTCCACTTGATGCGCCGCATAAGTCATCTCGGCGAATCCGATGGCCATCGCCAGGCTCGTCGACTTGAACAAGCTCAAGGATTGGTTTGTCAGCGGCGGCAACGCAACCCGCAGGGCCTGGGGAAGAATGACCACTCGCATGGCTTGCACGAACGTCATGCCGAGCGCTCTGGCTGCCTCCAGTTGCGTGGGAGGCAACGAACGGACGCCGCTGCGCAGGTCCTCGGACATGTAGGCGCCGGCGTTCAGCGACAGCGCTATCCAGACGAGGAAGAACTCGCTGCCGTGGTCGTTGATCCAGGCCTGCCACGCTTCCGGAAGGATCTGGGGGACGCCGAAATACCAGATGAAGACTTGCACGAGGCCTGGCACATTGCGGTGGTAGCCCACAAAGGCCTTGGCGAGAAGCTCGAGCGGCCGGGCGCGAGACTCCCTGAGGGAAACCACGAGAAGTCCGATCAGGAAGCCGGAGATCCAGGCTGCGAAAAAGAGCAGCAGGGTTTTGCAGGCGCCGGCAATCAGCCAGTCCAGATAGCGGCCCTGCAGCACGGCACCAAAGTTGAAGTCAGGCATGGCCGACGCTCAGGTATGGAGTGGCTGAACAGAGCCTGGATCAGAACGCACTGAGCGGCGTCAGCTTCTTCTCCCGGACGATCTTGAACTTCGTCGAGGGACCGAACCACTTGTTCCACATCGCCTCGAGCTCGCCAGAGGACTCCATATCCTTCAGGGCGTTGTTGACCGCCGCAAGAAGTTCAGGCTCGCCCTTTTTCACGCCGAGGCCAGTCGGCTCGTAGGCCAGTGACTCATCGAGGAACACGAACTTGCCGTCGCTGCCTTCCACGAAGCGCGCGCCGGCTGCCTGAGCGACGGCGAAGCCCTGGACCTTGCCTTGTTGAAGTGCCAGAAATGCCGTCGGGCTGTCCTGGTAGGTCACGACCTCCGCTGCCGGGATCTTGCTGCGCGTGTAGAGCTCCGGGGTGGATCCCTTGTTCGCACTGACCTTCTTGCCGGAAAGCTCGGCGAAGTTCTTGATGCCGGACTTGCTGGAGACCATGACCTTCAGCGGGATCTGGTAATGAATGTCCGAGAAGGCAATCTGCTCCGCGCGCTCCTTCGTGTATCCCATCGCTGCGGCAACGACATCCACACGGCCCAGGGACAGTTCGGGAATGCGCGCTTCGACGGAGATGGGGCGATGCTCCAGCTGGACGCCGAGCCGCTTTGCGAGCGCGCTGCACGTATCCACATCGAAGCCGATGTACTGCCGCGAGGCCGGGTCTTGATAGGCCAACGGCTCGGAGCCCGAAAGCGTGGCGCAGACGAGCTTGCCGCGGGCTTTGATTTCATCGAGGCGGTTGGCGTGTGCCATCGTTGCGATCAGGCAGAGAGCCAAGGGCAACATGCGAGCGAAAGTGAATCGGTTCATGAGGGTCTCCGATGCCGCTTCCGCGGCGGTTTGTTGTCGATGGCATGAATTCTGGAGACCGTGACATATTAAAAAAAGCGCTTTTTTTCGATAGATTTGAATGCTTTTTATGCATAGACTAAGGGCAAACCCGGCGGTTCGTCGCGATATGCACCTTGGTTGTGCTCAGCGACGCGCTGCTCACGAGGAGGTCAGATGGTCACTTTCAAGCAGCTTGAGGCCGTGTACTGGGTCGCGAAGCTGGGCGGCTTTTCGCAAGCGGCCGAGCACCTCCACACAACGCAATCGGCGGTATCCAGGCGGGTTCAAGAACTCGAAAGCGTTGTCGATACGCAGTTGTTCGACCGCACGCTTCGCACGGCCAGGCTTACAGAGAAAGGCGATGAGATGTTCTCCGTCGCCCAACGCCTGCTTGCTCAAAGAGATGAGGCCATGGAGCAGTTCGCGCGACCAGAGGTAGTGGAGAGACGGCTACGAATCGGGCTGACAGAGCTCACGGCGATGACGTGGTTCCCTCGGCTGGTCAGCCTGGTGCAGGCGTACTACCCAAGGGTCGTGATAGAGCCGGAAGTGGACGCAAGTGTCGACCTGAGAGAAAAGATTCTGGCCGACGAACTCGACGTCGCCATCGTTCCAGAGATGACGGAAGACGGTCGACTGTCGCAGAAAGCGCTTGGCACGATTCGCAATGCCTGGATGTGCAAGCCCGGCGCACTTCCAAAGGACAAGACGTTTCGAATCCATGAGGTTGCCTCCCAACGCCTGCTGTCGCAGGGAGATCGATCCGCAACGGGTTTGGCGTACGACCGCTGGTTCCGCTCGTTTGGACTGACTCCAACAAACACCCTTGCAAGCAATAACCTGATTGCCATCATCGGGATGACCATCTCCGGCATCGGGCTCAGTCATCTCCCAAGAGAGTGCATGATGCCGCTCGTGGATGCCGGGCTGCTGCAGATCGTCAAGGTGAGTCCGGCCCTTCCTGAGGTCACTTACGTCGCGATGTACAAGACCGAACAACGCAGCAGCCTGATCGCGTCAGTCATCATGCTCGCGCAGGAATGCTGCGACTTCAGCCGCGCTTTTCAGATCGGGAATGACCAAGGGACGGCAAAGAGCGTGTGAGCGTATATGCGCGGAGGTTTGATCCTGCCAGCAGTACCCCTTCGATTAGCGCCATCGAACGGCAGGCACCGCCGAAATGCACTCGGTCGACGCCGACGGCCTCGAGGATGACGCCGAGTTCCTAGAACGCAAGCGGCCGGCCGTGCCACCTTGAGTAGTGCCGGTGGCTAAACGATGCTGTTCAGTTGACTCTCAATGGCCGGTTACCTATGGGCGCAGCGGTGTCAATGTCGCATCCAGTTCGCCGACTTTCGCGACGACGAGATCGATGAACGCCGACACAGCCGGCGCCAGATGCCGTCGACTGGGATACAGGACATTGAGGCCATGGCCGGGACGCTGGTATTCGGGCATCACGGGAACGAGGCGTCCGGCCTGCAGGTCCTTCATGAGGATGGCCCTCGGAAGCAGTGTGACCCCCAACCCAGCCAGCGTGGCCTTGCGAAGGGCCTGCGCCGTGTTGCCGGCGAAGCGAGGGGCAACCTGCACAGCCTCCTCGATGCCGTCAGGTCCGGCCATCCGCCAGGTCACATGACCGATGCCGGACTGCACAAAGGTCACGCAATCGTGCTCCTGCAGGTCCTGCAGCGTGCTGGGCGCGCCTCTCGCTGCAAGGTAGCCGGGGCTGGCCACCAGCCCGTCGTTGCCCGCGGACAGAACCTGCCGCCCGATGTATTCCGAGTCCTCGAGGAGGCCACCACGAAACGCTACGTCGATGCGATCCTCGATCAGGTCTGCCTTCGAATCACTGAGCACCAGGGCAAGTCGAACCTTGGGATGGGTTGCCAGGAACTCGGCGATCCACTCCATCACGAACAAGTCGAGGAAGTCAGCCGGTGCGGCAACGCGAACAAGCCCACTCGGCTCCTGGCTCTCCGAGCTCAGATCTTGGCCGGCTTCGATAAGTCCGGCGACCGCGCCAGCGCAACGTGAGTTGAACTCCTCGCCTGCGCTGGTGAGGGTGAGACTGCGGGTCGAGCGTTGCAGCAGTCGCGTGCCGAGATTTTTCTCAAGCTCCTGAACGCGTCTGCTGACGGTGTTCGCTGGCACACCGAGGCGCCGCGCCGCGCCCGCAAAGCTGCCGCTGCGCACGACGTGCACGAACAAGGCGATGTCGTTCAGATCGAGCATGAAAAGCCTATTGATTTGAAATTTGGACGGCTGTGCTCCGATTGCACGGGCTAGTAAGTCGATCCTACCGCCCCTATCGTTCATACATCGACTGCAGCAGCCCAGACGTCATGTCTTCGGCGAGCCCACTTCACTTCATCTCCAAGAACGACTGATGACCGCATCACAAGGCACTACTGACAATCCGAACCTTGATCAAGCATCGAGTGCGGGCGCGCGAGCGATCGTCCACCGCACGCATGGCAGCACCCATGGACCGATCACGCGACTCGTGAGCCCGAGCGAGCTCGGCGAGTTCTTGAAGCCGTTCATCTTTCTCGACCTCAACAGTTTCAGTCCCGGGCTTGGCAGCCAGGGCTTCGCGATGCATCCGCATTCGGGCATCGCTACGCTGACCTTCGTGATGGCAGGCAACCTTCGCTACGAAGACACGACCGGCAAGAAGGGCGTGTTGCTCGCTGGCGGCGTGGAGTGGATGCGCGCTGGAAACGGCGTGTGGCACATCGGCGCACCCGTCGGCGACTTGCAGATGAAGGGCTTCCAGCTCTGGGTGGCCCTGCCTGCCTCGGACGAGAACGCACACGCGGAAAGCCTTTACCTGGCACCCACAGATGTTCCGCAAGAAGGCCCGGTCCGTGTGCTGCTCGGAAGCCATGGCAAGGCCCGGAGCCCGATTCCAGCACCTTCGGGCATGAACTACCTTGCCGTGAATTTGAAGGACGGCGAGCGCTGGCGATACACGCCTCCCGCCGGCCACACCGTGGCGTGGTTGGCGGTCAGCGCGGGACGACTCGATGTGAGTGGGATGGTCGGCACCGGTGAGCTCGCTGTGTTCGAGGAATCGGAACAGGTCATCGACTCGGTGGCCCACGGCGACACGTCCTTCGTCATCGGCTCGGCGGTGAAGCATCCACACGACCTGGTGATGGGCTACTACTCGGTGCACACCAGCAAGGCCGCCCTCGCAAAGGGGGAGGCCGAAATTCAGCGCATTGGCGCCGAGCTGCGACGTGACAAGCTGATCGGCTAAGGCGCCGTCATCGGCGTCGACCGGTCGGTTCCCACCGAGTTATCCGCAAACTCAGTCGCAACCACCGATCGACAGCCTCTTTGCCCGCCGGCGTCTCTTCATGACCCATGTACTGACCGCCGAGGACATCTTCGTGTGCTGGGATAGCACGATCCCCGCTGCCAAGGGCAGCTTATCCAGTTCCCCAACCCAAAGGAAATGACATGACATCAAACAAGTGGATGATTGACGCAAACGATTCGGTATTGCTACTGATAGATCATCAGAGCGGCCTGTTTCAACTGGTTCGCGATATGGAGTATTCGACCCTCCGCAACAACGTAACCACACTTGCGAAGGTGGCACACATCGCAAAGGTTCCGACCATTACGACGGCATCTGTTCCCGACGGTCCGAATGGTCCGATCATTCCGGAGATCCATCAGAGCAACCCCGATGCGGTGCACGTTCCGCGCGTGGGGCCGATCAACGCATGGGATCACCGCCCCTTTGTCGAGGCCATCGAGAAAACCAAGCGGAAGACACTGCTCATCGCAGGCACGCTCACGAGCATTTGCATGGCTTTCCCCGCACTCAGCGCCCTTGCCGCAGGGTACAAAGTGTTCTGCATTGTGGATGCGTCAGGCAATTGGTCGAAGATGGCAACCGACATCACCGTTGCCCGAGTCACGCAGGCAGGAGCAATGCCGATCGACACGTTCGCGGTCATGTCTGAGTTGATGAACACTTGGGATCGCCCGGAGGCAATGGATTTCGCGAAGGTCATGGTTGATCACGTCGTTCCCGCCTATGGAGCGTTGATGGAGAGCTATGACACGGCACAAAAAAGCGTGAAATAGGTCCAGGCCGCTATTCGGACGCGGGCCACCTGGTGCAGGCGGCCTTCGACCTCGGTGTACATAGGGCGGATCACGGGTCCGCCGCGCGGAGTTCCCGTCGGCGCAAACAGGCCCACGCATCGCGTTCCGCGACCTCATCGGCGGAACCCCCGGGAATCGCGAGGACGACACCGCTATCTGGTGTAACGCTCAGCTGTCCAACAGACTTGGTCCTGCAATCCGCATCTGTTCAGAATTCACAGAGGAGACAGATATTGGGTTGGCACAACATGATGTTCTGCACGACCGATAGATGCGGAAGCAGGTTGAAGCTCCGGAACACGAAACCAACCTAGCTTCGGAACATGTTGACGTTGATCGACGGCGCATGCGCGTCCTGCCCGTTGAATGCATCGTCCCGCCCTGGCTACAGGACCGCCGAGTGACACTCGTGTCCCTAAAACACGACAAGCCACGACGGATTGAATTTTGTCGGTATTTTTGTCGGTACTTGAAGAAGGAGAAATCCAGAAACCCAGTATCCATGCGGCTTCTGTCATGACTTTTCGTTCCTGTCGAAGCACCATCCCGCCGATACCCTCCACGGCTTCAGCCGCGCAGTTGCCGCGCGCCTGCGTTGATGCATGCCATGCCGAAGCACCCAGAAAAAATCCCGGGACGAACCCGGGATGTCGAAGGAAGAGAACGCCGCGCCACCAGAGCGGCGCGCGGCCATGGCGTAGAAAGGCTCAGGCCGCAGCGCGCAGCGTCTTGGCGGCCGCCACCATGTTGGTCAGCGCGGGCAGCACTTCGGCCCACTGGCGCGTCTTCAGGCCGCAGTCGGGGTTGACCCACAGGCGCTCGGCGGGCACGCGCTCCGCCGCCTTCCTCATCAGCTGCACCATGTGTTCCTGGCTCGGGATGTTGGGCGAGTGGATGTCGTACACGCCCGGGCCGATCTCGTTGGGGTACCTGAAGTTGTCGAACGCGTCGAGCAGTTCCATGTCCGAGCGCGAGGTCTCGATGGTGATGACGTCGGCGTCCATCTCGGCGATCGACGCGATGATGTCGTTGAACTCCGAATAGCACATGTGGGTGTGGATCTGCGTCTCGTCGCGCACGCCGTTGGCCGTGATGCGGAACGATTCGACCGCCCAGTCCAGGTAGTCCTGCCACTGCGCCTTGCGAAGCGGCAGGCCTTCGCGCAGCGCGGCCTCGTCGATCTGGATCACGCGCACGCCGGCCTTTTCCAGGTCCAGCACTTCTTCGCGGATGGCCAGCGCGAGCTGCTTGCAGGATGCCGAGCGCGGCTGGTCGTCGCGCGCGAAGGACCAGTTCAGGATCGTGACCGGGCCGGTCAGCATGCCTTTCATCGGCCGCCGCGTGAGCGACTGCGCGTACTGGGTCCACTCCACGGTCATCGCCTTCGGGCGGCTGATGTCGCCAAAGAGAATCGGCGGCTTCACGCAGCGCGAACCGTAGGACTGCACCCAGCCGAACTGGCTGAAGGCATAGCCCTCGAGCTGCTCGCCGAAGTACTCGACCATGTCGTTGCGCTCGGCCTCGCCGTGCACCAGCACGTCCAGATCGAGCGCCTCCTGCTCGCGCACGCTGCGCTGGATCTCCGCCTGCATCGCCGCCTTGTAGCCCACCGCGTCGAGGCGCCCGGCCTTGTATTCGCTGCGCGCATGGCGGATCTGCGCGGTCTGCGGGAACGAGCCGATGGTGGTGGTGGGGAACGGCGGCAGCTTCAGCAGCGCGGCCTGCTTGGGCGCGCGCTGGGCGTAGATGCTCTCGCGCCGGCCCAGCTGGCTGTCGAGCCTGGCCACCGCGGCCTGCACCGCGGGGTTCTTCACGCGCGGCGACGCGCGGCGCGCGGCAAGGGCCGCACGGTTGGCTGCCAGCTGGTCCTTCACGGCATCGCGGCCATGGCGCAGGGCAGCGGCCAGCACCCGCAGTTCGTCGAGCTTCTGGAGCGCATAGGCCAGCCACGACTTGACCTCCGCATCGAGCTTCTGCTCGCTGGCCAGGTCCACCGGCACATGCAGCAGCGAGCACGACGGCGCGATCCACAGGCGCTCGCCCAGGCGCTCGGCCAGCGGCTCGAGCCAGTCGAGCGTTGCGGCCAGATCGCTCTTCCAGATGTTGCGCCCGTTGACCACGCCCAGCGACAGCACCTTGTGCGCGGGCAGCATGCTCAGCAGCGGCACCACGTCGTCGCGGCCGTTGATGGCGTCCACATGCAGGCCCGCCACCGGCAGGTTGGCGGCGAGGTACTTGTTCTCCTGCAGCTGGCCGAAGTAGGTGGCCACCAGGATCTTGACGCGCGCCGCCTTGAGCTGGTGATAGGCCGCATTGAACGCGTGCTGCCAGTCGGCATCCAGCTCGGTGACCAGCACGGGCTCGTCGAGCTGCACCCATTCCACGCCTTGCGCGGCCAACGTCTCCAGCAGTTCCGCATACACCGGCAGCAGGCGCGGCAACAGCGCGAGCTTGTCGGAATCGTCCTTGGCCTTGCCGATGGACAGGTACGTCACCGGGCCCACGAGCACCGGCTTGGCCTTCACGCCCTGGGCCCTGGCTTCGGCCAGCTGCTCCAGGAGGCGCGAGGCGTCGAGCTTGAACTCTGTGTCCGCGGTGAACTCGGGGACGATGTAGTGGTAGTTGGTGTCGAACCACTTGGTCATCTCGCCGGCCGCCACGCCGCCGCAGCAACCGGCGTGGTCTTCCGCGCCCTGGGCCGAGCGGCCGCGCGCCACGCGAAAGTAGTTGTCCAGCGCATCGCCGTGAAAGCCCTGCACGCGCTCGGGCAGGTTGCCGAGCGTGAAGCTCATGTCCAGCACCTGGTCGTAGAACGCGAAGTCGCCCACGGGGACGAGGTCGAGGCCGGCTTGGTCGTTCCAGTGGCGCTGGCGCAGCTGCGCGCCCAGGGCCTTGAGCGCGTCGCGCGAGGACTCGCCCTTCCAGTACGACTCAAGCGCGAACTTCAGTTCACGCTTGGCGCCGATGCGGGGAAAGCCGAGGTTGTGGGTAGTGGTCATGGGGGTAGTGGAGCGTCCGGCAGTCAGGGAAAGGAGGAATCGTAGGTTTGCGGACCCGTGAAGTAAAATGGTCTTATTTCACGTATCCATGAAATCGGCTCATTGACCATGTTGGAACGCATGCACCTTTCCATCGTCCAGGAAGTGGACAAGCAGGGCTCGCTCACGGCCGCCGCCGAGGTGCTGCACCTGACGCAATCGGCCCTGAGCCATTCGATCCGCAAGCTCGAGGGCCAGCTGGGCACGGAGGTCTGGCAGCGCGAAGGCCGCAGCCTCCGGCTCACCCAGGCCGGCCAGTACCTCCTGGCGGTGGCCAACCGCGTGCTGCCGCAGCTCTCGCTGGCCGAGGAGCGCCTGCGCCAGTTCGCAGAGGGCGAGCGCGGGTCGCTGCGCATCGGCATGGAATGCCACCCCTGCTACCAATGGCTGCTGAAGGTGGTGTCGCCGTACCTGGCGTCATGGCCCGACGTGGACGTGGACGTGAAGCAGAAATTCCAGTTCGGCGGCATCGGCGCGCTCTTCGGCTACGAGATCGACCTGCTGGTCACGCCCGATCCGCTCTACAAGCCCGGCCTGCACTACGAGCCCGTGTTCGACTACGAGCAGGTGCTCGCGGTCGCGCGCGGCCACCGGCTGGCGAACGTGCCCTACGTGAAGCCCGCGCAGCTGACCGACGAAGTCCTGGTCACCTACCCGGTGGCGACGGACCGGCTGGACATCTACAACATGTTCCTCATGCCTGCGGGCGTGACGCCCCGGCGCCACAAGGCGATCGAGACGACCGACATCATGTTGCAGATGGTCGCGAGCGGCCGCGGCGTGGCGGCGCTGCCGCGCTGGCTGGTGGAGGAATACGCGGACAAGATGGACATCGTGCCGGTGCGGCTGGGCGCGCGCGGCATCGCCAAGCAGATCTTTCTCGGGGCGCGCGAAGCGGACACCGATGTGGATTACCTGAACGCCTTCGTCGACCTGGCGCGGCAATCGGGCGAGCTGGCCGACAAGAAGAAGCCCGGTCGGCGCGCCCGTCGTTCGGCCGCGTGACGCAGGCTGCGCCCGCGCACGCACTGACTCAGGTGTAGCGCTTCTCCAGCGCGTCCCACTCGGGCTTGCCCACCAGTCGCTGGCGCTCGGCGAAGGTGGCGACCAGGCCGCTCGCCTCCAGCACCTGCTTTTCGTCGCGCAGCACCGTGAGCGCCTTCTGCATGCCGGCCACGGCGCCCTGCAGCGCGGCGTTGGCGTACAGCACGATGCCGTAGCCCAGCGCGCCCAGATCGGTCGCGTTGAAGATCGGCGTCTTGCCGCCGATCACCATGTTCATGAGCTGCGGCTTGGCCAGGCGCTGCGGCAGCGCGCGGATTTCATCGGCGGTGGTGACGGCCTCCACGAAGAGGATGTCGGCGCCGGCCTCGGCGAATTTCTGCGCGCGCTCGACCGCGGCCTCGAAGCCGTGCACGGCCGCCGCGTCGGTGCGGGCCATGATCATGAGGTCGGGGTCCTGGCGCGCATCGACGGCCGCCTTGATCTTGCTCACCGCCTCTTCGGTGGAGATCACCTCCTTGCCCGAGAAATGGCCGCAGCGCTTGGGCGCCACCTGGTCTTCGAACTGGATGCAGTCGGCGCCGGCGCGCTCCAGCGTGCGCACCGTGTGGCGCACGTTCAATGCGTTGCCGAAGCCCGTGTCGGCATCCACGATCAGCGGCACCGACACCGCGTCGCGGATGCGCGCCGTGTGGTCGGCGATTTCCGCCAGGCCCATGAAGCCCTGGTCGGGCATGCCGAACCACATGTTGGTGACGCCGGCGCCGGTGATGTAGATCGCCTCGAAGCCCAGGTCTTCGACCACCTTGGCCGACAGCGCATTGAAGGCGCCCGGAACGAGCAGGCCGCGGCGGGCCTCGGCGAGGGACTTGAGTTGCTTGCGGGTGGACATTCGAAAAACTCCAATCAATCAATCCATCAGAAACTGTCGCCGGGCACGCGCACCCAGCCTTCCATCAGCACGCGGGCGCTGCGGCTCATCAGGGCCTTGGTCACCACCCATTCGCCATCGGCCTTGCGGGCTTCCGCGCCGACGCGCAGCGTGCCCGAAGGATGGCCGAAGCGCACCGCCTCGCGCTCGCCGCCGCCGGCCGCGAGGTTCACCAGCGTGCCGGGAATCGCCGCGGCCGTGCCGATGGCCACGGCGGCCGTGCCCATCATCGCGTGGTGCAGCTTGCCCATCGAGAGCGCGCGCACGAGCAGGTCGATATCCGCCGCCTTCACGGCCTTGCCGCTGGAGGCCGTGTAGTCCTTCGGCGGCGCGACGAAGGCCACCTTGGGCGTGTGCTGGCGCCTGGCCGCTTCATCGATGTGCTTGATGAGGCTCATCTTCACGGCGCCGTGCGCGCGGATCGTCTCGAACATGGCCAGCGCCTTCGCGTCGCCGTTGATCGCATCCTGCAGCTCGGTGCCCGTGTAGCCGATATCGGCCGCGTTGACGAAGATGGTGGGAATGCCCGCGTTGATCAGCGTGGCGCGCAAGGTGCCCACACCGGGCACCTCGAGGTCTTCGGCGACCTTGCCGGTGGGGAACATCGCGCCGCCGCCTTCGCCGCCATTGCCATTGCCCTCATCGGCCGGGTCGATGAATTCGAGCGGCACCTCGGCCGCGGGAAAGGTCACGCCGTCGAGCTCGAAGTCGCCCGTCTCCTGCACCTCGCCTTCGACGATCGGCACGTGGGCCACGATGGTCTTGCCGATGTTGGCCTGCCAGATGCGCACGGTGCACGCGCCGTTCCGTGGCACACGGGCGCGGTCGATCAGGCCCTGCGCAATGGCGAACGGCCCGACCGCCGCCGACAGGTTGCCGCAGTTGCCCGACCAGTCGACGAAGGCGCTGTCGATGGCGACCTGGCCGAAGAGGTAGTCCACGTCGTGGTCCGGCCGCGAGGAGCGCGACAGGATCACGGCCTTGGAGGTGGACGAGGTGGCCGCGCCCATGCCGTCGATCTGCTTGGCGTAGGGGTCGGGGCTGCCGATCACGCGCAAGAGGAGCGCATCGCGCGCCGCGCCCGGCTGCTGCGCCTCCTTGGGCAAATCCTGCAGGCGAAAGAACACGCCCTTGCTGGTGCCGCCGCGCATGTAGACGGCGGGAATCTTGATCTGGGGAACGGATGCCATGGCGATAGTGAAAGTGAGGGTGAGGGTCTCAGGCGGAACGCTTGGTCTCGGCCAGGAAGTCTTGCGCAAAACGCTGCAGCACGCCGCCCGCTTCGTAGATGGACACTTCCTCGGCGGTGTCGAGCCGGCAGGTCACCGGCGCCTGCAGCACGTCGCCGTCCTTGCGGTGCACGACCAGCATGAGGTCCGCGCGCGGCCGGGGCGCGCCGATCACGTCGAAGGTCTCGGTGCCGTCCAGGCCCAGCGTGCGCCGCGTGGTGCCGGGCTTGAACTCCAGCGGCATCACGCCCATGCCCAGCAGGTTGGTGCGGTGGATGCGCTCGAAGCCCTCGGCCACGACGGCCTCCACGCCCGCGAGCCGCACGCCCTTGGCGGCCCAGTCGCGCGACGACCCCTGGCCGTAGTCGGCGCCGGCCACGATGATCAGCGGTTGCCTTCGGTTCAGATAGGTCTCGATGGCCTCCCACATGCGCACGACCGTGCCCTCGGGCTCGATGCGCGCGAGCGATCCCTTCTTCTGCACGCCGCCCACCACCGCCATTTCGTTGATGAGTTGCGGGTTCGCGAAGGTGGCGCGCATGGCCGTCAGGTGGTCGCCGCGGTGCGTGGCGTACGAGTTGAAGTCTTCTTCCGGCAGGCCCATCTTCGCGAGGTATTCGCCCGCGGCGCTGTCCCGCAGGATCGCGTTCGAGGGCGAGAGGTGATCGGTCGTGATGTTGTCCGGCAAGAGCGCGAGCGGCCGCATGCCGCGCAGCGTGCGCGGCACGGCCGCGAGCGCGCCCACGCCCTCGCTGTCCCAGTAGGGCGGGCGGCGGATGTAGGTGGACTGCGGCCGCCAGTCGTACTGCGGGCTCACCTTCTCGCCGCTGTCCGCCTGGATCGCGAACATCGGCTCGTAGACCTTGCGGAACATCTCGGGCCGCACCGAGGCCGCGACGATCGCGTCGATCTCCTCGTCGCTCGGCCACAGGTCGGCCAGGCGGATTTCCTTGCCATCGACCACGCCGAGCACGTCGCGCTCGATGTCGAAGCGCATCGTGCCCGCGATCGCGTAGGCCACCACCAGCGGCGGCGAAGCCAGGAAGGCCTGCTTGGCATACGGGTGGATGCGCCCGTCGAAATTGCGGTTGCCCGAGAGCACCACGGTCGCGTACAGGTCGCGCGCGATGATCTCCTGCTGGATCGCAGGGTCCAGCGCGCCCGACATGCCGTTGCAGGTGGTGCAGGCGAAGGCGACGATGCCGAAGCCCAGCTGCTCCAGATCGTGCAGCAGGCCGGCATCGCGCAGGTACAGCTCCACCGTTTTCGAGCCCGGCGCGAGCGACGACTTCACCCACGGCTTGCGCTTCAGACCCAGCCGGTTGGCGTTGCGCGCGACCAGGCCGGCGGCAATCACGTTGCGCGGGTTCGAGGTGTTGGTGCACGAGGTGATGGCCGCGATGATCACGGCGCCATCGGGCATGAGGCCCGCCGCCTCCTGCAGCCGCGCTTCGGCAAGGCCGACGGCGATGTCGCGCTCGGCCAGCTGCGAGGTCGGCAGGCGCCGGTGCGGGTTGGACGGGCCCGCCATGTTGCGCACCACACTCGACAGGTCGAACGTCAGCACGCGCTCGTAGCTCGCGGTGGCGAGCGCATCGCCCCAGAAGCCGGCGGTCTTCGCATAGGTCTCGACCAGCGCGATCTGCGCGTCCTCGCGGCCGGTGAGCCGCAGGTACGTGAGCGTCTGCTCGTCGATGTAGAAGAGCGCGGCGGTGGCGCCGTACTCGGGGCACATGTTCGAGATGGTGGCGCGGTCGCCGATCGTGAGGCCGCGCGTGCCCTCGCCGAAGAACTCCAGGTACGCGCCCACCACTTTTTCCTTGCGAAGGAACTCGGTGAGCGCCAGCACGATGTCGGTGGCGGTGATGCCCGGCGGGCGCCGGCCGGTCAGCTCGACGCCCACGATGTCGGGCAGGCGCATCCACGAGGCGCGGCCCAGCATCACGTTCTCGGCTTCCAGCCCACCCACGCCCACGGCGATCACGCCCAGCGCATCGACGTGCGGCGTGTGGCTGTCGGTGCCCACGCAGGTGTCGGGAAAGGCCAGGCCGTCCTGCACGTAGACCACCGGCGACATCTTCTCCAGGTTGATCTGATGCATGATCCCGTTCCCCGCCGGGATCACCTCCATGTTGGCGAAGGCGCGCTTGGTCCAGTCGATGAAATGGAAGCGGTCTTCGTTGCGGCGGTCCTCGATCCGGCGGTTCTTCTCGAACGCATTCGGGTCGAACCCGCCGCACTCCACCGCCAGCGAGTGGTCCACGATCAGCTGCACCGGCACCACCGGGTTCACCTGCGACGGATCGCCGCCCTCGGCCGCGATGGCATCGCGCAGACCCGCCAGGTCCACCAGCGCGGTCTGGCCCAGGATGTCGTGGCAGACCACGCGCACGGGAAACCACGGAAAGTCGCGATCGCGCCGCCGCTCGATGAGCTGCAGCAGGCACTCGTCGAGGATCGCCAGGTCGCAGCGCCGCACCAGGTTCTCGGCGTGCACGCGCGCGGTGTAGGGCAGCGCGCGCCAGGCGCCCGGGCGCAGCGCATCGACCGCGGCGCGCGCGTCGATGTAGTCCAGCGCGGTGCCGGGGAGTGGTTTTCTGTGTCGTGGGTTCATCGGGGCGAGTCGTGGCGAATCAGGGGAGCGAATCGAAAGGATGTTTACTCGGAGCGCACGTCGTTGTCTTTCACGACCTTCGCGTAGCGGGGAATCTCGGCGCGGATCAGCGCGCCGAACTGCTCGGGTGTGCCACCGGCCGCGGACACGCCCGTGGGCTCCAGCTTGGCGTTCAATTCAGGGGCCTTCAGGCCGGCGTCGAGCGCGCCATTCAACTTGGCGAGCACGGCGGGCGGCACGCCCTTGGGCGCGATCAGCCCGTGCCATGCGACCACGTCGTAGTCGGGCAGCCCGCCGGCCTCGGCGATCGATGGAATGTCGGGGTAGGCCTGCAGGCGCTGCGCCGTGGTGACCGCGAACGCGCGCAGCCGCCCCGACTGCACGTGCGGCATCAGCGCCTCGGTGCCCGCGATCAGCATGTCCACGTTGCCGGCCACCAGGTCGGTGACCGCCGGGCCCGTGCCGCGGTACGGCACGTGCGTCGCCTTGACCTTGGCCATGCCGAACAGGTACTCGCTCGTGATGTGCAGGTGGCTGCCGTTGCCCGCCGAGGCGAAGGTCAGCTTGCCTGGGTTCTGGCGCGCGAAGGCCAGCAGCTCGCGCAGGTTCTTCGCCTGCACCTTGGCCGGATTGACGCACAGCACGTAGGCGCCCTTGGACAGCTGGATCACCGGCGTCATGTCGGCGATGGGGTCGAAGCGCAGCTTGTAGAGCGAGGGGTTGACGGTGTAGCTCCCCGCCACCAGCAGCAGCGTGTAGCCGTCGCCGGCCGTGTGCAGCGCGTACTCGGTGCCCAGCGTGCCGCCGGCGCCCGGTCGGTTGTCCACTACCACCGGCTGGCCCAGCCGCTGGCCGAGCACGTTGGAGGCGACGCGCGCGATGAAGTCGGAGCCGCCGCCCGGCGCGAAGGGACAGACGATCTTGAGCGGCTTGCTAGGAAAGGCCTCCTGGGCCCAGCCCGGGCGAACGACGGGGAGCGCGAGCCCGGCCAGGGCGGCCGAGGAAAAGGTGCGGCGGTTCAAAGTCATGCGGTTGTCTCCAGTGTTGTTGTGCATGCGCCCCGCGACGGCGTGCCATCGCGGTAGCGGACGCCAGTTTGCGCCTGCAGGCCCGACCCGCGAAAACGCTCGGAGACTCGAGACGGTCGAAACACTGGAGCGCCGTGCGCCTCTCTGCTTCTGTCAGACGTCAGACGCGCGCCGCGATCGGCACGAACGCCAGGTCTTCCGGACCGGTGTAGTTCGCGCTCGGCCGGATGATCTTGTTGTCCACGCGCTGCTCGATCACGTGCGCGGCCCAGCCGCTGGTGCGCGCGATCACGAAGAGCGGCGTGAACATCGCCGTGGGCACGCCCATCATGTGGTAGCTCACCGCGCTGAACCAGTCCAGGTTGGGGAACATCTTCTTGACCTCCCACATCACGGCTTCCAGGCGCTCGGCGATGTCGAACATCCTGGTGGAGCCGGCCTCCTCGGACAGCGATTTCGCCACGCCCTTGATCACCACGTTGCGCGGATCGCTCACCGTGTACACCGGGTGGCCGAAGCCGATGACCACCTCTTTGGCCTCCACGCGGCGGCGGATGTCGGCCTCGGCTTCATGGGGCGAGTCGTAGCGCTTCTGGATCTCGAAGGCCACCTCGTTCGCGCCGCCGTGTTTGGGGCCGCGCAGCGCGCCGATGGCGCCGGCGATGGCCGAGTGCATGTCGCTGCCGGTGCCGGCGATCACGCGCGCGGTGAAGGTGGAGGCGTTGAACTCATGCTCGGCGTAGAGGTTGAGCGACGTGTGCATCGCGCGCACCCAGGCCTCGCTGGGCTTCTCGCCATGCAGCAGGTGCAGGAAGTGGCCGCCGATCGAATCGTCGTCTGTCTCCACGTCGATGCGCTTGCCCTGCGTGGACCAGTGGTACCAGTACAGCAGCATCGAGCCGAGCGAGGCCATCAGGCGGTCGGCGATGTCGCGCGCGCCGGGCAGGTTGTGGTCGTCCTTCTCGGGCAGCACGCAGCCCAGCGCCGAGACGCCGGTGCGCATCACGTCCATCGGATGCGCGCCCGCGGGCAGGCTCTCCAGCGCGGCCTTCACGTTGGCCGGCAGGCCCCGCATCGCCTTCAGCCGCGCCTTGTAGGCCTTGAGCTCGGCGCGCGTGGGCAGCTTGCCGTGCACCAGCAGGTGGGCGATTTCCTCGAACTCGCAGACCTCGGCGATGTCCAGGATGTCGTAGCCGCGGTAGTGCAGGTCGTTGCCCGTGCGGCCCACGGTGCACAGCGCCGTGTTGCCCGCGGTCACGCCCGAGAGCGCGACGGATTTCTTGGGCTTGAAACCTGCGGGAGCAATGGTTTCGGTCGTGGTGGTGGTCATGCGGTTTCCTTGTTCAGATAAGAGCGATCGATGCCCGTCGGCTGGCCGGCGGCATTGACCGCCACCATCTCGAACACACCCTTGAGGACTTCTTCCGCGGGAACGCCGGGCATGTCGGCGATGCCGGTCACGCACACGGTCATCGAACAGCGGCCGATGCGGCTCGCCCATCCGCGCAGCACGAGCTGGTAGCCCACCGGCACCGGGGAGAGAAAAGACACGCTGGTCACGCCGGCCATCACCACCTCGCGCTGCGCCAGGCCGCGCGCGGCCAGGAAGGCGGCCTTGGTCATCAGCTGCAGGCCTTGCCCTGCGAACAGCGTGCCGCGGTGGTTCGCATGCACCGGCAGCACCAGTTCGCGGATCTCGGTGGTTCCAACGGGAGTCGTCATGCTTCGCAATCTACGCAAGACGAGCCCGGCGCGTAAGGGCTGAAAGGGCGTATTTCTGCGAAGGAGGAATTGCGAATCTGCGAACGTTGCGAATGAATGCCGCCCGCGGCAGGCGGCTCTGGAGCGGACCGGACGACGCGGCGCGCTACCTGGCCGCGAGTGCCCCGGGCGTATTGCGGAAGCTGATCGCCATCCGGTTGTAGACGTTCATCAACCCGATCGCGATGGTGAGGTCCACCAGTTCACGCTCGTCGAAGACGGCACGCGCCGCCTCGTAGTCGCTGTCGGGCACGCCCGTCTCGGCCACACGCGTCACCGATTCCGCCCACGCCAGCGCGGCACGCTCCCGCGCATCGAAGAGCGCGCCGGCCTCTCTCCACGCTTGCAGCAGCGCGAGCTTTTCAACGGCCTGCCCCTTCTTCAACAGGTCGCGCGTATGCATGTCCAGGCAGTACGCGCAGTTGTTGATTTGCGAGACACGCAAATACACCAGGTCCACCAGCACGGGCGAGAGGCCGCTCTGCGTGACATAGCCGTACACGGTGCCGATGGCCTTGACGCCGGCCGCGGCGATCTGGTTGTAGTCGAGGCGCTGGCTCATGGTCGTGCTCCTGAAGATGGGGGATGGGTCACTGCGTTGGCGTCGTGAGCGCGGTGTCGTCGGTGTCCACCACGAACACGGCGAGCAGCTTCGCGGGCCGGGTCTTGCTCGCGTTGCGGCTGACGGAATGCTTTGCGCCCGGCGGCTCGTAGAAGCTCTCCCCTGCGCGAAGCACTTGCCGCGGGCCATCGTTCACCTGCGATTCGATGGCGCCCGAAACCACGTAGCCATAGATGAACGCCGACTTCGCATGCACATGCGCCGGCGAAGCGCCGCCCGGCGGATAGTCGACCACCACGGCCACCAGCGACTTGCCGGGGATGTTGGGGATCGCCTGCCGCAGTGCCGGTGTGACGCTTTCCGAGGACGTGTGCGCGGCGGCAGGAACGGGCGCGAATGCGCCGAGGGTGCTGGCCGCGACAACTGCAGTGGCAACGAGCCATGACGTGTTCATGGGCGTTCTCCTTGAAAAAGAAATGACGGTGAATCAGCGAGCGAATGCGTCGCTGAAAGGAAAAATCGGCGCGAAGGTCAGCCCGGAAATCCGAGGAGCCGCGCGAAGTCCTGCACGGGCTCGCGCGGCATCCTTGTCTGGTTGACCTCGGCCTCCGGGTCGCCGTATCCCATCGACATGCCGAAGGCCGTCACCTCGTTGGGCGACATGTGCAGGTGCGATGCGATCGGCGCATGGAACTGCGCGAACGCGACCTGCGGGCAGGTGTCGATGCCGCGTGCCTTCGCGGCGATCATCACGCTCTGCGCGAACAGGCCCAGGTCGATCCAGCTGTGCGCCTTCAACCGGCGGTCGATGCTGAAGATGAGGCCCACCGGCGCGCCGAAGAAGGCGTAGTTGCGCTCGGTCTGGCGCGTGCGCCCGTGCGTGTCATCGCGCGCGATGCCGAGCGATGCGTAGTAGCGCGCGCCGAAGTCCATGAGCCTTGCGCGGTACGTGTCGGGCAGCGGTTCTGGGAAATGCTCGGGCGCCGGCGCGGTGCCGGCGCGCGACGCGGCGACCAGCACGTTGGTCAATTCGCTCTTGACCGCGCCGCTGACCACGTACACGCGCCAGGGCTGGATGTTGGCGCCGCTCGGCGCGCACGACGCATCGGCCAGGATTTCTTCCACGATGTCGCGGCCCAGCGGCTGTGCCTTGAAGGCACGCGTTGCGCGGCGCGAGCGCACGACGGTGGCCACGCATTGCGCGATCGCCTCCCGAGGCCGTTCGGCGGTGGGCTGGACCACTTCCGGTTCTTCGATGAGGGCATCGGCCGCCATGGTTTCGTCTCCTGCTGCTGAATGACAGGGGGCGATGATCGGCCAGGCGTGCGATGAATGGAACTGATGGTTTTGCAGTTCCATATTGCACGCCGTTCAAGTGCCAACTGCCTCAGCCTGGGCGCTTGCAGCGCCGTTCATTCATCGAGGCTCGGGCAACGTCCGCTCTTCGATCCAGTGCGTGCCTTCGCCGAACACCTCGTTGCCCACCTGAACCATGATCTCCAGGTCGCGGCGCAGCAAAGCGGTCTCGGGCCTCCAACTCGCGGCCGCTTGAATCTGGTGCTTGAGATGGCTGACGTCGAGCGACCAGCCCAGGCGGATCTCTTTCATGGCAGCCATCATTGAGCAACGCGCGCCGCAGGGCAAATGCGGGACATGTCCCTGCGAGGGATACCCAAACTAAGGTTTACCTGCTTGCGTCGGCATGCGTCGTTTCCACATGGGCCTGCCTGAAGCGCTCGATGTGACCGAGCAATTCCTCGAGCGTCACCGGCAGCGAGATCTGCGGAATGTTGATGACGAAACCCACCAGCGACGCGTTGGCCTTCATCAGCGCGCGCTTGAGCGGCGAGGCCTTGGCCAGGTAGTCCTGCGGGTTGCGCCGAACGGCGGTGTTTACGCAACTAAATATGTTCTTGCAATTGAGACAGCCCTTTGCGGCAAAACGTCTCACTTCAAATTCCCCTGCCCCTCACCGCCTCGCCTAGGCTAGGAAAGACGGGAGGACCACCACGAATGACGAAGAAGAAAAAAGAAACTGAAGAGCGCCGGCGAAGGGGCCGGCCGACGCTGCCGGACGACAAGCGCGCGATGCACGGTTCGATCCGCCTGACACGCGACCGTTGGGCCAAGCTGAGGCGCCTCGGCGCGGCGTGGCTCGGCAAGGTGGTCGATCGGGCGAAGGAGCCGGCGCCAAGGAAATGAACGCCGCGTCTCAGGGCGTGTCGTGGTCGATATCAAGACCGCGATCTTCTGAGGCAATTCAGGCGGCTGGAACGATGGAGAAAACATCGAACCAGCCTGACCACAACGTGCAACCAAGTTGAAAGCAATACACATCATGGCTACCAAGAAGTCTAGCAAGACCCCCTCCAAGACCCCCAACGCTGCCGAATCGGTCCACACGACACCGCAGCCCCCAGCAGAAAAGGACTTCCTCGACGCCGAGCGGCGCGACGTGATCCGCATCGCCTCGTGCGAAGCGCTCGACTGGCTCACCATCCTCCAGTCGCTCTCCGAGTCCGACACCTTCGATCCGCCGACGCTGACCCGCCGGCTCCCCGGCATCCTCAAGTGGCTGGAGGAATTGAACGGCATCGTGCTCTCGGCCATCGATGACCCGAGCGATGAAACCGCATCGCTGCGCCGGCGCCTCGGCCAAGGCGGCGCGACGTGAAAAGAATCGACGGATGAATGAACGAAGCCGCTGCCAGTCAGCGGCTTTTTACTGACTTCGGGGGCGCGCCTGCCGCATCGAAAGTCTCCCGATGCCGCAGCACGTCTTCGATGTTGCGCTCCGCCCAGATGCGCAGTTCATCGAGCGTGGTCGCGAGCGATTCGCCCAGCGACCAGCACCGCCCATTTGTCGGCGATGCAGTCGAGCACCTGCCGCGTCGGGCAGGTGGCCAGGTACGGATTCCACGCGGGTGCCTTGGGTCGTTGCAGGTCTTGTTCTTCCATGGTCACTTGGAGGTGCCTTGGGCACGTTGGGGTGCGTTCTTGCGGGAGGGGGTGCGGATGGCTATTGTCCGCGCCATGCACACGAACACCACCCCACAGAAGAACATCGAACTTGTCCGCGGCTACTTCGACGCCGTCGCAAAAGGCGATCTCGAAACGGCCGGCAATCTCTCCGCGGACGACATCGCCTGGCACCAGCCGGGCAACGGCAGCCTCTCGGGCACGCACCGCGGCAAGGCGGCCGTCTTCGGCCCGCTGGGCCGCTTCATGGACCGCAGCGGCGGGAGCTTTCGCATCGACAGCGTCGGGCCGCTGATGGCGCAGGGCGACAAGGTCGCAACCCCGCTGCACTTTCGCGCGGAGAAGCCGGGCGCGTCGATGGCGATGTCGGGGGTGGACGTGTTGCGCATCGATGGCGCGGGGCGCATCTGCGAGGTGTGGCTGTTCTCCGAAGACCAGGCGGCTGAGGATGCGTTCTGGGGATAGAAGCTGAGTGCGGATCGCCCGCTGTCACGGAAATATGGGATGGCAGTAGGCACGGTGCTGGTTAGGCTGCGCGCATCCCACAGTAGCCGGGCATCAGCCCCATGTCCAAAATGAAACTGCTCGCCTTGTTGGTGGCCTCCATGCTCTTCGCCGGCTGCTCCAGTCTTCGCTCGATCACCATGCCGGACGAGGAGAATCTCCTGAGCGGTGCTGGCTCGCTGCTCATTGGCGGCGACGGGAAGAAGGCCGAAGGCTTCGAGCAGATCAATCTCGACCAGTTGCTCGATACCTATGGCCTCAACGATGTGAAAGTGGTGGCGAACGCCGCACCTGGAGACAAGGCGAAATTCGAGTATTTGCGAAATGACCTTCAGGATCGAATCATTGCCGCTTCGAACCAGAAATGCGCGGCATTCATTCGAATGCTGGTGTCGTCGAAAGCACAGACCAACATGGCATGGGGCAACCTCGCCACATTGCTTTCCGGCGCCGCCTCGGTGACGACACCTGGCTCAGCGGCAAGAGTTCTTTCCGCGGGCAGCACGCTGTCGAGCGGCATCCTCGCCCGCTACGACCAGGCGTATTTCAACAACCTCGCACTGAACGTCGTGTCTTCAGGGATTTCACGACAGCGGGACGGCATCTTGAGACAGATCCATGTTTCAAGAGCGGAATCGATGTCCGCCTATCCCGTCAACCGGGCCGTGGCCGATGCTCTGAACTATCACGCGGCGTGCAACATCGTTTCAGGACTGGAAACGGCCGCGGCGGCGACGGGGGCGAGCGTGGACCTCCCCACTGCGTCCACGGTGAAGCCCGCCGATGCGACTGCTACGACTCCCAAGGCTGCCGCCGCACGCAAGCCCGCTGCGCTTGTGGCACGGTAAGCCAAAGATAGCCAGCCGAAGGCTCGAACTGGCGGGGCACATCTGCGAGATGTGGCTGTTCGCGGAAGACCAGGCGGCCGAAGACGCGTTTCGGGGATGGAAGATTTCATTCACCCGCCGCGCCGCGTCACATTTGGGAACGGTACTTCACCTTCGCGATGTGAGCGAGCGCGTGCAGCGGGGCGTTGAACGGTGCATCAGGGCTGTTTCCGGCCCGCTTCAGGAGATGAAATGTTGAATCCCCGAATCGTTCTCAAGCTGGCCGCCGCAGGCCTCGTCGCCGCAGGTGCCTTGTTCGCCGGCGCATCGGCCAATGCGGAGACCCACTGGTCCGTTGGCGTCAACCTGCCGGGCGTGGTCATCGGCCAGCCGGCACCGGTCTATTACGAGCCCGCGCCCGTTTATTCGCGGCCGGCGCCGACGTACTACCAGCCTCCGGCACCTGTGTATTCCACGCCCGCGCCCGTGTACTACGAGCCGGGCTCGCGTTGGGAAGAGCGCCGCGCGCAGCGTTGGGAAGAACGCCGTGCCGAGCGCCAGGAATGGCGTCGCCGGCAATGGGAGCGCGAGCAGCATCGCCGCTATTACGAAGACCGCGATTGATACTTAAAGGCACCGGGAGAACTATCTTCGGATTGACGAGGGTCGATCGACCGGGCACTCTCCGCGGCACTCGCATCCGCGGAAAGAGGAGCTCGAAATGTCGATCAGTCCCGCCCTTCGGAGCACCCGCGCCTTCTTCTTCAGCCAACGCAACGCCGTTGCGTTGCTGGCCGTGCTGGCTTCACTCGGTTCGTGGCTCGTCTTCTGGTTTGGAGAGTGAGCCCCTGGTAGCGCTGCGCGGAGTCTCTTGCTCGTCCTCTTGAAGTTCATCGCGGCCATTGCGCTGCTCGCCTGCATCCACATCGGCACGATGGCTGCGCTGGGCCTTGGGCTCGGCATCAAGGTCCGGCGGATTTCGCTGGGCTTCGGGCCGCCGCTGTTTTCACTGGGCATCTTTCAGCTGCGCCTGCTGCCCATCGCCGGCTCGGTCACGTTCAAGGACACGCGGACCGAGGACCTGCCCGATGACGTGTCCGATGACGTTTCGTCGTCGCGCTCGGATTCTTCCTCGTGCAGAGCCGCGGCTGAGCGGCCTTGTAGGCACACACCCACGCGCACGGATTGCCTTCTCCCGCAAGCGCCGGCCGAATGCGCGGCCAATGTAGAGGCCTACTTACCTCACGGAGACCTCGATCATGAAAAGCATCATCCTTTGGCTCTGCGGTGTGCCGATCATCGTGATCATCGGACTGAAGGTCTTCGGCATTCTCTGACCACCAGGGCGTACCGCTTCCTCCTCACGGCGCATCCGTGCGCCGTTCAAGCGCCCTTTCGGGGGCGCTTTTTTTTGGGGAGGCGGCTCAGCGCCTCACTGGGTCTCGCGGCGCAGCTGCTGCACGTCTTCATGCAGCGACTGCGCCCAGCCGCGGCGCTCTCGGCCGTGCGAATCCTGCGGCTCGCCGAAGCGCACGATGGCCAGCAGGGGGGGCGCGCGCAGCGTGTTCCACAGCGACGTGAGCAGGTTGTCGTCGTCGATGTAGCGCGGGGCCTGGCTGGTCTCGCCGGTGGCGGCATCGGCAAAGCGCAGCGCGGCGGGCAGCACCGGCGCGCCTGAAGAAATCGCCGCCTGCAGCAGGTTGGCGTGGAAGGGCAAGAGGCCGCGGCCGTCGCTGGTGGTGCCTTCGGGGAACACACCGATCATGTCGCCCTCGCGCAGCGCCTCGGTCATGTGGTGCACCACGCGCAGCGCGTCGCGGCGGCGTTCGCGCTCGATGTAGAGCGAGCCCGCGCCGGTGGAGAGCGTGCCGATCAGCGGCCAGTGCTTGACGCCGGACTTCGACACGAAGCGCACATGGCGCGCCGCATGGATGGCGGTGATGTCCAGCCACGAGAGGTGGTTGCTGATGATCAGCACCGGCCCCGCAGCGGGCGGCGTGCCCTGCACCTTGAGCGTGATGCCCATGATCTCGAGCATGCGGCGCGACCATTCCTGCACGCGCGCATTGCGGTCGGCCTGCGTGAGGCCGGGAAAGGCGAAGCGGATCGTCCACCACCCGGCCAGCGCATGCCCCACCGCGTGCAGCAGGCGCCAGCAGGCCTTCAGCGAATGAACCATGGCGCGCGGGTTCTCTTTCTTTTAATTCAACCGTGGACGACGCGGCCAGCGACCAGCGTGTGCCGCGCGCGGCCCTGCACCGGGTAGCCGGCGAACGGCGTGTGCTTGCCCTGGCTCTTGAGCGCATCGGGCTCGACCTGCCATTCGAGCGCCGGATCGAAGATGCAGAGGTCGGCCACGCCGCCTTCGACCAGGCGGCCGATGCCGGTGCCCGCATCCACCGTGGCCAGCAGACGCGCCGGCGCGGAGGTGATGACCTCGATCGCCCGCGCGATGCCCGCGCCGCTGCGCTCGCCCCACTGCAGCGCGAGCGGCAGCAGCAGTTCGAGGCCGGTGGCGCCGGGCTCGGCTTCGGCGAAGGGCAGCGTCTTGGCATCGGCCTCGACGGGCGTGTGGTCGGACACCAGCGCGTCGATGGTGCCGTCGGCCAGGCCCGCCGAGAGCGCGTCGCGGTCGCCCTGCTGGCGCAGCGGCGGGTTCAGGCGCGCGCGGCTGTCGAAGTAGCCGATGTCGGTGTCCGCCAGATGCAGCGAGTTGATGCTCACGTCGCAGGTCAGCGGCAGCCCTTGCGCCTTGGCCGCGCGCACCAGCGCCACGCCCGCGGCACTGGAAATGCGGCACAGGTGCACGCGCGCGCCGGTGCTCTTCATGAGCTCCACGATGGTGAAGATGGCGATGGTCTCGGCCGACACCGGCACGCCCGAGAGGCCCAGCCGCGTGGCGAGCGGGCCGCTGGCGGCCACGCCCTTGCCGAGGTCGCGGTCCTGCGGGCGCAGCCACACGGTGTAGCCGAAGGTGCTTGCGTAGAGCAGCGCGCGCTGCAGCACCTGGGTGTCGGCCAGCGGCACGTCGGCCTGGCTGAAGCCGATGCAGCCGGCCTCGGTGAGTTCGGCCATTTCGGTGAGCACGCCGCCGGCCAGGCTGCGCGTGAGCGCGCCCAGCGGAAAGAGGCGCGCGCACTGCAGCTTCTCGGCGCGGAACTTGAGCATTTCGACCAGGCCCGGCTCGTCGAGCACGGGGTCGGTGTCGGGCGGGCACACGAGGCTGGTCACGCCGCCCGCGATGGCCGCGGCCATTTCGCTCTCCAGCATGCCTTCGTGCTCGTAGCCGGGCTCGCGCAGGCGCGCGGCGAGGTCCACGAGGCCTGGTGCGACGACGCAGCCCGCGGCGTCGATGGTGCGGTCGGCCTTGAAGCCGGCCGGCAGGTTGCCGATGCCGGCGATCTTGCCGTCGGCGATGGCGATGTCGGTCTTCTTGTCGGTGCCCGAGGCGGGGTCGATGACGCGGCCGTTGGTGATCAGTGTTCTGCTCATGCTTCGTTCCCTGCCACGATGCTCATTACCGCCATGCGCACGGCGATGCCGAAGGTGACCTGCGGAAGGATCACGCTCTGCTTGCCATCGACCACGGCCGAGTCGATCTCCACGCCGCGGTTGATAGGCCCCGGGTGCATCACGATCGCATCCGATTTGGCGAGCTGCAGCTTCTCGGGCGTGAGGCCGTAGGTCTTGAAGAACTCCTGCGACGAGGGGAGCAGCGCGCCGCTCATGCGCTCGTTCTGCAGGCGCAGCATGATGATCACGTCGCAGTCCTTGATGCCTTCTTCGAGCGTGTGGCACACGCGCACGCCCATGCCGGCCATGTCGCCGGGCACCAGCGTCTTGGGGCCGACCACGCGCACTTCGGCGCAGCCGAGCGTGGTGAGCGCGTGGATGTCCGAGCGCGCCACGCGCGAGTGCAGCACGTCGCCGACGATCGCGACCGTGAGGTTCGAGAAGTCTTTCTTGTAGTGGCGGATCGTGTACATGTCGAGCAGCCCCTGCGTGGGGTGCGCGTGGCGCCCGTCGCCGGCATTCACCACGTGCACGTGCGGTGCCACGTGCTGCGCGATCAGGTATGGCGCGCCCGATTCGCTGTGGCGCACGACGAAGAGGTCGGCGGCCATGGCGCTCAGGTTGGCAATCGTGTCCAGCAACGACTCGCCCTTGGTGGCCGAGGAGCGCGCGATGTCCAGGTTGATGACGTCGGCCGACAGGCGCTTGGCCGCGATCTCGAAGGTGGTGCGGGTGCGCGTCGAGTTCTCGAAGAACAGGTTGAACACGCTCTTGCCGCGCAGGAGCGGCACCTTCTTCACCTCGCGGTCGCTCACGCTCGTGAAGTTGGCGGCGGTGTCCAGGATGTGCGTGACGATGTCCTTGGGCAGCCCCTCGATCGACAGCAGGTGGATGAGCTCGCCGTTCTTGTTGAGCTGCGGGTTTCGCTTGTAGAGCATTACTTGTTCTCCTCCACCTTGAGGCTGAAGGCGCCGTCGTCGGCGCGGGCGAGCGCGAGGAGTTGCGTGTCGGGGAGCGTGAGCTTGGCGGCGGCGAAATCGGCGGCCATCGGCAGTTCGCGGCCACCGCGATCGACCAGCACCGCGAGCCGCACGCAGGCGGGGCGGCCGAAGTCGAACAGCTCGTTGAGCACCGCGCGGATGGTGCGGCCGGTGTAGAGCACGTCGTCCAGCAGCAGCACGTCGGTGCCGTTCACGTCGAAGGGCAGCGACGTCTGCGCGCTGGCCGAGAGGCCGCGGCGCGCGAAGTCGTCGCGGTGCATGGCCGAGGAGATGACGCCGGGTGCGCCGGGCAGGCCCAGGTCCTTCTGCAGCCGCTCGACCAGCCAGGCGCCACCGGAGGTGATGCCGACCAGCTTGGTTTCGGGGCGCAGCAGCGCCTTCACGCCGGCCAGGAGGCCTGTGTAGAGCCCTTCGGCATCGGGTATTGAACTCACGGGAGACTCCTCAAAAATTGCTCCAGGATGATGCAGGCCGAGGCGGCATCGGCATCGCGCGCGCCGGAAGACAGCGCCTCGGTGGTGCTGTAGCGCTCGTCCACCTCGAACACCTGCAAGTTGAAACGGCCGCGCAGCTGGCGCGCGAACTTCTGCGCGCGGCGGGTGTTCTCGTGCGGCGCGCCGTCGGGGTGATAAGGCACGCCGATCACCAGCGCGTCGGGCTGCCATTCCTTGATGCGCGCCTCGACCTGCGCGAAGCGGGCATCGCCCTCGGCCTTGATGGTGGCCTGCGGCGTGGCCGACTGGAGCAGACGGTTGCCGCTGGCCACGCCGGTGCGCTTCAGGCCGAAATCGAAGGCCAGGAAGGTCTGGAAGTGGGACGGGACGGGAACGGGAACGGGAACGGGAACGGGAACGGGAACGGGAACGGACGCGGGAGCTTGATCGCTGTCGGGCATCGCCAGTCCACTCACAGGGGGCCGCCGCGCACGGCCGCCCGAAGCGGCCGGGCCGCCCCCGGTAGGGGGTAGGCGAAGTGACACGAAGTGCACGCAGCCTGGGGGCGAGTCAAGGTCATCATGCGTGTCCGGCGTCCGGCGAGAGCTTCCAGGCCTCCAGGCCCAGCAGCATCAGCGCCTTGTCGTAGCGCTGCTCGATCGGCGTATCGAAGATCACGGCCGGGTCGGCCAGCACGGTGAGCCAGCTGTTCTCGGCCAGCTCGGACTCCAGCTGGCCCTCGCCCCAGGCCGAATAGCCCAGCGAGACCAGCACCTTGCGGGGCCCCGCGCCGGTGGCCAGGGCCTCCAGCACGTCCTTGGAGGTGGTCATCTCCAGCCCGCCGGGGATGGTCATGGTCGAGGCGTAGACCGATTCCTCGGGCTTCTCGGCCTGGGTGAAGACCGGCTCGTGCAGCACGAAGCCGCGCTCGGTCTGCACCGGGCCGCCCTGGAAGACGGGGGCGTCGCCCAGCTCGGGGCGGGTCAGGTGCAGCTCGATCTTCTCGAACAGCACCTTCAGGTTGATGTCGCTGGGTTTGTTGATCACCAGGCCGAGCGCGCCGCGCTCGCTGTGTTCGCAGAGGTACACGACGCTGCGGTTGAAAGTTTTGTCTTCCATCCCGGGCATCGCTATCAAAAAGTGATGCGTGAGGTTCATCGGGGCAGAATCGGCAGCCATATGCCACCCATTTTACTGGCCGTCGACAAGACCTACCCCAAGGGCCTCATGTGGTTCCGCCGAGACCTTCGCGTGGACGACAACGCGGCGCTCTATCGCGCGCTGCGGGCCTGCCGGCAGGTGGTCTGCGTTTTCGTGTTCGACAAGGCGATCCTGGAGGCGCTGCCCAGTGCCGACCGGCGGGTCGAATTCATCCGCGAATCGCTGCTGGAACTGCAGGCCGAGCTGGGCGCCCTGGGCGGCGGGCTGATCGTGCGGCACTCCACCGCCGTGCAGGAAATCCCCGCGCTCGCGAGCGACCTGGATGTGCAGGCCGTGTTCGCCAACCGCGACGACGAGCCCGATGCGCTGGAGCGCGATGCCAAGGTGCTCGGCGCGCTGGCCAACGCGGGCATCGCCTTCCACACCTACAAGGACTCGACCGTCTTCGACCGCGACGAGGTCATGACCAAGACCGGCCAGCCCTACACGGTGTTCACGCCCTACAAGCGCGCGTGGCTCGCGAAGGTGGATTCGTTCTTCCTGAAGTCGTACCCGGTGCGCAGCCATGCCGAGGCGCTGGTGCCGCCGCCGCAGGCCTACCGGGAGCCGATGCTGTCGCTGGGGGAGCTGGGCTTCGAGAAGACCAATCTGTCGACGCTGGAGATCCCGACCGGCTCGCTCGGCGCCGGCGTGCTGTTCGAGGATTTCTTCGAGCGCATCGACCGCTACGACGAAGCGCGCAATTTCCCCGCCGTGCGCGGCCCCAGCTACATGGGCGTGCACCTGCGCTTCGGCACGGTATCGATCCGGCAGGTGGCGAGCGTGGCGCACCAGCTCTCGCTGCAGGGCAACGCGGGCGCCGCGACGTGGCTGAGCGAGCTGATCTGGCGCGACTTCTACTTCCAGATCCTCGCGCACTTCCCGCATGTGTACGAGAACGGCGAATCGAAGAGCTTTCGCCCCGAGTACGACAAGATCCAGTGGCACCACGGCAAGCACGCCGACCAGCTCTTCGATGCCTGGTGCGAGGGCCGCACCGGCTATCCGCTGGTCGATGCCGCGATGCTGCAGATCAACCAGAGCGGCTACATGCACAACCGCCTGCGCATGGTGGTGGCGAGCTTTCTGTGCAAGGACCTGGGGCTGGACTGGCGCCGCGGCGAGCGCTACTTCGCGCTGCACCTGAACGACTTCGAGCTGGCTTCCAACAACGGCGGCTGGCAGTGGGCGAGCTCCAGCGGCTGCGATGCGCAGCCCTACTTCCGCATCTTCAATCCGGTGACGCAGAGCGAGCGCTTCGATCCCGAGGGCAAGTTCATCCGCCGCTACCTGCCGCAGCTGGCGGGCCTGTCGAACGCGGCGATCCACGCGCCGTGGATGGCCTCGCCGGTGGAGCTGGAGGCCGCGGGCATCCAGCTGGGCGAGACCTATCCCGCGCCCGTGGTGGACCATGCCGAGGCGCGCGAGAAGACGCTGCAGCGCTACGGCGTGGCGCGGGCCAAGGCGCTGCAGAAATAAGAAAAGGCCCCGAGGGGCCTTTTCTTCTATCGGCGCCGGAGCGCTTCAGGCGAGCGGCGTTCAGGCCGCAGCCGCGAGCGTCGGCTCGGTCGTGTACGCACGCACCAGGCGCAGCAGTTCCTCTTCCGAGTAGGGCTTGCCCAGGTAGTGGTTCACGCCCAGCGTGCGCGCGTAGTCGCGGTGCTTCTCGGCGATGCGCGAGGTGATCATGATGATCGGGAGCTCCGCCAGTGCGGCATCGGCGCGGATGTTGCGGGCCAGGTCGAAGCCGTCCATGCGCGGCATCTCGATGTCCGACAGCACCACCGACGGGCGCTCCTGCTGCAGCCGTTCGAGCGCCTGCAGGCCGTCGGCCGCGAGCGACACGCGATAGCCTTCACGCTGCAGCAGGCGCTGCGTGACGCGGCGCACGGTAATGGAGTCGTCCACCACCAGCACCAGCGGCACCTGCGGCGCCACGGGGGCCAGCACCGGCATCGGCACCTGCGGCGCGTCCTGGTCGGCCGAGGCCGATGCGGTGTGCGCCGGCACCACGAGCGCGGCGGCCTGGCGCAGGCGCGCCTGATCGCCGTGCACCGCCGCCAGCGCCACCGGGTTGTAGATCAGCGCCACCGCGCCCGAAGCCAGCACCGAGATGCCGGCCAAGCCGGGCAGCCGCGCGAGTTGCGGGCCGAGGTTCTTCACCACGACTTCCTGGTTGCCCAGCACTTCGTCCACGTGCAGCGCGACGCGCTGTGCCGCGCTTCGCACGATCACGAGGGTGTTGTTCTTGGAGGCGGCGTGGTCGCTGCGGGTCGAGGCCTGCAGCAGCGCACCGGCCCAGTAGAACGGCACCTGTTCGCTGCCGAACGGATGGCTGTTGTGCAGGTAGGCCGCTTCCAGGTCGGTGCCGCCCACGCGCTGCACCAGCTCCACCAGATTCGACGGCACGCCGATCGACACCTCTCCGGCACGCAGCATCACCACGTGCGTCACGGCGGTGGTCAGCGGCAGCACCAGCTTGAAGGTGGTGCCCTGGCCGGCGGTGCTCTGCGTTTCGATGCGGCCGCCGAGCGCCGCGATCTGCGCGCGCACCACGTCCATGCCGATGCCGCGGCCTGCCAGTTCGGAGACCTGTCCGGCCGTCGAGAAGCCGGGCTTGAAGATCAGCTCGGTGGCTTCTTCGGGCGTGAGGTCCTGGTCGCCCGCCAGGAGGCCGAGGGCGCGGGCGCGCTCGGCGATGCGCTTCTGGTCGAGACCGGCGCCGTCGTCGCGGAAGCTCACCGAAACGTCGTTGCCTTCATGGTGCAGGTCGATGACGATCAGGCCGCTGGCGTCCTTGCCGGCCTTCTCGCGCGACGCCGCATCCTCGATGCCGTGCGCCACGCAGTTGCGCAGCAAGTGCTCGAAGGCGGGCGTCATGCGGTCCAGCACGCCGCGGTCCATTTCGATGGAGCCGCCGACGATGTCCAGGCGCACCTGCTTGCCGGTGTCCTTGGACGCCTGGCGCACCACGCGGTAGAGGCGGTCGGAGATGCCTTCGAACTCCACCATGCGCGTGCGCAGAAGCCCGCGCTGCAGTTCGCGGGTCTGGCGTGCCTGCACGCTCAGATCGTCTTCCGTCGCCTGCACCGTCTTTTGCAGCGTGCGCTGCACGGTGGCCACGTCGTTCACCGACTCGGCCATCATCCGCGTGAGTTCCTGCACGCGGGTGAAGCGGTCGAACTCGAGCGGGTCGAAGCTCTGCTGCGAGTCCTTGGCCTGTGCAAGGCGCGACTGCATCTGGCTTTCGGCCTGCACCTCGATGTCGCGCAGCTGCTGGCGCAGGCGGTCCAGGTTGCCCGTGAGGTCGGAGAGCGAGCCGCGCAGCTGGCCGAGCTCGGCCTCCAGGCGCGAACGCGTGATGATGACCTCGCCGGTCTGCGCGACCAGGCGGTCCAGCAGCTGGGTGCGGATGCGAACGGCCTGGCCCGATGCGGCGCGCAGCGGCGCGAGCAATGCGGGCGCCGGACGCGGCTGCAGCATCGTGACGGCCGGGCTGGCGGCTTCGTCCTTTGCATCGGCGACCGGTGCGGCTTCTTCGTCGTTCGCCGGCACGCCGGCTTCGGGCGCGACCTGCACCAGCTGGATGGCCGGCGATGGCGCGGTGGCCGCGGCCACGAGCTGGGCCATTTCGACCTGCGTGGCGTCGTCGGCCGCGCGCAGCGCGTCGAAGGTGGCCTGCAGGGCGTCCAGGCGCGCCAGCAGTTTTTCGATGTCGGCCCGCTCGGCGCCCTGGGAACCCAGGACTTCGATCTCGGACTCCATGCGGTGCGCGCGTTCGCCCAGGCGCATGGCGCCGGCCAGGCGCGCACTGCCCTTGAGCGTGTGCAGCGTGCGCAGCACCGAAGCGCGCGGCGCGCTGTCGTCGGGGTGGTGCGACCACTGGCGCAGCGCTTCGCCCAGCTGGGGCAGCAGGTCGGCGGCCTCTTCCTCGAAGATCGGGAACAGGTCGACGTCGACCGCGTCGGCCAGGTCGATGGCGTCTTCGGAATCGTCCAGCGCCACGTCGGCCATGCCGTCGCTTGCGGACACGATCTGCTGGAACGGCCGCACTTCGCTGCGCACGGCGGCTTCCAGCGGCATGGGCGATGCCGCGATGTCGCGCAGCGCCTGCAGCGTGCCTTCGGCCGGATCGCGCAGGAACCCCACGGCGAACTGGTGCAGCAGGCGGCGCAACTCGTCGGCCGCGGCCACCAGCACCACGCCCTGTTCACGCGTGCCGCTGCCCTGCATCTGCAGGTGCTGAAGCGCCGATTCGAGCAGGCGCGCCATGCCCGAGAGGCTGTGGAAGCCCACGGTGGCCGAGCTGCCGGCCAGCGAATGCGCGAGCGCAACGGTCGAGTCGGGCAGGCGCTCGTGCGATTCGAGCGCCCATTCGCCCACGTCGGTGGCCAGTTGCCTGGACCATTCGTCGGCTTCGTTCAGGTAGACGTTGTAGAGCGCGATGCCGATGCGCAGCGGACCGATCACCTTGACCTGGTCTTCGGCGCTGGCGGCGGTGGCGAGTTCTTCTTCCGCCACTTCGGCCACTTCCGTGACTTCCACCGCTTCCACGGTCTCGGTCACTTCGATGGCTTCCACCGTCTCGACAGTCTCGTGCGCGGCGACGGGCTCCGGCGTCTCTTCTTCGGCCACGACGGCCGGCGGCTCGGCGGGCACGTCGACTGGCGCGGTGACCGCAGCCACGGGTTCGGGCGCCGGCTGCGCCTCGGGCTCGGGCGTCAGTTCCAGTTCGGGCAGCGCCTCCAGCGGAGGCAGCGCCATGTCGTTGGCCTTGGGCTCGTTCGCCGGCACGGGCAGCGGCTCGGGGTCCCAGGCGAAATCGGGCAGCGCGGTGGCGGTCGGCACGGTGGCCTCGATGCCTGCCTCGGGCTCCGGTTGCGCAGCGACGGGCGCGGCAACGGGGGCTGCGGGCGCCTGGGTCTTCGCGGGTGCCAGGAAATCGAACTCCTCGCCCGCGGGCAGTGCGGCGTGCGGTGAGAGCGGCGCAGGCGACGTGGGCTGCTTGTCGAAATCGATGAAGTCGGTGGACGTGAAGTCGTCGTCGGCGTCCGTGCCTGCGGGCTTTTGCGGCTCGTCCAGCGCATCCAGCGCGGGCAGTTCGAAGACCGGCTCGGGCGCTGCGCGCGCCGGCGGGTCCGGCAGGAACGACAGGTCGGGCAGCGGCGGCAGCTCGGGTTCGGCGGCGATGTGGCGGGCGGCCACGGCCAGCTGCTCGGCATCGGCCACGCGCACCGGCGGCGGCACGGGCTCGCCGGCCATCAGCGCATCGGCCACGCGGCTGAACGGGCCGGCCTGCCAGGAATGGGATTCGCCCGAGGCGATGGCTTCGACCCACTGGCCGAAATCGCGCAGCGTGCGCTCGGTGGCCGACAGCATCTCCGGCGTGGCGGGACGCTGGTCGGCCAGCCAGGTGTTGAGCACCTGCTCGAGCGACCAGGCGGCATCGCCGAAATCGGTGAGGCCGACCATGCGCGAGCTGCCCTTGAGCGTGTGGAACGCGCGGCGCAGGATGGTGAGTTCTTCGGTGTCGTCCGGATGGCTGCCCAGCTCGGTGATGGCGGCCAGGCCGTTGTGCACCACCTCGCGCGCTTCGTCCAGGAAGATGTTCTGCAGGTCGTCTTCTTCGAGCTCGGTGACCTCGGTGTCGGGCAGCGCACCCGGACCGGTGATCTTGGAGGTCCAGCTCTCGGCCTTGCGGCTGAATTCCTCCAGCGGCGTGGGCTTGGTCTTCCGGGCGGGCGTGGCGAGCGCGGCGAGCTTGGAGGCGATCTGCGCATCGACTTCCTCGATGCTGAGCACGGGCTCGGCAACGGGTGCCGCGGCTTCGCCTTCGGTGCTGTCGGTGGCCTGGCGGCCCATCAGCGGCTTGAGTTCGCCGGCCTCGGCGTCGAACACGAACAGGCGCTTGGCCAGCGCGGGCTGGTAGCCCAGCATGTCGATGAGAAAGCCCAGCGCGCCCAGGTTGTTGCCCAGCGCGTCGAAGCCGGCCATCTCCTCGGCGGGCGAGGTGCTCACCAGCATGGCCTCGACGTCTTCGCGCATGCGCTGCACGGTGAGCGCGGCCTGATCCAGGCCGAGCACCGAGAACACGCCGCGCATCTGCATGAGCTGCGTCGGCACGGTGCGCAGCAGGCCCTTTTCGGCGGGGCGGCGGAAATACTGGTCGAGCGACTTCTCCAGTTCGCTCAGGTGGCTGCGCAGCTCGTCGACCACGGTGCCCATGGTCTGGCGGTCGCTCACGCGGCGGTACAGGTCTTCCATCCACGGCTCCAGCGGCTCGGAATGGCCACCGGCGCGCACGCGCTCGATGCGGCCCGACAGCTGCAGGGTGCGGGAGGTGAGTTGCGGGTCGCTCGGGTCGAGGTCTTCGAGCGCGGCTTCCAGGTACAGCACCGAGGTGGCGACTTCCATCGCCAGTTCGGTGTCGGGCGGCTGGCCCGACTTGACGGAGGCGTCGACCGCATGCGTCAGCGCCTCGACCATCGGCAGGCTCGGCGGGTGCAGCTTCTGCAGCGATTCGCCCAGCTGCGCGAAGGTGTCGGCCACCTGGCGCGTGCGGGTGATGTCGCCGCCCGAGAGCGCCGACCACATTTCCTTGGCGGTCTCGATGCGCTTGCGGGCCTGCGTGAGCACCAGCGGATCGAAGCGGCCGAACTGCTCGACGGTGTAGTCGATGTGCTGCTCGTGGGCCACGCCCCAGGCGCTGCGCACGGTGCGCAGCGTGGCGGCCTCGTCGCGGGCGGTGGGCACGGCCTGCGCGCAGAAGAACAAGAGGTCCTGGCCCAGACGGTCGGACACCAGGCTGTCGCCGCGCGCGAGCGTCGCGTACTGCAGCAGCACGCGGGTGGCGGCGCGCTTCACATACGAATCGGCGGGAATGAGGCCCAGCGACAGCGCTTCGAAGAAGCCCGCGGCCAGGGTCCAGAAGCTGGCGACGCGGGGCAGCAGCGCGCCGCGTCCGAGCCCCAGGCACAGGCCCTGCAGGCGCTTGGCGGCCTGCATGTCGCCGGCCTTGACCAGCTGCAGCACTTCACGGTCCAGCCGCGAGCGCACCGACGGGTCATAGGCGACGGCGGCCTGCGTGAGCGCGGGCTTGATCTCGACCCAGCGCCAGGCGGTGCTCCAGAGATCGGCCGGATGGACGCGTTCGTTGCCGCCCAGTTCCAGCACGTCGCGGTATTGGGGGAAGAGCGCGACCGACGACACAGGCTTGCCGGCCAGCAACGCGGTCAGGAAATCGGTGACGGCGAAGCCGGCACGCTCGATCTTCAGGACGGCGCTTTCGGTGCAGCGCTGCGGTTCGGCAATGAAGCCCTGCACCGCGAACTCGATGGCGCCGAGCACCAGCGCGGGCGAGGAATGCCCCACCATCTGCAGCGCGCCGACGGCCTGGTGCAGTTGCTGGCGGGCCATCTGCAGCGGGCCGCTCTCGGGCTCCGTTGCACCGCCCACGTCGCGCACGAAGCGCCGCAACGACTTGCCCACACCATCGAGGGATTTCTGAATTTCTCCCAGCACCCAGGCCAGCGGCCCGAGGTCTTCGGTGGCCGGCAGGTTGCCGGCGATGGGGGCCGTGGCAGGGGTTTGAATCGACACGTTGGTTGCTCGCCGTTCTTGATCTATCAGTTTTTCAATGGGCGCCACGCGCCCCGAATGCATGCAGCCGTCGCGGTCACTTCAAGGGACACCGCGGAACCGGCTTTGCCGGGCCGCTGGTGTCGCCCCCGCAAGGGGGTTGCCGAAGCGACACGAAGTGCGCGAAGGCTGGGGGAGAGCTTCATCAGGCAATCTTGAAACGGGCGACCGAGCGGCGCAGTTCTTCCGCCATCTGCGACAGTTCGCGCACCTGCTGGGCCGTGGTACGCGTACCTTCTCCGGTCTGCTCGGTCACCGCAAAAATGTGCTGGATGTTCGCTGCCACCACGTTGGCCGAATCGGCTTCGCGGGAGGCGGACTGCGAAATCTGCTCGATCAGCTCGGCCAGGCGGCGGGACACGCGGTCAATCTCGGTCAGCGCGGTACCCGCGTTGTCGGACAGCTTGGCCCCTTCGACCACACCCTGCGTGGAGCGCTCCATGGCGCCCACTGCATCCTGGGTGTCGGTCTGAATCGCCTTCACCAGCGCCGAAATCTGGCGCGTGGCGTCAGCGGAGCGTTCGGCCAGTCGCTGAACTTCTTCCGCCACCACCGAGAAGCCGCGGCCGGCTTCACCGGCCGATGCCGCTTGAATGGCGGCGTTCAGCGCCAGCACGTTCGTCTGTTCGGTAATGTCCGAGATCAGTTCGGTGATTTCGCCAATTTCCTGCGACGACTCGCCCAGGCGCTTGATCCGCTTGGAGGTTTCCTGGATCTGGTCGCGGATGGAGTTCATACCGCCGATGGCGTTCTGCACGGCCTGCAGGCCCGACGATGCGGCTTGCAGCGACTGGCGCGCCACCGTGGCGGACTCTTGCGCTTGCGAGGACACGCCGTTGATTCGCTCGGCCATGGTCAGCACCGACTGGCCGGTTTCGCGAATCTCGCGCAGCTGTTCGGTCGAGGCGGCCAGCAGTTCGGTCGAGGTGCTTTCCACCTGCGACGTCGTCTGCGCCACGCGGGTTGCCGTGTTCTGCACGTTGCCCACCAGCAAACGCAGTTCTTCCACCGTGTAGTTCACCGAGTCGGCGATGGCGCCGGTGATGTCCTCGGTCACGGTCGCTTCCTGCGTCAGGTCGCCTTCGGCCACTGTCTGCAGTTCGTTCATCAGCCGAAGAATGGCGGCCTGGTTGGCGTTGTTGATGCGGCCGGCTTCTTCCGAAGTCTGCTCGGCAGCCAGACGCTCGCGTTCGGCGTTGGCGGCACGTTCGCGGCCTTCGCGCACCTGCACGAAACCGATGGCGCCGGCCAGCGCCAGGGCGGCCAGCGACAGCACGAACAGCAACACGATCGTTCCGGCACCCAGACCCGTGCGGGCGGAGAGCTTGTCCTGGAGGTCGCCCAGCGACTTACGCAGCGGCTCGCTGTCGGTCAGGATGGACGCCTGCGCTTCGCGCGCTGCCACCAGGCCCTGCAGGTTGCCCAGAATGGCGGACGCCTGCGTGCGCATCTGCTCGTAGGTCTTCAAGATGGCTTCGAGCTGCTGGCGCGTCTGCGGATCTTTCGAGCCGGGGAAGCGCTGTTGCGCATTGCCGTCCAGGAGGCCGCGGGTGGTTTCCTGGAAGGTGTTCAGGTCCTTGCCCAGCAGGAACACGGCGTCGGGGTTCACGCCCTCGACCGTGAAGAATTCGTTGGTCGACTTGCCAATGCGCTGCGTCAGCATCACCAGTTGGCCGGCGGCCGAGATTTCGGGCAGCGTGGCGTTCTGCTGCATCTTCAGCGACGCGACGGTTTCCGTCATTTCGAGCAGCGTGGACGACTGCTGGTTGATGTCGCGCAAGGCGGCACCCACCTGGGTCAGGATCTGGCGCTGGGCCAGCACGGCCTTGGCGCTGGTGTCGGCACGTGCAACGAGGGGATTGATCTTGTTCATCTCCTCGTCGTACTGGTTGCCCACGCGCTCCAGCCGCAAGGCGTCGTCGCCGTTGGTCAGGCCCGAGACGCGGCGCGAGAGGTCGTCGGCACTGTCCTTGACTTCGACGAACGCCGAGGCGCTGCCGACGAGGGCCTGGGAGATCGATTTGGCCAGACGCTGCGACTGCATCAGCGACTGGCCGGTGGCCGCCACCTGCTGGGCGAGGCGTTCCGCGCGAAGAATGGCGGAGCCGGCCACCAGGAGCAGCAGCAACACCACGACCGCCAGCATGATCGCCAGGATCCGCTGTTGCCGCGCGGGGTTGGAACCCGTTCGCCCGACGGGCGGAACGGCTTCGAGGGCCGCAGCGTCGAGCGCGTCGGGCGTCTCGCCGCCAGCAAGGCCGTCGGCGAAGCCGGCGGGCGCGGGCGCCACGGGAGAGGAGCTTTCGCCCTTTCTCACCAGGCGCACGGTTTTCTCGTCCGGAACCTGAACCGTATCGACATCGTCGAGCGATATCGAACCGGAGCCGTCGACGCGGGCCTTGTCGTTCCCGTTGCTCACGGGCAGTAATTTCTTGAACTTGTCGGCGATCGAGCTCACGGTCGGTCCTTCAGGTGGTTGCCAGTGCTGCGTGCCAAGGCACTACGCACCAATACTCAAAAACTGGGGTTGCTGCGAGAGTGCCTGCAGGTTGACTTCCTGCCAGCGCTCCCCTGCTGCGTCGGTGTACAGATGCCCATGCCACGCAGGTGCTTCTGCGCCCGGAGGTTCGGAGGCCGTGAAGGCCTCCGCGCCCCGCAACCCCGCCAGTCGGTCGACCAGCAATGCGCAGTTGACTTCGAGCAGCTCGTTGAATGCAACGAGCCGCGATTGCATGCGCGCCGCCTCGGTGGCGGCCTGCGTGCCCGGCCCGCCCGTGGCGAAGCCCGACAACTGGACCACGCCGTAGAGGCCGCCGCGCAGATTGGCGACGCCGAGGAACCACGGCGCCGTGTAGGGCACGGGCTGTGGCGGCGTCCAGGGAAAGATTTCGCCGGCGTGTCCCAGCGGGAAGAGGTACTTGCCCTCGCCCGCCTCGACGGCAAGCCACGTCGCGGCCACGCCTGTCGTGCGCGCAGCCTGCAGACGGCTTGCGAGCCGGGACTGGAAGGCTCTCAGTGCGTCGCGATTCGCCATGGACTCAGCCGACTCCTGCTCAGGCGAGCGCGCTGATCTTGGACATCAGATCCGCCGCATTGACCGGCTTCACGATGTAGTCGCGTGCGCCCTGGCGCATGCCCCAGACGCGATCGGTTTCCTGGTTCTTGCTGGTGCACAGGATGATCGGGATGGCCGCGTACTTCGGGTCGCGGGCGATGGCGCGCGTGAGCTGGAAGCCGTTCTGGCCGGGCATGACCACGTCCATGAGGATCAGGTCGGGTTGCTCTTCTTCCAGGCGGCGCATGGCGTCGTCGGCGTTTTCGGCCGTCTTCACGGCAAAGCCGTTCTTCTGGAGGAGGTCGGTCAAGAACACCAATTCAGTCTTGGAGTCGTCGACGACGAGGATTTTTCGAATAGGCATTACTGCGCTTCCTGTTGAACGATGCCAAACTGCTGCACGGCCTGCAGCAGCTGGTCTTTGGTGAAAGGCTTGGTCAGGTAGTCTTGCGATCCGACCATGCGGCCGCGGGCCTTGTCGAATACACCGTCTTTCGAAGACAGCATGACGACCGGAACCTTGGAGAAATGGGCGTTGCGCTTGATGATGGCGCACGTCTGGTAACCGTCGAGACGCGGCATGAGGATGTCGCAGAAAATCAGATGGGGCTTGTGGTCGTTAACCTTGGAGAGCGCATCGAACCCGTCTTCCGCCAGAAGAACCTCGTGCCCACCCTGCTTCAGAAAAATCTCGGCACTGCGCCGGATGGTGTTGCTGTCATCGATGACCAGCACCTTGTAACCTGATCCATTCGGGCCCATTGCAAACGCTCCTGCTCATGAGACTTGGATGCCCGCCGCGCCGTACATCGACGCAGATCGCGTAGCCCTATGCCAATCTTTCAGATTTCAACCATTTCGAAGTCTTCCTTGCGCGCACCGCACTCAGGACAGGTCCAGTTCATCGGAACATCGGCCCAGGCCGTGCCTGCCGCGATCCCGTCTTCCGGAACACCCACCGCTTCGTCATAGATCCACCCACAAATCAGGCACATCCAAGTTTTCGTATTCATCGGAGCTTAAAGTCCTTGTTCATTAAATGCAACGAGTGTATCTATGCGTATCTCACTGGCGAGCTATAAACGTCGCGCCTATGCCACCATCCAGGAGATTCCGCCCGGCGTATGACCATCTACTTACATCCAGCAGACAACGCCCGCAAACCGGGCGATCTTAACGACCCCTCGCAGGACGCCGAAGCGCTCGCCGAACGCGACCTGAATCCGCCCTGCGTGCTGGTCTTCAATGCCAGCGATCCGAGCGGTGCCGGAGGCCTGGGCGCCGACGCCCTGGCCATGGCGTCGGTGGGCGCACACATTCTCCCCGTGGTGACGGGCGCCTACGCCCGGGACACGGCCGAGATATTCGACCATTTCCCGTTCGACGAGGAGGCCATCGCCGAGCAGGCGCGCGCCATCCTGGAGGACGTGGAGGTGCAGCTGATCAAGGTCGGTTTCGTCGGCTCGCCCGACGCCCTGAGCACCATCGCCGAGACCGCTTCCGACTATCCCGAAGTGCCCGTGGTGGCCTACATGCCCAACCTTTCCTGGTGGGACGAAAACCAGATCGAGGCCTATCTGGACGCGTTTCGCGAACTTGTTTTGCCGCAGACGACAGTGTTGGTTGGAAACCACAGTACGCTGTGGCGATGGCTCCTTCCGGACTGGAGCGGCGAGCGTCCGCCCGGCGCGCGCGACATCGCCAAGGCCGCCGGCGAGTTCGGCGTGCCCTACACGCTCGTGACCGGCATGGTGCTGCCCGACCAGTTCATCGACAACGTGCTGGCCTCGCCGCAGTCGGTGCTCGCCAACGAGAAGTACGAGCGGCTCGAGGCGGTCTTCGCCGGCGCGGGCGACACGCTCTCGGCCGCGCTGGCCGCGCTGCTCGCGAGCGGCACCGACCTGGTGGCCGCCACAAGCGAAGCCTTGGCCTACATGGACCGGTGCCTGGACGCGGGCTTCCGCCCCGGCATGGGCCACGTGCTGCCCGACCGCCTGTTCTGGGCCGAGCCCGAAGACGACGACGAAGACGACGATCCCGACGCGCCCCAGGATTTCGCCCTGCCCCCCCACGACACCCGCCACTGAAATATGTTGCTCGCCCCTAGGCTGCCCGCACTTCGTGTCGGTTCGCCAACCCCCTACCGGGGGCGGGCCGGCCGCTTCGGGCGGCCGCGCGCGGCGGCCCTCCCCTGAAACCCACCCCTTCGCTGCGATGCCTACCACTGACAAGAACGACACCCTCTTCGAGCGCGCCCGCGCCGTGATTCCCGGCGGCGTGAACTCGCCCGTGCGCGCCTTCAAGGCCGTCGGCGGCACGCCCCGCTTCATCCAGCGCGCCGAAGGCGCCTATTTCTGGGATGCCAACGGCAAGCGCTACATCGATTACATCGGTTCCTGGGGCCCGATGATCCTGGGCCACGGCCACCCCGCGGTGGTCGAGGCGGTGCAGAAGGCCGTGCTCGAAGGCTTCTCGTACGGCGCGCCGACCGAGCGCGAGATCGAACTGGCCGAGGCCATCCTCGCGCTCGTGCCCTCGATGGAAATGGTGCGGCTCGTGAGCTCGGGCACCGAGGCCGCGATGAGCGCGCTGCGCCTGGCGCGCGGCGCCACCGGCCGCAAGAGCATCATCAAGTTCGAGGGCTGCTACCACGGCCACGCCGACGCGCTGCTCGTGAAGGCCGGCTCGGGTCTCGCGACCTTCGGCAACCCGACCTCGGCCGGCGTGCCGCCCGAGGTGGTGCAGCACACGATCGTGCTGGAGTACAACAACCTGCAGCAACTCGAAGAGGCCTTCGCGCTGCATGGCAACGACATCGCCTGCCTGATGATCGAGGCCATCGCCGGCAACATGAACTTCGTGCGCGCCACGCCCGAGTTCGCCCAGCGCTGCCGCGACCTCTGCACGAAGCACGGCGCGCTCCTGATCTTCGACGAGGTGATGACCGGCTTTCGCGTCGGCCTGCACGGCGCGCAGGGCGTGCTGGGCATCACGCCCGACCTCACGGTGCTGGGCAAGGTCATCGGCGGCGGCATGCCGCTGGCGGCCTTCGGCGGTCCGCGCGCCATCATGGAACAGCTCGCGCCGCAGGGGCCGGTCTACCAGGCCGGCACGCTCTCGGGCAATCCGGTGGCCACGGCCTGCGGCCTCGCGACGCTGAAGGAGATCGCCAAGCCCGGCTTCTACGAAGCGCTCGGCAAGAAGACGCGCTCGCTGGTCGATGGCCTGAAGGCCGCCGCGGCCGCCGAAGGCCAGCCCTTCAACGCCGACAGCGAAGGCGGCATGTTCGGCTTCTTCCTCATGAAGGACCTGCCGCAAAACTATGCCACCGTGATGACAACCGACAACGCGAAGTTCAATGCGTTGTTTCACGGTTTGCTCGATCGCGGCGTGTATATTGCCCCGGCGCTCTACGAAGCAGGCTTCGTGAGCGCAGCGCACGGGGAGGACGACATCGCAGCCACCATAGAAGCGGCACGAGAGATTTTCAGAACGCCTTAGTCCATGAACGCCCTGCGCCTGCTGCCGGTATCGAGTGCTGCCCTTGCTCTTCTTCTACCCGGCCTGGCGCTTGCGCAGTCCTCTTTCGAGCCGAAGAACATCTGGATCAACCCGGGCTTCTATTCGGCGCACTTCGACGGCGGCAAGCACCTCGAAAACGTCAACCAGGGCCTGGGCTTCGAGTACCCGCTGAGCGACACCTACCGCATCACGGGCGGCACCTTTCGCAACAGCGACCGCAGGCAGTCGAACTACCTGGGCCTGTATGTGCTGCCCTTCGAGTTCTACGGCGTGAAGTTCGGCGCGGTGGTGGGCGGCTTCGACGGCTACCCCAACTACCGCAACGGCAACTGGTTCCCGGCGATCCTGCCGGTGGCCGCCATCGAAGGCAAGAACTGGGGCCTGAACATCGCCTACGTGCCGACGGTCAAGAACCGCCTGTACGGCGCGATCACCTTCCAGCTGAAGTACCGGTTCGGTACCCACGAATAGGCTCGCCCCCAGGCTGCGCGCACTTCGTGTCGCTTCGCCAACCCCCTACCGGGGGCAACACCAGCGGCCCGGCAAAGCCGGTTCCGCGGTGTTCTCGAAAAAGCGGAAAAAGCCGTCAGTGACGGAAGTGGCGCACGCCGGACAGGACCATCACCACGCCGCGCTCGTCAGCGGCATCGATCACTTCCTGGTCGCGCATCGAACCGCCCGGCTGGATCACGCTGCTCGCACCCGCATCCACCACCACATCCAGGCCGTCGCGGAACGGGAAGAAGGCATCGCTCGCGACCGCCGTGCCCTTGAGCGACAGGCCCGCGTGCTCGGCCTTGATGCTCGCGATGCGGGCCGAATCGAGGCGGCTCATCTGGCCCGCGCCGACGCCCATCGTCATGCCGTCGGCACAGAACACGATCGCGTTGCTCTTCACGAACTTCGCGACCTTCCATGCGAACAGCAGGTCCTGCAGTTGCTGGGGCGTGGGCTGCTTCTTGCTCACCACCTTGAGGTCGCTCTCCGCGAGCTCGTGGTTGTCGGCGGTCTGCATGAGGAGGCCCGAGCCGACGCGCTTGACGTCCATCAGGTTGCGGCCGTTTTCCCAATCGGTCTTGCCGCCCGGCGGCAGCGCGATCTCGAGCACGCGCACGTTGAGCTTGACCTTGGTGGCCTGGAACACCGCGAGCGCTTCGGGCGTGTAGCCCGGCGCCATCAGCACTTCGACGAACTGCTTGGCAATCGCCTGCGCCGTCTCGCCGTCCACCGGACGGTTGAAGGCGATGATGCCGCCGAAGGCCGAGGTCGGATCGGTCTTGAAGGCCTTGGCGTAGGCCTCGTTCGCGTCCTTGCCCACGGCCACGCCGCAGGGGTTGGCGTGCTTGACGATCACGCACGCGGGCACGTCGAAGCTCTTGACGCATTCCCACGCGGCATCGGCGTCGGCGATGTTGTTGTAGCTGAGTTCCTTGCCTTGCAGCTGTTTAGCCGACACGAGCGAGCCGGGCGCCGGATGCAGGTCGCGGTAGAACGCGGCCTGCTGGTGCGGGTTCTCGCCGTAGCGCAGGTCCTGCACCTTCACGAAGCGGCCGTTGCTCTGCGCGGGGAAGAGCGAGCGCGTCGGCGCGGGCTGGCCGATGCTGGCATCGAAGTCGATGGCCGAGAGGTAGTCGCTGATCGCGCCGTCGTAGTCGGCGATGCGGTTGAACGCGGCCACCGAGAACGCGAACTTGGTCTTGTCGCTGAGCTTGCCGCCGGCCTTCAATTCGGCGAGCGCCACGGGGTACTGCGCCGCGTCGGTGAGCACGCCCACGTCCTTCCAGTTCTTGGCCGCGCTGCGCACCATGGCCGGGCCGCCGATGTCGATGTTCTCGATCGCGTCTTCCAGCGTGCAGCCGGGCTTGGCCACGGTCGATTCGAACGGGTAGAGGTTGACGATCAGGAGGTCGATGGTGTCGATGCCGTGTTCCTTGATCGCCGCCACGTGCGCGGGCACATCGCGCCGCGCGAGCAGGCCGCCGTGGATCTTGGGGTGCAGCGTCTTCACGCGGCCGTCGAGCATTTCGGGAAAGCCGGTGTGGTCGGCAACCTCGGTCACCGGCAGGCCCGCGTCGGCCAGGAGCTTGGCGGTGCCGCCGGTGGACAGCAGCTTGATGCCCAGCGCATGCAGCGCCTGGGCGAATTCGAGGATGCCGGTCTTGTCGGAAACGGAGATGAGTGCGGTCTGAGCCATTGGATATGCCGGTGGTTATTTCAAAAGTTTGTGCTCGACCAGCTTCTTGCGAAGGGTGTTGCGATTCAGGCCCAGCCATTGCGCGGCCTTCGACTGGTTGCCTTCCGCGCGCGTCATCACGACATCGAGCAAAGGCTTCTCGACCACGCGCACGAGCATCTCGTACATGCCGTCGGGTTCGGTGCCGCGCAGATCGCGAAAGTAGCTGTCCAGACTGGTGCGCACGCAGTCTTCGATGTGTTTCTTGCTCATTGCTTCTTCTCTTCTTCTCTCAATCGACGGCGCAGGCCGCCTCCTCTTCTTCACCGGACAGCTCTTCGGCCGCCTGGTGCTCGGGCATGCGTTCCATGCGGTCCGCAAGCCCGTCGAAATAGTCGCCGACCGCGCGCAGCTGTTCGGCGCAGTCCTCGATGGTGTTCATCGTGGCGCGAAACGCTTCGCCGTCGGGGAGCGTGCGCACATACCAGCCGATGTGCTTGCGCGCGGTGCGCACGCCGCTGAAATCGCCGTAGAGCCCGTAGTGCTCCACCAGGTGATCCAGCAGCAGGCGGCGCACCTCGGCGACCAGCGGCGGCGCGCGGTGCGTGCCGGTGTCCAGGAAGTGCGCGATCTCGCGAAAGATCCAGGGCCGGCCCTGCGCCGCGCGGCCGATCATCACCGCATCGGCGCCGGTGGCCGCGAGCACGTCGCGCGCCTTCTCGGGCGAGGTGATGTCGCCGTTGGCCACCACCGGCACGCGTACCGCGGCCTTCACGGCCGCGATGGTGTCGTACTCGGCGTGGCCCTTGTAGCCTTGTTCGCGCGTGCGGCCGTGCACGGTGAGCATCTGCACGCCGGCCGATTCGAAATCGCGCGCGAGCTTCACCGCGTTGCGGTTGTCCTGGCTCCAGCCGGTGCGCATCTTGAGCGTGACCGGCACGTTGTAGGGCTGTGCCGCATCGACCACGGCCTGCACGATCTCCAGCGCCAGCGGCTCGTCGCGCATCAGCGCGGAACCGGCCCACTTGTTGCAGACCTTCTTGGCCGGGCAGCCCATGTTGATGTCGATGATCTGCGCGCCGCGCTCGATGTTGTAGACCGTGGCCTCGGCCATCATGGCCGCATCGGTGCCGGCGATCTGCACCGCGATGGGGCCCGGCTCGCCGTCGTGGTTGGCGCGGCGCGATGTCTTGAGCGTGCCCCAGAGTTCCTTGCGCGAGGTGACCATCTCGCTGACCGCATAGCCCGCGCCGAGTTCGCGGCACAGCATGCGGAAGGGCCGATCCGTCACGCCGGCCATGGGCGCGACGAACAGGCGGTTTTCCAGCGTGTGGGTGCCGATCTGCAAGGTCATGGAAAAGGAGGCGGTGCGCGTTCGGCTGCTGAAAAATGAGGCACGATTGTAGCCACCTGCGATTTCAGCGACTGAAACGATTTGCGCCCGCGGGACAGGCGTAAACACCAATGTTTCGCGGGGCCTTCTCCGACGCCGCGGCGATGTGGGCGCTGCCTATACTGCGCCGACCTTATGCAAGCCTGGCTCGACTCCCTCATGGCGCTGCTGGCGCTGCCGCAGTACGGTCTCTCGACGCTGTTCGTCGCCGCTTTCGTCTCGGCCACGCTGCTGCCGGTGGGCTCCGAGCCCATCCTCTTCGGCCTGCTCAGGCTCAACCCCGACATGTTCTGGTCCGCCATCGCGGTGGCAACGGTGGGCAACACGCTGGGCGGCGCGGTCGACTGGTGGATGGGCTACGGCGCGCACAAGGTCGCTGACAAATACTCGCACTCGAAACACCACGTGCGCGTACTCGGCTGGCTCGAACGGCTCGGGCCGAAGGCGTGCCTCCTGAGCTGGCTGCCGCTGGTGGGCGATCCGCTGTGCGCGGTCGCGGGCTGGCTCAAGCTGCCGTTCTGGCCGTGCCTGGGCTACATGGCCATCGGGAAGTTCCTGCGCTACGTCTGCATGACGGTCGCGCTGATCTACATCTTCCCGAACTGACGGAGCCTCAGCTCAACAGGCCGTAGGGACCGCCGCGTTCCAGCGCGCGCTTGTAAGCCGGTCGCGCATGGATGCGCTCGAGGTACCCCATGAGCTTCGGCCGTTTCGCATCGAGCCCGCCGCGCGCCTGCGAGGCCTCGACCACGAAGCTCATCTGGATGTCGGCGCCCGTGAATTCATTGCCGGCGAACCACTCGCTCTTGCCCAGTTCGGACTCCATGTAGTTCAGGTGGCTCGCGATGTTCGGGTTGATGAACGCCGACTTCGCCTTCGCTGCGATGGCCTTGGCCACCGGCTTGGCGAAGAAGGGCATCTTGCTCGTCTCGATCCGGTCGAACACCAGCTTGAGCAACAGCGGCGACATCGCCGTGCCCTCGGCGAAATGCAGCCAGTAGCGATAGCGCAGCGCCTCGGGCTTGCCGGCCGCGGGCGCAAGGCGGCCGTGGCCGTAGCGCTCGATCACCGTCTCGATCACCGCGCCCGATTCCGCGAGCGTGAGGCCGTCGTCCGTCGTCACCACCGGCGACTTGCCAAGCGGGTGAATGGCCTTGAGCGAAGCGGGCGCCAACATGGTTTGCGGATCGCGCTGGTAGTGGACGATCTCGTACGGCAGTTCGAGTTCTTCGAGCAGCCAGAGCACGCGCTGCGAACGCGAGTTGTTGAGATGGTGGACGGTGAGCATGGGGCGAGCCTTGTGGGTGAATTCGGGGCGCGCGCAGTCTAACAACAGGGCCGTTGGCAACGGCGACTCAGCGCCATCGCCTACGGCAACCGAAGCGCGCGCTTCCTAGACTCGGGTCGATGAAGAAATACATCCGGCCTTGCAAGCCCCTGGCAGCCGGCCTCTGGCTCGGCGTGCTGGCCTGTCACGCATGGGCGCTGCAGCCCGAGGAAGTTTTTCGCAAGGCATCGCCCGCGGTCTGGACCGTCAAGGGCGACCAGGGCAACAACAAGACATCCGTCGGCAGCGCGGTCGCCGTGACGCCCGCCGCGCTGGCCACGGCGTGCCATGTGGTGAACGGCGCCATGTCGGCCACCGTGACGCAGGGCCAGGCCACCATCAGGATCAAGAGCATCCTGCGCGACCCCGATCCGTCGCGCGACCTGTGCGTGCTGATGACCGAAACGCCGCTTCAGTTGCCCGCCGTGCAGATCGCACCGGCCGACCAGCTGCGCGTCGGCCAGCGCGTGTTCGCCATCGGCAGTCCGCACGGCCTCGAACTCACCCTGACCGAAGGACTGATCTCCGCGCTGAGGCCGAGGGCGCAGGGCCAGTTGCCGATCATCCAGACCTCCGCGCCGGTGTCCTCGGGTTCGAGCGGCGGCGGCCTCTTCGATGACGAAGGCCGGCTGGTCGGCGTCACCGACAGCGTGGCGCCCGGCGGCGCGAACCTGGGCTTTGCCTATCCGGCGCAATGGGTGATGGAGCTGCCGCAGCGCGTGATCGCGGAGATGACGAAGTGGCGCGAGCTGCTCAAGAACGTCGGCGTGGCGCTCGGCCCCAACGGCGAGCCCACGCCCTCGGGCCATGCCGACCTGGCCGACGAGGCCGGCCTGCCGGTCGTCGGCACCGACCCCGGGCAGATACGCGCCGCGTACCGCCAGTTTCTGCTGCAGGCGCGGCCGCGTGCGTTCCTGATCACGAGCGACAACAAGTTCGGCACCGCCACCAATTCAGCCGCGCTGACCGAGCACCTCAAGGGCTGCGCGGAGCGCAAGGTGGTGTGCGCGGCTTATGCGGTGGACAACACGGTGGTGTGGGGCAAGCAGCAGCCCGCCAAGAGCGCTACGAACTGAACAGGAAGTTCATCACGTCGCCATCCTTCACGACGTATTCCTTGCCTTCCGACCGCATCTTCCCCGCGTCCTTGGCGCCCTGCTCGCCCTTGAAGGCGATGTAGTCGTCGAACGCGATGGTCTGGGCGCGGATGTAGCCCTTCTCGAAATCGCCGTGGATCACGCCGGCCGCTTGCGGGCCGGTGTCGCCGATGTGGATGGTCCAGGCGCGCACTTCCTTCACGCCGGCGGTGAAGTACGTCTGCAGGCCGAGCAGCTTGAAGGCCGCGCGGATCAGGCGATTGAGGCCCGGCTCGTCCTGGCCGATTTCAGCGAGGAACATCTTCTTGTCCTCGTCGTCCATCTCGGCGAGATCCGCTTCGATCTTGGCGCAGATGGCGACCACGGGTGCGCCCTGCTTGGCCGCGTATTCGCGCAGGCGGTCCAGGTAGGGGTTGTTCTCGAAGCCGTCCTCGGCCACGTTGCCCACGAACATCGCGGGCTTGGCGGTGATGAGCGTGAAGCTCTTGACCAGCGGCTGCTCTTCCTTGGTGAACTCGAGCGCGCGCACCGGCGTGTTCTCGTTCAACGCGGCCTGGCAGCGCTCCAGGAGGCCGACGAGCTTCTGCGCTTCCTTGTCGCCCGAGCGCGCCACCTTGGTGTGGCGGTGCAGCGCCTTCTCGACCGTGGCGAGGTCGGCCAGGCACAGCTCGGTCTGGATCACTTCGATGTCGGAAATCGGGTCGACCTTGCCGGCCACATGGATCACGTTGTCGTCGTCGAAGCAGCGCACCACGTTCACGGTGGCATCGGTCTCGCGGATGTGCGCGAGGAACTTGTTGCCCAGGCCTTCGCCGGTGCTGGCGCCGGCCACGAGGCCGGCGATGTCGACGAACTCGACGATGGCGGGCACCACGCGCTCGGGATTGACGATCGCGCTCAGTTGCGCAAGCCGCGGATCGGGCACTTCCACCACGCCCACGTTGGGCTCGATGGTGCAGAACGGATAGTTTTCCGCTGCGATGCCGGCCTTGGTCAACGCATTGAAAAGAGTGGATTTACCGACGTTGGGCAGGCCGACGATGCCGCATTGCAAACTCATGGGAGGTCCTCTTGGGTAACCCGCGATTTTAGGCGACCATGGTTTCATGCCCGCGCTTCCGGTCTTCGGCCACTTCCGCCATCGCCCGAAAGCTCAGGGTTAAACCCGATTAGCAAACGTTTGCGCAAACGTTTTCGTTGGTTAATATCGGAGCCCCCGGCAGAGACCGGCGTACCGCTCAACCACCTCAGGAGACACACCATGAAGTTCACCCGCCGCACCCTGCAAAGCGCCGCCGCGCTCACGCTGCTGGGCGCCATCGCCGCCACGCCCGCCTTCGCGCAGGACAAGCCCAAGGTCGCGCTGGTCATGAAGTCGCTGGCCAACGAGTTCTTCCGCACCATGGAAGACGGCGCCAAGGCGCACAACAAGGCCAACGCCGCCAAGTACACGCTGGTGGCCAATGGCATCAAGGACGAGACCGACACGGCCGCCCAGATCAAGATGGTCGAGCAGATGGTGGCCCAGAAGATCAACGCGCTGGTCATCGCGCCGGCCGATTCGAAGGCCCTCGTGCCGGTGATCAAGGCCGCGATCGACAAGGGCATCCTGGTGGTCAACATCGACAACCAGCTCGACGCCGCGGCGCTCAAGGAAAAGGGCATCCAGGTGCCCTTCGTCGGCCCCGACAACCGCGCCGGCGCCAAGCTGGTGGGCGATGCGCTGGCCAAGGAGCTGAAGGCGGGCGACAAGGTCGGGATCATCGAAGGCGTCTCGACCACCTTCAATGCGCAGCAGCGCACCCTCGGCTACCAGGACGCCATGAAGGCCGCCAACGTGACGGTGGTGGGCGTGCAGTCGGGCCAGTGGGAAATCGACAAGGGCAACACGGTGGCCGCCGGCATGATGCGCGAGCACCCCGATCTCAAGGCGCTGCTTGCCGGCAACGACAGCATGGCGCTGGGCGCGGTGGCAGCGGTGAAGGCCGCGGGCAAGACCGGCAAGGTGCTGGTGGTGGGCTACGACAACATCGGCGCGATCAAGCCGATGCTGGCTGACGGCCGCGTGCTCGCCACCGCCGACCAGTTCGCCGCCAAGCAGGCGGTGTTCGGCATCGAGACTGCCCTCAAGGCCATCGCCGACAAGAAGAAGCAGTCGGAGATGCCCGCCGAAGTGAAGACCGACGTGGTGCTGGTCACCAAGGCCTCCAAGTAAATGTTGCTCGCCCCCAGGCTTCGCGCACTTCGTGTCGCTTCGCCAATCCCCTACCGGGGGCAACACCAACGGCCCGGCAAAAGCCGGTTCCGTGGTGTTTCTGGAATGAAGAGGTTGCCCATCGATGGCTGATAACGATCGCAGCGCGCCGGTGCTCTCGCTGAGCGCGCTCGGCAAGGACTACGCGGCGCCGGTGCTGGACGACGTGTCGATCGTGCTGAACGCCGGCGAAGTGCTCGCCCTCACGGGTGAGAACGGCGCCGGCAAAAGCACGCTCTCCAAGATCGTCTGCGGCCTGGTGCAACCCACGCGCGGCCAGATGCTGCTGGACGGCAAGCCCTTCCAGCCCGGCTCCCGCCGCGATGCCGAGCGCCTGGGCGTGCGCATGGTGATGCAGGAACTGGGGCTGGTCACCACGCTGTCGGTGGCCGAGAACCTGCTGCTCGACCGCCTGCCCAACAAGACCGGCTGGATTCGCAAGGCGAAGCTCCACGAGCTGGCCGCGCGCCAGCTCGCCAAGATCGGCATGGAGAACATCGACCCCGCCACGCCCGTCGCGCGGTTGGGCATCGGCCAGCAGCAGATGGTGGAAATCGCGCGCAACCTGCAGGACGACACGCGCGTGCTGGTGCTCGACGAGCCCACCGCCATGCTCACGCCGCGCGAGACCTCGCACCTCTTCGAGCAGATCGAGCTGCTGAAGGCGCGCGGCGTGGCGATCGTCTACGTGTCGCACCGCCTGGAAGAGCTGCAGCGCATCGCCGACCGCGTGGCGGTGCTGCGCGACGGCAAGCTGGTGGACGTGCGCGCCATGGCCGGTGTGCGCGAATCCGAACTCGTGCAGCGCATGGTCGGCCGCGCGGTGCACGAGCACGAAGGGCGCGCCCGCCGCGTCGCCGGACCGGTGCTGCTGAGCGCGCGCGGCCTCGGCCGGGCGCAGATGGTGCGCGATGTCGACATCGACCTGCGCGCCGGGGAAATCATGGGCCTCGCGGGTCTCGTCGGCTCGGGCCGGACCGAGCTGGTGCGCCTCCTGTTCGGCGCCGACCGCGCGGACCGCGGCGAGATTTCGCTCCACGACCCGAAGGCTGGCGCAGAGCCGGTACAGCGCGTGCGCAAGGGCTGGCGCTCGCCGATGCAGGCGATTCGCGCCGGCATCGGCCTCGTCACCGAAGACCGCAAGTCGCAGGGGCTGCTGCTCACGCAATCGATCCGCGTCAACGCGACGCTCAGCGACCTGGGCGCGATCTCGCACGCCGGCTGGCTGCAGCGCGCCAAGGAGCGCAGCATCGCGCGGCAGTTGGTGGAGCTCTTGCGCATCCGCTCGCGCAGCATCGAACAACCCGTCGCCACGTTGAGCGGCGGCAACCAGCAGAAGGTGGTCTTCGCGCGCTGGCTGCACCGCGAATGCAAGGTGCTGCTGCTGGACGAACCCACGCGCGGCGTGGACGTCGGTGCGCGCGCCGATCTCTACGCCGAACTCGACCGCATGACCGACGCCGGCAAGGCGCTCCTGATGGTCTCGAGCGACCTGCGCGAACTGATGGCGATGTGCGACCGCATCGGCGTGATGAGCGCGGGCAAGCTGGTCGCGGTGTTCGAGCGCGGCGAGTGGAGCGAACAATCGCTGCTCGCCGCCGCCTTCAGCGACGCGACCGGACGCCCCGCGGCCGCCTCATCCACGACTCCCGTCCCCGATTCGAACCCGGCCCAACCGGCCACTGCCGAGACACCATGAACGCAGCCGTCCCGACAACCAATCCGCGCACCTCCGCACTCAAGGGCCAGCTGGGCACCTACCTCGGCCTCACGATCGTGCTGGTGGGCATGGTCGCGCTCTTCGGCTCGATGAGCGAATACTTCCTCACGCGCGACACCTTCATCTCGATCGCCAACGAAATCCCCGCGCTCGCCGTGATGGCCGTGGGCATGACCTTCGTGCTGATCATCGCGGGCATCGACCTGTCGGTCGGCTCGGTGCTCGCGCTCAGCGCGGCCGTCACCGCCGCGGCCATCCTCGAATGGAAGCTCTCGGTGCCGCTGGCCGCGGTGCTCGGCCTGGCCACCGGCCTCATCTGCGGCACGGTGACCGGTGCGGTGTCGGTCGCCTGGCGGCTGCCGAGCTTCATCGTCTCGCTGGGCATGCTCGAAGCGGTGCGCGGCGGCGCGTACCTGGTCACCGACTCGCGCACGCAGTACGTGGGCGATGCGATCTCGGGCCTGGCCGCGCCGTGGATCGGCGGCATCTCCGCCGCCTTCGTGCTCGCGGTGGTGCTGGTCGTCGTCGGGCAGATGGTGCTCACGCGCACGGTGTTCGGGCGGCATGTGGTGGGCATCGGCACGAACGAAGAGGCGATGCGCCTGGCAGGTGTCGATCCTCGGCCGATCCGCATCATCGTGTTCGCGGTCACCGGTCTTCTCGCGGGCCTCGCGGGCCTGATGCAGTCGGCCCGCCTCGAAGCGGCCGACCCGAACGCGGGCGTCGGCATCGAACTGCAGGTGATCGCGGCCGTGGTCATCGGCGGCACCAGCCTCATGGGCGGGCGTGGCTCGGTGGTCAACACTTTCTTCGGCGTGCTGATCATCGCGGTGCTCGAGGCCGGGCTGGCGCAAGTGGGCGCGAGCGAGCCGAGCAAACGCATCATCACGGGCGCCGTGATCGTGGTTGCGGTGATCATCGACACCTTGCGCCAGCGCCGCGCGGACCGCCGCCTGGCCTGACGCGTCCTGACGATCTGACGCTTCCCACGGAACGAGGAACAACAACCCATGGCCACCATCAAGGACGTCGCGCTGCGCGCGGGAGTCTCCGTCACCACCGTCTCGCATGTGGTCAACGACACGCGCCATGTGAGCGCCAAGGGCCGCGAGCGCGTCGAGCTCGCCATTCGCGAGCTGGGCTACGTGCCCAACGCGATGGCGCGAAGCTTGAAGAGCAACACCACCTCGACGCTCGGGATGCTGATTCCGAACAGCTCCAACCCCTACTTCGCCGAGATCGTGCGCATCGTGGAAGACCGGTGCTTCGGCGCCGGCTACACGCTGGTGCTGTGCAACACCGACGACGAGCCCCGCCGCCAGAGCGTGTACCTGCAGGTGCTGGCCGAGCGCCGCATCGACGGGCTGATCGTGGTGTCCACGGGCGACGACGATTCGCTGGTGACGCAACTGCAGGGCCTGCGCATTCCCACGGTGCTGGTGGACCGCGAGATCGCCGACCCGAGCTGCGACCTGGTGGAAACCGCGCACATGCAGGGCGGCCTGCTCGCGGTGCGGCACCTCCTGTCGCTCGGCCACAAGCGCATCGCCTGCATCGGCGGGCCCGAGGGCCTCACGCCCAGCGAACAGCGCATCGAGGGCTGGCGCATGGCGCTGGCCGAGACCGGATCGGCGCCGAACGCCGATGCGCTGCTGTGGCGCGGCGCGTTCACCAGCCAGAGCGGCTACGAGGCGATGCACGCCATCCTGCGGACGGAAAACCCGCCTTCGGCCGTGTTCGTCTGCAACGACCTGATGGCCATCGGCGCGCTGCGCGCCGCGCATGAAAGCGGCGTGCACGTGCCCGACGAACTCTCGATCGTCGGCTTCGACGACATCGAACTCTCGGCCTACACCAGCCCGCCGCTCACCACCGTCGCGCAGCCCAAGGAGCGCATCGGCGCGCTGGCGGTCGACATGCTGCTGGAGCGCGTGGGCGGCAAGCGGCGCGATGCGCGCAAGGTGGTGCTGCAGCCCGAGCTGCGCGTGCGCGCCTCGACCGCGCGCCATGCGAGCTTTCGCGAACCCGCCGCGCCCACGCCTTCTTCTGCAGCGCCCGCATCGAGCGCGGCGCCTTCAACGGAAAACCGAAAGTCCCGCACCCCGTGAGTCCGAAGCCTTCTTCCCGCAGCCCCGAACCGTCGTCGGTGCCCCCGGTGCCACCCCGCATCGTGGTGCTCGGCAGCCTCAACATGGACCTGGTGCTGCGCGTCCCCCACGCACCGGCCGCGGGCGAAACCCTGATCGGCCATTCGATCGCCAACATCCCCGGCGGCAAAGGCGCCAACCAGGCCGTGAGCTGCGCGCGCGAAGGCGGCCAGGTGCGCATGATCGGCTGCGTGGGCGACGACGCCCACGGCCGTGCGCTGCGCGAATCGCTGGAGCGCGACGGCATCGACACCGCCGCGCTGCGCACTGTCGATGCCGAGCCCACCGGCACGGCGCTCATCCTGGTGGAAGACAGCGGCCAGAACCGCATCGTGATGATCCCCGGCGCCAACGCGAAGGTCGAGATCGACGAGGCCGCGCTGCGCGAGCAGTTGCAGGGCGCGGCCTTTCTCGTGATGCAGTTCGAGACGCCGATGGAGCAGGTCGCACGTGCCATCTCGGTGGCGCACGAGGCAGGCTGCAAGGTGCTGCTGAATCCGTCGCCGGTGCAGGCGATCGCCGAGCCGCTCTGGCCGCGCATCGACACGCTGGTGGTCAACGAGATCGAGGCCCAGACGCTATGCGGCCAATCGGCCGACAGCCCGCAAGACGCCGCGCTCGCGGGCCGGGCGCTGCGCGCCAAGGGCATCGCGCGCGTGGTCGTCACGCTGGGCGCGCGCGGCGCGGTGGCCATCGACGCCGACGGTGCGCGCCACCATCCCGCGCCGAAGGTGCAGGCCGTGGACACCACCGCCGCCGGCGACACCTTTCTCGGTGCGCTCGCCGTGGCGCTCGGCGAGGGCCAATCGTTCGACGAAGCCGTGCGCCTCGGAATCCGCGCCGCGGCGCTGTGCATCCAGCAGCCCGGCGCCCAGCCCTCCATTCCGCAGCGCGACGCCGTGCTGCAAAGCCCCCTGCCTCCCGACTGGATCACGCTGTGAAACGCTCTCCCCTCCTGCATGCCGAACTCTCGCAAGTGATCGCCGCGCTGGGGCATGGCGACATGCTGGTCATCGGCGATGCCGGCCTGCCGATTCCCGATGGCCCCAAGCGCATCGACCTGGCGCTCACGCCCGGCATTCCGCGCGTCGCGGACGTGCTCAAGGCGGTGCTGTCGGAGATGCAGGTGGAACGCGCGCTGCTCGCGCGCGAGGCGGTGGAGCAACTGCCCGCCGGCGCGCTGCCCGCCTGGTGCGAGGGCCAACTGGCCATCGTGCCCGAGACGATCTCGCATGAAGAACTCAAGCGCCTGAGCGCGCGGGCCAAGGCGGTGATCCGCACCGGCGAATGCACGCCCTACGCCAACATCATCCTCTGCTCGGGCGTGACGTTCTGAGCTATTCGAAGCGGTAGTTCGCCCCCACCGCCTGCCCGACCTTGAGCATGTATTCGACGCCCTGCACCACGATGCAGTTCATGCCGAAGGTGATGCCGCCATCGACGCGCGCATCCGCGCGGTAGGTGCGCAGCACGTTGCCGACCTCGGGGCTGCTCACGGCGGTGGCCGGGTCGATGTCCGGGATCGGGCAGCGCGTGCAGGGCTTGACCGGCTTGAGCTCGGCCTCGCCTTCGGCCGTGGTGACGTGCAGCGCATCGACGCGGTCTTCGTCGTGCGACTCGATGCCGGCCAGCACGATGTTGGGCCGGAAGCGCTCGATGCCGACCGCCTCGTGCCCCGCCGCAGCGAGCCGCTCGTTGAGTTCGGCGAGCGATCCTTCGCTCGCCACCAAGAGCGGATAGCCGTCGGCAAACTGGTTCAGCGCCTCGACACCGTCGGTCCACTTCAGGCTCGACAGCCGCTTGTGTTCGGGGTCGAAGCGCACCAGCCGCAGGGTCTGCGGCTTGCCGGGCTCGGAGAGGAAATCGCTGAACCACTGGGCGGCGATGTCGCCCATGTCGTAGGCGGCCACTTCGTCTTTCCACACGCGCACGCGCACCGGTTTCTCGACGCGGTCGAAGGCCAGGTGCAGGGCCAGCATGCCGGGGGCGCGCAGCACCACTTCCATGTGCTTCATCTGCGGCCTGATGAGCGCCATGCGCGGGATCTGGCGCTGGGTGACGAACTCGCCGTTGGCATCGACCACCATCCAGGCCCGGTCGAATTCGAGGCCGGTTTCGGTCAGCAGCATTTCATTGAGTTCGACGCCGGCACACGACTTGACGGGGTAGACGAACAGGCGCGCGATGGTGGCTTCGAGGTCGAAAACGGGCTGCGACACGGTGGGGCTTTCTTGAAAATCGACCGCGATTGTCCCGCATCGGCACAGCCCGGGGACTTGGCGTTCCCCCGCGAATGGCGTTAAAACCGCGCCTTGCGCCTTTGTGTCCCCGTTGCATCCATCTCCTGGAGAAAGCATCCGCATGGCAGAAGACCTGAGCGAACAGCAGATTCCGATGACCGGGCAGGTCCTGATGCCCACGGGCCTCGCGGCGCTGGTGCGCATTCCGATTCCCGGCACCAACCTGTGCATCGAGCTGGACCCGCGCGGCTGGGTGCCCAAGGGCGGCTCGACCTCGACGCTGTTCTTCCAGGACATCAAGGGCAAGAAGCACCTGCGGCTGGACTACGGCTTCAACGTCAAGACCAACTCGGTGAACTACCACTGGAACGCCAACAATGCCACCGGGCATTTCGGCTACGGCGACCACCAGCCTGCGGGCACGGCGGGCAAGTACGTCTACCAGGCGGCCAAGTATTTCAAGTGGGGCGGACGCATCATCGGCATCGTGGGCATGTCGCTGGACGCGGTCTCGGTCGTGCAGTCGGACCGGCCGATGCGCCGCGCCACCGAGGTGGTGTCGGCCTGGGCGCTGGCACGCGTGGGCTGCGTGGCGGTGGGTGAATACGGCGCGGGTGCGGGCGTGGCGGGTGGGCCCTACGGCATCGCGGCGGGCGGCATCGGCGGCTGCCTGATCGGCGGCATCGCGGGCTACTGGGCCGGCGAGAAGATGGCGCAGGCGGCCTTCATCGTCTACGACTGGGCCGACGAGACGGTCTTCACGCCGCTGCTGCGCGCGGCCGAGTTCGAGGTCAACGCCTTCATGAACGAGATGGGAACGCCGCGATGGTAGGGCGCATCGGGCTGCACACGGTGCGCGCCAGCCTGCCGCCCGCGCTGGAGCTCGGGCAGCTGGGCGTGGGCCAGTCGATGCTGCTGGTGCAGATGGACGATGCGGACGACGAGGCGCTCGACGCGCTGCACCTGGCGATTGCCGAAGCCTTCGTGGCGCTGGGCCGCGTCACCTTCCTGGAAGACGTGGAGCGGCCCACGCTCGGCACGCTGTGGCGCAAGCTCTGGAGCCCGGGGCACCATCGCAGCGACGGCGCCGAATGGACGCCCGAGGAAGACGGCACGCGGCACCGCCGCATCGTGCTGCGCAGCGCGTTCGGAGCGGCGGGCGCCGTGGGCACGGCGCCGGTGGAGCTGGGGCTGACTTCGACCGTGAGGCCCGAGGTGGCGGCGCGCCTGTTCGAATTCTCGGGATGGTTCCAAGGCGCGCAGTTGGTGTTGCTGTCCAGGGCGGCCGCACCCGGCGTGGACGACCGCTTCATCTGCACGCTGGCGGCGGAGAAGAACTGGTCGGTGCTGGACGCGCTGCCGACCGAGGACAAGATGACGGCCGCAGCCTTTCCCGGCGTGGACGGCGCGCTGATGGGCGTCATCGCGCTCGGCGACACCGATGCGCAAGCCATCGCCGACGCGCTCACCGAACGCTTCACCGCGTACGGCCTGCCCTGGCAGGTGCATGCGCCGGCCGAAACCCTGTCGCGCTACGGCCACGCGCTCGCCCAGGGCGCCTGACGCATCGCCCCCTCGCCGGGCGGGGGCGCGGGAACGGGCGCACAACGCAACTCCTACAATCGTCCGATGGCCCTCCCCCCAGAAGTTTGCATTCGCGGCGCCGGCATCGTCGGCCGCACGCTGGCCCTGCTGCTCGCACGCGAACGCGTGCGCGTGGCGCTGGTGGTGCCGCCGGCCACGCAGGGCAAGCAGGACATCCGCGCCTACGCGCTGAACACCGCCTCCCGCACCCTCCTCGAATCGCTGCGCGCCTGGCCCGATGCGGCCCACGCCACCCCGGTGCGCGAGATGCTGGTGCATGGCGACGAAGGCGGCCGCGTGCAGTTCAGCGCGGCGCGCCAGAAGGTCGATGCGCTCGCGTGGATCGTCGATGTGCCGGCGCTCGAACAGCAGCTGGCCGATGCGGTGCGCTTCCAGCCCCAGATCGAAGTCGTGGCCGAGCCGGTGCCCGCGCCGCTCACCGTGGTGTGCGAAGGCAAGGCCAGTGCCACGCGCGAGGCGCTGGGCGTGAGCTACGAAGTCACGCGCTATCCGCAGCACGCGGTTGCGGCGCGCCTGGACGCCGAGCAGTCGCACGACGGCATCGCGCGCCAGTGGTTCAACGACAAGGGCGAAGTGCTCGCGCTGCTGCCGCTGGGCGGCACGCACGGCAAGACGGTCGCGCTGGTGTGGTCGGTCGACCAGCTGCGCGCCCCCGCGCTGCTCGCGCAGGGCGACGACGAATTCAACGCCGCGGTGACCGAGGCGAGCCACGGCGCGCTCGGTGCGCTCCGGCTCGCGAGCGAGCGCGCCGCTTGGCCGCTCGCGCGCGCCATCGCCGACCGCTGGACCGGCGCGATGCCCGGGCAGGCGAATCAATCATGGGCACTCGCGGGCGATGCGGCCCACACGGTGCATCCGCTCGCGGGCCAGGGCCTGAACCTCGGCCTGGCCGATGCGGCCGCGCTCGCCGACGTGATCAAGACGCGCGACTACTGGCGCAGCGTGGGCGATGCGCGCCTCCTGCGCCGCTACGAGCGCGCCCGCCGCGCCGACGTGCTGCAGATGAGCCTGGCGACCGACGGGCTGCAGCAACTTTTCTCGCACAACCTGGGTCCATTGCCTGCGTTGCGCAACTGGGGCATGCGCGGTTTCGACCGCACGCGCCTGGTCAAGCACTGGATCACCGCGCAAGCCATGGGCCTGAAGGCCTGAACGCATGCAGCTTCCACATTCGAACCGAACGGATCTCTAGATGACTCTCGCACGCACCCTTCTTCTTGCCGCCTGCACGCTGGGCGCGGCCATGGCCGCCACCGCCGGCGAAGCCGAGATCCGCAAGAACCTGCCCACGCACATTCCGCAGTTCCCGGCCATCGACGAAGTGACGAAGTCGCCGATCGCCGGCCTCTACGAAGTGCGCGTGAACGGCTCGCAGATCTTCTACACCGACGAGCAGGGCAGCTACCTGATCCAGGGCAACCTGATCGACGCGAAGACGCGCCGCAACCTCACCGAGGAGCGCGTCGAGAAGCTGAGCGAAGTGGCCTTCGACAAGCTGCCGCTGCAGGACTCGATCAAGATCGTGCGCGGCAACGGCAAGCGCAAGCTCGCGGTGTTCGAAGACCCGAACTGCGGCTACTGCAAGCGCTTCGAGAAGGACATGAAGACGGTCAACAACGTCACCGTGTACCTGTTCCTCTACCCGGTGCTGGGTGCCGATTCGACCGTCAAGTCGCGCGACATCTGGTGCAGCAAGGACAAGGGCAAGGCCTGGGGCGACTGGATGGAAACCGGCGCCAAGCCCACCACCGCGGCGGGCAGCTGCGACGTGACCGCGCTGCAGCGCAACGTGGAGTTCGGCCGCAAGTACAACATCACCGGCACGCCCACGCTGATCTTCAGCAACGGCACGCGCACGCCGGGCGCCATTCCCGCAGAGCAGGTCGAGAAGCAACTCGCCGCTTCCGCCAGCTGATGGCGACGAAAGCCGTGTCCCGGCGCGCAGCCGGCGCGCCCGCTGCGGGCGTGCGCTACCGCATCGAGTGCGCGGACCTGCACGCGCACCTCTTCGCCGTCACGCTGACCATCGACGCACCCGCCGCACTGCAGCGCGTGACGCTGCCGGTATGGATTCCGGGCAGCTACCTCGTGCGCGAATTCGCCAAGAACCTGCAGGGCCTGCGCGCCGTGCAGGGGCGCCGCAAGCCCGTGCTCACGCAGGTGGACAAGTGCAGCTGGCTGGTCGATTGCGCGCCGGGCCAGCCGCTGGTGCTGCACTACCAGGTCTGCGCGTACGACAACTCGGTGCGCACCGCGTGGCTGGATGCCGAGCGCGGCTTCTTCAACGGCACGAGCCTGTGCCTGCGCGTCGAGGGGCAGACCGATGCGCCGCACGCGCTCGAAATCGTGGCCCCCGCGTCGATGGCCGAAGGCGCCGCCTGGTCGTGCGCCACGGCGCTCGTGCCCACGAAGATCGACAAGCAGGGCTTCGGCAGCTACGAGGCCGGCGGCTACGACGAACTGGCCGACAGCCCCGTCGAAATGGGCGCCTTCTGGAGCGCCGAATTCGACGCCTGCGGCGTGCCGCACCGCTTCGTGATCGCGGGCGCCGCGGCCTCGTTCGACGGCGACAGGCTCATCGCCGACACCAAGGCCATCTGCGAAGCCGAGATCCGCTTCTGGCACGGCGACAAGGCCGGCAAGCGCGGCGGCCCCAAGCTGCCGATCGACCGCTACGTCTTCATGCTCAATGCGGTGGACGACGGCTACGGCGGGCTGGAGCACCGCCATTCCACGGCGCTCATCTGCAACCGCCGCGACCTGCCGCAGCGCGGCGAAAAGAAAAAGCAGCCCGAGGGCTACACCACGCTGATGGGGCTCATCAGCCACGAGTACTTCCACACCTGGAACGTCAAGCGCATGCGGCCGGCGGAGTTCGCCCGCTACGACTACAGCCGCGAGAACTACACGCAGCTGCTGTGGTTCTTCGAAGGCTTCACCAGCTACTACGACGACCTGCTGCTGCGCCGCGCGGGCCGCATCGACGACGCAGCGTACCTGCGGCTGCTCAACAAGACCATCAACCAGGTGCAGCAGACGCCGGGCCGGCTCGTGCAGCCAGTGGCCGACGCGAGCTTCGACGCCTGGGTGAAGTACTACCGCCAGGACGAGCAGACGCCCAACAGCACGGTGAGCTACTACACCAAGGGCGCGCTGGTGGCGCTGTGCTTCGACCTCACGCTGCGCCACGAAGGCAAGGGTTCGCTGGACGACGTGATGCGCCACCTGTGGACGCACAGCAGCGGCGGGCCGATCAGCGAAGCGGACATCGCGGCCGCGCTCGAAGCGGTGAGCGGCCGCTCGTATGCGCTGGAGCTCGCGCGCTGGGTGCATTCGACCGAGGAGCTGCCGCTCGCGCAGCTGCTGCGCGCGCACGGCGTGGCGACGCTCGAAGACCCGTCGCAGCAGGCGCAGGTGCTCGGCCTGCGCGTGGCCGAAGCCAACGGCAGCGTGCAGGTGAAGGTGGTGCTGCGCGGCGGTGCGGCGGAGAAGGCCGGGTTCTCCGCGAACGACGAGTGGATCGGCATCGAGCTGCCCGCCGGCGGCAAGAAGAAGTCTGCGCAAGCCTGGCGCATCGCCAAGCTCGATGACTTGGCGCTCTACCTGGGCGACGCGACGAAGCTCACAGCCATCGTCGCGCGCGATCGCAAGCTGTTGCGGCTGCCGCTCACGCTGCCGACGGGCGTGACGACCTGGCGCCTGTTCACGCACGACGCCGCCAAAGTGACGGGCTGGCTGGCCGGCTAGCCGGCGTTTTCGGTCGCCGCGGGCTGCTGCCGCACGAACAGCATCGGCTGCGGCTCGCCCACCAGCACGCAGGGCTTGCCGGTGCGCCGGCAATGGTCCTGCACGCGCCAGTAGGCGCCATGGCTCACGCAGCCCGTCTGGCAGATCACGAGATCGGCGGCGCGCAGGCCCGCTTCGAGCGCGAGGTCGTCGGCATCGTCGCCGCCGTCGTGGTGCAGGTAGTGCCCACCGGCGATTTCGACCAGCTGGCGCGCGAGCGACGGCGCCTCTTCTTCGCGGCCGACGCACAGCACCGATTTTTCGCGCAGGTCGGACGGGGCTTGGGCGGCGGGCCGCCGCTCGTGGCGCCGGCTGGCCGGCGACAGCAGCGCGTGCAGGCGCTTGGGCAGCGCACCGCCGACGGCCGCGCGCGCCGCGAGCTCTTCGCGCACCATCGCGATGGCCGAATCGCGCGCCACCAGCGCGCCGCGCAGGCGCACGACCTGCGCCTCCAGCCGCTCGACCAGTGCGGCCTGCTCGGCCAGCAGGCGCGAGCAGCGCTCCTGCACCCGGGCATAGGCCCGCAGCAACACGGCATGTTCTTGCATCGGGAACTCCATGCGGTCATTCTAGATGAGAGCAATTCTCAATTGGAAGGCCGCGGGGCGTCAGCAGGCAAGAAGCCTCGCTCGGTATAGTGGCCCGAGCGGATTTTTCCCTTTTCCCTCACCTTTCCCGGAGACACCATGAGCTACGAAAACATCGAAGTGCGGACCGAAGCAGGCAAGGTCGGCATCATCACCCTCAACCGCCCCAAGGCCCTGAACGCGCTCAACGACGCGCTCATGACCGAGCTGGGCCAGGCGCTCAAGGCCTTCGATGCCGACGAGGCCATCGGCTGCATCATCCTGACGGGCAGCGAGCGCGCCTTCGCGGCCGGTGCCGACATCGCGGCGATGGCCAAGTACAGCTTCATCGACACCTACAAGGGCGACTACATCACCCGCAATTGGGAAACCATCCGCTCGATCCGCAAGCCGGTGATCGGCGCGGTCGCCGGTTTCGCGCTGGGCGGCGGCTGCGAGCTGGCGATGATGTGCGACTTCATCATCGCGGCCGACACCGCCAAGTTCGGCCAGCCCGAGATCAAGATCGGCGTGATTCCCGGCGCCGGCGGCACGCAGCGCCTGCCGCGCGCGGTGGGCAAGAGCAAGGCGATGGACATGGTGCTCACCGCCCGCATGATGGACGCCGCCGAAGCCGAACGGGCCGGCCTCGTGAGCCGCGTGGTGCCCTACGAGAAGCTGGCCGACGAGGCGCTGGGCGCCGCGCTCGTCATCTGCGGCTTCTCGCAGATCTCGGTGATGGCGGCCAAGGAATCGGTCAACCGCGCCTTCGAGAGCGGCCTGAGCGACGGCGTGATGTTCGAGCGCCGGATGTTCCACGCGCTGTTCGCCACGGTCGACCAGAAGGAAGGCATGGACGCCTTCCTGAACAAGCGCGCGCCTGATTTCAAGAACGCCTGAGGGCGATCGCGTGGCGCGCGGTTAGCGCGTCAACAGCGCCCGCAGCGCTGCGAGCGCCTGCGCCGGCGGCGTGCCGACCGATGCGCCGCCGCCGGGCTGCGGCGTCCATCGCACCTGGTCGCCCGCGATCTCGAGCACGGCGACGAGCGTGCCGCCCTGATAGAGCGACAGGCGCGCCTCGACCGGCGCGGCCAGTGGCGCATCGGCCGTCGTGGCCGAGCGGGCCACCGTGTTCACCAATGCCGCCAGCCCTTCGATGTCGCCGCGTGCGTGGCGCACGTCCGCGCCTGCGCGCGTGATGTCGAAGGACGTCCAGCGGTCCAGCGCCGAGAACGATGACGCGCCCGCCGGCGACCTTGCGGCCTTGGCGGCGGCGGCACGTGGCGGGGCCGCATCGCGCAGGGCGCCCGAGACGTCGGCACTCGGACTGCCTCCCCGTGCAACGGAGCCGGATACGTTGCCTGACAGTTCCCGTTGCGAGGGCGCCGGTGCCACTGGCGCTGGCGGCGCGGCCGGCGCAGAGGCCACCGCAGGCGGCGTCCTTTCGGGCACGGCGATGGGCGCAGGCGCCACCGATGGCGCGGGCGGAGCGGCATAGGCAGCACGCCTCTCCTGCTCTCTTTCGTCCTGCGCGCTTTCGCTCTTTTGACGCGCGCGTGCGGACGACTCGGCGACGCCCGGCGCCTGCGCCGCGAGTGCCGGTGGAGGTGCTGCCGCCGCAGGTGCAGGTGCGGGCGCCGGTGCAACGATGGCAGGCGGCGGAGAGATAGGCACCACAGCCGATCGCGCTTCAGCCTGGGCTGCAGTCGGGGCTGGCTCGGGAAGCGTCGCCTTCGCCTCCTGTGCAGGCGACGCCTCAACCTGCTTGCGGGCAGTCGCCGGCGCAGGCTTGCGGGCAGCATCCGCCGTGGCGCGACTTGGCGCCTCCCTGACCGCATCGCGCGCGGGCGCTGCGGGTGCTTCTGCCGCGGGCGCCTGCGGCGCTGCGATTGCGGGGCTGGGCGCGGACTCTGCCGCGGGTGGCGTCGGCGCGGCGGTGGGTGCCGGCGCCGGCGCGCTCGCGACCTTAGCCTCGCCATCGAGCCTCGCATCGGGTATCGGCTCGCGGTGCCACAGCACGGTCACGAAGCCGGCCACGAGCACGGTGGCGAAGGCCGCATTCCAGGGCATGCGCGCGCGCGTGTCGCCGCCGCCGAACAGCCGGCGCCACCAGGGCGCGGCGCTCGCGTTGTTGGCGGCGGAGGCCGGTGGCGCTGCGGCCATGTTGTGCGCCATCTTCAGGATCGCATCGCGCGTGCGCGGATCGGGCGCCGCATCGCGATCGGGCGCATGGTCGAGCGCGCGGCGCAGTGCCGCATCGCGCAGATCGCCGTCGTCGGGAAGATCGATGCCATTGCTCATGCGCGTTGCTCCAGCACCGACAGGTAGCGTTCCATGCAGCCGCGCAGCTTCTGCAGCCCGTAGCGCAGGCGGCTGCGCACCGTCTCGAAACCGATCTCCAGGCTCGCCGCCAGCGCCTCGACGGTGAGGCCGTCTTCGTGGTGCAGCAGGAATGCGGCGCGCTGCTCGGCCGGCAGTTCGTCCAGGCACGCCAGCAGGCGCCGGCCGGCGGCGCGCCAGAAGGCGAGCTCCTCGGCGGACGGATGGGCGGCGGCATCGACCGCCCCGCGCACGCCGCGATCGAGCGTGGGCACGGCATCGCCGTCGTCGTCCGGGTGCGCATCGAGCGTCACCTCGCGGCCGCTCACGCGCAGGCGGTCCATCGCCAGGTTGTGCGCGATCGTGAAGGCCCAGGTGCGCCAGGTGGCGCCCTGCGGCGAGAAGCTCTCGCGCGCCGAGATGATCCGCACCCAGGTGTCCTGGAACACCTCGTCGGCCTGCGCCACGAGCCGCGCGCCCAGGAGGCGCTTGACGAAGCGGAACAGCCCGCCCTCGTGGCGCGCGTAGAGCACGTCGAACGCGGCGGCGTCACCGTGGGCGTAGGCCAGCATCAACTGATCGTCGGGCATGGCGTCGCGCTCGGTGGCGGCTTTGGCGGAAGGGGCGCGTGGGAGCGCAGACATCGGCGGATTTTCACCTGAGCTTGTACGGGCGGCGGAGGGCATCGGGGTTCGCGTCCACAAAAAAAGTCACACGGCTTAACCCCGGGGCCGCGGGCCGGCCGTATCAGCCTGCATTCCACAACCCGGAGTCTTTCCATGGCCCACCCCTTCGCTCCCCGTTTTCGCCGCCCGCTGGTCGTGCTGCTGTGCGCGCAGTTCCTGTGGAGCGCCAGCGGCGCGACCGAGATCCCGGCCGTCGGCAGCAACGCGCGCTGGCCCCAACCGGCCCTGCAGGTCTCGCAGACCGAGCCGAACTTCCAGGCGCCCTCGGCCACGCATTGCGCGCGGCCCGTGCAGACCCACGAGACCCCGGGCGCGCGGAACGCGCAGCTCGAAAGACCCAGGGCCACCCCCGCGCCGACGATGGGGCGCCTGGACGCCGCACCGCCCGAGGCACTGCGCAAGGCGGAACCGGCCGCGGCGGCCGAGAAGAAGGCCTACGGTTCGAGCGCCCGCGAGCTGAGCGCGGCCGTGCCGCCTGTGGCGGCATCTGTGCCCGCACCGGTCGCCGTGGCGCCCATACCCGTATCGCCGGCCCCGCGCGCGAGCATCGCCCAGCCCGCGCAGGCCGGACGCCCGGCCAACGAGCCCGTCACCGCCGGCATGGTCGACGACAACGCCGACTTCAGCGAATACCTGAACTTCCGCCGCCGCACCCAGGTGGCCCACCGCGAGCGCGACGTCAGCATGCGCTACCTGCTCCAGGTGCGCGACGCGCGCGGCGCCGTGGTGCCCGATGCCGAGGTGGCCGTGCAGGCGCCCAGCGGTGCCGCGATGTGGGCGCGCACGGATGCGGGCGGGCGCGCCTGGCTGCATCCGCTCGCCTTCGACCGCACGCACAGCCAGATGTACGAGGTCACGGTCCGCAAGAACGGCCGGCAGGGCACCGCCTTCCTGCAGCGCGGCCAGAAGAGCGCGGTCGACGTGGTGATCGACAAGCCCGGCGCCGCGCCCGCACGCGCCCAGCTCGACCTGGTCTTCCTGATCGACGCCACGGGTTCGATGGCCGACGAGATCGCCAAGCTCAAGGGCACGCTGCGCACCATCGCGGACGAGGTGGCGCGGCTGCCGAGCCGCCCCGACACCTGCTTCGGGCTGGTGGCGTACCGCGACGTCACCGACGACTTCGTCGTGCGCCGCCACGATTTCACCGACAACCTGGACGCCTTCCAGGGCGTGCTCAACGGGCTGCAGGCCGCGGGCGGCGGCGACTATCCCGAGGCGATGAACGAGGCGCTGGCCGAAACCGTCCACCAGCTGAGTTGGCGCGGCACGGGCACCACGCGCCTGGTCGTGCTGTTGGCCGACGCGCCGCCGCACCTGGACTACGGCGGCCCGCAGTACGACGACAGCATGGTCGCGGCGCTGGGCAAGGGCATCAAGGTGTTCAGCGTCGGCGCCTCGGGCCTGGACAAGCAGGGCGAATACATCCAGCGCCAGATCGCCCAGTACACGGGCGGGCGCTTCGTTTTCCTGACCTACAAGGAGGGCGCGAACCCCGCGAGCGGACCGGGCTCGGAGACGCGGCACGACGTGGCGAACTACTCGGTCCAGACGCTGGACCGGCTGATCGTGCGGCTGGTGACGGAAGAATTGGGCAAGCTGCCGGCGGGTGGTTGAAAGAGTCCCGCGGACTGGGCTATAATTTTGGGCTCAGCGCAAAACGCTGAAACGGCTCTTTAGCTCAGTCGGTTAGAGCGATGGAATCATAATCCACAGGTCCGCGGTTCGAATCCGTGAAGAGCCACCAACATTACTTTTGCGGTTGTCCGCTTAAGTCCAAAAGCCCTAAGTAAATCAACTACTTAGGGCTTTTTTCATTGCGCTTACTTCCGCATCGGTCCGGGGTGCTTCCGAGGCATTGTGCAGTAACTGCTTCAGTAACCTCGCCTCCAGACCAAGAGGCGAGTAAGAGTTACTGCAGCGCGCCAAATCCCAATCTCCACGCAACCGTTTGGTGAAAGTGGACTGGAAGGTCCGGAGTGATCCTGTTCCTTGACTTCGATGCCGTGCTCCACCCAGAAGGTGAGGAGCACATCCTCAACGGCGGCACGGATTTCTGCTCCCTGCCACGGCTCGAGACTCTGCTGCGCGAGTTCCCGCATGTGAATATCGTGATCAGTTCATCCTGGCGCGAGCAGGTCCTCTACAAGACCTTGCTGCAGCGTTTCTCCAGCGACATCAGAGCCTGCATCCTTGGAGCCACAACTCATTCAGGCTTCGGCCTCCCGCCGCCGTACAGGAAGCGTGAAGGAGAGATCCTTGCTTGGCTCCCGATCCACGAGGCGGTGTGATGGAGGTCTAGGCCGTCAAGATAGGGGGCACCAGACAGTTAGCCATGGACCGCGCCCACGGCATGAGTGCTGCGCTGCGGCCATCACGACGTCTGCATCGAGCCCGATGATGGACACCCCTTTGTACGAACGAGGTGTCCATCCCATTACTCCAGCGATGGCTCCGTTCTATTTCGGCGACGACAGTTGTGCGACAGAATGTTAGAGTTGTAGCGTTTCCGTTAGCGCAGAGGCCTTGCAATTGCCCTCTGCTAGTTGACTGGACTTCAATAAAACAAGTCAGGGAGCAGTTTCATTGGCACGATGGCCGTTTAGGCGTACCGTTTCGTCGTCACCGTCCTCAGACCGGATTGAAACGGTCGCCATAGCGCGTTGGCGCCTGTTTTGGCGCGTCGCATCCCCGCTTCTGTCGGGCATAGGCTTTGCTGTCATCTTGGCTTGGATCGCCCAGCCAAGGAGCACGCCTGCAGCCGGCGTGGCCGACGATATGGGCCTTCTGGGCCTGCCCTATCTCGAACAAGCGCCGGCAAGTGTTGCGCTGGTGGATTTGGGTAAAAAACTGTTCTTCGATCAGCGCTTGAGCAGCGATGGCGCTCACAGCTGCGCCAGTTGTCACGCGCCCGAACAATACTTTAGCGACGGGTTGCGGGTCTCCAAAGGGGTCGGTGAGCGCTTGGGCACCCGTAATGCGCCCAGCCTGCTGAACGTGGCATACAACAGCTCCCAGTTCTGGGAAGGCCGAGAGCCGACGCTGGAAAGTCAAGCCACCCGCCCACTGACCAATCCACGCGAGATGGGGATGCCTAACGAGGCGGCCGTACTGCATGTCATCGAACAAGACAAAGGGTATGTCAAAAATTTTCGCCAAGCGTTCATCGCAGACGAGGAGCCGACCATACGTATTGAGCGTGTAGCGAGTGCGCTTGCCGCCTACCAACGCACTTTGCGCGCCGGCGATTCGCCCTTCGACCGCTACGCCTTTGGCGGAAACAAGAGCGCCATGAGCGCCAGCGCCGTGCGCGGCCTGGCACTGTTTACCGGCACCGCTCGCTGTGCAACGTGCCACACCATCGATCGTGACCATGCCCTGTTCACCGACAACAAATTCCACGCCTTGTCTGTGGGCCTGGAACGCATCAGCGGGAACCTTGCCCAACTCTCTACTCGACTGGCCTCCCAGAAACTCAAGGGCCTGCCACTAGATCAAGTCATTCTGTCGGACGATGACTTCGCGGAACTGGGACGTTTTGTCGTCACGCTTGAGCCGAAGGACATCGGCAATTTCCGCACACCCAGCCTACGCAACGTGGCCGTCACCAGCCCCTACATGCATGACGGCAGCGTTGCCACCTTGTCGCAAGCAGTGGACTACGAGGTCTACTACCGCAGCAATGAACAAGGCCGAACGCTGCTACTGACCCCCATGGAGCGCCAAGACCTGATCGCGTTTCTGGAGGCGTTAACCACGAGCGCGCGAGCGCTAGCTCGCCTCGATCCTCGCACCGCGCCACCACGTCCATGACCTATCTTCAACCATGAGCCGTATATCGTGCATTGTTCGGACAACATGAAAGCCATGGCGTGCGAAGCGCGTCAGACACGCATCGCCACCCGATGCTCAATCCGAGCCCAACCGCGTGAGAGGGAGGCAGGCTTCACCTTGTTGGAACTGTTAGTGGTGCTGGTCATCATCGGCTTGCTCGCCTCCTACGTGGGTCCCAAGTATTTTTCGCAGATCGGCAAATCAGAGGCCACCACCGCAAAGGCCCAAGCTCAGGCTCTCGAGAAAGCGCTGGACACCTACCGCCTGGACGTAGGTCGCTATCCGACCACAGAAGAAGGCCTGCAAGCCCTGATGGTGGCGCCAGCCAGCGCCGCAGCCAGATGGAGCGGACCCTACCTCAAGCGGGAGTCGCCATTGGACCCTTGGGGACGCGCCTATGTTTATCGCGCGCCAGGCGCCAACGGCGAGTACGAAGTGATCAGCTACGGCAAAGATGGCCAGCCGGGCGGCAGCGGCGTAGACGCCGATATCGTTCGACCATGACCACAAGCCGACGGTCAGTTGCGGGAGTCGAGTGTGCAGTTTGAGGCGCGCGTGTTGTCAGCTCGCTCGGATGCGATCGAGTTGTTGAGCATCGAGGCGCTCAACGAAGCGGATGCGCTGCGCCTTTTGCATCAGCAACCTCAACAAGTGCTCGGCCTGCGACGCGTGCGTGCGACTCGTGGCACGCTGAGTTGGCGCAACAAGCGCTTTTCGTTGCTGCTGTTCAGTCAAGAGTTGCATGCCTTGCTCTCGGCGGGTCTGACATTGATCGAAGCCTTGGAAGGCTTGAGCGAGAAGGAAACCGCCCCCGAGGCCCGAGCCATCCTGCAACGTCTGATCACCTTGATTCGAGAAGGCCAGCGTTTCTCGGCGGCCCTCACGGCGATGCCGCAAGTCTTTGTGCCCCTGTACATCGGATTGATGCAGGCGGCCGAGACCACCGGCGCACTGCCCGCAGCACTGGCACGCTACGTGGAGTACCAGCAACGGGTGGACGTGGTACGAAGCAAGATCGTCAGCGCCTGCATCTATCCTGCCATCTTGCTGGTGGTCGGCGCTCTGGTAACGACTTTTTTGGGGGGATATGTCGTGCCGCGCTTTGCCTCCATCTACCAGGACTCTGGTCGCGAGTTGCCGCTTATGTCGGCCTGGCTGCTGCGTTCGGGAAATTTTCTGGTCGAACATACGGCCGTGGCAGCGGCAGTGACTACCATCGTCTTCGCGACGCTTGTCGCCATGGCGCTTCGACTCCGAAAGAATGGGGCGCTATCTAGTTGGGTGGCACGATTGCCAGCCGTGGGCACGCGGGTGCGACTGTACGGGATGTCTCGGCTTTACCTGACGCTGGGCATGTTGCTGGAAAGCGGCATCCCGGTGGTGAGCGGCCTGCGCATGTGCGAGGGCGTGGTCTCGCAACGGATGCTGGCACCACTGCAACGCGCGCGCGGCATCATCGAGTCGGGCGCCTCTTTTGCTGAAACCTTTCACGATCAAGAACTGACGACCTCGATCTCTTTTCGCATGCTGCGCGTGGGCGAGCGTTCTGGCCAACTGGGCAACATGTTGATCCAGGCCTCCAACTTCTACGACAACGACATCTCACGCTTCATCGAGCGCTTCACCCGCGCCTTCGAGCCGATCATGATGCTGCTCATAGGGATCATCGTGGGCGGTATCGTGGTGTTGCTGTATCTGCCTATTTTTGATCTGGCGACCTCGCTGCAATGAACACGACGACTTGGGCAGCTCCGATCGACCCCAGTGCACAGGAGATGGATTCCGGCGCCGGTAGCCTAGAGCCGCAGGCGGCGCCTACCATCGAATTCCTGCGCGCCGTGCGCGAACGTGCCAATGTCAAGGGACTGTCGCCCATGATCGAATTGGAAGAACGTTACGCTGGGCAGTTGCGTTCGCTCACGGCTTGGCTGGGGCAGGTGTTCGGATGGCCGGTCATCGAGACGGCGCAGATGGACCAAGCCCGTCCCCGGTTCGACCGGGTGCCTCTGGCAGAGGCGATGCGTCGCCCGGCCGTGCTGCTGCAGACTTCGGAGGAGGCATTGGGGGTCATCGCCGATCCCTTCGACGAGGATTCGCAAGCGTGGCTGACGGCGCGCGCGGGAACGCCGCTGACTTTCAAGCTAGCGCTCCGCACGGACATTCACGCTTACCTTGTCAAGCAGGAACAGTTGGTGCGCGCCGTCGACAACGTCGTGGCCGAAGCCAATGAACACGATCGCAAAGGGCGCACTGCCGAGGTGCTTTCCTTTGCCTCCGTGAGCGAGGCGGCCAGTCCGGCCGTCAAGTTGGTCAACTCCACCCTCTACGACGCATTGCGCGCTGCTGCCTCCGACGTGCACCTGGAGAGTACGGCTGCGGGCCTGACCATCAAATACCGCATCGACGGTGTGCTGGACCATGCACGCTCGATCGCCGGTCGCGAACTTGCCGCGCAGGTGATTTCGCGCCTGAAAGTGCTGGCCGAACTGGACATCTCGGAACGACGCATTCCGCAGGACGGTAGCTTCCAGGTCGAATCCAGTGGTCGCGACATCGATCTACGGGTATCGATCATGCCCAGCATCCATGGCGAAGATGCGGTGATCCGCATCCTGGACAAACGAGCCATGATCGAGGCCTATGGCGCGCTGTCGCTGGAGGCGCTGGGCTTTGACAAGGAATCATTGATCGCCTTGCGCCGGTTGAGCGACGAGCCCTACGGCATGCTCCTGGTCACAGGCCCTACCGGCTCAGGAAAGACCACGACCCTGTATGCGGCACTGACCGAGGTCAACAACGGACGCGACAAGATCATCACGATCGAGGATCCGGTGGAGTATCAGTTGCCGGGCATTCTTCAGATCCCGGTCAACGACAAGAAGGGACTGAGTTTCGCCCGAGGCCTGCGCTCCATCCTGCGGCACGACCCCGACAAGATCATGGTGGGCGAAATCCGTGACCGCGAGACCGCCGAGATCGCCGTGCAATCGGCGTTGACAGGCCATCTGGTGCTGACCACCGTGCACGCCAACAATGTGTTCGATGTGTTTGGGCGTTTCAGCCACATGGGCATCGACCCTTATGCCTTTGTCTCTGCGCTCAACGGCATCTGGGCGCAGCGACTGGTGCGCAACAACTGTCCGCACTGTGCCAGCAATGTCCAAGCCGACCCCGCGATGCTGGCCCGACTGAGCCTGAGTGGCAGCGACGTAGTTGGCTATCGTTTGCGTGCCGGCACCGGCTGCGGTGACTGTCGTGGCACGGGCTACAAAGGGCGCACGGCCATCGCCGAGATCCTGTCGTTGAACGACGAACTGCGCGAATTGATCGTGAACAAGGCGCCGGTGCGCCAGCTGAAGGAGGCGGCAGCACGCCACGGCACCCGAAGCCTGCGCGATGCGGCATTGCGCCTGGCACGTGATGGCATCACCACGCTGGAGGAGGTCAAGCGTGTCACTCTTCAGTCCTGAACGCTATCGGCTGGCGTTGACCGAGTCCGGCCTGGTGCTGGACGGATACAAGAAGCGTTCATCCAACGCATCCAATTGGCAACGTGTTGCTCAACGGAACGGCCTAGACGCGCCGGGAAAAGACTCCCTTTCCAAAGCGCTGACGGAGGTGCTCCAACTTCTTCCACCCGAGGCGCGTTGCACGGTACTGATGGAAGACACGTTGGCGCGCCTGTTCGTGCTCAGCGCACCCCTTCAGGTCAACGGCCCGCGCGAACTGCAGCGCGTCGCCAGTCTTCGCAGCGCGTCGCTGTTTGGCGATACGCCCGAGGACTGGATCTGCCTGGCTGACTGGCGCGCTCGCGGCCCGTTCTTGGTCTGCGCGCTGCCCAAAGCGTTGCTATATGGCTTTCAGATTGCCGCGAAGCAACAGCGCGTGCGATTGGAATGCATACAGCCGCAATTCGTGCATGACTGGAATGCATCGGCACCTCTCATGCGTGAACCCCGGGCTTGGTTTTCCCGCATCGATGCGCAACACACGGTGCTGGCAGCCACCGACCGCGGCCGCCTCGTGGCCATCTCGCAATTACGTTCGACAGCACCCACGAGTTTGGATGCCTTACGTACCTTCTTGCTGCGCGCTAGCTTGCAATGGGGTCTGCCGCTACCTCCCGTCCTCTACGTGAGTGGCGAACTGACGGCGGGCTGGCATGGGTGGAATGTCGATGCGTGCCGTATCCGCCATTTGCAGCTGTCATCGGCGTCGGACGATGCGACGGCAGGTCGGGGAGGTCGTGCAACACCAGAGCGCCCGCGCGAAGAGGCGCAGGCATGAAGCCGATTCGCATCGATTTTGCGCATCCAACAGCGGCGCGTTTTGCGCCTACGCGCATCGCGCTGCTGATCCTCGCACTCGGCGTACTGAGCTGTGGCCTGGCTTCTCAAAACGTAGGTCCATTGATGGATGACCGCCAAGCACTGACCGAGCGCCTAGAGGATGTCCAAGAACGCATTCGAACGCGGACGCTGGCGCAACGTCGCGCGTTGGCTGCGATGACGCCTGAACAGACCAGCGCGATCAACCGTGCCGTCCGCCGCCTGAACCTTCCTTGGCGTGATCTGTTCGATACGCTCGAGCAGGCCACACCTCAGAGCGTGGCCTTGTTGACGCTGCAACCCGATGCGGATCGCTCCATTTTGAGTCTCTCCGCCGAAGCGGCATCGGTCGAAGACATGATTGACTATTTACAGCGGCTGAAGCAACGCCCTGAAATTCGCTCAGCGTTGCTGAAGAAACATCAGGTCGATACCAAGAACCCTTATCACCCGGTGCAATTCACACTGGAGCTGACCTGGGGATATCCCGCACCGGGAGCGGCGTCCGCGCAAAACGCCCCTCGCAAGGAGAATCCGTGAGACAGGTGCCCTGGCGTAGCATTGCTCTGGCATTGCGCTTGACCCTGGGACGCCAGAACGCGCTGATCTGGATCGGTGCCGCGCTGCTGGTGGCGGCCGCTTCGATGCAATGGGGCGTGAAGCCCTGGCTGAAGGCACAGAACCAGCAGCTGAAGCTATCGATCCAGGCGGGCATCGCCGAGCAAAGCGCCCTGCAAACAACTGAGCGTTCTGTGCCTGTGGCGGCTTCCGCGGCCGCACATGCCGAGGCTTTCTACGAGGTCCTTGGCGAGGAGCGCCTTTTCGAAGAGCACCTTGGTGCGTTTCTGAACTACGCCAAGCGCGCCGGTCTGACGCTGGCAGAGGCGGACTACGACCGCGCCGAAGACGCCAAGGGTAAGTTCATCCAGCAAGGGCTTTCTATCCCCCTGAGTGGTGCTTACGGCGACCTGCGCGACTTTTGCGAAACGACCCTGCTGCGCATGCCTTTCGTCGCATTGGATTCGATCCAGCTCAGGCGCAAATCAGTGGAGGCCGACGCGCTGGAGGCGCGACTGCATTGGACGTTGTACTTGCGCCATGTGGCACTGCCAGCATCTTCTGCACCGGCCTTGCAGCCGGTGCCGATGCCATCCCAGCAAATATCCGAGGCCTTTGCGCCTGCACGCACAGCTTCAATGGCACAGGGGCGCCATTGAAACGTCGACATCTCTTGCTGGGAAGCGCCATGCTGGTGTCGTTGTACTTGGCCGTTTGGGGGCCTCGCGAGGAGTCCTTGGTCGTGGTCGAGAGTACGCCGCGCCCAACGCCCAAGAGCTCGAACTCGTCACCTGTGATCACGGTATCTGCGCCATTGGGAACCCCTGCGGATGCAGCAACGCTTTCGACAGGTACGGTATTGCCTCTGGTGCCGCGTGAGAGGTTGATCGGCCACTCCGAACGCGACTTCAAGCGGGGGCTGTTTGCCGCACGCAGTTGGGCGCCGCCGGCGCCAGCCGCCTCCGCGCCGCCAGCGGCGCAAGCGCTCGCCGCGCCATCGCTGCCCTTCACCTACCTGGGCAAGGAACAGTCCGGCGAGACCTGGCGTGTCTTCCTGTCCGATGGCGACATGACGCTGGTGGTAGGCACCGCCGACATGGTCAACACCCAATACAAAGTGCTGGCCATTACGCCGCCCACCATGACCTTCGAATACCTGCCGTTGCACGAACAGCAAACGCTCCAGATTGAATGAACACACCATTTCCAGGCCGCATTGCTAAACCAGGTAGCGCGACCAAGCAACCGCCAAGGAAGTTATCTTGCGCAACAACGATGCACCGTTGGCGCGCCCGCCTCACATCCTCGCCTCGGCATTTGGATAGCCGCGCAATCCGTGCGGTCACGACCGCCGTCGCCGCTTTGGCACTGCTGCTCGGTTGCGCTCAGTCGCCAGTAATTCAGGAAGCCCGCTGGGCATTCGAGCAAGGCAAGGTGGAAGAAAGTCTGACGCAGCTGCGCACCGCGCTGATCAAGAACCCCGGCAATCCAGAATTGCAGATCACGTTCCTCGCGTTGCGCGAGCGTGCGATTAACGACTTGATGGCGCGGGTACAAGCAGTGCCTGCATCGGCTGGCGCAGGGGAACGAACCGAGCTTCTGCGTCGCATCCTGGCGATCGACGCGAACAATGCGCGCGCCGCCATTGAGCTCGATCGCCTCGAACGTGAGGCGCGTCTGGCCAGAATGCAACTGGATGCGCAATTCGCACTGGATGCCAAGGACAACGCCGCCGCCATGGCCAAGGCGCGTGCCATTCTGGCCGAAGACCCCTACAACAGCGCCGCTCGTGCTTTGCTGCAGTCCATCGTGGACAAGTCGCCCAAATCGTCCGCGCAACAGGTTCCCCCCGAAGCGTTGCAACGCAAGATATCCATTGAGTTCAAGGACGCGTTGCTCAAGCAAGTGTTCGACGTTCTCTCGGCCACCTCCGGCATCAACTTCGTGCTGGACAAAGACATCAAGGCCGATCAGAAAACGTCTGTTTACCTCAAGGACGTGACGGTCAAGAATGCCATCGAAGTGGTGCTCATGACGAATCAGTTGGAGCAGAAGGTCATCAACACCAACGCCATCCTCGTCTACCCCAATCTGCCGGCCAAGCAGAAAGACTACCAAGCGTTGAGCGTGCACACCTTCTATCTCACCAACGTCGAAGCCGAGCAGATGGCCACCACCTTGAAAGGTATCCTGAAGATCCAGAACCTGATCGTGGACAAGGCACAGAACATGGTCATGATGCGCGACACCCCGGAGGTGATCGAGATGGCCGAGAAGATCGTGGCGTTGCAGGATCTGCCTACCCCCGAAACCATGCTGGAGGTGTCGGTGTTGGAGGTCAACAAGAACCGGCTCGACGAATTGGGGATCACCTATCCGTCCAAGCTCACCCTGACACCGCTGCCGTCGACCGCTGGCGGCACGCTCACGGTCGCTGATCTGCGCCACCTCAATCGCACCACACTGGGTGCGACCATCTCGCCACTGTCATTCAATCTGATGGGCATGGACAGCGATGTCAAGCTGCTAGCGAATCCGAAAATTCGTGTCAAGAATCGCGAGGCCGCCAAGATCCTGATCGGCGAGAAGGTGCCCAACATCACCTCTACAGCCACGTCCACCGGCTTCGTATCGCAAAGCATCCAGTATTTGGATGTCGGCTTGAAGGTAGAAGTGACGCCCACGATCACCATCGACAACGAGATCTCGATCAAGGTGGCGCTGGAGGTCAGCAACATCGCGAGTCAAGTCACCACCACCACGGGCACGGTCGCCTATCAGATCGGAACGCGATCAGCGTCGACGGTGCTGCGCCTGAAGGATGGCGAGACGCAGATTCTGGCGGGCCTGATCAACGACGAGGACAGCGCCACCGTGACCAAGATTCCCGGATTGGGAGACATGCCGTATGTGGGGCGGTTTTTCTCGGATCGCACGACCTCCAAGAAGCGCACCGAGATCGTGCTGTCGATCACGCCGCGCCTGATCCGCAATCCACTGCGACCGGAGGCGCGATTGATCGATTTCGCCTCAGGTACCGAGTCCAACCTGCGCGGCGTGTCCGAACTGTCTTTAGGTGGCGCTGCGGCACCGGTGGCACCTATTCCCGGCACCGGCACTGGCACAGAAACCGGTAAGTCATCTCGTTCAGCGACCACGCCATCGAACCGCACCAGCGGCCTCTCGTCTGGCAGTCCATCCTCATCGTTCGGAACCACGAGCAGCGTGGACATCAATGGCAATCCGCTCGACAGCCCGGCCGTCGCGGGGTCCGATGGCAACGTGGGCGCGGTGGGCCCGATCGCTGGCGCTGTCGGCTCTGGTGCGACAGGCCCAACCAACTTGGCGTGGTCGGGCGCGACACAGGTCGTAGCAGGCACCAGCGTGCAGCAGCAGTTGATACTCAGCGCACAACAGCCACTCAGCGGTGCCGCCCTGGTATTGGGTTACGACCCCTCGGCTCTGCAGTTGGTGAACGTCGCCGAGGGCACGGCCCTCAACGCAGATGGTGTGCAAACTTCGTTCTCGCAACGCGTGGACGCCTCCACCGGCCAGATCTTCATCAACGCCACGCGGGCCGTCGGTGCACCCCAAGGCGCTAGCAGTCAAGGCGCGCTGGTCACCCTCACCCTCATGGCACTCAAGCCCACCGCTTCGACCCAGCTGCGGGTGCTGTCGATCACGCCCACCGGATTCGGCGGTGCTGCTGTATCGCTGCCCACACCCATCCAGACCCTGACCATCACCGGAGCGCCGCAGCAATAGCCATGGCGCACGCACGCACAGCATGTCTCGGGGCGATCAAGATGACTCCGCCCGCTCGCTTCTTGCAGAGCGGCTTCACGCTGATCGAGTTGCTGGTGAGTCTGGCCATTCTTGCCGTACTCGCCACACTGGTGCTGCCGGTCACTCAGTTGGAGGTGCAACGCGCTCGGGAGAAGGACCTGCGGCTGGCCCTGCGCGACATCCGCGTCGGGATCGATGCCTACAAGCAAGCCTATGACACGGGGCGCATGCTGCGGCACGTGGGCGACAGTGGCTACCCGCCCACGCTGCAGGTGTTGGTCGAGGGGGTGGAAGATGTGCGCGACCCAACAAAACAGAAGATGTACTTCATGCGCCGCCTTCCCAGGGACCCGATGGTGCGCAATCCGGCCCTGAGTGATGCCGACACCTGGGGCAAGCGCAGCTACGACAGCGAACCCGATGCGCCCGCCGAGGGGCGCGATATCTTCGACGTGTATTCGCGCTCGCAGGCCACGGGTCTCGATGGCATCCCCTACAAACGGTGGTAGTCCGAATGTCGTTGTTCCAATCTTCCTCATCATCGCGACGTTGCGGACGCGAACTCGCCCGCGGCTTCACCCTGATCGAGCTGCTGGTGGTCCTGAGCATCGTGGCGCTCTTGCTGTCGCTCGCGTTGCCGCGCTACTTCCACAGCATCGACGGGTCAAAGGAGACCATCCTCAAGGAGAACCTGCGCATCACGCGCAAGACCATCGATCAATACTTCCGTGACACAGGCCGCTATCCGGAAGATCTCCAGGAATTGGTGACCAAGCGCTATCTGCACGCATTGCCGATCGACCCCGTCACCGAAAACACCGACACCTGGGTGCTGGTGGCGCCAGGGGACCCCGACAGCGGCAAGCTGTACGACCTGCGCAGCGGTGCGCCAGGCTCGACTCGAAACGGTACACCCTTCGGTTCGTTATGACGCTCGCGAAGCGACGACCTTCAAGAAGAATCGGAGGGTTCGCGCTGCTGGCCCTGTTGATCTTCATCGCGATGCTGGGTGTAGTGAGCGTGTCGGCGCTGCAGATCGGTACGCTCGCCGACCGGCGTGAAGCCGAAGATCAACTGCTCTATGTGGGTGCCCAGTACCGCCGTGCGCTGCAACTGTATGTAGAGGCCACCCCGCCAGGCCAGCCGCGGTTTCCTCCGACGTTGGAGGCATTGCTGCGCGATCCGCGATATCCGCTGCCACGACGCTATCTGCGTCAGCTCTATCCGGATCCCGTCACTCGGCGTCAAGACTGGGCATTGTTGTTGTCACCTGAGGGCGGGGTAATGGGAATACACAGCCGCTCGGGCAAAGAGCCCGTACGCCAAGTGCGTTTTATACCGCCTTTCGAAAACTTCAATCGGCTGAAAAAATACTCTGACTGGGTTTTCTATTACTACCCAAACAATGCGATCGGGATGCCTTTACCTTGAAATGAGAATAAATCACTTCGGTTTGTCTTCCCGAACACACCGTACCTCATTGCCTACTTCCCCCGATGCCAGGCAGGGAAATTAGGCTATGTGACCTAACTACTCAAGCGATGCTGCCTCAATCCAGATGACCTCATCGGGATGGTGTTCGCGAATCGTTTGAGCGGCGTCCGCTAAAGCGCCTTCATCCCTGTCACCTAACTCATAGGTAAAACGAGATAAATTTTGGTACTGACGGGCTGTGTATTCTTCTTCCGAAAGCGCATCTGCGCCACACCAAACGGCAAACCTTGCCGGTGTTGCTATGCGTAGCGCCTCATTCAAACCATTGATGGATATTGCTAGGAAAACCATGATGTTGCTCTCTGCTCATGTTTGACAATCGAACAGCCGGACCCTGCTCCCTCTTGGTCATTTAGGGATACCGGGATCCCCGGGGATTGGTTGACGCCCTGGACCTCGATCTTGATGGGTCGGGCGACTGCCGTCGGCCGGGCGAGTCCAGTCGTGCGAATGAGGCGAGCCAAGACCATCATGGCTGTGATCCCAATCGGTGTCAGTTTCAGGAAAACCATCGGGCCCGTACCGGCGAGTTTGTTTACGATTTCCCTTACTATTAATGCATTCGGCTTCACACCCGGGTTCTCCAGTGATAGGGTTTGCGTTGGGTTTGGGCGCTGGTGTTGCCTGCCCGCCGCCGCCTGAGAACATCCGATCCCTCAGCCAGTCTGTAGCTTTGATGCAGGCATCGACAACAGACTGAGGCAGAAGCTTTGGCCACGGAATCCCGGGTGGGCTAACCGGAATCCCGTCTGGACCGACCAATGGTGGCGCTGTACTGCATTCAAGCACAAACCCAACCCACTTGCATTGAGGCGCCAGACCCGTGGGGTCGCTATAGTTCAGAGGGTTTCCCCCGACATATGCAAACCCATTGGTCTGCCCACTGTCCCACCCGATCGGATCCTTGGAGATGAACCGTCCCCAAGCCGGGTTGTAATACCTCGCCCGGTAGTAGTACAACCCCGTTTGGTCATTCTCGCGCCCGGTGTACTGCTGGCTGTTGTCGCTGGTACCCGTCTGCGTGGTCTTGCCGTAGGCGTCATAACTGTAGCTAACTATGTTAGCTTGGCTGGCATCCGTGGCCACTAGCACGCTACCCAGTGCGTCCGTGAGCATGCTGTGGTTGCCCGCGGTCGTCTGTCGCTGGTACAACTCATCCAAGCTAGGGCCACTGATGAGGTTCGCCGTCACGCTCGTGCCGCTACCATAGCCCGACTTCTCCTGGACAAAGTTTCCCCGGTCATACAGGTACCCGGTGGAGTTGGTACCGACGGTCTTGCCCGTCCGGCGGCCAAAAGCATCGTATTGAAAGCTGGCCGTGACAGCGCCGCTGATGCTCGTCAACTGATTGCGCTCGTCCCAGAGATAGGTGCTCGTACCGTCGCTGGTCAAATTCCCGTTGGCGTCATAAGTGAGGGTCTGACTACCCCATTGAGTGAGTTGGTTGTTGGCGTTGAACTGGGTGATGCTCACCGGCGTACCAGCATCGACGCGGGCCAGGCTTCCGCTCATGCCAGTGCGCTGCCTGTTGCCGTCGTAGGTATAGATTAGATCGCCAACCAAGGTGCCGTCGGCTTTCCTATAGCCAATCCCTGTAAGGCGGCTCGCCTTGTCCCAGTCGTAACTGGCCACGATCCCGTTGGGATAAGTGACGCTGGTGCGCCTGTCAGCACTGTCGTAGCCGAAGCCGACGGTCTGGATCGCATTGCCGTTGGTGCTTCCTGCGGCCTGCTGAATTTCCGTGAGACGGTTGGTCGCGTCCCACGTGTAACGCAACTGCGGCTGGCCGTCCACCGTCATGCTCTTACGTCGGCCCGCGGCATCGTAGGTGTAGTTGATGCCGCCTTGGGGTGTGGTTTCCTTGGTCAAGCGATTTAACGCATCGTATTCACGCGTGATGGTGCCACCCATCGAGTCCACGATCTTCGTGAGCCGGTTGCCTGCGTCCCAAGTCAAGGTAACGGTACTAACTGGAGTGCTGTTGCCAGCGGTGGCACCGTAGCTGACCTGGGTCGGACGACCGAGCGCGTCGTAACTTGTGCTGGTGATCTGTCCCTTGTTGTCGGCGACCTTGTTCGCGCGCCCACCAGGCTCGTAAGCGATGGTGTTGGTGTGATTGAGGGCATCGGTCATTTGAGTGAGACGATTGCGCCCATCGTAGACATAGCTGGTGGTGTTGTTCTTCTCGTCCACCTGCGTGAGCACGTTGCCGTTGCCGTCGTAAGTGACCTGCACGCCCCCCCCCTGGGGTTGGTGGAGCTCGTCATGCGATTCAAGCCGTCATAGACCTGATAGCTGCGCTTGTCCAGAGCATCGGTCGCGCTCGTGGTTCGCCCGCCCGCATCGGCGTACCAAGTTACGGTGTTTCCCAGCGGATCGCGAACACTCTGCAGGTCGGCACCGCTGTAGGTCAATGTTGTGGTGTTGCTCTGCGCATCCTTCACACTCGTTGGACGACCTTGACTGTCGTAGGCGACGATCGTGCTGTGATTCAGCGCATCTGTGCTCTGGGTGAGGTTGCCCAGGTTGTCGTAACTGAAAGTGGTCTTATTGTTGTTCGCATCCGTGATCGCGGTGGGGCGGGCGAAGTTACGGTCCCAGGCGACCTTCGTGGTGATGGCGCTGCTGGTGCCGGAGGCTGCCGTAGCCTGCGTGACATTGCCCAAGCTGTCGTACTGGTAGGTTGTGGTGCGACCCAAGGCATCGGTGACGCTGTCCAGCAGGTTCGTGGTCGTGTTCCAGATGTAGCTGGTTGTCTGGGCGATCGGTGTTCCCTGGCCGGCGGTTACGCTGATAAGCGCCTGATTGGCGTTGAACACATAACGCGTGACAGTGCCACGTTCGTTGGTCGCGTCCGTTTGCTTGACCGAGTCGAAAGAACCTGCAGGGATGCTCTGGCTGGCCGATAGAAGCGTATAGGCAAAAGTGTAGGTCTTGCCGTCTGCATAGGTTTGCGTTGCCACCCGGCCATTCGCGTCGTAGACGTTAGTGACCATGGTGTTGCCGTTCTTGTCGACCACCGTGAGCATGTTGGTGCTCTTGATCAAGCCGCCAACGGAGTTCGCAGCCGGCACCGTCTGGCTGGCCCACGTGTACTGCATCGTCTTGCCCATCGGATCCGTGACCTGGGTCAAACGGCCCTGTGCATCGTAGGTGTAGCCGACGGTGCGCTGCAAGTCGTCCTTGATTTGTGTGACCCGATTTGCTGCGTCGTAACTCAGGTAGACGTTGCGCCCGTTGGGCGAAATGATCTGAGTCAGATTGCCGAAGTTTTGCGGGGTGCTGCTGCCTGGGCTGGAGGCATAGTTGCTACGGATGAGCTGCATGGTATTGCCCAGCCGGTCTTTGATGCCCACCAAGGCAGAAGAGCGCGCTGAACCACCGCCGTCGCCCGTGCCAGGGAAATAGTAAGCGGTCCCGTTCTTCTGCAGCAGGCTCCAGTCGGCGCCCGGATAGCTTTGGTTGTCCCACTTGATGATGGCGCCGTAGTAGGCACTGCCGGGCGCTGCCACGCTCTGGAACACGGCGCTTGTGTAACCGGTGCCGCCGGAGACGCGCTTGAAGTAGATTCGCCCGCCGTCGGGAAGAATCAGGTAAGCGTATGGCTTGATCTGATCTCTTGCTGTGTCGTAACCGCCGACCAGGAAGATGTCGTAAGACAGACTGGTGCCAATACCGAAAGCGCGTGAGGTCTCGTCGGCCTGGCGGTACGCGCGCCCTATGCTGATGGGCATCACGTCCGGAATTACCAGATCGGTTTCCTTATTGAGAAAGAGGCCCGTGCTCGTATCCACCGGATCGCCTGCGTTCGTGTCGCACTGGCAGTTCGGGGGCGGCCCCACCGGAGGCGCCTGTGATTCGGGCGAGAAGGTGGTGATCATCGCGCCACTGAACTCGTAGATGCGCACATCCGCATCGGGCATCACCTGCTTGCCGTCGGCGGTGACCGTACCGTGGCCGTACTCGAACCAGCCGCGGTTGAGCGCGTCGTAGTCCCAGAACGTCATGCGCGTACCAGGCGCGGCATTCGGATAGTTCGGGTAGATCAGCTGTGCGCCCTTGGCGTTGACGTTCAGGCCTTCGAGGCGTGAACCGCCAGGCTGGATGGTGAAGTACACCGGCACCTCGATGTGAGGCAGCGGAAACGGCGGTTGGTTCACCGGTATCGCGGTCATGCTGATCTCGGTGACGATCTTGCCTTGGGCATCGCGGATTACCATGCCGGCCGGAATGCGCAGTTCCATGCCTGGAATCTGCGGGTTGGTCACCACCAGATCATCAGTGGTGGGAGAAGGAATGGTCACCGTGCGCGGGTTGAGGCGCGACATCCAGATGACAAAGGGCAGCATGGTGGTCTTGCCGTCTTCGACCTTGACGCCGTACTCATAGCGTCCGTAGTGGCGATTGCCACGCGCGGCGGTCTCGCCATCGATCACCAGCACCTGGCGCCCACTGGGCACGCCAGCGAGCAGGAATTCGCCGTTGTCATCAGTGACCACCTTCTGTGCACCAATGGACAAGGTGGCCCCTTCCAAGGGGCGACCGTTCAGGCGCAACACCTGACCTGCCACGCCTGTCACGCCATCGGGCGGCGGCGTGACATCCGGGATTCGACGCTCGGCGACATCGGCCGGCGTGAGCTTCATCAACTCCGGGTAGCCGTACAGCGTGCGGCGCAGACGCGAGTTCTTCGGCCGATGCTGTTTGGAGACCTCGCGGTTGCCGCGTCGCCATTGACCGCCGAACTGGCCTCGGAAGCTGTTGACGCCAGGCACCCAGACGTCATCGTCCTCGTCGGCCTCGACCGCCACCTGGGTGGTCGCGGCGAGCGCGGCGTTGGCCACTGCCGGGGTCTTGGGGGTTGCGATACCGCCCGCGGCGGTCTGGACGGCGCCAGCCGTTGCGGCCCCGATGCCGCCTGCCGCCTCGGATGCGACTGCAGGGGCCGCCGCGAACACGGCCTGCGCCACGCTGCGCACGGGTTGCTTGCCCGCACCCGCCTGAGCGCCCATACGCGCGGTCCTGAAACCGATGGCGGTCAGCGGCAACGCCTGGCCGAACTGGTCGGTGGCGCCTTGCACGAACAAGGTGTAGGCGGTGGCGGGCAGCAATTCTTGGCGCGGGGTCACGAACAGAAGCACCCCGCCCTCCACGGCCACGGACTGAACGGCGACCGGTCCACTGGGGCCGAGCAAGGTGACGGTGCTGCCGTTCAGGCTGGCTACTGCCATGCGCTGCGAAAACCGCAGAACCAGACGCTGCGCGACCGGGACATCGCGTGCATCGCTGGTGGGCGTGCTGGTCAGGAGGCTGGGGGCGCCGCCGGCATTCAGCGACTGCACCAGCGACTGGGCGCCCTCGATGGCGAGCGGGCTGAATTGCTGTGTTGCTGGGTCGTAGAGGTTGCCATTCCCCCGGGACCACTTTGCCCTCGCACCTGCTCCCGCGCTCTCCCTCTCGCTTGCCCCATCGATGCCGCCCCACAGCAACACCTTGCCACTGGGCAGCAGCGCTGCGACATGGCGCATTCGGGCGCTATCGAGCGCGGTGTTGACACGCTCGATCTGGTTTGTCTGCGGGTCATACAGTTCCACCGTGCGCAACGCGCTGCCGTCGGCACCCACACCTCCCGCGATCAGGAGGCGGCCGTCGGTGAGCACGGTGGCGGTGTGGTCGCTGCGCGCGATCAGTCCCAGACTGGGCAGACGAGTGAAGGTGTTTTGAGTCGGATCGAATTTTTCGGAGTCGCTCAGGGTGTTGCCCCTGGCATCGACGCCACCGAACACCAGCACGCTGCCATCGGGCAACACGCTGGCGCTGTGGCGCATGCGGGCGCCGGACAGGCTGGCGGGCAGCAGACTCGATTTACCCGTGGCATCAATCAACCAAGCCTGGTTGCCAGCCGAGCCGGCCTTGGCGCCACCCAGAATCAGCCAGCGACCATCGGCCAGCTGGGTGGCGCTTTGTCCAGCCAGGATCGCCGGGCGGGATGCAAGGAGTCCACCAAGATCGCCTGTTGCATCTGTCGCTGCGGGCATCACCGACATTGTTGACGCTGTCGCGGCGGCCGTCTCGCGACCGGAGGGCGTGCCAACAGACTGGGCGGTCGCGGCCAGTGTCTGGAACAACGCAAAGACCACGGCGAGCGCGGGCGCCAATCTACTGAGCCGACCCCATGGCGCGCGACTTACCCTGCGCGCAGCCGACGTGCTCGTTTGCGTCATGTTCTTTTTCTCCCTCGATTCGAATCCGATGTTCTGTACTGTGCTCAACGTTCGCATGGCGATGCCCTAGGGTCGAACGCTGAAGGGCGTTAGGCTGAGCGATCCGCCAGCAGTCGTTGCGTAGCCGTTGGGAACGATCAGCACGGTATAGGTGCCATCGCTAGGCAGGCCCACATTGTTGGAGCCGCTGCTTGTCAAGGCAGGCACGTTGCAGCTGATGTCGCTGCTGAAGCTGCCGCAATTGACCACTGTTGTTCGACCATCAGGGGCCAGGATGGATACGGTGACGGTCCCTCCCTGACTCACAGCAAGACCACTTGTCGCAAGCTTGAAGAACTGCCCCTTGCTTGCGCTGAAGCTATAGCGACCCGACTGCCCTGCTACTTGTGCGATGGACAAAGCAGACCCATCGGTCGCGAGGGTGCCCGTGGCTGGCGCCAGCAGTTGCATCGCCACCTGCCCGGTGCCGCCTTGGTACGGGTCGACGAACACGGTGTAGTTGCCCGTTTGCTGCAGGTTGTTCAGTTGAAGCTGGCCACTGGGCGCGTCCTTGCCGAAGTTCTGATTGCTCAACAAACTGCCGTCCGGCGCATACACGGTGAAGTAGCTCCAGGTGCCAATAAAGGTTGCACCGCTCCAATTCAGCGTCAAGCTCTGACCAGCCGTGACGTTGAACGCGTAGCGCCCGTTTTGCCCCACACGACTGGTGGTAAAGGTGGTGGCGGCCGTGCCTGCCGTGAGCGTGCCCGTGAGGTCGCTGGACAGCGTCAAGTTGCCCTTGACAGCCGTGGCAGCGCTGCTGGGCGTGACTACCACCGTGTAGGTGCCTGCGCTGGGCAGGCCGGGCAGGTTGCAGCCACCTTCGCTGCTGAAACTGCTGCAATTGATCAGCACGGTGATACCGTCCGGCGACAGAACACTCACGGACACATAGCCGCCGCTGGGCGTGAACGCCAACCCACTCGCGCCGAGGCCCAAACGCTGACCGGCAACGCCAGTGAAGGTGTAGCGCCCCGTTTGGCCAGCATCTTGGTCAATCGCCAGCACGTTGCCATCGACCATAAGTTCACCACTGTCTGGCGCCAGCAACTGCAACGCCACCTGTCCAGTGTTGGGCCCCGTGGGGTCTACGAAAAGGGTGTAAGTGCCCGTTTGTGTGAAGTTGTCCAGCTGAAGCCGGCCACTTGAATTGGACACACTGAAGCTTTGGGAATTCGAGCTGCTGCCGTCCGCTCGATAGAGCTGGAAATAGTTGGTGAAGCTCGCTGGGAAGGTGGCCCCGTTCCACACCAGTGTTAGGCTTTGCCCTGCGGTGACATTGAAGGTATAGCGCCCATTCTGGCCGGCACGGTCGGTGACGAAAGTTACCGGGTTGGCGCCCGGTGTCAGCGGACCCTTGAGGTCGCTGGACAGTGTGAGGTTGCCAGTGATCGCAGTGCTCGATGCGGAAGGCGTGATCACCACCGTGTACGTGCCTGTGCTTGGCAACGCTGGCAGGTTGCAACTCACGCCACTGCTATTGACCGAGCTGCAACCCACCAATGTCGTGATGCCATCGGGCGACAGCACGCTCACGTAGGCGCTGCCGTTGCTGGGTGCCATGATCACCCCGCTAAGTCCCAGACCCAGGTTCTGCCCCGCAGCGCCCGAGAAGGTATAGCGACCTGTCTGGCCCGCAGCCTGGCTGATCGCCAGGGGATTGCCATCCACTGCGAAAGCTGCGCTGTCGGGTGCCAACAACTGCAACGCGATCTGGCCGATGCTGGTAGCGGAGGGATCCACGAACGCGGTGTAGGTGCCACTCTGCGGCAGGTTCGTGAGATCCAACTTGCCTTCGACATAGCTGCTGGTATTGCCAAAACCGGAGGAAGTGACCTGGGAGCCATCGGGCTGGTACACACGGAGCGTGCCGCCCGTGAACGTCGACTGGCTCCATGTCAATGTGAGGTTCTGCCCCGAATTGGCACTGAAGGTATAGCGCGCATTCTGGCCCGCTCGGGTCGTGCTGAAGTTAAGCGCCGGTGCACCGGCGCTCAGAGAGCCAGTGACCTCGCTAGACAGCAACAACTGGCCGGAGAAGGCCGTGGCCTGATTGTTGGCCGTGACCACCAGGGTGTAGGTGCCGGTGCTGGGCAGAGCAGGGAGATTGCAGCTGGCTTCGGCATAGTTGGCGCCGCAATTGACAACCGAAGTTACGTTGTCCGGCGCCAGGACGTTGACGTAGGTGTAACCCCCGCTGGGCGCGAAACTGAAGCCCGTCATCCCCAAGCCCAGGCGTTGTCCCACCGTACCGGTGAAGGTGTAGCGCCCTGCTCCACCTGCCACCACACTGATGGGCAACGCGGAACCATCGATCGCGAGCGTGCCGCCTACCGGTGCCTGCAATTGCAGCGATACCTGGCCAATGCTCGCGCCACGCGGATCCACCATCACCGTGTAGACCCCGCTCTGCTGCAGGTTGTTGAGTTGAATCTGACTGCTGCCATTGGCGTAGGGATACGAATACAGGTTCGTGCCATCAGGGCCGTACACCCACAGATAGTTGGTCGACCCCGAAAACGTTCCGCCGCTCCACAGCAGGCTCAGGCTTTGGCCAGCCGTGGCGCTGAAGCTGTAGCGTCCGTTTTGCCCCACACGGCTGGTAGTGAAGGTGGTGGGAACCGCGCCAGCCGTGAGCGTGCCAGTGAGTTCGCTGGACAGAGCCAGGTTGCCCTTGACGGTCGTGGCGGAGCTGTTGGGCGTGACCACCACCGTGTAGGTGCCAGTGCTAGGCAGCACTGGCAAATTGCAGCTGCTGTCGCCACTGAAACTGCTGCAGTTGACCAGTGTCGTGACACCGTCCGGCGCCATAACGACCACGGTGACGTAGCTACTCGCAGGCGCGAGCGTCACCCCGCTCAGGCCCAGGCCCAGGTATTGGCCGGCCATGCCGGCGAAGGTATAGCGCCCTGTCTGACCGGCATCCTGGTCGACCACCAATGCGCTGCCATCGACCATCAACGTCCCACTGTCAGGCGCCAGTAACTGCATCGCCACCTGCCCGGTGCCACCTTGGTACGGATCAACGAACACCGTGTAGTTGCCCGTCTGCTGCAGGTTGTTCAGTTGAAGCTGTCCACTGGGAGCGTTGTCCTTGCTGAAGTATTGACTGTTCAGCGTGCTGCCATCGGGTGCATACACCGTGAAGTAGCTCCATGTGCCGACGAAGGTCGCACCGCTCCAGTTCAGCGTCAGACTCTGGCCGACCGTGGCACCGAAGGTGTAGCGTCCGTTCTGGCCCACGCGACCGGTGGCGAATGTAACGGGCGCCACGCCGGCCGTGAGCGTGCCCGTGAGGTCGCTGGACAGCGTCAGGTTGGCCTTGATGGCTGTGGCGGCGTTGCTCGGCGTGACCACCACCGTGTAGACACCCGTGCTGGGCAACGCCGGCAAGACACAACCGTTATTCGCGCTGTACGACCCGCAACTCACCAAGGTGGTGAGATTGTCGGGTGACAAGACGCTGATATTGGCTCCGCCCCCGGCAACCAAAGCGTCGCTGAAACCCAGTCCCAAGCGTTGTCCAACTACGCCGATGAAGGTGTAGCGCCCCGTGGCGCCGGCAGTCTGGTCGATGGCCAATGGCGCGCCATCCACGGCGATCAGGCCGTTGACCGTTTGGGACCCGGGGTTGTAATTTCCTGTGAGCGTGACAGAGACTTCAACGGCACCCGTGCTGGCGGCTGTTGGATCGATGAAAAGGGTGTAGTCGCCCGTTTGCTGGACGTTGTTCAGATTCAAGATGTCCGGCTGCGGATTAGGATGGATGCCGGTCTGGGTGTCGATGAAGCTCTTCGCCCCCAACGAACTCCCGTTGGGGCCGTAGACTGTGAATTGCCCCGGCATGCTGGACTTGCTGGCAGAGACAACCAGGTTCTGACCGGCCAGCGCCGGGAAGCTCAGGCGACCGTTGAGACCCGGGCGGTCCATCACGAACTTGAAGGTTGACCCATCCGTGGCCATGCTCTTCGGAAAGTCGTTTGACAACCAAAGCGACGCCGCGGCTGCCGTTGTGCTGCCAGGGACGATCCTGACCGAGTAGGTGCCGTCGCTGGGCAGGGTAGGCAGATTGCAACTGCCGCTGGCACTGAATGTGCCGCAGTCCACCAGCCTCGTGCTGTTGTCAGGATTGGTTATCCAGACACGGATCACGCCGGGGATGAGGGTGATCGTGGTGGTGCTGCCACTCGTGAAATTGGAGGTGTACACCACCGTGGTCTGCGTGGCCCCGGAGGGCGTGGCAACGAAATTGCTGATGCCCAGGCCGAGGTGTTCGCCCGCATTGCCGGAGAAGGTGTAAACCCCCATGGAGCCGGGCAACTGAGCCACCAGCAGCGGCGGCCCATTGGTCAGCAGCACGCCGGTGGCTGCAGCCACGAGTTGCAATGCCACCTGGCCGGTATTGGCCAGGGACGGATCAATCACGACGGTATAGCTTCCGGACTGCGGCAAGTTATTGAGTTGGAATTGACCAGCGGGATAGTTGCTGCTGCCGAAGGCGCCGCTGGCGACCATGGCGCCATCGGGCGCGTAGACGCTCATCTGGTTGCTTGAGCCCGCGAAAGTGGCGCCGCTCCAAGCTAGCGCAAGGGTCTGACCGGCCGTGCCATTGAAGCTGTAGCGACCGTTCTGGCCGACCCGGCTGGTACTGAAGGTAGTGGTAGCACCAAGGTCGATGCTGCCGATGGCATCCCGGGACAGGGTCAACTGCCCGACCACGGAGGTGCTGGAACTGTAAGGATTGACCACCACGGTGTATGTGCCCGTGCTGGGCAGGCTCGGCAAGTTGCAGCTGCCAGGCTGACTGAAACTGCTGCAGTCGATGAGGGTCGTCAGGTTGTCGGGATTGAGTATGCGGATACTGGCGGTGCCGTTCGAGGGGGTGATGGCGAGTTCGCTCCATCCCAGGCCAAGGCGCTGGCCGGCCGTACCTGTGAAGGTATAGCGCCCGATTTGGCCCGCGGATTGGCTGATGGCCAAAGGACTGCCGTCGACTACCAGTTGGTTGTCAAGCGGCGCCAGCAGCCGCAGAGACACCTGGCCCGTATTGGCCTGAAAGGGATCCACGAACACCGTATAGGTTCCGGTTTGTTGCAGGTTGTCCAATTGGCTCCGGCCGCTAGCGCTGTCAACGCTGAAATAGGGGCTGGCCAAGGTATTGCCGTTGGGTCCGTAGACGGTCAAGTAGCTCCAGGTTCCCGGGATCGTCGCGGCGCCCCACGCCAAAGTGAGGCTCTGGCCGGCCGTCGCGCTGAAGGTATAGCGCCCGTTCTGGCCGGCCCGCGCCGTGATGAAGATGGTGGGATCGGCGCCGGCGATCAGCGCACCCGTGAGGTCGCTGGACAACGTTAGATTGCCCTTGACGGCCGTGGCGGCGTTGCTGGGCGTCACCACCACTGTGTAGATGCCCGCGCTGGGCAGCACCGGCAGGTTGCAATTGCCGTTACTACTGAAACTGCTGCAATTGACCAGCGTGGTGACGCCGCCTGGCGCCATGACGGTCACGGAGACATAGCCACCAGCAGGCGTGAGCGTCAGCCCGCTCACGCCCAAGCCAAGGCGTTGACCTACCGTGCCGGCAAAAGTGTATCGGCCCGTGGCGCCTGCACCCTGGTTGATCGCCAGCGGGTCGCCATCCACCATCAGCGTCCCGCCAGCCGGCGCCAACAGCTGCAGCGCTACCTGTCCAGTGCTGGTCCGGTACGGATCCACAAACACAGTGTAGGTGCCCGTCCGTTGCAGATTGTTCAGCTGAAACTGACCACTTGCGGAACTGCCGTTGGTGAAACTCTGGCTGGTCAGAGCGCTGCCATCGGGCGCGTACACGGTGATCGTGCTAGAGCTGCCAACGAAGGTCGCACCGCTCCAATTCAAACTTAAGCTCTGGCCGGCTGTAGCACTGAAGGTATAGCGCCCGTTCTGACCGGCCCGCGCCGTGGTGAAGGCGGTGGGATCGGCCCCAGCGACCAGCGTGCCCGTGAGATCACTGGACAACGTCAAATTGCCCTTGACGGCCGTGGCGGCGTTGCCAGGAGTGAGCACCACCGTGTAGGCGCCCGTGCTGGGTAGCGCCGGCAAGTTGCAGCTGTCATCGTTGTACAAGTTGCTGCAATTGACCAACGTAGTGACGCCGCCTGGCGCCATGACGACGACGGAGACATAGCCACCAGCAGGCGTGAGCATCAGCCCGCTTACGCCCAGGCCCAAGCGTTGACCTACCGTGCCGGCAAAGGTGTAGCGGCCCGTCTGACCCGCATCCTGGTCGATCGCCAATGAACTGCCATCCACGGTCAAAGCACCGCTGTCCGGCGCTAGCAGCTGCAACGCCACCTGCCCCGTGCTGGCTCGGTAGGGGTCTACGAACACGGTGTAGGTGCCCGTCCGTTGAAGGTTGTTCAGCTGAATCTGGCCACCAGCGTAGCTGCCGTTGCTGAAGTTTTGACTGATCAGCGTGCTGCCATCAGGTGCGTACACGGTGATGTAGCTCCAGCTACCAACGAAGGTCGCACCACTCCAGTTCAAACTCAGGCTCTGGCCGGCCGTCGCATTGAAGGTATAGCGCCCGTTCTGGCCGATCCGCGCCGTGGTGAAGGTGATGGGATTCGCCCCGTCGATCAGTGCGCCCGTGAGCTCGTTGGACAGTGTCAGGTTGCCCTTGACGGCCGTGGCAGCGTTGCTTGGCGTGAGCACTGCGGTATAGGTACCCGCGCTAGGCAGCGCCGGCAGGTTGCAACTGTCGTCACTGCTGAAGCTGTTGCAATTGACCAATGTGGTGGTGCCATCAGGCGCCAGGACGGTCACGGAAACAGAACCACCTGCAGGCGCGAGCACCAGCCCGCTCAGACCCAAGCCCAGACGCTGGCCCGCAGTACCGCTGAAGGTGTAGCGCCCGCTCTGGCCGGCATCCTGGTCGATCGCCAGCGAGCTGCCATCCACCGCCAAAGTACCGCTGTCCGGCGCCAGCAGCTGCAACGTCACCTGTCCCGTGCTAGCTCGGTATGGGTCTACAAACACGGTATAGGTGCCTGTCTGCTGCAAATTATTCAGTGGAAGTCGACCGCTCGGAGAGCTGTCCTTGCTGAAATTTTGATTGGTCAACGTGCTGCCATCAGGCGCGTACACGGTGATGTAGCTCCAGCTGCCAACGAAGGTCGTACCGCCCCAGTTCAACGTAAGGCTCTGACCGGCCGTGGCACTGAAGGTGTAGCGTGCGGTTTGACCCACGCGACCGGTGGCAAAAGTGGTTGGCGAGGCCCCGGATGTCAACTGGCCCGAGGTTGACGCGGACAACAGGAGTGAAAGATTGGCACTGTGATTGCTGTCCATGGCCAGCAGCAACCGATACGTTCCGGTTTGAGGTGTGGCCGGCAGATTGCATTTGCCAGCCTCCGATACGGAGCAACTCCCGAGTACCTTACCCATCGGCGTGTAGGCCGTGATCGTCAAGGTGGCGCTGGTAGTGGGATTGGCAGCCATGCTGGCGACACCCAAGCCCAATTGCTGGCCCGCAGTTGCTTCGAAGAGGAGCAACGCCTTGGCACCCGCCGTGCCGATGTTGACAGCTGCAGCCGGGCCATCGACCACCACGCGCTGTGTAGCCACCACCGACGAAGCGGTGGTGCCCGATGGCAGTACATAAAAATCCGTGCCACTCACCGCGGTGCCATTGGCGGTGGTAATAGAAACCTTGCCCGAGCCGTTCTCGGGTACGCTGGCCGTCAATTGCGTGGCCGAGGTGGCTGCGGTGACCGCGCCTTGTGCGCCGCCAAAATTCACCCGGTTACTTGAAGCGGTGCCTTGAAAACCAGAACCCGTCAGCGTCACAACCGTGCCGACTGGGCCCATAGGGGGCGTGAAGCTGGTCAGGGTCGGAGCGGCCTGAGGGGCATTGGGGTCCACAATGAAGTTAGTAGTACTGGCAGCGCTGCCATTGCTGTTGCTCACGCTCAGCAGACCGGAGGTGGCGCCCGCTGGCACCACTACTTGCAGCGTATTGGTGTTGGCCGCACTGACGGTGGCGGTCTGTCCGTTGAACTTGACGGTATTGGCAGTGGCCGGCGAGATGAAGCCGCTGCCGAAGATCGTGACGCTGCCGCCAGGTGCCGCACTGGCGGGCGAGAAATCGTTGATGGAGAGAGTGCTACTGCTGTCTACCTTGACCGCAGTGATGTTGCCGGCGGCGTCGTATGCATACTGCGTGGTGGATCCGCTAGAGGGGATCACCTGGATCAGCCGGCCGAGTTCGTCGTAAACAAAGCGCGTGTCCGCCGCCCAAGCCCACCCCCCCACGTTTAACGCGCACGTGACTACAACCAGCGGAACCAGAATCCGCTTGGTGAAGCCAGGGAACCCAGCACGAAACGTCGCACGGCGAAACAGCCGTATCGTCAGCTCTTTTGCACCCGCGCAGACGCGCATGATGTTGGCGCCAAACACCCCTCCCATTGCCTTCTCCCCACGATTTGTTTGTATACGGTGTATGTGTGTCTGGAAGACCGCGCGGACTATAAAGTGCTGTTACCACTTTTGCCAAGTAAAACAATAAATAACTTGTTCTACGCGACGAACCTGTGTAGCGGTGTACAGCAAAAGCGTGCAAAAAAGGTTGCGTACAGCTTTTCGGCGACAGCAAGTTGATTGGCCGACGCTGTGTTTGATTGCCCCCGAAAAATTGACCCGATAGCCTCGGCTTCAAGTACGCGCTTCAGCGCCCCAATGAGGCTCGACAGATTTACACGAATGAGTGCTTCGAGATGGCCGAGGGAGCAGCAAAGAACTCTGTGATGCGCTTGTCATCTTTTCGGGGAAGACATCCTCATTTTTTGGATAACTTGCCAGTAACTGACGACCTTCACTTAACCCCCTTAGGAGCATCAGTGAACAGTCCGAGTGCGCGGTTCGAATTACCCGTAATGCGGTCCTCTGCGGAAGGACCCGTGGCCTCAAGTACCTACGATGCGCCCAGGCAGTGCACGGGAGAAACGCATGAGGTAGGTGGTGCGATTGCGCAGCGTGTCGAATGCGTTCTCGAACCGGCAGGCGCATCGCAATCCGGTCCTGCACCACTTCGCCCCCCTCCTTGGTGAAGACCAGAAACTTGCCCATCAAGAGCAGTTCGAGCACGGCCACCGAAGGCCTGCAGCGCTCCAGACTAACGACCACCGCCGGCCACCTCACCAGCATTCGGCGCTGCAGGATGAAGTCGAATTAGTTGCTCGTCGGTCGACTTTGGGGTGGTCGCGTCAATCCAAGGGTAGATCCTCCCTTGCCGCACAGCAACGCGTTCGCCATTTGTCATGCGCGATCGAACTTCGTCGGGGCGCAGTACTGCTGTCAACGAACGACGATGTCGACCGCTTAGCGGACAGCTGCGCTCGCAAACAGTGGATCTCTTTGCCCATCTCAAGCGGATCAATCTTCGCGATGGGGCGCGTGCCGATGTAGAGGAATACGTCGTTCTCCAGCCGGCCGATGATCTTGACGCCGTAGCTGTCGGCCCAGTCGGCGCGGCGCACCTCGCACCATTCGCGCGCGACGTGCTCGAAGCTGTCGAGCACGGGCAGGCCGGCTCGGGGCGCGCCGTCGCTTCACGGGCTTGGACATGCGCCGCACGGACGGCCTTCCTTGCTTCGCTGGGGTCGATGCCTTGGGCCACCTTCCTGCGCGCGTCCTCGGCGCGCTCGCGGGTCAGGCCGATGCCGATGGTGGGGTAGGTGCCAAGCGAGAACGTTTTGCGCTTGCCGGCGATGCTGTAGTCGAAGCGCCATCCATGAGCGCCGCCGTTCACGAAGAGCAGGATGTAGAGGCCGTCGCCGTCGGAAATGCGCCTGCGCGGATCGCCGGGTTTGATGGATCGGGGAGAGGTGTCGGAACCGATTGGATTGCGTGGCGTAGTGATTTTCCAGGTGCAGTAACTGATGCAGGAACTCAGATTCACACCCGGACCAAATTCTAGGTCTGGCGCGGCTTACAAGGATCTTTCGATCCAGTGAAGCCACCAACACTGCCGAAGCGGTTCTCCGCTGAAGCCCAAAAGCCCTAGGTAGATCAACTACTTAGGGCTTTTTTTCGTCCTGTCGCCAGGCAATCCCGCGGCGACTGCTACTCGTTGATCTCCGGCTCGACCAGCCTGGCCAGGTTGCGCAGCGACTCCTGCCAGCCCAGATAACAGGCCTCCACCGGAATCACCTCGGGCAACCCTTCCTGGACGATGCTCAGCTCGGTGCCGACCGACACCTCTTTCAACGTGACGGTCACGTGGATCTTCCCGGGCAGGTTGGGATCGTCGAACACGTCGGTGTAGCGCAGCAGCTGGTTCGGCACGAGCTCGACGTATTCGCCACCGAACGAATGGCTCTTGCCCGTGGTGAAGTTGGTGAACGACATCTTGTACTTGCCGCCCACCCTGGCGTCCATCTCGTGGACCTTCCCCGTGAAGCCATTGGGCGGCAGCCACCGCGCCTTGGCGTCGGCATCGAGAAATGCGCGATAGACCTTTTCGGGCTTGGCGGCGAGGACGCGATGCAATCTGACTGTGTTGGTGCTCATGGTTCTTCCTTTCGAAACCGCGAGCCTACGAACATCCGCAGCGCATCACAAGGACCGAGAAACCGTAGATCCTGCCAACCGCGCGCGGCGCTCGACCCGCGTCCGATGCCGGCGCGGAGCCGTCTGTATCTCTTCGTACAGACGCTTACTCCTTTGGCCTACAGGCAATCGCACGCGGAAATGAAAAATCCCATCCCATGCTCGAAATGGAAGACCCCGACTCACACGGCTTGGCAGCCCAGGCGGCAGAGTGGCGGCGGCGCGCGCTTCGAGGCGATCGGGATGCGCGGGGCATCGCCCATGCGCTCGAAGTGGAAGTGCGACGGTTGCGCGGCGGAGCGCCGATCGCGGCCCACGATCTGGACACTCGTCCCTTGGCCGACTGGCCATCCGTGCGGCCTTGGTGGAAGCCCTGGCAAGGCTGGTGAGGCAGATGCGTCTATTCGGCGCCCAACCGCTCGACCACTTCCTGCTTGCTCAGTTCTCTTGCAGCGGCAAGCCTCTGCAACTGCGCCGCACGCGGCCGGGCTTTGCCCTGTTCCCAGTGATAGATCGTCTGGCCCGACACGCCAACGAGCTTCCCGTACGACGCAGCTGAAAGACCGAGCTTGCCGCGATGCGTGGCCAGCCGCGTCGCGCTGAATCGCCGCTTCGGCCCCGCCTCGCCCGACTCGTCCGTCTGATCGGCATCGTCGGCAGGCGCTCGCCGAGCGGTGCCTTTGGCGGCGCGTCGCAATTCCTTTTCCAGTGCACTCACCTGCCGGCGCAATGCGGCGATCGAGGCGCGATGTTGGGCGGAGGCCTTCTTGAGGATGTCGATCTCCGCGCGAACTTCTTTCCTGGCAACGCGTGAGATCTCGGCTTTGAGGATGGATGCAATATTGGGCATGCCGGCATTGTGACCACATAGCGAGTCCGCGGCTGTCAGGATTCTTGACCAGAGACGCGGGCGTGGAGCTCCTTGCCCACGGCCAGCGATGAACGCGCGAGCGCCTTGCCCGCCTCAGGCTTCGCCACGTTCAGGGCACGCGCGCGTAGGCATCCGGCACGTACTTCTCCATCAACGTGTGCGGCCGCGACGGCGGCGTGAAGCCGAACTTCGCATAGAGCCCGTGCGCATCGCCGGTCGCCAGCATGAAGCGCCGCAGCCCCTGCAGTTGCGGATGGGCCATGACCGCGGCGACCATGGCCGCGCTGTACCCGTTGCCGCGATGCGCCTTCAGCACGAACACATCGACGAGGTAGGCGAACGTTGCGTAGTCGGAGACGACCCGCGCGAACGCCACCTGCGCATCGCCGAGGAAGCCGCCGAAGTTCAGCGAGTTGTCGATGGAGGTGCGCACGGTCTCGATCGGAATCTGCCGCGCCCACGCCGACTCTTCCGCCAGGAAGCGATGGATGAGCGGCACGTCCAGGTCCTCGATCGCGGTGGAGATTCGAAGTTGCTGCATGCCGGCGAGCATAAGCAAAGCCCTTTCGTTGGAGAAGTCCTGGCGCATGCCCCGTCATGCGTGTCACCGATAATCCGCGCCAATGCCCACGCCCTTCCACGCCGCACAGAACAGGCACGCAGCCCCTGCGGTCTTGCGGCGTCCCGGTGTGCCGCTGATCCGATGGGCGCTGCTGTGGTTCGCGCTGTCGCTCGGCGCGGCCATCGCCTCGCCGATGGTGCATCCGGTGTCGATGGAGCTGGTCTGCTCGGCCAGCGGTTCGGTCAAGGCCATCGTGCACACCGACGATGGCGCGCACGAACTGGGCGCCGGTCACCTCGACTGCCCGCTGTGCGTGCTCGGCGGCGCACCGCCCGCAACGCCGGGCGTGTCGCTGCCATCGGTCGCACCCGCGGTCCACGCGGCCACGCCGTTCGCGCGTGCGCACATCGCCGCCATCACCGCGGCACCGCCCCCGGCGCGCGGGCCTCCCTCGCTCTCCTGAATCGCTTCCGGTTTCCGCGCATGTGATGCCGTCTTGTTGACGGCACCGCATCGCGCGTTCCCGCCATTCATGCGATCACGATCACGATCGCCAGAGAGAGCTTTCATGCACACGATACGACCCAAAGAATTTTCACGACGGCACCTGCTCGTCGCCGGCTGCGGCCTCGCCGCGCTGTCTCTCGCCGCTTGCGACAAGGTCCTGCCCGCGCGCTTCAACGGCATCGACATCACCGGCGCCAACTACGCGCAGGATTTCCGTCTCACCGACCCCGACGGCCGCGAGCGCACCGTGGCCGATTTCAGGGGCAAGGCCGTGATGCTGTTCTTCGGCTTCACGCAGTGCCCCGACGTCTGCCCCACCGCGCTGCTGCGCGCCGCCGAGATCCGCCACATGCTCGGCGCCGAGGGCGAGCGGCTGCAGGTGATCTTCGTCACCGTCGATCCGGAGCGCGACACGCCCGTCGTGCTCAAGGCCTACACGAACGCATTCGATGCGAGCTTCATCGGGCTCTACGGCGACCTGCAACGAACCAGCGAAACGGCCAAGGCCTTCAAGGCCTATTACAAGAAAGTGCCCACCGGCGCTTCGTACACGATGGACCATTCGGCCTTCAGCTACGTGTACGACCCGCAAGGAAAAGTGCGGCTGGTGCTGCGCCACGAACAGAGCGCGCAGGAATGCACCGAAGACCTGCGCACGATTCTCAAGACGACCGCCTGAGCACCGACTCGATCCGATCCATTCATCCAAGGAGATTTCTCTCATGACGAACATGACCCCCATCGCCCGCATCCTCGCCCTCTCCGCCGCTTCGTTCCTCGTGGCCACCGCGCATGCACAGGTCACCGTGAAGGAGGCGTGGGTGCGCGCCACCGTGCCGCAGCAGCAGGCCACCGGCGCGTTCATGCAGATCAGCGCCGCGAAGGACACCCGGCTCATCTCGGCCAGCTCGCCCGTCACGCCGGTCGTCGAAGTCCACGAGATGGCCATGCAGGACGGCGTGATGCGCATGCGCCAGGTGCCCTCGGTCGCGTTGCCCGCGGGCAAGACGGTCGAGCTCAAGCCCGGCGGCTATCACGTGATGCTGCTCGATCTCAAGCAGCAGGTGAAGGAAGGCGACACGGTGCCGCTCACGCTGGTGTTCGAAGGGCAGGACGGCAAGCGCGAGACGCTGGAGGTGAAGGCGCCGGTGCGCGCGCTCAACAGCGCGGCCAAACCTGCTGCGCACGACGCTCACAAGCACTGAGCGAAGTCGCAAGAGATCGATCGCCGATCGCTGCGCGCGAGCGGCCGGCGATGTTACGCAAGACCGCCGCGCATCGCACATGAAATCTGCTGAGGATTTCCCCTTATGCCGGCTGCGAACGCACCAGTTTGCGTCGCACGTTTTCCCCGCCGGCCGAAGGGCTGCTCATTCAACAGGCAACGTGGTGGGAAGCCCCGCCATTGCTCGCTTTGAAGCCCGCCCTCCTCCGGCAACCCACAGAGTTGTCCACAGAAAAATCGAACAAGTCATCAAACTGACTTCGCCGCGACATATCCCTTGAACATTTCCCGCAGCCTGGTTTTCAGCAGCTTGCCGGTGGCTGTATGCGGCAGGCTGTCGACGAAAGCCACGTCGTCGGGCAGCCACCACTTCACCACGCGCGTCGAAAGAAAAGTGAGCAGTTCCTCGCCCGTGACCTCCATGCCCGCGCGCTTGACCACGATGAGCAATGGCCGCTCCTGCCACTTCGGATGCGCGATGCCGATCACCGCGGCCTCGGCCACGGCCGGGTGCGCGCTCGCGGCGTTCTCCAGGTCGATGGACGAGATCCACTCGCCGCCCGACTTGATGACGTCCTTCGCGCGGTCGACCAGCTGCACGTAGCCGTCTTCGTCGATGGTGGCGACGTCGCCCGTCGGAAAGAAGCCTTCGGCGTCGAGCACGCTGCCGCCCTCGCCCTTGAAGTAACCGCTCGCGATCCACGGACCGCGCACGTGCAGGTGGCCGAAGGCCTTGCCGTCGTGCGCGAGGCGCTGGCCGTCTTCGCCGGCGATCTTGATCTCGACGCCCCAGACGCCCCGGCCCTGCTTCATCTTCACCGTGGTCTGCGCCTCCTTGGACAGCGCGCGATGCTTGGGCAGCAGGTTGCCGATCACGCCGATGGGACTGGTCTCGGTCATGCCCCAGCCCTGCACGAAGTCGGCGTCGAAGTCGCGCTCGAAACGCTCGATCATGGCGCGCGGCGTGGCCGCGCCGCCCACGCCGATGCGCTTCAAGCCAATGGCGTGCGTGTCGATTTCGGGATGCGCATCGAAATACTGGAACAGCATGAGCCAGATGGTCGGCACGGCCTGCGAGAAGCCGACCTTCTCGTCGCGCATCAGCTCGTACAGGCTCTGCGGGTCCATGTGCGGGCCGGGCATCACCAGCTTCATGCCGGTCATGGCCGCCGCATACGGCATGCCCCATGCATTGGCGTGGAACATCGGCACCGCGAGCAGCAGCGTCATCTGCGAGTTGACGCCGAAGGTGTCGGGCGCGCACTCCATCAGCGAATGCAGCACGGTGGAGCGGTGCGAATACAAGACGCCCTTGGGGTTGCCCGTGGTGCCCGAGGTGTAGCAAAGCGACGAGGCCGTGCGCTCGTCGAACGAGGGCCAGGTGTGGTGCTCGCTCTGCGCGCCGACGAGCTCGTCGTAGCACAGCAGGTTGGGCACATCGATGGCGGGCATGTGCGCGCGATCGGTCATCGCGATGAAGGCGCGCACGGTCTTCAGCTGCGGCGCGAGCTTCTCGACCAGCGGCGCGAAGGTGGTGTCGAAGAACAGCACCTTGTCTTCCGCGTGGTTCACGATGTAGTCGATCTGCTCCGGAAAGAGCCGCGGGTTCACCGTGTGCAGCACCGCACCCGAACCCGAGACGCCGTAGTACAGCGCGAGGTGGCGGTGCGTGTTCCATGCGAGCGTGCCCACGCGGTCGCCGGGCGCCACGCCCAGCACCTTCATCGCATTGGCCACCTGCTTGGCGCAGCGCTGCACCTCGCCGTAGTTGGTGCGATGAACAGGCCCCTCCACGGAGCGCCCCACGATCTCGGCACGCGGGTGGAAGGTGGCCGCATGGTCGATCAGCGAAGAGATCAACAGCGGGCGGTCTTGCATCAATCCGAACATGTTCTTGTCTCCTGTGCGCCAACGGGAATCTCATGCAGCGGCCGGCTGCATCGTAGGCAGGGCCTCGCGCGCGCCACATCGTCGGAACGGACGATTGAGCACCTGAGGGTTGCCCCTAGCATCGGTGTCATCCAGGACGATTTCGTCCCGCCTTTCTTCCGAGTGAAAGCCAAAGCATGAACGTGTACGAAGCCGTTGCGAGCCGCCGATCGGTGCGCGAATTTTTGAGCGACCCCGTGGCGCCCGACGTCATCCGCCGCGTGCTGCAGCAAGCATTGCGCGCGCCCTCGGGCGGCAACCTGCAGCCCTGGCACCTGCACGTGGTGGGCGGCGAACGGCTCGATGAACTCAAGGCGCTCATGCGCACCCGCGTGCACGAAGCGCCGACCGGCGAAGGCACCGAATACGACATCTACCCGCGCGAGCTCGTCGCGCCTTATCGCGACCGCCGCTTCGCGGTCGGCGAGGCGATGTATGCGCGCCTGGGAATTCCGCGCGAGGACAAGGCCGCGCGGCGCGCATGGTTTGCGCGCAACTACCAGTTCTTCGGCGCGCCGCTCGCGCTGTTCTGCACGGTGGACCGCCGCATGGGTCCGCCGCAGTGGTCGGACCTGGGCATGGTGCTGCAGAGCGTGATGCTGCTGCTGCGCGCCGAGGGCCTGGACAGCTGCCCGCAGGAATGCTGGGCGATGTACCCGCAGACCATCGGCCGCTTCATCGAACTGCCGCCCGAGCGGATGCTGTTCACGGGCATGGCCATCGGCTACGCGGACCGCAGTAAGCCGATCGATGCGCTGGTGACCGAGCGCGCGCCTTTGGATGAAGTGGCGCAGTTCATCGGTATCTGACGAGCGCGCGGAAAGTACGCCTATCGGCGGACGTGCAAATGGAACGATGTGCCGCTAACATCGCTCCCGCCCGTTTGTTGCAGGAGGTAAAAAATGCCCGCGATGCCGCTCGTTTCTCGTCTTCGTCTTGCCCTGTTCGTCCTGGTGCCGTTGGCGCTCGCTTCGTGCGGCGGCGGTGGAGGCGGTGGCGGCTTCTCGTTCTTTCCCTTTCCGCCACCGTCGACCGCGGCGAAGTACGCGGTGGGCGGCAACGTCAGCGGCCTGCAGGGCAGCGGCCTCGTGCTGCAACTCGCTGGTGCCACCGATGTGGCCGTGGCGGCCAACGGCGCCTTCGTCTTCAGCGAGAAACTCGACAAGGGCGCGAGCTACGCGGTGAGCGTCAAGCAGCAGCCCTCGACGCCCTCGCAGACCTGCACCGTGAACAACGCGTCCGGCACCATCGGGAATGCCGACGTCGCCAACGTGGCGGTGGTCTGCGCCACCACGAGCCAGAAGGTGAGCGTCGCCGTCACGGGCCTAGACGCGGCCGGCGGGCTGGTGCTGCAGAACAATGCGGGCGACGACCTCGCGGTGAGCACCGACGGCACCTTCAGCTTCGCGACGCAGGTGGCAGTCGGCGCCGACTACGGCGTGACGGTGAAGACGCAGCCCACCGCGCTGCAGGTGTGCATCGCGAAGCAGGCGTTCGGCACGGTGACCACGGCGCCCATCGCCTCGGTGACGATCGCCTGCACGACGCCGGGCGCCGATCGCTTTGCCTTCACCGCCAACGAGGGCACGGGCGATGTTTCGATGTACATCGTCAATTCCGATGGCAGCCTGACGGATGCCGGCCGCTTCCCCGTGGGCGGGACGCCTCAGCATGTGACCACGCACCCTTCGAAGCCGTACATCTACGCCAGCAACATCTCAGGCGCCACCAGGGGCGTCATCCAGTACACCATCGACACCACCACCGTTCCCACGGGCACGCTGACACAGCAGCGCGCCATCACCGCAGGTGTCGGAACGAACCCGTACTTCGTCGGTATCGCGCCCAACGGCCAGCATGCCTACGTGATCGGGGACGGGTCGCTGCACACCCTCGACGTCGATCCCAACACAGGCGAACTCACCGGCGGCACGGCCGTTGCCGGTGGCGTCAGCCGCAAGATCGGCCTGGACCCCCAAGGCCGCTTCGCGTTCGTGGTGGTCAACGGCAACTCCCTGGCCACGTTCCGCCTGGACCCGGCCACAGGCGCGCCGATCTCTCCGCCCGCGTCGGTCGCGCTGCCCGGCAGCAGCGGACTCACCGACATCGCCGTCGAACCCACCGGCCGCTTCGCCTATGCCAACGTCGGCAACAACCCCGGCACGCTGCTCGCGTACGCGATCGACGCGACCACTGGCGCGCTGACCCAGATCGGCTCGGTCCCCGCCGGCAACACGCCCTTCGGCATGGCCATCGATCCGAGCGGCCGCTTCCTGTATGCGGCGAACAGAAGCTCCAACAACGTCTCGGCGTACAGCATCGACCCGCGCACCGGCGCGCTCACGCCGGTGCCGGGCCAGCCTTTCGCGGCGGGCAACGTGCCCAACTCCGTGACCGTGGACCGCACGGGCCGCTTCGCCTACACGGCCAACCAAGCCGACAACACGATCACCTTCTTCACGATCGACAGGGCGACCGGCGCGCTCGGTACGGGCGTGAGCATCGTGTCCTCGGGCGGCGGGCCGCAATTCCTCGCGCTCACGAAATAAAAAGGCGCCCGCCACCGGCACGGGGAACGGATCGTGCTTGACGGAGAGAACCATTCAGGCGCCTCCCCCGTCATGCTCATCGCACAGATCTCCGACCCCCATGTCCGGCCCGCCGGCCAGCTGTACCAGGGCGTGGTCGATTCGAACCGGATGTTCGAAGCGGCCATCGCCCACCTGCATGGGCTCGACCGACAGCCCGACCTGGTGCTGCTGACCGGCGACCTCGTCGATGAAGGCCGCCCCGAGGAGTACGCGCAGGTGCGCCGCCTGCTCGCGCAACTCGCGCTGCCGTACCTCGTCATCCCCGGCAACCACGACCATCGCGAGAACTTCCGCGCCGCCTTCGCGGACCACGCCTATCTGCCCACCACGGGCGCGCTGCACTACTGCATCGACACGCACCCTGTGCGCATCGTCGCGCTCGACGCTTGCGTTCCCGGGCTGCATCACGGACACGCCGATGCCGAGGGTCTCGCGTGGCTGCAGCGCACGCTCGATGCCGACCGTCAGAAGCCGACGCTGCTGATGCTGCATCACCCGCCGTTCGCGAGTGGCATTCCGTACATGGACAGCTACCGGTACATCGACGCCGCGCCGCTCGAAGCCATCGTGCGAAGCGCCGGCAACATCGAGCTTGTGCTTTGCGGCCACGTGCACCGCACGATGCTCAAGCGATGGGCGGGCACGGTCGTCTGTTCGTGCCCGAGCAGCACGACCGAGATCGCGCTGCGGCTGGCGCCCGACGCGGCGCCCGCGTCTTACGCGGGGCGGCCGGGCTGCATGCTGCACCTGTGGAACGAGGCCGAGGGCATGGTGAGCCACGTGAGCCACATCGGAAAGATGGACGGGCCCTACCCGTTTGCGTGACACTGCCGCTCGCGAATTCGCACCCACGCCATGCCCCAGGAACGAACCCTTCTCTACGCCGGACGCGAGTTCGAGGTGGAGCACGTTCGCTCGCATGCGCATGGCCATGAATGGAGTGTGCCTTACGTCATGGCGTCGCAGCGCATCGTCTTTCCGATCAGCCGCGCGATGCTGGACCTGCGTTTCGGCAACGACACCTGGCTGGTCGATGGGCTCACCACCATCAGCTTCGGCGACGCAGCGGTCTATCAGCTGCGGCCGGGTGCGCAGGCCGCGCGGCGCAGCGTGGTCGTCAGCGGGCATCGCCGGATCTCGGCGCATGCAGCGCCGGCTGTCTGCTTCCTCTCGCCGAAGTCGCTCTACCGCGTCCACGCCGCGCAGCAGCAGCTTCGATCCGGCGATGGCGATGCGACGCCGATCGCCTCGCTCGTCGACGAACTGCGTTGCGCGCGCCGGCTGGTGCCGCTGACGGGCCCTGTCGCCGGCGCACGGCGGCTGCTCGCGGAAACCGCGGACCGGCATGCGGGCCCGTCGCTGCATGAAGTCGCCGATGCCGTCTCGCGCTCGCCGTTCCACCTGGCGCGCAGCTTCAGGACGCAAACCGGCCTCAGCCTGCACCAGTACCGCCAGCACCTGCGCCTGGCCACGGCGATGGAGCGCCTGGTCGATGGCGACCGCGACCTGCCTGGCATCGCGCACGATCTCGGCTACTGCAGCCAGAGCCACCTGGGCGCCGTGTTCCGGCACGCGGTCGGCGTCACGCTGGGCGAAGCCCGCCGCACGCTGGGGCCGGGCGCACGAATCTGATAGCTTTCGCGCCGGGCCGTCGCGAGACTCGCGCGATGGATCGCAACTTTTCCGTCGGCCTCTTCGCTGCGCTGGCCGCGGCGCTCGTGGGCAGCGCCTGGCAGCTCATCTCGCGCCACGGCGTCACCACCACGCTCGGCCCGCTGGACATCGCGCTGCTGCGCTACGGCATTCCGGCATTGCTGCTGTGTCCCTTCCTGTTCGGCAAGCGACGCGTCGTGGCCAAGGCGCCGCGCATCGCGCTCGTGCTGCTGGTCATCGGCGGCGGACTGCCCTTCGGCTTGCTGGTGCTCGCCGGCGCGCAGTGGGCGCCGGCCAGCCACATGGGCCTCTTCATGGCCGGCAGCCTGCCGCTCTTCACGGCCATCGGCGCGCGCATCCACAAGGGAGAGAAGGTGCAGGGCGTCCGGTTGATCGGCCTGTGCTGCATCGCGCTCGGCATGGCGCTCTTCGCGGTCGGCAGCTTCCGACCGGGCTCGCTGAGTTGGCAGGGCGATTTGCTCTTTCTCGCGGCCGCGATGCTCTGGGCCGTCTACTCGCTCGCCTTCGGGCATTGCGGCTTGACACCATGGCAAGGTGCGGCCTTCGTCAACGGGTGGTCGATGCTGTTGCTGCTGCCGCTGCTGTGGTTCACGGGCACGCCGCGGCTGCTCGGCGCGCCTTGGGCCGACGTGGCACTGCAGGCCGTGGGGCAAGGCGTGGTCGCCGGCGTGCTCGGCCTGGTGGCCTATGCGGTGGCCATCTCGCACCTGGGCGCGGCGCGCGCCTCGCTGTCGGCCGCCGCGGTGCCGGTGCTCACCACGCTCGGCGCGGCCTCTTTCATGGGCGAGCCCATCACGGCGGCGGTGGTGCTGGCGTTGATGCTGGTCGTGCCGGGGATCGTGCTCGCGAGCGGCGTGCGCATCAGGTAAGGGCGGCGGTCCGATCGCCCCCGGGGCAAGACATGCCCCTGCGGCAGAATCCGCGCACCCCGCACCTGCGCGACAGCCCCATCCATGAACAACGCAGCCGATTTCCACACCCAAGAAGACGACGTGTTCGGCCGCATCGCCGGACGCTACGACCTGCTGTCGGACCTCTTCAGCTTTGGCATCCACCGGCTGTGGAAGCGACGGGTCGCGGCGCTGATCACGCAGGAGCCGTGGACCGATCTGCTCGACGTCGCGGCAGGCACGGGCGATGTCGTGCTGAAGGTGGCGCGGCGCCAGGGCCTGCAGTCCGGCCAGAAGATCGTCGCCTCGGACATCAGCCCGCAGATGCTCGCGATCGCGCGCCGGCGCGCCACGCAGCTGAAGGTGCCGGTCGAGTTCCGGGTGCTCGATGCGCATGCGATGCCGGAGATTGCGGACGCGAGCGTCGATCTCTATTCCATCTCACTGGGCCTGAAGATCTGCGAGCGCAAGCTGGCGCTGCGCGAAGCGCTCCGCGTGCTGAAGCCCGGCGGCCGCTTCATCGCGCTGGAGGCGTCCAACATTTCCGTGCGCTGGCTGCACCGCGCCTACCTCGGCTACATGGCCGCGTGCATGCCCGTCATCGGATGGGCCGCGACCGGCGGCGATGCCTCGGCCTACCGCTACCTGCTCAAGGGCATCCAGGACTTCCCCACGGCCGAAGGGCTCGCCGCGGAACTGCGGGAGATGGGGTTCGCGGACGTCTCGTTCGAGCGGCTGTCGCTCGGGATCGTCGCGATCCATCTCGCGCGCAAGCCGCTCGGGCCGCGCCCCTGACTGCTACTTTCGGTATCGCCGGGCGATACTTTTGACCTTTGCGCAGGGGGCAGTCAAGTCGCGCCGTTACAGTCGCCGCGCCCGATTTTTCCGCATGGAATCACTTGGGCTCCCGACGCCCCCGATCCTGCGCCGAGCACCTCGGCACTTCGGGCGAACGCGAACGCAGACACCCGAAGCACCCTCTCTCTCACTCCATGTCGCTGGTCCAAAAAGCAATCGAAGAACACAAGGCCGAGGTCGCCGCGCGCGCGGCCAGCAAGGCGGCCGCCGCCATCAACACGCAGGTCGCGCGCGACGCGTTTCTCTCGGAGTTCAAGGCCCTGGTCGAGGCGAACGCACGGCCGCTGCTCGAGGGCTTCGTCGCGGACCTCGTCGCCTCGCGGCACGATGCGATCGTCGACGACGACCTGGCCAACCCCTACAAGCCCTACATCTCGGTGCGGTTCTCACCGGTCGCCGGCGTGCGGCTGGCGGAGCTGGCTTCGCGCGAATCGGTCTTCGCGCTGCGCGCGTTCGCAGCGACGCGGCAGGTGCACCACGTGTCGTCCTACGACCAGCGCTCGGGCGAACACGGCGTCACGCACGAGGCGCTGGGCATCGAGTCGGTGAATCCCTCGCGCGTGGAGCGCGGCTTCGAGGAGTGCCTGCGGGCCGCGTTGAAAGCCTGGCAGGCTTGAGCGCCCGGGCAGGCCCGCGATGCCCGCTTGCATCGCGCCGGGTTTCGGCCAACAGTGGCGGCTTGCCCCATCCACACCCACCCACCCCCACACCCAGACCCATCCACGGAGGTTCACGCGATGGATGAAGACCTCGATGCACTCCCCCGCGAAGCGCTCGTCGCGGAAGTCCGCAAGCTCCGCGCCGCCATCCGGCAGCACAGGGATTCGAGCGGCCACGACCTGTGCTGGCACCACCCCGATCTCTGGGCGCTGCTGCCCGATCAAAGCGACCCGAGTTTCACCGTGCCCGACTGGCCGCAGTTCATGCGAGGCTGCGTGCGCTACCGGCAGTCGCTCGACGAGCAGGCGCCCGATGCGCCGCGCACGGGGCGCGAGTTCGAGGACTGAGCCGCGTACGTGAGGCGCTGCCCGCCTTGCTTCACTGCGGGTGCTGCCAGCTCTTGTAGACGAACTCCAGGCTGTAGCCATCCGGGTCCAGCACGTTGGCCGCGTAGTAACGCGGGTCGTAGTGCAGCCGTGCGCCGGGCGCCCCGTTGTCCGTGGCGCCGGCCGCCATGGCAGCGGCGTAGGCGGCATCGACCTCTGCCGTGCGCGATGCCACGAAACCGACGTGCACAGCCCGCCCCTGCACCACGCCCTCGCGCAGCCAGAAGAAGACGCGTCCGTTCGCACCGAAGCCCTTGAGGTCCGGGTGGCCCGGCGGGCCGTTCTTGCCGTCGTAGTCGAGCCGGGTCGTGATGCCCAGCGGCGTGAGGGCGGCGGTGTAAAAATCGATCGAGCGACGCAGGTCGCTCACCGACAGGAAGACATGGTCGAGCATCGTGGCACTCCTTTGGGTTCAGACAGCGTAGCCGCCCGTGACCTCGATGGACTGCGCGTTGACCCAGCCGCTCTCGCCGGACAGCAGGTGGGCGATGACCCGGGCGACTTCCTCCGGCTCGCCGACGCGGCCGAGCGCGGTCTGCGATGCGAGCAGGGCCTCGAACTCGCCGGTCAACCCGCCGCCCAGTTCGGTGCGTATCGCGCCGGGGGACACGGCATTGGCGCGGATGCGCCGTTCGCCGAACTCCTTGGCCATGTAGCGCGTCAGCACTTCGAGCCCGCCCTTGAATGCCGCGTAAGGCGCCACGCCCGCGGTGGCCACGCGCGTCGTGGCGCTGGTGAGGTTCACGATGCTCGCGCCCTGCGCCATCAGCGGCAGCAGCGCCTGCGTGAGGAAGAACGGTCCCTTGAGGTGGACGTTCATGAGGCCGTCGAACTGCGCGGGCGTGACCGTCTCGATGGGGTTGTAGAGCCCGTAGCCCGCGTTGTTGACCAGGCCGTGCAGCGTCGTGGCGCCCCATGCCGTTTCCAGCGTGCGCTGCACGGTGCCTCGAAATGCGCCGAAGCTTTGCGCATCGGCCACGTCGAGTGGCAGCGCCACGGCCTTGCCGCCCGCCGCCTTGATGCGCCGGACCACGGCGTCGGCGGCCGTCGGGTTGCTCTTGTACGTGAGGATGACGCTCATCCCGCGCTGTGCGCATTCGACCGCGGTGGCGGCTCCGATGCCCCGGCTGCCGCCGGTGATGACGATGACGCTCATGTCTTTCTTTCGTGTGTGAAGGTGTGCATCGACGATATCGATCGGCCCCGGTTCCGGCCTGCCTGTTCTTGCCTCATGCCTGCCTATTCCTGCCCGATGGCCTGCTCGAAGGCTTGTGCAATGCACGGCACTGCGGTTAGATGCACAGCAATGACAGACCCGCTGAACGAACTGCGCGCGCTCGCAGCGAACGCCGCCAACCGGCGCACCGAGACCGGCATCCCGCGCGTGGCCATGGTCAAAGGCGCGATCCCCGAGCACCAGCTGGCCGCGGTCTACGACCCGATGGTCAATCTCATCTTGCAAGGCAGCAAGTCGATGACGGTGGGAGACCGCACGCTGCACTACGACCCCGCGACCTATTTCGTGATGTCCATCGACCTGCCCGCGGTGGGCACGGTGCGGCCATCGGCCTCCGGGGAGCCGTATCTCGCCGTCAGCCTGACGCTCGATCCCGCCGTGGTTTCCGCCTTGCTGATCGACCTGCCCAAACCTGCCGATGCGGGCGAGCACCAAGCCGGTTTCTCGGTGGCGCCCGTGTCCGACGAATTGATGGATGCGTGGGTCCGCATGCTGCGGCTCATGACGCGGCCGGACGACATCCCGGCACTGGCGCCGGCCTACGAGCGCGAGATTCTCTACAGGGTGCTGCAGGGCCCGCACGGCTGGATGCTGCGCGACATCGCGAACCCCGACACCGCGCTCGCGCGCATCGGCCTGGCCATCCAGTGGATACGGCGCGACTTCGCCAAGCCGCTGCGCATCGACACGCTGGCCGAGAAAGCGGCAATGAGCCCGTCCGCCTTCCACCGCCATTTCAAGACGGTGACCGCGCTGAGCCCGCTGCAGTTCCAGAAGCGCATTCGCCTGCTGCAGGCGCGCATGCTGCTCATCGCGGGCGGCCGGAACGTCACCGCTGCCGCGTTCGACGTGGGCTACCAGAGCCCGACGCAGTTCAGCCGCGAATACGCCCGCGCGTTCGGCCTGCCGCCGACGCAGGACGCGGCGCGGATTCTCGACAATGCGCGCGCGTCCGGCGCGAGGGCCGCGCGATGAACCACGAGAAGATGACCATGAACAACAAGACGCGCCCCAGGCTGCGACGCATGCTGCTGGCCGCCGGCACATGGCTGCTGTGCGCCTCGCCCGCCTTCGCGACCGGCAGCATGCTGTGCGAAGGCCCGGCCTACACGGTGGAGATCCAGTCCAGCCTTTCGACGGGCCGATTGACGGAACTCGTCATCGCGCGCACCGGCGATTCGCAGCACGCGGGCGAGCGGTTCGCCTTGCAGCAGAGGTTCGTCGATTACCGCCGCAAGCTCGTGCGCGCGAGCGGCACGAGCCTGGAGCGGCCGGAAGTGAAGGCCACGCTGTGGATCTCCGGAAATGCAGGCGCCCTCACATACCGCGGCGCCCGCCACAAACTGCGCTGCGACTGGTCCGTGGGCTGATCGAGCAGGTCCGCGCGCGCCCTCAGAGCCGCTCGATGATCGTCACGTTCGCCATGCCGCCGCCTTCGCACATCGTCTGCAGCCCATAGCGTTTGCCGCGCTGCGCGAGCGCGTGGACCAGCGTGGTCATGAGCTTGGTGCCCGAGGCGCCCAGCGGATGGCCCAGCGCGATCGCGCCGCCGTTGACGTTCAGGCGCTGCGGGTCCGCGCCCAGCGCCTGCAGCCAGGCCAGCGGCACCGGCGCGAAGGCTTCGTTGACTTCGTACAGGTCGATGTCCTCGATCTTCATGCCGGCCTTGGCGAGCGCGCGCTGCGTGGCGGGCAGCGGCGCCTCCAGCATGATCACCGGGTCGTGGCCCATCACGCTCATGTGGTGGATGCGCGCGAGCGGCTTCACGCCCAGCGTCTTCAAGCCCCGCTCGTTCACCACCATCACGCCGCTCGCGCCGTCGCAGATCTGGCTGGCGGTGGCCGCGGTGCAGCGGCCGCCTTCGGCGATGAGCTTCACGCCCGCGATGCTCTCCAGCGTGGCGTCGTAGCGGATGCCTTCGTCGGCGGTGTGCATGTCGCCCGGCTCGCTGCCATCGTTCAGGCGCGCGGCCACGGGCACGATCTCGGCGTCGAAGCGGCCCGCCTTCGTGGCCGCGATGGCGTTGCGGTGGCTGCGCAGCGCGTAGGCATCGAGCTCGGATTTCTCGATGCCGTAGTTCTTGGCGATCATCTCGGCGCCGGTGAACTGGCTGAACTGGATGTCGGGGTAGCGCTGCTGCATCAGCGGGCTCACGTAGAAGCCCAGGCCGTTCTTCATCGGCAGGATGTTCGGCGTGCCCATGGGCACGCGCGTCATGCTCTCGACGCCGGCGGCGATGGCGATGTCCATGCTGCCCGACATCACGGCCTGCGCCGCGAAGTGCAGCGCCTGCTGCGACGAGCCGCACTGCCGGTCGACCGAGGTGGCCGGCACCGACTCGGGCAGGCGCGAAGCCAGCACCGCGTTGCGCGCGATGTTCGAGGCCTGCTCGCCGACCTGGCCGACGCAGCCCATGATGACGTCTTCCACCAGCGCCGGATCGACGTCGGTGCGCTCGACCAGCGCGTTGAGCACCTGCGCGGCGAGGTCGGCGGGGTGCCAGCCGGACAGGCGTCCGTTGCGGCGGCCGCCGGCGGTGCGGGCGGCGGCGACGATATAGGCTTCGGGCATGGGAGTCTCCTGTTGATGGGTGGGGAATTGTCTTACCGCGGCGCCATGCGAATGGCGCCGTCCAGCCGCACGCTCTCGCCGTTGAAATAGCCGTTCGTGATCATCAGCTCGGCCAGCGTCGCGTACTCCGCGGGGTTGCCGAGGCGCTTGGGAAACGGCACCGACGCCGCGAGCGCCGCCTTCACGTTGTCCGGCGCGCCCTGCAGGAGCGGCGTGTCGAAGATGCCCGGCAGGATCGTGTTCACGCGGATGCCCTCGCTCATCAGGTCGCGCGCGATCGGGAGCGTCATGCCGACGATGCCGGCCTTCGACGCGGTGTAGGCGGCCTGCCCCATCTGCCCGTCCTGCGCGGCCACCGAGGCGGTGTTGACGATGGCGCCGCGCTCGCCGTCCTGCAGCGCATCGAGCGTGAGCATGCCGGCCGCCGACTTGGCGATGCAGCGGAAGGTGCCCACCAGGTTGATCTGGATGATGCGGTCGAAGTTGGCGAGCGGAAAGTGCTTGATCTCGCCCGTCGCCTTGTCGCGGCTCGCGGTCTTGACCGCATTGCCGGTGCCCGCGCAGTTGACCAGCACCCGCTCCTGCCCGTGCGCCGCGCGGGCCTTGGCGAAGGCGGCGTCGACCTGCTCCTCGGAGGTCACGTCGACCTTGCAGAACACGCCGCCCAGCTCCTTCGCGAGCGCTTCGCCCTGCTGCGCGTTGAGGTCGAACAGCGCGACCTTCACGCCGTGGCTGGCCAGGCGGCGCGCGGTGGCGGCGCCCAGGCCCGAGGCGCCGCCGGTCACGACGGCGGAAATACTGGCATCGAGTTGCATCTTGGGTTGTCTCCGGAAGGTTGTCCGAAAACCAGTTTAGGCAGCAGAATCGACGGCCGGAATCGTCGGAAGCGACGGAATTTCAAGGCGCTCACTCCCCCGTTTGCGATGCCTTCTCCTGCTGCTCCACCGCCCTTTTCACCGCCCTCTTCACCGCGCTCATCACCGCGCTCTCTCCGGATTCTCGAAACCAAGCTCAACCCGCCTGCTTTCGTCGCCACGCAGGTGCCGCGCATAACCATCGGCGAGGAGATCGCCGCGGCCAGCGTCAAGCTGGTGCTCGTGCGCGCGCCGGCCGGCTTCGGCAAGACCACCGCCATGGCGCAGATCCGCGAGCGCATGGAGGCGCAGGGCACCGCCACCGCGTGGATCACGCTGGACCGCGCCGACAACGACGTCTCGCGTTTTCTCAATTGCCTGGCCGAAGCCGCGCAGCGCCTGGGCGTGGAAGAGCCCCGCGCCAACGGCCCCTTCGACGCCGTGGCCGCGCTGGCCGCGCACGACGCGCCCTTCACTCTTTTTCTGGATGACTTCGAGGTGGTGCAGGAGCCCGCGGTGCTCGGCCTCGTGCGCGAGATCATCGAGCAGCTGCCGCGCGGCGGGCAGATCGTGATCGGCTCGCGCAGCCTGCCCGACCTGAGCCTGGGGCGGCTGCGCGCGCGCGGGCAGTTGATGGAGATCGACACCGACCGCCTGCGCTTCACGCTGGAGGAAACCAGCGCCTTCTTCGGCCTGCGGCAGGCCCACGCATCTCAGGCATCGCAAGCATCGCAAGCGCTGCCGGCCGAACTGCTCTCGCAGCTGCACCGCAAGACCGAAGGCTGGGTGGCCGCCATCTGGCTCGCGTCGATGGCGCTGGAGCGGCACGGCACCGAGACGGGATTTGTCGAACGCTTCTCGGGCTCCGACCGCGCGGTGGCCGAATACCTGGCCGAAGACGTGCTCGCGCACCAGCCCAAAGAGATTCGCGACTTCCTCTTGCGCACCAGCATCCTGCGCCAGCTCGACGCCTCGGTGTGCCAGGCGCTCAACCCGCGCATCGACTGCGCGGCCCTGCTGGAGCAGCTGGCCGCGGCCAATCTTTTTCTGACGCCCGTGAGCGGCGACGGCCGCGCGTGGCGCTATCACAGCCTGTTCGCCGACTTCCTGCGCGCGCAGCTGGTGCGGGAGCAACCCGGCGAGATCGAGCGGCTGCACCTCGCGGCCTCGGGCTGGTACGAATCGCAGGACCGGCCCGTGCCGGCCATCGATCACGCGATCGAAGGCGGCGACCATCCGCATGCGCTCACGCTGCTGGACAGCTATGCGGGGCAGTTCCTCGAGCAGGGCCGCATGCGCATGCTCGCGCGCTGGTTCTCGGCGATTCCGGAACACCAGCTGCGCGCGCACCCGTTCCTGCAGCCCATCGCGCTGTGGGCCACCTGCTTCACGCACGGGCCGTGGGAGGCGATGCAGATGCTCGAGCAATCGGGCTGCATCGACAGCGCCATTCCCGAGGTGCGGGCCAGCGCGCACGCGCTGGTGCCGCTGCTGCTGGCCATGCAGGACAAGCACGACGAAGCCTACGAAGCGGGCCGCGCCAGCCTGGCCCGCATGCCCACGGGCCTGGCCTTTGCCGACAGCGTGCTGCTCAACGCCATGGCCAACATCCTGGCCGTGCGCGGCGACCAGCGCGAGGCGCAGCGCCTCCTGGACGCCGCGCGGCGGGAACAAGGCAACAGCACCTTCAACCGCATGTACACCGAGTCGCTGGCGGGCCTGTTCGACCTGCACGAAGGGCGCCTCCGCCAGGCGACCGCGCGGCTGCGCATGGCGGTCGATACGACGCATGCGGTGTCCTACAACCACAGCCACGGCAACGCCTGGGCCGGCGTGCTGTACGCGGGTGTGGTGTACGAGTCGAACCAGCTGCCGCAGGCCGATCACCTGCTGAACGTGTACCTGCCGCTCGCGCGCGACGTGGGCCTGCCGGACCACATGATCCTGAGCCACGTGATGCGCTCGCGCATCGCGTTCCATGCGGGCGACATCGACGCGGCCGTCCAGGCGCTGACCGAGCTCGAATACCTCGGGCACCACCGGCAACTGCCCCGCGTGGTGGCGAGCGCGAAGCTGGAGCGCTCGCGCATGCTGCTGCTGCAAGGCAACGGGCCTGCGTCGCGCGACGAACTGCTGCGCGCCGACGACCCCGAGCTGTGGGCACGCGAGCGGCGCCAGCAGCTGGCCGCGCACGACCTGGACTACCTGGCGCTCGCGAAGGCGCGCTGGGACATCGCGTTCGGCGATGCGCGCGCGGCGCTCGCGGTGCTCGATGCCGAGATGCACGCAGCCGTCGCATCGAACCGCAACCGCCGCGTGCTCAAGCTGCGCGTGCTGCGCGCGATGGCGCTGCAGCGCGCCGGCGACCTCGCCGCCGCGATCGACGAGATCGGCGCCGTGCTGCAGACCGCGAGCCAGGAAGGCTTCATGCGGCTGATCCTCGACGAAGGGCCGGCTGTGGGGGTGCTGGTGCAGCGGTATGCGAATGCGGCGGCGCAGGAGGCGGCTGCATCGCCTTCTTCTTCGACGCGCGGCGATCCGATCCTGGCGGACTACCTGCAGCGGCTGCTGCAGGCGATGGGGCCGATGGCGGTGATCGATGCGGAGACGGCGCCGGCCGGCGACGCGATCAAGGAGCCGCTGACCCGCAAGGAGATTCGCGTGCTGCAGCTGCTGGCCGAGGGGTACTCGAACAATGCGATGGCGGAGAAATTGTTCGTGTCGGACAGCACGGTGCGCACGCACCTGCGCAACATCAACATGAAGCTGGATGCGAAGAGCCGGACGCAGGCGGTGGCGATTGCGAGGAAGGTGGGGGTGATCCGATAAGCGCATTCATTGATTCAGTTTCTGGTGAATGCCACTCTCTCTCTCACTGAGCCCTACATATGGCGTTCGGAAGATTTGTCGAGACAAATTTTTCGTGAAGAGAGAAGTGAGCAGCAGAATTCTCAACGTATGGCAAATTCACTCGAATATTTCCAGCGCAAGAAGAACTCGAAATTCTAAAGGGATATGCGCTATCGAATTTAGCTAACAGCAAGTGCTCCTGATCAGCAGGGTGACAATGCTTTGATATTTGAGTGCAGGCAATCTTAGTTGTCGTTCCGAACTTTTTTATCGTCGCAACAATATCCACACGCGGATTCATCAATTTGTGACGTCCGATGGAGAAAAAAACCACTCCAGGATTTACCGCGCTCAATAAAGAATTGGTGAAGTCTATCTCACTACCCGAACCTGGACTTCCGCCATGATGGGGAAATACAAGCATAGGTGCACTCAGATCGACCTGGCTACGAACCGCCTCTTTAAGTCCTACTGCATCCAAATCCCCGGCAAAAAGCATTACAGGTAGTTTTTTATAAAAAATCTTGATGCACACGGAAATTGAATTACTTGTGATCGCGCGCCCATCCCGATCCTTCCCTCCGGCACCCTTCATCGCGAGATAGGTTGATGGGGCGCATACCAACGCCTCGACATCTTCAAATCCAGGCAAACTCAAATTACCTACGGTAACGCCCACGCGAGCCACTGTTCGCCCGGCAATACGAAAATCCTCCAGTAATTTTGCGATGTCGTCCCAAATTTGCGATCCTTTTTCAGCATCGGCATTCAACGCTACCTCTTTTATCTCAAGTCCTGATCCCAGTAACGCAATAAGGCCGTCAATGTGATCTTTATCCGAATGCGAAAGAATAATGAGATCCACGGATTCGATGCCGATTTCCTGAAGAAACTCCAGCACATGAGAGCCTCCCGCCGCGTCAATTACTATGCATTTTTTTCCTTCGCGCACCACGGCCGCGTTTCCATGTCCGACGTCAAGTACAACTATTTCAGAATCTGAATCAATCGACTCTCGCGCATCGAATTCTCTCAATTTTGAAACAGGATAAAAGGACTCTTTCATTTAACAGCCCAATCATAGATATAAATATCTTGCTTGCGCTCCGCTCCTAAATTCACTTGGGCATACACGCGTGCAACCTCGCCTTTTTGGAGTTCCTTTTGTATATGTTCGATGGCCTTTTGGTCAGCGGTATCAGGTGAAGTCGGCACAGTAAAGGTCAAACCTTCGGAAGAATTCCAACCAGGAATAAATAGGCTAAGGCGCAATTGATCCGCACCGGTAGGCTCACACCCCTCAATCCTAATTAAAGTCCGCCACGGTTTTCTATCTCTAGAATATTGATTCCCGAATTCCGCTATGCAAGTTTTAAACGCATAAATCAAAGCCTCCTCAGAAAGCTCTTCCGGAGGAATAACAATTGGAATATGTCTTCGCCGATGCCGAATTGCCTCTGGCAAATCATCCGCGTATCTAGTGCATAGCACAGCAGGGACATTTTTCTTATAAAGATGCGACACCAGAACATCGCCATCGAACGCGGAGTAGGAGCGCCTCTTTAAATTGAAATCGCATATGGCCGCATCTCGATCAAAATTGAAGAGTTTTTCAAATTCAGCCAAACTACCGATGCGATTTACAACCTCAATTGCATTCAGGTTCAAATCATCAACCGGCTGGCGGTAAGAGGTTCGAACAATTGGTTCATCGTCTATAAGGCGAACCGTATCTATAACTCGATTTAAAAGCGTAATTGACATATTAAGCTCCCAATATGGGGATTTCCACCATAAACTCTGCCCCGCCGAGAGCGCCTGCCGCCTCAACTGCAATAGAACCACCGAGATCTCGCAAAGTATCTTTTACGATAGTCAATCCTAAGCCGGTACCGTCTGGGCTAGCACTAATTCCCGGCAACCAAATATCATCAACGCCAAGGTCAATGATTCCCGGCCCAGAGTCTGCGATAGCGACCAGAATTTGAGTCTCCCGCACCGTTGTTTTGATCCTAATCCGTCTATCCTCAGTTCCGGCTCTTTCGAATGCGGCTAAGGAGTTATTTATTAAATTGGCAAACACCGACTCAAGCGCTGCAACCGAAGTTCTTAAAAATGGAGATCCTTGTCCATACTCTCTAAGTACGGTCGTTGTTCTTCCGTCACTAAAAGGCGTTAATAACTTAAGGAGATTATCAAGTACCGCATGAATTTCGACCCGTTCAACACGGCGTTTGTTATTGCTTATGATGCTCAGCGTTGCAACGCCCAATGTCGCGAGCGATTTTGCAGCATCTCCAATCGCCTCAACAGGCTCGGATAATTTCTCTTTACTTTGAGGAGGAACTAGCTTCTTAATTCTGCTCCTTAATGTAGTGACATTAATATTAATGCTCTTCAGAGAATTGCCTTGGGATTCGTGAGCAAAAGTCGCCGCGGTTATCCCTGCAGTGCTTAAAGTTCTGTAGAGCTGAACTTCTTTTCGCAAGTCATCAGTCTCTTTATCGCGGGTACGCTCATATCCAGCAAAAGCATTTTCGAACTTCTTTTGCGCCCCCTCATCAAGCATTGCAATTACGCTTTTTATTTTTTCTTGGTGGATCGAAAGGGCGCTGGTTGTTTCTTTTTTCTCTCGCGTTCGCCTATTTTCCGCTTGCTCGAGACGCCATCGTGCCAGCCAGGCAAGGCAATCATTTGCAAAACTCTTGAGCTCGGAGAAGCCCTCATTTTCTATAAAACCAGATCGATCTGTTTTTTGAATAAGCGCATTTTCCCCGCTTCCGGATACAAGAACTCGCCCAATTGATGTATTGGTACTAGGCCGTTCTTCTGGACTCCTCGCTCGCGCTAAATTTAGTTCCAACCAATCGTTTCCAGCGTTTCCGTATGGTGAGACTCGGATACCATCCTGATAAACATGGATCCCCCCGAATTGCTTGAGCCAATTCTGAATTTCACCTTTGCCAGCTTTTCTGGCACTGAATATTTCATCTGTTGATCCCAGCAAAAACACCCACATATCAAAAACGACATCTGGCGATTCGTATAGCTCGTCAGCTCGACGTCGTCTAATTTTTTGATGGTCGGCTGAAGCCAGCACATTCCCCTGCCAATCTACGATGGATGCGCTAGCCACGCCCTTTGTTACAAAGGCTTTTAGGTGATAGCTGGCATCATCGAAATATTTCTTCTTAAGAAGCGCTTCAATTTCCCTGAATTCAGGAGCCAGCAGCTCTATGCGGAATCCTTGCTGACTCTCATTGAACGGATCAGTTAGCAATAAAAGTGATCGCGCCAATCGGCGGAGCTCCTCTCCATTAATCTTTCCCCGCAGCCCTATTAATTTTGTGCGAGTGCCGTGCCCGCCCTTTGCATTTTTCTTAATTTCAATTGGAAGTTCAACTTGCTCAACGACTTTGGCACGATCGAAATCAGACCACGTTATAGTGAGTTCGTGCAGCCGTCGGGAATTTCTACGGGGTATAGTTTCAAGCTGAACTTTTTCGCCCATCCGTAACGCAGCTAGACGTCCGAGTCCTTTACTGCCTGCCGGATAACGGCCTTTTCTCGTTAGCGTTTCGGAATTTTTCTCTGATCGCCCAAGCACCAGCCATTTTTCCGTAATGGCCTCGGCGTCCATCCCGTCCCCATCGTCACTTACGATAATTGAACCGCCCGGCTGTGCAATGTTTAACAGTTCAATCCGGCAAATCGTTGCGTCAGCATCATAGGCATTTTTAACCAATTCCCCGATACTCTGATCGGCGGTTTGATTGAGCTCTTCACCGAGTCTAGCCAATATTTTGGGAGAAAAACGAAATGCACCTTTAGTCGCCATTTAATTCCTTATTGCGGTATTTGCTTACAAATACCGGTTGTAAGATGACGGCATCTAATTTGGTTATCAAGCCACTCCCTTGTGCTCTGTCGACGCAAAATATCAGCCAATTGTTTGCATGACTCAATTTTCCCATCAAGTGGCTGAAAGACTATTAGATGGTTCTCGATGGCGACTTTTTGATTGCCGAGGTAAAAGCTCATTACCACTCGATTTTTATCGCGTGGACTCGAAGTCCTTCGCAAAACTAAAAAAGGGCCTTGATGCAAACTTCCTTCGAAACGGCGATTTTCCAAGCTAGAAATTTCTTGGCCGAAAGGTGCAGACGCTACATTGAGGTATGGATGCCAGCTCCCCTTGTTTCCCTTGTGCCTGTGCGGGACCACCGCGCCAACCGAGACGCGAAAATCTTCTTCGACCGTTTTAGTTATTTTCTTTGAATCCGCAAAAAACCCCCAATTTATTTTTGGATCAGCAGATTTTTTCTCTTTTTTCTTTAAATGCAGAATAAATACGTCAACATCTGCATCTTCATCAAATTGCCCTATTGGCTGAACTTCTATAACTTCCGCCAACTCCGCCACTTGTGCGCGCCATTTAATATATCTCGATCCACTTCGTAAAACATCCGGAAGGACAGCGACGATTTCTTGACCTACTTTTGCAGCCTCTAAAACTTCCCACACAAAAACGCCAGCAAGCTGAAGCAGCCCTTTACCCCATTTATATTTTTTCTCGAATTTTTTTGACCCAAACGGAGGATTCATCACCACACAATCAACATTTTTTAATGCTGAAGTGCAACTCAGAAAATCACCCGCGACAATATTTTTGAGGTATTTTGGCGCTCGATTTTTTCCTGCCTCGCTTTTTATTTTGGGCTTTATTTTTGAAGCAGCATATAACGCAATCCGACGACGAGCTACCCTCGCCAACTCGGGATGCAGTTCCACACCAGATATTAGTTCCCCCCAGTTTTCCAGGGTTTCAGATAGAGTATTTGCTAGTGGCGTATATGCTAGACAAGCCAGTATCAGATCGCCTGCGCCACAAGAAGGATCAGCAAATGACGCGCCTTCGCTTAGTTTATTTTTAACTTTTGACGCGGCTAATTTGGCCAATTCATGACCAGTAAAAAAGATACCGAATCGTTGACGATCAGTTCGGCTAACTACCGCCTTTAACTCTTCGAAGGCTCCTCCGTTCAGCATCCTATCAATTTTGATTTCATCCGCACTTTTGCCATTCACGAGTTGAGTGAAAATGCGCTTGACCTCATTGTCAAATGAGTTGTACGAATTGATGCCGTTCAAAAAAATTGAAGTGAGATCACCGGAAATTGGAATTGATCTAGTAGGAACGAAATTCACTGCTTGCACCGGATAGATTTTTTAAAGCGATAGTCGTTTAACCGCATGACTATACCTGCCGACCCATGATGGTCAAAGCGCTGTGTTTACCTTGACGCGCCGCATCCCTACTACTTGGGTTCTGCAACCAAAATCTGCTTCTACGCCGCTGATAACGTCGAAAATACTCTCCTCGCGCGAAGGCACCCATAGAAATCACCGCTGCGTGATTCGCGCACCTGAACATCTTGACGCGGCAGCGAAACTCGACGCTATCGCGGTGCAAAGCTAGGCGCATTGTGAAGCTGGTCAGCGTTGGAGGAACGCCCGTCGGCGAGGGCTTCCGAGTCAACAAACAACAGACGCGCCAGAATCTTGCTAAATCGTGTCCACTCGAAAATCGCACCTTAAGAATTGGGCCGAAAGCGACGAAGAATGCTGCTGACACTTAGCAGCTCACAGTCTTCCCAGCCATTGTTAGGTGGCATTGCGGTCAATCACCTAGAAATCCCCTCACCGCCTTCACCGTCGCCCCCGGGTTCTCCTCCATGATCCAGTGCCCCGAATCCGGAATCGACCCTTCCGTCACATCGCTCGCGGCGAACCGCATCACCGTCGCCATCATCGGGCCGAAGGATTTCTCCCCTCCCACGGCCAGCACCGGCATCGCGAGCTTGCCTTGCGCCATGAAGGCCTTGTTGTCGATCACGTCCTGGTCGAAGGCCGCGAACTGCGCAAAGCCCGAGTGCATCGCGCCGGGTCGCGCGTACAGCTTGGCGTAGTGCCGGCGGGCGCCTTCCGAAAAGCGCGCGGGGGTGGCCGAGAACTCGTTCCAGAAGCGATCGAGATAGATGCGCTCACGGCCGGCCACCAGCCGTTCCATGTCCGGACCGCCGAAGCGGAAGTGCCACAGCAGCGGCGTCTTCAGGATCTCTTCCCACGGTCCGACGCCCGGCAGCGGCGCGTCGATGAGCACGAAGCGGGTCACGCGGTCGCGGTATTGCGCGGCGAACGCGTAGCCGACCATGTTGCCGATGTCGTGCGTCACGAGGTCGGTGCGGTCGATCTTCAGGGTGTCGAGCAGGAGCGCGATGTCCTGGCCCTGGGTTTTCTTGTCGTAGCCGCCGGCCGGGTGGTCCGACAGGCCCATGCCGCGCAGGTCGGGCACGACGACGGTGTGGTCGCGCGCGAGGTCGGCGGCCATGGGCGCCCACATGTCGCCCGTTTCGCCGTAGCCGTGCAGCAGCGTGACGGCCGGCCCCTTGCCGCCGACGCGCACGTGGAGCGTCGCGCCGTTGACGGTGATGTTCTGGGTCTTGAAGCCCGCGGGAAACGCCGGGAATGCCCGGGACGCCGTGGACGCAGGAGCTGGCGAACCCTGCGCATGGGCTGTCATGGCAACGAAGCCTGCCGCGAGCAGGGCCAGGAGGGCGAGGTGGGGTCTGAATTTGATCATTACCAATAGTCGTCTTTTGCGCCTCGAATAGATAGAAAAGAAATACAACACGGGCGCCGCCGCGCCCCGGACAGGCTTCGGGCCGCGCCCATTGCGGCGCGTGACGCACTACTACGGAAATCGGTGATACCGCCCACCGTGCGCAATCCCTAGCATCCCTGTCAGAACAGCCCGACCCGCCAGGGAGCCCCCAGCAGAAATGCTGAAAAAGTAGCAGTGCGCCAAATGCCCAGAGGTATTCCCAACCCAGCCGCCATGTATGGCATCGCCCCCCGCCCCTGGGGGTTCGAAGTCTCGCTCGTGCGCAACGGAACCCGCTATTACCGGCAGTTCGGCAAGGCGAGCTACGGTGGGCTGGAGCAGGCCCTGGTCCAGGCGCAGGACTGGCGCGACGCCGTGGTGCGCAGCGTGCCGCCGGTGGCGCGGCGCGCGCGGGCCGAAAAGCTGCGCGCCAACAACACCACGGGCGTCTCGGGCGTCTTCTGCCAGATCGCATCCGGCGGCCGGGTGCGGGCGTGGGTCGCCAAGACCTACATCGGGCAGGACGAGATCCTGCGCACCGACTTTCCGGTCGACAGCGTCGGCAACGCGGCGCTGGCGATGGCCATCGAGGAGCGCGAGAAGCAACTCGCCCGCATGTCGGGCCTCGCGCGGCTGCATCCGGCCGAAGAGGCGATCCGCCAGGGCATGACGGTGCAGGCGCCGGGGCCGCGCGTGTCCAAGCGCTCCAAGTCGGAGATCACCCGCAGCACCAATTCCAGCGGCGTGAGCGGCGTGCAGTTCAAGATGCCCAACGCGGGCCACCCCGGCTACTGGCTCGCGACCACGTTCACCGCGGGCAAGGGCAGCGTGTGCAAGGCCTTCTCGGTGAAGGAGCACGGCTACGACACGGCCAAGAGCCTGGCGATCGCCGAGCGCGGACGCCAGCTGGCCCAGAAGCTGAAGGATGCGGAGCAGCAGCATCAACACCAGCAGCTGCAGCAGCAGGAAGTGCAGCCGCAGCAGCCCAAGCAGGCATCGCCCGATTTCTCCTTCCAGTACAAGGCCAGCGGCCATCCGGCCCGGCCATGACCAACCACAAACCACTGCATCAGCTGCTGCGGGTGGCTTCTCATCTGCTGGACCAGGCCGCAACGGAAGTGCGCGACACCCAGCTCGAACCGATCCCCGAGAACATCGAGCGCATCGGCCGCGCGCTCATCGAGGTGATGGAAGTGCAGCGCCGGATCTTCGCGATCCGGCCCGAGCTGCGCCCCAAGACGCTCGCCGCGTCCGACCGCGAGGCCGACGCCAACAAGCTCTTCACCCAGTTCATGCTCGAGGCGCTGGAGCTGGAAGACACGGGCAACACAGTGGCCGCCGTGGAGCGCTACACGCGGTTCATCGGCATCTCGCCCTCGTACCACCACCGCGAAATCGCGCGGGCGGAAATCCGCCGTCTGACCTGAGCGCGCGGACGCCGGCGCGGCGCATTACAGCGCCCGCGAAATCACCTCTTTCATGATCTCGTTGGTGCCGCCGTAGATGCGCTGCACCCGCGCATCGGCGTACATGCGCGCGACCATGTATTCGCTCATGTAGCCGTAGCCGCCGAACAGCTGCAGGCACTCGTCCATCACGCGGCCCTGCGCCTCGGTGCCCCAGAGCTTGGCCATGGAGGCGGTGGCGGTGTCCAGCCGGCCGGCCACCAGGTCTTCGACGCAGCGGTCGATGAAGGCGCGGCCCACCTTGATCTGGGTGGCGATCTCGGCGAGCTTGAACTTGGTGTTCTGGAACTCGGCGATCGGCTTGCCGAAGGCCTTGCGGTCGCGCACGTAGTCCAGCGTGGCCTGGTAGGCGCCTTCCATGGCCGCGAGCGCGGTCACGCCGATGATGGTGCGCTCGTACGGCAGGTCGCTCATCAACTGGAAAAAGCCCTGCCCTTCCTGGCCGCCGAGCAGCGCATCGGCGGGCACGCGCACGTCGTCGAAGAAGAGCTCGGAGGTGTCCTGCGCCTTCATGCCGATCTTGTCGAGCACGCGCCCCACGCGAAAGCCCTCGCAGCCCGCGGTCTCCACGATGAGGATCGAGGTGCCCTTGGCGCCCTGCGCCGGATCGGTCTTGCACACCACCAGCACCAGGCCGGCGAGGTAGCCGTTGGTGATGAAGGTCTTGGAGCCGTTGATGAGGTAGCCGCCGTCCTTCTTCTCGGCGCGGGTGCGCACGCCCTGCAGGTCGGAGCCCGCGCCGGGCTCGGTCATGGCGATGGCGCCGACCATCTCGCCGCTCGCCAAGAGGGGCAGGTAGTGGCGCTTCTGTTCCTCGGTGCCGTGGTTGAAGATGTAGTGCGCGACGATGGCGTGCACCGAGGTGGCCATGCCCGTGAGCCCGCGGCGCGACATCTCCTCGTACACCACGGCCTCGTGGCGGAAGTCGCCGCCCGCGCCGCCGTAGTCGTCGGGAATGTCGGCGCACAAGAGGCCGAGCGCGCCGGCCTTGCGCCAGACCTCGTGGCCGACGTGGCCGCGCTTGCGCGCTTCTTCGTCGTGCGGGAGCACTTCGGTTTCGACGAAGCGCACCACGTTGTCGCGGTAGAGCGCCAGGTCTTCGTCGCTCCAGGAGCGGCTGAAATCGATGGGCATGGGCGTTGTCCTTTGTAGTTTTGAAAATGTTGGCGGTCAGCAGACGCGGCGCGGTCGGCGAGCTCGCCGAAGCTGAGGCGCTTGTTGCCGCAGACCACGGCGGTTTCGCGGGCCTTCTAGCGGCGGCCCTTGGGGCGGGGTGAGGAACATGGAACGTCTCCTTTTCAGCCGGCCACGGCGGGAACGACGGGCACGGTCGCCGCGCCCCAGCGGCGCAGCATCGCTTCGCCGTCGTCGTGCGCGGTGGCGGGCGGCATCACCGGTGCGGTGCGGCTGAAGCGCGGCGCGGGCGCAGGCTGCACCACGCCGCCGACGTTCGCGAAGGTGCCGCGCGCCACGTTGTGCGGATGCGCGGGCGCCTCGTCCCAGTCGAGCACGGGCGCGAAGCAGGCGTCGCTGCCTTCGAGCAGCACGCACCATTCGTCGCGCGTGCGGGTGCGGAACAGGTCGGCCATGCGCAGCTTGAGCAGCGGCCATCGGTCGGCGTCCATCTGCGCGTCGAAGGCGGTGTCGTCGGCGATGCCGCAGCGCTCGCGCAGCAGTGCGTAGAACTGCGGCTCGATGGCGCCCACGGCCACGTACTTGCCGTCGGCGCAGGCATAGGTGTCGTAGAAGTGCGCGCCGCCGTCCAGCATGTTCTCGCCGCGCTGGTTGCTCCACATGCCGGCCGACTTGAAGCCGTACATCATCGAAGACAGCAGCGCCGCGCCGTCGGTCATCGCCGCATCGACCACCTGCCCCTGGCCCGAGCCCTTGGCCTCGTGCAGCGCGGCGAGGATGCCGAAGGCCAGCAGCATCGCGCCGCCGCCGAAGTCGCCCACGTAATTGAGCGGCGGCACCGGCGGCTCGCCCGCGCGGCCGATGGCATGCAGAGCGCCGCTGATGGCGATGTAGTTGATGTCGTGGCCGGCCGCATGCGCGAGCGGGCCGTGCTGGCCCCAGCCGGTCATGCGGCCATAGACCAGGCGCGGGTTGCGCGCGTGGCATTCGGCGGGGCCGAGGCCCAGGCGCTCCATCACGCCGGGGCGAAAGCCCTCGATGAGCACGTCGGCCTTCGCGATGGCCGCGAGCACGGCCTCCGCGGCGCCTTCCGCGCGCAGGTCGAGCTGCAGCGTGCTGCGGCCGCGCGCGAGGATGTCGTGGGGTGCGGTGCGCGAGCCGGGGCGCTCGATGCGGACCACCTCCGCGCCCATGTCGGCGAAGAGCATCGCACAGAACGGCCCGGGGCCGATGCCCGCCATCTCGATCACCCTGAGTCCCTGCAATGGGCCTGCCATGGTCTGTCTCCTGTGTGTGGAGGCGATCTTGGCGCGGGGGCGGCGGGGGTGCATCGTCCAAAGCGACGAATGCGGCCCTATCTCTCGTCTCTCTCTGTATCTACGTCTGTGGCGCGACGGCGCGCAGCTTCGCCACGCGGCGCAAGTGCCATGCGGGCGGGCCGAACTGGCCTTCGATCAACGTGGCGCGGCGCATGTAGTGGCCGATCGCCAGCTCCTCGGTCATGCCCATGCCGCCGTGCAGTTGCACCGCGCCCTGCCCCACGGCCTTGCACGCCTTGGCCGCGGCGACCTTGGCGGACGAGACCGCGCGGGCGCGCTCGTCGTCGCTCGCGCTGTCGACGATTTCGCCGACGCTCGCGGTGAGCGCGGCCGCCTGCTCCAGCGCCATGTGCATGTCGGCCAGGCGGTGCTGCAGCACCTGGAAGCTCGCGATGGGCACGCCGAATTGCTTGCGCTGGCGCACGTAATCGAGCGTGTCGCGCAGCAGGCGGCGCATGACGCCGACCGATTCGGCGCAGACGGCGAGCGTGGCCTCGTCGAGCGCGCGTTCGATCTGCGGCAGCGCGCCGCCCTCCGCGCCGAGCAATGCATCGGCGGACAGGCGCACGTCGTCGAAGGCGATGTCCGCGGCGCGGCTGCCGTCGCGCGTCGGGTAGGCGCGCAGGCGCAGGCCGGGCGTGTCTCTGGGCACCACAAGCAGCGACAGGCCTTTCTCGCTGCGCGCCGTGACGATGAAGCGGCTGGCCCACGGCGCGGCCTGCACCACGGCCTTGCGCCCGTCGAGCCGGAAGCCGTCGCCCTCGCGCACGAGTTGCGCCTGCACGTCGTCGCGCGCATGGCGGCCCTGCGGCTCGCCGTGCGCAAAGGCCAGCACGGCCTGCCCCGCGACGACGCGCGCGAGCAGCGCATCGGCCTCTGCACCGGGGTGGCGCTGCAGCAGGCCGGCGCCGATCACCATCGTCGACAGATAGGGCTCGGCCGCGAGCGCGCCGCCCAGCGTTTCCGTCAGCGCGAGGTGCGCGGCCATGCCCAGGCCCAGGCCGCCTTGCGATTCGGGCAGTGCCGCGCCCAGCAGGTCGAGCTCGCGCGAGAGGCCCTGCCAGAACGGCGGCGGCGCGTTGTCGGCTTTCGCGAGCGCATGCAGGCGCTGCGCGAAGCCGTGGTTGTCGTCCAAGTAGCGCGCGAGGCTGTCGCGCAGCATCGCGAGGGTGTCGTCTTGTTCGGTGCGTGTGCTCATGACGGAAACCTCAGCGGGCCAGCAGGTGCGCCGCGACGATGTTGCGCTGCACCTCGTTGGAGCCGGCGTAGATCGACGCGGCGCGGTCGTTGAGGTAGGCCGACATCGAGAACACGGCCTCCTCAGGGATCTGCAGTTCGCCCTGCAGCCCGTCGTCCAGCGGCAGGTCGACGCCAGCGTAGGGGCCGGCGATGTCGACGCCCAGTTCGGTCAGCCGCTGGCGCAGCTCGGAGCCGAGCACCTTGCCCATCGAGGGGCGGATGCCAGGCGGCTCGCCGCGGGCGTGCGCGCGCAGCGATTGCAGCTCGGTGGCCTCGAGCGCGTCGATGGCGCACTCGGCGTCGGCCAGGCGCAGCGCCATGTCGTCGGCCTCTTGCGCATCGGCGATCGCGTCGGCAGCCACGTACAAGCGGCGCAGGCGCGCGCGCAGCATCGGCGTCCAGGCGCCGCCGCGCTCGTGCTGCAGCAGGTACTTGGCGATGGTCCAGCCCTGGTTCTCCTCGCCGATGAGCCCTTCGGCGGGCACGCGCACGTCGTCGAAGAACACCTGGTTCAGCTCGTGGTCGCCCGAGATGCTGATGATCGGCCGGATCGTGATGCCCGGCGTGGGAAGGTCGAAGCACAGGAAGCTGATGCCCTGCTGCGGCTTGCCGCCCGAGGCGGTGCGCACCAGGCAGAACATGCGGTTGGCGTACTGCGCGTGGGTGGTCCAGATCTTGGTGCCGTTGATGACGTAGTGGTCGCCATTGCTGTGATCACGAACGGCCTTGCACTGCAGCGAAGCGAGGTCCGAGCCCGCCTGCGGCTCGGAGTAGCCCTGGCACCAGTAGTCCTCGCCCGACCGGATGCCCGGCAGCCACGCGCGCTTCTGCGCCTCGGTGCCGAAGGCGATGATGACCGGCGCGACCATGCCCGGCCCCATGGGCGCGCGCTGCGGCGCATCGGCCGCGGCCAGCTCGGCCGCGAAGAGGTAGTGCTGCATCGGCGTCCAGCCCGTGCCGCCGTGCTCGACGGGCCAGTGCGGCACGCTCCAGCCGCGTTTCGCCAGGATGCGGTGCCAGCCGTTGCCTTCGGCGTAGTCGCTGAAGATGCCCGAGCAGCGCCGGCCGGCGGCGCGCAACGCGGGCGTCAGCTCACGCGAGAGGAAGTCGCGAACCTCGTTCCGGAATACTGTTTCAGCCGCGCTGAGTGTCCAGGCCATGGTGGGGTCCCGTTGGAATGCAGCGGCGAGTGTGCACCCGCGGGGCGGGGTGGCGGCATCGTCGGATCGGACGAAGACTCACCACTTTCCGTAGTTTGTGCGCACACCCGGGATAGTCCTCTGCGACGCAGTGGAGCCGCCGCGCACAATCGGCGTCCGGGAGTTGTTCTGTGCGCCAGAGAATGCGCTGCGCTCAATGGAGAGCACCATGCACGCGACCACCACACCCGGTTTCTCGCACGCCAGCGTCGAGCGGCTGTGCGACTACGAACTGCCCGATCCGCCGGCCCGCGCCTCCGCGGCGATGCCCCTGCTGTCCGACGTTCACGACCCCGAGAAGCTCGCGCTGACCTGGTGGCTGTGGATGGACGAAATGGGCAAGAGCATGTGGCGCCACTGCGATGCCTGGCGGGAGCACTACCTCAGCCACACCGCCAAGGGGCCGGCGCGGCGCGACTGATCCTCCCCTGGTTTCGCGCTCAGGCTTCGACGGCCTCACGTGCCGGCGTCGCCTTCGACGGCACCGGCATGTGCTCGGCCCAGTCGATGATTTCCAGCGTGCCGTCGGCATGCTCGGCCAGCGCCGTGAGGCTCTCCACCCAGTCGCCGTCGTTGCAGTAGAGGATGCCGTCGATGTCGCGCATCTCGGCATGGTGGATGTGGCCGCACACCACGCCCTGCGCGCCGCGCTTGCGGGCCTCGCGCGCCACGGCGTTCTCGAAGTCGCCCACGTAGCTCACCGCGCGCTTGACCTTGCCCTTGAGGTACTTGGAAAGCGACCAGTACGGCAGCCCCATGCGCGCGCGCAGCGAGTTGAGGTGGCGGTTCAGCTTCAACGTGAATTCGTAGAGCGAATCGCCCACGTAGGCGAGCCACTTGGCGCACTGGATCACACCGTCGAACAGGTCGCCGTGGATGATCCAGAGCTTGCGGCCGTCGGCCGTCTCGTGGATCCATTCGTCGGCCACGTCGATGCCGCCGAAGTTGTGGTTGAGGTACTTGCGGGCGAACTCGTCGTGGTTGCCCGGAATGAAGATCACGCGCGTGCCCTTGCGCGCCTTGCGCAGGAGCTTCTGGATCACGTCGTTGTGCGCCTGCGGCCAGTACCAGTGGCGCTTGAGCTGCCAGCCATCGATGATGTCGCCGACCAGGAAGAGCGTCTCGCACTCGGTGTGCTTCAGGAAGTCGAGCAGCGCGCGCGCCTGGCAGCCGGGCGTGCCCAGGTGCAGGTCGGAGATCCAGAGCGTGCGGAACTGCAGCGGCGGACGCTGGCGATCGTCGTCCTCCAGGTCGGGAGCCTGGACAGCGGTGTCGCGCCATGCGCGAAGGAAAGCGTCGTCGCGTTGCATGGACGGGTAGGCTCCCACCCGCGCATGACGCCGCGATGGCACACCCGTGACATCCCGGTGACGCGTGGCCCAGGGCCTGTTGATGCTATTTCCGGCGTCGCGAAGGTATGCCAGGGCGGGCCAATCAAGGCGCGCGACGCCGCGTGTGCATATGCACACGCAAGGAGCGCAACGCAGAATGGGCTGCCCTGGCATACCTTCCCGCAGGGTTGGCTGTCCAACGCGACGCCGGAAATAGCATCAACAGGCCCGGCAACGCCACAATCGCGCGATGCGACCTGGCCAGATCATCGTTCTTGCGACACCCGTGTTCCTCCTGCTGATCGCGATCGAGTTCGCGGTGGGCCGCGTGCGGGCGCGCCGCGGCACGGGGCACGACACCTACGGGCTGGCCGATGCGGTCAACAGCATCGGCCTCGGAATGCTGAGCCAGATCAGCGCGGTGCTCACGGGGCTCCTGCGCATCGGCATCTACACCGCGGTGTATTCGGCGGTGGTGCTCTTTCCGAAAGAGGCGGCCAGCGACTTCTGGACCACCTGGTACGGCTGGCTGCTCGCGCTCGTGTTCTACGACTTCTGCTACTACTGGCTGCACCGCATGGGCCACGAATCGGCGGTGCTGTGGGCGGCGCACGTGGTGCACCACCAGAGCCAGCACTACAACCTGTCGACCGCGCTGCGGCAGACATCGAGCGGCGCGCTGCTCGGGTGGATCTTCTATCTGCCGATGGCGGTGGCCGGCGTGCCGCCGCTGGTGTTCGTGGTGGTGGCACTCATCGACCTGCTCTACCAGTTCTGGGTGCACACCGAGCAGGTGGGCAAGCTCGGCTGGTTCGACCGCTGGTTCTGCTCGCCCTCGAACCACCGGGTGCACCACGCGGTGAACGACACGTACCTGGACCGCAACTACGGCGGCGTCCTCATCGTGTGGGACCGCATGTTCGGCACCTTCCGCGAAGAGGACGAACGCTGCGTCTACGGCACGCGCGGCGAACTGAAAAGCTGGGACCCGTTGTGGGCGAACGCCGAGGTGTACTGGGCGCTCGCCAGGGACTCGTGGCATGCGCGCAGCTGGGCCGACAAGCTGCGCGTGTGGCTCAAGCCGCCCGGCTGGCGGCCGGCCGACGTGGCGGCGCGCTTTCCGAAGCCGGTCTTCGACATCGCGAAAGTCACGCGCTACGAACCTGTCGTGAGCCGCGGGGTGCAGTGGTTCGCGGGCGTGCAGTTCCTCTTGATGCTGGGCGGCGTGGCCTTGTTTCTCTGGTTCTCCGACGACATGCCGATGCAGCGCGCGGCCGTCTGGCTGGCCGCGCTGACGGCGAGCGTGTGGGCCATCGGCGCGGTGCTGCAGGGGCGGCTGTCGGTCACCGAGGTGCTGCTGGTCGAGGCCGCCGCACTGGCCACCGCGAGCGCGGCGCTGCACATCGACGGGCTGCACCACGTCTTCAAGCCGCTCGCGCTGTCGATCGCGATCGTCTTCGCGGCGCGGCGTGCGGTGCGCGCGGGCGGCGTCGGGCGCTTCGACGCGCTGCTGCTGGCCGGGCTGGCCGCGTCTCTCGCGGGCGACGTGCTGCTGATGGGCCCGGCGACGCTGTTCGTGCCGGGGCTCGTGTGCTTCTTGCTCGCGCACCTGGCGTACATCGCGCTCTTCGGCATCGGCGTGGGCCTGTTCCCGCGGCGCGGGGCGCTGGCGGCGACGCTCCTGGTCGGCGCGGGGATGTACGCGTTTCTCTGGCAGGGCGGGCTGCCGCCTGCGCTGCGGATTCCGGTCGGGGTCTACGTGGTGGTGATCGCCTGCATGGCGGCGCAGGCGATCGGGCGTGCGGCGGTGCTGCGCGAAGCAGATCCGTCAGCGGTGTGGGTGGCGGTGGGCGCGTGCTTCTTCATGCTGAGCGATGCGCTGCTGGCGACCAACCGCTTTGTGGCGCCGCTGCCGTTGGCGCAGCTGTGGGTGCTGGCGACTTACTACGCGGCGCAGGTGTTGATCGTGCGGCACGTCCGCCGGCCGGCTGCCTGAATTTCTTTCTCCCTCCCCCGCTGGGGGAGGGCAGGGGTGGGGGCAAGCGGCGTACCCATCGGGCGCTCTGCCCGCCCCCATCCCAACCTTCCCCCAGAGGGGGAAGGAGCAAGGCCTGAAACCTAATCCGCGCAGCGCTGGATTTCCACCGTCGAGTGGCGGATTTCCTCGTGCATCGAGAAGCAGGCGCGCACCTCGTCGGCGGTGAGCGTCGGCGAATGGGTCACGACCGTGAGCGCGCAGGCGTAGGCGTCGCGGCCGACGCGCCAGACATGCAGGTCGGCCACGCGGGTTTCCGAATCGGCCAGCGTGGTCTCGACGCCTTCGCGGATCTCTTCGGTGACAGGGTGGTCCATCTCGCGGTCGAGCAGCACCTTGCCGGTTTCCTTCAAGAGGCCCCGGGCCCAGCTGGCGACCAGCACCGCGCCGACGATGCCCATGGCCGGGTCGAGCCAGGCCCAGCCGTAGAACCAGCCGCCCAGCAGCGCCGCGATGGCGAGCACCGAAGTCGCGGCGTCGGCCACCACGTGCAGGTAGGCGGAGCGCAGGTTCAGGTCGTGGCCGTGTTCGTGGTGATCGTCGCGGTGATCGTCGTGGTGATCGCCCTGGGCATGGCCATGGTGGTGATGCCCATGGTCATGCCCGTGACCGTGGTGCGTGCCGCCCAGCAGCCGCGCGCAGACCAGGTTGATCACGAGCCCCAGCACCGCCACCGAAATCGCCTCGGGGTAATGGATCGCCGAAGGCGACCACAGCCGCTCCAGCGAGCCCACCACCATCAGCGCCGCCACGCCGAGCAGCAGCAGCGCGCTCGCGAAGCCGCCGAGCACTTCGATCTTCCAGGTGCCGAACGCGAAGCGCGGATCGCGCGCATAGCGGCGCGCGGCCGCATAGGCGAAGGCGCTCAGGCCGATGGCCAGCGCGTGCGAGCTCATGTGCCAGCCGTCGGCCAGCAGCGCCATCGAGTTGAACCACCAGCCCGCGCCGATCTCCACCACCATCATCGCGGCGGTGATCCACATCACCAGGCGCGTGCTGCGCTCGGCGGACGCGTTGCCCGCGCCGAACTGGTGGTCGTGCTGCCAGGCGCTCAGGTCATGGGTGTGCATGGGTCTTCAGGCTCCGAAAAGGTCCTGTCCGTCGGAACGGCTCGAGGGCGGCGTCACGCCCAGGTGGCGGTAGGCGGCCAGCGTGGCGATGCGCCCGCGCGGCGTGCGCTGCAGGTAGCCCTGCTGGATGAGGTAGGGCTCGATCACGTCCTCGATGGTGTCGCGCTCCTCCCCGATGCTGGCCGCGACGTTGTCCAGGCCCACCGGGCCGCCGTCGAAGCGGTGGATCACGGCTTCGAGCAGCTTCCTGTCCATGAGGTCGAAGCCCTGCGGATCGACGTCGAGCATGGCGAGCGCCTTGTGGGCGATGTCCTCGGTGATGCGGCCGTTGCCCTTGACCTCGGCGTAGTCGCGCACGCGGCGCAGCAGGCGGTTGGCGATACGGGGCGTGCCGCGGGAGCGCCGGGCGATCTCGAAGCCGCCGGTGGCGTCGGTTTCCACCTTGAGCAGGCGGGCGCTGCGGGTCACGATCAGCGCGAGCTCCTCGGGCGTGTAGAACTCCAGCCGCGCGACGATGCCGAAGCGGTCGCGCAGCGGGTTGGTCAGCATGCCGGCGCGGGTGGTGGCGCCCACCAGGGTGAAGGGCTGCAGGTCGAGCTTGATGCTGCGCGCCGCGGGGCCCTCGCCGATCATGATGTCGATCTGGTAGTCCTCCAGCGCGGGGTAGAGGATTTCCTCGACGACCGGGCTCAGCCGGTGGATCTCGTCGATGAAGAGCACGTCGTTGGGCTCGAGGTTGGTCAGCAGCGCCGCCAGGTCCTTGGGCTTTTCGAGCACGGGCCCCGACGTCTGGCGCAGGTTGACGCCCAGCTCGGCCGCGATGATGTGCGACAGCGTGGTCTTGCCCAGGCCCGGCGGGCCGAACAGCAGCACGTGATCCAGCGCCTCCTTGCGCTTGCGCGCGGCGCCGATGAAGATCTCTAGCTGCTCGCGCACCTTGGCCTGGCCGACGTATTCATCGAGCAGCTTGGGGCGCAGGGCCCGTTCGATCGCCTCCTCATTCGGCGAGGCGGGGGCGGCGGACACCACGCGTTGAGGGGCGGGCGCGAAATCGTCGGTCTGGATCGTCATTGGGTGGGCTTTGAAGGGAGTTTAGTGCCTGCCTTCGCTGGCAGAATGCTTCGGCCATATAACGAACGAGGGAAGGCAGCACGTGTCGATCTACGAATTGAAGCCGCGTTTCCAGGCCCTGCTGCGGCCGCTGGTGGTCCGCCTGCATGCGATGGGCGTCACGGCCAACCAGGTCACGCTGGCGGCGTGCGTCGTCTCGGTCGTGCTCGGGCTCGGGCTTTTCTTCTTCGTGCGCTCGGCAGCGGCCTTTGCGCTCATCCCGGCCTGGATGTTCCTGCGCATGGCCTTCAACGCCATCGACGGCATGCTCGCGCGCGAGCACAACCAGCAAAGCAAGCTGGGCGCTTTCCTCAACGAACTGACCGACGTGGTCTCCGATGCCGCGCTCTACCTGCCCTTCGCGCTGGTGGCGCCCTTCAGCCCGTTCTGGATCGGCACGGTGATCGTGCTGGCCGGGCTGAGCGAATTCGCCGGCGCGCTCGGCCCCACGGTGGGCGCCTCGCGCCGCTACGACGGGCCGCTCGGCAAGAGCGACCGGGCCTTCGTGTTCGGCGCGCTCGGCCTCTACGTGGCGCTGGGCTGGCCCCTGCCGGCCTGGATGGCATGGCTCATGCCGCTGCTGGCGGCGCTGGTGGCCTGGACCATCGTCAACCGCATCCGCCGCGCGTTGGCCGAAGCCGATGCGACGGCCCACGCCGGCAGCCACTGAACACAGACAAACAAAGAAACATCGACAGGGATTCAATGACCGACACCACGCCACGCACCGCGCAAGAGCTGCACTTCCAGACGCACGACGGCGAATCGCTTTTCTACCGCCACTGGCCGGCCACGGGCGCCGTGCGCCGCGGCGCCATCGTGCTGTTCCACCGCGGCCACGAGCACGGCGCGCGCATGGCGCACCTGGTCGACGAACTGGACCTCCCGGACTTCGACTTCTTCGCCTGGGATGCGCGCGGCCACGGCCGCTCGCCGGGCCAGCGCGGCTACAGCCCGAGCTTCGGCACCTCGGTGCGCGACGTGCAGACCTTCGTGCACCACATCGGCACGGCGCACGGCGTGGCCGAGCAGGACATCCACGTCGTCGCGCAGAGCGTGGGCGCGGTGCTGATCGCCACCTGGGCGCACGACTACGCGCCCAAGGTGCGCGGCCTCACGCTGGCCTCGCCCGCCTTCAAGGTGAAGCTCTACGTGCCCTTCGCGCGCGCCGGGCTGGGGCTGATGCACAAGCTGCGGGGCCTGTTTTTCGTCAACAGCTACGTGAAGGCGAAGTTCCTCACGCACGACCCCGAGCGCATCGCGAGCTACGAGAGCGATCCGCTGATCTCGCGGCCCATCGCGGTCAACATCCTGCTGGGCCTGTACGAAGCGGCCGACCGGGTGGTGGCCGATGCCAATGCGATCACGCTGCCGGTCCAGCTGCTGATCTCCGGCGCCGACTGGGTGGTGCACCACAAGCCGCAGCACCAGTTCTTCGAGCGGCTGGGCAGCGCCGTAAAAACGAAGACGGAACTGCCCGGCTTCTTCCACGACACGCTGGGCGAGAAAGACCGGGCGCCCGCCGTGGCGCAGATCCGCGAATTCATCCTGCAGCGCTTCGACGCGCCGGCCGTGCCGGTGGACCGCACCGCGGCGCACCTGGCCGGCGACACGGCCGACGAGTCGCGCGCGCTGGCCGAGCCGCTCTCGCCGCTGTCGGCGCGCGGCGCCTACTGGGCCCTGACGCGCGGGGGACTGCGCATCGGCGGCAAGCTCTCCAGCGGCATCGCGCTCGGCCACGAAACCGGCTTCGACTCGGGCAGCACGCTCGACTACGTCTACCGCAATCACCCCGAAGGCAAGGGGCCGCCGGGCCGCAGCATCGACAACACGTACCTCAACTCGATCGGCTGGCGCGGCATCCGGCAGCGCAAGATCCACGTCGAGGAGTTGCTGCGCATCGCGATGGAGCGCCTGGCCGAGATGCACCGCGAGGTGCGGGTGATGGACATCGCCGCCGGCCACGGCCGCTACGTGCTCGACGCGGTGCTCGCGAGCCCGGTGAAGGCCAGCTCGATCCTGCTGCGCGACTACAGCGACATCAACGTGCGCGACGGCCGCGCGCTCATCGCCGAGAAGGGTCTGGAAGACACCGCGCAGTTCGTGCAGGCCGATGCCTTCGACCGCATCAGCCTGGCGACCGTGACGCCGCGGCCCACGCTCGCGGTGGTGTCGGGCCTGTACGAACTCTTCCCCGACAACGAGATGGTGCAGCGCTCGCTCGCGGGCGTGGGCGACGCGGTGGAGGACCGCGGCTACCTCGTCTACACGGGCCAGCCGTGGCATCCGCAGCTGGAGATGATCGCGCGCGCGCTCACCAGCCACCGGCAGGGCGAGGCCTGGGTCATGCGCCGCCGCACGCAGGTCGAGATGGACCAGCTGGTGGAAGAAGCGGGCTTCCGCAAGATCGACCAGCGGGTCGACGAGTGGGGGATCTTCACGGTGTCGCTGGCGGTGCGCACCGGGCGATGAGCGCCGCGCCGGGCCGCCCCAAGCAAGCGCGCGCCGCAGTGCGCAGCACGGAGGCTTTCCGATGACTGCCTGGCTTGGACAGCGTCCGTGGAAGCGCGCCGCCGCATGGCTCGTGTTTCTCGGGCCGCTGTTCTACGCGACCTACGGCTTCGCCAACTGGTGGGCCACCACGCGCGCGAACGTGCCGTCGATGGCCTTCGACTGGGAGCGGCAGATCCCGTTCTGGCCGTGGACGATCTTTCCGTACTGGACGATCAACGTCTTCTACGCGCTGTCGCTTTTTCTCGCGCGCAGCAAGCACACGCTGGAACGGCATGCGCTGCGGCTGGTCACCGCGACGCTCGTCGCCTGCACCTGCTTCATCCTCTGGCCGCTGCACTTCAGCTTCGGCCAGCCGCCGGTCGATGGCGCGCCGGCGTTTCTCTTCAACGCGCTGCGCGGCTTCGATCAGCCGTTCAACCAGGCGCCCTCGCTGCACATCGCGCTGGCCGTGATCCTGTGGGACTGGTACCGGCAGTTCATCCGCCCGCTGTGGGCGCGGCTGGTACTGCATGTGTGGGCGTTCGCGATCTGCGCCTCGGTGCTCACGACGTGGCAGCACCACTTCATCGACATCCCGACCGGCGCGCTGCTCGGGCTGGTGTGCGTGTGGCTCTGGCCGCTGGAGCGGGTGGTGTCGATGCGGCGCGCCTGGCAGGTCACGCGCGATGCACAGCGGTGGAAGCTCGCGGGCTTCTATACGGTCGGTGCGGCGCTGTTTCTTGCCGTTGCCTTGTACGGTGGCGGCGTGTGGCTGTGGCTCGCATGGCCTGCCGGGTCGCTCGCCTTCGTGGCGCTCAACTACATCGGCCTCGGCGCGCGCGGCTTCCAGATGGACGGACGCGGGCGCATGGGCTGGGCGGCGCGCTGGCTGTTCGCGCCCTACCGTCTGGGCGCCGCGGTCAACGCCTGGCTCTGGACGCGCAAGCTGCCCGCCTCGGTCGAGGTGGTGCCCGGCTTGCGGCTCGGCCGGCGGCCTACGCACGCCGAATGGCTCGCCGCCGGCAAGCCGCGCCTCGTGAGCCTGTGCGCCGAACTGCAGATGCCGGCCGGCGTGCCGCATGCGCGCTGCGTGCCTTTGCTCGACCTGACGGTGCCGCCGACGGTGCGGCTGCAACGCGCGGCCGCGGTCATCGAAGGCCAGCGCCGCAACGCGGAAGGCGCGCCGGTGTGGGTCTGCTGCGCGCTCGGTTTTTCGCGCAGCGCCGCGGCGGTGATCGCCTGGCTGGGCCGCTACGGTTCGGCCGGCGGAATGGCGCAGGCCGAAGACGCGGTGCGCCGTGCGCGGCCGCAGATCGTGCTGCGCCCCGCGTGGCTGAGTTCGCTCGCGCCGCTCCATCCCGCACGAGAGGTGCCACCCCATGACTGACAACGACCGCGCCACCTGCGCCGCGCTCGCCGGCCTGCTGCGCGCCTTCACGGTGCTGGCGATCTGGGGCTTTGCGCTGACGTGCATCGCGGCGTTGGTGCTCGCGCTCACGCTGCGCTCGCTCCCGACCACGCCCACCATGGGCTTTGGCGCGGTCGTGATCCTCGGCGTGCTCGAACGTTATTTCGCCTTCCGGCTGCGGCTGGACCAGACGCTCTTCGGCGACCTCGCGCGCGGCACCATCGCCTCGCTGGACGCGCTCGACCGCGCGCTCGAGCGGCTGGGCCTTCGCAACGCGCCGTCGTCCCCCACAACGCGGCCGCTCGACGACCGCGTGCAGGGCACCCGCCAGCTCATGCAGCGCCACGCCATCGTGGTCGCCTGCCAGAGCGCCATGTTCCTTCTTGCCTTGATGACACAGGATTTCTCTTGACCGACGAAAACGAGAACAACAAGAACGACAAGCCCAACGACAGGCCGGAAAGCACGGTGTTGCGCCGCGGGCTCGCCATCGTCGCGGGCAAGCTGATCATCGGCGCGGCGGGGCTCCTGACTGGCGTGCGCGCCATCTGGAGCGGCACCACGCCCAAGGCCGAGCAGACGCTCTACTTCGCCAACCACACGAGCCACGGCGACTTCGTGCTGCTGTGGGCGACGCTGCCGCCCGACCTGCGCGCCCTCACCCGGCCGGTGGCGGGGCAGGACTACTGGATGGCCTCGAAGGTGCGCCAGTTCATCGGCGCCGACGTGTTCAACGCGCTCATGATCCGCCGCGACGGCTCGGGCCAGGGCGACAACCCGGTCGAGCAGATGAAGGAGGCGCTGGAAGGCGGCGACTCGCTCATCATGTTTCCCGAAGGCACGCGCAACACCGGCGACGAGATCCTGCTGCCGCTCAAGAGCGGCCTCTTTCACCTGGCGCGCGCCTGCCCCAGCGTGCGGCTGGTGCCGGTGTGGATCGAGAACCTGAAGCGCGTGCTGCCCAAGGGCACGCTGGTGCCGATTCCGCTGGCCTGCACGGTGCGCTTCGGCACGCCGATCGTGCTGGCCGAAGGCGAGGACAAAAACGCATTCATCGCCCGCGCGCGCGCCGCCATGCTGGATCTCCGCCCCGAATACGACCGCAACGACAAGGCCGAGGGCGTCGCATCATGATCGAACTGTCTCCTTTCGCGTGGACCACGTTCAAGCTCTTCGGCGGCGTCTTCGGCGTGCTGCTGCTGGCTTCGGCCATCGGCGCGCTGCTCAAGTGGCGCGTGGCGCACGGCCAGCCGCATTCGGTGATCGACAACCTCAATTCGCGCGTGAACGCGTGGTGGGTGATGGTGGCGGTGATCGGCCTGGCCTTCGCCTTCGGCAAGGGCGGCGTGATCGTGCTGTTCTACCTGATCTCGTTCTATGCGCTGCGCGAGTTCATCAGCCTCGCGTACACGCGGCGCGGCGACCATGCGGCGATCGCGCTCGCGTTCTTCATCGCGCTGCCGGGGCAGTACTTCCTGATCTGGATCGAGTGGTATGGGCTCTACTCGATCTTCATTCCGGTCTACGCCTTCCTCATCCTGCCGATCCTCGCGGCGGTGGGCGGCGACACGCAGCGATTCCTGGAGCGCACCTCCAAGATCCAGTGGGGCCTGATGGTGTGCGTGTTCTGCATCAGCCATGTGCCTGCGCTGCTCACGCTGCAGATCCCGGGCTTCGAGGGCCGCAACCTGCTCCTGATCGCGTTCCTGGTGATCGTCGTGCAGGGCAGCGACGTGCTGCAGTACGTGTGGGGCAAGCTCTTCGGCAAACGCAAGGTGGCGCCCGAGCTCTCGCCGTCCAAGACCTGGGAGGGCCTCATCGGCGGCGTGGCCAGTGCCACCGCGCTGGGCGCGGCGCTCTACTGGGCCACGCCCTTCAATCCGTGGCAGGCGGCGCTGATGGCTTTCATGATCTGCTTTATGGGCTTCTTCGGCGGCCTCGTGATGTCGGCCATCAAGCGCGACCGCGGCGTGAAGGACTGGGGCTCGATGATCGAAGGCCATGGCGGCATGCTCGACCGGCTGGACTCGGTGATCTTCGCGGCGCCGATCTACTTCCACGCGCTGCGCTACTGGTGGGTGCCGTGAGCACCGCAGCAGTCAAGAAAACCCCGAAGACTGCTGCGAAGGCGGAGCGCATCGTCGACGACGCACCCGTCGAATTCGCCAACGCCGCGGCGCTCGTGCGCTGGTACAAGCGCCACCACGGCACGCACGCCGGCGTGTGGCTGCGCATCGCGAAGAAGGCCAGCGGCATCGCTTCCATCGACCACCCCGAGGCATTGGAAATCGCGCTGTGCTTCGGCTGGATCGACGGGCAGCGAAAGAGCGACCAGAGCGACGGCGAGCAGTATTTCCTGCAGCGCTTCACGCCGCGCACCGCGCGCAGTACCTGGTCGAAGATCAACCGTGACAAGGCGTTGAAGCTGATCGACGAAGAACGCATGCAGCCGGGCGGACTGGCCGAGGTGGAACGCGCGAAGGCCGACGGACGCTGGGATGCGGCCTACGACGGCGCGAGCGTGGCGACGGTGCCGCCCGACCTGCAGGCCGCGCTCGATGCGAACAAGAAGGCCGCGAAGTTCTTCGCCACGCTGGATGCGCGTAACCGCTATGCGGTGCTGTTTCGCACGCAGGGGGCGAAGAAGGCCGAGACGCGGGCCCGGCGCATCGCGAAGTTCGTGGAGATGCTCGCCAAGGGCGAGAAGATCCACCCCTGAGGCGTACTAGTCTTCGTCCATCACCCGTGAGCGACCGAACCAGAAACCCACGATCAGGCCCACCGTGCCAAAGCCGATGGCGCCCCAGAGGCTCAGGAAATTGAAGACGTTGTAGCGGCCCGGCTGCTGCGCCAGCGCGGTCACGAGCTCAGGCTCGAGCAGTCCGCCCAGGCCGCGTGCGGCGGCGAAATCGAAACCCGCATCGCCCAGGAAATTGAGCGTTACCAGCATCGGCAGCACCGTCAGGAACGGGAACCACGCACCGCGCACCTTGCGCCAGTTCATGAAGTAGGCGGCTGCCAGCAGCACGGCGCCCACCCCGATCAATCCGAGCACGACGGGCCGCCGGGCCAGCGGCAGCAGCCAGGGCCAGACCCACTGCAATGGACAGAGCGGCCACTCCGCCCGCGGCGCGATGCCGCCCGGCCGCGCGAAGGCCTGCCACCCCAGCGCGAGCGTGGCGCGGCCCACCAGCGCGGACGCACAGCCCACGGCCGCAACGCCCAGGCAGCCGATGCGCAGCAGAGACGAACGAGGCTCGGGGACGACATGCGGCGGCATGACGGTCCGCGTGTAGCTGCCCCGGCTCCAGCGCTTCGTCACCACGACGGCCTGCGGCTGCGGCGGCGTCAGTTCGCCGCGGACCACCCAGTCGGTCGCAAGGATCGCCAGCGCGAACGCCATCGCGGCGGTGAGCCATGCGCAGGCGCCCGGCATGTCGATGAAGCCGACCGGCGTCATCATCGGCAGGTTGCCGTAGACGATGCCCGCGCATCCGTAGGCCAGGAGAATCGGCACGCAACCGATCAGGGCTACGCGCAAGAGCAGCAAGTCGCTGTGGACCGATTCGTGGCGCAGCGCCTCGACGCGCGACCACGCCCCGCGCAGGTTCACTTGGCCAGGGCCTTCAGCGCCAGCTTGATGCCGTCGCTCACCGTCGCATCCTTGGGCAGCGCCTTGAGCGCGAGCGCCGCTTCCTTGTCGCTGTAGCCGAGCGCGATCAGCGCCTGCAGGATGTCGGCCTGCGCATCGGAGGCCGCGTGCGCGGGCAGGCCGATGTCGGCGCCCAGCTTGCCCTTGAGCTCCAGCAGCAGCCGCTCGGCGGTCTTCTTGCCGATGCCCGGGATCTTCACGAGCCGGCCGAGCTCCTGCGTGGTGATCGCCTGCGACAGCTCGCCCACGCTCATGCCCGAGAGCAGCCCGAGCGCGGTGCGCGGGCCCACGCCGGTGATCTTGATGAGCTGGCGGAAAGCCGCACGCTCCTCGGCGGTGCCGAAACCGTAGAGAATCTGCGCGTCCTCGCGCACCACGAAGTGCGTGAGCAGCGAAACGCGCTCTCCGGTGCCGGGCAGGTTGTAGAACGTGCTCATCGGCACATCGACCTCGTAACCGACGCCGTTGCAGTCCACCACCACCTGCGGTGGGTTGCGCTCGGCCAGGATGCCGGTGAGTTTGCCTATCATTGGCCCACCCCCGTTGCTTGCTCACTTCGTGTAGCCGCCTCCCCCCTCAAGGGGGCAACACCGGCGGCCCGGCAAAGCCGGTTCCGCGGTGTTCCCCGCTTTGGATTGCGTTTTTTCGAGCATGGCTGGTCTTGCATAGGGCTGCCAAATAGATGGAAATGGATACCGCGTGATTCTGCGACACACCTTTACCCCACCGAACAACTCGCGCCTCGGACACCTGTGCGGACCGCTCGATGCGCACCTGCGCCGCATCGAGGAAGCCCTGGGCGTGAAGATCGCGCACCGCCACGAGCAATTCAAGGTCGACGGCCCCAAGGCCTCGGCGCAGCGCGCGATGGACGTGCTGCAGGCGCTGTACGAAATCGCCCAGCGCCCGATCGATCCGGCCGTGGTGCAGCTCACGCTGGCCGGCGACGGCTCGATGAGCGACGAGGACGCGGCCATGCTCGTCACCCGCCGCGCCGACCTGCGCGCGCGCACGCCGACGCAGGCGCTGTACCTGGACAACATCGCCAAGCACGACATCACCTTCGGCATCGGCCCGGCCGGCACCGGCAAGACGTACCTGGCGGTGGCCTGCGCGGTCGATGCGCTGGAACGCGCTGCCGTGCAGCGCATCGTGCTCACGCGCCCGGCCGTGGAAGCGGGCGAGCGGCTCGGCTTCTTGCCGGGCGACCTGACGCAGAAGGTCGATCCGTACCTGCGGCCGCTGTACGACGCGCTCTACGACCTCATGGGCTACGAGAAGGTGCAGAAGGCCTTCGAGCGCAATGCGCTGGAGATCGCGCCGCTGGCCTTCATGCGCGGGCGCACGCTGAACAACGCGTTCGTGATCCTGGACGAGGCGCAGAACACGTCGGTCGAGCAGATGAAGATGTTCCTCACGCGCATCGGCTTCGGCGCGAAGGCGGTGGTGACGGGCGACGTGAGCCAGATCGACCTGCCCAAGCAGCAACTCAGTGGCCTGATCGACGCCGAGCGCGTGCTCCGGCGCGTGAGCGGCATCGCGATCACGCACTTCACGAGCGCCGACGTGGTGCGGCATCCGCTGGTGGCCAAGATCGTCGATGCCTACGACGGGCAACGCAAGCGCACGAGCGCGCATTGAGATGGCGCTGCCGGCACTTGCTCTTTCGCTGCAGTTCGGGCGCTTCAAGGGCGTGGAGCGGCACCGCGCCGCGCTGCCGCGCCACCGCGTCGCGCGCTGCATCCGCCATGCGCTGGACATCGACGGCGAGATCACGGTGCGCATCGTCGATGCCGACGAAGGACAGCGCCTGAACCGCGAATTCCGCGGCAAGGACTACGCGACCAACGTGCTGACCTTCGACTATGCGCAAAGCCCCGTTGCGATGGCGGACCTGGTGTTGTGCGCGCCGGTCGTCGCGCGAGAGGCGAAGGAGCAGCGGAAGACGCTGGCCGCGCACTACGCGCACCTGCTGGTGCACGGCACGCTGCACGCGCAGGGCTGGGACCACGAGACCAGCGAAGCCGACGCCGACGAGATGGAAGCGTACGAGATCCAGATCCTCGCGGAACTGGGCATCCGCGATCCGTACGGCAAGTAGCAAGCAGCTACGCGGACATCTGCAGGGGGATGGTGACCGGCCCGTCGTTGACGAGGTGCACCTGCATGTCGGCGCCGAATTCGCCGGTCGCCACCACCGGGTGCGCGGCGCGTGCTTGCGCCACGAAGTAGTCGTAGAGTCGGCGGCCCTCGTCGGGCGGCGCGGCCTGCGTGAAGCTGGGGCGGTTGCCGCCGCTCACGTCGGCTGCCAGCGTGAACTGGCTCACCACCAGCAGGCCGCCGCCGATGTCCTGCACGCTGCGGTTCATCTTGCCGGCCTCGTCCGAGAAGATGCGCAGCTTGAGGATCTTGGCGAGCATGCGGTCGGCGAGCGCGTCGCCGTCGCCGCGTTCCGCGCACAGGAGGATCAGGAGGCCGGCATCGATGGCGCCGACGGTCTGGCCGGCAATGTCGACGCGGGCGTTCGCGACGCGCTGGAGGATGGCTTTCATGGGTGTGCTGGTTCTTCCACGGTCCGGGTGGCGCGCGCTTCCATGGTGAGCGGCAGCAGCTGGATGGTGACGCGCAGGCCGGGCACGGCGTCCATCAGGGCCTGCTCGAGCTGGTCGCGCATGGCGGCGGCGTGCTGCAAGGTCCAATCGCCGGGCACGTGCATGTGCAGGTCGGCAAAGCGGCGCTGGCCGGCGCCGCGCGTCACCATGTCGTCGAAGCGCAGGCGGCTGCCCTCGGGCTGGCGTGCCGCGAAGGCGTCGAGCGTGGCGCGCACGGTGGCCAGGGTTTCGGCGTCCAGGGCTTCGTCCATCAGGCCCTGCGACGAGCGCCACACCAGCTTGACGCCCTCGCGCACGATGTTGAGCGCCACGCCGATGGCCAGGAGCGGATCGAGCCAGAGCCAGCCGCTGAAATGCACGCCGACGATGCCGATCACCACGGCGGCGGAGGTCCAGACGTCGGTCATCAGGTGGCGGCCGTCGGCCTCCAGCGCAATGGAACGGTGGGTGCGCGCGGCGCGGAACAGCATCACCGCCAGCGCCGCATTGAAGCCCGAGCTGAGCACCGACAGCGCCAGGCCCCAGCCCAGTTGCTCGAGCGGCTGGGGCGACAGCAGCCGCTGCACCGACACCCACAGGATCGCCACCGCGGCGCCGACGATCAGGATGCCTTCGAAGCCCGAGGAGAAGTATTCGGCCTTGTGGTGGCCGTAGGGATGGTCGTCATCGGCCGGCCGCTCGGCGATCGTCACCATTGCCAAGGCGAACATGGCGCTGGCAAGATTGACGAACGACTCCATCGCGTCGGAGATCAGGCCCATCGAATTGGTCATGTAGCCCGCCAGCCCCTTGAGCACGATGGTGACCAGAGCCACGGCCACGGAGACACGGAGCAGAGTTTTGGGAGTGAGCGTCATGGGCAATCGGAACGCAGATTCGGCAAAAGACGACGCAAAAAGCGGCAAAAGGACGCAAGATGACGCTGAATTATCAGCGCAGTGTCCACATGTAACGCCTTCGGCCTAATATTTGTGACCAATTGCGAAACATTCTTCGCAGAGAGTCGGATGATGAAAAACCTTTTGAACGTTTTGGGTGGCCTTGCCTTGATGGGCACCACCATGATGACCCAGGCCCAGACGCCGCCCGCCGCGCCGGCCGCCCCTGTTGCCGCCGTTGCCGAACTCCAGGCCGGTTTCGTGAAATCGGTGCGTGGCAACGTGCAGTTGCTCAGCGCCGCCGGCACCACGCGCACCGCCGCCGCCGGCGATGCACTGGGGTCCGTGGACCGCATCGTGACCGGTCCCGATTCTTCGGCCTCCGTGGTTCTTCGCGACGACACGACCCTGGTGGTCGGGCCCTCCTCGCGCATGGACCTGAAGGAGTTCCACTTCGACTCCACCACGCGCGACGGCGGCCTCCTGGTCTCGCTGCTGCGCGGCTCGATGCGCATGATCACAGGCCTCATCGGCAAGACCAACCCCGACGCCGTGCGGGTCGAGACGCAAACGGCCACCATCGGCATCCGCGGCACCGACTTCATCGTGCAAACCGACGGGCAGCCATGATGATGATGACGAAAACCCCGTCGCACCGCCTTCTCCTTCTCCCCACCGCACTGATCACCCTCCTGCTTGCCGCCTGCTCGACGCCGGGCACGCGGGTGGTCCTGCTTCCGCAGGCTGACGGCAAGCCGTCCGCCGTCGTGGTACGTGCCAAGGATGGGGAGGAAATCCTCTCCCAGCCCTACCAGCGCGCCACGGCCGCGGTGGGCGCCAAGGGCGCGCCGGTGGTCGACCAGGCCGATTCGGCCAAGGTCCAGGCGGACAACAAGCCGCTGTTCGACATGCGCCCGCCCCCGCCGCAGCGCTACACGGTGTTCTTCGAGGTCGGCGGCACCACGCTGACCCCGGCGTCTCAGCAGATCATGACCGAGGCGCTGGCCGCGGCACTGGCGCGCAGCGGTGGCGACATCGTGGTGACGGGCCACACCGACACCAAGGGCACCGGCGAATCGAACGACCAGCTGTCGCGCCGCCGGGCGCAAGAAGTGGTTCAGTTGTTCGTCGAGCGGCAGTTCCCTGCCAACCGCGTCGAGGCCGTGGGCCGCGGCGAGCGCGACCTGGCCGTGCCGACCGCCGACGAGGTGGACGAGCCGCGCAACCGGCGCGTCACCATCGAAGTCCGCTGACCGCGGGCGATCAGCTCAGGGTCACGCGCGCAAATTTGCGCTTGCCGACCTGCACCACGTAGCTGCCCGCGGGCAGCTTCAGCGACTTGTCGCTGATCACGACCGAGTCGACGCGCACCCCGCCGCCGTCGATCAGGCGGTTGCCGTCCCCGGCTGAAGACGCCAGGTTGGCCTGCTTGAGCAGTTGGCCGATGCCCATCGGCGCGCCACTGAGCGACACCTCCGGAATTTCGTCCGGCACGCCGCCCTTGCTGCGATTGATGAAATCCTGCTCCGCCGTCTCGGCCGCCGCCGCGCTGTGGAAGCGCGCAGTGATCTCCTTGGCCAGCGCGACCTTCGCATCCTTCGGATTGCGGCCGCCGGCGATTTCGGCCTTCAGCGCCTCGATCTGTTCCAGCGACTGGAAGCTCAGCAGCGTGTACCAGCGCCACATCAGGTCGTCGGAAATCGACAGCACCTTGGCGAACATGGTGTTGGCGTCTTCGCTGATGCCGATGTAGTTGTTCTTGCTTTTGGACATCTTCTCGACGCCATCGAGCCCTTCCAGCAGCGGCATAGTGAGTATGCACTGCGGTTCCTGGCCGTATTCCTGCTGGAGATGGCGGCCCACGAGCAGGTTGAACTTCTGGTCCGTGCCACCCAACTCGAGGTCGCTCTTGAGCGCCACCGAGTCGTAGCCCTGCATCAGCGGATAGAGGAATTCGTGCACCGAAATCGACTGGCCGGCCTTGAAGCGCTTGTTGAAGTCGTCGCGCTCCATCATCCGGGCCACCGTGTACTTGGCGGCCAGCTGGATCATTCCGCGGGCGCCCAGCGGGTCGCTCCACTCGGAGTTGTAGCGAATCTCGGTCTTCTCGGGGTCCAGCACCAGGCTGGCCTGCTTGTAGTAAGTCTGGGCGTTGGCCTCGATCTGCTCCCGGGTGAGGGGCGGACGGGTGTTGTTGCGGCCGGAGGGGTCGCCGATCGTGCTGGTGAAGTCGCCGATCAGGAAGATCACCCGGTGCCCCAGGTCCTGGAGCTGCCGCATCTTGTTGAGCACCACCGTGTGGCCGATGTGGATGTCCGGCGCGGTCGGGTCGAGCCCGAGCTTGATGCGAAGTGGCGTTCCGGTCGCCTCGGAGCGCTGGAGCTTGCGCACCCACTCGTCCTGCGGCAGCAACTCGTCAGCCCCACGGAGGGATATTTCGAGCGCACGTCCTACACTATTTGAGAGGGTCATGGATGTAACAGATTCGGCCTTTACGGGCTTTTTTGGCTGACTTTTGGGATGCCGAAGCTATACTCAGCCCGACTTTTCAAGCGCCGAATTCTAAGCGGCGCTTTTTCCGCACCGTCTCCTGCCGCCCTGAACGCACTGGGCCTTGCAGCACGGATTTGCAGAACCTGAGCTGGAATTCATAGTTTGATCAACGGCATTCTTGCCGCCGAGGAGCTTCTCGCTTCTCGCGTGGCCTATACGTTCCGTACCTATCCCAAGCAGATCACGGCGCTCATCGCCGCGGCCATGCTGAGCGCCGGCACCCTCGCGGTGGCCTCGCTGGGTCCTGACGCTTCCGACCTTCCGGTCCACCAGATCCTCGAAGCCACGGCGCCCCAGTCTTTCGCAGACCAGACGGCTTCTCTCGAGAACTTCAGCTTCACGCTGTTTCGCACCGACATCACCCGCTCGAGCGACACGGCCGAAGCCCTGCTGAGGCGCCTGGGCATTTCCGACCCCGCAGCCACCGCGTTCGTGCGCGGCAGCGGCGAAGCCCGCAATGCGCTGTTCGCCCGCGCCGGCCGCACCATCACGGCCGAAGCCACGCAGGAAAACCAGCTCAAGAAGCTGAGCGCCCGCTGGATTCCCGACGGCGACGGCGGCTTCAAGCGCTTCGTCATCGAGCGCACGCCGGTCGGCTTCGTCGCTCTCACCGAGCGCGACACACTGACGCCGGGCACGCGCCTGGCCAGCGGCACCATCCGCACCTCGCTGTTCGCCGCCACCGACGATTCGCGCATTCCCGACGCGGTGGCGAGCCAGCTGGCCGACATCTTCGCGGGCGACGTCGACGTGCGGGCTCTCCGCAAGGGCGACCGCTTCGCCGTGGTCTACGAGACCTTCGAAGCCGACGGACAGGCGCTGCGCAGCGGCCGCGTGCTCTCGGCCGAGTTCGAGAACAACGGCAAGATCCACCAGGCCGTCTGGTTCCAGCCCCCGGGCGCGGGCCAGAAGGGCAGCTACTACCGCCCGAACGGCGACAGCCTGCGCAAGGCCTACCTGGCGACGCCGGTCGAGTTCTCGCGCGTCTCCAGCGGTTTCGCGATGCGCATGCATCCGATCCTGAACAGCTGGCGCCAGCACAACGGCATCGACTACGCAGCGCCCACCGGCACCTCGGTGCGCACGGTCGGGGACGGCACGGTCGATTTCGCGGGCACGCAGAGCGGCTACGGCAACATCATCATCATCACGCACCGCAACAACCAGCAGACGGCGTATGCGCACCTGAGCCGCATCGACGTCAAGGCCGGCCAGAGCGTGAGCCAGGGCCAAGCGATCGGCGCCGTGGGCTCCACGGGCTGGGCCACCGGTCCGCACCTGCACTTCGAATTCCGCGTGGGCGGCGTCTACCAGGACCCGGCCACCATCGCGCAAGAAGGCGGCGCCCCGATCACCGCGGCGCTGCGCCCGGCGTTCGAGCGGATCGCAGTCGGCGCCCGCACCGAGCTGGCCGCCGCGTTCTCCGTCATCCAGGCCAGCGCGGACTGAGCACGCTCGCAGCGGTCTTCTCCAGACACCGATCCTGAGATGGCCGCCGAGCTTTTCATCGGCCTGATGTCGGGCACGTCGCTCGACGGCGTCGATGGCGTGCTTGCCGACCTTTCCGACGGCCGGATCGCGGTGAAGGCCTACGCCACCGCGGAGTTTCCCGTGGCCTTGCGCGCGGAGCTCATGGCACTCAACACCCCCGGCGACAACGAACTGCATCGCGCGGCGCTGGCCGGCAACGGGCTCGCCCGGGCCTATGCCGGCGTGGTCCAGCAACTGCTGGCGGACAGCGGCATCGCCGCAGGAGCGATCACCGCCATCGGCGCGCACGGGCAGACGGTGCGCCACCGGCCGCTCGAATTCGACGACATCGGCTACACCCTGCAGATCAACAATCCCTCGCTGCTGGCCGAGCTGACCGGCATCGACGTGGTCGGCGACTTCCGCAGCCGCGACCTCGCCGCCGGCGGCCAGGGCGCGCCGCTGGTGCCGGCGTTTCACCGCGCCCTGTTCGCGCGTGCCGACGAAACCGTCGCGGTGCTGAACATTGGCGGCATTTCGAACCTGAGCCTGCTCCCGGCCACCAATGCGCCGGACGGCGCCATCGTGCTGGGCTTCGACTGCGGCCCCGGCAACGCGCTGATGGACCACTGGTGCCAGACCTACCAAGGCCAGCCCTTCGACCGCGGCGGCCAGTGGGCGGCCAGCGGGCAGGTGCTGCCCCAACTGCTCGCGCTACTGCGGGCCGATCCGTATTTCGCCAAGGCGCCGCCGAAAAGCACGGGGCGCGACCTGTTCAACCCGACCTGGCTGGCCTCGCACCTCGGGACCACGGCCATGGCGCCTGCCGATGTGCAGGCCACGTTGACGGAGTTGACAGCCAGCACCTGTGCCGCCGATCTCGTCAGCTACGGAAAAGATAGCAAGCTGCTGATCGTCTGCGGCGGTGGCGCGCTGAACGACCATCTCCTTGGACGCCTGCGCGCGCTGCTTCCCGGTGTGCAGGTGGTGGCATCGACCGAGCAGGGCCTACCCCCTCAGCAGGTCGAGGCCGCGGCGTTTGCCTGGCTCGCGCGGTGCACCGTCCGGCGCGAGGCGGGCAACCTGGCCAGCGTGACCGGCGCGCGCGGCGCCCGGGTGCTGGGCGCGATCTACCCGGCCTGAGCCTCAGCCCTGACCGGAAACCTCCGGTTGCGCAGGCTGCGCTGCGCGCACTTCTGCGGGCAGATGCCAGAAGATCAAGGCAGATGCCACCGTGATCAGCCCCATGCTCGCAAAAGTGGCCTGGAAGGCGTCAAGCGTGTGCGCGGACGTCTCGGTGCCGAAGATGCCGTTGTAGCCCGCCAGCACCGCACCGGCGGCGGCCACGCCCAGGCTCATCGCCAGCATCTGCACCATCGACAACAGGCTGTTGCCGCTGCTGGCCATGCTGCCGTCCAGGTCCTTGAGCGTGATCGTGTTCATCGCTGTGAACTGCAAGGAATTGACCGCACCGAAGGCCAGCAATTGCAGCACGTGCAGCACCATGGGCTGGCCGGGTGCCGTCAGGCCGAAGCTGGCCATCGTGCAGCCCACCAGCACCGTGTTGACCACCAGCACCTTGCGATATCCGTGGCGGGTGATCAGCGGCGTGGCAAAGCGCTTCATGGCCATGCCCGCGAGAGCGATCGGCAGCATCATCAGGCCGGCCCGCACCGGCGAATAGCCCATCGACACCTGCAGCAGCAGCGGCACGAGAAAGGGCATGCAACTGCTGCCTAGCCGCGAGAACAGGTTGCCAATCAACCCGATGCTGAGCGTCGGCACGCTGAACAGCGAAGGCGCGAACAGGGGCTCGGGCGTGCGCGCGGCACGCAGCCAGTAGGCCACCACGCTCGCGAAGCCGAAGATCAGCACGACCATCACGCCGCCCTGGCGCAGGCCGAGTTCGGACACGCCATCCAGCGCCAGCGAGATCGCCACCATGCCGAAGGCCAGCATCGCGTAGCCCACACTGTCGAAGCGCTTCTGGATGGCGCCGCGCAGGTCCGGCATGTACTTGAGCGTGGCGATGCAGCCCGCCAGGCCGACCGGCACGTTGATCAGGAAGATCCAGTGCCAGGAGGCGTACTGCACCAGCCAGCCGCCCAGCGTGGGCCCCAGCAAGGGGCCTATGAGCCCCGGAATCGCGACGAAACTCATCGCCTGGAGGAATTCGCCTCGCGGCACCGTGCGCAGCAGCGCCAGGCGTCCCACAGGTAGCAGCAACGCGCCGCCCAGGCCCTGCACCACCCGAGCGGCCACGAGCTGCCCCAACCCCTGCGACAGCGCGCAGAGCACCGACCCGGCGGCGAACAGCACGATGGCCGCGAAGAAGATGCGCCGCGTGCCGAATCGGTCGGCGATCCAGCCCGAGGCGGGGATCAGCATCGCCATCGTGAGCGCATAGGCCACCACCACCGATTGCATCCGCAGCGGGCTCACGCTCAGGCTCGCGGCCATGGCCGGCAGCGCCGTGTTGATGATGGTGGCGTCCAGCGTCTGCATGAAGAAGCCGACGGCCACGAGCCACAAGAGGCTCTTGCGGGAGGGATCGACGGCGGTGGCGGCTTCGGACGTCATGGAAGAAGGAAAGCGAAAAACGACGGGCAGCAAAAAGCCGCCCGGGGGCGGCTTTCTTGGAGGGGCCTTGTGAGCGGCATCCAGGCATCAGGCCGAGAAGCTCGATCCGCAGCCGCAGGTGCTGGTGGCGTTCGGGTTCTTGATCACGAACTGGGCGCCTTGCAGGTCTTCCTTGTAGTCGATCTCGGCGCCGACCAGGTACTGGTAGCTCATGGCATCGATCAGCAGCGACACGCCATTCTTGGTCATGGTGGTGTCGTCTTCGTTGGTGATTTCATCGAAGGTGAAACCGTACTGGAAGCCGGAGCAACCGCCGCCCTGCACGAACACGCGCAGCTTCAGCTCGGGGTTGCCTTCTTCGGCGATCAGGTCGGCCACCTTGGCTGCCGCGCTGTCGGTGAAGACGATCGGCTCGGGCATCTGGGTCTGGATGTTTTCGGCTACGGCGCTCATGGGGGGTAACTCCTTGGGGGGCCGGACATGCGGCCAATGGAACGAATGCTACTGCAATGCCGCATTTCCGGCAGGCTGACTGTGGCGTGCACCCCAACGCAAGTGGGGTCGGATGCGCCGCACGCCAAGTACTGGCAACGAAAAAGCCGCCCGAAGGCGGCTTTTGTTCGCAACGAACAGGATCAGCGCTTGCTGAACTGCTTGCGGCGACGGGCGGAGTGCAGACCGACCTTCTTACGTTCGACTTCACGCGCATCGCGCGTCACGAAGCCGGCTTGGCTCAGCACGGGCTTGAGCGTCGCGTCGTAGTCGATCAGCGCGCGGGTGATGCCGTGGCGCGTTGCGCCGGCTTGACCCGATTCGCCGCCACCGTTCACGTTGACCATCACGTCGAAAGCTTCGAGGTTGTTGGTCAGCGCCAGGGGCTGCTTGGCAATCATGATCGAGGTTTCACGGCCGAAGAACTCTTGGATGTCCTTGCCGTTGACCGTGATCTTGCCGGTGCCTTTTTTCAGAAACACACGGGCGACGCTCGATTTGCGACGGCCGGTGCCATTGTTCCATTCACCAATCATTCTCAAGGCTCCTTACAGTTCCAGCACTTTGGGCTGTTGGGCGGTATGCGGGTGCTCTGCGCCACCGTAGACCTTGAGTTTCTTGATCATCGCGTATCCCAGCGGGCCCTTGGGCAGCATGCCCTTGACGGCCTTTTCCAGGGCACGGCCCGGGAACTTGGATTGCATGTCGCGGAAGTTGGTGGCACTGATGCCGCCCGGGTAGCCCGAGTGACGGTAGTACACCTTGTCGATCGACTTGGCGCCGGTGACGCGCAGTTGTGCTGCGTTGATGATGACGATGAAGTCACCGGTATCGACGTGAGGCGTGTAAATGGCCTTGTGTTTGCCGCGCAAACGGAGAGCAACTTCGCTGGCTACTCGTCCGAGGACCTTGTCGGTCGCGTCAATCACAAACCACTCGTGCGTCACGTCAGCGGGCTTGGCGCTGAACGTTTTGGTCATGAGTTTTTCTCTTGAAAAGAGGGTTTGGCGAGCCCTTTTCCACGGTCGGCGTTCCTCTGATGGGAATCTCTTAGGTGGGTTTTCATTCGCCCCGCAAGCGGGTTGAATGCCTTCGCCGCGGGGCTACAAAAACGCTGCGAAGCCTGCGATTATATGAAGAATCGGCCGATCTGGCCAATTTCCGCCGTCGCCGGGCTTCGCGCGGGGCGCTGCAGCTCAGCGGGCCGGCGCGGCCACCGGGCTGGCCACGGCAACGCCGGTGTCGATCTTGCGAACCAGGGTGCCGGTGTCCAGGCTTTCGTCGCGGTGCCCGCTGCGGTCGTACAGGCGCTCTTCGCCGATGACCATCTGGATCCACGTCGGGTACGTGTAGGCCGTGCCGGCGCTGTCGTCGACCGCAGCGCCGATCACGCCGCCTGCAATGGCGAAATTGCCCAGGAAACCGATGTTGGGGCGCGAGATCGCCTGGCCGGTGGCCACGCCCTGCCCGTCGACGGCGCACTGGATCACGAGGTCGGCCCGCGAGCGGCGCACGCCGATGACCCGGCCGGAGCGCATCCTCACCTTGGCCTTGTCGTTGACCGCCCGGCATCGCGCATCGGGAATGAGCTCGCCCTTCTGCGACAGGACGTCCACGCGCATCGGCTGATCGAGCCCCTGGCTGACAGCGGCACAACCGCCCAGGACCGACAAAATCCCCATCGTGGCCGCGAGGCCCCAAAATCTCCAGTTCGACGGACTCATCCTGTTTCCCTCTAGTTTTGTAATTTGATGTTACCGCAGCCTCTGTTGATAGGCTGTTGCACATCTGCCACCTATCCGGAATCCCCTCATGTTCAGTTACCGCCACGCCTTCCATGCCGGCAACCACGCCGACGTGCTCAAGCACACGGTGCTGATTGCCACGCTCGACCACCTGCTTGAAAAAGAAGCAGCACTCACGGTCGTCGACACCCACGCCGGCGCGGGCCTCTATCGGCTCGATGGCGACTACGCCGACACCAGCGGCGAAGCGGCAGACGGCATCCTGCGTCTGTTGGCCCCTCTCAAAGAGCCCGCCGCACCCGCGCCCGCCGCGAAATCGGCGGCCAAGAAAGCGGCTCCGGAAGCCGAGGCCCCGTTGGCCGACGCGATCGCGCGCTACCTCGGCGTGATCCACGACTTCAACCCCAAGGGCGGCGCCCGCGTCTACCCCGGCTCGCCGTTCATCGTGCAGCACCTGCTGCGCGACCACGACAAGCTCAAGCTGTTCGAGCTGCACCCCACCGACGCGCGCACGCTGGACGCCAACATCGCCCAGCTGGAGGCCGGCCGCCAGATCGCCGTGCTGCGCGAAGACGGCTTCGGGAGCGCCACCAAGTTCCTGCCGCCGCCGTCGCGCCGCGCGCTGGTGCTGATGGACCCCAGCTACGAGATCAAGAGCGACTACGCCCGCGTGCTCGACTTCGCGGCCGAGGCGCTCAAGCGCTTCGCCACGGGCACGTATGCCGTCTGGTATCCGATCATTCCGAGGCCCGAGGCGCACGACCTGCCGCGCCGGCTCAAGACCATGGCGACCAAGGCCGGCAAGCCATGGCTGCATGCCACGCTGACGGTCAAGTCGAGCAAGCTGACGGCCACGCCCACCGGCGAGACCAAGCGTCCGGGTCTCCCGGCCAGCGGCATGTTCCTGATCAACCCGCCCTACACGCTCAAGCCCCTGCTCGCGGCGGCGCTGCCGCAGCTGGCGGAGAAGCTGGCGCAGGACCGCAACGCGACCTTCTCGCTCGACAGCGGCGGCTGAGTCGCCCTCTTAGCGCCTCAACGGCGCCGCCGCGGCGGCACGATCACCTTGCGCCGGGCCGGCACCGCGGCCTTGGCGCGGTCGGCGCCCGGTGCCACCGGCGCGGCGGCCTCGCCCGGCTCGGCCTGCACACCGCCGCAACGCATGCCCCCGGGCCCGACGACCGACAGCGCCACCTGCTTGATGCCCAGCCCGATGCGGTCGGCGGCGGCCCGGCTCAGGTCGATGACGCGGCCCTGCGCATAGGGGCCGCGGTCGTTGATGCGCACCAGCACCTCGCTGCCGTTGACCAGGCTGCGCACGCAGACGCGCGTCCCGAACGGCAGGGTCTTGTGGGCGGCCGTCAGGGCCGTCATGTCGAAGCGCTCGCCGCTGGCGGTCTTGCGCTGGTGAAACTGGATGCCGTACCAGGACGCGCCGCCGCGCTCGAAGATATCGCGCGGCCCGTCGTCGCCGGGCACGCCGTCGTCGGGCGTCAACTCGCCGGTGCCGGACACCGCGAGGTCATAGCGCACCCACGGCACATCCGAGCGCGCCGAAGCGCCCGGCGGAACCGCCAGCCCCTTCGACAGCGGCCGCAGGCGCGAGCCCGCCGCCGCACCCGGATCGGTGCCGCCCTCGGTGGCGGGCGGCATGGCGCAGCCCGCAAGCACGCAGGTGGCAGCGACGATCGCAAGGCGAAGCCCCGCGCGCAGCGACGAACCTGCGGCGCGCCCTCTCAATCGAGACGCTCCAACACAGCCAGCGTCGCCGCCGACTGGTTCATCGTGTAGAAGTGGATCGCGGGTGCGCCGCCGTCACGCAGGCGCGCGCAGAGGTCGGTCACCACGTCCAGGCCGAAGGCCTTGATCGAGGCCGTGTCGTCGCCGAAGCCCTGCAGGCGCAGCCGAATCCAGCGCGGAATTTCGGCACCGCAGGCGTCCGAGAAACGCATGAGCTGCGTCGAACTCGTGATGGGCATGATGCCCGGCACGATCGGCGTGTCGATGCCGAGCTTGCGCACATCGTCGACGAAGCGGAAGTAGGCCTCGGGGCTGAAGAAATACTGGGTGATGGCCGAATCGGCACCCGCCTTCACCTTCGCGGCGAAGGCCTGCAGGTCGGCCTCGGGCGAGCGGGCCTGCGGATGCACTTCGGGATAGCAGGCCACCTCGATATGGAAGTCGCGGCCCGTTTCCTCGCGGATGAAGGCCACGAGATCGCTCGCGTAGTGGAATTCCCCGCCGATGCCGTAGCCGCTCGGCAGGTCGCCGCGCAGCGCCACGAGGCGCTTGACGCCCATGGCCTTGAGTTCGGCCAGTTGCTCCCGCACCGTGGCCTTGGTGGCACCGATGCAAGAGAAATGGCTGGCGGCATCGACGCCTTCGCCCAGGATCTCCTGCACCGCACCGAAGGTGCCCTGGTGCGTGGAGCCGCCGGCACCGTAGGTGACCGAGCAGAACTGGGGCTTGCGCACGTACAGCTGCTGGCGCACGGCGCGCAGCTTGACCGCGCCTTCGGGCGTCTTGGTCGGGAAGAATTCGAAACTCAGCGGAAGGCGCACCTGCGTCTCCTTAGGAGCCGTTCGCGCCGGACGCGCGCACGGCGTGAATGAAAAACTCGCGGTTGCCGTCGCCACCGGCGATCGGGCTGTCGAACCACTGCAGCACGCGCAGCTCGAGCGCGGCGCACGCATCGCGCAGGCGCTTCTCGACGATCTCGTACATCGCCGCATCGCGCACGATGCCGCCCTTGCCGACCTGGCCGGGCTGCAGTTCGAACTGCGGCTTGACCAGCATCAGGAGCTGGCCGTCGTCGGCCAGGAATTCGACGACTGCCGGCAGCACCAGCGTGAGCGAAATGAACGACAGGTCGCCCACGATCAGGTCGAAACGCAAATCGGACGGCGCTTCGCCTTCTTCCTCCTGCAGATCGTCCGGTGACAAGGCCCGCGCATTGACGCCCTCGATGGCGACGACGCGCTCGTCCTCGCGCAACTTCGCATGCAACTGCCCGTGGCCGACATCGACACCCACGACCTTCGTCGCGCCGCGTTGCAGCAGGCAGTCGGTGAAGCCGCCGGTCGACTGGCCCACATCGAGGCACAGCTTGCCGGCGGGATCGACACCGCTCACAGTGAGCGCGCCTTCGAGCTTGAGTCCGCCGCGCGAGACGTAGCGCGCCTCGGCCGCGTCGTCCAGTTCGAGCTCGGCGGAATCGGGCACCTCGTCCTTGTTCTTGACGACCGAGCGCCATGCGTCGCTCGTGCCCGCATCGCGCCAGCGCATGCCGCCGGCAATGAGCCGCACGGCCTGCGAACGCGACGCGGCGAGGCCGCGTTCCACCAGCAATTGATCAGCGCGCATGGACGCTTAGTAGCGGTACGTGTCCGGCTTGTACGGGCCGTTCTTGCTCACGCCGATGTAGGCGGCTTGCGAGTCGGTCAGTTCGGTCAGCATGGCGCCGACCTTCTTCAGGTGCAGGCGCGCGACCTTCTCGTCCAGGTGCTTGGGCAGCACGTAGACCTTGCCGGCCTGATACGCGTCCTGCTTGGTGAACAGCTCGATCTGCGCGATGGTCTGGTTGGCGAACGACGACGACATCACGAAGCTCGGGTGGCCCGTGCCGCAGCCCAGGTTCACCAGGCGGCCCTTGGCCAGCAGGATGATCTTCTTGCCGTCCGGGAAGGTGATGTGGTCGACCTGCGGCTTGATCTCTTCCCACTCGTACTTCTCGATCGACGCGACGTCGATCTCGTTGTCGAAGTGGCCGATGTTGCAGACGATGGCCTGGTCCTTCATCTTGGCCATCGTGTCGTGCGTGATGACGTCCTTGTTGCCGGTGGTCGTCACGAAGATGTCGGCCTTGTCGGCGGCGTATTCCATCGTCACGACCTTGTAGCCTTCCATCGCGGCCTGCAGGGCGTTGATCGGGTCGATTTCGGTGACCCACACCTGGGCGCTCAGGGCGCGCAGGGCCTGGGCCGAGCCCTTGCCCACGTCGCCGTAGCCGGCCACGCAGGCCACCTTGCCGGCGATCATCACGTCGGTCGCGCGCTTGATGCCGTCCACCAGCGATTCGCGGCAGCCGTACAGGTTGTCGAACTTGCTCTTGGTCACCGAGTCGTTCACGTTGATGGCGCGGAACAGCAGCGTGCCCTTGGCGCTCATCTCGTTCAGGCGGTGCACGCCGGTGGTGGTCTCTTCGGTCACGCCGATGATCTCGGCGGACTTGCGGGTGTACCAGGTCGAATCGACAGCCAGCTTGGCCTTGATCGCGGCGTACAGGATGCGTTCTTCTTCGCTGGTCGGGTTGGCCAGCACGCCCAGGTCTTTCTCGGCGCGTTGGCCCAGGTGCATCAGGAGGGTGGCGTCGCCGCCGTCGTCCAGGATCATGTTGGGGCCTTCGCCCTTGGAGTCCTTCGGGCCGAAGTCGAAGATGCTGTGGGTGTAGCCCCAGTAGTCTTCCAGCGACTCGCCCTTGATCGCGAACACCGGCGTGCCCGAGGCGGCGATGGCCGCGGCGGCGTGGTCCTGCGTCGAGAAGATGTTGCACGAGGCCCAGCGCACGGTGGCGCCCAGGGCTTGCAGCGTCTCGATCAGCACGGCCGTCTGGATGGTCATGTGCAGCGAGCCCGTGATGCGCGCGCCCTTGAGCGGCTGCGCCTTCGAGAACTCTTCGCGGATGGCCATCAGGCCGGGCATCTCGGTTTCCGCAATGCGGATTTCCTTGCGGCCCCAGGCGGCGAGGGACAGGTCGGCAATCGCCTGGTCGGCGGTCAAAACGGGGGTGGGCTTGAGAACAGCGCTCATGAGAACTCCAAAACTGGTTTGAAAGATGCCACTGCGTACGGGGGTCTGACGGAAAAGGACTCACCGCGAGAACAGCGGGTGAGCGTGGTTGCGATGTGGTCCGAGCCTCACGCCTTGATGGCGCTGCAACGCTCCTCGGAACGGCGGATTGTAGACGGGGTGCCAGGCCGAGCCAACCGCTGGGGTATCCCACATGACGGGAAGCGCGTTTCGTTGTCGAGGCGTACATTGATCCGCACCCCAACACCAAGATGCAAGACGCAAGACCCCCCATGTTCTCCAGAATCCCCTCGACCCTGCTGGCCTCGGCCGCACTTCTCGCCGCTGCCGCCCTCCCGGTCATCGCCTCCGCGCAAGCGGCCTCCGAACAAGTCCGCATCCGCGGCACCATCGTCCGCGTCGACGCCAAGACCCTCGTCGTGCAGGACCGCGGCGGCGAAGTCGTCAGCCTCGCGCGACCGGCCGACATGCAGCTGTCGGAGGTCTACCAAATCAAGCTGGCCGACATCAAGAAAGGCAGCTTCATCGGCACCGCCGCCATGCCGCAGGCCGACGGCTCGCAGAAGGCGCTCGAAGTCGTGGTGTTCCCCGAGGCCGCACGCGGCACCGGCGAAGGCCATCGCCCGTGGGACCTGTTGCCCGAGAGCACCATGACCAACGCCACCGTCGCCGACCTGGCCGCGGCGCCGAAATCGGTGAAGGGCGGACAGCAGCTGCGCCTGACCTACAAGGGCGGCGAGAAGACAGTCATCGTGCCGCCCGACGTGCCGGTCGTGACCTTCCGCCCCGGCACCGATGCACTCCTGGTGCCCGGCGCCAAGGTGCTGGTCAATGCGCAGGAAAAGAACGGCACGCCCACGGCGCTGCGCGTGACGGCCGGACGCAACGGCTTCGCGCCGCCGATGTAAGCCTTCGCGGCAGTCGCGGGCATTCGCGGGCTTCGCGATACAGGCATTCAATATCCAAGGGAAATCCCGCAGGCATTTTTGTTGCCGCGGGGACCTTGGCCGTGCCGGTGCGGCGTATCGTGGCGAGGGACTTTTGCCGTCCGGCCGGTCCTTGCCATTCACCCGTTCACCCGACACAGGAGATACCGCACCATGGCCACTGCCAAGAAAGCCGCCGCCAAGAAGACCACCGCCAGCAGTAGCAGCAGCAGCGCCAAGACGGCCGCTCCCAGCGCCGCCGACATGCTCAACCCGCTGAAGAACTTGAAGGGCATGACCGATCGCCTGCAGGAACTGAACCTCACCGGCGGCGCGGGCAAGCTGCTCGAGAACGGCCGCAAGGATTTGCAGGCGCTGATGCAGGCCAACGAAAAGTCCTACCAGGGCCTGCAGACCGTGGTGCAGCGGCAGACCGAGATGATCAAGAGCGCCATCACCGAATGGCAGACGGCCGCCAAGGAAATGCCGGGCAAGGACGCCAAGGCCAACCTCGCCAAGCTCGACGAACTCGGCCGCCAATCGTTCCAGCGCGCCATCGACGACATCAAGGAGCTGGCCAACCTTGCGGCCAAGTCGCAGGCCGATGCCTTCGACGTGGTGCGTCAGCGCATCCAGTCCAACGTGGACGAAGTGACCAAGCTGCTGCAGCGCAAGTAAGCGCAAGGCGCTCGCGCGATGACCGCCGTCCCACCCCGCACCGAGCGCCGCACGCTCGCCAACGGCATCGAGATCGCGTGGGACAGCTTCGGCGACCCCGACGCGCCGCCGCTTCTCCTGATCATGGGCCTCGGCGCCCAGATGGTCGCCTGGGACGACGCGTTCTGCGCGCGCCTGGCCGAAGCCGGCGGGCACCGCGTGATCCGTTTCGACAACCGCGACATCGGCCATTCCACGCACCTGCCGCACCTGGGCATTCCCGACATCCAGGCGCTGATGCTGCAGGCCATGGCGGGCAAGCCGCTCGCGGTGCCCTACACGCTGCGCGACATGGCGGCCGATTGCATCGGCCTGCTCGACGCGCTCGACATCGACCGCGCGCACATCGTGGGCGCATCGATGGGCGGCGCCATCGGGCAGGAGTTGGCCATCCATCACCCGGAGCGCATGCGCTCCTTCACCAGCATCATGTCCACGACCGGCAACCCGGCGCTGCCGCCGCCCACGCCCGAGGCGATGGCGGTGCTGTTCTCGCCCACGCCGCTCTCCTTCGATGCCTTCCTGCCGCACTACAGGAAGGTCTGGCATGTGCTGCGCGGCCCCGACTTTCCGCTCGACGAGGCGCGCGACGCCGAGCGCGCGCAGCTCATCTTCCTGCGCGGGCTCAACCCGGGCGGCGTGGCGCGCCAGCTGGCGGCGATCTTCGCGTCCGGCAACCGCAAGCCCGCGCTGCGTGACGTGCAGGTGCCCACGCTGGTGATCCACGGCGACGCCGATCCGCTGGTGCCGGTGGCCTGCGGCGTCGATGTGGCCGATGCCATTGCGGGCGCGAAGCTGCTGCGCATTCCGCGCATGGGCCACGCGCTGCCGGTGTCGATGTGGCCGCAGATCATCGACGCCATCGCCGCGCACACCGGGCAGCGCCGCGACCATTGACCGACCGATAGACGACGGGGCCTCTGTCCATGAACAAGTTCTCCCCCCTCGACCCGATGGCCATGTGGCGCGAGCTCACGGCCCAATGGGAAAAAAGCACCAACGAATTCGCCAACGAGACCATGGCCTCGGACCCGTTTCGCCAGGGCATGCACGGCGGCATGAACGCATCGCTCACCGCGCAGAAAGGGCTGGGCGAGCTGATGGCGCGCTACCTCACGATGCTCAACCTGCCCACGCGCGCCGACATCCAGGCGCTGGGCGAACAGTTGCAGCGCATCGACGATCACTTGGCGAACATCAGCCGCGCGATGGAGGGCGGGCGCGGTCCTGCAACCTCCGCGGCCACGGCCGCGCCACCCAAGCCGCGCCGCACCAAACAGCCGCCGCAAGCTGCCGCCGCCGTGAAAGCCCCGGCACCGCCCCCCGCACCGAAGCGCCCCGCAAGAAAGCGCAGCGCGCGATGAACGCCATCGCCGACGCACTCGCCCTGCCGGACATCGGCGCGGAGATCGAGCGCGCGATCCAGCGCAACATCAAGGGCCTGGACTTCCTCACCTCCGCCACGCCCGCGGTCGGCCAGACGCCCAAGGACGAGATCCACCGCCGCGGCACGCTGAGCCTGTACCACTACCGCCCGCTGGTCGACGAGATCTACCGCGTGCCGGTGCTGATGGTGATGGCCACCACGAACCGCGCGTACATCTTCGACCTCGCGCCCGGCCAGAGCATGGTCGAGTACCTGCTGCTCAAAGGCTACGACGTCTACGTGATGGACTGGAACGCGCCGCGCGCCGACGAGAAGCGCCTGCGCATCGAGGACTACGTGCTCGACTTCATTCCCGATTCCATTCGCCGCGTGCAGGAAGATTCGGGCGAGGAAGACATCACCATCGCCGGCTATTGCATGGGCGGCGTGCTCTCCACGCTGTACGCGGCGCTGCACCCGGGCGGACCGATGAAGAACCTCGCGCTCTTCACCACGCCCATCGACTTCAGCCGCATGAAGCTCTTCCATGCGTGGTCGGACCGGCGCTATTTCGACGTCGACCGGCTCATCGACACCATCGGCAACGTGCCGCCCGAGATGCTGTTCGCCTCCTTCGACATGCTGCGTCCCGCGGGCCGCGGCGCCGGCGTGGTGCAGCTGTGGGACAACATGGCCAACGACGAGTTCGTGAAGTCGTACCGCATGTTCGACCGCTGGGGCGCCGAGATGCTGCCGCTGGCCGGCGAGTACTTCCGCCAGACGGTGAAAGAGCTGATGTGGGACAACAAGCTCTTCAAGGGCGAGCTGGTACTCGGCGGGCGCAAGGTGCTGCTGGAAAACATCAAGGTGCCGGTGCTGCACGCGCTCGCGCAGCACGACCACATCGTTCCCTACGAGGCCGGCCAGCCGCTCATCGCGAACATCGGCTCGGCCGACAAGGAAGAGGTCGTCCTCAAGGGCGGCCACGTCAGCCTGGCCGCGGGCGCCAACGCGGTGCGCCGGCTGTGGCCCAAACTCGACGACTGGCTTGGAGTGCGATCGACATGACCATCACCTTGGCCTCTTCCTCCCGCAACTACCCGCGCATGGTGCCGAACGGCGACGGCGACATCGAGCTGCGCCTGATGACCGCGTACGACGCCCCCGCCGTGCTCGCGTTCGCGAAGGCGCTGCCCGCGCACGACCTGCTCTTCTTGCCGCGCGACATCACCGAGCCCAAGGTGATGGGCGCGTGGGTGCGCGCCATCGAGCGCGGCGACATCGACAGCGTGCTGGCGGTGCGCGGCAGCACAGTGCTCGGCTGCGCGGCCGTCATCCGCGACCCGCATTCCTGGTCGGACCACGTGGCCGAGCTGCGCGTGCTGGTCGCGCCGGCGCTGCGCGGCAGCGGCCTCGGCCAGCAACTAGCGCAGGAGGGCTGTGCGCTGGCGGTCGAGCGCGGGCAGGAAAAGATCGTTGCGCAGATGACAGTCGACCAGCGCGGCGCCATCGCCGTCTTCCAGGCGCTGGGCTTCCGGCCCGAGGCGTTGCTGAGCAAGCACGTGAAGGACCGCCAGGGCCAGGCGCATGACCTGGTGGTGCTGAGCAACGACGTGGCGCAGTTCGAGGCGCAGATGCGGGCGTATGGGGTGACGGAGGCTTTTTAGGGCCTCGGCGATAACAATTGCGCGGTTTTTGTAATCAAAAGCATCCAGAAATAAGCGGCTGAAGCTACGATCCATCGGTGCCCGGAGGGGGCGCGAGGTCGGTGCGCATGGCACCGGTGAGCGGATCGGAGAAAAAACAATGAAGACGACATTCGCTGCGCTGTGGAGCGCGGTTGTTCTGTGCGTGGGCCTGACGGCTTGTGGCGGGGGCGGAGGAAATGGCAGCGGGAGCGGCATCGCCGCGCCGATGGCGGCCGATGCCGGTGGGCCTGCCCTTTCAGGTGCGCCGGCGCTCCAGGCGCCGGGCGATGAAGAAGCGCCGTCGCTGACGGCCCAGACGGCGACGAGCGCAGCCCTCGACGCACAAGCCATCGCGGCGCGCCTGAACGCCGCGGATGCGCGCAACGGCGTGTACTACGTCTATGCCGCGAACGGCACCAATGGCACGCGGCAAAAGTTGCGCGTCAACTTCGACACCAAGAGCTACACGCTGACCGACAACCTGGGCCAAACGACGTCCGGCACCTTCGGCGAAGACCCGGGCGAGCCGGGCACGTACCTCTTCGCGAGCAGCCGCCTCACCGGCGCGGTGAACACGGCGCGTTTTCGCATCACCGCCGACGCCATCGTCGGCGCGTTCCCGTTCGAGAAGCCGTGGTCGAACCCGGTCAGCTATCAAGTCACCGCCTTCATCGCGGCACGCGCCTTCGTCACCGAACCCGCGCAACTCGACGGCGAATACAACCGCTTGGGCATCAGCCTCAACAGCGACGGCAGCGCCGATTCGCAGATCGTGCCGATGCTCATCTCGGGCAAGGGCACGAAGTTGATGATGTGCTTCGACAACGCGATCAACCAGCCGGAAGCTTGTCCGCTGGAATCGCGGCGTGTCTACACGATCACGCCGGGCGCCGATTTCGTCTGGACCGGCACCAACGTCAATGCGCCCACCGACGTGCTGGGATTCCGCATGGCACGCATCGGCGGACAGAACGTGGCGCTGCTCGGGGGCAGCAGCGCCACGGCCCCCGACGTGCGGCCTTTTCGTATCGCGCTTCGCGACGTGACCACCTGGCCCACGGCACGCTACGTCGGCAGTTCCTCGGACGGCCGCTGGGGCACGAACCTCCTGGGCCCCGCGAGCACGTCGCGCGCCAGCTTCGATGCGACAGGAACATCCGCCACCCTTGCCCTGCCGGTGAACGACGTCGACCCCCGGATGCCCCAAGGCATCCGCCTGATCAACGGCAGCGGCGTGGACAGGTATTTCGCGACCCAGAACGGCACGCTGGCGGTGATCGTCGGCGCGCGCAATCCCGGAACGCAGGGCTACATCCAGATCGGCCTGTTCAAGGACAACGGCGGCGTCGATCCGCGAAGCGGCAGCTACCAGACCTACTCCGCGCAGCGCGATCCGGTGAAGCTGACGCTCGATTTCGATGCCGGCACCTACCAGATGAACGAAGCCTTTCAGCAGGCCAGCAGCGGCACGTTCAGTGCCGACCCCTCCGACCCCGGCAGCTACGTCTTTGCCAGCCCGCGCATCGCCGGGATCGTGAACACGGCGCGGTTTCGTGTGACTGACGACGCGATCGTCGGCGCATTCCCGTTCTTTGTGAACGCGCTCGCCACGCCCCAACACCAGGTCCAGCCCTTCATCGCGGTGCGCAACCTGGTCACGAGCCAGGCCGATCTGCCGGGCAGCTATGACCTGATCGTGGCCGGAACACCCGCAGCACTTGCACCCCGCTATCTGTCGTCCAGCATCGCACGGGTGGTCATCGGTCCCGACGGCGAGCTGACGAAGATCTGCAGGCTGACACCGGTCACGACCTGCGCCGATGAAGCGTCGCCGGGCGCCTTCGTGGTGTCCACGATATCGAACGAGTGGTACCTGTTCTCGGGAGACGGCTCGGCGCTCTTCACCTTCGTCGTGGCCAATGTGGGAAGCCGCAAGATCATGCTGGCATTCGGCCGCCAGTTCTACGGGAGCGACAACAAACTCGGCGCCTACCTGCTCCTGGGGCCGCGCCAACCCACCACCGACCCCGCCACATGGCTCACCGGCGCCGTGCACAGCTACTCGAGCGCGGGCGAACTGGGCGCGCTGGCCGTCGGCCCATCGAGCTATGCGGGCTCCTACCAGCGAGCCGATGGCACGACGGCACCGTTCGCGCTGACGCTCGCACCCGTGACGAACAACGGGCGGGTCATGACCGGTACCGATGCCGGCGGCATGCCGTTCCTCGCGATCAACGACGGGCGGTTCGTGTTCGCGATGCCTTCGAACGGCGATGCGAGCCAATTGCACATCGGCTTGGCGAATTGACGGCACGCCGCTCAAGTGGCGGGGGGAGAAGAAACAATGAAACAACGAGTCGGGACTTTCCGGGCCCTTCTCTTCGCCGCGTTCACGTGCGCGGCCCTCCTGGGCTGCGGAGGTGGCGGCAGCGATGGCATCAGCCTTCCAGCCGCGACGGGATCGGGCGCACTCAAGGACGCGCTCGATGCTGCATCGGCAAACGCCGATGACGTGCGTCTGCAAGCGGCAGGCGACGAGACGCCGTTTTCCGTGACAGCCCAGCAAGCAGGCAGCGCAAACCTCGATGCGCAAGCCATCGCCGCGCGCCTGAGCGCTGCGGATTCACACAACGGCGTCTATTACGTCTATGCCGCCGATGGCACCAATGGCACTCGGCAAAAGCTCCACCTCAATTTCGATACCCGGAGCTACACGCTCACGGACAGCCAGGGCCAAGCCACGTCCGGCACCTTCAGCGAGGATGCGGCGGAGCCCGGCACCTACGTTTTTGCGAGCGATCGCATCGCGAGCGTCGTCAACACGGCGCGCTTTCGCATCACGCCCGGCGCCATCGTCGGCGCCTTTCCCTTCGAGAAGGCTTGGTCGAATCCCGTCAGCTACCAGGTGATGCCGTTCGTTGCGGCGCGCGCCTTCGTCACCGGCGCGGCGCAGCTCGACGGCACCTACAACCGCTTCGGCGTCAGCCGCAACAGCAACGGCACCTCGGACTCGCAGATGCTTGCGATGCGGATATCGGTAGGCGGCACCAAGCTGGAGATGTGCCTTCACAACACGATCTACAGAATCGAGCTGTGTCCCGCCGCCTCGAAGCAGACCTACGCCATCACGGCGTCACCTGATTTCGTGTGGACCGCCATCAACGTCGCCACGCCCAGCGATCTCCTGCAGTTCCGCATGGCCCGTATCGGCGGACAAAACGTCTGGCTGTCGGGCGGCTACACCGACGCGGCACCCAACGTGCACGTGTTCCGGGTCGGACTGAAAGACTCCGCCAGCTGGCCGAAGATCAGGTACGTCGGCGCATCGACCGAAGGCAGTTGGGGCGCCAACGTCTTCGACGCCATCAACTCCGTGCGCACCGCGGTCACACCGGAAGGTGTCACCGGCGACCTCATCCTGCCCTTCGCCCCGATGGGCGGACCGCAGGGCATCCGGAGCCTGAATGCGACGGGGCAGAAGACGTACTACGCAATGCAGAACGGCGCGCTTTCCGTCATCGTCGGCACGCGCAATCCCGATACGCAAGGCTATATCCAGATCAACCTGTTCAAGGACGCGCTGGATGCGCGCAGCGGGCAGTACACGGTCTTCGCCGCCAACGGCACGGAGCAGACGCTGGACATCGACTTCGAGACGCAGCGCTACTCGATGTCCGCGCCCGGCGGTGGCACAGCGACTGGAAGCTTCAGCGAGGATGCGGACGACCCTGGCACCTACATCTTCGCGAGCGAACGCATCGCTGCGGTCGTGAACACGGCGCGCTTCAGGATCACGACGGACGCGATCGTCGGCGCCTTCCCCTTCGCCGTCTTCAAATCGGAGCCGGTTGTCCACGCGGTACAGCCATTCATCGCGGCGCGCTCCTTCGTGACGGACAGGACTCAACTGGCTGGCTTGTATGACGTGCTGGTGACCAGCAAGCTGGCTGCGCCCGAGGCCCCTTTGCAGGTCGCAGCCGACTGGCAGTTGAAAATCGACGCGTCGGGCACGCTCGCGACCCAATGCAGCTCGGGCGCCTCGTCCTACTGCCAGCAGCCCGGCACACCGCCCGTTTCCTACGACTTGTCGATATCTCCGGGCGCTTCGCCGGGAATCTGGCTTCTCGGCCGCAACGAGAACCCATCCTTCGTTGTCCGCGTCGCCAAGATCGGCAGTCGACGGGTTCTGCTGGAGTCCAAAGAGACAGGGGTGCCCATTGGCGGGCCACCTTACGTCGCGACCGCTTCCATGCTGCTGACGGGCCTTGCGCAGTCGCCACCTGGATCCAACGATGCGAACTGGCCCGCATTGAAAGTGCACACTGCCTCGACCATGTCGTCCTTCGGCACGGCCGCGACCGACGCGACAAGCTATGCGACCCGCTATGTTCTGCCCGACGGCACATCGACTGAACTGACATTGACCCTTCAACCCGTCTCAGGCAATCCCCAGATGCGGCTGGGGCTCGACAGCGGCGGCAACAAGTACTTCCTCCTGCAGAACGGTGCAATCCTGTTCATGGCGCCAGTGCGTCCAGCCACCCCTTACCTGCACATTGGACTTGCCGATTGAACATTGCCTGGGCCAGGCGGCTGACAAAGGACGATTCGAGCCTCAACGGGGCCTCCGGGACCAGTCTGCGAAAATCGCGGGTTCTTGGAGCCCCCCGTGTCATCACCTTTCGTTGCCGAAACCCGCCGCCGCCGCACCTTCGCGATCATTTCCCACCCTGACGCCGGCAAGACCACGCTGACTGAAAAGCTGCTGCTTTTCTCCGGCGCGATCCAGATCGCCGGCTCCGTGAAGGCGCGCAAGGCCTCGCGCCACGCCACCTCCGACTGGATGGAAATCGAAAAGCAGCGCGGTATCTCGGTGGCCTCCTCGGTCATGCAGATGCTGTACCGCGACCACGTGATCAACCTGCTCGACACGCCCGGCCACAAGGATTTCTCGGAAGACACATACCGCGTGCTCACCGCCGTCGATTCGGCGCTGATGGTGATCGACGCGGCCAACGGCGTGGAAGCGCAGACGCGCCGGCTGATCGAGGTCTGCCGCCAGCGTGACACGCCCATCATCACCTTCGTCAACAAGATGGACCGCGAAGTGCGCGAGCCATTGGACATCCTGGACGAAGTGGAGCGCGAGCTCGGCATGCCCTGCGTGCCGATGACCTGGCCCGTGGGCCAGGGCAAGAGCTTTCGCGGGATCATGAACCTGCGCACGCAGACGATGACGGTGTTCGAGTCGGGCAGCGAACGACTGCCGCACGACTTCGAGACGATCGCCCTCACGGAACGCGACGTGCTCACCAAGCGCTTCGGCGCCGATTTCGACTCCGCCATGGACAGCATGGAGCTGGCCACCGGCGCCTCGCCCACCTGGGACCGCGAGGCGTTCCTGGCCGGCAAGCAGACGCCCGTGTTCTTCGGCTCGGGCGTGAACAACTTCGGCGTGATGGAAGTGCTCGACGCGCTGGTCGACCTGGCGCCCTCGCCGCAGTCGCGCACCAGCACCACGATGGTCAACCGCCAGCCGGTGGTCAAGGAGATCCAGCCCGAGGACAAGGACTTCGCGGGCGTGGTCTTCAAGGTGCAGGCCAACATGGACGCCAACCACCGCGACCGCATCGCCTTCGTGCGCATGGCCTCGGGCAAGTACACGCCGGGCATGAAGCTCAAGGTGCAGCGCACCGCCAAGGAGCTGCGCCCCACCAGCGTCGTGACCTTCATGAGCCAGCGCCGCGAGGCGGTCGAAGAAGCCTATGCGGGCGACATCGTGGGCTTCACCACGCACGGCGGCGTGCAGCTGGGCGACACCATCACCGACGGCGCGAGCCTGCAGTTCACCGGCCTGCCTTTCTTCGCGCCGGAACTCTTCATGACCGTGATCCTGAAGAACCCGCTGCGCACCAAGCAGCTGCAGCAGGGCTTGGCCCAGCTCGGCGAAGAGGGCGCGATCCAGGTGTTCCGCCCCGAGGTCGGCGGGCCGATGCTGCTGGGCGCGGTCGGCCAACTGCAATTCGAAGTCGTGCAGCACCGCCTGAAGGCCGAGTACGACGCCGACGTGCGGCTCGAAGGCTGCCAGTACACGGGCGCGCGCTGGATCACCGCCGACACGCCGGCCGAGCTGCGCGAGTTCGTCAATGCCTACCCGGTGCGCATGGCCAAGGACGCGGCCGACACGCTGGCCTTTCTCTGCACCTCGCCCTACGACGTGCGGCTGGCGCAGGAGCGGTTTCCGAAGATCCACTTCCATCCGCTGCGGGAGCATGCGGGGCTGGCGCTGCAGAGTGCGGGCTGAGCGACCAGCGAATTCGACAGTAAGAACTCACAGCCCCTACTGGAAGTAGGTCATCCCGGTTACGATCGGCGACACAAAAAAATCCCCGGCCTTGCGAGGCCGTGGCCATCGTCGATAACACGCGGGAGGAGACTGATGTTCGCTGTCAGTTGGTCGAAGTCGCTGTCGAGTGCAGCGCTGGTGTGCCTGGTTCTGTCTGGCTGCGGTGGCGGCGGCGGGAGTTCAAGCGGTTCAGGGGGCATTTCATCCGGAGGGCTCGGCAAGATGGCCGAGTCCGATGCGCAGTCCTCGTCGGCGGTGCTCCAGGCGCTCAGCGACGATCCGGCACCTTCCTTCGTGGCCCAGATCGGCGACAACGCCGGTCCCGATCTGTCGGGTGTCCAGGGCCGGCTCGATGCGCCAGACCCACGCAACGGCAGCTACACGGTCTATGCGGCCAACGGCACGCAGCTGACCCTGTCGATCGACATGAACGCGAAGACCTACGCGATGACCGATCCGGAAGGAGCGGCGGCGTCGGGCACCTTTGCCGAAGACTTCACCGAGCCCGGCACCTACGTCTTCGACACGACGCGCGTTCCCGCCATCGTGAACCTGGCGCGCTTCCGCATCACCGCCGAGGCCGTGGTCGGCCAGTTCCCGTTTGCGAACGCCTACTCGGACCCCGCAACCTACGCGGTGCAGCCCTTCGTCGCCGCACGGGCCTTCGTGACGATCGGCGCGGCGGTCGATGGCGTCTACAACCGCCTGGGCATCAGCCACAGCCGCAACGGCAGCGTCGACTCGCAGGTCGTGCCGCTGCGCATCTCCGGCGGAGGCACCCTGCTCGACATGTGCTTCGACAACACCATCTATACGGTCGATGCCTGCCCCAGGGAATCGAGGCGCGCCTATTCGCTGACCCTGGACGCCAGCTCGAAGTGGACCGGCACCAACGTCGCCGACCCCGACGACAAGATCGGCTTTCGCGTGACCCGCATCGGCGGCCAGAACGTCTACCTCTCGGCGGGTGCCAGCGCGACCGATCCCGACACGCAGGTCTTCCGGCTGGCCGTGCCGGAGTCGCCCAGCTGGCCGTCCGTCACGACGCGCGGCGGCTCCACGGTGGGCACCTGGGGAAGAACGACCCTGAACACCACGACCTACCTGCGCGCCGCCGCGTACGCGGACGACAACTACAGGACGCTGACCGTGCCCGTCACCCCGCTGGCATCCGGACCCGAAGGCGTTCGGGTGGTGACCGACGGCACTGAGAAGTACCACGTCGTGCAGGGCGCCGGCCTGGCCATCGTGACCGGTTTCCGCGCCATCGAAAGCACCGTGGGCTACATCGCCGTCGGTCTTGTCGAAACCGGTTCGCCGGGCGACGCGCGCAACGGCCGCTACAAGGTCTTCGCCACCAACGGCACGCAGCAGACGCTGCGGATCAACCTCGACACGAAGCGCTACGAAATGACCGACAACGCAGGCGCCACCGTGGCCGGTGCGCTGGCGGACGACGCCGCGGAAGCAGGCACGTATGTCTTCGCCACGGGCCGGGTCGCCGCCACGCCGTACAACACGGCGCGCTTCCGGGTCTCCGGCGATGCGGTCGTCGGCGGGTTCCCGTTCGCAGCGGCGTACTCGAATCCGGTCACCTACGCGGCGCAGCCGTTCATTGCCGCCCGGGCCTTCGTGACCCGCGCCGCGGACCTGGACGGCATCTACAACCAGCTGGCCGTGACGCGCAGTGCCAGCGGCGCGGACTCCTCCATCACCACGTTCAAGATCCAGGGTGCGGGCACGGGCATGGTCCTGTGCAGCAGCAACGTGATCTCCGCTGTCGATGCATGCCCGGCCGGGTCCCAGATCGGGTACTCGGTCGGCTGGGACGCCGCCAACGCCCGCTGGCAAGCCCTGCGGCTCGACAACCCGGACCCGAACCAGGGCCAGATCTTCCACATGGCCCGCATCGGCGGCCAGAACGTCCAGTTGCGTGGAGCGTTTGGCGCCTCGCAGACCAGCACGATCTTCCGCATCGGGCTGCCCGAGTCGGCAGCGTGGCCTTCGGTCACGGCGCATGGCCATTCCACCGACGGTGCATGGGGATCCTCGGTGCTGAATGCCAGCCTGAACGAGCGCACGAGCACCAGCGTGAACGGCACCGTCGGGACGCTGAGCTTCCCCGTGAGCCTGATCGCCGGCCCGAATGCATTGCGCAGCGTGAACGGCTTCGGAACCAACAAGTACTTCGAAGCCCGGTCGTCTGGCCTCAGCGTACTGATCGGCGCGCGCACCAACGTCAATACGCAGGGCTACATCCAGCTCAACCTGGTGGATTGAAAACGGCCGAGAGAAAGCCCTAGCTGCCCGTCGACGCGTAGCGGCGCACCCCCAGCCGCCACACGCCGAAGGCAGCCGCCAGGAACACGAAGCCCGTGACCGGCGACACGACACCCACCCACGCCGGCGCCCCCAGCGGATCGGCCTTTCCCAAAATCGCCAGCGCCGGGTAATAGGCCACGCAGGCCAGTGGCACCACGAAGGTCAGCACGCGGCGGAACCACTGTGCATACAGCGCCAGCGGGTACTGCGCCGCCTGCACGCCGCCGTAGGTGAGCACGTTGGCGATCTCCAGGCTCTCGACGGTCCAGAACGACAGCGTGCCTTGCAGCACCAGGATGCCCAGGAACAGCGCGACGCCGCCGGCCAGCGCGAACAGCGCGATCGCCGCCGTGGCAGCCGTCCATTCGATGCCGGCCTGCTGCGTGGCGAATGCCACGACGGCCAGGCCCTGCAGCAGGCGGCCCGCGCGGCTGATGCGCAAGTCGTTGCCCATCAGCTGCAGCGCCAGGGGGCGCGGGCGCAGCAGCAAACGGTCGAACGCGCCGGTGCGCAGGAACTCGGTGCCGAGCACGTCGAAGCCGCGGCCCAGCGCATCGGCCAGCGCGAACATGCAGTTGACCAGTCCGTAGAACAGCGCCACTTCGCCGATGCGCCAGCCCTGCACCTCGCCGAAGCGGTGGAACAGCGCCCAGACGACGATCACCTCGATGCCGGTGCCCAGGAACTGGCCGACGGTCAGCATCAGCGCCGAGGCGGGATAGCGCGCCTGGCCGCCGATGGAGGCGCGCACGAGGCGAAAGAAAAGAGGCAGCGAACCCATTCGGTCAGCCACCCTGGATCTGCAGGCTGCGCATCGTGCGGTCCATCGCGAAGCGCCCCGCCGCGACGATCGCGGCGATCCAGAAGCACTGCAGCGCGAGCGCGGCCACGGCATGCCAACCGCCCAGTTGCCCGAAGTACAGCCGCGCCGGAATGTCCATCAGCCCGGCCAGCGGCTGGACCAGCAGCACCGTCTGCCAGGCGTCCGGCAGCAGCGCGAGCGGCAGCAGGTTGCCCGACAGCACGATGACCACGGGCGTCGCCACCGCGCTGATGCCGCGCTCGTTGAGCGCCGCGGTCGCAGCCACGTTCAGCAGCATCACCATCGATGCCGACAGCAGCAGCGCGAGCACCGCGGACACAAGGAACGCGAGCCCCGCGGCCCAACTCGCGGGCAGCTGCCAGGCCCATTCGCCGAGCCCCACCAATGGCAATGCGACCGCGGCGAACGCCGCCATCAGCGCCACGCGCGGCAGCACGCGCGCGGCGATCCATCCGGCGCTGCGCGCGAACCACAGCGCATAGGCGTCCACCGGACGCAGCCGGTCGTAGGCGACCGCGCCGGTGCGCACGGCCTGCGCCACTTCGGGATCGCCGAGCCAGGGCAGCAGCACGAGCAGCCCTTGCGCGAGCCACGTGTAGGTGATGGCCTGTTCGAGCGACATCGACGAACTCGCGCCTGCAATCGCAGTGCCGCCGTAGAAAGCGGCAAACACCATCACCTTGATGCCGCCCCACCAGCACTGCGTCGCGAAGCCCGCGAGCGCGGCGGTGCGGTACTGCAGCATCTGCAGGAAGCGCGAGGCGAAGGCCGCGACGTAGGGACGCGCGAGGGTTCGCAGCTGCATCACGCTTCGGCCGCTCCATGCATCGCGTAGAAGCGCGCGATCACCGCCTCGATCGCCATGCCTTCGAGGCGGATGTCTTCCACCGCATGCGCGGCCGCGATGCGCGCGATCAGCGCCGGCGCGGTGGTCACCGAAGGATCGAAGTCGAGCACCAGCGTCTGGCCGTCGCGCGCATGCACCGTGGCGCCGGGCACCTCTGCGGGCAGCGCGGCGTCCTGCGCGAAATCGACGATCAACCGGCGCTCGGCCATCACCTGCGCGCGCAGCGCCTCGACGGGGCTGTCGGCCAGCACGCGGCCGTGGCCGATGACGATCACGCGCTGGGCCAGCGCCTCGATGTCGTGCATGTCGTGCGTGGTGAGCAGCACCGTCGTGCCGCGTTCGCGGTTGGCGCGGCGCACGAAGTCGCGCACCGCGAGCTTGGACGGCGCATCCAGGCCGATGGTGGGCTCGTCGAGAAAAAGAATGTCGGGCTCGTGCAGCAGCGCCGCCGCGATCTCCGCGCGCATGCGCTGGCCCAGCGAGAGCTGGCGCACCGGCTGGTCGAGCACGCGCTCCAGGTGCAGCAGCGCGACCAGCTCGTCGCGCGTGCGCCGGTAGCGCTGCGGATCGACGCGGTAGATGTCGCGCAAGAGGTCGAAGCCGTCGCCCACGGGCAGGTCCCACCACAGCTGCGTGCGCTGGCCGAAGACGACGCCGATGCGCGCCACGTGGCGCTCGCGGTCGGCGAAGGGATCGCGGCCGTCGATCTCCACGCGCCCGCCATCGGGCCGCAGGATGCCCGCGAGGATCTTGATGGTGGTCGACTTGCCCGCGCCGTTCGGCCCGATGAAGCCGAGCAGTTCGCCGCGCGGCAGCTCGAAAGACACGCCGGCGAGCGCCTGAACCGTGCGGTGCCGGCGCTGCAGCAGGCCGCGCAGCGCGCCCATCACGCCCGGGTCGCGCTCGGAAATCCGGTAGGTCTTGAGGAGTTGGTCGACGAGGATGTGGGGCATGGGAAAGTGCCGCGCCGGCGGGGAAGCGCGGCGGGGGCGGGATGCTACACGAAAGCGCCGGTACGATCTCGGGCTCTCCAGAGATTCACCGCCATGTCGTCCTTGTCGTCTTCATCCCCCCTGCCGGCCTCGCCCACGCACCTTCTGCCGCTCGACCGCTGGGCCACTGCGGCACGCAGCGCACTCATCGGCGTGTTCACGGACATCGACGACACGCTCACCACCGACGGCGCGATCACCGCCGATGCGCTGCAGGCGCTCGGCGATCTGAAGGCGGCCGGCTTCGCCATCGTGGCGATCACGGGTCGGCCGGTGGGCTGGAGCCTGCCTTTCGTCAACACCTGGCCGGTCGATGCGATCGTGGCGGAGAACGGCGCGGTGGCGCTCCTGCCCGCGCCCGGCGGGCAGATCGAAAAGCGCTACCAGCAGGATGCGCCCACGCGCGCCGCCAACTTCGCGCGCATGCAGGCGGTGCTGACGCGCATCGAGCGCGAGATTCCGGGTGCGCAGCGCGCCACCGATTCGGCGGGCCGCGAGACGGACATCGCCATCGACCACAGCGAATTCGTGCAGCTGGGCGAGGAGACCATCGCGCACGTCGTCGCACTGATGCGCAGCGAAGGCATGCACGCCACGGTGAGCAGCATCCACATCAACGGCTGGTACGGCGACAACGACAAGCTGGAGGGCGCGCGCTGGATCGTGCGCGAACTCTGGGGCCGCACGCTCGACGACGAGCTCGACCGCTGGGCCTACGTGGGCGATTCCACCAACGACCAGCTGATGTTCCGCACCTTCGCGGGCAGCATCGGCGTGGCGAACGTCGCGCGCTTCGTGCCGCAGCTGGAGCACCTGCCGCGCTACGTCACACAGGGCGAGCGCGGCGTGGGCTTCGCCGAAGCGGCGCGCGCGATGCTTGCGGCGCGCGTTAGCCGCTGACCGGCACGCTGCGGCGCAGCGCCGCCCATTGGCGCCAGATGCCGAAGGCCGCGATCACCAGCAGCACGGCCGCGTAGCCTTCCACCGTGTTGAGCAGGCCGAGCGGCTTCACCAGGAAGCCCGCCAGCATCGCCGGCAGGCTGAACGCGAGATAGCAGACCACGAAGATGGCGGCGAAGAGTTCGCCGCGCTCGTGCGAATCGGCCAGCGGCGCCAGCGTCTGCACCAGCGCCGAGAACGTGCCGCCGAAGCCCAGGCCCGCGATCGCGGTGCCCACGAAGAACAGCGCGAGCGACTTCGTCCCCAGCGATGCCAGCAGCAGCACCAGCCCGACCGCGATGCTGGCCGCGCCGAACACCACGGTCCGCGGTGGGGAGAAGCGGCCGAGCAACGTGGGCGCGAGCGCGCCGAAGCCCGAGAGCACCGCGACCGTGAGGCCGTTGACCACGCCGTTGTCGATGTGGAACACATGCAGCATCAGCGACGGCGCGAGCGAGAGGTACAGGCCGCCGAGCGCCCAGACCGCGATGAACACCGGGAGACCCCGCACGAAGTCGGCCCGCGCCCGCACGGGAATCGACACGCGCGGCACCAGCGAAGCCAGCGCCCCGGCACGCGGCGTGACGGTCTCGGGCATCCACAGCACCACGGCCGCGCCCACCGCGAACACCACGGCCAGCACGCCGAACACCAGCATCACCGGCTGGTCGGTGAACTTCACCGCGATGCCGGTCAGCAGCGCGCCCACCGCGAGCCCCGCGAGCGGCGAGACGCTCGTGATCAGCGCGCCCAGGCGCTTGCGCGACGCCGGCGCCGCCTCGACCACCGCCGCGCTCAGCGCACCGCTCGCGATGCCCGTGGCCACGCCCTGGACGATGCGCGCGACGATCAGCCCGGCGATGTCCTCTGCCAGCACGAAAAGCCCCATCGCCACCGCCTGCAGCACCAGCGCCGCCAACACCACCGGGCGGCGGCCGATGTGGTCCGACAGCGAGCCGGCGACCAGCAGCGAGATCAGCAACGCGATCGCGTAAATCGCGAACGCCACCGTGAGCATCGACGCCGAGAAGCCCCAGGCGTGCTGGAACACGACGAACAGCGGCGTGGGCGCGGCGGCCGCGAAGAAAAAGGCGAACAGCACCGAGGCCAGCAACGGAAAACCGACCGCCGCCGGCAGACGCCAGGGCTTGGAACGGGCAGCGACGTCGGCGGTGGCAACGGCGAGTTCGGGGCAGGAGGAAGGCATTGGAGGTCCTTAACGCAACTTTTTTAGCTTTTGCGATTCTAGACCTGTAGATTCACTAAAGCAAATAACTTTGCGTTAAAGTCCTCACATGAACGATGTTGTCCTTCCCAGCAAGCGTCCCGGCGGCCGCAGCGCCCAGGTGCAGGCGCTGGTGCGCACCGCCCTCGAACAACTGGTGGCCGAGCAGGGGAGCGAGCGCGTCACCGTGCCGGCCGTGGCCGAACGCGCGGGGGTCAGCGCCTCCAGCATCTATCGCCGATGGGGGGACCTCTCAGGCCTTCTGGCCGAAACGGCCACGCGCCGGCTGGACCCGGACCGGCCGCTGCCGAACACCGGCGCACTGCGCGAAGACCTGACCGCGTGGGCGCAGGAACTCATCACGCACCTGGCGCAGCCTTGCAGCAAGTCGCTGCTGAAAGCCGCGGCCGCGCTGGCCACCGGCGATGCGGACACCGATTGCCTGCGCAACCGCCGCAAGGAGGCGCTGACGCTGGTCGAACAGGCGCACGCCCGCGGCGAGCCGGCGCCGCAAGCGGAGCAGGTGATCGATCACCTGATTGCGCCGATCGTGTTCCGGTTGGTGTTCGGGGCGGAACCGGTGAAGCCGGAACTGGCGGAGCGGCTGGTGGGCGAACTGTTCGCGATCACCGCCAAGGCCAATTGAAAATTTTTAATCCGCCCGCCCGAGCCCGTCCAACATGTTGATCCATTCAACACATCGCGCGGAAATGTTTAAAAAAGTCGATTAAATCGACAAGTCATCCCATCCATATTCAGTCACGCCACCAGTTCGGCAAAAAGTGCGTCATTGATGTAGTACTTTTCGCGCCCGCGCTTGCTTTCGCGCAAGACGCCGAGCTTGGCCAGCGCCTGAAGGTAGCCTGAGGCCGTTTGCCGCTTGGCAATGCCCGCATCCACCAAGAACTGGATCTTGGTGTACGGATGTCTGAAAATCACCTCGATCAAGTCCTTGCTGTAGACGCCAGGCGCCTCGCGCTGCACGCGTTCGCGGACCTGTTCCATCAGATCGCGGATCCGGTTGACTTGATCGAAGGTCTGCTGAGCGGTGCTTTCGACAGCGCGCAACATGAACAGCAACCAATTTTCCCAGTCCTGCGATTCCGTTACGCGACGCAGCCCGTCGTAGTAGTCCGTCTTGTTCGCGATGATGTAGCGCGACAGGAACAGCACGGGAATGTCCAGCAACCCCTTGTCGACCAGGAAGAGCAGATTCAGGATGCGGCCAGTGCGCCCATTGCCGTCAGGAAAAGGATGGATCGCCTCGAACTGATAGTGCATCACCGCCATCTTCAGCAGTGGGTCCAGATCGTCGTCGGCATGAATGAATTTCTCGAGATTCGCCAGCTTGTTGCGAATGACGGCCTCACCGACGGGCGGCGTATAGACCACCTCGCCACTTCCATTCTTCAAGGCGGTGCCGGGAACGGCACGCACATCGAATCCGATCTGCTTGATACGCTGGGCGATTTCAATGAACAGATTGGTCGCCAGCGGGCGCGTCTTCAGCGCATCGAAGCCGTGATAAAGCGCCTCGCGGTAGCGCAAGACCTCTTTGGTCTGCGCGTCGGTATTGCCATCGGCATCGGCATCGGCCCGATAGAGTTCGTCATTGGTGGTGACGATGTTCTCGATTTCCGAAGACAGCCGCGCCTCTTGCAGCACGACGCTGCTGATCAGCACCGACTGGTTCGGAATCTGTGCTGCCAGCCCCCGCAGATTGGCCAACACGCGGTTGGCACCAATCGCCTGCTTGAGCACCACCTTGCTCTCGAGTTCGAAAGCTGGCGGCAGCAGAGGAAGGTCATTGAACGGCTGGTTTCGGTCGAACTTCATTCAGCGCCGCCGAGGGCGGACATGTATAGAAAAGGTCGATTTTTATACATGTCTCAGTAGACATGTTTAAAAAATCGTATCTCCTAAACATGAACCGTGCGTTATCGACGGATCAGGAGCCCTTCGCCAACCCCAGCTTCTCGATAACCACCTTCTCCTTGACCACCGTGTCCTGCGCGAACTTGGTGTACGTGGCCGAGCTCATGTAGTTCGGCAGCATGTCGTAGCGCCCGAGCGATGCCACGTAGCTCGGCTCTTCCATCGCCTGCTTGAACGCGTCGTGCAGCTTCTTCACCACCTCGGGCGACGTGCCCTTGGGCGCGCCGATGCCGAAGGGCGAGTTCTGCACCACGTCGTAGCCCAGCTCCTTGAGCGTGGGCGCATCGGGGAACTTGGCCAGGCGCTTGTCGCCCCAGGTGTTCAGCACGCGCAGCTTGCCGGCCTCCACCTGCGGCGCGAAGCCGGTGCTGTCGGCCGCGGCCATGAGCTGGCCGCTGACCACCGCGAGCATCAGGTCGGCGCTGCCCTTGTAGGGCACGTGCTGCAGCTCGATGCCAGCCTTCTGCGCGACGATCTCGGTCGTCAGGTGCGGGCTGGTGAGCGTGCCGGTGGAGCCGTAGGTGAGCTTGCCGGGGTTGGCCTTGGCGTAGGCGACGAAGTCGGCCCAGGTCTTGAACGGGCTGTTGGCCGGCACCACGATGCCGAAGGCGTAGCCGGTCACGTTCAGGACGTAGGTGATGTCCTTGAGCGGGTCCCAGTTGATCTTGGTGGTGTAGCCCAGGCGAAACACGCCCAGCGGAATCTGCGCGACCGTGTAGCCGTCGGGCTGCGCGGTCTGCAGCGCCTGCGCGGGCAGCGTGCCGCCGGCGCCGGGCTTGTTGTCGATGATGACCGGCTGGCCGAGGATCTTGCTCGCATTGTCGGCAAGCTGACGCATGGTGATGTCGGTCGGGCCGCCCGCGGGGAACGCGATGACCAGCTTGATCGGCTTGGCGGGGAAAGCCTGGGCAAGCGCCGCCAGCGGGGAAGCGAGGCCGCACGCGGCGAGCGTGGCGGCGCAGAGAAGGGAACGGCGGGACATGGCGAAGGCTCCTGAAACTTGAAGAACCGCGGATTGGGCCCTGCCCCGCCCGATGCGGCAATCGGGGCTCACCCGGTTGCTGTCGCCGAGGTTCCTCAGCCGGCCGCGTGGCCGAATCCTTCGAGCACGTTCACTGTGTTGACGCCCACTTCGGCCACCGCGTAGCCGCCCTCGAACACGAACACCGTCGGTAACCCCACGCGCGCGAGGTCTTCTCCCATGCGCAGGTAGTCGTCGCTTTTCAGCTTGAAGCCGGAGATCGGATCGCCCTCGAAGGTGTCGACGCCGAGCGAAACCACGAGCGCGCCGGCCTTCACCTTCGCGATGCCGTCGAGCGCGGTCTTGAGCGCCGCGCGCCATGCCGCGAAATCGGTGCCGCGCGGCAGCGGCAGGTTGTGGTTGAAGCCTTCGCCCTGGCCGGCGCCGCGCTCGTCGGCGTGGCCGAGGTAATACGGGTAGTCGGTGAACGGATCGCCGTGCAGGCTGGCGAAATGCACGTCGCTGCGCTCGTAGAAGATGGCCTGCGTGCCGTTGCCGTGGTGGTAGTCGACATCGAGCACCGCGACGCGCTCGACGCCCGCATCGCGCAGCGCCTGCGCGGCCACCGCGGCGTTGTTGACGAAGCAGTAGCCGCCGAAGAAATCGGCGCCCGCGTGATGGCCCGGAGGCCGCGTCAGCGCGAAGGCCGCGCGCTGGCCGCCGAGGACGCGCTGCGTCGCGGTCCACGCGCAGGCCGCGCCCTGTCGCGCGGCGGCCCAGCTGCCGGCCGTGAGCGGCGTGCCTGCATCGAACGAGAAGAGGCCCAGGCGCGCCGGAAAGCTCTGCGGCAACACATCGGTGCGCATGCCGCGCGTGGGCCAGTACGACGGGAGCGCATCGCGCGATGCATTGGCCGGATCGAGCGCCACCCACTCGTCCCACGCACCCGCGATGAAGTCCAGGTAGCGCGGCGCATGCACCTTCGCGAGCAGCGCATCATCGATCGCATCGGGCATCTCCAGCGGCCCGAGGCCTCGGCGCTCCAGCTCATGCTTCACATGGTCGACGCGGGCCGGCACCTCGAAACAAGGCACCAGCTCGCCACGAAACATTTCGACTTTGCCCTGGTGCAGTGCGTGCTGGTCGTTGTAGATGGTGAGCATGAAAAAGAAGAAAAGCAGGGTCGGCGTTGCGGATGCCGCCGATCATGCCGCACGCCGCAGCACCGCCCGGCGCCTGCCGGACGCGGTGAGGCCGAACAGGTCCTTCGGGTCGTCCAGCTCGGGCACCAGCGCGATCTTCTGGCCGATGCCGCGCTCGATCGCGAGCTGGTGGATGTAGCGCAGCGCGGTGTAGTCCTCCAGCGCGAAGCCGACCGAATCGAACACGGTGACCTGCTCGGCGGTCTCGCGCCCGGGCACTTCGCCCAGCAGCACCTTCCACAACTCGTGCACCGGAAAGTCGGCGGCCAGTTGCTGGATCTCGCCCTCGACGCGGGTCTGCGCCTCGTACTCCACGAACACGCGCGCGCGGCGCAGCACGTCGGGGTGCAACTCGGTCTTGCCGGGCGAATCGCCGCCGACCGCGTTGATGTGCATGCCCGGCTCGATCATCTCGGCCGTGAGCACGGTCGCGCGGCCCTGGTAGGCGGTGACGGTGGTGACGATGTCGGCGCCTCGCACCGCGTCGGCCACGGAGCGGGCGCGCACGATCTCCAGCGGCGTGCAGGCCGAGAGATGCCGCACCAGCTTGTCGGTGGCGTGCGGGTCGGTGTCGAACACGCGCACTTCCTCGATGCCCAGCAGCGCATGGAAAGCGAGCGCCTGGAATTCGCTCTGCGAGCCGTTGCCGATCAACGCGAGGCTGCGCGAATCGGGCCGCGCCAGGGCCTGCGCCGCCATCGCCGAAGTGGCCGCCGTGCGCAGCGCGGTGGTGAGCGTGAGTTCGGACAGCAGCACCGGATAGCCGGTGTCGACCTCCGCCAGCACGCCGAAGGCCATGACGGTCGGCAGCCCGACCTGGGTGTTGTGCGGATGCCCGTTGACGTACTTGAAGGCGTAGGCGCCGTCGTCGGCCACCGGCATCAGCTCGATCACGCCCAGGTGCGAATGGCTCGCGACGCGCGCCTTCTTGTCGAACTCGCGCCAGCGCATGAAGTCGTCGCGCAGCGCGTCGGCCAGCGCCTGGAGAAATTGCGGAACGCCGGTTTCATCCACCAGGCGAACCAGGCTGTGAACATCGATGAAGCGGGTCATGACATGGCTCCTTGCGTAGCCCGGCACGGCGCTTCATCCCCTCACATGTTCACTCCACCATGGCTGATTCAGGATGCGCCTGCGCCAAGGGTTCGAACCATTCTGCGCCTGCCTGCATCAACGCGCCAGCACTGGGGCCAAGGCATTACCCGTATGGGTAGCCAGTCGCACGACTTCCTCCGGTGGCGCCGCGGCAACGATGCGCCCGCCGGCATTTCCGCCCTCGGGCCCGAGGTCAATGATCCAGTCCGCTTCGGCGATCAGGTCCAGGTCGTGCTCGATCACCACCACGCTGTGGCCGCCGTTCACCAGCCGGTGCAGCACGTGGATCAGCTTCTCGACGTCGGCCATGTGCAGGCCCACGGTCGGCTCGTCGAGCACGTACAGCGTGTGCGGCGCCTTCTGGCCGCGGCGGGTGACGTCGTCGCGCACCTTGCTCAACTCGGTCACCAGCTTGATGCGCTGCGCCTCGCCGCCCGAGAGCGTGGGCGAGGGTTGCCCCAGCGTGAGGTAACCCAGCCCCACATCCTTCAGCAATTGCAGCGGATGGCTGATGTTGGGCATGGCCGCGAAGAACTCGACCGCCTCGTCCACCTCCATCTTCAGCACGTCGCCGATGCTCTTGCCGCGCCAGCTCACGGCCAGCGTCTCGGGGTTGAAGCGCGCGCCGTGGCACACCTCGCAGGGCACCTTCACGTCGGGCAGGAAGCTCATCTCGATGGTGCGCACGCCCGCGCCCTCGCAGCCCGGGCAGCGGCCTTCGCCGGTGTTGAAGCTGAAGCGCGCCGGGCCATAGCCGCGCGCCTTGGCTTCCAGCGTGTCGGCGAAGAGCTTGCGGATGGTGTCCCAGAAGCCGATGTAGGTGGCCGGGCAGCTGCGCGGCGTCTTGCCGATGGGGGTCTGGTCGACCTCGAGCACGCGGTCGATGGTCTCGTAGCCCTCGACCTTGCTGCAGCCGGACCAGGCCGCGCGCTTGCCCGCGGCATCGGCATCGCGGCCGGCCTTGGTCATGCGCTGGATCACGATGCCCTGCACGCTGGCCAGCAGCACGTCGCGCGCGAGCGTCGACTTGCCCGAGCCGCTGACGCCAGTGACCACCACGAGGCGGTGCAGCGGCAGCGTGGCCGTCACGTCCTGCAGGTTGTGCAGGTCGGCGCCGTGCACGGTGAGCCATTGGCCGCTGTCTTCGGCCTTCGGATTCGGCGAGGGGATCAGGCGCCGGGCCTGCAGCGGATGCTTGATGGCATCGCGCAGGTACCGCCCGGTCTGCGAATCGCCCGCCGCTTCGATATCGGCCACCGAGCCTTCGGCCACGAGGCGCCCGCCGCGCTTGCCGGCGCTCGGGCCGATGTCGATGATGTGGTCGGCGCGGCGGATGGTGTCTTCGTCGTGCTCCACCACCACCAGCGTGTTGCCCTTGTCGCCGAGCTTGTGCAGCGCATCGAGCAGGATCTGGTTGTCGCGCGCATGCAGGCCGATGGTCGGCTCGTCGAGCACGTAGCACACGCCCTGCAGGTTGCTGCCCAGCTGCGCCGCGAGGCGGATGCGCTGCGCCTCGCCGCCCGAGAGCGTGGGCGCGCCGCGGTCGAGCGTGAGATACCCCAGCCCCACTTCCTCGAGGAATTCGAGGCGGCTCTTGATCTCGGGCACGAGGTCGCGTGCGATCTCGGCTTCGCGGCCGGTGAGCACCAGCCCTTCGAACCATTGGCGCACCTCGGTCACGCTCATGCGCGCGAGCTCGGTGATGCCGATGCCGCCCGATCCGTCGGCCGCGGTGCCGAAGCCCACGGCGCGTGCCGTGGCGTTCAGGCGCGTGCCTTCGCAGGTCGGGCAGGCGGTGTCGGCCAGGTCTTCGATCTCGGGCTCGGCGAAGGTCTGTTCGCGGCCCTTGTTGTCGTCGTCGCGGATCGAATCGTCGAAGACCTTGCGCTGGTCCTTGCTGAGCTTGACGCCCGTGCCCACGCAATCGGGACACCAGCCGTGCTTGCTGTTGTAGCTGAACAGGCGCGGATCGAGCTCGGCGTAGCTGGTGCTGCAGACCGGGCAGGCGCGCAGCGTGGAGAACACGTTGACGCGGCCGATGCCGGCGGCCGAAACGCCGGCCATCATCGCGGCCTTCAGGCCCTCCAGCTGGCTCAGCACATGCACCACGCCCTTGCCGTGCTCGAGCGCCTTGGTGAGCGCCTCGCGCAGCTCGGTTTCCTTCGAGGGCAGCACGTCGAGGCTGGCCACGGGCAGCTCGATGCTGTGTTCCTTGAAGCGGTCGATGCGCGGGAAACCCGTCGTCGGCAGGAAGTCGCCATCCACGCGCAGGTGCGTGAAGCCGCGCGGCCGTGCCCAGTCGGCCAGCTCGGTGTACACGCCCTTGCGGTTGCTCACCAGCGGCGCGAGCAGGCCGATGTGCTGTCCCTTGAAATTGCGCATCAGCTGCGCGGCGATGCTGTCGGGCGTCTGCGGCTGCACGGCCGCGCCGTCATGGATGCAATGCTGGATGCCCAGCTTCACATAAAGGAGGCGCAGGAAGTGCCACACCTCGGTGGTCGTGCCCACCGTGCTCTTGCGGCCGCCGCGCGACAGGCGCTGCTCGATGGCCACGGTCGGCGGAATGCCGTAGACGGCATCCACTTCAGGGCGCCCCGCCGGCTGCACGATGCTGCGCGCATAGGCGTTGAGCGATTCGAGGTACCGGCGCTGCCCTTCGTTGAACAGGATGTCGAAGGCCAGCGTCGACTTGCCCGAGCCGCTCACGCCGGTCACCACGCTGAACTTGCCGCGCGGAATGTTCACGCTCAGGTTCTTCAGGTTGTGCTCGCGCGCGTTGACGATTTCGATGGCATTGCTGCCGGGTGCCGTCTTCGCATTGGCGATGTAGCGCCGCGCTGCGCGCTCGGCCACCTTGTAGGCCTCGGGGCCGATGGCCAGTTCGTAGTCGGCCAGCGCCGCGCCGGTGAGCGAGGCGCGGTTCTCGCGCAGCTGCTCGGGCGTGCCTTCGGCCACCACCTTGCCGCCGCCCTCGCCGCCTTCGGGGCCGAGGTCGATGAGCCAGTCGCTCGCGCGGATCACGTCCAGGTTGTGCTCGATGACGATCAGCGAATGGCCGGCATCCAGGAGCTTGCGCAGCGCGCGCATCAGGCGCGCGATGTCGTCGAAGTGCAGGCCGGTGGTCGGCTCGTCGAACAGGAACAGCGTGCCCTTGCGCGCGACCGATTGCTTGCTCGCCGTTGCGCTCTTGGCCGCTTCGGCGAGGAAGCCCGCGAGCTTCAGGCGCTGGGCCTCGCCACCCGAGAGCGTGGGCACCGGCTGGCCGAGCTTGACGTAGTCCAGGCCCACGTCGGAGATCGGCTGCAGCACGCGCAGCACGTCGCGGTCGGCCTCGAACACCGTCGCCGCTTCGGCCACGGTGAGGTCGAGCACGTCGGCCACGTTGTAGTTCTTGCCCTTGCGCTCGATCCTCACTTCGAGGATCTCGGGGCGGTAGCGCTTGCCGTCGCAATCGGGGCAGCGCAGGTAGACGTCCGAGAGGAACTGCATCTCGACGTGCTCGAAGCCCGAGCCGCCGCAGGTCGGGCAGCGCCCGTCGCCGGAGTTGAAGCTGAACTTGCTCGCGGTGTAGCCGCGCTGGCGCGAGAGCGCCGCGGTGGCGAAGATCTCGCGGATCGCGTCCCACGCGCCCACGTAGCTCGCCGGGTTGGAGCGCGCGGTCTTGCCGATGGGCGACTGGTCGACGAAGACCACGTCGCCCAGGTGATCGGCGCCCAGCAGGCGGTCGTGCGCGCCGGGGGTTTCGGTCGCCTTGCCGAAGTGGCGCATGAGCGCGGGCGCCAGCACGTCCTGGATCAGCGTCGACTTGCCCGAGCCGCTCACGCCGGTGACGCACACCAGCCGCGCGAGCGGGAACTCGACCGTCACGTTCTGCAGGTTGTGCTCGCGCGCGCCTTCCAGGATGAGCCGGTGCGTGTTTTCGCTCACCAGCCGCTTGAAGCCCATGCCGATTTTCTTGCGGCCGCCCAGGTACTGGCCGGTGAGCGTGTCGGCGTCGCGCAGCTGGTCGGTGGTGCCGTCGAACACGATCTGCCCGCCGCGGATGCCGGGGCCGGGGCCCATGTCGATCACGCGGTCGGCCGCAAGCATGACGGCCGGGTCGTGCTCGACCACCACCAGCGTGTTGCCCGCATCGCGCAGGCGCAGCATGGCCTCGGTGATGCGGTTCATGTCGCGCGGATGCAGGCCGATGCTGGGCTCGTCGAGCACGAAGAGCGTGTTGACCAGCGAGGTGCCGAGCGCCGTCGTGAGGTTGATGCGCTGCACTTCGCCGCCCGAGAGCGTGCGGCTCTGCCGGTCGAGCGTGAGGTAGCCGATGCCCACGTCGTGCAGGTAGCGCAGACGCGTGGTGATTTCCTCGAAAAGCAGCTTCAGCGGCTGCGCCTCGCCTTCGCTCGCGGGGGTGCCGTTGCCATGGTGTTCGACGCGGTCGAAGAACCTGCGCAGCCGCTCGATGGGCAGGAGCATCAGGTCGTGCAGGCACAGGCCCGGCAGCGCCTCGAGCTGCGCGCGCGACCACTTCACGCCGGTCGGCAGGAAGCGCTTGGCGGGCTCGAGCACCGCGTCGGCGTCTTCCTTGCTGCCGATGCGCCAGAGCAGGCTGTCGAGCTTCAGGCGCGCGCCGCTGCAGACGGGGCACGGCGTGTAGCTGCGGTACTTGGACAAGAGCACGCGGATGTGCATCTTGTAGGCCTTGCTCTCCAGGTAGGCGAAGAAGCGGCGAACGCCGTACCACTGCTTGTTCCAGTTGCCTTCCTTGTAGTTGGGCGTGCCCTCGATCACCCAGTGCTTCTGCTCCTCGGTGAGCTTGTTCCAGGGCGTGTCGCGCGGCACGCCGGCCGCCTCGGCGTGGCGCATGAGGTCGTCCTGCGCCTCTTTCCACGCGGGCGTCTGGATCGTCTTGATGGCCCCCGCGCGCAGCGTGAGCTTGTCGTTCGGGATCACGAGGCCGAGGTCCACGCCGATGACGCGGCCGAAGCCGCGGCAGGTGTCGCAGGCGCCCACGGCCGAGTTGAACGAGAACATCGACGGGATCGGGTCGGTGTAGCGGATGTCGCTCTCGGGGCAGTGCAGGCCGGTGGAGAACTTCCACACATCCGTCGTGGCGTTCTCTTCAGCGCCGGTGGCGTGCACGGTGACGCGCCCGCTGCCGCGCTTGAGCGCCACTTCGATCGCCTCCACCACGCGCGAGCGCTCGGCGCCCGAGATGCGGAAGCGGTCGGCCACCACGTCGAGCACCTTGCGCGGACCGGTGGGCGTGGCCACCTCGCGCTCGGACTGCACCCGCGTGAAGCCACTGGCCGAGAGCCACTGCGTCACTTCTTCGGCCGACGTGCCGGCCGGCAGCTCGACCGGGAAGGTGATGACCAGCCGCGGGTCGCCCGCCGCGGCGGCGCGCGCGGCGATCTGCGCATAGATGCTGTCGGGCGAATCGTGGCGCACCGGGAGCGCCGTTTCGCGGTCGAAGAGCTGCGCCGCGCGGGCGTAGAGCAGCTTCAAGTGGTCGTTCAGTTCGGTCATCGTGCCGACCGTGGAGCGCGAGGAGCGCACCGGGTTGGTCTGGTCGATGGCGATGGCGGGCGGCACGCCCTCCACCTTGTCGACGGCCGGCTTGTCCATGCGGTCCAGGAACTGGCGCGCATAGGCGGAAAAAGTCTCTACATAGCGCCGCTGGCCCTCTGCATAGAGGGTGTCGAACACGAGGCTCGATTTGCCCGAGCCGCTGGGCCCGGTGACCACGGTCATCTCGCCGGTGCGGATGTCGAGGTCGAGGTTTTGGAGGTTGTGCTGGCGCGCGCCGCGAATCCGGATGGAGCCCTGTGTCATGAATGCCTTGGGGGGTGGGGCAAACATTCTAGGGAGAGCTCCGTGACGCATCTGTGCACTGCGTCACATGGTCCGGGCTTACGCAGGGGTTTGTCCGGATTCAGGCTTTGACACTTTTGATAACAAATACGACGTTTGTTTTCAACTTCTCTCCGAGCATTCCTCGAAAGGCCTCCATGACGAAGACGCGAAAGCTTTGCGCCGCCGCCATTCTGGCGTTGACGACGATGGGCGCCTCCGCCCAGATCCTCATCGGCCAGACCGCCGGCATGACCGGCTCGGTGGCCGCGAGCGTGAACGAGACCATCGGCGGCGCGCAGCTGGTGATCGACGCGGCCAACGCCCAGGGCGGCATCCACGGCGAGAAGATCGAGGTGATCCGCATGGACGACGCCTTCGACGTCAAGCGCGCCAGCGACAACGCCCGCGCGCTGATCGAGGACAAGAAGGTGGTGGCGCTCTTCATGAGCCGCGGCACGCCGCATTCGCAGGCGATCATTCCCTGGCTCGACAAGAACGAGGTGGCGTTGATCGGCCCTTCCACCGGCGCCATGGTGCTGCACAAGCCGCTGCAAAAGCACGTGTTCAACGTGCGCGCCACCTACCAGCGCGAGGCCGAGAAGGCGGTGCAGCACCTCCTGACCATCGGCCTCTCACGCATCGCCGTGGTGTACGTGACCGACTCGTTCGGCAAGGACGCGCTCGAGGGCGCGATGACCGGCTTCACCAAGGGCAAGGCCACGCCGACGGTGACCATTCCGGCCGACCGCGACAAGCCCGACTACACGGCGATCGTGCCGGCCATCAAGGACGCCAATGCGCAGGCCGTGCTGTGGATCGGCTCGGGCATCGCGGTGGTCGACGGCATCAAGGCGCTGCGTGCCTCGGGCTCGGCGGCGCAGGTGGTCACGTTGTCGAACAACGCGTCGTCGGGCTTCATCAAGCAGCTGGGCGATGCGAGCCGCGGCGTGATCGTGACGCAGGTGTTTCCGAGCGAGCGGTCGATGGGCCAGCCGATGGTCAAGGAGGCGCTCGCGCTCGCCAAGGCCAAGGGACAGGCGGAGCTCTCGCCCGCCGCGCTCGAAGGCTTCGCTTCGGCGAAGGTGCTGGTGGAGGCGCTGCGCCGCGCGGGCCCCAGGCCCACGCGCGCCAAGGTGCTGGCGGCGCTGGAAAGCATCCGCAGCTACGACCTCGGCGGCGGACTCGAGGTGAGCTACACGCCGCAGGACCACAGCGGCATCGATTTCGCGGACCTGGCGATCATCAGCGACGGGCGCTTCAAGCGCTGAGCCGCCGCCCCTTTTTTCCCCCGCAACGGCCCGCCGGTTCTCCGGCGGGCCGTTGTTTTTTGCGTTCTGCAAACAATGGTTTGACAGGGTTTGCACGAGCAAACTAATGTCACCAACAGCAACACATTACACATCTTCTGACAGGGGCAAGTTCGCCTCTTGGAAAGGCTTTGTTCGATGAAGACGATGTTTGCGTCCTGCGCCGTTGCGCTCCTCATGGCGGCGGTCGTACCCTGCGCGTCGGCCCAGATCGTGATCGGCCAGTCGGCCGATCTTTCGGGCCCGGTGGCCGCCAGCGTGAAGGAAACGATCCTGGGCTCGCAGCTGGTGATCGACCAGGTCAATGCCCAGGGCGGCATCAACGGCGAGCAGATCGAGGTGATCCGGCTGGACGACGGCCTGGACGCCAAGCGCTCGCTGGAAAACACCCGCATCCTCATCGAGGACAAGAAGGTCGTCGCGCTGCTGCTGAACCGCGGCACGCCCAACGCGCTGGCCGTCATTCCGCTGCTCGACAAGTACGGCGTGGCGCTGGTCGGCCCCTCGACCGGGGCGATGGCGCTGCACAAGCCGCTGCAGAAGAACATCTTCAACGTGCGCTCGACCTACCAGCGCGAGGCCGAGAAGGCGGTGCAGCACCTGCAGACCACCGGCATCCAGCGCATCGCCGTGGTCCAGGCCGACGACTCCTTCGGCAAGGACGCGATGGAGGGCGCGAACAAGGGCTTCGAGAAGGCAGGCCTCAAGCCCGTGGTGCTGGCCCTGGCCGACCGCAACAAGCCCGATTTCGCGAGCATCGTGCCGCAGCTCACCAAGGCCAACGCGCAGGCGGTGCTGTGGATCGGCTCGGGCACCTCGGTGACCGACGGCGTGAAGGCGCTGCGCGCGGCGGGCTCTGCGGCGCAGATCATCACGCTGTCGAACAACGCGGCCTCCGGCTTCATCAAGGAACTGGGCTCGGCGAGCGCGGGCGTGATCATCACGCAGGTGCTGCCCTACGAGCGCTCCTTCGGCCACCCGCTGATCAAGGAGGCGCTGGCGCTCGCCAAGGCCAAGGGCCAGAACGACCTGTCGCCAGCGCTGCTCGAAGGCTTCGTCGCCACCAAGGTGCTGGTGGAGGCGCTGCGCCGCACGGGCCCCAAGCCCACGCGCGCGAAGCTCATCGCCACGCTCAACAGCTTCCAGTACGACGTGGGCGGCGGCGTCGACGTGAGCTACTCGCCGACGGACCATTCGGGCATCGACTACGTCGACCTGTCGATCGTGAGCGAAGGCCGCTTCAAGCGCTGACCGCACCCTTTTTCTTTCCCCGCAAACACGGCCCGCCGGCGCACCCGGCGGGCCGTTTCTGTTTGCGCGTTGAAAACAACGGTCCGCAGGGTTTCCACAAGCAGGGAAATGTCACTTAAAGAAACAAACTACACATCTTTTGACAATCACGAACAGTTCGTGGAAAGACTCTGCCCGATGAAGAAGATATTCAAGTCCTGCGCCGCCGCGCTCGTGCTGGCTGCGGCCTCCCAGGGGGCGCAGGCCCAGATCGTGATCGGCCAGTCGGCCGACCTCTCCGGCCTGGTCTCGGCCAGCGTGAAGGAGGCGATCCTGGGCTCGCAGCTGGTCATCGACCAGGTCAACGCGCAAGGCGGCGTCAACGGCGAGCGGATCGAGGTGATCCGGCTGGACGACGGCTTCGACCCCAAGCGCTCGGTGGAGAACACGCGCATCCTGATCGAGGACAAGAAGGTCGTCGCGCTGCTGCTGAACCGCGGCACGCCCAACGCGCTGGCCGTCATCCCCTTGCTCGACAAGTACGGCGTGCCGCTGGTCGGCCCCTCGACCGGCGCGATGGCGCTACACCAGCCGGTGCCCAAGAACATCTTCAACGTGCGCTCGACCTACCAGCGCGAGGCCGAGAAGGCGATACAGCACCTGCACACCATCGGCATCCAGCGCATCGGCATCGTGCAGGAGCAGGATTCGGCCTTCGCCACCGATGCCATGGTGGGCGCGAACAAGGGCTTCGAGAGCGCGAAGACCAAGCCCGCGGTGGTGGTGCCGGCCGATCGCCGCAAGCCCGACTACGCCACCATCGTGCCGCCCCTGACGCAGGCGAACGTGCAGGCCGTGCTCTGGATCGCTTCAGGCACGGCCGTCACCGAAGGCGTGAAGGCATTGCGCGCAGCCGGCTCCGCCGCGCAGGTGATCACGCTCTCGAACAACGCGGCCTCGGGGTTCATCAAGGAACTGGGCACTTCGAGCGGCGGCGTCATCGTCACGCAGGTGCTGCCCTATGAGCGCTCGTTCGGCCATCCGTTGATCAAGGAAGCCATGGCGCTCGCCAAGGCCAAGGGCCAGAACGAGCTGTCGCCCGCGCTGCTCGAGGGCTTCGTCGCGACCAAGGTGCTGGTGGAGGCGCTGCGCCGCACGGGCCCCAAGCCCACGCGCGCGCGGCTGCTCGCCACGCTCAACAGCTTCCAGTACGACGTGGGCGGCGGGCTCGACGTGAGCTATTCGCCGACGGATCACTCGGGCATCGACTACGTCGATCTTTCGATCATCAGCGAGGGCCGCTTCAAGCGCTGATCGCTTTCCCTGCCGCGCCGATTACTTGGGCGCGGCGGCGGGCGCCGGCTCGTGCGTGGTGTCGCCCCCGTGCTTCTCGCCCGACATGTCGACCTTGTCGCCGGCCTTGGAGATCACGTACAGGGCAATGGCGGCAAAGATGACGAAGCCGATGGCGAGTTTCCACATGGGTGCTGTCTCCTGAAGAGGATGGTGATGACGAGGATGAAGGGGTTCAAGAAAAGGGCCTCATGCCGTTGGATGGCATGAAGCCCCTTTGTTGAACGGAGGGCCGCTCGCGCAGCCCTCCTCTCGCACGGTCGATGCGTGCGATCAGTCGTTCGCGTAGATGTCCACGTCCTTCGTCTCGCGGATGAAGAGCGTGCCCACCACGAGCGTGACGCCCGCGATGATGATCGGGTACCACAGGCCGTTGTACATGTTGCCGGTCGAGGCCACGATGGCGAACGCCGTGGTCGGCAGCAGGCCGCCGAACCAGCCGTTGCCGATGTGATACGGCAGGCTCATCGAGGTGTAGCGGATGCGCGTGGGGAACATCTCCACCAGCATCGCCGCGATCGGGCCGTAGACCATCGTCACCAGCAGCACCAGCCAGAACAGGAGCACGATGGTCAGCACCTTGTTGATCTTGGCGGGGTCGGCCTTGGCCGGATAGCCCGCGATCTTCAGGTCTTCGGCCACGCCCTTCTTGAAGGCGGCGATTTCCTTGGCGGAGCCTTCGTCGAACTTGAGGTTCACGACGTTGCCGATGGGTGCCTCGACCGTCTTGTCGCCGATCTTCACGACGGCCTTCGAACCCGGCGCGCCGGCCACGTTCTCATAGCTCACCGAGTTCTGCACGAGGTAGCGCTTGGCGATGTCGCACGAGCTTCGGAAGTCGATCTCGCGGGCCACCGGGTTGCCCTGGAACGAGCAGGTCGCCGGGTCGGCCGTCACCGTGACGCCGGCGGTGGCCTGCGCGCGGGCGAGGTCCGGGTTGGCGGCTTCGGTCAGCATCTTGAAGACCGGGAAGTAGGTGACCACGGCCAGGAGGCACCCGGCCATGATGATCGGCTTGCGGCCGATCTTGTCCGACAGCGTGCCGAAGATCACGAAGAACGGCGTGCCCAGCAGGAGCGCGGCGGCGATCATCAGGTTGGCCGTGGTCGCATCGACCTTCAGCTGTGCCGTGAGGAAGAAGAGCGCGTAGAACTGGCCCGAATACCAGACCACCGCCTGCCCGGCCGTGAGGCCGACCAGCGCCAGGATCACGATCTTCAGGTTCTTCCACTCGCCGAACGATTCGGCCAGCGGCGCCTTGGAGGTCTTGCCCTCGGCCTTCATCTTCTGGAAGGCGGGCGACTCGGACAGCGTCAGGCGAATCCACACCGAAATGCCCAGCAGCAGGATCGACACCAGGAACGGCACGCGCCAGCCCCAGTCGTTGAACACCGCTTCGCCCAGGCCTTCGCGCACGCCCAGGATCACCAGGAGGCTCAGGAACAGGCCCAGCGTTGCCGTGGTCTGGATCCACGAGGTGTACGCACCGCGCTTGCCGTGCGGCGAGTGCTCGGCCACGTAGGTGGCGGCACCGCCGTACTCGCCGCCGAGCGCCAGGCCCTGCAGCATGCGCAGCGCGATCAGGATCACCGGCGCCGCGACGCCGATGGTCGCGTAGCTGGGCAGGAGGCCGACGATGAACGTCGACAGGCCCATGATCAGGATCGTCACCAGGAACGTGTACTTGCGCCCGATCATGTCGCCCAGCCGGCCGAACACGATGGCGCCGAACGGACGCACCAGGAAGCCGGCAGCAAAGGCCAGCAGCGCGAAGATGAAGGCGGCGCCCGCATCCAGGCCGCTGAAGAACTGCTTGGCGATGATCGCCGCGAGCGAACCGTAGAGGTAGAAGTCGTACCACTCGAACACGGTGCCGAGCGAGGAGGCGAAGATGACTTTCTTCTCCTCCGAGGACATGGGCCGGGGGGCCGGGTGCGGCACTCCCCGTGAATCTAGTGTGGCGGCCATTGCGTCGTCTCCTGTGTGTTTGCGTTCATGCGGCACCCGGTATCCGGGGCCGTGAGGCATTCTTGGAGGCGTGACTGACCCGAGACTTGCGCGAAACTGAACCGATGCTTACGGATTAAGGTGAAACCCGCGGTGCGCGTTTCAGCCTGTAAGAAATCGCAACCCTGCGCGGGTTTGTCCTCAGAAGCCTTTTCAGGCCTTGCTGCTGCGCAGCAATGAGGGGCGCTGGTCGGCATTCGCCCATTGCGAGCCGTCGAACCACGCATCGCCCGACAGGTATGCGCGCAGCATCGCGAGGCCGTCGAAGCCCCAGAAGAGACGCCCGTCGACCACATACGCGGGCGTTCCGAACACGCCGAGCGCGAGCGCTTCGTCGGTGTTGCGTTTGAGGAGCGCCTTGCTCTCGTCGCTGCCCGCTTCGCGCCTGGGTTGCAATTGCGCGGTGAGTGCGGCGAGCCGCGCGGCATCGGCAGCTTCTTCGCCGCCGCGCCACACGTTGCGCAGGATGGTCTCGGCCGCCAGGCGGCTGACGGTGCCGTCGTCGCTCGTCGACACCGCTAGGCGCAGGTGCGGCAGCGGGTTGTAGGGGTGCGAGGCCGGCATCTCGATCTGGATGCCGTGGGCCTGTCCGAGCCACAGCACGTGGCGGTAGGTCCAGCTGCGTTTGGACGGAATCTCGGCCGGCCCGAGCTGGCCGTGTTGCTTGAGCAGCGCGCCCAGCAGCACCGGCTTGTAGGCCACGCTGTAGCTCAGCCCTTGGAGCGCCTCTGGCAGGTGCTCGAACGCGAGGTGCGCGTAGGGCGAGATGAAGTCGATATAGAAGTCGATGTGCTTCATGCGTCGTGGTCTCCGGAGGTTTCCGGAACGCGCCAGATGCCGGCCCGGGCCCGCAACTCTATCGCGCGCCACACGCCGCGCCGCGCATCGTCTTCCATCTTGCTCCAGCCCGCGATCTCGGGAATGGTGCGCAGGCACCCTTCGCAGAAGCCGCTCAGGCGGTCCATGCGGCAGACCGATGTGCAGGGCGAGGGAACGTCTTCGGGCAGGTCGCGCACGGCCACCGCGCGCGCAGCCAGGGTCTCGGCTTCCGCGAAGTTCAAACCACGTCCGCCACCGGCGCGCCGGTGAGCGCTTCGAGGTCCTGCGGCCGGAGCTGGAATACCGCATGCGGATGGCCCGCCGCGGCCCAGATTTCCTCGAAGCGGAAGAGCTCGCGGTCGATCAGCACCACCGGTTTGGTTGCATGCCCCACGGGCGAGACGCCGCCGATGGTGAAGCCGGTGCGCGCCTTCACGAACTCGGCATCGGCGCGGCCGGTCTTGCCGATGAGCGCATCGACCTTCTTCTCGTCCACGCGCTTGTCGCCCGAGGTGATGACCAGCACCGCCGCGTCGTCGCTCTTGCGGCGAAAGATGATGCTCTTGGCGATCTGCCCGACCGCGATGCCCAGCGCATCGGCGGCCTGCTGCGCGGTGCGGCAGGCGTCGTCGAGCATGCGCGGGGAGTGGGGATGGCCGGCGTCCTGCAGCACGCGGGAGACGCGCTGGACGCCTTCGGGGAGGGAGTGGAGTTCAGAGCCGCACATGGGTTCGAATCTACAAGAGAAGACCGAGCGCTCTCAGGCGCTGCGCTTGAACATGAACAGGAACGCGCCCATCGCCATCAGCACGCCGCCGAAGACGCGGTTCTGCGCGCGCCGCGCGCGCACCGAACGCAGCACGCCCTGCAGCCGCGCGGCCAGCCAGGCGTAGCCGTGCATCACGGTCACGTCGACCATCACCGTCGTGGCCAGCAGCACCAGCAGCTGCAGCCACAGCGGGCGCATCGGCTGGATGAACTGCGGCAGCACGGCCGCCATGAAGACGATGCCCTTGGGATTGGTCACGTTGGTGAGGAAGCCGCGCAGCACGCGCTGGCGTGCCGTGAGGTCGGGCTCGCCGACGGATTGCGCCGCGTCGCCACCGACCTTCGCGACCGGCGCGCGCCACTGGCGCCAGCCCAGCCACAGCAGGTAGCACGCGCCGACCACCTTGATCGCCGTGAACGCGGTGGCCGAGGCGGTGAGCACCGCGCCCACGCCGAGGCCCGCCACCAGCAGGATCACCGCGAGCCCCAGCTGCAGGCCGACGATGGTGGCCGTGGTGCGCCGCACGCCGTAGGAGAGGCCATGGCTCATGCTGAGCACCGCGCCCGAACCGGGCGAAACCGCGATGACGCAACTGGCCACCAGAAATGCAAGCCAAACATGCAGGTCCACGAAAACTCCTGTGCGCGTGTGTTGTTGTTTCAGCCGGCCCGCTTGGTGCGGATGGCCTTCGATGCGCGCGAGTTCGGCTCGCGCCCGAGCGCCTGGCTGATGTAGACGCCCGCGTCGATCAGCTGGTCCAGGTCGATGCCGGTCTCGATGCCCATGCCGTGCAGCATGTAGACCACGTCCTCGGTCGCGACGTTGCCCGTCGCGCCCTTGGCGTAGGGGCAGCCGCCCAGGCCCGCCGAGGACGACTGGAAGTTCCACACGCCCATCTCGAGCGCCGCCAGCGTGTTGACCAACGCCTGCCCATAGGTGTCGTGGAAGTGGCCCGAAATGGCATCGACATCGAAGTGCGCGAGGGTGGCCTCCATCGCCGCCTGCACCTTGCGCGGCGTGCCCACGCCGATGGTGTCGGCCACGTCCACACGCTGCACGCCGATGCCCTTCATCAGCTGCGCGAGATAACCGACCTTGGCCGGCGCGATCTCGCCTTCATAGGGGCAGCCCACCGTGCACGACATCGCGCCGCGCACATGGATGCCCTTCTCGCGCGCCGCGGCCACCACGGGCGCGAAGCGCTCGATGCTCTCGGCGATCGAGCAGTTGATGTTCTTCTGGCTGAAGGCCTCGCTCGCGGCACCGAACACCACGATCTCGTCGGGCCACTCCTCGCGCGGCGCGGCAATGGCCGCCTCGAAGCCCTTCATGTTGGGCGTGAGCACCGAGTAGAGAACGCCAGGCTTGCGCGCGATGCCGTGCATCACCTCGGCGTTGTCGGCCATCTGCGGCACCCACTTGGGCGAGACGAAACTGGTGACCTCGATTTCCTTGAGCCCCGCATCCTGCAGGCGGTGCACGAGGCCGATCTTGATCTCGGCCGAGACGGGCTGCTTTTCGTTCTGCAGGCCGTCGCGCGGGCCGACGTCGACGAGCTGGACGCGGGTGGGAAGTTTCATGGGATGTCTCTGGTGTCGCGGGAGGAGCGGGAGGATGAAAAAGCCGCCTTCGATTGTCGGACACATGGGAAGGCCCTGCCTGGTACAGACCGCGCGGAAGGTAGCAATGCGCGCCAGAGCGGTTGCAAATGGTGCCAGCCCGCGCTCATCGCTCGGGTTTCGGGTCCGCCCGCTCCAGCATGCTCGTGCGGAACGCCACCTTGCGCACGATGGCGGCGAAGGCGCGCGTGGGCGCCGACTCGCGCGCCTCGGGTGACCACAGCATGCCGGGCGTGCGCACCGGCGTCGGGCTCTCCAGCCGCACCGTGGCCAGACCCGAATTCGGCTGCACCGCGTTGGCCGAGACGATGGCCGCGAGCTGCGTCTTTGCGACCAGCCCCATGATCGGGGCGAGCGTGTTGATCTCGGCCACCACCTGCGGCTCGGCGCCGCAGGAGCGAAAGCACTCGTCCAGCATCTGCCGCGTCGCGAAGCTCGCGGGCAGCATCACCATCGGCATTCTGTGCAGCTCCACCATGCGCACGCGCTTGCGGCGCGCGAGCGCATGGTTCTCGGCCACCACCAGCACCATCTCCTCGTTGTAGAGCGGCTCGAACTGCAGCGTCCCCGGCACGCCCGGCCGGTAGGCGATGCCCAGGTCGAGCGTGCCCGCCTGCAGCCGCTCGGCGATCAGGTCGGCCGCGAGCTCGTCCACCATCACGCGCACCCGCGGATAGCGCTGCTGGAAGCCCGCGATGCAGTCCGGAATGAAGCCCAGGTTGAAGGTGTGGGTCGAGCCGATGCGCAGCTCGCCGGCCGCCGCCTGTGGGTCTTCGCGCAGCGCGCCCAGGCCCCGGTCGATTTCCTGCAGCGCGCGCGTGGCGTGGTGCAGGAAGGCCTCGCCGGCCTCGGTGAGCGCCACGCGCTTGCCGACGCGGTCGAAGAGCAGCGTGCCCAGCTCTTCTTCCAGCTGCTTGATCTGGTGCGACAGCGTCGACTGCGTCACATGCAGCCGCTCGGCCGCGCGGGTGAAGTTGAGCGAGCCGGCCAGCGCGCTGAAGTAGCGCAGGTGACGCAATTCCATGGAAGTCCCCGGTCCGTCGAATGATCGATGGCATCGATGGTATCCATGCGAATCCATCATTGTTAAAAATCGCCGCGCCTGCATAGAGTTCGCTCCCAGTCACGAACACACACAGGAGACAACGCGGTGCACAAAGTCCTCAGCGGCATCAAGGTGCTGGAGCAAGGCACGTTCATCACCGGGCCGGCGGCGGGCATGTTCCTGGCCGACCTGGGCGCCGAGGTGGTGAAGCTGGAGCAGCCGGGCAGCGGCGATCCGTTCCGGTCGTTCCGCGGCGGCCTCTACAGCCCGCACTTCCAGACCTACAACCGCAACAAGCGCAGCATCACGCTCAACCCCAAGCTGCCCGAAGACGCGGCGGTGTTCGACGAGCTGGTGAAGGCGTCGGACGTCTACATCCAGAACTTTCGCCCCGGCGCGGCCGAGCGGCTGGGCGCGGGCGAGGCGCGGCTGCGCGCGCTCAACCCGCGGCTGGTGTACTGCGCCATCAGCGGCTTCGGCCAGACCGGCCCGGCCGCCAACCGCCCCGCCTACGACACGGTGGCGCAGGCGGCCAGCGCCTTCCTCAAGCTGCTGGTGAACCCGGCCAACCCGCGCGTGGTGGGCCCGGCCGTGGCCGATGCGATGACCGGCTTCTATGCGGCCTATGGCGTGATGGGCGCGCTGGTGGAGCGCGGGCGCACCGGGCAGGGCCGCAAGGTGGAGGTGTCGATGCTGGAGGCGATGTGCCACTTCAACCTCGATGCGTTCACGCACTACTTCTCCGAGAACGAGATCATGGGTCCGTTCAGCCGGCCAAGCGTCTCGCAGTCGTACGTGCTGGAATGCGCCGACGGCCTGTGGATCGCGCTGCACATGTCCTCGCCCGAGAAGTTCTGGCAGGGCCTGGCCAACGCGATCGAGCGGCCGGACCTGTTCCAGGACCCGCGCTTCGCGACGCGCGAAGGCCGCATCGCGCACCAGACCGAGATGATCGCGCTGCTCGACGGCCTGTTCCGCGCGCGCACCCGCGCCGACTGGTGCGCCCGGCTGGAAGCCGAAGACGTGCCCCACGCCCCCATGTACGACACCCGCGAAGCGATGCAGGACCCGCAGGCCCGCCACCTGCAGCTGGAGGTGAGCGCGCCGCACCCCGAAGGCGGCGAATGGCGGACCATCCGCTCGCCCGTGAGCTTCGACGGCGAACGGCCACTCGAGGTCACCGCGCCACCGCTCCTGGGTGCGGACAACGACGCCATCGTCGAACCGATACGGCGGCGCCTGCGGCCGGCCGCCTGAACCCATCCCATCCATCCCATCGACAAACAAGAAAAAGGAGACAAGCCCCATGACCCCCTCGAACGAGAACGAGCTCACCCAGGCCGCGCTGCAGCGCCTGGAGGGCGCCACCGATCCGCGCTTCGCCGAGGTGATGCGCTCGCTCATCACGCACCTGCACGCCTTCATCCGCGAGGTCGACCTGCAGCCGGGCGAATGGATGGCCGGCATCGAGTTCCTGACCGCCGTGGGCCAGGCCTGCGACGACAAGCGCCAGGAGTTCATCCTGCTGTCGGACACGCTGGGCGCCTCGATGATGGTGGTGATGCTCGACCAGCTGCGCGCCGCCGCCCGCACAGGACAGGCGGGCCAGAGCAACAACACGCTGCACGCGACCGAGACCACCGAGGCCACGGTGCAGGGCCCCTACTACTGGGACGGCGCGCCCGACCTGCCGCTGGGCGCCGACATCGCGCCCGGCGTGCGCGGCGAGCCCGCCTTCTACAGCGGCCGCGTCACCGACACCCGCGGCCAGCCGCTGGCGAACGCGCTGCTCGACATCTGGTCGGGCGACGGCGAGGGCGTGTACGACATGCAGGTCGAAGGCGCGGGCATGGCGGCGCGCGCGCGCATCCGCACCGACGCCGAGGGCCGCTACTGGTTCTGGTCGATCAAGCCTTCGTACTACCCGGTGCCGGTCGACGGCCCGGTGGGCCGCATGCTCGCCGGCATGGGCCGCCACCCCAACCGGCCCGGCCACATCCACATGAAGGTGGCGGCCGAAGGGCACGTGCCGGTGACCACGCACCTCTTCGTGGCGGGCAGCCCCTACATCGACTCGGACGCGGTGTTCGGCGTGCGGCCCAGCCTGGTCGTCGACTTCGAATCGCATCCGCCGGGCAAGGCGCCCGACGGCCGCGCGATCGAGCGGCCGTACTGGTCTGCGCACTACGACTTCCATCTCCAACCCGAGGCCGCCTGAGTCTCGATCCACTGCGTACGCTCTCATGAAAATCGGCAAATCCACCGTCCCACGCACCGCCATCTGCACCTCGGACGAACACACCATCGTCGTTCGCGGCCAGGACCTGTGCCGCGACCTGATCGGCAAGCTCTCCTTCGCGGACTACTTCTTCCTGCTGCTCACCGGCAAAGAGCCCGACGCGGCCTGCAGCACCGTGCTCAACGCCACGCTGGTGGCCATCGCCGAGCATGGCCTCGTGCCCAGCGTGCAGGCCAGCCGCATGACCTTCGCCGCCGCGCCCGACGCGCTGCAGGGCGCGGTCGCCGCGGGCATCCTGGGCTGCGGCTCGGTGATCCTCGGCGCATCGGAAACCGCGGGGCGCCTGTTCGCCGACGTGGCCGCGCGCGTGGATGCGGGCGAGGCGCTCGACGACGTGGCCGCCGCCACGATCCGCACGCTGAAGGAAAGCCGCCAGGCCATCCCCGGCTACGGCCATCCGCTGCACAAGGCCAACGATCCGCGCGTGGACCGGCTCATCGAAGTGGCCGCCGAGGCCGGCGCCGATCTGCGCTACGTGCGCATCGCGCAGGCGCTGGAGCGCGCGATCCCCGGCATCGTGGGCCGCGAGCTGCGCATGAACGTCTCGGCCGCCATCCCGGCCGTGCTGTTGGGCGTGGGCTTTCCGGTGGCGTCGCTGCGCGGCGTGCCGATCCTCGCGCGCACCGCGGGGTTGATCGCGCACCTGGCCGAGGAGGCCCAGACGCCGAGCGGCTTCGCCCTCTCCTACCAGGCGACGCGCGAGCTGCAGTACGACGGCGAGTTGCCCGCGGGCTTCGGGAGCGCCGCATGAAGCGCCGGCTGCTGCTCGCCAGCGCGCTGCTGGCCGCGGGCGCCGCGCTGGCGCAGGCGCCGTCGCAGGGCTCGTCGCGCCCGCTGAAGATCGTGGTGCCCTTCGGCGCGGGCACGTCCACCGACATCGTCGGCCGCATCCTGGCCGATGCGCTGGGCCGCCAGCTCGGCGTGGCCGCGATCGTGGAGAACAAGCCCGGCGCGGGCGGCTCGATCGGCAGCGAGCAGGTCGCGCGCGCCACCGATGGCCAGACGCTGCTGATGGGCACGGTCGGCACGCATGCGATCAACCCCTCGCTCTACAAGCGCCTGGCCTACCAGCCGCTGCGCGACTTCGTGCCGCTGGGCTTCGCGGGCGCCACGCCCACGCTGCTGGTGGTGCCCGCCAACTCGCCGTGGAAGAGCGTGGCCGACATGGGCGCCGCGACCGGCAACGTGAACTTCGCCTCGGCCGGCAACGGCACCTCGGGCCATCTCGCGGGAGAGCTCCTCAACGTGCGTCTCGCGAAGAACTTCATGCACGTGCCCTACCGCGACGGCGCGCAGGCCCTGACGGAGCTCATGGCCGGCAACGTGCAGTTCATGTTCTATCACCCGGCCGCGGTGATGCCGCAGGTGCGCGCGGGCAAGCTGCGCGCGCTCGGTGCATCGGGCGCGAAGCGCAGCGCTGCGGCACCCGATGTGCCCACGCTGATGGAACAGGGCGTGAAGGACTTCGACCTCGTCGCGTGGTTCATGTTGTATGCGCCCAGCAGCATGCCCGCCGCACAGCGCGACCGGCTGCGCGAGGCCACGCGCCAGGTGCTGGCCCAGCCCGAGGTGCGCGAAAAGCTCGCGCAGCAAGGCATCGAACACGCCGAGATGAACGCCGAACAGCTCGACGCCTTCGCGCGTGCGGAGATCGCCAAGTGGGGCGAGGCCGTGCGCCGCTCGGGCGCGCAGATCGACTGACGGCACGCACCGCGCGAGCCCGCAAGCGCAAAGGAGTCCAGGCCCTCGACGGATCGGGAGGGCGAGAGACAAGAGCAAAGGCCGCAGAGCCGATTCATGCAAACAAGAGCGGGCACGACCCGCGACAGGAGACATTCATGCGTTCGACATTCAAATGGCTGACGGGCCCCTTCATCGGCCTCCTTCTCGGCCTTGCGTGCAGCCTCGCCTTCGCGCAGGGCGCGGCGTGGCCCAGCAAGCCGATCCGCATCGTGGTGGGCTTCGCGCCCGGCACGCCGCCGGACATCTTCGCGCGGCTGTACGGCGAGTACATGGCGCGCCAGCTGGGCGTGCCGGTCGTCATCGACAACAAGCCGGGCACCGCCGGCAACCTGGCCTCCGACGCGGTGGCGAAGGCGCCGCCCGACGGCTACACCTTCCTCTACAACCTCTCGACGGCGTTCACGATCAACCCCTACATCTACGCCAAGCTGCCCTTCGATCCGCAGAAGGACCTGGTGCCGGTCGCCACCACGATGCGGCAGGGGCTGGTGCTGATCGCGAGCCCGAAATTCCCCGCGAAATCGGTCAAGGAACTGGTGGCCGCCGCGAAGGCGAAGCCGGGCACGATCTCGCATGCCTCCTACGGCGCGGGCAGCCCCTCGCACCTGATCGTGGAGTGGCTGAAAGACGAGACCGGCACCGACATGCTGCACGTGCCCTACCGCGCGAGCCCCGTGGTCGACGTGGTGGGCGGGCAGGTCGACACGGTGATGGAGCCGATCGCCACCGGCTACCAGCTCATCAGCAGCGGCCGCGTGCAGGCCCTGGCCTATTCGGGCCCGAGCCGCCACCCCGCGATGCCCGACGTGCCCACGCTCTCCGAAGTGGTGCCCGGACTCGTGATGACCTCGTGGCACGGCCTCTGGGCGCCGGCCGCGACGCCGGTCGCGATACAGCAGCGCTTCAACGCCGTGATGATCGAGGCCAGCAAGGACCCCGACCTCGCCAAGCGCATCCGCGACCTGAACAGCGAGCCGCTCGGGCTCACGCAGACCGAGATGGCCGCGGCGGTGCGGCGCGATGCGGAGATCTACAGCCGCATCGTGAAGGCGAAGAACATCCGGGTGGATTGATGCGATGCGCTAGGGATATCTCATCAAGCCGACGGACGGCCGCTCTGAACGTTGATCACGCATGCCGAATGAAGGAGCGCCAGCGATGAGCCAGATCAGTTTTCCGTTGAGCGACCCGGCGATGGAGGAGTCCTGTACGAGATCACCTCGCTGCGCATGTTCGCAGGCATGAGCATGGAGTCGATTCCCGACGAGACGGCGATCCTGAACATCCGCCATCTGCTGGAAGCCAGCGATCTGGCCGAGGACATCTTCAAGCAGGTCAACGCTCATCTGGCCAGGAAGGGGCTGCTTCTGAAGACGGGTTCCATCGTGGATGCCACGATCATCGCGGCACCCAGTTCCATGACGAACGCGAGCGGCAAGCGAGACCCCGAGCTGCACCAGACCAAGAGGGGCAACCAGTGGCACTTCGGGATGAAGGCGCACATCGGTGTGATGCGGATTCGGGGTCGGTGCACATGGTGACGACTACCGCGGCCAACGAGGCAGACGTCGAGAAGGTGGGCGACCTGCTGCACGACAGAGAGGACGCGGTGTGGGCGGACTCGGGCTATCGCGGAGCGCAAAGCCGAGTGAAGCGCAGCGTGCAATGCACATTGCGTCTGCAGACGGCGTGAAGAGCCGCAGGGCTTTCAAACGCATGGCGGGATCGGCGAGGCGGCGCTGCAAGCGCAACGACCGAATATGCGTGCTCGCCATCAAGCCAACTGAAGGCTTTTTCAGACCGTCCCTAACCTCCATAGACGCTCGCTTCTGACCGTCAGCGCGACTCAAGCGCCACCGTCAGCAGCGCGTTGATCAACGGCCGATCCGTACGCACGGACAGGCAGCAAATCGAGTAGCTGATCGAGAGCTCCTCGTCATCGATCAGTACCGCAGCGAGCCCTGGCAAGGGGATGAATTCGACCTGCGTGACGAAGCCAATACCCATACCGTTGGCCACAGCATGCAGGATGGCCTCACGGCTGTTGATTTCCATAACGCAGTTCATGCGCACACTTTTATGCTGGCAGGCGCGCTCAACGCGCTGACGAGTCTTCGATCCCGGCTCTCGAAGAATGAGCGACTCGTGCTCGATGTCCTGCGTCGAGATCGAGAGGCGCTGGGTCCATGGATGACCTGCAGGGACTACGGCGATGATCCGCTCGCTGCGAAAGGCGATGGTGTGCAAGCCCTGGACGGGCGGCGGCTCGACCATGATGCCGACATCGATGTCGAAGTCCTGGAGTCCGTGCAGGGTCGACTCCTCCGATCCAATGGATATCGTCAGTTCGAGCGAGGGATGCGCGCGTTTGAAGTTGCGGATTAGTTCCAGAGCTATTGGGGGAGACACCGCTCCAATGCGAATCAGCCCGGCTTCGAGTTTGTGTGCGCTCTGCAAGTACTGGATCGTCTCTTCCTCTTGGCCAAAAAGACCTTGAGTAATGCCATAGAGGCGCTCGCCTGCAGGGGTCAATCGAACGTTGCGCCCACCGCGAAGGAACAGCTCTACGTTGAAGCGCTCCTCCAGAGCCTTGACCTGATCGGTCACAGTGGGCTGGCCGATATGTAGGTAATGTGCTGCCGACGTGAATCCGCCCGTTTTGGCGACGGCGTGGAAGCACCGGATCCACTTGTAGTACTGATGAAACATGCGGCGAGGCGCGAATAGTCGCGAAAGAGAAACGCAGCAAGCGTCTCACATCTGAAGTCAAGGGGCATGAGCGGTTTCCCCGTGATCGATCGCCCGAGCGCGAACTATCGGTTTCTGATCATGCCGACGTCAAAAATGCGATTGGACGGCGTGCCCCACGAATTCGACACTGCGGCCCAAGCAAAAACCGCAGGCCCGAGGGGACCCGAAAGAGTCCGCCAGGAACTGCTCCTCATCGGAGACAAAACAGATGCCCCACGCTTATCACAATCCCGTGTCCACTCATTCCGGCCGAGGCAGCCTCGAACGGCTGCCCTCGCTTCTGGCGGGCCGCCGCGTCGCGCTCGTCACCTTCCCCGAGGCCCGAGGGCTCGGCCTGGTCGATCGCCTGCAGGCGCTCTTGGGCGACGCGCTCGTCACCGTGATCGATGACGTGCGCCCCAACCCCGATGTCGCCCACCTGCGCGACCTCTACAACACCTTCTGGCAATCGGATGCGCACTGCGACGCCATCGTGGCGGTCGGCGGCGGCAGCGCCATCGACACGGCCAAGGCCCTGATGGTGGGCACGGCCAACGGGCAGTTCGACGAACTCCTCGCGCTGCTGGCCACCGGCCAGCCCTTTGTGCCCACCAGCGTCAAGCCGCTGATTGCCGTACCGACCACGGCCGGCACCGGCAGCGAAGTAACGCCCTGGGCCACCATCTGGGACGCCGGCAACCAGAAGAAGTATTCGCTGCACCTGGACGCCACTTGGCCCGAGGCCGCCATCGTCGACCCCGAGCTCATGCTCTCGGTGCCGGCGGGCACCACGGTGTCGACGGGGCTCGATGCGCTCTCGCATGCGCTCGAAGCCATCTGGAACGTCAACGCCAACCCGGTCTCCGACACCTTCGCCGTCTCGGCCGTGCGCGACATCTTCGACTGCCTGCCGGCGCTGCTCAAGGACCTGGGCAACCTCGACCTGCGCGAGCGCATGGCGCTGGCCGCGTTGAAGGCCGGCATGGCGTTTTCCAACACCAAGACGGCGCTGGCGCACTCCATCTCCTACGAGATGACGCTGCGCCACGGCTTGGCCCACGGCATCGCGTGCTCGTTCACGCTGCCGATCGTGCTGGAAAAAGCATGGGCCCGTTCGCCCGACCGCGACCGGACGTTGCAGCTGATCTTCGGCACCGACCTGGCGACTGCCACACAGCGCCTGCGAGCATTCCTGCAGGGGCTTGGCGTGAAGACCGAGTTTGCCGACTATGGCGTCGCAGACAGCGAAGCGGCGGCCATGATCACGCGCGCCATGGACGGGGCGCGCGGCAAGAACTTCATCGGCGCGGCGGCGTTGGCCTGACAGGCAGGGACTGCGCAGCGAGAAAAGACAGATACAGCAAGACAGCAATGCCGGCCGTTTCGAGCCGGTCTTACGGGCCCCACGCCCGTCAAGAAATGGAGACAAACCATGCAAGCAACCAACCAGACCCTGCCGGCGGGCACCTACGCTCCGCCTCTCGAGAATTCGTTCAGAAAGGCCCAGTGGCGGATGCTGCTGGCCGCCATGTTCTGCTACTTCTTCTTCTACACGGGGCGGCAGACATTCGGCTTTGCCATTCCGGGCATCCAGAAGGAATTCGGGCTCTCGAAGGAAGTCCTCGGTTGGGCCTCGAGCTGCCTTCTGTGGTGCTACGCCGTGGGCCAGGCCATCAATGGCAATCTGGCCGACAAGTTCGGCGGCCGGCGCGTCATGACGGCCGGCGCCATTCTTTCGTGTGCCGCCAACTGGGTCGTCAGCTTCGCGATCGGGTTCAAGAGCCTGGCCATCCCCTGGGGCGTGAACGGCTACTTCCAGGCCCTGGGCTGGGCGCCCGGCAGCCGGTTGCTGTCGAACTGGTGGGGCGCGCAGGAGCGCGGCAAGGTGTTCGGCTGCTACACCTTCGCGGCAGGCTGCGCGTCGGTGCTGTCCTTCGTCACGTCCATCCTGGTCGTGAACGTGTTCCACCTCGACTGGCGCTGGATCTTCCGGCTTCCGGTGTTGCTGATGTTGGTGGGTGGCATCACCTTCTATCTGATCGCTCGTGAGCGTCCGGAAGACCTCGGCTTCAAGTCGCCCGACACCGGCGTTGCCAATGCGGAGGATGCCAGGGCAGCCCATGCCGGGCACGAAGCCGAAGAAAGCTCGTGGGCGCGCTACAAGGCCGTGCTCAGCAACCCGAAGCTGATGATTGCCGCGTTGTCGATCGGCTTCCAGAACGCGGCGCGCTACGGGCTGATCGTGTGGGTGCCGGTGCACTTTCTCGGCAAGGACTGGGCCAAGGCCGCCGACGGCATGATCGATCCGGCATGGATCTCCGTCGCACTGCCGGTCGGCATGGCCTTCGGTGCGCTCACCAACGGCTGGATCTCCGACAAGGTCTTCGGCTCGAAGCGCTACAAGGCCATCGTGCTGTACATGCTGCTCGGTGCGGCCGCTTCGATCGGCATGTACCTGTTGCCCACGAGCATCCTCGGCCTGGGCCTGCTCTTCCTTGCGGGCTTCTTCGTCTACGGACCGGCCTCGTCGTTCTGGGCCCTGTGTCCCGACCTGGTCGGAGCGAAGCGCGCGGGCACCGCCACCGGCGTCATGAACTTCTTTTCCTACCTGCTCGCCGGGCTCGGTGAGCCGCTGATCGGCCGGATGCTGGACCACTCGGGCAACACCTCGCTGGTGTTTCCCATCGTCGCGGCGAGCTGCTTGATCAGTGCGTGCATCGCGGCGTTCATCCGTCGCTGAGCCGCAAGCAGGACAGCTCACATCTCAACAACCAAGGAGTGCAATTCGTGAAACCCAACCTGCTCGAAGTCAACGGTCGAAGCTATCGCTGGATGGCACGCCCCGTCGTGGTCGTGTGCGTGGACGGCAGCGAACCGGCCTACCTCGACGCGGCCATCGCGGCCGGCGTCGCCCCGTACTTCGATCGCATGATCAAGTCGGGCGCCAACCTGCTGGGCGATTGCGTGGTGCCCTCGTTCACCAACCCGAACAACCTGTCGATCGTGACCGGCGTGCCGCCCGCGGTGCACGGCATCTGCGGCAACTACTTCTTCGACCGCGAGCTGGGCCAGGAAGTGATGATGAACGACCCCAAGTACCTGCGCGCCGGCACCGTGCTGGCCGCGTTCGCCGATGCGGGCGCCAAGGTGGCGGTGGTCACCGCCAAGGACAAGCTGCGCAAGCTCCTGGGCCACAAGATGAAGGGCATCTGCTTCTCGTCGGAGAAGTCGGACCAGGTGACGATGGAAGAAAACGGCATCGACGACGTGCTCGGCATGGTCGGCATGCCGGTGCCCTCGGTCTACAGCGCAGAGCTGTCGGAGTTCGTGTTCGCGGCGGGCGTGAAGCTGATGGAGCGCCAGCGGCCCGACCTCATGTACCTCTCGACCACCGACTACGTGCAGCACAAGGCCGCGCCCGGCAGCCCCGCGGCCAATGCCTTCTACGCGATGATGGACGGCTACCTCGCGCAGCTCGATGCGCTGGGCGCCACCATCGTGGTCACCGCCGACCACGGCATGAACGACAAGCACGGCGCCGACGGCTCGCCCAACGTCATCTACCTGCAGGACGTGCTGGACGGCTGGTACGGCGCCGGCACGGCGCGCGTGATCCTGCCGATCACCGACCCCTACGTGGTGCACCACGGTGCGCTCGGCTCGTTCGCCACCGTCTATGCGCCCGACGAGGCGAGCGCGCCCGGCTGGATCGATCGCATCAGGCAGGTGCCGGGCATGGAGCTCGTGCTCTCGCGCAAGGACGCCGCCCAGCGCTTCGAACTGCCGCCCGACCGCATCGGCGACATCGTGGTCGTGAGCGAGCGCAACACGGTCATCGGCACCTCGGCGAGCCGCCACGACCTGTCGGCACTCGAAGTGCCGCTGCGCTCGCACGGCGGCGTGTCGGAGCAGCGCGTGCCGCTGATCTGCAACCGTCCGGTGACCGGCATCGCCGCCGGCCGGCGCCTGCGCAACTTCGATGCGCTGGACATCGCGCTGAACCACGCCCCATAACGAAACGTCATCCGGAGCACCTCCATGAGCCAAGTGAGCCAAGCCATCCTGAAGCCAGGCACCATCCACCGCGAGGCCCTGCGCATCGCCGGAGAAAAGGTCCATCGCGATCGCACGATCGACGTGACCTACCCCTACACCGGCGAAGTGATCGCCACCGTGCCCAAGGCCACGCTGGACGACGTGCGCAACGCCTTGCGCATCGCCCGCGACTACAAGCCCACGCTCACCCGCTACGAGCGCTACAAGATCCTGATGCGCGCGGGCGAGATCATCGCCTCGCGCCTGGACGAGATGTCGCGCACCATCACGCTGGAGTCGGGGCTCTCGCGCAAGGACTCGCTGTACGAAGTGGGCCGTGCGTCCGACGTGCTGCTGTTCGCCGCCAACCAGGCGCTGGTGGACGATGGCCAGGTGTTCTCGTGCGACCTCACGCACCACGGCAAGAGCCGCAAGGTCTACACGATGCGCGAGCCCTTGCTGGGTGCCATCACTGCCATCACGCCGTTCAACCATCCGCTGAACCAGGTGATCCACAAGGTGGCGCCGGCCATCGCGACCAACAACCGCATCGTTCTGAAGCCCAGCGAGAAGACGCCGCTCACCGCGTTCCTGCTGGCCGACATCCTCTACGAAGCGGGCCTGCCGCCGCAGATGCTGTCGGTGCTCACCGGCGACCCGAAGGAGATCGCCGACGAGCTGCTCACCAACGCCGACGTGGACCTGGTCACCTTCACCGGCGGCGTGCCCATCGGCAAGTACATCGCGGGCAAGGCCGTCTACAAGCGCCAGATCCTGGAGCTGGGCGGCAACGATCCGATCATCGTGATGGAAGACGCCGACGTCGAGGAGGCCGCCACGCTCGCGGCCAACGGCTCGTACAAGAACTCGGGCCAGCGCTGCACGGCAGTCAAACGCATGCTGGTGCATGAGTCGGTGGCTGACCAGTTCGTCGAACTGCTGGTCGCCAAGACCCGTGCGCTGAAATATGGCGACCCGATGGACCCTGAAACGGACATGGGCACCGTCATCGATGAGGCCGCGGCCAAGCAGTTCGAGGCCGTGGTCAACGAAGCCATCGCCGCCGGCGCCAAGCTGCGCTACGGCAACGAGCGCCGCGGCGCGCTCTATTCGCCGACGGTGCTCGACCACGTGGACCCGGAGATGACCGTGGCCAAGCACGAGACCTTCGGGCCCGTGTCGCCGGTGATCCGCTTCAAGAGCATCGACGAGGCGATCCGCATCTCCAACGGCACGGCCTACGGCCTCTCGTCGGCGGTCTGCACCAATCGCCTGGACTACATCACGCGCTTCATCCGCGAGCTGAATGTCGGCAGCGTCAACGTGCGCGAAGTGCCGGGCTACCGGCTGGAGCTCACGCCCTTCGGCGGCATCAAGGACTCGGGCCTGGGCTACAAGGAAGGCGTGCTCGAGGCGATGAAGAGCTTCACCAACACCAAGACCTATTCGCTGCCCTGGTAAGTCCAAAGCTACTACCCAGAGTTCAGGAACCAGGACTATGTCATCCATGGAATCCAAAATCCCGGAGCATCGTGCCTTCCATCCTCCGGCTTCCTTCGCAAGAAACGCCGAGGTTGCAGGCATGGATGCCTATCACGCACTGTGCAACGAAGCCGAGCGGGACTACGAAGGATTTTGGAGTCGTCGCGCGCGCGATCTGTTGCACTGGAGCAAGCCCTTCACAACGGTACTTGACGAGAGCGACGCACCGTTCTGTCGATGGTTTGATGGCGGCACCCTCAATGCTTCTTACAACTGTCTGGACCGTCATCTGAAGAACGGAAACGCGCAGAAGGTTGCCCTCATTTTCGAGGCGGACGATGGAGCTGTTACCCAGATCACCTACGGCCAATTGCACGCTCGTGTCTGCCAGCTCGCCAATGGGCTGAAAGAACTGGGTGTGAGGCTTGGTGATCGAGTCGTCATTTACATGCCGATGTCGATCGAGGGAATCGTGGCCATGCAAGCCTGTGCCCGCATCGGCGCAACGCACTCCGTGGTGTTCGGAGGGTTCTCCGCCAAGTCGCTGCAAGAGCGGGTGGTGGATGTGGGCGCGGTGGCATTGATCACCGCCGATCAACAGGTACGTGGCGGCAAAAATTTGCCGCTGAAGGCCATCGTCGACGAAGCGCTGGCGATGGGAGGCTGTGCAGCCGTCAGGGCGGTAGTGGTCTATCGTCGGACCGGGGGCCAGATCGAATGGGTCGAAGGCCGTGATCGCTGGATGAGTGAGCTCGTGGCGAACCAGCCACAAAGCTGCGATGCAGAGCCCGTCGATGCAGAGCATCCGCTCTTCGTACTCTATACATCCGGCTCCACCGGTAAGCCCAAGGGGGTTCAACACTGCACCGCGGGCTACCTGCTGTGGGCATTGATGACGATGCAGTGGACGTTTGACCTCAAGCCTGACGACCTCTTCTGGTGTACAGCCGATATCGGATGGGTCACGGGTCATACGTACATCGCATATGGTCCCTTGATCGCCGGCGCGACGCAGGTGGTTTTCGAAGGCGTGCCAAGCTACCCGGATAGCGGCCGCTTCTGGGACATGATCGCGCGTCACAAGGTCAGTATTTTCTATACGGCGCCTACCGCGATCCGTGCGTTGATCAAGGCCGCGGAAACGAACGCGGACATCCATCCGAAACAGTACGACCTTTCCAGTTTGCGGCTGCTCGGCACCGTAGGAGAACCTATCAATCCTGAAGTCTGGATGTGGTACCACCGGAACATCGGCGGCGAGCGCTGCCCGGTGATCGACACGTTCTGGCAGACCGAGACTGGAGGGCATCTGATTGCCCCGCTGCCGGGGGCCACAGATCTGGTGCCCGGTTCCTGTACCTTGCCACTACCGGGCATTCAGGCTGCCATCGTGGATGAATCGGGCGTAGAGGTTCCCAATGGACAGGGCGGGCTCTTGGTGGTCAAGCGGCCCTGGCCTTCGATGATTCGAACCATCTGGGGCGATCCCGAGCGCTTCAGGAGCGCGTATTTCCCCGCCGAACTCGGCGGCAATCTGTATCTGGCTGGCGATGGCGCCATCCGCGATGAGTTCACCGGGTACTTCACCATCACAGGACGCATCGATGACGTGCTGAACGTGTCGGGACATCGCATGGGAACGATGGAGATTGAATCCGCGCTGGTCGCGCACCCGTTGGTCGCTGAAGCCGCAGTGGTAGGACGTCCGGACGACGTCACAGGCGAGGCGATCAGCGCGTTCGTGGTTCTCAAGCGAAGCCTGCCGAGCGGCGACGAGGCATTGCAGCTCATCAGCGAACTGCGCAACTGGGTGGGCTCAGAGATTGGTCCCATCGCAAAGCCCAAGGAGGTCCGATTCGGAGAAAGTCTGCCCAAGACACGAAGCGGAAAAATCATGCGTCGTCTGCTCCGCTCGATCGCCAATGGGGAAGAGGTCAAACAGGACACCTCGACACTCGAGAACCCCGCCATTCTTGAGCAGTTTTCGGCATCAGGCGACAGCACAAGTTCTCGGGGCGTTTGATGAAGCTGGTTTTACCTGGTCCTCCAGGCGCAGGCAAAGGCACGCAAGCCAGCCTGATCTGCCAAGAGTTCGCAATTCCCCAGATATCGACAGGCGACATGCTGCGCGCGGCAATCAAGGCCGGGACAGCGTTGGGAAAGCAGGTCGAGACGGTGATGGCTGCAGGCGCGCTCGTGAACGATGATCTGATCATCGGCTTGGTCGAGCAGCGCATCGCGAAAACCAAGGTGATGGCTCAAGACTGCGGCTACCCGGTCAAGGATTGCCGTCCGAAGCGCCCAACGATGGCATATGCAGTCGCAGCGAAGTGGATCGAACGCTATGCACCTGCGCAGGCGAGCACAACATCGACAGGCAGCCATTCCGTTTTGACTTGAGCACTCATTCCAGTTCAACCCCAGAACCCGTGACACAGCAAGACTAGACGGTTTCGCGCTGCGCGAAGCCGTCGGGCGCATCGCTCGCGGGCGCGATCTGGTTCACATCGACCGCATCCACGCGCGCACCGGCCGGCCCCTGGCGCGCCCAGCGGACCAGCGCCTCGACCGCGTCGGCATCTCCCATCGCGAGCGCCTCCACGTTGCCGTCGCGCCGGTTGCGCACCCAGCCGCGCAGGCCGAGCCGCTGCGCAGCCTGCACCATCGACCAGCGATAGCCCACGCCCTGCACGAGGCCGCGGACGACGAGATGGCGGGTGACGGTGGCGTTGAGGTTCATATGGACAGCGGTCAGTACGACTTGGGCAGCCCGAGCGCCTTCTCTGCGATGAAGTTCAGGATCATCTGCGGGCTCACCGGCGCGATGCGCGGTATGTAGCTCTCGCGCAGCAGGCGCTCGACATGGTATTCCTTCGCATAGCCCATGCCACCGAGCGTAAGCACGGCGTTCTGGCAGGCGTCGTGCGCCGCCTCGGCGGCCAGGTACTTGGCCGCGTTGGCCTCGATGCCGCAGGGCTCGTTCGTGTCGTACAGCGTCGCGGCCTTGAGCATCATCAGGTCGGCCGCCTCCAGGTTGGCCCAGGCGCGCGCGAGCGGATGCGCCACGCCCTGGTTCTGGCCGATGGGCCGGCCGAACACGACGCGCTCCTGCGCGTACTGCGCGGCGATGCGCAGCGCGGCGCGGCCGATGCCGATGGCTTCGGCGGCGATCAATATGCGCTCGGGGTTGAGGCCGTGCAGGATGTATTCGAAGCCGCGGCCTTCCTCGCCGATGCGGTCTTCCTCGGGCACTTCGAGGCCGTCGATGAAGAGCATGTTGGAGTCCACCGCCGCGCGCCCGAGCTTGTGGATCTCGCGCACCTCGACCTTGCTGCGGTCCAGCGCCGTGTAGAAGAGCGTCAAGCCCTGCGTCGGCTTCTTCGCCTGCTCGATGGGCGTGGTGCGCGTGAGGATCAGCATGCGGTCGGCCACCTGCGCGGTCGAGATCCATATCTTGCGGCCGTGCAGCAGGTAACCGCCGTTCGGCTGGCGCACCGCCTGTGTCTTGAGGCTGGTGGTGTCGAGCCCTGCGTCGGGCTCGGTCACGGCGAAGCACGCCTTCTCGGTGCCCGCGATCAGCGGCGGCAAGAAGCGCTGGCGCTGCGCCTCGCTGCCGAACACCACCACCGGGTTGAGTCCGAAGATGTTCATGTGCACCGACGACGCACCCGACATGCCCGCGCCCGACGCGCTGATGGCGCGCATCATCAGCGCCGCCTCGGTGATGCCCAGGCCCGCGCCGCCCTGCGCCTCGGGCATCGCGATGCCGAGCCAGCCACTTTGGGCAACGGCGCGGTGGAACTCGTGCGGAAACGCGGCGCGCTCGTCGTGGTCGCGCCAGTATTCGATGGGGAAGTCTTCGCAGAGGCGTTCGATGGCCGCGACGAGCGAGCGCTGGTCTTCGTTCAGGGAGAAATTCATTCGCTGTCTTTCGTGGGTTCCGGCTGCAGCGTGACGCCGCGCGCGAGCATGCGTTCGATGTCGTCGTCCGCGTAGCCCGCTTCGCGCAGCAGCTCGACGCTCTGCTCGCCGATGCGCGGCGCGGGGCGGCGGATCGATGCGGGCGTGGCGCTGTAGCGCCCGACCGGTGCGAGCGTGCGGATGCGGCCTTCGCTCGGGTGATCGAACTCGGGAAAAAAATTGACCGCGCGCAGGTGCGCGTCGTCGAGCAGGCTCTCGGTACTGTGCAGGCGCGCGACCGGAATGTCGGCCGCCTCCAGCACCGCCATCCATTCATCGCTGCCGCGCGTGGCCATCACTTCGGCGACGAACGCATAGACCGCGCCGATGTTCGCGGCGCGCGCCGTGTGCGTGCCGAACATCGGCGAGGCGCGCAGCTCGGGCCGGCCGATCACGTCGAAGAAGGCCTGCCAGTGCTTGTCGTTGTAGATCAGCACGCTCAGGTGCCCGTCGGCCGTCGCATACGGCTTGCGATGCGGCGCGAGCAGCCGCGCGTAGCCGGTGGGTCCGAGCGGCGGCTCGAAGCTGTGGCCGCCGAGGTGGTCGCCCATCACGAACTGCGAGAGCGCCTCGAACATCGGCACCTCCACCGCCTGGCCCTTGCCGGTGCGCTGCGCGTTGAGCACCGCGGCAAGGAGCGCGATGGCCGCTTGCAGACCCACCGCGCGGTCGGCGAGCGTGACTGGCGCATAGCGCGGCGCGTCGCCGCTCTGCTGCGCGAAGAGCGAGGCGACGCCGGCCGCGCCCTGGATCAGGTCGTCGTACGCGGGCTTGCCGGCATACGGGCCCTCTTCGCCGTAGCCGAACGCGCCGAGATAGACGATCTTCGGGTTAACCGCCGCCACCGCCTCGTAGCCGAGCCCGAGCCGCGCCATCGCCTGCGGGCGCGTGTTGTAGATGAGCGCATCGCAGCCCGCCGCGAGCCGCAGGCACGCCTCGCGGCCTTCGGGTTGCTTCAGGTCGAGCACGATCGAGCGCTTGTTGCGGTTCAGGTGCATCGCCATCGCGCCCATGCCCGCATGACGCATCGGGCCGACGGCGCGCAGGTTGTCGCCCGAAGGCGGCTCGACCTTGACGATGTCGGCGCCCAGGTCGCCGAGCGTCTGCGTGGCGTAGGGGCCCATCACCACGGCCGTGAGGTCGAGGATGCGCAGGCCCTGCAGCGGGCCAGCGGCGGACGTGTCTTGCGAACTCATTCGGGTTGGATGCCGGCGGCCTGGATCAGCTTCTTCCACTTGGCCAACTCCGACACGGTGAATGCGCCGAGTTCTTCCGGCGTGCTGCCGAACGCATCGAAGCCCAGCTTGCTCACGCGCTCGCGAAAGACCGCGCCGTTGGCCATCTCCGACAGCGCCTTGTTGAGTTTCTGCACGATGTCGCGCGGCGTGCCGGCCGGTGCGAACACGCCGTTCCACGAAGTGATGTCGAAGCCCTTGAGCTCGGGCGTGTCGGCCAGCGGCGGCAGTTCGGGAAAGAGCTTGGTGCGCTCCTGCGTGGTGACCGCGATCGCGCGCATCTTGCCGGCCTTCACCGTGGCGAGCCCCGCGGCGAGGTCGACCACCATCATCGACACCTGCCCGCCGATCAGGTCGGCGATGGCCGGCGGCGTGCTCTTGTAGGGCACGTGCAGCATCGGCACGCCGCTCATGCGCGAGAGCGTGGCGCCGCTCACGATGCCGGTGCTGTTGCCGCTCGCATAGGTGAGCTTGCCCGGATGCGCGCGGCCCCAGGCCAGCAGCTCGGCCACGCTCTTGACCGGCAGGTCGTTGTTGACCACCAGCATGAACGGCAGGTTGCCCATGCGGCTGATGGGCGCGAAGTCCTTCACCGGGTCGTAGGGCAGGTGCTTCATGAGGCTCGGGTTGGCCGAGTGCGTGGTGTTGGTGGTCATGAAGAGCGTGTAGCCGTCGGGCGGCGCCTTGGCCACGGCCTCCGCGCCGATCACGCCGTTGGCGCCCGCCTTGTTGTCCACGATGACCGAGCCCTTGAGCGCTTCGCCGAGCATCTGCCCCGTGATGCGCGCCACCGCGTCGGTGCCGCTGCCGGCCGCGAAGGGCACGACCAGGCGGATCGGCTGCTTCGGGTAGCCGCCGTCCTGCGCGAAGGCCCACGGCGCGGCGCCGGCGATGCTCGCGGCGGCGCCGATGGAAATGAAACGGCGGCGGCTTTCCACCGCGACTGTTTCTGTCGCGTTCTTCGTCTGCATGGTTTTTTGTCTCCGGGTGGTTGTCGTTCAGGGCCGGATCACGCGCTCCGGCAGTTCCTCGTACGGCGGGCTGTAGATCACCAGCACGCGCACCGGCTCGTCGCTCACCACCGTGAAGGTGTGCATCGCGTCGGCCGGAAAAAAGCAGCTGTCGCCGGGGTGCAGCTCCTGCCGCTGGCCGCCCACCTCGGCGACCGCGCGGCCTTCGAGCATGTAGCAGACCTGCTCGATGCCCGGGTGCGCATGCGGCAGCGCGCCCTTGCCCTTCTGGATGTGGCCCACCAGCACTTCGAGCTGCTTCGCGCCCACAGTCTCGGGGCCGATCAGGCGCTTGTTCAGCGTGCCGGTGTGGTTGGCCGGGTGGTAGCCGGCGATCTCGTCTTCGCGGACGAAGTAGCGTGCAGCGGTGGTGGTGGTGGTGGTGGTGGTCATCGGGGGCTTTCTGTCTTGGGTTCGATCGCCAGGCACGCCGAGCGCAGCATCGCGGCGATCTCCTCGATGCGCGGCTCCATGCGGTAGCGCGGGCCCGCGACCGAGATCGCGTAGGCCTCGCCGCCGATGCGCAGCGGCCAGGCCAGGCCGATCAGGTCGGGAATGCTTTCGCCGAGGTTGCCGTACCAGCCTCGCGCGGCGGAGCGCTGCAGTTCGGCCTCGATGGCGTCGGTGGTGGTGAGCGTGGCGTCGGTCAGCGGCAGGAGCGGCATGCCGTCCAGCAGCTTGCGGCGCGTATCGGGCGCGAGCGTGGAAAGCAGCGCGCGGCCCAGAGAGTTGGCGTAGGCGGGCCGCGTCTCGCCCGACTCGGCCGTGTAGCGGATGCTTTGCGGCGCGCTCAGCACGTCGAGGTAGACCACCTGGGTCGCATCGCGGAACTTGCCGAACACCACGGTCTCGCGCGCGGCGTCGCGCAGTTCTTCGAGCGTGGCCTTCACCCGGTCGAGCACCGGGTCGTGCGCGGCGATGACCTGCGCCATCGCGAGCAGCCTGCCCGTCGGGTAGTAGCCCTGGCGGCGGCCGGTCTCGTACATGTAGCCCTGCTCTTCGAGCGTGCGGATGAGGCCGAGGCAACTGGACACCGGCATGTCGAGCAGCCGCGCCATCTCGGACAGCGCCAGCGGCTGCTTCTCCCGGGCGAAGAGCTCGACGATCTCGATCACGCGAAACGCTGTTTTCACAACCATGAATAAATTTTCGCGTATGTGAAAAACAAAAGCGTCAGGGTTTCCCCTTCATTCGCCTCCTTTCAGCGAGATCGCCGGTGGCGCATCGCGTCAGTAGCCCCGGACGGGATCGACGATGCCGTTGATCGGCCGGCCCTCTTCCATCGCGCGGATCTTCCCGGCGATCTGCGCGATGGACTCCTCGCGCAGCGTGCGCGCCGAACCATGGGGCGTGACGGTGATCTTTGGATGGCGCCAGAAGGCGTGGTCAGCCGGTAGCGGCTCGACCTGGAACACATCGAGCGTGGCGCCCGCGAGTTCGCCGGCGTCCAGCATGGGGATCAGGTCTTCTTCCACGAGGTGGGCACCGCGCGCGATGCTGATGAGATAGCCCTCGGGCTTCAACTTGCCCAGCGTCTTGCGATTGAGGATGCCGCGCGTGGCCTCGGTCAGCGGCAGCAGGTTGACCAGCACGCGCGTGGACGAAAGAAACTCATCGAACTGCGCCTCGCCGCTGAACACCTGCACGCCATCGATCGCCTTGGGCGAGCGGCTCCAGCCCAGCACCGGAAACTCGAACTGCGCGACGGCCTTGGCCACGCGTTCGCCCAGCACGCCCAGGCCCATGATCCCGACCGGAAAGTCGCGCCGCAGCTTCGGCTTGCGGTAGCTCCACTTGCCTTCGCGCGCATCCGCCTCGTACACGTCGAATTCGCGGAAGTGGCGGATGAGCGTGTGGCACACGTATTCGGCCATCTGCACCGACATGCCCGCATCGTCGAGCCGCACGATGCGCGTGTGCGCGGGCACCTTGAGCTTGAGCAGCGCATCGACGCCCGCGCCAATGTTGAAGATGCCGCGCAGCGCGGGCTGCTGGTCGATGAATTCCTGCGGCGGCGCCCACACCACGGCATGGTCGGCCTGCGGCGCGCCGGGCTTCCAGGCTTCGATGACGGCATCGGGGAGTTCGGCCTTGAGGCCCTCGATCCAGGGGTCTGGGCGGTTGTCGGTGAGGTAGACGGTGATTCGCATGGGGACGAATCTTAGTGAGGCCGCTGACGCGGCGGGCATGGATGGCTATGCTCGAACACCAACCACACCCATCCCGTCCCATCCCAACAGGAGACCCTCATGATCAAAGTCAGCGTGATGTACCCGTACACGGCCGATGCCCGCTTCGACCACGCCTACTACCGCGACAAGCACATGCCGCTCCTGAAGGCCCGCATGGGCGATGCCTGCCTCTCGTACACCATCGACAAGGGCCTGGCCGGCGGCGCCCCGGGGACGCCACCCACCTACGTCGGCATGTGCCACGTGTTCTGCGAATCGGCCGAGGCCTTCCAGGCCGCGTTCGGACCGCATGCCAAGGAGATCCTGGGCGACATCAAGAACTACACCGACATCGCGCCGGTGTTGCAGATGAGCGAAGTGGTGGTGGGCTGATCGTCCACCGCCCTTTTACGCCGTTTTTTTTAAGCCGCTTTTTCACGCCGCCTTCGCGCGGCGGCGGCGCCACACCAGCCGCACCAGCCACGCCAGTGGCAGCCCCACCAGCAGCAGCCACGGCAACACCGCCGCCAGGAAGGTGATGAGCACGCCCACGCTCTCGGCCAGCACCGAGCCGGCCTCGCGCAGCGCCCGCATCATCGGGTTGTAGCTGCGGCCGCCCTGCACCAGCGTGCGGCTGGGCGTGAACTGGATCTGGATGTGCTGCTTGCTCGTCTGCTGCGCCAGCACCTTGCGCTGGGTGGCGATGGCGTCCAGTTCGGCCTGCGTGTCCGAGAGCGTGCGCTGGATTGCCAGCAGGTCGGCCATGGTGCGCTTGGTGACCGTGTCGCGCAGCATCAGCCGCAGGCTGTCGCGGAACTCGGTGCGGTTCTTGATGCGCGCCTCGACGTCGATCACCTCGGCCGTCTTGTCCTCGCTCGTGGTGTTCTGCGACACCACCTTGGCCACGCCCGCGAGGCCATTGAGCAGCTTGTCGACATCGGCCGGCGCCACGCGCATCTCGAGCATGGCGTTGCCGGGCTGCTGCGGCGTCTCGCGCAGCAGCGACGAAGACAGCAGCTCGCACTGCAGCGTGCCGCACAGGTCGCGCACCTTGCCCCAGGCGTCGGCCAGTTGCTCGGGCGGCACCTCGACGTTCAGGTCCTGGCGCACCGCGAGATAGCGCTGCAGCGGCGCTTCCGCCTGGCCGGCATCGGCCGCCTGCTCGGCCTGCGGCGCGCCGCGCGAGCGCTCCTTCATCGCCATGCCACCCGCAAAGCCCGCGGGCGCCGACATGGGGGCTGGCGGCGGCGCCGCGTCGAGCGAGGCGACTTCGCTGCGCTGGCAGCCGGCCAGTGCGAGCGCGGCCGCCAGTGAAAGGATGGCGAAGCGGGGCGAAACCGAGAGCGTGCGATGCATCATGAAAATCCCTTGAAGTGATGACTACCGCAGCTGATACGGGCGAGCCCCCGCAACGGGGTTACCGAATTTCGCGGGACCTCCGCGAAGCTCTTCAGGCCGTCGTCAGGCCGCGGCGGCCATCCGCAGCAGTTCGTCGCCTTCGGCCACCTGCTCGCCGGGCGAGAACATCAGTTCCTCGACCGTGCCGTCGGCGGGTGCTGCGATGGTGTGTTCCATTTTCATGGCTTCCATCACCGCCAGCGGCTGGCCGCGGCTGACCTTGTCGCCGGCCTTCACGGCGAAGGACACGACCTTGCCCGGCATCGGCGCGGTGAGCCGGCCGCCTTCGGACTGCGTGTCGCCCGCGTGGGCGAGGCGGTCGACGGCGGTGATCTTCGTGGCGCCCTTGGCGGCGAACACGTGGGCCGTGGCGCCATCCAGGTGCACGTCGAGCGTCTGTCGCGCGCCGGCGAACTCGACCTCGAACTCGCCGGTGGGGAACTGGCCGATGACCAGCGGCCCGGCCGTGCCGCCGGCTTCGAGCCAGAGGCCGCCGTCGCGCTTGTAGGTCAGCACGGCCGTCTGCTCGGCGCCGCGGAATTCGAAATCGAAGTGGCGCCGGTACTCGCCCATTGCGCGCCAGCCGTCGCGGCGCGCAAAGGGATCGGGCATCTTCGCGGGCCACTCGGTGACCAGCGTGCGCGTGATCGCGGCGGCGGCGGCCAGCGGCAGGCCCAGCGCCTCGCGGTCGAACAGCACGGCGCGCTCGCGCTCGATGAGCGCGGTGTCCAGGTTGGCCTTGGAGAACGATTCGGTCGCGAGGATGCCGCGCAAGAACTGCACGTTGGTCGCCACGCCCACGATCTGCACCTGCGCGAGCGCCGCGTCGAGCCGCGCGAGCGCCTCCTCGCGCGTGCTGCCGTGCACGATCAGCTTGGCGATCATCGAGTCGTAGAACGGCGAGATCTCGCCGCCCTCGCGCACGCCGTCGTCGATGCGCACGCGGCTGCGCTGGAAGGCCGTCGCCTGGGGCTTGCGGTACACGCGCAGCGTGCCGGTGGCGGGCAGGAAGTTGTTGTCGGGGTTCTCGGCGCAGATGCGCGCCTCGATCGCGTGGCCGTGGATCTGCAGGTCCGATTGCTTGGCGGGCAGCATCTCGCCCGAGGCCACGCGCAACTGCCATTCGACGAGATCGAGGCCGGTGATCGCTTCGGTCACCGGGTGCTCCACCTGCAGGCGCGTGTTCATCTCCATGAAGAAGAAGTTCATCTCGCCGCCTTCGCGCTGCTCGACGATGAATTCCACCGTGCCTGCGCCCACGTAGTTCACCGCACGCGCAGCAGCCACGGCCGCATCGCCCATTTCCTTCCGCATCGCCTCGGTCATGCCCGGCGCGGGCGCTTCTTCCAGCACCTTCTGGTGGCGGCGCTGCACCGAGCAATCGCGCTCGAACAGGTAGACGCAGTTGCCGTGCGTGTCGCCGAACACCTGGATTTCGATGTGGCGCGGGCGCTGCACGTACTTCTCGATCAGCACCGCGTCATCACCGAAGCTGTTGATGGCTTCGCGCTTGCACGAGGCGAGCGCGGCCTCGAAGTCCGCGGCCTTGTCCACCGCGCGCATGCCCTTGCCGCCGCCGCCCGCGCTCGCCTTGATGAGCACCGGGTAGCCGATGCGGTCGGCCTCGCGCTGCAGCAGCGCCGGGTCCTGGTCGTGGCCGTGGTAGCCGGGCACCAGCGGCACGCCGGCTTTTTCCATCAGCTGCTTCGATTCGGCCTTCAGGCCCATCGCCTTGATCGCCGAGGGCGGCGGGCCGATGAAGACCAGGCCCGCGTCGGCGCAGGCCTGCGCGAACTCCTCGTTCTCGCTCAGGAAGCCGTAGCCCGGATGCACCGCCTCGGCGCCCGTGGCCTTGGCAGCTTCGAGGATTCGCTCCCAGCGCAGGTAGCTTTCCTTGGGTGCGCTGCCGCCGATGTGCACCGACTCGTCGCAGGCGCGCACATGGTTGGCATGCGCGTCGGCATCGGAATAAACGGCCACGGTGCGGATGGCCATGCGGCGCGCTGTGGCCGCAACGCGGCAAGCGATCTCGCCACGGTTGGCAATGAGGATCTTCTTAAACATTCGGAGTGTCTCCCGGAGGATTCTTTTTCAGTTGAAACGCAGGCACGACGCCCGGATCGGGCCGGCCGCTGAAGATGCGGGCCACGCGGCTGAACAGCGCGCGCAGGAAACGCCAGCTCTTGCGGATGAGCCACACGCTGAGCACCAGCACGAGGGCGAACAGCACGAGAAAGACGAGCGGATGCGCGACCGCGAGCCACAGCCCGGCCGGCACCATCGTGTCTTCGACCAGCGAGGCGCCCACGTTGGAAAACGGTTCGGGCGAGGTGTTGATGGCCGCGCGCGTCGTGGCCTTGGCCGCGTGCGCGGTGGCCGCGAAGCTGCCGCCTAGCAGTGCGGCGACGATGGCCATCACGCCATGGTCCGCGCCGAACACGCTGGCCGCGAGCGCGGCGCCGGCGGGAATGCGGATCGCGGTGTGCACCACGTCCCAGAGCGAATCGAGGCCCGGGATCTTGTCGGCGAAGAACTCGATGAACACCATGAAGCCGCTGGCCGCGATGACCACCGGATGCGCCAGCAGCTGCAGGCCGCTGGGCAACGGCACCCAGCCGAAGTAGCCGACGATGCCCGTGAGCAGCACCACGAGGTACAGACGCACGCCGCTGGCCCAGCCGATGGCGGCGGCCAGTGCGAGCAGTTGGGGCATGTCGAGCGCGTTCATGAAGCGTGCCTGCTTGTCAGCCGGCGAGCCAAGACGGCTTGCGCTTCTGCAGGAAGGCTTGCACGCCTTCGCGGCCTTCGTCGCTCGCGCGGATGTCGGCAATGCCTTCGACCGTCCTGGCGATGAGCGCGTCGTCGATCTCGCGGCCGTCCACGTCGGCGATCAGTTGCTTGCAGGCGCGCACGGCGGCCGGGCTCGCGCCGGTCAGCGCCTTCAGGAGCTCATCGACCTTGGCATCGAGCGCATCGGCGGCCACCACTTCATGCACGAAGCCGATGCGGTGCGCCTCGGCGGCGGTGAAGCGCTCGGCCGTGAGGAAGTAGCGCTGCGAGGCGCGCGTGCCCATCGCGCGCAGCACGTAGGGGCTGATGGTCGCGGGCACGAGGCCGATCTTGACTTCGCTCAGGCAATACCAGGCGGTGTCCACGCTCACGGCCATGTCGCAGGCCGCGACCAGTCCCATGCCGCCCGCATACACATCGCCCTGCACGCGCGCGATGGTGGGCTTAGGGCATTCGGCGATGGTGCGCAGCATCGCGGCGAGCTTGCCCGCGTCGGCGATGTTCTCGTCGCGCGTGTAGTCGGCCATGCGGCGCATCCAGTTGAGGTTCGCGCCTGCACAGAAGGCCGGGCCATTCGCGCCGAGCACGATGGCTTTCACCTGCGGCGCGGTGCCGGCTTCGGTGAAGGCCTGCGTCAACTCGGCGATGACGATGTCGTCGAACGCGTTGCGCGCGTCGGGCTGGTCGAGCCAGATGCGCGCGATGGCGCCGTCGATGGAGAGATTCAGTTTGGTGAAGGTGCTGCTCATGCGGTGCCCCCTCTCACATGCGGAAGATGCCGAACTTCGGCTCGGGAATCGGCGCGTTGCGCGACGCGGCCAGGCCCAGCGCGAGCACGCGGCGCGTGTCGGCCGGATCGATGATGCCGTCGTCCCAGAGGCGTGCGGTCGCGTAGTAGGGGTGGCCCTGGTCCTCGTACTGTTGGCGGATCGGCGCCTTGAAGGCCTCTTCCTCGTCCTTGCTCCAGCTGCCGCCCCTCAGTTCGATGCCGTCGCGCTTCACGGTCGCCAGCACGCTCGCGGCCTGCTCGCCGCCCATCACGCTGATGCGTGCGTTGGGCCACATCCAGAGGAAGCGCGGGCTGTACGCGCGGCCGCACATGCCGTAGTTGCCGGCGCCGAAGCTGCCGCCGATGATGATCGTGAACTTGGGCACGTTGGCCGTGGCCACGGCCGTCACCATCTTGGCGCCGTGGCGCGCGATGCCTTCGTTCTCGTACTTGCGGCCCACCATGAAGCCGGTGATGTTCTGCAGGAACACCAGCGGGATCTTGCGGTGGCAGCACAGCTCGATGAAGTGCGCGCCCTTCTGCGCCGACTCGCTGAACAGGATGCCGTTGTTGGCGATGATGCCCACGGGCATGCCCTCGATCTCCGCGAAGCCGCAGACCAGCGTGGCGCCGAAGCGCGCCTTGAACTCGTGGAACTCGCTGCCGTCCACGATGCGCGCGATGATCTCGCGCACGTCGAAAGGCTTGCGCGTGTCGGTGGGGATCACGCCGTAGAGCTCTTCGCGCGGGAACGCCGGTGCGTTCACCGCCGGATGAGCGGCCGGCTGCTCTGCCGATGCCTTGGCATTGAGATTCGCCACCGCCGAACGCGCGAGCGCCAGCGCATGCAGGTCGTTCTGCGCGAGGTGGTCGACCACGCCCGACAGGCGCGTGTGCACGTCGCCACCGCCGAGGTCTTCGGCCGTCACGACCTCGCCGGTGGCCGCTTTGACGAGCGGCGGCCCGCCCAGGAAAATCGTGCCCTGGTTCTTCACGATGATCGATTCATCGCTCATCGCCGGCACATACGCGCCGCCCGCCGTGCACGAGCCCATGACCACCGCGATCTGCGAGATGCCCTGGGCGCTCATGTTGGCCTGGTTGTAGAAGATGCGGCCGAAGTGGTCGCGGTCGGGAAACACCTCGTCCTGGTTCGGCAGGTTCGCGCCGCCCGAGTCGACCAGGTAGATGCAGGGCAGGCGGTTCTGCTCGGCGACCTCTTGCGCGCGCAGGTGCTTCTTCACCGTCATCGGGTAGTAGGTGCCGCCCTTCACCGTCGCGTCGTTGCAGACGATCATGCAATCGACGCCATTCACGCGGCCGATGCCGGTGATGATGCCGGCGCCGGGTGCCGATTCGGCCCCCTTGGCATCGAGGTACATCGCATGCGCGGCCAGCGGCGCGAGCTCCAGGAACGGCGTGCCGGGGTCCAGCAGTTCGGCCACGCGATCACGCGGCAGCAACTTGCCACGCGCCGTGTGCTTGGCCCGCGCAGCCTCGCCGCCGCCCTGCTCCACTTTCGCGAACTGCGCGTGCAGGTCATCGACCAGCGCGCGCATCGCCGCGGCATTGGCTTGAAAGTCGGCCGACCGTGCATTCAGTTTGGTTTCGAGTTTGCTCATGCTGTTTTTTCTTGGCTGAGACCGAGCTGCTCGGTCATGGCATCGCGGATCTTGAATTTCTGGATCTTGCCGGTCACCGTCATCGGGAACTCGGTGACGAACTGGATGTATTTCGGCACCTTGTAGTGCGCGATCTGGCCCTTGCAGAAGTCGCGGATCTCGGTGTCGGTCGCGCTCTGGCCGGGCTTGACGATGATCCAGGCGCACAGCTCCTCGCCGTACTTCTTGTCGGGCAGGCCCACCACCTGCACGTCCTGCACCTTCGGGTGGCGGTAGAGAAACTCCTCGATCTCGCGCGGGTAGATGTTCTCGCCGCCGCGGATCACCAGGTCCTTGATGCGGCCGACGATGTTGACGTAGCCCTCGGCATCCATCGTGGCGAGGTCGCCGGTGTGCATCCAGTGCTCGGCGTCGATGGCCTCGCGCGTCTTCGGCTCGTCTTCCCAGTAGCCGTGCATCACCGAGTAGCCGCGCGTGCAGAGCTCGCCCGACTTGCCCACGGGCATGACGGCGCCCGTCTCGGGGTCGATGATCTTCACTTCGAGGTGCGGCTGCACCGTGCCGACGGTGGACACGCGCTTGTCCAGCGGCGTGTCGGTGCTGCTCTGGCAGCTCACCGGGCTGGTCTCGGTCATGCCGTAGGCGATGGTGATTTCGCCAAGGTGCATCTCGTTCACCACGCGCTTCATCACCTCGATGGGGCACGGCGAGCCAGCCATGATGCCGGTGCGCAGCGTCGAGAGATCGAACTCCTTGAAGCGCGGATGGTCCAGCTCGGCGATGAACATCGTGGGCACGCCATGCAGGCCGGTGCACTTCTCGGCCTGCACGGTCTCCAGCACGGTGAGCGGATCGAAGCCGTCGTTCGGGTACACGATGGCCGAGCCGTGCGTGAGGCACGCGAGGTTGCCCAGCACCATGCCGAAGCAGTGGTACAGCGGCACCGGGATGCAGAGCTTGTCGATGGGCGAGAGCTTCATGCACTCGCCGATGAAGAAGCCGTTGTTCAGGATGTTGCGGTGCGTGAGCGTCGCGCCCTTGGGAAAGCCCGTGGTGCCGCTGGTGAACTGAATGTTGATCGGCTCGGTGGCCTTCAGCGTCTTCTGGACCTGCGCCACGCGCGGATCGGCGGCGTCGCCGCTCGCGAGCAGCTGGCTGAAGCGCTGCATGCCGGGCTCTTGCACATCGGCGGCGGCCTTGCCGTCGATCCAGAAGGTGTGCCGCAGCTGCGGCAGGCGCTGGGGGCCCAGCTCGCGCAGCATGCCCAGGTAGTCGCTGGTCTTGAACTGCGCCATCGTCACCAGCACCTTGCAGCCGACCTTGTTGAGCGCGTATTCGAGTTCCGAGGTGCGGTAGGCCGGGTTGATGTTCACGAGGATCAGGCCGACCTTGGCGGTGGCGATCTGCATCAGCACCCAGGGCGCGTTGTTGTGCGACCAGATGCCGACGCGGTCACCGGGCACGAGGCCGAGATTCAGCAGCGCGCTCGCGAGCTTGTTCGATTCGGTCTGCAGCTCGCGGTAGGTGAAGCGCTTGCCTTCGTGGCGGCTGATGAGCGCTTCGCGGTCGGGTTGCGCCCGGACCATGTCGTCGAAGAAATCGCCGATGGTCTGCTCGATCAGCGGGACGTCGGTGGTGCCCTTGCCGTAGCTCTCGGTCAACGCAGCAGTCATGCTCATGTTCCTTGTCTCCGTTTTGTCTTGCTCCTTCCCCCCTGGGGGAAGGTTGGGATGGGGGCAAGCGGCGCATGTTCATCGCAGTGCTTCATCGAACGCCGCTTGCCCCCACCCCTGCCCTCCCCCAGAGGGGGAGGGAGAAAAACAGCTTATGCGGTTTCCGCGAAGAGCTCGCGACCGATCAGCATCCGACGGATCTCGCTCGTGCCCGCGCCGATCTCGTACAGCTTGGCATCGCGCCACAACCGCTCGACTGGAAAGTCCTTCGTGTACCCCACGCCGCCCAGCGCCTGGATCGCCTCGCCGGCCATCCACGTCGCCTTCTCGGCCGAATACAGGATCGCGCCGGCCGCGTCCTTGCGGAAGGTGCGCGCATGGTCGTTGCGGTCGCAGGCCTTGCCCACGGCATACACGTAGGCGCGCGTGGCCTGCCACGTCGAATACATGTCCGCGAGCTTGCCCTGCATCAGCTGGAACTCGCCGATGCTCTGGCCGAATTGCTTGCGCTCGTGGACGAAGGGCAGCACCGCGTCCATGCACGCGGCCATGATGCCCAGCGGTCCGCCCGAGAGCACGGCGCGCTCGTAATCGAGGCCGCTCATCAGCACCTTCGCGCCGAGGCCTTCGCCGCCGAGCACGTTCTCTTCGGGCACTTCGCAGTTGTCGAAGAACAGCGGGTAGGTGTTGGAGCCGCGCATGCCCAGCTTGTCGAGCTTGGTGCCGGCCGAAAAACCTTTGAAATTCTTTTCCACGATGAAGGCCGTCATGCCGCGCGCGCCCATCTCAGGCTCGGTCTTGGCGTAGATGACCAGCGTGTCGGCGTCGCCGCCGTTGGTGATCCACATCTTGCCGCCGTTGAGCACGTAGCAGCCGTTCTTCTTCTCGGCCTTGAGCTTCATGCTCACCACGTCGGAGCCGGCGTTGGGCTCGCTCATGGCCAGCGCGCCGACGTGCTCGCCGCTCACCAGCTTGGGCAGGTACTTCTTCTTCTGCGCATCGCTGCCGTTGCGATGGATCTGGTTCACGCACAGGTTGGAGTGCGCGCCGTACGACAGGCCCACCGAGGCCGAGGCGCGCGAGACTTCTTCCATGGCCACGATGTGCGCCAGGTAGCCCAGCTCGGTGCCGCCGAACTCTTCCTTGACCGTCATGCCGTGCAGGCCGAGTTCGCCCAGCTTCTGCCAGAGGTCGTGCGGGAACAGGTTGTCGCGGTCGATGTCGGCGGCGCGGGGCGCGATTTCGTTGGCGGCGAAGTCCTGGATGGCGCTGCGCAGCGAGTCGATGTCCTCGCCCAGGTCGAAGTTCAGGCCGGGATCGTGCATGTGTGTTGTCTCCTCTGAGGGGTCGGCGCGCAGGGCTGCCCACGCGGAATGGCGCTTGGAACCATTGCAGCTTACGCCTCGTCGCGCCGCAATTGGCGCCACAATGGTTGCAAATTGCGCCACGTCTTTCCCTTTCGACCATGACCTCGCCCGCCTTCCTGAAGCCCGCCCGCGCCGTCACCCCCATGGCCTTCGTGAGAGCCATCGCCAAGGGCTACGAGCGCTATGGCATGGACCCCGCCGAGGCCCTGAAGGCGGCACAGATCACGCCGCGCGAACTGGCCCGGCCGGGCGCGCGGGTGACGGCGGCGCAGTTCGAGGCGCTCTCGGAACACGCCATGCAGGAGCTGGACGACGAGGCCCTGGGCTGGTTCTCGCGGCGCCTGCCCTGGGGCAGCTACGGCATGCTGTGCCGCGCCTCGCTGACCTCGCCCGACCTGGGCGTGGCCATCAAGCGCTGGTGCCGCCACCACCGCCTGCTGACCGAGGACATCGGCCTCGCGCTCGAAGTGGCGGGCGGCGTGGCCACGCTGCGCATCGCCGAGAACCGCCCGCTGGACGAGGCCTTCCGCGAGTTCTGCCTGGTCACGAGCCTGCGCTTCATGCACGGCTACATGTGCTGGGCGATCGACTCGCGCATCTCGCTGCGCAGCGCCACCTTTCCGTTCGCGGCGCCGCCGCACCGCGACGCCTATGCGCCGATGTTCACGCCCGAGGTGCGCTTCGATGCGCCGCAGGCCACGCTCAGCTTCGACGAGCGCTACCTCGCGCTGCCGCTGCAGCGCGACGAGCGCGCGTTGCGCACCATGCTCAAGCGTGCGCTGCCGCTCACCATCCTGCAGTACCGCCGCGACCGCCTGCTGGGCCAGCGCGTGCGCGAACTGCTGCGCTCGCGCGCCGCCGAGGCCACCACCGCCGAGGCGCTGGCCGGTCTCCTGAACGTGTCGGGCCGCACGCTGCACCGGCAACTGCACGAGGAAGGCACCTCGCTGCAGACCCTGAAGAACGAGGTGCGCCACGAGCTCGCGGTGGAGCAGTTGCGCCGCACCAACCGGCCGATCAAGCAGGTGGCGCTGGCGGTGGGCTTTCGCAACGAGAAGAGCTTCTCGCGCGCGTTCCTGCAATGGACCGGGCATGCGCCGCGGGACTTCCGGGCGCAGGGGCTGTAGAGGTTAGGCCGGCTGGGCGATCTTGGCGAGCGCGTCGGCGATGGACTGGCTGTCTTCCGGCCGCACGAGCTTGGCGACCTCCTTGCCGTCGCGCATGAACACCAATGTGGGCCAGAGCCGCACGTTGAACGAGCGGCCGAGCGGGCGGCCGCTGCCGTCCTCGACCTTGATGCGCGGGATGTCCGGGTACTGCGCGAAGGCCTCGGCGATGTTGGGTTGCGCGGCTTTGCAGATGCCGCACCAGTTGGTGCCGAACTCGACCACGGCGGGGCCGGTGCGTGCGTCGATCTCGGCGCGGTCGGGCTGTTCTGTCTTGTATTCGGAGGTCATGGGCGGAGGTTCCTTCGTTCCTGCGAATGAGGTGAAAACGGTGCCGACCATTCCACCAGAAACTCAGGCCGCCTGCAGGCCAAAGCCCGATAGCAACGCCGGCAATTCGGCCATGTCGCTGAACACCCGCACCGCGCCCACGCTCAACAGCGGACCCGGGCCGCTGTGGCCCGATTCGCCCGTGCTGTAGCCGAACACCGTCGCACCCGCGGCCACGCCGGCCATCGCGCCGGTGACCGTGTCCTCGACGACGGCGCAGCGCTTGGGGTCGACGCCCAGCGCTTCGGCGGCGGCGAGGTACACGTCCGGGTGCGGCTTGGAGCGCGGCATTTCATGGCCGCTGAAGATGCGCCCTTCGAAGCAGTCGAGCAGCCCGACCTTGGCCAGCTGCAGCTCGACCTTGTGGCGGTCCGCGCCCGAGGCGCACGCGATGCGGCCCTTGAGCATTGCGTGGATCTGGCGAATGGCCGCGGGGGCGTGGGGGATCGCGGTGAGGTCGCGTTCGAGCGCCTCGTTGCGCCGGGCCCTGAAGGTCTTGAGCCACTCGGGCGTGATGGCGAAGCCGGTCTTCGCTTCGATGAGGGGCGCCTCGTCCTTCACGGCCTTGCCGGTGAAGGTGTTCATCGCCTCTTCGGTGGTGAGGTGCCAGCCGAGCTCGCCGAGCATGTCGGCGAGCACGCGGTTGGTGATGGGTTCGGAGTCGACGAGCACGCCGTCGCAGTCGAAGAGGACGGCGGCGAAAGGAAATGGGGTCATTGCGCTGGAGGGGTTCGGGGGAGTCCCCCATGGTAGCAACGACCCCCGGCGCACTCAGGACACGGCGCGTATCGGTATGTAGATCTCGCCGCCGCCCGCCATGAACTCCTTGGACTTTTCCTCCATGCCTTCGGCCATGGCTTCGGCCTCGGCCACGCCCTTCTTCGCGGCGTACTCGCGCACTTCCTGCGTGATCTTCATCGAGCAGAACTTGGGGCCGCACATCGAGCAGAAGTGCGCCACCTTGCTGGAGTCCTTCGGCAGCGTCTCGTCGTGGAATTCGCGCGCGGTGTCGGGGTCCAGGCCCAGGTTGAACTGGTCCTGCCAGCGGAATTCGAAGCGCGCCTTGCTCAGCGCATCGTCGCGCGACCGCGCCCCGGGGTGGCCCTTGGCCACGTCGGCCGCATGCGCCGCGATCTTGTACGCGATGATCCCTTGCTTGACGTCATCGCGATCGGGCAATCCGAGGTGTTCCTTCGGTGTCACGTAGCACAGCATCGCGGTGCCGGCCCAGCCGATCATCGCGGCGCCGATGGCGCTGGAGATGTGGTCGTAGCCCGGCGCGATGTCGATCGTCAGCGGCCCGAGCGTGTAGAACGGCGCCTCGTGGCAGTGCTTGAGTTGCTCGTCCATGTTGGCCTGGATCATGTGCATCGGCACGTGGCCCGGGCCTTCGATCATGGTCTGCACGTCGTGCTTCCACGCGACCTGCGTGAGCTCGCCGAGCGTGCGCAGCTCGGCGAACTGCGCCTCGTCGTTGGCATCGGCGCCCGAGCCCGGACGCAGGCCATCGCCCAGCGAGAAGCTCACGTCGTACGCCTTCATGATGTCGCAGATGTCTTCGAAGCGCTCGTAGAGAAAGCTCTCCTTGTGGTGCGCGATGCACCACTTGGCCATGATCGAGCCGCCGCGCGAGACGATGCCCGTCATGCGGTCGGCCGTGAGGTGGATGAACGGCAGCCGCACGCCCGCGTGGATGGTGAAGTAGTCGATGCCCTGCTCGGCCTGCTCGATCAGCGTGTCGCGGAAGATCTCCCAGGTGAGGTCCTCGGCCACGCCGCCCACCTTCTCCAGCGCCTGGTAGATCGGCACCGTGCCGATGGGCACCGGCGAGTTGCGCACGATCCAGTCGCGGGTGGTGTGGATGTTCTTGCCGGTGGACAGGTCCATCACGTTGTCCGCGCCCCAGCGGATCGCCCACACGAGCTTCTCGACCTCTTCCTCGATGCTCGAGGTGACGGCCGAGTTGCCGATGTTGGCGTTGATCTTCACCTTGAAGTTGCGGCCGATGGCCATCGGCTCGACTTCAGGATGGTTGATGTTGGCGGGAATGATCGCGCGGCCGCGGGCCACCTCGTCGCGCACGAATTCGGGCGTGATGATGCGCGGAATGCTCGCACCCATCGGGTTGCCGGCCACGCGCTTCGCACGCTCCTCGTTGGCGAGGTACTCGGCCATCCACTCGCGCTTGCCGTTCTCGCGCAGGGCCACGTATTCCATTTCCGGTGTGACGATGCCGCGGCGTGCGTAGTGCATCTGCGTGACGTTGGCGCCCGACTTCGCGCGGCGCGGCGTGCGCTGCAGCGCCGAGGCGCCGGCGCGCAGCTCGGCCAGGCGCTGGGCGTCGTGGTCGTGCGCGTGCTTCAGGCCCTCGTCGAGCGCCTGGTGCGAGCGGCCGTCGTAGATCTCGGTGTCGTTGCGCTCGGCGATCCACGCATCGCGCACGCCGGGCAGGCCGCGGCGCACGTCGATGTCGACCTTCGCATCGGTGTACGGGCCCGAGGTGTCGTAGAGCGACACCGTCTCGCCATTGGTCAGCAGCACGTCGCGCACCGGCACGTTCAGGTCGGGCCGGCTGCCCGGGATCAGGCACTTGTGCGATGCGGGAAAGGGCTCGCGCGTGAGCGAGAGCAGGGAGGTGAACTTGTAGTGGTCATTCATGCGGGGCACTCCTTGTTGAGGGAAAGGGTGCTCCGCAATCGCTCGGTGGACTTGGGGCCGTCGCGGAAGGTGGGCGACGGGACCTGGGTCAGGGAGTGCAGCTCTTCTTACGCCGGTATGACCCGGATCAAGTTCGCGGGTCGGCAGCTTTGCCATCTCAGCACACCACGTGTGTGCACCCCGGAGCGAGGCCGATTGTGCGAGCCCCGGCCCCGCGCGTCAACCCGCTAGGCCAGGGGCTGCTGCAAGTCGCCTTCCAGGTAGTACCAGCGTTCGCCCTCTCGCACGAAGCGGCTGCGCTCGTGCAGGCGCGCGGCGGTGCCCGTGCTGCTGCGCTGGCGCGCGACGAATTCGACCTCGGCGTGGTCCGCATCGAGCACCGATCGCGAGCGGATATCCAGCCCCAGCCACTTGACGCCCGGCTCGAACTCGATCGAGGCCGGCCGCTTCGACGCGTGCCAGGTGGCCAGCAGGTACTCGGCGCGCTGCAGCACGAAGGCCGAATAGCGCGAGCGCATCAGCGATTCGGCGTCGGGGGCGGGCGTGTTCTCGAAATCGTCGAGATAGCGGCCACAGCACAGGGCGTAGCCGATGGGCTTGTCGCGGCGGTCGGTGCGGCCGCAGGGGCAAGGTCCGGTGGTGGGATCGATGGCGCTCATGAAGACCGCTATTGGAACACCTCGCGGCGATCCCTCCGATGGGGCAACCCCGGAGCCAGGAGAAGCTAGCCGATGCGGCTCGCGGCGATGGCGTCCTGCAGCGCCCTTGCATCGGCCGGCTTGTAGATCAGCGCATAGCCCGCGCGCTCGACCTCCATCCGGTTGGCGTGGGCGGTTTCGCCGGTCAGGATGACCACGTTGCGCGCCTTGCCGACCGCCTGCAGCGCCTGCGCGGCCGCCAGGCCCGAGAGGCCGCTGCCCAGGCGCAGGTCGCTCAGCATCAGGTCGAACACGCCGCCGTGCTGCAGCGCCTCGCGCGGGTTGGCGGCCAGCGCCACCTCGTGGCCCCAGCCCGAGAGCAGCGAGCGCATCGCCTCGCGCACGGGCTGCTCGTCGTCGAGCACCAGGATGCGGACCGGGGCGCCCGCCAAGGGCCCGGCGAGCGCCAAGGCCGATTCGGTGGGCACAACGCCGGTCGGTGCGGGCGCCTCCTCCAGCACCAGCGAGAAGGTGCTGCCGCGCCCCGGCGCGGAGCGCACCTCGATGCGCGAGCCCATCACCCGCCCCATGCCGGCCACCAGCGACAGGCCCAGCCCGAGGCCGCGGCTGCGGTCGCGCCCGGGGTTGTCGACCTGGAAGAACTCCTCGAACACCTGCTCCCGGTGCTGCGCCTCGATGCCCACGCCCGAATCGCGCACTTCGATGCGCCAGGCCGGCACGCCGCCAGAGGGGCGCTGCACCCGCCGCGCGAGCACGAGCACGGTGCCTTGGGGCGTGTACTTGATGGCGTTGTCCACCAGGTTGCCCAGCACGCGCGCAAGCATGCGCGCATCGGCGCGGACCACCGCCCCGGTCGGGTGGATGCGCAGCGCGAGCCCCTTGGCATCGGCCAGCGCTGCGAAGCGCCCGTTGAGCGACGTGAACAAGGCGTCGAGACGCAACGGCTCCAGCCGCACCGGCGCCACGCCGCCATCGAGCTGCGCGATGTCCAGCAAGGCGTCGATGGAGCCGCGCAGCGCATCGACGCTGTCGCGCATGAAGCGCAGGTTGTCGGCGCTGGGCGCGCTGCGCGTGTCGAGCGCGTCCACGAAGATCGCCAGCGCGTGCATCGGCTGGCGCAGGTCGTGGTTGGCGGCCGCGAAGATGCGCGCGCGCTGCGCCGCCATCTGCCCCACATGGTCGAGCTGGCGCGACAGGGCCTCGGCCAGGCGCGCATTCTCGAAGCCGTTCTCGATGGATCGCACGATCAGCCGGTTCTGCTTGCGCGCATAGTGCAGCGACGCGAGCAACTGCGACACCGCCAGGCACCCCATGATCACCGGCACGCTGCCCGGCTCCAGCACCAGCCGCAGCGCCAGACTCAGGAACACCGGCACGCCGAAGCACACCGCGGCCAGCCACCACTGCGCGAGCGCGGCGATGATCACGCCGGTGGTGCCGCTCACGAAGAAGTACATCAGGAGGATGTAGGCAAGGTCGCCGTGCGGAAAGAAGAGCCACGGCGCCAGCGCCCACACCAGCCCCGGGAACAGCATGCGCAGCTCCAGCTGCCGGCGCGTGCGGGCGGCCGAGGCAACGTCGATGGCCTCGGGGTCCACCCGGTGCAGGTGGCGGTGCATGTTCCACTGCATCGCATGCACCAGCACGGCCCACACCAGCGTGCCGCGGTTGCCGGTCAGCACGAGGAACATGCCCCAGAACACCGCCGCGATCATGGCCGCCGACAGCGGCGTGTCGCGCGTATCGACGATGTAGGCGCGGGCCAGGCTCTGGTCGACCAGCGGGTCGGCGTTCGGCGCCTCGACCCAGTAGGCGCGCAGCCGTTGCCACGGGGATGCGGGAGGGGACGCTTCGGGCGAAGGGGAAGAAGACGGTGTCGAAGACATGGGCGTACAGCCCGCGATTCTGCGCGCTCCCCGTGACGGCCCCGGGGCATCCACCCTTGGCGCGGCGCTTGCTAAACGTTAGCCTTACATGGCGACAACCAGAGCGAGGCGGCGATGTACCTGACAGGCTCCGAACAGCAGGCACTGCGCGGCGTTTTCACGCTGCTGGCGCAGGAGCGCGGCGAAAGCGACATCCGCGAGCGCCTGGGCTGGGCGCTGCTGGACCTGCTGCATGCGGACCAGTTCGCCTCCTTCGTGTGGAACGCCCAGAGCGGCCGTTTCGACGGCCGCGTGGCGCTCAACATGGACCCGGCCAACCTGGACCGCTACGGCGAATGGCACCAGCACCACGACCCGATCACCTTCGTGCTGCAGTCGCACCGCCGCGCCACGCGCGTGACCGATGTGATGCCGCAGCGCGAACTGATGCGCACGGAATTCTTCACCGACTTTCTCTCGCGCGACGGGCTGCACTGGGGCATGAACCTGCACGCCTTCGAGGGCGACCGCGCGCTGGGCGACCTGCGCATCTGGCGGCGCAAGGGGCGCGGCGATTTCGGGGACCACGAGAAGGGGCTGCTCGACCTGATCGAGCCCGCGTTCATCGGCGCGCTGCAGCGTGCGCAGCGCACGGCGGCTGCCGTGCCGATGCCTGCGGAGACTTCATGGAATGCGTTGAGCGCACGCGAGCAGGACGTCGCACGCGCCGTGTGCGAAGGCCTCACCGACAAGGAGATCGCGCGGCGCATGGCGGTGAGCGTGCCGACGGTGCGCACCTACCTGCGGCGCATCTTCGACAAGCTCGGGATCGAGCGGCGGTCGGCGCTGGCGGGGCTCGCCAAGCGCTGATGCGGCGGGGCCGCCCTACTTCGCCTTGGGCGCGGGCAAACGTCCCAGCACGCCTTCCACCGCCATGCCCACGGCGAGCAGCTTGCGGTCGCTGCCGGCCGGCCCGTCGAGTTCCAGCCCGATGGGCAACCCGCTGGCCGCACCGAGTCCCGAGGGCAACTGCACACCCGGAATGCCGGCGTTGCTGCCGGGGTCGGTGTTCTGGATCAGCGCGCCGAAGTTCTCGGGGCTGCTGGCTTCGGGCGCGGCGGCCAGGGCCACGCGCGGCACCGTCGGGAACACGAGCGCATCGAGCTTGTTCTTCGCGAAGGTGTCGCGGTAGAGCTTCTGCAATGCGGGCCGCGCGATGCGCATCGCGTTGTCGTAGGCCGGCTTCGCATCGACCGTGCCGTTCGGCGCGGGGAGCTTGCGCGGGATCACGAAGGCCTCGAAGGTGCCCTTGACGTCGGGGCTCGCGATGCCGGCGGTGAGCTGCGCGATGTCGATGCCGGTGCGGTACTTCGCCAGGTACGCGACCATGTCGTCGTGCGCCTCGTACAGCGCGAGCGGGAAGCCGATGGCACCGTTCAGGTCCATGAGTTTGGGCATCTCTACGTCCACCAGCGTGACGCCCGCCGCGCGCAGCTTGGCGAGGGCCGCATCGGTGGCGGCGCGCGTGTCGGCATCGAGGTTCGCGTAGAAGGCCGGCACCACGCCCAGGCGCACGCGCTTGAGGTCCGCGGGCTTGATCGCCGCGCCGCCCGCGATCACGCGGTCGAGCAGCGCGACGTCGGCCATCGACTGCGCCATCGGGCCCGCGGTGTCGCGGGTGTGCGAGATCGGCGCGATGCCCTGCTGCGAGTAGCGGCCCATGCTCGGGCGCAGCGACGCGCAGCCATTGAACGCGCACGGAATGCGCACCGAGCCGCCCGTGTCGGTGCCCAGCGCCGCCGGTGCCATGCGCGCGCCGAGTGCCGCGCCGTTGCCCGACGACGATCCGCCCGCGATGCGGCTCGCGTCGTAGGCGTTGCGCACGCCGACCTCGGGGCCGGTCTGGAACGCGGGGTTGTAGCCCGTGACGCCGAAGGCCAGCTCGTGCATGTTGGTCTTGCCGAGGATGACCGCGCCCGCCGCGCGCAGCTTCGCGACCACAGGCGCATCGGCCGCGGGCACGAAGCCCTTGAGCGCGGGCGAACCGGCCGTGGCGGGCAGGCCCTGCACCTGGATGTTGTCCTTGATGACCACCGGCAGGCCGGCCAGCGGCTTGCAGGCGCCGCCGCGCTTTCGCTGCGCATCGGCGGCGCGCGCGGCCTTCAGCGCGCCGGCCTCGTCGAGCGTGACGAAGGCATTGAGGTTTGTCTTCGCCTTGGCTTGCGCAAGGTAGGCAGAGACCAACTGCTCGCTGGTCACCGTGCCGGCGCACAGCTGCTGCATCGCATCGCTCGCGGTCAGCGTGGCGATGTCCACGGCGGCGGGCTGCGCTTGCGCGGATGCGCCGAGGCACAACAGGGCCGCGGCGAAGGAAATGGGTTTGAAGATGGACATGGCTGGGACCTCCGACGAAGAGATCGCCATGCTGCGCCGCCGGCGTGATCCTGTCTGTCATCGAAACCGATGACACGGCGGGGCGGCGGGGCGGCGCTACCGGAACATCACCCACTCGGGCCGCATGTTGAACCGCACCGGCAGGATGCTCACGCCCAGCCCGCTCGTCACGTACATGCGCCTGCCCTTGTGCGCGATCCAGCCGTAGGCCCACTCGCGCGGCGCGCGGCCCGGCACCACCAGCGCGCCGTAGCCCGGCACGCTGATCTGCCCGCCGTGCGTGTGCGAAGCGACCACCAGCCCCTGCGTGCGCGGCATGGTCGCGAAGCTGAAGGGGTCGTGCATCATGACCAGCGTCGCGGCGCCCTTGGGCACGCCGGCCAGCGCCTTGTCCGCCAGCGAATGGCCGGTCGAGTCGTCGCCGATGCCGACCACCCAGAGGTCGTGGCCCGGCAATCGCACCGAGGCGTTCTCCAGCACGCGGATGCCCTGCGCGGACAAGGCCTTGGCGGTGCGGTCGCCGTCGTGCCACCAGTCGTGGTTGCCGAGCACCGCGTACACGCCCTGCGGCGCCTTCAGGCGGCCGAGCACGGCCGCCATGTCCTCGATGGAGAATGCCTCGTCGTCGCCCGATCCCGCGAGGAAATCGCCGAGCAGCAGGATCACATCGGGCCGCGCCGCGTTGATCTCGTCGACGATGCGCGCGGCGCGCTCCGCGCTGGTGACGCGCCACGCCGAGCGCGTGGTGAGGTGCCAGTCGCCCGCCATCGCCACCGTGAGGCCGGCCGGCGGCTGCCACTGCGCCGAGCCCAACGGCTCGACGCGTGCGGCGACCCAGCGCGGCTCGACGACGAAGCCCCAGGCCGCCAGCGTCGCGAGCACGAGTGCGGCGGCGATCCGGCCCCACGGGCGTTTGCGGGCCGTCAAGGGCGCTTCAATTCGGGATAGATCGTCATCAGCTGCATGGCCACGCCGTTGGTCCAGCCGAAGCCGTCCTGCAGCACGTACTCGCCGCCGCCGGCCTCGCCGCTGTTGTCGATCACGTTGTATTTCTCGACCAGCTTGCCGCTGCTGCCGTAGACCTGCTGCACCTTGCCCATCCAGCGCGTCGCGATGTCGCGCGCGAGCGCATGCTGGCCATAGCGCCGAAGGCCGTCCACCGCGATCCATTGCAAGGGCGCCCAGCCGTTGGGTGCATCCCATTGCTGGTCGGTCGGGGTCGGCGTCGTCACGAGGCCATACGGCTTCACCAGTTCCTTGCTTGTCCACTCGGCCACGCGCGCTGCCTGTGCCGGTTCCGCGAGGCCGACGAACAGCGGGTACAGCGTGGCGGCACCCGGACGGCCGGTCGGCTGCTGCTTGACCCACTGGTAGTCCACGTAGTGGCCGCCGGCTTCGTTCCACAAGTATTTCTGCACAGCCAGACGCCGGCGTTCGGCGCGCTGCGTGAAATCGCTGCTGCAGGCGGCGTCCCGCACGCGCTCGCAGCCCAGGCGGATCGCGTTCTCCAGGCCGTACAGCAGGCTGTTCAGGTCCACGGGCACGACCGCGGTGGTCTCGATGGTGGCCAGCGTCTTGCCGTCGGCGAACCAGCGGCTGCTGAAGTCCCATCCGCTCTCCGCGGCGGCGCGCAGGTCGCGATAGACCTCGGCGGCGGGGCGGCTGCTCTTCTTCGCGAGCGCCACGTCCTCGGCATACGATTCGTCGCGCGGCACGGCGCGGTCGTCGTAGTAGCGGTTCAGCACACTGCCGTCGGCCAGCGCCACCACCCGGCGGTGCGCGGTGCCGGGCTCGAGGCCCTTCGCGCCCTCCATCCAGAACGCGTACTCGCGCTGCAGTTGCGGCAGGTAGCGCGCATACGCGCCGGCCTCGTCCTGCGTGGACAGGAGGCCGACCATCTTGAAATAGAACGGCGGCTGCGAGCGGCTCAGGTAGTAGCTGCGGTTGCCGTTCGGAATGTGGCCGTAACGGTCGATCAGGCTCGCGAAATTGCCGACCATGTCGCGTATCGCGCGCGGCTCGCCGTTCTGCAGCAGGCCCAGCATGGTGAAGTACGAGTCCCAGTAGTACACCTCGCGAAAGCGCCCGCCCGGCACCACGTAGGGCCCGGGCAAGGGCAGCAGCGAGGAACCGGCGGCGGGCTTGCGCGGCTGCTGCGTCAGGTGCGGCCAGAGGCTGGCGATGTGCTGCGCGAGCGATTGCGAACGATCGCTGACGTAGGCGTCGCCGTTGTCCTGCGGCAGATTGAAATGCCGCTGCACGAAGGCGGACAGATCGAAACCGGGGCGGTCTTTTTCGCGCTTGTATTGCGCGGCGACGGCGGCGGGCGAGCTCTTGGGAACAGCATCGACGAAAGTCTTGCCGTCCTTGAAGACCTGCCCCAGCTGCACCGCGGCGAACAGCTCCGGATACAGCGCGGAAGGCGGCGCAGGGTACGCCGCGGCGGGCCTGGAAGCGACGAGTACTTCCGCATTCGCCGGCGCATTGAACGCGCCGAATGCGAGGCCGGCCGCCAGCGCGGCAGCCGCAACGATCGAGAAGCCCGGGCGACGGGGCGGCGTGGCCGCGACTGCCTGAGTCATGTCTGTCTCCCCTTGGTTGGTCAAGGGAAACTCTACATGACAGGTCGCGGCCCGCGACCGTCACCCTGCCGCGCGGCGGGGCTTCGTCAGGCCAGCGCGCGCTGGATCAGCAGCTTCTGGATGTCCGAGGTGCCTTCGTAGATCTGGCACACGCGCACGTCGCGGTAGATGCGCTCGAGCGGAAAGTCGTTCACGTAGCCATAGCCGCCCAGCGTCTGGATCGCGGCGCTGCACACGCGCTCGGCCATCTCGCTCGCGAAGAGCTTGGCCATCGCCGCTTCCTTCAGGCACGGCAGGCCCGCATCGCGCAGGCTCGCGGCGTGCCAGATCAGCTGGCGCGCGGCTTCGAGTTGCGTTGCGCATTCGGCAAGGCGAAAGCCCACGGCCTGCTGGTCGAAGATCGAGCCGCCGAAGGCCTGGCGCTCCTTGGCATAGGCCAGCGCCACGTCGAACGCGCTGCGCGCCATGCCCACGCTCTGGGCGGCGATGCCGATGCGGCCGCCCTCCAGCGCGCCGAGCGCGATCTTGTAGCCCTCGCCTTCGGCGCCGATGAGGTTTTCCGCCGGGATGCGGCAGGCGTCGAAGTTGATCTGCGCGGTGTCGCTGCTGTGCTGGCCGAGCTTGTCCTCCAGGCGCGCGACGGCGTAGCCGGGCGCGTCGGTGGGCACGATGAAGGCGCTCATGCCGCGCTTGCCCGCGCCCTTGTCGGTCACCGCGATGACGATCGCGACCTGCCCGTTCTTGCCGCTGGTGATGAACTGCTTGACGCCGTCGATCACGTAGCCGTCGCCGTCCTTGCGCGCGGTGGTGCGCAGGCTCGATGCATCGCTGCCGGCCTGCGGTTCGGTCAGGCAGAAGGCGCCGAGCATCTGCCCCTGCGCGAGCGGCTCGAGCCATTTCTTCTTCTGCTGCGCATTGCCGTAGCGCATGAGGATCGCGTTGACCGGGCAGTTGGTCACGCTGATCGCGGTGCTGGTGCCGCCGTCGCCGGCCGCGATTTCTTCCAGCACCAGCGCGAGCGTGAGGTAGTCCAGGCCCGCGCCGCCGTGCTCCTCGGGCACGCAGATGCCGTACGCGCCCAGCGCCGCGAGGCCCTGGTGCGCCTCTTTCGGAAAGCTGTGTTCGCGGTCCCACTTGGGGGCGTTGGGCCAGAGTTCGGCTTGCGAGAAATCGCGCACCGCGTCGCGGATGGCTTCCTGGTCGGCACTGAGCAGCATGGTGTGTCTCCTTCTTCTTTCTTCTTCGTGCTTACTTGCCCGAGCCCAGATCCATGATCAGGCGCGCGGCCATGTACAGGCGGCGCGGAATGCTGCTGATGTCCACGTACTCGGCCTTGTCGCTGTGATAACCGAAGCCCGGCAGGCCCAGGCTTTCGATGACCGGCTTGCCCGAGAGCGCCGCGTAGGCCGCATCGGTGCCGCCGCCCGTGCGCTCTTCCACGCCGAGCGTGCCGCCGGCTTCCTTGTAGAAGGCCACGGCCTTGTCGACCAGCTTCTTGCCGCCTTCGCCCGCATTGAAGGCCGGGCGGCCGCGCGTGACCAGCACCTTGACGTCGGCCTCGGGCAGCTTCTTCTGCTGCGCCTTTTCTTCGAGCGTCTTCATCGCGGCGTCGAAGTCTTCGTTGCGCGCATAGCGCACGTCGGCATTCAGCGTGGCGCTGGCCGGGATGATGTTCGACACATTGCCGGCCTTGGCGATGGTCCAGTTGAAGCGCAGGTTCTTCGCCTTGTCGTCGATGCTCATCGTGCGCAGCACGAGGTCCGACGCCTCGACCAATGCATTGACGCCCAGCTCGGGCGCCGCGCCCGCGTGCGAGGCCTTGCCGGTGATGTTGACCTGCACGTAGGCGATGCCCGAGGTGCCCAGCGAGAGCTTCTCGTCGCCCGCGCCGGTGGGCTCGAACGAGAGCACGTAGTCGGCCAGCTTGGCCTCTTCCTGGATGAGGTCTCGCGAACCGAAGGAGCCCTTCTCCTCGTCGGTGTTGAACAGCACGGTGATGGTGCCGTAGTCGCGCACGCCGTAGTCCTTCAGCAACTTGAGCGTGTGCAGGATGACCGCGTTGCCGCCCTTGTCGTCGGCGATGCCGGGGCCGTAGGCCTTGTCGCCCTCGACCTTGAACGGCGCCTTGGCGAGCGTGCCCTTCAGGTACACGGTGTCCATGTGCGAGAGCAGCAGCAGGTTCTTGCCGCCGCGGCCCTTGAGCTTGCCGATGATGTTGTCGCCGACCACGATGCCGGCCGACTTGCTGCGCGTGACGGTGAAGCCCAGCGTCTTGAGTTCGCCTTCGAGGTAGTTGCCGGCGGCGGCGATGCCTTCGGCGTCACCGGTGCCGGTCTCGATGTTGACGAGTTTTTCCAGCGTCTTGACGACCGCGGGCTGCTCGTCGGTGGCGGCCTGGAACAGCACGTTGTCGCGCTTTTGCGCCCAGCTGGCGGCGGGCGCCAGGAAGGCGGTGGCCAGCAGGGTGGCCAGGGCGGTACGGTGGATGGATGGGCGCATGAAATTTCCTGCTCTGACGCAATATCGATTGTTGAAATGCCGGATGGCGAAAGCCGGCGCGTCCTCCCTCGGACGCTGCCGGCCCGTGCTGTTTAAAGCAATTCGAGTGCCACGGCGGTGCCTTCGCCGCCGCCGATGCAGAGCGTCGCCACGCCGCGCTTCTTGCCGCGCGCCTTCAGCGCATGGATCAGCGTGACCATGATGCGCGCGCCGCTCGCGCCGATCGGATGGCCCAGCGCGCAGGCGCCGCCGTTCACATTGACGATCTCGTGCGACACATCGAGCTCGTGCATCAGCGCCATCGGCACCACGGCGAAGGCCTCGTTCACTTCCCAGAGGTCCACGTCCTTGACGGTCCAGCCAGTCTTCTTGAAGAGCTTGGCCACGGCGCCGACCGGCGCGGTGGAGAACCACTCGGGCTCCTGCGCATGCGTGGCGTGGCCGACGATGCGGGCGATGGGCTTGGCGCCGATCTTCTTGGCATGCGACTCGGTCATCATCACCAGCGCCGCGGCGCCGTCGTTGATCGACGAGCTCGAGGCGGCGGTGATGGTGCCGTTCTCTTTCTTGAACGCGGGCTTGAGCGTCGGGATCTTGTCCAGCTTGACCTTGCCCGGGCCTTCGTCGATGGAGATCACGGTGTCGCCGCCGCGGCCCTTCACGGTGACGGGGGTGATCTCTTCCTTGAACGCGCCCGATTCGGTCGCGGCCTTGGCGCGCTGCACGCTGGCGATCGCGAAGGCGTCCTGCTGCTCGCGAGTGAACTTGTACTTGGCCGCGCAGTCTTCGCCGAAGGTGCCCATCGAGCGGCCCGGCTGGTAGGCGTCTTCCAGGCCGTCCAGCATCATGTGGTCATAGATCTTGTCGTGGCCCATGCGGTAGCCGCCGCGGCCCTTGAGCATGAGGTAAGGCGCGTTGGTCATGCTCTCCATGCCGCCCGCGACGATCACGTCGTGCGTGCCGGCCAGGAGCATGTCGTGCGCGAGCATCGCGGCCTTCATGGCCGAGCCGCACATCTTGCTGAGCGTGACCGCGCCCGCGCTGTCGGGCAGGCCGCCCTTGTACGCGGCCTGGCGCGCCGGCGCCTGGCCCTGGCCGGCCATCAGGCAGTTGCCGAACAGCACTTCGCCCACGCTCTCGGGCGCGATGCCGGCGCGCTCGACGGCCGCCTTGATGGCCGCGCCGCCCAGGTCGTGCGCGGAGAGGGAAGAAAAGTCGCCTTGAAAGCCACCCATGGGGGTGCGGGCGGCGCCGACGATGACGATGGATTCGGACATGAGGGTCTCCTTCTGGAATGTGAAAGTGAAGTGTTCGGCTGCGGCCCGTGCCGCAGCCGGTCAGAAATGGGTCGCGTGCCCCTCGTGCTGGAAGCGTTGCGATTCTTCGTACGGGAACACATCGAGCATCTGTCCCGCCTGGATGCGTTCCTTGTGGTGCTGCCAGAAGGCAGCGTCGAGCAGGTCGGCGTGGTGTGCCATGAAGGCCGCGCGCACATCCTTGTTGCCGAGGAGAAAAGGCTCGAAGGTCTCGGGGAACACGTCCTTCGGGCCCACCGAGTACCAGACCTCGCCGCTCATCTCGTCTTCCTCGTTGCGCGGTGCGGGGACCTTTCGGAACTTGCAGTCGGTGATGTATTCGATCTCGTCGTAGTCGTAGAACACCACCTTGCCGCCGCGCGTGACGCCGAAGTTCTTCCACAGCATGTCGCCGGGAAAGATGTTGGCCGCGACCATGTCCTTGATGGCGTTGCCGTACTCGACCACCGCGTGCGCCAGCTGGTCCTTCGCACGTTTCGCATGCGCCGGGCTCTCCGGGTCGGCCAGCGTGTCGAAGGCTTCCTGCAGGTAGATGTTCAGAGGGATCATGCGGCGCTCGATGTAGACGTGCTTGACCACGACCTCCATCTCCCCGTTGCCGTCGCGGTCGCCGATTTCCAGCTGGCTGGGCGCGAACTTCTGGATCTCCTCGATCAGCTCGGGCTCGAAGCGGTCCAGCGGAAAACCCACGTCGCTGTACTCCAGCGTGTCGGCCATGCGGCCCACGCGGTCGTGCTGCTTCACGAGCATGTACTTGCCCTTGATCTGCTCGCGCGTGGTGTCCTTCTGCGGCGGATAGAAGTCCTTGATGACCTTGAAGACGAACGGGAACGACGGCAGGTCGAACACCAGCATGACCATGCCCTTGATGCCGGGCGCGATGCGAAAGCGGTCGCTCGAGTAGTTCAGATGCGAGAGAAAGTCGCGGTAGAAAAGCGTCTTGCCCTGCTTGGCGAGGCCGAGCGCGTTGTAGATTTCGGCGCGGGGCTTGCGCGGCATGAGCGAGCGCAAAAACTGCACCCAGGCCGAGGGCACTTCCATGTCGACCATGAAGTAGGCGCGCGCAAAGCTGAAGAGCATCTGCAGGTCGTCTTCGCCGAAGAGCGCCGCGTCGATGTAGAACTTGCCGGCGCTGTCGTGCAGGATCGGCAGCGAGAACGGGATCTCGGTGAAGCCGTTCATGATCTTTCCCACCACGTACGCGCCCTTGTTCCGGAAAAAGAGGCCCGAGAGCACCTGCAGCTGGAAGTTGGCGCGCAGCTTGACCTGGTGGAAGCGGTTGAGGATGACGTGCGCCACGCGCTCGGCATCGCGCCGCTTGTCGGCGTAGCTGCCCTGCAGCGCGAAGTCGTCGAGCATCTGCACGAGGGTGTCGGCCAGCGTGTCGTGCGCGGGGTAATAAGGGCGATAAGTGGGCGCGCCGCGCGGCTCGATGTACTCGGTGCTGATCGCGGGACGCACGAAGATGAAGTCGTTCTGGAAGTACGCGCGATGCAGGATCTTGGTGGTCACCGAGTTGAAGAAGCTCTCGGCCAGCTCGGGCTGGTGGTGGTCCACCAAAAGGCCGATGAAGTGCAGCTTGACCTGGTGCCACACCTCCATCGGCTGGTCGCCGGCCTTGAACTCCTTCTCGAGCCGGGCCACGGCCTCGTTCACGCGCAGGTCGTAGAACTCGATGCGCTCGCGCTGCGCGCGCTGCTGGCCGTGCCAGTCGGCGGTCTCGAAACGGTGCTTGGCGCGCGCCGATTCGGCGCGGAACAACCGGTAGTGCCGGTTGAACCCGTCGATCATCGCCTTGGCGATGTCGTAGGCCAGCGGTGAATCGAGGCGCTGCGGGAACATGGGCCCGGCCGGTTTACTTCGCAGCAGCGTCCGTGCCGTCGGCACCCGCCTGCGCGCTCGGCGAGAGGCCCAGGGGCTTGCTCCACTTGTAGCGGATGCGCTGCACCGCGGCCTTGTACGCGGCATCGAGCGGCTTGGCGCCGTCCACGCTCAGGCCCAGGTCCTGCAAGAGGCCGTCGTGCACGCCGAAGGTCCAGCCGTGGATCAGCACCTTCTGTCCGCGCGCCCAGGCATCGACCATCACGGTGCTCACGGCCACGTTGACCACCTGCTCGGCCACGTTGAGCTCGCACAGCGCATCGACGCGCACTTCTTCGGGCAGGCTCTCGATCATCACGCTGTGGCGGTCGCGCACGTCCTGGATGTGGCGGATCCAGTTGTCGGCCAGGCCGATGCGCTTGCCGCTGAGCGCGGCCTTCACGCCCGCACAGCCGTAGTGACCCACCACCATGATGTGCTCCACCTTCAGGTGCTCCACCGCGAACTGGATCGCCGAGAGCGCGTTCAGATCGGAGTGCACCACGATGTTGGCGACGTTGCGGTGCACGAACACTTCGCCGGGCTCCAGGCCCGTGATCTGGTTGGCGGGCACGCGGCTGTCGGAGCAGCCGATCCACATGTAGCGCGGCGTCTGCTGCTTCACCAGGCTGGTGAAGAAGCCGGGCCGGTCGCGTTCCATCTGTGCGGACCAGGCACGGTTGTGGGCGAACAGGTCTTCGAGGTTGTTGTCGGACATAGGAGGTGATTGTCGATGAGTCGTGTACCGGTCAGGACGCCTGGGCGGCTTTGGCCGCTTTCTGGGCCTTCGCCAGGGTGGCGCGGCCTTTTTTCTCGTGCTCGCGCACTTCCGCGAGATTGGCCTGCAGCTCGGCCATCTGCGCCTCCAGCTGGGCCCGGTGCGCGCCCAGCACGCCCAGGAACTTCTGCAGCTGCGGCACGGTGTCGCGCGGGCTGTCGTACATGTCCAGGATGTCCTTGGCCTCCGTGAGGCTCAGTCCCAGCCGCTTGGCGCGCAGCGTGAGCGTGAGCCGCGCCCGGTCGCGCGCGCTGTACACGCGCTGCAGGCCCGCGCGCTCGGGCGTGAGCAGGCCCATGTCCTCGTAGAAGCGGATCGCCCTCGTGGTGAGGTCGAATTCCTTCGCGAGTTCGCTGATGGTGAAGGTGGGCGTGGACATGCGGGGTGAAAAGACGTTCCGGAAAGCGCCAGGAGGGGTGATGCAGGGGTGTTATGAGGGCGACAGCAGGTTTGTGCCCCGCTCCCTACAATGATGCCACCAACACATGACGTTTACGTAAACGTCAATCTTACATGAACCTCCTCGAACGCGAACTCCACTACACCCTGGGCGACACCCTGCCCGGGCCCGGCGAAGCCCTGGAAGTCGCGCCCGGCGTGCGCTGGATCCGCATGCGGCTGCCCTTTGCGCTGGACCACATCAACCTCTGGCTGCTGCGCGATGCGATCGACGGCGTGGAGGGCTGGAGCGTCGTCGATTGCTGCATCTCGCACGACGAGGCGCGCGCGCAATGGGAACAGATCTTCGAGACGCAGCTGGAAGGCCTGCCGATCCTGCGCGTGATCGTCACCCACATGCACCCCGACCACATCGGCCTGGCCGACTGGCTCTGCAAGCGCTGGGGCGCGCCGCTGTGGATCAGCGCCACCGACTACCACGTGGCCCGCGTGCTGAGCACCGCGGGCGACACGCTGGCGGGCGGCGATGCGGCGGCGGACTTCTTCGCCTCGCACGGCATGACCGACGCGCAAGGCATCGCCAAGATCCGCGCGCGCACCAACTACTACGCGAACATGGTGCCCGCGGTGCCCGACCGCTACGTGCGCATGATGGACGGCGACATCGTGACCATCGGCGGGCACGCGTGGCGCTGCATCAGCGGCTACGGCCACGCCCCCGAGCACATCGCGCTGTACTGCGACGCGCAGAAGCTGCTCCTGGGCGGCGACATGATGCTGCCGCGCATCTCGACCAACGTGAGCGTGCACGCGGGCGAGCCCGAGGCCAATTCGCTGCGGCTCTTCCTGGACAGCATCGACAAGTTCAAGGCGCTGCCGGCCGACACGGTGGGCCTGCCCTCGCACGGCAAGCCCTTCACCGGCATCCACCGTCGCGTCGACCAGTTGCAGGAACACCACCGCGACCGGCTGGCCGAGTTGCTCGAAGCCTGCACCGCGCGCGCACTGACCGCGGCCGAGGGCCTGCCGATCCTCTTCAAGCGCGAGCTCGACCTGCACCAGATCACCTTCGCGATGGGCGAGACGGTGGCGCACCTGCACCTCCTGTGGTTCTCGGGCCAGGTGAAGCGTGAACTGGGCAAGGACGGCGTCTACCGCTTCGGGCCCCAAAGCGCATCCACCTAGGGATTTAGACTCGGCGCATGGACACACTGGCCGAGCTGCGCGCGGGTCGGCTGGCAGGCGCCACCAGGCTCGATCTCTCGTGCGGACTCACCGAGTTCCCGCGCGAGATCTTCGACCTTGCCGATTCGCTCGAAACACTGAATCTCTCCGGGAATGCGCTCGATGCGCTGCCCGATGACCTGGGCCGCCTGCGCAAGCTGCGGGTGCTGTTCTGTTCCGACAACCGGTTCACGACGCTGCCCGATTCCATCGGCGGATGCGATGGCATCGACATCGTCGGCTTCAAGGCGAACCGCATCGCGCGCGTACCGGCCGCTGCATTGCCGGCCTCGCTGCGATGGCTGATCCTCACGGACAACCAGATCGAGGAACTGCCCGACACGCTCGGCCACTGCACGCGGATGCAGAAGCTGATGCTGGCGGGCAACCGGTTGAGCCGGCTGCCTGATTCGATGGCCGCGCTGCAGCGGCTCGAACTGCTGCGCATCTCCGCCAACCGCTTCGAGGCGCTGCCCGAATGGCTGTTCTCCTTGCCGCGTCTCTCGTGGCTTGCGGCCGCGGGCAATCCGTTCGATACGCAAGCCGAAGACGCAGCCATCACGGCGCGGTCCGTGCCACACGTCGATTGGCGCGACCTCACGCTCGGCAAGAAGCTCGGCGAAGGCGCATCGGGCGTGATTCATCAGGCGACGCTGGAGCCCTCGCAGCAGGAAGTGGCGGTCAAGCTCTTCAAAGGCGCAGTCACCAGCGACGGCTGGCCGCACAGCGAAATGGCTGCCTGCATCACGGCCGGCGCGCACCCCACGCTGATCGCCGCGCAGAGCCGCATCGATGGCCACCCCGATGGCACCGAAGGCCTCGTGATGGCGCTCGTGCCGCCCTCTTTCCGCACGCTCGCAGGGCCACCGAGCCTGGCCTCGTGCACGCGCGACGTCTATGCGGACGATGCGCAATGGACGGCGGAAGTCGCGCTGCGCATCGCGCACGACATCGCTTCCGCCATGCAGCACCTGCATGCACACGGCATCCTGCACGGCGATCTCTACGCGCACAACATCCTGTGGAATGCGCAAGGCGGCGGCCGGCTCGGCGACTTCGGCGCGGGGTGGATGACGGGCTCGCTCGATGCGGCGCAAGCTCATGCCTTGCAGCGCCTGGAGATGCGCGCCTTCGGCTGCCTGCTCGAAGAACTGCTCGACCGCTGCAGCGATGCGCCGCCCGCCACCATGTCCGCATTGAAGGACCGCTGCATGCACCCCGACGTGCCCTCGCGCCCTTCCTTCGCCGAAGCGCTGTCGGTGCTGCAGCGGGAAGCCGCGCAATGACCATCCACCGGCTGCCGCTGCCCACCCGCGACGGCGTCGGGCCAAGTTGCGTCGGGCTGCCCCACGGCGCCTGGCCGACCATCGCCGAATTCCTCATCGAGCGCTTTCCCGCCATCACCCGCGACGCATGGCTGGAGCGCATCGCGGCCGGCGACGTGATCGACGAGCACCGCATGCCCGTCACCATCGAGCGCCGCTACGAATCGCCGCTGCGCGTGTACTACTACCGCACGCTCGACGGCGAAGTGCACATCCCCTTCGAGGAGCAGGTGCTGTTCCAGGACGACCAGCTCGTCGTGGCCGACAAGCCCCCGTTCCTCCCCGTCACGCCGACCGGCAAGTACCTGCAGGAAAGCCTCTTGGTGCGGCTCAAGCGCAAGCTGCAGATCGACGACCTCGTGCCGCTGCACCGCATCGACCGGAGCACCTCGGGCCTCGTGCTGTTCTCGGTGCGGCGGGAGACGCGCGGTGCCTACCAGCAGATGTTTCCGGAGCGCCGCATCGCCAAGCACTACGAGGCGGTGGTGCCGTGGCAGGAGGGCATCTCCTCAGTGCCCGACACCTACCGCAGCCGCCTCGTGGACGACGAGCACTTCATGCGCATGCGGGAAGAGGCCGGCGCGCCCAACTCCGAGACGCGCATCGAGGTGCAGGAGGTTCGCAGCGGCCGCGCGCTGCTGCGGCTCTCGCCCGTCACCGGCCGCAAGCACCAGCTGCGCGTGCATTGCCTGGCGCTCGGCATGCCGATCGAGAACGACCCGATCTACCCCGTGCTGCTGCCCGAGAACACCGACGACTTCGACAAGCCGCTGCAGCTCCTGGCCAAGTCGGTCGCGTTCCAGGACCCGGTCACGGGCGACCTGCGCAGCTTCACCAGCCCCCGCAGCCTCTCGCTGGCACCAAGGTGACGCGGCGCGGACGCGCGCCGCACTAAGCTCGTTTCCTGAAGTTCTTTCAATTCAGGAGACACCCGCACCATGGACACCACCCAACTCTTCTCGCTGAAGGGCCGCACCGCCTTGATCACCGGCGGCTCGCGCGGTATCGGCCGCATGATCGCCGAGGGCTATCTGGCCCAGGGCGCGCGCGTGTACATCTCGGCGCGCAAGGCCGCCGCCTGCGACCAGACCGCCAAGGAGCTCTCGGCCTTCGGCCATTGCGTGTCGCTGCCGGCGGACGTGTCCACGGTTGAAGGCGCGCAGGCGCTGGTCGCAGCGTATGCGAAGCACGAAGACTCGCTCGACATCCTCGTCAACAACGCCGGTGCCGCCTGGGGCGCGCCGTATGCCGAGTTTCCCGAGAGCGGCTGGGACAAGGTGGTCGACCTGAACCTGAAGACGCCCTTCTTCCTCACGCAGGCGCTCACGCCGATGCTCACGAAGGCCGCGACCGATCACCTCTCAAAGGTCATCAACATCGCCTCGATCGACGGCATCTCGGTGAACCCGCAGGAGACGTATTCGTATGCGGCCAGCAAGGCCGGGCTGATCCAGCTCACGCGCCGCATGGCGCTGCGCCTGGCGCAAGAGCGCATCGTGGTGAGCGCGATCGCGCCGGGCGCATTCGCCTCGGACATGAACAAGGATGCGCGCGACCACGGCGACGAGGTCAAGGGCCGCATTCCCGCAGGACGCATCGGCACGCCGGAAGACATGGCCGGCGCCGCGATCTACCTGGCATCGCGTGCGGGCGACTACGTGATGGGCTCCACGCTCGTCGTCGACGGCGGCGTGACGCACGCGCGCTGAGCGCATGCGCCGCGCGGGCGCCCGTCAGTGGTTATCGCGCGGCACGCCGAAGGTGGCGTGGATCTTCTGGTACTTGATCGCCGGCTTGAGCACCATGCCTTCCGAGAGCTCATCCACCACCGAGCGCTGGATCTCCTGCCACGGCGTCTGGCTCGGCGGGTACGGGTAGCCGCCGGCCGCTTCGAGCTTCTGGCGGCGCTTGGCCAGTTCCTCGTCGGACACCAGCATGTTCGCCGTGCGCTTCTTCAGATCGATGCGCACGCGATCGCCGGTCTTGAGCAACGCCAGCGCACCGCCGGTCGCGGCTTCGGGCGACGCGTTCAGGATCGATGGCGAGCCCGACGTGCCCGACTGCCGTCCATCGCCGATGCAGGGCAGCGCGGTGATGCCCTTCTTCAGCAGGTAGGCCGGCGCCCGCATGTTCACGACCTCGGCAGCGCCGGGGTAACCGACGGGCCCGACGCCGCGCATGAACAGGATGCTGTGCGCGTCGATCTTCATCTTCGGGTCGTCGATGCGGCGGTGGTAGTCCTCGGGGCCATCGAACACCACGGCCGTGCCTTCGAAGGCCATCGGGTCGGCCGGGTCCTCCAGGTAACGGTTGTGGAATTCGGGCGTGATCACGCTGGTCTTCATGATCGCGGAGTCGAAGAGGTTGCCGCTGAAGTCCAGGAAGCCGGCGTTCTTCATCATCGGCTTGGCGTACGGGAAGATCACCTTCCGGTCTTCGGTGAAACGGCCTTCGCAGTTCTCGATGATGCTCTTGCCGTTGGCGGTGAGCGAGTCCTGGATCTTGCCCTTGGCGATCAGCTCGGCCACCACGGCGGGCACGCCGCCCGCGCGGTAGTAGTCCTCGCCGAGGTACTCGCCCGCGGGCTGCAGGTTGACCAGCAGCGGAATCTTGTAGCCGTGCTTTTCCCAGTCGCCGGTGGTCAGCGGCACGCCGATGTGGCGCGCGATGGCGTTCAGGTGAATGGGCGCGTTGGTCGAGCCGCCGATGGCCGAGTTGACGACGATCGCGTTCTCGAACGCGGCGCGCGTGAGGATGTCCGAGGGCTTCAGGTTCTCGCGCACCATCTCGACGATGCGCTTGCCGGTGAGGTAAGCCATCTCCTGGCGGTCGCGGTACGGCGCGGGAATCGCGGCGCTGCCGGGCAGCGTCATGCCGAGCGCCTCGGTCAACGAGTTCATCGTGGAGGCCGTGCCCATGGTGTTGCAGTGGCCGGTCGATGGCGCGGACGACGCCACGAGCTTCAGGAACCCGGTTTCGTCGATCTCGCCCGCGGCCAGCAGCTCGCGCGCCTTCCACACGATGGTGCCCGAGCCCGTGCGCTCGCCCTTGTACCAGCCGTTGAGCATCGGCCCGGAGTTCAGCGCGATGGCCGGAATGTCGACCGTGGCGGCGGCCATCAATTGCGCCGGCGTGGTCTTGTCGCAGCCGGTGGTCAGCACCACGCCGTCGAGCGGATAGCCGTAGAGGATCTCGACCAGCGAGAGGTACTGCAGGTTGCGGTCGAGCGAGGCGGTCGGGCGCTTGCAGGTCTCCTGGATCGGATGGATCGGAAACTCGAACGCGATGCCGCCCGCGTCGCGAATGCCCTCGCGCACGCGCTCGGCCAGGACGAGGTGGTGGCGGTTGCAGGGCGCGATGTCCGAGCCCGTCTGCGCGATGCCGATGATCGGGCGGCCCGACTGCAGCTCCTCCAGGCCGAGCCCGTAGTTCATGGTGCGCTCCAGGTACAGCGCCGTCATGTCGGTGTTGGCCGGGTTGTCGAACCAGGCCTGCGAGCGCAGCTTGAGCGCGGCCCTCGCCTTTTCCGCGGCGGCGCGCTTCGGCTTGGACATGGGGGTGGACGTGGGGCTCTTCTTCTTGCTCATCAGGACATTCCCTTCAGGGTTTCGGCCGCATTCGGAAGCGCGGCGCAATCGGCGATGTATTGGCGAATGATGTCTGCGAAATTCTCGTGCGGGTGCAGGCCGAGCCGCGCGGCGCGTTCGGCCGTGGCGCCGGCGGGCCAGTTGGCCACGATGCCGGCAATGCGCTCGTCGCGCTCGAAGCGCACCAGCGCGCGCACCTTGGGTCCGGCCACTTCCTCCAGCGCATCGAGCATGTCGCTCACGCGCACGTTGAGCGCCGGCAGGTTGAGCGCGGCGCGCCCGCCGAAGGCCTCGCGGCTGGCTTCGTAGACGGCGATGAGGCCATCGACCGTGCGTGCCGGCGAGGTCATCGGGTGCGACACGTCGGGCGACACCGGGCAGACCGATTCCACGCCCGCGAGCGGCTCGCGGATGATGCCGCTGAAGAACGACGAGGCGGCGCCGTTAGGTCGGCCGGGGCGCACGGTGACGGTCATCAGCCGCGCGGCGCGGCCGTCGATGTAGCCCTTGCGCGTGTAGTCGGAAATGAGGTGCTCGCAGACCACCTTCTGCGTGCCGTAGGAGGTTTGCGGCAGCGGCAGCGTGTCGTCGGCCACGAGCTTGGGCAGCGGCACCGAGGGGTCGGGGCCGAACACCGCGACCGAGCTGGAGAACACCAGCCGCGTCACCTTGCCGCCCGCGCCGACGTTGGCACGCAGCGCATCGAGCAGCGCGCGCGTGCTGTCCAGGTTGGAGCTCAGGCCCAGGTCGAAATCGGCCTCGCATTCGCCCGACACGGCCGAGGCGAGATGGAACACGCCATCGAAGGCTTCGGTCTTCAGCGCCTCGGTCTGCGCGAGCAACGGACCGGTGCGGGCCTCCACGCGCGCATCGGCCAACAGGTCGGCCGGCGGCGGCGCGATGTCGGTCAGCACCAGCCGCTCGATGCGCTGGCCGGCCAGCGTGCCGCGCGCGAGCAGCGCACGCGCAAGACGGGAGCCGACGAAGCCGCCGCCTCCGGTGATCAACAGTTTCATGGGGTGTCCCTCTTCTTCCTGGTTGTGCTTTTCGCGGTGACGGTGACGTTAGGGGCCGGTGGGGCGCCGCGCACGGCGCGCGCGGCGGCACGCCGGCGCTGGCCGGTGATGATCCCGCCCTCGACGAGCCGCTGCTCGCCGCGGATCAGGTGCTGCGTGGCGTGATGGCGCGCGGCCACGGGGTCGCGCGCCGCGATGGCTTCGACGATCGCGCGGTGCTCGTTCTGCACCGCCTCCATGAAGTCGAGCCGCCGCGCCTCGTTGCCGCGCGTGATGCGCATGCCTTCGCGCAGGTACTGCTCGAGAAAGCCGAGCAGCAAGCGGAACTGCGGATTACCCGTGGCTTCGCCGATCACGCGGTGAAAAGCCAGGTCTTCGGCCACGCCGTCGTGCCCTGCCGCGGCCGCCGTGTCGATGTCTTTCAGCGCGCGCCGCAGCGCCGCGATCTGGCTGCGCGTCGCGCGCTTGGCCGCGAGCGCGGCGATCTCGCCTTCGAGCACGCGGCGCACCTCGACCACATGCACCACCGCCTGCACCGACTCGAGCACGGCGGGGTCGAAAGCCAGCGGACGGTTGAGCGGCGCCTGCGCCACGAACACGCCCAGCCCTTGCCGCGATGTGACCAGTGCCTGCGATTTGAGCTGGTGCACAGCTTCCCGCACCACGGTGCGCGAAACGCCGTGCGAGGCCGCGAGTTGCTGTTCGGTGGGAAGGCGATCGCCGGGCCGCAGCGCGCCCGATTCGATCTGCGCCGCCAGCCGCAAAGCGAGCCGGTCAGACAGGCGGTCCGTGACCAGAGGAAAGGATTCTGAGAGGGCGGTGGCCTGCACGGCAGCGGAAAAGTGGAGCACGGTTATCGGGTCATCATACAAGTCAACCGGGATTTTCTCGTACCGGTTTGCCCTGATACCGGTTTCAAAACCGAGTGCCGATACTGCGCGGGCTGCTGCGACGCGGAGGTCTCCGTGTTGCTTCCCTTCCCGCGATTTGTCAGGACTCCTTGCATGGCCAGTGTCACGATTCAGGCGGTCAAGAAGCGATTCGGCGAGGTCGCCATCCTTCACGGGGTGGACATCGACATTGCCGACGGTTCGTTCACGGTGCTGGTAGGCCCCTCGGGCTGCGGCAAGTCGACGCTGCTGCGCATGATCGCGGGGCTGGAAGAAGTCCACGGCGGCGAGATCCGCATCGGCGATCGCCGCGTGAACGACCTGCCGCCCAAGGAGCGGGACATCGCGATGGTGTTCCAGAACTACGCGCTCTATCCGCACATGACGGTGCGCGACAACATGGCCTTCGCCCTCTCGCTCGCGAAGATGGACAAGGCCACCATCGAGAGCAAGGTGACGCGCGCGGCCGAAATTCTTGCGCTCGCGCCGCTCCTGGAGCGCTATCCGCGCCAGCTCTCGGGCGGCCAGCGCCAGCGCGTGGCGATGGGGCGCGCGATCGTGCGTGACCCGCAGGTCTTTCTCTTCGACGAGCCGCTCTCCAACCTCGACGCCAAGCTGCGCGTGGCGATGCGCAGCGAGATCAAGGAGCTGCACCAGCGCCTGAAGACCACCTCCATCTACGTCACGCACGACCAGATCGAAGCCATGACCATGGGCGACAAGATCGTGGTGATGCGCGACGGCCGCATCGAGCAGACCGGCAGTCCGCTTCAGCTATACGACCACCCGGCCAACCAGTTCGTCGCGGGCTTCATCGGCTCGCCGGCCATGAACTTTTTGCCCGGCACGCTGCGGCGCGCGGGCGGGGCGGCGCATGTCGAACTGCCCGACGGCACGCGGCTCGATGCGCCCATCCACGCAGGCGGCACCGACGGCCAGAGCGTGGTGTACGGCACGCGGCCCGAGCACCTGACGCTGGGCGACAGCGGCGGCATTCCGTCCCGCGTGGTGGTGATGGAGCCGACCGGCATGGACACCTTCGTCGCCTGCCGCCACGAAGGCGCCGAGCTCTCGGCCGTGTTCCGCGAGCGCTACGACTTCGCGCCGGGCAGCACGATCCATCTCTTGCCCGATCTGGCGCGTGCCCACCTGTTCGATGCCGAAAGCGGCCTGCGCCTGGCCGCCTGAAAGCACACCCGATTTTTCGCTTTGTCTTTGGTTCGCACCGTTCCGTTTACAACGAAGGAGACAGTCATGAGTGATTTCAATCGCCGCAAGTTTCTCGAGAGTTCGGCCGGCGTTGCCGCCGCCGCGACTGTCGGCACGGGCAGCGCCCTGTTCGCACCTTTCGCGCAGGCGCAGAACCTGACGTTCAAGCCCGAGAAGGGCGCCAAGCTGCGCGTGCTGCGATGGAGCCGCTTCGTGCAGGGCGACATCGACGCCTACATGGCCAACGTCAAGAAGTTCACCGAGGCCACGGGCGTGGAAGTGCGCGTGGACAACGAAGGCTGGGAAGACGTGCGCCCGAAGGCCGCGGTGGCCGCCAACACCGGCGCCGGCCCCGACATCATTTTGTCGACCAACGACGACGCCAACCTCTACCCCGACAAGCTGCTCGACGTGACCGACCTGGCCGAATACCTCGGCAAGAAATACGGCGGCTGGTACCCGGCCGGCGAGGCCTTCATGCGCCCCGACGGCAAGAAGTGGCTGGGCCTGCCGCTGGGCGCCTCGGGCTCGCTCATCGTGTACCGCGAGAGCATGGTCAAGGCCGCGGGCTTCGCGACCTTCCCCAAGACCACCGACGACTTCCTGAAGCTCTACAAGGCGCTCAAGGAAAAGGGCACGCCCGGCGGCATGGCGCTGGGCAACGCGACCGGCGACAGCACCTGGTGCAACTGGCTCATCTGGTCGCATGGCGGCAAGCTGGTCGACAAGACCAACAAGGTGGTCATCGATAGCCCCGAGACGCTCAAGGCGCTGGAGTACGGCAAGGAGCTCTACGCCAACTTCATTCCGGGCACGCTCTCGTGGCTGGACCCGAACAACAACAAGGCCTTCCTGGACGGCCAGATCAGCGTCACCAACAACGGCATCTCGGTCTACTACGCGGCCAAGAATTCGGCCGACCCGAAGGTCAAGGAAATGGCCGCGGACATCAACCACGCGGTGTTCCCCATCGGCCCGGTGGGCGTGCCCACGGAGTCGCACCTGTTCTTCAACCAGATGGTCATGAAGTACACGAAGTTCCCGCAGGCGGCCAAGGAGTTCCTGCGCTTCATGATGGAGAAGGAGCAGTTCGACCCGTGGCTGCAGGGCGGCGGCGGCTACGTGGCGCAGCCCCTGCGCTTCTACGAGAACAGCGCGATCTGGACCTCGGACCCGAAGAACATGCCCTACCGCGATTCGGTGAAGAACCTGCGCCCGGGCGGCTACGACGGCAAGCTGGGCTACGCATCGGCGGGCGCGGCGGCGGACTTCATCATTCCGAACATGGTGGCCGAGGCGGCCAGCGGATCGAAGACGCCCAAGGAAGCGGCCGAGCGCGCGCAGAAGCGTGCCGAGCGCTATTACAAGGTCTGACCAGGTCTGATCCCTTTCCCTCCAAGCCGCCCATCCCATGACACTTTTGGCCAGGTTCCAGAACAGCCGCAACGCCCTCGGCATCGCGTTCATGCTTCCGGCGGCGGTGCTGCTGTTGCTGTTCCTGACCTACCCGCTCGGGCTGGGCACTTACCTCGGCTTCACCGACGCCAAGGTGGGCCGCGCGGGCCAGTGGATCGGCCTGGAGAACTACGAGTACCTGTGGGGCGATGCCGTGACGCGGCTGGCCCTCTTCAACACGCTCTTCTACACGGCGGTGGCGAGCGTGCTGAAGTTCTTCCTGGGCCTGTGGCTCGCGATATTGTTGAACCGGAACATCCGCTTCAAGACTTTCTTTCGCGCGGTGATCCTGCTGCCGTACATCGTGCCCACCGCGCTCTCGGCCATCGCGTTCTGGTGGATCTACGACTCGCAGTTCTCCATCATCAGCTGGGCGCTGATGCGGATGGGCCTGATCGACCAGTACATCGACTTCCTCGGCTCGCCATGGAATGCGCGCATCGCGGTGATCATCGCGAACGTGTGGCGCGGCGTGCCCTTCGTGGCGATCACGCTGCTGGCGGGGCTGCAGACGATCTCGCCCTCGTACTACGAAGCCTCCGCCATCGACGGCGCGACGCCCTGGCAGCAGTTTCGCCACGTGACGATGCCGCTGCTCACGCCGATCATCGCGGTGGTCATGACCTTCTCGGTGCTGTTCACCTTCACCGACTTCCAGCTGATCTACGTCATCACCCGCGGCGGCCCGCTCAATGCGACGCACCTGATGGCCACGCTGTCGTTCCAGCGCGCGATTTCGGGCGGTGCGCTCGGCGAAGGCGCGGCCATCGCGATCGCGATGGTGCCGTTCCTGCTGGCTTGCGTGATGTTCAGCTTCTTCGGCCTGCAGCGGCGCGCGTGGCAGCAGGGCGGCGCAGACAAATGAGGACTTACAGATGAGCAATGCCGGCCAGGTCGACACCGTCGGCATGAGCTACCTCGACACGATCCCGCGCAAGGCGGTGACCGTGTACCTGCCGCTCGTGGTCTTCTTGATCGTGCTGCTGTTCCCGTTCTACTGGATGGCCATCACCTCGGTGAAGCCCGATGCCGAGCTGCTCTCGCGCGAGGGCAATCCGTTCTGGGTGATCAACCCGACGCTCTCGCATTTCTACAAGCTGCTGTTCGAGACCTCGTACCCGCAGTGGCTGTGGAACACGGTGCTGGTGTCGGTGGTGTCCACCTTCGTCTCGCTCGCGGCCTCGGTGTTCGCGGCGTATGCGATCGAGCGGCTGCGCTTCAGGGGCTCCAAGCACGTGGGCCTCTCGATCTTTCTCGCGTACATGGTGCCGCCGTCGATCCTGTTCATTCCGCTGGCGAACGTGGTCTTCAACCTCGGCCTCTTCGACACGCGCTGGGCGCTGATCCTCACGTACCCGACCTTCCTCATTCCCTTCTGCACGTGGCTCTTGATGGGCTACTTCCGCTCGATCCCGGCCGAGCTGGAAGAGTGCGCGCTCATCGACGGCGCGAGCCGCTGGCAGATCCTCGTGAAGATCGTGCTGCCGCTGGCCGTGCCCGGGCTCATCTCGGCCGGCATCTTCGCGTTCACGCTGTCGTGGAACGAGTTCATCTATGCGCTCACCTTCATCTCGTCGTCGGAGGTGAAGACCCTGCCGGTCGGCGTGGTGACCGAGCTGGTGCAGGGCGACGTGTACCAGTGGGGGCCGCTCATGGCCGGCGCGCTGCTCGGCTCGCTGCCGGTGGCGTTCATCTACTCGTTCTTCGTCGAGTACTACGTCTCGGGGATGACCGGATCGGTCAAAGAGTAGCGCCGGGCTTCAGTTCCAGCGCGGAACGGCTTCATCCTTCAACTGCTGGCGCAGCACGTCGTAGTCGGGCACCACGCTCTCGACGGTTTCCCAGAAGCGGTGCGAATGGTCCATCACGCGCAGGTGGGCCAGCTCGTGCGCGACGACGTAGTCGATCACGGGTAAGCGGAAGTGGATCAACCGCCAGTTGAGCCGCAGCGACCCATCGGCGCTCGCGCTGCCCCAGCGCGTGGCCGCGTTCGACAGCGACAGCTTCTGCCAGCGCACGCCCAGGAGCGGCGCGAAGTGGTCGAGCCGCTCGATGAAGAGCTTGCGCGCCTGCCGCATGAGCCAGGCCTGCGCGGCATCGCGGATCTGCGAGGGCTCGGCGTTCTGCGCGACGGCCAGCCGCAGGATGCGCGGACCGCCCGCAGCCTCGGCCTCGTCGAGCGTGCCGCCGACGCTGGCAAAGCCATGCTTCGGATCGAGCCGGATCACGACCGGCTCGCCCATGAATGGAAATTCGGCGCCGTCCTTCCACTCGATGCGCGTCGCCTCGACGCGCGCGTGACGCTGCTGGGTTTCCTGGAGCTTGCGCAAGATCCAGTCGGCCTTCTCGCGCACGGCGGCATCGACATCGCGCAGCGCGACCCAGCGCGGCGCGCGCACCGAGAGCCCCTCGGCACCCACGAGAAAGCCGATGGTCTTGCGCTTGCCGCGCTTGAATTCGTAAGCCACGCGTGCCGAGCCCAGCACAAGCTCGCGCGTGGCCTGCGGATGGGTGAAGCTCGCGAGCGCCAGCGTGTCGCGCAGCGGAATCGCTGGCAGCGCCGGGCCGGTGTTCTTTGCCGCTTCCGGTTCCGGCACCACGAAGGGCAACGGCGTCGCGACGGGCGGCGCAGCCTTGCGGACTTTCTTCGGCCGCGGCGCGGGCGGCTCGGGCTTTGCGAACTCGCTGCCCAGCCCCTCGAACAGGTCCATCGTGAACTGCAGCAGCCCCTGCATCTGGCGCTCCTTCTGTTCCTTCCGGCTAGCGGTACGCCTCGGGGTCGAGCCGGTGCATCTCCGCCTCGATCCACGCTTCGACTTCGCGCATCAGCTCGTCGGGCTTGCGGCCGACGCTGGAAATCGCCGGCCCGATCGACACGTCGACCACGCCCGGGCGCTTGATGAACGCCTTGCGCGGCCAGACCTTGGCCGAGGTGACGGCGATCGGAATCACCGGCACGCCGGTCTCGCAGGCCAGGCGCGTGCCGCCGCTCTTGTAGGTGCCCTTCTGGCCGCGCGGAATGCGGGTGCCTTCGGGGAACATGATGATCCAGATGCCTTGCGCAAGGAGCTTGCGGCCCTGGTTCACCACCTTGTTGAAGGCCTGCGCGCGCTGGCTGCGGTCGATGTGGATCATGTCCAGCCGCGCCATCGCCCAACCGAAGAAGGGCACGTAGATCAGTTCCTTCTTGAACACGAAGGCCAGCGGATGCGGCATCAGCGTGGGCATGAGGAAGGTCTCCAGCGTGGACTGGTGCTTGACCAGCAGTACAGCGCCGGCGAGCTGGTCGGTCGGCAGGTTCTCCATGCCGGTCACGCGCGTCTGGATGCCCAGCAGCACGCGCGCCCCGCCGATGGCCCAGCTGAGCCATTGCTCGGCCATCCAGTAGAGCGGAATGCCGCGCTTCCAGATCGAACTGACGCACATGATGATGCCCCACGGCACCACGGTGACAAGCATCCAGAGTGCGTGGACAACGGAACGGAGAAACGCCATCAGACAGCTACCTGCAGTGCAGCCCGCGCTTCGCGCACGAGCAGGAAATCGACAAAGGCGGCGAGGTTCTCGTGAACCATCGTGTTCGCCGGATATTCGGAGGGCAGCGGATCCACGCCGATGCACGCCGCGCCCATGCCCGTGAGCAGAAGGTGCGGCTCGCAGCCGGCGGCCGCGCCCGCCTGCAGGTCGCGCAGGCTGTCGCCCGCGGTCGGCACGCCCTTCAGATCGATGCCGTAGCGGTCGCCGATCTGCAGGAACAGGCCCGACTTGGGCTTGCGGCAGTCGCACCCCTCGTCGGGGCTGTGCGGGCAATAGAACACCGCATCCACCTTGCCGCCCACGGCCGCGAGCATCTTGTGCATCTTGGCGTGCATGGCGTTGAGCGAAGCCATGTCGAAGAGGCCCCGGCCCAGGCCCGACTGGTTCGAGGCGATCACCACATGCCACCCCGCATGGTTCAGCCGCGCCACGGCTTCGAGCGCACCGGGCAGCGGCGTCCACTCGATGTCGCTCTTGACGAAGTCTTCGCGGTGCACGTTGATCGTGCCGTTGCGGTCGAGGATGACGAGTTTCATGAGGCAGTCCTTTCAGACTCCAGCTTGCGCCGCGCGACCCAGGCCGTCAGGTTCGCCAGCGGGTACTTGCCTGCATCCAGCATGCCGATGCGTTGGGTCAAGGTGTCGGCGGACACCAGCCCGTGCTTGAGGAGTTCGCGAACAAAATCAGCGTCCTTCTCGCGACCCGCCACGCACTTGGAGACGACGAGGTCGTGCAGGTCCGGGCAGATGGCCGTGATGTCGCCGATGTAGTGCAGGCTGGCCCGGCTCATCCAGTCGGCGGGCATGACCGCTGTCTCGGGGCCGACGCCATCGGCGAAATAGCCGAAGGTTTCGTGGAAGCTCGAGTGCATGCCGATGGCGCCGTCAATCAAGTCCGCGCGCTCGGGATGCAAGGCCGGATAGAGATCGATCTCGCGCGACACCAGCAGCGCTTCGGGCGGGTGTTCAAGAAGGAGCAAAACAGCCTGGCTGCCCACGACGACAAAGGAGGTCTCCTTCGAAATCGCAGCGGAGGCTCGCAGCACGTGCTGCAGTTCGTCCAGCTTCATTGAAATGCGACAGCCTGTTCGCGCGCCTGTCTGAGCAATGCCATTCTTTCGCTCTGCGAGACAAGGCCACCGAGCGGAGACACGCTGCGCAAGAGCTGGCCGTGATCGGACTCGACGAGTGCCGCACGCTCGAGCGCAATGAATTCGTCAGCGAGCATTTGCTCCCATTCGTCCCACAACACATCGGATTGCGTCGCACCCGATTGCCGGCGCCAGCGAGCGAGCGTCTGGCGCGCCTGTTCCCGCAATGCGGGTTCATGGCGCAGCGCCTCCAGCGCTCGCCGATGCAAGGCGAGCGAAAACTGGTCCAGTTGCTGTTGCCGGTTCATGCGCAATTATCGAACGGCGAGCCTCAGACAGCCAGCCGCTCGAGCTGCGCCACGCGGTTCATCGCGGCGTGCAGCGACATCAGGAGGCCCAGCCGGTTGAGCCGCAGGTCGGCCTGCTCGGCATTGACCATCACGCCGTCGAAGAAGGCATCGACCGGCTCGCGCAGCGCGGCCAGCGTCTGCAGCGAGGCGGTGTAGTCGCCGGCTTCGAACTGCGCGTTGGCGGCGGGCACGACCTCGGCCATGGCGGCGTGCAGTGCCTTCTCGGCGGGCTCCTGCAGCAGCAGCGCGCTCACGTGCGCGTCGGCCTCGGGCGCCTTCTTCAGGATGTTGCCGATGCGCTTGTTGGCCGCGGCCAGCGCGGCGGCGGCGGGCAGTGCGGCGAAGGCGCGCACGGCGGCCAGCAGCTTGGGCACTTCGCCCAGGCGCTGCGGCAGCGGGGCCAGCACGGCGTCGACTTCCTGAGCGCTCGCGCCCTGCTCGCGCAGGCTGCCCGCAAGGCGGTCGTATATGAACGACATCAAATTGGAGACCGTATCCGGATCGATCTTGATTCGAGGCAGCTCACGCCCCTCGATCAGAAGCGTCAAGCCTTTGCTGATACCGCTGTTCTTGCGCGCCTCGTCGTCAAATACGTTTGCGCATGCTTCCAGCAAGTCTTTCAAGTCGAGCGGCAAATCCCTCTCGATCAGCATGCGGATCACGCCCAGCGCATGGCGGCGCAGCGCGAACGGGTCGCGGTCGCCGGTGGGCAGGTTGCCGATGCCGAACATGCCGACCAGCGTTTCGAGCTTGTCGGCCAGCGCGACCACGAGGCCCACGTTGTTGCGCGGCAGCTCGTCGCCGGCAAAGCGTGGCTTGTAGTGGTCTTCGATCGCATCGGCCACGGCAGCGTCCAGGCCGTCGTGCAGCGCGTAGTAGCGGCCCATCGTGCCCTGCAGTTCGGGAAACTCGCCGACCATGTCGGTCACGAGGTCGGCCTTGGCCAGTTGGGCGGCCTGCGTGGCCTGCGCGGCGACCTTCGCATCGCCGAGTTTTTCCGCAATGCCGCGCGCGATGTGCATCACGCGCTGCACGCGTTCGCCCTGCGTGCCGAGCTTGTTGTGATAGACCACCTTGCCCAGCGACTCGACGCGCGAGGCCAGCGATTTCTTGCGGTCCTGGTCGAAGAAGAACTTGGCGTCGGCCAGGCGCGGGCGCACCACGCGCTCGTTGCCTTCGATGACCGCGCTCGCGTCGTCGGGGCTGATGTTGCTGACCACCAGGAACTTGTTGGTGAGCCTGGCTTGCGCATCGAGCAGCGGAAAGTACTTCTGGTTGGCCTTCATCGTGAGGATGAGGCATTCCTGCGGCACTTCGAGGAACTCGCGCTCGAAGCTGCAGACCAGCACGTTGGGGCGCTCGACCAGCGCCGTGACTTCATCGAGCAGCGCGTCGTCGTGGATCGGCACCGAGCCGCCACCGACTTTCACTGCCGCGGCCGCGAGCTGCCGCGCGATTTCGGCGCGGCGGGCCTCGAAGCTCGCGATGACGGCGCCGTCGTCCTGCAGCTGCAGCGCGTAGCTGTTGGCATCGCGCAGCACGACCGGATCGACCGCCGCCTCGAAGCGGTGGCCGTGCGTCTCGCGGCCGGCCTTCAGGCCCAGCGCCTCGATGGGCACCACGGTGTCGCCATGCAGCGCCACGAGGCCGTGCGCGGGGCGCACGAAGCTCACGCTGCTCCAGCCCGGCAGTTCGCAGCCGCTCTCGAGCTGGTAGCTCATCACCTTGGGGATCGGCAGCTTGGCGATGGCTTCGGCCAGCGCTTTCTGCAGGCCCTCGGCCAGCGTCGCGCCCTTGGCGGTGCTTTCGTAGAAGAGCGCTTCGGCCTTGCCGTCCATCGCGCGCTTCAGGCCCGGCACGGCCGAGGCATCGGCACCGAGCGCGCCCAGGCGCTTGAGCAGCGCGGGCGTCGGCTGGCCCGAGGCATCGAGCCCCACGGCCACGGGCATGAGCTTTTGCGACACGGCCTTGTCGGCAGCGCCTTCGGCCACGTGCGTGAGGTGCGCGGCCAGGCGGCGCGGCGAGGCGTAGGCGGTGAGCACCGAGCCGGCTTCGGCCAGGCCTTGCGCCACGAGCTGGTCGCGCAGCACGCCCGCGAAGGCGTCGCCGAGCTTCTTCAATGCCTTGGGCGGCAGCTCTTCGACGAAGAGTTCGACCAAGAGGGAGTTCTTGTTGTTCATGGGAGTCGTCGTCATCGCTCAGGCAGCTTTCTTCGGGGGCATCTGCGCAACCCATTCGCGCGGCGCCATCGGGAAGCCCAGGCGCTCGCGGCTGTCGTAGTAGCTCTGCGCCACGCTGCGCGCGAGGTTGCGGATGCGGCCGATGTAGGCCGCGCGCTCGGTCACGCTGATCGCGCCGCGCGCATCGAGCAGATTGAAACTATGCGCAGCCTTGAGCACCTGCTCGTAGGCCGGCAGCGCGAGCTGCTCGGTCATGAGGTGCTTGGCCTGCTTTTCGTGCGCGTTGAAGGCGGTGAAGAGGAACTCGGCGTCGCTGTGCTCGAAGTTGTAGGTCGACTGCTCGACCTCGTTCTGCTTGTAGACGTCGCCGTAGGTGAGACCGTCGGTCCACGTGAGGTTGTAGACGTTGTCCACGCCCTGCAGGTACATCGCGAGGCGTTCGAGACCGTAGGTGATCTCGCCGGTGATCGGCTTGCAGTCGATGCCGCCGACCTGCTGGAAGTAGGTGAACTGCGTCACTTCCATGCCGTTGAGCCAGACTTCCCAGCCCAGGCCCCAGGCGCCGAGCGTGGGGTTCTCCCAGTCGTCTTCGACGAAGCGGATGTCGTTCTTCTTGAGGTCGAAGCCCAGGGCCTCGAGGCTGCCCAGATAGAGCTCCAGGATGTTGCTGGGTGCCGGCTTCAGCACGACCTGGTACTGGTAGTAGTGCTGCAGGCGGTTGGGGTTCTCGCCGTAGCGGCCGTCCTTGGGGCGGCGGCTGGGCTGCACGTAGGCGGCTTTCCAGGGCTCGGGGCCGAGGGCTCGCAGGAAGGTGGCGGTGTGCGAGGTGCCCGCGCCCACCTCCATGTCGTACGGTTGCAGCAGCGCGCAGCCCTTGTCGGCCCAGTACGACTGCAGTTTGAGAATGATTTGCTGGAAGGTCAACATGAAGCTGGCCGGCGCGGGCCGGACATTTGGACGGTAGCGCGGCGATGCGCCGCGAAAGCGGACGATTTTACGGGCGGAGGGCAACTCTCCCACAGCCGGCCGGGATGCCGGCCGCTCCCGCTGCCCGGCCGCACGTGCGACAACCAACGGCCGGCCGCACGCGGCAGCCCCTCACGCAGCCCCTTCCGGGCCCGTCTTTTCCCCGCCCCACAGACATGCAACCGCCCCACATCGGTCCGAACACTCCGTTTTTCATCGTGCTCAACGCCGGCTCCGGCAGCGAGAGCGCCGCCGAGGCCCGCCGGGTCATCGAGGAAGGCTTTGCCGCGGCCGGCCGCAAGCACCGCATCTTCCTGGTCGACGGCCCGGGCCGGCTGCAGGCACTGGCGCGCGAAGCCGTCGAGCGCGCCCGCACCGTCGGCGGCGTGGTGGTGGCCGCGGGCGGCGACGGCACCATCAACGCGGTCGCGCAGGCCACGCTGGGCAGCGGCTGCGCCTTCGGCGTGCTGCCGCAGGGCACCTTCAACTATTTCAGCCGCACCCACGGCATTCCGCGCGACACCGCCCAAGCGATGCAGGTGCTGCTGACCGAGGCGCCGCGGGCCGTGCAGGTGGGGCTGGTCAACGACCGGGTGTTCCTGGTGAACGCCAGCATGGGCCTGTACGCCGAGCTGCTGGAAGAGCGCGAGACCTACAAGGCGCGCTATGGCCGCAGCCGCTGGATCGCATTCTTCGCGGGTCTCCTCACGGTGATGCGCGGGCGCCACCGGCACTGGAACCTGCGCATGGCCTGGCGCGGGCAGGAAAAGGACATCCGCACGCCGACCCTTTTCGTGGGCAACAACCCGCTGCAGCTCTTGCAGGTGGGCATCGAGCATGCCGATGCGCCCGAGCAGGGGCAGCTCGCGGCCATCGCGCTCAAGCCGGTCGGCGTGCTGGCCATGCCGGGGCTGCTGGTGCACGGCGCGATGGGCAAGCTCGGGCGCGCCGACCAGGTGCTGAGCTTTCCCTTCGAATCGATGACGGTCAAGGCCGGCCGCCTGCGGGCGCCCCGCCGCGTGAAGGTGGCGACCGACGGCGAGATCGCCTGGACCGACATGCCGCTGCTGTTCCGCGTGTCGCCCGAGCCGCTGTGGCTGGTGCGGCCCGACGTCGCGCCCGAGCTGGAGGCGGCCAAGCAATGAGCCCTTGCCTGCTGCAGATCTCCGATCCGCACTTCGGCACCGAACGGCCCGAGGTGCTGCGGGCGCTCGAGCGGTTTGCACAGGCGCTCGCGCCGCAGGTGGTGGTGATGTCGGGCGACATCACGCAGCGCGCCACGCGCGTGCAGTTCGCGGCGGCGCGCGCTTTCGTCGGCCGGCTGGCGGCGCCTGCCACGCTCGTCATCCCGGGCAATCACGACATTCCGCTCTTTCAGCTCGCGGCGCGCTGCTTCTCGCCCTACGGCCGGTACATGGAAGCCTTCGGCGACGACCTGGAGCCGGTGTTCGCGTCCGACGAGTGGCTCGTCGTCACGGTCAACACGACGCGCTGGTACCGGCATGAAGACGGCGTGGTGTCGCCCGCGCAGGTCGAGCGGGTGGCCGGGCGCCTCGCGGCCGCATCGCCCTCGCAGCTGCGCGTGGTGGTGACGCACCAGCCGGTGATGGTCACGCGGCAGGAAGACATGTCCAACCGCCTGCACGGGCGCGAGCGGGCGGTGGCGCGCTGGTCCGAAGCGGGCGTGGACCTGATCCTGGGCGGGCACATCCACCTGCCTTATGTGCGCTCGCTGCACGACGCGTTCTCGGGCTGCAAGCGCACCGCCTTCGCCGTGCAGGCGGGCACGGCGGTGTCGCACCGCGTGCGCGCCGGCTTTGCGAATTCGGTGAACGTGGTGCGCCTGGACATGGCCGGCGGCGCGCGCGCGTGCCGCGTGGAACGCTGGGACTACGCCGCCGCCGACAAAGCCTTCGTGTGCGCCAAAGTATTCCCGCTTTCGCTTGCCAGCAGCGCGACGCCCCCTTAGGGTGCAGCCGCATGCCGTTGGAAGCTTCCCCTCTCGCACCCCCGCTCGTTCTCCTTGCCCAGCAACTGGGCGCCCATGCGCTCGGCTGGTTTGTCTCGATCTGGACCGTGTCGGTGCTCGGCGCCGGCGCCCTCTGCTGGACGCTGCAGCGCCGCCACTTCAAGGCGCTCGATGCCGACGAGCCCAGCGAGCCGCGCATCGCCCTCGGGCTCGCGGCGGGTTTTCTCTTGATCCTGGCGGCGGCAAGCGTGTTCGCATGGATCGCGTCGAATCTTTCCGACGGTCATTCGATGGGCCGGGCCGACCAGGCGCTGGCCGACGCCATCGGCACCCACGTGCCGTGGGCCGCGCTGGTCGCCTTCAGCTGGCTCACCCACCTGGGCGACTTCGCCTTTCTCGCGCCGGTGTGCGTGGTGATCGCCGCGGTGCTGTGGCGCCATGCGCACCGCGGCCTCGCGCTCGGCTGGGTGATGGCGCTTGGCGGCATCGTGGTGCTGAACCCCGCGCTCAAGCACATCTTCGAGCGGGCGCGGCCGGTGCACGACCACGGCCTCGCGTTCGAGACGAGCTACAGCTTCCCGAGCGGACACAGCGCGGGCGCGATCGTGAGCTACGGAATGCTGCTGTACCTGGCGCTGCGCACGCTGCCGGCGCGCTGGCATGTGCCGGCGGCGATGGCCGCCGTGGGCGCCATCCTGACCATCGCGTGCAGCCGCATCTTCCTGCAGGTGCACTTCGCGAGCGATGTGGCGGCGGGCCTTTTGACCGGCTTCGCCTGGCTGCTCGTGTGCGTGAGCAGCCTGGAATACGCGCGGCACCGCAAGCGCCGCACCGCGCGCTGACCTGGGATCAGTACTCCCAGAAAATCCGCTGCAATTCCTTGGTGTTGTTGGTCTTGGTCAGGGCCACCATCGCCAGGATGCGCGCCTTCTGCGGACGCAGGTCGTGCGCCACCACCCAGTCGTACTTGTCGTCGGGCTGCTCGGCGTTGCGGATCACGAAGCCGTCGGGCACGCGCGAGCTGCGGATCACGATCACGCCGTCGGTGCGCGCCTTCTGCAGGTTCGGCACGATCCGGTCGGCCACCGAGCCGTTGCCCGTGCCGCCGTGGATGAGCGCCTTGGCGCCGCTCTTGGCGATCGCGTCGATGGCCACCGACGACACGCCTTCGTAGCCCATCGCGATTTCCACCGGCGGCAGCGCCGTGATGCTGTCGATGTCGAATTCGGAATTCATGGTGTGGCGCTTGACCGGCGCGCGGAACCAGTAGTTCTTGCCTTCCACGATCATGCCGAGCGGGCCCCATTGGCTGGAGAACGCGCTGGTCTTGATGTTGACGTTCTTGCTCACGTCGCGGCCGCTGTCGATGTTGTCGCCCATCGTCACCAGCACGCCCTTGCCCACGGCGTCCTTGCTGCCCGCCACGTTCACCGCGTCGTACAGGTTGAGCGCGCCGTCGGCCGAGAGGGCCGTGCCGGGGCGCATCGATCCGACCACCACGATCGGCTTGTTGGTGTGCACGGTGAGCGTGAGGAAGTAGGCGGTTTCTTCCAGCGTGTCGGTGCCGTGGGTGATGACGATGCCATCGACATCCGACTGCTTGGAGAGCGCCGAGACGCGCTTGGCCAGCGTCAAGAGGTTGTCGTTGGTGAGGCTTTCCGATGCGACCTGGAATACCTGCTCGCCGCGCACGTTGGCGACCTTGGCGAGCTCGGGCAGGCCGGCGATGAGCTTGTCGACGCCGACCTTGGCGGCCGCGTAGGTGGCGCTGTTGACGGCCGAGGCGCCGGCGCCGGCGATGGTGCCGCCGGTGGCGAGGATCACCACGTTCGGCAGCGCTTGCTGGGCCTGCGCAAGGGCACTGGCGGCCAGCAGGGCGGCGCCCGCGGCGAAGGCCCTGAAACGGGGAGAGAGGTACATGGAAGACTCCTTGGTCTGAGGTGAATGTCTGGAAGCGGCGAGGAAGATACATGAACCGTGCCCGCATGCGCCCTGCGGCCATGCCGGCACTGCATGCGGCCATGCCTTGCGGCACGGCGGGCGGCCATGCGCCAAGGATTACCATCGACCGGCGCCACGCCGCCAACCCTCCAGCATGACCTCCGACACCGCCGCCCTGCCCCCCGCCACCGCCCAGGAAATGCCCGCCCCCGAGGGCCCGCTGTCGCGCGCACGCCCGGGGCGCGAGCGCATCATGGCCGCCATCCGCACCGCGGCGGTGGCCGAGTTCAGCCTGCATGGCCTGAAGGGCACCTCGACGCAGGCCATCGCCGCGCGCGCCGGCCTCACCAAGCCCCAGCTGCACTACTACATCGCCGGCAAAGAAGAGCTCTACGAGGAGCTCCTCATGCAGGTGCTGCACGCCTGGAAGGTGGTGTTCTCGTTCGAGGACGCGAGCGATCCGGCCACCGTGCTGGGCGACTACATCCGCAAGAAGCTGGACCATGCCATCGACAGCCCCGAGATGTCGCGCATCTTCACCCGCGAGATCCTGGACGGCGGCCGCAACCTGGACCGCTACTGGCCCAACGCGCGGGCGTGGACGCAGAAGAAGGTGGACATCATCAACGGCTGGATCGCGCGCGGGCAGATGCGCCCGCTCGATGCGCGCATCCTGCTCATGCACATCTGGGCCATGACCCAGAGCTACGCCGACTACGCGATCCAGACGCGCGTGATGCTGGGCCTGCCGCCCGATGCGCCCATCGACCGCGAACCCATCGCGCGCGAGCTGGTGGCGTTCGTGCTGGGCGGCTGCGGCATCAAGCCGACGCCCTGACCTCCCAGGCGCGGCCCGTCGGGTCGGCCATCGCCAGGCGCACCACCTCGATGAAGCGGCGCAGCCGCGCGGGCTGGAAGCGCGCGGGCGAATAGGTCAGGTACACGGGCAGCGGCGCCGCATGCCACTGCGGCACCAGTTGCACCAGCCGGCCTGCGGCGATGTCGTCGTTCATGAGCCAGGCCGAGCCGATGCAGGCGCCCAGCCCCATGACCGCGGCGCTGTGCAGCGCATAGAGGCTGTCGGTGCTCATGCGCGGGCGGATCGGCACCCGCGCGAGCTCGCCGCTCGGCCGGTGCGTGAGCTGCACCTCGTTGCGATAGAAGGTGCGCAGCGCGATCCAGGGCAGCCCGGCCAGTTCCGACGCGTGCGTGGGGGGCTTGCGGCCTTCCAGCACCGACGGCGCGGCGACCACCACGCGCGGCACCTCCGAGAGCTTGATGGCCACCGCCATGGTGTCGGTCACCTCGCCGACCTGGATCGCGCAATCGACGCCCTCGGCGATGAAGTCGGGCCGCCGGTCGTGCAGCAGCCATTCGACGGCCACCCGCGGATAGGCGCGCAGATACTCGGCCAACGGCCCGACCAGCAGCCGCTGCCCCAGCGCGTGCGGCGCCACCACGCGCAGCGTGCCCTCGGGCTCGTCGCCCACGCCGCGCAGGTCCGCCTCGAAGGCGCGCCAGTTGGCGATCAGTTCCTTGGCGCGCTCGTAGCAGCGCTCGCCGTCTTCGGTGAGCTTCATGGCGTGCGTGGAGCGGCGCAAGAGCCGCACGCCGAGCGAGCGCTCCAGCGCCTGCAGCCGGCGGCTCACGGTGGGCTGCGTCGCGCCCATCCGCAATGCGGCGGCCGAGAGGCTGCCGGCTTCGACGATGTGGACGAAGGTCTGCATCAGCTCGATGCGGTCGGCGGCGGGGGGTGAATTCGGCATTTCCTCGCTCTTTATGCGCATCACGTATGGACATTGTGCAACCCACAGGGCTACCAAGTACACCTCAAGAGGAGCACATTCCAGCCCTAGCCAGAAAAACCAAGGGTTATCACCATGTCATCCATTCAAACACTGCATGCCCACCCCGGCGCCGCACCGGACGGCCAGACGCTGCCGGCTTCTCTGGTGCTGCTGCTGGCCACCGCCGCGGGCCTGTCGGTGGCGTCGCTCTACTACGCGCAGCCGATGCTCGGCGTGCTGGGCGCCGACATCGGCGCCTCCGGCCGCGCGGTCGGCTTCATTCCCACGCTGACGCAGCTGGGCTACGCGCTCGGCATCCTCTTGCTGGCGCCGCTGGGCGATCGCTTCGACCGCCGCCGCATCGTGCTGATCAAGGCGGCCGCGCTCTGCGCCGCGCTGCTGGTGGCCGGCGCCGCGCCGTCGATCGGCGTGCTGCTCGCGGCCAGCCTGGCCATCGGCCTGGCGGCCACGATGGCGCAGGACATCGTGCCCGCCGCCGCCACGCTGGCGCCCGAAGCCTCGCGCGGCAAGACCGTCGGCACGGTGATGACGGGGCTGCTGCTGGGCATCCTCCTGTCGCGGGTGGTGAGCGGGTTCGTCGCCGAGCACTTCGGCTGGCGCGCGATGTTCATCGCGGCGGCGGCCAGCATCGCGCTCATCGGCGCGGCCGCCTGGCGCGGGCTGCCGCGCTTCCGGCCGACCACGCACCTGGCTTACGGCGCGCTGCTCGGCTCGCTGGGCACGCTGTGGTCACGCCACGGCGCGCTGCGCCGCGCGGCATTGGCGCAGGCGCTGCTCGCGGTGGGCTTCAGCGCGTTCTGGTCGACGCTGGCGGTGATGCTGCACGGCGCGCCCTTCCACCTGGGGAGCGCCGCGGCCGGCGCCTTCGGGCTGGCCGGTGCGGCGGGCGCGCTCGCGGCACCGCTGGCCGGGCGCCTGGCCGACCGGCGCGGCCCGCAACTGGTGACGCGCCTGGGCGCCGGCCTGGCCGTGGTGTCGTTCGCCGCCATGGGCCTCGCGCCGCTGATGCTGCCGCACGCGCAGCTGTGGCTGCTGGCGATCGCGGCCGTCGGCTTCGACCTCGGCCTGCAGGCCACGCTGATCGCGCACCAGACCATCGTCTACGGCATCGAGCCCGGCGCGCGCAGCCGGTTGAACGCGGTGCTGTTCACCAGCATGTTCATCGGCATGGCGGCCGGCTCGGCGCTGGGCGCGCTGGCGCTCGCGCAGTGGGGCTGGGCCGGCGTGACGTGGCTCGCGACCGGCACGGCGGCAGCCGCTCTGGTGGTGCGCCTCTGGCCCGCGCCCCGCAAGCCCTGAGCGGACGCCCTCAGTCCGCGCAGCGGAAGGACGCCGCGAGGTTGACGTCGCCCGACCCCTTGTACGCCGGCCACTTCGGGTAGTCGCACAGCGGCCGGGTGCGGCCGGGCACGCCGGCCGTGTCGGTCGTCACCTGCCCCGTGGGCGCGGTGCCCTTCTCGGCCCATTGCTCCAGCGCGGTGAGCGAATCCCACGTCGCGTTGAAGACGCTGCTCACCGCGTGGCCGAGGCCCGCGACCTCGTAGTAGCGCACGAACGAATCGACCTCCGCGAGCCCCAGCCGCGACTGCAGCCGCTGGTAGTACTGCTCGGTGGCGCGCGTGCTCACCAGCACGTCGGCCAGCCCGTGGGCCAGCAGCAGCTTGCCGCCGCGCGCCTTGAACGCGGAGATGTCGGTGCTGACGTCCAGCTGCGTGCTCAGCGCGCTGATGCGGTTGGCCCAGGGTCCGGCGTTCTCCGGATCGAGCGAGAGCGAGTCGTACAGCGGATCGCGCGTCACCGAGTACTTGATCCACTGGTCGGTCAGCACGCTGACGTAGGGCGCGGTCGCGGGCATCGGGCGCCCGGGCGGCGAGGTGCCGAACGCGAGGAACGTCACCACCGGCTCCAGCGGCGAAGGCCAGGTGGTGATGCCCAGGTCCGCGCCCCACACGTTGTAGCCGGGGTACTGCGTCTCCCCGCTCGCGAGCAGGTAGTTGAAGTTGGTCGGCGTATCGATGGTCTTCAGTGCCGTGATCTGCGCATCCGAGAGGCACGTGTTGCCTGTGTCGGTGCCGCCCGCGCAGCGCACCGCGACGCCCGCGAGCGTGGCGGTCGACGGATCGAAGCGCGCGTTGCACAGGTTCTGGTTGCTGATGAGGCCGTCGGTCGCGCCGTCGAGCGCGTCGCAGGCTTCCATCGCGGCCTTGTAAAGCACCTCGCGCTTGGCGACATTGGGATAGGCGCCCGGCTGCGCGAGCGCGCGGCTCATGCGGTGCCCGGCCAGGAGCGCCGACGCGTCGTTCCACGCGGGGTACCAGGCGATTGCGCCGTCCCAGTCCGCGGGCCAGCGCTGGATGGCCGTGAGCGCCTCGCGCCCGCCGGTCGAGCCGCCCGCGAAATATGCCTTCACCGGACTGGCCGCGTAGCGCGCCTTCACCAGCGAGAGTGCGACGTCGTGCACCTTCTTGAGCACGTCGCCGCCGAAGTTGCGCACGGCCTCGTCGTTCAGGCCGAACGAGCCGTCCTGCGAGCCGAGCGCGTTGGCCTGATGGCCCGAGTCGCTCGCGAAGGTGGCGTAGCCGCGGCCGAGCGGCGTCGGCTGGTCGACGGGGCCGTTGGGCACGTTGCTCTTGACGCTCGGAATGGTGCCGTTGAACCCGCCTCCGCCGAACATGACGACCTTCTGGTTCCAGCGCGTGGGCAACGCCAGCTGGAAGAGGATGTTGGGCGCCGTGATGTCGACCGGCGCGATCTTGCCCGCGACCTCGCAGTACTCGGGCACAGCGGCCGCGCCGCTGCCGCTCGCGGCCACGGTCTTCACCGACGTCACGGTGGCGCCGGAGGTGGGCAGGCCGATCGCCGAGGCGGCGACGGTCATGCCCTGCAACTGGTCGCAGGTGAGCGCCACGGGTTGCGAAGGCGGCGGCGGCGCTGCCGGGGGCGGCGCGGCGGGCGGTGGTGCGGCCGGGGGCAGGGTCACGAACGGGAAGCCGCCGCCGCCACTTCCGCCACCGCCGCAGCCGGCGAGCATGGCGGTCGCTGCGAGGCAGGCCGCGGCCACGAGGGCCAGGTCTCGATTACTGGATTTCATTGGGTCTGTCTCCGATGTCGTTGCAGGTTGCTTGCGCGGCCTTCTTGCGAGGCCCGACAAAGTCTCGCGCGCGCCCCTCCCGAATCCAATGTGCGAACCCGACACCGCGGGGGCGAATCCGATGTGGTGCCCCCATGCAGTGAAAACCCTCGCCGTGCGGCGGCGTGTGCTCTATGCGCCGGGCAGCGCCATCTCGATGCCGGCCTTGGAAAGCTCCAGTTGGTATTGCTCGAACCCCGTGCCGGGCACGCGCTCGTCCTGGCGGTCCAGGATCTCTTCCATGCGCGAGCGGATCTGCGCCACCGGGTCTTCCGCATCGCCGATGAAGATGCCCTGCGTCATCGTGACGTTGGCGCTCTCGAAGCTGCCGGCACCCGCGAGAAGGATGGTGCGCGTCGGCGCGTCCTCGCCGACGAGGGCGACGAGCCCCGGGCTCACGCTGGCCGGCGCGAGCCGGGCCAGCGCCTCGGGCGGCAGCACGCCTTCTGTCATGGCCGTCGCGGCCGTCGGTGCGAGGCAGTTCACGCGGATGTTCTGCCTGGCGCCCTCCAGCGCCAGCGTCTGCATGAGGCCCACGAGCGCCATCTTCGCGGCGCCGTAGTTGGACTGGCCGAAGTTGCCGTAGAGGCCCGACGACGAGGTCGTCATCACGATGCGGCCGTACCGGCGCTCGCGCATGTGCTCCCACACGGCCTTCACGCAGTTGACGGCGCCCATCAGGTGCACGTCCATCACCAGCCGGAAATCGTCGAGCGACATCTTGGAGAAAGTCTTGTCGCGCAGCACGCCGGCGTTGTTCACGAGGATGTCGACGCGGCCCCATTCGCCGATGGCGCGCGCCACCATCTGCTCCATCTGCGCGAAGTCGGTGACGTTGCCACCATCGGCGATGGCAAGGCCGCCGGCCCGCACGATCTCGTCGGCGACCGCGCGCCCCGGCGAGCCTTCGTGCCGGCCCGCCACGTCGTTGACCACCACGCGCGCGCCATGCCGCGCGAGCGCCATCGCATGCGCCTTGCCCAGGCCGCTGCCGGCCCCCGTGACGATGGCCACGCGGCCTTTCAAGAACTTGTTCATTGCTACTCCTGATTGATATGAATGGCTTGTTTCGGGCGAGCGCTTTCAGAACGCGACCGCGTCCCGGCCCTTCAGGCCCAGCATCGCGCGCGCCTCGTCGGGCGTAGCGATCTCGAGCGACAGCTCTTCGAGAATCCGGCGGATCTTTCGCACCTGCTCGGCGCACGACTTCGCGAGCTGGCCCTTGGCCAGATAGAGGCTGTCTTCCAGGCCCACGCGCACGTTGCCGCCCATCACCGCGCCCATGGTCAGGAGCGGCATCTGGTGCCGGCCCGCGCCGAGGATCGAGAAGCGGTAGCCGTCGCGCCCGAAGAGGCGGTCGGCGGTGGTGCGCATCACCACGAGGTTCTCCGGGTCCGGCCCGAGGCCGCCCAAAATGCCGTAGATGCTCTGGATGAAGAGCGGCCCCTTGATGAGCCCTTCGTCCACGAAATGCGCGAGGTTGTAGAGGTGCCCCACGTCGTAGCACTCGAACTCGAAGCGCGTGCCGCAGTCTTCGCCCAGCACCTTCAGGATGTGCTTGATGTCGCGGAAGGTGTTGCGAAAGATCAGGTCCTCCATGCCTTCGACATACGGCTTCTCCCACTCGTGCTTCCACTCGGCGATGCGCCGCGCAGCGGGGTGGATCGAGAAGTTCATCGAGCCCATGTTCAGCGAGCACATCTCCGGCTTGGCCTGCAGCGGATAGGCCAGGCGCTCCTCGAGCGTCATGCGCGTGCTGCCGCCGGTGGTGATGTTGATGACCGCGTCGGTGGCGTCGCGGATGCGCGGCACGAAGGCATCGAAGATCTTCGGATCGGCCGAGGGCCGGCCGTCCTTCGGGTCGCGCGCATGCAGGTGCAGGATGGCGGCGCCCGCCTCCGCCGCTTCGATGGCCTGCTCGGCGATCTGGTCGGGCGTGAGCGCCAGGTGCTCGGACATCGTCGGCGTGTGGACCGAGCCGGTGACCGCGCAGGAAATGATGACCTTGTCTTGGGTGATTGTGGTTGCCATGTCGGGACTCGCAGCAGTGAATGGAAAAAAGAGAGAGGTCAGACCGCGAGCCACTCGGCCACGAGCTTCTCGTTGGCCGCCAGTTCCTGCGGCGTGCCCTCGAAGACGATGCGCCCGTGCCCCATCACGCACACGCGCGTGGAGACCTTCAGCGCAATGGCCAGCTTCTGCTCGACCAGCACGACCGAGACGCCCTTTCGGTGCATGTCGCGGATGCACTCGGCCACCTGCGCCACGATCTTGGGCGCGAGGCCCTCGGTGGGCTCGTCGATCAGCAGCACCAGCGGATTGCCCAAGAGCGAGCGGCACATCGTGAGCATCTGCTGCTCGCCGCCGGACATGCTGCCGGCCTTGGTGTTGCGGCGCTCCTTCAGGCGCGGGAAGTAGTCGAACATCTCCTCGATGCGCCAGCGGTGCGCGCCGGCGACGGGCGTCTGCTCGCCCATGCGCAGGTTCTCGTCCACCGTGAGGTTGGCGAACACCTCGCGCTCCTCGGGCACGTAGCCGATGCCGGCGCGGCAGATGGCGTAGGGCCGCGCGCCCGCGAGCTCGCTGCCTTGCAGCCGGATGCTTCCGGAGGTCGGCATGACCAGTCCCATGACGGCCTTCATGGTGGTCGAGCGTCCCGAGCCGTTGCGCCCGAGCAGGCTGACCACTTCATTGCGCGCCACCTGCAGGTTCACGCCGTGCAGGATGTGGCTCTTGCCGTAGTGAGCGTGCAGGTCTTCGACGTGCAGCAGCGTTTCGGTCGCGGCATTCATGCGGCCACCTCCTCGCCCAGGTAGGCTTCCTTCACGCTCGCGTTGGCGCGGATCTCGTCGGGCGTGCCCGTCGCGATCACCTGGCCGTAGACCAGCACGCTGATGCGGTCGCTGAGCGAGAACACCACGTCCATGTCGTGCTCCACGAGCATCAGCGCGCGGCCCTTCGTCACTTCGAGGATCAGCTCGGCCGTGTAGTGCGTTTCCTCGTTCGACATGCCCGCCATCGGCTCGTCCAGCAGGATCACCTTCGGATCCGAGGCGAGCGTCATCGCGATCTCGAGCGAGCGCTGTTCGGAATAGGCCATCTCGCCCGCGATCGCGTCCGCGCGGGCCGCGAGCCGCACCAGCTCCAGCAGCCGGTAGGTCTCTTCGCGCACGCGCCGGTCGCTGTCGATGAATTTCCAGAACGCGTACGCGAGCCCGTGCGGGCGCATCACCGCGAGCCGGACGTTCTCGAAGACGCTGAGCTTCGGAAAGATGTTGGTGATCTGGAACGAGCGCGCGAGCCCCAGCCGGTTGATCGCCTGCGGCGTGCGGCCGCCGATCGAGTGGCCGTCGAAATGGATCGTGCCGGCGCTCGGCGCGAGGTGCCCCGAGATCAGATGAAAGAGCGTGGACTTGCCCGCGCCGTTGGGGCCGATGAGCGCGTGCCGCTCGGCGCCGTGCAGGTCGAGGTCCACGCCGCGCATGATTTCCGTCGGGCCGAACGCCTTGCGCAAGCCCCGGATGCTGAGGATCGGCTCGCTCATGCGGCACCTCCCGCACGCTCGGTGGCGTGCCTGAGCTTTCGCTGGCCGAACCATGCGAGCAGCGCGCCCGCGCCGATCAGCAGCACCGGCACCGCCCACGTAGTCACCGCGGTCGGCGACCAGGCGCGCGCGAGCAGCGTGACCGGCGGCCACGCGCCGTCCGCGGCGAGCTTGGCGAGCTTGGCCATCGCGCGGTAGTCCTGCGAGAAGACGCGCTGCAGCATCTCGACCGCGAACGCGCCGCCCATGCTCAGGAGCACCGCGGCGGCGATCGACAGCAGCGCCAGCGGCACCAGTTGCGCCACGCCGATGCGCTGGCGCAGGCGCCCGGTGGTGCCGATCAGGCCCGCGAGCCCCGAGGGCATGAACATCATCACGAGCACGAACAGGATGCCCTGGTAGAGCAGCCACGACTGCGTGAGGTCCGACACGGCGTAGCCGAAGAAGGTCATGAGCGCCGCGCCGAACGCGGGGCCGAGGAACACCTTCACGCCGCCGATGTAGGTGTTGAGCACGACCGCGGCCGAGAGCGCCGGATCGAACACCACGTAGTTCGCCGATTCGTTGGACACCACCTGCAGGCCGCCCGCGATGCCCGAGAACATCGCGGAGATCGCGAACACCAGCATGCCCAGGCCGTGCACGTTGTAGCCGAGGAACCGCAGCCGGTGGCTGTTTTCGCGCAGGCCATAGGCCAGCCGCCCCATCGGCGTGCGCGTGAACAGGTACAGCAGCAGCACGGACAGCAGCACCCACGCGAGCGTGAGGTAGTACACCTGCGTGGTCGATCCGAAATCCAGGCCCCACGCGGGCATGCGCATGGTGGACACGCCGGCCTCGCCGCCGAAGAGGCCCTTCAGGTGCGGCGCGAGCGAATGCACGAGCTCGGCGATCGCGAGCGTGATCATCGCGAAGTAGGTGCCGGTGCGCTTGGTTGCGAACCAGCCCGCGATGCCGCCGAAGACCAGGCCGCAGGCGGCGCCCGCGAGCGGCATCAGGGGCGTGGGCAGGAGCCCCGCGCCGCCGATGGCGTTCATCGCATGCACGGTGCCGAACGCACCGACGCCGAAGTAGGCCGCGTGCCCGAAGGACAGCATGCCGGCTTGGCCGCACAGCAGGTTGTAGGCGCTCGCGAACAGCGCGGCGATGAGCATCTGGATGGCCGCGTTCAGCAGCCCCTGCGACAGCAGGAACGGCAGCGCGACGAGCGCAGCGACGCCTGCGAGGACGAGGAGAAGACCGGTCTTCATCGCTTCACGCTTTCTCGCCCATGAGGCCGCTGGGCCGCACGAGCAGGATCAGCAGCATCAGCGCGAACGGAATCGTCGCGGAGAGGCTGGAGACCTTCAGCGTCATGAGGCCTCCGACGCTCGTGGCCCACTCACCGGCGCCGAAGAGCGCGAACAGGTCGGCAAGGCTCCTGTCCACGCCGACCGCCAATGAGGTGACGACGCCGATCAGCAGCGATGCGAGCATCGCCCCGCCGAGCGAGCCCAGCCCGCCGACCACGACCACCACGAACACCATCACGCCCAGTTCGAGCGCCATGTTCGGGTTCGTCGTGTAGAACGCGCCGGCCACCGCGCCCGCGAGGCCCGCGAGCGCCGCGCCCACGCCGAAGACGCCCATGAACACCAGCGGCACGTTGTGGCCCAGCGCCTCCGCCATGCGCGGCTTGTAGATGGCCGAGCGCACCACGATGCCCACGCGCGTGCGCGTGAGCAGCAGGTAGATGACCACGAACATCGCGATGGCCACGCCGCCCATCAGGAGGCGATACACCGGGTACTGCGCGCCGCCGACGGTGAATGCCGAGACGTCGAGCGCCGCGGGAATCCGATAGTCGACCGGGAAGTTGCCGAAGAAGAGCTTGATCGATTCGGCCACGATGAACGAGAGGCCGAAGGTCAGCAGGAGCTCATGCGCATGCCCGTGGTGGTGCACCCGCCGAAGGAAGAATCGCTCGACCACCACGCCCACCAGCCCCACGAGGATCGGCGAAACGACCAGTGCGAGCCAGAAGCCGATCGCGCCCTGCAGCGTGTACGCGAAGTACGCGCCGAGCATGTAGAACGAGGCGTGCGCAAAGTTGAGCACGCCCATCATTCCGAAGATGAGCGTGAGCCCGGCGGACACCATGAACAGCAGGAGGCCGTAGATGACGCCGTTCATGAGGGAAACGATGGTCTGGTCCATAGGTTTTTTCGGCAGCCGAAGCTGCGCCGCGCGGGACGCTCGCGTCCCGCTGGCTTGTTGAAAATTCAGCGGGGGCGCGGGCTCAGCCGGGCCGCTTCATCGCGCAGCTGGCCTGCGCGGGCGTGGAGGCTTCCTGCGCGGAGAAGCGCTTGACCGGCTTGAAGCCCATGTCGGTGTCGTCCACCTTGAACTTCGCATCCTTGGTGACCGTGGACACCACCATCGGCAGCTGCGCCTGGTGGTCCGCGGCGCGCATGCTCATGTCGCCCATCGGCGTCTTGATGGTGGTGGCCTCCAGCGCCTTGGCGAACGCGTTCACGTTGAGCGCGCCGCCTTCGGGCTTGGTGCGCTTCAATGCGTCGGCCACCATCGCCATGCCGAAGACGGTCTGCGGCTCGATGAAGACGGGCACGTGGCCGGTCTTGGCCTTGTAGTCGTTCACGAAGCGCTCGCCTTCGGCACCGCCCGCTTCGGGGTTGAAGGTCTGCACGACGAAGTGCCCGACGGCCAGGTCGCCGGCGTTGGCGAGGTTGCCCGGCTGGTCGAGGTAGACCGTGCCGAAGCGCGCCTTCAGGCCCGCCGACTTCGATGCCTTCATCAGCAGCAGCAGGTCGTTGGACCAGTTGCCCGTGAGCACCGAGTCGGCCTTCGACGCGGCGATCTTCGCGACGTAGGGCGCGAAGTCCTGCACCTTGTTGACGTCGTGCAGCGTCTTCTCGACCACCTGGTAGCCGCCCGCCGCCGCGTTGTCGGCGATGGCCTTCTCCATGTCCTGGCCCCAGGAGTAGTTCTGGTTGATCGAATAGACCTTGGTGCCCAGCGCGTTGGCCTGCTTCATGGCGCTCACGAGCGCCTTGGTGCGCACCTGCGGATCGCCGCCGAAGCGGAAGTGGTGGAAGTTGCACTTCTCGCCGGTGAGCTCCAGCGCCTCGGCGCCGACGTTGAGGTAGACCATTTCCTTGCCGGGATTGCGCAGGTTGTACTTGCGGATGTCCTCGGTGATCTGCCCGCCGATGGCCGACGAGGCACCCTGCACGATCAGCTGCACACCGTCCGCGGCCGCAGCCTTGAGCTTGTCGGCCGCGCCCGCGGGACCGCCCTGGTTGTCGTACTCCATCAGCTGCACGGGCTCGCCGTTCCAGCCGCCCGCGGCGTTGATCTGGTCGATCGCATAGCGCACGGCCGCGCGGTACGCCTGGCCCGACGAGGCCTGCGGGCCCGAGAGCGTTTCGAGCACGCCGATCTTGACCGGCGCGGCGGATGCGGTCGATGCGGCGCCGCAGAGAAGGCCCACCGCGGGAACGAGGGCGAAGGCGAGTGCGTTGAACTTGTGCATTGATGTCTCCATGCTTTTTATGAAAGGAAATCGAGAAAAGGGGCGCGGCGGCCGCGCGGGCGCTAGAGGTATTCCATGTTTCCGTCCACGCTGATCGCCTGGCCGGTCACGTTGCGTGCCGCGGGCGAGCAGAGAAAGAGCGTCATGGCCGCCACGTCGTCCAGCGTGACCATGCGGCGCAGCGAGATCTTCCGCAGGTACTCCGCGCGCATCGCGTCCACCGACACGCCCGCGGTGGCCGCGCGCGCGCCGATCACGCTGTTCATGCGCTCGCCTTCCACCGTCCCCGGAAGGATCGCGTTGACGCGCACGCCGTGCGGACCGAGCTCGATGGCCAGCGACTTCATGAGGCCCACGATGGCCCACTTGGTCGCGGCATACGGCGTGCGGAATGCGTAGCCCAGCCGACCCGCGACCGAGCTCATCGCGATGAGGCACGGGCTCTGCGTGGACTGCCGCAGCAGGGGCACCGCGCGCTGCGCGAAATAGAACTGGCTGTTGAGGTTCACCGACACCGTGCGCTCCCAGTCGCCGCGGTTCAGGTCCTGGATCGCGCCGGTCGGCCCCGCGATGCCGACGTTGCTCACCAGCACGTCCAGCCCGCCGAGCGCGCCCTGCACGTCGTCGAAGACGAGGTCGACGTCTTCGGGCACCGAGGCGTCGGCCATGCTCGATGTGATCTCGGGCGCTTCGTCGGCCAGGCGGTCGAGCGCGCCGCGGTCGATGTCGCAGACATGCACGCGCGCGCCCGTCTCGCGGAATGCGCGCGCCACCGCGGCACCGATGCCGGCGCCGCCCGCGGTGACCAGGACACGCAGGCCGGGCGCGGGCCGGAGTGAATCGATGATGCTCATGGTTGTCTTGTCGTGATGTCTCGTGAACGGTGCAGCACGGCAAGTGTCCGGAAGGCGCCCGCGCAAACCTATGTGCGGCAGACACACATGCGGGCCCCGCGCGATGTGATCCCTGTCGCGCGCGGCGCGCACACGCGGGAACTAGGGCTTGGGCCCATGCCCATGCACGCATCGTTCTGCTAGCCTTCGCGCCCTATGCCGGCACTGCCCCAAGAAAGAAAGCGAACGATCGGCCCGTCGCTGGGCCAGACGGCCGACGAGATCGCCCCCGAGCTGATCGGCCTCCTGCACCGCAACGCCTCCGCCGAAGAGTTCGCCGCGTGCTTGGCGCATGTCGAGGCGCTGCCCGATGCGCTGCAGCGCAAGTCGGGCCTGGTGGAACTGGTGCGCATGGCGATGGCCTTGCGCAACCGGCTCGAACTCCACGAACAGCGCGAGCGCGGCATGCTCGCGGTGATCGAGTCGGCGCAGGACCTCTCCAGCCGCCTGGACCTCGCGGGCCTGCTCAAGGCCATCGTGAGCCGCGCGCGCAAGCTGATGGGCGCGCACCTGTGCTGGCTCACGATCTACGACGCGGCGAGCGGCGAGTTCCAGGTGGTGGTGGCCGACGGCGCCATCTCCGACCGCACCGGCAAGATGACGGCCGGCAGGAACCTGGGCGTCGCGGGCATCGTGATGTCCACGCGCCTGCCCTTCTTCACGCCCGACTACCTGCACGACAACCGCTTCGCGCACGACGCCGCGCTGGACGACACCTTCAGGGACGAAGGCGTCGCCGCGCTGGTCGGCGCGCCGCTCATGTGCGACGACAACGTGATCGGCCTGCTCTTCGTGGCCGACCGCTACCACCGCACGCACACGGCGCTGAACGTGTCGATCCTCTGCACGCTCGCCACGCACGCGGCCGTCGCCATCAACAACGCAAAAGCCTTCGCGGAAGCGAAGACGGCGCTGGAGAACGCGGACCTCGCGCGCGCGGAACTGGAGCGGCATGCGCGCGACGTGCAGGAGGCCGCCGAGGCGCACGAGCAGCTGACCTCGCTGCTCGCGAAGGGCGCATCGCTCGGTGCGCTGTGCGAGTCGGTCGCGCAGCTCCTCAACGGCAGCGTGCTGGTGCTCGACGAAGCCAGCGAAGTGATCGGCCGGGCCACGGCACCGGGCTATGCGGGCACGGCGGCCGATGCCTACGCGCCGCACGACGACCACAGCGCCGCGCTCGCGCAGGCCCTGCGCGAAAGCCGCCAGGCCGGCCGCTCGGCCGTCGCCTACACGCGGGGTGGCGAACTGTGCCGCGCGATCGCGGTGATCGGCGGCAACGACGTTCTCGGCGCGGTGCTGCTCTTCCGGCAGGAGGACCTGCGCGACATTTCGCTGCGCACCTTCGAGCGCAGCTCGAGCGTCATCGGCGTCGTGCTGCTGTCGCAGGAGCGCGTGGAAGCGAGCAAGAGCCGCGATGTCTCCGCGCTGCTGCACACGCTCATCTCGCCGCGGCAGGACGAGCCCGCGTTGACGCAGGACCGCGCCGAGCGCTTCGGGCTCGACCTGTCGCAGCCGATCTCGCTGATGGTGGTCGAGATGGAGCAGCCCCGGCCGGGCTTCTGGGCGCGGCGCCTGCGGGCGGGCGCGCCGCTGTCCGATCTCGTGATGGATGAGGTGGACGGCGTGCTGGTCATCGTGTGCGGCGCGACGAAGGCGCAGGACGTGCTGGCCCAGTTCACCGCGTTCGCCGGCAGCGAGCTCGGCGATGCCTACCGGGGCGTGCTGTCGCGGCCGGTGCGCACGCCCGCCGAAATGCCGGCGCTGTACGCGACGCTGCGGCGCGCGCTGTCGGTGCTGGGGCGGCTGGGCATGCGGGGCAACATCGTCGGGCAGAACGAGATGGCGCTGTACTCCGTGCTCTTCGAGACGCACGACCAGGCGAGCCTGAACACTTTCCTGAACGCGACCATCGGCACCGTGATGGGCCATGACAGGAAGCGCGGATCGGAACTGACTGCCACGCTCCTGGCCTATTTCGACAACAACCAGAACGCGAAGACGACCGCCGCGCGCATGGGCATCCACGTCAACACCGTGCGCCAGCGCCTCGCGAGCGTGGAGGAACTGCTGGGGCACTGGGGCAACGCGAGCCGGGCGCTGGAGATCCACGTGGCGCTGCGGCTCTGGAGCCTGGGCATGTCGGGCGACGCGCCGGCGCTCGAAGGCTGACCCGGCCGGGCCTGCCGGGGCCCGACAGCGCAATCCAAGGAGAAATCACCAGTCCGGTGCATCCGGACTGGCACGTCGCTTGCATAACCTGACCACTTGCTCTGATTAAGCGGTCAAACACACCATGCGCGTGCTCGTCGTCTACTGCCACCCCGTCGAAACCAGCTTCCATGCGGCCCTGCACCAGGAGGTGCTGAAAAACCTGCGCGCGGTCGGGCACGAGGTGGACGACTGCGACCTGTACGCCGAGGGCTTCGACCCGGTGCTCTCGCGCGAGGAGCGGTTCGGCTACCACGACGTGCCGGCCAACCAGCTGCCGCTCCAGCGGTATGTGGAGCGGCTGCAGTGGGCCGAGGGCATCGTGTTCTGCTTTCCGACGTGGTGCTTCGGGCTGCCCGCGATGCTCAAGGGCTACTTCGACCGGCTCTTCATGCCGGGCGTGGCCTTCGACATCAGCGATCCGGCGAACGTGAAGCCGATGCTCACGCACATCACGCGCATCAGCGCCGTGGTCACCTACGGGCGGCCGCGCTGGCTGGCCTGGTACATGGGCGATCCGCCGCGCAAGATCGTCACGCGCTATATGAAGCGGCTCACCGGCCAGCGCGCCCGCGTGGACTACCACGCCCACTACCACATGAACGTGGCGACCGAGCCCCAGTTGAAGCGCTTCATGGCGCGCGTGGGCCATGCCATGGCGCGCTTCGCATGAACGCGCCCGTGCTCCTCGACAACGCGCGCTTGCCGCGCTGGTTGCTGCCCGCCGACTGGCCGCAGCGCGATGGCGTGCCGGTGCTCGCGCGCATCGCGCTCGACGCCGGGCGCGTGCAGTCGGTGCGCCCCATCGACGATGCCGCGCCCTCCCCTGAGGGCTGGGACCTCGCCGGCACCCTCGTGCTCCCCGGCTTCGTCGATGCGCACACGCACCTGGACAAGGCCTTCACGCTGCCGCGCATGAAGCATGTGCAGCCGGGCCTGCTCGGCGCCATCGATGCGATGCTGGCCGACCGCGTGCACTGGAGTGCTGGCGACGTGCGCGAGCGCGCCGCGCGCGGCCTGCAGTGGGCCTGGGAATGCGGCACCACGCATGTACGCACGCACGTCGACTGGTGGGAGCCCGATGCGGTGCCGCTGGCCTGGCCGGTGCTGGCCGAGCTCGCGCAGGAATGGGCGGGCCGGATTCGGCTGGAACAGGTGAGCCTCGTCAAGCTGCCGCTGTTCGAAGACGCGGCGCAGGCGCTGCGCCTCGCGCAACAGGTGAAGGCCACGGGGCCGCATGCGCTGCTCGGCGGCTTCGTGCACTCGACCAACTGGAGCGAGAACGCGCTGCGCAACCTGCTGAATGCGGCGCAGGCCTGCGACCTGGACATCGACCTGCATGTCGACGAGGAACTCAACGCGGCGGCCGTCGGCCTCAAGACCACCGCGCGCATCCTGCGCGAGATCGGCTTCGAGGGCCGCGTGGTCTGCGGCCACATCTGCGCGCTCGCGGTGCAGCCCGAGGCAGAGGCCCTCGCCACGCTCGATGCGGTGGCGCGCACGCCGATCACCGTCGTCTCGCTGCCCGCGACCAACCTGCTGCTGCAGGACGCCGTCACCGGCCGCACGCCGCGCCTGCGCGGCATCACGCTCGTGAAGGAAGCACGCGAGCGCGGCATTCCGCTCTTGTTCGCGAGCGACAACGTGCAGGACCCGTTCTGCCGGCTCGGCAGCTTCGACCCCGTCGAGGCGCTGGGCACGGCCGCGCTGGTCGCGCAGCTCGACGAACCGTTCGACACCTGGTCGCAGGCGCTGTGCCGCGGCGACTGGCTGCAGCGCGCGCCCGCCACGACGGCGCCCACGCTGGTGGGCGCGAAAGCCGATCTCGTGCTCTTCACGCAGGCCGACCGCCACGGCTGGCCCTCGCGCACCGCCACCCGCGTGGTGCTGCGCGACGGCCGCGTGACGCACGGCGACGCGACGCCCTTCTTTCCCAAGTAAGCAAAGAACAAGGACTCCCATGCTCCACGGCTACATCCCGCCCCACCGCTTCCTGCCCTACCTGAGCTGGACCGAAATCGCGGCGCTCCCCGACCGCGAGAACACGGTCATCGTGCTGCCCTGCGGCGCCATCGAGCAGCACGGCCCGCACCTGCCGTGCTCGGTCGACAGTGTGATCGCCTCGGGCGTGATGGGCCGGGCGCTCGAGAAGCTGCCGGCCGAGGTGCGCGCCTTCGCGCTGCCCACCATTACCTACGGCAAGTCGGAAGAGCACCTGCACTTCCCCGGCACGATGACGCTCACCGGCACCACGCTGCTCTCGACGGTGACCGAGATCGGCGAGTCGGTCTACCGCGCGGGTTTCAGGAAACTCCTGTTCGCCAACGGCCACGGCGGCCAGCCGCAGGTGCTGGAGATGGCGGCGCGCGAACTGCGCCTTCGGCATGGCGACTACGTGGTGGTGCCGCACGGCGTGTCGCGCCTGCCGAACGCGTCGAGCAAGCAGATCAGCGAGCAGGAAAAGCGCTTGTCGATGCACGCCGGCCATTCCGAGACCGCGCTGATGCTCGCGCTCGCGCCCGACACGGTGCACATGGAGCGCGCGGCGGCCAACTTTCCGCCGCCCTTCCCGATCAAGCTGCTGTCGGCCGACGGCCGCCCCGCGTGCGCCTGGACCGCGCGCGACTTCGGCCCGAGCGGCGTGATCGGCGACCCGACCAGCGCCACGCGCGAGCAGGGCATCGAGATCCTGGAGACGCTCTCCGACAGCTGGGTGCAGGCGCTGACCGAGCTGCATGCGCTGCGCTGGGTGGTGCGCGAGGAACCCACCTGGGAGCGCGGCCACCAGCAGGGCTTCATCCAGCAGTCGTTCGCTCCGGCCTGAGGCGCGCGGCGCGCGTCTTGCATCGGCTTTCTTCTTCTTTTTCATCCAGCCTTCGAGAGGTCACCACCATGCGTTCCTTCGCTCTTTCCCTGGCCGGCGCCACCGCGCTCTCGCTGTTCACCGCAGTCGCACCCGCACATGCGCAGGACAAGTTCACCTACATGACCAACTGGTACGCGCAAGCCGAGCACGGCGGCTTCTACCAGGCGGTGGCGCAAGGCATCTACAAGAAGTACGGGCTGGACGTGACCATCAAGATGGGCGGCCCGCAGGTCAACATCACGCAGATGATGGCGGCCGGCCAGGCCGACTGCATCATGGGCTCGAGCGACATCCAGATGATGCAGGTGCGCGAAGGCGGCGTGCCGGTGGTCAACGTCGCGGCCTTCTTCCAGAAGGACCCGCAGGTGCTGATCGCGCACGAGGACGTGAAGAAGTTCGAAGACCTCAAGGGCAAGACGCTCCTGATCGGCGCGCAGGCCAACCGCGGCTACTGGCCGTGGCTCAAGGCCAAGTTCGGCCTCACCGACGAACAGACGCGCCCCTACACCTTCAACATCCAGCCCTTCGTGGCGGACAAGAACACCGCGCAGCAGGGCTACCTGACCTCCGAGCCCTACGCCATCCAGAAGGCCGGTGTGAAGAGCACCGTGCTGATGTTCAGCGACCACGGCTTTCCCGCGTATGCGACCACCGTGTCATGCATGGAGAAGACGGTGAAGGACCGCAGCAAGCAGGTCGCCGCGTTCGTGAAGGCCTCGGCCGAGGGCTGGAAGAGCTACCTGGCCGACCCGGCGCCGGCCAATGCGCTCATCAAGAAGGACAACCCCAACATGACCGACGACCAGCTGGCCTACAGCGTGGCCAAGCTCAAGGAGATGGGCATGGTCACCGGCGGCGACGCGGCCAAGCTGGGCATCGGCGTGATGACCGATGCGCGCGCCAAGGCGAGCTACGACTTTCTCGTGACCTCGAAATTGCTCGACCCCGCGAAGGTCGAACTGGCGAAGACCTACACGACGGAATTCGTCAAAGACGCCAAGGTCATTCCTTGACTCGCCCCCAGGCTGCGCGCACTTCGTGTCGCTTCGCCAACCCCCTACCGGGGGCAACACCAGCGGCCCGGCAAAGCCGGTTCCGCGGTGTTCCACGAAGAACCCGCGGCGTCCAACGCGCATTTCCCACGCAGCTGCATGCCGGAGAACCTCTCTAGTGAACCGCATCGAACCCCACACCCTCGCGCCGCCAGTGGCGCCTGCCGTGCCCGCGGTGGAAGTGCTCTCGGCCGAGAAGACCTACCCCAACGGCACACAGGCGCTGCTGCCGGTGGACCTGTCGATCGCCGAAGGCGAGTTCGTCACGCTGCTCGGCCCTTCGGGCTGCGGCAAGAGCACGCTGCTCAAGATGGTGGCGGGCATGCTGGAGCCGACCGACGGGCGCCTCCTGGTGTGGCGCAAGCCCGTGAGCCAGTTGCACGACAGCGCGCGGCGCATGTCCTTCGTGTTCCAGTCGCCCACGCTGATGCCGTGGGCCAGCGTGCAGACCAATGTGCGGCTGCCGCTGGACCTGGCCGGCGTGCCCCGCAAGGAGGCCGATGCGCGTGTCGCGGAATCGCTCGCGCTCGTGGGGCTGGAGAAGTTCGCCGGCGCGCTGCCGCGTGCGCTCTCGGGCGGCATGCAGATGCGCGTGTCGATCGCGCGCGGGCTGGTCACGCAGCCCGACCTGCTGCTGATGGACGAGCCCTTCGGCGCGCTCGACGAGATCACGCGCCACAGGCTCGATGCCGATCTGCTGGAGCTCTGGCGCAAGAAGAAGCTCACGGTGATCTTCGTGACGCACTCGATCCATGAGGCCGTGTTCCTCTCGAGCCGCGTGGTGATGATGGCCGCGCGCCCGGGCCGCGTGGTGGAGCAGTTCCAGATCGACGAGCCCTATCCGCGCAGCGCCGATTTCATGGTGACGCCCGAGTTCGCGAAGTATGCGAAGCGGCTGCAGGACAGCCTGCTGCGCGCGAGCCAGGGCGACGAGGAGCACGCGCGATGAAGCGCACGCCGCTCCTGAATCAACCGCGCGTGCAGCGCGTGCTGTACCCGGTGCTGATCGGCGTGGTGCTGGTCGCGCTCTGGCAGTGGATGGTGGTGGCGATGGAGCTGCCGCCCTATCTGGTGCCCTCGCCTTACCTCATGATGCAGACGCTGGTGACCGACTGGGCGCCGCTGGGCAGCGCCCTCCTGGTCACGCTCAAGATCACCGTGCTGTCGTTCGCGCTGGCGACGGTGGCGGGCGTGCTGATCTCGTTTCTCTTCGTGCAGAGCAAGCGCATCGAGACCGCGCTCTTTCCGTATGCGGTGCTCTTGCAGGTGACGCCCATCGTCGCGGTGGCACCGCTCATCATCATCTGGGTGAAGAACCCGGTGGCGGCGATGACGGTGTGCGCGGCGCTCGTGGCGCTGTTCCCGATCATCAGCAACACGACGCTGGGGCTGCGCAGCATCGACCCCGATCTGCAGAGCTACTTCAAGCTGAACCGCGCGACGCGCTGGCAGCAGCTGGTGCGCTTGCGCATTCCGAGCGCGCTGCCGTACTTCTTCGGGGGCCTGCGCATCTCCAGCGGCCTCGCGCTGATCGGCGCGGTGGTGGCGGAGTTCGTCGCGGGCACCGGCGGCTCGGGCGCGGGGCTCGCGTACCAGATCCTGCAGGCGGGCTTTCAGCTGAACATTCCGCGCATGTTCGCGGCGCTCTTGCTGATCTCGCTGACCGGCGTGGCGCTCTTCGTGCTGATGGCCTGGCTCACCAAGGTGGCGCTGGGCTCGTGGCATGCGAGCGAACTTTCCCAAGATTGACATTGCTGACATTGACGAATTGACGACGACCATGAACGCTCCCGCCTCCGCCATCGAGCAGTTGCTGCTCGAACTGCCCGACCTCGACTGGATCACCGACGAAGGGCGCGTCACGCGGCTCTCGCAGGACTTCTCGTGGTTCAGCCCCGTGCTGAATCGCCAGCTGAAAGACAAGCGCGCCGACGTGGTCGTGCGGCCGCGCAGCGAGGACGAGATCCGCGCCGTGGTGGGTGCGTGCGCGCGGCGTGGCGTGCCGATCGTCATTCGCGGCAGCGGTACCGGCAACTACGGCCAGACCACGCCGCTCGCGGGTGGCGTGGTGCTCGACATGACGGGCTACAACGCCTGCCTCTGGGTGCAGCCCGGCGTGGCGCGCGCGCAGGCCGGCATCCGCCTGGGCGAGCTGGAAAAGCAGACGAAGCCTTCGGGGCAGGAGATGCGCTGCGTGCCGTCCACCTACCGCAGCGCGACGCTCGGCGGCCTGTTCGGCGGCGGCTTCGGCGGCGTGGGTTCGATCAACTACGGGCCGCTCGGCGCGCCCGGCAATGTGCTCGGCATCCGCGCGATGACGATCGAGCCTGAGCCGCAGATCGTCGAGCTGCGCGGCGCCGAGGCGATGCGCATGCACCACCTGTGGGGCACCAACGGGCTCGTGCTGGAGCTGGAGGTGGCGCTCGCGCCCGCGCATCCATGGCTCGAGACGCTGGTGACTTTCGACAGCTTCGAGAACGCGCTGCACTTCGCCGACAAGCTGGCGAACGGGCCGGGCATCGTGAAGCGCGAGATCGCGTTCTTCGCGGCGCCCATCGCCGATCACCTCGCGCAGCTCGCGGCGCACCTGCCCAAGGGCTGCCACACCGTGCTGTCGCTGGTCGCTGAATCGTGCGAGCCGGCGCTGCTGCAACTGGCAGAGGCGCACGGCGGCACCGTGGGCTACCGCAAGACCGCGGCCGAGGTGCAGAAGAGCAACCGCACGCTGATGGAATTCACCTGGAACCACACGACGCTGCATGCGCTGAAGGTGGACCCCACGCTGACCTATCTGCAGAGCGGGTTCATCCCCGGCAGGCACGTCGAGCAGATCGTCGAGATGGAAAAGCTGCTGGGCGGCGAGGTGATGATGCACGTCGAGTTCATCCGCAACGTGGCGGGGCTAATGACGTGCAGCGGGCTGCAGCTCGTGCGCTTCCGCACCGAGGCGCGGCTCGCGGAGATCATCGACATCCACCGCGCGCACAACGTGCACATCAACAACCCGCACGTGAACATCGTGGAAGACGGCAAGGCGGGCGGGCCGTTGCCGCCCGAGATCATCGCGGTGAAGCAGCGCTTCGATCCGATGGGTTTGCTGAACCCGGGCAAGCTGCGCGACTGGCCGGTGCGGCCCGCGAGCTGAAGGCGCTCAGCGCTGGCGGCGGCCCATCGCGAAGGCGATGGCGACGATCGCGAGCATCGCGATCCACAGCGGCCACAGGCCGAACGGCGCCACCCAGCGCGCGTAGGGCGTGAGCCCGGTGCGGCCTTCGACCGTGGCTTCGAGCACGCCGCGCGTGAGGCGCGGCAGCTGGTGCGTCACGCGGCCTTCGGCGTCGATGACGACGGTGGCGCCCGTGTTCGTCGCGCGCACCATCGGCCGTGCGAATTCGAGCGAACGCATGCGCGAGATGGCCAGGTGCTCGTCGATGGCCACCGAATCGCCGAACCACGCGATGTTGCTCACGTTGAGCAGGATCGTCGGCGCGCTCGCCGCGTCGCGGAAGTTCGCGCCGATCTCGTCGCCGAACAAGTCTTCGTAGCAGATGTTGGGCGCGATGCGCTGGCCCTGCCAGACGAACGGCGCCTGCGCAAGGCCGCCGCGCTGGAAGTCGCCGAGCGGGATGCTCATCATCTGGATGAACCAGCGAAAGCCCGGCGGAATGAATTCGCCGAAGGGCACGAGGTGGTGCTTGCTGTACCGGTACGGCTGCGTTGCACCGGGCTGGAAGCCGAGCACCGCGTTGCTGTAGCCGGCGCGGTCGCCCAGCGGGAGGCCGACGATGGCGGCCTGCGTGCCGCTGCTGTAGCGCGCCTCGATCGCTTCGAGGTAGCCGGCCGGCAATTGCTGCGGCAGCAGGGGCACGGCGGTTTCGGGCGTGACGACGAGCGAGGCCTTGGCGTCGCGCAGCTGTTCACCGTACCAGCGCAGGGCGGTCTCGATGCCGCCGCCCGGAATGAATTTCTCGTCCTGCGGGATGTTGCCTTGCAGGAGCGCGACCTGGAGGCTGCCGGTGCTGGTGCCGCGCAGTGACGGCGTGATGTGCGGGAATGCGAACACGAGCGCGACCAGCACCAGTGCCCCGACGGCTTCGGTAATGCGTGACAGGGACAGCAGCGCGATGAGCGCCATCGCGAACGCGGCGACAGCGCCGATGCCATAGACGCCGATCCACGGCGCCCACGCGGCCAGTGGACCTTCGACGTGCGCATAGCCGCTGGCGCCCCACGGAAAGCCGGTGAACCAGCTGCCGCGCACGAGCTCGGCGAGCGTCCAGAGTGCGGCAAAGACCAGCGCGCCAGTGATGCGCCCCTTCGGCCCGCGCACCACGAACCATGCGGCCGCGACGGCGTAGTACAGCCCGAGTGCCGCCGCGAGCGCGAGCACGGCAATGGCCGCGAGCGGCGCCGGCATGCCGCCGTAGGTGTGCATCGAGATGAAGAGCCACCAGAAGCTGCCGGTAAGCCAGGTGGTCGAGAAGAGCCAGGCGTGAAGGCCGGCGCGGCGCCACCCGGCGCCCTCGGCGCGCAGGCTGCCGAGCAGCCAGACCAGGGCGCCCATCGAAAGGAGTTGAAGCCACCACAGCGGCCTGCCGTCGAGCGGCCAGGCGATCGACAGCGCCTGGGCCATTCCGGCCAGCACGAGGCCGGGCAGTCGAAACCGGGCAACCGCGGGGGAGGCGCGCAAGGCGTGAGAGGGGCGCGCCGTCGCTGCTTGAGGCAGCGGCATCAGTCGGCCGTGTCGCCGCCGCGCGCCGGCGACACCTTGAACCAGCGCACCGCGCCGCCCTTGGTGTGCAGCACCACGAAGTCGAAGCCGCCCATCGCATGGTGTTCGCCGCGCTTGGGCACGTGGCCCATCTCGTGGGCGATGAGGCCGCCGATGGTGTCGAAGTCTTCGGAGAGCTGCTCTTCGTCGAACACGATGCCGAAGGCCTCGGCCACGCGCTCGATGGGCGTGTCGCCCGAGACGCGGTAGGTGTGGTCGGCCAGGCCGAAGATGTCGCCCTCGTCCTCGGCGATGTCGAACTCGTCCTCGATCTCGCCCACGATCTGCTCGAGCACGTCCTCGATGGTGATGAGGCCGGCCACGCGGCCGAATTCGTCGATGACGATGGCCAGGTGGTTGCGGTTGCCGCGGAATTCGCGCAAGAGGTCGTTCAGGCCCTTGCTCTCGGGCACGAAGGTGGCCGGACGCAGCAAGGCGCGGATGTTCAGGCCCGGCGCGCGCTGCAGCTTGAGCAGGTCCTTGGCGAGCAGGATGCCGATGATGTTTTCTTTTTCGCCCTCGTACACCGGGAAGCGCGAGTGCGCGGTGTCGATGATGAGGTGCAGCAGCGCATCGAAGGGCGCATCGATGTTGATGGCATCCATGCGCGGCGCGGCGACCATGACGTCGCCGGCGGTCATGTCGGCCATGCGCAGCACGCCTTCGAGCATCACGCGCGACTCGGCGCCGATCACCTCGTTGTCCTCGGCATCGGCCAAGGTCTCGATCAACTCGTCGCGCGAGTCGGGTCCGGGGTGGATGAATTCGGCAAGCTTCTGGAGGAAGCCGCGCTTGTCTTCCCGTTCTACGGGTGCGCGTTCAGGGTGAGGTTCGGCCACTGCGGGAGGGCGTAGTTGAAGAGAGGCAAGGATAACGGATTGCGTGTGACACGCTCTACCGCACAGGCGTCACAGGCCGTTTCATTGGCCTTGGGGACGCTCAAGGCGCAGATTTACGTCGGGCGTCTCTCATGCCGCTGCGCACTTCCTGCAGGCTGGCCAGGAAGGCCCAGAACTGCTTGGCGCGGCTCTTGAGGGCGAAGTCGACCGCGGCGTAGTGCTCCAGGGCGATTTCGCTCATGCGGCTGTCGAAGGTGGCCTCCGGCAGCTGCAGATGCGCTTCGGCTTCGGCGCCGCTGCGCACCACGGTGGCGCCGGCGTTGCGGGCGATCTTGAGCATGGCGGCGTTTTCGCTCAGCGCATGGATGAAGAGCATGCCCACGCCTTCGTTGCGGGCCACGACCACCGCGCGCTCGAAAAGGCGCGCGCCGTAGCCGCGGCCGCGGGCGTGCGCCGAGACCGAGACGCCGAATTCGGCGCAGTCGCTGTGCTGGTCGCCGGGCGCGAAGGCCAGGTGGGACATCGCGATCAGTTCGAGGCGGCGGTTGTAGATGCCGAACATCTCGTCGCGCTCGAAATTGAGGTTGTCGACGTAGCGCTGGATCTGCTCGTCGGCCGCGGCGTAGCCGAAGCGCAGGTAACGGTCGTGGGGGGTGAGCGCAAAGAGGTGCTGCGCGATGCGCTCCCGCTCGCGGGGGCCGATCGAGCGGATCGGCACCATGACGGGCTGGGGCGACGAGACGGCGCGTGGCTGGGTCTCAACCATCGGCGCTTTCAGGAAAGAGCCGAGGCCGAGAGACGCTTTGAGAAGGGTCTTGGCGGTAAGCATGGGTTGAATGTAAGGGTTTTCCCTTAATCAACAAGCCCGCAAGGACACTTCTGGGACACATTCGTGACCCAGTACCAAAGCCCGTGGCGCCCGAGCAACCTTGTGTGGCTAAACGGGAACAGCCGTTGTGGCCTTGACACGGTCCAGCACGAAGCTGGTCTTGCAGTCTTCCACGCTGGGGTGCTTGAGCAGGGTGTCCATGATGAAGCGGCTGTAGTGCGCCATGTCGGCCACGACGACGCGCAGCAGGTAGTCCATGTCGCCCGTGAGGGCTGCGCATTCGACCACCTCGGGCCAGGTCTGCACACTGGCGCGAAAGAGGTCCATCGGGTTGCGCTTGTGGGTCTCGGTGTGCTTTTCGAGCCGCACGTTCAGGTAGGCCGTGAGGCCCAGGCCGATGACCTCGGGACGCACGAGGGCCACGTAGCGGTCGATCACCCCGCTCTCTTCCAGGCGCTTGACCCGCCGCAGCACCGCGCTGGGCGACAGGCTGACCTGCTCTGCAAGCTGGTCGTAAGTTGCGCGCCCGTCTGCTTGCAGCGTGCGCAGAATGAGCCGATCTATCTTGTCGAGTGCTTCCATTCTTCTATTTTTGCAGTTTTACTGCGCATTTGCCATCCAACGCGCCCAACAACGCTGAAAACTTGAGCGGCATCCAACCTACATTGCAGCACTGGCGTTTTCGCCGATCCCTTACCTATTCGATCCCCCACTTTCTGGAGACCGCACATGAGCCAAGCCGACGCACCCGCCTTCACCCCTTGGGAGAACCCCATGGGCACCGACGGCTTCGAATTCATCGAATACGCGGCACCGGACCCGGTCGCCATGGGCAAGGTGTTCGAGCGCATGGGCTTCACGGCCGTGGCCAAGCACCGCCACAAGAACGTGCTGCTGTACCGCCAGGGCACGATCAACTTCATCCTCAATGCCGAGCCCGATTCGTTCGCGCAGCGCTTTGCGCGCGAGCACGGCCCGAGCGTCTGCGCCATCGCGTTTCGCGTGCAGGACGCCAAGCAGGCCTACGAGCGCGCCACCGCGCTGGGCGCCTGGGGCTTCGCCGACAAGGCCGGCCCGGGCGAGCTGAACATTCCCGCCATCAAGGGCGTGGGCGACAGCCTGATCTACCTGGTGGACCGCTGGCCGGGCAAGAACGGTGCGCAGCCGGGCGACATCGGCAACATCGGCTTCTACGACGTGGACTTCGAGGCGCTGCCGGGCGTGTCGCCGCAGCAGGCGCTGTCGCCGGTGGGCAATGGCCTCACCTACGTCGACCACCTGACGCACAACGTGTACCGCGGCCGCATGAACGTGTGGGCCGGCTTCTACGAGAAGCTCTTCAACTTCCGCGAGATCAAGTACTTCGACATCGAGGGCCAGGTGACGGGCGTGAAGAGCAAGGCCATGACCAGCCCCTGCGGCAAGATCCGCATCCCGATCAACGAAGAGGGCAAGGAGCAGGCCGGCCAGATCCAGGAGTACCTGGACATGTACAAGGGCGAGGGCATCCAGCACATCGCGATGGGCTCGGACAACCTGTACGACACCGTCGATGCGATGCGCGCCAAGGGCGTCGTGCTGCTGGACACCATCGACACGTACTACGAGCTGGTCGACAAGCGCATTCCCGAGCATGGCGAGAGCGTGGCCGAGCTGAAGAAGCGCAAGATCCTGATCGACGGCAAGAAGGACGCCCTGCTGCTGCAGATCTTCAGCGAGAACCAGCTGGGCCCGATCTTCTTCGAGTTCATCCAGCGCAAGGGCGACGACGGCTTCGGCAACGGCAACTTCAAGGCGCTGTTCGAGAGCATCGAGCTCGACCAGATGCGCCGCGGCGTGTTGACCGCCGCAAAATAAGGGCCCTTTCAACCGGCCTTATTGCCCAGGAGCCAGCATGCGCAGCAGCACGTCTTCGATCGGTTTGACTTTCATCGCGGCGGCTGCCGCCGTTCTCTCGGGTTGCGCGATGGCGCCGGCGGCCACGGCCACGGGCGCCTCGCACCTGGACGCGGTGCAGAAGGCCGCCGTGCTGCGCATCTGCACGCCGGGCGACTACAAGCCCTTCAGCTTCCAGAAGACCGATGCCTCGTTCGAAGGCATCGACGTCGACCTGATGACGGGCTTCAGCGCGAGCCTGGGCGCCAAGCCCGAGTGGATCAAGACCACCTGGGCCAACCTGCTGCCGGACCTGGCCGCGGGCAAGTGCGACATCGCTGTGGGCGGCGTATCGGTCACCACCGACCGGCAAAAGCGCGCCTTCTTCAGCGCACCCTACATGGTCAACGGCAAGACGCCGATCGCGCGCTGCGCCGACGTGGCCAAGTACCAGAGCGTCGCGGCGATCGACCAGCCTTCGACGCGCGTCATCTTCAATCCGGGCGGCAGCAATGAGCGCTTCGCCCGCACCAACTTCAAGCAGGCCAGGCTCACGCTGCACGGCGAGAACGTGACGATCTTCGACGAGATCCTGGCCAACCGCGCCGACGTGTTCGTCACCGAGGCGGCCGAGGCCATCACCCAGCAAAAGCTCAAGCCGGGCCTGTGCGCGGTGAACCCCGACAAGCCGCTGCAATACGGCGAAATGGCCTGGATGCTGCCGCGCGACGACGTGGCCTTCAAGTCTTACGTGGACCAGTGGCTGCACCTGCAGCAGGCCGGCGGCGACTTCCAGCGCACGATGGACCGCTGGCTCAAATAACCCGAGAAACACGATTCCCATGGATACCCCCGCCGCCGTTGTCATTCCCGCCGTCTATGGCGCCTCCGATCGCCCGCCGCGCGGCGACTACTCGCGCGGCGGCTCGGTGCAGGCCGACTACACCTGCCCGCAGGACTGGGCCAGCTACACGGCGGCCGACCACGACACCTACAGGCGGCTCTACGAGCGGCAGGCCGCGCAACTGCCGGGCCTGGCCTGCGATGCCTTCATCAACGCCCTGCCCTCGCTGGGCGTGAAGGACCGCATTCCGCACTTCGACGAAATCAACGAGCGGCTGCACAAGGCCACGGGCTGGGAGATCGTCGCGGTGCCGGGGCTGATTCCGGAGCTGCCCTTCTTCACGCTGCTGGCGAACCGCAAGTTCCCGGTGACGGACTGGATCCGCAAACCCGAGGAGTTCAACTACATCGTGGAGCCCGACGTGTTCCACGACCTCTTCGGCCATGTGCCGATGCTGTTCGATCCGACCTTCGCCGACTACGTGCAGCGCTATGGCGCGGGCGGCATCAAGGCGCACGAGCTGGGCGCGGGCGAGAAGCTCTCGCGGCTCTACTGGTACACGGTGGAGTTCGGCCTGATTCGCCAGCCCGACGGACTGCGCGCCTACGGCGCCGGCATCCTGAGCTCGGTGGGCGAGCTCCAGCACGCGGTGCTCAGCGACGAGCCGCGCCGGCTGCCGCTCGACTTGCTGCGCGCCATGCGCACGCGCTACAAGATCGACACCTACCAGAGCAACTACTTCGTGATCGAAGACTTCGCGCAACTCTTCGATCTCACGGCGCCGGACTTCACGCCGATCTACGAGGCGCTCGAGGTCCAGGCCGACATCGAGCCCGGCGTGCTGCTGCCGGGCGAGACCGGCAAGGCCTGATCGCAGAGTCGCGATCTATCGCCTGCGCGACAGCGCGCGCAGGCACCCTAGGACAAGCCCGCTGGCGGCTGGGAGCACCTGGCTCCCACAATCCGCGCCAAAGGAGCTTGCATGCAGACATCCGCGCGACAGAACTATCCGGCCGGCGTGCCTCAGGAGATCGATCCCGAGCAATACCGGTCACTGCCCCACATGTTCGAGGAGGCGTTCGGTCGCTACAAGGACCGGCCGTTCTCGGTCTGCATGGAGCGCTGGATGAACTACGGCGAGCTCGATGTGCTGTCCAAGGCGCTGGGCGCCTGGCTGCAATCGAAGGGGCTGGAGCCCGGGGCGCGCGTGGCGATCATGCTGCCCAATATTCCGCAGTTCGCGGTCACGATGTGCGGCATCCTGCGCGCGGGCTATACCTGCGTGAACGTGAATCCGCTCTACACCGCGCGCGAGCTGGAGCACCAGCTCAAGGACTCGGGCGCGACGGCGATCGTCATCCTCGAGAATTTCGCGTCGACGCTGGAGCAGGTGATCGAGCGCACGCCGGTCAAGCACGTGGTGATGACCTCGATGGGCGATCTGCTCGGCGGCCTGTATGGCGCGTGGATCACGATCGCCGTGCGCCACCTGGCCAAGATGGTGCCGCCGTACAAGCTGCCACTGAGCGACGGGCGCACGGTGACGCCGTTCACGCAAGCCATCGCCGAAGGCCGCGGGCGCACGCTGGCAGCGGACCAGAGCACGCTCGATTCGATCGCCTTCCTGCAGTACACCGGCGGCACGACCGGGCTGTCGAAGGGCGCGGTGCTCACGCATCGCAACATCGTCGCGGCGACGCTGCAGGCCGAGGCCTGGTTCACGCCGGCGCTGTCGCGGGCCGGTGACCTCGCGAAGGTCAACAGCATCGCGGCGCTGCCGCTGTATCACATCTTCGCGCTGACGCTGTGCCTGCTGGTGATCCGCCAGGGCTCGCACATGACGCTGATCCCGAACCCACGCGACTTCGACAAATTCATCGCGGTGCTCAAGAAACGGCCGTTCCATATGCTGCCGGCGGTGAACACGCTGTTCAATGCGCTCTTGATGCATCCGGAGTTCAAGTCGATCGACTTCTCGACGCTGTTTGTCTCGCAGGCGGGCGGCATGGCCGCGTCGGAAGGCACGGCGCGCAAGTGGTTCGAGGCGACGGGCTGTCCGATGATCGAAGGCTGGGGCATGAGCGAGACCTGCGCGATCGGCACGAACAACCCGGTGTCGAACACCAAGTTCACCGGGACGATCGGGTTGCCGCTGCCGAGCATCGAGATCGCAATCAAGGACGACGACGGCAATTCGATGCCGGTGGGCGAATCGGGCGAGTTGTGCATCAAGGGCCCGAACGTGATGACGGGCTACTACAACCAGCCCGGCGAGACGGCCGCCGCGTTCACCGCCGATGGCTTCATGCGGACCGGGGATATCGCCGTGATGCAGGAAGATGGCTACAGCCGCATCGTCGATCGCAAGAAGGACATGATCCTGGTGAGCGGTTTCAACGTGTTCCCGAACGAGCTGGAGAACGTGATTTCGCTGTGCCCCGGTGTTGTCGAATGCGCGGCGGTGGGCGTTCCCGACGAGAAGCAGGGCGAGGCGATCAAGGTCTTCGTGGTGCGCAGGGATCCGAACCTGACCGAAGACGCGGTGCTGCAGTACTGCAACGGGCAACTCACGGGGTACAAGCGACCCAAGCACATCGAGTTTCGCGATTCGCTGCCGAAGACGAACGTCGGGAAGATCCTGCGGCGCGAGCTTCGCACCAGTGCGGGCGCCTGAATGAGCCACGCCGCGGCGGGCGCCGGCTTGCCGGCGAATGTCGTCGTGTTCGAGCGCGGGTGGCTGTCGTCGAACAACATCCTGTTCGTCGGGTCGGACGAGACCGCGCTGGTCGACACCGGCTATGCCACGCATGCCGAGCAGACGTTGGCACTGGTGGAGTCGGCGCTGGGCTCCCGGCCGCTGGACCGCGTGCTGAATACGCATTTGCACAGCGACCATTGCGGTGGAAACGCGGCGTTGCAGCAGCGCTATCCGTCACTTCGAACGGATATTCCCCCAGGGGAAGCGGCGCTGGTGGAGCGATGGGACGAAAGCGCCTTGAGTTTTCTTGCGACCGGGCAGGTCTGTCCTCGCTTTTGGTTCACCGGATTGCTGCGACCGGGGACGGAGTGCCGGCTTGGTGACAGCGCGTGGGAAGTCCACGGTGCGCCTGGCCATGATCCGCACTCGATCATCTTGTTCGATCCAGCTTCGCAGACGTTGATCTCCGCGGATGCGCTGTGGGAGAACGGTTTTGGTGTCGCATTTCCCGAGCTGGCGGGGGAGCCGTCTTTTGGCGATATCGCGGCGACGCTCGATTGCATTGAGGAGCTTGCGCCGTTGCAGGTGATTCCTGGGCACGGCCGTGTGTTCAGTGACGTCGACGGCGCGTTGATCACTGCGCGTCGTCGTCTGGCTGGGCTGCAGCGCGATCCGGTGAAGCATGCGCGGCATGCGATCAAGGTGTTGATGAAGTTCAAGCTGCTGGAAGTGCAGCACATCTCGCGCGAGGACTGGTCGGCGTGGCTTCGAGGCACACCTTACCTGGACGCTATTCGTCTTCGTTTCTTTGCAGACGAGGAGTTGGATCAATTGACCGAAGATATCTTGGGCGAATTGACTGCCGCTGGTGCGGCGGAGATGGACTCTTTGGGTATTCGCAATACCTGAATCCGGCTTCTCCGAATAAGAAAAAGCGCCATCCAAGATGTCCGCGCTTTTTATTTACTTTCCGATTCCCCAAAGCAAAAAACCCCAGTCATGTTCTGACTGGGGTTTTCTGGGCTGTAAGAGCCTGACGATGACCTACTTTCACACGGGAACCCGCACTATCATCGGCGCTGAGTCGTTTCACTGTCCTGTTCGGGATGGGAAGGAGTGGTACCAACTCGCTATGGTCATCAGGCATAAAGGGTTGTTTACCTGATCACATGATCAAGTAAACGAATTCATAGAGTTTGGAATCAGCGCGCAATTGTCTTGCGCTTGCTTGAATGTATTTTGAATGCGTCAACTTGGCATAACACCTTGATCTGATGATCAAAGTTATAGGGTCAAGCCGCACGAGCAATTAGTATCAGTTAGCTTAACGCATTACTGCGCTTCCACACCTGACCTATCAACGTCCTGGTCTTGAACGACTCTTTAGGGGGCTCAAGGCCCCGGCAGATCTCATCTTGAAACGAGTTTCCCGCTTAGATGCTTTCAGCGGTTATCTCTTCCACACTTAGCTACTCGGCAATGCCACTGGCGTGACAACCGATACACCAGAGGTGTGTCCACTCCGGTCCTCTCGTACTAGGAGCAGGCTTCCTCAAATCTGCAGCGCCCACGGAAGATAGGGACCAAACTGTCTCACGACGTTTTAAACCCAGCTCACGTACCTCTTTAAATGGCGAACAGCCATACCCTTGGGACCGGCTACAGCCCCAGGATGAGATGAGCCGACATCGAGGTGCCAAACACCGCCGTCGATATGAACTCTTGGGCGGTATCAGCCTGTTATCCCCAGAGTACCTTTTATCCGTTGAGCGATGGCCCTTCCATACAGAACCACCGGATCACTATGTCCTGCTTTCGCATCTGCTCGACTTGTCAGTCTCGCAGTTAAGCACGCTTATGCCATTGCACTATCGTCACGATGTCCGACCGTAACTAGCGTACCTTCGAACTCCTCCGTTACGCTTTGGGAGGAGACCGCCCCAGTCAAACTGCCTACCATGCACTGTCCCCGATCCAGATAATGGACCTAGGTTAGAACCTCAAACACACCAGGGTGGTATTTCAACGTTGGCTCCACAAGATCTAGCGACCCTGCTTCAAAGCCTCCCACCTATCCTACACAGATCTGTTCAAAGTCCAATACAAAGCTACAGTAAAGGTTCATGGGGTCTTTCCGTCTTTCCGCGGGGAGATTGCATCATCACAAACATTTCAACTTCGCTGAGTCTCAGGAGGAGACAGTGTGGCCATCGTTACGCCATTCGTGCAGGTCGGAACTTACCCGACAAGGAATTTCGCTACCTTAGGACCGTTATAGTTACGGCCGCCGTTTACTGGGACTTCAATCAAGAGCTTGCACCCCATCATTTAATCTTCCAGCACCGGGCAGGCGTCACACCCTATACGTCCACTTTCGTGTTTGCAGAGTGCTGTGTTTTTAATAAACAGTCGCAGCCACCGATTTTTTGCAACCCATTCATGCTTCGTTGTTCACTACACACTAATAGGGCACACCTTCTTCCGAAGTTACGGTGTCAATTTGCCGAGTTCCTTCTCCTGAGTTCTCTCAAGCGCCTTAGAATACTCATCTCGCGCACCAGTGTCGGTTTGCGGTACGGTCGTATATAGCTGAAGCTTAGTGGCTTTTCCTGGAACCTCGTTCAGTCACTTCACGGACAAGTCCGCTCGATCGTTGGCCTCGGTATATGTGCACCGGATTTGCCTAATGCACGCCTACATCCAACTAAACCAGAATAATCCAATAAC